>CAWBDN010000001.1:0-313875 GCA_963787575.1 uncultured Acidobacteriaceae bacterium
GCCGTAGCCCTTCTGGTGACACGAGAGGCCATAAAGCTGTAGACTTTGGGCGAAGGAAAGTCCCTGCGGGCGCTACCGAAGCCTCCTGAAGTCCATTCCCAAACACCCACCTCAAGACCAATTCCATGTTCCTGCAGGTACTGAAGGAATTGCACGGTGGATTCCGGCGTATCGGCGTCACAGAAATACGCTCCGGAAATCCACTCGGTGATGATGACTGGAGCTCTTCGCGAGAAGTCCCCAAACTTGGCGTCCCATATCGGTGCATACGTTTAGGGTTGTGCCTACGCGCTTGCTGTAGACGATGATGCACTGCTGTCCGGCTATAAGATGAAGAGATTCAATTGGTTGGGGGAATCGAGTAAATTCTCTGCGGAGTCCGGTGGCTGAAGTGCCTGAAAAATGGCCGTTTTCTCAAAAAGCGTAACGCTCAAGATCTGTAGAATTTGATAGAGGCTGGCTTGCAAGCCCAGCCGCTTGCGAACGAGGTTGCCCAGAATTCCGTTGAAAGTTAGCGACTCTCGAAACATAGGCTACGCGATCGCAGCTTTCCTAGCAAGCGGTTTTTGTGAAACGGCGTTTGCCATTGCGGAATCCGGGGCAAAGCGAACACGATTCCGGGACGAAGCCGAACAGCATTCCGGGCTGAAAGCGAACAGCATTCCGGCGGGAAGCCGAACAGTTTTCGGTGGATCCCGGAATGGTGTTCGGCTTGAGCCGGAATAATTTCCACAGGTAGCGGTGCTGGACATCATCGCTGGTAAGAGACCTTCCGAACAGGGAGGATCCGTTGCCGGCCAGGAGAAAGTCCATGCGTCGCATCAAAGAAGTCCTAAGACTTCGATATGAACTGAAGCTCGATCAGCGGCAGATCGCACGTAGCTGCTCGCTTTCCGTCAGCACCGTACACGAGTACTTGAAACGCGCCGAGGCAGCCGATTTGGGTTGGCCCTTACCGGAGGATTGGGATGACGCCCGCGTAGAAACGGCGCTGTTCCGATACTCGGATTCCAGGCTGGCACCCAAGAAGTCGCAGCCGGACTTCGCCGCCATCCAGGATCAGCTCCGCCGTCACCGGCACCTGACCCTGCAACTGCTTTGGCAGGAGGTGACTACAACACGCCGGAGTCGCTCGCGCAAGCTTACGAGGGTCTGGACGTCTTGCTTATCATTCCGAGTGCAGAGCTTGCCCCCGGCGTGCGCGGCAGGCAACTCAGGGCGGCCATTGACGCCGCCACGCAAGCCGGAGTCGCGCATGTCTTCCTGATGTCTGCCGCCGGCACGCATGAGGCAGCCGCCCGTCCTTGGGAAAAGCCTATTGGGTAGGCGAGCAAGCGCTTATCAGGACGGCCACGCATTGGACCATTCTGCGCATGAACTACTACGCCGAGTCCATGGCAGACGAGATCAAGATGTCCTTGGGCGGCGGAGTGCTCGCAGGGTTGGGCGACGAGCGCGTGGCTTACGTGTCCCGAGATGATGTTGCAGCCGCTGCGGCCGGCGCGCTGCTCGGCGAAGGGCATGCAGGGGCGATCTACAACCTGACCGGCCCTGCCAGCATCACCGGCCCTGAGCGAGCGGCCATCGTTTCGGAAATCGTCGGAAAGCCGATCAGCTATGCCCCTATCACGGTGAACCAACTCCGCGTCGCGTTGGCCCAGGCAGGTCTGCCTCAGGTGATCCTTGACGCAATGACGGAGATCAAGACCACCTTCATTAAGGGCAAGTTCGACATCGTGACAGGGATATCGAGCGTCTTTCCGGTCGTCCCGCGCGGGCACTGCGCGACATCCTGGCTGCACAACTGGTTTGACAGAGGACAACTACATGGCTCGGAGATGCGCCTGCTGCATCAGCACGGCTTTGCTCCGTTTGGTCCACCTCGCATCCGTGACGACGTACCTGACAATGGGCGAGCAACTCCGAGTCGCTGGCTGCGCTCGTTTGGGCGGGCGATCGTCACATCGCATCGTCATACGAAAGGCGCATAGTCAACGTGATCGGCACCGGCGAAGTAGTTGGCCGCGATTAGTTGCAGGTCCGATGAACGGGCCATCGGCGGAATACAGCAAATAAAAACAGGAAAACCATAACATGAAGCGCATTCAATACCACCGGTACGGTGGCCCCGCGACGATGCAGCTCGAAGAGTTCGAGCTTAAAAAACCAGGGACAGGCCAGATTGTCGTTCGTACCAAGGCAGCATCTGCCAACCCGGTGGACTGGAAAATTCGAAACGGCGTGATGAAGTTCATGACGGGGCTCAGTTTCCCACGTGCCATGGGCAGCGATTTCTCAGGAGTTGTCGAGGCTGTCGGTCCGTCCGTCATCCGGATCAAGGTTGGTGACGAAGTGCTGGGTACAACAACCATGAAGGCTGGTGGGGCGTTTGCAGACAAGCTGATAACCGATGAAAAACTCGTGGTTGTAAAACCGGCCGCATTGTCTTTTGTGCAGGCTGCTAGCTTGCCTATCGTGGGTACGACAGCCTGGTGTGGTCTGGTTGACAAGGCCCAACTGAAGCCCGGTCAATCAGTGTTCGTCCACGGATGCCTCGGCGGCGTCGGCCGTGCCGCTTCACAACTCGCCGTCGCGCTCGGTGCCCGTGTCGCCGGCAGCTGCCGGGGCGTAGCGATGGACGAGGCACGGGCGCTCGGACTTCATGATGTAGTCGACTGCCAGCGATTCCAGGTCGCACCGCTACACCATCAGTTCGACGTCGTATTCGACACGGCCGGAACGCTGTCCCTCAAGCAGGGCCGTGCCCTGCTGAAGCCGGACGGAGTCGTTCTCTGGCAAGCTATTCGGAATCATGCTTTCGAGAAGGCACAAGATGGTCGTCGCAAAGGCAACGCCGAATGTACTGGCGAAAGTGGCCGATATGGCGGCCACAGGAAACTGGTGCCGTCGATCGGCAAGACCGTATCGCTATCCAATGCCATCCCCGCGCTGATGGCAGTGGAACAGCACGGCAACCCCAAGGGAAAGCTCGTAATCCACCTGGAACTAAACATGAAGAGTTCATTTAACGCCCGTTCCACCACGGATGTGGTTCTCAAAGACATCAATCTCGCCGGCAAAACCGTGCTCCTTACCGGCTGCAACTCTGGCCTCGACTTCGAAACCCTACGACAGATGACTAGCCATGGCGCACACGTCGTCGCTGCCGCCCGTAACCTGAAAACAGCCCAAGAAGCTTGCGCAAAGGTCGGTGGCAGCACCACGCCGCTGGCCTGTGACCTGAGCGACTTCTCGTCGGTGAAGAAGGCCATCGCGAGAGTCCGCTCCACTGGTCGACACGTCGACATTGTGATTGCCAACGCCGGCATCATGGCGCTTCCGAAGTTGGAGCAACTGTACGGGTTGGAGAAGCAATTCGTCGTCAACTATCTTTCTCACTTCATGCTCATCACAGGCGTTCTGAACACCATTCCTAAACATGCCGGTGCACGTATCGTTATCTTGGCGAGCAGCGCACACACGCGCGCGACTGCAGCCGGTATCGAATTCGAGAATCTCTCCGGTCATCGTGAGTACAAACCCTGGGTCTTCTATGGGCAGTCGAATGTCGCCAGAATCCTGTTCGCCCGTGCGTTGTCACGCCGCTTGAGTGGCGACGGCATTATCGTGAACACGCTGCATCCTGGCGTCATCGCCGATACCAATCTGGCGCGTAACTTAGGGGTGCCCATGCGGGCACTCTCACCTATCGCTCGCCTGTTCACAAAAACTATTCCCCAGGGCGCGGCAACGCAGTGCTACCTCGCCGCACATCCTGAAGTGGCTAGCGTAACCGGCCAGTATTTCAGCGATTGCAAAATCACCGAACCGAGTCCGGCCGCGCGAGACGATGCAATGGGTGAGCGCCTGTGGGCCTTGTCTGAGGAACTCATCGTTGCTCACGGCGGTAATTGAGGCAATCGACGCTTCAGCCAGGCTCCGGAACGCTGCCCAGGCTCATAGCGGCCGTCAAGTTTCTTTGCCAGCAGTCCTCGAGAGTCTGTGCCTTCACAGACGCAATGAGGTGGTCGAGACTCGCACGTACCTGCGGTGATAATCGAATCGGCTCTGCTAAATGGCTCACGGCGTGCTCCTCGCCGACTTGGCGCCGGAGTCACGGCTCCCTGTCAAATCACGACCCCTCAGCACCATGAGAGCGAAAACAGATCTTCGAGTGCGTTCGTGATCGAACCATATCGAACCGCGAAGTCCTCGTCGGTTACGCGATCACTGGCGTTGTGTGCATCCTGGGCTTCGGTGCCGAATCCCAAGTCGTCCCGTTCTTACCGATCAACTGCTGATCCACGCACGTGACGCCGATCATGCGCCTGCGGCTCGCGAAACCAGTTCGGAGGCACTGTGGGCGGCCCCATGCCCACCCAGGCTGAGGGCGCTTTCAACGCGCCTCAAAGCCTCGACATTTACAAAGCAGATATAAGAGTGGACGCGCAGGTGACGCAACCGGACCACCTCATGGCGCGCTACTCCATTGCAGACAACCTGGAGAGTGATCCGAATCAGTATCCCGCCTTGGGCATTCAGCCGCTCCATAGCCGCGGGCAGAACGCAGCACTCGCCTGGACCCGCATCATCAACCCGCGCTGGCTGAACGAAGCCCGCTTCGCCTATTATCGCGACTACTTTCTTTTCGGCGCTGTGTTGCCGGGTAAGAATTATGACGCGGACGCAGGAATTACGGGCTTTGAGCAAACCCAGCTGAGCCCTAGTTTCCCGTTAATCACGCTCTCTGGTTTCTCCGGTTTCAATGGCTCGGGCAGCAACAGCCTGCCCAAGGCGAATCGAATCCGCACCTGGCAATATAGCGAGGCGCTAAGCTACAGCAATGGGAAGCACAACATCAAATTCGGAGGACAGCTCTATCATCAGACGCACGGCTTCTTCAACGGACAATCACAGGAGGGGCAGTTCGGTTTCACGACGAACTACACAGGAAACAGCTTCGGCGATTACTTGCTTGGTTACCCTTCGAGCGTTTTCCGTGCTTACCCGCTGGCTCTTTATGGCAATTATGCCAATCAGTGGGCTCTGTATTTACAAGACGATTACCGCGCTTTCCACAATCTGACGCTGAACGTGGGCATCAGGTGGGCGTACAATCCGTTCTTCAACGGCATTAACGGCCAGACCTCGGCATTCGACTACGCAAGCGGAAAAGTCGTGATCCCCACGAGCAGTTCCGACGGGTTGCTGGACCCCATTCCGCAGCCGGAAACGCCCTTACTGCTGCCCTTGTTCAGCGATCGCATCGTTGGTACGAATCAGCTTGGACTGCCTCAATCCATCCGCCGAACCGGATCTGGCCAGTGGCTTCCGCGCTTCGGGTTTGCCTGGCAGCCGGGAGGAAATGAGCGTGTCGTAGTACGGGGCGCTTATGGCATGTTCGATGAATATCTCGATACGAATCTTACGCTGCAATGGGCAAAGGTGCCGCCGTTCGAAATCACGCAAACCGTGAACAACACCGTGCCAACACCCAGCTTCAACTGGGCAAATCCTTTCCAGCGCCAGCCGCTGGTTTCCGCGAATCCGCACCCGGGACAGGCCTGCCCGGGTACGAATTCAGCCCTGCTGACTTGTATGCAACCGAACGTCTTCTCGGCGCAGCTACAGCTTCAGCAGACCTACATCCAGCAATGGAATCTTGCGGTGCAGACGCGATGGGTAAGAGACATGGCGTTAACGCTGGCCTATGTAGGAAACAAAACGACTCATGAACAGCTCATCTCAGTGCCGGATAATGTTCCCGCTCCTGCGGCAGGGGCCATTCAGGCTCGCCGGCCATACCCTCAGTGGGGCCAGTTCTCGATAGGAGAGATGAACGGAAACGCTAACTACAACGCACTCCAGGTTACGCTGGAAAAGCGCTTCTCAGCGGGATACCAGCTACTGGCGTCATACACCTTTAGCAAATGCATTGATGAAGGCAGCAACCAAAACGGGCCTTTAACCGTGTCGCTGTTATCGGCGAATCGCGCGGTCTGCGATTATAACCTCCCGAATAACCTCACCGTCAGTTCTGTTTACGAACTGCCCTTTGGCCATGGAAGAGCGTTCCTTGGAAATGCGAATCGTTTCGTCGACGGGATTTTAGGAGGCTGGGAGCTCGCCGGGATTTTGACGGCGCGATCCGGGTTGCCGTTCACTCCTGTAATTTCCGGAGATCAAGCCAATACGGGTGTCGGCGGCCAAAGGCCCAACCTGGTGGGAGACCCCGGCTTGTCGAATCAAACCGCCCATGCCTGGTTCAATACGAATGACTTCGCTATTCCCGCGAAATATACGTATGGTGATTCAGGCCGCAATATCCTCACAGCTCAATCGCTGATTCAGTTAGATATGACGCTCGAAAAACGCTTCAGCATTCTCGAAAGCCGGCAGCTTGAATTTCGCGCCGAGGCGTTCAACTTGTTCAACAGGCCGACATTTGCAGCGCCTAATGCAACTATCGGTTCCTCATCCGCGGGTACCGTGACCACTACACTGAACGCGAACCGAATACTCCAACTGGCGCTAAAGGTTTACTTTTGAGCTTTGCAAATCATATGACTGACAATCAGTGGGACCGCCGCCAATTCCTCCGAACGGCCGCAGCCATTTCGGCGACGCCTGTGTTTCTGCAAGCAGCCGGCCCTTCCAAGAAGATGATCGGGATTCAGATCGGCGCGGTTTCCTTTATCGATGAAGGTACCGAACAGACGCTGGATATTCTTCAGCAGCGCGGCGCAGTAAACACGCTGTTTCTCGCCGTGTTCACCTATGGCCGCGGTATCGCGGGCCGCCAGGTACCCGGACAGCCTCTCCCGGATCATGGGAAACAGGAGTACGATCTGAACTTTCACGGCGGCAACTTCGCAACTCCGCATCCGCAGTATTACAAGAATACGGTCCTGAAGGAGACGCGCGCACCGGACCACGGCAATCTGGATATTCTCGAGACGGTTTTGCCTGCAGCAAGAAAACGCGACATGAAGACGATTTGCTGGCTCGAAGATGTCTTCCGCGCAGACATCCCCAATATCGAGAAGCTTCAGGAAGTCGATCTGCACGGCCAGAAAGCTCACACGCTCTGCTTCAACAATCCGAATTACCATAACTTTCTTACGGGCCTGGTGGAAGATTACACCCGTTCGTACGAAATCGACGGGTTGATGTGGGGTTCCGAAAGGCAGGGCGCGCTGAGTAATTCCTTAGGAGCAATGCATGGGGGGGCGCACAGCGATCCGGGCCGCGTCACTTGTTTTTGCGAGTTCTGCCAGCACAAAGCTCGAGCCCGCGGCATCAATGTTGAGCGCGCCCGCCGGGGTTTTATCGAGCTCGAGAAGTTCGTCCGGGCCGGGCGGGCTGGGAGTCGTCCTGTTGATGGTTACTATGTCACGTTCTGGCGCATCTTACTAAATTACCCTGAAATCGCTGCCTGGGAAATGTTGTGGACCGAAAGTCTCCGAGAAACTTACTCTGCTATTTATAAAACCGTCAAATCCGCAAAATCAAATGTGCCGGTTGGATGGCATATCTGGCATAACAGCTCTTTCAACCCCATCTACAGAGCCGAGCAGGATCTCCAAGTGCTCTCCGAATATTCGGATTTTCTCAAGATGGTTATGTATCACAACTGTGCCGGAGAGCGTATGGCTAGCTACATCGACAGCGTGGGCCAGACGATTTATGGCGACACTCCGAAACAGCTTCTCCTCGAATTTGAATATAGCGCGATGAATTTCGAGGAGAGGAGCTACCCTGAAATTCCTTTTACCGGGCTATCGAGTGACTACGTGTATCGCGAAACCAAGCGCGCCATGGACGGAATAGCAGGCAAGAATACTCTCATTTGGCCCGGCATCGACATCGATATTCCTACTGCGCAAAAGTATAGTAAGTGCACGCCGCAGGGAACGAAGGACGCTGTACTGGCTGCTTTCCGCGCTGGTGCGCCGGGCGTTATTCTCTCGCGAAAGTACTCTGAAATGAAACTCGGCAATCTCAGCGGCGCGGGAGACGCGGTCCGGAGGCTGGGTGTCGCATCATGACATCGACTGAGATCGACCGGCGTACATTTCTGGCTGCGATGGGATCAGGAGCCTCGGCTTTGGGCGCTCAAGTTCAAGCGCCTTCTATAACCAAACCGATTTCCAGCCAAGTCATCGGAATCCAGATCGGCTCTATTTCATTCCTCGACGAAGGAACTGAAAAAGTCCTGGATATCCTACAGGAAAAAGCACTCGTCAATACCCTTTTTCTTGCCACTTTCACGTACGGGAACGGAATTGCCAGCCGCCAGTTGCCGGGCCATCCCCTTCCCGACCACGGAGTTCCAGAAATACGACGAACATTTCCACGGCGGCAATTACGCAACGCCACACTTGCAGTACTACAAGAACACCGTCATTAAAGACGTAAAGGCACCTGACCATGGCAAGCTAAACATCCTCGAACTTGTCATTCCCGTAGCTAAGAAACGCGGCGTGAAAGTGTACACCTGGAGCGAAGACGTCTGGAGCCCGTCTGTTCCGAACGTCGATAAGATCCAGGAGAAAGATCTGTACGGAAGAAACGCCCGCACCGTATGCTTCAATAATCCGGACCATCACAATTTCCTGCTTGATCTCATGGAAGATTTCAGTCGCTCCTATGACATCGATGGCATTATGTGGGGCTCAGAGCGCTATGGCGCGTTCGGCAACATGATCGAATCGGTTCACAACCGGAATGGGAACGATCCATCTCGTGTCACCTGCTTCTGCAGCTTTTGTCAGGAGAAAGCACGCAAACGAAGCATCAATGTCGAGCGCGCTTTCGAAGGTTTTCACGCGCTGGAGACCTGGGTGCGTAGCTGCCGCTCAGGCGAGCGTCCTGGCGATGGCTACTATGTCACACTCTGGCGTATTCTGTTTCGCTACCCGGAGATTCTCGCTTGGGAAACGATGTGGAACGATAGCGTTCACGAAACCTATGAGGCTATCTATAAACTCGTAAAGTCCATTAAGCCGCAGATGCAGGTTGGCTGGCATGTCTGGCACGCGCATAGCTTCAGCCCGTTCTTCCGGGCGCAAACCGATCTGAAGGAGCTCAGTAAATACTCTGACTATCTGAAGATGACGGTGTACCACAACCTCGGTGGGACACGCATGGAAACCTACATCACCAGTACGCGGAACACTCTGTACGGCGACATGCGCATTGAAGACGTGCTGGAGTTTGAATATCACATCATGAATTACCGCGAGCGCGGTTACGAGGAACTACCGTATACCGGGTTGTCTCCCGATTATGTTTATCGCGAGACAAAACGCTGCGTTGAGGGAGTTCAGGGTACGAACACCCAGATCTGGCCTGGCATTGACGTGGATATCTCGAACATGGACCCGAACTTCAGCCGCTGCACCCCGCCAGTCACAAAGGAAGTAACGATGGCCGCTTACAGGGGCGGCGCCCAGGGCCTCGTGATCTCCCGCAAATATTCGGAAATGAAGCTCGCCAATCTAGCTGCCGTTGGAGATGCACTGCGTGAAATGAAGATCGCGTAGCGTCGCTCCATGAACGCTTGTCAAAGAAAATCCAGCCGGTCCGTTTGGATGGGATTGAATAGCGCCTTTGGTCCGGGTGCAGCAGGAGCCAAACTGGAAAAATGACTTGGCTCACTTGGGCGCTGCTGTCGGCGGCCTTTGCGGCTGCGACGGCGATTCTGGCGAAGCTTGGGGTCGCCGGAGTGGATGCAAATTTCGCGACCGCGGTACGGACCAGCGTTGTGGTCGCGTTTACGTGGATGATCGCGTATGCGGCGCGGCAACCGGATACGTTTCGCGTTCCGTCCAACAGTACCTGGCTGTTTCTCGGGCTATCGGGACTGGCGACCGGACTGTCCTGGCTGTGCTATTTCCGCGCGCTGCAGGTAGGGCCCGCTTCCCGTGTAGCGCCCATCGACAAGCTGAGCGTCGTACTAGTCATTCTGTTCGGGACGTTGTTCCTGGGCGAAAGGATGACCTGGGGAAAAGCTGTAGGCGGCGCACTCATTTTCGCCGGGGCTGTGGCGGTGGCGTTCGACTAGGGCGTGGGTAGACGGCGACCGCTGAACGCGATTACTGATGCTTGCAGGAGGCTGTGACGCACAATCACTATAGCTGCTAATGCAGGCTTTTCAAAATTAAGATTTCCAACATATGGTTCAGCAACAATCGGGATGCAATATTCGCAAGCGCGCGCGCCAATCGCTCGTTCCTCTGGTCACGCCGGCGCTTGTCCTGGCGATGATTTCTTATCCAGGTTTCAGCCAAACGCGACCCATGCTCGATCCGGTCCATCCTCTGGACGGCTCGGTTCCAGCCATTGACCTTGATGGGTTCGGTGTTCCTGCCACAAACGCTCCAGCGGCTCCGGCAACGTCCGACGATGGAACTCCCGATGAAACGGAAACACCCGGGCGGGCGCGGCGCGGCATGACCCGGTGTTTGCGGGATCAAAAGGAACTTTACCGTGCCCCCTTTCAGCGGTCTAACTTGAAATGGGACGCGATTATGCTGGCAGGGACGGGAGCGCTGATAGCCACGGACCGGCACATCGAGAGACATCTTCCAGGCGGGAACGTCGATATCTATGGAAACTTTTCGAATGTCGCTCTCGGCGGCACTGCCGGCGCTCTCGCCCTTGCCTGGGGCTATGGGATAAAGACCCACAACGAGCATCTCAAGGAGACGGGATTACTCGAGGTGGAAGCTCTGGTGAACACTTTCCTGATTTATACGCCGATGCAATTCATCGCTGGACGCCAGCGTCCCGGGGAGGGCAACGGTTATGGAGATTTCGGGCGTCACCACAACGTAGACACGTCGTTCCCCGCGGGTCATCCAATGTTCACCATCGCCATGGCCAGCGTGGTGGCCCATGAATATCCGAAGCCTTGGGTGGAGGCGCTAGCGTATGGCGCAGCGGGGGCGGTAATGGGCGGACGCCTTCTCGGCCGCGACCACTGGAGTTCGGACGTATTCGTGGGCTCAGCGCTCGGCTACTTCATTGGCGCGCACATCTTCCATTCACATTGCAATCCAAAGTTCAGCGAGGCTTGCCGTTCCCACTAGCAGGAGACGCATGAGCGCTGACGCGAATCGCGCCAATACGCCAAGGCCGGCAATATTCACAGCGGAAAAGCCGCGTAGCGCGAGCTATAAGCTCTCAGAAAAAGCTCGCCGGAACGACCGCATTTGCGTGCTATTTTGTAGCTAGTGTCACCGGCCTTAAACTTCCATCTCGAACACTACGAGGGCCCGCTGGACTTGCTGCTTGACCTGATTCGCAAGCAGCAGATCGACATTTACGACATTCCGATCTCGCAGATCACTTCGCAGTATTTGGATTATATGCAAAAGGCTCTGGAACTGGACATCGAGCTCAGCTCGGAGTTCGTTTTCATGGCCGCAAGCTTAATTCATATCAAGAGCAAGCTACTGCTGCCCAAAGATCCGGAGCTGGAAAGGATCTCGCCGGAAGAGGATCCGCGAGCGGAACTAGTGGAGCGTCTGCTCGAGCACGAGCGCTTCAAGAACGCAGCCGAGATGCTGCAGCAAAAGCGCGTGGTGGAAGAAGCGATGTGGTCGAACCCGCAGATGGAGAATTTCCTGGCGGAGGAGGAAGGGCCAGGGCTGGCGGTCACGATTTTCGATCTGGTCAGGACATTTCAAGATGTCGTCGAACGCGCTAAGAACCGGCCCATTTACGAAATCGGCAAGGAAGATATCAGTATTCCGGACATGATCCATTTTCTGCGTCATCAGCTCACGCGAGCGCGCCGCCAGGAAGCGCTCTCCGCGACGCAGCTTTTCGAGCGCCAGCGCAGCCGCCGCGCGATGATTTGCCTCTTTCTCGCGATTCTGGAATTGGTGAAGCGCCAGGCGGTCGAATTGACGCAAGGCGAAGCTTTCGGCGACATTGGCCTGCGACGCGGGCCGGGCTTCGATGAATCGGCCGAGAGTACGGACGACTTGGCAACCGTGGAACAGGAATATCACTGACAGGAAGCATGGAAGAAGTAGAAGAGGATTCGCGCCCAGACCTCCTGCTGGCCGAAGCCATATCGGAGGCGCCTGCGGTGGATTCGTCCGCCCATCTGAAGGCGATCATTGAAGCGGCAATCTATATCACGGATGAGCCTTTGACAGCGGAACAAATTGCCTCGGCCACCGATCAGCCCCTCGACCGGGTGCAAGGCATCTTGAATCAATTAGTCGAGGAGTACTCCGCGCCCGATCGTGGATTGTCCGTTCGCGAACTCGCCGGCGGCTACAAGATGGCTACCAAGGCGGAGCACCACGAATCGATACGGCGCTTCGTCAAGAAGCTACAGCCGCCGCTGAAACTGTCACTCGCTGCTCTTGAGACGCTTGCCGTTATTGCTTACAAGCAGCCCATTACAGCGCCCGAGGTCTTGGAGATTCGCGGTGTGCAAGGCGCCGGCGTTTTGAAAACGCTGCTCGATCGTAAATTGATCGCCGCAGCGGGCAGGAAAAACGTACTCGGCAAGCCGATCATGTACAAAACCACGCGAGAGTTCGAAGTGCAGTTCGGTCTGAGTTCGCTCGCCGAACTGCCTACGCTCAAGGAATTCGAAGAACTGGGGCGTCTTGCTTTGAGCGATGCGGAGGAGCAGACGGCGGAGGCTCAGCCGGCCGCCGAAACGGAGCAAGCGAATGGCTCAGGAACGCCTCCAGAAGATCATCGCGAATAGCGGTGTTGCCAGCCGCCGCAAGGCCGAAGAGCTGATCAGCGCCGGTCGCGTTTCGGTGAACGGCAAAACGGTTACCGAGCTCGGCTCTAAAGCCGATTTGTCGGTCGACAAGGTAAAGGTGGACGGACGGATTTTGAGCGCTCCCAAGAACCACCTTTACGTGGCGCTAAACAAGCCCAAGAATTGCGTGAGCACCGTTCACGATCCGGAGGGGCGCCCGACTGTGATGTCCTTCTTTAAAGGCATGCACGATCGCTTGTACCCGATCGGCCGGCTAGATTATGCGAGCGAGGGGCTGCTGCTGTTAACGAACGACGGCGAGTTTGCGAACAAACTGATATCCCCGGCGAGCCATGTAACAAAGACTTATCTTGTCAAGGTAAACGGCGCTCTCACGCCCGAGCAGGAAGAGGAATTTCGGCGCGGCATTCCCATGCATGGCCGGCGGACCGCGCCTGCCGGGCTAAAACTGATTCGTAAGAGTGAGAATCCGTGGTATGAAGTTCGCCTTGTGGAAGGCCGGCAAAATCAGATTCGAATCATGTTCAAACATTTCGGCTGCCTCGTGGAGAAGCTAAAACGGGTGAAGATCGGGTTTCTGGATTTAGGCGCGTTGAAACCGGGCGCCTATCGCACGCTTACAAACGCCGAGGTGTCGCATTTCAGGAAAATTTTGCGAATCGGCGATGAAGCTCCGCAAAAAGCAGCAGCCCATGAATGACGCCGAGATGACGGAGTTGTTTCGAACCGCGAAAACGATCGCTGTCGTCGGCTTATCGAGCAATCCCGTGCGGCCCAGTTTTGGCGTATCACGGTTTCTGCAGCGGCAAGGTTATCGAGTCATTCCCGTTAATCCAAACGAGACCGAGGTTCTTGGCGAGCGCGCCTACGCATCAATCAAGGATGTACCGGAGCTAATCGATATCGTCAATATTTTCCGACGGCCCTCTCGCGTTCGTGAAGTGGTCGAGGCTGCCCTTGAAAAAGGCGCCCGCTGCATCTGGATGCAGGAAGGTGTCGTAAACCGCGACGCAGCGAAGAAGGCCGAAGCTGGCGGGATTCCGGTCGTCATGGACAAATGCATTCTCAAAGAATTGGCCCGGCTCCTGGGCCGTTTTACTCATACCTCAGCGCATTGACAGGCTCGATTCGCATGGCCCGAACGGCCGGCAGAAACGATGCCAGAATGGTGGCCGCCATAAGAATCACTCCCGTAACAACGAAGGCGGATGGATCGAAGCGTGAAACGCCGAAAAGCAACCCCTCGAGCGAGCGTGTGAGAAATAGCGCGCCAGCGACGCCGACCACGACGCCGACCACACCGAGCATCAGGCCTTGACTGATCACTTGCAACAGAAGCTGCCACGGCTCAGCGCCGAGCGCCATCTTAATGCCAAATTCGGAAGTACGCTGCTCAACCGAGTACGAGATGACGCCGTAAATGCCCACTGTTGCCAGCCCAAGCGCCAGTACGGAGAACATAGTCAGCACAAGGGTCAGGAAGCGCGGGCGCGCCGTCGCCGCTGCAATGACGTCGTTCATCGTGCGAACCTTGGCGACTGGGACGCTGGGATCTATCGATGTCACAGCGCGACGAACTGCACCTGCCAACGAAAGAGGATTGCCGGTAGTTCTCACCACCACGCTCGCATCAGTCAAACCATTGCCTCCGGTGAGGGCTCTATAAGGCAGGAACAACTCGGTTCCCGCCGGTTTGTCCACGCCACCGTTCTTAATGTCGCCAACAACGCCGACAACCGTGAACCATGACCCGTTACTGCCGCTCGGACGAACTCGCCTCCCGATGGCGGATTGATGAGGCCAGAAGGTATTTGCCATGGCGGCATTGACTACAACACCCGGCGTACTCTTGTTTCCATCGCGCGGCTCCAGAAACCGACCTTCAATCAGGCGAGCGCCAAGAGTCTCGAAGAAATGATCGCCGGCGATTTGATAGTAGGCGACGTTTTGAATCGGCCCGTTCGGCACGGGTACAAAACCCTCGACCGTCGTGTCGTTGTCGTTTTCCCTGCGTAGAGGCGGCAACCCATACATCATCGTTGCCGATTTGACACCCGGTAACGCGCTTAGCCGGTCCTGCAGAAGTTTCCAAAAGTTCTGTGCCCGGCCTACATCTTTGTAAGTTGCGTTGGGCAGACTCACGTTGAGCGCCAGCATCCGATCCGGGTTGAATCCCGGGTTGACCTGCTGGAGCTTCCAAAATCCGCGCACCATCAGTCCGGCGCCCGCCACCAGCAGAAAGGCCATGCTCATTTGCGTAATCACGAGCGCGCCACGGAAACGAGTAGATGCTGTATTTGCCGATGAGCGGCCGCTGGATGCTTTCAACGTTTCGTAGACCCGGATGGCCGAGACATGGATGAAAGGAGCGAGCCCGAAAACGACGCCTGTGAGCAATGAGACGATAAGGGTAAATAGCAGGACGAACCAGTCCAGCCGAATTTCGTCAGCGCGCGGGATACTTCCGGAATTCGTAGCCACAATCAATTTCAGACTGGCTCCGGCAAGTGCGAGGCCAAGCACGGCACCGGCTACGGAAAGGAGGGCGCCCTCGACGATGAACTGCTTCAGGAGGCGCCCGGTGGACGCCCCAATGGCCCGGCGGATAGCTACTTCACGCTGCCGGGCTTCGCTTCGGGCGAGCAGAAGGTTCGCCACATTCACGCATGCGATCAGCAGAACGAAAACCACCGCGCCAAGGAGAAGAAGCATGGACTTGCGAACGCCCCCGACGACCTCGTCGTAAAACGAATACATAGAAACAGGGTGAATCCGTGGGCTGAATACATGATGCCCGGGCGACAACGCCTCTCCCCAGCGTGCGACCAGACGCGACATTTCGTCTCGCGCCTGCGCCAACGAAACGCCGGGACGGAGCCGCCCCAGAACGTTGTAATTGTGGCCTCCCCGGTTGGTGCTCTTGGAATTCAACTGCAAGGCGCTCCAAGCTTCCGTCTCGTCCACCTGGCCTGGAGGAAAAACGAAGCTCTTGGGCATGACGCCGATTACCGTTGCTTTCGCACCGTTCAGGTACGTGTCTTTTCCCAGGATGTTCGGATCTCCAGCGAACGCACGCTTCCACAGCCCATAGGAAAGGATCACGACCGGAGCCGCGCCGGGAACGTCATCTTGCAGCGTGATGAGATGGCCCAGAAGAGGTTTGGCATCGAGTATTTGCAGCAGGTCGGCGCTTGCATAGGTGGTCGTCACACGCAGAGGTTGGTTCAGCCCTGCAATGTTACTTCCCGTGGTCGCCCACGCGCCGATTGTCTGGAACGATTGCGCGGTTTTTAGATCGAAAACTTCGGGTTCCGAGACCCAGAACTTGTGAAGACCTCCGCCCGGGAAAGTCGGGAATTCGGTATAGATCCGGACAAGCTGATCGGAATTCCGATAGGGCAGCGGTCGCAGCACGACGGCGTTCACGATACTGAAGATCGCGGACGTCGCTCCGATGCCAAGCGTCAGGCAGATGAGTGCCGCCAGAGTGAATCCAGGCGTACGAAGGAGGGTACGAATCGCGTAGCGAAGCATTACTTGATGATCCCGCGGGCTTCGTCTATAGTTACGAACTGGTTCACTGAAAGGTTCTTGAAATCTTGGCGGGTTCCACTCGGCCATTCCACGGAAACTGAATTGACGACTTTGTCCTGGCCCAGGCCAAAGGTGAGAGCGAGATCGCTTTGTGAGCAGTAGCTCGAGCCGCTATGGACCGTTTGCCACTGCTTACCCAACGCGCTCTCGATGCGAACGACCGCGCCCAAGGCGCTCCGGTTTGAGCGGCTTCCGATGAGGTGAACGTTCAGCCAGTGATTGTGATTGCCTCCTTGATTGACGTAAAGGAGCGGCGATCCGTCGTTTGTGCTGACCAAGACATCGAGATCGCCATCATGATCGAAATCGGCGTACGCTGCGCCACGCGCAAGAATGGGGCGTTGAAAGTCCGCTCCAACGCTCTGGCTAATGTTCTCAAAATGCCCATTGCGCTCATTCCGGAAGAGGAGCGGAGGCTCGCGATATTGAACTTTGGATTGGATATGGTTGATATCCGGCTCGATGTGGCCGTTGCCGGCAAAAATGTCATCGTAGCCGTCCAGATCGAAGTCGAAAAAGAACACGCCGAAGGTCAGGCTCAGGAGACTGGCGCGGCCGACCGTCGAAGAAGGCGCCTCGTCCACAAAGAATCCTTTCCCCTCGTTGTGATACAGACCGAGCATCTGATTAGCGAAATTGCCGACCAGCAGATGGGGCCTGCCGGAATGATCGTAATCGCCCGTATCCACGCCCATCGCTCCACGCGCCACGCCATCCTCCCCGTAGGCGACACCGGCTTGCATGCCCTCTTCAGTAAATGTTCCGTTTCCGTTGTTCCTGTAAAGCTTGCTCGGTTGAGTGTCGTTCGATACGAAAATGTCCGGCCAGCCGTCGCCGTTGTAATCGAAGACGGCAACACCAAGAGACTTGCTGGTCGTATCTCCTAGCCCGGCTTTCTGCGTAACATCTTCGAATTTGCCGCCTCCCAAATTGTGGTAGAGCTTCGAGGAAGTTCCTTTATAGGATTCCGGAGTGCAGTAGGATTTCGTGGCCCCATCGAGCGAGCACCACAGGTCGTTCCGCGGTGTCCAGGTGACGTAATTCGCGACAAAAAGATCGGCTTTGCCGTCGCGATCATAATCGAGCCAAGCGGCGCTTGTGCCAAAGTTGGCGTTGTGAATGCCGCTCTGGGCAGTTACATCGCGGAAACGGCCATGACCTTCGTTGTGAAAGAGGCGATCGCCTTCCAATGCCGTGATGTAAACATCAGGCAGTCCGTCGTTATCATAATCAGCAACAGCCACACCCATGCCGTACATTTCGACATCCAGGCCGCTGCCGCGCGTGATGTCTGTAAATGTGCCGTTATGATTGTTCCGATAGAGCCCAGGAAGCGACTTCTGAGTGTGCGGAGTGAAATCTCTGCCGTTGATGAGAAGAATGTCGGGCCAGCCGTCTCCGTCAAGGTCAACAAAAGCGCAGCCGGCTCCTAAGGTTTCGGGCAGATATTTCTTCCCGGTAGCTCCCGTGTGATGAGTAAAGTGGAGGCCCGCTCTTTTTGCGCATTCGACAAATTGAATTCCGTTCACAATGGGCGTTGCGGCGAAACTGAACAGGCACAAACTGCCAGCGAGATTAAAAAAAATGCCGGATGTTTTCATGTTTACGGCAGCGGCGCGGATTCGTGATCGTGAATCAATTGCCGTTCGTTGTTGTCTTCCGGGCTGATCATGCGGCGTTGCGCGGTAATCGTCTGAGACGCTTCGTCGGCCTTGAACCGCTGGAACAGAATCTGCTCCCGGTTGGCACTCGACGTATCGCCCAAACCCCGGTAGCACAGCATGGCTGTATAGTGCATCTGTACATCTTCAGGATCGATATCACAGACGCGCTCGAGATAATCGATGGCTTTCGAATACTGGCGCTTAAGGAACAGAATGCGCGCAATCTGATTTAGAACCACTCGATCGCGCGGATACTGGGACTCCACGTGCTCCAACGATTTCAGCGCGTCATCGTAGTTGCCATCGGCTTTTTCTATCATGGCGCGGAAGAAATAGATTCTGCCGAGAGAGGAGTTGATCTTCAGGGCTTGCTCCACAAATGGCTTGGCGGCATCCGTCTCACCCTCCTGAATCAATGCCCGTGCTACGTTCAGCCAACCGTCGGCATATCCCGGGTCCGCTTCGGTTGTCTTTCGAAAAGCGAACTCCGCTCCTTTCAGATCGCCTTGCAGCAATAATCCGATGCCCCAATCGTTCCACCGCTCCCGTGTGCCGGAGCGAGCGACGGAATTCCACTGCGGCGTTTCGGTGGAGACGGGAAGCGTAATGCGCGCCTCGGCGAGCGTGACAATTGGAAGATCGGGGATCTGTCCCTTAAGCCGGCCGGAAACATCGGCGGGAATATTCTTTGGATCGAAGCTGTATTCGAGACTGTTGCGGTCGCTCGCGAGCAGCAGCGAAGGTTGCCCCGGCTTCGGCTCGCCTGCATAGGAGAAGTGCGTGTAATACCAGGAAAACTTGCGATAGTTCAGTTTCGCGGCGAAGTGAATCCGGCCCTTCGCATCCGGCGGCACTCTCACCAGGAAATGGGCCACGTCGGCGGCCCCCGGCGGAATCAAGCGAGCATATAGAGTCGTCCGGGACTGCCAGGCGTTGCGTTTGTTAATAGGATTTCCGAGGGCATCGAGTTGGTAAGAACGATAGAAGTGCGCGCCGGGTTCCACTGGGCCCTTGCCGTTCTCTTCCACTTTGCCGCTCCAGAAAATGGGCTTTCCAGCGTCATCCTGCGCTTCTAATTCGAGCCAAACATCGAAGGCGTCGACCGTTCCCCCCGGAAAGAAGTGGCCGATCGTTCGCGTTCGAACGACGACATCCATCCGTACCGTCTCGCCCGGCTGAAGCGAAGCGCTGGATAGATCGAGAGGGGCGGCAACCGCGCCGACTTTGCGAATCACTGCGGGGCCCGTCTGTTCGGCTTCCTCACCCACCGCAAATGACGTGTTGGCTTGGGGCGCCTCGCCGCGCCGGATCATCTCGGTGTCGGATTTTTGGCGGTTTACGGGGCTCATCGCCACGATATCCACGGTGACAAACCGGGATTTGAGGAACTTCTCTGTTACGTCCAGTTGCTCCTGATCTTTGTTCGCAAACGGCACAGCTGTATTAGCGGCCGGAAAACGATGGGAATGAACTTGTCCGTTGATATTGCCAGGATCGTGGGACTTCACTAGCGGCATGTGGCAATCCGCGCAGTTACTGGATTTAGCGGGATAGTAAAACGAGCGAGCGCCCTGGCCGGACACGCCGCTCGCCTGCCAATTATCGTATTCGTTAAACCCTCGAAACCAGCGATATTCATTCACCGGGACATCGAGGTGAACCTTATGGCATGCCGAACAAAATTCAGCGGAGCTCTCGCGCATAAAAGGCTTCATGAAGGTCCGGCGATGCGCCTCAGGAGCGGCATAGGTGACGAAATATTCCAGGCGTCGGATCACCGGGTTTGAGCTGCTGGCAATTTCATGCAGCGGGGGATAAGACATCGTAAAATCGCCGTTTCCCACGCTGCCGTTCACGTGCACAACGGAGTGGCACGACATGCAGCTCAGCCCGGCCTGAGCCTCCGGTGTGTCGATCTGCTCCTTGATTGGACGGTCGAAGCGGCCGTTGAAGAAGACCGCGTGATCGTGGCAGCCGGCGCACCACTTGCTGGGCTTTGTGCCCACCACGGACTGCATGTATTCAATGGATTTTCGATAGAACTGGTTGTTGAAAGAGGCGAAGTGATGAGCCGAACTCTGCCACTGGTTGTAAATATCGCGGTGGCATTCGCCACACTTCTTCGACTCCATAAAAAAACTGGACGGCACAAGATTTCCGTCCGAAGTCTTCGCGCCTGAAGGAAAGAAAGGACTGCGCGGTCCTGCGCCTTCCTGATCCATCGACAGCGGCACGACGCGCGAGTTGACAATATGCGCTTGCGGGCGGACGATGTACCAGCGATAGGCAATGCCGCTTACCAGAACCACGGCCGCGGCGGTTAGGGAGAGCTTCGCCCAGAGGAAGTTCTGCCGACGTGAGAACAGAACGGCGACTGCGAACGAGCGAGAGAACCACATGAACGATGAGCACGCTCTTGTGATCGTGCGTATTACCGATGGCGGTGAGCAGAACTCCGGAGGCTGCGGCGACTACGATCCAAATGAGCCGCCGTTCCTTGCGCGAGAAAATCAGCGCCGCTATCCCGAGTGCCGCTCCGAGTCCGACGTGAAGCAGCAAGTTTGCGACATTGAACGCCGTTGCCATGGGGAATGCCCATAAGATCGCGCTGTTGACGAGCAGAACGGCTGCCGAGAGAACCGTGAGAATTGTGAGGCGGCGATTCATCGGATGTCTAATCTGAAGGTCTGACCGGAGCTAAGGGCCGGATAAGGCGCAGTGCCGGACGCGTGAGGTAGTCGCGCACGTACTGCCGGTGCCCGGCGTCGGACGGGAAATGCTCAATGTTCTCGTAAGGGTAGGCGCTCATGGCATGGAATGGCAGCGGCGTAACCGTTTGGCTGAATGCAGTATTGGGATCCGCGTCCTTCGCCCAGCCATCGACCATCAGCAGGAAGTCGCGCGACCATCCCTGCGGCAAGCGGGGCAATCCCGTCGATGGATACTGCAGTTTTAATTCATCGCCCGAACCCATGATCACCAGTTCGTCATCCACGTTGCGCACGAGTGGCAGCACGTCCCCATAGCGTGTATACATTCCCGCTATAGGGTTCCAGTTGGATATGGGCCGGACTTGATCGTACAGAAATCGCTCCGGCTGCTGCCGTGCGGGGTCGATCACCGCCCGCGAGAAGCCGCGGAAATGCAAATTCGCGGACTCAGCATTCAAAGGGGTCAGGCGCACCTGCGGAGCGCGCGAGTCCTCCAACAGGAAGATTTCATCCCAATAGACACACAGATTGGTTACGATGCGTACTTCTCGCGAGCGCGAGAGAAATTTTCCGGTCAAGTCGACCACGATCGTTTTTGGTTTGCCCGATGGAATACCCATGTCTTCGACGACCGTCTTCCATTGGCCGGAAGCGTCCTTGACCTGCAGATACGGGAAGACCAACCCGCCTTTGCCATCCTGGGAAGCCCCGAGGAAGGTGCTGCCGTCAGCCCAATCTACCCACCCGTTTAATACGAGAGCGGCACGATTAGAAGCCGCCGGATGCCCGAAATCGAGATCGAGCGTGTGCAACTGTGCAACTCCCGCTGCATTGTGTGCGAAGCCGTCCGGATAGCGATGGTCCGTCCGAGCGACACGGTCGGTAACGTCGACTCCGCGATCGTCTATGGCGCGAACCGGGTGAATCTCGGTATCTCCCCCGAAGAGGCGAAACTCGGGATACGGTGGCGACTTAAACTTATCGTTCGTGTAGACGTGAACAGGCGACGGATGATCGACGGCAATGAGCTGAACCTTATCAAGATAGGAAACTTCGTGCAGCTCTTCGGTGATGTGAATCCTGTACTTGCCGTCTGCGGGCTTCAGCGCCGAACCTGGAATCTGAATATGCTCATCGTGATTCACTGGAAAGTAATTTCCATCGCTCGAACTCGCCCCCAGCGGAGCCACGCCTAAGACATCGGTGATGAACTGAAATTTCTCGCCATTCCAGGTGAAGATCATCGGGCAGGAACCGGAAAGCCGCTGTGCTTCGGCGATGGTCATCGCTCCTCCGCTCTTCTTTTGCGTTTCGTTCTGAATCAACCCATTGGGCCAGGTGATGCGGATCGTGTCGATGCCAGCATGTCCATCGGTAGCGAAGGCGAGCGGCGATCCGCGATAGATGCGCTTGTCGTAGAACGCTCCCGATTTCATTTCCACCGTGGCGCCCATGGCGTTCTTCAGGTTCTTGACGCCCTGGATCCGAACACTGGCCCAACTCTGCCCGGGTGTGGCGTCCATATAAATATGAAGTGAACCGTCGGGCAAGATCCGGGCGTAGTCTTCGCGGGTATCGCCGTTGAAATCTGCTCGGACCGGCGCTGCTGCTACACGGGCGTTTGCCGCCGCAATGAACCGCTCGGAATCGTTATGCACCGCCAACACCCTCGGGCTATAGCTGACGATGTCCAGCAGTCCGTCGTGGTTGAAATCCTGAATGTCCAGCGACGCGGCGCCTGCTGGAATCGCGGCAATGTCCACAGCTTCAAATATGCCGTTCAGCTCATCCCGGTACAAAACGCCCGGCCGATCCGCATAAGAGGCCACTACATCGCGTGCCGCCGTATCGCCTCGAATCGCGAACGCTATAGCATCGAGGGCAGTGCCCTTTACAAATGGAAATGCCGAAGTATGCTCCTCGAATTTCCCGTTGCCGTCATTACGCATGAGAATGGGGTTTGGGCCGAAAAGCAGAAGATCAAGGTCGTAGTCATGATCGTAATCAAGCCAGAGCGCCTTTGTGACACCAGCAGTACCCGGGAGTTCGGCGAACTTCGCGAAAGTACCGCGATTGTTGCGGAATACCGCCGCGCCCGCGTCAGTCACGACGCATAAATCGGTTAAGCCGTCGTTATCGAAATCGCCCGCCGCAATGTCGCGGACGCCGCGGAGACCTTCGAGGCCGGAATTCTTTACAACCTCGCTGCCCCGCTTCAGGAGCGACACTCGATCCGGAGACCAGACGAGAAGGTCGGAATGGCCGCTCCCCTCGGAATCGATCACCAGCATCGCGGTATCGGACGAATTCCAACCCGTGCTGATGCGGCGGTCGTCATAATGCGTGGACTCATTGGCAGCAGATGGCCGCGGATCGGGCGGGTCGTAGAGCTCCGCGTAAAAGCACCACTCCATGTCTTCCTGAACAGCAGCGCCCTCGCCGCGCTTCTTCTCCTCCTCGAAAAGCCGGCGTTCGCGAGCCGCATTTTCCTTCTGTCCAGAGCGCTGATAAATAGTAAAGAGCTGAAAGTGGGGTCCAGCAAGGTTCGGATTCAACTTCTCCGATTCAACGAACTCCGGAAGCGCCGCTTCGAGATCGCCCTTTGATCGCAATACCGCGGCAAGATTGTAATGGCCTATCGGCTCGGCAGGAACCAGCCGGATGAAACCACGGAACTGCTCGATGGCCCTGTCATAATCGCCGGCATGCTTGTACGCGATGGCCAGGTTGAACCATGTGTGGGGAATAGCCGGATCCTCTTCCTGAGCGCGGAGCAGCTCTTTGACTCCGGGATCCGTTTGGCCCGCGCGGAGAAGCGCCAGTCCATAATTGATGCGCTCTCTTACTGAGCGAGGAGCAAGCTGGAGCGCAAGCCGTAATTGCTCGACAGCTTGAAGATGAGTGTCCGGGTTCTCATAGAAGGCCTTGCCGAGGTTGCGATATTCCCAAAGGCGATTCTCGTTCAGGGGAATGTCGGCGGCTAACAAGAGCAAAGCGCAGAGCGCGAGCACGGCGGCGGAAGCCCTGAAACACATCATTGGATGGACAGAATCAATCATTTTATCGGACGGAATTCGAGGCAGGCATCAACTGATAGATTGATATTTTGCTCCACCTAAGCGCCGTAGCGATGGCGAAGATGATCCGCACACGGCAGATCTCTTCCGTCGAATTGATACAGGCGCATCTCGCGCAGATCGAGCGGGCCAATCCAGATATCAATGCAGTGGTTGAACTGCTCGCCGATTCGGCGCTGGCGAAGGCGAAGGCCGCGGACGAACAGGTGGCGGCGGGCGAATTCACCGGACCTCTTCACGGCGTTCCTTTCTCGATCAAGGATTCGATCGAGGTGAAAGGAACAAGATGCACGGCCGGTACTCTGGGCCGGAAAAATGCCGCGCCGGCGGAAACCGACGCGACGCTCGTCGCCCGCTTACGGAAAGCAGGTGGGATTCCCATCGCCAAAACGAATCTTCCCGATCTGCTCTTCTCGTTTGAAACGGATAACCTGATTTGCGGCCGCACAAATAATCCGTACGATCTGGATCGCACGCCCGGGGGCAGCAGCGGGGGCGAATCGGCACTGATCGCGGCATGCGGATCACCGCTGGGACTGGGAAGCGATGCGTTCGGGAGCGTCAGGATTCCAGCCGCGTTCTGCGGGATCGCCAGCATCAAGCCGACGAGCGGACGCCTCCCGCGCACCGGTCACGTTCCGCCCGCCGGCGGTTGGCTGGAGGCGGTGTGGCAAATGGGCCCGATGGTCCGCCGTACCGAGGACTTACTTCTTGCGATGAACATTCTAGCCGGCGAAGATGACCTCGATTTCACGTCGCCGCCCGTGATTCCGGTGCCCGTCGATCATTCGCGGAAGGCGCGGCTAGCGTTTTTCACGGATAACGGATTCGCACCTTGTTCGGCCGAAGTCCAAACCGCTGTCCGGCGCTGCGCGGACTTTCTTCGCGACACGGGCGCGATTGTTGAAGAACTAAGGCCGCCCGGAGTTGAGCAGGCCTACGAACTCGAACTTGCGATTGCGGGGGCAGATGGCGGCGATGGGATCGACGCGTATCTGCAAAAAATGGGGAGTACGCAAGTCCATCCGCTGCTGACCGGTTTCCTGCATCGCATGCGGCCTTACCGCGCGACAGCTTCCGAGTTAGCCGGGCGATGGAACCAGTGGGACGAATATCGACTGCAAATCAGGCGCTTTTTCCAAAATTACGATGCGATTCTTTGTCCTGTATATACGCAGGCCGCACTGAAACATGGCGAATCCGAGCACGATGGGAACTTCGAGGGATTCAGCTATACGATGGCCTGGAACATGGCCGGCGTTCCAGCCGCCACGGTGCGATGCGGCGAGCATGGTGGGCTTCCCATCAACGTGCAAGTCGTCACACGTGCGTGGCGAGATTTGCTGGCCTTAGAGATCTGCCGCTTGATCGAACTGCAGTTCGGCGGGTGGAAGCCGTCCGAATTACTCCATTCCGCGGCGATTAACGTTTAGCCGAAAGGCTGCGGACGCCCCGCTTGGCTCTTCTCTTTGCGCCCGCGGAGCTTGGCTGCCGAGGCAATGCACCTCCATCTGGCGCAATCGCGCGGCATTTGCCGTGCCGCCTAAAGGTGTCTGGGGAAATTTAGGACGCGCAACATTCTACGGACCTTCCGGCTGGAATCTGGATGCAGCGCTTGAAAAAAGCTTCCGGCTTACCGAACACGCCCGCCTCTCATTGCGGGGAGAAGCTTTCAACGCGCTCAATCATCCCCAGTACAACAGCCCGATATCGAATATCTCCAACGGCGCCTTCGGACGGATTACAGGCGCCGGACCGGCGCGTCAGCTGCAAGGCGCGATCCGCATCGATTTTTGAATGTGGAGGGTGCACCCGGCGGGACGCGAGATTCCGAAGAGCATCTTTGTTCACCTGGTTGCCGAGTGAGCCTCAGGCCGCGTCAATTTTATAAGCCAGACTTCCGCCAGACGCGATTTCTTTCTCCAGTTCAGATTTTCTTCGTTGGCGGGCCGGTCCCAGGTCAGTACCAGCCTTCGATCTTTTACATATGTGGCCGCAACGGGAAATTCTTTAAAATCGCCCATTTCCTTGCCATCCAGAGTGGGTTCAACGCGATCTCCGTTTATACGCAGCAAGGCTTGGCCCGCGCCTGTGGAACGCACGAGATAGCTTGCGTTCGGATCAAGCGCTTCGTAAACAAGCGCCGCGGGCCAAGAGGTGACTTGCCAGGAAAGCCGTGCACGGCTCTTACCCTGATCCCACCACCAGAATGTAACTCCCGGTTCTCTAGTTAACACCGGCCCGTTTTCCGGATCGAGATGCACTACATGCGGCGATTTGGCGATATTTCCAAGATCGTCATAGAAACTGCCCGGACCAGGATGCTCCCAGATGGCAAGCTCGTGCAATCGGCGGTTCTTCTCGTCTTCGCCCCGCAGTTGGCGGATGGCCGCGAACTGGTCTTCGAGCCACCAGCGGTTATTCAGGGGATAGTCGACGAAATCGAGCACGGCGCCCCGTTCTTCTCCGATGGCGAAGTATTTCGGGACGCTTGTCTGAAGGCCGATCGAATGGAATAGCTTGTCACAAAGATTGAAGATGCGATTGCGCAAATCGGAACGGACCGGCTGGCGCACCGCGCGATTCAGCACATCTGTGGCTGCAGAGATCGCATGGCCCGAACCTCTCTTTGCGGAGTCGGCCAAGATGCCGTTTGCTTCGGATTCGAGCGCGGCTTCATAAATTAAGCGGCTTCGAATATAGGCATCATAGTTGGCGCGCAAGAGGCACATTTGCCAGCGCCAATTGCTTTCGAGCTCCGGAGCCGCCCTTTCCAGGTGTTGCCACTGAAGTAAGGTCCCATCGACCGCGCCATTGTCCACCAAAGTTCCATGCCAGTTCTTTTCAAGCGCCAAGATGGCGGTGGCCGCGTCCTCGGCCACGCGCGGACTGAAGTAGACCCGCGCGTAATCGATTAAGATGCCGCGCACGCTTTGATTCGGATCCCAGCTCAACGCACTCCAAATCGTCTTGTTCACGTCATCGTGAATGCCGTCCGAATATGAGATAAACCCATCGGTGTAGCCGGAGAAGCGATGAAACGTAGCGGCATATTCGACCGGTCTTGGATTAACGGCTTCGCGTCCCTCCGTCAACGCAAAAGCCTGATCCCACTCCGGGACCTCGTATTGACAGAGCTTGTTGTGCGTCAAGTCGGGATAATCGCGCAGCTTGTACTGCTTCGGAAGACTGCTTCGCATCTGGCGCAATGCCGGGCTGGAAGGTCCGGCCACCAGCCCGCCGAGCCATGGAGGCTGCTGGCGATTGATGTAATCGTACACATAATCGATATCCGGCTGCCGGAATTGCTGTAGAGAGAGCCAAATTCTGGCCTGCGGGTGAGTAGACCGCAGCAGACGCGCGATCTCTTCCAGAAACGGGAAGACAAGTTGAGGTGGATTGCCGCCCGGGTCACCTCCAGGAAAGAAGAGTCCGGTCAGCTCCGGCGTGTCTTCAAAAAATTGAGCGCACCGCTCGAGCAATTCTCTGCGCCGCACTTCATCCTTCAAATTGAAATCGGCCGGAACCCACACCCAGTAATCCAATCCGTAGCGCTTGCAGATTTCACCGATGGCCCGGTTCATATCACGCCGGGGAAACTTCATGACGGGCGTTGTCCGATCGTCCTGGAACGGAATACCTTCAATACTGTTCACGCCGAAGAAAGTCAGTTCGCGGATGTACTGCTCGAACTGTGCGGGGTCCCAGGCATCGTAGGAGTTCGCCTGGGCGCGATACCCGAGTTGATGGCCGCGAATCGAGAAGGCGGGCGCGGTTGCCGCGTCTAGCGGAGCATCGAGGGTTAGCCGGCCGCGGCTCCAATCAATTCTTCGCAAAAGATCTCCGACTCCGTATAAGGTGGCTCGGGCATTCGCGCCGACGATCCAGACAACCGGTGAGGCGCGGCTGGTCTCGTCCACGTAGAGGCGATATCCATCCGCCCGGGTTTCGGGAAGATCGTGTCCTTCGCGCACCGGTACGCGGCGTTTCCAGCCGGGTACGCTGGTCTGGCAGGTGATCGCGATAACGGGCTGTGTTTCCGGCCATCTGGTAGACATCGCAAGACGAATTCCAGTGCGTTTTTGGAGTTCTTCGACCAGAACAATGGCGGCGGTCTTCTCGACGTCCGGCAATTCCCCGGGGCGCGATACGACGACTGCGTTAGCAAGATCGACGGACGTAACAGCGGAAGCGAAACAACACAAGGACTCGACGCACAGCAGCGCGCCAATGCCACATCGCATGAAGATGCACGTCATCGGGCAGGTTACCAGTGCAGGCGTAACGCGAACTGAATCTGCCGCCCTGTGGTGACGACACTATTGATGCTGCCGGCCGAGGGCGAGCCGATGCTGGTGCTCGGATAACCGAAGTTCGCCTTGTTTAAGATGTTGAAGAATTCGGAACGGAACGTCAACCCGAATCTCTCGGTCAGGCGGAAGTCTTTATGTCCGCCAAGATCCCACGTGACCAATCCCGGCGCAATGACGATATTGCGTCCCGCGTTCCCGAAAGTGTAGAGCGCAGGAGCGGTAAAGCAACTCGTTTGAAACCATTGCTGGATGCGGCGCTGCGAATCGGGAAGGTTTCCGTCGCAAACACGGTCGGGATATTGGGTTGTTCCGGTGTTGGAAGTGGAGGTCGACATCGTGACCGTACCCGGAGGACCGTCCTGGGCGCTCACAATGCTGGTTAATTCCCAGCTGCCAGCGAGAGCATTCAGCACACGGTTTGCATTGTTAAGAAACGCATGACCGTGTCCGAAGGGTAAATCGTACATGAGGCTGAGGGTGAACCGGTGCGGGAAATTGAAATCGGAGAGTCCATACTCCGCATTGACGTTGCGCGGGTTTTGCACGTTATTTCTGGATTCCGCCGATGCTGAATTTCCGCCACCGCCCATATCGAGGCTCTTGCTCCAGGTGTAGGCCGCCAAAAACGAGAGGCCGTTCTGCCACCGCTTTTCCGCCGAGAGCTCGAGAGCATCGTAATTGGATATGCCCCGGGGCTCCCAAGACGAGATGGAAGCATATTGCGGATAGGGGCGCCGCGCAGGAACCGCGCCTGGGCCAGGGTAGGCGACATTTTCATCGAGCGCAATGAACAAATGATTGCCGCGTGTGCCTACATATGAACTCCGCGCAACCAGAGAGGACGTTAATTGGCGCTCAATGGTGAAGTTCCACTGCTGCATGTTCGAGGTCTGGTTGGCGGTGGGGATATAGACAAGGCTCGGCAAGTTGGCGGGCGACAAGGTATTCGGGATACCTTGCACGGTCGTCAGACAGGGTGCGGTCGCACTGCAACTGACGCTGTATTGCTGAGAAAAAGGGTAATTGATGAAGAGCCGCGCCGAGCCTCCGGTGCCTTGCTCGTTGAAGTAAAACAAGCCGTAAGCGGCGCGCACTACGGTCTTGTCGCCAATACGATAAGCAAGCCCGATGCGCGGGCTGAAATTACACTTTCGCGTATCAATGATGGCCGGAGGCACGCCGTTTTGTCCCGCGAGCTCTATCGTGCCAAGTCCCGGAACGAAATCCGACTGACGGTTGTATCTCTCGACCGGCGGCGTGAACAGGTCATAGCGCAGGCCGAGAGTCACAGTAAGCCGATTGGTGGCGCGCCACTGATCTTGTGCGAATCCGCCATATTCCGTGTAGCTCAGATAAGGTACACCGTTAACTAACGCGGCTTTCGACGAGCTGCCGGGCAATCCCAGGAGAAAGTCGGCATAGCCGATTCCCGTGCCAGAGGAATGCGCGGGATTATTCGTGAAATTGCCGCTGTAGTTCAACGACCCGGAAGATCCGGAAAGCTGGAAGAAGCCGAACCCATTGTGAACAGCGCTGAATCCGAATTTGACCGAATGCGCTCCATGTATATAAGAGAGCGTGTCACTAACCTGATACGTGTTCTGCGGAACGATTTCGGGAACGGAACTCTCGCTATATCCGCTTTCCGAAGTGATGCCGATGCTTGCCATGCCGGAAGCCAAGTAACTGGTGTTCGAGCCTTGCAGCCCGAGCTGCGTGGAGAGATTCGTTCCGAGATCGAGCGGTGTTACCTGCAAGTACCAGCGCGTGTAGCCAACGGCAAGTTGATTGACCAGAGCGGCCGAAAACGAATGGATCTCCTGAAGCGTCGCCTGGGTACTCGGCGCGTGATTGAGCCGTTGGGAAGATCCCAAGAAGGCGTTGGGGTTGGGAGTTCCATTCTTTACGGCGGGAAGCGCGTTGGGATATGTCTCGTCGGCGCCGCCGTATGTATAGCGCGCGAACATATTGTCTTTTCCGGAAAACTGCTGGTCTATGCGCCCGTCCCATTCGTTCTGTGTTTGCACCTGTAGAGAGTTCACGCGCAGATTATTAGCCACTCCTGGGAGGTTCGGCAGAGCGAAGATTTGCTGGATATTTTGTGCGATCGGATCAATGCGGTTCGCGGGAATCTTGTTGTTCGAGAATAGCTGCCGGGTGTTGGTGGCGGAACTGTAGGTGTTGGGATCGTAGATGCCCGCCGGATACCCGGAGAAATCTCCGGCGCGCATGGCCGGGGTGGGTTCGCTCAAGATCGAAGTCGTGGACGAATGGGCGTTTAAACCCTGATAGTCCGCAAAAAAGAAAATCTTGTTTTTGCGTATAGGTCCTCCGATCGCGGCCCCAAACTGATTTTGCTGGAATGGGGGCTTCTGCGCGTCAAAAAACTCGCGCGCGTCCAAATCGGAATTCCGGAGGAACTCGAACGCCGAGCCGTGGATCTCGTTGGAGCCCGAACGCGTTATTACATTGACCACCGCGCCGCCGGTGGCAAACTCGGCGTCAGCATCACCCACTTGAACCTTGAACTCGGCGATGTCTTCCAGATTTGGAAACACCTTCAAGGTACCGACGGATTGGTCGCGATCATCCAGGCCATCAACCATGAAGAGGTTGTATGTGCCGCGAGCCCCACTGGCGGTAATCTCGGCGCCCGCTCTTTGCGTCTCGTTGCCGCCCTTGGTCTGACGAATTCCACCGACGGGGCCGGGCGTCGTTCCGGGAACAGCCAGTCCGAGCTGGGCGAAGTTCCTTCCGTTCAATGGCAACTGCTGTATCTGTTCCTGACTGATTACGTTGCCGACTTCGGTCGATTCCGTACTCAGCAGTGGCGCACCGCCCTGCACCGTAACCTCCTGCTGAATGCTGCCCACCTGCAACCTAAAATCCTGTTGGACGATTTGCTGAATTTGCAGCGAAAGATCCTTTCGAAGTCCAGAAGCGAATCCCTGCGCCGTCACCGCAATGCTGTATGTGCCCGGCGGGAGCAAAGGCGCGGTGTAGAAACCGTTAGCGCTGGTGCGCTCCGTCACTTCGATACCGGTTTCCTGATTGGTGACCTTGACCTGCGCGCCCGGAACCGCTCCCCCGCTCGCATCGGTCACATGGCCGGAGAAAGTGCCAGTTGCATTCACCTGCGCATATGCAAACGATAGGGCAACAGAGACAACGAACAACGTATGAATCGAAGCGTGCTTCATGCCAAATCCTCTCGCGTGGGGGGCTCCCTTTGCGAACGATTGTATGCAATCAATAACCGGATTCTAAAGTTAGTCAAGGAGACGCGGCTGATGATCCGGGTTTTGCCAATACATCCGCGAAAATCGTACTATAACCACCGGGCGCCATTGTTTCGCAAAGCTGTTCCAGCTCGATGATGTATGCTCGATAGCCTGCAGCTGTATCTCCTAAACAACCCTGAGCGCAGCGCGAGCAAGGCGGCCTGTGCCGTAGATCTCAACTATTTCGAGAACCGGAGCTCGATGGCCAGCGGCTCGACCGAATTTTGAAAACGCAGGCGCGCAACGCCGTGCGAAAAGTCGTAATCCGAGCTTGGCAGCGGTTTCCCTCCGATCAGAACCTCTCTCGGGGCTGCATGCGTTGCAATCGCGACAATAGCTTGGGTGTCGCTGATCCCGTCGGCGTGAAATTGCAAACTGTTGTTTTCGATGCGCTCATCGCGAATGCGACACGCCGCCGCAACCACACTGGGCTGAGATCCCTTGAGGCTGTCGAGATCCAGCAGCAGCATGCGGTCCCCGGGGGAAATCGTCACTCGACTTAGCAATGCCAGTTCCGGATCGAACAAATTCAGATAGCGGCCGCGCAGCACGTAGGGCTGTGTATCAGGTACCGATTCGTCCAAACCCGCAGCCACAAGGTAAGGGCCTCGCCGCAAAACCAAAGAATTCGTCTCTTTCCAGCGGAGCTTGACCGCAACCGCAGCTTTGTGAGCTATGGTCCGAATTGTCTGGGCGCCATCTTCCTTGTAGGTCAACGCTGCCGGCGAGAATGGTGCGTATACGACAACGCCGCGGCCTATTCTATGAAGGCCGGTAGCATCTTCCGGAATTCCCAACTTTTCGAAGAGGTGCTCCCGTGGCGTTTTGTATGAAAACGGAGCCGTGTTCCACCATTCACGCACGAGATTATAAGGATCGCTGTCATCATCTACGACGACCAAGCTGCCGCCGTTGCGTACCCATCTCACAAGCGCTTCGTGGAATTCAGGACTGGGCGGTTTCTGCCCCTCATACGTAAGCAATAGAAGTTTGTAGCGGTTCAGGAAACCCGGCGAACCGGCGCTCTCGATCTGCACCGGCTCGGCAGGTATGCCGCGCTTGAGAAGAGGCATCGCCAACCCGTAAAATGAGCCGAGATTTGGGTCGGACGGATTCGGATCGGCGCGTTGGAACATCATAGTGTCGGAAATGAGCACTCCCGCGTTCGCGGTTCCGGCGTTCTCCCAACGCACCTCCGACTGTTTCATATCGCCCAGCGCAGTAATGACGGTTTGCAACTCCGTCTCATACGGCCTTGGAATACCGACGCGTTCGGCATTGGGATCACCGCGACCGAATCCGTTAAGTCCGGTGCCGATCGGGGTCTGCTCCTGGTTTGTCTGCACTTGGCCGTCACGAACGCTATGAGCGGGATGCCGGCTGTTGAAGACCCGATCCGGCCACGGCATAATTTCGTAGCGCCACACTTCCGCTTGCATCAGAGATGCGGTCAACGTGTTCTGCCAATTTCTGCGGTAATCGTCCCAATCGTGGTTGGGATTGTCTTCAATAGGATCGTTCAAATACCAAACGCGCCGGCCTGAGGCGCGAACCAGGTTCTGCATCGCACCGTATTCCAGGAAGGCTGTCTCGAACGTTCGCTCTTTGCGGCGGCTTTCGTAAATATTCGGTGTTCGCGCCGTACCGGTCCAAACTTGAGCAATGTAGCCATCGGCGCCCACTCCAATCAGCGAAGATTCCGGGCTGACGATTCGCCAGTGTGCATAGTTAATCAGCGAATGCGTTGGTACATAGCAAGGGACCGAGCCAGTTTTTGATTTCCCGTATTCCTTGGCGAAATCGAACACTTGTGAGAGGGCGCGCCGGTAAAGGTAGTACTTCAGCTTCGAGGCGCGATACTGCGCGTCAGGAGAGGAATTGGGGGCTTGCCAGTCCTCGTGATAATAAGCCTTCCATTCGCGTTTGAAATTTTCCTCCCAGCCGCCTCTGGCCCAGAATTCAGGCTCCTCCAGGTAGATCGCCTGCGCGCCGGAGTCGAGTGCCCGCTTCACTCCCAGCGTCAGGTATTTTCCATAGTTTTCTCCGGGCGAGATATAGGGAACGTTGCGATTTCCGCCGTGGAGGATCGGTCTGCCATCAGCCTGGGTTTGAGCTTGATCCCAGTGGTTCTGGCCATCGAACTGGCCGTTGAGGTAATCCTGATACTGGCCCCAAGCCACGCCCGTCATGACCTGGACTTTGTAACCATGTTGCTGCCACGTTTCGATGTTTCCGGGCATTCGTTCACCGATGCCATAGACCATCGCAACATCGGCGTTCAGGTTGGTGCGCGGCGACCAGGGACCGCTCGTCTGAAAACTCAAGCGCTCCTCCGTGGCGCGTTCGCCGAGAGACGGAAGAAATGCGCCTGCTGCAACCAGCGACGCGAAAACTCCAAATGTGCTGAGTTTCAAAATAAAAATTTCAGCCCGAACTGAATGGAGCGGGGGCTGTTGAACTGCGCCCCTGTGAGATAACCAAAATTCGAATTGCCCATGGTTGTGTTGGGCCGCTTGTCGATAGTGTGCCGGTTGAAAGCGTCCGTTGCGGTCGCACGAAGCTCGAAATACTTCTTTTCGGTAACGTAAAAGTTCTTCAGGACCGAGATGTCCTCGTTGACGGTCCATGGCCCGCGAAGCTGGTCGATATAGCGAGGCGTGTTGCCATAAACGCCATTGGGTGGGTAGACGAACGCTGCAGGATTGAGATAGGGAATTGGATTAGCGCTGAGCCCGGGCCCATACGCGCTCGCCGGACTAGAGTTCCAAGCCGGATTAATTAATGGGATTGTCTGCCCGGCTCCCGGAGCAAAGCTGCAGCGGGTCGTTCCGGCAGCGCCATACATGTTCTGCCCACAACTGATTGCTAGCGGTTGGCCGGAGACATAGGTCTGGATGGCTGAAATTCTCCAATTTCCAATTGCAGCGTTGACCAGTTTTGGCATGTTGCTTAAGTAGGTTTTGCCTCTCCCAACCGGTAACTCGTAGACATAAGCGAGCCGCAGATTGTGCCGCGTGTCCTGGTCTGATACCGCTTTATCCAAGCGGCGGTTGAATGGGTTCTGCACGGCATTCGTGTCCTGGCGATCGGAATCTTCGCCATCTGTATTGTTGATTGTCTTCGCGTACGTGTATGTGATCATTGCGTAGAAGCCGTGTGCGAAGCGGTGTTCAAGACTGGCTTCTAGAGCATTGAAGGTCAGGTGACCGTCGTTGCTCGCACCTGCATGGACGTCGATATTGCTGTATTGCGGAAATGGACGAAGGGCTTGCGACAGAGTGAGATTTAACGGATAAGAGGAATAGAGGCAGCCGGGCGCGATACACGATGCAAACGGCAGCTTAAATCCATTCGCGTTGAGGACCGCAGCTGTTGTGGGATTACTCATCAGGCTGCTCAGGGACTGATTCAGAAGGCTTCCATAGATGCCGATGTACTTCGGATCCAGAGCATTGACCACCCCGTTCTGCCAGTCTGTCAGTAACCGCACCCCGGCGGTATTGTGATAGCTAACTCTAAATAGCGAGGAAGTGCCGATGCTGCGATCAATTGAAAAGTTGAAGTCGATGAAATAAGGTGTGCGGCCCGCTGGCGGAAAGAACCAGTATGGACTACCGAAGAGCTGGATAGAGTTGGGATCCAGGACTACGGGCTGGTTCGCCGCGACGCTGGCGGCGAATGGTAGAAATCCTTGCGACGCCAGCATCGAAATCCCAGAGGACAAGTAGTTGGAGGGCGGACTGTAGGTTCCGGCGTAGCCTTGTGTGCCGTTGTCCGCATTGCCATCTTCGCGCGGCGGCATGTAATAGATGGATCCACCTGTTCGGATCACCGTCTTCGGGGTAAGTTGATAGGCAATTCCTAAGCGTGGACCAAAGGCATTTTCGCGGAGCTGTCCAAAGTAGAGCGGCTGCCCGCCGAGGCCCGCGTAGACCATCGTTCCCAGCAGCCCGCCGGCATCAGGATTCGGACATGTCGGACAAAAATTGCTGTTGCGGCTATACCGTTCTCTTTTCGGGAAAGGTAACTCGTAGCGGAGGCCCAGATTCACTGTAAGTTTCTGGCTGACTTTGATGTCGTCTTGCACGTACCAGGCGTAATAAGGGCCTTTGAACGTGGTGTCGTCGGGGTAGCGGAAGGTACCGCCGCTGGATAATCCGAGAAGCATCGACGCCCATGAGTCGCCGGTAGTGCCGCTGAGGCTTGGGTTGCCGGTCGCCCCGGCCCCGAAGTTGATTGTGCCGTAAGCGTCATTGTAATCGAGGCGCCGGTAAAGCCAGGTCAGGTACTCAAACCCGAACTTAACGCTGTGCTTTCCCTTGAGCCACGCTAACTGTTCCTTCCAGTCCGTGCTTCTCTGCCGTGAGTCGGTATCGACGAAAGTTCCCCAGCCTAACTCGCTTGTGGTGTAATTCGTCATTCTTCCCGAAGTCCACGGTGTCGGATTGCCTGGAGCATAAGTGGCCTTCGCAAATGCGTCGTTCTGCTCCAAGTGCGATACGCTGTACGGATTTTCCAGCACATGCCGCAAATTTAACCCGGCCGTGAAGTGATTTACTATGTTCGGGGAGATAATCCAATCTTCATTCACCCGGTAGTAAGAGATCAGGTTCGACGAGTTCCATCCTGTGGAAGGCGGAACACCCTCGATAACGGGCTGGTAGAGTGTCGCGGGGCTGTTGAATCTGCTGTAAAAGAAACTAAGTCGATTGTTCGAGGAAATAACATAATCCGCCTTGATCGACGGCACATTCGAGGTTCCTGTCGAACCGTGGGCTGAACGCGTGTTATTCGTAATCGCGTCCGGATTGTCGGGCTCGGGCAGCACAGACATGAGCGTATGAGCAAGCGGAGTAATCATGCTTGCCGGCACGATGTTGTTTGGAAACGGAACCCGTGTGTTCGCATTCCCGATGATGGTTCCGTCCGCCGCGAAAGGATTGTAGATCGGAATCATGTTGCCGCTCGAATCGACGAGAGTGCGGAAATCGCCGTTGCGCCATGCATCAATGGGTACAGTAACGAGGCTTGTCGAGCGGCCAATCCTCTGGTCATATCGCTCGTAAGCAAAGAAGAAGAACAGCTTGTTGTGTCCGTCAATCACCCGGGGAATATAGACAGGCCCCCCGATGGTCCCGCCGTTATTCCACTGCCGGTTCACTGGCCTCTCGGTCGGCGTGAAAGTGTAGCCGCGCGCATTGAAAAATTCGTTAATTCCAAAAGTAAACCAGTCGCCATGCAGTTCGTTGGTGCCGGATTTGGTCGCCCAATTAATGACTCCATCTGACGTACGGCCATACTCAGCTGAATAGCTGGAGCTTTGTACTTTGAATTCCTCGACGCCCTCAACGCTGATGCCGTTCATCGCCGGGTCATTCCGGCGCTCGCTCTGCGACTCGGCGCCATCGAGCTGCTCGCTTTGGCCATCGAGCATGCCGCCCCCAATGCGCGGATTGCCAGATGATCCGATCACGCCCGGTGTGAGGATCACAAATGACATATTGCTCCGGATACCACCGCCGATACTTAACGGCAGGTCCATGATGGCCTGAGTTGGCAGTACTTTTCCCAGGTTGGCTCCCGTTACCTCCAGCACGGGAGGCGCAGCGGTCACTTCCACGGATTGATTGACTGCACCTACCGAAAGCTTCACCGTGATCGGAATCACGCTGTTCACATCCACCCGGACGCCGCTGACTTCCGATTTCTTGAAACCGGCCTTTTCCGTCGTAACGATGTAGTTGCCGACCGGGAGATACAAGATGCTGAAGCTTCCGTCGGAGACTGTCTTGACGGTCTGCGTCACGCCGGTCTCTGCGTTTCGTGCGGTAACTGTAGCATCCGGCACACCCGAGTCCGTAGGGTCCGTGACGGTGCCGCGAAGGCTGCCTCGGTCCTGCGCGAAGCAGGATGGAAGAAGGTATGTTGCGAATAGGAGGAACGCTGAGAATCGGGAGGCGGATTTCATTCCAAAATGACCCCTTCTATGGCTGCGCTCGCGCGGCGCGTGCGGACCCGGCTTGTATTCTCTACCGAATTCTGCCGGATCAAAAGTTAACTTAACCGTAAAGTTGGGACGCGATCGGCTGAAGCGGCTAAACAATTGCTCTTGCAGTAAACTACTAGTGCGATTAAAGGCGCGCCTTTAGAGTTCATCGTGTCTGGAGCGCGATCAGCAATCTCGAATCCGCCCTCCCCCGAGGCAGATTGTCATATCTCACAAGAGGAAAAGCGCGCGCTAGTCCGGCGTGTCGTAGATAGCCCTACATTCGCCAGCTCGCCAGCTCTCCGGGCCTTCCTGCTATACATCGCCGAGCAGGCGCTCGCCGGGAAAAATGGGAAGGTTAAGGAACACCAGATTGGGACTGATGTGCTGGGCCGCCCGGCCGATTACGACCCATCCACTGACAACATTGTTCGTGTTCGAGCTCACGAACTGCGGCAGCGGCTGAGCAAATATTTCAGCACGGAAGGATCTCATGAGCCCGTGATCGTGTCGGTACCAAAAGGCAGCTATGTTCCCCATTTCGAATTGAGCGTGTCTCGAGAGCCGGCCGGATCAAGGACGAAGTTGGCGGAAGCCCGTTCTAGAGTTTCTCGTGGCACGCTTTTGATTTTGGCTGGCGCTCTGGCATGTGTGCTGATATTTGCTTTGATTGCTCGCGCACCTAGCCAGGGCCGTTCGTTGGACACTCGTCGTCAGGCGACTGCGTTGCGCGATTTTTGGGCGCCTTTCTTCCGTTCCTCGGACCGTCCGCTGCTGGCAATTGCTGCGGATTCAGGTTTCGCTTTATGGCAGGATTTGACCGAACGCGATTTGAACTTGGGCGACTATCTTGGCCGGAAGTACCTGCAGATGGACGCTCGGAACCCGAAGCTGAGAGAACTCGCCGCCAGACGCTGCACCAGCCCGGCTGATTTGAACATCACCTTGCGGCTGGAGGAGTTGAGTCGGCAATTCGGAGGCCGCTTGAACCCACAGTACGCCCGCAATGTCGATGTCCGCGAGCTCCGCAAGTCAAACGCGGTTCTCATTGGAAGCCGCCGGTCGAATCCCTGGGTTGAATTGTTCGAGTGCTCCATGAATTTTGTGCTGACTCGCGATGCCGTCTCGCGCGCTCCCGTCTTTCAAAATCGCCATCCCAAGCCAGGGGAAGCATCGTTTTTTGGCATCCCGGCTACTCTCGACGTGGACGGAACGGAACAGAAAGAGCTGGAATCTTTTGCCGTGATCGCTTTGGCTCCGAATTCTAGCGATGGCGGAGCGGTAGTAATCGTTGAAGGCCTGAACATGGAAGCCACGGAAGCCGCCGGAGAGATGGCGACCAATGCCAAGCAGCTTAGTGCTTTACTTCGCTCCATGGGACACCGGCCCGGCACACCAGTACGCCCCTTTGAAGTGCTGTTAAAGTTGACATCCGTTCCTGGCGGCTATGCAAATTCGCGAGCTGTGTCGTTCAGGTATTTGGGGAATTGATTGGTAAAACGATGTGGCGCGCACTAAGCACGTCCTGCTTGATGCGGCCGCGGTCTTCTCCAATTAGGAGCTCCGATTGAGTTAAGTCCTTCATTTTCTGGCGGTGAGGGTGGGATTCGAATGCTCAGGATGTGTTTAGACCCCTGTAAGTTATAGATTCTTCGTTGCAGCAGATGCAATTTTTGCAGGCTCTGCCGTCGCGCATTGCCCACCATTGCCCACGGCGACCTACGCGGCAATTCAACAAGCGATTCAAAGGGCTGGATAAAAGTATCGGAAAATGTGCACAATATCCGAAGGGTTTATCCGGTGCCAGCCATGCCACAACCGCTCGCGAACGCGCGCCGCATATTCAAGGAATACGACGGCATACTGCGCACTAGCGAGGCGCTTCGGCGCGGCATCCACCCGCGGACTCTCTATGAACTTCGGGACCGCGGCGAGATTGAGCGCGTGGGAAGGGGGCTGTACCGGCTGGCCTCCGCGCCTCCCCTCACAAGCCCAGACCTGGTTGCAGTCGCTCTTCGAGCGCCGCTTGGTGTGGTGTGTCTCATATCCGCGCTTTCCCATCATGGCCTGACAACACAGATTCCACATGCAATTGATGTGGCGTTTCCGAGCCATGCTCAGGCCCCCAGGATGGAAAGCATTCCGCTGCGCATCTTCTGGTATTCGGAAGCCTCGTATCGTGCCGGCATTGAGACATTCACGATTGATCGCGTGTCTGTCAAAATATACTCTCCCGAAAAGACCATCGCCGATTGTTTCAAATACCGAAATAAAATCGGCCTTGATGTCGCAGTCGAAGCTCTCCGTGCTTATAGAGAGAAGAAACGCAAACCAGACCTGAAAGCACTCACAACATTCGCGCAAATCGATCGTGTCATGCGAGTAATGCGGCCATATCTGGAGGCCACATTTTGAGCGCTCGTGACCTCGGCGCTTCTGTTCGACAGCGGCTGTTCAATCGGTCGCGGGCGAGTGAGCGCCCCTTTCAGGAACTGCTTCAGTATTACGCGATGGAAAGGTTCCTGTATCGCCTAGGCAAGTCGTCCTTCGTGGATCGATTTGTCTTGAAGGGGGCACTCCTGCTGACCGCCTGGCGGGCGCCAATCTCCAGGCCGACAGTAGATATCGACCTTTTGGGGCGCACAAGCAACGAGCTGGTACACATTCAATCTGTGATTACCGAAGTCTGCAGGGTAGCTGCGGAACCGGACGGAATTGAGTTCAACGTGCGCTCACTGCAAGTAACACGGATCAGGGAGGATGCCGTTTATGAAGGCGTTCGGGCCAAATTCAGTGCCGTTCTCGCCGGGGCGCGAATTCCGATGCAGATCGACATCGGGTTTGGCGACGTAATCGTTCCACGGCCGATCATGATCGAATATCCGACTCTTCTCGAATTTCCGGCTCCCGTCCTGACGACATACCCGAAAGAAACAGTGGTGGCCGAAAAACTCGAAGCGCTTACTGCGCTCGGGTTGTTGAACAGCCGACTAAAAGACTATTACGATGTGGCTCTTCTCTCCCGCATCTTTCCTTTCGAAGGGCAGCTTCTGGTGGACGCAATCCGCGCTACCTTCCGGCATCGTGGCACCACAGTGGAAGCCGAGCCTGTGGGTCTAACGGACGCATTTTATTCTGAACCCAATAGAGCCATTCAATGGCGAGCTTTTCTCCGGCGAAGCCGGCTCGCTCGTGCGGACACGGAACTGAATGCAGTCGGCGAAGAGATTCGCCGATTCGCAGCGCCGGTGCTTAGTGCAGCGGCATCTAATGTGCCGTTTAGTGCAGCGTGGTCTCCTGGCGGGCCGTGGAACGAGATGGCCTCCCGAACGTAAACCAGGCAATGGGTTAGGAGCTTGTGTGAATCGGCGGGCAACGGGCTCGTATGGCTATGGACGAAGGACGAACGCCCGCATCAGGCGGAATAAGGCAATCAATCTGTCCCATTCCGCCTTATTTCGCCCCATTCGCAAGGGATGGTGGATTGAACAGCTTCGTATGGACGCGGCGGGCAACCGATTCAGGTACGCTATAACGCGTCATCGACTTCCGGCGGCCGAGCCGGATTTTCACAACGCCTTGCTCGTCCTTAATCAACAGCCTCACCGTCTCGCGACTTAGTCGCCACTGGCGAGCAAGGTCGCCGATGCTATAGTGTGGTTCGAACGTTGTGTCCAGGACGGTGTGACGAACCGGGATAGTATCAACTCCGATCTCTAGCATCGTTTAAGTTCTCCGCGCTTTATTGCTTTGATTTCCCTACTCACCAATTCCGCGGGCTCCGGGGTTGGCGTGGCCGGTATTTTGGTGCCAATGCCAGCACAATGACACCCACGGTCATGAGAAACTCGGCGAGCCAACTCGCCACGACCGTTTTTTCCACGCCACCCTTCCCTTGTAGGACCAGGTGGATGGCAGTTTCCGGGCTTGATTGCGTGTGGTCTGTTCTTCCTGTTTGCACTTTTTGCCTCGGTTAGATGAGATTCTGTTCGCTCGGATCGCCGTCATTGTGGAGTTGCCGAATATCGAACCGCGGTTTGCTCAACGTCCGGCGTGCCAGCGCCATTGGATCGTGGTCGGTCAGCTTTTCGGCCCCAATCTGAACGCCTGGTCCGATGCAGCCTAGCTGCTCTTTTCTCCGGCATCGACTAATGTAAGAGCTGAGCGCTTTAGGAGTAACTACGATTTCCGCTTCCTGAAGCCAGGCGCAAATAGTGTTCATTCGTTGTCCCCCGGCGACGGCCTTCTTAATCTCCGGCCAGAGCGCCCAGATCTGAGCGGCCTTGGTATCTGGCTTTTTCCGAAGCTTTGTCGCGAGGCGGCGTCGAGCCTCACTGACCCAGTCGCTCGTTTGATCTTTGTCGTCACTTGGCTTCACGCCGCCTCTATGGCGAGGGAGTGGCGGCGGGCGATTCCGAACACTTCACAGACGATAAACGAGCGAATCCGACGTATGGCAAACACAGACGGGAGAGTGCAACAAAATACAACGAGCTACAGCAGCGTTCAACTTTTTGCCGCATTTGATAACGCAGGTAGCCCCGAAAGGGGGCGGATCGGCAGGAAAGACGCTGGTAGTGGAACATAAAGGATTGCCAGGCACAGCGCATGATTTCCGCGGCTTTTTGATTTGCCTTCAGCCGCTTCCACAGCCGGGCACATTACTGACATTGCCCGGCATTTGCCCGGCAACTTTTTTCGAGGCTTAGTTGTTCGGAAATCCGCTCGCCGGTCCCTTTTTCAATGAGGCGGAGTTATGAGGCCACGTCGGCGGGTCAAGGCTACGGTCGGTTTAACGGAAGATGAGTACAAGCTCATCAGGCAGGCGGCAAAGGACCGCGCATACCTGAGCCCTACCGCTTTTATGCGAGCAGCGATTCGTAATGAGATCAACCATCGGGACGGCGCGTTGAGCGAAGCCGAACTGCGCATCGCCGCCGGGCTTGAGCGAATTTCCCGAGATATTTTGCGTGTGCACAGGGCACAACAGGCTCTGTTCGCGGTAGTCGATACGCTCGTCAAGACATTCCTTACCTGCGTTCCGGAGCCACCCAAGGAAGCTATTACCCACTCAGTTGCTCGGGCACGCGAGCGCTACGACCGGTTTGTCAAATCCGCGGGGCAAGCTGTGGTCGGAGATTCTCAAGTCGCCATGAACGACCTAGTCACCCGCGCGGATAACTGAGAAAGGTGAGTCCGCCAGCATGAATCCATCCCATTAATGGGGCGTGATTCCGGCTATCGCTTTCCGTACTGAGTCGGCCAAAGGAACAGCGATCCGCTCTACGGCTGTGGCCATTGGAACCGCGGTTAACCAAATGTGAACCGCTCGCGAACCTACTGCGAGCTCGGCGCGATGTATCAGACGTCCGCGCTCTCGCAAAGAAGTCCAATTCTCGGCCGAGCAGGGATAAGCAAGGCAGACGATGACGTCTGAAGTCCGCGCCAAGTTAGCGTACGCGAGTACCTGAAGCAGATCGTTTCGATGTTGTTCCCGGAGTTCTTCTTCAACCCTCCACCATGAGTGCTGTTGGAGTTCTTCGCAATGGCGCTTGTACTTTGCATCAACGATCAGTGTCGCGGAATCCCATTCGAGCCAGATGTCTGGCGCGAGTGATTTCTGCGAGCCTAGATACGATGGCTCCCAATTGATGGGGTGGGTTGTTTCTCGCTTGCGCCCCACCTTCATTTGAGCGCCAGTACGCTGGGCAACGAGTCGAAGCACAGTTTCGACCCAAGCTTCGAAAAATTTGTCCATTGGCATGGTCCACGGTATACCTTCCAGGTCACTCACTTCGGCCAGCCCGCTTTCCTCAATCGTCCATTCGATTGCCTGCAGGCCATTGATAAACTGCTCGGCGCGTAATGGGCGCTGAAGCCAGCTCCCGAGAGTTGTTGCCGATGGCACATACACTGGAACCGTTTGAACCGACATAGTAATTGCTGCCCAAACTCAATCATTCTGTGAATAAATGCGCCGTGCTCTTTTTGAGTCTCCAGCGCGCGTAGTTGACGCTCAATGGCATGCCGAATCGCGCCTTTGAGAAGTCGATCATCGCGAAGATCAGGAAACGTACAGGGTAGTGATAAAAAGCTGGCGTTTGGCAGGCTTTTTGTTGCATATTCAGCCCAACGCACGCTATCTCGCGGAGCGCGCCGGGTCTCCGTTGTAAGTTCGAATCTTCGATCAAGAGAGTCGAGCAGGGCTTTCAATCTCATGAGGATCATGAAGGACAGCACCCAGATCGGCACTCGGCGCTCCGAGCGACGCAGAAGCGGCAAATGCAGCGCCGCTGGGCTGACACGCCACCCCATTTCGGCGAGCATCGGACCAATTCCTGCCCAAGGAAATCGTGGTTGAACAATGAGGCCGAAATCGTGTCGAGCGGTTGTTGGAGAAATCAGTGGAATCGCACCGACGGCAGCTCCGGCCTGGATGACGAGCCGGACATCATTTCCGTCATAGTCTCGCTCAATGCGAACATCTAACAGCGACATCAACGCTCTGTTCTGCTTTGACGAATTGTTCCGCTATTCGAGCGGCTTGCACGTGTGGATCGCGCATCCCGCGAACCTTGAAGAAATGGATCGCCGATCGCTCCATGATCGAGTGATCTGTCAATTCCAGACACACTTCTCGGCCGGCTCCACCTGCCGTAGCGGTACAGCTTTCGGAAGGAGGTCGAGTATTTCGCGTCTTCACAAGCTTCGCAGTTCTTGCAAATACCCGCGGATCGGCTCAGCGAAACCGCCGACGTAGCCTTGCGCTAAATACTCTTCCAGAAGTGGCGCCAGGTTCACACGAAGACTCCATTTGGCACGGTACTCATCCGGTTCCAGAAAATACGAATGACCGGGCACTAGCGGGAAAGCGTCTTCAGCGGCGTGCTCAACGAAGATCGAAATCAAATCTTGAAACGCCTTTTGCATGATGCCGCATCCGAATTGCTCAACCACGCTCATGCGCGGCCAGAGCGAAACGAATGCAAATCGCCGCCGCACAGCCACATCAACGAATGGCGATGCTACGATCAGCACTGTTCATTGTTCCGAGAATATGCAAGTTGCTTGGAAGGAAGAAGGTCCGGTGAAATGGTTCGCCGAAGTCGTACGGAAGGGCAATCTTTCGGCCCGACGCCATCGGTTCAAGAAGAAATATCGCTTCACCGAGAATCTTGCCCAAGTCCGCGCGGTTAATCTCATCGATGTGCAGCAGGTAGTTGCTTGATGGATAGTTGGAGTGCCTCGGCTGCTGCCTCCATCAGAAAGCCGGGCACGGGTGTGAATCGAAACCCCAGTTCCCCATCAGTACTCATCATGGGAGCTAGGCCGCCGATGAAGTTTTCATACGTGGTATTCGGATGAAATTGTATGGTTCGCCCTCGCCCACCGTAGGTGGTGTCGAAGGAGTTCGGTTGCCATCATCGTCTTCCCGGTACCTGGCGGGCCTTGGATGATCACATATCGTCGAGCCGGCAAGCAAGTCTGCCACTTGACTGCTTTCGACGCTTGGCATGAGATAGTTAAACCACTCGGCGCGGATAGATTGGTAGCTGGCCTGGGCACTAGCGATCGGCTGATAACCGCGTTCTTCAAAAAGAAGATCGAGAAACGCCGCTAATGCAGCCTCAGTTCCGGTGCGCTCGTCAGTCGGGCAATACACGGCGTAAATTTCCTTGCCGTACCTATCGAAAACGCTTTTGTACTCTGGCCATCGTTTCGCCACGTTCTCCGGAACAGGAAGATCGGTCCGAGTTGGATCTTGCTTTGCCCAAGCGATAAAATTTCCTCGGCCGTATTTTTGATTCAGCCAGGAACAGATCGCCTGTGTCTTCCGGGCGTGACCAGGCCGCCCGAGAATTGCCTCGTCCGGTGCAAGGCCTTGTGCGCCTACCACCATCCCAATCAGGCACGGTCGTTCAGGTACCGGAAACATAACGAACGAAAGCCCGCTGTATGGACCCAGAAGCTGGGTTCTGCGGGTGAATATAGGCGGCGAAAGGGACGCCGGAATCACCACTCATCTCTGGTGCGCGAAGTGTCAGCGCCTTTAACGCTTGCTTTGGATAACGTCCGGCGGGACTCCCAAAGAGACCTTCAAATGCAGCCTTGTTTCGTTCGGACCATGCTTCCTGATTTAATGAATACGCAATTTCTACTAGGACCGGGATGCTCATATGCGACTTTTAAATGAGACTGTATCAGTCACAGACCCTCCTAGCGGGAAGTTGGCCTTGAAGGGCGTGAATTCGCGCGTAAGCTAGAGACCGCCGCCCGCGACTTGTCAGGCGTTACGGAACCACAGATTTCCAGGGCAATTCGCGTGTACCGTGGCGAAAAGAAACGATTGCCGCAGACAACGGGTTGGCCGGCCCCAGACACCGTCCTAGAGGAGTGATCGACATCGCGGTCCTGGTAGCTGGAATCGCCGGATTCAAAGTAAGGCAAGCCTGTCCAGAACCCGAGCGCAAGCTTGCCGGGTTAATCTATGCAATAGGGCGCTATGGATCTTACCGTCTCGATACCCGATGATCTTGCGGGCCGCCTAGGCGCGTCGGGCGTCGATCTGTCACGCCGGGCGCTCGAAGCGTTTGCATTAAAGGAATACAACAACGAGCGCATATCGAAGGCAGAACTATGCCGATTGCTGGGATTTCAAAGCCGGTACGAACTTGACGGATTCCTGAAGGCTCATGGCGTTTGGATCGAATACGGTATCGAGGACTTCCGGCGTGAACAGGAAGCTCTCGATCGCTTGGGCGTCTAAACAAATGCAGGTCGGCGATGCGGACGCCGGTTGCTGTTGTAAGTTCGAAGCCTAGCCACTCTTCTTCATTTCTTTGCGCGAATCACGGCAAGCTTTGGCCTTGGTGCTGTCGAAAGCTTTTCCCGCAAAATATTTGTCAGCCGCTCCTGGCGCTCCGGTACCCAGCGAGCGTAATGTTTCAAAACCATATCCTCTGTATCGCCGATCAGATCCGCGACATCACGAGACGACACGCCGCGCTGAAGCAAGAGCCGCACAAACGTGTGCCGGAAAACGTGCGGCGTCGGCGTACCGCATTCAAAGGGCCCGGCAACATCAAGAACACGATTGATTCTCCGCCGCCAAAGATCAGTTACGGTCTCTAACCGCTCCGAGCGGCCCAACGCAAAAATCTTTGGACCGAAATTTACGTTCACGCGCTAATAGGCGCTCATAGAGCCAATCGTCAACCCATGTGAAGAGTGGCCCTTTGATCTTGTGCATTCGCAGGAAGATGTTGGCGCCGCCTTCAGCGTGCGGACTGGCACGGCTCATGTCGAACATGGCCCCGTCGCTAATGCGAAGGCCGGTCCAGCAGAGGAGCATCATCATGGTCTTCACATCGTCACCGCTCCACGATCCGCAGCCCAAATGATTGTTCCATCGCGTCTCGGGCAGTTTGTCACACGTCTCGTAGATTCTTCACGAGTTCTGGGTCCGTCAAGGGCATCCGATTCGCTGCGCTTCCCGGCACCGACCGGCGCTTCAAGATCAGCGGCCGGGTTCTCCAGAATCCACTTTCGTTTAACGCAGAAACTTGAGAGAAGCCCTTTAGACGCTCCAGCTTCTTTGCCTTTGCACGGATGCCGTCCTTCCATACGTGAATAAAACTCGTCCATATCCGTGATCTGGATCTGTTCGAGCAAGCACGTAACCTTTCTCTGCGGCGAAATCACGAAACTGCTTGACGAATGTGTTGTACTTGCGGAGCGTTGCTGGCGCGATACTGCGCCCGGCGCGGTTAGCGAGATACGCTTCCGTAGCGAAGTGAATAGTAATGGAAGGCTTTGATGGCTCGGCCTCGCTCACAGACTCGGTCTACGCACCGGCAAAGTGGAGGGTTCGCCAAAGCTCCCAACTTGCAGCTTACTCCCATCACGGCGGCGATGAGCCTTCGCTTCTGGCCAGGTCGTCTTTTTGGTGTTTTTGCGTTGGAACTTTGCCAGCCTAACAGTGCCGCAGGCATAGATGGGACAGTGACACTTCTTCCAATTTCGCCGGAGCTCTTCGGGTTCGTAATTGCGGGAATACGGGAGCGTGCCCCCCGACACATTTTCCGGCTGTGCGGTGGTGGCGACGATAGAGATTCAGCGCCATAGAGCTTAGGCAAAATCCTAGCATCGCATTGCCCACCATTGCCCACCAAAATTGGCTGATTGTCTGCTAAGTTATTGATTCTATTCTGGCGGTGAGGGTGGGATTCGAACCCACGGAACCCGTAAAGGTTCAACGGTTTTCGAGACCGCCCGATTCAACCACTCTCGCACCTCACCACACCCTAAAGTAGCATTCGCGAGACGCTGTCATACGCTCGCCGACGAGTTGATGCGCTCTTTGCCAGTGCGCGATCCGGTGCAGGTTTGAGGGCGAATGTCACTTCGGTCATCGGACATCTCTTCCGCCGACAAATGAATATTGACTGAGTGCTGCCATGCGAGCGATGATGCTGGCGAGCTCTTCGGCTACCTGGCCGGTTCTTCGTTCCGGAACTCAGCCGGAACGAACTGGTCGGCCAGGTTCCACTCTTCCACCAGGAACACAGTCGGAATTTTTGGATACTCACGCTGCGCGAGCAGCAGGGTCCGAAAATCGAAGCTCTGAATATCCGAGCGCTCTTCCATGTGATTGGCCGCTACACTTTGGCACAGGGTGTGCACGAATACTTCCGGACCGAATGTGTCGCCCGCCGATTGCGCCCGCGGATCTACCTTCGTCTCTAAGTTAAACCGCACCTTTCGGGCATTTCGACAGCGCATGTCGGCCTTCGGATCCGCTTGCCCCGGCCCCTCCCTGTAATAACCAGCATAGAAATTCACAAATCGGTAAAGCTGCTGCACATTCGTCGGAACGTAAGGGCTGATCAGTCCGTGTTCCTTGGCAAAGGCAACGGATACCGGTGAAAGCGCCACATCGTTCCTCTGCTGCGGCCCCCGGAAAACGCGATCACAGATGAACCGCTTCTGCGCCTCAGCCATGGTGATGTCTTTGATGAAGACGCGGTTCGCCGGCGTATAATTCGACCCATCCGCCGCCCGACAGGTCTGCGGGTTGATGAAGTGCTCGTGACTGATCAGCGACACGTGATCGGCCGTCACCCCAGTGTCCGTCTCAATCGTTGTGATCAAATTGTCAAGACCTGCTTCGAAAGCCGGCAGCGTGTTTTCAGGCCGCAGGTCCCGGGCCCCGCGATGGCCCTCTGCGTCGAAGCTCGAAAGGTACGCCGCGTCTCGCGGTCCTTTCGCGCTCCGTTTCGCCTGTTCTAACTCGCTATGGAGAAGATCCGGACGATCGCTGATGATTCCGTGGACACCCTCCCCAATCAACTCTCGCATCCGAGCCGTATCATCGATTGTCCAGGGGATGACGGCATAGCCGGCCCTTTGCACAGCCTTAAAGTCGATCTTGGCATTTGGGCCTCGCAGCAGCTCGTCCGATGGCGAGAGTAGCGGCATATACTGCGCGCCGTGAGCTTGCGCGTTTCTTTTCGCATTCTCAAGCAGACGGATGATTTTTGCGGTGCTTGCGTTCAAAGAGTCTTGCGTCCGAAGTGGTAATGATGTAAGGCAAACGAGAGCTGCTGCCCCCAAGGTGCTAAATGCAATGGGCTTCATCTGACGCGCCTTGCGACGCCTATATCCATTTCACGGCTCTTCATCCGGAGAGCGCCTTCGCGCGTAGATCGACCGATCGAATCCTTCACTTCACGGTAAACGGCACCGAGGCGATATGGTCCTCCCATGCCAACTGCAGCCTGCCCTTGTTGCCGCCCGCATCCGAAAGAGTGTACTTCAATTTCTCCACCATGGCCGGAGGTTTGCTCATGGTCATCTTGACGCGACCCAAGTCCTGCCCCTTGTTATAAGTCAGACCCCACTGGCCCGTCTGCTTGTTGACGATGAGTTCCCAGTTATCGGGATCCGCCAAATTAATGTAAAGCGTGTAATCGCCCTTCGGAACGGCGAGCCCGCCTATATCGAGATCGGCGTCTGTATGCAGTGCGGTAGCGGCGTTTGCGCCTCCTCGCCACACCGGGTAATTCGGATCCTGGCCGATTCTGCCGTCCTTGCCGAAGAGCTTGCCTTCGCGGCCGTTCACGGATGGCGCGGAGTAGTTGATGCTGACGGTTTTGCCGTTGATGGTGACGGATTCCGTGGTGCGGCCTCCGCGCTGGGCGCACGCCAAAGCGGCCGCGGCGAGGAGCGCGGCAGTGCATAGTAGAGCAGATTTCATGATCGATTCCTTCCGAAGGCGCGGTCTCGTAGCTTGGTCGGGTAGTGCACCAAGCAGTCACGTCTTCTCTTGCCGTTTGGTCCAACAACATTTTACAGGGACCAACTTACCCGCGCCCGGCAAGCGACAAATCAGGAGCGGTACTTTATTCGCCTTCAGCTGTCGTCAAGTAGCGGCGATCGTATTCACTGTCATTTCCCGTTTTGCTTCGTACGCCGCGATTGCGTCTTCCTGCCGCAAGATGTAGCCAAGTTCGTCCACGCCCTGCAGCATGCAATCTTTCGCAAAAGAATCGATGGGGAAACTTACGGCTGAACCATCCGGAAGAGTAAGCTTCTGCTGGGCCAGGTCTACCGTCACTGTGGCTGAGGAATCCGCGGCGGCGGATTTGAGGAGCATTTCCTGGACCTCAGGCGAAACAACGATCGGCAAAAGCGAGTTCTTCAGAGCGTTGCCCCGAAAGATGTCGGCGAAGGATGTGCTAATCACGGCCCTGAACCCATATTGAGTCAGCGCCCAAGGAGCGTGTTCTCGCGAGCTGCCGCACCCGAAGTTATCTCCCGCGAGCAGGATCTGCGCCGCGCGGCCTTGCGGTTTATTTAGCAGGAAATCGGGATTAGGTTTTCCTTCGGCGTCGTATCGCCAATCGAAGAAGAGCTGATCGCCCAGTCCGGCTTTGGACGTGGTCTTGAGAAATCGCGCCGGGATGATCTGATCCGTATCGATATTGTCGATTGGCAAGGGAGCCAGGCGGCTGGTGAAAGGCGTGAACTTTTCCATGCGCTACTCTCTCTACAAAAGCGTCCTCACATCGGTGACAACGCCCGTCACTGCGCTCGCTGCCGCTGTCAAGGGACTTGCCAGAAACGTCCGGCCTCCCTTGCCTTGCCGCCCTTCGAAGTTTCGATTACTCGTCGAAACGCTGTACTCGCCGGGCGCCAATTGATCTCCGTTCATGGCAATGCACATAGAGCAACCCGCTTCGCGCCAATCCGCCCCTGCCGCCCTGAACACTTGGTCCAGTCCTTCGACCTGAGCCTGCTTCCTGACCTGCTGAGAGCCGGGAACCACCATGACGCGTACGTTTGGATTCACCTTGCGTCCTTTCAGAATCTCCGCCGCGGCGCGGAGGTCGGAGATGCGCGAGTTCGTGCAGCTACCGATGAAGACCACGTTAATGGGATGCCCCAGAAGCGGCTTGCCAGAGGGCAGATCCATATAGCGCAGAGCTTTGCCGAGCGAATCCCGTTCGATAGGATCGCTTACAGCCGCCGGATCGGGAACGGGAGCCGTAATCGATATACCCATCCCTGGGTTCGTGCCAAAGGTAATCATCGGCTCGAGCGCGCCGGCTTCGATCGTAATCTGCTTGTCGAATTTCGCGCCTGCGTCGGTCGGCAGCTTCCGCCACAAACTTAGCGCTCGCTCCCAGGCAGCGGCCTTGGGTGCGAAGGGTCGGCCGGCTAAATATTGATAAGTGGTGTCGTCCGGCGCGATCAGTCCGGCACGCGCGCCGCCTTCTATCGACATGTTGCAGATCGTCATCCGCTCCTCCATGGAGAGAGAACGAATGGCCGAGCCCGAATACTCGAGCACGGATCCGGTACCCCCGCCGATACCGATCCGCGAGATCAGGCTGAGGATGATGTCCTTGGCCCCCACGCCTGGCTTGAGAGTGCCTTCCACACGCACTTCATAGGTCTTGGAACGCGCCTGCAGCAGGCATTGCGAAGCCAGCACATGTTCCACTTGGCTGGTCCCGATTCCAAACGCTAACGCTCCGAACGCTCCGTGTGTCGACGTGTGGCTGTCACCGCACACCACCGTCATGCCTGGCTGTGTCAAACCCTGCTCCGGGCCGATGATGTGCACGATTCCTTGTTTATCGCTGTGAGGACCATAGAAGGGAATCCCGAAATCGCGGCAGTTCTTTTCGAATTGCATAATCTGCGCTTCGGCGACTTTATCGATGATTGGCAGCGAACGGTCATGCGTCGGTATGCTGTGATCCGTCGTGCCGATGGTAAGATCCGGACGCCTCACCTTGAGACCCCGGTCGCGCAAACCCGAAAAGGCTTGCGGCGACGTCACCTCGTGGACCAGGTGCAGATCGACATAGAGCAGCGCTGGGGCGCCTTCTCGCTCCGCCACCACGTGACTGTTCCAAACTTTCTCGATAATGGTGCGCGGCTTGGATGCCGGCAGGTTCCCTTGCGACATATATTCCTATCTTGTGAGCGGTACGCTTCTACGCTGAAACCGCACGGGTCGACAGACACTCGCATACCGCGTCGCCCACTTCCCTGGTGCTAGCCGGCCGGCCGGCCGGCTTCAAATCCGCTGTTACCCTTCCGCTATTCAACACTTCCTCGATCGCGCGATTCACGGCCCGCGCTTCCTTCATGAGTCCAAAACTGTATTCCAGCATCGCGCCCACAGACCCAATGGCCCCTAGCGGATTGGCTTTATCCAGGCCCGCAATGTCAGGAGCCGATCCGTGGACAGGCTCATACAATCCCACCCACGCGCCAGACACTTTCTTGCTTCCAATGGATGCGGAGGGCAGCATGCCGATGGATCCGGCCAGCACGGCGCCTTCATCGCTCAAAATATCGCCGAACAGGTTCTCTGTAAGAATCACATCGAAACGCTTTGGATTCAGTACCAGTTGCATCGCGCAGTTGTCCACCAGCACATGATCGAGCGTAACGTCCGGGTATTCCGCGCCAACTTCGCTGACTACCCGGCGCCAAAGCTGCGAATTTTCGAGCACGTTCGATTTATCCACGCTAGTCACCTTTTTCCGGCGTTTGCGTGCCAGCTCGAACGCCATATGCGCGACGCGCTCAATCTCAGGACGTGTGTACGTCATGGTGTTGACGGCGCGTTCGTCCCGGCCTGTGCCGGAGATGCCTCGCGGGGTTCCATAATAAAGGCCGCCCGTCAGCTCGCGAACAATAATCATGTCGGTCCCATTCACCAGCTCGTTCTTGAGCGGTGAAGAATCAATCAGCGCGGCATATGATCGAACCGGCCGGAGATTAGCATAGACCTGGAGCGCCTTGCGGATACCCAACAAGCCGCGTTCGGGTCTCTTGTCCGGCGGAGCGTTATCGAACTCGGGTAAACCGACCGCGCCCAGCAGTGTCGCATCGGCCTCGAGCGCCAGCTCGCGAGTCTTCTCCGGGAACGGCGTGCCTGTTTTCTGAATTGCTATGCCGCCCAACAAACCTTCGCTAAGCGAAAGTTCGTGATTGTGATCGGCGGCAACCTGGCGCAAAACCTTGACAGCTTCGCGAGTGACCTCGACGCCTATGCCGTCGCCCGGCAGAATCAAAACCTTCAGTTTCATGAAGCGCTACCGCGCGACAGTAACGTGGGCGCCCACCGGTTCCCTGCGTTGAACTCCGCCGAGTACATCCCGCACCAGTGCAGCGATTTCCTCGTTCCGTAAACCCTTCTTGTTATCCGCGATGGCCGTGAAGCGGTGATAAAGTTCATCGAGTTCTTCGCGTGAAAGCTCGAAACCCAGGTCCTCGGCGCGCTTCTTCAGCGCGTGGCGTCCGCTATGCTTACCGAGCACGATCCGGCTCTCCGGTACCCCCACGCTTGCCGGATCCATGATCTCGTAAGTGGATCTCTCCTTCAGATATCCGTCCTGGTGAATGCCGGCTTCGTGGGCAAACGCGTTTTCTCCGACTATCGCCTTATTGGGTTGAGGACCAAACGTAATGAATCGGGCCAGCGCCTGGCTGGCTCCAAAGAGTTTTTGCGCGTTGATCTTAGTTTCAAACGGTAGCCTGTCCGGCCTGATCTTGAGCGCCATCACTACTTCTTCCAACGCAGCATTCCCCGCCCGTTCGCCAATGCCATTAATGGTGCATTCCACCTGCCGCGCACCGGCCCGAACGGCAGCCAGCGAGTTCGCCACGGCGAGACCCAGATCGTCATGGCAATGAACGCTGACGACGGCACGATCCCCGAGCAGCCCCACAATGCGGCCTATCAACTCGGCGTACTCGTCCGGCACGGAGTAGCCGACTGTATCCGGCAAATTCACCGTCCGCGCGCCCGCCGCCACCACCGCCTGGCATACCTCTTCGAGATATTCAATGTTTGTGCGCGTTGCATCTTCCGCTGAAAACTCCACGTCGTCCGTGTAATTGCGCGCGAGACTTACCGCTGCCACTGCATCGTCCAGAACTTGCTGGCGGCTTTTCCTTAGCTTGTATCTCAGATGAATCTCGCTGGTCGCGATGAACGTGTGTATGCGTGGACGTTTGGCATGCCGCAATGCCTGAGCGGCTCGTTCCACGTCAACCGTGCAGGAACGCGCCAGCGCGGCCACCTGCACCCACGGAAATTGACGGCTCACCGCATCCACGGCTTCGAAATCTCCTTCGGATGCGATCGGAAACCCTGCCTCTAAAATGTCGACGCCCAAGTCTACTAATTGAGCGGCCATGCTGAGCTTTTCGGGCGTAGTCATGCTGCAGCCCGGGGATTGCTCACCATCGCGCAAAGTAGTATCGAAGATGTAGACGCGGCTCAAGTCAGTACTCCTTTGGGAACTTTTCCCATCCTAAGGCGAACAGGGGCGATTATGCAAATTTATACGGCAGGCCAGTCTCATTAGATATTATGATGGTATAAGCGGTTAATTTCGGTGGCGCATGGAACTGTATCCCTTAAAAGTCTTTTTAACGGTAGCAACAGAGCGCAGTTTTTCCCGAGCGGGCGAAAAACTTTTGCGAACACAGCCCGCTATTTCCATCGCCATTCAGCGCTTGGAAAGTGATTTAAAAGAAAGGCTTATTGATAGGAGCGGCCGCGAGCTGCTACTTACCGATGCAGGCCGTGTCGTACTGGAATATGCCAAGCGTTTTCAGAACCTCGAAGCGGATCTGGAAAATGCCCTGCGTGAACTAAAAGACAATTACGCGGGCCGCCTTGCAATTGGCGCAAATGAATCGACTTCGCTTTATCTTATTCAGAATATTGAGCAATATCGGCGTTTATTCCCAAAAGTGAAGGTTCAGGTCAAGCGATCAGAATCGAGCAAAATACCCTCCCAACTTCTGGATGGAGAGTTGGAGCTGGGGGTAATCAGCTATGATCCCGCGGACGACCACCTAACCGCTGAAATCATATACACCGACAGGCTCACCCTGATTGTCTCTCCCAAACATCGATTCGCCGATCAGTCCGAAATTTCGATTTCGGAGCTCGACATGGAAACCTTCATCGCCCACAACGTCCTATCACCCTATCGCGAGGTGGTGCTACGCGAATTCCAGCGGCACAAAGTGCCTTTGAACATGGACGTGGAGATGCCCACAGTCGAGACCATCCGCCGCCTGGTACAGGACAACGAAGGTGTGGCCTTTCTTCCTCGCATGTGTGTGGAGCAGGAGATCAAGCAGGGGCTTCTGCGCGAGATCCGTGTGAAGGAGTTAAACGTCGAGCGCAAGATCCGGCTGGTTTACCCTGCGCGGAGGGCCCTCAGCCACGCCGCGAAGGCTTTCCTGGAAGTGGTGAAACGCGGGAGCGCCGAGCCGGAATCTATGCAGGCACCTGCGTGACTCGCGGCCGGAATTGACGCAATCCGTTAGCCTCCCCGCCCGGACGGGCGTCGACGCACACAATCGAATCGCGGTCGTCGGCGGCGGCATTATCGGTCTCGCTGTCGCTTGGCGCTTGGCACAAGATGGCTGGGACGTCACCATCTTTGATAAGGGAGAGCTAGGGGCAGAGGCGAGCTGGGCGGGAGCGGGCATGTTATCTCCGGGCGGCGAGATTGACGCCGAGTCTCCGCTGGCGCCGCTCGCGATTCAATCCCGCCAAATGTATGGCCAATTTGTCCGCCGGCTTGAGCAGGCGTCGAGGCTGACTATCGATTACCAGGAATGCGGCGGCCTTGACCTGGCCTATTCGCCGGACGAACAGCATGCGTTGGAATCGCGAGCCGCACGCCAAATCGCGCTCGGCATTGGATCGAAACCACTCTCTCGCGATCACGTTTCGATCTTTTGGCCGAGAGTGCGAAGCACCGATCTGGCAGGAGCTCGCTTTTATCCCGGGGACGCCATCGTAAATCCCCGCGAGGTAACCAGAGCCTTGGCCGCTGCATGCCGCAAGCTGAATGCCTCAATCGTAGAGCGCTGCTCGGCTTCAAGAGTTCACGTAAAAGAGGGCGGTGTCGAGCTCGAAACTGAGCAGGGTGCCTCGACCTTTCGGGCCGCGGTGATTGCCGCAGGCGCCTGGAGCGGGGATATTGCGGTAACCGGGGTTCCGCCATTGCCTGCTTCCGAGCCCGTCAAAGGCCATCTGATCGGATACCAGCAGCCGGAACAGACCTGCACCACGGTTGTGCGGCATGGGCAAACCTATCTTCTGCAGCGAGCAAACGGTTTGCTGATTGCCGGAACATCCGTCGAGCACGCCGGCTTTGATCGTCAGGTAAAACCTGACATAGCGGATGGGATTGCCCGGCGCGCCGCATTCATCTTCCCGCACCTTCGCGAAACGAGCCCTTCGGAAATTTGGACTGGCTTCCGGCCGGACAGCGATCAGTTGCAGCTCGGAACATGGCATTCGCCGCATTTGTACCTGGCGTATGGGCACTTCCGAAACGGTATTCTGCTGGCGCCCCTCACGGCTCAGCGACTTTGCGATCAGATCAACGCCAATTGGCGAAGGCGCTAGAGCGCTTTTTCTGAACGTCCTGGATCAAGACAGCTACACGGGACCGGCGTTTTAGCAGGCTCTCGAGCAATTGTTCGAGAGCCTCCTCGTCCTGCTCGAGCCAATCCCGCGGAATCTCTTTCCACGCCGAATCGATGACCTCGACCGGGAAGTGCTCCACCATATCCAGCCACGGCTGGAAGGATTCGGTGGAACGTACCTCATCGTAGACGGAAGTTCGGAAATAGAGTCCCTGGATCGGCGAGTCCTGAAAAAACCAGTTCGATCCGTTGAATGCGAAGCCGTGATCGATCATCTGCGCAAAAAAGCCTAACCTCGATGGCGTGTCGCCTTTCAAGGGTGTCCAGCTTTTGCCGCGGGCTCGAAAGAACACAGCCTGGCGTGAGTCCGCGTTGGCAACCCATTTGTCGAAGACCAGCATCCCCAAGAAATCGAACCGGTTTTCAACCTTCAGCAAGAGCTTATCGGGAAGAAAATCGAATACAGCCACTCGCTCGGGATGGACGGCCATTCGCGAACCGAAGTGCAAACCCGGCGGAATTTTCTCGTGGCGCGGGCCAACCGACAGATAAAGATCCGGCGAACCCGCGATGAAGTCGGCCGTCAATTCGATAACCGCTGTATCCGGCACGTGGATCTGAAGATAGCGTAGAAAGGCGCAGGCCAGCCACTCATTAATCAGGATCCGGCGATGCTGTGGATTGTTCACGAACTTGACAACGTAGAACCCCCCATCCTCGGCCTCGATGAGATGAGCCTGCGCTCCGCCACGCATCTTGCGAATCAACTTGCGGGCGCGAATGGGCATGCGTCAAATGCGCTTGGGTCCGAATGAGAGAATCAGACCTGGAGACAGGGCTTTCTCGCACAGACGCCCTGTCCATAGATAGGCTAACTTCTTAAACCACACAAGGAGCAAAACGAAACGTATGGCTGAAGACAATTCAGAGAAGCAGGCCCCGCGCAGTCCGGACGAGGTCGCTCTCGAATTGATGAAGTTCATCGCCGTGACAACAAGCTACGGCAAAGGTACTCCCACGACCGGTTTCGGCGGGAAAGGACCGCGTTCCAGTGAAGAGTATGCCGACTCTTTGATCGAATTATTCGAGCGGTGCCGTTCAGTCGTTCGCAAGCAGAAGTAGAGCCGCCTGCGAAGTCTCGAGGGGCCGTCGAGAGCCGTGACTGCAAACGAATGCGGCCCGCGATGGGCTAACGTCTGCGCTTCGCCGCCTTCTTGGCGCCCGATTTCTTCTGAGCCTTTTTCGCCGTACCTTTCCGGGCTGCCTTTTTGATGGGCCTGCGAAGCTCCGCGCGACGTCGCGTTGCCCCGCGGGCAGCCTTCTTGACGCTCGTCTTCTTCTTAGGTCGAGCTGCGGATTTAGCGGTTTTCTTGGCCCCGGTCCTTTTCGCCGCGGCGGTCTTCCCGGGTGCTTTCTTCCCAGAGGCTTTGCTCGTCGCCACGGATTTTTTCCCGGTTGGCGTTTTCTTTGCGGGGGCTGCCTGCTGAGCCGTACCGCCGCTAGCCGTTACGTCGGCTTTCTTAGGGGTGCTCTTCTTGGCCGGGCGCTTCTTGACAGGCGCTGCCTGCCCTTTCTCTGAGCCGGTCCCGCTGCTTTCCAGGCCCGCGCCCTCGGACGCCGTAGTCCTCGGCCCTCCGGATTCCGAACGACCACTCGGCGCCGCGCCTGATTTCTTTTCTAATGCTTCTGCTTCCTCGTCTTCGTCTTCTTCGTCCTCGTCCTCACCGTACTCTTTTTTGTCGGATTCGATCTCTACATGCTCATCTTCATAATCGAAATCGTCATCTTCGTCTTCTGGTTTTAGCCGGTACTCTAAACTCACGCACTCCTCCTTTCTCACTTACTCACTACGCATCGAGATGATGCAGGCAGCAAAATGATTTCACATGCCGCGAAGAATCGCAAGCGCTAAATAAAAAGCTCGAACGAAAATCGTTCGAGCTGCAGTTGTCCAGCGGACCAAAAACCTATTCGGCGGAACTGTCCTAGCGCAAGCTGGCGGTGCGGATCGCGGCCTTGCGGTGCGCGATCTGTGAGGGTATCCGGCGCGATGTGGCGATATGAGAGCCGTGGTGGGCTACCGTGCTCGGCGTCGCCTTGCGGCTGCTCTTGCGTGCGTGCGTCGGCCGGTCCTCCGGATGATACACGGCAGGAATCAGAAGTACGTCGCCCGCTTCCAGGGAGTCCGCCGCGCGATTCACCGCCGCGATTCGCTCCGGACTCAGGTGATAAGACCTGGCGATAGCCTGAAGCGTGTCCCCGGCTTCCACATGGTGCAATCGCCACGCCTGCCGGCTTTCCGCTGGCACCGATTCAAGCCTGGCTTGGGTTATATCCGCCGACCCCCTCGGCACATGAATCTGAAAGCCGTAGGGAGCGACCATCCTCAGCAGCGACGGATTAAGATCCCGAATCACCGAAATCGGCTGCATCGTTGCATCCGCGATGAGATTCAAATTCGTCGACGCGCTCAGTTGAATTGAATCGTATTCGACAGGCGCGTCCACCTCGACGTTCTCCAGCCCGTAATCCCCTGGATTCTTCGCCATGATCGTCATCGCCACAATAATGGGGACGTAACTGGCGGTTTCTTTGGGGAGAGCGTGACGTTTTAACAGTTCCCAATAGTCTGCATATCCGGTGCGTTCGACAGCCCGGTCCACCGCGCCCGCTCCGCAGTTGTAGGCTGCCATGGCCAAATACCAATCGCCATAGCGCGCGTGGAGATCCTTCAGAAGCTTGGCGGCCGCCCGGGTCGCTTTCTCGGGGTCGAAACGATCGTCTACTGTTCCGTTGTGAGCAAGATCGTAGGTCGAGCCCGTGCCTGCGATGAACTGCCACATGCCCACAGCCTGCTTATTTGAGATCGCGCGGGGGAGAAATCCCGATTCAGCCTGCGCCAGGTACATCAATTCCTGCGGCACGCCTTCCTCGGCGAAAATGCGCTGAATCAGACCTTTGTAGCGGCCCGCCCGCTGCAAACCGGAAACCAGAATTCTGCGCCCGCGCTCTGTCGAGAAATAATGCACGTAGCTGAGGACCGGGTCCGAAAGCTCCAGAGGTATGCCTGAAGCGGTCTGATTCAATTCGGTTTTCAGTTTCGGAGCGAGATTCTGATCGACTGGAAACGTCATGTGGCTGATCTCGTCGATGGGCGCTTTATCGAACGCCACAGTATCCTCGCTTTGCCCGGCGCCCAGCTTTTCTACGTCGAAGCGGTAGATAAGATCGCACATCTCATCCAGCCGGCGCTCGATGCGGCGACGATCAGGTAGCGCATCGGGCGCGCTCAGGAGCGCATCCACAGCCGCATCAAATTCCCGGCGGGCGCCCGCCAGATTCCCCTGAAAATACATCTGACGCCCAGCACTGAAATGCGCGTCCGCGCGCTTAAGCCTGTCATCGGTTTCAACCGAATGAAAAGCTGAGGAATCCAGTGCCACGGAAGCGGAGGTGCCTTCCGGGGAAGCGGCGGACCCGCCGCTTGAGATCGCATCAGCCGGAGGATCTGCTGCCTCGATCTCAAAAGCTACACCGTTCGAAACTACGTGCTTTGCTTGCGCCCGAGAACTGCCGACAGAAACTGCTGCCAGAAATACGATCCCGGTCAGAAGAGGCTGTGATCGTAGTATCATTCAATAAGCAGTTTTTATGACAGACCGATTTTGAATCGGAATCATTACTCTAACTCAGGCGGAATGTCGCGGTCAAGGGCAAAAGACCACCCCTACTTCCATATCCCGTATCGGTTCCCAAATATCATAGGAGTATCCGCTCTGTCCAGGATGGTGGAGAAAGAACCGAGAGTGTCAAAGGCCTCTATCGAAGAAGTAGATACTACAGGCTTTATCTCTGTTACCAAATCAAACCCTGGCCCGAGCCGGGCCAGATGGCGTCGAAACTCGTGTCGGAATATTCTTACCGTGTCGGTACGGGCTGGAGGACCCGGTTCGAGATCACGCGATCGATCATCCCGTAATCCAAGGCAGCGTCCGGTTCAAGGATGTAATCGCGATCTACATCGCGAGCTATTTTATCGACCGGCTGGCCGGTCGCGTCTGCCAGGATTTCGTTCAGATTTTGACGCATCCGCAAAATCTCGCGGGCGTAAATATCGATGTCGGCTGCTTGCCCGCCCAGACCGCTCATCGAAGGCTGGTGGATGAGGATCCGCGAATGGGGAAGGCTGAATCGCTTTCCTTTTGTACCGCAGGCAAGAAGAACCGCAGCCATTGACGCGGCCTGTCCAATGCAATAGGTGACAATGTCGGGCTCAACCAGGCGCATGGTGTCGAGAATGGCCAGTCCTGCGGTAATCGAGCCTCCGGGAGAATTCAGATAAATGGAGATATCCCGCTCGGGGTCCTCCGCCGCCAGAAATAACATCTGGGCGATTACCAGGTTGGCGACGTTATCGTCGATCGGCGTGCCAAGAAAGATGATGTTCTCCTTCAGCAGCCTGGAATAGATGTCGTATGCGCGTTCACCTCTCGAGGTCTGCTCAACCACCATGGGCACAAGTACTGAATTATTCATCCAAGCTCCTTACTGCAAAAGCTCTCCGCACCATTGGGTAAACAAGGCGGCACACCCATCATATAAGATGGCAGCCGCCGAACTACCTCTTTGGCGGGACCGCCGATCGGTGTGTTCGAGCTGGCCATTGACGCCGCAATTCAAGCCTCCCATATTAATAAAGGATGTTGTTTTCTGTAGGTTGCAGACCCGCCTGATCTCGATCGGTCCCGTGGGTCCTGGAGCCGGCTCGGGAATAATGATCGTCTCGACGGATCCGGCTAATCATTCTGGCCCATACAGACGATTGAGTTATTAGCATTAGTGAGACTTGCGCCAGGCATGAAAGTTTTGATTGCAGACGACAGCGGAACCTCCCGGGCTTTGTTGCGGAGCGCACTTGTGCGGTGGGGGTATGAGGTGGTGATGGCGGAGAACGGGAACCAGGCCTGGGAGATCCTCGCCGAGGATGATGCCCCTCCCATGGCCATTCTGGATTGGGTTATGCCCCATATGACCGGCCCGGAGGTCTGCCGTAAGGTGCGCGAGACGCATAGAGAACCTTACACATACATCATCTTGCTCACCTCCAAGAACACCAAGAACGAAACCGTGGAAGGGTTGGAGGCCGGCGCCGATGACTACGTTGTAAAGCCCTTCGATGAACACGAACTCCAGGTTCGATTGCGCGCCGGTAAGCGGATTATCGATTTACAGACGGACTTGTTGACCGCGCGCGAAGAGTTGCGCGAACGGGCCAACAAAGACCTGCTGACAATGCTGCCGAACCGTCCCGCCATTGCGGCGGCCCTCGAACGGGAGATCTCCCGCTGCCACCGCGACAAGCGGACGGTCGGCGTCATCCTCCTAGATATCGATCACTTTAAGAAGATCAACGACACTTATGGTCATTTCGCGGGCGATGCCGTGTTGCGCGAAACCGCCTTGCGCCTGCGCGGAAACATGCGCCCCTACGACCAGGTCGGACGCTACGGCGGCGAGGAGTTTCTCGTTGTTTTGCCCAACTGCGACATCGAACAGGCGGCGCTCCAGGCCGAGCGAATGCGCAGCAAACTGCATGCGAGTGCCATGCTTGTGGACGGCGTGGAAATGACTGTTTCTGCAAGCTTCGGAGTGACCGTCTCCGATGGCTCCGAACGCCCGCCCGATATTTTTGTGCGAGTCGCCGACGAGGCTCTTTATCGCGCTAAGGCGAGCGGCCGAAATTGCGTATCAAGCCTCACTCTAAGAGAGTCGGCCATCCGTGAGAACGGCGCCTAGCGCTGCTATACTGTCTCTGTTGCGCCCGTAGCTCAGCTGGATAGAGCGTCTGGCTACGAACCAGAAGGTCGGCAGTTCGAATCTGTCCGGGCGCACCATTTAATCCAGTTGTCATCAAATCTTTTGAGCGACACTGGCATTCTCTCGAGCTCCGCCGTTCGGCCGGTATGCCCGAAAGTATGCCCACTCTTTTCCTCGTGGGCTCGATCCATTGCGGCCCGTATGGTCTGTTCCTGCGGATGAACATAGCGCTTCGTGATGTTCATGTCGCGATGGCGGGCCAGGTAAGCGAGTGTCCACGGATCCATGTGCGGCGCCCATCTCGTGAGGCAGGTGTGCCGAAGCGTGTAGAGCTCGAACGGCGAAAGCTGCGCGTGCTCCTTGTGAGTTTCTTCTCTCAGAATCCGCGGGACTCAGCTTCTCCCTTTTTGGTGCGCTGACGATTTATTTTCAATCTGTTCCGTTGGGATTCACTTTTGAAGGGCTGAGTCCCATCTGGGATGCAGCTTGGTTTTGCCTAACGCTGCTTAAAATTGTTGAATTCTGTCGAACTTTGCCTAAATCTGTCGAACCGCCCGCGTGGAGTGAACCCCTAAACTGAGACAGTCGAGATTGCTTCATTCAGCGCTCGGCTATCGGCCTCCGCAGGAGTTCGAAAAAGCGATTGCTGTCGGCGGAAATAACGGAGCGACCATGAGTTTTTTCAGGCATCGGGAGATCTATCGGTCCGATGCGCAATCTTTGATTCATGGGAAGCCGGCCGAAGCCGGCTCCCCGGACCATCGTTTCGATGAGTCTCCGGCTGATTATTCCTTGACGGGTTGGTCTCCACCAGAGCCCGTCTCCGCTTCACCAGCCGAGGACCAGTTTGAAGGAAATGGAAAAGCTTGAGGAAGGAAAATTCGTTGAACGGCAAACTGTCGTAATCCAGTTTGTCTCAAGTTAGGGGTTCACCCGAGCGAGCCCGGCGGAAAAAGGCGATGCTGATGGCCCTCGGAAGATCCTTCCGGAGATTGGGGTTCGCCTCTATGGGGAGCACCGGGGCCCTGGTTAACGTAAAATGAAAAAGAGTGGATTCCGCGATGGTGCCCACGAGCCAATACGTCGAAGTCCGAAACAGCGCTTATTACGTAGCCGGAACGCGTATCGGCCTTGATCTGGTGATTCGGGAATTTCGTGATGGCCGCTCGCCTGAAGAAATCTTCGAAGCCTACCCATCGATTGGGTCACTCTCAAAGGTTTACGGTGCCCTTACGTTTATCCTAGAGCACCCCGGAGAGAGCGATTCGTATCTGAAGGCGCAGGACGAGAAGTGGGAAGCGTTCAAAGCGAGCAATCCGCTCTCCCCTGACATGATCGAGTGGTTCGAGCGCGCCAAGCGCGACCTATCGGTCAGGCAGTCTTGAACCTCCGGTTTCAGGCGGACGCCGATTTGAATCCTGCAATAGGCAGAGGCTTACGACGCCGTGAGCCGTCAATCGATTTTCGTGCCGCTGCTGGCGTCATCCCGGATGGCGCCCCTGATCCGGAAGTTCTTCGGATCGCCACCGAGGCTGGGCGCGTTCTGGTCTCGCGTGACGTTAACACCACGCCCGAGCACTTTGAACGATTCATCAGACACAGGAATCCCCAGGACTCTTGCTGGTCCACTCGCAACGGCCGATCGGCAGCCTAATCGAGGGACTGCTGCTGGTTTGGATTTCCTGGACGGAAAACGACTTGCGCAACAAGGCTCGTGGCTGCCGTAGTCTGTCGCTAAACGGCCGATGGACCAGCCGCGAGAAGGTACGTCTTCCGGGCTGCGCGCAGCGCTTTATACTTGGTATTGTGCGCCAAGAGATGCCGCCTAGTGTAATAGTCAGCGTCGGCTTTGCTGTTCAACTGCTAGGTACCCTTGCTGCGTATCAGTACGTGACGACGGGCCGTAGCTCAGCTGCGTTTGTTTGGGTACCCGCCGGGCTCGGTTGGGTACTGACTATTCTAGGACTGGCGATGATGTACCGGCAGACTACGACCACAGGCAAGCGTCTTCGGCTCGCGGGAAAGCTGTTGGCGGTGGGTATTCTGTCGTTCCTTGTGGTTGCCCTGGGTCATGCGTTCGCTGTGTTCTTCCTAATTGCGATTCCGGCCTTGGTTTTTGCCATCGTCATCAGCTTAATTGCGGCGGCAACTGCCTTTGTTAGCAAGCTTCGCCATCGGCACGCACGTGCGGCGTAAAATGAGGACTTTAGCTCTGATCTCGTCTGTAGCTAAGTTCGCTAAGACCGGCCTTTTCTCCGGCTGCGACGCGCGGTTTAATTCAAAAGTTCGGGTATGCCCAATAGTATGGCCGCGCCCTGCATCTCAGCATTAATCAATGCTGCGCTTCCCATCGCCTAAGCAGTTGAAAACGCTAATTACTGATCACGGATGGGCACCGCTGCAACTCGCTGATTCCTCGTCAGCCACTGGCTACGAACCAGAAGGTCGGCAGTTCGAATCTGTCCGGGCGCACCATTAACCGCGGCATTCAGAAGACGCGATCGCCGCATTAGCACCCGTCTCCGTTTTTCGAAGCCTCGATCGTCTGACCCGCCATTTACGGTCGACCGCAAACCTCACCGGGTTGTTACCTTTAGGCACATGCGACGATCTCTATCGGTCTCCTTGCTGTGCTTCCTCGGCCTGCTTCCCGCGCGGCTATGGGCGCGCCCGAAAGCGCTCTTCTATCTGACACAGGATGGAGCCTCGGTACGCTCCTTCATCGCTCACGCGAAGAAAATCGATATTCTCGTGCCCACGTGGTATTCCGTAGATGCGTCCGGGCTGGTTTGGGGCGGTCCGGACGATCTCGTCATGCAAACCGCGCATCGCGAGCATGTGCCCGTTATGCCCATTGTGGTGAACCCAGGCTTCGATCAAGATGCATTCCACAAACTGCTCATCAGTGCGGATGCGAAGACGCACTTGCTCGACTCCCTCGTCAGCGAGTGCCGGAAGCATGGATTCATCGGGTTTCAGTTTGATTTCGAACATGTCATCTGGACTGACCAACTGGCGCTTACGCAGCTCGTCATCGAGGCCGCCGCCGCACTACATAAGGACGGCTTGCAGCTTTCCATCGCTACCGTGCCCAATGCCCCCGGCTATCCTGGCGAGGGCGGCTTTGCGCGATGGATCTACGCCAATTGGCGCGGCGCTTACGATTTGAAAGCGCTCGCACAGGTAGTGGATCTGATCTGCCTCATGACTTACGATGAGCACACACGCTATACGCCTCCCGGACCCGTAGCTGGATATCCATGGACAGCCGAGAATCTTGATTACGCTCTTAAGCTGGTGCCCAAGGAGAAGCTCTCGCTGGGCATCCCGCTCTATGGTCGTCGTTGGTTCGCGGGCGAACCCGGAAATGACAACCGGCCCGCGGAATCAGTCGCCAGCGTTAGTGGCGCCGACGTGCAGCAGCTAATTGACACATACCACCCGCACCTCCAGTGGGATGCCGAGGACAGAAACAGTTGGTTCTATTTCTATCGCGATCGAATGCGCGAGTGGGTCTTCTATACCGACGCACGTACGTTCCAAGAACGCTGGGACCTGGTCAATGAAAGAGGCTTACAAGGCTTCTGCTCCTGGGTGCTGGGACGCGAAGACGAAGCCATCTGGAAAGCGCTGCCGGAGCATCAATAATTGGTCATTCGCGCCCACACATCATATCTTCCGATTGAAAGGCCGCCAGGTTACTTAGTACCCTCTTCGGCCGCGATCGTGGTTGTCGCCGCCGAAGCGAAGGTAGATTCGCGAGTTCCTTTAGGCACGCCGAAAATGAACGTTTTGCCCGTATGTCCCGACTTGTACTCCCTGACGTAATAAGTCCCATCCACCTTGACGAGCTCAAGATAACTGTGGTTTGTTATGGGTTTTGGCTCAGTTGTCGTCGGCATGACCATGCTGCCGTGCCCGTCGCCAAAGAGATGGAAGATGTGGGCCGCGGAGTCTGCTTGTGGAAGGGACACCGTATAGTCGCCAGGCTCTAACACAGCGCTGCCCCAGTGCGCTTCGACGGGCAGATTGAATTTCGCCTGTTGGGCGCTGGCCTGTAGTGCAAGTATCCCGAGCCCCGCCGCAACGGCAGCGAAACTAAAAGCGCGACCTGTTCTGCAATGCATGAGTGAATCTCCTTTTCGATTCCTACGGAACCACTTTGGGTTAAAATCCGTACACCCACACAGACGAATAAACTCCCGGGATCGACCCTCAAGAGGAGATCAAGAAACTCTCAAGCGACAAGGCGGCATTGGAGAACGTTTTCTCTCGGCACATCAATGCAGAGCTTGACGAGCAGGCTTCGTTCTCTCGAAACTTCCGCCGCTTTCAAGAATCACTATGAGCAGCCACACGAACAACTCCATGCATCGTTCGCCTTCCAGCCCGCGAAAGCTTCGCTTCGGAAGTTTCGAGGTGGACCTGGAGACGCGGGAGTTGCGGAACCGGGGAATCCGAGTAAGACTTCAACACAAGCCATTTCAAATACTCGAAATTCTGTTGAGGAACCCGGGATCGCTCGTGACGCGTGAAGAGCTGATGCAGCAGCTTTGGCCGAACCTGCACGTGAACTTCGACAGCGGGCTGAATACTGCCATTAACACTCTCCGGCAGGCCTTGGGAGATTCGCCTCGAAACTGCCGCTTCATCGAGACGCGGCCTGGACTCGGGTATCGGTTTCTAACCTCAGTCGAGGAAATTTTTCAAGCCGAGCCCGCTGCTCGAGACAACCGCCGCCAGGACCCTCCTCGCACCTCGAATTTCGAGGCTCAACAGGACTACCTCAAAGGGAAGTATTTCTTTGACAAGCTGTGTGAGGACGATCTTCGGAAGAGCATTGCCTATTTTGAATCGGCGATTGCACAGGATCCGGCTTTTGCCACAGCCTACGCGGGACTTGCGGATGCCTACAGCCTGGGCGCCCTTTTGGGGGCCATTCCTGCCGGGGAGGCACACCCGCGAGCCAAAGAACTGGCGATTACCGCGCTCCAGATGGATGAGGCCCTGCCGGAAGCCCATGTGGCCATGGCCGGAATCCGGAAGCTATTCGAACACGACTGGGCAGGCGCGGAGGCGGAGTGTCTTCGAGCGCTGGAGAGCAACGTAAACCATGCGGGCGCTCACCAGGCGTACGCCGCGCTTCTCGCGGCAACGGACCGGATCGCCGAAGCGCTCGAGGAGATTCAGCGCGCGCAGAAGCTTGATCCGCTCTCGGTGGTGATCAGCACCCAGATGGCGTGGATTCTTTACTTGGCTCGCGACTTCGAAGGCGCCATCGGGCAATCGTGGAAGGCTCTTGTCCTGGAGCCGAAATTTGCTGCCGCGCAACACACGCTCGGTCTGGCTTACGAGCAGACCGGGATGACCGACGACGCCATCGCCGAGTTTCAGAACGCACGTGTCTGCTCCTCTCACAACCCGATCACGATCGCCGCGCTGGGGCATGCGTATTCGACTGCCGGAAAGCGCGAGGAAGCTGTGCGGATTCTGGATGAGCTCGAAGAGATGTCGCGCCATCGATATGTCTCGCCCTACTGGAAGAGCATTGTTTATGCCGGAATTGAGGCAAATGACCTGGCATTACAGGCGCTTGAAGAAAGCTGCGAAAACCGCGACGTTTGGCTCGTGGCGCTGAGAATGGAACCGCGGTTCGACGCGCTCCGCGCCGACCCGCGCTTTAACCGTTTGCTGAGCCGCGCGGGTCTAACCGCTATGGGCAGAAAGACCCGAACGGCCGCTCAGTAACCGGATACAGTGGGTGCGCGGAGATTAAAAGTAAAACTTCGCTCCTAACTGAATTGTGCGCCCCGATGCGGCGGCAAGCACTCTTCCAAAGTTCGACGAGTTAAGATCTCCATTGACGCCCGAACCACCGGCTGCGGTGGAAATCGGACTGAATTGGGTGTGGTTGAACACGTTATAACCTTCCAGCCGCAATTCGATGAAGCGTTTCGATTCCGAGTCGAGGTACATTCGCTTGGATAGTACAAGGTCGGTATTGTTGATTCCCGGGCCGTGGAAGTTATTCCGCCCCTCGTTGCCGAGAACCCCGATCGCCTCGCGCGAAAAGTCGTTGGGGTTGAACCAATAGTATGGTTTCGCGGTGCTCTGCGCGCCTTTGGTGCTGTTCACTTCCGAGGAGGTCCGGGGATCCAGGCTAGTGGGAGAGCTTACCAGGTTGGGCGCATCCCAACAGCCATAGCCATAGTTGAAAGTGTCGCAAGTCAACGATCGGAACTCTGAATCCGCCATCAATATGGGGAACCCGGTTTGAAGCGTGGTGATCCCGGCTAAATGCCAGCCGTCGAGCACGGTTCTCGTAACACTGTTATTCCAAAAGCGGCTGACGCGCGGCACAGCATAGTCATAGCTGATAACGAATCGCTGCCGCGCATCGTAGGAAGAATCTCCTTTGTTGAGCGCAAAATTGTAAGGATTCAACCCGCGGATTCCATTGGAGCTGGTCTCATAGCTCGAAGTGTCATCGATCGAATGACTCCAGGTGTAAGCCGCAAGAAACGTCAGTCCGTGATTCAAATGCTTATTTAAGCTGACCTGCAGCGAGTTATAGCTGGACACGCCGAGGGTAGCTTGCGTTCCGATAGATCCGAAAATGTCACCTGGCGCGAATTGGGCGTGCGAGGGATAATCGCGATGCTGGAAAAGCTTGTCAGTAACGCAGGCGGGATCTGCCGCGCAAGCAGCCGCTCCGGCCGGACTGATCGGATTACCTTCGTAGGTCAGCTCTAAATGCCTTCCCAGAGCGCCCACATAGCCGACTTGCAGAATCATCGCTCCCGGCAGCTCATGCTGAACGTTGAAATTGAAGTTCATGGCATACGGCGAGGTGAAGTCGGGATTCACCACGTTGATCGAAAGCGGCTCGAAGTTGGAGAAATCCACATTCGATCCTTTCTTCGCTGGCACGAACGGGAATTTGTTGGGAATGCTTTGCCCCGTTGCTATATCCGTAAATGGATTGGCGAACGAAGGGCTCCCCAGCGCGTCCCCAATACCGGTTGAAGTGAGGGCGAAAGGAACGGCTCCCAGATTCTGTAGCGTAAGCTCTTCCTCCGAGCGGTTAAAGTAAATTCCAAAGCCGCCGCGGATCACGAACTTTTTGTCCGCGCTCGAGCCGGGACTGTAAGCGAAACCAAATCGCGGTCCGACGTGATCGTAATGGTTATAGTAGCCGGAAGACGAACAGCCCTGATCGCCGGGAAACAGCAGACCTTGCGGCGCGGTGGGAAAGACGCTCGATTGTTGGCCGGGGCGAAAACAATTTACATCTAAGCCATTGAAGTGTTGATTCACCAGCGGCGTATCAATCTGATAACCAGCTCCATAATTCAGAGTCAGATTGGGTCTCACTCTCCAACTGTCCTGAACGTACGAATAGTATTCATACGATCTTGCGACGATCCACCCACCGCTGCCCTGGCTATAGCTGTCCGGAATTCCCAGCAGGAAATCCGCGCCCGGATTCCCGGTGCTATATTGGCCGTTGCCTCCAAACGTGAACGTTCCGTTGTTATTGCCGTAAAATGGATTATCGACGTTATAGCGCTTTCCGTCGAAGCCGATCTTCAGCGTATGATTGGCAACCACTTTTGAAAAACTGTCGGTAATTTCGTATGTCTCATCGATGCGCGGCTGCGGGCCATTGGCGCTGAAGCCAAGATCGAAAAATCCGGTAATGGCGACCACCGGTGCTCCGGCCACGCTGGCGCCTTGTGGATTGATGCCCGTAAATCCGAAGGTCGACGGAAGCGCGGGGTTCTGCGGCGCCACGGAGTTGTAATTAAAACGCAGGTAAGCGATCCGGAATTCGTTCAGGGTGGATGCGTTGAAAGTGTGGGTCCAGTCCGCTGTTGCCTGCTTGAAGTCCTCTGTATTGATTTGCCCAAAGCCAGGTAGGGTCGAGCCGGTATTAAAAATGTTGAACGGCAGTGTCTGGGTGTTCGGAGTGTGCTCGATCGTGAGCGCGCCCCACACGGCGTTCTGGGGATTGAATGTATGATCAATTCTCGCGATTCCCTGGTCTTGGGTGCCTGCCGTGAGCGGATTGAACGAGTATTGGTTTCCAGGCGCGTTGGGCAGCGGCACGTATTTGCTCAAAAGGTTGGATGAAATCGAATTGAAATCTGCGGTAGGGATGTGGCCGGTCGGGAAGATGGTGCTGTAAGGCGTACCCGCTGGATAGGAAACTCCATTTTCGCCAGTTAACCTGAACGGAGACGTTCCGCTGGAGGCGGCGATATCCGGGAACAATCCGTTCCGCTCGCTGCCATTGAAGACAGTTGTTTGCTGGCTGACACCGGACTCCGGCTGGCGGAAGCGCGTCCCCTGATAGGAGACGAAGAAGAAGGTATGATTCTTCCATACCGGGCCGCCCAAAGTGCCGCCGAACTGATTCTGATGAAATACTGGCGCGGATTGCTGAAACAGATTGCGTCCGTTTAGAAAAGTATCGCGGTAGAACTCGAAAGCCGAGCCGTGGAAATCATTCGTACCCGACTTGATAATCGCGTTGAGGATCGCGCCCGAGTTCCGGCCATATTCGGGATTGATCGTGCTGTCGATGAGGTTGAACTCGGCAATGGCATCCGGACTGGGAATAATGGAAGGCTCGTTCAGCGGGAGATCGATATTGTCCACTCCGTTGAGAAGAAACGAATTCTGCTGCGATTGGCTTCCATTCGTTGCAAAATTGAAACGATTTGTGTCGCTCGCGGCCACGACGCCTGGAACCAGTTGCTGCAGGGTTGTCCAATTCCGGCCGTTAAGGGGAAGATCGACGATCTTGCGAGCCTCGATAACGGTGCCCAGTTGTGTAGTCGTGGTCTCTACCTGCGCCGGGCTCGCCTGTACCTCGACGGACTGGCTAACTTGCCCAACCTGCAGGGTCACCGGAAGGCTATAAACCTGGTTCAACACGAGTAAGATCCCGTTTTCGGCGAACGAGGTGAATCCCGATTTTGTTACGCTGACGTTGTACGTTCCCACGGGCAGTTGCAGGAATTGAAAACTGCCGTCCGCAGCTGACGGAACCGTCGAGGATACGCCGGTCTGCGAGTTTGTTGCTTTAACCTGCGCTTCCGGTACAGGCGCTCCGGTTGCATCTGTTACGACCCCCTTTATCCGCGCATAAAGTTCTTGTGCCGGAGCATAACTCGGAAATGCGCTGAATAATACGAAGGAAAGAAAGATGAAAGTCCAGATACTTCTTCGCTTGCCTCCGCGAAAAGCACTAATCAATGTGGTCATACAGCTCTCCCTATGGTGCGAGACTTTCTAGCGGGCCGACAGTAAATGTGCGGTCACATCCCCTGAAATGACAGTACTTCACATGTCATAACTAAATGTCTAACTTATATCTGACGAAAAGATAATAGGCATGTAGGGACTGCCGTTGCATACGCCTGTAGAGATGGCTGCTTCTCTCTGTTTAGCAATGACTTACAGCGTGAGGCTACGAATAAAGCAGGGCGAAACCAACCAAGCGCGGGAACGAGACACCCTACTGCCAGCCGCTCGCAATGAAGAGGTCGGACAGGCTTTGAAGCTGCGAATAAACCAACGTCCGGAGATCCCGTGAGAGGTAAATTGGCCACGTCTCTTCGGTACCGGAGAGGCCTTGCAAAGCAACCCGGCGGTACAGATTCGATTTGCCATCTTGCAAATTCAGCGATTCAAGAAGAATAGATCCGTTGGCGGTAGCGGCCGCGATTACCTGGCGGTCGTTCAGAAACGCAATCGGGATTTGGTAACTCTTCGTTTTGATGGATCGAGCGGTGCCGTTCGCCAGATCCAGCAGGGTAATCTCGCGTCCGCCGGTAACTCCGGCAGCCCACCGTCCCGAGGGATCCAGGATCGGAGGACTGTACGTCAACAGAAAGTTGGCGCTCACTGCGCGCGGAACACCCACGGGCAGGCTCTGGCGAAAGATTTGCGGCTTCCGGCCGGGATAATTGGCGGAGAATAAGATCTCCGGAGCGCTAGGCCCATTAATGAACTTAGCCCAACGGTAGGCAAGAGCACCACCGGAAATGGGGGTACTCTTCCTATCGGCGATGGAAATCAGCGAAAGTTTGGTTGAATCGGCCGCATCTTGCGCAAGCGCCCAACGTCCATCGTCCGAGATATCGAGAGCCCGGCCGTCACCGAGGCGCCGCGCGGCGTTTGTGTCCCGCGCGTACAAGTAAACACTATATCCCTTACCTCCACCCGATCCGGTTTCATCAAAAAGAATACTCTTTGCGTCCGATGTGATGCCTGCCGCCCTGGACCAGTCCAGCCAGGAGATGTCGCGAGTGGATTCGCGGTTCAAATCGCGCGAGAACATCGTCATGCGCTGGCTGGTTCGGGCAAACAGCACCTGGCCTGACGGCGCTATATCGCGCACTTGCATACCTCCGGGAGTCTGCGCGATTTGCCGGACACGGCCGCTGAGATCCACGGCCATGAGAGCCCGATCGACGCCGCTGCGGGCGCCAGTGAACCACACCTCGTGTTTTGACGGATACCACGCTAATCCATCGAGCGATGCCCACCCGGAACTCAGGACGTGGGCGCCGCCCGATGAATCCAGAATCATGACGCGTCCGGCGTCGTCCTCCGGCATCGGATGTTCGGCAAACGCAATTTCTCCGCGAGACGAGACCCGGACATCGGAGATCCAGCCGTTATCGGCCGTGTAGATTTTGCGACCGGGAGGATACTCGATAGAAAAGACGGAGCCATCCTCGCGTACCAGGCACAGCTTCCCGTCGGGTCCCCAGTCCGCGCTTCTGGCGCGCTCGGGAATAGGATGCGGAGTGCCGCCGGTGAGAGAAACGCTCTGCGGCTGGATCATTTCCGAGCCCTTTCCGGACGGCAGAATCAGCAGCTCGCCCGCGCGAGAGAGACTCAGAAGGCGAGCCCCGCTGAATCCAAGCGCCCGCACATCGGATTTGGCGGTAGTCAGGAAGAGCTGGCTAGGCTGGCCGTTCCATGCGGCGCTGAAGACCACATTGTGGCTGCCGGGCGCAAACCTGGCATTACTTATAGACCCTTCGCGGAAGGTGATTTGACGAAAAGATGGCGCGGGACGAGCGTGATTGATGCTCTCCACAAGAGCGGCCATCAAACAGAGCGCGGTCACGGCCGCTACTCCGGCGATCGTCCACGACAGTTTGGGATTGATTATGCGGGCGCGGTCGAGCGCAGCTGCCCCGGAAGTACGGAGCACCCGTGGATTTTCAAGAACATCCGCTTCTATATCCTGGTTGACCGGCGTCTCCGGATTCGAAAACGAAACGGGGGCGACGAACCGGTATCCGATGCGGGATAACGTTTCGACGTAGATCGGACTCTCGGCTGAATCGCCCAAGGCCACCCGCAAGCGATTGACCGCCGTGTTCAGTCCGCTTTCAAAATCGACAAAAGTATCCGAAGACCAAAGCCGGTCCTTGAGCTCTTCGCGAGTGACGACATGACCCGCTTGCTCCATGAGCGCGCGGAGCAGTTGAAAGGGTTTGCCTTGCAATCGCACGCGGACGCCATGTTTGCGCAGCTCCCCGGTATCGAGGCGAAGCTCGAAGGCGCCAAAGCGGGCCGCGGCGCGGCTCTTCGAAGGTTCCGTCTCGACTCTGGCTTCATCCATGCCGCACCGGATAGGATGTCGAGTAAGACGAACAAGCCGCCATTTCGTTCTGAAAAAATGGTTAGAAAATTCGAATTCCTCGCTGCCCGCATATGCAAACCCCTTTAGCGGCGCAGCCTCTCTTGGCAGGCCGCGAATTCCCCTTAATCGACAACAGAAGAACCGCGAGTTATGGTTCTTCTTCCATGCACTTATTTGGTGAGAAACAAGTTAGCTTGCGTCCATTGCGGAATGTAACGCGACACCGTTAAGTTCGATGCCAAAGCGAGATTGCGTGCCATGCCTGCTGCGTCGTTCAGTTGTGCTGCTAACATTTTGCCTCGTCTTTGTTTGACAGGCAACCTGGTGATTTGGGCGAGTCTGGCCCGGGCGTCCGAGGCGCCTCTCTCCTGGGCCGCCCTTCACGAACAGGCGGCGCAGGCATCCAAAGCCGGTTCCTTATCGAAAGCGGAAACGCTTTATCGCTCCGCTCTTTCCTCGCTGCAAGATCCTCACACGGCCAAAGCGGTCGGGTTGTGGAATGAGCTCGGTGAGCTTTTCCAAACTGAAGGCAAGTTTCGCGAGGCGGAGCAAGCGTACCGCCTTGGCATGGAGACGAACGAAAGACTTGATGAACCGCGCGAAGCAGAGATGGCGGTGACCCTAAACAATCTTGGATCGATCTCCGAGGTGCGCGGCGACTTCGCCGCCGCGGAAGCGCTGTTCCGGCGCTCCTACTCGCTTCTCGAGAAAGACCACGCAGCTAACGGCCTCACGGCCGGCTCCGTTCTGAGTAATCTTGCGCTCAGCCTTCAGCAGCAGGGCCGCTTCGAGGAAGCGCAATCGCTCAGCAAGCGAGCCGCCGGTATCGTTCTTCAGCATCAAGGGGAAAACAGCATCGAGTTTGCCAAGATTCTGACGAACTCAGGCCTGTGGAGCTTGGAAACGGGAAAATACCAAGATGCCCTTGAGAGGAGCCGCAAGGCATTGCAGATAGAGGAAGGCCTGCCCGGGGCGAACAACGCCGTGAAGGCTTTCACGCTCAACAATCTGGCGCTCAGCCAAGCCTATCTGGGAAATCTTCCTGAAGCAGAGTTGCTATTTCTCCAAGCGCTGCATTTGCAGGAGAGCAGCCCGGTGTCCGATCCCAAGATCGTTGAAACACTGAATAACCTGGCGATGGTGGAGAGACGGGAAGGGCGCGCGCCGGTCGCACTGGACCACGAACTTCAGGCTTTGCAGATCACGCAGCGCTGTTTCCAAGCCGGAGATCCGATGTTTGCGACGCTCTGGAACAACCTCGGAATGATTGCGGCCGAGCGGCACCGGTTCCGCGATGCAAGAGGGTTGTACGAGAAGGCAGCCGGTCTGTGGCTCAAAACAGCCGGAGCGCACGATCCAAAGTACGCCGCGACTCTTTCGAATATCGCTGGTCTCGAGGCAGCACAAGGGCATCACAAGAAGGCCGAGGCCATCTATCAAAACGCGTTGCGGATCGACCAAGCGCGTCTCGGTCCGGACCATCCTCAAGTGGCGACCGATATCACGAATGTTGCAGCGCAGCTGTATCGAGGGAAGAAATATGCCGAAGCAACCGCTCTGTATCTTCGGGCGAAATCCATCCAGGAAAAATCGCTTGGATCCGGAAACGCTGAACTCGCCAGGACCTGGCGCAATCTGGCCGTGGTTTATCGTGCCGCAAACGAGTTGGATGACGCGCGGGTTGCATATCGACAGGCAATTCCCATGTTCGAATCGGCCTTAGGACCGGACCGGCCGGAGCTCGCGCTTTGGCTGCGCGAATATGCGGAAGTCTTAAGAAAAAGTCAAATCTTCGGGGAAGCCGAGCAGGCGGAGGTTCGCGCGATGGGCATCCAGGTCCGAAATACAATCAAGCGCGCGAGCCTGGAAACGCACAAAACAGATGATCGTCGCGCGCAGAGAACCGATGGGAAGAGCTAATGGGCCGCAGTTTTGGGGAACGAAGTCGCGTTTCGCTACACATTTGTTTCGAAAGTAGACACACTTCCAAAGCGAGCGCCGTCGAAAACTTGCCATTACCATTTAATCGTCGTACTTGAATCCTGGTGGCAGAGTGGCACATCCATTGCTGAAGCAGGAACAAAGCGTATGGGTGTTTCCTTAGGTGGCGGTAGAGTTGGGGTGTCCTCGAGCGCACGGCACGCAAGAGGTTCGGCGCGCCGGATCTACAGATTTGGTGTATTTGAGCTTGGAGCGGAAACCGGCGAATTATGGAAGCATGGCACCCGAATCAAGTTACAAATCAAGCCGCTCCAGGTCTTGGAGGCGTTGCTCGAAAAGCCAGGCGAGTTAATTAGTCGAGCGGAGCTCTGTAAGAGGTTATGGCCGGCAGGAACTTTTGTCGACTTCGAGAGCGGGCTCAACACCGCGACGAACCGGCTCCGCGCAGCTTTGGGCGATTCGGCCGAATCCCCGCGATACATTGAAACGCTGCCCCGCCTCGGCTACCGTTTCATCTGCCCTGTGACGCAGATTCAAGAGAACAAACCCGAGCTCCCTGTTCCATCTCAGCGCCCTCAGGCGGAGATATTGGAGTTATCGACCATAGCTAATGCCCCAGAGGAGCCGGCCACTCCGCTGCCCGCTGCAAGCGGAGAGAGTGCGGCCGCCGATGGCGCGCGCTTTCGCCATCTGAGAAGATTTCTTCGTTACATTGTTGTCGCGAGTTCGCTCGTCGGCATGGCGGTGGCTGTGGGATACGTCCGTTCAAGGGCAAGCACGCCCCGGCAACAAGCGGCTTTCCACCAATTGACTTTCCGCACCGGCGTAGTGGGCCCTGCCCGGTTCGCCGCCGATTCGCAGAGCGCGATTTACACGGCCAGATGGACCAACGGCGATCGGGCCACCTATCTCATTCCGCTGCAGGGCTCCGAAGCGCATCCTCTGAGTTTTGCGCGCGGCGTACTCGCGGCGGTTTCGAAAAAGGGCGATCTCGCGTTTGTGAATACGACCTCGGCTCATCAGCCCGCCGGACTTGCGCGTGTTTCGGTGAACGGCGGCTCACCGCAGATGATTGCCAGTGACGCGAAAGCCGCCGATTGGACGCCGGATGGGCGCGATCTCGCGCTCGTTCGCGAGCACGGTCCCGACTCTACCGTTGAGTTTCCCGCCGGTCACGCGGTCTACACTTCGCAAGGCTGGATCGATTGCCTGCGCGTGTCCCCGCGAGGCGATCGTGTCGCGTTCCTCGAGCATCCGGTAAGGGACGATACAGCGGGTTATGTGCGCATTGTCGATAGGAGCGGCCGCACAGAAGCACTTACGCAGCAGTTGAGCAGCGCAGAAGGGCTGGCGTGGTCGCCATCCGGAAATGAAATCTGGTTCACCGCCAGCAAGAATGGCGCCCGCGAGGTGTTGTATGCGGTGTCCAAAGCCGCCAAACTTCGCCAGGTGTCCGACACGCCCTCGTCGCTGCGCCTGCTGGATATCGCCAGGAACGGCCGTGTGCTGTTGGCGACCGACGACACTCGCCAGATGATGATGGCGGCTTTCCACGGCGATAAGGCGGAAACCGATCTGTCGAAATTCGATGCTTCTCACGTGGACGATATCTCCTCGGACGGCAACCTCGTCCTGTTCACCGAATCCGGCGATGCCGCGGGCCAACACTATGAGGCGTACCTTCACAACCACAAATTGCGCGATACCTGCGCCATTGGCTTCGGTCGGGGGCTGGCCATCTCGGCGGACGGGAACGCCGTTCTTACCATCGATCCCCAAGAACGGGACAGCCTTACCCTGACGGTTGTCGCCTCGCGACTCGCGACGAAGATTTATGGCGGCGCTTTCATCTATCAGTGGGCGAAGTTCCTGCCCGGCGGAAAGGAACTGCTGGTCGGCGGTTCTTACCCTGGCGGGCCGCTCATGCTTGCCCGCCAGAAAATCCAAGCGGGGAAGCCCGTTCCATTGAATGGCGTGCCATATCTGGATTATGTGGTAATTTCCCCCGATGCCTCCCGCATAGCGGGCCTGGATGCGGACTACAGGGCGGTTGTCTTCGAAATCAGCGGGAAAGCCGTTCGCAAGAACCTGCCTGAAACAGCGGAAATGCCGGTCGCCTGGAGTCGGGATGGCATTCATCTGTACTCAGTTGCTCATTGCGACACAGGCTACCGGATTTCCAAATTGAATATCGATACCGGTGAGACCGAGCTATGGAAGGCGATCTCACCTGCCGGAAGACCGGGATTTGCGGGACTCGCCAGCGTAGTGGCTGCGCCGGAGGCCGGGGCTTACGCTTATTCCAGTAACATCAGCTTTTCGCGCCTATACGTCGTGGACGGCTGGTCTTGATCGCTCCAGGCCGCTGAAACTCCCCGGCATCGGCCCAACCTCTCAAAAGATTCCGCACCCATCGGTCGGCCATACCTCGGCTCCTGCTCGCTGTTGCGAGTATAATGCGGATCAACGCTTTCATATAGGAGACGAATTCATGAGCACATTGGCCCCGGAGCTCCCGGCGGAGCACGGCGAGAGCCTGGCATGGGATCTGGCGGGCATGCCCAATTTCTTTATCGATCCCGCGGGAGCTGCCAAGCGCCTCTTTAGCAAATGGTTTTGGATCGGGCCGCTCGTGATTTTCTCGATCGTGTCGATAATAGCCAGCTATTTCATCATGCCGATTGTGCAGCATGTGCTGGAAGTCGCGCCGCTGCCTCCCAACGTCTCTCCGGAGCAGTACCAAAAAAACATCGACATCGGAATGATGATTCAGCGCATCAGCATGTATTGCGCGCCGATTACCGCAGCCGCATTGTATGCCATCCAGGCGCTGATCGTTTTTGCGATGTGCTCAATCATGGCCATGAATGCAAAGTTCCGGTACATATTCAACTTGATTGCTGGATGCTCGCTGATCCAGGCACTGTCGGCCATTGCAAGCCTGGTGATCCTGAAGGGCAAGGGCGAGGTGTCGACGATGGCGGAGCTACGGCCGGCTTTGGGGCTGGATATCTTTCTGCCGGAAGGCACCAGCAAATTTGTGGTCGCCCTTCTCGGCTACTTTTCGGTGTTTGAAATATGGTGGATCGTGATGATGGTCCTGATCATCGGCGCCGCCTTCCGTGTGAGCAAGGGAAAGGCATTCGCCATCATTCTGCCGCTGATCCTCCTGAGCATCTTGTTCCGAGTGGTCTCGGCGGTCATGCAGCGCGGTTAAGCTAAGCCGGCGTAGAGCGCTCGCGCGTTCTACAATAGAAACGTCAAGCAATAAAAGGAGGCTCAATGCTTAGGTCCATTGGCCCGACTGAACTTATTATCATCGTGATCGTCGCGGTGCTGCTTTTTGGCGGAAAGAAAATTCCGGAGCTGGCAAAGGGATTGGGCGAGGGAATCCGGCACTTCAAGAACGCGGTAAAGAGCGAGGAAGAATCTAAGGAAGAGAAGAAGGTTTAGCTATAAGGCGCCGCACCGCACCAGGCGCGGCGCGCTCCCGCGCTGAGAAAAGAAACCCCGCATTATCCGGCGGGGTTTTGATTTTTTGGCGTACCTTTCTTACTTGGCGGTGGCCTTCTTCGGTGGAACAATCGAGTCCTTCACCGATTTCGCGACACGGAATTTCACCACCTTCTTGGCTGGGATCTTGATCGCCTCGCCGGTTGCTGGATTGCGCCCTACACGCGCTTTGCGCTCCGCGCGTACCAGGCGTCCGATCCCCGGCAGCACGAATACGCCGTTCCGTTTCGTCTCGCGCACCGCTAGCTCCGCCAGCGATTCCATGAAGTGCTTCGCCACTTTGTTGTTAACGCCCGTGGTGTCCGCGAGTTCTCTGACAATCGCGGTCTGCGTCATGCGTTTCATTTCAGCCATCAAATGCCTCCCTTGGTCCTCGGTTGAAGTTTCAAAGAACTCTGCATTCACATCGGTTTGCCCGCCGGGGGAACCAAACAAAACCAGGCGAAAATGTTTGAGCTCTTCTTGGTCAACTCGATCATACGGAACTGGAGCCCGCTTGTAAAGAGAAAACGTGAAAAAATAGCCGATTTTATTGCTTTTTCTCGCAAAAGCGCTTCCGAATGCCCGTGAACACGCTTTCTGACGCAAAGTCCAGCCGCCAAAGCCCGTAATAGCGGGGTCCCAAGCGGCACCGCGCATCCCTGGCCTGCTATTTTCTCGCCAGGTAATAGTGGACGGCGGGCGTCACGATGAGCGACAGAACCATGGAGGCCAGAATGCCTCCAATCACCGCGATCGCCAGCGGCTGCAGCATCTGCGAGCCCGCGCCGAACGCCAGCGCTAGCGGAATCATTCCTGCGATCGCCGCCAGCGCTGTCATCATGATGGGCCGCAGTCTCCGTTCGCCGGCTTCGATCATGGCCTCTCGCGGCGAGGAGCCTTCCGCCCGAAACTTCTGATCGGCATCGAGCAGGAGAATTCCGTTTTTTGCCACGATTCCGACCACCATGATCAGCCCCATGAACGATGAAATGTTGAATGTGGTCCCGGTCACCAGGAGCGCCACGAACACCCCGGAAGTGGAAAGAATGGCCGAGGAGAGAATCGCCACCGGAGCCCCGAAGGTGCCGAATTCGATTAGCAAAACCGTGAACACCAGCACGATCGCTGCTCCCAGCACGAACAGTAAGTCGTGGAAGGATTGTTGCTGCTCCTTGTAGGTCCCGCCGTACTCCACCCGAATCGCGGAGGGCACGTGAAGCCGCGCCACAGCCTCCTTGACGCGGGCAACTCCGGTTCCCAGGCTCACACCTTCTAAACGGCCCGTCACCGCTACGTCGCGTTGCAGGTTTTCGCGGCGAATCTCGATTTGGCCCGGATCGTTTTGTATGGTCGCAAGAGTGCCCAGCGTGGCTACTTTTCCGGTAGAGCTGATGAGTAGCGTATTCCGGATGGCATCCAATGAGGCGCGCGTTTCCGGAGGAAACGTCACGCGCAGCGTGTAAGGGCGATTGTTAACGACAATAGGAGCCGGCGCGGGCTCTCCCTGCAATATTGCGCTGGCGTCGAGCTCAATCTCCTGAGGCGTAAACCCTGCCCGCGCGGCGATCGACTGATCCACGTTGAACGTAATAGCTGGACCGCTGATCGTGTTTTCAATCCCATCCTTAACATCCTTCACCGCCGGGATCTTTTTAATGGCATCGCCGACTTTCGGCGCCCAGAGCTTCAACAGATCCAGGTTTTCAGAGAAAAGTTTGATCTCGATCGGGTCCGGCGAACTTGTCAGATCTCCAATCATGTCTTCCAGAACCTGGTGGAAATCGGTATCAAGCTGCGGATACTGCTTGTTTACCTTCTCCCGCACGTCGGAAATCACTTCTTCCACGCCGCGGCTGCGCTTCGATTTCAGCTTCACCGAGATATCGCCGTTGTTCGCCTCCGTAACCGTGGCTAGTCCCAGTTGCAGACCGGTGCGGCGGGAAGTGCTTTCCACTTCCGGCACCGAATGGATGATGTGCTCCACTCCCACTAAGACCCTGTTTGTATCCGCCAGAGAAGAACCGGCCGGCATGAGGTAATCGAAAACGAATCCCCCCTCGTCCATCGCCGGAAGCAGATCTGTGCCGAGCGCACGATAGCAGAAAAACGAGGCAACAATAAGTCCCACGACCAGTGCCATAAACACAAACGGGCGCGCAAGAACGATCCTGATGGCCCGCTCGTACAGCCTGGTGACATGTCCCATGAAACCCGTTGTTGAAACTTCGGAGCGGGATTTCTGTCCCGAAGCATCTTCCCCTGGCCTTCGCCGCGACCTCAGCAGAAGATGGCTGAGCGCGGGAGTCCACGTCAATGCAAGCACGAGAGATGTCAGCAGGGCCACCGCAACCGTCACCGCAAGCGCGCGAAAGAACGTTCCGGTCACGCCTGTAATGGTGATCAAGGGAAGAAATACGACAATCGGCGTTATTGTCGACCCCACCAGCGGTATTCGAATTTCCCGTAACGCGCTGCGGATGGCCTCTCCGCGGCTCTGCCCGGCATCGCGATGCAAAACGATGTTTTCAACCACCACAATCGCATCGTCGATTACTAGCCCTACGGCTGCGGCGAGTCCGCCCAGTGTCATCAGATTGAAACTTTGGCCGATAGCGCGCAGCGCAATGAAGGTGACCGCAATCGTGGCGGGAATCACGAGCCCGGCAATCACTGAAGTTCCCCAATCGCGCAGGAACAGCATTAGGATGATCGCCGCCAGAATCAACCCGGTAAGAATCGCGTCGCGGACGCTCTTGATCGAATCGCTCACCAGCTCCGATTGATCGTAAAACGGCTGCAGGTTGGTTCCTGCCGGCAGCCCGCGCCGCAGTTGATCGATCGATTGATGCACTTCGTCTGCTACCGCCACAGTGTTGCTGTCCGGCTGGCGATTGATATTCAGCAGCACGGCCGGCTGCCCGTTGGCCGTCACGATCGTATATACCGGCTTAACGGACCTGCTGACCGACGCGACATCTCTTATCTTCACGGGCACGCTGGCGGGATTGGTCTTCACCGCTATCCCGCCGATCTCCGCGATGTTGTGAGCCTGGCCGCTCACCAGTCCAAGCACGAGCTGATGATTTTGTTCCAGTAAACCCGGCGAATCGATCAGGTTGCTTTTCGCGATCGCGTCCAGCATGTTCGGCACCGTAATCTGCGCCTCTACCAGCTTCGCCGGGTCAGGCTGGATCTGAAACTCGGGTTCTTGCCCGCCTTGCACCACAACCGTCGACACACCGTTCAGCCGGTTCAATTGCGGCTTGATGCTGTACGTCGCCATTTGCCAGAGCGTCGTCTGTGGAATCGTGCTCGAGGTAATGCTGTACCCCATAATCGGAAACGCGGCGAACGTCAGCCGATTGGTCGTAATCGCAGCCGTCGCAGGTAAAGTAGTCTGAATCCGCCCGATCGCGGCATTGACATACTGAAGCGTCTGGAACATATCCACGCTCCAGTTGAAGAACAGGTCGATTTCCGCCTCGCCGCGGCTGGTTACCGAGATGATGTGATCCAGGCCGGGAACCGAGTTGATCACCTCCTCAATGGGCCGCGTGACGGTAACCTGCATCTGGTCGATAGGCATGACGCCGTTATCGACGCCGACGACAATCCGCGGAAAGTTGGTCGAAGGGAAGACGGCAATCGGGATGTTGAATGCCAGATAGACGCCGAACGCCGCCAGAGCAACAACGATGAAGAGGATTGATTTCAGGAAGCGCGCAGTCCAGTGCTCCGACTGCGCCTCGGCGCCCACGTCGACGGGAGCGGAGGTGACACTCATTTCTTCTCGTCCTCGTCTTTTTTGTCCTTCTCCTCGCTGCCGGGTTTGGCAATTTCGATTTTCGCGTTATCGTCCAGGCCGAGCGCGCCTTCCGTAATTACCTGCTCCCCGTCTTTGACGCCGCTCAGGATTTGGACATCATCCCCGGCGCGCACACCGGGTTCGACTTTGCGTTCATGCGCTACGCCGTCGGAGCCCGCGATCATGACCTTTTCGCCGCCCTCGTCTGAGGACAGGAGCGCGGACACGGGCACTACAATGGCGTCCGGAACTTCACCCGCGTCGATAGCGATATTCACGGTGGTGCCGCTCTTGAGGCGGTTTCCCGGATTCGGCGCCTCCACCCACACTTCCACGGTTGTCGTACTCGTATCCACGGCCGGGCTGACCACAGTAACTCGTCCGCTCAGTTCGCCGCCCGGCCCGGTGACCGTCGCGGGTCTGCCCACACCAATGGCCGCCGCTTCGTGCACCGGCACGCTAACGCGAGCCACCACCCGGGAAATATCGAGTATCGAAATCAGAGCCGTGCTGCTGCTTGCCATCTCACCCACGTTCAACGGGCGGTCGCCCACCACCCCGCTGATAGGACTGCGGACCTCGGCATACCCCGCCTGCGCTTCCGCGCTCTCATAATGAGCTTTTGCGGCGTCCATCTGGGCTTGCGCGCTCTTCAATTGCTCGGTCCGCCCCACCGTCTGAAGCGATTTCAAGTGCTGCTGCGCCGTGTCGAACTGGCTCTGCGCCTGCACCATGGCCACTTTCGCGTCGTCCACCAACTTTTGCGCCAGAGCTCCCTCGCGAAACAAAGCCTGACGGCTTTCATAAACCTTGGTCGCGGCGTCGAGCGCCTGTCGCGCCGAAGCAACGTCCGTTTGCGCCTTCGTCAGATCCTCCGGCATAGTCGCGGAGGTGGTGGTTTGGTAGGCAGCTTCCGCCTGGCGGTAAAGTTCCTTACTCTCTTGCGCGGCAGCAACCAGGTCGCGATCTTCCAGCAGCGCCACAAGCTGGCCTTCCTGCACCCGGTCTCCCCGGTTCACCAGGAACCGTGCGACAGGCGCGCTGATCTTCGGCATGATGTTGGCGGTGCGCACGGGATAAAGAATCCCTTCGGCAGTGATAATGTGTTGGATCGGCTCGCGTTTGGCGACCGCGACCTGAACAGGCGTGACGGCCGTACCCTCTCCATTACCCGCGTCGCCGCTGTCCTGCGGTTTGGAGCAGCCCGCCAGAACCAACATCCCGGGAAGCGCCAGACAGAAGTAAATCTTACGCATGGTTTAGAAGCTTACGCTACAGCGCCGCTACGAGCTTAGACGCGCAAGGCCGCGAAAACAAACGTTAAACGGCTAATCGAATTTTTGTGCGCGATGCCTTTCATCGTCCAGCCGCGCAATGATATTACAGCAGTCCAGACTGAAGAATCGCTGAAAGGGATCCGCCCTCAAAGAGAAAAACAATGAGGAGGTACGGGTTGTACATGCTCTCGATGAGGGCGACCCCTATGTCATAACGCACGGGTGTCGCCGGACGTTACCCGAAGCCGGTCTTACAATTCCTCTGCCTTGGAATGACCTATACTGGTTCTTTGGGTTCAGTGAAGTAGTAGCAGTGCGTCCTCACGCTGGCTCACACAGGCCCCAGCCGGTAGAAACGGCTGCGCCCCCAACGATACTCGAAAGAGACAAGGATCTGTAATGCCAAAACGTACGTTTCAGCCAAACAACCGTCACCGCGCGAAGACCCATGGGTTTCGCGTTCGCATGAAGACTGCCGATGGCCGGGCTGTACTCGCACGCCGCCGTGCCAAGGGCCGTCATAAGCTGACGGTTAGCGATGAGCGCGCTGTTCGCGAAGGCAGGTAATCGCCGCGGCTGTCTCTAGCAAAACCAAATCGGATTGTCCGGTCGTCTGAGTTCCGCAACATCTATCAAAGCGGCGTCCGTATGACCAGCCGCTACTTCGCCGCGTTCTGCCTGCGAACGGAGGGGGAGACGGCGCCTTCCCGATGCGGCTTCACCGTGCCTCGAAAGATTGGAAAAGCCGTGGTTCGAAATCGCCTCAAACGCAGAATGAGAGAGGCAGTACGCAGTCAACTCGTCACACTGCCGTCGAATTGGGCGATCGTTTTCAATCCCAGGGGGAGCGTACTGGAAGCCTCTTTTAAGGATCTGTGCCAGGAGGTAGGCCGGATATTTGCGCAATGCAGAGAGTTGTGATTGCGGTTCTTAGGGGATACAAGCTATTCCTCTCGCCTTTGCTGCCATCGGCATGCCGCTTCTATCCCACCTGTTCGGAATACATGCTGGACGCCGTGCGAAAGCACGGCTCGTTAAAGGGCGTTTGGATGGGCCTGAAGCGAATCGGCCGTTGTCATCCTTTTCATGCAGGCGGTTATGATCCGGTCGGCTGAACTTGGCCGGCCGGGCCGAAACCCGCTGAACCATGCTTCCAGTTTGATCGTCGAGATTTCTATATATGGCTAATACCCCAGGCGGCGCGGAATCGAAGCCGCCTTCACTCGAGAAACGGCTTCCTCTGGCGCTGGCCCTCATGATGCTGGTGTTGCTCGTCTCGCAATACATCTTTAAGCCCGCGCCGGGTCCGAAGCCTGTCACGCCGGGGAACCAGAACGCAGCCGCGAAAGTCGCCGAAAAACCGGCGCCGGCGCCTGCTGTGGCCGTTCCAGCCGCGCCGGCGGCGGGCGCTCCCGGTCAGGTACAAGCCGCCTCCGAAATCACAACCACCATCGATACCGCTCTTTATCGAATTGTGTTCACCAACAGAGGCGCAGCCGTAAAGAGCTGGGTTCTCAAGAAATACCAGGACAATGCCGGCAAGCCGCTCGAATTGATCAATGTAGCGGCCAAGGACGTTCCGCCGCCGTTCGCCATCGAAGTGACCGGTCAAAAGCCCGCCTTCGATCCGAATGCCGTTCTCTATCAACCGAAGCCTTCGCCGGACGGCATGGCAATCGACTACGAATATTCTGACGGAAAGACGACGATTCGGAAATCGTTCCAATTCGCCAACGACAGCTATCTCGCGGAAATCAAATCGGAGGTGCTCGAAAACGATACGCCTGTTCCCAGCCTCTTCATGTGGCGGGGTGGATTTGGCGATCAGAAGGTGCGGAACGCGGCTGCTTCCGAGCATACGGTTCGCTATGACGCCACCGCCGGCAAGCTCATCGCCAAGACTACCAAAGACGCCAAGAACGGACCCGTCACAGATACCGGGAATTACACCTTCGGAGGTTTGGAAGACAACTTCTTTGCCGCCGTGGCCCTCCCGAAAGAGCCCTCTTCACTCCAGGTGCGCACCTACAGCGATGAAATAAAGCTTCCGAATGAAGAGAAGCCGCTGGCCTACGTCGGAGCCGGCATTTCGACCGGGGCCCAAAACGACTTTTCTTTATTTGTCGGACCCAAAGACATCGACATTCTCCGCAAGGTCAATCCGAAGCTGAGCCAGATCGTGGATTGGGGCTTTTTCGGAGTGATCGCCAAACCCCTGTTTCTCTGGCTCAATTGGACCAACGATCACTGGACCAATAATTACGGCTGGGCCATCATCCTGGTCACTCTCATCATCAACCTGGCTCTGTTTCCTTTCCGGCTCACCAGCCTCAAATCGTCGCGCAAAATGCAGAGGCTGCAGCCGCAGATTCAAGCCATCAACGCAAAATACAAGAACATCAGCCTTCGAGACCCGCGCAAGGCCGAACAGAACCAGGAGGTCATGGAGCTCTATAAGCGCGAGGGCGTGAATCCGGTCGGTGGCTGCCTTCCGATGCTGGTCCAGTTGCCCTTCTTCTATGCCTTCTATCGCGTGCTGTACATTGCCATCGAATTGCGACATGCTCCATGGCTATGGGTCTCCGATCTCTCTGGCGCCGAAACCCTGCCGATTCACCTGCTGCCGATTATCCTGATTGCCACGCAATTCCTGACACAGAAGCTGACGCCCGCCGCAGGAGTGGATCCGAACCAGCAGAAGATGATGATGTTCATGCCGCTCTTGTTCGGCTTCATGTTCTACTATGCTTCCGCCGGCCTTGTACTATATTGGTTAACCGGAAACGTGGTTGGCATCGCACAGCAGCTCATCATCAACAGGTTCATGCCCACTCCGCCTCCCGCCGCGCCCCCGGTCAAGGCACCCGTTAAGAAGACCGTAAAGAAATAGATTGCATGAAATATACCGTCGACTCACTGCGGCCCAAGCTGAACCAGTTCCTGGAGCCGCTGCTGGAGCACACTGGCTTCAATCTCTCCTACGACCTGCGTTCTCTCGAAAATCCGCATCCGGAGGTGGAGAATCCGGAAGTGACCGTCATGTTTTCAGGTCCGGATGTTGAACTGCTGCTCGAGAACCGCGCAGAACTGCTGCTGGCGCTGGAGCATCTTTCGATGGAGGCGATGCGCGTGCCCGCTGAAGATCATTCGCTGATTTCATTCGATGCCAACGACTACCGTCTCTTGCGCGTCGAGGAGTTGCGCATGAGCGCGCTCGCCGCCGCCGAGAAGGTGAAACACACGCGCGTGCCCTTCCACTTCAATCCAATGAGCAGCCGCGAGCGTCGGGTCATTCACCTGGCTCTGCGGGAGGAGAAGGATCTGCGCAGCGAGAGCATCGGCGTAGGGGCCGCCCGCGCGGTCGTGATTGTGCCCGCGGACATGCCAACTCCTCCGGCTCCTCCGATGCCGGCGCGCCCGCCTTATCATGGAGGCCGGTCCAACGGGCGTCCGGGTGACGGGCATCGCGGTGGGAACGCCCATCGCGGCCCTGGCAGCCGGCACGAAGGTCACTTTCGCGGTCCCGGCAACCGCCCCCCACGCGGCGGGCGCGGCCGCGGCCCAAGATAACCTTTCTCTTCGATGAACCCGCGCGACACGATTGTCGCCATCTCAACTCCCTTGGGACGAGGCGGCTTGGGCGTGGTCCGCCTTTCCGGCGCAAAAAGCCGCAAAATCGCAGCGCGCATTCTGCGGTTCCGGCACGACCCCGTGTGGCGCCCCTGGGCAAGCGAGCTCGCCCAGCTCACCGATGAATCCGGCTCTGTCGTCGACCAGGTAGTCGTTTCGTTTTTTGAAAAGCCCCGATCTTATACCGCCGAGGACGTCATCGAGATCTCCTGTCACGGTGCTCCGGTCGTATTGCGCCTGTGCCTGGAACGGGCAGTGCGCGAGGGAGCGCGAATCGCCGAGCCGGGCGAGTTTACGCTCCGCGCCTACATGAATGGACGCATCGACCTGCCGCGCGCCGAAGCTGTGCGCGATTTGATCGACGCCACAACGCTGTACCAGGCGCGAGTCGCCGCGCAACAGATGGAGGGTTCCGTCTCGCGGCGCATTCAGCCCTTGAAAGAACAATTACTTGAGTTGATTTCACTGCTCGAAGCCGGCATCGATTTCGCCGAGGACGACATCAGTGTCGCAACCCCGCACGAAATTCTGCGCCGCATTCGCCCCATCGAGGACGGCCTTCAAAAACTGGTTGCCAGCTTCTCCGCTGGCAGACTCATCTACCAGGGCTTCACCCTGGCTATCGCGGGCAGACCCAATGTGGGCAAGAGCAGTTTATTCAACCGGCTGCTTGAACGGGACCGCGCCATCGTGACCGAAATCCCCGGTACGACACGCGACACGGTATCCGAGGCGACCTCGATAGAAGGCGTTCCCGTCAAGCTCGTCGATACAGCCGGCATTCGTGAAGGTAAAGACCTGGTCGAGAGCCTTGGCATCGAGCGTACTTATCAGGCGATGGCGGACGCCGATCTCACTCTCCTGGTCCTCGATACATCAACCGGTTTCATGGAAGAAGATGGCCAGTTGTTACAGAAGCTGGCGGATCGCGATCCGTTGATCGTCGGAAATAAGGCGGATCTCGGCTATGCCTGCAGCGGCAATTTAATTCTTGTCTCCGCGCTTACCGGCGAAGGCATCGACCGCTTGCGAAGCGCCATCTTGCAGCGTTTGGCTCCCCAAGGTCTCGCCGCGCCGGAGAGCGGCAGCATCACCAACATCCGTCATGAAGCGCTCCTGCGCGAAAGTGTAGAGGCACTCGGCAATGCCCGCCGCGCCGTCGAGTTTCAAATTCCGCATGAAATGCTGCTGCTCGATCTCTATGCAGCGCTTCGGCCCATCGACGCCGTGACGGGTGCTACGAGTGCCGACGACATACTGAACCGAATTTTTTCCACGTTCTGCATCGGAAAATGAGTGATCTACTGGCCCGCCGCCAGGCTCTGCCGGCGTATTGCGTCCAGGACGCCGTTGATGAACGAGAGCGATTCGTCGTTCGAGAACTGCCGCGCCAGCTCCAGAGCTTCGTCAATCACCACCGGCGCGGGAACCGCTTGCTGGCTGAGCTCATAGATCGCTAATCGCAGAATGTTCCGGTCGACGACAGCCATTCGCTCCAACCGCCAGTTCTCCGCCTTTTCCTCGATCTTGCTGTCGATCTGCTTGGCGTTTGCGACGGTTCCACGGGCCAACTCTTCCATGAAACGGTCTGGTTTGGGCTTGCTTTCGCTCTCCTCGGAATAGAGCGTGTCGTAGTAGTGAGCGATCGCGCCGTCGATCGATTCCCCGCGCATGTCCCATTCGAATAACACCTGCAGCGCTCTTCTCCTCGATCGGTGGCGCGCGGCCATTGTTCAGCGCGTACCCTTCAAGTCCTTCATCAGGTTCGCGAGCTCGATAGCCGCTTCGGCAGCCTCGCCGCCTTTGTTGCCGCTCTTTCCGCCCGCGCGATCCATGGCCTGCTGCAAATCGTCTGTAGTGAGCACGCCGAAAGCGATCGGAACGCCGGTTTCCAAACTTACTTGCCGCAAACCCTCGGCCGCGCCGCCCGCGACGTACTCAAAATGCGGAGTGTCGCCCCGAATCACGGCTCCGAGTGCGACGATCGCATCGCAGCCGGAGGCGAGCATTTTGGCCGCGATCGGTAGCTCCCACGCTCCAGGCACCTTCACAAAGCTGATATTTTCGCCGCGGCACCCGTGCTTCTCGAGCACCACCAGCGCGCCCTTCGCAAGCTGCTCCGTAATGAACTCGTTGAAGCGGCTTACCACGACACCAATACGCAATGCGCTGGCATCGAGCGATCCTTGGAAAGTTCGATAGGGCATGAAATGAGGCTGGCGAACGGCGGAACTGGAGCGCTCGCTATGGGATAATTCGTTTTTATCCCTCAGTTTACCGCAACATGGACCCCCGCTTTATACGCAATTTCTCCATCATTGCGCACATCGATCACGGAAAATCCACCTTGGCGGACCGCTTGTTGGAATACACCGGCGCGCTCTCGCAGCGCGAAATGATGGATCAGGTCCTCGACACGATGGACCTCGAACGCGAACGCGGAATCACCATCAAAGCCCACGCGGTTCGCTTGAACTACAAAGCGGAAAGTGGCGACGTCTACGAACTCAACCTGATTGATACGCCCGGCCACGTCGACTTTACCTACGAAGTTTCGCGCAGCCTGCAGGCTTGCGAAGGAACGCTTTTGGTCGTGGATGCCTCTCAGGGTGTCGAGGCGCAGACTCTCGCCAACACTTATCTCGCGCTGAATCACGACCTCGAAATTATTCCCGTCATCAACAAAATCGACCTCCCCTCCGCCGAACCCGAGCGCATTCGGGAACAGATCGAACAGGTGATCGGCCTCGATGCCAGCGATGCAATTCTGGCAAGCGCCAAGAATGGCGTCGGCATCAAAGAAATCCTCGAGGCGGTTGTGCAGCGTGTCCCGGCTCCGAAGGGTGATCCCGCGGCGCCTCTCCGCGCCTTGATTTTCGATTCCTGGTTCGACCCGTACCGCGGCGTCATCATTCTCACGCGCATCGTCGATGGCACCGTGCGGAAGGGACAAAAGATCCGGCTCTGGTCAAACGGGAAGGCTTTCGAAGTCGATGGCCTGGGCTATCAGTCTCCAAAGCCTGTGCCGTGTGAGGAGCTGACCGCCGGCGAGGCAGGCTTTCTGTTCGCCAACATCAAAACCGTTTCGGACGCGCAGGTGGGCGATACGATCCTGGACGACGCGAATGCAGCGAGCGATCCGCTGCCTGGATTTCAGGAGATCAAGCCCATGGTGTTCGCGGGCCTGTATCCGGTTGAATCGCACGAGCACGGCCTGCTCCGTGACGCGCTCGAGAAGCTGCGCCTGAACGACAGCGCATTCAATTTTGAACCGGAAAACTCGGTCGCTCTAGGCTTTGGATTCCGGTGCGGCTTTCTGGGGCTGCTGCACCTGGAAATTGTGCAGGAGCGTCTGGAGCGCGAATTCGAGATCGACCTCATCACCACGGCTCCGGGCGTGCGCTATCGAGTCACCACCACAGCCGATGAAATCATCGAGGTCAACAACCCGCAGAAATTTCCCGAGCCTTCGGCAATCAAGCAAACGGAAGAGCCGATTATCGACGCCACCATCATCACGCGTGAAGAATACATTGGCGAGATCCTTAAACTGCTCGAAGAGAAGCGCGGTGTTCAGAAGAAGTTCGAGTACATCGGCGCCGGGCGCGTGCTGCTGCTTTACGAGTTGCCGTTGAACGAGATTGTGCTCGATTTCTATGACCGGTTGAAGTCGGCATCGCGCGGTTATGCTTCGCTCGACTACCATATCTCCGGTTATCGTGCTTCGCCGATGGTGAAACTGGATGTGCTGGTGGCCGGCGAGCCGGTAGACGCGCTGTCGATGATCGTTCACCGTGATGTGGCTTATGAGCGCGGCAAGGCTCTGATCGAGCGTCTTCGAAAGCTGATCCCGCGGCAGATGTTCGAGGTGGCGCTGCAAGCCGCGATCGGAACGAAAATCATCGCTAGGGAGACCATTTCCGCCATGCGCAAGAACGTCCTCGCCAAGTGCTATGGCGGCGATATCACGCGTAAGCGCAAGCTGCTCGAAAAGCAGAAAGAAGGCAAGCGCCGCATGAAGCGTGTGGGCCGCGTCGAGATTCCGCAAGAAGCATTCCTTGCGGTGCTGAAGGTCGGCAGCGAATCCGAGTAGGGGCGAGGCGTGCCTCGTCCGGCGCCCCGCTACAACGGAATATTTCCGTGCTTCTTGCGCGGCATTGTGTCCGCCTTATTCGCCAGCATCCGCAGCGCGCGAATGACCTTCGGCCGTGTTTCGTGCGGCTCGATCACATCGTCCACATACCCTCGCTCGGCCGCCACGAATGGATTCGCGAACCGGTTCCGGTATTCGTCAATCTTTGCCTGGCGGCTTTCCTCCGGATTGTCGGCTTCCTGCAACTCGCGCCGGTACAAAATGTTAACGGCGCCCTCGGGCCCCATCACTGCAATCTCCGCCGTCGGGTAAGCGAAATTAATATCGGTGCGAAGATGCTTGGAACCCATCACGCAGTATGCCCCGCCGTAAGCTTTGCGAGTGATCACGGTAATCTTCGGCACCGTCGCCTCGGCGTAGGCGTATAGCAGCTTTGCTCCGTGGCGAATGATACCTCCGAATTCCTGCGCCGTTCCAGGCAAAAAACCCGGCACGTCCTCGAAAGTCAGGATAGGAATCTGAAACGCGTCACAGAAGCGCACGAAGCGGGCGCCTTTCGTGGAAGAGTCGATGTCCAGGCAGCCGGCTAGATGGGCAGGTTGATTCGCCACCACGCCAACCGCTTCGCCTCCCAGGCGCGCGAAGCCGATGACAATATTCCGCGCGAAGTGTTCCGCCACTTCGAAAAAGTAGCCGTTGTCGACCACCAGGCGGATCACGTCTTTCATGTCATAGGGCTTATTCGATTCGATCGGTATCAACGAGTCGAGTTCCAGGTCCGCGCGGTCGTCCGGATCCTTCGTGGCTTCGCGCATCACGCCGTCCAGATTATTTTGCGGCAGGAAGCGCATTAATTCGCGGATACTCTGGAGACAATCCTGGTCGTCGGCGGCGAGAAACTGGGCCACGCCGCTGGTCCCGTTGTGGGTCGTCGCGCCGCCCAGGTCTTCTTTCGTAACGTCCTCGTGCGTCACGGTCTTGATCACGTCCGGACCGGTTACGAACATATGGCTGGTGCCATCCACCATGAAAACGAAGTCCGTAAGAGCGGGAGAATAGACAGCGCCGCCCGCGCATGGCCCCATAATGGCGGAGATCTGGGGTACCACCCCGCTGGCCAGCGTGTTGCGCAAAAAAATATCGGCATAACCGGCGAGCGAAACCACGCCGTCCTGAATACGTGCGCCGCCGGAATCGTTCAGCCCGATGATGGGCGCCCCGATCTTCAACGCCAGATCCATCACCTTCACGATCTTCTGCGCGTTCGCTTCCGAAAGAGAGCCGCCAAAAACCGTGAAGTCCTGCGCGAATACAAAGACGGGGCGGCCGTGGATGAGTCCATGTCCGGTGATGAACCCGTCCCCATCGATGATATTGTCCTGCATGCCGAAGTTATGCGAGCGGTGGCGAACCAATTTGTCCAGTTCCTCGAAGCTTGCTTCATCGAGAAGCAAATCGATCCGCTCCCGCGCGGAGAGCTTGCCCTCGCGATGCTGGCGTTCCTTGCGTTCGGGCCCACCCCCTTCCTCGGCGCGCGTATGCCGCCGGCGAACTTCTTCTAATCGATTCGTAATCATCTTCGTTCTTGCGGTTTGAACTGCCGTTCCGGTCGATCCCGATGCGACCATGGAATCAGTCTCCTGCATGTCAGATAGTAATATGCGCGGCCCGAGCGGAATCGTCATCGGCACCGCCGGGCACATCGATCACGGGAAGACATCACTGGTTCGCGCGCTCACCGGAATCGATACCGACCGCCTGGCGGACGAGAAAAAACGCGGGATTTCGATCGACCTCGGATTTGCTCACCTCACTCTGCCCGGCGGAAAGGAGGTCAGCTTTGTCGATGTGCCCGGCCACGAGCGCTTTATCAAAAACATGCTGGCCGGGGCCGGTGGTATTCAGGCGGTTCTATTGATTGTGGCCGCTGATGAATCCGTGAAGCCGCAAACACGCGAACACCTTGCCATTTGCCGGTTATTGGGTCTGTGTCACGGAATCGTTGTGCTCACCAAAACCGACATCGCGACCCGCGAGCAAATCGAAGCCGCGAGATATGACGTGCATCGATTGTGCGGCGCGACTTTTCTCGAAGCGGCTCCGCTCGTCGAAATTAGCGCCGTCACGGGAGCCGGCCTCGACACTCTTCGGAACGAGCTGTCAAACCTCGTGGACCGGGTGACTCCGCGGAACGATGCGGGTCTCGCTCGGCTCCCGATTGACCGGAGCTTCGCGTTAAAAGGCTTCGGCACCGTCGTAACTGGCACGCTGTGGAGCGGAACGCTGCGCCCCGGCGATACGGTGGTAATCTTTCCGCTCCATCGCGAGGCTCGTGTTCGAGGAGTGCAGGTGCACGGAAAGAGTGTGGAAAGGGCCATCGCCGGCCAGCGCACCGCGGTTAACCTTGCCGGGATCGACAGCTCGGAAATTCGTCGCGGATTCGTCCTCACGCAGCGAGCCGGTCTGCAGGGCTCCACGACCATGGACGTTTCGCTCGAGTGGCTGGAAGCGTTCGAGATTCCAAAGACGCGCCGGCAGTTTCTCTTTCACACCGGCACGGCGGAAATCCCCGCAGTGGTGAAAATGCTTGGAGTTGGCGGCTCCGCTCCTTTTGCGCGTGTGTGGTTTGCCGAGCCCTTGCTCGCTTTGCCGGGAGACCGGTTTGTGCTGCGGCGTCCATCCCCCGCTGGCACCGTGGCAGGCGGGGCGATACTAGACGCGTTTCCGCCCCTACGGCTGAACCGGATGAAGACTACGGCGCGCCTGCATCTCTTATCGCAATTCGATATCGGAAAGCGCCTTCACATGCTCGTCGAAGAGGGCACAAACGGTCGAAGGCTGCCCGATCTGGTGCGCCTCACAGGAGCGGCCCCGGAGGATTTGAAAGCGGCGATTCTGAAAACCTCCGGGCTGATCTGGCTGGAAGCGGCGCAGCGCGTCGTAACCAACGATTGGATGGAACGCATGCGTGGAAACGTATTGGATTGGCTCGCCGCCTTCCACGCCCAAAATCCATCGGCTGCCGGCGCTCCCATCGCGCAGGCGCGCTTGAATTTGGAACCCAGCCTCGCAGCCGCCGTATTCGAGGGTCTCCCCGGCGTTCGCGTGGAGCGAGACCTCATCTCGCTTGCGGCCCACAAAGCACAATTCAGCTCGGAAGATAGCCGCCATCTGCTCAACATGGGACGCGCTTTTCGTCAGGCAGGTCTGCAGCCGCCTCCCGCCGCCGAGGTCATGAAGTGCGCGGGGGCCGACTCGAAGAACGCCCGGCGCTTACTGGAGACGCTCGTCAAAAACCAGGAACTGGTGCGCGTTTCGCAAGACCTTATTTTTCATGCCGAGGCGCTCCTGCAAGTTCGCAAAACTCTTTCGGCGCATAGGGGACGAAAATTTTCCGTTCCGGAATTCAAGGAATGGACGGGAATTTCGCGCAAATATGCGATCCCGCTTCTCGAGTATCTCGACCGGCAGCACGTAACCCGGCGCGAAGGCGATGCACGGGTTGTGCTGTAGCCGTCGCGATCCGTTTTTAAATTTTCTAAGATCAAACCATGCCCATCAGTCGCCGCCATTTCCTGCAGAGCACCGCCGTTACCGCCTCTACGTTGGCCATGAGCGAAGCCGCTAGCACGTCGCAAGAACCTGCCAGGCCCGTCTCGCCCAACGATCGCGTTCAAATCGGCTGCATCGGCTTCGGCATCATGGGCCAGGGAGATATGAAGACCGAGTCGGGGCTGCCTGACGTCGAAATCGTCGCTGTTTCCGATGTGTACGACGGCCGCCGCACTCTTGCCCGGGAACGCTATGGCAAGCACGTCTTCACCACGCGCGATTATCGCGAGCTGCTCGCCCGCCGCGATGTCGATGCCGTCATCGTCGCCACCCCCGATCACTGGCACGCCCGCATCGCTGTCGACGCCCTCCGCGCTGGTAAAGATGTCTACTGCCAAAAGCCGATGGTCCGCGAAGTGCCCGATGGACACAAGGTCATCGAAGCGCAAAAAGAGACCGGCCGCATTCTCCAGGTCGGCAGCCAGCGCGTGAGCTCTATCCTCTACGCCAAGGCCAAGGAGCTCGTGAAAAGCGGCATGATCGGCCAGATCCATCTCATCGAGGCTTACATCAACCGCAACTCCTCACTCGGCGCCTGGCAATACACCATTCCGCCCGACGCTTCGCTCGAAACCATCGATTGGGATCAGTTTCTTGGCAGCGCGCCTAAGTGTCCCTTCGATCCTGTCCGCCTGTTCCGCTGGCGAAACTATCGAGCCTACGGAACCGGCATCCCAGGCGATCTCTTTGTTCATCTCTTCACCGGCATTCACTTCGTGATGGACAGCGTCGGCCCGCAGCGCGTCGCGGCCACCGGCGGCACGTACTACTGGAAAGATGGTCGCGACGTGCCCGATCTCATGACCGGCCTCTACGATTACCCTGAGACTCCGTCGCACCCTGCTTTCCAGATCAACTTCAGTGTGAACTTCGAAGCCGGCGGCGGCGAAGGCGCCGATTCGCAAGCCTTCCGCTTCATCGGCACGGAAGGCGTTCTCAACCTCTCGGTTGGTAGCTCGCTCTCGATCTCAAAACGTCCTCGCGAGCTCGACCCGGGCACCACCGCCGAAACGTTCTCCAAGAAAATCGAGGAACAAGTCCTCGCCGAACATGCCGCCAAGTATCCACCCCGGCCTCAAACCGCCGACTCTCTTCGACTCGATGCCATCGAAACCTTCCCTCTACCCAGAGGCTACTCAGAGCAGGTGGCACATCATCAGACTTTTCAAAACGCCATTCGCACCCGCACGCCCGTTGTCGAGGACGCGGTCTTCGGCCTTCGCGCCGCCGGCCCCGCGCTCATGTCCAACGTGTCTTACTTCGAGCGCCGCATGGTCTCCTGGGATCCCGTCAATATGCGCATGCTCTGATTCTCGTGTGGCGGACGCACTGGATGACAGGCGGCCTGCGATACCTCGTTTCAAATCATTCGTCGGCCAAACCCCATAAAGGAAACGAAACATGAAAGCTGCCGCATGAAAATGTGTTGATCACAACCTAAATTCTCCCTATTTTCATCGACTTACAAGGAATCGTTTGGTGGCGCCATGCTATACTGGTGTCAGAAGCGCCGCACGGCCGTTGTTGCCGCTGCGGCGTTTTCCATTTCTGACCCGAAATCTGCCAGGGCTGCCATGCCTCGCCCGATTTCGCCTGGTGGGGCAGCTCCCCGAGCTGCGCCGGGCGCATTCGCCCGGCTTCGCCCCGCCTCGCAATTCACCCGAACCATAGGAGAACCATACTCATGTCCACCGCCGCGCAAATTGCCGCCAATCAAAAGAATGCCCAACACAGTTGCGGACCTGTCACTGCCGAAGGTAAAGCGAATTCCTGCCTCAACAACTTCCGCCACGGCTTCACCGGCGCTTTCACCGTTCTCCCGTCCGAAGACCAGGAAAAATTCGACACCTTGCTGCACGGCCTCCGCGTCGAGCACGAGCCCAAAACTATGACCGAAATTCTGCTGGTCGAAAAAATGGCCCAGCATCACTGGCTCGTACAGCGCGCTATGAAACTTCAGGAACTCACCATGATGAGTGAACTGCCCTCGCGCGACCAGGAATGCCGGTTCTCGCTCTATCTGCGCTACCAGACCACCAACGACCGCGCCTTTCACAAGTCCCTCGACCAGCTTTTAAAGCTCAGAGCCGAAAGGCGCAAAGCCGAAATTGGCTTCGAACGGCAAAAGCGTGAACAAGCCGAGCAAGCGCGCAAGGACAGCATCGAAAACCGCAAGCAGAGTGTCCACAAACTCGACCTGATGCTCGCCGAATGCAAGCTCGATCGTGAACTTTTCAACAATTGGAAGTCCAAAAACGAAGCCGGCCTCGATTCCAGCCGCGAACACCAGCTCATGATCGCCGAAAAAGCCGCTTAAAACCGCTCCAGACCAATCCGCTCGGCCAGACTGCGCCCGTACTGCGTCCGCCCCCGCGGCATAAATGCTTTTCTCACCTAACCGCCCTGCCTCGCCTCAGTCTAAAGACCAGCCGGATGGAATCGACTGACTCAGCGGCTGTCGAACAGGCGCGCAAAGGAGATCAGCACGCTTTTCGTGTGCTGGTCGAACGGCATAGCCAGTCCGTATTTCGTCTCGCCTTCCGTATGACTGGCAATGAACATGACGCCGAGGACCTGGTTCAGGAAACCTTCCTTCGCGCCTACAAACAGATTCATAAGTTCGATGGACGGGCGGCGTTTGGAACCTGGCTCTATCGCATTTGCGCAAACTGTTCGCTCGATCTGATCCGGGCGCGGAAGAGTCGGAAAGAGCAGTCAGCCTCGGCCTCAGATGAAGAGGAAGCGAATTGGCTGGCTCGCGTGGCCGCGCGTGATCCTTCTCCGGAACGCCTGACGCAAAGCGGGCAAATCGCCGGGCTGCTGGAGCCGGCGCTCAGCCGGCTGAGCGAAATGGAGCGCGCGGCTTTCGTGCTGCGCCACTACGAAGGCTGCGATATCGAAGAGATTGCCCGCACGCTGGGCGTGCAGGCGAATGCGGCCAAGCACAGTGTATTTCGGGCGGTTCAAAAGCTTCGCCGTGCGCTCGAACCGGCTTGGGGAGTCACGCGATGAGCCACTTAAGCCAGGAACAACTGACCGGCGCCTATTATGGCGATCTCGATCCCGAATCGAACCGGCACATAGGCCAGTGCGCGGAGTGCCGCTCGAATTTGGAGCGTTTGACAGATCTGCTCGACTCGCTCCGCGAATATCCGGTCCCCGGGCGCGGCGCTTCGTACGGCGGCGAGGTCTGGACACGTCTGCTGCCGAAATTGCCCGCTACGAAACAGCGTTACTCATGGCTGCATTGGTGGACGCTCGTCCCCGCAGCGGCGGCTCTGCTCGCGCTTACATTCATTGCCGGCGTGTTGACCGAACAGCGGCGGCAAATCGGAATTCCGGCGTCGGCCCGCGAGCGGGTCCTCCTGATGGCCATGAGCGATCACCTCGAGCGTTCGCAGATTGTCCTGACACAACTGCTCAACGGTACGCCCGAAGGGCTCGATTGGGTCGCCGAGCGCGAACGTGCCCGCGACCTGATCACCGAAAACCGGCTTCTCCGGCAAACCGCGCTTCACAGCGGTGACGCGGTCCATGCCGCCTTGCTGGACGATCTGGAGCGAGTGTTGCTCGATGTGGCGAACAGCCCCTCCGCGATGTCCGCCGGCGACCTCGACGATTTGCGGCACGAGATCGAAAATCAAGGGCTTTTATTCAAGGTCAGAATTACGAGCGTCGATGCACGCCAAAAAGGACAGAAACTATGATTCGCAATATTATCTTTTGTATCGTTCTCGCCGCGCCCTTGGCCGCGCAGGATGGGCCAAACCCGATGGCGCTCAGTTTTCAAGCGGCTCAAGCCGGCCGCGAAGATTCCGATTATCAAAACGGCTTGAAAGAGCTGGATGCGCGGCAATGGGAGGAGGCGATCGCCTCGTTCGAAGCTTCGGCCTCTCGCAAAACCGGAAACGCAGATGGCTCTCTCTATTGGAAGGCCTACGCGCAGAACCGCGCCGGACGCTATGAGCAAGCTTTAACGACGATTGCCAATCTGCAGCGCCAGTATGCGTCAAGCCGCTGGCTCAAGGATGCTCAAGCGCTGGCGATGGAAATTCACGGGCAAACCGGCACGCCTGTCAGTCCCGGTGCGCAGCCCGATGAAGATCTGAAGCTGATCGCTTTGAACAGCCTCATGCAGACTAGCCCCGAGCAGGCATTGCCGATCCTCGAAAAGCTGCTCTCCGGTAACAACTCGGAAAAGGTGAAGGAGCGCGCGCTCTTCGTGCTGACCCAGAATTCGTCGCCCCAGGCGCGCAAGGTTTTGGCCGATATGGCGCGGAACACCGCCAATCCGGATCTCCAGCTCAAAGCCATCCGCTACATGGGGATGATGGGAAACGCGGACGCGCGAAAGGAGCTTGCGTCCATTTACAATTCGTCTTCCGACCTCCGTCTGAAGCGCGCTATTCTGCAAAGCTTCATGCAATCCGGATCGCGGGATTTTCTTCTGAATGCCGCTAAAACCGAGCAGAATCCGGAGCTGCGTCGCGATGCCATTCGCCAGCTCGCGATAAGCGGCGGCCAGGAACAGCTCTGGCAGCTTTATCAGTCCAGCAATTCGCTCGACGACAAGAAGTCGATTCTGCAGTCGATGTTCTTGGGCGGAAACTCGGATCGGCTGGTCGAGGTTGCCCGCTCGGAAAAAGATCCAAACCTGCGGATTGCCGCCATTAAGTCGCTCGGCCTCATGGGAGGCAACGGCCGCGGAGATGTTTTGGTCTCCATCTACCAGAGCGATTCAAATCGCGACGTCCGCGAAGCCGTTCTGAATGCCTTGTTCCTGCAGCAAAACGGAAAAGCGCTGGTCGATCTCGCACGCAGTGAAAAGGATCCGCAAATGAAGCAGGACATTGTCAAGAAAATGTCGCTCGTTCACTCCAAGGAAGTTACGGATTACATGATGGAGATCCTGAAATGAAGATCGTCGGCTTACTTCTCCTTGCCTCCGCCGTTTTCGCGCAGACGCAGCAGCCGAATGTGACCAATGCGCATTTTGAGGCGCGTGCTTTTAGCGGCAGTCTCGATTCGCAGCTTCGCTCAGCGGCTCCCGCATGGTTCGGTTACGCGGTAAAGACCACCCCTGGCGATCATGAGAATTGCTGCTGGGATGGATCGAATCAGTCCGGCTGTTGGCTCGAAGGGGAATCGAGAGGAACTGTGGTCGGGCCGCGCTCGAACGGGCCCGTGCAGTTGGAGGGACCCGATGCCGTTGCTGTCCTTTTTCGGGTGGAGAACAACGCCGTTGCGAAGGTTCACGTCTATTCGCTCTCCTGCGCTCTTGATGCCGGCGGGCTGCCTTTCGTTTGGCTCAACGGAGTGCCTGAACCGGAGAGCCTCACCTACCTCGAAGCCCTGATCGCGAAGAACGCTTCGAACCGCGTCACGAATGGCGCTGTCTTCGCAATCTCTCAGCATGACGGCTCCGTAGCCGATGACGCCCTGATACGTTTGGCAAAGAACGATCCGTCCTCGCATGTGCGTGGTCAGGCTCTTTTCTGGCTCGCGCAGAAGGCGGGCAGGCGCGCCGCTGCAACCATCACGGATGCCATCGAAAACGATCCCGATACCCAGGTCAAAAAACGTGCTGTTTTCGCGCTCTCTCAGTTGCCGAAGGACGAAGGCATTCCAAAATTAATCGAGGTCGCCCGTACCCAAAAGAATCCGGAGGTTCGTAAACAAGCCTTTTTCTGGCTGGGCCAATCTCACGACCCTCGCGCGCTCGCTTTCATCGAGCAGGTGCTAACTAAATAGTTTTCTACTTAGTCGCCTGATCCCATTCCAGCTCGCCGCGGTGTAGCAAGGCAGCGCGATCCTCGGGCAGGATCCAGCGCTGCGCGATCAGCTTGTCCAATTCTTGCGCGTAGCGCGCAAGGTAGTCTTCGCGGCTGGAATAGCGCTCGGCGATGGATCGTCGCGGATCTCCTGTCTTTTGCCGTTCCTCCGCCCTCTTCGGGAAGGGAAGATACGATCCTTCGAAGGACACGCGCTGTCCGGGCGCGCCGATCGACGGGTCGCGCAGATTCCAGCCCGTGTACGTCGCGAGCGGAATCGTGATCTCGGGAAGACGAACGCCGTCCATCTCGTTGCCGTCCGCATCCACTTGCGGCACCAGAACCGGAAAAGGCTGCCCGACTTTCGGGGGTTCAATGCTCAGGATTCCCTCGCGCCACTTCGGGCCAAAGTCGAGCCGGTAGGCTCCATTTGCATCGTGAGGCTTGCTTACGCCTGGAATTGCCGGGAATGCGTAACTGCTCAGCGCCACCAGGGTTCGATTCGCAATTTCCGGATAGCTGCTTGCCGGCGGAGCCGTGTTGCCGCGAACCCAGGCGTCCATGTTGGCGATCATGCTGCGCCAGAAATACTTGATCGGCAACGGTGACTCCGGCTCCTGGCCCGCCAGGTCCGCTCTACCCTTCACGGGCGGGAACGGGCCGGAGAAGTGTTGCAGCCCGGTGAAATGATAGATGCGGACGTTCTCGGAAATCGGCATATCGCGCTTTCCATCGGCGGTCGTATGAATCACCGACGCCGCGCGCCCCCAATATTCATAGGATGTATTCGACAGGAAGACCTTCGGCGCGGAATTATCGGCCTTCACGCGGTCGAGCAAACCGCCTCGGTCTCCCGTGATCGGATCAGTCTCGGGCTCATCGGTGAACGGAAAGATATCCGTAGGAAAAAAGATAGAAGACGTCGGTTGTGCATCTCTTGAAGGCTGAGCGAAGCGGTAGTTGAAGCTGCCGCGCCCTGCTCCCGCTACATGTGCTAACACGCCGTCGAGCGCCATTCTTCCCTCTTCGTCGGCGTTGAAGTCCTGATAGAGGTAATCGCGCAGGAATCGCCCGTTCTGCGAAATCCCCTCGCCATAAACGCGCGCCGCCGGCGCCACCGCGTCAGCAGCGTGCTTCGTGTAAGAGGCGAAATCGCGCACGGCTGCGAAGCCCAGACCGGCAATCGTCGGGTCGGCGACAACGTAGATGTACTCGTAAATCTTTCCGGGCTGAAACACTCCATTGAGACGAATGTAGCGATCGCTGGGCGTAAGTTTACCGTCCGCCATGTGCGCGAACCGCCACTCGGAACGGGGAATTACCGTCCGTTTCGCGGTCGGTGAATCGCGAACGGTGAGCGTGTCGCGTGGATCATCCGGCGCCGCGACCGGATACTCGGAGCCTCCGATATTGCCTTGGATGAGATGGCCCAGCGGAATTTCGTCCATCGCCTTCCACGGCATCAGATCGCCGCGCAGCAGGCCGGTGATGGTCTTGCCGTTCTCTTTCGCGCTGGGCGCGTATAAGTGCAAGGCGTCCGAACCCACGGCGTCCCACTGCCAGCCAATACTCGCGATCGTGTAGCCGTTGCGTAGCAGCCAGGCGTCTCCTGCGTCACTGGCCAGGTCCCAGTTGCCTCCGTCGACGAGCGCGATAATTCGGGCCCGGCCGCGGTTCGGGATCTCGAGCAGCATGGAACCGTTGCTCTTCTTCGGGTCCTTGGGACGGACTGCCATGAAATCCGCGGAGAACTCGACTTCTCCGTCTTTGAGGTTCACGGCGTGTGCGAGGTCTACGATGCGGCGGTTATGCGGATTCGCAACCGGCACCGAAAAGTAAACGCGCCCGGTGATGCGCTCGTAAGAGCCGGCCGCTCCGAACGTCTGCCCGTTCAGTACGTCGTTGCGCGAGTCGATCTGGACCCGAACGACGCGAGCGCTCGCTAGCGAAACGGCACAAAGCAACAGCGGCAGAACAAAGCGTGGACGGCCTGACATGCGCGAAAGCATAGCAAATCCAGTACAGCAATATCCCAATAGTGGACAGTACGTAATCGTGGGCCTCCGAATTTGCCTCTCATAAAAGAACTGAACTGATGGAAGCTTGCGTGCGTATTCGTTGTGGTCCACTCATGTCAGGCAGCGAAATCCTGCATACGATCTCGCCTTCCAACGACTCGACCATCGCGCTCGAGGTCTTCAAGACCGGCCTGATGCGCCGCCGCAAACACACTCTGTTCTTTGAAAACTTTGGGGGCGAGCTCTATTACACGCCGCATCACCCCGAATCGTCGCGCGTAAACATCCGGGTCGATACCCGTTCGGTCATTTGCCGCGATCAGTGGCTCAAGCCTCGAAAGCAGCAGGAAGTGACCCGCTACGCGCGCGAGGAGGCTTTGCGGGCGCAGCAGCATCCCGAGATTCGTTTCTCTTCCACTCGAATCTCTGCAAAACCGGTCCGGGGATTCGTTGTCGAAGGCGTACTGGATATTTGTAACGTCACCCGAACGGTCAAACTGAACGTCGTGCTGACTCCGAAGAGGGACGACCGGTTTCTGATTGACGGAGATACAAGCCTCAATCTCACTGACTTCCGTATCAAGCTACCTACCGCCTTCGCCGGTCTCATCGGCACCAAGGACGAAGCGCTGGTGCGGCTGCTCCTGTGGGCACACCCAGCCCCCGCGCCCGGCGCGTAGCGCCAGCCCACGCTCATTGGGATACAGTTTCTAATGAACAGGGGGCAAACGTGCGCTACTTGGGAAGAATCGTTCTGGGTTTTTTGTTGTGCTTCAGTGTCGTCAAACCGCGCAGTATGCAGGCCGAGGCTGCCGGAGACGATTGGTGGAAGTCGGCGGTGCTCTACGAGGTCTATCCGCGCAGCTTCGGCGACACTTCCGGCGATGGCATAGGCGATCTCAACGGGATTACCGAGCACCTGGATTATCTGAAGGAGTTGGGAGTGGACGCAATCTGGATCACGCCGTTCTACCCGTCTCCTCAAGTTGACTTCGGCTACGACATTTCCGATTACCGCGGGATCGATCCGCAGTTCGGAACCATGGCCGACTTCGATCGCCTGATGGCGGAAGCGAAGAAGCGCGGCCTCCGCGTGATCAATGACATGGTTCTGAACCATACGTCCGATCGACACCCGTGGTTTGTTGAGTCCAAGTCTTCCAGAACCAATCCGAAAGCCGAGTGGTACATCTGGAAAGACGGCAAGGCCAACGGACAGCCGCCGAACAACTGGCAATCCGATTTCGGGCATTCGGCCTGGACGTACGTCGCAAGCCGGAAGCAGTATTACTATCACGAGTTCTACAAAGAGCAGCCGGATCTGAACTGGCGCAATCAGGATGTCCGGAACGCCATGTACGATGTTCTCCGGTTCTGGATGAACAAAGGCGTCGCCGGCTTCCGGCTGGATGCGATTACCAGCCTCTTTGAGGACGTGGAGTTCCGGGATGAGCCTACCCTCACCGAGGTGGACGATTTCGGCGAGAAGAAGCTGAAACATATTTACACGGATAATCTGCCCGAGGTGCACGACATTTTGCGGCAATTGCGGAAGGTCGTGAATGAGTATCCGGGCCGCGTTCTGATCGGCGAAACTTATCTCCCGAACGTGGGCGAGCTGATGAAGATGTACGGCCGGAACAACGACGAGCTGCAGCTTCCGATGGACACGCAGCTTGGATTCACGAATCATCTTTCCGTTCCCGAGTTCCGCCGGAAATTGGAAGACGCCGAGACCAAGATAAACGGCAACGTCCCGCTCTTCATGTTCGAGAACCACGACAACCGGCGCAGTATCAACCGCTATGGAGACGGCAAGCACGACGCCGCAATAGCGCGCTTGCTTGCGACAGTCCTGCTGACGCCCCGGGATGCCGCACTCATTTACTACGGCGAGGAGCTGGGAATGGTGGACAACCCGCCGAAGCGGAAGGAAGACGTACGAGATCCTGTCGGAAGGACCGGCTGGCCGAAGAACAAAGGGCGCGATGGCGAGCGAACGCCAATGCAGTGGACCGCCGGAACGGAGGCGGGCTTCAGCACCGCGAAATCGACTTGGCTTCCCGTCAATCCTGACTACAAAACAGTCAATGTCGCTGCCGAATCTCGAAACCCGACCTCGCTGCTGAATTACTACAAGATCCTCATCCGTCTGCGCAAGCAGAACCCGCAACTCCGCGGCGGAGATCTGGTGATGGTCGATCGCGACAACAACAACGTGCTCTCCTACATTCGGAAGACGAGCGATGGCAAGGCTGTGCTGGTGGCGTTGAACTTCACCCCGGAAGCCCAAGCTGTCGCGTTCGATCTTCAACCGGAAGGCATTCGCGGACGGCACGTAAAGACGCTGCTGGCCTCCTTCGCGATGGGTCACCCATCCGAATTAGGCCACGTCAGCTTGCCTCCCTTCGGTTCTTATGTCGGCCAGGTAGAACCGTAGCGGGCGTCCGCCACAGTCACCGCTCGCCGGCCATGATCGACTCGTCCGCTACGATGAAAGTTAATCCATGAATGTTTCCTCCGTTGACCTGAAAAAGACGGTCAACCTGCCCAAAACGCCTTTCAAGATGGAGGCGAAACTGCCTTCGAACGAACCCAAAATGCTCGAACACTGGGAATCGACGAAGCTGTACGAGCGCATTCGCGAGTCTCGGAAAGGGCGTCCGCAGTTCATCTTTCACGATGGTCCGCCATACGCGAACGGCAACATCCATATCGGCACGGCTTTCAACAAGATCGTCAAGGATCTGGTCATCAAATCCCGCACGATGGCGGGCTACGACGCGCCGTACGTCCCCGGGTGGGACTGCCACGGATTGCCGATCGAATTCAGAGTCGATCAGGAGCTGGGAAAGCGCAAGGCTTCCATGTCCGTAGTGGAAATTCGCGCGGAGTGCCGCGCCTATGCATCGCGGTTCGTGAATATTCACCGCACCGAGTTCAAGCGGCTCGGTGTTTTCGGGCGTTGGGAAGATCCGTATCTGACGATGAGCGCGGAATACGAGGCAGTCATCGCGCAGGCGTTCGTCGATTTTCTGCATGGCGGCTATGTCTACAAGGGGCTGAAACCCGTTCACTGGTGCATCCGAGATCAAACCGCGCTGGCGGAAGCCGAAGTGGAATATGAGGATCATTCGAGCCCCTCTATCTACGTCCGCTTCAAGCTGAAAGGAGACGCGGCAGCGATCGATCCTGCGCTCGCGGGCAAGGATGTTTACTCCCTGATCTGGACCACTACGCCATGGACGATTCCGGCAAATGTCGCCATCTGTTTCAATCCAAAGCTGCAGTATGTTGCGGTCGACACCCCGGAAGGAGTTGCGATCGTCGGTGAAGGCTTACTGGCGCAGGTGTCCGAAGCGCTGGGGTGGGATCAGACCATCGTGGCGCGGTTTCCCGGCACGAAACTGGAACGAGCGGTCTTCCAGCACCCGTTCATTGACCGCGATTCGGTGGGACTGCTGGGAGATCACGTCACCTTGGAACAGGGCACGGGCGCTGTGCACACCGCACCCGGGCACGGGCAGGAAGACTTTGTCGTTTGCCAGCGCTATGGAATTCCGGTCTATTGCCCCGTGGATGCCGCCGGGCGGATCTTCCGCGCGGAGGGCGCGGCTGGACGCTTGCCCGATGAACTGATTGGGAAAACCGTTTGGGAAATCAATCCCATCGTCGTCCGGCTGCTGCGGGAGCAGGGGGCGCTGGCGGCTGAGGAGCGGCTGGACCACAGTTATCCGCATTGCTGGCGCTGTCACAACGCCGTCATTTTCCGCGCGACGGAGCAGTGGTTTATCGGAATGGAGCGCGAGAATTTGCGAGACCGCGCGCTCGAAGCCATCAAAACGGTGAAATGGCATCCCGGTTGGGGTGAAGAACGCATGGCGAACATGGTGGCGACGCGGCCCGACTGGTGCATCTCGCGTCAGCGCGTATGGGGCGTGCCGCTCATTGTTTTTTATTGCGATCAGTGCAGCGAGCCGTTCACGGACAAACGCGTTCAAGAAAGGATTGTGGAGCAGTTCCGCGCGCACACTGCCGACGTGTGGTATTCGAAGTCGACGGCCGAGTTGATGGGGTCGGGATGCGCATGCTCGAAATGCGGAGGCGGGTCCTTCCGCAAGGAAACCGACATTCTGGACGTGTGGTTCGATTCCGGCTGCAGTCATTTGGCAACTCTCACGGTCGCCAACGGCCTGCGCTGGCCCGCGGACATGTATCTGGAGGGCGGCGATCAGTACCGAGGATGGTTTCAGAGTTCGCTCCTCGTCGGCGTCGGCGAGAAGAATAGATCGCCTTACCGGGAGTGCGCGACGAGCGGTTGGACGCTCGATGCGGACGGCCGCGCGATGTCGAAATCGCTGAACAGTATCGGGCCGGCAGAGATCGTGAGCAAGCGCGGTGGAGACATTCTGCGCCTTTGGGTGGCTTCGGTCGACTTCATGGAAGACGTCCGGATTTCCGAGACGATTCTCGATCGTCTCAGCGAAGCTTACCGCAAGCTGCGAAACACCTTCCGGTGGATGCTCGGAAATCTGGCCGATTTCGATCCGGAATGCGACGCCATTGACGGTATCCGGCTTCCTGGAATCGAGGCCTGGATTCTGGTGCGCGCGGAAGAACTGGTGCGCCGCTGCCTGAGGTGGTATCAGGAATACGCATTCCATAAGGTTTATCGCGCCATCTATGACTTCGCGGTTTCCGATCTGAGCGCGACTTATTTTGAGATTTCCAAGGATCAGCTTTATACCGCTGGGCGTGCATCTTATGCGCGACGAGCGATACAAACAACGGTTCACCGGCTGTACAGCGCATTAGTGCGACTGCTGGCCCCGGTCCTTTCGTTCACGTGCGAAGAAATCTGGAGCCACACGAAAGGCGCGGATTGCGAGAGCGTCCACATGGCATATTTTCCGCAGCCGGAAGACTTGACCGCTGGGATCAGCGATTCATTTCGGGGGGTGGCCGCCGATTGGGACACGCTGGTTCCGGTTCGCGATCAGGTGCTGAAGGTGTTGGATACGGCACGCGAGGACAAGCTCATCGGATCGCCATTGGAGGCGGCTGTGAGCCTCTCAGCGGGCGGCGAGGTTTATGATCTCCTGGCCAAGTTCGTTCCTCAACTCCCGAAGTGGTTCGTCGTGTCGCAGGTGGGCCTGGAACGCAGGAAAGAGGACGGCTTGACAGCGCGCGTGGAGAGGGCGCGCGGGGATAAATGCGAGCGCTGCTGGAAATTCACGGAGGACGTGGGAAGCAATCCCGAATTTCCGACGGTATGCGCGTCCTGTGCGGCAGTATTGCCGGAGTTTCTGACCTAGTGCTTTTGGAGCGAAGTATTGCGAGCCGTTTTTTCCCGATCGGGGTGGCTCTGCTGATCGTGGTTGCCGATCGAATTTCGAAGCTGGCGATCGCACGATCGATGATGCCTTTCGATACGGTCAACATCATTTCGGGATGGCTTCGCATCGTTCATACCGAAAACCCCGGCGCGGCATTCGGCGTTTTGGCGCAGGGCAACCCGATTCTGCGCGGAGCCGTCCTAATAGGTGTATCCGCTATCGTGCTGGTCTTCGTCGCCTCCGCTCTCTGGAGCCGCGGCAGCTCCTTTTCGGGAATGGCAGCGAGGCTGGGATTGTCGCTGATTCTGGGCGGCGCGATCGGCAACCTCTATGACCGCGTCGCACACGGGACCGTAACGGATTTCATCGAGGTGTATCACGGCTCCTGGTCTTTTCCGGCGTTCAATGTGGCCGATAGCGCGATCACGGTGGGGGCTGTTTTGCTCCTGGCCGATCTTCTGCGACCCCGGCACAAGCACGCGGAAGAGCCAAGCAGTTTCGCGCACAAGTAGTACAGAATGCTTCCAAAGCTGATCCAATTCGGTTCGTTTTACATTCCGACGTACGGGGTGCTCGTGGCGCTTGGCTTTCTGGCGGGGCTGGGCATCACGCTGCGCCTCGCTCGCCGGGCCGGACTCTCGCAGGACAAGATGACCAATTTAGCCGTATACTGCGCCATGGCGGGGATCGTAGGAGCGAAGCTTTTCATGTTTCTCTTCGATCTCGGCGACTATATCCGGAACCCCGGGCAGATCTTGACGCTCGAAACACTACAGGCGGCCGGCGTCTTTCATGGCGGTTTCATTGCCGCTTTGCTGGTCGCCGTGCTTTACATGCGGCGACAAAAGCTGCCCGCGCTGGCAACGATGGATGTTTTCGCGCCGGGGGTTGCCATTGGGCAGGCGATCGGGAGACTGGGATGTTTCGCGGCCGGATGCTGCTGGGGCAAAGAATGCGATCTCCCTTGGGGCGTGCGGTTCCGCTCCGATTTTGCTGCGCCGGTACCGCTCGGGAAGACTTTGCATCCCGTTCAGCTTTACGAATCAGCCGCGGATTTTGTGATTTTCGCTTTTCTGTACCGGCAGTTCGGCCGGAATCGTCGCCCAGGTCAGATCATTGGATTTTATCTGGTTCTTTACTCGACTGCCCGATTTATTATCGAATTCTTCCGCGAGCATGAGCAGGCATTGATCGGGCCGTTCTCGATAACGCAGTGGATCGCGCTTGGATTGCTGATACTAGGGATCGGAATTCTGGCTTGGCGAGGCCGCCCGGCTCTCGCGCCAGAGCCGAGCAGGCAGCGGGCGCGCGCGTAAGGCCGGCGGCAATTCATCCTTGCTATAGAAACTCCTCAAGCGTCGTCGTAGAGTTGTGAGGACAAAATTCGTCATTGCTCTCGCCTTACTTTCGGCGTCCGTGCAGGCTCACGGTGCGCCCGCTAGCGCTCCGACCGACGCATTACACCGGGTGAATCCAAGATCCACTGTTACAGCGTTCTTAGAAGCTTGTCATCAGGACGACTACGGCAAGGCTGCTCAGTATCTCGATTTGAAACCCGTAGCGCCGCGCTACCGGGGCCAGGAGGGTCCGAAACTCGCAAAGGATCTGGAATCTCTTTTGAATTCCGCGGCGGGTTTCGATGTACTCGAGTTGAGTCAGGATCCCCAGGGCAATTTGAGCGACGATCCCGATCCGAATATCGAGCACGTCACTACGATCACCAGCAACGGGCAACAGTTTACGATTGAGCTCGAGCACAATCAGCCCGCGAACGCTCCGGCCATTTGGATCTTTTCGGCAGCGACGACGCAAAAGATTCCGCAGTTTGTGCCGATCCCGAGCACGGAATCACAAATAGAGGCGCATCTCCCAAGATTCCTGGTTACCGCACTGCTGCTGGAAACTCCGATTTGGAAATGGATTGCATTGCTGCTCGCCGCATTCGTGTTATTCGCAGTGTTTCGATTCTGCGTGCGGCTCTTTAACCGGTTTGCCCGCTCCGTGCGGTTTGCGGGAGCAGGCAACCTGGCCTGGATTCAAGCGATTGCCGATCCATTTCTCGTCCTGCTCAGCATTATTTTGTTCCGCCTGATTGAAGAGGTGATTGCGCCGGCCGCTCTCAGCCGCTTGTACATCGGCCGCGCGCTTCTTCTTATTGTCATTGCCTCTTTCGCGTGGGGCCTGATCAACCTTCTCGACTATCTGGTGGTGCGGCTCGATCGCGCGCTCAATCACCGGCAGCGCATCGTATCCCGATCCGTTATTTATCTCGGCCGGCGGGCGCTGAAGACGATTGTGGCAATCTTCGCCGCGATTCTGGTTCTCGACAACTGGGGCTTCAACATGACGACGATCATCGCGGGCCTGGGAGTGGGCGGCATCGCCGTTGCACTCGCGGCGCAGCAGACCATCGCGAACGTGTTCGGCGGAGTCTCGGTGATTGGCGATGCGCCGGTGATGGTCGGCGATTTCGGCAATTTCGGCGGAGTGATCGGAACCGTGGAAGATATCGGCTTGCGTTCCGCGAGAATTCGCACGTTGAACCGGAGCGTGATCAGCATTCCCAACTCCTCGTTCGCGACAATAAATCTCGAAAACTATGCCGTTCGAGACAAAATCCTTTTCAATCCGACTTTTCAAATAAAACGGACAACCTCGAAGGAGCAGATCCGGCAACTGGTGAAGCAAATCGGCGAAATGCTGCAAGCAGACAAGCAGATCGAAGTAGGGCCGGCGCCGGTTCGCATCAGCGGCTACTCGGCGTCATCATTTACGATTGAGATATTCGCGTACGTGCTGACGGCGGATATCGACGAATACTACAAGCATCAGGCTGAGTTGTATCTGGCCATCGATGAAGTGGTTGCGTCGTCGGGTGTGGAGTTGGCGTGAGGCGGTGCTACTGCTCAGCGAGAGCCCTCATTGGAGAGATCCGGGCAGCGCGGAAGGCCGGCAGTAAACAGGCGATACCCGATACGAGCGCCATAACGGCAGCCGCGCCACCGAGCGCCAGCGGACTCAGCGCGGGAACATGGAAAAGAACCGCCTGCATCGCGTTTCCGGTGAGCGAAGCCCCGATAACGCCGAATGCGGCGCCGCCCAGGAACAGACGCAGGGCTGATGAGAAGACTTCCGCGCGAATGCGGCCAGGCTGCGCCCCGAGGGCCATGCGAACACCGATTTCACGATTCCTCTGCGCCACAGCATAGCTCAGGACACCGTATGTGCCAATTCCCACAAGAAGGAGCGCAATGGCGGAGAATAATCCAGCGAGTAAAGCCGGGGAGCGCCGGGCGAGAAGACTATCGGCAATGCGATCGTCCATCCATCGAACGTCATTGACGGCCAGTTCCGGGTCAATTTGCCGGACGACTCTCTGCAGAGTCAACGCAAGTGATCCCGACGAGGCGCCGGCACGAACGGCCACGAAGATGTTCCCATCGGGCCGATAAATATATGGGTAGTAAACAGAGCCCTGAGCGGTTTCCTCAGCAAGGCCGGCCTGCTTGACACTGCCCACCACGCCGACGACTGTGAACGCCTCCGAATCCGGACCGCGTTGGGAGCCTTCGAAGAGGCGGTGACCCAAAGGACTGGTATTAGGCCAATAGTAGTGCGCGAAATCGTCATCTACAACGCAGACGCGCTTGCCGGAACGTGAATCGGCAGGAGCGAGAAAACGTCCGGCCCGCAAAGAGAAGCCCATGGCGTGGAAGTAGTCGCCGGCGACGCTATACGAATAATGACCTCGCGGGGATTCGCCCGGCCGCAGGATATGGCCTTCTACGGTTGCGGCGCTCTTTCCGCTCTTACCGCTAAAAGGCAGATTAGTCGCCGCGCCGACCGAGATCACACCAGGCTCGCGGCTGAGCTGACCGGTCAACCTCTCGATAAACTCCAGGCCGGCCGAGGGCGCGGGATATTTGTTTCCAACGAGCGAAATCTCAGCGCTGAGGACGCGATCGGCCTGAAATCCCGGGGAAACCGCCATCAGGCGTTTGAGACTGAGGCCGAGCAGGCCTGCACCGGCAAGCAGCACGAACGCAAGAGCTATCTGTGCGACGACGAAGCACTGCCGCAAAATGTGAGCCCTGCGTCCCGACGTTGCGCTACGAGATTCCGTTTGGAGCGCGTCGGCGGAATGCCGGAGGTGAAACCCGGCGATCGGGACGGCAAGCGCGATGCCCATGACCAGAGCCGCGCCTAATCCTAGCAAGGCCAGCCGCGGATTGAATGCTATTTGAGCGCCCAAAGGTAACCGGTCGGCCCCGAGCGCCGACACGAGGCGGATTCCGCATTCGCCCAGAGCGAGACCGAGAACTCCGCCGAGCAGGGTGATCAGTGTCGCCTCGACAATCAGTTCACTCAGGACGTGCCAGCGACTCGCCCCCAGCGCTTGGCGCACAGCGATTTCTTTCGCACGGGCATTTGCGCGGATCAGGAACAGGTTGGTGAGATTAACGAATCCGATCAGAAGAAGCGTAAGCACGCCCCCTTCGAGCAAGAGCAAGGTAGGACGAATGACGGCGACGTAATCGGCATGGAGAGGCACGACCATAGACCGAAAGCCGGCAGCGGCTATCATCTTGGCTTGGGGGTCGTCGATTTCCAGGCTTGCATTCTGCGCGTCTATCTGCGATTGGGCCTGGGCCAGGGTGGCGCCGGGCGCCAGGCGCGCGATCATCTGTGTCACGTTGCCACCGGAATGCCGCTCGCGAGGCCCGCGGTTTTCAAGGCTTGATGCGAGCGGCAAGTACAGCTTGGCATCGGAGGAAAGAAAACGAAAGCCCGGAGGCAGCACGCCGACCACGGTTTTGCGAATACCGTTAACTCGAACCTGCCGGCCTATTACGCGCGGATCGGCGCTGAAGTGCTGTCGCCAGTAATCATTGCTGAGGATAGCGACGTTATCGGTTCGATGAGTGGTTTCCTCATCTTTGAAAGGGCGTCCAAATCTGGGACCGATGCCGAGCGTTGAGAAAAACTCGGGAGATATTTGCGTGATCTGCTCGCGCTGTGTGAATCCGGCTTCGCCGAGAATGGCGGTGCCGAGGCGGTAGATAGACAGCGAGCGGAAGGCGGGAATGCGGCGCCGTTCGTAGTAGTTCGTCACGGAGGAGCCGTCGCGATCGACTCCGGCTTTGGGATAGGTATTGAATATGGTTACGAGCCGGCCGGCTTGGGGAAAGGGAAGCGGACGAATGAGGATTGCGTCGATGACCGCAAACACCGTTAGATTGGCGCCGAGGCACAGGGCGACCGTGAAAAGCGCGGTAACGGTGAAGGCTGGCGTTTTTCGCAGCAGCCGCGCCGCGTAATTCAGTTGCCTTCCGAGCTCATCGAAAACTCGAAGCCCGCGAGCCTCGCGACACTCCTCTTTAATGGTGTTGATGCCGCCGAACTCCAAACATGCGCGGCGGTGTGCTTCGTTCGGCGAGACACCGGAGCGCACCAGATCCGCGGCATATTGTGCGATGTGATCGCGCAGCTCCTCCGTCATGCCGGCTTCAAAACCACGCCGCGAAGCGAGCGCACGGACGAGAGAACGAAACTGTGCGAGCATGTCACACCTCTCCCGGCGTCGTGTTCAGCGCTGCGGCGATGGCGGAGGCCAGACGGTTCCAACTCGCCGCCTCCTCGCGCAGGCGACGTCGTCCAGCGGCAGTCACCTTGTAAAACCTCGCGCGGCGGTTATTCTCGCTGACACCCCAATCGGCCTCAATCAGGCCTTGATGCTCCAAACGGTAAAGAGCTGGATACAACGATCCTTGGGGAATGTCGAGAGCTTCGCCCGAGATCTGCCGGATGCGTAAAAGCACGCCGTATCCGTGCAGCGGCTTCAAGGACACAGCCTTGAGGATCAACATATCCAGCGTGCCTGGAAGCAATTCCGCGGTATTGGTCAAGTGGCCGGCTCCTAGTCTATCTAGGAGTATAAACGAGACTCTCCTAGTTTGACAAGGGGGAGAACGAGCAACTTACGGGCCGGCCGATCGAGTTCGCGCCACAGCGACCAGGCAAGAGAACGAGAAGAGCGCGCATACAGGAAACAGATGCCCTTTACTCGTGGACCTTAATAGCTCTTTCCGTCTTTACCGATTCCTTGGCGAGATCGATGATGTGGATCACGTTCACGTTGATATCGATGGCGGTAAGCCCCTCAATGGGCTTATTGGCTTGAATGTGCGAGACCATATAGTTGACCGGCTCGTCCTCGCCGCTGGGCAGAGGGTCCAACGGGAGCTGCCGGGGAGCGCTTCGGCCTTGACGTAATTCGACCGCATTGTGACTCATATGAAGGCTTCCCGGCGTTTTTCCGTCGGGACGTCCGAAGACTTCGAGATCCTGAAAGCTTCGCGGCAAGTCCCAACTTCCCTCGAAAATACCGACTGCGTTCCGATACGTAAGGACGATTGTGGCGTTATCCTCAACCTTCGGAAAACGGTCCGGCCGAAGGTGATTCACCGTGGCATAGACGCTTTGCGGCATGCTCAAATACCAGAGGCTCCACAGGGCGTTGTAGCAGCCGAAATCCATCAGGGCGCCCGCGCCGTTCTTGACCGGGTCTGTCAACCAGGCGAAGAAAAAGCTGTTTCGCACGCCCTCCGATCCGGGGCCTTCGTGTCCGACGATTCCGTGCAGCCGGTATACGGTTCCGACGTCGCCACGATCTACCGCTGCTTTAGCCGCATAGTTGGAGGGCCACCACGCCATTTGATAGTTGGTCATGACTCTGGTGTTGTATTTGGCCGCGAGATCGCGGATTTGCTTCGCCTCTGCGTAGGCGGCAGCCAGCGGCTTTTCGAAGATCAAATTAATATGACGGGGCAGGCAAGCCTGGGCGATTTCCAGGTGACGATTGTTTTCGACGAAGGCCCAGACGATATCCGGCTTCGTTTGGTCAAGCATCTTCGAATAGTCGGGAAAGAACAGGGAGTGGTCGACGCCGGCTTTCTCGGCCTCTTTTACCAATTCGGGATTCGGCTCTGAGATTCCGACGAGTTGCGCCGTTTTGCCGTGCAGAATCGTGCTCAGATGTCCCCAAACGTGCGAGTGCACCAACCCGATGATGGCGATCTTATAGGTTGCGGCGGGTTGTCCGGCAAGCGGCAGGCAAAGAGCGAGGACGAGCAGAAGTATTCTCATCGTTTGCTTCACGATGATATCTAAGCTTGTTCCGGGCGCAGCGCGGTGCAGGCAAGTTTACAAACCGGCAACACATACTCGAAACACAAGTGGTAGAGTAAGAAACCTAGTTGGGGGCATATAGCCGTGACTCTGAATGCCTGGGCAGCGAGTTCCATTGGTAAAAGCGCTATCTCACTGATGGCGTTTTGTTTGACAGCGGCCATAACGCCAGGGCCGCTTTCGGCGAGAGCGGGCGGAGACCTGAGAGAGCAGGTTATGGAGCGAGAGTCGGCGGGAGATCTGGCCGGAGCGCGGGCTCTGCTGGAACAATCGCAGGCGGGGCGCAACGACGACGCGCGGGCGGAGATGCTTGCCGAATTTCTGGACCGCCATGCCGATCCGGAGCGCCACGATGCGTACGTGAAGTGGGCCGCCGAGGAAAAAGATGCGGCGAAGCGGAAGCTGGCGCTGCGCCAGGCGGTGCTGCTCGATTTCATCGACGGCAAGGACGCCGATTTATCGAAAGACCTGGAGCGGTATCGCGCGGCGGGCGGCACCGATTTGGCGCGGCCGTCCAAGGGGGCGGGCGCGGTCCACTTCTCGACTATTTCCATTCCGGGACCTCTCTCCTCATTCGCCAGAATGGCTGCGCTCGCTCCGGATCTGGCGCCGGAAGAACTGCTTCCCGCGCTGGCCCGCAACATCGTGACAAATGGATACGAGGCGTCCGGAAACGAAGTTCTTCAGCCCACCGAATATTTGCGCCTGGTGATTCGCTATATAGGACAGGCACGCGAGCTGCAGGCTATGGCAGGCAAGGACCGGAAAATCGTGATCTCGAATTGCGACAGCGAAGAGACCGGGAATCTTCTTAAGATACTCGGTTACAGAATGCGCGGATCCTGCGGCGGCGACATCGTTCTCGAAACCGTGAATGCCACCCGCGCTTTTCTCACGGTGGATTCGGCGTTTCCGCTCACGCAACTCGAACAGGATCTACGCGCCAATCACCGGTTCGAATTATCGTATGCTCCGACGACGGTCCCGGTGCTGTATAACGCCGACTATTGGCTGGCGGCCCTCGCCCGCTCCGGGCAATCCGACTTCCTCGATGCGTTCCTTTCCGATCCATCGCTTTGCCGGCTGTATCTTGGTTTGTCCCACCTGGACCGTACGACAGCCGAGGCGCTTCGGAAGCAGGCGCCCCCCGCCAAGCTCAAGATCTACGCACATGTATTGGATTTCTACGGGAGCATGTTCCAAATTCGCAACGGGGCGGCGGTGGTTCCGGGGTCGCCGAAAGCATGGGGCTCGCTAGTGGGCGTTTCGCCGAACAATCCAGGCGCGTTCTTTGAAAAGCTGCTATCTACGGATGACGGATGGATGGCGAGTTACTTCGACACGCTGGCGCGAATCGATGGACCCACAGCAGCCTATTTGACGCAGCCCGAGCGGATGAAGCGTTTGTATGACGCATTGCGCGGGAAAATCACGAGTCCCGGACCGGCCCGCCCTGTCTTTCGTTCGAGCACGGAATTGATATTGCTGGCGACGTCATTGCGAATCGACGCGAACGGCCAACCGCATATTCCGGGCGACCTGGACGTCTGGCGAACGCTCTTTATACATCACCCGCATGGCAAATATGACGGCAGGCTTACTCGCTCGGCAGCCACGTGGCGCAACAGCGACGATGTCGTCGAGGCATTGTTTGCACTCAGCCGAAAAACGGTGGAAAACGAACCGCTGAAAATATTTCTGACGCTGAATGACATTGACCGGGCGCGCGCCAAGCCCATATCGGCACATCTCGCCACGCGCCTGGTGAACGCGTACCGCGCTTATGGCGCGCAATACATATTATTCGCGGATTCCCCGAATCTGAGCGAAGCGTCGATCGACCGGTACATGGATGTCTGTGCCGGGACATCGGCCATTCGCGAAACGGGGGTGAAGGCCGACGCCATCGGTACGCTACAAGCACTGGCGGAATTGTGGCGTATTCTGGTCCTCCAGAACGCAATTCCCGCGAACTCGCAGGATGCAGCATTCGCGAAACTGATCGCTCCTTTCAGCCGCGCCAAACAGGAAGGAGACATTTTCGATGCGGGCCGCTCGGGCGTGGACGTGCTCCTGGCGGCGGCTAATGCCGGAGGCGAGTCGAGGCAAGAGCAACTCGTGCAGCTTCTGGTGGGCAAGGTACGGAACGAAGGTGCGGCACCCTCTTCACCGGCGGAAACTTTCCTGCGGGCGTTCGATGCGCAGCGCCTGATACCGCTCGACACTCTGTTCCTGGTAGCCGACCGTAGCGGCAAGGGAAACATCGATCCAAAAACGGCGAAGAACATCCATGAGCAGATCGCGCGGCTGGAAGAAACAGAGTCGCTGCGCGGCTCGCTTTCGGCGGACGAGAAGAACTCGTTCGCGATGGGGTATTGGAGCGAGCGGCACATTGAGCAGGAGCGCAAGGTCAATTTCGACAGGCTGCTGAAGAATACCGAAAAGAAAGACGCTCGCGAGGCGCTGGCACCCTTTTTGCGCGATTCGCTGATCGGATTGCTTTACAGCTACTACGCACCGGCGGGCGCTCAACTGCTGTACGCGAACCCGCTGTTTGTCCGCAGTCACGACTTCGTAGGACCGGAGAGTTCTCCCTCCGAGTGGCGCCCCACCGAAGTCGCCGGCAGCGGCTGGCCGGCCAGCGCGGGAGGCCGGCTGATGGGATCTTTGATCAGCCTTCCCTACGCCATCGCGGAAGCGGAGCAGAACTTCCTGACACCGAGACGCGAACAAGCATTGATATGGTCTGACCTGGTGCCGCAGATGATCGTCGACGTCACCGTGAACAGATGGCGCAATGTAAAGCCGGATCAGCTGCGCTGGGTTTCTCTTCACATAGAACGGGGAGAGACGCTTCTGGCCGCTGCGGCGCTGGATCCGTCGCTGGAACCGGCCGTGATGGATGCCTACCGGCATTTCGAGACACCGGCGCGGGTGCAATGGCTCGAGGATCAGCTCAGAGCCGGTCATTTCACGCGAGCAGCGGGTGAAATACCGCCTTCCGTGCTCTACGCTCTGGCCGACGATCCCGCGCTGAAAAATGCGTCGCCCGATGTCGCGTCCGCTGAAATCGCTGAAATGAGCTCCGCCAAGCGAGCCGAACTCGCGCCCGAAGAGATCGCGCGGTTGTTCGGCACTCCGAAGCCTACTCTGACGCACTCATACCACCCCGGACTTCTCTACATTCGAACATTTCCGGCTCTTATGGGTTATTCCAGCCGCATTCTGGCTGAGACCTGGGAATCGAACAACCTGTATTACGCGGCGCTCGCCGAGGAGACCGGAGTTCCGGCGGACCAGCTTGACGCCTACGTGCCCGAGTGGAACCGCTCTACCATAGAGAATATTTTTGCGACACACTTAGAAGATTGGCCGGCAGTGCTTCGCTCCCTTCACACCGTGGCCAATAACGTGAGGCAGCACGGGAACCAAACCGCCGCCCTGCGACCATCGGAAAACTAGAAAGGCACCCTCGTGAAGACATCTCTTCGCCTAATCGGAGCAACGACGGCAGTATCTCTGGTTGCCGCTTTCTGGATGAAAGCACAGGATCAAAATCAGACCACGTTCCACGTAAAGGTGGACATGGTGGTGCTCAGTTTCACGGTAACAGACCAGCATGGAAAATACGTGAACGGGCTGAAGCCGAAAGAGCTGAAGATCTCCGAGGATGAAATTCCGCAAAAAGTCGCCACTTTTACGGAAGGTAATCACGCGCCGCTGCAAGTGCTGGACAATGGGGAAACGAAGCCGCTGCATGCGGCATCGGCTTCGGATGCGCGGCCAAACAATCTCCCACCTGACCCGAACACCATCGATCTGCGATCCGATTCCGCCGGCACAAACGTATTCGTGCTGTTTGATACGAGCAACTACATGTACCGCGGGTTTGTATACGCCTCTGACGCGATTGCTGATTTCATTCGGGGCCTGGATCGCGCCGATTCAATCGCCGTGTACACGTACAGCCGGAATCTGAACCGAGCTGTGTCGCTGAATCGCGACCGCACCTCGGCCATTGCGGGCTTGAGAAAAGCTGTGGCCGGCGACGATTCCGCGCTGTACAACTGCCTGCTCCTTACCCTGCGCGACGCGGCGAAGGTGCCGGGGCGGAAAGTGGTGATCGTGTTTTCGAATGGCCCGGACAATGCCAGCATGGTCGCTCCCGACGATGTGCGCGCCATTGCCGAGGATGAAGGCATACCGATTTACGTGATATCGACCTCGGAAGTGAATAAGGATCCGATTTCTAGCACCATCTTTAAACGCATCTCCACCAACACCGGCGGCAAGAGCTACTTCGCCAAAACGTGGCAGAAACAGGTGGAGGCATTCGAATCCATTCGCGAGGATTTGGGCAATAGCTACACGGTGACGTATTATCCGCAGCCGAACCCCAATGAAGGATTCCGCAGAATACGGGTCGAGCTCACGCCGGAAGCGATGAAGAAGTACAGGGTGCGCGCGCGGCCCGGTTATCGCCCGCAGCGCGGGATGTAGCAGGTTACTTATTTCTTTTTGACCGCTAAGGGTCCATACGCCTGGCACACGGGCATCATCTGGACTCCATTGATGTTCACGCGAGCGGGCCGGGTCGCGACCCAGTGAATGGCATCCGCAACATCGTCGGCAGTGAGCGGGTCTGTGCCTTCGTAGACCGCGTCGGCTCTCTTCTTATCGCCTTTGAAGCGGACTTCGGAAAACTCAGTGCCGCCGCATAGCCCCGGCTGGATGTCCGTCACGCGAATGGCGGTGCCGAGCAAATCGGCGCGTAAATTATTGCTGAACTGGTGAACAAAGGCTTTCGCGGCGCCGTAAACGTTTCCGCCCGGATAAGGCCACTCCGCAGCAACGGAGCCCAGGTTCACGATATGGCCTCGATTCCGCTGAACCATCCCTGGCAGCAGCAGGCGCGTGCAGTAGACGAGGCCCTTTATATTCGAATCGATCATCTCGTCCCAATCGTTCAGATCGGCGCTTTGGGCGGGATCAAGACCCAGCGCGCCGCCCGCGTTGTTAACCAGTACGTCCACTTCAGCGAATCCAGGCGGTAAATTGCCGATCGCTTTCTCGACCTCATTGCGCCGGCCGACATCGAAGGCGAGCGGCAGGAAATCTTCTCCCAACTCCTTCTTCAGCTCGTCCAAACGATTCGCGCGGCGGCCGGTGCCGATCACCTTTGCTCCATTCCCGGCGAATCTCCGGGCCGTAGCTCGTCCAAACCCGGCGGTTGCTCCTGTGACGAAAACGATCATCTTTCCAGAATAGAATCGAGGGCTTTCGAAATACCCGGGCGAAGACGCCGAAGGGAGTTGACACCGGATGCGAGCCGGCGTAATCTTATCTTTACTTAGGATGTCTAAGGGAGAGAAAACCGCCAGAGGCTCATTGCTGAAGGGAACTCTCGATCTGCTGGTCTTGCGAATTCTGGCAAGCGGCGCGAAGCATGGTTATGCGATAAGCCGCCGGCTAGGCGAACTGTCCGGCGATTGGCTGCAAGTGGATGAAGGGTCTCTCTATCCGTGCCTCTACCGGATGGAAGAGCGAGGCTGGATTCAATCCGGGGTATCGGTTTCCGAGAACAACCGGCGGGCGCGGTATTACAAACTGACGGACCGCGGCAAAGCGGAGCTGCAACTTCAGCAGGACAATTGGCGGCAGTTTAGCGGCGTAGTCGCTGCCGTATTGAAGAAAGGCTGACGATGCCGGAATGGCTGGACGGAGTTGCGAAATGGTGGAAGCGCCGGCGGCGCTTTGCCGAGGAGTGGCGGTTTCACCTGGAGATGGCGGCATCGGATTTCGAGCAAATGGGGTTGAGCCCGCGAGAGGCCCGGCAGACTGCCAAGCGCGGACTGGGTTCGCGGCGAACACACCGGCGCGCGGCTCTGCGCGAGATGGCCGCCGATTTTCGCGGTCTGGCGCGTTCGTTTCCGACCAATCGGTGGAAGAGAGGCGCTCTGGCCGTGCCCGCGGCGGTTTTACTCATTACCGTTCTGGCGCTGGTACTCGATCCGGCGCGAACGCGCGCAATCGAAAGCCTGCAGGGCCTTCTGCCATTCGGGTCGCCGCCAGCAGTAGAGCGCTTCGTTCCTCTCACTCCGAGCGGCATTGCGCCGGCGGGGCTCGCGGCGATCACGCTCTGGACCTTTCTGATGATGGGGGTGGCGGCCATTGCCGCTCGATTGGCAGACCAGAACAAGTGGCGGCTATGCGTTTACGCCGCCAGCACGCTGTTATCGATGGCGCTTTTGGGCGGTGTGTGCTGGGTTGTGGCGCTCCAGTTCCTGCTTAGCGAGCCATGGGCTTCCGACATTCTGCAAGGGGCTGTCCTGGTGATTTTCGTTGCGGCGTATCTGTGGACCACGTATGCGGCATGGCGCTTCTGGTGGCGCGATGTCAAGCGGCGCTGCCCATTGTGCCTGCGCGTGCTGGGTATGCCCGAAGTGCGGGGGCACGAGCACAATTTTCTCCTCGATCCGCGCGAAGTGGAATCGATTTGCTTTAACGGACACGGCGCGGTGACGGAGAGCCGGTGGACCTGCCGTTTCGAGTGCGGTCAGCCGCTTTGCTTATAACATTATGCTTCTCAGAATCACCGTATTCGTAACTTTGTTTTGTTGTTCCGGGCCCAGCCAAAGCTCCTCCGATGCGCATTCGGCGAGCGACAGGGCAGCGATCGAGCGGCTGCATCAAAAAGATATCGCGGCCGCGAAGGTGAACGACGTGGATACGCTCGCCACGCTGTGGACGGACGATGCCGTAGCTTTGCCTCCGGGCGAACAGCCCGTCATCGGTATCGATGCGATTCGCGCGTGGCTGAACAAAGGCCGCATGGATACGGACAAAGTGGAGATCACTGAATACGCCATGGATTTCAAGGAAGTCCATGTGGCTGGAAACGAGGCTTACGAATGGGCGCGTACCAGCATTACGATGAAGCCGAAAGGCGCTCCCGCCGGCATGCGTGCTTCTGGTAATCTAATGCGGGTTCTGCGGAGGCAGCCGGACGGAAGCTGGAAAGTGGCGCGCGCGATCTGGAACATGGAGAAACCCTCGCCGGCAGGCGCGAGCCGCTGAAGCCAGTCTGAAGGCCGCCGGTCGACTATTGCGCTATGACAAGCACATTGAACGAGCCGGGCTTGGACCTCATCCGGTGCAGGCCGGGGACGATCGCTATGCCGAGCACGCCGGGCGTGTCCTCCACCTTGCCCAGCAGCTTGCCGGAATCAGCATCCCGGACGTCCACCTCTGTGCCATGCGAGACATACAGGCGATTTGAGGATGAATCGAAGACAATGTAATCGAAGCCCCCGTCGCCCGTTACGGGATATTCTTGGCGATCTTGAATCCGGGCGCTTCCGCGCCCGCGCACCCGAATGCCAGCGCGAGGAATGCGCCAGCATATCGAACAAGCTTTTCGTTCACCGTGGCCCCTCCTGAATCAAAGAACGTCAGGGTCATTATCGGCCTCGAGCCTGAAATTTCCCAGAAAGAGTTCTTCCCCCTCCGCTTTCTTAACATGGATCTGTCATGCGTGCGCGGTCAATTCTCTCCATCCTCGTTGCAGTTGCTCTAGTGTTTTTCCTGACGTGGTATTTTTCTTCGGGAAAGCGCGGCGGACCGTCAACTCCGCAAACTGCCGCGCCGGCCGGCCCATCAGCCATTTCCCACGGAGCCGGCAGTTCCTCCGATCTCGCCCCGACAAATGTTTACGCGCACAATCTGATGCTGCGAAAAGGTCCGAGCTTCCGCGTCTATGTCCGCTGGCTCCGCGGGGAGATGGCTCGCACCCACCGCGACACCAACCCGTCATTTGACGATCCTGAATCGTTCGCAATTGACATCAAAACGGGTGTTCTACGCGCCAACATCGGGGACATCAGCAACTATCTCAACGCCAGTGGGCTGGCGAAAACTCCATTGAAGAACGTCACCCTGTCCGGCGATGGAGATCAGATCAAGCTGACTGGAACTCTGCACAAGGCCGTACCCCTGCCGGTCGAATTGACCGGCACCATAGGCGCTATTCCCGATAACCGCATTCAGATTCGCGTCACAAAGCTGAACGTTCTGAAAATGCCGTTCAAGGCTCTGCTCGGCGCCTTCCATGTCACTATTTCCGATCTTTTTAATACCGGAGAAATTCCGGGCATGCAAGTCTCTGGTAACGACATCCTCCTGGACACACAGAAACTTCTGCCTCCGCCACATATTCGGGGTAACCTGACTGCTGTACGGGTAGTCAATCCCGATCTCGAAGAAGTTTATGGAGATGCCCGGAAGGATGTGACCCGGGTGGAGCAGTGGCGCAATTTCCTGCGCCTGAGTGATGGCACGATCGATTTCGGAAAGCTAACCATGCATCACGTCGATCTGATCATGGTCGACATCTCGAACGACCCGTGGTTCGATCTCGATCTCAACAATTATCAGGCACAACTGGTCAATGGGTATACCCGCATGACTCCCCAGGCCGGTCTACAGATCTTTATGCCCGACCTGGACAAGCTTCCCCGCAGGGCGGCCAGCCAGAACATCAACATCGAATGGCTCAAGAATCGCAACATCTCCCCACCGCCGGACGTCATTTCGAAGTGAATTTCGCAGGGAACTAGGCCGATGAGCCCACGCTCTTCTCTGCAATATGCCGGCGATTATTCAATTTCGCGGTTGATAGAATTCAGCACGCCTACGGGTTCGCTTAGCGGTCGGGAGATATGCGCAAGTTATGAACAGATACGGCGCTAAAGATGGCGGCTTCGCTGAAGTTGCCGATCGCGAAGGCCATTTTCAGGTTCTTGTGCTTGCGAAGGAGCAGTTGCGGTGCAATGAGTCCGGCTGCGAATCCAGCTTTAATGCTTAGTGCTTTCGCCCCGAACGTTCCGTCGGAAGAGGCCAGGAACCCATTCGCCTCTTGCTTTCCCCAGGAGGTCGCTGCGTCGAGACCAGTCGCGGCGACGGCGGCAAACATGCTCGCCACCCAAACACGATTCAAGATCCTGTCCTGACGGTCTTCCACATGAGCGATGCTGGTCTTTTCGAGATCGTAAGCCGCGATTCCGGCTCCTGCGGTTTCAGGGAGCGATGCGGCAACATCGGGAACCGCCGCAAGTTGTCCGGGTCGGATGACGGTCTGGGCAGAAAGAACGGCGGCGCTCACCAGGGCGAGCAGGGCCGCGCGGGTCAGGGTCAGTGATCTCAATGGAATCCTCCAATCGCGACAGCGATCACTGATCTAATCGGCGGAGACTCGGGTAGAGGTTTATACCCCCTTGATCCGGGAGGTGGATGGCGGGGATTGACACAGGAAAGGCGAACAGGATCAGGAAGTTACTCGTGCCATGGAAGCTCTTCCTCACTCTTTCTCTGGCGCCAGGCGCGGATTCGGATCTCAAGCATATAAACAATGATGAGGATATTTGCGCCGAGCACGGCGATGCGCTCCCAATCCGAGCGCTCCACGATTTTGAGGATTTCCCAGGGCAGATACATGGTGCCGGAGAGCAACGCAAACCACTCGGCCCAGACGCGGCGGTTCCAGAGTCCCCAGGCTTCGATAAATCGCACAATGGCGTAGGTGGCCGCGGCAAGCGCAATGGTCAACAAGCGCGCGTCGGTAACTTTGACTGCCGCGTCCATAAGCATCTGGGCGAGGCGACGATCAGGATCGATGTGAAGATCGAAGAGCAGGTTCGCTGCGAAATCCTCAGCGCGGTGATGAAACAGAAGCAGCGTGATTCCGAGCAACACGACAATGAGGCCTTTGAGAGCTTCGAAAGCGGCGACGGCGCGAAGACCGGCGGAACTGGCGCGTTCATCGATACCGGCGACGTCTGCGGCGTGATGCTCGTGAGCGCGCACTTCGGGCGGAGCGTAATGAACGGGATCGGGATCCGGCTCAGGAGAGCGCACTAGTCGATGAGCCCCTGTTTGATCGCGAAGCGCACGAGCTCGCCGGTGCTGTGTAGATTCAGCTTTTCCATGATTTTGCCGCGGTGCGAATCGACAGTGTAAACGCTGAGGTTCAAGCGAGCGGCAATTTCCTTGTTCGTTTTGCCTTCCGCGATGAGCTGCAAAACCTCGCGCTCACGGCTTGACAGCAGGTCGATGGGATTCGTGACGTTCTGCCGGTAATCACTCAGGAGGGCTCCGGAGACCTCGGGACTGATGTAACCATCTCCGCGGGCGACAGACCGGACAGCATTCAGCAATTCGGTATCGATAGCTTCCTTCAGAATGTAACCGCGAGCGCCGGCGCGCAGAATTTCGCGGACATACACGGGCTCCTTATGCATGCTCAAGACGAGCACGCGCATTCGTGGATTGGCTTCCACCATGCGGCGAGTGGCTTCGATGCCGTTCAGCTCGGGCATAGCGACATCCATGAGCACGAGGTCGGGCTTGAGCTTCTGCGAAAGCTCCACGGCTTCGCGGCCATTCGCGGCTTCGCCCACGATCTGCAGATCTGGGCTGGCGGACAGAATCAGCTTGAGGCCCTGGCGCACGATAGTGTGGTCATCAGCGAGAAGAATTTTTATTGTCGCGCCGGGCACGTCACCTCAATGAGCAATCCCTTTCCGGCGGCTGTTTCCATGCGGAGGCGGCCGCCGCAACCACGCGCGCGCGTTTCCATTCCCGCCAAGCCGAGGCCTGGAGCGGGGCGCGGCGCGGTCATATCGAAACCTTGACCATTGTCTCTAATCGTCAAGATCACTTCGGCGTCCTTGGATACGAGATCGATGGAAACAGAACTCGCCTGGGAGTGGCGCGCCACATTCGTCAACGCTTCCTGGGCGATGCGGAACAGATTGGTCTCGGCATCGTCGGGTAACCGGCGGCCGGCGATATCGCTGTGATATTGCACCTGAATACCGGTGCGCTGCGAAAAATTTTCGGCAAGCGAGCGGAGCGCAGCGTCGAGACCGAAGTCATCGAGAATCGTGGGGCGCAGGAGCTGAGACATTTCCCGGACATCTTTGATGGCCTGATCGACGAGCCGCATGCAGTCGTTCAGGCGAGCCTCATCGGCGTTGCCGCGCAGCGCCGACAAATTCGCTTTGACAGCGGTAAGAGCCTGGCCCAATTCATCGTGCAGTTCATGGGAGAAGCGGCGGGCGACGTTCTCCTGCGTCTCGAGAAACTGATATTGCATGCTGGCCAGCTCGCCGGCTTGCTGCTCCAGTTTTCGAAACAGGGCTGCCGAAGCGCGGGCGGCCCAGCTCGCCGAGAGGAGAGACAATCCAACGCAGGCGGCAAACAGCCACACGGTCCAGCGCAGCAGGCCATGGCCTTCCTGATAGATGCTTTCGCGCAGTAGTTCGGCGCGTCGGTAGGCAGCTTCTAGGGCGCTGCTCATTTGGGCGCGGCTCTGCGCAAGTTGATCGAGAATCTCTTCGCGGCGGACAACGTCCTTCCTGCGGGCCAACTGCAGCCAGCGGTTGTTCAAATCCGACTGCTGTTTTTCGGTGTCGTCAATTGTTGCTTTCGCGAGGGACTGGGTCTCTGTGAAATTTTGCGTATTGCGGTTTATCTGGCGAACCGTTCGCACCGCGACGAGCAGAGCCGAAAGCAGCAGTACGGCGGAAATGCCCAAGCCGAGCAGGAGAACACGGTGCAAATGGGCCCGCGTGATGGGATGTGTCTCCGGCACATGACGATTCTTTCATTAATATCCTCTGCTGGCCATCCCGAAAATACGGGATAAAGATTCGCCAATCGAGGTGATGGCGCGGAGGCGTGCGAAAGGGCACAGTAGAGATGTGAGCGGCGAGACAGCGAAGGGCGCGGCAGCGGCGAAAACAAGTGAGCAAAGCAAGAAACAGCCGCCCGCGCCACGTGCTCAGAACTCAAACATCCGCCACAGTTGAAGGAGAACACAAAAATGAAAAGAATCTTTACATCCACCCTCTTGACCGTCGCGGCGGTTCCGTTTCTGATGGCTGCTCCAGGCGCAGCAAAGAAGGCGCAGAATCAGTCGAGCGACACAAATCAGACACAAACCACCGCCACGACCAAGAAAGTGCATAAGAAGAAAGTAAAAAAGAACGGGACGGGGACGTCGAGCACGGAAAGCAAAACTACGAGCACATCGACGTCACAGAAGTAACTCCGAAGAGTTCGGAGGCGGCCCGGGTTCAGCTCAGCTTGAATTCGGGCCTTATTTTTTGACCGGCGGCCGATGCGCGATTCGCCCGTTATCCGTCCGGAATCGCTCTTCAGCAGGAATTTAAAACATTTCGATGACACTGAGGATCTTTTTGCCGCCTGATTCGTCTAAACGATCATGCAACCGGTAATAGGACAGGAGAAGGCAGAGCTGCAGCAGCTTCATGCCGAGTACCGTCAAGCCTGGCAACGGTTTGCATCGAGAGTCGATTTGTGGCAGGAGCTGCTTTCTGAGAAATGGGCGGATGATTCGGCCATTCATTTGTCGGAGGACAAGATCCGGCAAGCCGAGCTCGAATATCGAACGATGCGGAACCGGCTGGCGGATTATCTGCTTTCCCACTCAGAGCAGCGAATGAAAGCGCTTTCGCGAGCGGACAGAGGACGTAGCGGCACAATGAACGCGTTTACGGAGTGTCAGCCATGCTGCGAATGACCCACTACCCTGCCTTGCCCGCATCCAGTGCGGCGCGTCTGCGCTGAAGCGCATTCTGGACCATCAGGTATTCGCCGAGATTTTCGGCGGTAACCAGTCCCACCAGATTGCCATTATCGAGTACAGGGATCACGCGGGCCGGAGAAGCGGCCAAACGGCTAAGCACGCGCTCCAACATCTCATTGGGTTCAGCGGTCTGGAATTCGCGCTGCATTACGCCAGTTATGGGCTGTTCCGGCCCGTGCTCGGACAAAGCGGCGAGCACATTGGCCCGCGTCAAGATACCTAATACGCGATCGCCCCACATCACAGGAAAATCGTGCTGCGATCCATCCAGAATGGCCCTCACGGCGTCGCCTAGTGTGTTGTTGGTGGAGAGCGTCGTAAATTTCGTTTGCATCGCTGCGCGAATGGGGATGCCGGAAAAAGCATCCTTGATCTGAACTGACTGAGATTCGTGCGCCGCGCCAATCCAAATAAAGAAAGCAATAAAAAGCAGGAAGGGATTGCCGAACAGACCGATCAGGCCGAAAACGAGCGCCAGAGCCTGTCCGATGGAGGCAGCGGCGCGAGTGGCGCGTAGGTGATCAATGCGCGTGGAGAGCAGTGCGCGCAGAATACGGCCGCCGTCCATGGGAAAGGCCGGAAGCAGATTGAATACGGCGAGGATGAGATTCGCTACCAACAGCCGCTCGAGAAAAGGGCCGCCCGTCATACTCAACCCGCCGACGGGTTTGAATCCGCTCGTCAGGAAGAGCGCAAGGTAGATGGCAGCAGCAAGCAGAGCGTTGACGATGGGGCCGGCGATGGAGACCCAAAATTCCTGCCATGGCTTATCGGGCATGCGTTCGAATCGCGATACTCCTCCGATGGGAAGCAGCGTGATGTCCTTCGTGGCGATACCGTAGCGGCGGGCGGTCAGCGCGTGACCGAATTCATGAAGGACAACGCACGCAAAGAGCGCCAGGATGAACAGCACACCGCTGACGACGGCATCCAGCGAGTGCCCCTGGATCCAGTGAAGGATCACGACCCAGAGAATCAGCAAAAGGAACGTTGCGTGAACGTAGACGTCGATTCCGGCAAATCTTCCGAGTCTCCAGGACCAACGCATTCCGATTCCGCGAGGCAGCGACGCGGTTTCACGCAGTGCTTCTCTCTTAATAGTAGAGTCTGATGCGCGCAGAAAGTGATCCGGAAGCAAAGGATAAGATCAGCAGAGATGCACATTCGCCGCACACTCACCGTGGTGCTGCTGTCTGGAGCGGTTTCGCTGGCGCTGTTGGCGCGGCGAGCGGAGTCACTAAACGCGCAGGCTCTCGCGGGACCTGAGCTGTGGTACTACCATCACTGCTATCTGAGCAGCGAAGAGGCCGTGGAATCGAGCGAGGCGCTGGTGGATAAAGCAGCGGCAGCCGGATATACCGGTGTTGCCATTTGGGACAGCGGGATCAACTACATGTCGGACGAGTTCTGGCCGTGGGAGAACGAAGACCGGCTGCACGAGCTAATGAAACATGCCGCGAAGAAGCATATGAAAGTGCTGGCATCTGTGACGCCTTTCGGTTATTCGAACGAAGCGCTCGAGGAGAATCCGAACTGGGCGGAGGGGCAGCGGATCATTGGCGCACAATTTCAGGTCGAGGGGTCGGGCCGCCGGCTCGTTTTTAAGAACAGCTTTCCCGGCCTGGCGAATACCGGCTTCGAGCAGGGCAAGACGGCCTGGTTCGACACAAACGACTCGGGAATTGGAGTGAACACGGTGGCTCATTTAGGGAAGATGTCGGCCGTGATCGTGGACGCACCAGGCAATGCGCGGCTCCGGCAGAAATTCCCGCTCAAGCCATGGAGACAGTACCATCTGCGGATGTTATACAAATCGTCGAATTTCAAGGGTTCGGCGATGGTATCGGTCTTCGACGCGTCGAATTTCGACAAAGTCCGCCTCAACGCGTATTTCAATGCGGCGGGAACACACGATTGGACGCAAGTGAATTACACGTTCAACAGCCAGGACAGCATGGAGGGTTACCTCTATTTCGGAGTTTGGGGAGGAAGCTCCGGCATTCTATGGTTCGACGATGTGCAAATCGAAGAAACGGCCTTAGTGTATGTGACGCGGCGGCCCGGCACGCCTTTGAAGGTGTACGACCCGGCGCATCCGGCGACACTGTATCAGGAAGGCAAGGATTACAACTACATCGCCGATCCGCGGATGTTAACCACGCGCACTCCGTTCACCGACAGTTATCACGATCCGGGACCGGTGACTCTGCCCAAGGGCAGTCGTTTGAAGCCGGGCCAAACGGTAGCGATGGATTTCTATGCGGCCTTTCCGTTTCCGGGAGCCAACGGGATGGCGATGTGTCTGACGGAACCGTGGGTTTTGAAGTGGCAGGCGCGTAACGGCAAAGCCATCAAGCACATTCTGCCGCCCGACGGAGGGATTCTCGTCGCGTATGACGAGATCCGGCAGATGAACTCGTGCGCCAGTTGCCGGGCCAAGAAGATGACCGCCGGACAACTACTGGCGTGGAGTTTCGAGCAATCCACCAGCATCTACAAATCGATCGCGCCGGAGATGCCTTTGTATACGTGGAGCGACATGTTCGATCCGTACCACAACGCTCACGATCATTACTTTTATGTGGAAGGCGATCTCACGGGTTCGTGGAAAGGGCTGGCGTCCAATGTGCAGATCATGAATTGGAATCTCGATCACCTGAAGGAATCGCTGACCTGGTTTTCCGGGATCGACAGCCGGCAGCCCATACCGCACCGGCAGATTATTGCGGGCTACTATGACACACACGACGGCTCAGGGGCGGCACGGCAGGAACTGACTCAGGCCGCTGGCATACCCGGTGTGAAGGGTCTGATGTACACCACTTGGAACGACGATTATTCGCAGTTGCAAACTTTCGCCACTGCGGCCAGAGCCGGTTGGAAGGCGTACGTAGCTAGTGTTCCGAAGAAGTACTCGAACTGGGCGCGATAACGGGCTCTCGCCTTATTTTTTGGCTTTTTGCAGGTCTTGAGCGCCCTGCAGGTGCTTCTCAAGCGTAGGCAGAGCCTGGGTGGCGTAAGCCTTTATATCAGCACTCTTTCCGTCCTGCGCCTCATGCTTATATTGCGCGACGGCTTTGGTGTGGCCGGTGATCATTTCGCGGGTGAAGCGGTGGTCGAATGCAGCGCCCTTGAGCTTCTCGAACGGCGCAATCATCTTGTCGTGGGCCGCGTCCAGACCCTTTGGCACAATCGCTCCAGCCTTCCCAGCGGCCGCGGTCAGCTGCTGATAATCGCTCGTATGATCCGTTACCAATGTTTGCGCGAAATCTTTGACTGCCTGCGATTCCGCCTTATCAGCCGCCATCTGCCCTAAGTGGGCTTCCATCATGTCTGTTTGCGCAGCCATATCCACAAACTTCTGATCGTTGGCGGCGGTTGAACTCCCCGCCTGGGCCAGCGCTGCCAGGGAGCAGATCACTCCGCAGCTCAAACCCAGGACAATCGTTCTTGCACGCATCAAAAAACCTCCACCGTATTAGACTATCTGCTCGCGTTGCGAGCATCAGTAGTAATACCTGCCAGGAAGACACTTGTCTGCGCGGGCGGCACTGTGAATTACGCTATGGTTCTTGCTTCAGGCCTTGCCGGTGGATGAGCAGCCCGGATGCCCGCAGTTGCATTGAATTTCAGGCGTTTTGCCGGCCCCTTCGCAGTATGTGCTGCAATAGTCGCTGCCTTCTCTCGCCTGACAGTTGCAAGGAGTGTGAGCGCATTTCTTGTTCTCGGCCATGGAACCTCCGGGGGTTGGACGAGAGAGTTGTCCAGGACTCTACAGATTTCTTTGACGCGGGAAATATTCGGTTCCCTCTCGCGTACTCTTGACCACAGGGGGCGAACTTCCGTTGCGGGACTACTGGCACAAAGAAGCAGTTATCTACAGCATCGAAGTCGAGAACTTCAGAGATGGAAATGGCGATGGAATCGGAGACTTTAAGGGTTTAACCGAGCAACTGCCGTACATCGCCGGCATGGGGTTCAATACAATCTGGCTGTTGCCGTTCCATCCCACGCCTTTTCTCGACAACGGCTACGACATAACGGATTATTTTTCGGTGGATTCGCGGCTAGGAACGCTGGGCGACTACGTCGAATTCATGACACAAGCGCGCTCTCATGGGCTGCGGGTGATTATCGATCTGGTAGTGAATCACACGTCGAACGAGCATGCGTGGTTCAAAGCGGCGCGCAGCGACCCGAAATCGTACTACCGCGATTTCTACGTATGGAAAAAATACAAGCCGAAGAACGCGAAAGAGGGCATGGTATTTCCCGGCGTGCAGAAGACGACATGGACATTCGATCGCATCGCGGGTGAATATTACTATCACCGGTTTTATCGTTTTCAGCCGGACTTGAACATTTCCAACTCCGAAGTACGAAACGAGATCTGCCGCATTATCGGTTTGTGGCTGCAGCTTGGAGTGGCTGGCTTTCGCGTGGATGCAGCGCCGTTCCTGATAGAGATGAAAGGCGTCGAGACGTCCGAGGCGCCGGAAGCATACCAGTATTTGCGCGAATTCCGGGAATTTCTTTCGTGGCGCGCGGGTGACGCCATTCTGCTGGCCGAAGCCAACGTGAGCGTGGACAAAATTCTTGAATACTTCGGCTCGGGCGACAAAATGCACATGCTGTTCAATTTCATCTTGAACCAGCATTTATTTTTGGCTCTGGCGCGTAAAGAGGCGGCGCCGCTGGTGGAGGGAATGCTAAAAGTGCCCACGATTCCGGAAGGGTGCCAGTGGGCGAATTTTCTACGCAATCACGATGAGTTAGACCTCGGGCGCCTGACCGATTCTCAACGGCAGGAGGTGTTTCGCGAGTTCGGTCCGCAGAAAAACATGCAACTGTACGAGCGCGGTATCCGGCGGCGACTGGCCTCCATGCTGGGCGGCGACCCACGACGCATCAAGATGGCATACAGCTTGCTTTTTTCGCTGCCGGGAACGCCCGTTGTGCGTTATGGAGAAGAGATCGGCATGGGGGACGATCTTTCTCTGAAGGAGCGAGACAGCATTCGGACCCCTATGCAATGGTCTTCGGAGCCGAATGGCGGATTTTCTTCCGCAGCCCCGAACAAGCTGTTCCGGCCAGCGATTTCGGGGGGCGCATTCGGATATGAGCGGTTGAATGTCGCCGCGGAGCGGCGCGATCCTCATTCGCTGCTCAACTTCATCGAACGCTGCATCCGCATGCGCCGGGAATGTCCCGAGTTTGGCCGGGGCTCGTGGAAGATTATCGAGACGAATCAAGCGTCCGTTTTCGCCCATAGCATCGAGTGGCAGAAGCACACCGTATTGGCGGTGCATAATTTGTCAGACCAGGCGTGCACGCTTCAACTGGATATTAGCGATTTTCATGCCAACCGCTTTATCGAGCTCCTGCAGTACGGCAAGGACGTCCGAGCGAAAGGCAACTCGCTGCAAATACGCTTGGAAGGTTATGGCTGCCGCTGGCTGCGCGCGGCATAAAAGGATTACATACCTTTGATTAGCTACCCAAACGGACGTTTTTTGCGTCCAAGAACAAGGAGGTTCCGAGTCATGTCAGACATCGATGTGAAGAAGCAATCTTCCACTCAAGGTTCGGGGCAGAGTTCCGAGGTGCAAGCCAGGACAGGGCAGCGGCAGGAGCCTGGGAGAGGGGTATCGCAGTGGGAGCGAGATCCACTCGGATCGTGGAGCCCAACCGATTTCTACAGCAATCCCTTTGCCATGATGCGGCGTATGAGCGAAGAGATGGACCGCGCCTTCGGCCAGTTCTTGGGCCAGAGCTGGAGCGGCCAGAGTTCCGGGAGCCGCGGGGCGAGCTGGTATCCAGCGATCGAAGTGAATGAGGGCGACGGGCAGTTGCAGGTTCATGCGGAGTTGCCAGGGCTGAAGCCCGAAGACGTAAAAGTAGAGATTACGAACAATTCGCTGATCATTCACGGTGAACGCAAATATGAACATGAACACAACATAGGAAGGGCGCACCGTTCGGAACGCCGCTATGGAGCTTTTTACCGGGAAGTCGCTTTGCCGGAAGGAGCAAATGCCGAGCAGGCAAAGGCCCAGTTCCGGAACGGAGTGTTAGAGATTACGGTCCCGATGCCGCAGCAGGCGAGCAGGCGCCGGGAGATTCCGGTCAGCGGCGAAACGGTGTCGGCAGGACACAGCGGCGCGACGACCTCTCAAGAAGGTACCAGTAAGGCTGCTGCCGCGGGCTCTTCTACTCGTAAATAAAGCGAAGGCGGGCCTTGCACATAGCTGAGCGGCCCTTCAGGCCGGCTCTCCGGGCCGCTTACGCCGGGGCGCCGCCTTCCTTTCCCTTACGCAGCCGCTCCCGCAATTCCGCGGTGCGCGCTCGATGACATTTGAGGCATAGTGTTCTCATATTCGAGAGATCACACTGACCGCCACCTTCCGCTACGGATACGATATGATCGGCTTCCCATAGCGTTCTCGGGATGAGCAATCCCCAGTCGGCGAGCGCCCTCGTGCGTGCGGCTACGCGAAGCCTCTTGATGTGACGGAATTGCGTAAGGCAATCGGTTCCACAAAGGGCACAAATGCCGCGGTCCCGCTCCAAAACTCTCTGGCGAAGGTGACCCGGATCGGTGCGGAGCCTCCATTCCTCGACGCACCATTCCGAACAAAACGTGAGCCGGCCGGGCGGGACCTCCAGGCTGCACCAGCGGCACAGGCAGCGGCCGTTTGCGCCTCTGGCGAGAGCGCGCCGGTCGGCCGGTCCGCCGGGCATCGCGCGCAACGTGCTCATGAAAACAGAATAGCCGTAAAATGTTCAGGCGGCTCAGGCGTCCGCTAAATGAACCCTGCGGCGGCTTCGATACACGAGCACGCCGATCGCATTGGTAAAGAGCACGGTCCCTCCGATCTTCGATGCGTAGCTCAGCCGGCTGGAAACGTCAATGATGGGGTAAACGGCGACGGCGACCGCCACCAGACTGGAAGCGAGACCGGCCAGAGAAACGAACCTGAGCCAGGCGGGCAATCCGCGACGGAGTTCAGAGGCTCCAAAGAGCGGCAACGCGAATAAGGCGATGTAAGTGATTCCGTAGTGCGCGGTGGATGCGTTCTGCAAGAGCTGCATGGCTTCCTGTTCATGCACGCCGAGCATGCTAAGTATCACCAGGATCATGACGGCAGCGGCAACAAACAGAATCGAGTTGGCCGGGGTTTTCCAGCGCGGATGGAGAGCGGCGAACCATTCCGGCAGCATGTGGTCCCATCCTGCGGTCATCGGAAGCCGCGTGAGGCCGGTGAATAAAAGGCTTGCAGCCGCCACGGCACGGCCGAGAAGCAGCATGATGGCGAACGGCGCGAGCCAAGCACCCGAGCCAGTGCCGCCAAAGGCCAACCGAAAAGTTTGCGGGATGGGGCCAATGAGATTGATGGGACGGTCTCCCACGAAGGCCAGCACGGAGCTGGTCCCCAGGATGAACATAAGCGCGATCACCGGGGCAGAGATCCATACGGACTGGCCGATGCTGCGAGCGGCTCCGCGGCATTCGCCGGCCATAATCGCGACGTATTCAAACCCGCTCAGCGCCCCGATTGTCATCTGCCCGAAAACGGCAACGGTGAACCAGTTCAGTTGGGGGGCGCTCCAGGGGATGGGAGTATACGGGAGGCCGATCTGTTTGGCCCTGAAGTACAGCGGCAGGCAAAGCAGAATCGCATAGGCCAACAGGATCATGAGGCTGCCGACGTTGTGCACCCATTTGCCCAAGGCAAGGCCGCGCAGGGCGACGAGTGAAATGCCAACGACAACGAAGCCAATGAGGGCGAAAGTAGCAGTTCGGCTGGCGGGCAGCCATTCGGCGCCGGGGCCAATGCTGTACGAGATATCGGTCGGAATCACGAAGAGAACCGTGGGGACACAGACGATGGCGTACACCCACAGGTTCCATGCGGTCAGAAAGCCGAAGAACTCACCGAACCCGAGCTTCGTCCATTGATACAGACCACCCTCCAGGGGCATCTTGCGATTTAAGTGAATGACGACAGCCGCGAGCGGGAGGTAATACAGGAGCATGGCCGCGAGCCAGAAGATGACGTGGGTTTGGCCGAGCTTGGCGGCGACACCTACCCAAGCGGAGCCGACAACGCAAAGCACCTGCGCGAACACGAGATCGCGCAACCCGAGCTCCGGGCGCAACGGAGATTTGACCGCCGCAGTCGCGCCAAGGGTTGATCTGGCCGTACTCGCCAAGATTTGAACATCATGTCACAAGCACGAGCGTTCAGAAGCCCGGGCCGTGTGGTGTCAATTGTTGCCGATCTTGAACTGCTCGTCAATTTCTACACGGTAGCCGGCCGCGAGCGCATTTGTCTCATTCGCCATGCCGACCACTGCCATCAGCTCCCCGAGCATTTCGTCAGTCATGCCTTTCTTGCGCGCGGAAGCGGAATGGGACGCCATACAGTACTGGCACTGGTTCGTGGCACTGACTGCTAGATAAAGCAGTTCCTTTGTGAGTGCGTCCAGAGCGCCGGGAGCCATGACCTCTTTCAGTGCTTGCCACGTTCGGCGAAGCACGGCGGGATTGCGGCCTAAAGCCTTCCAGAAATTATTGACGGAATCGGTCTTACGAGTCGCCATGATGTCGTCATAGATCTCGCGGACCTCCGGGGGGGCATCGGAATACTCGATCAAGACCGCAGTAGCCATAGATTTGTTTCTCTAGAGGAACATTATGCCGCGCGGGGTGGCGGACTGCCGTGCATTAGGCGTTGCCTATGACAATACCGGCAATAAAGACGAGCACGCCGCCCAGCACCACCTGTAGCGCCGCACGGACAAGAGGAGTTTCCATGTAGTGCTGCCGCACCCAGCTGATGACTGCGAGTTCAACGGCCACCACGAAGACCGCAACCGTTGTGGCGAGCCGGAAGTCGGGAATCAGGTAGGGCAAGGTATGGCCGATTCCACCGGCCGTCGTCATGATACCTGTGACGGCTCCTCGTATCACGGGGCGCCCGCGGCCGGTGAGAGAGCCGTCATCGGACAGAGCTTCCGCGAAGGCCATGGAGATTCCCGCGCCAACCGAAGCAGCGAGTCCGACGCGGAAAGCATCTACGGTGCTGTGGGTGGCGAAGGCGGCTGCAAAGAGCGGCGCAAGAGTTGAAACGGAGCCATCCATCAGCCCGGCCAGACCGGGCTGCACGAATTGAAGCACGAAAGAGCGGCGATAGGCCTCGTCTTCGTCCTTGCGCACCTCAGGCGTGAGCTGCTGCCTTTCAATTGTGTCCGCAGCCGCGGTGTGTTTGGCCTCGGCCTCAGCGAGATCTCCCAGGAGCTTTCTCGTGGAGGCATCGGTCGTCCTTTGAATCGCAAGATCATAGAACCGACGAGTCTCAGATTCCATCGATTCGATAGCGCTGCGCACAGCGCGCGGGCCGACCGGGAGAAGCCAAACCGGAGGTCTCGAGACAAAGCCTTTTACATCCTGGCGCCTGATGAGCGGGATGTGCTCTCCAAAGCGGGAGCGGTAAAGTTCAATGAGGCTGGAGCGGTGTTCCGACTCCTCATTTTGCATTTCTTCCAGGATTTTGGCCGTGCCTGGATAGTTTTCGCGCACTCCTTCGGCGAACTCGCCGTAGATACGGCCATCCTCTTCCTCAAGAGAGATCGCCAGAGCCAGAATTTCGCGCTCAGAGAGGTCTTTGAAGTTTTTCGCCATACTTTCAATACCATGGAACCACTGACGGTCACCAGCCGCAGCTGTGCAGATATCTTACATGGAGCGAGCAGGTCCGCGCCTAGGGCGATACATTGCCGGGCGTTAACGGACAATAGAGATAGTTCCCCGGCATGCTCAATCAGATTTCCGTGCATGGTGCCCGCCAGCACAATCTAAAGAACATCAGCGTCGAGGTCCCCCGCAATACGTTTACGGTGATCACCGGACTGAGCGGCTCCGGGAAAAGCTCGCTGGCGTTCGACACGATTTACGCCGAAGGGCAGCGGAGGTACGTGGAGACGCTGTCGCCCTATGCGCGCCAGTTTGTCGATCAGATGGAGCGGCCGGAGGTGGATTCGATCGATGGCCTGAGCCCGGCAATTGCGATTGAGCAGAAGACCACCTCGCGCAGCCCGCGATCCACGGTCGGGACGGTCACCGAAATCTACGATTACCTACGGCTACTGTATTCATCGATTGGGATTCCACATTGTCCGATTTGCGGAGCGGAGATAACGCAGCAATCGCCTTCGCAAATTCTCGAGCAGGTATTCGCACAGTACCGGGACACACGCATTATGGTGCTGGCTCCGATCGCGCGTGGCCGCAAGGGCGAGTACAAGAAAGAACTCGAGGCGATCGCGAAGGCGGGTTTCCGCGCGCGCATCGACGGCGATCTCAGATCGCTTGATGAGCCGATGAAGCTCGAAAAGCGCAAGAGTCACACGATAGAGGCGGTGATCGACAGGCTAGTGGTAAAGCCCGGGATCGAGCAACGGCTGGAGAACTCCGTGCAAACGGCCTTGAAGTGGGCGGACGGGCTGGTGGAAATCGCGGTGATCGGCGGGCCAGAGAGGCTGTACTCGGAAAAGCTCGCATGCCCGAACGACGGCACCAGCATTCCTCAACTGGAGCCGCGATCATTTTCCTTCAATAGCCCGTACGGGGCTTGCGAGACTTGCAACGGCATTGGAAGCACGTGGGCGTTTGACCCGGTAAAAGTAATCTGCGACCCCGGGCGGCCGCTGCTAGATGGAGGTTTGGGCCCTGGCTCCAGTTCTTCCTATATGAGCGCCGCGCTCAATGAAGCCGCGGAAAATTTCGACGTCGACTTATCGATTGCCTTTGAAGACCTCCCGAAAAGAACGCGCGATCTATTGGTGTACGGCAATGCGCGCTTTCCCGGAATTCTGAAGGTGCTGGATGAAAGCTATGAGAGGGCCAGCGAGGGATACCGGGACTGGTTAATGGATTACATGTCTCCGACGGCATGCCCCGATTGCAAGGGCCGGCGACTCAAGGCGACGAGCCTCGCCGTTCAGGTGAAAGGCATGTCTATCGCGGAATTTACGGCATTGCCGATCGCTCGCGCGTTGCCGCTGGCGCGGAGCTGGAAGTTCACGAGCCGGGAGATGAAAGTAGTTGGACGAGTGGTAGAGGAAATCCAGAACCGGCTCGAATTTCTGTGCGCCGTGGGCCTGGAGTATTTGAGCCTGGATCGATCATCGGCGACACTTTCCGGCGGCGAAGCGCAGCGCATCCGGCTCGCAACGCAGATCGGGTCAAAACTGCGAGGAGTACTGTACGTTCTTGATGAGCCATCGATCGGACTGCACCCGCGCGACAACGGCCGATTGCTCGACACTTTGCATCGTCTTCGCGACCTTGGGAACACCGTTTTGGTGGTAGAGCATGATGCCGAGACGATCGAGCGCGCCGATTACGTAATTGATCTCGGTCCGCGCGCCGGTCGTTTAGGCGGCGATTTAATGGCTCAGGGTACGCCGGCGCAGATCATGCAAACGCGGCCATCGCTCACGGGAGCGTACCTGTCGGGTGAAATGTCGATAACACCGCCGTTGATCCGCCGTTGCGGGAACGGTTTGAAACTGACCGTGAAGAGCGCGCGGGAACACAATCTCAAGAAAGTGGACGTGGATTTTCCCCTTGGAACGCTGATTGTGATCACCGGCGTTTCGGGCAGCGGCAAATCGACCCTGGTGCATGACATTCTTTATCGTGCGCTCGCAAAAGAGATCTACGGATCGAGCCAGGAGCCGGGCGCACACGACGCGATCTTCGGGCTGGAAAACGTAGATAAGGTGATTGAGATCGATCAATCGCCGATTGGGCGTACTCCGCGCTCAAACCCCGCGACATACACAGGGGTGTTTACACCGATTCGCGAGATCTACGCGATGTTGCCGGAATCGCGCGAGCGCGGCTACAAGGCGGGGCGGTTCAGTTTCAATGTCAAAGGAGGCCGGTGCGAAGCGTGTCAAGGCGATGGGCTGAAGCGGATAGAGATGAACTTTCTGCCGGATGTTTATGTGACTTGCGATGTGTGCCGGGGACGCCGCTACAATATGGAGACCTTGCAGGTCAAGTACAAGGGAAAGAGCATCGCCGATCTGCTGGAATCGAGCGTGGATGAAGCGCTGGAACTGCTGACAAATATTCCCCAAGCACATGCGAAGCTCAAGACTTTGGCCGAAGTCGGGCTCGGGTACATCCGCCTGGGCCAATCCTCAACGACGCTGTCCGGCGGCGAGGCGCAGCGTATCAAGCTCGCAAAGGAACTCAGCAAGCGGCAGACCGGGCGAACCTTTTATCTGCTGGACGAGCCGACCACCGGCTTGCATTTCGAAGACGTCCGTCACCTGCTGGATGTATTGCAGCGGCTGGTCGATCTGGGCAACACCGTCGTGGTGATCGAGCATCAACTGGACGTGATCCGGAGCGCTGACTATGTCATCGATCTCGGTCCGGAAGGCGGCGAGCAGGGCGGAGAAATTGTGGCAGCGGGGACGCCGGAAGAAGTCTCCGAGAATCGCAGCAGCCACACAGCGGAAGCTCTGCGCAAGATAATGAAGGCGGAAAATGTTGCCTGAGGAAACGGGAATTTCGCCGAGCGAGCCGGTGATCGAGTCGGGAGCGCCCCCACCCGTTCGAGACCCGTTCTGGGGCTACATGGATCTGGCGCTCGTTATCGGGCTCTCAGTTGCGTTCCTCATTCTGCTGGCAATCCCAGCCATGCTGGCATTTCACGGTGAGCTACCCACCGAATCGCCCGCGCTACTTCTATCGAGTAACGTTGTGCTGTATTTGTGTCTCTATGCCGCCTTCCGCATCGTGTTCTCGATGCGTTACGGTAAGCCTGTTTTCGAATCGCTGGGCTGGCGAAGAAGCAATGCCAATGTCTGGTTGATGGGGATCGGCGGAATTGTTCTCGCGTTCGCCATTTCGGGACTGGCGTCCCTGGCACACACTCCGAAAGTTCCCTCACCAATTGATAAGCTGGCAGGCTCGCCGCTTTATCTCGCGCTCTTTGGGATAATGGCGGTGACGCTTGCGCCCCTGTTTGAGGAGATTTTTTTTCGGGGCTTTATTCAGCCGCTGTTATCGCGCACGTTTGGAGTAATTGCGGGTGTTCTGATAACAGCAGTGTTGTTTGGATCCCTCCACGGACCTGAATATGCCTGGGCGTGGCAATATGCAGTCGCAGTATCGATGGTCGGAGCCGTGCTGGGGTGGGTGCGTGTCAGGGGTAACTCGACAATTCCTGCGACGATCATGCATGCTTTTTACAACGCTGCGTTTGTGGTCGCATTTGCTTTCTCTAAACACACATAAGCTGAATGAATTCCACCGCTGTTTTGGCTGAGCGCAGGATCGAAACGATTGAATGGACCCCGGAAGGGGTGGTGATGATCGACCAGACGCGCCTGCCGGGCGAAACCGTATTCGTCACGTGCAGGAGCCATATCGAAGTTGCCGATGCGATTCGCAACATGGTTATCCGTGGGGCGCCGGCGATCGGCGTGGCGGCCGCGATGGGCGTGGCGCTGGGGGCGCTCCATTCCAGCGATCTCGAGGCTGATTTGCCCGGAATTTGCGAAATACTCGGAAAAACGCGTCCGACGGCGGTGAACCTTTTCTGGGCGCTAGATCGGATGAAGGACGTATACGCGTCGGTGCGCGAGCGAAGCCTAGAGGAGATCCGTTTGCGGCTCGCCGCGGAAGCGCAAAAGATTCGCGACGAAGACATCGCTATCAACCAGGCGATCGGGCATCACGGAGCTCCCTTGGTTCCGGATATGAAAACGGTTCTGACGCACTGCAACGCGGGAGCTCTGGCGACAGCCGGATTCGGAACAGCGCTGGGCGTCGTTCGCGCGGCAGTGCGGATGGGCAAGAAGATCGATGTCTTTGCGGATGAAACCAGGCCGTTTCTGCAAGGTGCGCGTCTGACCGCCTGGGAGTTGCAGCGGGACGGAATTGAGACCACTCTCATCACCGACAGCATGGCGGGTCATTTCCTGAAAAGCGGACGGATCGGGTGCGTCGTGGTGGGGGCGGATCGCATTGCTGCAAACGGCGATGTGGCCAATAAGGTTGGCACGTACGGAATCGCTGTCCTGGCGAAGGAAAACAACGTCCCCTTCTACGTGGCTGCACCGATCTCCACGCTCGATCTCTCGGCTGCTTCCGGCGACGACATACCGATCGAGGAACGAGCGGACGATGAGGTGACACATGTTCAGGGAGTGCGGGTGGCTCCGGAGGGAATTCGCGTTGCGAATCCCGCGTTTGACGTCACTCCGAACCGGTACGTGACGGCGGTGATTACGGAGCGCGGCGTGGCCCGCTCTCCTTACGGGGAGACACTACAGCAGCTTTTCTTGAGACCGCATCATTCCACCGCTCATTCTGATTAGCGCGGGCCGTAAAGGGGGTCTCGCGCACAGATTGTTATTCTTAGATTTGCTCCGAAAACGTCCCCGGAGTACAAAAAACGGCGAAAATTCCGGACGACCACCGCTGTGCGCTCTTTCGTTGCAGTGGCTTGCGCTCTTGCTTGTTGTGCTTGCCGTATTCGCCTTGATCCCGCCGAAAGAGGCATCTGCGTCGCCTTCGCCGGCGCTCATCGACATTCTTCGCGACGAGCTGAATCGCGAGTTTAGCGGCTTAAAGGCAAAGGCTGACCCAGCCCCCTATTACATGGCGTATGAAGTGACGGACGATCAAACGGACTCACTCTCGGCGTCGCTCGGCGCGCTGCTACATAACCTGCACAACCATCGACGGGGATTGGACACGACGGTTCGGGCGGGATCGGCGCAGTTCGATAACTATCACCCTTACAAAGGCTCGCAAATGCGGTTTACCCTTTTGACACCGCTGAGCCTCGACAATAACCCCAATCAGATACGGCGGGCATTATGGTCGCAATCGGATCGTGTGTACCGGCTGGCTTCGCAACGCTTGCTACAGTTGAGAACCGACGAAGAACTTATCGCCCAGCAGAAGGACAAAGATTCCGATTTTTCGTCTGAACCACCCCAGACGTTTTCGCGCATGCCGGAACGGTACGCGTATGACGTGAACGCCTGGGCGCAGAAGCTGCGGGATTGGTCCGGGCAGTTTAAAAGCCACCCAAGGATCCTCGGTTCGCAGATCAACTTTCTGGCAGAGCGCGAGATTAGAACGCTGGTGAACAGCGAGGGATCGGCGATTGAATTTGGCAGGAACCTGTTCCGCATCGAGATCGAGGGCATCGCGCTGGCGCAGGACGGCATGGATTTGCGAAGCGCCGCGATCATGGAGGCTTCGGACCCGGCACATCTTCCGGCAGACGCCGCGGTACTGGCGAAAGTGCGAGAGGTCGCGAGCACGTTGGACGCTTTAGTCGAAGCACCTCCCGCCGAGCCTATTTTCTGTCCCGCGATTCTTTCCGGGCGCGCATCAGCCGTTTTTTTTCATGAAATCTTCGGCCATCGAATCGAAGGGCATCGCCAGAAGGATATCGCGGAGGGCCAAACGTTCACGAAGATGCTCGGTCAGCCAGTGCTGCCCAGCTTCATCAGTGTTGAATTTGACCCCACGCGGCGGGCTTACGACGGCAAAGACCTGATTGGCTACTACGAGTACGACGATGAGGGGGTAAAGGCGCAGCCCGTCAAAGTAGTGGAGAACGGGATTTTGAAGACCTTCCTGCTTTCCCGTTCACCGGTTGGCAAGTTTCAACACTCGAATGGACACGGGCGGCGGCAACCGGGATTCGAAGTGGTGTCCCGACAATCGAACCTCCTCGTAGAATCCTCAAAACAGCTTTCGAAGGCGGACCTGCGAGCCAAGCTCATTGATGAGATCAAGAGTCAGGGGAAGCCCTACGGTTTGTATTTCGAGGAAGTCTCGAGCGGCTACACGACCACCGGACGACGCGGGTTGCAGGCATTCACAGTAGTGCCCTTGGTCGTCTACCGTGTCTTTCCTGATGGTAGACCGGATGAATTAATACGGGGCGTCGATATCGTGGGCACGCCACTGGCAAGTTTTCAGAAGATTGTCGCTACATCCGACCAGCCGGAGATCTTCAACGGGTACTGCGGGGCAGAGTCGGGGAGCATACCGGTATCCGCCGTTTCGCCTGCGATCCTGGTCTCGGAAATCGAGACGCAAAAGAAGCAGAATTCACAACAGCGGTTACCTTTGCTGCCGCGTCCGGAGAGCGAGTGAGAGGGCGTATTTTGCTCACCTCGGGCTCCGCCTGCGCGTTGCTCGTACTAGCTGCGCCATGGATCATTCCCGCCGAAAAGGTCGCCGACGATGTGCGTGCGGATGCGCAACTGCACGCGATGACGGACGAACTGGCCCGCGCGAGGACGCTCCAACTCAGCACACTCGATAAACCGTACTTTATCGAGTACAGCTCCAGCGACGCTCAACAGACGAACATTGCGGCGAGTCTCGGGGGTATTACTTCCTCGAATTGTGTTCACCTGCGTCACCCTCGGGCCCAAGTGCGCGTTGGGGGCTATGACTTCGATAACACCAATTTTGTTTATACCGGGAATCCGCAGATCGGCTGGTTCCCTGTGGATGACGATTATCAAGCCATGCGCACCACTCTGTGGCTTTCGACCGACTCGCTGTATAAAGCGTCAACCGATCAGATAACGCGGAAACGGGCCGTTCTCCGCGACATGGCAGATCGCGACAAGACACCTGACTTTGCGCCCGCCAAGCCGGTTCACGCAGTTCAGCCGGTTTCACAGCCGAAATTCGACGCGAAGCAGTGGGAGGACGTAGTCCGCCGGCTATCTGCGGGGTTTGTTTCGCACCCATCCATCATCGACTCCGACGTTCGAATGAGCGTGGTCGAATCGACGTTTCGTTATGTGAACAGCGAAGGCACCATTCTTCGCGTCCCGCAAAACCTGAGCGAGATTGAGATCGTCGCGGCGGGAATCGCCGCGGACGGGACGCGGGTAAGAAATCAAAAACTCATCACCGTTCTTCAAACGGCGGAGATGCCCAAAGAAGAGCAGCTCACGAGGATTGTGGAAAGTATAGCGGAGGAAACAGAGGCCCTAACGAAAGCGCCAATGGCCGAAGACTATACAGGACCAGTGTTGTTTGAGCAGGAAGCCGCTCCCGAAATGATGGCGCAGATGCTGACCGACGCCGTCCGGCTGCGGCGTAAGCCGCTCGCTCCGCCCGACCGGCAGCATGCGGGTTCCGAGATGGTAGAGAGCGTTTGGTCCGCCCGCATGGGGACGAAAGTAGCTCCCGACTGGCTCACGATTCTCGACAATCCTAGAGAAGAGCGCTTCAATGGCGCTGCTTTAGCCGGAACATATCAGGTGGACGACGAAGGCGTACCGGCCGAACGCGTGATGCTGGTCGATAAAGGTGTACTGAAAGGATTTTTGCTAAGCCGCCAACCGGTGCGGAACTTCAATATCTCTAACGGGCACGGGCGCCTGGAGGGCGGCTTCGGCGGCGAGCAAGCAGATATTGGAAATATATTCGCTCTGGCGGACCGAACAGTGCCGGAATCAAAAATCAGAAGCAGGTTGACGGAAAAGGTCAAATCGGCGGGCCTGAAGTACGGCATCGCGATTCGCCGCCTCGATTTCCCTTCCACGGCAACGTTCCAGGAGCTGCAGGGCATGGCGCGACAGCTTCAGAACAGCGGATACTCACGCACGCTCAATGCTCCTCTGCTCGCCTATCGAATCTATCCCGACGGACGGGAGGAACTCGTTCGCGGCATGCGGTTCAGGGAATTCAGCGCCAAGGATCTGCGGGACCTGGATGCGGCATCGGATCGCTCATATGTTTTGAACTACGTGAACAACGGCTCCAGCTTTGACCTTGTGAACGCCAGCTCTAATGCGATAACCTCGGCAGTGGTCTGCCCTTCGTTACTGTTCGATAGCGTGGATATCGGACGGGCGGAATACGAACAACGAACGCCGCCGATCGTGCCGCCCCCGTCGCTGGTTGCCCAATAGCGACCCCGAATGCGGATTCTCAGCAGGGCGATTTTTCGCGAAGTACTCACCAGTGCGACTCTAGGAACACTGCTGTTTATTTTCGTTTTATTCTTGCGGACCATAGAACGGCTTTCCGCGCTGCTTGTGAAAACGTCAGCGCCGGCTCCCGTGGTCGCGAGGCTCTTACTCTATGCTCTGCCCTCGACGCTGCCTTTTGCGCTTCCCCTTGGGGTGCTGGTTGGCATTCTGATCGGCCTCAGCCGCATGTCGGCCGATAGTGAAATCACCGCCATGCGAGCGGCTGGAATTCCGAGCACCAGCGTTGCACGGCCGGTGCTGCTCTTCTCATTCCTCGCGCTCGTACTGACAGCGCTTGCTTCCTTATGGCTCACGCCTTTATCACTTCACCTGGAGTCGAAGGTTGCGCGCAATTTTGCCGCCGCGCAATTGACAGGCGATATCGAGTCACGTATTTTCGATGAGCAGTTCCCTAACACGGTTTTGTATGTAGGGGACGTAAAAACGGTGGGGAGACAGATTGTCTGGGGCCGGGTATTCATTGCGGACGTGACGCCGCCCGACCAGCTCCAGCAGCAGGGCAAAAACCGCGGCGAAGGGCCGCGGATCATTGTCGCCGAAGAAGCTATTCCGCATGCCGATTCCTCAAATAACCGCATTGTCCTCGACATGCGAAATGTACGAACGAGCGAGCGGGATAAGGAAGGAAAGGTAATTACGACGGCCGCTCCGTCGCAGATTGAAGCGCTGCAGGCTCAGAGGCAAGAGGACCTCCAGGTCAACAAAACGGTTCAAGAGATGGATACCGGACCGCTTTACAGGCGCGTTTACCGGCGCCCCGATCTCTCCCACGATGATCACGTAGAAGCGGCCATTGAATTTCACCAGCGGTTCGCGCTTCCCCTCGCTTGCGTGCTGCTTGCGCTAGTTGGCGTTCCGTTAGGAATTTCATCACGCAAAGGCGGCAAATCGGCCGCGTTTATCCTTACTGTTCTTCTGGCATTCCTTTATTACCTGGGCTTCATCACGCTGATCGGGCTGGCGCGCAAAGGAAGTCTGCCTGTTCCCCTCGCCGTCTGGGCGCCCGATGCGGTATTCTTCGCCGTTGGTATTTTCCTTCTGTGCCGGCTGGAAAGGCCAGGAGATCGCGATGCGGGGGCCGCGCTACGTAATCTTGCGCGCGGAGCCATCGCAAGAATGCGATCCATAGGGCCGGTCGCGGTGCGGAGCCTCCGGTCGAGGCCCGGCCGGCGGTTCTGGTTCCGGCCGCTGCTTATTGATGGCTATGTACTGAATGGATTTTTGTTTTATTTCGGAGTGCTGCTCTTCGCGCTCGTCGCCCTGATTGAAGTATTTACGTTTTTCGAACTTCTGGGGGACATGATCAAGAACGATATCGGCATGTCCAAGATGGTTGACTACCTGTGGAACCTTGCGCCGAAACTGATTTACGACTTAACGCCTATCGGAAGCCTTGTAGCTTCACTGATCTGCTTCGGTATTCTGGCGAAATACAATGAAGTAACTGCTTTCAAGGCCGGAGGCGTGAGCGTGCACCGGCTCGCCGCACCTGTTCTGGCGGTGAGTTTTCTCATCAGCGCTCTTATGTTTGCCTTTGACCATTACTACATTCCGGAAGCGAATCGCCGGCAGGAGCGACTGCGGGCCGAGATCAAGAAGAAGCCAGTAGCCACTTATCTGCGCCCGGATCGCCAGTGGGTATATGGCCAAGGACCGCGCATTTACAACTTCCGGTCTCTAGACTCCCACCGGAACATGATGTCCAAGGTAAACGTATACGAGCTAAATCCCGCGACGTTCGAGATCGTCCGCCAAGTCTCAGCCGAGCGCGGACGGTGGTCTGCGGCCTCGGGATGCTGGGTCTTCGAGAACGGCATCGTCGGCGGGAATGCATCGACATACCGGCAGCTTAGCGGGCCCGCCTCATTTCCCGAATTGACGGAACCGCCTTCCTGGTTTGTGAAGGAGGAGAAGGAATACAAGGAGATGAATTTCGAGGAGCTTGGCCGGTATATCGGTGAACAACAGGCGAGCGGCTTGGATACAACTCCGCTGCGGGTGCAGTATTACAAGAAGTTCGCGGTTCCTCTGTTTGCACTGATTATGGCGCTGCTGAGCATACCGTTTGCCTTTGTGGCGGGGAATCGCGGCGCAATGACTGGGGTGGGCATCAGCTTCGGCATCGCGATCGCTTATTGGACCATCGGAACGCTGTTTGAGCAGATTGGCGACTTAAATCAGCTTCCCGCCGCTATGGCTGCCTGGTCACCAGACATCGTCTTTTCGCTGGCGGGATTCTATCTGATGGCTCGGATGAAGACCTGAGCTGTTTTGTAATCATGGGGCGAAGTAGCCCGAAATATCGATAATCAATTGAGTAGGATTGGATCCGAACGCATCGATCGCGCCATTCCGAGTAGGCACAGTGGCCATGTTCGAAGTGATGGCTCCGTCCAGTGCGTTCAAGGTGGAAACCACAGGCTGTTGCTGTCCATCGGGCCAGAGCGTGAGGTACCAAAGCTGACCCGGGGGCACGACGGTGGCGTTCACCACGACGGCCTGGGATGCCGCTGGCGCGCCGCAATTGCCGCCCGCAACGGTCACGGCAAGAGTTCCATTGAATTGGCCCGATGAAGAGCGAGTGTCGAGCACCCGGCAAGGCTGCAAGGCATAGAGTGAGAGACCGCCCGCGCTCGACGGAGCGAAATAGCCGTTAATATCGATGACCAGGTTGGATGCGTCGCTCACGTATATGGAGATGTCTCCGTTCGTTCCTGCGGGCACAATGGCGGCATTCGCGGTAATCGCTCCAGTCGAAGCGTTTAAGGTGGAAACGGTTGGGCGGCTCTGTCCCGCAGGCCAGGAGGTCAAATAAGACAGGGTGGTCTGCGGAATGGCCGTCACATTCAACGAATAGGCTTGCGCGGTAGTAGGTATGTTACAGCTACTCTGGAACATCGGGAAAGAACGAGTTTCGCCCGCAGCAAGGGGTGGCGCTCCAAACGGTGCCGAGTTCTGTCGAGTATCTACCACACGGCAGGGATTCAGCGGATAAAAGGCCAGCGCGGAATTGTTCGTGGACGACACGAAATAGCCATCGATATCCAGAATGAATTGGGTTGAGTCCGTGACGTATACGGAGACTGCTCCGCCAGAGCCCGCCGGTACGATCGCAGCGTTCGCCTTAATGCGCCCGTCGGAGTTCAAGGTCGAGACGGTGGGCTGAGGCTGACCAGCCGGCCAGATAGTGAGATAGTTCAGCTGACCAGGCGGTACAACGGTGACATTGAGCGAGTATGCGGCCGCTGTGGAAGGGATGCCGCAAGCACTATTCGGGACGGAGAACGTTCGTGAACTACCGCCCGACAGTTCCGGGCCGCCGAACGGGCCATTCGCATTTCTGGTATCAGCGATACGGCAAGGCGCGATAGGAATGAAGCGTAGCGCTGTTGGCGGAGGCGGCGCACCGCCTTCCGTTACCGTGAAGGTCTGGCCGGCCACGGTAAGCGTGCCTGTGCGCGATTGAGCGCCCGTGTTGGCGCTTACGTTGTAAACCACGGCACCGCTTCCAGAGCCTGAGGATCCGGACGAGATGGAAATCCACGCCGCGTTTGAGGAAGCTGTCCAAGGACAACCGCCAGTCGCCGAAACGCCTATGCTGCCGGAACCGCCGGCGTCTGTAAAGCTGTCGCTCGAATGATCGATAAGGAAGCTGCAGGTGTTCGTCACGTTGAGAACTACGTTCCCGTTGCGAGTTACCCCGTTTCCGGTTCCAGTGATTGTGAGGTTATAGGCACCCACTGGAGTGGACGAAGCCGTGTTGATGGTTACCTTCGAGGATCCCGAACCGTTTACGGAGGAGGGATCGAAGGTGGCGTTTGCGCTGCCCGGTAATCCGGCGATGCTGAATGTCACCGTGGCGGTAGAACCCGCCAGAGCGCTCACGTTCACGTTGAAGCTCGCTGAGCTTCCCCTCGATATGTTTTGCGAGGAGCTGGACGGCAGAACCGTGAAATCACTTAACAGGCCGTAGGCGGCAACCTGATTAGACTGGGTGGCAACGTACACACGGCCGTTGGCTACGGTCGGTTCAGTAAATCTCGGAGAGGATGGCAATCCATCCCTCGCTGCATTCATCGTGCTGTTCCACAACTCGTTGGCGACATTTGACGCGCGAAAGGCATGAAAGATACTGTCAGGGGTAAGGGCCCACAAAACTCCGCTCGCTTGATTTGTCGAGTTAGCTGAGATGGCAATGGAGGCGGGATGATAGCCGGTCGTAATCGTATTCTGCGATGAGGGCGTGGTCGTGAACTTGTTGTTTGCAAACTGGTAGGCGCGTAGAACGTCGTTTGAACCCCAGACGTACAGGGCGTTGTTCCAAAATGCGAGGTCATGGATTTGCTGACAGCCATCTTCGCTATAAGTGCAGCCGGTTGTTCCTGTGGCTTGGAAATTTTGCAGCGGAGCGGCGAGATTACTCAAGTTGAACAAGTAAACAATCCCATCTTTTCCCCCCGCGAGCAAAAGATTGGTCCCGGGAATGAGTAGCGGACCGCTGGAGCTGAAATCGAGATCGTAAGTGTTCAAATCAGTGTAGTTCTGAGGAGGGTACGACGCCATGAGACTGCCTGTCGAGGAAAGCTGCAGGAGGCGCATGGCATAGTCGCCCAGGGCCGCGTCCTTTGTGCTGCTTCCGGTGGTCACGTTTGCATCGAACGAAGTAAACCGGGTCGAGTTTCCAGTGGCGAAGTAAAGATTGCCGGAGGAATCCGTCACGAGCCCGCGGCCGGATTGCCAGATTCCCCCCTGCCCTCCATTGGGTGTGCTGTTGAACACAAGCGTCTGATTGCGCAAATTTGTGGCGCTGTATCCCACGATCCAGCCGTGCCAGGGATCAATGTCCGGGCCGCAATTTCCAAAGGCGGCATAAACCGAGCCATTCGCCAGGAGCAACGCCGCACGCTGCACGTCGGTGCTTGCCGTACTCAACGCCACTGTTCCGTTGTTTGAATCGTAACCCTTGCCACTGACGCTGGCCTGAATCTGCATGGGACCACCGAGTTTCTCGGCGCCGCTGGTTATGTCCAAAGCATGAATATAATGCAGGAAGCCCCCGCCCGAGGGCGACGCTGAAACGACATACAGCGTGCCACTCGGCTGATCAATGGCGGGAGTGCTCAGAATGCCAAGTTCAGGGCCCGTGAACGAGGGATTCGGGCAGCCGTTGCCACTCGGCGCCTGCACCGAACTTCCGAAATTCACCTGCCACAGCGGCGGCGCGGCAGGATTATCAGCATCGAACGCGTACACGCTATTGTGCATTGTGGCGACATAAACCACATTTGCGGTCGTACCGCCTATTTGAACTCCTGGGACATACAAGGGCTGCGCGAAAATCCAGCCGTCGACCTGCCATAAAAATAATTTCCCAAATTGATTGGTGTTCACGTTGGAGGCTGCGAGAATGGTCTCGCTCAGATTAGCCGCAGTGCGGCTCGTGTTGTATTGACCCGTTGTAATAGCCGGATTACCGGACTGAGAAAATGCACAACCAGTCAGCGAGAGGAAGAGGAGAAAATTCCTAAACATTGGAATTCCACGGCGCCGGCCCGCCGGTGAGGCGAACGTACTTCGACAACAGCGCCTACTAGGCCGCCTTTCTTTGCTTAATCGCCGACACGCACGAAGAGTGCGCGGCACACACCCGGAAGGCCGCCTAGATAAATAGGGTTGTCGCTATCTGTTGCCTAATTCAGTTAAACGGGAGCCGGATCTTGGCGATAATCGAAACTAATCAAGGAACAAAACATATTTATGAGAAAGTGCTGACTTATTCATGCCTCATTCCCTGAAAACCTTCTCTATTATCAGTACCATTGGATAGATACGACGGAAGAGCTTACGAGTCCCAGTTGATAGTTTTATATCTCCTAGTACTTAAGTCTTCTGGCTCCTCTCTACCTGCTCTTCGCGAGTTCATGACTGAGCGGCTGCCCAGTCAACAGCGAGCGCCTCACAATGAGGCGCTCTTTTGCCCTCGAGAGCCACAATTCAACTGGCCAACGGAAGAACGCATGCCGCAATCGCCAGTGCAAAGGTTTCCGCAGCATATGGAAAATGGAGCGAAGCGGGCGTGACCGAAGCTGCCGCCTGGTTCGATTCAACTGATTATCGAGTAAGAAATATCGAAGGCTTCGCTGGAGAGTAGCAAAGGACCTTCCCTGAAGCCATGGCAAATTGTTGGCGCCCAGGTCAACCTTCACCCAGGCGGCAAGCGAATCAGGCTCCGCCACCCCCATACTGCGGAGCTGAGGCCAAATCGGAATGCCTGGATATGGCGTGAACAGATTTGGCGAGAAACTGACATTTTCATATCGATCCGCTATCTCGCCCATCACTCGAAGAGTCTCGGCACGATGGCTCTCGGTTTCCCCGGGATAGCCGAAGATCAGATTGTAAGTGACACGGATGCCGGCGCGCTGGCATTTGCCCGCAGCCTGGTACATGTCGGGAATGCTCTGATGTCTTTTGTTCATTTGGCGGAGCACCTCGGGCGATGCCGATTCCGTTCCGAAGCCGATGTGACTGACCCCGCTCGCGCTGAGTAGCTTCACCTCCTCGTCGGTCATGCGGCACAACAGGTCGGTAGACGCTTGGAACGTCCAGCGGAAGCGGGCGCCCGATTCGAGAATCGCTTGAGCAATGGCGACGGCCCGGTGCACATCCACCAGGAAATTGGAATCCAGAAGCGCCACCTCAGTCAGGCGGTGACGCGTGACCAGCTCCGCCAGTTCGGCGGCGACTCCCGAGGGAGCGTATGCGTTAAAACGCCTGTTATAGAACACCATGTCAGTGCAGTAGTTGCAGGCGTAGGGGCAACCGATGCTGGTCGCGTACGGGAGCTTTCGTTCACCGCCGGCTCTCTCGTACGCGTCGAAATCGATCAGGTCATAGGCGGGCGCCGGCAATTCCGGAAGCTTGATGTTGGGGCGGTCGGGATTCTGAACGATACGGCCATCACGCTTGAACCAGCATCCTCGAACAAGATCCAGTGGCTTGCCAGCCCCAAGCCTCTGAACCATTTCGACCAGCGTCGCTTCGCCCTGATGCCGCACAACCGCATCGATAAAATCTTCGCTAAGCGTCTGCGCGGTCAGCAGACTTGGGTGCCATCCTCCGAAGATGACGAACAGGCCAGGATGCAATCGCTTCACCTCACGGCTGATCTCGATGGCATCGAGGATCATGGGACCGGTCAGCAGCGAGACTCCGAAACAAAGGCAGTCGCCTATTTCTTCCACCACCGTCCGGCGATAATCGCGATCAAGCGCGCCGTCGATGATGCGTGGCTCGTAGCCGGCTTCCCGCAGGGAGCCCGCCAGACTTAGCAGCCCCAGAGGCGGACCGAGGACCTTCCCCGCATAAGGCGGCAAGAATAGGACTACCTTGCGCGAACGATTCGTCACGAAGTCTCAGCTTAGGCCGCGATGACCGCCTCAGCAATGCACGCACGGTAAAAGTTTTGTGAACAACTTCGCGCAGATCATCTCTGCTGATCGTGTACAAACTCCGTTAGCTCAGCCAGATTTAGATCGGACACGACCCAATAGTTCATACCCGATCGGATCCAGTGAATCACGTTGTAACCTTTCAAGCTAAACGTCTGCAATCCCGAATCGGAGCTGGCGACGGGCCACAGGAACAGATTGATCGTGTGTTGGTGACGCTTATATAGCAGCGCCGCCACTGGTCGACCATCTAAGTAGTCCAACCTGCCGCCTGTCAGCGGGAATCCATCGGAGGCAAGATCTTTGACGACGGGGGCAAAGTCAATCTTTCCGGCGAACCACGGTTTAACCGTATGTTGGTCTGACGAAGGAACATCGGCGAGGTGATTTCCCATAAGTGAGCGGATATGGTCGGCTACGACCTCTTTCGCGATTAAGTCGGCAGCGGAGGGGCGCCGCAAGTTCTGAACCAACAAAGTTGTTAGCGCGACAAGGAAGGCTAAGCTAGCCGCGATCGCAGCCATACTCCAGGGGAAGGACGAGCTTTGTAAGGAAAGACCTGCTGGCGTCTTCCCTGCCTCGTGAATCCGGGCGCGAATCCGAGCCTCCAACTCTCGCGGGGCTTCAAAGTAGGGCGCTTCGGACCGCACAGACGCTGTAAACTTTCGGCGCGAATCAACCAGAGCATGGCAATCGGGGCAAGTCTCAAGGTGCTGTTCGATCTCGACGGCTCGGGTGATTTCCAGCTCTCCATCCACATAAGCATCCAAGAACTGGCGAGTTTCGTTGCAGATCATCGTTTTCGCTCCCCACCCGTTTCGCACAACCTTTCCGCCAGTTCGCTGCGGCCCCTCGATAGCCGAGACATCACCGTTCCCAGAGGGATTTCCAGAATCTGGGCAATCTCTTTGTACGAAAGCTCTTCGAGTTCCCTCATCACCAGAACTTCACGATATTCGAACGGAATCGCTTCAATCGTCTCCCTGAGCAGCTGCGCGCTCGCTTTCTGGAGCAATGCCGATTCGGGATCCGGCCAAGTCGCGGCGACGGTTTCCCGAGCATTGTCGTCGAAATGCGTGGCCACCTCATGCCGTCTGTTTTGCCGCATCCATGTGTAGCAGGTGTTTCGAACGATCTTAAGCAACCAGGCCCTTCCATCGCGCCCGATCTGAAAAGAGTCGAAGGAGCTTAGGGCGCGAAGATAAGCCTCTTGTACGACATCTTCGGCGTCCTGATCATTACGGGTCAGCCAGCGCGCCAGATTGTAAGCGGCGTCTAGATATCGCAGCACGGTTTCTTCAAACAGTTCGAGCTTATAGTTCCTTACCGGGTTCTTGGCCAATTTATTCCCAGATTCGCCTCTGCGGGGTAAGCGTAGTGAGTATATTCAAAGAATAATACGCCCAAGCCGCCTATTCGCCGGTCTTACGGAGGTTTTACAAAGGGCGAACAGCTTCTTTCGCGCTAAGCCGTACGCTGGGTTTGTTCAAGAAGCTTCGAGCCACGAAGGAGGGAGTTTGTCATGACCGGTATACAAGACGCCGCGCTAACACGCATTCAAAGCGAAAAGCAGGCTGAGCCGCCCGTGTGGCGTCGACGCTTTTTGGAACAAACAATCCATAGTTTGATGTCTGTGATCGCCGGAGCGATTGGAATCACTTCTGGCTTATATCTATTCATTCCGCCTACAACTCGCAAGCAAAGCGATTGGGTGGACGCCGGGGCGCTCTCTGACTTACCGGTCGGCACACCTCAAAATGTCCGGTTTGAAAGGAGCCGGGTGGATGGTTGGAAGGTAGTTAGCGAGCAGGATAGTGCGTGGGTAGTTAAGGACCCGAATGGCAGTCTGACGGCCTTTTCGCCGTTCTGCACCCATCTCGGATGCGCGTATCAATGGACTCCTTCGGCCGGCATATTTTCCTGCCCCTGTCACGGCTCGCGTTTCTCTCGCTCCGGCCAAGTTATTAACGGCCCTGCGACGCGGCCGCTCGATCGCTATGAAGTGCGGCGTGTCGGGTCGAATATATGGCTTGGGCCGATCGTCAAGCCGCGGAACCTGTAAGGATGATTAACCTGATTCGCGGACCGGTCCGTTGGATCGACAGCCGAACCGGTTTTGAAACCGCAGCACGGCGCTTCTTGTTAGAGGAGCTTCCGGCCTCCACTGGATGGGCCCAAGTCTTTGGAAGTATCGCGCTATTTTTATTCCTCACCCAGGCATTCACCGGAACGATGCTGGCCTTCAACTACGCTCCCACGCCGGGTGAAGCCTACAGCAGCGTCAGTTATATTATTCGCGAAGTAACCGCGGGAAAAATGATGCGGGGGCTGCATCACTGGGGGGCTAGCGCGATGGTGGTGGTGGTCGTTCTCCACATGATCCAGGTATTTCTTTACGGGGCATACAAGAAGCCCCGGGAGATGACTTGGGCTTTGGGCGTGCTGCTCTTGTTATTCACGCTCGCGTTTGGACTTACTGGTTATTTACTCCCCTGGGACAACCGAGCTTACTGGGGAACTATGGTTACGACGCGGCTTATGGAACAGGCGCCATTCGCGGGTGCCCAACTCTCCCAATTGCTGGGCGCCGCAAACGGGATCGGCGCGTTAACGTTCGCCCGTTTTTATACTTTGCACACGATTATTCTTCCGGGCGTCATGATCTTCCTAACAGGGGTGCACGTCTACCTGGTCCGGCTCCATGGGATTGCGGGAAGCCGCGACAATTCTGGATCGGAGCAGCGGTTCTATCCCGCACAGGCGTTTCGCGATGCCATAGCTGTATTCATCGCGTTCTTGTGTTTGTTTGCGTTAGCGGCATTTATTGATGCGCCGCTCGAGCGCGTGGCGGACCCGACGGATGCGAGCTATGTGCCAAGGCCCGAATGGTACTTCCTGTTTTTATTTCAAACCTTGAAATACTTCCGCGGGTGGGCGGAGCCAATCGGAAGCATTGGGCTCCCTACTTTGGCTGTGATCGGCCTGTTCGCCGTGCCGTTTTTGGATCGGAGTCAGGTTCAAAGGCTCGCGCAGCGCACGACCGCCATTGCCGTTATTCTGCTGGCCGCCGTAGCTTGGAGCGCATTGACGGCGCAGGCAGTCGCAAGCACCCCGAAATCGCCCCGCTCGCCGGCAGAGATACTAAACCAGCGATGGAGCGGGTTTTCGCCGCAGAATCTCGCAGGTGTCGGCTATTTCCGACAGGCGCATTGCGCAAACTGCCATAACTTATTCGAGGGCGAACCGAAACCGGGACCCAACCTGGCGACATTGAACACGCACAAAACCGCTGATTGGATGGTTGAGCATTTCAAAGCAGAGGATAGCGGCCTTTCAGGAGGCGGAGCAACGACGGCGTTTTCGGTTGCACGGTGGAACGCGCTTTCGGCGCTGGCATTGTCTTTGACCCCGGAAGCGGCGAGGATTTTGGAGGAAACTCCCGACAGCCTTGTTCAGGGCGCGCAGGTGTACGTTTCGAACGGCTGCGGGAATTGCCACAAGGTCAATCAGACAGGAGGCAGACTCGGGCCTCCTTTGAACGGAGTTTCGGCCCGGCACTCGAAGGATTGGATAGAGAAGCACTTCATCTCCCCTCCCGCGCTCACACCCGGATCCATCATGCCGCCTTACAGGTTTTCGCGCGCGGACCAGGATGCCATCGTGTCTTTTTTGTTCTCACTCCCACAGTAATGATGGCTCTGTAAAACGGTTGTAAAAAGCACGCTCTGACGACTGGGAGCACTATAAAAACCATCGCTCGCCGTCACACAATAGGGAAGTAGCGTGAGCAGAAGACGGTTATTTGATTTTGTGTTGCTACTCGCCAGTTTTGGGGCGAGCGTCGAATTGTATGCACAGATCCCGAGTGGCGCATCGCCAAACCAGTCACTCGCTAATCCATTACTATTCAGTCAAAGTCAGCAGGGCCAGGTAAGTCCGGTGCAGCGAACGGATCCGTTCTCATACTGCATCGATGAGTTTGGAAATACCGCCGATTGCCTGAGTAACAGCCGCAACAACTATTACGGCATTGATGGCGACTCAAACAATTCACGCATGCTCCCCACGCCTTCGGCAGGGATGTACGGCCCTTCGGCGGGAATGTATGCCCCTTCGACGACCATCCCGGCGATAAGCGACCAACGCGCGAGCCAGATGCCCTATCGCGGAATGCCCGAGCCCCCGGTGAAAGAGCCGTTGACTGAGTTCCAGCGCTACGTGGCGGCTTCCCTTGGACAAGTGCTGCCGATCTACGGAGCCTCGCTTTTTGAAAGGGTACCGGCCACATTTGCTCCATTCGATCGATCTCCGGTAAGCCCCGATTACGTGATCGGTCCGGGTGATGAATTGCAGCTAACGGTGTGGGGGCAAGTTAACTTTTCGCGACGCCTTGTTGTCGACCAATCCGGTCAGGTCTTTCTTCCCGATGTCGGACAACTTTCCGTTGCCGGGCTGAAGTATGCGGATGCCACGCCCTTGTTCAGAGCGGGAATCGCGCGCTCTTATAAGAATTTTGATTTGACCGTGACCATGGGGAGGCTGCGATCGATTCAGGTTTTCGTCGTAGGCGAAGCGCGACGCCCTGGGGCCTACACCATTAGCTCTCTCAGTGGCCTGGTGAACGCGCTATTTGCATCTGGCGGTCCGTCCGTGCGTGGATCCATGCGAGATATCCAATTAAAGCGCTGCAATAAAACAGTCCGTACGTTTGATTTATACGATCTGCTCGTCCGCGGCGATAAGGCTCAGGATACGCATCTGGAGCAGGGCGACGTGATCCTGATTCCGGCTGCAGGACAGCGCGCTGCCATAGCCGGAAGCGTTGAGCGCCCCGGCATCTACGAATTGAAACAAGACACAACACTGGGGGATCTGCTTCAACTGGCGGGCGGCCTGTCGCCTATGGCGGCGGCGCAGCAAGCTCTCCTCGAACGCGTAGCGGATGGCACAGCTTTCGAAGTCCAGCGCATTGCCATGGGAAAAGACGGTCTGGCCACCCGTTTACGTAACGGTGACATGATACGCCTTCTGCCGGTGATTCCACGCTTCAGCAACACCGTAACGCTGCGCGGAAATGTTGCGGACGCCGGCCGGTTCCCGTGGCATTCAGGAATGCGACTGAGTGATTTGATTCCGAGCAGCGACGCCCTTCTTACAAGAGACTACTGGGCCGAGCGCAACCGACTCACGATGGATGGCGATAAAGCCGATGTGGAAAAAAATAACTTAAAACAGCCGCAAGACGTGCCGGGCGAGGAATCCGAGACCGAGACTGCGTCCATGCGAAACGGCGTAGCTGCGAATTTAACACCTGTTTCGGCAAGCCGCGCCATTAACGGCATTCCAAGCGCATTCCGCGACGAGGCCCGCAAGACGCAGGGCGACTCATCGCTCGGCGCCGCCACAGGATCCGACGATGTCCCCCCTTTGAGAAAATTTCTGCCGAGGGATATCGTTCAGCCATCCGCTCCTGAAATCGACTGGGACTATGCCGTCATCGAACGGCTCGAAAAACAAAATCTGAACACAAAACTTATTCCTTTCAATCTCGGCAAAGTGGTACTGGAGCACAATGCCTCGCAGGACTTACTTCTTGAAGCGGGCGACGTAATCACGATATTTTCAAAAGCGGATTTTTCGGTTGCCCGGGCACAACAAACGAAGCAAGTTCGGATAGAAGGCGAAGTGGCGATGGCCGGGGTCTATACGGCTGGACCAGGTGACACACTACGAAGTCTGGTCACGCGCGCCGGCGGACTCACTCCGAATGCGTATCTTTATGGAGCGCAGTTCACGCGTGAATCTACGCGTCGTGAGCAACAGAAGAGATACGACGATTTCCTCAATCAAATGGAGCGCGACGTGAACCAGGGGGCCGCTAACCTTTCCGGACGCGTCATTTCCACTGAACAAGCAGCCACCGCACAGGCTTCCGTGGCGAGCCAGCGAGAATTGATCGACCGCTTGCGTCAGGTACCTATCAATGGACGCATCGTTCTTGATCTAGATCCGGGCAGCAAGGGAGTAAACGCACTTCCTGATCTTCCGCTCGAAAATGGTGATCGCCTGTATGTGCCGAGCCGGCCCTCCACGGTGAACGTTGTGGGAACTGTCTTTGAACAAGCGGCATTTCTCTATGACGACGATCTCCGCGTGGGCGATTACCTGAAGAAGGCGGGGGGACCGGCCCGTTCCGCAGACAGGAGTCACATGTTCGTCATTCGCGCTGATGGCGCGGTGGTTGCGAAGACGGCGACAGTTGGGCTCTTCGCCCGGAATTTTGAAACCCTTCCGATGTATCCCGGCGACACGCTGGTAGTGCCCACACATATAAACAGGACGACCTTCATACGGGGCCTGATGGACTGGTCGCAGATCTTCGGTAACCTTGCGCTTGGTTCCGCTGCCGTGAATGTCCTTCGCTAGCGGAGAGCTCATTGATATCTCCCAACGGAATTACAGCGAAAGAAACCGAAGCGGATGCGCGCGACGTGCGATTTCCTCCGGGAGACGAGGAGATTTCACTCAGCAGTCTATTGCAAGTTCTAGGTCAGCATAAACGCAAAATCTTGCGAAACGTACTAATAGCCGCGGCCGTTGCCACACCGGCAGTATTCCTGCTCCCGGTGAAGTATCGAGCGGAATCGGTAATTCTCACGCCGCAACAGCCGCAATCATCGCTCTCGTCGATGGCGCAGCTCGCGGGTTTGGGCGCTGGCCTCCCATCGCTATCCTTATTGTCTGGTTTCGGACTGCGAAATCCGGCCGAACTTTACATTGGCATTCTAAATAGCCGGACGATCGCCGATGAGCTGATCGCAAAATACAAGCTCAAGCAGGTCTACGGCGATAAATACCTGATAAATGCGAGAAAGCACCTGGCCAGAAATACGACGGTCGAAAGCGGAAAGGACTCTCTCATACACATTCGCGTGGACGATCGAGATCCCCAGCGCGCCGCCAAGATCGCGAATTCGTACGTAGACGAGTTGTTCAAACAGAACGCCCGCGTTGCTCTGACGGAAGCTTCGCAGCGCCGTATTTTTTTTGAGGGTGAGCTCGCGAAGGAAAAAGACGCACTCGCGGATGCTGAAATTGCGCTCAAGGATACCGAACAGGCGACCGGATTTGTGGTACCCACCGGGCAAGCGGAAGCTCTCATTCGCGCCGGCGCCCAGCTTCGATCCGATATTCTGAGCCGCGAAGCGCTACTCGAAGGCATGAAGACTTATGCCGCTGATACGAATCCGCGGTACCAGATTGTCAAACGCGAGCTCGAAGCGCTACGGAGCCAGTTAAGCAAAGTGGAACAGGGGGACCGAAAGACAGGAGTCCTGGACCTTCCGACCGGGCAGTTACCCGACGCGAGCTTAAAGTACTTGCGAAAATATCGCGATCTCAAATATCACGAGGCTCTGTTCGAGATCCTTTCGCGCCAATATGAGGCGGCGCGGCTCGATGAAGCAAAATCGGCTCCGATGGTGCAAATTGTCGACCGCGCGGTAATACCCGAAAAGCGAAGCTGGCCGCCCAGAACAATACTGATTGTCGGCGTCATTTTGTTAGCCGCACTAGCATCTAGCTTCTATTACTCTCGCGAGCGTGGGCCGCGCCGAACAACCTCTTCTTTCAACCTATAGAATGCACGGAAAATCTAGAGGCGACCCCAGACCATGCTGGCCGATAGTTTTACTTTGGGCATCTTCCATTACTCAATATGCGTATCGATACATTCTTCACGTTAACGACCCAGGTACCTCTTCTCAATATGACGCCACCCCACCGGCACTAAGCGCCATGAAATTCTTTATATTCCTGGCGTTCACTTTATATTCCCTATATTGCTTCCGTCATCGGCCCATAGTTCTTAAAAGTAAATATCGGTCGCTCAGCAATTTGACAGCCTATACCATTCTTCTGCTCTTTGCCCTCGTTCTTCTAAGAATGGCTTCGGAACCGGGCGCGCTAGGCGATACCGCACTTTGCATGATCCAATTTACTCCCTGGATAATCAGCGTATTCCTAATTCCTCTCGTTTTTGATCCCGAGCATAGCCTTCGTGACACTTTAGCTGCATTTGAGAGCGTGGCGTTTTGGATCGTCTGTCCTTTTTGGCTAATGACCGTGACGTTGGTGGTTTTGGGAATCCGCTACCCCGCTCTAAGCTACCCGGGTGCGCTGGTCAGATTTGGCGGAATTTTGGACGACCCTAATGGCTATGCATGCCTGTGCCTGCTTCTATTAGCGCTGTCGCTTACGGTTGGACGAGGCTTTCGGAGGCTAAAGGCAGCGATTTATGGGCTTATGCTCGTCGGTACGCTTTCGTTTTCGGGTTACATCACAGGCGTCGTCATGTGTCTTTATCTACTCCCGCGCTGGCTCGCACGGTCCAGACTCAAGCCTCGCTGGAATGTCTTGAAAGTTGCCGCGGGATGCGCGGTGGCCTTCAGCCTGATTGCCATACCCCTAACTGTCTATGAAACGAATCGCGCGCTAATCGAGACAGCTTCTCTTTTGTACTCTGGCAAGACTGCCAGTGCAGCCACTCACCTGTCGAATTTGCGGCCGGATGACGCGATGTTGGACGTGTCATCGCCAATTGCGCTCTTGTCTGGAAGCGGGGGGTTTTCAGAAAACTTCTATTGGCGAATCTTGGCCAACTTTGGCTGGATCGGATTGTTTGCGGTTGGTGGCATCACGGTCGCATGGACTTATTATGCGTTGCGGGTAAAGCAATGGAACAAATCGATAGGAGCGTGGCTGGTCGGCGTTTTAGTAGGCTCCAACGGAATTGCGTACCTGCTTAACTTTCCTCTCAACCTGATCTACTGGTCTGTTATCGCACTGCTGTTGTGGACAGAAGAGCGGGAGCTTCGATATGTGAGGGCGGCTCCCGTTAAACTCGCGGTGGCATAGATGGATGCGCATCTAATTGTAAAGCTGGGCGGAATCGGCGACGTAGTTATGGCACTTCCCGCTGTGAAGCACTTCAAGGAAAAAGCAGGCGGTGAAATTCATTGGATGTGCGGGGCGGCGGTAGCTCCTCTCATTGAGTTATTTCCGTTCGTCGATCGGGTATTTGTTGTGAACGATCAGGTACTGTTAGGTGGATCCAGCCTACGGAGAACGCAAGAGATAATTCGGGCATGGAAGCTCCTGCCGGGAGCTCGCTATCGCACTTGCGCTGTGCTGCAATACGATTGGCGTTATGCAGTGCTGACGCTCCCGGTATTAGCGGAACGCCGAATCCTACTCTCGCGTAGCGGACGATCGCGCCATCTGATTCCGGGCCGTTACCACGGCGATGAGTACGCGCGGATTTTACTCGGCGAAGATGGGCTAAGCGCAAGCCGACTTCCGCCGCTTCGTATTAATACCCAGCTGCCTCCTCCAGCGCTTCTCCGAACAGCGCGGAGACGGATCGCTGTAATTCCAGGCGGAGCTCGCAATGCAATTCGCGATGATCCACAACGCCGCTGGCCGCTATCGCACTATGCGGAGCTCTCTACGCGGCTTTTGGCGCGAGGCTGCGAGGTCCTTATCATCGGCGGACCAGCGGATCATGACGTGATCGCGACCTTTTCAGGATTGCCTGTCATTGACCTAATTGGCCGCTTAGAATTGACTGAGGTACTTTCTCTTTTCGAGACATGCGATCTCGTCGTATCGCACGATACCGGCCCTCTTCACCTGGCGGCGCTAACTTCGGCAGCAGTGCTAGCCCTATTCGGGCCCGTGAACCCTAACGAACGACTTCCAAACCGTGCTAATATACGGCACATCTGGGGAGGGAGAACACTTGCATGTCGGCCGTGTTATGACGGGCGTGATTTCCCTCTTTGCTTAGACAACCGCTGCATGAAGGAAATCCTACCCGTCTCAGTAATGAAGATCGCCGAAGAGATGCTTGGCATAGCAGCACCGGGAAATATTCAAAAGCTCCACGAAATACTGGTGTAGCCGGTATTTGCGTGGTAATCCTCGTTGGGTGAAAAATCCGCATGATAGCCGTAATACTGATATCCAAAGTTCCACCGCACTCGCTCTGAAATTCGGAACGACATACGAGCAAGCGGGGATTGGAATCTCAGCGGAAACGTTTGCGCCATTCGAAACACATCGATAGAAGGGCCGATGGTCGTTGCAATGGGACTGCCCCGTCCGTCTCCGGCATCTTCGACACGGCTGTATCCGAGATATAAATCGAGGCGGGGGAACGGGCTCATGCGAATGCCAAGCGTGCCCGAGTTAATGTTGCTGATGTAATACGAGAGCTGATTTTGAAAGAGCTGAGACCCGAGCAGGAAAGACGGCGCTCCCACAAAGAATTGAATGCCGCCCAAGCTATCGATGTGGAGCCTCGAATAACTGGTGTCAAAGGAGAGCCAATCGCGCGGCGACCAGGAAGCCGACGCCGTATAGATCCTGCTATGCGAACTATACGTCGAGAGCATCGCGGAATTCTCGTTGTAGTTGGTGGCGGTTGAGGCTGTTAACTGCAAGTTTTTGCGCTTGTACTCCACGCGGCCGGTCAGCGCACTAATGTTGCCATCGCTCTTCTGCGTGAAGGGCCGGGTTGCGCGACCTGTTTCGGCTCCCGCCGTGATTGTGAGCCCCTTAATGGGCCTCAGCCTGAATCCCAGGATGCCGGAGTTCAATTCATTGGTTTGAACATAAGGCGTCGCGCCAGCGCTACCAACAATCGCAAGTTGGGGGCTTGAAACAATCCTGCGATTTGAATAGTCGTATCCCGCGTTAATGTCTAACCACTTATAAAGGTGATATTGAAGATCCGTCGAATTAGACGCCGTTCGAATGCCGAGATACTGGAAGTACAACAAGTTAGCCGCCTGATTCGCATTGTTGAATAGCAGATAGGCGCTATTTCCGTCTGTCTTGATGCTGTAAAACGAGGTTTGATTTGTGACCGTCAGCTTCTCTGTCGGGAAAACGCTGGCTGTGACATTCCCGGTCATGATGGGACGACGCGCATCCCCGGCCGTGAGGACCTGCTGGTTCGCGGCCGCTCCAACTTGATTCGTTCCGACGGCCGTTTCGTTCGCCAGGAAAGCCTGCCGTCCGTTGGTGTACGTAAACCGACCGTTCACGTTGAGCAGCCGGTCGTTTCGAAACAGGGCCGCGCGCCAGTAAGGGCTTGTGCCGTGATCGGGCTGCGACCTGGAAAAGAAGTTCAGGACAGCATTGTTGTTGAAGTCATCCCCATGACTGGATCCGCTGAATTGATCACTCGTGTCATCTTTGAAATCTTGCCAGCCTCGCATGCCACTGAGTGTGAAGCCCAGCCAGCGCACTTCGGCGCCGAGGCGATACTCAGTTTGAAGCCGCTTGACATTGGTGAAGACTGCGAAAGCGTTGCCTGAGGGGTCAAATTGCGCAGCGGAATTAAACAACTGGGCGCTCGAAATCCCTGGGCCGGATTGCGAGTCGCGCGTGTAACCTAGCAAGACACGAAGCCGTGACTGCGGGAATAGAGTCAGATCGTGGTCCTGTAGCGTGTAGGACGTGTTGAGAAGGTGCACGCCTGCTCCGGCGTCAGTGACCAGCCCGGGATTGAAGTATGCACTGCGCCGCCATTGGAGATTGTACTCGTAAAGACGGTTTTTCTGTACACGAAGCTTGGCGGAGCTATACGGGTCTCCGCCGAGCCCTTCCGTTGTAAACACGATCTCATCAAAGAGGCGGCCGTGACCGGCTTTTGAGTTTATCGTGAAGAAACTGCTCAGCAGCCGGACACCGTCGCCAAAATTTTCATTGCTGCGGTATGTATTTGCATTTCCACTTGTGCCGACAAAACGGTACCCTGTTTCGAATGAATTAACGATGTTATACCCGCGCCAATCGTCCCCGCGAGACGGACCGGCGTGTTCGGGCGTTGGCGCAACGGTCTCCTGCGCCTTGCAGCAAGGATGCAGGAATAACACACAAACGGCAACACGACAGACATGCATCCAGGGATTCATCATCGGAGAAAGAGAGGATCTGAATTGGATCCGTGAATTCGAATGTGGCAGTTCGTGCAGTTCTGGTAGCGCGGGTCGGCGAGGTTGTGGGTTCGCGAAAGGGCCGGGTCGCCCTTCCCGCTGCGACCGAAAGTACCGGCTCCGTTATGGCACTCGAGACACAAGGTGAAGACCACGGGTCTACGCAGGAGCCGCGAATTAGTGGAACCATGCGGGGAATGGCACATCTCGCACCCCTCGATTCGCACGGGAGGATGCTCGAACGCGAATGGACCTCGTTTGTCCGAATGGCACTTCAGGCAGGCTTCTTCATTGCCTAGAGCTTGACTTACGAGCGAAGGCCGCGCCGCCATCCGCCACGTCGGCGCGAATGTGCCGTGCGGGTTGTGGCAGTCCGTGCATCCCATGAAACCCTGGTTCACTGGATGTTTGAAAGGCATGGAAAAATCCGCTCGCGTGTTGGTATGGCAGCTAAAACAAAGGTCGGGCTGATTCTTCGCTAAGAGAAACTTTGGCGTGGCCGGCTTATGGATGGAGTGGCATCGGGTGCAAGCCACGTCATTCAGGGTGTGCGGCGATCGCCGGATGTTTGCTCTCGCGAGGCTCTGGCTGTGACAGCGCAGGCAAGCATCCATGATCTGTTTCGAGCCTAGCTGCGAAAAAGCGATGATAGTGGCCTTGCCGCCATGAGCCTGTACATGTGCTTTCCCAGGGCCATGGCAGCCCTCACATCCGGTATCGGCCGGCTGCTCTTTGCCGGACGCGATGCTCTTGAAGTGCGCGTTCTTGTAGAATCTGAACCAGACATCCGGGTGACAGGTTTTGCACACGATGCTGCCGATGAACTCATTCGCGGGAGGTGGTTCGCTTGCGGCGAGGCACAGGCATGAGGCCAAAGCAAGGACTCCCGCAGCCAATCGCGGCAACCAGACAGAGAGAGGCGCGTGTTTGCAGGTCCGAAGCGTATGCACCAGCCAGTTGCCGGAAAGCGCAACCTGACCGCAGCTTACGGCGCAATCCCGGCGGCTGTCGTCCAAGACTTGTGATCGTTTTGTAAATTGATCCAGAAGCTGGAATTTTCTGAATTTTCCTGTTCACGGCTCGAACTGAAGATGATCGTTCGCAGGTCATCCTGGAACCGTTTTTCGGAAAAACGGCGCGCCGCGGCCTGGATTGCGACCGGATTGAGGGTACCTTCTTCGCGCTCGAACTGACGAAGAGCGGCATGTAAAGACTGGCAGCCAGGCGAATCGTAGAAAAAGCCAGCGCGAGGATCGGCTTCCGGAACGCTTTCGAGCACTCCGCCCCGGGCCAGCGCGATGACTGGTTTGCCGCTTGCGATTGCCTCCACGGGCACAATGCCGAAATCTTCCTCGCCGGGCAGAATGACTGCGCTGCAGCGCGAATAAAGCTCTCTTAATTCGGCATCCGTTACCCGGCCGCAAAACTCGACTGTTTGGCCCGCGATGACTTTGAGCGACCTATACTCAGGGCCGCCACCTACGATCTTCAGGCGACGCCCTGAGGCCGTGCAACACCGAACTGCATCTTCAATTCTCTTGTATGGCACCAGTTCGGAAACGACCAAATAGTAGTCTTCGGAAGTCCGGTTGAAAAATGCGCTCACATTTACCGGCGGATACACCACACCGGCGGCTCTCCGATAGGCTTTCCAGATCCGGCTTTGGACGTTTCGACTGTTCGCCACGAACGCGTCCACTCGGGCCGCCGCCGCGAAGTCCCAAATGCGCATATAATTCGCGATCGGTGCAATACAGGTCCGTCTCCATCTGGCGCGTGTCCATTCATGAAGATACGCCGGGTATAGGTCCCATAGATACCGCATGGGTGAGTGACAGTAGCAGATGTGGCGCGTTCTTGATGTAGTAATGACGCCTTTTGCCGGCCCGGACTCACTGCTGATTACTAAGTCATACTCGCGGAGATCCCAATGTTCAAGCGCGATGGGCATGAGCGGGAGGAGCGAGCGGTAGCAGCCACGCAACGGGTCCAGAAAGGACACATTGACCCTATGCGAGCGAATTTCGGGCGATATTCGCTCCGGATCATAAAATAACGTGAAAATATCGGCGGCCGGGAACATCCGGCACAGCGCTTCGACGACCTTCTCACCGCCGCGCATACCCAGAAGCCAGTAATGCACGATGGCGCAGCGCAACTGCGGCGTCACGCGCCCAGACCAAGAACGGCAGGCAAGTTCGGATGAATAGTCCTCGTGCATCGCGATGGCTTGACATAGATCCTAAGTGACATCACTGCCGATTGCGATGAGCAAGCTGTGAAGCTTTTGTGAAAGTGCGGGGAGGACGTGGATAACTTTATGGAGCCGACAGGTTTACGACAGTTTTACAAGCCGTGTACGACTTTTCGCTCCCTAGCCCCTATTCTGGCGATAGGCCAGCTACCCACAACCAGCCGTGACCGCTCCGAGTCTCCCCGTCTTCCGCGCAGGGGCGGCCACGGTAGCTGGCGTCAGTCATATCCACATGAATTGTTTAGCGCTCGAACCGGTAATTAACGACCCTTTACTGACCAGGGTTCCTTTGCCCCATAATGGGGTATTTCATCCCTACGGCTTTCCCGTCAGGCTCCAGTCGAATTCTCCCATTCCGCTAGCGGCCGCCGACGTTAGTTGGAGCACGTATCGACGAAAGTTCGATTCCGAACCACTCGACATCCGGATTCTGATTTCGGAGAGTGAAAGTCCGGCTTGCTCGGATCCGCCGGTCTTCCGCTCGCAAGGCCACCTGCTTAGTATCGTTGCAGATGCCAACAACTTCGCGTGCCTCGATTTAAATGAAGGCTTGAGTTTCGGTTGGGCAACTAAGGCGACGGCACAGAAAACAGAATACTTTCGCCAGTGTCTGCTGGATGTGATGATTTACCCGCTTTTAGAAATTCGCCACCTCGTTACATTACATGCGGCTTGCGTAAAGTTTAGAGGTAAGGGTATTTTGCTTGCGGGGGACTCGGGCGCGGGTAAGTCCTCCCTGGCTTATGCCTGCGCCCGGCGCGGATGGACGTACGTTTCCGATGACGCCAGCGCGTTCCTGCGTAACGCCAGCACGCCGCTGATCATTGGACATCCCCAGAAATTCAGGTTTCGTGAGCCGGTGGGCCAGCTTTTTCCCGAGTTCGCGGGATTAAAAAGTACGGTTCGCGCGTATGGCAAGCCCACAATCGAAGTTAGAACGCAATCACTGCCCAACTTCAAGACCGCCGACGAGAGCCCGGTGGATTCCGTCGTTTTCCTGAACCGCCGCGATCACGAAACTGGGCCACCGATGTTACTGCCGGTTTCACAAGAAGCAGCATGGAAGCGGCTGAGCTTCTCCGTTTGGGCAATACAGCTGCCTGCTTTCGAGCAGCGCTTGCGCGCACTCGAGCGTCTTCTCCAGGCACCGATTTATGAGCTCCGTTACGATGAATTGGATCCTGCGATCGACACGCTGGAACGTGTGGCCGAGGGCAAGCGGATTGGAAGCCTCCGAACAACTCACGTCTGATCCCAGTGATGAGACGATCGCGTTTCTATCTGCCGCGGGCGCGCCGGAGTACCTGCTAGCTTGCCTTAATGGCTTGCGCTTCCAGCATCCATCCGCAGAACGGCTGCGTTTGCTGGATGATCACCAGTGGCAGGCACTGTCCGATTGGTGCGATGCGCGGCAGTTGACATTCCTATTACCTGACCTATGCGGCAATTCGCTTCCGCCTCAGATTCAAGAGAGAATTTTGCGTAGCCGCGGTCGCTATCTGGAGCGCTTTCTACGCCTGAAGCAAGAGCTTTTTGAGATCAGCGACGCGCTCCATGAAGCCGGGCTGGAGTTCGTGCTCCTCAAGGGATTGAGTCACTCTCCCCATCTGACACTCGATCCGATCACGCGAGCGCAAGGTGATATCGACTTGTGGCTACGCGGCCGTTCAGTTTATCAAGCAAGCGAACTATTGGCGCATATGGGTTATCGAGCCCTTCAACCCGCAAAATCACGGCATCTGCCGCCCGTGGCCCGGCGCTCGCGTTGGAAGTGGCGAGGCGACCGCTTTGACCCCGAGATGCCGATATCCGTCGAGCTTCACTATGAGTTGTGGAGCGAGAACACCGAGTATATTGCAGTCCCTGGACAAGACGAATTCTGGGATCGAAGACAAGTTCGGGAGTTTGACGGACATTCTATGAATGTCCTCTGCGATGAGGATCTTCTTGGGTTCGCCGCTTTGCACTTACTGTTGCATGTGCTGCACGGTGAGTTGCCGCTGCAACGCGCCTGGGAGATCGGCAACTTTCTACATCACCGCTCGCGAGACGCCATATTCTGGGATTCCTGGCGGCAAGCGCATCGCGACCCGCTCCGGCAGATGGAGGCGCTTACCTTTCAACTTGTGCATGAATGGTTTGAATGCGATTTAGCTCCGGTGCTGCGCGAGGAGGCGACAAACCTGCCGGCGGCGGTGCGCTCCTGGATCGAGCACTTCTCCCTATCCCCGTTGAAACGAGAGTTTCTCGCCAACAAAGACGAGCTTTGGCTGCATCTGGCTCTCGTGAAGTCATGGAAAAAACAAACGCGAGTTCTGCTGCGACGCTTGTTTCCGGCCGGCGTTCGAACATTTGCCGATCGAACAAGCGGCATCTCCCCGGCGGCTCGCGCCTGTCAGGTCTTTCGTCAAAGGGGTTTAATGATGTCCCGGCTGGCGCATCACTTATGCACAATTCTGCCTACTCTGTATCAGGGGCTTCGATGGATGCGGCTACAGAAGCAGTGGGCGACGTCCGCGAAGCGGCTACCAGGCGTTCTTCCCCATTAAGACGCTCGGAATCGTGGTGTTCAGGATGCTCACATATAAACCGAAGGACCGGTGCTGAACCAGAAAAAGATCGAGTCTTTTTCGCTGGGCATATGTCAGGCGGCTTCGGCCTTTCACTTGCCAGAGGCCGGTTATGCCAGGCTTCACCGCGAGCAAGTAAGTGGCTTGGGGGCCGTAGTAAGTCGCCAGCTCGGCTGCCGTGAGGGGCCGGGGACCAACCAAGGCCATATCGCCTCGTACCACGTGCCATAACTGCGGCCACTCATCTACCGAATACTTTCGGCACAAGGCCGCGAAGCGGCTGGTCACACGCGCATCTTTCTGTGGCTTGAGCTCCGGCAGGTCATCGGACGCGCATCGCTCAATAAAGGGCAGAAGACGCGATACCCCGCTCGACCCATGCCACATGGTTCTTAGTTTCAGAACCCATATATCTTTGCCCCCTTGGCCCACGCGCAGGTGGGCAATGAGGGGCGACCGGCGGGAGAGTAAGGCGATCGCCCCGGCAACAAAGAGAAATGCTGGAAACGTAACCAGCGAGAGTATAGCTGCTGCCGCTCGTTCCGCCATTCCAACCGTTCTCCAGAGGAGTGATTCGCCGAGATTTCGTGTTACATCGAAATCGAATCTGCCAACCGAGACGGGTTGTACACCCACGCGTGCTCCTTGGGTTGTAAGTTCTAATCCAGCCGAGGCCGTGAAGGGAACGTATCCACGACCCCGGCTGCCGCTTCGAACAGATGGCTTTCGCCATCCACTCCCGAGGGTAGAGCGAACACGCGCTTACGTTGTTTGGACAGTGTAAAAGCTTTGTAAGCTCCGCGAGGCTCCGGAGCTGGAGGATGTAACTTCCGCGCCGCCGCTGGCCCGATTCGCAATTGCTTTGGGATCTCGCCAGTTCAGTGAACACACGCACCGCCGGCAAATGGGATTCGTTGCCACATCCAGGTCCATGCGAAAGGCCTGCGCTTCTGGGCCATTCAAAACGTCAGCTAGTGTTTTACCGGCCAGGTTTCCGATAGAGCGATGAAAAAAGCAGGGTCTCACCGTTCCGTCTGGCTCAACCACGGCGGAAACCCAGGGCGCGTTGCACCGCGGAGCCAGCGGCTCGCAGAAGCCCAGGTGAGCGCGATAGTGAAGGGAGATCCGGTGCAGCTTGTCCAAATTTTCGACAACGAATCCAGTATGTCCCCATTCCGCTGCGAGGGCGGCAATTTCGTAATCGAGTGCCGTGATCTCATCTTCGCCCAGCGCAATTCGCGCCTGGCGTTCGGAATTCCAGGCTTGCGGCCGATTAAACGCTTCGGAAGTCAGGTCTGCTGCCAGGAATGAGATCGATTGCAATCCTATTTCCTGTGCTGCCCGCGTAGTTTCGCGCAGGCACGAAAAGTTGTCGCGCTGAACAGTGGAACGAGCCGAAATCGGGTATTCGGGACGGATGCGATGAAGCGCCTGAATTCCACGCTCCAGCAGCGCGAATGCGCCGGGTACGCGACGAATCCGGTCGTGCACTGACGGAGGTCCATCGAGCGAAACAATTACGTCATCGATAAATTCGGCAATCCGGACCGCATTCCGCTCGAGCAACAGCCCCGTGCTAAGCAGCGTGATGCGGATCTTTTTTTCACGAAGCAGCGCGCAGAGACGAAACAGATCGGAGTGCATGAGCGGCTCGCCGCCCGACAGCACAACCCACTGCACCGACAGGCGCTCGATGTATTCGAGATGCCGGCTCAGCTCGCTGCTGCCGATTTCGACGCAGTGGCTATCCTTCCAGATGTCGCACATTACGCAACGGCAATTACACCGGCTATGCGGACAGAGAATCAGAATCGGTAGGGTTTGAACAAGCTGGGTCAAACGAGCACCCGCTTTCCCGCCAAGCGAAAGTCATTGCCGAATTCCCGCGTAACCTGTCGAGCAACGGAGCATACTTGTGAATCGATCAACCAGCGGCCGCGCCCTTCGATCACGATGGATTCAAAACTTGGGGCATCGAACACTCTCAACCGGTGAGCCATCTCTTCGGAGAGCAGCTTGATCTTTCCACCAACCATCACCAGCTCGGGCCGGAGCGAAGCTAGACTTTCTGCGGGCGATTTTCCTTGATCCGCTAGAACCAGCAAATCAGCCAGACCTCCGTCGCGAATACCACCCTCGCCGGAACAGAGGCGGAGAATACGCGCGGACTGCTCGGTCACCATTTGATAAAGCTTCGGAAGAACTACCTGACTGTGCGCTACGCAAAGCTCATCGATTAGGTCGCCATCCGCCGTCAGAGCGGAATCCGTGCCCAGGGCGATCGGGACACCTGAATTCAGCACCTCCGGCGAGAGCGTCCGGCCTAGCGTAAAGTAGTTCGAACTAGGACACCAGATGAGAGAAGCGCCTCGAGCGGTGATCAGATCCAGTTCTTCGCGCTCCAGGGCGACGCCATGAACGATAACTGTGGACGGCCCCAGAATTTTCATTTCCTCAAGCTGATAAATCTCTCGGCGAGCGTCGGCATCGCTGCCCTCCGCCGCATGGATGATGAACGGGGCGCCAGGCGGGGTTCGCCGGAACCGATCTTTGACATTGGAACAGTGTTCCAGCGAGTGGGCCCATCCGAACCGCTTAATCACACGAACCGGAAAGCACCGGTTAAAGATTCCAGGTTGATAGGGATTGTGATGAGACACGGAAGTAACGCCTGACATCAGGTTCTTGATGCCTCCCCACAGCAACCGGAGGGGTTTTGGAATCTGCAGTTGCTGCCGAATCGGCGCATGCGCGGGCTGGTAAATTTCGTTTGCCCATTCCGTCGCGTTCGCGTGAGGGCCGCGGCCCAGCCGGGGAAACAAGTTGAATTCCAGGTGATCGTGGGCATTGATGAGCCCCGGCAGAATCAAACAGCCGCTGAGGTCGAGCACGGGCCGGCTTCGTCTATCGCCGTGAACGCGCCGCACACGAGAGCCATGGATCTGCAGATCGGCGCGCACAGATTCGCTGGCGCAAACGGCAACCCGGCCTCCCGCCAACGTCATGGCTTCTTCCAGATCCCAATCCATATCGCCGGGATCTTCGATGCCCTTGCCAAAATATGCTCTTTGCCGGCTCTCCTAAATATGGGCCGCTCCGGATCGCCGAAACTGCTTTCGATCTGGATATGAGGCTGAAGGCTCGCGCGCTCGGCGGCGGTTCGAATTTCCTCGAGCGAGGGGGCGAAGTGCTCCATCTCCACGACCTGATCGGCCACGCGAAAGGAGCGCGTCCAACCGGCCTTTAGCGCAGTAGGATGCAAGTCGCTGATGATGACTCTCCCGGCGGATTTGACGATCCTCGCCATCTCGCCTACGGCCTGGTTCAGGTGCGGAAGATAACCGGCCGCGAAAGAGCACAGCGCTACGTCAGCGGTTTCATTCGCAAACGGTAGACACGTAGCTTCGGCAAGCGCGGACCGGCCATGCAACTCGGGCTTTCGTTCGGCTACGGACAGCATCTCAAAACAAGCATCGATGCCGAAGACGTTAGCGCCCCGGCATAGAACGTAACTCATCCAGCGGCCAGTCCCACATGCCACGTCGATGCAGCACTTCGCGCGCGTCGGATCGAGAAGATTTTTCAGCATCCGCATCTCTAGCGCAAGGACCGGATTGAGGTCCGAATCGTAGCTCGATGCCCAGAGCCGATGCCCGTCGAGAGCAGAAACGCGCATTCACAAGCTCTCGAGACGCGGCTTGCGCAATTCGATTAGACGTTGGGCGCACTGCAACTCCAGGGGCCAGTTGTAAAAACCGAGCGAGTATCGCCAACTGCTGAGGGTCTTCAATGCCGCCCGACCCCAACGGGGAAGATAAATGTCCTGTGCGGTCGGCCAGCGTGAGCTGATTACCAGCTCGAAATTGTCGATACGGTTTTTGACGCGCCTGGGCAGCCATGGAAGGCGCGGATCGTGGCGGATCGTAAAGTTGTACCATCGCTCGCTAGCCCACTCTTCGGGAGTGCGCGGAAATTCAATCCGTGCTTCCACATCTCCGTACATTCCGTCGGGATGCGGCGTCGGGACATAATGCTGCACGATAATTTCAGCGTCGGGATTGAGCCGCTTCAATCTTCGAATAAACTGAATGGTTTCTCGAGTGTCGCCCTCAGGATCCTGTGGGTTGCCGAAAACGAAGGAGAATTCCGGAACGATATCGAACTCGCGGATTCTCGCGGCAAGTTCCAGGGTTTGCGCGCTCGTGATCCGTTTATTCATTTCCTTCAGCACGCGATCCGATCCCGATTCGGCGCCGAAGAAGATCATCTTGGCTCCGCCACGCCTTATCGCGTGAAGTGTTGCATCGCTGTACCGCAGGACTGTATCGACGCGGCCTTCCGCCCACCACCGCAGGCCCAAAGGGATCAGCCGTTCGGCTTGCGCGCGCGCGTGACTCTCATTCAGGAAGAAATTGTTGTCATAAAACTGAACCGCATCGATGGCGTAATCCCGCTTCATGCGGGTAAGAATCGCGGCCGTGCGCTCCGGCGCCTCCATTTTTTCGCGCCCGTCGTGCACCGGCACCACTCCGCAGAACTTGCATCGGAATGGACAGCCCATGCTGGCATGATGAACCGCCGTTCGGCGCCCGAGGAAAGTGGGCAGAATGTATTTTTCGGGCGATGTTAAGCGATGAAAAGGCGGCCACGGAAAATCGTTGGGCGAACGCATTGAGCGCTCCGGGTTGTGTACGTGTAGCCCAAAATCATCCTTGTACGACAGACCGGGAATTCCAGAAAGCTTTCGATTAGCCCGCAGCGCGCAGAGGAGCTCCACGAACGTATCCTCCCCTTGCCCGCGGACGGCGAAATCTACGTACGGCGCATTAAGGGCCGCGTCGGGATAGAGCGAGGCAAAGTAGCCGCCCCACACGATCGGCACCTTGGGGTGCCGCGCCCGGAATTCGCGGCAAATCGGGATAGATGCGGCCATTTGCGGTCCAGGCATTACCGAGATCGCAAGCATCTCGACCCCGCTTTCCAACACGATACGTTCGATGGTCCGTTCCGGCTGCCGGTCCAAATTGCCATCCACAATCGTGTATTCCTCTTTTCCTTCGAGGACAGCGGCGAGGGCGAGAGTCGCCAGGGGGAAGCGGCGGTTTTTTGGCTTGGTCGCGCGTGGATTAACTAGAATGATCATGACTCACCGAAAACGCCTACTAAAATCCAGAACCGGGATGGAGGCCGGTTATGCCGGATGCGCGCCTTGCACGGCCGCAAGTGCCAGCGGAGCCCATACCACGGGCGGTAAATCTTCCAGTGCAAATTCAACCGGCCGGCCAAGCCGTCAAGCATGGATCTGTCGAGGAACTCGATGCTCGGAATCGCATCGGAGGGGAATCCATAGCGCTTTGAGAATTGTTCATGCCGCTCCACCACCATTTGTTCGCCGTGCTCACGCTTGCGATAGAACGGGGTGTCGAGCACAACGAGCGCGCCTGATTTTCGCAAGCATCTTCGAGCTTCTGAAAGCGTGGCCGTGTAATCGGTGGAATAGTGCAGCGAAGAGTTATAGATGACCAGATCGAAGCTGCTCTCTTCAAAAGGGAGGTGATCGAAATCCGCTTCAACGGCCCGGATTCGGAGCGGATAATGCCGACACGCGCGCAGACCGTCGCGAGGATCGGAAAAGATGTCCAAGGCGCAAGGCCGGTGATTCCGCAACGAGAGTCTGTATGACATCCATCCATTACCGGCGCCGAGGTCGAGGATCTCGAGAGGCCTGCCGGCCTTACGCTCCATTGGTTTGAGTATGCGGCGCTCGAAATATCGGTAGGTTTTCGCCCGCATTTGCCACATACCGGCATTGCGGCCGGTCAGATCCGCGTAAGGTAAAGCAGCATAGTAAGCAGGCTCATCCGAACCGCGGCCTTCGGCATACCGGATGCAGCGGTATTCCTCGATGAACTTCCGGCGGGCATGCATCTCCAGAATCATAGACGCTTAAACAGAAGCAGACGGTGATCCGCAAGCCCTCGCAAAAAAGGCCAGTGCGCGATGCGCCGGTCGATGTGTGCGAGTCGCTCGATCGCGCTACGCGAGATTCCGTTGATATAAGAAGGAGGCACACAGAGGCCTATACCGTACCATCGAATGGGCTGGAAGGCGTCTTGAAAAACTTCTTTTATGCGCTTAACGGAGGAGTAAGTCACATGAACCCCCAAAGAAGATTCGTTACACACGCCCCGGGGACGTCGAAAGGCCTTACCAAGCCTCCCCCGTGCGAGAAAATAACCGGTTTCCCAGGCGCAGCAGGCTCCGATAACACAGAGCGCAAGAAATCCGCCTGGGCGTACGAGGCGACGAAGCGCGACGGCAACGGGCTCGAGCCGCTGTACGCAATTCAGCGCTCCGAAGTTAGAGACGGCTCCGTCGAATACTCCGGTCAATGCCGAAATCGCTTCGATCGGCATTCGGCGAACATCGACGCCCCGCGCTCGCGCGATGCGAACCATCTCACCCGAGGCATCCACGCCGACAACGTCAGCATCCATTTGCATCCAGTGCAATGCATCCTCGCCTGTGCCGCACCCCAGATCGAGAATGTTGTCGCCTGAGCGAACAAGCGGGTCGACAAATCGCCAAACGGCCTCACGCTGGCATTTCCCAATTGCCGACTTCGTCCAAAGGGCGTCGTACTGCGCGGCGATGTTGTCGAATGCCCCGCACGCCATCTCTTACGCCTCCACTTCGTGTGACGTCTGGCGAAGGCCATCTCGCGCCGCCAGAATTCTTGCCGGGTCCGGGACGTCCGCGATTTCGCTTCGCAGAAGTTCATCGGCATACTGATAAAAACGCCGCGAATGCCGTCCCTGAATGCGCAGATCGCGATCTGAACTCTGCTTCCAGTCGATGACGTTCAATAATCGCGGCATCACGCGCTCGTAGTAGGGAGTGCCTTTGATGGGGTACGAAACAGTCGTGAAACAGTAATCGGGCCGGCACTGTTTTACGTGATCCACCGTCGCCTCAATGTCCTCGAGGGCCTCACCGTCGTAGCCCCACATCAAAAACATCCCGACTTGGATGCCGTTCCTTTTGCACAAGGCAGCAGCATTTCGGACTTGCTCAACAGTGACCCCGCGCTGCATCGCATCGAGTACGCGTTGCGATCCGCTTTCGGAACCGATCCAGACTCGAAAACAGCCTAACTCCGCAAGCGTTTCCGCTACGCGCTCATTCAGTCTGTCGGCCCGGGTGATGCACTCGAACGGGATGTTCAACCGACGGCGACGCATCTCCGCTGCATATTCGAATACCCAGCCATGATGAATAGTGAATACATCATCGGCAAGCCACAAGATTTCGGGATTGTAACGATGACGAATCCACTCAATCTCATCCACAACGCCTTTAGGCGAGCGCCGCCGGTGCGTTTTCCCGTATACGGAATGGCTGCACCAATTGCAGCGGTAGGGACAGCCGCGCGCGGTGATCAGCGACACCGAACCCATTCCATGATGCGTACGCCATACCGCCAGGTATCGCTCAATCTCCACGCGATCACGATCAGGCCACGGCTGGTCGTCAAGATTCTTGATCAGGGGCGCTGCCGCCGTGCGCACAACGGAGCCGTCGCTAGCACGAAAAGAAATGCCGTTTATGCCGGCCCACCCGGCCTCTCCGAAATCGGAACAAAGCAGGCTCTCGAGCGTAACTTCCGCCTCGCCCGAAACAATGACGTCGGCCCCCGCGTCCAGATACTCTGTCGCGTAGTTTGCCGGCTCCGGCCCTCCCACTATGATCTTCCAGCCGGCGCTGCGCGCGCAGTTCACAATTTCCACGACATTGCCGCGAGTCATCAAGTTTCCGTAAATGCCAAGGGCCGCTGGAGGTTCGCTTTGAAGAAGCCGAAATAGCTCGGCCTTCGATCCAAAAGTTGAATCGTAAATATCGACCTCGAATCCCTTCCTTCGAAGGTGAGACGACAGATACAGGATGCCGAGCGGCGCGTACGGCTTCATGACGACTCGTTCCTTGGGGTCTTCGTCGAGAAAATAACCGTGGGTGAGCAGCAACTTCATCAGCAGGCGGCGCTCGCGGGGAGTGCGCTACCCTCCAATTCATAAACGCGATTCCACGCTCCGCGCAGGGCATCCTGGCTTTCGGGCTGGCGCACTTCAAGATGCAACGCGTTTGCCAGCGCGCGATAGAAATCGCTGGAATAAGTGCCGCGGAACATCATGGCGAGATCATCGCTGTCCGACCAGTTCGCCTTGGCCTTCATCTCGGATGAAACCAGTTGATAAAGCTTGGTGCCGGGTAGAGGATACGATACGGAAACCCCAATGTCATCCGGTTTTACTTGACGAACCATGCGAATCGTGGCTTGAATGTCGTCCCATGTTTCGCCACGATAGCCGAGTTGCAAGAACAGTCCGGTTCGAATTCCATGCCGCAACAGATTCTCCCGGGCACTATAGACATCCTGGACATGGATACCCTTCTCCATGGCGTTGAGGATGCGCTGTGAACCCGATTCCGCCCCCATCCAGACCTCGCAACACCCCGCTCTCTTGAGCGCTTCCACGGTTTGGCGCGTCATCAGGTCGCAACGGGACTGCATTTTGAAGGGGATCCGTGCATCCAGATCCTCTACCGCAGCGGCAAACTTAAGCGTCCATTTCACTGAAAGGGCGAAGATATCGTCTGCAAACCATATGTGATCCGGGCGAAACTCGCGCTTCAGATGAAGCATTTCCTCGGCCACCGAACGAGCTGTCCGCGCGTGATAGCTGTTCCCGTAAATCGGCTTCGCGCACCAGTTGCATTTATATGGGCACCCTCGACTCGACACCATATTCAGTGAAAAGAAATTATGCGCGCCTAACCAAGCATTCCGGTATTGCTCGATTTCGATCAAGTCCCAGGCCGGCAAGGGAAGCGAGTCGAGATTTGTGCGCAGCTCGCGACGTGGATTGTAGCGAGGCTGCTGGGTTTTTGGTGATAAATACGCAAGTCCTGCGATCTCCAAGATGGAATCTCCTCGCGCCAGTTCCAGCAGTGCTTCTTCCACTTCGCCCAACAGCACGTATTGAAAGCCCGCACGCAGATACTCACTCACGTGATCCGAAGCATCAGAGCTATGAACCGCGGTCTTAGACCCATGCTGACGAGCGGTTTTCGCCATCCAGAAGGCTACTTCGCGATTTCGGCTCAGGCACATTTTCGTCAGGAAATTGAAATCGTCCTCGCAGATAACCACCAAACGCGGAGCCGTCTTCCGCAACATCGCATCGAAGGTCTCCTCCGGAGGCCGTAGAGTGACATCGCACAAAGCTACCCGAATACCAGCCTTCCGGAGGGCTGAAGCGGCAAGCAGGGTTTGCAGCGGCGGATAGGGCTGCATCTTTTGCACCTGCTTGCGATCATTGAAGACATGATTGCTATGCGCTAGCAACACGTCTACCGCGCCTGCCTTGGATGAGCGCGAGCCTGGAATGGGGCTCATACCTGCTCCCTCAGCACGAAACCACCTCCGCCGAGAGTTGATGCGCGTCCACCTTCGTCTTTAATGGTGGAAACCATCTATTGGCGGCATTCTTCAGCCAGAGCTCGAAAGGCGCTGCGTAGACATCGTGATCGAGACGCCAGCGGGCAGGAATGCTGATCAATTCCTGGACCAGTTTGTTCAGCGGGTGTCTGCGCTGGACGCCGATGGGAATACGGTTGAACGCAATGCGCAGGTAATCTCGCATAGTCTGCACGCGCTCATGTTTTTTCCCTTTAAGCCACGGTAGTGTTGTATACCGCGGAAAGAAATCCGCCCAACCCTCCAGGGTCTTAGGCACTTCGATTCCCAACTCGAAGGCGTGCTGCATGACCGGCGCACCCGGATAAGGCGTGAAGATATTGGTCCAGAATTCAGCACCGGGATATTGCCGGCAAATTTTCATGATCAAGCGGATAGATTCGCGCTGCTCCGCTTCGCCTTCGCCAGGAAAGCCGAAAATCATGTTGAACGATGGACGAACGCCCGCTTGAGTAAGTAAGTCGGCGGCCTGGTAAATGGTATCGAGTTTCTGAAAATCCTTGTTCATCAGGTGAAGCACTTTCGGCGATCCCGAATCCGCCCCCTGGGAGACCTGCGAAAGGCCCGCGCGCCGGAGTAGCTTCCATTCTTCGACGGTTAGTCTGGTTACCAGGTTCGTCGATGCCTGAATACTCCAATCGAATTCGATGCCACTGCGCACTAGTCCCTCCGCAATAGCGACGGCGCGCTGGCGATCCACCAGAAAGTTGTCATCAACTACCCACAGCAGCTTCAAGTGATAACGCCGAACCAGGTCCGTGATCTCGTCCACAACCTGATCAGCATCGAGAGCGTTCCATTTTCTCCCGTAAAGCCCTTCATTCGTGCAGTAGGAGCAGTTAAAGGGACACGCCAGGCTCGAAGTATACATGGCCCAACGCCTCCCGCAAACACGCTCGTACGCGTCAAAATCGGCCAGGTGATAAGCCTTCGGAGGAAGTTCCCGGATAGGCTTGAGCGCGCGAGGCGTGTTGAATACCAACCGCCCCTCTTCCTTGTATCCCACGCCTAGGATGTCCTTCAGCGACTCGCCCCTCTCGATATGCTGAATAATCTCGAGCAGCGCGTCTTCGCCTTGCCCCTTCACAACTACATCCACATACTCGGAAGCGAGCGTCTGGTCTGGAAGCAACGAAGGATGCCACCCTCCCAGGATGACGGGCTTATTCGGATACAATTTTTTTGCCGCTTTGGCAATTTGAACGGTTTCGCGAATCATCGGGCCCGTAACCAACGAAATCGCGAGGCAGAGTGAATCCTGTAGCGCTTCCAGAACGCGCTCCTGAAAGCGCGGAGTAATGGTGGAATCGATGATCTGAACCTGGTACCCGGCGCGCAGCAACGGCGTCGAGACCGCTAGAATGCCGAGTGGAGCCGTGGCCTCCTGGCTCGAGAAGGCAGGGAAAAAGAATAGAATTTTCTTACTTCGCATTCACGCCATCGTTCCCAGCATTTTGTGTTGCTGGCGAGAACTATATAGCTGCAGTCTAGTCGTCCCGTTTTGCTTCTGTTGTCGCGTGGCTGTAAAAGAGCTGTAAATTGGGTAACCTTCGTCCGCAGTTCACGGCGAGAATCACTTTGTCGTGGTCCAGGCCAATCTCGGGAAGTAAGTTAACTGCAATCCTATGGCGACATCTCTTTTGAGCCCCTGCGCCAGTATTGGAGCTTTCCAGAACTCAATCTGTGCAAATGTATTCACCTCAACGCTCTCCCCGAAGCGCCGAACCAGGCGAACGGAAAAGTCGTTTTGGGTGGTTCCCCCTGGGACGAAATCGCTGGCGCTCTTGGCATGTCGATACATCGCCTGAATCATCTCCTGAGCCGAGAAATGGTAGGTCAACGACGCTTGCCCGCCTTTCCCCTCGCGGCCAATCCAATCTCCCAGGATGAACTGCTTGTTCGTGTACGCGTCATGATAAGCTTCCTCGAAAAAGAAGAACTGGCCGCCATGACTACGCGAAGTCGGGAAATCCGTGTAAGCCGCTTCAGCCCGAAAATCCAGACGGGGAAGCTTGGGAATGTGGGAAAGGTAAATGCCAGGTCGAAATGCTGCTCGCCGCGGAGCGCTCAACGGAGACGGATCGTCATGTGACAGCGAATCCGCATAGAGGGCCACCCAATCTCGGACAAATGGTACCCGGTACGAAAAATCGAAACCGCTGTAGCGCGCTCCCGGATCGTTCCGGGAAAACTTCACAACCGAAGGAACATTGCTGAAGCTTGTAAAGCTATTCCAAAACGAGCCGAACGTAAGTGGAACGTGTCCCTCACCGGCAAAAACGATGGTGCGAGAGACGCCAAACTCAAAGTTAGGGCTTGGCTTGAAGCTGATTTTCTGGCCTTGAATCCACGGCGCCCTTGGGGAGATGTGTCCTTGTAACCTGCCTACAAAAAGATCGTATCGAAGGGGACCGAGCAGTCTCGAAACCAGCGGTACAACCAGAGGCTCGGTCCGATTGATGCGAAACATATAGATTGGCGCCGCGTTGTTACTGTAGGCGAGCGCGCCGCCTTCCCCAGGACCCCACCATACTTCGCTCTTGCCGATCGATATGGTGTTGTCGTGAAAATTGGCCGACAGATTCGCATCAAGAAGCGTGAAGGTATGTGTGGGGTTTATGGGGTCGGCGGGGAGCAACGGGTTGCGATCTGCTGCGGCGATGGCCTGTCGAACAGGATCCGAGTACGCCGGCCGGCCAGGCGCATATTCAAATTCGCCCCGGAATGAAGCGCTGAAAGGCCCGTACTCCGCCCGACCAGAAACCCCGGCGATCTCATTCAACCCTTTTTGAAATGGCCTGCCGTAATCGTCGACTAGTGTTTGCCCGAAATGGAAGCTGTCGTCGATGGGATTACCCGCGATCCCCAACGATCGCTCGTAAATCGAATCCAGTTCCGCATGGAGGGTGGGCCTCTCTTTGGTCGCTTCGATATAGTCTGCCCTAAATTCCGCGCGTAATGCATCGAAAACTTTGCGAGCTTCTGGGTTGCTGTCCTCCGGGCTGAATAGCTCCTCTGCGGGATGCAGCATTCGGACGCATGACAATCGCGTCCACGGCCGCAAGCCGCTGTACGCGGAATCGATATATCCCCAGGCAATGAGCCTTTCGAAAGCCGGGTAAATCCAGCTATCGAGCGGCACGTAAGCGGAGCCGGTACCTGTCGTCCCGAATGGAAGCCGCTTCCAGTGCTCCATGGCTTGAGTGACGCTGTCGTGGCTTTGCTCCGAAGTGGGCTCGGGCGCTCCTCCCGTTTGGGCGTTTGTGGCTGCTGACACCATGAGCACGAAGCAAAGCTTGCCAAGCAGACAGTTCCGTCGCTGAATAATTTCTCCTGTCTGGCTCTTTTGCAATGACCTATCGCATTCTTGCCAGTGCTCCTCATTGTGCTCCAGAACGCTTCGTTGCGCCATCGACTCCGCATCGGCTTCTGTGGCTTTTACAACGTTTTTACGCCTCCGGACAAATTGTCCAACCCACGAACCAAAACCTGAGGCAAGCTGGTTACAAAATATTTACCAGCTAGTTACAACGGAATTGGATAATTCGTTGCACTCCTAAGCGAAAGCCTTCAACCTTATATATTGGAAAGGGATTGAATGACTATTTGGAAACGATTTAACAAAACAGGATATCTCGTTGCTGCCGCGCTATCACTTTGCCCTTTAGCGGCAGTGCATGCTGCGCGCAATACGTTTCTGGTTGGCCCAACAGGGAAAATCGTGAAAGTTTGGACCGGCGTTGATCCTGCCCACCACAGCGAAGAAGTATTGACCTCCCTCGCCGCTCTCGAAAGCAAGTAATACACTTCGTTGCAACGCATAGCTGGGCTGGCCTTACAGCGCGCCTCTTAAAACTGCGCTTCTACACGTTCAGATCTGCCCGCGTGGGTACGTCACTCTCCGCTTCTGGCTGAGGCTCGCCAAAGCTGGTGGTCTGCGACGGCAGTGGAGAGACCTGAGTGGTGGGAAATTGCAGACAAAAGCACGCACCGGGTACGGATCTCTGCAGCAGTTGAAGATCTCCGCCCAAATCCAGCATCGTTTGTCGAGACAAAGTCAGCCCTAAGCCGAGCCCGGACCGCTTTCCCGCCGTCACAAATGGCCGAAATAATTGTGCGCGCACTTGCGCGGGAACGCCCGGGCCAGTGTCCTCTACAAAGACCTTCAGGTCATCCGTGCCGCGTTTTGAGTAGATAAAAATATCGCCGCCATCGGGAATCGCCTCCACGGCGTTGGAAAGGAGATTCACGAATACCCGCTCCACGCGCGTGCGATCGACAACCACCTCGGTGGGTTCATCAATCGCGACTCGGATACGTATATTCTTTCCAGTCACATCAACCGATTCAGCCGCAGCATCCACGATGTCCCGCAGCCTGCATGCTTCTGCCTGCCGGGCTTCTCCGCGAGAGACGTTCAGCAGGTCACGCAAGAGTTCCTGAACCCGATTGGAGGCTCGATAAATGTTGTTTGCGATCCTCCGCGTTTGTTCGGGCGGCATGTGACTATCGATGAGCATTTCCGCGCCGCCGTAAATCGCGGCTAGAGGATTACGCAAGTCGTGCACGAGGGAAGTCGCCAGGCGTCCGATCGTGTCGATCTGCTCCCGCTGAATCAGCTCGGCCTGGGCTTTCGCGATGGAGTCACACATCTGATTGAACGTGGCGGCTAGTCGCGCCACTTCACGGCTTCCGGAAACCGGTAGCCGGTAGCGGTAATTCCGGGCGACCACTTCGGCCGCCGCGCGGTCGAGGAGCTTAATAGGCTGCAACACCCGTTCCGTCGCCACCGAACTGATCAGGAGCGCCACAATAATTGTTGCGAGCCAGGAAAACCCCAGAACACGGCGAAGATTCGCGAGCGAAGCTTCGACGCTAGCGTAAGAGCGGACGATGCGAAGCTCCGCAACAGGTTTTCCAGTCACATCATCCAGCTCTTGCCGGAACAGAATGAATTGGTCCTGCTGAACGGGCGAGCCCCCGGCGAGTGCGACTTGCAGCAGGCGCTCCGACGTTCGGTCATTACCTGACCGGCTGAGAGTGGACGCAAAAACCTCGCGGTGATCGATGAACGCGAAATCGCTTCCCGGCGCTATTCCTTTCAATTCCTGCGCTACGCGATCGTCGATCCGAAAACCCGCGCACAGCACGTTCAGCAGAATCGGCTCCCGGCTCGTCTGAACGTAGACCGGCGTCAAAACGATATAAAACAGACTCGAATTGGCCCGCAAATACCCTGCTATCTGGGCGGGAAATCGCGATCTGACCTGCTCGATTGGAATCGACGCGGGCGATAGCTCGTCGCTCCTGCTGCCCAGCGACGAGATCAGGTGGCCGGCGCCATCGAGCACTTGAAAGACGGCCGGCTGGCCCGAAACTCTGGACCACAACTCCTGGACCGAATCGCGTATGGTTTCGGGGTCGTGAGTTGTGAAGGCGGCGCGCACGTCCGACATGGCGCCCATCAGCGCAGTTACCGCCAATAGTTCTTTTGTCCGCGCCCTCCAGACTGCATCATAGGATTGAATGCTCGCACGAATTTCCGCTCTAACACTCTCATCGGCAACGGACAGAGCGTAGCGCTGCAATTCCCACCCGGCCGCCGCAAAAAGGAGCGTGACCGTGATTGAAGTGGTGAGAAATACACGCCACTGAAGCGGTATCCTGCTCATACTTGCTCTCATTTATCGGGTCCGTGATACATGTCTGTATCCTCGCCAGATGACGGATAATCTAGACCATATTTGTTCTTGTGCGGCAACTGAACATAACCCGCCTCCGAAAGATGGACCGGCGGGAGAAGCATCTCGGCCTTCCCTCCTGTCACGGTGATCACGCCGCCCGAATTCGGCGCGTTAGTCGCTCGCTCATCGAATACGTGCAGCTTATACGTGCCATCCGGCACACCTGGTATGCGGAACCGGCCATCGCGGCCCGTTTTAACGAAGTAAGGCGTATCCAAAACCACGATGACAGCAGACATCGACGGATGAATGTTACAAAACACGCGCACAACACCCGGGCTGCGCAAAAGTACGGACTTGCTGGTTCCTGGCGGATACAGACCCACATCGAAGAGTTGTCCGTCAAAATTTGAGAAGGCGTTGTGGAAGATAGGATCCTTATTAGGAAAATCCACGACACTGCCGACGTCCACTGCGAGCGTATGAGGGCGAAACATCTTGCCCTTTTGTACTAGTTGCACGTGTTCAACACGCAAGGGCGGAGCCGTCGTCCCGCGAACAGGTTGCAGCCAAACCACAATGTCAGAAAGTCCCTCCTCACTCTTGTCTTGTGATGGCCTGTGCGCAGTGATGTCTATTCTGCCCGATACGGCCGCTTCATGGGCCAACGGACGGTTCGCGCTCCAGTACGCGAAAACGCAGCAGCAGCCGAGGCTAAAAAAGATAAGCCACAGTCGCGTCATATCGATTCGCCAGGAACGGGCGCACGTACAGATACTTCAAACGTTCTTGAGAGGCCTCAAAGCCGAGCACTACGTTCGGGCCAAGTTGATAAAGGATATTACCAGCATACGTCAGAGTTCGAGCCACGTCGTACGGGTTGTGAAGATCCTTGCTGTTGTTCAATAGCCGCCCGGCATAAAAATCGAATGTGAGCCGGCTTGTTAGCGGAAGCGCGACCTGTAACCACCCGGCCGTTCCGCGAATCGGAACCGCGATACTCTGTTTCGCAATACTTATCCCGGGCGGACCACCGCCTATGTTGGCAAAGTTTTCGCCATGAAATATAGTTCCGGACAACTCTAGCATTGAAAATGGCTTAAATAGAATGTCCGCGCTGGTCACCCGCGAGGCCAGTGATTGCCCAAAGACATGTGTTGAACTCGTGTGAAAGCCGATCCCCCCGGCTATATGGGACTGATCGGTCCACTGGTGACTGATTTCGAATCGTGTCTGGAATGCCGGACGGGCGGGTTCTATGACGACATTGGTGGGCAGTGACGGCGGCGAGTACGTCTCGTCTGTTTCGAGAAGGCCGGCCTGAAGCGCAACCCGCGTTTTCGTCGTGAGCGGTAACCGCTCCTCATACCGGACCTGCGGACGCCAAAGCCAAAGATTGCCAGCGCCGTTTAGCGGCGGAATGCCAACTCTCGCGAATGAAGCTGGTTGCAAGGGCACAATGAGAGACTTATCCTGCCCCACAACAACGCTGCGTCTTTTCCAGTCGAACGACAGCGTACCTCGCCTGATTCGAAATACATCATAGTTTGCAGCTTGTCCGAAAAAATCCATTGACAGGAACCCGTGGACTTGGCCTCCTCCCGGCAGCAGCGGTCCGCGAAAGTCTAACCCCAGAATGGTTTGCCGAAGGGTTGCGCCACCTAGCGCGTTCCCAGATCCATACCCGCTGGCGGCTTCGTAAGCGTTCGGCCCCGCATTCAAAAAAGCATCGAAAAGCAGCGTGCCCGTTAATTTGATAGGAAATCGCTGTGATGACTCCACTTTCGTTTGGGCTTGCTCTTTGATCCGTTGCTCCGCTACAGCCATGCGGTCCTCCAGATTGCCTGGCGGCGGGGACGCATTGCTTTGCTGTCCCGCTAAATTGCTTTCCGGGGCGGAACTCGTCGGCCTCACCGTTTTCAACTCTTCCTTTAGGCTTTGAATCTCGGCGAGCAAATTCTGATTTTGCTTCTCGAGAACTTCAAGCCTGTCCAGAATCCTGGCTAGTGTATCGGAGGATTTCTGCTCAGGCGGCGTTGGGACCTGTTGAGCGCAAATAAGTCCACTAGCGAACGCCAGATTGCAGCCGGCCCAACATAGTTTATTGCAGTAACTCTTCCAGCACACGACAGACCTCCTTCATCGAGAAGGGCTTCCGAAAAATTGCGTTTGGGGTGCCGCAATCAGGTGCCTCCTGGCGGGAGGCTCCATCATCAGCCGTAATCATCACGGCTGGCAACTTCCCATATCCGTCAATCTTCCGAATCTCCCTGATCAGTTCAAATCCATTTAAGAATGGCAGATTGAGGTCTGTAACTACTGCCGAAACGCGCGGATTGGGAGCCGCGAAAAACCGAAGCGCAGTTCTTGGGTCTTGCGCTACAAGGGTTTCCACACCGGGAAGATTTTCGAGAGCGATCGCCAGAGAGGATGCCACGCTCTCCGTATCATCAACTATGACGATGACCTTTTTCATGACTTCCTTTAGGGCACAAATCGATAGCCTACGCCATGAACGGTGACGAAATGCTTCGGCGCAGCCGGTTCTTGCTCGAACTTCTGTCGCAACCGAACCACATGGGCGTCTACAGTTCGGGTGTTGGGATAATATTCATAGCCCCATACTGAATTGAGAATCAAGTCCCGCGTAAGTACGCGTTCTGCGTTCTGCAGAAAGAACAGCAACAGGTTGTATTCGGCTGGGGTGACTTTCACTTCGCTGCCGCGGCGCGTCACCGTGCGCCGTTCAATATCGACTTCGACATCGTTAAACCGCACCACGCGCCCGCCGTCATCCCCGCTGCGTCGCAATACCGCGCGAATACGCGCCAGCAGTTCACGCGTGCCGAATGGTTTTACAACGTAATCGTCGGCGCCGATCTCCAGAAGAAGCACTTTATCCACCTCGTCCGCGGCCGCACTTAGAACGATGATCGGAGTTGTAAACCGATTAGCCCGAAGCTGCTTGCAAACTTCGATGCCGCTCAGGCCCGGAAGCCGGAGGTCCACCAGCACCAGACTTGGCTTTAGCGAAAAGGCCTTCTCCAGGCCCGATTGACCGTCTACCGCTTGGAGCGGAACGTAGCGCTCGCGTTCAAGCAGAATGCTGACAGTCTCTCGCAATTCCGCGTCATCATCGACAATTAAGATTTTTTGCATGTGTTACAAACGTGGCGTTTCGATGACTATTGTGACTGGATTGTGGCTGTCTCAACACTCCCCCGCTTGTCCTTTTACAAATGTTTTACACACTCCCTACTGTGCACCCGCACCTGCAGTTCACATGGCAGTCCGAAAAAGGGTTTAGAAGGGTTTAGCGGGAGGCACGGCACTGGATCTGCTTTCTCTCTTTACAGCGAATTTACGCTTCGTCGACCCTTGCACGTCTGCTCTGAATCACACTCGAATCGTGGCTACTCTCTGAGCCACCTGCACGTGAAACTGGTGATCCCGTTTCCACGCCTGTGCCTCCTTCCGGCGCAGAAGTCGAAGGGCTCTGCGCCTCTTTTTACTGCTGCCTTTCGGCGCAGACGATCCGTAGTGCTACAGCCTAGATGACGAATCCGGCTTTAACTGCATCCTCGCGGAACATCTTCACTGTTTCTAGTGAATAAAGATCGAGATCTTTGCCGATCAACTTAAGCTTATTTAGAATATCGCTTGTCGCGGTGATGATGTGGCAGCCGATCGCGTCAGCTTGAAAGACGTTCAAAAGCTCGCGCGGACTGGCCCAAATTAGTTCCAGGTTGTTTCGCCCGGATAATATCTCCACGGCCTCCCGCATCACGGGAACAGGATCGCGGCCTGTATCGGCAATCCGGCCAGCAAACACAGAGATATAGCCGGCTGGGCACTGGGCAAGGGCTTGGCTTACTTCTTCCACTTGCTTCAGAGTCGTCAAAGCAGTGACGTTCAGCTTCACTCCCCGTTGTGACAACCGGCAGATAACAGGCGCCGCCGAATCGCCTCTCGTATTTGTCACCGGTACCTTAACGTACACATTCTCGCCCCAGCTAGCAATCTTGAGGGCCTGCCGCTCCATTTCCAGGAATTCGTCCGAGAATACTTCGAAGGAGATCGGTCGGTCGGGTACGGCGCTGACAACTTGCCGCGCGAATTGTTCGTAATCAGTTACACCCGCCCGTCGCATCAGAGTAGGGTTCGTCGTGAACCCAACGATCATCGGGTTGCGGTAAAGCTCGCAGATGTCCGTGACATTCGCCCCATCGGCGAACAGCTTAACCTTCAGATTGGATAAACAGGTCAGTTGAACTCCATCTCTTGTTCCAGAATCCAGTCCGCCGCCTCAGCCAGCGAAAGGACTTTCATATTTGGTGTAAATGCCGGACTTCGCTCATTATAACCGCGATCGATTAAAATTGTTCGGCAACCTGCCGCTGCGCCCGCGTCAATATCCCTCCACCGATCTCCCACTAAGTAGCTGCTTGGGAGATCGATACCGTATTTGGCAGCCGCACCGAGCAGAAGGCCCGGTAAGGGTTTTCGGCAACGACAGTTGTCCTGGTCGTCGTGATAGCAAACAAAAAAATCGTCGATCGGAAGCTTCTCGGAGAGTAGCTTATGTATAGCCTCCACATCGCTCCGACTCGCCGTTCCTCGTCTCACATCCGGTTGATTGGTGACCACGATCACCAAATATCCGCGCTCTCTCAAATGGATGAGCGAGTGCTCCGCATCGGACACAATCACCGTCTCCTGTCTGGTCGCGGGTGGGTACGGCCTACCCTCGCGAACGATCGGCTGATTGATCACCCCATCACGGTCCAGAAACACGGCGCGGCGCTTCATCCCCGGTGGTCAGATCGACTCCCAACGAGTCTTCTCAGCCCTTAACAAAGGGTGCGAAACAAGTAAGTGCCAGACTACGGCCTGAAATGCTTCTGAATGAGGAGTAACATGCGAGGCGTTCACTGTCGGAACTATGATACACGCATCTGCGGTTGTTGCAGTATAGCCTCCATCCCGGCCGACAATTCCCATAATCCGTGCGCCGATATCGCGCGCATACTGGAGTGCAGAAACCAAGTTCGGACTAACTTGTTTTTCCGGGCTCCCGCCGCCGACCGATAACACCAAAATGCCGTCCCGGTTATTCAGTTTGCTTACCCGCAGCCATCGATCGAAAACCGTCGACCAGCCTTCGTCGTTTGTCCTTGCCGTTAATTCGGAAACGTTGTCTGTGGGTGCATACGCTTCCAATCCCACGATTTTTCTGAAGTCGTTTACCGCATGTGAGGCGTTCGCAGCACTGCCGCCCACTCCTAAAATAAAAAGTCTCCCCCCGTCATCGCGTATTTTTGCCAGAAGCGCGGCCATTCTTTCTAAAACGTCGGTATCTAGCTGCCGAGCTATATCTTGAACCTCTGCGAGGAACTGCCGTGAGAAACTCATGGTTCGGTCACGGAGCCGCGATCGGCCGCCGCGATGCACGGGCGCGCCGCCAGATAGTGCTCCAGATCTCGGATGCCCTGTTCCGATCCAATCTCGTAGAATCGTTCCGCGGCTTCATACGCCGCTAAGTCGCCTGTCGCCAGGAGTCTCTGGTATACCTCCTCGAGGTCGCGATTTTCATCGGCCGGGAGCTCTTCGAATACAGACCGCTTAAATACGCCCAATCCATAATCGATATGTCGCATGCCAGGCGCTCGATTGTGCTTATCATAACGCACGATCAGGCCATCAGCCGCTTCGACATTGCTCAAATCGAAAAGCCCTTCATTCCGGTAAATAGTCATCAGGCCGCGTTTCCCACTCTTGTGGAATTCGTCAGTCACGCGTTTGTAGTCGCACGTCAGGTAGGAATCGCCGTATATAACCAGAAATGCCGAGCCTAGCAAGGGGAGCGCCTTTCGAATCGCGCCGGCCGTACCCAGCAGCCTTGCGCCATCCGTTGAATACAACACGTTGAGGCCGAAACCAGCTCCATCTCCCACGAATTCCTGAATCAATTCTCCCAAATACCCGACGCATGCCACAGCGCGGGAGACGCCCTGTGAGTGCAATAGCCGGAGTTGATGAGCGATGAACGGCACCCCGTTGATCGGAATCAGAGACTTGGGAATTGTTTCTGTGATCGGCCTGAGCCTCCTGGCGAGGCCACCACACAAGATCGCGCAGGGCAACATTCCCCGCTCACCTCCCCCTCAGTATCACGATTGCGTGACAAGCATGGTCCCCTGGAAGTCAAATCTTATTCGCACTTCCCTCACGCCTGCCTTCCGCATGGCGTGACGGAGGCGTGTCTTATCTTCTGTGTAGAACATCAGGAAGCCGCCGCCGCCTGCTCCGATCAACTTACCGCCTAAAGCGCCATTATGGCGGGCTAGATCGTACCAATCATTAATCAAGCTGTTGCTCATGCTAGCCGAACGCTTCTTCTTATGCTCCCAGTGAATATGCATAATTTCGGCAAAGCGGCGCAAATCACCGGATTCGAGCGCTTTCTTGCTTTCTAGCCCGAGCTCCTTGACAAAATGTAGATTCTTGACCATCGATGGGTCGCCCTTCTTGCTCCTGGTGTCTTGATCGCGTAGTATTTCCGAAGCCGACCGAGTGTAGCCCGTATAAAAGAGCGCCAAATTATCTTCGAAGTTCGATAGCGTCTCGGGACTCAATTTCAGCGGACTTACCATCACTGCATCGTCGCAGCGGAACTCGAAGCAAGTGATACCGCCAAAAGCGGCGATGTATTGGTCCTGCTTCCCAACTGGCTCGGCGAGCCGGTCAATCTCTATATGACAAGCTTGTTCAGCCAGTTCATGCTTGGGTACGACGGTCTTCGTCTGTACCTGCAGTGCATGCAGCAAAGCAGTCAAGAAACTGCCGCTGGAGCCGAGACCCGTGCCCGCCGGGATGTCAGACATGCTGGTGATTTCCAGGTAGCTCGCCTCTTGGTCGGCAAGCTTGAGAGCTTCACGTATTAAAGGATGCTGAATATCATCGAGATTTTTTACGCGCTCTAACTGTGAATACTTAATGATTAAATCTTCAAAAAACGTCTGATGCAGCGTGATATATACGTATTTATCTATCGCCGCAGAGATTACAAATCCACCGTATTCGCGGTAATAGGAAGGCAGATCCGTGCCTCCCCCACCCAGGGAAATGCGGAGCGGGCTTCTCGTGATAATCACGCTTCTCGTCTCCCGTAAAGCTGTTCGATGATCCTTAACGCCGCCTGCGCGTCTTTTATCCCGGGCTCGGCCGGGCGCCCGAGACGGATGTCATTGAGAAACTCCTCAATCTCCACTTCCCATGAATTATCGGCCATCGGATATTCATAGCTGGTCGTGGGCGGCGGCCCCATTTCAGGCGTCATTTGATAGTGAGTCAGCCGCTCTGTGCCATAGCTGCCCCCTAAACCGCTGATTTCAAGCTTCCCGCTTCGCCCGAAGATTTCAAAGGAAAACAGATTCTTCCATTCTGTCCAGCTTGCATGCAAAAACGCCGTTTGTCGAGATCCTGTCTCGAGCAGGAAAAAAGCATTGTCCTCCACGGGCATGTTCCAGAAATAGGTCGGAGCACTTCCTGCTATCAGGCTCAAATCCCCCAGAAACCAGCGCGAAAGATCCACTAGGTGCACGCCTTGGTCCACGGCTTCCCCGCCCCCAGAAATCTCGGGGACCGCTCGCCATTCCTGGTCGTAACCGCGGCGCCCTCCATGGCCATAGCGCGCGCGTATGAGGAACAAATCCGAAAGAACACCCGAATCACATATTTCCCGCGCCTTGCGGAACGCGCGGTGATACCGGTGATTGAAGCCGATACGAACCACCACCCCCGATCCGTTCGCCGCCTCTGCAACCGGTTCGAGTTCGGCTGCACGGCGGGCGCCTGGCTTCTCGATGAGCACGTGCTTGCCGTGGGACGCTGCTGCTTCCGCGATCGCTGCAAGCAGATTGTGAGTAGCGCAGACAAAGATCGCATCGACATCGTCACGCGCAACGGCAAGCCGCCAGTCTGTAGCCACGATAGATCCGGGATTCTGTTTCGCTAAGCCCTCGGCCCTCGCTCGGTCCACATCGCAGCAGACTCTGATCTGGGCGCGGCCTCCGGCACTGCTCGCCCTTTTCTGTCCGATGGAGCCGCAGCCGACGACGGCGACGCGCAAGCCGCGCTCTATCCCCAATTCAGTCCTCGGTCGCCTGGAGCAATCCGCCGCAGTGTGTAAATATCGCTTTTCGAAAGCTCCTGCTTTCGTTCAGGGAGGGTTTCCCATGGATCCCAGACGGCACTAATTAGTCGTCCCGTCAATCCGTCGCTTACAGCAGCGAGCAGCATCACGCAAAGAGCCGCGGCCTTTTCCGCCGGTGAGCCTCCGCGAGCTTTCTGCTCCAAAGCTTCACGATACGCTGTCTCGCCCACTCTTTCTGGACCTGCCTCGAGCACCTCGTCAAGCATTCGGGTATTTACGGCGCCGGGCGCCACCGCGTTGAGATCGATCCACGAACCTTCCAGTTCGCGCGCCAAATTTTCAGTCAGCCTGACTACCGCCGCCTTGGACGAAGCATAGGCGCTAAACCATGGTCGCGGCGATGTCCCGCCACCTCCGGAAAAATTGACAATTTTCCCGTACCCCCGTGCACGGAAATGCGGCACACAGGCGCGGCACATGAGCATGGTTCCTATCAGGTTGACGTGAATTGTTTCGATCCACTCCCGCACATCCGCTTCTTCCACGGCCCCCTTCGGGCCGAGAATACCCGCGCAGTTTACAAGCCCGCAAAAGTTGGGCATCTCTGCGTTGATCGCGGAGATCAGTTCGTAGACCTGCTCAGGATTGGAGACATCGGTTCGCTTGGCGAGCACACGTTGCCCTTCGGCGGCGCTCTCCTGCAACTCGGCGCTCGCAACCTCGACAGCCGCTATATTCCTCGCGCAGATCGCCACGTCGGCGCCGGCGTCAACACACGCTTCCGCTACTGCTCTCCCAATTCCTGAGCTGCCGCCGGTAATGAGAATCCCGCGTCCCTTCAGCATCATCCTATTAGCTACGGCCGCGGTAGGGCTCCCCAAATCACTCTGCCCATCCAATCGGATGTGCTGTCACCTGTAATCTCCAGTTCAACATATCGGTGCACAATCTCCACGGCAGGCACTTTTCCCATAACGACACACGTCTGCAACCAAGGCTTTTCAGGGTCTTGAAGCGTATTATGTCTTGATAGCCTGACATGGTACCTCGAAAGTCGGCGCGGAATCCCGCAGCCCTCAGAGCAATAGCGAGTGTCTTCGGCTCGAAAAAGCTGGTATGTACTTCCGGCAGAACGTAAGACCAATTTAAGAGCCTGTCTCGAAAAGCGGCTGCATTTCCGGTAGTATAAAAGAATAAGCCTCCCGGCTTCAGTAATGAACGAATCCGCTTCAGCTCGCACAGCGGATCCGGCAAATGCTCAAGCACTTCGATCGCTGTAATAACATCAAAGGTACCGCTAAGGAGCTCTAGCTCGCAATTGTTTAATATCGAAATTCCATGTTTGATCGCCTCACCGCGTATCCAGCCGGTCTCATAGCCAGAGATAGAACAATTTACTCTTTCTTTGCCAAACCGCACCAACCCGCCATTGCCGCAACCGAAATCGAGCCAGCGCGTGTTGCGCTCTAAGGGAATGCAGGAGCGAATAACCTCGACAATGCCGCGCCACTCGTATCGACGAATTGTCTCATCGGGATTCTCCAATTCGAATACATAGTCCACTGACCCATCCACGCCTAGGCCCTTGTAGTAAGACTCAGAGTAAATTTCCTCGTAATCCAACCATGGATTGCCAACAAACACAAAATTGCAATTAGGACACCTGAATAGATTGAACGTTCGGCCGGTCAGCTTCCCTTTCTTGCTGCCCAGACGACCCGCTTTCACTGAGCAAATCTTGCAAGCCGGATGCTCGTTATACTCTTGACCGTTATTCATTTCTCTTTTCGAAAAGTTCGGTGTTCTCTCGCAAGTACTGAACGGTCCGCACAACGCCCTGTCGAATACTCAATTTCGGCCGCCATCCAAGCGCGCGCACGGCTGAGCAATCCAGGAAAATGAATGGATTATCGCCGACCCAACCGCGGTCCCCGCCCGCGTACCTAAGCTCCGGCCTGAGCTCCAGCTCCTCGCATATCCAACCGATCGAGTCGTTCACTTCGCAGTATTCGTTCGTCCCGAGATTGAAAATGTTAACTCTTGACCGGCAGTTCTCGATTACCATTAAAATCCCGTCAACGCAGTCCTTTATGTAAAGATACGACTTCCGCTGCTTACCATTTCCGAGAACGTTTAAGTATTCGGGGTGCGTGCGAAGCTGCTGGTAAAAATCGAACACGTGTCCATGCGTGTAGCGCTCGCCCAAAATCGAAACAAACCGGAAGATATATGCCTCCATCCCGAACCCCTCGCAATAGGCTTCGATAAACCCTTCGGCGCCTAATTTTGAAGCCCCATACAACGACGTTTGAACCGGAAACGGAGAAGCCTCAGGCGTCGGAATCACGGCGGCCTCGCCGTAAACCGATCCTGTTGAGGCAAACGCAATTCGCGACACACCTGTCACTCGCATCGCCTCCAGCATGTTTACCGTCGCCACTGTATTCTGCTGCAGATCCTTAATCGGATGCTCCGTTCCAAAGCGCACGTCCGCGTTGGCAGCCATATGGAATACAAAGTCGCTGGACTCCAGGGCTGCGGTAAGCAGTGCAGGATCAAGCAAGTCGCCGTCCACAAACTGGAAGCGAGCATTCGCACAGGCGCTTTTGAGAAAGGCCCGATGACCGGTAGACAAGTTATCGTAGCCGGTCACTTGGTGCCCCAATGCAAGCAACTGGTCTGTCAGGTTACTGCCGACGAAGCCGGCACAACCCGTCACAAAACACCGCAACGGGATCTCCTCGCTGTACTAGTAATGAGAAAACCTCAAATCTAACGTTCTCTTTCTAAAAGACTCGGCTTTGCTTTTGTAAGCTGCCAAAGGTACCGATATTCGCTATCGAAAAGGAAAACAGATATTGATTCTCATTCCTGATTCCAAGGTTATAGTTTCGAAGTTGGAAACTGAAGCCACAACAGTCCGTGTTGTAAGAGAGAGTGACAAAATCAAAGAGCCGCCTATTTAAGATCGCGTCAAAATCGACTGTCGCGGCCGCATTCCAGCCTTTCCGATTCGTGCTTCCATAACCTCCACCGAACACTATCTGGTTTGCGGGTGGAATCAGCAGTGGGTTCGTCGTAATTGCCGTTTCGGAAATACTGCCAAAATACCGGGAGTGCCGTACAGAAGTAGAAAGAGTGTGATCCAGGACTTTGTGACGCAGGGGATCATATTCGGCTCCGTATTGAACCGACAGCCAGGTGTAAGGATTTAGAGTAAGAGAAGAGATTACGGGCGAATACGGGCGTGGTCCATCAAGAAACGTGAACGGTGTCAGTTCCGTCGTGGCCAGAACCACATTACGCTGCCCTACGAGAACGGCACCCCCAAATGTCGGATCAAAGTACCGTGCCTGCGAAATCCGCCAAGTCATGAATTCGCCTACATTGCCGCGCTTGTCCTTCCGATACAGCCGATTCGTCAGAGATAGAGTAAGCTGATTCGTATTAGATAGAATGTCTGTCGTATCGAAGTGAATCGTCCTCTGAAATTCATTGATGCCGGTGACATACTCGTAAGTTGCTTCCGCCTCGATTACGTGTTTGACCTTCTCGCCTAATTGCAGCCATTTCGGCGGTGTATAAACGCGCTCGACAGTGGGGAGCCGCAGATCCAGGACGAAGTCCGCATCCTTACGGATCAGGTTCAAATTGGCCAGAGCCACGCTCGACACGGGGTTGTTAGCGTACGTGGTACTACTGGAGTAAGAATTCCCATAATCCGTCGCGCCCAATGTGATGCTCGGGTTCAATGATAAATTCTTGAAATTGAACGAGGTCATCACCCGCGGCTCAATATCCACTCGCGAGAGCGGGCCGGTTTGGAACGTTTTCGTCGAAGTGCCGCTGCTGTAAATGCCGGGCGGCTCCGCGCGAGTTAATAATCCCGCACTCGATTCAAACGAAAACCAGACCGGAACTGGTCCGTCGGAGATCGGTTGATCGCGTCCCGAAAATTCGATCGAGGGCAGTTTTTGAATCACCACTTCATTCGGAATCTGGTCCAGCGTTGTTACGCTCTCGAACGTCTGATCCCGCTGGAATACCAGATTAAGGGCGTAGGCCCCATCATGAAAGTGCCTTTGCAAATAACCGATCGAATTATTTTCGGAAGAAATCGTTGAAGCAAACGAGTACGAAAACGCCTGGCGAAACAGATAGGAGCTCAAATAGTTGTAGACCAGCCGTCCGTCGAAGCCCCAAATTTGGGTCCTCGCCGTGAGCGCAAATTCAGCGCCACCTTGTTTTTGCCTGCTCCCATCGGGTTCAAGCGCGCCTTGTATATCATCTACGCCATACAGGTTAAAATCGAAATCCGTAACTTCGCTTTGTTTTCCGCGGAAGTCATATGCAATCGCCGGGCCGCGCTCGGTAAAATAACGCACTATACCGGTCATATCGTAGCTTCTATTGATTGCCCAGTAATAACCGCCTCCGTACATAAAGCCGTACAGAGTACTGTGCCCAAAGTTTGGAGTCAGAAAACCGCTTTGCCGCGGATTCTTTCCCAGGGGTCGATAGAAAAAGGGCAAGTAGAAGATAGGGACGCGCTTCAGACGAAAAAGGGTGTGTCGCGCAATCGCCCGGTCGCCCGGGATTACATCGAATACGGGAGCTTCGAATGTCCACCACGGTTTCGGAATTTTGCAGTCCGTCAGAAAACCATGATGCAGAATGTAACGATCTCTGATGCGTTCGGCCCATTGCGCCTGGAAGTAGAACGGATTGGTTGTCGTAAGCACTCCCGGGCTGGTGATGATTTTCGCGGGTGACGTACCGCTCACCGCATAGAACTTCCCCGCCTGCGTCTTCAGGTTGTAATCGCCGTGATCCGCATTCAGCGTGTCGCCGGTCGCGAATTGCTCCAGATGCACGTGTCCGTGCGCATACGCCCAGTGCGTCTCGGAATTGTATTCGATTTCATCCGCTGAAATCGACATCTCGGAGGTCTCAATCTTGGCGTCATGATGCAGGTATCGCAGCGATCCATTCGAATCCTGTGTTACGGCCTGCAGTTCGATTTCATCGGGCGCCGGCAAATTGCGCTTCGCCGGTTGCTGCGTCTGCGCCAAAGCCCCTGCGACTGCAAAAATCAGCCCGGTAATTAAATAAAATGCTCGTGAGTCGGAACACGAGGGAGCGAAAAGGGGCGTCAACCGAAAACCGTAGCACGATGGAGGATTGGGTAGCAAGCTTCTCGTTGTACAAGTGCCTTGTTGGACTTGAAGGTATAGACGGCCCTCATTGCCGCGATTGTTACGAAATCCTCACCGCAATTTCTTCTAACGTCGGGCGAGCAGATTGACGAAGCGGTTCCCGGAATATTTCTTTCCTAAATCTTCGATTTGCTTTGAGGAGAGCGGCGCTTTTTCATCAGCGGGGAGGAACAGTTTGAATCCGCGGCCGCATAGAATGTTCGCCGGTGAGGAGAGATGCTCGCCGGCCCGGCGCAGACCTTCAGGCCAGTATTCAAAATATATCGTCAACTCCGGATTGCTTTTCAGCGTCTCCTCCATTCCTCGAAGCACTTCAGGCTCCCAGCCCTGTACATCCATTTTGACGAAGTCAATCTTCACTCCGCGAAGAACGTCATCAAGCCGCGCGATTTCTACCCCGACATTCTCTCGGTGCTTCGGTGAGGCACTCAGCCGGTTGTCTCCGGAGTTAAAGCCGCTTCGATAGAGCGCCGCATGTCCGGCCCGCGAGCCCAGAGCCAAATTGTGGAGCGTGATGACATCGCCCTTGCCATTCTGTGTGCAGTTCGCGACCGCCGCCTCAAACAGCACGGGATCCGGTTCGAACGCGAAGACCCTCCCACCCGGCCCAACCAGGTCCGCGAGAAAGATGCTGTAGAGCCCGATATTGGCGCCGATATCGATGATCGTCATTCCCGCGCTGATATGACGCGAAAGGATTTCGCGCTCCTCCCGTCCCATGAGTTGGAGTGACAGCAGCTTCACGTACAGCCACCGGTCAAAGTTGGGAACTTGAATGAAATAATTTCCCACCGCAACCTGGCGGCTCCACACTGGCAATCGGTTGAAGGATCTGATCATTTTGCTGACCATCGAAATCACGCGATTCCATCCGCCTCTGCACTAGACGAATTTCAAGCGCGCCATGGCCAGCAGCAGCATTCTCAGCAAGAGCCAACCGTGGCTCCAGCGCTGTATATTCGTCTCCCCATAGGTGCGCTCGCCATATCGCACCGGCAAATCCACCATCTTCAACGCGTATTTAGCTGCGCCAAAAATCAAATCGAAATCTCCAAAGGGGTCCAGTTGACCGAAGTATCCTCGGTTCGCCGCCAGCATCTCATAATCGGCACGGCTCAAGACCTTGGTACCGCAAAGCGTATCCTTGATGCTCTGCCCCAGCAGCCAACTGAACGCGAGGCTGAAAAATTTGTTGCCCAGCAGATTAAAGAAGCGCATAGCGCGTTCTTCCATCGGATACACAAGCCTCACGCCATTGATGAAATCCCCTTTGCCGGATCGCCACGCCTCGTAAAAGCGCGGTAGGTCCTCTGGCGCCACGGTTAGATCCGCATCGAGTATCATCAGGACCTCGCCCGTGGCATTCGTAAACCCTAGGCGGACCGCGTCGCCCTTCCCCTTTCCGGTCTGCCGGAAAAGTTTGGCGCGGCAGTCTACCCGCGCTCTGATCTCGCTCTGGATTACCTCATAAGTTTCATCCGTTGAATTGCCCTCAACGAAAATAAGCTCTGTTCCGGCGCCTATTTCAGGCACGCGATCAAGGATATGCTTTACATTCCCAGCCTCGTTTCTGCAAGGAACCACGACACTGACAATCGCGTCTTTCGGCCGGGGCGCCGCCCTGCGCCGCGCGATAAGAAAGTTCGCCAGAGCCAGCCATCGGAAGGGTGCGACCTTCACCAGATATTGATTGCAAAGCCGGTCGACAATAGGCGTTCGGAATGGCCATAAGACCTCTTCGCCGGTCCGGATTAATTCCAAGTCCGCTAACGCAAGGAGGTTCGCGAGGTCTTCCACTGTCAACCAGTTTTGTGTGGGTTGGCGGCTGAGCAGATGCATCGCCTCGGCCAAGCGCCGCGGTGGCTCCCATAACCGGCTATACGCGTTGAGAATGAACCGGGTCGATGCGTGACTATGCAGCTTCACGACATTAAAAACCTGCTGCACATCCCAGAGATCGTTGACCAGGTCCGAGCAGATGATGTAATCGAACTGCTCGCCCAAGTCGAGCGAGTGGACATCTTCGCACCGAAATGATAGCGACGGATAGCTGCGTTTTGCCAGTTCGACCATTCCGGCCGAGAAATCTATTCCAACTCCATGCGACGGCTTGAGCGAATCCAACAAATCTCCCCGTGCGCAACCCAACTCAAGAACTCGCTTCCCAGACGGAATCATGCGCTGATAAACTTCGCTCAGGCGCTTCCTGAAAGCACGGCGCGGCGGATCCCAGCGTTCGATGTTTGCGGCAAAATCGTCCCAATAATTCTGCCTCCTTCGCCGGTACTCCTCTTCAATAGTCATTGAATAGCGGCGGCTAGATGTTTTCGTCTGTACGGCGGCGGAGGACATAATCGGAGTTAGCTCACGCGGCTTTCGTTGGTCTTTTCAGAAACCATGCATAAGTCGAGCGGATACCTTCTTCGAGCTCTATCGAGTGCCGCCATCCCAGTGCGTGTAAGCGGCTAACATCCAATAGCTTTCGTGGTGTGCCGTCTGGCTTTGAGAGGTCAAAGGCAAGTCTTCCACTGTATCCCACAACTCGAGCAATCAGTTGGGCCAGATCCGTAACCATAATGTCCTCGCCTGCGCCGACATTCACAATCTCGCCGGCATCATACTCCTGCATAAGGAAAACGGCAGCCGATGCAAGATCGTCAACGTGCAAAAACTCTCGGCGCGGCGTACCGCTGCCCCAAATTGTCACTTCAGCGCCTTGTTCTACTTTTGCCTCGTGAAATTTACGCAGCAAGGCAGGCAGCACATGCGAGTTCTCCAGGTCGAAGTTATCCCCGGGGCCATACAAATTTGTCGGCATCAGCGAAATAGCGTTGAATCCGTACTGGATCCGATACGCTTGGCACAGCTTTATGCCCGCTATTTTCGCAATGGCATAGCATTCGTTAGTCGGTTCGAGGGCGCCGGTTAGCAGGTGCTCTTCTTTCATCGGCTGAGGCGCAGACTTCGGGTAGATGCAGGACGAGCCGAGAAACTCTAACTTCTTAACGCCGTACCGCCACGCGGCGTCTATCACATTCAGCTCAATCGAAAGATTGTCGCGAATGAAGTCCGCAGGGTATCGCGAATTCGCCAGGATGCCGCCCACTTTTGCGGCGGCGAGGAATACATATTCAGGCTGGGTTTCCGAAAAAAATGTATCCACCGCTGGTCGTGACATCAAGTCCAGCTCCTGTCGGGATCGGACAAGCAGGTTAGTAAATCCCTCTCTTCGAAGGTATCTCACGATGGCGGAGCCCGCCAGGCCGCGCGCTCCGGCGATGAAAATGCGGCTGCCTTTTTCCATATCAATTCGCAATATTACGGGCGCCGGCGTATTTTGCTTCTTGAAGGAGCCTTTCCTGCTCGGCACCGCGTAAGTCTGAGTCCACCATCATCCGGACCAGTTGCTTGAACTGAACAGCCGGTTTCCAACCGAGAGCTGCCCGGGCCTTAGTAGAATCGCCCAGTAAATAATCGACTTCCGTGGGCCGAAAGTAATTTGGATCGATTTCGACGTAGTTCTGCCATTCCAGTCCCACATAGGAAAACGCCTCCTCCAGAAACTCGCGTACCGAGTAGGACTCACCCGTCGCTATGACAAAGTCCTCGGGCTGGTGATGTTGCAGCATCATCCACATAGCCACGACATAATCGCCGGCAAATCCCCAATCGCGGCGCGCTTCCAGATTGCCGAGATAAAGCTTATTCTCTAGACCTGCTTTGATTCTTCCCACGGCCCGCGTTATCTTCCGAGTAACGAAGGTCTCACCGCGGCGCGGCGACTCATGATTGAACAAAATGCCATTGGCAATGAAGAGGTTGTATGCTTCCCGGTAATTCACCGCGTACCAGTGCGCGGCAACCTTCGAAACCGCGTACGGACTTCGCGGATGAAACGGTGTCACTTCGCTCTGCGGCGGTTTAGCAGCGCCGAACATCTCCGAAGATCCCGCCTGGTAAAAACGAACTTGGCGGCCTGTGTGGTGCATATGGTCGCGCACGCAATCAAGTAGCCGTAGCGTGCCCATCCCGTCGACGTCTGCCGTGTATTCGGGATTCTCAAAGGAAACCTTTACGTGAGATTGCGCGCCGAGATTGTAAATCTCCTCGGGGCGAGAGATTTCGAGCGCTCGTCGCAAACCCGTCGAATCGGTGAGATCTGCATAGTGGAGTATCAGCTTCCGATTCGACTCGTGCGGGTCTTCATATATGTGATTAATGCGGCCGGTGTTAAAGCTGGAGCTGCGACGCACGAGCCCGTGAACCGTGTATCCCTTGGAAAGCAGCAATTCGCAGAGATAGGACCCGTCTTGTCCGGTGATCCCCGTAATCAAAGCTGACTTCAGCAATGCCCTCCCGGCATTCCGATAACTGATGTTGCACCGGATATGCGCTCCACCATTTTAGTTCACTCGCCCTCCTATTTAGGCCCTTTTGCTAGAACTACCAGCATCCTCGACGCCAGCAGTGGGAACCGTGAGAGCATCCGGTCTATGCCTTGTAAGACAGGAAGCAACGCTTCAGGATAAAATTGCGGCCCGCGCAATCCGCCAGATGCCAGGTAAGATAGGGCTGAAAAGTAGCGGATTTCCAATACCCGCCAGTCCTCCAATCGATCCCGGAACTCATGGCCGCCGAATATCCGGCTGGCATTGCCCTGCGCTGCGTAATAACGGTGAGCCTCAGCCGAGAATGAGGCCGGCGCGTACCAGGCAATGCGATCGCGGAGAGCCAGTGGTTCGTGATGAAACATCCCGAAGACCATCCTGCCGAAGAGTCCCATGGCCGGATCGAAAACTATCAGTCTTCCCTCGGGCCGCAGAACACGATAAAACTCCCGGAGTGCCGTCCCGGGAAACTCCAGGTGATGCCACACGTCGAAAAGAATGAGATGCCCGACTGAACTGTCTCTGAAACTCAGCGAATACGCGTTTTCCACTGCATCCAGCCATGGATTTGGAAACACGTCCGTCGTAATGCAGTTTGGAAGACGTTCCTTGATGTTGCCCATGCCGGAGCCGAGTTCCACTATCGTTCCTGGGACGCTCGGATTTACTCTCGCCGCAATCTCACGATAAAAGTCGGCGTAAATCCGCTGCAGCAGCGGCTTCCTGTTCCAGTACTCAATATTCTCGTGAATCTCGCGATTGTGTTGCTCGATACTGGTCATCTGATTCATCGCCAACGTCGCCCGCGCTTCTAAAAATTTCCTGGCGTAAGCTGCTCCCAGTAGAAAAGATAGTAGAGCCAAGGATGTCCGAACACATCTGCATTCACCAGCACTACCTGTGCAGCAACACCTGCGAGCACCACCGCGATGCCGGCTCGGTGCGATCGCGAACCCGGCCAATGCGCCGCCGCGAAGCGCCCCGCAGACCAGAGTGCCGCCGCGCATAGAACATAGATCGCCGGATAGGCAATGAAACTGAACCTCGGCATCAAACCCAGGAAAGTTTTCCCAAAGTATAAGAACGCCGCCGTAGCGAAGCTCGGGACAAGGAGCAGTCCAATCAGTTTCACCTTGTGAGAACCGTTCAAGCAGAAGAGTCCAACAGCCGCTATCAGGAAAGGAAATACGAATACGCTATTACTTAGGTTCCAGAAATAGTTACGCAGGAGTCCAGCATAGTCAATGTAAGTGGCAAGCCCCATTGGATTGCTGCGTAAAGTAGAAAGGGCGTTCACCAAGGACGTATGGATATAATTGCTATTCACAGAGTCGTGGCTAAAGCTCCGCATGTGGGCGGTCAGTAGTCCGAAAGCCGCATACCCGCCGATTGCGACACCGCCCGAAACAATGATTTTCCACAACGACCTTTTGAACAATAGCTCGTAGCCGATAAGATATAGCAGCAGTGCAAACAAGTCATAAGTAAGGAGCGCCAGCGAGAATATACCCCCAAAGAGCGCATAATCTGCCAAATTGGCATCTCGGCTTCCACAAATACGCCAATGCGCCCAAACGATAATCGCCATGGCGCAATATCCCCATAAATAGCTTTGCGGTTGAGCAACGTACATGATGAATCCCGGCCCTGATGCCGTAAGCAGTGCAGCGATATCTGCTATGTCAGGGCCAAAGTGCGCGCTAACATATTGATGAATAGCCAGTACCGCTAATACCCACATCGTGATATTTAGAAACAGCATCACGTAATATGGATTGACGAAATAGCTGAACTGCGCCGATATATAAAACGGAAACGGTCTCCGGATGAGCATGCCGTTAATTTCTCCCGGAGTTCCAATGAACACTTCCTCCAGAGCCCTAAATACGAAGTAATCCGCATTCACCGCCCCTTGCCCGTTTGAGAATAACAGCGATTGATACCAGTAATTCGCTGAAGCAGGCCTTTCATAATGGCAGATATACGTATAAGGCGACCGCATCGAAAGATGCATCCAGCTTTCAATGACGACCAGCAGGACGACTGCCGCACCGTAGATTGCGGTCGAGCGCGGCACCGTCCGGCCGGCCGCGCGGCGCGCTCTCAAATATAACCACCCGGACGTGACAAACGCAAGCGTTAGCAACCCGAAGAACACAAATTCGTAGGGGATCTGGGCAGGTCCTCGAAAGGCTTCCGGAAACCAGACCAACTTTGGCGCCTGGGGAAGGCTCTTCCAATCCACCCAGCGCGGCCGGTTTCGGTGGTAGTACAGAGTGTCCAGGCGCAGCCAGTGGTACGGCAACGAGAAGACCAGCGTCGTTCCCCCCACAATCAAGTTGCGCGCTGAAGCTCGGACGTTCGTTCGACCGAGAATCCCTGAGATCAGCGGAATCAGGATGCAAAGGAAGAACGCCGAGCAGTCGAACCCCCTCCAGTTCGCGCTTCGCGTCCGGGATGACCATTCAAAGCGCCCGGGCAGCAGCGCCAATCCCAAGGCCAGGTAACCCACCCAGGCCCAATTTGTGTTGTGCAAAAGCGGCTTGAGCCGCTTCGAGCGTTGTGTTGACTGGGGCGAGATGGTCATTCGGCAATGCGGCAAAAGGAAAGCATCGTGGGTGCGTTACATCCTATGCTACGTCGGTGATCCTCGCCGTGAGCGAATAACAACTCCCATAACCCCGCAGCCCCTGATACGATGATCGAAACATGAAAACCAACCGGCGCTCATTCTTAATGGCTACCGGCATTACGGCCGCGGCTGCGACGAGGGTTCTCGGAGCAAATGACTCCATCCATCTCGGCGCCATCGGATGTGGCGGTCGGATGCGGAACTTGCTGGATGCCGCTGGCCAGGCGGCCGGCTGCGAGGTCACCGCAGCCTGCGATGTGTATGAACCGCGCCGCGATGAAGTCCGCGAGAAAACCAATGGACTCGCCAGCACCCATCTTGATTACCGCGAGTTGCTTGCCAAGAACGATATCGATGCGGTGATCGTCGCCACCCCGAATCAATGGCACGTTCGCATGGCGTGCGATGCCCTTGCGGCCGGCAAAGACATTTACCTGGAAAAACCCGTCACTCACAAGATCGAGGAGGGCGATGTTCTAATCCAGGCTATGCGTGGATCGAACCGCATTCTGCAATGTGGAATGCAGCAGCGGAGTTGGATTCACTTTCAGAGCGCCGTGGATCTGATCCAGGGCGGAAATATTGGCCGGGTGACACAGGTCCGCACGTATTGGTATCAGAATTATCAAACCCATCGGCCGCAGAAGCCGATCGAAACCGATCTTCTCGATTGGAAGCGCTGGCTGGGACCCGCCCCGGAGCAGCCCTTCAATGAAGAGAAATTCCGCCGCTGGCGCTGGTTCTGGGATTTCGGCGGTGGCGCCATGACCGACCTCTTCACGCATTGGATCGATGTCGTCCACTGGGCCATGAAAACTCCGGAACCTCAGGTGGCACAAATGTTGGGGGACCGTTATGTCTTCGATCTTTGGGAGTGCCCGGACACGCTCCAGGCCGCGTTCCGCTATCCAGGATTCGAAGTGGGTTATGAAGGAACGATGGTTTCCTCCGTCGATGATGGGGGCCTCGAATTCCGGGGCACCAACGCTACGCTAAAGATAGATCGCGCCGGTTTCGCGGTCTACCGAGAGAACGTTCGCAATCAGAATCCAATGCTCACGGAGCGTAGCGCGCTCGATGGAACCGTCTCGCATATGGAAAACTTCCTGCAGTGTGTAAGAGACCGGAAACCACCGAACGCCCCGGTGGAAACCGGCGTGGCATGCGCAAGGGCGGGCCAGATTGGGAATTTGGCTTTGCGAAGCGGCAACAAGGTGGTTTGGCCGCCGAAAAATAAAGTGGCTTCGGAACGCCCGCAATCCTGATTTTGCGTGTAAACTGATACGAGGTATAGCTTTTGATTTTTTTCCATCCCGTCTCCTCCGCGCTGCACAGCGCCGTCCGTTAGTCCGGCATGTATCCACCGAGGAATTTCCCACCGCGCCGGCCTAGAGTCCGAGAAAATGTGAACGAAGCCATCCGGGTCCGAGAGGTACGCGCCGTCTTCCCCGACGGATCCGTGGAGGTTATGCCTACTCCTGCCGCCGTGCGCAAGGCGCAGGACCTGGGTCTGGACCTGATCCTGATTGCTCCCACCGCCGAGCCGCCTGTCGCCAAGGCCATGGATTACGGCCAGTGGCAGTATGAGCAGAAAAAGAAGCAACACGACGCCAAGAAGAAGCAGCACGTGATCCAGGTGAAGGAATTGAAGTTCCGGCCCAACACCGACGATCACGACTACGACTTCAAAAAGAATCACGCGATTCGCTTCTTGCAGGAAGGCAACCGGGTGAAAGCCGTTGTGCAATTTCGCGGCCGCGAGATTGCCCATACGGATCTGGGCAGAAAGCTTCTCTTGCGCTTCGCCGACGACCTTGCCGGCATCGGCGCGATCGAGGGCCAACCACGCCTGGAAGGCCGCAATGCACACGTGATCATCAGTCCGGTAAAGGGTGGCGCTGCGCCGAAGCCCGAAAAGCTGCAACCCGAGCCGCGGCAATAAACTCGCGCGCTAGTCCGAATAAAACAAATATTTCCGCCACTGATCGTCGCTGCGCCCCAAAAGCCGCATCAGGTGTCTGCTGGTATGCAGGCTGAAGGGACGAGGAGACCGCAGGAGCTTCATGCCGGCCTCTTCCGGCGTGCGGTTGCCCTTCCTGTTATTGCAGGGATGACAGCACGCCACCAGATTTTCCCACGCCGTTTCACCGGCGCGAGAGCGTGGAATCACGTGATCCAGCGTCATTTCGCCCGAGGGTAACGTGCGATGGCAGTACTGGCAGGTATAGCGGTCCCGCATCAAAATGTTCTTGCGGGAAAGGGCGCGTGTCTGATGCGGGATTCTTCGATATTCGAGTAGCCGGATTACAGAGGGAATACTAAGCACCCGCCGCGCCGAGTGCACCTGCGAAGGCGCTACTTCCTCGGCAGAGGCGACCCCTTTCAGGATCAGCACGAGCGCTCTCCGGGCGGCGCAGATATTGATGGGCTCGTAGCTGGCATTCAGCACGAGGACAGGTCTATGAAGTCGATCCGGATTGGGCATCAGACACGCTCCGAAAAAAGGTTATCCCGCTAAGTCACTCCCGTTCCGGCGGCGGACAACACTGGCTCCGCTCTTTCTGCCGAACCGCTAGAGCCGTTCGAAACGCGTTGCCTTGCCGGAGAGGTGCGCGCCCTGCTTTCGAAACCTCGGCGATCCACCCTCGCCAAAGTCAAGGCCGCCACGTGACGGACGCCGGCCTCTTTCAGAGCGGTCGCAGCCGCTCTAAGGGTGGCTCCCGTTGTAAAAACATCATCGACCAGGAGCACGCGCTTGCCGGCAATCTGTTCCGGCCTTTTGACGCGGAGTGAGTCTTTCAGATTCTGTCGTCGCTCCGCTTCTGTTAAGCCGGCCTGCGGCTTGGTGTAACGGCGCCGGCGAAGATTATTCGAAAGTCTCAGGCCATACCGCTTCGCGACCGGCTTGGCGAGCAGCTCGGCTTGGTTGAAGCCGCGCTCCCAGTGCTTGCGCCAGTGCATAGGCATGGCGATGATTACATCAAAACAGTGATCGACCGGCAAGGCCTGGAGAAGAAACCGGCTCAGAGGCGTGGCAAGGGTTTCCACTTTGCCGTACTTAAAAAGATGGATTAGTTTCCGGAGGGGTCCTTCATAACTGCCGAAAGAGTAGGCTGAATCGAAGTTCACCAGGCTCTCCCGGCAGACCGTACAGAGATCATGCTCGTCCAGCGGATAGGAATCCACGAAAGGGGTACGGCATGCGACGCAGAAAAACTCTGCTTCGAGAGGCTTAGGTAGCGCAAGGCAGGCCGAACAAACCGGGATCCGCGAGAGGTTTGCAAGAGGCATTTCGCAAACGCGGCAGTCATCCGGGAAAACGAGGTTGAAGAGGGTGCCGGAGATACCTTTTAGGCGAGATACTAGTGCAATAGGCGTTTGGCCAAGGTGAGATATGGAGCGAGTCGTGAGACTAGGGAAGACACACCCCCACTAAATCGAGAGTATACATCATAAACAAGGAGAGTAGAAATTTGGGACATAAAGTTGCTATAGAACCGCACGGAGCGGCCGGCCCGCGCTCCACAAGCACCTTGTGCCCTTCGGATACAAGTAAATGAATACATTGCGAGTTCTTCTTGTGGAAAGCGACGCGGATGAATCCCAGCGCATCTTTTCCGCGTTGACGGATGCCAAGCACGCAGTGCTTCCAGCCGCCGGGCTCGATGAGGCTTCCGAAGCGCTTACGATTCAGAAGTTCGACGCGGTATTGTTAGGGTCCCTTCCGCCCGACGGCCTCAACGAATTTACCGCTCGGCTCCGGGATACGGAACGGAATCAGCGGGCCCTCGGGCGGACTCCCGTTCTGTCGTTTGCCGCCCAGGCCCCCAGGGACCTCGCGGTCGACGGGTACCTGCCGGAGAAGTTCGAGCCCGCGACGTTTTCGGAAGCCGTCGCCAGTTTGGCGCGCGGCCTTGCCGGTTTCGAAGGGGCAAGTAGCGGGGACTCCTCCAGGCTGCCTGTCTTTGAAGTACAGGGATTCAAAGCCCAAGTCGCCTATGACGACGATCTGGTCGTTGAAATCATCGATCTGTTTCTGGTCGAACGCCTCGCTCAGGTGGCGGAAATGCGCTCGGCTTTGGCCGAGGGAAAATGCGACCAGCTCGCCCGCGTCGCGCATACCATCAAAGGTTCGCTGAGCAGCCTGCACGCAGCGCTGGCCCGCTCTCACGCGCAGGAACTTGAACTGGCGGCGAAGCGGCAGGATCTTGCGGCGTGCCGCTCCTCTCTGATCACTTTAGAAGCCGACCTGGACATCTTGGAACCGCTGCTGTTGGCCTTGCGAGCCTCCCCTGGCGCAACTTAAAGCCTCTGTTACACTGAGTTTGCCCGCTTCAGAGAAACGCCAGGTATGAGTCCCTCGTTGCAGGAAATCGTCTGTGCTCACAGCCCGGACTCCGATGATGCCTTCATGTTCTATGGCTTGGCAACTAAGAAAGTCCGCTCTCCACTGGTGAGTTTCCGCCACGTGCTGGAGGACATCGAATCCCTGAACCGAAAGGCCACGGAAGGACTTTACGAATTGACGGCCGTCTCCTATCACGCCTATCCGTACATCGCCGATAAATACGTTCTGATGGCAAGCGGATCAAGCGTGGGCGATGGCTATGGACCCATCGTGGTGGGCTCGCGCAAGCTGAAACCGGAAGAACTCAAAGGCAAGAGAATCGCCATCCCGGGCACGATGACCACAGCCTTCTTGGCTCTGAAGCTCTTCCAGCCCGAGTTTGAGCACGTCGTCATTCCGTTCGACAAAATCTTGCAGGCGGTAAAGGATCATGAAGTAGATTGCGGACTGGTGATTCACGAAGGGCAATTGACTTACGGCCATGGAGGTCTGCATAGCGTCCTCGATCTCGGTAAGTGGTTCAAATCGAAATACGAACTCCCCCTTCCACTAGGCGCTAACGCCATGCGACGCAACTTGGATCCCAGTATTCAATCGGAGTGCTCCAGGCTGCTCCGTGAGAGCATTCAGTATTCGCTCGATCATCGGGAAGAGGCGTTGAATTACGCGATGCAGTTTGCTCGCAATCTCGACCCGGCCTTGGCCGAACAGTTCGTCGGCATGTACGTGAACCAGAACACCATCGATGGTGGCGATGTTGTGCCGCGAGCCGCTCAGAAACTCCTCGACCTCGGGTACGAGGCGGGGCTCATACCCCACAAGACAAAGGTGGAAGTTGTTCGTTAGGCCGACTGTCCTTTTGACGATGTTTTCGCGCTTGATCCTGGCGTGTTTGTTCTGCCTGCCGATCCTGGCGCACGCTCAGTCGGAAGCAGGGTTTAGCACAAAGCAGCGGATTCAACGAATTCGCGATCTGGGGAAGAGGAATGCGCAAGCTATTCCGGCGCTCTCCCAATACCTGGGCGACCCCGATCGCGAGATTCGGGTGGAAGCGGTCAAGGCGATTGTAAAGATCGATGGTGAAGCCAGCCTGACCCCGTTGGTGAAGGCCACGCAGGATAACGATTCGGAGGTGCAGATCCGCGCCACCGATGGACTTACGAACTATTATCTTCCCGGTTACGTAGCAAAGGGCGGCCTTACGGGGCCTTTCACGCGGGGGGTGCGCGACGTGAAGTCGTTCTTCTCCTCGCGCAACGATCAGGTAATCGATCCCGATATCAGCATCAGGCCAGATGTGGCGCAGGCGCTCTCGAACGAAATCTCAGGAGCAGCAAGCATCGACGTCCGCTCAAACGCTGCACTCGCCGCGGGTATTCTACGCGCCCAACCGGCCGTTCCCGCCCTGCTTCAGGCCCTGCGGGCCAAGAATAGCCAATTGATTTTTGAGAGTTTAGTGGCATTACAGAAGATCCACGATCCGTCCGCGGGACCGAGTGTCTCGATTGTGGCGCATGACCTGGATGACCGCATCCAGGCGACAGCGCTTGAGACGATCGGCGTTTTGCGCAGCCTGCCATCGGCTCCCGATGTGCGATCCGCACTCAAGGACGCTCGGAATATCAGAATCCGCCGGGCGGCGCTGGGGGCTCTGGCGATGCTGGGGATCCCGGGCGACCGGCCCACCTTTCTCCAATACGTTCAAGACAAAGATCCGGAGTTGCGAGCCGCCGCGCTCGAGGGGTTGGGCCGCATTCGCGAACCCGAAGACTTCGCTGCAATCGAGCGCGCTTACAACGAAATCGGAGCAGATTGGAAAATTCACCTGGCCGCCGCTTTCGCACTGGTGGATGAGGGCAAGGTGGACGCTTCAGATTTCAGTCCGCTCACCTATCTTGTGGAGAGCTTGGACACCAGGACTCGCGCCAACATTGCTTCCGCTTATCTGACCGAACTCGCCCGGCGTGACGATGTGCTCAAGGCCTTGATCCCACTTATCCCACAAGCGACGAAGGATCAGAAACTGGCGCTCTGTTCCATCCTAGGATCCACCCACAGCGACGACGCTGTTCCCGTCCTGAATAACCTGTCCAAGGATATTGATCCCGACGTGGCATTCGCCGCTTCCAAGGCGCTGCGAATAGCACAAACCCGCAGGCCCTCGTAACGAGAGCGTGCGGGCTTGTAAACGGCTAAGAAAGAGGTTACTTTGCTTTCTTCTGCTTCTGCTGCCCGACGCGAATCTTGAAATGCGCTTGTTTGGCGTCCTGGAAGGCCTTGTGATCGTGGCGCGCAACAGCATCCGCCAGGTACGCGTTCACGTCCGTGTCCTTCGGCAGGACGGTCATCAGCGTGAAACTCTCATTGCACGTTGGACAGAAGGGCCGAAAACGCTTCACATTGGGAATTGCCATACGTGTTCAGAATAGCATCGTATCCGGCTTTCGGCTACAGATTAGACCCCGACGGTCTCGCCGACCTTCTTCCGGGCATATTGCTCCAGCTTGCGAGCGTCAGCGTAAAACTTCCGGATTCCTTCGCTCAACTTATCGACTGCCATCGGATCTTCGTTATGCATCCATCGGAACGTCTTTTCGTCCAGGTGAAGGCGCTCGCCTTCGCTTTTTTTGGCGGCTTCCGGAGTCAGGGCAGGCTTGATCTCGCCCTCGGTCTTGCCCATCTTGTCCAGGAGCTCGGGGCTAATAGTCAGCAGATCGCACCCAGCGAGCCGCGTGATCTGTTCCACCTTGCGAAAGCTGGCTCCCATAACCAAAGTCTTGTAGCCGAATTTTTTGAAGTAGTTGTAGATACGCGTTACAGATCCCACTCCGGGATCTTCATCGATGGGGATGTCGGCGCCGCCGCGCTCTTTCTTGTAATAGTCGTAAATGCGGCCTACAAATGGAGAGATCAAGGTGACGCCGGCTTCGGCGCACGCTACCGCCTGGGCGAAGCTGAACAGCAGCGTCAAGTTGCAATGAATACCTTCGCGCTCCAATTGCTGCGCGGCGCGAATTCCTTCCCACGTGCTCGCAATCTTGATGAGGATCCTTTCGCGGCTTGTGCCGCCTTTTTCATAAAGATCAATCAAGTGTCGAGCTTTGGCCAGTGTTCCATCCGTGTCGAAGCTTAGCCCGGCATCTACTTCGGTTGAGACACGGCCCGGGATCACCTTGAGAATCTCGCGGCCGAAGCTGACGAACAGCTTATCCATGAAGGCTTCGGCTTGTTTTTTGGAGTCGCCGCCTTCCTTGTCCGCGTGTTCGATCGCGTCCTCTACCAAGTGCTGGTACTCGGGTTTCTGCGCGGCACTGTAGAGCAACGAAGGATTTGTCGTGGCGTCCTGAGGTTTCACTCGGGCAATAGCCTCAATGTCGCCGGTATCCGCTACCACGACACTGTACTTCTTTAATGAATCGAGCAATGTCATCGTAAATACTCCTCTTTAAGAGATTGCCGACCGTGACTAAATCTATCTAATACTATTATCGTCTGCTCGCCGCGGATGTGCCGGACTTCTCAACCACGACTTCCGGTAGGGCCCAGGCAAAGAGCACTCCGCCGCTACTGGTCACGACGTATTGACGACCATCCAGTTCGTAGGTGATAGGAGAGCTCTGCATGGGCGCGCCGGTGCCTGCATGCCAAAGCGTTTTTCCGTCACGAGTGTCGAGCGCCAGAACATTGCCCAAGGAATCGCCGGTGAATGTAAGCCCGGAGTCCGTCGTCAACACACCGGCGCCGGAACCTCCAGGGCCAAGTTCATGGCTCCAGCGAATTTTTCCGGTCTGATAATCGATCGCGTCGAGCACGCCTTTGCCCCAGACGCCATAATCAGCGCCCGCCCAGCCGAACGTGCCGTCCGCCGGCTTAGCGAAGTAGATGCCATAACTGGGGTGCGCATCCACGATGAACAGCCCGGTTTTAGGATCGAAGCTTGGCGAACGATAATTGGTCAGGCCTCCTTCATCCGGCGCGATCAAACGCCCGTCGGGAGCCGGCTCCTTCTCCGGATTCGGGATCGGACGGCCCTGCTCGTCCACGCCAAGGGACCAATTGACAGGGCCATACGGAACCGTGAGAAGACTTTTTCCATTGGTACGATCCACGACAAAGAAGTAGCCGTTACGCGAAGTCTGCATGAGCATCTTTCGTGGCCGTCCGTTGAAGTCCGCATCAACCAGTACCGGTGTCTCGACGGCGTCCCAGTCGTGAGTGTCGTGCGGCGAGGGCTGAAACGCCCATACGAGCTTGCCCGTATCGGGGTCAACGGCGACAATACTGCAGGTATAAAGGTTGTCGCCGGGGCGCGTCTTGCCGGTCAATACAGGCGTCGGATTCCCGGTTCCCCAAAATACCAGATGGAGAGCCGGATCGTAAGTTCCGGTCATCCAGGTCATACCGCCAGTGGAGGTGTTTGGAGTTCCGGCGGGCGGCGTGCTATCCCACTCCCACTGCGTCTTACCCGTTTCCGGATCGATTGATCTGAGAAATCCTCGCAAGTTATCGAAATCGCCGGAAACTCCAACGATCACGTGATTGCCGACGACGAGCGGTGACATCGTCGTCCAGTAGCCCTTCTGATAATCAGCAATCACCACGTTCCAGCGAACCGTTCCATCTTTCGCATTGAGCGATACCAGGTGAGCATCGGGCGTTGTGAAGAACAGCCAGTTGCCGTACATCGCGACCCCGCGATGTCCGATGTGAAATCCCTTGTTACGCGGATAAGCGTAGTGCCAGATCTGGTGACCCGAGCGCGCATCCACAGCCCAAACATTGTCGGGAACGGTGATGTACAGCACTCCATCCACCAGCAGCGGAGAGCACTTCAGTTCCGCACTCTGTCCGGTTTGGAAAACCCAGGCGAGTCCCAGTTCCTCGACGTTGATTGGAGTGATCTGCACCAGCCGACTGTGGCGCTCGCCGGAATAGTCGCCGTGATATCCCGGCCAGCTGTCCGCAGGCGGATTGAGAAGCTTGCCTGGATTGAGTCCCTGCGCGAAGAGCGAAGAGGAGACCATCAGCGGTATCGCTACCACTGGCGTGAGCTGAGATGCCAAACGGAGGAGCTTCATGTTAACGCAGTGTCTGGAGGTAACTCATCAAATTGTGAATATCGTTGTCCGTGTACTTTCCGAGCAGGTCGGCATGGGCTTCGGCGGGCGCATCGATGGTGTATTTCACCTGGCCGGCCGGCCAGGACCGATACGAGCCGGAAGCATCTCGCAGAGCCACGGTGAATTCGTCACGATACGCGAGCTTACCGGATATCGCTTCGCCGGAACGAAGGGTTACCGTGATTTTTGCCGCAGCATCGTGTGGAAATAGCATGCGTTCCTCGAGTCGCAAACCTTGATAGCGCGTCGCGATGGCGGCGAGGTCACCCGTCGGCGAATGGCACGAAGAGCAACCCCCGGCGCCATAAAAGTATTTCTTTCCCGCCTCTGCATTTCCCGTGTTCAGATCAGATGCATCTACACGACGGCGGCCGCCCTGCTGGGAACCGGCCTTGTTTTTTTCTTCATGAATGAATGCCGCCAGCGCTGCCAGGTCCTGATCTGAAACATCGAACCGCGGCATTCCCTTCTCAGGCCGGCCATTCCTCACCACTACGCCTATCTTGTTTCCCGCCACGTCCCCGGCGACCAGGCTGGAGGTTGTAAGATCCGGTCCGGTTTCGCCACCGCCGGCATCGCGACCATGACAGAACGCGCATTGCTGAATAAAGAGAGATCGGCCGCTCTCTACCAGGGCGCGCGAAGTCGATTGTGCCGCCGCGCTCTGACTCTGGCCAGCGGCGGGGTTCTGCGCAGCGGCCACCGACGCACTCACAAGCAGTGCCAGCGCCGGCGCGCTCGCTCGCGAAATACGTAGACAGAAGACCATGTGATCGGGACCGTGCTTTCATTCTAAACGGGCGTCCCATGATCGCCATCCGCGAACAACTGCTAATTGTCAGGCCCGAAAACCGGGCGCGCTAATTTGAAGACTGAGCCGTGTCGTACCCAAGAGATCCACTACGTCACATACTGCAATCAGCCGCCCTTGGCGCGCTTCTTCTCACCTGCGCTCTGGCGCAGAGCTTTCTTGGAACACTAACCGGCGTCGCGCCGGCGCATTGACGAGATCCCGAGCCGCGCGACGAAGCTACATTTTGTAGCCGCCCACGTCCTTGTCATCGAGATTCTCAAGCAGGTTTCGCAATTCCTCATTGTTCGCCTTCTCGGCCTCGGTCCTCGAAACCTCGCAGGCCTCGAATACTCGTTCTTCAACGTAAATGGGGCAATCATGACGTAAAGCGAGAGCCAGCGCATCGCTCGGACGCGAGTCCACCGCCATGACCTTACCATCGCGTTCCAGCCAGATCAGGGCGTAGAAGGTGCTGTTCTTTAGTTCGTTGACCACCACCTTCTTAATCTCCGTATCAAGTCCCATGAGCAGCGATTTGATCAGATCGTGGGTCATCGGGCGAGGCATCCGCATATCCTGAAGTTCGAGCGCAATGGCCTGGGCTTCAGAGACACCCACCCAGATCGGGAGCAGCGAATCGTCTCGCAGTCCCTTCAGGACAACGATGGGTGCGTTCGTGTTCGCATCCACGACCAAACCGCGGATAGTCACCTCGATTTCCACACTGCCCTCCACTGTCGCTGCTTTACATTCAGATACCAGGTGAGATCACTGTAAATAACCTGGTGAATGCGGTCAAGAACCCTGAGTACTAAATCCTTTGGCACACTTGGGGCCCCATGCGCCAGAGCCCCTGTCCCTGAATCCCATGCTTGCCCCGCTTCAAAAATTCGCCCGGCCAATGAGGATGATTCCGAGCGCGTAAGCACCCAACATGAGGGCGATGAGGCGGTTCGTCCCCGTGGGCGCACCTCGAAATTCATGCCAGATAAAGATGCCCCAGAGCGCCGCGATCAACGTTGCCCCCTGGCCCAACGCGTACGAAATGGCGGGACCTGCCACGCCCGAGGCGATGACGTTCAAACTCAAAGCAATCATCCAGATCAGGCCGCCCAAAATACCCGGTATGTGCAGAGCCGGACGAGCAAGCAAGAAGTCAGAGAAACGAGAGCCCCTGGAGCGCATGAACCACCCATTGATGGGTATGTTGCTGACCAGCACACCGATCCCAAAGAAGAGGAGCGCCGTATAGGGGGTGAGCATTCCCGCGCGGATTGGCTCGAAATTGAAATCGGGGGAGGTGGAGCTCATCAACTGCGGGTAGAAGAAGCCCATCAGCAACCCGGCGAGAATGGCGAATGTCATGCCGGAGCGTTTGCCGGTTTCATGCGCTCCCGGCAGCTGCCGGTGAGCCGCGGCGGAGATGATCATGGCGGTCAGAATGAGACACACGCCGCAAGCCAGTAAGAACGGATTGCCTTTGGGCACCTGAATGTAGCTGACGCTGGTTCCGATCACAAGCGCCAACCCGATTCCAACAGGGAAGGCCACCGCCATGCCGGATGCATCGATAGCGGCAACCAGAAGGATGTTGGCAAGATTGAACAGCGCTCCGGCTGCTACGGCTCGTAATTCCGCGCCGGCGGAAGCGGCCCGAAGATTCACAAGAGACGCCACTCCCGCCGAACCGAATGTGCCCAGTGTCAACCAAAAGAGCAATCCAGTAAGCGCTACACCGGCCGAGTAGTCCCAGTAAAAGAGTTCAAACGGCCAGTGTTCTCTTCCCGAGAGCTTTTGCGTGTTGGCCCACGAACCCCAGCCGATCATCGTGAGCACACACAGCAGAATGGCGGCTGCCGGGCTATGGACAATAAACATGTTTTTTCAGACGCAAAGACGAGTTCGAATCCGGATTCAGCCCAGTCTACCCGCCGCCTTCTCGCGATTGCTTGATGCGGTAGCCCGGGTTGAGCTCGCAATGATACAGCTTTGACCCGTCGGCGTCCGTTTTGAGAGTACAAGCCGCCCACGACAACGTGAGGTCGGGTCCCAGAGGAAACACGATGGGCGCTCCATTCTCATCGGCTTCAATACTGGGCCCCTCCGCCGTGGCCGGCAGGGTGAAATTCATCCCGGCGCCGAAAATAACGGGATAAGAATGCCGGACCATATCGCTGATCTGAGTACGATTGATTTCGGCCTCCACCAGAAAAGTGGTTGTGTAGGACCAGTCGCGAGCAGACACTTTCAGCATGCGTCGGCCTTCGGTGTAGCTGATCGATTCGATTCGCGTAAAGGGGCAAGGTCCTGCGATACACGTCACGCGGGGATCCTGAAATTCGTTTCTCTCCCCGGCATCGAAAGTGGCGGAGCCGATCGTCGCTTTCCATTTACTGTCAGGCGAACAGGGCGGATGGCCGTTGCAGGGAATGCCGCCCGTGTTCACAACTTCGAAGACTTGCGCGATGCTTGAAACGCTCAGCCGGGTCATGCTCTTTACGGAATACCGAACTCGAACATCGGAAATGGCGATCACGGGCGTCCCCGGCTCAACGCGAGTTTCCGCAGGGACCGGCGTCATACGAGCTATATAAGGCTGGTCGGTAACAGGCTCAGTGATCTGGAGAGGATGGTAACCGGCATGCCGAAACTTTAAGGTGACGGTCTGGCTGGGGCTCTCCGGCACCGGTAACTGGACGTGAAAGTACCCTGAGGGATCCGAGCGGGTCTCGCTGCTCGCCAGATCGACTGTCGCCGTTATATCCGCCCCGGCCACCGGCATCTGCTTCTTGGGATCGCTATCCTGTGTCAGAACCGCGCCGATCAGCGCAACGTTCGGCACCGGACGCGGCTGGAATGTCATCACTACCCCGGCGATAATGCCGCAGATAACGAACGTTCCAACCACCAGCGCAGCCTTTTGATTGCCTGTCATCGCCTGCTCTCCAGTGAAAGCAGAATGAATTGTATCTGGGTGCGACGTATATCCTGAGAGCGAATGAGTGCGGAGGATACCCGTTCTGTACAATTCTCCCGGCGCGCGCTCCTGCGTAGAATATCTGGCGCAGGCGTTTCGTTATCGCTTGCTGCGTCGGAGCACGGAGTGCTGGAGGCTGTGCAAGGCCAGCCTGTCAAGTCCCCATCCTTTTCGACCGAACCCATTTCACCGGAAGACGACCAGTTTCTGGAAGAAGTGGAACGGGCCAATTTTCAGTTCTTTCTGGAGCAGACCGACCCAGAAACCGGTCTCGTAAAAGACCGCTGCAACGTACGCGCTAACGACACCAGTATTGTGGCAAGCATCGCGGCCACCGGTTTCGGCCTGACGGCGCTTTGCATTGGACATAAGAGGGGTTATCTCTCGGTTGGCGATGCGCACGAGCGTGTGATTACGGCATTGCACTTTCTCTGGTCGAAGATGGCTACCCATCGAGGATTTTTTTATCATTTCGCGAATCTGAAGACGGGTGACAGAATGTGGGACTCGGAAGTCTCCTCCATTGATACCGCCATATTACTCTGCGGAGTCCTTACCTGCCGCGAGTATTTCCGCAACTCTGAAATCACTCGTTTTGCATACGACATTCTCGCCCGCGTCCAATGGTCATGGTTATCGGAAGACATCACGTTGCTCCCGCACGGGTGGTCGCCCGAAACCGGGTTTCTTCCTTACCGCTGGGACTACTACAGCGAGTTGATGATGATCTATCTGTTTGGCCTCGGTGCTTCCTCGAACCCGTTGCCTCCAGAGGCTTGGAACGCCTGGACCCGAGCGACTTTCGAATTTAAGGGCCTGCGTTACACCGGGTCTTATGCGCCTCTGTTCGTACACCAATACTCGCAGGCCTGGTTCGATTTCCGAGGCAAACGAGACAAATACACGGACTATTTCTTGAACTCGATCATCGCAACCGAAGTTCACCGCATCTTCTGCCTGCAGCTTTCCAAACAGTTCCCCGACTACAGCGATGATCTGTGGGGAATCACCGCTTCCGATTCGCAGTACGGCTACGTTGCCTGGGGCGGTCCACCGGCCGTTGGGCCCATCGATGGAACCGTGGTCCCGAGCGCGGCAGGAGGTTCTCTGCCCTTCCTGCCCAAAGCCACCTTACGCGTTCTCCGGACAATCAAGGATAAATACGGGTCGCAGGCGTGGACCCGCTATGGGTTTGTCAACGCCTTCAATCCGCTCAAGAATTGGTACGACACCGATGTCATCGGAATTGACACGGGAATCACCATGCTCATGGCCGAGAATCTGCGCACAGGTTTTGTGTGGAACACGTTCATGAAAAATAGCCAGGCGCAGCGCGGCCTCCAGCGCGCAGGTTTCATCAACTACGACATCGATTACAAAGCCGAACAGGAGAAGCTGGAAGCCCGCACAAAATAGCTTAAAAGCGAAATCAAAATATCAACTTCAAACCGAACTGAATCTGGCGCGACGTCGTGGCAGTGGATGTGATCACACCGGCTGTTGGCGCCGGTGGCGAAGAGGCCGCCGTGAAAACGACGGTATTCGGGGTTCCGAAGTTCACTTTGTTAAGCAGATTGAAGAACTCAGCTCGGAACTGCAGCTTGACTCTTTCCGAGAACGTCGTCATCTTCAACGCCGAGAGGTCAAGCGTAGTGAGGCCAGGTCCGGCAAATCGATCGCGGCCCAGGTTTCCATACGTTCCGGCAGCAGGCAGCACGAAGGCATTCGGATCAAAGTATCGATTTGGGTCGCCCAGGATCACGTTTCCCGTAAAAGCCGGGTTTAGGGAAGGCCGGATGGGATTCCGGCTGTCGCCGTTATTGGTGGGGTTAAAGCCTAACTGCGGCGTGAACGGAAGCCCGGATTGAAGCGTCTCAATCGCGCTGATAGACCATCCTCCGGCCAGCTTCTCGGACCAGGCGCGGGAGGTCGCGAAGAATTTTCTTCCCTTTCCGAACGGCAGCTCATATGTCCCGTTAAGGACGGCGAGGTGTCGCACGTCCGTAGTCGAAGGACCCCAATCCCATTTGGGATTTCCGGGAAACATGACAAACCCGGGCGCGTTGGCGGCCACGCTGCTGTTCCACGCCGTGCCGTCGTCGAGCGATTTCGAATAAGTGTAGACTCCGCGAAGCTGAAGTCCGCTGCTGAGCTTTCGATTGAAATCGATTTCGAGCGCGTTGTACGAGCTCACGCCCTCGGAAAACCAGCTCGTTGTGTTCGCGAGATTCGGATTAGCTAAGAGCGCGTTTTTCGGGTAGTAGATGCTTCCCGCCGCCAGACCGGCCGGGCAAGGTGAGGAAGGGCAAACCGTGGGAACCGGCTCGTTGGCATCGAGCGATAGCATCTCGTGATAGCCGTGCGAGCCGACGTAACCCACGTTAAGTGACGTGTTGCTGGCGATCTGCTGCTCGATTTCGAAAGTGTACGAAAGAATGGTGGGCGTATACGCATCCGGCTGTATGCCGCTCGGAGAGATCAGGCTGTTCAACGCTTGTGCGGAGCCGGGGACAATCCGAAGATCCGCAAGCGAAATGTTCTTAAAAGATTGTGTGGTGTTGAACGGGGCAGTCTGATCCAGACGGTAATCCAGATTGTCGAGCAGAGCGCGATACATTCCGAATCCCGCGTGAATGACAGTTTTGCTATGCCCAAATGGGTCCCACGCCAGTCCCAAACGCGGCTCAGGCAAAAACTTCGCCCGGTTTGTGGTGAACACGGAGTTTCCGACGCGGGGATCCGTTTGGATGACACCGTTCGCGTCGAAAGTGTAATTCGAGCCGCGTCCGTTCACCTCGTTCCAGCCGTTCGTCGATTCGAACCGAAACCCGAGGCGGACCTCCAGGTGAGGAGTCACACGAATGGCGTCTTGGAAGAAAGCCGCGGCTTCGAGAGAGCGCCAACCGAGTGGGACTGGCGATGAAACCACGGTGAAAGTGGAAATCGATCCCTGTAAAAAGCCGGCCAGGTTGGCGAAAGAGGCCTGCCCGTATTTGTACTGAGCAAGATTGTCGTTCGCCTGAATCCGCTGGAACCAGACACCGGCTTCGATTTGGTGAATACCGCGGCTGATCGCGACGTGGTCGTCAAGAGTAAACAGGTTTCGCACCGCTGATAAATTGCTGCCGGCGTTCGTGCCGGCGAGACTGATCTGCGATGCCCCATTCAGCGCAGTCCCGCCGCCGATTACGATCGCCCCAATGGGATCTCCTTCCACCCATCCCGGAACATTCACAGGCGTGTTGCCGGTGAAGAAATACCCGGCGCGAGAAAATCCGATTCGCGCCGTGTTCAGAACACTCGGCGAGAAGACGTGCTGCTCCTGTAAGCTCGCGACCTGCTCACGAAGGTTTTCGACGACTCCACTCAGCGGATTTACAGAGGGCGTATTGTCCGCGCTGTCATCGACCGTGTAGACGCCGAAGACGGCGTCCTTCTCGGATGGATTGTAATCGACGCGCGTTGTGCCGAAGTCTTCCCGAATCGTCTGCAGCGGATGGCTGAATGCCTCGGCAATGCCTCCGCCCAGGTCCGGTCCATCAGCTACCGGCCAAAGAGCAAGCAGCGGCGCAGCGAAGGCCGAGACACCCACGTGCGTTAGCCCATTCGCCCCCGGAAGATTGCCGTTGCGAGCGGCGGTATCCGGAACCAGCGTGAGATCGCTCAAGCCGAGATGCTGCCGGAAACCTTCGTAGTTTCCAAAAACGAAGAGCTTGTCTTTCTTGATGGGTCCGCCTAAGGCAGCGCCGAATTCGTTGCGCTGAAATCGAGGAATCAATCCAGCATCGAAAAAGTTGCGCGCATCAAGTGCGCTGTTGCGCAAAAACTCGTACACGCTGCCGTGCACCTGGTTCGTTCCGGAGGCGGTCACGATGCTGATCTGAGCCCCCGGCCGCTTGCCGTACTCCGCGCCATATGTATTGGTGACAACGTTGAACTCACGAACGGCATCGACACCCAGCAGTTGTCCGCTTGCGCCTCCCGGCGTGTTGTTGATCTCCGAAGCGCCCGTATATTCGATGCCATTGAGGAGGAACAGGTTCTCTTGCGGGCGATGACCGGAGACCGCGAACATATTGCCGACGGCTGAGTTGGAAGTCCCGACACCTCCCGATCTCTGTGACGAATAGTTCACGATGGCTGGGTTGAGAGTAATCAACTCGTCATAGCTGCGGCCGTTAAGAGGAAGATCTTTCACTTGACGCTCACTCACCAGACCCGAGGTCTGTTGCGTGGAAACACTGACCGGAGATGCCGTTTCTTGCACCGTGACCACCTGATGAATTTCGCCCACCGGCAGGACCAGATCGACTTCGATGCTTTGGCCGACGACCAGATCGATCCCGCTCTTCACCCGCGAGCTGAAGCCTTCCTTCGCGGCGCTGATCTGATATCGGCCCACCGCGATCGATGGCGCGGAGTACTTGCCAGTACTATTTGTGATGAGTCGGCGTTCCGCCCCGGTCTCCAGATTCTTCACGGAAACGGCGGCACCCGAGAGCGAAGCTCCCGTTTCATCCCGAACGGTTCCGGTAACGCTTCCGCCCACCACTTGCGCCCAAGCGGCGAGACTGACCGCGAGTGAAATAACCAACGCTTTCAATAAATTACGCATTTATTACCTATATTTCTATAGAGATTACCATGATTGCGTTGACGGCACCGGCACTAGTACTCCTATTCGCGCCCTAGATGACATGAGCGCGTTGCCTCATGCGTCAAGAGGTTGTGAGCACCCTGATCGCTGCATCCGCAGCGACTTTCAAATTGAAAAATCAGATCTTCATCGCGCTGATCGTCATCAGCAACACGGTTGGAAACCTCTTGCTCGGCATCGGGATGAACAAGATGCCCGACTTCTTCTCCACACCGCTGTTGCGTTATGCAGGCTTGCTGATGACTAGCCTTTTCATTCTGATGGGGACGCTGTTGCTGATTATCTGGATGTTGGCCCAGCTTTCGATGTTCACCTGGGCAGACCTCACCTATGTTCTACCCGTGACGGCAAGCGCCTATGTCCTCACAGCCATTCTCAGCAAGTTCTTTCTCGATGAGCGGATCTCGCTCGCCCGGTGGGCTGGGGTCGGCCTGATTTCCCTCGGAGTGATTTTCGTTTCCGAAACCCCGGTGCGATCGCACAAAACCTCCGGGAGAGCAAACAAGTGAGGTGGATATGGGTTGTGGTGAGCGTTTTGTCCGGAACGATCGGCGATCTGATGAGCGCCAAGGGAATGGCAATGCACGGAGAGATCGAGAGCTTCGAGCCGCGCGGCCTCGCTCGCGTGCTCCGCTACATAGCGACGCATCGATTGATTCTGGGCGGCATTCTGAGTAACGCCATCTCGTTTTTCTCTTTTCTGGCTCTGCTCTCCGTGTCGGAGCTGAGTTTTGCAGTTCCCGCAACAGCTCTGAGCTATATCGTCAAAACCTTTCTCGCAGAGTGTTACCTGCAGGAGCGGGTCACCGGGCGGCGCTGGATGGGAGTGGCTTTCGTTGCCGCTGGCATCATTCTGATCGCCGTCTGATCGTCTAGTAATGCACCAGTATTCGAGACCGCTCGCCTTTATCGCCTCCTTGCTTCTGATCTGTTGCTCGTGTCTGCGCGCTGCATCCGGGTGTGGCTGTGTCTCGCCGTACTGAGGGCGCAGCAACGGCGGGAACTGTATTCAGTTCTCAAAGAACGGTTCGCGCCCAGCCTTTTCAGGCAGCTTCGGCGGTGAATTGAGCGGCGGAGGAGGCGACGGGATCCGATTTTTGCGAAACGAACCCAGATTCGGGGACAGGAGAAGGGCTGTTTTGCGGAACGAAGCCAGCGGAAGAAGACGAAAGGCGGGACTGAGAGTCCCGCGCAGACTGAGAGTCTGCCCCACTGCATGTTTCCTGCGAAACGAAGCCACGCGCGCGGGTCTGGTGCAGTTTCAGCAGTGCGGTCAGCGCTTTGTGGAAGGCGCGATGGTGCGTGGTCTGATAGCGAAGAAATAGCGACAGACGTTTTTCGTCGATTCCATTTTCGGTAAAACAGTCGTTTTGGAGGCGGAGGGCGCGCTGTTCGAGCCAATAAGATTGAGCCATTTCGTTGACAAGCAGTTCTTCGGTTTCGGTAGCGGGCTGATGCTCTTCGATGAGAGCGGTTTTGAGCGCTTCGAAAGCGGCCGGGTCTTCGCCGGGGATGATCAGAGTGGCGGAGGCGAGTCCGTGCTTTAGGGAATTGCGAGAGGAAGCGAGTTTACCCGCAACACTCACCGGACCTGTTGAGTGCAAGGAATTTTGTCGATTGATTTCAGCCTTGCGGGCGAGTTTGGCAGCTTTGCGCTCGGCGGCGCGGCGAATGGATCGAGGGGTCATAATGCGGCTACAAGGTAGCATGTGCACAGGCTGAAACGAACTATCGATCCAAAAAATCGGCCGGAAGCCGCTGAAATGCCTGAAGAAAATATTCTTTATCGAATTGTGATCGTGTGAGGCATGACGAAGCTGTAAGCTGTGTAGCGCATTTCGCTCCAGGCGAGGTCAGGGAGCGGATAGCCGGGGAAGAGCGGGATCGCCACGGGCGTGAACTTAACGCGGACCCGGATGGCGGACCGGCCGTGGGTCAGGGCGCTGGGAACCAGGAATTCGTCGTCCCGGAAGCGCCGGTTTGAAGTCTCGACGATGTGTTGGGTCGCGCCGAGCTCCTGTTGATTGCCAGGGCTCGAGAATACGCAGGTGTTCGATCCGGCCAGATACCAGATGCCGGCGAATTTCCAGCTCGGCCTAGTCTCCACTCCGGCGATAAACACCTCCGCGCGCTGATTTGGAAATGAGTAATCGAGCTTGCGGCGGAGCATCACGCCGAGGTTGGAAGGGTCGGTTTTCAGAGTGAACTCCGAAAATGTCTTTGTGGTCCGGCCGCGGCCCGGTGTTGCGGGATAGATTTCTTTGCCGTCCACGGTATCGGGACCCCACTCGTAGCGCGAATTAAATTCGTAGGGAGTGGATGCGTTTGGAGAGAAGTAGCGGTGCTGCTTCTCGCTGGCTTCATCGCCGATGGAAAGCTCATCGGTTTCGACCAGCGAAGCGGCCGGCAGTCCATACCAATATGTGACGGTCTCATAATGTTGAGTGGATTCGTCCACGCCGCCGTGCTCCAACTGAATTCGCGCATTCTTTCCAAAGGGCATCAGATCGCCGAGCAGGAAGCGGTAGGCAGATTCAACCTTGTCTTCGGCGCTCACGGCCTCCTTCGAGGATTTGGCTCCGACGGGATGGCCGGCGAATGGGAGGGTCATGTTGAGTCCGCCCCAATAATCGCCGCCGCCGCCCCACTCTTCGGTGCCGGTACCCTGTGCTTGCGGCGTTTGACTGTCATCGAAGAAGAATCGCGGGTCGCCTTCGAGCGTTGACAGATTGGCTTCGTGCGAAAAGATGATGGAGGTTCCGACAAACTGGCCGGACCAGTCGCCGCCGCCCTCGGTTCGGGTGGTGTCGAGCAGGACCAGATCTTTACCTAATTCAGGCGCGGGGTGATCGCGATACGTGGCGTGAAAGTAAGCCGGCGTTCGATGGAGAATCGTGGAAGGGCTGATAGCGGATTTTCCATTCCAAGTCATCGATTGCTGTGTTAGCGGGACCGGCAAGCCGTACTACGGCGGAACGGAAAAACGGCATCGGGAAGTAGCAGCTCAGATATACGCGTTCCGGTGAATAGCGGACGACCATGGGGAACGCCTTTACCAGATATTCGCGCTTGTCGCGGTTGTAGAGGATGCCTGCGCCGAAGAACTGCGCGACAGGCGCATCAATGGACGGAGCGGCGCGATGGTCCCACGTTACCTGAAGACGCGCGCTGGAAAAGGCGAGAGCGCTGTTTAGCGGGACGGAAAATTCCAAGGCTCGGATAGTGGCGGCGCCCTTCGTGTGAACCCAAACCGGAAGCGTCTGACCACGTGATAAACGGAGGCGGCCTGCATCCTGGCGAGTGCGATTGACACCCGGCCGCGGGGCGATGTCGGAACCGGCGCGGCGAAAAAGGTGTAGCAAAGCGTCCGGCGGCTGTGTTTTGGCATCCCAGCTCGTGATGGGGCGAGTGAGTTTGAGGCCGTCCACGTAGCGGTGGTAAATGTAGTAGCCGGTGCCATAGAAGGTGCGCGAATAAGCCATCCGAAAAGACTTTTCGAAACCGATCGGAACCCAGCTCAGATCTGCGCCGCGCGTTTCGGCCCAGGTCACCGCGAGCGGATATGGAAAGAGCTGTGGAGGCAGGAAGACGGAACCAGGCTGAGGATGGAAAGGATCGGCGGTGCTGGTTTCTTGCACAATGTGATCACGCCGGTCGACCTCATAGTGCCATGGGCTGCCGTGCCAGTGGTTGTAGCGGACGAAATACAGCTCGCCGGGTCCTTCGACATCGAGAGTGACATTAAAATCGTCGGCGAGTTGATAGAGGAAGTGAGAGGCGTCGGCGCGCTCGTTTCCTCCCTGGCGGTCGTACGTACTGCGCATGTAGGCTCGGGCTCCGATGCGCTGGTACGGCCAGCGGTGCCAAAGAAGATAGGCATCGGGCCCGACGGGAATCACAGGAGGCGCTGCCGAGAACGCCGCGGCCGCGAAAAGAAAAACAAGGATCCGCTTCATGGGAGCGCCTGAAGTACCATCTCACCAGTAATTCCGAATGCCGAACCCCTATTCTCTCGCCCGGCGGCTTGGTCTCGCCAGCGCGACTGCCATCGTGGTCTCGAACATGATCGGCACCGGCATATTCACGACAACCGGGTTCCTTGCGGGGGATCTCGGCACGCCATTTCTTGTCATGTTCAGTTGGGTGGTGGGCGCCGGATGCGCCCTGCTCGGCGCCATCTGTTATTCCGAGCTTGCCATCAATTTCCCCACGTCTGGCGGCGAGTATGTTTATCTGAGTCGCGCTTATGGCAAGACGTGGGGCTTCCTGACCGGCTGGGTTTCGCTTTTCGCCGGCTTTTCCGCGCCGATCGCCGCCGCAGCGCTGGCTTTTGCGAGTTACTTGGTCTTCTTGTTTCCGCGCTGGAAGAGTTCGGCATCACAGGGAACGGCATTCCAGTTTGGACATGAGCAATTCATCGCCTGCGCGCTGGTAGCGCTGTTTTCGTTTTTGAATGTGTTTGGCATCCGGCGCATCGCGATGCTACAAAACGTGCTTACCGCGCTGAAGATCGCGCTGCTCGTGGCGTTCATGTGCGGCGGGCTGCTCGTAGGCCGCGGCGACTGGCTGCACTTTTCGCAAGCCGCGGTTCGCTGGACCGCTACCCCAGTTTGGCGCCAGTTTGCAGTGAGCCTGTTCTGGATTTACGTCGCCTATAGCGGTTGGAACGCGGCGGTGTATGTCGCGGAAGAGATTGAAGAGCCAAGACGAACGTTGAGCCGGACGCTGGCTCTGGGAACAGCGATCGTCGCGATCCTTTATCTCGCGCTTAACGCGGTCTTCATCTACGCCACGCCGCTTCCATCCATGAAGGGAGTCATCGCGATAGGCGCTCTTGCTTCATCGCACCTATTCGGGATGCAAGCCGCAGGGGTTTTCAGCGGGCTCATGGCTTGCTGCCTTCTTTCGACGGTGAATGCGATGACCATTGCAGGGCCGCGCGTCTACTACGCCATGGCTCGCGATGGACAATTCTTCTCGTTTGCGGCTACTGTCCACCCGCGCTGGCGCACTCCCGTGAACTCCATTGTTGTCCAGGCAATCTGTACAATCGTTCTGATCTTTACTCCCTTTCCACAGTTGGTGGTCTACATCGGCTTTACGCTCAACCTGTTTGCGGTGATGTCGGTGGCCGCGCTGTTTCTGTTCCGGCAGCGACCAGGCTGGCAGCGTATGCGAAGCGTCAGCTTCTTATACCCGCTCATTCCCTGCCTGTTTGTGGCTGTCGGTGTCTGGATGATCGTCGAGGGAGTGATTCAAAAGCCGCTGATTTCGATGCTAGCGGTGCTGACTCTGGCACTTGGAGGAGTTTTGTATAAAGTGCGAGGGAAGAGTCCAAGCGTCGAGAAGAGTCTCGACGCGGCACGCAAGAGTGCGCGCGCCACAAGAATCGCTGATTAAGAGCGGCCGCCGCCGAAGATGCGCTGAAAGAACTGCTTCCAGCGCCATTGCCGCTCCTGACATTCGGGCGATGGGGCGTAGCCGAGGCTGTGGTTATCGCGCTCGACAGCTAACGACTGTAACTGCGAGCCTTGCGCCTGCACATTGACAGTAACAAAACTCTTGCAACCATCGATTGAAGCAATTTTCCAGGGCGATCGCGCTTTGGAGGATGGTCCCCAATCCTCCATGAAACGGTTGTAGTCGTAATTGGGGCAGGGGTGTTCTGTGGTGCAACCCCAATCGCGGTAGGCAGCCTGATAGTCATGGCCGTTCACCTGGGACAGGAAGTTCTTTACGACACGTTTTTCGGGATAGTTGTGAAAAAAGAGATAGGCCGCGATGAGGACGACGACGAAGGCGATGCAGGCGAGAACAATCCGCTTTATGGTTCGACCGCGGCGCTCATCCTCAATTCCGTAGTGCTGCAAATAAGCGCCCATAAGTTCCTTCTTTCGGATGGCGGAGCGGAAAGAACCTCCTACTTTGCAGGATAAGCCTTGTCGTATGCGGCTGTGGCTTCCGGGGTGATGTCGAGAGCCGGCTTGTAGTAGATGGTATTGGTGATATCCATTACAACATCGAGACCGCGCTCTTCGGCGATCTTCTTTACGACGTCGGTCATCTGGCGCCCGGCGCGATTCAGAATGTCCTGGCGTTCGTTGTTGACGTCGGACTGAAAATCGTCGCTCATGCGCTGGAGCTCCTTCTGCTTCTGGGTACCGTCGAAACGAAGCTGAGATTCTTTATCGGGCGGCAGGTTAGGAGTATTCAACTGCTGCTGTATGGACTGAAGCTGGTTTTGAAGATTTTGGATGGCTTGCTGGCGGGGCTTATATTTGGCTTCGAGTGTGAGCTGCGCCTTCTTGATTTCCTGCGTGTCGGCTACGGCTTTTTGCGCGTTGATGATGGCGACCTTAGCGGGCTGCACGGCTTGTGCGCGAGCGGCCGGGACGGAGGCAGCGGCAATGATCGAAAGGAGCAGAACGCTCCAGAGTTTAGAGAACATTTAAGCTATGCGACTCCTGAAATAAGCATTCGGACCTGAAACGAGAAGAATCGCGCCGGTCCGCTGGAGATTATTGCTTCGATAATCAGGCTAACATGCGCGGAAGGAGAGATTATATAGAGGATGACGCGAAGCCTAATAGCACTGGTGATTGCCGGCACGCTGAGTTTTCCGGCAGCAGCGCAGCAGCCGACGGCGCAAGTGGGCGGTTTGATCACAGACTCCTCCGGCGCGGCGATTCCAGGAGCGCAGGTGCAAATCACGAATTCGGACACGGGGATTACGCTGAATACCATCGCGAACGATTCGGGCAACTACCTGTTTCCGGTGGTCAATCCGGGCCATTACAGCCTAAGCGCCAGAAAAGAGGGGTTCGCGGAAGAGACACGAACCGGAATTGAACTGGTGGTCAGTCAAGCGGCGCGGTTCGATTTTACGCTGCATCCCGGAAGCACACGTCAGACAGTGGAAGTGAGCGCCGCTGCTCCGCCTCTTGACACCTCCACGGCGTCACTCGGGCAAGTGATCGATACAAAATCGATAGAAGAATCGCCGTTGAATGGCCGGAACTTTCTTCAGCTTGCCAAGCTTTCGACCGGTGTGTTCAACCCAAAGCCCGGCGACCGGACAGCTAACGGCGGAGGATTCGCCGCCAATGGCGTTCGTTCTCAGCTCAATAACTACATGCTGGATGGCGTCGACAACAACGAAAAAATTGTCGATCAACAGAGTAGCTCGCCGGTGGTGATTCAACCGTCGATCGATGCGCTCCAGGAGTTCAAGGTCGAGACAAATAACTTCTCGGCGGAATACGGCTATTCGGCAGGAGCGGTAGTGAACGCGACCATCAAGTCAGGGACGAACCGGTTTCATGGGGACGCTTTTGAATTCCTGCGGAACGACTTCTTCGATGCGCGAAGTTTTTTTCTATCTTCCTCGGCGCAGAAGGCTCCTTTGAAGCAGAACCAGTTTGGCGGAACGATTGGGGGACCGATCAAGCACAATAAGCTGTTCTTCTTTGGAAGCTGGGAAGACACACGAACCGACAGCGGGAATACGCAGGTTTTGACCGTGCCTACGGCCGCGCAGAAGGCCGGAAATTTCGCGGGGATGGCGAAGATCTACGACCCGAGCACCACAACCCCGAGCGGATCGAGCTATGTGCGTACACAGTTTGCGGGAAACGTAATTCCCCCGAATGAAATCGATCCGATCGCAGCGAAGCTTCTGGCTCTGGAGCCAGCCCCGACACTTCCGCAGAGCATCAATAACTACGTTGTGAGTCCGACAGTTACTACACGCATCAATCGTTTAGATACACGAGGAGACTACCAGATCGGCGAGAAGGATCAGTTATTCGGACGATTCAGTTATGCGCCGGGCACCATTGTCAATCCGGGGCCTTTTCCGCCTCCGCTGGTGGGAAGCACGAACTTTCAAACGGCGAATCATTCGACGACTGCTTACGGAGCAGCGCTTGGAGAGACGCACAGCTTTTCTCCGGCGGTGGTGAATGAGTTCCGGCTGGGCTACAACCGCGTTCACGACGATTTGACGCCATTCGAGACGAGGTATCTCGATTCACAGTTCGGGCTTAACGGCATACCGGAGCTGCCCGGAGTGACAGGGCTGCCGAAGTTCACGATTTCGGGATTTGCGGGGCTGGGCGAAGCGACTTTTCTGCCTAATGACAAGATCTCTGAGACGGCAACGGCGGAAGACCACGTTTCGCTCAGTTTGGGAAAGCACTCATTAAGCGCCGGAGGCACTTACCGGTGGGTCCGAAGCTGGTTTTACATTTCGTCGGCAGCGCGGTCGGATTTTACATTTAACGGGACATTTACGCAAAACCCGCAGAGCCCGACGGGTTCCGGTTCGGGATTAGCCGATTTTTTGCTCGGCATTCCGAGCAACTCGGAATTGAGCAATACGGTTTCCGGCGACCTGCGATACAAGTATTCGGGCTTGTATATTCAGGACAACTGGCGCATAACGGACAAGCTGACGATTAACTTAGGCGCGCGTTATGAGCTTTGGACGCAGCCGGTTGAAAGACAAAATCAACAGGCTAACTTTCTCCTGGGAAGTCTGAAGTTCATCTATGCGAAGGGTAAGGTTCCGACGGGAGTGCCGCCGGGTGTTGTTGCCTCGCTTCCGGGCGACGTGGACAGCCGGTCACTACTACAAACGGATACGAATAACATTGCCCCGCGTTTTGGGTTGGCCTATTCGGCGGCACAGCATACCGTCATTCGCGGGGGATTCGGCCAGTTTTTCGCGGATGACCCCGCGATTGGCGCGAGCTCTCGGCTGCCCGCGAATCCGCCCTTCTTTCAGGACGTGACCTTCCCAACCAACCAGATCACCCCGGTGCTCACACTGAGCGGCGGCTTTCCTGCAAACACGATCGGGAGCAACGTGAACCTGGTGAACGCCACACTCTCGGCATGGACGCCTAATTTCAAGCAGGCATATGTTTATCACTGGAGCTTCGGCGTGCAGCAGCAGGTTGGACAGTTTGTCGCAGAGACGAATTACGTTGGAACGTCGGGATTCGAGCTTCCGTTGACTTACGACGTGAATAGCCCGTATCCAGGTGGAACGTCGGTGGCGAGCCGGCGACCGTATCCGGCTTTTGGTTCGATCAACCTGACTACTCCGATGGGTAATTCGAACTACAATGCCCTGGAAGCGCGCATCGAGCGGCGATTTGCGAACGGATTCTCCATGCTCGCTTCGTACACGTACAGCAAGTCGATTGATAATGGCGACAGCTCGCTGGTGGGCGACGTCATGCTGCGCGACGCGCGAAACGTAAAGCTGGAGCGGGCCCGCACGTCAAACGATATACGTAATAACTTCGTAACGTCGGTGCTTTATGCCTTGCCTTTCGGACACGGACGGCGGTTCGATCTCAGGAATGCGGTTCTGAACGCAGTAGCCGGAAACTGGCAAGTCAATGCGCTGGGGACGATACGTTCCGGCCTGCCGTTCACGCCGGAGCTCGGCTTCAGCTCAGCGAACACAGGTGATGATCGTCCGAACCGGATCGGAAACGGGAACCTGCCCACGGATCAGCGTTCGATAACGAACTGGTTTGATAAGAGCGCGTTCACGGCCGCGCCGTTCTATCAATTCGGGAATGCCGGGAGGGATATTCTGGACGGTCCCGGCGCTGTAAATTTCGATCTGAGCGCGTTCAAGAACATCCCTGTGCCCCAATTTGGGGAGAGCGGAGATGTTCAGTTTCGAGCCGAGTTTTTCAACGCCTTCAACCATCCGCAATTCGGTACTCCGAACAATCGCGTGGATCTGGCGCAAGGGGGAACGATCACGTCGCTTTCGAACAGCATGCGAATCGTGCAGTTTGGTCTGAAGGTGGTGTTCTGATTACAGACGCCAAGGCAAAGTGAAGCGGCGAGATTTTGTTCAGGCGGCACTCGGGACCGCAGCGCAATCCCAGATGGCGCGCCCGCGGAAGTCGAGCCTGTCGCGTCCGAACATACTGCTGCTGATGGCGGATCAGCTTCGGGCGGACTGCATCGGGGCTTACGGGAACCGGATTATTAATAAGACGCCGAATCTGGACCGGATTGCGGAAGAGGGAGCGCGATTCGATTGTGCTTACACCTCGACTCCAAGCTGCACGCCGGCGCGCTCCGCGCTGCTTACCGGTCTGGCGCCGTGGCATCACGGAATGCTGGGGATGACGTCGATGGCTGCGCAGTATCCGCTCGAGAAGCCGCGCGCGCTTGCGGAAGCAGGGTATTACACGACAGCAATCGGAAAGAACCACTTTTATCCGATCAGAAACCCGCATGGGTATCACCAGATGGTTCTCGACGAACATTGCACGTACTGGTTTGACGAGAACATGGGGCGACCGGGCGCTCCTGCTTCGGACGAGGAACGCTGCGATTACGAGGCGTGGTTCTGGTCGCAAGCGCCTGCAGCTAATCCGCACGCCACCGGTTTGGGGTGGAACGATCACCGTGGTAGAGCCTTCGCGTTACCGGAGCACTTGCACGCCACGCGGTGGATGGGCGATACGGCGGTGAATTTCCTGAACACCTACGACCGGCCGGAGCCGTTCTATCTCAAGGTGTCGTTCATTCGCCCGCATAGTCCTTACGATCCGCCAAGCCGGTGGATGAAGCAGTACGAATCCGCGAACATTCCCGAGCCTAAAGTTGGCAAGTGGGCGGAACGGTACGCGCCACGCAGCAGCGCCAGAGACGATCTATGGCACGGGGCGCTTTCGGCGGAGGAAGTACGGCGCGGGCGACAGGCTTACTACGGATCGGTCAGTTTCGTGGATGAGCAGATCGGGCGCGTACTGGAGGCGCTCGAACGGCGAGGGATGATGCAGGACACGCTGGTTGTGTTCATCTCAGACCACGGCGATATGTTGGGCGATCAAAATCTGTGGCGCAAAACATACGCCTACGAACCATCGGCGCGAATTCCCATGCTGCTAAGATGGCCGTCCGGTTCGATGAGCGCCCCAAAGGGCCAAGTACGGTCTGAGCCTGTGGAACTGCGCGATATTCTGCCGACGCTGCTCGAGGCGTGCGGCAGCGCAGCGACTCGCGAGATGGACGGGCGCAGCCTTCTTCCGCTGCTCAAGGGAGATACGAATGGATGGCGACGCTGGATCGATCTGGAACACAACGTGTGTTACAGCGCGGACAACCACTGGAACGGCCTGACGGACGGCAAGTGGAAGTACATCTTCCATGCGAAAGATGGCGAGGAGCAGCTATTCGATCTGCAGAGGGATCCGCACGAGTTAAACGATTTGGGTGCGGACACGAGCTACGAGGAGAGTGTTCGCCTTTGGAGGCAGCGGTTGATCGATCATCTGGCCGAACGTGGAGCGCCTTTCGTGAAGAACGGCCGGCTGGGAGTGCGTCCGGAAGGGATGATGTTGTCGCCGCATTTTCCGGGATATGGGCGATACGGGCCGCCGGGGAGGTATTAGGAGCGGCGCGGGCCGGGCAAGCCCACGGCCCTTAGGTCTTCAGGATTCGGCCGCCGGGGCCGATGATGAGGACGCGATCGCGCCAGCGAACGGTCCGTCCGGCGTATGACGTGAGCCAGATGGAAAAGGCGTACAGATCCCAAACCGGAGCGAGCCAGGATAGCGCTGAGGCGAGGCTGCTGCGCAGAACGAATCCGCCGGTAATCAGAGCGGAGGCGATGCGAAATACGGCAAGGACGATGGCGGGAAGCCATGCGCCGGAGGCGATCGCGATCAGGCACCAGAGGCCCGCGTGGGTAAGAGGCAATCCGGAGTAAGCTGCTCCTTTCGAAGTTCGGATGGTTCGAGCCCAGCGGAGCTGGTGGCGCCAGACGCCTCGCCAGGTGGCGTCGCCGAGCGCCGTTTCGACCGTGTAGGTAGACAGCAACGCGCGCTTGCCGAGGCTGGTGATGCGCTTTGCCAGTTGATAGTCGTCGGCGAGGTAGGCGGAGATGGCTTGGAAGCCGCCGGCGCGCTCGAGATCGGCGGCGCGGAAGGCGAGCGTCGAGCCAAGACCGAATTCGCGCACGCCGAGAAGCTGCGCGACCAGGGTGCTGGGCATGAAATCGGTCATAATCCCGAGCGCTTCCCAGGCGGCAGGAACGGTGTGGGCGCGAACGCGATAGAGGCAGGTGACCAAGCCGATGTCTGTGTTCTCGAGCGGAGACACGATTTCGGACAGGTATGCGGAGTCGACGACGATATCGCTATCGTTCACCACCCAGATGGGATATTGTGCGTGCCGGGCGAGCTCGATGAGCACGCCGCATTTGCCATTGGGAGCCGGGGCGGAGCCGGCAATGAGACGGATGCGCGCTTGGGGAAACTGGCGCTGCAAACGGCGGACCTCGGCGGCGGCGGGATCGCCGGGGTCGTGAACGCCGAAGAGAATTTCAAAAGTGGGGTAATTCTGGTTTGCCTGCGAAACGAAGGCCTGATAGGTATTAGGGTCGAGGCCGCGCAGGGGCTTCAAGACAGATACGGCGGTGGCGTCCCGACCCGTGGGGGCGCAGCGGTCACGGGTGGCCGCACCACGTCTGAGGTGGCGCAGCGCCGCGATAATAGCGAGCACCTGGTAACCGGCAGCAGGGAGAAAGAGGAGCCAGAAAAGGCTCACTTGGCGAGCAGGACTACTCCGCTGAGAACGAGGAGCGCTCCGGCAGTGCGGCGCTTGCCGACGGCTTCGTTCAGCACGAATTTGGCTAGAACGGTTTCCAACACGAAGGTGGCGGCCGAAGCTGGAACGGCGAAGCTGAGGGGCGCGATTTGAACGAGCGCCATGAAGGCGAAGAACGAAATCGCCATGCAAACGATGGAGAAGAAAAGGTAGCGGCGAGAGACGATCATTCGCAACAGCCTTGCCAAACCGCGCGCATTCACGCTCTGTTCACCGCTGCGCTTCATCTCGTAGCTTTGCAGCAGATCGCTGAGGACAGTGGCGCAAACGATGATGGAAAGGAGGAGCCACTTCATTCGCCAACTCCGAATGCGCCGTGAGTCTGATGATTGGTGCTTCCTACGATGGCGGTTCCGGCGAAGATGAGCAGTACGCCAATCCAGTGGCTTGGGGGAACGGACTCGTTCAGAAAGAATTTGCCGAGCACGGCCGCTAGGATGTAACCGACGCCGGTGAGGGGCAATACGAAACTGAGATCGGCCCAACTGAGGAGCGCCATGCGAGTCAGCAGCCAGAGAATCAGCAGCGCGATACCGAGAGCGACGAAGGGATTCAGCATGGAGCGCACGTAAAGGGCAGGGTGAAATCCAACCTTTTCGGCGACGTGTTTCATACCCCAGGCGAGAGAGAGATTACCGACGGCGTTGAAGACGATAACGGCGACGGTCAGAAAAAAGATTTTGAGTTTCGATGCCCGGCCGCGCCGCTTGGAGAGATCTCGCTCGAGAAGCTCCAAGGTGGAAGTATTTGCCGCGGCCAGGTCAGTCTCCAGCACTGAGAACAGCGGCTTGCTCCTTCTGTTCTCTCTGCTCCTTCACAAATTGTTTGCGCTTGGAGCGAAGAGTCAAATACTCGCGCGCTTCCTTATAGAGGCGGCGGCGCTCCGCATTGTTGAACATGGCCTTTCCGATTAGCCGCAGGGCAACCTTGGGCCGGAAGTAAAACTCGGCGTAGAAGCGCTCCACCCAATCCATCAATTCACCGCGATCGAGGCCGGGATATTGATAGTTGGGAAGCTGGTGACCCGCATCGTCGGTCATCTTTTCGTCGAGTGTGATGAGCCCGTTTTTCTTGACGTGATCGTAGAATTCGGTGCCCGGGAACGGGTGGCCCAAGGAGACCTGAATGGTTTCGACGTCGAGCTCCTTGGCGAAATCGATGCTTTTGCGCAAGGTTTCGCGAGTCTCGCCGGGCAATCCGACGATGAAGTCGCCATGAATGGTGATACCGAGCTTTTTGCAGTTGGCGGTGAAGCGGCGGGCCATGTCGATGGTGGCGCCTTTTTTGATGTTCTTGAGAATTTGCTGGTCGCCGGATTCGTAGCCGACGATGAGAAGGCGGCATCCGGCGTCCTTCATGGCCTTCAGCGTGTCGTAATCGGTGGTGACGCGGGAGGTGCAGCTCCAGGTGAATTTCAGGGTCTTCAGCTTGGCGCAGAGCTCAATGGTGCGCGCCTTCTGGTAATTGAAGGTGTCGTCATCGAAGAAGATTTCCTTCAAGCCGGGGAAGTTTTCGAGAGTCCAGCGACACTCGTTGGTGATGTCGTCGGACGACCGCAGGCGCCAGCGGTGACCGGAGTGGGTCTGCGGCCAGAGACAGAAGGTGCACTGTGCCGGGCAGCCGCGCGTGGTGTAGAAGGAGATGTACGGATTCAGGAGAAACGGGACGTTATAGCGCCGGAAATCGAGGTCACGCTTGTACACCTTGCTGACCCAAGGCAGAGCGTCGAGATCTTCGATGACGCCGCTTTCCGGATTGTGCTGGAAGCCGCCATTTTTCCGGAACACGATGCCGGGAAGCTCTTCGAACGGCTTACCCATGGCGAAGTCGCGGATCTGATAATCGAACTCGCGTTTCACAACAAAATCGATGGCCTTGGAGGCTCGCAGGCTCTCCTCGGGGCGTATGGTGACGTGGGGCCCTACAAAGGCGACCCTCAATTTCGGGTTAACGTCTCTCATCATCTCGGCGATTTTCACGTCGACGTGAAAGCCGGGTGTGGAGGTGAAGAGGACGAGGAGCTCAAAATCGGAGGCCATCGCGACGGTCTGGTCGATGGAGACTTTATGCGGCGGGGCGTCAAGCACCTTGCTATCGGGCAGCATGCCAGCGGGGTAGCAGAGCCACACCGGATACCAATAGGACTCGATTTCGCGCGCGGCAGGCCAACGGGAACCCGCACCACCGTCAAATCCCTCAAAAGAAGGAGGGTTCAGAAAAAGTGTTCTCATTGACTCCCTAAGCTTTAACCTTCAGGTTACTTGGTTTGAGGTCGAAGACTCAACCCAAGGGGAATGACTGGCTAGTACACCCGGGTGTAGGGGCAATATCAGGGTTAAGTGGGAAGCGGACACTACTTGCAACTCAGGGCGGAGAGGGAAGCCGATTCGGAGGAATTGTCGGCATCGCCGGCTTCGGCATTTTGCGCAAAATTGGAATAGTTTATGTTGATCTCCACTTTGCCGATCAGACGGGCGTCGATGGTGCTTGTCATATAGGATGGCACCGCGACGCCATTTTTGATGGTGAAGGCCCGCTCGAAGTCCACTTTTTTGAAGAAGATACTGGGATTCTTCACCAGCCGCCCCTTTTCAAAGACAGGGAGGCAGGTGTTGGAATCGAGCCACATTTCGCCCTTGAATAGACCGACTTTTTTCTTGCGCGGAGAGAGCTGGAAGACGTAAACGTGCGTTCCCCGGTCCGTTTCCTTTTCACCCTTGTACTTGAATTTGTAGTTGGCCGGGGTGATGGCGAGATGCTGGTCGCCCTGGCCCTGCTGCTCAGCTTGCAAATAGCGTCCAATCACCTGGCTCTTAACGGTGTTATCTCCCTGAAAGCCGAGGACGTGGTAGGTAATCTGCCCAACCTTAGAGATGCTCCTCAGGGCATGCAGGCGGCCGTGCTCTTTGAGTTTCGGAACGGAGGCATTGATATCGACTTCCATAGAAGCCCCATTCAAGACGTCCTCGTGGGTCTGGGTAGCCTGTAAGTATTTGTCGATTATGGCTGCCGAGGGGCCATGCTGGTCATCCGGGACATCGGCAGGCGCAGCAGCAGCCGCACCCAGCGGCAGCAAAAACACGACGAGCAGAGCGGATATGAATTGTTTTTTCAAATCAGTCTTGTACATGCCGTCCGCCCCTCAGCGGCGACAATTTAGAAGGCCTGGCCCGATGTGCCAGTTTATCAAAGCGAGCGAGCACCAGTCCTCCCCGTCTTTCGTTAGATGAAGCGCATGCGGGCAACAGTTGCACTGTTCCGCAAGTCAAAAACTAGTACGTAACCAGCGAGCTGTCGGGTTCCCGAAAGGATCACGAAACTATATAGCAAATTGCGGACCCAACCGGCAGACCTGCGAGGTTAAAGGCGGCCAGTAATATGAGAACGGCTCGAGGCGAGCCGAATTAACCTATTTATGCGGCGCGATTATCACAACTGGTACAGTCACCGGCTGGGCCGGAATATGGAGCTGCTGGCTTATGGCCACGGCGGCATGCCTGTGCTGGTGTTCCCGACCTCGCAGGGCCGCTTCTTCGAATATGAGAACTCCGGCATGATCCACGCCGTCTGGCAGAAGATCGAGGCGGGGAATCTGCAGGTATTCTGCGTGGATAGCTTCGATGCGGAGAGCTGGTACAACCGCGGTATTCATCCTCACGACCGCGTAATGCGCCACAACGCTTATGAAAGCTACATCCTTTACGAGGTAGTGCCGCTGATTCAAGGCGTCAATGGAGCCGGGCAAATCTGTACGAGCGGATGCAGCCTTGGCGCTTACCACGCGCTGAATTTTGCCCTCAAGCATCCCGACATGACGGGGTCTTGCATCGCGATGAGCGGATCGTTCGATATGAAATCGTTCATGGACGGCTATTACGACAGCGACTTTTACTTCAACAATCCGGTGGATTACGTTTCCAACATGAGCGACCCGTGGTTCCTGGAGCGTTATCAAAAGATGAAACTGGTGCTGGCCGCGGGCGATCACGATATCTGTCTGGGCGAGAACTTTAGGATGGCGCAGATTCTGGGGACCAGGGGGATTCCGCACTGGCTGGACGTGTGGGCCGGCGGCGAGCGCCACGATTGGCCGCTGTGGCAGCGAATGGCGGTAAAATTCTTCTGATTTTTGACCTGACGGAACGGAGGGGACATGCGGAAGATCGGGATCATTTATGGAATGGAGAACACGTTTCCATCGGCATTGGTGGACCGTATCAACAGCAAGAATATGCCCGGAGTGGTGGCGGAGCACATCCGGACCGGCGCAGTCAAAATGGCGGAGCCGAGCGGATATCGGGTCATTGTGGACCGGATCTCGCAGGATATCGAGTTTTACCGCGCATATCTGAAAAACGCGATGCTTACGGGAACGATTGTGATCAACAATCCGTTCTGGTGGAGCGCCGACGATAAGTTCTTCAATTACGCCCTGGCGAGCAAGCTGGGAGTGGCCGTGCCCAACACCATAGTGCTGCCGCACAAGATGCATCCGCCGGGAACGAGCATTCAATCGATGAGGAATCTGACGTTTCCGTTGAATTGGGACGAGGTGTTTGACTATATCGGATTCCCGGCGTTTCTGAAGCCGTTCAGCGGGGGCGGCTGGAAGCACGTGTTCAAAGTGAATTCGCCGCAGGAGTTTTATGAGGCATACGACCAGACCGGCACGATGTGCATGACACTGCAATCGGCGGTGGAGTTCGACGAGTATTTCCGATGCTACGTGGTGGGCCAGGAGAAGGTGCGGGTGATGAAGTACGATCCGAGACAGCCGCATCATCTGCGATACGTGAAGGATGATGCGTCGAGCTCGCATGCGCTGCAGGAGCGGGTGGTGAAAGACTGCCTGACGCTGTGCCGCGCGCTGGGGTACGACTTCAACACGGTAGAACTGGCAGTGGAAGACGGGATACCGTATGCGATCGATTTCTTGAATCCGGCTCCGGACGCGGATGTTCACTCGGTAGGACAGGAGAATTTCGATTGGGTCGTAGAGAATGTGGCTCAATTGGCGATCGACAAGGCCTTGAGCAACGAGCAGGCCGCGGCGCCCTATCGATGGAGCTATTTCCTGAACCCCGAACCGGTCAAGACCACGGCCGCGTCACAATAAGGTAGTGTGTTTGGCTGAAAGGCGCGAACATGGGACCCAGCCTCACTATCGGAATCGAAGAAGAGTACCAGACGATTGACCCGGAAACGCGGGATCTGCGCTCGCACATCGACGCGGAGATCATCTCGAAGGGCAAGACGCTCCTCAAAGAAGCGGTGAAGGCGGAGATGCACCAGTCGGTGGTCGAGGTCGGCACTGGGATTTGCAAAGACATTAAGGAAGCGAGTAAGGAGCTGAAGGCCCTGCGCTGCCAGATCTGCGACCTGGCGAAGCAAAACGGGCTGCGGCTGGCGTCGGCGGGAACGCATCCCTTTGCGGACTGGCGCAAGCAGGACATCTATCCGGACGAGCGCTATCAAACGATCGTTCAAGACCTGAAAATGGTGGCACGGGCCAATCTGATTTTTGGGCTGCACGTGCATATAGGAATAGAAGACCGCGAAGCCGCGATTCAACTGATGAACGCGGCGCGATATTTCCTGCCGCATATTCTGGCGCTATCGACGAACTCACCCTTTTGGCTGGGCATGGACACGGGCTTGAAGTCATACCGGTGCAAGGTGTTCGATAAGTTTCCGCGGACCAATATTCCGGATTACTTTCCGAGCTACGGCGAATACGAGAGCTTCGTCAATTTACTTATCAAGACGAACTGCATCGACAACGCGAAGAAGATCTGGTGGGACATACGGCCGCATCCGAATTTTCCGACGCTCGAATTTCGCATCTGCGACGTTCCGATGCGAGCCGATGAAACGATCGCCATCGCGGCCCTGATTCAAGCGACTATGGCCAAGCTGTACAAGCTGCACGCGGCGAATCAGGGATTCCGCCTGTACCGGCGCGCGCTCATTATGGAGAACAAGTGGCGGGCGCTGAGGTACGGATTAGACGGGAAAATCATCGATTTCGGCAAGCAGAAGGAGGTTCCGGTGCGGGACCTCATCTACGAATACCTGCAGTTTGTGGATGACGTAGTGGACGAACTGGGATCGAGAGACGAGATCAATTACATTCACAGGATTCTAGAGAACGGGACGGGCGCGGACCGCCAGCTCCGAATTTTCCAGGAGACTGGAGATTTGACAAAGGTGATGGATTATATTGTGTACGAAACAGAGGCGGGGCTGCTGAAAGAACAGGCCGGAGTTGGGGCGGCTTAATGAGAACGGAGTTGCGCACGCGGCCTTTCGATCCGGAGTTGAGGCCGGGGGCGCACAACGCGATCTTCGTCTGCCTAAAGGTGCAGCCGTGGGAGAAGGTGACGCTGATCACCGACCGGGCTTGCGAAGAGATTGCGGCCAGCCTGGCGGCTGAGCTGGATGAGTGCGGCTGCATCTATCGTCCATTCGTGCTGGAAGAGCTTGCGCCGAGACCGCTGATGGAGATGCCAGCGCCGATTTTGGAAGATCTGCTATCGAGCCAGGTGAGTATTTTCGCGGTTCAAGCGCAGGCGAACGAGCTGAAAACGCGCATGAAGATGTGTGAGGTGGTGAATTGCCGGAAGCTCCGTCATGCGCACATGGTGAACATTGAGAAGAAGATCATGCTGGAGGGTATGCGGGCGGATTTCGACAAGGTGGATGAACTCACGCTTCGCGTCATGAACATTGTGAACAAGGCGAAGCGCATCCGGGCGGTGACTCCCGTGGGCACGGAAATCGAAGCGGAGCTGACGCCGGAATATAAATGGATCAAGACCAGCGGAATCATTAGCCGCGATAAGTGGGGGAACCTTCCGGGCGGCGAAACATTCACATCGCCCTTGGAGGTGAACGGGACATTTGTTGTGGACGGCGTGGTAGGAGATTATCTGTGCGGGAAATACGGCGATCTGCAGAAGACTCCGCTGAGGCTGAGAGTAGAACGCAATCGCCTGGCGGCGGCGAGCTGTGAAAATAAAGAACTCGAACAGGAGTTCTGGCGCTATACGCACCGGGATGAGAACAGCGATCGTGTGGGCGAGTTCGCTATCGGAACCAACCTGGCGCTGCGCGATGTAGTTGGAAATATTCTGCAGGACGAAAAGATTCCCGGCGTCCACATGGCGTTTGGAGATCCCTATGGAGCGCACACCGGAGCGCAGTGGAAGTCATCGACGCATATCGACGTGGTCGGCAGAAGATTCGATATCTGGGCCGACGACAGGCAGATCATGAGCGCCGGCCAGTTCCTGGTTTGACCGAAGGTTCGCTTGATACCGGAGCTGCGCCGCCGATTTAACGAGCTGTGGAGGCCGGAACTTTACGCGCAATTTCTGGGGCGTGTCGATGAAGCGGCAGGGGCGCATGTGGCGTTCCGCTGCAGTGAAACTCCTGTTTTTCTTCCCCGGCCACTGCTTGAAAAGATGATCCGGTACGGTCAGGAGCTGTACGGCCAACTGGCGGCGAATGCGGAGTACCGCAGAGCATCGGATGGCGCGATTCCGCGGCAGTTTCGCGTTCTTAGCGAGGCGGAACATCCGTTATTCGTGCAGGCCGATTTCGGCCTGGTCCGCGAGCCCGATGGAAAGCTCGAACCGAAGCTGGTGGAAATTCAGGGATTCCCTTCGGTTTATGGCTTTCAGGCTGAAGTGGCGAGGCAGTATGAGCAGGTCTATCGCCTGCGGGAGGCAGTGGACCCGGGGCTGACGACATTCCTTGACGATCTCACGGAGACCGGCTATTGGCAGTTGCTGGAGCGCGCGATTCTGAATGGACGTGCGCCGGAGGAAGTTGCACTGCTCGAAATAGCGCCCGAGGCACAGAAGACGCTGCCGGATTTCTTGGTGACGCAAAAGAGGCTCGGGATCAGAATTGCTTCCATCTCCGAAGTAAAAAAGAAAGGCGCCAAGCTGTTTCTGGACGGTATACAGATCAAGCGGATCTACAACCGGGTGATCGTGGACGAACTCGTGCGGAAGAATGTTCCGATCGATTTTGAATGGACGGACGATCTGGATGTGGAGTGGGCCGGGCACCCGAACTGGTTTTTCCGGTTGAGCAAGTTTTCTCTGCCGTGGTTCCAGCATGTGAGCGTGCCGGAGACGTGGTTCTTGAGCGATGTGCATCGATTGCCCGATAACCTGGAAGAATTCGTTTTGAAGCCGCTCTATTCTTTCGCAGGTCTTGGAGTGAAGATCGGACCCGCCAGGGAAGAGATTGCGGCGATTCCGGAAGGCGAGCGGCAGAACTACATTTTGCAACGAAAGATGGATTTCGTGGCGACCATCGATACTCCCAGCGGGATGACGAAAGCGGAGGTCCGGATTATGTATGTGTGGGACGGCGGAGGGCTGAAACCTCTGACTACAGTGATCCGGACCGGACGCGGCAGGATGATGGGAGTTGATTTTAATAAGAATTTGGAGTGGGTAGGGGCATCGGCCGGCTTTTACGTTCGCTGAGGAGGTTACCGCGGTTCACTTCCGGTCTAACGGAATAACATAGGAGCGATATGGCCACCGATGCGCGCGCCGGCAAACCGGCGGACCCTGGGCAACTTGTCAATGTTCCGCGATTGATTACGAGTTATTACGCGCTGAAACCCGATGCTGGCGTAAGAACTCAGCGAGTGGCGTTCGGAACGTCCGGACATCGGGGCTCCTCGTTCGACGCTTCGTTCAATGAAAATCACATCGTAGCGATCACGCAGGCGATTTGCCGCTATCGGGCGCAGGAAGGGACTAACGGCCCGCTGTTCCTCGGCATGGACACGCATGCGCTTTCCGAACCGGCATTGGTGACCGCGCTTGAGGTTCTGGCGGGCAACAGTGTGACCGTGATGATTGACCAGGATGACGGCTACACACCGACACCCGCACTTTCGCACGCGATACTGCGCTATAACCGGGGGCGGCGAGATGGGCTGGCGGATGGCATTGTGATTACGCCTTCGCACAATCCGCCGGGAGATGGAGGATTCAAATACAATCCGCCGTCCGGCGGCCCCGCGGACACGAATGCGACGAAGTGGATTGAAAATCAGGCCAACGAGCTGCTGGCGGCCGGATTGGAAAGGATCGCTCGCGTCCCATACGAAAGGGCGCTCAAGGCGAGCACGACCCACCGCTACGATTACGTTTCGAGCTACGTTGACGACTTAGGATCCGTGGTGGATCTGGATGCGGTGGCGCGGGCCGGGCTGAAATTGGGCGTGGATCCGCTCGGAGGCGCAGGTGTCGCCTACTGGCCGCGAATCGCGGAACGCTACCGGCTGCAGCTCACGGTGGTGAATACGGCCGTTGACCCGACGTTCCGGTTCATGACTCTCGATTGGGACGGGAAGATCCGGATGGATTGCTCGTCCCCGTACGCGATGGCCAGCCTCATTGCGCTGAAGGACCGGTTCGACGTCGCATTCGCTTGCGACACAGACCATGACCGTCACGGGGTCGTGACTCCGGGCGCAGGACTTCTGAATCCGAATCATTACCTGGCGGTGGCGATCGACTATCTTTATCGCAACCGGCCGCAATGGAACCAGGACGCCGGGGTGGGCAAGACGCTGGTGAGCAGCAGCATCATCGATCGCGTAGCAGGCGATCTGAAGCGCCGGCTGGTGGAGGTTCCGGTCGGTTTCAAATGGTTTGTGGACGGGCTGCTCGACGGGTCGCTCGGTTTTGGCGGCGAGGAGAGCGCCGGAGCTTCTTTCCTGAGAGGGGATGGGTCGGCGTGGAGCACGGACAAGGACGGTCTCATTCTGGGTTTGCTCGCGGCGGAGATTACGGCCAAAACGAAGCGGGATCCGGGCCAGCATTATCGCGGGCTGACGGAAAAATTCGGCGACCCGGTATACGAAAGAATCGATGCGCCGGCATCACCGGATGAAAAGGCGATTCTGCTGAAATTATCGCCCGAACAGGTAGCCGCCAAAGAGCTGGCGGGAGAGCCGATCGAGGCGATGCTGACAACAGCACCGGGCAACGGCGCAGCGATCGGCGGGTTGAAAGTGGCGACGAAGAACGGCTGGTTCGCCGCAAGGCCGTCGGGAACTGAGAACGTGTATAAGATCTATGCCGAAAGCTTCCTCGGGCAAGAACATCTGCGCCGGATTCAGAGAGAAGCGCAGGAGCTGATATCGAGAACGTTCCAAGGCGCAGCGGCGGCGAAGGTGGGGTGAGCGAAAGAAATGGCGGTACGTATGAAATTGGTGCTACTATACGTACGTGCCAAAGCTAACGCTCAGCGTCGATGAAAACGTAGTTCGCAGTGCGAAGCGTTATGCGTCTGCCCAAGGTATTTCCCTATCAAGGCTGGTTGAGAGCTACTTGGATCTTCTATCGCATGGCTTCGACATGGCTGAAGCGCCGCCAGTGCTCCGCATGCTGCGCGGAGCGGCGCGAGCTGTTCCCGCCGATGCGCATCGCGCGCATCTCGTTCGCAGATATCATTGAAACCGCTCCTCCTCGACATCAACATAATCCTCGACGTGATCCTTGCCCGCCCACCAGGCGTTAACGCAGCGTCGGCCTTATGGGCAGCCATCGAGAACGGGCAGGGGCAAGGTCTTATTCCAGCGCACGGATTGACCACGGTCTTTTATTTGCTCAAGAAAGCGCGAGATGCTGCGTTTGCGCGTGTGGGCGTTCAGCAGCTTGTCAGCGTGTTTGGAGTTGCAGCCGTGGATGATGCCGTGATTCGACGCGCGCTTGGGCTCAGCTGGCCAGACTTTGAGGATGCGGTATGCGCTGCGGCGGGAGAGATAAGCGGGTGCGCTGCCATTGTGACGCGCGATTTCGGTGGGTATCCACGCTGCCCGCTTCCAGTGATCGATCCGGCTGCCGCAGTTGCTTGGATTGCCGCCGGTGGAGGCGGACGCGCCAAGCACCGTAAATCCTAGTAGACTGTTCTTATTCCTATGCGAGCCGAATGAAAGGCTCTTTCGCTGGGGGCTTGGTTTCGAGGTTTCGAACGCCAGAAAGAGAGTGCTGGTCAGCGCAGCTGAGCGAGGCGAGATGAACCGCGACCGCTGGCAACAAGTGGAGCGCTTGTTTCATTCTGCGCTGCAGCGCGTGCCGGGGAAGCGCGCGGAGTTCCTGCGGGAGGCGTGTGGCGGCGACGAGGAGCTGGAACGCGAGGTGCATTCGTTGTTGAGTTCCGAGAAAGACGCAGCGACTTTTCTGGAGAAGCCGGCGATGGATGTGGCGGCGCGGGCTCTCGCGCTTGAGCAGACGCAAGAGACAGAAAGCATCGGCACGTTCATCGGGAGCAGCATCTCGCATTACCGAGTTGTGGAGAAGCTGGGCGGCGGCGGGATGGGTGTCGTTTATAAGGCCGAAGACACGCGGCTGCAGCGTTTCGTGGCCTTGAAGTTTTTGACGGATGAAATTGCGAAGGACCCGCAGGCGCTCGTTCGTTTCCAGCGCGAGGCGCGGGCCGCTTCAGCGCTGAATCACCCGAATATCTGCACAATTTACGACATTGGCGAGGAGGGCGGCCGCGCCTTCATGGCGATGGAGTATCTGGAGGGCGCGACGCTGAAGCAGCGCATCGCGGAAAAGTTCTTGGGAACTGAGGCGGCGCTAGAGATCGCAATTGAGATCGCGGATGCGCTCGACGCGGCTCACGCCGCGGGTATTATTCATCGCGATATCAAGCCGGCGAATATTTTTGTCACTAAGCGCGGGCACGCCAAAATTCTTGACTTCGGTGTAGCTGAGCTAGTGGAACATGAGGCGACGCTGACGAAGTCGGGAATGGCATTGGGTACTCCCGGGTACATGTCGCCGGAGCAGATGATCGGAAAGCCGGTGGACGTGAGGAGCGATCTGTATTCGTTTGGGCTGGTGCTAACGGAGATGGCGGCGGGAACGGGTTCGGCGGCCCGTGTTACTCTGAATCGCAAATCGCCCGAGTTGGAGCGGATCCTATCGAAGTGTCTAGAGAAAGAGCGCGAGCTGCGTTACCAGCATGCATCGGAGATTCGAGCTGACCTGGAGCGGCTGAAGTGGGACACGGACTCTGCGCGCAGGACAACAGGCGCGAGCGCCGGCGGAAGCATCCGTAATCGTTGGAAGGTGATTGTCCCTACCGTCGTGGTAGTGCTGGCGTGTTCCATCGCGGCTTTTCTCTACTTCCCCCGGGCGCTTCAAGGCACGCCTAGACTTACGGACAAGGACAAGATTGTTCTCGCCGATTTCACAAACACCACGGGTGACCCGGTGTTTGACGGGACGCTTCGCCAGGGATTGGCGGTACAGCTCGAGCAGTCGCCTTTCCTGAGCCTCGTCTCCGAAGAACGTATACGGCAGACCCTGCCGCTGATGGACCGGCCGGCGGATGCGCGGCTTACTCCGGAACTCGCTCAGGAAATCTGCGAGCGAACGGCGAGTGCCGCTGTTTTGGAAGGAACAATTCAAAGCCTCGGAAGCCAGTACGTATTAGGGTTACGCGCCAAGAACTGCCGCACCGGAGACGTCCTCGATGAGGAGCAGGCGGAAGCTACAAGAAAAGAAGACGTCCTGAATTCCCTGAGTCAAATTGCAGGTAAATTCAGAACCCGAGTCGGGGAATCGCTGGCCACGGTCAAGCTGCACGATACTCCTCTCGCCGAGGCGACGACGCCGTCATTAGAGGCTTTGAAGGCGTACAGTGCGGCTAACAAGGTGCTCTTCTCAAATGGCTCCCTCGCGGCACTGCCCGTGTTCCAGCGCGCCATTGAGATCGATCCGAACTTCGCGATGGCGCATGCGATGGTAGGGCGGATATACGGCGATCTGGGAGAGACTGCCCTGTCGGCAGAGAGCACCAGCAGAGCCTATCAGTTGAGGAATCGCGCCAGTGACGCGGAGAAGTTCTTTATCACTGCCAGCTACGATCTACAGGTGACGGGAAACCTGGAAAGGGCGCAACGGACGTTTGAGTTGTGGGCGCAAACTTATCCTCGCGAGACGGGTCCGCCCGGGCTCTTGTCGGGCGCCATTTACCCCACTTTTGGCAAATACGAAAAGGCGATTGCAGAAGCTAAGAAAGCGATCGTGCTGGATCCGGAGTTTCCCTTCGCGTATGTCAATCTCGCCTACAACAATCTTTACCTCGACCGCCTAGGGGAAGCCGAGAGCGCCCTGCGACGCGCCTCCGAGCGCAAGCGGGCAATTCCTGAGCTTTTGCTGGCGCGCTACGACCTCGCCTTTCTAAAGGGGGACAGGGCGGAAATGGAAAGGACAGCGGTCCTGGCCCAGGGAACGAGTGCGGAGGACTGGATATTCGACCGCGAGGCCTGTGTCCTGGCATATTCCGGCCGCTTGAAACAGGCAAAGGGGATGGTGGGGAAGGCCTCGGACCTCGCTCAACACGCGGCGAAGCGGGAAAGCGCGGCTCTGTACGAAACCGGGGCAGCGGTGTGGGAAGTCTTTTTCGGGAATGTGCCAGCGGCGAGGCGGAGCGCGATGGCAGTTCTTAATCTCTCAAAGGGCCGCGATGTGGAGTATGGCGCTGCTTTCGCGCTCGGCATGGCGGGAGATTCTTCGCACTCGCAAGAGTTCGCGAAGGATCTGGAAAAGCGATTCCCGGAGGATACGTCCGTTCAATTCAGTTATCTGCCGACGCTTCGCGCGCTTTTCGCGCTGAAGAACGCCGAACCCTCAAAAGCTATTGAGTCCCTGCAAGCCGCGAGCCGCTATGAACTGGGCACGCCGGGCAGCAGCTTTAACGGGAACTTCGGATGTCTTTATCCGATCTATGTGCGGGGCGAAGCTTATCTGGCCGCGCACAGGGGTGGCGAAGCCGCTGCTGAATTCCAGAAGATTCTCGATCACCGCGGCATCATTATCAGCGATCCAGTTGGCGCGCTGGCGCGCTTGCAAGTGGGTAGAGCGTGGGTTATGGCCGGCGATAAGACTAAGGCGAAAGCTGCCTATGAGGACTTTCTGACCCTCTGGAAAGATGCCGACCCGGACATTCCGATCCTGAAGCAAGCGAAAGCCGAGTACGGGAAGGTGCAGTGAGTGCTCGCAATGGATCGTGAGCGGTGGAAACAAGTGGACGACCTGTTCCACGCGGCGTTGCAGCGGCCACCGGGCAAGCGCGAGGCGTTTCTCCGGGAGATGTGCGACAGCGATGAGGAGCTAGAGCGGGAAGTGCGGTCGCTCTTGATTTCTGAGCAGGAAGCGCAAACCTTTCTGGAGGAACCGGCAATAGAAAGGACCCCTACGGGCTTTGATTTCACCAAAGAGCAACGTACGGAGGCGGATGGCGATTCGCTGATCGGGCGAACGCTTTCGCATTACCGGGTTTTGGAAAAGCTGGGCGGCGGCGGGATGGGTGTGGTGTACAAGGCCGAAGACACTCGGCTGCAGCGTTTTGTGGCACTGAAGTTTCTTACCGACGAAATTGCGAGGGACCCGCAAGCGCTCGCTCGTTTCCAGCGCGAGGCGCGCGCTGCTTCCGCACTGAATCACCCGAATATCTGCACGATTTACGACATTGGCGAGGAAGGCGGGCGCGCGTTCATCGCGATGGAGTATCTGGAAGGCGCGACACTGAAGCACCGCATCGGCGGGCGGGCAATGGAGACGGAAGAGTTATTGGGGCTAGGCATCGAGATCGCGGACGCGCTCGAGACGGCTCACAGTGCGGGTATTATCCACCGCGATATCAAGCCGGCGAATATTTTTGCTACGAAGCGCGGACACGCCAAAATTCTCGATTTCGGGGTAGCTCAATTGATTGAGGCTGAGGAGCCTTTCACAAAATCGGGAATGGCATTGGGCACGCCCGGCTACATGTCACCGGAGCAGATGCTCGCCAAACCACTTGATGTGCGAAGCGACTTGTACTCGTTTGGGCTGGTGCTGCACGAGATGGCGACCCGCAGTGTGCCTATTCCCAAGATGCAGTTGAGCGGGTTATCGCCTGAACTCGGGCGGATCATCGCAAAGTGCCTTGAGAATGATCGCGACCTGAGATACCAGCACGCTTCCGAGATTCGCGCGGATTTAGAGCGGGTGCAGCGTGGTAAGGATGCGAATCGTGGCCGGCTGAAATATGCTTTGACAATTGTCGGCGTTCTGACGCTGTTGTCGAGCGCGATTTGGCTCTCGCGTTCTTATGCGCCACGCACAAGGTCCGTCACGGAATGGCAGCCCTTAACGAATTTTACCGACGCTGCAACACAACCTGCGCTTTCGCGGGACGGACGAATGCTTGCCTTCATACGAGGCGGTGACACGTTTATAACCCCGGGTCAGGTTTACGTCGAGCTCCTGCCTGACGGAGAGCCGGTACAGTTAACGCGCGACGGAACCCCGAAAATGAGCCCCGTCTTTTCTCCCGATGGCTCACGAATCGTTTACAGTACGGCTTTCCCGTGGGACACGTGGGTTGTGCCCGTGTTGGGGGGCGCGCCGCACCGTATGCTGGCGAATGCGTCTGGGCTGCGATGGATTGATCAAGATCACATTCTGTTCTCAGAAATCAAATCCGGCGTTCACATGGCCATCGTGACAGCGCAGCAAAGCCGCGCGGGACAGCGGGATGTTTACGTGCCGCGGCAGCAACGCGGTATGGCCCACCGGTCCGCGCTATCCCCCGACGGGAAATGGGTGCTGATCGCAGAGATGGATAATTCGGGATGGCTGCCGTGCCGCTTGCTTCCGTTCGACGGAAGCAGTGTGGGACAGCAAGTGGGTCCCCTAACAGGAATCTGCACGGAAGCTGCCTGGTCTCCTGACGGCAAGTGGATGTACTTCAGCTCGGACGCGGGCGGGAGTTCTCATATCTGGAGACAAAGATTCGCGGGCGGTTCGCCAGAGCAACTAACTTCGGGTCCGAACAAAGAAGAAGGTATTGCGGTCGCGCCGGACGGGCGCTCTATTGTTACCTCCGTGGGCCAAGAGCAAAGCGAGATCTGGTTTCACGATGGCAACCAGGATCGCAGAGTCTCTTCGCAAGGTTTTGCCGCCAATGCAATCGTGACAACGGACGGCAAGCGCATTTTCTACGTGCTAAAAAAGGGCGAAAACTACGCGCGAATGGGATTCGTATCGGGCGAACTATGGATGACGGACCTGACGAGCGATCGCAACCAACAGCTCTTGCCAGGCATTGTCGTCAGCGGGTTCGATATTTCCGGGGACGGTCGACACATTGTGTATTCGATTGAGAATTACGGTCAGAAATCCCAGATCTGGCTGGCCTCGACAGGCGGTCGCTTTCCTCCAAGGCGCTTGTCGGCGAGCGGCGACCTGTTCCCGCACTTCGGGGCTGGCGGTGATATCTACTTCATGGCGGTCGATCAGAGCGTGAGCTATCTCTATCGAATGAGGGAGGACGGCACGGGCCGGCAGAAGGTCTCTCAAGATTCTATTCTTTCCCTCATGGGAGTCTCTCCCGATGGCAAATGGGCCTGCGTTTGGGGGAAAGTGGCTGACGAGGAGTCCCCTTCCGGATTTCTGCTTTATCCTACCGGCGGCGGAACTGCCATCAGGCTTTGCCGCCGTTGTACGGCGGCGTGGTCTCCGGACGCAAGATATCTCTACGTTTCCCCGCGATTGATGGTGGAAGAGACAGCCAAGACTTTCGTAATCCCGTTTGGCCACGGGCCCCCCGCTGCGTTGGCCCATTTTGTCGCTGATTTCCCAAACGACCTAAAGGGATTGCCGGGAGTACGGACGATCGATCACAGGACCGTAGCGCCTGGACCGCGGCCTTCGACTTACGCGTTTCTCAAACTCGCGGTCCATAGGAATCTGTATCGCATACCTGTTCCTTGACGGCGGACTCCAATGAGTCTTGAACGATGGGAACAAGTGGAGGAGGTGTTCCAGTCGGCCCTGCAGAGGACGGCTGAGGAGCGGGAGGCGTTTCTACGGCAGGCTTGCGACGGAGATGAGGAATTAGAAGACGAGGTCCGCTCGTTGCTGATCTCCGGGCAGGAGGCGGGGAGCTTCCTGGAAAAGCCAGCAATGGAAGTGGCGCACCCGGATGTTGATCTCACGCGGGGACAGACGGAAGCCGAAAGCGCTCCGCTGGCGGGGCGAACCCTTTCACATTACCGAGTTTTGGAAAAGCTGGGCGGCGGCGGGATGGGTGTAGTGTACAAGGCCGAAGATACCCGGCTGCAGCGTTTTGTGGCGTTGAAGTTTCTTACCGACGAAATTGCGACGGACCCGCAAGCGCTCGTACGTTTCCAGCGTGAGGCGCGGGCGGCTTCGGCGCTGAATCATCCGAACATCTGCACGATTTACGACATCGGAGAGCAGGAAGGGCGGCCTTTCCTCGCGATGGAGTATCTGGATGGCGCGACGCTGAAGCACCGCATCGGCGACGCCCTATGGAAACGGAAGAATTACTCGCTCTAGGCATCGAGATCGCGGACGCACTCGATACGGCTCACAGCGCGGGTATTATCCATCGCGATATCAAGCCGGCGAATATTTTCGTCACCAAGCGCGGACAGGTAGACAGCGATAGCGAGCGTTGGCGCGGTCGCGATTCTGGTTTACCTGCTACTACGGCCGCTGCCGGCGCGTCGCGTGTCGGGCTATGTTCAAATCACCGATGACGGCCAAGGGAAGGGCTTATTTGAGGGTGCGCTGGTAACGGATGGCTCGCGGATTTACTTCGGCGAAGGTTCGGGTATGGCGGCTGCGATCGCGCCGAACGATTCGCCTGTCGTGCTGCACGACACGGGCACGCAGGAGATCTACGCACTGGATTGGCACGAGCCGTAGCCGGGGCGCGCGATCTATCCAGGCGCTATAATTTCAACAATTTCGCATAATCAGAAAGCAAAGAGGACCCTCCAGGTGTATCGACGAACATTTAGTGCTTTCGCCTTTTTCGCTATTGGTACCATGACCGCCGTTTCGCAATCGGGCCAGAGCCTTACCGGAACTGTCAGCGACAGTATGTGCGGCGCAAAGCACATGATGGAAGGCAGCGCGGCGCAATGCACACGCGAGTGCGTCAAGGGAGGCTCCGATTATGCCCTTGTTAAAGGCAACGAAGTTTATACGCTGAAGGGCAACACAAAAGGGCTAGACAAATATGCCGGCCAGAAAGTCACGGTGACCGGAAAGCTCTCAGGGAACACCTTCACGGTCGATTCGATTTCGGCTCCGAAATCGTGAAGGCGCAATGTGAAGAGGGAGCTGTGCGGGGCTGCATGTAATTCAGAGAAAGGGGTTCCGGACGGTCACCTTGTCGTAATGCTGCCCATGGTTTAGATCTTCAGTCCAGAGAATTGAACAGCCAACCTCAATGGCGCTATTCAACACCATCGCATCCCACCACGCGATATTGTAGCGGCGATGTAAGCGGCAAGCCTTCAGCACGTCGGCATGTCCAGGCCGATGAATCAACCAGCAACCGAGATCGCTGATCGCCGCCTCCGCTTCGGCACTCTTCATGGCGAGCTTCTTTGTTGCAGCGTTATAGAATTCCGAGAGTATCTGAACACTCAGTGCTCCGCTGGTATCCTCAAACAGTCTGGCCAACAATTCAACAGATTTCCGGTGTTTCTTTCCAGCTCCGCCATCGTGCGCATATACCAGAACATTGGTATCGACGAACTCAACGCTCATGTAATTCTTCTCTTGTCCAAGTCACCCGTCCGGCGGTTCCGCGATCGGGGGCTTTGCGGATCCGTTCCAGAAAACGGCGCTTGGCCTCTGCAGTTTGCGCATCCTGGTCTATGAGCTTGCGAATCGCCTCAGCCATAAGACTGGTCATGGACTGGTTGCGCGAGGCGGCATAGACGCGAAAGCGGCGCAGAAGAGTCTCGGGCAGACTAAGAGTTACATTCTTATGGGCGTTCACGTATTTAAGTGTATCACAGATTTATGTGACATGTCTTTTATTGACTTCATAGAACAACCACCGAACATAATGGATCGAGAGCGACGGAAGACGCGAATGAGCCGGAACATGAAGAGCAAGGCGGCCCGAATCGGGATCAGCGCCTTCCTTTTCTTTCATATCGTCGCGATCGCGTGCTGGTGCCTGCCGATCAACTCGGCTTTAATGCTTCGGTGCCGAGATGCAGTTCGGCCTTACATGCTGTGGTCCGGCCTGTTTCAGGGCTGGGACATGTTCGCTCCGAATCCGCGGAGCATCAACGCCTTCATCGAGGCGACCATGGTTCTCAATGACGGCCGGATTAAAACCTGGAAATTTCCGAGGATGGAGCAGCTCGGGTTTGTGGAGCGCTACTACCGGGAACGCTACAGAAAATTCGTCGAGAACCTTCAAAACGACGCGAACGCGGCATTGTGGCCGGACGTGGCGCGCCATATAGCGCGGCTCGAGGATAACGCATCGAATCCGCCGAAGATCGTGATTCTGATTCGATACTGGTCGGAAATTCCGCCTCCCACGATCGCTAACGACCATGCTCCAGAGACTCTGCACGCCCACATTTTTTATGAATACGACGTGAAACGCGAGGATCTCGAGTGAGCATCCGGTCGGTGGCCGAAGCCTGGAACCGGTTCTTCTTTGAGCCGCAGTCGCCGCTTCCCGTCGCGCTGTTCCGCATTTTTTACGGACTGCTGGTCACTGTAAATCTGATTTTGATGGCGCCGGACTGGCTGACCTGGTTCGGAACGAAGGCCTGGGTGAGTCTGCCGACGATGCTGAAACTTGCGCCCGGAACGCGGATCGATCTCTTCGTTCTGATGCCGCAAAAAGATTCCTGGATTGAGGGATTCTTCTGGGTATTCTTGCTGTCGGCGCTTCTTCTGACGTGTGGGCTCGCGACCCGGGTCAGCAGCGTTCTGGTATTTCTCTGCCTCACGTCCATCCACCAACGTAATCTGTTCATCATTCATAGCGGCGATACTTTTCTGCGAGTGGCTGGATTCTTTTTGATGTTCGCGCCTGCCGGGGCAGCGCTTTCTATTGACCGGCTGATCCGAGTGTCAAAAGGAAAGGAGGGATCCGAAATTCGGCCGAGGGCGCCGTGGGCTCAGCGCATGATTCAGTTTGAATTGGCACTGCTCTATCTGGCTGCGTTTTGCTGGAAGGCAACCGGCGATGCCTGGGTGAACGGGACGGCACTCTATTATGTCGCCAATCTTCGCGAGGTGCAACGATTTCCGGTTCCATCCTGGCTGCGGGGCGAGGAGCTTTTGAAAATAGCGACATGGTTTAGCCTGGCGCTGGAGTTTTCGCTGGGCGTATTCGTGTGGATCAAAGAAACGCGCTATTACGTGTTGAGCGCAGGCGTGGTATTTCACATGATCCTGGAATACTGGCTAAACGTACCGCTGTTCCAGTGGGAAGTCATCTCGGCGTACGTGCTCTTCGTCGATCCGCACGACCTATGGCGGGTATGGAATTGGGTGCGCGCGCGCAGAACTAGAACGCCAGTAGCCGCTCGCCTTCCCTGACGAGATTGTCGACCTGCGGAAGAATTTCGTCTTCCATCCGCGGATTGTAGGCCACCCAGGTGTCGAGAGCGGCCACGCGCCCGACCGGCGCATCGAGTTCGGTGAAGAGTTCGCCGGCGATGCGCGCGGCAATCTCGGCTCCGTAGCCCCAGGACAGGACGTCTTCATGAGCGACAAGCACGCGGCTGGTCTTGCCAACGGATTTGCTGATGGTTTCCCAATCGTAGGGCGAGAGCGTTCGCAGGTCGATCACCTCCACGGAGGCACCGCGCCGGCGCTGCTCAATCTGCAATGCAGCCTGCAGCGACTTTTGCACGAGCGCGCCGTAGGTGATGATGGTCAGATTCTGCCCCAGCTTGACCGTCCTGGCCTTGCCGAATGGAATAGTGAACTCGTTGCCTGGATGCGGAGAGCGATTGTAGGGCTCGCGATATAGTTTTTTGTGCTCGAGGAACAGCACGGGATCATCGCACCGGATGGCGGTACGCAGGAGTCCGCAGGCATCCAACGCGCTCGAAGGAAACACGACGCGCAAACCGGGAATGTGGGTGAACGTCACTTCGCCACACTGGCTGTGATAGATGGCGCCACCGGTGAGATATCCGCCAATGGGAACGCGGATGACCATGGGGCAGGAGAAGCCGTTGTTGGATCGCCAGCGGAAATTGGCGACTTCATCGCGCAATTGCATCATAGCGGGCCAGATGTAATCGAAAAATTGAATCTCGGGAATGGGCTTCAATCCTCGAGCGGCCAGGCCGACCGCGCGTCCTACGATGGAAGCCTCCGCGATGGGTGTGTTGAAGCAGCGGCTTGCGCCGAACTCGCGCTGCAATCCGGCCGTGGCCTTGAAGACGCCGCCTTTGCCTTTTACCTGGCTTAAATTCTGCTCGCGGCTGCAGTCGGCCACATCCTCGCCGAACAGCAGAATACGAGGGTCGCGGCGCATCTCTTCCGCCAAAGTCTGATTGATGGAATCGATCATGGTGCGCGGCTCGCCTCGAAATGCCGGTTGCGCATCGAAGGCGTCCGACTGCGGGTCGACTTTGTTGGAATAGAGATGCTCGAGCGCTGAACCGCGAGACGGCGGGACTTCGCGAAGAACGTGCTGGGTGATATCGGCTACTTCGCGATCAATTTCGTTCGTGATGAGCTGCAGAGCATGGCGGTCCAGATGCCCTTCGCGCAGAAGGAATTCCGGAAAAGTAGTGAGTGGATCGCGCGCCGCTTCCTCATCGCGCTCCAACTTCGGCTTATAGAGACGCTCGTCATCCGAAAGCGAGTGGGAATAAGGCCGGATGACGGAGGCGTGAACCAGCGCCGGTCCGTGGCCGTTCCGGCAATACTCGGCCGCCCGCTGGCATGCGCCGAATGATTCGATGAAGTTCGTTCCGTCGATTTCCATTCGCAAGAGACCGGGAAAGCCTTCCAGCAGACGCGCTATGTTTCCGCCCGCGGTTTGCCGCTCAACGGGCACTGAAATCGCATAGCCGTTGTCCTCGACGAGCACCAGAAGGGGTAAGCGTTCCATGCACGCGATATTCATGGCTTCCCAAAACTCGCCTTCGCTGGTGGCTCCTTCGCCCGAGGTAACGAGAGTAATTTCATCGGATGAGGCGGCGCACAGGCTTTTGCCCTGCGCACAGCCGACTGCGTGCAGATATTGGGTGCCTGTTGGCGATGAGCCAGTCACAATGCGGAGCGAAGGAGACGACCAATGGGAGGGCATCTGGCGGCCTCCCGAGCTAGGATCGCGAGCCGCGCCGACGGCCTGCAGCAGCATGTCTTCCGCAGTCATACCGAGGGTTAAGGCCAAAGCACGATCGCGATAGTACGGAAAAATCCAATCCTTCCCGGGGTGCAGCGCGAGACCGGCGGCGACCTGTACCGCCTCGTGACCGGCGCCGCTGATCTGAAAGAAAATCTTATTCTGGCGTTTCAACAGGATTTCGCGGTCGTCCAAGCAGCGCGACAAATACATGGTTCGGAAGGCCGCGATCAAAGTGTTGCGGTCCAGTTCACCTGGAAGAGCCGGAGACGAGGGCGAGAGGGGAATGCTCTGGGTTTGGGTCGTCACCAATTGCTCATTATCTCTTGTAGAGAATGCCGATGTTTCTTTCGCCGCCGATCTGTCATACGATGTTCATTCAGGGCTGACAAACTGAATCAGCGGCACCGCATGATGATACTCGCGTCACCAAGCGGGCCCGAAAAAGTCGTTGGGGGTCTAGATCCATGTATCGATCTTTGAAGTTCTTGCTGGGATTGTTGCTGTTTGCTTCCATTTCGCTCGCGCAGTTTGAGACGGCAGAGGTTCTGGGAACGGTGCGCGACGCGTCGGGTGCGGTGGTGCGCAGCGCGGCCATCACGCTGACCAACGAAGAGACCGGCATCCAAATGAAGACCACGTCGGACGAGAGCGGCGACTACGATTTTTTCAACGTGCGGGCGGGCCGCTATACGCTTTCCGCGGAGCTGTCCGGGTTCGACACTTTTAAGGCCACCGGAGTGGTTGTCAACGTTAATGCCCGGCAGCGCGTGGATGTCACCATGCAGCTCGGCGCGGTAAGCCAGACGGTCACTGTGCAGGGCGCGGCGGAAGTGCTCGAAACAGACAGCAGCGAGCACGGCCAGGTGATAAACACAAAGCAAATTGTGGAGCTGCCCCTCAATGGCCGCAACTATTCCGATCTTGCTCTGCTCTCGACGAACGTCCATCGCTCGCCGATGGCGGTATTGTTCGGCCCCACGGGCACGCCGCGCGAGGCCGCGTTCAACGTCAACGGAATGCGCAGCACCTATAACAACTTCCTGCTGGACGGTCTGGACAATAATGCATATTCGCCCAGCAATCAGGGATATTCGAGCCAGGTTGTGCAACCTTCGCCGGATGCGCTGGCGGAGTTCAAGGTCATTACGAGTAACTTCAGCGCGGAATACGGGCGTGTGGGCGGAGGCGTGATCAATGCGGCCATGCGCTCCGGAACGAACGGTTTCCATGGAACGGCATATGAATTTCTGCGCAACACGGATCTGAACGCGGTCGGCTTTACGTTCAGCCCGGCGGTATTCCAGAAACCGACGCTACAACGCAATCAATTCGGGGTGACGATCGGCGGACCGTTTATCAAGAACAAGCTCTTCTTCTTCGCGGATTACGAAGGTTTCCGGCAGTTACAGCGCTATCTCAATTTCGATTCAATCCCAACCGCGAACGATCGCGGCGGTACTCTGCCCGTTAGTGTGGTGAACCCGCTGACCCAGACCGTCTACCCGGCCGGTACAACAATACCGATTTCTCAACTGAACCCGTTTGCAGCCCAGGTTTTGGCCGGACTTCCGGCACCGAACGGACCGGGCCGCTCCAACGATTACGAAGCGCTGCTGCTGGTTCGGGATTACAGCGACAAGTACGATGCCAGGCTGGACTATCACATCAATGACAAGATGACCTCTTTCCTGCGCTTCAGCCAGCGGAAGGATCTTCAGTACTATCAGCCCGACATCCCCGGGCCAGCGGGAGGAAACGGGAACGGCTACATCCACGCGATCCAGCAGCAGGCCGCTATCGGATACACGTGGACCGTTACGCCCTCGTCGCTGTTCGATGCACGCTTCGGCTTCGATCACGTGCTGGCCGGCAAGGTTCCTCCATACCTGGGCGGCGCAAGCATGCAGCAACTGTACGGCATTCCCGGCCTGCCGACATCGCCCAATCTGACGGGCGGCTTGAACTCACAAAATATCAGCGGGTTTAATCAACTCGGGCGGCAAACGAGCAATCCGCAATTTCAGAATCCAACGTCGTTCAATCCGAAGTTCAATTTCTCGTGGAGTAAAGGCCGCCACGCCTTGAAGGTGGGCTATGAACTGGTGGACATCCGGACGGAGGTGTTGGACATCAATCCTCTCTATGGAGCGGACACGTACGCCGGGCAATTCAGCAAACCGACCTGCGGGCAATTAGGGCAGCCCTCGGGCTGTACGATTGCGAGCGACGCTTCGAGCTACAATCTGGCGGATTTCATGTTTGGTCTTCCAAGCACGATTCAGCTTGGGAACAACCTGGTCACGAATCTGCGGCAGCATGTACACGCACTTTACGTTCAGGACGATTTTCGGGTGAGCTCAAAACTGACGCTGAATCTGGGATTGCGCTGGGAATTCGCAACGCCGATCTGGGAGCGCGACAATTTGTGGTCGAACTTCGATCCGGCGACGAACACGCTGGTCAGGGCGACCAACGGCAGTCTCTACAATCGCGCGCTGGTGCATCCCGATTACAAGGATTTTGGGCCACGGATCGGGTTTGCATACAGCCTGACACCGAAAACGGTGGTGCGAGCAGGATACGGCATCAGCTACTCGTTCTTCAACCGGGTGGGGAGCGCACAAGAGGGCATTAACGCTCCTCTCGCTTTGTTCGGTCTGCTTACGCAATCGATACCAGCGGGCGGGACCGTACCCGCCACTTTTCTGACAACCCAAAATAGCTTCAGCACGAATATCGACACTCCCGCGAACTTTAATCCGATCGTCTCGAACATCGACTACATTCCGGCGGATACCCGCTGGCCGTATATACAATCATGGTTCTTTTCCGCGCAGCAGGAGCTCAGCAAGAACACCGTGGTTGAGCTGGCCTACAACGGCAATCACAGCCTGCGACTGCCGATTATTGCCGATTACAACCAGGCGTCTCCCAATGCGCCGGGCCAAACGCTTGGAGTTCAGCCGCGCCGCCCGATTCAGAGCTTCGGGGCGATCACCTGGCTCGATCCGGCAGGCGACAACGATTACAATGGCCTCTCTGCCCGCCTGGAGCACCGGTTGGGCGGCGGTCTCTACTTCTTGAACTCGTTTACATGGTCAAAGGCGCTCGGCGATTCCGAGCAAGGGCTGGAATATTATGCGGGCTACTACCAAGCGAATCCACAGAACATTCGGAACTTAGCGGCGGAGCGCGGGCCATCCAGCTTCGATGTAGAGTTCATGAACGTCACCAGCCTCGTTTATCAGCTTCCCTTTGGAAGGGGCCGCAAGTTTGGATCCAACATGAATCCCGTTCTGGATGCTGTCCTGGGCGGATGGGAACTCAACACGATCAACACCGCGAACACGGGCACGCCCATAGATGTTTCTTATTCGCCTGCAGCGGCCAATGATGTAACAGGCTTGACGAACGATTATCGCGGTGAAATGATCTTGCGCCCCAATGTCACTGGCACTGCGATCAGTCAAAGTAAGTCGGCGATGATTAATAGCTACTTCGCCGGGTACACGTTTACGACACCTCCGACGAGCGCCCCGTTCGGTAGTGTGGGTCGGAACTCGTTCCGCGCGCCCGGATTGGAGCAATGGGATCTGGCTGCTAACAAGAGCTTTCATATTCGAGAGAGCGTGTCACTGCAATTTCGATCAGAGTTCTTCAACATCCTGAATCACACGAATTTCGGGCTGCCGACGGCGGTCAGCACGAGCTCTGCATTCGGGACCGTTCGTACGACTTATCCTTCTCGGCAGATTCAATTTGCGCTGAAGTTGTTGTTTTAGTACCGGCTTACTGACGCGGTTCTGTCTACAGCAACCAAGTGAGCATTGTGTAGGGATAGTTGTAGTCATGGCCGCGTGTTGTGCGGTTCAGGAATTCGCCTGTGAATAAGTGCCCGTAGCCAATACCGAATTGAAGCGACTTAGTGGCGTTGTAAGTACCGTATATTTCGAGCTCCTCTCCAACGTGACGTCCCGCTGCGCCATTGGGAGCCCGGCTCACCAGGGCTCCGGCTGCGTTGTAGAGGCCATCTCTTGCACTTGCCAGCCAATAATCGTGGAATCCGCCGTTTAGAGCGAGTTTTCTGGTCGCCTTTAATTCCAAAGCCGTGTGGCCATCATGAATGTTGCGCCAACCTACCTGGTCGGTAAGGCCGTACTTCAGGTGACCAGTCGGGTAAAGCTGGTCGAATGTGCCGCGAGTGCCATCAGTAGGATTTGAATCGCCGGACGCGAAATTGTATTCGAAGATCCAGCGCGGACGCCATTTCGCCGAAGAAAATGTCCTACCTATCAGCCAGTGTCCGGCCCAGGCATCAATTCCATCACGCCCCAACGAGCCGAACTGCTTTGCCATTTCGACGTTGTAATCCAATGCCCACGGCAATTTGCCAGCCCACCGCATTCCTGCGGTCTTCTCATTCAGTTTGCCGCGTCCTCCATGCTCAGTGACGGGCGAAATGGAAAGCGGGGCGAGGCGCCACAGAAGATATGGCTCGATGGTCGCTTTGGGTATGAGCGAGTCCAAGCCGCCATACAGTCCGTGCAGATCATTACCCTGTGTGTGATGATTCAGCTCCTGGTCGTGCTGATCCACAACGGAAGAGGCAAATGCATCGAGGCGATAACCTAAATGGTGGAGGGATAGGCGAATCGCATCGAAGCTGCGCGCAGTGTTGGTCCAATCCAAGCTGCCAACGAGACGTTGATCGCCCAGATTGATTTCCTGCCTCCCCGCTCTTACAGCGGCCGGTCCCTTCTCGGCATCGCCTATTTCGACATAGGCCTGACGAATATCCCACGTGTCCTGGTATGGCGGCGCGGGATGGCGAACATTTTGAAAGAAGGCGCGAGCGTCCTGTGTCTGACCGAAAAATTTCAGCCAGCTTTCCGGTTGGATAGAGACATTGAATCGAGTTCTGCCGAGCAGGTAATCATCTTCCGGATTGTTAAACCCGCTGCTTCCGGACTGCTCAAACCGCATACGGAATTCACCGCTGAATTGCAGCCACGATGGAAGTTGCCGGTTGAGATAGTCGGAAGCGCGCTCGTCCGAAAATATCGAATCATTCTGTTGTTGCGCGACGAGAGCAGTAGCAGCAAACAAAAATACCAAGAGCTGTTTTTGAGGAAAACTCATATGTTTACGCTTTCTTGTAATTCAGGCCTACAGGGCGACTGGAAGCGCAAACGAGGCGGGAAGCTTTAGTCTAGATTCGATTACCGCAGCGCTGCCATCGAAATTTTTTATGCCGCTCATACGGGCACGCCCCACGCCAGCAGCCGATTGCTTCGCGCGATAAATTAGGCTAAGCTTTGATCACAGGCATACCTTGCGGTATGTCTGGCTTGCCTCGTCAGCCTCTCTTCGCACCGTCCAGCGAAGCATTCTCAATATTCACTTTGCGAGGGGCGCGACAAATGTCATTCCGTGATTTTCGAAAGGCTGGTCACCCGCCGACGCTTCTGTCGGCCTTCCTGTACTTCGATGTGAGCTTCATGGTGTGGATCCTTCTAGGCCCGCTCGGCCCTTTCATTGGGGAGGCTTTCAAACTCTCGGCGGCACAGAAGGGGTTATTGACCGCAATTCCACCACTGGGCGGGTGCTGTTTCCGGCCGATTCTGGGCTGGATGGCGGAGCGGTATGGCGGGCGGGCGACCGGACTGATAGGGATGGGCGTGACGTTCATTCCGTTGTTCCTGGGGTGGCGATTCGCCGACAGCTTCGGCGCGTTTCTGGCGCTCGGGTTGCTACTAGGCGTGGCCGGCGCCAGTTTCGCCGCAGCTTTACCTCTGGCTAGCGCCTGGTATCCGCCCGAACATCAGGGCCTCGCGATGGGGATCGCAGGCGCCGGGAATTCCGGGACATTACTGGCGACGTTGTTCGCACCCCGCATCGCGCAGGCGATCGGCTGGCGTTCCGTTTTTGGAGTAGCGATGATTCCGGTGGCGATTGTTTGGCTGGCATTCTTCCTTCTTGCAAAAGATGCGCCGGTGAAGCGACGCGTGAAGCAGTGGAGCGAATATGCTGCCTTGCTGAAGACGTCGGATACGGGCTGGTTCTGTTTTATTTATGCCTTGACATTTGGCGGTTTTCTTGGCTTATCGAGTTATCTCTCGATCTTCTTCCGCGATCAGTACCATCTGACGAAAGTCCAATCCGGCGACTTCACCACGCTAGTTGTTTTGTTCGGGAGTTTTCTGCGGCCTGTCGGCGGCGTCCTGGCGGACCACATAGGCGGTTTTCGCATGCTGCTGTCGCTTCTCGCGGGGGCGTGCCTCTGTTTGGGCGCAGTTGCAACACTGCCGCCGGTGTTCGTCGCCTTAGCAGCGCTCGCGGTGGGGATGGGAATGCTCGGCATGGGCAATGGGTCGGTTTTTCAGCTGGTGCCGCAGAGGTTCCCGGAACGGGTGGGGATCATGACGGGCATCGTCGGAGCGGCTGGGGGCTTTGGAGGGTTTCTATTGCCCTCGGTTTTGGGACTGGTGAAACAAGCGACCGGCAGTTTTGGAATCGGTTTCGCGAGTGTGGCTGCCGCCATGTTGGCCGGTTCGGCCAGCCTCGCCTGTTTGAAGGGCGTTTGGAAGGACACTTGGCCCGCGGCGGCGGCTCTGCGCGCCGGCTTGATCCGCGAGGAGGAGGCGCCTGCCGACATTTATGCAGCAAGCGCTTAGCGGCATAGCGAGCGAAGCGGGTTGTGAGACGCATTGCCCGTACTGCGCTCTGCAATGCGGCATGACGCTGGTGTCGAACGGCGAGGGACCGGTTGTAAAGCCGCGAAATTTCCCCACTAATCGTGGAGGTCTGTGCCAAAAAGGCTGGACCTCGACGGAACTGTTGCGTCATCCGGAGCGCCTGCGTGCGCCACTAATGCGCGATGCGAAGGGAAGCAAGCTCCGGCAGGTTTCCTGGAACGATGCTCTGGAACGAATTGCAGCGGAGATCCGGCGGGTACAAGAAGAATTCGGCAGAGATGCCGTGGGAGTTTTCGGCGGCGGCAGCCTGACGAACGAGAAGGCCTATCTATTAGGCAAGTTCGCGCGCGTGGCCCTGCGCACATCGCAGATCGATTACAACGGACGCTTCTGCATGTCTTCGGCCGCCGCAGCATCGATTAAGGCGCTGGGGATGGACCGCGGGCTCCCGTTTCCGCTGGCCGATATCGCGCAAGCCGAAACGATTCTTCTGATAGGCAGCAATGCTGCCGAGACCATGCCGCCCATCATGCAGTACTTCGAGGAGCAGGCTCAGAACGGCGGATCTCTCGTTGTGGTCGATCCGCGCTCGACGCCCACGGCCCAGACAGCCACTCTTCACCTGCAGATTACGCCCGGAACCGATGCGGCGCTGGCGAATGGATTGCTGCACATAGCGATCAGGCAAGGATATATCGAGGAGGAATTTATCGCCTCTCGAACGACAGGGTTCGAGGGTTTGCGGCGCTCGGTGTCGTCCTATTGGCCCGATCGTGTAGAGCGCATCACTGGCATTCCAGAAAGGCAACTGACGGCCGCGGCGCGGCTTCTGGGACATGCCAAGACCGCGATGATTCTTACGGCGCGGGGTCCGGAGCAGCAAAGCAACGGCGTTTCGAACGTGCTCGCCTTTATCAATCTGGCGCTGGCTCTGGGTAAGGCCGGCAAGCCGTTTTGCGGCTATGGTTGTCTGACGGGGCAAGGAAACGGACAGGGAGGGCGTGAGCACGGGCAGAAGGCCGATCAACTGCCTGGATATCGCCGGATTGACAATCCCGAGCATCGCGCCCATATCGCTAAAGTCTGGGGCATTGCGGAAGAAGATCTTCCGGGGGCGGGGCGCTCCGCCTACGAAATGCTCGACCGGTTGGGTACCGAAAACGGAGTTAGAGCGTTGTTCGTTTTTGGATCGAATTTGAGTGTCTCCGCGCCGCGCGCGGGACACATCGAGGAGCGGCTGGGTGCGCTGGATTTTCTGATGGTCTCGGATTTCTTTCTTTCGGAAACCACGGAGCGGGCGGATGTCGTTCTTCCTTCCGCTCAATGGGCCGAAGAAGAAGGGACGATGACAAACCTGGAAGGGCGGGTTCTTTACCGGCGCCCCGCCACTAAGCCGCCCGCCAGTGTTCGAACCGACATCGAAATCATTGCCGCGATCGCCGAACGCTTGGGCTGCGGCGCTAAGTTCCCGTCGGATGCGCGAGCGGTGTTCTCGGAGCTGCGGCGCGCTTCAGCGGGGGGAATTGCCGACTACTCGGGCATTACGTATGAGCGGATTCAACGAGAGGAGGGAGTGTTCTGGCCCTGTCCCGAGGAGGAACATCCCGGGACACCTCGCCTTTTTCTCAACCGCTTTGCCACTCCCGACGGACGCGCTCGTTTTCATCCGGTGGAGCATCGCGGTGCTATCGAGCAGCCCGATCAGGAATTCCCGCTTTATCTCACGACGGGCCGTGTGATGGCCCACTATCAGTCCGGAACGCAAACGCGCCGTATCGCCACATTAATGGCTGCATCGCCGCATGCATTCGTTCAGATACATCCGTCGACCGCACGGAGCCATGGGATCGCAAATGGAGATCCGGTTCAGTTGATCACCCGCCGAGGTACGGCGACTCTCCGGGCACAGTTCATATCGAGCATCCGGTTGGATACATTGTTTGTGCCTTTCCACTTTTCGGGCAATGAAAGAGCTAATTTGCTGACCAACCCGGCGCTGGATCCTACATCGCGAATGCCGGAGTTCAAAGTTTGCGCCGCACGCATTGAGAAAGGAGCTTGGCTTTAGGCCTGTGAAAAAGAATCTTGTGGTTATCGGCAATGGGATGGCGGGCGCTCGCGCCGTCGAAGAGATCCTGGCACGAGGCGGGTCCGAACAATTCGAGATCACGATATTCGGCGACGAGCCCTACGGCAACTATAACCGCATTCTGCTTTCGAATGTGCTGAACGGAACACAAGAGGCAAGCGAGATATTCCTGAATCCTTTGGAATGGTACCGGGAAAATCGAATCACTCTCCATCGCGGTGTATTAGCGGATTCTATCCTCCGAAGATCGAAGTGCGTTCTGGGGTGTGACGGCACCATTGAGCCCTATGACAAGCTGATCATCGCTACGGGGAGCCGTTCGTATATTCCTCCTATTGAGGGACTCACGCTGCAAAATGGCCAATTCAAACCTGGCCTGTTCGTTTTCCGCACGCTGGACGACTGCCGCGAGATCGCCGAATATGCGGAAGGCCGCGGACGCGTGGCGGTAATTGGGGGAGGCTTGCTTGGGCTCGAGGCCGCGCGCGGTTTGCAGAGCTTCGGCGTGGCGGTGGATGTGATTCATCGCGGTCCGTATCTGATGGGCCAACAACTCGACGCGCCGGCGGGCGCGATTCTGAAAAGCAGCATTGAAAAGCTCGGGATTGGAGTGCATCTAAGCAGGAACACCGCTCGCGTACTCGGCCAGGACCGGGTGACAGGTCTTGTATTCGAGGACGGCAGAACTCTCGAATATGAAATGGTGGTTATCGCCACCGGAATCACTCCGAATACCGAGATCGGAGTTCGATGCGGACTGAGGGTGGAGCGCGCGATTGTCGTGGATGACCAGATGCGCTCACTGGACGATCCGGATATTTATGTGGTCGGCGAATGCGCGCAGCATGCAGGCCGAGTCTATGGACTAGTTTCTCCTCTTTGGGAGCAAGCCAAGGTTCTGGCCGATCACATCACAGGGCGCAACCTCAACGCTGCCTACCATGGATCGAAGATCGCGACCAAGCTGAAGGTGATGGGCATCGAGATGGCTTCGTTGGGCGCCACCGAGCCCGAAGACGAGCACGACGAGATTGTTCAGTTTACGGAGCCCAAGAAGGGAACGTATAAAAAGCTGATCATCCGCGACGGCCGGTTGGTTGGCGGCATCCTTTTGGGCGATATTGCGAAAGCCGCGTATCTCATTCAGGCCTTCGATCGTGGCACTCCGCTGCCGGAAGAACGATTAACGCTGCTGTTCGATCTCGGTGAGCCGGCGAAGCAGGCGAGCTTTGAGGAGTTGCCGGCGGAGGCGCAGATTTGCAATTGCAACGGCGTAAGCAAAGGAGCGATCGTGGCTTGCGTCAAAGGCGGAGGCCGCGGCGCTAAAAGTGTCATGGAATCGACGCGAGCGGGAACGGGCTGCGGCTCCTGCAAGAGCACGGTATCGGAGCTGGTCGAGTGGGCGTGCGGAGGGCAGCTGGAAGAAGATCCGTCAGTTCACTACTACGTTCCGGGCATACCGATGACAAAGGCGGATCTTATCCACGCCTGCCGGGAGCAAAATCTTAAGTCCGTATCGGCAGTGTTCCGCGCCCTGGCCGGAGGAAAAGAGGATGCAGCCAGCAAACCCGGGCTGGCGTCGCTTCTCAATACGATATGGCCGAGCGAATACGAGGATGAACGAGATGCCCGCTTCATCAACGACCGCGTTCACGCAAACATTCAGAAGGATGGAACCTTTTCGGTCATTCCACAAATTCCCGGCGGAGTAACGAGCGCGGCTCAATTGCGGCGCATTGCAGATGTGGCCGAGAAATACGAAGTGCCCATGGTGAAGCTGACGGGCGGCCAAAGGATCGATCTGCTTGGAGTTAAGAAGGAGGATCTTCCGAAGGTGTGGCGCGATCTGGATATGCCCTCGGGCCACGCGTACAGCAAGCGCTACCGTACCTGTAAAAGCTGCGTCGGGACCGATTTCTGCCGGTTTGGCATCGGCGATAGCACTTCGCTCGCCATTCAAATCGAGCAGCACTTTCAGGGCATCGACAGCCCGGGCAAGTTGAAGCTGGCCACCGCCGGATGCCCGCGGAACTGCTCCGAAGCCATGGTCAAAGATCTGGGAGCCGTTGCCGTGGAAGGCGGCCAGTGGGAGATTTATGTCGGCGGCGCGGCCGGCGCACACGTCCGTAAAGGCGACATTCTTTGCGTTGCAGACAGCCACGCTAACGTGATCAAGTACATGGCCCGCTTCATTCAGTATTATCGCGAAAATGCCAAGTATCTGGAACGCACGTATGGATTCGTGCAGCGCATCGGCATCGAGAAGATTCGCGCGACGGTGGTGGAAGACAGGGACGGATTCGCCGGCTCTCTGGATGAGGCATTGCGCAAATCGATAGCAGCCCACCGCGATCCTTGGAAAGAGGCGTATGCACCCGCCACGCCGAATCAGTTTGCTTCCCTTCTTCCGGTGATTCAGTGACCATCGAGGTTGTGTTGGGCCCCCTGGATGCGATACCGCCTGGAGAAGGGCGCACGTTTTCGGTGGGAACCGAGCGCGTGGCGGTCTTCCGAGCGCGGACCGGCCAGTTATTCGCGGTTCAAGCCCAGTGTCCGCACAAGGGAGGTCCACTTGCCGACGGTCTGCTTGGCGGAACGACGCTCATCTGCCCTCTTCATTCCTGGAAATTCGACTTGAGCTCGGGGGAAGCTCTGATGGGCTCCTGCGGCCTGGAGACGTTTCCTGTTCGCGCGGACGACGCGAGCAGCATAGTGATTTCCCTGGATGTAAAAGATAATCCGCCCCTAACTTAGGCGTTTCGCGCTTTGGCGGCAGATTAAGACTATTTCCACAAGAAAAAACCGATAGGAATTCTCCCGCCCGGCACTTTCATTGTTGGCTGGGGTCGTTTTGCTGCTCCGGTCGCCCGTCAACGCGTATGAACGATTACTTTTCCGGGCCGGTTCTGCTACACTACTTCGACCGGCTCTCTAACTGCGCAGGCTTGCCTGCTGTGTCCGGCTCTAAACTTATCTCCTCAGAAATGCGAACGAGCGTATCGGAAGCATTCCTGTTCAGGAACCACATCGAACCCGCCGCGGTTCCTTTTCAAGACTTTTTGTTGGACGTGAGGATGGCATGATTAAGCGCCTCACGGTCCTTGCAATCCTGGCATTCGGCGTTGCCTCCGTATTGGTTTGGCATGAGCGCATCGGCAGCACCGCACACGTCAGCCCTCGCGAAAAGGCGCACATCGTCCGTATCTCCGATACAGCGGAGCGGCCGTGCATCCAGTACCGGCTCGCTGTTGTTCCCTGCGGGGTGCACTCAGAGGCTGACCTGAAAGCGGCGCAAAAAGATCCGGTCGTGGCGAGAGCCTATAGCGGCCTTCGGATCGTGAACCGGGATTCGAAAGCCAGCACATGGTGGGATTTGGTGGTGGATCAGCGGCGGCCGGCGCTTCCGATGGGAGCGGCGTGCGGATCCAAGGAAGGCTACTATCTTCAATATCGACGAGGCGACCAAATCCTATGGACCCGGGCGCGCCACACACTGCATCCGCAGGAAACCGTCGTGCTCGGCTTGGTTTCGTTCACCGTAAATGGGAAGGCTGTCGACGGCTTCGCTCCCGTCATCCGCGCCCGATGCGGGAACCGCCTCTCGCTCACCCCGCAGCAGCCGACCGAAGCGCACCCGCCCTCGGAGGCTGACCTGGGCGAAGTCATGCCGCCGCTTCCCTATTCCTTCGACCTGTTACAGCAGCCGTCTATTGCGGCGATACTTCCGGGCGATCTTCCATTAAGCCTGACCGGCGCCACCTTTGAAAGCGTGCCGCAGAATATGCCTGCCAGCACAGCGAAGAACGTGCCGCAAAGTCTGACGGGCGCGGAAGCAGAGGGATTTCCGCTCTCGGCGATTAACTACTCGATTGCACCATTCAACACAGGCTTCCGAGCTTTTCCGGCATTTGCAGCGCCAGAGCCCAATATTGCCGGTCTCGTTATCTCCGGATTCGTGGTGCTGGTGCTGCTTTACGCTGCCAGGCGAAGACGCAAGGCTTAGCTTAACGATCAAAGACATCCGCTGGAATAACTGACGCCCTCGCGGGCTTTCGCGCCGTCCAGGTTGGCGGACCGGCGCCAGCGCGTCTGTACACTGTAGTTGGATAATCGCTCGGGCTGTCCAAAACGAAATGAACAAACGAGGCAAACTGAAGATCTTTCTGGGATATTCGGTGGGTGTCGGGAAGACCTACCAGATGCTGGAAGAGGCGCAGGCACTACGGGCGAAGGGCATCGATGTTGTTATCGGCTACTTCGAGCCCCACGGGCGTAAAGACACGATTGCCAAGACCGAAGGGCTCGAGATGGTGCTTCGAAAACGGACGGAGAACCGCGGCTCCATCTTTGAGGAGATGGACACCGATGCAATTATTGCGCGGCACCCCCGGATCGCGGTGATCGATGAACTGCCGCATACCAACCTTCCCGGGTCTCCGCGCGCAAAACGCTGGGAAGATGTTCTGGCGGTGCTGGAGCAAGGCATCGACGTTTTCACCACGATGAATGTCCAGCATTTGGAGAGCCTGAATGACCAAATGACGCAGATCACCGGAGTGAAGGTGCGGGAAACCATTCCGGATTGGGTGATGCACCAGGCCGATGAAGTAGTGATGGTGGATGTGACCCCACGCGCCTTGCTGCACCGGCTGGAGCGCGGGGTGGTTTATCCTCCCGAGAAGGCGCAGCGGGCTTTGCAGAATTTTTTCCGGGAATCGACGCTGGTGGCTCTCCGCGAAATGGCGATGCGTCAAACGGCGCAGCAGGTGGAGGAGCGGATTGAGCACAGCGACGGCAACGTAGGCGCGGGTTCTCGCGATGCGCGCGGTCAGCGATTGGAGGACGCGGTGGTGATCTACGTCAGCGATGACCCGTCGACGGCGATGCTGATCCGCCGCGGCAAGCGAGTGGCCGACGTCATCCATGCGGACTGTTTCGCCGTTTTCGTGGCCGAGCATTCCGACCTTCAGAATTTGCCTGCGGTGAAACGCGCGGCGGTGGAGCGACACTTGAATTTTGCCCGTAACCTGCACATTGACACGCAGGTGCTGGCCGGAAGCGACCACGCGGAGGCGTTAGTCGAATTTGCGCGCGCGCACAAAGCGCGCCAGATTTTTCTCCCGCGCCTGGTTGGCAAGGGAGTGGACCGCCTCCTCGGCAAGAGTCTGGTGAATCAGGTGGTTGGCCTGGCTCCCGATATGGAGGTGACGATTGTGGCGGAGCGCCGGCAGCAGGAGACGCCCGCGGTTGAGTAAAAAGCGCTTGCGCTAGACTGAAGGCTTCGGGCCGTGGCGCAGCCTGGCTAGCGCGCTTGCTTGGGGTGCAAGAGGTCCCGGGTTCAAATCCCGGCGGCCCGACCAATAAAGTCTTTAGAATCAATCCTCCTTCCTTCCGCTCCGGTTGCGATTTCGACCAACCGTGCGAAAAATGTGAATAAAATCGCCTCAACTGGCCTTCTCCGTGAAGAAATTCCCTGCCCGCTCGTTGGCCTTGCGGTCGAGTTTCGCCAACGCCTCGCGCATCATGCCGAGCTTCGCTTGGTTGTAGAGCTTGAACGTATCTGCATCGCCTTGCCGGAGCATCTGGGTCACCATGTGATCGGCGACGCCGCCCGCGCTCAACCGAGTCGCGAACGTATGCCGCAACTCGTAAAGCGCGAAATACGGAACACCCGCCTTCTTCAGCGTGGCCGCCCAGCCCTTTCGCACATTCGTGATGTAAGGCTTGGTTGCAGTCGATTTCGGGCTGGGAAATAGATATTCGCTTCCCGGCGTCTCCTCGATCTGCCGCTGAAAGGCCTCGCGTGCCGTTGCGGTCATCGGCATGTCGCCGATGCCGTTGGCTGTCTTTGAGTCCGCGATATGTACGACCGCGTTCTCCAGATCCACCTGGCTCTTCTTCATGGGAAGAAGCTCCTTTTTGTAGCGAAGCCCCATTTCGGAGATAATCACAACGATGTTGCGCATGTAGTTCGGAGCCGCGAACTCGATTTTCTTCTGCTCGCTCGCCGTCATGTAGTGCGGCTTGCGCGTTGACTTCGCGACTGAGACCGGGAACTCGACAGCCCGGCAGGGGTTGTCCGAAAGCCGCTTTTGCTTCACCGCAACTGTGAGCATGTGCGAAAGGATCCGGAACTCCTGATGAACAGTCGCCGGCTTGAGCGTGCCTCTCAACTCCAGGCCTCGCTTGGTACGAACCCGCCGACCTGACCGAAGCCGCTCGGCCAAATAGTCTTCGATCCGCTCCGCCGTGATGTCCGAGAGTGCAACCTCCCCAAACACAGGACGGAGAAATTTCATTGCATTCAAATTCTGTTGATGGTTTCCGTCGCTCCGGAACGGTGGCTTGGAACGGCGCTCGAGGAACCAGTCCGCCCACTGTCCGAACGTCAGCTGTTTGCTCGTCAGCACAGTAGCGAGACGGCCCTCGTCGCGCGCGTCGAGACGGTCGCGCAAAAAGCGTTCCGCTTCCTGGCGATCCGTCGTGCCGGTCGACTCTCGTTGTATTTCTCCTTTCCGGTCTCTGTACCAGACCTGCCAAAATTGCGAATCGTCTCGCTGATAAACCGCGCCTTCACCTTTGCGCGGCCGTCCTCGTTTACTCATTCAGGTCCCTCCATTCAGATGACCGGTCTGCTTTCGGTCACCCGATTGCGGGGAATGGCCTACAGCGCCGGTTTGTGAACAGGGGAACCTGCTTCCGCTCATGACAAGCATAACGAGTAGGCAGTCAGGTACCCGACGGCGCTCCTCAGGCCAACGCATCGGCCAGCTCCTGGCGAAACGTCGCCCGGAATGATTCCAGTTCGGATTTGAGGAAGCGGATGTTCCGGCCCATTACGCGGAGATGGGGAATCTGCTTTCGCTCAACCCAAAGATACACCGTTTGAGGGCTGACGCCTAGGAAGACTGCTGCTTGCCGAACGGTCAGGGGGATCTCGTCCGGAACGGGGAATGTGATTTTCGCAACTGGCTCGGAATTCAAGGGGAGGCTCTTAAGATTCATGCCCATCTGTACGAATTCCTGGGTAATCATGCAACGGCCTGCAAAAGCGCTGCAATTCATGGGTATCTATGCGGAACCTCCTAGGCAGTCGAAAAATAACAATTGAATCGGCAAGGGAGTTTTGCACTTTTTGGTACTTAAGGAACAAAGTAGTTTGAATAGGGCGGTATTGCTAAACTAGCTCGTACCGTTCCTGACACTTTGTGCGATGGAAGTGAATGGAGTCTGATGAGGAGATTGTGTCTTCGCAATCAAAAAACGGTGAGCATCATCTTAGCCCTCATTTCCATTGCGGCCCTTCGGTTTAACCTCACCATCCCGATGTCTGCGGCGCGACCGCCCGCCAAACTGACAATTGGTTGCCCAGACGAATGCTCCCCAGTTCGGAGCTTCCGCATTACTCGTCATTTTCGTTACGTATGCTGAGATCCATTACGACAATTTTGTGCTTCGGCATGGCCATCACTGCCAGCGCCGCAGAAGTCTCTATCGGGGACGTCGCGTTGAGCAAGGCTGATGCACTTGCGGATATTTACAACTGGCATGCCGCAGCGCCCTTTTACGCGGAGGCCGAGAGGTTCTTTACGGCTCGGCGCGATACGCGGAAAGCTCTATTAGCGCATATCGGATATTTTCGAGCCACATTCGAGGAACGGTCGTTTTCGGAGACGGCCCGTTATTTATCGGACATCTGTGACGAGCCGCTCGCGGCAAACGATCCAGAAGTCCAATTCAAGTGTCTGGTCGCAAAGGGAGACACCGACGCTGAAATTGACAGCGCGCCAGCGGAAGTGGATTGGCGCCGCGTGCTTGCGCTTGCCCGGCGTCTTCACAAGGAGAAATGGCAGATACGCGCTACTGGAGAGATCGGCTTCGCCCGATATGTTCAGGGCGATCACACAACAGCGAAGAAGAATACCGGGATCGCTCTGCTTCAGTGCCAGAAGACCGGTGACTGGGCGGGCGAAATTCGCTTTTCTTCTGGTATCGGAACGGGTTTGGCCTTGGGCGGTTTCGAACAAATGGGCATGCCATACCTAGATAACGCGATCCGACTTGCGCGGCAGCATCCAGAGTCAGGCTATCCCTACATGGCAGTTGCAGGAAAGGCGATGGCACTGATTCAGAGGAACGATTACGACAAAGCAGAGCCGTATGCGATCCAGCAAAGCGAACGTGCCAAAGCCGATCGCCGGATGGTGAAATTCACGCAAGCGCAATTGTTTGTTACTGATATCGCTATCGGCCGTGGCCAGCGCGCCGCTGCAATCAAAATTCTAACGGACACGCTCCCGATCGCACAGCAGAATCACACACGATTGCTGCGAGACGTTTACTCCAAACTCAGTGATCTTTATCGGCAGCAAGGGGATCTAAAACTGGCGGACCACTTTGCAGAATCCGCCCTCACGGCGTGTCAGTACAGCCATGACATGTACCTGGCGCCGAGCATTCTACTAACCATCGCGCGAATGAAGATCGCACTCGGCAACGACGCTCAAGCGAGCGCGCTGCTGCAGCGTGCTACCGATGTGATCGAGGGGATGTTGGCGCACACAACAGATGTCCGGGCTCGCGAAGCAATGCTTGCAGTCATGAGCGATGTCTACCGAACGCATTTCGCTCTCGCGGCCAAGCACAACGATGTCGCGCGCGCTTTCGCGATCATTGAGCAAGTCCGCGGCAGGTTTATTTCTGAGCTGTTGGTCAACAAAAACGGTGCTCTGGACCTCGATGAGCGAAATTCGAAATTGGAAGACCACATCAGCTTTTTGAAACTCCAATTGGTGAAGGCCACGACGGATCGGCAGCGGCGGAATCTTAGCGATCAGCTCTTTCTCAGCGAACAGGCCCGTTGGGTGCAACTGCGTAACACCAGGCTCCGTCGCGCCAAAATCCCATCGCTTGGCCAATTCAGATCAGAACTGGCTCCGGGTCGAGCGTTCTTGGAGTACGTTCTTGCAGACGATAATTCCTACTGTCTGGTCATTTCGAAATCCGAAGCGCGTATCGTCCGTCTTCCGGACCAACACTCGATTGAGAGCCGTGCCGCAGCACTGCTCGGCGACATTCGCGAGAATCGGGAAGCTGTTGAGTCGGGGCGAGCACTATTCCGAGCCATCATCGAGCCGATCGGAGACCTTTCACGATATGGTCAGTCAAAATTTCCCCTGACGGCGTTCTGAACACCGTCCCATTCGAAGTCTTGCGCACCAGCAGCAACGCATATTGGGGTTTCGGCATTATGGTTAGCTATACTCCGTCCGCAGCAGCAGATGAGTTGTTATCGAGCAAGACGAACTCGATTCTCAGCCGAACGTTTCTGGGGATTGGTGGTGTGCCGTACGATTCGATTACTCGCGGAATGCACCCTTCGGCAAGACATGCCGGAAATGAAGCTGATCCTTACGACCTTTCCAACGTGCACAACTTGCCTTCATCGGAAGAGGAAATCCGGTCCGCGGCCGCAGTGATTGATGCCCAGCCGGCCACGTTTGCTGTCGGCGACAAGGCAACCAAGGCGAACTTCGAAAGGGAAAACGTATCTCAATACGGGACCATCCATTTCGCTGTTCACGCCCGGGCGGATGTCACCAATCCCGATCTGTCCTACCTCCTTCTGGACCCCGCGCCGCCTAATCAAGATGGATTTCTGCAGCCGCGGGATATCATGCAGCGCGATCTTCCCGGTTCCCTGGTTGTGCTGTCGGCTTGTGATACTGCCGTCGGGCATCTTCAGGGCGAAGAAGGTGTTGCAAATATCAGCCGCTCGTTCTTTATTGCGGGAGCCTCCTCCGTCGTTTCTACACTTTGGAAAATCGACGATACGTATTCCTTATTCCTGACGAAGACCTTTTATGAGCATCTCAACAGCGGAGAATCCGCGGGCGATTCTTTGCGTGCGGCTAAGATGGCTGTGTTGGAAAAATTCGGCCAGAACACTCCAGTGAAATATTGGGGCGGCTTCGTCCTGACGGGCAACGGCCAGGTTAGAATGTCGACCCGTCCTGTTGGTGTTCAAACCGCTCAAATATGGGAGGGAATTGATGCCGGCGACCATCACTGAAATATGTTCCGAAATTGAACCACTTCTGCGAGAAAAGCTGTTTCATCCAACCTTTACGAGCAAATCACAGCTCGATGAAGCGGTGTCGCGATTCGTCAGGGCGTGTTCTGCGGGGTCAGCGGATGATCCCGTCCAGCGTGTAAATGCAGCTCTGCCCGAATTGCAAGTAAGCAATACTGCATTCTGGAGTGATGCAGAGCGACCGCTCGGGGCATTGTGGGCGCTGAATGCGACGGTCTCGATGTTTCTGGATGGCGACCGTGAGGTCTGGGTATTCCGGAACATCGTCCCCGATGGCATTGCTGCCAAGGCCGGAATTGCGGCCGGCGACATACTTGCGGCGATCGATGGCGAGGCGGTTTCCAAACCTCCAACTTTCATTGCCGGGAAACCACACGTGTTGACAATCATCGATCGCAACAACAGGCGGCGAGAGGTTTCCTTATCGGACGGGCGGGTTGGATAGTCAGTCTTCACGCGCCTTGCAAGGGCAGCGATCTGCGCGGGATCTGTGACGTCGCTCTGGATGGTGTGGAGCTTCGGGTGCATCTTCTTTACCTCGTCCAGTACTGACTCGCGCCGACCAGTCACGATTACCTCGTTGCCGAGTTCGACGAATTTGAGCGCGAAAGCAAGGCCGATGCCGGTGGAGCCTCCAGTGATGAGAATGGTGCGACCAGTGAGTTTCATAAGATTCCTTTCGAAAATTTCATTTGAGGTGAAGCCAAACCTTAGCGAGTTTGGTGTTAGGTGATCGGCGCTCTAGCCTTCTTTCGGCTATGAATGCGCCAGCACTGCCCGCGTCTCGTCAGTTGCGATTGCTGTCGGCTTCACTCCAAACCAGATCGAATAGAGCGCAGGCAGGAATACAAGAGTCAGCACCGTGCCCACGGCGGTACCGCCAATCAGTGTGTACGCCATTGAGCCCAGAAGACTGAAAAGGTCAGAGGAATGAAGGCCAACACGGCTGCAAGGGCCTGAGCGAGGAAAGGATCCTTTTCCGAGCTCAGACCCGGTAAACAATCACTGTTGGTCTATCCACACGTCAAAAGTTACTAATTCACTGGTGGCAATTTCTTTTGCCGCCTCTATTCTTCTTTCCGAACCTGGCCCCATGTATGTATATGTTTCCCAATATCCAAACATTTCTGCTAATTCCTTTGCTCCTTCAAACCAAGTTGAAAACACTTCGGCCGGCACCTGTGAAAAACTGTACTCTTTGCCGTGCCTTTTATAGGCTTCGAGAATGTCGTTAAAACTATTCAGCTCTGTTGCCAATGAAAGGTAATTGCCCTTTCCAGCTTTTTCGGGCTGCGAAAATGCACCCGCGACTACTTTTCCCAGATCATTGATGTCCGACCAATGGATCACTTTTTTGGTCGGATCGATCGACAGCGTCCAACCGGTTGTGCCGTCTTGTTTTGCCTGCGGCGCAAGCCGTCCGACAAGATTTTGATAATAGAATGGAGCTTGAACAAATGTTGAGTATTTAAACCCTGCATTTTTCACCAATGCATCGACCTTAGATTTGTTGGTAAAATGAGGAACGTCGAATTCACCATTACTTATGGATTCAACATCAGGAAGTGTTGACCAAATAAAATGCTGCACTCCTGTTGCCTTTGCTGCTTCAACGGCATTTTTACCTTCAGCAATTTCGTCTGCACCTTCCCAAAAGTTGGTTACCACAAATACGCCATAAGCATCCTTAAAAGCATCTTTTAACGAATGTAGATCGTTTAAGTCTGCATATACCGCTTCATTTGCCTTGCCAGAATATTTTTCCAGATTACGGGTTACTGCTCTTACATTAAAAGCACCTTCATTTACAAGGGCATTTACAACACCCCTACCTTGTGAGCCTCTCGCTCCAATCACTACTATTGTCTTGTTTTCCATTTTGTCTCCTTTTGCAGTTTTACGTGTTGCAACACGTATTTGATTAAAAAGTTTTAGTTCTGCTCGTCGTACAGGTTTTCGAAAAGGCTCGAAAGTGCGATCCACTCCTGGTCTGCCCGATCTTTTCCACCAGATTCAAAAACAGTGTGATCGCCTTTTCCCGGACCGCGAATGCCGACAGGTTGAGGAACTGCTTCTCCGTACGTTCGCGAACCTGTGGTCCAGAGATTCTGCGTTCCTGAAGCGATTCTCGAGAGACGGGGCGTTGTGAAACGGCTGCAGCTTGACCGTCGGGGCGCTGATACTTTGGCCCCAACGCACATCCGGTAAACGCTCGCGCCGAGTGCGAAGGCAGAGCCGATTCGGAGGGTGAGCTTCTGCGCGGCAGATGAGGCTGTGTGGAACATGCAGCGTATCCTTACTTGAACGAAATAACGTACATGTATAATATGACTGTACGGAGCAGAAGGATTCAAAGTTTAAGAGGAAACCCATTGACCCTGCAGAAGCGAAAGGAACGCTACCGCTCTGAACTGCGCGCGGAGACCTTGTCGGCAGCCCGCAAGTTAATTCAGGAGGAGGGATACCAGGGCCTGACCATCCGCAAGCTCGCGCAACGAATGGAATGCTCGCCCATGGCGCTCTATTCCTATTTCGCCGACAAACAGGCCCTCCTGACCGCTCTCGCACTGGAAGGCTATGAAAAGGTGGCGAAGCGGTTCGATTCCGCCGTTCACCGCGACCCGCTTAACGCGGTCAGGAAGATACTGCTGGACTACATTGCTTATGCCGAAGAGAACCCCAATGAGTACAGGATTCTGTTTCTGTCGGTCGAAACACTCGGAGAAATCGAACTGAGCCGTGAAGACTTGCAGGAACGAAATCCGGCTTTCGGCGCCCTGTTCAAGCGTGTGGAAGCGTGCATCAAGGCAGGTGTACTTCAAGGCGAGGCGTTCGCTGTGAGTACCGTCTTGTGGACAGCCGCTCACGGCGCGGCGTCCCTGTTGATTACGGCGCAGAAGTTTCCGTTTGGCAGCCGTCGACGATACGCTGACGAGGTCGTCGCAACTATAGTGAGCGGCGTGCAAAATCGCGTGATCGCAAGAATATGAATCTCCTGTACTCCACCTCTTGCGCGTTTCTGCTGCGATGGCTGGGAGACCACAAAGCCGGGTAGACCACGTGAAAAGTAGGTGTCACAGCCGACAACATAAACAGACATGTATTCATCGGCCTCGTACGACTGCTCGCCGCGCGCACCGATCTCGTCTCCGTTTCCGCTCCGAGTACAACGACTGTCGGTCTGATCTTGATACGACACCCAGTATCCAATTAGGCGTCCGATAACTGCACTACTAATGTGATGTCGCTCTGACGAGTTCCTCTGTATGCCGAAACGCACATGCCTGAGTGTCAGTTGACGACAAGAAGCCTTAGCGCTCATTGACCTATCGAGATCGATCTGTGTCTTCAGCAAATCGCTGTATAACCGGCTTGTCGTCTATCTGACCTTCGACGCGCATAGATCGTGTGTAACGGCCCAGCGTTTACTTTCCGAGTTGGTCCTGGATCGTCGGCAATCCGGGCACAGACCGCGACGCTGGCCCAAAAAACGTCGATTTCGCCCCGCGCATTTCTCGAATTGAAATGGCTTGTTCGCAGCCGTTTCATGATGGCAATCTGAGTACCGCTCGAGCGATTCGATCCCACGGCGCCATTCATTCTGATTTATCATGGCGGCGGTCGCGCCCGCAGATGGCTCCTTCTGTCCGCCTTTTCTTTCATTTGCCGATCTGGTTCTGACCGGTCGCCCCACTTCTCTTCCACGTCAAGGAGTCACCATGAAACGAATCCCGTTTGCGGTGGTCATCGGCCTGTTCATGCTGGTAACCACCTTTCTCACCGGCTGTTTCCCGCAGCCGGATATCAGCGGCACTTACACAACGGCCGTCCATGCCCGCCAGGGAAACGGCCGCGGCTGGAACGGCACGGCTGAAATTTTGCTGACGCAGACCGGCGCTTCGCTCACCGGCCATGTCACACTGCATCACCCGGGCGCTGGCGCCGTTGAAATCCCGATCACGTCGGGCTCCGTGCAGGACGGCAAAGTCGTCTTTTTCGGACACACCAACCTGCCGCTCGGCACCGTGGATCTGAAATTCACCGGACTTGTGAAGAGGACTCGCATCGAAGGCGCGGTCCATGTGGAGTTGGACTCGTTGTTCGGGCAGGAGCAGGATACCGCCACGTTGTACCTTGCGAAAGCATAGTTTTGCGTAGAAAGGCCGCTTTTGCGGGCTCTTTGCATCCGTTGCAACCGCCGGGTATAACCAATACTCGGCGGTTCCTCGCCTCATTTCGATAGCTGGACGGTGTTGATTGGAACGACAGTACTACTTATATTGCGATGGCTCCTGCCTGGGCAATCCGGGTCCGGGCGGCTGGGCCTATCGCGTCTGGCAGGGCGGACGTGTCATTCGCGAGCATCCGGTACGGAACAAAACACCACAAATAACCGGATGGAGCTGCGTGCGGCTATCGAAGGACTGAAGTCGTTTCCGTCCGCAAGCAACATCGTTGTCGTGTCCGACAGCCGTTATCTGTTCTCTGGCATGACGGAGTTGCTTCCCCTCTGGAACGTCCGCAATTGGCGATCGAGCAATGGCCCGGCGATCCGGAACCAGGCTCTCTGGCAGGAGTTGATTGCGGCGAGTAAACGCCACAACGTCCGCTGGCAGCTGGGTTCGAGGCCACTCCGGCGTGCCCGAACAGGAATCCGTCGACCGCTTGGCAGCTGCCCGCCGCAATTGCCGCGCAAGCTGCTGCTTGATTCTCGGTTAGCGTCGAACGTTGTAGTGCAAGTGCACGACGCCATCTGGGAACGAACGCGCGGAAATCAATTCGAGCGGGATATTCCGATGGCGAGGAGCGACGATCGGGATCCCTTCGCCGATCATTACGGGAATGACATGGATCGAGAATTCATCGATCAGGCCTTCGTCCAGGAACGACGCGATGATGCGGGCACCGCCCATCATCCATATGTCCTTGCCTCGGAGCACCCGGAGCTTGCCCACGAAGTCCGGGATCGACTCGGAAATAAACTCGACTCCCGGCAGCGGATCTGAGGGAGGTTGGCGCGAAAACGCATAGTGTTTGACTTTGCCATAGCCGCTGACTCCTCCCATCTTTGCCGCGAAATCATACGTCTTGCGCCCCCACAGAATCGTATCGATCGAGCGCGCGAAAGCGGTCATGCCATATCCATCCTTCGGCATGGGCCGATTGAGCCAATCTACGCTCCCATCAGGACGAGCGATGTACCCGTCCGCGCTCGTTGCAATGTAGACGATAATCTTGCGCTTCGCCGCCGGCGTCTGCCCGCCACTCTTCATCGCCTGAAATGTCCCCTTCGCTTCATGACATACCACCTCACGGGTCGGGGTGTCGGGGAGCGACCGGGCAAAGCTCCTTTAGCGTAGACCCCGCCTTCTCTCATTTCCTTATCGTTTCGTAATTCGCGGCAGCGTTTCACTCTTGCTGCGGTTACCCAAGCTTGCATCTTTTCCGCGACTTGTCTCACCCGAGCAGGTCCTATTTTTTTTCACTCGAACCCTCCGTGTGTCCAGGCACGAAGGCCTTTTTTCCCCAGGAGATAACAACATGAATTCTTCGTTAGTTCGCCGTTGGCGGAACGCTGACGCGATCGTTTTGGCTGCCGTATATGGCAAGCGCGCAAACACGGTGCTTTCCCGTCCTGCGAGAAAACCGGTTGCTTACGCGAATGCCACCCGGCCACAGGCAGGCGGGATTCCCATTCCCCGCCGGCGTGCGGCTTAGGTTTCAGTTCCCTGTCTGGATTCGTTCAGAGTCCCAGGTTTCCCTTTAACTTCGTCGAGCAAGGGCGCATCGCAGAGCCGTCGTGCGTCTTCCTGCGCCTCCGCTCGACTGTTTGCAAGCAGTGATTTGTAAAGGAGAAGAAGCGTATGCAAAAGAAAGTTTCCATTGAGCGTTCCGTATCGCTTGGTGAGATCGGTCTGCACGAACCGGCCGGCGCTGACAAAGCGGTATTTGCATTCCTGAACTGGGCCGAAGCGGTGGCAACGCGGTGGATTCAGCATCGCGCCGGCATTCTGCTTTGTGTCGCCGTTCCCGGCGATCCGCAGAGCGGCGCGTGCTATCTGTACGTGCGACGTGAAGGCGTGTTCCATTGTCTCGACCTGCCGGGCGCGGATAACGGCACGTTGTCATCGGAACAGTTCGACCAGCTGGTCAGGCAGTTTCGGCTGATCGATCTGGCGCGGCGGCCGAGAAAGTTGTACGCCACGAATCCACCAAAACCGCAGTATTCCGGGCCATTTGCATCGGCCGCGTAAATCGGGTACAGCACTCGTGTGCTGCTGAATGTATTGCTCTTGGCGAGGTTGTTGCGATGAGTTACCGTACCAGAGCTCGACCGGAGCATGTCCGGGATTACTGGGCACTGTTCGTGAACCGGCGTGCCTACACGATTCAATCCAAGCGGCCCGACGCCAACACGGGCCGCCACAACTATTTTCTGGCGAAAGAGTTCCTGCCGGATCAGCCACCCGGCCCGCCGCTCGGACCTCCGAAGCCGCTCGATGAGGCGACCATCCGGGCACACCTCGAAGGACGGCTGACCATTGGGCTCTACGCGATCAATCCCGGAGACGCAGCGCTGTAAGTGGGTTGCGATCGACGCGGATTACGAGCGCGCTCTGTATGATTTGTGCGCGCTGCAATACGAGCTCACCAAGAAGGGCATTGATGTCGCGGTCGAGCAGAGCCGCCGAGGCGGGCATCTCTGGATCTTTTTCGACCAGCCTTGTCTTTCACTCGAATGCCGTGTATTCATCTCGCACATCGCGTCGCAACTGAACGTGCCCATCAAAGGCGCTCGGAACGAGACCGGCGCCATGCAGGTGGATGGCATCGAGATCTTCCCCAAGCAGGATACGGTCGAGCCTGGGCAGATGGGAAATGGTCTGCGTGGGCCTCTGGGCATGCACCAGGCAACGGGTCTCCGCTACTACTTTTACGGTGCAGACGATTTTAGCCTGGACGCTCAGATTGCTTATTTGACTCAGCGCCGCCGGCTCACAGAAACGCAACTGCGCGCCTTCCTCGATGAGTTGCCCGCGCCGGAGCCCAAGCCAACAACACCAATTCGTGTGTACCGGCATTCGCGGTTCGAGGACCGGCCGCAGTTTTCGATTCTCGAACACGTCGAGGTGAATTCACGCCGGATTGCGAGCGGCAACTATGTGACCGCTTGCCCTTCCTGCCGCGAACAAGAGAAAGACAAGCACGGAGACAATCTGCACATCAAGGTGTCGGATCCACGCTTCTACCAATGCCGGGCCGGCTGCGATAAGTACGCGATCCGCGCCGCGCTCGGCTGTCCCATTCCCGTCGTTACAGGGGGTGCTCGCTAATGCAGACCGAGACCGACCGTCGATATTTTCCGGAGAACTGGAAGCCACTCGAGCGGTGGCTTTCCCTGGCGCTCTGCCGCAGAATGTTTTCCTGGATGTGGAACGAGCACGGGTACGAATGCTATCGCGGCCGGGATTCGGGCGAATTGCTGCATTTGGATGCGATGGGGCAGTGTTGGGACGTGACGGAGATCGGCGCGATTCCGGCCGACTTCGCGCAGCATTTCGAGCGCTGTACCGGGACAGCCTACACCGATGACTTCACCGAGGCCGCGCAGCACGGCGTCGCTTTGGAATTCGAAGAGGAAAACGACGACGAGGACGAAGAGGACTACTTGCCGGCAGTGCATCCGCCGAACGGGGAGTCCTTGAGCCGTGTCGTTCAGCACTGGGCTTTGGCGCACAATGTGGACCCGGTCAAAGTGGAGCCGCTCTTGTCGGAACTGATGATGTACAGAAATGGCCTGCTTGCAGAACAGGAGGAACAATGCCGAACGTTTTTGAAAACGACCCAATGTTGGCTCAAATAGCAGCAAACGGGCGGCCGCTTGGAGCGGAGAAAGACCCTGCGAACACGACGAACGGCGCAGCTCGCGGCGACCGGCAGGTTCTCGATGATCGCGGCGTCTCCTTACCCGAAGAGTACCGGCAGGAGTTGCGGCGCCTCCGCATCACTGCCTGGCGTGCGATGAGCATTGCTCCGAGTAGCCAGGGTCCTGTTGTGCGAGGCACGGAGTCGGGTGGCGCGGTAGAACACATCGGTCATTACGTGACGTTTGCCGCCGAGGGCGGGCAGCCACTCGAATGGCTGCATCCGCAGGATGCAATCGCACCTAATCAAACGCATGCAGTCGTCGTCGCGCCGGCGCTTCTGCGCATCGAAGTGTTCCGCCTGCAGCGAAATTACGGAGTCGCGATCACGAAACACACGACAAAAACCGTCGACGGCAAGCCGAGGCTGGTGAGCAGCATGGCGTTTCGCGGCCATGGATTCCTGGGGCTGGAGCTCTGGAACAAAGAGAAAGCGTTTCGCGGCGCCGTCCTGCCCACCTTCACCACACGCGGCGGCGATGAGGTCCCGGTACCCGAGGCGTATCAGGCCGCATTGAAAGCGGCCGTGGAGGGTGCGTCGTGTGTGGGCTGCCGCCATTCACATTACCTTCAGGCACGCGGCAACAACAACAACAGCACCAAATCATCAGCGGCCGCGGGGAATAGCTGATGTTCGGTGTTTTTCGTGGTCTGAAGAGTTTCGCTCTGCTTGCGGGCGCGGTGCTGTTTGTGGTGCTGCTGTTTCATGATGCGATTGCGCAGGCATTCCGCAATGATCCCGTTTTTCAGCAGAGCGGGCGGTTGGTCGCGCAGGGACAACAACTGCTGCGTCCTCCGATGATGCACTTTGCGCCCGATGAGAATCTGGAGCGCTTCGATATTGAGCAGCTCCGGAAGACCCGCGTGCGGGTCGATATCAGCATGTACGCCTTCACGGATCGAGAATTGGCGCAGGTTCTCAAGGAGCTTGCGGCACACGGTCCGGTCATCCGGCTCTACCGCGATCAGGAACAGTTTGAGTCGGAACAGGCCCGCTCACATCACGGTCACCCGAGCACCACCGATCTTCTCCGGGGTGTTGCCAATGTTCACATTCGCGTGAAGGGCGGTTTGGCGAAGGACCTGATGCACCAAAAAGACTATTGCATCGACTGCGCGAACCACGCGGGCACACTGCGTGAAGGCAGCGCGAACTGGTCGATCGGAGCGGAGCGCTTTCAGGATAATGCGCTCTGGTTTTCGTCGGAGCCCAAAGAACTCGATGCATTCGAACGCAAGTTTGACGAAATGTGAAACCGGCCCTCGAACCGGATCGTGCAATAGGAGGCTGCGCGTGCACTCTCGAAAACTTTTGATGACGAGCCCTTTGCTCGCGATTCCGCTGCTGGTCGTTCCGGCTGTTTGTTTCGCGCTGAATCGCCCGGCGTTCCTTTGGTCCGTCATTGCGATCGGCATTACGCTCTTGAGGCTGCGGCGCGCGAGGCGCATGGAAGACGTCTCCAAGACTCCGGCGAAAGCGGTCATAGCGAGGCTGACACTCGCCACGGTGCTGCTCCAGCTCTTGGCATTTGTCTGGATTGGAGCCGTTTGGGTACTGCATTGGTTGACACAATTGATCACCCAATCTCCTATTGCCAGCCGCATCATCGGGTGGATTCAAGGGCAATGGTTTGCCGTGCTCGCTGCATGGCTGGTTCTGTTCGCGGTCGTCTGCGGTTTATTTCGCCTCGCGGGGCCCATTCTGGCATGGCATCAGCGCACGATCGCTTCGACGGCAGCGCAATTCTCTTCGCTAATAAAAGAAAGGAGGGCCGCAACCAATGGCGTCCCGCAGTGTAAATAAAGTATTTTTGATTGGCCATCTGGGGCGTGATGCTGAAACGAGGTTTACGGCCTCCGGTGTCGCGTGTACTCGTTTCTCTGTTGCCACAACCCGCAGTTGGAAGGATCAGCAGAACGACGAGTGGAAAGAAGAGACGAACTGGACGAACGTGACCGCCTGGCGCAAGGAAAACCTGACCAATTACTTGACCAAAGGAAAGCAGGTACATGTCGAGGGCCGACTGCAGTCGCGCAGCTATAACGACCAGGAAGGCAGAAAGGTGTATGTCACCGAGGTCATTGCTGAAGATATCATCCTGCTCGGTGGCCGCGACGATCAAGGTTCCGGCGCCCGCTCGCAACGTAGTGATGCGCGCCGAGCGACACAAGGAAACGGCAACGGCCGAGGGCCTGCAACAGCGACCGAGGATGACCAGTTCGACAATATGGGCATTACTGACAACGACGTGCCATTTTAGGCCTCAGTATCTGCAGGCGAACGTCCTGCCACAGGAATTCGTTCATCGCCTGGTAAGACCGCGGCGGTGAACTGCTCCTTTTTGTCAAGGGTGTTGTTGGCGCGGCACATCGTTTCTGCATTTGGAGATTCCGATATGGGTACTGTTACGACATCAATCGAGCGGCCGCTGACGGAACCCGAGCTTGCCGAGCTCGGTAAGCAACAGGCGCGGCTACTTCAAAATATCGGCGAACTCGTCATGCAGAAGAAGGTTGCGGTCGACGAATTTAAGGCAGCAATCGGCGAGAAACAGAAGAAAGTCGAGGATATCTCCAAACGCATCAATGTGGGCCTGGAGCGCCAGGAAGTCGAGTGCGATGTGCTGCTCAATACACCCGAGAAAGGACGGAAGAGTTTTGTTGCCGTTGCCACTGGCCAGATCGTTAAGGTCGAAGACATGACGGCGGGCGATTATCAGAACCGGCTTTTCGATCCGGACGAGCGTCCCGATAGTCCCGATAATGGACCGGGATCCCGTCCACCGGAATAGATGTACTTCCGGAACAGGAAATAACCGCGTGGGTGGGAGGTTCGCCTGGTTCCCTGAGAGCGGGATGCGGCATTGCAATTAGCTGTTCGCACTTGACGTATGAGACGACTACATCGGGTTCTCGGTCCGGCACAGACGAGCAAAGAACCTGCATCAGTACACAACAAGCTCTTTTATCACCATCACGCACAATGGAGAAGATCCGATGCAGGACTACGATGTCGTCTTAAAGCTGCTGTTGCGAGGGTCTGCGAAACTGCTGCTCACCGACCTGGCTGGCACAACGATCGCGCGCTGGCTAAACGTAGAGTTGCCGGAACTCGTGAACCGACGGGTCGATCTGCTCGGCGAGACGGACGATGGAACGCTTATTCAAATTGACCTGCAGAGCGGTCACGACAAGACGATGGCGCTGCGGATGGCGGAATACGCACTCGCGATTTACCGCCTGTTTGGGAAATTTCCACGGCAGGTCGTACTGTATGTGGGCGAGCCGCCCCTCAAAATGGATGACACGCTGGCCGGACCGGATCTGCAGTTCCGATACCGTCTCATCGACGTCCGCGATCTGGATGGCGAGCGCCTGCGCGAGAGCCCCGAGATGGGCGATAATGTAGTTGCCCTCCTGACGAGGTTGCGCGATCAGAAAGATACAGTGGATGAGATCCTCGGCAATCTATCAAATCTCGATACCGACGCGAGAGAATTTTATCTGCGAGCGCTGTTAACGGTCGCAGGACTGCGCGGATTGGAAGAGATTGTAGAGGAGGAAGCAAGAAAGATGCCCCTTTTGAACGATATCCTCGAAAATCGCGTTTTGGGACGCGAGTTCAAGCGTGGCGAACTCTCCCTATTGCGGCGTCAGATCGAAGAGCGGTTCGGCCCCATACCACAGTGGGCTGAAGACCGGCTCGTCGAACGCTCGGCTGCAGAGCTCGAAGAATTGGGCGTGCGTGTGCTGAAGGCCAAGACGATCGACGAACTTTTCGCCTAGCCGGCCGCTGCTTGCAGTAGGCCCACTCCTTCGGCCACCGCGCGGACACGATTCCGAACGTAATATTCGGTGTTCCCGCCGCCGGATACTGAGAGGCAATTGATTGAGCGCAAGTTGAGCAGCCCTCAGCGGTTGCTTCGCCGAAGAGGAGCTCAAGCGAGCGGCGGTGGCAAATACACAGGTGCTGTCCGATATGAGAGCGTGGGTTGACTGGGCTCGGACTCGAAGTCCGCGATCGCGCGGTCTCCTGCGAACCTGCGAACTGGTCCTCGTGATTCTCGGATAGAGGATCCGCGTGCTCCATTTGTGGGCTATCAGGCCAGAGGTATGTGTATGCAGACACTCTTTGTGATCCCCATACCCGGGCGTCCACGACGGGCAACTTCGTCAAGCAGTTTAAAATGAGGGAACCTGACACTGTGAGCACCGAATCGGCACACTTCTTCTTCTCTTCGGTTACGTAACGTTGATCCATCTCGTCGGGTGCGTCGAGTGCATAAATTCAAAGCGAAATGGACACGTACGGCCATGCGCGTTTCCTCCCATAGGCATTTGACGCTGTAAGACGAGCCAATCCTCCAAACCCTACACGACCTACTGCGCTCCCGTCGGTCCGTTGACCGGCATTGCGTCTGTTTTATCAACCGGGGAGGTATCTGTATGCCTACTATTCCGGCTTGTACTCATCCGATCCAGTTTGATCAAGCCACTCACGTGTACACCGTTCGCTCGGTATTGCCCGTTACTTCGCGACCGCGGCTGGCGGGCTCGCCGAAGCGCGACGCGCTTCCTGCAACATGTTCGATGAACTCGACGCACGCGACACACTGGCGGACCTGCTTATGTCTTCTCCGCCGTTTGCCGAGGAGCACCTGCCGAACGTCGCTGGGCGCGCGATACAGGAGTGCATTGAGTTCGACGGGAACCTTGGAGCCGCGCGGCTGGGGTCGGCAACGGCTGTACCCGGCCGGATCACTCCGGAGGATCAATCATGACGCTGAAAACGCCGGAACCAAATGGGCCGGCAATGCTCGACAACTTTGACCGGCTCATCGGAAGTTTGGAAGGATTGCCTGACGTAACTAAGACGAAGCCGTCAACCATCAGGACCACACAGCCCTTGATCGGAAGCTCTGAAACGTTCATTGTCACGACGTTTCGGCAAAGGGATCGCGGGGACACGATATTCATCGAGTGCATCAAAGCCAAAAGAAGCTTTCGGCTGGCAATTCCTCCCAGGGTGGCCGAGACGATCGCACGACAACGCGAGGCGCTCACCGACAAAGTGAGAAGTAAGTCGGCGAAAGCCGTGGCAGCGGGGCGAAAAGCAAGAGGCGAGCAGCCAGCCTTTGTTGCCAAGCGGCGCAGCGAAAAATGAGCCGCGACCACACGTGTTATCGCGGCCAGAAATTCGAGTGCGACTGACTTAATGCTGCTGCCGACCAGGCGAGAAGGTTAGCCGCGCACGTGCGTATGCAAGCGCACAGGCGTGAGCGACTGCGATCGAAGACAGCGGCAGGGATGAGCAGGAGAACCGATGATCCACTATCACGGCGTTCCGATCACCCCGGAATCGGATTGCACGCGCATTTTGAAAGGGCGCCCGCAATGGTTTCGTTTGCGTACCGTCTGCAGTTAAGAACTGTCGCCGATATCTGCCAGTCCTTCGTACTCGATAACGGCGCGTTCACGACCTGGAAAGGCGGACATGCTACCATCCAGCCGAATATTACGCCTGGATCGACGAGTGGCATGGACATCCGGGTTTCGATTGGGCTTTGATTCCCGACGTGATCGATGGCGGTGAAGACGCCAACGATGAGCTGCTAGCCGATTGGCCCTTCTGCGCCGATCCCTTTGCCGTCCCGGTGTGGCATCTCTCAGAATCGCTGGACCGTCTCGAGCGCCTGGCTCGGTCCTATTCCCGCATCGCTCTCGGCGCCACCGGGCGGTACGCCACCATCAGGAGCGATTTGTGGTGGATGCGCATGGCAGAGGCCATGGAGGTCGTGTGCACAGAGGGGCGGCCGCGCCTGAAGCTGCACGGGTTGCGGATGCTGGATGCGGAGGTCTTCACACGCTTTCCCTTTGCCTCCGCCGATTCGACGAACGTGGCGCGCAATATTGGTTTGGACAAGCGCTGGCCGGCGACTTGTTATCAACCAGCCAACCATGCTGCGCGCGGGGTGGTGATTGCTGACCGGATCGAGGCAGTGAACAGCGCTTCTCGCTGGAACGGACAGGCGTTGCAGAACGCGTTGGAGTTCGGAGAAACTGCCAGTCTGTTCGACGCAGCCCACCCATAAGCACCCATCCAGCCCCGGCCGCCATAGACAACATTTGCGCAAGAAAGGCTTGCGGAACTATGCCCACGCAGTCACAGCCATCTCTCTTTTCCGTCTGGCAGCCCGTGGTCGTTGCCAATGGCGTCGGGGTCGACAGCATGGCGCTGCTCATTTACATGAAGCGCACCGGCTGGCGGCCTGACCTCATCCTCCACGCGGATCCCGGCTCGGAGTTTCCTCAAACTTACGACTACATCCCGGTCATGAACCGGGCACTCGCGAGCTGGGGATTTCCCACGATCACGGTTGTGCGGTATATGCCGAGCAACTTCAAGCACTGGCCGCCGTACTACACGCTCGAAGAAAACTGCTTCACCAACGGCACGCTTCCCAGTTTGGCGTTCGGCTTCAAGAGCTGTTCCCAGAAGTGGAAGGTCGCGCCGCAAAACAAATACTGCGAATCCTGGCCGCCTGCGATCGCCTGCTGGCAGCAGGGCGGCCGGGTGCTGAAGCTCATTGGCTACGATGCCGGGCCAAAGGATCAGCGGCGCTGCAATCACGTTGGCGATCCGAACGACCCGCGATATGAATACCGGTATCCGCTCATCGAGATCGGATGGGATCGCAAGCGCTGCATCGCGGAGATTGAGAAAGAGGGTTGGCCGGTTCCCCACAAATCCAGTTGCTTTTTCTGTCCTTCGGTTCAACCCAAGGAAGTCGAAGCACTGCCGGCGAATCTGCTGCGCCGGATCGTGCTGATGGAAGCACGCGCCAAACCTCGACTCAGCAAGATAGAAGGTCTGTGGCGGCGGAAGCGCCGTTGCGATCAACGGCCTGGCTCGATTACGGAATTCATCCGCGAACAACGGTTACTTCCCCCCGAGGAAATCGACCGGATCACGTGCCAAGTGCCGACAGAGCTGGTTCGGTACCAGCAGGCGTACGCGGATGGGACAGCAGTGCCACCGTTCTCACAATTCATTCAGATCCAGCTTGGCGGGAATTCGCATAGCCGCGCTCACGGTATCAACGGATGCAAATGGCCATGGCGCTCGCGCAAGCCATCGAACGGCAGGCAACGACCGATGGATTGAAGGAAATGGGCGCCGCAATTCAACTCTTGCTCGGCGCTCCGGCGGAACTGCTTTCGCGAGAACGGCTCGGCCGCATCGACACCATGTTGCATGAGAATAGTGGCAACTGCTGCTTCAAGCAGCGCGGCTATAGCTGGAAATTCGAACAGGGCATCTGGTCGGCCACAGCCTGCACGGTTTGTAGGAAGTTCACCAACTGGGCCGATGCACTCCAGGCGGCCATGAGCGATCAGGAGTTCCGAGAATTGAAGCCAGTTGCCATCGCTCCGAAGATAGCCGTCTCTCGTGCACCGGTTCCGTACTTCACGTTCCCTGCTTTTCAGGCAACGCGAAAGCAATTGGATCGACTCGATGCACAAAAGCGGATTGGATATGAGGCAGACCTTCCCGTAGTCTTCGTGTATGCAGACCGATTCGCGATTGAGCACGATTCACAGTCGCCCGTGGCCTACTACCTGATCGCGGAGCGATCCGAGTACCGGTCCACCGATCGTGCTGAGCTGGAGTTGAAATTGTACGAGTACGCGATCGAATCGGAGGAAATCGCCGGTCCAGGGTTCCGAATCGAGATCAGCGAAGACGGAATTGCGTGGCGTGACCTCGGTGAAGGTCCCTGGAAAACCGCCGAAGACGCGCGCGATTATGTCGCAGCGGAGGTCAACCCGCGCTTGCGTACACGAGTCATTCCGAGCACACAGGAGTACAGAGCGGCAAACTAACCTCTTGTTTCCGCTCACGTGCAGCGTCGGTGATCCGGTAATTGGGCGAGAGTGGTCTGGCGTTTCGGAAGGAGAAATACGTCACGGGTTGGCTACCGATGAAGTCTGCCAATTCGCAAATGCGTCGCCTCACCTGTGCCACTGCCAACAAAGTAGCCCTGAATGGAGCGCCGCGGCTTTGGAGTTGTGTTAGCGGTATGGCCGTGCCATACGGCTGCGTTGAAGATGATCATTGAGCCAGCATCTCCACACGCCAGAACCTCGCCTTCGCAATGTAAGCGAGGATCTTCAAGTCGATCAGATGGAACATCCGGCCAATTCTGAGAGCCTGGAACGAAACGGGTTGCCCCATTCGGCGGAGTGAAGGCGTCGAGCATGAGGATAAACCCGGCCATCGGTGCATCGGGAGAAGTGCGAGCTATATCGGTGTGAAGGTCTTGAGCTGGGCTGCCCGCCCTGAGAGTCCTTTCCAGCAGCGAGCTTAACGTGAATGGCTGCCCGATTAGCTGTGCACAGGCCATCAGAAGAGAAGCGTGCTGATGGATATCTTCGAAGGCCATAATGCTATCCACGAAGAACCGTCGATCCGTTGTGCTTCCTGCTCTGAAATCCGCGCTGGAGTTCAATGCCATCAGTTCGTCGTAAGCCCTGCCGATCTCGACCACGCGCCTCACTGAGATAGCACCTGGGAGGACGACAAAGCCAAACTCCAGCAGTTCTCGGATGAAGTTTTTTGGCTGCGTTCGCGCCATAGCGACTCTTCGAGAAACAGCGTTCACGAGCTGAGTCTAGCAATCGAAGCAATCCCAATAACCTGGGCGCAGCTATGCCCATACAAGAGAGCAGCAGCAACACACACACGCCACCACAACACCATATAGCCAGCGAGAACACACAAAAATGGCTCGCAATGCGGCCCGCCAAAAGCTCGGCTATTTCCCTCTGGTCGAAAACGAGGCAAAGCGCATCCGCCAGTTTCTTCAGTTCCGGGATTCTTGCGCTGCTCTCGATCCATGCGCCGGAACGGGCCGCGCGCTCGCTTTGATTGCCGGCGATACAGGCGCCCGGCTGTATGGAATTGAGCTCGATGCATTCCGGGCGGAAGAAGCGCGGAAGAATCTCCATCAGGTTATCCAGGGCAGCAGCTTTGATGCGCACTCGCCGGTTGAGTCGTATGCGCTGCTCTATCTCAATCCGCCTTTATCTAAGCGATTTTTTCTGTATGTTTGATTTGATCAAGTCAAGTGTTTCTGCACGCGGCTTGATACGAAGTGCTGTTTATATCGAACTATCGCGCTGTATGGTCGATACATTTTTCGCGGGATCCAGCTAACCGGTGGAGTCGGAATTCGTCTCATGCGCGTATGCATGTGTTCTTCGGTCCCGATGACCGACCATTCATTCTGGACTCACAGATGAGATGGAGCGCCGAAGTGAATGCGTACCTCGCGCGGCTCAGTGCGGTTAGCGGAAATACGAGTTCCCCGAAGACATGGAGGAGCTACGCATACGAGTTTGCTGACTGGCTGGCCTTTTGCGAGCGGATCGGTGCGGCCTGGCGAGCCGTTAGTGCGCTCGATCTTGCTACATATCGCAACATTCTCGCTACTGAAGCAAGCATTCGGACGGGACTGCCTTTAAAACGGAGCACAGTCAACCACAGGCTTGGCGTGATTACACAGTTCTACAGATTTGCGCTGAAGAAGGGTTGGATTGCGAGGCTGCCTTTTGATTTGGAGGAAGTACCGCTTCCGCACGGCGCGGGTGCAGGCGTCTCTGCTAGGCGCTCCGTCTGGATGGGGGCCTCCAGTGTGCGCCTGCGGGAGCCGAGAGAGGAATTGCAGATCCCATCACGCCACGAGATTCGCCGGTTCATCAAAAGCTTCCGTAATTGGCGCGACCGGTTGATGGCGGAGACCATGTGGTTAACCGGTCTGCGAAGTGCGGAGGTGTGCTCGCTATCAATGCACGCTCTTCCCGATGACCCCCGCGCAATCGAGAAAGAGACTGTCGCCATAAAAATCACCGGCAAGGGAGAGAAGCGAAGATCAGTGCTATTCCCGGTCCGCTTACTCTGTTCGATTGACCGCTACGCGCATATGGACCGCGAGCGACGTGTACGAGGTCGGCGCCCAGCGCCATGTACTGTTTTTATTGGCCGGACAGGAAGGCCACTGAAGACCTCGGCAGTGAATCGTGTATTTTCGACGAACTGCCGGCGGACGGGTTTGGACATCTGGCCTCATTTGCTCCGTCACGCCTATGCAGTTGAGCGACTGACATATCTGCAGGATATCGGCGCTCCGAATCCACTGAAGACAGTGCAGATGGAACTGGGCCATGCTTCCCTGACAACAACGGAAAAGTATCTCCATCTCACGGAGCGCATGCGGGCCGAGATAGTTGAAGCCCACAACAGTTTCGTGGACCGACTGCTGGGAGCATAAGCGTGCGGCAAAGCGGCGCGGGACAGCGATGGAGTCTTGTGAAAGACGGCGTGCTTCAAAGGCACGACCTCGCTGAGCTTCAGAGTGAGGATGCACCGCTGGTCCAGGCGTTTCAACCGCCCGGCGCGAGGACCGTCTCAGTAAATTTGACCTTTCTGTCGTCGCGTCCCAAACTGGCCAGAGTTGTCGCCAACACTTTCTGGATGACATACCAGCCGCGACCTCGGCGGAAGACCATCATGTCTGTGGCATGGGTATTGAAGATCTTCTGCACCTTCCTGGACCAGCGGGCAAAAAGTATGCCCGATGTGCTTGAGGCGCGCGACCTCAGCGCCGACCTTCTGAAGGAGTATGCAGTTTGGCTGGTCGCGCGCCGTCAGCTACGCCTAAAGACAGCTGCGACTGTATACGGAATGTGCACCTGTTTCTTGCGCCGGGCGAAACGGGTGTTCGTCGCGGAATTTGACCCGACTTTCCGAACGCCAAGACATCTATTTGATGGTGCGGATGCTGAACGGGCGGAATCCAGGGCGCTCACGCTGGCCGAGTTTCAAAAAATCCTGACTGCGGCGGAGCAGGATGTCAAACAGATCAAGAGCGCCTATAAAGAAGGAGACGTTCCAACCAGCGCACAGCAACTGATTCCCTTCATGGTGCTGATTGCAGCGCGTACCGGTATGAATACGTTTTCAACCTACGGCCTGGAACGAGATTGCCTGACGCCGCACGAGTTGGATGAGAACCTCTTCTACTGTGCTTGGGAGAAAGCGCGTGCCGGAAAGCAGCAGCGCCAACTCCATCGCGTCGACCGACGGAACCAGACGGGTGTGGTGGAGCTGATTCAGTTCATGCGGCTGTACACAGAACCCCTCGCGTCCCGCGCGGGGCTGGCTGAGCGTACGAAGTTGTTTCTCTACTCCAGCCCAATGTGGAATCGGATTGTATCGCCGAGCACCACTAGCGGGGATGGCTTCGTTATTAACTTTCCTGAGTTTGTCAAGCGGCATGGGTTGCCGCACTTCACGCTGGTGAATATGCGTCCCTCCGCAGCTACGCAATTGTACTTGGAAACAGGCGGCAACCTTCGCAAGGTTCAGCAGTTCCTCCAACATGCGCGGCTGTCAACCACAGTGAAATACCTGCTGAATGCTATTACCGAGCCATTTCACGCACGGGTGATCCAGAAGGCTCAGGAAAAGATGATGCAGTGGATCATCACTGCCATTCCGGAGAAGCGTGCGACCGGAGTGAGCCGGCTGAACCTGCCGTGTGCGCAGGCGAAGAAGATCGTGGAGGGTCGCTTCGATACAGGTACGGGCACTTGTCGCGACCCTTACAACTCGCCGCAGGCGGGTGAGGAGAAGGGGCGCCCGTGCACTTCGTTTCATGCCTGTTTCAGCTGCCCGAATGGTCTCTGGTTTCTTGAGGATTTACCGCAGGTGATCGCTAGCCGCAATCGGCTCGTGTCCTTCCAGGCGGACATGAAACCGGATGATTGGGAGACCGTGTATGGAGAAAGCGTGCGGATCATGAATGAGCACATTATCGCGGCTTTCCGAGCGGACCAGATCAAGGCTGCAACCGAAGAAGCCAGGAAGCTGGAACAGAGGCGAATGATCGTGAGCCGCGGAGTACTGGCGTGAGCCGGCTAGGCGCTCGGGCGCCAGCAGCAGCGGTTGCCGGAAAGATAGTCGGTTCCGGCAGCGATGATCCGGAGGTATCGCGGGCATCGAGATTCCGGGATGATACATGGGACTTCTCAAACGAGATCCTGAGCCCGACGGCAGAGAAATCCGAAAAACTAATCCATTGGGCGTTTGTGACGCCGGACGGCGGTCGGTTTACTGACCCGGCGTTCGGCACGCTGCTCCATTCATCCAAGCAGTTCATTTACGCTCTACTCTGGCATCCCATCGACGAGCCGCCTTTTGCGGCGAGCGCCGCGCGACAGCTCTTCTGGCGGTTGAAGCATTTCATTGTGCACCTGCTCTCATACCGGCATCCGATCGCCCGATTTAAGGATGTCCTACCGCACCACTGCGAGGATTACATCGAAAGAGTTTTGAAGGCGGAACTGAGCTCGAACTACAAGTACAACCGTATTCATATCCTCCAGAAGCTCTTTCAATATCGGTACGTAATGACCGATGGCCTGCTGGTCGACCCTTTTCACGGGAAGCCGCCCGTTCGCAAGATCGCCGGCTACAGCCACGCTTCGCAGCGGGAAACCCAAACGCAGGTGATTCCTGACGAGGCGCTTATTCCTTTGATTCAAGGCGCGCTCGAATACGTGGACCGTTCCGCTGATTACCTGCTCGATGCCTTTGAGGGAGTTCAGGAGGTTCGCAAGGCAAGGTGCAACTTCCAGTATCGGGCAACTCGCTACTTGTACGATCGGCCGACATCTGCATATGGCCTGGAAGGCACGAGGTTCGCGGACGGGCTGCAATCGCTGCGCCAGCTATATGTGGAACTGAGCCATCTCCAGACAGCTTGCTTTGTACTGATTGCGTTCGCGACCGGCATGCGAATCAGCGAGATCCTTTCCCTGCGAGAGGGATGTTGCGAGATCGTAAAGGTACCTGGTCAGCCGGATCTGGTGTGGCTTCGAAGCCGTGTCTTCAAAATGCAAGGAGTTCCGGCCGGACGTCCTGCGAAGTGGTTGGGAGGGCCTGTCTGTGCTACCGCCGTGGCAGTTCTCGAGCAGTTAGGGCGACGCATGCGGCGGCGGCTGAAGGCATCGTATTTGTGGCTGCCCACGCCAGCCTTTACGCGACCTCGCGGCTCGGAGCCGCTTGCAGCGATAGTGATCCGGATTCGGTTGAACAACTTCGTCGCAATGCTGGGGATCAAGGACGCGAGTGGTCGGCCCTTTCACCTTCACCCGCATATGTTCCGGCGTACCTTCGCGAGGCACGTAGCGAGATACGACACCACGAACCTGCTGGCCTTGAAGGAGCACTTCAAACACGCCTCTCTTTGTATGACCGACTATTACGTCGGCAGTGATCATGAACTGTGGACGTTGATGGTGGAAGAGGAAGAGAAACTGTTTCTGGAGACTTTCGACAAGGTCCTTCAATCAGATTGCTTGGCAGGTCCGGGCGGTAGTCATCTGAAGAGAAAGATCGATGAGGCGATCGCCGATGGCCGATTACCGAAGGATTTTCGCGGCGAAGCCGGCAGCCACCTGCGTAAGGAAATGATCCGGAATCTGGTGGAAGCGGGGCAACGCGTCTATCCTTGCGCGGCATCGAACTACTGCTGGTTCCGGCCGGAGTCCGCGCTTTGCACGCAGGGCGACTATCCGCTCTTGAAGCGCTGCAACCCCGGCGCTTGTGCAAACTCGATCGTCACACTGGAGCACAAGCCCCATTGGGAAAAGATCCAGCACGATTGCGAGAGCCTGATGGAGCAGAAGCCTCAAGCGGAGCCTTATCAGAGAGCCCTTGCAGACATTCATGCGATCAGCAGCAAGATCCTCCGAAGGCTAACGTGAGGGCGCCGGCTGCCAAAAAGCTCGCTGGTTTGCGCCGTTACCATGCTGAGCGGCCCGCAAAAACCAGGCTGAGGTTGCTGGAGGCCCTGGACCGGATGGAGAGTAGCCACACAGTAGTCGTAGGCACGGACTTTAAATGGAGCAAAGCAACACTAGCTCGCGAAGCCGGAGTCAACGTGAACACAGTGCTGCGAAAGGTGCCAAGCGGTCAATGGGCCTTCCCCGAAATCAATGAACGGTTCGCCCAAATCAAAAGCAAGCGCCTTCAAAAGGCTGATACCAGCGACCCAAGAGACGCAAAGATTGCGGAACTTCGAAGCCATGTGGAAGAGCTCAAGGAACAGAAGCGGATGCTTGCGCTTGAGATCAATCGCATCGGGCAGCAGATCCTTGCGGAGAGGGAGCGTGCTGATCGGATGGTCACTTACGAACAGCAGAACGCCTCTTTACGCGAGGAGATCCGACGTCTTCAAAGTGCGGTGGCTCCAATGAACGTTGGATGACAGGATGAGAGAGCAGCGACTGTCCGGTCACGAACGGGGTGAGCAGAATGTCGCAAAGTTGCGAGCTTATCTGGCTAGCCTGAGGGCCGGAGATCAAGCCCTTCCGCAAGAGGACGGCCGGCCCAATATCACCGCCATCGCCGAAGCGTGCGGTGTGCTCCGCAACGTTTTCTATACGAATGCTGGCGTGAAGCGGCTGCTTGCTGAATTTATCGGAGGCTCCATGGGCACTATGCAACAGCGCTCAGGCATCGCCCACGCCGAGCGGCAGCTCGAAACCAAAGACCGGCGCATTCTCCAGCTCGAACAGCGACTGGCCAGCGCCAAAGCGGAAACCGAGGAACTGCGCAAGCTGCTGGCCGCAGCGGAGCAAAAACTGGCTCGCTACAAGGTGATCGAAGAAGAGGTCCTCAAAGCGGGCCGACGGGTGATTCCGTGAGAATCTCGGCGACGGTAACAATCTCAACCGTTTATCCGGGCACCAGTGGAGGAGCGATCTTTTCCGGACGCGATGCCGTGGGAATGTATCTGCGCTTTGTCGCCAGTCGTGACCGGATTTTTCGTGCCCCGCTTGCGGGAGAGGTTTGGACACTTCAAGGAGAAACTCACCGCCATACGACGTACGGCGATCAGGTGTATGTGGAACAGGCATCCCTGGTCCAACCCACGGGCAGGCTTATCGTCGACTTCCTCTTGAAGCATCCAGCCTTTGATGGCCTTGGCATCGGGAAGAGCAAAGCGGGCCGGCTGTGGGCGGAGTTTGGAGCGGACCTCTACGATGTTTTGGACAAAGACGATGTCGAAAAGCTCTCCTCTGTGCTCCCTGTGGAAAGTGCACAGAAACTGGTGGAGGCTTGGCATAGCGTGGTCGAGGAGGCTGCCGTCGTTTCGTTTCTCGATCATCACGGATTCGACACCCGTTTGGCCAGCAAGGTTCGCAGAGTCTGGCCCGAAGAGCCACTCGCGAGACTCCAGCAGAATCCATACCGGATGCTGGCTTTCGCCGATTGGGAGAAGGTGGACCGGGCGGCACGTTCGCTTGGCATTACCGAGGATGACCCGCGGCGGCAAGTGGCCGCGGTCGAGGCCTGCCTGTATCGACGGCTAGACGCAAAGCACACTTTGACGCCAAAGCCGATCCTGTTGGATGGCGTGTGCGAAGCGCTGGCGACGCGCAATACATTCGTCGCGCGTGCGGCCGTGGACCGGGCACTGCGCGAGCACGCGATTGTTGCCGCCGAGGATGGCTACCAGCCTCTCGGAGCCGCCGTAATGGAAGAGGCGGTCGCTAACTTTCTTCGCGAGCTGTTGGCCGGGGTCCCTGGAGAGGAACGGAATCTGTTCTCACGCAACCTGCCGCTGATAACTGCGGAAGCAATAACCAGCTTTGAGGAAGGTGCGGGACTGCAACTGAATGCTGGCCAGCGAAGGGCTGTGGAGATGGCACTCCATCACCCGCTCAGTGTGCTCACGGGCGGCGCCGGAACCGGCAAGACAACGGTGCTCCGGGTGATCCGTTGCATTGCGGAACAAGTTGGAATCTCAGTTATTCAGATGGCGCTCAGTGGGCGTGCGGCGCAACGCATGCGCGAGATGACCGGACGCGAGGCGTCGACCATCGCGGCTTTTCTCCGCGCGGCCGGACAAGGGAGTATCGATCCAGAAAGTGAGCCCCTGGTCATCATTGATGAATCTTCCATGCTCGACCTGCCGCTGATGTACAGCATCGTCCGGGCATTACCACTGCATGCGCGTTTGCTGCTGGTCGGCGATCCATACCAACTGCCACCCATCGGGTTTGGTCTCGTCTTCCAAGTGCTCGCCGCGAGTCCAGGCATTCCGCGAGTCGAGCTGGTGGAGATTCATCGACAAGCGCAATCGAGTGGCATCCCACGGATCGCAGATGAGATCCGCCGCGGCGTTATTCCACCTCTTCCGTCGTTCGCCGGTTCCCACGCTGGCGTAAACTTCATCGAGGGCTGCGATGACGAGATCATGGACCACATCCAGGATGTCCTCACACAATGGAGTGCGTGTGATGATACGCAAATCCTTGGCGTGACCAAGGGAGGAGCAAATGGGATCAGGAACATTAATGCCAAGCTCCACGCGATCGCGTCCGCCACGAAAGCGAAGCTTCCAGGTTGGGAGTTCGCGGCGGGCGATCCGATCATTTATCTCGAGAACGACTACCAGAAACAGTTGTGGAACGGCTCGTTGGGCAGAATCGAGAGCATCCTGATCTCGAACGGAAGGTCCTCTCTGCTGTGTTCGCTCGATGGTATGCAGCATGAAATTCCAGAGGAGGACTTTCACCGCATTGATCTCGCCTACGCCATCACGGTCCACAAAGCGCAAGGCAGCCAGTTCAAAAGAGTGATTGTGCCGGTTGTGAAAAGCCGCTTGCTAGATCGCACTCTGATCTACACTGCTCTGACACGGGGAATGGAACAGGTGGTCTTCATCGGTGATCGCTTGGCCTTTGAGGGTGCAGTGGCCGGGGCTCCTCATTCGCATGAAAGGCAGGTCGGGTTTTCGATGTAGGCCCTTTTTTTTCCGGCGCATCATCTCCCTTGAAGCGTAGACTTAAGATGCGCACGCGGGGTCGCGCCCAGTGCGTGCCCACGGCCGAAGCGACGGACTGGCTCCGAAGTAATCGGTCTCAAGAAGCCCTTCGGTTTTCCCCGGAGGGCTTTTTGCTATCCGCATTGAGACAGCATTGCTTTGGTGAAGTTTCGAGCGAGGCCGTGGGCAGTGAGCGCGAAGTCAGCCGCAGCCGCGTAGCGGCTCACCGTACTGATTCGTGTTTCGGATCGGCGAGGCTTTCCGACGCTTGGCTTGTTGACACTGACGGAACCTGATAATCGCCGTGAAATCACGCTATGGTGAATCCCATGCGTCATCTCTCTATTGCACAAATCGAGCAGTACGCCAGACAGGAGCTCTCTCCGGCTGAGACGCGCCGGGTGGAAGCTCACCTGAAGCATTGTCCGGATTGCCTGGAGCGAGTGGACGTCGAGGCTAATTCGATAGCGGCGCTGCAGATGATGGACAGGATGAGAAAGGCCGTTGCTTCAAAGCCCCCTCGAAAGGCTGAGTAAGATGCGATTGCGGTTCTCGGTGACAATGGATCAAATGGAAAGGAAGGCAACCAACCCGACATTCTGCATTGACTGCGGTCAGGCCACGCCAAGTTACGAGATCGTCAATTACGGCTCAGCGGAGAGCGGCTACAGAACTCTTTGCAGCCGATGCTTCAATACGCTGGTGGCCAACCTTGCTGGCGTCGAAGGATTCGAGAACGCCAGCTTTGAGCCGGTCGGTATCACTGACAGCACGGGAGTGATTCATCACTTTCACTTTCGAACCCACCTGTTCGGAACCGGTGTTGCTTTAGATGCGTTCGAGTTGCGCGACGGCCAACCGGCTGGTTACCAGTTCGAGATCATCGGGGAGCCGGAAGAAGACCTGCTCACGCTTCTAGCTCGGTTGATCGAAAAGATTCGCCGCGCCTTGTTGGTCAAGCACTTGACCGAGGACGACCATGGACTACACATCGCAGATCATCAGGTGGTTCGCGGGCGGATCGAATGGGACGACGCCAGCGATGGTCGTGTTCCATTGCTTGTCGTCGATGGCCGCGAAGTGACGTGGGACAACTTCGGGCACATGCTGATGGGGTTTGAAGGCTTCCAGTTCAGACTGCACATCTACGATAAGAGCGAAGAGGTCTAAGGACCCGCACATAGGCATACAACGTTTTCTTATGCCTGTGGCCGAGAAAGCCGTCAAGACCGCCTGCGTATCATACACATACGCGCGATCGCTAATATAACCACCCTACGATTTTGAATGCGGCGAGGGGCGAAATCGCCGAATGGAACTGATATTCCTTGAGCACTGCTATCGCTGGCTCAAATCAGGCGGTGTGCTCGTTCTGGTCATTCCGGGAGATCGGCTCGCCGTCTGTGACAAAATCCTTGCAACCCACTTCCGGAACAAGAAAGTATATCGGTTGAGCGCACCCGATTCCGAGAGATATAAACAGGTGGTGCTCTTCGGTGTCCGCCGGACGCGCCGTGAACGTGATCAGATGCGCGATGCCGACGTGATCCGTGCACGCGGACTGACATCTGAGATGAGCCGTAGATGGAATCAGTTGCCCCGCCTTCCCGGCACACCGGACGCAACATATTCGATACCGGAGGGCGGACCCGTCGAACTCAGGTATCGTGGCCTGCCTCTTGATGAGATCGAAGATCTACTGCCAAAGTCGGCGGCCTGGCGGTATGTTAATCGGATCTTATTTGGACCACCGAAGCAGATCACCGGCAGGCCGCTAACGCCCTTACATGCGGGTCACGTGGCGCTATGCGCCGTCAGTGGAATGTTGGATGGGGTCTTTGGCTCCGGTGAAAGCCTGCATGTGGCGAGTTGGAAGGCGGTGAAGGTTACGGACTGCTCTGAGGAGGTCGAAGAGGACGGCACTATCGTTCGACGAGAGCGCGAGAGGTTCATCAATGAACTGACGTTGGTGTTCGCATCTGGGGAGACTGCCATATTGCGGTAGTCGTTTCCGACGACCATATTTACACCGCCACCCGTAAAACGCGGGGCGACCGGGTCGGAACTCTTGTTGGAATTTGGAACAGCCGTTCCCACTCACCGCCCGCCTCCAGAGTCCGACATGCCGGCTTCCCGTCAACTTGGGTGAGCGGATGCTAGCGCGTTTCCCAGTACCTATTCGGCGTTCTGTCCGGATTGCGCGTGATCCAGGAGTTTCCGCCATCCATTCACGCAAGCCGACTAGCCGACTTAAGTGTAGCGATCGTGGTCAGTGAGTGCATTGGCGATCTATCACGCGCAGGTGTCAGGATTCAGAGTCAGAAAACAGAAATCTGGGCTCGCGAGAATATCGCTTGACATTCAACGGAAATCCACTACCATATGGTTGTGGATCAGTTAAGTACAACATTCGCGGCTTTGTCTGATCCAACCCGGCGGGCGATGGTTGAGAGGCTCTTCCGCGGGCCTGCCTCCGTGCATGGCTTGACGGAGCCGTTTGCACTCTCGCAGCAGATGATTTCAAAACACATTGCCTGTCTCGTGCGGGCGCGTCTTGTGATCAAGACGAAGCGTGGACGAGAGAGTATTTGCGCGCTCAGGCCGCAGGCGATCAAGACCGTCAGCGACTGGGCGATCAGTTATCGCCAGTTCTGGGAAGAGAGTTTCGACAAGCTGGACATGGTCGTGAATCGAATGAAAAAAGCGGAGATCAGAGATGACAAAAAACACGGTGAATGAGACGGAGCGGATGGTTGTCACCAGGGTTTTTGATGCCCCACGCGAACTGGTTTGGAAGGCGTGGACAGACTCGAAATATGTAATGCAGTGGTGGGGCCCCAATGGCTGTACTTCGCCTTTTTGCGAGATGGATTTTCGCGTGGGAGGGAAATTTCTCATTTGCGGAAGAATGGCGGACGGCCAGGAATTCTGGAATTGCGGTGAATACCACGAGATTGTTCCGCACGAGAAGATCGTTTCCTCCATGTACTTTTCCGACTCGAAGGGGAACAAGATTGACCCTGCGCAAATTGGAATAGAACATGAGGCCATAGAAGACGCGTACGACGTGATCACGTTTGAGGATCTTGGAAACGGTCAGACGAAACTCACCTTCATTTCGAATGAGACCATGCAGAACGCAATCGAGAGCGGTCAGTTGGAGGGCATGAAGCAGGTACTCGATAAGGTTGCTGCAGTTGTTGAGGGACTGGCGCAGGCGAAATAAGAAGCTGAAGCTTTGATGATCATCATGCGCGAGCAACTGAACGTAACTGAGAGGGCGGGAATGAAAAGGTTGAAGGCGGTTCGAGGGGCGATGCTCCCAATGGCATCTGGTTCAACACGAAACCGGGCGGCGGGCGCTAAGTCTCGATGACTCCACAAAGACCGCAAGCGTTGAGGACTATTTATTTTGATCCTGGCAGGTCGAGTTGGGTCTGGCGCTAGCGCCGACAGCATCACGGATTAATCCTCGGAAGTCGGCTTCTCAACGGCGATCTTCGCAAGCCTGTCAAGTTGACGGGAAATGCGCATTGCTGAGACCTGCCACGGACGAACAAGATTGCCTGTCGGCGAGTTTGGTATTCGCACTGCAACGCAAGGCCGCCCCCAAAATAACGGCGTGCCTGTGAAACTCTTGCGCATGCGAAATGCAGACGAGACGATGCTGTCTATCCGGCTACGCCTCAAAGACTTAGGCTGCTATGACAGCGTTTGCCCCGGTTTTCGTCAGACGGGCGGAAAGGGAATTTTAAGCTGCAGTGGACTGCTCAATGGAATTTTTGGGACAGGGGATCTTCGTCATGTGGCCTGCTGGCAAACCAGCAAGAAGATCGATCACATCGAAGAGACCGACGACCGCGGTGTCACGATACTGCGCGACCGCGAACGCTTTACGCAATCCCTCACGTTGATTTACGCCGACGGCCGCACAGCAGAGCTTTCCGAGGAGACTGATGCAGAATGCGCACCTACGTCTGGGCCGGCTTGAATACATCAAGCCAACCGTTTCGCCCAAATCCACGCCCACTCACGTGACCGTTACGATGGACCGGCTCATTGTAGAGCCTGCTTCTGACGAAAAGCAGGCGCCGCGCTGTCATTTGCTCTCGGTCTTCGGCGGGGAGCAGGAGATCGCGGCGATACATGCCGCGATCGCGGATCAGGACAATTTTCGAATTGCCGGCCCGGATCTGTCGCCGATGGTCATCAGTCTCGGCGAGCGCGCACACACGTTCCGCGGCTTGATTCAAGCGCCGGGCCGCCGGCAACCAGTCCGGCATCTCGTGTCAGTTTCGCAGGAACTCTTCGAAACGCAGGCCGGCGCAAACGCGCGGGCGGACCGCACAATCGTTTACAGCGACGAGCCGGAATTTCTGGTTTACCGTCTTGGAGTACGCTTCGGCATTCCTCTCCTCCCTCACTGGAGCAGCTGGATTCAAGCGGAACTCACACGGCAGAATCGCGTTCGCCCATTGCTCGGTCTCGGTTGTCATCCCGTACTCGTCGAGGCCTCCAAACACGAGTTACTCGATCTCATTGCCGGCGCAGTGAAACGGGGCGTTCTGTCGATTCCCGACAAGCCGTCGCTTGAGTGGAGCGCCTATCGCTGTCCAGCAGGCCATTTGCTTCACTACATCGGGTTGAGTCGAGGTGCACAGGGCTTTACCTATAGTGCAAAGCCATCCCAGTGCCGAAACTGTGCCCACAAGCCAGCGTGCACTCCGTCGTCGACTCGCCGTACGCTGAGAGTCAATTGGTATGAGGACGTGCGCGAGCAGGTTCGACAGCTCAGCCAAACACCGGAATTTGCGAATGCTCGCCGCGCTCGAAAGAAAATCGAGGCGTTGTTCTCCGAACTACGCAATCAAATCCGGCTCCGCAAGGTACGATTGCGAGGGCTGCAAAACGCGAAAGAGCAATTCATCTTGGCGGCAACGGCTCAGAACATCAAACGGCTAATAAGGTATCTGAGCCAACCGAAGGAACCGACAGTAAGAATGGCCTGAGAAGGCCATTCTTGTAATCGGCGGCCGTGTTAAATCAGTCTTGAATCAATTCGGCCAATTCGCCAAAATGAGTTTTTCAACGGCATCCCTGGTTTGAGCAATCGGCAGATCACGAGATAAACCCGCTCAGTGACCTCGATGTGACCACATTTAAGATGTCGGTTTCTATGCCTAAGCATCGATACCGGAGGTTTCAGGCGGGGACGGTTAATCACGAAGCCACTTCAGGGAGCGCTGAACCTGCTCATTTTGAAGGCACTGCGGCGGGGGCCGATGCACGGGTACGGGATCACGAACCTAATTCAACGGATCTCGGACGCGGTGTTGGAAATCGAGGAGGGCTCGTTGTCTCCGGCACTCCACAAGATGGAGCATGAGGGGTGGATCACGTCCGAGTGGGCGCGTTCGGACACGAACCGGCGTGTCCGGTACTACTACAAGCTCACGCCCACAGGCGAGCGGCAATTGTTGATGGAAGAGCGACTCACCGGGCGAGCGCGGCAATCGCGAATGCTCGTAAGTACGTCTGCGGTGAGGTGCAGCGATGGGACTATGGCAGAAAATCGCGAACGCATGCGGGCACTTCGGTTGGCACTTCCGTGCCGGCCCGGTGTCCCATCTGGCATAATATTATCGCTTATCGATATTCGATGAACAAAAACCCGGGCAGCATAGAGCGGCGTCCAATGGGGCGAACCGGCTTGCAGGTAAGCCGCATTGGACTTGGCTGCGTTACGTTCGGGCGCGAAATCGATGAGGAAACATCGTTTCGGATTATGGATTACGCCGTGCTCCAGGGCCTGAATCTCTTTGACACCGCCGAAGCCTACGGCGGTGGTGCGTCGGAGCTGATTATTGGACGCTGGCTGCGCGATCGTAAATGCCGGAACCAAATTATTCTACAGACCAAAGTGAAGCCCACTTTCACGCGAAAGCTCATCCACGAGTCGCTAGAGCGCAGTTTGGATCGATTGGGCGTCGATTGCACTGATATCTACCTGCTGCATGAATTCGACGACTTGACGCCCCTTGCAGAAGCCATGGATGCCATGACACAGGCGGTGGCTTCCAGACGCGTCCGAGCCGCCGGATGCAGCAATTTCGCCTTGCAGCAACTGTGCACGTCCGAGGAGATCAGCAGGGTGAACGGGTTAACTCGATTTGAAATCGTGCAGCCGGTTTACAACCTGTTGGCGAGAGACATTGAATCGGGTCTCCTGGCGTATTGCCGGGAAAAGGAGGTCGGCGTGGTCACGTACAGCCCGATTGCGGCCGGATTTTTGACGGGCAAGTACGCTCGCGGTTCGAAGGCCGTTCCCCCAGGATCCCGATTCGACGCAATTCCGGGACACCGCGATATCTATTTTCGTCCTGAGAACTTCGCAGTCGTGGAAAAGCTCAGGGAATTATCAATTCGAAGCGGCATTCCAATGTCCAGATTGGCGCTGGGATGGGCGCTTCGAAATGGGTCGGTCGATTCGATTCTGGTTGGCGCGCGATCGATCACTCATATCCAAAATGCAATCCAAGCGCTGCGATCGCCTTTGGATCCAAAGTTGACTGAGGAGATGGATTGCTGGACTGCCGTTCAGCACACAAACTAAAACAAGGGGGACACAAACGATGCCCGCACGCGAAAAGCGACTACCGCAACCGGTAAGGTCAGACTCTCTCGCACTCCAGACGTACAACATTCTGAAAGAGGCTATTTTCGCCGGCAAGTTCCAGCCCGGCGAGCCCGTGCGTGAACTTCATATTGCAAGAAGCTTGGACATAAGCCAGGCCACTGTACGCGAGGCGCTAGCGCAGCTCGAGCAGGCGGGCCTGGTAGTCCGGAGCCAAGGCCGGAGAACAATGGTTACCGCCCTGACCAAAGAAGAGGTCCACGACCGGTTATCGATGCGGATTGCTCTCGAGGAACTCGCCTGTCTGAAGGCCGCGCGACTAATGGAGGAGTCGGACTTCGCCGAACTTCAAAAGCTGGCCAAGACGATTAACGCCAGCATCGCAAAAAACGACTGTCTGGCCATGACCCTCGCCGATACGCGGTTCCACCATTTCATCTGGGAGCGAACCGGAAGTCCAATTCTAGTCAAAACGCTGGACCAGCTTACAACTCCCCTGTTTGCCTTTATCGGCGTGTTGCACGGCAAGGGCCTCCATAATCTCAAATCAGGGAAACGCCATGAACCCATCATCGACGCGCTGAGAAGCAGGAAGCCGGACGTGGTGCGAAAAACAATCCGAGATCATATCGAAGGCTCCTATCGAGCCTTTCTCGAATCGGAAAGCACATCTCTGGACGAGCTGGTACAGAGACTCGAGCCGGAGTTGGTGGAACCCGCCACGCTCGCGGGGAGTGCATGACGACCGCGCCTTAGAAATAGTCATGTGAGTCCTAACGAGGGATTGACCGAACTCTACTAATTATCGATAATAAGTAATCGATAAAAGGAACCTCCTATGCGCTACCGTTTCCCGGCCTGATTCTGCTGGCAGTTTCTTCCCTGCTCCGCGCTCAAACAACCGCTGAAATCATCGGAACGGTTTTCGACAGCAGCGGCGCGGTCGTGGGCGGCGCAACCGTTAAAGCGGTTAATCTCGCGACCAATCAGCTACATACGGTTCAAACGAACGAGTCAGGCAATTACCAGATCCCCTTCCTGAATCCCGGCTTGTACTCGCTGACGGTCTCGAACCAGGGATTCAAAACTGTCGAGCAGCCTAGTTTCGAACTGCAGGTAGGCGACGTGAAGCGAATGGATTTTACACTGGACCTGGGCGCCACTACGCAAAAGGTGGAGGTCTCGAGCGCGGCACCATTGCTTGCCACCGATAACGGCGCGATAGGGACCGTAATTGAGACCAAGCGGGTTGAGGAGCTTCCGCTCAACGGCAGAAACTATCTTCAGCTCGTCTCGCTGAGTCCCAATGTCTCGGCAGAACAACAGAAGGGAGGATTCGCCGCGTCGCGCCAAGGCGGAGACCGGGCGACCCAATCGATCTCTGTCGCGGGACAGAGAATGACGTTTAACTACTTCACGCTGGACGTATCGACAACACCGATGTAAATTTCAATACCTATATCGTGCGGCCCTCTATAGACGCGATCCAGGAGTTCAAGACCCAGATCGGAATTTATTCAGCCGAATACGGGCGAGAGGTGTCTCAGATCAATGTGACGACACGCAGCGGCACGAACCAATTTCACGGTACGCTCTTCGAGTTCCTGCGCAACGACGCGCTGGATGCGCGGGAATGGAACAATCCCATCAAGAATCCATTCCGACGGAATCAGTTCGGCTTCACGTTCGGTGGACCGCTCGTCAGAAACAGACTCTTCTTCCTCTCGAACTTTGAGGCTCTCCGCGACCGAAAGACGCTCCAGAGCGTGGCAACAGTGCCGACGAACGCCATGCGGGCGGGAAATTTTTCGGGCGTGGCGGCGATTTTCGATCCAATGGCCAGGACTTACGCAGCTAATGGCGCGGTGATTTCGGCAGCGCCGTTTCCAGGAAACGTAATTCCGACGCCACGGCTGGATCCGATTGCTTTGAAGTTATTCGCCTATTATCCCGCTCCTACCGTGGCGAGTGCCGCACCGGGCAGCAACTACCAGGCGAACCTTTCACGTCCCATCAGCGAAGAGCAGTTTCTCCAGCGGATCGACTGGATTCAAAACGACAAATCGTCCTGGTTTGCGCGTTACAGTTGGGGAAACGAATACGTAACCACCCTGAATTCTTTTCCCGCTCAAACGGCGCCCACAACTACGGTGGTTTATCAAGGCGTGCTGGCGAACACCTTGACGATCAGTCCGACGATGGTGAACGAGGCGCGCTTTGGGTTCAACGAGTTCAACAACGAGGTACTCACGCACTTTGCGTACTCGCAGGATATTTCAGGCCAACTCGGCATCAAGGGATTGACCACGCCGTCCCCCTCGACCTATGGGGTGCCGGAAATCGATTTTTCCAACGGCCTCACGTCTTTTGGGGATTCATCGAACGGCCCGTTTATCAATCGCAACACGACGTTCCAGGGGCTGGACGCGCTGGCGATCACGCGAGGCTCGCATCTTCTGAAAATCGGTGGGGAAATCCGGCGCGACCGCTACAACCAGTCGGGCAATTCTTTTTCGCGCGGCAACTTTCAGTTCACGGGGACCCTCACCTCGAATCCTGCCGCACCCGGCACGTCCGGCTACTCATTCGCCGATTTTCTCATCGGAATACCAGCGGTTTCCTTACGAGCCCTTGGGCTCGCGGATGCGATGCTTCGCTCGACCAGCCTCGCGGCATTTGTGGACGATACCTGGCGTGTCACTCCGAAGCTGACCATCGATTGGGGACTGCGCTACGAGAACACGGAGCCGTTCTCCGACAAGTATCGGGTGAAATTAACCTTGAGTTGACGGGCGGCATTCTGGACCCGACGCACGTCCCGATCTTAGTTCGACCAGGCAACGGAAACTTCTACGATGGGCTACAGTTCCATTTTGCGGATAACATTCCGATCGCAACTGGCGATGGACCAATGGGCCACGCGCTGATGAAGCGCGACAACCTGAACTTCGCGCCTCGTGTAGCAATCAGCTACTCGCCCGACTCGCGTTGGACGATCCGCACAGGTTTCGGGATCTTCTATTCGCAGGGCGTCGGCAATGCAGTTTTCGACATGTCCCGGAATCTGGCCGGCCGCGATCAACTGATCACGAATACAGCGCGGCCAAATTCGTCATTAGAGGATCCCTGGGGCGCCGAACAGGCGTCCGCATTATGCACCGGCTGGTCTGGTACCTGCCTGGTAGCCCCGGTTCCGCTCGCGAATTATGCAAATCACCGGACGCCTTATGTGGAGCAGTGGGAGTTCAATGTGCAACGTCAGTTCGGCGACAACCTCGCACTTGAACTGGGTTATCTGGGGAACGAAGCCCATCAATTGCAATCGATCACCAACATCAATGTGGCAGTGCTGCCCACCGGTCCTTCCGATACGCGAACGATCAGCCAGCGCCAGCCATGGCCGGAGTACAACAACGTTCAGGAAATGGGCAATCTCGCCGATTCCAATTATCACGGGTTATCCGTTAAGGCCACGCGCAGACTCTCGAATGGATTGACGGCGCTGGCCGGATATACCTGGTCTAAGTCGATTGACAACGCGAGCGCACTGCGCACGGATCCGGGTGATGTTGGCACGCCGCCGCCCGACCCCTACAATCTCAGTTCGCTGCGGGCACTATCGCAGTTTGATGAGCGCCATCGTTTCGTTGCTTCGATCCTGTACGATCTGCCGATTGGGCAAGGCAAAACGCTCGAAGTCACGAATCCAGTGCTGGACCGGATTCTCGGGGGATGGCAACTCGGATCGATCATCACTCTGGCGACCGGAAATCCGTGGACGGTTGCCACCATCGCCAATACGAATAACATCGGCATCGGTCAATTTCCGGACGCCACCGGAATCAGCCCGGTTCCCGCGCAACAGACCGCACAGCAGTTTTGGAATCCGGCCGCGTACTCGGCGACGTCGCCCACTCTGCCCTATCGGTTTGGAACTGCCGGACACAACCAGTTGACCACGCCCGGGTATGCGGACTGGGACTTTTCCTCATTTAAGAATTTCGATTTCACGGAAACACGACGATTGCAGTTCCAGTTTGAAGGGTTTAACATCGCAAATCACCCAAACTGGAATCCGCCGGCGGTCGCCGATCCGCGATCGAATGCGTTTGGTGTGATCACGACCGCCCGCGCAATGCGGGAATTACAGCTTGCGCTGAAGCTTTTCT
>CAWBDN010000002.1:0-342280 GCA_963787575.1 uncultured Acidobacteriaceae bacterium
AGTTTGACTAATCCACGCTTCAATGCACATACGGCGGCCTGCGTTCGATCACTTACGTTCAGACGGCTTAGCAACACATTCACGTGCCACTTGACTGTACCTTCAGTAATATTAAGCCGTTCGGCTATCTGCTTGTTGCTGCAGCCACTCACGATTAATTCTAGAATCTCCTGCTCGCGAGCGGTCAAGTCCGAGCTGGGCGAGCGATCCGAGAGACGTTTCGACACAGGTTCCGGAATGTACTTCTTCCCGGAATGCATTGCCCGGATGGCGCTCAACAACTCGCCGTGCGGCATTCCCTTCAGCAGATAGGATTGTGCTCCTGCTTTCAGTGCCTGATAAATATCTTCATCTCCGTCAAATGATGTAAGAACCAAAAAGCGCGAATTGCACCCGGCTGAAGAGATTTTCTGAATCACTTCGACTCCTCCGATGTCCGGAAGCCGGAGGTCAAGCAGTATTACGTCCGGACGATACTCAATCGCAAGCCGAATAGCATCTCGCCCGTTCACGGCTTGTCCCAACAACTTCATATCCGGTTGCGTCGCGATAATCGCTTCCAGGCCAATGCAGACGACCGGGTGGTCTTCGACAATCAGGATTGTAATCATCCCGCCAGTCTCCGCGTGCGGAAACGCCAACGTCCGGGCAGAGGGAACTCGGCCGTGACTACAGTGCCAGCTCCTGGTCTCGTCTCGATTGACAGCCTTCCGCCCAGTTCAGTAAGCCGTTCGTGCATGCACGCCAACCCACAATGACGGGAGGCGGGTGCCGGCGGGAAAATACATTCAAACCCCCGGCCGTCGTCACGAACTTCGAGCACAAAAAAGCGGGAGCCGCACGAAATGCGAACCGAAATGGTCCGGGCTTGCGCATGCTTGATGGCGTTGCGCATGGCCTCCGCCACGACCAGGAGTACATTGCGTTCCGTGTTCGCATCTACTGTCGGTGATTCGTCCGCCTCGACCTGTATGTGCAGATCCTCGCGGCTCATCTCACGAGCCAAGGTGGTCAACTGTGTAGCTAAATCCCGGCGTACTCCCAAAGCGTGGCGCCACTCCCAGACCGCCTCGCGCGCATCTTGCAACGTTTGCCGGACCTCAAGCCTGGCACGGTCCAAAATTTCGGAGGCGCGTCTGGAGGACTCTTGTAAACTCACGGCCTCCAGCAGTGTAGAAACTCCCGTGCAGCCCTGTATCAAAGTGTCATGGATTTCCCGCGCGAGCCGATTCCGCTCGGCCATTACTAAACGATGCCGTGCTTTGATCTGGTGGATCCGCCACCAAAATCCGAATGCTACGAGAAGAGCGGTTGCCACAAGGCAAACGAACATAAACCAAAACGTCTGATAGAAATACGGCGCTATAGTGATCGGAAGTGACAGCGTGGCGGGCTCACCGACCGCCGTAGCTGCCAATTTAAAGGTGTACCTTCGAGGCGGAAGATTCGTATAGAATGCGGTTCGCCGTATTCCTGCCTCCACCCATTGATCATCCAAACCGACAAGGCGGTAGCGGAATCGAAGATGTTCCGGTGAGCGAAGCATCAGCGCGGAATAATGAATCTCCAGAGTGTGTATTCCCGGTTTCAAGTGAATGGAAGATGCTGCCGCCATCTGCTTGCCATCGACCACAACTTGGTCGATGTAAGGAGCGAGGCGAGCAGCGGGCTGACGCAGGTCAGCCGGAAAGTACACCGCGCCCCTGCCAGTCGGGAACCAGATCAAGCCGTTGTCTGTCAAAGCTGCAGCGGATTGCTCGCCGCCATTGGTCTGACCAGCGTCCGTTCCGTCGGCAATTCCGGATACAATTGCGTCCCACGGCGTTTGTGATCGGATATCTTGACCTGTCAGACGCGATAGCCACAAACGGTAAAAGCCCGCATCGGTACTAACCCAGACTCGGCCGCGGGAAGACGGCACAATGTCGTAGACGCTTTGGGCAGGAAACCCGACCTCGATCGTTACCTGCTCGAGATCATGGCCGGAAATATGCAGCAAACCGTCACCTAACGTGCCCAGCCACAATTCGTCCGGCCTATCTTCATAAATGACCCATACAGCCTTACGTCCGATCTTTTGTAAGATGGGGCGATTCACGAAACGGCCGCCGCTCCAGATGCTAACGCCGCTATCAGTTCCGATCCAGATGTCTCCATTCCGCGTTTGGTGAAATGTACGGATGGCCCCGTAAACTAGCCCGTCAGCTGCCGAAAATGTCCGCAGTCGCGGGCCATCGAGACGGCTGAGTCCGTTGTCAGTTCCGACCCAGATTCTTCCGCTTCTGTCTTCGAAAAAGGCACGAATGAAGTCGTTGGCGAGACCGTTCCTCGTATCGTAATGCTGCACCCTTGTGCCTACAACGCGAAAGAAGCCTTGGCCTTCCGTTCCAATAAAGAGTACTCCTGCTCTGCTCCGAAAGACATTCCGGATGTTAATAATTTGATGATTTCCGGGAACTGTGTATTCCGCCCATCTCGCTCGCTGGCGCTGGAAAAGCTTGCCGCCCCAGGTGGCAATCCACAAAGTTCCCGTGCCGTCCCGGTACGTGATCCTGACGTGGTCCTCATCAAGGCCCTCGGCGCGCGTCACAAGACCGGCTCTTTTCCTGCTGAAGCGAACCAGCCCGCTGCGAGTGGCAACCCAGACGTCGTGGTCCGTGTCTTCGAGAAGACTGTGTACCTGCGCATCCGGAAGCGGCGGCAGGGGTTCTTCCGCTTTGTTCCTGTCTTGTGCAAACCGAGCCACTCCGCGTCGCGGCATTCCTGCCCAAACGTCCCCGTCGGTGTTCTCAATCAGAGAATAGGGCGCAAGGTCGAATCGTTGCGGCACACTGCTCCGCATCGACGCGCCCCGCGAGCCAACGTGTTTGTATCGAAACAGTCCGGCCACAGTGCCCAGCCAAAGATCCCCCGAGGTGGTTTGCAAAATCGAAACGATACGAGGCCCGGAAATTCTTCCGCGGATCTCAATTTTTCCAAGTTTCTCGCCGTCCGTAAGAAAGAACCCGGAGCCCCCGACCCAAAGCCCGCCCGACGCGGCTCTGGCCATAGCTGCAACCTGTTCCGGCGAGCCGCCGCCGGCATCCACGCGGGTAAAGCCCGAGTCCTTATATAGGAACAGCCCGCCATCGGTACCCGCCCAGAGATTGCCCTTTTTGTCCGCCATAATCGCGCGGACAAAGCCGTTCGTCAGACCGCTTTCGCGGTCGAACTTTGCGAAAGCGCCACCTCTCAGACGAAAGGCGCCTCCGCCATTCGTGCCGATCCACAACGAACCATCGCTCGCCGCAAACAGACACAATATGTCGCCATTTGTGAAAGGCGGAGAATTCTGTTGATTGAAAAGACGGAACTGTACCCCGTCGAAACGCGCCAATCCTGAACGGGACCCAACCCAAAGAAAGCCGTCGTAGCTCTGTGCAAGAGCTGTGATCTGATCGTTCGCGAGCCCATCCTGCGTTGTCCAGATTCGGCTGGTGAAGCCTTCAATTTCGACAGCAATCGCCGAGGAAGCGGCCGCAAACAGGCAGGCGAGAGTCACGATATTTCGCTTCAGGCCCAACTTCCGAAGTTTTCCTCATTGCCAGCGTAACTGATTCAGCGCGATCCACAACACAAAAATTGCGGAGATCAAGTATCGCTCGAAGACCTAACTGTGAAGACCTAACCAAAGATAGGTGACATACGCCGGAGCCGAAGCTACAATCTCATCCACGGGCGTATGCGGCAGGTGGGATCTCGCTCAACTCTACATCTGTTTTGCGACCCGGATGTCACGCGGAACGTGACCCCAGGAGATTTTTCATGCAGAGTTTGCGGACCCCTCACTACGTTTGCGCATTTCTGATCTACCTAGCCGGTTTTGCTGCGTTTAACCAAGCCCAGGAGTCCCGCGCAACCATCACGGGCACAATTGTCGACAGCTCCGGCGCCGCAGTGCCTAACGCGCACGTGAGTGCTCGGAATGTCCAGACAGGGGTCACGGCGGAAACCGTCAGCAACCAGAACGGCCTGTATTTGATTCCTGACCTGATCATTGGTCAATACACCGTTTCAGCAAGTGCTTCCGGGTTCAATACGGTAAATCAGAGCTTGGTACTGCGGACCGGCGATCGTGCCAGCGTGGATTTCACAATGCAGGTCGGCTCATCCACTCAGTCGATAACTGTGACCAGCGAGGCCCCTCTACTTGAAACGAGCGAAGCGAGCACCGGTCAAGTCCTCGATAACTCGAAGATACAGGAGCTCCCGCTGCTCGGCCGGAATCCGGTGATGCTGCAGCAATATGTGCCTGGCGTTGAGTTTCCGGTAAACCCGTCCAATAACATTCGTTCGTTCGATAACGGAGGGATAGATAACTTCGAGATTTCGGGAGGACGGCCCTTTACTAATGACACGTTGATCGACGGCATGTCGGACACTGCTGTTGAAGGTGTTCAGCCGGCGGACATCGCAGCGGTGCCCGCTCCGGATTTCATTTCCGAAGTGCGTGTGCAGACGATGATCTACGACGCCCAATATGGACGGACGGGCGGTGGCATAACAAGCATGACGCTGAAGAATGGTACCAATGCCTTCCACGGAGCCGCTTACTACTATCTTCGCAACGACATCCTGCAGGCGAATAGCTTTTCCGCTAACGCTGCCGGGCAGTCCCGTACCCCTTTCCACTGGTCGCAGCCGGGCCTTGAGGTAGATGGACCTGTCTTCATTCCGAAGCTGTACAACGGAAAAAATAAAACATTCTTCATGTTTGGTTGGGAACGCATAAAGGACAGTGTTCCTTCCATCTCGACCGAAACCGTCCCAACCGCCGCGGAGCGTCAAGGCAACTTCTGTCAGAGCGGTCCCGGCGGCGGTCCCTTGATCATCTATGATCCGCTCAGCACAAAGCTCGTGAACGGAGCTTATTTGAGAACTCCATTTGCAACTCCCGGAGGCTGCAGCATTCCGACGAGCGCGATAAATCCGGTTGCTGCAAAGCTCATCAGTTACTATCCTCCACCGAATCAGCCCGGGGAAACCAACAACTACATTGCCTCGCCCAACTCGCAATCCGACCTGTACGACGCATTTGCTTATCGCGTGGACCAAGTGCTGGGGAACAAAAACCGACTCTTTGTGTCCTATGTTCGGGGCAATCGTCACCAAATTCTAGGTGATGCGGGATTTCCGACCGTCGCTTCGCCCGGATATCTGCATTGGCGTACGAACAACAGCGCTACTGTGAACTGGACATCGACCATTTCTCCTAGCTTCGTCTCGAGTCTAACCGCCGGGTGGACGCAGCACATCTTTGCCGTCGCTCCGAAAGACACAACTTTCGACGTTGCCTCACTCGGCTTCCCCGCGTCTCAAGTGGCAGCCAGTCCGGTTCCCGGCTTGTTTCCTTACGTCAATCCTTCGAACTACACGTCATTCGGCAATCCTGGATGGACGAACTCCGGGCTTTATACCTGGAGCAACAATTACGATATTTCGGAAAACCTTGATAAGGTGCTCGGATCGCATGATGTGAAATTTGGCTTCGAAGCGCGCGACATGAGAAACGACCGTTATTACGACGTGGCGAACTTCGCGAGCTTCAACTTTGACAAAACGTTCACCCAGGCACATCCCTTTTCGGGCGATAATGTCAGCGGCAATTCGATCGCCGATTTACTGCTGGGGTATCCAACTTCGGGCAGCTCTGTCAATGGACCAAGGCCAGAATATCGCAACTACTACCTAGCGACATATGTACAGGATAACTGGCGCCTTTCGAGTCGGCTCTCCTTGAATCTTGGGCTGCGCTGGGATTACGAAAGCCCAATTACAGAAACCCACAACGACATTAATGCGGGCTTCGATCCAACTGCCAGTTACACGCTTGCGGGTCAGACTTTGAAAGGGCAGGTTCTATTCCCGAGCAATAGCAAGTTCAACTCTCCCTATGACAGTGACTTCAAAGATTGGGGGCCGCGGTTGGGTGCGGCGTACAAGTTATCAACGCACACGGTCATAAGGGGCGGTTACGGAATTATCTATGCACCTACGTACGATATCGGGACGCAGGTCGGATATAGCGTCACAACCAACTACATAGCCAGCCTCAACAATGGGGCGACGCCCGCTAATTCGCTGTCGAATCCCTTTCCCAACGGCTTCGTCCAGCCTCTTGGCGCAGGAACGAATCTGAACGGTCAAAGCGGATTTCAGTTCTTCCCGAATCGTGAGCGGGACGTGCCGCGCACACAACAGTTTGGCATCGGTATTCAGCACGAACTGCCGTGGCAAACCGTTGTTGACGTCGCGTATGCTGGAACGCGAGCGAACCACCTGCTTGTATACCCCAATTACAATGCTCTCCCGGTCTCGGATTTTGCCCTCGGCGCGACCACGCTCAGCAGCCAAGTGGCCAATCCGTTTGCGGGAACGCTACCAGGAACGTTTCTAAACAGTGGCACCGTTCCGTTGTCGCAGACGCTTTTGCCGTTCCCGCAGTACGGCTCAATTACAGCGGTGGAGGACAAAGGGAAAACTTGGTACAACGCGCTTCAAGTCAAGCTGGAGAAGCGAATGTCACATGGGTTTAACGTGCTTGCAGCCTACACTTACCAAAAGACAATGGTGAACTTTGTAAGCACGAACAATAACTCCCTTCAGTATAACTTCCTAAACGATCAGGATAACGGGACGGCGCGCATGCTTGACTACACCTCCATCCCGCAAACTTTGACGATCGCAGGGGGCTACCAGATCCCAATCTTTCAAGGAACTTCGCATGCCTTTTTGAAGGGAGCTTTGGGAGGCTGGCAGCTTAACTTTATTGTCCACGCTCGGTCCGGGCAGTTAGTGGGCCTGTCGGGCAGCGGTATGATGTCGACCGGAATCAATCCCAATATCGCGAACCCGACTCGCCGCCGCTGGTTCAACACTTGCACCATCGTATCGCCCGGCGTAACACAGAACTGTTTGAGCGGAGAACGACCAGCCTGGATCGTGCAGCCTGCGTACACTCTGACGACCCTGAGCCCGTATGAAAATAACCTGCGCACCCCGGTGTCCCCCAATCTCGATCTCTCGTTGTTCAAGGCTTTCCCAATTTTCGAACGCTCGCGTTTGGAGTTCCGCGCCGAAGCGTTTAATTTCACCAATACGCCAACCTTCGGCGGACCGAACACATCTGTAAATTCGGCGGGCTTTGGCACTATCAGCAATGGCCAGGCGAACTCACCGCGCGAAATACAATTGGCGTTGAAGCTTCTCTTCTAGGGACGTTTCAATGCGGGTCTGTGCTTTTATCCCGGCGGTCCTGACGGCATGTCAACTCGTCAGCGCCGGCGGTACGGGAGCAGAGCCTGCGAAGAAAAGCTTTCAAGCGCTCGCGAGCGAAGCGCAGGCAGCACAGGCAGACCACAAGAACGACGCCGCCATCGAGTTGTACCGCAAAGCGCTTGCTTTAAAGGCCGACTGGTCCGAAGGGTGGTGGCATTTGGGAACGCTGCTCTACTCCGAACAGCAGTTCGGCGCTGCCCGCGAGGCATTTCAACATGTTGTCTCGCTGAACGCCGCGCTCGGCCCCGGGTTTGGTTTGCTAGGCCTCTGCGAACTCAAAAGCAACGAGTATGGGCCAGCTCTGGAGCATTTAAATCGTGCGCGTCAACTCGGTCTTGGTGGTCTTCCTGAAGCGATGGTGCGGTTGCTTTTGTATCAGAACGCTCGATTGTTGATCCTTTCGCACGATTTCCAGACTGCGCGTGTGATTTTCTCTTCCTTGTACGCAAGTCACCCTTCGGAGGAATATATGCTGGGGCTAGGCGTCGCCGCGCTTGCCGAGCCTGTATTTCCCGAGAATATCGAAACCGAGGACCGCAGGATGGTCCTGGATGCGGGCGCCGCGGCCTATGTCGCCGATTGTCGCCATATGCAAGAAGCGGCCGCCCTGTTCAAAAAGCTGGTGCTCCAGTATGCAACAGTTGCGGCAGTCCATTTCTTGTACGGATCCTTTCTAGTGCCGTCCGGTTCCGATGATGCAATTCGCGAATTCCAAACAGCGCTGCAGATCGATCCTAAGCATGTTCCGAGCTTGGGATCTCTTGCTGCGGAATACTTGAAGCGCAACGATACAGAGAGCGCGGTGAAATACGCTCAACTCGCTACACGCTACGCCCCGGCCAGCTATAGCACGCATCTCGTTCTCGGCGAGTCGTTGCTGGAAGCAGGGCGGGCCAACGAAGCAATTTGCGAACTTGCGACGGCAGTTAAGCTTGGTCCACGCGTGCCCAAAACCCGCTTCCTATTAGCGAAGGCGTATCGCGAAACCGGCGAATCCGTACTGGCCAAGAAGGAATTAGCGGAATTTACGCGGCTTAGGAGTTCGAACGAGCCATAGAAGCCGGTGAACACCCATCACGCTACACATAACCAGGGCGTATCGTCACTCACCCTTTGACAAAGCATCGGATTGATGAAATCACTAGCTCCTTCGATTGCCTTAGTGTGTTTCGCCGTTGGCCCATTCTTAATTGGCGCGCAAGCGGGAACACCTAGAGCACCGACAGAGGCTCGTGTGATCGACAGCTTTTCGCAGCTTGGCGTGGATACCGCCAGACCTCATTTCGGCTGGGTGGTTAACGACAGCGGCCGAGCAGAAATCCAAACAGCGTATCAAATCCGAGTCGTTCTTGAGGATGGCAGTCCAACAGCGGCCACGCAGAAGGTGTGGGACAGTGGAAAGATCGCCTCGGATCAGCAATACGGTATTGCATACAGCGGAAAACCTTTGACGCCAACGAGCACGTATTCGTGGGAAGTCCGCACGTGGAATCGGGAAGGTAAACGTTCTCCTTGGAGTACCCCTAAGCGGTTCGTCACCGGCTTTTTTGTTGCGAGCGACTGGGATTCGAGATGCCAATGGATTGAATATCCGGAGAAGAACCCTTCTAAAGATGCACCGGCACCGATCTTCCGAAAAAAATTCGCGATTTCTAAGCCAGTTCGGTCAGCATACCTCTACATCTCCGGACTGGGCCAATTCGTCGCATTTTTGGACGGACAAAAGATCGGGGATCACGTAGTCGATCCGGCGTGGACCGACTACCAAAAGACGATAGACTACGTTACGTTCGATGTCACCTCGCAGCTTCGCGAAGGCAGCAATGCCTTGGGCGTCATGCTCGGGAATGGCTGGTTGGCGGGGCGTGATCGTCTGCCGTTGCGCAATTTTGGTCCGATGCGGCTTCGGGCCGAATTGCACGTCGATTATGTCGATGGCTTATCGCTCAATGTGATTACAGACGCCTCGTGGAAAGCCTCCCGCGGGCCCTACACATCCGTCGAGGTCCATGGAGAGGAAACCTACGACGCGCGCCTCGCCCAAGCCGGCTGGAACACCGCGCACTTTGACGATTCAACGTGGGTATCCGCTGCTGAGTCTACTGCAATAAACGGCACATTGGTTTCTCAGAACGCCTCACCCGTCATCGCACACCGGGTTTTCTCGCCGGTCAACATCACGAATCCTGCTGAAAATGTCTACGTCTATGACTTCGGCCAGAACATGAACGGGCAGTACCAGACCACTGTTCAAGGGCCGGCCGGAGCTCCCGTAAGAATGCTGCCGGGCGAAGCGCTTTCACACGCGAGAGTGGCGCCAAGCAGGACCCGTGGGTCCACCTACATCCTGAAGGGCGGCGGTCCCGAGACTTGGCGGCTGACCTTCTCCACCATTGGCTTCCGCTACTTGGAAATCCAGAATGTAACAACAGGTTCTACGCAATCCGATCTGCCGCGACTTTCGGACGTAAAGGCATTCTTTACCTATACGGCATCCAAAGAGACTGGACAGTTCGAGGCCTCAGATGATCGTTACAACAAAATCCATATGTTGGCTCTGAATACCGTGCGTAGCGAGCTTGTCAGCATCCATCAGGATGGACCAAATTATGAAAAGCTCGGCTGGCAGGAGGTTGCTTGGACCATGTTCCCGTCCTCCATCTACGAGTTTGATCTTCAGCGGCTTTATACAAAGATCACTCGGGACATTCGTGACAATCAGCGGGCATCGGGCATGGTCGCGACACTTGTCCCGAATTGGTTTCGAAGCGCCTCCTACACAGGGAGCGAGGGTCCTTTTCAAGATTCCCCGGCTTGGGGTTCATCCATCTTTACGGTGCCATGGTTGATTTATTGGAATTACGGCGACCGCCACGTTCTTCAGGATAACTACGAAGCCATGAAGCGGTATCTTGCCTACCTGAAAGGAAGAGAAAAGGACGATCTTATTACCTATGGTTTGGGAGACTGGATGGCTCCGGGCGGATCTTCGGTCCCCAACGTCGAGGGAGCTGTTTATGTCTTAGATACAAGGATTATGAGAGACGTGGCTGGGGTGCTCGGGAAAGATAGCGACGCCGAGTACTACGCGCGTGAATACGCGCGCGTCTCAACCGCATACAACCGAGCATACTTCGACTATGCTGCGGCGCTTTACCGGCCCGTAAGCGAGACCAACGAAGCACTTCCACTCGTATTCGGCATCGTTCCACACGGCCAGGAAGCGGCAGTTAGAAAGGCGCTTATCGAGGACATTGCTCATCCCCAGGAAATTGACAGCGGGGGCAGCTATGGGCGCCCCGGGGAGTTTGGCCCTGTCCTTCCCTTCCACGTCACAACCGGAGATATTGGAACAACCTTCCTCTGGCGGGCACTTGGTGATGCGGGAGCCGTCGATTTGGTTCAGAAGATGATCATGCAATCCTCCGCGCCAAGTTATATGAGCATGATCGAATGCGGTGAAACGACGATCGACGAAAACTGGAATCTGGCGAAGAGTCGCAGCCATAACCACGACATGTACGGAGGCATTCTCGAATGGCTTTACCGTACACTCGGCGGAATTTCTGCTCTCCAACCTGGCTATGATGTAATCCAACTCAAACCGGAGATGCCTGACGGATTGAAAAGTGTGACAACGTCCTACGATTCGGTCAGGGGAGAAATCCGCTCTTCATGGAGCATTCTCGACGGCATTACGAGCTGGAACGTGGAGGTCCCGGCCAATACCAGCGCCGAACTGTTCATTCCCGTGAAATCCACTCCGGTGGGTAATCTTATGATCAAGGAAGGTTCGACTGTCGTGTATCAAGATGGCAAACCAGCCCAACTAGTTCCGGGAGTACTGTTCGAAAGGGCCGAGCAGACGAGTGAATCCAATGCTGTCATATGGAAAATTGGCTCTGGCAACTACCATTTCACGTGGGCAGCGAGTAGTGCGAAATGAAATAGGTCTCTGCGAAACAAGAAAGTCTTGCCCAGCGGTTTTATGGGACAGAGTGCGCGTGCTCGCGAACTGAGAATTGAAACCGCTGCATCGCTACTGGTCAAGGAAGTGATTGATCGCGGGAAGAAGCTTCGACATTTCGCACATCAGCATAATGTGACCGCATGGCGAATCGACCAACAGCGTCTCTGCAGCTAACAGCTTGGCGATGTCGAGTGCCGGCTGGGGCGTAACAGTATGATCTTCCTTGGACACGATCACAAACAGCTTGGCATTTACTCGAGCCGCCGCGTCCTCCATCCGGCCGCCGGTCGACTTCGAAACATGCAACGCCATCATGGCTTCCGCTTGTCTGATGTGATCATTTGCATCCATCGCGGCGGCGCCGGCTATCGTGTCAGGCGGAATTTCTCTGTTCGGATAATGCGCCTCAACGAAGTTAGGAGTGCTCAGCACGAGCGCGCTTATCTGAGCCTGGAGGAGAACGCCAGGATTGGTCCTGTAATTTCCGCCCCTCCATGCAGGATCCATTTTGATCGCGTTGATCTCTGTCTGCCAGAGAATGCGATCGTAGCTCGCCAGCTTTGGTGAACCCACAATCGGTATCGCCTTTTATCCATGAACGTCGGGTAGGACACTATCCAATCGAACGTCTGCATGCCGCCCATCGACATCCTAGCGATTGCGAACACGTGCTCGAGATGTAGTTGCTTCGTCAGCAGCGTATGCTCAGCAACGACCATGTCGTGGATCGTGATCTTCGGAAACTGCATCCGCGGTTGCAACTTGCTGTTCGAAGGAGACGAGGAAACACCGTTTGCCAAGGCATCGATTGCAACGATGAAATACCTCGAGCTATCCAGAAGTGATCCAGGCGTGGCCATCGGAACTACCTGCTCTGTACGGCCCGACGCCCACGTCGGGAAGACGATGACGTTCGATTTCGCTGAATTCGGCGTACCGAACGTCCGATACCCGAGCTGGCAGTCCTTGATCACTTGGCCACTTCCAACTCACAGTCCCCAAGATGCGCGATCTTTAACTCCTGCGCGTTGTCAGGACTGACGGCAAACAACGCGGTCAACACAAACACGACGCAGAGCATTTTCATGTTCTTCACAGTCCCTCCTTCCGGATTGAATGCCCAACTCACACCCATCCGCCGTCAACAACGTAGCTCTGATTCGTAATCCCGGAGCTGTCATCGGCAGCTAGGAAAAGCGCGAGCCGCGCAACTTCGTCTTCGGTCACATGCCGTTTTAAGCTTTGATTCCGCATGATCTCCGCCTCGTACTCAGGCGTGTACCAAAGCCGGCGCTGTCGTTCGGTCAGGATAGCTCCGGGAAGAATGGCGTTTACGCGAATGTTCGACGGCCCGAGCTCATGAGACATGGTCCGGGTCAATCCGATAATCGCCGATTTGGCTGTGACGTATGCGGGCATCCCGACGCTCGGAATGATCCAGCAAATCGAACTCATATTGATGATTGAACCGGCTCTTTTGGCAATCATCGAGGGTGCGACCGCTTGGATCGCAAAGAATTGGTGGCGCAGGTTAACGGCCATAGCGGCGTCCCAGTATTCGGGGGTGATGTCGCGATAAGAGTGGCGTGTATCATCGGCAGCGTTGTTCACCAACACTTCGACGGGCCCGAGCTTTTCTTGGATCTCAGCAATAGCTTCGCCCAAACTGCGTATATCTGTGAGATCACATTCCAAGAAAACAGGCGTGTGCTCGCAGGTTCCGCTTATGCTCTCGACGAGCCGTGCCCCTTGTTCTGATGCGATGTCGAGGAACGCAACTTTCGAGCCTTGACACGCGAAGTGCTCGACCAATGTGGACCCAATGCCGGAAGCGCCACCGGTGATTAGCACCGGCCGGTTCCGCAGGCTGGGATACGAAGCAAATTCCTGCGGATGTTCAGAGGTCATCGTTTGCTTGGGCTCTAATCCTAACTCGGCGTTGATCTCTGCATTGTCCGGCCGCTGTCGTTGCGAATGCGTTCGGGTTGCTTCTGTTCCCTCTACGTACCGTTAGCGGGTTGCTTGTATGTCTCGCCTTTGACGGTGGTTGTGAGAGTTCCGCTCGCCTGGAAGATATTTGTGATTACGTCGATAGTAAGCTTGAGGCCATCAGGACTCGTCACCTTTGTAGCTTGCGTTTTCCCTTTTTGGGTGAGGTCGGAATGCCAATCGAGCGTTGTTGTGGTTGGCTTGGACCGAATTTCCGTGACTCTCTCGGTTCCGTTTATAACATTGCCGCGCGTATCTGAGTAGTTGTCATAGGTGACAGCTACAGTTTTAATGGCCCCATGGTCCGCGGTGTGCGTGATGCTCACCTTCGCTGAACCGGAAACTGCACCATACAGAGTGTATGTTCCTTCGGGAATGAGGGAGCGGTTAGGAGTCGGGCTACCGGGGACGTATGGTGTTCCCCAAGGCACGCTGTCGGACATCGGAGCAGGCGGGCTTACCGAGACTGGCTTTCGAGTTGTGAAACGCGCCATCATGACTCGCACCCGTCGGCCTCCGGGCTCTGTGGAGGGAGGGCACGGAAGGGGGTTGGAGCCACCACAAGCTGGACTCGTCACTTCCGCCTGCCAGTACACTATGCGCGTACCGTCGGGAGACCATCGCGGATCCGCCATCGCGTTCCAATTGCGATCGCTAGCGCTCCCGGGCGCTCCATTGCCGGCATTGAGCTGTTGCCCCTGATATTCGCCGCGATCACCGTACCTATCTAGCAAAAAGGGCTGGAAGAATCTGCGATCGCCATTATTTCGAACGGAGGAAACGGCGCTCGTCGTAATCAGGTCGATAATCGGCGGCAGTCCGCGCATGGCGGCGAGGAACATTTGTCGGCCGGAGCCACGAGTATCCTCAATCACGATCCACTTGTCATCGGGCGAGGCATCGATCGGGTCGACATACTCAGGGTTACTGGTCAGCCGTCGTACCTTGCCTGTGACCAGGTCCACGGCGAAGACATCGATGTTGCAAGATTCGAATGGATAACCGACATAGAAGGCCTCGCGGCCATTTTTGCTGAACCCGCGAAACTCTCCGACCGTGATGCCTTGGTAGTTCAGTTTCAACTGGTCTGGATGCTGCGGATCGCGCGTCAGCACCTCCTTGTCTAAGCCTTCCTGGAAGAGTCTGTTGACATGGGTCAGTTCGTAGCGCGGGGCCAGAGGCTCGCCCGTTTTTGGCGAAGGATTGAATTCGAGGCGGCCGATATAACCGAACTGTCCGAGCTGCCCATTAGCAACGTACATACTGTTGAATCCCAGATGCACGTTATCCGGGTGCAGCCGTAGCTCGCGCAGGTTTCCTCCTCGCCCAGAGCCGTCCGGCCGAATATTCCAATGAATGGGATAGATATGGACCCGATCGGCCGTACAATCGGTATCCGTGAGCGAGAACGGTGAGCAGTCGACTATATTGCTGCCCTCCAGAAGCCGCTTGCCATCCAGAAAGGATTGCGGATAGTCCTGGAGAGCGTTGATTCCCATCGCATTGCCGGCCGGTACGCCACAGGTGACGCACTTCCACGTGTCGCCATTCGCGAACTTCGTTCCATCGGCCTTGATGAGGATGATCTGGCCACCCTCGTAGATGCTCGCCGGGTCAGGCGGGGCAGGGGCACCGATGAAGTGCACCAGCACCACAACGTTTTGGCCATCAGGGAGAAAGCTGCCCGATTGAATGCTAAGCGGAGCGGAATCGATACAGCCGGTGTGATTCGGATTGACCGCCTCCGTGCATGTTCCCGGACGGTTGGAGGGCGCTGGAGGGGGGAGCGGCAACTCTGTGATTTGAATTGGCTCGGGAGCCGGCGGCTTCGGTGTTCTCGGCTGATCCGCAGCGCTGGCAATTCCGACTGCGAGAATTGCGCTCGCAAGGACACAGGAAAACAGTCGATTCTTGTGAGACACGTTCATTGAGTAACTGTGAATGTTCCACCTACAGACGCTGTGGAATCCTCTCCTATAAAGAAGTCGAAAGTGCTCGGTTCCTGAACCCATCCTCGTTTCGCTGTACTCCAGTAAGTAAGGTCTTCTGGAGTGACGACGAAGCGAACTGTTTTCTTTTGGCCTGGCTCGAGGCCAATACGCTCGAAGCCCTTGAGTTCTCGTAGGGGGCGTGAAGTGCTTCCGAAACGCTGGTGAATGTAAAGCTGGGCGACTACATCACCTGTTACCTTTCCGGTGTTTGAGACCTGTGCTTCGATCGCCACCGGATCTCCCCCTTTCACTGTGGATCGCAACGCTCGGGGCAAAGCGAACGAGAAGCTTGTATAAGTCAGACCATAGCCGAATGGGAACAGTGGAGTGCTGGGAACATCCCAGTAACGTGTACCCTGATTTTGTGGGTCCTGCGTGGAATTATGTGAGTAGTAGATAGGAATCTGATTAGCATCTCGCGGCCAAGTCACCGGAAGCTTACCAGCAGGATTCGCTTTTCCGAAGAGCAGATCTAATAGCGCATTCGCGCCTTCCGTCCCCGGATACCACATTTCGAGAATGCCCGTTACATGTTCGACCTCCCACGGAATAGTGAGTGGGCGCCCGTTCAACAGCACCAGGATGATTGGCTTTCCGAGCGGCACAAGAGCTTTGAGCAACTCTTCTTGCCGGCCGGGCAATGCGAGAGATGCGCGGGAGGCGGACTCTCCGGTCATTTCCTGTAGTTCACCCATGACGGCGATGACAAGATCCGAGCCGCGAGCCACATCGACGGCGTGCTGGAATTCGCGTTCGGATGCTTCGGGAGTCCACGGGGCCTGATGCGGTTCCTTCAACTTCCGATCAAAAGGCGATGGAAAGAGGCGGCTGATCTGAACTCCTTGCGCGTAGGTCACGTTTTTGAACCGGCGCGATTCTTCGAACGCCCGGCGTATAGTCATAACTCTTTCCATGTCCCAGCCGTCGGTCCAAGGACCAACAAGATTCTGGCGCGAATCGGCTAACGGTCCTATGAGAGCAACGCTGCTGTACGTCCCTGGGCGAAGCGGCAAAACGTTGTTTTCGTTTTTTAGCAAAACTGCCGAGCGCTCTGCCGCTACTTTGGCGGAGTGCTGGTCCTCCTGAAGGATGGCATCATTCGCACCCTTTTCGTCCACGTAAGGATGGTCGAAGAGTCCGAGCTCAGATTTGAGCCTCAGTATTCCTCGGACGGCGCGATCAAGATCCAACCCATCAAGAGATCCATCTTTGTATGCCGCCAGCAACGGATCGAAATCTGTGCCCGCATTGGACAGTGCGACGTCGACCCCGGCGTGCAGAGCTCGCCTCGCCGCATCTTCTTTGTCACGTGCGAAGCCATGGGGCACGAGATCTGATACAGCGTTGTTGTCGCTGATCACGACGCCGCGGAAGTGCCATTCGTCTCGAAGCAGACCCGTGAGGAGCCAATGATTTGCGCTTGCCGGCACGTCATTTAGATCGATATAGGCGTTCATTACGGTGCCGGCGCCTGCATCGACAGCAGCCTTAAACGGCTTTAGATAAACGTTTCGTAGTTCGCCCTCAGGTAAGTAAACTGCATCGTGATCGCGTCCACCCTCGGAGGCGCCGTAGCCTGCGAAGTGCTTTAGAGCTACGACCACATGATTTGCATCTATTGGCCTCTCTCCCTGGAACCCTTTGACTTGGGCGACAGCAACCTTGGAACCCAGGTATGGATCCTCGCCCGCACCCTCCACGATGCGGCCCCAGCGAGGATCACGAACGATGTCGAGCATTGGCGCGGCGTTCCATTGTTGTCCGCTCATTCGCGCCTCGAAAGCGGCCCTTCTCTGCACGTCCTCGATCATCTCCATGTCCCATGACGCAGCCATGCCAATCGGCACAGGGAAGATGACGCGATAACCATGGAGCACATCGGCCTCAAAGGCTAGCGGAATGTGCAGCCGCGTGTTCTCTACAGCAAGTCTCTGCAGTCGATTTATCTCAGCGAGATCGAACTCATGGTCGAAGGAACCGATTTGACCCGCGACCACGCGGTCGTCGACTGCTTTCGAGCGGAGGAAGTGAAATGACTGGGTGACCTGTCCGATCTTCTCCTCGACGGTCATCTGTTTCAGAAGGGCATCTATTTTGCCGTCAATACCGGTACCTGCATGCGACAGACCATTACTCTGCGCAAGAGAACTCCTGGTGACAAACCAGGCAGAGAGAAGTATCGCGACAACAACTGGCGCGCTACGTGGATGTCTTAGTGCACTGTTCATGAGCGTACGGAAACCCGGCCAGCAGTTCGTCTGTTTTCGACACGAGGCGATTCACTTGGGTGTGCTGCTCACAGCACACCCGTTCTCACCTTAGTGGCATGCAGCATGGTCAGTTATTTTCTTCGCTTCTTCAGTCAAGATGGAGCGACCAATCCTTCGCAGAGGCGCGGGTTACGCTGCGAAGAGTTGAAACCAGCGGCGCAGAGCCGCATACGAAAGGAATTGGTCGCATGTCTAAGATACGGTTTATTGGTTTGGATGTCCACGCGGGCACGATTGCGATAGCGGTAGCGGAGCCGAACGGAGAAGTGCGTTCTGTCGGCGTCATCCCCAACCGCCTGGAATCGATCCGCAAAGCGGTGGCAAAGCTGGGTCCGGTGAAGCAGTTGACAGCCTGCTACGAGGCGGGTCCGACCGGATACGTTTTGTATTGGCAGTTGACGCAACTGGGCGTGAACTGCGAAGTGATCGCGCCGTCGCTGGTGCCGGCCAAAGCGGGCGATCGAGTGAAGACGGACCGGCGCGATGCCGAGAAACTGGCGCGGTGTTACCGGAACGGCGATCTGACGGCGGTCTGGGTTCCAGATGCGGCCCATGAAGCGCTGCGCGATCTGGTGCGGGCGCGCGAAGATGCCAGGCAAGATCAGCACCGCGCCCGTCAAAGGCTGGGCAAGTTTCTGCTGCGACACGGAGCGCAACCACCCGCTGACATCAAAGAGAAGTGGACCGCGAAATACATGACTTGGCTGCACGACCACGTGCATTTTGAACAACCAGCGCTGGAAGCCACGCTGGCCGATTACATTCACGAAGTACATCACGCTGGCGAGCGCATCCTGCGGCTGGAGAAGGTCATGGACGAAGCCATTGCCAAGGCTCCGGAACAGATTCGTGCGGTGATTGCCGCGCTGCAAGCTTTGCGCGGCGTTGCTCAGATGACAGCGGTGACGATCGTGGCCGAAACTGGTTCGCTTAGTCGATTCCAGAATCCCCGTCAGTTGATGAGTTACAGCGGGCTGGTCTCGAGCGAGTACTCCAGCGGGAACCGTATCCAACGAGGCGGGATTACCAAAACCGGCAATGCCCATCTGCGACGAGTGATGGTGGAAGCGGCCTGGGCCTACCAACACAAACCCTGGGTCGGCGGATTTCTGCTCAAGCGCCAAAAAGGCCTTGACCAGGAAATCAAAGACATTGCCTGGAAAGCGCAATGGCGTTTGTGTACGCGTTATAAGAAACTCGCGGCTGGCGGCAAAAATAAACCCCAGATTGTCACTGCCATCGCTCGCGAACTGCTGGGTTTCGCCTGGGCCATCGCCGTCAAAACCGAATTGCAACCGCAGCGGCAAGCTGCCTGAGAAAGAAGAAGTCTTGTACGTTTTAGAAGCAGCACCGATGGCAGTGGAGGAACTCACGGCAAGGAGAATCCTCCGATGTTTTGTGCGATACGGCCTGCCGGCCCAACTCGCGTCCTCAGTCCGAGGCAGCTCCCGACGAATCACGATTATGCGGTTCCGACCCGCGGATATTAGAGTGATCAACCGTCGCATTCGCTCCTCACTGCCATCCGTGTTGCTTCTCTCTTACACGCTCCCAGCAATGCTCTTACGAGCATTCCTGGATCGCGCCTATGCGGGGTTTCCGTGATCCCCCTTGACAAGGTCGCTCCATATTAGAACAACAGCTTCAAAGCAAACTGAAACTGCCGTGGGTTGGCGCCCAAGGCCGTCGAACTGATCGTGCCAAAACCAGGCAATCCGATGCCGGCATTGGGAGCGCCGAAGTTTGCGGTATTGGTGACGTTGAAGCACTCGGCACGGAATTGGAGCGTCCACGGTTCGACAAGCCTGAAATCCTTGAACATTGACAAATTCAGGGCTCGTAGTGGCGGCCCATACAACGGGTTGCGTCCTTCATTGCCGGGTGTTCCTGGTGTCTGGACTTGGAACGCGGCAGTGTTGAACCACTCCTGCAGATCGGGATTCGGCAGTTGCCAGGGGGCGACCTGATTGGGACGATCCGAGGTCACACCAGGCAGGTTGATGGCCGGCGTCTGATTTGTCACGGTGAACGGAAGGCCGGTTTGATAAAACCCGATTACGTTGAGCCGCCAACCCGCGACAGCTTGGTGCGCAACACCTGTCAAGCTCTTTCCGAAAGGAATCTCGTAAGTTGCCGAAAGAGCAACACGGTGCCGAATATCGAGGTCGCTGTTGCCGTAATCGTAAAGCGGATTATTGGGCAGAAGACCGGAATTGTTTGAGGATCCGCTACCGTTATCGGAGTCGCTGAGGCCGTGGGCCCACGTGTAATTCGCGTTGAGGGTTAATCCAGCCTTGTAGCGCCGTGCAAATGTTGTCTGCAGGGCGTAGTAGTTAGAAATCCCGCGGTTTGTGAAAGTGTTGATGCCTGTCACGGCTGGCAACTGGGTAGCGTAGATGAGGGCTGGTGTCGGTTTGCCGGGTCCGGGAGGTGCTGGCCGGTCCAGGTCGGTTTGCCAGAGCAGGTTACGTCCTTGTTCGCCTAGCCCACCAATTGAGAAGACGTTTCCAGCAATCTCTTTCTGAAAGAAGAGATTGAACTGGCGAAGATAACTTGGCCGGAAATCCGGAGGCTTATTGGTGACCAGCCCACTCGGATTCGTTATGCTGCCGAGCACCGGGAGCGGTAATGTCGGAAACCGCGTGCCCAAGCAGGGGAGACATTGGAAGAAAAATGGCGGGTTCAAAGGTGCGATTGCGCCCTGAATCTCTGCAGGATAATAGCTGATACCGAACCCGCCCCGGACAACCATGCTGTGGCCCAGGCTTGCCGCGAAACCTAAACGGGGAGCGACATTCGTGTAATCGGTCTTTACTCCTAGCGTACTGTTCGTGCCTTGTCCTGGCAGTACTATTTTCAGCGTGTTCATGTCGAAATTCGAGAAAGAATTATGCGCTTCGCTTGCCGGAGTGAAAATTTCATAACGCAGCCCCAGATTGAGCGTCAACCAGCGAGTTGCTCGCCAATCGTCCTGAACGAACACACTTGGTTCCCAAAATCTGTAACCAGGGCGATATAGCTGGTTTCCCCGAAATGCGAATGTGCTGGTGCCCACCAGGAGATTGGCCATCGCGTTCGTGTATGGAGTTAGACCCGGAATCGGCTGAAAGAAGAATCCCCCCGTGGGACTGAAAGTGGCTCCAAATTGGTTGAGTTGGCGCCGGATCAGGGCTGCCCCCATCCTGATATTGTGCGATCCCTTCGCGTAAGTCAGTACACCGTGGTACTGGAACGTGTTGTTCACGTCGAAATTAGGAAGGTAAAACCCGGAGCCGAGTCCCGTATACCCTATAGGCACGATTTGCGCCAGCGCTGAAGCTTCCGAACTAATGTTGGCATTCACAAATCCGAGCTGCTCGCTGACGTTAGTCCCGTAATTGAGGGGGAGCGACGCGATATTGATGCGGGTGAATCCTGCTTTCAGCTCGAGCAACAGTTCGGGCCGAAAGATATGTACATAACTGAGTTGCGATCCTTGCGAGGTGGCGTTCTGGGTTCCGATGGACGCCCCGCCGTTTATGAAATCTGGACTAGGGTTGACCGAGAGTCCATTCAACTTTACGACGGGAAAACTGCCCGGGAGTTCTGTTGAGACGGGATTGTAGTCGTAGGTGGCCGACATCGTGTTCGAATCGTTGAAATGATGATCGATTTTTAAGTCCAGGGTCGTTGCATATTGGATTCTCTTAGGATTGGAGACGTAATTGTTAACTGCGCCCGGCTTGTTCGGGAGCGGATACAAATTGAAAAGGCTCACGCCGATCGGGTTGAACCGAGTTGATGGTACGATCGGGCCGCCTACATCCGAAAAATCTCCAGGATGCTGGCGTTCATAGCTGGTGGGCACGGTACTCGTTTGCGTACTGGCTTGTATAATCCGACTCTCTTCGACATCGGCGAAGAAGAAGGTTTTATTTTTGATGATTCTGCCGCCTAGACTCCCGCCGAACTGATTCTGGCGATACTCGGGCGTGTTGATCGAGAAGAAGTCGCGAGCATCGAATACGTTGTTACGGAAGAACTCGAACAGCGAGCCGTGGAAGTCGTTCGTTCCGGATTTCGTGATCATGTTCACGACGGCGCCGGCGGTGCGGCCGTACTCGGCCGAGTAGTCGTTCGTCAGGACTCGGACTTCCGCGAGTGCGTCAATGGATGGCCGTATTCCTGTCAGTCCGCTTGATCGCTCGTTATTGTCCAGGCCATCCACAAGGTTGTTATTCAAGAGATCGGATTGCCCGTTAGCTGAAAACGACGATGTAGGACGGCGATCGACGCTTCGCTGGCCGCTGGAGATGGCATTTGGCGGCCCGGAATTCACCCCTGCCTGCACTTGAACCAGCCCGTACACATTGCGGGCGTTCAACGGAAGATCCTGAACGGCTTGCTCCGTTATTGTTTCTTGGACGGTCGAGCTGTCGGTTTGTAGAGCGGGGGCTTCGCCACTTACTTCCACGGTCTCTGAGGTCGCGCCAACCTGCATTTGCGCATCGACGCGCAGGCGATCGCCGGCTCCAACCACTACATCTTTGGCATCAAAGGCTTTAAAGCCTTTTGTCTCCACGTGCAGAGAATAGTGGCCGGGTTGCACCAGATTGAAGGCATAATCGCCGCTGCTGCCTGTCTGCATAGAGCGGCTGTCCTGCGTTCCGAGATTTGTGATTGTCACTTTCGCATCCGTTACGGCCGCACCGGACGGGTCAACGACCGTCCCGACGATATCGGCCGTTGTGACCTGTGCGCGAGCCGACACGTTAGCTAGAAACATACTCAGGACTGCCGCTGAGAACAACGAGCGTAAGCTTGGCATTCGGGACTCCTACTCGGTGGCACTTGATGCCATTAGCAAGAAGTCTATAGTGACACCATATGCCGTGTCAAGCACAAACGCTCATTTTAGAATCAGAGTGTCACCGAGAGTTCAAAAAAAGTTCGCCGCCGCCGCCCGGCAGCGCGTACAGCCGGCTATTTGGAGACGGTGAGCTGAGCTGCAGCCGTATCAGCGGAACTACTGCCAATCAACACATCCACTGGACCGGGCTCAACCGTCCTTGCCATACGTCTATCCAAAATCGAAATCTGCTCTCGTCCGACATCAAACGTGATCGTCCTCGATTCGCCTGGCTCGAGATGTACACGTTTGAACCCACGCAAAGCGATGACTGGCTGCACGACGCTGCTTACAGGGTGATGAATATACATTTGGACCACCTCGTCGCCAGCACGCGACCCCGTGTTTGTGACGGCGACCGAAACCTTCGCGGTGTCCCTGGCAGAGATCCGCGTGCGGTCCGCGGTAGGCCTCCCAAATTTGAAGCTTGTGTAGCTCAATCCAAAACCGAACGGGAACAGCGGCGTGTTGTCGTCAAACACGTAGCCCAACCTGGCATTTGGCGTTTTGTAGTAGTACACGGGAAGCTGCCCGACATTGCGTGGGATGGTGACAGGTAGATGCCCGGATGGGTTGATATCGCCGAATAGCACGCCGGCGATTGAGTTACCTGTTTCCTGCCCGAGGTACCAGCCTTCGATTATTGCTGATGTCTTTTGGATGAGCCGCTCTATTGCGTAAGGTTTACCATTGAGCAGAACAGCCATAGTCGGTTTCCCAAGCTTTGCGATTCTGTCCATGAGCTCATTCTGACGGCCCGGTAGCTGCAGCGTATCAGAGTCGCCATAGATGGGCTTAGCGAGCCCGATATCCCCAAATGCCTCGCGCGACACAACCTCATTTCCGCCGAGCGCCAGCACGATCACATCGGCCGATTCCGCCGTTTTGACTGCTTCCTCGATGAGCCTCTCATCGGTTCGTTCTTGGGGCGCCTCATAAGGAGCAAAGGTGTTTAAATTGGCGGCCGTATCTGGTTCGGATATTCTGCAGCCCTCCGCATAGAGAACAGTGGAGTCTGGGCCTACTCTCTTCCTGATTCCCTCAACAATCGAGACGTAATAGGCAGGGATACCGCTGTAGGTGCCCAGCCGCATTTTGTTCCCATTCGGCCCGATAACCGCAAGCCTCTTTATCTTGGCGGCATCGAGCGGTAGAGTACCGTTTTGGTTTTTCAACAGAACTATTGCCTCATCAGCGACCTGACGGGCGATTTTTGCATGTTCCGCATTCCCGACGTCCTTGTCCGCTCGAGTCTCATCGATATACGGCTTTTCGAAAAGGCCGGCGCGAAATTTGGCGGTAAGAACGCGCGCAACGGCTTCGTTGATTTCGTTCTCCGAGACCCTACCGGAACGAACAGCGGCCACGAGTGCCGGAAATGCGGAGGGCTCCGGCAGCTCCATATCTACTCCGGAATTGAAAGCCAGAACTCCGGCGGCATTCGTGTTCGCAACGACATGGTGCCTGGTGGCAAGCTGCTCGACGGCTGTGTAGTCTGAGATCGTCAAGCCGATGAATCCCCACTCTTTTCGGAGCACGTCTTTGAGCAAAAACGGATTGGCATTGGAGGGAATGCCTCCACCCGTTTCGTTGTAGGAAGGCATGACCGCCTCGATATGTGCCTTCTCTACTGCCTGCTCGAACGGGTAGAGAAAGATGCTGCGCATCGTGCGTTCGGAGAAATCGCTCGGCCCTCCATTGGTCCCGTTCTCGGGCTGCCCATGCACAAAGTGCTTGGCGGTGGCAAATACATGATGAGGGTCAAGGTGGTCTGTGCTTCCCTGAAGCCCGCGAACTGCGGCAACACCGAGTTGGGCGACCAGGTACGGATCTTCGGAGTACATTTCCTCGACTCGGCCGTACCGTGGGTCGCGGCTCAAATCGAACACGGGAGCGAGAACGAGAGAGTTTCCCAAAGCACGCTCTTCGAGAGCAACCGTCGAAAACATCCCCTCGACTAGTTCTGGATCCCAGGTGCTCCCCAATCCAACCGCCTGCGGGAACGATGTGGCGCCCTTGATAACGGCGCCGTGAAGCGCTTCCCCGTGGAACATAATAGGGATTCCCAGTCGAGTATTTTTCCTCACCCACGATTGAAGTAAGTTTCTGCGTTGAGCTCCGGCGCGTGCACCGCTGGTCATGCCGTTGAACTCGTCAAGAAACGCGTATGTTCCCAACCCGTTAACAAGCGTCTGCTTGACAAGCGGCTCGTTCAGATGGTCGCCCTCGAACAGACTTGGAATTTGCATACTGGGGAACGAAGGTCTGTTCACGCCTGACTCTAGCTGAACAACTTTTTCTTCGAGGGTCATACGAGCGAGCAGGTCTCGGACTCGCTCTGAAACGCGTCTGTTTGGGTCTTGATACGTCGGCGTAGCGTTCTCGCTCACTGCAGATCGAGCTGCGAGAGCTACCGCGATGCAGAAAGCAAAATTACGGAAAGAGTTCACGTGCTTATTGCGTGTTTACTGAACACGTGATGCTACTTGACAACAACGCGAACGCGCGCCAGATTTTCGATTCGAGCGTAAGGTGTTTTGGCGTCACCCTGCCGTTGCGACTCGACCCGAACTGTCGGGAAGTATGTCCCTGGCTTCGGGAACGCATGAGTTGTGTTCAGGGTTGCTCGAGCACCAGACTCTTCCCCTTTTGTGAGCTGACCGCTGGTTGTAAATTCGCGGCCGCCTTCGAAATTCCATTCCGCCGCGATCACTCGGCCAGTATTTCGCGGTACCTCGATTACCGCAGAAAGCGTGACAAGCTGGCCCGTAGCAACCTCAGCGCGAGCACCGCCATTTGCAGTTAAGTGAACAATGGGCTGAATGCCTCTGCGTTCAGCAGCGATCGAAGGCACCTCGACCTGGCCATCGACGACGCGGTATGTCGTACTCGCAGGAGGTGCGATCCCCTTTTCAACCCATGCACTGAGATCCCGTAGCGCCTGCTGCAGTACTCCAACGTAACTGACCGTGTGAGTAGGATCCGGCTGATCCTCAATGTCACCATGTAGCGCGCGATCTGTGAACCACGCACGAAAGTTTTGATCAAAGCGCGATCCCAGCACCGCTTTCACCTTAGAGGCATACCAATCCGCCTGCCACGGAAACGCGTCTTGATCCCACAACGACTCGAGCAAGATCATCTTGCCCTGAAATCGTCCACTTTGAGTTGTTCCTCCGGCAGAGGCGGCGAACTCGGGACCGATCAGCTTGGGTCTTTGTGGATAAATGGGTATTTCGTTCGGAGTACGAAATTGGTTCCAGACATAGAAATCCGGCGTTGGTACCTGGTAACGGTGGTAATAGTGGGCGGCAAGAAAATCTGAGTTATCGATCTGAACTTGGTCGCCAGGTTTGATCTGTTTAAGAGCGCTGGTATTCGGCCCTCTTCCAGACATCAGCGCCCCCATATCAAGACCAACAAAGATTGTGTTTCCTTCAACCTTTCCTAAAGCGAAGCTTGTTCCACTGGCCGCGCCGGTCTTCACCATGACGTTTGCTAGACCGAGGTCCCCCGTTGGCACACTGTCAACCTCGAATGCGGCAGGCGCACCCCGCAGCTGTTGCCACGCCATGTCTACTCCACCCTGACCCTGCTTCTGGTTCTGCTGGCCGCCTTTGGCCAGTTCCTCAGTGCTGATAACGCGCTTGATGGTTGTCCTGTGCTGAACGTGAGCGTGCAACAGCGAGTCCGTTGGGTTCGCGCCCGCATACCCCGGCACATTCCAGAAATCTTCTGAGAAGTACGTAGGGTCCTTGTGAACCACCATCCCAAAGAGAATCGGGAAGGCGCCCATCCCAATGCTTTCGTAGTCGAACCAGCTTTGAAGAGGAAACCCCATTCTCGTCACTTCGGCCAGGACCTGTCGCTGCTCCTCCGTTAGACCGGCATAAGGATTCCCGCTGCCTCCCGGTTCCATGGCGTCCACGATGGTCGGGAACTTATTTTTCAGTACCCGAAGAGCCAGAAGACGAGTTGTAAAGACGTTCGGAATTGCTTCCGGAGATCCAACTACATACGGCACGGCTCCGTCCCAAACTCCGGGCGCATTCTCAAACCCGCCGATGGTGCGAAAGGCTCCCCCGCTGCCACCGTACGCATACCCATAGGGCCGATGCGGACCGTACATCTGCGCGGCCAGAACACGTGAGTATTCGGCACTAGCAGCATTTACACGATACGCTCCGAGAGTTGGCTCCCTAGCCATGGCGGCCATGCCCCCCTCATTTGTGACCAGATAATAGGCTCCGGTTGCAAAAGCAAAGCCGACCTGATCACCCGTGCCGGAGCCACTCGCACCTTCGTTTTCGTTGATCGGAATCGGGGTGACGTATTGAAAGAATCGTCGCTGGTACTGCTCTTTCGGCGGAAAGTAAATAGAGAAACGGGCGTCGGTTCCCTTGAATCCGCCGTGGACGTACCGATGACGTACTGGCTTATCGCGCCATTCGTCGATGTCTACGTAAGGCTCTTTAAGGAGAGGGTCGACATAGACCACGGGGCGCGCGGCTGATTCAGTCTTTTTCTGTTGGGGCTCGACAGAGGCAGAGAACGAGGCGACAAACGCAAAAACCGTGGCGACCAGGCGAACAGAGAGCATGGCGGTATTATAGATGGCACTTAATGCCACAGTCAACACCTATTGTCTGTCATCACATGCACTTTTGTGCTCGTAATGTTGACACGGGCATAGAGTATCGAATATACTCCGTGGTGGCACTAAGTGCCATGCCGCCCATCGTAAGGAGCGACTCAAAACTCAAACTCCGACACCCTTCATCGGGACACCTTGCCATGAACGCACTCACGCTGAGTTTGATTCGCTCGATCTTGAATTTGCGGAGACTTCTGCTCGCATGCGCCGCTGCAAGCACCCTCTATGGGCAGACTGGCGGACCGTCGGGCCCTCCACCAGCGCGGGCTGTTCCGCTTCCCGCCTCCGGCCGAACCCAGCCAGGCTTGGTCACGGCATCGCAAACGGCAACGGCCGGAGCTGGCATCGCGACGGTGAATGCGTCTGTAAGTGTCGGTGGTGATTTTACGGGGAGCGTTCCCGCGCGGGATGTGCCGAACGGACCTATTTCGCTTAGCCTTGCTGACGCAATCAAGCGCGGGCTCGTCGCTAATCTGGGCACGTTTACTGCTGATACGAACGTTCGGGCGGCACGAGCCAGCAGGTTACAGGCGCTGAGTGAACTCCTGCCTGACATTTCTATTCAGGCAAGCGAAACCGAGACGCAGGTCAATCTTGCTGCATCCGGGTTTCAGTTCAACCTCCCTCCAGGGATTCCGTTTTCGATTCCCTCCGTTGTCGGGCCTTTCAGTTACTCCTCGCTCGCTGGGTCGTTGAACCAGTCCGTGTGGGATCCGGTTCGGCGGCGGAATTTCCGGGCAGCCAAGGAGTCGGAGCGAGCTTCGATACTGAACTCGAGGAGCGCGGGTGAACTGGTTGTTCTGGCGGTTGCCGGAACTTACTTAAGCGTGCTCGCGGATACCTCGCGGGTGGACTCACAGGATGCACAAGTAGCCAGCGCGAAGGCTGTATACGATCAGGCTGTTGCGCGCAAGGAAGCGGGCATAAATGCACGAATCGACGTCACGCGCAGTCTGGTCGAGTTACAGACGCAGCAACAACGGTTGAATGCGCTGGAAGCGGATCTCAGTAAGGAAAAAATCACGTTAGCGCGTGTCATAGGCTTACCGCAAGACCGGGAATTGAACTTGACAGAGGCGTTTGCACAGACTGCGCCGGCCGTGCCCGATGTAGCTGTGGCGCTGAAGCAAGCGATAGACAATCGCGCCGATGTGCGAGCTGCAGAAGCACAGGTGCACGCGGCCGATATCGCATTATCGGCAGCTGTTGCCGAGCGGTTTCCGTCTATTTCGCTCGGTGGAGACTACGGTGTATTGGGGCCCAATCCGACGAGCATGCACGGAGTGTTCAGTGTCACAGGAGCCGTAAATATCCCTGTTTGGCAGGGTGGGCGTGTGAAAGCCGACATCCAGAACGCTGAAGCGACGGTCGCTCAGCGACGCGCCGAACTGGCCGACCAGAAAGCGCGCGTTGAACAGGAGGTGCGCAACGCGCTAATCGAATTTCAGACTGCTGCAGGGCAGGTCGAGCTCGCGCGGACAAATCGGGAGTACGCGGGCGACACACTGACGCAAGCGCGTGACCGTTTTACGGCCGGTGTTTCGACCACGCTTGAAGTCGTGCAAGCGCAGGAGCAGGTTGCAGCTGCGGAATCCGATTACATCTCCAGTGTCTTCGCATTGAAAGTTGCGCAGTTATCCCTCGCTCGCGCAACGGGGCAGGCACGAACATCCGCACCGAATCTGTTGAATGAGGACCACCGATGAGCGTAGTTGAACAAATTGAAGAAGAAGTTGCGCCGGTTAGACGCATCAAAAGCGGGCGGCGGAAGGCGTTTTCTATTTTCTTTGTGGTTCTGTTGGTCATCTTGGCCGCAGGGGTGAGTTACTGGTTTTACGCCCGGCAGTTTGAATCGACAGACGACGCGCAAGTCGATGGACATTTGAATCCCGTTAGTGCTCGCGTGGACGGCACGATTCTGAAGGTTTATGTGGAAGATAATCAGGCGGTAAAGGCAGGCGACCTGCTGGTTGATTTGGATCCGCGCGATTACCAGGCAGGGTTCGACCAGGCTCGTGCCCAACTCGAGCAGGCACGGACACAGGTCTTCGCGCAGCAACCGAACATCCCGATAACACAGGCTGAGAATGTGACGAATATCAGCTCGGGTGAGGCTGAGGTTGCAAACGCACAAGCCGCTTTGGCCGCGGCCGAACGGGATCGAGAGACGGCCCAGGCGAGATTGGCGGAATTCCAAGCCACCGATGCGCGTGCGCAGGCCGATTTGGAACGATACAAGCTACTGATCGCTAAAGAAGAGGTCTCACAGCAAGAGTACGATCAGGCGGTCGCGACGGCGAAGGCACAGGCCGCAACCGTTAGCGCGAACCAAGCTGCAGTATTTTCGGCGGGGCATACCATCTCGCAGCGGAGCGCGCAACTCGCCGAATCGGAAGCACGGCTCGCGCAATATCAACGGACAGCGCCACAGGCGCTTACGATCCGCCGAGCTACTGTGCAGTCGCAGCAGGCGGCGGCGCAGAACGCACAGGCTCAACTCGAGCAAGCGCTATTGAAAGTGAGCTATACGAAAATCGTTGCTCCCGTGGATGGCATCGTTCTTCGACGCTCGGCGGAGGTGGGTGCACACGTCTCGGCCGGTCAGCAGCTACTCCAGATCGCGCAAATCAAAGCGTTGTGGGTCACGGCTAATTTCAAAGAAACTCAACTGCGCGCGATCCAACCTGGGCAGAGCGTGAGGGTACACGTCGACGCTCTCAAGAAGGATTTCGATGGTGTCGTCGAGAACGTTGGCGCCGCGACCGGAGCCGTGGGGAGTGTGTTGCCTCCCGAAAATGCGACAGGAAATTTTGTGAAAGTGGTGCAGCGCATACCCGTACGCATTCGCTTGAATCCGAATCAGGACAGCGTTGCGCGATTGCGGCCCGGTATGTCGGTTGAATCCAAGGTCAGCATTCGATAACCAATGGCTGTACCACACGGAAACTGGAAACCATCGCACAATCCTTGGCTGGTTGCGTTTACGGTAACGCTCGCAACCTTCATGGAAGTGCTTGACTCCTCGATTGCAAACGTCGCGTTGCCACATATCGCCGGCTCGCTCGGAGCAACGTACGAGGAAGCCACATGGGTGCTCACGAGCTATTTGGTATCGAGCGCCATTGTTCTTCCTATTTCCGGGTGGCTGTCAACTGTCATTGGCCGAAAGCGCTTTTACATGCTCTGCGTCGCGCTATTCACGATTTGTTCTTTCTTCTGTGGTATCGCGCCAAGCCTACCATTGCTGGTTCTCGCTCGCGTGTTGCAGGGCGCCGGTGGAGGTGGACTACAACCTTCAGAGCAAGCAATTCTCGCGGACGCTTTTCCAGCTGAGAAGCGTGCCATGGCGTTCGCGATCTACGGAATGGCAGTGGTCGTGGCTCCGGCGATCGGTCCGACGTTGGGCGGCTGGATTACCGATGACTACAGCTGGCATTGGATATTCTTCATCAATGTACCGATAGGGCTTTTGTCGCTTTTCCTCACGCACCGGATGGTGGAAGACCCGCCGTGGATTGAGGAGGAGAGACAAGCTGGGATCCGGATCGACTACATTGGTCTCGCACTGATCGTCACCGGCGTGGCGTGCTTTCAATTTGTGCTTGATAAAGGTCAGGAAAATGATTGGTTTGCTTCGCCGCTCATAACAGTGATGTTTAGCATCGGTATCCCAGTTCTTGCCGCACTTTTCTTATGGGAGTGGTTCCATCCAGACCCGATTGTTGACGTGCGGCTGTTGAAAAACCGGAACTTCGGCACGGCTGTCTTCTTCTCGTTCATCTTAGGGGTGGTGCTGTTTGGCTCAACCGTGCTGATCCCCCAATTCCTGCAAACGAGCCTCGGTTACACAGCGGAACGGGCAGGCTTGGCGCTATCGCCGGCCGGATTCGTTCTCATTTTCATGATGCCGGTAGCAGGACGTCTCACCGGAACCAAGATCGATCCTCGCCTCCTCGTCTCGGTCGGTTTTCTCGGAACAGCGCTGAGCTTGCATTTCATGACTGTCGTTTATCTTGGTATCGACTTTCGAACCATGGTCATCTTGCGCATGGTTCAGGTGCTATTTCTTCCCCTGATCTTCGTTCCGATCAGCACGCTCAACTACGTGGGGGTGCCACGCGAGAAAAGCAATCAGGTATCCGGGATCTCAAATTTCGCGCGGAACATGGGAGGCGCGATCGGTACGTCTCTGTTGACGACGTTCTTAGCACGACAGAATCAACAGCATCACGCAAATTTCGCAGCCCATAGTGTCACGACTGTGTTCAACGACATGCTCAACCGGTTTACGGTTATGTTTCAGGCGCAAGGCTTCGATGCGTTGACCGCAGGCAAGAAGGCAATGCACATGGCGGAGCAAACGTTATTAGCCCAGAGCAGCGCCCTTAGTTTTGAAAATAGCTTCTGGGTCATGTCGATGGTGGTGGCGTGTCTCGCGCCTTTGCCGTTTATCATGCGTCGGCCACGTTCTGATGAGAGACCCGGTGAGGTTGGAGCCGTACACTAGCTCCGGTTATCTATTAACGTTGCGTTCGCTTCGTTCTTTTGTCATTGCTATGTGCGTCGGCGTCACAGACCAATTCATTCAACGTGGCAAACACTTGATCCACGATTTTCGAAATGTCCTGCTCGCCGGTGTCAAACCAAATGTGAACGGTCGCACCGAGCATCGAAAGCGTTAATGCAGCCAGGAGGCTTGCCGTCATCCGACCTTTTGCGTTCTTAGTACATTTTCGTGCGAACGCGGCTGCCACAGCGTCGTGTGACTCTGCGAGGTGCGATAGAGCTCTCCTGGCTTCCGGATACTTGACAGAAATCTCCATGATTTTGCGTGTTCGGGGCTCTGCTGCTGAGTGTTGCGCAACCTGGAGAACTGTGTGTTTTAAGACGTCGAGAAGCGAATACGTTGAGGGGCAGCTTTGGATGGCCTCCGTAAACAAAGTCTCATAACGTAATGAGCCGCGTTGCGTAATCAAATCATCTTTCGAAGCGAAATAGCGAAAGAATGACCGCCGGGATACGCCTGCCGCTTCAACTATGTCGTCGACCGTTGTCTCGTTAAAGCCTTTTTCAGCAAAAAGGTCGATTGCAGCATCCCAGATGGCCTCTCTGACTAGCTGCTGCTTGCGGGCTTGCAGAGAAGCTCTACGGCCGTTCGTGGATATTGGGGCGTCATTGGCATTCAGAGACGAAGTCTGCACGAGGTCACAGTAACATAGAAACGCTTTCGGTGCAATTTGATGAATCAGGTGCTTAACTTGACATCCAATGTCACCGCTACTTTAACGAGGCAATAGGTGCAGGCGATCCACGATGTTGCGCCTGCCCAGCATCGCTGGGTGGCTGCACCGTCGCGGAATGCACAGCTCCGGCCCCGGACCTGGATGGGAACTCAGAGTTTTGACCCGCGTCGAATACGGCATATAGTGATGCGCCAGCAATTCCGCTCACCTTCTGAGTGCCCCACGTTTCCCGATAGGGGTCTTGCTCGCAAATGGAAGATGGCGTTTGGCTGGTGTTCCTGCGGCTTACTGCGCAGATCGATGAACAGCTTGCGGTCGGCGTCGGTGAGGAACTTGTCGATCTCGGGCATGCCGGAGGAGTCTTTGGCCCAACCTGGTTGTAGGCCACCGAAATCTATTGCGCGATGGCCAGGTTTGAAGACCAGTGCGCATGGCCGGGTCGCCCGAAACGACTCCGTTGAACACCGCAGGATAACGCTGCGAGAGGATCATGCCTTCGCGCCCGCCCGTGGAACAGCCGACAAAATACGAGTACGCCGTGGGTTCCGCGTAGTAGTGTGCAATGATCTGCTTTACCGACTTCCGCGACTTCAGCGTTGGGGAGAAAGGCGAAATCGAGATAGGCCTGCTGGTCGCGCATGAACGAGAAGTCGAATGGGCCGGTCTTGGCCTTATGTCCTGTGTCGGTGCTCGCTACCGCGAATCCGCGAGAGAGCCCCGGTTTATAGCCCGCATAACTGGCTCCGGTTGGATAAGTAACGACACCGTTGCCGCCCCGCCGCCCTGCATCATGAAGTCCCCGTTCCAGGCCTGCTTCTCCGGAAGAGCGATGGCAAACCCGATTCCAAACTGTTCGGTATCCGCGCCTTTCCGGCGATTGATGACGCCGTCCACACCGCAGTGCGCGGGAAGAGGCCCGATGGAGGGAGCGCCCGGATAGGACGGAAAGAGGGTGGTCCCAGCGTGAATTACGTCAGCTTTGGTGACCTCGACGCCCTTCAGCTTCAAAGCATCGAGATCTGCGCAGCGGTCCGGCTGCTGAGCTTGCGCCGCCGTGACAGCAAAACAAAAAGCAGCGTTGAACAGCAAGCTTCTGGTGCATGTATTCGTTGCCAATGGTGGAGCCTGAGAGCTATCATTGATCGCGAACAGCGTATCAGCGTAACGAGCATACTCTGTGCGCGTTTATTTGCCGAGCCGAAAAACGCCTTCGCTGCTGTAGATTCTCAGCGATTAGGAAACGGAAGCTTGGGCTGTTTGGATCTAGATTTAGCGCGACGAGTAATCGAGTTCGCTGAGTTTTAACGCTGCCCACCTTCAAACAAATACGTCCCTGCCGCAAAGCTCCACGCCTCGCCTCCATGCGGGCCAGTAGTGCGGGCCAGCCTTGGTGAAGCGCGGAGCGACAAACCTGAGAGCTTCATAGTTTCCTCCTGAGGCGGGTCGAATTCAAGCACCGCTTGCGAATTAGCGGGTATAGTGACCTGCCAGCGCACATGCCTTCCATTCACCTGCCAGCTCGACGTCGCTGTCCCATACGGCGTTTCGTACTCGAATTTGAGGCTCTTCAGTTGCACATCGAAATGCGGATGCAGAAAAATCGTGTGATATCCAGGATCGCCGGGGATTGCATCGATACCGGCAGCGTACCGGTAGATCCACTCAGCTACGGCTCCATACGCATAGTGATTGTAAGAGTTCATGCTGGGGTCGCCCCGCATCTGATCGCCGTTCCAGCGTTCCCACATCGTGGTCGCACCATGATTAACCAGATATCCCCACGACGGGTATTCCGTGCTCCGCAACAGCTTGTAAGCCACATCCTGATGACCGGTTTCGGTCAGCGCGGCCAATAAAAAAGGTGTGCCCAGGAATCCGGTCGCCATTCGGCCCCCATTCTCCTCGATCATCGCGACCAGCCTATCTCCGACCGACTTCCGGAGTTCATTTGGCACTAGCTGCATGTAGATCGCAAGCACATATCCCGTTTGCGTTTCGGCCTTGGTCTGGTTGCTCTCCTTGTCGACTGTTGCGGAAAACGGAGAAGGGGCAAGATTGCCGCCCCCGACATGACCGTCACTGTGGACATAGGCCCGAATGAATGCTTCTTTGATGTTGGCGTGCAAGTCGGCGTATTTCTTTTCGTCGGCTGTCTTGTTCAGAGCATGTGCCATCTGCCGCATTGATTCGGTATCGTAAGCCCAAAATGCAGTCGCTATCAGATCGACTGCCGCGCGGCCGCCAGGAGCGAGCCAGTCGCCGAATGGAATGCCTATGTTGTTCTTCCATAGGTAATCAGGATTCGCAGTGCGAATTGCTTGCAGGTAATTCTCCATGGCATCCCAGTTTTCGGCCGCGACACGCAAATCGCCCGTTTGGAGCCATGATGTCCAAGGAATGATGACACCCGCGTCGCTCCAACCCATCGCAAAACCCTCGTTCGGCGATTGCACCCCAGGAGCGTAGATACCGTACATGGGCGTGCCCGACTGTGTGCCCCTCAGATCGCGGCTGAATTTTCGCGAAAACGGACCCAACGCCATGTTGAAAGAGGCGGTTCGCCAGAACACCTGCGCATCCGCCGTCCAGCCAAGCCGCTCATCGCGCTGCGGGCAGTCGCTGGGAACACCAATGAAGTTACCTCGCTGCCCCCACATAATGTTGCTCCAGAGCTGATTGATCATGGGATCGCCTGTGGTGAGCTTAGCTGTGAAAGGCGCATCCGTGTGGAACACCATGGCCTTTACAGAATCAAGGGCGGGTTTATTTATTACGCCACTCAGCTCCGCATAACGGAATCCATGGAACGTAAATGTTGGTTCGAACGTTTCCAATCCTGTTCCGGCAAATGTATAGCGATCCGTTGCTTTGGCGGTGCGCAGATTGTCTGTGTACAAGGTTCCATCGGGCTTTAGAACCTCCGCAAACCGAAGCGTCACTTGCTGACCGGTATTCCCGATCATCTGCAATATCTCGGCGCCGGACAGATTCTGGCCGAAGTCGTAGATATAAATTCCCGGCGCTGGGTTGGTCATTGCCTTCGCGCTCAGAATCTTTTCGACCCGAATCGGTTCGAATTCCTGCGCAGCGATGTCTACTGATGAAGGCTCGATCATCTCAACACGTTTCCAAGTCGAATCATCAAACGGCTCGCTGTCCCAGCCGGCAATCTTTTGTCGCGCATCGACGGTCTCCCCGTTGTAAATTTCCGCGTGCGATATTTCGGAGATGGTTGCTTTCCAGGTAGCGTCGGTCGTGACCCACTCCACGTGACCGTCTGAGCGCTCCAAACGCAACTGTGCTTGTAGCGCGGGCGGCGTGTTGCCGTAGGGAAATGTCGTTTGAAGCCAGGTCAGCGGACCGATATACCAGCCTGCGGCAAGATATGCGCCAATTGCGTTCCTACCGTTATGCACGAGTTTCGTCACATCAAATGTCTGGTACGGGACGCGCTCCCGGTAATCTGTCCACCCGGGTGCAAGAATCTGATTTCCGACGCGAGTTCCGTTAATGTGAACGGTGTACGCGCCGAGAGCTGTCACATAGAGCCTTGCCGAACTCACAGGAGAATCGACGGTAAACTCGTTGCGCAGCAGGCTGACGGGCGCAGTGGGCCACGGCCGGCCCAAGGCTGCAGAGCCCATTTCGGCGGCGGGCGGCGCATAGGGAACTGCATTGTCCCAACCATCATCGACAAAGCCCGGCTGTTCCCATCCCGCAGGTGCATTCAGCATGGCCTTCCAATGTTTTGTGTCGCTCACCAGCACGTCGGTGGAACCGTCTGCCTTTTCGAGATAGAGGCAGGCGCTCATGGGTGACTGCCCGTTAACTTCGCCACCCTCGCTTGCATTTGCTACGGCGAATCGCTTTACTTCAATGGCGATTGAATTATCGCCGTCGCGCAGTTCTCGGGTAACGTCGTGGCGGTTGTAATGTTGCCAAGGGGTCTGCCGCCAGGGAGGAAGCGCTGTCTCCTCGAGTACCAACTTGCCGTTGACCCACGCTCCTGCCGTATCCTGCCCCGTAGTCAGGAGTGCAGCTCGTCTGATGCTTTGTCGAAGGTTGACTCTCGTCCTGAAATCGTGGCGCGAGTCTCCGGGCGGTATACCTTGCGTGACCGGAGCGTTCGTGATCCACTGGGCGCCGGATTCGCGAACGCGCTTGTCTTCCAGTTGCTCGTACCCGATCCAATTTGCTTTCCAGGCCGCGGCATTCAGCAGTCCCGTTTCCCAGCTTGCTTTTGGGCTAATCCGATACGGTTTACCATCTTTATCCCAGCTTTCGACCGTCCAGAAATAGCGATGAGATGGCTCCAGCGGTGTTCCGGCATAGACAACTCCGGTCGATTGAGACGATTCGACTTTGCCGGTATCCCAGATGAGCGCTCCCGATTGTGATGCGTCGCGGCTTACACGTATGCGATACGCCGTCTGCCGTGCGCCGTTTGCCGCGTCATTGATCTTCCACGAAAATTGCGGCTGCGGATCATCGAGGCCGATAGGCTCTGACAGCATGTTCACCGTCAGCGATCCGATGTACGCTGTACTCTGTCCCATGATTCCGGTGCACCCGAGCATCAATCCAATCACGGCTGCCGGAACTTTGCGGGAAAACACAGCTATGCACGTTTCAGCGACCGTATCGTGTAGCAAGGGAACATTCCTCCTCATACTGAAGCGCCGCGGATGAGCCGATAGGCCGGCCGTTTGTACCTGGTTAGCATACCAGTGCATCAAAGCGCCATGTGTACTCTACGTGCTTGGAAAGGCACTAGATGTCATTGTACGTTAGACTATGCGTGTAGGTGCAATATCACTGGCCTTGTGGATACAGGTTTCTATGAAAAGCTTTTTGCTGCGAATCCCAGCCCCTACCGTGGCACTCTGCGATTCGGTGAGGCTACTCCGAACCGCAGCATTCTGCCTGGTCTGTGTCATCCGGCTTCACGCGGCCGACTCCGCCGTCTCCATTGACCCAGCGCATCTGGACGCCATGGCCGAAGTTGATCCCCAGTTTCAGGCGTTTAATGTCGAGATGCTGGAGATTACGGGCGGCCGCTTCTGGAAGCCGTACAAAGATTTGCAACGTCAATCCACGGCCAATTCGAAGCGCGGCGGAGCCGGTTCCGATCCCACCGAAAGCTTATATCAATACAGGCCCCCGATTGATCTCAGTAACGCGCGGTTGCGGAAATTGACGGCCGCGTTGGGGCCGACGTATTTGCGGATTAGTGGGACTTGGGCGAATAGCACCTACTTCGATGACTCGGACGAACCCGCTCCCACAAAGGCTCCGGATGGATTTCAGGGGGTGCTCACCCGCAAGGAATGGAAAGCAGTGATCGATTTCGCTCATGCCGTCGATGCGGAAATCATCACGTCATTCGCGACCAGTCCTGGCACGCGCAGTGCGGAAGGCCTGTGGACATCGGACCAGGCCCGACGCCTTCTTACGTACACAACGTCAATCGGTGGGAAGATTGCTGCGGCCGAATTTATGAACGAGCCCAACTTTGCGGCTGAGTCACGGGGCGCGCCAAAGAACTACGACGCCGCAGCGTATGGACGAGACATTGCGATCTTCCGTCCATTCCTGAAGCAAGTCGCCCCTGAGGTGTTGTTCCTAGGCCCAGGGTCAACCGGGGAAGGCGGTCCGATAGCGGCGGCGGTAAATCAAACCAAGCTTGGAAGTGAGGCACTGATGCAGGCCACTGGTCCCGTCTACGATGCGCTCTCGTTTCACATCTACGTCGCGGCATCTCAGCGGTGCGGAGGTACTAACACCCCGTTTGGAACCACAGCCGCGGAGGCACTTTCGGCAACGTGGCTATCACGACCAGATTCCGTGACTGCTTACTACAAACGCTTGCGCGATCGATTCGAGCCCGGCAAAGCATTATGGGTAACCGAGATGGCGGATGCTGCCTGCGGCGGCAATCCATGGGCCTCTACGTTCCTGGACACGTTCCGGTACCTTGACCAGCACGCCGCCCTTGCACAACAGGGCGTGCGAGTAGTCGCCCATAACACGCTTGCTGCAAGCGACTACGGGCTGCTGGACGAATCAACTCTTGAGCCTCGCCCAAATTATTGGGCTGCCCTGCTCTGGAACAAATTCATGGGAACCAGAGTACTGAAGCCCCCGACCAAACCTGACGAGGGCCTTCGATTATACGCACACTGTATGAAGGGCGTGCCGGGAGGCGTGACAATGCTGGCAATCAACACGAATCGGAACGAAGCGAAGTCGCTCAGAATGGCGACATCGTCTGAGCGATACACATTGACTGCTACGGCTCTGGAAGGAACGGCAGTGCGACTGAACGGGAAGGAATTGCAGCTGGGACCCGGGGATTCGCTTCCAGATCTCAGTGGGACAAAGGCAGCGGCAGGATCGATTACGCTGCCACCTCTCAGCATCAGTTTCCTCGCCGCGCGCGATGCGCAGAACGCCAGCTGCCGGTGAGGATGCGTATGGTTCGGTGTTTCCAAGGCATAGCTCTCAGCAGGACTCTCCCTCGTACCGTCAGGTTGCTAAGCCATTGGGCCCTGCTGACTTCTTTGGCCGTGGTTTCCACAGCGATATCGGCCGGGGCATCTACGCACTTGCCGGAAATAAAGCAGAACGGGACTATTAAGCAACTGTTCGTCGAGGGCAAGCCGTACATCATGCTGGCGGGCGAACTTCATAACTCAAGCGCGTCGAGCATCGACTACATGAATCCGATATGGGACAAACTTGCCGCGATGCACCTGAACACGGTAATCGGCACTGTCAGTTGGGAGTTGATCGAGCCCGAGGAGGGCAAGTTCGACTTTTCTCTGGTTGATAGCGAGATCCAGCAGGCGCGACAGCGCAACATACATCTGGTTCTGATCTGGTTTGCAACATGGAAGAACGCAAGTTCAAGTTATGTTCCGCGCTGGGTGAAGGTGGACAGGAACCGATTTCCACCCATGACTCTGCACCTCCGGCCGAATAGCGGGATGTCCTCGCTTCTCGCCGAGTACATGGAACAACAGGGCACTGTGCCCTTGAGTCCGCTCGGAGATGAAACGCTCAAAGCAGATGCGAACGCTTTTCGCACCTTGATGCACCACATCAAACAAATAGATCCTCAGCACACGGTCATCATGATCCAGGTCGAGAACGAAGCAGGCAGCCTCGGTGACAGCAGGGATCGGTCCCCGCTCGCAGAGGCAGCATGGAATAAGCAAGTACCCGCGGATTTGATGAATTACCTCTCGAAGCACAATTCCACGCTGCTTCCTGAAATGCGTGCCGTGTGGGGTAAGAACGGCTATAAGGCAAGGGGCACATGGGCAGAAGTTTTCGGCGCCGACGAGTGGGCGGACGAAGTGTTCATGGCTTATTACGTAGGTCGGTTTATCGGTGAAGTGGCGAGAGCAGGTAAGGCTGAACTGAACATTCCGATGTATGCCAATGCTTGGCTTGGGCCACAACCGAATCAGGACCTGCCGGGTAAATGGCCGAGTGGTGGTCCCGTTGCGCGTGTACTGGACGTGTACCGCGCTGCCGCTCCGTCGTTGGACGTTCTTGCGCCGGACATCTATGTAGATGACTTCAAGGGCACCTGTGAGCTATACACGAGATCGGGCAACCCGTTGTTCATTCCGGAAGCGCGTGATCAGGTCGGAAACCTGCTCTGGGCGCTTGGTCACCATGCAGCATTGGGCTGGTCTCCTTTCGGTATCGAAGATCTGAATCCCGAGGGCCAAGTCGCTCAGGCATATAAGCTTCTCTCTGACTTGTTGCCGCAAGTGGCAGAGTGGCAGTCCGCCGGGAAAGTGGAAGCGATCCTTCTGCAGGGTGAAGAGCCAGGACCGATTTCGTTGGGAGGGTACAAGATCACGCTCGCGAGACCGCGAATGGCATCATCCGTGTCAAGCCAACGCCCCGGTGCTGGGTCGGAACTCCCCGGCGCAGTTTCCCTCGGGTCACGCGCCATGCCGAACGACACGCGCCCTTTCGCTATAGTCGTTAACACCGCACCAAACGAGTTTTTGTTCATCGGTGCGAATGGCGACCCGACGTTTGAACCTGACCCGCCCGGACCCTCGCATGTCGCCATTTCGTCAAGGGACGAAGGTCGATACGTGAACGGGACGTGGATACCGGGCCGACGCCTCAATGGCGATGAACTCTTCCTACCTGCGCTCCCCAGTTCCAAAATTTCGATGGTGAAATTGCAGGTAATCAGGCTCGAGTGAGACCGCATCTGGGGGCTGCGCTTTGTTGTCGTTGAGTAAGTGCAGCGCATTTTCATGTTCTTCACGGTTCCTCCGTCCGGATTGAATTGCTCGACTTGTACCTTCCGCTTCAGAGTTCGCCCCGAGAGGACAACCGCTTCCAGCTTGTCGGGTCTTTCCGTCACCTCCGGGGTCACGAGAACCAGCTCGTTGACAAAGGGTCGCGCGTATGCCCAACTCACACCCCTCCGCCGTCAACAACATAGCTCTGGTTCGTAATCCCGGAGCTGTCATCGGCAGCTAGGAAAAGCACAGCTACTTCGTCTTCGGTCAGATGCCGTTTTAAGCTTTGATCCGCATGATCTCCGCCTCGTACTCGGGCGTATACCAAAGCCGGCGCTCTCGTTCGGTCAGGATGGCGTTTACACGAATGTTGGGCGGCCCGAGCTCATGAGACATGGTCCGGGTCAATCCAATAATCGCCGATTTGGCTGTGATGCTTGTCACCCAGTCTTCATACGGTGAACGTTCAGTAGTGGTTCCGTTGCACGCAGCTTTTTGAGGAACGCACCCTCCGCTGGATGCTCCTTTGCCGATGCCCCTGATTCCGCACCTCGTTCTCGCGCGAGCCGGATTCGGATATCGGCAGCTTGCACGCGCGCTGCATCGGTCACGGAATCTCCGAATTCAATAGCTTCCGTGATTCTGCAAGGCGCATCAGGATCTTCGTTCACGGATGAGATGCGATCTTGCTCGATGACCCTCCACTTTGCAGTACGACCGCCGGCTCTATATAGCCTTGAAGCTGTAGAACCATAATTGCTTCCTTTGCTTCCGCTACCCCGATTTTCAGAGCCTTTGCTAAGCCTTTCTACGTCCATGTTGTGAGTCCCCCGAATCTCTTTCACGAAGCTCAGCAGTTCCGCCGCGGAGTATTTGACGCATTTGATTGACAGGCTTATCGATACTGCGACCGGGGACAGCACTTGCGCGGCTTTCGTTTTGTCTTCCGGCTTTCGGCATTCGTATGATTGGAACAAAGGGTCGAGCGAGCTCTGACGTTTGGCCGAGATTATCGTAGCCGCGATTGCGTATTTTAATGGCGCGCGTCCTGATTACCGCCCGCGCTTGTGAGCTGTCTCGTGCGATAACGTTTCTCGATTGCGACCAACTTCTTGGATTGCCTGCCGCAATGAGGCTTGATATCGACCAATCCATCCGTCCCAAACGGTTTCAGTTTCCACTTGCGACCGCATCTTCGATCTCATTGCGCACTCCCGGAAATACTTGCGATTGCGAAGAAGTGCCTCCGAACCCCCGAGGTCGTCGATTTCCAGAATAGGTTTTCCGGCATCCAGTGCGGTCCTTAACCGAACAAAGGAATTGCTCTTCATCAAGCCGCGTGCGCGGGCTTGTTCGATCTCAGGCGTGTATCGAATGTGGTGAATGCAAGCGTCGGTCCCCTCAAGCATGAGGTAGGTGCGACCGTCCTCGTCTTCACCGTGCACTAGAACGCGACCTTCAACCGCTGGCCGTTCCCGAAAACTAAGGCTGCGTACAGGAAGGCGATTATCCGAAACGGCCGCACCATGCTGCGCCAGTGTTTTTTGCCGGTCTTGAATTTGTTGCATGCTCCGCAATACGTTTTCAAAATCGGTTTTGACTTCCCACGTGTCATCTCTCCGTCGGGTCGCGAGACCCATATGTTCAAGGGCCATCAGTCGCTTCGCAATGTAGCTCTCTTGAGTTGATGTGAATAGACGATGTGTCGTCCGGCGCGGCTCCAGTTGGACTTCAAGGGCCCGATTGTTGCGGCCGAGAGATGCTCGATTCCGGATTAAGCGATCCAACGAAGTCACTCTGCACTGACTCACCTCCCGTTGACGAGCCGCGTGCGCATCCAACTCGGATCGGTAGCCGAGTTGATTTGTGCAAAGACCGGCTGCGATGGAGCGTATACCGCTTTTGACATAATCGCGGTCCAGTCGCAACGATTGTCCATCGGCTCTGATACCTCGCAGCGCAACATGCACGTGCGGATGATCGGTGTTGAAGTGCGAGATTGCCACCCACTCCAGCGGCGTGTCGAGATCCACTTCCATTTGCTGAACTACCTGCCTGACCAGTTTGGTCATGTCAAGTCTTTCAGCAAATTCCGGCGAGATGATAATTTTCCATAACCGTTCATCGCCCGCAGTCTGCCAGTTGTTTAGCCGTTCTTCGATGTTGACGTCTTCTCTGTTGGCATCGAAACCAACGGCTCTCGATTTTGGTTCTCCAGTTGCACTACTCCGAGCGATATAACGACCGTGCGCGCGCCATTGTCCCCTGGCATTGTTCCGGGAATAGGTGGCGCGAACTGCGCATCTCTGTGCGTGCGGTGAATTCGGCTGTGTCCCTGGAACGCCATAGCCGCGCCGTTGAACTCTTGTTGAGCGGGCATAATGGACAACTGACTTGAATAATACAGCCCACGCGGCATCGGTCCGGGCTGTCCCTCGACGCGGCTTGCGTGGGCGGAGTCTGAACGCTCGCTCATCCTTCATCATGTCCGAGCAAGTCCTGCATCGCAGCAAGAGAATCACCAACCATGTTTTGGCCGGCAGACTTGACAAACCGCCGATAACGCTCCTTTGCTCTGGCCACGGCCTGTGCCATCACGTCCGGTGATGGCTCCGGCAAGCATGTGAGAAGGGTCTTGATCAATGTGTCCGTCACGGCAAAGTGCGCTTGCTGCGCGCGCTGGACACGAAAGAGGTCGCGTCCGATCCGATCCAATGTAGCCGCCAGGCGCTGCTCTAGTTCTCCGTGGGCGCTACCATCCTTGTCTCTGACCAAGGCTTCCAAACCCGTGCGTAGAAATAACGTTGGATTAGCAAAACCTCGCTCGGCCGCGGCCTTCTTGATCCTGTTGTCCAGCTGATCTGATATGCGAATCGTCCTTCTCGCCATCCGTCCTCTCTAGCGGAAGGGCTTAGCAAGTATGAATTCGGACAGGTTTACACGCTTGTTTGTTCTGGCAGCCAGACGGCAGCTAAGAGCATGGAAGCGGCTGCCAACGAAAACTATTGAGAACACCAGAAAAAGACAGTTGCCGCATGGCGCGGCACTGTACTCAATCACGACCGGCCCATCCTCGAAACAGAATTACCGCTGGACGGAAGTCGATTCGAGGGCATCGTTTCCCCAGTTGTCCGCAACCCGATCTTTGCCATCCGGCCACGACCCAAGACGATCTTCACACTGCGGGATTACGAAGCGGACGGGATTCTAACGTACAAAGACGATTTGCTAAACCGGACTTCTCAGCGAGACGATTTCTCCCAATCGGTTCGCGGCTTAACTCATGCAGGAATCATCCGCGCTGCCGTTACCGCAAGAAAAAACATTCTCGTCGTCGGCTCGACTGGGAGCGGGAAGACGACCCTAGTAAACGCCATTCTCGACGCATTTGCCACACTCACGCCAAATGACAGGGTGATTTCTATAGAAGACACAACTGAACTTCAGTCATCGCTGAGAAACTATCTCGACTTGAGAGCGGTGGGCCAAACTTCGATGTTGGATTGCCTGCGCGCCTGTATGCGGTTAAAACCAACTCGCATCGTGGTGGGTGAAGTGCGAGGCGCGGAAGCACACACGCTCTTGAAAGCCTGGAATACGGGCCATCAAGGCGGCGTGGCCACTCTGCACGCTAATGACGCCCTCAACGGTCTTGTTCGGCTTGAGACGCTCGTCGCGGAAGGGACCAGCGCACCTCAGCAACGTCTGATCGCTGAAGCCGTGAATCTTGTCGTCTTTGTCGATGGCGAAAGAAGTGTACCTGCCGGTAGAAAGGTTCGAGAGCTTTTGCTCGTTCATGGTTTCTCCAATGGGAGTTACCAAATCGAGCATGTTTGAAAGACGTCATTTTTGAGGAGGTTATTGAAGAAAATGCAAAATATTCGCAAAGCGATCTCTGCTGTGAGATCGAGATTACTGCCGCTGATCGGCCTTGCCTGGGTCTTCAGCCAACGCGCGCATGCGGCGGCGGCGGGAAACCTTCCATGGGAAGCACCGCTGACCGCTATTGCCACATCTTTGACTGGTCCAGTCGCGTATGCAGTCGGGTTGATCGGAATCGCGATTGCCGGCGGGACCATGCTTTGGGGCGGAGAACTGAGCGAGTTCGGCCGCCGCGCCTGCATGATCGGACTCGTCGTATCCGTTCTCGTATTCGCGGCCCCGCTGTTATCGTCTGCTTTCGGCGTCAACGCTGCAGTGGTCTAACCCTATGCAAGCGGCCGAACTGCTCCGAGAGGTTGTGATTCATGAAAGCGCAAATCGGCCTAACCAGCTTCTTGGGAGCGACCGCGAGCTCGTGCTTATCACGCTGCTGATCTGTGTGAGTCTCGCGTTCGCGTTGGCTACTTGGTGGGGTATCGTTCTGAGTGCAGCGTTATGGACGGGAGGCATCGCCGTCCTAAAACGAATGGGAAAGGCAGATCCCCAGCTCCGGCAGGTGTATCTTCGCCACATCCGGTATCGGCCGTTCTATCCAGCCAAGAGCGGCCTCCACTCAAGCGCGCTGAGCACACCCAAGTATTGGCACTGATGATGAGCGGGCGCATGGACAAACAGTGCATGCGCTCAGGCTTTCTATTCTTGAAACTTCGCAAATGCTACGCAACGAACATCGAAAAAAACCAAGAGGGCTCGCCGACTTGCTCCTGCCGTACGCCCTCGTCGACGACGGGATTCTGCTTCAGCAGGACGGTTCTCTTCTCGCTGGATGGTCATTCCGTGGTCCTGACATGATGTCCGCTTCAGCGTCTGAGATGGAGGCTCTTAGCGCACGTCTGAATCAAATTCTCCGCTTGGGAAGCGGCTGGATGATTTGCTGTGATGCGATTCGAACGCGCGCGCCAGGTTATCCTCCACCAGGCGCATTTCCCGATGCGATCACGCGGATTATCGACGACGAACGCCGTGAACAATTCATGGCAGAAGGAGTACACTTCGAGTCCAATTATTTCCTTACATTGACTTACCTACCGCCGGTGGAGGTGGAAGAAAAGATCAAAGGGTTCCTGTTTGAAGGGAAACGACCTGCTGGTGAAAACCAGATTGCGACTCAAGTTCTCGATCGTTTTCGGTCTCGCATCGATGTTTTCGAGAACGTATTCGGCTCGTTGTTCCATGCCGCGCGCCTGAAGCGCGCACGTATAACGGACGATTTTGGCTTCGCTGAGGAATGCGACGAGCTGCTGCGATATTTGCAGCGCTGCATTAGTGGAGACGATCATCCCATCGCCCGTCCAGAGATACCCTGCTTCCTAAACGACCTGCTCGCCTCACGTGATTTCTACGGTGGCATTGAGCCGCGAATCGGTGCAAAGCACATAAAAGTAATCGCGTTGGATGGTTTCCCGCGTGCGAGTTCGCCGGGCATGCTGCGGGCCCTGGATTCTCTCGGAATCGAGTATCGCTGGAATACGAGAGCACTGCTGCTCGATTCGGAAGAGGCTCGTGGTCTGCTCGATAAGCACCGATCAAAGTGGAAGGGCAAAATTCGGGGTTGGAAGGACCAGATTTTCCGAACCCAAGGAGGTCCCGTTAACGCGCATGCAGTGACGATGGCGGCCGACGCGGAGGCGGCAATGGCATTGGCCGACGCCGGCGATGTTCAATTTGCACAATATTCAACAAACGTCATCTGCCTCGATGAAGACAAGGACCGGCTTTACGAAACAACCCGCCTTGTCATGAAAACCATTCAGCAACTAGGCTTTTCTTGCCGGGTAGAGACTGTCAACGCCGTTGAGGCTTGGCGCGGATCAATTCCTGGTGACGGCTACTCGAATGTGCGGCGCATCATTCTGCACACGCTCAATTTGGCAGACATGTTGCCGATTGCGTCTGTTTGGGCCGGCATGCCAGAGAATCCCTCTCCGCTGTTTCCAAAGCAAAGTCCGCCGCTGCTGCACGCAGCAACCAGCGGTGCCACTCCATTCCGACTTAATCTGCACGTTTCCGATCTGGGGCATACCGTTGTCCTCGGACCTCCTGGTGCTGGAAAGTCTACTCTCTTGAGCCTCTTGGCAGCACAGTGGTTTCGATACCCGAATGCCCAAATGTTTGCCTTTGACAAGGGTTACTCGATATGGATGCTCGCCACTGCCGCGGGAGGCGAATTCTACGACTTGGCAGGCCCGAAGACAGATCTCGCCTTTTGTCCGTTGCAGGAACTTGACGATGATTCGGATCGTGCGTGGGCGGTGGGCTGGATTGAAGGTCTATGCAGGCTTAACGGTCTGGACGTTACACCGCGACATCGAAATGCAATCGCACACGCGGTCGAAAAGCTTCGTTTATCTCCGACCCGAACGCTCACGGAACTATCGGCGAACGTGCAGGATCTCGAAGTTCGTGAAGCGTTACAGCACTTCACGGTTATGGGACCGCTCGGGTCGCTACTGGATGCTGATGTCGACATGTTGGGCGACGGCCGCATGCTCGCGTTCGAAACGGAGCATCTTCTGCAACTGGACGACAAGGCCGTGGTGCCCGTATTGCTGTACCTGTTCCGCCGAATCGAAAACCGGCTTGACGGCTCCCCAACGCTTATTCTGCTCGATGAGGCCTGGTCATATTTGCAGCATCCGCTTTTCAGCAGTCGGCTTCGGGATTGGCTGAAAACGATGCGTCGAAAGAACGCAGTGGTCGTAATGGCCACCCAACAAATTAGCGATATCGCGAACTCCGACATCGCGGACATTGTCCTGGAAAACTGCCCCACCAAGATTCTCCTTCCGAACGCTGAAGCAAAGAGCTCGGGCACAGAGCTTCACCCCGGTCCTCGTGAGTTCTATGCACGCGTCGGGCTCAACGAGCGGGAGTTGGACATAGTGCAAGTCAGTATTCCTAAGAAACACTACTACGTGATTTCTCCACAGGGGCGGCGGTTGATCGATCTCGGCCTTGGCCGGGTTGCTTTGTCGTGGGTTGGCGTAAACGGTAACGAAGAGAGAAAGACCGTTGAGCGAGTTATCGACGAGCACCCCAACACGTGGCGTGCAGAGTGGCTCCGTTTGAAGGGGCTTTCGGACTGGGCGGAATATCTAAGTCGGCTTGAGACGGAAAACGAGACAGAAGAGGACTTCCTATGCGTATGAATCGACCATCACTTTTGCTGGCATCCGCGGCTTTGGCATTTATGGCTCGCAACGCAGACGCGCAGTTTGGCGGGGTGTTCGTTTGCGCAAATTGCGCAACTGAACCGACAGAGGCAAGTATTCAAGTGATGCACAACTTGGAATATGCAAAACAATTGCTCCAATATGCAATACAGGTTCAGCAACTCGCGGATGCCATTCGGAACACGGCGCATGGCGGTCCGGCGTCGTTGACAAGCATCGCCACTGACCTCAATCAACTCGCGAACGTCGTACAAGGCGGGACTGCGCTTGCCTACTCGCTGGCCGGCCAGGATGTTGTGTTCAGGCAAACTTTCCCCGGATATCAACCAGTATTCGGGCCTGCTCCCGCTGCTGGCACCTACCAGAGCCAGTACTCGAAATGGGCCCAGACCAGTCTGGCAACAACCCAGGGAATTCTGCGCGGGGTTGGGCTCCAAGGGAAGATGCTCGCAACAGAGCAAGGCGTCTTATCAATTTTGAGGACGCTCACAGCTTCCAATCTCCTCGACAGAAACGACGCGCTCAATCTTACGGGCCAACTGGCCGCTGAACAGGTGGGTCAACTGCAGAAGCTGCGAGAGCTTCAGCTCGAAGACATGACGAGCAAGGCCGCCTACCAGGGTTACGTAATTCAACGGCAAGCTGCGAGTGAATCCGCAACCCAGCAGTTCTTCACGGGCGCAGCGGTCACCGGCGATGGTGCAACTTTTCGGCCCGGCCTGCACTAGGGAGGTTAAATTGATTTGTAGAGGTAATTCTTTTGAAGCGGACAACCAAGCTAATCTGCTTCGTTCTTCCGTTCGCAGTACTAGCGCTTACTGGCTGCGAAGCCGAACACAGCGAGGTTCCGAGTCCGATTGTTCAAACCGCTCAAAATGCGGGTGCCGGAGATCTATCCGGCACATCGACCCAGGCTATGGAGCAGTGGCTAGGCAAGCACCGCGACGTTTCGGATCGAATCGAGGCAATGTGCAAACCCGTCCGTCAGAATGCAACCGCAGGTTGGGGCGATTCTACCGAAGGCCGGCTATGCACAGCGGCTCACGATCTCGCTTTTTTCCGGTCTGGGCCGGTTACAGGTGACGGGAAGACATTCCGGCCTGGCGCTCATTAGCTTTCTTCAATAGTTCAGAAGGAATCGGCGCTTGTGTGAGCGCAGAGGGGAGATTTGTCTCTATGTGGAACTTGCTCCATTTTCGAAAGAAGCGCGCCCACGCGTCAGGGTGGTTTCCTCTCTCGTCTTTTCCACTACATTGGCTGCCTGCCGTCGCACTGCTCGCGTTGCTGGCGCAGACAGCACTCGCCCAAAACGGCTTTCAGACTACGGTCCCCACGGACGTCCTGACGCAATTCCGAAATCAGCGCATCCTCTGGACCACGAACGTCTGGGTCTATGCCAACCGGCTATTCGGACTGTTGGCTCTCATCGAGTTCACCTGGAGCGCTGTAACAATGGTGCTCGACAAAACCGATCTCCAGAGTTGGACTTCGGCGTTCATCCGCAAAATTATGTGGATCGGCGCGTTCTATGCGCTCTTAATCAACGGCCGGAACTGGATTCCGGCGATTATCGACAGCTTTGAGCAAATCGGGTCCAATGCCGCCGGAATGGCGGCACCACTTTCGCCGAGCAACGTCATGGCACAAGGAATCCAGATCGCCGGAGCGCTCATGGATAGCGCCGGAAGTGCTGGCTTTTTCACGAACCCTGGAACGTCATTTGCCCTCGTTTTCTGCGCCATTCTCATTGTGCTGTCCTACGTAATCATCACGATCAATTTCGTAGTCGTGATGGTAGAGAGCTACATCATCGTCTCTGTAGGGTTTGTATTTTTGGGTTTCGGCGGAAGCCGATGGACCGCGCCGTACGTTGAGCGATACATAGGGCTCGCGGTATCGATCGGCATCAAAATCGTCCTCGTCTATTGCCTGATAAGTGCAGGTTTCAACTTGGGCGTTGGATGGGCAACCGAAGCAGGAACAGTCGGCACTTCCGCTCACCCGGCTTTGACTGCGTTCGATGCGATGGGCGGTGCGGTCATCTTCATGATGCTCTGCTGGCAAATTCCGAAGTTGTTTGGAGCCGTGCTGGGAGGTGCGCCTGCGTTAACAGGTGGGGATCTTGTTACGACCGGAACTGCCCTCGCCGCCGGCGCATTTGCGGTCGGTTCGCTGGGAGCGGGAGCGATCGCATCCGCTGCAGGTGCATCCGCTGCGGGCGCTGTTTCGAGCACTACATCCGCAGCAAAAGTCGGCGCCGGAAGCACAGCAATGGCGAGAACGACCGCTGAAGTAAGCTCAGCAGCATCGGCAACCCGAGGTGGTCCGTTTCCGCCGCCGGGATCAAACGGACAAAACGGAAATGGGTCATTACCAAGGCCTCCATCACCACCGAACCGAGGGCCTAGCGGGAACGGCGCAGCGGCCGACGTGAACACCGTGTCTGCCCGCCCGAATGTTGAATCGACTAGTTCGTCACATGCGAGAGGGAATAGCTCGACAAGCTCTGCGCTGGATAGTCTTGGCGGTGACCGTCTTGCGGGCTCCGGTTTCGAAAATGAGCGGAGCGCAAGGGGATTCGTTCAAGGGGCGATTCGCCTGAACCCGAACGCTGCTGAGCCGAGTACGAATTCAACCGAACAGCCGCAACCCGATGCAGAGCGGCCTTTCACATCCGAAGATGCTTCCGTGAACCGTGCGAGCGGCGGCTCGGCACAAATCGTCTCAACGTCTGCCCAGAGAGCGAATCGCAAGCTCCAGAGTGCGGCTAGTCGGATTCGCCACATTGGTCGGCGTGTTGCATTAGATTCTGCGCCTCAGGTATCGCCTCCTCGCATGCCCATCGAACATGATGAGTAACGCCAGGGAACAGCTATTCACGACTGCTTCGGGGCTTAGTTGCAAAAACGATTCTCGCTACGATCTCTTCTAGCTACGACTGAATGCCAGCAAGGCTTCTGCCCGTTTCTAGAACGACGCGCTCACTTCCAGTTGATACTCTTTTCCGAATAGATCCTTCATTCTGGTGCGCACGAAGAGTCCCCCCTTCGGGCGCTGAATCTTCGTCAGCGCTTGGACCGGAACTTCTGTACCTGAATAGGGCGCGATCGTTAGTGCCGTCTGGTTAAACACCTTTTCCGGTGCGTCAGCGCCGTTTGACTCCCTGTTCGTATATTGCTCAGATTCCATGGACTTCCACTTTCCATCGGAATCCTTGAAGTCAAAACGGTATTCACGAATGGCGTTCGCCCGCGAACTGCGGTTGTAGACCTCGACGACTCCACGGAAGATAAGCTCAGAGCCCGTTAACGTCTTCGTCAGCTTGTACCAGTCGCCGCGTTTGGCGCGAATATCGAGCCGCGGCCTCCTATCCTTGAGAACGAAAAACAGCGCGGCCCCCGAAATGATCGTCGGGACAGCCAACTTCACGAACTCCCAAAACAGTTCGGAATTACCAATGATCTGCAACATTGATCCATGATTGCTCGGACACCCGTATTGCGATGCTATAGGACAGGTCGACGGTGACTTCCACGCTTCGATAGTCTGAGCCCAGGACGGTATCTTCCGGCTCGTCCCACTAATCTTGAGCCCAACTGCTGCCGCTGGATTACTGGACATGCGGGTATCTATTGGACCCGTTCGGAATGGGCGTTTCAACGCACGTGAGTGGGTTCCTCGAGCGTTGCCAGGTCTTGCCGCCAACGATCGGTTTGCCGCTCGGGCTGAGTCATTACGAATATCAGATTTTGGAACGCCCATATGATTCGACACAGTTTCGCAAACCCGAGGAACACCGCAAACATGGTTCCGTACGTGACAAGCACGAGAGGTCTGGAGTCTTTGTCAAATGTGAGAGCCAAAACGGCCACAATGGCTGCGCTAATGAGAATCCTCAGTCCTCTCGTGAAAATTCCCCACATCGTTCTCCAGTGACGGCTGTTTCGCAGGATCGACAGCTTGGGAGATTGACCGAAGGCCAGAATGATCGAGATCGCCGTCATTGCGAACCCAAACATCGTTCCAAATAGGGCAGCGAGCGTTCCGTATACGGGTGCCCTGTTGCCCTTTAGAATATCCAAAAGCGTGACATCGTGATCGATAACGTGCCCTGCGATAAACACAGCACTCGAGGCGAGGATCACGAGACCGAAATCAACAAGCTCGAAGTGTCGTTCCGCAAACCGCACGACGCAGCTCCTCTTTAGAAAATCGTTCCCGTCGCCCCAAGATCGGACTGCGCGTCAAGGAATGCACTCTCGATCTCTTCGAACGCTGACTCGCTCTGGACCGCGCGTGATCGCTTATTCATTCTGATCATTTTACGTTTGAGTATTAACTGGTCGGAGAGCACGTCCACTTCCTGTTTGTCCGCAGTCGTCTTGCTCACGCCTTCAGCTACGAGCTGGTCAAACTCTTCGTAAGTATCCGGAATTTTCGCTAGTTCCCTGATGCCTCTCAGCACATCAGCGGAGAGATAGCGTGTCACTCCGCGTTTGCGTTTTCGACGCAGGATAAGTTCCAATTCGTCCGCATTGGAAACGTCGATAGTGGCCCGGAATGCGGCGGCTAAAGACTCATCCGCGCGTTCGACCAAGCGCAGAGCGCTCTCATGAAATTTGAAACGCGCGACAGTGATGCCATCGAGCCGCTTAAGCTCTTCTACAGCTTTCCCCTTGACTAATTGCTGCAGCCGTATCTTCGGTCCGATCCCTTTAGCTTTCAAAGCGAAGTACGTTGCTAGACCCGTTGCACGTGGACCGTAGAAGTTGAAATCCGCGGCAGCATACCGTCCGAAGAACATGATGTGAATTTTTTCTCCCAAGCCGCTATCAATCGGAATCGGGAGTGGTGACATGTTGCCGTTGCGTTCGAGTTCCGGGAGATTACTTCGGCGGCTAAGAACGTACACGAGCTTCTGAGGGTGATCGAATGATTTAGTGATCACGAACGAGATATTGCTGTCTCCGACATCCAAATATCGGCCCTGCATCGTATACGGTTGATTTTCTATATGCTTCAGGACGGGCATTGGATCGAAAGTAGCGGGCTTATCACCGCTAAATCCAGCGTCTATTTCGTATACATAAATCTTCCGCTCCACCATCGGCTCGACGGCCGCAAGGCGGCTACTGGCTACACTTCTGCCCATCACGTTTACTGATAATCACAATGGTACCGTCAGAGCTCCGCAATCTGAACCGGTTCAAGCGTTGGCTGAGAGCCATGTGGCTCCTATTCTGAAAGAATAGAGGCTCGGTGCATGCATCCACTAGAGCGTTATCTCCGGCATCTGCGGGAAATCCGCGCCACGGGCGCGAACACGCCAGAGACTTCCTACTATCCAGCTCTGTCGAACCTTTTGAACGAGGTCGGTTCGTTGCTGCGTCCCCGAGTGCGCTGCGTCATGAATTTGCAAAATCGCGGCGCGGGGCTCCCTGATGGTGGGCTTTTCACGCCCGACCAACTACAGAACGACGAGGACATCATCCAAGGACAGCGGCCCAGCCGAGGCGCGGTCGAGGTGAAGCCGCCGGTTAATAGCGCATGGGTTACAGCCGATTCAGAACAAGTGAGTACGTACTGGAATGAGTACGGCCAGGTGCTGGTAACGAACTATCGCGACTTCGTTCTCTTGGGACGCCGACCGGATGGGACGGCTGTAAAGCTGGAGAACTTCAGGCTTGCCGAAACCGAAACGGGCTTCTGGCGCACTACAGCGAACCCAAGAGATCTTGCCGACGTGCATGGGGATTTGTTTGTCGATTATCTCAAGCGGGTGATGCTTCATGCTGCGCCAATCGCGACGCCGGAAGAAGTCGCATGGTTTCTCGCTGCATATGCTCGAAGGGCTAATGGGGCATTGGAGCATATGCCGCGCTCCCAGCTTCGGGCGCTTACGGGTATTCGCGATGCGTTCGAAAAGGCGCTGGGTATCAGGTTTATGGAACGGGAAGGAGAGCATTTCTTTCGGTCGTCCCTGATCCAGACACTATTTTACGGAGTGTTCTCATCGTGGGTGCTCTGGAATCGGCGTCTCGAAGCGGGCGCGCAAAACGCCCGATTTGATTGGCGAACGGCCGCGTGGTATCTGCGAGTGCCCGTTATCACGGCGTTGTATGCGCAACTCTCTAGCCCCACGACACTTCGACCGCTTGGGCTTGAAGAACTACTGGATTGGACGGCCGCGGTTCTGGACCGAGTTGACCGAAGAGTGTTCTTCGAGCACTTTGCCGAAGAACATGCAGTTCAGTACTTCTATGAGCCATTTCTGCAGAAGTTCGACCCAGTGCTCCGGAAAAATTTAGGCGTCTGGTCACTCCGCGCGAGGTCGTCAAGTACCAGGTTGCACGCGTTGATTGGGCATTGAAGAACGAGCTCGGAATCCGCGATGGCCTCGGAGACGACAACGTGTATATCCTCGACCCAAGCTGCGGGACCGGGGCTTATCTAGTTGAGGTTTTACACCGGATCCAGGCGTCTTTGAGCGTGCTCCATGGGGATGCGCTCGTTGCGAGCAACGTAAAGCGTGCCGCGATGAGCCGCGTCTTCGGATTTGAGCTTCTCCCGGCCCCGTTCGTAGTGGCTCATCTCCAACTCGGTCTTTTGCTGCAACAGCTTGGTTCGCCTCTGGACGATGGGGAGCGTCCTGGCATCTATCTTACGAATGCTCTGACCGGCTGGGAACCGCCGACGGGGGTGAAGCAGCATCTCCCATTTCCTGGTCTCGAAGAAGAGCGCGACCTAGCAGAAGACGTTAAACAGAACCAGGCCATTCTAGTGATACTCGGGAATCCGCCGTACGACAGCTTCGCGAAGATCGCACGCATCGAGGAGGAACGCAGTCTCAGTAATGCTTACCGCGCCAGCGCACGAACTCGACAACCTGAGGGACAGGGGCTGAACGATTTATACGTCCGGTTCTTTCGGATGGCATAACGGCGCATTGTCGAACGCACCGGCCGCGGTATCGTGTGTTACATCTCGAACTATTCATGGCTTGATGGGCTGTCTCATCCCGCCATGCGTGAGCGATACCTCGAAGCGTTTGATTCGATTCGCATCGACTCCTTGAACGGAGATCGCGACCGGACCGGCAAGCAGACCCCGGATGGACTCCCGGACCCGAGTGTTTTTTCTACCCAGTACAACTCGCAAGGAATTAAGGAGGGAACCGCGATAGCGCTTCTCGTTCGTCGGCGCGATCACCAACCCGCACCCGAAGTTCTGTATCGGGATTTCTGGGGAAGAAGTAAGCGTGCGGACCTCCTTGCAACGGCCGAGACGACCATCGATCAAGACTATACAAGGCTTCACCCTCACTCTGCGCTCGGGCTCCCGTTTGTGCCTGTTCAAGTCGAACACGCATATCTCGCTTGGCCGTTGGTTCTCGAGCTCATGCCGGTGTTTTATCCGGGCGTGAAAACCAGTCGCGATTCGGTGGTTGTTGATGTCGACCGCAGTCGCTTGGAGGAGCGAGTGAGGAACTATCTTGATTCCTCTATCAATCACGATGAAATGGCACGGATGGCACCGCTCACGATGGTCAGCACCGAACGCTTTAATGCTGTCACTGCTCGCGAACGCATACTTCAGCGCGGACCGGTAAATCATCGTGTCCTTCGTTACGCGTATCGTCCCTTCGATTGCCGATGGATCTATTGGGAAGAAGAATCTGGTCTGTTGGACCGAAGCCGTCCAGATTATGTGCGGCACATCTTTCCCGAGAACTTCTGGATTGAGGCGCGAGAGCGCCAGCCGATGGGACGCGTTCGACCGCGGAGTCGTGGTTCGAGACCTCGGAGACAATCTCGGAAACGGTCTCTCCAGTTACATCCCTCTGTGCCTTGCCCAGGCTGAAGAGTCGGAGCAGACTGGCCTATTCGCGTACGCAAGAACCGGGCCGGAATATAACATCTCTGAACGTGCGCGCGCATACCTTGATTCTTTAGGCTGCACTCCGGAGGACTTGTTTTTTCACGCAATAGCAGTCCTCAACGCACCTAAGTACCGAACGCAGAATGCCGGTGCGTTACGCCTAGATTGGCCGCGCATTCCACTTCCAGGTAGCCGGAACAATCTAGAGTCTTCGGCCGGGCTCGGCCGGCAGGTTGCTGCTTTATTCGATGTGGCCGAACAGTTAGTCGGAGTGACTGTCGGGCACGTGCGATCGGAACTGCGGAATATTGCGATGGTGTCGCGAGTTGGCGGTGGGCAGCTTACTGAGAGTCATAAAATACAGTGACAAGGGCTCGCTGGATGCGTCCATGACTGTAATGAGGTCACGCGCAAAGAACACTCGGGATTTTGATCAGTTGGAGCGGCGGCGGATGAGAGCGGCGAAGCTGCTCGGTCGAGGAGTGCGTCAGGCGGAAGTGGCACGCCAAGTGAAAGTAAGTCGAGAAAGCGTCCGGCGCTGGTCGAATCAGATCGCGAAGCAAGGGGCGGCAGGTTTAAAGAAGGCTGCGCGTGCAGGAAGACCGCCCGGCTTGAGCGCGGTCGAACTCAAAGAGTTGGAGGCGCTTTTGCGAGCGGGCCCCGAGAAGGCCGGATTCCCCAATGGATTGTGGACGCTGGACCGGATCGCACAACTGATTCGCCAAAACTTTAAAGTGCAGTATCGTTCCGGTCACGTGTGGTGGATTCTACACCAAAAATTGGGTTGGAGCTGCCAGCGTCCGGTGGGTCGCGCACGCGAGCGGAACGAGGCGGCTATTCGCGATTGGAAGGAAAATACTTGGCCGGCTCTTAAAAAAAGCTCGGCAAGAAGGCCGTCTCATCGTCTTCGTAGACGAGAGCGGCCTCAGCGAGCGGCCGCACCGTGTTCGCACTTGGTCCAAGCGCGGTGTGACACCGATCCTCCAACATCAATTCAACTGGGACAACCTGTCGATTGCGGCCGGTATTACGCTGTGGCAATTCTATTTTCGACTGTACGAGGGAACTATGCGAAAGGAGGAAGTGCGCGATTTCGTGCAGCACCTCTCAAAGCAGATCGCTCAGCCTATCCTGCTCATTTGGGATCGTTTGCCAGGACACCGCAGCCGCGTCGTGCAGGACTACCTCGCCAGCTTAAACGGAAAAATTGAAGCCTTTTACCTGCCCGCCTACGCTCCTGAATTGAATCCCGCCGAATACATCTGGGCCCATCTCAAGCAACATGAGTTAGCTAACTTCTGCCCCCGCGATCTCTGGAATCTGTCTGCCGATGCCCGTTCTGCCCTGCGTTCGATGCAACGCCGACGCACCATTATTACTGCTTGCTGGAAGCAGGCTTCTTTGTTCTAAAATTGTCACTGTATTTTATGAACCTCAGTAGCTCAAGTGACGGCGATTGGCTTGCTGTCCGAAAGCGCTGGGGATACCTGCAAGGAACGGCAGTTTTCCCCGGGCCAGACAGTTCTATTCAACGGGAGTATGGGCCTGATGAGTTCGAATCGATACGCGAAGGTGCAACGATTCTGGGCTTCTCACTGGAAACCGCCCTCGAACGACTCGGTACTGTAACCGTTGACGTGCCACTGAACGAAACGGCATATTGGAAGAACGTTCCGAAACGAGTTTGGGACTTCACCGCGAGCGGTTACACTGTTCTTAAGAAGTGGCTCAGCTATCGCGAAGCCGTGGTCCTGGGCCGCAGTCTGAATGAATCTGAGGCCCGCGAATTCCGGAATATTGCGCGTCGGATTGCTGCGCTCCTTCTTTTGGGCCCAGGCTTGGATGCGAGCTACGAGCGGGTTGAACGCGATACATTCTCATGGGGTTAAACAGGAAAGAAGAGAACAAGTCGTCTGACAGTAACCGAGGCGAGCCACGGCCGAGTGCTGGTTTATTTGACGCAGCAAGAACTCGAATTTCTGCAGGCGTGTGTATTTGAAGCGCTTGACTCTATCGATTCGGCGGAATTCAAGGACCTCATAGGGTACGATTCCGAGGAGGCTGAAGGTCTCATGCAGCAACTCACGGGAGCAATTGAAATGATAAAGCGTGGAGCCGAGCCGGGAGCGTTCGGGCAACTACGACCAAAGCTAAGACCGTGATGTGATTTCGGAACTCGCGCATTGATGAGCACTGCGAGACCCGCTTCCATTCTGAAATCCAAGATTATGGGTCAGCGCTGGGAGAAGCACAGCAGTGCCCCCGCTTCCGAGAAAGCCCTCCGCTGTCCGAATCCGTCCCACTCAAACCCTTCCCTTTAGAGCCTGTCCCAAGACAGCCTCAAAGGAGCAAAACCGGTTGTTTGGGTTCCTATCTTCGACCCGAAAAATAAGTACAGCAGCATCCCATGCTGGGATGCAACGTAGCGATTACAACCCCTACCTCGCTGCACGCCGCGAGTGGGATGAACGCTATGGAGATCACATCGCCAGAGCGCGAAACTGGCGGGCCGCGGCTTTCATCTCCGCAGCCATAACGCTGGTCGCAACGTCTGGCGTGGTCTGGTTGTCGGTTCGCTCCCGAGTTGTCCCTTTTGTAGTCGTGACAGATAACCTGGGCAGACCGGTAGCGTCCGGCTTAGCGGACCAGGCGAGCACCGCAGACGAGCAGTTGAAAAGGTCAACTCTGATCGAGTGGGTTGAAAACCTGAGGCTCGTTACGACAGATGGCGTTGCGCAGCGCAGGTCAATCGATCGCGTCTACGCTCACATCGCAAGTGGCAGCCCCGCACAGACTTTCATCTCCGATTTCTATCGCGCTAACCAACCGTTCACGAGAGCTCAAACGGAAACGGTATCTGTTGACGTGCAATCGGTGCTTCAGGACAGTGAGGAAACGTTCGAAGTCGAGTGGGTCGAGACGGTTCGAGACCTCTATGGGACCGCAAAAGAAAAGGACCGCTGGAAAGGCGCATTCACCATTGCGCTTAACCCACCAAAAGACGAAAGGCAGGCCCGCATCAATCCGCTTGGGATCTATGTAACTCAGGCAAGTTGGTCAAGGGTTCTGTGACGGAGTTCTCTGAATGCAACGACGCCTAATATTAACTGCGATCATCATTTCAGCCATTTCGAACATCATGTCTGCCCAGGAGCAGGCTTCGGCAGGATATACCACACGCACTCGTATCGAAGAGACCAGATCCGCCGAAGCAGAAGTTCGGAAGGACCTGTCTTCCAAACCTGACGTGCCGCTGAGCCAACCGGCAATCGAAGCCGTTCGTGTGAGTGAACGCTGGCGCGGAGAAAACATTTCTCCTATTGCTGGCGCGGATGGTCGAGTGATCTACAACTTCGGTGCCGGGCTTCCGACAGTTGTCTGTGCGCCTCTGCGCGTCTGCATGATCGAACTGCAATCCGGCGAAAAGCTGGAAGGCGAGCCGCAGATCGGCGACTCCGTTCGTTGGAATATCTCACCGGCGTTTTACGGCAACGGCGACCAAGCTACTCCGATCATCGTTCTTAAGCCGCAGATGGCAGGGCTGGATACAAACCTGCTCATCACAACGGACCGGCGTGCGTATTACTTGCGGCTAATCTCAAAAGCCCAAGACTATATTGCTCGGATTGGGTTTCAGTATCCGCCTGATCAGAACAGTCAAAAGTGGCAAGAGCAGGAGGCACAGGTACGTCAACGAGAGCGCACTGCAAAGCGAGCAGCTGACGAGATGCCGACCATGATTGCCGTCGAAAAGCTCAATTTCGATTACAAAGTAAGTGGTGCGAATGAGCATCTTCGGCCAACGCGAGTATTCGATGACGGGGCAAAGACGTACATACAAATGCCGCAAGAAATGCAGAACCGCGAAGCCCCCGTCCTGCTGATTATTGGCAGTGACGGCAAGGGCGAGATGAGCAATTACCGCGTTCGGCAGCAGACCTACGTTGTGGATCGGGTATTTGATCGCGCAGAACTCGTACTGGGTTCCGGCAAGAAAGCCCAAAAAGTGGAGATTGCACGTGTTGCACCCAGAGGATAAAGAGCGCGAGTCGGAGAAACCCTCGTTCGAATCACCCACCGGTCTAGATCTTCATCCGGCACCGCAAAGCTCTCCTCGAATCAGCAAAAGGGTTGGCCTGAGTTATCGGTGTTCTCGCGGTGCTTGTCCTCATTGGATTCGCCTACGGCGGGTATCGCAGGTCGGCCAAAGCTCAAGCCACGGCAAACGGCCACGGCCGGCCCAAAATGCTGGCGCCAGCTGCGGACGCGGACATCGTCAAAAGTATTCCTTCCGGCAATGCGGCGGTTACCCGCATGCCTGCAATTCAGTCTTCGGAACTACAACCGCCAAACGATGGCGCACCGGTTTCTGGTTCGAACCCCTGCTTTGCAGCAGGCAAGCCGAACGCCGTATATCGGTTCAATCCCGAAACAGGCCAACCGTGTTCAGGGCCTCTGGAAAGGATACTTGTAAGAAGAGCACCAATCCAAGTTGCCAATACGACAACGACCGCTCCGGTGCACGAACCTTCACCTGAAGAACGGGCGTTAACAGAGGAGGCGCAACAGGAGCATGCCGCGATGATAGCCCCGACTTCGATCCGTTCCTCCGAGCACGGAGACTACTCAGCCAACTCCGCGTCGGGATTTTCTGCGACCGCCGCGAACCTCTCGTTACCGACTTCCGCTTCAATCCCTGCCGTTGCGAGGCCTGATAGCACCGGGAACAGAATGCGCGGTATCGTCTCAGGAAGCGACCTAGATGACTACAACGCTCAAAATGAGCAGACCCGCAAACAAGCCTTTCTAGACAGCGCCGCTGCACATCAGACGGATGATTATTTGCGGTCGACTCGTGAACCACCGATGTCCAGCTTCGAAATTAAGAGTGGATGGGAGATACCCGCCATTCTCGAACAAGGACTCAATTCGGATCTGCCGGGCGAGTTAAAAGCGCTCGTCGCGGTGAATGTCTACGACACTGCAACGGGCCAATTTCTCCTAATCCCTGCAGGGATCTCGGCTTGTTGGCAAGTACGACTCACGCGTAAGCTACGGCCAGTCGGGCGTCCAGGTTGTCTGGAACCGAATTATTTTCCCAGACGCTTCTTCGGTCGATCTCAACGGAATGGAAGGGCTCGATGCACAGGGGAATGCCGGCTTGCACGACAAGGTAGATCGCCACTACAAGCGTCTGTTTGGTTCAGCAGCACTCAGCAGTCTCTTCAGCGCTGCTTTCGATGTATCGCAGCGGCAGAATCAAAGCATCCTAAATTATCCGAGTCCGACGCAAACAGCCGAAGCATCGGTCAGCCGGAATATGAGCGAGACCGGGTCTGCGATTACGCGCCGCAATCTGAATGTGCAGCCGACTATCAAAGTTCCTGCGGGGTATCGATTCACGGTTCGAGTGGATCGCGACATTTTGTTCGACGCTCCGTACGAGCCGCTCCAGCCCGATCCGCAGATCATTCCTCCAGGGAATCGTCTGCAGCAGCGATCAAGTCTGAATTCCAAATAGCAGTAGAGGGAGACAGTTGTGAATAGTTCCGAACTCGCGAGAGAAGTGTTTGCTTTGGTCGAGGCAAGAATTCGATCGCGCCCATCACCGATTCAATTCGAGATGGCCTATCAAGCGAGGATTGCGATGGAGCAAATCAGGTTTGCTATCAAACAAATCGAAAAGCAGCTGCCCGGTTCCCATCTTGTTTGTGAGGCAAGTCTGCAACTGGCTGATGCGTTGGACCGGCTGCAATCCGCCGATCGACACTTCCAGGAGCAGTTGCGCAGCTTAAGAGCACCTGCGGCTCGCCCCGACTGTGAGAACGACAAAGATTCGAAATCTACGGCCAACGGCACAGGGCAAGCCGTCGATATGCGTTGGCAATAGGGATGAGCATGGCAAGCGAAACCTCGTTGTTGTTTAATGGGGGCATCGGTAGGCGGCTCCTGAATGTGAAGGAAGCTGCTCAATATCTCGGTCTTCAAGTGGACACGGTCTATAAGAAGGCCAGGTTGCGAGAGGTTCCCTTCGTCAAGGTTGGTCGGGCGTTGCGGTTCGACGTGAGAGCGCTTGAGCGCTTCGTTGAACAGCACACAACCCAAACCATTGACTGAAAGGAGAATCGCCATTGTCAATTCATAAGAAGCCCGACGGAACTTTAGAAGTTCGTTGGAGGGAAGGAGGAAGAAACAAGAGCGTACGGGTGCATGGGCCGGTCGATCTCGCTAAGAAAATTGAGCGCAAGCGACTTTCCGCGCGAGATGAAAACCGGCATTTAGACATAAAGCGGGAAATCAACTTCCGAATGTCTGCGCTGCTGGATCGTTATTGGGAGCACTACGGCAGGAAGAAGAAGTCCAGTGACCGTGAGAAGAGCATAATTGAGGGAATCCGGAAAGAGCTCGGAATGGCTTTTGTCCGGGAGGTAGACGGCGTTGGCATTGCGCGGTGGTTTGAGAATTTAACCGCCGTCAAGGGCCTATCAACCGGGACTGCCGTCCGGCACTTCAACGTCATGCACCACATGATGGAGAAGGCGTCGACTATCTGGTCGAAGGAAACCGGAATAGACCGGAATCCTGCCGATCAGGTCGAGGTAGAGCGCCCGGATGACCAGCGCGAACGCTACCTGTCTTCCTCAGAGCTTCAACGGTTGAAACATGCACTCGATGAGAAGGTATACCGAAGAGGCACACGAGAAATTAACCAAACGTTTTATCGACTCAGGATGCTCGTGCTGATTGCATTGACGACGGGCATGCGGATTGCCGAGATTTTCGCACTCCGATGGTCGGACGTGAAGTATGAGGAACGGGTGATTGCCGTCCGGGCGCGGCTAAAGAAGGGCAAGGTGCGTTACGTACCGATGACCCCTGAATTGGCTGACGAGCTGCGTCGGTTTCCGGCTGTTTTGGGAGAGGATCGCATTTTTCCGCCGAAAAGGGGAGCAAAGGGATTGAGACAGCGAGTGGAGGGCAGTTTCGAGACAATCCTCGGGCTGGCAAAAATCGAAGACTTTCGATTCCACGATCTGCGACACACCTTCGCTTCTTGGTACATGATGAACGGCGGCGACCTCTACGAACTGGCCAAGATTCTGGGTCACTCAAACATCAAGATGACCGAGCGGTACGCAAAATTGGCAAAGACGCATATAGCCAAGACGGGCGACACTGCACGGGAGCTTTGGAAGCTCATGGAATGCGAACAAGGCGGCAAAGCAGCCCTCGGGTAGCGATGTTCGCGTATTGTTCGCGAGGCTAAAAACCGATTTTCTGGGTCGCCAGTAAGTCTTTTAGAATGTGGTGGCCAGGGACGGAATCGAACCGCCGACGCCAGCCTTTTCAGGGCTGCGCTCTACCAACTGAGCTACCTGGCCTTCTAAATCGAAAGTTTCAGTCTAGCATCTCCGTTGCCTTGCGATTCGCACCTCTGCGAAGTGTATAGCGGTCAGCGGCCCAAGTCTGATAAACTCCGTTCTGTCGGCCTCTCCATGGGTGAAAAGCGATTAGGCGATGTAATTGACGATCATTGCATCAAATGCCGCCGGATTACTAACCATTCGATCGTGTCGCTTGTGAATGGCGAAGCCGCGAAAGTTCGCTGCCGCACGTGTTATCACGATCATGACTATCGTCATGAACAGGCCCCGCCGTCAAAGAAGGAGCTAAAGAAGGCTGAAGCGGAGGCCCAGGCTGCCTTGGCCGCCGCGGAAGACGGGAGCCATGCCGAGCCGGCCCCGGAACCTTCGCCAGATCTAAAGACCAAGGGCAAGCACGCCTAAATAACTTCGCCGTCTGGCGCCGGACACGGACATGGGCGAACCCGCTTTTTGCGCTCCGCCCGGGATCGATGAAATGGCTGTGAACGAACGCGAGGCTCTGGCTCTCGATATCGTCCGAACACTGCGCCTCCAGGGACACCAAGCCTATCTGGTGGGAGGCTGCGTTCGCGACCGTCTGCTCGGCCTCCAGCCCAAAGATTACGACGTCAGCACGGACGCCACGCCGGAGAAGCTGTTCGCGTATTTTCCGCAATCCCAAAACGTCGGTGCCCATTTCGGAGTGGTCCTCGTCAAGCACGGACACGCTGAGGTCGAAGTCGCCACCTTTCGCAGTGAAGGCAGATATTCGGACGGGCGCCGCCCCGATGCTGTGCGCTTTGAAATCGATCCGGCGCTCGATGCCAGGCGTCGCGATTTCACGATCAACGGCCTGATGCAGGATCCCTTTTCCGGTGCGGTGCTTGATTTCGTCGGCGGCAGGGCCGACCTGGAAGCCCGCGTGATACGCGCCATCGAGAATCCAATGGAGCGCTTTAGCGAAGATCACTTGCGGATGCTCCGTGCCGTGCGCTTCGCCGCGCGTTTTGGCTTTTCCATCGAAGCCGAAACCCGGAGCGCGATCCGCCATCTTGCAGACAACATCGGCAGAATCTCGGCCGAACGCATCCGCGACGAACTGACTCGCATTCTGATTGAAGGCCACGCGCGCTACGGGTTCGAGTTGCTCGATGCCTGCGATCTCCTGGTCTGCATCCTGCCGGAGGTGAAGGCCTTCCAGGGTGTTCAACAGCCTCCTGAATTCCATCCCGAAGGCGACGTGTGGGCCCACGTACTTCTGATGCTCGAGCAGCTCAATAATCCCACCATAACCTTGGCGCTGGGAGTGTTGCTGCACGATGTCGGGAAACCTCCCACCTTTCGTATCGCCGAACGTATTCGATTCGACGGACATGCAGAAATCGGCGCCCAAATGGCCTATAAGAGGCTATGTGACTTAAAATTCTCTAATTGGGAGGTGGATCGCGTTACATCTCTTGTGGCCAATCACATGCGTTTCAAGGATGTGCGAAACATGCGGCTCAGCACCCTCAAACGTTTTCTGCGGCTACCCGATTTCGAGGAGCATCTGGAGCTGCATCGTTTGGATTGCCTAGCCAGCAATGGATATACCGGCTCATACGAGTTCGTCCGCGCCAAGCTCGCCGAGTTCAAAAGTGAGGAATTACGCCCGGCGCGATTGATCGGCGGTCGCGATCTGATCCAGGCTGGATATAGACCAGGTCCCGGGTTCGGGCGCGCTCTCGAGGCCATCGAAACTGCTCAACTGGAAGGGGAAATCCACAGTCGCGAAGAGGCGCTGGCGGTCGCGCGCGGGCTCCTCGGCCCCCCTGTTCAATAGGCCGCGCCGCTCGCATTTTCTACTTCACCCAAAATATTTGGTATTTTCGAGGACCCTTCCGACATCAAATGGGAGCGGTGCGTCGTCCACCCACTCTCAATCTGCAGGAGAACGATAGCTATGCCCACCGTCGATGTGGCAGCAAGTAAGTTGCTCGGGGAAATACGTGTTGCGAGGGAGGAAAGCGACCGGCTATTCAGCATTCTGAAGCCGGATGCTCTTTACAGCCGGCCGATCACGGAACGCCACCGCGTGATCTTTTATCTGGGCCACCTGGACGGCTTCGATGCTATCCAGATCTGCCGCGAAGGCGTCGGCCTGAAATCTCCCGATTCCAGTCTCGACAATTTGTTTCAGGCGGGCATCGATCCGGATGCAGATCACCTCCCTTCTGATACGCCTTCCGACTGGCCTTCGGTAGCAGCGGTTAGAGATTACGCGATGCGCTGTCGCGAGCGCGTCGACGAGTGTATCGAGCGCGCCCCGGAAGATGTCGTGCACATGGCGATCGAGCACCGTCAAATGCATCTGGAGACGCTGGCGTACATGTTCCACAACTTCGGCTATGAGCTGAAGAATGGTTCGTCTTTTCGCCAGCCGCGCCTGGAATCGCGTCCCGATTGGAACAATGAGTGGCGCGACATCCCGGCTGGTGAAGCCGTCCTCGGTAAGCCTCGCGATGGCGTATTTGGCTGGGACAACGAATACGACGAGACGCGGCGAGCCGTGGCAGCTTTTCGAATTCAAAAATATGACGTAACAAATGGCGAGTACCTGCGCTTTGTGCGGGACGGCGCTCCCCTGCCGTTCTTTTGGTCGCAGCGCGGCGATTCCATCTTCTATCGCGGCATGTTTCGAGACATTCCGTTTCCCTTGGATTGGCCCGTATTCGTTACACAGGCCGAAGCCGAGAATTACGCGGCTTGGCTCGGAAAAAAATTGCCCTCCGAAGAGCAGTTCCACCGTGCCGCTTACGGCGCGTGTTCCGGAAACGAGCGTCCGTATCCCTGGGGCGATGGCTTGCCCACTCGGAGGCACGGCAACTTCGACTTCAAGGGGTGGGATCCGGAACCAGTGCACGCCACTCCGGCGGGCGACAGCGGATTCGGAGTAAGCCAACTCCTGGGTAACGGTTGGGAATGGACGAGCACCATCTTTGCTCCGCTGCCCGGTTTTCAGGCACGTCCCAGTTATCCGGGTTACTCCGCGAATTTCTTCGACGGCGAGCACTACGTCATGAAAGGCGGCTCGGCGCGAACGGCCGCGCGGCTCCTGCGAAACTCGTTCAGAAATTGGTTCCGGCGCGATTATCCCTACACTTACGCCACTTTCCGCTGCGTCGAAAATTAAGGAAACTCGCATGTCTTTATCGGTTCAGCCGCGGTTGTCGCAATTTGCGTTGGAAGTGGCCGACGGACTTTCTTGCGCGGGACAGAAAAAAATACCGGCCCGGTTCTTCTATGACGATCTGGGCAGCAGTCTCTTTGAAGCCATCACCTTGCTTCCGGAATACGGGCTCTCCCGAGCGGACGAAAGGTTGCTGAGGCTCTATGCGGGCGAGATCGCCTCGAAGACTGGTCCGTTACCGCTTGTGGCAGAACTCGGCAGCGGCAATGGGAAAAAAACTCGCCACATCCTGCGCGCCTTAGCTGGTTTCGACAAGGCGGCGAGCGCGCATTTCAATCTGTGCTATCGCCCCATCGATGTGTCGGTGGCCGCGTTGGCCGCTTGCGAACGGGAGCTCGCCACATTGTGTGACGTCAGACCGGTATGTGGCGATTGGATGGCCGGTCTCTCGCAAGTCGTTCGCGCCCGAAAGGGCGGCCAGCCGCTTCTGTTGCTGTTTCTCGGCAGCTCGATCGGCAACTTGGAACGCGATAGCCTTACCGACTTCTTATCGCGCCTCGCAAAGCAGCTCCGGCCAGGTGATTTTTTCCTTCTGGGCGCGGACCTCGTAAAGGACGAGAAAGCAATGCTGGCGGCCTATGATGATCCCACCGGTGTCACTGCTGCCTTCAATTTAAACGTTCTGGGCCGCATCAACCGCGAGCTCGATGCTGATTTCGATTTGCGCGCTTTTGCGCATGAAGTTCGCTGGAACCCAGTCGAGCGTCGCATCGAAATGCATTTGCTCTCCGCCCGTGATCAATCCGTGTATGTGGGCGCGTTGAACATGACTGTCGAGTTCCTTGCCGGGGAGACGATTTGGACAGAGTCGTCCCACAAATTCTCCGAAAAGGAACTTCACATCTACGCGCGCGAGAGCGGATTCGATCCCATCGACACCTGGGTCGATTGCGAATGGTCTTTCGCCGAGGCGCTCTGGCAGGTCTCGTCTTGCCGCGCCGCAACCGCTAAATAACAGTTCGATGGAAAGGTCTTCAACGGATGATATCCTGCAAGCAGACCTTCAATTGCTGGGGCCGGTAGCTCAGTTGGTAGAGCATCGCACTTTTAATGCGGTGGTCGCGGGTTCGAGTCCCGCCCGGCTCACCAATGTTTTCGGCGTCACAATTCCCTGCGCCGCTTATGTCCCAGCCCGCGCGCTGCTGACTGTCGCTACCCGGATCGATTTCGCCAGGCCGAACAATTTCAAAATTTTGATTTGAGCCCAGGACAGATCGAACTCATACCACGCTAGTCCATGCCGCGCCGACGTAGGATGTGCGTGATGATTGTTGTGCCAGCCTTCGCCGGAGGTGATAAGAGCAACCCACCAGCTGTTCCGCGAATCGTCGCGGGTGGCGAATCGGCGGCTGCCCCACATATGCGTAACCGAGTTGACCAGCCATGTGCAATGGAAACCGATAACAACCCGAAGGCAAATGCCCCACAACACGTAGGAAATACCGCCGCAGGCGAAAAGGATGAGTCCAAGCACAACCAGGGGAACCCAATGAAAATTGTTAAGCCAGACGTAGAAAGGGTCTTTGGCTAAATCTGGCGCGTACTTAGCCATCAACGGAGTGTTGTTATGTTTGCTCTCTCCAACAAGTAGCCAGCCGATGTGAGCCCACCAACCGCCATCGCGGGGTGAGTGCGGATCGCCGGGTTGATCGGATTTCTGGTGATGGATTCGATGCGTCGCAACCCAGAAGATCGGCCCCCCTTGGAGCGTTAGCGTGGCACAAACAGCAAAGAAATACTCGAGCGCCAAGGGTATCCGATAGGAACGGTGCGTGTGCAGCCGGTGATAGCCCATGCTGATGCCAAGGCTGGTACTCATCCAATAAAGGAAAACGGCGATCGCACAGGCCTGCCAGCTGAACATAAACAACGCGGCTATGGCTCCCGCGTGCAGAAGCCCGAAAACAATACTGTTAGTCCAATTTGTTCTCGGGCGTTCGGCTATGTCGGCGAGATTCGTCCTCACGTAGGCCTCCTGGCTGTCGCATTTCCAAGCTAACAAGGATTTTGCTCCCGAACCGTAATAGTTCCGTAATTTCAAACGATGTCTAAGTTACTCACGAGATTGGCCGCTTTCTTCAGCCGCAGCGATGCCCGTTGGATTGGGCGGTAGCCGGAGTAGGTCAAAACCTTATCAATGATTAGGCTCTTTATGAAAACAATTTTGGCGGCTGCGCGCACCTCGATATGTCGCGGCATCCAGACCCCATCGCCGAGGTGCGTCTGTTCGCGCCCTCGAGACGAGATTTTTTAAACCGGCCGCTGCGTAAGAGTTCGTAGTCTTGCCGGCTACTGCAGGATCCGCAATTCCTGTGGCGTTCTCGGCGGTGGCGGCGCGCTTTTCGACCTCATTTGCCCGATCTTCACTGAGGCCTTGAATATCTTTCCCACTGGAATAACGCCGCCCAGCTTGTGCGCTGCGACCGCCGCCAAGCCCATCGATGCTATACATCCACACGATTCACAATCGGGATTTCCCCCAAACAGGCAGGGTGTGATGTTCGTTTTGAGATCGGCGGATAGTGTCGCTGTAGTGAGCGCGAAGATGCACTCTTTCGGACTACGAGGAGGCGAGGCAAGCTGCCGGATGAGTCCCTCGGGCATGTCCAGCTTCTTAAATCTCTTCCGCAACTCAGTCACTTCGGAAATCACTCGCATGCGTTCCTCCCGGTCCAACATTTCCGGCAACTGATCTCCTTTCTGCGGAGTGAAGAGGCTGAACCACACTTTGTCGATCTCGGGTCGTGGCGTCCAGAACTCTAGAAAGTCGTTCAAGTATCCCTGCCGCTTCATCATCTGGCCGGTGATGGTGCAGTGGATGGTAACCTTCTGTCCCGCAATATTCTTCAGAATTCGAGCGTAGGTCGCGGGCGACCGCCTCAGGTCGTGCTCTGGCTGAAGGCCGTCAATCGACACAACGACATTCAAATGCGGCAGTGTCGGCCAATTGGAAGCCAGCGGCCTGAACGCGCTTGTCACAACTTGCACGTGAATTCCGCGGGCCAGCAATAGCGGAATCATTGCCTCCAATTCGCGATACCGCACCAACGGGTCCCCCCCTACAATCGACAGGTGCAAGGGCTTGATGCGATCCACCACCTCGATAACGCCATCTATTAATGCTTGACCCTTGCGATCATTCAACTCACGCAGCGTTACGCCGCCTCCCAAATGTTCCGCTTCGTACGCATAGCAACCAGGGCACCGCAGCGGACACTCGCGCGTGATTTCTATGGCAAGCGAGGGCCGCTCACCGCGGAGGATCTTGCCCCATGCTTGCAAAACTTCTGAAGTTTGCACTGAAATCTCCCTTTTTTGCCTGCCGCAGCTCCGGCAGTACCCACCCATCTTGATGCGACCGATAGCTCACGCTGGCGTTCACGCGAAGATCGCTTCACTTATTATCTGACGCGCTACCCCTCGCTCTTGTGTGATAAAAGTTTCAGATCGTCTTCGAAGATTGCCTGGCTTGGTTAGAGCGCGATTCGCTGATTCGGCCGCACGGCCACTTCGCGCGGTTCCTTAGCGATCAACCGGATATTTACGTTCTGCGGCTGATCGCTAATCCCGAGCAACTCACGTGGCACGCCGGCCTTGTTCGTTACCAGTCGCACCACACCCGATTCGATTCGGCCGAGCGGTTTGCCTCCGAATTGGAGATCGGCCCCATGCTCGTCGTAGCGCATTTCGGCGTCTCCACCTGTGTCCGTTCGCATGCAAAACCGTGCTGACTCTGCTGCGGGATGCCCGGGTCGAAGATTCCAGTGCAAAACGTCGGCTTCTTCGGTCACGCCCGCGAGCCGCCACGTGTAATCCATCATCACTAGTGAAGTCGGCGAGTAGTTCGGCAGATCTTCCTTGGTAAATACGCCCGTCATCGGATCGACTTGTTGCCGGAAGGTCATATCACGCTGAATCGCCTCGCACCAGCGATCCATCATGACGCTGAATTCCGCGGAGCGGCCATAGTGATCGAACCAGCGTCCCGCTCGCAAGGCTGTCAGAGCCTGCGATGCCCCGCCCCATGAATTGCGCGGGATCGGGCGGACGAACAAGGGGTCATCGAGCGCCACAGAAGACAGCGGATAGGGGCCCCAGAAAGCCTTCGAGTTATGAATCTGCCGCCGCCACAGATCGTCGAAGAGAGTCGGATCGGGTAGATGCTCACCGCACATCCGGCTCAAGATGTCGCACCGGATCTTCACAAAACGATTCTGCGCGTCCAGATCGTAGAATGCGGCATCCTCCGGCGCGTACAGCTTGGAAAGAATCAGGTTGCGAAGCTCCTCTGCGCTTGCTGTCCACCTGTTCGCCTCGACAGTCTTGCCCATCGCCTTTGCCATCGCAGCCAACGCAATGCGCGCTCCGTAGATGGTAGCGGAGAGGTCTGGACAAAGCCTGGGCAGGCTCGGAATGGGAGGCCGCCGGGTCGCGTCCCTGTCCGGACACTGGTTCGGAATGCCCGCCCAGCGCGGGCTGTTGTCCATTCCAGTGTCGTAGGTGCAGAAGCCCTCTATTAAGCCTGTTCCACGCGTGTTGCGATAGCCCATCAGCCAGCCGTCCCACTGGGAGCACGCACGGTAGGCCGCGCGCAGGAGTTCATCGTCGCCTGTGGCCTGCGCAAGTTCCCATGCTGTTGCGGCGATCGGCACGCACATCTGAATCTGTCCGAAGCCGGTCTCAGATACTTTGTTGTTGGAGGGGAATTGCCCGTCCGGGCGCTGCAGTTCGAAAAAGACGAAGTGGCTGTTGCGGGCCACATCCGGACGGAACTTGCGATAGACCAAAGCTTCGAGAGGGCCGCACTCCATCCAGATGCCCTTATACGACGAGCCCTCTATCAGCACTGGCTTGCTGTATCGCGGCATCGCCTGCACATTGCCGGCAAGAACGGACAGCGCCTTGTCATAGGCGGCCTGCCAGCGCGCATTCCCTGTCCTGAACTCCGGTCCTTCAACCTCCGCGCTCGAAAACGCGTAAGCCGGTCCGGCCGCCGCCAAAGCTCCCGCGCCCCGCTGCAAGAACACGCGACGATTCATTGCTGTTTCTTGGCGACTGCTTTGAAAGCCGTATTTGCCAGCGGCTGGTTGGTTAGCAGAAACTTCCCCCCGCTCTCGGCTACCACATTCAAGCTGCTGCGTCCCACGAAATTCTCAACGCGGCGGACGCCCTTCGAATCCGCGACCAAATAAAATCGCTTCGGCTGAAGCCATCTCTCCTTAAACTCCGAGTCGTTGATGAAGACGGGTGGCGCGCCGGGCGCGTCCGAGCCATAGACAAGGTTGTTGAACCGGCCGTTCAGCAGAAGCGCTCTCCGGTTTGTGTAGAAGAAAACGGAAGAGAACTCGTAATAGTGATGGTTCACGATCAGATCGCCGGAGGGGGAATACTCGAGCGCGGTCGCCAGCGGCCGTGATGATAAAAACGGATTGAACACCACCATCGCCAGTCGGGCGGCTTGAAAGAACATCACCATCATCAGTGCGGCGGCGATAAACGCGCGCTTTCCGTTGGCGCGAAATGTCCCCGCGGCTCCCAGAAGAAATGCAGCCGCCGCGATCGCCAGGGGCAGGCGCAGGTACGCGAAGGACGAAAGCGTCAAATCCTCCATATGTCCTAGTGAAAGCGTGTAAGCGCTCGGATGTTGCGAAAGCGCTCCCGCGATATCGCCCGGCGTGGGAAGGTTTCGAACCAGAAACAGGATGGCGATCGCGGCCGCGCCGGCGCCTATAGTGACGCCGCAAAGCACACGGCTTCCTCTCTGGACCCATTTGCCTCCCGCTGCCATCGCCGAGCCGATCAACAACGCCACTGCCGGATAACACGGCATCGAATAGTATTCCTGCGTGGTCGAAAACGTGAAGAAAACCAGAACCACGCCTACCCAGCACACGGCCAGCAGGCGCGTTTTCCCGGCCCGGTCCGCCGGTTTGAATGACAACTTAGCAATCGCCGGCAGATACACGCTCCACGGGAACAGCCAGACTAAGTGGAACAACCAGAAATAAAGCCGCGGAACCGTGTTGTAATCGCGCGGATAGCGCATATTAAGAAACCGCAGGAGTTGCTCGTTTACAAAGTAAAACCACAGGAACCCGTGATATTCGCCCGGCCCGCTCCGCAGCGTGAAAGCAAAGTAAGGCGGGTTCCGCAAGGTCGCCAAAACGTGCCACGGCGCGGCGATTGCCAGAATCACCACCAGACACATGAACGGGTGAAGCCGCTTCCATGTTTTCCGCGAGAGCAGTTGCCGCGTGAAAAATAAATAGAGCAATCCCGCTCCCAACGGGAAAACGACGGCAATCAGACTTTTCAGCAGTAGCCCGACGCCAAGACTCGCCGCGCCTATCAGCGCCCACACGCGCGGATGTCGTTCGCTCTCCTCGATCGCGCGCAAGAACGCCCACATTGCCAGCGCGATTGTCAGTGTGAGAGTAACATCGGGTATCAAAATACGTGTAAAGAGAAACAAGCCCACGCATGTCGAGATGCACAGCCCTGCGTACAGTCCCGCGCGTCTCCCGAAAGCCCATATCCCGAACGCTGCGGTCAGCCACGCAAGTCCGATGGCCGACAGCGCAATGGGAATGCGCGCAGCCCAATCGTGTACCCCAAAAACCTTATAGGCGATCGCTATAGCCCAGTAAGTGAGCGGCGCTTTCTCCAGGTAGAGAACGCCATCCAAGCGCGCCGTCACCCAATCGCCGGATGTCAGCATATTCCTTGCAATCTGCGCCTGCACTGCGTCCACATCGTCCATAAGTGATGGCGGCGAAGCGATGCACGTTAGATAAACCGCCGCGGCGAAAAGGGCCACTATCACATACGCGGCAGTGTGCTTGCGCCGGTGCCCGATCCCGGCCGGCTCCTCAGCACTTGCAACGGTATGAACATCCGGCTGCAAATTGGAAACTGTGCTCGACAAATTGACAGTACGCGGAACTTCTCCGCCAGGTTTCACCATAGCAATCGATCGGCTCGCTTTCCGGCAACTGGAGCCGTTTGTTATAGTTCGAGTGGGGCGGTTCATTTCTGGACCGAGGGAGCAGGATTTTGTCACGAGAGAGGTTTGATGCTTCTGCTTACCACCGCCTTGTTGGTAATGGCGGTCTTCCCGTTCTTTTATTACCTGCTGGTTCTTTACAGCGCCTGGCGATTTTTTCAACGCCCTTTAGACCGCGCTTCGAATGCCGCGTTTCTGCCGCCCCTAAGCATACTGAAGCCGGTTAGGGGATTGGATCCCGAGGCTTACGAAAATTTCGCCAGTTTCTGTCGCCAGGACTACCCAGAATACGAGGTCGTTTTTTGCCTAAGTACGTCCGGCGATCCGGTCGTGCCGGCCATCGAGCGTTTGCAGCGCGACTTTCCCGAGCGCCGTATTCGCGTGCTTTTCGGATCCGGGCGCGTCGCCACGAATGATAAAGTGGCGAAACTCGCGCGTCTCGCTGGCGAAGCAAAGTACGAGCACCTCGTCATCAGCGATAGTGATGTCCGTGTCCGTCCCGATTATTTGCGTAGTATCGTGGCTCCGCTCTCCGATCCGGAGGTGGGCGCAGTGACGTGCTTCTACGTGTCCACCGGGGAGAAAACATTCATCGAGAACATGCAAACCGTCGGCATGCTCTCTGATTTCTACGCTGGCCTTCTTGTGGCAAAGCAGCTCGATGGCGTCAAGTTTGCGCTGGGACCTACCATTGCTACGACACGCGCTCGCTTGGCGGAATTCGGTGGCTATCAGAAAATCGAAAACCGTCCGGCCGACGATCTCCTCGTAGGCCGCCTCATCGCCGAGCAGGGATATCGCGTCGAGCTTTTGCGCTACACCATTGAAACCGTGGCAGATTATGCAACGCTGAATGATCTGCTGGAGAAACGATTGCGCTGGCTGGTCGTCATGCGCCACATGCGACCCTGGGGACATGCCGGGCTGCTGTTCACACAAGGCCTGGCCTGGGCTGTTATCGCCTTTGCGCTGCATCCTTCTCTGGCGCTCGCGATTGCCTATTTCGGCGTCTATCTGGGCTTGAGAATCGCCGTGATTTATATGATCGGCGTTCGAGGCCTGAAGCGCCGCGAGGTCGCTAAAAACATTCCGCTGATCGTGGTCTGGGATGCATTGGCGTTCGTCATGTGGCTGACCAGCTTCGCGCGCAACACCGTGCGTTGGCGCGGCGGCGAGTATTACATTCGCGACGGCATGTTGGTGCCTGCTGCGTCACAATCGCCGGCCGCCTGAGACATGCTCCCGCTAAAATCATTTTTCCGCGTGACCTGCGGTACGCTGCTGGTTGCTCTCGCCACGGTTGTGTATCCCGCGTCCTTACCGCAAACCGGCCCCTGGACCGCACAGGAACTGCTGTCTCCGAAGCAGGCCGCCGCCCTGCTGCTCCGCTCCGATCGTGTGAAGCCCGTCGTTATCTATGCCGGTTTTCCCGTGCTGTATCGCAGCGCCCACATTCCCCACGCTCTACTCGCCGGTCCCGCCTCTAAGCCGGAAGGTCTGGCTGCCCTGAAAAGAGCAGTTGAGCACTTGCCCCACGATCAGGCGGTTCTTCTCTATTGCGGATGCTGCCCTTTCGACGAGTGCCCTAACATTCGGCCCGCCTATCGTGCCTTGCGCGAGCTCGGATTTACGCGCCTCCAAGTGATTTTCCTCGAAACGAACTTGCATACCAATTGGGTCGCAAGCGGATTCCCTGTTACCAAAGGCAACCTTCCCTAGTTGGCAGGCGCACACTGAATTCCTTCAGCTCGGGGTAATGCTCTACCAGTTGCGCTGGCGCTGTCACCGGCTCGGCTCGTAAAATCGAGGCGATCTCGATCGCGTTCACCGTCGCCTTGCCGAGATAGTGATTGTTGGAAATGACGTATGTATCCGTTGCTCGCGCCGAGACCGCTTTAGCGCGATCGATCCACGGGTCCAGCTCTTCAATCGAGTAGAGATAATCGTACCGTTCGTGAGATCGGGCGTTCTCACTGAACCAGGTCTTGTAATTCCGCCCGTGCAGGCGAATGTAGCCTACGGGCGATGTGGCATGCGCGGAGGGCTTAAGCGCGCGGCCCAGCAAAGGCTGATCGATGTTGCACAACCCGATACCCAGATCGGAAAGCATTTCGATCACTCGCTCCTCGTTCCAGGTCGCGTGCCGGATCTCCACAACCAGCGCGTACTCCCGAAACCGCGCGCTTAGCGCGCCTACGTACGCCAGGTTCTCCGCCGTGTTCTTAAACGAGATCGGAAATTGCGCGAGAACGGCGCCCAGCCGGTCTGCCCCCGCGATCGGCTCCATGCCTTGTTTGAAGAGCCGCTCATCCTCGACAGTTGCGCTCCTCTCGTGTGTAAAGCCGCGCCATAGCTTTGCCGTAAATTTAAACCGCTGATTATGGCTGATTGCCTCCGTCCATTTCTGCGCGGCACTGGGGCGGGGTGGACCATAAAAGCTTGTATTGATCTCCAGCGTGTCGAAATAGTTTGCCAGATATCCGGGTTCGCTGAATCCGTGCGGGCGCTTGGCGGGATATACGATGCCGGCCCAATCCTTGTAATTCCATCCGGCAGGTCCGATGCGGATCACTGCTAGTGATTATCGCTGGAACATCGGCCCTCATCCTTCCCCTCCAGCTTCCGAACCCCGTCCTCCTCGTGTATTCTGGGCTGCGGAGGATGCAGATGGGTGAGGACGAAAGATTGTTAGCCGAATTTGATGAGGAATTCGCCGCTACGCGGTCGTTTCTGGCGCTTGTCCCCGATGACAAGCTGACCTGGAAGCCGCACGACAAGTCAATGGAATTGGGGCGCTTGGCCTGGCACCTCAGCGACTTCCCGGAATGGTGCCGCGACACCTTCAAACAGGATTTCATGAAACTGACGCCGGAAGACGGCGACAAAGCGATGCATGCCTGGAAGGATAAGAAACGCGCCGACATTCTCGCCAAGTTTGATCGCGACCTGCCCGAAGCCCGAGCCATGCTCGCCAAAGCCGGCGACGCCGAAATGGCGCATCACTGGAAACTGGAATGGGGTGGTCAGGTTCTGATCGACAGCCCGCGCGATCAGGTGCTGCGAAAATGGGTCTTCAGCCATATGGTCCATCACCGCGCGCAGCTCGGCGTCTATCTGCGGCTGAATGGTATCGCCATTCCTGGCGTCTATGGGCCATCGGCCGATGAGATGGGGAGTTAGCGGATCATCGACACCGCAAAGTTAGCGCATCCACCCGCGGCGGCTACAGTCGCTGGCCGCTACCAGCTCGCGGAAGAATTCGGCGCTGGCGGAATGGGCGTCCTCTATAAAGCCAAAGACATTCGATTGGGCCGCCTGGTCGCGCTCAAGTTTTTGGTCGCCCCGGAAACTATCGAGCCGGATGTACGGCCGCATTTCGAACGTGAGGCGCGAGCGGCCTTGGCGCTCAATCATCCGAATATCTGCACCCTCCATGAGATAGGCGATCACGAAGGCCGCCCATTTCTCGTTCTGGAACTACCTGAGGGCGAAACCCTTCAGAGCCGCATCCGGCGCGGCCCTCTGAGCACCGAACAACTCCTTGAGTTTGCCATCCAAATCGCCAATGCTTTGGATTCCGCCCATCAGAAGCAGATCATTCACCGCGATCTTAAACCCGCGAACGTCTTTCTTACCGCTCGCTATCAGGCGAAAATCCTGGATTTCGGCGTGGCGAAGCTAGATGAGCTCCCCTGGGCTCTCGCTCGCTCCGCCGCGCATGGTAGCTCTGGATTTATTGGAAGATGCTTATCAGGAACGTGTCGGCTTTCTCATCTTGATCGCTCATTATCCGGAGCTCGCTGCTTTGCGCAGCCATCCTCGCTTTATTAGCCTCCTGCACCGCATGGGCCTGGCCACGGGAACAAATGACTGACGCCGCGAGCGCGGAACCCGCCTGGGCCGCCCTGCCCGATGAGCAACTGCTGTCGCTCCGCATCTGCGATCTGCACGTGCAAATCGAAGGCAGCGAGCTGGAGCCTCGCGTTGCCGAGCTTTCCGAAGAACTGGATCGCCGCGACCTCCGTTTGAAGCCCGCCGCCTACCTCGGCGACGAGTGGTTTTCCCCGGAAGGTTCGCCCCTCATCGCCATTCCTTTCTATCTGGCTCACCCGCGCCTGCGGCAGCTCGAACTCCATCAGATGCTGGTCATTGAAGGCGGGACGCCCTCCTGGTGTATGCAATTGCTGCGGCATGAGTGCGGCCATGCCTATGATCATGCTTACCAATTCTCGAGGCGCGCACAGTGGGTGGAAATTTTCGGAAGCCCGGACCTGGAATACACGCCTGAAACCTATCGCCCGCGCCCATACAGCCGCAGTTTTGTGCGGCATCTTCCCAACTGGTATGCGCAAGCCCATCCCGATGAGGATTTCGCCGAAACCTTCGCCGTCTGGCTCACGCTAGCGCGCGAAGAGTGGTCTCGCCAGTACCGCGGTTGGAAAGCTTTCGACAAGCTTCAATACGTCGACACTCTCATGCAGGAAGCGCGCCAGAACCCGCCTCCCGTAAAGCCGCAGCGCCGCGTCTGGGATGCCAGTCGTTCCCGGCGCACTCTGGCAAAATACTACGCCGCCAAACGCAAGCTCTACGCCGAAGACTTTCCCGACGTCTACGACGCCGATCTGAAAGCCATTTTTGAACACGGCGAGCGTGGCGATCAGAGCGCCGCGCGCGTGATGCAATCCATGCGCCATCGCCTCTCCAGCGCCGTCGTGCGCTGGACGGGCCAGCACAAATATGTTGTGGATATGCTCGTCGGCCGTCTCATCACCCGAACCCGCCAGTTGAAGCTCTCAGCGCCTCGTGATCACGCCGCCCTCATGATCGAGCTGGCCTCTTATCTCGCCGCCCTCGTCACCAACCATCTGCACACTGGAAGGTTCAAAAGGCTGGTCTGAATGAAGGTTCTGGTCCTTTTCGATTTGCCGCGCCCCGTCCATCCTGACGAGACGTTCACCGCCCAGGCGTTGCGCGAAAAGGAAGATCGCCCCACCGAAGCCGATGTTATTACCTGCCTCGAGAGCTTGGGCCACGAGGTCGCCACTCTGCCCGTCTATGACGGAATTGCCGGTATGGTCGAAAAGATTCACGCCTTCGCGCCCGCCGTGGTCTTCAATCTCTGCGAGTCTTTTTTCAACGACCGCGCCAAGGAACCGAATATCCCCGCTTTGCTCGAATTGATGCGCGTCCCCTACACCGGCGCCCGCCCCGAGGCGCTCATGTTGAGCAAGGATAAGGCGCTCGCGAAAACCATTCTCGTCTACCATCACATTCGCGTTCCGCGTTTTGTCTTGTCACGGCGGGCTCATCCGCTTCGCCGCCTGGGCCGCTTCACGTTTCCTGCTTTTGTGAAGCCGCTCGGCGAAGAGTCCTCCGACGGCATAGCCAAGGCCTCTTTCGCTCGCCACGAGGAGGAGGCCATTGAGCGGTCTCGTTTCATTCACGACCGCTTGGGCTGTGATGCCATGATCGAGGAATACATCGATGGCCGCGAACTCTACGTCAGCGTGCTCGGCGATCGCAGGCTGAGCGTGTTCCCGCCCCGTGAGCTCTTCTTTGGCAGAATGCCCGAAACCGAGCCGCGCTTTGCCACCTTCAAGGCCAAGTGGGATGACGCCTACCGCGCCAACTGGGGCATTCACAACGGGCCGGCCTCCCCGCTGTCCGCCGACATCGAAAAGAAGGTGGCGAATCTCGCTCGCCGTGTTTACAATCTCCTCAAAATTCAAAGCCTCGGCCGCATCGATCTGCGCCTCACCCCGGCGGGCGAGCTCGTGTTCATCGAAGCCAATCCCAATCCTTCGCTCGCCCAGGAGGATGACTTCGCGCAATCCGCCGCTGCTGCCGGCATCAGTTATCAGGCTCTCATCCAGCGCATCGTCGATTCCGCCCAGTGCGTCTAGCGGAAACACCGCGCTGGATACAATCTGGACCATGATTTTCAACGGCAAGAACATAGTGGTTACCGGGGGCGCCAACGGCATAGGGCTCGCGATTTCCCGAGCCATCGCCGCCGCGGGTGGCCGCGTCTGGATATTCGATCTGGAGTCGGAGAACCCCGCTGCCGCAGCCCGCTCCATCGGCTCTCAGGCGTGTATCGCCGACGTCACGGATCGCCCGTCCTTAGAGCGCGCGTTCGACCGCGCCGGCCTCCCGGATGTCGTCGTCGTGAATGCCGGAATCGCTCCGTCCGCCTCCTTGCCGGAGACCACGGCCGAGCTTTGGAATCGCGCGCTTGCCGTAAACCTGAGCGGTGCGTTTCACACCGTGCAGCTCGCGGCTGGGCGAATGAAGCCCGCCCGTAAAGGCTCCATTGTCTTAACTGCCTCCACAAACTCCTTCGATGGTGAAGCGGATCTCATCGCTTACAACGCCGCCAAGGCCGGGCTGCTCGGAATTCTGCGCACTGCCGCCAATGAATTGGGTCCCTGGGGAATTCGTATCAATGCCGTCTGTCCAGGCCTGATCCGAACCCGGCTGACCGCCTCGAGCTTCTCGGATGAAAACGTCATTTCAGATTACTTCAAGCACATCGCTCTCGGACGCGGCGGCGAGCCGGAAGAAGTGGCGCAGGCTGTGATGTTTCTGGCCTCCGATGCCGCATCTTATATAACCGGAGCCACCCTGGCCGTCGATGGCGGCCAGATGGCTTCCAAGTTCGGAACCTGGGGAAAGGAAACCGACAGCTTTGACGGCCGGCGCTGGGTCAGGCGCGCTTCATGAGGATCGTCAGTATCCACGCCCATCCGGATGACTCCGAAATTCTGGCGGGAGGCACGCTCGCGCTTCTTTCCGCGCTCGGGCACCAGATCGTCATCGTAAGTCTGAGCGCTGGCGATTGCGGCTCGACACTCCATCCTCCTGAGGAGATCGCCGCCATCCGCAGGGCCGAGGCTGCCCAATCCGCCGCCCTGATTGACGCCTCGTATCGCTGGGGTGGTTTTCGCGACCTGTCGATCTTTAGCGATGATCCATCGCGTCGCGCCGTGACCGGGCTCCTGCGCGAGCTTTGCGTCGAAATTGTCCTTACCGCCGCCCCCAGCGACTATCTGTCCGATCACGAAGCCACCAGCCAGCTTGTTCGCGATGCCTGTTTCGCAGCCTCCGTTCCCAACTACACAACCCCTGCCGAAAGCCCGGCCCTCCCAGCCATCCCTCACCTCTACTTCATGGATCCTCTCGTGCAGCGCGACCGCGCCGGCAATCTGGTGCTCCCCGACTTCACGGTCAATGTCGCCTCCACTTTCGAAACGAAAAAAGCCATGCTTGCCAGGCATGAAAGTCAACGCTTCTGGCTTGAACGCCAGCACGGAATGAAGGATTATATCCAGCAGATGGAAGAGTGGACCAGTACCTGTGGGCAGAGAGCGGGCGTGACGTTCGGCGAAGGCTTCCGCCAGTACTCCGTTCATCCCTATCCGCGCGAGCCCCTGCTGCAACAGGTGCTTTCCGCCTATTTGGCCGTAGCCGGATAATGGTAACAGCGTGACGGGCGGCAAAAGAAAGGTGACGATATGAGCTCAGTGCCCATGGTGGTGGAGCAAACGTCAAGGGGCGAACGCTCCTACGACATCTATTCCCGGTTGCTGAAAGAAAACATCATTTTCATCGGTACTCCGATTGACGACAATATCGCGAATTTGATCATCGCGCAGATCCTTTTCCTGGCCGCCGAAGATCCGGAGAAGGACATCTCTTTGTACATCAACTCGCCCGGTGGCGTGACGAGCGCGGGCTTGGCCATTCTAGACACCATGAACCTGGTCGAACCCGATATCGTGACCTATTGCGTCGGTCAAGCCGCATCCATGGCCGCCGTTCTTCTGGCGGCAGGCACGAAGGGCAAGCGCTTTAGCCTGCCGTACTCCCGGATCCTCATCCATCAGCCGCACGCGACCGGACTGGGCGGGCAAGCGGCAGACATCGATATCCATGCGCGTGAGATCCTGCGCACCCGCGAAATTCTGAACAATATCCTGGCGGACGCCACCGGCCAGCCATTGGATAAGATCGAACGCGACGTGGATCGCGACTACATCATGGATGCGCGGCAGGCCATGGAGTACGGGATGATCGATCGCGTCATCAGCAAACGTGAGCTCCCCGGAAATTCTCCGGTTTCCAATGGCAAGCCGCTCAACAGGCGTAAACCCTGATTAGTTCTTTCCAACGCCATTCGCAGACCGTGGCGCAGTCACTCGTGACGCGTCACCCTCACCGCTCGCCCTTCCGATAATCCAGCACCGCTTTCTCATGCTCGGCCAGTGTCGCCGAAAAATGGTGCGAGCCCGAACCGTCGCCCTTCGCGACGAAATACAAGTAATCCACCTCCGCCGGATGCAGCGCCGCCTGCAGCGCCGATTTTCCAGGATTCGCAATCGGTCCCGGAGGCAGTCCGGCATGGGCGTACGTGTTGTACGGATTCGCGCTGGCCAGGTCCGATCTGTGAATCACGCCGCGATAGCGGTTTTCGAGCAAGGCCGCATAGACAGTGCTGGGATCGCACTGCAACGGCATGTCCTGGCGGAGCCGGTTTGTGAACACGGCGGCCACCAGCGGCCGCTCGGTGGGAACCGCGGTTTCCTTTTCCACAAGAGAAGCGAGAGTCACCAGCTTATGGATGTCGGCGCGGTGCTCCTTGCCGCCTAGCCCAGCCCACTGCTTGCGAAACTCGCTCGTCATCATGCCGCATAGCTGGTCCGCCGTGGTCTGGTGCGTAACGCGATACGTGGAGGGAAACAGGTATCCCTCCAGATCGGGAGCGAGCGGATCAAGATCATGGATGCGCAAGGGATCTGTCGCTGCCTTAAGAAAAGAGTCGGCATCCACCGTATCCGATTGCTGTAACAGCCCGGCGATATCGAAGATATTGCTTCCTTCCGGAACCGTGAAGTCTTCGTAGAAAATGTCTCCACGCCGGATCTTTTCGAAAACCTGCCACGGCGTTTCGGCGGCTCCGAACCGATACTCGCCGGCTTGTAGAGTGGCGCGCGGGTGAATCATGCGGACCGCCAGGAAAGCCCAGCCTGACCGCACTACGCCTCGATGCGCCAGGGCGCGGCCAATGTCCCGCGACGACATCCCGCGTTCAATCTCCACGAACGTTTCGGTCCCGAATCCCCGGTACGGTCCGAAATACCAATAGCCCGCGACACCAATTCCCGTCACCACCAGAATCGCGGCAATCACAGCCATAGTCGCCAGAAAGCGGTGCATGCCGCCGCGTCCGTTACTCACTTGCGCCTCCGTGCGCCGCCGCCAGCCGGCCATGTTCCAGGTAACTCTCCAGCAACAGAATGGCTGCCATCCGATCGACGGCCCGCTTTCGCTGATCGAGCGATGCGCCCCCTTCTCGCAGCAGCCGCTCCGCTTCTGCCGAGGTCAAGCGCTCGTCCCAGAAGACCACCTGAAGCCCCAGATCGCGCTCCAGCCGGCGCGCAAACTCTTCCGTGTATTCGCTCTGGCGGCTCCCTGAACCGCTCATGTGAAGCGGCCTGCCCACCAGCAGAGTGTGCGCATTCCAGCGCTTCGCAACCTCCTCTAGAGCTTTCACATCGTCTCGAATTCGCGTTCGTTCCAGCGTTTCGATGCCTTGCGCGGTAATCCCCAGTTCATCGGAAACCGCCAGCCCAATGCGTTTCTTGCCCACGTCCAGCGCGAGAACACGCCCCACCGGCCTTTGCTCCAATTCGTGCGTCAACTTTGGATTATAGAGGGTAGAACCATGCTAAAGTAGCGATTAATCGAGGCCCCGCAGTTCGCTTTGGCACTCTTCAGCCCTCCGCAGCTTTCGCAGCGATCGATTCACGCCGGTACTTCGTTGATTTCGCTCGCGGCCCTCATCGCGCTGCTCTACTTTGGGCGCGATTTCTTGGTCACGCTGATCGTTTCCGCCGTTTTCGCGTTGATTCTCGATCCAGCCGTTTTGCTGGTGATGAAACTGCGCCTGCCGCGCGCCGCCGCCACGGCAATCGTCATCGGAATCGCGCTGATTGGAGTTTATCTGCTGGGCGTCATGGCCTGGTCGCAAGTCTCCAGCATGTCGGAGGATCTTCCGGCATACTCGGCGCGCGTGAGCGAGTTGTGGAGCAAGGCCAATGACCAGCTCGATCAATTTGAAAATCAAAGCATCAATCTGCTGGTTCCGAAAAGTCTGCGCGAGCAAAACCAGCAGATTCAGCAGAAACCACAGGAAGTAATGAAAGCTCGCCGCCGCCGCGGCGCTGCGTCTGCTCCAGCCGCTCCTCCCGCTCCTCCCCCCATCCAGGAAGTTCGAATTCACAGCGATCCGAAACCATTTCTGGCCACGATCTACAGCTACACCCTCGGCTACTTCCACGTCTTGGTGATGGCTTCCTTCGTCCCGTTCCTCGTGTATTTCATGCTGAGCTGGCGCGACCACGTAACGCAAAGTGTCCTCCGCCTCTTTCAGGGCGAGGACCGCTACATCGCAGGTAAGACTTGGTCGGGAATAGGAAACACCACGCGCGCCTATGTCTTGGGCAACTTCTTGCTGTGGGTGTTCCTCAGCAGTGTGAGCGCCATCATCTTTTTCTTTTTCGGCGTTCCGTATTGGCAGATCGTCGGGCCCCTGAGCGCTTTTTGCAGTCTGGTACCCTATGTGGGCCTGCCCTTATCGGTCCTCCCTCCGGTGCTGGCTGCCGTCGCCATTCCGAATCGTTTCAAAATCATTCTGACGCTGGTGCTCATCACAGCGGGTTTGCACTTCATCGCCATGAACTTCCTATACGCCAAAATCATCGGCCGCCGCGTCCGTCTCAATCCGCTGGTGGTCACCATCGCCTTGATGTTTTGGGGTCTCGTGTGGGGCGGCGTCGGCCTCATCTTGGCGGTCCCCATCACGGCGGCCATTAAAACCGTGTGCGACAGCGTCGAGTCGCTGGAAGGCTACGGAAGACTGCTCGGAGACTGAGCGATATAGGCGATGATCGCCGGATCCGTTCCGGAGAGGGTCATTTCGGCCGTCCCGTGCGTCGCTTCGGTTCTCATATACGCCAGCGCGACCACTTCGCCCAGCGCGGGTGAATATGCGCTCGATGTGATTTCGCCCGCTTCTTCGCCGTCAACGCTCAGTTTCGCTCCGCGCGCGGGAGGTGTCGCCGTTTTCAAGCGTATGCGAGTGAGCAGACGGTGAACTTGGCCGCGCGATCGCACTCGTTCCACGATCTCCTGGCCGAGATAGCAGCCCTTGTTCGAGTGCACCGCGTGCAACTGTTGGGTCTCGTGGACCAGGTACCGTTCGCTCATGTCTTCTCCATATCGCGGAATTCCGTTCTCCAGTCGCACGCTGCGCGCTTCTTCGGGTAGCGCGTTCGGAATCCCATGTGCCCGCAAACGTTCCGTGATCTCCGTCTGTCGCCCCGTCGGCACAAAAATGCGCACTCCCTTCTTGCCCGTCATCGCCACGCGCGCCACAAACCCGTTTTCCCATTCGTCCCAGCCATGCTGTTCTTCGGGAACCCGCATTCCCAGCGCCGCAGCGTACTCGACGCTGCGGGGACCTTCCAGGCCCAGAATGGCCCACTGCTCGGTTTCATCTTCAAGCGTGACGTCGTCCGCGATGATGAATCGATCCAGGTGATCGCAAAGCTTGGTCCTCGTTTCCGGCTCGGTGTCGAGCAGTAAATTCTTGCCCAGGTTGTAAATATATGCATCGGCCACGATGCGCCCCTGCGCTGTCAAGAAGAACGCGTACTGTCCGTGGCCGGCCGGGAGATGGTTCACATCGTTAGTGCTCATGGCATGCAATAGCCGCGTCCGATCTTCGCCGTTCACGCGAATCTCACCCCGCCCGCTGAGGTCGATCCATGCTGCATTCTCGCGGAGCGCCTGGTAGCCTGTCATGATTCAGAGGCCGCGTTGCGATAGGGATCGCAAATACGCTGAGATCGCGACAACAATAAGGCCCGATACCGCAATGCTCACCAGCCGCGTCTTGTTCTTCCCTCCAACCGTGACATCTCCATAGCGCGATGTGGCCCATAGAATGGCCGAAGCGAGTATGTGCGCCACAAACAGCATCTTGATTCCGAACCAGATCTGGTAAGCCTCGCCATGTTTCGGTCCCGCATAACTGAAGAAGTTGTATAAACCGGAGCCGGCGATGAGAAGAAGCAGCGCATACAGGACATTGCGGAATCGGACCTGGCTGCTCGCTGCGGACTGCATCCGGATCTCCTCGGGCAGCAAATTGAGGACCGGAACCAACACCAGCCTCGCATACACCACTCCTCCCAGGAACAGGATCACGGAGGTGATGTGAAGGAACCGAAACAGAATGTTGAGGAATAAATCGGCCGTCACCTTCCGAGTATAAGGTCACGTATAACTGCGATCGTGGTCGAGAGCTAATTTGTTTTTATGAATGCTGCTGTCGTTTATTCTTTCGATGCGCCACCAGAGTATGCAACTTTCCCCGAGCCAGTCGCGACTGAGGCCGAAGTTCTTCTCGATGTTATTGCCGCAGGACTGCACCCCGTTGTGAAAGCGCTAGCGAGCGGGTCGCATTACCGCAGCACGGCAGCGCTGCCCTTCATCCCCGGTGTGGATGGCGTGGCACGACAGCAGGATGGTACGCGAGTCTATTTCGGCATGTCGCGGGCTCCCTTTGGCACGTTCTGCGAACGTACCGTAACCGCCCGCAGCATGTGCATTGAGGTGCCTAAGGGCCTCGACTCCGCGACTGTTGCAGCCATCGCAAACCCGGGCATGTCCTCCTGGGCCGCACTCACGAAACGTGCCGGATTTATGGCCGGAGAGAATCTGTTTATTCTGGGCGCGACAGGAGTTGCCGGTCAACTCGCGATACAGATCGCTAAACATCTGGGTGCTCGGCGGGTCGTGGCTGCCGGCCGGAATCGGAAAGCATTGGAGCGCATTGCGGAATTGGGGGCTGATGCGATTGTGCCGCTCGATCAGGAGCGCGAGTCGCTTGTGTCTTCGATCCATAGCGAATGGACGAACGCAGGAATCGATGTTGTGCTTGACTATGTCTGGGGCTTGCCAGCCGAAGCCACGCTGCAGGCAATGGCGAAATCCCGGCCGCAGCAATCTGTGTCGCGCGTCCGATTCGTCCAAGTCGGCGACACTGCGGGCAAAACCATCCAACTACCGGCTGCAATTCTACGCAGCTCGGCTATCGAACTCCTCGGCAGTGGGTTCGGGAGTGCATCCATCGACGAGCTCTTTAAGGCGGTTGCGGATTTCTTTCAGTTCGCGGAGAAATCACAACTGAAGATCGACATCAAACCCGTTCAGTTGCGAGACGTAGAAGTGCTCTGGAGGTCGGCCGAACAAGGCACACGGTTCGTTTTCTTGCCATAATTACGGTGGGCAGAATCACCGGTCATTGGCGGGGATGACGTTTCAGCGTCGCACCGTGCCTTATGTCCAGCCGCTGGCTGCAGCTCCGCCGACCTCATATCGTTTCTTCCACTTGTATCCGGTCTTCCGCGAAATGCCAAACGGCGGCACAGATCAGTCATCGTTGAATCGTCGGGCAGCGCTTCGGCGATGACTTGAGACGCCCATCTGACGCTCGGCTCTCTTCCAGGGCATGGACGCATTCTCCAATTTCGAACGAACTGGATGTTGCCCCCGCCGTCAGCCCGAAATATCACCCAAGCTCCCAGTCCATACAGTTTACTTCGCTACCCCAGCAGCTCCTTCACGTACGGCTCCAGCCCCGGAGCGCAGGCGAAAGCATTCCCTTCGTAGATCGTATTTGCGCCGCTGAAGCTCGCAAACCGGCCCCCCGCTTCCTCTATAAGCAATTTCAACGGCGCCAAATCCCAGGGTTGCGCGTTTGGTTCGATCCACACATCTGCTTGCCCTTGCGCGAGCAGAATCGCGTCCATTGCCCCGCCCAAACTCCGCACCGCCCAGAATTGTTCCACCCAGCTCAACAGGCGAGGTGCGAGTTCCTTAATCCCGCGCTTGTTGAATCCGTTAAAAGAAAGAACAGCCTGACTGGGGTGAGACTTATTCGAGACCCTGATACGGGAACCGTTCGCCCAGGCGCCACCGCCTCGCCCCGCCCACAGCAGAAGGCCTTGTCTCGGGCAGTGCGCCGCTCCCGCGACGATCTCGCCTTTTTCCTCCAGGCCGATCAGCACCGCCCAGAGCGGGATTCCCCGGACGAAGTCGCGCGTCCCATCGATCGGATCGACGATCCACCGGCGTTCGTTCCGGCTTTCGCGGTTCGCGCCTTCCTCGCCAAGCACTCCATCGTCCGGAAATTCGCTGGCGATCGAATCCACAATGAGCTTTTCACAGGCCCGGTCCGCCGCTGTGACGGGGGACTCATCTGATTTCGATTCGGCGGCCACGCCCTTGCGCTGGAAATCTAGAGCCAGCGCGCCCGCCTCCTGGGCCATCAGTTTGGCTGCTTCCACTTCACGTTCAAAGGCCATTGCCTTGATTATGCGTTAGCAATAGCCTGAGAACGTCCGAGCTGCCCTTTACATTCCGGCTGGGGCGCGCTTCGCGTCGAACTCCCGCGCCGGCATGCTGCCCATCTGCCCGCCTTCCATCGTCATCGAAAAATGAATGACGTCGCCGTCCAGCTTGCCCTTGTAGTGCTGCGTGATCTTGTTGTCGTTAAACTCGCGAACCACCGAGAACGAGATGTTGTTGCCATCCACTTTGCCGTCCGAAATGTCAGTATCGCCATTGCGCCCGCTGATCGTTCCGGTGAGTTTGTCGCCGTCGGCCTTCAGGTTCATGGTCACCGTCATCGTGTTGCCGCCGCGCCCTTGCATCTCCGCAGTCCACTTGCCCGTTACGTCGGCCGCCCACATCGTGACTGCAATCAGGCAGCCGGCCAATAATACGCTTAATGCTTTCATAGCTCCTCCTTGGAGGGATCTTTCGCCAAGAAAGATAGCGTTCGGCGAACATCCGTTACCTCCGGAGCTGTAAATAGCTGTAAAACGCCGCCTAATCGCCTTATCTTTCGCACTTCGGGACAGAACAGTGAAGCATATTACAATAAACTAAATTGACAGTACTTGGTACCTCCGGTAGTCTAAAAATTTGTTCACCATTATGCCGAGTTGAGAGCACTGACTTAACAGGAACATTCCGCCTGGTATCTGTTCTCTGAGGAGTCGAATGAACCAACAGTACTTTGTTGTCGAATTCCCCCATTCCATTCACGGGCGAGTCAAGCGAATACAGATCAGCTACAAATCCCTCGCCTACATTTTCGGGGGTCTTATTGTCCTGGTGCTGCTCGCCTTCGGCCTCGCCTCGAGTTATTTACAAATGTCTTGGAAGGCGGCGAAATACAACCAATTGAGCGCGGATTTCGACCGGCTGAGGACGCGATATCGGGATTTGCAGCGCGTTTCGCGGCAGCACAACGAACAAATGGCTTCTTTGGCCACTCTGGCTAACGAGGTATCCATCGCTTACGGCATCAACGGCCAGCCCTCGGCCGGACCCAAAAACTCTCCCGGCGTCGGGGGACCCCTGATTCCGAACGTTAAAGAATCGATTGAAGAATACAACTTTTTGCAATCCACCGGATATTCGGACATTTACCACCGGTATCCGCACCAATGGCAGTCGCACACCGAGCCCAGCCTGTGGCCGGTCATCGGCCTGGTCCGAAGTTCGTTTGGCGGAAGAGCGGATCCGTTTTCGGGCGAGGGCGCTTTTCACACCGGAATCGATCTCTCCACACCGAAAGGAACGCCCGTGCGCGTGAGCGCGGACGGAGTCGTCGAGAGCGCGCATTGGGCAGGGGCCTATGGAAAGCTGGTTGTCGTGGATCACGGCAATGGACTGGAGACCTACTACGCGCATCTTTCGCAGTTCCTGGTGCTGGCGGGGCAAGAGGTCCGGCGCGGGGAAGTGATTGCGCTTTCCGGAGGCACCGGACGCGCGACGGGGCCGCATATCCATTACGAAGTGCGGCTGGACGGGGTTCCGGTCAATCCATATAAGTACCTGGCTAAATCGCAACTCGTGCAGACGGCCAAAGCCGCGCACGCGCACAGCGACCTGCCGTTATAGTCTGCTTGTCCCGCCTAACGCTTTACACCTCGCGCAACGGGACTTTTCGGCCCCGCATCCTTTATAAGTAGTGAACAAGAGCATCACCCGCCGTGCGATGCTTGCCACCATTCCGGCCGGCCTGGTCGAGGGAGTCTCGCAGCGGCCCGCTCGAAAGGTACGGCCGCTTCCCAAAGTGGGAGAGTTCGTCCGCTTTGCCGATCCCACCACAGAAACGCCCGTTGTACGGCTCACCAATCCCTCCACTACCAGCCTGCTGCCCGCGCCCACGAAGCGCTTCGTCTCAGTAAAGGACCGGTTCCTCATCTTCTCTTCCGATCGCATGGGGAAAACGGCGCCCTTCCGGCTCGATTTGCGCACGGGTCAGCTCAGCCTGCTTACTCAACCTGCCGAACTGTGTCCCCAATCGCTTTGCCTCGATCAGCAGGAGCGAGAGCTCTTCTTTATTGATGGCAGTACGCTGAAGACCGTCAGTCTCGCCAATAAGAAGCTGAAAGTTCTGAGCGAGGATGTGAGTGCCTTCAGCGCGGGCCGCTCTGAATCCGAACTCGTCGTCGTGCGGCGCGAACGTCTCGAGCTGTTGAATATCGATGCGCCCCCGCTCGCGGAAGAGGTCGCGCCGTGGTGCCTGGTTCGGCCGGGCGGGGAAGGATGCGCCTTCGGGCGCGAAGGACCGAGCGGCGAACAGGAGTTTTGGTACGCGCCGTTTCCAAAGCTTGCCGGAACGAAGCCCATCCTGCTGGCGAAAGGCCGCATAACTAATCCGTGCTGGTCGCCCAACGGCGCATCGCTGTTGTTCCTGCGCGACGTGCCGGGGCGGGGGACTTATTTGTCCGAGATTCACGAAGCTTTTCCGGAAAGCGGAGTGGAACAGCGTGTGGCGCGCACCAGCCAGTTTGCCGCGTTTTCCCCGAACGCGGACGGCTCGGTATTTGTAGGGGCGAGCCGCAGCAAGGCTCAGCCAACGGTGATCCTGCTCCTGCGTTCGACGCAGCGCGAATTCACGCTATGCGAGCATCGGGCCAGCCGGCCCGCTTCGGTCTCCCCGGTGTTCTCACCCGATAGCCGTCGTGTTTATTTCGAGAGCGATCGCCAGGGCAAGCCCGCCTTATATTCAGTCAACGTCGAGCTCCTGGTTGAGCCCACGGTGGCCGCCGCGTGAAGCTTCTTCTTGCAAAGGAGCGGTGAAACGCATCATTCGCGTTAAGAACCACAGCGAGGAGAAAAGTGACAGCGCAAATAAATAGAGGCTCGCCGGCTCTGGGATCTCCTCAATGCCGGGCGGCGGACTAAACACCAGTCCCGGAAAACCCGGCGTGAGCACTGCGGGCGGCTGTGTCGGAGTGGCGATGTATGCCGGCGCGATGGGCACTCCCACGTAGATCGGAGTAGCGGGCAAGAGCTGGGATAGCGCCCCCTCTTCCGCCGGTACGAGAGGAGCCAGCCGCGGCAGCGCGAACGGCAAGCTCCCGAATTGATTGGGGAGTTCGCCGGCCTGCGGCGCCGTCGGAAGCGTGATTTCGCCTTTCGAAAGCAGTTCAGGCTGGAACGCCGGAAGAGACAAAATGCGCTCCGAAGGCTGTAGTGAAGTGGTGAGGTTAGGCTTGCTCGAAAGCCGGTTTCCGCAGCTCGTGCGCGCGTAATGCCGTCCGTCCGTCAGTAGAATCTCGCCTCTCGGAATGCGCAGTTTCTTCTGTGTCCAATAGACGCGATTCTTTAAGCGGAACGAAACATATTGATAGCGGTCTTCGGCGAGCGTGACGACGCGAGCGGCAGCCAAGTCGAAATCCGCATAGTGCCCGGCCACCACTCGATCTCTCTGACTGGCGACGCGGAGTTCCGCGGCCGAGTATGCGCCGCCCGGAATTACGGAATAGGGGTAGATAGGCCGCAGCGCTCGCATGGCGGCCGGTATCCGCGCGCGGATTGAAACCGCGCTCGCGGTAATGCCTTTCGATTCGACAACATGACGTGAGACCAGCCGCAGACTTACAGCCGTAGCAAGGGCGCAAGCGGCAATACAAAGTAACTGGCCTTTGGTCATCCAGTCTTACTTATCGAACTGATCCACGCAAAAACGTAGAGAACTCGCGACGTATTACTCCTATTACCCCCTTGGGGCCGCCCCATTTCGTTCCGAAAAAACGACCCCTCCCTACCTCCAAAAAACCGCAATGGCCGCCTGTGAATCGTGCAGCGAATCACCTAGCTTACGGAGCGCAGATTGCAACTGACCCGGCGGCGCAAAGTTAATGAGACGGAATACTCAAAAGCAGGGCGCAGGTTGCAAGAAGCAGTGCCGGGGGCATTACTAACAGACCGTATTTGATAAACGTCCAGGCGCTCACGTGTTCGCCCTCGCGACGAAGCGCGATCAGCCACAGGATGGTGGCGAGCGAACCGGTAGGCGAGAGATTCGGGCCGAGATCGACGCCAATGACGAGCGCATTCTGAAGCAGTGTTGAAAAATGGTGTTCCTGCACGGCGCTGCCGGCGAGCAGCCCGAGAGGAAGATTGTTTCCGATGTTGCAGGCGAGGGCGATGCCGAAGGCAGCGATGAAAGCGCCTGGGGCCGGCGATCCACTTTCGAGATGATGGAGGACCTCGCGGGTCTGGCCGACTGCGCCGATGGAATCGAGTCCCTGGACGAGGACGAACAGGCCGGCGACCAGAGGCAATACGCCCCAGGAGATGTGGCGAATGACGTGTCCGAAGGAATCACGGCCAGTGAAGAGGACGGCGGCGAGCACCACGAGTGCGGCCAGAAGGGTGGGCAAGCCGAGATTGCCGCCTAAAGCGGAGACGGCGAGAAGCAGGGCGGCGGTGCCTGCGATGCCCCAGGCGACGAGGAGGCCGAAGGCGGAGAGGGTGGGGTATTCAACATCGAGCTCCATAGGGGCCCGGAGTTCGCGGCGGGCGAGAAAACGCAAAGCGGCGTATGTGGCCGCGATAGCGACGAAAGAGGCGAGGGCGAAAGAGCGTAGCCACCCGGCGAGTGGCGGCATGGTGTTGCCGAAGATGACCAGATTGGCCGGGTTCGAAATGGGTAGCAGGAAACTGGCGGCATTGGCGATGAACGCGCAAATGAACAGATACGGCAGAGCGGAGGCGCGGGCTTTCTTAACCGCCGCGTAAACCGCGGGCGTGAGGACAACGGCCGTGGCATCGTTCGAGAGCAAGGCGGTGACGGCAATTCCGACGGCATATACGAGCGCGAAGAGCCTTGCCTGCGATCCCTTCGCCGCGCGAACGGCATGTGATGCGAGCCAGTCAAACAGGCCCTGGCGGCGGGCCAACTCGGCGAGCAGCATCATTCCGGCGAGGAAGAGATAGACGTCCGTTCCTCGGTCCACGGCAAAGAGCGCCTGACGAGGGGACAGATACCCGAACAGGATGAGTAGCGCGGCTCCCACACAGGCCCATACCGCCTCGGCCCAGCGCTTCGGGCGGATCAGAATAGCGAAGATGGTCAGCGCGGTGATGATCCAGATTCCGGCTTGGCGCATCAAGGGGGGAAATGAGCAGAGCGGTCAGCGGATGCGGAGGGGCGCGGTGAGGCGGTGCGTGAAGGATTCCAGGCTCCCGGCGAGATCGGGGCCGGACGCATTGGCTTCGATGCACTTTACAATGGCGCTGCCGACAACAACGGCGTCGGCGATGGCCGCGACTTCGGCCACCTGCTCCGGCGTGCCGATGCCGAAACCGACAGCGAGAGGAAGATCGGTGAGAGCCCGCATACGCCGGGTGAGCGGAGCGGCTGCTTCAGAAAGAGATTTTTGTTCGCCAGTGACGCCGGTGCGGGAAACCAGATAAACGAATCCGGAGGAATGGCCGGCTACGAGGCGGAGCCGGCGTTCCGTGCTGGTGGGCGCAGCGAGGAACACCGTATCGAGACCTTGCTCGCGCAGGCGGCGCACGGGTTCTTCGGCTTCTTCGACACACAAGTCCGTGAGCAGGACGCCATCGATGCCGGCACTGACGGCATCAATAGCGAGGCGGTCGAAGCCATAGCGCATGAGCGGATTCAGATAGCTGAAGAGCAAGAGAGGAATCTGCGATTCGCGCCGAATTTCGCGCACGACTGCGAGCAGCTTGGGTAAAGTGGTTCCCGCGCGCAGCGCACGATCGGAGGCGCGCTGGATCACGGGGCCATCGGCGATAGGATCGGAAAACGGGACCCCCAATTCGATCAGGTCCGCGCCGCCTCGTTCGAGCGCCAGAATGAGCGAGGCTGTTTGATCGGGGCTGGGATCGCCGCCGGTGAGATAGGCGATGAATGCCTTGCGGCCTTCTGCCTTACAGGTTTGAAACAGGCTGGCGATGCGGGTAGAAGTCTGGACCATCTTCTAGACGTCCAATGTGACATCTTCGCCACGCTGACAAACCGCGGGCTCATCCAACTCTGCCATGTTTTCGCGATAGATGTCGATGTCCTTATCGCCGCGGCCGGAGACGTTGACAATGTAGACGGCATCGGGTTCGGAGGGAGCGCGGCGAATGGCTTCAGCGACGGCGTGTGAGGATTCGAGCGCGGGGATAATACCTTCCATGCGCGCGAGTGTTTTCGCGGCGGCGAGCGCGTCGGCATCGTTGATGGAAACGTATTCGGCGCGATGCTGGTCGTGCAGCCAGGCGTGCTCGGGCCCGATCAGGGCGTAATCCAGACCCGCCGAGACGGAGTGAGTGAGGCCTACTTGACCCTGTTCGTCTTGCAACAGGTAGCTGAAGGCGCCGTGCAACACGCCGGGCGAGCCTCCGCTGAAACGTGCCGCATGCTCACCCAGCTTGTCGCCCTTGCCACCGGCCTCGATGCCGATGAGACGCACGGAAGCATCGTTCACGAAGGGGTAAAAAATCCCAATGGCGTTGCTGCCGCCGCCGACGCAAGCGAGAATTGCGTCGGGCAGCCGGCCGATCTGCTGGAGGGCCTGGACGCGCGCTTCTTCGCCGATTACCTTGTGGAAATCGCGCACCATCATGGGGTAGGGATGAGCGCCGAGCGCGGACCCGAGCAGATAATGCGTGTTGTCAACATTCGTGACCCAATCCCGCATGGCTTCGCTGATAGCGTCCTTGAGGGTGCGGCTACCGTTTGCGACGCCGATAACAGTGGCTCCGAGCAGACGCATGCGAAAGACGTTCAGGCGCTGGCGGCGCATATCCTCTTCGCCCATATAGACGACGCATTCCATGCCGAACAGAGCGCAGACAGTGGCGGTAGCGACACCGTGCTGGCCGGCGCCCGTTTCGGCAATGATGCGGCGCTTGCCCATACGCCGGGCAAGCAGGATCTGACCCAGGCAGTTATTGATTTTGTGCGCGCCTGTGTGCAGCAAGTCTTCACGTTTCAGCCAGATTTGAGCGCCGCGAAGCGAGGTGCTGAGGCGCTCGGCGAAGAAGAGCGGGGTGGGGCGTCCGGCATAGTGATGCAGCAGCGAATTTAATTCGGCCTGGAAAGCCGGATCGCGCGTGGCTTCGGAGTAGGCCTGCTCGATCTCTTCGAGCGGCGACATCAATACTTCGGGAACATACCGGCCACCATAAGGGCCGAAATGGCCGGGAGTGGTGGCCGGGGCGGTGGAATTCATAGGGCGATTTCCTGCGTCAATTTTTGGTTGGCCGCCCGCGCGGCATGCACAAAGGCGCGCACGAGTGCGGGATCTTTCTTGCCGGGACTCGATTCGAGCCGCGAACACGCATCCACGCCCCAGGGCATGGCGGCTTCAATCGCTTTCGCGACATTCGCGCCGTCGAGTCCTCCGGCGATGATGGCACGGCCGGGGAAGTTTGCGGCGAGCGTCCAATCGAAGATATGACCCGACCCGCCGTAGGAAGCGCCGGCTGGATCGAGGAGGTAGGCTTCGATGGCGGCATCGGCGTCCGGTGTCTGCGCCGGATTGATGGCTCGCCACACGCGGCCGATCTCCGGCGGCGGGAGGGCGCAGGCTTCTCCGTGAAGCTGGAGAACGTCGAGCGGCACCAGAGCGGCGGTGCTCCGCAACTCCTGGACGCCCGCATTCACAAAGACGCCCACGCGCAAGAACGATGCCGAAACAGACTCCGCGATTTGGCGGGCGCGAGCGGGCGTGACGTAGCGGGGACTCCTCGGGTAGAAGTTGAACCCGAGGGCGTTTGCACCGGCCTGGATGGCGAAACGCGCGTCTTCCTCATTGGTGATGCCGCAGATCTTAACGAGAAAGCGAGGATCGCCGGCGCTACTCATTGCGAAGTTCCCAGCAGAGCGCGGAGCGCATGCGCGGGATCGGGAGAGCGCATCAGCGATTCACCGATGAGAAAGGCCTCGAACCCAGCGGCGCGCAGGGCTTCGATATCGGAGCGCTGATGAATACCGCTCTCGCTCACACGGATGACCTGGGCGGGCAGCAGATAGCTCAACCGGAGCGAAGTTTCGAGAGATACTTCGAACGTGTCAAGGTCGCGGTTATTCACGCCGATCATTTCGGCGCCGGAATCGACGGCTTTCGCGACCTCCTCCTGGTTGTGAACCTCGACCAGGGCATCGAGCGCGACGGAGGCGGCTAATTCCCGGAAGTTGCGGAGTTCTTGCACATTCAGGACGGCGGCGATCAACAGAATGGCATCGGCGCCGTGAGCGGCGGCTTCGAAGATCTGGACGCGGTCGATGATGAAATCCTTACGAAGCACGGGGAGGCTAACGGCCGCACGCGCGGCCTCGAGGTCATGCAACGAGCCTTGGAAATACTCCTTGTCGGTGAGAACGGAGATGCAGGCCGCGCCGCCCTGCTCGTAGGCGTGCGCGAGAAAGGCGGGATGAAACTCCGGTTGCAGGACGCCCTTGCTGGGGGAGGCTTTCTTGATTTCGCCGATGATGGCGGGCTTCGAGCGGTGGAGCGCGTGCGCGAAACCGCGGGAGGGAGATTTTCGCTCGTGCGCCTGGCGCTCCAAGGCCGCAGCGCGCTCGTGGAGGTCGGCGACTTCCTGCTTTTTGTGCTGAACGATCTCGGCAAGAATGCCGGAAGAGGCGCGGACCATCATTGCAGAGGGCTCAGGAACCCTCATCGTAACAGGTTTAGGGAGCCTGCAATGCACGAGCGGTCTCAGGGATAGGGTTGAACTGGCGTATTCTGGCGTATGTGAAATCCCGTTTACTTGCGCTCTTCTTCGTTCTGGCGGCGGTTGGCATGGCTAGGCTTTTATCGCAAGCTGGAGAGCAGCCGGCCGAAGAAGCGAGCTATGCTCCGGACGGGCGGATGCTGCGTCCAGACAATTACCGCGAGTGGGTTTGGCTTAGCTCCGGTTTGGGTATGTCGTACAATCCGTCGTCCAGCTCCTCGAGCAGCGAACATCCGCCGTTCGACAATGTTTTTGCAAACCCGACCGCTTATCGCGCGTTTGTCCGGACAGGGATCTGGCCGGATAAAACGGTTCTGATTCTGGAAGTGCGGGCTTCCGTGGACAAAGGATCTATTAATCAGAGCGGCCATTTTCAAGGGGAGCTGATCGAAGTGGAAGCGCACGTCAAGGATGAGCGGCGCTTTCCCGGTAAGTGGGCGTTTTTCGGATTTGGGGGTACTGCGAAAACGGCAGCGGTGATTCCGCCAGCCGCATCGTGCTACACATGCCACGCGCAGCACGGGGCGGTGGACACGACTTTCGTGCAGTTCTATCCGACGCTGTTGACGATCGCGAAAGACAAAGGGACGGCGCGGTAAGAATTATTTCGGCTCGCTGAATGCCGGAGCGCCGTTCATCAGCAGGGGCGCGAAAACGCCGGCGTCGACATTACCGCCGCTAAGGACCACGCCCACGCGCTTGCCGCGCTGGATTTCGCTCTCGCGCATGAGACCGGCAAAGGCGGCGGCACCCGCACCTTCAGCGACGTTGTGGGTGTCTTGAAAAAGCGCGAGCATGGCGGCGGCGATCTCATCGTCGGATACTTCGACGATCCGCTCCACGCCATTCAGAATCAGCTGGAGCGCGTCGGGATCGGGCGTGCGGCAGGCAAGCCCATCGGCGAGCCGGGTTCCGGCGGGATAATTGACGGGCTTTTTCTCGCGGTAGGAGATGGCGTAGGAGGGCGAGGCGGCGGCGACGACTCCGACAATGCGCGTCTTGAGTTGCATGGCATCACGCGCGGCCATCATGCCGCAGATGGATGAGCCCAAGCCGATGGCAACATACACGGTATCGAGCTCCGGCGCGCCGCGGAGGAACTCGAGTGCATACGTACCGGTTCCGTGCACAAGCAGCTCGTGGAACGAGGGAACGCGATGAAAACGGCGTTCGGCTGCGAGCTGTTCGGCGAATTCGCTCGCGGCCTGGAAATCATCGCCGTGCTCGAGCAGCTCAACGCCGAGCGCCCGCATGGCGCGATTCTTCTCGAGGCTGTTGCCGAACGGGACAACGATAACTGCCGTAAGGCCGTAGTGGCGCGCCGCGAATCCAACTGCCTGGCCATGGTTGCCGCGCGTCGCCGCGACGACGCCCTTCACTTGCGGGTGCGTTTGGGCGAGCCAATCCATATAGAGCATTGCGCCCCGGATCTTGAAGGCTCCGACAGGGGAGTGGTTTTCGTGTTTGACCCAGACCTCGGCGTCAGCGCGGGCGCTTAAGAGCGGCCACGTGTATTCGGGCGTCGGGGGCATGGCTTTGCGAACTACCGCCGCCGCGCGGGTCAATGAATCGAGGGAGGGGAATTGCACGCTACGGTTCCAACCGAAACGGCGGGCAGACTAATTTAGAATATTGATAAACGGTCGATATCCAAGACCGTAGGCCCTTCCAGGAGGACACCCTGGGAAGGAGCCACGTCGAGCCGGATTCTATGCTAGCGCTACTTGTTCGGCTTGTAGTCCTTTGGGCCCGTTCTTAACAACAAAGGAGACGCGCGCCCCTTCGTCTAGGCTTCGATAGCCGCCGGACTCGATTGCGGAGAAATGGACGAATACATCTTCGCCGTTCTCGCGTGCAATGAATCCAAATCCTTTCGCAGCGTTGAACCATTTCACGGTTCCAGTTTCTTTCATAAGTAATCTCTTTCTTTCTTGCTACAAAAACCTAACAAATCATTTGAGGGAATCGAGAGTTGCTTACCTTGGGAGGTGGGCGTACCGAGTGAGTTCAAGCGATAGAAGGAATTTACGTGCTCTTAAACGATAACCGTTTTCGGAGAGTTTTGTCAAATGACGAAGCTTTTTAGGACTGTACTTTACGTATCACGGTTCCAAGTTTCGCCCGTTCTTCAGGGGTCATTCGAGTGGAATCGTCGATAGACTTGACGGGAACTCGCTGAACCTTGCTTTCGGTGTTTTTTTCAGTGCTGGCCCGATTTTGGGCAATCCGGGCGGCCGTCCGTTCGGCGGGAGTCATGAGGTGATAAGGCTTGTTCATTAATACGCCATCCACCATCATCTCCTACTTGCACGAGGCGCAGGCTGTCAGAACGCAAATAAAAGCGGCAAACCGCGGAATGGTGTGCCTCTTACAGTCTTAACTTCCGTTCGTATAGATCGGGCAGATCGTTCTCCAAGAGCACGACGTCAGCCGCAGCGAGATTGGCATCAAGCCAGCGTTGCGCGGTGGCGAAATCGGGGCAGGGAATAATCGTCCCAGTGGGATTCGAGTCGGCGTAAGCGGCGGTCAGCGTCTGGATGCGCTCGGGCGAGACAGGCAACAGAATATCGGCGGATTGGGCGGCCAGCCGGCCGATTTTCCGGTGTTCGTCGTCATGTGCCGGCCCTAGTTCCACCATGCCCGGGGTGACCAGAATGCGGCGGCCGGAATTGGTATTCAGAGCATTCAACAATCGGAGCCCTGAAGCAAATCCCACCGGATTCGAGTTATAGGCGTCATCAATCAGGCGCGCGCCTGCGGGACCCTTCTTTACTTCGAGGCGATGAGCGATTTGCGGCACGGAACGCAGCGCGACGATGGCGTCATCGGCCGAAACACCCAATGAGCAGGCAGCCGCGAAGGCTACAGCCATGTTGGAAATGTGATGTTCGCCGTATATGGGCGACTGAAGCATGTAAGCCGCTCCCCGCCAAGTCACTTCCGCCTGAATGCCATCCTGGGTTTGTGCTGTGGAGACGATTCGGAGCGTGGATTCCGGGTGGGCGCCGACGATCACTGATTTTTCCGCGTAGCGGCGCACGAAGTTTCTGGCGTAGTCAAACTCGAGAGCCTGCTCGGCGACGATTAGCACTCCATTTTTTTGCGCAACGGCTTCAGCGAGCTCGAATTTTGTGCGCGCGACGGTATCGAGGGTTTTGAAGCGCTCGTAGTGCGCCATGCCGATGGCGGTGATGACGGCCACGTCGGGGGGCGCGAGGCGGCATAATCTCTCGATCGATCCAGGCCCATAGGCTCCCATTTCGCACACGAAGAAGCGATGGTGAGCGGCCAGCCGCTCGCGGACAATTCGTGCAATGCCCATGGGCGTGTTAACGCTGCCCGGCGTGATCAAAGCGGGAGCCTGCATTTCCAGGATGTGACCGAGCAAATGCTTTGTCGAAGTTTTGCCGTATGACCCGGTAATGCCGACGATGGTGGGTTTGAGAGACAGCAATTTTTGATGCGCCTCAAGCCAGAAGTGTTTTTGCACCGATGCCTCGTAGGGCTTCAACCCGAGATTGGCCGCTGCGAGAGAGAAGGGGATGAACTGGACCGCGAGAATCCAAACCATGACGAGAGGCGCGGAAAGGCAGATGACAAGAGCGACTGCGATGACAAATACGGAAGCCACGGCGTAGATTCGCTTGGCGCGCGCGGTCATGGAGAGCGGCTTTTTGGCAGCCGACCTGGGATCCTTTTCAACGAGCGTTATGAGCAGCAAGACCACGGCGGCGAGGAGGAAGGCGACGAACCCGGAAAAACCGCGAAAGTACTGTCCAAGACCGATGACGAAGATGCCGAGGGTAGCGCGCCTATCGAACGAACGGCGCACGATGAGCCAGCGCAAAAAGCGAGTGAAATCGTATTCTTCCTGCTGGTAGATATGAAGGTACGTCAGCAAGCGGCGCGCGGCGAACAGCAGGAAGGCAATCAGAAGGACAAAGTTCAATCGATGAGCTCCAGAAATTTACGAATTTGGAGGGCGACCTGATGGCGGCCCTCGGAGAGCACACTCAAATGGGTGAAGCCGTTCAGCAGGACGAGCTCCGCATTGGGTATGAGCGCGCTGAGCCGCTGGCCGATTTCCGGCGGGGTTTCCGTATCGGCGGTTCCATAGATGAGCAGCGTCCGGCAGCGAACCGCTTTGGCGGCCGGGGTTAAGTCCTCGCTGACGACACGCGTGAGAATGGGGCGCAGGACGCCGGCGGCGCGGTAGTCGCTGCTTCCCATTCGGTGGCGTAAACGATCGATTAGAGGACCTTCGCGAAGGAGCCGGCGCGCGGTTTTAAAGACAGCTTTCCGGTAGGCAAGGCGCGTGCGAGCGGCGACGGTCCTGCGGCGCTGCAAACCGGCGGAGGCAATCAACACCATTCCGGAAAGCAGGTCCGGATGGCGGGCGGCCAATTGCAGGCCGATACGTCCACCGAAGCTATGGCCGATCCAGACGAGTTTTTCGCGGCCGAGCGTCCGCACCCAAACGGCGACGAGATCCGCGTATTCGGCGGTGCTCCACGTGTCGGGCGGTTTCGGTGAGTTGCCGAAGCCGGGGAAGTCGATTAAAGAGGAGGCAGCGAACGGTTTCAAGCTCTCCGCCAGCGGGACGAGCGCCGCGGCCGATTGCCCCCATCCATGGCCCCAGATAAGGTAGGGCGCGTTTTCCTTTCGGGTGCCGATTTCAGTGACGGCGAGTGTTGTTCCGCCGTCGACGGTGTATTCGGAATGCATTTGGTTACCGATGATAGAGTGGACAATTCGACGGGACGCCGGACGGTGTCTTGTGATTACTCAGTCGATTCAATTCGTGCACTATGAAAACGCGAGTGGCTGTCTTTTTCGGCGGTCGTTCCCCGGAACACGATGTCAGCATCGTCACGGGTCTCCAGGCCATGGAGGCTCTCGACCAGGACCGTTTCAGCTCCTTTCCAGTCTACGTTGCGACCGACGGCAAATGGTTCGTTGGCGACGCGCTGCGAAGCCGCGGCAATTACATTCCGCGCGAATCCACGATAAAAAGCCTTGAATCCGTCACGCTGGACTTATGGCCGAATGTAGAGGGACGGGGCCGGTTATTGCCGGTCAAACCGGGAGGTCTGTTCGGCAAACCAAAGGCGATCGAGTTCGATGTCGCCCTGCTCGCTTTTCATGGGCTGTTTGGCGAAGATGGCCGCGTGCAGGGGCTGTTCGAAATTGCTAACGTGCCGTACAGCGGAATGCGGCCGCTCGCTTCGAGCGTATTTATGGACAAGGCAGCGACGAAGCGCGTGCTCGAGAACACGGGCATTGCTTTGCTGCCCTACGCGATTATCTCGAGGCCGGCGGATGGCTTGCTACCCGGGGCGCACTATATCGAAGAGCAACTGCGCGGGTTGAATTTTCCCGTGATCGTCAAGCCGATGCATCTGGGATCGAGCATTGGCGTAGCGCGCGCGGCGGCGCTCGACGAGCTGCGAGGCGCCTTGTCGGTGATCTTCCGGTTAGATACGGATGCCATTATCGAGCCGTTTGTCGAGAATCTCGTGGAGTACAATGTCGCGGTCCGAAACACGAAGCAGGGTGCGCAGACTTCAGCGATCGAGCGTCCGAAATCGGAGAGGGATCTTCTGGATTTCAAGGCGAAGTATCTGTCCGGAGGGGGCGGCAAAGGCGGCACAAAGCTGCTGGGTACGTTGAGCGAGGGTCTGCTATCGCTGACACGCGAATTGAATCCGGCTCTTGATCCAGAGTTCACGGCTCGGATCCATGGCTGGGCGAAAACGTGTTTTTCGGTGATGTACGGCACGGGAGCGCCGCGCATCGATTTTCTATGTAACGGCAAGACCGGCGAAGTGTGGCTGAATGAGGTAAACCCGTGCCCCGGCTCTTTCGGCTATTACCTGTGGGAAGCTTCCGCTCAGCCGCTGTTGTTTTCCGAGCTGCTCTCGTCGCTGCTGGACGAAGCATTTGCGGCGCAGCGCTCGATCCAGTTGCCGCTGGATCCGACGCACCAGGACGCGCGGCTGTTTTCGCGAGGGTAGCTGGCGGAGTAGCTTTCTACATAGCGGCTTGATAACATGGAAAGTCATCCTTTTTAAGGAGTAAAGACGGCCATGCTTGAATTACGCAACGTTTGCAAACGATTTTCCGGCATTGCGGCTGTTGATAACGTCAGCTTTTGCGCGCGTGCCGGTGAGATAACCGGTTACCTGGGGCCGAACGGCTCAGGGAAGTCGACCACGATGAAAATGATCACGGCGCTGATCGAGATGACTTCGGGCGAGATCCTGTTTGACGGCACGCCCATTCAGAACGACCTGATCGCCTATAAGCAGCGCATGGGTTATGTACCCGAAGAGCCGCATCTTTACTCTCATCTCACGGGCCTCGAGTACCTGGTGATGGTCGGGCAGTTGCGGGGCCTGGAGCCAAAGCCTACTGCGCGCCGCATCGATGGCCTGCTGCGGTTGCTGTCGCTCCATGATGACCGGCATGTGCCCATTTCGTCTTACTCGAAAGGCATGCGCCAGAAGGTGCTGTTATCGGCGGCGCTGTTGCACAACCCCGACCTTATTTTGCTCGACGAACCTTTCTCCGGGCTGGATGTGGCTTCGGGGCTAGTGTTGCGCAGCCTGATTCAGGAATTAGCAGCGCGCGGAAAAGTTGTGCTATTCAGCTCGCATGAGCTCGAAACCGTGGAGCGCGTCTGTTCGCACGTGGTGATTTTGCACAGGGGAAAGATCGTTGCGGACGATTCGATAGAGCGACTTCGGACGTTAATGGCACTGCCGACGCTCGAAGAGATTTTTTCGCAGCTTGCGGTGGAACAGGACACGGCCGCCATTTCACGCGAAATTGCCGACCTTATTCTCGCTTGAGGCGTCGGTGTGACAAGACTCGATATCGAGAGAAGCTATGCCGATCGAGAGTACAAACGCGCCGGTCAGCGCCGGTCTCCATTCTACGTGCTCTATCGCGAGTTTCTCTTTCGCATGGTGGATTTCGATCTGCTTCCGGCGAGAGGCGATATCAGCAAGCTGCTGGGGCAATTCGCCGGGCTGTTGATTTTCTTGAGCCTGATGTTCTCACTCGGCGCGTTGAGCTTCGGGGACAGCGGCCTGCCGCGCCCAGCGCTTCTTATCGCGGCTTGGGGCATGGAGCGTTCCCTGATTGCGACAACCATGCTGGTGGTCGGATTGTTCGCGGTGCTGAGCTGGGATTCCACTTTCCCCAACCGGCGTGACGTGCTTGTGCTTTCTCCGCTGCCGGTGCGCGTTCGAACGCTCTTCTTGAGCAAAGTAGCGGCGTCGGGCGCTGCGCTGGGCCTTACGGTCGCCGCTTTGAATGTTTTCACCAGCGTGGCATGGCCGCTGGTGCTGGCTCCTCCTGGAAAGGGAGGTTTCCTGGATCAGATTTTGTCGATTGCTCCTTATCGATCGTTCGCGGCTTATTGGATCACGATGCTGGCGGCCGGCTTGTTCATCTATTGCTGCGTATTAGGGACCCAGGGGCTCATGGCGCAACTGCTTCCGCGACGCCTGTTCCTGCGCGTTTCATCGTTCCTGCAAATGGCGGCGTTCTGTTTATTCCTCTGCGTGTATTTCCTTCAACCATTCCTGGCAACGCCGAAGGCTCTCTCGGCGCCAGAGAACCAGGGCCTCCTCCAATGGCTGCCGTCGTATTGGTTCCTGGGCGTGTTCCAGCAGTTGAACGGCTCAATGCATCCGGCGCTCGTTCCATGGGCGCATCGCGCATGGACCTTCTTGGCGCTGGCGATATTGGGCGCGGGCGCCGCTTTTCTGCTTTCTTATTTACGCACGCTACGGCAGATTGCAGAGGAGCCGGATATCGTGCCCGGCTCTCGCCGCGGAAGCTGGCTCCCGGGTTTTGGGAATTCGCTCCACACCGCCGTCGTGCAATTCAGCCTGCGAACCTTGTTTCGCAGCCGCCGCCATCGGGTTGTCCTGGCCTTCTATTTGGGTTTGGGGTTTGCAATTGTGATCCTGTTCCTGAAAAGCCCTGTGGCGCGTGCAACTCTCGGCCCAGGGCGGGGAACGATCGGGGCATCGGCGTAGGCCGTGCCGCTGCTGGTTCGAGCATCTTAATGGATGCTGCTGGCTCGTGGGTACCCGTGTTGTTTTTTCCCTGCCGCTCGATCTGGGCGCCAACTGGATCTTCCGTCTCGCACCGGTCCACCATGGCGCGGAGTGCCTTCCGGCTACTCGGCGCGCGCTCTATGTGCTGGCGCTGGTTCCGGTTTGGGCACTTTCAGCCGTGCTCTTTGTCTCGATTTGGCCCTGGCGGCTCGCCATGGGCCATCTGGTTGTGCTCGGTATTCTTGGAAACTGACGATCGCCGAACTCTGCCTGCACGGTTTTCAGAAGATCCCTTTCACTTGTTCCTATCTGCCGGGCAAATCGAATTTTCATATCACGTTTTGGCTCTGCCTTCTGGGGATTTTGAATCTTACGTACCGGGCCGCGAAATTCGAGCAGAGCACGCTAGAGCACCCCGGACGACCTTACGCCGCGATGGTGATGATTTTGGCTGCCGCGGCCGCCTGCGCCCGGTGGCGAACCGCAGCGCGGGCGAAAGGGACGGACGCGACACTGCTGTTCGAGGAATCGCCGCGCGCAGCGATTTCGGCTTTGGAACTGCACCGGGATGGAGTGTTGCCGGTTTAGAGCTCTTGAGCATTCCCGCGCCGGCTCACGCCGTATATAATCTGAAGCTGTAAGAAAATGCGGAATTTTTCCTGTTTTTCCTGGGGCCGGCCGCGTGTGCTCGCGTTCGCCCTGACGTTGGCGCTTGCGGGAGCGCCGTTGCTCGCTCAAAGCGCCGCCGCGCGCGCCGGTTCGGCGCAGAAGAACGATGAGGAATACACGAAGCTCATCAAACAATACTTGCAGGATCCGCGCGTCACGACGGAGCTGGTGGATCATCTGCCGGCTTCGAGCACTGTGCCTACGCCGCTTAAGTTCTTGGGCCGCATTCCGGGTACGCCGGGCGAGTTGACATACGCAAAAGATATCTACCGTTATTACGAAGCCCTTGCAAAGGCTTCTCCCCGCGCACGTTTTTGGAAGATCGGACAAACTGAGGAGGGCCGCGATATGGTCATCCTCGCCATCGCGGACGAGAGCACCATTAAGCAGTTGGACAGGTATAAGGACATGCTCGCCGCGCTGGGCGATCCGCGGAAGACAACGGAGGAGCAGGCACAGCGGATTGTGAAGACCGCGAAGCCTGATCTATTGGCTGACCAGCGGCATCCATTCACCCGAGACGGGCGGTCCCGAGATGCTCATCGAGCTGGCGTACCGGCTGATTGTGGAGGAGACGCCGTTCATTCAGGCGATTCGGAACAACACGATTGTGTTCATCACGCCCGTGGTGGAAGTGGACGGCCGCGAAAAAGAAGTGGATACCTATTATTACGGCAAGAAGACCGGCAAACCGAAGCCGCCGCTCATGTACTGGGGAAAATATGTGCAGCACGACAACAACCGCGACGGCATGGGCCAGTATCTGAAGCTCACCCAGAACATCACGCGCAGCCTTCTCGAATGGCACCCGACTATTCTTCACGATTTGCACGAGGCCCAATCGTATCTGTACGTCTCAACGGGCACGGGTCCGTACAACGATTCGCTGGATCCGGTTCAAGTGAACGAATGGTGGCTGCTTGCCGAGACCGAGGTGATGGAGATGGCGAAGCGCGGCGTTCCCGGAGTGTGGACGTATGGGTTCTATGACGGATGGGTGCCGAACTATCTGTTCTGGATCGCGATCACGCATAACTCGTTCGGCCGGTTCTATGAAGTGCAGAGCTACGGTCCCGATATCAATAAGAACCTGAGGCTACCGGCGTCGACAACGAGCCGCGAATGGTATCGGCCCAATCCGCCTCTTTCTTCGATTGCGTGGGGTCCACGCAACAACACCAACATTCAGGAATCGGCGCTGCTGATTGCCCTGAATCGGGTGGCGAAAGACAAAGAATTATATCTCCAGAACTACTGGATGAAGAACAAACGCTCGGTAGATAAAGGCAGGACGGGGCCAACATTTGCGTGGGTGATTCCAGCCGCGCAGCGCCGGCGCGATGAAGCCGCCGACATGGTAAACGCGTTGCGCCGCCAAGGTTTGGAAATTCAAACTGCGAACTCGGCGTTTAAGGCCGGGAATGTCGAGGTGGCCCCAGGCGACTACGTGATTCGGGCCGATCAGCCCTATCGCGAACTGGCCGACATGTACTTCAGCATTCAAAATTATCCGGTGGCGAATCCGCGCGCTTACGACGATACGGGTTGGACGATGCAATTCATGCGCAACGTGAAGCTGAGGCCGGTTACCGACAAGTCGATTCTGGATGCATCCATGGCGCCGCTGACGGCGGATGCCAAGGTTCGCGGCTCGATCGAAGGCTCAGGCGGCGTGCTGGTAGTGGATCACACGACGGATAACAATCTAATGGCGTTCCGGTTCCGGAATAAGGACGTGAAGATGCTGGCGGCGGAGGATGATTTCGATCTCGATGGGCATAAGTTCCGGGCGGGAGCTTTCATCATTCCGAACGCAGATCGGAGCCAGCTCGAACCTTCGATCCAGGAGCTCGGACTTTCGGCCTGGGCGACCGGCTCGGCGCCCGCGGTGAAGACGCATGAGCTGGACGTGCCTCGGATCGGGTACGTACACTCGTGGTCGCGAACGCAGGATGAAGGGTGGGTGCGAGCCGCGCTGGATCACTACGGCGTGCCTTACACGTACTTTGCAGACCAGAAGCTGCGCGACGGCAATCTACGCGCCAAGTATGACGTGATTTTGTTCCCGAACGTCGGCGGCACCCCGCAATCGCAGGTGAATGGGATTCCGAAGACGGGAAAAGATCCGATTCCGTATAAGAAGACGGATCTTACTCCGAATCTAGGCGCGAACGACGAGAGCGACGATATCCGGGGTGGAATGGGATTGGAAGGCCTGGGCGAACTCGCCAAATTTGTGGAAGAAGGCGGCACGCTCATCACGGAAGGATCGACCGCGGCGCTGATGGCCGATTATGGCTTGACCGCGGGCATTACGGTGGAGCATCCGGGCGAACTGGCTGCGCGAGGAACGATCCTGCGCGGTGTATTCGCTGATCGCAAAAGCCCGATTACCTACGGCTACGATGGAAAAGAGCTGCCGGTCTATTTCAATCAAGATCCCGTTCTGATGACGGGCGGGGGTGGATTCGGAGGATTCGGCGGTGGTGGGTTTGGAGGACGCGGAGCGCAGACGTTTGGGCAGAATGTCACGCCAAATGCGAACCCAGTACACATTTCCCCTTGGGATGGGGACGAGGGAGCGGCCGCTCAAGAGGAAAAGAAACCACAAGTGAGCGATGAAGAAGCCATGCGGCAGACGATGCGCGCCTTCGGATTAGGCGGTGATGAAGTGCGGCCCCGGGTGATCATGCAATTCCCGGCGAACCCGAACGACATGCTGCTCTCGGGAATGCTCTCCGGCGGACAGGCGCTTTCCAGGCGCGCTCTCGCGATCGATGCAGCCGTAGGCAAGGGCCACATTGTGATGTTCGCGTTACGGCCGTTCTGGCGCTGGCAAACGCAAGGTACATATTTCCTCGGCTTCAACGCCATCTTGAACTGGAATGACCTGGACGCCGGAAAGCCCGAGCCGAAAAAAGAGCACGAAACGACCGAGGCGCCCAGTCACCAGTAGCGCGATAAAGGCTTCCGACGGACGCGGTCCGAGTTATTTGTGATCCTTGTCCTTGTCTTTGTGCTCCTCATGCTGTGCAGGAGGCCCGTTGCGATGCTCCTCGTGCGGAGGAGTCGGTGGCCCGTGCGCGGCCGGAGGCGGAGCAGCCGGGCGGGATTCGGATCTCGTTTCGGGGCGAGGTTGATGTTCCTCAACTCGGGGTTGATTGCGTTCCTCATACCGAGGTTGGGGCGCTGCGGCTGGGCGAGATTCCTGTCTCTGTTCCGGCCGTGGTTGAGTTCGTTCGAAGGCCGGCGGAGGAGGAGCCGGATGGGGAGCCTGCGGATTCTGTGGCCGCGCGGCGTAGCGCGTGTCAGTATGATCCGGGCGCTCTGCCTGAGGCCGGGTCCTTTCGGTGATCTGCGGTTGAGACGGCGCCTGGTTTTGTTGCGCGGGAGGGGCCGGCGTCTGATTGCGTCCGGCGAAGCGTGAATTCTGCGCAGGCTGCGCAGTATAGCGCGGCGCCGTGGCTGGAGAGCTTGGTTCGGCGGGCGAGGTCCGGCCGCGGAAATCCGCCTGGTTGCCGAACCGCTGGCCGGGCCGCACCTGGATCGGGCGGGCGGCGGGCGCTTGCCGGATGGCCGCGGCTGCGACAGGTCGAGCCGCTACAACCTGATGCATAGCGGCGAAATCGTGCGGCTGGCCGGCGTGCTGCTGTAGATACTGCTGACGCACGGCAAATGACGCCGGTGCGGGCGCAGGCGTGTTCCTGGCGACTACCTGACGCTGAAATATCTGGGCAGCCGGATGCGGCGCGGGCCGGCCAACGGTGCTTGCCAAGGCCTGACGAGCGGGCGCGACGGGAGGCGAAACAACTACCGCGCCGGCGCCCATCCGCCTGAAATCCGCCTCTCGCACTGCAAATCCCGCCTGATGCACGGCTCGGCCGCTGGCAAACGCCGACTGCGGCATGGCGATAACAGCGTTGGGAGCCCTGACGTTTACGAATTCGCGGTTGTACACCGTGTGGTTCACATAGACGGTGTTATATACGTTCGTGATGTTCACCGTTCTGACCACTCTGGTGTTGTAGACGTTCACATTCGTGAAGTAAGCGCGGCTGCACGCGTAAGAGGGCGTGAAAACTTCACCGAAGCCGAGCGGCACCCAGCCGAGGCTCGGACCGCCGGCGGAAATTGAGACGCCCCAGTGCGCGCCGCCGAACCACGCCACCAGCGCCGGCGCGTAATATGGCCGTACGACCGGGCCTCGATAGCCGACCACGATGGGCCCGGGGCACCAGCCCCAACGGTCATGAATGTAGGCCCAGCGCCCGTAGTGAAAGGGAGCGAATCCCCAGGGAGCGGCGTCGACCCAGGTCCAACCCCACGGTTCCACCCATGCCCAATGTCCTTCATGATAGGGCGCCCAACCGGCACTCACCTGGCGCGGGTACCACACCGGTCCGTAATCTCCGGTCTCCTGCCACACTCCATAATCATCGAGGTCTTCATAGCCGATGACGGTGGGCGGCAGGTATTTTGCAGAGGCCAGGCGCGCTTCATGCGCGTCGCGCTGGACACACCAGTTGTCGAAATCGTCTGGCGCCGGCGCTACTTCTACGTCGTAGGCCAACTGATCCGTGCCGGTGAGCATGGCGCTATTGCCGGGGTTGAGCGTGAATGCCTGCCCGCCTCCGGTGATCTCTGCCTGGCCTTGCCTCACTACAACAAAGGTCATAGTTCCATTCGGATCGACGCGAAACCGATACTCCCCATCGCGTAATAGCGTGACCGCCGCATTCGGCGTGTCCACCTCAAAAGTCTCATTCGGACCAAAGTTATGCACCCGGAAGTACATGTCCCCTTCTGTAAGCTTGATCTGCACGGCTTGATCGTTCAGGTTTAGAAAACCGAAGCTGGTCTGCGGTCCCATGCGCATCGCAGCGATGTCGAGATGCAGTTCCGCGCGCGCGCCCTGATCGGTATAGAGGTAATCTCCGGTTGTGAAGGGATGGTTGACAACGGCGGGAGCCCAATCGTCGAGGCCCGCCGGCTCCATCGAAACGTTGCCGCCCATGTAGTTGAGCCGGGCAACGCGAGAGGGCGGGTCTTGAGAGAGCGGGCTTTGGGCAAAGCCGCCCAACGCAAAAAGCGCCGAAAGAATTAGCGCCGCGAATCCCGTTTGTGCTGACTTCCCCAACGCTCGCTGCATTTGCGATGCGCCTCCTGCCTGAATAGATGTGGCGTATTCCGGCAGCGTTACCGCAGCTTGAGAGACGCCATATTTCTAAATTGAAATTAATTACGATGGCAAGAAAAGGAGTAGGGTAGTACCCGGACTACTAGTCCGTTAAGAACGCAGTTGTTTTGATACCGGAAATCTCGAAGGTTTTACGGCAGCGCTGATTCTTACAAGATACTTTATCGTCGAGTAAAACCATGTAACTGGCTGCTTTGGCGAACTTAGCGCGATCGCGCTCGTCGGCCTGGCGGGGGAGCTTGTCGAGCTTGCGCCGCAATAACCATCGCAAATCGTAGGTTTCGGCGCTTCTGCAAAATGGACAGTTTAATGTGGCTGGCTTGCTGATCTGTGATTCGCGATAAAAAGCGCGTTCGTCCACGACTTTGAATTCGCTCCCTTGGTGAAGTTAATGATTGGAAAATCGAAAATTGGAGACGGCTATCTCGTCATTATTGGGAATGTAGAAACCGACTTTGTCCTGAGTGAAATCGCGTCCGGGGCTAACCACCGAACCAACTTCGGTCCAGCCGCCTTCCGGAGTCTTTACGCGCGCCGTGATCGAGCCGGATCTTACCGCGAGATCCACCTGCACCCACTGATTTGAATCCGCGTTGAACGGAACTTTGCTAATCTCCATCGACTTGCCGTCGCGAATCTCGCGCACGATCGCATGCTTACCATCAATCGTGAACAGCACATAATCTTGGCTATCCTGATACCCTGCATACCACTGGAGCTTGCTGTGTTTCAGAAACCCGCCAATTCGGCCCTGGGCTTGGAAGGTGTAATGGCCCGCCACCTTCGGCACGTGATAGGGAACGAACCCGCCGCCTTTGCGAACTTGCTGCCCTTCCATCTCCATTCCGTAGTTCTGAGCGGAACGATTCGACTCTTCCGGGGCGACCACGGGAGCGGGTGGAGCGGGTTTATTGTCGGTTATTACCTTGTCGAGCGTCACGTCCGGGCCCGAGAGAACGACCATATCTCCGGTGTGAAAAATCCGCTCAAAGCGTTTCGGCAAGGCCTGATCGCGCCGAAGCTCCACAATGTGATCGCCCGGCTTGACGTTAGTGATGTTCGAATTTCCATCGGCGCCGATCAGCGCGGCGAAATCTTTATCGACAAACACCATGGTTCCGGGCAACGCTCCCTTGATCTGCAAGGTCGCCACTTCGGGGACGGGCTGCAGCCGAAACTCTACGGCCGTCTCTTCCGCTTTCTTGATGTCGACCGTCTGGGACGGCGGGTCGATGAAACCTGCCTTGTGCACGCGGATCTCATATTCGCCCACCTTCAAAGGGATGCGGACCTGGCCTCGATCCGTCTTGCGCCGGTACAGTTTGTCATCGATATAAACGTCGGCGTTATCCTGACCCGTGACGACCACCACGGTGCCGGCATTGGGATCGGATTTGACATACACGGTAAGCGCGGGCGCAGGAGTGTAAGTGAGCACGAACCGTTGACGGTCCTTATCCTGCGTTACTTGAAGATCGTGATCCGCCTTGCCGAGATTCTCCAGAGTGAGGCCGTCCGCAGTTACTTCTCCGGCAGGCTTGCCGTCCAGCAGAATGGCCGAATGCTCGGCGTTCGTGACCAGGCGAGCCTGACCGCCCTCCGCCGAGACCAGCACGGCCATCACGTTCGAGGCGCTTGGAAGTCCGACCACGCGCGGCGCCGCCTTTTCAGGTACGTCGAAACTGAATGCCGCATTGCCGTTGCGCCCAGTCACTTTGAGAGAATGCCGGCCGGGCTGCAGATTGTCTAGTACGAGCTCCCCATCGGTCAAATCCTTCGGTGCTGCATCATCGATCGATACCGTACCGGGAATCAGGTCGGTGTAGAGCCGTACGGTCGGATTCGTCGATACTGCCGGCTGCGTGTTCGAAGCGTTCTGAACGGGCGTGGTCTTGCCTTTTTCCTGTTGACTTTGCTGGCTGCTTTCAGGGGGCGTGAGGTTGATTTTTCGCGCAGTCTGGATCAGATAAAAAAATGCCGCGCAGACGATCAGCGTCAGGAAGAGCGCCAACAATGCCGCTCGCTGCCAGGTCTTGGTATCGAGCGATGGCGCATCCACGCGAGTGACGGTGTTTGGCGCCCTCTCGATCTCGGGCTCGCGCTGACCGGAGCGTGAAGGTTTCTGCGTCCCATCCGTTTCAACGGCGACACGCCGCGGTTCCCTGAGAAGACGCGCTCGCTCGATGATCTCTTCCTGTATCTCGGCGATGAAGAGCTGCAGATCGAAGTCGTCGACGTAGGTACGGCGAAGGGTCTGCAGGCGGTCGAAGTGATGGCGCAGTTCGTCGAGCGAGTCCGATCGACGCGATTCCTGTTGAATCTGTCTCAACTCGTCGAGAGAAGAATCTGTGTATTGAGACCGATCCACCGAAGTCGTCTGCTCTCTAGTGGATTATAGCGAGATTCCAGCGATTACTGCCGGTTAGCGTAATTCAGCTCATAAAAGTGCCGGTATTCGCCCGTTTTGACGCGTTGCACCCAAGCTTGATTGGCGCGATACCAGTCGATGGTGGCTTGCAGCCCGCGCTCGAAATCCATACGCGGCTCCCAACCGGTCTGGCGCGAGAGCTTCTGGTTCGTGAGAGCGTAGCGGCGGTCGTGTCCTGGACGGTCCGTGACGCGGCTGATAAGCGATTCCGGCTTATGGGTGGCCCTCAGGATGCGCCGCACGACATCCAGGTTCGGCAGGGAACAATTGCCCCCAATATTATAGATCTCGCCCGGTTCGCCTTTCTGGAGAACCGAAAAGATGGCGCGGCAGTGATCCTCCACATATAACCAGTCGCGTATCTGTTGGCCATCGCCATAGACCGGCAGCGGTTTATCCTCGAGCGCGTTTGAAATCATCAGCGGAATCAGTTTCTCCGGAAATTGGTAAGGACCGTAATTGTTCGAGGCCCGAGTGACGGATACGTTCAGCTTGTAAGTCGTGTAGTAGGAGAGCGCGAGGAGGTCGGATCCCGCTTTCGAGGCCGAATAGGGGCTACTGGCGCGCAAAGGGTAATTCTCATCCGCTTCGTGCGGCGGCTCAATGCTGCCATAAACCTCGTCCGTAGAGATGTGAACGAAGCGGGAAATTTTGTGCCGCCGGGCAGCTTCCAGAAGGGCGAAGGTGCCGTTGAAGTTGGTCTGAATCACCGGAGCAGGAGAATGTATGCTGCGATCGACGTGCGATTCGGCCGCGAAGTGAAGGACTGCATCGGGCGATTCGTCCTCGAACAGGCGCTCGGTCCGAGCGGAGTCGCAGATATCGGCCTGCACAAATCTATAGCCCGGATGATCCGCGACAGGCTCTAGATTTTCGAGATTTCCGGCGTATGTCAGTTTGTCCAGATTAACGACCTGCTCCGCCCATTGCTCGCGCAGCACCATCCGTATGAAAGCGGATCCGATAAAGCCTGCTCCGCCCGTTACGAGCAGCTTCATTTGTGTTGCAGCTCCCAATCGTAGGCGATGGTGGTGTCGTTGTACGGAATGCGCCCTTCGTCCGCCGGATCGTAAATGCGATTGGTCACATACACCAGGACCGATGGCTGCTCGCCTATTACTTTGTAACCGTGCGCGACGCCGGGCGGAATGAGAACTTGCCAGGGCCGCAACGCTCCCACGTAGAGCGTATTCTTGGCGCCGTAGGTTCGCGATCCCGAGCGCAAATCCACCAGCGCAACCTGGAGCAATCCTGCAGCAGGTACCCAGTAATCGGTCTGATGCTTGTGATAGTGGAAAGCTTTTATGATCCCGGGATAGTTTAGGGCTGTGGAAATTTGTGTCGAATCCATTCGGAATTTGCTGACGAGCCCTTGCCCCAGCCGGGCCACTTCGAGGAAATAACCTCTGTCGTCCGGCCACACCGGGAACGGCTTGAGTTCTACGTCGGCGATCAGATCGGCCGCGGTAGGCGACAGAATCACCTTGCCGATTCCGGGCGCGCAGGTGGGAATTGAGATTTCCACTCCGGATTCGAGAATGCCTATCGCGGCCGCGCCCATTTGCTACCTCCCGCGGCGCCGTCCGGAGTCCCGGCACTGGATTTCAGAATGGTCTCGTGTACCAGGTTCGCGGCACGCAACAGCGAATCGAATGTGCCTGCATCGGTCCACCATCCGTCCAGATAGCTGAAAGTCATGGTGCCTTCGCGGATATAGGCATTATTTACGTCGGTAATTTCCAGTTCGCCGCGCGCGGAAGGCTTCAGCGTGCGGGTTTTGTCAAAAACAGTTTCGTCGTACATATAAATACCTGTGACGGCGTAATTCGATTTAGGATGACTCGGTTTTTCCTCGATGCCGACGATCCGATCGCCCTGTATCTCGGCCACTCCGAACCTCTCGGCATCATGCACTTCCTTAAGCAGGATTCTCGCACCCCGCTCCTGGCGCTCGAAATCGCGAACGGCCGCGGCTATGGATGACTCGATGATGTTGTCGCCCAGAATGACGCAGATCTTGCTGCCTTCCGCGAAGTGCTCCGCGAGTGCGAGAGCTTCCGCGATGCCGCCCTCCCCTTCCTGATAAGTGTAGTTGATGTGTTTTAAGCCAAACTCTTTTCCATTTGCGAGTAAACGTAAAAAATCGCCGGAATTTCGGCCGCCTGTGACCACCATAAGGTCGCGGATCCCAGCCTCGACAAGGGTCTGGATGGGGTAATAAATCATCGGCTTGTCAAAGATCGGAAGCAGATGCTTGTTGGTGATTTTCGTCAATGGAAAGAGGCGGCTTCCGGTTCCGCCCGCTAGAACGATACCTTTCATGAAGACTTGATGGTAACAGGTGAAAGCGCCGTTTGGCGGGAGCGGGAAACGAGTTGGACCGCGGCGGCAGCGAACGTCAATCCAGCTTCAGAGTGGATTTCGGATCCGGTTGGGCGGCGCGCGGACTCTTGCCGCGCAGGCGGCGGGTGAGCTGGCGAAAAATCAATAGCAAGACCGCCATAACGATGGCTGCTTTGGTGTAGAAGCTGTGCGGAGCCGAGCCGCTAAGGCCGATAATCAACAGCACGACCACAACCAGGGCGAGTCCGGCCGTTCCAAGATTCATCGAGGAGCGCAGAGCAGCTTTGCGCTGTTGCTCGGCGCGCTGTTCGTACTTGTTCATCGCGTGCCGCTTTCAGCTTATATCAGTCGCACGAGATTTAATAGGCTGGAGGGCGTATATGCCGGATTTTGGACGAGACATGCGATTCGGATTACGCCTGCTTGCCCGCAGCCCGGCTTTCACTCTGATTGTTTCGCTGCTTTTGGGGATCGGCATCGGTGCGAACACATTGATTTTCGGCATTGTCGATACCCTGCTGCTACGGCCTCTGCCGGTGAAGAATGCCGAGCGCCTGGTCCGGCTGATCGAGCTCCATCCAAACAGTTTTGTCACCTGGGATCTGCCGTACGCTCTGTATGAGCAACTCGCTTCGCACTCCTCGGGCCTGCAGGATGTTCTCTGTCAGGGTGATCTCGATGTCGCTTTCGAACAGGGCGCGGCCACGGAACGCATCCGAGTCAATGCCGTGTCGCAAAATTTCTTTTCCGCACTCGGAATTCAGGCGCATCTTGGCCGCGTTCTTGGGCCGGACGATGACCGCTCCGCAGCCCTGCACGCCGTTGTCAGCCATGAGTTCTGGCAGAGACGGTTCGCAGGCTCCACTTCCATTGTCGGCCGCGGCATACGGCTGAACGGGCTCGCCTTTACCATCGTGGGCGTGCTTCCCGAAGGAATGAATGGCGTGACAGTCGACACCAGTCCCGACATTCGCGTGCCGTTGATCGCCGGCCGGCTGCTCGAAAAAAAGTTGGGTCTGGATCCCGCGTCTTATTTTCGTTACGAAATCTTCGGCTGGCTGCCCTCCCGCGTAGCGCTCGAACGAGCGCAGGCGGAAATCGAGCCCGGGCTCAAGATCGCTTACCAAGATGCGCTGATCCGCGCGTTTCCGGAGCTCGCCAAAGGTCATCGCGATGATGTGTTTGGCTCTCGCCTCCGCCTGGAACCTGCCGGAAATGGAGTTTCATCTCTCCGGGCGCAGTTCTCGCGGGGATTGATTCTGCTGATGGCCTGCGTTGGCCTTCTGTTGCTGATGGCCTGCGGTAATGTGGCTTGTCTGCTGCTGGCCCGCTCGGCGGCCCGATCGCAAGAGATCGGCATACGGCTCGTCTTGGGAGCGAACCCATGGCGCGTAGCGCGGCAGCTTCTCACCGAAAGCCTGCTGCTGGCGGGGGCGGGCGGTGTGCTGGGCGTGCTGCTCACCTATCTGTGCCGTCCGCTTCTGCTGGCGGCTCTTCCTCCCATTCGCGACCGGGCGGCCGTCCTTCAGCCTCTCGCGGTTCATGTCGACATTGACTGGCGTGTCCTGGGTTTCGCGATATTGGCCAGTCTGCTGACGGCGCTCTTGTTCGGACTTGTTCCGGCCATGCAGGCAGCGCGCCACGATCTTGCCGGCTCGCTTCGCGGAAACCGGACCACTACCGCGCGCCTCTCGGGCCGCAACATTCTGGTCGCGATGCAAGTCGCGGTCTGCATGCTTCTGCTGGCCGGCGCGAGCGTGCTGACCGAAACATTCCATCACATGCGCGGGATGAATCCCGGCTTCGATCGGGACCACATCGTGACCTTCACCATCGATCCGGGTCTCAAAGGGTACAAGCCGGACGCAGCGAAGCTTCTCAGCCAGCAGCTTCTCGAAAAGGCGCGCTCGCTTCCTGGTGTTGTCGCGGCGGCGATTGCCTCGCGCGGCGTGATGCGCGGTACAGGAGTGAAAGCCACGTTCGCCGTTGCGGGGATGCCCCTCAGCAGGAACGACTTTTTGAACAGCAGCGTGCACCAGGTAACGCCCGGCTACTTCGACGCCATGGGCATGCGCGTCCTCTCGGGGCGCGATTTCTCATGGTCCGACGATCCCAAGCAAAAGCCGGAAAACGTAATAGTTAATGAAGCGTTCGCGCAGCACTTCTTTCCAGGCCGGAACGCGCTGGGCGGTCTCTTCGGCTATCGCGGCCCGAATGGCTTGGCGGTGCCGCAGAATCGAATCGTCGGTGTTGTCAGCGACGCCAAATACAGATCGCTGAGGGAGCCGGTACCACCGACCGTTTACGCGCCGGTCGTAAACGGGTTCGAGTCGGAATTCATCTTGCATCTGCGAACGCGAAGCCGCCCCGAGTCGTTCATCGCACCCGTTCGCGAGGTGCTTCGTTCGCTCGACCCTGAACTTCCTCTTATCGAGGTGAGCACGCTGCGAGACGATGTAGAGGCATCGCTTTGGCAGGAGCGCTTGCTCGCCTCCCTGGGGACGATATTCAGCGCTTTCGCGGCATTGCTGGCGGGCCTCGGACTCTATGGCTCGCTGGATTTTGCGGTGAAGAGCAGGACGCGGGAAGTCGGCGTTCGTGTCGCTCTGGGTGCCGATCCATTCCGCGTAGTGCGGTTGCTTTCCACTGAAACCGGGCTTGTGCTCGCGACCGGGGCTGTGTCGGGCATCGTTCTTTATTTTGCATCGGCGCGCTGGATTCGCCAGGTGCTCTATGGCGTGGCGCCCGCCGACCCCACCGCTCTCATTTCGGCTCTCCTGTTCGTTGTGGTTGTTGGCGCATTTGCCGCCGCGCTTCCGATCAGGCGCGCCGTCCGCATCGATCCTGCCGCCGCGCTGCGACAGGAGTGACGAAAATATCTTGCGTCGACGGGCTCACTGCTTCGCGCTAAGCGAGCGATGTGCGCGGGCGGCCCCGGAAGCTCCTCCTGATGGCACGCCAGATCCAACTGAACAACACGATAGAGATTATGACCGCGCAGAGCACAATCGCGAGGATCGCCAGCGGATGGAGTGCCATCAATACGCTGCCGGCGAAGGCGAGAGCGTCCCCGAGGAGGCTGAGCAGGATGTTGGAAAAGGGTTCCGGCGAGGTGTTTGCGGCGAGTCGCGTTGCTGTTTTGGAACCGTGCGAGGTGAGCGCGATGCCGCCGCCCAGCAGCAGCGCAAAAAGCCGTATTTCCGGATCGAAGTGAGCGAAGGCGCTTGCGGCCAGTACCGCGCCCGCGGGAACACGGATGAAAGTGTGAATCATGTCCCAGGCGGAATCCACCGCCGGTATTTTATCGGCCACGAACTGGATCGCGTACAGCACGGCCGCCACTCCGATAACCCAGCCGTGGCCCAGATAAGCGAGATCGCCCGGTAAATGCGCCACACCAAACCGCTGCAAGAGCCCGAGCGCGAGCACAGTCGCGTAAAGATTGATTCCCGACAGCCAGGCTGAGCCCATAGCGAAGCCTAGCGTGCTGAGATCCATACACCCTTTATAATCCAGCCCCGAGGTGCGACCCCAAATGCCCTATCTGTCGGACCGGCGCTCAGCGAGCGGCCGCGTGGTCCTTTTCTAATGACGCCCGGGTCTCTGCCGGCGGCGTCCATTCGCCCGCTACCTGCTTGGTCGTGACGTTGATGCGATTGAAGAGGTTAGTGATGCCGATCATGAGGACCAAAGCCGCCAACTGCTGCTCGTTGTAATGGTTGGCGGCCTCGTCCCAGATCTCGTCCGGCACCGGGTCTGCGCGATCGCTCAACCGGGTGGCGGCCTCAGTAAGCGCAAGCGCGGCGCGTTCGGCGTCGGTGAAATAAGGAGCCTCCCGCCAGGCCGCCACAGCGAACAGACGCTCATCGCTCTCGCCGGCTTTGCTGGCGCTGCGTGCCCCTGCGTCGACGCAAAAGCTACAACCATTGATTTGGCTCGCACGCAGATGTACGAGCTCGAGCGTCTTCTCCGGCACGCCGCCCTTCTTCGTGGCCTTGAGTAGATTGAGGATAGCCGGCATGGCCTCAGGGATGACCATCGCAGGGTTTTTCATTCGGGTCTTCAGAGCTTCTGTTATTTGTGGCATATTGATTCTCCTTCTCGAGTTGTCCTATATAAGCTGGGTTTAGGTCCGTCATTACCCTGACGAAATGCAACCAGGGAATGTGACCGATGGACGATTGGCTGGCACACAAGTTCGAGGAAAACCGGGCGCACCTGCGTGCCGTGGCCTACCGGATGCTCGGCTCGCTCGGCGAGGCGGATGATGCCGTTCAGGAAGCCTGGCTGCGGCTCAATCGCTCCGATGGCAAGGACATCGAGAACCTCAGCGGTTGGCTGACGACGGTGATCGGACGGGTATGTCTCGATCTGTTGCGCTCGCGCAAGTCGCGGCGAGAGGAGTCCCTCGACGGGCGTTTGCCCGACTTGATTCTAAGCCGCGATGACCAGATCGACCCCGAACGTGAAGCGTTGATCGCCGATTCCGTCGGTCTCGCGCTTCTCGTTGTGCTGGAAACCTTGGCGCCCCACGAGCGGCTCGCCTTTGTGCTGCACGACATGTTCGCGGTCCCTTTCGAGGAGATTGCTTCGATCGTAGGGTGCTCTGAAGTGGCGGCAAGGCAGCTCGCGAGTCGCGCCCGCCGCAGAGTGCGAGGAGCCAACCCAACTCCGGATGTTGACCTCTATCAGCAGCGAAAAGTTGTTGACGCGTTTCTCGCTGCTGTACGCGGCGGCGATTTTGAAGCGCTGCTTGAAGTGCTCGACCCGGACGTCGTACTTCGATCCGATCACATTCCCGGCGAATTGAAGGTGATCCAGGGGGCTCGCACCGTAGCCGGGCAAGCACTCTTGTTCTCGCGGCTCGCCGGGTCGGTACAACCTGTGCTGGTGAATGGGGCTGCGGGTATCGTTTCATGGCTCCCTGATGGACAGCCATTTTCCGTTATGGGCTTTATCGTCAGGAACAACAGGGTTGTCGAAATCGATGTTCTTCGCGATCCGGCCCGTCTGCGCCGGCTCGATTTGACAGGGCTTAAGGATTGAAGCAGAGTAGCTCTACTCACAAATCACCGAACAATATATTTCGCCCTCGCGCAATAAGTGAGCTACGAAAAATGGACGGGCACCGAAGTTGAATCTTTCATTTCGCTCAGCGGTTCGCCTGGATCGTACTCAAAATTGACGCGCTCCTTCTCGATTACGTGAGGCCGTTTGAGCACCTGCGTGTGAATCGCGCCAATATACTCGCCCAGTATGCCCATGGATACCAGTTGTACGGACCCGAAGAAGAACAGCCCGATCACGATGGGAGCGATGCCCAACTCGAAATTTCGCCAGAAGACCAGTTTATAGATCAGGTAAGCGAATGCGGCGAACAGAGACAACAAACCCGTGGCAAACCCAAGAAACGTGACCAATCGCAGGGGCACTTTCGATAAATTGGTGATGCCGAGCATCGCCATATCGTAAAGTGTGTAAAAGTTGTTTTTCGTGATACCGCGAATGCGCCGGGGCTGCTCGAACGTCAGAGTGTAGTAGGGGAGGCCGATCTCGGCGATCATCCCGCGGAAATAAGGGTATGCATCGCCGAAAGACCGTACCGATTCGACCACACGGCGGTCATATAAGCCAAAACCGGTGAAATTCTCGAAGGTTTCGATGGAGGACAGCCGCTGCACCACGCGGTAATATTGCGTCCGGACCCAATACATGAGGCGGTTCTCCTGGCTCGCTGTTTTCAGGCACAGCACCATGGAGTAACCCTCTTCCCATTTGGCGATCATCTCCGGAATCATCTCCGGAGGATCCTGTAAATCCGCTACCAGGCCGATCACTGCGTCGCCCGTGGTTTGCAGAAACGCATGATGAGGCGAGCGGATATGCCCGAAATTCCGCGCATTTACGATGACCTTTACGTTGTGGTCGCGTGCCGCAATCTGCTTCAGAATCGCTACTGTCCTGTCTCTCGAGCTGTTGTCTATGAAGATATGTTCGTATCGATAGCGGCCCACCTTCAACATCGCCGCGCGCACGCGATTATAAAGCTCCTCCACGTTCTCTTCCTCGTTGAAGCAAGGCGTAATGATGCTGATTGTCTTCATGCTGGCTCCATCATTAACAGTTCAGGCTACTCCGGAATGGGTTCGATCAGCATATTCGCGAGAAACTCCTCGCGGGGCAGAAAGGGCCACAGGTCCTCGAGCGGCTTGGACACGAAGGAGCCGTCCGGTTTTTGATAGCTGGACAAGCGGGGGGCCCGGACCTCGTCCGGAATAACATGAACGTCGCATACAATGGGTCCCGGAGTATCCAGCACCCGGCGCACATCGCGCCGCAGGTTGGATTGGTCCGGGATCAACGCGGTTTGAATACCATAAGCCGCAGCGACTTTCGAAATATCGGGTACGGTCAGGCCAGTGCGCGCATCGCAGCCTATACTCGCTTGTCCGAAGTAGTTGGATTGCGAAGCGCGGATGGATGCGTAGCCGTCATTGTTCAGTACAAAGAACTTGATGGGAAGCTTCAAACGGGCCACGGTTTCCAGTTCCTGGATATTGAACTGAAAGCCGCCGTCACCATCGACACACACAGTGCGGCGCCGGCCGCCGGCGAGACATACTCCAATGCTTCCCGGCAGTCCGAAGCCCATTGAACCAAGTCCCGCCGTGTGGTAAATGCGCTGTCCCGTCCGGGTTGGGCAAGCCAGCAAGAAAATTTCGATACCGCTGCCCGAGCTTCCGGAAATTAGCAAATCCGTGGCTTCGGTCTCGGTTCCGATCACCTCGGCGAGATGGTAAATGCTTACCTGTCCTTCGGGCTTACGGTGTTCTTCGGTAACAACCGGATAGCGCGTCTTCCAGTCGGCGCAGCGCGCATCCCAAACACATCTTTTTTTCTCCCGAACCTTATCGTGCTGGCTTAAGAACTGACGCAGGAACGCGCCTGCATCGGCGTGGATTGGCTGCTGCACGTAGGGCTTCAGCTTGCCAAGTTCGGCCTGGTCGATATCGACGCTTACCTTATGCGCAGCGCGCGCCAGCTTATCGGGAGCGTAACCGGTGATGGCGAAATCCAGCCGGACGCCGATGGCAAGCAGCAAATCGCAATTCTGGAGGGCAAAGTTCGCCCCGCGTGCCGCGACAGATCCGGGGCGCCCTACATACAATGAATCGTCGCTGGCGATCAGGTCGGCCGCACACCACGTCGCGACCACCGGGATTCTAAGCAAGCGGACGAGTTCGGCGAACTCGTGTTCCGCGCGCGCCAGGCGGATGCCGTTTCCAGCAAACAGCAACGGCCGTTCCGCGCGGTTAAGCGCGTCGATCACCCGCGCCACTTCCGGCGCCAAATTCGTTTCCTCGCGAGGCTCGCCGCCATTTCCTTCAGCGGGATCGAATCCGCGTAGTTGGTCCGCCTCGATGGGCGATGCCTGTACGTCCAGCGGAATATCGATCCACACCGGCCCAGGCCTTCCCGTCGTAGCCAGGTGAACGGCCTTTTCCAGGTGATAACGGATGGTCCGCGGATCGAGAATCGTCACCGCGTATTTGGTGATCGGTTTCACGATGGAAACGATATCCACTTCCTGGACTCCGAGCTGCCGCATCCCCAGCGGGCGTCCGTCGGCATCGAACATGCGATCCGGGCGCTTGACCTGTCCCGAGATGAAAAGGCAGGGCGTGGAATCGAGCCAGGCGCCCGCCAATCCGGTAACGGCGTTGGTGCCGCCCGGTCCGGTTGTGACCAGCGCTACGCCCAGGCGGTTGGTGGCCTTGCCGTAATTTTCGGCGCCAATGGCGCTGGCCTGCTCGTGAGAGTTGCAGACCGGTTCGATTTGCGGGCAGCGCGCCAGGGATTCGTTCAAGTGCATGGCCCCGCCGCCGGTGACCAAGAAAACGTGTTTAACGCCCTGATCCGCGACAAATTGCATCACGTAATCGGATAGTTTTGGCATGCTATGCGGTTTTGAGCTCCGTGTGGGCAGCGCGCGCGGCGAGGACCGCGTCCACCAGCTCGCGCACTGCTCCATGGCCGCCGTTATGAGTCGAGATGAACTGAGCGCAATTGCGCGCAGCTGGCTGTGCATTCGCGGGCGCCGCGGCAAATCCGGCTAATTGCATCGCCCCCAGATCGTTCACATCATCGCCCATGAAGCAGATTTCGCTCAGGGCGAGGCCCGATTTTTCGGCGAAGCGGCGCAAGGCGGCCGCCTTATCCTTGCAGTTTTTTTCGATTTCGGCAATGCCCATCTTGAGGGCGAAACGATCTACCAGCGGACTGTCCTCACCCGAGATAAGCGCAATCGCCAAACCTGCCTTGCGCGCCAGCGACACGCCCATAATATCGGCAAAGCAGAATCTCTTCCATTCCTCTCCGTTGGGCCCCCACCAGACGCCGCCGTCGGTGAGCACGCCATCTACATCAAGGGCGATCCCCTTGATGCCGGTCATGCGGGGATGGGCGATGCGCCAACGCGGCGCAGCTTCTTGATGATGGGGTATTCGCGTTCAAAAACCCGTTTCTTGCCATCACCCATCGACTGTTCGATGAGCCGTATATCGCGGACGACGCGAGTGATGCCGTTGGGCTCGAGCGAGGCCGCCTGGTCACTGCCCCACATAGCGCGATCCATGGTAATGTGCCGCTCCACGCAGCACGCTCCCAAAACCACGGCTGCAACGGACGATGGAATTCCCGTCTCGTGGCCGGAGTATCCCACGGGAACGTTGTACCGCTCGCGTAAAGCCGGGATGGCGCGCAGGTTCAACTCTTCGTATAAAGCCGGATATGTACTGCAGGCATGCAGCAGGATCAGGTTTTCGGTTCCCAACACCTCGAGCGCATGATCGATCTCCTCGAGCGTACTCATCCCGGTGGAAACAATCAGCGGCTTGCCAGTCGCTCGCGTATAGCGCAACAGGTTGTCGTCCGTAAGCGATGCCGAGGCGATCTTAAAGCACGGGACATCGAACTGGCTGATGAAATCCACCGAATCCTCGTCCCAGCAGGAGGCGAACCATGGAATTCGCACCGCCTTGCAATAGGCATCGATATCCTGATAGTCTTCGTAGCCAAATTCGAGCGCGCGCTTCAGATCTCCGTTCGTGCTCCCAAAAGGGCTCTCGCGCGGCTTGGCGAGCTCTTCCGCCGTGTAAACAACGTCCACCGTGCGCTTTTGAAATTTGACGGCGTCGCAACCCGAGGCCACCGCTACACTGATGAGCCGCTTCGCGAGGTCCAGATCGCCGTTGTGATTAATTCCGATTTCAGCGATGACGTAACAGGGTTGATCGTCTCCGACAAGCTTGTTGCCGATTTTTATTGTCTTAAGGGGTGCTGTCATCAAGCTCTCCGATCTCCTGCGATTATGGCACAGGAATCCGGCTTTCCGGCCTCCGCTTGTACTGGTACACTTTACAGCCCTTCGCGAGAGGGAGTAAGTCGCACATCCGACGCGAATGAAAGCACAAGCATCACGCCGCGATCATCGCGCTGAAGTGCATGTTAAGATTGAAGTAACCTACCCGTTCCCCTCGAAAGGACTCCAAAGGTATGAAAGCAGGAATTCATCCGGCCTACGACGAAGTAAACGTTATCTGCGCGTGCGGATCAACGTTCCGGACGCGCTCGACCCATCGGGGCGATCTGCGGGTTGAAATCTGCTCCAGCTGCCATCCATTTTTCACGGGCCGCCAGAAGTTGGTGGATACGGAAGGGCGTGTCGACCGCTTCCAGAAGAAGTTTGCCAAGGCCCGGGAGATTCAGGCGCAGAAGAAAGCGGCGGCGGACGCCAAGAGCGCCAGAAAGCCGCAGTAGCCGCACGCCGGCATTCGAAGCAGCCTCTGCGCAGCGCCTACTGAGGCGCGACCAAGCCCTTGCGGATCGCGAATAACACCAGTTCCGCCGTTCGATGGATATTCATTTTTTCCATGAGATTGGCGCGATGAACGGAGACTGTGTTCACGCTCAGATCCAAGAGCGTGGCGATCTCTTTATTCGATTTACCCTGCGCGATGAGCTGCAAAACCTGCTTCTCTCGCGCGGTCAGCTTGTTCAGCTCGTCATCTTGCTCGTGAGCAACATATTTCAAACCCGATCCCATGAAGCGCTGGCCTTCCGCCACTGAGCGGATGGCCCCGACAAGATCCACGTCGATTGCGCTCTTCAACAGATATCCTTTCGCGCCGGCGTCCAAGGCATTTCTCACGTAATTGTCGTCGGCATGCATGCTGAGAATGAGCACCTCTGTTCCGGCCAAGTGCTTTACGATTTCCTTGGTGGCCTGCACGCCATCCAACTCGGGCATGGACAGGTCCATGACCACGACCTTCGGTTTGAGCTCATAGGCCATGCGTATGGCCTCCACGCCGTTACTCGCCTCGCCAACGACTTTCATGCCTTCGTCGTCCTCGAGGATGCGCCGAAATCCGCGGCGCACGAGGCTGTGATCGTCTACAAGCAGCACTGAAATTTCATTCATGGTTTCCGGCTAAGTTCCCTTTGAGCTGAATTTTTTTCATCTTCTAATTCCTCATACGCATGATCATCCTGGCGCAGAGGCATGGTGAGCGACACGGTTGTGCCCACGTTCGCAGCGGAGGCAATCTTCAAGGTTCCGGAGACGAGTTCAGCGCGCTCGCGCATGGCGATCACGCCGAGTCCGGGCTTGTTGGTCTTTTTATGCGCGCCAATTCCGGAGCCAAAATCTCTCACGTTCACCGTCAAGGTGTCCGAAGAAAAGATCATCTCGACGCGCGCGAGTCTTGTTCCCGAATGCCTCGCCGCGTTGTTCAAGGCTTCCTGGACGATGCGGAAGCAGTGAATGGCGGGTTGTCCTGTGATGCGCAACGGCTTACCGCGTACCACGGTGGTGGCTTGAATTCCGGTTTGCCGCTGAAAAACCTCCGTGTACCATTCCATACCCTTGGCTAAACCATAGTCGTCCAAAACCGTAGGATGGAGCATTTGTGAGAGCCCGCGCATTTTTTCAAGCGTGTTATGCGTGATCTCGCGGACCTCGCTCAACTCGGTCCGAAGTGGAGAATCCGGCGGAACGCCTTTGCGTTCCGCCCGGGCCAGCATGGCGCTTACCGCGGTAAGAATTTGACCAAACTCATCGTGCAGTTCCCGGGAAACCGAGCGCAAAACTTCTTCCTGGATCGTAATGAGCCGCGCCGCGAGAACGCGCCGCTGGCGAGACAACGATTCCATCCTGCCAAAGATCCGGCGATTCGAATAAATCAGATAGAGGCTGGTCACGAGTATGGCTACGATCGTCGCGGCCAGGAAGGCGTAGATGTCGCGCTCGGCGCCATTGTAGATGGAGGCAACCTTCTTGTCGGCTGCTTCTTCGGCTTTCGTGTTGCGCTCCAGTTGATCGGAAACGCGCGTAGCGAGCAGGCTCTGTTCGGCCGATAAGCGCGTCGATACAAGCGCTCGCGCGACCCGTTCGTGGCCGGCGCTTGCTTCAGCGAACACCTGATCCGACGTTTGCCAAAATTCGTTTATCGCATCTCTTAGCGCCTCCTCCTCCTCGGGCGGGTGAATGGGAGGTTTTAGCTTGGCTTCCGATTGGAAGGCGTGGCGCAAGTCGGCGCGCAGGCGCGCAAACGGATCGCGATAGCTGGCGATGCCGGAATTGCGCGGCAGTTGCGTCATGTCCCGCAGCTTGAGTCCGATCGTATTCAAATCCTCCTGCACTCGAAGGAGAAGGAGCGAATCGTGCCGGTTCAGGTCAATGGTGTCGTTCTGGAGCCGTCGCAGCCCGTCCAGCTGGTAAAGGGAATACCAACAAAAGCCAGTCACGGCCGCGAGGGTAATTAGCAGCCCAAACAGAAGACGAATAGTGGGCGATTTGGTCATTCCACGAGCGGAGTTGCTTTCGTCACGATAGAAGTGAGACGAGCAAAGGGTCCCATTTGTTGCCCTTGGCAAGCCAAAGAGCCAAGCGTGGCCCTTCTGAAAGTGCTGTTAAGTTGTGCCCAGCCCATAGCGGCGGTCGCTTGCGGTCGTGCCGATCTGATTTGACGCGAGCCGAACAGACCCGTTCAGTCGTGAGCGAACGAGGCCGGACGTTGACGATCCTTCAGAATCAACGTGTCACGTCCCGGGCCAAGCTGTGGCAAACCGGACGGCAAGAACTACTGAACCAGTTTCGCACGAAGAGAGTTGGATAGACCGCGCTTCACAGGAAGCCTGGGGCGTAATGCTCTTCGTGCGTCCTCCTTGGCAACAGTGCCCATTCTCCGATTGATACACTGTGGCCGATGACAAAAGTGAATGAATCGAATCGGACGACCACGTTGAAGGGGAATCCGCTGAAGCTGGCGGGACCGGAATTAAAAACCGGGGAGAAGGCGCCGGATTTCGAAGTCGTGGATGGATCCCTTCAAAAAGTGAACCTTGAAAAAACGGCCGGAGGCGTGCGTATCTTCAGCGTAGTTCCATCGCTCGATACGCCCGTTTGCGACGCACAAACCAAGCGCTTCGAGGATGAAGCGGGGAAGCTGTCGAATATTCGAATCTATACCATCAGCATGGACCTGCCCTTCGCTCAGAAGCGTTGGTGCGGCACGTTCGGTATCAACCGGGTCACGATGCTATCCGATCACAGGACCGGTTCTTTCGGCGAGCGATATGGAACCTTGATCCCTGATCTGCGTATTGAGAGCCGTGCCATTTTCGTGCTGGACGCCGATGATACGCTGCGGCACGTGGAGTATGTTCGCGAGGTGGGCGAGCATCCGAATTATGAGGCAGCACTCCAGGCAGCCAAATCGGCGGCCGAGCGGAGCACATCGTCCGTAGCTACCGGTTAAATGGGCTGCACTGGTTAATGGGCTGCACTGGCCGCGAGTTCCGGCCTGAATTCGTCCGGTAGCGTGGCCGTAAGAAACCAGAAGTCCTCGATGGCCCGGATGACGCTCACGTATTCGCTTAGATTGGAAGGTTTCGTGATGAAGCAATTCGCATTCAGATTGTAAACCTGGCTCACATCTTCGTCCGACCTGGAGCTTGTCATTACTAGCACCGGAATTTGTTTGAGATTGGGCGAACCTTTTGTCTCGGCTAACACTTCGCGTCCATTCTTGCGCGGCAGGTTGAGATCCAGCAAGATCAGATCGGGACGGTTAACGAGACCGATTTCCGATTGGTGCAGGTAGTCGGTTGCCTCTACTCCATCGCGTGCCACGATAATTTGAACCGGCAACGGAGTCTCTTTCAGAGCTTCGCGGATCAAGCGAACGTCGCTTGGGCTATCCTCGACAAGCAGAATTCTTAGGGAACGCATGGCCAAACGCCTCTTCGCCGGAAGTTCAAGCAAGTTCAAAGCCAAAACTCTAAATGGCTGCTACATAACGCAAAGTCAGGCCCTCCCGGGGTCCATCCCGGTAAGATGTAGTACAAGTACTTATATTGTTGGCAAAAAATTCGCGCTTTGGTACCACGGCGATTACGGCAGGGCCGTCGATTAGTACACTGGCTGGGGAGGCTCCTTGATAAAACTCGACATCATCAATGAGGTCGTAAACCGCACTGGCATAACGAAGACAAAGGCGGAAATGGCCGTGGAGACGGTCTTCGAAACCATGAAAAAGGCGCTGAGCGAGGGTGACCGCATTGAACTTCGAGGATTTGGGATATTCAACGTTCGGCCGCGGAAGACTGGTATCGGGCGCAATCCGAGGACCGGCGCCGAAGTGGCCATCCCACCGGGAAAGGCGGTTCGCTTCAAGCCGGGCAAGGAGCTTCAGACCCTGCAGTAAGGAATGGGTCTGAGCCGGGTTCGATCAGCCGGGTACAGAATCTCCATGCGTACAGCGGAGCGTCCGCACCTTGCAATGGCGAAGGCGCTCGCGGCAGACGTGGAACAGCTCTTACCTGGGTATCGAACATTTCGATGGCCGCGAAAGTGGTGGCTTCATGTCTTGCTGTTTCTGCTGACGCTGGTCACCACTACGATTTTTGGCTTCGCGCTTGCCAAGAGCTTCGCGGCCGGGCAGCCGCTGAGTGAGAATTTCATCGCCGAAGGCTACCTGCGATTTCTGCGCGGCGATTTGGGTATTTGGGCGGGATGCGCTTATTCCATCCCGCTGCTGCTCATCCTTCTGGCCCATGAATTCGGGCACTACGTGACTTGCAGGCGCTGGGGCGTGAACGCCACGCTGCCGTATTTCGGCCCGTCTCCCACTCTGCTAGGCACAGTGGGGGCATTTATCTGGATTCGCTCGCCCATCTACAACCGGAAAAGTCTTTTCGATATCGGCGTCTGGGGTCCCATTGCTGGCTTCATCGTGCTGGTTCCTTTTTTGGTTGCGGGAATCTGCCTGTCGCGCGTCGCGCGCGGAGTTGCTGCGCACGGTCCTTTTGCGTTCGGCACTCCTGTTCTGTTTCGAATGATCGAGTGGCTGCGTTTCCCGGGAATTGCGGCAGGCGATATTTCAGTGCATCCGATGGCGATGGCCGCCTGGGCGGGTCTGTTGGCCACGGCTATCAATCTTCTGCCCGTCGGTCAATTGGACGGCGGGCATATTCTTTACGCGGTGCTCGGAGAGCGGGGACACCGGATTGCCTCGGCCTTGTTGGTGGGCGTATTGGCGCTTTTCGGGTTTTTCTACTGGCCGTGGTGGATTTGGGCGGTCGCTATGTTCTTCTTCAGGCGTCATCCTCTGATATACGATCAAGAGCCGCTCGGGAAGGCACGCGTCATAATCGGCGGCGTGGCGCTTCTGCTGTTGATCGTCTCTATTTCGATTGTTCCCGTCGAAATTCATTGACGGGCGCGCCTATGAAGATCTCTGCGACCATCATTACCTTTAACGAGGAGCGTAATGTCGCGCGTGTGATCGAAAGCCTGCGGTGCTGCGATGAGATCTTGGTGCTCGACAGCGGCTCGAATGATCGGACCGTCGAAATCGCGACCAAGCTTGGGGCGCGCGTCGAAGAAGCATCGTGGCAAGGATACGCGGCGCAGAAGAACATCGCCGCGGAGCTGGCGGCGTACGATTGGGTTTTGTCGCTCGATGCCGATGAAAGTCTGAGCGAGGCGCTCGAGGCAGAGCTTTGGCAGATCAAGAAGAGCGGGCCGAAGTTCGATGGCTATACCATGCCGCGCCTTGCGCAATACCTCGGGCGCTGGATCCTGCACAGCGGGTGGTACCCGGATCGGAAAGTGCGGCTATTCGATCGGCGAAAGGCGAAATGGGTCGGCGAGTTTGTTCACGAGTCGGTCACGGTGCACGGCTCGGTCGGCCATCTCAAATCAAACCTGCTGCACTTTACGTGCAATTCGCTATCGGAACATCTGCGAACTATGGATACCTATACCACTCTGGCGGCCCAGGAAATGGTGACGCGAGGGGCCAGTGTGGGCTTTAGCAAATTGCTCGTCGATCCGCCCTGGACGTTTCTTCGCACGTACTTATTTAAGCTTGGTTTTCTGGATGGCGTAGAAGGCTTAACCATCGCGTACATGGCGGCTCTTTACAACTTTGTGAAATATTCAAAAGCGCGGGACATGAGTCCGGGCCGGAAATCCTGAGTGCGCATAGCCCACATCGACACCGGGGCGGAAATGCGCGGCGGGCAGTGGCAGGTTTTGCTGCTGCTCGATGGTCTTCGTGCGGCGGGACATGAGTCCATTCTTCTGGCGCGCGAGGCCAGTCCGCTATGGGATGCGGCGAGGGAGCGTGGCTTCACGGTGCGGCCAGCCGAAACAAGAGAGCTTTGGCGGCAATCGAAGGAAGCCGCGGTGATTCACGCACACGATGCCCGCGCCCATACTATGGCTGCGATTACCTGCCGGCGCAAATTTGTCGTCTCGAGGCGTGTGGCGTTCCCGGTGCGGCGTTCTGTCGCCTCTATCTGGAAATACCAGCGCCCGGCGAGATTCCTGGCTGTCTCAAACTTTGTTGCTCACGAATTGGAAGCCGCCGGAATCCGCAAGGAAAAAATCGATGTGGTCTACGACGGTGTGAAGCTGGGTTCGCCTTCCGGACCATGGCTCCCCAATGCTCCCGCTGCCGCGCTTGCCTCGCAGGACCCGGAGAAGGGCCGCGATTTGATCGAGCAAGCGGCGAAGCTGTCGGGAATTCACGTCAACTTCTCCGGCGCTTTGCCTGAAGATCTTCCGCGCGCCTCCATGTTTGTGTACATCACCCGATCGGAGGGGCTGGGATCCGCCGTGCTCTTGGCGATGAGCTTGGGCATTCCGGTGGTTGCCAGCTGCACCGGAGGACTGACGGAAATTCTCACCGACGAAGTCTCGGGCGTTTTCGTCAAAAACGCAGCGCCGGAGATCGCCCGTGCAATGCGGCGAGTGGTCGAGGAACAGGGGCTCGCCCCGAGGCTGATCGAGCGGGCCCGCAGCACGATCGCGGAGCGTTTCACGCAGGAGCACCTCGTCCGGGGCACCCTGGCGTCTTACGAGAGGGCGCTTGCCGGCTGAATTGAACCTCTCTTACGCAATCGCAGCAGCGCTCTTCGGGCTGCTGTTCGGAAGTTTTCTGAACGTCTGTATCTATCGTGTTCCGCGCGATATGTCGGTGGTTGCGCCGCGTTCTTTCTGTCCAGAGTGCGGCAGCGCCATTGCCTGGTACGACAATGTTCCCGTCTTGAGTTATGCGCTCTTGCGCGCCCGGTGCAGACATTGCGGAAGGGCCATCGGCATTCGTTATCCACTGGTGGAAACAACCACGTGCGTTCTGTTTGTGGCGGTTGCCTTGGAGTATGGCGCAACGCTCGCCGCCGCGAAATGGATTGTGTTCGAAGCGCTGATGGTTGTGCTCTTCTGGACGGACCTGGAAGAACGAATCCTTCCGGATGAGTGGACGATCGGAGGGGCGGCCGCCGGGCTGATTCTCGCGATTTTTGTCATGGTCTCCGGTACCTTGGGCGATCTGTTGCTCCCGCACTCGAAGCAGGTATGGGAATCCCTGTTTAATGCGGCGATAGGAGCCATTTTCCTGGCCGGGCCGATTTGGCTCATCGGTGCCTTGTACAAACGTGTGCGCAAGCGTGAGGGACTCGGCCTGGGTGACGTCAAGCTGCTGGTGTTGATCGGCGTGTTTCTAGGCCTCGAAAACGGTCTCCTCGCGTTGCTTGCCGGGGCGGTTGCCGGTTCGGTGATTGGATTGGCTTACGTCTTGCTAACGAGAAAAGATCTTTCGACGTACGAATTGCCTTTCGGCAGTTTCTTATGCGCGGGCGCAGCCTTTATTCCATTGATCGAAAAGCTCGGATGAACGCGATTGTTCAAAGGTCGCCATCCGGCCGCGCATGCTCGTCCCGTGCGGCCGTTTGCTCTATTTTTCGAGGCCGCCTTGATGTACCATAGAGCTTTACGGTATGAAGGAACTGCTTCAGGCGCTCTCCCCGGGCGAGCGCGACTGGCGGATTGCGGCGCAACTCGATCCGAAGCGCCTCCCCGCCCACATCGCCATCATTATGGACGGCAATGGCCGCTGGGCCAGGCAACGTAACTATCCAAGAATCGCCGGGCACAAAGCCGGGGTCTCCGCCGTGAGGACTGTGGTTGAAACTTGTGCTCAGCTCGGGCTCGAAGCCCTGACGCTGTACGCCTTTTCGGTGGAAAATTGGAAGCGTCCGAGGCATGAAATCGAAGGATTATGGCGCTTGCTGCGATTTTATTTGCGACGGGAATTGCCGAACCTGATGCACAACGATATCCAACTCATTGCCATCGGGCGCCTGGAATCGCTGCCGGCTCCGGTTCAGAAAGAATTGCAGAGCGTAGTTGACCAGACGGCGAACAATCGGGGCATGCGTTTGAATCTGGCCATCAATTATGGCGGGCGGACAGAGCTGGTGGACGCTGTCAACGCCATGCTCGATAACGCGCGTCTGGAAGGCAACTTGGATGCCCTCGAAATTACCGAGGAAGGAATCGCGGCGCATCTCTACACCGCCGGATTAAAAGATCCCGATCTGCTGATCCGCACCTCGGGAGAAATGCGAATTAGCAACTTTCTTCTTTGGCAGATCGCCTATGCGGAGTTGTATGTCACCGATACGCTATGGCCGGATTTCACGCGGACCGAGTTGCTGGAAGCGATCGACGACTACCAAAATCGCGAGCGGCGTTTTGGCGGCATCACGCGCGCTACGGCGCTGGCGGTAGAGGATTCCCCCATACTGCCGGATGAAGAGGCTTTAGAACTTCCTCTGGCCTGAAACGCAGGCACATTCATACTAAGAGCTGATGAAGCGGCTCCTAACCGCACTTGCGCTCATCTTAGTTGCTCTTTACCTCATCTGGCTGGCGCCGCACATAGTGTTTGTGGCCGCGGCGCTTGCCATGGGTCTGCTGTGCTATCGGGAATATGCCGGAATTGTAGCGGAACATGCCATCCGCAGACCGGGTATCTTCGGAGTCGCTGCCGGTATTTTGATTGTCCTGTGGCCGCAGTATGCGCTCACGGGCATGACCCTCCTCCTGGCGATTGCCCTTAGCGTGTCGCTCCGCACCGGCGACTTCGCTGAAATTGCGCCTCACGTGGCCTGCACGTTTTTCGGCGCGCTCTACACATTTGCTCCCTGGCGCTTTGCCATCGATCTTAGGAGCGGCAGCGTGCATCTGCTCTTTTTCGCGCTCGCGCTCAACTGGATAGGCGATACGGCGGCATACTACGTAGGACGTCGGTTCGGCAGGCACAAACTCGCTCCACGGGTGAGCCCCGGAAAGACGTGGGAAGGCGCGCTCGCCTCGGTTGTCGCATCGCTGCTGTTCGGACTCCTGTACTTAGGTAAGTGGATGCCCGCGGTTCCGCTGTGGCAAGTCGCGATCATGGCGGTGGCGGGAAATATAGCAGGTCAATTTGGCGATCTGGCCGAATCCGCAATGAAGCGCGGGGCCCGAATCAAAGATAGCGGCCATATTCTTCCGGGGCACGGTGGCATCCTGGACCGCGTGGATAGCAGCTTATTCGCCCTGCCGGTAGTGTATGTCGTTTATTTATTAAGTCACTGATATTTATAAATACACACAGAATTGCGAAACGTCCTCTCGCCGGACTTCATCAGTCTAAGTAACGGTTAGTCCGCGCGAGTAAATTCCTTGAGGAATTAACGCGCGATGGATTTCAAATCTGGAATGATATTCCATAAATGGAAATCAATGTTCATTTGGAGGAGTAAGCCATGAAGATGAAATTTTGTGCTGTGGCCGTGATTGCGCTAGGGGCAGCGTCGCTTTATGCACAGGAATCGGAAACACACATGCCCGTGAATCTGGGTTTCAAAATCGGGATTCCGGTCACGGACATGTTTAGCGCCAGTAACACGACGCAATTCAGCAACAGTATTCCGGGATCGAACTTCACTTCCGCGGTTCCCCGTTACGAATTCGGCGTGAGTAGTGAATTTCACCTACCGAAGCACCTGCGTTTCGAGGTCGACGGATTGTACAAGCGCGGCGGTTTTAACAGCTCTTCGCCGTTTGCCGGAGGCTTAGCTTACCGGCCCACTACGTTCAATGACTGGGAGATCCCCGGCCTGTTCAAGTACAACGTGAGGATGGGGCATTTCCGGCCCTTTGTCGATTTCGGAGCGACATTACGCCACATATCCACGATTACCCAAACCACCTACGCGCCGGGCTTTTCCTTTGGCCAGATCGGCGATAATTCGATCGCGCTTCATAACAGAAATAGCTTCGGTGGCGTGGCGGGAATTGGGTTTACCTTCAAGAAAGGACCTTTTGAGCTGAGTCCGGAAGCTAGGTACACCCGGTGGGCGAACGAAGCTTTCCAGACAAACGGATTGCGAACCAACCTCGATCAGGGGGATGTTCTGCTCGGAATCAGCTTCTAAAACTGTTCATTAAAGCGGATCGGGGGCGAGTTCGGTCTCGCCCCAAGGTCCTCTTCAGTGAATGGTACGTGTCTTGCGGTTCATGTAGTCCATCAGCAGATAGTTTCCCAGCGTGTACGGTGTCGTGAAATAGGCTTTCCCGCTGCACATCTGAGTTACTTTTTGCACGAATTGCACAAGCCCATAATCGCTGGCCAGCATGAACGTGTTAATAAGTATGCCCCGCTTCTTGCAACGTGCCACTTCCTCCAGGGTCTGGCTGATGACGAGCGGATCGAGACCGAAGGCATTCTTGTAAATACGTCCATCTTCGAGTGTCAGCGCGGAAGGCTTTCCGTCCGTGATCATGACGATCTGCCTCATGTCCTTTTTTTCTTGTGCGAGAAGCCGTTGCGCCAGAATGAGTCCGTCGCGCGTATTAGTGTAGTACGGGCCAACCTGAACTCGCGCCAGCTCCGAAAGGCGCATTTCCTCCGCCGAATCGTGAAAAAGGACGCAGCGGAGCGAATCGCCTGGGTACTGGGTCCGAATTAGATGAGATAGCGCCAGGGCCACCTTCTTAGCGGGCGTGAAACGATCTTCCCCGTAAAGAATCATGCTGTGACTGCAATCCAGCATCAGCACGGTGGCGCACGAACTCTGGTATTCCGACTGGTGAACGTGCAAATCGGAGTACTCCAGATTCAAAGGCAGCGTCAGCCCCTCGCGCTGTATAGCCGAAAATAAAGTCGCGCTGACGTCAAGGTTCAGTGTGTCGCCGAATTCGTAAGTCTTGGCGCCCCCACTGGCGTCGATACCAGTGGCCAGATCGCGAGTGTCGTGGGCGCCGAAGCTCGATTTGCCGAGCGAGCCAAGAAGGTCCTTCAACGTCTTGAAGCCCAGGAAATCAATCGCTTTGTCGGTCACCTCGAAGCGCATCTGCGTTTCAGGGCCGCCATCGGGTCCGGCGGCGGAAGGGCTCTCCGGCGGTGGTCCGTCCATGTTGATGTATCCCGATTCTTCGAGCTTTTTCGCCAGGCGCTCAATCAGCTTTTCGCGCTGTTGCGCGGACATTTCCTGCAGCCGCTGGCGCATTTGCTCCAGCTGCTCGGGGTTGAACAGCTCGCCGCTCTGGAGCGCGCGCTCGATCGCTTCCTTCAGCTCTTCCAGCGTGTGCTCGTTCATCTCGGAGAACTGCAGATAAGGATCCTGGTAGCCGCTTTGAAGGAAGTAATCGGAGAGCGCGCGAAGCAGATCCTCCATCTCGATTCCAAGATCGTCCTCGGAAAACTTCGAATAGGAGATCCTCCTCATGTCAATTCATCCGTCAGTTGAGGTTGCGGCGTCCCCCGCCCGAACCTCCGCTCCCGCGCCTGGGATCGAAGCCCCGGCGCTGTATGTCTTCTCGTTCGTCGCGGGCGCGTTCCTCGCGGGAACTCCGTTCGCCGGCAATGAACTCTAGCTCCTCATTGCGGCTGATGCGCTTGTGCGCGTAAAGTCCTTCCAGGATAAACTCCCCGGCGGAGGCGCGCATCGCATCGCTTTCGTTTTCGCTCAACCCCAGCTTTCTGGTGAATTGAAGTAGATCCTGAATACGATCGAGCTGCTGCACCATTTCATGCGCCGGCATGCTCTCATCGAGACGCAGCGAGCCGCCCAGCTCGAACCATTGAACAACCTGCCGAAGATTCGTTCCGTCGAAATAATTGCTGTAAACCTTGCCAACGGCGCTGCGGACGAGCTCGCGGGCTACTGCGTCGCCGCCTTTCAATTCTCCTTCGTACTCGAGCTCCAGCTTGCCCGTCATGGAGGGCAGGGCGGCATAAAGATCGAGAATGCGCGGCACGCTGCTGGTCTCTTTCGACTTCAGCGCGCGGCGTTCCGCGTTCGAAACCACGTTCTCGAGCACCGTAATCGGCAGGCGTTGGGAGACGCCGGAGCGCTTGTCGACTCGCTTGTCCTCGCGCGCGAGGAAGGCGATCTGCTCCACCACTTCCTGAATGAAGGGCGGAATCTCCGTCTTCACCGGGGAACGGCGGCGGGTCCACGCCTCCTGCCTGGTAATATCCATCCCCTGAGGGATGGTCATTGGGTAGTGGGTTCGAATCTCGCTCCCGATCCGATCTTTTAAAGGAGTGATGATCTTGCCGCGGGCCGTATAGTCTTCCGGATTGGCGGTGAACACCAGCAGCAGATCCAGCGGCAGGCGAACAGGGTAACCCTTTATCTGAACGTCGCCCTCCTGCATGATGTTGAACAAGCCCACCTGTACCTTTCCGGCCAGATCGGGCAACTCATTTATCACGAACAAGCCCCTGTTCGCTCGCGGAAGAAGGCCGTAGTGAATCGTCAATTCGTTCGAGATGTCCTGCCCGGTTCGCGCCGCCTTGATGGGGTCGATGTCCCCAATCATGTCGGCGATCGTTACATCGGGAGTGGCGAGCTTCTCGATGTATCTTTCCTCAGCGGAAAGCCAGGCGATGGGCGTGTCCTCTCCGGCCAGGGCAATCTTATCGCGGCATTGCCGGCAGATCGGCTGCACAGGATTATCCCGGATCTCACATCCCGCTACATAGGGCATGCGTGGATCCAGAAGGCGCGTGAGCAATCGCGCCAATCGCGTTTTCGCCTGGCCGCGCAAACCCAGAAGGATGAAATTGTGGCGCGAGAGGATGGCGTTCACAATCTGCGGAATAACTGTGTCGTCGAATCCCATCACCCCCGGGAACAAGGTTTCACCACGATCCAATTTGCAAATCAGATTGGACCGCAGTTCCTCCTTGAGGGTTCGCTCGGGTTGTAGTTGATCGAAGAACCGGCTGGCGCGGAGAGCGCCCAGCGTGCGTGGCAAGTCGGCGTGAGGCATTAATAGGACTCGCGTTCTGCTGTCAGACTCAAGTCTAGCAGTGTGTTTCCGGACCCTATGGAAACGAAAAAGGTGACCGGAGACCGAACCCCAGCGGACTGTGATATGTTCTCGGTTCGTGAAAAGCCGGGATTTGACATCGGCCGATTACCAACTGAACTGGCGCAAGTTGCAGCAGGTGGGCCTGAACGCGTACGAAGCGCGATCGTATCTTGTTCTGATGGGGCATCCGCGCTTTAAGGCTCTGGAACTCGCCGCACGGGCGCATGTGCCCCGTCAAAAGATTTACGAAGTCTTGGATAGCCTCGTCGAGAAAGGCTTCGCGCAGGTTGTTCAGGAAAAAACCAAATTGTTCTCCGCGGTCGACCCCACCCTCGCTATTCCCGGTTACCTCGCGCGGCGGAGTAAGGCTTTGCAAAACGAGCTGACCGAACAAGCCCGCCTGGCAACCGGTTTGATCGAGGATTTGCGCGGACCTTATCGGGAAGGGCAGGACGGCCGCGGCACGCTGGATTTTCTGAATCTGGTAAATGATCCGACGCAAACGGCCATTCACTACCGGCGCATGCTGTCTACGGTGCAGGCTTCCTATGCGGAATTCTCGCGGCCGCCCTTTGCCGTCGATCCTTTGGAAGAGCAGCTGGTCAAGGACGCAGCCGCGCGGGGAATCGTCTGCCGCCTTCTGATCGAAACCGCTCCCATTGATCAGAAGCACCGCGAGCGCCTGAATGATTATCATGGCAGCGGCGTTGACATCCGATTTGCCGAACGCCTGCCTCTCAAGCTCGCCTTGTTCGATAGCAAGTGCGGGTTAGTCGCTTTGCTCGATCCGGTGATCACCCGGCCGTCATGGACGGCGGTTGTCTTTGAGCACGAAGGTTTCGCCGAAGCCATGGCCGGTCTCTTCGAGAGCTATTGGTGCCGCGGCAAGCGCGATTCCCAGACCTAACGCTCTGGCGCGGTTGCCCCGGACACAGCGGCGGGAGCTTTCATGAACACCGCGTAATTCAGAGCGTCCGCAAACGGCGCAAGAATCAACCGCCGAGCCTTGCCCTGATACTCGCCTGCCAGCGCGTAGGCTTGATTGCCCGCCCAATCCGCGGGAAACTTGGCATCCAGCGCTGTTAGCTCTAGCTGCGCTGGTGCGGTAGAAACAGGTCCGGCGGCGGCAAGATCCTTAATTTCCGGATTCAAGGCGGCCTCCAGCGCTAGAACCTGCGGACCTCGCTGAATCGCTACCTCATTTCTCGATGAAACACCGCTGCGGATCGTATGTACGCTCATGTCGATGGCGAGTTTGACAGTATCGCCGCGTTTCCATTCTCGAATGATGGTTAGAAAATCACCGGGTTTTCCGATCAGGTGACTCCCTCCGATGTCGGCCACGAATCGAGTGGTCCATTCCGGGACCCGCAGGCGCAACGGGAATTGGATGTTATGGCTCGGCTCTACGTGGAGAAGAATCTCGCCCGTCGATGGGTATGTCGCCTCTGCGTAGAGTTGGATCGTGCCGCGGCGGCGCAACTGGAACGTGGCATGTCCTCCTGCGTAGAGAATCATTGCAATGCCGTTTCCATACCGGCCCCAGGAGGCAGAAGGAATCTCGGCGATGCCCATAGCTTCACTCGCGACACACCCGCCGGCGCTGAGCGCCGCGGATTTCTCTCCGTTAAACGGAACCGTCGAAAATGTTTTTCCCGTCCGTGCGTCTTGCGCGGCAAAGAGCTGGTTGTAAATGATGCGTTCGAGCTCTTCGCCGTACCGCGGCTCCCCCGTCAGCCGAAGCAGATTCAGAGTGAGGCGAACCCAAAGAGCCGTGCTGCACGCATCCGCCATTTCAGGAAGTTCGCCGGCGCGCAAAGATCCATTGGAGGAAGACAGAAAAAACGGGTCCGCGCGAAGGCCTTGCCAAGCCGATGCCACTTGTCCAAAATAGCTATTGTCACCAGTAGCTCTGTACAGTTCGAGACAGCCGATCATGGCCGCGATCCGTTCTTGGAGCGGAGCCTTATCCTCGGCGGTAAACCCAGCCGCTGAAGCGAAGTTCTTAGCGAGCGTCAGATACCGGCTATCGTCGCTGTATCGATAGAGGAAAACAAGCGGCTCGATAACGGCGCTTAGCGCCCGTTCCGGCTTGCCTGCCAGCTTGCTAAAGGTTTTGACGAGTAAGTCAGCGCTCTTTTTTGAAGCGGAGAACGCGGCTTCATCGCCTGTCACGCGGTAATAGGCGTTCAGGCCAAGTAAGTTGCAGCGCTGGCTCCAAATTTCCGGGCTGCTCCAACGGTGTTCTCCTGGATTAGCGCCCAAATAGCCGTCCGCGGATTGAACCGCCAGCAGCTCCTTTTCCACGGCATCCATAGCCTTCTTAAGATTGGGATCGCGCGAATAATCGTAGGCGTTTGCCGCGGCTTCCAGGAACCTTCCAGGTTCGTCCTGAAGCGCTTCGGACGCGCCGGGGCCAGCTCTGAATGGCGCGAGCAAGGCCTTTCCGTTCACGTGTTCGAGGTAGCCTTCCCGGGCGGCGCGCATGCGCTCCGCGAGAATACCTGTAAGCTTCTGCTGATCGAGGGCGAGGGGGCGATAGCGGTCAGTGACGGCATTTACAACAAGCGGCCTCGGGATTTGTGCGTAGGCGGGCAGGAGGAGCAGGGATGCGAGGCACAGTGTCCAACGGATCAATCGTCATCCTCCGGCTGTTGCCAGTGGGCTGTTGCCAGTGTAGCGCTGCTACGTTATGCCGATCATCTCCAATGCGCTCGTGATAAGCCTGGAGGCGGCCGCTGTCACGCGCTGGGCCGGATCGGCTTATCCCAGGACCGCAGGCGCAGCTTGTGATGGGACGCCAATGAGACCAAGTCCTCTGTCTCTAGCATTTCAGGGCCTTCCAGGTCCAGAAAATACATGATGGACTTCGGGCTTGGATTGTGCTTCAGACCTAATATATGGCCGATCTCGTGCACCGAGGTCAGAAACATCTCTGTCCTCGTCAATGGCGCCGTGGGATCGAAGGCGATCCAGCCCTGGAAGTTATCCCATTCGGTGAATTGCGATCGCGCTACGGTCCCATTCCGAAAGAGAGTGGTGTGCCCGTCCACGAGCTGAAGCGAGCAGGAGGAAGAATCGTCCTCATACCAGCTCAGATCTACCACCGTCGCCCAAAAGTTCATGGCTCGACGGAACTGCTTCGCCAGATCCGGATTCGATGTGGAAAAGCGCACGCCCAAGTCCATGTGGTCGTGCTTCAGCAGTTCAGACCGCCGCTCGCACGGCTCGAACTCGCCTCCCCAGTTGCTCGCATCGTGTTCTGCCAGAAGCAGGGTGCTTCCAAGTAGAAGGAGAATCGTGAGGCGCATTGTCAACAAGCCGGAAAAAACAGCTTCGCAGGTCCTGATACAAAGTGTTGCGGCCGGTTAGGAAAAATCTCCTTATTTTTTTGCCGCTCGTAAGGACGCTACTTCCGGTCAAAACTCTTTATTCCCTCGCTTACCAGCTTCATCGCTCTGGAGGGACCATGCGTGCCCGTCACCTTGAAGCGCTTTCCCCGGCTCTTGTTGTAAGTCACAAAAAATTCACCTACCTGCTCAATCACCGATTTGTTGATTTCGGAGATGGAGTGGATGTGTTCATGATTATAGGAGTGCACGGCGATACCGATTAGCCGGTTGTTCGCTGTCTTCTCGCCATCTTCTGTTTGCTCGGCTTCGATCACCCCGACAATCCGCACTTGCAATACACATCCCACATGAGCCGGTTCGTCCATCAGGATCATGACATCCAAAGGATCGCCATCCTCGCCCAGCGTGGATGGAATGAAACCGAAATCGAAGGGAAAGCTCAATCCTTCGGCCAGCAGCCCCCCGAGTGTGAATGCTTGAATTTCCGGATCGTAATCGAACTTGTTGCGGCGGCCCTTCGGGGTCTCGATAACCACCCTGCATTCGCAATTCTTTTTGTTAAGTTCGTGCGGCAGACGTGAAAGATCCATTTATGTAGTCGGTCTCCTAAGTAAAAACATTGCTTATCCCCTAGCCATCGGCCAATTCATGATTTCATTCGCAACTGCCAAATGGCCGCGGAAGCGACTCCCCACGCGCAAGTGGCCGCGGTCAAAACAATCCAGGGCCGGTGCTGCGAGAGAAAGGCCCAAACCAGAGCCGCGAATACAAATAAACCGGCACTCCCCAGAGCTGTGCCAATCGCCTCGAGCGCAGCCGCGGCACGCCCTCGTTGGTCTCCCTGTAATCCTTTTTGTTCTTTCTTCTCTCTTTCATGTTTCTCAATTAAGGTTGCGCTCGCCGGAAAGATCGCTGGAAACGCCAGGAATAGCCCTCCAACAATCGGACCGAACTTCTGCGCAATTATTCCTGCGCATGCCGTGATCAAGCCGCCAAAAAGAAAGCGAAGCGCATATTCATACCAGCGCGTTTCCCGAATGGTGGTGCTGTCCAGCCTGACAATCACCTTGCCTCATTCATCGTCCGGCCTCATTTGAGAAACGCAAACCATAGACTGAATGCGGTGCCGAACCAGACGGGAAGGGAAGAAAGAGTGGCTCGCAGTGCAGGCACCCGGCCTCGTTCAAGTAAGACAGCAACTACCAGGCTGTAGCAGCAAAGCGCGATCGCGCCGGCCAGCATCGAACGAGCTTCGATACTCGCGTAGAACGGTCCGTCTTTGGACACAGTCAACGCCAACGTCGCCAGCGCCACAGACGGCGCTGCTCCAAAAAGCCCGGCGAAGCTTTTCGGCGTGAATAAGTTTCCGAGAACAGCAAATAATGAAACGACAGTTCCTCCAACGAGGAATCGAATAGCTATTTCCTGGACCAAGTGGATTCCGTGTGTCCCCAAAGTTTAACAAAGCACGGCCTTTGGGCGGGCAAAGGAATCAAGCGGTCCCCGGACCGCTCGGCGCTTGGGTACGCGGTGGTGCGCAATGCAGAATGCCGCTAGCCTTCCGTGGACAAGTCTCTCGTCGCCATGTAGTCCAAAACCGGGGCAATACGCCGCTTTATGCCCGTCCCGGAAGCCCTCTGGAGTTTTACATTGTGAAACAATGGCCATGCTCGTCTTCCCTCTTGAGACGAATAAGCGCTTTCATCTACTCTGGACCCAACCGATTCTGGCGAATCCGTCCGATGGGTTTCGAGGACCGGTAGCTTTTATAAGGGGCCAAGTAGCTATGCATCTCAATCGTTTGCTTTTGGCGCTTCGCGCCGGCGCGCCGGTTCTGTTTCTCATCGCCGTCTCGTTTTCATTCGCGCAAACCAACCGTGGCGGCATCAGCGGCAACGTGACGGATCAAACGGGCGCTGTCGTGCCGAATGCGTCAGTCGTCATTACCAATATCGGTACAAATGAGACGCGGAAGCTCACGACGAATGATAAGGGATCTTTCCTTCAGGAAAATTTGGACCCGGTCTTTTATCGAGTAGAGGTGCAAGCACAGGGCTTTAAGAAAGCCGTTCTTGATCAGGTCAAAGTAGATACCTCGACCGTCGTTACCGCAAATCTGGTACTGCAGCCGGGCAACGTTAACACGGAGGTTACGGTTGCGCGCCAATTCCGCGTTAGTGAACACGGAATCGGGCACTTTGGGGCAAACCATTTCAGCTCGAACACTGACCGACACTCCTTTGCCGAACCGCAGCGTTCTCGATCTCGCGGTCACGGTGCCCAATGTCAGCGGTGATGTAGGAACGGAGGATCCTCAATTAAGCGGAGGTCCGCCGCTGCCCGGCTTCAATCTCCAAGTAAATGGAGGTCGCGCTGGAGGCACTAACATGTTGGCTGATGGAGTCAGCAACACGGGCGTAGGTCTCGCGCGCGAGGTGGTGTCGTTTTCGCCGGAAGACGTTCAGGAGCTTACTGTTCAGACCAATGGCTTTGATGCCGAATACGGAATCGCAGCAATGGCGGCATTATCAGCGTGACCACAAAATCCGGAACAAATGATTACCACGGCATGGCGCTTTGGTACTTCCGTAATCCCGACACCAATGCCTCCCCGTACGCAGGCGACCATGAACCGTCCTGTTAATAACTTGCGCTGGAATCAGTTTGATGGCCAGATTGGCGGCCCGGTTGTGATCCCGAAACTCTATAACGGCCGCAATAAGACGTTTTTCTTCTTCGCTGGGGAACCTCGGTATCAAAGCGATCGCTTGCAGGCCACCGCCGATCTGCCTACCCAGGCAATGCGAAGCGGGGATTTCAGCAACGTCGTGGCCCTCAATGGGAGTGGAACGGCAGGCGGCGCGGGTTGGGTGCCTGTGGATGTCTACAATCAGTTCAAGTCAATCGCGCCCAGCGCCTTCAACACTTCCGCCAGCACGGCAATCTTTCAACACTACAATCTGGTCGGCAACCAGCTCCAGAAAATTACTTTGGCTTCCGGTGCATCGTATGCGCCCTTTCCCGGAAACAAAATACCTGCATCCATGCTGGATCCCACTGCCGTCAAGCTGATCAACCAGTATCTTCCTCCTGCGGGTGCTTACTTCATTGACGCGAACGGTTTCCTCGATAACTACAGTACGTACCGTTTCGTTTCCGACAACGAGACCCGTTATAACTTGCGCCTGGACGAAATTGTTTCGGACAAAGATCACGTCTATTTCCGCATGACCAAGATTCCGGAAACCGGAATCAAAGGCTTCGATCCTAATTTCCCCACTAACGGTAACGGCGCAACATACAGTGATTCCCAGCAATACATGGCCGACTACACGCGCGTGTTCAAGCCGACGTTATTCAACGACCTTCGCCTGGCTTACACCCGCGGCAACTTCAGTAATGGAAATGGTCCTCAGTACGACATCTATACCGGCCAGAATCTCAATACCCAATTGGGTCTCCCGAGCTTCACCACCGGCGGCCTTCCGATGTTTTCGTTTGGATTAGATAGTTTCGGCAATATCGGCTCTCAGGGCTCGACGTCGAACGAAAACGTGGAGCAGCAGTACGAAGTTGCGGACACGGTTTATCTGAATCGCGGCGCCATGACATGGAAGGTCGGCTTCGATTTTGCCAAATCCATGCTCAACACCCTGAGCTTTTACGCTCTCGATGGCGGTAATTATAGCTTCGCTGGCACAGAGACGAACTCCAACGGCGGCTCGAGCGGCACTGGTGGCGTTGCGGAGGCCAGTTTCCTCCTTGGTGTGCCGCACTCCGTTGCCCTGTACAACACAGTCATTCCGTACTACTATCGCTGGAAGGCGTACGCTGGCTTCGTTCAGAACGATTGGAAGATACGTCCGAATCTCACGCTCAATCTGGGGCTCCGGTATTCGCTCCAATTACCCAGAACGGAAAAATACAATCACCAGGGAACCTTTGATCCTTCCAAGGCAATAACTGTCAACATACCGGGCGGTTACACGATTCCCTATATCAATCAAACGATTACTTCGGCCACCGAGATCCCGTTCGCATTTGACGGATACGGTGGACGTTCGCCCTATCTCACGCCGGTGAGCTGGCTGGGCTTCGAGCCCCGCTTTGGCTTCGCGTACCAGCCGCATTTCTGGGGCATGAATAACTGGGTCGTTCGCGGTGGCTATGCGCTCTCCCATGCTCCTATCAGTGGCAACAATCGTCTGCCGATTCCGAATTTTGCAGCCGGCGCTCCCGCCATTAATGAAACGACGGGCAATGCCAATCCCGCTTATGTCACGCGCCTGTCGAGCAATCCTCCTTCCGTTCCCTACGTTCCCGCGGATTCACTGCTCGGCTTGAATAACAACTCCAGTGGACTGCTTTATGGCCAGGCGGTCGCCTTTCCCGCTTATGTGTTGACGGGAGAAAATTCCGTTCCCTACGTGCAGAATTGGAACTTCTCGATTCAGCGGCAGATCGGCGATAAAAATATGCTGGAACTCGCGTATATCGGGAACAAGGGAACTCACCTCTACACCTCCAACGTGAATCTCAATAATCCCAATGTCGCTGACGTCCTGGCCTTCCAGGCTGCCGGTCAGAACCCGACGCTCGCAAACATACCCGATCCGCTGGGCCGGAAGACTTCAAATGGCGCCGGATACGTCGTTAGCCTGAACAGTCTCGTCTCGCCCTTTTTCGGGTATGGTTCCGTAAGCACGCTGATGGACGCTTCCGGTAACAGCATTCGGCATGCCGGCTATGTCAACTTCGTCCGGCGGCAGAGTCCGGGCTTAACGTTGATGGCAAACTATACCTACGGGAAATCCATCGACGATGGCTCCGATGCAAATCCTGATAAAGGCACGCTAAGCACAAGTAACCTCAATGGCGGTGAGTATGCTTTCGGCGGCGCGAGATCGCTCGATCGTTCGGTGTCCGTCTTTGATATCCGGCATCAATTGAACACCACCGCGATTTACGACCTGCCGTTTGGCGAGGGCCGCCGCTGGGGCGCTCACGCCTGGTATCCTCTCCGGTTCGTTTTCGGAGGTTGGACGACTACGGGTATCGAGCGCTTTTACAGCGGCTATCCGCTCACCGTCAACCTGGCGGATGGCAACTTCATCAGCAGCATCACGCATGGCATGCGCCCTGATCTGGTCGCCGGCGTTCCTCTGATTAATCCCCTGTACGATTCGAATTGCAGAACCAGTGCTTCCTGCCAGCCTTATGTCAACCCCGCTGCCTTCGCGCGTCCGCCTTATGGCGAATTAGGTAGTGCGCCGCGGACCTTAGATGCCGTGCGCGGCCCCATGCAACAGACCTTCGACTTTTCTGTTCAGAAGACCTGGAACGTTGGAGAAAGCGGTAAGCGGCGTATTCAGTTCCGCGTCGACATGATCAATGCGTTTAACCATCCGGTTTTCCGTCTGCCTATTAATAGCGGCGGCGGTACCGACGTATTTAACGCAACCGGCGGTTTTCCGAACTTCACTGTGAGTAAGGCGAACGTCACGTCTTACTACACCACTTGGCAGGCGGCGAATCCTTCCGCTCCTGCCGCTGGCAGTACGGCGGGTGTCGCCAACATCAACACGCTTTATAACGAGATCGCAGTGCAGGAAAACTCGGCCGGTGTCCTTCCAGGAAATTTCTATAGCATTCCTGTTCCGCAGGGTTTCGCGCTCCAGAACGCAACCGCGTTCAACCTCTTGGACCCAAGCTTGAATGGGTTCAAGCTTTATCAATTGCGAACCGGCTACACCTCCGGATTCGGAACCTTGGGCTACTCCACCGCGTGGATCAGCCCGCGCTACATCCAGCTCGGCCTGAAAATTTACTTCTGACGTCCGTGGTGGTGCAGGCCGTGGGGCAGCCTTCAGGCTGCGCGCTGGTTTCAACCGGCGCGATGTTCCCTTCGCCACGACCCGCCTCTCAAAACGCCAGCCGCAACCCAAGTTGCAGTTCCCGGTTGGGAACGGCCGTGCTGCTAATCACCGCGGCTCCGGGGTTTCCGATCGTCGCGCCCGGAAAACCGAACTGAGGGTGGTTGAAAAGGTTGTAGGCTTCCGCCCGAAACTCGAGCGCGCTCGTCTCGCGGATCGGGACGTGGAAGCTTCGGTGCAAAGCGAAATCGAGATTATCACGTCCTGGGCCGTTGAGCACGTTCCGGCCCTCGTTGCCGAATTGATACGCGAGCGGCGCCGTAAAGCATCCGAGGTTGAACCATTGCGAAATCGTGGGGTCCGGCAGGTTTCCGCTGCATACCCGGTTGGGATAGGACGTCGTCCCCGCATTCGCATTGTCGAATGAAAGATTCACGGTGAATGGCAGTCCGCTTTGCACCTGATAAATCGCGCTAACTTGCCACGACCCCGCAATTTCACTCGCCCAACCGTGATTCAGCAGTGCTCTTCCCCGGCCGAACGGAAGATTCCAGATGCTGCCGAATGCGAATCGAAGCGGCACGTTGTTATCAGACGGGCCCTTCTGTGCCTCGCGATCATAAGCGTTTTGCACCGTGTCGCCAGGCCCGCAGCCGTCGCACGCATCCAGCGCCGGGTTCTGTAAGTCGAGCGCGCGTCCGTACGTGAAACTCGCGATAAAAGACAAGTTCTGCGAAAAGCGTTTTTCCAGCCGCGAGGAAAGGCCCTGATACGTGCTGCGATCCCAGGGCGAAAAAGCCTTCACCGACGCGATCGTATATTGCGCCAGCGGGCGCCGCGTAGTAGGAGAACCGGGACCATTGGTTAACGGCTGGTTTCCTTCCGTTTGGCCCCACAGGTGAATCCCGAGATTCCCTACATAGCTCGTCTGCCAAACCATATTCCCCGCCAGTTGCTTCTCGAAGGTGAAATTCCATTCCTGAACGTAAGGCGTCGTGTAGCGTTCGTTCCAACTGACAAGCTGCGTGGTCGACGTTGGATTCAGCACAAACTGAGCAGGATTGATTGGGGCCGGACGCGGGGCGAGCGCTCCCGAACTCAGCACAAATCCGGTAGCCGGGTTCAACTGATCGCTTGTGATCGAGACTCCGCCATAACCGTAGAAGGGCGGATTGTTCGTCATGCGCGAAGTCACGCCGTTTCCCTGGTCCTGCGCGTAAAAAATGCCGTAAGAGCCTCGTACCACCGCGCCTTTCAATCCCGGAAGCCTCCAGGCAAAGCCTACCCGGGGCGCCCAATTGTTCTTATCCAGCGTGACTAAGGCGCGCGGCTTTGGTGAGATGCCGGAGAGCACTAAATGTCCGAACAGCGAATCGCTCGGATCCAAAATAAAATTCGCCATTCGATTTTGCGTCTCGATGAACGGGAAAAACAGCTCGTAACGTACTCCCAGGTTCAGTGTCAGAGACGAGCTCACGGCCCACTGATCCTGGAAATACCAGCCGCCATAGCGGCCGCGCTCCACCGCTTGCGCCACGGTGCCTGTAGTCAGGTTGTTCGCGTCTCCCAGAATGAAATCGGCCAGCGGGCTCCCCGTTTTCGAACGGTTCTGCGGATCTTGCGAGAAGACTCCGGTAAACCCCAGGCTGCCGCGCCCGTTGAGCGCTGAAAATGTCGAGGGTTTGATCGCCTGGAGGTCGGTTCCGAACTTCAGCAAATGCCTGCCAAACGATTTCGACACGTTGTCTGACAGGTCCCAGACGCCGGAGCTCTTCGTTAGCGGCGAATTTCCGACAACACCCGGCTGTGCGCCGATCGTCGCGAAGCCGGTCACGTTGAAGGTGGGTGTCCCGTGCTGAATTCTCGGGTCGAGAAGGCCGCTGATGATCGGATTCAGCGTGGTGGTCTCATCTTGATCCACCGTCATGCGCGTCCAGGAAAATCGAAACTCGTTCACGAGCGTCGCCGTAAAGGTCCGTGTATACCCGAACCCCACGCCCTCGGAGTTAATGGTGCGGTCGACGGGATCCTGCGCCGGCGGCGGCAGCGGATTATTTGCGTCCAGGCTGAACCGCGTAACCGAAGCCCGCACAAATAGGCTGTCTTTAGAGCTCACTTGTGTATCGCCACGCAGCACCATGTTGTGATTCGCTTGCAATTGCGGAACATTGGCCGTGTAGTTATTGGCGAGTCCAGGCAAATTCGGCAGCGGATAGTAGTTCAGAATCTGGGTCGCAATTGGATCGAATTGAGTCGCTGGAATTGTATTGTTCGGGAACTGCGTCCGCACATATCCGGATCCTTTGGTGTTCGGCGCTGTCGTTGCGGGATCGAAAATCGCCGTTGAACCGAAGTTGCCCTGCCGCATCGCTGGCGTAGGAACGGTGGCGAAGGCCACCGATTCACTCCGCGTATGCGTGCCCTCGTAGGCGCCGAAAATCCAGGCGCGATCCTTCACAATCGGGCCGCCCAATGAGCCGCCATACTGGTTCTGTACCAGCAGCGGCTTTACCCCCGGGCGCGCGAAGAAGTCGGAGGCGTCCATCTGGTCATTGCGGAGAAAATCGTAAGCCGAGCCGTGCAGCCGGTTCGTGCCGCTTTTCGTGATGGCGCTGACCACCGCGCCCGCCGATGCTCCGAACTCGGCCGAATAATTACTCGTCTGTACCTGGAATTCGCTCAGCGCATCCAGCGGGGGACGCAGCATATCGCGAGCGCGATTGTCCAAGCCGCGCAGGTAATTGTCGTTGCGCGCGCCGTCCAATAAAAACGCATTCTGCAAGCCGGTGTTGCCATAAGCGGCGAAGGTCTGATCGCGGCTGCCTTGCGCAGGCACGGCGCCGGCCGCCAGCCGGCCAAGGTCCAGGTAGTTCCGGCCGTTCAGCGGCAGTTGCACCATCTCCCTCTCTTGCATCACTTGCCCGAGAGTGGCGGATTTCGTTTCGAGCAGCGGTGTCTGCCCTACCACCGTGATTTCTTGCGTGGTGCTTCCCGGTGTGAGCGTCAGCCGCAGATCGAGAACGTCTCCCACGCGCACAACGATTCCGCGGCGCTGCAGCTTTTCGAAGCCCGCCGCCGTCACCGCAACGTCATACTCGCCCGGCGGAAGCAGTGGAGCGGCAGCAAGCCCCGCCTCATTCGTGATCAGCGTCCGGGCCAGGTTGCCGGTTTGCGAGCCGGTGATCGTTACCGACGCTTTCGGAATCACAGCGCCGCTCGCATCTTGAATCGTAATGTCGATTTGGCCCGTCGACGTCTGAGCGCTTGCGATGCTCGCAGCTATCGTTGCCAGCACAACCGTGAGTAAAATCCGGGAATCACGCATCGCGATCCTCTTCACTCTCTGAAAATCAGTTCTCGGTAACCGTTTCCCGCCAGTGATGCGCCGCGCTGGCCAATTCGTCCACCAGTTCCGCATGCTCGTGACGCAGATTCCGGCTCTCGCCCGGATCTTCCTCCAGGTTGGAAAGAAACATTGCGTCGTCGCCTTCGAGCGGCTTGCGGCTCTCTTCCGTCCGGCCGTACTCGATTCCATCGATCACCAGCTTCCACTTGCCCCGGCGCACAGCCAGTTGCTTGCCGTTTGACCAAAAGATCTCCGAGTGTGGCGAGGGCGCATGAGCAACGGCCACGGGCAGAATGTCAGAGCCATCGATCGTTCGGTCGGTTGGGATCGAAACTCCCGCCGCTTTGCAGACCGTCGGCAGGATGTCGGCGGTCATCACCAGTTCACGCACGATTTGATTCGGTTGTGTAACGCCGGGCCACGCCATCACCGCGGGAACGTGCATTCCGCCGTCGAACACGCTGAATTTGTATCCGCGAAACGGCGCATTGCTCCCGGCCGTGGCTGGCTTCTGGTCGAGTCCCGCGCGGGCTTCGGTTGTGGCGCCATTATCGCCCAGAAAGAAGATCAGTGTGTGCTCGCGAATCCCGGCCCGATCCAGCGCTCGCAGAATTTGCCCTACGCCGTCGTCGGCTGCCGAAAGCATCGCCGCGTACATGTGGCGCTCCCGCTCCATCCCGGGGAACCGCTCTACGTATTTTCCAGGAGCGTGCATCGGATAGTGCACCGCATTGAACGCGCAGTAGAGGAAAAACGGTTCTGCGCGATGAGCCTCGATAAACGAGACGGCTTCTGCCGCGATTCGCTCGGTCAGGTATTGCCCATCGTCAAAAATCTCATCGCGATTACGCCATAAATCGTGATAGTTGACCATGCGTGGCTCGCCCCAGTAAAAGCGCTGCGAATAGTAGTCGACGCAGCCGCTGTGAAACCCGTAATAGTAATCGAACCCGTGGGCATTAGGAACCGTATCGGGCGTCGAGCCTAGGTGCCATTTTCCTGTGAGCCCGGTCGCATAGCCCGCCGTCTTCAAAAGCGCCGCGATGGTCTTCTCTTTCGCTGGAAGATTGCCGCCATTCGAGGGCATCCCGGCACGGATGGGATAGCGGCCTGTCATCAGCGCCGCCCGCGCCGGAGCGCACACCGGAGCGTTGGAATACCAGTTTGTGAAGCGAACGCCGGATGAAGCTAACTGGTCGATGTGTGGCGTCTTCAGATCGCTCGCGCCCAGGCAGCCCAGATCGTGTACGCCGAGATCGTCCATCAGGATGACGATCACGTTGGGCTTTGCGGGCCGTGTGCTCTGAGCGGGAAGCGGCGCGGCTGCGGATAGGGCGGCCGCCGCACTTCCGGTTAACAGTTCCCGTCGTGAGACCATGGGCCTTTCAAACCGTGCTCAAGTATACATTGCCGGATCGTTGTAGGCCTTGACTGCAACTTGAAAAGACGAACCCATTCCCGTGGCTTCGTTTGGAAATAATCGATTTCGTTTGGCAAAATCGCCCTAAACGCCTGAAAACACACGAAGCGCACTCGGCGGAGTTCGTTCCGTAATCAGGTTCGTTCCGTAATTTGGTGGCTGCCGGCTTCGTTCCGTAATCCCGCGGGTCCTCGTGCGGCAGTGATTTGCTCACTGTCCGTACGGCTTGACGGCCGTGAAGTCCGGGTCCGGCGGCAGCGCAAATTGAGCGTATGGATCGGGGTGCGCCGGATCGAAATCCGCCACGTCCGTCGCCAGATCCTTAGCGATCGGCAAGTGCGCTTCCCGGATCCCCCGCGCCACACACTTGGCCAGCTCATAGCTGCCGTAATCGCTATGGTGGGTGTGGTCCTCGCCGGCGAACAGGAAGCCCGAGCCCTCCGGCCCGAGCGCTTCGTAGAGCACCTTGCTCATAGCGTTCAGGTCAATCAACGCTACTTTGTCCTCATTCGCCGCCTGGCGAACCGCCTCCGGGAAATCGCCCAGGCTGTTCGTGACCTTGCCTTCGGCATCGAACGTCCGACGGTTCACCGGCGTGATGAGCACGGGAGTCGCGCCGTGCTCGCGTGTTTCTTTGACGAAGCGTTTCAGTTCCGCCTTGTAACTGGTGAAGGCGCCGATCCCCTCGCCTCTCTCTTTCTGATCGTTATGTCCGAACTGAATGAAGACGTAATCGCCGGGCTTGATAACGCTCATCACTTTGGCCCACCTCCTCTCGCCCGCGAAAGAGCGCGCCGTCTCCCCGGATTCGCCGTGGTTCGCAATGGCGATATCCGGCTGGAAGAAGCGAGTCAACATCTGTCCCCAACTGTTGTACGGCTCCTTGGCTTGATCGGTGCTGGTCGAGTCGCCTGCGATGTAAATGGTCGGAACTGCGGCCTTTTCGATCGTCAGAGTGCAAAGTTTCGGCTGGCGATCGCTGAATTCGAGAGTAAGCCGGTCATCCCACGCCCATGCTTCGGACGTCTGTTCGCGCTCTTTAAACTTCACTCGTTCCCCGCCCGCAATCTCGGGCTGGCGCACATTGACGATGAAGCTTCGGGTCATAAACTGGCCCGGTCGGGTCTGCGCTTTTTCGATCATCAGGCGGCGCAGCTCGGCTTTCACGGTGGTAGTGGAAGTCCCCCTGGTGTCGCCCAGCACAACCGTAACTTTATAGTTACCTTCCGGTACCGCGGCCGAAAAGAAAAAGGCCTTTTTTGCGGTGACGAATCCATCGCGCACCGCGTCCTTGCCGCCCCGCTTTTCCTCAGTCACAAGACTTCCTGATTCGAAGCCATAGCCTAGATCGTTGTTGTATATGACGTTTGCGCCTACAGAGATATAACCCGGCGCATGCTTGCCGCCAAAATCGAATTTATAATCCGTTTTCGGAGTTGCCGCACTCGCTCCGGCGTTAAGCAATGCCGCACCGGCTGCGAAACAGCTAAGCGTTATCTTTGCCGATCGCCAGCACGAAATACTGCGCCGGATTATCTCCCACGTTCTTGATCCCGTGCCTGTCGTTGGAATGAACATAGACAACCGATCCTGGTCCGGCTTTTGTAGTCTCCTTGAGAATCGTTACCTCTAGCGTGCCCTCCTTGACCATAAACATCTCTTCGTGCACGTGCGCATGGGGCGGATGGGGCGACAGCCCGGGCTGTAGCGTGGTGATGTGAAGATCGATATGGTAACCGCTGTGTGTTGCGCCACTGAAGACATTCCGCGTCACGTTGTGAGTTTTTGGATTCTCCTTCGCCATCAGCGAATCGAAGGGATAGCATTTCGACGGCAGTATGTTTTCGCCGTTCTGCGCGGCGGCGCGGGCCGCGAATAAAGCGGGCAAAAGAACGCCTAAATCCCGGCGTGAGCAACTCATAATGATGCCTCCGATAAAGTATAAACATTCCACCCATGCGTCTAACTGCTCGACGAGATCTCTTGAAAACCGCGGCCGGTATTACAGGCGCTCTGTCGCCCTTCGCCATGGAAGCCGGTGCCCAGACTCTGGCGGAGCGCGAGAGCCGGGCTGGCATCTTCGACGTGCGCGCGTTCGGCGCAACCGCAGACGGAAAGGCGCTCGACACCCGGGCCATCAATCAGGCGATCGAGGCAGCTGCGGCGGCGGGCGGCGGCACGGTCCGTTTTCGTGCCGGCACATACTTGTCGTATTCGATTCGCCTCAAGAGCAATCTTACGCTGCTGCTCGAGACCGGAACGAGGATCGTGGCCGCCGATTCGCCTCAGCCGGGCAGCTCGGCAACGGGCGCCTACGATCCGGCGGAGCCAAACCAGCCGTGGGAAAGCTATCAGGATTTTGGCCACAATCACTGGCATAACAGCCTCATTTGGGGCGAGGGGCTCGAGAACATCGCGATTCTTGGACCGGGCCTCATCTGGGGAAAAGGATTGAGCAGGGGAACCAGCCGCGATGGCGGTCCGAGAGCGGAGGACCCCGGAGTAGGAAACAAATCGATCGCTCTGAAGAACTGCCGCAATGTCGTGCTGCGCGATTTTTCCATTCTGCACGGCGGTCACTTCGGAATTCTTGCGACCGGTGTGGACAATCTCACCATCGACAACTTAAGAATCGATACGAATCGCGATGGAATGGACATCGACTGTTGCCGGAATGTCCGTGTCTCGAACTGTACCGTAAACTCGCCGTGGGATGACGGTATCTGCTTGAAGAGTTCCTACGCGCTCGGGGAGCCGCGATCCACCGATATGGTGACGATCACGAATTGCCTGGTATCGGGCAGCTTCGAAGAGGGCGCCGTGCTCGATGGTACCTTCAAGCGATTTGCGCCGGACTTTCGAGTCCCCCGAACGGGACGAATCAAATTTGGAACGGAATCGAATGGTGGGTTTCGGAATATCACAATCTCGAATTGCGCGTTTGACGGGTGTCAGGGACTCGCGCTCGAAAGCGTGGATGGCGCGCTCCTCGAAGATGTGACCGTCACGAACATTTCCATGCGGGATATCGTAAGCGCCCCCATCTTCGTTCGCCTCGGAAACCGCATGCGCGGCCCTCAAGGCCGTCCGGTGGGTACGCTGCAACGCGTCATTATTGGTAACGTCGTTTGCCACAATGCCGGCTCTCGCATCTCGTCGATCCTCAGCGGCGTGCCCGAGCGCTCGATTCAGGACATCAAGATCCACGACGTTTACATCGAGCACCAGGGCGGAGGTGACAAGGAAATGGCTGCGATTCAACCTCCCGAGGAGGAACGCGACCGATATCCCGATCCTGGCCGCTTCGGCCCCATGCCTTCAAACGGATTCTTTATTCGCTACGTAAAGAACATCGAGATGAGCCATATCGAGATCAGCGCCGCCAAGGAAGATTTCCGGCCCACGTTTGTTCTGAACGATGTGCAAGGCGCTGACTTCTTTCGCATCAAGTCGCCGCACGCGGCGAACGTTCCTCTGTTCGCTCTGAACAATGTAGCGGCATTCAGCGTTGCCGGCAGTAGGCCGGTCCCCGACACCGAATTACAGCATGTGGATCATAAGACGCTATGACCAGTTGTTCGGCGACAACCATCGCGGCCGTCACAGCGGTTCTATTGATAGCGGGCACGGCGCCCGGCGCCGAGTTTCAGGCGACTCATTACGGCGCTAAGCCCGACGGAACCACCCTCAACACGCGAGCGATCCAGAAGGCGATCGACCAAGCGGCCCAAGCGGGAGGTACCGTCACGTTCAAGCCCGGCGTATATTTGACAGGCGCCCTGTTTCTGAAATCCGGAGTGCGCTTTCAAGTCGACGATGGAGTTACGATCCGTGCGGTTCCGGATCTGGCGGCCTATCCCGAATTGCCAACTCGCGTTGCTGGAATCGAAATGAAGTGGCCGGCCGCGCTGATCAACGTCTATGAACAATCGAACGTGAAGATTCTAGGGAAGGGAATCGTCGACGGCGACGGGAAGATCTGGTGGGACAGTTACTGGACGCTGCGGAAGCAATATGACCCGAAAGGTTTGCGATGGGCCGCCGATTACGATTGCAAACGAGTTCGTCTTATTCAGGTCTATAAATCGGCCGATGTGGAACTCAACGGGCTGACCCTCGAGCGCTCGGGCTTTTGGACCGTACATCTCTGCTATTCGCACAACATCAACGTGAACGGTATCGTTATCCGGAACAACATTGGAGGGCGCGGCCCGAGTACTGATGGTATCGATGTGGATTCTTCTTCGCATGTTGTGGTGCAGCGTTGCGACATCGAGTGCAACGATGATGCGATCTGCATGAAGGCGGGACGCGATGCCGACGGCTTGCGTGTGAACCAGCCTACCGAGGACGTGACGGTGCGCGATTGCCTTGTGAGGCGAGGCGCCGCGGCCATAACCATCGGCAGCGAGACTTCCGGTGGCATTCACGATATCGAGGTCTCCGGCTTGCGCGCACTGGCAGCCGTGCCCAAGGGCATCTGCTTCAAATCGGCCAAGACGCGCGGTGGAACCGTGGACCACATTGAAATCCGCGACGTGGATCTGGACGGCGTGCCAGTGCCGATCAGCATTACCTTGAACTGGAACCCAAGCTACAGCTACGCGAAAATTCCCGCGGGTATGAAGAACACGCCCGATTACTGGCAAAAACTCGCCGAGCCGGTGCCGCCGGACAAGGGATTTCCTCATTTTCGGAACGTGCAAATTTCGAACGTCAAAGCGATCCGGGCGAGGCAGGCTTTCGAAGTGAATGCGTATCCATCCGATCCCATTCAGGATTTCACCTTCGATCGCTTGAACCTTCAGGCGAAGATCGCGGGCACGATCGCGAATGCAAGCAACTGGGCCTTTTCGAACACGATCGTTACTACCGAGGATGGCAGCCGCGTGGCATTGAAGGACTGCAAAGGCGTAACAGGGCTGCCGGGTCACTGAGCTGCAGTCGTTCGCCCTATCTTAGATAGCCGCTGCCGACGCCATCTGCATCAGTTTGTCGTTGGGATAAAAATGGTTTACCGTCTCCGGAGTGACAAGCTGATGTTTCACGAATACGGCGGGAGGAACGGGCCTGCGGTTTAGGATATCGAGCGCCACGCGAACCAGGTCGTCGCCGTACCTTTCGGGAAAGTACGCCACGGAGCCGATCAGGCGAGTGCCTGCCTCGCGCAACTCGGCCCGGCCTTCCGGAGAGGCGTTCTGGCCCATAAGGGCGCAGGTTTCCACCCGCCCCGCCTCCTGAAACGCTCGCAGCGCTCCAAGCGCGCTCGCGTCATTGATGGCGCCGATCAGGCTACGTTGAGAGCGGCTGCCGCGAAGGTATTTCCGCATGGCCTCAAAACTCTCGCCCAAGCGCCCGTCCCCGTTTAAATAGGTCACGCGGCAATTGCTCAATTTCGGAATCACTTCTTTCATGCCGACCAGCATGCCCGTCAGGCGCATGCGCGGAAGATTGCCGGCGCGCGCCAGTTCGAGTAAAACGATTTCGTCCACATCCGATTGCCAGTGTTGTCTCGCCCAGCGGCCCATGTAGCGCCCGGCGATGAGACCTGCCTCATAATTGTTCGCTCCATAGTAAGTCGCGCCCGGATGTGGAATGTCGATCGCGATCAGGGGAATGTTTGCTTCGCGATATTTTGCAGCCACCACCGGCGCGATGTTTTCGTCCGTCTGAAACTCGATGACCAGATCCACCTTTTCGCGAACGAGCAGATCCGCGTTGCGCTGCGCGATCTTGGCGCTATAGCGGTTATCGAGCGAAATGAGCTCAATACCTTCCGCCGCCGCCGCACGCTGCACGCTCTGCGATACGTCTCTTGAAAATTGATAATCCGTCCCTTGCGCGGCATAGCCAAGCCGGTACAGCTTCTGTTTAAAGGGCCGCATGCAGGATTGATACAGATTTTCGCCAACCTTTTCGACCATGCCGCACCGCTCCAGCGTGTACAGGAGCCGAAAAGTCATGGTTTTCGGCAGACCGCTGCGCGCGGCGATTTCGCGCAAAGGGAGCGCTTCGCCCGCCGAGCGGAACGCCAGCAGCAATTGAGAAGAGTGAACTACCGACTTGACCAGATAAGGATCGCGACTACCAGGAACGCCCATATTCACCTCTAACAGGGAGGAAGACCGTACATTTCCTATGACTGTATCCTAAACCGTTCTGCACTGCAAAATATAACTGATCCAATGGCGCATCCGAAGCACAACAATTTCGATCGCGGTCGCTCGGCCTGGTAGTTTACAGTGCGAAACAGGCGGGGCACGTGCAAAAGCTTTGTCAAGACGCCCGAAGATGATCTACTATAACTTCGTCAGGCGGGGGTGCCTATCACTTCGAAACTCACAGATCGAGTTTTCCACGCGTTGGAGACGTTCCGCATCGAATTGCCGTCCTGGGGATTCGCCAACACAGGCACGCGCTTCGGAAAATTTCTGCAGGCTGCGGCAGCGAGCACGACGGAAGAGAAATTTAGCGATGCCGGCCAGGTGCACGCGATCACCGGCGTCTGCCCGACGATCGCGCTCCACGTGCTATGGGATTTTCCGAACGGTGACCGCGACATCAAAGATGTGGCAAGCCTCGCGGAACGGTATGGCATCCGCCCTGGGTCGATCAATCCCAACTATTTTCAGGACCAGATATACAAGCACGGTTCGTTCGGGAATCCGGACCGCGCCGTGCGCGACCAGGCGCTGCGCCACACGAAAGACAGCATCGAGATCGCCAGGGAGCTTCGCAGCAGAGACATTTCTCTGTGGTTTGCCGATGGTTCCAATTATCCGGGCACAGCGGATATCCGGCAGCGGAAGCGTTGGTTCGAGGAGTGCCTCAAGACAGCTCATGCCGGGCTTTCGCCCGATCAGCGCCTGCTCGTCGAATATAAACCGTTTGAGCCGGCTTTTTATCACACCGACATTGGCGACTGGGGAATGGCTCTGCTTCTGGCCCGAGCGGCGGGCCCGCAGGCGAAGGTTCTCGTAGACACGGGCCACCACTACGCGGCGCAAAACATCGAGCAGATCGTCGCGTGGCTATTGGACGAGGGCATGCTCGGCGGCTTTCATTTCAACGACAGGCGCTACGCTGACGACGATCTCACCATGGGATCGATCGATCCCTACCAGGTATTCCGAATCTTTCACGAAATCCTCTATTTCGAATGGGAGACGGATAAGCGCGCCGACATCGCCTACATGATCGATCAGAGCCATAACCTGAAAGGAAAGATCGAGGCGATGATACAGACTGTCAGCATGGCCCAAGAGCTTTTCTCGAAGGCCGCGCTGGTGGATCACAAACGCCTTGCCGCCGCTCAAAGCGTATCGGATCTTGTGCGGGCAGAGTCTTGTCTACAGGATGCGTTCGCCACAGATGTCCGGCCGGCTATCCGCGAATGGCGCGCCTCGAAGGGTCTTCCGCGCGATCCGATGCAGGCGTTTCGCGAAAGCGGATATCTGGAGCGCGTTTCTCAAGAGCGCGGGTCGCGAAACATGGCTAGCGCCTCGTCGTATGCATAGCGGCGCTGCCGGCAAGCATTGCCCGAGCAACTGCAAGAAGGTGACATATGCCTGAAATTTCCGAAGTAGTCCATCTGCGGGATCTATGGAATGAAAAAGAAGCGTCAGCGCTTAACGGCGACCAGCTCAGCCTGCTGCGCTACCGCTCAAACTTATTGGGTGCGGACCTGCGCATCACCAATTTCGGGGGTGGCAACACTAGCTCAAAAATGGAGCTGCCGGATCCTTTTACGGGCAAGCCTGTGCGGGTATTGGCGGTGAAGGGAAGCGGAGGAGACCTTGGATCCATTAACGAATCCGGGTTTGCGCTGCTGTACCTCGATCGCCTCGAACAATTGAAAAGCCTGTATCGCGGTGAAGCGCACGAGGACGAAATGGTGCGCTATTACCCGCTCTCGTCATTCGGCGAGAATCGGGTAGCGGCTTCCATCGACACGCCGCTGCACGCCTTTCTGCCGGCCCGGCACGTCGATCATCTGCATCCCGATTGGGCGATTGCGATTGCGGCCAGCGCGAACGGTAAGCAGAAGCTCGATGAGTTCAATAAGAAGTTTGGCCGCCGCATTGTCTGGCTTCCCTGGCAGCGGCCCGGTTTCGAACTGGCTCTTCTGTTGGAGCAAGCGGTAAAAGACAACCCCGGATGCGACGGCGTGCTGCTTGGAAGCCATGGCTTGTTCACATGGGGCGGCACCCAGCGCGAGTGCTACCTGAACAGTATCCGCACCATCGATCAGATGGGCGAATTCATTTTAGAGCACCGCGCGAAGAACAGCTCGCTGTTCGGCGGGTTGAGACATGCTCCCCTGCAAGACCGGCAATCGATCGCGGCGGCCATTTTGCCAACGCTGAGAGGCATCGTATCTTCTAACCGCCGAGTCATCGCGCATTACGCCGACAACGAAGATGCGTTGAATTTTGCCGGATCGGAGTGGGCGCAGGAGCTCGGCGGCCTGGGTACAAGCTGCCCGGACCATTTTCTGAGGACACGCATTTGCCCCCTCTTCGTGGATTGGAATCCCGAACAAGGCGTGGGCGCCTTGAAAGATCTGATTGCCGGGCGTGCCGGGCATTACCGGAAGGAATATGTCGATTACTACAACGCTTGGGCAACGCCGGAGTCTCCGAAGCTGCGCGACTCGAATCCCTCGGTCGTTGTTGTCCCCGGGCTCGGGCTCTTTGGCTTTGGCAAGAACAAGAAAGAAGCGCGCATCACCACGGAATTTTTCATCAACGCCATTCATGTGATGGCTGGAGCGAATGCCTTGGAAGCGGGCGAGGCAAAGCATCCGTTCCCGCAGGCTCGCCGTGCCGATCAATCGCGGCAGTTTGTCAGCTTCCGCAACTACGTGGCCCTGCCCCGCGCTGAAGCATTTCGCATTGAGTACTGGGCGCTCGAAGAGGCCAAATTGCAGCGCATGCCTGCCGAGGCGGAATTCAGCCGGAAAATCCTGCTCGTCGTTGGAGGCGGTAGCGGTATCGGAAAGGAAGCGGCATTGATTCTGGCGCGAAAGGGCGCGCACATTGTTGTTGCCGATCAAAACGCCGAAGCAGCCAGAGCAGCGGCCTCAGAAGCGGCATCGCTCTCTTCCCCGGAGGCCGTTTCTCACACTGAGGTTGACCTGGGATCAGCGGAGAGCCTTCAAGCGGCAGCGAAGTTCACAGTACTGCAGTTTGGCGGGATTGACGCCATCGTCAACACCGCGGCCATCTTCCCGGTGGCAGGCAGCGGCGGCCAGCTTAGCGAGGCACAGTGGAGCAAGACGTTCCAGGTGAACGTGACCGGTAACTTTCTGCTGGCGCGCGAGACCAAGTGGATCTTCCAGGATCAAAAACTTCCCGCTTCATTTGTGCTGACAAGCTCGGCAAACGCTGTTGTCCCGAAGTTCGGTAGCGAGGCATACGACGTTAGCAAGACGGCGTTGAACCACTTGATTCGGGAGCTCGCCATCGGCCTGGCGCCCCTGGTTCGAGTGAATGGAGTCGCTCCGGCGACCGTGGTGGCAGGCTCGACCATGTTTCCACGCGATCGTGTTATGCAATCGCTGCGGAAATACAAGATCGAGTTTTCCGAGTCCGAATCGACGGAAGAGCTGCGCACGAAATTGGCCGAATTTTATGCGCAGCGGACGCTGACACGGCGGCCTATTCTTCCACAAGATTGCGCCAACGCGATCGTCTGGCTGGCAAGCGATGAGAGCGCCAAGACCACTGGACATATCATTCCGGTCGACGGCGGATTACAGGAAGCGTTCTTGCGATAGCGAAGATGGAACGTATCTGTTTTGTACTGCAGGTCCGGCCCGAACGGCTGGACGAATACAAGGAACGGCACCGCGCCGTGTGGCCAGAGATGCAGCAGGCCCTGCGCGAGACCGGTTGGCGCAACTACTCGCTTTTTTTGCGGCCTGACGGCCTTTTAATCGGCTATTTGGAGACTGACGATTTCGACCGGGCGCGCCAGGAAATGGCCAAGCGCGAAGTGAATGGACGCTGGCAGCGGGAAATGGCGCCATTTTTCGTGGGCATGAACGGCGATTTGCCCGACAGCTCCGTCGTGCGTCTGGAGGAGGTCTTCCATCTGGACTCCGCCTCAGAACTACGTGAGTTGCCGGCCATCTCCGTGCCCGGCGGAAACTTCAGATCATGATACCCAACCCCGCTCTGGGCGTTTTCTTTCACTGGCTGGGAGGATTGGCGTCCGGAAGCTTCTACGTTCCCTATCGCGCCGTGAGGCGCTGGTCGTGGGAGACCTACTGGCTGGTCGGCGGCGTATTCAGTTGGATCGTCGCTCCCTGGATCATGGCTCTCTTGCTCACAAGAGATTTGTCCGGCGTGCTTCGCGCTACGCCCGCAATAAACCTGTTCTGGTGTTTCTTCTTCGGCCTGCTGTGGGGAGTGGGAGGGCTAACGTTCGGCCTGACCATGCGCTATTTGGGCCTGTCGTTGGGAATGGCGATCGTGATGGGTCTCTGCGCAGCGTTTGGGACGCTCATGCCGCCGATCTTCAACGGCCAGTTTGCCAGCCAGGTTCTGGGAACCACATCAGGGCGCGTCATTCTCTTCGGGATCGCCGTTTGCCTCTTCGGAATCGCGATCGCCGGTCTGGCCGGAGTTTACAAAGAGCGCGCGATGCCGCCAGAGATGCGTCAAGCCGCCATAGAAGAATTCGATCTGAAGAAAGGTTTTCTGGTGGCGGTTCTTTCGGGAGTGATGAGCGCCTGTTTTGCGTACGGGCTAGCGGCCGGCGATCCCATCAAAGCTCTCACCGTCGAGCGCGGTACACCAACACTGTGGCAAGGGCTGCCGGTTCTGGTGGTAGTGCTTCTGGGCGGCTTTACAACGAACTTCATCTGGACGGTGTTGCTGAACATCCGCAACCGGACGGGGCGCGAGTATGTGACGGCCGAAGTCCCGGTGGTTTTCTCCGATCCTGGCGGTCCACAGCCGATCGAAGAGACCGCGTTGACCGGACCTACAACCAGCGTGCTGACACGCACTGCCACAGGATTAATGCGCGAGACCGTGCGTGTTCCTCTGGTCAGGAATTATTTGCTGTGCGCGCTAGCGGGGGTCACCTGGTACATGCAATTCTTCTTCTACACCATGGGCGAGACCCAGATGGGCAAGTACAAGTTTTCGAGCTGGACCCTGCACATGGCGAGCATCGTGATCTTCAGCACGTTATGGGGAGTGGGGCTGAAGGAGTGGAAAGGAGCCGGCACGGCGGCGATCCGTCTGCTTGTCATTGGGCTGGCCGTGCTCCTCGGGTCCACGATCATCATCGGCTACGGCAACTACCTTGCACTCCCCGCTCGATAGTTACTTCCGGCGCGGAATCGTCTGTATTTTTATCGGTGAACTGCTGGGAAGCGGAATTGTGACTCGTTGCCCTTGGGACAGATATGGGCCGATGATGGATGGCTCCTCGTACGCAAGGTCGCGGCCATCGTCAATCGCGAGAACGCTGTATTGACCTGGCGGAACGTCGCTCAACGTGAATGTTCCGTCGCTATCGCTTTGATCGCGGCGCACGAAGTCCATGCGATTCAGATCTGTGGGAATGAGCAGAACCATCGCTCCGGCGCAGGGCTTATTGTCTTTCAGAGCGATGCCCTCGATTCGTGTCAGGCCTTTCGCTATGACGACAGACAGTTGAACCGAAACGCCTTCCGGGATCTTGAGTTCGCCGGCGGAAAATTTGGCGCCTTTGGCCACGAGTGATTTCAGGTAAAACCCGGGAGCATTCTCCAGAATGACTTGATACTTTCCGGCTGGCAACATCCCATCTTTTGCGCTGAACGAACCGTTCTTGGAGACGTTCGCCTCAGCGGCTGGACCGCTTCCCACTGATCGCGCAAAGAATACTGTCAGGCCGGCGGGAAGTTCGCCGTCTTCCGCGGTGACATTGCCCGATAGTGTTGCTTTCGATAGAGACTGCACATCGAGTGTCGAATCCTCGTTCAAGTCCACTGCCTTTTCGCCTGATGATTCCACCTGGCCGTGGTTATATTTCTGGATCTGCAAAACACAGCGGCCGGGTGGAAGCCCGGTGACGAAATGCCGGTTATCGTACGTCGTAATAACACCGCCGCCTGCCGTGATGGGGACGCCTCCGGGACCTGGTTGCGAAGCCCACGCACTCACTCCCTCGTTTGGCTTCGCGTCGAATCCCGTCAATTCCACGCGCAGAGCACGGACGGGCCGCAGCGCGATTTGAATGCTCGCGGTGCTTCCTTCGGTAACGGCAATGGGAGAAGCCGACGCGGGATCGAGCGTGTCGCTGTAGTAGGTGACGGGATAGGCCACGTCCAGTTCGGAAGCTGCGGCGTCGTGCTGATTTTCGGTGGCCGGAAGTTGTGTGAGCGCGTTCTGCGCGTACCAGGGCCGCGCTTGCACGCCTACAAAATAAGTGCCCGGCATCAGGTGTGCGAAATGAAACTCGCCGGACGATCCGGTATTCTGCATTTCGGCGCTCGAAATTCCGCTTCTGCCGAAGGAAATACGCTTACGGAACAGCCAGACTTGGGCCTGACGAACGGGATCGCCCTCTTCGTCTATTACGGTGCCTGAAAGAGATCCGGCGGCGCTCAATGGAAACATAATGTGTTCGGAATCCAGGCCCGGTCCAACCGCAATGCCTGTCGAGTATCCTTCGTTTTGCTGAAAGAGTTGCGGCTCGAATCCGCGGCGCGTGGCGGTGAGGGTATATTTTCCGGCGGCAAGGTCGGTAAACACGAATCGGCCTTCGCTCTGAGTCATACAGAAGGCGGCGTGATCCCGATGTTCGATGGGGCTGATGGCGACCATCACGTTTCCCAGCGGCCGCCCATTGCGGTGCTCCACGACCGTGCCACTGATGGTGAACAATTGCTGAGCCGAAGCCGAAGTCTGCGCGCAGAGGGCGCTCGCTGCCGCAAGCAAGTACGCGCTGAGCGGCCTAAGTCCGGCCCTCAATTCGTCCCTCGCGCGTTCAGCTTCAGATTGATCTGCGCTTTTTGGTTCGAGCTAAGCGTGACTCCCTGGCCCGCGAAATCTCTCATCATTTCTGGATTCGCGTATTCCAGGTTGTCGATGTCGGAGAATGCGTAGGCCCTGTACTCGCCGGGAGCGATGCCCACGAACGAAAATGCGCCGCCGGGCTGAACGGGAGCCAATTTCGGCTCGCTCGATTCTAACTCGGGTACAAGAATCGCCATGCGGCCCGGTGCCTCCGTGGCATCGGGGTCAACAGTTCCCGACAGCGCTGCACAATCTTCGCGAAGCGTGACCTCGATCGGCTGCGGCGTAGAACCCTGCTGAACCGTGAGATCGTTCTGAAGAAGGTCGAGGCTGCCCGACGTGATCGATCCGATACATTGCTGGCCGAATATTTGGGCTGAAACCGTATATTCGCCAGGCGGGACGGACTGCAGCACGAGCGAGCCTTCGGTGCTTTCCGGTTTTTGCGATGCGTATATTTCTCCACCGCCCTGCCGCTTTTGTTTCGCGATGAGATGGACTTGTAACTGTGGGCGAGCAGCGCTATCGGATGTACCGGCCACGGTGATGGGAATAGAGGCGAGCGGCTGAAGTACCACGCGAAGATCGTCAACATTTGCGGTGCTCACGTCGACCGCTTGCTCGGCATAATATGCGCTGCCTTGCGCATCCGACGAGCGAAAGATGATGGTGTAAGAACCGGCGGGAATCTGGCGCATGATGAACCGGCCTGATCTGGGGTCAACTGCCGTTGCCGTAACCTGCTCGCCGTTCGAATCCTCGCAGATGGCTGCCAGGTTGGTCCATGGATTCAGCACAGTTCCGCTTATGCGAAGGGCGCGCACGGGCACAATCGAGAAATCGGCCTCGGCCTCTTGGCCCGGCTTGAGCTCAAGCGGCTGAGCCGATGAGTAGTCCGGAGCACCTGGAAAATATTGTGCAGGATAAACCATCGGCGTGTACTGCGAATCCGATATGAAATTCGCATAGAGCGGAAAAACGGCTTGGGGCGTGGTGCGGATCACGTACCGTCCGGGCGCGAGGTTATCGAAGCGATAGCTTCCACTCTCGTTGGTACTCGTGCCGCCGCGCTGTTGCCATCTCTTCCGGCCGCTGACGATTCCCTCCGCCACGCACTGAACCTGAAGACCTTCGATTGGCTCGCCATCGCGATCCGTAACGCGCCCCTCAATCTTTGCTTCCGGGATCAATTTAAGAAGCACGTCCGGCGTTGTGGGCCCGACTGCAAGGTAGGTTCCGTGCCGCTCAAAGTAACCCGGCTTCTGCGTCGAGATGAAAACTTGTCCTTCCGGAACGCTATCGAGCTGGAAATGTCCATCCGGCCCGCTGAGCGTCGAATGCTGCTCCTGGCCGTGGGCTTGAATGAGCGCCCGGCGAAGCGGCTCGCCTGTAAGGGAGTTCACCACCATACCCGACACGCGGTAATGCTTCCGCGCGGCCGTCTGCGTGGGCTCTGCGGCAGGGTTCACCCGCTGCCCTCCGGGCGTATACAATATTTGCGCATGCCCGAAAGGCTGGAATAGAGCAACCAATGTCGGAAGCAAACATCGACCAGAACGCATGCGGCCCGCTTCATTTTAGAACCCGAAAACGTGCGGCGGGTTCCGAAAATCAGATCGCCACAAATACGATTGGCGAATCGGAGTACGATACGGAAGGAGCGCGGAACTTGGATATTTTACTGATCGAAAATGATCCTGCAACGGCTCTCTTGACGAAGGAAGCGTTCCGCGAGGCGGGGCTCCTAGAAGAGATCCGCTCGGTTCCGGATGGAGACGAGGCATTGGCGATTTTGCGGCGCGAGGGGCCGCACGCGAAGCACCCCTATCCCGACGTCATTTTTCTCGATCTTCACCTGCCCAAAAAGTCCGGGTTTGAAGTTCTGGCGGAAATCAAGGGAAGCCCGCAGTTGAAAGTCACTCCTGTCGTGGTTGTATCCGGTTCTGCCAATCCAAACGAAATTAGGAAAGCGTATGAGCTCCACGCGAGCTGCTATATCCGAAAACCCGACGACCTGCATCACTTCCTCAGGTTCATTCGAATCTGTTTCGATTTCTGGGGTTCTGTCGTAAGTCTTCCGCCGAAGGAGTTCGTCCAGGCCTGAAGAGCTGCAGCGTTACGCGCACGTGGGAGAGCAAAACAGATTCATGCTGCTGCGGATTGCTGGTGTTTTGTCGGTGATCGTCTTCGGATTCGGACAGAGTCCTTCGCTGAGATTAGAGCGCTGAATCGCCCGTAATCACGTTGCCTACTTTCAACGGAAAGCGGACATCCTCTCAGGCGGTTGTGAACGCGCTGCCATCTGGCCGATTAGCAGGCCCGCAGTAAGTGCCGCGGGTAAATTGGCTTCGTCTCGTAATTCACTGAAGCACGGCCTCGCCTCCGCCACTCTGATCATCCCCGGCGAAGACCCGGCCGCTTTCGAAGCCCTCAAAACCGCTCTCATCGAAGAGCATCAGCCCGCTACCGAAACCGAGGAACTGCTTATCAACGAAATGGCGCAATCTTATTGGCTCGAGCAGCGCGCCCTCCGCCTCCAGAACCACTGTTTGGCCGAAAACGGAATCGACGAAAAACGTCTGTCGCTATTTCTTCGCTATCAGACCACCCACCACCGCGCCTTCCACAAAGCCTTGAACACGTTGCTCAAACTGAAAAAGGCAAGCGCGCGTGGCTTCGTTTCGCAGAGTGGGGCAGGCTCTCAGCCTGCGCGGGACTCTCAGTCCCGCCCTTCGATAGCCAACGCTGGGTTCGTTCCGCAAAAATCGGGTTCCGGCGCCTCCGCGGGCGCTCAATTCACCGCCGAAGCTGCCTGAAAGGCTCGACGCGGCTGGTTCTTTGAAAATCGAATAAAATTCCCGCGCCCCAGGTGCGCGTGTATGCAGCAGCCGCTGCGAAATTCCGGGAAGCTATTGCTTCACCGTCAGCTTTACAATGACCCCGTGCGGCCCCGCGGCCCACACAGAACCATCGGGCGCGGCGCTGACCGTATTGAGATTTTCCTTCGAAAACGAATCCCACGACTGTCCCTGATCGCGCGACACATCCGATCCCGAAGCCCCAACCGCAATCAACGTATCCTTCCTGGCGGGCACGAACACAACGCCCGAGCGGTATCCCGCCGCAGCACTTCTTGGAGGCGAAGTCCAGGTTGCACCGCCATCCGAGGTAATCGCTGTGGTGCCGCCTCCATCCGCCTGTTTCGAGTAATCGCCTCCCACCGCTTCTCCGTACAGCTCGTCTTTAAAGGCGAGCGAGAAAATGCCCGCCGATTTCGAATCTTTCCGCATCGCTGTTCGTGCAGCAGTCCACGAACGTCCTGCGTCGATGCTGCGGAAGATGCGCGCGGCGCCCGGGCCTCCCGTGCCAAACCAGGCGTAGCGAGCGCCTTTGATGACGAGACAAGTTCCGCTGGCGGCGAATGCTCCTTCATCCGGCAGAGCCGCCGGACCGGCTTGACGCTGCCAGGAATTGCCGCCGTCGGCTGTCGTGAAAACAATGAATCGCCCATTCACCGGGTCGCCCAAAATGATGCCGTGCTGCCTGTCCCAAAACGCAAGAGCATCGAAGAAACCTGCCGCGTCCGGATTCGTGAACAGCAGCGCCCAATGCGTGCCGCCATCGGTCGTTCGATACACTCTGGACATCTCTCCTGTGCCGCTGCTCAGCAGATAGGCGGTTTTGTCATCAAATGCTTCGACATCGCGGAAATCCAGCGCGTCGGCGCCGGGGACGGTATTCGCGCGCCAGTGTAGCCCTCCATCCGTGGTAAGAAGATAGCTTCCGTGCGTGCCGCTCGCCCAGACGATCGTGCGCGAGACAGCGTCCAGGCCGCGCAGCGAAGCTGTCGTTTGGGAGAACTGCGGCAGCCACGTGAACGTCACCACGCCCCACGCAATCGCGAACCCGATGAAATTGACCAGCGGCATGGATGCTATTGTCGCCTGAACTGCTCAGCCGTCGAATGCCGGAATTCGCCGGTTTTTGAGCGGCATTCGCCGATTTCCGCGTGAGAACCGCGGGGTTTGCTTCTAGGATCGGATTGAGGGCAACAGAATGGAGACGAAGAAGTTGAATTCCAGGCGCGACGATTGGGCGAGCATCGCTTTGCCGATTGTGCTTATCCTGACCGGCGTCATTTTGGTCGGCGGAGACTTTCTCGGAGTCTTGTCGCTCGACGGAGTTCAAAACTGGTGGCCGGTGGCGCTGATTGCGATAGGCGCAACGGAATTAGTGCCTGTGAGCGGCAGAGAGTCCTAACGGGCTCCAGCACGAGCGAAGCGCATGCCAGACGAATTCAGCCAAAATCAGCAAGGTGCGGATTTTTCAGACCGGACAGACGACGAGCTTTATGGCCAACCGCCTGACTTCGTGAAGCGGCGAGGGAGATATCGCCGCTCAGCGCTGTCGCGCGTGTTCTTCTCGCTCTTCCTGATCGCCGCCGGCACCCTGCTGTTTCTGGGTAATGTCGGCATTCTGCCCATACAGGACGTCTGGATGTACTGGCCGCTGATTCTGGTGGCGTTCGGAGTTGCGCGATTGTTCAGCTGCCGCAGCGCGGCAGGCGTGATTACCGGTCTGTTTTTGATCGTATTCGGCGCCTTGTTCCTCTTAATCAGCCTGGGCGTCTTTCAGGTCAATTTTCACGACAAGAGTTGGCCGCTGGCGTTGCTGCTGATCACCTTCGGTTTTCTGGCTTTGGCAAAAACGCTCGAGGGGAATCAAGGCCTCGCATCCCGCACCAGGTTTCCAAGACGCGGCGTGGTCGGGGCGGAGAACGCACTGAATGAAAACGTGGTATTCGGGGGCGTGAAGCGCCGCATCGAGACCACCGAGTTTGCGGGCGGCATTGTCCACTCGGTTTTCGGCAGCGTGGAAGTGGACCTACGCCGCGCGCAACTGCCGGCCTCTGAAAAACAAGCTATCGTCAACGTGCATGCTGTTTTTGCGAGTGTGAAGATGAGAGTTCCGGAAACCTGGCGCGTAAGTATTCAAGGCGCGGGTGTCTTTGGAACTTATGAAGACAAGACGATTCCGCCAAGGGCATCCGATGGCTTCGAAGCTCCTGCGCTGGTTATCACCGGCACTTCTGTGTTCAGCGCGGTTGAAATAGAGAATTAGGGCCTTCGGAGCTTGCCGCTGGAATGCATCCCCTTCTTAAGAGCAGAACAGGATTCCTGCTTTATCTAGCCGCGTGGGTGCCGTTCGGTTTGATGTTCGGTTTCATGATCAGCGTCACCGGGCATCTCAACCGGTCCGAAACCACGGCTCTCACGTTGCCGCTGATTGTCGTGCTCGCCTTCGTTTGTCTTTCGCCCTGGTATTCCTGCCGTGGGCTGCCGCTGCGCTCCACAGCGCCCTGGAAGCTGCTTACCAGTCATCTCTTTGCTGCTATGTGCGTCAGCGCACTGATTCTGTCGCTCGCGCACATCCTGGTGATGGTTTACGGTCACGCCTTCCCGGACCTGGAGGCAAGATTTCGCCTGACGCTGCCGGTGATTGCAGGAATGGCCGACCTGATTTACTTGTTATCCATTGCGCTGCATTACGTTCTGTTCGCGGTCGAATCTTCGCGCCAGGCCGAGATTCTGTCTCGCGAGGCCGAGTTGAAGGCGCTGAAGGCGCAAGTGAATCCGCATTTTCTGTTCAACAGCTTGAACTCGATCAGCGCGCTGACAGCATCGGATCCCAAGAAGGCGCGAGATATGTGCATCCGTCTTTCCGAATTTTTGCGGCTTTCACTGCGGCTGGGCGAACGTACGAGCATCCCATTCGGCGAAGAGCTCGCGCTGACCAGAACCTATCTGGATGTAGAGCAGGTTCGATTTGGGCAGCGCTTGCGTGTCTCCCAAGACTTTGAATCGGGGTGTACGGACTGCGATGTGCCGCCGCTTCTTGTACAGCCTCTCATCGAGAACGCCATTAAACATGGGATTGCGACGCTGGTGGAAGGCGGTGAAATCGCGATGACCGGAAAGCGGGCGCGAGATTTGATGCGCATCGTCATCGAAAATCCGTTCGATCCGGACGCGCCGGAAGCGAGGAAAAACGGCTTTGGGCTGCTCAGCGTGCGCAATCGCCTGCAGGCGCGCTATGGCGATGCGGCTCGCATGGAAATTCAGGTGGAGCGGAACAGTTACCGCGTTATTTTGACTGTTCCCTGCGATCGCATAAAGGAGGTATCGGGCGATGGCGATTCGGGCCATGATCGTAGACGATGAAGATCTGGCGCGTCAGATCGTTCGCGAATATCTGGTCGGGGAGGACGACGTGGAAGTGGTCGCCGAGTGCACAAACGGCTTCGATGCCGTGAAGGCGATGGCCGAGCACAAACCAGACCTGTTGTTCCTGGATGTGCAGATGCCAAAGCTCAACGGGTTCGAAGTGCTGGAGCTGAGTGGCGCCGATGTGGCGGTTGTTTTCGTGACGGCTTACGATCAGTACGCCATGAAAGCTTTCGATGCGGCCGCTGTCGATTACCTGCTAAAACCCTTCGACCTGGAGCGCTTCCGGAGCGCGCTCGATCGCGTCCGCCGCCGCCTCGGGGAAACGGAACGAAGGCCCAGCATCATCGACTTAAAGAATGCCGCTCATGCTCCCGGCCAGTACACCCAACGCATCGTCGTGAAAGATGGCGTTCGCGTTCATATTATCCCTGTGAATCAGCTCGATTACGCCGAGGCGCAGGATGACTATGTCGCGCTTCATGCGGGCGGCAAGACATATTTAAAGCAGCAGACCATCTCGAGCCTCGAAGCATCGCTCGATCCCGCACGATTTGTGCGGGTTCACCGCTCATCTCTTGTGAATTTAGATCGCGTCGCGAAGATCGAGCCATACACCAAAGACACGCGCCTCGCGGTGCTTGCCGATGGCTCGCAGGTGGCGGTGAGCCGGGCCGGTTATATGCGCCTCAAAGAGCTGATGGAAAAGAGCTAAGCACGCCCCTGCGAAGCGATATCATCAAGTTCTTTCCGATATATATGATGAAACCGCTCGTAGCCTTGTTGATGGCCGCTTCGCTCTTCGCGCAAGAGACGCCAACGGAGCGCCAGGCCGCCCACGATGTTCTGGCCAAAATGGATGCGCTCGAAAGATCTCTGGCCATTCCTGCCCTGGTCGCCCGGCTCACGGCGCCGAATCGTGAGCGCGATGAGGTAGTCGCCCGCGCGAAACAGCTTATGGATGCTGAGATGCTAACGCTCAGCGACGAGATTACGCGTGACCCGGAGATCGGCTTTCAAGAACAGCGGGCCGTTCAGAAGCTCACTCAAGTTTTGCAGCGGCATGGGTTCGAAACCGAGGTCGGAATTGCGGGACTGCGCACCGCGTTCATCGGCAAATATAGGAGGAAAACGCCGCTTGCCGGCACCGGCGGACCCAATCTGGGCGTCATCCTTGAATACGACGCTCTGCGCGGCACGCAGCGCGCCTTCCATGGCGATCAGCACAGTGCGCAAGGGCCCGTCGGCATGGCCGCGGCGATTGCGCTCGCCGAGTACCTCGACCGCAAAGGGCTTCCGGGCCAGGTGGTCGTCTTTGGAACTCCGGGCGAAGAAATGATGCCTCCCGTAGCCAAGACCGTGATGTTTGAGGCAGGTGTTTTTCGCGGAATGGACGTCATCATGCGGAGCCATTCGACAAGCGCGACCACGCGTCCTGCTCCCGGTTTCGGAACCTGCTGCTTGAATATCAATGGAGTGAAGTATACGTTCAGCGGTGCTCCCGCCCACCAGATGACGCCTTGGGCGGGCCGGAATGCACTTGAAGCCGTCATTCATCTGTTTGAAAATATCGACAGCGTGCGCGGCAATATGCGCCCGGAGGCCCGTGTTCAGGGCGTGATCACCGAGGGCGGCGCGGCCCCGAACGTCGTCCCCGACAGAGGCGTAGCCGATTTTTACGTTCGCTATCCGGATGCCGTCTATCTCCGCCAGGTACAGCAATTCGTCGACGATGCGGCGAACGCCGCCGCGCTTTCCACGGGTACGAAAGTGAAGATTGACTTGTACGGAAAAGCCCGCGATGGAATATCGGTAGCCACGCTTGCCGAACCCGCGTTCGCCTACATGAAGATGTATAGCGCCACCGACGTTCGGAGTGAGCCCGGCAAGCCTCAGGGATATGAAGAGACCGGAAGCGTCTCGAGCGACATCCCCGGCATTGGTTTCTCAGCGAAAACTTCGAATGCCGCGAATCATACCTACGAGATGGAAGCGGACGCGCTTACTGAAGTAGGTCACAGCGGTTTTGTAACCGACGCCCAGTCGATGGCCGCCCTGCTGTTCGACGTAGCGACCCGGCCCGAATATCTGACACAGGTCAAGAAGGAATTTGCCGGAATCAAGGCGCTGTTTGGCGATTATCAGCAGGCGCTGGAGAAGACCTATACTGCTCCAAGCGTGCCCGAACCCAAGTAAAATTCCAGGACTTCGGTTTAATAGATGTTTATGCAAAATGCAAACTGCGACATCGGACTGATTGGCTTGGCGGTCATGGGGCAGAACCTGGTTCTCAATATGAATGACCACGGGTATCGGGTTGCTGTTTTCAATAGGACTGTCTCAAAGGTCGACGAATTCATCGCCCATGAGGCCAAGGGAACGCGGGTAGTCGGTACGCATTCGATCGAAGAGCTGATCGGCGCGTTGAAGAAGCCGCGGCGAGTGATGCTGATGGTGAAAGCCGGAGAAACGGTCGATCAGATGATCGAGCAACTGGCGCCGCATCTGGAAAAGGGCGACATTATCATCGATGGCGGCAACTCGCATTTTCCCGACACGAATCGCCGCGCGAAAGCCTTAAACGAGAAGGGAATTCTGTTCATCGGGACCGGCGTTTCGGGCGGCGAGGAGGGCGCGCGCTTTGGTCCTTCGATCATGCCGGGAGGGAACATCGAGGCTTGGCCGCATGTAAAAGACATCTTTCAATCGATTGCCGCGAAGGTGGAAGACGGTTCGCCCTGTTGTGACTGGGTTGGAGAAGACGGCGCCGGCCATTACGTAAAGATGGTTCACAACGGCATCGAATACGGCGACATGCAGCTCATCTGCGAGGCCTACCAGTTGCTGAAGCAAGGCCTGGGATTGAGCTCCGACGAATTGCACGAGGTATTCGCCGACTGGAACAAAGGCGAGCTGGACAGCTTCCTCATCGAGATTTCGGCCGAGATCTTCACGAAGCGAGATGAAGACGGCGCGCCGTTGATCGATAAAATTCTCGACACGGCAGGACAGAAAGGGACCGGCAAATGGACCGGCATTAGTGCATTGGATCTCGGAACCCCGGTGACTCTCATCGGGGAGGCCGTCTTCGCGCGCTGCCTCTCTTCTTTGAAGGAAGAGAGAACCGCCGCCTCGAAAGTACTGAAGGGCCCCAAGCCGCCGTCGGGTGGGCCGGAACGGAAAGCGTTTATCGAAGATGTTCGCCGCGCTCTTTATTGCTCCAAGGTAATCTCGTACGCGCAGGGCTACATGTTGTTGCGCGAAGCGGCGAAGGAGCAGGGTTGGCATCTGAACATGGGTGGCATCGCGCTGATGTGGCGCGGCGGTTGTATCATCCGGAGCCGCTTTCTCGGAAAGATCAAAGCAGCATACGACAAGAACCCGAATCTCACCAACTTGTTGCTGGACGATTTCTTCAGCGGCGTGCTGAACAATTATCAGGAGTCCTGGCGCCAGGCCATCATTCACGGCATCCGACACGGCGTGCCGACGCCCGCACTGTCGACTGCGCTTGCTTTTTACGACGGCTATCGTGCGGAACGGTTGCCGGCGAATCTCTTGCAGGCGCAGCGAGATTTCTTCGGCGCGCACACCTATGAGCGCATCGATAAGCCACGCGGCGAGTTTTTTCACACAAATTGGACGGGGCGCGGCGGGCGTGTCGCCTCCGGATCATACAACGCCTGAGCCAGCGAGAACGCCGCGGAAATCTTTTTACATCGTTCCGATCTAACGACTGGAGAAGAGAATGAGCTACGGCCTGAATGTCCGTAAAGAAGGTGCGCTGGATTTCGTTTCAATCGGCTCAATGGTGTATCGATTGGATCCGGGCATCATTCCATGGCGAAAGGCATTTGAATGCAAAATCCATGTGAGCGGCGGCGAATTCAATGTGGCCGCGAATCTTTCCGATTGCTTCGGCATGAAGACCGGCATTGCTACCGCGATGGTGGATTACCCGATCGGCGACATGGTGGCCGAACGCGTGAGAGCGATGGGAGTGAGGCCCTTCTACAAACGCTTCAAGCACGATGGCGTGGCGGGGCCGAACATAGCCACCGTATACAGCGATCGGGGACAAGGCGTCCGCGCGCCCGTCGTCTTTTATAACCGCAGCAACGAGGCGGGCGCAAGGCTCAAGCCCGGTGATTTCAACTGGAACGAAATCTTCGCCGGAGGCGTGCGCTGGTTTCATAGCGGAGGAATCTTCGCCGCTCTATCCCAAACCACTTCCGAAGTGACGATAGAAGGCATGCAGGCGGCCAAGGCTGCCGGCGCGATCGTATCCTTCGATCTGAACTATCGCGCTAAGCTTTGGAACGTCATCGGCGGACATGAGCGTGCGGTCGAGGTGATTGATCGAATCGTCAAGAACGTGGACGTCCTTGTCGGAAACGAAGAGGACCTCCAGATGGGCCTCGGGATTCCAGGGCCGGAGGTCGCGGCCAAATCGAAGCTCGATCCGAGCGCCTTTTTCGGAATGATGGATAGTGTCCGCACGAAACATCCGCAAGTGAAAATTGTTGCGACGACGCTTCGCGAAGTGCATTCCACGAACCGCCACAGTTGGAGCGCAGTGGCTTGGATCAACGGCGCGACATTTCAGGCCCCCACCGCGGAACTGGATGTCTACGACCGTGTGGGCGGGGGCGACGGTTTCGCTGCGGGCTTTATCTACGGCCTGCTTACAGGCGCGCCGGAGCAGGAAGCCGTCAATCTCGGCTGGGCCCACGGCGCACTGATCACAACCTTCCCGGGCGACACTACAATGGCCACACTCGATCAGGTCCGCTCCTTCGCCAAGGGCGGTTCCGCGCGGATTCAGCGCTAAGAAGCGACTCTGAGCGCTTCGCGTTATCTTTTTTGGTACGCATTATCCAGACGCCTCTGATTGCTTTGATAATCCAGAGCTGGTCCGAACTGTAAATCCACGCGAATCAGTTTGGACTTACATGTGCACGTGCCGTATACTGCAAACCTTACGGGGGTGGAATGTCCGCAGCGCTAGACAAGCTAAAGCACATTGTCGTGGTGATGATGGAGAACCGTTCGTTCGATCACATGCTGGGCTCGCTTAGAGCGCAGGATTCGAGAATCGACGGATTAACCGGCAACGAATCGAATCCGGATACGACGGGAGAGCCGATAAAGGTCCAACCGCAAGCCGAGTTTCAAAGCCAATTGGATCCCGACCCGGGACATCACTTCCCGGATGTCGACACGCAGCTATTTTTCGGGAGCGCCGACCATTCGAAGCCAACGATGCAGGGCTTCATTCAAGCCTACTTTCAGCAGCGGAAAGACGTGGATCACTCCCACAAGATCATGAATTACTTCACGCCTGACAAGCTCCCCGTGCTGACGACCCTGGCGCGAAAGTATGCCGTTTTCAATCGTTGGTTTGCGGCGATTCCCGGGCCCACAATTCCGAATCGCGCCTTTGCTCACTTCGGGACTTCTTTCGGGCACGTGGACATGAGTCTTTTCTATCTGAACGAAAAGTACCTCAGCATCTACGAGCGCATGCTGAAAGCCGGCCGGACAGCGAAGATTTACTACTATGACCAGCAAAGCTCGACCATGGCGCTGGCGTTTCTGCTGAAATCACAGCCCCAACTGTTTGGCACTTACGAGCAATTCCTCGCGGATTGCATGTCTGGGAACCTCCCTGATTACAGCTTTATTGAACCGAATTACACGGATCACGACGCCGACAGCGGCGAGGCGCTTGCTTGCGACCAGCACCCGGATCACGACGTGCAAGCGGGCGAGGAATTCATTGCCAGCGTGTACAACGCCATCCGGAGCAATCAGCAGCTTTGGGAGAGTACGGCGCTTCTGATCGTGTATGACGAACACGGAGGCATTTACGACCACGTTCCTCCGCCTGCCTGCACGCCCGGCGAGTTTAAGGATCAAGCGACGGGTTTCCAGTTCGACCGGCTCGGTGTGCGCGTCCCCGCGGTCCTGGTTTCGCCTTGGATTCCGGAAGGAACGGTGGTGTCGCCCTTGAACGGCAACGGCACGATCGATGATTTGCGGGTCTTTGAGCATGCTTCCATCCCGAACACGGTGACTAGCAAATTCATCGGAGCATACGAGGCCCGCACGCAGCGCGAGAAAGTTTCGCAGACGTTTCTAGACCTTCTTTCCCTGCCCGCGCCAAGAACCGACTATTTCGAATTCAATATCGGAGGAGGCAATGCCCCCGCCGCGCGGGCCCGTGTCATGGCGGCCGGAGCGGCACACCTGAATACAGAGACTCCCGCGGTTGGCGCTGCTTCGCCGCAAATGGTTCCCATCCCCAAGCCGCCCTCCACAGCGATGAACCCGGCGCGGCCCATCTCCGGATTGCTGAGCGATCAAATTAAGCACCTGCATATGGCCGAATCCATGCTTCCGCCCGCTCAGCGCACCAACATTGACATTCATACGATTCATACGGAGGCCCAGGCGAGTGCTTACATCCAACAGGTCACGGCGAAGCTCGACGTCAAAAAGGGCCTATGAAGATAAGAATCGCGAGTCTTCTCTTGCTGGCGAGCTTCTCTCTTTGTGCGCAGGAGAGCCAGCTTGGAGCCGACTTCCGGCACGAGAAAGAAGACTTCCAAAATAGCTGTTCGGGCTCTTTCTTCAAAGCCGTTTCCGGCTGCGCCCAGACGCTTTTCACCGATCATCCGCTGCACATCGCCGTGGGCAGCATTGCACCCCAAAATGGTTTTGCGGCGGGTCCCGCATTCGTCGCCCACTATACGCCGAACGAGCGCTGGCGCCTCAGCTGGGACGCGGATGCCGTGGCTTCGAAGAATTCGTCCTGGCGCGCGGGCGTTTACATGAAAGCGGTCTACATCCCGCGCGAAAAAATCGGAGTGATTACGGGAACGCCGGGACAGCCTCCTAAATCAAATTTGACGGTGCGTGAGTACCCCATCATCAACGTGTACGCACAATCGATCTCACTGAACACGATCGATTATTACGGCCTGGGCAATTTCACGCCGGCAAACGTCGAATCGGTCTTCGGAATGCAGCAGACGATTGCCGGCGCAAACGCGATCGTGCCGGTCATTCCCAAGCTGAAAATATCTCTCTTTGGCGAGCTGAATGGACGGTTCGTGGACATCCGGACTCAGCGCGGTGAAGCAACACCTTCCATCGATCAGGTCTATACGCCCGTAACGGCACCCGGCCTGGCGGCTCAGCCAGGATTTTTGCAGCTAGGCGAGGGTATCCGCGCGCGCCCCACTCTTCTTTCCGATCACGTGCAATTGAACTATCAAGCCACATTTCAAGAGTTCATCGCGCCCGGCTCTCACTTCTCGTTCAATCGATTTACTGCCGATCTGGGACACGATTTTCCAATTTACGGCGGCTTCCCTTTATCGCGCCCCAGGGACTTCAACGGTCCGGACGAGTGCGCCAGCAGCCCGGGAGCTAAGTGCCCTCCAGTTTCAAGGAACCGGTCTGGCGCGTTCAGCGCTCGATTGCTTATCTCGGAATCTTTCGTTTCTTCCGGCAATGCCGTGCCGTTCTATTTTCAACCGACTCTAGGCGGGTCCGACATCGACGGTAACCAGTTCCTCGCGAGTTATCGCGATTATCGTTTCCGCGCTCCCAATGTGTTGCTGTTCCGCGCGAGTTTTGAGCATTCGATTTGGGGCCCGCTCGGCTTCCTGTTTCAAGCCGATGAGGGCAAAGTGGCCCTGACGCATAGCGAGATCGATTTCAGTCACCTGAAGCACAGTTTCGGCGCGGGTCTTACTCTCCGCGCGGGCGGGTTGCCGGTAGTCTCATTTTTATTCGCCTGGGGCGGCAACGAAGGGACACACACTATCATGACGGTGAACCCATCGCTGCTCGGAGGAAGTTCGCGTCCCTCGCTGTACTAGTCCAAACTGGCCGGAGCAGTTCGTCTTTTCGATGCTATGATCTAGTTCAGAAAGCACCAATCTACATGCGGACGCGGCTTTGGTCTCGCATTCTCTCTCTCAGCGTCCGATCCGGCCCCCGGTCGTGTCGCTGTTCTGTGACGGGGCTCCTGGCTGTGCTATGTCTGGCTGCCGCGAGCAGTGCGGCGGCGCCGGTTCAAGACGGGCCTGACGACGCGAAACAAGTGGGCAAACCCGGTTCGGCTATCGCGAACGAGCCGGTCGCCATCGAGTCTCGTAAAAGTACCATGCCGGTACCCGTAGTCGACTCGCGCCCGGTGGACATCCGGGTTAACAAGACTCTTGTCTTGATCAATGTTACTGTCACCGACCCGCTGAATCGTTTCGTCACGGGTCTCGAGAAAGGACATTTCCGGCTTTTCGAGGATAAGGTCGAGCAGGAGATTACCCAATTTTCAAGCGAAGATGCCCCCATTTCGATCGGGCTGGTGTTTGATACGAGTGGAAGCATGGGCTCCAAGCTGCAGAAATCCCGTCAGGCAGCCGGCGAGTTTTTCAAGACGGCCAACCCCGCCGACGAATTTTTTCTAGTTCAGTTCAATGACCGCCCGGAGCTGACGGTGCCCTTTACTTCAGATACCGACAAGCTCCAGAGCACGCTGACCTTCACTCAGTCGAGAGGCCGCACGGCTCTGCTGGACAGCGTCTATCTCGCCATGCACGAGATGAAGAAGGCTCGCAATCCTCGCAAAGCCCTGTTGATCATTTCCGACGGCGGCGATAACAGCAGCCGCTACACGGAGACAGAGATCAAAAATGCGGTTCGCGAAGCGGATGTTCAAATTTTTGCGATCGGCATTTTCGAATCCATGGCAAGCCGCGGCCGTACCCCGGAAGAAGCGGCCGGGCCCGGACTTCTCAATGAGCTTGCCGAACAAACCGGCGGACGCGAATACGCGGTGGAAAATGTCGCCGAGCTTCCGGATATCGCCGCCAAGATCGGCATTGAGCTCCGAAACGAATACATATTAGGCTACACGCCCAAGAACCGCGAACGCGACGGCAAGTATCGCCGTGTTCAGGTAAAGCTGAATCAGCCTCGCGGCCTTCCGCCTCTGAAAGCCTATTTCCGGCTCGGTTACTATGCGCCAACTCAGTAACAACGTGCGCTGCCGAAATTTCATCAAGGCGCATCTCCTCGCCATTCTTCTGGCCGGCATCTCCGCCGGATACGCCTGTGCGCAGTTCCGCGCCGACACCCGGCTGGTTGTTCTGCACGCCAGCGTCACCGACAAAAGGGGCAAGCTGGTTACGAACTTAGACCGGGGGGCCTTCAAAGTCTTTGAAAACGGCCAGCCGCAACAGGTCAAGATTTTCCGGCACGAAGATGTACCCGTCTCGCTCGGCATCATCATCGACGATAGTGGCAGCATGATGACCAAGCGCAGCCGAGTGGAAGCGGCCGCCATCGGGCTGGTTCGCGAATCCAATCCGCAGGACGAAGTGTTCATCGTCAACTTCAATGATGATGCCTACCTGGACGTGCCTTTCACCAATGACATGCACAAGATGGAGCAAGGCCTGGCGCGCATCGATTCCCGCGGCGGCACGGCGATGCGGGACGCCATCAACATGTCGCTGGATTACATCAAGGCGGAAGCCAAGAAAGACAAGAAGGTGTTGCTCATCATTACCGACGGCAACGACAATGCGAGCAGTGTCTCGTTGGAGAAGGTGGTGGGCCGGTCCAACCAAAGCGATACCCTCGTCTATGCCATCGGCCTGTTCACGGATGAAGAGAAGCACGAGGCGGTGAAGGCGCGCCGCGCGCTGAATGAACTCACTACGTCGACCGGCGGCCTGGCCTTCTATCCGAAAGATGTCAGCGAGGTGCAAGCCCTGGCATCGGAGATCGCGCGCGATATCCGGAATCAATACACAATCGCTTATACGCCGAGCATCCAGCAGCTAGATGGCAGCTATCGGCAGATTAAGGTCACCGTGGATGCTCCGGGCCGGCCCGTTGTCCGCACGCGCTCCGGATATTACGCAACGCCGGAAGTCGAAAGCACGAAACAATCCGCTAACGCCTCGGTCAATACGGCCTCCCGGGTTCCGCGGCATTGATGCTCCGCTTCCTTTGGGTCGCATCGCGCGGATACCGCTTTCGCCCCTGGCGATCTCCCTATCTTCGCTGGCGCATAGAAACGTATTCGGGAATACCAGCGGATTCGATCACCGCACGCTCGTTCTTCCGATTCCTTTGGATGGAACGAACGGGGCTCTGGCAATATCTGCTTTGGGTGAACTCGATGCGCCGGCTGCAGCGCCATTGAAAACCGGACGCGGCGGCGCCCCGACCTCTCCTATTGGGTCACGAAGAGGCGCTGCAGGAGGCGCGCCGGGAGCTAGGCGGAGTAGAACAGCTTAAGGAAAATGTTCGAGACGTCAGAGTTGGAATTTCTATGGATAACCTGCTTCAGGACTTTCGTTTCGGCCTGCGGGTACTCAGGAGGAATCCCGGCTTCACGGCCACCGCTGTTCTGACTCTTGCGCTCGGAATCGGCGCAACAACAGCGATCTTTAGCCTAGTAGATACCGTACTACTTAAGCCCTTGCCTTTTTCTACCGCTGACCGCTTGGTAGCAATTGAGTCGCTGATTGCCGCCACCGGGCACGGCGGCGTTGCCTCCTATCCGGATTTCCTTGATTGGCGGGCACGGACCCACGTCTTTGATGGCATGGCTGTTTTCCGAACGAACGACTTTACTTTGATCGGTCCGCATGAGCCATTACATTTGCAAGGGGCGGTAGTGTCCGCGCACCTGTTTTCTCTGCTCCGGGTAACTCCTGCACTCGGGCGCAGTTTCCTTCCGGAAGAGGATAAACCCGCCGTGGCGGATGGCGCCGATCCAGTCATCTTGAGCTACGGACTGTGGCAACGGGAGTTCGGTTCTGATGTGTCGGTGGTGGGCCGCGCCGTTCAGCTCGCAGATAAACCGTTCACGGTGATCGGAGTCATGCCGCGGCAATTTCAGTTCCCCATTCAGGCCGAGCCCGTCGAGCTGTGGACCACGATCGCCGTCGATGCCCGAGGTGGCGCGAACGCGATGACGGCCCAGCGGGGTGCGCACTACCTTGACGCTGCCGGCCTGCTGAAACGCGGGGTGACGCTCCAGCAGGCGCAAGCGGAGGTGGCTGCGATCACCAGCGCGCTGAACAGAGAGCACCCTGAGAACAAGCCGCGCACCGTGCGCATTGTGCCGGAGATTCGGAGTCTCGCCGGTCCCGTCCGTACTCCGCTGCTCGTGCTGCTGGGCGCCGTGAGCTGCGTGCTGCTGATCGTATGCGTCAATGTGGCAAACCTGATGTTGGCGCGGGCGGCCGGGCGGCACAAAGAGATGGCCGTGCGGGCTGCTCTCGGCGCTACCCGCCACCGGGCTGTCTGCCAGCTGCTCACGGAGAGCATTGCACTGGGACTGCTGGGCGGTGGCCTCGGTGTTGTACTGGCGCTTGCATCGCTCAGGTTTCTTGTGCGGATCATGCCGATCGGCATTCCACGTCTGAACTCCATCGGCGTCGACAGTCGCCTGCTCAGCTTCGCTTTTTTGATCTCGGTCCTGGCGGGAATCTTATTTGGCCTCGCTCCAGCCCTGCGCGTCTCAAAGATCAGTCTCACCGAATCGCTCAAAACGCTTGGTCGGGACTCTGGAAACAGAGGAAAAGAGCACAACCGCTTGCGCGGCGCTCTGGTAGTGAGCGAGGTCGCGTTAGCGGTCGTGTTGCTGCTCGGCACTGGACTGTTGATTCGGAGTTTTCTGCGCCTCACACACGTCGATCCGGGATTCGATCCTCATCATGTCTTGACGTTTCAGCTCGATTCACCCGCCGGGAAGCAGGCCTCGCCGGCGCCGGGATTCTTTCGCGAGGTTGTGGCGCGTATCGGGACGCTGCCGGGTGTCCGCTCGGCCAGTGTGGTCGCGTCGCTGCCTCTGACAGGTGACAACATCAGCTCGAGCATTGAGATTGAGGGGCAGCCCGCGCCGCTGGGGTCGCGGGCCTCGGCTGATTTCAACGTGGTCGAACCGGATTATTTTCGAACCGCGGGCATACCGCTCGTTGAGGGGCGGGACTTCACGAAACATGACGATTCGAAATCTACCCCGGTTGTGATTGTCAACCGCACGCTGGCGCGGCGCTTCTTTCATAACCAGGATCCGATTGGGAAGCGCGTCCGCCCCGGCATCGGTAATGGGTATGGTCCGGGCGAACCGCCGATGCGCGAAATCGTGGGCGTGATCGGCGATGTGAAGCAAAGCGGGCTCGGGGCCGAAGCCGCTCCTGAGGTCTATGCTCCCTTGGAGCAAAGCCCCTTCGACACCATGTTTCTTGTGATGCGCACTGCAAACGACCCGCGGGGCGTTGTTGAGGCGGCGCGGCGCCAGGTAGCCGCAGTGAATAAGAACGTCCCCATTTATCACGTGGTGACGCTTGAGCAATACTTTGCGCAGTCCGTGGCGGCAGTGCGTTTCGTCACTCTGCTTCTCACTGGCTTTGCGGGTTCGGCATTGCTGCTGGCCTGCCTCGGGGTCTATGGCGTGATCGCTTACATCGTCGTCCAACGCAGGCACGAGATCGGCATTCACATGGCGCTGGGTGCCCAGAAGGGCGATGTTCTCAGGATGACCATTGGCGAAGGCCTCCGGCCCGCTCTGGCTGGGCTCGCGATCGGAATTGTCGGAGCCCTTAAATTAACGGGCGTTTTGTCAAGCTTGCTCTATGGCGTGAAGCCGGCCGATCCGCTCACATTTGCCGCAGTCTCGCTGATTCTGACAAGCGTGGCGCTGCTGGCATGTTATATTCCCGCCCGGCACGCGGCGAAGGTGGATCCGATGCTCTCTTTGCGATACGAATGACACAGGGCGCTCTCTGGCACCGATTATGACGCAGCTAATCCTAGTCTTGCACGTATAGAGGGACCCCGCTCACCGTAATGAACACAAGATCTGCAGCAGTGCGCAGTCTTCACAGCGCCTAAAACAGCGTAGGGGCCCAGTGGAAGGTCCGAACATTATCTACGAGGTCAAGTTGCCTCAACGGCCCGTACGAGAGGGATATCAGGTTCAACCCAGATACATATCGCTCGAATACGCCAAGCCCGGCGATACCGTCGACCTCCAGCAGCCGGTTTTGTTCGCCATTCCCAACAAAAAGCAGTTTTCAATTGATCGGCGACTTGGAGCCGCTGGTCAAAGCCGGATGGAGAGCTCCGGAATCGTTTCACGCGCCCGGACGCGACGGCAAGACGGAAATCTGGGGCATCATCGTGAGGCCGACTAACTTCGATCCGTCCAAGAAATATCCCGTGATTGAAAACATATACGCCGGGCCGCAGGACTCATTCGTTCCCAAATCGTTTTTCGCCTATAACGCCATGCAATCGCTTGCAGAATTAGGCTTCATCGTTGTGCAAATCGACGGCATGGGAACCTCGAATCGCTCCAAGTCCTTCCACGACATCTGCTGGAAAAATCTTCAGGATGCCGGCTTCCCCGATCGCATTCCGTGGCACAAAGCGGTAGCCGCGAAATACCCATACTATGACATCACGCGCGTCGGAATTTACGGCATGTCCGCGGGCGGGAAAAGCGCGCTCGGAGCTCTGTTGCTTCATCCCGAGTTCTACAAGGTAGCCGTCGCGGCCTCCGGTTGTCACGACAATCGGATGGACAAGATCTGGTGGAACGAGCAATGGATGGGCTGGCCCCTGGGCCCGCAGTACATAGCTGCCTCGAATGTCGAGAATGCCTGGCGTCTCAAAGGCAAGCTGCTTCTCACGGTCGGCGAATTAGACGATAACGTCGATCCCGCTTCCACCTTCCAGGTGATCAATGCCTTGATCAAAGCCAACAAGCAGTTCGATTTTCTGCTGCTGCCTGGACAAAAGCACACGCCCGGCGGAGCTTACGGCGAGCGTAAGCACTACGATTTCTTCGTTCATAGCCTCCTCGGCGTCGAGCCTCCGGATTGGAACCAGGCGGAGCAGCCGGCGTCCTCGCCGACGGAGCAGTGACCCGGCCACTTAAAATAGACAAGGAACATGAATCTGGAAGCGGTTGCCAAGCGAGCGGGGGTCTCCACCGCAACTGTCTCGCGTGTTTTGAATAACGCGGATGTGGTGCGAAGCAAGACGCGAGCTCGCGTCCTGAAAGCGATCCAGGAGCTGCGTTATCAGCCCAACCTCCACGCACGGACGCTCGCCGGCGGCAAGAGCAAGACCATCGGCGTTATCGTCTCGAACATCGAAAATCCGTTCTTCTTCGACGTCTACCAGGCTGTCGAGGCGGACGCTCACGCGCGCGGCTACGAAGTCGTGGTGGCTAATACCGATTACCGCCCGGAACAGCTCGTCTCAAGCATCCGGCTCATGATCGGGCGCCGCGTTGCGGGCCTGGCGATCATCGTGTCGGAAATGGAGCCCGCGCTGATCGAAGAGCTCGCGACCAGCGATTTGCCGGTCGTGTTTTATGACGTGGGGGCCGCCAAGCGCAACATCACGAACATCCGGGTGAACTATCGGCGCGGCATCGAGAAGGTGGTCGAATACCTGCACAATATGGGTCACCGCAAGCTGGGCTTTGTGGGGCACCATGCGTCGCTCGGGCCGATCAATGAACGCTTGAAAGCGGTGCTCGACACCGTCCGCCGCTACCCGGGTGGCGTTGAAGTCCAGACAGGCGCCGACGTGGATACGCTGGAGGGGGGCCGGCGCGCCACGCGCCTGCTCCTGAATACCGGCTACAATCCTACAGCCCTGATTTGCGTGAACGACATCATGGCGGTAGGCGCGCTTCGAGAGCTCCGCGAAAGAGGGCTCCGCGTTCCCGAAGACGTTTCCGTCAGCGGCTTCGACAACATCAAGCTGTCCGAATTCTGCTATCCGGCGCTCACTACCGTTCACATTCCGCGCGATAGGATCGGGCACACCGTATGCGAGCGCCTCATTCCTCAAAAGGACGAACCGCTCGGCGTGGAAGGCGATGTCGTGATCGATCCGGAATTCGTGGTGCGCGAATCGACGGGCCCGGTTTCCCAGAAACACTAGCACTCTATCGGAAATGCCCCGAAGAAAAGGGACGCACGATAGATGTCGCTGAGAGGGCATTTTCGATAGAGGGGTTTGAAATGAGCCGCTCGGCTTTGCGGTGGGCGCGGCCAGCTATGGGTAAAGTAGTCGTTTTTGGTACTTCGGAGGGTTGTGGATGAGCTCCAGAGTAAGAACAATGGACGGGATCAGAGCGCTGAGAATGCTTTGCGATGGCGTAAAGAGCGGGAAAGAGGATGGAGCAATGGCTGGTTGGGCGGCTTGAGTCGCGAGAGGAGACACGTCGGCCGTTTGCATTGCGGAGTATCTGATTTGGGCCGTTCGGATGTCCGGGTTACGAAGTATCAACGCTGCTGTTCCAGCGGGCAAGTTCGCGAGCCAGTTGCTGACTGGTGAAGTGTTCAACCGGCTCCATGAGTCCGCTGCAAAGTGGGCAGCGCCAGCATATTTTGGAAGTGGTTTTTTCAGCGGCAACCATGGGATGGCTTGCGTCTTTTGCGATGAGCAGCCGGCGACACAGAGACACGCGCTCTTGGCGATTGTGGTTGGATAAAAATCCGAAGTGGCGGATGCGGACGAAGCCGCGGGGAAGGACATGCAGCAGGAATCTTCGCAAGAACTCGTGAGCCGTAAGGGTCATCTTGCGTTGCTTATTGCCATGCGCGTAATCCTTCCAGCGGAACGAAACGTTTCCGTCGGCAAAAGAAACAAGGCGATGATCGGAAATGGCGACGCGGTGCGTGTAACGAGCCAGATAGTGCAGGACGTGCTCCGGCCCTCCAAACGGGCGCTTGGCGTAGACCACCCAGTCCCGTCGAAACAGAGCCTGAAGAAACTGCTGGAACAGTTTTGGGCTGGATAAGTTTCGCAGCGCTCCGTGAAACTGCAGTTGGTGAGAGCGAAACAGCCACTTGAGTGCCGCGGTGAATTTACCGCGAAAAACGCGGCTCAGCACGCGAATAGGCAAAAAGAAACCGAGCTGCTGCGGCTGAATCCATTGCGACCGACATGGTGACAAGCCGCCGGCTGGGATCACGCAATGAATATGCGGATGGTGTTCGAGCGTTTGCCCCCAGGTGTGCAGAATGCTGAGAAAGCCGATGTCGGCGCCCAGGTGCTTGGGATCCGCTGCGATCTCCAGCAGCGTTTGAGCACTGGTACGAAACAGCCGTTTCAAACCTGATTAGCGGCGTCCGCCGCTGGCATGGCCAACCGCGCCGGCGCTGAAGTGACCGGCTCCCGCACTCACGTATCCGCGACCCGAGTAATAACGCCCTCCATAGAATCCGCGATATCCGCCGTACCAGCCGCGGCCGTAGAATCTGGGCCCCCAGAAGACCGAGAAACTGGGACCCCAATAATACGGATAGCCGTAGTATGGATAGCCGTACGCATAATAGTAGGGATCGTAGGCGTAGCCTGGAGCAGGCGCCGGATAAGCGCCGGGCCCAGGACCCTGTTGGCCGCTATAGTAGGGCCGGTCGTATTCGTTCGGTTGAATGTAGCGGAACGCTTGCGGCGCATACGTGGTTGAGATCGTCAAGGGCAAGTCGAGTTTGAAAGTCAGTATCTGTTCCGGATAAATGACGCTTGGATGTCCGCGCGTAACAAGGACTCCGATGATTCCAGCCGCGGCTCCTGCTCCAGCGCCGATGGCGGCTCCGCGCCCCCAATCGGCGGCGGCGCCGATAGCCGCTCCTAACGCCGTTGTTCCAGCGATGGTTCCGGCATCCTGTCCGACAGAAGTGGGGCCTTTACGGCTGACCAACTGGCATTGAATCGGCAGTTGCTGGCCGTCAACGAGAGTCAAGGTGGTGAGTTGAATTCCTAAGCGCGCGACACCTTCGATGTGCCCGGCTTTTTGCGCCTCAGCTACGCGTCCGCCAAGTGTTTGTCCAGGCTCGGCGATGACAATGCCGTTGACCACGATGGGTTGCACGAGAGTCGCCGAAAATGCGTCGCCGGCCTGATTCTTGTCGGAGGACAAGACCTGGTTCACGCGAGCCGTGATGAAAGTTCCAGCGGGGATCGTCAACTGCGGCGGTATCTGGGCCGGAGGTTGGTTCGGCTGATTGTAGCCGGGCTGATTGTAGTTTGGCTGCTGATAATTGGGCGGCGGTCCGTAAGATCCATTGTTCGGCGGAGGACCCTGCGGCGGCGGACCCGCTGGAGCCTGATTGGATTGATTCGGGTCGCCAGACTGATCGGCGGGATATCCATTATTATTCTGGTTCGAACTGTAGTTCGGGTCGGGGGCAGGGCTCGCTTGTGTTGGCGCGGGCGGCGGCGGATCTCCGACGCGCCGCCAGCCACCTCCCGAACTGGAATTTTGCCCAAAGGCGAAGCTGGTTCCGGCCAACAGCGCGATGCAGAGATAGGACACTGCGGTTCGAAATGGGTTCTTAGGAACGGTTGTCATTACGGCCTCATGAATCTCGACGGCAAGTTCAATGCACGCGTTTCGCCATTGCGTTCTACGGCGTAAGCACTTGAAAGTAAGCGGCTTATGTGAGTACTATTCGGCCGCAATGCACCGGCACTGGTGCATTTGAGCCACTTATTCGATGCGACTCCGTAGGTAGTGCAAAATGGACTTCACGGCCAGCGCGACCACGATCAGCAGCGCTATGAGTAATGGCACTCCGTGGAGAGTGACGAGCGCAATGATCAGGAGCACGGCAAACAAGATCATGGCCGCCCAAATGCCGATCATCCCATCGACCGGGTCTCGGGAACTCATTGGGCTGGCATGTTGTAGCTGAACGAAAATGCCAAACGAACTTGGAATCCTTTATAGTCGGACGGCAGCGGCGGCAGCGGATTCGACATACTGAGGCCGGCGACAGCGGCGCGGTCGAGCGGCTCGGAACCGGACGAATCGGCCGTCACCAGCTTGGGGATGCTGCCGTCGCGGTTGATTTCGAATTCGAGTACGGTCCGGCCGCGCAGCGTTCCCATGCGTGCGCTGGCCGGGATGACTCTGCGCCAGTTGGCCCGGACGATAGCGAGGATTTGGGTCAGATACGGTTTGAAATCGGCGCCTTGCGGATCGCTCTGTAACTCGACCGCGCTGTGCTGCGCTCCGAGCTGGCCGGCGGACCCAGAGGTCCCGGGAAGGGGATGGGAAGGATTGTCGTCGCTGATGATGAGATGTCTCCCGATCGCGTTTTGCGCCAGACCGTTGATTGCGGCCTGAACGCTGGCTTTGGGCGGAGCGAGGGCCGGATGCGGATTCGGTGGCGCTTCCGAGCCGATATTTTGAAACGGCTGTGAAGGCGGGGCGGGCGGCGGAGGCGCCGGCGCGCCGATGCCATTCAGCGCTCCAGGTGATGGCGCGGGCGTTTGGTTCAGCGGGACTTGAGGCGCCTCTGGAAGAATCTGCGGCGAATTTTTCGCCATTTGGGCCGGCATGGCTTGTTTCGGCAGTTCGAAATGCTTTGTACTCGGATTTGGAGCGGCGCGCCGCGCCTGCTGTTCGCGCGCGGCGAGCAAATCCGCCAGATCGATATTTTTGGACAACTTGTTACGGTTGGGCGCCCGCTGCGTCAGGACATCGGGCGGCAGATAAAGCGGAACGTGTCTCACTATAACCCGAGACTCGGGTTCGGCTCGTGCGACAAAGCTGGGCAAGTTGAGAGCAATAAAGAAGAAACAAATATGCAGCGCGACGGACGCCGCGAGGACAGCAATCCAATGCTGCCGGGAGCGCTCCGCCGGCCATTCCAAAAGGAGGTTCAGCTCGATGGCCGACGGCGGCAAGGCGCGCGGCTGGCTATCGCCGGAATCCTCTGCCGCATCGATCACGGATAGAGGAACGTTCGCCATGCTGCCGATCGGTGTAGAGACGTGATGCGGAATGAGAAAGTTGCCCGGCCCGCCAGATAAGTCAGCTTCGAGCCCGGAGCGTCTCGGCAACTAAGTCGGCGTGCTCCTTGATTTTAACAATGATCGATTCCGCCACTCGAAGCGCATTCACCGCCTGAAACCCGTCCACGCGGGGCGGAGAACGGTGTCGGACGGCGGCGAAGAAGGATTCGAGTTCAAGCTGCAGCGGTTCGCCGCGCTCAATGGCTAACGATTCGAACCCAATTTGCGGAACGAACCCAGGGCGGTCATTTTGCGGAACGAACTCAGTCCCGGATTGCGGAACGAACCCAGAAATGGGTTCGTCTTTTCGGATTGCCAAACGAACTGCGTCCTGCCGCTGGTAATCGAGCGAGAGGTATTCGCCCGGCTGAAAGAGGCGAAGCTTCCGAACCTTCTCTGTCGAGACCCGGCTGGCGGTGAGGTTCGCGATGCAGCCACTGGCGAATGAAAGGCGAACATTCGCGATATCGACCCGTTTGGATAGAACCGAGATGCCGGCCGCTTGGATCTCGTGCGGCTGCTCGCGGGTGAAGCTCAGGACAATATCGAGGTCGTGAATCATGAGGTCGAGGATGACGTCGATATCGAGGCTGCGGGGAGTAAAGACGCTAAGGCGATGGATTTCAAAGAACAGCGGGATGGTGAGCGCTTTTTCGAGCGCCGCTACGGCCGGATTGAAGCGCTCGAGGTGGCCGGCCTGGAGGATACGCCCGCGCTTCTGCGCGAGATGAGCGAGGCGCTCGGCAGCGGCGGACGATTCAGCAACGGGTTTTTCAACCAGAACATCGATACCAGCTTCGAGTAAGGGACTCGCGACGCGCTCGTGGGTAACGGTGGGCGTCGCCACAATGGCGGCATCGATCGGGGCGGGCATTTCTTCCGATGCTCGAAAACGCGCCGCATCGGTATTCGCGCGCCAGGGACAACGCTTTGTCGAGATCCGTATCGACGATGGCGGCCAGCTCGACACCGGCAAGCTGACTGATGACTCGCGTGTGATTGCGCCCGAAAGCGCCGGCGCCCACGACTATGACCCGGAGCTTCTTCATGATGCAGAGTGGTCGAGGGGAGGGTAGCCGACCACGGCGATGCGCGCTTCATCGGCGCGCGCCAACATTTCGTTCCTATCGAGGAAGAGAGTGCGCCCGGCATCGACGGCCAGTGCCGTCGCGCGGGTCTCGACCATGGTCTCGACGGTTGTGGGGCCTACGACCGGCACATCGAACAGCAAGTGCGCGCGTCCACGAGACGCCTTGACGAGACGGAGAGGCTTTCCGTTGGTTAGTCCGGCAGCGCGGCGCAGCATGGCGTCGGTGCCTTCCATCGCTTCGACAGCGACACACGCCTTTTCACTGATGACCACGCTCTGGCCGATGTCTTCGGAAGCGAGCACGGCGGCCACGCGGCGGCCGTAGCGAATATCGGCTTCTTCCTCGCGGGTGGGCTTGCGGCGCGTGAGAATGCCTTCCGGAGCGAGGAGATCCTTCAGGAGCCGGGTGGAATCGACCAGCTCGATTCCTTGCTCGGCAAGAATCTTTTGGATTCCGCCGATCAGAGCGGCGGTGTTCTTCTGCTTCAAAGAGGTGAGCAGTTTGACTAATCGCCAATCCGGCCTGACGGAAGAGAAAATGCTGACGTGCTTCACCTGGCCGGTCATCATGACTTCCGAAATGTTCTCGCGCTTCAGAATGTCGATCAGTTTTCCGAGCTGGCCGATGTTGATCCAGTGAAAGGAGGAAGCGAGCGGAGCGAGATCGGGCGTGGCCTCGTTCTCAATGGCGACGACCACGACTTCATGGCCCTGGCGGCGGGCAGTTTCGAGAGCGAGCCTTGGGAAGCGGCCGTTTCCCGCGATTAATCCATAACGTTCAACAGGGCCAGGCATGCCTCGCCCCTACTTTACGAAGCCGCGCTGAGAGCCGCGGATGAATTCGAGCAGATCTCTCACTTCGGAGGTCTGCGCAACTTCTTCTTCAATGCGCGCCAGAGCCTGCGTGGTGTTCAGCCCGGAGCGGGTCAGGATGCGGAAACTGTTCTGCAACGGCTCGATGGCGTCCGATGAGTAACCGGAGCGTTCGAGGCCGATGCGATTCGCGCCATAGACTTCCACCTGGTGATCCGCTGCGGTGATGGAGTAGGGCAAAACGTTTTGCTTAATGACGCTGTAGCTGCCGATCATGGCGTGCTTTCCGATCCGGCAAAATTGGTGAATGGCGCTTAAGCCGCCGATATTTGCGTAATCATCGACAACCACGTGTCCGGCGAAGGTCACTCCATTGGCAAGGATGGTGTGGTTGTGAATGATGACATCATGAGCCACGTGGACATAGGCCATCAACAGATTGCCATCGCCGATGGCGGTAACCATTCCGCCGCCCTCGGTGCCGCGGTGAATGGTGACGAACTCGCGGATGGAATTGCGATCGCCGATGCGTGTTTCCGAAGGCTCGCCCTTGTACTTCTTGTCCTGGGGCGTCACTCCGCAGGAGCAGTATGGGTAGAAGATGTTATCGGCCCCGATAGTGAGCTTGCCTTCGAGATAGACGTGGGCGAGCAGGCGCGTTCGAGGGCCGATGGTCACACCGCTGCCAACGATGCTGTAGGGACCGATCTCCGCGTCGGGAGAGATGTGCGCATCGGGATCGATAATCGCTGTCGGGTGAATCGCCATCCGGGAGGGTGCGGCCTAAGCTAACTGGGGCTCAGGCACCTCGGCGGATTTGACGGCGGCTAGCTGTTCGGTGAGCTTACACATCAGAGTCGCTTCGGCGACCACTTGGCCGTCCACAGTGGCGGTGCCCTGCATTTTCGCGATGGTGGTTTTCAATCGCAACATCTTCATCTCGATGCGGAGCTGATCGCCGGGCACAACTGGCTTGCGGAATTTCGCTTCCTCGATGGAGGCAAGGAACATGATGCGGCCGCGTGTGTGAGGCGCCAATCTCGCCACCAGAACTCCCGCGACCTGCGCCATCGACTCGAGGATGAGCACGCCAGGCATGACCGGATAGCCGGGAAAGTGACCGGTGAAATGCGGCTCGTTGGCCGTAACATTCTTGATGCCGACAATGGACTCGTCCGTAAGATCGACGATGCGGTCTACCATTAACATCGGATAGCGATGCGGCAGGAGCTCCGAGATCTCTTGAACACCCATCGATGTCATCGGAAGGGCTATTATAACAGCCAGTGCAGAGTTTCAAACGGCATGCCGCCGAACGCAAAAAGCAGATTATCGCGCTGATCGGAGAGTTCGTGGAGTGCGAATCGCCCAGCGACTCGCCCAGCGAAGTGAATCGCTTTGTTGAGTTGATAATCGAGCGGACAAGAGATATTGCGGTTGCCAAGACATTCAACGTAGCGAACTACGGCAGGCATCTGCGGCTGGAATTTAAGCTGCCCGGGCGGAAGAGCAAAGGGCAATTGCTGGCGCTGGGGCATTCCGATACAGTATGGCCTTCAGGAACGCTCAAAGCCATGTCTTTTCGGGAAGCGAAGGGGCGGCTGTGGGGGCCTGGCGTGCTGGATATGAAATCGGGGCTGGCGTTTTTCATTCATGCCGTTCGAATCTTGCAAGAGCTCGATGTCGCGGTCGAGCGAAAGATTGTGCTGCTCATTGTTTCAGATGAAGAGGTAGGCAGCAGAACATCACGGACGTTAACGGAGGCGGAAGCGAAGCGCAGCGAATGCGTGCTTGTGCTGGAGCCTGGGACGGGATTGACGGGGAAGCTCAAGACAGCGCGGAAAGGGGTTGGGAATTACTCACTGTCGATTCAGGGAAAGGCCGCGCATGCGGGGGTGGATTTCGGAAACGGCGCGAGCGCGATTATCGAAGCAGCGCGCCAAGTGGAGAAGATCGCCGGATTCACGGATCCGCGGCGCGGGACAACCGTTAATCCCGGGCTGATCCGCGGCGGAACACGCACGAACGTGGTGGCGGCCGAGGCGCGCGTGGATGTTGATATCCGGGCGGCGAGCATGCGGGACGCGCAGCGTTTGGAGAAGAAATTTCGCGCGCTGCGGCCGTTTGACAAGCGCTGCTCCGTTCGCGTGGAGGGCGGTTTGAACCGGCCGCCGATGGAACGGACCACGGCGATTGCGGCGCTCTTCGGGAAAGCGCGCGCGATTGGAGCAGAACTCGGAGTGAGGTTGGAAGAGTCCGCGACGGGCGGAGGATCGGATGGGAACTTCACGGCCGCGCTCGGAGTCCCGACGCTGGATGGGTTGGGCGGCGTAGGCGAAGGCGCACATGCATCGAACGAAAGTATTCTCGTTGATCGCATTGCCGATCGCGTGGCGCTGCTGGCGGGATTAGTGGGGGGCTTGTGAAGCGAGCCGCTCGGTAACCACACGGTTCCTTATTTCACGCGACCGACAAAACAATGGCTTGGTTTCCATGCATTCATTCGGGAACACAAGCCCCGGTGTGCTGGTGATATATTGCGCCCGGGGGAAATATGAAAAAACTGACCGCCGTTGTGCTTATTTTCTTGACGGTTATCGGCCGCCTGCCGGCTTTCGCCGCGGATAGCAGGACTCCAGAGCAAACCATTCGATCGCTAAAGGAGGGTCGAAAGATGCGCGTGCAACTGAAGGACGGTCGAACGCTGCACGGCCGCAGAGGCAAACTATCGAGTGAATCTTTCGTCCTGGATTCCTCGGATAAGCGGACGGCTGCTGCGCAGCAAGTGCGCTTCGATGAGGTTGCGTCGGTTAGCGCGAGCATGAATGGCGTAAAAAAAGGATTGATGATCGGCGCAATCTGCTTCGTGGCGCTGTTCGTGATCGGCCTCGCGGTCGGTGAGCGCATATGATCGCAAACTCGGCATCTACAAGAGGGACCGACTGCAACAAGTGTCCACAATAGCAGCGGCCATTTGTTTGCTTCTCCGGGTACAGTGCTGCCTGATGCGGCCAGTGTAATCCCAGTGATGCACGACGCCGGATCTGAACAGAACTGATCGAGACCGTTAACTATGATAAGCCGTTCCGCTTCGCTCGCATGCATTAATTCGCTGTTCGAAGAACTGACGTTCCATCTGGTTGCGCGCAAGCGCGTGCGCTGCCGTGAAATGCTCTCGCGCGATACTATATCTTCCACAACGAAACTGAAGCTCCCCAATCGCCGCTTCGTAGAACGGATATGCCGACAGGCGATCCTGACCGGCGATCGAACGGATCGCCTCAAGCCCACGATCCGGGCCGTCGCGCTGCGCGATCGCGATTGCCCGATTGAGCGCAACGATCGGCGAAGCGGTCATCGTCATCAACGTGTCGTACAGCGAAACGATATTGTTCCAATCCGTGTCCTCCGTTCGTCGCGCCGTAGAGTGGAGCGATGCGATTGACGCCTCGACGTGATACTCGCTTAATTCCGAGCCGGTTGCGGAAAGCTCCAGGAACTTCAGCCCTTCCGCAATGAGTTCCTGATCCCAGACCGACCGGTCCTGATCCAGCAGGGTATTGAGGTTGCCCGCGGCATCGACCCGCCCTGGCAGTCGCGCTGCGTTCAGGCACATCAGTGCAGCAAGGGCGTAAGTAGCGGGTTGAGCGCCTGAGGGGTTCTCGAGAAGAACCGCCGTGAGCCGCATCGCCTCGCGGCAGAGTTCAGTGCGCACGGCCGACTCCGGAGACGCTCCGTGATAGCCCTCATTAAACAACAGGTACAGCGCGGTATGAACTGCCGGAAGCCGCGCCACGACCTCGTTCGGCGGGGAGACATCGAACAACCACTTGGATTTCGCCACGATCTTTTTCGACCTCGCGATTCGTTTCTCGATTGCCCCGGGACTGCTTACGAGTGCGTTGGCGATCTCGCCCACGCTGAAGCCGCACAGAATGTTCAGGATCAGCGCAACCTGCCCTTCCTGCGGTAATCGCGGATGGCAGCAGGACAACATCATGCGTAGCAGATCGTCTTTGATCATATGCGCCCCGAATAGCTCCTCCACCGCCGGCGCACGCGTCCATTCGCTTTCCAGCAGCCTGCCGACCTCAGGTGCGAAGGTGCGCGCTGTTCGCTCGCGCCGTAGAGTGTCCAGCGCGCAGTGCTTCGCCGTGGCCATCAGCCATGCAGAAGGGTTCTCGGGTACGCCGCGAAATCTCCACACATCGACGGCGCGGCAGAACGCCTCCTGCACCACGTCTTCCGCCAACGCCAGGTTATGCACGCCGAAGATGCGAGTCAGCGTGGCAACCATGCGGCCGGATTCGCGGCGGAACAGATGATCGCTCAGCTCCATCACATGTTCAGAATCTGCACCGGCCGAACTTCGACCGAGCCGCCGACCTCCAGGATCGGACAGCCCTTGGCCAGTTCAGTGGCGTGCGCGAGATCGTCAGCCTCTACGACGATGTAGCCCGCCACAACATCCTTGGCCTCGGCGAACGGCCCGTCCTTGATCATCTTCTTAGCGCCACTGACGACCTTGCCGGTGTCCTCCAGCGGGTGCCCCGGATTCTTCAGGTGACCCTTGGCGCCCAGGTCCTTGAACCACGCGACCCATTTCTCCAAATGGCGCTGCCGCTCCTCGGCAGATGCGGGGGTACTCCTGCCACGAAAAAGATACGTAAACTCGCTCATTGTGTTCTCCTTGTCCCGGTTCTTGCAAACAGCCGGCGGCGAGCCTCTTGACCAGCCGCTTCGCCCTGTTTCGACCCTATAACGTGTGAGCGTGCACTGGCCGGACAAATTTTTTGAGGGACGGGTTGGCTGCTAATAACCCGTTCTTCTGACAGGCATCGAATACTCCTGCATTGGGAGATGGACGAGTTCGGCGCATTTTCGTCCGGGCTGAGACGCCGCGGGCTTTACTGCTTTCCGGAACCGGGCGTTCGAGATTCCAGGCAGAGCGGGATACCTTCCAACTGCCATCCGCCTGCTCCTTCAGAACCCGCATGAGATTGCCGGACGCACGGACGATCGATGTTGCGCCACGCGGCCGGAGTGCAACGATGGCCGATCATTCGGCGCCATTGAGAATCTCACCGGGAATCTGGCTTTCGAAGTCAGCCCGTTCGGTGTCAGAGTGGTATGTCTTCGAACGCTTGCGAACATCGACAGCCGATCCATTCAGGACACCATGGATTTCGTTGCTGGCAGACTGAACATCACCAAGGAACAGGCCCTGGGGCAAGTTGCGTTGTCCAATTTCCTGAAAGTTCCGGCGACTGTGCAGGACACGGCCAATGCAGCCGTGCTGATCGCATCTGACCGGGCACGCATGCTGACCGGAACCGTGGTGAATGCGAGCGCGGGAGCTGCTCTTGACTGATTCCGGTTGGTTCATGCATTACGGTAAGTTCACAGCCCGTTTTCAGCCGATGATCTGCGCAACTTCACGGGTCAGCATGTACCGGGAAGGGTACGTTACGCAGGATGCAACCTGTTCAGGTCCGTATCCCGCAATTTCTGAGGCTGGGGCTGACGCGCGAGGTCTCTCTTTGGAAGTGCTTGGAATTAACCACTGGTTTCTGAAGCTTCCGATTTGCGTTTCAAGCGAGCATTAGCAGATACCAATCCGGCTTGCCCGACATCCATGACGTGTGAGGGACCGTGTTCTGCTTTACGTCGAAGACGACGACTCGGCCCACTATCTGTTATCGACAGTGGTACGCGACAGGGAGATGAACGTTGATGTTCAGCGGGTTTCCGACGGCCGCGCCGCGCTTGCCTTTTTGCGGCATGGCGAGCCGTTCCAGGCGGCTCCGAGACCCGACCTGATACTTCTGGACTTGAATCTTCCCGGAACACCGGGGTTGACGGTGCTTTCGGACATACGCCACGATCCGGCCCTGTCCGGCATACCGGTGGTGGTTTTCAGTTCGTCCTCGCGATCGACCGATAAGGCGGAGTCGCTGGCGCTCGGCGCCGACGAATACATTACGAAGCCGGGCACTTATGAGGCTTTTGTCAGGGCTGTGATATCGGCGTGCTCGTTCTTGCCGGACTGACGCGGAGCCGGGGCCCAATTGGTATCGCGCTCCAGACGGCTGCCGGCCGGGGGTTCGCCAGCGGTCCGCGGCAATTTTTCCGAATTTGCCGTATTCGCATACCGGTTGCTGCCGGTAGACGCCTTTCCGACGCAGAGTGCAAGCAGCGTGAGCGGAATACCGATTGCGCCAACGATGAGGCCAATTCCGATTGATAAGTTGAGCAGCATAGCTTTGTTCTTTATGTGTGAGTGGGTGATCCGGTCATCTTGATCTCATCGGAAGTCAAGTTTTCGGGATCGGTCGCCCAGACTGACGCACTCCGCTCGGGAGGTATGATTATGCCCACAAACCTGGGGCAGTGGAACGGCGCTATGGTGAACAGATACTCTGCTAGCTGCCGAATGGCGCTATCTGGAACGGAACTGTGCCCGCGGCGGGGACGACCCATTATAAGCAACTCTTCGCCAAATTTCGAAGAAATGAGAGCAAGAAATGCTACTCGAAGATACTTTTTCGCAGCTTGCCATGCCGCGGCTTAATCCTTGTACGGATCGAACTCCTTTGCGGAAGCCATCGCCACACCGATCGGGGTCAACGTGTGCAAGATTCGGATGCTGTTGCTGTGCGCCGCCAGGACCTCAGGCAGTCGTTTATAACAGTGGGGGCTCTCGTCCACTCCGGCGCCGCGCAATTCGACGTTCGCCTCTTTCACTCGCCGGATCATCATTTCCGCTGTGATCTTGGGCTCCCGCTTGCACGCACCCGTCTTGCGATCGAATACACCGGTCGCTTCCCTCCGGCCCATGACGCGGCCCGCGCCGTGGACGGTCGAATAGAGCGAGTAGCTTGTCTCCTCGTTTTCGACGCCTTCGAGGATGACCGCAGGCTCGGCCATGGTTCCGCCAACAAATCCTCTCTGGCCCGGGAATGCCGGGGTCGCGCCCTTGCGCACAACCCAGAGCTTTTGACCGTCATGCTGTTCGAGCCACGCGAAATTGTGGTGGTTGTGAACCTCATCGAGTACGCGGGCGCCCAGGATCTTGAGAACGCGATTGCAGACCCAATCCCGGCCAGCGTAGGCATAGCGCCCGGCGAGCTTCATAGCGGCGATATAGTCCTGGCCTTCCTGCGTGCGGGCGTCGAGAGCGACGGGGGCCGAATCCATATCGTCCTTGGCGCCGGCGCGCTTCAAAAATCGCGTTGCGATCTTGTGACCAAATCCCCTTGAGCCGAAATGGACGCCAATCCAGATCCGGCCCCGCTCGTCTTCGAAGATGTCCACATAATGATTACCGCTTCCCACGGTTCCGAGCTGTGCTCGGGCCAAATCACGGAGAGACGTCAATTTCCACGCCGCGCTGTTTGCGCCCTGGGTAATCTGCCAGGCGTCATCGTCGTTGTCGTCGAAAAGCGCATGATCGACCGGCTCTTTGTTCTTCCGTGCCAAACCGAAGCTGATGGTTGACCAGACGTCATCCATGATTCTGCCAATGTTGGCCCGAACGTCGGCTGCACCGGCATCCGTCAACACGGCCTTGTTGCCGCAACCAATGTCATAGCCTACGCCGGACGGGCTGACCAAATTTTCGTGAGCGATGACGCCACCGATGGGAACCCCGTACCCTTTGTGATGGTCGGCCATCATCGCGGCGCGGCGGAAGATGGAATAGCAGGTCTTGATTTGCTGGAGAGCGCCTTGGTCTACTGGACTGCCAAAAACCGGAATGTCGTCAATTATCTGCATTGCTTCAACCGAGACGCGTTGCGTTGTAGAGTCGAATAGAAGCTTGGGAACTCGTAGGGTCAGAGGGTAACTTTAGTGTGCCGCGAGCAAGTTCGGCTGTAATGCGGACCGTCCTCGTACTTTCGATCATAGCGGCTGCTGTGCCCTGCGATATCGTGGGGAATTTATGCGACTCACGTGGAGCTGTTGGCTGGCGCTATGCTTCTGCATCGCACTTGGAGGGCAGGAAGTCTCGCCGAATCTTTTTAATGGGCTGCAATGGCGTCTGATCGGACCGTTCCGCGGCGGACGCGCGGTAGCGGTAAGCGGAGTTCGCGGCGGTGGATCGACCTTCTACTTCGGGGGCGTCGACAGCGGCATCTGGAAGACCAGCGATGCCGGAACGGTTTGGACGCCTGTTTTCGACGGCCAATCGGTGGCCTCGATCGGAGCGCTCGAAGTGGCTCCTTCGGATCCGAATGTCATCTATGCGGGCACTGGCGAATCGGACATCCGATCCGATTTAGCGAGCGGCGATGGCGTATATAAATCCAGCGATGGCGGGCAAACCTGGCAAAACGTTGGACTGAAAGAAACGCGCCAGATCAGCCGTGTGGTGGTGGATCCGCGGAATCCCAACATCGTCTATGTAGCTGCTCTCGGGCACGCCTACGGGCCGAACGAGGAGCGCGGGGTGTTCGCATCCAGAGACGGAGGTGGAACCTGGGAGCGCGTGCTGAATCGCGGCCCTCGCGCCGGCGCCGCAGATCTGGCAATAGCGCCCGACCAGCCGGATATCCTTTTCGCCGCGCTGTGGGAGGCGCACCGGCCGCCCTGGAGTACGTATGCTCCGCTGACGGGTCCGGGGAGCGGCCTCTATCGCTCGACGGACGGGGGGAAGAATTGGGAGCAACTCAGCGGGCACGGTCTTCCGGAAGGAGAATGGGGCCGGGTGGGAATCGCCATTGCGTCCGGCACGCATGGGAAGCGGATCTACGCCGCTATTGAAGCCAAAGATGCCGGCCTCTATCGTTCCGACGATGGGGGCGGTACGTGGACGCGAGTGAATCGAGATCCCAGAATCACCAGCCGCGCCTGGTACTTCAGCTCTATCACCGCCGACCCGAACGATCCTGACGTCCTGTATGTTCCGAATGTCGCGCTGTACAAACTGAGCGAGGGAGGAAAGACGCTGAGCATCGTGCGCGGCGCTCCGGGCGGCGACGACTATCATCAGATCTGGATTGATCCGGCGAACTCCGCGCACATGGTTCTTGGCACAGACCAGGGCACGAGCGTGAGCTTGAACGGAGGCGTCACCTGGAGCAGTTGGTACAACCAGCCGACGGCGCAGCTTTATCACGTAGTCACGGATAATCAGTTCCCGTATCACGTGTATGGAGCGCAGCAGGACAGCGGCACGATAGCGACGGCCAGCCGCACCAACCACGGCCAGATCGACTCGCGCGATTGGTTTACCGTGGGCGGCAGCGAGAGCGGCTATATCGCACCCGATCCGAAGGATCCTAACATCTTCTATGTCTCCGGCACGTACGGGTCGCTGGCTCGCTACGATAACCGCACCGGGCAGAGCCAGAATATTGCGCCGAGCCCTGCGCCGAATTTCGGCTCGGAGATTACGGAACGTAAATATCGCGATCCTTGGACGCCCGTACTCGTGTTTTCGCCCGCTGCGCCGAACGCGCTCTACTTCGGCGCGCAGTATGTCATGAAGACGCTGGATGGCGGGCTGCACTGGCAAACCATCAGCCCCGATTTGACGGGCGCCAAGAAAGACCTGGACAAAGCGGAAGGCCCGGCGAATACGGAAAATGCCATGGAACGGGGCTATGGAGTAATCTACACCATTGCGCCATCGCCGCTCTCTTCGGCCGAGATTTGGGCCGGCAGCGATACCGGGCTTGTGCACCTCACGCGAGACGGCGGCCGAACCTGGGGGGATGTGACGCCGCCGGGCCTCTCCGCCTGGAGCAAAATAACGCAAATCGAGATTTCTCATTTCGCTCCGGGCGAAGCTTATGCGGCAGTGGACCGGCACCGCCTGGATGACCTGCGGCCGCACCTGTTCCGGACGCGCGATTTCGGCAAGACCTGGAAACCGATTGTAGAGGGCATAGCGGAAAACGCCTTTTTGAACTCTGTTCGAGAAGACCCGAAACGGCGCGGCTTATTGTTTGCGGCGACGGAGCGGGGCGTGTACGTTTCCTTCAACGACGGCGACCGCTGGTTACCGCTGCAACTCAACCTGCCAGTGACATCGGTTCGCGATCTGGCGGTGCATGACGACGATCTGGTGATCGCCACGCACGGACGTTCGTTCTGGGTGCTGGACGATATCGCAGTGCTACGCCAGGCTGGTGAGAAGGTGGCCGGAAGCGAGGTGTGGCTGTACAAGCCGTCGCCCGCCACTCGCATGACGAGCGATATCTTTTCCGGAACTCCGCTGCCGCCGGAAGAGCCGCAGGCGCAGAATCCGCCGAAGGGGGCGTACATCGATTACTATCTGCGCGGCTCGGCCGGTGGAGAAGTAACGCTCGAGATTCTGGACGCCCGCGGGCAAACGGTGCGGCGCTTTTCGAGCCGCGAGAAGCCGGCGCCCCGGCCGCGGAATGCCGCTATCGCCCCGCGCTGGTTTCCCAAGCCGTTGCAGTTAAGCGAAGATGCCGGAATGCACCGCTTCGTGTGGGATTTGCGGTACGGCCGCACGGGGGAGAGGACGACCGCCGATGTGGAAGACACGGGCGTGGAGACCTGGATCGGCCCGCTGGTGCTTCCGGGTACATACAAAGTCAAGCTGACGGTAAACGGCCAGCCATCGATTCAGCCGCTAGAAGTGAAAATAGATCCGCGCGATCATGTGACGCAGGCGGTACTGCTCGCTCAGTTCCAATGGGCCCTGCGTGTATTCGATGACATGGTTCAAGCGCGAAAAGCGGCGGCGGAGGTGATGGGGCTGGAAGCGCAGCTTGCCAAAGACAAGAGCCGCGTAAATCCGGATCGAACCGCGCTGCTCTCGGCAATGGAGCAAGCGAACCAAAAAACGGCGCAGATCCTGACCGGCCCGAAGCAGCAGCCGGAGCAAGGGCTGCAATCCATCGCGCGGGCGCTGACGACGGCGCTGAATGCGCTCGAAGGCGCAGACCGCACGCCTCCTTCGCAGGTGATCGCACTTTACCAGGATTCGGCCAAGACCTTGCGGGCGCGACTGGCCGACTGGAGTGCTTTCAAGCGGACGCTACTGCCGGGACTGAATCAGCAGCTGCGCGATGCAGGTCTTGCGGCCATTGAGATATCACAGCTCGAAACCGCAGGCGACCAGAGCCAAGCTCAATAGGCGCCGAATTGCCGGCTAATTGTCGCTTATGAAATAGTAGAACTTTCCGTTGCCAATTCAGCTTACAAAGCTTCTACGAGGGAGACATTCGAGCTGTTGCTATTCTTCACGATCGCCAAGCGATGACCATCGAAAGACGAGACTACCCATTCAAGACTGAGGTTCGCACCGGACAACACGATACTACTGGATCCATCTAAGCCCACGTTGATTAATTTTGAATTTCCTTGGCTATCCCGGGCGCAGACCCACAGCGCCTTAGAATCTGCGCTCCAGTCAATACCATACAGTTCAGACCAATGAGGTACAGCAACAAAACGCATCCAATCACTATCCATCGAAGCAATCCGAAGCCCGAACTGATCGGAGTTCGGACGCCCGTATTGCCAAGCGACATATCGACCGTCGTGCGAAAAAATGCAGTTAGGGTTGTCCACCTTCGCTTCGATAGCAGGCAACTCTTTACGCTCCCCGGTCTCAGGTCTGAACGAGAAGACTTTCAGACGGGCAGTCTCGCCTTCGACAGGTACGGTCTGAACATAGATACAGCGAGGTTCGTGCGTTCTTGCGCATTCGACGTCCCAAAGGTGGGGGACCTCCAATATGGGCCTCGGTGGGCCGCCGGCGAGAGGAACCTGCATGATTTTGGAATTGTCAGTATCTGCGCCGGGCTTCGCGCGAACGACATAAATTACACTTTTTCCGTCGGGCGCCATTCTGGGCACATACAAGTCATCGCTGCCTCCCACAAGCAGATCGGGCTGCGTGGCATCGATAGACTGCTTGAAAACATGAAATGGGCCGTCCCGATTCGAGTAAAAGATCACGGACTTACTGTCGGGTGTCCAATCCGAGGCGTAGTCCAAACGCTGATCCAATGTGAGGCGGCGGAGAACACCCAGGGACTTTCCACCCGTCTTCAGATCTGCAATGTAAATGTCCGGCTGGGGATTGTGGCGGCGTAACGCGAGGCGTTTGCCGTCATTGCTGAAACTGAGTTGCACCGCAATTCCTTTGCCGCTGGTGACCCTTACAGGAGAACCTGACACGTGCGTTCCGGAAGAATCGAGCGCTACCGACCAGAGGTTTGTGTCTTGCTGATTAGGCCGAGGCTCGCGGACAGGGTAGAGAAGCGATCCATCCGGAAGCCAGCCCACTGCTGCGCCACCACGGGGCACTCCTCGTGGCCCGGTATCTTGAACGGGGATCGACGTGCCTCGAGCTAAATCGAACACTTCTATGGCGGTGTCAGGAGCCCGCCGAAACGCGTAGTATCTTGTCTTGGTTCTTGCGTACGCGAACTGCTTGCCGCCGGGAGCCCATGCTGCCCGGCTGAAGCTGTCCTCGCCGCTGCGGATAATACATCTTGCTCCACTTCCGTCGGACCGCATGAGCCAAACTTCTTCACCGGGCGAAGCGTGTTTCACAAAGACGATTTGAGAGCCACCGGGCGACAATGAAGCAGAGTCGCCTTCCGCATATAGCATTTGTGGCGATCCACCTAGGATCGACAACTTCCATAGGCCCGGTGTGCCTTCATCCTTTCCAATCCTTGAGACGAGAAGATGAATGCCGTCCGGAAACCAACTCTCAACCAGAGCCTCCAAGCCCGGCGGGACCGGTACCGGATGGGTTTCTCCGCCGTCGACGTGCCTGACATAAAGGCCGGTCGGATCGGAGTAGGCCAAGAGCCTTCCATCCGGTGAGATAGCGCTGCTAGTTACAGGGGTATCGTCAGGATTCGCCGTCAAGGGCGATTCCTTGAAACTTGCTTGCCGGTTAGATGTTTCTCCGAAACGAGGGCGGACAGCGAAAGAACGCCAGAGTACAACGCCGGTGGCCAACACGGCAAGCCCGATCCCCGCTGCCACCAAGAGGAAGCGGCGATTACCGCGCCAGGCAATCGATCGCTCACTAGACGACTCTTTGGGCTCGCTTCCGGCAGGCTCCGTTCTCGTCGGGACCTCCGTCAGCGGCGCGACAAACTGGTATCCCCGTCCGGCAATCGTGGCGATGTAACGGTGATCCTTCGGGCTATCGCCCAAAATTTTGCGTAGCGTGAAGATGGCCTGGGTTAGGTTTGCCTCTTCCACCACGCTGCGGGCCCAAACGCTCGATAACAGCTCCTCTTTATCGACCAGCCGCCCGCGGTTCTGGACCAGCACGATTAGCGTATCGAGTGTCCTGCCCGCCAGGGGAATCGCCTCGCCATCCCGGCGTAGGACCCTGGCTTCCGGATCCAGTTCAAAAGGGCCGAAAATGTAGCGCGACATCGTTTCAATCACTTGAGAGCACAGCTAAGAACTTTTGAGGTCACTTTGAGAACGCTTGAGCCGCCGCACAGGAGTTTGATGCGCTTCCCGCTCCATGATCCACGGTATGACATGCCGCAAAATCATTCTCGTTGCTCCTCTTTACGTGCTGTTTTCTCTGGCTCTGAGCGCTCCAGGAAACGCTCAGTCCTTGTTGGCTCTTCAGTCTACTCCCACACTGAAGGTGCTTATGTACAGCTTCCCGGGACTTTCCCCGTCAGTTGTTCAGGGAGCAGAAAGGGAAGCTGCACGGATGCTTGGTTCCGTGCCAATCGAACTGCGGTGGATCGATTGCACCTCGCGCGTTCTCTCCGCATCCTGCGGGTCGCCCCAGGCTTCAACGGACTTGATCATTCGGTTCCTGCTTAAGGCATTGCCGCAGGCAGGCGCGAGGACACTGGGAATTGCCGGTTCGTCGGCCGATTACGCTGCAGCATTCATCTTCTACGACCGTATCCTGGCGCTGCGAACTCACACGCACTTACTGCCTGCGATGCTCGGGCGCGTATTGGCGCATGAGATCACACACCTGCTGCTACCGCAAGAAGATCACGCTGTTTTCGGGCTGATGCGGGGCCAGTGGAGCGCCGATGACTTGCGTATCACGAGTGCGGCCTGCCTCGGTCTGTCTACCCGGTCCGTTCAGCTCATGCACAGGGAAGCCCTACGTAGAGTAAGCATCGCGCATAGTGCTTGGGAGAAGTGATAGTGCTGGATGGCCCTATAGGTCAAATACTGGGGAAACGTTTCAATCTGAGGTCGCGCGCGCTCCCCGGTTCCGTTTCAGCATATGGCCGGGCGGGATATACGAAGATGGGGTGCAGGAGACGATATGGCGAGGGTCACCGGACTGGGCGGAGCGTTTCTTCGGGTTGATAATCCATCCGACTTATACGCATGGTATGAGCGGCACCTTGGCATTGAGAGCTCGGGCGGCTGTTTTGCGTTTCCGAAAGATGAACAGCGGGCCGACATCGCGGTGGCCTTTTTTGCTCCGTCTTCGGATTACTTTCCGCCGACACAAGCAGCGATGCTGAATTTTCAGGTGGATGATTTGGATGGGGTGCTGGACCGGCTCGCCGCTGCAGGAGTGGCGGTGGATCCAAAACGCGGCGAGTATCCGTACGGGCGGTTTGGATGGTTTACCGATCCGGCAGGCAATCGAGTCGAGCTCTGGCAGCCAGCGGAGTAAAGTGTGGCGCAGTGATGCTGCTTGCCGGAGGAGCCGAAGCGGAGCGGAACCCTGCGTAGCCAAGTGGGCTGCCGCACGAAGATCCGAATTAGAGGCTACGGAGCCGGAAATTGTTTGAGGGCCACATTGTCGGCGTCGTCGAAGACGCGAACGGCGACGAGCTGGCCAGCTTCGGCCGCGACATCATATTCGAGAGATTGCGAATCGCTCACCTTATTCACAGGATCGACCAGAGTCCATTCCCCTCCGTCGATTGAGTACTCCGCTTTATCGATCCAATTCAAAGCGTCTTTCGCCGTGAACCGGATGTAGCGGTGAGGACCGTCCTTGGTGATGCTCAGGAGATCGATTCGCGGCGGCGTGTTGTCGATGGTAAAGGAATCGCTATCGAGAGAAGAGGAAAGCGCGTTGGCCGGAGTGTTGCCGGGAGAATCGCTCGCGGTGACGCGAACCACGTATTTGCCATCGGCGAAGGCGGCGCTATCGAAGGAATAATAGCGGTCTTGCAATTTATCCTTGAGTGTTCGCCAGAAGCTCTCGTCTTTTCCTCTGAGCTCGACTTTGAAAAGCAAAGGATCGCCGTTCGCATCGCTGGCGCTCCAGCGGATGGTGACGTAGCCCTTGTTGTATTGCAGAGTGTCGTTGCCGGGTTCGAGCGCCGGAGTGACGGAACCAGAACGCTTCTGCCCAACGGGAGGGAGCGTGAGCGTGGAAGGCGCTCCGGAGGGCGCGATGGAGCGCTCGAGCGCCGAAGTGGTGGGCGCCTGACGATAATTGAACGGCGCGACATCGATTTGGCCGACGCGGGGAGCGATGTTCTTAGGCTGATACGCGATATCGAGCGCGGTGAGGTCGGGCGATTCCATCTTAGGGGAGCACTCCAAAGTAAATCGATATTGGAGAAATCTGGCTGGAGGGGAATGAATCTGGCCGCCAAGATCGGTCACCGGGACCTCCGTCCAGGGGCTCCAGTTGTTTTCGGGATTGTTCAGGTTTCCGCTGCGCGTCTCAAGCGTAAGGGAGCCGCCGTGCGGCGCTGCGGTGACGTGCACTTTGCCCCAATAGGCGAAATCGTTGGCATCGAGGACCTCGCTGGCGAGCGTGCCGCTGTGCTCGAGGCCCGGTCCGATGGAATACAAATTGCCGACGTTGCCCGTGGCGGCATAGACCACTCCGTTTCCTGCCTGTAGAAAAGCCGTGACCTGCGTAGGCGGCGCATTGAGGAGCTGCGTGGAAAGCTGGTCGGAATCGACGCGATAAATCACTCCTTTATTCCCGGTGCCGAGAAGCGGTTTTCCGGAACCGTCAAAGGCAATCGCGTAGACGAGATCGGTAGGCGAACTCCAGATGCGCTCGGCAAATCCGTCCTTCTGGATGCGATAGAGGTCCGAGCCGCCGCTGATAGCCGCGCTGAGCGAACCGATGGCGGGAGGCAGTTTCGGAGGCGCCGTGCCCTGGCGGGGAGCGCCGGTGGGCGCGACGGGAGCGGTGTTCGACGGAAGCACGGGAGCGGCCCCCGTCAACGCTGGGGGCGCCGATTTGCTGCCCACAGCCGCCGCATAGATGAGCCCCTTGTGTTCAGCAACAGCGGTTACTTCGCGCTTGGCGGCTTGATAGAGAACGAAGCTTTGGGCTTTAGGCGAAATACGCAGAATCAATCCGCCGGGCTCGGTGCCGACGATCAGATTTCCCGATTCGTCGATGATCATGGACCGGGCGTGAGTTTCCCCGGTGTCGAAGAACCTGGATCCATGCCCGTCGGGAGTGACGCGGTAAATCAGCCCGGCGTCGCCGGTTGCGACAAAAAGATTGCCGCCGCGGTCGAAGGCCATAGCCCAGACATATTTGCATTGGGGATCGAAGAAGAGCCGCGGCTGGCCCGTTTTGTCGATGCGGTAGATCTTGGAATCGGGAAGTACGGCGGCATAGACGCGATCCTCCGAATCCACCGCCAGCGCATGTACTTCCAGGCCTGTGATCTCGGCGAAAGTCTTGGGCTTGCCGTTCGGCGGAAGTACAAAAACCTTGGTAGTGGCGCCCGTTGGGCCGCCTCCGGCGTAATAGAGAGCGCCTTTGGAATCCCGCGCCACGGCCCACAGGTAGGGAACGCTCGTGCTGTCCAGCTCCTTGAATTCAGGCGCGAGGGTCACGTGACCGTCGCTACGGATAGAGAGGTGCTTCGGCGTGCCGCGCGCGAATTCAGCCTGGTCCGATTGTTCCCAGACATGTGTATCGACGGCAAGACAAAAGGGAGGCGCGGCCGCGAGCAAGACGAACAGAGCAGCCCGCTGCCAGGCTGAGTAATTGTTCATTCGGTGATTTAAGTAGCCCTTCAGTTTACGTAAACCTTCAGCGAGTAGCTGCCGGTGACGACTTCATCGAAGGGGACGGAGGTCTGCTCGCGAGCGCTTTCGGGGGAGCTGACAAACTCGTGGTTCGTCGCTCGTCCGCTTTGCATCACGTTCAGCACGGAACCAGGCAAACTCGGCAAGACTTTTTCGTCGGAATACACGGTGGGCTGCGATTCGAGCAGCGACACATACAGGCGGTTATTGCTGCGCTCCTCGTTCAACATGGCGACGGTTTGCGGGATATCTTCAATGCGGTTCAAGGAACTGGCGATGTTTTGAAAGCGGCTGAGCGTTTCGCCGTCGCTGAAGAGGATTTGATGCTGGCCGCGCGCGAGCCCGGCGGGTATCTTGACGTTTACCGTTCGTTCGATGCGATCTCCGCGATACGGACGCAGGAAGACCTTCACCGGCACTTCGGTTCCCGGCGTTACTTTGTTATCGGCGATCCAGGCGGATTCGATTTGCGCGATGCGGCGCTCCGGAAGCAGATCCACGGACACGTTTACGGCATCCAGCTTCGGCAGCTTGCTGGAATTGCCGTACAGCCGGTTAAACTTGTCTCCCCACCAACCGGCGAGCAGCATCGGCGTGGGAACGGGAGTTTCGGCGGGAGCCTGCATGGTGGTGAGCTCAATGCGGTGTTGCCCCTCTACTTGCAGTTCGCCGTGCAAGCGGTACGTCGCCTCCTCGGAGAAGTCGTTCAAATTGGAAAGCGAATTAAAAAGCGTAGCCATCATCAGGTAGGGCGTCCATTTCTGATCGACAAAGACGTTGAAGTGAAAATCCTGCGATTTATGCACCGCATTGCTGCGGTCGTAAGAGCGGACGCGCATGGTCACGGGAATCATTTGCGCCGTGGCGCCGAGTTCTCCCTCGATGCCGCTATGACGATCCTGGCGCAGAGCGCCCACGACCTCGGAAGCGTTCCCCATCTTGGTCGGTTGGTAAGAGGAGGCCAGCGTGGTAACGATGTCTTCTTTCGCGATCGGCATGTCCACGGGTCCCAGATTAAACATCGGATGCCCGAACGCGAGGATGCGCTTGCCGTCGTTGTAGGTGACGGTTCCGCCGCCGGTCATCGTCATATCCCCGGACACCAGCACGGCCGCGACGCCTTCGCCAGGCTTGAGCGCCGTTGCCCAATCCTTAGCGGGCTTGGAAGAATCGAGCGCTCCGCCGGCGCCGCCCTGCGAAACGGTCAGCCCGAGTTGGTTGAAAATGGGGGCGAATTCCTGGACCGCTTCGCCGCTGAATCCCGACATGGCGATGGGGGTCGCAATCGGGGTCATCATCGGCGTTTCCGCCAGCGTGCTGGAGGGGGCGGCGGCCATCACGCGCGCGAGCAATTCGCTCGGGACCGGAACGGATGCGCTCGCCTGCCGGATTTTGTCAGGAGTGCGGCGGTCGGAGGGACGGGTTTTATCGAAATCCTTCACTTCGAGCATCAGATGGATGGGCGTAATGCCGCAGATGGCATCGGGAGAGAAAACGCTCAGCCGGAGCGCGATAGCGCCCACCAGCTTGCCGTCGATGTACACAGGGCTTCCACTCATTCCGCCGGCGACGTTGGTGCGCTCGGCCTTTCCGGCGAGTTTGGCCACAATGATGTCCTGATGCGGGCCCCACATGTTCTGCCAGACGCCGATGATTTCGACCGGCACAGGCTCGGGCTTGCTGCCCTGAAAAACGGTCCATGCCACGCCTTTCATGCCTGGCTTAATGGCGCTCTCCGGAAAGAGTTCCACAGGGCCTGCTTTGGGCGCAACGGTCATATTCGGAATTCCGCCGCCGGGCGAGGCGAGGACGGAGCAGGTGAGGACAACGGAGCATGCGAGCGCTCGTTTGAGCATAGATATACCTTCTTTAAAGACCAAGGTTCGACCTTAGTGCCGATCAACCAGGATAGATCACCGGATGTTCCACATTATCCCGCAGATTTGGCGAGCACATTTCGCGGGCCGTGAGCGTATTGCTTAGACGCCGCACCGGCCACATGAAGTTTCCCTATCGTTAATCTCCCTTCATGCTGATGCTTTTTCAAATGGGTGGATGTCAAATGTGGTGTCCGCGCTTGTTAGACTGAACATTTTGAAGCCGGGTTGGGCACACTCTCAGGAGATCGATCAATGAAACGACACATATTTGCAATTGCAGGTTGCTGTGCAATCGGGGCGTTCCTAGCGCTCGGCGCGTCGGCCGGACAGAAAGCCGATAAGGGCGACGCAGCCAAAGGTAAAGAGGCGTTCGAGCAATGCGCTGTGTGCCACAACGTCGATACGCCGGAAAAGAAAATGGGGCCATCGCTCCAGGGTTTATTCAAACGCAAGACACTGCAGAACGGAAAGCCGGTAAACGACGCGAATGTTCTGGCGCAGATCAATCAGGGCGGAAACGGAATGCCTGCGTATGCGGACATGCTATCTGCCGACGACAAGGCGAATATTCTGGCGTATCTGCATACGTTGTAGCGGTTGCGTTCGATGTGGCGCCTTGGGCCAGGCGAATGTTAGCCGGTCAGGCGGCGGCTGCGAGAGCCAGTTCCTGTAGCGCCTGAATGCCGACTCTGTGGCAGAAGTCGCCGAACCCTTCGCCGGGACGCCGCGAATCCTTATAGTGTCCGATTACGGGGCGGAGGCGCGCCGGAATTTCGTGCCGCTTCACGTTTTGGGCGAAGACCGCGCCGAGGCGCGTGCCGAACGGGGAGGCGCCGAGATAGATGGTGTACATGTCGATGCTGGCGCCGACAATTCCGATTTCCGCGGTATACGGGCGCGAGCAACCGTTCGGACAGCCGCTGGTGCGCAGATCGACGACCTGATTGCCCAGGCCGACGGCCTTGAGTTCGGCCTGAATTTCCGCCACCACCTGGGGCATGATGCGCTCCGATTCTGTAATCGCCTGGGCGCAAGTGGGGAGGGCCGGGCAGGCCATGGCGTGGCGCAGGACGGGGGGCAGGGCCTCCGGTTCGGCGATGCCGTGTTCACGGAGCAGAGCGGCGACAGCGGCGCGATCGGCGTCGGCGATGCCGCTAAGGTAGACGTTCTGCTGGCACGTGAGGCGAACCTCGGGCCGATATTTCTCGACAATGGCGCGGATCCCGCTGCGGATGCGGCGCTGGCTGTCGAAATCCTTGATGCGGCCGGCGATGACCGGAACGCCGACAAACCAGATGGGGCAGCCCTCGGCATCCACCCCCTGGCGATGCCAGCCGAGGTAATCCTTGGATCGTGTCCAGACGAGCGAATGTGGCGGCGCCAGCTCGCGGCCGACGCGATTCTCTAATTCCTGCTTGAACTTAGCCACGCCCCATTCATCCAATACATACTTTAAGCGTGCCAGCCGGCGATTGCTTCGGTTTCCAAAGTCCCTATGAATCGTGACGATTGCGGTCACAACCTCCAGTAATTCTTCCGGATTCGGGCCGATCGAGCAGATCGGATCGGCGAGGCGGGGATGGGAGGCTTTGACCCCGGCGCTCTGGCCCATGCCGCCCCCGGCCAGAATGGTGAAGGCGGAGAGTTCGCCGTTTTCGTAGTGCGGAACGATGCCGATATCGTTGGCGTATACGTCTACCGTGTTGTCGCCGGGAAACGTAAAGCCAACTTTGAACTTTCGCGGGAGGTACGCGGCACCGTAAAGGGGTTCCACCTCGCTACCCTCGGGCTCTTCCGCGCTTGCCACGCGTTCGCCGTTTACCCAGATGTCGTAATAGGCCGTGGTTTTGGGCTTGAGGCTGCGTGAAATGAATTTGACGATGGGGAAGAGCTCTTTTCGCTGATCGCTTTCAAAAGGAGCAGGACAGGAGATGACATTTCGCACTACATCGCCGCAGGCCGCGAGCGTGGTTAAGTAGCTGTCGTTGACGCCGCGAATCAGCTCCCGGAGGCGAGCCTTCGGGACGTAATGATATTGGATATCCTGGCGCGTGGTTACGCGGAGCGTGCCGTCGCCGATATCGGCCAGGCGGTCGAGCGCAAGATACTGGTCCGCGTTGAGGAGCCCGCCGGGCACGCCGATTCGGACCATGGCGGAAAACTGCTTTTCCCCGGCTTTGCGAGCATCGCGGTCATCCTGCTGATACACGCCGTGGAATTTGAGCACGCCCGTGGCGGGCTTGGAAAACAGAGGTTCGGAGTTTTCCAGCTCCTCGGCGAGCGTGCCTCGAAGGTAGCGGCTGGCGAGCTTGGATTGTTCGACGGCGGATGGTACTTTGTCCATCTAGATACTAGGGTATCGCAGCAGGACACAAAATGGAAGTGTCCGATGGACAAAAGGGTGATAGTACTTAACGGCCGAAACTGGCGGCCCGGCGTCCCGGTCCAGGCGGGGGCGCGGGAGGCGGTTCTTCGACAACCACTTTCTTGGGCCGGGCGTCCAGGCGGGCGGCGATTAGCTGCTGGTACAGCTTGGCAAACTTCGGAGTTCCCGGCTGGACGCCTTTTTCGATGACGTCGCGCTCGGTAACTTCCTGAGCGGCAGGAAGATACTTCTGGAGATAGTTCTTGATGCGATCGAGAGCCAGCCGCTGGCCGGAGCGCATGAGGAGAAATATCAGAATTTCGCCGGGAACCTTCGAAAGCAGCGCGTAAAGGGCAGAAGGGCGGTGGAGTTTAGCCCCGGTGAGCTCCTTTTCCACTTTGGCGGCTTTGCTTTCCAGCTTCATGGCTGCATCTAAGGCCGGCCGGGGTATGCCGACGGAAGAGACCAGGTGGGAGCGTTCCTTGGGACTGAGTTTTTCCAACAGCAGGAAGAGGAACAACGAATACGAGTTGCTGGCGAAATCGATGCCGAAGGGCAAGGATTGGCGGGCCTTTTGCAGCTTCTGGAAACCGGGCAGGTTGAGCTTTGGTCCGGCCAGGGCTGGGGAGATGAGCCCTAGCAGGTTTTCGTCTTCGAGAGCTTTGAGAACGTCGCCCGCAACCGTATCGAGAGCCATCTGCCGCAGCTCATGCTCCAGCGCAGCAGCGGGAATTTTGGTCTCGAGCTTGGCCTCGCGCGCGTTGTGGTATTGGCTCATGGTGCGCTCATCGACCGTAAACCCGAAGCGGGTGCGGAGGCGGATCATTCGCAAGATGCGCGACGGATCGTCATAGAGGGCGTAGTTACTCGTGGCGCGCAGCTCTTTGTGGCTGAGATCGCCGAGGCCGTTGGTGGGATCGAGGAGCAGGCCGCGGGAGGCTTTGCCGAGAGAGAGGGCGATGGCATTGACGGTGAAATCGCGACCGTGCAAATCCTCATGAATGGTGGAGGGCTGGACTTGCGGCTTGGCGCCCGGCTTGCTGTATTTCTCATGACGCGCCATGGAAATGCTGCCGGCGACGTTGCCGGGGAACAGCAGTTCGACGGACCGGCGGTTATCGTCAACGCTCAGAATTTCCGCGCCGGATTTTTGGGCAACCGACTTGGCGAACTTGATGGCAGGCCCCTCGATCGTAAAGTCGAGGTCGCGAATGGGGAATCCTCCCATCATGTCGCGCATGGCGCCGCCGGTGAGGAACAGGTTCAGGCTGTCTTTTTCGGCCGCTTCACGAACTCCCGATAACGCTTTGCTCTGCTCTCCACTCAAGTGGCTGTCGAGCATGAACATGTAGTCGCTCATGGGTACTCAAGCTCCTCATCACCGGCCTGCCGGCCGGACAACCGTTCGTTTCCTCGCGGCTCTCGGGTGGTGTTTCTCAATGGTCTGCCGGAGGCGGGACTGCATCACATGTGTATAGATCTGGGTGGTACCGATGTCGGCGTGACCGAGCATGGTTTGGACGCTGCGGAGATCGGCGCCGCCCTCGAGCAGATGGGTGGCGAAGGTATGCCGCAAGACGTGCGGGCTCAACTTGCGGAAAATACCCGCGGTTTTACCGTGCACCCGCAGCAGCTTCCAAAAAGCCTGGCGCGTCATGCGCGTGCCGCGCGAGGTGACAAACAGATACGGACTGACGCGACCTTTCAAAAGAAGGGGACGCTGTCCACTGCGGTAACGTTCAATGGACTGCAGAGCATCGCGGCCGACGGGCACGAGACGCTGCTTGTTCCCCTTGCCAATGACGCGCACGGTTCCTTCGGCCTCATCCAGATCGGCGATACGCACCTGAATAAGCTCGCTGACGCGGAGACCTGTCGCGTATAGAAGATCGAGCATGGCCCGGTCACGAAGGCCGGTGAGGGAATCCGGCAGCGGGGAAATCAGCAATTGATCTACCGCCGCGCCATCCAGATACTTCGGCAGGGACGAACCGATTTTAGGAGCGACGAGAAGCTCCGCGGGATTGGAATGGATAGCGCCCTCTTCCAGGAGGAACCCAAAGAAACCGCGCAGAGTGGTGATCTGGCGAGCTATGGAGCGATTGGAGAGTCCGGCGGAACGGAGCCGATCGAGATAAGCGCGGAGCGTTTCCAAGCTAACGGATTGGAGGGCAACTTCTTTTAGAAACACGGACAACTGTGCCAGATCGCGGCGGTAAGCCTGCAAGCTGTTTTCGCTCAAGCCCTTTTCGGTACGGCAGAAATGCAGGTAGGATCGCACTCGCTGATCGAATGAGGTAATACCCGCCATTGGAGTCAATGATACAATATCCGCGAAATTGTTTAAAACAAAGTAATTTTTTCCCGCTCACTTTGCCTGCCAGTACTGCTAAACACGTCGTGCTGTACCGCTTCGACCGCCAGCCCATGGAAGGGGTCATTAATCCGGCTGCGTACCTGCTGCCTGACCATATCGAGCTGATTACCCTGACCGGAACGCTGCACACCCCAACTTACAGGGAGTGCAAGGCGCTGTGCTTCATTTCGGAAGCGGGCAAGGCCGACCTATTCACGGACCACAGTTTTTTTGAGCGGCGGCCGAAAGTGCCAGGCCTATGGACACGGTTCACCTTTCGCGACGGGGACCGGCTGGACGGGATTCTTTCGCAAAATTTGCTGGACTGGCCGGAAGCCGGATATTTCATTACTCCGCCGAGGTCTGGGGCGCAGCGTCAAAAAGTGTTCTTGCCGCGGGCCGCCTTGACGTTCACGGAGCTTCGTGGAGTGGTGGGCACCTCGCTCGCGGCGAAGGGCAAGCGTGGGAAGGGAAGACCAGGCGAGCTCGATCAGCTTACGATGTTCGATTCCTGACAGTGGCGCTGGCGGCCCGGGCGGTGGCGGCGGCCAGGCGATGAGACCAGAGGCGACGCCATTCGCCAGCAGCACCAGCGGGCGACATCCACAGGCAAACGACGTTTTCCAAGAGAAACCGCTTTTCGCAAGGGGCGGCGGACCAGGCGGCTTGGGCGCGCTTCTCGGCGGCTTCGACCTCGGCGTCGGGGAGGGGACCGGCGAGTGTCAGATGCGGTCGGAACTCAAACTCTTCGTCGTGCGCCAGTTCACCGCTATTCAGGGCGCGATGCAGATCATGCAAGCGGCTGCTGCCGTCCGAAATATCTAGATACAGTACGTTGGTACCAGCAAAATGATGGACGCTCGAGAGTTCCACTTCAAACGCCGTGAAGCCGCCTAGGATGGACAAGGCACGCTCGGAGGCGGAATCAACTGGTGGAGGAGCGTGCGGTATCGCCGCTTGGAGCAGGGGCCTACGGGGCAGCAGCGTTATGTGAGGTTCCGGATTACTCATGCCGGGGAGATGCCCACGCAGGTCCTGAAGGAACGAGCCCAGCGGATCCGGAATATAGCTCACCAGGGCAAGAAGACCCCCCGGAGGCGTCGACGCGATTTCGTTCATCGGCAGTAGCGGTTTACAGAAGCATTGCCGGCTAGGCAAGCTGAGGCGAAACGCGATCTTGAGCGCCCGATTCGGGGATTTCCGCAGCAGCGGCGGTATCCGATCTTGGCTCGGGCACGTACCACTTTGCTGGTTCGAAGCCAATGTACTTTGCTATTTGCAACTCGCCGGGGGCGCCATCGGCGCTCAGAGTCTCTACTAAATCGCCCGTGCGGAGGGCAGTTCCTTCCGACAGTAAATGCTTCCAGAGGGCGTAAGGCGTGGCAGCCTCCCACTCTGCGGCGGCATCGTAGTCCTTGGGCTTTACGATAGCGATACCGCCCGTATGCGCAGCCCACCTGAAAGTTTCCCGGGGCGTTTCCTTCATCCGATGAACGCGATAACGCGGCATTAATGTCTCAGTCTAGCGCTTGCCGCATTGCAAACGCGACAAAATTTAAAAAAATACCGGCGGGTTTGTGACAATGTGGACGGGAGTTTTTCGGCCCGCCGCTGAATGAAAAAATATTGGGTGCTACTGATCTTACCGGCGCTGGTTCTGCTGTGGTGGGGCCTGGACCGCCGGGGTTCGGCGCCAGAGATCCACTTTACGACAGTGCGACACGCGACGATAGAGAGCATCGTCTCGACGAACGGCAAGGTGGAGCCGGCACAATGGGCGGCGGCGCGTGCCGAAACGGCGGGCGTCGTGCGCTCGGTTGCGGTGCAGCGGGGGCAGACAGTGGAAGCGGGGCAGACGCTGGTGGTGCTCGACACGGCGGCAGCACAATCGGATCTGGCCGGAGCTCTGGCGAGGGAGCAGGAAGCGCGCGCAGAGAACGCGATCGTCGGCCAGGGCGGCAAGGCCGCGCAACTAGCCAATTTGAATGACCAGGTGCAAAGCGCGCAAACCGCGCTCCAAGTAGCGCAGCGGAATTACGATTCATTGGAACGGCTGGCGGCAAAGCAGGCTGCGACGAAACTGCAGGTACAGGACGCGAAGGACGCGGTAGAACGAGCGAAGCTGCAGCTTTCCGCCCTACAGGATCAGCGCAGAACGCTGGTGACATCGAACGATAAGGCTGTAGCGCAGGCCAAGCTGCATGACGCGCAAGCGGCGGTGGCGCTGGCGCGGCACCGGGTGGGACTGGGCGAGATCAGAGCGCCGATGGCGGGCACCGTATATCAGTTCAATCTGAAAATCGGGGCTTATCTGCAGCCGGGCGAAGTGGTGGCGCTGGTAGGAGAGCTGGGCCGGGTAAAGGTCACGGTTTATGTCGACGAGCCGGACCTGGGGCGCGTCGCGGAGGGAATGCCGGTGACCATTACCTGGGATGCAAGGCCCGGCCAACGATGGACGGGAAGAGTCGACAAGCTGCCGACCGAAGTGATTGCGCTTGGAACGCGAACGGTGGGGGAAGTGAGCACGATTGTGCCGAATCCGAGCCACGACTTGCTACCCGGCGTGACGGTCAACGCGACGATCATCTCGAAGAGAGTGCGGGACGCGCTGAGCATACCGAAAGCGGCGCTGCGCACGGCTCGCGGGCAGAACGGTGTGTATCTGCTGCGGGGCGATTCGGTAGCCTGGCGGCCGGTGAATCCGGGCATCAGCGACATCAATAACGTCCAGATTTTGTCCGGCCTGCAGCCAGGGGACAAGGTGGCGGACCGGGTTGTTGAGCCTAGCGATGCGGAGATCCGGGACGGGATGCATGTGAGGCCGGTGGTGGATTAGGCATTACGAAAGTTTGACGAGCGCTTCGTTATCGCCGGCGGCGAGTACGGCCGCAGCGTCCTGCTCGGTGAACTCCTGCGTTTTCGATGAGTGATTCATGGAGCAGAATTTGGGGCCGCACATGGAGCAGAATGCGGCGTCCTTGAAGCCTTCTTCGGGAAGCGTTTCGTCGTGCATGGCTTCGGCGGTTTCCGGATCAAGCGAAAGAGCAAACTGGCGGCGCCAATCGAAGTCGAAGCGGGCGCGCGAAAGCTCGTCATCCCGGTCGCGAGCGCCCTTGCGGTGGCGGGCCACATCGGCCGCGTGCGCCGCAATTTTGTAGGCGATGATTCCCTGCTTGACGTCTTCGCGGTTGGGAAGGCCGAGATGCTCTTTCGGCGTGACGTAGCAGAGCATGGATGCGCCATGCCAGCCGATCATGGCGGCTCCGATAGCGGAGGTGATGTGATCGTAGCCGGGGGCGATGTCGGTGACGAGCGGTCCCAGCGTATAGAACGGCGCTTCGTAGCACATCTCCCGTTCTTTCTCCACCTGCAAAGCAATTTGATCGAGGGGAATGTGACCTGGGCCTTCGATCATGACCTGAACATCGTATTCCCAGGCTTTCTTCGTCAGCTCTCCGAGCGTTTTCAGTTCCGCGAACTGAGCGGCGTCGCTTGCATCCGCAAGGCAGCCGGGACGCAAGCCATCGCCAAGCGAGAAGCTGACATCGTGCTTCTGAAAAATCTTGCAGATTTCCTCGAAGTGTTCGTAAAGGAAATTTTGCTTGTGGTTCTTGACCATCCATTCGGCAAGAATGGCGCCGCCGCGGCTCACAATACCCGTGATGCGCCTGCTGGTTAGCGGAACGTATTGCACAAGCACGCCTGCGTGGATGGTCATATAGTCGACGCCTTGCTCGGCCTGCTCTTCAATGACCTCGAGCATCACGCTAAGATTCAGATCCTCGACGCGCCGGACGCGGCTTAACGCTTCATAGATGGGGACCGTCCCGATGGGCACTGGCGAGGCGTCGATGATCGCCTGGCGGATACGCGGGATATCGCCGCCCGTAGATAGATCCATGACGGTATCGGCGCCAAATTTAACCGCGTAGCGCAGCTTTTCCAATTCTTCGTCGATATTCGAAGTGGTGGACGAATTGCCGATGTTCGCGTTGATCTTGCACTTGGAAGCGACGCCGATACACATCGGCTCGAGATTGCGGTGATGGATGTTGGCCGGGATGATCATGCGCCCGCAGGCCACCTCGTGGCGGATCAGTTCGGGCGAAAGGTCTTCCCGCTGCGAGAGGTATTGCATTTCGCCGGTAACGTGGCCTTTTCGGGCGTAATGGATCTGCGTGCGAACCGGATGGTCGCGCCGAGATGCAATCCATTCAGTGCGAATCATGACTCCGATTATAGTGGGGCGAAACGAGAACGGCTTTCGGTAGAAGTACCGGGCGGCCGAGTAATCATTTGGTCCGCCACGCGGTTACTCTAATTAAGAGCGCGAGGCGTTCTGAAAAGGAGATTTGAAATGGCGGCAACTATGACTGACATGAATCTGCTCTCCGCAGAAAAACTGCTGGACCACTGGCAAGGTCACCGGCGGGTGACGCGGCGGGTCATTGAAGCCTTTCCGGAGGAGAAGTTGTTCAGTTTTTCGCTCGGTTCGATGCGTCCGTTTTCCGAAATGGTGATGGAGTTTTTGAAAATGGCGGAACCGATCGTACAGGGTGTGGCGACGGGCAAATGGGTGAGCAAAGATGATTTGGGCTCGCCGCATACAAAGGCTGAACTACTCGCGCTTTGGGATCAGGCGACGGCCGCTATCAATAAACTCTGGCCAACGATTCCGCCCCGCCGTTTCTCTGAGAAGGACAGGGCATTCGGACAATGGGAAGGGACCGGATTGGACACGATTTTATATGCGATCGACAATGAAATACATCACCGCGGCCAGGCGTACGTTTACTTACGAGCCCTGGGAGTAGAACCGCCAGCTTTTTATGACAGAAGTTGAAAACTGTCTTGTCGCGGGACTTGGGATTTGACACGATTACCACGCGGCAGCCATCTATGGGACATGCTCAAAGCGGTGCTTTGCGATATAGACGGAACCTTGGTCGATAGATCGACTTCGAGTGAGCCCAGCAGAGTGCCTGGCGTTGGGCGATACGCCCTGGGATATCGAGGCAGCGCGGAAGGCCGGCGTGAGTACGGTGGCGGTAACGAGTGGAGGCTGGCCGCCAGAGGAGCTTCGGGAAACTGGAGCGATCGCCATCTATAGCGACGCCGCCGACCTGCTGGCGCACTTCGATGTGTCTCCGTTCAGAAATTTAAGGCACGCGGCTCGGCAAAGCTGACGGCGTTACCGGCCTTTATGGGAGCGGCCTCGGGCGCAGCTTTCCCGAGGCAATCTGGAGAATGAAGATGGCCAGCGCGCCGAACGCCGTGATGGAGAATCCGGCTCGAATGCCATAAGCGGCGGCAATTCTTCCGACGAGCCAAGGAATGGTCATGCCGCCGGAAAGCGCGATGCCGATCAGAATGCCGAATACGGTTCCGGAATGACTTGGATAGCGGGCGCCGGCGAGTCCCAGCACAGTCGGGAAGATAGCGGCGATCGAGAGGCCCAGAAAAATTGCGGCGGCAACCGCCTGCGGAATGGCGGGCGCAAACACAAACGCGCCAAGCGAGATGAATACACCGACGGCGCTTATCAGAATCAATCGCTCACCGCGAGCTCGCAGAAGCAAGCGGCTTAGAATGGCGCGGCCCAATACAATGGCTCCCCAGTACGCGGCGAGCACATAGGCGGCGGAAGATACCGGCGATTTCAAATCCCGTATCAGAAAAGATGTGATATATCCGCCCAAAGTAAACTCATTGCCGGACTCGAAGAAGAGCAAAACACCAAACGCGAGCACCAGGGGCTCACGCAGCAGCAGCAGCACGCGCTTAGACGGCAGGCCGGATGGCTGCCGGGGCGGCGGGAACCCAACGGCCGCCGCGATGAATGCCGGAACCAGGCTCAAGATAGCGGCGAAAGCGAGAATTTTTTCGAGCCCTACTGCGGCCAGCAGAGAGCCGATTGTCAAAGGTACGAACAGTGCTCCGAAGCCGAAGAATACGCCGAGGAGATTGAGAGCCGCGTTCTTCCTTCGCGGATCGTGATGCAAATCGGCTATCACCGTATTGGCGGCCTGATTGAGAGCCCCGCCCCCGGCGCCAAGCAGGACGACACTGAACAGAAGCACCGAATACAATTGCACATCGGAGACAAGCGCGACCGCAGAGGCAGTGAAGAGCGGGGCCAGAATCATTGCGATTTTCAGGCCGAAACGGTCGAGCGCGGGTCCGAGAACGACGCTAGTCGCCAGCATGGCGGCATTCATCGCTAGAAAGAGATCTCCACCGCGGGCCAGATCGAAGTGGAGGCGCTCCGAAAGCACGGGCAGGATAGCTCCAAGAAGCGCCATTACAATGCCGAAGCCGAACATTGCAGTGGAAGCGGCAGCGCTCACCCAGCCTGTATGCACGCGTGGCATCTACAGTCCGGGCTTGTATTCCAGAGCGATGCGTGCCGCGCCGAGCAGGCCGGCATCTTCCCCGAGCCGCGTGGGCTCGATGCGCGCCTGGTGTGCCGCGATGGGTTGCGCCCAGAGCACGACAGAACTCCGTATCGTGTGGAGGAACAGGTCGTGCGCTTGCATGAGACCGCCGCCCAAGACGACTAATTCGGGATTCAGCAGGCTCACGATGTTGGCGATGCCCCTGCCCAGCCAGCGGGCCGCCTCATCGATGGCCTCACGCGCGGAAGCATCTCCGGCTCGCGCAGCGAGAACCACCGATTCGGCCGAAGTGGCGCCGATTCGCCGGGCCAGCGCGGGACCCGCGGCTTCGGTCTCCCAGCAACCCATTTGGCGATAAAGGTCGCGATGCTCCGGTGTCAGTGAGAACCATCCCACCGCGCCGGCTACGTCGCCCGCTCCGCGCAGCAACCGGCCGCCGCTCAGAATGCCCGCCCCTATTCCTGTCCCGACCGCCAGAAACACAACGTCGCTCATTCCCGCAGCCACACCGAGCCACTGTTCGCCCAGAACGTAGCCGGCGCGGTCGCTCTCCAAGCGCACCGGAATGGTGAGCGCTTTTTCGAGCGCTTCGCGCAATTGTACTTTTTCGCCGCCCCACAGATTAGGCGCCCAGACATGACCGGTCGCGGCGTAATAAATGCCGGGCACAATCACGCCGGCGCACAGGCCATACGACAGCGGAATACCGGATTCGGCGACACTGGCCGCGATACCTTCCGCAATCTGACCGGCCACGTCCGCCGCACTGCCGCGACGCACCGCCGATTTCTTCCGTCCCAGGATTTGACCGGTTTCGCCGACTACGGCAGTAGCAAGCTTCGTGCCGCCGAGATCTACCGCCACGGCATAATTCATCTCATCGTTCAGTTATGGACAGGCTCCAGATCGAGTACCCTGACGTCCTGGGGATCGATCTGACCGTCTACCTGGATTACTTCCGGAGATTGTGAGATGGCGAAGGCGCGTTCGGTTGTCACATCGAAGGCGCGGTACGGTCCGCCGCTGAGATGGAGCTCCACCTTCGGGTTGATTGCTTCCGTCCCGTGATTGAAAATGAAAACAATTTTGCCGCGCCCACTCTCGAGGTAACGCACTTCGGCGTGGGGCCCTTCGATTTTCACCGGCCGCGCAATGCCGGCCCAATCGAGCAACGATTCGTAGAATCGGGCGGTCGCCGGTTGACGCAAGCTTTCGTAGGCCGCGGCGACATAAGAGCCGAGCATCACGGTTTCGCCTTGCCCGTAGCTCGACATCACAGCCGCTCCGCCTCCGCCCGGAAACACCGCGATCACGTGAGCGCGCGGATTCAGGGGTGCGAGCGTCTCCTCGTACCAGCGAGCCGGCAGCGTATCGCCGGGGCTCATGCCGGGGAATTCACTGCTCGTCCAGCGCAAGACAGTGCGGCCTTTTTCGCCTGTCTGCACTGCTGTCTCACGGCAACCCATCACCTCGAACAATCCCATGCCTGGAATTGTGTCCGACGCGGATCCATGCTCGTTGCTCCATCCCAGGCGCGCTTCGGACACCAGCTTTCCTCCCGCTCGTACATACTCCTTCAACTGAGTTGCCGATCCTTCCGGGATCATTAACGGATACGGCAGTAGCACCAGCTTGTAGCGCCTCAACAAATCCTGAGACAAGCGATTGATGTGAATGAAATCGACGGGCACATTCGATGGGAACAGCGCGCGATAGATGCCTAGCATGGAATCGCGTTCAATACCGTTTACCTCGCCTTGCGGGCCGCCGTACGCTGCCTGACGCTGACGGCCGCCGATGAAATACGACAGCGGGTTGTAAACGATCGCGACTTCCGCTCGCGGAGGCACCGCATTCAAGAAGAGCGTTTGATGTTGATCTACGTTACGCGCGATGGCTCCCGCCACCCGGCTGCGCTCCGTGAGCGAGCCGTCTAACTGGATCATTCCGAAGCCTCCCGATTCGTAACCGGAGCTCATGGGATACCAGGCGTAATAATTGATGGCCTTGGCGCCCCGCGCCAGCGCGCTCCAGGTCCAGATGCGGAGGTCTTGCGGAGTTACGGTGGGGCTCACGTTGAGGGCAACGGTCCCGAAGCCGGACTGCAGCTCGCCGATCCAAAATCCGCGGCCGCCGTCCGCATACCCGAAAGAACGCGTGAAATCGAGCAGCGCCCCGCGCCACTCCACGTCTCGGTCCACGAAAGAGGAATGCTTGGGGTAAAACGAGGTGCCGTAGTAATCGACCTGATCCTTCATGGTCCAGTCATCGGGTTGACCTTCCCACCAAAGTGGCGAGCTAAACAATCCAATTCCCGCCGCGTGCGACGTGGCGACCGCACGCGGAGCAGCCTGCTTCACTGCGCGGTAACGATCGGCAAGATCCTCCCCCAGCTTATCGGCGATGAATTGTTTCCAATCGATGAAGTCGGTATAGGAAAGAATTGTGCTGAGCCGGTTGGGTTCGACCTGATCCCAGGAATTGAACTGCCGGTACCACGAGCGGTTGAGCGTGTCGAGTGTTCCGTACTTCTTTTGCAGCCAGCGGCGGAAGCGTGCAATCGTGTATTTGCAGAAGCAGAATTCAGGATTTTCGATATAGGTCGGCGTTGCCCAATTGATAACGTGCGGCTCGCTCCACAAATCCCAGCCAAGGAATGCCGAGCTTTTGGCGGCGCGCTCAGCGAGCGCCCTGTAGAACCACAGCTCTGCTTCTCTGACGCCGTTGTTGTCGCGGCAATAGCCTGGCGATGACTCCGGATGGATCGCCATTCCGTTCGAAGAGACGAAAAGCGAATCCGGGTATTTGCGGCCCACCCAAGCGGGGGCGGAATCCATGTAGACCTGAATGATGACTTTCAGGCCTTGCTCCGAGGCAAGCTTAAGCATCAAGTCAATGCTTTCGAAATCGAAACGGCCTTCTTCCGGCTCACCGCTCGCCCAGTCAATCCAGCAGCGGACGGTGTTAAAGCCGAGCTGCTTGATTTGCGCCAAGTCCTTCCGCCAGGCAGCGGCGTGCGACAGTGGATCGCGTTCGAGCATGGGCGCGCGCGCTTTGCCGCCGCCGTACCACACGGACATGGGGAAGAACCTCTCGGTTTGCTTCTCTGAAGCGGGGCCGGAATGGCTAGGGACTGCGGGCAGAAACAGCAGCGCGGTGAATAGCAGAAGGCGGAGCACGCTATAGCTGAATCTTTGAAAACAGGTAACTGCCGATCGCCAGGAAAACACTCGCCACGATGCAAAGCACCACGATATCCAAGGTCACGCCGAAGTGCGGCAGATTGATCAGGGTCGCGCGCAAGCCGTCGATCCCGTACGATAGCGGATCCAGCCTTGTAATAGCTCCCAGCACTTTCGGCAGATTGTCCAGAGGGAACAGCGCACCCGATAGAAAGAAGATGGGCAACACGAGGAAATTCATGATGAGCTGAAATCCCTGAATGTCCTGCAGCACGGACCCGATGGCGGTTCCAAGCGCCGCAAAGAGAAATGCAATCAGAGCCATGAAGAGAAATGCCGCTGGAATTCCGGAGGCGTGGGCGGGGCGAAACCCGGCGATCAGGCACACAATGACGACCAGCAGACCTTGGATCATAGCGACGGTGGCGCCGCCCAGTATGCGACCCGTCATTACCTGGACACGCGGAACGGGCGCGACAAGCGTTTCTTTCAGAAACCCGAACTGGCGGTCCCACAACAGGGCCATTCCTGAAAAGACAGACGTAAACAGCACCGTCATTGCGATCACGCCAGGCGCGACAAATTGGAGATAGCTGCCTTGCCCGGCCTTGCGGAAAACCGGTCCCAATCCGAACCCGAGCGCGAGAAGATATAACAGCGGCTGCCCGAGAGAAGCAATCACTTGAGCGCGAGAGCGCGTATAGCGGCGCAGCTCGCGGAGCCAGAGAATGTATATGGCGCTCATCGGCGGTTGGTCCATAACTTCGCGAACTGCCGCATTTGTTCGGCAGATCCGATGGTTTCATCGCGAATCGTCGAGCCGGTGAGGCTAAGAAATGCCTCTTCGAGCGACTCGCTGCCCGTTTGTCGTTTTAACTCCTGGGGCGAGCCCATGGCGACGATACGCCCGTGATCGATTACTGCGATGCGATGCGCTACGCGATCCGCTTCGTCCATATAGTGTGTTGTCAGAAAGACCGTTACCCCTTCGGTTTCGTTCAGATTTCGCACATGCGTCCACAGTTGATTGCGGCTCTGCGGATCGAGACCGAGCGTGGGCTCATCCAGGAACAAAATTTTGGGCGTGTGCAGGAATCCGCGTGCGATTTCCAGCCGCCGCTTCATGCCGCCGGAGAAGGTCTTCACGCGCTCCTTCCGGCGTTCCCATAGCTCGAAGAGCTTCAGCAAACTTTCCGTTCGCTCAATTCGCGTCTTGCGCGGGACATGGTAGAGGATCCCGTGCAGCTCCATGTTTTCATACGCCGTCAGCTCACTATCGAGGCTTGGATCCTGAAAGACGATACCGAAGCGCTGCCTTACTTCCTTCTGCCGGACCCACGGATCGAGCCCATCGAGATGCAGCCTCCCGCTGGTTGGCTTCAACAGTGTGGTCAGCATCTTGATCGTGGTGGTTTTTCCCGCCCCATTGGGCCCGAGAAATGCGAAGATCTCGCCCTTGCCCACCTCGAAGGAAACGTCGTTTACTGCCGTGAATTCGCCGAATGTCTTAACAAGGCTTTCTACTTGAATGATGGAAGTCAAATTCCCCCTCTGATGCCCGATCGGGCGTTTCGCCGGGGGCATGGAGAAATCGTAGCTCAGCCCGGCGCCGTTTGTCTCAGTGCCGGAGCGCTGCCACCGGATCCAGCCTGCCAGCCCGATGCGCCGGCAACCAGGAGGCGAGAAATGCAACGACCGAAAGGATTAGCGCCACAGCGGCCAAAGTAATCACATCGAACGACATCGCTGCAAACACCTGGAACCGGACAATTCGCTCGAGCATCAGGCTTCCGGCGAGTCCGATCACAAGACCCACCAGCGCCAGCTTCGCGGCCATCCGGAGGACGATGATTAAAACGTCTCCCCGGCTCGCTCCGAGGGCCATTCGCACGCCGATCTCATGAACTCTCTGGGTAACGTCGTAAGAAATGACGCTGTAAATTCCGATTGCGGCAAGAGCGAGACCGAGGCCCGCAAAGCAACTGAACAGCGCCATCGTGAAACGCGGCTGCACCGTCTGGAAGCCGAGGATCTCCTTGAGAGTGATGGCGCGTCCCAGTGGCAAGTCCTTATCCAAGCCACGAAGTTCTCTCCGCACGGTGTTCAGAATGCGGATGGGTTCTCCGCTAGTCCGTACGGCCAGCATGCGCGAGGGAGGCGCCAAAAGCGTGTAAGGAATGTAAACCGCCGGCAACGTTGCATCACGCAAGCCACCGTTCCTGGTGTCGCCCACCACACCCACAATGGTCACGTCGGGGCTGCTTGCGGCGAGCCCGAGTACCTGCGGCTGCGGCGGATTCGCCAGCAGGTCGATGTGGATATGCTTACCGATTGCGTCGCTGCCTGCCGGCCAGAGCCGGGCGGCTGTTTCGTTAATCGTCGCCACATGATCGCCGTTCGCAACCTCCTGCGTTGTCAGCGCGCGGCCGCGTTTCAGCGGAATGCCGAGAGTGTGCAGGTAGCCGGCGCTGACCAAACCAACCACGATCCGGCTCTCCTCGGAGGGAGGCTGGCCTTCGAGCGAGTAGGAGGAGCGCGGGCCGCCGAAAGGCATACCGCCGTTTCCAATCGCGGCCGCCTCCACGCCCGGCAAATTTTGTACTTTCTCGAGAAGACTGCGGGCAAACGTGTTACGGCGTTCCAGGGTGGCGTAACGCTTGGGCGGAAGGGGAACGTCGATCATCAAGGTTTTTTGCGGTTGGAATCCCGGGTCGATACGCATGAGGTCCGCAAAGCTTCGGATGGCGAGGCTCGCGCCGGCCAACAAGACCACCGAAAGCGCGACCTCCGCAACCACCAGCCAATTCCGCATTCGCTGTCCCTGAAGGCTACCGGCTGCGCCTCTGCCGCCATCCTTCAAGGCGTCTGTCAGATTCGGTCGTGAGCATCGGACCGCGGGCGTCAGACCAAAAAGGATACCGGTCACGAGCGATATTACAACGGAAAACAGCAGGACGTAGCCATTCATCGTGATACGCGCCTCGTTCGGCACATAATCGGCCGGCATCAGGGCCGCGATAGCACGTGTCGCGCCGACCGCGAACAGCACGCCCAGCGCGCCGCCACACAACGATAAGAGAACGCTTTCCGTGAGTAATTGCCTTACAAGCCTTGACCGCGCTGCGCCGACGGACAGGCGCACCGCGATCTCCCGCGCTCTGGCGGTGGTGCGAGCCAACTGCAGATTGGCAACGTTTACACATGCGATCAGCAGAAGAAATCCAACCGCGGAAAGGAGAAGATGCAAACTGGAGGACATCTCGCCGCTCGCGACCGTGATGTCAAGGTAGTTCAGCAACAGCGTCCGGAACGCGCCTTTCGGAAAATTTTTCGGCTTCTCCGCAGCCAGGCTTAGATTCAAATTTTGTAGTTGCTGCTCGGCTACCTGCTTTGTGATGCCCGGCCGCAGGCGAACGATTACGTTAGTGGGCGTCTCGTCCGCGAGGTTCATCATCGGCATAGGCAGCCAGAATGCCTCATTCGTATACCATCCGAATCGGGGCGGCATCACGCCGATCACCGTGTGCGGCACGTCGTTCAACACGAGTTTCCTGCCAAGCGCTCCAACATCGCCATTGAAAGTGCGTTGCCAGAACTGATAGCTGAGAACGACCACCGGCTGGGGCTCGCCGCCGGGCCGGATGTCGAAAGGCTGAATGGTCCGACCGATCAATGGCTTCACGCCGATGAAGCGAAAAGCATCGCCGGTCATCAAGATTCCAAAGAAACGTTCCGGGCTGCTATCGCCAGTCAACAGCACCGGTTCGATGCCCGTTGCCATCACATCGGAGAATGCCGGCAGTTTCCGAATTTCGAGGTATTCGCGGAGGGAATAGGAATGCCAGCCGTTCAACCGTTCTTTGGGACCGAGCACGGCAGGCGCCCATATTTCATTCGGCTTCGCATACGGGTAAGGGGCGATTAGCACTCCATACACTACGCTGAACAGGGCGGTGCTGGCGCCGATACCCAACATCAGGGACAATACAGCAACTGCCGTGAAACCTGGGCTCTTGGCAAAGCCGCGCGCCGCGTAGCGCAGGTCCTGCCGTAGCCGTTCCATCCAGAGCATGCCCCACACGTCTCTTTGGTCGATTCTCGACCTATAGATTAGCAGCCTGAATGGCGGGACTGAAGGTCCCGCGCAGGCTGAAGTCTGTCACGAGTTGTGTAGGCACAGGACGAGTGTGGCCATAGCGTGCGAATGGGAGGCAGGCGCGAATCAGGCGGCTTTTTCGGCGATCATGAGCTGGTGTTCGCGGCTGGAATCGAGGCCGGCTTCGTTTTTGGACTTCCAATTGTTGAAAAGTTCACGATCGAGCTTGCATTCGGCGAGCATCATATCCATTTTGTGGAGGTCCTGCTTGCGTTTCTCGATGCTGTCGCGACGGGCTTGCTCGGCTTGTTTCTGCTTCTGCGATTCGAAGCCAATCTCGGCTTTGCGTCTTTCGGCTCTGAGCTTTAGAAGCTGATCGAGGGCCTTGTGGAAGGCGCGATCGTTAGTGGTTTGATAGCGGAGATAGAGCGCCAACTGCTTTTCCTGTTCACACACGGGGAGTTCGGCATGGAAGGTCAGATCCTGAAGCTTCAAGGCGCGCTGCAGGAGCCAGTAATGCTGGGCCATTTTTTCGACGAGCAGGGTTTCGGTGACGGTTTTGGGCTGATACTCGGCGCGGAGACCGAGCCGTAAGGTATCGAATTCTTCCTGGTCTTCGAAGGGAAGGACACAGAAGGCGCCGGTGAGGCCGTGGCGGAAGTTGTTGAGGCAGGATTTGGCTTTGCCTTCATCAGTCGCGGGTCCGTGACTGAGCTTCGCGTTCTGTTGATTGGCGGCGATTTGCGCGGCGGTGGACATTGATGATTCTCCTTTGGGGGATTGCGGAAATGAAAAACGCCGCAGCGGCAACAACGGCCGTGCGGCGTTTTTGAAAGAGTCGGGAGCTAGTTCCAGCTACCTAAAGATTAGAGTAGCACACCCGCACCAAACGATTTCGGCTAAATAAATGAAAACAAGCCAAATTCAGTTTGAACCGGGTTTGCGTTTGTCGCGTCGCAGCGCCAACGACGTGCGAGAGAGAGATGGCGACCGGTATTCGCGGCGAACCTTTTAAGGCCTCGGGTGCTTGGGCTCGTATAGGCCAATCTCGCCACCGCCCGGTAGCCTGATCTTCGTGATCGAGCCCCAACGCTCTTCCGCTACTTCCGTGCAGTCAACGCCCTTAGCATGTAACGCCGCCATCTCATTCTTCAGGTCGCCGCACATCAGGTAAAGCTCATGCCGGTCGTTTCGCTCAGCGGGATGGAAGGCCGCCTCTGCCGCGGGGAGGCGGAAGATCAGCCACCCGTGGCCAGCATCCACCGATCCAAATCCTAGAATGTCGCGAAAGAAGGCGCGGTCCGCCTCCGCGTCCTGGCTGTAGACGACTACATGTGCACCGCTGATCATTGTTCTTCTCTTCCGTTCGATCATAGATCTCGACGCTCTGCGACGTCGAGGCTTCGTTAGATGTTTCGTTTCGCTGGGAGACGCCAGGCCACTATCCATCAGAGTTCCGCTCGGTGCAGACAGGGCAGCGCCCGTCGCCGTGCCTGGACGCAGCTCTTTTGCAGTCCATAGCAGCGCTGGTGGTTCGTAAGATTGAGATATTTGGATTTTGTGAGCAAAGCGGGGTCAGCGGGATTGGGGAAGGAACGGCGTTTCCCGTTACTAACCCTCTTTGAGTTGCGAACTGCTCATCTATTCAGAGCGACTTGCGATTGCACGAGGAAGCATAGCGCGTTTCCCGTCAAGTTGCCAGAACACTCGACTCCGCGAGAAGCACAGGCAGCTGTGGTGTCGATATGTGCATCACGCATTTATGAAAACTACTTCCAGCGGATACCATGGCGGACCAATTTGTGCCCGTCTATATCGGGAGTATGAATCTCAGTTTCGGTGTCGCCGCCGCTATCAAAAGGCAAGCTGTCACTGATCTGCCAATCTCGCACAGAATGTTGTTCTTTAGCCGCGTTTTTCGCTTCTTCTACAGAGTCAAACGTGCCCACTATTACAATTCCGCCGACATTAAACGCGTCATTCACAACATCGCGTGGAACCCAGCTTAGAGTTATCGGCGAACCGTGAATGATCAACATACCTTCTCCGGTGTTCGCCGTAAGATATGGGCCGAGGTCGCTCTGAGGCGTCATATAGCGGCGTGAGATTGGTTCGACGCACGTTCTAAACTCGCACGATCCCAAGCTCCCAACGTGGCGGCAGCCTCGTAAGAGCTTTGAAGAAACTCGAGTATGGCTTCATCGGGCGAATTTGCTGCGCGTGCGTCATCGTACTTGAAGATGAATTCCTTCAGCTCGGTGCTATAGAAAGCCGCGGTGGGGCGGATCTGCTCTTTGGGAAGCCCAGCAGGTTCCGGTGCAGCATAACAGTAGAAAGCCGGAGTATCGAATCCGTCGTTGCCGGGCCAGAACCCGGCGCTAATCACTTCGTGCGAGTATGCTTCTCGGGTAATTGCATCGGCGCCGGGACGGGGAGGGGCTGGCCGCCCGGAAAACCGGGTCACCGCCAAATCGAAGCTCCCCCAAAAGAAATGAACTGGGCTGGATTTCCCAAGAAAGCGCGCGCGGAAAGTCTTGAATAGAGTATCCGAGCGTCTTAGTATGCGCCAAAAACGATGTGCAAACTCCTTGTCATAAGAGGCGTGTTGCCGGTCCTCTGCAAAGGGAATCGGATCGCTTACTTCAACCGGCTTCGGATAGATTTTCACTTCGATTTCGAGCGATCGAAGAAGGGCCAAATATTCATCGTAGAACGCAGCGACGGATTGTGGCCGAAGCGCCATGGACTTGCTACGGCCGGAACTCTCTCGAATGTGAAGATGATGCTCGACGAGGTCGAACTCTATGTCGAAGAGATCGTCGTGATAGGGGATCGACCAGGTAGATAAGCCGCGTGGAGTCACATATAGCGGCACATTCCACCAATGATTTTCTCGCGGCGTAAGCATCAGGCGTGTTTTGCCCACAATCTGCATCCACATATGAAGCGTCGTCGCCGTCTCTTTCCATTCTTCCCACGGAAGAGCCGGCCAGAGCGACAATCCGGATTCATGTGCCTTCATCTGTCCTCCCGTCGAGTTCTCGCTTTATTTTGACTGATCGGCGCCATCTACGGCGAGAGATGGATCGCGAATCATCGCGAGCAGTGTTTATCGAAGCAGCCACCTGGACGGAGAGTCGGCGTTCCGCTCTTGTGGTCTTGCGGTGTCGCGTCACCATGACACGAGATGCGCGTTACGCGTCAAGTCGACGTCTTAATCGAATGTTCAAGCGCTTTCGAACTTCTGTAAACTGCACGCGACTGCAGCGCGCACTCTCGATGCCGACAGATCCGACTAGCGCTGTTATTATCGCAAGTTCCGGCTTCGCGACGGTGGAGACGGAATTCACATATTCCCACGACTGCACCCGCTACGAAGGACCAGAATCAGACGAACGCCCGCGCGAGCACCCATCCGCCCCAGACGACGAGGAGGAGGCCTGTGATGCGCTCGATTCGCAGCCCTGCGCTCGCGACCTTCTCAAGCAGGACAAACCCAGCGATGGCGGCCACCCACCACAGGTTCATTACGCCGGCGACGAACAGCAGACCCATCAACAACCAGCAGCACCCGACGCAATAAAGACCATGGCGCAGTCCCATTTGCAGGGCTCCCCAGGTCCCGTCGCGCCACTCGGTCAAAATGAAACCCAACGGCGAGCGGCAGTGCCGGAGGCAGGTGCTTTTAAGCGGCGTAAATTGGAACACACCGGTGCCGGCCAGTAGGGCGCCGCCCACCGTGTTGCTGGTCGAAGTTCCCATCGACAAGAGAAGGGCGGCGCTATGCAGAGCCTCCTGCGCGAGTGTCGCGGCCAGACTAAAGATCGTCCATGAGCCCACATACCCTAGTACGAACGCGCTCGTTGAGACGTAGGACAGAGACTGCTCTCGGCGTGCTCGGTTCACTCCCGCAAACGCCAAGATCATAGGCGATGCCGCGGGGATCATCATAGCGATCATCATGATCGCCCACATCCCGAACACGGCGCTCAAATCTCCCACCGTCCACGGACGCATGTTCACCATACACATGGCCATCGGATCGTGAGCTATATCCCATAAGTATGCCCACGAGAGCATCGTGACGGCCGCGAGAGATGAAAGCACCACGACGCGGTCCCGCTTCGGCAAGGTGGCTACGGTCATCCCTCGTAAGCGAAGGCGGAGTAGAAACCGTTCTTGTCGTTAATCTCCCAGCGAAGATCGTAGTCGTTGTACTTCAAACCGCGGGACTTGGCGACAACGGCCGGAATTCCGGGAACAACGCAGAACGGCATGCCGGCGAGCGTGACATCACCTCCGTTCTGGCCTGCCACTCCTTCGATCTCCATACTGCCGATGCCCTCCATCGTCATGCTCCGGCGTCGGCCTTCGGCGTGATAATCGATCCGAACGGCCTTAACGCCGAGAACTTCACCGATGCACGCTGCAAGGTTAGCCAAGTGACCACCCGCCTGACCCGCGAAAATCTTGGTGAGAGCCTGCCGTTGCACCTCAGAAGCACGTTCTTCCAGGTAGAGCGCGACCTTCCATTTCGCTTGCAACATATGGCCGGGCGAATAAGCTGCCAGCACAGTGTTGAGGCCGTCGAGATTGGTCGTTCCGAAATGCCCCTTGTCGATGTGCCAGGCAACGAGAACCGTGCATTCCCCTTTCGTCGGCGGGCCGAGCAAGACGCAGGGGCAGGCAGCGTCGCAGTTGCAGGCTTCAAAGTAGCCGCCGTTTAACTTCCATTGCATAGACATCGTTTAAGATTCTATCGAAACAAACACCTTCAGGCTGAGATCTCAGTGGTCCAGGCGCGTCTGGCAAGCCGTCATTCTGAGCCACTCTGTCGTGGACAGGTCTGCGCGTCCCGGTCAATAGGGACCTCAAGGCTACCCGGCAACTTCCGACCGTTGAACGCTCGGGACGACCTGCTAGGACGGATCCGCTCGTTGGGCGAGGCGCACCAGGACCGCAGCGGCGATTGCCAATCCAAGAGCGATTGCGCAGACAACCACCAGATGCGACGCCAGGAACTGGAAGGTGCGCTGGCCGTAGTGCAGGGCAAGATACGCCAGGGCGAAGTAACGGATGGCGCGCGCGGCGAAGACAACCGAAATAAAATACGACCATCGCACTTCGAGTGCTCCCGCGCAGAAGACGGGCACCTTCATGGGCAAGGGCAGCGGCGATATGGCCGGGATAAAGACGGTAATCAGGCCGTAGCGTTCAAACCAGGAGTGGAGGCGTTTGCCGGTGCGCGTCGAGATATGTTTCGAAAGCAGCACCTCCCCTCCTTTTCGCGCAATGCCGAAGAGGATCAGAGTTCCACAGACAGAGCCGAGAATGGCCCAAATGGCGGCGAGATAGGCATGGTGCGGCTGGTTCACCGATACGGCGATGAGCAGCGCGTCCACACCGCCGACAACCGGCAACCCCGCCGAATCGACAATGGCGAGCACAAAAAGTCCGTGCGGACCCCACCCGATCAGAGTCGCTGCAACGTGTTTCCACCAGGCGGCCAGACCGTGGAGCACAAATTTGAGGGATTGAGGCGAAAGAATTACCGTTCGCTCTCCTGGCCCAGAATAGCGAAGAGGCCTGGTTCATCGAGGACTGGGATATTCAATTCGCGAGCCTTGTCAAGTTTCGATCCCGCCTCTTCACCCGCCACCACGTAACTCGTCTTGCTGCTGACGGACCCGGCAACTTTGCCTCCCGCCGATTCGATGCGTTGCTTGGCCTCCTCGCGTTTGAGAGTGGGTAACGTGCCCGTGAGGACGAAGGTGAGGCCCTTGAGCGGTCCGGACTTTTTCTTTTCCTTGGGTCCGGTGAACTTCAGCCCCGCTGCACGAAGGCGCTCAATGAGTTCGCGATTGCGCTTCTCGGCAAAAAACTGGAGGATCGCGTCGGCGACTTTCGGGCCAATCTCATTCGCCTCCTGCAGCACCTCCGCTGGAGCAGCCGCAATGGCATCCAGGCTGCCGAAGTGCGAGGCGAGAATCTGGGCCGTGCGCTCTCCGACAAACGGAATACCGAGCCCGTTCAGGACGCGAGCGAGCGGCTGCGTGCGGGAACGATCGATGTTTTCGATGACCTTGCTCGCCGACTTCTTGCCCATGCGCTCGAGTTCAACGAGTTGATCGGCCGTGAGCTGGTAGAGGTCGGCTAGGTTGTGAACGAGCCCGCGATTCAGGAGCTGATCGACGAGCGCGTCGCCCATGCCGTCGATGTCCATGACCCCGCGAGACGCGAAATGCAGAAGCGATTCCCGCAGACGAGCGGGGCAGTTCGTGTTCATGCAGCGCCTGGCGGCCTCGCCCTCCTCGCGTACAACGTGACCGCCGCAAATCGGGCAGGCTTCCGGCATTCGAAACGGCCGGCGATGCGCCCCCTGTTGGACGACCTTCACAATTTTCGGAATGACGTCGCCGCTCCGCTCCACCAGGACCGTGTCGCCGATGTGGACACCGAGACGCGCGATCTCATCCTCGTTGTGGAGCGTTGCACGAGACACCGTCACACCGCTAAGGCTCACGGGTTTCAGATGCGCCACGGGAGTAAGCGCGCCGGTGCGCCCTACCTGCACCTCTATATTTTCGAGCACGGTTGAGGCTTGCCGGGCTGGATACTTGAACGCAATCGCCCATCGCGGCGCCTTGGAGGTCCAGCCGAGCTGCTCTTGCTGGCCAACTGAATCAACCTTCACCACGACTCCATCGATCTCGTACGGCAGTGTCTCGCGTTTGCCTTCCCATTCCTGGATGAAGCCGAGTAAGTCATCCAATCCATGGCATTTTTTTCGATAGCGGTTAACCTTGAATCCGGCGGCATGAAGCGTCTCGAGTGTTTGCCACTGGCTATCGAGAGCGGGCCGTCCTTCGCGCAGCAAGAAATAAGTAAAGAAATCGAGCTGGCGGGACGCAGTGAGCGAGGGATCGAGCGCGCGCAACGCCCCGGCGGCCGCATTGCGGGGATTGGCAAAGCGCGGAAGCCCGGCGGAATCGCGCTCCTCGTTCAGACGCTCGAACGAGCGCTGCTGCATAACGACCTCGCCGCGAACTTCGTAGACGCTCTCCGCTATGACATTATTCTTTACGCGCAAGGGGAGCGAGCGAATCGTCCGCGCATTTTCGGTGACGTCTTCTCCGACGCGTCCATCGCCGCGCGTGAGAGCGCGCTCGAAGCGCCCGTTCCGGTAGGAGGCAGCCATGGAGAGGCCGTCCAGCTTGAGCTCTGCGACATATTCATACGCCTGGGCCTTCAAAAGGGTTCGCACCCGGTTGTCAAAGTCCCGAAGCTCAAGCTCATTGAGCGCGTTATCCAGACTGAGCATGGGCGAGCTGTGCGCGATCTTGACAAAACCTTCGCGCGGCCGGCCGCCGACGCGCTGGGTGGGTGAATCCGGAGTGCGCAGATCGGGATGGGCATTTTCGAGCTCGCTCAGTTCGCGCATCAAACGGTCGTACTCGGCGTCCGAGATTTCCGGCTGATCCAGAACGTAATACAAGTACTCGTGGTGTTCCAGTTTTCCGCGCAAATCCTCCGCGCGCTTCGCGAGCGATTCTTTCATAGCGAAACCTATAATGGTGAGCTTGGAATCTTTCGACGCGCGGCGCGCGGCCATCATCTACAATCCGGTTGCAAGAGGGCTATTGCGCCGCCAACACTCGCTTCAACGTACCATCCCGGTTCTGGCGCGCCAAGGCATTGAAGCGACCCTGGTTGCCACGCGCGGCCCGGGCACGGCGGCAGAGCAGGTTCGCGACCAGATCGAGGCGGGATGCGATCTCATTGTGGCCGCGGGCGGCGACGGAACCATCAATGAGGTGGCAAACGGAATGTTGCACAGCGGAGTGCCGCTGGCGATCTTACCGGGCGGCACCGCGAACGTACTGGCGCGCGAGACGAGAACGCCGATTCACCTGGAGCGGGCCGCGGCCGAGATTTCGAAGCTACAGCCCTGCCGGATTGCCGCCGGCAGCTTGCAAATAGGAACGCTTGCTCCACGGCTATTTCTGTGCATGGCCGGAGCGGGCCTGGATGCCGAAATTATTTCCCGTCTCAACCTGGATCTGAAGGCCGCAACCGGAAAATTCGCTTACTATGTGTGCGGCTTTAGCCAGGTTCTACGGCCATTGCGCGAGTTCGAAGTGGTGGTGGACGGAAAGCGATTTGAAGCGAGCTTCGCACTGATCAGCCGGGTCCGAAATTACGGCGGCGATCTGGAGATTGCCCGCGGCGCCTCGCTGCTGCGAAACGATTTCGAGGTGGTGCTCTTTCGCGGAACGGTCGGCGCGCGTTATCTGCAGTACTTACTGGGAGTAACGCTGCGCCGCTTGGACCGGATAAACGGCTGTACGGTTTTACGAGGCAGCTCGGTGATGTGCCAAGCTTCATCCGGATGCGGGATTTACGCGCAGATAGATGGCGAACTGGCGGGCGAACTCCCGATTTCCGCGGACATCATTCCGGAAGCGCTGACTCTGCTGGTTCCAGCCGCTTACCTGGCGCGCGAGCAATCCCTTATGGCGGTTCCGGCCTGCGCCTGATCTCCGGGCATGGACAACGTTACACACTCGCTGCTGGGTCTGGCGCTTGCCCGCGTGGGGCTGAACCGCTTCACGCGCCGTGCGACCCTGCTGCTCGTCCTGTCCTCGAACGCTCCCGATATCGATATCGTCGCGGCGACACGAGGTCCGTTCGCGTACTTTGAGGCGCATCGGGGGTACTCGCACGCGTTTCCGTTGCTGCCGCTACTGGCGATACTGCCGGTGCTTGTCGCAGCCGCCGTGTATCGCGAACGGCTCTCATGGCTGCGAGCATGGCTGTTGTGCTGCTTCGGGATTGCGACTCATTTGCTGCTGGATTGGACCAACAGCTATGGCGTCCGGCTGTTTCTGCCGTTCTCCTCACGATGGTTTCACCTCGACTTAAACAGCTTGTACGATACCTACATTCTGCTCGTGCTCGCGTTCGCGGCAATCTGGCCAATTTTCGCGCGGCTCGTCAATCGCGAGATCGGCGCGCGGGCGAGTCCGGGGCGGGGAAGCGCCATCATCGCGCTGTTTTTTTTTCTGCTGTTCGATTTCGGCAGGATGATGCTCCACGATCGCGCGATTGCGCAGCTGGAAGCGCGGCTCTATGACAATGCGCCGCCTGTGCAAGCCGCGGCGCTGCCGAAGGCTTTCACGCCCTTCCGCTGGGAGGGAGTTGTCGAGACCGCCGCGAAGTATGAGCTGATGCCGGTTGAGCCGCTCGGGCAACTGAATCCGGAGGAGGGTCGAACTTTTTATAAGCCCGCAGTGACTCCGAGTCTGGAAAGCGCGAAGAGAAGCCGGGTGTTTCGATACTTCATCTATTTCGCGCGTTTTCCGGTTTGGTCTGAATCGCCAGTGGTAACCGAGAGCAGGCCGGGAACGCGCATTGAGCTGGCAGACCTGCGGTTCGGAGTTCCTGGCGCTGGTTCGTTTCACTGCATTGCGCTCGAAAATGACAACGCCGATGTATTACAGACCTGGTTTACATTTGGGTCCGGAGCAAATCTCGGCTGGGGAAGCAGGCCGCCGCCGGCCATCCTGATGTACTAGAGCGCTCTCAACGTCTCGCCAACAATACAACGGCTCAACTGCATTGGGTCGACCCAGTAGGTGCCTGCTTGGATGGCATTCATTGCCTCCTGCACCTGTTTTCGCATGGCGCACGCGCCGCCTTCCAGGCCGTTCAGAACGGAGCTCAGGTTCGAAAGCTGCGTCGCTTGGGTGTGTTGCAAAAGGTTGCCCCGCTTCGATGCGTGCGCCTTCACTTTGTGAGCTTTGATTTCAGTCATAGAATCCACATTCCGATCGCCACTGCGTCAACAGGAACAGTGCGTCTTACATTTATGCTTATCGGCGACTTCCCCCAGACGGATTAGAGTAGTAAGTGCCGTTTTTCCCATGAAATTGCCTTATGCGCGAAGGGGCCGCTATCGCTGCCGCCTTACCGGGGTAATTCCAACGTGGTGAGCTGCCAGGAAGGTATCTCTTCGAAGTGCAGACTTTCGATGTCCGACTCGGCTAATCGCGACGTTCGCCACGCGGCCAATCCACCCAGTGAGGCCAGAATGATTACAATCGCGGCGTAATCGACCGGGATTGCCAGCACGCGCTGCTCCAGGTCCGCTACTTTCAGAACAATCTCCAGGATCAGCAGAATGCAGAACCAGAAAGCGATGTGAAAGTTCGATTTGCCTGGCAGCCACGAGCACGTGAATGGAATCTTTTGATTGCCTAGCAGGCAGAATTCGGTAAGGGTGACGCCCAGAAGTGCGAGCAGAACAAGGTGTCCCACGGCCGCCCGCCACGGCCACATCGATAGAAACACGATCGCCGAACAGGCGAAGGCAGGAGCCACAGCGAGCATCCATAACGATCGCCGCAGTGCCGATACACATTTCGATCCGGCCCGGACCGGTGTCATGCGGAAGATCCAATTGGCAGGTAAGTCGAGAGGCAGAGAAAACACGGCGCGCATTCCGACCACCCAGAAACCCATCAGGATCATGCTCGCGGCGAGCAACGGCGCGCTGACTTCGCGCCAGGGATCGCCGACCGTTGTCTTCGAAATCTCCTTGGCCATCGGGCTTCGCAACAAAAAGACTGTAGCAGCGAATCCAATGCCCAGGTAGAACGCAAGAATCACGCGGTGCTGCCGGCTGCGCAGCAGCGTTCGCATGCTGAATTGAACGACGGCAGTTTCGAGCGATGTGCCGAAGCGCGGCAACCAGTTCACATAACGCGAGCCCGGCGGAATGTCCGGTTCCTCGACGATCTTCCTTAACGAGCGCACGTAAGACAAGGTGTACGCTACCGCGGTTGCGCCGGCTGCACTCGCCAAGCCGATCCAGGCACGGGCCGCGAGAGGCGCGAGGGCGGGGGAACCGTTCAACTGCTGAAACAGACCCAGAAACCAATACGACGGCGACCAGCCAGGTAGTCCGGAACTGTGTATATCGAACGGATTCGGCGCCGCCAGCAGCGGCTGGAGAAAGTAGACGCAGAGGATCACGCAGAAAGCCGCCAGTTGCAGGAAAGACGAGGCGTGCAGGAACCATCGCCGCGGGAGTAGCTGCGAGGTCAGCCCTTGCAACGCCAATACGCAACAGTAGATGAACGCGCCCGCCGCCAGCATCGTGGCCCAATAGACGGCGAAGAGTCGAACGAAGCCGAATCCACCCCCGCTTGCGGGAATAGCGACATTCGAAAGCGACAGCGCCGGCAGCCCGGCCAGTCTCTGGCGAATGTGGGCGCCCACCAATTGAGCGGAAAGGAACCCGTTCGAGAGAACAATCGCGGCGTAATCTTCTTTCGGATTGAAGAACGCGAAGGTTGTGTGTCCCAGGCTTGCGCCGTCGTGCAAATAGCAGCCATCGGGGCTACACAGCCAAATCAGAGCGATACGCATTCCCGGAAGCTCATCTACATTGGCGTGAAGCTTTTGGGTATCGAGCAAGGCCGTTTGAAGCATGCCGCCCTTTGCACGCGGATGCAGATTGGCTTCGAGATACGTGAGCATGTCGCCGGCTGTCGAATGCAGTGCTCCCGCGCCGGCCAGCGCGTCGAAGTCCCAGGGAGGAACGGGATCGCCGTATGCGTGGGTGAAGCGTCTGAAGCCGTCGGGCCCATCGGTGAGACCATCGTGTCCCTGTATGAACCGGCTTTGTTGTTCGGCGGATAGGGACACCACCGTATCTTGCAACCCGAGCGGATCCGTCACTTCCTTCTTGACCAAATCTGCATAGTTCGATTGAGCGCGATTCGCCAGCGCCTGTCCCAAAAGGCCGACGCCGACATTGCTGTAAACAAAAGACGCATCGGCGGGTTTTCTCAAACCGTGACGTGCGATGAATTCATACAGGTCTGCCGAATGAAAGTCGGCGAAGGGATTATCGTTCTCAGGATGAAAGTTAGCAGGCATGCGCGGCAAACCGGAGTGCTGAGTTGCGAGATCGAGCAGCGTGATCTCGTTGCCGGATGGTTTTTCGACGGTTCCCGGCGGCAACAGCTCGCGGACGGGCTGGTCGAGTTCTACCTTGTTTTCCTCGGCCATTCGCGCCAGCGTGAGGGCTGTGAAGGTCTTTGTAACGGACGCGATTTCAAAGATCGAGTCCGGTTTCGCCGTTCCGTACGTAAACACTCGCCGTACGCCGTGCCTCACCACGCCAATGGCGAGACCCGCGCGCGCGAAGATGCCGCTCTGCTGTAACTCTTTCAGATCGCGGTTCATCACCGACTGCATGTCGGAGGCCTCGACGGGAGGTATCGCCGGATCGGACGCGAATGCCGGCATCACTTGCGCCGGCAGCGGCTTATTAAAAGCGAACGGCCAGACCACGCCGGCGAGCGCATGTAGGGCAAGAATCAACAGGAAAAGAGCCGTTCCTACCGCCGCGATTTTCGCCAGAAATAGCGTTCGTGTGCGCACCGGTAGAGGAGCCAAGGATCATAAGATCGCGTTTGTCTGGAAAGGTAGAGTTCCAGGTCAGCACGGCGAACAAACCGACCAGCAGCATGGTTGTCGCAATGAGGAAGTGCTGCACGCTCCAAAGGCCAATCACAAAGACCTGCCCGGGTAAGCGCAATCGGCCGCCCAGGTACACAGCGGGCACCGAAAAGAGCAGACTGACAAAGATGAGCAGAGCCGCGAATTGCCCGAGCAACGCACTTGCATCTCCGCGCGCGTGAATGGACAACAGTTCCCGGTCTACGATGCGCAGAAGGAAATCGCGGTAGAGTACCTGAAACTGAAGTTTGGTCATGGCGCGAGCGTCACCACATAATCAGCTTATGTCGTTTTCGTCATAGGCGCTCGCCAATGAGTCCGGCTAACGGTGATACAATCGACCAACGCGAGGACAGATATGACAATGTTTCGAGCAAAGGTCGCAGTCATTCTGCTTGCGTCCGGCCTTTTCGCAGCAACCTCTTACAAGCTAGTGAAGACAATTCCTATTCCCGGCGAAGGCGGCTGGGATTATCTGTATGCGGATTCCGCCAACCGGCGCCTGTACGTCTCTCACGCAACGGAGGTGGATGTCCTGGATCTGGATAGCAACGAGATCGTCGGCAAGATCCCAAACACGAATGGCGTTCACGGCATTGCGATCGCGAACGATTTAAACCGGGGTTTTGTAAGCGATGGCCGCGATAATCAGGTCACAATTTTCGATTTGAAAACGTTGGCGGTCATCTCGACGGTGAAGACGGGAACCAATCCGGATGGAATTCTTTACGATCCGTTCAGCAAGCGGGTGTTCGCCTTTAACGGCCGCAGTAAAGACGCAACGGCGATTGACGCCGGCACGGGCCAAGTGGCAGGAACCGTGGCGCTGGGCGGCAAGCCCGAATTTCCGGCGACCGACGGCACCGGCAACGTTTACGCGAATATCGAAGATACGAGCGAGCTGGTGCGATTGGATCCGAAGATGCTGGAGGTGAAGAACCGATGGCCTCTGGCTCCGCAGTGCGAATCGCCTTCCGGGCTGGCAATAGATGTAAAGAGCCGGCGCTTGTTTCCCGTTTGCGAAAACAAGGTGATGGCGGTAGTAGATGCGGATTCGGGCAAGGTAATCACCACGGTACCCACAGGCGCGGGAACAGACGCGGCGGGCTTCGATCCCGGAACGAAGCTGGCGTTCGCTTCAAACGGCAGAGATGCGACGCTCACGGTTGTCCAAGAAGAGTCGCCCGACAAATACAGCGTGGTGGAGAACGCGAAAACGAGCCAGGGCGCGCGCACCATGGCGCTCGATACGCACACCCACAAGATTTATCTGTCGGACGCCGAATTTGGAGCGGCGCCCGCCGTCACAGCCGACAATCCGCGGCCCAGGCCGAAGATGGTGCCCGGCTCCTTCAAGATCCTGGTCATGGCGCCTTGAGTTGATCATTGGCGATCGCCATCCCGCCACGCGCCGCGAATGAGAAAATCTTCGGGAGGATAAGTTGAAAGGCCGGGCGGAAGCAATTGAGCGCGATCGGGCCTCGCGAGCTGAATTGCAGGACAAATACGGGCTCGCTCTACGAGGCCCGAACGGCGAGGATTTTTATCAGCAGGCAGTCGAATTGAAACTGCCGCGCAAGATTCTTTCGCCACCCCGCATTGTCATACCATGCCGGGCGGAGCTGAAAGGCTCCGAACCAGCAGATCCATGCCTGATCGTTCCCGCAAGCCTGCCGATAGAGCTTCTGCCGCTGCACCGGTCTGTCGCGGTGGGCGGGCAAGTTCTTTCGCTCGCGCGGTCGCTCTATGCGCTGCCAAATTACCTGATCGATGAGGCTTGGCGCGCGCAAGGATTTTGGAACGGGCAGCCGCTGCCGTTGTTGGTCTCGCTGGGCGGCGAGTACCGGTATCTCGTCCGGCAAAAGTCGTACTTCTTTAAGTTCGATAAATACCGCGGCTCGGATCTGGACCAGCTTTCTCCTCTTGAGCCAGAAGCACGTGATCTCAAGTTGGGCCGTTATCACTGGGGCAGCGATTTGGCCGACGAGCTTACGGTAGTTATCGCCGAGTACGGACAATAACTCGGGCAACACATAAACAGAGAAGAAAGAGTAGCGTAGCCAACGTCAGTCTTAGGCTTACGTATGCGCCCGTTGTGTACCAGCACTCTGCTGTGCTTTGGAATGCTTTGCGTGTTAGTGAGTGCCAGGGCCCAACAGCCTGGCACCGAGTCGCCTGTGCCCGCCGGTGTCACTCAGGAAGCGCTCGATAAATTATTGATTCGGCTCGCGGCGGACGAGTCGCGGATAAAAGAGCTGGAAGAGAAGTTGACCCAGCAAAGCCAATCTCCGGCGGCTCCCGCTTCAGCGCCAGTCCCGGCCACAGCCGCGCCGCTCAGCACCGCCACCGCCGAACCGGCTGCTGCGCCCAGTCCAGCTACTGCCGTCGCCTCTGAACCTTCCGTCGATACTGAAGCCTCAGCGGATTCAGATGCGCATGCGCACATGGTGGAATTGCCGGGAGGCGGTCCGACGCTCAAAATCCGGGGGTTTTTCGACTTCAATTTCGGAGTCGGCACAGACGCGAATCCGCTCATCTTTCCGTTAGGAGCGCCGGCGCACAGTACGTTCCAGATGGGCGAGTTCGATCTGATGACCTCGTCGAAATTATCCGACCGGCTTAGCTTCATGTCGGAAATCGTTTTCGGCACGGACGCGACGAATACCCTGGGAATCGATATTGAACGGTTTCTGCTTTCGTACAAGGCCAGCAAGTATTTCGAAGCGGGCTTCGGCCGGTATCACACGTCCATCGGCTACTACAGCACTGCCTTCCACCACGGGACGTGGTTCCAGACCGCAACGGGACGCCCTTTCATGTACTTTTTTGAAGACAGCGGCGGGCTGCTGCCGGTCCACAGCGTCGGCGTGAGTTTGACCGGCCTGGTGCCTGGGACCGACAGCCTCGGGTTGCATTGGGTAGCAGAAATCGGTAATGGACGCGCGTCCAGTAATCTGGCCCCGGAGCCGGTGCAGAATTTCTATTCCGATAGAAACCACAAGGCGTACAACCTGGCTGCATACATAGCCCCGGAGTGGCTGAGAGGGCTTCAGGTGGGCGGGTCGTATTACCGCGACCGGATCACGCCCCCTGGCATTACACCTGCCGACCAAAGCATTGGAAGCCTGTATGCCGTGTACATAACGCCGACCTGGGAGTTCATGAATGAAGGGGTGCTGCTGCGGAACCATGTAGAAGATGGCGGGCGCACGTTCAATACTCCGCTCGCTTATACGCAACTATCTCGAAAATTTGGCGCCTGGAGGCCCTATTTTCGATATCAATACGTAAATTCGCCCGCGAATGACCCGATCAATATCTACACCGGACGATACATGGGGCCTTCCGTGGGGATGCGCTGGGACTTCTCGGATTATGCGGCGTTCAAATTGCAATATAACCGCCTGGATCAGCGCAGCCAGAAGCCGGGCAACGGGCTTGATGCCCAGCTCGCGTTTACTTTTTGAGGAAGCAAGTGCTGGCGCGAGTTCTGTCAATTTTTCCGATTGCTGGTCTGTTGTTAATAGCGCTCGACAAGGGCTATGCAGAGTCAAAAGATCTGGCCGTCATTGTCAACAAGACCACCGGAGTTTTGGCGCTATCCTCCCGCGATCTCCGGAGCATCTTTCTCGGCGCAAAGGATCGCTGGCCTGACGGGACAAAGGTGGTTGCCGTCAGCCTTCCATCGGAGCACGCCGAGACTCGGATGGTGCTGAAAGAAATCTGTGGAATGTCGGAAAGCGATTTCAAACGATATTTTCTGATGATGAGCTTCCAGGGCAAAGCGGTGTCGCCGCCCCGGATGGCGCCTACGCCCGGCGCAGTTCGCGCTTTTGTCAGAAACACCCCGGGCGCTCTGGGAGTAATTCGCTTCAGCGATGTTGACTCTTCGGTAAACGTGATGTCGATCGACGGAGCAGTGCCGGGAGCACCGGGCTATAAGCTCGCGATGGCGCAGTAAAGGGCCCCGAAGATGCGACGCGCAAGCATAACAACGAAAATCTGGCTAAGCATCGGGATCTTTGTTCTGGGCTTCATCGTTTCCGTGACTCTCGGGCAGATTCAGGGTCTCGATGGAGAGCGGATCCTGCGGGCGACGTCCGAAGCTTCGTTTCCCGCCGTACAGCGAAGCACGCAAGGCCGAGCGGCATTTCATCGCGCCCTCAAGGATTTCAGCGAGGCGCTCGTGGTTCAGAACGCATCCGAACTGAAGCATGCGGGAGAAGAGGGCCGGAGTGCGGTTGCCGATTTGAAGGCGGTTGCCGCGATCAAGAATCTTCCGTCGCAGCGTTGGCAAGAATCGGCGAGCCTCGCTCTGTCGCTCGAGCAATTTCTTAATGAGGCGCAAAGCACCTACGATGAGGCCCTGAGGGATACGACTATCAAGCCCGAAACCCAGCAGCGAATGCGGCGCCTGGCAGATCAAATCGTTGTCATCAACTCCCGTTTTCAAAGAATTACCGACGAATTCTCAAGGGACTTGCACCAGCAATTGGGTTACGTGCAGGCGCGCTCCCAGCGGCAGCGCCGCGCGGCTTTGTTGGTTTTCGGAATAACGCTGATAGTGGCCGCCGTGCTTGTGAATTTCACGATCCGGCATGCTATCACAGGACCGCTTCTGCGGGTTAACGCGGAGTTAACGTGCGCGAAGGACAAAGCCGAGGAAGCGAGCCGCGCCAAAAGCGAGTTTCTCGCCAACATGAGTCACGAGATTCGGACTCCTATGAACGGTGTGCTCGGCATGACTGAACTCGTGCTCGAGACCGACTTGAGCCAGGAGCAGCGGGGCTATCTGACGACCGTCAGATCATCGGCCGAAGCGCTGCTTACGGTGATCAACGATATTCTGGACTTTTCCAAAATCGAAGCCGGCAAGCTGGATTTGGAGCAGGTCCAGTTTGATTTGCGGGATAGCATTTGGGAGACCCTGACATCCCTGAGTATTCGCGCCGATCAAAAGCAACTCGAGCTGGCTTACAGCATCGATGACAAGCTGCCCGACTTCTTAGTGGGCGACCCCTCCCGCCTCCGGCAAATCGTGGTGAACCTGGTGGGGAACGCGATCAAGTTTACCGAGCGTGGTGAAATTATCGTCACGGCTGTCGAAGAGTCTCGCGAAGCAGGGCGAATCGTTCTTCACTTCAGCGTCAAGGATACCGGCATTGGCATTCCGGCCGAAAAACAGGCCGAGATATTCCAAGCCTTTACCCAGGCCGACGGTTCGACCACGCGGAAATATGGTGGGACCGGCTTGGGGCTCACCATCTCGCGCCAATTGGTGGCGATGATGGGGGGCAAATTGTGGGTGGAAAGCTCCGTCGGCGAGGGCAGCACATTTCACTTTACGGCCAGTTTCGCCCTGGAAGAAGATGCCGCGCCTCGTGTCGAACACCATTCGAAGAATCTGGCGGGAGTGGCGGTCCTGGTGGTGGACGATAATCTCACGAACCGCACCATTCTGGAAAAAATGCTGGCCCGTTGGGGTATGCGTCCAACGGTCGCAGACGGAGGCGAGGCCGCCATTTTGGCATTGGAGCGCGCCTGCGAATTGCACGATCAGTTCAGGTTGATTCTCATCGACGTGTGCATGCCCGAGATGGATGGCTTCGGCCTCTGTGAGCGCATTCGCCAGCAGCCTGGAATGGCGGGGGTCACGCTAATGATGCTGAGCTCGGCGGCGCGGCGCGAAGACGCGGTCCGTTGCCGCGAATTGGGTGTCGCCGCTTACTTGACAAAACCGCTTGGACAAAAAGAATTGAGGGACACCATTAATTCCATTTTCGCGGGAACAGAATCGAGTAACATGCCCTGCCAAGCGGAGATTCAAACCAGTGCTGGCAAGGAGGGCGGCACGTCGCTGCGCATACTGCTCGCCGAGGACAACCGGGTAAACCAGGAGGTCGCGGTCACCCTTCTTCAAAGGCGCGGCCACTCCGTCGTGATCGCGAATAATGGGCTGGAGGCCCTCTCGGCGCTGGAGAATCAGACTTTCGACCTGGTCCTCATGGATGTGCAAATGCCCGAAATGGGCGGATTTGAGGCGACCGCGGCTATTCGAGCGAAGGAAGCAGCTAGCGGGGAACACATTCCGATCGTCGCTATGACGGCGCGCGCCATGGCTGGCGATCGTGAAAAATGCCTGGAGGCTGGAATGGACGGTTACGTTTCAAAACCGATCAAGATCAAAACTCTCATGCAGGCCATTGATGCCGCCGTGCCACCGGCGGTGGAAACTCCAGCTTCTCCGCCCCCGAGCTTGAATGAGAGCCCAAGGCTTATCGACCGAGAAGAAATGCTGGCGCAATGGGACGGCGATGTCGATCTCCTTAGTAAGACAGCCGCACTGTTCCTGGCCGACATCCCGAATGACCTCAAGGCCCTTCGGACGGCCGTTGAGCTCCAAAATGCCGCCGATCTTGTCAACCTCAGCCATGCGCTGAAGGGATCGCTGAGCAACTTTCTCGTGCAATCGATCGTCGATGCAGCGCAGCGGCTTGAAACGATGGGCCGCCAGGGAGACCTTTCTCGCGCTCACGAGGCATTCAACGACTTACACGACATGATCCACCGCTTGCTGCCTGAAGTAGCCGATCTGGCCGGCCAATCGATCCTTCGCGAGCACTAAGCTAGTGTCTTGGTGAAAACGGCCGAAGTTTTGGTTCGCGAATATCCTTCGCGAAGGTAGAAGCGATGCGCGGCCTCGCGAGCTATTTGCGATCGCACAAGCATCCTGCTAATACCGCGACGCGCAACCCACTGTTCGGCTTCGCTGACGAGCCTGGAGCCGATGCCGCCGCTGCGGCAAGTATTCGAAACCACGAGACCCCCGATTTCGCCGTAGGGATCAGACTGAAGGTGATGAACGATGGCAACATCGATCCACCCGACAACGGCACTGGCGAGGCACGCGACATACACGACGTGATCTGTTAAGGTCCGCAGAGCCGCTATGCGCTTTCCCATGGCGGCGGCCGAGACCGGATAACCCAACTCGCCGCTGAGGCTTGCTGCGGCTTCCGCGTCGGTGATATTGATCTCACGAATGGACGCTTCGTCAGGCATCCGCGACTATTGCTGTGATGATCCGGGCCTTCGCGCAATCACGCAGTAATCTTCCTGATCAGGCCAGGTCTTGGGTTGCGCGACGATCTCAAAGCCGGCCGACTTCAGTTCCCCGATCAGCACGTCCTCCGGCACGCCATGGCCGCCGTGATTCTTGGGTGCGCCGGCGACCGGCGGCAGTCCTGCTTGCGGCGGGAAATCGATCACCGCCAGCAGGCCGCCCGGCTTAAGATCGCGAAAAATTGCCGCATCAGTCCGCGACGGGTCTGTGAAGTGATGATATACACGGCGCATGAAAATGGAATCGCAGCAGTCATCGGGGAGATTTGTTCCGATCGCGTCCGCTTTGAGAACGGTCACGTTTTCGAGGTGGCGCGCATTGACCTCTTCCTTGAGATGAGCGAGCTTTTTGTCGTCGAGTTCGGTGGTATAGACGTGGCCCGAGGGACCAACTTGCTTTGCAGCGAAAAACGACATCTGTCCTTCTCCAGCTCCAATCTCCGCGATTGTTTCACCGCCTTTCCAGTGCATCAGGTCCGCAAGCTTTCCCGCTTCGGCTTGGTACACGTCCGCCGCCAACGCAAGCGCCGCGAGAACCAGGAAGAGCGCAATGAATCGGATGAGCCGATAGAACATATGCCGAGAGTAATTCTATCGCTGAAAGATTCAGCGGGCTGTAGACTAGCGGGGTGGCAAAGGCTAACGCCAGCCGTGCGTACGAAATTATCGCGCGCTGCCTGCAAATCGCCCAGTGCAGCGAAACAAACAGGGGTATTACCCGCACGTTTCTGTGCGATGCCATGCACGACTGTCACCGGATGCTCAGCGACTGGATGCAAGCGCTCGGAATGCAGGTCCGCGTGGATGCAATCGGCAACATACGAGGTCTCTATCCCGGCAAAGACAATGCGCGCCGCCTCCTGGTGGGTTCGCACCTTGACACGGTGCCGAATGCAGGCGCTTACGATGGCGTGCTTGGCGTGGTTCTGCCGATCGTACTTATTGAATCATTGGAAGGAGAGCGGCTGCCCTTCGGTATTGAAGTAATCGGGTTTTCCGAAGAGGAGGGCGTACGGTTCGGCCGCCCGTTTCTGGGAAGCAACGCGTTGACCGGCAGAATCGATAACGAAACGCTCGAGATCCAGGACAGCCGTGGAATTTCCGTGAAGGATGCGATCGGAAACTTCGGGCTGGATGTAGCTCAAATGCGAGGCGCGATTCTCAATGAGGAGGCCTTCGCCTATCTGGAGTTTCATATCGAGCAGGGTCCGGTTCTTGAGAGCCTTGACCGGCCGCTGGGTGTTGTAGATGCGATTGCAGGACAAAGCCGGGTGCAGGTCACCTTTCGTGGCGCGGCGAACCATGCGGGTACGACGCCTATGCATCTCCGGCGCGATGCGCTAACAGGCGCGGCTGAGTGGGTCAGTACGGTCGAAAAAATGGGGCGCTCCATACCCGGTCTGGTTGCGACCGTGGGCGTTCTTGAAGCGAGCCCCGGGGCCAGTAATATCGTTCCGGGAACTGTTCGCGCGACGCTTGACGTGCGCCACGCCGAAGATGAGTTCAGGACGCGCGTTGTGGAAGGATTGATCGAAAGCGGCAATGAAATCGCTACGCAACGAGACTTGCGCTTCGAGGTACAGTTGCGCCTTAATCAGGCGGCAGTGGCGATGGACCGTGCGCTTGCCGCGGCGGCCTCGCGAGCCATTTCGAGGGCCGGCTGCGTTGCTCCTCGGATGGTGAGCGGCGCAGGGCATGACGCGATGATTATGGCGGAAAAAATACCTTCTGCCATGATCTTCTTGCGCACTCCGGGTGGGATCAGCCATCACCCGGACGAGACGGTTCGTCCGGAAGACGTGGAGATCGCGATTTCGGCGGGCGAGCATCTGTTACGAGAGCTTGCCGGGCAAGCCCAGTAATCTGTAGAGACGGACTGTGCAAAAAATTGGGCAAACCCGCGGCTCGCGTGGCGCCGACCACTACCTTCAGAGCCCCGATACTTTCATCCGCGCTCCGTTGCCGGGAATGAAGAGAGCTACTGCCATCGTCCACGCCGCGCCGGCTTCGGGCGCTCGCTTCACGCAGTACACGGCGGAGATGGAAGAGAGCGGGGGGCTCGGACCTGCCGGCGGTCAGCGCTTTATCTATGTACTCGAGGGCAGCGTCGCCATCGAATGCGATTCACCCTGTGAGTTGATAGCGGGAGGCTACGCTTACATTCCAGGCGCCACGCCCCACACGGTCTCGGCTTTATCGAACAGCCGGGTCGCGGTGATCGAAAAACCGTACGAACGTATTGCAGAGGCCGCGGAGCCGGAGTTCCTGGTGGGCCGTGAAGACGCTGTGACGCCACAACCGGTGCTAGGCGATGCCGCCCTTCAAGTTCGGACTCTGTTGCCGGACAAGCCCGAATACGACTTCGCGATGAACACGCTGACGTTCGATCCGGGTGCCTCTTTAAGCCTGGTCGAAATGCACATTATGGAGCACGGACTGCTGATGCTCGAAGGCGGCGGTATCTACCGGCTCGGGGACTGTTGGTATCCGGTTACGGGCGGTGATTTCATCTATATGGCGCCGTTCTGTCCGCAATGGTTTGGAGCGCTCGGCAAGACCCCGACCCGCTACTTACTTTATAAGGATTGGAACCGGCATCCGGGTCGCGCGGAATGACCCTCAGAATAGATTGCGACCGCGTCCAGAACGAATTAGAGACGCTCGCTTCGTTTTCCGATGCACCCGCTCCCGCGGTAACGAGAATCGTCTTTACCGAAACCGACATGCGAGCACGGCATTGGTTGAAGGGGCTTTGCCGGGAAGCCGGATTGGAGGTCAGCGAAGATGCGGTAGGAAACACGTTCGCGCGTTGTAATGGCAGTGAGCCCGATATGGGAGCGGTCGGAACCGGCTCGCACATCGATGCCATTCCTGCTTCCGGTAAATATGACGGCACCGTCGGAGTGCTGGGGGGACTGGAGGCGATCCGCATTCTGCAGAGCTCCGGGTTTCGACCCAGGCGGCCGATAGAACTTCTGATCTTTACCGCGGAAGAACCCACGCGCTTCGGCATCGGATGTCTTGGCAGCCGTATATTGTCTGGAACGTTAGAAGGCGTGGCAGCCGACAGTCTTAGAGACCGTAACGGTAGGTCGCTTGCGGAGGTGCGCGTCGAAGCAGGATTTACGGGCGGTCTCGATGACGCAAAGCTCAGGCGGGGACACTACAGCGCCTTTGTCGAGCTGCACATTGAACAAGGTTCAATTCTGGAACGCGAGAAGATCTCGCTGGGCATCGTGACGAATATCGCCGCACCTGCGTCCCTCAGGATTCAGATTGAGGGCCAGGGAGGCCACGCTGGAGCGGTTCTGATGCCGGACCGCCGCGATGCTTTTCTGGCAGGCGCAGAGGTGGCGCTGGCCGTGGAAGCCGCTGCATTGTCGACCGGGTTCAAGGATACGGTTGCGACCACTGGAGTTTGCGAGTTATTTCCTGGCGCGGTAAACAGCATCCCCAGTCTCGTGAAACTGGAGCTCGACATTCGAGACACGGATTTAGAGCGCCGCGATTCTGTGCTTCGGGCCATCGCCGAGGCGTGTTCGCGCGTTGAGAAGGCTCGGCGCGTTTCGATTCGAACGGAACTGCTGAATGCGGACGCTCCAGCCGTTTGCGATGGGAATATCGTGAATGTCCTCGCTGAAATCGCTGAACAAGAGGGATTCCGTTCCCTTCGAATGGTGAGCCGTGCTTATCATGATTCGCTGTTCCTGTCGCGAATCTGTCCGGTTGGGATGCTCTTTATCCCGTGCAGGGGCGGCGTAAGTCACCGCCCTGACGAGTATGCTTCGTTCGAAGACATCGCCACAGGAATACAGGTGCTCGCTAAGACTTTGGCGCGGCTCGCCGCGTAAGGTGGTCAGTAACGGACCTTTTGAGCGCTGTGAGTCCATTCGATAAACGGCTGCAAACCCTCTTCCGCCAGCAGGACGCGGCCTGGAACCGAGCGCTGTTCCGGCGCAAGATTCAACTCATCATAAATAAGCGCGTCGTCGAATCCGGCTTCAGCGGCGCGCTTACGAGTACATGCGAAGTAATACTTGAGGGGCCGCGCCCAATAGATGGCTCCCAGACACATGGGGCAGGGTTCGCAGCTCGCATAGATCTCACAGCCGTTCAGTTGAAACGAGCCGAGCGCTTGGCAGGCGGCCCGGATGGCGACGACCTCGGCATGCGCGGTGGGATCGTTTGTGGATGTCACGAGATTAACGCCGCTCGCCACAAGCTGCCCATCCTTCACAACCAGCGCTCCGAAGGGTCCTCCGCGGCCTGCGCGGACGTTCTCGACGGCTAGCGCGATGGCCCGACTCATCCACTGTTCGCTCCCGCTTCTCATGCCAGCCATAGGTTAGTTTAGCGATGCGAAAATACAAGGCATCGCGATCCGAACTTGAAGCAAATTCTCAAATCCACCCGCATCGTGACGCCGAATGGAGTTCGACCGGCTTCCGTTGCCTTCGAAAAGGGCCGGATCGTTTCTATCGATGAATTCTGCGGCCCCGCTATCGAAACCGCGGAGCTGATCGACGTGGGAGATCTGTATGTCCTTCCCGGGATAATCGATACCCATGTGCATTTGAACGAGCCAGGCCGGACGGAATGGGAAGGCTTCGACACCGGGACTCGCGCAGCAGTGGCAGGCGGCTGTACGTGCGTGGTCGATATGCCGCTCAATTCCGTGCCGGCGGTTACCCACGTGCAAGCGTTAGAACAGAAGCGCGAAGCGGCGCGCTGTTCGTGCTTCGCGGATTACGCCTTTTGGGGCGGGGTTGTACAAGGGAACGCGAGCGAGATTCTGCCACTGGCACACGCTGGAGTACGAGGATTCAAGTGCTTTCTCGTAGATCCCGGGGTTCCGGAATTTACGCATGTCACCGAGGCGGATCTGGATATCGCGGTGCCCTTGGTCGCGAAGAGTGGCTTGCCGCTGCTGGTGCATGCAGAAGTGCCTGGACCTATCGAAAACGCACGAACAAATCTACACCTGGAAACCGCGGACTGGCGTGAGCCCGGGACGTATCTGCAATCGCGCCCGCAGCAGGCTGAAATAGAAGCGATCGAGCTTATGATCCGGCTCTGCCGCAAACACGGTTGTCGAGTTCATATTGTTCACCTGTCCAGTGCTGGAGCGCTTCCGATATTGGAGCAGGCTCGGGCGGACCATCTTCCGATCACTGTGGAGACTTGTCCGCATTATCTGCATTTTTCATGCGAGAGAATCCCGGCCGGCGCAACCCAATACAAATGCGCGCCCCCGATTCGAGAAGATAAGAACCGGGACCTTCTCTGGGGCGCCCTCGGCAGGGGATTGATCGATCTCATCGCGAGCGATCATTCGCCCTGTCCGCCTGCGCTGAAATGCCCGGACACGGGCGACTTTTTCAAGGCCTGGGGAGGCATTGCTTCCATTTCATTAGCTCTACCGGCGATCTGGCGCGAAGCCGGCCGGCGCGGGTTTCAAATAACGGACGTTGTCCGGTGGATGTGCGAGCGGCCTGCCGTGCTAGCGGGCCTGCAATCCCGGAAAGGCCGCATCGCACCCGGGCTGGATGCGGATTTTACCGTCTTCGATCCGGACAAGGAGTTCGAAGTCACTCCGGACCGGCTGCACTTCCATCACACAGTGTCGCCCTACATCGGCGAGCGCCTGCGCGGGGAAGTTCAGATGACCTTCACGCGGGGCCACTGCGTGTTTGCGAACGGAGAATTCGCGGAAAAGCGGCCCGGACAGGAGTGTCTCCCTTAATCTGTCGAGCCGGTTCATTGCTCCCGAATCCGTGTAACATTGGTCGAATGGAGTACCGAGTCATCGGGACGGCCGTGCCCCGCAAAGAGGCATCGCTTAAAGTAGCCGGGTCAGCGGCATACGTCGACGACATCGGGTTGCCCGGAATGTTGCACGGGATCACCGTGCGCAGCTCTGTCCCGAGAGGCCGCATTCGAGCGATACGCTTTGGCCAGTCGATTCCCTGGCACGAGTTCACCGTAGTTACAGCGCGCGATATTCCCGGGGAAAACATCGTCAGCTTGATTTGCGAAGATCAGCCGTTTCTGGCGGACGCTTTCGTGAATCATGCGCAGGAGCCGATCCTTCTCCTGGCGCATGAGAACAAGGACCTGCTCCAAAGCGCGCGGCAACAGGTTTTCATTGAATACGAGACCTGGCCGGCCGTTTTCGATATAGATGAAGCGCTTCGAGGCGAAACGATCGTGTGGGGCGAAGATAACGTCTTTAAGAGGTATTGCATCCAGAAGGGTGACGTAGACGCAGTCTGGCGCACCGCCGCGCACGTCGTCGAAGGCGAATATGCAACCGGGGCGCAGGAGCAACTCTACATCGAGCCAAATGGGATGCTTGCCACAGCAGATGTCAGCGAGGGCGTCACGATTCGCGGCTCGATGCAGTGTCCCTTCTATGTGCAGAAGGCGCTGATGACTTTGTTCGGTCTGCCGCCGGAGAAAGTGCGCGTTATTCAACAGGAGACCGGGGGCGCGTTCGGGGGTAAAGAAGAGTATCCTTCGATGATCGCGGGCCATGCCGCGTTGCTCGCGTGGAAGTCGGGCAAACCGGTGAAGATCATTTACGATCGCGAAGAAGACATGGCCGCCACTACAAAGCGGCATCCCTCTCGAACCCGACATAAAACGGCCGTCACAGCCGATGGGCGTTTGCTGGCGATGGAAATCGAATTCGTCATCGACGGCGGAGCTTACGCGACCCTGTCGCCGGTCGTTCTTTCCAGGGGAACCATTCACGCCGCCGGTCCTTATCGGTGCGACAACATCCGCGTGCGCAGCACCGCAGTGGCGACAAACACCCCGCCCCACGGCGCGTTTCGCGGTTTCGGCGCGCCGCAGAGCCTGTTTGCGCTGGAACGGCACATGAACAAAGTGGCTCATTCGCTGGGACTGCCTCCCGACGAATTCCGGCGTCGTAATCTCTTGCGGAAAGGTGACGCGACCTCCACCGGACAGATCATCCAGGATGATATCGATCTCGCGCGGCTCCAGGAGCGAGCGCTGGACATGGCCGGATACAGGGAGAAGATCGGGTGGTTTCCAGCGCAAAATCGAAATAGTTCGAAAAAGAAGGGGATCGGGTTCGCCACGTTCATGCATGGAGCCGGGTTTACGGGCTCCGGCGAACGCCATCTTCGCTCCGTGGTTGAGCTCAAGGCGGAGCAGGACGGTGAGGTGTGTGTTTTGAGCTCGATGACCGAGATGGGCCAGGGAACGAACACGATATTGGCCCAGATCGCCGCCGAGACTCTTGGCATTCCTTACGAGCAGGTGAAGATATGCCGACCCGATACGGCGCATGTTCCGAACAGCGGGCCGACGGTAGCTTCGAGAACCGCCATGGTGGTGGGGAAGTTAGTGGAGTCCGCCGCACTGGGCTTAAAACACAAACTAATGGAGAGCCATTTGTTGAACGCCCGCTACTCTCCATCCGATTTTTCAAACGCTTGCCGCACTTACATCGCTAGGATGGGGTCACTCCAAGCGAATGCGCAATATCAGGAGCCGCCCGGGGTCTCCTGGGATGATGAGGCATTTCGCGGCGAAGCGTATGGCGCTTACTCATGGGCGACTTACGTGGCCGAGGTAAGCGTCGACACGGTGACGGGCGAGATCCAGGTGGATGATTTCGTCGCTGTTCAGGAAGTGGGACGGGTGCTGCATCCGGTGCTGGCGACCGGCCAAATTGAAGGAGGCGTGGCGCAGGCGATCGGCTATGCCCTATATGAAAAAGTCGCCTGGCGCGAAGGATGGATGGCAAATAGCCAGATGACGAATTACATTGTGCCGACCGCGATGGATGTGCCGCCCATTCGTGTTGGGTTTGAAGAATTACCCTACGCGCATGGAGCCATGGGAGCAAAAGGGATCGGTGAGCTTCCGATGGATGGCCCCGCGCCCGCTATTGTGAATGCAATTGAGAATGCACTGAAGATTCCGTTCGACCATGTGCCGGTCATGCCGGAAGATGTTCTTCGCAAGCTGGCGAGCGGCGATGAGGCGGACATGCCCTGCGCCGGAGTGGAACCGGCGAGGAGCGTTGCTTGATGGCGAAATGCTCTGTTTCGTTCGTGGTAAACGGCACGCCCCGCACGGTTCATGTAGACCCAATGCGGCGTTTACTCGATGTGCTGCGTGATGATCTGAACTTGCCTGGCACGAAGGAAGGTTGTGGCGAGGGCGAATGCGGCGCCTGTTCCGTGCTGGTAAATGAAGAGCTCGTGAATAGCTGCCTGGTTCCTGTCGCGCAGACCTCGGGCGCGCGCATCTGCACAATCGAGGGATTAGCCAAAGACGGTGCGCTGCACCCGCTGCAACAAGCCTTCGTGGAAGCCGGCGCTGCGCAATGCGGAATCTGTACACCGGGCATGATCATGGCATCGATTCAGCTGCTGGCGCGCTGCCCCAACCCAACCCTGGATCAGATCAGAGAAGGACTGGCCGGCAATTTGTGCCGGTGTACCGGATATTTGCGAATCTTCGAAGCTGTACAAAAGGTAAGCCGCCCTGGCGCATGAGATCGTACGTTCCCGATTACGATCTGGTTCCCGCCGGAACTCTCTCGAACGCCCTGGAAATGCTCGCGTCCGGCGAAGGATGGCGGCCCATCGCAGGCGGGACGGACCTGATGGTGCTTTTCAACGGCGGCACGCTGCCGTTTCGCAAGCTGGTCGGTATCCGGGATATCGGCGAGCTGCGTGCGATCGAAATAACGGATTCTTCCGTTGTGCTGGGTAGCGCAGTCACTTATACTCAGATCCGGCAAAGCGCTCTTTTTCAGAATGAGTTTCGATTGTTGTGCATGGCGGCGAGCTGGACGGGAGCCATTGCGAATCAGAATCGGGGCACCTTGGGCGGAAACATTGTAAACGCGTCACCAGCCGCGGATTCGCCGCCGGCTCTGCTGGTTTATGATGCCGAGCTGCAGCTTATCTCAAAACGAGGCATGCGGTGGATTCCTTACGGCGAATTTCATACCGGCTATAAGCAGATGCAGATGAATGCCGACGAGCTTCTCTATCAGATTCGACTGCCGCGGGTGAAGGCGCAGTGGCGGCAATACACGCGCAAAGTGGGTCCCAGGAGGGCGCAGGCGATTTCAAAAGTTTGCATGGCGGCCGCCGCCCGAGTAACTGAAGGCGTAATCGAGGATGTCCGAATTGCGCTGGGTAGCGTCGCGCCGGTGCCTCTGCGATGCGTCCAAACGGAAGCACTTCTGTCTGGGAATGAACTTAATGCCACCATGATTTCGCAAGGGCGCGATGTCATTCGCGGTGAAATCCAGCCTATCAGCGATATACGCTCGACTCAGGAATACCGCACGCAGGTAAGCGCAAATTTGCTGCAAGAATTTCTGGAGACGTTGCTATGACTCTACAGGAACTCAACAGCCTGGATGACGATATTGGCCGTGAACGGTTGTCGCAATGCTGCGGATCACAAGAATGGGTAAACGGTATGCTGCAGCGGCGGCCCTTCGCTGATTACTCCGCGCTACATGCCGCCGCCGATGAAGTTTGGCAGTCCCTCGATGAAAGCGACTGGTTGGAAGCCTTCGCGAAGCACCCGAAAATAGGTGAGCTGAACGCTCAGAGTAGGAGTGCAGCAGGAGATTGGTCTGTCCAGGAACAACGCGGCATGGATGGGTCAAGCGCAGATCAAGCCGCGGCGATGCGGGAGCTGAATCGCCTGTATGAATCCAAATTCGGCTGGATTTTCATCGTGTGTGCAACCGCCAAAAGCGCGGAGGAGATGATGCAATCGCTCGAAGAACGATTGGCGAATGGTTCCGTCGAAGAGATGCGAGTGGCGGCAGCGGAGCAGGCCAAGATCACGCGATTGCGTCTGCAAAAGTTGCTGGCGCAATGAGCGGAATCTCCACGCACGTGCTGGATACCGCATCGGGGCGTCCGGCGGCCGGCATTCCGGTGCGTCTGTACTGCTCGGGCGAAGAGATTGCGCACGCAGTTACTGATGCCGACGGCCGCTGCTCCAGCCTCTTGCCGGCGGAATTTGCTCTACATCCCGGGTCCTATCGCATTCTGTTCGATGTAGCTTCGAGATTTCCCGATGGCTTCTATTCTGAAGTCAGCGTGTGCTTTCGGATAGCTGACGTTTCGTCGCACTATCACGTGCCACTGCTCATCAGCCCATTTGGCTACACCACTTACCGGGGAAGTTGAGCATGGCAAAGCTGCTCTTTGACACGTATGGGAAGAGTCTCGTCCGCTTGCTGCAAGTCCTTCGCGATGGCGACAGACACGAAGTTCTGGAGTTGACGATACAGATTCTTTTCGAAGGCGACCTCGCCGATTCGTATGTCAGAGGCGATAACAGCAAAGTCCTTCCGACCGACACGATCAAGAACACTGTCTATACGGTAGCCCGGCAGCACCCGATAAGCTGTATCGAGAATTTCGCCTCTCATCTGGCGCGCCATTTTCTGGAGCGTTTACCGCACCTCGAAAAGATCAGAATCGAAATCACTGAAACGCAATGGGACCGGATTGGGAGCCACGCGGCCGCTTTTGTGCAGAATGCCAAAGAGTGCGGCACGACAGCGCTCCTGGGGACGCGATCCGATGAGGCCATAACGTCCGGTCTACGGGATGCGAAGGTTCTCAAGACCAGCAAGTCCGCCTTTGCAGGATTTGCAAGAGATGAATATACAACGCTCGCCGCGACGCATGACCGGCTGCTCGGAACAGTGCTGGATGCCGAATGGACCTACTCGCCCGGTGAGATCGATTTCTGCGATATCCGCCGGCGCATACGAAGGACACTTCTCGACGTGTTCGCCGGGCACGACAGCCTTTCCGTGCAGCACACTCTCTATGCCATGGGGGAAGCGGTGATCGCCGCATTCCCCGCGGTTCAGCAGATTCATCTCACGATGCCGAACAAACATTGCCTGCTGGTGGATCTTTCGAAATTTGGACTGGACAACCCGAACGAGATCTTCGTTCCGACGGAGGAACCCTCCGGCTATATCGAAGCTGTGGTCGGACGCTGAGCGCGAACCACCTTACCTGTAGTCGTGGTGCCGCACAGCCTGATCTGCGATCACACCAGCCACTCCGCCGACGATCGCCCCGATCGCAGCACCTTCGCCATGTCCGGCCGCTGCTCCGATTACCGCTCCGGCCGCAGCGCTGCCTGCCACGATCGCAGCCGACCTTCCGGCGTGAGCATCGTAATATCCAGGAGCTTCGTAGTACCCGTACGCCGGAGCCTCATAATAGCCGCTGTAACGTGGAGCGGCGTAGCTGTCCCGATACGATCTGTCGTCGTGGTGGCTGCGATCGCGATCACCGCGCCAGGATGCGTTTTCGTGTTGTGCTTGGACGTTCCTGTGATCTGAGAAATCGTGATCGGCAGCCTGCGCTGGTACACCCATTCCGGCGAGCGCATAACTCATAACGCCGATCGCCGCGATTTGCAAACTCCGTTTCATCTTAAGAATCCGTTTCATAACCGCCTCCGCCTGTAGAGATGGAATGATGTATGTGAAGGTTGCCCGGCTGTACGAAGTTTAATCGATGATCCCTTAATTACGGGGTGAAGAACGGAGGCGCTTCGAATCGGACCCAGGTTTGTCCGCGGCGGCAAGCAGTGTTTCGAAATGCGGCGGCTGCGGCTCACGGTGTACGACAGCGGTATGCGGATTGAGGAATCCCGCGGCCTTTAAGAAACGCCGCATGTCCACCTCGGTGAATCCCAGCCAGACGTCCGCGTACAGTTCGTGCGCCTCTTCAAAGCGATGGCGAAGAAGATCGAGAATGGCAATGCGTCCTCCGGGCTTCAAAATGCGCCACGCTTCCTGGATAGCGCGTTGCGGATGCTGCGCGTGGTGCAGTGACTGGCTGAAAAACGCGAGGTCCACCTCACCGTCTCCGATCGGCACTTTTTCCATGTCGCCCGCCCGGTATTCGAGATTCCTGATCCTGTGTGTGCGCGCGAATTTGGTCCCGAATTCGACCATCCTCTGCGAATTATCGACGGCAATCACGCGGCGGGCGCGCCTTGCCAAGAGCTGGGAGAAGATGCCTTCGCCGGCGCCAAGATCGGCAATGACGAGTGGCGGCATGAGAGATAGCAGTGCCTCCGCCAGTCCCTGCCAGGAACGGCCCGGCAAGTACTCGCGGCCGAACTTGCCCGCCAAGCTGTCGAAATAGCTCCGCATTCTGTCGCGGCGCTTATTCAGGACCAGCTTCAGAGCGTCACGATCCCGCGCGGCTTCCGGTATTTCGGCGGCGGCCTTGCGGAGAAGGTCGAGAAGTTGCGCAAGGGCCTTCTTCTCTGATCCAGACCCGGTACTCAAGGCGTAAAAGGTGTTTTTTCCCGTTCGGCGGTCTTCCACCAGGCCAGCGCCCTTTAGCTGGGCCAGGTTGGTGGAAATTTTGCTTTGTCCTCGGGACAGAATCTCCTGGAGTTCCGCGACCGAGAGCTCCTCCCGCTCGAGGAGCAACAACAGGCGCAGGCGCGTCGGATCTCCCAGCAGGCGCATCCATTGCAGCAAGGCCATTTCTATCTATCAACATATCAGGATATTTAGATATAATACGAGGGAGGTCAACTTTACAGATGAGTTCCACAACCCTTAACCGAACTGCAACAGAGTTTAAGGTCGCGGATTTAGCCCTCGCCGATTGGGGCCGGAAAGAAATTTCAGTCGCCGAGCACGAAATGCCGGGATTGATGACGATTCGGGAGAAGTACGCTCGCGAGAAGCCGCTCAAGGGCGCACGCGTGACCGGATCGTTGCACATGACAATCCAGACCGCGGTGCTCATAGAGACGCTGGTGGCTTTGGGCGCGGACGTGCGGTGGGCAAGCTGCAATATTTTCTCTACCCAGGACCACGCCGCAGCGGCCATTGCCGCGGCCGGAGTTCCGGTGTTCGCCTGGAAAGGTGAATCTCTGGAGGAGTACTGGTGGTGCACATATCAGGCCATCAGCCATCCCGAAGGAAAGGGACCTCAGCTCGTGGTGGATGACGGCGGAGACGTCACGCTTCTGATCCACAAAGGTCATGAACTCGAGGAGGGCAGCGACTGGGTCAACACGCCTTCGGGAAGTCACGAGGAAAAGGTCATCAAGGACCTGCTAAGGAGCATTCACAAAGAAGATCCCCAGCGCTGGCATAAGCTCGCGAAAGAGTGGCGCGGGGTCTCCGAAGAGACCACCACAGGCGTTCACCGCCTCTACAAGATGCAGGAAGCCGGCAAGCTTCTGGTGCCCGCGATAAACGTTAACGACTCGGTGACCAAATCGAAGTTTGACAACTTGTATGGCTGCCGGGAATCGCTGGCAGATGGCATCAAGCGAGCAACCGACGTCATGATGGCCGGTAAAGTCGCGGTGATTTGCGGCTATGGCGATGTCGGCAAAGGCTCTGCACATTCGCTGCGTGGGATGGGCGCGCGCGTGATCGTCACCGAGATCGATCCTATCAATGCACTCCAGGCGGCCATGGAGGGTTTCGAGGTCACAACCTTGGAAGATACACTTGGCCGGGGAGATATTTACGTAACCTGCACGGGCAATCTGGATATCATCACGCTCGAGCACATGCAGTACATGAAGGACCAGGCGATCGTTTGCAATATCGGCCATTTCGATAACGAAATTCAAGTGGACCGCTTAAACCGGGCCGAAGGCGTGAAGCGCGCAAACATCAAACCGCAAGTGGATATGTACACTTTCCCGGACGGCCACAGCGTTTTTCTGTTAGCCGAAGGGCGTCTGGTGAACCTCGGTTGCGCAACCGGCCACCCGAGCTTCGTGATGAGCAATAGCTTTTCGAACCAGACGCTGGCGCAGATCGATCTTTGGAAAAACCGCAACACCTACAAGGTTGGCGTCTACACATTACCGAAGAAGCTGGATGAAGAAGTGGCGCGTTTGCACCTCGAAAAAATCGGTGTCAAGCTAACGACGCTCAGTCCGAAACAGGCGGAGTATCTCGGCGTACCGGTCGAAGGTCCTTTCAAGGCCGATCATTACCGGTATTGAGGCACCGGCGTGGGTTCCCAAAACATTCGCGAGCCCGCGCCGATCTTATTTCCTCGCCGCAGCACGCGTATTTTCGAGCGTTGAAGCCAGTGAGTCGCGCGGCAGTTTTTGAATGAATGGCCTTACCATCCAAGCCAAGCCGGCTGGAATCGCGCGAGAAAGGGACAGGGTGCGGCATTCGGCGAGAACTCCAGTACCGGTAGCCTGCAAGCTCCAATAAGCATACAACCGCCATAGAAAGCCGTTTCCTTCGCCCGGCGGCAATCTCTTTTCCTGCGACGTTCCCGCATTCTGCACCTCGGAAATCTTCCTCGCATACGCCCGGCAAATCCACTTGCCCGGCCCGACTTCTTCATACTCGGCATCCTGCTCCACGTCAAGAACAGTGGGGAACACGGGATCCTTGCGTTCCAGCCGCCAATATCCGGTGAATTGGTTCTTTTGATGCCCGATCAGTCGCGACTTAGCAACTTGCGGATAGATGCGGCTATGGGCATCAAAGTCTTGCAAGATGCTCAGCACTTTCTGCATGCTGGTGCTCGGAATGAATACGGCGCCCAGCCAATCGTGGATTAAGCCGCCCGCGATAACAACAGGATTATTGGGCGCTCCCGGCCGGATGAGCAGCTCTCCGGCGATCGTTTTGCGGCGGTCTGCCGGGTCATCATCGATCGTCAGGAAGGGCTTTTCGCTGTGCCACCGGCTGGAGAGTTGTTGCTCCACTTGGTGGGCGTACTTGTCGAATGCCTCGGCGGTAGCGGGCTGCAGCTTGGTCGAAAACTGGGCATTCAGAGGGCGCGTGAGCAGCACCACACCGAGCAAGACTCCCATCTGCGGACCTCGCAGATACCCGAGGTGGCGTTTTACCGTGATTGAGTTCAGACGGCTGCTACTCGCCGGCCGCAGCAGTCCGCTCGAGAGAAACGGCTTCTGCATTGGCCCTTTTTCGCGCGGCGGGCGGCTCTAGCACAAGGGCGGGCCCGCGCCGCGTCGGAGTCGAAATCTCATTGAGGAAAACGAGCGAGAGCGGTGTTCCAGCGGCGAAGTGAACGCCGTGACGGTATAATTGTCGCAGCAGTTTGCTTCCTGCGGTGTCGTAGCCGCTCAGGCGGCTAATATCCACAGAAAACCGGCGCGGATCGGCTTGGCGGGAGTGTTTAATCCACGCAGCCGCCACCTCATCCACCGGATCGCCGGTAAATTTGCCAATAACTTCGACGCGAAACTCGTTCGCCCAGTCGTGAAATTTTATGGTGGCCACGGTCTCCTTACTGATACCCTTCTCCGACTTATCGACGTCAAAAGCGCGAACTACGATACAGTCTTTATGAAAAAACATTTATATTGGGGCAGAGACCCTCACGCGACTAGCGAGACCCCCTATCCGGCCTGCGTAACAATCCAGAAGCATTGGACATCTCCGCTGTGGAGTGCCCCGGGCATTCCCCTGAGCGTTTTTTTCCTGGAAAGGACCACAACAGATCGATGCTGAATCGAATACTGCCCGGATCGCCGTACCCTCAGGGGGCCACCTGGGACGGAACAGGTGTTAATTTCGCCATTTACTCCGAGAACGCCACGCGCGTAGAGTTGTGTCTGTTCGATGAGCTCGGCTCGCCAAAGAGCGAGACCGTCAACGTAACCGAGTGCACTGGATACGTTTGGCACTGCTACATACAGGGATTGTCCATCGGACAGTTATACGGCTACCGGATCCACGGGCCCTACGAACCTGAAAAAGGACTGCGGTTCAATGCGGCGAAACTGGTGATCGATCCATACGCCAAGGCGATCGCCGGAACTGTCAATTGGGAGTATCCGATTTTTGCTTATCGCCTGAACGATCCTGAAGGGGATTTGACATGCGATAGCCAGGACGACGCTGCCGGCGTGCCGAAAGGCGTGGTCACGGCATCCCATTTCGATTGGCAGAACGACCGCTCGCCGCAAATCCACTTGCACGATTCGGTCATCTACGAAGCGCACGTCAAGGGTCTGACGGCGCGGCATCCGGACATTCCCGAGAAGCTTCGCGGAACTTATCTCGGGTTGGCCAGCCCTCCGATTCTTGATTATTTCAAGAAACTCGGCATAACGGCCGTGGAGCTCATGCCCGTTCACGACTTTCTGGACGATAAGCACCTGCTCGATTTGGGTTTGCGCAATTACTGGGGCTACAACACTACCAATTTCTTCTCGCCCGCCGCGCGCTACTCGAGCAGTGGGGACATGGGCCAGCAGGTCGGCGAGTTTAAGACCATGGTGCGGGAACTGCATCGCGAAAACATCGAAGTGATACTCGATGTGGTCTATAACCACACTTCGGAAGGCAACCAGATGGGGCCGACGCTCAGCTTCCGGGGCATCGATAATTCCACTTATTATCGTCTGGTGAGCGACAATCCACGCTATTACATGGATTACACCGGCACGGGCAACACTCTGAACATGCGGCATCCACAGGTGCTGAAGATGGTCATGGACAGTCTTCGTTACTGGGTCCTTGAAATGCACGTAGATGGGTTCCGCTTCGATCTGGCCTCTGCGCTGGCGCGGGAGTTGCACGATGTGGACCGCCTGTCGGCCTTTTTCGATGTGATTAACCAGGATCCCGTGCTTTCGAAAGTAAAACTGATCGCGGAACCCTGGGATGTTGGCGAGGGCGGGTATCAGGTGGGCCAATTCCCTCCGCTGTGGGCCGAATGGAACGGCAAGTATCGCGATGCTGTACGCAGGTATTGGAAGGGCGATGAGGGACAGCTTGCCGAACTGGGCTATCGCCTTACGGGGAGCAGCGATCTCTATCAGCGCGATGGCCGGCGTCCGTCGGCCAGCATCAACTTCATCACCGCCCACGACGGCTTCACGCTAAATGACCTGGTCAGCTACAGCAAGAAGCATAACGAGGCCAACAAGGAAGACAATCGCGACGGCGCAAACGATAATTATTCGTGGAACCACGGCGTGGAAGGGCCGACTGACAACCCCGTCATTATTGGTTATCGAGAACGCGACAAGCGCAACCTTCTGACCACGCTTTTGCTTTCGCAAGGCGTTCCCATGATCTGTGGCGGCGATGAAATCGGCCGGACGCAAAACGGCAACAATAACGCCTACTCCCAGGACAACGAGATCAGTTGGACCGATTGGAATCTGGACGATCGCAAGAAAGCGCTCCTTTATTTCACGGCGAGCTTAATCGCTCTTCGAAAGCAGCATCCGAATTTTCATCGACGAAGATTCTTTCAAGACCGCACGATCAGCCCGGCCACGGTGGAACGGCGCCAGGTGAATGGATTCGAAGTGCGGGACATTGCCTGGTATCGGCCCGACGGACAAGAAATGACAGAAGAAGAATGGAAAGCGGGTTGGGTACGCTGTCTCGGAGTGCGCATCAGCGGGCGGACTCTGGACGACGTGGATCGATATGGCGAAGTTTTGAGCGACGACAGCTTTCTGCTCTGTCTGAACCCGCATCATGGGCACATTCAGTTTTATATCCCGCCTTGCAGCAAAACATGCAACTGGGAGGTTCTTCTGGACACGCGGGATCTGAGTACCACGGAGCGCCGCATCATCAAGGCCGGCCAGCCCTACAACATGCTGGAACACTCCGCCGTGCTGTTCTGCGAATCGGAGCGAAAACGGGCGCTCGCTGAGCAAGATGTTCGCCAGCCCGAAAGCGAAAGCGTGGAAGCTGTGAGGCCCTGAAAGTGGGGACGGCCGATCGTCTTTTGTCGTCTGCCTGAACTACATCACTTGCCCTCAACTCACCGATTCAGCACTGTAGCGTGCAATCAAGCCGGTTCGCACATCCAGTTGGGCAAAGTCGCGAGCGGGTAAAAGACACTCACGAAGGGTGAAATCAGCGCAGGTAGGGGCCAGACGAACCATTCAGCCGCGGGCCCGTAACGCAGAACGATTGCAGTTGCGAAGACACCCATGGCGATCCCAAACAGGAACAGGACGAATAGGAACGGCAGGACCGCGACGGGCGCCGGTGCGGGAACTACGTGACGTGACTGTTTCCGTCACGTCATCGCTCCCCCGAAATGTCTTCAGCGACTACTTGGTTTCTCTTTTCGCACATTACGGGAGCGGCGGAACTGCGCAGGCGGACATCCAAATTCCCGCTTGAATACGCGGTTGAACGCCGCTTCCGATGCATAGCCGACCTCGGCCGCGATCTCGACGACGTTCGCGTTTGAAGACATAAGTGTTTCCGCAGCCAGCTTGAGTCGCCACCGTGCGAGATACGCCATGGGAGGCTCGCCCAGAAAGTGACTAAAGCGCTCAGCGAATCGCGTGCGCGAAACCCCGACTTGGTGGGCGAGGTTCGCAATCGTCCAAGGATGCGACGGGTTCTTATGCAGCAGCGCGAGGGCTTCGCCGATCACGGGATCGCGTGCTCCGGCAAGCCATCCCTTCTGCTCATCCGGCAGGTCCTGGATAAAACGCCGCAGCGTCTCGATGAACAGAACTTCAGACAGCTTAGCAAGAACCACATCGTTGCCGGTTCCTGGCCCTCCGGCTTCACGCACTGAGAACTGTATCGAATTCGCCAGCCATTGTCCCGCGGAATCATTCGCGATATTGACCACGAACATCGAGGGCAACCCCGCAAGTAGAACTTCGCTCAAACTCGGATCGCAGGCCATATAGCCGCACACGAATTTCGTAAGCTCCCCTCCGCCGCCATAGCGAGCGACTTTGAGTCCATCGCTCAAATTCTTAGCGAAGGTCTTTAGCGAATCGACCGGCTTGCCTGCGCCGTTTCCGAGTATGTGCGCATCTCCGTGAGGGAAGATCACCACGTCGCCTGGCCCCAGGTCGCGACGGCTCCCGTGGGGCAATTGCCCATATGCGCGGCCATCGACCAGGTAATGATAGATGATCACGTGACCCGCTCCGGGGCAGAGCAGCGTAGCGACCTGGCTCGATTGCGACGACGTGAGGCACCAGGGAGCGGAAAACTCAGCGTTGAAAAACAAGGCTCCTCTGAGCTTGACGATTTTCAGCACCTCGGAGAGGGCGTCCATGGCTCCAGCTTCGCTCGATTTGGACGTTTTCGGCAAGAATTCGGAATGATCGAGCAAGTTTTGGAGTCCAGTCCGCCGCATAGTAGAGCCAGGAGACAATACCCATGAGTGTTCTAGAGAAACAGACCGGACTGGACGAATTAAAAACCCGCTTACGCAATACCTGGATGACAGGTGATTATGGCCGGTTCTGCCGTTATATGGAACGCGATGCCGAGGCGTTCTACCGGCGCCTGCCCATCGAGGCGGGCGCGCAGTTGCTCGATGTGGGATGCGGCGCGGGGCAACTGTCGCTGATTGCGGCGAGAGCAGGGGCGCGTGTGACGGGGTGCGACATCGCAACCAACTGGCTGGCCCAAGCGCGTCGAAGTGCGGCCGCGGAGGGGCTAACAGTCGTGTTTGAAGAAGGCGATGCGGAAGCGCTGCCCTACGAAAACGCCACGTTCGATGCGGTGGTCAGCCTGATTGCCGCGATGTTCGCGCCTCGTCCGGAACTGGTCGCAGCCGAGCTTACCCGCGTCTGCCGGCCCGGAGGGATAATCGCAATGGCCAACTGGACGGGCCCTGGTTTCGTTGGGCAGATGTTTAAGACCATCGCCAAACACATCGCGCCTTCGGGTATGCCGTCGCCAGTGTTGTGGGGCGATGAGCCGACCGTTCGCGAACGGTTGAGGATCGGGGTTGCGAGTCTCGAATGCTCACGCCACCTATACCAACTCAGTTATCCGTTTTCGCCGGCGGACGTAGTCGAGTTCTTCCGCGCGAACTATGGGCCGATGACGCGCTCGTTCGCATCAATCGGAGAAGAGGCGCAAGAGCAGCTTCGTGACGAGCTGACGGATCTGTGGTTCCGTCACAATCGGGCTACTGACGGAACCACCAGAGTCGATGCGGAGTATCTTCAGGTGATCGCGGTACGAGCCCAATCGTGAGGAGGGGACCATGGGCACCAGTACGAGTGAGGCGCTCGGCATTACGCCACCCCCCGGTGGTTGGGTTTCCTGAGTGCACGTCAACGCTCCTGTATTACGGACAAACCGGAAGTTGAAACCGAGCGCCGCCCGCAGTCAACCTCCACCAGCCGCCACCGCGTTGGAGTGAAGAAATTTAATCGTAAACTCCCTGTACATACCACTCGTGCGCCGGGATCTCCTGGTAAATGCGGTAGAGCGCTCCATCGTCTAGCGCTACATCCCATTCTTCGCGGGTCCAGGAGGTAGAGGCCCACCACTCGCCGGATGTTTTCCAGGGACCGGCGGAGCGGATGACATTTCCGTTAACATTCGAAGCCGCAATATTTTTCGGAGCCATTCCGGAAAGCCTTACGCGCGCAGGCAGCGCCGGCCGGAAGAGCCGGATAGCTAATCGCAAAACCGGCTGCGGCTCGGATTGTGCCTCGTCTGTTTTTTGCCCCTGGTTTTTTGGAAGTACTTCCCCAGGTGAAGCATTCAAAGCCGTCATTTCAAAAGCATCGGGCCGGTGTGTATTCAACAGCGCGGGCGTGCCAACGTTCTCTTTACCCACCATTCCCGCGATGCGAGCCAAAGTAAGCTGCAGTTTGTCGGCGGACGGAGTGGGCGGAAGAAAAATCCCACTCTGTATGCGTTTGGGTTCAGCGGGCTCCACCTGTAAAGTAAAAGCAAAAATCGGCGCCGCGGGCGGGTGGCGTTCCAGATGAAGCTGTAGCAGTTTCAGCAACGTCTGGGTTTTATCGAGCGGTACCGGGAACTCCAATTCAAAACGGTAGTGTTTGTGTTCTTCTAATTCAAATCGCGCTTTGAGCGAGCGCGCGGCTTGCGATTGCGATCGCAAACGCCTGCACAGTTCGCTCAATACACGGCCTAATAAGAAGAGCAGAGGCTCCAGAAGCTGAACAGGATGCTCGAGCTCCATCCGCTCCTCATAATTCGTGGTCGCGGCGGGGAGGCGCAAGGGGCGATCGATGGCGCCACACGCCAGATTCCGCAGATAGATTCCCGCTGACCCGAGGCGCTCGGCTACCCCGCGCTCGGGCAGCGCCGCCAGATCTTCGCAAGTTTTCAAACCCCAGCGCCGCAAGACATTCAGAAGTTTCGGGTCTACAGGAATATCGTGGGCGAACAAGGCCTCTAGCGGAACGGATGCGAGCTTGAATTTTTCCTCTCCGGGAGTCACCAGAGTTACCCCCGTGCAGTTGCGCGCCAGCAGAATAGCCGAATCCGGATTCGAAGCCAGAGCGAGGTTTGCTTGCAGTTTGCGCTCGTATCCCAAATGACAAATTTCGGAGGCAATCTGATGCGGAGATCCGATCAGTTTACGCAAGGGCGCTATGGAGAAAACGACTGTGTTGTGCGAGGTTTGCTCCACGACCGGACAGAATTGAAGGGCCAGATCCAGCAGTTCGTTATCGAAAACATACGGGCCTGGAATATGGAGACAGGCGTACATTTCAGGCCATGGATCGAATGCAAAGGGGTTCGCTTTGCAGCACCGAACGTTCCCGGTGAGTAGCCGTTACCTGGAGGCCTTGCAATCGCAGGAAAGGCGCTTTGCCGGTCCATTGCAAAGCTTTAGGTTTTACTTCCATGTTGCTGGAGGCGCAAGATCTGGCTTGCGGAGCTTCGGCGCACACCAGCAGAATGGTGGGTGTATGTTCCACCGCCCGCCGGAAGCGATACCAATAGGACAAGGGAAGGCGATTCAGAACGCGCCGGTTCGCTTCGCACAGATCCAGCAGCACCACACCGAAACCCCCGGCATGCAGCAGCAAATCGACGGCGCGGATCGCCGCTTCGGTATTTCCCTGGCAACGCACCCAAATCAAACGTTCCAGATGAACTCCGGCGGCGGCCGCCGAGGCCGGATGAAAACTATCATGTCCATCGACCACGGCGCAAATCTCGCCACACGTGGTCGCTTGTACCAGTACATGGAAACAAAGTGAGGTTCGTCCCGAAGAGCGCCGCCCGTTTATTTCGGCTATTATGCCGCGGCGTAAACCTTTAGGCCACAGCCTTTTTACGGCCGTAAGATGAAGTGAAGCAAACTTCGATTCTTCATGTAAAAGATTAAGATGACTCGCCGGTTCCAAAAGTGAGGTTTTAGAAGTAAGCGCCGCCGCCAGATTCGCCATTTATTCGCCTTCTCTATTTTGCGTCAATCTATGGCGGGAAGCAATGGGATTTTACGGCTAAGTTCTTATTGACTCTTCGAAACCTGTTCGTATACTCTTCGGCCAGCAGCGTAAAACATCATTGAGAGGTGCTCTTGTGCGTGTACTTACTTGGGCCGAACAGTTTGTTCAAGATTTTCGCTTCGCTGCAAGGAACATCGCCCACGCGCCGGGCTTCACTTCCTCAACCGTTCTTTCCCTAGCCCTGGGAATCGGTGCGACGACCGCTATCTTCAGCGTCGTCTATGGCGTCATTATCGATCCCTTTCCGTACTCACATCCCGAGACACTCTACAGCTTTTACGCCGTACTCCCCGATCGCCATGGCCGTTTCTATCCATACACCCCGGATCAGTATCTGGATATCGCCGCCGACAACCACGTGTTCGAAGACGTGATTGCCTCCACCATCAGCGATGTGTTCTGGACTGGCACGGGGGAGCCGCTTCGTCTGCGCGGAAATTTTGTGACGGTGAACACGTTTCAGGTGATGGGGGTTAAACCGCTCGCCGGCCGTTACATCACACCCGACGACGGCAAACCGGACGCCGCGCCGGTCGCGGTGCTGGGATATAAATTCTGGCTGCGGCAATTTGGGGGAGATCCACGCGTCATCGGCCAAACCATGCGGCTCAACGATAAAGTACGCACGGTGGTGGGCGTCATGCCGCGGCGCTTCATGTGGCGCGGCGCGGACGTCTATCTGCCCATCGTCTTTCAGCACGGGAAATTTGTGGAAGACGTCCGGAATGTCTCGATGATGGGGCGTCTGAAGCCCGGCGTTTCGCTCGCGCAAGCCAAAATCGGCCTTCATCCGCTCTTTGAACAAATTGTTACGCGCGACAGCAATGAGCAAGTAACGAAGTTCCGCGTGGCGCTTGACAATTTCTACGAAACGTTTCCGAGCGGCATCCGGCAATCGTTGTGGATTCTTTTCGGAGCGGTCTGCCTTCTGCTGGTGATTGCGTGCGCCAACGTTTCAAGTCTTCTGCTCTCGCGCGCGGCGGCACGGAGCCGTGAAATGGCCGTGCGCGCATCGCTGGGCGCCGGTCGCCTGCGGCTGGTTCGCCAGTTGCTGACCGAAAGCGCACTGATTGGCTTGAGTGCAGCGGTTTGCGGCGTGCTGTTCGCCTACGGCGGTCTTCACGCCATTCTGCGCATTATCCCGCCCGATACAATTCCCGACGAGTCGGAGGTAACCCTGAACGTATCCGTGCTTCTCTTCGCGCTTGGAATTTCGTTGACGGCTGCCTTTCTATTCGGCTTAGCGCCCGCTCTGCAGACTGCGCGAACGGACGTCGCGGCGGCCTTGAAAAGCGCGGGCCGCGGCCTCAGCGGCGTGTTTCGCGAGGGCCGTATCCGAAGTATTTTTGTGGTCGCGGAAATCGCTCTCGCCATGATTCTTCTCTTCGGAGCGAGCATTGTAATTCATACCCTGCTCCAAATCGAACAGGTGCAGGTAGGAATACAGCCCGATCGTGTCTTGACCATGCTTGTCCCATTGCCCGAGCGCCACTACCCGACGCGCGAGGCCCGCAACGCGTTTTTCCTTGAATTTCTAGAGCGCGCGCGCGGCATACCCGGCTTGAACAGTGTGGCACTAAATACTTCCGTTCACCCATTTCTCTACTTCGGCACGCAATTCATCACGGTACCCGGGAGCGCCGTACGAGCCAAGACGCCGGTAGCCGTCAGCCAGATCAGCAGCGCATATCCGCAAATTGTCAACGCCCGGCTGCTGCAGGGGCGCTTCTTGGCGCCCGACGATGTTCGCGGCGTCAGACCCTTGGCTCTGGTCAATGAAAAGTTCGCGAGGTTCTACTTCCCAAGCGGTGGAGTGCTTGGACAAACTGTTGAGCTGAATGGCTTGAAGGATTCTCCGGAGCACCTTGTCAACGATGTGTTTCAGGTTGTGGGCGTAGTGAGCGATCTGCACAATGTAGGTCTGCGGCGGGACGTGTTTCCGGAAGTCTACATCCCGTTCACCGCCAGCGGCTATGTGGGTTTGTCAACCATGGTGCTGGCGGCATCCGATGGTCCTGTAAACGCTCTGATCAAGCCGCTCGAGGTGCGGCTCCGCTCCATTGATCCCGACCAGCCCGTAATGCAGGTTCGCACTATGCGACGGCTGCTCGATGAAGGTGGCTATTCCGAGCCCCGGTTTAGCGTTCTTCTATTCGGCATTTTCGCCGGTCTGGGCGTGTTCCTCGCCGCCTTCGGCATTTACGCCGTCATCAATTATTCGGTGTTGCGGCAAACCCAGGAGATCGGAGTTCGCATGGCCTTGGGAGCGCAGCGCGCGGGCATACTGCGCATGATTCTGCGATCGGGCGCAAAGCTCTTGTGCATAGGCATCGCCATCGGCTGCCTGGGAAGCTTAAGCGCCACCCGCGTGCTCCGCAACATGATCTGGGGCGTTTCTCCGTTTGACCCGTTTTCGTTCGCCGCGGGCATGGCCGTGCTCTTCGTCATCGGCGTCATCGCCTGCGTGCGGCCGGCCTTGCGCGCTTCACGCGTGGACCCTATCAAAGCCCTCCGCTATGAATAGAAATTGTATCGTGATACGATATAAATGTGGGTGGAAAAACGGAGGTTCGACACGATCTGTCTCACGCCGGCTACCGGCAACTGGCGGAATTTCGCTTTCAAATTCGCCAATTCCTTCATTTCAGTGACGAGGCCGCGCGCCTGAGCGGCATCGAGCCGCAACAGCACCAGGTTTTGCTGGCCATCAAGGGCCTGCCGGATGGTACCCGTCCGACGGTGACCGCTATTTCCTCGCGGCTGTGTCTGCGACACCACAGCACGGTCGAATTGCTCAACCGGCTAGTAGAGCGCGGCGCAGTCGTCCGCCGGCACAGCGAGGAGGACCGGCGTGAGGTCCTGGTAGAGCTTACGCCGTTTGGCGAGCAAGTTCTGCGAAAGCTATCCGTGCAGCACTTTGAGGAGCTGCAAAATTCCGGGCCCGCTCTCTCCCAAGCGCTGCACGCCGTAGTGCAGCACTCATCCGCACACCGGAGGCACTCATCGTGAGCGCGGAGAAACACAAGATGAAGAAGCACTCGGAAGAGCTCGGCGATTTCACCACCACGTTTGAGGTGATTCCCATCTCGGTGATGGCGATTGTCATCGGGGTCGTCGCCTCATTTGTGGCATGGTTCCTGCTGCGGCTGATCGGGCTGTTTACGAACGTCTTTTATTACCAGCGAATCAGTACGGCGCTCTCGTCTCCAGCCGGCAATCACCTGGGTGTATTTGCTGTAGCTGTGCCGGTCATAGGATCTCTTATCGTCGGGCTTATGGCGCGCTACGGATCGGAACGCATTCGAGGCCACGGCATTCCCGAAGCGATCGAATCGATTTTGATGAACGGGAGCCGCGTACATCCCAGGCTGGCAATTCTCAAGCCGCTATCGGCGGCCATTTCCATTGGTTCGGGCGGCCCGTTCGGCGCCGAAGGACCAATCATCATGACGGGTGGCGCATTCGGTTCGATGATCGCGCAGTTTTTCCACCTGACAAGCGCGGAGCGAAAGACTCTGCTCGTGGCGGGCGCAGCAGCGGGAATGTCAGCCACCTTCGCCGCTCCGCTCTCGGCCGTGCTTCTCGCCGTCGAGTTGCTCTTATTTGAGTGGAAGCCCAGAAGCGCGATTCCCGTCGCATTGGCGAGCGCCACCGCCGGCGCCACGCGACGCTATATCCTCGGCATGGGGCCGCTATTTCCGGTCTCACCACACCCTGCTTTTATCGGGCCGGAAGGATTGATCGGTTGCCTCATCACAGGCATTTTGGCGGGCGGCCTGTCCGCTCTCTTGACGCTCGGAGTCTATGCCGCCGAAGACCTTTTCCAAAAATTGCCCATTCACTGGATGTGGTGGCCCGCCATCGGCGGCGTTTTTGTCGGTATCGGCGGCCTTATTTTCCCGCAAGCTCTGGGAGTCGGTTACGACACCATCGGCCTGTTGTTGAAAGGTAACGCGGCGTTTCACTTCCTCCTGGGGGTGCTGCTGGTGAAATCGGCCATCTGGATGATTTCGCTCGGATCGGGCACTTCGGGAGGCGTGCTCGCGCCCTTGCTGATGATGGGAGCGGCGCTGGGCGGCATAGAAGGGATGTTTCTGCCGCACTTCGGTCAGGGATTCTGGCCGTTGGTAAGCATGGGAGCCATTCTCGGCGGCACCATGCGATCACCGTTCACCGGGATCGTTTTCGCCATCGAACTGACACATGATTTCAACATGCTGCTGCCCGTGTTGGTGGCGAGCTTTCTGGCGCACGCGTTCACGGTTCTCGCCCTGAAGCGTTCCATCCTGACAGAGAAGATCTCGCGGCGCGGATATCACTTGAGCCGCGAATACGCGCTCGATCCGCTTGAGATCCTGTTCGTGCGCGAGGTGATGCGAACGAATGTAGTTGCCCTGCCGGCAGAGGCTACTATCGAACAAGCGCGCGAGCTGATTCGCCCGACCCAAAAGGAGCACGGACAGCACCTGTTTCCGGTCCTCGAGGCGGATAAGATCATCGGCGTCCTCAGCCGCAATAATCTCGTGAAACTCTTTGAAGAAAAAAGTGCGCGGCCGGGCGCTCAATTGCGCGAAATTGTTTCCGGTTATCCGGTCGTCGCTTTCGCCGACGAACCTCTCCGAGTGGTGGTATATCGCATGGTTGAGTCGGGCTTCACACGAATGCCTGTTGTGGATTCATCCGACGACAAACGCCTGCTGGGGATGGTATCGATCCATGATCTGCTGCATGCGCGCAGCCGGAATCTCGAAGAAGAGCGCGCCCGCGAGCGTGTGCTCCGCCTCCGTATGCCGCTCGGACGTCAAGCCAGGTCCGAAAAGATCCCGGTAGCCACAACAAGATCCGAGTAACAGAAGCGTTCGCTTCTCCGGTCTAACCTTGATGTGAAAAGCTATCGCAAGGAGCTGTGGTTCGAGGTGCCGTCCAGGCGCGGCTTCGTCAAAATCACGGATCAAGTCAACGCCTGCCTGAAGGAAAGCGGCGTCACCGAGGGCTTGGCGCTTGTAAATGCTATGCACATCACCGCCTCGGTCTTCATCAATGACGACGAATCCGGCCTTCATCACGATTACGAAAAATGGCTGGAGACGCTTGCGCCCCACGAGCCGCTTTCGAAGTACCGGCACAATCTGACGGGCGAGGATAATGCCGATGCGCATCTCAAGCGCCAGGTGATGGGCAGGGAAGTGGTGGTGGCGATTAGCGGAGGCCGCTTGGATTTCGGCCCTTGGGAACAGATCTTTTACGGCGAATTCGACGGCCGCCGCCGCAAGCGTGTCCTGGTAAAAATTATAGGGGAATAGCGTCTTGGCGGAACCGCGCAGGCGTATGGTTTGAAGCATGGGCGCGCTCATGAACCTGGAAGACGATCGGGGCTACTGGGTAACCAGAATGCTCCTGGAGCGCAGTATCGGCATCATTTGCCTGATCGCGTTTTTGGTTGCCGTGAATCAATTCAAGCCGCTGCTCGGCGAACGTGGCTTGCTGCCCGTCCCGCTTTTCGTGAAGCAGGTGCCCTTTCGCGCCACCCCCAGCCTCTTCTTCTGGTTCCCGCGCGACATAGCGTTCACCGTCGCCGCCTGGGCGGGAGTGCTGCTCTCCTGTCTTGTCATCACTGGAATTTCATCGCGCTACACGTGGCTCTCCATCGCCGTTTGGATATCGATTTATTTGCTCTATCTCTCGTTTGTCAACGTGGGGCAAACGTTTTATGCTTTCGGCTGGGAATCGATTCTGCTCGAAGCGTGCTTCTTCGCCATTTTCCTGGGCGGGTCTAAACTCGTGCCGCAACGGATTCCTATCTGGCTTTTCCGCTGGCTCCTGTTCCGCATCATGTTCGGCGCCGGGCTCATTAAGCTGCGAGGCGATCCATGTTGGCGCGATCTCACTTGCCTGAATTACTACTATGAGACCCAGCCCATGCCGAATCCATTGAGCTGGTTTTTCCACTGGGCGCCGCAGTGGGTGAACAAGGGCGGAGTGCTCTTTAATCATTTCGCGGAGTTACTCGTCCCGTTCTTTTACTTTCTACCGCAGCCGGTCGCCGGAGTTGCAGGCCTTATTACCATCGTTTTTCAGTTATCCATCATTGTGAGCGGAAATCTATCGTGGCTGAATTGGATGACGCTCTTTCTCGCCTTTTCCACGCTCGATGGCAAGTTCCTCGCCGCTGTTTTTTCATTCCGCGCCCCCTTGATGCATGCGCCCTCTCCGCTCACCCAGTGGATCAATATCGGTCTGGCCGCGATCGTTGCATTAATGAGCATTCCCGTAGTCGTCAACATGCTTTCGGCTCGGCAGATTATGAACACCAGCTTCAACTCCTTGCATCTGGTCGGCACTTACGGAGCCTTCGGGAGCATCACAAGGCCGCGCTACGAAGTCATCGTCGAGGGAACAGACGACGCGGTAATTACATCGGTCACGCGCTGGCGCGAATATGAGTTCAAGGGCAAGCCGGGAGATCTTCATTACCGTCCGCCTCAAATCGCTCCGTATCATCTGCGTCTGGATTGGCTCATGTGGTTCGCCGCCATGTCCAGCTATCAGGATTACCCGTGGTTTGTCAATTTTATGGCGAAGCTGCTGGAGGGTGACCCAGCCGTACTAAGTCTGCTGCGCAGCAATCCTTTCCCCGACAAGCCTCCGAAATATGTTCGCGCTCTCCAATACGAGTATCATTTCACGACTCCGCAAGAAAAGAAGCAAACGGGCTCCTGGTGGAAGCGCACGCTGACGGGACCCTATTTTCCCTCCGTGTCGTTGGACAACCCGAGTTTTCGTCAGGTTCTAAAGGCCCAGGGCTGGCTCGACAAATAGCCGCTTAACGCCGGTGCATTCCGCAATAGTGCGAACCATGTATTTCCTGTTTATTGAGATAAATTTGATACTCCGAAATGCGCAACCCGCAATGGCCTTTCCGTATCCAAAGCCATGTAGTCACGATTTGCTCTTCTGAAAATTTGTAAGAGCCATCTGGATTACTCACTCATGTACGGCGGTCGTGTCAAAGACCGGCGTATTAGAAAGCTTTGGGAGGTCTTTAATGAAGTACACAATTATTGCGGGCTTAGTGTCTTTGGGATTTCTTGTTAGTGGCGCTCAAGCGCAAGAAGGAAATCGCAACGACGTGACAGTTTCCGCAATCGGCTCTTTTGAACAGAGTACGAATGGTAATGGAATTAATCAGTCGGCCAGCGATTCGGGAGGTGTGTTATTCACTTACCGCTACTTCTTCACGCCGAAGAATGGTCTTGAGGTCGATTACGGTTTCAGCCGTTTTAGCCAGCAGTACAATTCTCCGAATGCAGCCGCGCCGTTTTCACTCGGAGTTCCAGCGAACACAAATGAAGCGACCGCGTCTTACGTCTTTCGCTATGGGATCGGCCATCGCCTGACCCCATTCTTTACTGCCGGAACCGGTGCGCTGGTCTTCGTGCCCGATGCCTTCACCTCGGGTGGAACGGCAGGCACGAACTTCGCGACCCCGGATTTTGTCTATGGCGCGGGCGCCGATATTGCGCTGAGCAGGCGAGTCAGTTTGAGACTCGGCTATCGCGGGCACGTGTTCGAAGCACCTGATTTCGGCGTGCCCGGGATCAAAACAAACGCCGTTACACACATGGCCGAGCCATTTGGCGGTCTCTCGTTCCATTTTTAAACCCGAAACGAGAAACCAGCTCCACTCTGGAGGGCTTCCGCAAGGGAGCCCTCTTCTTTTGCGAAAATCGCGCTATGCAAAAGATTACTCCCCATCTGTGGTTCGATAAGCAGGCGCGCGAGGGCAACGACAAAAAGCGCGCTGAGCGGGTAACGCAGGCGTTCCTCAAAATGAAGAAGTTCGATATTGACGGCTCAAGCGAGCGGCCGCGGGCTAGTCAACGGAACCACGCACATCGCCCGTCGCGCTCTACCCCAGCAAAAACTCCTTCGAAATATCCGAGAGTCTTGGACAGCCTGTCAGCCCCATCGTCATCTCCAGCTCGGTCCGCAGGATCTCCACAACTCGGGCCACTCCGTCTGCTCCGCCAACCGCCAATCCATATATGTAGGGCCTCCCGATCAGCACCGCGGCCGCGCCTCGCGCCAGAGCCTTGAAAACATCGATCCCGCGGCGGACTCCGCCATCGAGCAGCAGCGGCATGCGGCCATCCATCCGTTCGACAATCGCGGGAAGCGCATCGATGGTTGCTGCCACGGTATCGAGAGCCCGTCCGCCATGATTCGACACGATTACTGCATCGCACCCCGCGCGGAACGCGAGTTCAGCGTCCGCCGGATGCAGCACGCCTTTCAGCAGCAGACGGACCGGGACGATGGAACGAAGCCAGTCGATGTCGTGCCAGGTTGCATCGTAAGTATGAGTGGCCGAATAGATGTGCCGCCCCGTAGGCCGGTCCGCGGCGCTTGTGAAATCGCGCCCGAGCTTTGTCAGGTTCGCCCGTTCCACCCCGGCCGGCAACCGAAATCCAGCCCTGGATTCGCGATCCCGTGGCCCGTGTATCGGCGCGTCTACCGTGACACAGATCGCTTCGCATCCCGCCGCCAGAACTCGCTCGATGATCTCTTTCGTGAAGCCCCGGTCTTTCTGGATATAGAGCTGGAACCAAGGCGGCCGCTGTGCCAGCGCGCTCATCGTCTCGAATGCAACGCTTGAGAAAATCGATGCCACAACTGTCGCTTCACTCCGGTTAGCGCCCTCCACCGTCGCCATTTCCCCCTCGGGGTGCATGAGTTTGTGATATCCGGTCGGCGCCAGCAGAATCGGAAACGGATAAGTGCGATCGAACAAACGGAGAGTTGTATCTATTCCGCTCAGGTCCACGAGCACCCGCGGATTGAGCCGGATTCGATTGAACGCAGCGCGATTCTCCGCCAGCGTAATTTCAGAACCGCCGCCCCCAATTACATAGGCGTAGGCCATCTCGCTCAAATAGCGTTCGGCGATGGTCTCAAACTCATCGAGCGTTAAAACCGAATGAAGCTCTTCTAGCCCAAGCCGGTCCATCAACACGTTTGGAGCATCGTCATGTGGAATCTGTTTGCCCCGTGACAGCTTGAAACAACCTTGACCCGGAGCGCCTCAATTTGATATACCAAACGAACATTTGAGGAAGGAACGTTAAGAATGAATATCAGCCAGCAGGGCTCGGGACCGATCGGCGCAACGGAAAAAGGGACGGCGATCGAAGGGACGTACGGAACCGCTGCACGGTTGGAAGCTCCAGGCGCTATCCCCGCGCTGCATCGCTTCGAGGAAAAACTCCACGGTGCGCAACAGGCCATACTGCTGGCTCTTCCGGACGGCCGGCGCTTTCGCGTGGGGAACGGGCCCATCGTCGCTTCCCTAATCGTGAAAAATTCGCGCGCCATGGCGGCCTTGGCGTCGCTCGATGAAGGCAACATCGGCCAAGCCTATGTAGAAGGCGACCTTGATATGAGCGGGGACTTCTTGCAGCTTTTGGAGCTCAGATCGTTGCTTTCCGACCGCCACTGGTGGAACTCGGCCTGGCGATTTATTGAACCATTCCTTTTCGGACAGATCAGGACGAATGCCAGAGCTATCTCGGCTCACTACGAGCTGAATCCCGAATTCTACCTCTCCTTCCTGGGCGAGACGAGATGTTACACGCAAGGTATTTTTCTAAATGACGATGAGCCGCTGCGCCTAGCCATTCACCGCAAGTTTGATTACTGTATCGAGTCATGCGGGCTGCGCCCTGGCTCTCATATCCTTGACGTCGGCTCGGGCTGGGGCGCATTCACAGAATACGCAGCGAAGCGCGGCATTCGTATCACCGGCCTCACCATCTCCGAACAATCGAAAAAGTTTCTGGAAGATTTGGCGGAGCGTTCCGATTGCCAGTGGAACATCCAGATGACCGACTTTCTGGCCTATCATCCGGCGGAAAAATTCGATGCGATCGTGGTCATGGGCGTCATGGAGCATCTTCCACAATATGACGCGGTCGTCCGGCAGTTTATGCGCCTGTTAAAGCCGGGCGGAACTGTCTACCTGGACGCGAGCGCCAGCCGCGCCAAGTACGATGTTGGCTCCTTTATCAATCGCAATATCTACCAGGGAAACCACTATTTCTTCGTGCTCCACGATTTTCTCCGCGCGGTTTCTCTGACACCGCTTCAATTGCTCGCTGTTTGCGAAGACCGGCACAGCTATTTCCTTACCTTCAGGCACTGGGCACAAAACTTCGAGTCGAATCGGGAAAAAATCATCGCCAGGTTCGGAGAAAGAAATTTCCGGCGCTTTCACCTTTATCTCTGGGGCGCGACGCACTCGTTTCTCAGAGATCTGCTGCAATGCTACCGGGTCGTCCTGAAATACCCAGCGGACTGCCGGCCGGCGCTTGCTTCCTGACGCGCAATCCGGCCGTACCAGAGGCCGCAGCACCCGCCCACACCATTTACGGTGCGAAAGTGTTATGAAAAGAACCAGATGATCCGTTTGCATCGAGTTTATGACCACACAAATGCACCGAAGGGCAACGCGTACCTGGTCGAGCGCCTCTGGCCGCGCGGGATAAAGAAGCAGGAACTTCAGGTAAAAGCGTGGTTGAAAGACGTAGCGCCGAGCACGGAACTCCGCAAATGGTTTGCGCACGATCCCAGCAAATGGGCTGAGTTCCGAAAGCGATACTTTGCCGAGCTCCACAGTCACCCGGAATCCTGGGCCTCCTTACTTGCAGCAGCCCGGCGCGGCTCCGTCGTTCTTTTCTATAGCTCGAAGGATGAGGAACACAACAACGCGGTCGCGCTAAAGAAATACCTTGAATCGAAGTTATCGCGAACCTGATGCGGCTAACGAAATCCTCGGCGAGCAATTGCGTGCGTTTTCTGACGAACAGTCATTTTGCGTTTACCGTATTTTTTCCTAATTTATTCGCTGGCATTTTTTTATAATTCGCGCTAAGTTTGAAGCACCCGAGGAAAGTGACGTATGTGGAATTCTAGCGCTCTCTTCATTCCCGACGTCGTTTTCGCCGACCAGGCGTACACATTGTCTGAAGACGTCTTTGCCATGGAGCTGGTACGTGTCGAAAATGGCGATCCCCGTTTGGGACCGGTTTCTAAGATTCCGCGCGGCGCCGAGATACAGGCGTGCGGTGATGGCTTCAACGAACGCACAATAAAAATCAGATGGCAGGGCAAGTTCTATTTTGTTTTCCTGCAGGATCTGGAAGCGCAACGCAAGCCTGCGGCCGCCGCGGCGCGCGCCTCGTAGAAGCTTGCCGCCGCATCCCTCATAGTTTCTTGCCTTTTTCTTTGTAAGCGCTAACATCTTGGGCTCCCCGGCAGTCTTTCTGAAGACGCGCATGAACCGAAGAGACTTCCTCCAGCTCACCGCCGCGGGCGTTCTTCACCCTCACCTTGGCCAGCCCTCGGCCTCGCCGCTCTCGGTCGCCGGACAAAACGCGGAGATCCGGATTGCCGCAGCCACCCTCGATACAACGCGTATCGCCATTGTGCCGCTGACGAACAGCGTGCCCCTTGAAATACCGACCGATGGATCGCTTCTCAATGATGCCTGGCCCGCGGACACCGCAATCATCCGGGAGACGTCCCGAACGGGTCCGATTACGGCCGGCAACCTTCGCGTCAGTGTCTCCTTCGATCCGCTGACGTTCTCAATTTCATCGCTTGGCGGAGAATTGTTTCAGAAGCTGCGGATCGATAACGCGAGCAGCGCCGTCTCGTTTGGCTTAGGCGACGGCCCGCTTTTCGGACTTGGCGAAGGAGGACCCCAGTTCGACCGGCGGGGGTCCGTGGAGCACATGCGGAGCGGGCAAGGCGGATATCAGCTCCACACCCACGGCGGACGCGTACCGGTTCCCTGGCTGATTGGAACTTCGGGCTGCGCGATGTTTTTCCACCATCCCCTCGGGGCCTTTGATCTGACCGGCGCAGAAGGCGTTTTTCAACCATTCCCACAAACCAGCGCCTTGCCGCTAGACATATTCATCGTCGGCGTTCGCGAGCCGGAACGCATTATGGCCGAATACGCGCGGCTCACGGGATTCGCGGAGATGCCGCCTGTTTGGGCGTTTGGATACCAGCAGTCGCACCGCACGTTGGCAAGCCGCGAAGAGATCCTGGATGAAGCGAAAACCTTCCGCGAGAAAAAACTGCCTTGCGATGCGCTGATTTATCTGGGTACGGGCTTTTGCCCGTCCGGATGGAACACTGCAAACGGCTCGTTCTCTTGGAACCGCCGCGTGTTTCCGGATCCCAAGCAGATGCTCCGCGAACTGCACCAGGAAAACTTCAAGGCCGTGATGCACGCCGTAATTCTTTCTCGTACCCTGCGCGGATCGGTGCGCGACCCCTGCGAGCTGGCAAGCTTCGACGAAGAACAGGCGAGCTGCTACTGGGACATGCATCGCGAAGTCTTCGCGGAAGGCGTCGACGGCTGGTGGCCCGATGAAGGCGATCCCCTGGACATTCCATCGCGGCTCACACGCATCCGCATGTATTGGGAAGGCGCGCAAATCGACCGCCCGAATCTCCGGCCCTATGCACTGCATCGCAATGGATATGCCGGCATGCAGCGCTATGCTCCGTTTCTGTGGTCGGGGGACGTGTATTCCACTTGGGAAACATTGCGCACCCACGTTCCCATTGCCATCAACACGGGTCTGACCGGAATTCCGTACTGGGGCACCGACATCGGCGGCTTTGTGCCGACGAAAGAGCTGACCGGCGAGCTCTATGTGCGCTGGTTCCAGTTCGGCGCTTTCTGCACTCTCTTTCGGTCCCATGGCCGCACCTGGAAACTGCGCCTGCCCTGGGGCTGGAACACCGGCGAGCTAGGCCCGAATGAGATCAGCACTTACGGCGAAGCCGCCAATCCGGATCCCAGCGAGTTGCACAACGCACAGGTAGAACCCGTCTGCCGAAAGTATCTGGAGCTGCGCTACCGGTTGCTGCCCTACTTATACAGCGCTGTGCGCGAGTGCTGTACAACCGGAATGCCCGTGATGCGCGCGCTGTGGCTCCATTATCCGGACGATCCGATCGCTGCGGCCCGCGGTGATGAATACTTGTGGGGACGCGACATTCTGGTTGCTCCAGTCACCGAAAAAGGCGCAGCGACTCGCAAGCTCTATTTACCGAAAGGCTCGTGGTATGACTTCTGGACGGAGGAGCCGGTCGCTGGGGGCAGGGAAGTGGACCGCCCCGTCGATCTCGCGACCACTCCGCTTTACATTCGCGCCGGCGCCATTCTGCCGCTCGGCCCCATCAAGCAGTACGCCGCTGAGCCGGTGGAGGAACCGCTCTCGTTGTCGGTGTTCCCTGGCGCGGACGGCTCGTTCATGCTGTACGACGACGACGGCATCTCATTCGACTACCGCAACGGGCAATGGATGGGACTTCAAATGTCCTGGAATAACGCGCGCCGCATTCTGACGCTGAATCTCGATGCACGCTCGCGCCTGCTGAAAGCCGGACCCGTCACTCTTCGCGTCCGCCGCCTGCCTGATCACGAATTTAAGACCCTTCGCTTTGAAGGCCGCCCTCTGGAAGTGCGCCTGTAATCGCTACTGCGAGTACAAATAGTCGGCACGCGCCGGTAACTCGCACACACCCGGGCCGGCATCGATGACATTCTCGCCGGCCGCCGCGCGTATCCAACGTAAATGTTGCTTGGCTCCAGATCCGCAGCGAAGCGGCACATCGGCGGTGAAATCGTCGTCCACGTGCGCCACATCCAGATTCTGGGTGCGTCCGCTGCGCGCGAGGTGAAGCTTGGGAATGCCGGTGCCATAGATCCAGGTGTCGAAGAATGCTGACAATGTTTTGTCGGGCGCACCCGCAGGAACGAATTCGCCCGCCACCCGGCGGAAATCTTCATTCGTGATTGGTTTGGTCGCGAACTCCTGCAGCAGCCGCACCTGCATCCTGTTAAAAGCCTCGTCGCCCAGGCGCTGGTGGATCATGTGCATGACCCATGTGCCCTTTTCGTAGATGATAGTGCGCCAGGCTTGCGGGCTGGCGGCGTCGATCAGCCGCTGCCCGAAATCCACAGGCCCGGCTGATTCGATCGTCTTGCCATCCTGGGCCTCCATTAACTCGTCGCGATACAGGTCCAGTACCGCATCCTGCGCGGCAAGGCCCTGCGACTTCTCGAGAAACTGTAACGCCGAATAGTTAGCCATGGCTTCCACCAGCCACGACGTGCGGTAATCGGCGGGAATGACGATGTTGCCCCACCATTGGTGGGCCACCTCGTGAGCCAGCAGCATGGCCGAAAAGAACGTATCCATGCGCTGGCCGCGTAGTTGCGCCGGCCGCTCTGCCAGAGGCACGTAGGAGACCGAGGACAGATAAACCAATCCGGGAAAGCCCTGTCCGAAGTAACCGGGAATCGGGGCGACAGAGAGATTGTGAATCGGGAGCTTGATCCAGCGCTGCGTATAGTAATCGAGGAGCTCGGCTGTTTGCCGGGCAATGTCGCCCAGCCCTTGGCTTGCGGAGGCATCGGCGTAACACTCCACGCGGTAGGGACCTCGATCCTCCGCACTCAGCTTGTAATCGCCGAGGTTAAACCCGGCTAGGCCCTCTGGCCGCTGCGTTCTGCGGTGAACAATGCGCACGCCATCCGCAACGTTCTCGCTGACGGGCTCGCCGGTGGAAACGAGCCGCAATCGTTCCGGGCATCGGAAGGTGAGATCGAAAGTGGTTAATGTCGGCCCGCAATACGGATACCAGACGTTCCGCTCGTCCACAAAGTACGATCCATTGGGAGTCTGCCGGATCACCGACCCCGAATATTGGATCTCCACTTTGTGCATTGTGCCCGCTTCCAGTGGCGCGCCCGAAACCAGCAGGAAAATGCCCGTGTGTCTCGGGTCGGGCGACGGCTTGGGATCGGCCAAAGGCGTGGACTCGCGCTGAAACACTTCGGCCGGCTCTCCATCCACGGTGGCCGTCAAGACGCGCAGCCGCTCGGATAACCCGAAAAGAATCGCGCGGCCATCTTCAGCATTCGCTTTCAACTTGAACGACGCAGTTACCGACATCGAGAGATCCGCGTGAATCGTCGTGTCCAGATGGTAATCGCTGATACGCGGCAACGGGGAAACATACGCAGGCGCGTGGCGCGGCCGGAAATCGGTCCAGAGCTGAAAGCGCCGCTCCCCATCCGGCCCGTTGACAGTCCTCCCCAGCGATACCGGCTCAAACTCCGTGGGATCATACATCACATCGAATGGCCCCACATCGCGGCCGCCGATCAGACCGTAGAAGAAGCCTTGCGCGGGCTCATGGTTGTCGAGAAGCGCCTGCGCCATGCGGACGCTTACTTCCGAAGCGACGGCCCTCAGGAGTCGATCTAGAACCGGAGCGAATTGCGCGGCCAGTTCGGGTGCCTTGTGAACAGGTTTGTCCTGTAGTTGCGAGAGCAGCTCGTTAGCCGTGTTATCCGAAAACAGGAATATCGCCGAACGGAAGTGCTCGTCGAGATTGGGCGTTTTGGCGAATGAGGCGAGTGATGCTCTCTCGCTGCGCCGGGGCGGCAGGACCAGGATTTCGGCGTCGCCGGCCTCCGCTCCTTCGATTGTGAATGCTGCGGCGACATAGCGGCCGGCCACTGGGGAGAGAAACGAAAGCACTCCTTCCGTCAGATAGATGTCGATATCGCCGCGCGTGAGCTGCAGTTCTCGAACCCGGTACGTCTGCTGCGGATCGAGCGTAATCTCGCCGAGTTTTCTGCCGATCTCCGCAGCCGTCAAGGCGTCTGCGGCTCGCAGCGCAGGCAGCAGAGCCAGACCGATGCAGACGACCCGAAACAGTCTCACAAGGTGGTGTTACTTGATCTCCGGGCTGTTGACGGTAGCCGGATCCTGCCCCCAGTTCTCGCGTTTGATGCCGGTTTGATCGGAATAGAAGGTGCGCCGCCCGGTGCTCCCGAAGGCCTTCGGAACAGCGGTAACGGAATAACCGGAAGGGCTCGGCGCAAGGGTAAAGTTATAGCCGCTGGCGGAACCGCTCGCCAGACTGGCAGGGATCAGACCAGCCGCGTTCGGACCTTCTGCGGCGCCCGCGGTTGTCGGAGGACCAAGCTGCGCAAGGGCCGTCGCAAACTGTCCGAACTGCGACTGGTACTGAACCTCCGCCTGATTGATGGTTTGAATCTCGGCTATCGCGCTCATCTCCTGAGCGTGCATCCGGGATTTACTCATCTGCGGAAGAGCGATCGAAAGGATTATCAGAATGATAGCGATGACGATCAGCAGCTCGATCAGCGAGAAGCCGCGCTCACGATCTCGACGCTCGCGTACACGAAACATCATACGTTTTTCACATGATACGACGTTTGAGAGTGTTCCGGCGTTGTCTCGGACAAAACGAAGAAATTTTTTACCAGCCTGTCAATTGCCGTAAGCCGTTGAAGAAATTCAGGTAAGCGATCCAGGCGCAGGGCGTTTGCTCCGTCCGATAGCGCGCGCTCCGGCTGCTGATGCACCTCCACGAATACCCCGGCGATGCCCATTGCCACCGCCGCCCGTGCCAGAGGTTCAATGAATTGCGGCTGGCCGCCCGATGCATTTCCAGCGGCGCCGGGAAGCTGCACGCTATGCGTGGCATCGAAAACTACCGGATAGCCGGTGCTCGCCATAATTGCCAACCCCCGCATATCCACCACCAGATTGTTATAGCCGAACGAGGAACCGCGCTCGGTGAGAATGATGCGGCTATTTCCGGTGCTCGCCACTTTCTCGGCCGCATAAGCAATGTCGGTGGGCGAGACGAACTGTCCCTTCTTGATATTTACCGCGCGTCCCGTCTTCCCGGCTTCCACTAGCAGGTCTGTCTGCCGGCAGAGAAAGGCCGGGATTTGCAAAATATCAGCCGCCATTGCCGCCGCCGCAGCCTGTGCCGGCTCGTGAATATCGGTCAGCACAGGAATCCCGAGCTGGCGAACCTCGCCTAAAATCCGCGCTCCTTCCTTCAGCCCGGGACCGCGGTACGACTGAATACTGCTGCGATTCGCCTTGTCAAAGGACGCTTTGAAAACGTAGGCCCCGACAATTTCGCGGATCGCTTGCGCCGTGCGCAATACGTGATCCTCGCTTTCGATGACGCAGGGCCCCGCGATGAGGGCAAGCCGCGCTGTATTGGCGAAGGTGACCTCGCCCGAGCCCTCGCCCACAATCACCTGAGTCATCGAGCGTGCGAATATTCGGGTGCCGGCGAGCGCTCCTCGGCGGGCAGGGACTTGTTCTCTTTGTGACTCAGCGCTGCTCCCAGAAAAGCAGCGAACAGCGGATGCGGCTCCAACGGTTTGGACTTGAACTCGGGATGGAACTGGCAGCCGAGATACCAGGGATGGCCCCCTACCTCGCAGATCTCGACGTAGACCCCGTCTGGGGTCTGGCCCGTGAGGCGCATCCCGTGTCGCGTCAGAATTTCTTCAAAGTCGCGGTTGAACTCATAGCGATGGCGATGCCGTTCGCTGATTTCCGTGCTTCCGTACGCCTGTTCGGCAAAACTGCCTTCGGCGAGTAAACACGGATACGCTCCCAGCCGCATCGTGCCGCCCAGCTCGTCGACGCCCTTCAACTCGCGCAGTTTGTAAATGACACGATACGGGGTGGCCGGATTGAATTCCGTGGAGTCGGCATCGGCCAGGCCGCAAACATTGCGAGCGAATTCAATCACCATCGTCTGCATGCCGAGGCAGATCCCGAAATAGGGGATTTTCTCTTCCCGGGCGCAGCGAATCGCGTTCAGCATTCCCGCAATACCGCGCTTGCCGAAACCACCTGGCACAAGAATGCCGTCGAATCGCCGCAGGTGGTTGCGGCATTCGGGCCATTCCATGCGATCGGACTCGATCCATTCAATATGGACGCGCGCCTGGTGAGCGATTCCGGCATGCAGAAGCGCTTCTTTCAAACTCTTATAGGAGTCCTCATACTCGACATACTTGCCGACCAGCCCGATGGTGACTTCACGTGTGGGATTGTTCATGCGGTCGAGCATCTCGATCCAATGTGAGAGATCGCGGGGACCGGCCTTGACGTTCAACATGCGCAGAATGCTCTCGTCGACGCCCTGCTCGGCGAACACCAGTGGAATTTCGTAGACCGAATGAACATCCTTAGCGGTGACCACCGCGCTCACGTCCACGTCGCAAAATAGCCCGATCTTTTCCTTCACTTCGGCGGGCAATGGCCGCTCCGAGCGGCAAAGCAGGATATCCGGTTGAATACCGATAGCGCGCAGCTCCTTCACGCTGTGCTGGGTGGGCTTGGTCTTCAGCTCCTGCGCCGCCGCAATCCAGGGGACCAGCGTCAGGTGGATAAACAGCGTGTTGTCGCGCCCTTCTTCATGGCGCATCTGACGGATAGCTTCAATGAACGGCAGGGATTCAATATCGCCGACCGTGCCGCCGATTTCGACGATCGCGATGTCCACGTCCGCGGCAACTTTGCGGCAGGCGGCCTTGATTTCATTCGTAACGTGCGGAATCACCTGCACGGTTTTGCCGAGGTAATCGCCCCTGCGCTCCCGCGTGATGATCTGCTCGTAAATCCGGCCGGAGGTCAGATTATTGCTCTGCGTCAGCGGAGCGTGTGTGAAACGCTCATAATGCCCCAGATCGAGATCGGTTTCCGCGCCATCGTCGGTCACGAAAACCTCTCCATGCTGGAACGGGCTCATGGTGCCCGGATCGATGTTTAGGTACGGATCGAACTTTTGCAGAGTGACGCGAAGCCCGCGGCTTTCCAGCAGACAACCGATCGATGCCGCCGCGATTCCCTTTCCCAGCGATGAAACCACACCGCCCGTCACGAAAATATACTTAGGCATTTGGTGTCCTAAATCACCCCTCCGTTGAATTCAACCTCTGCGTCCGAATGTCTCCGCCGCCACTCCAAAAAGCTGATTAACGCGCTCCAGGTCTTCGGGCGTATCCACGCCGAGAGATTCGTATTCGGTTTCAACCACGCGGATACGATAGCCATTTTCGAGAGCCCGCAGTTGCTCCAGCCGTTCGGCCTGTTCGAGCGGCCCAATTCTCAGATCCGGATACTGCAGGAGAAAATCGCGGCGATAGACGTATAAACCGATGTGTTTGGCGTACAGCGGCGTTCCGCTGCGCCCGTCCCGCTCGTAAGGAATCGGGCAACGCGAGAAATAGATCGCGTCGTTTTGCAGGTTCGTAACCACTTTGACGACATTCGTGTTCACAATATCCGTAGGGTCCGCGATAAGTTTCTTGAGCGTACCCATCGGCACCGATTCGTCACCGTGCACGGAAAGAATCGCGGCATCGATAGCTTCGGGATCGATCAACGGCTCATCGCCCTGGATGTTCACATAGAGAGCGGCTTGTTCGGAAGAAGCGACTTCGGCCAAACGGTCTGTGCCCGAAGGATGGCCGGCGCTGGTCATGCGAACGCGGCCGCCGAAACGCCGCACGACGGCCGCAATGCGTTCATCGTCGGTAGCAACCACGACATCGTCGAGATAACGCGACATCTGCGCGCGCTCCCAGACGTGCTGCAGCATCGGCTTGTTAGCGAGCTCAGCGAGGGCTTTTCCAGGGAATCGGGAGGAGGCAAAGCGGGCGGGGATAACACCCAGAATGCGCGTCCGCACATCCGAGTGTATCACGCAATTTCGAGTTGCCTATCATTAGCTCGATGGAGGTCTGATGAAAACTCTTTTTCTCCTGCTGGTCGCCGCGGCAACGCTTCTGGCCCAAGTTGGCCCGACCCGTGTCATCGCTTTCGGCGCGCATCCGGATGACTGTGATATCCGGGCGGCGGGCACGGCCGCGCTGCTCGCGAAAATGGGTCACCCTGTCAAATTTGTCTCTGTCACCAACGGCGACGCGGGACACCAGACCATGCGCGGCGCCGAACTAGCCCGCCGCCGGCTCGCGGAAGCCAAGGAGTCCGCGCGGCGTCTCGGGATTGAATACGACGTTCTCGACAACCACGATGGAGAGTTGCTTCCCACGCTCGATGTTCGCGAGCAGATCATACGGGAAATTCGCGAGTGGAAGGCCGACGTCGTACTCGCGCCGCGTCCCAACGATTATCACCCCGATCATCGTTATACAGGCGTTCTGGTTCAGGACGCTGCGTATATGGTGGTTGTGCCGGACATTGTGCCGGAGGCCCCGGCGCTGCGAAAGAATCCCGTGTTTCTTTACTTTGAAGATGGTTTTCAGCGGCCCAATCCGTTTCGCCCCGATATCGCTGTCGATATCGATGAGGTGGTCGATCAGAAGATTCACGCTCTCGGCGCGCACGTCTCGCAGGTTTATGAATGGTTGCCGTGGGTGGACGGCAAATTGGACCAGGTTCCGAAAAACCCCGCCGACCGCGAGCCTTGGCTGAAACGCGCCAGAACGCGTGAGATCAACCCGGCCGTACGCGCAGCACTGGTGAAGTGGTATGGTCCGGCGAAGGGTAATTCGACCCGATACTATGAGGCTTTCGAAATCTGCGAGTACGGCGCCCGCCCCAACGACTCCCGAATTCGCGAGCTGTTTCCCATGCTTCGTTAGCGTCCGGCCTGTCCTCGATGGTAGACAACTTCTACTGTTCTTAAATCGGGTACGTGAAATTCCAGCGCCCTTGAATCCAGCCTCTGCCTTCCAGACGGTAAAGCATTGGATAAAGCGAGGCGACATTAAATGTCAGTGCGCCCTCCGAGCGCGAGTCGATTAGTTTCGAGATCTTGTAGCCGTGCCGGCCGCTAGACCTGCTAGACCGTAATGGCTCGGAGCTTTGGGTCAAGCCGTCTAAGAACGAGCGGATCACTCGTGATGACCGCATGGCCTGCGCTCTGCGCGCATATCACGACGTGAGCATCGGTGATGTCCGACGTCCCCGTTTGCGCCAGCAAAACGCCGACAGCCTGAGCGTGCAATCCGTCAAGCGGGATCACCGATCGCTGCTCATTCGGAACCCCAATTGTTGAGCGGAACGGCCAGGCACGAGTCGTACCGCCCTCCCGTGAATATCGTGTGCCGGCCATGGTTGACGAGCTTGCGGTGGCCAAAGGCCGGGTATTTCGCCGCATCGTGACCTTGGATCGTTAACTGCACAGTGGATCCAGCCTCGAAGAGTGTCGCAGACGGCCAAATTTCGATTTCGAGTCGCACAATGTCGCCGGAACGCAGTTTTTGAATACGAGTATGGCTGTGCCATGGACGCAGCGGCGTGCAGCGCGACGCGTCTAGCTCCCGGTGTGAAGCGCGGAGCCATCCCTTAGCGACACTGTCGCGAGCGTATCCGTTGAACCCGGAGAAAAAAACCTCGCTGCCGGTAGAATCGAGCTTGCGTAGGACCACGAAGAGATCCAGATCATCGCCTTCAGAAGTGCTCGCCCAGAGCGTCAACCGGACGCTGCCAATTAGTTCAATCGCCCGCTTTAATCGGAGAGAAAAAACTGCCCGGCCGTTTCGACTCGCAGGTCGATACTGCACCTTACCCTCCGAAGCGACCGGTTCTCTTTGCAGAGTGCTCGTATTCGCGCAAAGATACAGCAGGGCCGGCCGTACCGACGAGGGCGGCCAACTCTCCTCATTGCGAACCTCTTGTCGGTAGTAGCTTCTCCGAATTTCCAGGCGTACCTTCGGCACCCGATCCATCCCGTTGTCGACGTCTCGAAGGAAATGATCTAGAAATCGCTTCTGCCAAGCCAGCGCCTCCTCGCCATAGAATGTCTCCCACTTCTTCCGCCCATGTGTGAACAACCACTTTTGGCCGGAGGATATCCGCTCAAACCCTTCGATCGATCCACGGGTATGCAATCCATGATCAGACCAACTGGCGCACACTAACGCCGGCACTTCGATGTTTTCGAGGATCGGTCGTTTCGAAGCCCAGTATGAGTCGTCCAGCGGATGCGCTGCTCTCTGGGCCAGGAAATCTTCTGCCAGCGGAAATCTGCGATTGCGTCCGCGCTTGATCCGGTTTTCGGACCAGAGGGGAACGAATTTCGTTTCAGGTATCCCGCCATGGAAGGCGAGTTCGCGATATAAATCAGTGGCGCCCTCCCACGGGATTACTGCACTCAGGTGGGGTGGCTTCAGAGCCGCCACGTGCCATTGCGACATGGCCAAATACGAAACGCCCATGAGACCGACTCGCCCTGCGCACCAGGGCTGGGATGCCGCCCATTCGATCAGGTCGTAGTAGTCTTCCGCGTCCTGCTGCCTGAGGACTCCCGCTTGTCCTTCGGACTTGTGCATGCCTCGAACATCCGCCTGAAGGACTATATAGCCTTGCTGCACCCAATAGACCGGATCCGGCGCTTCGAAACCCGTCAGCCGTGAACAATTGAGCTTGCCGAATTTCACGCCCGAGAGGCGCATGAAGAAGGTTGTGAGGCGATCCGGAAACTTGTCCTTGCCGTATGGCGTGACGGACATGATGACGGGATACGGCAGATCATCCGCCGGTCTGAACAGGTTGACGAACACACGCGCGCCGTCACGCATCTGCGCCGCGAGATCACGCTCTATTACGATTGAGGGCATATGCTTTCCAATATGGCGCTTCCGGCAAGCTTATTACTTTGCATGAGCGGCTGGTAGCGATAGCCCAAGAGAAGGGCGCGGTGCGAGGCCGCAAGATGCGCGTGGACACCACGGTGGTAGAAACCAATATCCATTACCCGACCGATTCGAGTTTGTTGGGCGATGGAGCACGCGTGCTGACGCGAAGCATGAAGAGGATCGAGAAGCAGGCCGGGAAGTTGAAGCGGAAGGTGCGAGATCGAACCCGCAGCGTGAACAAGCGAGTCCGGGCAATTGCCATGGCCAGCCGGCAAAAAGCAGCGGGCCGTGAGGAGCGCCGCCAGAAACAGTATCGCGAGTTACTGCGCTATTCGCGCCAGATCCTGAATGACACGCAGCGGGTGATGCAAGAGGTGGAAGAGATGTCGGCTAAGCGCAAGAAGGGCCTGCGCCATCTTGCCGAGAGCTTATCGACGATGGCCGATCGAGTACGACAAGTGGTGAAGCAGACTAGGACGCGGGTGTTCGAAGGTATCACACAGATGCCGGGCAAGGTGGTGAGTTTGTTTGAGCCGCACACGGAAATCATTCGTAAGGGTAAGGCCAGCAAGCCAACTGAATTCGGCAAACTGGTGCAGGTACAGGAAGCCGAGAATCAGATCATCACGCATTATGAAGTTTTCGACGAGCGACCCAGCGATCGAGAACTGCTGCTGTCCTCTGTGGAGGCGCAGATACGCAAACTCGGCCGCGTGCCTCAGTTGGTGGCGGCGGATGCGGGATTTTACTCGCAAGCGCAAGAACGAGCGGTTCAGGAGAAAGGTGTGAAGTGGGTGGCAGTGCCGAATCGCAATACGGGCAGCATGCAGCGAAAGAAACTGGAGAAGCGTCGCTGGTTCAAAAAAGCACAGCGTTGGCGGACCGGCTGTGAAGGTCGCATCAGTATACTCAAGCGGCGGCATGGGATCGGCCGCTGCCGCTACCGTGGTCTGGAGGGAATGAAGCGTTGGGTCGGTTTAGGTGTCCTCGCCGATAACCTCATCAATATCGGGAACGCTCTGGCCGTAAAGTCGCCCATTTTGTTTGGTAATTTCGCTCGCATCCGCCCGGTCTTCTGACCGCCCACGCTTTGGAAGCTGAGCCGCGACCCAACGAAGCGGTTAGCCATTGCTGTTCGGCCCGCTGCGCCCCCGATCGCCTGTTATGCTCTGATAGCCGTCGCATGGAGTCCCTACTCGCATGGCTTTCGCACTACGGCTACGCAGGTCTTTTTGGTCTGCTCGTCCTCGGGATTGTGGGATTGCCCATTCCCGATGAGACGCTTCTCGTCATTTCGGGATATCTCATTTCGAGCGGGCGAATGCATCCGGCGCTGACGTTCGCCGCCGCGTTTGCGGGTAGCGTTTGCGGCATCTCGCTCAGCTATCTCATCGGACGCACCATCGGGCACACGGTAGTGCTTCGTTACGGGAAGTATGTGCACCTGACTCAGGATCGTCTCGAGCGCGTCCATCGCTGGTTTAACAGGGCAGGGGATTGGTTGCTCACTTTCGGCTATTTCATTCCTGCCGTGCGGCATTTCACGGCGTTCGTGGCTGGAATGTCAGACCTGGAATTCCCGGCCTTTGCCCTTTTTGCTTACTCCGGAGCCGCGATATGGGTCGGCAGCTTTCTCGCGCTGGGATATTTTGTCGGCGAAAAATGGCGGGCGGCGATGGGCCTTGTTCACCGTTACACCTTAGTAGCTATCGCTGTAGCCATCGTCATAGGTCTCATCGTTTGGCGTGTACGCCGGGCAAACACACAGGCGTGAGCCGCCGTTCGCGCTGATTCCCGGTTTGCTATTCCTAAGCATCAGGGAGTTTTCATGAGAAACAGAGTCCGTGTTCGACTTACGTTTGGCCTGCTCGCCCTCGCGGCGGCCGCTCTTGCGCAAAATTCATCGCCTTCGGCCGGCGTGGATTTGAAGGCTATCGATAAGGCGGTCGATCCGTGCCAGGACTTCTATAAATACGCCTGCGGCAACTGGATGAAGGCCAATCCGATTCCGCCGCAGTATGCGGATTGGGGCCGCTTCAACGAACTGGCGGACCGCAATCAGGAAATTGTTCATCAGATTCTCGAAGATTCCGACAAACACCAGGAGCGTTCGCCGGTAGATCAAAAAATTGGTGCGTTCTATGCCTCCTGCATGGATGAAGCGGCGGTGGAGAAGGCCGGCGACGCGCCCATCCGGCCGGGAATGGAACGCATCCGCAGCTTGAAGGACAAGGCGGCGATCGGGGCCGAAGTGGCCGCCTTGCACGATCAGGGCATACCGGTCTTTTTCAGCTTCCGATCGCGGCCCGATCCCGACAAATCCACAATGACCATCGCCGATGTCGATCAGGGCGGCTTGGGCCTTCCCGACAAGAGCTACTACATAGGTCCGAAGGACGAGAAAACTCGCGCGAAATATGTCCAACATATTTCGAAAATGTTCCAGCTTGTCGGCGATTCACAAGCGGACGCAGATGCCCGCGCCAAGGCTGTGATGACGCTCGAAACAGCGCTCGCCGAAGCTTCCTTGGATCGCGTGGCGCGCCGCGATCCGCATCGCACTTATCACAAGATGAGCCTGACCGAGTTGCAGGCCCTGACGCCGGACTTCAACTTTAAGCAATACTTCGCAGATCGTAAAACACCGGAATTCAGCACGCTGAACGTTTCGGTTCCGGACTTCTTTAAGAGCCTGAACTCGACTCTCGATTCCACCAGCCTCGACGACCTGAAAAGCTATATGACCTGGCACTATATTTCCGGAAATGCACCGCTGTTGAGCAAGGCCTTCGTGGACGAGAATTTCGATTTCTACAATCGCTATCTCACTGGCACGCAGGAGTTGCAGCCGCGCTGGAAACGGTGCACTCAATTGACGGATCGCAGCCTGGGAGATGCGGTCGGCCAAAAGTATGTTGAGAAAGCCTTCGGTAAGCAAGCGAAGGAGAAGACCCAGCAGCTCGTAAAAATCATCGAGACGGAAATGGAATCGGATATCGACTCCTTGACCTGGATGAGCGAGGCCACAAAGGAGCAGGCCATCGCCAAGCTGAAAGGCGTCACAAACAAGATCGGTTATCCGGACAAGTGGAAGGACTACTCGAGCGTAAAGATCCAGGACGGGAACCTGGTCGCGGACGCGAGAAACGCGCGGGCCTATGAGATACATCGCAATCTGGAGAAGATAGGGAAGCCGGTTGACCGGTCGGAGTTCAACATGACCCCGCCAACCGTGAATGCGTACTACAGTCCGCTAGAAAACAACATCAATTTCCCCGCGGGCATCCTTCAGCCTCCGTTCTATAACAACAGCGCGGACATGGCAGTCAATTTCGGCGGCATCGGGGCCGTCATCGGGCACGAGCTGACGCACGGATTCGACGATCAGGGCCGCCAGTACGATGCCGACGGAAATTTGCGCGACTGGTGGACCCAGCAGGATGCCGCCGAGTTCAAGAAACGGGCCGATTGCATCGTCGAGGAATACTCGAAATTCAGCCCGGTGGAAGGAGCTAATATAAACGGCCGGCTGACGCTCGGCGAGAACGGAGCGGACAACGCCGGCATTCGCCTGGCGTATATGGCGCTGCTGGGCGGCCTGGAGAACGGCACAGTAGACAAAAATGCTCTGGATGGCTACACGCCCCAGCAGCGGTTCTTCCTCGGTTTCGCGCAGATCTGGTGCGCCAACCAGCGGCCCGAGAATCTCCGCACCACGCTCCGCACCAACCCGCATTCGCCCGGGCAGTTCCGCGTCATCGGCGTGGTTCAGAACATGCCGGAATTCGCAAAAGCTTTTGGCTGCTCGGCGGGTCAGCCGATGGTCGCGGCCAACGGCTGCCGGGTGTGGTGAGCCCCCAATTACATACACTGAGGGTAATGAAAAGCAAGAACTTCGTATGGGCGATACTATGGCTCACTCTCGCGCAAGGCGGTGCACTGGCGCAGTCGGAGGACTAAGAGCTTTTCCAAGTCGGGCGTTGACCTGAAGGCCATCGATAAATCCGCCGACCCCTGCAACGATTTTTATCAGTACGCATGCGGGAATTGGATGAAGAACAATCCGATCCCCGCGGACGAGAGCTCGTGGGGAACGTTCAATCAGTTGTTTGACCGCAACCAGGCGGCGCTGCGCGACATTCTGCAGGATTCCGAGCAAAATCAAAAGCGCTCGTCCATCGACCAAAAGATCGGCGGATTCTATCGCTCATGTATGGACGAGGCCGAGATCGAGAAGCGAGGCACGTCTCCGCTGCAGTCAGAACTGGAACGGATCGCGCACATCGCCAATCAGCAGGAGCTCCTGGACGAGGTAGCGCGGATGCACGACCGTCAGGTCGGCGTTTTCTTCACGTTCGATTCCACTCCCGATCCGAAAGACGCCAAAATGACCATCGCCGAGGTCGACCAAGGCGGCCTCGGACTTCCCGAAAAGGATTTCTATTTTCGGACGGATCCCAAATCGCAGGAGATCCGGCAAAAGTATGTGGCGCATGTCGCGAAGATGTTCGAGCTGATCGGCGTTCCGGCGGCGGAGGCAGCAAAAAAAGCGGACGCGGTGATGGCGATTGAAACCGATCTCGCTAAAGGATCGCTCGATGTCACCTCCCGCCGCAATCCGCAGCTCCTGGTCCATGAAATGCCGAAAAGCGACCTCGCACAGCTCGTCCCGGCTTTCAATTTCAACGAGTTCTTCACTAGGCTTCAGACTCCCGATTTTTCCAAGCTGAATGTCGCGGTTCCCGAATTTTTCAAGACGCTGAGCACCGTTTTGCAGAAAGAGGATCTCAGCGGGCTGAAGGACTACATTACATCGCATTATTTGACCGCGAGCGCCGGACGTCTGCCAAAATCCTTCGTCGACGAGAATTTCGATTTTTATGGGCGCACGCTCTCCGGCGCGAAGGAGCTGCGGCCACGCTGGAAGCGCTGCGTGTCGGCGACAGATGACGAGCTGGGCGAAGCTCTTGGGCGCAAGTTCGTGGAAAAGACGTTCGGCGAGCAGGGGAAACAGCGCACGCTCGATATGGTCCACGAGATCGAGCGGCAAATGGCGAATGATATCGAGTCGATCAACTGGATGGCTCCGGAAACGAAGAAGCAGGCTTTGATCAAGTTGCACGCCGTCGCGAACAAAATCGGCTATCCGGACAAGTGGAGGGACTATTCGTCGGTCAACATTGTCGACACCGACTACTTCGGGAACTGGTACCGCGCCAACGAATTTGAGAGCAAGCGCCAGCGCGATAAGATCGGCAAGCCTGTCGACCGCGCCGAATGGGGCATGACGCCGCCGACGGTAAACGCATATTATGATCCGACGCAGAACAACATCAATTTTCCGGCTGGCATTCTTCAGCCTCCGTTCTACTCGAACCAGGCCACGGACGCCGTCAACTACGGCGCGGTGGGCGTGGTCATCGGGCACGAGCTCACGCACGGCTTCGACGATCAGGGGCGGCAGTTCGATGCCGACGGAAATTTGAAGGATTGGTGGCAGAAAGCCGACGAGGAGCAGTTCAACAAGCTGGCTGATTGCTTCGTGAATGAGTACGGCGGCTTCAGTCCGGTCGCGGGCATTGAACTAAATGGAAAGCTGACGCTGGGGGAGAACACAGCGGATAACGGCGGAATTCGCCTCGCGTACCTTGCTCTTATGGACGATCTCGCCAAGAAGTCGATACCGGCTTCGAAAAAGGACGATGGCTACTCGCAGAACCAGCAGTTCTTCATCGGCTTTGCGCAGGTGTGGTGCGAAAACGTGCGACCGGAGCAGGCCCGCACGTGGGCCCAGACAGATCCGCATTCTCCGGGCAAGTTCCGGACGAACGGAGTGGTTTCCAACATGCCCCAGTTCAGTGAAGCATTCGGATGCAAGGCTGAAGACAAGATGTACGCGGCCAAGGGTTGCCGCGTCTGGTAGCGGGCGCGCTTGACGGCTGCTTAATCATCAACTAATGTCTGAACTATCAATTGATAACCCGCTCTTGATCGAGCGGTTTCCAATTCCATTTAATGCCATCAAGGCAGAGCATGTGCAGCCTGCCATTGACCTGCTCTTGAAACAAATGAAGCAGCGGTTGACCGACTTGGCGGACCCGCGAGTTCCCAGGACCTACGACAATATTCTGCTGGGCCTGGACAAGCTGACGCAGCCGCTGGATTTTGCGATGGCCGTTGTTCGCCATCTGGAAGCGGTCGCGACAACGCCTGAACTGCGAGCCGCATACAACGCCATCCAGGGACCGGTCAGCATGTTCTACACGTCCATTCCGTTGGACCCGAATCTGTGGAGCGCCGTGAAAGCTGTCAATGACAGCGCGGGTGCGCACGATCTGGCTCCGGTACACAAGCGATTCCTGAAAAAGACGGTCACCGGATTCCGGCGCGCTGGAGCGGATCTCGACGCCGAAGGCAAAAAGAAACTGGAGCAGATCGATGTCGCGCTAACCAAGGTGACAACAAAATACGCGGAAAACGTGCTCGACGCGACAAATGCGTTTGAAATGCTGATCACCGAGGAGCAAAAGCTCGCGGGCCTCCCGGAATCGGCGCGCATGGCGGCGCGTGAAAGCGCCAAGTCCAAGGGCAGGGAAGGATGGCGTCTGACTTTACAAGCTCCGAGTTACACGGCGGCCATGACTTATCTCGACGACCGCGCCATTCGCCACGAGCTGTGGCAAGCATCGAACACGCGCGCCGCTTGCGAGCCCTTCGACAACCGGCTTCTGATTCCCGAGATTCTGGGCCTGCGCAACGAAAAGGCGCGCTTGCTCGGCTATCCGGATTTTGCCGATCTTGTTCTGGAGGACCGGATGGCGCACGCCGGGGAGCACGCTCAAACTTTCCTCGAAGATTTACGCCGCAAGACCGAACCGTTTTTCGAGCGCGAAAACCAGAGCCTCGCGGAGCTCGCGAAGAAGCTTGGATATGACGAGGTCCATCCGTGGGATGTGTCGTATCTCGCAGAGAAGCAAAGACAGCAGGTGTATGACTTCGACGAGGAAGAGCTGAGACCTTATTTTGAATTGGACCGGGTGGTCGCGGGCATGTTCGATATCTTCAGCCGCGTTCTAGGCATAAAGGTGATCGCGGAACCGAATGTACCCGGGTGGGATCCCGCTGTGAAATACTACCGCGTCGAGGACGCCGGATCGGGCGAACTTCTGGGAGGCTTTTATACCGATTGGTTTCCACGCGAAAACAAGCGCGGCGGCGCGTGGATGGATTCGCTCATCACGGGCAATCCGGATGCAGGGCAGCCTCACGTAGGGTTGATTTGCGGGAATCTCACACCGCCGGTGGGTGGCACACCCTCTCTCCTCACGCACACGGAAGTGGAAACTATCTTTCACGAGTTCGGGCATTTGCTCCATCACACGCTGAGCCGCGTACCGGTTCGCACGCTGGCGGGCACCAATGTTCCCTGGGACTTCGTGGAGCTGCCGTCGCAAATCATGGAGAACTGGTGCATGGAGCAGGAAGCGCTGCACCTGTTCGCGCGCCACTACCAAACCGGCGAAGGCATTCCGGATGCGTTGTTCCAGAAAATGAAGCGCGCACGCACATTCCGTTCCGCGAACTTACAAATGCGGCAACTTGGATTCGGCACACTCGATCTCAAACTGCACCGCGAATATAATCCGAAGCAGGCGCGCGATGTGCTGGCCTACTCGCGAGAGATACTGCAAGACTTCACCCCGGCGTCGCTGCCGTTCGATTACGGGATGCTGGCGAGCTTCACGCACCTGTTCGCCAGCCCCGTCGCCTATGGCGCCGGTTATTACTCATATAAGTGGGCGGAGGTTCTGGACGCCGACGCGTTTACGCGCTTTCGGCGCGAAGGCATCTTCAACGCCGAAACCGGCGAAGACTACCGCCGGCACATTCTCGAGCGCGGCGATAGCGACGATCCGGCTCAGCTTTATCGCGGGTTCATGGGGCGCGATCCGGATGCCAATGCGCTGCTCGAGCGGCTCGGTCTTCTGCAGGCTGCGTAACGAATGGGTTCTGAGGAGCAACTGGCGGAGGCGCGCCGCGAGATCGAGGAGCTGAAACACGCTCTCGAAGAGTGCTCTGCAAAAGCCCAGTCGGCGACCGAAGAAATGCAGCATTTCATCTACGCGGTCAGCCATGACCTGCGCCAGCCCCTGCGGAGCGTTTCGAGCTTCGCTCAGCTTTTGCAGCGGCAACACGCGGGCGATCAACAGGCGAGCGAGATGACAAGCTCGATCATAGATGGCGCGCGTGAGATGAACGCGCTGATTGAAGACCTGTTGAAGTACTCGCGAATCAGCACCTCGCCCAAGCGCACCCTCATGAACTTGAAGGCGCTCGCTCAATGGGCATGGCTCAGCCTCCAGGCCCAGGCGAACGAATGCCAGGCGGAGATCAGGTATGGCAATTTGCCCGAAGTGGCGGTGGATGAATCTCAGTTTGTGCAGCTTTTCCAACAGCTCCTCAGCAATTGCTTGAAGTTTCGGAGCGCGGAGCCGCCCAGGATTGATGTAACGGCTGAAGAAGACGCCCACGCTTACACGATTTGTGTTCGCGACAACGGCAGCGGAATTGAACCAAAGTATCAGGAAATGGTGTTTACTCCCTTCAAACGACTGCACGGAAGGGAAGTTCCGGGAACCGGACTCGGATTGTCGATCTGCCGCAAAATCGTACGCGCTCACGGGGGCCGCATGTGGGTGGAGAGCGACGGCAGTCACGGGTCCGCCTTCAAATTTACAGTCCCGCTATAAGCGTTTGGCACGGTGGAAATCCGCCCCGGGTGGTGGTTTTCGGCCAGGGGCCACTCGTGGACGCAACAGCAAAGGTTTTTGAATTCAGATCCTTACACGTTTGGCGGCTAACGTGTAGCAACATCGGGCGAGCCCTATGTTCCGCAACCTATTCACGGTGTTTTTAGCTGCCGCCGTGACGTTCTTCGGGACGGAACCCGCCCTTATCGCGCAGTATGGGCCGCAGCCGCCTTCCTATCAACAGCCGCAACCATATCCGCCGGTCTCGCCGGAACAACAAGATCCAAACGGACAAGATATAGCCGCGGACCGGCAGCACGGGGTGGCCCGCATCAGCATTGTTCAGGGTGATGTCAACGTCAAGCGCGCCGATTCCGGAGAGCTTGTGGCGGCTGTGATAAACGCGCCCCTCGTGGCGCAGGATCATTTGCAGACCGCGCCGGGATCGAGGGCGGAGGTGGAGTTGGATTCCGCCAACCTGATACGGCTCGGCCCGAATACGGACGTGGGAGTTGCCGATCTTGAATACCGCCGCTATCGAGTGCAACTCGGCATGGGAACGATTATCTACCGCGTGCTGCGCGCCTCCGACGCGGAAACCGAGATCGACACGCCGAGTATCGCAATAAAGCCGGAAGCACAGGGCGAGATTCGAATTTCAGTGCTTGACGATGGAACCACGGAGATCACGCTCCGGAATGGAGCGGCGGAGATATTTAGTCCTCGTGGTTCTCAGCGCCTGCAGCCGGGACAGTCGATCCTGGTGCGGGGAAATCCGTCGGATCCCGAGTTTCAGAATGTCGCTCCTTCAGGACGCGATCAATTGGACGACTGGAGCGCAACGCGAGATCGCGATCTGCTGGGATCGCAGAGTTATCAATATGTGAGCCCGGATGTGTACGGGGCTGACGACTTGGACCATTACGGAAACTGGGTGCCGTCGCAATACGGCCAGGTCTGGGCGCCGCAGGCCCCGGCAGCGGACTGGTCGCCGTACAGCTATGGCGAATGGTCCTGGGAGCCGTACTATGGCTGGACCTGGGTCGACTCTGCGCCGTGGGGTTGGGCGCCATACCACTACGGCCGCTGGTTCTGGAATACCGGCTATGGCTGGTGCTGGTGGCCGGGAGCGAGAATCGGTTTTCATGTGTGGAGTCCGGCGCTGGTCGGCTTCTTTGGCTGGGGTGCGGGATTGGGATGGGTGGCGCTGGCGCCGTATGAGACATTCCATCCCTGGTGGGGACGCGGCTGGCGCGGCGGATATGATTACCGGGGCTTCGGACGCACCGGGTTTGGGCTGGAACACGCCTACCGCAACGCGGCGATTCGAGGCGGCGCGCTGACCGCGCCGTATAACGGATTTGGCGGGCCTCACCAGCGCTTTGCGGCTGCTACGCGCGCGCAACTCAGCAGTGCGACTCTGTTCCGGGGGCAGGTACCGGTATCGCCGACCCGCGCAAGCTATCAATTTTCAAGCCGCCCGGCGCAGGCCAATCCGCGCCTGTCAGCCGTGGGAAACCGCTCGTTTTTCCGGCCCCAGGGCTTCGCGAATGGATCGCGGTTCAGTGCCACGCCGCAAGCGCGGCAAGCCGTCGCGCCGAATGTGCAACGCGGGTATACGGGGCGCGGCAGCTATTCGACTCCGTCCCAATCGTCGAGCGGCGGCTGGCAACGCTTCGGCGAGCCGGGAACCTCGAATTCGTTACGCCAGAATTTTTCGAGTGGACAAGGCGAGAGCGGGTGGCATCGCTTCGGACAACCGCAACCACAATCGGCATCGCCGCAGGGGACGCCAAGATATCCGAGTTACCGGAATTACGGCCAACAATATGGCGGGGGCCGTTCGACCTACAACGCGCCAAGGTATAGCGCTCCCGCCACGCCACGTTATAACGCGCCTCCGGCTACGCCGCGATACAACGCACCGTCTGCTCCTCATTACAGTGCTCCGGCCGCCCCGCATTACAGCGCACCTGCGCGGGGCAGTGGAGGCGGGGGTAGCTCCCGCGGAGGCGGTGGTGGCGGCGGACATTCGAGCGGCCATCGGGGTCGCTGACGACGATCTTCCCTCAGCCGCTCTGGCTCACCCTGACGAGCTGGAGCGGCTTTTTTTCATTGCCCGGAGAGTTCCCGTAAAGTTGACATAATATCCGTTATCAGACACCACCCCGGGCGTACTGGGACTCCTCGACTTGATTAGTCAGCCTTTAAATAGGTATTTATGTGATTAGCTGGAAAGTGCTCCGCCTTGTGCCCTCGTTGCCGCTCTACTGACATAACGCGATCCATGCACTGGAAATTCCGGGACGTATTCATGCGGCTCTGGAATATGAAGCCATACCGCTGCCGTGAATGCCGGACACGCTTCTATTTACCCGCCGGATTTGACGATAAAATCAATGCCCAGCGCGCCTGGCTGCGTGCGGTCCGGCACGGTTCGCATCCGCCGGGCGGCCGAACCAGATCCTAGCTTCGTTCAAGGCGAATGCCTGAACCGTCATCTTTTCGGTCCGGCAGCCTGCCGATGAGCACGGTTCAATAGCCCGCGGCAAGACCGCGGATTTCGTGCAATTCGATGACGGTTTTCAGGTTCATGACGTTTGGGTAAACGGAGCGCGAATTTCCCTCGGATCGCTATAATCGCAACATGCTCAACCCCACCGAGAAGATCTGGCACAACGGACGCCTCATTCCTTGGAATGACGCGCAGATTCATGTGCTTTCACATGTGGTGAGCTACGGCAGCTCGGTATTCGAGGGCGTGCGGTGTTATGAAACAGAGCGCGGGCCGGCCATTTTTCGTGCACAGGATCATTGCCGGCGGCTACTCGATTCGGCCAAGATCTACCGCATGGAATTGCCATATTCCGCGGATCAACTGACGGCGGCGATGGTCAACGTCGTGCGAGAGAACAAGCTGCGTGGCTGCTACATCCGTCCGATCGCGCTGCGCGGTTACGGAGACGTGGGAGTCCTGCCCTGGAACAACCCTGTCGAGACCTATATCGCCTGCTATCCATGGGGTCAATACCTGGGCCACGAAGCGGTGGCTGAAGGTGTCGATGTGTGCGTTTCGTCGTGGAGCCGCATCGCTCCGAACACGCTGCCGGCACTAGCGAAGGCGGGAGCGAATTACATGAATTCGCAGCTGATTCGCATGGAAGCGGCGGTGAACGGCTACGCAGAGGGCATCGCGCTCGATGAGGCCGGCTATGTGAGCGAAGGATCAGGCGAAAATATTTTCCTCGTGCGGAACGGCGCTCTTGTCACGCCGCCGCTGGGAGCTTCGGTTCTACCCGGCATCACGCGCGACACCATCGTGAAGATAGCGGCGCAATTGGGAATTTCTGTCATTGAGACCATCATCCCGCGCGAAATGCTATACATCGCGGACGAGGTGTTTTTCACCGGCACGGCCGCCGAAGTGACGCCCATCCGATCCGTTGACCGGATCGTCGTCGGCGAAGGCCGCTGTGGGCCCGTCACACAGCGTATTCAGCGTCGTTTCTTTGAAATCGTAAAAGGCAAAGTGACGGACGAGTTTCAGTGGCTCACCCCGGTGGCGGGCGTGCCGGAAAATGAACCCGTGGGCGCGTAGCCTGGGAGCGCGGGTTAGCAGACGGCCCAATAACAGCTTCAGGGCGGGAACAATTCTTTACCGGCCGCGGGGACCGGAAGAATTGATTCCTGCCCTGAGTGTTGAGCCCGCCTTTCCGGCTAGCTCAATGTCAATGCTTCGTCCAAGCGCGAATACCGAACCCGCAGCCACCTCCCCCGAGATTACCTGCCGATCAAGCACCCGCGCCGGATCTATTGAAAGTTGTACCCCAACCGGCCGTCGATTGCCAGTACGGATGCGGCCGGCAAGAAGCCTTTTCAACACGATTTATCTCCTCTGTTTCGCGCGCATTGGGGACAATCGCTTGTGCGTAACTTGTGAAAAAAACAAAGCTGGGCATCTATGAAAGCTGGGCATCTATGTCTGACCGGGCTGCGGAGAATCCGCTGACAAGTTCGATCGTAGGAAAACTCGCGAGCACCTCGGCGGTGGCGCGAATTGAATACGAAAAGGGCATTCAGGCGATCGACGAACTCATCCGGCCTCCGGAGATGAACGAATTTGTTGCGCCAGGATTTATCGACGTCCAGGTGAACGGATTCGCGGGAGTGGATTACAACGATCCGGATGCTGCGCACGAGGCTATCGCCCGATCGATTCAGAAGATGTTCACGACCGGGGTGACGCGATTCTTTCCTACGCTGATCACCGGCCCGGAAGACCGCATTGTGAGGGCGCTGCAAAACCTTGCATCGGCGAAAGAAGAATTCCGCCGTGCCGGGTTGGCGCAAAGCGAAGCGATGGAGGGATTCCACATCGAAGGGCCGCACATTTCGGCCGAGGCCGGACCCCGCGGGGCGCACCCGGTGGAGCACATCAGGCCTCCCGACATTGAGGAATTCAAACGCTGGCAGAACGCAGCGGACGGAGGCATCCGGCTGGTAACAGTCTCGCCCGAATGGGATGAAACACCCGCCTATATCAGCCGTTTGGTTCGCGGGGGAGTCGTCGCGAGCATCGGGCATACCAAAGCGAACGCGACCCAGATTCAAGCCGCCATCTCCGCTGGCGCCACCATGTCCACGCATCTGGGCAATGCGGCTCATCCAACGCTGCCCAAGACGCAAAACTATATTTGGGAACAACTGGCAGACGATCGTTTGACGGCGAGTTTTATTGTGGATGGCATCCACATTCCGCAGGCTTTCTTCCGCTCCGCGGTACGCGCGAAGGGACTGGAACGAGCGGTGCTTGTGACCGACGCGGTTATGCCAGCCATGTGCGATCCGGGGCCATACAAGCTGGGACAAGTGGATGTGGAACTGAGATCCGACGGAAGCGTGGTGTTGCGCGGCGAGGACCGGCTCGCCGGATCGGCCCTGCGGATGGACCGGGCCATTGGAAACAGCGTGCGCCTGGGAAAGCTTTTGCTGAACGAGGCCATCGCCATGGCAACCGTCAATCCGGCGCGTGTTGCGAGAATAGCAGGGCGTCAGCGGGGACTCGCGACGGGTGAGAAGGCCGACCTGGTGCGATTTCAATGGGACGAGAGCACCAGTACCCTCACTGTGGTCGAAACAATAGTCGCAGGGGTGACAGTCTACAACCGGTGAGCAAAAGTGCTCGGCTGCCGCGCAAGTATGGCATCTTCGTAAGTAGGAACCTCAAAAAGGAAAAGACTCAGAACGTTAAGCTGGATAACACTATGGCATTTACCCTTCCACCACTTCCCTACCCTTCCGACGCTTTAGAGCCGTATATCGATAAAGCGACGATGGAGATTCACCACGACAAACACCACGGCGCATACGTCACCAATTTGAACAAGGCGCTGGAATCCGCGCCCGAACTGCAGAACAAATCGATTGAGGAGTTGCTGGCAAACAATCTGGCAGCAGTTCCCGAAGCCATCAAGACAGCCGTTCGCAACAACGGCGGCGGGCATGCGAATCACTCCCTATTTTGGACCCAAATGTTACGCAACGCAGGGGGCGCGGCCAAAGGCGATATCGAAAGTGTCATAACGTCCAATTTCGGCAGCTTCGATTCGTTCAAGGAGAAATTCAGTGCCGCTGCCATGGGCCGTTTCGGCTCAGGTTGGGCGTGGCTCGTATTGGACGGCGCCGGAAAGTTCGAGATTATTTCGACGGCCAATCAGGACAGTCCATTGATGGACGGAAAGAGACCGATTCTTGGCCTGGACGTTTGGGAGCACGCTTATTACCTGAAGTATCAGAACCGGCGCGCCGAATACGTTTCCGCCTGGTGGAATCTCGTCAACTGGGATACAGTGAACAAGCAGCTCAAGCAGCAGAAACATTCCGTTGCGTGAATTAATGGCGATTTCGCCGGTGCCAATTTTTCATTCCTCGCGCATACCGAGCGCGGAAAGCTGGTCCCTGGTGTTTTCCAGTGAGACGTGCTGGATGGAGGTGAATCCGATGTCCGCGGCGGCGCCTACGAACATCTCGCGATCGTCGATATAGACCGACTCCTCTGGCGTCGCCTGGGCCAGGTTAAGCGCCAAGCGCCAGATCTCCGGATCTGGTTTTCGGAAGTGCACAAAATGCGAGATCACCAGGAAATCGGCGAGTTCGCGCAAGCCGAACTTGCCGACCCGGTGGTCCGCAATTCCTCGCCCTTCGTTGCTGATAAGGGCCAGCTTCAATCGGTTTACTGCTTTCACCCGTTTAAGAAATTGAATGTTGTCCGTCCACGGGATGGATGCATCATAGGTGTAATCGCGAATTTCTTCCAGCGTGAATGCGCGCGGCACCGAGAAGAAAACTCCTCGCAAATAGTCTTCGAATCCCATGTAGCCGCGCTCGTAGCTGTCGAACAGCAGATGATGACGGGCATCAATTTCGCCCAATTCAATTGCGAAACGATCGGCGATTCTTTTGCGTAGCGAGGCATCCCATCCGTTCGTACCCAGTACGCCCCCGATATCGCTAAACAAAGCGCGGAACCGCGGAACCGTCATCGTATTAGAGTCGCATAGGGAAGACTTAAGAAGCCCTCGCCTGTAACTTGCCGGTTGACGCTGCCAGCGCTCACGCGCAACCGCAGAGAGCCAGCCCCGAGCGGGCCGGTTTCAACGGCAATTATTTACGAGTCGCGCGCGGCTGCTTCAGTCGCTACGTAGCGCCTCGATCGGATTCAACGATGCGGCTCTTCGAGCTGGTATGTAACTAGCCGCGAGCCCCGCCGCCAGGATGACCACACCTGAAATGCCATACGCTAACGGGTCAAAAGGCTTAACGCCAAAAAGTAAGGCGGCCATCCAGGGAGACAGTTGTCCCGCTGAAACTAATCCGATCGCGCCGCCGATGCACATCAGTACCACACCCTGCCGCAAGAAAAGTGTTTTGATCGTCCGGGGTTCGGCGCCTACCGCTAGACGAATGCTTATCTCTCTGCGACGCTGTGCAACGGCGTAAGCAAGAACGCCGTAGACTCCGATGATCGAAAGCACTACCGCCATTGCGGCGGCGATTCCAAGCAGAACGAGAGCAAAGGACCTGCGCGCCATCGTGAACCTGTAAAGGTCGCTCAGAGTCCGAACTTGCGCCACTGGCAAGCTGGGATCCACGGCGTGGATCTTCGCTGTGAGCTCTTTGACCAGGCTTTGGGTGCCGGCGCGACTGCTTCTTATCGCAAAGGTGACACCGCGCCGAGACCCTGGAAAGTAGACCAACCCAGGCGGCCGTTGATCGACCCCATCGTCATAGACATTTTGGGCAACCCCCACGATAACGCTCCACGGCCCGTCTGTACCCCTTCGGATGCGTTTACCGAGCGCATCCTGCGGCTCGCCCCAATTTTCACGAGCCATGTTCTCCGATATGATCGCCACACGGCGCTGGCTGAGCAGATCATCCCAGGTGAAGTCCCGGCCGGCGATCAGCCGCGTACCAAGCGCGGCAAATAGCCCCGGCGAAACCTGCTTGATGGTTCGGTTTGGAGGGATTCGGCCAACCGGCATCTTGCCTTCAGCCGAAATGAGAACACCGTTGTGGTATTCCAATTCGAGCGGCAAAGCAGTGGCGAACGCTGCCGCCGTAACACCCGGAATAGCGGCAAGTTTATGGAGAATATCAGCTTGCATTTGAACCACTCGCTCTGACTCTCGTATCTGTGCTTCTGGGATAAACAACCGCATCGTCTGAATCTGCTCGGGGTGAGTAAAGCCCGGTCTCACTGCGCTCAACGCGATGAAGCTGCGAACCAGCAAACCCGCTCCAATTAACAGCACTAAAGCGAGCGCTACCTGTGCTACCACCAGTGCATTTTGCGCGCGCAACTGCTCTGTATTCTGCGTGGCTCCACGCGCGTTTTGCAATCTGCTGCCAGGGCCCGATTTGAGGACCGCTATCAGTCCAAACAAGATTCCCGACAGCACGGAGCAGGCCAGCGCAAAAAAGATGCTCGTTGAGTCAATCGATATCTCCCCTCCTCTAGGTAGATCTGTCGGTCCATGCGTGATTAAGAGCCGAAGTCCCGCATACGCGAACCCCAGACCGGCAGCCCCGCCAAGAGCAGCTAAGGCGAGGCTCTCTATCATTAGTTGACGCGCGATTCGCCCCCAACTAGCGCCAAGCGCGGCTCGAATTGCAAACTCGTCCCGCCGGACTTGTGCCCTGACCTGTACCAGATTTGCAACATTCGCGCAGACCAGCAACAGCACCATTGCCAGCGCCCCCATAAGAATCTTGAGAACCGCGCCAACGTCTCCAACAACATCCTGCTTCAGCACATGAATGTTGGGTTTGACCCGAAGCTCCTTAGCTGCCTGTTGCCAGAAGCGATTTCTCGCTCCCCAATTACTCAATACGCGCGCTATGTCTTGATTGGCTTGTGCAAGGCTGATACCGGGCTTTAGCCGGGCGACCCCGGAGTAACTGGCGTCGTCAGATCCTGGCGCTCCCTTGGCAACGGTTTGTGCAAGGAACACGTCAGGAGCGAGGTTGAGGAACTCAAAACTCCGAGGCATCACTCCGATCACTTGATACGGGACGAAATCGATGTGGACCAACCGGCCCAGTACGTGCCAGTCGCCGCCGAACTTTCGCTGCCAGTATTTGTAAGAGAGGATCACAGTTTTCTGCCCACCCCCCATCTCATCTGCGCTTGCGAACCATCGGCCCAAATAGGGCTTCACTCCGAGCGCACGAAGGACACCGTGCGTCACGGCCACAGTCGTAACCTCTTCAGGGCCGCTCGCATCGGTAACCGTTGCAGCACCACGAATCCAAACGCCGAACTCCTCCAAACTCCTCGCGTTTTCCTTGTAGGCGGCGTACATGTCCAGCGAAAGGGGCCAATCCTTAATGACCTGCCCTGAAAACGCATGCAGAGTTGAAGACGCCAACTAGCTTCTCCGGCTCGGGATAAGGCAAAGGGCGAATCAATACGGCATCGATGACGGTGAAGATGGCGATATTGGCGCCGATCCCCAGGGCCAGCGAAGCGAGCGCAGGGATGCTGAAGCCCGGTTTGGTTCGAATCATCCGCACGGCATACCGCACGTCGCGCACGAAATTCTCGATCGCGTTTACACGTCTTGCATCGCGACACTCCTCTTTCGTCGTTTCCACTGGTCCAAACTCTCGGTGCGCCATTCTGCGAGCCTCGGACTCGCTCATACCGGAAGCTACGGCCTCTTTCACCAGTTGTTCGAAATGAAGTTCGATCTCGCGCTGCAAATCCGCCTCGGCGCGAGATCGCCGCAACAGTGAATGAAGGCGATGCATGATCACGCGACTGAATCGCATAGCTTCCTCTTCTATGCCGTTTCAATTAGAAGTTGGACAGCGGAGGAGAGTCTATTCCAGTTATTAAGCTCGCGTTCGAGTTGCTTCCGACCCTCCCGCGTCAATGAATAAACCTTTGCAGGACGTCCCAGATCGGAGTCCTTCCACTCGGCACGAAGCCAGCCTTGTTGTTCAAGTCGATGCAGCGCAGGGTACAACGAACCCTGGCCGACCGAGAGAACATCGCCGGAAAGCACTTGAATGCGCTTAGCGATCGCCCATCCATGAAGCGGGTCCTTGGCGATGGTCTTGAGAATCAGGAGATCTAGTGTCCCCTGCAGCAAGTCTGACGGTTTTGGCATTTGCACGATACCATGACTATCGACACTATACCTCGAATCCTCGAAATCGGCAAGGCTACCAACGGCGGATAAATCGTTGCAGGTACCAGCCGTTTTCAAGGCTGCTCTACGTTAACGGCGAAATATAGCCGTCTGCGGGTGGTAGTTGCGCCAATCGAACCAGTAATCCTTGAGAGACAGCAGAGGAGAGAGGCAGGAGCCCTTCTGGGGACCGGAGATGGCGCAGCCGCTGAAATTCCACTCGCTTCCCGTGGCGGAATCCATAAACAGCGGCGTGTTGAGCGGCGCGGCATGAGCGCTCGCGGAAGTGAAATCGAAGTCCGTGTGGCGATAGTATTCCGGCGCAGGCTCGCCCGCGCGGAGGCGTGCATTGAACACGCGGATGGACGTGTTGTCCGGGCCAACCACAATCACGATGGATTCGCTTCCCACTCGATCCTCGATCAGCTTTGCCGAAAGTATTCGCGAGACCGGATACGCGCGGCTCATCCCAAATGCGTCGAGCCCCAGGACCAGATCCCTCGATCGAAGGCCGCTCCCCGGAAAATCCAGCACTGTGGGGGCCTTTGCCATTCGGATGTCCCAGTTCTTCGCTGCGTAATCGCTCGCATAACGGGAGACAGGCTTCAACACCGTTCCAGCGCCTGCTTCGCTGCGCCACAGCGCGAATGTCAGTTCATCGCTATAAACCGGAGCTAGCTGGTAGCCGGCCAGCGGTCCGGAAATGGCGCGTCCGCTAATCTGCTGCCAAAACGTGCCGGTTTGGTCATCGCGCATTAAGAAATTCTGGTTGTTGATCCCGGCCAAGTGGAAAGTCAGAGTGAGACCCCTGGCCGTTCGCTTCCACACCAGACCGGTGTGACAGAGGGTTCAATACGTGGCAGCGATCGGTACACCTCCCACCGTATCGTTCACCACGTGATGGTAGGCCATTTCGCGAATCGGGTAAGCGCGCGAAACGTTATTAACCCTTACCGCGATGACCATGTCGTCCGAATCGAGCTTGGCGAGTTCCGCAGGCTCAAATCGCAGCGTGTCTACAGGGTGAAACATTATTTCATACACGTTGATGCGGGATAGAAACATTCCGCAGCTCGCGAGAACGAGCGCGCCAATCGTCAGTAAGCGCGTGGTCCACCGCTTCGTGCGCCTCCATAGAACCCACACAAGGGCGCCACAGCCGGCGCTGCATGCAATAGAAAGCCCGGGTCCGATCTGCTTTACAAAAAGTGCGAACGATAATTCCGCCGGTCCTTGATGACGAAACGGCCATATGATGTAAATCGGAATCGCGAAACAGGCGAGCGACAGAAGCGCCAACAGAAGCGCCAGGAAGAGCAGAACCCGAGTTCGAGAAGCGCCTTGCGCCATGCGTATCAACTTAGCAGATGGCGCGCTCGTCCGGCGCTGTCATGCAATCAATCGGCGCCGCGAGTTGGACAAAAGCGTTGGTTTAGAATCAAGAAAGTCGCATCCGCCGAGGGCGCGTAGCTCAGTTGGTTAGAGCGCCTGCTTCACACGCAGGAGGTCACAGGTTCGAGTCCTGTCGCGCCCACCATTCAATCAGGTTGCGGCCAGTTTGTTTCAAATTTGGATTAATATCTCATTCGCTCGCCAGCGCCCGGCGCACTACGCCATCCGCGGCGCTAACAGCGGCGTTAGCAGTTTTCGCGATCCTTTGGGCTTTTTCGCCTCACGATATACTTCGAATGTATTTACCGGACGCCGAACTCGCTCTTACTGGTGTGGAGGAGTTGAACGTGTTTCGCGAGCTGAACCGCTACGTTTCTGTCCTTCTTGTGGAAGATAATCCCGCGGATGTCACGATGTTCAAGCTCGGCTTGGAAGAAACACGTGCCCGCTGCCGCCTGGAGATTGCGACCGATGGCAAGCAGGCGATCGACCTGTTGCTCCATGCGGTGAAAGGCTCGGTTTCGGCAGACGTCATGCGGCCCGACCTCATCTTGCTCGATCTGAATATCCCGAAGATCGGCGGCCATGAAGTGCTTCGGATTATCAGGGCCGATCCGCGCTTTCAATCGATCCCGGTCGTGATCTTGACTTCATCACGTTCGCGGTCCGACGTCGTAACGGCGTATTCCGACGGCGCCAACTCCTACCTGCAGAAACCGCAAACGCTCGAAGATTTCCTCGATATGATGCGGACGATTGAACACTACTGGCTGGATTTGGCATTGCTGCCGTCGAGCGGCTGCCAAATCGCTTCCACCTGTTAAGGGCGCTCCTTAGCCGCCACCCACGACCTGGCCAACGAACGAAACTCTTACCGGCGGAGCCTTTTAACAAGCGGCGGCGAACTCCGCGAGCGCGTGTTGTGGATCGGGTGCAAGAAACATCACCTATACGATCTCCGACAACGGCTTCCCCCTCGCCATCTCCGGAGAAAATCCGAGGCGCGCGCCCAACGTCGGTACCAGGTCGGTCGACTCGACGGGCCGGTCCACCACAACGTTTTCGCGGATGCCCGGGCCGGTGATCATCATCCAGGTGGTGCGCGAGAGCGGGTCGCCGGTGCGATGATGCTGAAATCCATTGCCACCCGAATCGCCGTCCGAATCCCGGCCGAAATCGGGCAAAATGAACATCGTTGTTTTACCCGCGTACTCCGGCTCGCTTTCGATGGCGCGCCAGATTTCACCGCACAGCCGGTCCGTGCGCTGAATGCCCTCCAGATAAAGCGAATACGTCCCGGAGTGAGCGATGTCGATATCGTGCAGGGTGATCCAGAGAAGACTCGGCGCGAGGCGCCGCATCAGCTGGCGCGCGATATACACGGACAACTCATCGGGACTCGCCAGGCTCCGTGCGTGCGTGGTGAAATCATCCACTGAGAGCTTCAGGATCTCGGCCATTTGCCGCAGCTCTATCTCGCTGCCTTTGAGCTCGGGAGTATAGAGCGGAGTTTCGTAGTTGTCTCTGAGCAGATGTTCGTAACGCGCCTCGCCCACGGAGGACAGCGCGGCCGCCAGCAAGCGTTTGGGCAGAATCACGCCGGCTCCGAGTCCCTGGCCGTAGGAACGGTTTTCGCTCTCGCCGATGCGGTTAAAACCGTTGCTCGGGGCCACCACCCAGGCATCGGTTGCGGGGCGTCGCAAATCCTTGCGAAAGTATTCAAAAACGGTGGGGTGCTCCGGGGCTACGGCCGCGAAATTGTTGAACGTTTCATAGACGCCCGTCGCGAGGCTCGCCGTCGCGACGTAATGTCCCAGAATGCCGCGGTTCACCACCTGGCTGAAAAACGTAGAGCGCGGGATCAGATCATTCAGAAGGTGCGGAATATTTTCCTGGCCCTCCGGCATGAACGTCTCTTCGTCGCGCGCTCCTCCGCCAAACGTGATCACCACCGCCTTCTGCGCGCGAGGCATGCCGATTACGGAGTAGGGAGCGAATCCGAACAGAGAGGCCCCTGCGGTCGCGCCTGTAACCGCCTTTAGGAATTCGCGGCGATTCCAGGAAACTGCCTGCGCAATCTCTCTCGGGCTGCCCGTCCGGTTTCCAAGTGGGGAACTACGCGAGATACATCACCTCTGAGCGATTCTACCGGAACGCGCTCAAGTTGGCGTGCCGTTTTGGTAAGGTGCAAGCTGAATGGACGAAATCATGCAACTTTACAGAAAAGGCGGGCGGCGGAAAGCCACGAACGCATTCCTGAGTATGTTTGTCCTCGCGGGCTGCTGCACAGCGCCGGCCCACGCACAACAGGTGTCTGGCGACACGGCCTCCGAGAACGCAAAACTGTCTTTGGTGCAGCCGGCTTCCGCGATGCAGAACGCCGCGCCCGTGACAATTACGCTCCAGGATGCGCTCACCCGCGCCCGCGCCAATTACGCGCAGTATCTCTCTACAGTGACCGATGTCAAGGTAGCGCGAGAGGATCTGCTGCAAGCGCGTGATGCGATGCTGCCTTCTGTCGGATACACGCAGCAATACTTGGGAACGCAAGGGAACGGTAAAACAGCGAGCGGACGCTACGTTACGAACGATGGCGTGCACGTTTATCGCGTCTGGGGCGTATTTCATCAGGACATGCCGGCTGGGTTCTTTACCGGGTCGACCTACAAGCGCGCAGCAGCGGCGGCGGCTCTCGCCGATGCCAAAGCCGAGATCGCTCGCCGCGGACTGGTTGTGACGGTGACAAAAGCCTACTATGGCTTGGTCATCGCCCAGCGTAAGTACGCGATCGCGCAGCAGGCTCTCGATCAGGCGCAAAATTTTCTGAGCATCACCGGCCTTCAGGAGAAAGGCGGCGAGGTTGCCCATAGTGACGTGGTGAAAGCGCATCTTCAATTCGATCAGCAGAAGCTCGCCTTTCAGGAAGCTCAATTGGCGATGGAGAACGCGCGATTAGCCTTGGCCGTGCTGCTTTCCCCTACTCTGAACGAGAACTTCGCCGCAGTCGACGATATGGACAACATGCCGGCGCTGCCGCCGTTCCCGGATGTCCGGGGCATGGCGGAACGCGAGAACCAGGATGTCCGCGCAGCCATGCAGGCTCTGCGCCAAGCCAAGGCCGACGTTTCCATCGCGCGAGCGGGTTTTTTCCCGACTCTCAGCTTCGACGCCGATTACGGGATCGAGGCGAACGCCCTGGCTTTGCATAGCGCCGTCGCTGCCGACAAGGAACTCGGCCCGCTCCCGAACCTCGGCTACTTTATGACAGCCACTCTCAACGTTCCGGTGTGGAATTGGGGCGCCACGCGCAGTAAGCTGCGCCAGGCCGAATATCGTCGCGAGCAGGCGCGCATCGAGTTATCGCAGGCGCAGCGCGAAGCGTTGAGCAATCTCAACTCTTTTTATAATGAAGCCGCGGCCGCGCGCGCCGAAGCTGGAACGCTGCGTGAAGCGGCAGATCTTGCTGCCGAAAGTCTGCGCTTGACAACGCTGCGATATCAGGCCGGAGAGGCGACAGCGCTCGAGGTTGTGGATGCTCAAACCGCGCTCGCCAATTCGCGCAGCGCTTTTGCCGATGGTCAATCGCGGTATCGCGTCGCCCTCGCGACACTGCAGACACTGACGGGCAACTTTTAGAAGGCGCCTTTCGCAACTCTCATCGAGTGTCGATTCGGATGTCTGTGACCCGTTCAGGAATTCTGATTCCAGATATCAACGTGCCACTTCCAGCGCCCCTCTTCCTTTTGCCAGTAGACGACGTATTTCACTTCGATCTCAGCGGCGGCTTGCCCGGCCGGCTCAACGGTAAGCGCGGCTCTGCCAATCTCGACCACACCATCCCCGGCGGGCATCACATCCACCGATGTGAGCACGGCCGATTTGGCATTTGTTGATTGGATCATTTCGGACCAGAAACGCTTTATGGCCTGCGTCCCCGAAATCATTTCTGCCCCAGGCGGAAGGATTCGGGCATTTGCGGTGTAAATGTCATCGAGGGCTTGAAAATTTCGCCGGCCAAAGACCTCGCGATTGAAGAGATCGTTGACCTCCGCCATAGCTCGCTTCATCTGGTCGTCGGGTGCTGTCTGCGCGGAAGCTGGCATAGGCGCACTCTACCACAGCCGTGAGACTCTGCCAAAGTAACTTTACCGGTCCGCGGGCGCCACAAAACCACTCCGCTATCCGCGGATCATTCCTGCGCCGAAATCTGTTGCTCGTTCTCGCGCCAGGCGCTTATCTTGAGGCGCCGGCAGACCCAGCACAAATCTTCCGCGCTTTGCGGACCCGTCAGCGGCGTGCACGAACCACCGCACACCGCGCATCGCTTGATGGCTGGCGGCCTCTCGGCTTCAATCGATTTTTTCGCCATCGCCATAATCTGCGGAGAGATGATGGGCTCGGCGAGCGGTTTCTTTTTCATTCTTGCTTTCACACCCAATATAAAACAATCCGGCCGGGTAGCGGCGCGGACTGGCCCATAAAAAGCGTGTGCCCGGATTAATCTTTGCCTTCGGCAATGTTCTTCCGGGATCCTCCTGCCAATGTGACGCGCGCATTCCCCGCCGCGCTTCGGAAATTGCCGTTATCGCACCTGATGAATGTCTACTAGCACGCACGTGGGCAAAGGCAGAACAAAGCGGCAGCTTAAGATGGCAAAGGTATGTTGCCTCGCTTCTGCACGCAAGGAGTTAACCGAAATTAATGTCACCGGTCGCATTTCTGTTTCCCGGACAGGGCTCGCAACATCCGGGCATGGGCAAGCTGCTGGCTGACGAATATGTCGAAGCGCGGCGCACTTTCGAGGAGGCGGACGAAGCCCTCGGTTTTGCGCTATCACAACTTTGTTTCGAGGGTCCGGAAGAGGAACTAAAGAAAACCGAGAATACCCAGCCGGCCTTGCTCGCGGTTTCGACGGCGGCTCATCGGGTGCTGAAGTCGCAAGGCTACAAGCCCGATATGGTGGCGGGACACAGCCTGGGCGAATACTCCGCTCTGGTGGCCGCGGGCTCACTAGATTTCGCCGATGCCGTGCGCCTGGTGCAGAAGCGCGGCCGGTATATGCAGGAAGCTGTTCCGCATGGGACCGGTGCCATGGCGGCGATATTAAAACTCCCGGAAGGTAAACTCGACTCCATTCTGCGCGATGCGGCCCAGGGCTCAGTGCTGAGCGCAGCCAACCTCAACTCGCCCGTCCAGGTGGTGATTGCGGGGCACACGGAAGCAGTTCGTCGCGCCATGGAACTGGCCAAGGCGGCTGGTGCAAAGCGCGCCGTTGAACTGCCGGTGAGCGCGCCTTTTCACTGCCCGCTGATGCGCGCCGCTCAGGAAAAAATGCGCAGCGAGCTTGACGCCACTCCCTTTCGCGATCTCGCTTTCCCCCTGATCAACAACTGGCAAGCGAAGAAAATCACCACTGGCCACGAAGCGCGGGAAGGTCTCTATCACCAGATTCCGAATCCCGTTCGATGGGCGGATTGCGTTCGCGAACTGGTGCGTTACCAAGTACGGCGCGTTATCGAGGTGGGCGCCGGATCTGTCCTTCTCGGATTATGCCGGGCGATTGATCCTACCCTGCGCGGCGTCAAGTTTGGCGAGCCAGCCGATCTCGAGAAAGTAGCGGCCGAATCAGCCGAAGAAGCTGGCGAAGCGATGCGGGTCCCCTGAGAGCCGGAGCGGTGCTAACCTACTTCTTTGGTTGACACGAACCCGGGCTTTAGTCAAACTGTTGGTCAATTGGGGCGGGCGGCAAATTTGAAGATTTTCGCGAAATTTTACATTTTTCTCATCCCGGCGCTCGCCGCTACAACCGCCCTGGCGCAACAAACTTCGCAGGATAACCAAGGCGCTTTCAACCCCGTTAGCCTCGCCAGCGAGTTTTTTGAGCACGACTTTGTTAATTTTTACGCCTTCGCCGATGGAGTCTACGATTCATACGCTCCCTCGCTTCAAAATAGCGGCCAAACCTCCAATACCGGCGGCTTCGGATGGGATGCCGGCGGCGGCGTTAGCGCCTATCACGCCTTTCATGACTCCAGCCTGTCGCTCAGTTATCGCGGCGCTTATCGCGACTATCGAAGCACGCTTTTCGCGAGCGGTACCGATCAAGACCTTTCGCTGTCCTATGTTAAGCGCTTGAATCGGCGATGGAGCATCTCCTTCAGCGAGGCGGCGGCCATCTTTCTCTACGGCGGCACCTATTTCAGCGTTGAGCCCAGCCAGACAGGCATCGTCCCCAATAATCCGTTCGCCCCGGAAACAAAGTTCCTGGCCAGCAGCGTGGGTCTCAGTTATCAGCAAACGCGCCGGCTCAGTTACTCCTTCGGCGGCTCATTTTTCCTTCAGCGATACAACTATCCGCAGGCTGTCGGGACAACCGGTGGGTCCGGTTCCGTGTCGGTTTTCTACCGCATCACTTCGCGTAGCACGGTCGGAGGCACCTATTCGCACGCTTACTATGGCTATCAGAGGAACGCCGGCCAAGCCCAGGTAGACAGTGCCTACGCCTCGATCACCCATCAGTTCCACCGGCACTGGACAGCTTCGTTTTCGGGCGGCATCACCAGGAGCAATATTTCCGGAACCGCCCTCGTACCTGTCACACTGCAGCTCCCCGGGGGCGGCACCGTTGGCGGATATACGGTCGGCCCCTACAGTCAGATCGCTCATTTTCCGTCTTTTTCGGGCTCCGTCTCCCGTGCTTTTCGGAAGTGGCAAGTTTCAGGCTCCGCCGGGCAGGGCGTCGTATCCGGGAACGGTTACTTTCTGGCCTCCAAGGACCAGTACCTCAATGGCGTGTTTTCGTATAGCTGGCGGCGCTCAAACTTCAGCGCCGGCGGTGGATTCTTCCGGCTCAGCAGCGTCGCCAATAGCGTGTCTAGCTCTTACTCGAGCGGCTCGTTCAGCGCCTCCTATGGCGTCGTCTTGCACCGCTACTTCGGCACCAGCCTCCGCTACGATTACGTGCATTATGGCAATCTCAATCCCTATGCCGGAATAGCGGACAACCGCCTTTCGTTCGGCGTTACGTTCAGCTCCAAGAGCATCCCGCTCACGCTGTATTAGCGCTCCCATCCCTCTTCCCCGCCCCGCTACTGTACGCGCGCACTCGCGCTAAGCACTTCCTGCAGCCGGTCGGCAAAATTCTCGCCCGATTCTGTCTCGAGTCTTCGCTTCTCTACAGGCAGGGATAATTCCAGCTCGTGGACCAGCCGCAGCAAGCTCTTGATATTCGATTCAGTCAGCCTCGCGCTTCCCGGCACGTCAGGGCGCGGCAGATAATGGCTGTCCACGCCGAAATCGATGCGGAGATCTTCCTGCTCCAAGGCTGGCCGCTCCGTCCCGTTGTTAAACTCCGGACCAAAACAGAGAAGCGCCACCCGCGCCGGCGCGAGTTTCCATTCGTCATCGAACTGCCACAAGTCCCACCAGCTTTCGATCCGGTACGCCACATCTTCACCGCGGTAATCCTGCAGCATAGGCATCAGCTCCGCCGCATCCACCGGGCCGTTGACAGGCCGCTCCAACAGCGGAGGCTCGGTGGCATCGATGGCATGAATAGAGATCACGGTTGGCGGCTGCTCGCGCTGCGAAAAGGGGAAAAGGTGCAGCAGCTTTTCAAAGTGGGCCAGGCGGTTGGCGCGGCTATGCCGGTCGAGCCAAATCGCCAGGGATAACTGGTCCGTCACGCCTCCATTATCAGGCGCGCCTCCACCCTGCTCCGCTGGCCGGAACAAATTTGCCTTACAATGTTTTTAGACTGAAAATTGTTGCGATACTGGAAGAGTGATCACGGACCTCGTGCAAATAAAGCGCTATGGCGAGAAGAAGCGCGAGGAGAACCGTCGTTTTCGCGCCTGGATGAAGCATCACAACTTCGTCGAAAGGCGGCTCAAGGCCATCGCCCAGCGAGTTGAGGATTCCATCGACTGCACCGCCTGCGGAAATTGTTGCCGTGTCGCCACAACGCAGATTACGGAGCGCGATGTGGACCGTTTGGCCCGCTATTTGGGCGTTCGGCCATCGGATTTTCTGCATGACTGCACAGTCGAAACGGAAGAGGAAGGCCGCATCCTCAAACGCAATGAAAACGGGTGCGTGTTTCTCAAAGGGAATCTCTGCTCCGTGTATGAGGCCAGGCCTCAAGCCTGTGAGTTATTTCCGCACCTCGTGAAAGGCAACGGCTCGCTTCTCAGCCGCATGTGGCACATGCCGGATCGGGCTGCCTATTGCCCCATCGTATTCAACGCCCTGGAGCAATTCAAAAGCGAAACAGGATTTAAGAAATGATTATCATTCTGCTGGTCTTTCTGTTCGCCGCGGTTGCCGTCTCGGCATATCAATATTCCGAAGCCAAACGCTGGAGGCATACCGCGCAGGACGCCCGTGCTTCAAACGAAAAGAGTGCGGCCGAGCTCGAAGTGGCCAGGCGCGCCGCCTTCGAAAAGGAAGCGGAAGCGCAGAAGGCGCGGGAAATCGCCGAAGTGCAGCTGAAGCTTCTGAACCAGACACAGCAGCAACTGGAAGAAAAATTCCGGCTCTTGGCCTCCGACGCTCTGCAGAACAACAGCCAGCTTTTTCTCGATCGCAGCCGTGATCAGATTCGGCACCTCGTCGAGCCTGTGAGCGAATCGCTGCGCCGGTTTGAAGAACAGGTACAAGCCATTGAACGCTCCCGGGTGGGCGCATACGCCGACATCTCGGCGCAGATACAGGGCTTGACCCAGCTTCAGGAACGCGTTCGCCAATCCACCGATCAGCTCAAGACCGCCTTGCGATCGCCCATCCAAAGGGGCCGCTGGGGTGAAATGCAATTGCGGCGCGTTGTCGAACTCGCCGGGATGCTCGAGTACTGCGATTTCGCCGAGCAAAAAACCTTGTTCGGCGAGACGAATCAACGGCCCGACTTAATCGTGCGATTGCCCAACCAGTGCCAGGTCGTGGTCGACGCGAAGGTATCGCTCGAAGCCTATCTTCGCGCCCTCGAATCGCAGGATGATGCCGAACGGCTTCGCAATCTCGCGGATCATGCCAGACAAGTGAGAACGCACATAAAATCACTGGGAGAAAAGGCCTACTGGGATCGCCTCACCTGTTCACCGGAATTCGTGGTCGCCTTCCTGCCGCTCGAATCGCTGTTCAGCGCCGCGCTCGATCAGGATCCGGCGCTGCTCGATTTCGGCGTGGAACGGCGCGTGTTGATTGCCACGCCCGTAACGCTCATCACTCTGCTTCTGACGGTAGCGCATGGCTGGAGGCAGCACGCCGTGGCTCAGGATATCGATCGGATTCGCGAGACTGGCCTGGAGCTGTATACCCGCCTGCTGAAGATGAACGATCACTTCACCAAGTTGGGTGAAGCTATTGAAAAAACAGTTGAAACATACAATCAGACTGTGGGCTCTCTAGAGCGAAACGTGCTCACTTCGGCCCGCCGTTTCAAGGACTTGCGCGCTGCAAACGCGGATCAACTTGAAGAAGCCAAACTGATCGAGGTCAGTCCGCGCCTCCTGGATACCCCGAAATGGCAAGCGCTTGAAGTCGTCAAGAGAAACTAATAGTTCAGCTTTTCCGTAATGGTAACCGGATTCGCCAGCCGAAAGCTCAGCGGTGTTTCGGCAGCAAACGCAGCCGGCTTTCCTCGCGTAACAAGTACGGCGCCCGTCCCGGCCGCGCCGCCCACCCCAGCTCCGATAGCGGCGCCTCTTCCCCCACCTGCTACGGCTCCAATGATGGCTCCCAAAGCCGCTCCGCCGGCGATCTTCGCGGCTTCTTGTCCGCTGTTCGAAGGGCCCGCTTTCAAGACGGAGTTCGTCTCGATGCGGATGGCTTGCCCGTCGGTCGTGTTGATTTGCGTAACAGCGAGCGCGAGGGTTGCCGCGCCTTCCAGTCTGCCCGCTTTTGCCGCATTCACAACTCTGCCCAGCACCTTGGAACCTTTGTCCGCAATAATGAAACCATCCATGATGATGGGCGAAGCAAGCGTCGCGCGAAATGTGTCGCCGGTGTAGTTGTGATCCGTCGAGACCGTCTCGCCCAGCCGGATAGCCAGGTTCATTCCCGGCTGTAGAGTAACCACGTGAGGCTGGCGGGCGTGAGGCGCCTGCTCTTCCGGTTGTGCGGCCGTCACCGCCGGTTCCGGTCCAGCGTCATTTTCTTTCAAAGGCACGGCGAGGGCCGGAAGAACATTGGCGAGATCGGGAGGTGCGGTGTTCTTGGCTACATCGGCCGTGTCGGGGATGGGCTCGTACTTTGACGTGTCCACCCGGCTGGGTACGGACGCGATTTTCGTAACGGTCCTCTGATTATGTTTCTTCGGCGTTATCCTTCGAACGATTTCCGCCGGAGCATCTTCGGGATCCGTGGTTGCCGCGGGGCGGGCGGAAACGAGTTGCGGCGCGGCGGTATTGGGGTCCGTAACAGGCAGAGCAGTCTCTGTAACCAGCGGCTTTTGAGCCGGAAGCACATCCTGGGCCGCTGGCTGTGGATGAACCATATCGCTCACCCTTACGTAAATCAGCGCACTTCCCAATGCCACTACCACGCCGGCAACAAAGGCCCCTAACACCTTGACCAGATTAGAAGGCTCCACGCGCTATCCCCACTATTAATAAAAACGTTGACGTTTCGGCTTGCGTTTCGTTTGTACGGTTAAAATAAGGTCATTCAGGCATTCCCGCTTACCGCTTTGGACAAGATGACGCATCGCTACTGCTTTGATTTTCCGGCCGCTTACAGCGTCGATCCGGTGCGTATCGCGCCCGCGACCGTATTGGCGCCCATGGCCGGCGTCACGGACACGGTTTTTCGCCGCCTCATTCGCAACCAAGGGGGGTGCGGCCTGCTCATGACCGAGTTCACCAGTTCACACGGAGTGGTGAGCACCAAGCACACGAAAAAGCCGAATCGCAACTTTCGCTACCTCTATTTTGAGGAGGAAGAGCACCCCATCAGCTGCCAGTTGTTCGGTTCCGATCCCGAGGTTATGGCGGAGGCCGCCAAAGTATGCGAAGACCGCGGCTTTGACATCGTCGATATCAACTTCGGCTGCCCGGTAAACAAGGTTGTGAAGTGCAACGGCGGCTCCGGTCTGCTGCGCGATCTGCCGTTGGTGGAAACCATTTTGAAAAAAGTGCGTGCGGCAATTTCGATTCCCCTGACCTGCAAATTCCGGGCGGGCTGGAATGACCAGGAGCTCGTAGGAGTTCAGATGGCCAGAATCGCCCAAGATTGTGGCCTGGCCGCGGTCGCCCTCCATCCCCGCACGCGAGAGCAGGGTTATAGCGGCCGCGCCGACTGGTCGCGTATCGCGGAAGTAAAGGCAGCCGTGAAAATTCCCGTCATCGGCAACGGCGACCTGGCCACGCCCGAAGATGCCCTCAAGATGTATCGCGAGACCGGGTGCGATGCCATCATGATTGGGCGGACCGCATCGTCGAACCCGTGGATTTTCCGCCAAATCCAGGAATACTTGCACACCGGGAGCTACATTGTTCCGCCGGATCGTGACCGCTACCACATGATGAAGACTTATTACCTCATGCTTGAAGAGCACGGTGAAGCGGACGCCGTCGGTAAGATGAAGCAGTTTGCGACCTATTTTACGCATGGGGTGCGAAACGGTTCCAAGCTGCGCACGGAGATCTATCGCGCTCAGGACGTGGGCCGGATTCTGGAGATCGTGGATGCTTTTTTCGCGGAGCAACTGAATGAGAGTCTGCTGGAATGTGCTGAAGTCGCTTGAAACACGTCCAGCTTATTACCGACGGCGCCTGCCGCGGCAACCCGGGCAAGGGCGGCTGGGCATGCATTCTGCGGTTTGGCGAGCACAAACGCGAGATCTTCGGATGTGAGCCGCACACCACCAACAACCGCATGGAGCTTACCGCGGCCATCGAAGGCTTGAAACGCCTTAAAGAAAGCTGCTCGGTCGAGATCATCACCGATTCGGAATACCTCAAAAACGGAATTACAAGCTGGATACATGGATGGAAGCGGAAGGGCTGGAAAAGCGCCGGCGGAAAACCTATAAAGAACCAGGATCTGTGGATGCTCCTCGATGAAGAAGTGAGCAGCCATACAACGCAATGGAAGTGGACCAAGGGGCACGCCTCGCACGAGGACAATAACCGCTGTGATGAGCTCGCCGCCCGGGCTGCCGACGAACAGATTTCAAGTGACCCGCGGCCGGACAGGCCGGCGTGATGGCGGGCCAACGCATCTGCCTTTTCGGCGGCACGTTCGACCCGGTTCACGCCGCGCATCTGCAAATAGCGGTCGAGGCAGTAAACCGGGCCTCACTGGATCGCATCCTTTTTGTCCCCGCCGCTCATCCGCCGCACAAGCCCGCTGCTGCAGTAACCCCGTTCGAAGATCGCTTTCACATGGTGGAGCTGGCCTGCGCGCCTTACCCTGCTTTTTCAGCCTCGCGCCTGGAGGAGAGCGAGCAACCGAGCTACACAGTCGACACGCTGGAGCGATTTAGAAAAGAACTTGGCCCGCAAGATCGAGTATTTTTTTTGATCGGATCCGACGCCTTTAGCGAACTCGAAACCTGGAAGCGATGGCAGGATGTAGTAACACTCACAGAGTTTCTGGTCGTCTCCCGCCCTGGAGTGCGCTATCACGTACCTGCTGGCGCCAAACTACACCGGCTGGACGGTTTGGCTCTTCCGGTCTCGAGCTCCACGATTCGGGAACGTCTGGCGGCCGGGGAACCCACGCCTGAATTGCCGGCGGAGGTGCGAGACTATATCGAAGATCGCGGCCTCTACGGAGCCCGAAAACGCCCGCCTACTTCCTCGCGGCCACGCAATACTGATCGAAAGCTTCCGTCAGAAGCTTAGCGATTTCGGGCGCTTGCCGTCCTTCAATTTGATGCCGGTGCAACACGAAGACCGGCTTGCCGTCTCGAAAAAGGGCCATGGATGGAGAGGACGGCGGCACTCCGGGGAGAAGCTCCCGCACTCTGGCGACCCCCTCCAGGTCCGCCCCGGCAAAAACCGTTACTGAAGCGTCCGGCCGGGTTTGATGCGCAAGCGCCATGCCGATCGCCGGACGTGCCTTCCCCGCCGCGCAGCCACAAACGGAATTCACGATCATCAGCACCGTACCGCTTTGCGGACCAAGAGCGCGATTCACCTCTTCCGGCGTGCGCGTCTCTCGAACTCCATATTGCGTCAGGTCTTCCCGCATCGGGGCAATCAGTTGCTCTGGGTATCGCATTAAGTAAATAGCTCCCGGTAGTCTATGAGCCGGCCCGCGCGTTCTGAACCTTGGGAGTGGCCAGGTAACCGGCAATGCTGTCCTTGCGTACCTGGTTCACCACGATTTCATCGGGCTGTCTTGCCTTCGACGTGTAAAACTGGATCGGCTCGTTTATGTTGCGATCTTTCTTCTCGACCGTCTTGTCGTCTACGGTGATCGCAATCGTGAACTTGTTGTGCTTCGGGTCGGCTTTCTTCAACTCGACCATAACATCGGAAACCCGCGAGGGCTTCTTGGATTTCGTGATGGTGAACTCGGAATAGTTTCGCTCGCCCAGTTCTTTCAACGCCTGCAGTTCTTTGCCGTTAGTCGCGATCAGGCTGGTATGATCGTCCAATTCGCCCGTGGCGCGCTTCAGGTTGGCGATGGTTTGTTCCAACTGGCTCTTGGTATTTTGCACATCCGTTTTGACCGTGCCGACGTCGGTGGAAACGCTGGCGAGCTGAGTCGTCGCGGTATCGGCCGTCTGCTTCACGGCGGCGATTACTTGTTGCTGCGTAGCCTGTTCCGTGGCAACCTTGTCCTGGAGCATTTCAACGCGTTTCTGGGCATCGATTTTGGCTTGGCCTACCGCCATTTCCGCCGCCCGGCGCGATTGCGCGAGCGCTGACTGCAAAGCTTCCACCCGCCGCGTCGAACGCTGCACTTCCTCCGACGAATCGATGCGCATCTTCTCGATAGCATTGTTGACCTGCGCATTCAGCTTCTCCATATCGTTTCTGCCGTCGGCGCGCAGATGATCGAGCTGAACGAACAGAAAAATATTCGAAGCCACCAGCAGCACAAGTATGCCGACTAGTACCGGCGTCTTCCAATTCGGGCTCGTGGGGGGCGGAATGATATATGTCGGCTGTTGCGGTGTACTACTCATAATGTTTTCCTCGTGAATTCGTTGAGGTGCACGGCTACAGCACAGCGGTCCTGCACCGGCGGTTCAATAGACGTGCCGTATTTCTATTATGTTTCAATCGCGGGTCCCATGTCTCGCTTCCGGCACGGCTACAAATTCCAGGACCTCTTGCCGTGGCGCGCCGGGCTCAAAACAGCGGCGGCAGCGGGCCTCATACAACTCCGCCGCTCCTACCAGGATAAGCTCCTCTGATTCCACAAGCCGCTGCGTATGCTTGGCGGGCGCTCCGCAGCGCATGCAGATAGCGAGGGTCTTCGTGATGCATTCAGCCATCGCCAGGAAGTCGGGCATGGGTGGAAACGGCCGCCCCAGGAAGTCGGTGTCCAGGCCGGCGACAATCACCTGCTTCCCGCTGTCCGCCAATCGATTCGCGATCTCCAGCAGATCGGGACCGAAGAAATTCGCCTCGTCGATGCCCACTACCTGCGTTCGCCAGTCGAGCTTCGATTGAATTTCGCTCGCGCAATTTAACGCCTCCGAACGCATACGGCCATTTGCATGCGTCACGATCTCGCTTTCCGAGTAGCGGTTGTCGATGGATGGCTTAAATACCTGAACGCGCTTCCTCGCGATCTTCGCCCGGCGCAATCTCCGGATAAGCTCCTCGCTCTTTCCCGAGAACATCGGCCCGCAGATCGCTTCAATCCACCCCGAATTAGGGATCAGGATATCCAAATTTAAACGCTCTCCCGCTCGCGGTTGACGCGAATGGCCATCTGATCTTGCGTCGGCTCTCCCTCGCACTCCACCGCGAGAACCGTCGCAATCGGATCCGGAGCGGCTGCCGGAAGACCCACGAAACGGACCCGCCATTTCTCCTGTTCAAACTTCACCCGCTGGCCGGTCGCATACATTTTGGCCGCTACCACCTTCTGCTGCAAGCCCCCGACGGCGAGGGTATCGCCCGGCCAGAAGTACGCGTGGATGAACAACATGTTGCCCTGGCGCGTAAACAACGCGAACTCCGAACGCTTCACCTGGCAGCGGTCCGATTTGTGAATCAAGTCCGCGTGCCTGTCCATCCACTTGCCCACCTCCGTGAGGATTCGAATCGACGGCTCGGGAATGGACCCGTCCGCCATGGGTCCGATGTTCAACAAATAATTGCCCTGATCGCGTGTGCAGGTAAGCAGATTCCGGACCACCGTTTTCGGTGATTTCCAGTTATCGTCCGCACGCTGGTATCCCCAGCTGTCGTTCATCGTCATGCAAGCTTCCCACGGCTCCGCGGACGCCTGAATGCGCTGCTCGGGAGTGGTGAAGTCCTCTTCGATTCCCGAGCGATTGTTAATTAGGATGTCCGGCTGCAACTGGCGGACCATTTTGTTCATCTCGACCGACTCCCAGCCTTCCGCCGTGAGAGGCCAATGCACGTCGTACCAGAGGACATCGATTTTGCCGTAATTCGAGCACAGTTCGTGCACCTGGCCGTGTATGTAATCCACAAAGCGGCGGCGAGCCGCTTCATCGGTTTTACACCGCGCGCCATCGGGATGATGCCAGTCCATAAGCGAGTAATAGAAACCGAATCGCAGGCCCTCCGCTCGCGCGGCTTCCACATACTCGGCTACCAGATCGCGTCCGGCCGCCTGTTTGGGCGCGCAATACTCGGTTAGCTTCGTATTGAACAGGCAGAATCCCTCATGGTGCTTGGTGGTCATCACCATGTACTTTTGTCCTGCTGCTTTGGCCAGCTTGGCCCAGGCGCGCGCCGCATTCGGCTTGGGATTGAATCTTTTCGCGAGCTGCTGGTACTCAGCCACGGGAATGCCCTCTTGTTCCATGGCCCACTCATGACGGCCGAGCACGCTATAGAGTCCAAAATGAATGAACATGCCAAAGCGGGCTTCATGCCACCATCGCATCCGGCGCTCGCGATCTTCGATAGTGGACGTGGCTGGCCCGCTGCTGGCAGGTTGCCCCGTCGCTTGCCCTGGAGCTTCGCGCGGCAGCAGGGCCGCACTCGCGCCGGCCGCCTGAAGCAAGCTTCGTCTCGATAAGTGTGCGATTGCCATACCGTGCGTGTAACCTTCTTTTACCACTTCGCCCCGCCTGAGCCCCTCCTGTAAGCTGGAAACAGAAGAAGGAATCCTGCCCGCTTTCGAAAAGAGACGAATTGAACCCGAATTGATGGACCACGCGCCACCGGCGGAAGCGAAATCGACGCTCGCCGATCTCGTGCGCATCAATCAGAAGTTTGGCGGCCACTCCGTCCTTCGCAGAACTCTCGCCCAGGTGGTCCGTGCGGGCGAAAAATTCACGTTGCTCGATGTCGGTGCGGCCTCTGGCGATTCCGCCGCACTAATCCGCAAAGACTTCCCAGCCGCCGTTGTCACGAGCCTGGATTATAACTGGGTGAATTTAGGAAACGCGCCGCCGCCCAAACTCATCGCCGACGCATTTCAACTTCCCTTCCCCGACGCCAGCTTCGATTATGTACTCTCCACTTTGTTTCTGCACCACTTCCAGGATGAGCAGGTGATTACGCTCTTGCGCAGCTTCTATGGCATTGCGCGGAGAGCACTGGTAATTTGCGATCTGGAGAGGCACGTCTTGCCCTACCTGTTCCTGCGTTTGACGAAACCGGTTTTCGGCTGGGGCCGCATCACCGTGCATGACGGATTGATTTCAATACGGGCATCCTTCCGGCGAAAAGAGTTACTCGAAATGGGCCGGGCCGCGGGCATACCGGATCCGCGCGTGCAATCGTATCGCCCGGCGTTTCGCCTCGCAATGGTCGCGGCGAAATGATTTTGATGAAAGGTTGGCGTCCACGGAACGCACGAGAATACATCGAAAAGGAGCACCCCGGCCAATTTTTCTTAGCATTGACCCCGATAACTCTGGGAAGTTCCGACATCCCCGTGGGCTCTGTTGTGAGTCGAGGGGGCAACGACGAACTAGCTTGGCTGAATCTCGGAACGCTGGACTCTGTCACAGATTGTCCAGCCCGCTCCGCTTCTTTTTCGTGACAAGGCGTTCTGGCGCGCCATAAACCTTTTATCAGACCAGCCGGTAGACCTCGCCCCATCCCGGTCTGGCATATCGTGCACGCTACTTCGAAAGACCCGTACCCAAGATTCTGAAGAAAGTAATGAAGCAGCCGAGATCTGACTGAGCGGTCTTCGATTCGTCTCGCATTAAGCACACACCGCAGCACCGAGTTTTTCAACAGCATCGAAGGATGCTGTTGAAAAACTCCCCCTTCAGGGAGTTATTGAGCTGGATCAAGCTGATTTGACACTGCCACCCTCTTGAGGAAGGACCTTCTCAGGCCGTTCCTACTGCCGGTTCTTTCGATTGGCTCAGATATCTTATTAGCCGTTTGAGGTTCTGGGCCGTCGCAGCCAAGATGAATTGCTCTTTCGCGTTTCGCAGACCACGCAGCCGCACCTTACGGAGCCGGATTTGATTGCGTAACTCGGAGAACAACGCCTCGATTTTGTTTCGAGCGCGGCGAGCATTCGCAAATTCGGCATAGCGAACGACAATGACGTCGCCACGTGCCACTTTCTTGCGCCAGGCTTCTACCCAGAGATCAAAGACATAGTGCAGGTAAACGTTAGCGAGCAGTGGCGAAACCACTGAACCCTGCGGAGTTCCCACCTTCGTCTCCGACCACTCGCCGTCTTCCGACACTCCTGCCTTGAGCCATTTCTGGATAAGGCGAAGCATACGGCGATCGGCCACGCGATGCTCGATGAACTTCATTACCCATTCGTGCGAAACATTGTCGAAGAATCCACGAATGTCTGCATCGAGCACCCAATTCACTCGCTTCCGATGAATACCCACACTCAGCGCATCTAGCGCCTGGTGCGGGCTGCGACCGGGCCGGAACCCATACGAAAAGCCTTTGAAGTCCACCTCATAGATCTGATTGAGAATGGTCACCACGGCCTGTTGAACAATTTTGTCCTCCAGCGCCGCGACGCCCAACGGCCGTTGCCGACCGTCAGCCTTCGGTATATAGACTCTCCGCGAGGGTTTCGCCCGATACACTCCACGTTGCACCCGGCTGTGCAGATCGGCTAGCCGACCTTCCAACCCGGTTTCATACTCGTGCCATGTCACGCCATCCACTCCTGGTGCCGCTTTTCGCTTTATGGCGTAAAAGCTGTCCCTCAGCAGATCAACTGTTACATGGTGGAGCAAAGCAGTGAAACGTTCTTGCTTCCTTCTCTGTGCTGCTTCTCGCACACCGCGCAATCCCTGTGACACTCGTTCCCCGCTCTGCGTCGGGCTCGTGTTGGATTGAGCGATGTTTTCCTTGGCCCACGCCCTTCCCTCCCCAACCTCCGCCGAAGGTTGCCCTTCTTTGTTCAGCTGGCTCATTGGTACTATGGCGCGGTCCGACTCCTCTGAAGCGTACATGTCCGACGTTCGATTTTGCATCTTCTCGGACCGGCCTCGCCCTCGACAGGGACGAGGCACTCCAGAGGTCTCCCGGTTCTCGTGCATGTTGTTTCTCAGCGTGCGTGGGTTCTCAGACTACGCAGGACCGACTGATCACTCGCGTCTAACGCAACCAGCCGTGTTGCCTTCCCCAATACGTCAGTAGGTCGGCGTCCTGATTGACGCGTTTTTCGAAGCTCAATCGCCCCGCCCACCGATACCCCTGTCTACGCTTCGACCAGCACCTCGCGACGCTCGCCGCAAGACTCGGGGCCAAGATGGATTCGCTTTCTCCTTTCTTGTAGGGCTCTTTCATCCCCAACAACATGCCGGTTTAATCCCGGCGCTCGACGTAAACGCGCGACCCAAGATGTCTCGTTTCCCGCCAAATCGTTTTTGCCAAGCTGTGTAACTGAGAATGACGGTGCGCGCGGCATCGCCGGCATCTTCGCCGTTCCGAAAATCGCGGCCCAGTACCGGCTGAACACCAAGGGTGCGGAAGAAACCGGCGCTGACTCGCGTGCCCGGCACCTGTTCCGCTCCGCGGGCCGTGCCCAGTGTAAAACTGCCGTTCAGTGCGTAGGCGTCGATGGAACTGAAGACTTTATTGAACTTCTTCCAGTCCGCGAAATCCAGGTACGAGAGCACGCCTCGCGCTGAGCCCGGAGAAGACTCAAAGACCACCACCAATCGGGACTGATCTCGATACGGCAGAGGCTTGATCAGCGCGGCTTCAACAAAGGCGAAAATGGCAACTGTGGCGGAAATACCCAAAGCCAAAACGAATATGGCCGTGCCAGCGAATACTGGATTCTTTCCAAGTTGGCGGACGGCATAGCGAAAGTCCTGCACCATGTTGTCGATCGGATTCAAACCCCTCATATCGCGGCACTCCTCTTTCCATTGCTCAATGCCTTTCACGGACTGAAGCGCGGCGTAACGGGCATCTTCTGCTTTCATTCCCGCGGCGATCCCTTCCTCAATCTCACGTTCCAGGTGATAGCGCAACTCTTCGTCGAGTTCCCGGTCCACCCTCGCGCGAGAAAAGAGCGACCGAAGTCTCAGGCCCATTACAATTGCCCAGCGCATCGCGATCTCTTTCTCTTAGGCCGTCCCCACAATCAGCGAGATTGCCGCGGACAGCCGTTCCCATTGAGCGGCTTCCTGTTCCATAGCCCTACGCCCGGCTCTGGTCAGCGTGTAGTATTTGGCGCGGCGATTATTTTCGCTCACTGCCCATTCCGATTGAATCCACCCGTTTTGTTCCAATTTGTGAAGCGACGGATACAGCGCCCCTTGCCCAACCTGGAGCACGTCGTCCGACATTTGCCGAATCCGCTGCGCAATCGCCCAGCCGTACATAGGCTCCAGGGCAACCGTCTTCAGAATCAGTAGATCCAGCGTGCCTTGCACAAGGTCTGTCGGTTTGCTCAGCGTACACCTCAGTAACTGACAACAGTCTACGCCTATCATCCGTGCGGCCGCAAGGGGTAGGGTACGTGCTGGTAGAAAGCAGGTGCCCGCCCCGTGCCCAAACCAGGGATGCTGTTGAAAAACTCTCTTCAGCAAATTGGGCGAACTTTGGTCAAGCCTTAATTTGGCACTGATTCCGCTCTCGGGAGTGCATTCTCAGGCCGCTCCTACTGCCGGTTCTTTCGATTGGCTCAGATACCTTATTAGCCCGTTTGACGCCAAGATGAATGCTCTTTTGCGTTGCGCAGACCACGCAGCCGCACCTTGCGGAGCTGGATGATTGCATAGCTCGGAGAACAACACCTCGACCTTGTTTCGAGCGCGGGCGAAAAATTTACGTTGCTCGATGTCGGTGCGGCCTCTGGCGATTCCGCTGCACTAATCCGCAAAGACTTCCCAGGCGCCGTTGTCACGAGCCTGGATTATAACTGGGTGAATTTAGGAAACGCGCCGCCGCCCAAACTCATCGCCGACGCATGATCTGTTCCTGCGTTTGACGAAACCCGTTTTCGGCTTGGGCCGCATCACCGTGCATGACGGATTGATTTCAATACGGGCATCCTTCCGGCGAAAAGAGTTACTCGAAATGGGCCGGGCCGCGGGCATACCGGATCCGCGCGTGCAATCGTATCGCCCGGCATTTCGCCTCGCAATGGTGGCGGCGAAATGATTTCCGCAGTTATGCCTGATTCCCTGTAGCCAAGCTGTCAGGTTCGTGCAGCCGGAAGTCGCCGGCAACCATCTGCGCCGGCTCAGGTCTTCCGCCGGAACAGGGCGTGATAAACAACCAGGACCACGATGGCGCCAATGATGGCCACAAAGATGCTGTACAAGTTGAAACCGGTTACTCCGTGCGCGCCCAGAAGAGTAAAGAGCCAGCCCCCGACAATCGCTCCCACGATGCCGAGAATAATGTCGAGAAAAAGGCCCTCGCCGGTTTTATTCACAATCTTGCTGCCGACAAACCCAGCTATCAGGCCGAGTAAAAGCCACGCCAGAAAAGACATAACTCCCTCCTTAAAAAAACTCTTCTAAGTCTTTATCGGGCACTACACCTTCTGCGATATATGTGACATGATGAGCGCCAGTGCGCCTGCCCCCAGCCCTTGCACGAGTTTTGGATGTTGTGCATAGAAGTTGCTGACTTCATCAACAATCGAAGGATTATTTTTCTGAGCGTGCGCCGCTAGTTGTTGAACGGCTTCCGGCATAACCTGCTCCGCCTGGTCCGGAGTCACTTCTGTTCCGCCCTTCAGGAGATTGGATAGTGATCCCGCCAACCCGCCTGGCAGGTTGGAGCCTGAGGCGCCGAGAAGCTGACTCAATATGCCGGCGCGTTGTTGTCCATTCGACTGGCTGAACAGATTCGACAACATTTCAGGGAATGCAGGCGTCTGGTTTGAGCGAAACGCTTCCGCCAATCCTGCCGCTAAGTGCTCCTGCGGAACCTGCTGAGCGATCTTCTGAAAGTCTTGTTGAGCATTAGCCGGCGGGTTGGAAGCGCTCGCGCCGGCATATTGTTGGAGCACCCCCAGCAAGCTTGTCAAGGACATGATTCGCTCCTGTTTTTTGCCTAACTCGGGATGACGAGTTCCTGCCCCACCTGGATCTTGTCGGGATTGTCGAGCTTGTCGCGGTTCGCACTGAAGATCCGGTTGTATTCATTGGCATTTCCATAGAACTGTTTGGCGATTTTCGAGAGCGTATCGCCCGCTTGCACTTTGTAAGTACGGCTACTCGGAGCCGAAGCAGGCGCAGCAGCGGCCTGAGCCATCGGAGGCGCCAGCGAGGGGTCCACGGTGAGGTCGCACGTAATATCGCTTAGGCTGGCATCTACCGCCTTAATCTGATTCCAAACGTTGTTTTTGACGTCTTGCGATGGAGCAGCGCCCTGCACGAAGAGTTTGTTGTCTTGAACATGCAGGTGCGCCAGGCGAACACCTTGCTGCTGAATTGTTTGCAGCGCTGAGCTGTACTTATTTTTCAATTCTTCTAAACGGTCCATGTTTCACCTTCGCTTTCTGGCGGCTGGCTCTCTTGCGGTCACGATGCCGGCGATCTCCATAGATCGCTCAGAAGAGAATAATGTTACTTCGGCGCAGGATTGCAATCGCAGGAGCCGGCTCCCGCTCCCCCGCATTTGCGAAACGAAGCCACCGCCACTTCGTTCCGTAAACGGCGTCCCGGCGCTCTCGCCCGCCCCCGGCGCGCGCCTGTTCACAGATTGAGAAAAAAGTCCATTCCCCGCCCCCTCAGCCACTTCCGGCGAAAAAATCCCTCCACGCCGCTCGCCCTGCTGCACACTCGAAGCGCCGAAAAGCAGCAGCATGACGATTGAAGGCGACAGCAACAATATCGAAATTCATGGTCTCGTGCTCGATACCATGCTGATTCTGCAAGCTGCGGGAGCCGGCGGGGAAATCCGAAATTCCGAGTGCGAGTGTCTCGGGGAGAAACCCCGCTACGATTACAACTGCGAAGCCACTGCCTTTCGGCGTTCCCGGAAGCCGAGCTAACGTGAACAAGTCGGATGTACACCTGCTTCCTTCGACAGCAACGGAGTGCTGCCCGGCACCCATCCGCCGCAAACAAAACACATCAACTCATCTCCGAACCTGCAAATTGACGGCTCCAACAAACCGACATTCGAACTTGCGAATATCGATTACACTTACTCGGAAACGAGTTCCGGAGTGACCGGCGAGGGGACATCGTACATGAGAAAAGAGGATAGCCAACGTGCGGAGGAAGTGCTAATGGATCAAACAGAAGAATCGGAATAAGGCGAGCGTGAATTTGTGTTTCCAGCATGTCGAGATCGTGCGACCGGGTTGCTCAACTTTGCACCGGCTGGGCATGCGCCACCGGCTTCGTTGTCCCTTGGTCTCGTTCAGGCGCACAGCTGCCGGACGCGTCTGTAACCATCAGCTTCGCCACCCAGTCGTCGGCGAAACGCAAACTGATTCTGTCAACCCGGTCAACTTGGCGTAGCGAAACCACGAGCCCTATCGCGTCCCGGCCGTGTAGCTCGGGGGAACGAGTGCATTCCTGAAGTGCAAACGCCCATTGCCTGCAGTACTTGATAGGAGCCTCAAAACGGCCAGGGGAGTTTTGGTACGCCCGAGAGGATTCGAACCTCTGACCTTTTGCTCCGGAGTGAAGTAGGAAATGCGTATGCGGCTGATGGCCATGCTATCGCTGTTGTGGTTAATTCCACGGAATAGCGAGTCGTCAGCGCTCCTTGCGGACCTAGTTGTGTCCCGGCCGCTTCGCGCGCCGTCATGGAGAGGACAGCCTGCTCGGCGGGAAGGGGCGGAGGCCATCCCGAGATAAACGGAAGCCGATACAACCGAACCCCGTTAGGCCAAGTGTGGATGACGAGCCTTAATCCACGTTTCCGCTTCTACCGCAAACTGTTCCACGGTTCTCAACGAGCCCTAGGCGTCGGTATCCGCCACGCCGCCGGCGAAGTCATATTCGCACTGGTTCCGCTTCATGCGGCAGGTATCGAAATAAGCGGATAATTTTGCGAATGCTGGATCGACCGCTTCCAGCGCCAGAAACGAATTGTAATGGCCACCCAATGAGCGGGGACGATATCCTGACGCCCATACCACGAGCAGCGACAATGTCCGGGCGGCGTCGTAGGCCATGATGAAGCGCGCATCAGATGAGAGCCCGCCGGCGGTTACGTCGTAACCGTACGGCGAAGCTTTCAATTACCCACAAATTGTGCGCCGATAACGAAGCCCAATTCGATATCGGTGAGGCGCGACACACCCCGCCACATGACGGCGTTGCCAGGTGGAGGATCTTTGGCGCGAGCCAGATAACCGCCCAGGCGAGCAATCTTCGTGAGATAAGAGGTGAGCGTTCCAGGCCGCCTGCCGGAGGCTGTGTCATGAATTAGCAGATCGAGCACTTGCATATCGAGAGCCATCAGCGCGAGAGTGGGCGAGGCCATCGGCGCTACTCGGTTCATCATCGTCATCCAGAAAATGCGCCAACTGAGGATGCAAAATACGGCGATCAGATTAACGATTCGCTCAGCGGCGCGGAGCTTGGAAGCTTCCGCCCTGCAGCCTGATTTCAGGATCTTATGGAACGTCTCGATCTTCCATCGCATTGCGTACCAGATAAGCTTTTCTAGCGCATCGTTACGCGACCGGATAGAGAGATTTGTAATCAGTTTCCAATCGACCATCGCGCGGCTGGGCGGCTTTCTACGCTCCTGGGCGTGAATCACGGTTAGCGTCAAAGAAGGGTATCTCTTCTGTTTTCCGATCGGCGGCTGAACTTGGAGCGTTTGATATCGAATGTCTACCGTGGCATGGAACATTTTCCCCTTGGCATCGCGGATTCGGATGCGGCAGGTTGCTCTCACCTTCGCGCTCCTCATCGCTGCTGATATCGTGTGCCCTCCGCCGTCGGCAAGCCGATCCACGCAGGTTCGGACCAGAAACTTTGTCCCACTTTGCTCGGCCGCGCAAAACAGTTCGTAAATGTCGCTCTCCCGATCACCGATGTGCACGCAACGCTCAGCTTCACCCAGCAGTTCTGTGGATTGCTTCAGATTCTCCAGCCAGCGGATGCTCTCCTTCTCCTCGATAGGCACACGAGTTGGATTCACCGATCGCTTGAGAGCGTTCGTCCCCTTGAATTTACTGCGGCTCCAGAACTTAATTGCAGTCAATCCCAGTGGCAGTCCTTCCGTTGTCACGGCAAGGCTCGAATGCATCAGCACGCCACGTATTGCATAAGATTCCGCTCGTCCCTTGAATCCTTTGTTCAGAACGCCGAGGCCTTGAGCCGACTCGCCGTAGTAAACGAATTCGGTCGTGTCATGCAGGATCAAAATCGGACCGCCGACTGCCCTCACTCGGTCAAGAGTCGCTTGAAAATGGCCTGATAGTATCGCTTGTTCGCCGACCCTCCGATTCGAAAGGAAGCGGTAAGCAGCCTTTGTGTTCTTCCAGTCCTGACAGGCGAGTGGAATCGATTGCCCCAGACGAGCCTCGAGCTGCCGCACCAGCTTCTGAAACCGCCGACTGAGCCTGGCATCCTGAAACCCGCAATTCACGAGATCTTTCGAAAGAAACGCTGAGGCATGTTCGGCCGCGTAAGGCGCCTTAGCCTCTCGCGTGCTCTGAAACAATTTAGGGGGGTTGTGTTTCGGCATGCTGGCGGCATTCTAACGCTCTCTCGAGCGAATGTCCAAACAATTTCACCTGGATTTGTGGGTAATTGAAAGACGGCGAAGGCCGTCTTGACTTGATCAAGCGACTCGGAGCTTGGCCATGCGCTCGTAGGCAAAGCAGTTCCGAATATTGCTGAGGAAATGCCGGCCTTTGGATTCGGCGCTGAGAAACTGCTGGTAATCCTCTTTGGAAAACTGGAAGTATCGGTAGACATCGCCGCTACGGAATCGCAGATACAGAGTGCGCTTGTGGGCATCGTATGCGACCGAGAAAAACATCTGCGATTCGAGCGGTAACCAAGTCATTGGATTTTCACGCCGCATCCACGACAACCCGGTCTTAGGGAAAAAGATTCCAGGGCAGCAACTCCGCAATCCGGTTGATGGGATGGTCGGCAATACGACGCAGCACCGAAGTCAGATAAGCTTCCGGATCGATGCCATTCAGCTTCGCCGAGCCCAGCAGACTGTAAATCGCCGCCGCCCTCCCCCCGCCAGCATCGGAGCCTGCAAACAGATAATTCTTGCGGCCGAGTGCCATCACGCATCCATTCTGCCCATATCGGAGAGGAAGTTGAAGTTCACTATCGTTGGCACGCGTTTTACGGCCGACGGTTGCGGGTGCAGCACAGTGAACAGCGCGCTAGCGGCCGGGTCATCCATGTCGAAGTGGCGCCCGGCACCGTAACAATATCGCCAGACTGGATGGTTGACGCCAGCGTCTGTGCTGGAATGGCCCTCGGCGCACCGCGCGTCTCGGTGGACGCCCTCAGGGAGCTGCGTCGGCTACTCCTGGAGCGCGGATTTCGGCGAAGCTTCTGTGATGACTCACCAGTCGTCCAGGAGAACCGAGATGAGCAAGCCGAGCAAGATCCAGAAGCAGCCGTCGCCGCCACCGGCCGAGCCGCGCCAGATGAGTATCGCGTTCGAGTCGAACCGCCTTCGCGGTCTGCCCGCAGCCGAGCGGATGAAGGTCTTGATGGACCTGGCTTATCTGCTGATGCTGGCGGCCGGGCGGTCGAGGAGGACGACGATGAGCTCTGAGATACTGCCCGCGGCGCTCCTACAGCGCAAGGCTGTGGTCTATGTGCGTCAGTCCACGCAAACGCAAGTGCAAACGAACCTGGAGAGTCAGCGCCGGCGCACGCCAAGTATTGTTGTCGCTGGCCGCTGAACAGATGCACTTTCCGCGCCCCTCCGATGGCAAGAAGTTGGTGAGCTTCGAGTGGACGCCGATTCGTTATCGCAGCGTCATCTCGATCTTGAAGAACCCGTTCTACGCCGGCGCCTATGCCTACGGCAAAAGCCAGAAGCGCACAGCGCTGATCGAGGGGCGTGCACGTACGACGTATAAGCATCGCAAGCCTTTTGACCAGTGGGAGGTTATCATAAAAAGAACACCACGAAGGCTTCATCGAGTGGAGCGAGTTCGAACGCAATCAAAAGTTGCTCGCAGCGAACGCCTACGGGAAGGCCGGCGGAGTCAAGTCCGGACGCGGTGGTCGCTCCTTGTTGCCTGGACTTCTGCTGTGCGGACGCTGCGGTCGTCGACTGAAGGTCGTCTACTCAGGTCGGGCTCCTGGTCAGCCGGTGTACCGTTGTGAGCTTCCCAACCAGATGTTCGGCCGCCCACGATGTATTATCTTCGGAGCAAAGCGCGTGGATGCTGCCATCGTACGCGAGCTGCTGCGTGCTCTGGAACCGATGGCTATTGAGGCGGCACTGCAAGCCGAGCGCAGGCATATGGAGCTACGAGGCGAGCGACGACGCATCGTGGAGTTGGAACTGCGGCAGGCGCAATACGAGGCCTCGCTTGCCGAACGACGCTACGCTGCATGCGATCCCGATAATCGGCTTATCGCCGCACAGCTTGAAAAAAGCTGGGAAACAACACTGCTGCGTGTACAAGCCTGTGAGCTGCGATTGGCTGCGCTTGAAACGCCAAGCTCCACCGCACCAATACCCGACTTTGTCGGGCTCGCAGATGACCTCGAGGCGGCCTGGAATGCGCCAGGGGTGACCATGCGATCGCGCCAACAACTTCTTCGCGCGCTCATTGCTGAGATCATCGCCGATTACGACCAAAGCTCGCGTGAGATCGTTCTCAAGATCCACTGGCGCGGCGGCCAGCATTCTGAACTCCGAGTTCCTAAGCCAAGATCGGGAGAACATGGTTGCCGAACTACTGACGACGCTGTTGCCGTGATCGGCACAATGGCGACGCGATGGTCGGACGAGGACATCGCTGCCACGCTGAACCGCATGGGATTGCCTACGGGCCAGGGTAAAACGTGGACTGCAAACCGAATCAGCTCTTTACGTCGCGTACGAGGAATAAACTCGTATCGATCGGCCGAGAAGAATGGAGAGTGGCTCACCATGTCGGAAGCCGCCGTGAAACTCGGCGTCTCAAATCATCAGATCCGTCGGCTCATAAAACAAGGCATCCTCGCCGCTGATCAGGTCGTTCCCGATGCTCCATATCAGATTCGAGCGAACGATCTGCTGGATGAGCGCGTCACTATGGCGATCCCACGAAAAAGTCGTCCGTATCGGCCGAATTCTGAGAATCAAACTTCTATGTTTTCAGACATTTGAAAAGGACGTGCACTATGAACTCCCCCTTGCGACTGCACGCAAGGCCCGTTCGGCGGCATTGTTGTCGATCTCGAGAAAGCCGTCATCGCAGTAGCGTAGGAGGGCGGGCCAGCGTCCGAGCGCGTAGCCGATCGCCGCCGCAACTTCGGATTTGCGCGAGATCCGCGTGAGCGTTGTTTTAAACCATTCGTGCAGAGCGATTAATAAAGGACGTGCACGCTCGTCGCGTACCTGCTGCCGTTCATCAGGCGGCCGGCCACGGATTTCGCTCTCGATCCGATACAACTGCCCGATGCGCTCCACCGCTTCGGTCGCAATAGGAGAAGCATGCGCCTGGTGCAAATCGAAGAACTTGCGGCGAACGTGGGCCCAGCACGCCGCTTCTCGAATGCGGCCGCCTTCATATAAACAGTTGAAGCCCGCATAACCGTCGGCCTGCAACGTGCCGTGAAACAGCGCCAAGTGCCGGTGTGGATGCTCGCCTTTTCGATCCGGCGAGTACGCAAACCAGACCGCCGGAGCAGCCAGATCACCGGCCGGACGATCGTCTCGAACATAAGCCCACAAACGGCCAAGCTTCGTTTTGCCCGTACCCGGCGCCCAGCACCGGAACCGGCGTGTCATCAGCATGCACTTTGCCCGTACCCATCACATACCGATGCAATGCGTCGTTCAACGGCGCTAGCAACTCACTCGTCGCTCCTACCCAATCAGCCAGAGTCGAACGCTCCAGATCCACGCCTTCTCGGGCGTAGATCTCCGTCTGACGATACAGCGGCTGGTGATCCGCATACTTTGAAACAAGCACATGCGCCAGCAGACCTGGTCGCTAATCCACGCTCAATCGGCCGGCTCGGCGCTTCGACCTGCACGATTGTGTCGCACTTGGTGCAACTCAGCTTAGGCCGTACATGCCGGATCGCTTTGAAGCGTGCCGGCACCTACTCAAGCACTTCCGATACATTTTCACCCAGTTTGCTCAAGGTTCCACCGCAAGCTGGACAGCCCGCGTCCCGTGGTACGTGCGTCTGGACTTCACGTGCCAGATGCTCCGGCAGTGGACGTCGCCCCGGCTTGCCTGCGGCCACAGCAAACACAGCAGCCGCTGCTGGCGGGAGTGTTTTCTCGGTCTGCTGAAGCTCCTCCGCAGTGCGTGCTTCCAGATCTTCGAGCTGCAGTTCAAGTTGTTCAATCTGCCGCTGG
>CAWBDN010000003.1:0-334059 GCA_963787575.1 uncultured Acidobacteriaceae bacterium
GGGGCCGCCGGGCTACAGCTTTGCGTATTTCGCCTTGGTTGACAAAATCGATAAAATGGCGCAATGCCTGCCGCGCGGCTGGATTTCCGGAACCATCGCCTAGTGTCCTGAGTCAGAAGTGTGCATACAAAAGCGAGCGATTTTCTTAAGGATAGAGTCTGCATTCGCAGTCCAGATGAAGGGCTTGGCGTTCTGGTTGTGATGCGTCAAGTAATCGCGGATAGCGGTCTCTAATGCGCGGACACTGCCGAAGGTGCCGCGTCGGATACGGCGCTCGGTGAGCAGGCCAAAGAAGCGTTCGACTTGGTTCAGCCAACTGGCGCTGGTGGGAGTGAAATGCAAGTGATAACGGGGCCGCCGCGCAAACCAGCGCTTCACTTTAGGCATCTTGTGGGTGCCGTAGTTATCCATGATCAGATGGATATCGAGTTGTTCCGGGATAGCGGCGTCGACTCGTTCCAGAAAGCGTAAGAACTCTTGATGGCGCTGTCGGTGATGGAAAGATGCCAGCACTTTGCCGGTGGCCACATCCAGGGCGGCGAACAGAGACGTGGTCCCGTTGCGGACGTAATCATGAGTTTGGCGCGCCGGCACGCCCGGTCGCAGCGGCAGGATAGGTCGTGTCCGATCGAGTGCCTGAATCTGACTCTTCTCATCTACGCACAGCACCAACGCACGCTCCGGAGGGTTTAGATAGAGGCCTACAATGTCGCGCACCTTTTCTACAAAGAAGGGATCCGACGATAGTTTGAAAGTCTCCACCCGATGGGGTTGGAGCGAGAACGCCCGCCAGATGCGCGAGACCGTTGACTGGGATAAACCACTGGCTTGCGCGATCGTGCGCGTCGACCAGTGCGTGCCCTGCGCTGGTATGGTTTCCAAGGTGCGCGTGATTAAAGCTTCCACCTCAGCATCTGTAATCTGTCGCGGGGCGCCCGGGCGAGGTTCGTCGGCCAACCCCTCCAATCGCGCTGTCCGAAACCGTTCGCGCCACTTGCATACGGTCTGATCAGTGATACCTAGCTGTCGCGCCACCCTCCGGTTTTCCATCCCCTCCGCGCAGCCCAGCACGATGCGCGCACGTAATGCCAGCCGTTGCGCAGTTTTTGGCCGGCATGCCCACTCCTGAAGCTTCGCCCGTTCCTCTTCACTCAGCACTGTTGGTTTGGTCGGTCGGCCCATGCTGGTTGGACTCTCAGCATAGCCACCCCTTTCCCATTCTTATGCTATTTTCTGACTCAGGACACTAGGAACTTGTTGAAAAAGGATTCCTGAACCCTTCTCCGGTGGAACATTTCGGGCGATGATTGTTTCATGCGCGGAGATGATCAGCAGCAGTCCGGAATGTTCAGCTACGTTTCGTTGGAGGAGCGGGTCCCGGAGGATCACCCCTTGCGTCGCATTCGCGAAATGGTGGATGGGATTTTGCGAGCGATGGCCAAGGATTTCGACGGCCTGTATGCCAAAACGGGGCGTCCCTCAGTGCCTCCGGAGCGGCTGCTGCGTGCGGTCCTGCTGCAGATTTTCTATTCGGTGCGCAGCGAGCGGTTGCTGATGGAGCAATTGAATTACAACCTGCTGTTTCGCTGGTTCGTGGGTCTGGAGATGGATGAGCCGGTGTGGAATCACGCTGTGTTCAGCAAGAACCGGGAACGCTTACTGAATCAGGATGTTGCCGGCGAGTTCTTTGGCCGGGTGTTAGCCGAAGCCAAACCACACCTGTCACATGAGCACTTCACGGTGGACGGGACATTGATTGAAGCATGGGCGAGCCAGAAAAGCTTTCAAAAGAAGGATGGCGGCGATGACCTGCCGGGGCAGTTCCGCGGGGAGAAACGCGGCAACGAGACGCACGAATCGAAAACCGATCCGGAGGCCCGCCTGTATCGGAAAGGGAATGGTCAGGAAGCCAGGTTGGGTTATCTGGGTCATGTGCTGATGGAAAACCGGCACGGTTTGATTGTGGATGCCATGCTGACGCAAGCCGATGGCAGGGCGGAACGCGATGCGGCGTTGCTGATGTTGTATCGGCAATGGCGTAGTCGGCGCCAGCGTCGCGTCCGCACACCGATGAGCGTCGGTGCGGATAAGGCCTATGACACGCACGATTTTGTGCAGACGGTGCGCGAGATGCACATTCGGCCGCACGTGACGCAGAACGCCAATCGGCCTGGTGGCAGTGCGATTGACGGCCGCACCAGGCGGCACGCGAGCTACCAAGTTAGCCAGAGGAAACGGCCTTTGATCGAGAAGGCCTTCGGATGGATGAAGCAAACCGCCGGCTTGCGCAAGACGAAGCTCCGTGGACTCGCGAAAGTCTCCTGGCAGTTTCTGATGACAGCCGCTGCATTCAATCTGTGGCGGCTCCCGAAAATCCGAACTGCACAAGTGTAATTGAGGGGCCAAAAACGGCGTTTTTCAACACGAGAACCGGTCCAATCGCACCGGACCACAACCTTCTTTCAACCATTTTCGGACGTAAACCTGCCCAGGTCACTGCCTAACGTGCAGTGAATACTTTTTTCAACAAGTTCCTAGCCAGCCTGGCATTGGCGGCGCTGTTCGTCGTGTCGATGACACACTGTCCCTGCGTAGCGCGTGGGACCGCTTCGACGAGATGCTGCATGGCGACCAGTATGTGCGTTCGAGCTTCGATCTCGACACGCAGACATTCAAAGTGGACGAACTGGAAAGCGGGGCGGAACAAGCGGGCCTTCGCAAGGGAGATATCGTCGTGGGCGTCAACGGGCATCCGGTTCAGGGGTGGTCGGACATCGAAGGTCCGGTACGGCGCGCGCGGACCGGCGATCGCCTGCTGCTGCACGTGAAGCGCACGGGCGCCGCGGGCTCGGTAGAAAAAGACATTTCGGTTCCGCTGCGACGATTTACGTACGTCGGCTACGCGCCGGGGTCGGCGGGGTACGTTGCCACGATTCTTTTCCGGATCCTGACGCCGCTGTTTTGTCTCGCGCTCGGATTCTGGGTTGCGGCGGTTCGAGTCGGCGATCGCGCGGCATGGGCCCTGCTCTTCCTGATGCTGAGCCGTGGCAAACCTCGTCACCGGACGATCGGCACGAGCTTCGGCCACGAAGATGCCCTACAGCCGTTTCTGACCGGTCTGAACGGCTTGTTCATCCGCCTGGGTCCTCTGGCGCTCGTGTACTTCGGGATCATCTTTCCGGAAACGCTGGCTCTCGATCGAAAATTCCCGTGGATCAAATGGATTGTGATGGGGCCGATGCTTGTGCGGGCCGGGCTGTCCGGGATTTTGTGGGGCCTGGTCGCGCACCACCGCGATATGGTTGCCGCGCTCTGGGCCATCTTGATGCCGATAGAGTCCAGCCGGCACGGATATCGAACTGGGCCTGATTGGACTGTTCTTCGTGATACTCGGGTACAGGACGGTGACCGCAGCCACAAGCGATGCGCGGCGGCGGTTCCTGCTGCTGGATACAGGCGCCGCCGTTGGGCTGCTGCCGTTATTGATAACGCTGACGTGGATGGCGATTCACCACACGATTTTTCGCGGCTGGCCGGCACTGGTTTCGATCGCGGCGCTGCTTGTGTTCCCGCTGACGATGGCTTACGTGATTGTGGTGCATCGCGCGATGGATGTGCGGGTGGTGCTGCGCCAGGGGCTGCAGTATCTGCTGGCGACGAGCGGAATCCGCATTCTGCAGATTGCGATCAGCGCCGGGATTATCGTGCTGGCGGCGACGATCGGCGCCAATTCGAGCGTGGCGGCGCGCGTGGGGCTGATCGCGGTTGGGTTCGCGCTGCTGGTGGGACTCGGCGCATTCGCCGACCGGCTGCGCCGCTGGATCGACCGCCGCTTCTTCCGCGAGGCCTATGAGGCGGATGAGATTCTGGCCGATCTGGCGGCGCGGGTGCGGACGATGGTGGAGACCGGGCCGCTGCTGGAGACGGTGGCGAGCCGCGTGGCGGAGGCGTTGCATGTGCCGCGGATCGCGATCTTTCTGGATGGGAATGGCGCGTTCCGGCCGGCGTATGCGGTGGGTTATGGAGCGCCTCCGAGCGGCACTTTCAGCGAGCAGAGCCTGACCTTGCGGCGACTACGGCAGACGCAGCGCACACTGGTGAATTTTGAGGACGCGGACTCGTGGGTGCAGTTGACGGATCGCGAGGAACGGGCCGCGCTCGAGGAGCTGAAACCGGAGTTGCTGCTTCCGCTGTCGCTCAAGGAAAAAGTGCTGGGGATTATGAGCCTGGGGCCGAAACAATCGGAGGAGCCGTTTTCGCCGACCGACCTGCGGCTGCTGGATTCGGTGGCGGCGCAGACGGGGTTGGCGCTTGAGAACGGACGGCTGACCGAGGCGATCAAGGAGGAGGCGCGGGCGCGAGAGAAACAGAATCGCGAACTGGAGCTGGGGCGCGAAGTGCAGGAGCGGCTGTTCCCGCAGGAGTATCCGGTGATCCCGGGGCTCGATTATGCGGGCGCGTGCCGGCCGGCGCTGGGCGTAGGCGGCGATTACTACGATTTCATTCCGATGGCGAATGGCGGACTCGGGATTGCGATTGGCGATGTTTCGGGCAAGGGGATTCCGGCGGCCCTGCTGATGGCGACGCTGCGCGCGTTTCTCCGCGGCCAGGCGATCGACCATGAGACCGATCTGAGCGCGGTGATCGCGAACCTGAACCGGCTGGTGTTTGAGAGCTCGGCGCAGAATCGTTACGCGACGTTCTTTCTGGGGACGTACGATTCCGCTTCGCGCGTTCTGAACTATGTAAACGCGGGGCACAATGCGCCAATGGTGATTCGCGCGAGCGGCGAGGTTGTGCGGCTGGAGGCGGGAGGCTCGTGTTGTCGGGCTGATGCGGGCAGGGTCGTGGGAGCCGGGGCAGGTAAAGCTCGATGCGCGGCGACTTGCTGGTGGCGTTTACGGATGGCATCAGCGAGGCGATGAATCACGCGGACGATGAGTGGGGCGAGGAGCGGCTGATCGACGCCGTGCGGGCGATGCAGGCGGCACCGGCGAGGGCGATTCTGGAACATGTCGTGAAGTCGGCGGATACGTTTGTGGCCGGGGCGCCGCAGTACGACGATATGACCCTGATTGTGGCGCGAGTGCGGTGAGTTTAAACGAGCTTCTGCTTTTTCAGCGGCAGCTCACGGAACCGCTTACCGGTGGCGGCAAACACCGCGTTGCAGATGGCCGGAGCGGTGGGTGGAACACCCGGTTCTCCGGCACCTGTCGGCAAGGCGTCGCTTTCGACAAGCTGTATGTGCGTTTCGTATGGCGCTTCGTTGATGCGAGCGACCGGATAGTTATTGAAATTGCCTTGCTGCACGCGGCCGTCGGCAGCGGTGATTTCGCCCATCAACGCGATGCTCGCGCCGAATACTGCCGCGCCTTCGAACTGCGCCTTCACGCGGTCGGGATTGATCGCCCTTCCGCAATCCACCGCCAGGTCGACACGTGGAATGCGCAGCTTTCCGCTTGGATCCACCTCCACCTCGACGACTGCGGCGGCGTAGGTGAGAAAACTGCGGTGAGCCGCGAAACCCAGGGCGCGCCCGTTTCCGGGCTTCTTGTTCGCCCAGCCGGAGCGCTCTGCCACAACTTCCACCACTCGCCGCAACCTGCCGGTATCGACCGGATATTGATCGAGCGATTTGCCGTAATTGGTGTACTTCGCGTTCTGTCCCTGGAAGTCTATCTTGCGCGGCTCGCCGAGCGCAGCCAGCCAGTACTCGACCGGATCCTTGCCGGCGGCGTGCGCCAGTTCGTCGATGAACGATTGCACGCCGAACGCATGATAAATGTTCGCCACCGACCGCAGCCAACCAATGCGAAGGTGCGCTTCCGCCGGTCCGTTCTCGGCGCGCAGATTGGGAATGTCGAATGGAACATCGATGACGCCCATAGAGAGTTCTCCGGCGCTTCCGTAGCGTTCTTTTTCATCGAACGTAGAGCCGATGGGCGGGAACACGCTGCGCATCAGAAAACTTGTCGGTTTGCCTGCCGCATCGAGGCCCGCTTTAAAGTACATGGCTGAGGTCGAGTGGTAGTAATCGAAATGGATGTCCTCTTCGCGCGTCCACGCAACTTTAACCGGCTTGCCTATCTTCTTCGAAAGGATCGCCGCTTCGGCCACGTAATCCGGCTTCGATTTGCGGCCGAATGCGCCGCCCAGCAACGTGACATGGCACGTAACATCGGCAGGTTGGATCCCCAACGCCTTCGCAACGGTGGTCTGCACTTCCTGCGGATTCTGAGTAGCAGCCCAAGCCTCGACCTTTCCCTCGCGAAATTCAGCCAGTGCCGCAGGCGGTTCCATCGGCGCATGCGCCAGCAGCGGAGTGTAATAGGTGGCCTCAACGACCTTGGCTGCTTTGGAGAACGCCGCGTCCACATCGCCTAAGCTCCGCACCACGTTCTGCGGCTTCGTTGCGGCTTCGATCAGCGACTTCTTGTAACTCTCGCTTTCGAAAATAGCGTGCGGCCCATACTCCCAGTCGATCTTCAACTTCTTACGGCCCTGCGATGCAGCCCAGGTATTGTTTGCGATCACGGCCACGCCGCCCAGAGCCTGAAATCCGTAGGGCGCTTGAGCGCCTTCGATCGTCAGGGTCTGTTGGACGCCCGCGACTTTGCGCGTCTCTGCGTCATCGTAGCCTTTGAGTTTGCCTCCCAGCACGGGCGGGCGCTCGATAGAGGCATAAACCATCCCGGGCAGGCGGGCGTCGTAACCATAGACGCCGCGCCCGGTGCAAATGTCCGAAAGATCGACAATCGGAACGCCTTTGCCGATATAGCGAAACTCGGCGGCGGACTTGAGGCGCAGCTCTTGTTTTCCAGGCATTCTCTGCTTTGCCGCTGCTGGGGCAAGCTCGCCGTATCCCAGCTTTCTTCCCGTAGCGGTGTGCACCACGGCGTGATTTTGCGCCTTGCACTCCGCGGCGGAGACGTTCCACTGCGCGGCAGCAGCACGCTCCAGCATCAGACGCGCCGTCGCGCCCGCCTCGCGCATAATGTCGTAGAAATCGCGAATGGAGCACGAGCCATCCGTGTTCTGGGAGCCGTACTTTTTGTCGCCGGTCGCCTGTTCCACTCGTACTCGCGACCAATCGGCATCCAGCTCATCGGCCACGACCATGGGAAGTGAAGTTCGAATACCGGTGCCCATTTCGGAGCGATGAGCGACGACGATGACGGAGCCGTCCGTGTCGATCCCGAGGTATGCATTCGGGCTCCAGGCCGCCTGTGAAACGTCCGGGGAACCGATGGTATCCGCCGGCATGACCCGCACGCCGAAGATCAGTGCTCCCGCCGAGAAGATTCCGTTGAGAAAGTCGCGTCGCGATGCCAGCTCGATGCGGTTCATGCTTTCACCCCCGCCGCTGTCTTGATGGCCTGGCGAATACGCTGATACGTGCCGCAGCGACAGATATTTCCTTGCATCTCCTCATCAATATCGCGATCGGAGGGCTGCGGCTTCCGCTTCAGCAGCGCCGCGGCTTGCATGATCTGCCCGCTCTGGCAGTAGCCGCATTGGGGAACGTTGAGCTGCTTCCAGGCGCGCTGGACCGGATGATCACCATCCGTACTCAACCCCTCAATCGTCAGCACGTCTTTACCCGCCAAACTCGACATTGGCGTAAGGCAGCTTCGAGCGGCTTCTCCATTGACGTGGACCGTGCAGGCGCCGCAAAGGCCCATTCCGCAACCGAATTTCGACCCGGTGAGTTGGAGCATGTCGCGCAGATACCAGAGCAGGGGCATCTGCGGGTCGCCATCGTATTCGTTGGTTTTTCCGTTTACCTTCAGGCGGATCATGAGCGGCTCCTTCGAGGAACAAGAATGTTCGTAGTTTACCGCCGGCGCCCGCCTGCTGGTTCCTGGATGGGGGTAATGGGACGAGCGCGTATTAGGATAGGTGACGCGAGCCTAATACGTTCTGAGGGGTTGTTTCATGCAGAACCACGACCGTATTTCATCGCTGCTCACGCTGGCAGCGGTTTTCGCGTTTGCCTTCCTGGTCTCGATCGCTCCCGCCCGCGCACAAGGTTTAGGCACGATTGTCGGAACTGTCACGGATGTTACGGGCGCCGTGATTCCGAACGCAAAAATTGTCGCCACGAACGAAGCGACCCAACTTTCGCGTGACGTGACATCGAACGAGCAGGGCTACTACGTCATCACTTCCCTGCCGCCCGCCGCGTACGACCTGAGCGTCGAGGCAAAGGGGTTCACGGCCTATGTACGAAAGCAACTCACGCTCCTCGCCGATCAGAGCCTGACCGTGAACATCGGACTCACAGTTCAGCAGCAGGCATCTGAAGTTACCGTGGAAGCTGCGCCGACTCAGGTTGACACTTCCAACGCGACGCTCAATCAGGTGATCGAACAGAAGCGAATCGTCGATCTGCCGCTGAACGGGCGCAACGCCGCTTCCCTTGCGCTGCTTGTCCCGGGCGCCGTCCAAGCGCCTGCCAACAACGCCGATCAAGGTATTTATAAGACATTCCCGGTCGCCGTGACCGTCTCCGCTAATGGATCGCGAGCGAATCAGACCTCTTTCAACATGGATGGGATGAGCAACAACGACGTTTATACGAACGTCAATCAGCCGTTCCCGTTTCCGGATGCGCTACAGGAGTTCAGCGTTCAGACTAGCGATTATTCGTCAAAGTACGGCGGCAATTCCGGAGCTTCTGTCAACATCGTCACCAAATCCGGAACGAATGAGCTGCACGGCGATGCGTTCGAGTTCGTCAGAAACGCCGTGTTCAACGCCCGGAACTTTTTCGCCGTGAACAGGGATCAGTTGAGGCGAAACCAGTTCGGGTTCACACTCGGGGGTCCGGTTAGCGTTCCCCACGTTTACAACGGCCGCAATCGGACTTTCTTTTTTGTCGGCTACCAGGGCACGCAGATTCGGAATCTTCAGAATGGTTTGAGCGCCACCGTACCGACACCGGCGGAGCTGCAGGGCGATTTTTCGGCGCTGCTCGCTGCATCAAATCCGGCCAATCCGTTCGGGCGCCCGGTCCAGATCGTGAATCCGGCTACCAACTTGCCCTATCAGGGCAACCTCATCCCGGTCAGCAGTTTCGATCCCGCTGCCCTCGCGTTTACGAAATACCTGCCTGTCGCCAGCGCCGCGGCGAACGGCCGTGTCTTCTACTCGCAACCGTTAGCTCAAGGCTTCAATGAAACTTTGGCGAGAATGGATCATTCCCTTTCGGATCACGATCGCTTAAGCGGCCGCTATTACTTCGATCGCTTCAACAACAATCCTTTTCTCGATCCGCAGAATTATTTAAGCGCGGTGAGTTACTCGATCATCGATTCCCACAACGGGCTGCTTACTGAGACTCACATATTCGCTCCAAACTTGCTGAATGAATTTCGGATCGGTATATCCAGAGTGGATACGCATGCGGGCCCTCCGCCGGGCAGCATTAACGTCAACGATCTGGGCCTGAATTTGTACCAGCCTTCGAACGGAAAAAGCCTTGATGGAATAAACATTTCCGGATATTTCAATCTCAACAATGACTTTCCGACCTCGATTTTCGTTCGTAACAATTACAGTGTTGCCGACGACGTGAGCTGGGTCCGAGGACGGCACACGGTTACTTTTGGTGTGACGGGCGGCTTGGGTCAGGTGATTCTTCGGGACGGTTTTCTCGCATCGGGGCAATTCGGGTTTTCGGCCAACGTCACGAATAACGCGCTGGCCAGCTTCCTGCTCGGTAATCTGACTACATTTTCACAAGGAGCCGGAGAATTTAAGGACAACCGGGATAAAGCGGTGGGCCTCTACGCGCAAGATGACTTCCACGCCGGCAGCCGTTTAACGTTAAATTTCGGCTTGCGATATGAGCCGTTTTTCCCGTGGCAGGAGATCCGTGGGCGCGTGGAGCAATTCAGGATATCGAATTATCAACAGGGCATCCGCTCCCAAGCGTTTGTTAACGCGCCGCCAGGGCTACTTTTCCCCGGCGATCCCGGTATGCCCCAGTACGGCGTCAACGCGACCTACACGAATTTCGCGCCGCGCGTGGGCTTTGCCTATGACCCGGCCGGTAATGGCAAGACAAGTATTCGAGGCGGATTTGGTGTGTTTCAGGATGTGCAGCAGGTTGGCATCGAGAACAACCGTTTCGTGGATGTCTCGCCTTTTAGTACGCAGATCAGCCTTTCACAACCGGCCGGCAAGTTCAGCAATCCGTACCTGGGTCTCACCAGTCCCTTCCCAGCTCCCTACCCACCACCCAAGACCGCCGCTTTCCCGGCGCCCGTTCTGGTGGTGACTTATGATCCGGCCAATAACTCACGGATGAAGGTACCGGTCACTTACAACTACAACCTGACTCTCGAGCACCAGTTTGCGGGAGGATGGCTCGCCCGTGCCGCTTACGCCGGTTCGCTGTCCCGCCATCAAACCGAGACTATAGAGCTCAATCCGGCTGTCTACATGGCGGGCAGTTCGCTTTCCACAGATGCTCGCCGGCTATTCCAGGGATTTGGAAGCATCGGGCAGTCGAGCCAGGACCTCAACTCGAATTACAACTCTTTACAATTGAGCGCGCAGCGCCGCTTCACGCGAGGTCTAACCGTACTTGCGAACTACACATTTTCAAAAAGTTTGGACGACGTTCCAAACGGTCAGGGGAATGCGGGCATTGCCTCCCAGAGCGATTCACCTATCCCGTGGTACATTCCCGGCCGCCATCAGTTCGATTACGGCAGATCGGATTTCGATCACGCTCACAATTTTGTCGCTTCCTTTGTATGGGATACGCCTCGTTTAACCCACAGCAACATGTTTGTACGCAACGCGATCGGCAATTGGGAAGCAACAGGAATCCTGTCGGCGGTTTCAGGCGGGCCGCTCACCATTCTGGCGGGACAGGATACTGCGCTTACCGGCATTTCTACGGAACGCGCCGTATTGATCGCTAATCAGGTATTGGGACCGGGTGCGTGCAAGAACACCGCTCCCTGCATCAATTACCTCAACGTGCCGGCTTTTGGCCTGCCTGCCGCTGGAGGGTTCGGCACGGTGGGCAAGGGCGCATTCAGCGGCCCCGGGCTTTTGAACTTGGATTTCGGTCTTTTAAAGAACTTTCCGCTTCACGGTGAGCGGTATCGCCTGCAGTTTCGAGGGGAGTTTTTCAACGTCACAAACCGCGTGAACTTGAACAACCCCAATTCAACGGTGACCTCTGCCGGCTTCGGAAGCATCACCGGCGCAAGGGATCCCCGGATCGGTCAATTAGCCTTGAAGCTGTTGTTTTAGAGCATCACTGGCGCGGAGCTTAGTCGCCAGGAATCGTTAGTACTAGGACAATAGCCCCCTTGAACTTATGTGCTACTTGAGCGATAGTGCTCAAGTGCATTCCCGAATGGTTGCAGAGATTGAAAGGGAAGATATTGATCAGAGTTGGCTGCAACACTTTCTCATCCGGTGGAAACTCGCTGAAGAGTACCTATCGGATCTGCCCGAAACCGGAATAACAGCCGATTACGCTCTGCGGAACCTTCTTACAAAAGATATTCCGATGCTCGCCCGAGAACTCGTACGGCTGCGTCCCGAGCTCCGCTAGTTCTGAGTACCAGCCATGACCTCGGTTACCGTCTCATAGAGCGATCGCTCGATGGCGGGACCATGCCTTTCAGGCGCATATAGACGGTCATAATGCCGTATTGTTCGTTGTCGTGGGTCGTGTTTCCGGTGAGCGCTCCCAGTCTCGATCTCTGCCCACGCCCGGCCTTGATCATCTCTGACGCATTCGCGTCCGTGAGCGAGTCGTATGCTTTATCACATTCGGCGAACGATTCCTGCAATGCAGCGGTGACATCCGCCTTGGAAGTTTTCCCGGCAGCGTTCGGCGTCTTTTGATCTCCGGCGACGGCGGAACAGGTGCGCATCTGCGAGTCTGCGACATGATCGAGCACTTCAGCGAAACTGCGGATATCGGGCGTCGGTTTGAAGCTGTAATTCTCCTCCGGCATCTTCTCGGCAGATTTCGTGATATTGTTTTTCACTGCCTGATAGGCCTGCTTTGCCTCCGCGGCTATGCCCGTTTGCGCTTGGAGCGCGCAGCAGCAGCCAAAGGCGGCGATCGACAGCAATATCAATGAGCGGTTCACGTTCGTTCTCCTCTTGAACTTGGATTATTGGGCCGTTGTTATTTTATTGCAGGTCAGGTGGGACCGGTTGGTTCTACAGCGCTTGCCCGGCGATCTCGATCAACTCCTGCCTGTTGAGTTGGATGGGATTAGCCTTCATGCTGTTTGCCCTGGAGGCCTCTTCGGCCAGCTGTGGAATCCGGCCGCCATCGAGACCGTGGACCCGCAGGGAAGGTATGGCCAATTCCCGGCAGAGGTTCTTCACCCAGGCGACGCCCTCCTCCGGCGCGGCGGCGGATCTGCCGGTCAAGAGGCACGCGATCTCCGCATACCGCGCGAGAGCCTTATTTTCCGGCGCGCGCTCCCGCAGCGCCTGAATGTTCGCTGCCATCCCGAACGGAAGCACCGCGGCGCACAGAGCGCCATGCGGCGCACCCAATATTCCGCCGAGGGGCGCTGCAAAAGCGTGCACGACCCCCAATCCGGCATTGGCCAGGGCCAGTCCGCTAAGCAAGCTGGCGAACGCCATGGATTCGCGGGCGGCTCGATTGGAGCCATCGCGAAATGCCGGCAGCAAGGCTTCTCTGACCAGCGCCATCCCCTCCTTACAGAAAAGATCCGTGATGGCGTTGGCGCGATTCGAGACGTACGGCTCGATGAGTTGTGTCAGCGTATCCAGGCCCGTGCTTGCCGTTATCTCCGGGGGCAAATCGAGGCTCAGCTCCGGATCGACAACCGCCGCCTTCGGCAGCATCGAAGGGCTTCGGAGGCTGGCCTTGATCCCATGTTCGGGCGAAGCGAGCACAGCGTTTCGCGTCACCTCCGCGCCCGTCCCGGCGGTGGTCGGGATGGCAATGACCGGCAAGGGATTGCGCTGTAGCGGCTTGCCCGCCCCGATGACTTCCAGGTAATCGAGTGGTTCGCCCGAATTGGGGACCAGGGCAGCGATGGCTTTCGCCGCATCCATGGCGCTTCCTCCACCGAACCCCACGACGAACTCGCATCGGCCACGGGCGGACTGAGCGCCCTGGCGAACGCACTCCAGGGTCGGCTCGCCATCGATCGTGAAAATTGAGGTTTCGATCCCGGTCCTCTTCAGTACATCGATCAAGGGCGCCGCGCGGCCGCGGTGGCGTCCTGTAACCACCAGTGCGCACACGCCGAATTCACGCGCCAGCTCCGGTACACGGGCCAATGCGCCCGAGCCAAAGACAATCCGCGCCGCAGTCGCGAATTCGAAGCGCATCACCAGCCTTCATCGGCTGGGAAAACATTGTGGAACGGAACGCTCGTACGCGGCTCGGCCATCATGTCCGCCACGGTGTCGCGCCACCTGTTGTAGTGAGCCGTGGCTTTGTGCTGCGCCGGAGATTCCGGATTTCGATAGACCTCAACGAGGACGAAGTGCGCCGGGTTTGAAGTGTCCTGGATTACATCGAAGCGCGCCACTCCCGGCTCCCGGACGCTGTTCTCCGCGTTTTCCAGAGTGGCCCGCTGGAACGCTTCAATCGATTCCGGCTTTACGTGTACATGGACATGAACAATCTGCATTCTTGCTGGGCCCAGTCTTCAAGAGTACTCCCATATTAGAAAACAAAGCGCGCACCCAATTGCAGCGATCGTGACCGGTTGTCCTGGAATGTAATGAAACCGAACGAAGTGTTTGTTGCAGCCACCACCGGGCCCTGCGAGCTCGTTTGCCCAGGTGCTCCAAAGACCGGATGATTCACGACGTTGTAAGCCTCGCCCCGAAGTTCGAAGTACCGGCTTTCGGTAAAGAGGAAGCGCTTCAAGATGGAAACGTCCCATTCGTTAATTGCATCCTGGCGGAGATTCGGAAATGTTGTCGAGAATGTGCGGACGTGGTATTGAAACTGATCGGCGCTGTTCGTGTCAAAGGCGCCGACATTAAATGCCGGGCCGTTCACCTGGCGGTTATTCAAATTGAGCGGCGCTCCGTTATAGACGTAGTCGCCGGGCGCGCTTGTGCTGCCCGCCGTCCAGAGCAGAGGCGCGCCGGTCTGGTAGGTGTACACACTGTTCAGATTCCATCCGCCGGCGAGGGCATTCAGCCAGCGCGATTGAATATCAAGCAGCTTTCCCTTTCCGATGGGCAGATCATAGGTCACAGCCAGGACAAAGCGATTCGGATGATCGAATGGCGAGATGCGCTTCTCGAGTTGTGTATCCGGATAGTTCAGCCAGTTGGTGCGCTCGATCAGCTTTGAAAAACCGTAATTGCCGACGAAGGTGAGGCCACCGGAAAAGCGTTTCTGAATTCTGACATTCAAGCTGTGGTAATAGGAGCTCCCGAGCTCAGCGTTGTTTTCGAGGACTCCGGTACCGCCGCTGCCTTCGCCGTTCGGAAACTGAGGAAACGGGCTCAACAGTTGCGCGACACTGGCGTTCTTGCTCGTGGATACCGAAGTATTCGGAAGACCGAAGAACGGATTAAGTGGCGACGTGGAGGACAAGGTGTTAATCAGGGTCTGATCGCGCACCGGTAACGTGCTCAGATATTGGCTTGGCAGGCCGTTTAGCTGTGTGAATGCAACGGGCAGATGCACACCGTGATTGCCCATATACACGATTTCGAACAGCGTGTTGGAGCTCAACTGGCGTTGGATGCCGAAATTCCAACGCAGCGCATAGGGGTTCTTCTGCTGCGGCGCCAAGAAGGAAATTGTCTGGCCCAGAAAAGTTGCGGGTCCGAGCGCCGATCCGATCGGCTGCTGGATGCTGCCTCCGGGAAACGGGTTACTCAATGTTGTCGCCGGAGTGAGATTGTTATTGGTGGTGACAATCATCTGCGTCGTCTGGCTGAAGCCTTCCTGATTCAGGATGGGATTCGTCGAGTACTTTCCCGTGACGGCGAGCTGAGCGATGGTCAGCGGCTGCACGAACATGCCGAAGCCGCCGCTAATCACGGTCTTCCCACCTAGCTTGCCCGGCGTCCAGGCAAAACCGGCGCGCGGACTGAACAAGTGCGAGGTGGTATCGTAAGCCGGACCGTTGACGGCCCTGGGAAATGTCAGCCCGCCATTCACCGCAAACTGGTTCGCTGGAAGCTGAGGAATCGGGTTCTTCGCGTAAGCCGCTTCCGCAGCCGCTGCGATGGGGCTCGTGACATTAGGATCGAATCCGTTCACCGTGCGCCCGTATTTCTCAAAATAGGGCCCGTCGTGATCGAAGCGCACCCCAAAATTCACCGTGAGGTTCGATTTCACGCGCCAATCGTCTTGCACAAAGACGCCGACATAATGCTGATACCAGGCGCTCGACGCGTTCAGATCGTAGCTGCCGCTGGTAGGCAACCCTAATAGAAACGATGCGAGATCCTGGCCCACGGCGACGGTCGATGAAGAACTGCTCGACTGGCGTACCCATGCGTTGCCGAAAGTGAAGCTGCCTACCGAGTTCCCGAAACTGGTCGCATTCAAGTTGTACTGGCGTGCATCCACGCCGAACTTCAGCGTGTGATTTCCTTTCACGGAAACCCACGATGAGTACAGCTGAAGGGACTGCGACGGCAGCAAGTTCGAACCGCTCGATCCGAGCGATCCCATCCCTGGGTAATTCGTGAGTGAGAACACCGGAAATTGTAAAAGCTCTGAATTGGTCGCCAGGTAGGAAGGCAGGCCCAGCACCGCCGGATCGAAACCTGCCGTTGGGGACGGATGCGCTTCGTCCATGCGGGTGAAATTCACCCGCACATCGAGAATATTGGTCGGGTTCACTGTCAGTACGTCGTCAATGGTTGCGCCCTGATTGGCCCGCGTCAGTAAGGAAGAAGTCGTCTGGTTTCCGAAGTAATCGTTCTTGACCTGGCTGTAGTCGGTATGCCGGACGTCGAAGGTGATCCGGTTTCGATCGCTCATGTTGTAATCGAGACGGCCCAACTCGTTGCTGTAATCGTCAACCGTGGGCGCGTTCGAAAAGTAGTTCAACGTGCCGTTCGCGCCTTGCGGCGTTGTATTGGGTTCCGGAAAGTACTTGAGGAGAGCGAGCGCAACCGGACTCATCCCGCCAGGGACATTATTGAGATTGTTGCCTGGAATCGGCGTGCGCGTGATCGTGCCTGAATTGCTAACAGCGGAGTAGGGATTGTAGAGCTGAGGCAGTCCGGAAAAGTTTCCCTGCCGCTCGGCATCGGTGGGAACGGTGAGACTCGTCGGATTCGGCTGGCTGTCTTTTAACCCTTCCCAGGCGAAGAACCAGAACAGTTTGTTGCGTCCGTTGAACACTTTTGGAATCCACACCGGGCCTCCCGCAGTCAAACCATACTGGTTGTAGTGCAAAACGGGGGCTGGCTGGTTCTTGGCATTGTTGAACCAGGGATTCGCAATTAACGTGTTCGGTTGATTGAACTCATACAGCGAGCCATGCAGATCATTGGTGCCGCTCCTCAAGACCTGGTTGATCGTACCGCCGCCGGTGTGGCCGAACGAAGAGTCGTTGTCGAACGCCTTCACTCGAACTTCCTGAACTGCATCGGCGGGAGGACTGTAGGCCAGGCGTCCGTCCCAGGTGGCGTCCGGAGAGCCGTCCACGAGCAGATCGTTCACCTGCGACGGCGAACCTCCAATGCTCCACCCTGCCGCGCCGCCCAGATCGAACGGGTGGATCAGGCCGGGCTGGCCGGTGGCAAGCACTCCGGTGGCAAGTGCCGCCAGGGTCAGAGGCGTTCTTCCATTCAGCGGCAGATTTTCGACTTCCTTTTCGGTGATCGCTTGTCCCACAGTGGAGTTTTCGGTATTGAGGATCGGCGCATTTTCAGTAACCGAGACGGTCTGCACGGCTTCGCCCAGTTGGAGCGGAATGTCGATGACCGCATGATCTCCGGCCCCGACATGCACGGCCTGACGGACGAAATGCTTGAATCCCTGCGCCTGGATATCGATGTCATAGTCTCCTGGTGCCAGGAAAGGTGCTGTGTATTCGCCGGTCGAGTTGGAGACGGTTTGCGTTTTCGTCCCGGTATGCGTCTCTGTGACTGTCACCTGCGCGCCGGCTACCGGGGAACTCGAAGGATCAGTGACAAGGCCGCTAATCGTGCCGCGGAACTCCTGGGAAACCAGGCTCAACGGAAAAATGCAGAGCACGGCAATTCCTGCCGCTACGGAACGGGCAAACGGCGAAGACTTCATGGTCAGACTAACCTCTGGACATTCAGTTCACAACCAGCGCGCCTTCCTGTCAAGGCGGAAAAAGTAAACGGCGGATTGAGAAAAATAAAACGAGCGCGGCTTGGTACGCCCGCCGGCTGCGGCCGGATGTTTCGAAATTCCGGTGCAGCCGCTTCAGTGCGCGCCCCGCATCACGCACAACAGCCGGATCCACAGCAGCTTTCCGGTTTCGTAGCGCGAATGAAGGCGCTCATGAACTTGCCGGCGACAACAGGCGCAATCGCCTCCACGTCCACGCCTTGCCCGGTCAGAAACTGGCGTGCATCTTCGATGTCATAAATGCGCGCCGGTTCAATCTCGATGCCGGAGAACCCGGCCTTGGAAAGCTTCTCCACGTATTCGGAATCCTGGAGAGCCCCAGCCACGCAGCCAACCCACAGCTCCATGCTCCGGCGGATTTCCGATGGCGTCTCGCCCCGCACCACCACATCCGATACCGCCAGGCGGCCACCTGGCTTGAGAACACGAAAGGACTCCCGGAACACTTGATCTTTATCGCCGGAAAGATTAATCACACAGTTGGAAATGACGATGTCCACGCTGTTATCGGGCAGCGGAATATGTTCAATTTCACCCTTCAGGAATTCGACATTTTCCAATCCGGCCTTGCGCTGGTTCTCACGCGCCAGCGTAAGCATCTCATCGGTCATGTCCAGGCCGTAGGCCTTACCGGCCGGCCCCACGCGCCGCGCCGACAGCAACACATCAATACCGCCGCCGGAGCCGAGGTCCAATACGGTTTCGCCGGGATTCAGCGTAGCCAGCGCAGTCGGATTACCGCAGCCGAGCGACGCCTTCAGCGCTTCTTCGGGAATCTGCCCGGCTTGCCCTTCATCGTAGAGGTTCGAGGTGATCGGATCGCACGATGCGGCAGCGGAACCCGTACAGCAAGAAGTAGCCGAGCAGCAATCCGCCGGTAGTCCTTCAGCGCTGGTGACACGGCGAGCAGCCTCGCCATACTTTGCCTTGACGATTTCCTTCAATTCCATAAATCTCTTCCTTTCTCCCTCAACTGCAGGCCCGCAAGATCGCCTTCGGCTCTATTGCTCGATTTCGGGTACAACATTCGGCGTAAAGAAAGCCAAGCAACTCCTGCAGAGCTTCCGTATTGGCGGAATACCAGAGATGGGTGCTTTCGCGGCGGGCTTTGACGAGGTCTTCGTTCTTCAACTTATCGAGATGGTGGGAGAGCGTCGAAGCCGGAATATCGAGTTGGGCTCCAATATCGCCGGCGACCATGCCGCCGGGATGCGCCGATAACAGCAGGCGCATGATGCGCAGGCGCGGCTCAGTTCCCATCGCCGAAAACATGTCGGCATAACGGACGACATCGGGCTCGTTTTTAGGCTTAGTCATCCCAATCCTCTCCCCACTCATCCATCGAGCAGAGCAGACAACCCGGTGCGCCTTGCGCCCTGAGCTCTGCCAAAGCGGTATCGGTTAAGACCGCTGATCCGGTATTTCTACTCTCCGAAACAGCCGTCTCTCGATCGGCTGTCAAAGAGCGGGACACGGGGAGGACAGACACGGGAAGCATCAGGCTTTTTCTTTCCATATTTCCATAATTATAGAACTAGGCGCAATTGTCAAGCTGAATCGCCGAGAATGACTAGCCGTCAGGATGCGCCGCACTTGGCCCCGGTGGCAGCGGGACGAACTTCAATAATTATTTAAGTATTTACTTGACAAACGTCCGCGGCCGGTCAATACTCAAGTCAGTACTTAACTATTTTCAAGCCAAGGGAAATCACCATGGAAGAGCAACCTGTAATTCACGATACGTTCGTTATCGAGCGCAGTTATCGCACCAGCCCCGAGCGCGTATTCGGCGCATTCGCCGACCCGGCTAAGAAACGCCGCTGGTTTGTTGACGGTGAGGGTCACGAAGTCGAGCACTATGAAATGGACTTTCGCGTCGGGGGCCAGGAACAAGCCCGGTTCCGTTTTAAAGCAGGTACTCCGGCGAAAGTTATGGCGTGTACAAATGAGACGCGCTATCAGGACATTGTGCCCAACCGCCGCATCGTCCTCGCTTCGACGATGAGCATTGGCGATAAGCGCATCTCCGCGTCTCTGGTTACAGTTGAACTTTTACCCACCGAACCGGGCACCGATCTCATCCTTACGCATCAGGCAGCTTTCTTCGAGGGCTCGGATGGCCCGGAAATGCGGAAAGAGGGATGGCGCGTATTGCTGGAACGCTTGAGCGGCGAGGTCTCACTCTAATCGCGAAGCGAGGCTGGACGGCTCGGACCCATGCGGAGGAAGAAACCGGAGATCGACGGTGTCTTCCGTGCCCTCGGCGATCCCAGCCGCCGCGCGATCCTGGAGAAGCTCAGCGGAGGACCTATATCGGTATCGCGGTTGGCCGAGCCCTTCGATATGACGCTCGCGGCCATTGTTCAACACCTACAGATATTGGAGGAAAGCGGGCTCGTGCGGACCGAAAAGATCGGCAGAGTGCGTACTTGCCGAATCGAACCGGCCGGGCTTTCGGTGGCGGAGGAATGGATAAAAGAGCGCCGCTCGATGTGGGAACGCCGGCTGGACCGGCTGGGCGATTTGCTTGCTGAGTCTGACGAAATAGTATGAGGTCAAGCTCGCGGCCTACGCATCAGCTCATATAATTTCGTAGTCGTCGCCCAGTTTCGAACAGTCATGCTCTTATAAGCAGGAGACGTAATGAGCTTCGGGAGATTGCTTTCACTCGCCCTGCTTATTAGTCTCTTGAAGTACAAAACTCCGTTATTTTCAAACGCCTCATCGACCCCTTCTTTGAGTCTAATCGCCGGCAGCAGTTCTCGCGCGCAGAGCGGTGCCTTTATAAATATGACGTCGTACCGGTAGTTCGCCGGATTCGCACCAAAGGCGGGCGGCGCTTTCGTCACTACGTTCTCCAACTGCTCTTGCGACACGACAACCACTTGCGCGGCGTTCAGGAGTTTTTCCGATAGCGCCTGCTCAATCGCAAGCGAGAGCTTCGCAACATGCTTGAGCCGGCTTTCGAAGAGAACGTTGCCGCTTTGAATGTAGGTGCTCACTTTCTCGAGGCCCGTGCATTCCAGGCAGGTTCGTAATTCCGTCATTTTGACGATGTTGTTTCCGCCGACATTCACGCCGCGAAGCAGCGCCAGGTATCGCACGCCTTTATTCTATGAATGGCTGCGCACGGCCCGCGAGCGCTTGTTAAACTGAAAATTTCCATGGCGATCAGTAAAGAGCTGCTGGAAATTCTCGTTTGCCCCGTTTGCAAGGCCAAGGTAATCCTTAAAGAAGATGGAAGCGGGCTGAAGTGCGTCGAATGTAAGCGGGTTTATCCAGTGCGTGATGACATTCCGGTCATGCTGGTGGACCAGGCCACGATTGAGCCTTAGTTGTCATGACGATTCTGGAACAACTGCCGGAAGGATCCCGGGTCGCCGTGATTCGCCTCCGCTCGCTCGGCGATTGTGTGCTCACGACGCCAGGTTTGAGCCTCTTGAAGCGAGCGCGGCCGGACTTGGCCGTGGGTGTCGCGGTGGAAGATCGATTCAAGACCGTATTCGAAGGCAACCCCGCCGTTTCGGCGCTTCTCGCCCCAACCTGGCAAGCCGTGCGGAGGTGGGGAGCGTCGCTCTGCCTGAATCTTCATGGGGGCGCCCGCAGCCAGTGGATCACCGCGCTCTCCGGAGCGAAATGGCGGGCCGGGTTCGCCCACCACAGCGTCACCTTCGCCTACAATTTCAAGATTCGGAGGGCGCAGCGCATTCTGGGCGTGAATCGGATGGTCCATACGGCGGAACATCTGGCTTCCGCATTTTTTGCGCTGGGCGTTCCGATTCAGCAGGTTCCCAGGGCTGAACTAGCCGCCGGGGAATCTCCCACGCGCGGCCGGTACGCGGTTCTGCACCCGTTCGCGTCCGCTCCTGACAAACAGTGGGCCGCTGAGAGGTTTTGCGAACTGGCGCGATACCTGAAGCTCTGGAACATTACTCCGGTTTTTATTGCGGGACCCGGGGATGACGCTTTGCCGTTCAGCTCGCATCAGGTGCTTAAGGGCACGCTGGAGGAAGTCAAAGCCCTGTTGTCGAGAGCCACAGTTTTCATCGGCAACGACAGCGGGCCGGCCCACATCGCCGCTGCGTTTGGAGTTCGTTGCGTAGTTCTGTTCGGCAATTCCAATCCCGCCATCTGGGGACCTTGGCGCACCGAATCGGAGATCGTGGTCGCTCTCGACGGACTCGCACGAGTGAGCGTCTCGCGCGTGATTGCGGCGCTCGAGCGCTTGCGCATGTTCGAAGAGGCGCACGCTTGAAAGATCTCTACCGCCTGCTTCGGTACGCGAAGCCCTACCTCCCGGCGCTGTTGGCGTCTGTCGTGTTTATGGCCGTGGTGGGTCTTTCGCAAGGGCTTCTCGTGAAGCTCATCCCGCTGGTCTTCGAGCGCGTGCTGAACCCCAATCCGAACGACAATGCGCCGGCGCTGCTCTTTGCCGTTCCGTTTACGAGCGTTCACGTCTACCTGAGCGATGTCGTGCCCTCCTTCGTGCATAACATCTGGACCATGGTGGCCTGCGGAATTCTGTTGTGTTTCATTGCGAAGGGCGTCTGCGATTACCTGGGCAATTACCTGGTGAATTGGGTTGGAATCAGCGCCATCATGGATCTCCGCCAGGAGGTGTTCGATCGCGTGCTGCGCCAGGATGCGCAGTTTTTTGAAGACCAGACCACAGGGCGCATCATGTCGTCGATCATGAACGATATCGATCGTATACAGGTAGCCGTTTCGACAATGCTTGCGGACTGGCTGCGCCAGATATTCACCGCCTTGTTTCTGTTGCTCGCGATGATCACCATCGATTGGCGGCTGTCGCTGATCAGTATCCTGGTGTTCCCGGTCGTGGCTTTCCTGACCGTAAGGCTCGGCCGCCGCATCCGCAGGACGACGCGCCACGCGCAGGACATGGCCGCGGGATTGAACCAGATTCTGCAGGAGACCCTCACCGGTCACCAGGTTGTCAAGAGCTTCGGCGCCGAAGACTACGAATCGAAACGTTTCGAGCTGGCCGCGCAAAGGCTCAAGGCCGGCAATCTGAGGTACGTTGCGCAACAGGCCCTCGCCTCGCCGATAATCGAAGTCTTTGGCGCGCTCACCATCATTCTTCTTCTGACTCTTGCCCGCATGCAGGTCAAAAGCTCGACCATGACGGCGGGCACATTCACGGGCTTTGTTCTGGCGCTGGTGATGCTCTACGAGCCCATCAAGCGGCTCACGAATATCCACAACATCTTTCAACAGGGAATTGGCGCGGCCTTGAAGGTCTTCGAGTATCTCGATTGCCAGCAGGACGTCATGGACAAGCCCAGCGCCGTGCGGCTCTCGAAATTTGAAAGAAGCATTCAGTTTGAGGGGGTTTGCTTCAGCTATCCGGCCGCTCCGGAACGCACGGTGCTCGACGGAGTAGATCTCGAAGTGAGGGCGGGCGAAGTGGTGGCGATAGTAGGGCCTAGCGGGGCAGGCAAGACAACGCTGGCCAATCTGGTGCCGCGGTTTTACGATGTTACCGGCGGTTCCGTGCAGATAGACGGCCGCGATGTGCGCGACATCCGGCTCAATAGCCTGCGCGAAAACATCAGTATCGTCGCGCAAGACACGTTTCTGTTTAACGATACTGTGTTCGACAATATCGCTTACGGCCGCCCCGACGCCAAGGAAGAAGAAGTCATTTCAGCGGCGAGGACCGCGCTGGCGCATGACTTTATCGAGAAGCTTCCGGAGCGATACAAGAGCGTGATCGGAGAGCGCGGCCTCAAGTTGAGCGGCGGGCAGCGCCAGCGAATTGCAATTGCGCGCGCGCTCCTAAAAAATGCGCCCATTCTGATCCTGGATGAAGCCACCTCTCACCTGGACACCGAGTCCGAAAGGCTCGTTCAGCAGGCGCTGACGGCTCTGATGAAGCGCCGGACCGTTCTGGTCATCGCCCACCGGCTTTCCACGATTCGCCAAGCCGACAAAATCGTGGTTCTCGATGCGGGGAAGATAGCGGAAAGCGGCTCGCATGACGAGTTACTCGCCGGCAAGGGCATTTATCACCGTCTGCACGAACTGCAGCATGCCGACTCGGGTGCAATCGTTGGCTAGCGCGCAAGTGGCGACTGCTCCGGCCGCGGTGCGCAGCATGACAGGGTATGCCGCCGTGCGCAGACAAACGAGCGCGGGCGAGTTGTCGATTACCTTGCGAACCGTTAACCATCGCGGACTCGATTTGCACTTCCACCAGAGCAGCGAGTTCGCGCCGTTTGAGACCGCCATGCGGACGCTGTTGAAGCAGCATCTCGAACGCGGGCACGTCGAAATTCATATCGCCTTGACGCGTGATGCGGAAAGCGAGCAGCTGGGCTATAACCGCGATCTGCTGGACAGCTACATCGGCTTGTTCCGGCGGGCTTGCCAGGATTTTCAGCTCGACAGCAAGCCCGATTTGAATGCTTTTCTCGCCATTCCGGGCATTCTCGATGCGGCGCGCGACTCGAAACCGCTCGACCAGGAGCTAGAGCCGGAAATCATTGCGGCTCTGGCGGTTTGCATAGAGGAATTAAATCGTCATCGCGCGCGGGAAGGCCGCGAACTGTGCAGCGATATCGAGCGCGAGACAGCCGCAATCAAAGAGCACACCGACCGTCTTTGCGAGGTGCGTTCCGAAGCGGTTCCGCTGTTTTTGGAGCGGCTGCGACAGCGTCTGGATGAGCTGATGAGAGATTCGGGCATTGCCGAAGCTCGCCTGGCCCAGGAAGCCGCCCTGCTGGCCGACCGCTCGGATATTCAGGAAGAAGTGACCCGGCTGGCTGTGCACACGAACGAATTGCGCCGCATTCTCGGCGAAGGCGGAGCAGTCGGCAAGCGCCTCGATTTTCTGCTTCAGGAGATGAATCGGGAGACCAACACCATTCTGTCGAAAACCTCCGGGGTGGGCGAGGCGGGTCTCGCCATCACCAATCTCGGCCTGGCCATCAAGGCTAATATCGAAAGAATTCGGGAACAGGCTTTGAATCTTGAATAGAAGCTTTCTGCAGGATCGAATCAAGCTGGACAATCACGCTTCCAGTGAACGCATGACCACGGTCTTCATCATTTCGGCGCCGTCCGGATCGGGAAAGTCCACTCTGGTGGCGCGCCTCCTGGGCAGTGATCCAGGGCTCCGATTTTCTGTTTCATACACCACCCGAAGGCCGAGGGAAAGCGAGAAACCCGGCGAGAGCTACGTGTACATCGCACGCGGGGAGTTTGAAGACCGCATCCGGCGCGGCGAATTTCTCGAATACGCCGAGGTATTCGGAAATTTCTACGGCACGCATCGCAAGATTCTCGATCAGGCCCGGCGCGAAGGCAAGGACCTGATACTCGACATCGACGTTCAAGGTGCGAGACAATTAAAAGAAAGGATTCCCGAGGCCGTCAGTATATTCATTCTGGCGCCCTCCCGCGACATCCTGGAGCAGCGGCTGCGGTCGCGATCCGAGGATTCCGAGGAAGTCATCCAGCGGCGGTTGAGAGAAGCCGCTGAGGAAATCCGCAATTATGTCCAGTACGATTATGTGCTGGTGAACCACCAGGTGGAGGAGTCAGTTGCCACACTGGCCGCGATTGTGAAAGCAGAGCGGGTGCGGCGCATCCGCATGGAAGAGCAGATCCGCCCGATCCTCAAGAGCTTCGAAGATCGGTCGCCTTCGTTATTTGGAGTGGACAGCCGGGACTGACGCGCTTGTCCGGTATGGAGAGAAGAAATGTCAGAGAAAGCTAGAAATGCAATGTATTGTATTCCGGATGACGCGGATGCCAGCACCTACCGCTTCATAATTGTGGCCGCCAAGCGTGCTCGCCAACTGCAGAACGGCCAGCGCAGCGTGCTGCCGGCCACCAACAAGAAACCCACGATTCTGGCGATGGAAGAGGTGCGTCGAGGCCTCGTTCCGTACGAAGATCAGGCTCAACTGGAACAACAGCAAGCCCTGGCGGAGTAGTTTCGAGACATGCGCGTCGTAGTCGGCGTTGGCGGAGGAATTGCAGCGTACAAGTCGGCCGAGCTCGTGCGCGCGCTTCAGGAGCACGGCCACGATGTGCAGGTGGTGATGACACGCGCCGCCCAGGAGTTCATTCAGCCGCTTACCTTCGCGGCTCTGACCGGGCGCAAAGTCATTACGGGCTTGTTCTCTCAGAGAGCGGAGGAAAATGTCTCCAGCGCCGTCGAGCATATCGCTGTCGCGCAGGAGCATGACGCGCTGGTCGTCGCGCCGGCCACGGCAGATCTGCTGGCCAAATTCGCCTCCGGTCTGGCGGACGATTTTCTATCGACCCTTTATCTTGCCTTTACGGGGCGCGTGCTGCTCGCTCCCGCCATGAATACCGCTATGTGGAATCATCCTGCCACTCAAGCCAATCTCGATACATTGCGCGCGCGCGGCTGCTCTGTTGTCGAACCGGATGAAGGGTGGCTGGCTTGCGGCACCGTCGGCGCGGGCCGCCTTCCCGACCCAGCGGGGATTGCCGAGTATCTCGATTCGCTCCTTTACACCAAGAAAGACCTTGAAGGCGAAACCATCCTGGTTACAGCCGGGCCGACTCAGGAGCCGATCGATCCAGTTCGTTACATCAGCAACCGCTCCAGCGGAAAAATGGGATACGCGCTCGCGGATGCGGCCGCCAGGCGGGGCGCCCGCGTGATACTGATCTCCGGGCCGGTGGCTATTGCGGCTCCCCGGAATATCGAGCTCATCCCGGTCCGGACGGCGCACGAGATGCGGGAAGCAGTGATGGGTCGGCTGTCGGAATCTACGATCATTATCAAGAGCGCCGCCGTGGCGGATTATTACGTCTCGGAAGTTCCCCGGCAGAAATTGAAGAAAACGGCTACCCGGCTTTCGTTGCCCTTGGATCCAACGCCGGACATTCTGGCTGAGATAGGAGAGCGCAAAGGAGACCGGTTACTGGTCGGCTTTGCGGCCGAGACGCAGAATTTGATCGAGGAGGCGCGGCGCAAGATGGTTTCGAAAAAATGCGACATGATTGTCGCAAACCTCGTCGGCCAAGATGGATTAGGCTTTGAATCCGACCGCAATCAGGTGGAAATCATCACGGCGTCCGGCCAGCCTATTCATGCGGGGCCGGGAAATAAAGCCGAGATCGCGGACCGCATTCTGGATCAGGTCGCCACGCTGCGCCTCTCTCTCCGTCATTTGGACGTGCCGGCCTAAACGCACCGATGAACCGCGAGCAGGTACGGCAATACCTCGAGTACTATCGCGACCTCGGAATCGATTCGATTTATCGATCCACTCCCACCCTTCCCGAAATCGAGCCCATGCCTGGCACAGTTCCGGCACTCGACCGGGAAGGCGAGACTCTGGAAGCCATTCGCGCCGATATCGGCGATTGCAAACGCTGCCGCTTGTGCGAAGGCCGCCGTACGATTGTGTTTGGATCGGGCAATGAGCGGTCGCCGGTCGTGTTTGTCGGCGAGGGTCCGGGCGCCGATGAGGATGAGCAAGGCGTGCCGTTTGTTGGACGGGCCGGTCAACTGCTGACGCAAATGATCGATAACACCGCATCGAAGGAAGGGATTGCCGTACGGCGGTCCGACGTTTACATCTGCAACGTGGTGAAGTGCCGCCCGCCCGACAACAGGACTCCGCTTCCCGACGAGATGGAGATCTGCGGTGAATTCCTTTTTCGCCAGCTCGCGGCGATCAAGCCGAAAGCCATTTGCGTTCTTGGCGCCACCGCCATGAAAGCGCTCTTGAACACAAAGGAAGGCATTACCAAGTCCCGCGGCAAGTGGCACAAATGGCGCGATATTCCGGTCATGGTGACATACCATCCGTCTTACCTGCTGCGCCAATACAATCAGACCGCGAAACGTGAAGCATGGGAAGACCTGAAGACGCTGCTTCATTTCGTCTATGACTGAGGCTCGGCGGGGCCTCTTCATCACTTTCGAAGGGACGGAAGGAAGCGGCAAGAGCACTCAGATGCGACTTTTAGTCGAACGCTTGAGGGACGCCGGCTACGCGGTAACGGAGAATCAGGAGCCAGGCGGAACGCACATCGGCAGACAGATCCGGCGCATTCTCCTGGACCCGGCACATCAGGAGATGACCCCGATGACGGAACTCTTGCTGATGTTCGCCTCTCGCGCTCAGGCGGCGGCCGAGATCATCGGCCCGGCGCTCGATCGCGGCGATATCGTGGTCAGCGATCGTTTTACGGATTCGAGCCTCGCCTACCAAGGCGGAGGCCGCGGACTCGGCTTCGAAACGGTTTTCGAAGCTCACCGGCTCGGGCTGGGCACACTATGGCCCGATGTGACGCTCTGTATCGCCATTGATATCGAGACCGGTCTGGAGCGGGCGCACGCGCGGAATAAGAAGTCCGGCGCCGCCGCGAGCGAGGCGCGGCTCGACCATCAATCGCTGGAGTTTCACCGGCGGGTTGAGGAAGGCTATCGAAAAATCGCGGCCCTCGAACCGCAGCGCTTCCGTATCGTGGAAGGAAAAGGCGAGCCCGCGGAAATCGCGGAAAGAGTCTGGCGCGAGATTTATCCGCTGCTTCCTGAAGCGCGCCGATGACAGACCCGGTGCTGTATGAGCGGCTTTAACGATTTCTACGGGAACACGAGCGCCGCCCGGACTCTCGCCCTCATGATCGAGCAGAGCCGCATACCGCAGACTCTCCTGCTGAGCGGCCCGGAAGGGGTAGGCAAAGCCACGCTGGCGCGGCGGTTTGCGGCCCGTTTACTGGGCGGTGACGCGAAGATCGAACGGGACGATTTGAGCCTCCCGGCAAACCTTGACATCATTGAGGAGCGCGAAAAATGGCCTTCCGAAAAGCGCGCCGACGATCCGCTCTTTTTCTCCACTCATCCGGATTTCGTCACGTTCGCTCCCGAAGGACCGCTGCGCCAGATTTCCATTCAGCAGATGCGGCTGCTGCGAGAGCGCGCTCAACTGAAGCCGATGCGCGGCTCCCATCGCGTTTTCCTCATCGATCATTTAGACCGGGCCAACGAGCAATCGGCGAATTCTCTTTTGAAGGTTTTGGAGGAGCCGCCCGAGCACCTGGTCATCCTCGCGACCGCTGAAAATCTTTACGATCTGTTGCCCACAATCCGGTCGCGCTCCATCGTCCTGCAAATGACGCGGCTTTCAGACGGCGAAATGCGCGCGTTTGCGGAAGCACGTAGACTGCCGGACGCTGCTCTGCGAATTGCGCTTGCCGAAGGCAGTCCAGGCCTGGCGGCATCGCTCGATCTGGATCAGTTCCGGCAGCGGCGCGCGCTGATGCTGGCGGCGTTCGAATGCGGCGCAAGGCTGACGCCGTTCTCGAATTGGGTTCAGCACTCGGAATCGTTTTCCGCTAGCAGATCGGAGAAGCTGGACGGTTATCTCAAGCCCGGGTATGCGTTATTGGAGGATCTTCTGATCGTGTCACATGGCGGGGCCGCGGCCAAGAATCGCGATGAGCCGCAACGTATCGCGAAGCTGGCCCAAGCGATAAACTTTTCCTGGATTGAACGAGCCAGCCATCATCTTGACGAGCTCGTGTTGATGGCCCGCCGAAACATTCAAAAGACTTCGGCGCTCGACGCTATGATTATTAAATTGCGTAACCCCGCCGGAACGGGCGGCACCTATTAAACAACTACGGCTCTTCCGCACGGGGCGAGCGCAAAGATTCGACCATCACATCGAGGACAAATGATCGAGGAGAGGCGCATTGAGTCGCTCATCAGAAAACCCACCCGCAACCTTTCCGGGGACGCCCCCAACCGGCGTCCGCCCGCAGCCAAGAAGAGCACTCCCCCGGACCAGACCAATGCCGAGCAGTTTTACTACTCAAAACAGATGCAAGGCAAGACTCACATGGTGGTTGTGCTCACCGACGGAGAGCAGTTGGAAGGTTTGATCGAATGGTACGATCGCGATTGCCTTAAGCTGAACCGCATCGGGGCGCCCAATCTGCTGCTCTTCAAGCACTGCATCAAGTACATGTACAAAGCCGAGCCGGAATAGAAGGGCGGCGTCCCTGTAGTGTATTCGCGCTACGGCTCGATGCTCTTTTTAGTCTTGTCCTTGAAGGCCAGGCGATACGCTCGACGGTCAGCCGCTTCTTCAAAGCGGCGTTTTTCTTCCTCCGTTTCGGGAACGATCGGCGGCAGCAGCACGCGGTTTCCGGCTTCATCCAGGCCGACAAACGTGAGATAAGCGGACGACGTGTGCCGCATTTCGCCGCTCTGAAGGTTTTCCACCCAGACTTTGACACCCACTTCCATCGAGGTTCTAAAAACTCGATTTACTTGCGATCTCAAGTGGACGAGTTCTCCGATATGAACGGGATGGAGGAACGTCATCTGATCGATCGACGCTGTCACCACCGTGCAGCGCGCGTGGCGCATGCCGGCAATCGCGCCGCACAGATCAACCAGGTGCATCACGTGCCCTCCCAGCATGTTGCCAAGCAGATTGGCGTCATTTGGCAGGCAGATTTCGGAGTATTCGGATTGCGACTGGCGGACGGTTCGAACAGCGGGCGGGGTATCGGAATCGACGATCAAATGATGCGGTGTTTTACTCGACATGGAGCGGAGTAGTGAACGGTTAATCCGAAAAGCGGGCGAGGTAACCGCGGCAGAAGGCCAGCAACTGCGCCCGAGCGCAGGCGTCGCATACTTCCGGCTTGAGCAAACCGGTTTCGATGAGATATTCAACCTGATGCCAGCGGAGCGGAGCATAGTCCCGCTCTTCGATGCACATGACTTCCAATGAGCCAGGTGTCCTGCGAAGGACGTCATAACGGAGCGCGGAGCGAGGCTCACCGGGAGGGAAATGCTCACACAGGGCACGCGAGTAGCCGTGATTACAGCATCGGAAGCGCAGAGCCGCGGGGGCGGAGAAAACATTTCCAGTGGCATGACACAACCCGTCATACTCATCGAAAAGCGGCAATCGAGCTTGCGGATGCTCCCGCTCGGGTGCGATGCGTTCCGGCTCGAAACACGGGCACGGCATATAGGCAGTATCTCAATACAGAAATATTATGACGACCTGCGCGATCGATAAGCCGGTTTCTGTGCCCGACAATGCGGGTGGCAACCATTCCTCTAGGCCTCTCATTGCTGAGAGGCTCCAGCGACCTACCCGGAAGTGTTGGATGAGCCCGCGCCTCTCAGCGAGGCGAAGACCCAACCGATGAGCCCGCGCCTCTCAGCGAGGCGAAGACTCAACGCGGAGCGGGGCCACTCCTCCTCCCCTATTTGGTCTTGCTTCGCATGGGGTTTACCCTGCCAACCCGATTACTCGGGCCGCGGTGCGCTCTTACCGCACCTTTTCACCCTTACTCACCGGAAACCGGCAAGCGGTGTATTTTCTGTGGCACTTTCCGTAGCGCGCGTTTTGAGGCGCGCGTTCCCGGCCGTTAGCCGGCATGCTGCCCTATGAAGACCGGACTTTCCTCCCGACTCGCCCTTGGAAGAGCAAGTCCGGCGGTTGCCTGATCGCGCAGGCAATCTCAGTATTGCAAAACTAGAGAAAGTGCGAAGCGTATTCGTTCAGAGCTTCGGATGCCGTGCCTCGCAGGCGGATGGCGCGGCCATCGAAGCCGCGTTGGAAGATCGCGGCCTGTCTGCCGTGCGCGACCCGGCGGCTGCAGATCTTGTGGTCCTGAACACTTGTACGGTCACGCGAGAAGCCGATATCGATGCGCGCCGCGTCATTCGAAGTCTGCATCGCGATCATCCGGACGCGGAAATTCTGGTCACCGGTTGCTATGCGCAGCGCGCGCCGGAAGAGCTGGCGGGTCTTCCAGGCGTCCGCTGGGTGGTGGGCAATTCGCATAAAACGCAAATCGCGGATATCGCGCTGAGCGGCAGTGAAGACTACCACGGACGTGTGCTGGTCGCCGATCTCGCCGCCGGAGAGGGACTTTCGAGGTACGCCGGTGCGTGATGTGAGGGAAGACCGCACACGGCCGAATTTGAAGGTGCAGGATGGCTGCGGCAATCGCTGCTCGTTCTGCATTATTCCGTCGGTGCGGGGCCGGAGCCGCAGCGCCAGCCTGGAGAGCGTGCTGGAACAGGTGCGCGATTTAGGCCAGCGCTACTCGGAAATCGTGCTCAGCGGCATCAATCTGGGGCGGTGGGGGCGCGATCTGCCGGGGAGCCTCCGTTTCGTCGATCTGCTTCGCGCGCTTTTGCGTGAAGACGGATGTGCAGCGCCTGCGCCTCAGTTCCGTCGAGCCGATGGATTGGAGCGACGCTCTCATTGAGCTTGTGGCGAGCGAACCAAGAATGGCAAAGCACGTTCATTTGCCTCTTCAGTCCGGATCGGATGCGGTTTTGAAGCGCATGTACCGTAAGTACCGGACGCGCCATTATGCGGGGCGCCTGGAGCTCGTGCAAAGGCTCACGCCCGATGCCGCTATTGGCGCCGATGTGATGGCCGGTTTCCCCGGAGAGACGGAAACGGAGTTCAACGAGACGCTGCGGTTTATCGACCAGCAACCGTTTACCTACCTGCACGTGTTTACGTATTCCGAGCGGCCCGGGACTCACGCCGCGGGCTTAGGTGAAACGGTTCCCATCGAGGTAAGGCGGGAGCGCACGCGCGTTCTCAGGGATGTTTCCAGCCGGAAGAACCTCGAATTTCGCCGGCAGATGATTGGCAAAACCTTGCCGGCCGTAACGTTGGAGCAGCGCGGCATGGCGCTGACCACAAATTTCCTGAAAGTGGCGATGGCGCATGACCGCGAGCCGAACCGGCTGGTGGATCTGAAAATTGGCAGTGTGGATCAGGCCGGGCTGCGGGAGCGGGCGCTATTGCCAGTACTGTGATCCAGCTCGGAGGATTTCCCGGTCACTCACGCTTGCATCGCGTCATGAAATACACATTGCCCTTCCCCTCACATCCCGCGGCCGGGTAAACTCAAAAAGGAGTCCTGGCGAGAGCACCTCATAATTGCGAAAACCCTTCCTCCATCGAAAAGATTGTGATGGCATACCCGCCGAATCAGCAAACCATGCTGCGAAGGGGAGACCAGAGATGAAAAATCATGCATAGCGTGCGGCATGACAGTGTTGGGCTGCCGCATCGTATACGCCCAGGCGACGCCACAGGAGGTTTAAGTCGGGACCGTAACCGATAAGACGGGGGCCGTCGTGCCAGACGCCGACCGTCGAAAGTCAGCAGTACGGAAACAGGACTAAGTCGCGAAACAAAGACGAGCGATGCCGGAAGTATCGCGTTCGATCTGCTGCCCGCCGGGAATGTACAAGTGTGCAAAGTCCTCGAAAGTTGGTTTTGCAGTCCTCAATTTCGCTAAAGTTGGAAGTGGCGGTGAGCCAGACAACAACCATCGATGCCGGTCTGTCGCCCAGCAGCCAGACAGCAACCATCACCGTGGAAGCCTCGGGGCGCTCTGGTCGACACTGGCGAAGATGGACATAAGCTTGCCCATGACCACGCGGGAAATGTTCAGGACCTTCCCCTAAATGGCCGCGACTTCGTGAACTTGGCTGTATCTGGCTCCCGGCGCCAGACCAGTGGATTCCTACGATCCGACGAAGAACCGCATCGGCGTGTTTGCGGTCGAACGGATCGAGCGGGCGCAACGTGAATGTCACCGTGAACGGAATCGACGATAAGGATAATACCGTGGGTGGCCCAGTCATGCAGATGCCGCTCGAGGCAGTCGAGGAGTTCATAATCAGCACGCAACGTTTCTCTGCTGCCAATGGCCGGAGCGAAGGCGCGCTGATCACCGTCATCACGAAGTCAGCGGCACTAACCGATCTTCACGGCTCTCTATATTTCTTCGAGCGGGACACAGTGCTTTAACGCGCAATCAACTATTTCGAGCAACAGCGAAGGCGAATCGGCAAAGCCCGACTACGGCCGCCAACAATTTGGCGGATCCATCGGCGGATCCGATTCGCAAGGACAAAGATTTCCTATTCTTCACGCTGGAGCGCGAACGCGAAGCGACCAGCAATTATGGTGAATCCGGCGAAGCATTTTCGCCGAGCTCTCGCTCGTTAAGAGCTTGGGTTCCGCGGCCAGCCCGCAACCACCATTCCAACCCCCTACTACGATTGGCGTTACAACGGCCGCTAGGATCACCACATCAACGACGAACAACAACCTTTCCTGAGTTATTCCAACCAGAACAACACGGGCCAGAACGATCAGTCCGGCTCGACTAAATGATCTTACGGCCGGCAATTTCACCACGAATCAATTGATCCTGGCGAATGCCACGATTCAGTTCGGTAATATCGCCGACAGTGGTGAATTCATTTACCGTCGGCTATCAATATTGGAATAATCTGATCGATTCTCAAAACTCAGGGCGCAGAATGTTACCTTTCCTGGCGCGATTAACTTCGGAACCAATGTCAACGTTCCCCAGCAGTCGTATCCAGGTAAAATGGCAGTTTAAAGACGACCTCTCCATCACCCGCGGCAAGCACAATCTCAAGGACCGGCTTTGATTATCTATGGGAGCCGGAACTCGGAGGATTTTTTGAAATCAATCCCACGCCGGGCAAGTGACATTCCTGGACCATGCCGAGTAAGATTCTTACCGACAAGACCGATTACCCGCAAGGCTTCTCGACTCCTGGCGCCGTTCGGAGATTCGGAGACAGCAGGCAATCCGTATTTCTTTCTCAGCACCAAAATGTTTGGGCTGTACTTCCAGGATGACTGGAAAGTGAGCCCGCGCCTTACTCTCAATCTCGGACTGCGGTAGGATAAAGATTTCAATCTGATCGGGGGTGGTGAACAGCAAAAGAACCGCACCTATCTGGCTCTCAAGGCGATCGGCAGTCCGTACGCGGGCGCCATACCGCAAGACGACAACAAGGATTTTAGCCCTCGGATCGGATTCGCCTATGATCTCGCTGGGTAACGGAAAGCAGATTATTCGTGGTGGGTTCGGAATCTACTACGGCCAGATCTTTATCAACATTCCCTTGTTTATGCTGCAGCAGGTGAATCCTACACTTTTCGCGACAGTATTTGATATCACGAGCAGCGGCCCCGGCGATCCGACCGCGGGCATTGTTCCTGGCCTCAATAAGCCTCTCTCGCAGTGGCGTTATGGCGTTGACCCGATTCCCGACCATTCCTCCACCGCTCACGCAATTTCAAGGCGGAGAAGTCGGGCGTTTGATGGACCCGTACTACCACAACCCATACACAGAACAATTTAATATCGGATACTCTTTTCAATTCAGCAACGCTGACGTGATCGAGGTGGATTACATTCACAGTCTCGGTCTGCGCGAGTCGAAGACCTTGGACATCAACCCGAAAGTGCCGGCGCTCGGGGGCGCGCGTGTGCTGGATGCGGCATTTACGAAGGCAGGATTGCCGACGCTCGGCCGGATCGACGTGGAATCGGCGGTCGGCCGATCGCGCTACGATGGCCTGAACATTGCCTACAGACGGCGGATGAGTCGTCACTTCAGCATGAATTCCAGTTATGTGCTAAGCCGCGCGCTTGCCTACACGGCTCGGCCGCGTCATTTCGCGATCGCCCGTTTGATGAATTATAATTACTTTGCGCCGTTCAGTTTCGGTCCCACACCGAGCGACAGCACGCATCGCGGAGTGATTAGCGCAATTGTCGATCTCCCGTGGGGCGTTACTTTTGCGACTACCTTGCAACTTGAATCCGGACGTCCTTATAACCCAAACCAGGGTATAGACGTGACGGGACAGGGAGAGTCTTCTACGACGCGCCACGCCATTGTGCCAAAGGATCAACCGACCAATTTCACGGCCTTCGCGACCGCTTCAGCCAGGACATTGCGCGCGTGCCTTGCAGCTAAACCTGCTACCCTCCGCCTTTGACAGCCTGCGTGGAAATCCTTTTTTCAATGGGATGTTCGTGCCGGAAAATTTATCAAATTAGGGGAGCGTGCCAGGCTGGAGTTCTTTTTCCAAGGCTTCAACATGACGAACCATGCGAATTTCGGGGGCAGTTACAACAACAACGTGCGTGCCAGCACGTTCATGCAGCCGAGCGGCTTCATCACTCCGAGCGGCGTAATACTCCCGCGCTCGTTCTCCGGCGAATTCGGCGCGCAGTTCCGCTTCTAGATTTCTGCGGGCGGGGGGGCGGACCATCGCTGGTTGTGGTCCGCTCCAGGTCTCACCGCTTATAGCCAAACTTCTGAAGCAGCTCGATGCGCGCTCTTGCGTTTGATTCCTTCTCGACTCCCTTCGGGGGCACGCCGTCTATCACGCCGAGAACACCCCGGCCCTGTTCGGTCTCGACAACGATGATCTCGAGCGGATTGGCCGTTGCGCAGTAAATATTGACTACCTCCGGGACGGCCTGGATGCGCCCCAGTACGTTAATGGGAAATCCGTTCCGCAGCGATACGACGAACACGTGTCCGGCGGCGATCGCGGTCGCGTTCTGAATCGCGTTCTGCTTTAGATCTTCATCGTTGCCATCGAAACGCGTCAGGCAGTCCCCGGAAGCCTCATTGAAGGCGATGCCGAACTGAAGATGAGAGGACGTGTTGACGATGGCTTCGTAAATATCCTCCACGCTCTTGATGAAATGACTCTGCCCCACGATGAGGTTGCCGTTTTCGGGGATGGTGAGACGGATGGACTTGAGCTCCATGATGGTAACTATATACGTGTTCCATAATTGCGATAGTGCACCAGCACTTCACGGATGCGAGCGTACTCGAGCACATTCGCAAGCTGCCGCATAGCCGGGCCACTTACAAACAATTAGTTCGCGAACTGGGTTTGCAGGGCGAGAAGCGGGATGCGCTTGAAGAAACGCTCGATCGCCTGGCGGATAGGGGCCTGCTGGTCGAGCTGCGCTCCGGTCACTACGCAGCGGTCGGAAGCAATCCGGATTACGTGGCAGGCCGGCTGTCGATCCATCGGGACGGTTTCGGCTTCCTGATTCCCGATCAGGCGACTGGGGACATTCGCGGCGATATCTTCCTGCCGCCGGGTGAAGCGGCCAAGGGGATGAATGGGGACCGGGCGCTGGTTCATGTCACGCGCATCGCCAATGAGGGCCGGGCGGAGGGCGAGATCATCCGGATTCTGCGGCGCGCACACGTCACGGTGGTGGGTGAATTCCGCGTAGTAAAGCGCGGCAATTTCGTAGCGCCCTCCGATGACCGGATTCAGCAATGGATTGAAATCCCATACGGCATGGAAGTCCCGCCCAAGCGAGACTCGGTGGATCGTGTTGGAGCCGCGCCGCGAGATTTCAGCTCCGCCCAAGACCTCGACGGCATGATCGTCAACGTGGAAGTGCTCGAATTTCCCGAGAACGGCGAGCACGGAGTGGGCCGCGTCATCGAAGTGCTCGGATACCCGGACGATTTCGGGGTGGATGTCGAGATCATCATTCGCAAGCACCACCTGCCGCACGAGTTTCCCGAGGAAGCGATTGAGCAGGCGAAGAGCATTCGCCACGAGCTTGCGGGCGATGAGCTGCGGGCGCGCCGCGATTTCCGGCAGCTCGATATCGTCACGATCGATGGAGAAACGGCACGCGACTTCGATGACGCCGTCTGGGTGGAGAAGCTGCCGAACGGGCACTTTGCGCTCCAAGTTCACATCGCCGACGTGAGCCATTACGTCAGGCCAGGCACGCCGATCGACGCGGAAGCGCTGCGGCGGGGAACCAGCGTCTATTTCCCCGACCGCGCCGTGCCCATGCTGCCGGTGGAGCTGTCGACCGATATTTGTTCACTGCGCCCGAACGAAGACCGGCTGGTGCTATCGGCGCTTCTCGAAATCGACCGCCAAGGCGACACGGTCGCGCAAGAGTTCACGCGGGGCGTGATTCGCAGCGCGGAGCGCATGACGTACACAAACGTGTTCCGGGTGCTCGAAGGCGATCCCGGAATGCAGGAGCGGTACCGAGCGCTCGCGGGGCGATTCGAGCTGATGCGCGAGCTGGCGCTGATTTTGAACCGGAGGCGGGCGAAACGCGGGTCCATCGATTTCGATATGCCGGAAACCAATATCGAACTCGATCTCTCCGGCCAGATGATCGGGGTGACGCGCGCCGAGCGGAACATCGCGCATCGCATTATCGAAGAGTTCATGCTGGCGGCGAACGAGGCGGTGGCGGGGCATCTGGAAACCGCCGGGATTCCAACGCTCTACCGCATTCACGAGCGGCCCGATCCGAAACGCGTTATGGAATTCGAAGAGATCGCCGCGCATTTCGGATATTCGCTGGGAATCGGGGCCATTCCGGTGAAGCGATTTCCCATGGCGCAGAAGCTCCGGGACGGCAGAAAGGTTCGCACGGAGATCGTCCTTCCGCGCGAGGACTTCGAGATCTCCTCGCGCAACTATCAGCATCTGATCGCCAAGATCGCCGGGAAACCCGAGGAGCGCATCTTGAGCTATCTCATGCTCCGCTCGTTGAAGCAGGCGCGCTACAGCAACCGCAACGACGGACACTTTGCGCTGGCGGCTCCCGCCTACACTCATTTCACCTCGCCGATTCGCCGCTATCCGGATCTGATTGTGCACCGCGTTCTCGCCAACTACCTGGAAACCCGGACGGAACTGCTGGAGAACAGCACCTTGCGGGAGCTGGGCGACGATACTTCATTCACGGAGAGGCGGGCTGCCGAAGCGGAGCGAGAGCTGATCGAGTGGAAGAAAGTGAAATTCATGGAAGACCGGGTGGGCGAAGAGTTTGACGCGCTGATCATCAGCACAACAAAGTATGGTTTTTTTGTGGAGCTGACGGAACTCTTTGTCGAAGGACTGGTGCCTATCGACAGGCTTGGCAATGAGCGCTTTCTATATCACGAAAATGGGCGCAAAATTATCGGCGAACGCAGCCGGAAGATGTATTCGATCGGCGACACGGTGCGCGTACGGCTGGACCGGATCGACGCCGTGGAGCGCAAGCTGCAGTTCGGGCTGGCAGAGGAAGCGGGGCGGGTAGGGCGAAGAAGAAAGCGATAGCTATTCGAGCACGCGCACGAACTCGGCGATCACTTCATATTTTTCTTCGTCCTGATCCAGATCCCAGGAGGGATAGGCGGGATTCAAGCTCTCCAGGCGGATGCGGGTCTGCAGGAAGCCCTCTTCCGATACCTTCTTTTCGCTGCGGTAGCGCTTGACGGTGTATTGATTCTCGTCGGCGAGCTCGGAATTGCGAACCAGCACCAAGCGCCCGTTCCGGGAGCCCACCACATTTCGCCGAAAAACGCACAGGCTGCCGTCGGGAATTCTGGGCTCCATGGAATGGCCCTGGATCCGGGCAATGAACATGTCTTCGTCGAGATGCAGATCGGGCGGCGCCTCAATCCATTCTTCGGCCTGAATATCTTCCGGATTGGTGAGGAAAGGGCCCGCGGCGACGGCCAGCGAGTAGCGCGGCAGGTGTGTGCGGAAGCGGAGCACTTGAGAGGGCACGTGCTCACGGTAAAGTTCGCTGAGTTTCCTCTCGAAATCGCGGACCGTGACGGCGTCCCGGTCGGTCACGCGCAGCGATTGCGAGGCCACATTTTCCAGGTATTCGAAGACAGCCGTTCCACCGCGTTCCTGGGATTGCGATAGCAGATCGTCTTCCACCTCGGACAGCACCTCGGCATCTTCTTCGCTGGCGACCGCGTCCCAGTCGCGCCGCAAACGAACATACAAAGTGTCATTGGCCGGGTCCAGCAGCAGAACGCCGATTGTCTGGACCCCATGGCCGGGCAGCTCGGAAACCAGCAGCGAGAACACCCCCGGCTTGGGGGCGTAGTCGCTAAAACTGAGGACGCGAGCAGACACAGCAAGTCTCCTCAACAGCTTATCGTCTTATGAAGCAGATTGGGGGAAAACGGGTAATGGAGGTACCGGGTTACTCTGCAGTTCTCGCTAGGGCGTATTGGCGTAATACCCCTTGCGGGCGCGCACGCGGACGTTCCCGAGATCGACGACTACCTTGACATTCCGGTAGGCCTTGGAAGTAGGGTTATCCGATACGTAACGGATGATGTATTGCGTGGTGACCTCTCCCGCGATATCGGCGACGGCATGATACATTCTGCCGTCGACGGCCGAGCGATAGGCGCCCGTCCCCACCGTAAGGGCGTAGTTGCCATCATCGGATGGGTGGGATAGATAGCCGTCCGTATCTTTGTAGACGTCGCCCAGAGGATAGACCACACGGCCGCCGGTCTCCACCGCCAATCGCACCAGGTTGTCGTCGCTTTCGTTGGTGAAGCCGAACGCCTGCGTGCTGATGCAATAGATGGTAACGAGATTCCTCTGCGCCAGTTCGATCACCTGATTAAGCGAATGCTTGCTCGCGTTATCGTGCCCGTCGCCGATGATCACGATGATGCGCCGGGGTTCGATCGGCTCTCCCTGTACTAATCTGCGGCTGGCGCAGGCCAGGTAAATGGCATCATAGAGCGCGGAGCCCCCGCCCGGTTTCAGCTTGCGGATCTTTTCCACCATGGGTTCGGGGTCGTGGCCCGTGTTAACGGCCACTTCAGCGTCTTGCGCATAGTCGATCAGATAGCCGGAATATTTGGGATCGCCTGTCAACAGATTCTGAATCAGCTCGATGGTCGCATCCTGAAAATTTTTCCAATGCACGCGGCTGGACGTGCTCAGGTCGAGCAGGAAACCGATGACCACCGGCTGGCTCCGCTCGCGGGTGAAGTAACGAATGGATTGCGGCTTGCCTTCCTCGAAAATCTGAAAATCCTTTTGATCGAGATCGGAGACGAAGCGACCCTTCTCGTCGGTAACCGTCACGGGCACGATGACTTCGTTGACCGTGACACGGATGGAATTATCGCCCGGCTTTTTTTGACCTGCGGAAGCGGCCGATTTCGGTACGTCGATGGGCGCTACGGCAACGGACGTGTCGCTCGTGGCCGTGGGTTTGGAAGCGGGCGCCGCGCCGGCGGAATTCGAATCCGGCTGCGTGGCTGTCGCAGGTTTTTGCTGCGCGGGAAGAGTGTGAAGCAGGCACAGGGCCATAACGGAACCAGCCGCAATGACCGTCGGCTTACGAAACTGCATGTAGGGATTGCCTATGTTGGATTATAGCGAGGTCGGAAGAAGCGCCGCTGGGCGCGCACGCGCTATCTTTGTACGCGTCCCGAGCCGCCGCCCTTCACTAGCGCTTGCACCTCGGCGGCCGTGAAACGGTTGAAATCACCGGGGACGGAATGTTTCAGGCATCCAGCGGCAACAGCGAACTCCAAGGCCTCCGCGGGCGAGCCGAGATGAGTGAGCCCGTAGATCAGACCGCCGGCGAAACTGTCCCCAGCGCCCACCCGGTCCACAATATGCGTGATCTCATAACGCCGGCTGAGCAGAAAATCCTTTCCGGTCCGCAGGCATGCCGACCAGCCGTTATGAGAGGCGCTCTTCGATTCGCGCAGCGTGATTGCCAGCATGCGGAGATTCGGGTAGGTCGCCAGCACGCGCCCGGCTAACTCGGCGTACTTCTCGCGCTCCAGGCTGCCGGATTCGACGTCGATATCCACTTGAATGTTGATCGCTTTCTGGCAATCTTCTTCGTTGGCGATGCAGACGTCGGTCAGCTTCACCAGCTCCGGCATAACTTCGGCTGCACACTTGCCCCATTTCCAGAGATTCTTCCTGTAATTCAGATCGCAAGAGACCTGGATTCCAAGCTCGCGGGCGGTGCGCAAAGCTTCGAGGGCCAGCTCGGCGGCACAGGCGCTGAGGGCGGGTGTGATACCGGTAATGTGAAACCAGGTGACGTCCTGAAAGGCGGTCTTCCAATCGATCACGCCTGGCTTAGCCAAGGCGATCGCGCTGTGTTCGCGATCATAGAGCACCTGTGAAGCGCGCTGATTGGCCCCCGCTTCGACGAAGTAAAGACCCATGCGGCCCGCCGCTCGCGCGATGGACCCGGTTTCGACGCCGAAGCGGCGCAGCTCTCCCAGCAAGGCATCGGCGATTGGATTGGACTCCGGCAGGACCGTGACGAACCGGCTTCGGGCGCCAAACTGAGCCAGCGAGACAGCCACGTTTGCTTCACCCCCGCCGAAGGTGGCCACCAGGTGTTGCGATTGCAGTAAACGCTCCAGCCCTGGGGGGGAGAGGCGAAGCATGACTTCGCCAAAGCTCGCGATGAGAGGCGCCATTCAGTGGAATTGTAACGTTGAGGGCTATTCCGGCTGCGCGGCCGGCGACTGCACGTTGGGAGCGAGCACCGCTTCGACGCCGGCTGAAGCGTCGATGGCGGAGAGCCCTTCTATGGTCTGGATAGTCAAAGTGCTGGGCGGAACCTGGGCAGATTTGCGCAAGGCCGAACCCGCGTAGGAATCGAGCGAAAAGGCGTTGATCTGAACGGGAGCTTCAATCGCATTGATGGACGAGGCAGCGCGCTGCAACCGGCTGACGGCTTCGTGCGCATCGTCGAGAAAACTTCCGAAGGTAAGCTGCAGCCCGGTGAAAACCAAGACGGCGCGAGTTCACCAGGGTAGCGCGCGCGGTCTTCAACCACACTACCGGGCCCGCCTCGGGCGGCTGGTTCAACTGGCCGACCGCCTCGCAGGTGGCCGAATCGCTTGCAGGATCGCGAAGCGCCTGCACAAGATTAATGGCGCTGTTCGGAAAGGCCGCCTGAACCGCACCTCGCGCTTCGGCGTAGCTGTCGAGCCGCGAAGTGAAACACGTGCATGTCAGCACATGCTCCGGCGCGATGGAAGCCGCCTTTACGCTCTGCTCCAGGCGGTTAAGAGTGGCGGAGAAGGAAGGGCCGGATTGGCCGGCCAGGAACGCCAATCCATTGGGGTTGAGCGGCCTCCTGGTGGAGACCACGGCTTCGATGACGACTTGCGCCGCCTCACCCCCGAGCGCTCCCACCTGGATAATGCTCAGAACCGGCAAGGGCAGTTTACGCTCCGTGAAAATCTCCGCGGTTTCCGCCTGTACGCGGCGCGCATCGCCGGCGCCAGCGACGAAGGCGCGCAGCTTGACAATCGTTTCCCCTTTCGTATCGCGAATCAGATCGTTCAGGCTCTGGCGAATCTGCGCCGAGAGACCGCCGGTCTTGAGAAGTGGAGAAATGTGAAAATCCAGGCCTTCCGTGTCAGCCGCGATCGCCATGGGCAGTTCGGGCGGCAGGGGCAAGACCTGAGTCTTCGGCTCCTCCTTTTTCTTGTTGCGCTGAGCGAGCGCGGCCGGGCTGATCGTCAGAATGTAAAGCGTCACGACCGCGTTTGCAATCAACATGGCTGGCCGCATCGTTGTACAGCTCCAGACTAGCTTGCCGATCAAAGGCGGCAGGCGACGCTTGTGCCGGGGCCAAAAATGGATGACATCCAAGATCCAATTTGGTATGCTTAGGTGTTGGCTGACCTCTCCCATTTCGCTCCGGATCCGGCCTCCGATGCACCGGTATATAAGCAGTTAGCGGCGAATATCGCCGATCTCATCGCCAATGGCACGCTTCGATCGGGCGAAAGGCTGGCCGCCACAAGGGAATTGGCGGGCAAACTTGGCCTGAACCGCACCACCGTCTCGGCAGCCTACAGTTTGCTCGAAGAGTCGGGCTTAATTCAAGGCCATGTCGGTCGTGGGAGTTTCGTGGCTCGAAATGTGGATGCACACCCACCGAACGCCACGGACTGGGAAGCGATGCTTCCATCCCCGGAAACGGCGTTCACGGCGCCCGCTCACAAGATCGAGATTAGTTTCGCGACTTCGCGTCCCGCTGAAGACGACTTCCCGTTGTCGGAGTTCCGGCGGTTATGCAAGCAGGTAATCGACGGGCCGGACGCAGCGGACATTCTTCAGTTGGGCTCGCCGCACGGTTACCCGCCATTGCGCCGGTACCTGCTCGAAAATGCACGCCGCGAGGGCGTGGCGCGTTCCGGCGACGAACTCATGATCACGAACGGCTGCCAGCAGGCGCTCGATCTGCTGGCGCGGCTGTTTGCCGCGGCGGGGACCGCTGCCGTGGTGATCGAAGATCCGGTGTATCACGGGGTGTTGCGGGTTTTCGGCCGGGCCGGCGCCAATCTGATTCCCGTCCCGGTTGACCAGGCGGGGATCAACGTGGACGCGTTGGAAGAAGTGATTCGACGCGAGCATCCGCGCCTTTTGGTCATCACGCCCAGCTTCCAGAATCCGACGGGGGCGACGCTGTCGCTCGAACGCCGGAAGCGCATCGTGAGCCTTGTGCGGAGCTTCGGTGTTGCGCTGATTGAAAACGACATCTACAGCGAGTTGCGTTATCGGGGTAAGGCTCTGCCGACGCTCAAGGCGCTCGATGAAAGCGGAAACACGATTCTCTTGCGAAGTTATTCGAAAGTCTCGTTTCCCGGCCTGAGAGTGGGATGGGTCATCGCGCCCGAGCCGGTTGTGGCTCGCCTGGCGGAAGCAAAACAGATCAGCGATCTGCATTCCGATCAGCTTTCCCAGGCGGTATTGTTGCGCTTCGCCGAATCCGGGGAGCTCGAGCGTCACCTCGAGCGGACGCGCATCCGGGGCGCGGCGCGATTGGAAGCCGCTCTGCGCGCGTGCACGGCGTATCTTCCGGCCGGCGCGACCTTCACACGACCGGAGGGCGGCATGAACCTGTGGATTGAAGTGCCCGCGCCCCTCAACGCGGAGAGACTTCTGACCCGCGCGCAGGAGCGTGGAGTGGATTTTCTGCCCGGCCGTTATTTCTCCGCATCGCCCCCGCACCAGCGGGGTTTACGCATCAGCTTTGGATCGCTCTCGGAGGAACAAATAAGGCGCGGCATTCAGATTCTGGGTCAAACGGCCACCGACGATTTGGCGGCACGCGCCAGCATCGCGAGACCGGAACCCGCGGCTGCGCTGGTTTAGGAATTGGACGTGAAGCACAGTACGAGATAAGGAGATCCTCAGTGAACTTCCAAACCGATGAATTTCGATTGAAAGTCGGCCTCGCCGAGATGTTAAAGGGCGGGGTCATCATGGACGTCGTCAACGCGGAACAGGCGCTCATCGCCGAACGCGCGGGCGCTGTCGCCGTGATGGCGCTCGAACGGGTTCCCGCGGACATTCGCAAGGAAGGCGGGGTCGCCCGCATGTCGCAGATCAGTATCATCCGGCAGATCATGGATGCAGTGTCGATTCCGGTGATGGCCAAAGTACGAATCGGACATTTTACGGAGGCTCGCATTCTGGAAGTTCTGGGCGTCGATTACATCGACGAAAGCGAGGTGCTGACGCCTGCCGACGAAGAACATCACGTGGACAAGCACGATTTCAAAGTGCCGTTCGTTTGCGGCGCCAGGAATCTGGGGGAAGCGCTGCGCCGGATTGCCGAAGGCGCGGCCATGATTCGCACCAAGGGAGAGGCCGGATCCGGAAACATTGTCGAAGCCGTGCGTCACATCCGCACGATTGTCAAGGAGATGAAGCAGCTCACGGTTTTGGGCAAGGAAGAATTGGTGCATGAAGCCAAGAACCTGCAAGCCCCTCTCGAACTGGTGCAGTACGTAGCGGAAAACGGCAAGCTGCCGGTTCCAAACTTCTCGGCTGGCGGAATTGCGACTCCGGCCGATGCGGCGCTGGTGATGCAACTCGGCGCAGAAGCTGTATTTGTCGGATCGGGAATCTTTAAATCTTCCGACCCGGAGACGCGAGCGAAGGCCATTGTAAAGGCGGCGACATATTACCGGGATCCCGTGAAACTGCTGGAAGCGAGCGAAGAACTGGGCGAGGCCATGCCCGGTCTGGACATTTCGAAGCTGCAGGAATCCGAACTGATGCAGGTACGCGGCTGGTAATTAGGCGCCAGGGCGGCCGGAGCCAAACGCACATGGGCCAACAGATAAAACCGACAATCGGTGTGCTCGCGTTGCAGGGTGATTTCGAGGCGCACCGCAAAGCTCTGGAACGCGCCGGAGCCAATGCCACAGAAGTCCGCCACGCCGGCGATTTGAGAGCCGTGGACGGGCTGATCATTCCTGGCGGGGAAAGCACGACGATGCTCAAGCTCTTGCGCCTCGAGAATTTATTCGAACCGTTGAGGGAATTCGGCCGTGAAAAACCGATCTTCGGAACCTGCGCCGGAGCTATTCTGCTCGCTTCCGAAGTGACAAACCCGATGCAGGACTCTCTGGGACTTCTTGACGTGACCATCGAGCGCAACGGCTACGGACGTCAAATCGACAGCCGCATTGCTCAAATTGAGCTGGAAGGTCAGCGGGCTGAAGCTGTGTTCATCCGTGCTCCTGTCATCCGCCGTATCGGGTCAGAGGCGAAAGTACTGGCTCGTTACCTGAACGCCCCTGTTCTGGTGGAGCAGGGGCGGCATCTGGCGGCGACATTTCATCCTGAGCTGAGCTCTGACGACCGCATTCACCGGCATTTCGTGCAGAAGGTCGCGGCCCAAAGGGCCGCCTAGCCGGGCCATTACACTTGGGGAACGAAGTGAAGCGCGTTTTGTTTCTTTGCGTGGGTAATTCCTGCCGCAGTCAGATGGCCGAGGGATTCGCCAAGAGATATGGTTCCGATGTTCTCGCTCCGGCGAGCGCCGGCCTGGCGCCGGCCCCCATCGTTCAGCCGCTTACAAAGAAAGTGATGGAAGCCAAGAACATCAATATCGACCATCAATATCCAAAGAAGCTGGATTCCATACGGATGGAAGAGTTCGACGTAATAGTGAATATGAGCGGCATAAAGCTGCCGGTGAGTTTGCACAGCGATATTCGCGACTGGAGAATTAAAGACCCGATCGGGCAGAGCGAAGACGTTTACGTAACGGTGCGCGATCAGATTGAGCATCTCGTGATGCGTCTCATTCTGGAACTTCGCAAACAGGCGCGCACCGCCCCGGCGGCTCCCAGCAGCGGCGACCGCAAGCGGGAGAGCCGCCGCCTAGGTCCCTAATCCGCCGGTTTTTCGAAGAACCAAAAGAAAACGCGGTTTCTCGAACCCATAACGTTCGAAAAACCGCGTTTTGCCTTACCAGCAAACGGTATTGCTGCTTACTTGCTTGTGCTGGTGCTGGTGGTGCTGCTCGTGTCGGTCTTCTTGTGCTTCTTGGACTTCTTCGTCTTCATCGTGTTCGATTCAGTGCTGCTGGTAGAGGTGTTCTGCGCGAAAACAGCAGTACCGGAAAGTAGCGACAGACCCAGGGCGGCGATCATGATCTTCTTCATTTTGGAAATATCTCCTTAAGTTACTTCTCTTACTTCGTGATAGCACGGTTGTGCTCTCACCGTTTATGGTCGCAAACGAATGGTGAAGGAGTCCTGAACTTCACATTAAACTTGCCTTAATCTAAGGCATAGAGGTAAGTGCGAGGATGGGCGGCAACCCGTGATCGCGGCGGGCCGAAACGTGCAAGTGTTCTCAGGAACCACTAAGATCAAAGGATTCAGCGGCTATGCCAGATTCGCCATACCCCGCGGGCCCTCCTCAAAATGTGAACGGCCGCTATCAGATTCAGGAAGCTCCCATCGGGCAGGGCGGCATGGGCGTGGTGTACAAGGCCTATGACACTGTAACCAAGCGATACGTCGCCTTGAAGACGATGTGGGGGCACGTAGATACTCAGGCGCTGGAGTTGTTCGAGCGGGAGTGGACAGTGCTGGCGCGGATCAGCCATCCCAACATCGTTGACATTCTGGATACCGGCGAATTTCGGGATAACGGTCAACGGAAGCCCTACTTCGTAATGCCCCTGCTCCCGGGCGTCACGCTCGATCACCTGATCAAAACATCGAGTCACCGCCTGACGGTTCCACGAATCGTCGAAATTGTTTGCCAGGCCTGCCGCGGCCTGCAGGCGGCGCACGATCAGGGGCTTGTTCACCGCGATCTCAAACCCAGCAACATCTTCGTAATGGATGACGATGCCGTAAAAATCATCGATTTCGGTGTTGTGCACCTGGCCGATGTCCGTTCCGCCACGGGCATCAAAGGGACCTTGCAGTACATGGCTCCGGAGCAGCTCGAGATGAAGCCGGCGACAGCCCTTTCGGACATCTTTTCGCTGGGTGTGGTCGCTTACGAGGCGCTGACCGGCCGGAAGCCATTTGCCCAGAGGACCGAGGCCGAGGTGATCGATGCGATCCGGACCTACATTCCTCCTCCGGCATCAGAAATCAACGCGTCGGTCAATCATTTGGTAAGCCGCACGGTGCACAAGGCCATGGCGAAACAGCCGTGGCATCGATTCTCCAGCGCGAAGGAGTTCGCCGAAACGCTTCAGAAAGCCATTCGCAACGAACCCATCGAGCGCTTCGACCGCGCCAAGATCCAGCCCCGCATTGGGCGCATCAAGAAGGCTCAGGCGGAAGGCGATTATCAGTTCGCATCGGAGATTCTGACTGAGCTCGAATCGGAAGGCCACATCGATCCCGAGATGTCCCTCATGAAGATGCAGATCGAGCAGGCAGTGCGGCAGAAAACAATCCGCCAGCTTCTCGAGAGCGCGCGCACGCGCATGGAAGAAGATGAATACCCGCTCGCGCTGCAGAAAATCCAGGAGGTGCTCAACATCGATCGCGATAATGTTGACGCCTCCGCGCTGAAGGCGCAAATTGAACGCCAGCGAAGCGAGAAACAGGTGGAAAACTGGTTCCGGCTGGTCCGGCAACATCTCGATAACCAGGACTACAGTCAAGCCCGCCAAGGCGTCCAGGAGATTCTCAAGATCGACAATTCGGATACCCGGGCTCGAGAACTGCTGGCGCAGATCGACCGCACCCAGCAAGAGGTCATCAAGGCGCGTGAAGAGCAGCAGAAGCTTTACGATGCGGCGCTCGTGTCTTACAAGAATGGCGAAATCACGACAGCCCTTAGCAAGCTGGAGCGGCTACTCGATGTGAACCGCAGCGGTCCTAAATCCGCAACTCCGGATCGCGAGGCGCAATATCAAAGCCTTTATAACCAGATCCGTTCGGAACATGACGCGGCGCGGAACGCTTACGCTGAGGGCCGCAAGCATCTGCTCGACCGGAATTTCCCGCGGGTCCTGGAAATCTGCCAGGAATACCTCCAAAAACATCCCGCCGACCCGCTTTTTCAAGCTCTGAAAATCGAAACGGACGAGGCGCAGCGCCAGGAACAGTCGGCAGCGGTCGCCGAGATTAACCGGCGTGTAGAGGCGGAACCCGATCTGGATAAGAAGTACAACATCGTCAAGGAAGCAGTCGACAAGTACCCGCAGGAGCCGCAATTCCAGACATCGCTGAGGCTCGTGAAGGAGCGCCGCGATCTGATCAATTCGATTGCCGCGCGCGCCCGGCAATACGAAGAGCGCGGGCAGCTGAACGATGCGTCGGGGCAATGGGACATCCTCAGGAACGTTTATCCTGCTTTTCCGGGGCTGGATATTGAGATCCGGCGTCTGACCCGGCGCCGCGAAGAACAGGCTCGGGATGAAACCAAGGCGCGTTGGATAGATAAGATCGACAGGCATTTGGGAGAAGGCGAATACACCAAAGCGCGCGAGGCGGCAAACCAGGCTCTGGAGGAATTTCCGGAAGACAAGGAGTTGCAGGGACTCATCTCCTTAGCTGAACAGGGGATCAAGCGCAGCGAGGAAGCCAGGGCCGTTTTGGCAGAAGGGCAAGCGCTGCTCGCGAACGCCAAGTACGACGAAGGATTGGAGGCGCTTCGCAAGGCCGATCGTCTCGATGAGCGCAATCCGGTGGTGAGGGCGGCACTTCTGAGCGCTCTGCTGCAACGGGCCCGCAATCTGATGTCGCGTGACTGGCGCGAGGCCGAACCGCTGGTAAAGGAAGCCTTGGTAATAGACGGGAGCGATCCCGTGGCTCGCAGCTTGACATCTCTGATTGAGGATTACAAGCGCCAGGAAGCGGTGGCAGCGTTTGTTTTGGAAGCTCGTAATCTGCAATCTTCCGGGGATATCCACGCGGCCCTGAAGAAAGTGGAAGAAGGGCTTCGCCTTTACCCGAATGAGATTCGCTTGTCGCAACTGCATAACACGTTGCGGAGCGCTTCGGAGGTCCGCCATCGCGACCCGCTTCCGCCGCGGGAACCCGCCGATCCATCGATACAGGAAATTCCTCCTGCCATCGAGACTATGATTCAGCCGGGGAATTCGCCTGCATCGGAATCGCCGGTGCGCGAAATACGTGCGATGCGCTCTCCGCCGGCCGCGGAATCGATTCCCGCCGCGTCGCCTGCAGTTTCGCAAAATCCTGTTGCTCCACGGGCGGCGCATTCGGCGCCGGCAGTTCAACCGGCCGGATCGCCGGCTCCGGTCACTGCGAAAAAGATCGGCGGAAAAGGAGTGGCTCTGCTCGCCGCCGCCGCGGTCGTTATGGTTGCCGCAGCGCTGTTCTTCAGAAATTTTGAGCGCTCAAAAGGGACCGGGACAACGACGGATCACACCCAGGTGGCTCCAGGTCCCGCAAAGCCCGTCCCGCCGACCCCAACAGCCGCGCAATCGAATCTACCCGAACTGCGGATTACCTCGGATCTAAAACAAGGGAGATTGGTACTGGATGACAGCGAACCGGTCGACCTGCAAGAGGGAAGTATCGCCAAAGAGAACATTCCGGCTGCCGCCCATACTTTGAAAATCGTCGATGGAAAGAAAGAGATATTTTCCTTCGCCTTTACTGTCCGACCGAAGGCCATCGTCGCTTTAAGCGCGCCTCCCAAGGGCAGTTCGGGAGTGGTTGTGGCTTCGATAGGCGAATCGGCGAGAATCTACGCCATCCCGGGCACAAGAGGCGGGCCAGAGGGCCAGGCGATGACGCCCATCGGGCCGGAGGGTGTTCCCGTCTCTGTGCCGATTCAAGGCGAAACGCGTTTTATGGTGGCCGACGCCACCGGCAAAGAGCACCCCATCGCCATCGGATGGTCCGCGTCACCGGCTTTGAACGTTGTCTTGAGCGGCGCTCCGGAGCGCATTCCGTTTTCCATCACCGCGAACGTTCCGGATGCCGTTGTCGTGCTGAATGGGCATCCGACCCGCTGGACCCTCGCCGATGGCAAGCGATTGCTTTGGCTCGCGCCGGGAAGTTATCGCGTCACTCTGACCAAGGACGACTACACCTCGCCTCCTGAACAGCCCGTCGAGCTGAAAAGCGGGGACACGAAGCAACAGATGCTCGAGTTCTCACTGACGCCGATCGTGCACAACGGAACTCTGGCGATCGAGTCGGCGCCCGCGGGAGCGGAAGTCTTAATCGATGGCAAGAGTGAAGGCACGGTGAGCGCCGCTGGAACTTTCACAAAGCAAGTGAGTCCGGAAAGCCATTCCATCGCTTTGCGAAAGGCTAATTACGAGCCGTTCACCGTTACTCATGATTTCAAAGCAGGCGAGACCGAGAAAATCAGCGGAGATGGGATGAAATCCTTCGGCAGCGTTGCCGTAAGAATCGTGCCGCCCAGCGCCCACGTTACCTTCCAGCGAAACAGCGATGGCAAAACGACCGAGCGGGCGAGCAATCAAACCTACTCGATACCGGCCGGCGATTACACCGTCAAGGCGGAAGCCGATGGTTATTCGCCTCGAGTTGAAACCATATCGGTTCTCCCCGCGAAGAGCACGCCGATTGATTGGGAACTCACAGCGATCGAAAAGAGCCGGCCCGCGCCGCTGACTCCCGCGACGGTTTTCACTGATGGAAAGGGTTGGACGATCAGCAATGGCTGGTGGGTGCATGAGCTGAGCGGCTACACTTTCCTGCGCGCGAGCCAGGGGACCTTCGTATTTAACATTCTTAAAGAGTCTCAAAAGGCGCTGTTCAAGAACAAAGTGAGGAAGGTGTCTTTCGTCGCGGATTATCGGGACCCCGACGACCGGATTCTCTACACCCTTGATAGCCACAGTCTCGCGTGGAAGGTCTACTCCGGCGGCCGTGGCGCAGAAGAGAAAAAGATCGCTCACGGAATGGACGACCGGCAATACTACGTGATTGCCGTCGAAATCACACCTGAAACGGTGTCGATCAAGAACGGTTTCGGAACCCTTCTGAGCTCAACCAGGCGAGCGGGAATATCGAGCAAATTCGGATTTCTGGACCAAGTTTCGCTGACGCTGCGCTAAAGAGCGTCGAGCAGTGCGCTAAAGGCGGCAAATCAAAAGTTCCCGCTCGTAGACCAACTCGGGTGGAAGGCGATCGTGCAGCTCAATGAACAATTCTTCGTGCCCGATGACCTCCGAGCGCCAGGCTGCATCATCGAACGATTGTAATTGCTCGAATTCGTCCTTTGAGAAATCCAGGCCTTTCCACTCGATGTCTTCATAGCGGGGCATCCAGCCGATGGGTGTCTCCTTTGCGACAGCGCGGCTGCGAGCGCGGTCGACAATCCACTTCAACACCCGCATGTTCTGGCTGTAGCCCGGCCAGATGAACTTGCCGTTGCCATCCTTGCGGAACCAGTTTACGTGGAAGATGCGCGGCGTCACGCTGAGCGAGCGCTGCATCCGGAGCCAATGGCGGAAGTAATCGCCCATATGATATCCGCAGAAGGGCAGCATAGCCATAGGATCCCGGCGGACCTTGCCGACAGCGCCGGCCGCTGCGGCCGTTGTCTCGGAGCCCATGGTGGCTCCCACGTATACTCCGGCGCTCCAGTTGAAAGCCTGATAGACCAACGGCGTGGTTGAAGCGCGGCGTCCGCCGAAAATGAAGGCGCTGATCGGAACACCGTCTGGATTCTCCCATGCGGGATCTATCGAAGGACACTGCGAGGCGGGGGCTGTGAACCGGGCATTCGGGTGCGCGGCTTTTCTTCCGGTCTCCTTGCCGGATTGCGGCGTCCACGGGTTGCCCTGCCAGTCCAAACATTCGGCGGGCGGCTTTTCGGTCAGCCCTTCCCACCACACCCCGCCGTCGGGCGTTAAGGCTACGTTGGTAAAGATTGTATTTCTGGAGAGAGTCGCGATGGCGTTTGGATTGGTCTTAGCTGACGTCCCCGGGGCCACGCCGAAAAAGCCCGCCTCCGGATTAATAGCGCGCAGTTGACCGTTTTCATCGGGCTTGATCCAGGCGATATCGTCGCCGACCGTCCATACCTTCCAGCCTTCAAACCCCTCCGGCGGAATCATCATGGCGAAATTAGTTTTTCCGCAAGCGCTCGGGAAAGCGGCCGCTACGTACGTCTTCTCGCCTTGCGGGTCCTCCACGCCAACGATCAGCATGTGTTCCGCCATCCAGCCTTCGTCGCGCGCAATATTAGAGGCGATACGAAGAGCGAAACATTTTTTTCCCAGCAGCGCATTTCCGCCATATCCCGACCCGTAGGACCAAATCTCACGCGTCTCGGGGAAATGAACAATATACTTTTCGGAATTACATGGCCACGGTACATCTGCTTCGCCCGGCGCCAGAGGCGCGCCCACACTGTGCATACAGGGGACAACGCGTTTGATGTCCTTGTCGATTTCCCGGAAAACGGCGCGCCCGATTCTCGCCATGATGCGCATGTTCACGACGACATAGGGCGAGTCCGTCAGTTCGACTCCAATCTGCGACATGGGGGAGTCGATCGGTCCCATACTGAACGGGAGCACATACATCGTGCGGCCTCGCATGCAGCCCTTGAAAAGCGCCTTCAATTTCCGCCGCATTTCGAAAGGATTGACCCAATTGTTCGTGGGCCCGGCGCTGTCCTTTGACAGCGAACAGATGAAGGTTCGATTTTCCACGCGCGCGACATCGCTCGCATCGGATCGCGCATAATAACAACCTGGCCAAAGCTCCTGGTTCAGCTTGAAAAGCGTGCCGCTGCGCACCATTTGAGTGCACAGCGCATCATTCTCCCGCTGCGAGCCATCCACCCAGTGGATGCCTTCCGGTTTTGTGAGCTCGGCCATTTTCTCGACCCAGCGAATCAAGTGTTTATTCGTGCTTAAGGGAACTGCGGACGTGGCAGGTTTCATGGCACCAGCAATAATCACTACTGTACAGTCTGAACTCTTCACGACCAACGTCGTGTCGAGAGCAGAGCGCCTGAGGCGGCTGGCGTTGTTGCGGTGTGGTGGTTGGCGGGAGCCGCGCTGCTATTTTTCACCGTCGATGGCGATATGCGCTAGCTCCGTAGTGTCGAAAACCGTGTTGCCCCAGATCGACTGGTTGCCCCAAATGGATTGGTTGCCCCAGATGGACTGATTGCCCCAAATGGATTGGTTGCCCCAGATCGATTGATTACCCCAAATGGACTGGGCTCCCCATACGGAGCCGGAGCCGAACATAAACTGATCGGCGCAGACTGTAGTGCCGTCACAAACCACCATGGCCAGCCCTGAAAAAAACGGTAGTGGCTGGAAGTAGATGGCGGTCGGCGAAAGTGCCGTGCCGATGAACGTGTTTTGGTCTGCCAGCGCTGCCTGAATGTCCAGGTAGCCGGCTCCGACTGTAAAGATGTCATATTCGCTTGTGAAGCTTTGGCCCGTCGTTGAATCGTAGGCGGTGCTGGTCTGAGGAAACGACTTGTACGAAGTGAGCATCAGCTTGGCCTTGACCTGATCGGGAGTGAGATAAGGATAAGCCTGCAGTAAAAGAGCCGCGGCCCCGCTGACCACAGGCGCAGCCATGCTGGTCCCGCTCAAAGTGAAGTAAGAGGTGGAGGGTGTTGTATCACCGGTTTGCTGATAGTAATTCACCGGCACGATGTTTTGAGGATATTGATTCTGCAAAGCTCCGTTGGGGGATAGCAGCGACGCTACCAAATTTCCCGGTGCAACGAGATCCGGCTTTATGATGTGATCGATTTGGGTGGGTCCTTTGGAGCTGTAACTGGCAATGAGATCGTCTGTTCGATCCGGCGTACCCATAGACTTCATCGCTCCGACTGTGATGACGTACGGATCATTGCCGGGAGCCGTGATGGTTCCGTACCCGTTATTGTTGGCTGAGTTGTTGCGGCCTTCATTACCGGCGGCGACTACAACGACAATTCCGGCCCGCCAGGCCGCCTCTACCGCCTGACAAAGCGGATCCATGCTGTAGCTTTCATAAACCGGCCGCCCCAACGAAAGGTTCATCACTTTAATATTGAATTTCGATTGAAGTTGGATGGCCCGATAGATGGCCGCGATTACAGAGCTGTCGGTTCCTTCGCCGTTGCCGTCGAGGACCTGCAGATCGATGAGATTTGCATTCGGAGCGATACCGATGAAATTGCGAGTGCAGATGGAACACTGGGAATCGGTCCCGTTTCCTGCCAGAATGCCGGCGACGTGCTCGCCGTGGCCAAAGTTATCGTTTGTATCGCTGTTCACAAAGCTTTGCCTGTAAACAATGCGGCTGGCGGAGGAGCCTCCCAGATCATCGTGCGGAGAGATCCCGCTGTCAATGAGAGCGATACCGATATTGGATCCATCCCAGCCCGATTTCCAAGAAGCCGGTGCGTTGACGGCCGCCGCGCTGTTATCCAGAAGCATATGAACAGGCCGGTCCGGCGAAATAAACGCCACATCGGGATCCGCAGCCAAGGTGCTTAAGCTTTGAGCGGGCAGCCAATAAGCCCCAGCCTTGACAAAGCTCAGATCGGCTCTCAACGAGCCTCCCAGATGCGCGACTTTCAGATGATGCGCGGCGGTGGGGCGCTCGGTGAATTGGACGATAACCTTGACGGTTTCGCCCAGGTTGACATTCTGTAAATCTCGCGACACATGCAGATTCTGAGCAAATGCAATGGCGGAGAAACCGATCAATGTTGCAAGTCTAGAAAGCGAGTGTTGCACGTATCCTCCCTTAAATGCCGCCTGTGAGACTGTTCTAAGAATCTCGCTCAATGTAAGGGCATTTACGTACTGACGAGTTACTTGCGGTTTACTTTTTTATTCCGCAGCGGGGCTGGGAGCAGGAGCGGTTATGGCTGGACAGGCATATGCCCCAGTTTGGAAAGTGATTGATGAAATTTTTTTGGACTTTCATAAAGTATAAGCTAAACTAGCCAAACACGCTTAAATTTTTTCGAGTTTTACAGAATAAAGTGTCTTGCAAACGCAAGGCAACGGCTTTCCTTCTGTTTTGCTGGAGTGCCGCTGCTCTCTACGCAGGCAACGCCGACGCAGGCCTTGACCCGGCTAAACCAATCGTACAGCTCCATCGCGACGTGTGGAACACCGACGATGGGCTGCCTCAAAACACCGTTCCGGCCGTTACCCAGGCAAGCAACGGTTATCTTTGGTTCGGAACGGAGCTGGGGCTCGTTCGCTTTGACGGCGTGCGCTTCACTGTCTTCGACAAGACCAACACGCCCGCGCTCAAAAGTAACAAGGTGGACGCGCTGGTCGAGGATCGATCGGGGAATCTCTGGATCGGCACCATTGGGGGCGGCCTCACCTGCCTGAGCAAGGGCAAGTTCACTACTTTCACAACCAAACAAGGTTTGTCGAGCGATTCCGTTCTTTCGTTGCTGGAGGATGCCGCCGGGGACCTCTGGGTGGGAACCGAAGGCAGCGGTCTGGACCGTTTTCATAACGGGGTTTTTACGGCGTACACCACGCGCGACGGACTCCCTAGTAACGAGATATTCGCGTTGGCTGAGGATCAGGATGGAAGTCTATGGATCGGTACACATGATGGACTGAGCCGCTTTTCGGGCGGCGTATTTCGGAATTATCAGCTTGAAAACGGACTAGCCCACCCGTACGTGCGATGTCTTCACATGACGGCGAAGGGTACCCTGTGGGTCGGCACGAATGGCGGTGGGCTGGGTAGACTTCGCGATGACAGGTTTCAATGGTTCGGCGAACAAGACGGACTCGCAAGCAACGCGATTACGTCCATCGGTGAAGATCGCGAGGGAAGTTTATGGATCGGCACTTTTGGCGGTGGCCTTTTCCGGATGACCGGAACGACTTTCAGTTCGTATGCAATGAAAGACGGCCTGCCGAGCAACGACATCTGGTCTATTTATGAAGACCGCGGAGGAAGTTTGTGGATCGGAACAGGCGGCGGAGGCCTGGTTCGATTTTTCGAAGCCAATTTGTTCACCGCATACGGGACGAAAGAAGGCCTTACGGCTCCCATCACTCTTCCCGTGTATGAAGACGGCGAACATAACGTCTGGGTGGGCACGAACGGCGGAGGGCTCAATCGCTTTCACGATGGCACGTTCAATGCCCTGACGATAAAGGGCGGCCTTCCCGACAATGTCATATTTACGATTTGTGAAGATCGCAAGGGCGCTCTTTGGGTAGGCACTCGTAAAGGGCTAACGCGGCTCGAAAATCAGCGAGCAACTACTTACACAACGGAGAATGGCCTTCCCAGCGATATTGTGGACGCGATTTTCGCCGACAGTGAAGATAACCTCTGGATCGGGACCCGAGCCGGGCTGAGCAAGTTTCGAGACGGAAAATTCAAGACTTACACGACCAGGGACGGCATGTCGAATAACGTCGTTCAGGCCATCTACGAAGACCATCGGCATAACTTATGGATCGGCACGGCGGGTGGCGGTCTGAATCGCTACACCGACGAAGGATTCGAGGTCTTCGACTCAAATCGCGGGCTCTCGAACAACGCTGTCCTCTCCATTCACGAGGACGCGGCGGGAACACTTTGGGTTGGCACGGACGGGGGCGGATTGAACCGGCTCAAGGACGGGCGGTTCAGGGCTTTCACAACTAACGACGGACTGCTCGACGATGCCGTTTTTAAAATTCTGGAGGACGATGCCGGCAATTTGTGGATGAGCAGTAACAAGGGGATATTCCGCGCCAGCTTACATGAATTGAATGACGTTGCCGATCGGGGAACCGGTATGGTCTCAACTGTGTCTTACGGTACACAGGACGGCATGAGTACAACGGAATGTAACGGCGGATTTCAGCCAGCGGGTTGGAAGGCCCATGACGGCCGGCTTTGGTTTCCGACCATGAAGGGAGTTGTAGTTGTTGATCCGCGGAGGGCTGCCATCGTAAGTCCGCCGCCACCGGTCGTTCTGGAACAGGCGTTCGTGGATCGCCGCGAAATCGACATGGGCGGCGATATTCGACTGCCTCCTGGGCGCGGGGAGCTGGAATTCCATTACTCAGCTCCGAGTTTTGAATCCGCGCACAAGATCGTTTTCAAATACAAACTGGAAGGCTTCGATCGAAACTGGATTGACGCAGGCAGCCGGCGTATCGCGTACTACACGAACATTCCGGCTGGGCACTATCAGTTCCGCGTAATTGCCAGTAAGGGAAATGGATTCTGGAGTTCGCCGGGCGCCTCCTTACATTTCTCGTTGCAACCTCATTTTTATCAAACCTTCTGGTTTTGTGGCCTCTGCATCCTGGCCCTCGCCGGAATTGTAAGCGTTGGCCATCTGGCGCATGTAAAACAGTTGCGCGAAAGGGAAAGAATACTGGAGCGCCGGGTAAATGAACGAACGGTGGAACTGCGCAACGAAATTGCCGAACGAGAACGAGCCGAGTTGGAACTTGTTAAGTCGAAGGAGGCCGCCGAAAGGGCAAACCGCGTAAAGAGCGAGTTTCTCGCCAACATGAGCCATGAAATCCGGACCCCGATGAACGGGATCCTCGGCATGACCGAGCTTGCGCTGGCAAGCGGCTTGAACTCAGAGCAAAGCAAGTATCTGGAAATCGTAAAAGACTCGGCGGACGCGCTCTTGACCGTCATCAATGACATTCTCGACTTTTCAAAAGTCGAAGCGGGCAAGCTGCGCCTCGATCCGATCAATTTCAACTTGCGGGAAAGCATAGACGCGACGGTCAGATCGGTAGCCTTCCGGGCAGACCAGAAGGGGCTTGAGGTCGTCTGCGATGTTGATGCCGAAGTTCCCGATATAGTGAATGCCGACCCTGTTCGCATTCGTCAGATCCTTCTGAACCTGCTCAGCAATGCGATCAAATTTACGGATGCGGGCGAAGTAGTGTTGCGGGTCACTTCCGAGCCGCGTGATGGCGCCGGTGCTCTGCTTCACTTTGTCGTGCGTGACACCGGAATTGGGATCCCGCGAGAAAAGCTCAAGTCTATCTTTGAAGCGTTTACGCAAGCGGATGGCTCAACAACCAGGGAGTTCGGCGGTACAGGGTTGGGATTGGCGATTTGTTCACGGCTGGTTCAGATGATGGATGGGCAAATCTGGGCCGAGAGCGAGGTCCACCGCGGAAGCGAGTTTCATTTCACGGTGGCGTGTGGCGTCGTTGATGCGCGAACGAGCATAGCACCCGTGAGTTCGGCAGCCGCCGAAGACTTTTGGAAGGCGGAAGCCTTCAACGGCATGGCGCCGCGGACATTGCGCATTCTCTTGGCCGAAGACAATCCGGCAAATCGAATGGTTGCGCGGCTCACTTTGGAAAGGGCAGGTTTCCTGGTGGAAGAGGCTGAAAACGGCCGAGAAGCATTTGATGCTGTTTGCCGTTCTCAGTTCGACGTGGTTCTTATGGATTGCCGGATGCCGGTGATGGATGGGTACGTGGCAACTAAGCAAATAAGGCGGCTCAGCGGTTCGACGAGCCGCACTCCCGTTATCGCATTAACAGCGAGTGCGTTTAAGGAGGATCGGGAAAAAGCGGAACAGGTGGGCATGAATGACTTCGTCTCCAAGCCTTTTCAAGCCCGCGAGCTGATTGCCAAGTGCATCGCCTGGGGCAACACGGATGAGGTCAAAAAAGCTCCATTGCACAGCGGGTTCACGGACGCCGAACCGGCGTTTGACCGGGAGGATCGTGAAAAATATCCACCCGAGTTCTTAAGAGACTTGATGAAGATCTTCATTAAGACAGCCCCTCCTGTTTTCGAGAATTTAGCCAGCGCCCTCGAAAACGGGCATTGGGCTGAGGCGAAGGATTCCGCGCATTGGCTGCAAGGCGGCGCTTTGCGCGTGATCGATCCGGCATTACAGCGGCGATTGGAGGAAATCGAGCGGATATGCGCGAGCGCCTCGCCTTTCACATCGATGGCAGACCTCGAAGCTCTGAAGGAAGCGTTCGAGACGGCCGGCAGAACGGCGGAGGCGTGGCTGGAGGAGCGGCGACCCTGCGCGATGGCGTAATCCGGATCAGACCTGTTGTGAATTCGGGTGAATCCACGGCTGCCGATAACGCCGGCTGAGTAGGGAGTTAGCCTCTTCATCTCCCTTGACCTGTTGCCCCTCAGCATCCCAAGTGAGCGTTCGGCCAAGACGCAGCGCGTTGTTGGCTAGGATGCACGATGCGGTCGAGATGTATCCCTCTTCAATGTCGGACACGGGCTTTCCGCGTGTGTCGATTGCGCTGAGGAAATTCTTCATGTGATAACGGACGGCCGGAGCGACGTGTTTTTCCAGGTCCTTCTCCGTCTTGTCTTCGGGATATTGTTCGAGCTCGTATGTGACATCGCGGTGTACGGGCGCTCCGTTTAGCGGAATGAAATCGTAGCCGAACACATCGACTTTCAAGGTTCCCTTATCTCCGTAAAAGGTGGCTCCCCAGGGATGCTTCGGATCGGCCGAAGCGCCCCACGTGCGGTGCTGCCACACCACCTTCAACTTGCCGAAATCGAACGTGGCAGTCTGCGTGTCTGTGATGTTTGACTTGCTGGCTTTATCCACGAGGATGCCACCCGTCGAGGCGACCTGTTTCGGCCACCCGAGCCCCAACATCCAACGCGTCATGTCGAGCATGTGGACGCACATATCGCCGATAATTCCGTTTCCGTACTCCATGAATGCCCGCCAGGTACGCGGGTGTACCAGGCGGTTGTACGGGCGCATCGGCGCGGGACCGGTCCACATCTCATAATTCAGATACTCGGGTGGGTTCGTGTCCGGTGGATTTTCCGTCGCGCGCATGTGGTAGTAGCAGTAAATTTCCACCAGCGCAATGTTCCCGAGCTTCTGTTCGTCAATATAGCGGTTCTTGGCTTCAATGATATGCGGCGTGCTGCGCCGCTGCAATCCGACCTGCACCACTCGCCCGTGTTTCCGGGCTGCCGAAAGCATCGCTTTCCCCTCGGATATGTCGACGCTGATTGGTTTCTGCACCCAGACGTCAGCGCCGGACTGAATCGCCGCGATCATAATCAGCGCATGCCAGTGATCGGGTGTTGCCACCAGAACGACGTCCAAATCGCCTCGCTTGAGCATCTCGCGGTAGTCGCCGTACGTCGCTGGAGTCTTCCGCGATCTCTGCCGCGTGGCAACCATACTCGCTGCGCCGGCGAGCATTCTCTTATCAACGTCGCATAGCGCGACGACCTCGACCGGGGCGACCTGAATCAGCCGGAACAGGTCGATTTTGCCGTACCAGCCGCAGCCGATAAGCCCGACTCGCCTGGTTTTTTGACCGGCAACAGATTGGGCCTGCGCCCCGAGCGTGCCGAGGACCACGGATGTGCTCGTAGTCTGCAGAAAGTGGCGGCGATTCATTGTTTCAACTCAAGAACGGTTCGGGGGCGCCGTCAGCCTTGCTGCGATAAGTCCGAAGACCAGTTTTCCAGAATCGCCTTCACTTTCTGGCAGAACTGGTCCGCGAGAGCGCCGTCCACCAGGCGGTGATCGAAGGTAAGCGCCAGGTGCGCCTGCGACCGGACCGCAATGGCATCGCCATCTATCACGGCCGGAATTTTTTCTACGGCGCCCACTCCGAGAATCGCCACCTGCGGTTGATTAATCACAGGCGTCGCGAAAATACTTCCGAAGCTTCCAAAGTTTGTAATCGAGAATGTGCCGCCCTGTACCTCGTCGGGCTTGAGCTGTCTCGATCGGGCGCGCGTTGCAAGGTCGACAATCGAGCGCTGCAATCCTGCCACGTTCTTCTCGTCCGCATTTCGGATAACGGGAACAATCAGACCCGCCTCGAGGGCCACTGCAATGCCGATATTGATGTCGCGGTGATAGACGATGTTCTTACCGTCAATGGAAGCATTGAAAATTGGGAAGGTACGAAGGGCCTCGGCCGCGGCAGCCGCGACAAACGGAAGGAACGTCAGCGAAAAGCCGTTGCGGGCTTGAAACTCGGCCTTCGATTTTTCGCGGAGCTTCGCTATCTTGGTCATGTCCACGCGATGCACGGTCGTCACGTGCGCCGACGTTCTCTTGCTCATGACCATGTGCTCGGCGATCTTCTGCCGCATAGTGCTCATGGGCTCTGTCCATGTTTTGGCCGATTCGGCTAATGGCATCGGCGCCGGAGGTTGCTGCGCCGGCGGCGGCTCCATCGGGTATGGTCCGGCTGAGGTGGCCACCGGCTGTCGCGGCACCGATGGGGTCGCGTATGTTTTAGCGGCCTGCGATGACATGTAGGCTTCTACATCCTGCTTAGTGATTCGACCGCCCGCTCCCGTGCCCTTCACCTGTGATAAATCGATGTTGTACTCGCGCGCCATCTTGCGTACCAGCGGCGAGAGCGGCCCTTGCTCCTCAGTGCCGTCCGGTTGTTTCACGGAAGCCGGCGGCGGAGCGGCCTGCTGAACGGAAGCCTGCGATCGTGGAGCTGGTGGCGCGGGAGGAGAAGACGGCGCGGGCGGCGGCGAATACGTGCGAGCCTCTTGCGATGCAGCGGACGGGCCTACATCCACGCTGGATGGAGCTGACACCGGTGGTTTTGCTTGCTGCGGAGCGCTGGCGGCGGCCGGCGTCGCAACGCCAGCTCCTGCCCCGTTTTCTCCAATGCGCGCCACCACGGCATTAATCGCAACCGTCGTGCCTTCCTGCACCAACACCTCATTGAGAACACCTGCCGCCGGCGATGGGATCTCGGTATCGACTTTATCCGTTGAAATCTCGAAAAGCGGTTCGTCCCGTTCTACCTTGTCGCCAGGCTTCTTCAGCCATCGCGTCAATGTTCCTTCCACGATGCTTTCGCCCATCTGGGGCATGACTACGTCAATCATCGGATCTCCTGCAGTTCTTGATGCGCCATCGCCAGTTTGTAGTCAAAGACGTTCGCGAAAGAGGCGGCAATGGCCTGCATTACCTCTTCGCGAGTTGCCTGGCAGCCCAGGCTGCGAACCGAACACACCGGTTTCGTCAGCCCGCACGGAACAATGTATTTGAAATAGCTCAGGTCCGTATCCAAGTTCAATGCGAAGCCATGCGAGGTAATCCACCGGCTGATATGAATTCCGATCGCCGCGATTTTCGCGCCCCCTGCCCATACGCCCTCGTAGCCGCGCTGCGAAATGCGTTCCGCGGCAATCCCAAAAAATGCCAGCGCATCGATCAGGCTCTGCTCCACGCCGCTGAAATAGGCGTGCACGTCGCGCCTCCATTCTCGCAAATCGAGTATCGGATAACCGACAATCTGGCCGGGACCATGATACGTCACGTCGCCGCCGCGATCGGTCTCGAAAAATTCGATCCCGCTGCGCTCTAGAATTTGCTCGCTGGCGAGTACGTGCTGCTGGTGCCCGTTCCGTCCGATCGTCACAACGTGCGGGTGCTCAACGAAGAGAAGCGTGTCGACACCCTCCGATCGCTTACGCTGCTCTACCAGGCGAGCCTGAATTTCCAGCGCCTGGCGGTAGCGCATTCGTCCGAGATCGAGCACTTCGAGCGTTCTCATCTCCCGCTCCATTCTGCGGATCCTAAATGTTGATCGCCAGGCCGTTGACGTTATTGAATGCCTCGCCAATGGCTTCGTAGATCGTTGGATGCGCGTGAATGGTAGACATCATCGATTCCACGGTCGCTTCGGCCTCCATCGCCGTGACAGCCTCCGCTATCAGCTCGAAGGCCTCGGGCCCAATGATGTGTACGCCCAGAATCTCTCCGAATTGCTCGTCGGAGATCACCTTTACGAATCCTTCATGTTTGTCGAGAATCGTCGCTTTGCTATTCCCCGCGAACGGGAATTTGCCGACCCTCACTTTGAATCCTTGCGCCCGCGCCTGGGCCTCCGTCAATCCGACGCTTCCGATTCCCGGATCCGTATAAGTAGCGCCCGGAATGCGGTTCCGATTAATGGGGCGCACCGGTTTGCCTGCAATGTGCCCAACCGCGATCATCCCTTCCGCGGTGGCGACGTGAGCCAGTTGCGGAGTGCCCGCCACAATGTCTCCAATGGCGTAAAGATTCGGTTCCGCCGTGCGCTGAAAACCATCCACTTCTACGAAACCTCGATCCAGCTGTGCCGCCGTGTTCTCGATACCAATATCATCGGTATTCGGCTTGCGGCCCACCGCTATCAGGAGCTTGTCGAACTCCATCTCTTCCTTATTCCCGTTAGCGAGAGTGACGCTCAAACTGACGCCGTTCCCATTCTTCCGTATGTTTTCCGCCTTCGCGCCGGTCTCCACTCGGATTCCGCTCTTCTTGAAATGCTTTTCGAGTTCTTTCGAAACTTCCTCGTCTTCCACAGGCACCAGTCGCGGCAACATCTCGAGCAGCGTAACTTTTGAGCCGAAGCGGTTAAAAATGGAGGCAAATTCGACGCCCACCGCGCCCGCTCCGATGATCCCTATGCTGCCCGGCACCGGCTGTATATCGAGAATTTCGACGTTCGTCAAAATGAGATTGTCCGGCTGCAGACCGGGAAGCATTCTCGCCTCCGATCCAGTCGCCAGAATAATATTCTTTGCCTCGATCGTCTGAGTTCCCTTCTCTCCGCTAACTTCGATACGGCCGCCACCCAGCAGCCGTGCGCGGCCCTTGATCACCTCCACCTTGTTCTTCCGCATCAGAAACTCAATGCCTTTGGAATGTTTTGTGACAATCTTGTTCTTCCGGTCGAGGACGCGCGGGTAGTTCAATTGCGGATCTTTGCACTCGATCCCATCGGCTTCCGGATCTTTAAAGTGATCCCAAACATCCGCGGTGTGGAGAAGAGCTTTCGTGGGAATGCAACCGACCAGCAGGCATGTCCCCCCGAGCCGCGGCTGCTTCTCGATCAGAGCGGTTTTCAGACCGTATTGACCGGCGCGTACGGCTGCGGAATACCCGCCCGGACCGCTGCCGATTACCACTACATCATAAGTCATTTTCGTCTAAAGTGTATCATCCAAGCCTTATTTTTCAGTGGTTTCCGACGTATGCGGCCGCGGAGAAACGCACGCCTCGCAGCGCGCGTATCATTGATTTAGAGCTATGCGTTCGCTTGTTTGTGCGATCTTGTTCTGTTCGTCCGCGCTCCTCGCTGCTCAATCTTCCGAACAGTCAACCGAACACCAAGCCGCTGTGAAGAAGGAGCCTCCGCCTGGCCCTCTCCATTCGATTTCTATCAAGGGAAACCAGCTTTATTCATCGCCGGCAATCATCAAGGAATCAGGCCTGCAAATCGGCCAACGGGTCTCCGAACAGACAATCGAGCAGGCGCGCGCGAAGCTGCAATCCACCGAACTCTTCAACAACGTCTCCTACCGGTACAAATTCACGGCGGATAAGCCGCCCGCCTACGACTTAACCTTTGAGGTGGCCGAAAACGAGCAGCTCTTTCCCATGCGCTTCGAGCGGCTTGGAGTGGCCCCGGATGCTGTTCGCCAGTATCTTCGGGATCATGTTGAACTTTACTCGGACCGCATTCCTGGAACAGAAGGCGTTCTGCGCCGCTACACGGCAGCCGTTCAGCAATTCGTGCGTCAAACCCTTCCCTCCTTCAAAGTTAAAGCCCTGGTCTCGAACGACGACCCTCAACAACTGGCCGTTCTTTTTACTTCCGATCAACCGGCGCCCACCATCTCACAGGTACTCGTCAGCGGGAATCAAGCGATCGATACCGGTACGATTCTGCGCGCGGTGAATCAGGTTGCCATCGGCGCTCCGCTATCCGACACGCGGCTGAAACTAATTCTGGACGGGGCCATCAAGCCGCTCTACGCTGCCAAAGGTTATGCGGCCGTGACGTTTCCGAAAGTAGAGACCGAGCCGGCGAAGACGAACTTGGGCGTTGTTGTCAAAGTCGAAATCAAGGACGGCCCGCTGTTCAAGTTCGGCGCGATTCGCTTTCATGGCAGCGGCATGGACGAGGACGAGATTCGTTCAAACATACCGTTCAAGCCAGGGCAGACCTTTAATGCCGCCCAGGTAGACAACTTCCGGCTGGATATGGTGCGCCGCATGAAGCGCAAGGGTCTTCTCGATGCAAGCGTCACGACGGAAGCACAACCGGACGATGACCAGCGCGCCGTGAATGTCACTTATAATGTTGTTCCCGGCGAGGTCTATAACTTCCAGAAGCTGGATGTCCAGGGGCTCGACATCACCTCGGAGCCCGCTATTTCAAAACTCTGGGGCGAGAAGCCAGGCCATCCATTTAACCCCGAGTATCCGGATTTCTTTCTCAAGCGCGTTCAGGAGCAAGGACTTTTCGACAATCTCGCGGGCACGCGATCCGATTACACGGCGGACGCTTCCACCCACAATGTCGTGGTCCATCTCTACTTCAAAGGCGGCAAATCCGCCCAGGAAAAAGCGCAAGAAAAGAGAGATGAAGAAGAACGGCGAAAGAGTGATGGCACCTGGAGCCCTTATCCGCCGCTCTAAACCAGCTCAATCCGAGCTTTGAAGTTTTCGCAATATTGCTTCCGTGTCATAAACGCACCCTCCCCAGATCCCGCCGCTTGCCTGCTGGAGCACTGCCCATAGGCGGGTATCGTTTGGCAGCGCAGGGTCGGGGCGAAGATCCGATCTCGCCGCGCGGCGCAGAAGGCGTCGATGCCCTTCTTCCACATCAAAGATTTCATTCGCCTCGCCAACGAAATTGACATGGCCTTCCAGTTTATTGCGATCGACGACGATTTCAAGCGTGTCTCCATCGCGCAGTTTACCGATCGGACCGCCTGCCAGTGCCTCCGGCGACACATGTCCTACGCACGCCCCGGTCGATACGCCGCTGAATCGCGCATCGGTAATCACGGCGATGTGCTTTCCAAAAGGCAAATGCTTCAGGGCGGAGGTAATTTGGTATGTCTCTTCCATCCCCGCACCCATCGGTCCCCGGCAGATCAACACGATAATGTCGCCCTCGTGCACTGATTTGTGCTTGATGGCGGCGATCGCGTCGTGCTCTGTCGTGAACACTCGCGCAGGCCCGCGCAACCGGTACACGCCGTCGCTCCCGACTACTTCCGGATCGATGGAAGTACTCTTCACAACCGACCCTTCCGGTGCGAGATTTCCGTGCGGAAAACAAACTGTGGAAGTGAATCCGCGAGATCGGGCGGAATCCGGAGAAAGAATCACGTCGTCCGCCTGTACGCCGTCCAATTCGAACAGGCGCGCGCGAAACCGCGCCCGGCGCTCTGCTTCTTGCCACCAATCGAGCACCCGGTCGACCGTTTCACCCGAGGCCGTCAATGCTTTCGTATTCAACAGCCCGGCGCGTCTCAGGTGCAGCATCGCTTCCGGAACACCGCCGGCGAGGAAAACCTGTACAGTCGGATGATTGCGTGGCCCGTTCGGCAGCGCGTCCACAATTCGAGGGACACTCCGGTTGATACGATTCCAATCCGCCACGGCCGGTCGTTTCAATCCCGCCGCATGCGCGATGGCCGGAATGTGCAGCAGCAGATTAGTCGATCCGCCGAACGCTGCATGAAGCACCATCGCATTCTGCAAGGACTCTGAAGTGATGACGTCGCGAACGAGAATTCGGGATTTCTCCAACTGCAGAATCGCTCGAGCGGTTCGCCGGGCCATATCAAGCCACACCGCTTCCCCGGACGGCGCGAGCGCCGCATGCGGCACCGTCAAGCCGAGTGCTTCCGCAACCACTTGCGATGTCGCGGCGGTACCCAGAAACTGACACCCTCCTCCCGGCGAAGCACAGGCGCGGCAGCCGGCCAGCGCGGCTTCTTCCAGAGAGATCTTCTGATGCGCGAAGCGCGCTCCGATAGTTTGTACTTTTCCGGCATCTTCGCCGTGTTCCGGCATCAGCGTTACGCCGCCCGGCACTAATACGCACGGCACATCGTGAGCGCCCGCAAGCGCCATCATCATGGCCGGCAAGCCCTTGTCGCAGGTAGCGATTCCAATCACGCCGCGACGCGTCGGTAAAGAGCGAATCAAACGCCTGAGCACGATGGCGGCATCGTTGCGATAGGGAAGCGAATCGAACATGCCCGTTGTGCCTTGCGTCCGGCCATCGCAAGGATCGGTGCACGCGCCCGCAAACGGGATTGCCCCTTGCGCTTTCAACTCGCGGGCCGCCTCGGCCACCAGCAGCCCAACTTCCCAGTGGCCGGTGTGATAACCCAATGCGATCGGCGTCCCATCCGGAGCCCGAACGCCGCCGTGCGTGCTCAGGATGAGAACCTGTTTCCCCCCGAGCGCCTCCGGCGACCAGCCCATTCCCGCATTCTGGCTCAATCCGAAGAGATTGCCCGATGGCTCTTCCAACAGCATTTCCGCCGTGAGGGGAAGCGCCCCCTCCGGGCCGCGGGCATGCGTCCGCACCTCAAAAATGCGAGGGTCCCCGGAATCAAAACTGGTCAAATCCATTTGCACTCCAAACTCGAAAGCGCCTCTCCGATAAACTCGGAATTCCGCCTGAATAATGTCCGAGCGCCGTCTTATAGCAATCTATCCCGGTTCCTTCGACCCATTGACGAATGGGCATCTCGATTTGATTTCACGCGGCAGCAGCCTGGCTGACCGGCTCATCGTAGCCGTTCTCCGCAATACGCAGAAACTTCCTCTCTTTACGATCGAGGAGCGCATTGAAATGATCCAGGAAGCTGCCGGCGCTTTCTCGAACGTGGAGGTAGATTCATTCGATGGCCTTCTCATCGACTATGCGGCGCGCCGCCATGCCAATGCCATTTTACGGGGTATTCGCGCCATCTCCGATTATGAGACCGAGCTGCAAATGGCGCTGATTAACCGGCGTCTCCGCCCTGAGACCGAGACCATCTTTCTCATGGCGCGTGAAGAGTTCTCGTTCATCAGCTCGAGAATGATTAAGGAGATCATCACGCTTGGGGGCGATGTGTCCACCTTCGTGCCGCAAAACGTTGCCACCCGCCTCCGCGCGAAGTTCCCCAGGTAACCGCGGCATTTTCTAACCGGAAGGAGGCGTGCAATGACCTGGTGGCATCGCCTCTGGCGTCGCCGCAAGATGGAAGAGCAACTCGAAAAGGAACTGCGCTTCCATTTTGACCAATACACCGCAGATCTGATAACACGCGGTTACGATCCTGCGGAAGCACGGCGGCAGGCACAACTTGCTCTCGGCGGTACGGAACAAGTGAAAGAACACTGCCGCGATGCCCGCGGAACACGCGGCTTGGAGGACCTCTGGCAGGATTTCCGCTATGGGCTTCGAACGCTGCGGCAAAAGCCCGGCAAGTAAACTGCCCAGCAAGTAAACTGAAAGTTATGCCCATGCAAGCTACCGCTGAGATCGCCCAGCGCATTTCTACAATCAGTGTCTCCTCCACGATGAAGGTTTCCGCGGATGCTGACAAGCTGCGCCGCGAAGGCATCGATGTTGTCGATTTCGGCGCCGGTGAGCCCGATTTCCCCACACCCGCGAATATTAAGCAGGCTGCCGTCGATGCCATCGCCTCCAACTTCACCAAGTACACGAATGCGGGCGGCACGCCGGAGCTGCGCGAAGCGATCTGCGAACGCCACCGCCTCGATTTCGGAACTGCCTACTCGCCTTCAGAGTGCCTGGTGACCGTAGGTGGCAAGCACGCCATCTTCAATCTCATCCAGGCTCTGGTTAATCCCGGCGATGAAGTAATCATCCCTGTTCCGTACTGGGTCACCTATAAAGACGTCGTCAACTATGCAGGCGGCGTTTGCGTTTTTGTGGAGACGGACGAGAAAGACGGCTTCGAAGTGACGGCCGCCATGATTCAGCGCCACATCTCGCCCAGAACCAAGCTCGTGATCGTCAATTCCCCCTCCAATCCAAGCGGGGCCGTGCTGTCGAAGGAAGAGTTCCGGCGCATATTCGAGCTCACTTCAAAGCGCGAAATCTTCCTCATGACCGACGAATGCTACTGCCACTTCGTCTACGACGGCCAGCCCTTTTCGATCGCCGCCGCGCCGGACGCGAAGGAAACGGTGGTTGTGGCCGGTTCACTTTCGAAGACCTACGCCATGACGGGATGGCGAATCGGCTTTGCTCTCGCCCCGCAGCCCATCATCAGCGCCATGATGAAGCTGCAGAGCCACAGCACCTCCAATCCCACCTCCATATCCCAAAAAGCTGCCCTGGAGGCGATGCGCGGTCCGCAGGAATCGGTTCCGGAAATGCTTGCCGAATACCGCCGCCGCCGGGATTTCGTCGTCACTCGCTTGCGTCAGATTCCCGGCGTCTCCATCGCCACGCCGAAGGGCGCGTTTTACGCCTACCCGAATATCAGCGCCGCTTACAGCGGCGGCCGGGTGAAGAATTCACTCGAGTTTGCGACGGAGCTCCTGGCTAAGGCTCACGTGGCGGTCGTTCCCGGCGAGGCTTTCGGCACAAACGACCACGTCCGCATCTCCTACGCGACCTCGATGTCCGAATTAGAGCGCGGTCTCGAGCGCCTCCATAAATTTATAGAGGCCCTTCGAGCTTAGCCCGTTCGTCGTCGCGCGGCGCCTTACTGCATGCAAAGCAGAGACGCCATCGTTTCAATACCGTCCCAGAGATTTTGCAGGCGCAGATTTTCGTTGGCGGTGTGCTGATTGTCATCGTGATTGGCAATAGGGACGGTGATTGTACGCGTTCCGGCTGCGCGTTCCATCGCGCCAAGCGGAACGCTGCCGCCCATGGTGGGCCACTCGATAACGGTACCGCGCGCCGCCTTCACCGCGATTAAGACTTCTTCGGCAATGGGTAAATCCATGGGTGTGCGCGCAGCATTGTAACCGGACGAGTCCTTTTTGACGAGCGCCACTCTGGAATGTTGCATCAGAACTTCGTGGCTCGGGGCCGCTTCCACGACAAAGTATCCTTGCGAGCGAATGTAATCGACCACCCGGTCCTGCTGCCGCCGCCAATCCAGTCCGACAACCAGGCGAAGATCGAGATCGGCAACCGCGGTGGATGGGATCACGTTCGTCGCATGTGGGCCGGTTTGCGCGGCGGAAATGCCGTTGATATTCAAGCTGGGCAGGTTCAAAAGGTCGAGCAGGTGCGCACCGCCGCCCTCTACGTGTCCTAGAGACAATTCCTCGCGCAGCTTGCCGTCATTAACGGGCGCGCGTGCCAGCGCCTTCTTTTCCAACTCACCAAGCGGCGCCATTCCGTCGTAGAAATGCGGAATGAGGACATGCCCTTCTTCATCCTTCATCCCGGCCAGAAGCTTTGCCAGCATCATGGCGGGATTCGGCGCCCAGTTTCCATAATGGCCGCTATGTAAACCGCGGTTAGGGCCATAAACGGTGATCTCGATGTGCGCATCCCCTCGCGCGCCGAAGACGAGCGTCTGTGCCCGGCTCTGATCCACCGGTCCGTCGCACACCAGCCAGACATCTCCATGAACCAGTTCGCGATTTGCGTCAAGAATCTGCTCGAGGTGAGGCGAACCGGCCTCTTCTTCACCTTCCCAAACAAAGCGAATGTTGGCGCGTAATGGAATTTTAGCCGCTTGTAGAGCATCGAGCGCGACGAGCTGTGCATAGATCGCGGCTTTGTCGTCACCCGCTGAGCGCGCAAAAATACGCTGTTCGCCGCCTACTTCGCGCAAAGTCGGGACAAACGGCGCGCTGCCCTGCCATTCGGAAGGGGTCACGGGCTGGCCATCGTAATGCGCATAGAAAACGATGGTGTGTTTCGCACCCTGTGTTCGATGTTCGCCGAAAACGACGGGAGGCGCGCCGGCTATCGAGAGAAGGCGGGCTTCAAAATGGCGTTGCTTCAGCCGAGAAACCAGCGAGTCCGCGTTACGGCGAAGATTGCCCGGATCGGCGGCTACGTTGGGAACGCTGAGAAGCGCTGTGAAGCCCTGCAGAATTTCGGCTTGGTGCCGAATACGCCATTGGCGAGCGGCCTCAACGGGATTCTGCGCCTGGAGAGTGAGAGACGCCAAGGTAACGATGCAAAAAAGCGCCGATGCGCGTGAAGGCATCACAGCAGCGTAGCACCCGGCTCTCTATGGCTCGGTCTTCGTCTGGCTGTTCGGAAGCTGTCAAAAATCGAAGACCGCTCCTTCACAGTCGCGGTTTCGTCACGCTGGTTCAACGGCTGTCGCAACTCTTAGCAGGTCATGGACGAGCAAGCTGTTAGCTGAGGCTCGATTCTCGGTGGCTTCTTCCGATGAAAGCGATCCTTCAGCTTCAGAAACGGCCGTTCAACAATGAAATGAAGAGCGGATGCCAACAATATTGCCACAGCAAGCTGAGACACAAGGATCAAGCTCCAATGAGAAAAGTGGATATTACCAAAGAATCGCCGCCATAAGATGTCCTTTGCGTATCCATGGCACAGGTACAACGAGTAAGAAATGGCGCCAAAGTAACGTGCGACCGGATTGTTCAAGAACGTTGTTGGTCGACAAATCACGGAAACCAGAATGACTGCGAGTAAATATGTCACTATGTCGGACAGCCGCTGAAAGACAAACACAAGGGCCAGAGCGCAGATTGGGGTAATGGCGTGATTCGCCCATTTTGGGACCACCCAACCCCGCTTTGCCAAAACCGCGATAAGGCAACCCAGCGCGATTGGATCCAGGTGCGTATCGAAGGCGAACCAGTGTATAGGACAGAAATCCACTGGTCCAGAAATGAAAGACGGCTACGGCCAGAGCGGCCACACCGCGCAGACCATACAGGCTGGGGATCTCCCGTTTGGAGAGATTGGCGACCAGCGGATTTGAGCCCGCAGAACGCTCGGGTCTCCCGCCTAGGTTTCGTTGGACTGGATTTGACGCTGAAAATGAGGATGCTGACAAGGACGTTGACTAATGTCGTTCTTCCTGTCCGTATCACGATGAAAGGCCACAAGAAGTAAAACTTTTCTTCCACGCCTAAAGACCAAGCTTGCGTCATAAAGCCATAGTGATGCGAAATTGCAGTGTAATAATCGCCTAAGTAAAAACGGTCTGGGAGAAACTCATGCCGGGCTAGCCCGCGGAAATACGGCCCGGCGTATCGGCACAAACCCGGAACCACGGACTGAAAAGAGCGCGGTGAGCGAGCACTCACGAAGCGAGCCGGGCAAAGCTGAAGGAATTGATGGAGCGGCCACTGGGCAAAAAGAAATTCGCGCGCCGGTGATCGACTCAATCTCCGTTTGAAGGGCAGCAGAGGTAGCGGATCAGGAGCATCCGCTGCGACAGCTCAAAAAAGATTTTGGGGATTCGGCAGGGAACGTCCCGGAAATATATACGACAGTGGTCGGCGAACTGCTCAGCGATAGTGCTGCATCGAGGGCTGGATTTCACGCGAGCCGAGACTCTATGTTCTGGACGGCGGCAAGGCGTTGACATACGGCTGTTCGGAAGCACGCCGGCGATGCGACCGCGGATTCAGCGCTGTCAGGTGCATAAGCGGCGCAACGTGCTTGGATCACCTTGCCGAGGATCAGAAGGAGGCTGACAAGCCGCATGCTCGCTGCAACTCCACCGTAGCTCGGTAATCAACCTCTGGAGCTTTAACTTTTCTTAAAATTTGGGACTTTGCCTTTGATCTGCACCGGTACATGTTGGACGATTTGGAGAGAGGGATGCCGCTATCTCTGCTACTCATCGACGACGATGCTGAGCTGTGCAGCATGATGAAGGAGTTTTTCTCTGAGATGGGCTGTCACCTGGAGTGCGCATATAACGGCCAGGATGGGCTGGCTCGTGCACTGCAGAGTCCATGCGATTTGGTAATCCTCGACGTCATGCTGCCGGTTGTTAACGGTTTTACCGTTTTACAGCAATTGCGTCGACGCAAGGAGGTGCCCGTGATCATGTTAACTGCCCGCACTCATTCGCAAGATCGCGTCGCCGGTTTGGATAGCGGCGCCGACGATTACTTACCGAAGCCGTTCGATCCCGATGAGTTGCTGGCCCGGATTCGCGCCGTGCTGCGGCGCGCCGGCAAGCCGCAGCGTCGAGAGGATTCACAGAGGGTGTTTAAACATATCGAGGTCAATACGCGTACACGCGAGGTCTGGAGCGCGGGACAGCCCGTGGAACTCACTGCTTTGGAGTTCGACATTCTCGACTTGCTAATGCAGTCTGCCGGACGCATCGTGCCACGAGATGAGATCATGGCGACTCTATTTGAGCGCCAAGCGACACCCTATGATCGTTCTCTTGACGTGCATATCAGTCATCTACGCAGGAAACTCGAACATGGCCGCATTCTCATTCGCACAGTTCGTGGCATCGGATACATATTTGCCGCGGAACCAGGGCCGGGTTTATGAAATCCCTCTACTCCGCAATCCTGCTTGCGATGCTCGGGACACTGTCACTCTCGCTTGTGCTTTTCGTGCTGATCTCGGATCATGTCCAGCGAAGAAACCTTTATCCCGTTTTTGAGGCCATGGACGAACTGGAGTTGGAGCAAGCGCGCGATGCATTAGACCGCGGAGGGCCGGCGGCCGTATCAGCCTATATGCAGCGGCTGAATCGGTTGTTCGGTGTATCTCATTACTTGCTGGACTCCCGTGGGTTGGACCTTGTCTCCGGTCGAGACCGCTCTGCCTTGCTCCCTCACCCGCCATCTCACAAATCGCGCGGTTATTTGAACGGTCGTCTGATTATTACCCATGAGTCGTCGGACGACCGCTACTGGTTTGTCGCCGTGGATCCGCGCCGGCCGAATAGATGGACCTTCTTCCCGTACTACGTGTTAGTCATTGGCGCGGCCGGCTTGCTGTGCTGGCTAGCGGCTGTCGCAGTAGTATCGCCCATTCGCAAGATCAGCAAGACAGTGGATCGATTTGGGCAAGGAGATCTGTCGGCTCGAGTATACATACAACGGCAGGACGAAATCGGAGGATTGGCGCGCTCGTTCAATGGCATGGCAGAGCGCCTTCAAAAATTAGTTCTAAGCGAGCGTAGACTCCTCGAAGACATATCGCACGAGTTGAGATCGCCGCTCGCACGGTTGAAGTTCGCCGTCCGGCTGGCCAGAACGGCCACCGACCCGAAGATGGCGCTGGATCGCGTGCAGCGCGAGGTAAGCCGCATCACCTCCCTCGTCTCTGAAATTGTCGAGCTGACTCGGACCGAAGGAGATCCCATCGCTCAAAAAACTGCCTGCGTACATCTTGGAGAGCTTCTGGAAGAGACGGTATCTGACTGCCGCTTGGAAGCCGAATTTCGCGGCTGTAGCGTCGAAATGGAAGGACAGCTTGCGGGCGAAACCTCAGGTGACCGCGAGCTACTCCGGCGCGCTGTCGAGAACGTGCTACGTAACGCAATTCGTTATTCGCCGGAAAAAGCAATGATCAAAGTTGCTCTGAGCGAGAGCGCCGATACCGCAACCATCGCCGTTCGGGATTACGGCCCCGGCGTCCCCGAGGAAGCGCTCACGCAGATCTTCGAACCATTCTTCCGAGTTGAAGAGGCCCGGGATGCCGAGAGCGGAGGGATCGGTCTTGGTTTGTCTATAGCCAAACGCGCAGTGCAACTGCATCACGGAGAGATCGTCGCGCAGAATGCTAGTCCCGGTTTATGCGTGGAAATCGTCATTCCGCTTAGCAACCAGTGCCGAAAGGGTTCGCGGCCGGTTTTGTGAGAAGACGTTTTGTGGAGGTCAGATCACGACATTAAACCGAGAACGGGCCGATGGATCCGACCTGGGGTATCGAGAAGCGCAGCACTCGCCTCTCTAGGGCGGTCCCGTGCGCGTACTCTGCGGAATCGAAGCCACGCTCGTTACCGGCAGGCAGGTGTTGTCGTCGCTAGTCCTGGCGTAGGCGCCGCACTTTGGAAAAATCCGCTGTTCCCGTTCTGATTCTCGTCTTGCAACCGGCGTTGTAACCCGGTAATTAGCAGCGCCGATCCCCGCTGTCGGGCAGCTAACGTGGCGCGGAGACTCCTCTCTGCCGTGCTGGGACTCAGCCAGGCACTGTGGTGCTGAGAAATCCGAGCTATCGCACGGGATAAGCTCCTGCGATTGGGGCGCTCTCCACCTCCGCCGTTCGCAGCGCCTTCCGCAGATCTTCTACCGACTTAACCGAGATCCTTCGAGCTTCCAGGAAAACCGTTGGTGTGCCTTGGATGCCGAGGTCCGTCGCGAGCTGCTGATCGCGTTGAAGAGATGGTTCGAAACCCTTCTCGCTCAGACACGATGTGACCTTGTTTGAATCGACCGCCTTGTCTTGCGACAAAAACTCCAGCGCTTTGGCCGTGATCGTTTCTTTCGTGAGCTCCTGCTGGTTCGCGAAGAGGAAATCGTGAAGCTTCCAGAATGCGGTCTTGTCCTGCAAAGCGACGCAAACACTGAGCGCGGCGGCATCTTGGGCCCACGGGTGCATGGGCAGCGGCAGCTGCCGGTACGTGATCTGCAGTTTACCGCGCTCTTCGGGAGTAAGCCCGTTGAGAAAGCCGGCGAATCGCTTGCAGTACGGGCACTGAAAATCGGAGAAGACGACCATCTTGAGCGGTGCGGTGCTTGGAACCGAGGTTAGTAGGGCTCCCGCCGTCAGTTGAGCTTCGAGCTCATCCTGCTTCTGACGCCGTGCCAGGACCGGATCGACGGTGAGGTCCATGACGCCCGTAACCAGGTGTTTTCCGTCGGGAGTTAAATAAAGAGTCAAGAGCGGAGCCGGGACGCTGGCGCGGAAAGTGAGCTTGCGATAGCAGGAGGAGTCGACTGTGGCGCTGTCGATGAGGGTGACGGTTTGATTGGGTGGGAGTTTGTACCACTGCTTGACGAAGATTTCAAGTGCTGGTTTGTCGTCGCTGCCGAATTGTCTACACGGTTCCATCCCAAGACAGGGACTGATGGCGGCCAAAATCCAAACGAGCCGGAAAGAAGTAACAAACATTCCCGAATCCTTTCGAGCAAATGAGAGATATTGAACAGCAAGCCGGCTAAACAGAAGGTGAGGGGTCGCCGTGATCGAGCCGACCAGTGAGATTACCCGTTATCTGTGCGTCGCAACTCCGCTAAATCCATAGCATCGAATCCGGCAGCGTGTGCCTGCATGTAGAATTCCAATGCTGTTTTGCGATCCGCCGAGACTCCTGGCATACCATGCAAATAAATTGTTCCTAAGTTATTCAGCGCTAACGCATGCCCCTGGCGCGCCGCCTTTTGATACCACAAGACGGCTTTGGGGCCGTCTTGCGATACCCCAAGCCCGAGCTGGTATAACACTCCAAGCATGCATTGTGCATCCGCTACTCCCGCATGAGCGAAATGCATTGCGATTTCATACACCTGGTTGTACTCTCCAGCCGAGAATCGGCTCAAAACCTCTGCTGACTCATATCGTGGAGGTGTCATGTCTCTATAATATAGACAACGCGCGCTGCCGTTTAGTAATCCTGCCCCCCCTTTGGAATAACGCGCTCCAGCTCTCCGTTTATCGCTCTTTTTAGCGTTGACGCGCTCATAGCTCCGATGAGCCGATGTCCTTCCACAAACGTCGTCGGAGTACTAGTAACACTAAGGTCCTTCGCGAGCGACTCGTCATGTTCGACCATCCCGGCCCCTAGGTGGTCTTCAACACACTCGCTTAATTCCGTTCTGTGAACCTTTGGAAACGCATCGACCTTGGAAAGAATCTTTGGCGTTATGTCGGTTACAGAGAATTGTGCCTGGTTCTCCATCACCCATTCGGCAACCGGCCAGAACGCTTCGGGCGCCTGCCTTTGAATACACGACAAGACTTCCGAAGCAGCTTTGGACCACTTGTGCCGCTCCAGAGGCAAATGATGGAACGCTATCGTAACTCGGTCACCATACAAGGGAATAACATCACGTGTTAGAAGTGTCACCTCTTCACGACAATAGGGGCACTCCAAATCGGCAAATAAGGACACCAACACGCTACCTCTCCTTTTACCGAGTGCTGGAACATAATTATTGTCAAGTTCTGTTCTCAATTTAGTTCTGGCTTCTAACTCTGCTCTTGGCCCTAATAGCTCCATATCGAATAAGTCCAGAGTGATAAAGCGGTGATCTGGTGACAGATAAAAGTCCTGCCTAATATCCTCATTTGTAGGAATGAGACGGAGGTGAAGGCGAGTATAACAGGTCCCTGGCACTGCACTCGCTTCATAAATTACTAAGGACTGTGAAAATCCAAACTGCCTTTGGATAAAGCTCGCAGCTTCCACTTGCTCCTGCTTCGTTATCAGTGCGCAGGAATGTGCGCTGGCATTTGGATCCAGCACTAAGCCAACAGACAGCGATACTAAACCAAGAGTTGCGATCCTCACCGCGCTTGTAGCTAAGCCTTGATCAGTCATAAACAGATATGGTTTTAACTACTGACAATCGCGCGACGGAGTAAACCAGCCATCAGGTAAGATTTGTGCACATGTTTTCCCTTCGGGGCACGAGAAGGTAGCAAGGCCGCCATACCCAGGACAGTTATAGGCGCAAGTAATTAGGCCATTATTTGGCCCCCCCACTGCCTCTAGCGTACAGGGCTTTCTGGGCGGAGGAGAAACATTGATGTGGTTGGCCGAAATGTATTGTGCCGCTTGGTAGGTTAGCACGATTACAGCAATCGAGAGGGCAACCAGAACGACGATCTCGCCCGCGCCGGGAACGAAGACGACAATGCCCGCCCCGGCTGCGATGAGGTTATTTGAAACGAGCGTATTGTAATCATCTTGGCTAATTAAGATATTGTTGCCATCGTTAGGAAAGCCGAACGCATCCGCCCAGTTTGAGGCACCAGAGACGGTGATGGATGAGCTTTCACTGGCCCCACACCCATTGCTGTCTGACCCGTCCGCCGAAGCCCATGTCTGGCCGGCCGAGTTCCCTTGGTAATTTGCCCAGTATCCTGATGAATTCGCCACGCTGGCAATACCATCATTTTGCGAAGACCAGTAGAAAGTACCGCCGCCAGAATCGGAACCACAACCATCGTTGCACTCGCAGGGGCTGCATCCGGTGCAGGCTTGAACTGTGTCAATGGCAACATACGTCTGCTGCCCGACAAGGGTGGGATTGGGATCCGCATCCTGCAGCAACAGGTTGCAGATGGATGTGATCGAACCGCATGCGTAAACGCGCGCTACTCTGTTGATTTCATCCGTCTGAACCAATTTGCCGAAAATTCGGGGCTTCGCCAAGGTAGTCCATGTGACGATCCCGTCCGAACTGCTGACTGGGATTTTTCGACCTTTGTCATCCAGTTGCTGCTTTTTGATGATGTCATTGAGCGATAGCACCATCGTGGCTAGAGGAGGTAATGAGAGCCGCTTTGTCCAACTGGACTGGCCTGCATAGATAGTTAACTGAATCGAGCTGTTCACAAGCGCCGGGTCAGGATTGAAAAGTGTCAAGCTAGACGAAAGAGAATCGCTGATGGCCCAAGGATGCTCACCGCCGTTTTGGACCTGACGTTCATCCTTCCATGGCAAACTGAGTACGCTTGATACACCGGTTGAGGCAGATAGCGCTTGAGTGGCGCTTATTATTTCGCCCGGATCGCCATCTGTGTTTACTATTAGCGAGCTCGATGACAAGGCGTCGGGAGGAACCTCAGGTAGATCTGCGACAGATACGCTATGCGGAGCAAGGTTCATTGTTGCAATAGTCTTCCGGGTGCTGTTACTTCCGGATCCGCTGCTCAGCAGGAAGGTGGCTTTCTTCGGAACAGCACCAAAATTGGCCACCGCTGCCTGTAGCTTTGTCGTGTCTCCTGCGGATGAAATTTGATCAGGCGCCGCGCCGGCATAAATCGCATTCGAAGAGTGAAGCAGGTTCACGTCCCAGAAGGGAATCCCCACAAGTGTTCCTTTGGCGTTCGTGCTATGTACCCCAATGCCGAATACAGCCAACTCCGAGGAGGGAGCGGATGAGGATACGGAGATCCCAAACGCGTTGTCGGAATCCGAACGAGCCTTCAGCGCCTCGCTGATCTGAGACACCTGCTTGGCGTCGTGCTCACCGCATGGCTGTAGCAAAAGCGTTTGATTCGGCCTGATCTTCAGTTCAGTGTTGTTCACGCGACCGTGTTCCAACACGCAGCCGATCGAGACGGTCTGTTCGCTTGCACTGAGGCTCCGGACGGAAACGGCAGGCGCACCCGAAAGCCCGCTGGCAACGGCCCGATAGTTCGCCGGCTTCATATCCGATAACATGGGGAGTTCTTCTTCTATATCGCTAAGCCCGTCTGTGCTGGATATCGATAACTGTGCGGCCAAAGATGCCAGCCGGTGAGGAAGAACAGAAATCGACCCGTAAACCGCCGAGGCAGTTGAGGGCGCCTCTTCGAGCAATTCCGACATCTTCACCGTCGACTGATCATGAGCACCCACGGAAATTGTCTTCTTTGTAAGCTGATCTCCCGAGGGAGCGTATGCGACGATATCGACGTCGAGCGGCTTCGTGGAGTCATTTACCATAGTCATCTCGCTATGCGTTGACTGATCCTCGATAAAAAGGGGCGCAACCAGGGGCATCGGCATCATGTCGGGGCTGTATGGTTGCGTCTTTTTGAGGGACGGCCGATCGGAATTACTTGAGCCCACAGACTCGCTGGACGGAAGCACCGATTGCTGGGGCGTAGATGTCAGGAGTGAGTTCTGCGTCGTTGCGAAAAGCACCGCTTCAGCAGTTACTAGCTACTTTCCGTCGCAAAAATGAGAGTTCTGGCCAGCGTCAAATGAGAAGTCATTCGGGAATAGCGTGCCAAAACATTTGGTATTGATGTTGTTTTAATGCGCGCTTATTATGGGGCATGACTCGACGGAAGCAAGGCCAAAGGACGCTGTGGGAGGGCGTAGTAGACGAGGATGTGCGTGCGCTGTGGGAGCCGTGGATGGTGGAAGCCGACAAGCTTCTGCAAGATGAAGAACTGATCGAGCTCGTGTACGAAGCGCAGGGCGAACGTCACCAGCAGAGTGCTACGCGGGGCCGCTCGCAAACACCCGCCGAGATGGTATTGCGGCTGTTGCTGTTGAAGCATGTACGGAACTGGAGCTTCGACACGCTGGAACGTGAAGTGAAGATGAACCTGGCGTATCGTGATTTCACACGCATTGGGCTCGGCAAAGTGCCGGACGCCAAAACGCTGGCTCGCATCGCGCAAGTCTTGGGCGGGGAGGTAATTGCGAAATTGCATGAGCGGCTGGTAGCGATAGCCCAAGAGAAGGGCGCGGTGCGAGGCCGCAAGATGCGCGTGGACACCACGGTGGTAGAAACCAATATCCATTACCCGACCGATTCGAGTTTGTTGGGCGATGGAGCACGCGTGCTGACGCGAAGCATGAAGAGGATCGAGAAGCAGGCCGGGAAGTTGAAGCGGAAGGTGCGAGATCGAACCCGCAGCGTGAACAAGCGAGTCCGGGCAATTGCCATGGCCAGCCGGCAAAAAGCAGCGGGCCGTGAGGAGCGCCGCCAGAAACAGTATCGCGAGTTACTGCGCTATTCGCGCCAGATCCTGAATGACACGCAGCGGGTGATGCAAGAGGTGGAAGAGATGTCGGCTAAGCGCAAGAAGGGCCTGCGCCATCTTGCCGAGAGCTTATCGACGATGGCCGATCGAGTACGACAAGTGGTGAAGCAGACTAGGACGCGGGTGTTCGAAGGTATCACACAGATGCCGGGCAAGGTGGTGAGTTTGTTTGAGCCGCACACGGAAATCATTCGTAAGGGTAAGGCCAGCAAGCCAACTGAATTCGGCAAACTGGTGCAGGTACAGGAAGCCGAGAATCAGATCATCACGCATTATGAAGTTTTCGACGAGCGACCCAGCGATCGAGAACTGCTGCTGTCCTCTGTGGAGGCGCAGATACGCAAACTCGGCCGCGTGCCTCAGTTGGTGGCGGCGGATGCGGGATTTTACTCGCAAGCGCAAGAACGAGCGGTTCAGGAGAAAGGTGTGAAGTGGGTGGCAGTGCCGAATCGCAATACGGGCAGCATGCAGCGAAAGAAACTGGAGAAGCGTCGCTGGTTCAAAAAAGCACAGCGTTGGCGGACCGGCTGTGAAGGTCGCATCAGTATACTCAAGCGGCGGCATGGGATCGGCCGCTGCCGCTACCGTGGTCTGGAGGGAATGAAGCGTTGGGTCGGTTTAGGTGTCCTCGCCGATAACCTCATCAATATCGGGAACGCTCTGGCCGTGGCCCGTGCCTGAGACCGAATTGCCAGCTCCGCCCCGCGCTCGACGAGCAGAACTCGAAATCGCGATTTCAGGTCAATGCGGTTTGGGTTACGAGGAGCTTTTAGCCTGTCAGAAAGTGCTATTTTGCGACGGAAAGTAGCTAGCGCAACACCAATCCGAAATATTCTGAACATAAGCTTGGTTTCCTCTGTATTGGGGCGAACCCCTCAGTGCTCGTTGATTTCAGGCGCTTTCAACATCTTCAAAAACTCGATCACCGCGCCTTGCTGATACCCGCTCAGCGCTCGAAACGCCTGCTGCGTTCCGAGCGCTTCTCCAAAATGGTTGAGAATCGCTTCACGGATGGTGGTGAACTGTCCGTGATGAAAGTAGTTGGGCTTGCTGCCCACCGTCCAGAGGCGGCGAGTTAGAAATCTCTGGTTGCCGGCGAAGAATTCGGGCGAACCCGCCGCCGCATGCTAATTGAGCACTTCGCGATTGGGATCGTTCGGGCCGCTGCAGATGTCGTGCAGCTTAAAGTCCGTGTAGAGCGGAACCATCACCGCGCCATTGATCGGCTTCAATCGCGGCGGGGGCAGTTCGTTGCTGGCGAGGTCAACCGACAACGTTTGCGCCTCCCCGACCTGAAGGTTGCCGGCTGGGTTGTAGGGATTGGCTTCGGTGTAGATCCATCCCCGTTTGTCAAGCGGCAATGCCGGAATGTGGCATCCGGCGCAGCCGATCTGTTGAAACAATTTTTCCCCGAGCCGTGCTGCTTTGCGGATCTCCGGATCATCGGGAATCGACCGGACCGGAACCGGAAGCGCAGCTTGAAAGAGCGTAGCCGCCGTGATATCGGCGCGTGTCAGCTCGTTCACGACGCCATCGCCGTCCGGGTCCGTTCCAATGCCGAAGCGCTCGGTCGCTTGCATTCCGTGGTGCTGGTTGAATGCATTCACCGTGAATACGCGCAAAGAAACGACCGCGCCCGCCTGATGAAAGGGAAGAATGAGCAGGCTGGGTGGGTGCTGCGCATCGGAAGATGCCATAGACTCCGCAGCCAGCCCGTCGATTCCGGAGCTATCCCAGTAACCATCCGCATGGCGGGCCAGCACGCCGAACGAGATTCCTTTCGAAATCAGCCGCGCCTGCCCGCCCGGCTGCAAGCCGTCTCGAATGGATTGCAGATCGCCCGTGATCTGCCGGGCCAGCATTTCGTAATAGCCGGAGCCAAACATGTCCGGCGTGGCGCGGCTATTCGCAATGGATTGCAGCGTCACGGCGAGCCCGCGTTCATCCAGCGCTCCGCCGGTCGGCACGATATCGCTTGCGCTGAACGTCGCAAAATCGAATCGCTGCCCGAGAACGAAGACATTGTTCGAAAGATCGCCGGCGCCGCCCGAAATTGGCTGGTTATGACAGCCCGCACAGGAATTGGATTCCGGGCCGGAGATGCGATTGCTGCTGCGCGGAAAGGTTAACGGGCTGTTGGCATCGGACAGCGGCGCTCCGGTTCCTTTCGTCAGCGGTCGGCCCGCTCCCTCTTGCGATGTGAAATGCGCTTCGAACAGTTTCTTGCCATAGCGGATCAGATCGCCCAGAGATACATCGAATTCCTCGCCGTCCTGAAGATGCCGGGGAATCGCGACTTCCCGCCCGATTTCGGTTTGGCTTCCGACAGGCCAGCCGCGACAGCAAAGCCCGGAAGTAATTCGCGAACGTCAAATGGTTCGGTAAATGTCAGTCCTCCTCACAATACTCTAACATGATCCAGTTACTGGCGCTTAATGCGCCAACTTCACCTGGACAACCCAGGTTATTCGATCAACTTACAGTCAGAAGTTATTTAGGTTCGTCAGCGAGAATGAAAGAAAAATCGTTGTCAGAAATCGGCCATTCACTATCAGAAATCGGACATTTAACAATCGCTGTGGCTGAAGTAATTACTTTCGGCAGTCCGTGCATTCTGAACTCTCTGGGTGTCATCCCATTGATTCGCGAAAGTCCTGGCAGAAGTGACTCTGAATACATAGCCAACCATGCTCGCAATGATCTTTACCTCGAGGTGTGATCCATAGCAGGTTGCACGCGCAATCATGCGTAGCATCAGGAGGTATTGGCGAAAGGTCAATCCGGTTTGCTGCTTAACGACCGGCCTAAATTCTTGTCCGGAAATACTGGATATCTGGCTCAGTGCGTCCAGTGAAAGGTCCGGATCGGCAAGTTTCGCTTGGAGATCGACAGGTCACACCATCGAATCGCCGGTCTGGCCGAAGCAATCGTGTCGCTTCCCTGCAAGCGCGATGGAGCGCTCGATTGCAGAACGATGCCGATTGCGTACAACAGGCCCGCCTCCGGCGCAGCCGGAGCGAGAGGACAGCATACCTAGATCGGCCGCGCTTGGGCCAGAAAAGCGTAGCGGCAAGTACCACGCGTCAATAGAGCGTTAGTTTCGATTTGCAAATTTGGTGGTAGTAAGTTCTACTCCTGTAGGGGATACTCGGCGCGCGAAAGAATTTCCGAAGCGTGGGCCGAAATCGGCCGGAATATCGAAGATAACACGCCGCTCTCTACGGCGGTCCGTCTGCGTACTTTGCGGAATCGAAGGCACGCTCGTTGGGCGTTGAACTGCCTTGGTCCGGCGTCGTCGTCGAGTTCTGAAAGAAACTGCAGCTTGAGTTCGAATTCTGGCCTTGGCTTTGATTCTGGCCTTGTACCTGTCGCTGCAGCGCGGCCTGAGCGTTTCGGAGCCGGCTCGTCGAATCCTTCGATGGATCGTAATAGAACTCCCACAGCGAGTAGTCTTCCTGGTCGTTAATTACCTTGATGCTATGGCCTTTTGCAATGCTGGCAACTCCGGCAATGCCTCCGCTATTGAGCACGCCCGTTCTTCCGGTCGTCGCGGCGAAGGCTGTGCCAGTCGCGTTCGTCTGACCGGTCGCCGGGTTCGGATTGGTCATCAGAGCGCCCACCGCTTGCGTCGCGTTCGATGGGTTTGTGCCTGCGGTTCCCGGCTGCCCTGCTCCTGCCGGAGTGGCGCCCGGTGGGCCGCCGATCTGAACCTGATGCCCGTCCGGCGAACCGGGTTGCGGGTTTGCCGATGGGTTTGCTGGCGCGTTTATTGATGAATTCGTTGACGGGTTCGACTGATTTTGCGCCGCACTCGCTTGCACGCTGGGATCCGGCGGCATCAAAGGCGCCATCGGATCGTCCTGCGGATTCGTCGCTGGCTGTCCGCTTCCGTTCGCTGCTATCGCCGGGGGGCGCTGCGGGATTGGCTGCACCACTTTCTCGGTGCCGTCCGAACCGGAGCTGGATGCAAAACCTCCGCTGTTACCGAAAGCTCCGCCGTTGCTAAACGAACTGCTGCTCCCGAACGAGCTGTTGCTGCTATTGTTGCTGTTGCTGTTGCCTGGTGAATTGGCGCTGCCGAAACCTGAGTTCCCGCTCGTTGACCCGAATCCCGGTGTCGGATTTCCGTTCGTCCCGTTCTGCGCGACAGGATTCAACGGCTTCACTTTCGAATCGATGAGCACGCCATTCGGCCCGGCATGGAGCAGTCGCCAATCGTCCTTCCCGGTAAAAGGGTCTTTAAACCGGTGGCGTAGAAATCGCATCCGGTTTGTGTCCTCCAATTGGTCCAGGCTGGCCGGATATCTCCCCACCTTCCGCACGAACAGCTTTACCGCGTGCGCATATTCATTGCCGCGGTCCACCAGCAACTGCTCCTTCTGGCGCTGCGATTCGAACACCGCCACCGGCATTTCCATATACAACATGATCGCGACCACGGCTGCGAATACAAAGACGATCAGCAGAGCCGATCCCCGCTCCGCCGAGACACAACGGAACCGCGCGCGTGAGCAAGTGGTTTCTGCTCCGGTGATTCTCATACATTCGCGCTGACTACCGCGTCTCATTGCATGAATTCCGGCACAACCGGCAACGTCTGCTTGGCCTTCAAGTGCACATCTTCCAGGCGGGCGCTGGTGGGCGTCAATTCCACTACCAGGTATTGCTGCTTCACGAGTTGTCCTTCGGACGCCACTATAACGTTGTCGCCATCAAGGAAGAATCCGCTATTGGCTTGCCCCTTGTCGGTCGGCTTGGCGAATCCGTAATATTTCAAGGGAATGTCGACCGTGGGAACTATCGGAGTCGTACGCGCCACGGGTTGCGGAGGCATCTTGGGCACAATCTTCGGCGCATTCGCGATCGCTGCCTTCTGCGCGGGCGTTAGCGGGGGTGGTCCCAGTTCGAACAGATTGCGGCCGCCGGCTGCCGGCTGAAGTTTCTGCAAACGGGCCAGCAGATCGAGCCGCAGAGTGGGATCCACATCGCCGCGCGTCGGATCGATCGGCCTTAGCCGCAACGTTCCGCGGTCGTTCGTGTTCACGGTGCGGCGAACCGGTGTGTGCGGGCGCGTTATGGGGGCCGTCGCGCTCGCGGGGCGCGCTACCGTGGGAGCACTTGTTTCCTCGTCCCCGCGCGAGTTGTACCAGAACAAGAGAGCGGCAAATGCGATCAACGCGCCGATCAGGATCTTCGGATCTATTCCAACTCGTATCCCGAAAATCTTCGTCTGGGCGGCGGCGCTCATTGTTGCTCTCCCGCCGGCATGCCCGCGTCCTCTTGGACGATCGTTTGAAAGCGGATTTGAGCGCTGATCTGCCCGCCGCGCTGCTGAGGCGCAGCCTGCAACGCGTCAAGGATAAGCAGCATCGGGGACCTGTCCTCTTCATGCAGGAACCGCATCAGGCTGTCGTATGAACCCTCAAATGCCGCTGTTGTATTCAGCACCGAAAGATCGTCGGTGCCCTCGATCGGCTCGGCGTTGTAAACTGCTTCGCGCTCTTGCAGCCCGGCGGCCTGTGCCATTCTTTGAATTTCCGCGATCACCTTCTCATAAGCGGCCCGCTTGGGCAGGAAGTACACTCTCTGAAATTCCGTCGCTTCGGTGTTACCGAGTTCCACTTTCGCGGCAATCGTCTTCAGTCGCACCGCCTTGCTCCGGGTTTCCGCAATTTGGCGCTGCACCTGGACGCCCTCTTGCGCGAGTTCCTTTTGCGAACCGCCGGGAGCATACAGATATAAAAACAGCGCGATGGCATTCAAGACGCCTAGCACCCCGGCTGTAGCCTGAAGCCACATGCGGGGGCCGTGATGCGCTCCCTTAGTGACAGCGCGCCAATCAAAGCTTCTGGGCATAAGCCACCGTCACCTGGTATTTATAGAGCGGATCGTTCTGTGTGGGGGGGTGCTGGGCTCTCATCTCCGCGGCCCCGAACAGGGCCGATTCTCGCAAACGTTTCAGCAGGTCGATGATGGCGTCGGGCCGGTCGCTCCCCACGGTCATTTCGAGTTCCACTCGATTGACCCCGGCTCCCCGTTCGGCGCCCACCTGCGGTAACCGGATACCAATCAGCCGCATATTGCTCGGCATCACGGTTCCGAGGTCATCGAATACCTGTGTCCAACTGACTGCCCGGCGAGCGATCAGCTCGTTGAGAAACACGCTCTTGGAAAAAACGTCCGCGTTTCCGGGTTTCCCCAGCACGCTCGAAAACTGCCCCTCCTCCCGCTGGAAGCGTTGGAGCTGCACATTCTTATTAGCGATAACCCGCCGCAGACCTTCCGCCTGCTTCCGCGAATGAAGAAACAAGATGATGAGTATCAGCAGAGAACAAGCAAGCGCAACGCACACCAAACCGAGGCTGGCGTTTCGCGCCCGTTCACGGCGGAACGGCTCGGAAGCGAGATTAATTGAGCTGGGAAAAAACGAATTCATGCGGCATACTGCTCTAAAAGTCCAAGAAGCCCGGCGTTCTCCTGCGACGCCGCTCCGAACCGTGAGCGCACGGTGGAATAAGCTACGCCGAACTCCTGTTCGGCAATCCTTCCTAAGCTATCTGTCTCGGACCCGAACCCACAGAGTAGCAATTTACGGACGGGCTGCCCAATCTGATCCTCCGCGTAAGCCAGCGTCTGTTGCAGCAGCGGCAGCACAGCGGCCTGTTCGCGTGGCGCAGCTTCACCCTCGCCGGCCGCCAGATCCAGGCAGCGTACCAGGCGCACCCGGCCCTGTTGCAACAGCAACACGGATACCGTCGAGCCTGCGGCTTTGGCGAGCAAAGTCAATCCTTTTTCTGAGCTGGAACACAGCGGCAAAGCCCCGATGCAGGATGGAACCACCAGCCCTACACGGTATCCCGCGTCAGCGAAAAGGGCCTCGTATTCCGTCAGAATCGGCCGCGCGATTGCCACGGCAAGCACTTCGATATGCTTCGGTTCAGCGGCCTGAATCGAATACGCAAGCTGCGCTTCATCGATGTGAAACGGCACCGTCTTGCGAAGGCGGAACCGAATCAGCGCGGCGCGGTCCTGGTCACCGGATGGGAACTCCTCGAAATCGAGAATAGCCATGCGGACTGCGTAATCGGGTATCAGAATCGCCAAGGCATTTCGCTTGAGCGAAGCGGGCGAGAGCCGCTGCAGCGCTTCGCGATACAGTTGCGGCTTCAGCAGATTGGGTGCGGCAGGCGAAGCCGTCAAGGCGCGCTCTAACAGCTTTTCGTGTTTCTGTTGTTCCGGATTTCGCGGCGAGACCGTGGCCAGAGAGCTTTCCGTAATCTCAAACAAATAGTCCGGCGGCGGTTCGGAAACCCAGCGCTGTATGCGATCGGAGATAGCCAGACTTTATTACCTACCCTTCGATGAAAGTGACCTTGTTCGCCTCGCGCAAGGTGGTAATTCCCTGTCGCACGCGATCCAGCGCCGATTCGCGCAAAAAGGTCATGCCGTCCTGGCGCGCCGCCCGCTTAATTTCTGACGTGGATTTCCGCTCCAGAATCATCTCGCGAATCGCTTCGGTCAAATCCAGCAGCTCATGAATGGCCGTGCGCCCCCGGAATCCCGTTCCGCTGCATTCCATGCAGCCCCGGCCCTCGTTAAAAGGAAAGGAGCGCCATTGATCCAGGTTCAGTCCGCTCTCGATCAGATAGTCGTCATCGTAAGTAACGCGGTGGCGGCAATGCGGGCAGATGATGCGGACCAGCCGTTGAGCGAGGATGCAATTCAGCGATGACACGAAGTTATACGGCTCTACCCCCATGTTCAGGAAGCGCCCCAGCACATCGAGCACGTTGTTCGCGTGCACCGTGGTGAATACCAGGTGCCCGGTCAGCGCTGCGTTGATCGCGATCTGCGCGGTTTCCTGATCGCGGATTTCTCCCACCAGAATTTTGTCCGGGTCGTGGCGCAAAATCGATCGCAGCCCGCGCGCGAAGGTGAGCCCTTTTCTCTCGTTTACCGGAATCTGCGTGATGCCTTTGATCTGGTATTCGACCGGATCCTCGATCGTGATGATCTTGTCCTCGTCGTTCTTGATTTCGCTGAGCGCCGCGTAGAGAGTGGTAGTCTTTCCGGATCCCGTCGGACCTGTCACCAGCACCATTCCATACGGCTCCTTGATATAGCGCCGGAATTTCGTAAGGTCCTGCTCCGAGAATCCCACCACGTCCAGAGTGAGCCGCGAGAACTTCTCACTCATCGACTCCTTATCCAAAACGCGAAGCACCGCGTCCTCGCCGTAAATGGTCGGCATGATGGACACGCGGAAATCGATTAAACGTCCCTTGTAGCGAACGCGGAAGCGCCCGTCCTGGGGAACGCGCCGCTCGGCGATATCCAGTTCGCTCATCACCTTGATACGGGAGATTACCGCCGAATACCATTCCTTCGCGATCGGACTCATCGCGTATTGCAGGACGCCGTCAATCCGGTACTTGATGGCAAGCTCCTGATCGCGTGTTTCGATGTGAATGTCGCTCGCTCGCCGCTCCAGCGCATTAAAGATGGTGGTATCCACCAGCTTGATAACCGGCGCGATATTGCCTTCATCGGAGGTCAGCCGGTCTATCGACAGGTTTTCATCCGCGTTCTCGTCGTCGCCGACCACATCGAGCGTGAAGCCCTCGGTGACTTCCTCGAGTACGCGCTGCGATTGCTCCGTCTTTTTCAACAGATCCGTGATTTGCGAATAGGTGGCTACCTTGACCTTCAGCTTCTTCGAAAGCAGCACCGAAAGCTCATCGATCGAAACAATCTGGCGGGGATCGGAAAGCGCGATTTCGAGTGTCCCGTTCTGCGCCTGCAAAGGCACGAAGTGATACCGGAACATCAGATCCACGGGCACTGTTCGGAACAGTTCGTGGTCGATTTTAGTTGTCTTTAGATCGACGAAATCGCAGCAGTAGCGCCTCGCGATGGCTTGCGCCTGTTCGGCTTCTTCCGCCGGATCTTTGATTTTGAGCGTTTCTGTTGCCATTTACCTGATTGTGTCCGCCAGCGAAAAAATGGGCAAGTAGAGCGCGACCAGTACAAAAGCCACGAAAATACCCATGAAAATCATAATCACCGGTTCTATGAGAGATAAAATCGCCGTCATCCGGGTCGCGACATCTTCTTCGTAGAATTCCGCCACGCTGCTCAACATCTGGGGAAGCGCTCCGGTGGATTCGCCTACCTCCATCATGTCAATTGCCAAATCGGGTACAACGCCTGTCGAAGTCAGCGACGAGGAGAGAGATTTGCCCTCCCGCACCAGGACGGATGTGCGTTCCAAGGCTTTCTTGAACAGAATTGTTCCGAGCGACCGTCCCGCGGTCTCCAGTGCTTGAACCAGAGGGATGCCGCCGACCAATAACGTTCCTAGTACACGGGACAGTTGTGCCACCTGGTACTTCGTCCAAATCTCCCCAAGGACCGGTGTCCGCAGCTTCCATTTGTCGAGAGTCTCTTGCGATCCCTCTCGCCGGGACCAGAAGTAAACCGCCACTGCCGTAAGTAAGAGCACGCCAAAGCCCACAAAAATGTAGCCTCGGGCCGTCGTTCCGACCGCAATCAGAATTCGGGTGGCAGCCGGCAGCCTGGCTTCCATGCTGTTGTACAAGGCAGCGAAATTCGGCACCACATACGTGACCAGAAATACGATCAGGCAGATGACCAGGCAAATCAAAATAGTCGGATAAAGCAGGGAGACCAGTAGTTTTTTTCGTAGCGCGAGTGTGAGCCGCTGATACGTGATATACCGTTCAAGCACCTCGACCAACGATCCGCTCTTCTCGCCCGCCATCACGGAGGTCACGTAGATAGCCGGGAAAACGTGCTGCTTGGCGAAGGCTTCCGAAAGCACGGTGCCGCTCTTTACGTCGTCCCGCACCGCGCGAATGTGCCGGCCCAACTTCTCATCGGTAAGCCGGTCCGCGAGCAGATCGAGGCCTTGCAGGATGGGCAGGCCCGCGCGAACCAGCGTCACAAACTGCTGGTTGAAAATCAGGAACTTTTCAAGATTGACCGTCTTCGTGCGGGTCCGGATTCCACCGAGCCGCGAGCCCAAGTCTTTGGCGCGTACGGAGTAGACCAGGTATCCCTGCTGCGCCAGCCGTTCACGAGCTTCGCGCTCGGTCGGCGCATCGGACACCTGCTCGTGCATCTGCCCGCGAGGGTCGGCATATCGGAGAACAAACTCAGCCACTGTGCCTATTTCTCCTGCGATCCAAGCGTGAGGGCGTCGACAACTTCAGCGCCCGGAGGGATCGTGAAATGAAAAATCTGGTCGCCCAGAGGAGGGTTTAGCTTTTCGTTCGAAAAAGAATACGACAACGTCGATCCATCCCGGCCGTTAACCTTTAATTGCCGGATGGAACCATCCGGCGCGATCAGCATCCCGACATTCTTGTAAGGCAAATGGTCGTTTTTCGCCGAGGCATCGAGCCAAGTACCTTGCGCCGCTTCCTGCACCTGAAAATCGCGAAATTCCTTCTTGAGATCCAGCCGCCCTAAGAGAAACGCCAGCGGCGCCCGCATATCCTCAGTGTCCTTCAAGGGGACTTTTTCTACTCTATTGTCCGTCGCGGTATAGAGGTATACATTCTTTCCGTCCGAGATAAACAGTTTGCCCCCCGGACGCGTATAATCCCAGCGCATTTTGCCCTCTTTTCGCAGAGCAAGCGTCCCCATTTCAGCTGGTCTCGGATGTCCCAGCAAGGTGTAGCTCTCTTCGAAATTCACGGACAGTGTTCGAGCGCCGTTGTACCGATCTTGGACCTTCTTAATAAGCTCGTTCGCACCCGTATCCGCAAGCGCGAGAAGCGGCACGGACAGCAAAATGAATACCAGCCGGAACACAAACAACAGACGAGTGCGCCTGTTCGTCCGTTTAATCAAGGAGAGAGGCGTTCAATCCCCCAGGTACTTTCGCCTTTTATTCGGTACCGTAACCTGTCATGAAGGCGGTTCGGCCGGCCCTGCCAGAACTCCACCATCTCGGGCGACACACAATACCCGCCCCAATAGCCGGGCCTCGGGATATCGTCGGTCTCCGCGTATTGGGCTTCCAACTCTCGAAGCCGGTCTTCCAGCGGCCGGCGGCTCGGCAGCACCTCGCTCTGATGGGATGCCCACGCACCCAGCCGGCTCCCTTTGGGCCGGCTCCGGAAATAGGCCTCCGATTGTTCCGGTGGTACCCGCCGAACTCTTCCTTCCACGCGCACCTGCCGCTCCAGCTCCGCCCAGTAAAAGGTAAGCGCGGCGGTTGGGTTCGTTTCGATTTCTCGAGCCTTGCGGCTGGTATAGCTGGTGTAAAAAACGAACCCAATTTCGCTGACCTCCTTCAACAGTACGACCCGGCTCGAGGGCTTTCCATCCGCAGTGGCCGTTGACAGCGTCATCGCATTTGGCTCTTTCAAATCAGCAGCTTGCGCTTCTTTCATCCAGCGCTCAAACTGCACGATTGGGTTCGTTTCGCAATCGGCCTCGCCCAATCCGCCCCGGCAGTACTCATCGCGCAGCCCTTCGAGCGACAGCCGGTGGATTCGCTTGGTGGGGTCCCCGCTGGATTGGGTTCGTTCCGCAAAATCGGCCATGCATCCAATTTCGCACCGCCCGTCTGGATTGCTATACTCGAAGGCGGCATGGTGTACCTATTGACGACGATTCACGTCGTTATTTGCTTTTTTCTGATCATTGTCGTTTTGCTGCAGAGCGGCAAGGCCGCCGATTTGGCAGGCGCGTTTGGCGGAATGGGTTCCCAGACGGTTTTTGGTCCGCGCGGTACGACGACCGTACTTTCGAAGGCGACGACCATCGCCGCCGCACTTTTCATGGTCCTCTCCCTTACTCTGGCGATCATATCCGACCAGACCGCGCCCGCAACGGGTAGTGTTCTTCAAAATCGCAAGGCGCCCGTGGTCCAAAAGACGGCCCCACCACCGACCAAGAATAAGAAGTAGCTTTCAGGAACTGCGGAGATGGCGGAATTGGCAGACGCACTAGCTTGAGGTGCTAGCGGGTAACACCGTGGGGGTTCAAGTCCCCCTCTCCGCACCAGTAAATCTAGAGATTTATAGCTGCGGCTCCACCAGCTCCGGTTCATAGGCGGGTAAGACATCGCCTTCGCCCGCAATCCACGTGTAGATCGTCGGCAGAACAAATACGCTGAGCAAAAGCGTCGCGCTCAGCCCTCCCACGATCACGATCGCGAAGGGTTTCTGTGAATCGGAGCCGATGCCGGTCGAAATGGCCGCGGGCAGCAAACCCAGGGTCGCAACGAGCATCGTCATCATGATCGGTCTTAAGCGCAGCACTGCGCCCTCCACCGCCGCCTCGTGAATGCCATAGCCGCGCGCCCGCAATTGGTTGATGTATTCGATCATGATCACGCCCGTCTCTACCGCCACGCCGAACAACGCCAGAGTTCCGATACCGGAAGAAACGCTGAAATGAGTGCCCGTGAAATAGAGGGCGAAAAGAGCGCCGATCGGAGAAAGCGCCAGGCTCACCAGGGCGAGGCCCGCCCATTTGAATGAGCCGAACATCGAATACAGCAGGAAAAAGATGACGGCCACCGTTACCGGAACAATCACGGCGAGCCGGGCATTCGCGCGCTTGGCGCTTGCGTATTCGCCCGCCCATTCCAGGTAATAACCGGCCGGCAGCTTGACCTTCCGATTCACTTCCTGAATCGCCTCTTCCACCGTGCTGCCGAGATCGCGGCCTCGCACGCTGTATTTAATCGCTACATACCGGGAGTTGTTTTCGCGATAAATCTGCGATGCCCCGTCGCGCATTTGGATGTTGCACACTTGGTCCAACGAAACCCGCTCGCCTGAAGGCGCCAGAATTCGTATATTGCGGATCGCATCCGGCGTCATTCGATATTCGGGCTGATACCGCACAACCAGGTCATATCGCTGCTCTCCCTGCAGCACCTGGCTGACAGCCTTACCGCCGACGGCTGTCTCGACCGCCTCCTGCACGTCCGACACATTCAGGCCGTACCGGTTTGCCGTTTCGCGGTCGATCGAGATGTTTAAATTCGGCTGCCCGATCACGCGAAACAGCCCGAGATCTTGCACGCCACGAATGCCTTGCATCACTTTAACAATCTCATCGCCTTTGCCTTCCAGCTCCTTGAGATCCGTGCCGAAAACCTTGATGGCGAGCTCTCCTTTAACCCCGCTGACCGCTTCTTCCATGTTGTCCGCAATGGGCTGCGAAAAATTCCACAGGGCGCCTGGAATCTTTTCCACTTCGCGATCCATCGCGCGAATCAGCTCTTCCTTGTCCCGCTGGAATACCGGACGCCACTGTTCCTTGGGCTTGAGATCGATAAAGTATTCGGTGTTTGAGAACAACGCCGAGTCCGTTCCGTCGTCGGGCCGCCCCACCTGGCTGACCACCTTCGTCACTTCCGGAAAAGTGGCGAACATCAGCCGGGCTCGCCTCATCACGCGCTCGCCTTCCGCCGGACCGGTGCTCGGGGCAAGCGTTCCGCGGGCCCAAATCGCTCCCTCATCGAGGTGAGGCAAAAACTCGGAGCCGATGGCGCCGCTCACCATCAGATACACCGCCACCAGCAGTAGCCCGCATGCCGTCCCCAGCACCACCAGGCGTCTTCCCAGCGAGCTCATGGCCCACTCGAGCGACCGCCGGTATCCCTTGATCAGTGCCTCGAGGATCGGGTTGCGCCACTCCCGGGTGTTGCTTCCGAAAAGCAGCACCGCGAGCACGGGCAAAATCGAGAGCGAAAAAAGCAAGGCGCCCAGCAGCGCGTAAGCCACTGTCAGAGCCATCGGCCGAAACAACCGGCCCTCCACATGTTGCAGCGTGAAGATCGGAAGGTAAGCGGTAATGATGATCGCTCGGGCAAAAAAGACCGGCCGCTGAACCTCATGAACGGCTTCCCGAATCATGTCCATCAACGTTCGTTCGTGATCGCGCCTGCTGATGTGCCGCAGTACGTTCTCCACCACGACCACCGACCCGTCCACCACCATTCCAAAATCCAAAGCTCCCAGCGACAGGAGATTCGCCGGCACGTGGCTCAGGTCAAGGCAAATGGACGCAAACAGTAGCGCGAAGGGAATCGTCAGCACGACAATAATGGCCGACCGCACATTCCCCAGAAACAAAAACAGAATGACGGAAACAAGGAGAATGCCTTCCGTGAGGTTGTGCATCACTGTGTGAGTCGTGAAATGCACCAGGTCGCTGCGGTCGAGAAACGGTACGATTCTCACGCCCGGCGGGAGGAAATGAGTGTTCAGTTCGTCCACCTTCTGATGCAGCGCGGCCAGCATGGCGTCTCCATTCGCGCCTTTGCGCAGCAGGACGATCCCCTCCACGACATCGCGGTCGTCGAGAACCATGCCGTCGTTACGGTGAATCGCTTTGCCAACCTGTCCCAGCCGTATCTTGGGCGCCTGCGTGACAAATCCGATATCGCGCACCCGGATGGACGTCCCGTTCTGCGATTTGAGAACGGTCTGCCCGATATCTTTAACGTCCCTGAATAGCCCCACTTCACGAACGTTTACCTGCTGCTCGCCCGTTTGGATAAAGCTTCCGCCCGCATTAACGTTGTTGTTCGCCAGAGATTGTTCCACCTGCCCGATGCCCAGCCCGTATGAGACCAGCTTGTTCGGGTCTACCTGTGCCTGGTACTCGCGCGTGGTGCCGCCAAAGCTTGAAACGTCGACCACATCGGGCACCGATTTCAACTGCTTCGCGATGGCCCAGTCTTGCAGCGACTTCAACTCCATCAGGTCGTATTGCGGGTTCGTACTCTTCAGCGTGTACCAGTACAACTGCCCCACCGGGCTATAGTCGGGGCCGATAGTCGGTTGCAGGTTGGCCGGCAGCGTCACCATCGACAGGCGTTCCAGCACTTTCTGCCGGTTCCAGTCGTTCTTCGATTCGTCGTTGAAATTCATGGTCAGCACCGACAAACCGAATTCGGAAATCGACCGTATGTTCGCCAGATCCGGAATGCCGGCCATCTGCACTTCAATCGGAATCGTGACCTGCTGCTCGACTTCCTCGCCTGCGCGTCCGGGCCACTGCGTGATTACCTGGACATAGTTGTTCGCCACGTCCGGATACGCTTCCACCGGCAGGTTCTTGAAAGAGATGGCGCCCCAGCCAAGAAGCAGGAGTCCGACTGCCAGGACCAGCAGTCTGTTGCGCAGCGAATAGTCGACAAAAGCTCGAATCATCTGGATTTCAGAGGCTTAGCTGCGCTACTGCTCGCTTTCGGAATTGAGAGCCAGGGCATCGCTAACCACCTGTTGACCGGGTGAAATTCCGGACATCACCTCCTGCATTCCACCTGCGATTTTGCCGGCGGCGACCTCCGTTCGGCGAAACCGGCCGGGGCCATCGGGCACAAACACCCAATCGCGGTCGTGGAGATGCAGGACCGCGCCGCTCGGAACGCTGGCGAAGACCCTTCCGTGCAGGCCATGGAAGGTCGCGGTCACGAACATTCCCGATCGCATGATTCCAGGGTTGGCCAGGGCGATCCGAACCTTCGCCGAGCGAATGGTTGGATCGAGAACCTTCCCGATGTTGCCCACGCGCCCGCGAAAAACGCGATCCGGATAGGCGTTGAGCTGCACCTCGGCGGTGTCTCCGAGCCGCATTTTCGGCAAGTCGTTTTCATACACGTCGCAGATCACCCACACGGTCGAAAGATCCGCGATTGTGAACAGGTTTGGCTGATTGTCCGGTGTGTGTACGCTCGCCGCTTGAGCCACATTTTGCTCCACGATCGTGCCTCGCGCCGGCGCATACACATTCACCACCGGGTCGTCGTGCCCGGGATCGCCGCCCAGCGTTCGAATTTGTTGAGCCGCCGCTCTAACCGCGACTTGCGCCTTCTCCTCCGCGCCCTCGGCCACCTGCAGGTCGTTCAAAGAAATCGCCCCGCGATCGTAAAGAAGCTTGGCGCGATCCAATTGTTTATGCGCAAGCCCCTCGTCCGCTTTGGCCTGTTCGTAAGTAGCCAAGGCATTCGAAATATCATTGCTGACAACCTTCAGCAGCAACTGTCCTTTTGTGACGTCATCCCCGAGCTTCGCGTAAATGCCAACGACTCGTCCGGAAGCGAGCGAAACGACGGGCACGGATTTCTCCACGTCGGGAGTAACGACACCGGTGGCATGGATCTCCGGAAGCTCCTCCCGTTTGCCGGCCGTGACCAGGGCGAAGCGCTCCGGCCGATCCACCTTCACGATATTCAGATCCGGTTCTTCGACAATCTTGGTTGAAGGAGGAGCGGCGGCTGCCGCATCCACATTGGCCTTCGAGCCGCACCCGGCCAGAATCACGGCAGCGGCCACTGCCGCTATCTCAAAGAGAAGAGCTCTCCCGCTCATCGAATTACCTCGCGCCCCACTGCAAAATTCACTTGATTAGCCGCCGCAAAATAGGCCCCGACCAGGTTCAGATAGCTCAATTCGGTATCCCGATATGACTTCTGAGCGTCCAAAAAGTCCAGCAGCGACGCGGCTCCGTGCTGGTAGGAAAAGGAAACCGTAGACCGTATCTCTTCCGCTTCTCGCAGATACTTGTCCTTGTAAGGGCGCAGGAGCGCAAGCGTGTTCTGCAAGGTCGCATAGGCCGAATCCACATCGTGCAGAGCCGCCGTCTCGGCCGCGTCGCGCAACCTTTCATTTCTTCCGATGTCGATCTCAGTGTGCAGCTTCTCGCCCTGGTTCCGGTCGAAAATGCGAACCGGGATGCTGACGCTCGCGCCCACCGTATTGAACGCACCCGGGTTGTTGAAGGACCCGTTATGCGTCCACCACCCGCTGAAGGTCGGATCCGTTGAGCCGTTTGCGATCGCAAGCTGGTGATCCGTTCTCGCCTTGTCAAGCGATTGCTGTGCTTCCTTGAGATCTGGACGGGTGCTAAGGGCGAAGTTTCGGACTTCTTCGAGGTTTGTCGCCGGCTCGCTGAATTCGAATCTTTCAGACACATCGAACGCCTCTACGGGCGTTCGATCACGGAGCAGCGCCAAAAGGTCGATTTTGGCCGTGCGCAGGTCGACCTCCGCCTTCTGCACGTCCGACTCGAATTGAACGCGCTGCAGCTCCAGCCGCTGAAAATCCACTCTCGCCACCGCTCCCGCCGTGTAGCGGTCCCGGTCGATCGCTAGTTCTTTGTCGTAGTATTCGAGGTTCTCCTTCGCCAAGCCTAAAACCGCCTTCTGCAGCAGCACACGCACAAAGGCATCGCGCAGATTGAATATCAGATTGCGTTCTAAATCGGATTGGGAGGAGACAGCAATGGCCGTCGCTTGCCGCGCGCTCGCGAGGCGGAGTTCGCGCTTATGGTCGCGTTCGTGCAAATAGCTGACACTGGGCGTAACTAAAGTTCCAGCGAACGGCTGCCAGATCCCTTCATGAGGAGTGATTTGCGTCCCATCCGTGGTCAGTGTGAGGTCCGGATTCGGACGCATATAGGCCGTGATCTCGTCTGCTCGCGACTCATCGATGGTCAATTTGCCGGCGAGCAACGTCGGATTATTCGATCGAAATCTCTCTACAGTCTCCTGCCATGTGAGCGCGCGCGGCGTAGCGGCAGTTTGGGCCCAACATCCGGTCGCAAACAGGAGACCGATGTACAAACGCCGGTAATGGCGCTGCATCTGCCCTCCTCGAATTTTTCTGCTGACGGGTTTGCGGTCTTATGCCGTGAGCAGCGTCGGGGGCGAACGACCGGCTCGCAGAGGCGCAATTCGTTCGAGGGCCGTTACGAGCGGAGTGAACACCAGCGAAATGAAGAAAAACGTCAGCGATACTTCGCACGTTGGGCAGACCAGAGGCGTGTCCATGGTCTCGTACAGCCGCATGAGGTTGTGATTGCGGCTTTCCTTGCTCGGATGCTGATGCCCATGCTGCGAATTGAAATCTTCAATACGTAGGACGTCGTCGGTTGCGGAGATATACGGGAACAAAGCCGCGACGATGAGAGCAACGCGCACGATGTGGAGCCATGCAGGCGCCGATGTTTCGCTGGGATGGCGGCGCAGCGCAGCCCGGATCGTGCCGATCAAGGCCAGAAGCCCCAGCAACATCCAAACCAAGTTCAGCGCCGCGTCAAAATGCACTCTTTTTTACCGTAACATGGCGTTTAAATCCCAGAATTTACGCGCTCCTTTGGGTGATAGAGTCTTCGATTTCATTTCACGGCAACCCGCGTACCTATTTGGAGCATCAATTGCTTGTAGAGCGTCATTCGGGGTTACCCGATCCATGCGCGGACTCTTTCGGATCCTTACTGCCGGCTTGTGTTTCGCCTTGGCCTCCGGCATGGCCGAGGACCTTTCGTCACAGCGGTTGCAACCGGCCACGGCGCTTGAAAACAGCCAAGTTCCCTATTATTGGAATGTCACGCCGATTGGCAATACCGCGCAGCTTGTGACTCTGCTTTGCCACTCTTGCCTGGATGCCAGCGATCAGAAGGCGGATTTGCCGCTGATTGCCGTGTTGCGCGACACCCTCGGCGACGAGAACCCGGAAAGTGACCGGCTTACCTCCGTCTGGCTGCTGACCTACGCGCGCCCAAGCCTGGGCCAGAGGCTGCTGTCAGCTGTCCCTTTCTTCTACTGGCGCGTTGGGAAGGGATCCAAGTCAACAAGCCATGCCGCACCGCTCTTTGATTTGACGGCTCCGCGACACCCGGTTGCGTTCGAAGTCAGCCGTAACATCCTCCAATGGACAATGCTCGATTCCACGGTTCTTCCCGTTCGCGCCACCTCGCGCGCGTATGGGACAAACCAGAGGGATCACGAGCGCCTGCACCTGGAAGAAGCTATCAGCTACTTGCGACGCGCCCCGACGGGCGGTGACCAAGCGGGTTTAACGCAGGCCCAAATAAATACGGTGATTGCCCGCCTGGAGCTTCGCAAGAGCCTTCTCGGCGGCCTTGTCGACCAGCGCCGGGCGGCACGGCTCGGGGAGGAGTCTGGCTTTGAGGAGGAACGAATTCGCAGCCGTAATTGGGAGCTGTTGCGGCAGTGCGCGGAGAAGACCGGACTGTTGTTTGAACCGGTCGATATTGCCGGGAAGACGGGCCAATACGGAATGCTGTGGTTTCCGCTTGGGAAAAAACTTCGAGCCGGCTGGTACGTCGCTGCGCTCCGTATGGACCTTGCTAAATATTCGCAATCCGTGGTCCGACAGCCGGCTGAAAGATTGGAATGGACAAACCTTTACTCGAGAGTTGAATGAGACCGGTTCGCTGCTGCCGCCTGGCGAGACGGGAAGCCAGCAAGTCCGGCTGGCGCCGCTCGGCATCTACAGCCTGACGTATCCGAAATTGCCGCTATTGTTAGTCGATTTTCGTGACAAGCTCCACGTTCGCCGTCATGAAATGACTCAGCGCTCCATCAACGAAATCACTGCCGGAGTGATTGGCATATCGCACTTCACTAATTGGTATTACTACGTTGCTGCCGATTTTTATGATTTCATAACCGCCCGGCATGGCGGCGCGATGGACCGCGCCGAGCGGCTGGATTCTTATTCGCAGTTCCGCGTGCAGCTCGCATTAGATCAACAGCTTGACCCGAAGCTTAGGGCTGAAATGCAGCGCCGCGTCGATTCGCTGGCTATCAATCCGCTGGAAGCGACGCCCGACAGGGAAATGCAGCTTGCGGCGGTTCGCTATGCGGGACTCCAGGACGAAGCGGGAAGTGCAGGAAAGCTAGCGACGCATCTCGAACAGGAGCGCCGAGCCGAGCTGGCGTCATTCGGAGAAAGCAAGAAAGCCCGGGTCTTCGAAAGCCTCCTGCACGACGCGAGTCTTGGGCTCTACACACACCGGGCGAAGACTAATCCGGCCAACCTATCCAAACTCGATTGCTACCGCCGCGTACAGTACAACTTGGCCTTTCTCGATGAACTGACTGAGGCCGGCACAGAACCCGAAATCGCTTATGACGCGAATCGTATCCGGGATTCTGTCGCGGAGTTGAGCAGCCTCATGCCTCAAATCAGCATGCACAGCGTTCGCGCACACGCCGCCGAAACCTTTCAAAGGCTCGCGAGGCTTTCGCACGATCAGGCCGTGCAAGGGGATTGTTCGCTTGCGCTTGCCGCGCTCGACCGCGATATGCAATTCCCGGCGAAAGGCCCAGTTGGTATTGCTGCTTCCACCCGCTCAGGCGACAGGTCATCCAGGGCGGCGGACTCTTTGAAGTGAGCCGCCCGTTCGCGCTCACTCTGCTCTTCCTGCAGGCGTTCGCAACCGGCGCTCAGACCGCTCAAAACGATACGGCGCCGACGCCGGATCATCGGGTCGTCATTTTGAAAGTCGATGGACTTAACGCCGATCTGTTGTACACGACCATGCGCGAGATCGATCCCAGCACCGGAAAATCGCGGCTGCCGTGGCTTTCACACATTTTTGCGGACAATGGCGCCGTCTTCGAGAATTTCTACACTCGAGGCATCAGCCTTTCCGCCCCGTCTTGGTCCATGCTCGATACGGGCCACCACACCGTCATCCGCGGCAATGTCGAGTATGACCGCTATACGGGCCACGTCTACGACTACCTGAATTTTTTTCCTTTTTATCTGGGTTATGCGCGCAGCAGGCGCGTCGATATGCCCGGCGTGGAGGTCCTGAATCGCGCCGGTGTCCCGCTGATGATCGACGCCTTTCCATACGCGCAGCGATTCCAGAGCTTTCAACTCTTTCAACGAGGTGTCCGCTGGAGCACGCTGCAGCACGTCCTGGCACGGCGCTTTTCTTCGAAGGTGCTGCTCTCCATGGTAGAAAGCGCGGGAACGCCATCTCTTGACGAGATGCTTGGACAGCAGACCGAAAGTGAATTGAAGCAGCAACTCAAAAAACCGGAGATCTTTTACCTCGACTTCTACTCGGGCGACATCGATCACGAAGGCCACGCCACGAATCAACCGGCGGCGTTACTGGATGCATTGAGCCGGCTCGATGGTCTAGCGGGTCAAATCTGGACCGCCATTCAGCAGAGCCCGCTCGCGAGCGAAACGCTTTTCGTCGTTGTTTCCGATCACGGCATGAACAACGTGCCGGGTGTATTCAGCCAGGGGTTCAGCCTGCCTGATCTGTTGAACAGCCCGCAAGGCGGAGCTCATCACGTCATCACGAACCGCCATCAGCTCAGCGATTACAAAATAATGGGCCTCGATCCGCTCGTTCAAAGAGTCATCACGCCGAGTACTGCCTCGTTCTATTTGGCCGGACAAGCGGACCATTATCCGACGGCATGGGTAGATGTCGACGGGAACGAGCGCGCCTCGTTGCACCTGCGCAACAGCGATCTAAACAAAATTCACATCTTGCTGCTTCAATTGGCGCGGGCCGACTTGGCCCCGAATGTCCGTAAGGCCGCGGCGGCTTGTGTCGTCGAAACCATCGACCGGCATCGCGCTGCCTGGGCCCGTTCCGCTGCGGAACTGCAACAAGAGATGGCTCTACTTCAGCAAGCAATAGAGCGACGCAAAGTGATTGTAGAATCGCAGCCGAAAAACTGGACGTCCGGTCAGCGAGACGGCGGCGAGGACAAAGCGGCGCGCCGTTTGGACGACGAACTCAGCACCTGGGAGCACGAACATTCTGAATACACGGATTACCTGGCCCATCTTCGCGCGCTGCTCGCTCTCCATCCCGATCCCGAGCGTTCTTGGCATCAAAAGATTTCCGAAGTTATCCCGGAACTCTCGCTGGGCGATAACAACAGCGTGTACGACTTACAAAAGTATGTTGCAGGCCCTTCGCCCTCCGGGCTTGTTGTGGATGCGAGCGGGCGGCTCGATGAAGATCGATCTTTTCGGCACATCGACTATTTTTTGCTTTTTGCTCAGCAGCGGGCGCGCAACAACCCACAGGCGGCGCTATCGGCAATGCCTATCGATTTCATGGTTGTGCGTCTGCCCGCCGCAGCGCCACAATCTTACTGGCTTTACGGCGACGATGACAATCAGCTGTTGATCCTGGCGGATGAGGCGGGCCGCATCTGTTTGAAGCCCGTTGCTCATCTCGCGCAGGATGCCCAAGGACAAATCCGCTGGACGGATCAGGCGTGGCACGCCGGCCTTCCACTCCGCCTGTTTGAAGACCCCGCTCTTGGCATGCCGGCCGGAACCGATCGCGCCACGTGGCTTTCTTCGTGGCACGCGGAACGTGAATGGCTGGATGCAATTCACCTTTGCAGATATTCGAACGGGGTAATCGGGGTGACGGAGCAACTCTCTCCCATTGGGGCCAACGTTCCTGGGCCGCGCGGAATGGATCCGATTCTACTCCGCTATGAGCGCCGGCGTCGCGAGTTGGTGGAAGCCGATCTGCAATTGTTCGCCGCCGATCACTGGAATTTCAACGTTCGCAATTTCAACCCCGGCGGAAATCACGGCAGCTTCTTGCGCATCTCCACGCATTCGGTCTGGATGATGGCGGGCGCGGGCATCGCCAGGGAAACGATTGACAAGCCGTACGACAGTCTGAATTTCGCTTCCACCGTTCTACAGCTCCTTGGCCGAAGGCCTCCCATGCCGGACCGCGTGACGCCCTTGCAGTGACCCCTGCAGTCTCGTTTACTGCACAGAGGCGTCGAATACGCCGGTCTCCACAGTGTTTCCGTGTTTCATCTGCACGAAAATCCGATAGCGACCCGGCGTTGGGAATCCATACGGGAAGGTGACCTGGTTCGGCAGTTCGGGCGGCCTTTGTGCATGGTCCATCCCGGCCATGTCCATTTCAGCCGCGCTGATCTTCTCCGTTTGGCTTTGCGCAAGCATGAACGCCGCCATCGATATAGAGCCGGCCGGGTGAATGTGCGCGAACACGCTTCCATCAGTCTTTACGAAAGCGGCATGCCCCAGCATTCCCATGTAGAGTGCCATATCGGCGGGTTTGTTTCCTGATGCATCCAGCAGACGGAATCGAAACCCGACCGGCCGCTTCGCGCGCCAGGTTTCGCTTTCCCGCACCCACTCCATTCGGTAACCATCCGGCAACGAAAACTCATCGCGCGACACGGGCGCTTTCTCCCAGGGCCCAGCCGTTCCACGGGCGTCATCCCCCGTTAGCGGTCGGCCATTCATCGCCGGCAGATCAATGGCTGTCACCATGGTTTCGGGAAAACCGTTGGAATGGACAATATCCGCGTAGAGCTTATAGGTTCCAGCAGGCATGCTCGGGAGCGGGAGCTGAAAGGACCCGGGCTCCACCTGCTCCGGATGGAGGTGATAAACAACGTCGAGCCCCGGCTGACGGATCATATAAAGGTGCATGAGATGGTCATGATCCGGAACAAGATCATCCATGGTTCGAACGAAGAGAACGTTCCTGACGCGAGGATTCTTCGGCCGCAACCATCCGGGATCATTTAGCATCAGCGTCAATACGCCGGACCTGGTCAGCGCCGCTCTCATTTGCAGCGGCTTATAGATGTCTTCGCTGTAGGAATAGGCTTCGCTGTTCCACCAGCGATCGCCTAACCAGACAATGGCAATCACGGCAGTGAACGCAATGCTCATGGCAACACGGCCGCGCCGCGCGCCTTCGGGTCCGGGAGAGATTCGCGGCTCGAGCTTTGCCTCGCGAACCGAAGCGCCGATGATGGCAACGACACCCGCGACAAGGAAAACGCCAAGGACGATCAGTATGAGGCCCAATCCGCGCTGCATTTTTTGGGTCATCAGCGCCGCCGAGGGCACCGGCACCGACACCTCGCCTTCGCCCTGAGGGCCGCGCGCCGTAAGCCGCACCTGCCAGGAGCCGGGAGCCATCATCCAGAGCGCCCCGGTGAAGAATTGTGGATCACTTGGGGATGCCGTCAGACGGTCCGGAACGGGGGCAAACTTCGCCCCTGCACCCTTCATGGGCATGGGCACGGCGCGAATCTCGCGCACACCGGGAGTTTCGGAGCGGACCTCTACTTGGGCGACTCCTGGAATCACGCTCGGCGGCCGAACGGTCACGAATAACTGGTAAGGGCCCGCTTTACTGTCCAGGTAGATATCGGGGCTACCGACATGCGCCAGGGCGAGCGAACACAGCACAAGCGTCAGCCAGATGGGTTTGAGACTTTGAGCAAGCATCGGTTCTAACGCTTGATTTTGCTCAGCCAATCGCCTCGCGAGATTCCCCAGCGCACCGCGAGCGTACAAAAGGCGACGGCGATCGCGATCTCCTTCCAAAAAGCAAACACTCCGTTCCCGGGGAAAAACTGATAGCGGGCGGAATACGAACTCGGCGGCAAACCGTAATAGAAATACATCGACCCGAAGAACCGGTTACGCGCTGCCGGCGACATCAGGAATTGCGCGAATGGCCATTGCGCGGCCAGCAGCAGGCCCACAAAGATGATCGCGCTGACAAGCGCTACTTTCCAGGGATTCCAGGCTCTCGTTCGTTGCCATAGAAGATCAAGCGCAACGGCCGGTACAATCAACAGCAGCGGGAATTCCGGAGGGATGAACTGCGTGACATGCTGATACACCGGCCCCAGCTTCGGCTCGGCAGGGAACAGGGGCAGGACAAGAATCAGGCCAATCAGGAAGAGAGTGTAGAAAGCGGCAATCAGCGTAGCGGCAAACTTGACCTGCGTCGCCCTCCAGCCTACGGCGAGCACGATCGGAACCACCGCGGAAACCACAACATAGGGAAGACCGGTGTGTAGCATCACGCGCCCGGTATACTCCATAAGCACGATCATGGCGGTCACGAGCATGATGCCGGCAATATAAAGGAAGAGCCATAGCGATATCTCGCGGTTCTGTCCACCGGAACGATTCATGTGTCCGGCTATCAGGGCGAGCGTTCCCACAAACACGGCATACACGCCAATGAACAGCAAAATGTGCGGAGGGCTGACAATCTTCACGTCCAGTCCGTAAGCGTCGTGCCACCAGTTATCGAACGGCGCGGAGGTCAGCATGACGATGCCGCCCCAGGATGCGATGAATGCTCCCAAAGGCGCTTTGAAACCCCAGATGTGGACTGACGATTCCGCTAGGGGCGCCGATTTGCGGAATGTGGTTGACACGATCAGGTAACCGAACGCAACACCAGCGAGCACGCCACACATGTAGATGGCCATGTGCGCCGGCGTCCAGAACGTGTCGCGGCCGATCGATTTGTGCCACGAAATATCCCAGTGCGCGCCAATGACGGCAGAGGTGACGGCCAGCGCCGCACACCAGATGTACCAGGGCACTGGAGAGGCTGCAGCTTGCCTTGTCTGTACGGCTGCGCTACGGCTGAGCCGGGTGGAAAATGCTGCATCGGTGCTGCTGCTGGCGGACATACCAACTCCAATCTGAAGCTATGGCCTATTCTCCTATGTTCCGCGCTACTGGCAGTAAGCAGCTCTCGGATGCCGCGTGTGATTTGACAGGTTCCGCTATGAGACTACGGCCGAAATGCCAAATCAGCGCGGAGGCAAGCAGCAAGGCAAGCAGGAGCTGCGGCAATTGAAGAGAGTAAGAGATGAAGGTATCCGGCGGCAAAGTCAACGTGAATGGCGGCGACCAGGCCCATGCAACAACAAAGTTGAACACCTGGAGTGCAAAGACGGCGAGGATAAGCGGACGGGGCAGCGTCAACAAAAAGCCCGAAAGGCCGATTGAAAGGAAAAGGATATCAGCTAACGAGCTATGGGTTGTGACGGTTCCGTTCGGACCGAACAGAAGCAGGGCAAAAATCAAATAGTTCACGAGGGCGGCACACACAAGAAGAATGGCCCCAGGAAAAGCCACCTGTTTGCGGCGGATCAGCAGAAGCAGGCCCGCAAGCCACCCCAGGTTTATTACCCCTACAGCGTTCCAGATGAACTCGCGTTGCTCTGTACGGGTTTTTTCAGCCATCGGTCGATTGATGCGAAATCCCGGTCCGAGGGCAGTAAAACCGGAGCCATCGAACGGTTCAGGACCAACCATGTGCTTGATGTTTTGCCACTTGTAAAGCAGCGTCGTTCTGAAGCTCTGCCGCGCGTAATCTTCCTCGATCGTCTGCCAGGTACCGCGATTGTCAACCGGGATTTGACCACCCAAATGCACCTTCAGAAGACGGTTGCCGGGCGGATCGTAGAACTCTTGGTATGCCACCCACGGCAACACGAAGAGAGCGACAATCGCCGCGCCCAAAAGACAAAGCCGGAAACGCAAAAGCCGGAACCGAGAGAACAGAATCAGGCCGAAACCAGGCAGACTAAAGACGCTTCCCGGATGAGACATCAAGGCGAGCGATAGGCTGACCGCGGCGAGGGCCATTTCGAACCGGTTAAAAGGACGATTAGCGCGGAGCACCTCAAAGAAGATGCTAAGCGCGAGCAGAATGAAAGTGGCTGCGAGCAGCTTGGGCCAAGGATATGTCGTGTTGAACAAGAGAAAACCCGAAAAGATCAGCAGGCCTAACACCTGTCTGATGCGCGTTTTCGAGGCGCCCAGCGAACCCAGCAAGCTCCAGACACCGCAGATCCAAACGAGCTGCAACGCTGTGCCGAGGAGTTGGTAGTTCAATCCGGCGTCGCCGAAGGTTCGAAAGGGATGCTCGAACAAAGACAGTCCTGCCTGTAAAGGCGGACGATCGCTGCTAAGCCAGTCGCCGCAGCAAAAAGGCTTCAGCGGCTCGCGGCTATAGATCTTTTCGGCAAAGATAAGAGGGATTAATTGATCGCCCGGAAGCCTCTGGTCAAAAAAGCGATCACCCGAGAGAGCCGCACCGGCGGCCGTCGGATCGGAGAACAAATAGAAAATGCATAAGTAAAAAATTCCGACGACCAGTACGTAGATAAATGGAGGGAGCACGGAACGCGCCACTTCGCGCAAACGCTTTGAACGGGCGAGATCAAAGACCAAAGAAACGATGGCGCAGATTAGAACGGCGAAGGAAATGAATTTGCCAAGCGGTTTACTGGCAAAAAAAGCCCAGAAGCAGATGTAACCGATGACGCCGCCGACGACGAGGATTAGCGCGATCAGGTGGGTCTCGCGCATATCGCGTTTGGCCGCCATGCGGATGGCAAACGCAAATCCGGGAAGCAGAAACAGCGCGAAGTTCAGCGGAAAAAGCAGAAGACTTGCCGCCCCGCGAGCCTGTTCCCGAAACAGGGCGAACCAGGACAACGAGCGCAGACCGCCATCTATTCGCTCGAGAAGGATGCGATTCGCGGAGTCATTCGGATAACCGGCCACGAACATCTGAATGGCGATAGGAGCGCTGAAGGGCGGTGAATACAACTGCCCCCTGTTCCGATTACTTCCTGCCCAAGAACCCCAAAACGACGCGGAGTTCGAAGCCTTGCCTTGACGTGGCGGGATGGAGGATGGTAGACGGATAAACGCCGTTTCGCGTGAATGTTCCGACCACTCGCCATTGGGCATTATTCGCGAATGGCAGTTGCGGGCGCGCCGCCAGAAATAGTGCGGCGAAGAGCACGAGGATTACCGCGGCTGTGGAACGCATGAAACGCTCTAATTTGAGGAAAGCGACTGGTAACGTGGGCATGTAAGGTGATGGCTGTTGCTTTTATAGCTAAACGAATCCTCGCGACTGAAACCTTTCGAGCGGCGGCAATTCTCATCGGCGTCTTAAATATCTGTTTTTTCCCATGTATTTGGGGAAATAAGTCTCTGCTGGCGAGTGCCCAAGATGCTCCAAGCATCCTACCGACCGGCGCCTGGGCCGGCCAGGCAGCCGCGATTCGATTTCCCAAAACTCTTGATAACGGTGGAGGAGGTTTTCAGGCCGAGCCATGGTTAGCCGTAGAAGGTTATCAGTACTTTCATGAGCGAACGGTTCCGCTGTGGAATCCTTATCAAGGCTTTGGCCAGCCGCTGGCGGCAAACCAGCAATCACAGCCTTTCTATCCCCTGACGTTAGCCCTTCTCCTTCACATTACTCCGAGAACATACAACCTGTTTGTTCTTTCCCGGCTCTTCCTGGCTGGCATTTGCAGCTATCTATACCTGAGATTTTTTGTTGCGTTCTGGCCCGCCATGGCAGGCGGCGTGATGTCGATGCTTGCGGGATATTATCTGCTATTCATCACGATGCCTCAACTCAGTGTCGAGGTATTGGTTCCCGCGAGTTTGCTGGCCGCAGAATATTTGCTCAGAAAGCACAATTACCGAACTGTAGCCGGTTTTGCATTTCTGTTGCTGCTCGTATTCTTAGGCGGGATGCCAGAGAGTGCACTACTCTTGCTGACGTTCCTTTACACCTATATTTTGTTCCGAATTGTTTCTGATGCAAACGTGCGTTCCCTAGTCGTGATCGCAAGGTTGGTCGCCGGTACGTGCATTGGGGTGGCGGCCTCTCTCTTCTTCCTGCTTCCGTTCTGGGAGTTCATGCACCACTCTTTCGACCAGCATCAGTCTCAAAACATTGCGGGAGCCATAACCGGGTTGGCTCATGATCGTCCTGGTCTGTCTATATTCACCTACTTTTTTCCGCTGCTTTACGGTCCCCCATATAGCGGCGCCCTTGGGCCGAGTGATTTCGGATTGCGAAATTATGTCGGGCTAATCAGCGTTTTTCTTGTTGCCGCCGCCATCTTTTCAGGTTTTAGAAGGAAGCGTGATCACGATGGCCCGCTTAGAGCGATTACATTCTTTTTTACTTGCTTTATCGTACTGTTTGTGGCGAAGCGATATGGCTTGCAGCCAATCAACTCGATCGGCACCGTGTCATTCTTCAAGCTCGTGAACTTTCCGAAATATGAGGAAGCGCTCGTTTCGATTTGCGTGTCGGTACTGTCGGCGATCGGGATTGAAAGACTGCTGAGGCGAGAGCTTTCGCATCGAGCTCAAGCGATTCTACTCGGGCTTACGGCTCTCTTGATTCCAGTCGCCAGCCTATCCTCGCTTAAAGCACTTAGAAATGAAACGGTACAACTGCACCTCCGGCGCGGGTTTCCGGCTTTGGCGATCGCGTTGCCAGTTCTTCTGAGTGACTATAGTGGCTGGCCTACTGCTCGCGTCGCGACGGAGACCTGCAAGCGAATCAGACGTCCCGCTGGCAAGAGCTCTTGCAGCAGTTCTGACAGTTGAATTGTGCTTAAATTTCCTAGCCCCCGTGTATTACTGGTTCAATAAGCTTCCAAGCCAGGCACACAATCCCTACTTGGGCGCACCCTACATCAAGACAATAAAAAGAGAAGGGGGCCACTACAGAGTTTTTGCCACAGACGGCCTTTTATTTCCGAACTGGGCATCGGCGTTCCAGCTCTACGACATTCGGAATCTCGACGCCATGTATGAGAAGAAGTATTTTCCATTTGTTCGGAATTTCTTCCCCAGCCAAAAGAACAATTTTCATCCTCCTGAGGATTTAGGTGACCGCTTCAACGGAACAGGGAGTTATGATCTAACGGCGACTCTCCCGAAGCGCTTGTTACAGCTATCATCGGTGAAATACATTGTCACATTGAGGGCATTCTCCACCCCAAACCGGATGATCGACGAAATATTGCAGCAGGACCGAGGTCATCTTATACCCGGAAGAGAGATTAACATTGCCCGGAAAGGGTTCATTCTTGGAGGCGAGGCGCGCGATGCATTGGGAGAGCATCCGCCGTACGAGCGACTGCCATACCGGATTCGCGTCGGAAATGAGCCGAGGGAGACTTTCTGCTTTTCATATGCATTAGACCCATTCGTTTTCGATAAAACCGAGGGCGATGGAGTCGAGTTCATAATAGAGATAAAAGATTCCTCAGGAAGAATTTCACAACAATTTTCGCGGTACATAGATCCCAAGCACAACGCACAAGAACGGCGCTGGATGGACGGTCAATTGGATCTGAGCGCATATCGCGGCCAGGATATCGAGTTACTGTTAACCACGACTCCAGGACCGAGAGGAGACCCATCCTACGACTGGGCCGCATGGTCAAACTTTCACTTCCAAGGCCAAAGCACCGCTGCGTCGGCCGCGCCCCCGTTTAAGCTGATCTACAGCAACGAGGCGAATGTCTATCGGTACGACGATGTGTTACCGCGCGCCTCTATTTTTCATCATGCAGAGTTAGCTCGGAATGGAGACGAAGCGCTGCACAAACTGGCGGATCCGTCGTGGGATATTTTTCAAAGCGTCGTGTTGAACGAGTCCGCGTTGGATGAGAAACAGCTGGCTGCTGTAGAGAAGATTAATCGCGAAGCGCCAGCACGTGTGCAACTGGCCTCAATCAAGAGCTATACATCACGGGACGTACAGATCGAAGCCTCACTCGATCAAACTGGAATTCTCGTTCTGAACGATACGGATTATCAGGGGTGGACCGTGGATATTGACGGGCATCCGGCAAAGTGGATCAATGCGAATTACATGTTTCGGGCTGTTTTGTTGCCAGCGGGCACACATGCCGTTCGATTTGTCTACAGGCCGAAGAGTTTTTACTTGGGAGCTGCGATCAGCGGGGCAACGGTGCTCGTAGTCATTGTCGTAGGCTTTGTTACGTCAAGGTGGCGGCAGATAGTCCAGTTGATAGCGTCCCATCGAAAGCGAATATATCAACCATTTCGCATCTAAGGGTTAGGCGTCGCTCACCGGCATTGACTCGGTGTCCCTATTCCCAGCCACTCGCCCCAATTGCGGCCTTGGTCCTCCGCCGTGATTCGGAGCTGATTTAATTTCGGGTCTAGAGCAATTCGCCAATTTTTCCATTGAGCGCCGCCTCCCTGCATGGGGACGGTTGCCACAGTTTCGTTTGTGGCTGAATTCACGACTCTCGCTGACAAAGCATCCGCGCGGGGGCCGTGCAGAACCGGGAGAATCAAGCAATGGTCCGCCGGGGCAAGGATCGTGGACGAAGTGATCGTTCCCGTGTTGTCATCATTGCCAGCCCAGCTTGCGAGAAAGTATGAAGGCGGTGTGCCTGGGTCGACGCCAGGTGGTATCAGGCTCTTCCATTCGCCTTTCACTCCCCAGCTAATGTTAGCGATGGGTGGACCTACTGCATCATTCGTTACAGCCTGCATCTTCGGAAAAGGGATCACACCACCAATCAGCGTCAACTCTCTTGTCCTACGGTCGACGACGTAGGTTGTAAATGTTCTGTTCTCTTGCGTCAATTTGATAAAACCTATCCAAGCTATGGAAGATGGGGTGTTGAGGGATGTCAAGCCCACGGGAAGACCCATCTTCAGCCGCCTTCCGAAGCCCACGATCGTACCGGCACTATCAAGAAACAGGATCTTGGGGAAGTAGGTTGCGCGCTGGACGCCTTCTGCCCAACCCATCACTTCCAGCCCACCGGTTACAGGATATGCTTGAGTGACCTCGCCGGCCTCCTTACCCAGCCGAGGCAAAACAAAGAACGAGGACGCCGGCTGTAAATTCCACTTACTGTAGGCGAATGAATAAATAGAGATCTGATGCTGCCGCAGCACGGGCAGATAGATCTCGATCAATTTTGGATCAGGGTATATCTTCCGAACTAGCTCGGGATCAAAGACGCCGTTTTCCAGGCTTAGCGTGGCCCATTGCTGCTCTCGAATGGGGTTATCGTGCGACTGAACCCAGACCCTTGTCCTGGGCAGAACTTTCATCAGCAATACGACCACGGCCAGCACTACGACATAGCATGCCACTTTCCAGCCCCGTCGATATGTAACCCAGAGCGCTGCAGCGATAAGAACAGCCCAGGTAACGAGCGGGGTGCTTACAAATCTTTCCGCCTTCGCGGCAAGAAACGTGGGGTCTCTCGGATCCATTCTGCCTGAGGAAATGAGCAAGGCAGTCATCAGCGTGAAGCAATACGAACCGAAGAGCACAATACCCGCTTCAGTGGCAAGCATTCGGCTCCGGGCGGCGATCGTGCAGAGAATCGCGAATGCAGCGAGGCTCGCCGCACCAAAAGCTACGCCGACAAAAGGCGCTATCAACCCGAATGGAACACTCAGATAAGAGAAAACAAATTCGGCAGCATAAACTGGGTGAATGAGCAAGTTATGTAGGTTCAAGCTCCCTGTGGAGTGATAGCCAATGAAGAACACTCCGCTGCTAATTACAGCGGCTAGCGTCAGGACACAAATCTGTCGGCGGCTAAGCCCCAGAATCCAGCCAGCAAGCAAGAGAATAGGCCAAATCAACAATCCGTTTACAGCAGAATAGCTGGCAACGACCGCACACGCGATGCATCCCGCTAAATATCTGTTTTTAGCTTTGCGTTTTGTCTGAAATATCAACTCGAGCGCGAGGAAAACCATTGCTTGAAGCAAGGTCCATTGCAAAAGAAAGGGGACTCCTACTACTTGAGCGCAACCTCGCCAGGCCATCATCGTGCCAGTCAGTAGAATCGCTACCGCACGAAGCGGAGCGGATAGGTTCGCGTCGGCCACTAGTGTTCGCGCGACGAGAGCCCACATGCTCACGTAGCACAGCGTGCTTAAGATCAACGGGAGGATCTGCCGACCTCGAAAGAGAAGCATGTCAGCCAAAAAGATGATTTCCGGAAAAATAATGCGGTGGTCATTGTGCTGCGTCCAGAGAACCTGGAAATGCAGCGCCTGAATCTCCTTAAGATCGATTACGGCGCGCCAGTAGTCCCAGATTGGAAGCGGATTGTAATAGTTCAGTATGGTCTCGAATAGTTGAGACCAACTCCAAAGTAACCAGGCTGCCAACACAATAAGGGCAACAAGCTGGGAACGCTTTCGAAAAGGCGCCTGTATGGCGCGCGTGAGTCGAAGGCGAGCATTACCGGAGCCATTCACGAGAATCAGCGCCGCGCGGTCAAGGAAAGTGGTTCGCTTCTCGGAAAAGCCTCGCGCTGCCATAGCGACTAGGATGCGCTCTGAAACATCCTTACGCGGCAGGCTCACTCTTCTGCTGCGCTTTCAGCAGTTTTTCCGCATTCAGCGCGCCAGCCGGCGTGTCTTCGTGTTTGAAGATGGCATAGGTGGGGTAGGCGTTGGCGCGGTATTGATCGACGCGATAGCCGATGCTCGCCAGCTCAGATTCGAGGTAGTCGGGCTTGCGCAGGCGGAGATAAACGAAATCGGCTGTCAGAACGTGCGGCGTTTCAAGATTCTCGTTTTCGGCCAGGCACAATGCAACATTCGCCTCTCGAAGCACGGTGTACGTGCTTTCGTCGAACCATGTTGCATTTCGGAATTCGAACGCGGTTTGAAAACTTCGTGGCAGGAGCCGCACGAAATGAGCCAACCTGTCGAGGTCCTGCTTAAAGCTGGGAGCGAGCTGAAACAGAATGGGTCCAAGCCGCCCGGCCACGCGAAGGGGCTCCAAAGATTCCAGGAAGACACGCGTAAATTCCTCGGCTCCCTCAAGCTTCAAGGAGTGGGTGATCTTCATGTGTGCCTTGGGCAAGAACAGAAAACCAGGGGGCGTTTCAGCAACCCACTTGTCGAAGGTCTTGGCGGACGCGAGCCGCCGGTAGGTGTAATTCACCTCAACCGCATTCAGGCGCGTCGCGTAATAGGACAGAAATTTGGAGGCGGGGAGCTTGTCGGGGTAGAAATCCCCTTTCCAACTATCATAAGCAAATCCCGAGGTACCGCAATAAAGCTTCGCGTCCGGCATTTCCTACAGACCGGCGAACCAGTCGTACCCTTCTTCCGCCCAGTAATCGCCAGGTCTGGTATCGGTGTAGTGAATTGATCCGATGCGCTTGATGCTCTTGATCCCGTACTTGACTGGAATCACGAGCCGCAGCGGCGCTCCATGACGATCTTCAAGCGGTCGCCCGTTCTGTTCGTAAGCAAGCAGAGTTTGCGGATGCATGGCGCTCTTTGTGTCCAATCCAACATAGTAATCGCCGTCCGGTGTGGCCATAGAGACGTAATCCGGGAGTTGATCGCCAGGAGGGAAATACCTTTTCGTGAATTCGGAAAAGCGGACACCGCCCCAGTATGCAATGCTGCTCCACCCCTCGATGCAGCAGAATCTTGTGACCATTTCCAACTTGGGAAGCGCGGCGAAATCGGCCAAGGAGAGCTCGAGCGGTGGATTGTTGCGGCCAGTCTTCACTTGCACACGATAGCGGCCGCTATCGGCGGGCCGCTCGATTCCAATATTGCCGTTTGGCTTAAGAAACGAGACCTGCGCACGCGGGTAAGCGGGCATTAGATGAGTGTCGCTGACGTAACCCTGCGCTAATTTCCCGTTGAAATCGAGCACGCGCCGTTGCGGCCAGGGGACCTCGTTCTCTGTTTTGGCCGACCTGATCCACTCGTAGGCTCCGATGCCAGCGGCGGAGGCGACACCGGCGATGAGAAAATCGCGACGGGTCCTCCGCTTTAGTTCCCGCTTGAGCTCGGGTTCCGGGAGAGCAATCTCAGGGTGTCCGCGATTCATTCTCTTTGACCAATTCGTAACCGATGACCATGCCTCGGAAGTTATTCCAGCCCGCCAGAATCACTTGCGCGACGTGCACGACGAAAAACAAAATATATCCGATTGTCAGCATAAAGTGAATCAACCGCGCTCCCTCGTATCCTCCAAAGCAGGCGGCCAGCCAGCCTAACTGAGCGGGCTTATAGATCGCGAGCCCGGTCAGCACCGAGCCAATTCCCATGACGATGATTCCCGTGTAGGAGATCTGTTGAGCTGCGTTGTACTTTTCCTGCGGCGGCTTGTCCCTACGAAGATGGAGATCATACAGCGCTACGTGCAGAGCGCCGCGAAACGCAGAAGGCGACCGCGGAACCAGCAGACGCCACTCGCCGGAAGCTATCGTGTAAGCGACGTACAAGATGCCGTTGATGACGAAGAGCCACATGAAAAAGAAGTGCAGCGCCATGCCCTCGGCGAGACGCTGATCGGCACTGAACAGGTTGAAAAGCCATTTGGGAACGATCCGAAACGATCCGATATGGTAGACCGGGTAAGCCCAATAGATCAGGAACCCGCTCCAGATCATAAGGAACAGCAAAGGGAAATTGATCCAGTGGAACCACCGGATCGCCACGAGATGCTTCAACTTGAGTTTCGACATAGGTATGACAGCAGGATGCACGCTGCCATTGTTTTCCAATATGCTGTCTATTAACATTATCGTGGTTCGCCCGATCCTATGAATCCCTTGCCGGCGGCAAAAGATTCCCGAACGCTGACGCTCTTATGTTTGGCCAGCTATGAAAAAGGGCATCGCTTCCTGGAGGAAGCGAAGCGGCAGGGGTGCCGGGTTTTTCTCCTCACGTCACGGAGCCTCCGGGATAAAGCCAAGTGGCCGCGCGAGAGCCTCGATGATATTTTCTACATGCCGGACGTGGAGCACGAATGGAATCTTCAAGACACCCTGCGCGCAGTGAGCCATCTCTGCCGAAGCATACCTTTCGACCGGATCGTTCCGTTGGATGACTTCGATCTCGAGAAAGCTTCGTTCTTGCGCGAGCACTTGCGCTTGCCGGGTCTCGGCGAGAGCGCAACACGCTACTTCCGTGACAAGCTTGCGATGCGGATGCGGGCGCTCGAGCATGGCATTCGCGTTCCAGATTTCACTGCAATCATCAATTACGAAAAGATCACGCGGTTCCTAGAGAGCGTCTGGCCTCCCTGGGTGCTCAAACCCAGGCTGATGGCGGGAGCGATGGGTATTCGGAAATACCACGATCGCCAGCAAGTCTGGGATCGCATTCACAGCCTGGGTGATGAACAGTCGTCCTTTCTGCTAGAGCAGTTCATTCCCGGCGACATCTTTCACGTCGATTCCATATGGTTTCAGGGCGAGATGGTGTTCGCGGTTGCCAGTGCATATGGAACGCCTCCGCTCGAGGTGACACACGAGGGCGGAATTTTCACGACGCGACTGGTGGAGAGGAATTCGGAGCCAGACCGCGCGCTCCGGCGGTTGAATCAGCAGGTACTGAGCGCTTTCAATTTGGAGAACGGCGTATCGCATAGCGAGTTCATCCGGGGCCAGGAAGACGGGAACTTTTATTTTCTCGAGACCTCCGCGCGCGTGGGCGGCGCGAATATCGCCGAGTTGATTGAGGCCGCCAGTGGTATAAATATGTGGGCAGAGTGGGCGAAGGTGGAGATCGCCGCCGGCCGGAACGAGCCCTATGCAGTGCCGGAACCGCGCAGCGATTACGCCGGTCTGTTGGTGTCACTTGCCCGACAGGAATGGCCGGACACGTCCGGCTTTGAAGAGCCAGAACTAGTCTGGCGCATGCATAAGCGACATCACGTCGGTTTCGTCGTGAAGTCGCCGGATTATCATAGGGTTGGTCATTTACTCGAGCTTTACACGGAGCGTGTTCGTAGCGATTACCACGCATCCGCCCCTGCCCGCGATCGGGCGCAGGAGTAGGCCTGCAAGAACCTACAAGGCAGTGCTAGTCTGATGAAAATGCGAGCATCCACCCTAGCGGGGTTGACTGCAGGAGCCTTCTTTGGAGGCCTTTCCGCTACCGCGGCTTACGGTAGCGTTTCGAAATCATCGCAACTGTTCGGCCCGTCTGTTTATCGCGGGCCTGGACGCAGACGAACTGTCGCTTTAACATTCGATGACGGCCCCAGCGAGGGGACATTGGAGATTCTCGATTACCTGAACAAAGAAGCAGTCTGGACGACCTTCTTCCAGTGCGGCATGAATGTGCAGCGCTTTCCGCATATCGCGGGACAGGTTGCAGCCGCGGGGCATCAGCTTGGAAATCACACATATTCGCATCCCAAGCTGCCTTTCAAATCGAGGGAGTTTATTGAGCGCGAATTCATCGAAGCGCAGAAGATTATAACGCTGGAGACGGGTATCGCACCGATGCTGCTGCGCCCGCCGTACGGGTTCCGCTGGGTGGGAATGCGCGACGTGCAGCAGAAGCTCTCGCTGTTAGGCGTGCTGTGGACCGTCATTGCCTACGACTGGTGCTGGCCCTCGGATCGCATAGCGAAACACGTACTTAAGCATGCGACGCCGGGTGGGATCATCTGCCTGCACGATGGCCGCGGAGTGAACCCGAAGCCGGATATCCGCGCGACTTTGCGCGCAGTAAAAGAGATTGTTCCGGTGTTGAAGGATCAAGGCTACGGGTTCGAGGTGATCAGCGACCTGATGCAAGTCTAACGAGGTAGGTTATGACTTCAGCCAGCAGGCCGGGAAAGGTGTACCTGATCGGAGCCGGCCCCGGCGATCCGGAACTACTTACCGTGAAGGCGGCCCGCGTTCTGCGCGAGTGCGATGTCATTCTTTACGATCGCCTGGTAAGCAAAGAAATACTTGGTCTGGCGCGGCCTGACGCAGAGCTGATTTACGTCGGCAAGCACGAAAAAGAACAGAGCCAGGTACAGAGTCGAATTTTTGAGTTGATACGGTACCACGCTGCGGCGGGAAGGATTGTTGGACGGTTGAAGGGGGGCGATCCAATCGTGTTTGGGCGAGGCGCCGAAGAATGGGCGGTAGCGCTCGAAAATGGCATCAATGTTGAACTGATTCCGGGGGTGACCTCGGCGATTTCCGTTCCCAGCCTCGCGGGGATTCCGCTGACCTATCGCGGAGTCTCGCGAAGCTTTGCCATCGTAACCGGCCATTGTCATGAAGGCCTAGCGCAAGAATGGAACAAGTACGTGGACGTGGACACGCTGGTGATCCTGATGGGCGTCACGAACCGGGCCCACATAGCGACGGCGTTGATGGAGGCGGGCCGCCCGATTTCGGAACCGGTGGCATTCATACAACACGGCACTCTGCCGGACGAACTGGTCATCGAAAGCACGTTGCGAGCGGTCGCGGCAGGCGAAGTGGAGGCGGAAAGCCCCGCGGTGATTGTGATTGGTGAAGTCGTGAAGCTCCGAAAGCAGTTTAAGGCTGGATCACAATCAGCGCCAGGGTTTGCGGACCGAGCGTTATGGACTGATTCATCGGAAACGTCTGCGGCTTCATCAACTCGGACGATTTGATCAGCTCATGGATCTGGGACAACGTAGGAAAAGGTGGACTGCCCAGATCCTTCCAATGCTTCAGCGCCGATCCATGGTCCGGGTCTACAAATTGCATCGCATAGTAAGAAGAGCGGATCCCTTTGAGATCCAGCCGAAAGACCTTAGGCCCCGCGTTTTCTCCCGGTTCCGCATAGTTCCAAAGGGCGACAATCGCGCGGCCGTTTGCGTCCTGGGTTACTAAAGCACTTTCGGAGGTCGCGGGAAGGCGACGGTTGCCGAGCTGATGCAGGAGCTGAAAAGCGTTGAAGGCGGCCTTTGGAATTCCGCGTTCGGCGATCAGACCGTAGCCGCCATAGAACGGCGCCTTCACCACGCCCTGCTCTTCGAAGACGTCAGAAAAAGTCCAGTACGACATGATGTCCGCGAGACCGTCACATTCACGGATATTATTGGCGAGCCACGGGCCCATGAACGCGCTGTCGGTTACTTCCTGCTGGGTCATGTACGTTGCGTTGTATTCGGACCAAATAATCGGCGTATTGGGAGCGGCAGAGGCTTTCACCTGGTCGTGGACCTTTTTGACGGCGCGCGCGACCATATCGCGGCGGGGTATTGCAGCGCTCGTGCCGAAAACGTCATTCGAGGTATCGTTGCCATACACATGCGTAGACACGAAATCGAAGGGCACGCGACTCTGGACGCAATGCGCAATGAACGCATCCACCCACGCCGCCTGCGCGGTTGCCGGACCTCCGACACGAAGGCGTGAATCGACGGCCTTGATTGCTTTCGCCGTCTCATCATAAAGCGTGAAATAAGTTGCTTGCTTCGGTACTCCGTTCCAGAAGTCAATGTTCGGCTCGTTCCAGACTTCGAAATACCACTTCTCCACTTCGGCGTTGCCGTAGCGATCGACCAGGTGCTTCGTCAAGGCCTCCATCAAGGCGGACCACTTTGCGGGATCTTTCGGGGGGGAGGGAAAGGGTTTGTACCAGAAGGCATGCGGCGTCAAGCTGGCGGCCTGCTTACGCGGCATGAAACTCAGCTCAACGAAGGGTTTGACCCCGTTTTCGAGGAGGCCGTCGTAGATCTGGTCCACGTAAGAGAAGTTGTAGACCGGCCGGCCCTGCGCGTCTTCGTCGTAGAGACCGTTTTCGTCATCGAGGATGGCATGAAAGCGAACATATTGGAAATCCGTGATGCGTTTGACGGTTCTGAGTTCAGAGCGATACCCGTCGCGGAGGCTGAGAACGGCACGCCCTGAACCAAACATCTGTTCCCAGAAATGCGGGAAGCGGTGCGGTGGCGCCGTAGCATCAATGGTGATTGTCTCTTCGGATCCGCCTGCCTGACCGCGAGACCCAAAAATGCAGAGACTCGCCGCGAAGGCGACGGCCATCAGCAATGAAAAGCGCTTCACGCCCATTAGAGAGCGTATTTTTGCTGGCGGTTGCATAGCCGTTTCAGGTGTTTGGATGCTGTTCCGAGTATCGTGCAGCGGCTTCGCGCACAAGCACGCCCATCTTAGGATGGCTTGGTTCCAGCGATGGAATCACACCGCAAGTCTTGAGCGATTCGGTGCAGGTGGGGCCGATCGAAGCAACAAAAGTGCGGCGAAGAGCATCTAGCACGGCTTCGCGTTGCGCGTGCCGGCCCGCGAACTCAAGAAAGTGTTCTATCTGGACGCCCGTTGTAAACAGAACCACGTCAAACCGGCCGACCAGCAACTCATTGATTGCTATTTGCAAAGGCGCGGTATCGGCCGGCAGCTTCCATTGGTACACGGCAACGGTTGAAACCCGCCTGCCCTGAGCGGTGAGCCCATCCACCAATTCATGACTGGCCCGGCCGTATTCCTGAATGGCAACCGATTTTTCCGGCCGGGATTGAACAGCAGACAGCAACTCTCGCCATGTATTGGGCTCGGGAACGAAAACCGCGACTGGCACTCTCCACTCTCGGAGAACGGCAGCAGGTTTCGGGCCGCGCGCAACAATGGCCAGATTCCGGAGAGCGTCCCGAAAGCGCTCCTCGGGATCGCGCGCTGCAAGGACACGGTCCAGCAATCTTGCGCCCACGCCCGTAAGGAATACAATCATGTCGAATTCGCCTGCATACAGGCGATCCGCGAAGGCAAAGGATTCCCGATTATCCTCGACGGGGACTTCGACCAGCGCGGGAGCCACGAACGGGTCACCGCCATTAAGGCGGACCAGCTCCGCGATTTCCTTAGCGCGCCGGCTTTCGAAAGAGAGCACTCTGGCGTTCCTGAAAGGCATGATCACGAATCGTAGCGCACAGCAGGATCAAATCGCCGACCGGGTTTCCAGGTTGTTACCATACAAGAAAGTTTTGCGCAGTTTTGAGGTATCAAGAATGAACAAGTGTCTGCTCGTTTCAACAATCGGCGCACTGGCGTTTGCGAGCTTTTCCGCCGCTCAGCAGACCACAACACCCAATTCAGACCACTCGGATGTGTTTCTGGATAATCACCGTCCCCTGACAAACAAAAAAACAAAGGCGCCGACCTCCCGCAACCTTGCCGGCAAAGTCGTGGACGACAACGGCCAGCCGCTACAGGGCGCCCTAGTGACGCTGACGGACGAGAAAACAAAACAAAAAACAACGGTAATCACAAAGCAAGACGGCCGATACAGTTTCGACGATTTAAGCTTCACAAATGACTATCAAGTGGATGCTCGATATAAAGGTCTGGTGAGTGAACCGAGAAAGCTCAGCCAGTATGATCGCAGCGTAAATGTCGTACGCATTTTACAAGTCGGCGACCAGCCTAAGGCCTCAAGTTCGTCCGGCAGCGCGGCAAGGAAAGAGGCCCCTCCGGAGGTCAAGAAGTAGGCTTTTCGACACGGCGTTCATAAATGCGCTATAACAGCATTGAATTGCCGCAAAGTTAGATTGCGATGTCCAGGGCTAATGCGCTTCGGACTCGTCCCGCGCTGGTTCGGTACGCTGTTCCTGTCGTTGGCTTGACCCTTGCCACGGGCCTAGCACTCGTCATCCGCCATTTTGTTGGACCCCATCCGGCCATAACGATTGCCTACCTCGTGGCTGTGATGGCGAGTTCGTGGTGGGGCGGTTACATACCCGGAGTAATTGCCTGCCTGCTGGGGATGTTCGCCGTGCCGTACATATTCAATCCTCAGTTCGACCCCTCAGCTACAAGCCTCAGCCGTACTGTGTTGGTTTTGATGGTTTCGCTGCTCATCAGCCGGGTTTCGCAAAATCGCGATCAAGCGGAAGCGGCGCTCCGCGATGCGAACGAGACGCTGGACGACAAAATTCGCCTGCGCACGGCCGAGCTGGAGCGGTCTAACGCGGAGTTAAGAAGGCTAAATGAAGACTTGAATGAGTTCGTCTATTCGGCTTCGCACGATCTGCAGGAGCCGCTGCGGATGATCATGATCTTCAGCCAGATGCTGGAGCGCAAGTACAAAGGACAGCTCAGCCCCGACGGTGACCGTTGCATCGGAAACGTGGTGCAGGGGGCGAGGCGCATGGAGACTCTGCTGAAGGACCTTCTGGCCTATGCGCACACGATTAACATCAGCCCCGATAAAGTCGGGATTGTGGAAGGTAATTCAGTGATAGAGCAGGCGCTATCGAATTTGAGTGCGGCCGTGAACGAGAGCGGCGCTGTCGTGACCTATAGCGAACTTCCCAAGATAAGAATGCAGGAAGTTCATCTTCTTCAGCTTTTCCAAAACTTGATCGGAAATGCGATTAAATACCGGCGAGAGGAGACTCCGCGCGTGGAAATTACCGCCGAGCCAGAGGGGTCCGACTGGAAATTTTGCGTAAAAGACAATGGGATCGGGATTGCACAGCGATATAGCGAACAAATTTTTCGTATGTTCAAGCGGCTGCACAGTTCTGAGGAATACGAGGGCACCGGAATGGGACTGGCTATCTGCCAGCGAATCGTCGAACGCTACGGGGGCAAGATTTGGCTTGATCGTACCAAAGAGGGAGAAGGCTCAACATTCTGCTTCACGCTCCCGGCCGTAGGTGAGCACGCAAGAGCGAAGGCGGCAACACGTTAGTCTAGCGATTCAACGACAAGTCTCGAGACCCGCTGTTTATTTGAGATCACTCAGCCGTTCAGGCATGTCGGCCAGCACATAACTAAGGACCGCCAGCGAGGCTACATTAAGCTGAAAATCCCGGGGTACGATCTTATCGAACGTGTCGGCATTTGTGTGGTGCCAGTCGAAGTAGTGAGTGCCCACGGTGCGAACACCAAAACCGGGTACACCGTCCGCAATGAGGGGACCAATATCCGACCCGCCGCCACCATGAGTGATTTTTCCACCTTCAATGCTCTCAAGCAGCTTTCCGATTTCAACGGCACGCTCGAAAGCCGCTTGGGAAACCTGGGGATGCGAAGGCTCGCTTCGGGCCTGCGAAGAAGGACCATTTGGGCCGACCGGAGCGGCGCCGGGAGCCCTCCGCCTACCTTCGCCGCCTCCGAATCCGAAACCCACCGGTTTTTCGGCGCCCCCGTCCATTTCGATCGCAGCGACGTGGTTTGCGATTTGATTGCCAATCATTTCGCGGTAAGCGCGGCCGCCGGCGCCGCCGTTCTCCTCATTGACCCAGAAGACCACCCGGATGGTGCGCCGCGGATGCAGCCCTAGTTTCTTGAGGAGCGCGACGGCTTCAAAGGTGGCCATAATGCCGCTGCCGTCATCATTCGCACCTTGGCCGATGTCCCAAGAATCAATATGGCCGCCCAGGACAACTATCTCATCCGGCTTTTCGCGCCCGCGAATTTCGCCCATCACATTGTGGGAGCTGCTCTCCGCTTCGAGATGCGCTTCCATCATCAGCTTCACGCGGACTGGTGTGCCGCTATCGAGCAGGCGCTGGATCATAGCGGTATCTTCGAGGCTAAGTGCCGCAGCAGGAATCTTAGGCGCGCTTTCGTCATATTCCAAGGTGCCGGTATGCGGCGTCTGGAGACTAACGCCCGTCATTGAACGGACCAGCACTGCCGCTGCTCCGAGGCCCGCAGCACGGGAAGGCCCGGCGGTCCGGTACATCACGGTTTGACCGTAGCCCTTCCAATCCGGATCGAACAAAACGATTTTGCCTGCGACCTTGGAGCGCCCGAGGGCGGTGAGCTGATCAAAATTGGAGACGGCGATCACGTCTGCAGTGATGCCTTCCGGCGGTGTTGCGACGCTCATGCCGAGCCCAATCATCGTTAGCGGCTTCTGGAGTGGAGCGAGCATGACGGCCGATTCCTTATCTCGAACCCAGTGAGGAACTTTCACAGGAGGCGTTTGGACGTTTTCCAGCCCGGCAGCGGTCATCTCCTCCGAAGCCCATCCGATAGCGCGTTCCAGAGACGGAGTGCCGCTCAACCGGCTGCCAATGCGATCGCACAGATATTGCAAACGCACGAGTCCGTCCTTGTCGGCCAGCGCAGCGGTGATCACCTTTTGGGCGGTTTCGCTGTATTGGGCGGGGATACTGACGGGCTCAGCGGCAGCAAGCGCAGTGCTCGCCGCGAACAGAAGTGCGAGGAATCTGGTCATTGGGATAAAGCGTACCAAGTTGGCGACGTGGGTCGGCGCGGGGTTTGGACTATGGCGGCTTCAGCGAGTCAGAGACAAGGATGAGGATTATTTGTCCTCATCAGCCGGTTTCACTCTGATGAAAAGCTTGTCCCATGCGTGGTGTTTGCCCGAGGGTGTGGGGCGACCACCCGGGAACATCCGGTTCAGCAACCGGATGTCAGAGATGAGATCCTCCTCCATCCATCGCCAATTGGGAAGTTTGTGGCTGCTGGAGCCGCCTACCTGATAACCGAGAAGTTTGACCACGCCGTTGTGAATCCCATAATCGTGTGGTTCGACTATCCGTTCCCGGTCCTTGTACCGAAGTTGGATCAAGCGTTTTTGCTCGATTGCCGTCCAAAGCAGACGATTGATATTCGGCTCGCGATGTGGCACAGCGGCCCCGCTCTTCTTGTTAGCACGTTCGGGCACGGTTAACGACACTAGATTTTCTGTCGTTTCCAATCACCCCGCCGAAAGAGGACAAGGGCACTCGTAGTAAGCACGAGGTCGGCTATGGGTACCGCGGAGAAAGCGCCGCGAGGGCCGTAGGAATAGTGAATCGCGAGCACATATGCCACGGGGATCTGAAATAGCCAGAAGGCAAAGAGATTGATAAGCGTTGGCGTGAGGGTATCGCCCGCGCCATTAAAAGCCTGGATAAGAATCATCCCCCACGCGTAACTCATATAGCCGATACCAAAGATGCTCAGGCAAGCAACCGCGGTGCGGAGGACCGCCGGCTCGCTCGTAAAGAAAGCAACCAGCGGAGCCGGAAAGAATAGAAACGCGATGGACACCAGGCCGAGGTAACCCATGTTGTAGAACGCAGTGCGATAAACCGCTGTCTCGGCCCGCTGGGGCTTGCGTGCGCCAAGGTTCTGGCCTACCAGCGTTGCAGCGGCATTGCTCAAGCCCCAGGATGGAAGGATCGTAAAGATGACCAGGCGCACGGCGATGGTGTAGCCCGCCACGGCGGCGCTGCCGAACGAGGAGATGATACGCACCAGGGCCATCCAGCTTGCGGTGGCAACCAAAAACTGAACAATGCCGGTGGCGGAGACCTTTAGGAGCCTCCACATGACCGGCAGATCGAGCCGCACCTGCCGACGGTTGATGGCTATGCGATTCCTGCCAGAGCCGAGTTGCCAAAGCTGAAAGATAACGCCAATGCTGCGTCCGGTGGTTGTAGCTACGGCCGCCCCGAGGACCCCCAGTCTGGGGAATGGCCCCCATCCATTAATGAGGCACGGATCAAACACGATATTGATCGCGTTGGCGATCCAGAGCGCGCGCATGGCGAGGGCCGCATCGCCAGCCCCCCGGAAGATCGCATTGATTAGAAAGAGAAGAAAAATGGCAGCAGAGCCACCGAGCATCACCTGCGTGTAGCGGGAATTCGCTTCCACGGATGGACTGCTGCCCATGACGCGAAGCAGATCAGGTGCTCTTGCTACACCGATTACACCCACGACAGCAGAGACAATTACCCCGAGAAAGATTGCCTGGACCGCGGCATCCGCAGCCCCTTCCGAATCCTTTTCACCGGTTCGACGGGCGACGAAAGCCGTCGTTGCCATACTCAGGCCGATGGCCACGCCAAAGACAACAGTAAGCAGCGATTCGGTGAGACCGACGGTAGCAACGGCGTCCGAACCGAGGCGCGATACGAAGAAAACGTCCACGATGCCGAAGAGGGACTCCATCGCCATTTCCAGAATCATTGGAATGGCAAGGAGCACAATGGCACGGTTGAGGCTGCCTTCCGTGAAGTCGCGACGCGTGCCGACCAGAGCTTCTTTTAACGTGGACATGAAACAAGAGGGTAAGCGAGAAACGGAAAGAACCCGGCTAGCTTAATAGTAATCGGACATACTGGTGCTGAACATTCATGGGCACGCTGTGGCAAGACGTTCGCTATGGAATACGCGGATTTCGGAAGAGCCCCGGATTCGCCGGCGCGGCAGTTTTTGCGCTGGCGCTGGGCATTGGAGCGAATACAGCGATTTTCAGCATCATCAATGCGGTTTTGCTGAATTCGGCGCCGCTGCGGGCCCTGCGGGATCCCGACCGGCTGGTGATGATTTGGGAGAAGAACCCGCTGCTGCCGGCGTTTGTGGCGGAGCGTATGCCAGCACGGCTGAAAAACTACCTCGCCTGGAATAAACAGGCCCGCTCTTTCGAGGGCATGGCGATCTATTCGGAGATAAGTGTCAATGTCGCGGCGGAGAATGATTCTGCGACGCGCAGGCCGGAGCTAGTGCAGGCGGCGAGGGCATCTTCGAATTTCTTCCCGTTGCTCGGAATTCGAGTGCGGCTGGGGAGGAACTTCAAACCAGAAGAAATGCAGCCAGGGAACGGCAAAGTCGCGATTATCACAGACGATTTATATCGAGGCCGCTTTCATAGCGATCCCGCGATTCTGGGCAAAACTCTGCGCGCCGATAGAGTGGAATACCAAATCATCGGAGTTTTGCCGCCCGGCTTTAAACTGCCGGGCACCTCGGGAGGTTTCGATCAGAACAGGTCGAAGATCTGGCTCCCGGTCAACATTGCGCCGGGGCCTCAGCAAGAGAAGCAGTCGAATTATATGGTGTTCGGGCGGTTGAAGCCGGGAATCAGCCTGAATCAGGCGAGAGCCGAAATGAGTCTCGTCGCCAGGCGGCTGCAGCGTGAGGACCCCGACATGAACACCGGGTTCAGCGTAAATGTTTTTTCGTTATCCGATGAGGATGTGAGCCCGGAGCTCCGCCGAAGCCTTTTAATTCTGCAGGTCGCTGTCGGCTTCGTACTTCTGATTGCATGTGCGAATGTCGCCAATCTGTTGCTGACACGCGCGGTGCAACGCGAGCGGGAAATCGCGGTGCGGATGGCGCTCGGGGCTGGACGGCGGAGGATTGTAAGGCAGATGCTTAGCGAGAGTGTATTGCTGAGCGCGGCCGGCGGAGTCGCCGGCTTGCTGCTGGCCGTCTGGATTCTGCGTATTGTATCGGCATTGGCGCCGCCGGATACGCACGGGTTTCATGAATTACGAATCGACCCGCTGGTGCTCGGATTCACTTTTCTTGTGGTTTTAGCCTCGGGAATTTTATTTGGCATGGCGCCGGCGCTCCACGCTTTACGGCAAAGCGTAAACGAAGCATTAGGCCGAGGCGCGCGAGGAGTGGGCGGGGCTTCGAACCGGCTTCGGAGCAGCTTGGTGATTGCCGAAATCGCTCTATCGATAGTTCTTCTGATTGGAGCGGGCTTGATGATTCGCAGCCTAGCGCGGATTATGTCAACCGATCTGGGTTTTCGTCCGGACCACCTCGTTAGCATGCGGATTTCCCTTCCCCAGGCAAAATACCCGAAGCTGGAGCAGGTCGCGGCATTCGACGACAGGCTTTTGGAGGGCGTGCGACAGCTTCCAGGAGTGCAAGCCGTGAGTCTGACCGATGCCTTGCCCATGCGAAGTATCAGCGCGGCCTCCTATGAACTGGAAGGCAAGCCGAGTAAGCCTGGACAGGAACGTGTTTCCGACAGAGCCCGCGTTCGCGAAGGCTATTTTGAAACGCTCGGGTTGCGCGTACTGCGAGGGCGAACGTTCGACCGGCAGGATGTGCTCGCGTCGCCTCCTTCGGTTGCGCTGGTAAATGAATCGTTTGCCCGAACGAATTGGCCTGGCCAGGATCCGATCGGCAAGGTAATTGTGTATCCGCAAGCGAACAATAAGAAGGATCGCTATTCGGTGATTGGAATCGTAAGCAATGAACATCAGTTTGGACCGGATTCCCCGGCCCACACCGAAATCTATCTGCCGGTGCGCGAGTTACAATCCATGATTCTCTTGGCGCGCACAGCGGGCGATCCGGCTGCGATGGCATCGGCGATTGAGAACCAAGTTCAAAAGATGGATAAGGAACAACCGGTGGCTGACGTGAGCAGCATGGACGCCATTCTTCACGAATGGACCGCGCCGCGCAGATTCAATATGACAGTGCTGATGAACTTCGCTGGCGTTGCCGTGCTGCTCGCGGCCGTGGGGCTGTATAGTGTGCTGGCCTATTCGGTGAGTCTCCGCACGCGCGAAATCGGGGTACGTGTCGCGTTGGGAGCCGAACCGCGCAATGTGGTGAGACTTGTGCTGGGACAGGGGTTGCGACTGATAGTTTGGGGAATTGCTCTGGGACTAGCGGGGTCTTTTGCCCTGACCCGTTTCATGGAATCGATCCTGTTCGGCATAAGCACCACCGATCCAAGTACATTTGTGTTCGTGACGGGCGTTCTGGTCCTTGTGTCGGCCGCAGCGATCTATTTGCCAGCAAAACGGGCAGCGCGTATCAATCCGATCGAGGCACTGCGGGTCGAGTAGCCTGGTTGATATTCGCTGAGATCGAGAATGAAATTATGATTTATACGAGATCCAGCCGGAGAAAATTCCTGGGAGTTGCCGGAGCGGCGCTTGCGGGATCTCCGGTCATGATCGCCCAGCGAAATGCGGCCTCACAGGCGGCCGCTTCATCGAGCGCCCCACCAGCTCGACCTAAGACTGCTCGCGTCACTTCAGGAGTGATGCTCTGGACACTGAAAGGCACGTTTGGCGATAAGTTGGCGACGGCCGCTCGGGCGGGAATGCAATCGGTTGAGCTGGTAAGCGAACACATTACATGGTCGGATGCGGATGCGGCAAAATACATGCGCCTGGCTCAATCGTACGGGCTGGGCATAGATGCTCTCTTATGCCAGCATGACTGGACCAAACGTCCGGTGACGATGGTGAATCCGGCACACCGTGAAGCGTTTCTGCAGGACGTGCGCGATTCGATTGCATGGGCGAAGAAACTGAAGGTTCCGCAGATCATTGTAATGAGCGGAAATGTGCAGCCAAATATGAGCCACGAAGAACAACACGCCAGTATGGTGGAGGGCGGAAAACGAGCGGCCGAGATGGCGAAGGACGCTGATCTCAAATTGATCCTGGAACCGCTCAACAGCAAGGTGAATCACAAGGGCTACTTTCTGACAAGCGCCAAGGAAGGCTTACAGGTGATCAAGGAAGTGGACAACCCGCACTTCCGGTTGTTGTTCGATATCTATCACGAATACGTGCAGAATGGCGACCCGATTCCGATGATTAAAGAATCCGACCCTTATGTAGCGGTCTTCCATGTCGCGGATGCCCCCGGCCGCCACGATCCCGGCACAGGCGAGATGAAGTGGGACGATATTTACAAAGCCATTGGAAAATCCGGCTATTCCGGATACGTCACGCTTGAATATCTGCCTCAGGGGGACGAGGTTGACAGCTTAATCAAAGCGGTCACGCAGATGCGACATGATTTGAATTCGGCGGCTGCTCCAATTGGTTCAGCAGCACCTACTGCGTAGCTGCCGATCAACGCATTCGGGAGAGAAGAACACGGTCGATTTCTTCGTCCGTAAACGAAGTGAATCTCACGTCGCGGTGGAGGGACCACCGTTCCACGTGCGCCACCGAGCTGCCGGGAATTAGATCGACAAGAGCGCCAAGCGTTTCGAGCTCGAGAAAATCTCCGTTTGAAAACATCTCGAAAGAGCACTGAAAGTCGGGATAAACAGCCTGAGGATTAGCTTCCGTGTGCTTGATGAAGAGCTCTGAGCCGAGGAGATAGGCGCCCACTGTATTCACATTGAAGAGACCGGCCTTTTGCGGGCTGCTCTTGGCGCGGTCCGACTTCAGAATGAGATATTTGTTTGTAAACTTCCAGCGCTCGTCCGAAAAGTCGGTGTAAGCCCACATGACGAGCGGATTGGTTGGCAATAATTGTTGCTCGTGCGTCGCGCGCGGAGGGAACATGGCCATGCCGACGCCGCCCGGCGCCATTTGGGTGAGTGCCCACGGCGAGAGCCGACGTGGTTTGGGCCCAGTGTTCTCGATGCGATGCGTAACAGAAATAGAGCCCTGAGGAGAGAGTTGGAGGGAAATCTCCTTCTGCAGCGCTGTTTCCGGCTCGACAGGCTGAAGAAGGGTAATGCGGTCTCCGCTTACTGTCGCCTTGACCGGGCTATTGTCGAGCGCGTAGGTTTCGGGCATTCTTTCGGGCGCAACCCAGAGGCGATGACCTCCACGCGCCACCCACCAAGCCTCATTTGATTTCCCCAATTCGTTCTGAAGCTCGGCGAAAAGATTCTGGCCTCCCACGAACCCGAACCGGATCACTCGGGGGCCGACATCGGACGTGACGATCAGCTCCACATCTCGGTTCGTGATGCGATAGCAGTTTGGCCAGCCGCCATACGGAACTGTTTCGATCGTAGTGCCCACTTGTACTGTTCTCCTAAACCTTCAGCGCGAGCACCGCATCCAATAGCGATCCAGTGCGGCGGTACTCCACCTTACGAAATCCAGCCGACTCGAGCAGCGCCTGGTATTCGTCGGGCGTGCGTTCCTTTCCGTCTGTGCAGACAAGCATGTTCAAATCCTGCATGAGTGCGTACACGGGACCGGATCGATCCTCGTGAAGGAGGGCTTCGGCAATCAGCAGGCCGCCTTCCTCGGGAAGGGTATCGAATATCTTCTGGAGAAGAGGAGTAATCTTTTGTTCGCTCCAGTCATGAATAATGCGGCCGAGGGCATAAATGTCAGCCGGCGGCAGTTGGCCCGCAAAGAAATCGCCAGCTATGAATTCGATGCGGCTGCCCAGGCCGCTGGAGCCGATATGGGCGCGGGCGTAAGGCTCTACTCGCGGGAGATCGAGAACGGTCGCGCGCAGGTTCGGATACGCTTCACAGGCCGCGATGGCCAGATGACCTGTTGCGCCTCCGAGGTCAGCCAAATGGGCGAAACCGCTGAGGTCAAATGCGCGAATCACGCTATGTGAGGATATCTGGCCGAAGCCGTGCATTCCTCCAAGAAAGCTTCGCGTAGCGCTTTCATCGCGGAAGTAATGATCGAATAGAGCATTGCGGCTGCCGAAAGACTGTTCCCAGCGATTGGTACCCTCGCGAACGGCGTCGTCCAAATGAGACCACAACGCGTAAAGCGACTGATCGGAGTAAGTGATATAGCCAGCGAGCGTATTGCGACTTGCGCTTGAGAGATAGCGAGAAGCCGTTGGTGTATTGCGATAACCGACGGAGTCGCGAACAAGCAGGCGCAAACCGACACAGCCATCGAGAAGTCTGGCTAAAGCGCTCGGGTTCACGTTCAGGTTCGCAGCAAGACTCTCAGACGATTGGGATTGATTTTCCAGCCGGTCAAAGAGACCGAGGCGCACCGCGGTGAACATCGTTTTTGAGCGGCGGAACGCTTCGATAAGGTTCAGAACGATTTCGGAACCAGGAGGGGTGCTCATTGGAAGTGATCGAATCCTTTGGGTGGGAGCGGGCGGCCCTTGAAACGGAGCGCTCCCGGACGGCCGCGGGTCACGATTCCGATCGCAGTAACTGGAATTTGAGCTACCCTTCTGGGAATTTTGAGGCCCGGAGGCGCTGTGAAAAGAAGTTCGTAATCGTCGCCTCCATGAAGAGCTTCTTCGAGACTTGCTCCGGGAGCGATGGGTAGATCGTTTTCGATCTCAGCGCTGACATTCGATTGGAGGCACAGCCGATGAAGGTCGAATGCAAGGCCGTCGCTCAGATCGATTGCGGCAGAGACGCCCAGACGACGAAGGGCAATGCCCACAGCAATGCGCGGTTCCGGCCGGAGATGGCGCCTCCAGGCGCGGCCCGCACGTGAGCTCAGTCCATGCGCGGATCCGCCGACTTCGCCTGTAACGTATATTCGATCACCGGGTTCTGCTCCGCTGCGCAGAATGGCTTTTCCACGAGGAACACGGCCGCAGCAGGTGACATCGGCAAAGACGTTATCGGCCCGCGCGAGATCGCCGCCCGCAAGCGTGACTTTGAACCTGTCGGCAAGCGCAAGAAGTCCTTTATAGAAATGACGAACCCAAGCGCCGCCGGAGCGGGCCGGAACAGCGAGCGAAACGAGGCAAAAAACGGGCTCGCTCCCCATAGCGGCAAGATCTGAGAGACTGCGCGCGAGCGCTTTGTGGCCAATATCGGCCGGCGAATGGGTTTCACGTGTGAAGTGGCGGTTTTCAATCACCAGGTCAGAGGTGAACACGAGATCTTCCTCCGGAGCGGGACGCAGAATCGCACAATCATCGCCGATGCCTTTGATCACGCTCCTGTCGTGGTGCCCTGCGTCAGACAGCTGGTGGATCGCAGCGATGATTTGTGTTTCGCGCATCGATCGCGCAACTCAAGCTGTCGATTCCGCCAGAACCAAACCGGCGGGCAACTCTTCCCCAAATACGCGGCTCGCCGCAGCAAGGCCGCTGTCCTCGCCCGAAAGCTGGCGTAATAGATCGGCTGCTCGGGAGGTTCCCTCGCAGGCCCGGCGCACTGCACTGAGGGTAGCGGGCGGCAGATCACGCGCAACATCGCCGGTCTGTTGGGCGATTTGCACGATGGCTTCCAGTAGGGCGGGAGTCACTGGGAGCTTCAGCAACGCTTCCACCCAGCGGCTGGCGATGGAAGGTGAGACGACCAGGTTGATCGGTCCGCTGAACAGCTTTCGCGCTCCCAGACGGGAGAGAGACCAGGCGCCGGAGTCAACCATCTCACTCCGTTTGATGATTTCGAGCACCGCGTCGCCAAGCTGCACCTTGGTTTGCTGTGGTAGAAGTTCCAGACTGGCCGCCGTTCGCCACATTTCCCGATAGAGACTCTGGTTTATGCGCTGCTTTCGCTTCTGTTTCGGCAGAAGGAGCGGGGAGAGGCGTTGAAAGATGTCGGCCTGCTGATTGCGATTGAGGCCGCCCGCAATGCGTCCGCAGAAGATCCACCAATCGATCTCGCATTGGATTTGATTGCCGAAAGTGAGACCGGCTGCATAGACTCGGCGGGCTTGCTCGATCCGGAAATCGTCGCCGGGAAATCCGAAACCGGGGCGCAGGCAGAAGCCGGTGAGATTGAGCCAGCGTACCTCATAGTGCGGATTTTTCCGCCGCCCCTCCGCAAATTCCAGGAGTTTATCGGCCAGGGCCCGAATGGTGGACAAAGGCCACGAAAGGCGACCTAATGCCAATGCTTGTTCCAGCCGGGCGGGAAGCTGCTCAGGCGGCAAACCGGAATCGGATTTTCCGAAAACTTGTTCAATCAAAGCCTCTGCCTGTGATCGCGCTTCCGCGCTGATCACGGCCGTCGAGCGCACACCCGCTGCAGCCGGCGCATTTTCACTTGAATCGGCGGCCTTGCGCAATTGAAATTGAAGCTGCCAGCGATGCTCGCTAATTTTCGATTCGGCCCACGTTTCGAGCGTACCCACTTCGCTCAAACGAGCGCCAAGCGTTACCGGGACGCGCCGCTCACCGCCTTTCCCGAAACGAATTACAGCGCGTAGAGGAGCATGGAGACGCGGATCGCTCGCCGGATCAAGCATATTTTCTGTTGAGCTAAGCGAGACAACCTCGCCTGCTTTGTCCTCGGTGCGGCTCAACGAGCTGTACAGACGAAATGCCACTGGCGTATTGGCGAGCAGCTGAAGTTCAGGTTGCTCAAGTTTGATCTCCTGGCCCTCTTCCGTGCCGCGAGGCATCAGGCAAACGGCCTGAATCGAGGTTGAAGCGGGCGTATAGAACGAATGCAAACCAAGAAAATACGCGCGCGGCAAGCCTCCACGCACGAGCACCCCGCTCCCGGAGGCCCGTACGTACGAATAGTACGCGGCGCCAACCGCCACAGCTAAATCCAAATCGTGATTTTCGAGGAGCAGAGGCTGACGCCCAAACCAGTGCGCCACGACATCTCGCACGCGTTCGCGGAAGACCTGCGGGATGAAGAACCCGCCGTTGAATAGAATGGCGTCTACACCGTGCTCGGCCGCGGGCGAGTTGTGGAGAAATTCAGCCAGGTGGCGGGTGATGGCGGGGTCTGAAACGTATGGAAGCCCAAGTTCGCGGAAGACGCTTTGCTTTTCCTGCCGCGGCTGATCGGTCAGCAGACAGGGAGGAAGGAAGCCGCCCAGCGCGAGTTCGAGCACTTCATCACGGGTAATGGTTGTTCTTAGTGTTCCGCCGATCAGCGAAGCGCCGGCGCCAACGACGGTCACGTCTACGCCTGCCGGGCCGTTTTCGGAAAGCATCGATTCTTTGGCGGCCGAGCACTGGCGTCGAAGCGCGCTCCTTTGTCGAAGCGACAGAGACTTGCCGAGTTTGGATTCGGCAAGCCAGGAAACAGTGAGATCGAGGTTATCGCCGCCAAGCAGTAGATGACGGCCCACGGTTGTGCGTGTAAATTGGACGCGATCGCCGTCGCGATTAACCCGAACCAGGGTAAAATCCGTCGTGCCGCCGCCGACATCGCATACTAGAACAATCTGTCCGTCGAACAGCTCTTTATTGGAACGCGAGAGGTGATTCGCGATCCAGGCGTAGAAGGCCGCGGCAGGCTCTTCGAGCAAAGTAACATTATCGATGCCGGCATCACGAGCGGCCTGCACCGTCAGCTCGCGAGCTTCTTCGTCGAAACTGGCAGGGACCGTCAGGACGGCGCGCTGAGCCGCGAGCGATGTCCCTTTGGCGCGGTGCCATGTATTGCGAAGGTGATCGAGATATCGTGTGGAGGCTTCGACGGGGGACAGAACGCGACCTTCCTCCTGAGAATCCCAAGGTAAGATTTTCGCCGTACGGTCGGCCTCCGAATTCGAGAGCCAGGATTTTGCGGAATGGACGGTCTTGGTCGGAACCAGCGCTCCTTGATCGCGAGCGTAAGCGCCTACGACGGGCGGATCACTCAGGTAGAGGAACGAAGGCAGCGTGCGAAGCGGGCCAAGGTGATTGGCATCCAATTGTTGTTCGATCGGCAGCACATGAATAGGGGGGAAATCCGCTTCCGCCGCCTCTTGCGGATCGATATAGGCAAGGGCAGAGTTGGTGGTTCCGAGATCGATGCCGACGTTCATGCGGCAGCGGCGCGCTCCCTGACGTTAAACTCGAGTTTCCAACGCCGTCCATCTGCGGCCACGCACCAGAGCTCGAGCATTCCTGTTTCCGTCACGTTGGTTTCGAGTGTAACTGGAACGACTTCTTCCCGAATGCCATCCATGTGAGGCGGGAGAGAGACCTCGATGGGCGCCAGCTCCTCTATGTCATCGCCGATTTCTTCAATGAGCGTGCCCGCCGCGTCATTCTTCCGAGACAACGACGAGAAGAAGCGAAACTCGGCGGGCTCGCCGACAACGAGCGCGAAGGGACGCTGGGGCAATTCGACTTTAGAGCCTTCTTCGAGACCGAACGGAACGACAACCAACGCTTTCATGGGAGACGGCAGGCCAGGGACGGCCGGCAAAGAACTTTCGATTCCGACGTAATAGGTACGCGGGACGCCACCACGAATGCGCACACCTCTTCCCGTGCGCGCAACACCATAGTAGGCCGCCCCATACGCGACCGCATGCATGAGATCGGCCTGCTTGGTCTCGTTGTGAAGCTCGGAGAGGGGAGCAGCCCCGGCGCTCGTCAACCAGCCATTAAGAACTTCAAAAATACGGCGCTCGATAGCTCCAGCCTGAAGCACACCTCCGTTCAAGAGGAGATGCGTCGGGCGAGCAAAATCATTGAATCCGGCATTAGAGCCCGCCTGCCGCAGAAATTGGGCAAGATGTTTTGTAACCGCAGGGTCGGCAGCGTAGTTCAGACCGACTTCCATAAGGGCGGCACGGCGCTGGCGCTGTGGAGCGGCATCCACGCCAATGCCCGGGAAGAAACCGTCGAGCAAGAGACTGCGCACTTCACTACGGGTGATCGTGCCGCGAAGCGTGCCCCCAATCAATCCGGTACCTCGACCTAAAATCGTGAGCGGCTGTTTGTCGGGAGCAACCGAATCGCTCGAAAGCAATACTTCCTTCGCCACCCGGCATTGCTGCCAAAGCGAATGGAATTGAATTGTCTCCAGCTTCGTTCCCTTTTGAGCGAATTGTTGCTCCGCATGACGGGCCACTGCAAGATCCATGTTGTCTCCGCCGAGAAGCAGGTGTTCGCCCACGGCAACGCGCTCAAGCTGCAGCTCGCCGGCCTTCTCTGTGACCGCGATCAACGTGAAATCGGTCGTTCCGCCACCGATATCCACGACTAAGACCAGATCGCCGGGTTTGACCTGATCTCGCCAATTCGGATTGCGGTCGATCCAGGCATAGAAGGCCGCCTGAGGCTCCTCAATGATGGTGACCTCCGGATAACCGGCGAGTTTTGCCGCACGCTGCGTGAGGTCGCGAGCAGCGGCATCGAACGAAGCCGGAACAGTGATCAGAACGGACTGGTCCTCGAGCCTGGCATCCGGATGTGCGTTGTTCCAAGCCGAGCGTAGATGAAGTAAGTACTGACGGGAAGCTTCAAGCGGAGAGATCTTGGCCACGCCTTCCGGCGAAGATACCGGCAGAAGCGGCTGAACAGGATCCGCGTTTTGATGGGAGAGCCACGATTTTGCAGAGGTCACCAGGCGAGTTGCGTTCTCGGCGCCTCGTGTACGCGCGAGGCGACCCGTGATGTATTCGGGGCGCTGATTCCAAGGAAGGGCCAAAGCTCCCTCCACAAACTCGTTGGGGCCCGGGATGTAAAGCGAGGACGGCAGAAGATCGAGCTCCGCGACTTCTCCCGGATTGACTAGTTGAGGAACAGGGAAGAGGCGCGCCAGATTGTGCTCGCCGTCCGGCAGACCGGCTGGGCTATACGCGAGAGCACTGTTTGTCGTTCCGAGATCGATACCGATGATGAATTGCGACATGCAGCGCGATGGCTATTCGACTTCGAGTTCAGCTGGGGCAAGCACCGAAGGATCCTGTTTCCCCAGCGGCGGAAGATTGACGGATGAAGCCATCCAACCGCGATGGCGAAGCGTTCCACCCGGCACTTTCCCGTTCGGAGGCACGTTGCCGATTAGCTTAATCCGATTCGGGTCGGGAGCTTTCGAGCTGTCGAGATTCTGGTACGTGCCTTCGACGCCATCTATGACGGGAAGAAGTGCGAAGTGACGATTGATGCTGGCCTTGCAATCCGCGTGCACGGTGCGAACCGCGGCGCCGATCTGATCATCGGTGTAAGAAGAAATGTCTTCCATAAAAAAATCGATCAGACGCGAATCCCGCTGCAGAATGCGGAGTACCTGAAGCGCGCTGTCACTGGTCTTGGGCGTCGGCTGTTCCGGTTGTGTGGTGACCGGAACAGCTATGGTTTTGGAATAACCGAAGTGAGACGCGATGTCATCGGGCAATACACCTGAAAAAAGAATCGCAAAGAAGCTCCGAAAAGCTGCCGAAAGTCGAGACAATAACTACCTCTTGTAAAGTCCAGGATAACAGCGGAAGTGACCAGCAACTCAGGCTGTCCAACTGCAAGACGCTATTAAGATTGAAACAAAAGATTCGCGGGTTGTCTCCACACTCAAGGAGGCTTAAGTAGTGGCGGCTAAGAGAAAAAGCGCTTCGAGATCTTCCGGAAGGAAGCGATCTTCATCGGGCTCCGATCCTAAATCGAAGAAGACCGTTCGCAAGAAGATGGAAAAGACCATGCACGAATACAAGCATGGCGAACTGAAGTCGGCCGGCAGGAAAAGAGTGAAAAGCCGGAAGCAAGCGATCGCAATCGGCTTGAGCGAGGCACGCCGGTCCGGAGCGAAGATTCCAGCTAACCCGAAGAAGAAAAGCGCTTCGAAAAAGAGCGGCAGCACACGCAAGAGATCCGCGTCGAGCCGCAAGAGATAACTCAAGGGCGGTTGTTGCCGCGTCCAGCGTAAGACTCCGGCTTTGAAACGCAAAGAAAAAGCCCGCCCGAGTTAACCCCGAGCGGGCTGACAAGTAAGTCGAAGAATTCGAGAGGGATTAGTAATCCATCTCCGGACCGTGGCCCCCCGGAGGTCCAGCAGGACCTTTCTTCTCCGGAATTTCGCAGATCAGCGCTTCGGTCGTGAGCATGAGCGCACTGATCGAAGCGGCATGCTGCAGGGCCGAGCGGGTGACCTTGGTTGGATCGATGACACCGGATTTCACCAGGTCTTCGAACTGACCGGTCTGGGCATTAAAGCCGAAGTTGTTATCGGCGTTCGCGCGAACCTTTTCGACGACGATGGCGCCTTCATCGCCCGCGTTGCCAGCAATCTGGCGCAGCGGCTCCTCGGTGGCCTTGCGAATGATATCGACGCCGATCTGTTCGTCGCCTTCGGCCTTCAGGCTCTGGAGAGCCTTGCCGGCGCGGAGCAGCGCAACGCCGCCGCCCGGGACGATGCCCTCTTCGACGGCTGCACGTGTTGCGTGAAGTGCATCTTCAACGCGAGCCTTCTTCTCCTTCATTTCGGTTTCGGTCGCAGCGCCTACCTTGATCACAGCAACGCCGCCCGCGAGCTTGGCCAGCCGCTCCTGCAGCTTCTCACGATCGTAATCAGAGGTTGTCTCATCGATCTGAGTGCGGAGCTGCTTGATGCGGCCTTCGATATTTTTCTGAGTACCGGCGCCATCCACGAGAGTGGTGTTGTCCTTATCCACGGTGACGCGCTTCGCGCGACCGAGGTCTTCGAGGCGAACACCTTCCAGTTTGATGCCGGTCTCTTCCATCAGGGCCTTGCCGCCAGTGAGGATGGCAATGTCTTCGAGCATCGCCTTGCGGCGATCGCCGAAGCCAGGAGCCTTCACCGCGCAGGCGTTAAGCGTTCCGCGCAGCTTGTTGACAACCAAGGTTGCCAGAGCCTCGCCTTCCACTTCTTCAGCGATGACGAGGAGCGGCTTGCCGGAGCGAGCAATCTGCTCGAGCAGAGGCAGCAGATCCTTCATGTTGCTGATCTTCTTTTCATGAATCAGGATGTAAGGATCTTCGAGAACCGCTTCCATCCGATCGGGGTCGCTCACGAAATAGGGTGAGAGATAACCACGATCGAACTGCATACCGTCCACGGTCTGGAGTTCGGTGATCATGGTCTTGGATTCTTCGACCGTGATGACGCCGTCTTTGCCGACCTTCTTCATCGCATCGGCAATGATGTTTCCGATGGTGGTGTCGCCGTTGGCGGAGATGCTGCCAACCTGAGCGATGGCATCGCCGGATACGGGCTTCGAATATTTCTTTATTTCCTCGACGACTGTATCGACGGCCTTTTCGATGCCGCGCTTCAGTGCCATCGGGTTCGCTCCCGCGGCAACCGATTTCACGCCCTCACGGAAAATTGCCTGGGCCAGAATGGTCGCGGTGGTGGTACCGTCGCCAGCAATATCAGAGGTTTTCGAAGCAACCTCGCGCACCATCTGGGCGCCCATGTTTTCCAGTGGATCCTTCAGTTCAACTTCTTTTGCGACCGTCACACCGTCTTTGGTGATGGTCGGTCCACCGAATTTTTTCTCGAGAACAACGTTGCGTCCCTTGGGACCGAGGGTGACCTTCACGACGTTCGCGAGATGATTCACGCCGCGAAGAACCGCCTGGCGCGCATCCTCGCTATAAAGAATCTGTTTTGCAGCCATGTTTGGTTGATAGCCTCCTATTTAGACTTTCCGTTCGCGAGCACGCCAAGGATCTCATCCTCACGCATGATCAGGTACTCGTTGCCGTTCAGCTTGATATCGCTGCCGGAATATTTGCCGAAGAGGATGCGATCGCCGACCTGTACGTCGAGCGGAAAGATCTTCCCTTCGTCATTCTTCTTGCCTTTTCCAACAGCCACGACTTCACCCTGCTGCGGCTTTTCCTTGGCCGAGTCCGGGATGTAGAGACCGCCCTGCATGGCCTCCCCTTCTTCGATCCGTTTGACCACGACGCGGTCGTGTAGCGGTCGAATATCCATACTTAAGAACCTCCAGTGAGCACTAGCTAGAATTGGTTTGAGTTACATCGGGCTGCACTCACCCGACGATTTCGGGCTAATCAATTTGCTGATCGCCCATGCGTAGTTTTAGCACACTCGACGTTAGAGTGACAAGTGCTTTATGCAAGTGATTGTTTCGCTTGGGTTTATAAGTTTGGCAGCCCTGGTATGACAACATCGTGCTCATATTTTCTTCGCTTGCTTTCGGCGGCCAACGCGCTGCTATTCTTAGGAAGCAGAGCCGATATTCCCGACACATGCGGCGAATTTCCGTTTTTATCGCTGTAGCCGCAATCCTTGTAGCGGCGACTGTGGGCTATACCTATAAGCTGCGTCGAGAGAAAGCGAAGAGGGCGCATTCAGTGGCGACCCCGCCAATCCAAAAGGGATATGAAGCGGTAGCGCCGATTGGTTGGGTTTACAAGAAGGACGATCCGCAGACTAACAGGCCGATCGTCCGGGTAGAGGCCAAGTCGTTCCAGGCGACGCATGATCCCTCCACTTTTGAGCTGCTCGAACTTGCTTTGCGGCTGTACGACAAAAATGCCGGATCCTACACGTACGTGAGAAGCGAGAGGGCTTTGTTCGACGAAGGATCCGGGCTGCTGAAATCTGACGGACCGGTAGAAATCGTCATGAATGTTCCCTCCGATAGGGATGCAGCGGATCCCAAGGAAGCGGCCAAGCGGGTCAGGGTAACCACTTCGGGAATTATCTATGAGACGAAGACCGGAAAGGCGAAGACGGATCAGCCGGCATCGTTTGTGTTCACCGAAGGTGACGGCCGAGCGGTCGGGGCTGAGTATGACCCCAATACGAAGGTGCTGCATTTGAAATCGCAGGTTGCGCTGGACTGGATCGGAAAGGGTCCCGCCGCAAACAAGTTTCATGTGGAAGCCGGCGACCTTGTGTACAAAGAATCGGAGCAGAAGATCTATCTTTCGCCCTGGTCCAAGATGCAGCGGCAAACCACGACGATCCAAGCCTTAAAACTCTGTCATTACACTTCAGGACGGCGTGCTGCACCAGATTGAGAGCGACCATGCCTTCGGGTCCGACGAGCGGGACGATCGCCATACAACGTATTCCGCAGACAAGATGACAGCGCTGTTCGACGACAACGGCCAATCTGGTGAACATCATCGGCGATACGAATGCCAAAGTGATCTCCGAAGAGCCTGGGCTCGCGGACCACCTTGACGGGCAACCGAGCGGATCTACGCTTCGCGGTCGAGATGAAGCAGGTAAACGGCAAGGCGCAACAGAACAGCAATCTTCATCTCGTCCTTGCGGACGGAAACGCTGTAGCGGAATCCGTACCCCTGCCACAGCCCGGAACACAACTTGCGGAGACGCGCATCCTGCGGAGCGAGCATATTGAGCTCGAAATGAAGCCGGGAGGCCGGGACGTTCAGGAGATCCGGACCAGTTCTCAGGCGCAACTGGAATTCAAGCCCAACCGCCCTGACCAGTCGCACCGCATTGTAAATGCGTCGCGCTTGCGGATACTGTACGGCGCGGGAAGTTACATCGATACTTTTCTGGCGTGGAACGTTGCCACGCAAACAGACAGGGCAGCATCGACGGTGAGACCCGAGCCGGCGAAGAACGGTAAACCGGCTGGGCCGCCTGCGCCGGCGTTAACATGGAGCGACCAGATGGCGGCGAAGTTCGCGCCAAATACAAATCAGGTGGCAACCATCGAGCAGACGGGCAATTTCCGATATGAGGAGGGCCTGCGAAAAGCGTGGGCCAAGAGGGCGGTACTAGAGCAAAGAATCAACAAGATCACTCTTTACGACAATGCTCGAATTTTGGATGATACGGGATCTGCGATCGCCGACAGAATTGTAATGGATCAGGCCAGCGGCGACATGGATGCAAATGGACACGTGGTCTCGACTCACGCGCCAAACAAGAATCAGAAGCCGGGCACTTCCATGCTGGACGACTCACAACCGATGCAAGCGAAAGCGGACGAGATGCAGACCCGCGACGATAACACGAAAGTGTTCTACGAGGGGCATTCGGTAATGTGGCAGGGCGCGAATCGCATTTCTGCGGAACGTATCAATATCGATCGCGACGCGCAGTCGCTGCATGCCTCGGGAAACGTCATTAGCGAACTGGTCGATAACAAATCGAATGATGATGCCCCAGCCGCATCGAACGCAGCTAGACAGGCGACACCAGCCACTCCTGCGCCAATCTTTACCCTCGTAGAGGCTCCGGAGTTGTTCTATCGTGACGATACGCGGGTGGCGCTTTACTCGGGCGGCGTAAAGCTGATCCGCGAAAAAATGAAGGTCACTTCCAGGGAACTGCAAGCTTTCTTGACGCCGAAAACGGTTAACGGCGGCAACGATTCATCACTGGATCATGCCATCGCGAACGGGGATGTTACGGTTTTCGATGTCGTGGGGCAGAACCGGACACGTACGGGCAAGGCTGAGCACGGTGAATATTACACCAAGAACGACAAGGTGGTTTTGAGCGGCGGAGCGCCGCAGCTGCTCGACAGCTATAAGGGTGTTACGAAGGGTCTTCAGCTCACGTATTACGACGACGATGATCGCCTCGTAGTGGACGGTGAAAAAAAACAGCTTGCCTACACTAAGATGAAGAAAAAATAGCTGCGATATCGGGCGTTAGTCAACCCGGTGGTAGATCAGCGAGAGCTTTGTGCGCGCGATTAATTTGTAATGAGCCAGCCAAGCACCAAGTTCGGGGTATACGCCGGGCTTAAGCTTGGGGTTCAAGAGGCCGAGTCCGTCCACGATCCAGATCGGGCGGGCATGGATGAGTTGTTGGCGGTCGGCGGCAGCCGGACCGCCGTAGATTGCTGCGTTCACCGATAAGTGGCGATCGGCCGGAACCCCTGTCAGTGGTTGTGAATCCCAGAACAGGCCGGCGGGGATCATTCGCGTGTAGACATACAGGTCAGGCCGGTAGCCCCACACGAAGAGCGTATCCCCCGATCGGGCCGACGAAAGGATTCGGCCAGCTGCATCACGGCTATCGAGATCCATAACCACATCGGACCAATGCGGGTCGCGACATTCCATATCGTCGAACGCAAGGGCAGCGTACCGCCATCCGAATCGGACGAATGGAACAGCCAGCAAAAGAGCAAGAACGACGGCGGTCGATTTTCGATGCCATCTCAACGCTACGAAGATTCCTCTGGAGGCCGTAATCACCATGGGGGGCAAGAGCTGCAGAAAATAGTGGGGAGCGAAACGGGAACCTACACAAACGGCCGCGAAGGACAGCAGCAGCCAGGAACCGAGTTTCCAACGCTCTTCACGTACGGAGCGCCAGAGACAGGCGATGGCGCCCGCGGCGATTGCGGAATGGAAACCGAGCCAGTTCAGGGTTCGCATTGTGCCGTTGATCCAAGGATGGAGAACCGGAGATTGTTCCGCGTAAATTAGTCCCCAGCGCCAGACTTGCTCGACGTAACCGGACAAAGCGCCTGAAAACCAGCCGCAAAAAAGGCCGAGCATCGATGGCAAAGCAAAGCCACACAACAGCAGGGCGAGCTGCGGGAAGAGCCAAATCGCACATACAGCGAAAACAAAGACAGCCTTTGTGTTCACCAAGAACGCAACGCCGGACCAAAGCCCCGCCTGTAATGGCTGCTTCCGGAGCGCGCAGTAGATGGCAGCAAGATGAGGCGCCATCATCAACGCGTCAGGCGCAAACGAAATAACCGCGGAGGGCAGATAAAACGTTGTAAAAAACGCGAGAAGCGCCGCCGCAAGCCAACCTTCAGTTTCGCCCCACCAGGCGCGCGCCATGCGATAGGCGAGATAACAGACGAGGAGTATGTAAAGGACATCGAGCAGACGTAAAGGCCAGCCGTAAAACCCGCCGATCAGCAGATAGTAAATCGCGCTTAGAGGCGGCTTGTCATACCAGAAATCGCGGTAGGGAATTTTTCCTTTCAGGATCTGGATGGCTGCCGCCAAATGATAATCTTCATCAGCCCAAAGGAGTTCGACATGCGCGAGACGGAAGCAACTGAGGATAATGATCAGCGCCAGGCAGAATCGGCGGGCGCGCAGGAGAGGCAAGAAACTCGAAACGGTCCCGTCCATTCACCGCGTATCATAAGACATGCGATGCTTCGCGGCATCCACGCGATATGCGAGGTTGCGGCACCGCCTGAGACATACAGCGTGGAATGAGAACACTGCAGACTGTTGAGATCACTAAGTCCTACGGCGGCAGGACAGTCGTCGACAACGTTACTGTTCGGGTGGAGCAAGGCGAAGTCGTCGGTCTGTTGGGTCCGAATGGGGCCGGTAAGACAACTTCTTTTTACATCATTGTCGGGCTTATAAGCGCGGACTCCGGCGAAGTATTACTCGATAGCCTGCCGATTACGCAGCTCCCAATGTACCTGCGGGCCCGCCGTGGAGTCAGTTATCTTCCGCAAGAGCCATCGGTCTTTCGGAAGCTGAGCGTGGAAGACAACCTGATGGCTATTCTACAGACGCTGCCGCTTAGCGGACGGGAACGCCGGGAACGGATGAAAAATTTAATAGCCGATCTGGGCCTGGAGACGGTACGCCACAGCAAGGGATATGTGTTATCGGGTGGCGAGCGGCGACGCGTGGAAATTGCCCGATCGCTTGTTTTACAGCCCGACTTTATTCTGCTCGATGAGCCTTTTTCCGGAATTGATCCGATCCAGGTCCTCGAACTACAGCGAATCATTGCGGGATTGAAGCACAAAGGCATCGGGATTCTGGTGACGGATCATAATGTGCGGGAGACGCTTGCTGTCACCGACCGTGCCTACATCATCAGCGGCGGACGTATTTTCCGAGCCGGTTCACCGGAGTCCCTGGGGAATGACCCAGAGGTACGGCGCATATATCTGGGCGAGAATTTTTATTTTCCGCCGGCGCTGGTCACCTAGCCGCCGGAGAGGTGTAAACCAGCCAAAAACCAGGATTTTGCTGCCCCGGCGTTCCCCACCGGCGGTGCTAAACTTAAAACCTAATGAGTTCGCTTTCGCAACGCCTGCACCTGGGTGTGCAGCAAAAGCAGATACTCACACCTGGACTCGTGCAGATGGTCACGGTCCTCCAGCTCAATCGCATGGAGCTGAAAGACATGATCATCAATGAAATCGCCGAAAATCCAGTTCTAGAGGAGGCTGCCGAGGCGGGCGAGGAACTCACCCCGGCGGAACTGCAATCCATTCTCGAAAGAGAGCGCCAATCGGATCCGGCCGATCAGGCGATTTTAGAAAAAGTCGAGCAGCCGGGGGCGCTCCAGTCTTTCGAAGCGGATGCGGTGAGTGATCTGCCTGCCGAGAGCGTGACGCAAGAGTCTTCGGATGGGGTCGCCACCCCGGCAAGTCCCCCTGATGAACCGGCGGCTAAAACCGAAACCGATCCCTTTGAAGAGATCGATTTCGGCAGCTTCTTCGACGATTACCTCGATCCAGGGTTCAAGAGCCCAGCATCTGAGTCGATCGAAAAGCCGTCCTTCGAGACGTTCCTTTCTTCCCCCATAACGTTGAGCGACTATTTGCAGAGTCAGCTCAGCGTGCTGATTTTGCCTGAAGCGGCGCGGCAGGCGGCGAATGGCATCATCGGGAATTTGGAAGAGAGCGGATATTTGACGACACCGCTCGAAGAGATCGCGGTTGCCGAGGGACTTAGCCTCGAAGGCGTCGAAGCGGGATTAAAGGCTGTTCAGTCTCTGGATCCGACCGGGGTCGGAGCCATGAATCTTCGCCAATGCCTGCTGCTACAGCTGGAATCGCGCGGCTGCCGCGGTGGCGTGGCATGGCAGATCGTCGAACAACACCTGAAGCTGCTCGAAACACGGCAGCTTTCCCAGTTAGTCAAAGCATTGAATCGGCCGATGGAGCATATTCAAATCGCGGTGAACGTAATCCGCCATCTTGATCCCGCTCCTGGCCTCCGGTATTCGGGCGGCGGAGCTCGGCAGGTTGAGCCTGACGTGTACATCTCCAAAGAAGGAGAGGATTACGTCATTACCTTGAACGATGACGATATACCCCAACTTCGATTGAACGGCGAGTACAAACGAATGGTCGACCGCGAGCAGGAGCCGAACCGGGATATTCGCAATTACGTGAAAGAGCGGTATGCGTCGGCCCTTCAGTTGATTAAGAATATAGAGCAGCGGAAGCAGACTATCTTGCGAGTCTGCCACTCAATCATTCAACGCCAGACAGAATTCCTTGAGAAGGGCATCGACCAACTCAAGCCTATGATGATCAAAGAGGTGGCGGAGGAAATCGGCGTTCATCCTTCCACGGTGAGCCGGGCGGTGGCTAACAAGTACGCACATACACCGCAAGGCGTTTTCGAACTCAGATATTTCTTTTCCGAAGCAGTCCAGGGGCCGGCCGGGAGCGGAACCCCGCTTTTGATCGTGAAACGCCGGGTGAAAAAAATGATCGAAGATGAGAATGCCGCGCATCCTTTGACCGATGAACAGATCACCGCTCGTTTACATGCCGAAGGTATCCAGGTTACGCGCCGAACGGTGGCAAAGTACCGGGAGGACATGAAGATTCCATCGACGCATCAGCGTCGGATACGCGCCTGATCATCCGGCGTGCTATTCCGCGGGCCGTCGAATCTCATCTGACGCCCGCTCCTAGGGGGATTATGAAGCTCATCTATTCCGGAAAAACGAAAGAATTTACCCCTGAGCTGGAGGACAAGGTTACTGCCAAACTCGCAAAACTAAGCAAATTTGTGGAACAGCGCGGCGAGCGCGAGATTCATCTCACGCATCAGGTGGAGCGGCATCTCCACAAAGTAGAAATCGTAATGAACTTTTACGATCACGGGCTGGTAGGCGAAGGGACAGACGCCGATCTTCCGACCGCCGTAAACCACGCAATGGAGAAACTTGAGAAACAGCTCCTTAAATTGCGCGGGCGATGGCGTGACACACATCGCGACCCGAAGACGGTTCGCTCGACGAAGGAAAGTTGGGAACAAACCGCCAGCGAGCCAATCGGTGGCGGGCAAAAGTCCGTGAGAGTGAATCCCAATGGTACCGGGCAGAAACCGAAAATTTTCCGGGTGAACTACGAAGAGGGTCAAAAGCCGATGACGCTCGATGAAGCGATGCTTGAAATGGAAAAGGACGTTGATTACATCGTCTACCGGGACTCCAACCGGGACTGCCTGTCGGTGCTGGTCCGCCGTCCCGATGGCAATTTCGATCTGATCGAATCGTAAAGCGTCCTTGCACCAATCGTATCCTTTGATGCCGAATGGCAAGAGACTATTCGCGATCTGAAGCATGCGGAACACCAAACCCGCCGGCGCGGACTTGCGGGCTTCCAGAGAGTCGCTCGCCGGGGCAGATCTTGTCATCATCACTGGTACCAGTGGTTCGGGAAAACTGACAACCCTCAAGGCGTTCGAAGATCTCGGCTTTTATGCAGTGGACAATCTTCCCATCGCGCTGATTCCGAAATTTGCAGACCTCACACGAGATTCCAAGAGCAGAAAACAAGCAGCGCTGATTATCGATATCCGGGAAGGGGAGGCACTTAAACAGTTTCCCAAAATGTACGAGGAACTGAAGAAGCACTTAGGCGTGAAACTCTTATTCCTGGATGCGGAAGACGACGTACTGCGGCGCAGGTTCAGCGAAACGCGGCGCCCCCATCCGCTTGGGTCGGAATCCACGGTGCTGACCAGCATCCGAGATGAAAGGGAGCAGCTCGCGCCTATCCGCGACTTGGCAGATCTGTATCTCGATACCTCTAAGCTGAATGTCCATGACCTTCGCCGGGCGATTTCCGCGAAGTTTGAAGACTCTCGACATCCAGCCAAGATTGTTATTTACGTGATCAGTTTCGGATATAGACATGGCGTTCCACCAGACAGCGACCTGGTGTTTGATGTGCGGTTCTTACCGAATCCCAACTATATTCCTGAATTCAAGAATCTCAGCGGACGACACCCAAGCGTTGGGCGCTACATTCGTTCTTTCCCTCAATCGGTCGAATTCATCGATCGGATTTCCGAGCTGCTCATTTATTTGCTGCCGCACTACATACGCGAAGGAAAGAGTTATCTCACTATCGCCTTCGGGTGCACGGGCGGCCATCACCGATCCGTGTTTATCGCCAATGAGATTCAGAAGCGGCTGAAGAAGGCTGGTTTCGCAGTGAAGGAGAGCCATCGCGACGTAGACCGCAATTAGGGCCGCAGGCGGAGACTGAGCGTTCCACACCAGTGCCGCGCGGCGGAACCTGCGCTGTTTGGCGGTAATCCGAGTATCGTTCTTCCTCCCTGGATCGCATCCCGTACAAACCGAGCACGCTGGCGTTAACCGTCTCGGTGAACGATTGGGGCAGCCAGACTCCTCCTACAGGAGCTTGATTCAGCTCAAAGCGAGTCCCGGGTTTCACCTTCGCAATAAACAGTCCGAACTCGACCGGACTGATGACTTGCGCCTGCACCTTCACCCAGTGGAAGCCAATCTTATCGATCCAGAGGCGTCCTTTCATTCCAGCCAGAACTTTGGCTTTTTCGAGCGGCGGCCGGTAGTCAGGGCGCGGCTCTGCGTCGACCACATAGGAATCGAATCCGTTCATCTGCTGTTCGCCGGTGAGTTTGAAATTGAATGCTTTCCCCATCTCTTGCAACAACAGATATTCTTGAGAGCGCTCGCTCTGATATTTCGATACGCGCGCCCGGCGTTCGGCGGCAGATTCGTTTTGACGCCGCTGCATTTCACGGTTCAATTTCGCCTGCTCCTGCTGCTGCTGCGGCAGGCTGAGCGGTTCGTTGGCGATCTCAATGAGCCGGTCATAAGGAGATCCCTCGATCATGATGACTTCGTAAGTCTTCGCCTGTTCCAGTCTGGGCGAGCCTGTGGAATCCAGCTTGCTTTTCGTCTCGTGTTCACGATACGAGTACGCCGGCTGCAAGTTCCAGTCATAAGCGTTGACCAAAAGCGATTTTTGTAGAATTTCAGCTACTGTTAAGTCGCTTGCGCTCCGAGCGGCGCAAGCAGGAATCAACGCTGCCAGTCCGAATAGAGGAAACAAACTGGTGTGGAGCTTCCAGTGCCGGACTCCGTGCACGATCGTTCCCTCCCAGGCCGAAAGAGCAAGAATGCTGCCAAAGACGCGTTGAAGTGATCTTTAGCTTCCTCGTTATTTTGGAGCTAATTACAGGGGATGGCAAACGGCTGGGTACCAGAGGAATTTACCAGTACTTCAGCAATTCTTGCCAGCGGACCGCGAAAAGGCATCCGGATCGCGCTCGTCAACCGCACCCTCGATGCACTCCAGATCCTTCTCAATTGAAACCTTGAGGGGAGCGTTACGGGCGGGCAACTCGAAATACATTCCGATAGCTTCGCCGGAGGCCCACTCGTGAAGCTCTTTCCTGGGAGCCGCAATTCGAATAACGTCTTGCTGAAAGGACGCTGAAGGCCGGTTGAATTCGGAGGGTTCGAGGACGTAGGATATGTGACCGCCGCCCGGGAAGCAGACTTCCTCTTCCAGAGGCTGACCCGAGACAAGGTTTGAGACCTCACGCCGGTTTACGCGTAGCCGGATTGTGTTCTCCCGGAACCGAAGTTTCATCCTTATGAGATTATCCGCCACTCACCAGAGTAAACATTGAAGTGACCTTCACGGACGAATCCAATCAATGTGATGCCGTAATCCCGTGCGGCTTCGATCGCGAGGCTGGAGGGGCCGCCCACTGTGGCCAGCACCGGAGCGCCAGCCATGGCGGCTTTCTGAATGAGCTCAAAGCTGCTGCGGCTGCTCATAAACAGGACGCGGCTTCGGAGTGGTATTCGATTGCCGAGCAAGGCCCAGCCGATCAGCTTATCGAGCGCGTTGTGGCGCCCGATATCCTCAAACGCCGCCTCTATTTCGCCTGCTGTGTTCGCGAGTGCCGCAGCATGCAAACCGCCGGTTTGCGCAAAGCCCGCCTGTTGCTTTCTAAGCAGATCCGGCAGGTTCGTAATCAGATCAGGCTTTATCTCGAACTTATCTTGGGCACTATCCGGAACTGCTTGTGCCACCGCATCTCGACTGCGCTTGCCGCAGATACCACAACTCGAATTTACAAACGCACTGCGCGCTAACTTCCAAGTCTGTACGTCCACGCCCCTTGAGAGTTCCGCCATCATCTCGTTGGATCGGCCCCCGCCTAGCGGCCTCAGATCTGCAAGGTGCTCACGAGTGCGAATGATGCCTTCAGAAAGGAGAAGCCCTGCCGTTAGCTCGCGATCGTCACCCGGCGTTCGCATCGTGAGCGCCAAATTTTCGGAGATTCGTGCATCTTTGAACCAATGAGTGATGCGGATCTCCAATGGCTCCTCGACGGCTACCGTATCAGAAGTGCACTCGGCTTGCGCATTCGCAATGCGCTTGATATGGAAACGGCGAACCGGCAAATTATCACGGGCTTCGTCACGAGATGCCAGCAGCATCGCCTTGACCCAGCTTACTCAAACGCTGGAAGCCGAATGCATCACGAGCCCATTGGCAATGGACACGGCTGCCATAGTTGATCGCTATTGCTTTTCGTAAACGGCGGTTTCGGGCTCGTCTACGCCTGTCATGCTTCCCGCTACCGTCAAAGTCTTCTTGTCGCCGGAAACAGTGAAGGTGCCTTTCCAGAAGGGCTTCGATTTGTAAGTTTCGACGAGCTCAAAGGAAAGCGGCCCATTGCGCTGCAAGGACCCGCTTGATCCCGCAGGCACGGTGGGGCCAGCTACCGGGTACTGCTTGCCATCGAATTTGGCGCTGAAGGTGAACTTCTCGGCCGGGGAGTAAAACGTGATGCCATCGTCGCCATGGGCTTTAATCTCCCAGGACTCAGGCGAACTGATCTGCACTTTGGTACTTTTCCATCCGCCAAGTAGGCCGTTCTCTCCCGAGGTGCGGTCGTAGATGGTTTGGGTCTGAAAGGTCTCGCCGTTCGGGCGGGTGCCTTTCGAGTCAATTTGTAGGGTTTTGCCATCTTCGGAAACTTTGAAGGTGTCGGTGTCAGTCACCTTTCCTTTCACTTTGTGCACCTGTTCCCAGGTGCGATCGTCGATTTTCTTCCAGATGACGTTTTCCCCGAGTAATCCGGGACGTTCGTGCCCGTCCGGCGTAAAGGTGTAGGAGAGGCCGCCGCCGGAAAACTTGATTTCGTCCGACCCGCCCGAAGCAAAGGTCATGGTGTCGCCCGTGAAGTTGCTTTTGTCAGGATTGAGCTTCCAGGTCCCGACAAACGGGTTGTCCGCAGCGGCCAGGGCGGCCGCAAGGGCAAAGCCCACAATTAGCGTTTTTGAAAATCGAGAACTACTACTCATACCCAAAATCCCCTTATGTCGTTTGTCCGTCGCGACTCCGGAAAGGACTTCAACCCGGAGAGCCGCGGTTATACAGTGTGCACCGAAAAAGGGAAATATTCAAGGGGAGAAAACGATGTTACCCTGAACAAACATGTTTGGACCACTGATTCTTGTGGCCGCCGTTATGGCGCAGGCTTCCACGCCGAAAGCTCAGGCGACCACTCCGAAGCCCGCTGCGGCGAAATCCACCACATCCGCCACTACAAAGCCGGCGCCTGTAAAATCCGGAGTGAAACTAAAGCCTGCCCCGGCTCCGGCGCTCACGACGGATGACGAGAGGACTATCTACTCTCTTGGTCTCTCTATCTACCGCTCCCTTTCTCAATTCGATTTGTCGCCACAAGAAATGGAGATCGTGAAAGAGGCTCTCGCGGACGCCGCGGCCGGCAAGCCCGCTATCGATTTGGACACTTGGGGGCCCAAGATTCAAACACTCGCTCGAGCACGTGCTGTTCGAGTGACAGAGCGGCAAAAGGCGGTCGCGAACGCGTATATCGAAAAGGCTGCGGCTGAGCCTGGGGCAATAAAGACCGAGTCGGGGCTGGTATACAAGGAGATCACGCCCGGAACCGGTGCTTCGCCGAAAGCCACTGATACCGTTAAGGTAAACTACCGAGGAACACTGGTGGACGGAACGGAGTTCGACAGCTCCTATAAGCGGAACCAGCCGGCGCAATTCGCTCTAAGCGGAGTGATCCGATGCTGGACGGAAGGTCTGCAAAAGATGAAAGTGGGCGGTAAGGCCCAACTGGTCTGCCCGTCCGATCTGGCTTATGGCGATAGCGGGCGGCCATCGATTCCCGGCGGCGCAGCCCTGATCTTCGATATCGAGTTGCTGGATGTCGTGAACGGGGGCTCTTAACTTTACCGGTTCTTAGTAGTGACCTGAAGGTGAACGTCTCCGGTCTGGTCACTCAAGTAATCCAGTTCGTAGGCGCCGTTTGACTTCTTCTTCATTCCCTTTGCGGGGAAGTAGATGAATCCGGCGACCGGGGTGGTGAAACTGCCTGTCGGCAGAGCCTTGGCAGTTAGCTGAGATTCGAGCGTCATGCGGTCGTAGGGCGTGCTTCCGGGAGGGGGCGGGTAGGGAGGCCCAGAGTCGGACCCATGTCCGACGCCGGCGCCGGTATAGACACCATGCACACGCCGGCCGGTGTAGGGGTCAGTTCCACTTTCGTACCCGACCTCCGTTGAGGTGTAGACGTCGGTACTGCCGTTCGAACGCGGGCGGGGCGTATTCTTTTCCTGCATGACAGAGGCGATAGTCACTGCATCCGCCGGATGAACGAACTCAGAATTCGATCCGACCCTGACCAGGAAATCGCCCGGATCCACTTTAACGGCCCCCGTGCCCGGCGGTTCGGAAGGTGACGGATACAGCGCCACTTCAAAAACAACGTAGCTCTTGCTGATATCGACGGCGAACAAATGCCGTACCTGATCCGCGGACAAAACGGAGGCAGCGTAGGTGGCAGTTCGGGTCTGCTGGGTTGCAGCGTAGTCCGAAGGCTTGGAACGCGGATGGACGCCGGCGTTCGATTGGGCCGAAAGCGTAGACCAACTTAACGCGACACAAGCAGCGAGTGCTACGAAACGGCTGATCGACTCCAAAGAAGCGCGCATACTGCCTCCCTTCGCCAGCATAGCTTGAGGACGCAACAGAGCGCATGGCTGGGTACAACTCAGCGGATTACCGGCCGACCTGGTGGCAGGCGGCTGCGAGGTGTGGATCTTCCTGAAGCTGCGCGGCGACCTCTTCGATGGAGCGCTTCGCTACGTTTTTCCACATCCAAAACGGGATCCGCGTGTGGCCGGGCAGGTCGGCATTGAGCATGCCTTCGATTTCCGTCTTCTGCTCGATATCTTCGGCCCTGGCGTTTGCCGTTCGAACCCGCGCCTGATGAAGTTCCTGCTTGCGGGCCTCGGCGGCATCTCTTGCTTTTTGCCGTTCGGCTTGCGCGGCTTGCTTTTGCTTCAAACGCTCGGCATCCATGGCCTCGCGGTGTTTTTGCCGTTCGAACCCAAGCTGCTCGCGGAACTTCTGGGCGCGGATGCGCAGCAGATCGTTCAGACATTTCGAGAAGCCGCGGTTGTTTGTGGTCTGGTAGCGCAAGTAGAGGGCGAAGGATTTCTGCTGTTCGCGCGGGTCGTCATCACTGGTGAGGGCGAGATCCTGGAGACGCTCGGCACGAAGGCTGAGCCAGAGATGCTTGGCGAGCTGGTCGACGAGGGTGTCTTCGCTCGGCGTGGACGGCTGATGCTCTTCGCGGTAGGAGGCGAGGAGATTGTCGAAGTCTTGCTGGTTTTCGGAGGGCAGGACGGAAAACTCGCCGCGGAAACCGTGTTTGAAGTTGTTGCGCGAAGAGATGGCGAGTCCAGCGGCGGTGGTCGGGCCGGTGCTGAGTTGGGCATTGGCGCGATTGGCGGCCAGACGGGCGGGGGACAGAGCGGGAGCCGCGGACAACGCCACGCCACCTTCAGTCACGATGTTTGAGGCCACTTCCTGACGGTCGTGGTTCTGTTCGGTCATGCCACAAGTTACGCATGGGCGGGAACGGAACCAGGACGAGTGGGCCTGTGGAAAAAACCGGCAATTATGAGCAAGGAAAGGGGATAAAAATATTTTTGGAAGCGCCGATTTTTCGTGACTGGGAAATCAGGCGCCTGGCTTTTTTGGCGATTGGATATCGGGTGGTGGTTCTCCCGGAGCGCTCTTATCGGATGGTTTTGCGGCACGCTCGCGAATCGCTTTTTCGGCCCGATCTACCTCCCAATCGACTGAACGAAGGGCATCATTTGGGTTCCGCAGTTTTACCGACAGCGGATTCGGCCTACGTAGAATTCAGGTATGAGCTGCTGCCGCCTCGGCGCTTTCCTGCTTTCACTGTCCACTGTCGTTTCTCCGGCGCTCACGGCCACACTTCCCGATTACGCCGGCCAGTATGTTCTTCGACTTGGTACTAGAAACTTTCTTGTCCTCAATCTTCGCGATGGCCAAGGCGCGGTGACTGGGAGCCTCTCTCGTCCGCGGCACGCATCTCTCGGCAGCTCATTCTCGAGTATCAGCTCTGAGGTCTTAACCGAGCCAATCACCTCTGCCGTCCTCCAGCAAGATCATGTACACCTGGTTGTAAAGAACCCAACCGACTCTTCTGACACGGATGCATTCGATTTAACGCTGCTCCCGCCGAACCATGCATCCCTCAAATTGTCCGGGTTGCCCATCGATCCGTGGATTCTCACTCGTGTTCCTAGTTCACCAATGCTGTCCGTCGCCATTGATTGGGACCCTCACCGCACCTACTATCCCGATGAAACAGAACAGTCCAATCCGGAGATGCAGCGGATTATGGACGAAGATCAGAAGCCCCGCCAATCGAAAGACATGTCCCACGCCGACTGGACCACGATAAACCGGCAGGACGAAGAACGACGGAAGCAGGTTCGGGAACTTCTCTCCCGCGGAGCTCTCCATACGGGCAAAGACTTTGAGCAAGCGGCTTTCGTCTTTCAGCACGGAAGCACGCCCGATGACTATCTCCTGGCGCACACCTTGGCTATGATTGCTGTGGCTCGTGGCGACCCCGGCGCTCTGTGGATTGCTACTGCCACGCTTGACCGATATCTAAACTCAATCAAGCAACCACAGATCTACGGCACACAATTTCACAACACGAAAGAAACGCCTTGGACGCAAGAACCGTACAATCGTACTCTTATTTCAGATGAGCTTCGGCGTCAGCTCGGAGTTCCTTCCCAAGCCGCCCAACAAAAGCAGCTTGAAGAGTACAAATCCGCCAACCAGCATTAACCCGAAGTCTTGATGCGTCGAAACAAAGGTAAAAACAAGATTTCCATTGAATGTTCTTGTGACCTTTGAGTACTCGTAGGATGTCTTTGTATTGATCCGTTGATGTCGTTCTCGATCAACTTTCGTGGAGGCGCCGCTGCTGCGGAGGAACAAGAAGGGCCGAAGCTGTCTCGTACGTATCGAAACTCGCCTCCATTCAAGATCTCGACCACCGACCCGGATGCAGCACTGTCCGGCAAGCGAGGAGCGTCAGAGTTTGCTTATTACGACAACATCTGATCGACAATCGAAGTTGCATCATCGCGGGCGTCATGGCAACCCCAGCACGCCTTAGCCAAGAGATCATTGCAGCCCGGCAGATGTTGGAGAGAGCGACCACGTTCGGTACCGGGCAAATTATATATTTACTAAACATCTCAATATTTAGAAAGTTACGGAGATAAAAAATAGATTCGCGAATAAAAAAGCACCTCAAGCGGGAATAGCCGATCGCTCTGAGACCGCACGATTAGATCGCGGCTTTCAGTAGCGGAGAAGGGGAGAGCACAAAGCAGCGGAAAAGACGGTAAGAGATACTCGGACGGGACAGGTTGGGCTTCGGCATGGGGGAATGCCTGCTTTGTTCGTAGGCAGCGGGAATCAGGCGCTGTCCTCCAAGCACCAGGACCGGCGCCATGGCCAGGGGCGCTACGCAGCCTGCCGAAGACGTCTCGACGAGGGCGGCCGATGCGCCTTGCATCTTCCCGTTAAAGATATGTGGATGAACAGAGACCGCTACTCTTTTCATTTGTAATTCGCCGTACTGAAAAACCGGGAACGGCTCCGAACCGTTTGAAAGGCGCTCCTGCACGACATAGGGCGTGCGGAGCGCGACGCGGAGAGCACCCTCCCAGGCAGACGGATGCATTTCAGAGCCGATGAACGTGCGCTGATCGCCGAGATCCTCATTTGGGCGCAGCGCCAGGCGCTCGCGGTTCTCCAGGATGAATTGCGGCAGGTCCACATCCCTATCCTTGTATTTCGTTTTTCGGGGACCGACCACCCGTGTCCAGGGCACGAAGGCGCGGATTAGCTTTCGGTCAGCGAGCGGCAGACCTGCCGTGACGTTTTCGTCCGTGAGGAGCTCGAAGAGAGCGCGGCGATGAGCGATCTCAGACCGGAAATCATTGACGACGCAAACGGCGTGATCGCGATATGCAAGCAGTAATGGATGGGATAAATCGAAGCGCGCCAAGAGCTCGCGAGTGAGCAGGCGGCGAAAGACAACGTCGATTTCAAAATCACCCGCGCGGAGCTTGCCCGCGCTATAGCTCAGTTCATACGGCGAGACGACGCAGGTCGTCAACCCCTCAGCATTGAACCTCTCGGCCAAGATATAGCCCTCAGTTGGGTCCGAACCAAACTGATCTCCGATTTCGAGGATCGCTATCTTGGGTTGCCGCCGCCCTCCGAACTCTTTCCAGGCCTGCAGAACGGCGCTACGCAAACGCGCGGGATGACCAACTTTGGAGAGGCGGTAACGTCCCCGTTTGAAGGTTTTCATGATTGGAAGATCAAGAAAAAGATCGGCCAGCTGTTCGGAGTAAGCAAGTCCCTTTGGCTTGCAGGTCTCAAAGCCGCGCAACGAAATAGATCCGTTTTGCAGGTGGGCATCGATACGTGCGGCCACGCTAAAGCGAGAGCAGCCCGTGGGAATAGCCGCCAGCATCTTTTCGGCGGGCAGCATCTGCAAGCGGTTCAATAGCGACGGAGATTGAAGCGTTAGGGCTTCAATGTGATCAAGTATAGCGGCGAGATGCTCGGCAGCCCGGCTAAGCATTTCCAGCTGACGCCGAGAGATAAACTGGGGACGTAAAATTGGGGCTACAAGACGCCCTGACTCGGTTAAACGGCGCTCACGCATGCGCTCTTGAAGCTCTTCAGCCCATGACAGGTCGCGGTATCCATCCTCTTCAAAGAGCTTGTGATAGCGGGCAATTGCCTCACCAAGCTGCGCCATTCCCGTCTCTTTTCTAGTTTCTTGAGATTCAAGTATGGCACGGCAAACGTCATTCTTAGAACAAACGGGAGCAGGAGGGTTCCCAGTACTCCTAGGTCTGGTTAGCAGGGCATCACATTTGCATGGGGAATCTTATCTCGATACTTCAAGTATCTATATATGGTTGATATTGTTGGGCTAACTCCTCGGCAAAGGCGGCATTACGACCCTTTGCCCAGGGCTTTATCCGCCGCTTGCCGAAACTTTCGTGCCCGGTCGGAGATAGTTTGATAGTCGCGCCTCGCAACGGACCCCGCATCCACCAGTTCACTGCCTACGCCCACTGCCACTGAGCCTGCCAAGAGAAATTCACCGAGCGTTTCGAGATTGACGCCACCGGTGGGGAAGAGCTCGATCTGAGGGAACGGTGCTTTCAGCGCTTTAATGTATCTCGGCCCACCGAGCGCGTTGCAGGGGAAGACTTTGACCGCGTCCGCTCCGGATTCCCAGGCAGCCAGAATTTCAGTGGGTGTCAGGCCGCCGGGAAAGACCGGCTTACCGTAGCGTCTCGCCACTTCGATGGTCTTGACGTTTAGACTTGGCGTTACAAAGAATTGCGCTCCCGCAAGCATGCAAGCGCGGGCTGTTTCCGGATCCAGGACGGTCCCGGCGCCCAGCAGGATTTCGTCTCCGTAGCGGTCCGCCGTTTTCTCCAGGGCGCGAATCGCATTTTCAACCGTCATCGTAATCTCAACGCAGCTGAGACCGCCTGCTCTCAGCGCTTCTAACGAAGCAATAGCGGAATTTTCATCCGGCGTTCGAATGATAGGAACAACCGCAACTGCTTTGATCCGGCTCAGAATCTCATCATGCTTCACTTAACCACTTCCTTTCCGCTCTGAGCAGCACGAGGAATAAACAGATCAGGTCTTTAGCTTCTTCTTCAGCTTCAAATTGAGAACCACAACGTTATGGCTGTCGAAGACACTCACCGTCTTTGTGGCACTAGTCATACCCCGCGACTCAGCCCGCAATTCGTAGTTGATGTCCGTACTTAGCCCGAAAAAGCGATAGCTGCCATCTTTCTGTGCGATAAACGAGCGAACCTGAAGCGTCTTTGTGTCCTTGAGCAGCACGACTGCTTCCGGGACTGGGGAGCCTTTGCGATCGAAAACAGTTCCCTGGATGATTCGCGATGTGGCGTTGCCGGTTTCGCCGACGACTGGCGGCTGCGCTTGTCCAAAGCATATCGGGAGGAGTGTCGACATGATGGCCCAAAGCACAAATGGATGCACATACCTTCGAGCAGGAGAGCGCATAGAGGCTACCTGGGATTCCGGAAGCCGAGTTAATGCCAGTCCTCTTCCTCCTCTTCTTCTTCGTCTTCTTCGTCCTCGTCTTCGTCCTCGTCAAAATCGAAGTCTTCGCTGTCTTCATTTTCCTCGTCCTCCGATTCGAGCTCAACCGGATTAACGCTGGCGACAGTCAATGAAGCCCCGCATTCATCACAGGAGAGGACGTCACCTTCGTCCAGTTCTTCTTCTTCCACATCGATGGAAGCATCACATTTTGGGCAACTAACCATAAATCTTCCTTCTTTTCTCCGGTAAACGCTTAGACCAAAATACCGTCCGCGGGAGATCCCACCTTTAGCACAGGGCCGCCAAACCTATACGCCCGATGGATTAAGCGCGCGTGGGAACTGTTACACGCTGCAATTGTTGGTCGTAGGCGAACAATTCTTCCGGGGATACGGTCACGAGGGTCTGGTCCATGTTCTCGGATGTTTCAATCATGTGTTTCAAATGCTCGGCCGCAATACGCATGCAAAGCGGGTCCGACAGCCTGCGGCCGCGCTCCTTCACAAGATCTAAGAGTGCCGGATGAGGTAGAGCAATGACTTTTTCTTCCGTGGGGCCACCATTTGAGGTAATGAAAAATTTTACATCTATCGTGTTGCCGTGCCGTATGGAGATAGCGGTTTGGAGCCAGCGAAACTGGATCCTCCAGGTCCGCCCAAACGGATCCGGACCCGCCTCAAACAGACGGCTTTGGTCACTCATGACCCGATGCTAACACGCAAAAAAAAGAGGCTATATAGCTCTGGCGCGTTGGCCAATGAGGGAGAGGAGTTCATTACGAGTCTCTTTGTTATGGCGGAAGGCGCCGAGCATGGCGCTCGTTATGGCTCCCGAATGCTGCTTCTCCACGCCACGCATCATCATACAAAAGTGGCGTGCCTCGCAGATGACGGCAACGCCCCGAGGATTGAGCAGATGCTGAAGAGTTTCCGCAATCTCCTGCGTGAGACGCTCCTGAATCTGCAAGCGTCGCGCGAATACGTCCACAATGCGAGGGATCTTGCTTAAGCCAATCACCTTCGATTCGGGCAAATAAGCGACATGCACCTTGCCGAAGAACGGCAGGAGATGATGCTCGCACATGCTGAAGAATTCGATGTCGCGAACAATCACCACCTCGTCATACTCAACATCGAACATCGCGCCATTCACGATTTGCTGAAGATCGGCTGAATAGCCGCTGGTCAGAAAATGGAGAGCTTTTTCGGCGCGCTCAGGAGTGCGGAGCAGGCCTTCGCGTTCCGGATCTTCGCCCAGGGCGCGCAAGATTTCTTTCACGTGCGGCGCAATCGAAATATCGGGGCGCGTCTTTTGCAATTCGATAATCGAATTTTTCTTTCTTAGCGACGCGCCCTCTTTCGCCGCAGATACTTTGAACTTATGCATTGACTGTTGTGCCTTCCGGCTGCTTAGGCATTGAGCGGCGGCCATTAGGAGCGAGCGTGATAACCTCAAAGCCATTTCGTTCAGTTTCCTGAATATTGACACGCTTCAGACTCGCCGAATGATTGCCGAAATAGGATGTCCAATGCTGTTTGAGAAGCCCTGTAATCACAATGGCAATGTTTTCCGCAGTCGGCACCATCGTCGTGAAGACATCCAGATCCGCGTTCAAATTTCGATACGCGAACAGGCCCAGGATCCGCTCATTAACGAGACGATCGAGCTGCGGAATAGCCATCAAGAGCCCTGTGTGCGGATCGACCTGGCCGCGAGCCGTGACTTCCAGAGCGTAGTCGTGGCCATGGCCGAACGGATTATTGCACTTCCCGTAGAGGCGGGAATTCTCGTCCGGGGACAAGATCGAGGAGTTCAGCCGATGTGAGGCCGAGAAGCGGTACCGCCGAGTGACCGAGATCATGCGTCCAGATCTCCGTTCGTTATCTCTACATATAAATCGGGTGTTTCGAAGAGCTTCACTCGGGCCAGACTGGCCCCTAAACCGGCGAGGCGGGGCTGTAAACGGCGCCAGATCTCGGTGGCCACGTTCTCGGCTGTTGGAACGATGCGATCGAAGGGGTCCACCTCGTAGTTCAGAAAACGGTGATCCATCGGGCCTACCACTTCCTCCTGCAGAATCTGTTTCAAGATCTTCAAGTCGATGACCATCCCATTCACCGGATCTGGATCGCCTTCCACCGTGACTTCGCAAACATAATTGTGCCCGTGCCCGTTCGGATTCGCGTCTGGTCCGTAAAGCCGGGTGTTCTCCTCGCCGGCTAAAGAGTCGACGCGGCAGACGTGAGATGCCGAAAATTCGACTCTGCGAGTCACAAACATTGCTTTATATTGGATGTGGCAAGCGGCTCGTTGGATACTGTTATTTAACCCTCTGAATTTGAGCTGGCCTTCAGCTTCTGCCGGGCCCGCTCCAGTACTATCGTGAGCACAAATACCGTCCTGCGCGCGCTCCTAAGCATCTTCATCGTAACTTTCATTGGCTTGATCGGATTCAGCTTGCGTGACACGTCAGCCAAAGAAGGTGGCCGAGCTCCACAATTCTCGATTGTGACGGACCATGGCAGACACGTAACGGCAACATCCTTCGGAGGCAAGGTGCTGGTTTTGAATTTCTGGGCGACGTGGTGTTCGCCGTGTGTTCAGGAGATCCCGTCACTCGATCAGTTCCAAAGAGAGTTCGCAAACTCTGGAGTGGTGGTCATCGCGGTCAGCGTCGATAAGAATCCGCAAAGGTATAGAGCGTTCCTGGAACGCATTCATACCTCTTTTGAGACGGCGCGCGACCCGAACGCGGATGTAAGCGCCGAATACGGGACTTTTCAATACCCTGAAACGTATATCATCAAAGACGGTCGAATTGCCAGAAAATTTGACAACGCGGAAAACTGGACGAGCGACGACGTGAAGAGCTACATCGAAAGCCTGCTCTAAATTGTGGTTCGACTATGGCGATTGATGCGCACATCGTAGCCGAGATAGAGTCTCAGCTCGGGATTGGCGTACTTTCCGAACCAGGCGATCTCAAGTTATACGAATATGACGGCGGGGTGGACAAAGCTCTGCCGGACGTCGTTGCTTTTCCACGCACGACGCAAGACGTTATCACGCTCGTGAAGATCGCCGAGCGCCACAATGTGGCGATTGTCGGACGGGGCGCGGGTACGGGGCTGAGTGGAGGCGCGATTGCGCGCGCGGGCGGGATGATCATATCGTTCGCGAGGATGAACCGTATTCTGGAGATTGATATACCCAACGAGCGGGCGATTGTACAGCCAGGGGTAGTTAACCTCGACATCTCCCTCGCCGCGCAGCCATTTGGATATTTCTATGCGCCTGATCCTTCAAGCCAGCGGGCATGCACTATCGGAGGCAATGTAGCGGAAAATGCCGGGGGGCCGCATACGCTCGCGTATGGAGTCACGACTAACCATGTAGTCAGCGTGGAAGCGGTTCTGCCGGATGGATCGGTAATTGAGACCGGCGGGAAAGAATTGGATGTGCCCGGGTATGATCTGGTTGGACTGCTCACCGGATCAGAGGGAACCATGGCCCTGGTCACCAAAATCGGTGTACGTCTGATGCGCCAGCCCGAGGCGATCAAGACCATGCTCGCCATTTATAACTCCACCGACGAGGCCGGCAATACGGTGGGCGCGTTGACCCGGAAGGGGATTACCCCTGTTGCTTTAGAGATGCTGGACGGACCTATGCTGCGCATGGTGGAGGCGGCGACGCACGCAGGATATCCGCTGGACGCAGCGGCTGTGTTGCTGATAGAGCTCGAAGGGCTCACGGAGGCGGTTGAAGAGCAGGCGATCGAGATCGATGCCGTCTGCCGGGATTGCGGAGCGCGCGACGTTCGGGTGGCTCAATCAACGGCGGAACGCGAACTGCTGTGGAAGGGCCGCAAGAACGCGTTTGGTGCGATCGGGCGCGTAAGCCCCACTTACTACGTGCAAGACGGTGTGGTGCCGCGCACTCTGATCGCCCAGACGCTGCGCGCCATTGGCGAGATCGGCAAGAAGTATGGGATTGAGATCAGCAATGTTTTTCATGCCGGCGACGGGAATATGCATCCGATCCTTCCGTTCGACCCTCGCAAGCCGGGCGATCTCAGACGAGCGCAAATGGCAGGCGAAGAGATTCTGGAGTTTTGTATCTCGGTCGGCGGATCGCTGACGGGAGAACACGGCGTAGGCATGGAAAAGATGGAGCTGATGCCGCATCTCTTTCCGGAAGAGACGCTCGATCTGATTAAGCGCTTCAAGTCGCTTTTTGACCCGGGCTGCCGGCTAAATCCCGGCAAGGTGCTGCCGACCGGCAAGGGATGTCTGGAGATCCGGCAGAGCTCGCATTTTGTGGCTTGAACTGCAGTGACAATCAGTTTCCAGCGGGTAAAGCGCAGGGCTGCTTCCATAAGGAAAGCTCATCGCATGCCGCTTTGCGAACTGCGGGTGTTTCGTCGGTAGCAAGCTGCCGGAGTTTCTTGAAAGCGTATTCTCGGGAGAAATTTTCGGCGCCGGACTTGGAGATCGCCTGCACCATTTGCTGGTCACTACAATCCTGACCGCGTGTCAGCAGAAGGTCGATGATTGCTTCGGCCAGCGGTTTGCCCGGATCCGGTTTGAAGCCCGGATGAGCACCGCTGAAAACCGGCACCACGCAAGTGTTCCAGGTATCGCAAATGGTTCGAAGCACGCCGGAGTCGTCGCTGAGAAAAAATAATTCGCGATCCTCCGTGCGCCATGTTCCGCCCGTGCCCGCCATTCCAAGCCTGGCCGGACCAACCATTGCCCCTAGGCTTCTAAGATAATAAACCGCAGTATCGCTAGACGCCGTATCTCCCTTCAAGATATTTTCCACCTTTACTCTCGCTCGATAGAGCTGCACCGGAAAGGTCTGATCCCAGTTGGAGGGTCGAGGGCGGCCAATTTTTTCGGGGTTGGAAAGGATTCGGGCGACCACGATGATCTGCGACGCGAGTTGTTGGGAAACTGAGATTCTTACAGATGGGTCGTACTCAACAAACCGTGGAGTTCTGTCGCATGCTACGAACAGAGTCGGGGCACTGCACAGTAGGAAGATGAATAGCCGTTTCATAAGATTGGTCGAACTGCTCTCATCGCGGGCTCTCCACGAAAGCTACTGACTTATTGACGCCGGCAGCGTCGATTTGATGGGTGGCGGCGGGCTTAAGGCTAAGGTGGGGAGCGAATTCACGCGCCAGATATTGATCCAGCCTCGAACTGGTTTCTGTCCCGAGGGCTGTTCGCAGTTTCACGTCATGCTGCACAAGCAAAGCAGTGCGTTCCCGCTGAAGCTGTTGGATCTCGGGCGGGACAGGCGGAAGCGGTTGTCCTGCCTGCGCGGCCGTCTTGGCCCGCGCGCGAAACACCGTGATGACGGCGGAGGCCTTCGCGTCTTGCGATTGAAGATCGGCTTCCACTTGCCTCGCGACGATCAGTTTCTAGTGGGCAAAGCGCAGGGCTGCTTCCATAAGGAAAGCTCATCGCACGCCGCTTTGCGAACTGCAGGTGTTTCTTCGGCGGCAAGCTGCCGGAGTTTCTTGAAGGCGTACTCTCGGGAGAAATTTTCGGCACCGGACTTGGAGATCGCCTGCACCATTTGCTGGTCACTACAATCCTGACCGCGTGTCAGCAGAAGGTCGATGATTGCTTCGGCCAACGGCTTGCCAGGATCAGGTTTGAACCCGGGATGAGCGCCGCTAAAAACCGGGACAACGCACGTGTTCCAGGTATCGCAAATGGTTCGAAGTACACCAGAATCCTTGCGAAGAAAGAACATCTCTCTATCTCCCATGTGCCAAATCCCACCCTCTCCGTACATTCCAAGGAGTGTAGAGCTGTCAAAAGCGCCCATGCCTCGGAAATAATAAATAGCCGTATTTCCTTCTTTCGCACCTCCTCTCAAAAGGTTCTCGGTGCTTACCGTCAGCCGAAAAAGCTGCATCTGAAGGGTGTGATCCCCTTTTGAGGCGACGGGACTACCGACTTTCGACCTGGCAATCATTCGGCCTACTAAAACGACCGGCGCAGAAAGAAGCTCTCCCCCGGACACCGGGTTCGGTTGATCGTAAGGAGCTATCGGAACGCTCTCGCATCCAAGACTTGAAAGAAGTGCAGCCAACCAGACGATTCCCAGTATCCGCTTCATATAAACCTGCTCTCATCGCAGTGCAGCAAAGCCTATTTGATTTGTGCTGTTTGCGGTTTGGCGGGCGGTCGCCGGTCCGAGACTGAGATGTGGAGTAAACTCGCGCGCCAGATATTGATCCAGCCGCGAACTTGTCTCTTGCCCGAGGGCGATTCGCAATTTCACGTAGTGCTGTACCAGTAAAGCAGTGCGTTCCCGCTGAAGCTGTTGGATCTCGGGCGGGACAGGCGGAAGCGGTTGTCCTGCCAGTGTTGCTGCCTTGGCGCGGGCGCGAAATGCTGCGACCACGGCAGAGGCTTTCGCGTCTTGCGAACTAAGATCGGCTTCCAGAGCACGCGCTGCGCCTCGCATTGTGTCGAGTTCAGCGTCTGCTAATCCGATACGCTGTGCAAATGGCGCCGCGAATTGGTAAGTGTTTGTCGCGCCCGCAGCCTGTTTATCGAGGGCGCTGACCCATCCAAGAAAACGTCTGTAGACAAGATATTGCGACAGCCCTGGTCCTTTCGAAATCTGGCTCGGAATTATGGCTGGCGCCGAAGGAGCCTGGGCAAAAGAGACAGTGGAGGTCGCAGTGCCCAGAAACGCCCAAAAGATTATCCTTTTCACAATTGTCCTCTTTTTTCTACTCTGCTGATGCTCTACCACAAACACGTCCCGCTCGGGCCGTGATCGCCGTTGACACCGACATAGTCCGACCTCAAAGTGATTCCTTGGGTTCCGTAATAACGGCATGCCCCGGGAATGTCGTTGTTGACACCTAGAATCATGAGCGGAATCGCATTCGTTGGATATGCGGGCAGTTGAATGCCCGGCAAGCTGAGGTCGGGCGCGTTGAATCCGGTCGCCCAATACTGCTGCCAATAATCCACTTCTCCGGCTGCCCCGAAAAGATTCTGTGTTGAATACCCATCTGTCATGGTGGAGTTCGATTGGATTTCGTGGCTGGCCGTATTCCATCCCTTCGTATTATCAGTAAGAGAGGGATCATTTGTGATGGGTGGAAGCGCTCCCGGGCCGGCCACGTAATTGAGGCTTTCAAAAATCGTGAGAGGATTGTAGGGGAGCCAGCGATTCCCATTGGAGTCCCGGACCAGATAGGTACGATCACGTTCCACCGGCTGCTGTGCTGTCTGCGTGTCGCCCACAAGCTGCAGGATCATCGGCAACGGATAGGTGTTCGCTTGGCCCTGACTGTTCTCCAAACTTTCATAGATAAACAGAGCTGGAATTATCCTGCGAATAGATCTTCCCCACGCATCTACTTTGAAAAGGATATCGGGCTGCTGCGGCTGCGGCGCCGAGCTTAGGAAACTATTGTAGACACTGTCGTCCGCAAGCGGGATGTTGTTTCCGTCCTGCGGCACATCAACCTGATCTGCCAGAGTGCTGCCCAAATAGATCGAGGCCTCAACAAGATAGAGAACGCCGCCGCCCGGTCCGAAAACAAGATCGCCGCTGGAATCCTCTCCAGACGCGTAGCCTTCATAATACAGCGGATTTTCAAAATAACTGTAATAAGGAATGAAAGCCACTACGTAGTGGTCTGTCTGGAGCGTGTAAGTGTCCCAGGCATTCGCTGAAACCGAGAGAGAGCCGCCCTCGGCTCCGGAACCGACCGGGCTTTGAGCGGAAGTGACAAGCTGACCGTTATCATAAAGGCCGGCCACCGTGTACGTATCGTAATAGAGCTGGGCTGTATAGTCCAACTCGGTAACAGAATATGTCGTCACCGCGCCGTTCGTGATCGAGATAGTGGAGAGACCCTCGACGTGACCGTCCGGTGTGTTACCGAGATCGGTCGCCGATACAGTTCCGCCGCCGAGTTGACCGATCATGAAGGTTAGCGCGGGCGTGGCCTGCACGCCTCCGGCGGACCACACCTGCGTGTAAGTGCCGATATTGCCGGTCTGTTCCACACCGGTAATCACGAAGACCCCGTTTGCGTCTGTGTAGCCCATTTGCGCGGTTTCGCCCGGAGTCTGAGTGACGCTTACCGGTTGATTCGGTGGACCCGTAACCGTAACTTGAAATGTATCGCCAGCCGCGAAGTTCGGAGAGAGGTCCGGGTGCGTCAAATTTACGAGTTGCACGGTTGGCAGGCCATACGGCTGAGTCGAGTCTGCAGCTTTAGCGATTATCTGACCGTCCGGAAAATTGCCCGGAGCTCCACCAATATAGACCGAGGGTTGATAATACCAGCCGCCGGCTCCATTGCTCAACCACTGCCCAACGAATCCGTCGCTCGATCGGAACACAAGAACGTCTGTTCTTCCATCGCCGTTGAAATCGCCAGCGAGTATCTGCGCGTCCGGGAAATTTCCGGGAGCTCCACCGATGTAAACGGTGGGCTGATAGTACCAGCCCCCGGCTCCATTGCTCAGCCATTGTCCAACGAATCCGTCGCTGGATCGGAACACGAGCGCGTCCGTTTTTCCATCTCCATTGAAATCGCCAGTGACAATCTGCGCTCCCGAAAATCCCCCACCGCCGAGGGCCACCCATGGTTGATAGGCCCAAGTGCCATTCCCGTTGCTGAGCCACTGGGCAAGGAACCCATCGCCAGATCGGAACACGAGCGCGTCGGTTTTGCCGTCGCCATTGAAGTCGCCCGTCAGAATCTGCGCTTCCGGGAAGTTGCTGGGAGTACCGCCTATGTAAACTGCGGGCTGATAGTACCAGCCGCCTGCTCCGTCGCTGAACCATTGCGCAACGTAACCATCGCTGGAACGGAACACCAGTACGTCCGTTTTGCCATCCCCATTGAAATCGCCGGCTATGATCTGAGCGCCTGGAAGATTTCCGGAAGTGCCGCCGATGTAAACGGCGGGCTGATAATTCCAGCCGCCCGCCCCATTACTAAGCCAGGTAGCAAGATATCCGTTGCTGGATTGGAACACCAGCAGGTCGGTTTTTCCGTCTCCATTGAAATCTCCTGTCACGACTTGCGTGTATGGGCTTCCCGCGTAAGCTGGTTGTTGATAAGCCCAGCCTCCTGCCCCATTGCTCAACCATTGCGCAATGTAACCATCGCTGGATCGGAACACCAGTACATCCGTTTTGCCGTCACCATTGAAGTCACCCGTAAGAATTTGGGCTCCGGAGAAGCCGTTTGGCGTGCCGCCTATGTACACTGCAGGTTGATAGGTCCAGCCGCCGGCACCGTTGCTGAGCCACTGTGTCACGAGGCCATCGCTGGCTCGGAACACCAGTACATCGGTCTTGCCGTCTCCGTTGAAGTCAGCGAGCGAGGGGCGTGACCGCAAGAAGCGACCCTGGCAGAGAAAACAAAAATGAAAGAGCACAGAGGCGGACGAAGGACCGCTTGTCGAACATGCGAGACGTACGCGAAGCTGCTATCATTCGAACTCGATCATGCCCGGTTCAGCAGCTTCATTCAATTGCCCAACGTATTTTGGCGGACTAATGTGCTGTGTTGAAGCGAGGCAAGATGGCGGGCGAGGAGATTCCGGAGTTTTGTATCTCGGTCGGCGGATCGCTGATGGGAGAACACGGCGTGGGCATGGAAAAGATGGAGCTGATGCCGCGGCTTTTTCCGGAAGAGATGCTCGATCTGATTAAGCGGTTCAAGGCGCTTTTCGATCCTGGGTGCCGGCTGAACCCCGGCAAGGTGCTGCCGACCGGCAAGGGATGCCTGGAGATCCGGCAAAGCCCGGAGTTTGTGGCTTGAGGCGGAATGGGCAATCAGTTTCCAGCGGATAAAGCGCAGGGCTGCTTCCATAAGGAAAGCTCATCGCACGCCGCTTTGCGAACTGCAGGTGTTTCGTCGGTAGCAAGCTGCCGGAGTTTCTTGAAGGCGTACTCTCTGGAGAAATTTTCGGCGCCGGACTTGGAGATCGCCTGCACCATCTGCTGGTCACTACAATCCTACCGCGTGTCAGCAGGAGGTCGATGATTGCTTCGGCCAGCGGTTTGCCCGGATCCGGTTTGAAGCCCGGATGAGCACCGCTGAAAACCGGCACAACGCAAGTGTTCCAGGTATCGCAAATGGTTCGAAGTACACCGGAGTCATTGCGGAGAAAAAACATCTCTCTATCTCCCATGTGCCAAATCCCACCCTCTCCGTACATTCCAAGGAGCGTAGAGCTGTCAAAAGCGCCCATGCCTCGGAAATAATAAATAGACGTATTTGCCCCTTTCGCATCGAACTTGTATCTTGCCCGAGGGCTGTTCGCAATTTCACGTAGTGCTGTACCAGTAAAGCCGTGCGTTCGCGTTGAAGGCTCTGAATCTCGGGCGGTGCAACCGGAAGAGATTGTCCCGCCAGTGTTGCTGCCTCGGCGCGGGCGCGAAATGCTGCGACCACGGCAGAGGCTTTCGCGCCTTTCTCGCCGTCAGCCTCCTTCGTGCACCAAGTAAAATCCCCACGTAAAGGCAACAGACGTGTCAATTCGGTACTTACTTTACTGTTGGCGACCCGCAGGCCAAACTCAGCTCGGCCGATCCTAGGTCTGCAGCTTTCACAGCGAAAGCGCTGAACGACGATAGCTTCTTGCACGCCGCTTGGCGGACAGCGGGGGTTTCATTCATCGCAGTTCTCTGGAGCTTCTGAATCGTGTAACCGTCAGCGAACTGGTCTGCCTGAGAGCGAAATATCGCCTGCACCATCTCTTGATCTCCGGTGCCCTGTCCTCTGGTGAGAAGCAGATCGACGATTTGCTGTTCAAGTGGACCTTTCAAATAAAAGCCAGGATGGGGCCCACTAAAAACAGGGACGACGCAGCGGGCCCATCCGTCGCAAAAGGTTCGAAACACGCCAGTATCTCTGCGGAGAAAAAATACGTTGCGAGCTCCTTTCTGCCAACCATTCAACCGAGGCGGCCCGCTTACAAGGAGATACCTGAAATAGTAGATCGAGATTTCGCCAGGCCCCACGTCGCCCTGCAGAACATTCTCCACCTGTACCGTCGCCCGCGACAGTTGGACCTTAAGGCCGTCATTCCACTTTGAAGGATGGGGAGAAGCAACGGTGGAATCGGCGATCACACATCCAACTAAAATGATTGGCACGCGGCCTATATATTCAAAGGGCAAGTGTTGCTCAAAATCTGGATACTCGACCAAAAGCGGAACTCTGGTGCATCCTAAAAATAGGAATGCGGTGGCGCACAGTAAACAGAACAGCAGCGGTTTCATAAAATTCGGTCGAGCCCTCGTTATCGCGGCCCAGCCGCAAAGGCTGCCGGTTGGTGGCTATCCGTTTTGGCGAGTTGAGGGGCTTTGGCCGGCTTAATGCTGAGATGAGGAGCAAACTCGCGGGCGAGGTACTGATCCAGCTTCGAACTTGTATCTTGCCCGAGGGCTGTTCGCAATTTCACGTAGTGCTGTACGAGTAAAGCCGTGCGCTGGCGTTGAAGATTCTGGACCTCGGGCGGTGCAACCGGAAGAGATTGTCCCGCCTGTGCTGCTGCCCTGGCGCGGGCGCGAAATGCTGCGACCACGGCAGAGGCTTTCGCGTCTTGCGAACTAAGATCGGCTTCCAGAGCACGCGCTTCGCCTCGCATGGTGTCGAGTTCAGCGTCTGCTAATCCGGCACGCCGTGCAAATGGCGCCGCGAATTGGTAAGTGTTTGTCGCGCCGGCAGCCGTCGCCTGTTTATCCAAGACGTTGACCCAACGAAGAAAGCGCCCGTAAACGAGATATTGAGGAAGCCCCGGATTCTTGGATATCTCGCTCGGAACTATGGCCGGCGCCGAAGCCGTCTGTGCGAATGAAATATGCGACACCTGCGCACCCAGAAGTATCCAGAACATCGTTCTTTTCACAATTTTCCTCCTTTTTCGCCGAACCCCTCTACCACGGACAAGAGCCGCTCGGGCCGTGGTCGCCGTTGACACCGACATAGTCCGACCTCAAAGTGATTCCTTGTGTTCCGTAATAACGGCATGCCCCGGGAATGTCGTTATTGACACCCAGAATCATAAGCGGGATCGCATTCGTTGGATATCCGGGAAGCGTCCCTGGGCCGGCAACATAGCTAAAGCTCTCAAAAATCGTTAGAGGATTGTAGGGGAGCCAGCGATTCCCATTGGAGTCCCTGACCAGATAGGTACGATCACGTTCCACCGGTTGCTGTGCTGTCTGAGTGTCGCCCACAGAGCTGCAGGATCATCGGCAACGGATAGGTGTTCGCTTGGCCCTGACTGTTCTCCAAAACTTTCATAGATAAACAGGGCTGGAATTATCCTGCGAATAGACCTTCCCCACGCATCTACTTTGAAAAGGATATTAGGCTGCTGCGGCTGCGTTTGCGCTAGAAACTCGTTGTATACGCTGTCGTCAACAAGCGGGATGTTGTTTCCGTCCTGCGGCACATCGGCCTGATCCGCGAGAGTGCTGCCCAGATAAAGCGAGGCCTCCACTAGATAGAGAACGCCGCCGCCCGGCCCGAAAACAAGATCGCCGCTTGAATCCTCTCCAGACGCGTAGCCTTCATAATACAGCGGATTTTCAAAATAACTGTAATAAGGAAGGAAAGCCACTACGTCCGGTTTTGAAATCACCCGGGACAGAACACCGGTTCAGTGCGTTCCGGCAGTTTCCTGGTTCGGTTGTAGCTTTCGACCAAAGAAATCCGCTGTAGCCTTGTACGCCTCCAGCCAGTGGCGGTGCATGAGAAAGCCGTGAATTTCGTTAGGAATGATCAGCTCCTCGAAATCCACGTGCTGTTTCCGCAAGGCCGCGACCAGTTCCACGTCTTGTGAGAACGCCACGTTTCGGTCATCATCTCCATGGATCAGGAGAACCGGCGATCGCCAAGTCTTGACTGAGGCAATGGGCGAAGATTCAAAGGCTATGCGGCGTGAGTCTTCCTGCTCCCTTTGAATGTCGGGGTCACCACTCGTCGCGCCAGCTCCGCCGTCGCGTAGCGTGCTCCAATCGTGAACACCATGGAAATCAACGCCCACGGCAAACAGATCAGAGGCACGGGAGAGCGCTAAGGCTGTCAAATAGCCGCCATAGGAGCCGCCCCAGACGCCGATTCGCTTGGGGTCCACGTCGGATCTGGATTTCAGATACAAGCCCGCGCCGATCACATCGTTGAACTCGCTGGCTCCTCTCGCTCCATAGTTCACGGCCTCACGGAAATTGAGGCCGTAACCGATGCCGCTGCGGTAATTCACCGAAAGCACGACGTAGCCCTGGTTCGCGAAGTACTGGTTGAGCGAGTAGGCGTTCGAATAGTAATCCATATAGTGGAAGCCGAGCAGCATCTGCCGGCGCGATCCGCCATGAAAGAAGACAAGCGCGGGATGACGCTGGTCACCTGCGCGGCGTTGCGGCAAAAACAACTGGCCGTGGATTTGCATTCCATCGGCCGAGGTGATCATTACCGCCTCAGGCCTCACGAGCGAAGCGGCGGGAAATTCAGCAGGCGTGGCAGCGGGGGCGAGCAGCTTAATGCTTCCGTCTGAGTTCCGCACCGCGGCGTGCGCCCTTTCGTTGAAGCTCGACGCGAGGAATACAAGCGCCGATCCATCGGCCAACGGCGCGGGCTGCCATTCGATGTTTTCCCCGCGTGTGATCATTTTCGGAGCAGGGTTACCCGAAACGCCCACGTTCCATAGATGCCTGCGATCAATGTCTTCGAAATTCGCGGAGTAGTACATCAGCTTGCCGTCGTGCGACATCGCGACATGCTCTACCTCGCCATCTCCAGGCGTCAGCTCCACAGCAGATTCACCCGTTGCCGGAATGCTGTACAGATGGCACCAGCCAGTCTGTTCCCATGGGAATATCAGACGATCATTGGCGCCCCAAAAGACCTGGTGTTCGGCCTCCAGACGATGAAATACACTGCCTGCCCCGCTCTTCGCGCGAAAGACTTGATGCCCGATTCCGCTCTTGGGATCGGCGATGCGAATCGACCATGGCTCGCCCTGGCGGCGGGGTCCGGCGCCAAAACCTCTGCCTCCCCCGGGAGTGCGCAAGTACGCGATGCGAGCTCCGTCCGGTGACCAAACCGGATCGGAATCTCTGTCCGTGCTTGCATCCAAATATCGAAGCGCCTTGTCGGATGGATTGTAAATACCAATGAAGCTGTGGTCCCGTCTTCCGCTCACAAAGGCCAACTCGGCTCCATCGGGCGACCAGATCAGGTCCGTCGCCGTAGCTTTTTGATTAATCGCACTCTTGACCCCTTCTCCCGAAGGCTTCATCACGAAGATCTGTCCGGCGCGGAGGAACGCTACCATGTCTCCCTTGGGCGAAATCACGGCCGAGTGTCCATCGGTCAGCTTCTTAGCTGGAGATCCGTCCATCGCAACCGACCAAATCGCCTGTTCCGGTTTTTCCGGACTGAGATCGGGATTCGGATTGTCTCCGCCGGTCTCGAAATCGCCGCCCCGAGTAAAGAGCAAATAGGTTCCATCCGGCGCCCAGGCCAGTTCCGCAATCTCCTGCCCGTCATCGCGAGTGAAATTTGTGATTCTTTGGCCCTTCCAATCTGGCGCGCTGGCTACCCAGACATTCCGCTGTCCGCGCTCGTTCAGCAGCCAGGCAACCCTTGCGCCCACGGGCGCAGCGAGGGGTGAAGTGGCAAACGGCGCACTCATTACCTGATCGATGGTGAATGAGGCGCTTGCCGCGGATCCTACAGCTGGGATCATGAGGAGCAGCAGTAAGGGCGCGGCGATCAACTTGCGTTCAAGCTTCATAAGAGATCTCTCATCTTTCCACATATCACTAAACCATTGGGCCAATTGATGCCGATTGATATTCTGAGGTTACGCAGTGGCATTCACCCTCGGGCAAACAGTCGGCGATTATCGAATCATCGACGTAATCGGATCGGGAGGCATGGGGACAGTTTACAAGGTCCGGCACCTCATCTCCGATCGAATCGAGGCGATGAAGGTGATCCTTCCAAATCTGATCGATTCGACTGATCTCGCCGAGCGCTTTATTCGCGAAATTCGAGTTCAGGCGCGCCTGAGTCATCCTAATATCGCCTCTCTTCATAATGCTCTGCGCCTGGATCAGCAGCTTTTGATGGTAATGGAGTACATCGACGGCACGACGCTGTACACGCAACTGCGCGAATCCGGGTTGGACACAAGCCGCTGCCTGGATATCGTTTTGCAGGTTTTGAGCGCTCTTGCTTATGCGCATGAGCAGGCGGTGGTCCACCGCGATATTAAGCCAGGGAATATCATGCTCACTCCGGGGGGCACCGTGAAAATCATGGATTTCGGAATCGCGCGGTCCTTAGCCGAGACAAACGACCTCACGCGAACCGGGGCCGCGATAGGATCTCTTTATTACATGTCCCCCGAGCAGGTTCAAGGTCGGCCAGTAGATAAACGGTCCGACCTCTACTCGGTCGGCGTAATGCTCTACGAAATGGTCACGGGCGCCAAGCCGATAACGGGAGACACATCCTGGGCCATTATGAATGCGCACGTCAATCAGGTCCCCAGAGCGCCAGCGGCTTTGAACGGCAGTATTCCGGCCTCCTTATCACTGGCGATTCTCAAGGCGCTCGAAAAAGATCCTGTGGCCCGGTATCAAAGCGCATCCGAATTTGCGGAGATCCTGAGAGCAATTCGGGCCCGTTGTTCAATAAAGTCCCCACCACCGGCCGAGCATGACGCGATGGTTGTTTTGCCTCGCAGGAGCGACGAGCCGGCGACCGCCCCGGATCGGGTACCTGCCCGTCAGGACGTGATAGCGTCGGCACTTGCTACGCCAATGCCCGCGCCACGATCCGGCCCCACTCCGGAAAACACTGTTGCACCGCCCCGCTTCGCCCGCGATGAGCTCGAGCACGTCAAACGGGAACTCGCGGTCTACGTAGGTCCGATGGCGCGGATCATTGTGGATCGTGCGGCAAAAAAATCCACGAGCTGGCAGCAACTGTACGAGATCTTGTCCGCCGAAGTGCCCTCAGGCGAGGAACGCAAGAGATTCCTGAGAACGCGGCCGCGCTGAAAAATGGCCCAGGTGTTCATCAGCTATGCTCATGTCAGCCCGGACAAGGAGCTCGCTAAAGAACTTTTATCTCTCCTCGAGGCACATGGCTACACAGTTTTCGTCGATACCAAAATCCGGCTTGGTCAAGAATGGGTCGAACAAATTGACGTCCGGCTTCGGGAAGCAGAGTATTTCATAGTTCTACTCTCGGCTGCATCGCTCGAGAGCGATATGGTGCGACGGGAAATCGCCCTGGCCCACCGGCTAAGGAAAGGGAAGCGACTCACAATCCTGCCGGTTCGCCTAGGTTTTGAGGGTGATTTACCCTATGACATCGGCGCCTATCTGGACCTGATTCAGCACACAATGTGGAATCCGAACCGGTCCATCGAATCGATGGGGGAGACAATCTTGCAGGCCATTCGAGAGCAGGAGCAGCGGAAGCAGCAGGACCGGCCGGGCACCCAAACGCCGAGGCAATCTGAGAGCTCAGCCGCGTTAGCTCAAGCGGCAAGTGCGGCGGCGCGAGAAGCCATCCCACGATCTCCTATCCCCAGCGGCTTCCGGGGAGCTGTAGATCCTGGGAAATTCGATGCTGCACAGCTCGATTCCATAAAAAAAGAGCTGGCGTTCTACGTTGGTCCAATGGCAGGCATAATTCTCTATCGTGCGACCCAAAAAGCAGCGGATCTACGACAGCTCTATGAGCTATTAGCGCTGGAGATTCCATCTGGAACGGAGCGCAAGAAATTTCTGGCTAAACGTCCGCCTTAGAATTCACGAGATATTCGATCCTTCATCTTCACTTTCAAGCATCTTCATCGCTCGCGCCAGGCTTCGCTGCATGCGATTGAACGAAGAGGCAAGAATGGAGATTTCGTCGCGGCCTTTGATAGGCAGGTCCTCAACCTCAATCCTCCCTTGACTGATCCCGTCAGCCATGCGGGAGAGCTTGGACACGGGCCGGATAACAGTGACGATGAGGACAGCGTCCAGAATTAACAGGGTCACGACGGCTACGGCGATCAAGTAGGCCAGTAGCGTTTTTAGCGCGCGATCCGCAATCTCGATGGGGAGCGACTCCGGCACCGAAACGATCTGAGCGCCAATAATCTCTTGCGGTTTCCAGCCGAACCCGTTGTCGCGACCGTATTCCCGAATCATGGACAGGGGCGCCCGGTCCGGCGTACTGTGACACTCTAAGCACGAACTATCCGTTACCCGTAGCGGCCGCGCAAAGAAGAGCGATCTGCCGGTCGGCGTATCGCGTTCACCAATCAGTTCCTTCCGGCTGGCGTCATGACGGAACGCGTTCACGACGTCTGCCTCCCAGTCGCTCGCGCGGTCGATCGGATTTGTGGGATTTAGCGTGGCTTCCTTGTAGGCATAGTCGGCATTCCTCTGGTGAAGATAATCAAAGACCTGGGTGGCGGAGTAGGCCGGAACCGTCTGGGGAAGAAACTCGTTATCGCGCTTTTGCAGCTTCTGAAGCAAGGGTTTGATCTGCTTGGTGGTGTACTGGCGGGTCGCCAGCGTCGTTTCCATCATTAATCGTGCTTGCTGCATCACGCGACTCTTCGCGTCATTCCGCAAGAAAACGTATGCCAGCCATACTGCCACGGCCAGCCCCAGACCGAAGACAACGATAAAAATCAAATTAAACCGCGCGAGTAGTTTCATAGATCAGTACGGCTTAAGATTTTGCCACAGATGCAAAAGGGGCCAGGCGATTCATTCGCCTGGCCCCTTTCCTTGGTTACCTGCAGGTCTATCTCGGGCAGCCGAGAGCCTTGACTTCACTCTCGGGAAGCGCCTTGGCATTCTTCACCGCTGGCGGCATTGATTGGCTGTTCGTAGGAACCAGGTAGACTTCGACTCGACGATTCTTGTCGTTCTCAGTAACCTGAGAGCCCCTGCGCTCCTTCTGCGTCGGACGATTCGATGTTCCGCAAAGTGCCGGCTTGGTTTCCGAGGTTTGGTCGGTCCCAACCCAATCCACCTTGATACGCGAAGGATCTACCTTGCCGCACGTACCGCTACCGGCGCTCAATACGGCCGCCGCATTTAGCGTACGCGCTTCATCCAGAGCTTGACCAGCTTCTGGATTCCGGGCTCGCCGCGCTCTTCGGCGAGCAGCGGGAAGATTGGCCTCTTCATCGTTATCGCGATGTCCGACGAGCACGATATTGTAGTCGCCGCTGGCGATTCTCGGTGCCGCGTCGTCAATCAGAACCCGCTTGCCGCAGTTGTTCACGCGAGCGTTGTTCTTTGCGAAGATCACGTCGTCGAGGCGCACCCACTGTGGCGGGCAATTCACGGTTATATTTGTCGTTTGCGAAGCGGTCTTGCCCGTTTCGTCAGTGATAGTCAGAGTTGCCGTCACTGTCTTGGTTTGCCCTTGTGCTCCGCCTTCGAAGCTCAAGGTGGAGGCGTCAAAGGTCGCATTCGGGCTCGTGTCGTTACTGACGCTGCCCTCACTCACCGTCCACTTGTAGGTCAGGTTACCGCCGCAAGCGGAACTAGTAGCGTTGGCGGTCAGGGTTGCGGTATGTGTTCCAGTCGGGTCAGCAGCGCAAGATAGCGTGGTTGGGCTCGCGTTAACGCTGGTAATCTGGGGTGCCGACTCGTTCACGGTGACAGAGGCCGTCGCAGTCACGGGGGCCGGAGGTTGCGGAGCCGGAGGCTGGACCCAGCAACGTACTGGGATTTCCTTCGGACGCTCGATGGGCGGCGGCGGCGGCGTGGTGTCGGTAACTGTCAGTTGAATGTTGAAAGTTCCCGTATTGTTCGGAGTAAAGCTGAAATCCGCGCTATTGCTGCCGGACGGCGCTCCGTTCAGTGTCCAAGCATACGTGAGAGTGTGTCCCGCGGGCGCGCCGCTCAAATTCGCGTGCAAGTTCACCGGTTTGCCTTGGCAGATCGTGCCCTCCGCGCCGGTAATCGTGGGTGTCGGCAGCGGAGCAGGCGGAGGCGGAGGCGGTGGCATCGGCGGACACTTGCTCTGTCCTAAATAGAAGACCAGTCCTATAGTCCCCTGAAAGCCGTTTATCTTGTCTTTCGATGGGATGTAGATTCCCCCGGTAGGGAAGTTGGGAAGGCCATAAGTGGGGTTTCGCGACCAGAATTCTCGAGCGTCGATGCGCATTCCGACATGATCGGTAAAGTGCCACTTGATACCGCCTCCGTAGTTCAAGGCCACCTGCAAATTGTCGTTCAAGTTCGCCGAATAATAGGCGTTGTTGATTGCAGTCTGCCGGGCTAACCCCTTCGCCGTATCTGTAGGCGTGAACTGGACGCCCCCAACGCCAACCGTCAGGTAAGGTTGAAATTTGGAGCCGCGAGGCTTCAAGTTGAAAATCGGGTTCAAGCCGAAGCTATAGTTGCGACTGCCGAAGCTGTAGGTCGGGATCGGCTTGCCGGCAAGAGCGGGGCCCGCTGTGGCCGGATATACCCCGCCATTGGTAGGCTGTTTGAATTCGACGTTTGCTTGGGCATAGTCCCAAAACAATTCGAGCCCAATCCACTTTGTGGGATTGACACCAACGCGCGCGCCGGCCACACCGCCGTCGACAAGCTTGGTGGTCAATCCTCGCGCGACCGCGCCGTATATGCTGACACCGCCGAACGGATCCAATTCCACAAGATCCGGATACTGATCTTCCCCTGACGATGATGCTGTCGCTTTGTTCGGCGGGTTGTTCGGCGCCTGAGCGTACGCAGCCGTTCCCAAACACAGCGCCGCGCAGAGTACTGCCGAACTTAGCGGCCTAAATCGAAGCCGAGTCTCCATCCTTCTCCTCCAAAGACAGTCCAACCTACACCGATTATTGATGTTTCACAACGATTTTTCATTACGCGTCACATTGATAATCGGCGGTAATTATTACAATACAAGACCGAAGAACGAGTGCCGGAGCTCCTAGTTCTGGTCCATAAGACAGCTATTTCGGCAGCCGGGAGCTCTCACTTCACTCTCAGGAACCGTAATCGTCGGTGCTGCCGGGGCAATTTCCCGGCGAATAGCGAAGGGTGGTCCTCCAGCGTGCAGCTCTCAATCCTACCCTCCCATGCAAGAGTCATAAGCAACGCCAAGAATTGATCTTAGCGGAAACGGCCTAATTGCGAAAGATAATTCCCAAGTCGCTAGTAATTCCATATAACCGGCTTGAGGTGTTATCGGGCATCCAAAGCTGCCGGATTCGCAAAGACGGAATGGCGGTCGGAATTTCCGACCAGGAATTGGCCCCGTCTCTCGTTACATAGAGGCGCCCGTACTCGACTGCGTAAGCGACATGCTCCGAGGTGGAATAGAGGACAGAGTTTACCGTCGAGGCCGGGAGGCCAGAACGTACCGTATACCAGGTAGTCCCGCCGTCTGGCGATGAATACAAGCCAAGCCTGGTTGCGACCAATACCGGCTGCGATTCGTCGCTCGGAACCGCGACAGCATTCACATCGGCAGTGGAGATAGGAAACGACATTTTGGTCCAGTGATCGCCGAAATCTTTGGACAGGTACAGCCCATCTGTTGCCCGGCTAATCAAGTGGCCGTCGAAATTAGGCGCTGAATAGAGTGCTGTGACCCCATAAGGCGTCCCAAGCGGAGCGAGCGTCCAGTGCTCTCCTAAATCATCGCTTCTTAACAGACCGAGGTCAGTGGCAGCAAACATCACGTCTTTTGTGCCGCTCTTCAGCGAATAAAGATCGCTCACTTGCGAAAGCGAAATCTCGCGCATGGTTGGCCTTGCCTTTAACACGCGGCTCGGCGGTCTACGGGCGGTTTGCTTACCACGTGACGGGTGCGGAGACCTCACGCTGCTTGTTGATTGCTGCGGTTCAGACGGAGGGGGCACTATCAGGCGAACAGGAATGGCCTTCCAGCTAATTCCCGCATCGATTGACTTGTACATCTGATGCGGACTGGCGGCGAGCAGAATACGATCCTCACTTGCCAAGCCGGCGATGGTCTTTAGATGAACTCCTTCCAGCCCACGCGTGTTCCGTAATTGCCACCAAGATTGGCCTCGATCGCTGCTTAGAAATATGCCGCTCGTTTCCCCTTCCTGTGTTTCCAAAGCAACGAACTTGTTGCCCGATATCGTGATTGAGCTGATTACGCGATCCACAAAACCGCTGTTGGCGAGATCAATCGTTTCTCCCCCGTTGTAGCTCCTCGCTACGCCGTCATACTCCAGCGCCAGGTACAGGGTGCTGGGCGCCGTGGGATTGAAGGCGAGCGCATTTACCTGGGTGTTGGCAAGTGTTTTCCAGGTTGTGCCCCGATTCAAAGACCTGAAAAGCCCGGTGGTTGTACCGGCGTAAACTGCACCTGGCGCGGAAGGATCGCCGCAACACGTTCCGTTCTCCCACCGCACTACATGAGTGCGTCTGGACGTGTTCGGGAGCCCCGCCAACTTATGCCACAGGTCGCCTCGGTTATCGCTCGAGTAGATACCGCTACAGGCGCTTGCAAATACGTTGGCGGGAGCGGCAGGGTCTACATAGATCGAAAATACATCGGAGTCATCGATCATTCCGTTGTGAATGTAGTCCCAGGTCTTGCCCCCGTCTACGGTCCGCCACGGCAGATGCGCCGTACCCGCGTAGATAATGTTCGGATCGCGTGGGTCAATCGCCACCGCCGTGATGCCCTGTAGCTCCGGATTCTCGGGATCCGAAATGCGACTCCACGACTTTCCGGAATCTGTGCTCAGCATCACGCCTTGGCGGGTTCCTGCCACAAAATGTGAAGGATCGCTTGCGGAAGCTGCTAGTGCGCGCACGCCAAAATCCTTCATATCGCTGACTGCCGACCAGATTCTGCCTTGATCATGACTTTCAAAAAGGCCTCCGCCTTCGGCCGCCATCATTCCAGTTAAATAATGATTCGAATCCGCGGGATCGATTAAAATCGTCGTGACCTCGCTCAGGTTTCGCTTGGGAAAATCAAGCAAATCCCAACGGGCTCCGCCATCGCGGCTTTGAAAGACCAGTGAATTCATAGCTCCCGTGAGCAGGATTTTGGGGTCTTTAGGATCAATTGCGACGGCGCGGGCGGTACCGCCGAACGGGCCGGCTATCTTCCAGTCGTCCACGGGAATGGAGCCTGCCACGAGCGCGGCTATGGCGATGAGTGTGGCCATTAAGGCGAGGCATTGCAAACGGGATCTAATCATTTTCTTAAGAATCTGTTTGGGCTAACAATATATTGTTAACCGAGGGGCTGGAAAAGTCTCCAGTAAGAGTTGCGACCGGGCCGATTTGCTTCAGCCGGGCGCGTCAGGTATTCTAAAGGTTATATCTCGGAAGAGGCTGGGTTCGTAGATTAAATGGCAAATACAGTTTCTGCGTTGAAGCGTGTCCGTATGACTGAGCGGCGGACCGCCATCAACCGCATGCGCAAATCCCGCTTGAGGCATCAAATCCGTGCCATGCGCCGGCTGCTGGATCAGAAAGACACGCAAGGGGCAACCAAATTGGTTCCGGCGACTTTTTCATTGGTCGATCGTGCTGCCAAGTGGGGAATCATCAAGAAAAATACAGCAGCCCGGTATAAAAGCCGTCTTAGTTTGCGCCTACGCAAAATTGGCTCCGCCTAGCCACCGCTTTACTCAGCTCGTTCTTTCATAACTGCAGGTTGTTAGACTGGCTTGCAGATATGCGACGCCGTCATTCCCCTGCGGTCATCTGGCCGGTGCTCTTTAGTCTTGCCTTTTCGTTGGCTCAGGCCAAAGAGCCGGTACAGGCGAAACACGGAATGGTCGTGGCGCAAGAGCCGCTTGCGGCGGATGTGGGCCTTGCGGTATTGAAAAGCGGTGGAAATGCGATAGATGCCGCAGTCGCCGTCGGCTTCGCGCTTGCCGTAACACATCCGGTGGCAGGCAATCTCGGGGGCGGAGGCTTCCTGCTCGTCAGGACGGCGGACGGAAAAACGGATTTCTTCGATTTTCGAGAGGCCGCGCCTGGCAAAGCGAGCCGCGATATGTATATCGGAGCGGACGGGAATCCTACGCGCGACAGCATTAACGGCTGGCGTTCATCTGGAGTTCCCGGATCTGTGGCGGGATTCGAGGCAGCTTACAAGAAGTTCGGCAGCAAATCGTGGCAGGATCTGCTTTCACCGGCCATCAATCTAGCTCTGGAAGGATTCACGGTAAGCGAGCCCTTCGCGGCATCTTTGCAAGGGTCGCACAATCCTTTAAGGCTCGATCCCGAGTCGAAGCGAATCTTCCTTCGAGACGGCAATCCTTACAAGCCTGGCGAAGTATTCAAGCAACCGGAGCTGGCAGCTACTTTGCAGCGCATCCAGGCGCAGGGCGCCAAGGGATTCTACGGTGGCGAGACTGCCAAGCAATTGACTGCCGCAATGGCGGCTCACGGAGGCCTTATCACCCCAGAGGATCTTGACAAGTACAAGGTGATTGAGCGCGCACCGCTGACAGGGACCTATAAGGATTCCCAAATCATCACCTCGCCTCCACCAAGTGCCGGGGGTGTGGGTCTGCTGCAGATGATGGATATGCTCGAAGGCACGCATTATGATTCCGATGGCGCCGACTCTGCGAAAGCGGTGCATTACGAAGCCGAAGCGATGCGCCGCTTCTATGCCGATCGCAGCGAATATCTGGGCGATCCTGGCTTCTACAATGTCCCCGTAAAGCAGTTGCTCGATCCCAAATACATCGCCTGGCGCCGTAGCACGATTGACCCCAGCCGCGCTACACCGAGCGACATCATTGGACCAGGTTTGCCGAAGTCACTGAATGCCGGCGTTTATGGCAAGAGCTGGTTTGAGAGCGCCGAAACAACACACTACAACGTGGTCGACGCGAAGGGGAACGCTGTAGCTGTCACCTACACACTCAATAATTCCTACGGAAACGGGATTACGGTTCCTGGATTGGGTTTCCTCTTGAACGACGAAATGGACGATTTCGCTGCTAAGCCGGGCTCGCCGAATATGTTCGGCATGCTTGGCGCGGATGCAAACGCCATTGAACCTGGCAAGCGCCCTCTTTCATCGATGGACCCGACAATCGTTATGAAACAGGGCAAATTGTTCATGGTTGTTGGCGCTCCGGGCGGTTCCAGAATCACAACAGGCGTCATGGAAGTGATGCTTAATGTGCTGGATTTCCAGATGAATCCGCAGGACGCGGTCGATTTGCCAAGATTTCACGAGCAATGGAAACCGGACATTCTTTACCTGCAAAACGGCTTTCCCGCGGACGCTTCGGAGGCTTTGAAGAAGATGGGCTATGAGATAAGGCCAACCGACGGTGTTGCCCGGGTTGAAGCAATCGTTTTGAAGAACGGGACGCTTGAAGGTGGAACCGAATCACGTTCGCACGGAAAAGTAGCGGGATATTAGCATCCGGCGGCTACCACGTTCGTATTTCAGACTCGATTCCAGCGCTTAGGCCCTAAAGTTCATGCAGCTTGTACTGTCGACTCATCTCTTCGTCAATCATCGCCTGACGACTGTCTGGCTGGAGAGAGTATGGAGTGCTGATTTCGAAGCAGTTGAAGTATTCTGCGCTCGCCAGCACATAGATTATCGCGATAAAGCGCAAATCAACGAACTGGGTCATTGGTTCCGGGATTCGAAATTAAGGTTGCATTCACTGCATGCGCCTATGTATACGGATGATGTCTGGGGTCGTTCGGGGCCTCAAGCTGTGATTGATATAACAGAAACCGCCAAGGGCAAGCGCATTGGTATGGTGGATGAAATTAAGAGAGCACTGGAAATCGCAGATGTGATCCCCTTCCGTTACATTGTTCAGCACATCGGAGTGTCAGGCCAGGAGTTCGATGAGCGCAGGCGTGAGGCGGCTTTTTCATCTCTCGAAGAAATCAAGGTATTCGCGGGCCAGCGCGGCGTTGAGGTGCTTCTTGAAAACATTCCGAACGCACTGGCTACGGCTGAACGATTAAATACGTTCCTGGCGGAAACGCATCTCAACCTGAATTATTGCTTCGATATCGGGCACGCCCATATGTCCCGCGGCGTCGAGGAGGAATTCAGCCTGATGAAGCCGAGGATCCGCTCGACACATCTTCATGACAACAACGGCCGCGAGGATCAACATCTGTTTCCAGGAAAAGGCACTATTGATTGGGTGAATGCCATGCGTTTGTTGGGATCATGTTCGGGCGAATATCCCCTGCTGCTCGAATTGAAAGAACCGGCCGGAATTGAGCACCCCATTCAGGCAGCGAGCGAATCGATAAACGAACTTGTGAAATGCATATGAGTAGCGATCCTGTTACTGCCGCCACCCACAAAACGGGCGGAACTCAGTCTCAGTCCGCGCCGCACCTGATCGAAATTCGGCACGCAAGCGAGCACGAGGGAGAGTGCGTTGAAATCCGCGGCTGGCTTTATAACCTCCGTCGAGGCGGTAAGATCGCGTTCCCGGTAGTGCGTGATGGGACCGGCTTAATGCAGTGTGTGGCGTTAAAGAGCAACCTGCCGGAACAAAAATATGAAACACTCAAAAACCTGACTCAGGAAAGCTCGCTTACGATCACCGGTACGGTTCGGGCCGAGGCGCGCGCTCCTGGAGGGTTCGAACTCGATGTTTCGGACGTGCACGTAATCCAGAGAGTCGCGGAACAGCATCCGTATCCCATCACCCCCAAAGAGCATGGCGTCGATTTTCTTATGGATCATCGCCATCTCTGGTTACGAAGCCGGCGCCAGCACGCCGCTATCGGCGTTCGACATCAGGTAATAAAATCGATCCGCGACTATTTTGATTCCCACGGCTTCACCTTGGTAGATACGCCGATCTTCACGCCTGCTGCTTGCGAGGGCACCACGACGCTTTTCGAAGTGGACTACTTCGGTGATGAAAAGGTGTATCTGACGCAATCCGGCCAGCTCTATAACGAGGCGAACGCGATGGCGTTCGGAAAGGTGTATTGTTTCGGCCCGACATTCAGGGCCGAAAAATCGAAGACCCGCCGCCACCTCACAGAGTTCTGGATGGTTGAGCCGGAAATTGCGTTTGCCGATCTTGAAGAGGTCAAGCGCGTGGCCGAAGACCTGGTCGTGCATTTGGTCGGTCAAGTCCTGGAAAATCGCCAGGAAGAACTGAAGGTACTGGAGCGAGATTCATCCAAGCTGGAGGCAATCAGAGCGCCTTTCCCGCGAATGACCTATGACGAGGCGGTAAAGATTCTTCAATCGAAGGGAAGCGAGATTCAATGGGGCGGGGACTTCGGCAACACAGACGAAACGCTTCTTACACAGGATTTTGACCGCCCGGTGATTGTAGACCGATATCCGGCCGCCATCAAAGCGTTTTATTTCCAACCCGATGAACGGCGGCCAGAACTCGCGCTCGGCATGGACCTGATTGCGCCGGAAGGTTACGGCGAAATCGTGGGTGGTGGGCAGCGCATCCATGATTTGGGCTTACTAGACCAGCGGCTGGCGGAACACAACCTGCCGCGTGAGGCCTTCGAATGGTATCTCGATCTTCGCCGCTTCGGCAGCGTGCCGCACGGAGGCTTCGGAATGGGGGTAGAGCGCTTCGTGGCCTGGATGTGCGGCCTGGAGCACGTGCGAGAAACTATTCCTTATCCCCGAATGCTGTATCGAACTCGGCCCTGAATATCTGTTCTAAGTGAGATGCGCTACTCCAGCATAGACATTCTGGGCGCACCTCTCGATTTGGGCGCCGGCCGGCGCGGAGTCGATATGGGCCCTTCTGCCGTTCGACTGGCCGGGCTCAATGCCAAGCTTCGATCACTTGGGTATCACGTGGAGGATCTCGGCAATGTGTCTGTCGACCAGCAGGAGAGTACGCCCACGGGCGCGGAGAACGCCAAGTACTTGCCCCAGATTGCGAAGACCTGCGCAAAACTGGCGTCGATGGTCGAAAGCGTCCTTAGCAGCGGCAAATTTCCACTGGTGCTTGGCGGCGATCACTCGGTTGCCGTGGGCACAATATCAGGCGTTTCTCACGCTTTTCGCATTCGCGGCCAGAAGATCGGCGTCATTTGGATTGACGCGCATGCGGACATGAACACCCCGGGATCAAGCCCGAGCGGTAACGTTCATGGGATGCCTCTTGCATGTTGCCTTGGGCAAGGTCCACGCGAGCTGACGGACATATTTGCGTATGTACCAAAAATAGAAGGGCGAAACGTCGCACTTATAGGGCTTCGGGACGTGGACGAGCGCGAACGGCAGATGGTCCGCGATTCTGGCGTGACCGCCTTCACGATGCGAGATATCGATGAGCGCGGGTTGCGGAACATCATGGAGCAAGCTATCTCGGTGGGAACTGATCAAACGGCAGGTTTCCACTTGTCCTTCGACATGGATTCGGTGGACCCTGACGAGGCACCCGGCGTCGGAACCCCGGTTCGAGGCGGAATGACTTACCGTGAAGCCCACCTCGCCATGGAAACCATCTGCGATTGCAATAGCATGGTGTCGATGGAACTGGTGGAAGTAAACCCCGTTCTGGACGAAGCAAATCGCACTGCTTTGTTGAGCGTCGAACTCGTTATGTCGGCGATGGGGAAAAAAATTTTGTAACTGTGCAAAAGAGTATGGTTGCCGAGCCCTAGTGGCTACTGCCGGATGCTTTCTCGACTGCGTCTAATCGGGCCTGGGCTTGCTTCATCGTCCGCAGAGCAGTGTCGGACGACTGCTCATCGTGCGCGTCTTTCAGATCCTTGGCCCCTTGCTCGAGTGTCCGGCGGGCGCGCTCAACCTCAATCTCTTCCGCGCGCTCGGCGTGATCCGCCAATACGCGCACGTGGTTCTCAAAAATCTCAACGAAACCGCCATCAATTGCGAGGACATGCGGGGCGCCCCCGTTCGTGTATGTCAAGACGCCCGGCGAAAGTGCGCTCAACAGCGGAGCGTGGCCGGACAGAATGCCCATGTAGCCGCTCTCGCCGGGAATCTCCGCTTCCATGACCGGCTCGTTAACAATCTCCCGCTCGGGCGTGGCGACCTCGAGTTTGAAGCTATCAGCCATTTCGAAAAAATGCCTTCATCAGGCTTTCATTTTTTCCGCTGCCTCGATTACATCTTCAATGCTCCCCTGCATGTAGAAGGCCTGCTCGGGCAAATCATCGTGCTTTCCGTCCACCACTTCCCGGAAGCTGCGCACAGTTTCTTCGAGCTTCACATATTTGCCCGGGCGACCTGTAAACTGCTCCGCAACATGGAATGGCTGCGAAAGGAAGCGCTGAATACGCCGGGCACGGGCAACCACCTGTTTATCTTCGTCGCTCAGTTCGTCAATACCGAGAATGGCGATTATGTCCTGCAAATCTTTGTAGCGCTGTAGGGTCTGCTTTACGCGCTGCGCAACGTCGTAATGCTCTTGGCCGACAATGTTCGGATCCAGAATGCGCGAAGTGGACGCCAAGGGATCCACGGCGGGGTAGATACCCAGCTCCGAAATGGCTCGCGACAATTGGGTCGTGGCGTCCAGGTGGGCAAACGTAGTTGCCGGAGCAGGATCCGTATAGTCGTCAGCCGGCACATAGATGGCCTGCACGGACGTGATCGAGCCGCGCTTCGTGGAAGTGATACGCTCCTGCAAATCTCCCATTTCCGTCGCAAGATTGGGTTGATATCCGACAGCCGAGGGCATGCGGCCGAGCAGGGCCGATACTTCCGAGCCCGCTTGTGTAAATCGGAAAATGTTGTCGATGAAGAGCAGAACATCCTGGCCCTCTTCGTCGCGGAAATATTCGGCCACTGTCAATCCCGTCAAGCCCACTCGCAGGCGCGCTCCCGGCGGCTCTGTCATTTGCCCGTAAACCAGGGCTACCTTCGACTTGTGCCAGTCGTGGGGGTCCACAATTCCGGCTTCCTGCATCTCGAGCCAGAGGTCGTTTCCTTCACGCGTGCGCTCACCAACTCCGGCGAACACCGACACGCCGCCATGCTTCATGGCGATGTTATTGATGAGCTCCTGGATAATGACCGTCTTGCCGACGCCCGCCCCTCCGAACAGGCCGATTTTGCCACCTCGCAGATAGGGCTCGAGAAGATCGATGACCTTAATACCGGTTTCGAACATCTCGAGCTCTGTCGCTTGTTCTTCGAACAACGGCGCGGCACGGTGAATGGGAGCCCTCTGCTCGGTCTCCACGGGACCCATGTTGTCCACCGGTTCCCCGAGCACATTCAGTACGCGGCCCAGCGTCTGCTTGCCGACAGGTATAGTGATCGGAACGCCAAGGTCATAGGCCTTCATGCCGCGCACAAGACCGTCGGTTGGCTCCATCGCTATCGTGCGAACGCGTCCCTCCCCGATGTGCTGTGCCACTTCCGCGGTGATGTCGATGTTCATGGGAACGTCGAAGCCTTCGCTCGTCACATGAATAGCATTGAGAATCTTCGGGACGTGTCCTTCTGGAAACTGAATCTCAATCGTCGGGCCAGCCACCTGAATGACATGGCCTTCCGCTACTGCTGCTGTTGCCATAGATCCCCAATACCTATAAAGCGGCGGCGCCGCCTACAATCTCGATGATTTCGCGTGTAATGCTGGCCTGGCGCACGCGGTTCAAATTGAGCGTCAGATCCTGAATAACGTCGCCGGCGTTGGAACTTGCCGCGTCCATCGCTGTCATCCGCGCTGCATGGTATGCCGATATCGACTCGAGCATCGCGCGGTAAATCTCCATTTCTACGTAACGAGGCAGCAGAGTTCGCAGAAGCTCCTGCGGAGGCTGCTCGAAAATATAGTCCACCTGCTCGCCGCCTTCCGGCATCTCCACCGGTAGAACTTTCCTGAGCACCAGATTAGGCGCCATAACATTCTTGAATTCGTTGACAGCGATGTAAACCGCATCGATCTCCTCTTTGCGGTAAAGATCGATCATCTTATCGGCGATGGCCACCGCGTCATCGTACGCCGGCTTATCCACTATCCCGATGTGCTCGCCCGAAAGCGGAAAATTCCGCCTGCGGAAATAGTCGCGTCCTTTGCGGCCGACCGCCTCGATACGTATCTCCGCCCCTTTGTGTTCGTCGAAAAACCGGTGCGCCATGCGAAACAAATTCGCATTGAAGGCCCCCGCCAGCCCTGTATCGCTGCTGACAATGACAAGCTGGATGCGCTTCTCCGCCCGCGATTGCAACAAAGGCAACGCTGATGCTGCGTCAATTCCAGCGGCCGCGGCAGCAACGTTCGACAGCATCCGCGCCATCATATTTCCATAGGGGCGTGATGCGATAGCGCGTTCTTGAGCGCGGCGCAGCTTCGCCGCCGAGACCATTTTCATGGCCTTGGTAATCTGCTGCATGTTCTTGACGCTGCGAATGCGGCGCCGGATGTCTATTAAACTGGGCATCTCCTACGCCCTGGTTTCCGCCTCGGCGGGTTGTGTCTTTATAGGCGCCGGCTTTCTGCCATTCGCCTCGGCAGGGGGTCTGGTGCGGTCCCCGCTTTCTCTGCCGGCCCCCTGCTCGCCAGGCTTTGTCGCGGACTTTCGGTCCTTGCTGCTTTGGAAACGCTCCTTGAAAGTCTTCAACGCATCCGTGAGTTGCCCCTTGATTTCATCATCGAGCACTTTCTTATCCCGGATCGCCCTCAAAAGCTCCGTCTTAGCGTTATCAAGGAACTGATATAGCTCGGCTTCGAAGCGGCGAATGTCTTCAACAGGAAGATCATCCAGAAACCCATTGCTGCCCGCGAAAATAATCGAAACCTGCTTTTCTACGGGAATGGGTGAATAGGGGCCTTGTTTCAAGACCTCCACCCATCGCTTGCCTCGACTGAGCTGCGCTTGCGAGGCTTTATCAAGATCCGAGCCGAATTGGGCGAATGCGGCAAGCTCACGATACTGAGCAAGGTCCAGCCGCAGAGTACCCGCCACCGTTCGCATTGCTTTGATTTGCGCACTGCCGCCCACGCGGCTTACCGAAAGCCCGACATTGATCGCCGGTCGAATATTCGCATTGAACAAATCGCTTTCGAGATAGATCTGACCGTCGGTGATGGAGATAACGTTTGTCGGAATATAAGCCGAAACATCTCCCGCCTGGGTCTCGATAAACGGAAGAGCTGTGAGCGATCCACCGCCCTTGTCATCGGAGAGCTTTGCGGCGCGTTCCAAAAGGCGGCTGTGGAGGTAGAAAACGTCGCCCGGAAACGCTTCGCGCCCCGGCGGCCGGCGCAGCAGCAACGAGATTTCACGATAGGCGGCGGCATGTTTGGAGAGGTCGTCATAAATGCACACGGCGTGGCGCCGCGAATCGCGAAAGTACTCGCCGATGCAGCACCCCGCATACGGTGCAATGTATTGCATCGGGGCTGGGTCCGAAGCCGTGGCGGCGACGACCACTGTATACTCCATTGCCCTGTGATCTTCCAGAACCTTGACAACCTGCGCCACGGTAGATCTCTTCTGACCGATCGCCACATACACGCAGACCATATCCTGTCCACGCTGATTGATGATGGTGTCCAATGCCACCGTCGTTTTGCCTGTCTGGCGATCGCCGATAATGAGCTCGCGCTGGCCACGGCCGATCGGCACCATGGCGTCAATGGCCTTGATACCCGTCTGTAGCGGCTGCTTCACCGGTTGGCGATCCACAACCCCCGGAGCAAGCCGCTCCAAAGGGTTGAATTCCGTGGTCTCAATCGGACCTTTCCCATCGATTGGCTGACCGAGCGCGTTGACAACCCGCCCGACCATGGCATCGCCCACCGGAATCGACATGATGCGTCCTGTCCTGCGGACCTGGTCGCTTTCCTTCACACCGCTGAAGTCGCCCAGGAGGACAACCCCCACCTGGTCTTCTTCGAGGTTTAACGCGATACCGACTGTCTCAGGTCCAAACTCGACCAACTCACCTGCCATGACATTTTCGAGACCGTAGATGCGGGCAATTCCGTCGCCGACACTGATGACAGACCCGGTTTCCGATACGTTTGCGACCGCATCGAAGTTTTCAATCTCGGACCGGAGTACACGAGAGATTTCGTCCGCTCTGATTTGAGCCATACTTCCCTTTCAAAATTCTTACTGGACCGGTTCTACCAGGCGCTGGCGCATGCTTTCCAGCTTGCCACGGAGTGTGGCGTCGTATTCCATTGACGCAACACGCGCTCGCACACCGGCGAGGATGCCAGGGTCTACTTTGTAATGTGCCCGAATAAATTTTCGGAGTTTTGTGCCCAGGGCGCGCTCGATTTCTTCCCGCTGTCCTGAGGTTAGTTCTCGCGCTGACGTGATCTCGGCGGGGATCCACCCCAGTCGCTCGTCTACAGCGGCTTCGAATTCCTGCTGCATTCCAGGTAACTCGCGGGTCCGGCGATGTGATACGACAACCAGCAAAAAGTTCCGGATAATCCGATGCACATGCAGCTCGTCCGCCAGCCTCCCGAGAACCGCTGCCTTCCGCGTTTTCGTGACCGCTGGCGACAGCATTGCGCGCTCCAGAGCCTTGGATGCGGAAATTAGCGCCACAATATCCCTGAGTTGCTGGACCGCATCCTCCGGCGCCAAGCCCGAGCCCGGCGCAAAGACAGCATCAGCAAGCGCACGAGCATAGTGCTTGCCTAGAGCATCGGTCATCTAATTCTTGCCTCGCTCCACCAGGTGAATAAAATCTCGAATGAAATCGTCGCCTTCTCCCGGCCGGAACCTATCCTGCAAATGGCGTTCCGCCAGTTCTATCGACAACTGTGCAATATGCTGCCGAATCCTATGCATGCCCTCTTTGCGGAAAGCTTCCACTTCGGCCATGACGTTGTGTTGAATATGCCCGATTTCCACTTTCGTCTCGTGTCGAAAACGCTCGTGTTCCCGCCCTAGTTCGGCTGCTGCCCGGTCGCGCATCTTCTTTACCTCGTCCGCGAGCGAAGCCATTTTACGATCGATTTCCGAATAGCGGAACTCCGCCTCGATCTTTAGGCCCGTGGCGTCCTTGATTGCCTTCTGAATATCCGCGGAACGCGCGTTGAAGAAACCCGGAGCATATTTCCAAAGCACGTAACACAACCCAATGACAAAGATTGCGGTATTAATAACCTTCCATTTAGTCACAGTGTCCAACGCGGCTGTTTCCTGCGCTTGGGATTCTTGCGCTAAAAGGTAAGGAGCGCCGGCGACCAGCAACGTACTGGCGAGAGGGAGCAGCCAGAGAAGGTGGCGGCGCACTATGCGGCTCTCCGTCGCAAAAGTGACGTCACGATCTGCTGGCTGAGGGAGTCAACGCTCGCACTTAGCTCTGCTTCCGCTCGCTTGGTCTCCTCGGCGATCCGGTGTTTGGCTTCTTCAATCTCGCGGTCGGCTTCCGTGCGCGCCTTTGCGATCTCTTCGGCCTGCTCCTCGGTCCATTTCCGGCGCAAAGCCTCGTGTTCCTTGTGCAGGTCAGCCCGGGCTAGTTGCAAGGCTTGCTCGAACTCCGAGCTTTTCTTTTCAGCCGCCTCAAACGCCCGCTGAGCCAGCTCTCGAACACCCTCGGTTGCCTTCTTCCGCTCGTCCAGAATCCGGGCCAGCGGCTTGAAAAAGATATGTTTCAGGTAGACCGTTAACAGAACAAAAAAAATAACGGTCGGAACTGCCTTCAGCAGCAGGTCACCCAGGGCGTGTAACGTCGCGTCCATCTAAAGTTTTTCTACTTGAAAGGAAGACCACAGGCCCGATTTCGCAGTCTGCACGCACCACGAGCGTCGCGGACCTCCACTACTGAACTTACGCTAACATACGCGAATTTTGGCGGTCAATTCTTGCGGCCGGGCGAACGATCCCAGGTGTTTCTATGCCCAGCGATTGATCGCATTCGCCAGCTCTAACGCGATATGGCGCGCTCGTAGTTATAGGCGATGCGAAACATGGTGGCCTCATCAAAGTGTTTGGCAAAAATTTGCAGGCCTATAGGCAGACCATCCGCGGATTCTCCGCACGGGACGCTCATGCACGGGACACCGGAAAGGTCCCCGGTAAGCGTATAGACATCGGACAGGTACATGGCGAGCGGGTCATCTACCTTCTCGCCTATTTTGAACGCCGGGAAAGGCGAAACGGGAGCAAGGATCGCGTCCACATCCCGGAAGGCGTCGCTGAAATCCCGGGCGATCAGCGTTCGCACCTGTTGCGCTTTGCGGTAATAGGCATCGTAATATCCGGCGCTGAGTACATGAGTGCCGAGCATGATGCGACGCTTTACCTCGGCGCCAAAGCCGCAGCCGCGCGTCTTGCGGTACATGTCGGAAAGCGTTTCACTATCTGCGCGGCCGGAATAGCGGACGCCATCATAGCGAGCCAGATTCGAGCTCGCTTCGGCGGTAGCGATGATGTAGTAGCACGAGAGCGCATATTTCGTATGCGGCAGATTAATCTCATGAACCGTACAGCCTAACCCTTGCAGGCATTTAATCGCCGAGTGAATCACATCGCCCGTTTCCGCACCGAGCCCTTCAAAATACTCCCTGGGGAGCCCGAGCTTCAGGCCTGCCGCGGGGTGCTTCATCAAAGCGTGATAGTCGTCGATGGGGGCAAAGGCGGAGGTGGAATCGAGTTCATCGCGGCCTGCCATGGCCCGCAAAACCGTCGCGGAATCTTCTACATTCCGGGCAAACGGGCCGATGTGATCGAGTGAACTCGCGAAGGCAACCAGCCCGTAGCGGGAGACGCGGCCATAAGTGGGGGTTACTCCCACCACACCGCAGAAGCTCGCCGGTTGACGGATGGACCCGCCGGTATCGGATCCCAGCGAGACCACGGCCGTTCCTTGGGCAACAGCGGCCGCCGAGCCGCCGCTCGAACCGCCCGGCACCCGATCAAGCGCCTTCGGATTGCGGACCGGTCCGAACGCGGAGTTTTCGGTGGAAGAACCCATCGCGAATTCGTCGCAATTGAGCTTGCCGATAATGACCGCCCCTTCGGCTTCGAGGCGAAAAACAGCCGTCGCATCGTAGGGCGGAATATAGTGTTCCAGGATACGGGAGCCGCACGTCGTGCGCAGGCCTTTTGTGACGATCACATCCTTAACGCCGAGGGGCACACCCCCCAGTGCTCCCACGAACCCATTTTTCGCTATCTCGTCATCGACCTTTGCTGCCGCTTTCAGGGCGCGCTCCGGTGAAAAGGTCAGAAACGCATTTGTGACCGAATTTCCTTTCTCGGCGAGTGACAGCGCGGCTTGGGCGAGTTCGGTGGCGGAGAACTTCTTTTTCAGGAGACCTTCCCGAACCCCGGCGATCGTCAAGGAAGAGACATCGGGAACGCCGAGACTCATCGTTCGATCACTTTCGGAACTTTGAAGTATCCAGCGCCGCTCACGGCAGCATTCGCCACAGCTTCCTGGTTTGTGAGACACACGTGCGGGACGTCTTCCCGAAGGGTCGCCGTCTCGTCGGCGTCGAACAAAACCTGAGCCATGGGCTCGACGTGAGTGGTGTCGAGCTCGTTCAACTGCTCGATATGGGTGAGAATCTGCCCCAGGTCGTGCGACATACGGTTCACTTCTTCGTCGGAGAGCCGCAGATTCGCTAGATCGGCGACATAGCGGACCTCGTCATCTGATAAATTCAACCGGTAGCCTTCCTGCGCGAGAGTCGATATACCTTCTTTAGCACAGGATCCTGGATACTGTCGGATTCATCGCCCGACAGGCGGCTGGGAGGGTTTGCGCTGCTTTCGCGGGCGTCCGCGCGCTGCGATTGCCGGCGCGGAACAGCGATCCGGAACTCGATGTCTTGAATCCGATCATTGCCGGTGAGCTTACAGAGCTGGTTGAGGATTTGGCCCCGCAAGCCATGGAGTTGCTTTTGCCAGATGGCATCTTCCACTTCGACTACAAGCGTGGTGCGAACCAGGTTCAGATGCCCCGTGTGCGCCGATATTACTTTGCCAACGGCCGCGCGCCAGAAGGCTCGCGCCACGTCGGCATCAGTCAGGATTTCGCCAGAGATTTGCTTGTTTTTGAGGAGCTGGGCCGCGCGCTGCATGAAAATGATGCCCTGAACGGGCAGGGCGCCAGGGGGAGGAAAAGCCGACGGAGCTCTGAGTGTATCACGGCGGGAAGTCACTTATTCTGGGGTGGCAGAACGGGCTGAAAATGCAGAATGTAAGATTGCATCCCGCGTTCGATGGAGCTCATTCCATGCCGTCTGGCTTCCTGTAGCGCCTGCCAGTTTGGCCAGCCATCGTGCTGAATACGATAGCATGCGATAACCGTTCCGGTCCGATCCTTGCCGCGGCGGCAATGGACAAACACGGTTTCTGAATCGCCGTGAAGAAGCAGGGCGAGTACGCGGTCTATCTCCTCTTTGCTGGGAGCGGACAGAGCGGGAAACGGAACATTTACGTATTGCATTTTCAGTTTTTCCGCTTCCTGCTTTTCGAAAGTCGTGCTGCCACCCGGCTCGCGCAAGTCGATGACCAGCTTGACGCCCATCGCGCCCAGCTCCTGCAGGCCCACCAGCGATGGCTCGCCGCCTCGATAGAGATGATCGTTCACTTTGCTGAAATTCCGAACGTGCGCCGCCGGCACTTCGCCGGCCAAGGAGAGCTGAACGAGACAAAGTACGATCGCGAGCGAACGCCAAGCCCGTCTCACGCGAACTGGTTCAGAAGCCGACATCGGGCTGCGTTATTGCGGCGGTTTCTTCGAAGCCGGAGGCGGAGTCGCGGGCTGATTCGCGGGAGCGCCGCCGACCTCGCCATACTTGATAGTGGATTCGGTCTTAAACTCGTATTTCTTGTAATGATCGTACTTGATAACTTCTTTGATCCGCTGTGACGGGCCATCTTTAAAGTTCAGTGTGTCATCGGCGTAGGTGTAGGTGGGGAACCAATACTTGCCGTCAATCTGCTCCCGGTAGGTTTCGAATTTCGGAAACTGCTGGTCCTCATTCCTGCCTAGATGTCCAGTGGAACGGCCATAGGTTTTTACGATCTGCAGGTCCTGATCGTCGACCCAGATCTTTCCCTCGAAGTAGCGCTTGCGATCCTTTGTGAGCACCTTCGGCTGCACCGAGAACACGTAACAGCCAATTTCATCCACCTTCTCCCGGCCTACGTAGTTAATGTTGTATGCGTCGGCGGTCTCGTTGGTCATTACGAACGGCATGACGTTCTTAAAGTCCTGTTCGTCCTCCGCGGTCATCACAAGGTGCGCAAGAGACTGCACGGGAGCGTAGGTAACATGGGAAGTGCGGCGATTGCGGTCGTCGAACCCGACCTCTTCGACGACTTCGAAACTGCCGCCGGGCGGATCGGTCTCCGTAAGCTTCGTGGTCTGCCGATACGTGTAGTTCTCGCGAGCTTGCGCGAATTCGGTTTCTTTTTGCGTGAATTTCTTAATGATGTCTTGAATCTGCTCGGGCGTGGGATCAGGCTTCGTGTCCGTCGCGGTCAGCAGAACAGCAGAGCCAAGGATAAACAGAGCGATAGCGCAACTACGTTGAAGCATGGATTGCCGGTTCTTCTTATATTCTCTATTGTGACGGATGGCGGGAGAACGCGCGTTTCCCGTCATTTGCCCGAATCGAGCAAGGCTTTGGCGATGGTGACTCGCTGGATGTTGCTTGTGCCTTCGTAAATTCGGCCGATTTTCGCGTCGCGGTAGAGCTTTTCGACGGGATAATCTCTGGTGAAGCCCACGCCGCCGAGGATCTCGACGGCCTGAGAGGCGACTTCCTCGGCGATTAGTGAACAGAAATACTTGGCCATGGCCGCCTGGGTGACGAACGGCTGGCCGGCATCGCGGAGGCGGGCCGCGTTATAGACCATGAGCCTTGCGGCCTCAATCCGAGTCGCCATTTCGGCGAGCTGAAACTGGATGCCTTGAAAATCGCCGATGCGTTTACCGAACTGTTTCCGCTCGCGCGCATAGTTCAGGGCGTGATCGAATGCCCCTTCGGCGAGACCGAGCATCTGCGCGGCAATGCCGATTCTGCCTTCATTCAGGGTCTCGATGGCGATCTTGTAGCCCTTTCCCGGTTCGCCCATGATCTGCTCGCGGCCCACCCGGACATCCTCCAAAATTAGCTCGCAGGTGGAGGACGCTCGTATGCCGAGCTTGTCTTCTTTCTTGCCGACCTGGAAGCCGTTCATTCCGCGCTCGATGAGAAAGCACGTGATTCCGCGGTATCCGGCGGAAGGATCGAGCGTGGCAAAGACCAGAAAAATGTCCGCTTCCGCCGCATTCGTAATCCAGAGTTTGCGGCCCGAAATCCGGTAGCCGCCGCCATCTGCCAGGGCCCGGGTCATCAACGCGAAAGCATCGGAACCGGAACCGGCTTCCGAAAGCGCGTACGCCCCGACGCTTTCGGAAGCCAAACGCGGGAGATACTTCTGCTTCTGGGCGGAGTTCGCCCAACGCTCGATGGCATTGCTAACGAGCGTGTTCTGCACGTCGACAATGACGGAAGCCGAGGGATCAACCTTCGCGAGCTCCTCGATGGCCAGGATCGATTGAAAAAAGGTTCCCGCCTGGCCGCCATATTGTTCTTTGATGTCGATGCCCATGAGACCGAGTTCGAACATTTCGCCGAGCAGATCCTTACGAAACTTGCCCTCTTCGTCCATAGCGCGCACGTGCGGCGCGAGGCGTTCCTGCGCGAACCGGCGAACGGAGGCTTGAAACAGCGCCTCTTCTTCTTGCAGGAAAGTGAGCGGCGCAGGGAGCGCCGCTTCGGCAGTCTGGGACATGACGGCACCATAATAGCTCTGGGCCAGGCCGTCTCGAGTTGGCCAAAGGCGCAATTCGACAGAATGCGACCGCGCGCCCCTCGGCCTTTGCCGTAATCTGTGGATAGCTAAACGATGCGATACAAACTGAGTCTTCTTTGGATGGCGGCGCTGGTTGCGGGAGTTGCCCGCCAGGCGCCGGCGCAGGAGCAGAACCCCGGCAACGTGACCCGCGCGACTCTCGATAACGGCCTTCGCGTGGTGATCATTCGCGATCCTCTCGCACCGGTCGCGACCATCGAGGAGAACTACCTGGTGGGGGCAAACGAAGTGCCCGCCGGGTTTCCCGGACTTGCGCATGCGCAGGAACACATGGCCTTTCGCGGCTGCAATGGGTTGACAGCCGACCAGATCTCGGCGATATACGCCCAGCTCGGCGGCTACATGGATGCCGAAACGCAACAGAACATCACGCAGTATTTCGTCACGGTTCCGGCGCAGGACTTGGATGTCGCACTGCATGTAGAGGCGGCGTGCATGGCCGGCGTCGAGGATTCGCAAGCGCAATGGGCCGAGGAACGCGGAGCAATCGAGCAGGAGGTGGCGCGCGATCTCTCCAATCCGGTGTACAAATTCATCACGCGCCTCAACAAGGATCTGTTTGCCGGCACGCCTTACCAGGAAGACGCCCTCGGGACAAGAGCTTCCTTCGAACAGACCACGAGCGAGACGCTGAAGAAATTCCATGACCAGTGGTATGCGCCGAACAATGCGATTCTGATCATCACGGGAGACGTGGAGCCTGCGGCAACGCTGGCGAAAGTGAAGCAATACTACGGGTCGATACCGCGGCGGAACCTGCCTTCGCGGTCTGAAGTGAATCTCCGCCCGGTGCAAGGGGAATCTTTCACGCTGGACAGCAATCTGCCGTATCTGATGAGCATCGTTTCTTTTCGATTCCCAGGCACGGACAGCCCGGATTTTGCGGCAGCTCGTGTATTGAGCGATGTTCTGGCGAGCCAGCGCGCCGACCTTTATGCCTTGGTTCCGCAAGGGAAAGCGCTCGGAACTGAATTTGCGGTGCTCGAGAACTATCCGAAGGCGAGCGCAGCCTTTGCGATGGCCGCGATTCAGTCCGGAGCCGATCCTACCGCAATTACCGCGGAGGTGAAAAAGATCGTCGCCGATTACGCGGCCAAGGGGGTGTCGGGCGATCTTGTGGAGGCCGCGAAGAAAGGCGAAGTGGCCAGCGCCGAATTCAGCCGCAACTCGATTACGAACCTGGCGGCGCTCTGGTCAGACGCGCTGGCTTCGGAAGGTCGTCAATCTCCGGAAGAAGATGTTGAAGCGATCAAGCGCGTGACCACAGAAGATGTGAACCGGGTGGCGAAGAAGTACCTCACGGATCAAAGCGCGATTACGGCCATTTTGAAGCCCACGCCCTCGGGGGAAGCGGCAGCGGCAAAGGGGTTCGGCGGCAGCGAGGCGGCGACTACAGCGCCCACAAAACCGGTGGCCCTTCCGGACTGGGCCGAAGCCGCCGTAAAATCACTTCGCATTCCGCCCACAACTCTACATCCTTCCGATGTGACGCTGGCCAATGGGATCCGGCTGATTGTCGAGACAGAGAAGACCAGCCCGACCATCACGCTGGCGGGTTCGATCAAGACACAGACGGAGCTTGAGACGCCGCCCGGACAGGAAGGGGTATCGGAGGTGCTGGAAGGGCTCTTCTCTTACGGCACAAAGACGCTGGACCGGTTGGCGTTTCAGAAAGCGCTGGACGACATCGCGGCGTCGGAATCGGCCGGGGCGAGCTTCAATCTGAAAGTACTCAAACAGGATTTCGCGCGCGGCGTTGAGCTATTGGCGGACAACGAGCTTCATCCCGCGCTGCCGGAAACGCATTCAAAGTGGTGCAACAGCAAACGGCCGAGTACACGGCCGGGCAATTGCAAAGCCCTGGGTACCGGATGGACCGGGCCCTGGAGCATGCGCTTCTTCCGCCCGGCGATCCCCTACTCCGCGAAGCGACGCCCGAAACGATCTCGTCGCTCAAGTATGAAGATTTGGGCAACTACTTTAAAAAGACGTTCCGGCCCGATCTGACAACGATCGTCGTGATCGGCGACATTACGGCCGACGAAGCGCGGGTCGTCATCGAGAAAAACTTCGGGTCGTGGCAAGCCTCCGGACCCAAACCCAAAGTCGTGCTGCCTCCGGTGCCCGCCAACAAGCCGAGCGCGGCAAACGTTCCGGATTCCGCCCAGATTCAGGACACCGTGAACCTGTCGCAGGAACTGGAGATGAACCGCTTCAGTCAGGATTATTATGCGCTGCAGCTTGGGAATCACGTGCTGGGTGGAGGATTCTACGCGACGCGACTTTACCGGGACCTGCGCCAGAAGGCGGGATACGTTTACAACATCAACGATTCACTCGAAGCGAGCGAAAGCCGCGCGGAGTACAGCATCGATTACGGCTGCGATCCAGCGAACGTTTCGAAAGCGCGGGCGATGGTCGAGCAGGAGCTGACGGCGATGCAAAAGGCGAACGTCACTCCGGCTGAACTACAGCAGGCCAAAGCGCTGCTTTTGCGGCAGATTCCACTGGCCGAATCGAGCGAAGACGCGGTGGCGCGCGGCATGATTGCGCGTTCGCGCGTGGGCTTGCCGCTTGATGAGCCGCGGCACGCGGCGGAGCGGTACTTCAACATGACAGCGGACGAGGTGAGAGCGGCGTTCGCGAAATACGTGAGCCCGGCGAATTTCGTTCAAGTAGTGCGCGGGCCAGCGCCACATTAAGAGACGGTGACAGGGGACGGCGGGTGAACTGGAAGTTCACAGCCGGGTTCTTGCGGGTTGTGACAGATCAGAAAGTGCCGTAGCGGCTGTGGCGAGAACGCCGCAAAAGCAGTATTCTGTTGCTCTATGCAGCCGACACGGCGAGACATCATCCGTTACGGTGCGCTGGCGTTGTTCTCGAGGAGCGCGCGGGCCGCCGAGGAGCCGGGGACCGAAGTCAATGACGTCCACGCACAGTTAAATTGCACACGGGTGGCATATGTCGTGCGGCCCCGGTCTGTGCCGGACCTGCGAGAAGCGATCCTTCGAGCGCGCGACGAAGGCCTTCCGGTCGCCATCTCCGGGAGCCGTCATTCCATGGGCGGACAACAGTTCGGAACCGGAATGGCTCTACTGGACCTCAGGGATCTGAAGCGTGTAATCGCTCTCGATCTTGCAAGCAAGACGGTCGAGGCGGAGGCGGGCGTGGAATGGCCGGAGCTGCTGAGCAGACTTGCGCAGATGCAGACCGGTTCCGATTCCCAGCTAGGCATCCGTCAGAAGCAGACCGGCGCAGATCGCCTCTCCCTCGGCGGCGCGCTGGCATCCAACGTGCACGGACGCGGCCTGAATCTCAACCCCTTCATCTACGACGTCGAGTCCTTTGAGTTGATGAACGCCAAAGGCGACGTGATTCGATGCGATCGATCCACCAATCAGGATCTGTTCCGTTTAGCTATTGGCGGCTACGGGCTTTTCGGTGTGATCACTTCCGTACGCCTTCGGCTAACTCCGCGAGTGAAAGTGCGGCGGGTTGTCGAGATTGCGGACCTCGAAAATATTCCGCACGCCTTCGCGGAGAGAATACGCGATGGCTATCTGTATGGTGATTTCCAATTCGCCACTGACAGCGGCCGCGACAGCTTTTTACGGAAGGGCGTCTTTTCCTGCTATCAGCCTGTGGATCCGAGCACGCCGCTGACCCAGAATCCGACCCGCTTCCATCCTGACGATTGGGCGCGGCTCACCTACTATTCCCACACGCACAAGCGACTGGCATTCGATTTCTACACGAAACGCTACCTGGCAACCTCGGGGCAGATCTACTACCACGATTGGCAGCTTTCGGCAGCCTACCAGCCCAACTATCACCTGAAACTCGACCGCGAGATGCATGCCAAGGTGAAGGCGACCGAGATGATTACGGAAATCTACGTTCCGCGATCCGCGCTGGTGAACTTTATGGAGGAGGCACGGCTGGCGCTGCGCGAACAGGGAGCAAATTTGATTTACGGTACAGTGCGTCTGATTGAAAAAGACGAGGAGAGCTTTTTGTGCTGGGCGCGGCAGAGCTATGCTTGTGTGGTCTTCAACCTGCATGTGATCCACGACCGGGCAGGGCTGCAGTCCGCCATAAGAGCCTTCCGTACATTGATCGATTTGGGGATCCACTACGACGGCAGCTTTTACCTGACGTATCATCGATGGGCTACTCGGCGGCAGATTGAGATTTGTTATCCCCAATTCAGCGACTTTCTGGCCCAAAAACTCGCGCACGATCCGACGGAAGTGTTCCAGAGCGATTGGTACGTCCATCACAAGACGCTATTGAGCTGAGAACAGGCGTCGGTTTCTTCGGGTGGCTTGGTTAAGTCCGCTCCGTGCGGTCGCGCTCCCTGTGCGCTGTCCTAATGTGATGGAGAATGAGACGGATGGATGAATCGGATATAGAGCAGACGACGAAGAACCGCGAGATTGTCGCGGCGCTACGTGAATCGTTTGCGCCCCTCACGCTGCGTTTGGTCCCGGACGTGGAGCCGGCGACGGCTTACAAACCGATCACTGCACAGCGGGAAGACGAAGAATGACGGTTCGCGAACTCGGCGGCCTGCTGCGGACGCGGAAGGTCTCCTGTGTCGAGCTGATCCGGCAAACACTGGCGGACATTGAGCGGCGAGACGTCTTTCGAAGTTTTATTACAAAAACAGAGGAGTGCGCGCTCGACGAGGCGCACGAGCGAGACAAGGAACTCGCCGCGGGCGTTGACCGGGGGCCGTTTCACGGGATTCCCATCGCCTATAAGGATTTGTTCTATACGGCCGGCGTTCGAACAACAGGCGGATCGCTGGTCTTCCGCGACTTTATTCCCGAGTACAATGCCACGGTCGTGACGAAGCTCGCGGCTGGTGGTGCCGTCTGTGTGGGCAAGACAAACCTGCACGAGCTGGCATACGGGATCACATCAAAGAATCCGCATTACGGGTTTGTGCTGAATCCGCGGGACACGAATCGAATGGCGGGCGGATCGAGCGGCGGCTCGGCCACTCTGGTGGCGGCGGGTTTGTTGCCGATGGCTCTCGGCACTGACACGGGCGGTTCGATTCGCATTCCAGCCTCTTTTTGCGGCATCAGGGGTCTCAAGCCGACCTATGGCCGGGTGAGCCGTCACGGGGTGCTGCCGCTGGCGTTCAGTCTCGATCACGTGGGACCGCTCGGATCTTCGATTGACGATTGCGCGCTGGCGATGGATGTGATGGCCGGGCGGGGATTCGATCTGCCACCGCTGTCCGAGTTGACGGGCCTCCGCATCGGCGTGCCGAGGAATTTCTTTTTCGATCGCGTTCAGCCGGAGGTTTTAACCGCCGTCAAGAGGAGCATTTCTGAAATGCAGCGATTGGGTGCGTGCATCCAGGAAGTTCCTATTCCCGATCCGGCCGAAATGAATGCGGCAGCACGCATCGTGCAGCTTTCGGAAACGGCTGCCATTTACGCAAATTACACGAACGCGAGCCTGTTCGGCGCGGACGTCTGGGCGCTCATCCAACAGGGAAAAATGATTGCAGCGCATGAATATGTGAACGGCCAACGCATTCGCACCTTGTTGCGCCAGGAGTTCGATGCTTTGTGGGAAAAGATAGACCTTCTGGTTACACCCACGACTCCGACGACGGCGCCACGGCTGGATGAGACGCGCGTGAAGATCGGGCATGACGATGAAGATACGCGCATGGCATCGACGCGCCTGGTGCGGGCCATCAATTTTACTGGCGAACCGGCGCTATCCATGCCTTGCGGGAAAACGGCGGGCGGCCTGCCGATCGGGCTGCAGTTGATCAGCGCGCCGTTTACGGAGCCGAGACTACTACAGATTGCGAAGACGCTGGAGAGCAATCTGGATTCCGCGGCGCAAGAATGAAACGTTACAGGGAGTGAACATGGACTCAATGATTACAGGAAGTAACCAGCACGCGGGCAGACGCGAGTTCCTGAAGAGCGCGGGCATAGGCTTAGCAAGCAGCGTCTTCGCGACCGCCGGGACGGATCAACAGGCCGGGGAGGCAATTGATCATGCCGCAGCGGCCCGTCCTCTCAACGAAAAGGAAAAGCTCGGCCGCATCGCCTCCAACACGTGGCCCATCCGTCATATCTTCAAGAGCCGCTCAAACTGGGGAGGCGATAAATCCGCCAGCATGAAACAGAAGTATGGCGAAATCACGATGCTTGATTTCCCGGAGTTCACCAAGAAGACCTTCCCCGGTGTTTATCAAATGGATTTGTTCTCCGGCTTATTTGGCGATGCCGGAGACGATAGCATGTTTGTCGAAAGCACGGTTGTAATCAATGGGGTCAATCGAACGACGCATGAATTCGATCCGTCGAGCCTGTCCGGCAAGAAGTGGCTAGAGAAACTCGCCAACAAGATGGTGAATACCGGAACGAAATGTCATCACATTTCGAATAATGCTCCCCGAGACATCTGCGAGCTCGATCCTGAAAGACGCAAAGCCGGGATTGAAGTCGCAAAGAAGTGGCTCGATGGCGCTGCCATCTTGGGAACGAAATCGATGCGCGTAAACAGCGGAGGCCCGCGGATCGCGCCGACTCCGATTGCTGATCCCAGCTCCTATCCGAAGAATGGAGCTCTGGCCGCATATCTAACAAACTGCATCGAGTCGTTTAAGGAGATGGCGGACTACGGCGGAAAACTAGGGGTCAAGGTCACGCTCGAAAATCATTGGGGTCTCACCGCTAATCCGATCAATATCCGGATTATTGTCGAAGAGGTGAATCACCCTTTCTGCGAAGCCTCTCCCGACTTCTGCAACTGGGAACACGAGTATCTCCTGTTTCACGGGCTACAGGACCTGGCGCCTTATGCACACACGAACGTTCACGCCAAGTATTGGGATCGTTGGAAGGACCCAGACGTGCAGCGCAACGTCAGAATCATGCTCAATTCGAATTACCAGGGCGTCTTCGCCCTGGAGTATGAAGATGGCCCGTGGGACGGAGTGGAAGGCGCACAATACCTCTATCGAGAGGTTCTAGCGGCCCTCTGACCGCTCTAACGGCAGGCCTGAGGCTTCGATCGCGCGCCAGCCGCCATCGAGCGAGATGACGTTTTTATAGCCCATCTTGCGCAGGTTATCTGTGGCGAGCGCCGAACGGTACCCGCCTCCGCAATAGAGCACCAGTTTGGCGTTCTTATCCGGGAAGGTCTTTTCGATATCGCGCTCGATAATGCCTTTGCTCAGGTGAATCGCTCCGGCCGCATGGGCGGCTTCCCATTCGTGGTCTTCGCGAACGTCGACAAGCTGGCCTGCCTGACCGGCTTCGCGGAGACGCTTGTATTCTTCGATATCCATCTCATGAATGCGGGTCTTGGCATCCATAACGATTGCCAGAAAACCCTCGCTGTGGTGCTTTACAGGTGTGCTCATGCTGCTATCCGTTCAATTTTCGCGCCTACGGCCGCGAGTTTTTCTTCAATTCGCTCGTAACCACGGTCCATGTGATAGACGCGGTCAATGGTCGTTTCGCCTTGCGCGACGATAGCAGCCAGAACCAGCGAAGCGCTAGCCCGGAGGTCGGAAGCAATCACCTGCGCTCCCATGAGGCGGTCTTCGCCTGCCACAATCGCCTGCCGCCCCTCGATGCGGATGTTGGCGCCCATGCGTGCAAGCTCCTGTGCGTGCATAAAACGGTTTTCGAAGATAGTTTCCGTAACGAAGCTGATCCCGTGCGCGACAGTCATCCAAGCCATATACTGCGCCTGAAGGTCGGTCGCAAATCCCGGATATTCTTCGGTCGTGACATCAACGGCTTGCGGCCGTCTGGAGCAGCGCACCCGGATAGAGCGGCCCTCCAGTTCTTCCACTTCCGCGCCGGCTTTCTGCATTTTGACGGTGAGCGCGGCGACGTGTTCCGGCAGGCAATCGCTCACCACCACCTCGCCTTGCGAAATCGCGCCGGCGAGCAGGAAGGTTCCGGTCTCAATACGATCAGGAATGATAGAGTGCTCGGCGCCCTGCAGACGCTCCACGCCTTTAATTCGAATGATGGAGCTTCCAGCGCCTTCGATTTTAGCTCCCATCTTGATGAGGAGATCGGCCAGATCTTTGACTTCGGGCTCGCGCGCGGCGTTGCGGATGACGGTTTCCCCTCTCGCGAGCACGGCGGCCATCAAGACGTCTTCGGTTCCGGTGACGGTGATGCGATCGAAATGGATGGTGCCGCCGCGGAGACCTTGGGGTGCCTGCGCCTCTACGTATCCATGGGACTGCTCAATGGTGGCGCCTAACTGCTCGAGCGCCGAAACGTGCAGATTGATGGGGCGCGCCCCGATGGCGCACCCGCCGGGCATGGAGACGCGCGCGCGTCCGGTTCTACCCACCAGCGGCCCCAAAACCAGGCTCGAAGCACGCATGGTTTTGACGACATCGTAGGGAGCCTCGGGCCTGTCCAAGGATCTGGCGTTCACGCAAACGGTCCCGTCCTGGCCGGCGATTCTCGCGCCGGCATAAGCGAGCAGATCCTTCATGGTGGCGATGTCCTTCACCTGCGGGATGCGCCGCAGGGTAACAGGCTCTTCGGTCAACAAGCAAGCGGCCAGCGCGGGGAGAGCCGAATTTTTCGAGCCGCTGACGGGAAGCTCGCCGTTTAGCGGTGTTCCACCGAGAATTCTGAATTTATCCATGCGTTTTGGAAAGTCGGTTCTCTTTGAAGTCGCTGGGAAAGCCGGTTTCCCTCAATGATCGAGCGCAGCGCGCAGGCGCCCATTTGCCGTTTTCAGGCGGACTTCCGCTTCCGCACGAGACAGCTTGCGTTTGTGCATCAAGATGGCTGTACGCACCGAACCCGCCTCATCCAGCAGCCGCGATGCTTCATCATAAGACACCTCCGCAATGGCGGCGACGATCCGGCGCGCGCGATCGATGAGCTTTTCGTTGGTGGGCTGCACATTGACCATCAGGTTCCCGTAAACATAGCCCATCCGAATCATGATGCCGGTGCTGAGCATGTTCAGTACAAGTTTGGTGGCAGTTCCAGCTCTCATCCTGGTGGATCCCGTAATGATCTCGGGACCGGGAAGGGGAGTGATGGCGATTTCCGAAGCCGCGGCAACCTGCGAACGGGGAGTGCAGCTCAAGCCAACGGTCAATGCTCCGAGCGAGCGCGCGAATTCGAGACCGCCTAGCACGTAGGGCGTTCGTCCGCTGGCGGCAATGCCAACCACGACATCGGAGGAACGCAAACCATGTTCCTCAAGATCGCGCCTGCCCTGCTCAGGATCGTCTTCCGCCTTTTCGATGGAGCGCCGCAGGGCACGATCTCCGCCCGCGATGAGGCCTTGGACCATATCCGGCGGCGTGTTGAACGTGGGCGGGCACTCAGAGGCATCCAGAACTCCGAGGCGGCCAGAAGTTCCCGCGCCGAGGTAAAAGAGGCGCCCGCCTGTCTGTAGTCTCTCGACCGTGCGATCGACGGCGACTGCGATATGGTGCAGTTCACGTTCGACCGAGGCGGCTATTTCCCGATCTGCTGCGTTGATGACCCGGAGCATTTCCAAAGTCGGCAAGGCGTCGATCTCGGCGGAGAGGGGGTTGCGGGCTTCGGTGAGGAGGTTGGATTGCACTGATTTTCAGAATAAGGCCTTAAATAACGAAAGGCCGGGGGAGCTTTCGCTCCTCCGGCCCATAACGAGATTTTCGACGCCGCTTTAGGCGCTGAAGGAACTGCCGCACCCGCAGGTGGACTTCACTTGCGGATTATTGAATTTGAAACCGGAGCCTTCCAGCGTTTCGACGTAATCCACCTCGGCGCCTTCCAAATAGAGCAGACTGGCCTGGTCGACGAAGACTTTGAGATCACCGAAATTGTAGGTTTTGTCGAGCATATTCGGCTGATTCTCAAAAGCCATGGAGTAGCTAAAGCCCGAGCAGCCCCCGCCGACGACGGCAATACGGAGTCCAGCCGGCTTGGGCTCCTGCATATTCAAGATTTCGTTGACCTTACTGACGGCGGTTTCGGTTAGCTGAATCATTCCCAATCTCCTAAAAACTGTAGCCTGATTGCCCGATACGGGTGTTCCCGGTTGGCTGGGCAGGGGCGAGGCTTGCCTCGCCCCTACTAGTGTACAACCAATTTCTGTTCCGGGTGGGGTAGCGCGCGACCCGGAGTTCTCACGGATTCTGGGATAATGGATGTTCGGCGCCAGGTTTTGGGCGTCAAGTTTCTGTAACGCATTCAGAAGACAGCACGTCCGTCGGCATGTATGAGCGGGCTCAGTGCTACCCTTCCGTTCCCGGCAGTGGTCGGAGAGGGAACGCGGGCGAAGATCAGATTGGATCACCGAACCACCGAAGAGGCGGCGCTAGTCCGGCGCGTGCAGGCTCAGGACGAGATCGCTTTTCGCGAGATCGTCGACCGGTACCAGGCGAAGGTTTTCTCCATCATTTACGGCATACTGCGGAACCGGAACGACGCGGAAGACATCGCGCAGCAGGTTTTCGCCAAGATCTATTTCTCCATCAAGAGTTTCGATTTCCGCAGCTCACTGCTGACCTGGATTTATAAGATCACGGTCAACGAATGCTACGACTATTTGCGCAAGAAGAGGGTGCGAAAGCTAGTCTACGAAAGCGACTTCTCGGCGGACGATTCGGTGCGCATGGAAAACTCCGAACCGGCAACCGATCAGGCGCCAGCGGTCGACCGGCGGCTTGCGCAACATGACCTGATTCTGAAGCTGCTGTCGAAGATCTCAGAAGAGGACCGGTCACTGCTTTTATTGAAAGAGGTGGAGGGGCATTCGGTGGAGGAATTGTCCCAGATGACCGGTTTGAACGAAAACACGATCAAGGTGAAGCTGTTTCGGGCGCGGCAAAAGCTGGTGAAGGCAGCGCAGAGGTTGGAGAAAGCGCCGTTAGCCCCTCCGACCGAGCCGATGGATCGGTGACGACGGTTGGCGTTTTGGGTGTAGATTTGAATAAAGCGGACACTAGATCCGCGAATTGGTTGGGCTTTTGAGGGAAATATGCACAGGTCCATTCGGGATCGATTAGAAGAGTTGCTCGCGGCCAGGGGAGCCACGGCGGCACGAGTCGATTTGACAAAGCATTTATCCTCCTGTGTGGAATGCTCATTGGAAGTGGAATCCATGAGGGCGCAATCCGACATGTTGCGCGGTCTGCGGGCGCCCGAACAGATGGAACCCGCTGCCGGCTTTTATGCCCGCGTGATGCAGCGCATCGAAGAGCGGGCGAAAGACTCCATTTGGGCAGTGTTCATCTACTCCCCGTTTGGAAAGCGGCTGGCGTACGCCTCCCTGGGAATCGCGCTCACGCTAGGGACATATGTGATTACGCAGGAGACTCGCGATGGGCACTTGGGAGGAGACCCGGTTGTCGCGCGGAGCCTTCACTATGACGCTCCGGTTGTGGGCAGCCGAGCCCAGCAGAGGGACGCGGTACTAGTTAATTTCGTCTCCCATCAAGGGTCGCTCCAATAACGAGCTACACTACAACGCAACGGCCCATGCTGCGGCGAGCTGATGCCGGATGGCCCAACCCCAAGGTCTTGGCGATCCTTGCCGTCATCTTTCTGTGCGGGGTGGCATTTGGATCCGTGATCAGCAGCCTCTATTTGCACGCGCGGATGACAACTGCGCCCCGCCAGTACGGGATGGACGCAGCGCAGCACGTTGGGCTGCAACATCTGAAAGCCGCTTTGCAGCTCACTCCCGAGCAGGAAAAAATTGTCACCAAAGAATTAGACGATTACGCCAAGTACTACCAGAACATCGAAGATGAGCGGGAGGATGTAGCTGAACACGGCAGGCGCCGCATCCTGGATGTCTTGACTCCCCAGCAACGCAAGAAGTTCAACGACATTTTCGGCTCCCCTCCACAATAGAACGGGAGAGAAGGCGCCGGGGGCCCGCGCGGTTCAGATTAGTTCCACTTAGGCGTCGAACTTCTCGCCGACCTTTTCTCTTTTCGTTTTTATTTTGTTTTCGAGTGCCTGCATCAACCGGTCTTGAATGCACTGTGGAACGGGCTGCGCCTCCATTCCCTTGAAGACTTTGATGGTCTTCTCCGTTGTGTCGCAGACGACCCAGCAGTTGGGGCACTCGTTCACATGTTTCTGCAATTCCGCCCGTGTCTTTGGATCGAGCGTATCTTCCAGGAAGTCGTTCAGCTCATGCAGAAACTGCTTACAAGTAAGCAAACGCGTCGTCTCCCTTTCGCTTGAATTGCCGGGTGAGCTTCTCGCGAAGCTGCAGCCGAGCCCGTAGCAGGCGGCTCTTTACCGCCGAGATAGATAGATCCAATGCTTCCGCCGTCTCCTCGATCGACAGTTCTTCGATGTCTCTCAGAATAAAAACGGTTCGGTAAGCCGGCTTCAGGCTTTGGACGGCCTGATCGAGAATATTCGCCAATTCTTCGCGCGAATAGCTGTCCTCCGGGTTTTCGTCCCAGACGGCGATCTCCCGAACCATCTCGTCTTCGCCAGTGTCGATAGGTTCATCCAGAGGCACTGTTCGGTCCGAGCGCCGCTTTCGCAGCTTCATCAGCGCTTCGTTGACGGCAATCCTCACCAGCCACGTATAGAACTTCGAATTTCCCTGGAAATTATCGAGGTGGGTATACGCTTTCAGGAACGTTTCCTGCAGGACATCTTCGGCGTCATCATCGTTCTGGGTGATTTGCTTGGCCATGCGGAAAACCCGCCGGTCATAGTGCTTCACCAGCTCAGAGAACGCGGCCATGTCCCCTGCCTTGGCGCGGGCCACCAAAGCGGACTCATCGAAACCCGGGGATACGGTAGAAGTGCTCACTCGTAAAAGTAACTCCAGTCTAACAATTGATACGAGTATCAAAAGCCGGTGGTTCGCGGCGCTTTTCAAGCGCGTTTAGTGGAAATCAATGATGTGCGGCCCGCCGGCGCATGGTCTGATACGCTCGAATTTTATCGCCGAACATGAGTAGTTTGAACGTAACTTTGCCGGATGGCAGTCAACAAGTCGTCGCTGACGGTGCGCGCCCGATCGACATTGCGAAATCGATCAGCCCGCGGCTGGCGGCCGACGCGATCGTCGCCCGCGTAAACGGCGAGCTCTTCGATCTGATGCGCCCGCTGGAGGGGGATGCCAAGCTCGAGATTCTCACCACGAAAAATCCGGAAAGTCTGCAAGTCTATCGTCACTCGACGGCGCATTTACTAGCGGCGGCGGTGCTCGAATTATTTCCTGAAACGCAGCTTGGCATCGGGCCGCCCACGGATTCCGGTTTCTATTACGATTTTGAGCGCAAAACGAAGTTTACTCCGGAAGATCTGGAAAAGATCGAAACCCGGATGAACGAGCTGCAGGCGAAGAATCTTCCGTTCGAGCGAAAACTCACATCGAAAAAGGAAGGCCTGGAAAAATATCGCGACGATTGGATGAAGCGCGAGCTGATTGAAGAGCGCGCCGGAGAAATTTTCTCCGAGTACACGCTGGGAGCCGATTTCATCGACTTCTGCCGCGGACCGCATGTTCCTTCGACGGAAAAGCTGAAGGCGTTCAAGCTGCTCTCAATCGCGGGCGCTTATTGGAAAGGCAGCGAAAAGAACCCGCAGCTGCAGCGCATTTACGGAACTGCGTTTTTTACCAAGAAAGAGCTTGAGGAGTATCTCAAGCGGCTCGAAGAAGCGAAGAAACGGGACCATCGCCGGATCGGCAAGGATCTCGAGCTATTCGCAGTGAACGAACTCGTGGGCGCCGGGCTGCCGCTCTGGCTCCCTAAAGGCGCTACCGTCCGGCGCGTTCTGGAAGAGTACATCCTCGAAAGGGAGCGCCTCGCCGGATACCAGCACGTCTACACGCCCGATCTCGCCAAGACCGAGCTGTACAAGCTCTCGGGCCATTGGGAACACTATCACGAGGACATGTTCCCCCCCATGGATTTGGAAACCGAGCAGATGGTGCTGCGCCCGATGAACTGTCCGCACCACATCCTGATCTACAAATCGAAGATGCACAGCTACCGGGATCTGCCGGTGCGCATTGCGGAGCTTGGCACGATGTATCGTTACGAGCGCTCGGGCGTGTTGAGCGGCTTGAGTCGCGTGCGCTGCATGACGCTGAACGATGCCCATATCTTCTGCACTCCGGAGCAGATCAAGCATGAGTTCACCAAAGTGATGCAGCTTGTCGAACAGGCGTACCGCGATCTCGGCATCACGCAATACAGTTACCGCTTGTCATTAGGCGATAAGGCCAACACGGAAAAGTACGTGGCCAACGAGGAAATGTGGGCGCTGGCAGAACGCGTGTTACGGGAAGCGATGGATTCGCTTGGCCTGCCATACACGGAAGCTCCTGGGGAAGCGGCTTTTTACGGCCCCAAGCTGGACATTCAGCTGGCGGACGTGATGGGCCACGAAGAGACCTATTCCACGATTCAGATCGATTTCCATCTTCCCAACCGGTTCGATCTTTCGTATATCGGAGCCGACGGCCAGCATCACCGGCCCGTGATGATCCATCGCGCCATTATCAGCACGATGGAACGCATGGTTTCGTACCTCATCGAGCTTTACGGCGGAGCCTTCCCCGTCTGGCTCGCCCCCGTTCAGGCGATCGTGCTGCCTATCAGTGACCGGCAGAATGACTATGCGCGCGAAGTCCAGCACAAGTTAATCGGCGCCGGCATTCGGGCGGAACTTGATGGCCGCAGTGACAAGGTCAATTTCAAGATCCGCGAAGCGCAGCTTCAAAAAATTCCGTATATGCTGGTGGTGGGGGATCGCGAAGCTCAGGCCGGACAGGTTTCTGTCCGCAACCGAAAGCACGGCGATCAGGGGGCTGTTGGGGTGGAAGCGTTCATTAGCCGCCTTTCGCAGCTCAGTACAACGAAGAGTCTAGAAGAATAGGCGTTGCTGATTGCAGCTTTAGTTCTGCTCGGCTGCTGGATCTATTGTGTTCTCGCCATTGCAGCGGCGGTGAAGCACGTCCGCAGCCGGCGCCCGGCCGCGTTTGAAAAGCTCATCGGGATCAGTGTGCTCAAACCGCTGGCCGGACTCGATGAAGGCCTCGAAGAAAACCTGCGCAGCTTTTTCGAGCAAGAGTACACAGGCTACGAGCTTCTCTTCGCCGTTCGCCACGAATGGGACCCGGCGGCCAAAGTCGTGCGGCGGCTGATGCAAGAATATCCGGCCGTTGAATCGAAACTGGTCCTGACGGGCGAGCCGCCCTACCCGCACGCGAAGGTGTTCAGCCTCCAGCGCATGTTCGCCGAATCCCGCCATGACCTGATCGTCATGAGCGACAGCGATGTTCGCGTAGGGCGCGATTTCTGCCGGAGCCTGGCCGCGGAGTTCGCGGATGCAATGCTCGGTCTGGTTACTTGCCCTTACCGGGCAATCGCCGGGAAAACGATCTGGTCGCGGCTGGAGTCACTCGGCATGAACACGGATTTTCACGCGGGCCTGTTCACGGCCGTCATGGTGGAAGGCACTAAGTTTGCCGTGGGACCGACGATTGTCGCCCGCAGAGAGGTTCTGGATGCAATAGGCGGCCCCGAACGCGTGAAGGATTATCTCAGCTCCGAAGACTTCATGCTGGGCAGGATCGCCGCAGAGCATGGATTCATCGTGCGGCTTTCCTCTTATGTTGTGGAGCACCGAATTGGCAGCGAACAAATGCTGCAAAACTTTTCGCACCGCTTGCGATGGGCCCGGACGACGCGGCGTTCGCGGCCGTGGGGCTATGTCGGGCAGTTCTTTACGCAGCCGTTTCCCGTAGCGCTGTTCTTGTTATTTCTTTGGCCGAGCTATTGGCCTCTGCTCGCGGTGACGATCTGCTTTCGAATGGCCACCGCCTGGATCGTGTCCGAGTGCATTCTTTCCGCGGAGGTCGCGTGGGCGCTTCTGCCGTTGCAGGATCTGCTCGCGTTCGGCTTCTGGATTGCAGGCTTCTTCGGGAATACGATTGACTGGCGCGGACGCCGGTACATTCTCAATCGGGATGGCAGGGTGGAGGTATCCGGCTGGCCCGGCAATCGCGTGATGCTGGATCAAGAGACGACGATCCTTCCAGCGAACCTGGCCGATTCTCCCAGAAGCGCAGTGAGAGGGGAATAACCGCGTCGGGACTGTAACATCCTTGACGAATACGTTCACACCTCGTGTTCGCCACTTTACTGCGGCAGCGTAAACGGGACCGAAATCTCCGTCACCACCATAACCGGATTGCCGTTCAGCAGCGTGGGCCGATAGGTCCACTGCAACAGTGCTTCCTTGGCGGCATTGACGAGCAACGGGTGCCCGCGCACCAGTTGAACACTTTGCACCCGGCCGTCAGGCCCGATAGTCGCGGTAAATTCCACGGTTCCCTGTACGCGGGCAGCTTTAGCAAGCGGCGGATAGATGGGTTCGACTCTGTTCAGCAGATTCGCTTCCGCTACCCTTCCGCCGATGCGGACGGCGCCGGCGGGAAGAGCGGTTGGCGCGGTAATTGGTAAGTTCGACGATACAAGAGCGTCCTTCCATTTTGGGTTCGCGGGATCGACAGCGATAGCACGCTCGAGAAGCTGCAAGCCGAGTTGGCGAGCGGGGTCACTCGGTGTCACTCTTCCGAAATCGACAAGCATGGCTCCAACGCGGCTGAGCAGTGCGGCGTCGGTCGAGCTGTTCAGCTGCGCCTGCCATGTCGCGAGTTCATCCTCTTCGTTCGTTGGAGTTGAAGTCGCATTCGGAAGAAAATGCTTTGAGATTGCTCTCTCGTAAATCCGTGCTTCGGCGTCGAGATATTCGGAATTCAACGGCTGCAATTCACGCGCTTGCTGAAAGAGCTGCACGGCGCGCCGGAGATCTGAATTTTCGAAGAACAGTCCAGCATGATAGAGCACTGCCGGTAACGTTCCGTGCTCGATCAGGTTCTGTTCCCATAGTGCCTTTTCTTCGTCGTACTGGGCGGAGGGGCTCGCCAGCGCACCCATTGGATGGAGTCTCATCCCCCAATCGAGAGACTGATCCTCAGGGTGATGCTCGATCATCCAAAACAGATGCGCAGCGTAATTCTTGCTAAGCGCGCGCTGGCCGTAATAACTCAGCAGTTTGGTTCGCGCGCTCAGGTCATCCGGATTGAGTTGCAGGCTGGATTCGAGGTCGGCGACCTGCTCCTGAGTTAAGCCTTGGCCCAACGACGCCCAGTTTGGTTGCGGCGGGTAAGGTCTCAGCGTCTGCTGAAGCTGTGGCTGTTGAGCATACATTGTAGTCGCCAGGCCCAGCAGGACGATACAGAGGAGATAGCGCGCAGACTGCATATTCTCTATGATGCGTCAATTTTCGGGTAGGTAATGCGCAGCCCGTCCACGCGCGCCCAGGGAGTCAGCTTATGTGGTTTGGAGGCTTTCTCGCTCATGATGTCTCGCACCTCGATCCCGCGCACCAGCAGGGCGTCGCCGACCAGGGATCGATGACAACGCCAGGGCACGGCTTCGGCGCACATGAGCGCAGTTCTTCTTTCAGCCGCCATCGCAAGCAACTCATCGAGCGCCCGGGCAAACTGGGGCGTTTCCATGTAATCCGCGTAACCGCGGAATGAAGCGTTCTCCCAGGCTGTGTTGATGGAATCTTTTCGTGCATGGCGCAATCCGCCAAGCGCCGCGATGTGAACGTATTCGATGCCGTGCATCGCGAGAAAGCATTTAAGCGCTTCCTGTTCATACTGCGGGTTCCGGCGGGATCGCGGAACGGTTCTGATATCGGCCACCAGCTCGATTCCAAAAGCGCGCAGAATTGCGACAAACTCGTCCGCAGAATGAGTCGAATGCCCGATCGTATGGACCGTCGTCACGGCCCGGCCGGTTTGACGCGCAGCACCTCTTTCGCGTCCACATGCTCGAATTCCATAGGGAAGCTTTTCCCAACATAGTAAGCCGGCCATTCGTCCTTGTAATGTCCAGAGGCGACGAATCCCGATTCACCAGCGGGCAGATTCTGAATCGATTTATCCAGATCGCTGAAATCCACCACCATGCGCTCGGAAGGGCCTAACGTTCCAGTGGTCTGCTTCACGGTGGTTCCGGATCCGCTCATGGGGACAGGTCCGATATTGAAGAAGCGGTCGACAAGCGGCAACTCCTTTCCGATCGGGTGCGCGAATTTCCACTGCAGCAGACGCCCCCATTTCCAGCTCGAAAGAGGAGTTCCCAGCCGTTTTCGGCCTTCCTGCAACGCAGTTTGAAAATTCTCGAGAAGCCATCCGTTCCAGTCATCTTTCGGCACCCAGCCGCGGGGTCGCTCGCGCAAGAAACGCTCGATAACCTGCGGCCTTGGGAGAATGTCCGGTATTCGCGGAGTGCCGGAAACAACGCTGCGCGCCCGCTCGCCATTTTTCGAGTTAGAGTTTTGAGGTTGCGAGCGTAATTGCGCCTGAACTGACTGGTTCATTGATGGCTGCAAGAGCGAGCCTACGAGCGCCGCTCCCAGTTGATTGCTGAGAAGCTGTGTCATCACCGGAGCAGCCTCGTCTTTGTCCATCTGTCCGTTCCAACGGCGCAAAACGCCGGCCGCCGCGCGCACGGTATCATCTCCTGCGCCGCCTTTGTCGATGGCAGCGAGCACCTGCCTGGACAGAAAGTAATCGTACGCCGCATAAACATCTTTCTGTATGGCGATCATGGCATCCACGCTCAACCTGCTCTTTGCGCCCAACAAAGCACGGATCTGCCGAATGCGGTACTTATCCGCGAAGCTGCCCGCTATTCGATATGGGAAGTCTGGCGGAAAGGTGTCCTGATTGGCGGTTGCGACCATTCCCGAAGAAGGGTTGAAAACGCTGGGCATCTTTTCGAAAGGTATATAACCGTTCCATTCGAATTTTCCTGACTGACCATCCAATGGCACATCGCCATCGAAATCGCGGATGGGGACGCGGCCGGCAGCCTGGTATCCGATGTTTCCCGCTTTATCGGCGTAAATGAAGTTCTGTCCCGGTCCCCAGAATGCGCTCAGCGCGGCACGAAATTGCTGCCAGTTCTGCGCGCGATCGATATCGAAAAACGGAAACCCAAATCCGTCCGCGGCGCTCCACCGCATACTGTAGTCTTTTCCGTTTTCGTGAATCAACACCGGCCCGTGCCGGGTGATCCAGGTGTCGAGTTGTTCCGGCCTGCTATCCCGAACTGCGATAATTTGCCTGTCGAGCCGCGCCTGCTCCAGCTTTCCCTGAAAGACGTAGCGGCCGTTGCGCGCGTCCATCTGCTCGGCGTAAAGATCCAACACATCCGCTTGGAGATTTGTTACGCCCCACGCGATCTGTTCGTTGTGACCGCTAATAACAGCTGGGAGCCCGGGCAATGCCGCACCGGAGACGTTCAGCCCGGGCGCCTTCAGGTGCACGAGATGCCACGTTCCCGGGATGCCATAAGCAAGGTGGGGATCATTGGCGGCTATTGGTTTTCCGTCGACGCTATGCGCTCCCGAGACAGCCCAAGCGTTCGAGCCCGGACTGAGGTACTGGCCTTGTACGACAGGAAACAAGCTTCTTACCTTTACAGGATCGGCCACATTCATTAGCGTGCCCTTATCGAACTCGAACTTGGAGGAATCTGTTAGGTCGCGGAACATCACCAGGCCAATCAACATGGAATCCGCTATGGTCCATGGGCGGGGGTCATAGGCATGGCCAGGCAAGGAAAACTCGAGCGAATAGTCACCGCGATGTCTATCAATGAAGTAGTTCACGCCTCTGGCGTACTCGACCATAACGGCGCGCTCCTCCGGCCGGAGGCGCGCTACATCGTCTTCGGCGATCGCGGACATCCGCATTCTGCGCGAAAGCTCGTCGCTGCGCAATGCGCCGCGTCCAAAAACCTCGGCGAGCTTACCGGCGCCGAACCGCCGCAGGCCGTCCATTTGCCACAATCGGTCTTGGGCGGTTACGAATCCCTGAAGAAAAATGGCGTCTTGCCATGAAGATGCTTCGATGTGCGGAATACCGCGCGCGTCTCGTTTAATCACCGCGCTTCCACGGATAGGAGCGGTGATTTCGCCGGATGTCTTCGGCAGCGGGCGCACGGCGTACCAATACACGGCAATTGCGATGAGCACAATCAGAATGGCTATGCTCACATTGATAATGCGTACCAGCCAGGTCAGCAATCACCGATTTTACTCTGCGACGCGAAAATAACAGTGACGCTGCGCTTCATCATCCTGGTGTTCATATTGGTGGCGAACGGTTTTTTCGCGGCCGCGGAGGTCTCGCTGGTTTCCGTTCGTCAGTCGCGGCTTCGCGAGCTGGCGGAGCAGGGTCAGGCCGGCGCGCAGAGCGCCCTCAACTTACTCGCTAATCCGGGCCGGTTGTTATCGGTGACCCAGGTGGGCGTTACCGGCGCGAGCCTCGGGCTGGGTTGGGCGGGCGAGGATACCGTTTACCACTTTCTGCGCGGAATCCTGGATTCGATTCACATGACGGCTTCACCGGTGTTGCTTCACGGGATTGCATTCGCAGCTGCATTTCTCGTCATCAGCTACGCCCACGTTGTCATCGGCGAAGTGGTCCCCAAGAACCTGGCCATTGAAAAGGCAGACCGCGTGGCACTCCTCGCTGCCCCGGTTCTGCTGATCTTCTATCGCGTTTCTCAGCCGTTTGTCGTGGTCATAGAGCGCACGACGGCAATCATTCTGCGCATCATCGGCCTGGGGACCGGTCACGCGCGCGGCGGCCACACGCCGGAAGAGTTGAAGTACATCGTCCAATCGGTCCGGCACGAAGGGCACATGCAGCAATTTGAGCAGAACGCCATTCAGCGGCTGATCGAACTCTCCGAATACTCCGCGCGCGAAATTATGACTCCGCGGCACAACATTGTCTCTCTTCCCGTCAACGCAGATCTGGAGCACGTGCTGAGCGTCATGGCCGAACATAAATTCACGCGCATTCCGGTGTATGAAGACCGTCCCGAACAGATCGTTGGCATCGTTCACTTTAAGGATCTGATCCGGGTATGGGACGAGCGGCGATTCGCGCACGAAGGACGCCGCGCCGCGCGGCCTTTCCGGTTACGCCGGTTCCTCCGCAAACCGCCGGTTGTGCCGGAGACCAAACCGCTCAATCAGCTCATTGACGAGTTCCGATCCACTCACTCTCACATGGCGCTGGTAGTGGATGAATTCGGAACCGTCACCGGCCTGATCACGCTTGAGGATGTCCTCGAACAGGTGTTTGGCGATATCGGAGACGAACATGATATGGTTCGCCCGATTTCTTCGAATCAGGACAAGCTTCTACAGCTCGAAGGCAGCACTACGATCCGGGATCTCGAGAACCGGTACAACCTCGTGTTGCCGGGCGAGGCCGGCTTTGAAACTCTCGCCGGTTTTCTGCTTTTTCAGTTTGGGCACATTCCGAGAGTTAAGGATTCCTTCGAGTACGGCGGCCGGCGGTTCACAGTAACCAAGATGGACCGGAACCGCATCGCCACCGTGCTGATCGAGAAGCTGGAGCCCAAAGAGCGGCTTGATCCGGTCAACGAAGCGTCTTCGTAAACTTTCTTAAGTTCGCGGCATGGAGACGGTGCTGCGGGATGCAAGTCTCGCGCTCACGATGGACAGAACGAAAACGATGACGCCGACGCAGAGACTGTTAACAAAGCGTCCGGTGTTACCGGTGTAACCGTAAATCCAAGGCGAGCAGAAGGCCCAGATGCCAAGCACCATATTCACCCAGCTCACGCCGCTCGAATAAACTGGACGAGATACACGTATGCAGCCAATAATGAACATGGCCGCGCCCACAATCCAGGAGTTCCAGGCGTTCGCGTTAGTGTACGCTCCATAGACCCATGGAGAAATAAAAAACCAAATCCCAGCGAGCAAACAAATGGTGCTTGCGGCCCGAACGCCGGTGAGGTGGTTCGCATTAGCCATTGTTACGTCACTGTGTACCGGTTGGTCTGGTGTCATGATATTTCAAACCTCCAAATATTGGACGTGTTTCGGATGGCTAAGTGAGGAAATGAGGCGGCAAACGGGATGCAAAATGCGAATTAAGAGTCGATTTCTGAACCTGCCGGAATGGACTTTGCTGGCTGCCCTGTCAGCTACGTACGCGGGAGCCGCGGAACTTCAGCCGCTGCCCGACTTTGCGAATCGGGCAAGCACATTGCAGATCGTCTCCCATTGTGCGCCGCTCGAGCCTTGGACTGTTGCGGGCGAATACGGGGCGCTGTTCGGGCGGCAAAACGGCAAATTCGAGGCCTGGCAATGGCCCGTGAAGATTCTGAGTAACTTCACGATACGGGCTGAGCTGGCCAACTATGCCGTCCCGATCGACGTGAACGCGCTCGCGGCGGAAATCCGTGTCACTCCGGCAGAGACGACGATCACGTATTCGCATGCGGCTTTTACCATCCGTCAGCATATGTTCGCGGCAAGGGGCGTCACCTCGCCGGCTGCGGGCGCCGTAGTATTTTTCGAGATCGAATCCATTCGTCCGCTAGAACTCACCTTTGCTTTTACGCCCGAGATGCTGCGCATGTGGCCGGCGCCTAGCTTTGGACGGCCCAATGGCGAATGGATAGCGCAGGGAGACAGCGGCGCATATCTGCTGCATACCGACAATCCGCATTTTTCGGCTATCGTGGCAATGCCGCACACGCGGCCTGGGATCATGGTTCCCTACCAAGAGCATCCGCAAACTTATCCGCTGGAGCTAAAACTTTTCTATCATCCGAAACGCGATTGGGGTTCGGTGTTTCCTTTGACCGTGGCTCTGGCGGGGGGAGCCTCAGCATATGCGCAGGCGTCGGAGATTAACTCCACCGTGCCGGAACTGTACGCGAAAACGCGCGCATATTACTCGCATTTTTTCGACAGCCGCGTCACAGCGGAAACACCGGATTGGCAATTGAACGAAGCGCTCCAATGGGCGGAAATCGCGGTGGATCAGATGCAGGTGCGGTATCACGATGAAACCGGCCTGGTGGCCGGATACTACGAGTCGGCCGATTCGGCGCGTCCCGGATATGCGTGGTTCTTCGGGCGCGACACGCTGTGGACCACCTATGCCATCAACAGCTACGGAGATTTTGAGCTCACGAGGAAGGCGCTGGACTTTCTCATCCAGCGACAGAGGCCAGACGGCAAAATCATGCACGAGTTCTCTCAATCCGCCGGTGACGTGGATTGGAAAGCGACTCCGTACTTCTACGCTTCCGCGGACTCGGCTCCGCTGCTCGTAATGGCCGTGTGGGATTACGTGCGCACAAGCGGCGATACCGGCTACTTGAGCGAAAACTGGCAGGCCGTCCGGAAAGCGTACGAATTCACGCGCGCTCACGAATCGGAAGACGGCATTTACAACAACAGCCAGGGTACGGGATGGGTGGAATCGTGGCCGCCCGGAATGCCGCATCAGGAGATCTACCTGGCGGCGCTCGATCAGCAGTCGGCGGAATCGATGTCGCATTTGGCGGTATCGATGAACGACAACGGGTTTGCCGAAGCAGCGCGCAAGAAGTCCGCGGAAATCGCAGGCAAGATCGAATCGGAATACTATGAACCGGGAAGGGAATTCTACGCGTTCAGCCGGAATGCCGACGGCTCCCTTGACAGCACAGCGAGCATCTATCCATCGGTTGCGTGGTGGGACGGAACCCTCGCGCTTCAACACGCCGAGCCGATGCTCACGCGCTGGGCGTCGCCTGAATTTTCGACGGACTGGGGCACGCGCGACATAAGCGATCGCACGGCCTTCTACGATGCGATCAGCTACCATCAGGGCTCGATCTGGCCGCTGTTCACCGGATGGGTGTCGCTGGCCGAATACCGCGCGGGAAGACCGCTCTCCGCATATGCGCACTTGATGCAAAATGCGGGCCTGACGTGGGCGCAGGACCTGGGTTCGGTTACTGAGCTGCTGTCGGGAGAATTTTTCCAGCCCCTGGGACGCAGTAGTTCGCACCAGATGTGGTCGTCGGCCATGATAATCGCTCCGATACTGCGGGGATTGTTTGGTCTGGATTCGGATGCACGGGGTCACACCCTTCGCATATCGCCGGAACTGCCGGCGGATTGGGATCATGCAAAACTGCGCAACGTTCGATTAGGATCCACCAGGGTTGACCTGGATTTCCAGCGCGCGGGCGGCCAGTTGACGGTTCGCGCCGATACGGGCCGGCCTGAAACATTGTGCCTTGTGACAGGGCACGCTCCGGAATCGCCCTGCAAAGGTGCTCCGGCAGCGACGCATACACTCACGATTCCACTGAAGCCGGTCGAGATCGCGATACCGGCAGCCTTGCCCGAAGCGGGAGCGACGACAGCGCAGCTCAAAGTGCTGAATGAGGAGTTTTCGGCCAGACATGCCGTGTTCGTGCTGAGTGCGCAAGGCGGATCGACATACGATCTTCCGCTCCGCGCGAATCAGAGCCGCGTTTCGGTGAAAGGCGCCGAGATGAGCGGCGGTAAGCTCCACGTCCACTTCCCGGATGGATCGGGATACAAGATAAAGACGATCACGTTTGTCTGGTAATTGTAATTCATGCCGGAGCAACAGTTGAATTCCGCGGCGAGGCACGTTACGCGCGAGATACGCAATCTCCCAAAGCACGTTTACATGCCGGCGCTAGCGCTGTCGGTTCTGATTGGGTTCCCGCTGGCAGCTCAAAAGGCTGCTCCGGCAAAGCAGACGCCGTCCATTCTCGAATACATCAAGCAGACCTGGACGGTGCTGATGCGCTCCAACAAGAATCTGGGGACTGCGGCGGTCGATCCGAAGTTTCACCCGGGGCCGGATGGCCGCTGGCCGGTTTATATACCCCGCAGCGACGATCCGCAGCTGGTGGAAGAGGGTCTGCGCCGCGAGATGCCGGCAGCGGGCTTTAAGACGATCGACGTCCGGCAACTGCCGGAAGATCTGGACTCACTGAAGACGCAAGGACTGTTGTATCTGCCGCATCCTTACGTGGTCCCCGGCGGCCGGTTCAATGAAATGTACGGCTGGGATAGCTACTTCATACAAGTCGGATTGCTTCGCGATGGAGATCTCGATCTCGCGAAGGATATGGCGGATAACTTTCTGTACGAAGTGAAGAATTACGGGAAGGTGTTGAACGCCAATCGCACTTACTATTTGACCCGCTCGCAGCCGCCTTTCTTGACGCAGATGGTGCTGGGCGTCTACAACAAAACGCATGATAAAAAATGGCTCGAAGGGGCGCTGGAGGAGGTTGAGAAGTATTACTCCGTATGGGTCACCGAGCCTCATCTTACCCCGGAAACAGGATTGTCGCGCTATTTCGATATGGGCGAGGGGCCGGCGCCCGAGGTGGTTTCCGCTGAGCGCGATGCGCAGGGTAGAACGCATTACGAGCTGGTGAAGGAATATTTCAAGACGCACACCATAACGGCGTATGACGTGAGGCAGTATTATGATCGCGCAACCGATCAACTCACTCCGCTCTTTTACAAGGGCGACCGTTCGATGCGCGAATCCGGATTCGATCCATCGAACCGTTTTGGTCCTTTCAACATCGACATCATCCACCACGATCCGGTTTGCCTCAATTCACTGCTCTACCTGATGGAGATGCAGACGGCGGAGATTCTAAAGAACCTCGGCCGCGATGGCGAAGGTAACACCTGGCAAAAGCGGGCTCACGACCGCGCGGAACGCGTTAACCGGCTGATGTGGGACGCAAAAGATGGCCTGTACTACGACTATGACTTCGTCAACAAACGAGTGCGGCAATATCCGTTTCTGACGGCCTTTTATCCGCTATGGGCAGGATTCGCCAGTAAAGAGCAGGCCGCTCGCGTTGAAAAGAATCTGACGCTATTCGAGCGCGAAGGCGGACTGCAAACCAGCACTTATGTCAGCGGAAATCAGTGGGACGCTCCCTTTGGATGGGCTCCCTTGCAGATGATCGCCGTCGAAGGCTTGCGCCGCTATGGATACAACGATGATGCTGAACGCATTTCGATGAAATGGCTTGGACTGGTACGGAGAGAATTTTTGCGGCAGGGCTTCATCGTCGAGAAGTATGACGTCGTCAGCGGAGGTTCAAACGTGAGCCGGAACATCCATTTCGGATACAGCGCCAATCAGGCGGGTTTCGGCTGGACCAACGCGGTATTCACGGAGCTCTATGACCGGCTGACCCCGGAAGACCAGCGGAAGCTATTGGGTAAAACGAACTAACGGAGTGTCTGATCTGGCTGCGGAGCGGATGCTTGCTCTGTTTCGGGTTGGCTCCCCACATCTTCGCCGGCAATATTTTTCTCGTGAACGGCAATCTCCACCCGCTCGCGCTTGATGTCAAGCCGCACATGAGAATAAATGTTCATGTAGAAATTGGCCACCCAAACCAACGCGAAACCCGAAATCAGATATCCGCGCCAATCCATAAAGAGCAGCTTGAACCGCGTGATGAATAAAAACAGGATCGTCACATAATGGCTGAAGCAGTATTCGCAAGTGAATAAGTAGAAAAACTTTCGTTTCAACAGGCGATCGCAATTTTCGCTGCGATCCTTGCACCACTCCCTTGGCTCGCGAAAAATGTCTTCGTGCGTGACTGTCCAGGCGATAGACGCGATCGGAAGACCCAGAATAAATAAGAATGCAAGCTGTTCGGCGATGCTCATGCCACTCCTCGCTCTATTGTGAATCCACGCGCGGCGAGCGCGGCCGTTCCCTTTTAGGGCTAGAGCGCGTCACAAGTGACGATGCCATACAAGACCCCTCTGCGGATAGCCGGTTTCCTCACCTGGATCGCCGGCTTTGTCGATGCCGTCGGTTATATTTCGCTCGGGCACATCTATACCGCCAATATGAGCGGCAATAGCGTTTCGATCGGGATCGAAGCGGTCGCCCAGAACTGGCCCGAAGCACTGCGGCGTCTCTGTCCGGTGATTGGATATGTCATCGGACTCTTGTTCTGCCGTTCCTTGATTCAATTCGGAGCGAGGGAGCGTATCCGCTCGATTGCATCCGTGGCATTGGCGTGCGAGATCGGCTTGCTCTTACCGGTATACCTCGCCGGCGTTCCAACGCGCCAGGCCGCGGCCGGCGTTTCCTTCCTTTACATCGCCCTGCTTGCGTTAGCGATGGGCGTTCAGAATGCGGCGCTGACTCATTTCAGCTCGGTAACTGTTCACACCGGGTTCGTTACTGGAACACTGGTCAAGTTTGCGGAGGAACTTACGAAATATCTTACGTGGGCACTCGATCATCTGCGCCGCCCGCATGGCTCGCTTGTATACGTCCTGGTGAATTCTCCGCGGCAGCGGCCTTTTCTAGTCGCATTCTGGCTGGCGGCGATATGGGTCACGTACGTAGCGGGCGCTGCCTGCGGAGCGCTTTCGCAGGGGCGGTTCAAACTTCGGTCTCTGATAATACCTATCGTTTCTCTCGCTGTCCTGGTGACGATTGATCTCCGGCGCCCGCTCGCCATGGGCGAGGAAATCGAGCAGTCGAAGCTTTACAGTTGACGCAAAACGGCCGGAACGCAAGAGAGAATAGAACAATGCCTCACGATAAAGCGCGCGGCGCCAAGCCCGCCGGACCTTGCGCGATGGTGATCTTTGGCGCTGCCGGCGATTTGACGAAGAGGCTGGTAGTGCCTGCTTTGTATAATCTCGCCTGCGCGAAGCTCTTGCCCGAGGAGTTCACGGTAATCGGAGTGGACCTGGCGAATGAGCAGGACGATGCCTGGCATGCATCGCTGGCCGAGATGACGCGCGAATTCGTCAAAGCGGGCAACGCAACTTCCGATCTCAAGCAGGATGTGTGGAAGTCGCTGATGAGCCGCCTCTCATACCTGCAAGGAGACCTGACTCAGGCGGGCACTTACGAAAAGCTCAAGGCGAAGCTCAGCGATCTGGATCGCACCCGCGGAACCCACGGTAATTATCTCTTCTATCTGGCCGTGGCTGACCGCTTCTTCGGAACAGTGGTGGAACAGCTCGGGAGAAGTGAGCTGGCGCGCGAAAGGGAAGGTTCTTGGCGTCGCGTGGTGATCGAAAAGCCGTTCGGCCACGATCTGAACTCGGCAAAGGCATTGAACGAGCAGATACTGCGGGTCCTGGCCGAAAGCCAGATCTACCGCATCGATCATTTTCTCGGCAAGGAAACAGTGCAGAACATCATGTTGTTCCGCTTCGCCAACGGCTTCGTTGAGCCGCTCTGGAATCGCGATCGCATAGACCATGTGCAAATCACGGCGGCCGAAACAGTCGGTGTGGAGAAGCGCGGCCGCTTCTACGAAAGAACCGGCGCGCTCCGGGATATGGTCCCCAATCACGTTTTTCAGCTGGTCGCGATGACGGCGATGGAAGCGCCGAATTCTTTTGGGGCGGACGCCGTCCGCTCTGAGAAGGCGAAGGTAATCGAGGCGATCAAGATTTGCTCGTCTGAAGAGGTACAGTGTACGGCTATCCGCGGCCAATACAAAAGCGGAAGCGTCGACGGCACGCCTGTTGAGGGCTATCGGGAAGAGCCGGATGTGTCGCCCGAATCGGATGTGGAGACCTACGCGGCCATGAAGCTGATGATCGAGAATTGGCGCTGGTGCGGCGTCCCGTTCTACATTCGAACCGGAAAACGGCTGGCGAAGAGAAAGACGCAAATTGCAGTCCGGTTCAAAGAAGCACCCGCGGCTCTTCTGAGAAATACGGAGGTGCGGACGCCGGCTCCCAACTGGCTGCTGCTTCGAATACAGCCCGATGAAGGGATCGCCTTCGAGTTCGGCGCTAAGGTTCCCGGGCCCGTCATGACGCTTGGAAACGTGCGGATGGATTTCAAATACGAAGACTACTTCGGCACCGCTCCGGAGACCGGATACGAGACGCTGATCTACGACGTAATGATCGGGGATGCAACACTGTTCCAGCGCGCCGACAACATCGAGGCGGGCTGGCGCGTCGTGCAGCCCGTTCTCGACGCGTGGGGCGGGCAGCCGCCCGGAAGCTTCCCCAATTATGCAGCCGGGAGCGATGGACCGCCCTGCGCGGAAGAATTGTTGGCGCGAGACGGCCGGGCGTGGCGGCCGATTGCGTAGCTCACCTGGTTTGCAGCGCGCGATATTTTCGAAGCAGCTCGTACATCGCTATGGCGGCGGCGCTGGCCACGTTGAGGGAATGCTTCAGGCCGAGCATCGGGATGCGGACGTGCGTGTCGCAAAGCTTCAGCAGAGCCGGATTCAACCCATCCACCTCGTGGCCGAACATAACACAAACCGGGAAGCGGGGTTGCCAATCAAAAATGTCGAGCGCTTTCACGCTGGTCTCAATGGCGGCAACTTCGTAGCCGTGAGTGCGCAGATTTTCGATTCCCGCGATTGGATTTTGGCAATCCTCCCAGGGAACGCGCGCCTCCGCGCCCAAAGCCGTTTTCGCGATCGCATTCTTTGGAGGACGCGCCGTGATACCGCTTAGAAGAAGCCGCTCGATGCCAGCCCCATCCGCCGTCCGAAAAAACGCGCCGACGTTGTACATGCTCCGGACATTATCGAGAAGAATGCAAACCGGAAGCCGCAACTCGGAATAGGGAACTGCGACCGATGTCGCGCGATAAGGAAGCCGCTCCATTCCTACTTACGGGGATTCCTATTTGTGCGCAGTCCCGCGCGCCTCCAGAGTTCATCGACGCGCTGAGCCACTTCGGGAGACATTCTGATAACATTCGGCCAGCGGCGGGTAAACCCTTCGGAAGGCCATTTCGCAGTAGCGTCGATGCCCATTTTCGAGCCGTAGTTGGGCATGCGGCTGGCGTGATCGAGCGAATCGACAGGTCCCATCGCGAACTCGATATCGCGCTGCGGATCGATGTTATTCAGCGCTTTCCAGGCGACCTCCGAGACGTTCTGCACATCGACGTCCTCATCCACCACGACAATGCACTTGCTGAACATGGCTTGTCCTAGCCCCCAGATGGCGTGCATAACCTTGCGCGCCTGGCCCGGGTACGACTTACGAATGGCAACCAGAATCAGGTTATGAAAAATACCCTCGGCGGGCATGCAAATGTCGCGAACTTCCGGCAGTTGCAGCCGCATCAGCGGCAGGAAAATGCGCTCGATCGCCTTGCCCATGTAGAAGTCTTCCATGGGCGGAGGGCCGACGATGGTGGTCGCGTAGATGGGATGTTTGCGATGCGTGATGCATTCAATATGAAACACGGGATAGTCATCGTCTAGTGAATAGAAGCCAGTGTGATCGCCGAAGGGCCCTTCGCGGCGCAATTCGCCGGGATTCAAAAAGCCCTCCAGCACGATTTCCGAATTGGCGGGCACTTCGATGTCACAGGTCTCGCACTTCACCATCTCGACCGGCTTGCCCCGAAGAAATCCGGCGAACAGCATCTCATCGACACTGGGCGGAAGCGGCAGAACGGCCGAATAGATGGTTGCCGGATCGGACCCGATCGCCACCGCAACGGGCATGGGCGTATTCCGGCCTTCCGCGACAACTCTTCGATAGTGCTCCGCGCCCTGCTTGTGCTTCTGCCAGTGCATTCCCGTAGTCTGGCCATCGAAGACCTGCATGCGGTACATACCGCAATTGCGCTTGCCCGTGTCCGGACTCCTGGAAAAGACCATCGGTAATGTGATGAAACGGCCGCTATCTCCTGGCCAGCAATGCAAGATGGGAAGTTCATCGAGTGAGAAGCCACTGCGCCGGATCACTTCTTTGCATGCGCCATCCCGAGACGCGTTTCGGAAACATTGCGCTGACCTCGCCCAGCTTGGGGAGCATCTTGATCTTGTCCAGAAGGCCTTCCGGCTTCTGCATTTCGAGAAATCCCACAATGCGCTGCGCGATATCTTCAATATTGCCGACTCCGAGCGCCAGTTCCATACGCCGCGTGCTGGCGAACGCATTTATAAGCACGGGAACCTTCGAACCCTTTGCCTTTTCGAATAGAAAGGCCGGGCCGCCGGTCTTCACGGCGCGATCGGCAAACTCCGTCATTTCGAGGTGCGGATCGACCTCGAACGAAATTCGCTTTAGCTCGCCGTTTTTGTCCAGAGCACGAATGAAGTCGCGCAGATCATCAAAGGCCATGAAATCCCGTACACCCATTATCATGAGAGTGAATCATGGACAAACGAACGGCGCTCGTGACTGGCGCGAGCCGGGGTATCGGGAAGGCGTGTGCGAAGGCATTAGCCGCAGCCGGACGCCGCGTAGTGCTGGCCGCGCGTTCGCTGGATAAGCTCGAGCAAACTTCAAGCGAGATTCGCGGCGCTGGAGGAGAGACGTTCGTATTGGAAATAGATTTGGCAAGCGCGGAGTCAATCGCGAGCGGGGTCGCGAAGGCTGCGAAGGAATTCGGACGAATCGACATCTTAGTGAATAACGCGGGTATTGCGAAGGACGGCCTGGCAGTGCGGATGAAACAGCGCGATTGGGAAGCGGTGCTGCAAACGAACCTGAGCGGTGCGTTCTATGCCATCCAACAGGTCCTGCCTGCAATGATGCGCGAGCGCTGGGGAAGAATCGTGAACATTTCGTCCGTCGTTGGCGAGATGGGCAACCCGGGGCAGGCCAACTACGTCGCCTCAAAGGCCGGTTTGATTGGATTGACAAAATCGCTGGCGCAGGAGGTGGGTAGCCGGAATATTACGGTGAATGCCGTGGCGCCTGGGTTTATTGAGACCGATATGACGCACAATCTGACGGCAGAACTGAAACAGAAGATGATCGATCAAACGCCCTTGCGACGCACGGGCAAAGCGGAAGAAGTTGCAGGCGCGGTGCGGTTCCTGGCCAGCGAAGAGGCCAGCTTTATCACCGGGCACGTGCTGGATGTGAACGGCGGAATTTACATGTAGCGCGTGCCCTTACCGCTACATCCAATGGCGTGAATTCAGAACCGATGCCAGTAAATGCAATCGCGCAGCGCGCGCGCCGGGACAGCGGCTTCAAGATCGGCCTGCTGCAAATGTCCTGCTCCGCCGACCCGGACGCGAATCTCGCGAAGGCAGTTCAGGGGATCCGGGACGCGGCCGCAAAGGGCGCTGAGATCGTCTGCTTGCAAGAGCTCTTCCGGAGCCAGTACTTTTGCCGCGAAGAGAACCCCGAGCTATTCAACCTGGCCGAAACCATACCGGGTCCGTCTACAGAAGCGCTCGGCTGCGTAGCAAGAGACTTGCAGGTCTCTGTCGTCGCCTCGCTGTTTGAGAAGCGCGCGCCAGGGCTGTATCACAACACCGCCGCGGTTCTGGACGCGGATGGCTCGCTAATCGGCATATATCGCAAGATGCATATACCGGACGATCCGCTCTATTTCGAGAAGTTCTATTTCACGCCGGGAGACCTTGGGTTTCAAAATTTCGAAACACGGTATTCGCGGATTGGCGTGCTGGTCTGCTGGGATCAGTGGTATCCGGAAGGCGCGCGCATCGCAAGCTTGCAGGGCGCGAACGTGCTGTTTTATCCCACTGCGATTGGGTGGCATCCGGCGGAAAAAGCGCAGTACGGGGACGCGCAATTGGATGCATGGCGCACCATTCAGCGTGCGCACGCCATAGCGAACGGCGTTTTCGTAGCGGCGGTGAACCGGACGGGTTATGAAGGGCCGCCCGAAAGCGGTCTCGAATTCTGGGGCAACTCCTTTATTGCCGATCCATTTGGGCGAATTCTGGCCCAGTCCCCGGCAAATGAAGAGGACCTGCTGCTTGCCGAATGCGATCCGAAGCAGATGGACGAAGTACGCCGGAACTGGCCGTTCTTGCGCGATCGAAGGATTGACGCTTACGCGCCGATTACGCAGCGCTGGCTCGGCTGAACGTTATGGACGCCGCCGAACCGGCGCCTTTCTCGCTCGGTTTTCGAATGCCGGCCGAATGGGAGCCTCACGATGCAACCTGGCTCGCTTGGCCGCATGAAACAAGCGACTGGCCAGGAAAATTCGCGGCGATTCCGTGGGTGTACGGCGAAGTTGTGCGGCATCTGTCGCGCGCAGAGAAGGTGCGCATCCTGGTACAGGACGCCGATACAGAGCAGAAGGCGCACCAAGTACTGGAGAAATGCCATGCCGACATGGAAGCCTTGGAATTCTTCCATGTGCTCACGAATCGAAGCTGGACGCGCGACTTTTGCCCGATTTTTGTGCTCGCTGACGCAGCGCCGAGCCGGCATTCTGAACTGGCGCTTCAACGGCTGGGCGAAATACGAAAATTGGAAAAAGGACGACGCCGTGACAGAAACTCTGGCGCCGCGCCTAGGTTTACAAGCCTGGACACCATCGTTCCACGGCCAGCGCGTGGTTTTGGAAGGCGGCAGCCTCGATGTTAACGGACGCGGATGTCTCCTGACAACGGAAGAGTGTCTTTTGAGCGATGTGCAGGCGCGTAATCCCGGGCTGGCGCGCGAAGACCTGGAGCAGATCTTCCGCGACTATCTGGCCGCGACACGCACCCTCTGGCTGAAAAACGGAATTGCCGGCGACGATACACACGGCCACATTGACGATCTCGCCCGTTTCACCGATGCGCGCACGGTTGTGATTGCCAGCGAAGAAGATTCATCCGAGCTGAATTATGAGCCCCTGAAAGAGAATCTGGCCCTTTTGCGTGAAATGCGAGATCAGGAAGGAGAGCCGCTCCGGATCGAGACCTTGCCAATGCCAGAGCCGGTATTTTTCAATGGCCAGCGCCTTCCGGCCAGCTACGCGAATTTCTATATCGCGAATGGTCTCGTGCTTGTGCCTACGTTTAATGACCGGAACGATCGCGTTGCACTCGATAAAATCGCGCATTTATTTCCGGCTCGAAAGGTCATCGGAATTGCTGCGACAGATCTCGTCCTCGGGCTCGGCACGCTGCACTGCATGACCCAGCAGCAACCCGCCGGAGCATAGACGGCGCGTGCTACTGACCGGCCTGGCAATCATTCCGCTGATGATCTGGATCTATTTGCTGGCGGGGCGCGGTGGCTTCTGGCGTCTAAGCAAGCATATTGCGCCCGAAATAGCACGGCACTCGCCGGATACAGGAGCGAAGCGCATTGCCGTTATAATTCCCGCCCGCAACGAAGCCCCTGTGATTGGGCAGGCGATCCGATCTCTGTTCGATCAAGAAATGCCTTCTCCGCTGCGCATCATTGTTGTCGACGACGGCAGCTCGGACGGCACCCCGGATATTGCCAGAAACGCGGCGAAGCAATTCGGGAGAGCTGCCGATTTGATCGTGATCAACGGGTCGCCGCTCCCATCCGGCTGGACGGGAAAGCTCTGGGCAATTTCGCAAGGCATCCGGCATGCCGAAGCGTTCGCGCCCGATTACTTCCTGTTTACCGACGCCGATATTGTTCACGGACGGCGAAGCGTGCCGGCTCTGGTCGCCATTGCCGAGGGCCAGCACTGTGACCTCGCTTCGTACATGGTCAAACTGGCGTGCCACACGCCGGCTGAGAAGGCGCTGATCCCGGCATTTGTGTTCTTCTTTTTCAAGCTTTACCCGCCCTCGTGGATTGCATCGGCTCGTTACAAAACGGCCGGCGCGGCGGGCGGCTGCATTCTCATTCGCCCGGACGCGTTGCATAAGATCGGGGGCATCGCGGCGATTCGGAACGAAGTGATTGACGATTGCGCGCTGGCGAAAGCGGTGAAGCGCGGCGGCGGTCGCGTCTGGATGGGGCTGACCGGCGATACAGAGAGCATCCGCTCCTATGGAACCTTCGGCGAAATGGCGCGCATGATCTCCCGCACGGCCTTCAGCCAGCTTGATCATTCACTGCTGCTGCTGATTGCTGTCGTTGCAGGACTGTTTTTCACGTACCTGCTTCCGCCGTTATTGCTTCTGACGGGCCAGCCGCTCCTTATGGGTCTTGGCGCAGTGGCCTGGGTGCTCATGGGCGTTTGCTACTGCCCGATGGTCCGCTTTTACCGGCGTCCCGCGGCGTGCAGCATGGCCCTTCCATTCATTGCGCTGTTCTATCTGAGCGCAACCATTCACTCGGCGCTTCAATACTGGCGCGGACGGGGCGGCCAGTGGAAGGGGCGGATTCAGGACGCACGACTCTGAGGAGTATTCCGCAACAACACTTGGCCAAACTTCTTACCAGCGGTTCTTGCTGCCGCCGAAATCGCGTTGCCGGCCGCCTGGGCCACCCCCCTGTGATCGCTCGCGGCGCTCCGGCGGACGCGCCTCATTCACTACCAGCGCCCGGCCCATCAGCGCACGCCCGTTGCACGCCTGTACCGCTTGCTGAGCAGCGGCATCATCGTTAATCTCGACGAACCCGAATCCCCTGGCCTCACCACTGAAACGATCGCGAAGGATACTTACACTGTCCACATGGACACCTGCTTCTTCAAAAAAAGCCTGTAAGTCCGCTTCTGTGGCCTTGTAGGGCAGGTTCCCCACGAAAAGCTTTGTCACTTCTATCTCCTGACTGTTGTTCGGATACCGGGACCTGAATTGGGCGGAATAACGAGAGTCACACCACGAAGGGAAACCGAGAACTCCAAACCGACAGTTCTATCGTCCCATAACCCACGTGCCGTCGAACAATCGCTTCATCGAGGTGTAATCAGACCTCCCAGCTTGTCTGCCTCTGAAGCCGAATTTCGGGGGAAACGGGTCGAATACGCTTCCAGGTACTTGAGTCCTGAGCCGGTGTTGTAGATTACGATTTGTTCGGAGGGCTTCAGGAAGCCGGTTTCCAGCAGGTGTCTAACCGCTGCCACACACGCGCCACCCTCTGGCGCTGGGAAAATTCCTTCGCGCCGCGCCATCAGAACTCCCGCATCGAGCATCTCCTCATCGGAAATCGAAATGGCGGTCCCACCGCTTTCGCGGATAGCTTTCAACACCAGAAAATCACCCAAGGCCTTGGGGACCCGCAGTCCGCTTGCCACCGTGTGGGCGTTCTGCCAGAACTCGCTCGCTTCGGCCTTTTGTTCGAAGGCGCGCGTGATCGGCGCACAACCTTCAGACTGAACCGAGATCATTTTGGGGCGCTTGCCGTCGATCCACCCTAGCTCTTCGAGCTCGGCGAAAGCTTTCCACATCCCGATCAGCCCAACTCCTCCGCCGCAGGGGTAGAGAATGGCATCGGGTACCTGCCAGCCGAACTGCTCGGCGACCTCATAGCCCATGGTCTTTTTGCCCTCGATCCGATAGGGCTCTTTCAGGGTGCTGACCTCAAACCATCCCTCACGCGCTTTACGGTCAGCCACAATCTTGCCGCAATCACTGATTAGCCCATCGATCAGCGTCACAATCGCGCCGAATGACTTGCATTCGATAAAGTTCGCCTGCGGCACGTCCCGCGGCATGAAGATATACGCCTCCAGGGCAGCCGCTGCCGCGTAGGCCGCCAGCGCGCTGGCTGCATTGCCCGCCGACGGAATAGCCAGCTTATGGCCGCCCAGCTTTTTGGCCATTGTCACCGCGCAGGAGAGTCCTCGCGCCTTAAAGGAATCCGTGGGATTCCGACCTTCGTCCTTGATCCACAAGCTCTCGGCTCCCAGCTCCTGCTGCAGCCGGTGGGCTCGGACTAGCGGTGTCCAGCCTTCCTGAAGTGTCACCGCCTCCTCCACGCCGGCCGGCAACACAGGCGCGTACCGCCACATGCTGTTCACGGCGCCGTTCAGATCCTGCTTACGCCATTGAGAGCGAACCTCCGAAAGATCGTAGCTAACCAGTAAAGGGCCGCCGCAGGTGCATAAATTCAGAAGTTCCGTGGGCCCAAATGCCGCAGCACACTTGCTGCACGTCAGTTTCGAAGCTCTACCCATTCCTGCCCATCCTAGCGCCCTCGCGCACGCACAAATGCTCGAGAGCAGGTTTCTCAGGCCAGTAAGCTTGCACGCCCCAGCGCAAGGAGATTCTAGCCGATCGCTGTATGCGTCCTTACCGTGTGCGCACAGCCGGAAACTGTGCAACAATACCGGATAAGCTCAAAAGTCAACAGAAGGAGCGCACGTGCAGTATCCGTTAAGCCGGGACGAACACGCTGCCATGGCGAGATACCTGTCGGGTATCAGAAAACAGTTGCAGGATGTTTCTGACCTGTTCACAACGCGTTACGGGAAGAACAGTAGCATCGCGGAAATTGCGGTGAAGACGCTCGTGTCCTCAACGCTTCTCGAGCACGAACTAACCCTTCTCGAGAGCGAATCAGAAGTCAATCTCGACTCCGACTTTGAAAAGGTCGCCAAGGGTTACTAGTGGGGGATCGCGACCGGTTGGTTAGCAAGGCGCTCCGGTGGGTCGCGGCTCTCTTTCTGCTTGTCGGCCCGTGCTTGGGGAAAGAAGTCGTCTACCTCAAAACTGGATTCTCGCTGGAAGTCGATTCCCATAGCCAGGAGGATCAAACGCTTGTAGTTCGCACCGGCGGAGGAATCCTGCAGTTTCCCACCGATCAGGTGCTGCGGATTGAAACCCTTCCCGATGATGCATCGCCGAGCCCCAAAGAGAAGTTAGCATCTTCGGACGCAACCTTTCCTGAGCTCGTGGGCGAGGCCGCCCTGTTGCAAGGGCTGGAGCCTGAGCTTCTTCTCAGCGTCGCGAAAGTGGAATCGGGATTACGGCAGGATGCGGTCTCACGCAAAGGCGCGCTGGGGTTGATGCAGCTGATGCCGGCCACCGCAGCCTATCTCGGCATAGATCCGAATCATGCGAGCAGTAATGCGCAGGGCGGAGCGAAATATCTGAGAGATCTGCTGATTCGCTATGGCGGAAACTCGGCCCTTGCTTTGGCCGCCTACAATGCGGGTCCGGCGGCGGTGGATCGATTCGGCGGCGTACCGCCGTATGCCGAAACGCGTCAGTATGTCTTGAGCGTCATTCGCGAATACGAGCGGCAAAAGAAGGCCAAGCAGACCTCGGCTGTTCGCGCTCCGGCTCCCGTCAGTACGCCCACCTCCACAAATTGACGCCCGCGGTGTAACCAGCGCCTACGGCCGCAAAAAGCACCAAATCCCCCTTTTTCAAACGTCCGTCCATAACGGCGTCCCGAGTGGCTAACGGGATGGTGGCAGCGGTTGTGTTGCCGTATTTGTCCAGGTTTAAGACGACGTTTTCGTCGAGCAGACCAAGTCGGTCGGCGGTAGCGGTGATGATGCGTTTGTTAGCCTGATGCGGAATCAACAGCTTCACATCCGAAGCGGAAAACCCGTGCTTTTGGAGAAGGCTGTCGCACAGTTCATACATTTTGCGAACCGCGAACTTGAACACCTGCTGGCCTTCCTGTTTCACATAATGCAGACGCTGCGCCACCGTTTCAGCTGAAGCGGGAAGCCGGCTGCCGCCCGCCGGCATTTTGAGAAATGGACCGCCGGAGCCATCGATTTCGTTCAAATAGCCGATAAATCCTTCCTCCGAGCCATCGCTCGTTTCAATCAGAAAGGCCCCGGCGCCATCGCCAAACAGTACGCATGTGGCTCGGTCCGTGTAGTCAATGATCCGGGACATAGTGTCGGCGCCAATTACCAGAACTTTGCGATGTGTCCCGTTGGATACCAGGTGCGCCGCGACGGTAATTCCATACACAAATCCCGAGCAGGCGGCGGCCAGATCGAAACCCCACACCCCACGCGCTCCCAGCTGCTCCTGGACCAGACAAGCGGTGGATGGGAACAGCATGTCCGGTGTCACGGTGCAAACGATAATCGCCTCTAGTTCGGTCGCCGCTATTCCCCGATTGGAGAGCGCCTCGCGAGCCGACGCCACGGCCATATCGGAGGTAGCGATATTCCGATCGGCAATGCGTCGCTCGTGAATCCCGGTGCGTTCTACGATCCAGGCATCATTCGTTTCAACCATTTGGGAAAGGTCATTGTTTGTGAGCGCGCGCGGCGGCACATAGCAGCCTAGAGCACTGATTTTCGCTGTGGGCAAAATACCTCTTTGACTTTCCGGACCTACCGGCGCGGCTGTGCTTCGGCGTTGAAGGCAACCCGAATCACCATGGTACAGTTGTGAAAAAATGCAAGTCGAGACTGCTCTCTTTTTTGAGACTGTCGAACAGATCTATGCGCGCGTGTTTCGCGCGCTTAGGCCGCGCACGGCGCTTCCGCGGATCACCGTCACGTACAGGAAATACGCGAACGCCAACAGCCGGATCACACTGCACGAGGGGCAGTTGAAGGTGGATATCAGCGATCTTCTGGAAGGCGCTCCAGCTCCCATTCAAGAAGCTCTAGCGTATATCCTCGTTTCGAAGCTTTTTCGCAAGCTGCCGGCGCCCGCGGTTGTAGCGCGCTACCGGCGCTACTTGAATCGCGCGGACCTCCGGCGCACGCTCCACCTGGTGAAGCAGGTACGTGGCAGGAAACGATTTCGCGATGCGAAGGGGACGGCATATGATCTAGGCGTCCTATTCGAAGAGCTCAATTTTAGATATTTCCATGGATTGATGGCACAGCCCGAACTCGGCTGGAGCTTGAGGCCGTCAAAATCGACCCTGGGGCATTATGATCCCTCACACCACGTAATCGTACTTTCGCGCCTTCTTGATTCTGAACGTGCGCCGAAGCTAGCCGTTGAATTCGTACTATTTCATGAGATGCTGCACCTGAGGTTTCCCACCGAACACCGCGGAAACCGCCGGTGCGTTCATACCCCTGCATTTAAAGAAGCCGAAAAAAGATTTGAAGATTACGCAGCGGCAAAGCTACTGCTGAAAGGCTTTGTGGAGCGGGACAGTATGTGAGGGTCAGGCGACCCGTGTTGCCGAGATGAGACTCAACTGGGCGCTCATCTCTTCCAGACGCAGAATCGTGGCGCGGACTGCAAGAGTACGGAAGCCTATACAACACAACATGTAGGTGGCGTGTGCCTGAAGAACTGCCAGGGAGAAACGGATTTTGAGCCAGACCAAGCGGCCCACAAGTTCCGACTGATCTTCCCGTCCGTGGGCAAGAAGAAGTCGTGCGGCGGTGTGAAGACGGTTGAAATCGACGATCATCCGGGTCAGATATTGACGGAATATATGAAGTCGTTCGCGGCGCAGTTTGCGGTGCAACGAAAGGTCGAAGCCGGGTTGCCGCGAGAGAAAACGGAAGTCCTCCGCCGAGAGAAGACCCTGCATCGGATAATACACGGCGGGAGAAAAGCTCTCTAGCCACTCTGGAGTAATGTCTTCCAGACCGCATCTTCGATAGAGCTTGATGAGAACTGGGATTGTGGCGGCAACGGCTAATCCACAGAATATGAGCGGGATAAGCAGCAGACTCGCCGTCAAGTTCTCCTCCGTGAATATAAGGTACTGAAAAGCGCGGTTGTTTTCAAGACCCTTATCGTCTTTTTTTCCTAGATCGAGTGGTTTTCTTGTAATGGCTCCATAAATGCTTGTGCATGCGATACAAAATCAGTGGCTTGTTCCATCGCTGAAAAGACTGCCTTTAGAGCAGATCCCGCTGGCTCGAGAGCTGCCGGCGTGACGCGCGCAAAAGGGACGCGTTGATGGCCTCCAATTGACCCATAAGCCGTTCTTGTTCTTCGGGGCGCCAAAGGTGTCCAAGCCGCGTCCGCACGCGTTCTCCAGCGGCGGAAATAAAGATCCCCCAGTAAGCGAGGCAAATGGTGACGATTATGCCCGTCGCGATACTTACAATCCGGTTGATATCGTGAGACCAGAAGCTTCGGCCGAGCAGAAGCGACGTCTTGGCCGCAAAATATACTACAAAACCTGCGGTAAAAACGGCCAGATTGCGCGAGATTTCAACCGGGAACCACAGAAGAAAACAAAGGACACAAAGGAGAGCCAGAAGCGCCGTCGAAGAGATCACCCGGTCGAGAATAAAAGCCATATCAACCAGCCTTTGCAGATGATCAAGAGGCACATTGCGGCGATAGAGCGGATGCCCAGTATTCGGGTATGGCGCTCAAAAGACCGAAGACCACCGCCACCGCAAAGGAGAAGTTGATCACCTTGCGGGAAAACCGGCGGATTCCGTGCAGGTTCTTCAAAATGGCCCCCAGAAGCGCGTACACGGTCCAAATGGTGAAGACCCAAACGGCCATTTTTCCATACAACCATCCCACGCGGTAATCGATGGGAGGCTGTCGGTGCGAACCGGCGGGATATAGATAGTGCTCGATAAACCAGAACAGGGAGCCGGATACGTCGGCAAGCAAAAATGCGCAAAAAATGCGGTAAACCTTGTGCAAATGCAGAAGCAGCAGGCGGCCGATCAGCAGAAAACTGAAGCCGACGCCGGCAAATTGCGCCATCAACTCCCAATTCATTTGTGCTCTTCCGGTGTATTTGAATAGTATTCAAAAAACAAGCGGAGGGCAAATTTTGACAATGCGTTTGGTGAGCCTCCGGCGCGTGGCTCAGCGGGCGGAGGCCCGACAGCGACTCTTTTGGCAGTTGCTATTGCCAGTTTCTATAGGAGTGAACTCGGCGGGTACGGGCTACCAGGATCTGCAAACGGTGGCTCGGCGGCTCTGAGCGACGGCGGAAAGGGGCTATCAGGAGTTGGAAACGGTGGCTCGGCGGCTCTGAGCGACGGCGGAAAGGGGCTATCCAGGAGCTGGAAACGGTGGCTCGGCGGCTCTGACAAGCACGCTCGCACACAAGGCAATGGCCAGAAAAGGCGCTGCAATACGTATTTTCATAGGGTCGATTTTGGAGGTATTTCGGGGGCGTTTCCCAAATACTCTCGACCGTACAATAACTTAGCGGCTCCCTGGCAAGGTTGCGGGGGAACCACGTTTTCCGGTAACGGAACGCCTTTGGTTCTGTAGGTACTAGAGTACCTTGTGCCCTTCCCTTATACGTGTAACAGTGGGATCACGAGTACATGGCGAGGGGCAAGAACAGCCTGCGGGAACAAGAAATCGCTGACCCAATCCGGTTCAGAGATCTTTCCGAGATCCGAACGTCATATGGTCGCCTCGTATATTTGGCGGGGTTGATGAATCCGGATACCGGGCGCTATGAGCACTACGGCTCCAACGTGTCCGGGCCGTCGGAGACCAGCAAGATTCTGAAACGAATCCATGAAGGTGTCTTCAAGGAGTGGGTCAATTATCCCTTGGAGCGGAAGAAAGCCGATATTGAGAAATACATTGCCGGAATTCATCAGGTTGACAGGGCCGAACTCGTGGACGCTTGGCTGCGACTGACACCTTACAAGAATTTAGTGCCGGCCTCGATCCAGGGACCCGAACGGCAGAAGCATGTCTCCGACTTCGAGGCTATTCTGGGATTGCTCAGGAACGTGTATGGCGTCGCTTCGCCAGATCCAACCGCATAGCCACCCCCACAACTTGACCAATGACATCTGCTTCGCCCGGATAACGGAATATTTCCGGCTGTAGCAAAGAGGCCGAGTACGGCTGAACAATCAGAACCCCACCGCGCTCCGTGCACCAGCCGCAACGATAGCCGTCCCGGTGCTCCAAAAAATAGATCGGCCTTTCGTTCTCGTATATCCAACCTTCTTTGGCGATTCGCCTGCGGCTTTCATCCACCTGAACAAAAGCGCCGGGTGACAGAATCGGGTACATAAACCAATCGTCGGTCCCAATGAACCCGTAGCGGTGACGTTGCAGGTCCAAGGCGTTCAACATGGCAAGCGGCAACTTCCCCCAGCGTTGTATGTGGCGGCTCAAGTAAGAGGTGTGGCGTAGATCAAAGTCTTCCAATTCGGCGGGAAATTCCACCATGGTCCACTCCGGAGGATGGAAATCAAGAAGTCGGGTTCTTTCGAGCGACAAGCGCGAGGAATCCATGGCCAGCTGCTCGAGATCAATTCCGTACCACTCCAGCACGCCCCTGAACTCGAGGCCGTAGATCGCGCACAGCGAATAAAGCCGGTAAACTGATGGAACAGTGCCTTTGTTTTCTATGTCGGCAAGCCTACTTAAGCCAACCAGAAACTCATGATTACCCCTCTGGTTGGCGATCCGCTGGCTTGCTCCCTCTACATCTCGATATTTCAAGCGCAGGCGTTCTCTAGCGCGTCTGAGTTTTTGACCCGGTTCCTTCATATCGCGCATCGCGCGCTAGCGATGCTCCCCCATAAGATAGCACTTCGGGTCAGCCTTGTTCTGTTTTCAGAACAATTTAACTATTAGCCCAACAGTAAGTCTCTCCATAACCCATCGGTATGCCCCAATGGGGGAGGGCCGCCAAAGTTAATATAAGATAGCGCCATGGGCAGGGGGATTGGCAGTTCCGCTTCCTTACTGCGATCCAATAACTTCTGAAGTATTTACGATGAGTGCCTCCTGCTTCTTTACCGCGACACTCTAGAGAAATCATGAGAAAATCCCATTACTTAGTGGCATTCCAAGGAGAACGGGGCGCGTTCAGCTTTGCCGCGGCGCGGAAACTCCTGGGGCCGAATATTCGCACCTATCCCTGCTCATCCTTTAAAGCAGTGTTTGACGCCTTGCAAGCCGGTAATGTCAGCCATGCTGTGATTCCAATAGAAAACACCCTCCATGGGAGCGTACACGAGAATTACGACTATCTCGTTCAATACAACATCCCTATCGCCGGCGAGACCAGTATGCGCATTTCTCACCACTTGATCGCCCTCCCGGGAATTCGTTTTCGCGACGTTCATTCTGCCTTTTCTCACCCTGTAGCATTAAACCAATGTCGCCGATTTTTTGAGAAATACAAACAAATACGACCAATGTCTTTTTATGATACGGCCGGCAGCGTTAAGATGCTGAAGGACGAAAACCCAATGGGGACCGCAGCCATCGCTTCGGAAGCGGCTGCTGAGATCTATGGAGGGGTCATTCTCAAGCGTCACATCGAAGACGATCGCCAGAATTTCACGCGGTTTTTTCTGTTGACGAAACAAGCCACAAATTTCAAAGCGGCAACTGGCGAGTGGAAGACCTCCCTAGTCTTCTCGACTCCCAATGTCCCGGGCGCCTTATTCCGGGCCATGGCCTGCTTTGCGCTCCGCGATCTGAATTTGACCAAGATTGAGTCGCGCCCGTTACGCAACCAGCCTTGGGAATATCTTTTTTACGTTGATCTTCTCGCCTCGCCGAATGATGAAAAACTGCAGAACGCAATCGCCAACTTGAAAGAGATGACAACCTCTTTCAAAATCCTGGGGAGTTATCGTCCCACTTCTTAAGGCGCCCGCTGTTTCCGTGCGGTCGCCTATACGGTTTATATATCGTAATACAGCGCAAACTCATAAGGATGAGGGCGAAGCCGGACCGCTTCCGCCTCGGCCTTACGCTTATACGAAACAAACGTTTCGATCAGCTCTTCGGAGAATACATCGCCCTTCGTGAGAAAAGCGTGATCTTCCTCGAGGCAGGCGAGCGCCTCATCGAGTGAGGCCGGCATGGATGGGACCTTTTTCATCTCTTCGGGAGACAGGTCGTAAATGTCCTTATCCAGGGGCTCGCCGGGATCGATTTTGTTCACCACGCCATCAAGGCCGGCCATCATCATGGCCGCGAAAGCCAAATAGGGATTGGACGCTCCGTCAGGAGGACGGAACTCAACGCGTTTAGCCTTGGGACTATTGGAGTACATCGGAATGCGAACCGCCGCCGAGCGATTCCGGCGCGAGTACGCCAAGTTGACCGGCGCTTCATATCCCGGCACGAGGCGCTTATAACTATTCGTCGTCGGAGCGATGATCGCTGATAAGGCGCGAGCGTGCCGCAAGAGCCCACCGATGTACCACAGCGCTGTTTGGCTCAAGCCTGCGTAATTATCGCCCGAAAACAGGGGCTTTCCCTCAGACCATAAACTTTGATGGGTATGCATGCCGCTGCCGTTATCCCCAAACAGCGGCTTGGGCATAAAAGTAACAGTTTTCCCATATTGGTAAGCAGTGTTACGCACTACGTACTTGTACACCGTCATGTTATCGGCGGACTTGACCAAGGTGTCGAATTTCTGATCGATTTCACATTGGCCGCCTGTGGCCACCTCGTGATGGTGACACTCGATGGTTAGCCCGCATTCGATCATGGTGGCGACCATCTCGCTACGGAGGTCCTGATAATGATCGGTCGGCGGGACGGGGAAATAGCCCTCCTTGTAACGCGGCCGGTACCCAAGGTTGTTATGCTCCCGGCCTGAGTTCCAGCGTCCTTCCTCGGCGTCGACGAAATAGAACCCGCTGTGTTGATTTTGGTCGAAGCGGATGTTGTCGAAAATGAAGAACTCGGCTTCGGCGCCGAAGTAAGCCGTATCGGCGATCCCGCTGTTCTTCAAATACAGCTCGGCTTTCTTGGCGATCCAGCGCGGATCCCGGTCGTAGTGCTGGCGCGTGATCGGATCAATGATGTCGCCAAGCATCACCAGGGTGCGGGTTTCAGCAAACGGGTCCATGAACGCCGTCGACGGATCCGGAAGGATGAGCATGTCGCTTTCGTTGATGGCTGCCCAGCCTCGGATACTAGAACCGTCAATGCCGAATCCGTCTTCGAAGGAACTCTCATTGAGCTGGTTGATCGGATAGGAAATGTGTTGACTCAGGCCGGGCAGATCAGTAAAGCGCAGATCGATCTGCCTGGCATCGTTCTTCTTCGCAAACTCGAGGGCTTCTTGAGGCTTCATTGATGCTCCAAAGTATTCAGATGTAGAGGTGGGCGGCTACGGGGCGCCGAGTTGCACGGCAAGCCGTTAGAATAGCGCATAGCATACAGGGCCGCCGGACAGCCGATCATCGAAACTAATAATTTAAGCATGTCGGCAAGAACCAGCACAAACTCCGAGCAGATGAAGCTGTCATTAGAAGTTGAGCGGCGGGTGTTCGCCGTGAGCGAGTTGAACGCGGCGGTGCAAGGACTCTTCGAGCAGGAGTTCCGGGCTATTTGGGTGGCCGGCGAGATCTCCGGATGCCGCGCCGCGACGAGCGGTCACTACTATTTCTCTCTGAAGGATGAACACGCTCAACTCAAGTGCGCCTTGTTTAAGGGAGCCGCAAGGTTTGCCAAATTCAAGCCGCAGGACGGCCTGGCCGTGATCGCCCGCGGAAATCTGGAGGTGTACGAAGCGCGCGGCGAGTATCAACTGGTTGTGGACCTGCTGCAGCCACAAGGCGCCGGCGCTCTGCAACTCGCCTTCGACCAACTGAAGAAAAAGTTGGCTGCCGAGGGTCTGTTCGATCCTTCGAGAAAGGTGGCGCTTCCCAGGCTGCCGCGCCGCATTGGCATCATCACCTCTCCGGCCGGCGCGGTGATTCGGGACATTCTGCATGTGTTGGAGCGCCGCTTCCAAGGCCTTCAGATTCGATTATTTCCAGCCCACGTACAGGGCGAGGGTTCGGCTGAACAGATTTGCCAGGGCATTGCCTACTTCAGCGCGAATGCCTGGGCAGACGTAGTGATCGTGGCGCGGGGCGGCGGATCGCTCGAAGATCTCTGGACGTTCAACGAAGAGAGTGTGGCGCGGGCCATCGTCGCCTGCAAAGTACCGGTGATTTCCGCTGTCGGGCATGAAACCGACTTTACGATCGCCGATTTCGTTGCGGATTACCGCGCGCCTACTCCATCGGCGGCGGCTGAAATCGTGATCTGCACGCGTGACAGTCTGATGGAGCAGATTGACGGATGCCGCGCCAAGGCTGTTCAGGCCCTGCGCTACCGGCTGGCAATATGTTCGCGGAATCTTCACCAGCGCGGAGCAGAACGCGCTCTGGCCTTGCTCCACCGCGGTATGGCCAAAAAGAGTCAGCGTATAGACGACCTCGATTTTCAGCTCCGCCGAGTCTTTCAGCGGGCATTGGACGCGCATTCCAGGCGCCTTAGCGATTTGAGCCGGCGCTTGCGCGCCAGCGATTTGCGCCTGAGATTCGCGCGGGACCGGCAGCGGCACACATCCGCAAGTAGTGCGCTGCTGACTTGCTTACGATCCCACGTGTGGAAGGCGCGTCGACGACAGGAACAGCTCGAAGCCGAACTCGCCCAGCTCAGCCCTCTCGCCGTACTGGCGCGAGGGTACAGCATCGTGCAGAATGCAGAAGAGCGCGTGATCCGGTCTTCAGAAGAAACAACGCTCGGAGAGCGCCTGACCGTTCGACTTCATCAGGGCAGGCTTGACGCGACCGTCGCGGCTAAGCGCGACAATTAAGTAAGAATGACCGGGGAGAAGAAGAAGCGCGCCGTCTGCCTGCTAAGCGGCGGACTCGATTCTTCCACTTGCCTGGCAATCGCCCGCCAACTGGGGTTTGAGTGCTACTGCCTTTCTTTTGATTACGGCCAGCGGCATCGAATCGAACTCGAAGCGGCGGCCCAAATTGCGGCCCAGCTTGGCGCCAGGGAGCACCGGGTCGTCAGCATCGATTTGCGCGCCTTCGGAGGATCGGCCTTGACCAGCGACATCGAGGTACCAAGGAACCGCTCGCTCGACGAGATGAACTCCGCAATTCCAGTGACCTACGTTCCGGCGCGTAACACGATCTTTCTTTCGTTCGCCCTCGCGTATGCCGAGGTGAGGGAGGCGTCCGATATCTTTATCGGCGTGAATGCCCTCGATTATTCGGGCTACCCGGACTGCCGTCCCGAGTTCATCCGGGCTTTCGAAGCGATGGCGAATCTGGCAACCAAGGCCGGCGTCGAAGGCACGACCAGGCTCGTGATTCAAACACCCCTGCTGACGATGACCAAGGCGGAGATCGTGCGCAAAGCGTGCGAATTAGGCGTAGATTTAAAGACGACTCACAGTTGTTACGATCCCGATCCAGCAGGCCGGCCGTGCGGCGAATGCGATGCGTGCCGGTTGCGCCGCAAAGGCTTCGAAGAAGCGCAGATCGCCGATCCGGCGCTCGTTCTGACGTGAAGATCTCTGAAATCTTTTACTCTCTGCAAGGCGAGGGAGTTCTCGCAGGTGTACCGTCGGCATTCATCCGGACATCGGGCTGCAACTTGCGATGCACCTGGTGCGATACGCCTTACACGTCCTGGCATCCGGAAGGCGAGGACATTCCCATTGGACAGATCATGGACATGATCGGCGCGTACAGAACATCGCACGTAATCGTCACGGGCGGCGAGCCGATGATCGCGCCTGAAATTGTCGCCCTGACAAATGCCTTGCGCGAGGCCGGCCAGCACATCACGATCGAAACGGCAGGTACAGTCTACGAACCGGTTCAATGCGACCTGATGAGTATCAGTCCGAAGCTCGCCAATTCTGTTCCTCGCGAGCGCGAGGGCGGCAAATGGGCCACGCAGCACGAACGATTGCGCTATCAGCCTGAGGTCCTCAAACGGCTGATTGGCGACTATGAGTATCAGCTCAAGTTTGTCGTTTCCTCACCAGCGGATCTGCAAGAAATTGATTCCATGCGCAAAAATCTAGGAGCTCCGGCGTCAACCATCGTTTTGATGCCGGAAGGGACAGAGCCCGATGTTCTTCGGGAGCGCAGCGTCTGGTTGGCCGAGGTTTGCAAAGCAACCGGATACCGGTACAGCCCGCGTTTGCACATCGATCTGTGGGGCAACAAACGGGGCATTTGAGAGACTGAGACTTGGAAGAATCTCCGAAATATCGCGTTGGCGCCGTGAGCTATCTGAATACGGTTCCTTTGGTGTGGGGAATGATGCACGGCCCGCAGCGCGAACAGGTGGATCTCGCATTTTCTCTTCCCTCAGAATGTGCGCACGCTGTGGAGCAAGGCGATATCGATATCGGCCTGGTACCCTTGGCGGAGATCGCAAGACAGAAGTTAGAAATCGTGCCGGGCGTCGGCATAACTTGTTTCGGCGCAGTTCGCAGTATTCTGTTGTTCTCCCGCGTTCCCTGGAGGCAGGTGGGAACTCTTGCCGCCGATGCGGGATCGAGAAGCTCCGTGGAACTTGCTCGAGTCATACTGCGCGAGCGCTACGGCGTACGAGTGAAGATCACACCGCAGACGCCAGTGCTCGAGGAAATGCTTTCCGATGCCGATGCGGCTTTAATCATCGGCGATCCGGCGCTGCGCCTGAATCCGGACGAATTGCCCTTCGAGTGGCTCGATCTTGGTTCGGAATGGCTTCGACTGACCGGACTTCCTATGGTGTTTGCGGCTTGGGCAGGCAAACCCGGTATTCCCGTCGATCGGCTGAAGGAAATCACGAACGAGTCCTACGAATTTGGAAAAGCCAATTTAGGTACAATCGTCGAGCACGAGTACCGAAAACGCGGCATTGCAATGGAACTGGCCGAGCAGTATCTGAGTCGTTTTATCCGTTTTAGAATCGGTCCAGACGAGCAGAGGGGCCTGGAGGCCTTCCTCGAACTGGCCGATTTATCACGGCTCGGGGTAAGCGCAAGTTTATGATGACCCGGCGGCAAGCCATCGACATGTTCGAGAGCGACGATCTCGTCGGCATCGGTATGGAGGCCGACGCAGTCCGGAAGAAGCTCCACCCCGAAGGAATCGTCAGCTACATTATCGATCGCAACATCAACTACACGAATTTCTGCACCGAGTATTGCAGCTTTTGCGCGTTCTACCGTCCGATGGGTCACAAGGAAGGCTACATTCTTCCCAAGGAAACGATCCTCGCGAAGATCCAGGAGACCATTGATCTCGGGGGCACGGGCATTCTGATGCAAGGCGGCCTTCACCCGGATCTGAAGATCGAGTGGTACGAAGATCTGTTGCGGACGATCAAATCACACTCGAACATCTGGTGCCACTGCTTTTCGGCGCCCGAGCTGGTCAACATCGCCGAGGTCAGCGGGCTATCCTTGCGAGATACAATCGCGCGGCTACGCGATGCCGGGCTTGACTCGATTCCCGGCGGCGGGGCCGAGATCCTGGATAACGAGGTAAGGCATCGCATTAGTCGCCTGAAGTGTTCGACACAAGAATGGATCGATGTGCACAGAACGGCACACGCACTCGGCATGAGGACCACTGCGACGATGATGTTCGGCACGGGGGAAACCATCGAGCAGCGGCTGAATCACTTTGAGATCGTGCGCCAGATCCAGGAAGACACGGGCGGCTTCACAGCGTTCATCCCATGGTTTTTCCAGCGCGAATACACCTCCCTGGGACGTTTCGTAAAACAGGAGGCAACGGCTGTCGAATACCTTAAAATGCTGGCGCTTTCGCGCGTTTATCTCGATAACATCCTCAATATCCAGGCATCCTGGGTCACACCCGGACTGAAGGTTTGCCAGCTCGGATTACGGTTCGGCGGAAACGACGTAGGCAGCATCATGATCGAAGAGAACGTGGTCTCGGCTGCCGGCACGCACCACCGCGCCACGGAAGAACAACTCCGGCGCCTCATCCGAGACGCCGGATTTATTCCCAAACAGCGCGATACTTTGTATCGCACTTATTTCTTGAACTAGAAGCCGGGGTTAGCTGGCTTCGGTCTTTTTGGCAGGGCGATTGGCCTTAATTCGCTTCATGTCGAGCGACTTGTTGGACCAGTCTTCCGCTTGCGCAATGTCGGCCTTGGAGGCATCCGCCGAGTCCTCCAGATCCGCCTTCTTACGCAGCAACAGATTCATATAAGACATGGCATCTTCGTTTTCTTTGTCGATAGCAAGGCATTTCTTCAAATTGTCGATGCCGTCCTCAATGATCTTTTCGTACTTGTCTTTGAGCTGTGCCTTTACCTTGGCATCCTTAAGCGGTCCTGGATCATCCCCCTTCATTTTCTCCGCGACACGGGCGGACTGAATGGGGGTGAAGGCTTGCGCCCAATCGATGACACCGAGATAGTAGTAGGCTTCGGAATCTTTGGCATCCACTTCGATGCGCCGCTGGTTCCATTTCTTGGCGTCTTCCAAGGCAGCGGCTCTCTGCTCCGGGGTTCCCGAACTCGCGGAGTTGTAGGCCATCGAAGCCATCGATGCCAACGCTAACGAGTTCGAGGGATCGCGCTGCAAAACGCGGTTGAACTCCTGCTTGGCGGCATCGTAGTTTTTCATATTGTCCGGCGACTCGGCGCCGGGAACCCATTGAATCATGTAGGAAGTTGCCAAGTACAACTGCGCGTTTTGATTACTCGGGTCCAGTTGAACGGCTTCCTTAAAATGCTTGACGGCATCCGCGTAGTGGTTGTTTTTGTAAGCCTGAACGCCCTGATTCATCTGATCGCGCGATTGGAGCTTGGCACAACCTGTGGTAAAGATCGCAAGCGCGGCGAAGAGAGTCAGGGCCAACAATTGAGACTTTTTCATCGGTACGATCCTCCTGGCGCTTATTGCCCCGCCTCGACCTTTGGAGTCATAATGCCAACTTTATCGAGACCTGCTCCTTTGGCATCGTCAATGGCCTGAGCCACGTAACGGTAGTCTACGTCGGGATCGCCTTTGACGAATACAACCTTGGTCGCGCGGGTCTTAAAAATGTCTTCCAACCTGGCTTGCAGGTCCGCTTCCTTGACCGGCTGTCCGTTGATCTGGATGCTTTGATCTTTTGCAACCTCTACGACAACCGTCGGATCCTGATTCGGTGGAGGCGGCGGCTGATTGGGCGGCGGTGGTTGAGGCACGAGCGTGTCCAATCCGTGCGGCGTAAGAGGCGTGATCACCATGAAGATGATCAGAAGCACGAGTAACACATCGATGAGCGGGGTAACATTAATATCCGCTTTGGCTCCTCCGGAGCCGCCAACTGCCATTGCCATAAAAGTAAATCCCTTTCCTAAACAACTTCCGCTTGCTTACGCGCGCGGTTCAGTCAATTTTCGCTTGCTAAAGCGCGCGATCCCGTTTCAGAGGCTGAGGCCTTTCTTGTTCTTGTCCTGGATTTCCTCGGTAATCAGCCCGAGTTGGTCCACTCCGGCGGTACGCAGATTATCGATGACGTCCGTAACGCTTGCGAAACGGGCCCGGGCGTCGGCCTTGATGTAAACGGTCTTATCAGTGCGGTTTTGTTGCAGATCTTTCACGGTTCCACCCAACTGGTCGGGTTGGATCAGCTTGTTGCCAGGGCTGAGGAACGCTTTTCCGTCGCGGGTGATAGCGATCAAAACGGCGTCTTCCTTGTCGGCTTCCTGCATCTTGATCGGGTTGTGCGTCTTCACCAGCGTCACGTTCTGGCCCTTGGAAAGCATGGGCGTAATGACCATGAAGATGATCAGCAGCACCAGCATCACGTCCACCATAGGCGTAACGTTGATGTCTGAAACCACCGGAGGGGCTTTCATTAACTTCATTTTTGTGTGCTCCTTCTTAAGAAACCCGGCTCAGTTAATGGTGGGCGAGAGGCGAAATTTAGTCCGCCCCGCGCCCGTCGATTCAACCTCGAGCCACATGGAACGTCTTAGCGCGTCGCAGCTCCTGCCGTTTTCTGCGTGCGCTTCAGGAAATAGTCGATCAACTCGGAGCTGGAGTTTCCCATCTCGACATCGAAGGCTTCGATACGATTGGTGAAATAGTTGAACATCCAGACCGCGGGAATGGCGACGAAAAGACCGACGGCGGTGGTAATCAGGGCTTCCGATATGCCGCCTGCAACCGCGCCGAGACCGGTCGACTTAGAAGTCGAGATCGATTTGAACGCATTCATGATTCCGACGACGGTTCCGAACAAACCGACGAACGGAGCGGTGGAACCGATGGTCGCCAGACTGCTGACGCCACGCTTCAGCTCGGCGTGAACGATGGCCTCCGCGCGTTCGAGAGCCCGACGAGAGGCTTCGATATCTTCTCCGGGAATTTCGGAGCTCATTTGATGAGCCTTGAATTCCTGCAGTCCGGCCACCACCACCTTCGCCAAGTGGCTCTTGTTAAAGCGATCTGCAATCTTGATCGCTTCATCGAGCTTGCCTTCCCGCAAGGCTCCGGCGACAGCGGGAGCAAAAGCACGCGATTGTTTGCGAGCAGCGTTGTAGGCAATCAGACGGTCAATCATGACTCCGATCGACCAAGCCGACATAATAAACAGGACAAATACGACACATTTCGCCATAATGCCCATGTTGCCCCAGACTGACCGGGGGTCGAAGCTAATGCCTTCGGTTTCCTGAAATAGCCAGAAGGCCCAAACGTGAAGTTGTAATACCATGCTTATCTCCTAAGTTGAATCGAATACTAAATCGAACTAAAATCTACTTACTCAGAACCGCTCCCTAACGGTCGCGGCCCTGTGCCGGCTACTGGCTCAACGTAAAGTTAACGATGATGTCGGTAATAACCTCCACCGGTTGACCGTTAAGCAACGTTGGCCGATACTTCCACTGCAGCACTGCCTCTTTGGCGGCATTCACTAAAAGCGGATGGCCGCGAACCAGTTGCAGGTTTTCAATATTCCCTTCTTTGCTGATGGTGGCGGTGAACTCAACCGTGCCTTGCACGCGGGCCGACTTGGCGAGCGGCGGGTAAACAGGCTGTACTTTCCGGATGAGGTTCGCTTCAGCAACCTGACCTCCTACACGCATCGGTCCCGTAGGCTTGGCTTTGGGAGGCGGAGGAGGCGGAGGAGCGCCCGGGACACCGCCCAGCACACCACCAATTACACCGCCCGCGACACCGCCGGCTTCGCCCGTTCCGCCGACCACGCCCATGCCCGCATCGGGAGGCGGGGCTGCTTCTTCAATCTTGTTGATGGTCTTCGGAATCACCTTGGGAGCCAACAACTGATTCGCGATGAACTGCCGAACCACCGGCTTCGGAGCCACTTTGGGCGCCGCCGGTGGAGGAGGGGGCGGGGGCGGGGGAGGAGGTGGAGGGGCTACCAACATGCTCTTCAACTGAGCGCTGGGCAGCGCCTCCGTATAAATCAGCGGGAGGAGAATAAAAAAGCCGATGATGCCGATTTGCAGGATCAGCGACATTGCAACCGTCCATGGCTTCTTGGTTTTCTGTGTCCCGTCGACGAAAGTCTGTTCGAACATAACTACCCCCTTACATTCCGCTTGCTAACACGCGCGTTTCTGAACCGGGCCGGGCAAGCCGCGGCCCTTACCTTGTGCTGACGCGCGCGGGTTCTCTTCCAAATTCATGCTCACTTCACGGTCTTTACGGTCTTAACGCTCTTGGACGCGCCTGCTACAGCCTTGGGCCGGCTCTCGACCGCTACTGGTCTTGCACCGCCCCTTCTGCGACCTTCCGCAACATTTTGCCAGAAAATCAAAATCGGACTGGCAATGAAGATAGACGAGTAGGTTCCAATGATGATACCGATTACGAGTGCGAAAGAAAATCCGTTAAGCACCTGCCCGCCAAACAGGAATAGAGACAACGCGGTCAGAAACGTCAACCCGGAGGTCAGCACTGTCCGGCTCAAGGTTTGATTGATGCTGAGATTTACGATGTGCGAGAAGGAGCCGCGCATCTGCAGCCGGAGATTCTCACGAATGCGGTCAAAGGTGACGATGGTGTCATTCATCGAGTAACCGACCAGAGTAAGCAGCGCCGCGATCACCGTCAGATCAATAGGTTTATTGAAAATTGAAAAAAGACCGATTGTGATGATCGTGTCGTGAAAGACGGCGATGACGGCGGCAACGCCGTAGATCCACTCAAAACGGAACGCGATGTAGACTAACATCGCGGCGAGCGCTATAAGCACGACGTTGATGGCCTGCTGTCGCAAATCCGAGCCGATCTTCGGGCCGACGACTTCATTGCCTCTGATGGCGAAATTGCCGGTGAAGCATTGTTGTTTAATAACGCTGAGAACCTTGGGCGTAACCCCAGCGACTGCGGAGAGCTCATCCAGGTTACGAATCAACCCGGAATGAGCAGAGCGATAATCGATGATCTGCTTCGCCAGCGCCTGCACCTGATCGTCGGAAAGGCCGACGCCTGCCTGCGCCAGCGGATCGCGAAGACGGGCGGCTAATTCGGTCTGACCCGCAAGATTGATATCGAGCTGATTGGGGTTGGACGGATTAAATGCGCCATTCAACGCAGCAATAATGTCGCCGCGTACCGTTTGGACGCCTTCATCCCGCACGCCGGTAGTAATGAGCGCTTCCTGCGAATTGCCTATGCCCTGGGAATTGTTGACTTCCTGCACTTCTATTTCGCCCGAGATCTTCTTATGGAGCGCGGACCGGATGGCTTCCGCCGGGGGCCGCTTTATAAAATTCAAATCCATAAGCGCTCCACCCGTGAAGTCTATACCATATTTGGGACCGCCCTTGATCCACAGGCTGGCCAACCCGGCCGCTGTGAGCAATAAGGACAGGATGATGAACGGCCACTTCTTGCCGAGAAAGTCAAAGTTCGTTTGCTTAAAAATTTCCATCGAGCTTTAGCTGAGGCCGGCATCCACTACAAATAGACACCGGCGATTAACAAATGTTCCCACTTCGCGGAGCGGCCCAAGCGGAAAAGCCGCCGGCGTACATCCGCTCAAATTCCGTCAGGCATCAAATACTGAGGGCTGTGACCGGCTTGGGCCGGGAGAGCTCCCAATCGAAAATAAACTTGGACACAAACACTGCCGTAAATACGTTCGCAATCAAGCCGATAACCAGCGTGACCGCGAAGCCTTTCACGGGACCCGAACCAAAAAGAAACAGGATGGCGCATGAAACCACCGTGGTCACGTGGGTGTCAATAATCGTCAGCAAGGCTTTATTAAACCCGGTGTCCACAGCGGGAACGATGGCCTTGCCCGCTCGTAATTCTTCGCGAATCCGCTCAAAGATCAGGACGTTGCTGTCCACGGCCATACCGATGGTGAGGATGATCCCGGCAATGCCGGGGAGAGTCAGCACGGCATCAAAGTAGCTCAGACAAGCGATCAGAATAATAGCATTCAGGATGAGCGCCAGAGTGGCATTAATACCGCTCTTCTTGTAATAGATGAGCATGGCCACAATGACGGCCAATACGCCCGCTATGCCGGCCGCAAAGCCGTTGCGGATGGAATCGGCCCCCAGCGAAGCACCCACCGTATCTTCCTGCTCGTATTTCACACTGGCCGGGAGCGAACCAGCCTTCAGGTTCAAGGCGAGGTCGGCCGCGTCCTGCTGCGTAGGCGCCCCTTCAATGACGCCATTGTCACTGATCTGACCGTGAATCACGGGCGCCTCGAGGACTTTTCCATCCAGCACAATGGCGAGACGGTTGCCGATGTTTGCTCCCGTATATGCCGAAAACTTCTTAGCGGCATCCTGGCTCAGGACGAATTCGGTATCCCAGCTACCGGGCAGCTGGCCCTGTTGTGGGCGGGCATCGCGGATATCGGGCCCTCGGACAACAGGCGTCCTCTCGACGAGATACACACCCCCGCTGCGGCCGCCCTGGTCGGTAGCGCCGGCGCCAATGAGCTTAGTACCGGCCGGGAGCACGCCGCCATTCTGCGCTAGAGCCTCATCGCGGCTTTGATACGGACCTCCTTTTACGCCATAGAGGTCCAGAACCGCGGCTGTTTGAAGGATCTCCTTCACGCGCGCCGGATCATCCACGCCGGGCATTTGCACCAGCAGCTCGGAATCGGCATCTTCGCGCCTCTGCTGCACGGTCGCTTCCGTCAGTCCGAGAGCATTAATCTTCTTGTCGATAGTATTCTTGGATTGCGCAAGCACCTGCTGCCACATCTTCAGTGCGTCGGACGGCCTCATTTTGAGCCGGTAGTCCGTGCCATTGAGGGGCGTCAGCAACCACTCGGAGAACTGCTCATTCACAATGCTCCGGAAGTTTCCCGCTTGCGCCAAGGGAACGCCCTTCACCAAAACGGCAGCGTTGGTAGCATCCTGCAGCGACTTAGCCTCGTCGAGCGTGATGTCGGAAAACTGAATACCGGCCTTACGCACAACATCCTTCAGCCGGTCTGCGATCGAGCTGGCTTGCGCGTTGAAGGCATCCTGCTGCTGGACCTGCACGACAAGATAAGTCCCGCCGCGCAAATCCAGGCCAAGATGAATGTTCTTGTGCCAATTGGCGGCCAACTCGCTCTTGCTCCTGGGAAGACCGATAATGCCGTAGATACAGATCAGAATTACAGCGACAATGAAGAAAAATTTAAAGCGTAAATGGCGTTTCATTCCGAGTACTTCCTAAGATGCGTGGTAAAAGGGCGCAGCGGGCCGGGCAAGCCACGGCCCCTACGTGACGCGCGGTTCTGGCTGCAGTGTGTCATGATCCCCTATTTCTTAATTTGATCTTCGGCTCCCACGAGGCTGGTGACGGCACTCCGGGCGACCTGGATTTTCAGGTTGTCAGGCTTAATTCGCAGTATAAGCGTATCATCGTTCACGGACACGATAGTGCCGATAATACCGCCGCTAGTAAGTACCGTTTGGCCATTTTGCAGGGTCTTGAGCATCTGCTTCTGATTCTTCTGCTGCCGGCGCATCGGCATAAACACCAGAAAATAGAAGATGGCGATCATCAGTACGATCGGCAGCAGACCGCTCAGGAATGAATTGGCGGGCGAGGCGGCAGTGGTCTGCAGAAGAATAAAAGAAAGCAGCATAGGTTCTGTTTTCAGATTAGTCGGTAGGAGCTTCGCGGGTTGAGCACAGGAGGTCAGCGAAGGTCCCGGTCAGGATAGACTCCCGTATACGCCGCATAATGTCAAGGAAATGGCGGACGTTGTGAAGAGTGGCGAGGGTGGAGAACAGAATCTCACGAGACTGGAACAGATGGCGAAGATAGGCGCGGCTGAAGGTGCGGCAGGTATAGCAAGCACACGTGTCGTCCAGGGGACTCTCATCATCTATATACTGCGCTTGCTTGATCACCACTTTCCCGTGGGAGGTAAATAAGTAGCCGTTTCGTGCGTTGCGTGTGGGCAATACGCAGTCCATCATGTCGATACCCTGGGCGACGTACTGCGGAAGTTCTTCCGGCATACCGACGCCCATCACGTAGCGGGGCCGGTCGGCGGGAAGCAGAGGTGCTGTAATCGCCGCAATCTTCTGGCTTAGGGCTCGCGGTTCGCCGACAGACAATCCGCCGATGGCGTAGCCGGGTGCATCTAATTCCAGAAGCTCCGCGGCACATTGTTGGCGGAGGTCGGGGAACATTCCGCCCTGCACGATGGGAAACAGAGCGCAATGGAGGCCCTTCTCTCGTTCCAGGTAATGACGGTGCGCCGATCTCGCCCAACGAACGGTGCGCTCGACCGACTGGACGGCCTCCTCATGTGTGACCGGATAGGGCAAACATTCATCCAGGGCCATGATGATGTCGCTGCCCAGCGCCAGTTGAATATCCACGGTGCGTTGGGGCGTGAAAAAATGTTCGTCTCCATTCAGGTGGGAGCGAAAGAGGACGCCATCGTCCGTCACTTTGCGCAATGTGTCAAGGCTGAAGACCTGAAATCCGCCGGAGTCAGTTAGAATCGCTCGCGGCCACGCCATAAAGCGGTGAAGGCCGCCCAATCTTTCGATGCGCTCATGACCTGGCCGAAGAAATAGGTGGTATGTGTTGGCCAGGATGATCTGCGCGTCGAGATCCTGTTCGAGATCGCGCGGACTCAGCGCTTTGACCGTGCCCTGCGTTCCGACAGGCATGAAAACGGGCGTTTCGACGACGCCGTGCGCGGTATGCAAGAGTCCCGCGCGTGCGCCGGTGTGAGGACACGTCGCCACGATTTCGAAGCCGAGAGCAGACATGAAGAACCATTTTCGCGTGCGGCCGGTGGCCGCTCTAAGAACGCTGTAACTTGGCAGTTCATCCTGCCGTCTGAAAAGCGGGCAACCGCGGTAACCGGGAGTCGCCCAATTGGTTCGGGTTGCGCCGGGAGCGATTATCCCTGACAGGACATCATGAAAGCCATACTCGCTTCTTCCGCTCTGTTCGCGATTGCATTGCCCTCTCTGGGAGGTCCGGCAAATAAGCCGCGAGTGTTCATTACCGAGAGCACTTCTCCGCAAATCTCGGGCGATGCGACGGTCGGAGATGCGAAAGGCGCGCTGGCGTTCACGGGCGGCACTTCGCCGCAGAATATCGAGGTGATGAAGGCGTTCTCGCAGCATTGTCCTGGCGTCATCGTTACGGCGGATCGAGACAAGGCGCAGTACATCGTGCGCCTGGATCATGACGCGATCAATCCCACGACGCCGTTCGTGCACGGGAACAAAGTCGCCGTCTTCGACAAGAACGAAGACCTGATGTACAGCAACACCACCCGGCTCTTAAGCAGCGCCGTGAAAAGTGCGTGCGCCGCGATCACGCGACACTAGGAGCCCCACGGGCCGACGGGCCCCCTGGACCGGCGAAATATGGTCGGGGCGGGGCGATTTGAACGCCCGACCCCTGCGCCCAAGGGAGCGAAATCGGCTCCAATGCTTCCATCGCATATCCGCGAATTCCTAACGTTTACAACAGTCTGGGGAATCTGCTTTCGCTCAAAAGAGCAACCCCAAGGGTTGGAAAACATGCGATTCGGGCACAGTTTTGGCACAGTTCTGAAGCAGGGGCATTAGTCTTTATGCCAGAGCCTCAGCCTATGGGGAACCGATTCTCGATTATCAGCCATTCACGAACAGTTCGAAAGTCGGGAGCATTGATCGCAAGCACAACGATTGTGCACCGTCCGATTGCTGTTCTGCCGACCAGTTCTGCTTCCCGCCATTCGAAATGATCTGCCCAAGCATCGCGGCGAGGATTAAACAGCGCCGTGATGCTCCCGGTGAGGGGATCTATGCCGGTAAGGTTCGGCCCTTTGTGCCGGTTGCAATGCATACAGGCGAGCGCGAGGTTTTCCAAGTCGGTGACCCCGCCATGCTGGCGTGGAATGATGTGATCGACGTGGAATCCGGGTGGATACAAGTCGAAGGGCATCTGGCAGTACTCACATCGGTTTCCAGCACGTCGCCAGACTTGCCGCACTAAGGCGGCATTCACGACCTGGATTGCGCAGCCTCACGCCCGTAAAGAACTAGTCGAGCTTTGGACTGCATGACGGCAAGGAGATTTCCAATATGGAGGTAAGTATCGAATTCGCGTGCCTCAGTCTCTGTCAGGGTTCCTTCGTCGGATCTATCCGCAAGCCGTTGCATCCGCGTTTGATCTTCCTCGGTGAACACTAACCGGAGAAAATACTTCGCGGCCTCCGGCGTCAGATCATCCGGTTGGGAATCAATGAGGCGCGCCCAAAGTTTCGCCTCGCTATCGGTGGGCACAATTTGCGAACTCAAGAAGACCTCTTCTCCAGAATATCGCGAAATCGCCGGAGCTTGCCCTGAACCCCCGTACTTCATGGGCGATCGGGCGCATCCTCGGAGGCCGGTTCAGGGACGGTGCGTGACTACCTGCGATCTATTTGGCGCAATGTCAGTTTCCGATAGCTCGCTAAGGTTTTACGACCGGAGCGCCAGTGGATAAGTTGGTGTGGAGAGTCTCAGCGCGGCTTTGTGCACAAAACATCCGTTCTTCCGGCCTGCCTGCGTGCCCTTCTCGTGTCTGCGCTGCTGCTGGCGCGGCTTGATGCTCTCGCCTCAAACTGCGCTAAACTCGTCCTTTAATGCGGCGCAGCGTTGCCATACTTCTCGAATTAGTTTTCGGTTGCATGCTCATCCTGCCCGCATTTGGAGGTTCGGCGGAATCGAACTTGCCGGCCTGTTGCCGAAGAAACGGCAAGCATCATTGCATGATGCAAATGCAGAGTCCTTCTGGATCGGGCGCTTCTTTCACGGCTATTCGCGAGAAATGCCCCTATTTTCCGCATTCGATAACGGCAACACAAGCGCAAACTTTTGCGCTTGGCATTAGTCGGGCGATTTTCGCCGGCATAATCCGGCATCCTGCGCTCTCTCCACAAACAGAGGCCGGTTATCGTGCTTCGTATCTGCGTTCCCAACAGAAGCGCGGTCCACCGTCTTTCGTCCTTTCCTAACAACATTGTTGCTCTTGCGAGACACACCACCAGTGTTTCACTAAGCGGAGCCCTTTAGCGGTCGCCACAAGATCGCATGTGTCGGCACGGTCCGTGATTCAAGCGGATTGGCTTCGCCAGGGCGTCGTCTCGCTCGCGAATTCCTTACCCCGTGTGTTTCCTGTTTCGCGTTTGGTTCCGCTAGCAAACGCATTTAGATCGTCTGGAGACGGCACGTAAACCCGTAAATGAATCGAATTGTTGAAAGGAATTAGATATGAAACGTCGTGAATTTGCGTATCCTCTTGCTGCCGCTCTCGAAGCGCGCGCATTACAGCCCAATAAGACCGCAAGGGTAGCGATTCAGGCCGTTCCGTGGAGGCGAATCTTCAGATGAGGAATTCTATTTTCAATGCGTACGTTCTGAGTCTCCTGTTGTTTTGCGTTCGCGTTCAGGCGGCGGAGATTATTGGTCAAGTAAACGATCCGGCCGGAGCCTCTGTGGCGAGTGCCCGAATCACGGTAGTCGATGCGCATAGCAACAAAACAGCAGCAGTTGTGATTACAGATCCAAACGGCCGATTCGAGGTGAATGGACTCCCTCCCGGAACGTATATCCTCCGGGTCGAGAGCGATTCCTTCGAAACCGCCAGTATCGATGTCGAGGTGAGACAGGGAGTCCCAATGCCGCCGGTCAGCATCCGGCTGAAACTGAAAGAGTTCAAACAAGAGGTGACCGTCAGTGGACAACCCGATAGCTTGACCGTACTGGGCGAGGCTGCCGCACAGCAGAAACTTGAGACCTACCCCGGCAATGTTTCTGAGGTTGGAGCGGAGCAGTTTCGGAGCAGCGCGGTTTTGAGCATGAAGGACGCGCTCACGCTGACGCCGGGCATTTTCGCGGAGCAGAAAGAGGGCAAGTGCGCCTCTCCATCCGCGGCTCTGGCATGAATGTCCCTTTTGGCCTTCGAGGCATTTTGGTGCTGCAGAACGGAATCCCCTTGTCTGCGGCAGATGGATTCATTAATCCTGAGGTCGCTGATATCTTTAACGCCGATTACATTGAGGTCTACAGGGGCGCAGACGGTCTGGAATACGGCTCGTCCTCTCTCGGCGGCGCGATCAATTTGGTTACGCCGAGTGGCCGTTCGGAGCCTGGGTTCGATCTACGCACGGAATTCGGGTCATTCGGATATCGGCGCGCACAGCTCCGCTACGGCACTACCACACAGGACGGCCGGTTGGACGCCTTCTTTGCGGTTTCCGGTCTCTACACGGACGGATTCCGGCAAAACTCGAAAGAATCCAGCTACCGATTTTCTGGTGATGTTGGATACCGGTTTACCCCGAAATCCGAGGGCCGCCTTCTTCTCTTGTTTGAGCACGTTGACATGAGGCGTCCCGGCGCGATTACTCTGTCGCAACTCCAAACCAATCCTTTCGAGGCGGCGACGGGCGCGGTCCGCTCCAACGCCCTCATTGATTTAAAGCCGGCCGCTCAAATCGCCTACACACATACATTGCTGTTGGGAGACTCCGATAAACTCTCGTTCTACGGCCAATACCTTAGAATCGATTTCAATAATCCCACACCTTACGCACGCTACAGCGGCCCCGAGCAGAACTGGGGTTTTGGATTGCGGCATGAAATCAATCGAAAACTTCTGGGTCGCACAAGCCGTTTTGTTTGGGGTGCAGACGAAGCGCGTTATTCAGACGTCCAGAACACAAATGGTCCGGTTTATTTTGGAAACTTTCTCGCGGAGCCCAAGACCGGAATCCTGCAGCAAAAGCGCGATCACGATGGTTTGTCGGATTTCTTTGCTCAAGAGTCATATGGCCTGAGTTCGACTATGACCGCCGTAGCGGGCGTGCAGGTTGCTTACGCCCAACGCGATCTCGTGGCCACGACGCCGACACCCGCGACTCGCTACCCGCTTTTCTTTCCCATAACCGCTTTCAAGAATTACGTTGGAGTAAATCCAAAGCTGGGTCTGCTCTGGGCCCCGCGGCAGAAGGCGCAGATCTTTGCAAATGTCAGCCGGAGCTTCGAGCCTCCCGATGCGTACGAGTTTTCCCCAGCAAGTAACCTGAGCAATCTAGATGCCCAAAGGGCGACAACTGCGGAAGTCGGTACGAGGGGCGGTGGCAGGAATCTTGGTTGGGACTTCGCTACTTACTACAGTTGGGTCAATAAAGAAATCTTCAGCGTCGAGTCACCGCCAAACTCAGGCAATTACGTCACGTTCAACCGCAACCACACGCGGCACGCCGGAATCGAGGCCGGTGTTCACGGAAAGGTTCCCCTGGATCTCGGTCACAGTTCCCTGACGTGGAACGTTGCGTACACATGGAGCAACTTCCACTTCTTTCACGACCCGGATTTCGGCAATAACCGCCTGCCAATTGTTCCAAGACAGTTCGCCCGCCTCGATCTGGCGTGGCATCATCCATCGGGCTTTTATGCCGGTCCCAGTTTGGAGCTGGCGTCAACCTTGTTCGTCGATCTTGCCAACACGCTCCGCGCTCCTGGTTACGCAGTCGTTGGCGCCACTATTGGTTATGACCATGAAGGGAAGTACCGTGTTTTCCTCAATTTCCGCAATCTCGGCAACAGGTATTACGCCGCTTCCACTGAGTACGTCGTGAACGCTGGGGGCCGGGACACGGCAGCTTTTAATCCTGGTCTCACCCGCGCGGTGTTCGGCGGAGTGGAGGTGAAATTATGGTGAGATCGATAGCTATTCTGTGGGTCGTTCCGATCACGACACTTCTAGTAGTCTCATGCAACCGTAGCTCCGCTCCGCCCTGGGTCTTTGAGCCACATTCCAGGATTGTCCTGGGCGCAGCGAGTGCACAGGATCTCGTCGTTGATTCGTCTGGCGCCGTCGGCATGTTGGTCGTATATCAGGAAGCAGGAAAATCCCGGGTGGGCTACACCATGTCCCACGAGGGGGGCGACACTTTCATGCATGTCATTCCAGTCAGCGAAGCACAATCTTCCGTCAATGCGCAGGCCGAGAGCAGTCCGACCTTAGCAAAGGTTCCCACAGCGATTTACGCGCTGTGGGAGCAAAGGGACGCAAGCGGGGAAAGCGATCTGATGTTGGGCCAGTCTCTCAACTACGGTCACAGCTTTGCCACGCCCGTCCGCGTGAACGACGACGAGACTGCGTTCCATGGTTTCTCTTCCGTTGGTGTGGCTCCAAATGGCAACGTTTACGCCGTCTGGCTCGACGGAAGAGAGGAGAAACCGTCGTCGGAAACGTTTGCGGTTTACATCGCGCGCTCAACAAATCAAGGCGCGAGCTTCGAGAAGAATCGCCGCGTCGGGTTATCCGCCTGCCCCTGCTGTCGCCCGCGAATTGCGTTCGGGCCGAATGGCGAAGTTTATGTCGCGTGGCGAAAGGTCTTCCCTGGCGACATCCGCGACATGGTTGTCGCAACTTCGCGAGATAGCGGCGCCACGTTCGCGCCGGAGGTCCGCGTTGCCGATGATGGCTGGAAATTGCGGGGCTGTCCGCATTCGGGGCCGTCAATAATTGAATCCGGTGGACGACTCTATATAGCGTGGCTCACCGAAGGTCGCGAGGGCCGGCCACGAATTCAGCTTGCATGGTCGGACGACCGTGGCCATCATTTTCATGCTCCAGTGGTAGTTTCTGCGGATACTCTCGATCCGAATCATCCCGTACTGGCCACGTCTGACGATGGTCATATCCTCCTCACGTTTCAGGCGCGCAGGAAGAAAACTGACGGTTCTTGGCAGCCTTCTACCGTATTCGTGGAGGAAGTCAAAAGCGATCGAGTCTCGACTCCCATCGCCTTAGCGAATAGCGGGACCTCCATCAACTATCCCCATATGGCCATCGGAACGAGTGGCCGGGCATATCTGGCCTGGACACAACGGGCGGAACATGCCAGTAGCATCCTACTCATTCGCGGACGGCGCGAACTGAACTGACGGTCGCCACTGTGATTAGCTTCGAAGGTCGGAGATTCAACCCGGGCTTAGCCTCAGTCGTTGTGAAAAGTCATAAGGGTTGATCGGAACTCCCGAGGCGGGCGGTCGTTGAGGCACGCCGGGAAGCTGAACGCCGAGGGAGTTCCGATCACGCTACTTGAACGAAGCCGTGTCTCGAATGCTCATGCGATTTGAATGGCGTTTGAGCGATTTTTGACGGGTGTGGAAAAGCAGGAGATAGGGTCGTTTGGGAAATGGTCTGAAGAAGGATGGAGCGCGGCGTCGGCGAAAAATGCCAATCATATTCGTTTGGAAAGGATTGCGGGCACACGTCGGGCGGGACCGCTCTGGGGCGGCGAGCAGAGGTGACGAAAATGGTCGGCGCCTGGGTAGTCATGATGTGTCCAGCACTGGTATCAGATGGCGAGCCTGGAGCTGAGCGGCACTGAGCCGTGCGACCGGCACGAGCGTTCAAGTGGGGATACCGGACAAAGAGATTTTGAAGCTTACGTTCGTTCGTCGTCGAAGTGAAGGGCCAGAGTTGAAAAGAAGACTTGTCCTTCTCTATCTATCCAATGGCGCGATTCTAGTAATGATGATCTTAGGTCATCGCCGTCAGAGGAGAACACTTACGACTTTGTCTGCGTCCGCAACAGCAGATGGATTGTGCGCTTTAACGGTGAGTGTCAAAGCCTCAAGATGGCTCGGGCCAAATGCCAAACCACATCAGACTCCACCGTCGTACAGAACTGCACAATGCGCTGTCTGCTCCCACATTGGAGCGTTGCTGCTACAGTACATGCGTGCGGGCGCATGTTATAGTTCCTGTGATCCTCCTAACTTTTGCGCCGGGAGTTTGCGGCCGTCAAGGCGATGATTTGGCGACGCAGTCAGAATCGGCCAGACAGGCGATGGCGGCCGGCGAGTTTGGACGAGCTGCAGGCATCTACGCAAACCTAATTAAGGAGCTGCCGCCGAATGCAGGGCTGCTGCTTAATCTTGGGATGGCACTGCACTACGAAGGCAAATATATGGAGGCAGCGCAGCAGCTCAAGGCGGCATTGCGCCTGAAGCCGGACTTGACGCCCGCCAGTTTCTTTCTGGGCGTGAGCTACGCGAAGCTGCACGAGCCCGAGCTTGCCTTGGCCCCCCTTCGAGTAGCCGCAACGGCCGACCGACGCAACAAGACATTCCAATTGGAGTTCGCCGACGCACTGTTGGCGACGGAGCAATACGAAGATGCCGCACAAGGCTTTGACCAGGTGTTGCATCTCGACGCGGCGGAAGCAAGGGGATGGCAGGGTCTCGGCCTGAGTTATGTTGGCTTATCGCAGGGGGCTTTCCGTATCCTCGAATCGCCAGATCCAGACAACCCGTATGTCCTATTGCTGCTCGCTGATTCGTACCTCACGCAGGAACGGTACCGAAGCGCATATAAGCTCTACCGGACCGCGCTCGCACGAGGCATAGCTGTTCCCGGGATTCACGATGCATTGGCCGAAGTTTATCGGAAAACGCAACATCCCGATTGGGCTGCAACGGAAGAGCAGCGCGAGCAAGATCTATCGCCTCCTGATTGCAGTGCACATCCGGAAGGGTGTGCCTATATGGCGGGTCGCCAACGTGAAGCGATCACGAGCCAGAGGACGACCGCTGAGGCTCTCTATTGGAAGGTACGCAGCTACGAGACGCTCGCCCTAGCGGCTTTCGACAAACTGCGCGAGATGCCTTCGACGCCACAAATCCATGAACTGATGGCCGACGCGTATCGCGCACGCGGACACAACCACGAAGCGGTACAGGAACTTCGGGAAGCACTGAGACTCGATCCGGGAAACGAACGGTACAAAGCCTTATACGCGACAGCGTTATGGCGGGACCACGACTACGCCTCCGCTCGCCCGATACTCGAGCAGCTCGTGCGCTCGGACCCGAACTCAGCGGATCTGAAGTTCGAACTGGGAGACACACTTTTACAGCAGGACGAGCCACAACGAGCAGTGGCTGTGCTTCTTCAGGCCGTCCAGTCGAATCCGCGATTACTGCCCGCGCAAGCTGCTCTGGCAAAGGCATATATGGATCTGGGCCAAGCTTCCGATGCCATCCGGCATTTCCAGGCAGCTCTTTCAGCCGATACCGATGGGAGCCTGCATTTTCAGCTCGTAAAAGCGTACGAACGGACGGGGCAATTGGTTCTTGCTAAGCGCACGCGAGATCAGTTTGCCGACATAACGCGGCATAGGCATGCCAGCGAAAAAGACGACGATGCGGAGATTTCGGCGCCATAGCTTGTTTCTTTTGGCGGCCGCAATGGTGTTTGGCTCACTTGCGCCAATGTCCTGGTACGCGGAGCCTGGCCCGCTTAATCTGCGGCCGATTCGATTTGAAAACGTGGCGGGCAAGGCGGGCATACGCTTCATCGTCCGGAATTCGGCAACTCCCGAAAAGCACTTGATTGAGACGATGATCGCCGGTGTAGCGGTGTTCGATTACAACAATGATGGCCGGCCAGATCTCTATTTTGTAAACGGAGCAGCCATGCCCGGCCTATCGAAGGACGATGATTCGTTCTGGAACCGCCTTTACCGCAACAATGGCGACGGCACCTTTACTGACGTGACGGAGCAAGCGGGTGTGCGCGGTTCGGGGTACGGGATGGGAGTGGCGGCCGGGGATTTCGATAATGACGGAAACGAAGATCTGTTCGTGACGGGCGTAAACCGGAACATCCTTTACCGGAATCGCGGCGATGGGACGTTTGAGGATGTAACGTCCAGGGCGGGCCTTAGCGGATCAAGTGTGGGAGGCAAGCCCTGGTCCGTTGCCGCGGGCTGGTTTGACTATGACAATGACGGACTGCTCGATCTCTTCGTCGTAAACTATGTCCGCTGGGATCCGGCGCAAGAGCGATTTTGCGGCGATGAATCGACCGGGCGAAGAATCTATTGCCATCCTGAATACTACAAAGGTCTGGCGAATAGTCTGTACCGCAACAATGGGGACGGGACTTTCACTGACGTATCACAACGCTCGGGAGTGGCCGCGAGCATAGGCAAGGGCATGGGCGTGGCGTTTGCCGATTACGATCACGATGGAAGGCTCGACGTTTTCGTCGCCAATGACACCGAACCGAACTTCTTGTTTCACAATGAGGGCGGCGGGCGGTTCCGCGAAGTTGCGCTCGCGACCGGTGTCGCTTACAACGAAGATGGCCGTGCCGTCTCGTCCATGGGGGCGGATTTTCGCGATTACGACAATGACGGTCGCGAGGATCTGTTCGTTGCTGCGCTGGAGAACGAGGCGTTTCCCCTTTTTCACAATGTAGGCCGCGGTCACTTTGACGACGTAGCAAGAAGTACTCGCTTGAGCCGTTTAACACGACGCATAACCGGTTGGAGTGGCGGTTTCTATGATTTCAACAATGATGGCTTCAAAGACCTGTTTATTTCAGCAGGCGACGTACAGAACAATGCGGAGGCTACTTCGAATCGCAACTCGAAGCAACGGAACGTCGTGCTCGTGAATCAGCATGACGGTACATTTGCCGACACGTCATCCCAGGCAGGTGAAACATTTCAAACCGTCGGGCTGCATAGAGGCGCGGCGTTCGGCGATTTCTACGGAGACGGGCACATCGACGTTGTCGTGACCCGTCTGAACGAGCCCGCGGAACTGTTCCGGAACGTGTCCGCGCCGGAAGCACATTGGTTACAGGTGCGGTTGATCGGGCGGAGCAGCAATCGGGATGGGATTGGTGCTTTGTTGCATGTGGTTGGGACCTCAGGGCTCCAAGAATGGAATCGTGTGACCACCTCGGTCGGGTACGGCTGTTCAAGCGACAAAACGGTGCACTTCGGTCTAGGATCTGACGCATCTGTGAAGGAATTGACAATAGAATGGCCCAGCGGTCAAATGCAGCATCTGCGGCAGATTTCGGCGGATCGAAAGATTACTGTTCAGGAGCCATAGCACAGGAGTTTCAGATGAATATCTCAAGGCGCAGATTCGTACACGGTGCGGCAGCGAGCGTAGCCGCCCATAGTGCTGAAACTACTTTAGGGAGGAGGCTGGCAAATGCCGCGGCTGGAGACTTCTATACCGAACTCGTAGGCGCAAATGAGCACGCGGTAGACAATATTTTGCGCGAGCTTACGGCCGGACTGCGTCAGCCCCAAGTACGGCGCCTCGGTTCCAATCTGGAGGCGCTCGCTGCTGCTTTCTGCGCTCCCGAATCGCCCCGGAGCAAAAACGCTGCGCTCGTAGAGCCCATGGAGAAGGTCTCAACAGCGCTTTTGGAGGCACAGCATCAGGACGGCACGATAGATTCAGGGAATTTGCACTCGCCACCGGACACCGGCTTCGTTTTAGAAACCGTCTGTACGGCTTTGGCTGTGTTGCGCAACGCAGGTGATTCAGCACTTGACCCTGCAAAAGAGAACTTGAAGAAGTTCATTTTGCGGGCGGGAAATGCGCTGGTGACCGGAGGGATTCATACACCGAACCATCGCTGGGTGGTATCAGCGGCATTGGCGCGGGTCAACTCGCTTTTCCCGGATGAAAGGTTTGTCGGTCGTATCGATGACTGGCTGGGAGAAGGAATTTACATCGATGAAGATGGCCAGTACAGCGAGCGAAGCACTGGCATTTATTCGCGTGTTATCGACAACGCCTTAATAACGATCGCCCGATTGCTGAAGCGTCCTCAGTTGCTTGAGCCTGTGCGGCGAAATCTCGAGATGACTGTGTACTACATGCATCCGGATGGTGAGCTCGAGACGATTGGGTCAAGGCGGCAAGATCAAAACATGGTCGGATACATCTCGACCTACTATCTCGAGTACCGATATCTGGCAGCGGTGGACGGTAATCCGCTGTTCAGTGCCGTTATCAGACACATCGAACGCACCCAACCAGAACGCGTGAAACGGGCCAATCCGCTGATCAATTTCCTCGAAGAACCGCTATTGCGGCGCGAGATTACGGCGGAAGGGTCCATTCCAACGAATCATTCGAAGCTGTTTCGCAATACGGGTATGATCCGAATCCGGCGAGATGCAGTGAGCGCTACTGTCTATGGCGGTTCTGACTGGCCGTTGGGTGTGGCATCCGGTTTGGCCAGTAACCCGACGTTTTTCACGTTTCGGAAAGGAGATACGGTACTCGAGTCGGTGCGCCTGGGCTGCGACTTCTTTAGTGAGGGAGCATTCCGAAGCCATGGCATTATTGCCACTGGAAACACTTTCGGTTTACAGCAGCAATTCGCAGTGCCCTATTATCAGCCTTTGCCAAGAGACAAGCGCAACGCACGCGGCGATTACAAACTGACGCCGGTGAAGGACGGCCGGTATTGGAGCAAGATGGATTTCCCCGACCGTTCGATGAGCAACATGCAAACTCTGGAGCAAAAGGTCACTGTCCACGAAAACGCTGGTAAGTTCGAGCTTGACTTCGAAATTAACGGTGTACAAGGTGTCCGTGTTGCGATTGAACTTGCGTTCCGGCCCGGCGGCAACCTGGAAGGTACACTCCAGGAGAAGGCCAAAGGCAGCATCTATTTGCTGCGTGAGGGTCTTGCGAAATATACACTCGGCGAGACAACAATTGAGTTCGGCCCGGGCCAGGCGGAACATGACTGGATAAATCTTTCCGGCTTCACATACTTGGCTCACGGGGCCGACCTGCGGCCCTCGGGCATTTGCGTTTACATTACCGGGTTCACGCCATTCAGGAAAACATTAGCCATCGCGTGAAGAGCGTTGGCAAACGGCCCCAGAACCCCAAAAAAGCCTCAAAAAAGCGTTGACTTCAAACGTGGGTGTGTATAGACTTCTCTCAACGTTGCACACGTGTGCAATTGAATTACTCGCAGCGTCAGAGGGAACGCCATGACTCATTCATGTGTCGTTGTTGAGGACCCCCTAATGAATCGGTTTCGGCTCGCGTTCTGGTCGCTTTTACTCGCGGCCGGATTGTGTGCGCAAACATACACAGGCGTCATTAATGGCCTCGTTCAGGACCCGAGCGGAGCGGCGGTCGCCGGCGCAACAGTAAAGCTGACAAACATCGCCACTGGGGAGACCCGAGTGATGTCTACGGCAGAGGATGGCCGGTACACGTTCTCACAACTCAACCCGTCCACCTATTCGCTCCAGGTACAAAAGACCGGGTTCCGTGACTACGTCGGATCGGGCATTCTGCTCAATGCTAGCCAAACGCGCGAGGTGAACCTCAATCTCGAGGTCGGTCAGGCGCAGCAGAGAATCGAGGTGAGTACGGGGACTGATTTGCTTGACACGCAGACAGCGACCCAATCCACCACCTTGAATACGACTGCAGTGGAGCAGTTACCGCAGCAGGCGCGAAACCCTTTGGTATTGTTCAACACACAGGCAGGCGCCGTCGCACCGCGCACCGGTGTGTCGACCAGCGACCAGGACCAGAACCAGAATCGCTTCTCAATCAATGGTGCCCGAGACGAAGAGGTGCTGGTGGTCGTCGACGGCATACCGGATGCAACGGGCGACTGGGGCGGCGCTATCGTCGCGCCCAGCGTTGATTCGGTGCAGGAATTTCAGATAATCCGAAACGCGTATGACGTGCGGTACAGCAGGACGGCCGGCGGCGTTATAAACATCATCACGAAAGGTGGCACGCAGGCATTCCACGGCACGGCCTTTGAGTACTTCCAGAGTTCCGTTTTGAATGCGAACGATTTTTTTAACAACCTGAACCACATCTCGAAGGTGCCCTACCATCGAAACGATTTCGGCGGAAACATCGGTGGTCCGATTTGGAGGAAATGGAAGCTGTTCGGTTTCTACGGGGCAGAGTTTCTCCGGCAGACAGTCCCCGGAACGTTGATCACAACCATGCCGACTCAACTCGAACGTAACGGCGATTTCAGCCAGAGCTTTAACTCTAACGGTACGCCAATTACGATTTTCAATCCGTTTACGACTGGCACGACCGGCGGTGGGTCCACTCGCGCGCCGTTCCCGAATAATCAGATACCGGCTACGCTGATTTCGCAGGTAGCTTCGAATGTGTTAAACCTTCTACCCTTGCCAAACCAGCCCGGCTCTGGACCGGCTCATGTGAACAACTTTGCTGTTTCAACGTTCACGAAATCCGTGTTCAATCGGTATGACGGTCGCGTTGATTGGGTGGCGTCCGACAAAGATTCGGTCTTTGGCCGGTTCACGAAAGGTCCGCAGGATACCGCTCCCATCGAGGTCATTCCGAGGATCGTTTACAACACAACCTACACACATACGCCTCGCTGGAATGTAGCGTTGGGCAACACCTGGAGCGTGAATCCTACCACCGTACTGACGTTTTTGGTCGGTGCAGGTAAGTTCACAGAGGTGAATAACTCGGCTGGTTACGGTCTGACGGGGCTACAACTTGGGCTGCCGGCAAGCACAGTGTCTCAGTTTAACGTTGCGACGCCTCCGGCATTCAGCCTGTCTGGGTTCTATTCGCCGGGCAACAGCACCGTGTCCATTGCTGCGCGGTCCATGGTGAATTACGGCGTCTACGGCAGCAAGCAGTTTAGCGCGCATCTACTACAGTTCGGGTGGTACGTGAATCGTTATTACCTAAGTCTGATTCAGACGAACTCGGCGACGTTCAACTTCAACCGGTTCTTTACGGACGGTCCTGCAGTCGTACTGAGTGGCAATGTGAATTCGGGTGATACTCTAGCGTCCTTTCTTCTCGGGACCGGGGCAAGCGGCGATGCACCGCTGAACGCCGCGCCGACAACGTCGCAAGCTGACTGGAACTTTTTCGTTCAGGACGCATGGAAAGTGGGACAGCGGCTGACCATCAATGCGGGGCTCGCATACGAGCTTCAGCGGGCGCGAACAGAGCGTTACAACCGGCTGAACTGGTTCGATTTTAATGCTCCCAGTCCACTGGCGCAAGCTGCAGGTTTGCCGAATTTAAAGGGCGGGCTGGTATTCGTGACCCCGAACAATCCCTTCCAGTGGAAGGCGCCTCATCTCAATTTTGCCCCTCGAATCGGGCTCGCGTACAAGATCACCGACAAGTTTGTTTGGCGTGGTGGATACGGTATTTACTACGTTCCCACAATCACTGTGGGGCCGCTCGGCAATACGGGATACTCAATCGACAATACCTGGCAGTCGACCTTAAATAACGGGCTCACACCATATAACTTGCTGAACAACCCATTCCCCACTGGGCTGGCAACTCCAACCGGAAGTTCGCTAGGTCTGGCGACCGGCGCAGGTTTCTCGGTGACAACAGTAGAACGAAACCGGCCGACTCCGTACGCCCAGCAGTTCTCAATGGATTTTGAGTATCAGGTTTCCAATGGGTTGCTAGTGACAGCCGGGTACTCCGGCAGTCAAGGCCGAAAGCTACTTTACGGTTACGGCGGATTCTATCAGGGCATAAACATCAATCAGGTGCCTGACCAGTATCTTTCTCTTGGCAACTCACTGAATCAGCCGGTCCCGAACCCTTTTTACAACGTGATCACCAGCGGTCCGCTGTCACAACCTACCGTACTTCGGAGCCAGTTGCTGCGGCCATTCCCGCAGTTCCAGAACATCTACATACTCGACCAGCCAGGCGCCACCTCGAGCTTCAATGCCTTCCTGGTAAGTGTAACCGGACGCGTAACGAATAGCCTGACACTGATTGCCTCATACCAGCGCTCGCGCGCTGTCGACAATTCCTCGGAGGACCAGGGCTGGGAAGTGGGCGATCAGTTCCGGAACGTTTACAATCTGTCGCTTGAGAAGTCTGTCAGTGCACACGATATTCCGAACAGCTTTGCGCTTAATTATGTGTATCAGCTCCCGGTGGGCAAAGGCCGTAAGTTTGGTTCGAAGCTGAACCCGGTTCTAGATGCCGTGGTGGGCGGATGGAATTCGAGTGCCATCTGGACGATACAGTCAGGCTTACCATTGATCTTTGCGGCGCCAGTAAACGAATTTAACTACAGCACCTGGCAGTTCCCGAATGTGAGCTCGACCGTGCCTGTCACCGTATCCAACCAAAACATTTATCACTGGTTCAACAATACGTCAGCGTTCTCCGCGCCACCTTCGTTCACTTACGGAGATGCCCCCCGTTACATAGGCCAGATTCGTTACAGCTTAGGTAACAACTGGAACCTCTCTGTTGGCAAGAGCTTCCTCCTTCCGTGGGAGAGCCTCAACATGCAATTCCGTGCCGAGATGTACAACGCGTTCAATCACGTTCGTTTCGGTCGCGCCGACACCAACATCACCGATCCCGGATTCGGCCTGATCACAGGCGAGGCGCCCGGCGCCGGCCCGCGCATTATTCAAATGGCTTTGCGCCTGCAGTTCTGATATATCGCTACCGCTGATTGGCACAGCAACCTTGAGCAGCCGACACCTGCAGCACATGAGAAACATCGATCAATAAAACGCCAAGATTGATTTGGCATGCGCGAAACCGCAAAGATACGGCTTTGACGTTTCGCTTAGAACGCGTTTGCGAGCCTCCAAGAATCTGCTCTCACGCTCTCGCTCATACCTCAGAACGGACAACCATAAAGTCCTGCGAAGGGATGAATTTCCCGTATTTCGCCAAGCATAGAGCAGTTTTGCGGCGTCACCTGAAAGTGAGCCGATGCATTGGATAGCTGTGTACCGGAAATACGCCGAGCATTCACGTTGCGAATTCAACCGCGCTTGGGCTACCGGAATGTAGCGCGCACCGAGCCTCACAGTTTGCGTGATGGATGACGGATATCTATCACTGTACAGGCTGTGAGGATCGACATATTTGCTGTGTCCAAAGCACATTTGCTTTCCATCAACGCATGGGTCGCGATAAACGCGCTTCACAACTCTGATCGGTCACGCTCGCGTGGCTCGGCGCGTTTCTCAGTTACCGTGAAGCCGGTTTCCTAAGTATTGTCGGAAACGACGGCGAACATTGTGTCGGGTTATCCGGTTATGCCGACGGTCGGACACAACTCGTAAACGTGTTCGCAAAAACTTGCACGTTATCATGGCACGGTAGTTCCACCACAATGGCCAATATCAAGTCGCCGCCTAGGTTCGAAGTGGATGGCAGGTATGGTACAGGCCAGGCGCGAACTCTTACACCTGGAGTCCGTCCCATGACCAGTGTGGGATGCTGAGGCCGCTAGGCACATCATCAGCAGACTGGTGGTACCGGGACATCGTTGTCATGGTCGCCCAAGCGAAATAATCGTGCAGCGCTTGTCGCAGTGCATTATCATTGGCTAACCCGACATCAACCAGAGCCTGGTCGAAGCAAGCGATCGCGCGGTGATTCATTTCGTCGTGCTCCCCGTTGCCGCTGTGCATCCTGACGACAGTGCTCTCGTCACCATAGGACTCGGAATACGTTCTCGGTCCACCGAGCGCCTCGGCCCAATAAGCGGCAAGTCGCTCGACATGTTGGGGGTGGAAACCGTGGCTGAATGCATGGCTGACTACGTCGTCGGCCATCACCCGACGATGCCAAGCGTCCGCAAGACGCCGCAAGCCCTCGTTGCCACCCGCCGCCTCGAAGACAGTACGCATCCTCCATAATAATAATCTTCCGTGCCCATGCAAGACGCTGGCCGACGACTCTACCTCAAAGTGGGCGGGTATATGGCCGAAGAATCGTGCTGACGGCCATCGCTTCATTGCACTGCATCTCTAACAATCGTGCCGGATGAAGTCTCGTTTGGATAGTTGAAGAAGAGCTGATTGCCGTCGGGATCATCGACCACTAGAAGCCGGTAGCCCCACCAGCCCTCCTTGACCGGAGCGCCCTTGGCTTCGAGTTCAGTCCGCAGCGCATCCAGGGCCGCGGTCGCGGCCTCGCGAGTCTCTGGCTCGACGTTCAACGAGATGAACATCAGCCCTTTGCCGACCTTCTCGGGCCACTGGCTGCAGAGGATGAGCGCGCAGCCCTGCCGGTCCACCTGGGCGACGAACGTCTTGCCGTCCTCCTCGAAGTGCCAGGGGCTCGTGAAGCCGAGTCGGTCCACGTAAAAACGGAGCGCGGCATCAACGTCCGTAACGTGTAGGACGGGGCGGGCGAACCAGTCTGTTGTCATAGCCTATATCTCCTCGATTCGGACAATTTCGGCGTCTTGAATTCTACAACCCGGTTATGGGTTCTTGGGCGTCGACCGCAATCTGGTGCAGCGCCGGGTTTCCGACCGTGTCTTTTCGACTGGCAATTGCAACGTTGCGTGCGCGTGCCACTCTGACGGGAAACGCGCTCGCCGTAGATACGGTCGACATCGGCCCTGAAGAAGCGCTTTGTGAACGGGAATCCGGCGAAAGCTTTTGCTCATTGTCCGTGAACCCGGTATTCTGGCCACAAGGTGGTGCGTCGGTAAATACTTCGCGACAGCGAGGACGTAAGCGTGGGTCAACGATTCGAAAAAATCGAGATCAGTCGAGCGGGTTCAGCGAGCGGTTCATGGCGACCATATCGGCATGGGTCACGTTCGCACCGCGCCGCCGGTAAAGATCGATCAAATGCGGAAGCTTCTTCGGCGCTTCGCCTTTAACGGCGGCTGCAAGCCCCTTCCGCGTAGTTTCGGCATCATAATCGCAGCAATAGGCCGGCGTTCCCGGCTCCTGCCGCCACGACTCGTCAAGAGATCCGGCATCTACCGGGTCAAACCCCGTCTCATTCACAAGATCCATAACGATTTGCTTGGATCTGCCATCGTCGCCCGCTACGGCGATCGCAAGGCGACCAGGCGAGCCTTTCGGGCGACCGAGTTCCGCGAGCGAGTAGGCCAGGATGTTGTTGAATGCCTTAATGACAGGGCGGCCGAGCTGCTTCGAGACCCACACGCTATGCGGCATCCCGGCATCAATCTCCGGGATCTGTGGGTCGCGCAAACCGGGATAGTAGTTGCCGGTGTCGATGAGCGGGACATCCTGCGGGACGGTGTCGAACAAGTCCTTCGGAAGCTCGGCTACCGCTGGGAATGGGATCGATATGACAACGAGGTCGACGTCCTTCACAGCTCCGCGGGTGTCGACAGCCGTCGCGCCGATTTCGTTGGCGAAAGCCCTGACGCCTTCCAGACCTCTTGAATTCGCGACGCGGACATCGTGTCCTGCGGCGGTCAACTTGCGGGCAAGCGTGCCGCCGATATTGCCAGTTCCAATAATTCCGATTTTCATTGCTTGTAACCTACCGATGTTGTCTGTTGTTGTTCTTACTGCTTTCGGCTATGAACCCACCAGCACTGGCTGCACCTCATCGCTCGGGACTGCTGCCGGTTTTACTCCAAACCAGATTGAATAGAGTGCAGGCAGGAACATAAGGGTCAGCACAGTACCCACGGCAGTCCCCCCAATCAGTGTGTATGCCATCGAGCCCCAGAAGACTGAGTAGGTCAGCGGGATGAAAGCCAGTACCGCTGCAAGAGCTGTAAGGATCACCGGACGTGATCGCTGTACAGTTGCCTCGACGACAGCGTGATAACTGTCAAGTCCTTCCTCCTGATTGGTTTTGATTTGACCGATGAGGATCAGGGTATTGCGCATCAGGATGCCAGCTAACGCGATCAGTCCGAGGATCGCATTGAACCCAAATGGCTGATGAAAGAGAAGCAATGTTGGAACGACGCCAGCGAGACCGAGAGGCGCTGTAAGAGCCACCATGAACATCCCGGAGAATGACCGGACCTGGAGGATGATCACCGTGAGCATCAGCACGATCATCACGGGAAATACCGTCGCCAGTGCCCTGTTCGCTTTCCCAGCCTCTTCTATATTGCCGCCCGATTTCGATCTTGTAGCCCTCGGGCAGGCTTGCGACAATCGGCTGAATTGACTTTTGAATCTCTACGGAGACCTGTGGGGGTTGAAGTGATTCATCGATGTCACTCTCTACTGTGATAGTCGGCAAGCGATCACGGCGCTTGAGGATCGGTTCTTCCGGACGAATCTCGATGTGCCCGACTTGACTCAGTGGAATGGTTTCCCCACGCGATTCGTCAGCGTCATATCGTTCAGCTTTCTGGGATCGAGGCGGTCGCCTCCGGCACTTCGAGCGACTACCTCCACCGTTCGAATGTCTTCACGGACCTGCGTCACTGGCGCACCCGTCAGAAGAAATTGGATCTGTTCGGCAGCTTCGTGGGACGAAAGGCCGATCAGTTGTAGCCGGGCTTGGTCAAGCACAAAATGCACCGTGGCGCGCGTTCCCCCCAGTCCTGGTTCACTTGTCGAGTATGGGGATTCGCCAGCATGACAGCCTGCACCCGCGCTGCAATCGCGCGGTCCGTTTCCAGATTCGGGCCCATGACGCGAAACGCTACGGGCCAGGGCGAATATGGCCCAAATACAAGCTGCGAGGCGCGCACGCGGGCTTCTGGCGCAAGGCCCTGCTCAACCCGTTCACGCAGCCTGAGCTTTAGACGATCTCGATCCTTCTCATTGGCCGTCAGAACAACGATTTTGGCGAAATTGGGGTTCGGGAGTTCCGGATTATACGAAAAGAAGAAGCGCGGAGCCCCGCCCCAATATAAGCTGTAACAATCTTTGCCTCGGGCTGCAGCCGCAGCCAGCTCCTCTACTTTCTTCGAACTCGCATTGGTGGTTTCTATGCTTGTGCCCTGTGGGGCCGTCACCTCGACCAGGAGTTCAGGTCTATCGGATTGAGGAAAGAACTGCTGCTTAGAAGTCCCATGCCTGCAACAGAGGCAAGAAAGATGCCGACAACAGTGCATGCGACGAGAGCCTTCCGGCGTACCGCCCAGGCGATTACGCGGCGGAGTTTCTCATAGCCGGGCGTTGCATAAATGGCTTCATGGCCGCCTGGCGCGTCCCACTCGGGCAGCATCTGCACGCCAAGATAAGGAGTAAATGTCACGGCTACAATCCATGAGGTCGAGCAGTGCAAAACCCACTACCCAGAAAATATTTCCCGCATACTCGCCGGCGCTCGATCGGGCAAACCCGACTGGCATGAGACCGATGACAGTGACAAGCGTGCCTGCAAGCATTGGAGCAGCGGTATGACTCCATGCATATCCGGCGGCTCGGACACGGTCCCAGCCTTCCTCCATTTTGACCACCATGATCTCGATGGAGATGATCGCGTCATCAACCAGAAGCCCAAGTCCCAGGATCAGCGCGCCGAGCGTGATGCGATCGAATACTCTTCCGGTCATCAGCATGATCACAAAGACGGCCGCCAACGTGAGAGGAACGGCTGCCGCCACAACGATTCCTTCGCGCAAACCGAGGCTGACAAAGCTAACGATCATGACGACTGCAAGAGCGACAAAGAACTTCAGCATGAACTCATCCACTGCTTCGCGGATGTTTACTGCCTGATCCGTTACTTTGCTGAAGCTCATGCCTGCAGGCAGGCCGGCGGAAATCTTCTTCTGTTCGGCAACAAGGGCTTTGCCAAGGTCCAGACCGTTCCAGCCCTCCTTCATCACGATGCTGAGAAGCAAGGCCGGCTGGCCATTATGACGAACAAGAAAGGTCGCGGGATCTTCGTATCCGCGCTTCACATCGGCAATGTCAGACAGCTTTAGAGTGCGCCCGCCAGCCACGATTGGCGTGTCCCGAATCTTCTGCAGATCATCGAGCGCGCCATCCAGGCGAATGTAAACTTGTTGAGCTTTCGTATCGATAGATCCCGATGGGGTGACCGCATTCTCGCGGACCAGTGCATCGAAAATATCTCGCGCGCTTACTCCCAACGTTGCCAGCCGCTCGTATGAGAACTCGACAAAAATGCGTTCTGGCCGTTCTCCCACGATGTCGATCTTCTTTACACCAGGAACCTGAAGAATCCGCTGGCGAAGAGTTTCTGCTTCACGCGTAAGCTCGCGAGGAGGAAGAACTGGAGCCTCGACCGAGTAGAGCGCGAATGTCACATCCGAGTATTCATCATTGATGAAGGGACCGAACACGCCCTGAGGCAAGTTGTGCGCTTCATCGCCTAGTCTTTTTACGTGCCTGATAAAACTCTTCCGGGACGTCCTCTGGACGAGTATTGTCCTTGAGAGTCACCATCATCAGCGCGAGCCCCGGGCGGGTGAAGGTCTCTACGCGATCGTAGTTGCGCAATTCCTGCATACGCTTCTCCAGAGGCTCGGCAACGAGATCCTGCATCTCCTGTGCTGTCGCTCCGGGCCACACGGCTGAAACGGTAAACACCTTGATCGTGAAGGTAGGGTCTTCTGCGCGTCCTAGTTTCAGGAAGGCAAAGATGCCAGCGGCAGCGATCGTAATCAGCAGGAACAGAGTGATCGCCTTTTCTCTGACCGCGAGAGCGGAGAGGTTAAATCCCTTTCCTCCCTGATGACGCTGATCGATTGTCTGATCTTCGAAATCGTAACTATTCATCGCTGGGCCATCTCTTTCTCGTCCACTCGGACATGTTCTCCGTCGTGCTCGTCCACTCGGACCTGCTGTCCTTCGTGCAGCAGGTGAGCGCCAAGGGCTACGACTTCTTCTCCCGGTTTGAGACCGGAGTTGAGGTAGGTATCTTCTTCTCCGATCCGTGAAGATCGCCACCGGCCGAAAGGAAACCGTACAGATTATTTCGGTTCAAGATCCAAACACCGGGACCGCTCCCCCGGTCGGTAATGGCGGCATTGGGAACCATGAGAGATTCATCAGTTCCAATGCCTGTGAGCTGTACTGTCACGGTGGCGCCCAGGGGAGCTTGAGCGCCAGCGCCTGCCAGAACATATCGCGCTTCGAACGTTCGTGTAAGCGGATCAGCCGAATCCGAGAGCTGTCGTAAGCGCGCTGGAATACTGCCGCTTCTGCCGAACAGCGTGGCACGCGCTACGGACCCGAGACGCGGCCGCATCGTCTCCGGCAGGAATACGGATGCCTCGCGCGGACCGGAATGGGCAAGCCGGACGACAGTCTGTCCGGCGGAGACGACTTGGCCGGGCTCGGCGAGTGTTTCCACGACGGTGCCGTCAGCATCTGCCAACAGCACTGAGTAATCCCCCTGGTCTCGCGCGATCTTTTCCTGAGCTTCCGCTGCAGTTAATTGCGCTCGCGCCGTGTCGGAAGCCGCTTTGATTTGGTCGTAGGTCGAAGCCGAAATGGCTCCCGTCGCTACTAGTCCCCGGTAACGTGCTTCGTCTGCAGCCGCCTGATCGGCGCGAGCTTTGGCGGCTGCAACACTCTCGGCCTGAGTCGTGATCGCGTGGGCGTAGTCTGTATTGTCTATGCGCATCAGCGGTTGGCCAGCCCGGACAGTCTCGCCGGCGTCCACCAATCTCTGAGTGATCTTGCCCGAAACACGGAATCCAAGATCGCTCTGAACGCGGGCTGTAACCACTCCCGTAAACAATTGGCTGGATTCCGACGAGGCGGAGGGTTTCGTTATTCGCACGAGTTCCGGGAGTGTGCGTGGATCTTTCTCCTGACGCTTGGCGCAACCTACGCCCATAAAAGCGAGAACCGCGAGAGACATGATGCGAAACGTTGCATTGCTTTAGACCTTGTCATTTGTGCAGTAAACATATCGATCACCTAAGGATTCACGCTTTACGGATTCCATCCCCCACCGAGAGCTCGGAAAGAGCCGACGGCCGCGCGCGCCGCATTCTCGCGTGTCAACGCCAAATCATCGCGCGCCACAAGTAATTGCCGGTCCGCATCGAGCAGGTCCGTTAAAGCGATTACTCCTGCCTGATACGCCTCCTGAGATCTGTCTCTCACTCGCTGTAATGCACTGATTTCCCGCACAACCTCATCTTGCCGGGCCTCGAACTGGACGAGCGCATAGAATGAGTCTTCGACATCTTCCGCAGCGTGTAGTACCGAGCTCCGGTAGCCGGCAAGAGCTTCGGCATTAGCGCCTCTCGCTTGCTTCACTTCCGCGTCGACACGGCCGAAATCAAACAGTCTCCAACGCAAACCCGCGATGGCGCCCGGCTGAAAGGTCTTCTCTCGAAAAAGATCCGCCGCATTGGTTGCTTCGTTGCCGAGCAGTGCGGATAGCGAAAGCTTCGGATAATATTCGGCGAGCGCCTGGCCGATGCGAGCGTTTGAAGCTGCGACACGGCGCTCTGCTGCGATAATGTCCGGTCTTCTCCGCATAAGTTCCGAAGGTTCGGCAAAAATCGGAATGGCAGGAATGGCCGGAATATCCGAAACCGTTTTCAACTCGGAGGCGTACGTGCCGGGCTGAGCGCCCATGAGGACATCAAGCCGGTTGAGTTGAGCCTCCAACGTGATCTGAATTGGCGGCACCGAAGCCTTTGCCTGCGCTAATAAAGCTTCGGCCTGAGCCAACTCCCGGTCGGAGGCAATCCCGGCAGTTCTTCGCTGTGAAACAAGCTGCAGCAGGTGATCGTCGATTGCGATCTGTTCTTTCGCAAACGCGAGCCGCAGTTGGGCGCCGCGAATCTGCAGGTACGCATCAGCGGCTTCAGCAGCAACAGAAATGCGAGTGCCCAGATGTCCCGCCTCCGCTACCTGCACCTCTTCTGTTGCGGCTTCGGCCCCACGTCTCAAACCACCAAACAGATCGACCTCCCAAGTCGCGCTGATTCCCAGGTCGAGATAGGTCTGATTTCGGTCAAACCCAGGAAACGCAGCTCGCAACGCGTCCCACCGGGCTTTCGAGAGATTGGCGAAGAGAGGTCGATTGGGCAGTAATGGAGCCGGAAGGCTTCAATCTTGCACCTGCCTCCTTCGCCGCAGCGCGGGCTTGCTCGACACGGCTGAGGGAGGCTGCCAGATCCAGGTTCTGCTCAACTGCTCGCTCGACGATCTTCGTCAGCTCCGGATCTTGAAATCCGATCCACCATCTGTCAAGAGCTGGCGCCCCGGCAATCGTCTTCCGTGCTTGAATGGCGGGAGCGTTGTGGAACGGTTGAACGTTGGTGACTGGCTGCCTGTACTTCGGGCCAACGACGCAACTGGATAGCAACACCGTGATCAGTCCGCACGCCACGCCGCGCGCGGTCGGCCCAAGTACGCGGGCGGTCTGGAATTATGCCGCGCCAACTGGCACCAGCTTTTTGGCAGCTTTCCAGAGTTGCCCGTTGATGAAATCGGGAGCGAGGCGGCGCATCAATGCGAGCTGTTTGGCCTGCCCGGGCCGGATCTCCAGGACACCCGCCTTAAGGGACGCGAAGGATTGCTTCACCAATTCATCCGTCGTTATTAACTTGAGGCTGCCCTCCGGAAGATCTGCCGAGAGGTCGGTCTTCACCGCCGGTGGCATGAGCTCGATAACTTCTACGCCGGTTTCCTCCAGTTGGAACCGCAGTGACTGCGTGTAGGAGTGAATCGCCGCCTTGCTGGCGCTAGTAGATGGGCGCGGAGGGCAGCGGCACGAAGGCCAGCCCGGAGGACACGTTGATCAGCGTGCCCTTGTTCCTCGTCAGGATGTCGATGAATGCGGAGGTCATGCCGATTACGCCGCCTACATTGATGTTCATCTCCGTCATCAGCCCCGCGAGGTCGGCCGCCGGAGCCTTGAGGTTCTTCTGGAGCATGATGCCCGCGTTGTTCATCAGCACGTCGAGCTTTGGAAAATCTGCCTTCACGCGAGCCGCGAGCGCGGCGATTTGCGCGGGATTCGCGACGTCGCTCTGGATGGTGTGGAGCTTCGGGTATTTCGCCTTCACCTCATCGAGCACCGCCTGGCGCCGGCCAGTCACGATGACCTCGTTTCCGAGTTCGAGGAACTTGAGCGCGAAAGCAAGGCCGATGCCGGCGGAGCCTCCGGTGATGAGAATGGTGCGACCCTGGAGATTCATAAGATTCCTTTGATTTGCGTATGCGTATATAGGATTATGTACATAATCCTCAAGGTCGCAAAAAAATTTCAAAAACTGGCCAAAAGATAATCTCGGGTGCTGGCCAATACTCTTTCCCTATCGGCAGGCTCGGTAAAAAGACGCGCCGTCGCCACGGCGCCCGCCATCGCACTAAAAATGATGAAGAAATTGCGCTCCCGCTCTCTGGCGGTCGCTCCAGGCATGAACTCGGCCCATCTAGCCGTAAGCTCTTTCATCACGCCGGCCATTCGTTTTCTAACACTCAATTTGGCGCGGGCAATCTCAGGCGCCAACGTTACCACCGGGCAGCCCACGTCGGGACGATTACAGTGCTCGGGTGAGAGGTACCACCGAACGACCTCTTTCCACCGGTCCCCTGGTGGCACGTTTTGCAACGAGGCAAAGACCTTTTCACTAAATTCCGAAAATCCCTGCGCGATAGCCTCGGCGAGAAGCTCGTCTTTGCTCCGAAAGTGCTTGTAAAAGCCGCCTACGGTCAGGCCCGATGCTTTCATTACGCTCGCGACCCCAGGACCGCTCAGCCCCTCAGCGCGGACCTTGCGAGCGGCGTTCCGCACAATACGATCGCGGGTTTGCTTCTTGTGTTCCGGTTCGTAACGCATATCGGTTTCTGATTGGATTATACACGTAATCCTGAAGATTCACGATTCTGCAAGCTGCCAGGGATTCCTCTGACATGGAATCCAACCGTGACCGCGCCTCCCTTTCGAAGCATGCAAGCATCTGATCTACCTGCCGCTTAAGATGACCGAGTGGTGGTGGGAGGGCTTCGCACCGTCAGGACGCGCGTAGGGGCCGCTTCTCGGAGCGGGATTTCTGGTGGGCATTGCCAAATTACCGCCTCTCAGAAACCGAACAGCAACGCCCGTGGTCATCGCTGCATGTCGAGTATTTGCCAGCTTTGGGTCAGTCCTCGAAAAGTCGGGTTCTCTTTCACTGAGAGGAGGATGGACCGGAAATCCGTCGCCGACCGGGCCAGTCTACAACAAGCCGGTCTCAGCGACAGAGCCCAGCATGGGTAAACACATGCTGACTAGCGTAGGGCGAACTGAAACTCCTTTGATTAGCTCAAAACCGACGTCCAGTGGGCAAGGGTGGGCAATGCGCGACGGCAAAGCTGTCGAGCGGAAGGGCTTCAGATCGAAGTTTGCCGGATAGGAGCTGGCGCCGAATAGGCACTGGCTTGCAGAAGGGTCGAGCATGTTTTGCTCCCTGTTTGCCGGTGTGAGAGGGAAATACAAACGAGATTTCAGGTGCCTACGGTTCAATCGCTCGTCATGAAAAGTGGCTGTGTATATAGGCGGATCATACTGTTACCGCGCAACGCGCTTATCCGAAGCGAGGCGCGACTTTGCGCGCGCCGCCTTCCGCGAGCAGTTCGTTTCTTTTGCAACCGACTTTCGCGGCAGGATCTCGATCTTATCGAGGCATGGAATCGTCACCAGGTCCAATTCGTCCTGCACATCGGTCGCCGGCGCTAGATAACGCATCGTGGTTTCGAGAGACTTATGCCCCATCCAGTGCTGCACGGTCCGTACATCGAAGCCCTACGTAGCATTCCCGTCGCATAAGTGGAACGAAATGTCTTCAGATCAAAGTTCGTCGGATCGAGTCCGGCGCGCGCGGCGATGGATTTGCAGTGATCGAGCATATGCTGTTCGCGGTTTCCAGTAGGGGATGGGAACACAAACTGGCAGTTCGGGCGATGCGTATGCTTGCGAAGTTCTTCGAGGAGTTCCACTGGGGCCGGAACCTACGATCTTCCCAGCGCTTCGGGTAGAATCCTAGTTCTGGTTTCGCGGTCACCCGCACGGTCCGCAACTCGAAATTCACGTCGCTCCAGAACAGGTACATCACTTCCTGCTCGCGGAAACCGGTCAGCAGAAAGGTGGCGAACAACGCGCGTTCCCGATCGGAGCACGCGGCGAAGAAGCGGGCCAGCTCGTCGTGGCGATAGACCTTCACTAGCGGCGTAATGCGCTCGGGTAGCGCTGGCTCGCGCGTCGTTCCGCTCCGTCCATGACGCTTCAGAAATTGCGCAATAATGACTGCGTTGTGCAGGATGGTGTTCGATCCTAGGCCATGCTCCTTCTTGAGGGTCACGACAAACCCCGTCAGATCGTCACCGGAAATCGCGTCGATCGAATCGCGTTCGCGGAAGAATTCGAGGAACCGTTCGAGCACCGCTTCGTACTTGCGATGCGTGTTGGGCTTTTTGAGCGCCTCGACCTGCTCCAAGTAATTCTTGACGGCCACGTGCAGCGGAGGCTTCTTGGTGGTTTCGCCGGCCGAGTCAAATCCGCGGACGCCTAACTCGCGGCCTTCCAGCTCATGGCGCTTGCGTCGCTGCGCTTCCAGCGCCTGCGCGGCGGTGACACCGGCGCCTTCGCGACGACGCTTGCCGACCACGTATCATTCGACATATAGCGGCCGTCGGCGACCGCATTCCATCGTAGTTTCCTTTGGCATTGCGGGGAATTGAAAACATCTTCCAGCGCCCGTCCAGCTTGATGCGTTTGACGATATTGACGCGGGCCACAAATTCTCTCCTTGGAGCCGCATTGTAGCGAGGGCAAGGGAGACAGCAAATTATCTAAGTGGCTGAAAACAAAGGGAGAAGAGGAGAAGCTGGCATTCTACCGCTGAATTACTCCCGCACTCCTCGCTGTTCTGCTATTTACGTACTCAAAGAGACCTGATCTTTCAGCCGTCACTCTACACTCTTCATTCCGTCCGCGCGAAAACGAGGTCGTCCAATCGAAAGTTGAAGCAAAGAGACAGTCACCTCGCCCGAACGGAAGTTGGTCGAACCCGCGCATCACCAAGCTCCTGACCATTCAGCATCCACTCGACCACGTCATCAAGATATCACGGGTGAGCTTTTTGGTAAGACTGCGCAGCAGCAGGGTGGCTTGGTAAGGAGGATCTCTTGTCGGCTGGTTTGACTCGGATAGACAGCTTGTCCCATCTGCGATGTTCACCAGAGGGCGTGGGCCGACCGCCCGAAAAGGTGCGGTTCAGCAGTTGAATGTTCGAGATCAGATTCTGCTCCATCCAGCGCCAGTCGGGTAGTTGGTGACTGCTGGAGCCTCCCACCTGATAGGCAAGAGCTTGACCTTACGGTTGTGGATCCCGTCGTCGTCTGGTTCCAAGATGCGGTCCTCGTTTTTGTAGCGCAACCGGATCAGACGTGCTTCTCAATAGCTGTCCAGAGTAAGGGATTGATGTTCAGTTCAGTTTCCCGCGAGATGGGTATTCCTTTTCCTTCTGACATATTTGATGCCGCAGAGCCGGACTCCGAATCCTCCAGAATGCGTCGTACAAGGTGCGCCCGATTTGAGCCGGCGAGGATCTCAGATCGCGGAGGTGTAGCAGCCGCGGGTTGATCTGACATTTTCTCAAACTGCGCAGAACGCGCAAGAAGAAGATGTCAGTGAACAGCGATCAAAGGTCATCAAGAACAAAGCGGGTCCCCTGAATCTGCCGATAGGTCGGCAGTCTTTTCCTACGCCTGCAAACCGAGGGCTATTCGCGCGACAGCTTGACTGGTTCAAGGAATCAGCCGAAAAAGGCGGCGAGCTGGCTCTGAAGGAGATTAGCCGGCGCAAGCCATCTCTGAAGAACGAACCGAACCACAGATTGAAGAAGCCATTGTGGAGTTGGCGATCGAACAACCCGCGTTTGGCCAAGTGCACGTCGCCAACGAACTCAGTAAATGCGGCATGTTCGTATCCCTAACGGAGTGCGCGGCGTTTGGCTACGGCATGACCTGCAGACCTTTGCCAAGAGGCTTAGAGCTCTCGAGGCAAAACTGTCGCAAGAACTAGGCCAGGTGCTGACGGAATCACAAGTCCTAGCCATGAAAAAGGCGAAGCAGGAAAAAAGAGTCTGATGGCGAGTTCGAGACGGCTCAACCGGCCTTCTGGGCGGACAGGATACTCACTACGTCGGCACCATCAAGAGCAATTGGCCGAATACATCAGCAGACCTTCACCGACACGTATACCAAGGTTGCCGTTGCCAAGCTGTACGATCGCGAGAATGCGCTGGTCGCGGCCGACATGCTGAATGCCCGCATGGTGCCCTTCTTTGAAGAGCAAGACAGTCCGTTGCTGCGCATCCTAACCGATCGTGGAACCGAGTACTGCGGCCGGCGTGAACATCATCATTATCAGCTGTATCTGGCAGTGAAGAACGTCGATCACAGCCGAACTCGAGTCAAGTCTCCGCAGACCAACGGTATCTGTGAACGATTTCACCGCATCATGCAGGATGAATTCTATAGTGTGGCCTTTCGCACTACTTGGGATACAGCAAGAACGATCCGGCGAGGCGAGGCAGCCGTAATTATGCGTAACGGCGCCAGCACGAAGACACTGAAAGGCAATTTCGGGGAAGCGGTGATTGAGGTCCCGCGGGACCGCAACGGCACCTTCGAGCCGAAGATCTTGGGGCAAGCACGAATGCCGGTTCAAGTCCATCTCTGAGAAGCTGGGCAATCCAGTGACAGTCGGCCGTATCGGTCTTGCGTCCGGGAACGTTCTTATATATGCTGCGTGTTGGCCGGGATAACCGTGAACTGGGATTCGGGAACATTCCAGACCGGCTTCCAATAAAACTGCAGTAGTCTCAACTTGATCTGACATTTTCTGATAAGCTGCGCGGAAGGCGCAAGAAGGAGATGTCAGTGAACACCGATCAAAAGATCATTAAGAACAAAGTGGGTTTGCTGAACCTAGCCGACATGCTCGGCAGTGTTTCGGAGGCTTGCAAAGTGATGGGCTGCTCGCGCGACAGTTTCTATCGCTTCAAGGAGCTGTATGACAAGGGCGGCGAGCTGGCGCTGAAAGAGATCAGCCGGCGTACGGTCAAGTTCGTGTGGCGAATGAGTTGACCAAGCGTGGACTCTTTGCCTCGCCAACCGACGTGCGAAGCGTTTGGCTGCGCCACGATCTCGGAACGTTCGCCAAACGGCTCAAGGCGTTGGAGGCGAAGCTAGCGCAAGAGCCAGGCCATGTATAGACAGAATCGCAAGTGCGGGTCCTGGAAAAGGCCAAGCAAGAAAAGTAGGCGCATGGCGAGATGATTACAACAGCTCCAGGCCGCACAGCAGCCTGGGGTATCGAACACCGAACGATTTTGCAGCACAGTGGCAGCGCCCTTCGTCCTCCTCCATTTCGATACCGCAGCCGGAACCGCCCGTCAAGGCTCCCATGACGGCGCGCTCACGCGCGGCCTTGACTGACGAACCCGGCTGCAAAACGCCGCCTGAGAAGAGGACGAAGCGCTCACACGACGGAATGCCTACATGTTAATTTCAGATTTCTAAGTGGACCAGGAGACGGGGGCAGGTCAGAAGCTCTATTCTTCGCTCGATCAACTACAGGCCGACCTGGATAGCTGGTTGGAAGAGTACAATGAGCATCGGCCGCATTCAGGCAAGTACTGTTTCGGCAAAACGCCCATGCAAACATTCTTAGATTCTCGCCATCTGGCGCATGAAAAAGAACTCGACCGCTTGACAGTTGTACTTTACCGGACGCCTTTTCTCCGCGCGCAGCGCGCGCGGTAGCAACTGTGTCCTAAACTGTTTGTCAGATCAAGTCTGAACTACTTCCAATAAACGCCTGTAGATTCCGTTGCCAGATGCGTCACTTGCACGCGCTACTTTTGTGAGACATCCGGGCTACCAAGAATACCTTTCGTTTCCCGGCTCGCTCCCTTTCAATCGTGCTCGTGCTTGCTTCACATCCGTCAGAGCCTGTTCTATCGTGGGCGCGAGTGCCGTTAAGTGTCCCATCTTGCGTCCCGGCCGGGGTTCCAGCTTCCCGTACAGATGCAGCTTCACGTTTGGCATCGCCGCTGCGGCAGCCCAGTCCGGCTCGCTTTTGTCCCACAGGTCGCCCAATAGGTTTCCCATAGCGGCAGGTATCAACTGCGTGACCGATCCGAAGGGCAATCCGCAAACCGCCCGCAGTTGCTGCTCGAATTGGCTGGTAATATTCGCGTCGAACGTGAAGTGGCCCGAGTTGTGAGGACGCGGCGCCAGTTCGTTGATCAACAGCGTTCCGTTCTTTCCAACGAAGAATTCGACGCACAGCACTCCGACGACTTCAAGCTTCTCCAGGACCGCTCGTGCGATCTCAACTGCTTCTTGCAGCACTGCAGCGGATACTCGAGCGGGCGCGATTGACAAATCCAGAATACCTTTCTCGTGATGATTCTCGACGGCCCCAAAGTGCACGAAGTCGCCCGTCAGAGAGCGCGCGCTGACCACGGAAATCTCATGCTCGAATTCGACGAAAGCTTCCAGTACCGCTTCCTGCTCTCCGACGGTCTGCCACGCTGAATCGAATTGTGTGGGATCGTAGACCCGGAACTGGCCTTTTCCGTCGTAGCCGAAACCCGCTGTCTTGAGAATGGCAGGAAGGCCGACCTCGCACGCCGCTTGTTCCAAACCTTGGCGTGTCGCAACTCTTCTGAAGGGTGTTAGCGGGAACCCGTTGTTCGCCAGAAATGTTTTCTCGCGCAAACGATGCTGTGTAGTGTGAAGTACATGGCCGCTTGGTCGAACTGGGACGCATCGCGCCGCTGCCGCCGCCGTGTCCGCCGGAACATTTTCAAACTCGAACGTAACGACCGACACGCCACTGGCGAATTGGCAGACAGCATCCAGATCCTCGTACGGCGCCATTACCTCTAAGTCGGCCACCTGCCCTGTGGGCGTGTCTTCGTCAGGCGAAAGCGTGTGAACTCGATATCCCATGCGTCTGGCCGCGATTGCGAACATACGCCCGAGCTGACCGCTGCCCAGGACTCCTATCACGCTGCCCGGCAGAATGGGTTCCGGCGATTTGCTAAGCGTCACGGGAGTTGATCTTGCAGAACTGCTTCGGTTTGCTGTTCGCGCCACTTGATCAAGTGATGACGTACCGCCGGATGCCTATTGGCCAAGATTGCTGCCGCCAGGAGAGCAGCGTTTATGGCACCCGCTTTGCCGATCGCCAGCGTCGCCACAGGAATCCCAGCCGGCATCTGGACGATCGAGAGCAGGGAATCCACGCCATTCAGCACGCTGCTCTTGATCGGCACGCCTAAGACAGGCAGCACACTATGCGCCGCCACCATCCCGGGCAGATGTGCCGCTCCGCCAGCCGCCGCGATGATTACCTCCAACCCGCGGCCCTCAGCTGTCTTCGCATACTCGGCCATCCAGTCGGGGGTGCGATGCGCCGAGACGATGCGGCACTCGTGGGGAATCCCCAGCTTCTGCAGTGTCTCGCTTGTGTGCTGTATCGTTTCCCAATCGGACCGGCTACCCATGATCACGCCGACCAGGTTCTTGTTCGGATGGCCGGCCTGGGTGTCGCTCATGCTTGCGCCTTACTCTCCCTGCGATGCAACGAAACCTTTCTGCCCGTCGAAGGTGTAAAGGTTTTCGGTTTTGATGAAGTCGAGTTCTGCTTTCTGCAAACGATCGAGCAGATTGATGATCTGGGCATGTGTTACCGGGCCGCTTTCTTTTTCGGCCATAATCGGGCGCACCAGTGACCTGTACAGAAGGTCTCTTCAAAACCCTTCGGGTACACGTTTACCCCGCGGTTACTCAACGAGTTCAGCTTGACGCCCTCTCCCTTGAGTTTGTCCAGCTTCTTGCGAATTCGACCGGATTTCTTTCATTCCACTGCAGGAAAACGTCCACTCCGACCAACTGTTTTGCCCCGCGCTTCGTCTCTTGTCTATTGTGAATCAGCGTCTGCTGCGGCTCCTTCGAGTAAGAGGCTTCTTTGAGCGTCTGAGGCTTCTGTCCAAGGCGTACCACCGCTTCGGCAAACTCCTTGGTGCCGACCTTCTCCTTGCTGACGCCCTCCTTGTAGATGTCGTACGAATGTACGCCATCTTCGATCGTACGCAGCCAGGCATTGTGCACCCGCTCGGCTATATCCGGCTGCCCGATATGCACCAGCATCAGGAGTCCTCCATTTAAAAGTCCCGGCGGGTTCGCCAGGTTCTGCCCAGCACGCCGCGGCGCGGAACCGTGGATTGCCTCGAACACGGCGCACTGGTCACCTACGTTAGCCGATCCGGCAAGCCCGACCGATCCCGCGATCTGCGCTGAGACATCGGACAGAATGTCGCCGTATAAATTGGGCATCACGATCACATCGAATGCTTTTGGTGTATCCGCCAGCTTGGCTGCGCCGATGTCGACAATCCAATGCTCTTTCTCGAATTCCGGATACTCAGCACCGATCTCATCGAAGACCTTGTGTAACAGGCCGTCGGTGAATCGGTCTGCCGGTGCTCGATGCGCGCATAGAGATCCTCCTCGTTCTCGCGAACGATCACCACGTTCTTTCCCGGGTGCTTAGTTTCTATAAACGGGTGATAAGAGACGCACGGGCGGATATTGGCGTAAAGACCGAGCGTCTTCCGGGTCGTTACATTAAAAGATTTGAAGCCGCCGCCCTGCGGTGTGGTGATCGGAGCTTTGAAAAATACTTGCGTGCGGCGCAGGGATTCCCACGCGCTTGGCTCAATTCCCGAGTTGATCCCGCGCAGGTATACCTTTTCGCCGATTTCGATCGTTTCGGTTTCGATCCGGGCACCGGCCTCCTTGATAATGTGAAGCGATGCGGCCATAATCTCCGGGCCGATGCCGTCTGCATGCGCGACGGTGATAGGGACAACGTTCGATGCCATAGGTAACAGAATCATTAGATCAAAGCGCCTGTTCGGCTACTTTCCGGTCTGAAGCTGCCCAATAAAAATTCTCGTTAAACCGGAAGGAGTACACTGACAGTGGTGGTGGTCGGCAATAAACGCTAGAGACCCCGGAGTCCAATCGATCTGTTGAATCGCAAGTCACTTAGAGCGCAAAGCCAGGAATGCGTACCGCCAGACAGGAGAGTAACTTGCTTGCCCTTGAGGCGGTAGGGCCCACACCCGCCGCGGTTTGCGCGCATTCGTCAGGAATGAAAGACTACCTCGAGCTCACTAAACCGCGTATCACCTGGCTCATCGTCATGAGCGCCGCTGTCGGTTATTTTTTCGGGCATTCCGGAAGATGGGCTGTCTGGACGATCATCCACACTCTGTTCGGAACGGCCTTAATCGCCTCGGGAACAGCGGCTCTAAATCAATGGTATGAGCGCGATGCCGACCGCCATATGAAACGCACCCAGATGCGTCCCTTGCCATCCGGGCGGCTACAGCCAATTCATGCGCTCTGGTTCGGGCTGGCGCTGGCAGCTGTTGGCACGCTTGAACTTGGCTTCGGAGCTAACTGGCTGACGGCGGCTTTGGGCATGATCACCATGGCCAGTTACCTTGCCATCTACACACCGCTCAAGCAGAAAACCTGGTGGTCTACGACGATCGGCGCATTCCCAGGCGCAATGCCGCCGCTCATCGGTTTCGCCGGCGCAGCAGGCAAGCTCACCGCCGAGGCTTGGATTCTAGCCGCCATTCTTTTCCTCTGGCAGTTCCCTCACTTCTACGCAATTGCCTGGATGTACCGCGAAGATTATTCGCGCGCCGGCATCCAGATGCTCCCGGTGGTGGAACCAGACGGCGAATCGACCGCCAGACAGATCCTCCTTTATTCGATGTTGCTCATTCCCGTCAGTCTGCTCCCCAAGTGGGCCGGTATGGCCGGGAACATCTACCTGATAGGCGCCGCCTGCTTAGGCATTTGGTTTCTCTACTCTGGCATCCAGGTTTCTCTCGACCGCACAAAACTTCGTGCGCGCCGGGTCCTGCTCACATCTGTCGCATACTTGCCGCTGCTTTATGTGCTGATGCTTCTTGATCCGGTCTGGCTGTGAAGTTCGCGCGCAAGGACCTTCTTCTTCCCTTTTTCGCTAGCCTCCTCTCTATCTCTTGTTCAGATCGCGCAGCTAACCTGCCCGACTACGGTGTGGTGCCGCCATTCACGATGACCGATTCCGCCGGTCAATCCTTCAATGGTTCCGAATTGGCCGGCAAGGTCTGGGTCGCCGACTTCATCTATACGAACTGTCCGGCCGAGTGCCCAATGATGACTTCCAAGATGCATTGGGTAGCGAAACAAGTGCATCGGGACAACGATGTCCGCCTGGTCTCGATTTCCGTAGATCCGGCCCGCGACACTCCACCCGTTCTCGCCAGCTTCGCGCACCGTTTCGGCGGCCCAACGCAGCAGTGGATCTTTCTTACCGGCTCGCCGGCTACCGTTCATACGCTTGCCTATACGACGTTCCATGTCGGTGACGTCATCGATAAGATCAATCACAGCACGAAATTTGTTTTGGTCGACAAGCGCGGGCACCTGCGCGGCTATTACTCCACCTTCGATCAGGACGGCCTTCCCGCCATGCTGAAAGACCTCGCCGCGTTGCGCAGCCAGTCCTGATCATGTCGCCCTCCGCGAAAGTGGCCGGCTACAACACTGATCTGGCTCGCAAGCCCGTGCCGGTCATCGTTGGGCTCAGCGCCGTCATCGCGGGTTTTCTCATTTGGCTGATCTACTTCAAAGGTAGAGTTGTCAGCCCCGGTTGGATAAGTTATCTGCCCGGTGCCGATGCGGCTTTCAACGCGTTGAGCGCCTCGTGTCTGGTTCTTGGCTACATCAACATTCGGCGTCGCAAACGCCTGGTTCATATGCGGTTCATGGTGAGTGCCACCGTCTTCTCAGCCCTCTTCCTCCTTAGTTACATCACTTATCATTATTTTCACGGCGATACCCAGTTCCCGGGCCACGGCTGGATTCGTCCTGTCTACTTCCTCATCCTGATCACCCACATCACTCTGTCCATGGTGGCGCTGCCGCTCATTCTGGCAACACTGTGGTACGCGCTCCGCAGCCAGTTTCGCTTCCATCGCGGGGTCGCGCGCTGGACCTTTCCGATCTGGCTCTACGTTTCCGTCACGGGTGTGATTGTTTACTTCATCCTGCATGCCTACACGACATGAGCACTAAACAGAACTGGAATCCCGAATTGTACGAGGCCCGCCATTCTTTCGTTTGGCAACTGGGGCAGGGACTCCTCGAATTGCTTCAGCCCGCCAAAGAGGAACACATTCTTGATGTCGGTTGCGGCACCGGTCAACTCACTTACAAGATCGCCGAATCCGGGGCGCAAGTCACGGGCATCGATTCTTCGCCGGACATGATCGGCCAAGCGCGCCAGAATTACCCCGCCATCAAATTCGTCCTCGGCGATGCAGCAGCCATGCAGTTCGCCGCCGAATTTGACGCAATCTTCTCTAATGCCGCCCTGCACTGGATGCTGAATCCCGCTGCGGTGGCAAACGCTATGTTTTGCGCTTTGAAGCCGGGCGGAAGACTCGTAGCGGAAATGGGTGGAAAAGGCAACATCGCCCATATAGAAGAAGCGCTTGCGTTGATCCTGTCTGGCTGGGGCCAAGCGCCGCCTTCAAAAAACTACTTCCCGTCGGTTGGCCAATATTCAGCGATTCTCGAGGCTGCGGGGTTTGAAGTTCGCATCGCGCAGCTTTTCGACCGCCCTACGCTGCTCGAAGGTGAGCAGGGAATGACAAATTGGCTGCTGCAATTTCGTGGGTACAGCTTCGAAGCTCTAAATGCCGGCGATCGCGAGAAGGCTCTGGCTGAAGTGGTCGAACATCTCCGCCCGGCTTTGTATCGCGACAATCACTGGTACGCTGACTACCGCCGGTTACGAATCACTGCCTCGAAGTTGTAAACTGCCTTCTCGCCCTTACTTCGCAGCAAGTATCTGCCCGCCCGCCTCTTCCCTATCAAGTACCGGCCGCATCATGCTGGCCAACTTGGCGGTAGTAGAGCGCTGCGCCCTGCGGCGACAGATGCATGTCATCGACAAAATCCGTCGACGGTACGTCGGAACAAGACATTGGAATGAATGCCTCGACTCCGGCCTGGCGAGCGGCTGCGGTCACTTCGTCATGATACTCTTCCCCCGGCCTCGGGATCGGAGGAACGATCAACACAAGCTTTGCGCCATTCGCCTCCACAATCCTTTGCATCTTCGTGAGTCTGGGCCCAATCTCTGCGAGCACCTCCAGGCTCGATAAATGCCTGGTCACGGTTGGTTGGAAAAGGGCATACATTTTGGGGAGATCCGGCATAAAAGCCTGCATGATCACTTTGCGAGTCTCACTTCGCAAACGCATAGAACTTGCTGTATCTCGCAAAGAATAAATTAGACGTTCTCGTTCGGTCCAGATTGATTTCTGAAGCAAGTTCCGGAATATCAGCCGCCCGGAACATGTAAAGCGATGAATACTCGCCGCGGATCCCCGGCGCGTACCAATGCAGCGCTGCGAGATCGATCGCCACAATATCCGGTCTGCTTCCTTCGTCAAATAATCGCCGCAGTCCGAAATACCAGTCCTCATAACCGGTGTTATAGATCCAATAACGATGAACCTCCCATTCGGGGCTTAAAGACCGCTGCGGCATCTTGAAGTCGAGCCCATGACCGACAAGCGAGTTGCCCACCACAAGCAGTTCTTTCCCGGTGCTGGCGGGATGCCTGCGAATTCGCACTGCCTCCTCATATTCCTTGTTCAACTCTTGCTGAACATTGCTCCTGTGCTCTATGACGAGTCGTGTAGCTGCTTCGAAGAAAATCAGCAGCGAGACGATGATGCCGAGTAGGACGACCACGCCCGCCGTCGCGCCAGTCAGGCGAACCTTTTCTTCTTTGTCAGAACTGGAAATAGATGAAGGCATTGGCCTCGTTTGCAGAAAATAATGCGACTACCAAAACCAGCGCGGAAGCATAGGCCCACTGCATCGGCGCTCTGGTCTTTTCAACCAGAAACTCTTCGTCGCGTCTCTCGAGCAGAACATCGAGCAGGAACAGCGGTATCGTGAAAAGCGCGAGGAATTTAAAGGCGGTTATCAGCTCAGGCCTCCATACGAAAACCCGCAAACCGCCGATCAGACCCACCGCGTCATGCAGCGACTGCGCCCGAAAGAAAATCCATGCCAGGCATACCAGGTGAAAAATGAAGATACGTTTGAGCCATACCCAGCCTGGACCGGGCACTTGAGCCGGCTTACTATTCGCACCGGTGGCGCGGACGGCACGTTCTATGCTCTGTCCCAATCCGTGAATTCCGCCCCACGTAATATAGGTCCAATTAGCCCATGCCACAGGCCGCCGAGCAGCATGGTGATCATTAGATTTCGGTACGCACGCTTTTCGCCATGCCTGCTTCCGCCGAGAGGGATATACAAGTAATCGCGCAGCCACGTGCTCAGACTGATATGCCAGCGCCTCCAAAAGTCCTATAGGATGAATGCCAGGTAAGGTTGCCGGAAGTTGACCATGAACTCGAAACCCATCAATTTGGCTGCGCCGCGCGCGATGTCGCTATAACCGCTGAAGTCGCCGTAGATCTGCCACGCGAACGCATACGTGCCAAGAGCCACTATCGGAAGCGCTGGCGTACCCATCTTGCCGTTGAAAACCGCGTTGGCTAGCAAGGCGCAGTTATCGGCGATTACACACTTCCGGAACAGGCCGGAGAGTATCAGCATCACTCCATCCGTGAACTGTCGGTGGTTGAAGACGCGCTTCGCTTGAACTTGTGGGAGCAGATGTGACGGACCGCTGGATCGGTCCCGCAATCAGATGCGGGAAGAAGTTAATGAACAGCGCGTAATCCAGCAGAGAACCGGCCGGTTCCAAACGTCCAAAATACACGTCCACGATGTAAGCCAGTGCTTGGGACGTGTAAAACGAGATACCCGGCGGCAGTAAATCCGCAGGAACGCGATGTTTACCGGCACTCCTACCGCGGTGAGAGCGTGCGCTAAGGAGTCAGTGAAGAAGTTGAAATACTTGAAAAATCCCAGGAACCGTAAATTCAGAGCGATAGACGGGGCCAGCAGCGATTTCCGTTGGAGCGAATTTGACGAGCGTGCGATGCTCCTGGCGCATAAGAAATCCACCACGGTCGAAATGATGATAAGCCCGAGAAATCGCCAGTCCCATCATCCGTAGAAGAAATGGCTCGCTAAAACCAGGAATTTGTTCTGTGCCCGCCAGCCTAGACGCCAGTAGGTGAGGACAACAAAATTGAGAAAGACAAAGAAAACGGGTGAGTCAAAGAGCATCGCGGTTCGGAAATTCAATTGATGAATTAAATCAGGGTGCTCTCTGTCATCGAGTATGTCGAAATACTAAGCTTAAATAATAACGGTATTTATACGAGTTCTGCCCTAAGGTACTGCTCTTTCCTGTCGGGCGCTCCGCGTTCTTTTCGATCGAAAAAATCGATCGGTGTTGTTCTAGACTTACTTGTAGTTATGCCCGCGCCGGCTATCGAAAAAAGGGCTCCTGTTATCCCTATCGTCGTAGGCATTATCGTCGTCATCGGATTGATAGCTGGGGTGATATACCTGCGGCGGACACCTCAGAAACCTGTCGAGAGTGCTGTTTCCAGGGAGGGTACAGCCTATCTGTCGCACCTGTCGCTAAGTGATGTGTCCATGCAGGCGAGTGAAAATTTCATGAAGCAGCAGGTGATTGAGGTGAAAGGTAAAATCACGGACAACGGGTCCAGATCGCTCAAGACCATCGAAGTCTACTGCCTTTTCTATGGTCCGGACGGAAGAGAGATCCACCGCGAACGTCTCGCGATACTGAACTCGACCGCCGCTCCTCTCCGGCCTGGCGAGACCCGGGCATTTCGACTGCCGTTTGACGCTGTTCCCGATGGCTGGAACCAGGCGCTGCCCAAGATGGTGATTGCCCAGATCACTTTCGCGCAGTAACGTCGTCCCTCTTATGTCATGACCGTACTTCTCGCCGACGATGACGGCGATCAGCTAGCCATTCGGCAGATGTTGCTCGCGAAGTTCGGCTTCGAGACGGTGATAGCCAGCGATGCGAAATCGGCCCTCGCGATAGCTGTGACAGAACGTCCCGCGTGCGCCATCCTCGATCTTCGCCTGCCGACTCAAGATGCGGGACTCGGCTTGATACGCAAACTCAAGGAGCTGAATAGAGAGCTTTACATCCTGGTATTGACCGGCTCCAAGGCTAGCTCGCTCGAAAATAGACCGGAGCGCTTACTCATTGACGGTGTAATTGAAAAGGGCTCTCCGTCAGCCGGCCTGATTCAAAGGCTGAAAGAATTCGAAACGGTCAAGAAAGCGCACTCTTAGGTTTCAGTGTTTGGCTGGCTCTTCGAGGGACGGGCGGCGCTGTCTTTCCATATCGAGCGCGAGTTGCCGGGCGATTTTGGACGCCACATCTGCGCTTGCTCCGCGAAATTTGGCTCCGAGACTCTCCTGCGTGGTCGACCAAAGCACGTCTCCCTCCTTGTTACAAAGGCGAACAGCGGCATAAGCCTCGTGCTTACGTTCCTTCGAATGGTGCGATTGGCTGTCTGAGATCGAAATTCCTCCGTAACCGCCGCTACTCTTCGAATAGCTCGAACTGCCCGAACTAGACTTGCCGAGATTTTCGCGCGCGCTGATACCCTCTTGGATATCGATCGAATCCGTGAACACCTTATCGTCTGCGGCGCCCTTGAGAATCGCATCCGCCCGATCGGCGTTATCCGTCAAGACGAAGAGTTTTGTGGAATCCAAGCTTGCAATAATTAGCTCACGTAGCTCATCGGCATTCGCACCGATCAGTTCGGAAACGTAGATCCGTTTGATTTCGGTCAGGTTCGTTACTGCCGAACTCGCCCCAGTCTGTTGAGCGTACCCTAGGCAGGTAAGCAACCCCCCGGCTACAATCAACCGGAGACTGCTCAACCTTTACCCGCTAATCTGGCCTCATCGTCCTGATATTGGACCACTTGCCCGGTCCGTGCCTCTAGTGTTACTAGCGCTAGGCGTATGTCGTTTTTGTCTACTTTGAAGACCATCGCTTCTTGCTGTCCTTGGTTCCCCTGAAACCCGATCGTCAGAAAGTGTTCACGCTTCTTTGCCAGCATGAAGAGCGGGGAAATAACTACCGCCGCCAGATAACGCCGGTCCACTTTTTGCCCGTACTCCAGCAGGTTAATCCGCTCGAAGGGCACTTTGACGTGCGTATGCTTCGACGCGAAAACAAAATACACCGGATTCGAGACTTCGATCTCTCCCGAGTTGTTGGCCGGAATATCGGCCCTCGTGCCACCGATGTATTCGGCGCGACTCCCGTCGTGTCCGGCAGTAGCGAGCGTGCAGAGCACACCAAAAGCAAGGGCAACACGGAAAATACGCATGGATCTTTTGAGACTGTCCTCCGAGAACCTTCTCAGAACAGGTGTGCCGCGAAGGTGCCGAACTTCTCAGCTCCAGACTTTTTGTATCGGAACGTCGCGATGGCAGAGCTCACAGCTACTCGCATCTTTGTAGTACAGGGCGTTCATCTTTGCCAGATAGAAGAGCGGCAGATTGCCGAAATCTGCGATGGTCGGATTGGGCTGGTAAACCGCTACCGCAAGACCTACCACCTCGGCTTGCTTTTCTTCGATGAGGTTCCGTAGCAGAGTCATCCGGCGTCCCGAACGAAGAATGTCATCCACAATCAGGATCTTCTCCCCCTTTTCGGGTTCAAGGAACTGGCGGAAATGCATCGGAGAAGTCTCGGTGTCCTGCTCGGCCCAATAGACCTGGTGAGCCCGCAGCGCTTCACAGACACCAAATGCAATTGGCAGGCCCTGCGTCGTCGGGCAAACTATCGACAATTCTTTGATCATCGCCCGTATCTCGCTATCGGCCCGAAGTCGCCGGCTGAGACCGACACTTAGTACCTTCGCATGCTGATAGTAACGAAAAGCGAGCGGGACTTGCAGATACTCATCGGTATGCATCCCGTTCGAATACTCGAAATGACCGTCTCGCAAGGCCCCCGTTTGCCGAAGTAGCCCGATCACTTCGTCATTTGTTGGTACGAGGTGCATCAATGTGCCCCTTTACCGGCGAGTACATGCGGAATAGTTCTCAATATGATGGACCAGTCCAATTTCAACGACCAGTTCTCTATATAAGAGATGTCCATTCGCATCCAGGAATTGAAGTCGATCTGATCCCGGCCGCAGACTGCCCAAATGCAGGTCAAACCCGGGCGCATCCGCAGCCGCCTTTTCTGCCACAGCTCATAACGCTCCACTTCTTCCGGAATGGGCGGGCGAGGACCCACGATTGACATCTCCCCTCGCAACACGTTGTAAAGCTGTGGTACCTCATCGATGGAAAACTTCCGCAGCCATCTTCCGATCGTCGTGACCCGCGGATCGTGCGGTATTTTGAACGCGACCGAGCGCTTGCTCATATGCTCGTAACGCATCTTTAGCTCGTCGGCGTTCTCTACCATCGATCGGAACTTGTACATCTTGAACTTCCTGCCATTTAAACCGCAGCGTACCTGGCTATAAAGAACCGGTCCTCGCGAAGTCATCTTGATGATCAACGCTACGATGGCGATAAACGGAGCGGTCAAGACCAGTGCCACCAGCGACACGACGATGTCGAAGAAACGCTTCACTACCAGCCGAACATCTTCCAGCGGCGCGGCCGAGAATGTCAGCAGCGGTGCTCCACCCACTTTGTCCAGCGTGATTTCACTGTTTACGTGCGGGAAGAAGTCGATCGCCACTCTCGTCCGCACGCCTTGCTCGTCGCAATGCAGGAACACGTCTTCGAGCCCTGCCAGTTGGCTGCTGTCTACATTAAAGATCACTTCATCTACGATCCGGCTCGCCAGCAGAGTGGGCAAGTTTGCGGCACATTCTTCGGGATTCAGTGCGGCGACTATCTTGATTCGGAAAGGTGAACCTTCGCTGAGTACTTGAGCCAGGGCAGCCGCTTTTTGCTCCGCACCCACAATCACCACGTGGTATGGGCTGCCGAAGCCCCGTTGGAAAGCGCTGACGAACACGGGCGAGTAAAAGCGAAACGTCATCAGCAGGAAAATGCTGTAAATGAAAAACAGCAGCAGAAAGCTGCGGCTTAATGGCGGATCGAGCTGAACCAGGTATTGAAAAAGAATCAGTAGCACGATGCCCAGAAAGCTTTGCCGCACCGTCCGGCTGAACACGCGCAGCGGTTCGGCAGAATCCAGGTATTCGTAAACCCTGTAAAGCGAACCGAGCGAAACCCACGCCACCGCCGAGAAACACAGGAAAAGAAAGTGAGTTCTGGGAACGAGAAAAAACACATGCTCGAATGTGAGCCGGGTTCTCGTGAAATACGCCGCCTGAAAGGCGACCAGGGTCAGGATAGCGTCCGCTGCGGCAAATAGAAGCTGTATCTTTTTTCTTTGATGCGCAAACACGACGGCCGCTTTCTTACTCTATCAGGCGTAACGAACTCAGCCGAGGTCGTCCAGCGCCTGATCGAGATCTGCGCGTATGTCCTCCACCGCTTCAATTCCAACCGCCACCCGTACCAGGTTCTCCTTAATGCCCATCCGCTCGCGCATCTTCGGCGCAACATTGCGGTGCGAAGCAATCCAGGGGTAAAGCAGCAACGTATGCACGTCGCCCAGAGAACTTCCCGGTACGACCATTTTCAGACGGTCCATGAATCGCAGAACCTGGTCCTTCGCTGCATCCTTGATCTCGAAACTCAGAATCGCTCCATACAGTCCCGGTTCGAAATACTGTCTGATATGCTCTGCGTCCGGATGTGCCGGGTCGTCGCAGTAGTAGACTCGGTCCACATGAGGGTGGGATCTGAGCCATCCCGCCAGGCACTGCGCGTTCCGGCACTGCCGTTCAAAGCGCAGAGCAAGCGTCTTGATGCCGCGCATCGTTAGATAGCTCTCAAAGGGTCCCAACAGCGGTCCGACTAGCCTCGAAATCATCCGCACCTGTTCCTTATGTGGCTGGTCGCTGACTACCACGCCACCCAAAACGTCACCATGTCCTGCCAGATATTTGGTTGCGCTATGCACGACCATGTTCGCGCCGATCTCGAGCGGCCGAATCATCATCGGAGTGGCGAAAGTGTTATCGACGATCAGCGCAGCCCCGGCCTCCTTCGCCAGGTCCGCTATACGTTTCATGTCTCCCACCCGAAGCAGCGGATTCGAGATACTTTCGATAAAAATGCAGCCCGGCGTTTTGCTCGCCACGATCTTTTCCAGCTTCGCCGGGTCACAGATATCCGTATAGGTGATATCTACCCCAGAGGGCCCCAGTATCTGATCCAGAAAACCTACCGTGGCGCCATAAATGGAGTGAGATGCGAGCACGCTATGCGGCCGGTCGAGCAATGCAGCCTGAAAGGCGATCTGAACCGCAGCCATTCCGGAGGCAGTTGCCAGCGACCCCGCTCCTTTCTCCAGCTCGGTGGTCAACTCTTCCAGCGCTGTATTTGTCGGGCTCGCATAGCGCGCGTAACAGAAGCCTTCTTCCTCGTGCCCGAGTACTCTGTCCAGTGTCGCCGCAGAATCGTAGAAATAGGTTGAGCTTAGGTGAATCGGCGTTGTCGCCGGCACTAGTTGGCCGGGCTGCCGCTTGCGATCTCCGGCATGAACTACTTGGCTATCGAATTTCATTTCCTCTTCCAGCGCACGCCCTCTTTCGTGTCTTCGAGGATGATCCCTTTCTCTTGTAGCGATTTGCGGATTTCGTCCGCCCGCGAAAAATCCCGCGACTTCTTGGCTTGGGTTCGCTGTGTGATCAGCTCGTCGATCTCCAGATCGCTCAGCGCAACTTCGCCGGTTCCGTTTCTCTCCACTGTCTGTGGCGCCCGGTCGCTCCGTTTCAACACGTCGAAGATGCTGTCGAAGACCTCCAGAACACGCGCCGCATCCCAGCGATTCTCCTCTTGAAACTCTCCGCTGTCGAGTGCGGTATTTACTTCTCGTACATATTCGAAAATGGCCGCTAGCGCCTCGGCCGTATTCAGATCGTCATCCAGCGCTTCTTCGAACTCTCGGATTGCTTCTTCCGAGCGTGCCGCTAGCGATTCATTCCGCCCAGACGGCAACTTGGTCGAGGTCAGCCGCAGTTCGAAATCGCGCAGCCGCTCAATGGTCTTAACTGCTGCCCTTAACCCTTCAAACGTGAAGTTCAGCTTCTTGCGATACGGTACCGAGGCGAGCAGATAGCGTATCGCCTCCGCCGGGTAGCCTTTCTCCAACAGTTCGCGCAGAGTGAAAAAGTTCCCAAGCGATTTCGACATCTTCTGCGATTCGATCTGTAAATGCTCCGAATGCAGCCAGAAACGCGAAAATGGTTTGCCGGTGATCGATTCCGATTGCGCAATTTCGTTTTCGTGATGTGGAAAGACCAGGTCGATGCCGCCTGCGTGAATGTCCAGCGTCTCCCCCAGGTAGCTCATGGCCATCGCCGAACACTCGATGTGCCAGCCGGGCCGTCCGTCTCCGAATGGAGTCTCCCAAAACGGCTCGTTACCCTTACGCGCCTTCCACAGCACGAAGTCACGCGCATCCGCTTTGTCATACTCATCGACATCAACCCGCGCGCCGGTCCGCATGCCGCTGAAGTCGTTGTGCGAAAGTTTGCCATACTCCGGAAAAGCTGCGATCCGGAAATAGGTCGAGCCATCGTTGGTGTAGGTCGCTCCGCGCGCTTCCAGATCCTCTATCGCTTTCACCATGACGCCAATATGCTTCGTCGCCGGGGCGACCCGCTCTGGCTGCTGGAGTCGCAATGTGGCCGCGTCTTCGAAGAACGCCTTCGTATATGCCGAGGTATATTCTTCAAGAGACTTTCCCTCGCGTGCCGCATTCGCGATAATCTTGTCATCCACATCGGTCACATTCATCACGTGGTCGAGTTCGTAGCCCCGGTATTTCAACCAGCGCCTGAGCACGTCCTGAAACGTGAATGTTCTGAAATTTCCGATGTGAACGTAGTTGTAGACAGTCGGACCACAGGTATACATTCGAACCAGATTGCCTTCTCGCGGGTGGAAGGCTTCGACCTCTTGCGTAAGAGTGTTGTAAAACCGCAGCGCCATTCGGGAATTAAGCCTCAATCGTAACAGGCGTTTGTGCGTCACCCGGGAGATGCGATCGGCTATTCCGTCCGAGCATCACAAGGAAGGGACCAGGCTGTGGCCGACAATTCGGCAGTCACGTTGATAGCCACCGAGCCCGGCTGGACGCTTGACGCCCTTAATGGGCGGTACTCGACGCGCTAAGGAGCGTATTGACAAGTGCGCCCAACATCATGAAGGATTCCAAATCGTTGGGCTTGTTGAAGTATGCCGTCGCACCCAACTTTGCATTCTGTATGAGATCTCTTTCCGATTCTGAAGAGGTGACGATGACGACAGGGGTCGTCGCGGATCGATGCCCAGCCCGGATGGGTTCCAGTATCAAATGCCCCGAACACTTGGGCAGATTCAAATCCAGCAAAACGATATATGGGGGCAGTAGAGAGCCGGATTTTCTTCGAGAGCATGAAAGAAATTGATTTCTGCCTCGCCGTCGGAGACAACGGCAACTTCACCATTGATCTGGTGCTCCCTGAGAGCTTCTTCCATCACAAACACATCTCCAGGATTGTCTTCTACGATAAGAATCCGTGCGGCAGTTTGCCCTTGCTGCTCGCCTCGTGGCTCGAATTTCGTCAGCATCGGCAGTTCATCCGAACCGTACGGAACTTAGAGTATCTCTTCTATAGGACCGAGCATGAGAGTCAGCGGGGTTCGAAACTCGTGGCTGACCTTACTGAAAAACGCCGTTTTTGCCTGATTCAATTCAGCGAGCTTTTCCGCGCGCATGCGTTCCTGTTCGTAAGCGCGTGCGTTCACAATTGCCGCGGTCAGCGCCGCGCCAATAAGATCGAAGAAGGTTTGATAGTCCTCTGCAAAAGGCAGCCGAGGGCTCACCCCCGCTATCAAGAATACTGCGGGACGGTCGGCCCCCGCAACAGCAATTGGTACAACCAGGGCGGTTTCCGGAGACTCCGGGTACGGTTCGCAGTTTACGTTGCCAAAGCGATCGACCAAGCCGCTGATCGTCGACGTAGCGCCCGTGCGGATCACTTCCTTCAGTGACCACGCGGAACCGGTCGATTCGTCCAACTCTATAAATTCAGGGCTGGCGGGAGTTCCTGGCGGCAGGTAAGCATTGGCCGCCAGGCAAGCTCGTTTGCCGGCCCCATCGATCAGATAAATCAAGCCAAAAGGCAGATCCAGTTGATAGTTGCTTAGAGCCTGCATCGATAACTCGCAAGCTTCCGTTACGTTCTTCGATCGGCCCGGTTCGCGATGCCAGATCCTGAAGAGCACGCGTTCTCCATAGCCGTTGCGATCTAGAAACATTCGCTGGTTCTCCAGGAACGATGTGTGCCCGGCGAGCGCACGTTAAAGGCCTCGTCAAGAATGTCCTACGCTGACGCCCAGGTCTTGGTGTGCGTTTCCGTATGCCGGATCGCCTTGTGGCACAATGCCGGACTTGTTCCTGAAGAAATCGTCCAGAAGTTCGGGCATCTGTCACTTGCGCAACTTCACGCTGCCCTTGCCTACTATCACGCGAACCGAGACGAGATAGATGCGGATCTGGAATCCGAGGCGCGCGTTACCGAAGCGCTCAAACGAGCCGGCCATTGATCTGAAAATGTGAGCCAATTCAGCGTCTACTTTGACGAAGACGCGACGGATACAGACCTCGTCGGAGCACTCCGGCAACGCGGCGTATCAGTCATCACACCGATCGAGCAGAATTTCTTGGGAGAACCGACGAAGAGCAGTTTGTGTATGCCTCGCAGGTACGGTGCGTCCGATATACCTTTGATGTCTCCGATTTTTTCGCTCTGCATACTCGCTGGTTGGCAGCGGCGCAGCACCATTCCGGGCTGATACTAGCCCCGCAGCAATGATTCTCTGTTGGCGAACAACTGCGCCGCATTCTAGGCTTGCGCGCGGCAAGGCCAGCCGAATTGATGCACGATCGCGCTGAGTTTTCTCAGCAGGTGAGGTTAGGTTCGGCCCGTCTGCCTGCCCTCAGCGCTGAACCGAAGGAGTCTTCAGGAACCGATCGAACCAATCGAAAGCATCCGCTTGCATCTTGCGGTCGAACTTGTGGCCGCCATCATAATAAATCGATTTATATCGGTCCGCGGCGTTCGCACGTTTGAACGTATCGGCAATCATTGCGTCCGCACGCTGCATCTCTGGCAGCGTGTATAGGCGGTCTTCCCTACTATTTAGGACCATTGTCGCCGCCGGAGCCCGTAACGCAAGAATCTCTGGAAAGTCGAGATCCTTCGGCAGCAGAGGCACAAAGGTCATCCAGGTATGTGTGAACGATTTGTCGAGGAGGAAGTCTCGCCAGGTGGTTGTGAACCCCACCGCTACCGCAACCTTGATGCGGTCGTCCATTCCGCCAAGAAAGACCGTTCGCATCCCGCCGCCCGACAACCCGGCACACCCGATTCGCGTCGCATCCACGTCCGGCCGGCTGCTCAGGACATCCAACGCCCGTTGGTCCTCCACGAGGTAAACTCCGGGCCAGGTTGTTCCGGCTGCCAGCAGACTCTTCTCCATCACGTTCTCGTGTTGCGCAGCGAACTTGTTGTATTTGGCTATCCCGGCGAGATCGTCTGCCGACGGGTCAACACCACCTTCCCGGATCTGCTCCGGTACATCCTTCACCATCACCCGGCGACTGCCAAACGGAAACGTGTCGTGAACCAGCACCGCGTACCCACGCTTCGCAATCTCATTCGCCCACCCCACGCCGCCGTAATAAGTGGCTTGGTGCTGTTCCTGAACGGCCCATGGCGTCGAATCTGTCCGCACAATCTTGCGCCATCCCAGAAATTTGTTGCCGCCATGATCGTGCAAGGCCAGAATAGCGGGTAATCGCCCCTGGGCGCCCGCGGGTTTCAGAAACACAGCCTCGGTCTTCGGCCCCATCGGCAATAGCCACGTGAGGAACTCGATGTCCAATCCGTCATAGGTCGTACGTCCCGTCACCGTGACCGCTGGGCGACCACCCAGGTCAACCGGCGCAATGCACTCTGTCACCCGTTTCCGGGCCGTCCGGCGCCACGTGTCCACATCCTTCCATTGGCCGGTCCGAAACGATAAGCGCGCCGGGCCATCCCCGAGGACATCGTTTGCCAGCCAAGGTCCGTACGCCCCCAATTGATTGATCGGTGGCGCCGCAGTTTGTCCGGATACCCTCAGGCACAGCACTAGGATCGAAACGGCAACTGCCGTGTCATTCGCTCTCATAGTTCCTTATTGTGAACGACGGTGCCGGTGTATCTTTCAACAGCCCAGCGACCTCGACGGGTCTCGCAGCAGCTCTTATTTTGCCGTTGCTACGCCAGATCCGGTGGCTATCGGGCTGCGCAGGCTGCCTCTCAATGCGAGCCATGCTACTGACGCTGCTGCCGCGACACCGGCTCCCGTCGCAATCACACGCGCGATCCTGTTTCTCATGCGTCGTGCCCGTACTAACTCACCGGAAACGTGCTCCGAAACGACGCCTACGCCCACCACTCGCAGCAGAATCGGCTGCAGAATATGTGCCCGCGCCGCCAATTTCAGTGGCCATGACGCATGCAGCGGACCTTGTCTGCGAAACACGTACCGGAACCCTGAGTGCGCAATCACCTGCAAACCTTGCGTGATCCGGGTCCGGAACTCCCGCCGTTGCTGAACTTTTTGCAGCAAGTGGTCGGTCATCTGTCCGTCACGCATTGCTCGCTTTAGTATGTTCGCCGCGGCTGCTGCATCCTGAATCGCCAGATTGATTCCGACACCAAAGACGGGCGACATGGCATGCGCCGCATCTCCGATGCACAACAGCCCTGGCCGATGCCATCGCTTCAGCCGGTTGATCTGTACCGACAGCAGCTTGACTTGCTCCCAGTTCTGCAACTCTTGTACACGGTCGCTCAGAAACGGCGTGACCTGCGAGATGTCCTTTCGAAACGCTTCCAGACCCTTTTCCTTTATCTGCTCGAATGAGTTCTTCGGAATGATGAATGCCGCCTGAAAATAATCGTGCCGGTTGATCAGGACCAGCATTTTCCCAAAGTCAACATGGCCCAACCCCTGCTCGCGGTCATCTTCCCGGCGGCTGATGCGGAACCAGAGCACATCGATTGGAACACCAAGCTCACTCACCTGCAAGCACCCTGCATCCCGCGTGATCGAATGACGCCCGTCGCATCCGATAACGAGGTCCGCTCCAATTTGCTCCGTCCCCCTCGGCGTTCGGACCCGCACGCCTTGAACCCGCTCTCCCTCGTAGAGGAGATCGACTGCTTCATGCTCCATCCGCAGATCGAAGTTCTCATATTTCTTCCCCTGTTCCGATAAGAAGTTGAGGAAGTCCCATTGCGGCATGATGGCGGCAAACCGGCAGTGCGTTTGCGAGTGCCCAAAGTTCGCGGCTTCGAACGTGAAGTCTCCGACTGTGACCTCCACGGAAGTGACTTTCTGGTGCGGCAGTTTAAGGAACTCTTCGAGTAAGCCCAACTCGAACAGCAGTTCAAGGGTGGAGGGATGGACGGTGTCCCCGCGAAAGTCACGGAAGAAGTCTCGGTGTTTCTCGAGTATCGTGACCGCGACACCTGCACGCGCTAACAGATAGCCCAGCATCACACCTGCCGGACCACCGCCGACAATGCAGCACCTGCTGGGCAATTGTTGTGCTCTCACGTTCCACTCCTGGGGTATTTGTTGACTGACTGGTCAGTCACGTTTCTTGCAGCATATCATCAATTCGTATGCGCCGGAAATCTAGTTCACGGACCGCGCCGGCCCGAATGACGAAGAAGCGGAGCACGGCGACCGCCAAACGCCGCCACGCCATCGTCAAGGCCGCGCTTGAGGAGTTCACAAAAAAGGGATTTGCCGCCGCGCGCATGGACGATATCGCCCGTCGCGCCGGGGTTGCCAAAGGAACGATCTATCTTCGGTTCGAAGACAAGGAAGCGTTATTCGAGGCGATCATCCGCCAGGAGATCTCGCCACTTGTAAACGCCGCTGCTACAGGCCTCGAATCGGGCGAGTCGGTTCGCGCCTTTCTGGACCGGACACTGATGCCGCTGTTCTCCGATCCGGGTCGCGCGCGCCGAATTGCTGTCCTGCGCCTGCTGATTGCAGAAGCAGTTCGCTTCCCTAAATTGCCGGAACTCTACTTTCGTGCCGTCGTGGAGCCAGGCCTCAAAGTCTTTAGCCGCCTCGCCCGGCGTGCCTTCGAAAAGGGAGAACTATCGAATATCGCGCCAGTGCGCTACCCCCAGCTGCTCCTCGCTCCGGCAATTGTAGGTCTATTGTGGTCCGGCTTGTTTGATCGTTTTCATCCTCTTGATGTCGAAGCCATGCTGCGTGCGCACCTTGACCAGCTCTTCCCGCCAACAAACGGCTGACACTTTGTCGGGGAGGGCACTGCTCCGGGACTCCGGTTGGCGGTGCGCCCTCCTAGCCATGAGTATGAGTCTCCGGCTACAGCATTCCTTCGAGCCGAACGTAGCTCGCCTCCATTCCGTGTTCCATGCCAGTCGCAAGCATCGCCGCCCGCGTCTGCGTATCAGGCAGGGTCATCCGAATTGTCATCAAGGTGCCGGTACCGTCCGCCTGAAAGGTCGTTTCAACATGGTTGTCCGGCGTAGGGTCCGGCATGTGCATTCGCTCAACATGAACGATCCTGCTATATGGCTCGAGTTCCAGATACTCACCCGTAAGGTGAAATCCGCCACCTTTGCCATCTGTCCACTCGTACCGGATCCTGCCGCCCGGCCGCGCCTCATTGATGCAGACGGGCATCGTCCAACCTTCAGGACCGAGCAGCCATTTCTGGACTAAATTCGGATCCGTGTGCGCGCGGTACACGGCTTCCGGAGGCGCCGCGAAGCGCCTTGTAACTACCACGTGTGTATCGCCTTCGGTTTTCAGCGTCACCTTGCTCATTTTTTATCTCCTTTTTTGTGTTCTTCCATCCCTACCAGAACTTCGTCGAGCCGATCGTAGTTCTTCTCGAGGGCCGTTCGCAGCATGGCAAGCCATTCATCGATCGCTTCGATACCGGCCTTCGCCAGACGGCGCGGGCGCTTGGTGCCCTCAACGCGGCGAACGATGAGTCCGGCGGCTTCGAGCACCTTCAGATGCTGCGAAATGGCTGGTTGCGTCAGCTTGAAGGGCCCCGCCAGCTCCGTCACGGTTGCCTCTCCCTTCGCAAGCCGGGCAAGGATCGCCCGGCGCGTCGGATCGGCCATCGCAGAGAACGCGGCATCGAGATCATTCATAAAATATAGCTTATATAAGAATAGGCTTATAGTAAACCTTCCCGCTCGCGGCCGAAGTGTTCCTCGACTGCTGGATGCCGGTCTGGTTCTACACTGTCGGAATGGGCTCCGTGACTACATTTGCCGCGTTCTTGTCGGCTTCGATTTTGCTGGCCGTTACCCCTGGACCTGGAATCATGTACGTTCTCGCCCGGAGCGTAGCTGGAGGTCGTCGCGAAGGGATTCTCTCTTCGCTTGGAACGTTCATTGGCGGCTTCGTGCACGTCGTTGCTGCCGGACTCGGTATCTCAGCAGTACTCGCGACTTCTGCAGTTGCCTATCAAGCCGTTCGTTGGGCTGGAGCCTTGTATTTGGTGTATTTAGGAATTCGAATGTTCAGATCAGCCGGGAAGAGTACTGAATCCGTCACCGCTGAAGTGACCACCGGGAATCCGTTCCCTCAAGGGGTTGTGACCGAAGTTCTGAACCCCAAAACTGCGCTGTTTTTTCTTTCCTTCATTCCCCAGTTCGTAAACGCCCGCGCAGGTTCGGTGTTTGCGCAATTTCTGGTGTTGGGAACCATCACGGTCATTCTGAACACGAGCGTTGATGTACTTGTAGCGTTGTTCGCTGGACGTATTGGCAAACGTCTGCTTGCTTCTCAACGCGCCCGAAAGAATCAGCGCAGGGCAACCGGTGTGGCAATGGTTGGTCTCGGTGTGTACGTAGTAGCACGCGAAAGCTGACCTGCTTGACCATTAAGGGCCAGCCTACCGGGGTCGTTCTTCTGTCGCATACGACAACGCTCTGCCCCGGAGACCCCAGAGGATGAGGACCGACGCTAGAACGATTGCCACGCCGACAGTCATAAACCCCACGGTGATCAGACTCTCCTGCCAAGGTTGCCCGTGATGACCCACTCCCGTGATTGGAGAAAGGGCTGCAGTACCGAACACGGCCGCGAGTATAGTCACCACCCAATTTGCATAGGTGCCGTAGAGAGCAGTCCAGTAATCGATGTCCTTCGTGCGCGGGGATAATTTTACCTGAAGCCAGATGGCTCCCAAGGCAACCAGGAAGGTTCCGTTCATCAATCCTTCCAGGTGCGCCGCTAATCCCATTCGCATGTTTGCGAAGCGGGGTTCCACAAACCCTGTTATGAGCCCCAGCAGGAACAGCAACATACCGTGCCACCTCAGACGGCGATTGGCGTTTTCCATGGCAGTCATAATCTCATTTCGCCTGGGTTTATTGATGGAGTTTATTGACTGGGAGGGAACAAACTATGACCGTGTAGTTGCGGACCCAAATCATCACACGATGAGCATCACGGCTGAGCGGTCGCAAGTTCAATTCTCGAAAGTCGCACCGCTAATCGCGCGACGGGAAAACGCCTTGCAATGCGATGTAATACGCGAGCGAAGCGGCTGGCCCAGCCAGCTTTGGTAGCGCGAAGGTCCTTTGGCCATCCCCGCCGAAGTTTGTACCAAGCAGCGCAAACAAAAGGTGTGTTCTGCGAAATCTGGAGTATCTGCCCGTCGCATGGGGCCCAACCACGCGGCGCAAAATTGTAGGGAAAAAGTTGAATCTGGCCTAGAAATGGCTCCATATAGTTTTCTCCTCGAAGTCTTCGTTCCGCACGAGCGGTTTGAGGCCGCCGCCCAGCGTGTCTTCACACTGGATTAAGCGCTCAAGGTTTTTTGATACCACATCGCACGCGTGAGTCCGCAAGCGGACTTCGATGTCCATCAATCCTGCCATCCACGGGAGCCCTCAACAGAGAGTCGAATGGTTCAGATCGCTCGCCGCTTGGTGGGCGGCTGCTCCGCGCTTTCCATCATTAGCAGCTGCGTCGGTTTCGCCAGCAGCCCGAGAGAGACGATCAACGTCGTAGCTCCAGCCGGCGGATGGCTCACTCTGAAACCACCATAGCTGCCCCTGTCACGCTCAGTGAAAGTGCGGCGGCGAAGAGCGTGGGCCAGTGCACGCCCGCTCGCAACGCCGCCTCGAAACTCAAAGTGCCCGTGACCACCCGCGCTAGGTATCCACAGAGGAGCCCAATAGCATGCCCCAACAAGGCGTGCCTTGGGCTGGACGCCTTAGCCAGAGGCGTAAAAAACAATAGGTCGGCGGTTGGCCCGAGTGACGGGAACACAAACGGATTGCCCGTCATCACGGCTTTGCTCGAAACGACGGCGATGCTGAAGAAACAACTAATCAGCACATAGGCGGCCCACACCAACCTTGCCGGGTAGATCGCCAGCAAACGAGTTAATCTGAGCCGCTCCACCAACTCAAAAACGTGTCCGGCTTCATGGGCTTCGAAATGGGTTCCAGTTCCTGCGGTGTTCTTCGCTTCATACCACCTCAAAGATACGAACACCGAAATGGCTTTTGATCTGTCCCGTTTAACTTCGGGATTACACGAAATCCGGCTGTGCGCTGGCGGCCTCTGAGCAATGACGGCAGCCGTTATTCCGAGGTCGAGAAATCTAAACTATAGCGTCCGGTGTGGGTGGATGTCATTAACGCTTTTTCAGCACTACAGGAGACAGGTCTTGCAGACCGATGAAGTTCAAATTGACCACCTGCGCGGGCACGGTGTCCGTGACGTACAACTGGCCCGGTTACGGTTTTCCCGTTCACGTTCTGCTTGACCTGGAATTCGATGTAGGTCCGTCCGACCCTGCTGATGGTGAGAAGTTCAAGGCGGCCGGTCCTATGGCGAAATTCCATTGTGCCGTCAACTGTAAGCTTCGGCGCAAACTTTTGAATGAAGGTTTCTATCCGCGTGCGGTCGCCGCTGTTGAAGGCATCGAGCCAGGCGCGAAGCGTCTGGCCGGCGGGGCTGCCCGGAATCGGTACTTGGGCACAAATGCATCCGACTAAAAGCCCGATCAGAAGAAGTCCACGCAGCATGCGCTTCTGACGCATTCCCTTCCCTGGCAGTTACATCTTACCGGATTCGGTAGTGGCTCACTTTGAAATTGACGGTCACAGACGCCAATCAGCTGGCGTACAACACGGCTTTGATCGTCACTCGGCAGATCGAGAAGCTAGCCGAGGAGAACAATCCCGCAGCAATCACTGTTGGATGTTTAAGTGGTCTAAAACGCGGTAAGGGCGAGAGCGGAGATCCTAGACGGCGAAACCGCAACATTCAACCGTAACCAGAGATGTTTGGCCGAACACCCAAAGACGATATGAGCAGACGGGTATTCTTGCTGTTTGCCTGCTCCGAAGGCATAGATACCGTTGCCTGTGAGTGTGAAGCTTACTGCCTTGTGGAGCGCTTCGCGAGGCAGGACCCGGGTCGCATCACCGCCAGCCGAGGACATCTTCCAAAGCCCTTTTCCGCGCGCCGAGTAATAGAGCCATTTACCATCGAACGTGACCTCGTCATATACGCCTGCGTTTTGGTAATCTGCTGGACGCCGCTGCCGTCCGGGCGCATGCCAAAAATTTCATGTTCGACGGCGCGTCGGGAACCGAAATAAATCCATTTGCCATCAGGAGACCAGGATGGAACGTTATCGTCTCCCGGGTAGTCGGTGACTTTCTTGACTACGCCTCCGGCCGAAGGGACGACGTAAACGTCGGAACTTGTCCCCGCGTCGAACTGGCTTTTGAGGCGAGCCTTGATAATTACGATCCAGAGCCCGGAGCCAACAAAGCATTACTATTCAGCTTTCTCCCCAAAAGATGGCCAGCTGAGCATGAATGCCTAGCGTGGGAGATATGGCATTGAGACCGGCCGGCACACCTAGCTTGAATTCAAAATGAGCTCCTTTTCGAAACAGAATGTCTGGTTGAATAACGGCTTGAGTCCTGCCGTTGCTGGTATTCGTGCTTCCCGCGAACTCGAGAGCGGGTATTAGGCGACGCCGCCTCGCGAGCGCCAATGTCGTGTCATAACCAATGAAAGACATGTGTCGTGCTGTTCCGCCGAACGATGAATCCCAAGCCAGGTTCGTGTAGCTTATGAGGCGCCTTGTCAAATGCCAGTCCGCCACGATTTCTGACATAACCTGGGTAGCATTCCCGACCAAGCGGGAATCACCGGTAGGCGCCTCTATCACGCCCTGAACTGAAATCGTTGCATTCGCCTCCGGTCCGCCGGTTAATAAATACTTAGCGCCGATGGCAACCTGGCCGCCGCCAATAACCGCCGATCCGCTCTCGGGCTGGAAACGTAGAAGCGGGAAGCGCAAAATGCCTTCGAGTCGATTGGCTAAGCCCTGTTGCAGAGTGAACTCGGGGATGATTTGGGAGCTTGCGCCGTTGTTGATGAGGCTCCCGGCATAATCAAGTTTCAAACTTCCCGATGCCGGGGCAAATACCTGAGCGGACTTGGTAAGAATCGGCTCCTCAATTTGGCTGGAAGCGGGGAGACTGGTAAACAACAGGCCTGCGAAACAGACGAATTTCATCCAGCGATCGGGGTGAGTTTTCATAACGCGCGACACACGTTCTATTACCTCGACAACTAGGCAAATATTCCCTTTAGGCCACGATTTAGCGAAAAGTCGCGGCGTTGATCACATTGCTGTTGCTCGTTGAGGCATTCCGGGCCATGTTTTCGAGGAGAGGACTGGCGCGTTGGCTTTGATAATCGTTGGAGGCGATCGGCTAGCTGCGAACCGATGCACCGGACCTTACAACGCGTTATTCGTGGCTGTGAATGTCTGACGTGTGTGGTTAATCGTGTGTAACGGCCCAGTGGCGCTTAATCAAGTATTCCGCGCTCGCCATACCTTCGCCGGCACCTTTCCGACGATGGATTTTGCTCGTGGCCGGCAAGCTCTTTTGGGGCGTTGCGCAAATTTGATTTGGGGATCGTGCTTGAGCAATTCTAGGCAGAATTGAGCGACAACGTAGAACAGGCATCGCATTTTCCATTTCGTAGGAGCTTTGTGGCACCTGCTCGATCCGCGCTGGAGAGACTAAGATATGCGAAAAGGGTTTACGAGAAAACCGCAAGGTGACGAACCCGCGACGCAAAGCAAGAACTACATAACGCCGAGCGGCCTGCAGCGCCTCAAAGATGAGCACCGGTTTCTGGTCACCAGAGAACGCCCGGCCGTGACGGAGGTGGTGGAGTGGGCTGCGAGCAACGGCGATCGCAGTGAAAACGCCGACTATCAGTACGGCAAGCGGCGGCTGCGTCAAATCGATGGGCGGATTCGCTTTCTCACGAAGCAAATCGAATCTGCGGAAGTAGTTGACCCGGAAACTCCGCGATCGGGGCAGTCGGCGACAAGGGCATTCTTCGGGGCGACTGTGCGCTATGCCAATGCTGCGGGAACGGAGCGAGTGGTGAGCATCGTAGGCACCGACGAGGTCGATCTCAACCGCAACCACATCAGTTGGGTGTCGCCTCTAGGGCGCGCGTTGATCAAGTCGACAGCGGGTGATCGTGTAGTTCTCCAAGCTCCGGGCGGCACAGAATACCTGACCGTGCTGGAAGTGTGTTACGAGCGCATTTCGGTGGAACCGTTCCGTGAACCACCTGGAGCCGAGTCCTCGGCAAAGGGACTCCCTCGCCGACGCCAATCCACCTGACGAAGGTTAGCGAAGCGGCACATGAACATGCCAGGCCACGACTAGGACAAATTCTGGGCCGACTCTAGGGCTATTGGGTCCGCTATTGGACCCCATTCAGGATCGCTCGCGCAGAACGGCGTAGTGTCGATCAAAGTTCCTGACCACTGCGCTGCTATCAGGGCTGCAGTTGAGGATAGTAAAACCCGTGTACTCCCCTGATCTCGCCGTCGACAATATGAAACCTGTCGAAGACGTGGTCCACACCGTTCACTGTTTCCATATCGAAGACAGTCGCGACATAATCTCCCTCCACGATATGCTGCTTCACCTGAATGCCTTTAACCGAAGGCATGATATTCGCTAAGTATCCGACTACCGTTTGCCGACCCGTCAACTTTGGATTCGAGGACCCTCAAATGTGACGTCTTCGGCGAAGGGTATTTGAGACGCATTCTTGGTCACAAAGCAATCCAAATAGGCTTCGACCGCTGCTACTTTCTGTTCTCGTGACATAGCCTTGTTGGCTTGTTCATGATCGCAGACATGCACAAAACCGACCGAGTCGCGATCTGAGAACGTCGCTCCGTCTGAGCCTCAGCGCCAGGTGGATCGCCTGACGGCCAAGTATTTGCTAATCCGTCTTAGGCTCCGGCGCTAACTATTCCTCTACGCTGTCTGAGTAGAAGCGTTTTGGGTGACGCGAGCACAGCGGCTGAATAAGAATATTTACTTGGCCGCCCAAAAGGAGCAAGCTACCGCAATATTTGCCGTCCTCGACCGAAACTCTCGATCGAGTCATGTTTCCAATGGATAAGGACACGACATGAGACTGAAAGACAAGGTTGCGATTATCACAGGTGCCGCTACGGGCATCGGCAAAGGGATCTGGAACGGTTCGCAAACGAAGGCGCGGCTGTCGCAGTGGATTACGTTGGAAAACCCGATGCTCCGAGCAAAACGGAAGAGGCCATCAAGAGTACTGGCGGACGCACGATTGCGGTTGAGGCAGACGTATCTAATCCCGAGCAAGTTCAAAATCTAATACAAAGTGCAGTGCGCGAATTCGGGCGGCTCGATATCGTCATCAATAACGCTGGGATCGAGCGGAAATATGCTTTCGTAGATTACCCGCTCGAGGAGGCACGCAAGATTGTTGACATCAACCTGTTTGGTCGCTTTTCTGGTCTCTCAAGCCGCCGCGAAACAGATGATCCAGCAAGGGAATGGGGGCAGGATTATCAACATCTCTTCAGTGCACGAAGATGCACCGATGCCTACAAACGCCGTGTACTGCGCTTCCAAAGGCGGATTGCGGATGCTGGCGTGCACGATTGCGGTGGAGCTGGCGAAATACAACATCACGGTGAACAAAATCGGCCCTGGCGCGATATACACTCCCATCGATGAGGATATTGAAGCGAAACCGGAATTGGAGAAAGCGCTCATGACCGAAATCCCACTGAATCGCTGGGGCCAACCCTCGGATGTGGCCGGTTTAGCCGTCTACCTCGCGTCAGATCAAGCCGGGTACATCACAGGGCCGCCGTATTTCATCCACTGCGGCATGCTGCGGCAGGCGGGAATTTATTGATCGAAGGCACTGATGACAAGAACTACAAAAATAGCTTTAGCGGGCATCGGAGCTACTGCTGCCGGCCTGGCGATTCGATCGATTGCACGTACTGCAGAAAGCCAGCGAAATGCGGGTCTTGCCACCGGCAAACGGATCGTGATCCTGGGGGCCGGTTTCGGTGGGATTGGCGTAGCCGTCGAACTCGCGCGATTGCTTCCGCAGACTGACAACGGCGACATTGTTGTAATCGATGAAGACAATTTCCTGCTGTTCACGCCGATGTTGACGGAGGCGGCGGCGGGAGAGATCAACCCCCGCCATGTTGTGGTCGGCGTTCATGAATTTTCGAAACGGATACGTTTCATCCAAGGGCGAGTTGATCACATCGATTTGCAAACCCGCGAAGTGACGTTCAGTATCGGACAATCCGAGCTTGATCCAGAGCAGAGAAAAATTGTGGCTGACCAGCTCGTGATTACGCTCGGGTCCGTGACGAATTTTCACAACGTCTCCGGAGCAGAAGAACATAGCCTCGAAGTGAAGGGGTTGGGCGACGCCGATGCAATCTGCAAGCGCGCGCTGGCGAGCATTGACCGAGCACTGATTGAGACTGACCCGGAAAAGCGAAAGGCACTGCTGACATTTGTAGTCGCTGGCGGCGGATATACGGGCGTAGAAACCATTGCTGCCGTGAATGATCTGGTGCGCTCGAAGTCCGTCGAGTACGGCCTCGATTCCGCTGAGGTGCGCACTGTTCTGGTCAATCCAGGAGATCGCCTGCTGACCGAGACTTCTGCGGAACTCGCAAAGTACGCGGTGGGAAAGTTGAAACAGCACGGCGTTGAAATACGGATGAAGGCATCGGCAAAGAGCGTCTCCGCCGATGGCGTGGAACTCGATTCGGGGGAGCGCATTCCCTCTCACACCGTGATTTGGGCAGCCGGTGTGAAGCCGAATCCGATGGTGGAATCGCTGGGCTGTGAGAAAGGGAAGCATGGGGGTATCGAGGTTAACGCTTGCTGCGAAATTGAAAGTGCCCCGGGCGTTTGGGCGCTGGGTGATTGCGCAGAGATCCCGCAGCCGAACAACACAGGAACTTATGCTCCGACAGCCCAGAACGCCACGCGCGAGGGAGCGTTGGTAGCCAGGAACATTGTTTCAGCACTCCGCGGGGAAGCGGCCCAGCCTTTTACATTCAAACCGCTGGGAGAACTGGCGCTGGTGGGGAGACATGCGGGGGTCGCCCGAATCTTCGGCCGAAACGTTTACGGAATCATCGCGTGGGCGTTGTGGCGCATGGTGTATTTGGCGAAAATTCCCGGTGTCGCGCCGAAATCCAGAGTGACAATGGACTGGATTCTCGACATGTTCTTCGGGAGAGAGCCTGTCGAGCTCGGAGGCGAGCGGACCCGAGCGATACCTAGTCCGGCGCGACCAGAAAGCGGACAAGCCTGAGTTGACCCGTGCTCGAGCACGCAAAATACATAATCGAAGTGATCGCGCGATGCGTCGAGTTCGCGGCGGCGCTGATTATTGCCGTTGCGACCGTTGAGGCGCTGATCAAAGCAGCCCTGATCTTCGTTCAGCGCAATCGGCCCGCCAGCGCGAAGAATGAGGTACGGCTTACGCTAGGACGGTGGCTTGCGGTGGCGCTTGAATTTGAGTTGGCCGCTGATATTCTGAACACCGCTGTGACGCCGACCTGGAGCGACATCGAGAAGCTGGCCGCGATTGCGGCGCTTCGGACGGCTCTCAACTACTTTCTAGAACGCGAGATTCGGGAGGAAGCGTCCCCTGAACAACGGGTGGCAGAAGATGTGGTGCGAAGGAGTGACCCCGTCTCGTAAGGGCCCCGTATGAGGGATCGCTGCATGAATCCGCATGCGCCACGATAAATTCTTCGTGAACAGCAGTGCGCAGCCATACGTGAGAAGAAGGATGCTGGAGAAGGCAAAGCTGAGATCGCGCTCGGGCGATGCGCTCTGAAGGCGCGCAGCATAGTGGTATGCAGCGGGTAAATTAGTGACAATCCCGCAAGTTCTAGCAAGGTAGCTCGGGCGCGTGCGGCCACCGGATTGAAGGAGAGACGCCTGCAATGAGCACAGAAACACCAAGGGCTAGCAAGAGATTAGACAGGATCGATCCGGTTATCGATGTCTTCACGACTCGATCCAAACCTTGTCGCAAGGCGAAGAACCCAACCAGAAGTTCGCCAGCGTTGCCGAACGTCACATTCAGCAGCGCCCCGATCGTAGGGCCCGTGTTGGAAAGACATCTGCTCGGTCGCAACGCTCAGCCGGTGAGCCAGCGGCACAAGTGCGACAGCTGATAGGAAAAAGGTCCAGATCTTCTGTTCAGGTAGTAGTACGGTGACTGCCACTGTAAGCGACAGGATCAGAGGGACGCTCAACAACCACAGGCCAATGGGCGTTGCCACGCCAACAAACATCATCAGCGACCACTTAACCAAGAGCCAGCGCAGCAATTGCGCGTGCACCGTCGAAAGCACATCCCTAGCACGAGACTCATCGTGCTTCGGAACAAGTTTCACCACACCCCGGAAATACAGAGCAGGATCTGCCGCGAAGTACAACGCAACGAACAGGATCACTACTGTCCCACCCACGACGGAGGCCGCTGATGAGAAAGCGCCAGTGATGCGGTCAACCGCTTCCTTGTACCAGAACCGAGCGGTTTGAAGCTTATCAACAAGTCGCCCAATAGGTGGTTGTTGTTTGCCAGCTGGACCAAGTGGTTCCAAGACCCGGGCAACTGAGACCGTAGCTCAACATACTCGTCCTGCAGGCGCGGAAGGCTAACCCAACAAATGAAGGGATTAGCAACACCAGAATGGAGAAGGCAAGGACGAGAGCAATGCCGCTGCGGACATGAAGTGTTCGGGAAAGGAGAGTCGCTGCACTCCGTAGGAGCGTTGCGAGTATCAATCCCGCAAACGCCATCAGGAAGATGTCGCTCGCGAACCAAACTGCGGGTATCAGGACCACGACAACTGCAGCGGCAGCAGAGGCTTTCAGGTAGTGAACCATCAAGTCCTCGCGCTGTTGCGCGCCGGTTTATCGCTGTCGCTTCGGTCGCTTACACGATGCATGGTTGAAATTGTTTGTGACCGCTCACAATCGTGCGCCAGCGGTGCAGCAGGTTCGGACTGACCTCGCAGGCTCGCGCCACCTCCGCTACCGAAGCCCCCAAATCCAGCCGCCGAATCGCGGCTTCCTTAAACTCTCGCGTGAATTTCCGTCGAGACAATCCCATGAGTCGATTCTCCATTCGCTGAATTTCGACTCTTGACCCGTTGTCTCATTTTGGGGGCCCACTCCATTCAGGGGCTCGCATACTCGTCCACTCGGCATGTCTATAAGACGCCATCCCCACTGATTCTTTTCTGATTTCTATGCAGCGAACTTCTAACTCAAGACACTAGCGTCGAACAGGAGAGCGAACAGCAGTCGCTTGTTCTGCCAAACCAGTGGGATGAGCCGGTGCGGAACACTGAAGACGACGTGATAGTAAGTGACCGGTAGAAGCTCTTGTTGCCGTGATCGAAGCCATACATTACGTGCATTGGTTTGGCACTTCGGGCAATGCCGGTTTCGGCAGGGTTATACGACATGGTCTGATGACCGCAGCGGTCGCACTGATCGCTATGACCACCGAGCGCAGCCGTGCGGCAGCGGGTGATGGCATTCAGCACTTTGACCTGTGGCCAAGTCAAAGACTTTCGATAGCGATCCAGAAAGCGGCTACCGCCGCTATGAATGACATCGGCCACCTCCCAGACTGGGCGTGTCATGCTCGTTGTTGTCGAGGGGCTCGTTCTCTTTATGAAAGTCGCGGATCGCCGTATTCTTCAGCCGCTGATGTCCCAGCAATAACTGGATCGTGCGCAGGTCGTTCCAGCCTCCAGCATATGGGTGGCAAAACTGTGTCTTAAGGCATTCCCGTACTGCTCATGATTTGTATTCCGCGAAAATCTGCTACCGGTATCACCCGCTCCATGGAGTAGCAGTCCAACTGGTTCGATACCTGCGCCGGGGCAGTTCGGCGGTCGTGATTGTGCAGCTGCCGGATGGCTCGCAGTTGGCGATACCGGAGTGGATGTTAAAGCCGGAAACGTGCGAAGGATTAAAGCTCGAAGCGAAGCCGCGCATTTCAGTGAGCTCGCTTCTCAATGTGCGCAAGTTAATCGGAGGCAACGACGCCCACAGTTGTGCAGAATCCGCATCAGGAGGTCAGGATGCACAACAAGGAGAATCCGGTGACATGGCAGCGAAAGATTCGCTTCGAAGACGACGAACTTTGGAACAGACTACCCGAGTCGGTGCAGGAGAGCTGTCGAAGTCTCTGGAAGGAACTGCTGGCGAGTGTTGCGAAGAAGGATGAGCGGAGGCAGCATGAGCGAGAAGATTAGAGGCGAGCATCTGCAGCGAGGGGCTTATGTCTACGTTCGTCAATCGACTCCGTATCAGGTTCGCAATCACCTGGAAGGGAAAGAGCGGCAGTATGCACTGGCTGAGCGAGCGAAGCAGCTTGGGTTTTCGAAAGTGATTGTCATCGATGAAGACCTTGGCCGGTCCGGCAGTGGCGCTCAGGAGCGAGTAGGGTTTGGCCGCCTGCTCGCTTCCGTGTGCCAGGGTCTGGCAGGCGCGGTATTCGCGTTGGAAGCTTCACGGCTGGCCCGCAACAATCGTGATTGGCATCATCTGGTTGACCTCTGTGCGCTGGCTGAAACGCTACTCATCGACAGCGATGGTATCTATGATCCGAGGTCACTGAATGATCGTTTGTTGCTTGGCCTGAAGGGTTCGATGGCGGAGTTTGAACTCGGGCTGTTACGACAACGGGCGCGTGCGGCTTTTGAACAGAAGGTGAGGCGAGGCTTCACGTTGTGGGAAGTCCCGGTGGGTTTTATTCGCACCGAAGAGGGCCGCCTGGAAAAGACGCCAGACCGCCAGGTACAGCAGGCGATTGCCACCGTCTTTCAGAAGTTCCATCAACTCGGAAGTGCGCGGCAAGCAACCATCTGGTTTCGTGACGAGCGGATCTCATTGCCACACGTCAAAGGCGGCACTGCCGGTAAGGAAGTCATCTGGGCTTTACCGAGCAGCGGAAGAATCCTTCAGATGCTCAGAAATCCATGCTACGGCGGAGCGTTTGCATACGGCAAGACAGCGCCGCGAACTGTGATCGAAGACGGACGAGCGCGACACCAATCGCGATATCGAAAGCCGCAAAATGAGTGGAAGGTCTTGCTTGTGGATCAGCATCCGGGATACATCAGTTGGGAGGAGTATCTGGAGAATCAAAGACGGCTGGAGATGAATGTGGCATGGGCCGATGGAGAAAGCAGCGGCGCCGCTAAAGCCGGCACGGCTCTGCTCTCGGGCTTGCTGCGCTGCGGCCGTTGTGGACGAAAACTGCAGGTTGTCTATAGCGGCAACGGTGGCCGGGTACCTCGGTACGGCTGCCGAGGGGATCGAGGCAACCGTGGTTCTGGCTCTTGCTTGACCATCGGCAGTTTGCGTGTGGACCGAGCCGTGGTCCATAGCGTTTTGGCTGCCATTCAGCCTGCCGGAATCGAGGCCGCTGTTAAGGTGAGTGAATGTGCTCAGGCCGAGGATGAGGCGAAGCGCCAAGCGCTTGAACTAGCCTTGGAGCGCGCTCGATACGAGGCCAACCGGGCACGCCGACAGTTCGATGCGGTTGAACCCGAAAATCGGTTGGTGGCCGGCGAACTGGAAGCTCGCTGGAATCATGCACTGGAGCAGGTCGCGGCACTCGAGATGCGGATTGCGGCTATGGGAGAACGATCTTCGCCGCTCGATGAGGGGCAGCGGACTGAGTTGATGGCGCTCGGTGACGATGTGCGCACAGTATGGGAGCATCCGGATGCACCAGTGCCCTTGAAAAAGCGCATTCTACGAACCGTGCTCCACGAGATCATTGTGCAAAGCGAGCGGGAGTCTCGCATGCATCGGCTCATTCTTCACTGGGCGGGAGGGGTTCACACGGAGTTATCTGTGGAGCGCAATCCATCCGGTCAACATCGGCGTCAGGCAGAGCGAACAGTGATTGAGTTAGTAAGTGAGCTAGCCAAGGTCTGTCCGGATAAAGCGATTGCTGCGATTCTGAATCGCCTCGGATACAAAACGGGCCAAGAGAAGCACTGGAACGCCTCCCGCGTTGCCGGCTTGCGTGGGTATCACCATGTCCAGCCATTCCAGAAGCAGGATGGCTGGGTAACCCGGGAGCAAGCAGCAGAAGAACTCAAGGTGAGCAATACGGTCGTTAGACGCCTTATCCGTGAACAGATTCTTCCCGCAACGCAGGTTGTCGAATGCGCGCCATGGGTGATCGATCGGAAAAATCTCACCCTGCCCGCTGTGCAGGCGGAAGTGAAAGCCGTGCATAACGGCCGTAGACTGCCGCCGATTGCGCCTGGCCAAGCGCAATTGCCTTTAGAATGAACCGACTCTGAAAGGTGGTGTAGTATGCCGAAGCGTGCCTCAAGGTGTGCGGTCCGATCCTCTTGTTAAGCCCTGCGCCCAGCGATGCTTCATGGCAGGCGTTCCACACAACCTTATCGGAGAGGGGACGCTCTGGCTGAATCGGTTCCACGCGGCTCGGGAGCAGATATGTACGAGGCTTGTTCTTACACCACCGCCGATACTCGCGCAAAGCCTCGAGCAGCTTCGGCGTGAGAGGCAGATCGCGGTCGCGCGAACCCTTTCCCTGGTGCACATGAATCAGCATGAGCGCCGTATGATGTCGCTGAGCTTCAGGTGAACGGCTTCGGCTCTCCTCAGTCCGGTCGCATACAGCAGCATCAGGATGGTGCGGTGTCGCAGGTTCAAAGCGCCTTCGATGAGCCGGACGACTTCTTCTTGGCTTAAGACCACGGGCAACTTCTTGGGAGCCCTCACCAGTGGCAGGTCGTCGATGTCGATATCACGCCGGCGCAAAGTCTTTCGGTAGAGAAACCGCAGTGCGCCCATGCGCAACGCAACCGTGCCGAGCGCCAGTTTCTTCTCCCGGATCATGTGCAGCTGAAACTCGCGCACTTCATCCGCGCCCATTACCTCAGGCGACTTGCCGAAGTACTCGGCATAATCCTTCACGGCGCGAATGTAGCCACGAATCGTGTCGGTAGTGTAATTACGGCGCTGTCCTTACAGGGCAAGTGGCCCGCGAACCCCCATGAAAATCAGGTAATATCTCAGCGGCTCGGGGCGGCGAGGTCGAGAACTCACTGGAGATGTTGAACCCGTGTCGCTGCCTGATCCGGAGCGTGCGTTTTGAGCGGATAATTGGGCGCCGTTACTTCCTGAGAGTACAGCGATAGCGCGCGACCCTGGTTGAGAAACCGTAACACGCTCTCCGCTCCCGACCAAGGAGGAATGATGGCCTATAGGATAGCGGGAATCGATGTCCACAAGAAGATGCTGGCAGTCGTCGTGTGCGACATCGAAGTTGAAGGTGAATATACGTTTGCACCCAGGAAGTTCGGTAGCAGCCCCGAGCAACTGCAATCTTTAGCCACATGGCTTCTCGAGCAAGAGGCTGAAGAAGTAGTCATGGAGTCGACGGCACAATATTTTGCGCTGAGCAGCGCATTGATCGGGAGGGTTGAAGTCCCTCCGGCGCTCAGATGAGGAGCGCTGTATCCAAAAGCGGCGATAATACGTCGCTGGCCGGAGAAAGCGGAAGGTATGGAGAAGCCTAAACAGGCACAAAGACGAAAGTCGGATACAGCCAAGGCGGACCTGAAGCCACGCTTCGCAATTCTCCGGAGGGCAGGGTGTCCACCGTGAGGTGGAATCCGAAGGGCATGAGGAGAAGAACCGGGCCGTAATCGAGGGGGCTACCCCATAGATGAACTGGTCGGCCGAAGGTGGGACCTGGTCGAGCCTGCAGTATAGAGGCGAAGGCGCTACTCATTCACCCACCGCACCAAGGTGCTTGCGGACGGCACGGTACGGAAGAACAATGCGCGACCTCAGGAGGACTGGCGGGATCTCGGGCGGTACCCGAGTAAGCGGACTTATAAGCGAGAGCGAAACGGCGAGCGAAGCCCTGCCAGTAGTCGGACTGCCTCACAGTATCTGAAGCACAGTCGAAAGCTGTGCAACCGAGGAATCGGCGGCCGAAGTGGGTCGGAGAAGGGGGCAGACGAAGGCAGTTGGAAAGAGAGAGGAAACCAGATGAGCAAGGGCGAGGAGGTGGATCAGTTCATGAGTGAAATACCCGTACATTCTCGTCCGAGGAGACTGGTGGACTGGATCAATCCAACCGGTGCAAGGAAGGTCCACTCATTGGTGGACAAGGTGTATCAGCGGAAGAACCTGGAGATGGCCTGGGAGAAAGTAAAAGCCAACCGGGGCAGTGGAGGTGTGGACGGGCAGAGTCTGGAAGTATTCGCCGCGCAAGTAGATCAGCAGTTAGATCGACTGCAAAACGAGTTGAAAGACGAAATCTATCAGCCTCAGCCGGTACGGGAGGTACAGATCCCGAAGACGGGGAAGCCGGGCGAGTTTCGAATGTTAGGGGTTCCGACTATCTATGATCGGGTCTGCTAGCAGGCGTTGCTCAACCGTTTAGAACCGATCTTCGAACCGGTATTCGATGAAGCCAACTTCGGCTATCGGCGAGGGCGATCGACGAAGGACGCGATGTCCAAGAGGCACGTGCTCTCGCCATCAAGGAACAAGGCCAGGAAGCCCGAACTTTTGTGGCTCAAACGCAGAGCGGGATCTACTGCGGGAAGATCATCGGCGAAACGGATCATCATCTCCTGCAACGTGTATCCGGCCAGACGGCTATCGCTCATCTGAAGAGCTCGTCGGCGACACAGCGGAAATGAATAGCAATGTGGCTATTTCCTATCGAGCAAACAAAGCACGCCTTCGCGAGACACCAGAACGGAACCGAACTGCGGAGCTCGCACGATGAGCATTTACAGAACCCCGGCTGATCCCGGTGGATTTCCATTCGGATATAACTGGCGAGCCACTCTCACCGGGCTGGCCTTTCTCGTTTTGTTCAATTTCGGGGCGACGCAGTATGTCGCCTTGCGCTTTCACTACCAGATCGCGTTGGGCGCACCTCTGCTACGCACTCGACAGGCGGCGGTCTACCAACCATTCGCCTGCTGCATTTGGGGCTTTCGCAATTCAACCTCCCGTGATCCGCGCATCCGAAACCCGTTGTTTGAAAGAGAGAAATGATTGTGTTGCTTGGTTCCATGCTTTCGATGTTCGCTTTCTTTGTCGCCGCGAACCGGAGAGCACGCCGCCTGTCCGAGAACGCTGAGGACCTCCACGGTTCGGCACGGTGGGCCACTCCGAAGGATGTTGATGCAACTGGATTGTCGCAAGGGAAAGCCGGCGTTTATGTTGGGGGCTGGTACAGCGACTCCAAGCGCAAGCTCATCTATCTTCGGCATAACGGGCCGGAACACATTCTCGCGTTCGCACCCACCAGGTCGGGTAAGGGTGTCGGTTTGGTCATCCCGACGCTGCTGTCGTGGTACGAGAGCGCGGTCATTTACGACATCAAGGGTGAGAACTATGCGAAAACTGCGGGTTTTCGATCGAAGAATGGACACGTCTGCTTCAAGTTCTCTCCGGTTGAGGATGGCTCATCCTCGCGGTTCAATCCGCTCGCGGAAGTTCGATTATTCACACCGCGTGATGTTTCAGATGCTCAGAACATTGCAGACATGATCGTGCGCAGCGGTGAAGACAGACAGCCCAATGGAGCGGCATTGGGAAGATACCGCTGCATCTCTGACCACCGGAATGATTCTCCATGTCTGCGCGGCGAGTGAAGGGCGAGTCGGTTGTCTGGCCGACTTGGCTGGACAGTTCACGCGACCGGGCATTGATTTTCGTGAAACCTTGAACGAAATGCTCAATTATCCGCACGATCCGGCACTCAAGCGCCGCTGGCGCACAACTTCTCGAATGCAAACCGCGACCCACCCCGTCGTCGCGGAGAAAGCACAAGAGATGCTCTATAAAGAAAGTAAGGAGCTGTCGGGCGTGCTTTCCACGGCGAAGACGGCCCTCGCGCTGTATAGCGATCCCCTGGTGGCCCGGAACACCAGCGCAAGCAATTTCACCATTGACGATCTGGTTACTCATGAGCGCCCCGTTTCTCTTTACTTGGTTGTGCCGCCTTCCGACAAGATCCGCTTGAGGCGGCTAATCCGCTTGATGTTCACGATGGTGGTGAACCGGCTTACGGAACGCATGCCATTTGACGGGGCTGAGCAGAAGCGAAATCGGCACCGGCTTCTATTCCTGATTGATGAGTTCCCAAGCCTTAACCGGATGGAGATCTTCGCGGACGCTCTTTCCTACATGGCCGGGTATGGCCTCAAGGCATACCTGATCACGCAAGATATCCGGCAAATCGTGGACGCATACGGGCAGAACGAAAGCATTGTCTCCAACTGCCACGTGCGGATCGCATACGCTCCTAACCAAGTTGAAACAGCGGAGCTGCTGTCTAAGATGACCGGCACAGCAACGGTTCAGAAAGCAAGCTTCAACTTTTTGGGATCACGTTTTTCCCCGGTGATGTCACACGTGAACGGAAGCGTGGATCAGGTCGAAACGCCCGCTGATGACCCCCGATGAAGTAATGCGCCTGCGGCCTCCGCAGAAATCGGGCGATGGTTCATCGGAACACATTACAGCGCCGGGCGACATGCTGATCTTCGTGTCGGGCCACTTTCCTATTCTTGGTATGCAAATAATGCTGTATTTTTTCGATCCCGAACTGAAGCGCCGAGCCGCGATAGCACCGCCGGTCACCTTGCACAGCCTAGAAGGCGAAACTGTGATCGCTCAGAGGCCGATTGATCGAACCAACAATGTTCTGAGTAAAGCGGAGGCCGTCGAGACCGAAGAGGCCATCAGCCACCTCGAGCGCGGCTTTTTGGAGGAATTAGCGGTCGGCAGCAACAGACCGCAGTAAAGGGCGAAAAGATGCAGAAGAACAGGATCGAACTCGCCGGATATTTGGTGACCAAACCAGAAGCCCGATTTCTTCCATCGGGCACGAAGGTCGCGAATGCGCGGCTGAAAGAAAGCTATCGCTTCACCGGCACGGACGGTAAACAGCAGACGCATGCCAACTGGCACAGCCTGGTTTTCTACGGAGAGCTAGCCGATGTGGCGCTGTCCTATGAGAAGGACGACAACATCTACATCGAAGGGTCCCTTCAACAACGGAAGTTCACGCCGCCCGACGGCGTCACGCGCACTGTTCGTGAAGTGCACGCGCGGAGCTGCCATCAAATAGCATCATTCGATTCGGGGCGGGAAGAACAAGCAAGGGGCAACGAAGGAGGTAACCACGATGATCCATCGTGGCCTGTTGGCCCCCGCTTAGCGCCGCAGTAGCGCTGGCTGGCATTTACGCAGCTTTCGATTTCGGCGGCATTCGAGTAAACGCATCGGCATCTTTGCCGATTGGACTTTACCGAACAACTAATCAAAGATCCGCCGATCTGGTCGAGTTCTGTCCGGAAGAACTCTATGCGACCCTTTCCGCAGAGCGCGCGTATCGAGAAACGGGAGACTGCCCGGATGGAGCGGAACCACTGATGAAACCGATAGTAGCGCTCGACGGTGACATAGTGACGGTGTCTCCAACAGGCGTAGGAGTGAACGGGCGATTGCTGCGGAACAGCGCCCCGCGCAGGCTTGACACCGACAACCGTTCCCTCGAGCACTGGCCGTTCGGCACGTATCGCGTATGCCCCGGGACCGCTTGGGTTATCTCCTCATTCAACGCGCGCAGCTTCGACTCGCGCTATTTCGGCCCAATCCCGTTCACTCGCATCCGTTCGTATTTACGGCCGTTGTTAACGGAATAAGGAAAGTTCTCTCATGCTTCGCTACGACGAAAAATCTCCGGCTGACAGTGGCGGTCGAGGAACACCTGAGGGTGGGGTCTCGAAGCAGTCGATTGAAGAAACTAAGACAGCACTGCGCGAGTTAGGACTTAAGGACGATTGTGATGCGGGTCGATGTTTGTTGGAGAAGAGGATAACGGCGTTGTCGAACGCGGAGAAATTGGACGCGAACTTGCATTGCTGATGGCAGTAGCGCAAACCGAAAGTCTCACGATCTAGGCTTCTCCCCTTCTGCATTACTGTTCAACTTTCTTGAACTATTTTGCCCTCCCGAGTCGTGTCCCTCGAAGTCGGCCCGTGAGCAGTCGCCTGTTTTTGGAGCCTTTTCTTGCAGATGAGCACAGACGCGAGAGGCAATCAAGTGGGCGAGCCGCTCAAGATCTTCTTCGGCGAGTCCAAAATCTCCGAACAACGGAATGCGCTCCCGACTTTTCGCTGTAAAGCATCGATACGAGAGCCACATGAACAAATCCAGCGCCGCCGGTGCGCACGAGAGTGCTTTGGCTGCTTCGAGATCCGTCGGGATGGAATGGGTTGTCACCTCGCGGAAGAACTCATCGCTGAGAATAATCTCATTCTCAAAACCGCCCGACAGCAACTCTTGTCTTGGATCACGTGAGTACCAAATCCGGGCCTCGCGCATGAAATTGAATCGCGCATGATGACTTACCGTCGCCTTCTCGCGTTGTGTATCTGTTCCGAAAAAGATCGTCGCGCCAAAGACCCGCTGAAAAGCGGCAATCAAGCGCCGATATTGAGAACCGCCCTGTTGCATTCCGAAAATGTCCAGCATTTCGGCAGCGCTGTGAAAGGTAATGGTCTGCTTCTGCTGGCGCATAGCAAGCGTGGCCAGGAAAATAGGAACCAGGCGGTCCTGGCCCCAGGGTAAGCCGTTCGTGGGATGACCGGTCACCTGCAGCAGAAATTGACCGTTCCTCCGTTCGTGGAGCAGGACACCTTTGGAGGTCGCTTGATGGGCAGCCCGCAGAGAACAAACGGCCGCGACGCGAACCCCAGGTTCTGTGTTGCGCTTTCCTATTTACCCGAACGAGCTGGACCGCTTCGGCCTGCCGAAGCTTCCTGTTGGAAATCCGAAGCTCACTTGGTAGACACCGAGCTATAGAGCCAACGGCCTCTACGATCCAAACTTTTGCCTGCTTCCGGCATTTTCGATATCCGCCACGAATCGCGGGCGCGATCCCTTGTTTGTACCACTAATGTGCCACTGAAGACTAGCAACCCCATCCACCTGGGCCAGATCTACGGCTGCAAGTCGTTGGAAAGGCGCACCATCGTGTAGGATGATTAGCTTGAGGTGCTAGCAAACGCAAGTTTGTGGGGGTTCAAGTCCCCCTCTCCTTTATACTTGAGTTATTTAGCGAAGCAACTACTCTTACTGTGGCATTTGCATCCACGCTAGTCTGCATGTGTCAAATGCGTTTTTCTCGGATTCACCGAACAGCCTTTCAACGAGATACACGGTCGGTTCGGCATTCGTGACTGTCTTTGTGCCGCTAATGTGCCATTCGCCTCATGAGTGCGTTTTGGCGCGTGCGGACGAGCCGATTACGTCCGAATGCAGCCGGGATTGATTCGACCGTCTGCCGCAATCTCACTCGCGGCCCTTGACCGTTCCGCAGTTCGTACCCAGCCTCGTTCAGTTGATGCGCGGCCAACGGCTTGGTCCGTTGCTGGTCCTCTATATAGCTACCGCGAGAGGTAGGCCACGGCCGGATGGAGCGGGCAACGCGCTACCACCTGAAGCCGAAAGCTGGATAGCTCCCGCTTTTAGCCTGCCGGCCACCCTTTCAATCCCTCGGTTGGGCTTCGCTTCAGGGTAATTCCCGCGCTCGGCAGTTCCTGCCCTTGCGGGTTTCGCCCTCCCTCGCAGACTGCCGGCTTCACCTTTTGCAAAGCACAAACAACCTGCTCCAGATCCTCCGGAAGAACTGACTTTGCTTGGCTTGAGAGCGGCCCCTTCGCTCCGGGTCGCCCCATCCGATCGGGGCACGAAAGGAAGACCCCTGGGAGTTAGCCGAGGTAAGAGCTGAACGGACTGAAAGTTCTCCTCGGTCTTTATGGAAGCCTCGCATAGGTGTGGCGGACCTCCACTGAACTGATCTCATGTGAATGTGATTAGAATGAACTAAGTTCATGTATACTGTTGATCAGGTAGAGAGCTTGTGTAACGGGCCGTTGCACCTTTGGAGTGGCTTGCATAAAACGAAGACATTTTCCATCTCTACATCGGCATAGGAAGCTCTGGTGCGGAACCAAAAAGTGAGAGGCAGATTTCGATCGGCAAACAGGTAGGCGACTGTGAATAGGAGCAAACTGCAGCAAATTGAGGTCGCCAGCACGGCAGATCAGGACGCGCCTTTAGCTGGTCGCGGCGAACCGGAGCAGGCTCCTGAGCTGGAGCAGGATCGTGAGCTTACGATACCAACGTACGCGAGCCCTCTGCAGGATCATCAAAGGGAGCAGGTCGTAAGCGGCTTTTCGCGCACAGGGTGCGTCGTGATTACTGGCGTCCTGAGCCCTGCCGAGGTTACAACTCTGCGCAGCAAGACAGATGAATATGCCGCCGATCCGTCCACCCCTGCGAAGCATATCTCGTATGCCGGAACTACACTCGTGCTACGCCGTTGTCACGAGATGGACCCGCTGTTTGAAGCGATGACGACGCACGCGCAAATACGAAAAGTTGCCGAAACGGTCCTGGGGCCGCATGCGCGCTTCAACGCGATGAACGTGATCCGCAACGAACCGGGGCAGGCAATCTCCTATTGGCATGTGGACGACGTGGTGGAATTCCCATTACCGCCTTCCATTCCTCGTTTCGATTCGAGGATACGAATGCCGGTGTTTTGGATGACGATACAGGTTGCCTTGACCGACATCGAATCTCTCGAGCAAGGTGCGACCCAGTTCGTTCCGGGCAGCCATTACTCAGGGCGGAATCCCGAACCAGGAGAGGACCCGAAGTTTGAAGGGCAAGGGCCGATTCCGGTTTTGTGCAGAGCGGGTGATATCTATCTCACGAATCATCAATGCTGGCATCGCGGTGCTCCGAACCAATCGGACCGGACCCGCTACCTGATGCAGTTGCAATTCGCTCAGCGCTGGGCCGATGCGCGGTTTAAAGGCCTGGCCTAAGATTGCGACGTGAATTTAGTGTACGGCTTGATTCTGACGGTGGCCGGAGGCTGTCTTACCGGCACCAGTATGCTGCCGATCAAATGGGCGAGAAGGTGGAAATGGGAAAACTTCTGGCTTCTCTATACGATGGTGTCGCTTCTGATATTACCTGCGGCCTTAGCCTGGGGAGCTTGTCCTAAGTTGTGGACCGTCTATGCATCACTCCCGTTGCCGGCGCTGTTGAGACCGTTCGTCTTTGGTTCGTTATGGGGCCTTGCGTATCTGGGAGCAGGTATCTGTGTACACCGTCTCGGATTTGCTGTACAGGGAGCGCTGATCGGCGGCATCGGAACCGCCGTCGGTACATTAGCTCCGCTCATTCTGCAGCATGCAAACATGCTTGTTCAACTCAGCGGACTATTGATTCAGGCGGGCACGTTGATAACGCTGGCCGGCGTGGCACTCTGCGGATGGGCCGGTTACCATCGAGAGCAATCGAATAAACAGCAAGGCAGGCGTTCGGGTTTCTCGCCCGGGGAAACAGCGATGGCTCAAGCTGAACCGACTCGCAGAGGCTATTTCCTGGCGATAAGCGTCGCGGTCCTCTCGGGACTATTCGCAGCTTTCATGAACTTGGCCCTCGCTTATGGCAGAGACATCGCAGAAGGCGCGCACGAAGCGGGCGCAGCTTCCCAGTGGGCGCCTTTTGCCGTTTGGCCCATCGCTTTCCTGGGAGGATCGGTGGTTAATCTTGCATACTGCGTCTTTCTTCTGTCCCGAAATAACACTTGGCAAGGCTTCACCGGAGGCTTGCGGGAAGTGCTGAACCCCGCATTAAGTGCATGCATGTGGACTGGTGGCGTCTTGCTCTATAGCAGCGCGACCACTCACTTAGGAGTTCTGGGCGTTTCGATCGGCTTTGCGATGTTTTTCATCGTGCTGATGCTCTGTGGTCAGTTCCTGGGTGTGTTTACTGGAGAATGGAAATTCGTAGCAGCTCAAATCTACCGCCCGTTTGCTGTTGGCTGTTGCCTGCTCGTATTGGCCATTTTCGTTTTCGGAGCTTCAAATTTCTTTTCAACGTGAGGAGACGTCAAATCCGGTAGTGGCTAGTTTGAGATTTGAAATTTGAGAGTCTTAGCTATTTTGAGAATGTGCTTCTCGTCGCCATTCAAGATGAGTTCGCCGTAGATTCCCTCGAAGCTTTTGACTGGCGCAGGCTGCTCAAGGGACGTGACAATTTTGATGGGTCGTGGGTATTTAACAATGACTTGAGCGTCGGCGTGAGGCCCTCCTCTCTCGTCGTGGGATCGCAAAACCAAGCACGCCCTTTGCCCATCGATCTCCAGCGACCGAATTGTGGGATGATCGCCGAAGGGTCTCAGGGGATGTGTAGTGGTCCCCTCACACACCCGTTGTGGCGTATTGCCCTCTGCTGCATCGAATTGGAAGTTTCCGTCGGAACGCTCAAAGTATGGCCGATCCTTGTACACTGTCGTCGATCTTTTCCATCCCGGAGGGATGCATATCGTTAGCCGATAGACGTGATCCGTGTAGAGTTGCCAGTTCGGATCGGCGCACGCCGCACTCGTCGCAAGCCTGCTAGAAAACAGAATACCAGCGAAAGAAAACAGGAACCTACTCACATCTAAATTGTCCGCCAGTTCCTTTTGTGATCAACTACGCCGCTCTTTCTAAATCCCGCTCCTTAGCTTCGATCAACGCGACTAGATCAGAGATTTCCCACAGCCGATTTGTGACGCCTGCCGCCATCTCGGGCGTCACGCGAAGTGTGCGATGAATCGTAATGAAGTTGTAAGCGAAGTAGCCGAGCGCAACCGCAGCCGAATGGTTTTGAACGGCTCAAGCTGGACATTTACCGAAGTAGCCCACGACCTCAAATTCGGATGCGAGAGGCAAACTCGGGAAGTCCGGAAATGCCGATTCTCAAGCGAAAAAGCGCTCCAGCCAGCTTCCCGTCTTCGGCCTTGTTCTTGCCTCCAGCGGTGGTGACGTAGATATCCGAGTAGTGATCGCCTCCAAAGATAAGGCTGGATATCTTGCGAGTGGGAAATTCGATGGTCCTGTCGAGGCTACCATCCGGAAGCAGGCGCACGATGCAGCTGCCATCCCACAGAGCAGACCAAAGACCACCTTCTGCATCGACAGTGGCTCCGTCGGGGAGCCCTTTCGTCGCGTCGAAGCGGGCAAATACTCTCTGATTGCGAATTGAGCCATTCTCAAGGTCGTAATCAAAGAGATAAATCTCGTTAGCGGATGAGTCTGTATAGTAAAGACCGCGCCGATCAGGAGTAAAAGCCAAACCATTCGAGCAGGCAATGCCCTCGAGAACTGGGTGAAGCGAGCCGTCCCGTTCGAGCAGGTAAAGTATTCCCTTCCTCTCGCTTGTCGACATCGTGCCGCAGAAGACTCGCCCGAGAGGATCTGCGATCACGTCGTTAAAGCGCGACGATTCTTCGCCTGGAATTTCCGGGACGATCTCGGTGAGAGCACCGCCTCGGAGGACAGCAATCGTACCGCGATCCATGAACACGAGCAGCGAGCCATCTGACTGAATGGTGAAGCCGCCTATAGGTCTGCCCTGATAATACTGTTCGTGTTTCCCGCTAGCGGGATCGTAACGGAAGAGCCGGCCAGCGGTAATATCGGCCCAGTAGAGCCGTCGCTCGATGGGGTGCCAGAGAGGGTTTTCACCAATCTCGCAGGCGTAGTCCGCGATCAACTCGAGGTTTTCAGCCACAGCACTCTCGCGCCCTGAGTTTCGATTTCACTTAACCGCGATTGATGACGGTATTACCGTGGCAACCCGGTCGATATATGATAACAGTTCATTGTATGACGGTAAATATGAAGAACATTCACTATTCACGGCTAGCGCTCGGTCTCCTGACCTCAGTACTCGCAAGCGCAGCAGCCACGATGTCACCGAATTACTTAAAGCCCCGGCCGTTGACGATGGATGAAATGAAAAAGGCTGTTAGCGACGGAGTCTCAGCCGTTGAAGTAACGGACTACGTTTATGGCAATTTCCGAGGTTCATTCGTCAGCCCACCTTCGGCCGATCTCAATCCGCGCAAGGCTATCATCATTTACTGGAAGAATCTGCCATATCGCTTTGTTTTCTCCCATGAAGCGAGTTACTGTCCATTTTTTGAACTTACCTCTGGCGCCGCGCTGAGCTATCAGTTTTGGGAGGGGAACGATGGCTGGGCCGAGCTGTTCAACCAATGGGGCCGGTTGGAGCGGAACAGTTTTGTAGAAATCCTGGATGCCGGTCCCCAACGTGTTTGGGTTCGATGGCACTATTTCGGCGTGAACCTTCAACACGGAGAACCGGCTTACCGGGCAACTGAAGATTTTTGGGCGTATCCGAACGGGCTCATTCTTCGAAAGCAACAATACCAGACACTTATGCCTGGCCAGCACCGAGGCTACTCACGGGAGCCCATCGAGATGATTGGTATGACGCCGGTTGGAAAACGCTGGTTTGATGTTCTTGAAACGGACCGAACGTCCCACGAGAGCCACGCGCTGGCTGTGTTGGACGCCTTCTCCACCGATCGTTACGACGTTTTCTGGAAGCCGATCTCGGGTACGCTGCTGAGCGCAACAGCGAGGCGTTCCGGCAACAAATGGAAACAGCTCGACGATGCACACGGCGTGGCATTGATAGTTCCGATGACAGATGGCGCGCCCTTCTGCATTTTCGGCGACGCATCAGGCTTCCGCCATGATTACACGCGAATCAAGGAGCACACGTTCCGTGACACGGGTGGTGAAGGTCTCGACAACGGTAATAGAGAATTCGGCTGGATTTCGATGATGTGGAATCACTGGCCGATCGGCTGGATCAATAGCCAAGGTCATCAGGTAGACGAGAAGACGCTACCTATCTATCCAAGCCACTTCTCACCTGCGGGAATGGACTTCTTTGCGCTGCCAGACGCGGAATCGGAGCGAGGCATCTATTTCTCTTTGATTGGAGTAGGCGGAAAAAACCTGGAACGCGTTCGGCAGACGGCGAATAAGTGGCTTAGCTTAGGACTCGACGCCGTTACGAAACCGGATTCCGGTGCCCGATTGACCTCGCCTTACGAACAATGAACATGACTGGTTCGGGTTTCACGGTGGTGGTTGTGGCGGGCATTTTGAACGGGAGCTTCGCCGTTCCGAT
>CAWBDN010000004.1:0-190599 GCA_963787575.1 uncultured Acidobacteriaceae bacterium
GACATCCGATGCGCTGACAACAATTATCCCTTCGAAGTTGGCGTTCTTGACCGTGAACCCGGAAATCGTGACATCGTCCAGGCGGGGATTCGTCAGACCATCCACCAGAATCCCGTTCGGCTGGTTCGTGGCATCAATGATCGACGGGCCGGAATCGGATCCCACCAGAGAAAGAGCCGTACTAATGACGATCGCTTCCTGATAGGTGCCTGGTGCCACGGTGATGATGTCGTTCTTTGACGCATGATTGACTGCCGCTTGAATACTGGAATAGCAGCCGTTCGAGGCTTTGGGATTCACACAAATATTGTTAGCGGCCGCGATAGATGGAGGAAGGCTAGCATCAGGGCACAACCGATAAATGTGGCGCTGCCGGTACGGGCGTTCAGCATGACTCTCGTGTCTCCTTGGATTTTTGGGATTACCGCAGCAGCCTATCACCAAAGCGCCTCCTAATGCAAGGACATTAGTTGTTTCCTGCCAGAAGCCCGAGGATGGCTCGGTCGGCTCGTGCTGCGAAATATGAACGTCCGGATTCGAGGGTGACCGACTGGGCCTTTCGCACATCCCGGTAGAGAAGAACTTCACCATCCTCGATATTGGTTCCGGCGGCGGACGAACGGTAAATAAGCTGGCTGCCATCGCGACGGAGGGGAAGATCTACGGTATCGATTACTCAAGCGCCAGTGTCGCCGTCGCGAGCAAAACCAACCGACACTGGATAAAGATGGGTCGCGTGGAAATCCAGGAGGCATCGGTATCTCAATTGCCGTTTGCGCGAACACCTTCGATCTTGTTGTCGCGGCCGAGACTCATTTCTGGTGGCCGGATTTGCCTGCCAACTTTTGGGAACTGCTTCGCGTCCTTAAAACCGACGGCAGATTTGCGATCGTCGCGGAGGTTTACAGAGGAGCCGAGAGCTGTGCGGCAAGGCTCGTCGAAAAGTACCTCCCGATCACAGACCTGAAGTTTCTGACTCCTGATGAGCATCGGCAGCTGCTGATCGATTCCGGCTACACGGACGTGCAGATCACCGTCCAGCCGGGAACAGGATGGATTTTTGCCTCTGGTAAAAAGAGGTTCGAAGCGCCGGAGCCTGACACGCATCAGTTACTTGCCACCAAAGAAGTGATTCGCCATTGATTCGTCCTCGCAGGAAGTTGGACGGCCAAGGGCAACCCGTCAATTGAGTTTGGGCATGATCGATTCGCGGCTGAGAGGACCGCGAATGCATGCGAACGCAGCACCCCAGAAAGAAACGCCGCGCCCACCGCGCAAAACCGTCTTGCGGCTGCCAGGAATCTTCCATTGCGCTGATTTCAGCAGCAGTTTATCAGCGCCCCCTACGGCCCATGGTTTTTGCACTGGCAAGGTATTGTTCCTTGCAAACACAAGCGGCCCAAAATGGCTGCATATGCTCCGTGTGACTGCCCAGGCAGCAAGAGCTTGCCTCGGCCTGAATCCATCGCCGACATGAACGTTTGACTTTTGCGGTTCGGAGTTTTGGGTCACAAAGATAAAGTGCCTGCCATCGGGTAGAAACGACGGCCAGCGATGAGAGACCTCTCCACGTGACTTCTCCAGACTGGTGACACGTTTGGGTTCACCACCTGCGAAAGAGCGGAGGTCTCGGAGAGGGTGCAAACACAATAAGCCCTCCTTGACTCTAGGTTGCCGCCTCTGCCATCGGGCGCATCGCAGATGGTTGCTGCGGTGCCGCCATTAACATTAATTTTCTTCAAAGTACCTCTTCCGAAGGAGCCGATCATCCGCCTGTCAGTCGACCAGAATGGGAATGATTTTTTGCTCGCTCGCTGAAATGAAATACCGAGAGCACGATAGTGCCGATGATGGCAGCCGCGGCGATGAACCAGGCAAATGGGAGCTTGCCAGACTTCTTGATCGAAGAGAGAGCGCGCTCACTCGGGGCGATGGTGCTTCATCTACGGTCGCCGGAGGATGCTTAGCGGTGCAGGGCTGCGCGGCTCCGATAAACCAATAACCTCTGCACGGCACACTCTCAACAAAACGAGGTGTCTGCGCGGAATCCCAAGCGCCTGCCGTAGCCGGGTCACGGCGGCTCTCAGCCCAATGGCGCTCAGATGAGGATCGATAAGCATGGAAGGTATGGATGGAGTGTGGCACAGGCGGGTTCAATAGCAGTCTCAATGGGACAGCGTGTTGTGGGCCGCCAAGGGAAAGGACCGCCGCGACTCCAGATTTCGCGGGGATAGGAAGGTTTTCGCTTGCGCCGGGGTAGCCGGGCCTGGGTGGCATATTCCAATAGTTTGTTCCATGCGGCGGTTGTATTCGGCGCGGTTGGCTTGTCCACCCTGGAGACAGATAGGCTGTGGATCTGGTGGAGAGCAACAGTGCGTTTCCAGCTGCGCAGATCGGTCTCGATATTCCAGCGCCGCCGATAAATCTCCAAATAATTGTTGTGGAGTCAATTCCAGGGTGGTAAACAGGCAGAGCTTCTCTTTAGGGCGAGCCGGTTGGCGGCACACCCACGACCCCACCTTCCATCCTGGCTTGCTCGGGCCAGCCGTGCTCTGCTTCCTCAGCCAGTGGCTGAACGATCTGCTTCCGGAAGAAAAAATTTCGCCGAAGTGTAAGGTTTTGCCTGCGTCATGCCGTCGGTAAGTAGACTTGGGGCTCGGGGTTATTCTCGAGCGCGGTCCGGCAGAGCCCATGCATACAAAACGCTGTCGACGGCGGTCAATACATATTGCCGTCCGTCCGTCTCATATGTCATGGGCGAGCTGTTCATCAGTCCCCCGGGATAGATGTGCCATAGTGGCTCGCCTGAACCGGCATCCAGCGCCAGAAGATTTCCTTTGACGTCCGCCGTGAACAGCAGATGCCCCGCCGTGGTCAGAATGCCTGGATAAGCGGCTCCCGTCCCCTGGTCGCGCTGCCAGCGTATCTTCCCGGTTTCAAAATCGATCGCCAGCAGAAGGGCTTTCGACCACAGCGAGATGGAATTCCCACCTTGATGGCCTTCGGGTTTGCCGGCTTCGTTGGTGGTCAGGTAGTAGAGACTGAAGCCCTGCTGCGCGTTCACATAGAAAAGTTTCGTTTGCGGATCGTAGCTAGGGGCCATCCAGTTCGTGCTGCCGCTTGCGTTCGACTGGACCAATGAGCCGTCCGGCTGCGGCTCTTTCTGCTTGTTCGGAATGGGCTGGCCCTTGGAATCGAGACCCGCGGCCCAATCAGACGCGACAAACGGCCTGGACAGCAGATTCTCGCCGCTGGCTCGGTCGAGCAGGAAGAAATAGCCATTCCTACTGGCTTGTGCGAGCAGCTTGCGCGCCTTGCCATGAAAATCCGCGTCGAAAAGAACCGGCGTTTCGACGGCGTCCCAATCGTGCGTGTCATGCGGCGAGGGTTGAAAGTACCACGCCAGTTTTCCGGTGTCGGCATTCAGGGCCACGATGGAACATGTGTATAGGTTGCTGCCCGGGCGCGCGATGCCGCCGAGCACCGGATGCGGGTTGCCGGTTCCCCAATAGATGAAATTCAGCTCCGGATCGTAGGTGCCCGTCATCCAGGTGGGGCCGCCGCCGTGAAGAAGCGCTTCTTTGTCGGGCCATGTCTCAGAGCCGGCTGCGCCAGGAGCGGGAAGACTGTCCCAACGCCAGATGATCTTTCCGTTGTCGGGGTCGATGGCTTCGAGGAAATGAGGAATGTCGGCTTCATCCCCGGAAGTGCCGACGATCAGTCGATCCTTCACCAGCAGGGGCGCCATGCTGATGTAGTATCCGAATTTGACGTCGGCGATCTCGCGATCCCAAAGCTTTTTGCCGTTGCGCGCGTCGAGGCACACCAGGTGCGCATCGGGCGTCCCGAAATACAACTTGTTCTTGTACATCGCCACGCCTCGTTGACCGATATGATCGCCTTCCGAGGGTCGGCTGAAGTGCCAGATCTGCCGGCCAGTGCGGGCATCGAGCGCCCATACGTTATCGGGAACCGTGAAATACAGGATTCCGTCGACTTCGAGCGGAGTGGATTTGAGAGCGGCGGAATGCGTTTGAAAGGCCCAAGCGAGAGTCAGAGACGAGACGTTGGTTTTATCGATCTGCGTAAGGGTGCTGTAGCGCCGGCCCGAATAATCTCCGTTGTAAGTGGGCCACGTATCGGTGGGAGGCTTGAGCAGCGCTGCGGGATCGAGGCCTTGCGCATAAATGCATACAGCAGCGGCTAGAAAGAAAAGCAGCCCTCTCATTTTAGTGTTTCCAGGTACGCGAAGACGTTGTGCATATCGGCTTCCGTGTATTTTTTCAGAAGGTCGCGATGCGCGGCTAAAGGGTCATGAATTTCGAGCTTCACTTCATCGCGCGGCCAAGAGTGATACCAGCCGTCCGCGCCTTGAATGGCAACGTTGAAGGCATCGACATAAATGAGCTCGCCGCTGCGTTGCGCTCCGGAACGCGTAACCACTGTTGCCGTTTCCTTAACGCCGGAAGGATAGAGGAAACGGGCCTGCAGCTCGACGGGCGGGTACTTGCGGGCGATTCCGGCTAGGTCTGCCGTGATGGAATGGCATTGGGCGCAGCCGCCGCGCCCCCCGAAAAATTGCTTGCCGGCGCCGGCGCTTCCGGTCAGTAGGCGGTCCAACGAATAAAGAGCAGAAGGGCGTCCGGCCGAGCGGCGGTCGGACTCGGTAACACGCGCATGCAGGAACGCCACAACGTCCGCGATCTGACTTTCACTAAGCGCAACCGGAGGCATTCCCTTCGCGGGCTGGCCCTCGCGAATGACGGGCCCTATGCGGTCACCGTTGCTGTCGTGGCGGACGACGGAGGACCGAATCAAGTCAGGACCCTCGCTGCTGCCGCTTGCATCGGCTCCATGACAGAAGGCGCAGGAACGTGCAAATTGGGAGCGCCCGCGCGCGGCTACGGAATCGGAGGCAGTGGGCCCTTTCTGATCCACCATCGAGTCGGAAGCGTGAGGAACTGTCCGTTGATAGCCGAAAACATGAAGTGTATCGGCAGCGAAAAGCGTCCACGTAGCGAACAGAATGACCAACGGAACGTTCACTCCGTTATGCTACAGGAACCCATCTAGTATTCTTGAACCTTACGTTTAAGAATTCTCGTTTGACACCTGTGGCGAGGCTTCATAAGTTAAGTGCAGAACTCCCATGAACCCAACCACTATCGAGGACACCATTTCCACCGCCGGAACAAGCGCGCCCTTGGCGGCCGAACAGATTCCCGGCGTAGTGGAAGACGCGCTGCGGAAGACGCCCTTCATCGATGTTCATACCCACTTGTTTATGCCGTCGCTCGGCAAACTGGGATTGTGGGGCATCGATGAACTGATTACGTATCACTATCTGGAAGCCGAGCTTTTCCGGTTCTCGAGCGTGAAGCCGGCCGAATACTGGTCGCTCACGAAACGGGAACAGGCGGACTTGATCTGGCGAACGCTGTTCCTGGAGAACGCGCCGGTGTCGGAGGCGCGGCGCGGCGTGGTGACGGTTTTGCAAGCCTTCGGCCTGGACACCCAAGCCCCCGATCTCGGGCAAGCGCGTGAATTTTTCGCGGATCAGGAGCTGGGCGCGCACGTCCGCCGCGTATTCGAGTTGGCCGGCATCAGCGAAGTGGTAATGACGAACGATCCGCTCGATCCCGAGGAGGCGCCGCTCTGGGAGAAAGGCGCTCGCCCCGACGCGCAGTTCCATGCGGTCGTTCGCCTGGATCGCGTATTGAATAAATGGCCGGAACACTGGCAGGCATTGGAGGCGAAAGGCTACCGCGTTCAAGAAAACCCTGTGGCCCAAACGATAGCAGAAGTGCGGCGCTTTCTAGCTGATTGGTGCCATCGCATGCGCCCGGTCTACATGGCTTGTTCCTTGCCGGATACGTTCCAATATCCCGAGGACAGCGTGAGAGGGCGCCTCTTGAAAGAGGCGATTGTCCCATCCTGCCGCGAGCACAACATTCCGCTTTCGCTGATGATCGGCGTGCGCTACCAGGTGAATCCAGCCATACGCCTGGCAGGTGACGCGGTGGGAAAGGCCGATCTTCATTCGCTGGAGCACTTGTGCGTGGAATTTCCGGAGAACCGTTTTCTTACCAGCGTGCTGAGCCGGGAAAACCAGCATGAGTTGTGCGTCTATTCGCGCAAATTCGCGAACCTGCTGCCATTCGGGTGCTGGTGGTTCCTCAACAATCCATCGATTGTGGAAGAGATCACGCGGGAACGAATCGAAATGTTAGGAAACAGCTTTGTTCCGCAGCATTCCGATGCGCGAATCCTGGAGCAGGTGATTTACAAATGGAAGAATACCCGCCGCACGATGGCGCCGATTCTGACCAACAGCTATCGCTTGCTTGCTGAAGATGGGTGGCCCGTGACGAAGGCGCAAATCGAGCAGGGTATCCGATCTTTGTTTCGAACCAATTTCGAGCGTTTTGTGAACCTGCGCGGGACTCATGAGCGCCACAGCACCGCTTAAGCCAGAGCGATCGACGCAACCCCGCAGAGCGGGCCACCTTCGCTGGTTTGTCTGCGGCCTGTTATTCTACGCGACCACAGTAAACTATATCGACCGCCAGGTTCTGGGAATTCTCAAGCCCGTTGTCTCGCACGAGCTCGGCTGGAGCGAAGAGAACTTCGGCTGGGTGATCTTCGCGTTTCAAACCGCATACGCGATCATGATGCCGATCGCCGGGCGGATTATCGACTGGCTGGGCACGCGGGCCGGCTATGCGCTGGCAGTGCTGGTGTGGAGCCTCGCGGCGATGTCGCATGCGCTGGCGCGAAGCGCTGCACAATTTGCCGCCGCTCGTTTCGCACTGGGCGTCGGCGAGGCCGCGAATTTCCCGGCGGCGATCAAGACCGTAGCCGACTGGTTTCCCAAACGGGAGCGAGCGCTGGCGACCGGAATCTTCAACAGCGGGACGAATCTCGGAGCGCTGATTGCGCCGTTGTTTGTTCCGTTTATTGCGGCGCGCTGGGGCTGGCGGCCTTCGTTCTTTGCGACCGGCGGCCTGGATCTGCTTTGGATTATTGTTTGGGTGACAACCTATCGCTCACCCGCCGAGAACAAGCATCTTTCCACCGAAGAGCGCACGTACATCGAATCGGATCGCGATGAAGAGCCGGTCCGGCGCATTCCCTACCTTCGATTACTCGGTACGCGCGCAGCCTGGGCATTTCTCCTCGGCAAGTTTCTGACTGATCCCGTGTGGTGGTTCTATCTCTATTGGCTTCCCGGGTTCCTGAATCAGAAGTATTCGCTGGATCTTTCGCACCTTGGGCCCCCTCTGGTAGTGGTTTACCTGACTGCAGATGTGGGGTCAATTGCCGGCGGATGGCTATCGAGTCACCTCATAAAACGCGGGCATTCGGTGACCAGCGCGCGTAAAATTTCGCTATTCACGTGCGCTGCCGCTGTCGTGCCCGTCACTTGCATCATGTTCAGCGGAGGAAATCTGTGGCTCACGGTGGGTTTGGTGAGTCTTGCGGCGTCCGCGCATCAGGGCTGGTCCGCGAATCTGTTTACGCTCGTCTCAGATACATTTCCGCGGTCGGCAGTCGGTTCTGTCGTGGGGCTCGGCGGCCTCGGGGGAGCCATGGGTGGCATGCTTGTGTCTCCGGCAATCGGCCGCTGGCTCGATTTCTCGCACGAGTCATATGGTCCGTTGTTCATCGTGGCGGGCTGCATGTATCTCATCGCGTTCCTGGTCATCCATCTCCTGCTGTCCCAATTCCGGCAAGTAGATATATAAGGCCCGCAGCGCATCGGGTCGCTCAATCGGCGCCATTCGTCTTCACGGCATCCGCGGAAACGTCGCTGAGCGTGGATTGCAGGAAGCGGGCAATCGATAGCGTGAGGGCCCTTGGATATTCCGATTTCATCATGGCGAGCGCCTGCTTCCGGACGATTTTGCGATCACGTACCCGGAACAGTTGGAAATAGCGCGGATGCACGCGAAGGGCGGATTCCGGAAGGATGCTGTATCCGAAGCCGGCCTCGACCAGCTTTTTGATAACCTCCGTATCGTCGGCTTCCATCAATACCTCAGGCGCGATATTCAGGTCGCGGAAGAATCTTTCGATCATGGCCCGCATGTTACTTCTGGTGGGATAGAGCAGAAATTTCGCCGATGCCAGCTCATCCACGGAAATGAAACGCACGCCGTTCCCCTGCACTGCGTTTTGAGAGGGCCGCAGAATCAGCAGCTCTTCATTGAAGAGCGGAAAGATCGTGAGGGTGGCGGCATCGTAGGGCAGGGAAATGATAGCTAAATCAAAACGCCGCTCCAGAAGGCCGGCAACCATCTCTTCGGTGGCTGACACGGTGACTTGAATAGGCGTGCGGGGGTATTGTTTGCGCAGCAGGCGCAGTGGACGAACCAGGCGGTGAATCAAGGTAGTCGCTCCGGTGGCCAGGTGGAAGGGGCGGGCGTCGACGGATGGATCGTTCGCGAACTCCTGCTCGATACTGCGAATCTGTTTTACGACATCCTTGGCGAGTTCGGAAAGCCTCAGCGCGGCCGGCGTGGGGCTGAATCGCTTGCCGGAGCGAATGAACAGGTCCATGTGCAACTCGCTGGCGAGGTGTTGCAGTTGGAGGCTTACCGCGCCAGGCGAAAGATACACGCGCTCCGCGGCCCGGGTAACGCTTCCGTGCTCTATGACTGCCAGGAAAAGCTCAAGCTGACGAATATCCACCTGCTCCTCCGTCGAAACCTAGCGTATCGTTTGCCGCTCGCCTCACATGCGAAATTGGGGAGTAGTGCCCCTGCTGATTAACGGCGAGAGTATTGACGATTCGATCATTCGGCGCGAAGCCGGCATTCTCAAGGAGCGGCTGATCGACGAGGAGGCGGGCGACGATCCGGTGGAGATTGAAATGCGCGCCCGCGAATTAGCGAAAGAGAAAGTGATTGCCGCCGTGCTTCTGCGCCAGGCCGCATTCGAGGGCGAGACGCCGCTTTCACCCGAGCTCGCCGATAGCCTGCTTCAGGCGTTCATCGATAAGATGACCGCCCATGTTCCACGCCCGAGAAGCAGCGAGGCCGATGAGTATTACAAGCGGTTTCGCAACCGCTTCTACACGCCTGAGCTGGTGCATTGCGCTCATATCGTGAAGAACGTTAACGAGCAGGTTACCGAGCCGGCGGCTCTGGAAGCGATCACGGCTGCTCAACGTGAGCTCGAAAAACGAAAGAGTTTTGAAGAAGTCGCGGACGCATACTCCGATTGCCCCGGACGAGGCGGCGATTTAGGGCTTTTTCCACGTGGGCAGATGGTTGATGAATTCGAAGAAGTTGTGTTCCGTCTTCGGCCCGGGGAAGTCAGCACGATCTTCCGCTCGCCATTCGGATTCCACATTGCCAAACTCTATGAGCGAAGAGCAGAGGGCATTCGTCCGCTGAAGGAGGTCCGGCGGGAAATTGAAGAAATGCTTTGGGAGCGGCGCCGGCAAGGTGCGGTGGCCGAGGTGGTGAAAGAGCTTCGGGCGAAGGCCGACATCCGGAAGCTTAGCGGCTCGGAACGAAAGTGAGCAGTATGAAGCGCGAATTCGAAGTTTTTGCGCAGTCGGGAGTTGTCCATCCATGCTGTGTTCCAAGCAAGAGGCGGGCCGAGCAACTCGCGGAATCCCGCGCTGCTTCCGCCCAGCGCTTGCGCGCGACTACCGGGTCCACGGACGGCATGATCAAACTGCACGGAGGCCGGTTTTTGATGGGGACCGATGCGGACGGCGGTTTTCCTCAAGATGGCGAGGGGCCAGTGCGTGAAGTGACGCTCGATGCTTTTTACATCGATAAGACTCCGGTCACGAACGAGCAATTTTCCGAGTTCATCGAAGCTACCGGTTATCAAACGGAATCGGAGCGGCTTGGCTGGTCGTTCGTCTTTCAAGGCCACATTCCGGCGGAGCGTTACGACGAACTGGTAGAGGAAACGGTGGCCGCAGCGAATTGGTGGTGCAAGGTGAAGAGCGCGGCATGGCTTCGCCCCGAGGGGCCGGATTCGAATATCGACAACCGCCCGCAGCATCCCGTCGTTCACGTGTCGTGGAACGATGCACAGGAGTATTGCCGCTGGGCCGGGAAGCGCCTGCCGACGGAGGCCGAATGGGAATATGCGGCGCGCGGCGGCCTGGAGCAGAAAATTTATCCGTGGGGGGATGAGCTCACGCCCGAAGGGCGTCACCTGTGCAACATCTGGCAAGGCACATTTCCGGTGGAAGATCTTGCCGAAGACGGTTATTCCGCCCCCGCGCCCGTGAATGCGTACCCGCCAAACTTATACAATCTTTATACGATCACCGGAAACACGTGGGAGTGGTGCGCCGACTGGTTTCATCCCGCTTACCACGTCGAGGGAACACGCATCAATCCCGTTGGACCGACAGAGGGCGCGGCCAAAGTAATACGAGGAGGCTCGTATCTGTGCCACCGCTCGTATTGCAATCGTTATCGCGTGGCGGCGCGAACCTCCAACACACGGGACAGCGCGACGACGAACATGGGCTTTCGCTGTGTAAGGGACGTTTTGTAAACCCGTGAGCGAGATGCAGCGACGCGTTACAAGCGGTTAGATCCTGCTGTTCCAGCGACGTGCCAGACAGGTAATTAGAAGCACAGCAATTTTCATCGCGAATAGCGGGCTAATGGATCTCCGGATCGGGCGTTTCGGCCTTGCGGTTCAGGAAGTCGAAATCGCAGCCTTGATTCGCCTGCATAACTCGTTCGAGGTATAAGGCTCCGTAGCCCCGCTCGTATTTCGGCGATGGCTTCGACCACGCGGCTTTACGGCGCGCCAGCTCGTTTTCCGGAACCTGCATGTCGAGGCGGCGGTTCTGCAGATCGAGCGAGATCGTATCTCCGTCCCGCACGAAGGCCAGCGGGCCGCCGACATAGCTCTCGGGCGAAACGTGCAGCACGCATGCGCCGTAGGCGGTGCCGCTCATGCGCGCATCGGAAATCCGCACCATGTCGCGCACTCCCTGGTCCAGCAGCTTTTTCGGAATCGGTATCATGCCCCATTCCGGCATTCCCGGGCCGCCCTGCGGGCCTGCGTTTTGCAATACCAGAACCGAGTCCTCAGTGACGTCCAGGTCTTCCTTATCGATCCGCGCTTCGAGATCGTTATAGTTCTTGAAGACCACAGCGGGGCCTTTGTGCTGCAGCAGGCGGGGACTCGCCGCCGAGGTCTTAATGACGGCTCCATCGGGAGCCAAATTGCCGAACAGAATGGCCGTGCCGCCCGTAGCGGCGAGCGGACGCTCGCGCGGGCGAATCACGTCCGTATTCAGCGCGTGTGCGCCTTGAATGTTGTCTCCGAGGCTTCGGCCGTTTACCGTCACTGAATCCAGGTGCAAGAGGTCGCGCATCTCCGCCATCACAGCCCGGAGGCCTCCGGCATAATAAAAATCTTCCATCAGGAAAGCGCCCGATGGACGGATGTTTGCCAGAACGGGAACTCGCTCCGAGATCTTCTCGAAGACGGGCAGCTCCAACTTGAGCCCGCAGCGCCCGGCGAGGGCGACCAGATGAATAATCGCGTTCGTGGACCCGGCGATCGCCATGTCCACCGCAATTGCATTCTCAAACGCGTGCCGGTCCAGAATCTGCTGGGGCCTCAAATCTTCCCAAACCATGTCGACGATTCGTTTTCCAGAGCTTACCGCCAGGCGCGGGTGGTTGGAATCCGCCGCCGGTATCGATGACGCGCCGGGCAAGGTCAATCCCAGCGCCTCGGATAGCGCAGTCATGGTCGAAGCTGTCCCCATGGTCATGCAGAATCCCGGGGAGCGCGCGATGCCGTCTTCCATCGAGTTCCATTCTTCATCGGTTATGGTTCCGGCGCATCGCTCTGCCCAAAATTTTCTGACGTCCGTGCCGCTTCCCAGCGTTTTGCCGTTCCAGTTGCCGCGCAACATCGGGCCGCCGGGCATATAAATCGCCGGAATGTTCATGCTGATAGCGCCCATGAGCAGTCCCGGCGTCGTCTTGTCGCAACCGCCCAATAAGACAGCGCCGTCCACCGGCAAACTGCGCAGCGCTTCTTCGGTGTCCATCGCGAGCAGATTGCGATACAGCATCGGACTCGGCTTCATATAGGTTTCCGTGATGGAGAACGCGGGGATCTCCACGGGGAAGCCTCCGGCTTCCCACACGCCCCGTTTTACAGCCTCGGCCCGCTCGCGCAAGTGGTAATTGCAGGGGTTGATCTCGCTCCACGTGTTCACAATCGCAATGACCGGCTTACCGACGAAATCCTCCCGCCGGTACCCGAGTTGCTTCATGCGCGACCGGTGGCTGAAGCCGTGCATGTCGGACGTCCCGAACCAGCGATAGCTCCGAAGCTGCTCCGGCTTAATTTTCTTTTCCATGCGATTCAACTTGATTATGCTCCCGGTTGGTTGGAGCGCCCGGAAGCAGAAGAGCGAGCGCTCCGGCCAATAAGGTGCTTGCGGTGAGGCACCATAACCCGGCATTGAACCGGCCGGTCGCGGTCCGCAGGTATCCGAACAGGTACGGCCCGGCGAACCCGCCCAGATTACCAAACGAATTGATCAGGCCGATGGCAACGGCGGCCGCCGATTTGCCCAGGAAGGCAGTCGGAAGAGTCCAGAACACAGGCAGGTAGGCGAGCGAAGCTGCTCCGGCCAAGCTGAAGAAAACGATGGCGGACGCCAGCCGATCGCCCGAGAGAATGGCGAGCGAAAGACCGAGGCCATTCAGGAACATCGGGACGGCGGTGTGCCAGCGCCTCTCCGAGGTGCGCGAGGCCAGGAAACCGTTCAGAAGAATGCCGAACATCGCACATAAGTAAGGAAGAGCTGCGACCGCGGTACGCGCTGCGACAGACATGCCCTTCATGCTCTCTGTAATCGACGGAAAGAAGAAGATCAGTCCCTGATTTCCGGTTACGACCAGAAAATAGATGGCGATTAACAGCAAGGTTCGCGGCTCACGGAACGCGTCGATGGCGCGGACGCGGCCCCGAGCGATTTTCGTTCGCTCTTCCGATTGCAACTCGGAGATCAGCCAGCTCTTCTCGTCCGCGGAGAGCCAGGCGGCCTGTTCCGGGCGGTCCGTCAGAAAGAACAGAGCGACCAGTCCCAGTGCGACCGATGGAAATCCCTCCAGAATAAAGAGCCAGCGCCAGCCCGTCAGACCATGCCAGTGAACGGTTTCCATGATCCAACGCGATAAGGGGAATCCGACAACGAGCGCGATGGGTTGGGTGAGAATGAAATAAGCCTTCGCCCGCGCGCGATCCTCGAAGCGGAACCAGTGCGATAGGTAAACAATGACACCGGGAAAAAATCCCGCCTCGGCCGCTCCCAGAAGTAGGCGCATCCCGTAAAACTGTTGCGCCAGGCTGAAATGCCCGAGCAGCGGAGCGCCCAAAAACCCGGTCAGCGATGCCACGAGTCCCCAGGAAATCATGATCCTCGCCAGCCATTTGCGGGCGCTCCAGCGCTCCACGAGCAACGTACCGGGCACCTCCAGCAGGAAATAACCCAGAAAGAAAATGCCTGCGCCGAAGCCGATCACCGCGTCGGTGAAATGCAGATCATGCTGCATTTGCAGCTTCGCTACGCTCAAGTTCGCACGGTCCAGATAGGCCAGCAGGTAGATGAGCATCAGAAAGGGCAGCAGGCGGCGTGTGATGCGCCGCCGCGCCCGATCGGCCAGTAAAGCCGGACCTGGGGTCCGGCGCAGCTCACGGAGCGGTCCCACGAAAACTTTCCAAGTTCAACAATGGCGAATCGATCATTCTATAGGAGATGGCCAAAGAACAAGCCTCGAAGCCCAAGCCCTCTTTGCTACAGAACATTAATCACATCGTCGTTCTGATGCTCGAAAATCGATCTTTCGATCATCTGATCGGTTTCCTCTATCAAGCGAGCGGGAATGTCTCGCCGCTCGGCCAGCCGTTCGAAGGCTTGAAAGGCAACGAAAGCAACCCAGACGGAAAAGGAGGCTCGGTTCAGGTGTTTCCCATCAAGCCGACCGATGCGCATCCTTACTTCATGCCCGGCGCCAATCCAGGCGAAGGCTACTTGAATACCAACGCGCAGCTCTTCGGCACGACGCAAGCGCCCAGCCCGATTGTTCCAGCGACGAACAAGGGATTTGTCACGAACTTCGCCGCGGCGCTTTCCCGGTCACAGCCGGGGCAGGTTCTGCCGGGCACCACGGCGTCGCAAATCATGGGCATGTATGCGCCGCAAACGCTGCCTATCCTCTCGGCGCTCGCGAAAGGCTACGCTGTGTGCGATCACTGGTTTGCCTCGGCGCCTACGGAAACCTTCCCAAACCGCGCGTTCGTTCACATGGCGACGTCGCAGGGACGCGTGAAAAATGGAACCACGATCGTCTACACCTCCCCGAGCATATACACCGCTCTGGGGAAAAAGTCGGTGAGCTGGTGTGTCTACGGCTACGACTCTCCGCCTCTGACGCGCGGATTTGTCGGGGATATCAAGAATGCGCCGGAAGCGAATTTCGGAGAATTCGCCGCCTTTCAGGCAGCGGCGAAAAACGGAAGCCTGGCGAGTTACGTATTTCTGGAGCCGAAGTGGGGCTCAGCCGGAAACAGCGAACACCCGGATTACGACATGAGCAAAGGCGAGCAGCTTCTGCACGACGTCTACTATTCGCTGATCGGTGCGCCGGTCTGGAATCAAACCCTGCTCGTCATCACCTATGACGAACACGGCGGCTGCTACGATCACGTGCCGCCCCCGGAAAACGCGGTTCCCCCCGATAACTCAGCCGGGGAGCTGGGATTCGATTTCAAGCGCTTCGGAGTGCGGGTTCCCACGATTCTGGTTTCTCCTCTCATTCCGGCGGGCACGGTCTTCCGAGCGGCAGCGGCGACGCCGTTCGATCACACATCCATTCTGGCGACCGTGGAAGAGCGCTTTGGGCTTTCGACGCTGACTGCCCGCGATGCCGCAGTCCCGCACTTTGGGGGCGCATTGAGTCTTTCGACGCCGCGTACGGACGATCCGCTTAGCGGTGTTACCGTTCCTACGAGCACGGGCGCGCCGGTCGGCTCGGCCAAGCCGGACGAAATGGAGCGCGCCCTAGCTCAAGCGGCGGCGGATCTGCCTCTGGCCGAAGATGACGACGCGGGCAGGCACGGGCATCAGGATCCGGCCCCGCATTGGACGACCGGTCAAGAAGCAGTAAACTACGCGCGCCGCCGGTACGCTGAATTTGCGCGGGAAAGGGCGCGATAGGGACGCCGCAAATTTTCTTGGAACCTTTCTCACCGGCTACGGCAATACAAGTTGAAAGCAGTGTGGATGGCCGGGCCACGATGAGGGATTTAGAAGAGCAGGGCGATAGCGAGCTGCTTCGCCTCTCCTCTCATGGGAATGAGGCGGCGTTTACCGCGTTGTACCGGCGCCATCAGGGGCCGGTGTTCCGGTTTGCCTTGCATATGTGCGGCCGCAAAGACATCGCGGAAGAGGTTACGCAGGAGGTTTTCCTGACGTTGATCCGTCAACCGAAGCAATACCGCTCCGAGCGCGGCGCCTTGCAAGCCTTCCTGATCGGAATTACCCGGAATCACGTGCGCCATTACGCATCCCGGGAACGGCCCGCCGACCATCAAGGCCAGCGCGCCCGTGCGGGCACCGCGGTGGCTACTCCTTTTGAAAGTTGCTCGAAAAGCGGCGAGTTGCGGGCTCTGAAGAACGCGATTTTGAACCTGCCGCCGCGGTACCGGGAAGTGATCGCGCTTTGCGATCTGGAGGAGATACCGTACACGGAGGCCGCCCGGCTGCTGGGTTGCGTGACGGGCACGATTCGTTCGCGATTGCACCGGGCGCGCGGCATTCTTGGCGCGAGATTACGAAAGCAAGTGGGATGTTCCGTATGAACGAATTAGACGAGCGGTTGCGCCAATTGGCAGAGTCGGTCCAGCAACTACCCGACCCACGCGTGGAACAGCGTCTGCTCACGGAATTTCGAAAACGCTATCATCGCAGGCCGTTGTGGGTGTACTTCGCGGAGGCCGCGGCGGTCCTTATCGTGAGCCTGCGGCGTATTTCGGCATCTCGCGATATCGAGAAAGTGCAGCGCGCCGGCACCGGCTGAGTTTTCAGACATTCAATGGCGAATCTCTTCCGGGTTTTACGCCTCTGCCATACGCCCAGAGCGGTGTTCCGCTGGGAGAGGCCGTAGTGATGCGCGTTCAGTTGCCGCCTGCTGAGTTCGAAGTGCTGGGCGTCTCTGTGCCGCGGGGCACAAAACAAGAGCGCATTGGCGCGGACGTGCTGATTGGACAGGATGGAGTCGCACGGGCTGTCCGTTTTCTTCCGTAGCGCCGAATGAATCTGTCTTTCTGAAAAAAGGAGCCACATCTTATGTACAAATGTCTTCTCGTTTCCATTCTTTGCGCCGGATGCGGTTTTGCTCAGATTGAGACCGCGCCGCCCGGCGGGCAAAAAATGACTGTTCAAATGGGAGGGCCCGTCCAATTCGGCGACGCTAACTTTTTCTATGAGCCACTCGGAGACGCGGTTCCGCCGGTCGCGGGAGCGCCGTATTCCGCGCAATCCACAACCCAGCGAGTGCAGGTGCTTGCCGATGGAAACCGGATCGAGCAGGACAGCTCGTCAACGGTGGCTCGCGACAACCAAGGCCGGGTCCGCACGGAACGGATTATGAAAGCCGTGACGCTTCCGACCGGGGATCCAGCGCGCTTAATTACAATCGACGACCCGGTCGGCGGCTATAACTATACGCTCGATTCGAACAGCAAGACAGCATTCCGGTTCGTTCCGGGCAAGAGTCCGCTGTTCGCGGCAGCAAGAACCAAGATGGAAACAGCCGTGACGGAGGGTCCGGGCAAAGAGGTCCGCATTTTTCGAACTCAGACGACAACCGGCAAACCGCCGGAAGGCAACGAGGTAAAGGCTGATCTGGGCACCCAGACGATGGAAGGCGTGCTGGTTCAAGGCACGCGCATGACGCGCACGATTCCGGCCGGCAGCATCGGTAACGAGCAGCCCATCGTCATCACAACCGAGACCTGGTTTTCGCCGGACTTGAAAGTTCTTGTCATGAGCAGGAGTGACGATCCCCGCATTGGGGAGACGACCTACAAGCTTACAAACATTCAGCGCGGGGAGCCTTCGGCTGCGCTTTTCCAGATTCCCGCCGATTACACGATGAAGGACGGACCCGGACCTCTAAAGACGTTCTTCATTGCAAAACCGGGCAGTAACGACCAGCCGCAGTGAGGGATGCTGTACAATCGGCAGACGTCCGGGATGAAACCGCGCGTCCTGATTGCCGACGATCATCAGCTCTTCATGGAAGGTCTGAAACGAATGATCGAGGCGGAATGCGAAATTGCCGGAACTACGACCAACGGCCGCGAACTGGTGGCGATGGCGCGGAAACTGGATCCCGATCTAATCTTCCTGGACATCACCATGCCGCTCCTGAACGGAATCGAAGCGGCGCGGCAGATTAAGAGCGAAAACGGCAGAGCGAGCATCATATTCGTGACGATGCATATGAGCCGCGACTATGTGCGGGAAGCCTTTGAAGCCGGCGCTGCGGGATACGTCCTCAAGCAGGCCGCCGCTTGCGAGCTCAAAGCGGCGATTCAGGAGGTATGGCGGGGCCGATTTTTTCTCTCGCCCACCATCTCCGAGAACTTTCTGGGCGGACCGTTGCCGGAGGGCGAGAATCCGTCGAAGCTGTTTACAGCGCTAACGCCGCGGCAACGCGAAGTTCTTCAGCTAGTCGCCGAGGGCAAGGCCGCTAAGGAGATCGCATCTTTGCTTACTATTTCTGTGAAGACCGTGGAGTTTCACAAGAAGCATTTGATGGAGCAGCTGAATCTTCGCAGCTCGGCGGAGTTGATCCGGTACGCGGTGGAGCATGGCTGGGTTGCGTCGTAGTTAGCCGCGCCGTTCGGCGGGGCCCGTGTCGAGCGGCACGATGACCTGAACGGAGGTGCCCTCACCGAGAGCGGAATTCACGTGGAACTTTCCTCCCAGTAAGCAGGCACGCTCCTCCATGCTGATGAGCCCCAGGCCCCGGCCATCCGTTGGATCAAAGCCTTCGCCGAGATCCCGAACATTCAATTGCAGCACGGAATCGGTTCCGATCAGGCTGACTTTCACATGCGTTCGGCCGGCGTGCTTGGCCACATTTCTTAGCGCTTCTTGCGCGATGCGATAGAGATTACCGGCCACCTCGGCGGGCAACCTGGCCGGCACGCTCCGATGCGTGAAGTCGGCGGGCATGCCTTCGCGCTCGGAGAATTCGTTCACCAGGCTGCGCAGGGCGGCCGGCAGACCCAGGTCTTCGAGAAGCGAGGGATGCAGAGCGTGCGAGATTTGGCGGATGTTTTCGGAGAGAGCGGCGGCGTGCTGCCGCAACTGCTCGAGCCCGGCTTGAAACGTATGGTTTCGGCCCCCGGACTTTTGACGAAGCTGTTCGATTTCGTTGGCCAGAACCGCCAGGTGCTGACTCACATCGTCGTGCAGCTCGCGAGCGACGCGCCGGCGCTCCTCCTCCTGTGAGGTCAAGAGGCTTGCGGCGAGCGCCCTCAACTCACGCCGTGTCCGCCGCAGTTCTTCTTCGGTCTCCTTTACCTGAGCCGTCAGGCGCACCACCATCCGTGAAAGGTCACGCGCTTCGCAGACAGCGAGCTCGCTTTCGCTCTGAGCCTGGTCAAGAGTTTGCTTGTTCATGCATCAATGTCGCCTCATATACGTTACTCCAGATTTCGCGCTTCAGGGCCAGGCGAACTACTGAAAATGAAGCGCACGGGTCTCGCCGGCATGCAATGAAAGTTCTTGCTTCGCCGCGGCTTTACCGGACGTGACCCGGAACGTTCCGTCAGAGGCGGCATGAAAAGTCGCCTCGCGGAGATGACCGTCTTGCCAGGCGAGATCGGCGGTCAGGCCTCCGCGAGCGCATAGGCCGGTAACGGTCCCCGATTTCCAGGATGCGGGGAGCGCGGGCAAAAGCTCGACCGTTCCATCACCGCTTTCGAGCAGCATCTGGGCGATACCGGCCGTGGCGCCGAAATTGCCATCGATCTGAAAGATGCCCGGCGGGTGCAAATCAAACAAGTTGGGCCAAGTAGATTTATCGAAAAGGACGCGCAGACTCTCGTCGGCCTTATCGCCTTCATGAAAAGTTGCCCATAGGCAGACGACCCAGGCACGGCTCCATCCCGTTCCGCCGCCGCCGTTGGCGAGACGCCGCTCGAGCGAAACGCGAGCGGCGCGGTACAGGTCGGGCGTCGATGGATTGATCTCGTCACTGGGATAAACGGCGAACAGATGCGAGAGATGGCGATGTCCGGGGTCGACTTCCTCGTAATCCTTTCGCCATTCCTGGAGTTGGCCGTAGCGGCCGATCTGCAGGGGAAGGAGCTTCGGCAGGGCCGCCAAAATCCGCGCGCGCAGATTTCGGTCGACGCCAATGATCTCAGCGCCTTTTATGAAGCGGCGGAAAAGAGCGGTGGTGATCTCGATGTCCATGGTGGGCGAGACGTCCAGCGATGCGGATTTATGATCGGGCGTGTAGTAGCGATTTTCGGGCGATAAGGACGGGCCGCTGACCAGGTGTCCCGCGCCGTCATCGAATAAATTGTTCACGACGTACAGGACCGCGGAACGAAGGACAGGATAGGCTTTGTTGCGAAGGTACGTCTGGTCTCGCGAGAAATCGTAGCGGTCCCAGAGGGCCAAGCTCAACCAGGCCGCGCCAAACGGCCAGATGCCGGATGGAACGCCATCGATGGGTTCCGTATCGCCCCAACCGTCGGTGTTGTGATGCGCCACGAAGCCGGCGGTCCCGTACATTTCGCGAGCCGTTCGTTCGCCGCTGGGAAACATCATTCCGAGCAGATTTTCAAGGCCGCCCACGGTTTCGGCGAGGTTACAGGTCTCAGCCGGCCAGTAATTCATTTCCGTGTTTATGTTGATGGTGTACTTGCTGCCCCAGGATGGATTGAGCTTGTCATTCCATTTGCCTTGCAGGTTGGCGGCGAGCGAATTTTCACGGCTGCTCGATTGGAGCAGGTAACGGCCATAGGCGAAATACAACGCGGCCAAGGCGGTATCGTCTCCGCCCCGCTTCGCCCGGGCGAGCAACTGGTCGGTCGGCGTGCGGTCCGATTCGGCGGCGCTGTCGCCGATGGCGAGTGAAACGCGGGTGGAAAGTTTTCGAAAATCCTCGCGGTGGCGGGCGAGGATGTCGGGATAAGCTCTCGCGACGGCCTGCTGCAACTGCTGGCGGCATTGCGCGTCCGGGTCCGGCGCGCCCACGCCGGTAGCGGCGGTGAAAATCAAAGTGGCTTCCGTGGCGCCTTGGACGTGCAAGACATTCGAGCCTTCCGCTTTGGCGTCGCCGTCGGAGAGGATGCGCACAGCACCGGTGAAAACCGCGCCAGTCTTGGGCTCCTGCTCATAATTGGGAACGGCCGGCGGCAGCGCCGTGCCTCGAAGCACGACTGTTTGAGGGCCGAAGCCGCGATCCACGACGGATGTAGCATCGGCCTCGCGGGTCATCGCGACGCGGAACGAGAGGTGGCGGGCCCGGCTCGATTTGAGATGAAGCACGGCGACTTTGTCGGGATAGGAGATGAAGGCCTCGCGAGTGTAATGTGTGCCCTTGAGGTCGTAGGCAATGCTCAAGATGCCGTCGTAGAGATCGAGAGTGCGGCGGTAGTTTGAAGCCTGCGATGGATCCATATTGTCGAAGCTGACCGTCAGATCGCCGAAAGGCTCATAGGGCGGCTGCCGAGGCGGAACGGCGAGCATATCCTTGGCCGCCCGCTCCTGCGCTTCGATGACCTTGCCCTGCAGCAGCAATTGCCGGATGGCAGGAATAGCCGCGCGCGCTTGCGGATTCACCCGGTCTATGCGTTTTCCGGCATAGATGGTTTCTTCATTGAGCTGCAGATGCTCCGCGTCGATTCCGCCGAAAACCATGGCGGCGAGCCGGCCGTTGCCGATCGGAAGAGCTTCACTCCACTGTTTGGCGGGCGCCGTGTACCACAATTTGGGCGATTGGGCGGCCGGCACCGGAAGCGCCGCGGCGGCGAGCGCGAAGAGAGTCAATAAGACACGCATCGCGCCGAGTGTACCGCGTGAGCAGCATGGGATATTTTGCCGGCTGAAGTCGGCAGCAGCACGCTGAAGCGGGCGCCACAGGCGGAAAAATGAAAAACGCCGCAGCAGCGACGACGGCCCGAAAATAAGAGAATGTGATCAAGTGTAAAAAATATTTGACACTTCTCGGTGCGGGGAGCTACATTACTTATGTCAAACATTTTTGACAAGGGGACAAATTTGCATGCTGACAGGCCTTTCCTACCGGGAGAAGACTCTTTACGCGTCGCTTGCGGCGGAGCTCGTTGTGTACGGCCCTTACTTTTTCCTGCACCAGCAAAACTCCGTCAACAAGGTTGCAGGTATGATCATCGCGATTATCGTGCTGCAGATAATCCTGCAGTCGATCATTGCCGCACTGACGCGGAACCGTGTAACAGATGAGCGCGATCGGTTGATCGAGCTACGAGGGTATCGTGCCGGTTATCTAGCGCTCGCCTCACTCATGGTGATTGGGCTGGGCATGTTGTGGTTTCACGCGACCGTCGGCCATCTTCAATTGGACAGCCGGATGGTAGGACTCCATTTCTTAAACGTCTTTTTCGGCCTGTTGGTTGTCGCAGATATCACGAAAACCGCCACGCAGATTGTGGCTTACCGGAAGGCGCTCTGATGCCCGCCATACGCAATCAGATTCGAGAACTCCGGGCGCTACGCGAGATGACGCAGCAGGAACTCGCGGAGCAAGTCGGCGTCACACGGCAGACGGTCATAGCCATGGAACAAGACAAGTATTCGCCTTCCCTCGAGACTGCGTTTAAAGTGGCAATTGTGCTCGGTGTGCCGCTTGAGCAGTGTTTCCAGTATGACTCTCGCGGTAAGCGCAACCTGGGCTGACCAGTACGCTTTTGATTGTAGATAGGCAAGGGGAGGCGCAGCGCCCAAGGAGTCGTCCCACAAAGGCCGACGTTTCCGCGAACGCGCACAGCGGGTCAGGCCGCCTGACACCTACGGTTTGGTGCGGTCAGACGCGCGTGCGCCACGTGCCCTTCCTACAGTCTGGGTGCGCGCGGTAAGGTATGGAGTGCGATCGCCAGGACCCCCGAAATCACCAGAGTGGCGGCGATCAGATGTTCAGCTAGCTTGTTTCGAAATCTCTTCACGCTCACGAGCGTAAGAGCGGCCCGTTCGTAGTGATGGCAGTCACAGGGGCTAACTCATTCATTCTTTAGGATGATCTTTTTTTCAATATATTTGTGATCCACTTGCAAAATGCGCGGAGAATAGTCGATTCGAGGTCTTAACGGAGGGACGAAGGTGGTGATCGTGTGCGATGGGCGTGAGGTTGGAGCGGTTTTTTGGTAGTCGGTGGGAAAAATGGGCACGCCGCGGCTGCACCGCTGCCGGCGCGGGCTGCTCTTCAGGAAGAAGGCGGAAAGTTAGCCAGTGAGTTTCAGCAGTTGGTCAACGGTGAGCGCCAGGACACCAAACATACAAGGCCGGCCCTCCTTTCAAACATTTTTCGCCAATTCTGTTCTAAACTTTCATCTACTCTTCCCCTCCTTCATTAATTTTGAAAGCGGCTTCTGTGATTGGCGTTCTTCAGCTACGGCAATACTGCGACTCCGAAGGCGGCGTGTAGGAGACGGCGAGCTGCGGCGTCTCCAAGCGTTGATGACCCTGCAGCCGGGAGCTCAGGCACGCCTCCAGCAAGCCGCTGGTCAGCAGCGTTCGTTCGACCGGATAGGGCGCGCGGCCGGTCATGAACATCTGCTCGATCTTCGATACGAGACACGCTGAATACGTCACGTTGGGATTTGGAGTGAGGAGGAACTGTGTGGATAAAGCAGCGGCGCCGCGGAGTCGGGCGGCGAAGTTGAAATCCTGAACCGCGCCATCGAGCATGAGCATCGACGCGCGCGCGCCGTCACGATATTCGATCAGGTAGGCCGCCGGGTGCGCTACGAGTCCCGGCAAAACGCCGGAGCCAACGAGATCCTGCGTTCTTCCGTCTTTGACCGTGAGGCCAAGCGGCGTGTCGCTGCGCGAAAGGGCGGAGCTGAGAAGCTCGCGTGACCAGACGCCGCGCTGTCCGGCTTCCCACACCGCATCGCCATCCAGAAGCTGCACCGCCCTCACACCCGTTTCTCCTCCTTTGCGGCGCTCCATCATGCACTGCAGGGCTTCCAGGGCATGAAAGTCCATGGCGTCGGAGCCGCCCACACCGACCATGAGGGCATCTTCGATATGCGCGCCCCACGGCATCTCGATATCGGGAAGACGCCACGTTACAGGCAGCGACGATCCGGCCAGCATAGGGAACCCAAGCTGCTTCGACGTCGCGACCATCTTGCGCGCCTTCTCGAAGCTGTAGGAGAGGTGTTTGTCGTTGTAGACCGGAACCGCCTTTTGGCTCGATCGAAACACCTGCGCGCACTGCTGGAAGAATTCGTAACGCGGATAGAGCACCTGACCTTTTTCGTTGCGCGGGTAATTGCCGTGCTCCCCCACGACCAGGACGGCGTCGCAAGCGAGCGTCCTTCCGCCGCAGCAAAGCGCTTCGGCGATCGTGGGATAGACTCGGAATCCAAATTCGCGCGCGCGTTCCTCACTTAAATCGCCCTCGGGCTTCTGGTCGACGTACAGGGAAACGACCTTCACATCCGGCTTGTGCCAATCGCCGTTGTGCGGATATCCAACCAGAAAGCGATCTCCGATGTGCTGGCCATGCGACAGGTAGCGATAGATAGTGGTGATGATGGCGACGCGCAGCGGCTGCGGGGATGGCGCGGCCGCGAAGGGAAGGAGCGCTGCGGACTCAAGAAAATCGCGGCGTGTGAGCATTCAGGCCCTCTCGAAAGTGGATTCGCGCGAAGCCTGATAGCGAATCGCGAGCTGCGGCGTATCCACGCGCTCCTGCCCTTTGTACAAGCTCTCCACTCCGCTCGCCGTCAATCCGGTGGTCAGCAGCGTTCGCTCAATCGGGTACTGCGCCTTGCCCGTCAGAAACATCTGCTCCATGTGGAACACCAGCGGGCTGAAGAAATCGGCCAGCGTGGTCCTGCCGTCGGGCATTGGAAGATACATCTGCGTGGACAGAATGCGCGATGGATTGTCGAGTCGCGCGGCGAAATTAAAGTCGCGCACCAGCCCGTTCATCAGCAGCATCGTACATCGCACGCCGTCCTCATGTTCGTAGCAATAAGCCACGGGGTCTTTCACGAGCGCGCGCATCTGATCGCGCGATGGAAAAATGTCGTTAAAGCCGGGCCGGGCGGGCGTGAGCGTGTGACTGCGGCACAGCGCCGCCTTCATCAAGTCCTGCGGCCAGATCTGTTTATCGAGCGCGTCCCAGAAGCGGTCTCCACGATAGGCCTGGAGCGAGCGAACTCCTACTTCGCCGCCGGGACGCCGTTCCACCATGCACTGGATGGTTTCGAGCCCGTGAAAATCGTAGCTGTCCACTCCTCCGTAGCAGATGCAGAGCGCTTCCCGCACACGAGGGCCGGTGGGCATTTCGATGGATGGAATTCGCCAGGTGACCGGCAGGCTGGAGCCGGCCTGGAAGGGAAAGCCCATGGATCGAGATGTGTCGTACATCTGTTTCGCCCAGTCCCAATTCCACGAGAGATGCTTGTCGTTGAATACGGGAACCGTCCGATCGCTTGCCTGGAATACTTTGACGACCTCCTGGAAGAAGCGGTGGCGCGGGTATTCGGTTTGGCCTTTTTCGTTGCGGGGATAATGGCCGTGCTCGCCGACGATGACCACGCCATCGACAGCGAGTTTGCCGCCGCCGAGCGTGAGAGTCTCCGCGATGGTCGGGTAAATTTTCATGGCGGGATGGCGAGCCGCGCGCTCCCGGCTCAGATCGTCATCGCCCACCTGATCGACATACAGCGCGACCAGGTCCATGGGCGGAAGGTGATAGGATCCGCGCCAGCCATAGCCGTCGAGAAAGCGGTCCACGATGTGCTGCGTGTGAGAGTACTTGCGATAGACGGTTGTAACGGCGGCCAGCTTGAGGCGAGAGTGGCGACTGGGCTGCATTACCGGGTTGGACGCGCGGGGCGGTCTCGGGCCGGCCCCGCGCGGCCGCCACTAAAAGTTATACTTCATTGCAATTTGAACCGTGCGAGCGCCCTGCGAACCCGTGATCACGCCTAGACTGGATCCGATAGAGCGGTTCGGCGCGTTCAGGATGGGCGTATTCGACACGTTGACAAACTCGCCGCGTACCTCCAGGTTCTGATGCTCGGTGGTGTTGAACATTTTGGAGATGCTCAGGTCCACCGTGTGCAGGCCCGGACCGCGAACGGTACCCACTCCGCACGTTCCAAACCCGGAGGCCTGCTGTACGAACGAAGCCGGGCTGAACCACTGGTAGCCGCCGCCGAGAGTGGCCGGCGCATTCTGCTTGCCGAACACGACAGCAGGCGAAATACAGCTCGCGCGAGCGCTGCGAGCCGTGGTTCCCGACTTATCCACCGCATTGATGGTGAGAGGATAACCCGTATGGAACGTCGGAAGCGCGGTGACACGCCATCCGCCGACAAACGCGTCGGCAAACTTATTCATGTTCTTGCCGAACATCCGGTTGCGCCCGAAGGGAAGGTCATACGTGACATATCCAGAGAACACATGCTCCACGTCATAGAAGCAGGGTCCCCATTCCGATTTCTTGTTATAGAGATTCTGCCAGTATGCCGAAGCCGGAGCGGACTGCCCGCTGCCTCCGTAGTAGCCGATAGAATCCGTCATGCATTTCGACCACGTGTAGTTGAGCCTGGAAAGAAAGCCCCTGCGTCCAGGCGCTGCAAGAAGACCACTTGCAGGGCGTTATAGCTTTGGTTTCCGTCCGAAGCCGTTCCCGATATCTGCCCGATCTGGCTTTGGATAGCCGAGTTGCCGGCAAGATAAGGGCTCGGGAGCAATCGTTCCGTTCGGAAGTAACTGCTTCTGAAAGTAAGGAGTCGCCACCATCAGGTGAGTTACCTTTTGACCGACGTATCCGGCTTGAAGGGTGGTTGAAGTGTCGAGCTGGCGCTGCACCGTGAAATTCCACTGGTTCGATATGGCGGGCATGAACGTTCGGGTCCCACACGCGAAGAGTCGCGCCTTTGAAGCAGGCGGGTGAAGCCGCAAGCAGCCCTGCCTGCGTGCAAGTGCCCGGCGCCAAGGACCGGCGGGTATCCCTGATCGAGCGTACTCGCCGGGTAAGCGAGGCTCGTGTAGTCGCCGGTGTGTTCGGACGAAAACGGAGGATTGATCGTCGGCCGCAGATTCGTGCCCGTGCCTTCGAGATAAGTGGAAAGCGTATAGGCGGTGCGGATCACGGTCTTGCCGCCGCCGGGAGTCCATGCCAGGCCGATGCGCGGCTGCCAGTTGCCTACGCCGTTATAGGTGTTGTAGAGAGCACGGGAATTGCCGTTCTGCCCCGGCTGTTCGATCGCTCCGGAAAACAGGCCGAAGTTGGTTTCACGGTCGTGCACTTCCACCCAGGGGGTGTGAATTTCGTATCGCAGTCCCAGATTCAGCACAAGATTACTGGCGGCGCGCCAGTCGTCTTGAAAATATCCCGCGAAAATATTCGCCCGTTGTCCCCACGTGCCGCCCGAAGTTCCGGTTCCCACCGTAACCGGCAGGCCCAGCAGAAAGTCGCTCTCGGCTCGGCCGCTGAAGCGCCCGTTGAAAGTAAATGTGCCGTTCAGCCCGTTATTGCCCGAGTAGAACGTATCGATGCGCTGACGCCAGCCCTGGAATCCGAAGTGCATCGTGTGCGCGCCCTTCGTCAGAATGGCCGTGTCTTCGTACTGAATGACCGCATCCGCGAACAGTTGATAGACGTTGGAAGTTCCGAAACCACTGATGAAGTCATTCGTTGTGAATGACATTCCGGCCAGCTCGTTCGAGGGAACACCGGGAATCCCGGCTTGCTGATTCAGATTCGGAAGCGTGCTCGGGGCCGAGCCGTTATTGATAACCACGTAGTTGACGCCGACGCGGGCATCGTTCACCAGCGAGGGGCTGACGGTGCGCGTCCAGTCGAGCACGCCATTGTGCGTCGGGTTGGTGTTGAAGCTGTTGTAAGTCAAAGGCTGGCTGCGAACGCTTGGAAAATCGAGCGCGCTTTGCGAGTAGCGTCCATAGACCCGATCCTTGTCGCTGACGTTCCAGTCGATTCTGCCATCGCCCTGGTCCGCCGTGGTAGATGATGCTGTGTTTTGAATTTGATTGCTGACCAGATTACCGTTCGTAGGCAGCGGATAGTATTGCGAGTTCACAATGGCCAGCGCGGCCTTGCTCAATTGCGCTTGGGGAATGACATTGTTGGGATAGGGATTGCCGCTGACCGGGTCTTTGATGGTGATGTTTTGGGACAGAAGCTCCGAAAAATTGCCTTGCCGCTCCAGTGGGGTCAGCACGGTGAATGCGCCGCTGCTCGGCGTGACCAGGCGCTCGGCCTGATAGTCCGCAAAGAAGAATAGCTTGTTGCGCTTGATAGGGCCGCCGATCACACCGCCGAATTCATTCCAGCGCAGAATCGGTCTCTTCGCCCCGATCAAATTATTCGACCATTGGTTCGCATTCAACTTATCGTTGCGGAAAAACTCGAAAACATCTCCGTGGAACTCATTGCTCCCCGCTTTGATCGAGGCGCTGACAATTCCGCCCATGAAGTTTCCAAACTCGGCGGAGGCATTCTGCGTGATGAGATTGAATTCCTGAATGGCGTCGGGGCTGGGCGCATAACCGACCGTATCGTCCGATACCTGGTTATTGTCGGCTCCATCCAGAATAAAGTTGTTCGACTGTTCGCGATTGCCATTGATGAAGGGCCGCGCGCCGACCCCCGTAGTCTGGCCGGTCCCGAAATTCTGAGGATTCGGATGCACTGCGCCTGGCGCGAGCAACGTTAACTGAACATAGTTGCGAGTGGGCAGAGCCGAGCTGGCAATCGTCCGCGCATCGATCACGGTTCCGAGTTGCGTGCTCTGTGTCTGGAGCAGCGGAGCCGCCGCCGTGACCTCCACCGTTTGATTGACATTCCCTACCGAAAGCTGGAAATCGAGTTTCGCGTTCTGGTTGAGCTGCAGCGTAATATCGGATTGCACAGCCGCCTGGAAGCCCGCATTCTCCACACGAACTTCATAACGCCCCACGGGCAGGCGGGGAAAGTTGTAAAAGCCGTCGCCATTGGTAGTGGTGGAAGCAGTGGTTCCACGGTCCATATCTTTGGCCGTCACCTTGGCTCCCACGACCGAGGCGTTCGATGGGTCCGTAACTATACCGCTAATTGTGGCCGTGACCTCTTGCGCGCAGGCGGGCGCAGGAGCGAGCACGACGATGAGGGCAAGCGCGATTATCCCAATAAGCGGGCGGTTCAGGACCAGAGCACAGCAAGTTGAAATTCTTTTCATAATCCCCTTTCGATTGACGAGACTCGGAAGCAGGCGGGTCTATGCTTGACGCGATTGTAAGAATAAGAGCAAGCTCTGTCAAGCGGGAGCTCTTTAAATCCACTTGCAATGATGACACGAAGATGGTTACGGGCAGCGGCAGGTTTATCGCTTTTGGTGTGCGTCGCCGTGGCGATTTCCACACCGGCGGAAGAGCCGGCCTCGGCGCGAGTGAATGCGATTTTTGCGCCGCTAGTGGACGGAAGATCGCCAGGAATGGCTGTTCTGGTGCGCAAAGGCGGCCGGACTGTTTTCAAGCGTGGCTACGGCGTTCGCGATTTGCGGACGCGGAAGAAGATCGACGCGAAAACCGATTTTCGACTGGCTTCATTCACAAAGCAGTTTACCGCGATGGCCATCATGCTGCTCGCGCGAGACGGAAAGCTACGATATGACGAAACCTTAACCGACGTGTTTCCCGGCTTTCCGGCGTACGGACGGGCGATCACGATTCGCCATCTGTTGACGCACACGTCGGGACTGCCGGATTACGAGAGTCTCATGGAGCAGGTGGAGCAGACAAAGAGGCAAACGTGGAGTGCTAACCACCAGATACGCGATCAAGAAGCGTTGGATCTGCTGAAACAGCAATCGACAGGCAAGTTTCAGCCGGGGACGAGCTGGGCATACAGCAATTCGGGGTATGTGCTGCTGGGGCTGATCGCTGAAAAGGTTTCGGGCAAGCCGTTCTCACAGGTATTACACGATCTCATCTTCGAACCTCTGCGTATGCGGGACACACTGGCTTTTGTAAACGGAAAGAACACGGTCCCGCGCCGCGCCTTTGGACACACGAAAGAGGGAGCGACGTTCGTTGAGACAGACCAAAGCTCCACGTCGGCGACTTTGGGCGATGGCGGAATCTATTCCAACCTGGATGATCTGGCGAAGTGGGACGAGGCGCTGCGAAAGCATACGCTGTTAAGCGCTGAAGAAATGAAGGCGGCGCTAACGCCGGTGAAGCTGGCCGATGGATCGGATCCACGATGGCCCAGTGCGCCGGGCGACGATAATTTGGATCCGGGCAAGCCGGTCTCGTACGGTTTCGGATGGTTTCTCGATCCATACGAAAGCCGTCAGCGGGTGTGGCACACCGGCACGACGATGGGTTTCCGCACGGCCATCGAGCGCTTTACTGGAGACGATCTGACGGTGATCGTGCTTTGCAACCGCTCCGATTTAGATGCGAATCGGTTAGCGCTCGAAGCAGCGGATGTATTCGTCCAAAACCAGGTCAGCCCCTAGAAAGCGAAGCGCAGCTGGAAGTCGATACGGCGCTGATTGCTGGCGGTTGATTCGGCTCCGAAGCCGCCGGTGATACCGGTCGATTCCAGGAAGAATGGGGACGTGACTGCACCATTCACGGTGTTCAGATTCTCGTGATTAATGATGTTACGAGCGTTGATGGAGAGCGTAAGGTTGTAGCGATGCTCGGAGGACTCGCCGCCGAAACCGCGGGGTCCACCGCCGCCGAAGCCGCCTCCTCCTCCAGGTCCGCCGCCGTGGCCTTCGTGACCGCCGCCACCACCGCCACCGGGTCCACCACCTCCGCCACCGCGCGATCCTCCCGAGGGACCGGAGAACTTCGTGGTGCCGAATCCCCAAGTCTTACTCACGCGCAGATTCAGACCGATAAAGCCAGGCCCGGTTCCGGCATTGCGCACGATGAAGCCATCGCTCGAGCCGGGCTCGGGAACCACCGGGTTCAGGTTATAGCCCGGCAGCAGAGGCACGCCGTAGTAGAGCGACCCGGGGTTCTGCAGCACCGACGGACGCGCGGTCTGCGCGATCGAGCCGGTCAGATACTGATCCGTTCCCGTTGTGACGTTGAAGGGTGTGCCGCTGTGAGCGACGATGAACGGCGAGAAGCGCAATCCCCAGCGCGCGGCAATGGATCCGCCCAGGAATAGATTGTGTGTCACGTCCAGTGTGGAGCGCCCCCAATCGGCGGCGAAGTTGTACGGGTCGGCGGGCTGGCTGCCGAGGCCGTCGGTATCGCTATGCGCGTTGCCATAGGAGTAGCGGCCGAACAGGGTGAGCCATCGCCCAATGGACGTGTTGACGTTCACCATGGCCATGGTCTGTTTGAAGGTCCCGCTGGATTGGTAATCGTAGATGTCACCGCTTGCTGGAAATGGCCGGTTATCGATAGGACTGATGGGTAGACCGAGCTGGGCGGCGATCCTGGGAGACGTGCCGGGCGGCAGAAGGCCGGGAATCGGATAAGGCGCGTTGATGTTGACGGTGCGATATTCGTGTACACCCCGGGAGTTCATCAAGTTGAAAGCCAGCGTGGTGTGGCCGAAAAGCTGGCGTTCGACGCCGATGGCAGTTTGCATAATGCGCGGAGCCTGGAGATGGCGATCGATCTGATAAATCTGCGCGGCGTTGGTTGTAGCAGTGCTTAGCTGCGACAAAGGTACCGGGGTGTCGAAAGCGGCATCGTAGGAAGTCGGGAAATTGACAGTATACGTTTGCAGCGGGTTGCCTTCGAGGTAGCGCTGAGCGGTCTCGACATTGGCGATGGTGAAGCGATCATAGAACATGCCCCACCCGCCGCGGATCACGGTCTTGGCGCGGCCCGTTCCGCCCTTCGAGTCGGGAGACCACGCAAAGCCGAATCGCGGCGCCCAGTCGGCGTGATCGTAAATATTGGTCTGCGATTCGAAGCGCAGCCCGAAGCTTAGCGTCAAGTTAGGCTTGACTCTCCAATCGTCCTGGACGAACGGACCGAAATCCATCTGGTTGAGACTGATGGACGGGTTGCCCGCATTGACGGTGTACCGGGAAGGACCATAACCCAAAGCGGTGACTGCGGAGGAAGTCATGTTGGGAAGAGCGAGAAGCCGCTCCGTCAGAAGGTATTGCTGAATCGACGACAGCTTCACCGACTGGCCGGGAACCGGATTCAGGCTCTGATCGAGCAGCGGGAACGTGCCGCCGAGAAAGCTGTAGATGCCGTTAAAGTTCTTGGGACTCAAATCGTCAAGTACAGTTGCCCTCACTCGCAAGCCGAACTTCGTCGTGTGGGGGCCCCAAACGACGGAGGTATAATTCTGCAGCTCGTAATAATTCTCGAGGTCGTGACTGTTCGGAGTCCCGGGCGCGCTGTAGCCGGAGCCGCCGGAGACAAACGATTGGGACACGTTCAATTCCGGAGCCTGGCTCTGGCTCTTGTACGCGCCATAGGTATGGTCATATTGGAAATGCGTCTCGTTTACGACTTTGGCGCTCAAGACAGCGGTTTCGACAGCCTGAAAGGTGCTCTCGGTTGTTTCATATGAGTAGCCCGTACTTGGATACGTGATGTTGCCGATCGTGGTTTGAGGAAGATCGAAGGCGCCGATGCCCGTCACGACACGATTGTTGTCCAAATAGCTGTAGCGAAAACTCAGCGTGTTGTTTGCGTTGAGCTGATAATCCATCCGCGGGCTGACGGTGGTTCGGCGCTGCGGGGTGGAATAGAAAATCTGATGCGGTGCGGTGCCGAGGAAGTCGCTGGTTGGAATGGTGGCGTTGACGATCCCGTTATCGTCGATCTGACGGCGCTCGGCATCGATGAAGAAACTGGCGTGCTTGCCGACGGGGCCGCTAACGTTTCCGCCGAAAAGCTGCGTGCGGAAGGGAGGATTGACCGACAGGAAGGGATTGCGCGAGTTCCAGACGCCGTCGCTGATGTTGTAGTAGCCCTGGCCGTGAAATTTGTCGGAACCGGGCTTGGTGAAGATCTGAATGCGGCCGTAGCCGAGCTTGTCGAACTCAGCGGAAAAGGGATTGGAATTGATGCGGATTTCGCGGATGGATTCCTTAGGAGGAAGGCGGCCGCCCGAAAAGCCATCGATGAAAATCTGGTTGCCGCCGGGGCCCGCCGCCGGTCCGGCGAGGGCTTGCAGATCGGCTTCCATGTCGTCGGGATCGTCGGGCAGGGCATCGAGATCTTCCTGCTTCAGAACCAGAGCGGTCGCATTATTCGAGGGCTCCGTGCTGATGGTATTTGTACTGGTGTCGGTTACGGTGACTTCCTGGCGCTGCGTTTGAACAATCATCACGATATTGCCGGTGGCTGGCTGTCCGGCTGTTACGGAAAGCGCAACGACGCCCTGCTGCTGGAGACCTGCATAGGTGGCGGAAACCGTATAGGTGCCGGGTGCAACTCCACGAAATGTATAGCTGCCGTCGCGGCCGGTATTCACCGTCTGAGTGGCGCCGTTCTGATCGGTCAGCGTAACAACCGCGCCCGGGATAACGCCGCCAGTATCATCCTTCACGGCGCCTTGGACAGTACCGGCCGCACCGGGACGGACAGTCCGCGTCCTTTGCGCCGGGGTCTGCTGCGCCGGGGGTTGAGCGGCGGGGGACGCCGGCGTGCTCTGAGCGCAGACAAGGCCTGCCGAACCCAAGGCGAGAAGAAGTACAGCTATCGTTCTGATTTTCATTTGACCTCTGAAGCGTGTATTGACACCGGAACGCCGGCCTAAGGTTGCGAGTTCAGTTATTGGGGAGGCATCCCCATATCCATATTTCCGCCGCCCAGGCTCGAACCCCAGTCGCTAAGAGAAGACTGTCCCTGGCGGGTGGGGGCCGCGCGGAGGATTGGCTCGGCGCCCGCGATGATGTTGGTCGCGAGAATGCGCGAGTTGTCGGTACTGGTTGCCACTCCGGAGATGAGAACGGCGTCTCCGGGTTTGAGATCTGAAACGGCGACTTTCGGGAGCTGCTCCAGCATCTGCGATAGATCGCCGCGATTTCCGGGTCCGCCGCCGGCGGCATTTCCTCTCCAGCCGCCAGATGCGCCGGGAGCCGAGTTCGCCTCGCCCGCTTTCGCGCCATTCGGCGGAGCGCCCGCCGCGTTGCCGGGTGTGCCTGAGCCAGCCCCTCCATTGGCCTGTACGGGTCTATAGCTCGGGTTCAGACGCATGGCGAGCCGCATAGCCATCTCGGGAGGAAGCCTGTGTATGGCCGAATCGTCAGTCAGGGCAACCTGGACGGGTTGATTAGTGCCCGCGTTTTTCAGCGTGATGGATTTCCCGTCGGGCGAGATGGACGCTACCGTGCCGCCGAGAGTGCGGAACGGACCTGAATAGATTTTTTGCGCGGTGATGGTGGATCCGTCTTCACTCTTCTCCCCGATGATGCGGACCTGATCGCCCGCTTGTATATCGGCCAGCCGCGAGGGTGTCGGATTCTTGGGGGTCTCGGGGGAGTAACGCGTGAACTCGACGGTGCCCGGAATATCGACGGTGACCGGTTTTTGACCTTGCGGCGTGCGAGTGGTGATGGTAAGTTTCCCGGCCGCGGGATCGACGGCGGTGACCAGACCGGGCGTACTGTGCTGCCAGGCGGCCGCCTGCTGCTGGTGTACCTGCTGCAGGTCGCGCGCCGACATCAAAATGACGCTGCGGGCGGAGATCGCATTCTGGCCGCCCTCCACTTTCGAGCCGCCAATTTGCACACGGTCACCGACGGCCAAATCGGAGGCGGTAATTCGAGTGGCATTCTTGAGGTCCTTGGCCGTGGGGTCCACCTTCAGGAGAGTGCGGGCGTCTTGCAGATCGACGGTGTACTCCGTTCCGGTCTTGTCCTCCTTGACGGTCACGCTGTGAGCGCCTCCATTCACGGCCGTAACGGTGCCGATGACACGCTCGGCCGGCTTTGACGGGGCGGTTCCCGCCGTGTCCTGGGCCAGGCCCGTGAAGGCGAGCAGCAGGCCGCCTGTAAGGCACATTGCGAAAAGCTTCAGCATAATCCTGGCTAAACCGTTGGAGCGCGGCGCTCGCCCATTCGTTACGTTGGGCGAAAGCAGCTCTTCATACGTTACGCATTACAGGCTAAAACGATCGGCTTAAGCGTGTTGCGAAATGTAAATGGAAGCTGAAAAGTGAAAAGGGAAAGACGAACGGGCAGACCAGAGGATTAACGGCAAAATAGGGGCGCGGCGTTGTAGAAAGGACGGCGCGCGCCCCGGGGTAAATTCATAATCAAATCAGGCGGCATTCACGAGCATGTCTTCAAACATCTCGTTGCCTTCCTCGTGATTCCGATCGGCTTGCTCCTGGCACTGGATACAATACGGAGCCCAAGGCACGGCCGCCAGGCGTTTGGGACTGATCTCCTCTTCACAGTGCAGACAGATGCCGAATGAACCATCTTCAATACGACGAAGGGCCGAGCGCACGTTGCGAAGCAGATTTGATTCGCGGTCCAGATTGCGGATCGCGAGTTCGCGTTCAGCGGCGTGCTGCACCTCATCCAGAGCGTCTGCGCTCTTCTCAATCGTAATAGCATCGCGGTTGCGAACGACTCGCTCCAACTCGTCCTGCTTGTTCTCCAGGATCTTCTTGAATTTGTTTATTTCGGTCTTCGTCATTTTAATTTCTCCTTACTTACCAACTGGCACAGCCCTTTCAAAAAGTGTTTCGAAGCTGCCAAGTCTTCCGTTTAGACGTAGGCATCTTAAAAAAGGGTTCAACAACGGTACCACAGAATTTACGGTTCGGCTAGATGGTAAATAGCCATTACCGGGCCGGAAAATCTGAGGAACACGGAAGCCGTTGAGCGACCCTTTCGCAGTACAGGAACTCAGAGCTGAGACCCGGACCGCCAGAGCTTCTGCTTCAAGAAGGAGGCGCTCTTCGGATCTAGGAATCATACCACAGCTACTGAGCAATTCAAGCTCCATTTTCGAGCGGCCGGACGAAGGAGGCGCAAAGCACGGACGAGAGGACCAGCTTAACGCACTCACACAGGCGCAGCCTAACTAGAACGTATCGGCTGCACAGAACCAAAACCTTGCCATACAACAAGATTGGAGTAATAAGGTGCGGAAGCCGAAGGCTGCCGGTGGGGCCGCTGCCGTTCTGAATAAAACTCAATCCGTTTGGCTGTGTGTTCCCTCTAACCGAAAAAAGCTCCTGGCCGGCTGCCTTGCCCATATCCAATGTGTGTTAGGTACGGGAAAGAGGAAGATTCTCTCATTACGCCTGGAAAGAAAGTTAAGGTGGCGTGTAAAGTAGAGCCGCTCGATAGTCTACGGGGCCCACCGGTACTTTCGACGAGAGTACCTATGGAACCTGCTGTTGCTCAGCGGGCGCGACTTGCACAAGGCAGCTATAAAAGGTGGGGCCGCCGCCGATATCGGTGAGGCGTTCGGAAGTGAGCCGATTGATTCCCATCCCTGCGACAGAGCGCTTGTTCCACCGCACGCTGCGCGCGCGCAACACGCCGGGCGGAATATCGGAAGAAAGGCGGGCGCGGAAGAAACAGGACCCGCGATCATTCGCAGCGCGAACGAGCATTCCATCCACGATTCCGCGGGGCTCAGCGTCTATCGGATGAATGGAGAGGGCGGCGGTCTGTGTGTCCACTTCATCGCGATGCCCGAACGTAGAGTTCATGCTGTCATCATTCTTGCCGGAGACAAGCTCGAGCGGGTAGCGCTGTGCCAGATCGGGGGATCCGAAACGCGATTCAACGGGCGGCGTATAGGCGAGAGTAGCGGCACCAAATTCGAACTTGCCCGATGCGGTGCGGAAGCCGCCATTGGCGAAGGGCAAGCAGGGCTGGTGCGGCGGCCCAACCTTCAGTCGAACGAACTGCTCTTTATCGAGCCGGTCGAGCGTGATGCCGCGCAGATAATCCGAATTGCTGTCCAACGCGGCACGGATCATGTCGTCCTCACTATCTTCGAAACATGGGTCCTTGAAACCGAGCCGCTTGGCGAGCAGGCGGAAGATTTCAACATTCGATTTGACCTCGCCCGGCGGCGCGAGGGCAGGCCGCGCCAGCTGCACATAATAATGTCCGTAAGCGAGATACAGATCGGCGTGCTCCAGGAAGGTGGTTACCGGGAGGAGGAAATCCGCGTAATCGGCGGTGTCGGTCTGAAACTGTTCGAGGACAACCGTGAACAGGTCCTGGCGCAGTAGACCGCCGAGGACTTTGCTTTGATGCGGCGCAATGGCCGCAGGATTCGAATTGTAGACAATCAACCCGTGGATTTTCGGGTGGCTCATTTCGCACAGCGCATGGCCGAGTTGAGCCATATTGACCAGGCGCGATTCGCGGCCATTCGGAGATGCGAGTTGCAGATCGGGCCGCTCAAGCGCCGCGCGGTTGAATTCGAAGGCTCCGGACGTGGTGAGCTGAAGACCGCCTCCGATTTCGCGCCAGGAGCCGGTAAGGACGGGCAGAGCGGCGATGGCGCGCACCGCGCTTCCTCCGCGCTCGCTGCGCTGCACTCCGTAATTGAGGCGAATAGCGGCCGGACGAGTCAATGCGTATTCACGAGCAAGCGTTTCTATATCGGGTGCGGCAATGCCGGTCAGGCCGGCCACACGCGCGGGCGAGTACCCGCAGGCGAGGCGCGTCAGTTCCTCGAAACCCGCGGCGTGATTGGAGATGTAATCGGCATCATGCAGCCCATCCCGAAGAATGACGTGCATCAGGCCGAGGGCCAGCGCGAGATCGGAACCTGGATTTATCGCGAAGTGGCGATCGGCCGTTTTGCCGGTGCGGTTCTTGACTGGATCGATGACATAGAAGCGCGCTCCGTTGCGGCGAGCTTCGACGATCCAGGGCCAGAGATGCACGTTCGTGCCGAGGATATTCGCGCCCCAGGCGATGATGAGCTTGGACTGCGCAAACTGTTCCGGCTCGGTTCCGAGCTTGATTCCCTGCGAGGCAGTGAGCGCCGCGCCTCCGGCGGCAGAGCAGATGGTCCGGTCGAGGCGCGATGCGCCGAGGCGATGGAAAAAGCGCCGGTCCATTCCAGATCCGTTGAGCATGCCCATGGTTCCGGCATAACTATACGGAAGAATCGCTTCGGGACCTTCGCGGTGGGAGATTGCCAGAAGCTTTGCGGCGATCTCGTCGAGGGCGTCGTCCCAGGAAACCCGCTCGAAGCGGCCTTCGCCTTTCGCGCCGGCGCGGCGGAGGGGATAGAGCAGCCGCTCGGGGTGGTACTCGCGCTCGAGGTACTTCGTGACCTTGGCGCAGAGAAAGCCGCGCGTGATGGGGTGGTCGCGATTCCCGCTTAGCTTCCTGGCGCGGCCGAGGTCGTCGATGTGGACCAGCACCGAGCAGGTGTCCGGGCAATCCAGGGCGCAAACGGAGGTGCGTACTTCGGGCAAGGTCTCTTTATTTTACTGGTGAGAGAGGGGATGTGGCGGAGCGGTCGACCAAGTTTGTGTTTTCGCCTGCAGCTTGTCTAAATCCGGATTCGGCCGCGCAGGAACAGGGCAGCATAGCCCGCAATCTCGACGCGATCGCCGGCTAGTTTACAGAACAGTTCGCCGCCGCGAGGCGAGACCTGGCGTGCATGCAGAATATTCTTGCCGAGCTGCTTTGCCCAGTACGGGATCAAAGTGCAGTGCGCCGAACCCGTCACCGGATCTTCCGGAACGCCTTTCGCCGGAGCGAAGAATCGCGAGACGAAATCGCAATCGACGCCGGTTGCGGTCGCGATAAATGCGAAGCGGTCGATCTTCTTAAGCGCCTCCATATGGGGCGACAGGGCCCGCACTTCCGCCTCAGAGCCATACCGGATCAGGTAGTCACGCGCAGCCAGAATCTCGAGCGGCGCGCCTCCAAGGGCGGGAATCAGATTCGGATCGGGGTCGATTTTCTCGGGCGGCCGGGCAGGGAAGTCCAGCGCCAGCTTATCGCCCTGACGTCTAACGAGCACCTCGCCCGATTTCGTCATGAAACGGAGAGTATCTCCCGCTTCCTGCAATTCATGAAAGAGGACGTAGGCGGACGCGAGCGTCGCATGCCCGCAGAGGTCTACTTCGCAAGCGGGCGTGAACCATCGCAAGTCAAAGCGGCCGTCATTGCGGACGAAATAAGCGGTCTCCGAAAGGTTGTTCTCGGTTGCGATTGCCTGGAGGGTCGTGTCGGGAAGCCAGCTCTCGAGGGGGCATACAGCGGCAGGATTGCCGGAGAAAACAGCGCTACTGAAGGCGTCTACCTGAAAAATCGGAAGATCCATCCTAGATGGATGATCGGGCGCGCTTAGTTGATGCGAACCCGGTGCTTTTCCTTGAGCACCAGCTCATCGAAGATGGCAAGCACCTGCTTGCGATAGCTGTACATGCGCCGCAGGGAATCGCGGAAATTATCTTCATAGCGCCGCGGCTGGAGCCACTTATTCAGAAGGGGCCGCGGAACATCGATATCGCGCCGCAGATCGTCTGCCGAATGGCCGCGCAGGAAGAGTCCGTAAAAGATCGCCGCCTCTCTTTGCGGTGCGAGTGGATCGAGATCCTCGCGGCCGTTCATCATACCCGTGTGCCGTAAGTCCGTATCGTACTACCAAATTGGGAACTTTAAAAGCTCCTCAAGTCAACAGTCTAACAACGCTGTCAAGTGTCTCAGGGAATCTGCTTTCCGGTTTCGGCGGCGCGCGAAGTTGTGCAAAGCTATTGCTGGAATTAGATTTATGGGCGAGGTCGAGAGGACGCGAAAGAAGAAAAAGAGCGGCGCCGTTTTGGCGGAGCCGCTCTCGTGTCGTACCGTCAGTACGTTTTTTGAAGTTAGAAGGTGAGCTTTGCGCCGAGTTCGATCTGTCTCGCTCCGGAGCCATAGCCTCCCGGAAGGGTCTGTCCGCTCCGCCCGTTACCCACGCCGGTGATGAGACCGAAGTTCGAGCTCGTGATGTCCGTACTCGGGTTACCCCATTGCGGAGTGTTCATCAGGCTCGTCGCCTCGCCCCGGATCTGTAGCTTCCAGCGCTCAGTCAAGCTGAAAGTCCGGAACAACGACGCATCCACGTTCCAGAAACCCGGACCGCTAATTACGTTCTTGCTGAGATTTCCGAACTGGAGCGCGCCTGGCTGCGCGAAGCACTGTGTCGTCACGGTTGAGCTACACTTCGTGTTCTGGAACCATGCGCTGCCCGGACCGGTTCCGTACAAGATCGGAATTGGACCCGGGCCGATCCAGTTCAGCGTGTTGCCGTTGCCCGGAGCGTTAAGGCCTGATCCGCTGAAGCTGAAATCAATCGGAGCTCCGCTCGAAATCTGCAGCACGCCGCTAACCTGCCAACCGCCCAACAGCCATCCAGCAGCGCCCGATTGGAGATACTTCTTGTTCTTACCGAAAGGAAGCTCATAGATGTAGCTCTGAGCAAAGACGAATGTTCGGTCGAAATCCAAGCGGCGCCAGTTCCGTCTGGCGTTGATGTAGAAATCGAGGCCGCTATCTTCTGACTGGTAACCCATCGCCTTGCCGTACGTATAAGCCGTCGTAACACCGAATCCGCCTGAGAAGCGCTTATCGAGTTTCACCTGCAGACCGTTGTACATCGAGCTGTAACCTACGTAGCGGTCATCGACGCTGGCTTTCTTCCCAAATGCCTGGAACAGCGGCTGGCTTGCAACACCGCCACCCAAGGTCGTCGATGCGTTCAGGGCGTAGTTCACCGGTTGGTCCACGCCGTGATTTCCGACGTAGGCGACATCCAGGGCCAGATTGAATGGCAATGCCCGCTGGATAGCGAAATTCCAGGATTCGACGTACGGCTCCTTGAATCTCGGGTTAATGAAGAAATAGGTCTGGTTTAGATCGGCATTCTGGATGATGCCGTTTGATGGAATGACAGCCTGAGCGAAGGGAGGGAACCCGTTCTGGAATGTCGCAGGCCGCCCGTCGGGCAGAACCGCGGTACAGAACGTGCAGTTCCCCGTGAAAAAGTTGTTCTGCTTTACGGGATAGTTATAGGCGTATGTGTTATCTGGGTAGGGCGCATAGCTGATCCCAAAGCCGGTGCGGATAACCGTCTTATCATTCCACCGGTAAGCGATGCCCAACCGAGGCCCGAAGTCGTGATAGTTCGTGTGGATGCCCACATTGGAAGGGACACTTCCCACCCCTCCGATCAGGAGTGAGTTCGTGGTCGGATCATATTGTGAAAAGCCGGCGGGATGCGCAGGCGTTGCCGCGGGATAAAGTTCCCAGCGAAGGCCGACGTCCACCGTCAGCTTCGGAGTAACCACCCATTTGTCCTGAACAAACGTGAAGAATTGCCAGGCGCGATAGGCGGGAAAGATGACCGGATAGTCGCGTCCTTCATCGTAGGGTACGTCCAGCAGAAAGCTCGCGAGGGAATTGCCGAAACTCGTGGTCGCGCCCGAAATCGTCGTCTGCGAAGTGCCGAATTCGATGTGACCTCGCGGGCTATATGTCTGCGTTTGCTGCAAGTCGTCGCGGACACGACGCAGATCGATTCCGAACTTTACGGTGTGGTTCCCTGTCGTTTTGGTCCAGATATTGGTGAACAGGACATTGGTTTCCGCCCGAATCCACGGCAGGCTGGCCGAGAAGCCGATAAACGGGTCCCCGAAATTATTCAGATTGATTCCGGGAGGTCCACTGGTCCAGGGAATGCCATTAATCCCTGGGACGCCCAGCGCGTCTGCCGTTGCCTGACCATAACCGAACTGCTGCGCGTCATTGCGGTATCGGTTCACGCCGAATCGGGCTTCCATGATCAGGGTCGGCGAGAAGATGTGGACATAGTTGATCGCGCCGCTGTATGTGCCCTGAATGCCAGTGCCCTCGAATCCTGCTCCGCCGACTCCGCGCGGGCCGCCATAGATGCCGTAGACGGATGCATCTGTGGTCACCGGGCGGGAGAAGCTCAGGCGGAAAGAAAGATGGTCGTTGTCGGTCTGGTTGTGATCCACTTTAACGTCGAACTGGTCCGTATTCCTGAAGAACGGGCTGTTCACGAAGTAATTGTCTGTCAGGCCGGGCAGATTCGGCAGAGGAACGATGCTTAGAATTTTCGCGGAGACGGGATTGATCCTCGATGGATCGATCTTGTTGCCGGCGATTACCGTGCGGCCTGTTCCAGTATTTGGGTTTCCGGTGTTCGGATCATAAATCAACGAGGGTGCCACACTCAGGTCGCCCGTTCGCTCGGCAGCCGTGGGCACGGTCAGGCGGTCGTTGTTCGCTTGATGGTCTTCAATTCGCAGATAGTCGCCGAAAAAGAACGTGCGATTGCGAATAATCGGTCCGCCAATGGTGCCGCCGAAGTAGTTATATGTGAAATGCCCGCGTGCGGAATCGAAATAGCTGCGGGCCGACAGCGCGCTTACACGGTTAAACTCGTAGGCTTCGCCGTGAAACGCGTTGCTGCCCGACTTCAGAATCAGGTTCACTGCGCCGCCTGTCGCGCGTCCGAGTTCGGCATCGTAATCGCTCGTCGAGATGTCGACCGTCTGAATGGCCTCTTGCGGCGGGATCAGGACTTGCAGAAGACCTGTGCGTTCGTTGTCGTCCACGCCCTCGAGCTCGAGATTATTCGCCAGGCGGGATTGCCCATTGAATCGAGTTGCGTAGCTGGTTTGGGGATTAAAGAAGGCCGAATGCTGGGCCTCCGGCTTGCTCGCGCCAGGCACCAGAAGACTAAGGCTTTGGAAATTATGATTCGCGGGAAGGGGGAGATCCTCGACGGTTTTGGCCTCGATCTGCCGACCCGTGTCCGCGCGCTCCGTCTTTAACGCCGGTGCCTCGGCTGTGACATCGATCGTTTCACTCACTTGGCCCGGCTGCAACGCCAGGTCGACGCGTACAGTCGTATCGACAACCACATCGACTCCAGCACGAGATTCCTTCTTGAAGCCCGACTGCTCAGCGGTCACGCTGTATGTTCCCGGAGGCAGGTTAGAGAACGTATAATTTCCACTGCCGTTTGTTTGGGCAGTGCGGCTAACACCGGTGTTCGTTTCGGTAATCGTGATCTTCGCGTTCGGAACGGCTGCGCCCGATGCGTCAGTTATCGTTCCCACCAGGCTTGCGGTTACTGCCTGGCTATAGCCAGTGTGACGAAAAACAAAAAGAAGCGCACACAAAGCGAACATCCAACGTAGATGTTTCATTGACCTACCCCTTTTCTGAGCGGCCAAACCTTCTCGGCTGGTCGCGGCTTGCAACAGTTTGAGACCCTTAAACTCGCACTTTGCCAGGACCCGAACGAACACCTGCTAGCGCGTTGACGCGATTATAAGCCAAAAACGCGCAATCACAAAGCAAAGAATTACCGCGGTACTAGTATCGGGTGCCCCATCCAAGCGCATCGCATATCGCATGTTAGGATAACGCTACCACGCCCGTTCGAATCGATGCCTAACCGCAAACGGACAAAAAGCGCGGCCGATGCCGGGCGCCACCCCACGCTCCGCGATATTGCCAAAGCAGCCGGTGTCGCCTCAATGACGGTCTCTCGCGTCATCAACCAGAACGGGTACGTCAGCGAGCAACTGCGCAAGAAAGTGCAGCGCGCCATTGACGAGCTGGAATACCACCCCAACGCGCTGGCGCGAAGCCTCAAGAAGAGCCGCACGCACGTCGTGGGCATTTTGCTGCCCGATATCGCGAACCCGTTCTCGGCCGAGCTGGCGGGCAGCATTCAGCAAGTGCTGGTCGAACGCGGCTACTCCGCATTCATCAGCACCACGGAGCAAAGCAGCGATCGAGAGCAGGCCGCACTCGGCGCGTTTTTCGATCATCGCGTAGACGGGGTAGCGGTGGCGACCGTTCAGACGAAGGCAGGCACCGAGGCGCTGCAACGCTTCGCGCGGCGCGGCATGCCGATTGTCACCATTGGCCGCGCCTCGAGCATGCCGGGCATGGATCGCGTCAGCGCCGATTATTGGAAGGGCGCTTACGACGCCGTAGAGCACCTGATTTCGCTGGGACACAAACGTATCGGCTTTATTGGCGCATCGGTGCTGAATGCGGGCCGTCTCAGACGGTTTCACGGCTACCTGGATGCCTTGCGGGATCACGGGCTGGAGGTTCACGAGGACCTGATCGCCGGCCCGGAAGGCGATAACAGTCCCGGCTACTCGACACAATCCGATGGATACGAGGCGATGCGCCACTTGCTTTCGATGCCGCAATTCCCGTCGGCTGTTTTCGCCCGTAACGACTTCACGGCCATGGGCGCCATTTGTGCGGCGCGCGATCGCAAGCTGCGAATTCCAGAAGATGTGGCGATTGTCGGATTCGACAATGTGCCGCTGGCTGCTTACTCAATCCCCGGTTTGACGACCGTGGAGCAGCCGACGGCCGAGCAGGGCCGCAAAGCCGCCTACATGCTGCTCGAGAGAATCGAAGGCGACTTCGACCGCGATTATCGCGAGGCTTATTTCGATTGTCGCTTGATTGTGCGCGAATCGACCGTCAAGCCGGCCGCGCTTGGAGTTTCGCGATGAAGAATTATCTGGATTTGTCCGGCAAGGTTGCCTTGATCACCGGGGCCTCCTCGGGGATCGGGGCCGCTACGGCTCGCATCATGGCCGAGTTGGGTGCTTCCGTGGCGGTTGCCTATCACGGCAATGAGGCAGGTGCGGAAGCGGTCGTTCAAGGCATTTCGAAGAATGGCGGCAAGGCGCTCCGCATTAAAGCGGATGTGCGCACGACCGCCGAGATTCATCAACTCGTCAAAACGACGGTCGGCGGCTTCGGGCCAATCGACATTCTCGTGAACAATGCTGGGTCCCTGATCGAACGCGTCCCCTTGCTCGATATGGCCGAAGAACGCTGGGACGAAGTGATGGATCTCAACCTGAAGAGCGCGCTGATCTGCTCGCAGGCGGTTGCATCATCCATGATCGAGCGCAAGACTGGATCGATCATTAACATTGTTTCCATCGCCGGACGCAACGGCGGCGGCCCTGGAGCTGGCGCCTATTCCAGCGCCAAGGGCGGCCTGATCACGTTGACAAAATCGCTCGCCAAGGAACTAGCGCCATACAACGTGCGGGTAAATGCGGTCTCACCCGGGGTAATCGATACACCATTTCACGAAGTATTCTCGACGCCGGAAATGATGCGCAACTTCGAAAAAAGCATTCCGCTCGGCCGGGTTGGAAAATCGGAGGAGATCGCGAGCGTCATTGCGTTTCTCGCCTCGGATGCGGCGAGTTACATCGCCGGAGAAACGATCGAGGTCAACGGCGGTCAGCTTATGCTCTGACCTGCCGCTACGCGGTCAGGGTTGGGTCTCCAGCAGATCTTCTGCGACGAGGGGCATTCCGGGTTCCATGTGGGCGCGCGATTTCACGTTGTACCGATCGCGCGCGGCAAACAGTTTTTCCACTTCCTCGCGGGGCAATGGGCGCGCTCCACCCAGCATTTCGGCGACGAACGTGATACGCGCGAAATGCTCCACCATCTCCATCCGGAAGAACGCCTCCCATACGTCGCGCCCATACGAGGTGCAACCATGATTTTCGAGCAGCAGCGCATCGTACTGCGGGATGAGCGGGAGCATGCCTTCCGTCAGCGCGGGCGTTCCGGGCAGGCCATAGGAGGCCAGCGGAACCGCGCCCAGTTGAATAATGACTTCCGGAAGCAGCGCTTTATCGAGCGCCCGGCCGGCCGTGGCGAATCCCGTGGCAACCGGCGGGTGCGCGTGGACCACGGAACGGACATCGGGCCGAAGCGAGTAGATGGCAATGTGCATCGCAATTTCGCTCGTGCGTTCGCGATGGCCCTCCATTTTATTTCCCGCCATATCGCAGACGATAAGATCGCCGGGTTCTACCAAGCCCTTGCTAACCGCTGTCGGCGTGGACAGAAGGCGGCTGCTATCTAGCCGGATACTCACGTTGCCGTCGTTCATCGCCACCCAGCCTTTTTCATAGATCAGCCGGCAAACGCGGACAATATCTTCGCGATATTCCTGCTCAGTCTTGCTCATGCGAATTTTCGATTTTATCAAGGGACGCATCTCACGGCGGCTACAATGAAGCCGTGGAAAAACGCCGCATGTGTCCGAACTGCCGGGCATTCATCAGCGTGAGCGATCGTGTTTGCCCGTATTGCAACGTACAACTCGGCCCACGAGCGATTGATATGCGCGCGACGCGAGTCGCCGCTTCTCTTCTGCCCCGGGCGAATTTGACCAGCATGATCGTGCTGATCGTGAACATCTTTTTTTTCCTGATCGAGCTGATCGTTAATTACCGGTTGTTTGGCGCCTCGCCGGAGAACCTTAGCGTTCAAACCGCGGTTTACGTAGGAGCGAAATTCGCTCCGCTGATTTATGCGGGTCAGTACTGGAGGCTGATCACAGCCGGTTTCCTGCACGGTGGATTTATACACATCGCGATGAATTCCTGGGTGTTATTCGATCTGGTGGGAGAAGTGGAGCAGTTTTATGGCACCAGCCGCCTAATCGTGGCTTATATCTTTTCTACGTTTACGGGTTTTCTGCTGAGCCTGATCTGGCGTCCGGGGTCGCCCTCCCTGGGCGCGTCGGCGGCTTGCTTTGGACTGATCGGCATCATGCTGGCGATGGGCGTGAGGCAGCGCTCGGACCCTCTGGCCCAAGCTGTCCGCGCGTTTTATGGGCGATGGGCGATCTACGCGCTGCTGTTCAGTTTCTTGCCGGGATTCGGGATTGATATCGCGGCTCACGTGGGCGGTTTGGCGGGGGGCTTTCTGGTGGGCGTAGTGGCCGGATTGCCCAGCCTTCCGAATACGTCTCGCGAGCTGGCGTGGCGAGTGGTCGCCGGCATCGCTATCGCCATTACGCTTTATGCCTTCTGGCAGGACTATCTGTCGTTCCATGCATTGACAGGCCAAATGACTACTACTTAGAATAAAGGCGCTCTTGTAGTGGTCTGACAGCAGTCGTGGCACAACCAGTCCTGCTTCGCGGGGCCAAGCAAGTGTTAACTTTGCGAGGTCCGAGCGCCGTGCGCAGGGGAGCCGCCCTCCACGATCTTGGAATTATCGAGGATGGCTCGGTTCTCATCCGCGACGGAACTATTGCGGCGGTGGGAACGACGCGACGCCTCGAAAATCTGAAAGAGGCGCGCAACGCTCTCGAGATTCCGATGGCGGGCAGGCTGGTAATGCCTGGATTTGTCGATGCGAGTCTAAGCCTCAGCGCGGAAGATCCCCAGCACCCGCACAAGCGAAAGAAGATGGGCGACTTTTATGAGGACACCCTGGCGCTGATGCGATCCTGCCTACAGCACGGGACACTGTCGGCGGATGTGAAAGCCAGCGGCGAAGGCCGCGACCTTCGCTCCGACGTCTCTGTGCTGCGGAAGCTTGCGCACATCGGAAGCAATCCGGTTCGGATGGTACGAACGTGGAGGCTTATCATGCCATCGCGCTCCGGCCATGAGAACTCGAATAATTTACAGGCGATGCTGGTCGTGCTGGCGCGCCGTAAGCTCATCCATTTTCTCGAAGTGACGAAAGACTCCCATCCGGCATTAGACGATCGCGCACTAGCGGCCGCGCAGGAAGCGAAGCTTGGAATGAAGCTTGTGTGGGCGGGCGGCTCAGCGGCCGCGCTGGCGGAGCTGCTCAGCCGCTTTCATCCGCATACCGTTTGCTGCGTCCCGCACCTCAGTCTGGCGGAGTGCTCCATCCTCGCGCAGACGCCGGCGATCGCGGTCTTTGCGACAGGCAAAGAAGTTTTCGAGGGGCCCAACGATGTTTCCGCCCGGCAGCTGGCCGATTCGGGCGGAGCTATCGCCTTATCGAGTGGCTATGAATCGTCTTCCGCCGCCACTTTCAGCATGCAAATGTCGCTTTCTCTGGCCGTGGTGCGTTTGGGGTTGACGCCCGAGGAAGCCTTTATCGCGGCCACCATTAACGCCGCGCACGCCGCCGGCTGCGCTCATCTGACGGGGAGCCTGGAGTGCGGCAAACAGGCAGACGTGCTGATCCTGAATGTACCGGATTATCGAGAGGTTCCGCGCCAATTTGGCATCAATCACGTCGAAATGGCGTTCCGTCAAGGTAACGTGGTTTTGAACAGGACGCGTTGGAAAGTGGCGGCAAACTGAAGACTCCTCTCATTGAATGCGTCCCGAATTTTTCGGAGGGCCGCGACGATGAGCATGTGCAAGCGCTCGAATCGGCCATTGCTTCGGTGCCCGGCACTCTCCTGCTCCATCGAACCAGCGATCCCGATCATAATCGCACGGTGATCACTTTCGCTGCGGATCCGGTGTCCGTTGTCGAGAGCGCGGTCCGTGGGGTCGCCAAGGCAATCCAACTCATTCATCTGGACCGCCATCGTGGGGTTCACCCGCGGGTTGGAGCGCTCGATGTGTTGCCTTTTGTACCTCTCGGAGACGTGTGCATGGACGAGTGCGTCGCCACCGCGCGGCATGCCGGAAATCGGATCTGGAACGAGCTGGGCGTGCCGGTTTACTTTTACGAAGCGGCGGCGCTCCGGCCGGATCGCGTCAAGCTCGAAGATGTGCGCCGCGGGCAATTCGAGGGATTGCGCGAGGCATCCGCGGTCGACGAATCGAAGCGACCCGATTTGGGAGGCCTCGATCTTCATCCGACCGCGGGCGCGGTTATCGTCGGCGCGCGAAAACTCCTTGTCGCCTTTAACGTAAATCTCAAGACAGCCAATCTCGGGATCGCGAAATCGATCGCGAGGCAAATCCGGGCGAGCAGCGGCGGTTTTCCGGCGGTGAAAGCGCTCGGATTGCCGCTGGCATCTCGCGGCTTGGTGCAGGTCTCAACGAATATCACCGATTTCGAACAGACGCCCATATGGACCGTGTATTCAGAAATCGCGCGGCTCGCGGCCGAGTCAGGGATCGAGGTACTGGAAAGCGAGCTTATCGGCTTAGTGCCCCGGAAGGCGATCGACGCGACGTCCCCTGAAATGCTGAAGCTCTCGCATTTCGATTCGCAGCGTGTGCTCGAGAATCGAATCGAAACGGTCCTGTTGGAGCGAGGTTAGTTTGCCTAGGGCGATGCGGCTTGCGTGCCATCCTCGATCACGCATTCGGCATAAATAATCGGATAGCGAGAAAAGCCAGGGCGGCGACCAGGGCGGCCGCTGGAATGGTGAGAATCCAGGCCACGACGATATTGCCGGCTACTGTCCACCGAACTGCGCGCACGCGCTGGATGGATCCGACTCCCGCGATGGCCCCGGCCACGGCGTGGGTAGTGGAGACGGGCAGTCCCAGCGAGGTGGCGAAGAGGATGGAGATGGCGGCGCCCGTTTCGGCGCAGAAACCGCTCCTGGGTTTGAGCCGGGTCAGACGCGTTCCGAGAGTGCGCACAACGCGCCAGCCGCCGCTCAATGTTCCCAGGCCCATGGCCGCCGCGGAAGCAAGAATCGCCCAGTCCGGCACCTGAAAGGTGTGCTGGAATCCTCCCGACACGAGCACAGCTGTGATGATGCCCATTGTTTTTTGAGCATCGTTTGTGCCATGGGCACAGCTCAACAGCGACGCTGACAGAATCTGCGCGTGGCGGAAGAACCGGTCCATGCGACTCGGCGTGTACTTGTGAAAAATCCAGTACACGGCAACCATGAGCGAATACCCCAGAGTGAGTCCGATGAGGGGCGCAAGGACGATGAAGGCGAGCGTACTGGGCCATTTGCCGACGATCAGGCCGCTGAGACCGGCTTTCGCGACTGCCGCGCCCGCGTAGCCGCCGATCAGCGCATGCGAGGAGCTGATCGGCAATCCAACGTACCAGGTCGTTACATTCCATATGATGGCTCCAATCAATCCGGAGAGAAGAACGTAGGGAGTAACGATGCTGGTATTGACGAATCCCTTACCGACGGTTGAGGCAACGCCGGTGCCCAAGAAGAAGGCGGCGAGAAAATTGAACGCGGCTGCCATTGCGACCGCCTGGACCGGCGTCAATACCCTGGTGGCAACTACCGTCGCGACGGAGTTGGCTGCATCGTGAAACCCGTTCACGAAGTCAAATACCAGGGCGATGCAGACAATGAGAACCACCAGATCAATGGCGGACATGAGCTAGCTGTTTTTTAGCGCTACGTTCTGAATTACGTCCGCCACGTCTTCGCAACGGTCGGTGGTCTGCTCGAGGATTTCGTATATTTCCTTGAGCTTGATCAACGTGACCGGATCGGGCGGAGAGTTGAAGAGGTCCTCGATTACGGTGCGCTCGACCGCATCGGCTTCGTCTTCAATCCGGTTCACTTCGATGCAGTCATCCCAAACAGGTTTGCGATCTCGCAGCGCGTTCAAAGCTCGGGCCAGAGCCTTACAGGAACCATCGATCATGTGTCCTAGCTCGACCGCCGGCTCCGGGATCGGGTCCACTCGATAGCAGGAAATCCGGAAAGTCGCGTCCTCGATAGCATCCAGAACATTATCCAGGCTGGTGGCGAGTGTCTGAATATCCTCCGGGTCGAAGGGCGTGATGAAGGTGCTTTGCAGACGGCGGAAAATCTCGTGGATGACTTCGTCGGCATTGCGTTCCAAAGCCTCCATCTGTTTAGAGATCCTGCACATTCCGGAGTAGCCGGATTTCAGCCCCGAAACCAGGAGCTCGGAGGATTGGCACAGTATGCGGACGTGCTGGTGGAACAGGTCGAAAAACTTCTCGTCGTGCGGTAGCAGGTTCATGGGCATTCACGCGATTCCGAGTTTCTTCTGCATATCTTCCAGTGTGATTCCCTTGGTTTCCGGGTAAGTGGCGAGAACAACAAAGAACTGCAGCATCATCATGGCCGCGAAGAAAATAAAGGGAGCGCCCCGGGACTTGGAGGCAATGACGGGAAATGTCCAGGAGATGATCGCGTTCATGAACCAGTGAGTGAAACTACCGAGGCTCTGTCCTTTGGCGCGAACGCGAGTGGGAAAGACTTCGCTGATATAAACCCAGATGACGGCGCCTTGCGAAAAGGAAAAGAATGCGATGTTTCCCACCAGCAGCCAAACGAGCAGGTTCTCGTGGCTTTGGCTCAGGAACACGGTGCCGACGCCCGCCAGACAAGCCGCACAGCCGACGGACCCGATCAGCAAGAGCGTTTTGCGGCCGACACGATCGATGATCGACATCGCGATGATGGTGAACACAAGGTTTGTAAAGCCGATGAGCACGGCTTGTAAGTCTCCCGATACTTTGCTGAAGCCGGCGCGCGCGAAGATGTCATTGAGGTAATAGAGGATCGCATTGATGCCGGAGAGCTGATTGAACATGGCGATGGAAACGGCGAGGAAGATGGGAAAACGGTATTTCCGGCTGAATAACGGTTCCCTGCCATGCCCGTGTTCGACATCGATAGAGGCGATGATGTCTTGCAGTTCCGATTCGATATTTTCTTCTCCGATGATCTCCAGTACCGAACGCGCCTCGGCTACGCGCGATTTCTGGACCAGCCAGCGCGGGCTTCGCGGGATCGTAAAGAGCATGACCAAAAACAACACGGCGGGAATTCCGGACACGCCCAACATCCAGCGCCAATCTTCGGCGCCAAGAGCCGCACGTCCGATCAGGTAATTGGAGAAATAGGCGACCAGAATTCCGGCAACGACGTTGAATTGGAAGAACCCGACCAGCCGGCCGCGCCATTTCGCCGGCGCAATTTCCGCGATGTACATGGGCCCGAGGACGGATGATCCGCCTATGCCGAGTCCGCCGATAAAACGACATGCCACGAGCGAAGCCCAGTTCCAGGACACGGCGCACCCCAGCGCGGAAACCAGATACAGGATGGCCATGAGCCGGAGGCTATCGCGGCGGCCGTAGCGGTCACCGGGCAGCCCCGCGAGCATGGAACCAATGACCGTGCCGACGAGCGCGATAGCGACGGTGAGTCCCAAGCTGTTGGGGGAGAGCTGAAAACTTCTGGTGAGGCCGGCGGTGGTGCCGGCAATCACCGCGGTATCGAACCCGAATAGTAGTCCGCCCAGAGCCGCGACAATAGTGCTTTTTACCAGCGCTCCGGTCAGCGTCATCCGCGTTCGCTTCCTCGGCTGGCTGCTCCGATAAGGGCCTGTTCCGCTAGAACAAGCGTTCCGAGAACCCCGGCCCGACCGGATAGTAGAGGCGGTTGAATATATTGGCCGATCTGTTCGGCAATTTCCGGATGGCGCACGTAATCATTGAGGAAACGTGTAAATTCCCGCCGAATGAGCGCGAATAAATGGGCTTGCTGCATGACTCCTCCTCCTAACAAAATGCGCCGGGGCGACAGTGTGACGGCGATATTCACCAGACCTAGAGCGAGATAGCGCGCCTCCAATTCCCATCCTTCATGATCGGCGGGCAATACCCCGGGCGGCGTCGACCAGCGCGCCTGCATGGCGGGACCCGACGCCAATCCTTCCAGGCAATCTCCGTGATAGGGACACAAGCCGGGGAATGGATCTTTCGCAAAATCGTGAGGGACGCGCAAATGGCCCATCTCCGGATGCACCAATCCGTGAACCACCCTACCGTTGACAAGAGCGCCACCGCCGATGCCGGTTCCGATGGTCAGGTATACCGCGTCTAAGAGGCCTTGCGCGGCGCCCCAGCGGGCCTCGCCGAGAAGGGCGGCGTTTACATCGGTATCGAAGCCGACTGGAACTCCGAGCGCCCGCTCGACGGCGCCGACCAGATCGTAATTTCCCCAACCTGCCTTCGGTGTGGAGGTGATGTAGCCGTAGGTTGAAGAAGAGCGGTCGAGATCCACCGGGCCGAATGAGCCAATGCCAATCGCCCGCAGCGCCGAACCGCCTTGCTGCTCGAAGAACTCGACTGCATTCCTTACGGTGAGATCGGGAGCGGAGGTCGGGAATTGCGCTGTTCTTATGTTCTCCGGGTTTGTTCCAACGCCGCAGATAAACTTTGTACCGCCAGCCTCGATGCCTCCGAACATGCTCTTGAAAGTATAAACATGCTCTGGAAAATATGGAGAGTTGCCGCTGGCGATAAAATCCGAGCGTGCCCTGGATTTCCGATGACCCATTGGTGAAGAAAGCGCCGCTCGAATTCGATGAAGCGCGGCGAATGGTGATCGAAGCCGTGCGATCGCCTGGAATCTCTAGAAGTTCGGAACAGGTTTCCTTGGAGCACGCGCACGGGCGGATTCTCGCGCAGGACGTGCTCGCAGACCGGGACTATCCTGCTTTGCGCCGGTCGCTGCGAGATGGGTTCGCTGTGAAATCGGCGGATGTTCCGGGCACGCTCACCATCCGCGGTGAGGTTCGCGCTGGTGAGCAGAAACAAGCTCCGCTAAAATCCGGCGAGGCTCTTGAAATCATGACGGGCGCTCCCTTGCCCGAAGATGCTGACGCCGTTGTGATGGTGGAGCACGTTGAGCGATTGAATGACGGAGGCATCGCGAAGGTCAAAATAGGTCAAGCCGCACAACCCGGCCAGTTCATTAATCCGCGTGGGGCGGAAGCGCACCGCGATTCCGTGCTGATTCCACAAGGGACGAGATTGGACGCAAGCCACATCGCCACTCTTGCCATGTGCGGCCACACAATGGCTCCGGTAGCGCGCCGACCTTCGGTGGCGATTCTGGCCACGGGTGATGAGATCGTCGCTCTCGACGAGAAGCCGGCGCCTCACCAGATCCGCAATTCGAATTCCTACATGTTGGCGGCACTGGTCCGCGCAACAGGAGGCGAGCCGGTAATGTTGCCTGTGGCGCGAGATACGAAACAGGCCTTACGGCCGCTGCTCGAGACGGGATTGCGGCACGATCTGCTCTTGATCAGCGGCGGTGTTTCGGCCGGGAAATATGACCTGGTGAAGCCTACGCTGCGCGAGCTCGGCGTTGAGTTCCATTTCGAAAGAGTCCGTGTGCAGCCCGGTCAGCCAACCGCGTTCGGCACGCTACAAAACAAACCGGTGTTCGGGCTGCCGGGCAATCCGGGCTCGACGCTCGTTACCTATCAACTCTTCGCGCGGCCCGCGCTGGAGTTGCTGTGCGGGCAAGCCGAACCCATATTGCCTCTCCTCTCCGCGCGGTTCGAAGCGCCGTTCAAGCACAAGCCCGGGCTGACCCGTTTCCTGCCGGCGCGCCTAAGCGCCGACGGCGAGTCTCTACGCCACATTCCGTGGCAAGGATCGAGCGATGTGCCCGCACTGGCGAAGGCGAACGTATTCCTGCTGGCGGATCATAACCGGGAAAGCTGGGAGCCCGGCGATGCCATTCGTATCATGCTCAAGCCATGAAGAAGAGACTTTCGCACTACAATTCAGCCGGTCAAGCTTCGATGGTCGATGTGGGGCGGAAGGAGATCACCATCCGCACTGCAAAGGCGCGAGCGTTCGTAGCCATGCCGGCGGAGGTAATCGAGGCGCTGCCGCGGAATGCGAAGGGCGATCCGCTGGAAGTGGCGCGGATTGCCGGCATCAGCGCTGCCAAGAAAACCTCGGATTTGATTCCGCTCTGCCATCAATTGCCACTAACGCACGTCGGGCTGGATTTTCAGATTTTCAAAAACGGCATCGAGGTCCTGGCGACGGCATCGACGGCCGCGCGAACGGGTGTTGAAATGGAGGCGATGACAGCCGCCTCCATCGCCGCATTGACGATCTACGACATGACGAAAGCTCTGGACAAAGCGATCGAGATACGGGAAATCTATCTACTGGAGAAGAGCGGCGGAAAATCGGGCCGGTACCGGCGGGCGGAACGCTGACGAATGATCAGAGTCGCGATTCTGACGGTCAGTGATTCAGCGGCGGCCGGCAAAAGAGAGGACCTGTCCGGGCCCGCGCTGGATAGGCGATGCCAACAGTTGGGATGGACCATAACCGCAACTGCAACGGTTCCGGATGACGCGAGCGCTATCGCGGAGTTGCTGAAGCAATGGGCAGACGCTTCGATCGCATCGGTATTGCTAACTACGGGGGGTACTGGCGTATCGCCTCGCGATGTGACACCAGAGGCCACCCGCAGCATACTCGATCGGGAGATCGAAGGCATCGGCGAGCTGATGCGGATGAAAGGATTGGAGCAGACGAAATTTTCAATTCTTTCGCGGGCGGCGGCAGGCAGCCGCAAATGTGCCCTGATCGTGAATCTTCCTGGCTCGCCGCGAGGAGCAGTGCACTCACTCGGCGTTATTGAAGAGCTTGTGCCTCATATCGTTGACCTGCTGGAAGGACGCACCGGGCATTGACGTCAGCGAAGATGCGAAACTTAAGACGGGTGAAAGAAACTCGGCGCGAGCTGGAGACATCTCATGAACTGGGGAGGGGTCGCGGCTCAGCAGAGCTGGTGCGAAGCGAATGAGAGTTTTGTACTTAGCAACGCTGCTGGGGCTGGCCGGTCTAGGGATAGGCCAGATTCTACCGCCCGGGCAATTGCCGCCAGGGCCGCCGCCACAACCTGGGCAACTTGGGCCCGCTCCCAAGAAATTGCCATCGAAGACAGCGGAACCTACGCCACCGGGCGCGGATTCAAGTTCGCCTGTGGATTCCGGCGGCGATGACACGATCCGCGTGCCCGTGCGTGAAGTTCTCGTACCGACAACGGTTCTGGATCCCGACGGCCACGGCTACGTGAACGGCCTCAGCACCACGGATTTCGAGCTATACGACAATAAGAAACTACAGAAGATCAACGCTGATCTCATCCAGCAGCCGCTTTCGGTTGTTCTCGTGGTGCAGGCCAATTCGGAAGTGGAACCGGTCCTGCCCGCTCTTAAGAAGACCGGTCTTTTGCTGCAGGGCCTGGTCACGGGAGAAGATGGCGACGCGGCCATCCTGGCGTTCGATCACCGGATGCAAGTGCTGCAAGACTTCACGAACGATCCGGACAAGCTGGATGACGCGATGCAGAAGATTACGGCGGGATCGAGCACCGCGCGTCTGATCGATGCGGTGGCGCAGGCGGACGTGATGTTGAGGCGGCACGATCCGCGGAATGTGCGCCGGAGGGTCATTCTTCTCGTCAGCCGCAATTTTGATAAAGGCAGCGAATCGAATTTGCAGGAAACGGTTCGCGATATGCAGTTCCATAACGTGATCATTTATTGCGTGGACATTTCGCGATCGTTGACTGCGTTCCTGAAAAAACCCGATTATCCTCGCCCGACAAATGGCGGCGTTCCGCCGGAAGCGCAGCCTAACATGGCCGGTTCTCAAGGGCCTCGTACCGGCACCAGCGTTGCGCAGCAGGACAATGGAAACGCCTTGAATGCAGTTCCGCCGGTTCTGCATTCGATTCACGATCTATTCAAAAGAAGTGCAGCGGAGGCATTCGCTTACTTCACCGGAGGAAATGTTTATAGTTTCGCTCGGGAGAAGGCGCTCGAGAACGCGATCACAGATATCGGGAAAGACCTGAGAAGCCAATATTTACTCAGCTATTCGCCCAACAACAAGGACGAACCCGGCTTTCACACCATCAAAGTTACAGTAGACAGGCCGCTGCTGAAGATCCGCACACGGCCCGGTTACTGGTGGGGCGGCGGCGCCACTCAATAGCGGAGGATTTGCAGGTTACCCGTTACGGTCGAAACGCAAAGCGCCAAAGCTGACGACGCTGTGCGGATCGATCTGCCACTGATGATAATCGAGCAGATGGCCGCGCAGGTTAGGCATCACCTTCATAAATGTGTATAGAGGCGACGACCCGCACCATTTCATGTCGTCGTGGCCATCCTGCACCAAAGACCAGTAACCGTTAATATCGCCGGCGTTGATCCGTTCGATACGCTGCCGGTCGCGCACTTCAATCGCCAGCATCTCGCCGATGTTGGCAATTGCCCGGAATGCATCGCCATAGCGGGCGCCCATGTGCGCCATATCGATTCCCAAGACCCAGAAGAGGCGATCCGCTTCGCGTGCTGCTATATTGCCCAGACTGTCGAAGAATCGCGCGACTCCTTCGTTCTGTTCCGGCGGGCCGCCCTGGTAAACACTCTTTACAAAGGGCCCGCATAGAATGGGCACGATGCGCACATCGGGGCCGTACAGGTGTTGCAAAAAGACGACTTGAAATTCGATGGAGTGTTCGACAGAATGGCAGTAATCTTCCATTCGGACGGCATCGCCGACGGCGTTTTCCAATTCATCCACCAAAGCGATATTGGTTTCAGCTTCTCCAAAAGGCGTGAGAAAACGCTTACGGGTGAGTCCGAATCGTTCGGGCGCGCCGTAATGCGACGTGCCGAGAATGACGAAGGTTCGATCTCTCGTCTGTTCAATGGGCGGCAGCGCCTGATACGCCGCGCGATAGGTATTCCAGCCCCCGTCCGGGCTGGCATGGGGAGCAGCAATTGCTACCGTCGTCGCATTTCCGCCGGGACCGCCAATCCGGGCGGTTAGTAAGTCGGCCAGCCGGGCCTTTTCTTTTGGATAAGCGGATCCGGCGAAGATCGATTCCCGTCTCGTCTCGCTCGCAAATTCGGCCTCACGCTTCACCTTCAGCTCGCGATACGTGTCGTTTTCAAGGAAGCCCGCTTCATTCAGGGAGTCGAACAGATGCTTTTCTATTTCGCCAACCTGGATTTCACCGGTGATCCGTACGAGCTCCGATCGAAGATCGAGGGTAGACTGCTGTCCGTCAAAACACTCGAGCGCCTGCACCAGGGCCGGAGGCACGAGCAAAGTAGCGTCTGAGTAGTGGTAGGGATCGCGAATAAAAAGCCCTGGCCGCGCGGGATCCGGGGATGGCATGAAATCCAGGTTGAAGCGCAGGCGGGGTAGAGCTTCAGGCACAAGCTCTCATTGTACGAACTGGCGGATTCGCTCGAGAAACTCGTGCGGAACACGCAGGTTGCCGCGGATTCCTCTGCCGAGTTCGATATCGGGCTTCACGGCGCCATGGAAATCGGAGCCGCCTGCTGGAAGCAATCCGAGTTCGGCGGCTAACTCGCGGTAATATGCCTGTATCTCCGGCGGGTGTTCGGAATGATATACCTCTAATCCCAGCAGCCCGGCTTCTTTCAGGCGGAGCAGCACCTGGCGTTCCATATCGCGAGGCAACGACAGGCGGATAGGGTGCGCCATCACCGGAACTCCGTTTCCGGAACGAATAATATGGATGGCATCTTCGGTGATGTTGCTTTCTCGCTCGACATAAGTGGGCGCGCTTTCGCCGAGGTACTTCCGGAACGCATCCTCCGAATCCCGCGCATAGCCTTTCTCGACGAGAAGCCGGGCGAAATGAACGCGGCCTGCCAAGCTTCTGCCGCGAGTCTCCACCTCCTCGAGAGTGATCTCGATTCCCCGCTGTTGCAGAATCTGGGCCAATTTCCGATTACGCTCTCGTCGATCCTCGCGTTCTCCCGATAGCCAGGCATTGAAGGCAGCCGCTGCGTGTCCGGTGGGAAAGTATCCGAGCAGGTGCACGGAGCGATAGCGGCTGTTTCCGGGCAGCGCCAATCGAGAATTCAACTCAATTCCGCGAACCAGATCGAGCCCGGCATCACGGCTGAGCGGAAGAGCTTGCTCGTATCCGGCAAACGTGTCATGATCCGTGATGGCCAGAGCGGCAAGACCGGTTTGGACTGCCAGCGATACCAATTGCGCGGGGGTGAAGGTGCCGTCAGAAGCCGTTGTATGAGCATGTAAGTCGATAAGGCCGGCGGAAGAGGCGGGATCGGCGGAAGCAGACACTAGCGAGATTTCATCTCCGAATAGATTTCAAAAGCAAAGTTTTCCCCACAAGTGTGGGCGATGAGGCGGCCGGGACCCAGCATCTTATCCTTGGTTCGATTCTCGAAGAACACCGCTCCATCGGTGCTATCGCCGGGCTTGAGCCGGGTCGGCACAAGCGTGATGGCCGAGGCCGCCGCGGCGGCTTTGAATCCCCGATTCACGAATTGGGCCATGGCAGCTTCGCGCCGCTGCTCATAGCCATTGGTGGAGCGAAAATTCGAAAGCGCGTAAATGCTGTCCTCGTATAAAAGCTGCAATTTGATGACATCGTTTCTGCTGGCCTTTTGCAGCAAATTGGCCACTACCTCATCGGCCGAGACCGGTTGAAGCGCGGTGCCATCCTGGCGCATGAAAGTGAAGTCGCCCGGCTTGACGGTCCAAGACACGAGAGAACCGTTCGTAACGGTGACCTGGACGATGTTGTAGTTGCCGACATGCGGCGGCAACGGCGCAAACATCACGGTGATGCCGTTCCTGGTCAATGCCTCATACTCCATGCCGTGGGATTCGAACTGGAGTGGCGTGGCCGGCGAGGAAATCTGGTTCGGCTCCGGCGCAACCGAAGATTTCGGAGCGGGGGCCGATGGCGCGGTAGTGGTACTTCGGTCGGGGGTCTGGGCTGGAGCGGTCTGGCCCGGGGGCGCTTGCGAGTGAATGAGGCCGGTAAAAAGCGTCGATAGGATAAAAGCTCTGCGCGCACGCGCCACAAGCCCGTGCACAATCAAAAAAGCCATCGAGAAAAGACCCACCTACATGATAGACGGAGATCTAATTAGGGGAGATTTAATTAATCGGAGTTAGTGGCCAACTTAGCGGTCAGATACCAGCGCAGGATTCCTTTTGGTTGCGGGGGGAACTGCTCTAAATCGACGCGGAGAATTGCGCCTTTCTTAAAGTCGATCTGAACCTCCCTGCAGCCGAGCAAGTAGCCGGCGAGCTCGGCAAAAAGAGGATTGTGTCCCACCAGCATTACCGAAGCCTCATCCCGATGAACGCGCAGTTCCTGCCACACTTGCTCGACGCTCGAGCCCGGGGACAAGGCTTTCGTGCGGAGAACTTGATTTTTGTACTTGAGCAGCTCGCCGGCGATATCGGCGGTTTGGATCGCCCGTTTCAACGGGCTGCTTAGAATAAGATTCGGCGCTACGCCGGCCTCCGCGACAGCCGATAAAATCTGGCGCAGCTTCCGGCGGCCTTCCGCAGTCAGCTCACGGCCCGCGTCGTCCACGGAGGGTCCACCCTCTTGCGCAATTCCGTGCCTCAACAGATAGACCTGCATGGGACAGTTTCGCCTTTCATTCTGTCATACTGGTCGCTTCATGCCTGTGGCTCAGGAGACACAAGACCGCTTGCTCCTGGTGGTCGCGGTCACAGCCGCTTGCCTCATTCATATTTCGATTGCGGCCAGCCAGATCTTTCTCGGTTTGGGAATTGTCTTGCTGCTATGGTTTCGTCAAAAACTTGAATTTCCGCGTATCTGGATCCCATTAGCGGGCTTTTTTCTTTGGACGGCGCTCGCCGACGTGCTATCACCCGACCCATGGGGTGGCCGCGCGCAGATCAAGAAGTTTTTCATATTTTTTTTCATTCCGCTGATATACGGCGTTTTTGTCCGGCAGTTCTCGAGTGTTTTTTATTTGATGGTCGCGTGGACCGCAGCGGCGACAGCATCCGGCCTTTGGGGATTGATCCAATATCTTTTGAAATATGAACACGCCAGGCTAGCCGGGGAGAATTTCTACGTCACGTATGTAGGCCGGCGAATCACGGGTTTCGAAAGTCACTGGCTGACATTCGGCGCGTTGCAGCTCAGCGTGCTCTCATTGCTGCTGGCGCAATGTTTCTTTTCACAGCACAGAATGCCGGCTTGGGCTTACGGCGCCATTGCGATTCTGTCAACCAGCATTCTGCTGAGTTGGGATCGGAGTATTTGGCTGGCGGCGATTCCCGCGGTTCTTTACCTGGTATGGTTCTGGCGGCCCAAGATGACGCTGGCAGTGCCCCTAATCGTGGCGCTGGGCTTTTGGGTGGCTCCAGCCGGCACGCGCGACCGGCTGAAATCGTTGGTGACGCCGCACGGTGACACGGATTCGAATCGTTTCCGAATGGTGACGCGTCGAACAGGGCTTGCAATGATCAAGGCGCATCCGTGGTTCGGATTGGGACCGGAGGAGATTCGGCGCAACTTTGACAGGTATGTTCCAGCTGATGTCGCACGTCCGCTGCCGCCCGGTTACTACGGCCACTTGCATAACATTTTCATACAGTACGCGGCGGAGCGTGGCATTCCCGGGCTGATACTTCTCTTGTGGTTTATCGGCATGAGCCTCTGGGATTGCTTCCGTGCCATAGCAAGGATCGGCAGAGAACGCTCGCAGCAGCTCTTTGTGCTGCATGGAACCATTGCAGTGATCATCGGGATACTGGTGGGCGGATTGGCGGAATACAATCTGGGCGACAGCGAAGTGCTGATGATGTTTGTGAGTGTTCTGGCTCTTGGGTACGCGGCGGCGGAGAATGCGAGGATCGGGCGGGCCGCAAGCGAGACTCTCGCCGGCGGATAATTGAGAAAGTCATGAGCGCCCTTACAGAAAAATTGACTTCGGAGCGCTTTCACGAGGCGTATGGTGGCCGAGAGCCTTATTTTGAGCTTTTAGAAGGTGAGGCGGTTCAAAAGCCATTGCCGACAAAACTTCATTCCATTCTTCAGCTTGTGCTTTCGCTTCTGTTAAAAGAGCTCGGCTTCAAATCCCGCCCTGAGCTCACCCTTGCGCTCGATGAATCGTGGCGGCTCACACCCGATGTTTGCGGAATCCTCGGACCGGAGGAGGAGCCATATCCCACTCGTCCCGTAGCTGTTGTCATCGAAGTGTTATCGCCCGATGATCGCTTCCTGCGCATCGTCCAGAAGTGCAGAAGGTACGCCACCTGGGGAGTGATGGATATTTTGGTGTTCGACCCGGTGGGCCGAGAGGCCTGGCATTGGGATGCGATAACCGGCGATCTTACTCGGATGAAAGAAAGCTATCAATTCCGTAGTCTGCACGTTGTACTGGTCCTGAAGGAAGTTTTTGGCCGCTTCGATGAAGAGCTTCGATAACCCGTAGCGGCCGAAATCGATATACGCGTATTCAGCTCGAAGGTCAAAACCCATGTGAGACATGCACAGCGAAAGTAGCACGATGTTGTCGTAGCTGCTTGGCTCATGGGAATTCCAAATCTAACCGGCACGTCCGATGCCGATACGCGCGATGAGGTCTTCGGTATGCCTCTGCTTGTCAGACGGCGACCGCCGGCCCATGCGCAGCCGCCGGCCGAAGCCGATCCCGCATCCGTGGTCAGCCCGCGAGAGCACAGGCTCTATGTAGCCCTGACGGTGATCGTGTCGCTGAACATCATGTTTATCTGCGGCGTGGCGACGTTTTGCGCCCTCTTATTTAAGAAGTAGGATCCTCGTGGCGCTCACCGCATCATGGCCTGGAGCCGGGCAATGCGCTCCTCGGTCGGAGGATGGGTCGAGAAAAGACGCATCAGGCTGGCGCCTGTAAACGGCTTGATAATGAACAGGTGAGCGGTGGAAGGCGTGGCATCCATGGGCAAGCGTTTGGAGTAGGTCTCCAGTTTCTGCAGCGCCGAGATCAGCTTGTTCGGATTTCCGGTGTATCTGGCGGAAGCCACATCGGCGTCGTACTCGCGGCTCCGCGAGATGGCCATCTGAATAAGCATGGCCGCAAACGGCGCGAGAATGATCATCAATAGGCCGCCCCATCCGCCGCCCTCTTCTTCGTCGTCACTCCGGCCACCGAAAAAGAAAGACATGCGGGACATAAAGGTGATCGCGGTGGCAATCGTGGCGGCAACGGAGCTGATCAGGATGTCCCGATGCAAGACATGACCTAATTCATGGGCCACCACACCCTCTATTTCATCGTCGGACATCGTTTGCAATATTCCCGCCGTAAAGGCGACCGATGCGTGTTGAGGGTTGCGCCCCGTGGCAAACGCGTTAGGCGAGTTGTCGTCGATTATCCAAAGTTTCGGCATGGGGATGCCCATCCGCTGAGCCAGGCCGCCGACGATGGGAGCGACCCGCGCGTAAACAGCGGTATTCTGGTCCGCCGTCACCGGCTGAGCTCCATATGTCGCCAGCGCCACTTTATCGGAGAAGAAGTAGCTGAAAAAGTTCATCGCCACGGCAAGAATCAGGCCGATGTAGAGACCGTTCCGGCCGCCGAAAGCCTCGCCCAGGAATAGCAGCAGACCGCTCAAGACCCCCAGCAGCAGAACTGTTTTCACCGTATTCATCGGGCTTCCTTCTCTTAGACGAATGTGGGGGAGTATTCGGCCAAGAAAAATGATTCGGAACAAAGCGGCGGGGGCGCCGGGGACTTAGAATCGTTTGAGAAGGGAGCGCTTGGGCGCGCCGCAGGGCTGGCCATTGCTTCGAACACAGCGCGGGCGCGGGCTCCTGGCGAGAAGACTGCATGACACGACGAACTTTCCTACCGGCTTGTGCGAGTGTTCCGGCGCTTGGCCGTTCGCTGTTAGGGCAGAACCCGGCTCCGCCGCGCAAGGGGCGGTTGAAACAGAGCGTTACGAAAGGCGTGTTCCGCGGACGCGACATGAGCCTTGACGATATGTGCCGCGAGGCGGCGCGCGCGGGGATCTATGGCTTCGACCTGATTGCGCCGCCGGATTGGCCCACTCTGAAGAAGTACGGCCTCGTTCCTACGATGTGTCCCAGTCCGTACGGTGGAACGATTAAGGACGGTATCGACAATAAGGCCAACCACGAACGTCTGGCGGAATCGATCGGTGAGGCGATCGATCTTGCTGCGGTCGCCGGATGTCCAAACGTAATCACTCTTGCAGGAAGCCGGCACGGGATGTCCGACGAGGAAGGCGCCGAGAACTGCTCTCTGTTTTTGAACAAGGTGAAAGCGCATGCGGAAGACAAAGCCGTTACCATTTGCCTGGAGCTGCTGAATAGCAAGGTGAACCATCCGGATTACCTTTGCGATCACACGGCCTGGGGCGTGGGCCTGATGAAGCGGGTAAATTCGCCGCGGGTGAAGCTGCTGTATGACATCTATCACATGCAGATCATGGAAGGCGATATCGTCCGCACCATACGCGCCAACATCCAATACATCGCGCACTTTCACACCGGCGGAAATCCCGGGCGGCACGAAATCGATCAAACGCAAGAGCTGAATTATCACTTTGTCGCGCAGGCAATTGCCGATCTGGGCTTTGAGGGTATTATTGCGCACGAATATACTCCCGTGCGCGACCCGCTTTCCTCGCTGGCGCAGGCGGTTGAGATATTCACTGTGTAACGGGTTTGGAATACTGGGAATTTCCATGCGCACTGGCATTCAAGCGTCTTACCTTGCTCTCGCGCTCGCTGTTTCTCCCTTGCTGCTCGTCGGGCAGGGGCACCAGCCGACCCCGCAACAAAGGCAACAGCCAACCGAAGATCCGTCCGCCGTCGAGCGCGGACGCGCCCTGTTCAAATCGAGCTGTGGATTTTGCCATGGTGATGATGCGACCGGCTCCAGGGCGCCCGACTTGGTTCGATCCAATATTCTCCTCCACGATGATCACGGGAACCTGCTGGGTCCCGTCATCCGCAACGGCCGTGCCGACAAGGGAATGCCCAGCTTCGCGACGCTCAAAGATGATCAGGTTTCCGATATTGTCGAGTTTCTTCACCATCAGGCCAGCGCGGCCTTGCACAGCGGCCATGTGCCCGGCGATTACCCGCTCTCCAAGCTGTTGACCGGCAGTGCGCGGGAGGGAAAGGCGTATTTCGATGGCACGGGCGGCTGTTCGAAGTGCCATTCGGTCACCGGCGATTTAGCCGGAATCGCCAAGAAATATTCACCCATCGATCTGCAACAGCGCATGGTCTACCCGGCCATCCGTGGCGCGCAGAAAACTGCGGTAGTAACGCTGAAGGACGGCACGCGATTTGAAGGCAAAGTCATGCATCAGGATGAATTCAGCATCGGCATCCTGTGCCAGGACGGCTGGCCGCGTTCCTGGCCCCTTGAGCAGGTAACGGTCCAGGTCCGAGACTCGTTGCAAGCACATCGCGAGCTGATGGGCAAATACACGGACGCCGATATCCACAACCTGTTCGCATATCTGGAGACGTTGAAATAGGCCATGATCAAACTTGTTTCCATTCTGTTGGCTGGCTTTTCGCTCGCGCTGACCTGTTCCGGCGCCGATGAAGGATTGAATCCGGCGGAGCTTTTGAAACCGCTTGCCGGCGCATGGCCCACGTTTAACGGCGATTATTCCGGACGGCGGTTTAGCAGCCTCTCTCAGATCAATCAGCAAAACGTAGACAAGCTGACACTGGCGTGGGTTCTGCCGGCGCAATCGGTCGGGATTAAGGCAACGCCGCTCGAGGTGAACGGCTATTTGTACTTCAGCACGCCCGATAACGTCTGGGCCGCGGATGCGCGGACGGGCCGGATTCTGTGGCACTATTTCCGCGAGTCCACGGGAGATCATATCGGCAACCGTGGCGTGGGCATGTACCGCGACCGGCTGTTCTTCGAGACGCCCGATTGCCACCTCATCTGCCTCAACGCGAAGAATGGAACGGTCCTCTGGAATATTGAACTGGCGGACCCGAAGCTCGGCTATTTCGCGACCATGGCGCCGTTGGTGATTCGCAACCATGTGATCGTCGGAGTATCGGGAGATGTAACGGATATCCCAGGTTTCCTGGAATCCGTGGAACCTGAGACCGGCAAGGTGGAGTGGAAATGGAACACAGAGCCGGCCGCCGGCGAGCCGGGGTCAGAGACCTGGCCGCGTGGAACGGATGCCATCAGCCACGGAGGCGGCATGACGTGGATGACCGGGACATACGATCCGGAACTAAACCAGCTCTACTGGGGCATCGGAAATCCGAATCCGGTTCTCAACGGCGATGCGCGGAAAGGCGAGAATCTCTATACCTGCTCGATCGTATCGTTAAATCCCGACACGGGAAAACTCAACTGGCACTTTCAACCCTCCCCGCACGATACGCACGATTGGGACGCCGTGCAGACGCCCGTGGTCTTTGATGACGAGTATCGGGGAGTGCATCGCAAGCTGCTCGCGCAGGCCAGCCGGAACGGATATTTCTTCGTCCTCGATCGCACGACGGGTGAGCACATTCTCACTGCGCCCTTCATTCCTACGGACTGGGCGAAGGGTATCGATTCGCGCGGAGAGCCGATTCCGAATCCGGCCAAGGAGCCGAAGCCGGACGGCACGCTGGTTTCGCCCGGTTCGGATGGGGCGACCAATTGGCTGGCCCCAAGTTTCGATCCCGGAACAAAGCTGTTTTACGTGAGCGCTCGCCGGCTATGGAGCATCTTTTATATGACCGCCGAGGGGAAGCCCGAGGGATGGGCAGGCCGTGACCGGAATCTCTGGGCGAATTCCGTGCTCGAGGCGCTTGATTACCGGACCGGGGAGGTTCGCTGGAAACACGAGCTCGGCGATGGAGAAGGCAGCGCCGGAATCCTGACCACGGCCGGCAATCTTCTCTTTACCAGTGATAATTCGGACAATCTGCTGGCGCTCGATCCGGCGACCGGCAACACACTATGGCACGTGAACCTGGGAGCCCGGATGCAGACCGCGCCTACCACTTACGAATTAGACGGCCGTCAATATCTGCTGACCATGGCGGGAAGCACTATTTTCGCGTGGGCGCTGCCCGGCGGTAACGCCCGGTAACGCTCCTCGGCGGCGGTCCGTCATTCCCTCATGTGCTTCGGCGCGGGCGTGCTATTCTGACGCCAGCCAGCCTCGAACATAAACCGCGCACACCGGGCGGCGCGCCTGTGCGCTAAAGAGAAATATGCGTTTGCGCGGCGTCCTTCTCGCGACCCTTCTCAGCCTGTTGCTGCTCAGCGCCCTGTATGCCGCGCGGCCCACCCCCGATACGCGATTTTTCCCCAATGATACAAGTTTGGTCGGGAAGCGAACCACTCGCAAGGACCAGCAGCCAGGCGCCTTCCGAGAATACCCGGCCTGGGAATACAACGACTATCCGATTCCGCCGGACTTTAGCACGCCGGGCGAGTGGGTCTTCGCACGTTTCATGTATCGTGCAGTGCCTGCCTGGCGTGGTTACCGGCTGAACAACTGGACCATCGATTATCCCCGCTCGGACCGCCATCTCTCCGCGGCCGTTCGGCGCCTGACGCGTATTCAATCGCGTTCGGTGGAGCAGCCGGTGGCGGCCGAAGACGGCGATGATATTTACAACTGGCCGTGGCTTTATGGCGTGGAGGTCGGGCATTGGGATCTGACCGAACTCGAAGCCGCGAAGCTGCGAGATTTTCTGAATCGCGGCGGCTTCTTCATGTGCGACGATTTCCACGGCACGGTGGAGTGGGAGACGTTTGTCGCCAGCATGAAAAAAGTCTTCCCCGACCGGCCCATTGTGGATCTCCCGAACAGCGAGGCCATTTTCCACACGGTTTACGATCTCGATGATCGTTACCAGGTCCCGGGCGAGCAGTTCGTGTACACGCATCAAACCTTCGAAAAGGACGGTTTTCAGGCCAAATGGCGCGGGATCTACGACGATAAAGGGCGCGTGATCGTCGCCATATGTCACAACATGGATTTAGGCGATTCGTGGGAGCATGCCGACAATCCCTATTACCCGGAGCAGTACTCGGCGCTCGGATTCCGCATAGGGATCGATTATCTGGTCTACGCGATGACTCACTAAGCAGCGGCAAAACAACATGTTCGAGTTTCTCTTCAAGTATCCGGCGAGCGTATTTTCGAAGGGAAGCTTCGTCTTGTTGGGTTCGTGGCCCCGCTGGATGCTGTTCGCGAGTATTCTCCTTGCCGCTGCCGTGTTGGGTTGGATCGTCTGGCGCGGGCGAAACCGCCTGGCGCCTTCGCTACGCGGATTTCGTGTGCTGATGCTGTGGGGTTTGCAATCGGCGCTCCTGGCGTTATTGCTGCTGCTCCTCTGGGAGCCGGCGATCAGCGTAACGGCACTGCGCGCGCAGCAAAATATTGTTGCTGTGGTGGTGGACGATAGCCGCAGCATGGCGTTGAAAGACACCGGCGATTCCCGCCAGCAGGAAGCCGTCAAAGTGCTAAACGCCGGATTGCTGAAGAACCTTCGAAACCGTTTCCAGCTCCGGCTATACCGGCTCGGCGCGGGTGCAGACAGAATCCAGGATCTGAATGAGCTAAAAGCGGCGCAAACATCCACTCAAATCGGTACGGGGTTGCGTCAACTGGCGGACGAGGCGGCCACGCTGCCGATTGGCTCGGTGGTTCTGCTGAGCGATGGGGCGGATAATACCGGAGGCATTGACCTCGCTACGCTGTCAGAGCTGCGAAGGCGGCGATTACCGGTTAACACGGTGGGAATCGGCCGTGAGCGGCTTTCGGATGATATCGAGCTGGATGGTCTGGATGTCCCCGCGAAAGCGCTCGCCGGATCGCGGCTTCAGGCGCAGGTTACGATTCGCCAGAACGGATTCAGCGGTAAGCGTGCCAGGCTTGTGTTGACCGGAGGTGGAGCCGCGCTCGCCAGCCGCGATGTCACCTTGCAGGATGGGCCCGAACAGGTGGAAGCTATCGAATTCAACGCCGGCAAGGGCGGCGTGAAGGATGTGCAGGCGAGGCTCGATCCTCTTCCCGGCGAAACGAATGCGGACAACAACCAACTGACGCGGGTCATCTCGGTCGACAGCGCGCAGCGCCGCATTCTTTATGTCGAAGGAGAACCTCGCTGGGAGTTCAAATTTCTGCGGCGTGCGGTGGAGGACGATCCCGCGATGCATATTGTCTCGATGCTTCGCACAACCCAGAACAAGATTTATCGCCAGGGGATTGCGAATTCCAATGAGCTGTTGGACGGCTTCCCGACCAAGCCCGAGGAGCTGTTCGATTTTCAAGGCCTGATTCTGGGCAGCGTGGAATCGGCATTTTTCACGCCTGCGCAGCAGCAGATGATTGAGGAATTCGTGGACCGGCGCGGTGGCGGACTGCTCTTCCTGGGAGGAAGATGGGCGCTCGCGGATGGAGGGTACGATGTTCCTCCTTTCGCGCAGTTACTTCCGGTCACGCTTCCGCGGCGCAGGAATACGTTCCAGCGCAGCTTCGTTGCCGCCGAGCTTACCGATGCGGGCAAGAAGAGCCTGATCTGCCGTATTGAGAACGACCCCGAAAAAAGCCTCCAGCATTGGGAGGTGCTGCCCTACCTGGCGAATTATCAGGATCCGGGCACTCCGAAACCCGGAGCCGTCGTTCTGGCGCGCGTCGATGCGGCGGGTGCCCGTTTGCCGCTGCTGGTGACGGAGAATTACGGCCGGGGCCGGACAGCCGTTTTTGCCACCGGCGGAAGTTGGCGCTGGCGCATGCAGCAGCCTGTCGGAGACTTGAGTCAAGAGACTTTTTGGCGGCAGCTTCTGCGCTATGTGGTGAGCGCTACGCCATCGCGCGTGGTCGCTACCACGCCGAACGCCCATCTCGAAGACGACGGCAAAATTCAATTGCGTGCCGAAGTTCGCGATACCGCTTACCTTCCCGCCGGTGACGCCGAAGTCGAGGCCAATGTGATCGGTCCGGACGGGTCGAGCGAAACGTTGCCCCTCCGGCCGGAACCGCTCACGCAGGGCATCTATTCGGCCGAATGGAATGCGACGCGGGCCGGTTCCTACATCGCCGAGGTGAAGGCAAAGCGGGGAACCCAGCAGCTCGGTAGTGACGTTCTCACGTTCCGCCGGGAAAACGGCGTCGCCGAGAATTTCCATCGCGAGCAGAATCGCGAGCTCCTGAGCAAACTTGCTCAGGAAACCGGGGGCCGGTACTATACCCCGTCCGATGCAAGCCGCATCGCCCAGGAAATTTCGTATTCTGAAGCCGGAATCACTTCGCGGGAGATGAAGGATCTGTGGGACATGCCGGTGATTTTTGTAGTGGTGCTCATCCTGAAGACGGCGGAATGGATGCTACGCAGAAAGTGGGGCGTTGTTTGAGGACTGCGGTCTTGTTCTTGTGCACTATTGCTCCGCTCACCGCGGCGAATTACTACGTCACCGTCGCGGGGCTGGGCGGCACGCCCGAATACGAAACGCAATTCGCTAAATGGGCGACCGAGATGGATCACGAGCTGCACGCCAACGGCCCGGACGCGCGAGTGATCACCTTGAGCGGGGCCGCCGCCACGCGCCAACGCTTACAGGAAACGCTGAACCAAGTAGCAACCGAGGCGCAACCCGATGATGCGTTCGCCCTGCTGCTGATCGGGCACGGCACCTTCGATGGCGCCGACTATAAATTCAACTTGCCCGGTCCGGACATTCGGGCGTCGGAACTGGCCGCCCTGCTAAACCGCATTCCGGCACATCGTCAACTGGTCGTGAATATGACGAGCTGCAGCGGAGCGTCACTTTCCGCACTGGCGAAAAAAGACCGCATCGTCATTACGGCGACGAAATCCGGAACCGAAAAGAACGCCACGGTTTTCGCCCGCTATTGGATCGATGCATTGCGGGATCCCGCGGCCGATTCGAACAAGAACGGAACCGTATCCGCTCTCGAAGCCTTCCTCTATGCCCAGCGAAAAACGGCTGCATATTTTGAGGCTGAAAAATTGTTGGCCACCGAGCATCCGATGATCACCGATACAGGAAACGCAACGGCTGTGCGCGATCCGAAACCGGAGAACGGTCAGGGGCTGCTGGCCGCTGCCTTTCCGCTCCTGCGCCCCCAGACGGAATCGGCGAAAGCCGTAGCGCCGGAAAAACAGCGCCTGTTCGCCAAGAAGGAAGATCTGGAAGCGAGAATCGACCGGCTCAAGTATCAGAAAGCCGCCATGCCGGAAGAAGAGTACAAGCGCGAACTGTCGGTGTTGCTGCTGGAGCTCGCGCGCACGCAAGCGGAGATTGACCGATGAGGCCACTCTTGTGCTTGCTCGGGCTCGCGGCCGGTGCGGTCTGGCCGGTCGCCTGTGCACCCTCTCCGGTAGAGAACTGCCGGGCGCTGCGGCATCACGGCAAACTCGCCGAGGCACGCGCATGCTTCACCGCGTTGCTGCAAAATCAAAATCCACTCATGCAGGCAGAAGCCTACTGGGGACTCTATCGCTGGGATGATGCCAACCAGGTCTTTCGAGAAGCACTGAAAGAGCAACCGAAGTCCGCGGCAGTGCGGCTGGAGTGGGGTCGCTTCTATTTGGACCACTATCAACCGGGCGACGCGGCGAAGCTTTTTACAGAAGCTCTCGAAATCGATCAGAACAATGCGCAGGCGTATCTGGGTCTCGCGCGGGCCGCCGCCGTGGGCTTCGACAAAAAAGCTGTCGACTTCGCGGAACAGGCCTTGCGGCACGATCCAAACATGGTGGAGGCCCACGAATTTCTGGCCTTTCTTGCTCTCGAAGACAGCAACGAGAAGCTGGCCTCCGAGGAAGCTAAAAAGCTGTCGACTCTTTCCGGCGAGGCGCTCGACGGCATGGCGGTCCTCACATCCATCGATTGGCTGAACGGCAAGAAGCAGTCCGACTGGATGGATCGCATTCTGAAAGTCAATCCCGCCTATGGCGAGGCATACGCCACGGGGGCGCACTTTTTCGAAATCAATCGGCGGTACGAGGAAGCGATCGATGCTTACAGGAAAGCTCTCGATCTGAATCCCGAACTCTGGCGCGCTCGGTCGGAACTCGGCGTGAATCTGATGCGCCTGGGATCGGCGCAGGAAGCGAAGCAGCAATTAGAGCGCTGTTATGAGGCCCACTGGCGCGATCCCGAAACCGTGAATTCGCTCCGCCTGCTCGATACTTTGGGTGACTACGAAACCTTCAAGAGCGGCAGCACGGAGCTGATGATTAATAAAAAAGAAGCCGGTCTCTTGCGGCCCTACATCGAGCCCGAGCTGCAGCATGCCGTCGCCACTTACGAAAAAAAGTACAAGATGAAGCTGCCCGGACCCGTTCGTCTGGAGGTTTATCCGAACCACGATGACTTCGCTGTGCGTACGCTCGGTCTGCCGGGCCAGGGCGGCTTGCTTGGCGTCACATTTGGAATGGTCGTGGCTATGGATAGCCCTTCCGCCCGCCCGCCTGGCGATTTTGTCTGGGCCAGCACCATGTGGCATGAACTAAGTCACGTCTACGTGCTCACTGCGACCCATCACCTGGTTCCGCGTTGGTTCACCGAAGGGCTCGCCGTACACGAAGAAAGCGCGGCCTCGCCCGATTGGGGCGATCGTATGACTCCCGATGTAGTCACCGCTCTGAAAGACAAGAAGCTGCTGCCCGTCCTGGAACTGGATCGAGGATTTGTCCGTCCAGACTACCCGCGCCAGGTGATCGTGTCGTATTTTGAGGCCGGCAAGATGTGCGACTATATCGCTCAAAAATGGGGTGACGCGGGCATACTCGGCATGATTCACTCTTACGCCGATCGGAAAACCACGGCCGAGGCGATTCAAGACAATTTGCACGAAACCCCCGCTACCTTTGATAAGGATTTCTTGGCGTGGCTGGATGCCCAAACGGGAAACACCGTCCGCCACTTCGATGACTGGAAACAGGGCATGAAAGCGGCGCATGAGAGCCTCCAGAACGGCAAGCGGGATGAAGCCATCCGCCAAGGCCTCGCGATTCGCGATTATTATCCGGATTACGTCGGCCAGGAGAGCGATTACGAGCTGATCGTTGAAGCGCTCATCGGAAAGGATGACAAGGCCGCCGCCATCGACCAGCTGGAGCGTTATCGCGATACCGGCGGGACAAACGTTTCCACCTTGAAACTACTGGCGAGCCTGGAACAGGGAGCCGGCAAAACCAAACAGGCCGAAACAACTCTAAGCAAACTGAACTACATCTATCCGGAGGACGATGAAATTCATCGCCGGCTGGGCGGCTTGCTGTTGCAGGGCGGCGACGCGCCCGGAGCGGTTCGCGAATATCGCGCGGTGCTGAGTCTGAAGCCCGCCGATATCGCGCAATCGCACTACGACCTGGCAAAAGCTCTTCGCGCCGCTCATCGAAGCGACGAGGCCAAGGACCAGGTACTGATGGCCCTCGAAGCGGCGCCCGATTTTAAGCCCGCACAGCAGCTTCTTCTCGAATTGAGCCAACCATAATGTCAACTCTTACAACTGCAACTCTTACCGAATCGGCTGAGGTAAAGGGCCGCGTCCGACGCTTTCAGGAAGCTCAGTCTGCAATCAAGCAGGAAGTTGGAAAAGTGATTGTGGGTCAGCAGGAAGTCATCGAACATGTGCTGATCTCCTTGTTTGTCGGCGGCCACTGCCTTCTCACAGGTCTGCCCGGCACGGCGAAGACTTTGCTGGTGAGAACTTTGGCGCAAACACTCGGCCTGAAGTTCAATCGCATCCAGTTCACGCCGGATTTAATGCCGTCTGATATTACGGGCACCGACATCATCGAGGAAAACCCGGCGACCGGTCACCGCACCTGGACCTTCGTTCCCGGCCCTATTTTTTCGCACGTGCTGCTGGCGGACGAAATCAATCGGACCCCGCCGAAAACGCAATCGGCTTTACTCGAAGCCATGCAGGAGTTGTCCTGCACCGTACGCGGCCGCCAGTACCGGATCGATGCGCCTTTCTTCGTGCTGGCCACCCAGAACCCGATTGAGCTCGAAGGCACCTATCCGCTTCCGGAAGCACAGTTGGATCGCTTTCTGTTCAACACTGTGCTCGACTATTTGTCGGGTGATGACGAGCTGAAGGTTGTGGATTTGACGACCACGACGCTATCGCCCCAAGCGGATTTGGTCACCAGCGCGGCCGAGATTCTGGACTTCCAGCAATTAGTGCGCATGACGCCGGTAGCCGATTCCGTGGCTCGCCATGCGGTGGAGCTTGTGCGTGCCACTCGCCCCAACCAGAACGGCGACAGTCCCGACTTCATCAAAAAATATGTCAACTTCGGAGCCAGCGTGCGGGCGGCGCAGTTCCTGGTTTTGGCGGGTAAGGCGCGCGCGTTGATGCATGGCCGTTTCCATGTCTCCTATGAGGACGTCCGGGCGCTGGTTATTCCGGTGATGCGGCATCGTGTTCTGCTGAATTTCCACGCCGAATCCGATCGCCTCTCATCGGACGATATTCTGCGGCGCTTGCTCGATTGGAAAACGGTTCCGCGCGGATGAATTGCATATAGATGAATTACAGATAGAAGAAGCACAACGTAGTGCCCGTGGAAGTCACAAACCGCTTTGTCGATCCGGCCGTGCTGGCCGAGATCTCGAGCCTGGATCTTGTCGCCAAAACCGTGGTCGACGGATTCATCTCGGGCCTGCACCGCTCTCCGGATTTCGGATTCAGTCAGGAATTCGCGGAATATCGGGCCTACACGCCCGGCGATGATCTGCGTCACGTCGATTGGAATGTCTTCGCGCGCACCGAGAAGGCCTACCTGAAGCGTTATCGCGGCGAGACGAACACCAGTTTGATGGTTTTACTCGACGTCAGTGCCAGCATGGGCTTCGGATCCGGCGTCATTCGCAAGCTCGAATATTCCAAATTTCTAGCCTCCGCGCTCGTATACCTCGCTCACCTGCAAAGAGATAGCGCGGGCTTGATTGTTTTCCATGATGATGTTGCGAACTTCGTGCGGCCTTCCGCAAGGCAGGGTCAACTGATGCGCCTGCTGCACGCAATCGATCAGGCTGGCCTCGGCAAACGCACAGATTTCCGCCGGCCATTTTTCGAATTGCAGCAATTCATGAAGCGCCGCGGCATCACCATTCTGATCTCCGACTTCTTCGAGAATCCGGAAACGATTGTTCAAACCATCCGGCCGTTGCGATTCCGAGGTAATGAGCTGATCCTGTTTCATGTCCTCGATCCGCGCGAATTAGAGCCGAAGCTCGGCGAGCCGGCTGTCCTTCTCGACATGGAAACGGGCGATGCCCTGGAAGTCTCGCCCGATTATGCGCGTACCGAATATATCCGGAAGATCGGCTCCCATATCGAGAAATTGCGTTCCGAGACGCAGGGCGCTGGTATTGACTATTTCCTCTTGCGGACAGACCAGCCGCTCGATGCGGGTCTACGCGAGTACTTCACCATCCGGGAGGGCAGGCTCTAAATGGGCTTTCTTTCTCCCTGGTTTCTGGCCGGCATCGTCGCGGTGGGACTGCCCCTCTACCTGCACCTTCTGCGGCAGTATAAACGCACTCCGCAACCCTTCAGCTCTTTGATGTTTTTCGAGCGTCGCATCCAGAGTTCTGTCAAGCACCGGCGCTTGCGCTATCTGCTCCTGCTCTCTTTGCGTCTCTTGCTTTTGATTCTGCTGGCACTGACCTTCGCAAATCCGTTTGTGAATCGCGCTTCCGAAACCGTCACCCGGAGAAGACTCACGGTGATTGCGATTGATCGTTCCTTCAGCATGCGGGAGGGCGGTCGTCTGGCACAGGCAAAAGTCCAGGCCCATAGCGTGCTCAACAGCCTGGGCGGCAGGGACTTTGCGCAGATAATGGCCGTTGATTCGCACGTCGAGAACCTCTCGCAAGCCGAGACCGATCGAGGCGTCTTGAGTGCGGCCATTGATTCGATTCAGCCCGGCGATGCCGCCAGTTCGTTCGGCGAGTTCGCGCGCGCTCTCCGGGTGATGGATCAGACCACGGGAATGCAGCTCCATGTGCATCTCTTCAGCGATATGCAACAGACCTCTATGCCGGCTTTTCGCGACCTGATGCTCGGACCCCATACGGCCCTCGATTTGCATCAGATCGGTCAAGCGAATGCGCGCAACTGGGCCGTCGAGACGGTGACCACCGCTTCCCACGTATACGATTCGGCTCGCACGCGTCTCACAGCGACCATTGCCGGCTGGCACACCAATGCTGCTCCGCGAACCGTTTCCCTCGTGCTCGATGGAAAGGTTTTAGGCACGAAGCAGGTGAATGTTCCGGCGAATGGCCGTGTGCAAACCGAATTTCTCTCGTTTGACGTGCCCTATGGCGCGCATCGCGGCGAGGTGCAAATCACGCCTCGCGACAATCTCCCGAACGACGATGCGTTCCCGTTTTCGGTCGAGCGCTCCGATCCACGCCGCGTTCTCTTTCTTTATGCCGGTGGCCGCTCACACGAGGCATTTTATTACAAGGCGGCAATGGAATCCGCCTCGGATACAGGCTTGAACGTTCAGACCGCTGCCGTCGAGCAGGCTGGAAATATCGATTTCTCGAAATTCGCTTTCGTCGTACTGAGCGACGTCGGCGATCTGGATTCCGCCGTAGCTCAGAGGCTCTGCAGTTTCGTGTCGAAAGGCGGCGCCGTGTTGATCGCGCTCGGGCCTGGCACAATACGAGCGGCACGCGTCCCGCTCTCCGGCGACCACCTCGCCGAGCTGCGCGAAACGCAGGGTGTCGGATTTGTTGACACACAGAACTCGGCCCTGCTCGGCACGGGGCGCTTCGATAACGTGCAGTTTACGAATGCCGCTCGGCTTGCACCGAAGCCGAACGCGCGGGTTCTCTCCAAACTAGCGGACGGTTCGCCTCTGCTCGTCGAAGAATCCATGGGAGAAGGCCGCGTCTTAGTATTCGCCGGTATGCTGGACAACTCGAACACCGATTTTCCGCTGCATGCGTCGTTTTTGCCTTTTGTGGTTCAGACCGGGCGCTATCTGGCAGGCACGGAGGATACCGCCTCCAGCACCGTGGTCGGCACGCCCATTGCGCTGCGCCGAACCCGCGACGAGAGCACGCCTGCCGGTGTCGTCGGACCCGATGGCAAACGCCTGCTGTCCCTGAGCGAAGCCACGAAGGCGCTCAGCTTCGACGTGCAGCAGAACGGTTTCTATGAAGTGCAGCGAGCCGACGGCCGGCGGCTGCTCGTGGCTGCGCATGCTGACCGCCGCGAATCCGATCTGACGACTGTGCCCCCCGACACCCTGGCATTATGGCGCAATACTGGAAGTACCGCCCCTGAGGCGCGGTCTGGAACTGTGGAGCGGCAGACGAAGCCCGTAAGTCTGTGGCGATATGCCATGGTTTTGCTGCTCGCGGCGGCGCTGATCGAATCGCTCTTCGCAAGCAGATATCTGAAGGAGGAAAGACAAACGGCATGACGGCGCTCGAACAATTAAATGCTTATTTAAAACTCCTGGAGTTGCGCGTGCGCCTCTTCGCTGCCTCGCGCGGAGCGGCCCTTATCGCGGTCCTGGCACTTGCGCTCACCGTGCTGCTCGTGTGGATCAGTAATCGGTATGCGTTCGCGCAATCGGTAGTCCTCCCGTTACGCATCGTACTCTTCCTCGCCCTCGCCGTCTCCATTTCGTTTCTCCTAGCCATTCCCCTCCTGAAACTGAACCGGCGCCGCGTGACGCGTCTGGTCGAACAGCGCATTCCGAATTTCGGAGAGCGCCTGCTTACCGTGGCCGAAAAACCGGACCCCGCTAATCCCTTCACCGAGCTCGTGGCCGAGGACGCGCTGCGCATAGCTCGCGAGCATAATCCGGAACAGGTTGCACCGGCACGCTCTTTGTGGGGCTTTCTGGGCTCCTCTGTGGTCGCGGCCTTGGTATTGATATGGCTGATCGCGGCCGGGCCAGGCTATTGGGGTTATGGCGCTTCGCTGCTCTGGACCGGCAGCGCCAACCCCGGCAAGCGGCCACTTTACGACATCGGCGTGCGGCCCGGTAACAAAACCATTCGCCGCAAATCCGATCAGGTTATTATCGCTCAGCTATTTGGATTCTCCGCCCGTAACGTGACTCTCCACGCCAAGTACGGCGCCGCCCTGAAGTGGGAACAAACCACGATGCAGCCGAAAGCGGACGGAAATACCTACCAGTTCCTGTTCGCGGCGAGTTGCCGATCCCATCGAGTATTACGTTCAAGCCGATGCCGCGCAATCCAAGCACTTCACCATCGCCGTCAAAGATCTGCCTGCCGTGAAGCGGGTCCGTGTTGCCTTACACTTTCCGGCAGGTCTCGGCTTAAAGGATGTTTTGCAGGACCCCGGTGGCGATGTGCGCGCTGTGCAGGGAAGCCAGGCCGACATTTCTGTGTTGACCGACCGGCCGCTTGAGCGCGGGATGCTCATGCTCGAAAACGGCTCTAAAATTGAGCTCTCCCGGAGCGAGGGCAATTGGCTTACGGCGCGTCTTCCCGTCGAGAAGGACGGTTCCTATCACGTCGCCGCTCTCGATTCCGGCGAAGCCATTCGCATTAGCGACGACTATTTTATTGAGGCGAAGAAAGACGAGCCGCCGTCCGTGCGGATCCTGCGGCCAGGGCGCGATGCGCACGTCAGCCCGATCGAGGAGGTTCCGGTCGCCGTCGAAGCGTCCGATGACTTTGGGGTTGAGAATCTGGAGCTCCACTATTCCGTCAACGGCGCTCCCGAACAGGTGGTTCCACTGCTGAAGGCTAAAGGAAACAAGGAAGCCCGCGGCAACACGACTCTGTATTTCGAAAATTTTAAGGTAGCTCCCGGCGATCTCGTGAGCTTATACGCCACAGCTCGCGATGCCAATAAGGCATCCCAGAGCGATATCGTTTTTGCGCAGGCCGAGCCCTTTGACTTCAAATTCAGCCAGTCTCAGCAGGCGGGCGGCGGGATGGGCGGAATGGGCATGGGCAATCAGGAAAGCGACATTTCCGAGCGGCAGAAGCAGATTATCGCCGCTACCTGGAACGAGCTCAAGAGTAACGCTAAGAGCCGCGCTGCCGTGGAAGAAGCAGGGCGCTTTCTTTCGGACCTCGAAGGTAAACTGAGCGTTCAAGCGAAAACCCTGTCCGACCGTATGGCGAGTCGCGAACTCGGCGCCAGCGGATCCGAATTCGAAAACTTCTCCAAGCTCATGACGCAGGCGTCTTCCGAAATGGGCGATGCTGTGTCGCAACTGAAGCCCGGAAAATGGCACGATGCGCTTTCTCCGGAGCAGAAGGCACTCCAATCGCTGCTCCGCGCCGAAGCGCTGTTCCGCGATATTCAGGTCGCTTTCGGGCAGGCCGGAGGAGGCGGTGGGGGAGCCGGCGGCGCTCAGCGCGACCTCGCCCGCATGTTCGACCTCGAACTGGACACCAGCAAGAACCAATATGAGACCGGCCAGTCCCCGGGCTCGGCAGCCAACGATCAGCAGAAAGCGCTCGATGATGCCTTCCAGCGGCTTCAGCAGCTCGCGCAGCGCCAGCAGGAGCTTGCTGCGCAACGCGCCGAGCAGCAAGCCTTTGAGCAGCGCTGGCAGGAAGAGCAGTTGCGGCGAGAAGCCGAGGAATTGCGCCAGCAGATGCAGCAGCTTGCTCAAAACTCGCAGCAAGGGCAGCAATCCAGCTCACCGCAAAATGGTCAGCAGCAGAATGGGCAGCAGCAACAGAACGGACAGCAAAGCGCATCCTCTTCCTCCTCGGGATCGCAGCAGTCTGGAAAATCTGCCGGCGGCGCCAGTGCATCGAGATCCGATCCCCGAACACAGCAAACCGCGGAAGCGTTGCGACAGGCCACGAGCGCCTTGCAGCGCGCCGAGGATGAAATGCGCAAAGCTGTCAGCGATCACGACTCCACGGCTCGCCAGCGTGCGGCTAACGAGCTCCGGCAGGCGCAGGACCTTTTGAATAACATGCTCCACCAGCAGTCGGGCAGCTCCGTATCCGATTTAGCGCAGCGGGCGCAGGAGCTTGCCAATGCTCAGCGTGATCTCGCCAACCGCATGAAGCAGATGTACGGAATGCAGGATTCCAACCTCCCGAGAGGCTATTCACCGGATCGGTCCGGCGCAAATGGCGCGGGAGCTGAAGACATGCCTGAAATGAATGATCCCAACAGCCGGCGCTTCGGTTACGGTTTCCGGCGCCCATGGCCCGAGGAAATGAGGTCCGGTCGCGAGGCAACCGGGCAAGAAAAAGCACTAGCCGCCCAAAAGGAGAAGCTCGCGCAGCAACTAGAGCAGCTCGAGCGCCAGATGCAAGAGGAAGCGGGACGCATGGCCGCGACACAGGCCGATGCCGCCCGAAAAATGCGCGAGGCTCTGTCCGACGCCGAGCAAAAAGAACTGGCGCTGCGAATGCAGAAGAATGCCGAATGGATGCGCGAAGGATACGGCGACCGCAACGCCGGAATGGAGGATAACGTAACGGCCGGGCTCGATCAGCTTAGCCGTGAGTTGCGCGACGTGCAAGAGGCTCTAAAATCCGGTGGCTCCGCTCCGCGGAATGGACAGGATAGTAAGGAAGCACAGGCGCTGGCTCGGGTTCGCTCCTTGCGCGAAGAGCTGGAGAGCCGTGGCGATCAGTCCGGACAACCGGGGCAGCAGGGTCAACAATCCGGTCAGCAGGGTCAGCCGAGCGGCCAGGGGCAACAAGGCGGGCAGCCCGGTCAGCAGGGCAGTCAGGCCGCACGCAATGGCGCCTGGGGGCCGGCCGGCGGCGAAGGTCCGGTCTTCGATCCGCGCGGTGTGCAGGATGCCATCGGCCAATTGAACTGGTTGCGCGGGCAGATCGATCCGCGAGATCGTGCCCTATACGGCTACATTAATGGCGCGCTCGGAAGCCTCTATCATCTGACCGGTGCCCAGGCCGGCCTGCTCGATTCACGCATCGGGCGCGATGCCGCCGCTAATTTGGAGCGCCTCGAGGTCGAACTCAGCAAGCGCGTCGCCCAACAGCAGGCCGAGGGCGCGCGAATCGGAGCGCCGGAATCCTCGCCGGAAAAATATCGCGACGCCGTCGCGGAATACTTCAAGAAGCTGAGTAAGTAGGGGCGCGGCTCGCCTGATCCGAGGCCCTCTCTATCGCGTAGGAGCCGCGGCTTGCCCCGTCCCCGGTCAACGGTTATTTTTCTGCCCGTACCCGTTCTCCCGCATAAAGCGCGCGAGATCCTCGTATTGGTCCGTCGCAATAAAATTCACTCCCGCATCGAGAGCCGCTTTCCATCGCGCGCGAACCGCATCGAGCGAGCCGAAATTGTAGCCTTTGTCCCAGCCGCGGCTGTCCGCCGGCGCAAATCCGTCGAGCGTATAAAACCGGATCCAGTAGCCTAGTTGATGTGCGTGGTTGACCAGCGCGCGCAAGCGGTTCGCATCGGTCGCCGTCCAGGCCCCCGCTCTCGGCTGCCCGCCTTCTTCCACCACGTACCATGAGTTGTTCCACCAACGCCGGTAATTCGTGGGTGGCTCGCTGAGCAACTGTTCCACTGGAAGCGTGGCCAGCAAATGATTGCGCTGTGCGTCGTTCTGTGCGGATATAGGCTTGGTGTGTGCCGAACCGAAGAGTCGCAGGCGCGCCCCGGTTGGAACCTGCTTGAAGAAAACTTCTTCTTGCGCGTCGGAGTCTTCCGTCACCACAAGCAGGGGCTTGGGATCGAACGCGCTGAATTCGTGCGGATCGGCCGTCTTTCGAGCCGTCGCGATCCAGGATTCGTGCTCGCCCAGTAAGTCCCACACGGCGTGCAGGAGGGGAGCCTGATTGTCTTTGAAATCGAAATGCAAGATGATCAGCGGCCACTGTTCCCGGTGATTGTCGCGCAGGGCCTTTTCCACGATTGGCTGGACGCGTTTGAAGAAATAATCGCGCAGCGCTGGATCGGAAGCGGTGCCTTGCGCCTTATGAGTCACCACGGCTGTCCCGTTTCCCGTTGACGGATCGACATACCAGGCCAGATCCTGTTCAATGGAAACGGGGAAGCCGGTGCTCAGCGCGCGATCGATCCGGTCGGCCCAGCGCCCGTCATACGGATAGCAATTGTGGGCGTCCAACACCGGGCGATTATGATTCAGGTAATCGAGAGACCCTTGCTGCGCGGGCAGCAAAAACGAAAATGATAGGAGCAACAAAAGTGGCTTGCTGAGCTCTGGCGTCATTACAGAAGGCATTTTACTGTTCGACGAGAAGGATTCCGCGAAAATTGGCCGTTTCCATCAAAGACATTGCCCGTTTAGCCGGTGTGTCGCATTCCACTGTCTCGCGCGCTTTGCGCAACAGCCCGCTCATCCCGCCGCAGACCGCGCAACGCATACAGCGGATCGCCAGGGACGCCGGATATAGCGCCAGCGCCGTGGCCCGCAGCCTGGTCACCCGCAAAACACACGCCATCGGAGTGGTTGTCACCTCCATCGCCGATCCGTTTAACGGCGAGGTGGTTGCCGGTATCGAAGAGATGGCCAACCAGCATGGCTATTCCGTAATTCTGGCCACTTCGCAGGCCGACCCGGAACGGGAGATCACCGTCGTGCGCTCGTTTCAAGAGCGCCGCGTGGATGGTATCCTCGTCGCCTCTTCCCGAGTCGGCGCGCTCTACATGCCGCTTCTCTCAGAATTGAAGATTCCCATTGTACTCATCAACAATCAGCATCCGAGCGAGTTCGCGCACTCGGTAACCATCGACAACGCGCGCGGGGCCCGCGACGCGACGTGTCATTTGATTGAGCTGGGGCATGAAAAGATCGCCTACCTGGGAGATCAGTACGGGTTGCAATCCGATATTGAACGCCTGGCCGGTTTCAAAGCGGCCATGAAGCAGGCGCGCATTCGTGTCCGCGCGGAGTTCGTGGCGCAGGGAGATGGCCGGCCCGAGGGCGCGGCTGCGGCTGCGGCCCAACTGCTATCGCTGCCGGACCCGCCCACCGCGATTCTCTGTTACAACGATATGTCCGCTCTCGGAGTCCTGCAAGAAGCCACAGCAAGGAATTTAATCGTGCCGGGCGACTTATCCGTTGCCGGGTTCGACGATATTTTTTTCGCTTCGTTGCTGAATCCGCCGTTGACAACCGTTCGTCAGCCGAAACGGGAAATCGGGCGCCGTGCGATACAGTTGCTCCTCGCGCTTCTGATGCACGAGGAAACCGACAAAACCGTTGTCATCGCGGGCCATCTCGTCGTGCGCGGCTCAACTGCCGGGCCGCGAACGTAGCCGCTACCAGTCGATCTGGCCGGGAAAAAATTCCGCCACCAGGTCTTCGTAGTACGGCTTGATTTCTTTCCAATCGGGCCGTTCTCGCCCCTTCGAGTAAAGATCGTAGGGATTAAATTTCCGAACCCACTCGAACATTTCCTCATCGCGCTGGTTCATCAGGTGCCGGTACGCCCCATGCTTGTGAGCCGCATAAAAAGAGTGGTAGCGCAGCATATACTGGGCCGGCTCGGGAAGATAGCTCCGCGTCACGGTGTAAATGTACTCATCGTGGCCCCAAGATAGATGCACATTGTTCAGCCCACAGTGGGGCTTGTAGATTCCGAATTCGGTTTGATACTCGGGCACCTTGCTGTCGGGATTGGCCGCGAAGAATTCGGGAAACACAATCTGGTCGGAATAGGCGCAGCCCACCGGGAATGTGTCCCCGACTACGGCCCATTGTGGCTCTCCGTAAAGGCAGAGCACTTTGCCCAGGTCATGAACGAGGCCGCTCAAGACGAACCAGCGCGGGTGCCCGTCCTTGCGGATCGCCTCCGCTGTCTGCAGCAGATGCTCGATCTGCGTTAAATCGGTATCCGGATCGCTATCGTCCACCAGCGTGTTCAGGTACTCCGCCATTTCCCAGATGCTTTTGTTGCCGCGCTTCAAGCTGCAGTACTCAGCCTTCTTTTGCAGCACAAAATCCAGTGTCTGGTAAGCGTGATTTTGACGGTAAAACTCGGTTACTGTGGGGTTTGCATCGGCCTTGTAGTTGCGAAACTCTTCTTCTGACTTTCCCTGCTTGTAGCGGGTGGCGACGAAATCGTCCCACTCGTCGAGTTCTTTTAGAGGTTGATTTTCGAGCACAGCTTGCATATCGGCGCGCAGCTCCTGATTCATATTATGCACACGTGTGCACTAAACGCAATAGTACGATGCTGTTGGAAATTCATCTCACCCGACCTATCACATCCCGGCTAGAGTCGACCGGCGTCTTCCGAGATGCACTAATTGTGTGGAGGCGCACGAACACCAAGAAACTTGATGAAATCTACGTATGGCCTCCGAAGATCTCAGCGCTGAAGCGTGGCTGTCTCGCGGCATTGAAGCCTATCAAAAGCATCGCTTCGAGGAAGCTGCCGAGCATTGCGAGAAGGCCACGGCGATAGACCCCGGCTCGGTCCAGGCACAACTGGCGCTGGGAGCAACCCGCTTCACGCTCTATTTAAGAGGTTCGTTCCCACCGCCGCCCGATTTCTTTATTGCGGGTGATATTTATCCGAGGCACGAGTTGGAAGCGTTTCGAGAGCGGGAAAAGGCGATGCGTGCTGAACAGAACTCGACAAACTGGCCGGCTGCCGAGAACAGCCTGAAGCGAGCGAATGAGCTCGACCCCCAGAACAAGTTGGTAGTCGAGTATCTTTGCGCGCTGTATTTCCGCTGGAAGGATCCGGTTGACGAGCAGAACGACCGCGTGGACGAAACAAAACAGTGGCTGGAACGTCTTGCAGAACTCGACCCCGAAAACGAATACGCAAACTCATATTGCGGCATGATCCTCATCATGAAAGCGCATAGGCTTTTACCTAACTATGGCCAACTCCCTCCGGTGCCTGAGCCTGATCTTGCATCCCTCCGCGCAAAAGTGGGGCCACTGCTTGAGGAAGCGCGCCGGCACCTCGCACGCGCGCTGGCGCTACATGGGGAGCAGACTGGTGCGTCGCATTTTCTCGATGAGGTCACGTCCATGCAAGCCTATTTGGCTGATCCCGATATGGCGGCGCGGAAATTGCGCGAGGAGCTCGAAGAGCAGTTCCGCGAGCATTGGCAGGCAAGAGGAACCGGAGCTGAAGGTACTGTGCCGCTGGGTCACGCTGAGACGATCACATTTCAGCTCAGTCCTGAGGCGATCGCCGAAGATATGGCCCGGCCGTTTCCTCCCAACCCATGGAGGATTCCGGTGAGATAACCGCGCTAATCGCCGCGAGTAGTCGGAAAGGTTTGGGGAACGCCTGGAGGTTGTTTCCGGATTGCTGTCCTGCGGCGGGCTACTCGTCAATTAGGTTTGATCATGATTCATTAGCAAACAGTCGGCGAATTGTCATCCCCTTGAACGCGGTTACGCGAATCTCTACCGCATTCCAGAACCGCCAAGCACGGTCACACCACGAGACGTTTAGACAGGCTTGTGCGAGGAAAGACCGCATGCCGAAACATAGAATGACGGTATGAAAAAAGGTGTTCCCAAGTCGGTTGATGAGTACATCGCTGCGCAGCCCGAGGCGCTGCGGCCGAAGCTCGAACAGGTGCGCGCCGCGATTAGGAGGGCCGTTCCGGAGGCACTGGAGGGCATAGCGTACGGTATGCCCGGATACAAGCTGCACGGAAAGCCGATGCTGTATTTCGCCGGCTTCAAGGAACACTATTCACTGTTTGCCGCATCGGGGACGTTCTTGGCGGCGCTCGAAGATGAGCTCAGGGGCTATGACCTGCGAAAGGGCACGGTCCATTTCCCACTCACCAAACCGGTTCCGGTGAAGCTCATCGGCCGAATCGCAAAGCTGCGTGCGGCTGGGATTGCCGCCCCGGCGAAGAGACCGGAGCCGGGCCGAGAGAAAGTATGACGCAGTCGGCTAGGATAGTACAGAAAGAAGCCAGGATATGGCTGGCACCAATCTTCAACAACCTTCACTAGCGCTCCACTCGCGAGATGCTCAGCGCCATGCTCCTCGGACATATACGCAAGTCCGACGCCATCAAGTGCGGCACTAATCACAAGCCGTCGTCGACGATCAGTGGACCGTTCACCGCAACGGACAGTGATTTCCGCCCCTGCCGCCTCGCATATCAAAATCGAAGGCGGTGCGGGACTGGGCCGTTCGTTGATCCCGCCACGAGTTTTTCAACAGCTGCGTACCTTTTCGCAAGACACGCGCAAAGCGTTTGACAAACTTCCGGCCTTCGTGCTATTTTTATAGCATAGTGCTGGTTTCGCAGCATAAGCTCAGCCGCCGGGAGCGGCAGATCATGGATATCCTTTACCGGCTCGGCCGCGCCAGCGCCGGTGAAGTGCACCGGCAAATGCCGGATCCGCCGAGTTATTCCGCCGTTCGCGCCATGCTGCGCGTTCTGGAAGACAAAAAACACATCCGGCACGAGGAGAAGGACCTCCGCTACGTTTACATTCCGGTGATCCCGCGCGAGAAAGCCCGCCGGTCTGCCGTCACCCACATGCTCGAAACATTTTTCGACGGCTCGGCGGAGCAGGCGGTCGCCACTTTGCTCGATGTTTCCGCGCGCGATCTCTCGCAGGAAGATTTCGATCGGCTCAGCGCGCTCATCGAGAAAGCCAGGAAAGAAGGCCGCTGATGGCTTGGATCATTTGGGCAGACCTCTTCGTTCGCTCTTCGATTCTCATCCTGGCCGCGGAGAGCGTGCGGAAACTTTTACGGCCCTCGAGTGCCGCGCAACGCCATCGTATTCTCCTGTTCGCATTTATTTTCCTGGCTGCGCTGCCGCTCTTATCCGCTCTGCTGCCGGCGGTTCGGGTTCCCCTTTTGACGGCGTCCAGCAGCCGCAGCGCGATCAGCGTGCAATCCGTTGTTCTGGGGACGATCTCCGGCGCGCAAACTCACCCGCGCATCGTGCCGTGGCCCCTTCTGCTCTGGTGCTGCGGCGCTTTCGCATGTTTGGCTTTCATCCTTGCCGGTCACCTGTTCTCTCTTCGCGTGCTTCGGCGCGCCGAGCCGCTTCGCCATCCGGAATGGATAGCCCTGCTGAATCAACTCTCTTCGGCCATCGGTCTGCCGCGAACTCCCGCTATCCTGACGATCGACGCGCACGTCATGCCGTTCGTGCTCGGATGGCGGCAGCCGCGGGTCTTACTGCCTCTGAGTTGCCTCGAATGGGCAGAGAGCCGGCGGCGCGCCGTTCTAGTGCATGAGTTGGCCCATATTCACCGGCGCGATCTCGCGGCCGGCCTGTTGGCGAGCTGTTCGGCAGCGCTCTGGTGGTTTCAACCGCTCGTATGGGTTATCCGACGGGCGCTTCGTCGTGAAAGCGAGAAGGCCTGCGACGCCCTTGTGATTGCCACGGGCATTCGGCCCTCCGATTACGCGGCCGAGCTGATTGCGATCGCGCGCGAATTTAAATCCGGCCGCTTTCGATCCGTGGGAGCCATCGCTATGGCTTGTCCCCGCGATCTCGAAGGCCGAGTTCTCGAAATCCTCGATTCCCATCCGGAGCTGCCCCGGAAAATCCATACATTTCGTCCTGTCGCGCTCCTCGCGGCGGCGGCCGTTGCCACTTCCGCAATCACTCTGTCTTCCGATAGCCGATTTCATTTCTCAGGAGATACACACATGAAAAGAACGCTTATGTCGGGCCTGCTCGCCTCAGCCAGCTTGTCGGCCGCAACGCTCAGCGGATCCGTTTCCGATGCCACCGGCCTCGCCCTTCCCGATGCGCACATTTCTCTCTACAACCCGGACAACTCCGCCACCGAGCAAGCCACCTCGGCTTCGGACGGAAAGTTCACATTTGACGGCCTTCCTGCCGGGCAGTACATTCTGCGGGTCGAGAAATCCGGATTCGCTGCGCTGTTCCGCGAATTCACCCTCGATGCCAATTCCACCGTCGATCGCCCGCTCGTGCTGATGACTGCCGTAGCGCAGCCGGCCGCTCCCGTGGAATCCGTCGGCAACACACCGGCAAAGCCGCAAATCCTGGGTCCCGGCCGTTTCCGCATCGGCGGCATGGCGATGGAGGCGAAGTTAATCAGGAAGGTGCAGCCCCTCTATCCGCCGGCTGCCAAGGCCGCCCGAATCCAAGGCACCGTTTTAATTGAAGCCGAGATTTCGAAAGACGGAACGCCGGGCGAGCTGACGGTGCTCCAATCGCCTGACGACGATCTGTCGCAGTCCGCTCTCGAAGCGGTTCGCCAATGGCGCTATCAGACCACGCTGCTGAACGGACAGCCTATCGAAGTGGTCACCGACATCATCGTCAACTACACCTTGTCACAGTAGCGCGCCCGTCGCTCCGCGGCGTTGCTCTTTGCGCCCGCCTGTCGCCCTGCTATTAGAATGGGCGACATGGCAGTTGACAAGCTCAGCGAACAGGAGCTGAATTCAGCAGTGCGGCAACTCTCTGGTTGGAGCGTTCAAAACGAGAAGCTGCACCGCGAATACAAGTTCCCCGATTTTGCGCATGCATTCGGGTTTATGGCCACCGCGGCCGTGCTCATCGAAAAGCGCAACCATCACCCGGAGTGGTCGAACGTGTATAACCGGGTCTCCGTCGATCTCACGACGCACGATGCGGGCGGCATCACGCAAAAAGACCTCGAGCTTGCCCGTTTGCTGGACGGCATTGCCGGGAAGCTGGCCTGAAACTCTCCGGATGAAAACCGTCGCCACTCTCCTGCTGGCCGGCTCGCTGGCGCTTGCTGCCCAAAATCCCGGCCCCAAAGAATTCCCGCAAGTAGACGCGATCATCCAGGACGCCGTCCTCACAGGTCTCATTCCCGGCGGAGTGCTGCTCGTTGGACGCAACGGCCATGTCATTTACCGCCAGGCTTACGGCTCGCGGGCGCTCATTCCCAAACGCGAGCCGATGACGATAGACACCATCTTCGACGCCGCCTCGTTGACCAAAGTCGTGGCGACGACCCCGTCGGTGATGAAGCTGTTCGAAGAGGGCAAAATCCGGCTTGATGATCCCGTAACGAAGTATCTGCCTGAGTTCCAGGGCGGCAAGAGCGCCATCACGGTCCGGCTGTTAATGACACACTTCTCAGGGCTGCCGCCGGATGTCGAGCTGGTGCCGGCCTGGAACGGCTATCAGGTCGGAATCGAAAAAGCCCTCACAGCCAAGCCCATTGCGCCGCCCGGCGCGCGTTTCGTTTACAGCGACATCAATTTTATTCTGATGGGCGAGATCGTGCGCCGCCTCTCAGGAGAGACGCTCGCGCAATTTGCGCACGATCGGATCTTCGCTCCGCTTGGGATGAACGAGACGGGGTTCCAGCCCGACCTGCGGCTCCGTCCGCGCATCGCTCCGACCGAAATCGATGAGGCCACCGGTCTTCCGTTCCGAGGAGTGGTTCACGATCCGACGTCGCGCTATATGGGCGGCATTGCCGGCCATGCCGGCCTCTTCACCACCGCCGGCGATCTGGCGAAATACGCCGAGATGATGCTGGGGATGGGAGAGTGTGGGGGCGTGCGCGTCCTCCAGCCCATGACGGTGAAGAAATTTACTGAGCCTGCCAGCCCCGCCGATCAGCCTATCCTGCGCGCCCTCGGGTGGGACATGGATTCACCGTTTTCCAGTAACCGCGGCGAGTTGTACCCCATCGGCTCCTACGGCCACACGGGGTTCACCGGAACCTCGATGTGGCTCGATCCAGCCACCGATTCGTTCGTGATTTTCCTCACCAATGCTGTCCATCCGAAGCGCGGCAAATCCCTTACCTCTCTGCGCTCGCGGATCGCCACGATCATCGCCGCATCATTCGGCATTGAAATGCCGCAAACTGTTTCGCTGACCGGCTACAACGAGACCATCACCGGCGCGGGCGTTCACCGGGCCGTGGATCGCGAAGCCCGAACCATGACCGGTCTTGACGTTCTCGAACAGAACGGATTCCAGGAGTTGAAGGGCAAACGCATCGGGCTGATTACGAATCAGACGGGTCTCGATCGCGCCGGACGCCGCAATGTGGATGCGATGCTCGCGGCGGGTATACACGTGGTGAAGCTCTTCTCCCCCGAGCATGGCATCAGCGGAACACAGGATTCCGCGGTAGCGAGCGGCACGGATGTGGCCACCGGCTTACCCGTTGTCAGCCTTTTTCAGCCCAATCAGCGGCGGCTGACACCGGATCAGATCCAGACGCTCGATGCCCTCGTGTACGACATCCAGGACGTGGGTGCGCGCTTCTATACGTATTCCTGCACGCTGTTGTACGCCGTTGAGGACGCCGGCAAAGCGCGCACGCCCATCTACGTGCTGGACCGCCCCAATCCCATCACCGGGACGCATGTCGAAGGCCCCGTTCTGCAGAAAGACCTGGAGTCGTTTGTCGGATGCTACGATACACCGCTCCGGCACGGGATGACTTTCGGCGAGCTGGCGACGATGGCGAACGCGGAGCAGCATTGGGGCGCCGATCTGCGCGTCATCAAGATGAAGGACTGGGAGCGGGGCGACTGGTTCGATGCGAACACGCTTTCCTGGGTCAATCCCTCGCCCAATATGCGAAGCCTGAACGCAGCCTTGCTTTACCCGGGCTTGGCGATGCTGGAAGCGGCCTCGAATTACTCGGTGGGGCGTGGGACGGACGCTCCGTTTGAACAGATCGGCGCGGATTGGATCGATGGCGCGGAACTGGCGCAATACCTCAACTCGCGCTTTATTCCAGGTGTTCGCGTATATCCCACCACATTTCGCCCCATTTCCTCCCATTTCGAAGGTAAGGACGTGAACGGTATTCGCTTTGTGATTACAAATCGCGATTCCTTCGATAGCACGCGGCTCGGAATCGAACTGGCCGCGGCTTTACAGAAGCTCTTCCCCGGCAAGATCGATTTCGAGAAGTGCCGCTGGCTCATCGGCAATCACGACGCCATCGCGAAGCTGCAGTCTGGGGCCGATGCGAGTGCGATCTGGTCTCAGGCGCAGCGGGAGGCGGCCCAGTTCGCGGAGCGAAGAAAGCCCTACCTCCTTTACGGACCCGCGCGCTAGGGCGGTCCAGGACTTAGGCCTCGGCGGATTGAACGTTTTGTTTGCTTTTGCTTCCGGGCGGTCGGCCCCTTCGCTTCGGCTCTGCGGAGTTAGCCGTGCTCTCCGATTGGCCTTCTTCCAGCATTGAAGCGGCGGCGGCGGCGTCCTTCAACCAGGCCGGCGGACGTCCCCGGCGGCGGCCTCGTCCCCTCGCCAAGCGCTCTAACGTAAGAATTGCCTCTTCAATTTGTTCCCGCTCGAGCCGGAGCTCGGCGAGCATTTTATCGACGTCCAAAGTTGATCCCTCCTCGGATCACGCGACGGTATAGCGTGCTTGATGCGCCTCACATGTCAATGTTGCTACATGATTTAGACGAAGTGTAATGGGTGTTTGCGCGAGAATTCAAGGTAAGGTCGTACGGTAAAAGGCGAAGTAGTCCTAGTAGTACCAGCGAATTGTGCGGGTTAAATCGTAAAAATCGGAATTGTTTTGCCGGATAGTTCTAGCCCTGCCGCGCTTTCCAGTAGAAATAGAACGGCACGCCCAAGCCCATAAGTCCTAATCCCATCAGAGATTCGCGCGGCCGTGTCTGCATGGTGCTTACCAGAAGCAGCGCGGCGACGCCCACGAAAAGTACTGGCACAACCGGGTACCCGATCACCCGGTACGGGCGCTCGAGGTCGGGACGCCTTCGACGCAGCACAAACACTGAAAGGGTAGTCAATAAGTACAAAATCCAGCTTCCAAAAATGACGAAATTGTAGAGATCGTCAAACCATCCGCTCAGAACCACTATGCACGACCAGGCGCAAAGAAGGATCATCGAGTTGCCCGGAGTCTTGAATTTCGGATGCACCACGGCGGCCGTTTTGAAAAACAGGCCGTCTCGCGCCATGGCATATGGGACGCGCGAACCGGACAGAATGGATCCGTTCAGGGCGGCGAAAATGGAGATCAGTACCGCCACCGTGACGGCGCCGGCGGCCGCCCTGCCGTACACGTGGGACATCATATCCGCCGCCACTCGATGGCTGGAGGCGACCTGTTCGGGAGTCAGGATATAGAAGTACGCTACGTTCAGCAGAACGTAGGTGGCGATCACGGCCGAGGTTCCGATGATCAGCGCGCGGGGCAGGTTGCGCTGCGGCTCGCGAATTTCCGAGGAAACCATGCTGACGTTATTCCAGCCATCGTAGGCCCATAAGGCGCTGACCATCGCCGCGAAAAATCCGGCGATGCCGCCGCTCGCCGTGATGCGTGCGCCGAAGTGCGAGAAATCGCCTTTACCCGAGAACACGCCGAACACGATTACACCCGCGATCAGTAACATCTTGATGGCGGTCACCACGACTTGCAAATTGCCGCCGGACCGCACGCCAACATAATTCACTCCCGCTAGGATCAGAATCACGCCGATGGCGACCAGTTGGCCGTAATGAATTTCGAGCAGGGTTCCGCCCGGTCCGATATGGAACGGAGTGACTACGACCGGCACGCCTAAAACCGGATAAAAGGCCGTTAAATACGTATAGAAACCGGCCGCGAGAGTGGCGATGGACCCGCTCTTTGCCACCCAGAACTGCGTCCAGCCGTAGAGATAACCCCAAAAAGGACCATACGCGGCGCTGAGATAGACATATTCGCCGCCAGCCTCCGGCATCGCCGCTGCCAATTCCGCGTAGGTGAGGGCGCCAAACAAGCTCAATAGTCCGCCGATCACCCAAATCGCAAAAAGCTCTTTCACCGATCCGACGAATCGGATCATGGTGGAGGGGACGAGAAAGACGCCGCTGCCGATGACCGTGCCGATAACGATCGAGACCGCGCTCCATACTCCGAGAACACGTTGAAGGGAGGGACCGGAGCGTGGCATGAAAGCAGGCTAGGCGGTGACGCGAGCAAGCGGCCGCTCGCGAAGCGCGAAACTGGCGGCGTAGCCGACCAGAAACGTAGCGGCCGAGCCGGCCAGGACGTACCAAGTGTAGGCGATGTGTTGGCTGCTCAGCACGAGCGTGGTAATGAAACCGGCGCTCATTCCAGCGATGGCGGACCATTCGCCGGGGCGCTTCGTCAAAACGCCCAGCAGAAAGACGCCCAGCAGCGCGCCGTAAAGCACGGAAGCGATCGAAAGACCGGCTTCGAGAATACGTCCCCAGTGGCGAGCGGCTAATCCCACGCTGAACAGAATGACGCCCCACACAACCGTTGCCCAGCGCGCCAGCCGCATGTAATAAGCTTCCGAGTGCTGCGGGCGCAGCGGTTTCAAAAAATCCATGATTGTGGTAGAGGCCAGGGCATTCAGAGCGGCGCTCAGATTGGACATCGCGGCGGCCAGGATGGCGGCGATCACCAGCCCCGCCAGGCCTACCGGCAGATGAGTCCAGATGAATCGCGGATAGGTGCTCTCGGGAACGGCCGGCGCGGGCCGTCCGGAATCGCGGTAATAGGCGTACAAAACTACGCCGATCAGCAGGAACAGCGCGAACTGAAAGAAGACCACGGCCCAGCTTGTAAACAAGGCCAGCCGGCTGTCGCGCTCGTTCCTGGCGGAGAGCAGCCGCTGAACCAGAAGTTGCTCGGTCCCATGACTCGCGGTGGTGAGAAAGCAGCCGCCCAGCAAGCCGGCCCAAAAACTATAGTTCCGCTGAAAAAATGCCAGCGAAAGGGAGAAGCGGAAATCGAACATCTGGAATTTGTGCGCCGCCGCTCCAACCGCCGCGACGTGCTGCCATCCGCCGGAGATCAGGTGCAGCATTAAAAAGAAGCTGACCAACGCTCCGCCGACATATAGGATCATCTGAACCACGTCGGTCCAGATGACGGCCGTCATGCCGCCCTGGAAAGTGTAGAAGAGGGTGAGGCAGACAATTACGGCGATGGAGGTCAGCTCGCCGGTGCCGAGCACGATGGAGACGACGATGGAAACGGCGAAGACCCGCACTCCTTCGGCGAGCGCGCGCAGCAGCAGGAACGTGCCGGCGGTGAATTTGCGAACATGCGGGCCGAAGCGGCGCTGCATCAATTCGTAGGCCGTGAACATTTCGCCGCGGAAATACTGCGGCAGAAACAGGACGGAGATAACGATCCTGCCAAGCAGATATCCGAGAACGAGCTGCAAGAAGGTGAAATTTCCGGCAAACGAGAGCGCCGGAGTGCCGATGACGGTGAGCGTGCTGGTTTCCGCCGACACAATAGAGAACGCAATCGCCCACCAAGGCGTGCCGCGCCCGCCCAGAAAATAATCCTTGAGCGTCTTCTGGCTTTCTTTGAACTGCGCTCCGAACCAGGTAATGAATAGCAAGTAGGCAGCGATGACCGCCAGGTCCGCGTAGCGCATGGAAGTGTGGATGATAACATGCGATCTTGCGTCCGGCTGTGCAGGCCGCCCGCGGCCCGAGGGAACAACTTTTTACGGCGGAGCATCTAACGTGGTAGAGAGTTGCGGGTAATCCAGCTATCCGGTATACTCCGGCATTGCACATTCAGTTGCTGGAATGGCAAGATAGCGTGCGGCGTCTTCGCGGCTAAGCTGTAAGCGAGGGATCCGCTTCCAGATTCAAAGAAGTAGAATTCCTCTGAGGGAGGTTGTCGTGCAATTTTGCTTTTTGAGAGCGAGCAGGCCGATTCTGACGACAAGCGCAGTACTCATACTGGCAGGCTTCATTTCCGTACCCGCGGCCGGCGCGCCCCAGGCGGCGGCGCAGCAGCCAGCCGCATCGGGACAGCAGCAACCCAACTGGAAGGATCGCGCCGAATACGATCTCTATATAAAAGCCACGCAAACGACGGATCCGAAGCAGAGGCTCGAAGTACTGAACACCTGGCAGGACAAGTACCCTCAAACGGACGTGGCGAAGGTGCGCTCCCAGCTCTTCATGAGCACGCTCGCGCAGTTGGCTCCATCAGACCCCACGCAGCGCCAGAAGCTAATTGAAAAGGCCGCCGAGGTCCTCAAGGACGACCCGAAGAACTTTCTGGCGAGCTACTTCATCGCGCTGTGGGCTCCGGCCGTCGGTGGAACGAGCCCGAACCCCGATCTGCTGACTCAGACCGACACGGCGGCGCACGCGGTGCTCGATGGAGCAGACGCCGCTTTCGACCCCAGCAAGAAACCGGACAAGGTTTCGGCGGATCAGTTCGCGAAGCTGAAGAGTCAGGCTCTGGCGATTGCGCATAACGCACTGGCGTGGGAGGCCATATCCAAGAAAGATAACGCTACGGCCGAGAACGAATATAAGGCCAGCTTGCAAGCCAATCCCGAGCAGGGCCAAGTCGCTGCGGCCGAGGGCAAGATGCTTATCAACGACAAAAAGTACCCGGAAGGATTGTTCGAATACGCCCGCGCGGCAGAATACGATGGGCCGGGCTCATTGCCGGCCGCGACCCGCCAGCAACTCCTCGACTACTTCAATAAGGCTTACAAGGACTTTCACGGCTCTCCAGACGGAGCGGATCAGCTTCTAGCGCAAGCCAAGACGAATCCGGTGCCTCCGGCCGGTTTCAACATCGAAGGTCAAGGCGATATCGAAAAGAAGAAAGCCGATGCCCTGAACGACAGAATGGCGAAAGACCCTGGCTTCAAGCTCTGGTACACGATCGAAAGCAACTTGAAAGGTGACCAAGGGGACCAATTCTTCAATGGCCAGGTAAAGGACGCTGAAATCCCGGGCGGAGCGGATGGCGTGAATAACTTCACCGGCACCATAATCTCGATCGATCCGCCCGACCGCCCGACGAAAGTTGTGCTCGGAGTGGAGGATGCGACGCAGCCGGACACCACGCTGTTGTTCTCGCAGCCGCTTCCGGCATCCGCGCTCGACAAGATCAAGGTCGGCCAGAAGCTGGATTTCTCCGGCGTGGCGGACAGCTACACCAAGGATCCTTACATGCTCACGTTCAAGGATCCCAAGATTCCGGGTGTGCAGACCGCGGCACCGCCCAAGACCGGAACGCGGAAGCGCCGCCCCCGCTAAGTAGCTTCGTGATGCGAACGACACCCGAGACCGAGCCGCGACCGCGAGGGAGCGGTTTCTCAACGAGCGTTCCGAAACCGGTACCGCAAGCTATTCGCCGCTAACCGCGCCAGCTCTTCGCGCGAAAAACCGAAGATCTCGGCCGCCAGCGTATACTCGTGCAGCAAGTCCGTGAAGAACAGGGCCGGATCGTCGGTTCCTAAAACGAGCGGAACGCCGGCCTCCCACAGCCGCCGCAAAGGATGCTCCAGCAAGCTGGGGACAGCGCCCGTACAGGCATTGCTCGACGGGCAAACTTCGAGCGGGATGTCGCGCTCTCGCAGAATATCGAGCAGCTCGGGATCGTCAATGGAGCGGATGCCGTGCCCGATGCGCTGAGCGCCGATGCGGAGCGCTTGCCAGACGCTCTGCGTTCCGGACACTTCGCCGGCATGACAAGTCAGGCCGAGGCCGGCATCCCGGGCGGAGCGGTATAGCTGACCGAACCAGAGGGCAGGGCCGCGCTCCTCGTCGCCACCGATTCCGATGGCGACCACGCCGCTGTCGCGGTACTGCTTGGCGATTTCAAAGACCCGGGCCGCCGGCTCGACGCCGAACTGGCGAATGGCGTCGAAGATCCAGGCCACCTCGACACCGGCTCCTTGCGAGGCTCGGTGCACGGCCTCGAAGATTTGTTCCAGGTTTTGCTGTTTCCAGAGGATCACTCCCGCCGAAAGTGTAATCTCGGCGTAAGAGACGTTCTGCGCAGCGAGTTTGTGGACCAGACGCCGCGCCGCGAGCGCATAGGCCTGAGGCGAATCCAACTGACGAGCGACCCACACGTAAGCCTTCAAAAAACCGGCGAAGTCGCTGTAATGAATATTCGTCCGAATGGCATCCAACGATAGCGATGGATGGACCTCGTGAATGGTTTCGGGCTCTACCGAGCCCTCCAGGTGCAGGTGCAGCTCGGCTTTGGGCAACGCCAGAAGGAACTGCTGGAGGCTTACTTCTTGCGGGATTTCAGTGATTGTGTCCATCACATGCGGTAGAGTGGCGGCTGAGAGGCCGGCCGGAGGGCCGGCCGTTTTCGCAACGTGCAGTCGCTGACATAATGAACCTGCCATGACTGATCAAGAGATGGAAGCGATAGCGGGCGGCTATCACGGGGACGCGTTCGCCGTTTTGGGCCCGCACGCCGCGGGGACGAGCGGCAAATCCGAGTGGGAGATCCGGGCATTTCTGCCGCAAGCGCAGCAGGTTGAGGTCGCGATGGACGGCAAGACCATCCCCATGCAGCGTGCTCATATGGCCGGTGTTTTTACGGCTCGCATTGGCAATCAGCCCACTCCATACACATTCCGCATCACGGATTACCAGGGACAAACGTCGGACGCGGAAGACGCGTACAGGTTTCAGCCTCTGCTGAGCGACTTCGATTTGCATCTGCATTCGGAGGGCACAAATTACGAGGGCTACAACGCCTTCGGGGCGCATCCGGCGACGGTTGAGGGAGTGCAGGGGACGCGCTTCGCCGTGTGGGCGCCCAACGCGATCGTGGTCAGCGTGGTGGGCAACTTCAACGACTGGGACGAAAGACGAAACCCGATGCGCGCGCGGAGCGGCGGGGTGTGGGAAATCTTCATTCCGGGCGTGATGACTGGCGCGCCGTACAAGTATGCGGTGAAATCGCGGTTTCGCGGCTACAGCCAAATGAAATCGGATCCGTACGGCTTCGGGATGGAGACGCCGCCGAAATCGGCTTCAATCGTGGCCGACATCGACAGCTATGAATGGCGCGACCGCCAGTGGATGGATCGGCGCGGGGAGACGAAGTGGCTGGATAGTCCGGTCGCATTTTACGAAGTTCATCTCGGATCGTGGCTTAGAGGTGAGGATCATCAGCCGCTGAGCTACCGGCAGCTCGCGGATAAGCTGGTCAGCTACGTGAAGCGGATGGGCTACACGCATATCGAGCTGATGCCCATCGCGGAGCACCCGTACTCGCCGTCCTGGGGCTACCAGGTGACGGGCTATTTCGCGCCGACCTCGCGCTACGGATCGCCGGAAGACTTCATGTACTTCGTGGATTGCTGTCATCTGGCGGGCATCGGCGTGATCATGGACTGGGTGCCCGGGCACTTTCCCAAGGATGCGCACGGGCTGGCGTTCTTCGACGGCACCGCGCTTTACGAGCACGAGGATTCAAGGCTGGGCGAGCACCGCGACTGGGGCACGCTGATTTTCAATTACGGACGGAACGAAGTGCGCTCCTTTCTGATATCGAACGCGCTCTTCTGGCTCAAGAAATATCACATCGACGGCTTGCGGGTGGACGCGGTCGCTTCTATTCTGTATCTCGATTACTCGCGCCAGCCGGGCGAGTGGATTCCGAACGTTTACGGCGGCAACGAGAATCTGGAAGCCATCGATCTGCTACGCAAGACCAATGAGCTGGTGCACCAGGTACAGGGCGCGATCACCATAGCCGAGGAATCGACGGCCTTCCCGGGAGTTTCCCGGCCGGTCTACCTGAACGGCCTGGGATTCACGATGAAGTGGAACATGGGCTGGATGCACGACATGCTCCAGTACTTCGAGAGAGACCCGATTTACCGCAAGTATCACCAGAACGACATCACGTTCAGCATGGTTTATGCGTTCACGGAGAATTTTGTTCTGCCGATCTCGCATGACGAGGTGGTGTACGGCAAGCGCGCGCTATTGAACAAAATGCCGGGCGACGAATGGCAGCGTTTTGCGAACGCGCGCGCGTTCTTGAGCTACATGTACGGCCATCCGGGGAAGAAGCTGCTGTTCATGGGCTCGGAGTTCGGGCAGACGGCCGAATGGAACTCCGAGGGCGAGGTGGAGTGGTGGCTGCTCGACTACGAGGTGCATCGAAAGCTTCAGTTTTTTTGCGGAGCATTGAACCGGCTGTACCGGAGCGAGCCGGCGCTGTGCGAAGTCGATTTCCAATGGTGGGGATTCGAATGGATCGATTTTCACGATGCGGAAAATTCGATCATTGCCTTCGTGCGCCGGGCGAAGAGGCGCGAAGATTACCTGGTGTTCGTGTGCAACTTCACGCCCAAGCCGCACCTGAGCTACCGGTTAGGAATGCCGGAAGCGGGTTTGCACCGGGAGATCTTCAATTCCGACGCGGAGATGTTCGGGGGCAGCAACATGGGCAATGGAGGCTTTGTGATGGCGGAGGCGGTCCCGTCGCACGGGCGCGAGGCCTCGGCGAATATCGTGATTCCTCCGCTCGGGGTGGTTGTGCTGAAACCGGACCGCCCGCTGCCGCCGGAGAGCGCGCCGGAACCCGGATTTCACGGCTGAACGTAGAGGGATCGGGCATACCCGGCCCTGGTGACCTACCCCTGGTTCATCATCGCAGTGGCGGTCGATTCGAAATACTGCAGTAGAAGTTCTCTCGCTTCAGCGGGCATTGTGACCTGTTCGAGAGCATTTTTCATCAACTGCATCCAGCGGTCGCGCGCCATCTGCCCCACCGGAAACGGAACGTGCCGCATCCGGAGCCGCGGATGTCCTCGCTCTTCAATGTAGCGTTGCGGGCCGCCAAACCGGTAAATCAGGAAGTCTCGAAGGCGCTGCTCGGCTCCCGCTAAGTCCTGCCTCGGATAAACGGAGCCGAGCACTTCGTCATCGGGAATCTGCTGGTAAAAGGCCGCGACCAATCGCCGGAACCCGTCTTCCCCGAGGACGGAATAGATCTCGTGTTCCTCCACCAGCCGATGCTAGCACCGGCGCGTTCCCCGTCACTTTCCGGACGCCTGTTCCTTCGCTTTACGCAGATCCTCGCGATACTGCTTCTCGAGTTCGAGTTCGATATGAACCTGCGGCATGGCAAGCACAAGCGACTTCGCGCGCGTGTCGATTTGGATTGTGTAAGGGCCATCCTTTGTTCCTAGTTCATCGAATAGCGCAAGCTGGTTGCCTGTCAATTCGTAGTTGCCGTGGCGTTGGACGGTCTGCCCGTGAATGTGAACTTTTTGAACGAACGTTCCGCCGGAAGTAAAGCTGAGAGTTCCGCTGCACTCTTCCGGGTGAGGATGGCCGTCGAAGCAGGTGTGCGTGGTTTGAACGCCGCTATCGGTATCCGAGATCGTGACGTACTCCCAGCCGCTCGGGTCATGTAGCATTTGGAGCTGGCTTTCGCTCGGCTCGGGACCTCCGCCGGCCACCAGCGTACAAAGTACCATAGCCCCCGTGCCCAGAAATATTCGCTTTGCAATCACGTATGGGAAAGATGCCCTCAGTGGGTCATCGAATACAAAATATAGTTGATGCCGATCCGAACGCCCAGCGCGGAGTATTGTTCCGGATATCCCGGAAAGTCCGCCCACTCCCAGGAATCGCCCAAATCGGAGTTGAAGGCCAGAGCCACCATCACCCGGCCCTTGTCGTCATAAATTCCGCGCCAATGCGCCACGTAACCGTCGTTGCGATACGGAATTCCCATGCGCACCGCCCATTCGCCGGGTACCTGGTAACGGTCGTCCAAGTCGTAGACGGTGTGAAATATGGGATCGTTGTTCGGAATTTCAACAATCGCGCGGTCCGGAAAAACGCGTTTCATGCTCTCCGCAAAGATGTCCCAATCGCGAGTGCCCCAGAAATCGTCGCACATCAGGAAGCCTCCGCGCAGCAGATATTCGCGAAGCGTCTTGGCCTGGGAATCCGTCAGGCTCCACTCGCCTACGAAAACCGCGTACAGCCACGGGTAATTGTAAACGTCGTCTTCATCGTCCAGATTTACCGGTTGCTCCACGGATCGCACATGAATCCGCGTCAGCCGGCGAACGGCCTCCAGGAAATGCCGGTCCGCCCGCGGGTAATCGTTGGTCCAACTGGCATGCCCTTGCGTCCAATCCCAGCCGGCATGGCGAAACCGCGCATCGGGAATGGAGGGAAACATCAAGCGGGCGAATACCCATTCCGTTCGTTCCTCATAATCTGGCGGTAAAGGGATCTGCCCCACGCGGTACTCGTCGCCAGGGTATTCGCGGAAGGGCTGCGGCGCGGGCCGCTGAATAGCGTACAACGCCGTGAGAATGCCGAATCCGGCTGCGAGGCGCAGAAGAAGCTTGCCGAAAATCATCCGGGGCCTACCCGAGAATAACATCGCTTACGCCAGCCGCGCGGATCCTTCCCGAGCGCTCCGCTATGAGTAAGTCACTCGCTTCCGCGGAGCGATACCGCGATTTTCAAACTACCGATGTATTTATCTGCAGCGCCGTAATAGCCGGTCAGTTCGAGCGTGTTCGCCGCTGCAGTGTTACTTCGCGGAACAGCGCCTTCGAGAAAAATCACGTTTGGAACGTTGCCGGTCTTCTCCCATTCGAATGTGGGCACAGCGAAGGGCCGATCAGCCCTCGCGATCACGCGCCGGGGATCATGCCTGTCGAACAATACCCAGCCCGGGCCATAGACAAGATGATCGTCGGCACCGTTGTAGAGCAGCAGGATGCCTGCGTCGGTCAGGAAGGGCGCGGGTCCGGGTTCCATCACCCGCGAATCGAACTCGCCTGGCCGGCGATCGAGAACCGGTTTCTCTGTGGCGTCAGTCCAGTGCAGAAGATCCGAAGAGGAGGCGAGACCCATATAATCGCGCGATTTGCCATCCGGGTCGGCGCGCGTCCCGAGATAGTACATCCACCACTTGCCATTGATCTGGACCGGGAGAATGGCGCCCGACTTGGTCCATTGCGTGTTCCAGGTCCCCTTGTACGCAGGCATAATGATGCCTTTGCGCTGCCAGTGGATCAGATCGCTTGATGTAGCCAGACAGAGTTGCGCGGAATGCGTGTCGTACCCGGTGTAAGTCAAGTAGTAAACCCCGTTGATGCGGACGACGCGCGGGTCCTCCACTCCTCCGTTCTTCTCGTAATCCGCTTCGGGTGAAAGCACCGGGTCCGGCCTGATCTTGAAGTGCACGCCGTCCGTGCTCTCGGCATAGCCGATTCGTGAGGTCTGCTTTCGATCCTGCGCGCGAAACAGCAAAACGGTTTTTGACCCGGCCAGGACGGCGGTGGGATTGAACAGCCCGAATTCCGTCCAGGCTTGACCGGGACCCAGCAGCGGCTGCTCGGAAACGCGATCCGCCGTTATGACGACGCCGGGATGCGAGGCGGCCGAGCAACAGGTCGCCGCCAGCAGGGCTGCGGCCAAGCGCATCAAAGTCGACAGTAATTTAAGCAAGTACGCCTCCCCGCCAGAGTATCGCTGTTGATGTAAAATGGCGTCGCTATGTTCTCCTCGCTTGTGAATATACTCGCTGTCCTTGTTGTGTCGATGATAAGCGGGTCGACCCTGTTTGCGCAGACAGCGACGGGCCAAACGGCTGCCAGCCAAAGCGATGCAACGAAACTTCTTCGGGAGGGAACCGCCCTGGACCTGAAAGGGCAATACGACGAAGCGCGCAAGAAGATAGCGCAAGCGATTAAGCTTGCGCCCGACGAGAAAACCAAGGTTCAAGCGGAGCGGACCATGGCAATCTCGTACGCCTTCGAGCACAAAGCGAGCGACGCGGCGAAATACGAGCAGGATGCCTTCAACGCGCAACTCGCCGCCAAAGACTACTATGCCGCCGGTGAAGCGGCCGACGAGCTGGCGCGTATTTATCTGGAATCGGGCGATCTGAACAACGCGGAAAGATGGTACAAAACCGGATACGACACGGGCCTGAAGCAGCCTGACATCACGGAATCGCGCAAGAACGTGTGGGGTTTCCGCTGGGAGAGCGCGCAGGCGCGTATCGCGGCGCGCCGGGGAAATCGCGAAGACGCACAAAAGCATGTCGATGCTGCCAAGGAGTATCTCGCCAAGGCGAATGATCCCCAGCAGGAAAGTTTTCTTCCGTACCTGACCGGCTACGTTGCCTTCTACGAGGGCGATTATAAGACCGCCATCGATGACTTACAGAAGGCCAACCAGCGCGATCCGTTCATCTTGAGCTTGCTCGCGCAAGCATATGAAAAAACCGGCGATAAAGAACAGGCGATGAATTACTACCGCAAGATTCTCACGTTCAACATGCACAATCCGACCAATGCCTTCGCGAGACCGCTTGCGCGGCAGCGCGTTGGAGAATGAGGCGCCCGAAACCCGAGCGCCGACTCTATAAAAGCGTTTAGAAGTGAATGCGAAGCCCGAACTCCATGTTCCGCGGAGTGTTGGCCTGAGTAGTGATTCTTCCGAACCGGTCCTGGTTGCTGAGGCTCAGGTTGGAGCTGGTGAACGCGGGATTGTTGAGTACCATGTGATTAAACACGTTCGTGATCTGAAAGCTGAGCGTCGCGCCCACGCGTCCTTCCTTCCAGATTCCGATATCTTTTAGAGCTGTAGCGTCCACATTCCACTGTGGGAAGCCGCGAAGATTGTAATAACCGCCGCAGCTTGTGTCATAGCCAAGGATGCAGGGCCGGAACTCATTATACACAGCGTTCGGGTCACTGAACTGGTTAACGCCGGTCGCATTGTTGGTCCCTGTCCCATTGGAGCCGCTAACGTTATAGTGCGCACTGGTACCCCCAGTGTACGGAGCGGCCGCCACGGCGTTTTCAACGTTCGTGGAAATTCCGCTCGAGCTCGATTCGCCGAACGCTTGACAGGCAGCGCTGCACAAACCTCCCTCGCTATACGTGACGCCCTGCCCCCCACCACTCTGCGCCGTGAAGATCGGCGAGATCGTCCACCCGCCGAGTATGTGACCTACTAAGCCATGCTGCGACCGATAATACGGAGGTTGATATGTAATCGCCAAGTTGTAAAGGAACCGGATATCGAAGCTGTTTGGTCCGTAGTTCGCGCCGATGTTGTAAGCATCCAGATTGGTAATAGCGCTCGAAGCCTGCGTAACGGCACCCGTGCCAAGCGATCGTCCCCAGGTGAAATTGGAGACAGCGCTAAGTCCGTGGTAGTCTCGCGCTCTCAAACTTACAAACAGAGCGTTATAGTTTCCATACCCGTCGCTTCCGATCAAGACCGCGGACGACATCTGGTTGACGTCCATCATGCTGTTGGGAAGAATCCAATTGGCATTGAGCGTCTTCCAAATGTTCGACACTTGCGTGTTCTGGAATGCAGAGACACCGGTAGCTTTGATTAACGCCGCTGTGCAACTGGAAGAGGTCTTGCAGAACGATGAATTTGCCCCGCCGAGCGCCGCTTCGAAGAATGGTTGCACCGGAACGTTAGCGGCGCTGGGAGTTGTCGTGCAATAGGCTGCCCCGCAGAGTGAAAGGTATGTATTGGCATAGGCCTGGGCGAAAGTCTGCCCGCCGAGCGTCGTCATGTAAGGGACCGCGTCGATGTTCACGTTTGAGGCCTCATTATTGATAATGCGTCCGATATACCCGACTTCCAGCGTGGTCTTCGTGCCAATGGCGCGCTGCAGGGAGAACGTGAAGTTATCGGTGCGCTCCGGCCGGAAATGCGGGTCGAGCGAACTGGGGTCCTGAGCGTACGCGCCGTTGATGCCCGGGAAGAAGGGCTGAGGCAGAGTCTGTGATGCTGTGGGGAGCGGAGCCGTATTACCGTCTGTGCCGAGCCGGAATGCCGTCGCTGGTGTGACGTTGCCGCTTCCGGCGCACGTTCCGGAAATACTCGCTCCTTGGCAACTAACCGCCTGCAGCAGGCCAGGGCCAAGTAATGGAACCAGAACCAGATCGACTCCGTTCAGGCGGCCGTAAATGCGGCCGTACCCACCGCGGATGACTGTTTTGCCGTCGCCGAGCAAGTTACCCAGAAGACCGCTCGAATATTTCGGGTTCCAGGCTACGGCCACGCGGGGACTGAATTCCGTCCATACGGGATCATACGGGTATTTGCGCCCAGTGCCCCGAATGCCTTCAAATCCGAGCGTTGGATTGTAAACCTGTCCGGCCAGCGCCGCCGCTTTCCGTTGCGCCAGATAACTGTCAGCTTGAACTGGCTTGCCGTTCGCATCCACCAGGACGACTTGGCTTCCGTTCAACTCATAGGGAGGCATTTCGAGCGCCCAGGATAGTCCGTAGGTCAAGGTAAAGCTCGGCTTAAGATGCCACGTATCGCTCGCATAGAGGTTATAGCTGGGAATGATGCTGCGCTCGTACGCTACGCTTCCCACCGGTTGAATCGTGAGATTGCTGCCTGTTCGCGTATAGGCCACCTGCGGCTGGCTGACGAAACCCAGCACCTCCGAATAAAGCCGTTGGAAGCTGCTCTGATTCGATGTCGACAGACCGGCGGGGTAGGTGAAGCCGGTGAAGCTGGTTCCCGAGCTGCCCATCTGGTAAACGACCGCGTTGTTCACACCGTTTCCGTTGTCGGTGCGCATATGGAAATCGAAATTGCGCTGGTACAGGCCGCCAAACTGAAAGATGTGATTTCCCTTGATCTTGGTGAGGTCGTCTTTAAACATGTTGTCCTGGCCATCCCAGAATCGCTGGCGAACGTTTTGGGTGTTCACGTTGTAGGGAATCAGCGCGTACGTGAACTCCGAAGTTGTTGAAGCGGTGCCGGGAGCGATTTCAGCCGCGCCGCCGAGACCCGGGACTTGGGGAGGCCCATTCACACTGCCCCATTGCCAGAAGTTTCTCGTGTAGCTGTAGCGGAAGTCATTGGTCATGGTCGGCGAAAGCACTGTTGTCAGGCCTCCCACCAGCAGGGAGGGCAGTTGATCGCGCGGAGCCACTGCGGCCGGCACGCCTTTCGTATCGCCAGGAAGCACGCCGCCGATATCCACCTGGTTGTTCGTCAGATTCACCAGGCGCATGAATCGATAACTGCCAAAAAAATGCCATTTGTCCGAAAAGTCATGATCGATGCGGCCTACGTAAATATCGTCGGTCAGTGGCGTTTTGAGAGCGGATAGATAACCGAGCACGTTTGTTCCGTCCCCGCCGTTTGAGGTGTAGAGCGGATCGTTCCCTGCTGGCATCTGGTTTTGCCAGATCTGCTTGACGATCGGGTTAATGCCAATGCCTCGCGGATCGCAGAAACTGCCGCTGCAAGCCGGGTAAGTTGTGCCGTCCACCGTAACCGGATAGGGATTCAGGTTAAATGCGGTATTAACACCAGTGCCGCTACCGATCGGAAGCTGAATTACGCCGGCTCGGAGGAGGTCTGAGGGCACCGGCCTCTCGTAAGTATTGTTGTTCGGGAAACGCTGCCCTTCGTAATTGAAGAAGAAATACCATTTTCCGCCCAGAAAATTAGGGGCAAAGGGTCCGCCAAGAGAAGCGCCGAAGCGGTTCCGATGATTCGACGGAAGCGGCGTGTAGGCCAAGCCCTGTGTGGGCGTATGGTCGTTTACCCAGGTATTCGCGGCTCCCACGTTGGTAGCAAAATAATAGTCGTAAACCGAACCGTGGAATTGATTCGTGCCGCGCTTGGTAACCATCTGCACTTGGCTGCCTAAACCGCCATTGAAATCGGCAGTCTGGTTAAACGTCACGACTTTGAATTCTTCGATGCTTTCGACGGGAACCGGCACCGTGCCGGCCGAGGAGCCGTTCGTTTGGGTGCCGCCCGAGCCCGTGAAGTTCGTCACATAGGACGTACTGTTGCCGGCCATATCATCGCTGTTATTGCCGCCGTCCACCGTGTACGAGTTCTGATCCTGGACTGCGCCGGCCGTACTCCCGCCGGGCGTTATGCCAGGTTGCAATACGGCGAGACTCGCGGCGTCGCGGCCCAAATTGGGAAGTGTCAAAAGCTGTTGGCTGCTGATTGTCGTGCCCACGGAGGCGCTCGTCGTCTGCAGCTCGGCGGCGGCTTGCGCCTGTACCTCAACGGTCGTCGTTGTGGCGCCAACCTGGAGCGTAGAGTTCACCGTCGTGGTCGAGCCCACTTCCACGTGTTGGTCCGCAACGCGAGAGGTGGTGAAGCCGACCTTCCCGAACACGATATTGTACGTGCCTGGATTCACATTCACGAAAAGATAGCGGCCATCATTGTTCGTCGTTGCCGTTTGGGTGCTGCTGGTAGCAGGATTGGTCAGCCTGACCTCCGCACCCGGGATCGCGGCCCCTTGCTGGTCCGCCACCTGCCCGGTGACGCTTGCTGTGGAAGTCGCCTGCCCCCAGGCGAACGTCGCGCCCACGCCCAGAAGTAAACCCAGCCAAACGGCCCAGGCTTTAGAAAATGAAAGACATACCGCTCCACGACGCGTCCGCAGGCTCAGACTCATAGCGCTCTTCTCCTTAAACAGTTAGCGTTAGACCCGCAATGCTTAGGAAGATACTATTGCGAAAGTGCGCGCATGTCAAGAACTTGAGCCGTGAGACGGCAAAGTACTGCGGTATTGAGGGTACTGAACCTAGGCCGCATTCCAGGGCTTCACTTCCAAAATCCCCTGGTATCCGTTCTTCATCCGGTTTTCGACAATCGACCAGACTTCCGGATCGCAGCCCTTCCACTCGGCGACGGCGACATTGCCCAAGTACGGCAGGTCCGCCACGCCCACTTTGCTCGAAAAAAAGCCGCTTACCGTCAGGCTCCGAAATTCGCTGAAAAATCTGGCCCACACCCGGTCGTCTTTGGAGGCTTTCTCAGGATACGCGATGCGATCGAGGATCTGCTTCTGCTGATCCACCGCGGCGTCCGCGAAATCCTTTTGGAAAAGCCGGTTCGACTCGCGATCGAGCCACATCAATCCGCCGAAGATCTCGGCTTGCAGGTTCTCGTTGCGGTCTTCCTCTTTTCGAAAGGCGATCCAGTCGTCGAGAAATTCCGGCACGCCCGCCTGCGTCGCGCTCCCGCTGCGCTCGTCGGCCGGTATGATCAGATCGCACAGCACGTGAACGGCGCGCCACTGATGATCGTCAAAAGTCTTCCGCTGGTAAGGTCCTTTCGGCGTTTCACGCGCCGCCACCAGATGCGCATGATCGTGAGTTTGCGCGGCCGCGGACCCGGCCACCGCGGCAATCGCCGGTACGGATCCGATGATGTGGAAAACATCGCGGCGGCTGACGCCGGAGGATGGTCGGTCGTTTTCGTCTGCCATGGTCACACCTTTACGTTGAGTTTTTTCACCTGATCTGCAATGTATTCCGACGTTCGCCAGCCCAGCGCCGAAATGGTAAGCGTCGGATTCTTGTCGGCGTTGCTGACGAACGGCGCGGCGTCCGTGATAAACAGGTTCTTCACGTCCCACGCCTGAGCGTATTTGTTCAGCACCGACGTTTTCGGGTCGTCGCCCATCTTGGTGGCGCCCACCTCATGAATGATCTCGCCGCCCTTGGCGATACCCCAGTCCCGCTGCGCGCCGGAGCTGTGCGTAACGATGCCGCCCATGCCGTGGATGATCTCCTGAAACGTCTCCTGCATGTGCTTGGCTTGCAGGATCTCATCGTCGCTCCATTTGAAGTGAAACCGCAGCACGGGAATGCCCCACTGGTCGACAACGTTGGGGTCGATCTCGCAAAAGCTGTCGTCGTTCGGGATCATCTCGCCGCGGCCCGAAAAATGAACTTCGCAGCCGTAAACCTTGCGCAGGTTCTTCTTGAGTTCCATGCCGTAGCCGCCGCCCAGCCAGCGATCCGGATACCCGCCCAAGGCTCCGGCCCCGGGCAGGTCGCGCCCCCCGCCAATCTCGATATGATATCCGCGCGCGAAGGGCAGTTTTCCAGCCTGCTGCTGTTTGTAAAGCCACCACGGCATGTACAGGTGCATCCCGCCCACGCCGTCTTCATTCCGCGGCGGAAGCTCCTGCAGAATCGGCAGAAATCCGCTTACGGCCGAGCCAACCGTATCCATAATGTAGCGCCCCACCAGGCCCGATGAGTTCGCGATTCCGTTGGGAAACTGGCTGCTCTTCGAGTTCAACATGATGCGCGCTGTCTCACAGCAGCTTGCCGCCAGCACCACGATCTTCGCCCGCACCTGCACTTCGTTGCGGGTCTTCTTATCGACGTACGAAACCCCGCTCGCCAGCCCGTCCCCGCCCACGAGCACTTCCCGAACCATGGCGTTTACGCGAACTTCCAGATTGCCCGTCTTCATGGCCGGAAAGATGTGCACGCCCGGTGAATTGAAGTTCGCATTCACACCGCACGATCGCCCGCACTGCGCACAATAGTGGCATGCCGGGCGGCCGTTCAGAGGACGTGTCAGGATCGCGAGCCGCGAAGGAATACACGGAATCCCGAGCTTGTCGCAAGATGCCTTGATGATGCGCTCGTAGCAGCGCGGCGCCGGCGGCGGCTGAAACTTACCGTCCGGTGTGTTCTCCAGGCCCTCCTGCGATCCGAAGACGCCGATCAGCTCCTCTGCCTTGTCGTAATACGGAGCGAGCTCCTCGTACGTGATGGGCCAATCGAAGCCCTTGCCGTCCCGGCTGTAAGGCTTGAAGTCGTACGGTCCCATGCGCAGGGAAATGCGGCCGTAATGGTTCGTCCGCCCGCCCAGCATGCGCCCGCGCCACCAGATCCAATCCGATCCCGGCGCATTCGTGTAGGGCTCGCCCGGAACTTCCCAGCCGCCTTCGAGCGTGGCATCGAACGCGCCCCATTTGTGCACCCGGTCTCCCGCGCCGCGATGCGGCACCTGGTACGGCCACTGGAACATCTTCGACTGCTTCGTGCAATCGAACCAGGCGCCGGCTTCCAGCAGGCAGATTTTCGCGCCGGCATTTGCCAGAACTTGCGCGGCCACACCGCCTCCGGCCCCGGAGCCTACTATCACGACATCGTACGTTTTCGAAGCGGGCTTCACTTGGGCCATAACTTTAGATGTATCACTTGATGTTAGAGACTGTGGAGCCATAACGGGCACACAGACGCCAGCTGAAGCTGTGGCGCACGCACTCATGCGTGCCGCGTCGAGACTCCTCTCGACGCCAATTTCGCTTTTTTGAGGCAAGCCCGGCGGCGTCGCGGCGCAGGCCAAAGGCCCACCAAGGCCAGCTTTAAGCTGTGGCGCACGCACTCATGCGTGCCGCGTCGAGACTCCTCTCGACGCCAAGGTCGCTTTTTTTGAGGCACGCCCGGCGGCGTCGTGGCGCAGGCCAAAGGCCCACCAAGGCCAGCTGAAGCTGTGGCGCACGCACTCATGCGTGCCGCGTCGAGACTCCTCTCGACGCCAGTTCGCTTTTTCTGAGGCAAGCCCGGCGGCGTCGTGGCGCAGGCCAAAGGCCCACCAAGGCCAGCGTAAGCTGTGGCGCACGCACTCATGCGTGCCGCGTCGAGACTCCTCTCGACGCCAAGCTCGCTTTTTTTCTGAGAGCTTTCCTTTGTGGAAAACGACGTTATCTGCAGATGGTTGAACATCGCCGTCGTTTGCCTCACGTGTACCCAGAAGGTGCGAGCTTATTCGTCACCTGGGGCCTGCATAGTGTCCTGCCACCATCGTTTGCTGTCCGGCCCGGTAAGCTTGCCGGCGGTCAAGCTTTTGCCTGGATGGATCGGCAGTTAGACACGGTTCGCTCCGGCCCAATGTATCTGCGCCAGCCCGCAATCGCTCAACTTGTCGTGAAATCGATTCGTAAAGGCGTGCAACTCGGCCACTACGAGCTATACGTTTATGTGGTAATGCCCAACCATGTACATATCCTCATTCGCCCCCACATCGATCCCAGCAGGCTACTCAAGTCGCTAAAAGGCGCTACCGCGCGAGAGGCCAACAAACTCCTGGGTCGCACTGGAGAACCGTTCTGGCAGAAGGAATCTTACGACCACTGGGTGCGAGGCCAAGCCGAGCTCCAGCGCATTAAAGCATATATCGAGAATAATCCTGTAAAGGCCGGATTGGCCAATGTTCCCGACGAGTACCCCTGGTCGAGCGCAGGCGTCGAGAAGAGTCTCGACGCGGCACGCACGAGTGCGTGCCGCCACATTAACAGTTCTCTAAACTAGTTTCGAACCGGTTGAAAGTACCGCTCGTGCGCATAAACAAAACTCCCGCGCAGCTTGCGGCCGCGCGGGAGTGTGATCTATTCGTTGGTCAGCCGTTAAAACGAATAGCGCAGCGAAAGCTGCAGGTTGCGAGCGAGGCCCGTCTTGCCGGTGACTTCTCCGAACGTTCCGGATGTCGGGTTGAGATTCGGGCCGCTCCAGTTCGGATGGTTGATGAAGTCGTACGCTTCCGCGCGGAATTCGAATGCGTTCCGTTCGTTGATCGCGAACTTCTTGGAGAGCATAAGGTTCCAATCCTGCAAACCGGGCTGATAAACGGTGTTCCGGATACCCTGCTGAAGATTGAACGTGCCGGCCGGCGGCGGCGTCACGTTGGCGGTGAAGTATTTTGGCGAACTGGCGTTGGCGTTTAGACCGGCGGCAAACTGGCCCACGATCTGGGGAGCGCCGTTCAGCACCCAAAACTGGCCTTCGGAGCCGCATCCGAAGCTGCCGAGGTCGTTCGAGCTGACGCCGGCGAAATCGTTATTGGTTCCGATGCCGCACGGAGTACCCGTCTGGAACTGCGCGATGCCGCTGAGTTCCCAGCCGCCGAGGAGCTTACCAATCAACCTGCTTTGATCCTTGAAGAAGGGCAGATCGTAAAGGTAATTGATGAGCACGATGTGGCGCGTGTCGTATTCAGACGGCCCCCAGAGATTCAGGGTGTTGTACGTATCGGGTACGATGTCGCGATAATTCGAGCTGTTATCCATGCTCTTGGAGAACGTGTACGAGACTCCGAACATCGAGCCCGCCGTGAAACGCCGGTTCCAGGAAACCTGTAGTGAGTTGTACATGGAATTCACAACGCTCTCTTCTTCCTGAATGGCGGCGAAGCCTTTGTACGGACGCAAGGCATTAATTGGCTGGCCGGGGTTCGCCTGTAGAGCGCCAGCCTGGGCCTGATTAATGTCATAGACATCCCAGCCGTGGAGGCCGCGGTGCGCGACATACGCCACCGAGAGAGTGGAATTCCAGAACAGTTCGCGCTGGAAAGTCAAATTCCAGTTCCACGCCGTGGGCTGTTTCAGTTTCGGGTTCATCGTAGTGATGGTAATCGGGGCAGCAACTCCAGTCGCCAATGAGGCGCCGGGGTTATCCACGCTCACGTTGTTCACAGTTACGAACGGCTGGAAGGGAGAATTGCCGCCGGGAAAAATATTGTCAAGCAGAGGCATGCGAGTAACGAACTCACCCGCGCCTGCCCGAATTACGGTCTTGGGGTCTATCTGGTAGGCAAATCCGGCCCGCGGTTGAATTGGAGTCACAATCGCGCCGTAATACTTCGACAGGTTCGGAGCAAACAGACTGTTGCAAGAAGCGCCGTCGCAGAGGGGTTGAGTAGCTGCAGGCACTCGCCCGTTGGCAGAACTGGGAAAACTGCTGAAGCCCGGAATGACGACTCCGTTGTAGGGATTTCCGGTTCCGAGGATCACGTTTCCCGCTGAGTTGATCTGTACGGCTTGTGCCGGATTGTACAGATTTCCATAAAAATAGTCCGCGTTCGCCCATAGCGGATGGTAGCCGGTGATCGTGCTGAGGCGGATGCCGTAATCGATGTGCAGTTTGGGAGTTACTTTCCAGGAATCCTGCGCGAACTCCTCAACCATCAATCCGCGCCAGATGGTGTAAGCGCGCGGGCCGATTTCTGTGTAGCTGTCCGCCGCCCCGAGCGCCAGGTTGGCGATGCTCACGCCCGTCGTTCGGCCCGTCCCGGCGTCCGTAAATACGAAATTGCCGTTCTGGTTGTTGGCGCCCCCGGGCACCGTGCTGACGTTGATCTGATCTTCGTCGTTCTCGCCGTCGTAGTCGAAGAGAACGCCGAATTTAAGAGTGTGATTTCCCCAAACTTTCGTCAAGCTGTCCGAAGCTGTGTAAATGGGCCCGGAGGAGTGTGACGGGTAAGGACCGCCATTCAGATTGTAGAAATTGTCGTTCAGCGTGGCGTTCGGGATCTTGTGGGCAATGTCCTTCCCGGTAGGGAATATATAGGGGAAGTTAATGCCAAGCGTTTGGGCATTGAAGCCGGGGGCGGCCGTGTTCACGGGAATGTAAACATCGTCCAGGCTGACGGTGGCCCGCGCCTCATTCACGAGGGTCGGGCTGATCGTATAAATCCAGGCCAGCGTGTTGAGCTGGTTCGGACGGTTGAAATACTTGGGAGTTAATCCCGACCCTCCATCGAACGGCTGATATTCGAAGTAGGCGAGGTCCGATTTGCGGAATTCGATGTGATTCTTGTCGTTCGGCAGAATGTCAAAATTGAGAGATTCTTTGCGCTGATTGTAAGGGTGCGCGGCCTGGGCGATCCAGTTCTGCGTGCCATTCTGATAACCCAGGAGTGGGAGACGGGTAGGCCTTCAGAATAGCGAGACCAGTGGGGCTTAGCAGGGCGGGATTGTAAGCCAGGATGTTATTGCCGGGAATCGGAACGCAAGCCGCAAAACCGGATTTCGGGGTGCAGGCGCCGTTGTTGTAGGAACCGACCGAAGCCGGATCGTAGAGTTGGCCTTTACCCGCGCCGTACCAGGGATTGCTCGTCAGCAGTTCGCTGAAATTGCCCTGCCGCATGAGAGCGGTGGGTACCGCCTGCGTCTGGGTGTCCGTCCCTCGCTGTCTAAGCCAGTCTTCGGCGACAAACCAGAAAAACTTCTGCCGGAATTTATCCCATTTGCCGGGAATGGCAACCGGCCCGCCCACTGCAAATCCGAAATTGTTGTAGCGATAAGGCTGCGGGAAATTGGTGGAGGCGCTCAGGTTGCGCGTCCACGTATTCGCGTTCAGATCGGAATTCTGGAAGTATTCGTACAAGCTGCCGTGGAAATCCGTCGATCCGCTTTTCGAGACCATGCGAATCTGGCCGCCTGACGCGCGGCCGTATTCGGCCTGATAATCCGCCGTGAGAACCTGGATTTCTTCCGTGGAATCGACATTGCCGACGCCAATCACCGCGCCGTTGGAGCGGGTGCGCAGCGCCGGTGCACCGTCGACCATAACCATGGTGTCCCAGGTGCGGGCTCCGTTGATCTGAAACGGCTGGCCTGCGGGCCCAAGCCCCGACTTGTCACCGGCAGTTCCACCGCCGCGGACACCGGGCAACATCGCCGCCATGTAGATGGGGCTGCGTCCGTTCAACTCCTGTTGTTGAATCTGCTGGCTGGTGACTTCGCTCTGCACTGCACCGGATTCGGTCTGCAAGACCTCCGCCGTGGCGCTCACCTCTACTGTCTCCGTTGTCTGCCCCACCGTCATGTTCGCATCTAGCGCGACGGTCGAGTTCGGCTGCAGCGTGTTGTGATTGCTCGTGTATTTTTTAAACCCGCTGACTTCCGCGCTCATCGTATACTGGCCGGGCAGCAGGCTCGGAACTGTGTAGTGTCCGGCAGCATCCGTTGTAACGGTATGCTCTTCGTTGGTGGCCTCGTTCTTGATGGTCACCTTGGCGTTCGGCACCACGGCGCCCGTAGGATCTCGAACGAATCCGGTGATCGTTCCGACGTCCGATTGCGCGAACGCGGCAATGGAAAATGCCAGACAGACTGCCAGTGCGAAGCAAAGGTGCATCACCTTCGCGAAGGCGTGTTTCCTCATAGAAAACTCCTCAACTTAGAGAATTCGACCTACTCTGAACCCCGGATTCTCCGCGACCCGCGGGAATCCATTCCATAAAGCGACTAGAAGCAGTATATAACCGAAGACATCTGCGTGCAATCGTTTGCATGTTATTTACACGCTGTTCACACTGTTACGGCACATACTGTGACAAATACCGCTTCGCCATCACGAAGCCCATCTTGAAGTCGTCGCTAAAATCCGGACCCGGATTGTTATCCGCCCCATAGAACGGATCTTCCTGCTCAACGCTCATGGCTCCGGAATAGCCCGCACTCTGCAGCACGCTGAAGAAATCGCGCCAATCAATCGAGCCCATGCCGGGAATCCGATACGTCCACCATTTCGCGCGGTTCACCGGGTTAATGCCGCCGGCGCGCAGAACGGGCCAGAAAATCTCCGTGTCCTTCAAGTGCACGTCGTAAATCTTGTCCACGAAATCGCGTGCCGTCTGAATGGGATCCATGAACTGGCGCACGAAATGCGAAGGATCGAATTGCAGTCCGACATACGGAGAATCGCCAAACGCCTTGAATAGCGCTTCGAACCCGACCGGGCTGGTCGCGATGTTGGCCGCATCCGGATACGGCTCCCATAGAATGCGCACGTGGTTGCGCTCGCACGCCGCGAAATATTTTTCGTTGTACACGCGCGCGATTTCATCCACCTGCTGTTGAAACGGCTTTGCTGCATCCTTTCCAGACTGCGTGCCGATGTAAGGAACGCCGAGCTTGCCCGCCAGATTAATCGCCGCCACGAAATATTCGCTCGCACGCGCTCGGCGCTCGGCGTCGGGATTAATCGGATCGTCGCCCACCTGCAACGCGGAAACGTGCATTTGATTCTTCTCGAGCGTCGCTTTCACGTCCTGAATCTGTGCGTCCGTGATACTGGTGGCGTCGAGCGTGGAACGCCGTCCTGAGCCCAGAATCATGTTGTTGAAGCCTTGCGCCCGCGCGAATTCGACGTTAGCAGGCGTGTACGGCCCAAGCACGCCTAACCGCGGTTTCCATTCTTTGTAAACCGGCCTCCGCGGCCGCTGACCCGATTGCGCTTGAAGAATCGCGGCGCCCGCGAGCGAACCGACCAGTGTGCGGCGAGTCATAACTGATCAGTGTATCGCCAGGGATCTCTGCGAAAGAGAGTAGACGCTTCTCCCAATCACGCTCTGAGAATCAGCAAACCCCGGTCACTACGAGCGAATTCGGCTATGCGTGGGAAGTTGGAGCGAATGACCGTTTCGGCAAAGTGTGTGGGATATCTCCAGCTTTCCAGCAGAATGACTCGGGGCGGCGGTCCAAAGCGTTCGACCAGCGGCGGGAAATCGTCTCCGTCTGTCGTGATGATGTCGAAGCCCATGCGCTTTGCATAGGCCCAATGACACTGTCAGCCGTCCTGGCAAGTGCAGATCAAATAAGTGGACCGAGCCTGGCAGCAGATCGGCTAAGCGACGGACGAGTTTGGGTGATAAGTTCGCGTCAAAGAGGAGCTTCACAACCCAGAAACTCTGGCGTCAGGAAATTGAGCCGCATAGGCAAAAACGGCTTTAAAGTCGTCCGGCTCGAGATAAGGGTAGTCGTCAAGGATTTGCTTCTCGCTTGCGCCGGCCGCGAGCCAGCGCAGGATTTCTTGAACGGTGATGCGAGTGTCACGAATGCAGGGCTTCCCTGAGCGCACGCCGCTCGTGATTGTGACGCGAGAAAGGTATGGATTCGGTGACGCGCTCATCCTATGTCTCTAGTGTAAGGCTCCCAAAGCTCACCTCAACTCCACTCCCTTCGTTTCCGGAATCCACGTCGCACACACGGCGGCGCATGCGAATGCGACCGCGCACGCCGAGAAGCCCCAGGACAACCCGTATGCCTCGCCAACGGCGCCTATTATCAAAGGCGCGAGTGCGCTGATCCCGCGAGCCGCGTTGTAAGACACGCCGAGTGCCGTGGCGCGAATCGCGGTCGGAAACAGCTCGCTGCCGAGAATGCCGGACCCGGTGAAAAAGCCGGTTCCAAAAAACGCGGTAATGCAGGCCGTCAGTAAAATCAATCCCGGCCGCCTTGCCATCGCAAACGCCGGAACTGACACAGCCGCCAGAACCAGATACAGAACGGTGGTCCGCTTGCGGCCGAACCGGTCCGCCAAAATGCCGAATAGCAGATAACCCGGCAGCATGCCTGCCAGATTCAGGATCGTCAGAAAGGCCGTGAATCCGAACGCGCTGAAATCGCGTCCGCCTCTCGCCTCCGGCAGCGCCAGGTACGCGGGAATCCAGGTGAACAGTCCCCACCAGGCGAACATGCCGAAGGTGTTCATGCTCAGCAGAGCGGCCAGCCGGCCTGATGTGGCCCGCCACAACGCCACTTTTTCCGCGCGCGATGCGGGCTTTTCTATGTGCTGTCGCCAGAGCGCCGGTTCCGGAACGCCGCGCTGGATCCACAGCGTGACCAGCGCCGGCAGAACTCCCACAAAGAACACCCACCGCCAGTTTGCGCGCGCCAGTACCAGATTCGCGACAATGGCGGCCAGCGCGTAACCCACGGCCCAGCTGCTTTGCACGATGGCGAGCGCGCGCCCTCGCCACGCGCCGGGCCACGTTTCGGCCACCAGTGTTGCTCCGGAATTCCACTCGCCGCCCATCCCGAGGCCGAGAAGGAATCGAAACACAGCCAGCATCGTGACGCTCGTCGAAAACCCGCATGCGAACGTAAAGATCGAATATGTGAGAATGCTCTGGCTAAGCATGCGGCGCCGGCCCATCCGATCCGCCAATATCCCGAAGACAAAACTTCCGATCGCCGACGCTACTAGCGTCAACGTATTCAGCAGACCGGCCGTGGCTTTGCTCATTCCGAACTCGCGCATGAGCGTCGCCAGCACGATCGAATACAGCATCACGTCGAAGGCGTCCAGCATCCACCCGAGGCCCGCCGCCACAAGCGTGCGGCGCTGCGCGGTTGTCGTGTCGCGCCATCGAAAGGGTGCATCGCAGGATGCGGCCGCGATTGACTCCGAAGTGCTCACTTTCCTGAGCCCATAGAGAATAATAGGCACGGCGGCAATGCGCATCGCAATCGATACCGGTGGAACGTTCACCGACTGCGTCTATTCGTCCCACGGCGAACTGAATGTTCTTAAGGTTCCATCGACCCCCGCGGATCCCGCACAGGCCGTCTTACAGGCCGTCTCGCGAATCGCTCCCGGCAAGCCCGCTGAAATTCGCCACGGAACCACCGTGGCAACGAACGCTCTGCTGGAGCGCAAGGGCGCGCGTGTTGCTTTCGTCACCACCGCCGGTTTTGAAGATACGATTGCCATAGGCCGTCAGAACCGGCCGAAACTATACGACTGGTTCTTTACTAAAGAAGGGCCTCTGGCTCCCGCCGAGTTGCGCTTCGGTATCGATGAACGAACCGCTTGCGATGGCTCCGTCATTCGTCCCGTGGAGCGCGCGGAAATCGCGCACCTGACGCAGGCCATCCGTTCGCAACATCCCGAATCGATCGCCGTTTCGTTCCTGTTCTCGTTTGTTAATCCGGCCAACGAGCGCTCCGTCGCCGCGGCCTTGCGCGAGCTCGGCGTCCCTGTATCGGCATCTCACGAAATTCTGCCGGAATTTCGCGAATACGAGCGCGGATCCACCGTCCTGATCAACGCCTATCTGGCCCCCAAGATGCAGCGCTATCTGGCGCTTCTCGACAGCGGGTTGCGCTCGGCAGGTTCGCGCCTGCACGTGATGCAATCCTCCGGCGGCATTATTCCCGCCGGACTGGCGGCTCTCGAGCCCGTGCGAACCATTCTCTCCGGTCCCGCTGGAGGCGCGGTAGGCGCCGGCATCGTCGCGAAAAGCGCCGGATTCGAGAAGATTCTCGCCTTCGATATGGGCGGAACATCCACCGATGTAGCGCTAATCGACACTCGATCCCCGCTTCGCACGACGAACGAGTCTCAGATCGTAGGCATGCCGGTAGCAGTCCCTATGCTGGATATCCATACTGTCGGGGCCGGAGGCGGGTCGCTCGCGGGCTTCGATCGAGGCGGAGCGCTGAAGGTGGGACCGCAATCTGCCGGCGCCGATCCGGGCCCCATCTGTTATGGGCGCGGAGAAGAACCGACCGTGACGGACGCTAATCTGCTGCTCGGGCGGCTCGATGCGGACTGGTTCCTGGGCGGTGGCATGAAGCTGGACGAAGCGCGCGCGCGAAGTCATTTCGAGAAGGCCAAGCGCAATTTGATGACCGTAGAAAACTTCGCGGAGGGTATCATCCGAGTGGCCGATTCGCACATGGAGAAGGCGCTGCGGAAAATTTCCGTAGAGCAAGGTCATGACCCGCGCGAGTTCGTGCTGGTCACTTTCGGAGGAGCCGGCCCTTTGCACGCCTGCGCGCTCGCTCGAGCCCTCCGTATCACGACAATTCTGGTGCCTGCCATGCCCGGAGCGCTTTCCGCCTATGGCATCCTCGTATCCGATATCGTGCGGGACTATTCGCGAACTGTGATGCTGCGCCCCGGCGAGCCATCGATTGCCGGCCACTTTGAGCGTCTCGAGGCGCTTGGAGCGCGCGACCTGCAAGCGGAGGCATTAAGCGGTGTCCCGGCTCGCTCGCTCGATCTGCGCTATGCCGGTCAAGGTTACGAGCTCAACGTCGATTGGTGCAGCGATTATGTCGCCGAATTTCATCGCCGCCACGAGCAGCGCTACGGGTATTCGGATCGCGCACGGCCTGTCGAAGTAGTGAACCTCAGGGTGAAGATGATTGCAGGGACCGGTGGCAGTCCGTTGCCGGGCAGTTCCCCGAGCTGCGCCGGACGCCCTGTCCGGCTTGCGCCGTTTTCGAGAAAGCCTATTTTCTTCGAGGGCAATTGGGTGAACGGTGCCCTTTACAACCGGGCGCAGCTGCAGCCGGGAGATCGATTCGGCGGCCCCGCCGTCATCGTCGAATACAGTGCCACGACCTTTCTCCCGCCGGGTTGCAGCGCAATCGTCGATGAACACGACAACCTGATTATCGAAGTGCCGGCATGACCCTGACGGCGCACGATCCCATCGAGCTCGCCATCTTCAAGAGCGCTTTTCACTCCATTGCGGAAGAGATGGGAGTCGCCCTCAGAAGAACGGCCTTCTCTCCCAATATCAAGGAGCGGCGGGATTATTCGAGTGCGGTGTTCGATCGGGACGCCGAAGTGATCGCTATGGGTGACGACATGCCCGTTCACCTCGGCTCCATGCCCATGTCGGTCCGCGCCGCCCTGGACAAACTCACGCTAGAGGCCGGCGATATCGCAATTCTCAATGATCCGTACGACGGTGGAACCCATCTTCCAGACATCACGCTGGTCATGCCTGTCTTTGTGGCGGACTCCGTCGGCCCGGGATTCTACGTCGCAAATCGGGCTCATCACGCCGATGTCGGCGGCACGTTTCCAGGGTCCATGGGCTTGTGCCGCGAGATATTTCAGGAAGGCATTCGCATTCCGCCGCTTAAGCTCGTCTGCGCGGGCGCGCTGAACCGCGATTTACTGGCCTTGATTCTGAACAATGTGCGGACTCCTCGAGAGCGGGAAGGCGACCTCACGGCTCAGATCGGTGCCTGCCGCATCGGTGCGCAGCGCATTCAAGAGATGGTCGGGAAATATGGCTTCGACCGCGTGCAGGGCAACACGCGCGCGCTCCTGACTCACTCCGAGCAGCTCATGCGTGCTGAGCTGGAGACTTTGCCCGAGGGACAATTTAGCGCCGAGGATCACCTCGATGATGATGGCATCACTGGCGATCCCGTGAAGATTCGCGTGACCGTCGAGACCGATCCGAAGCAGGGACGGGCGCGCGTGGACTTCACCGGATCCGCGCCCCAGGTGGCCGGCAGCGTGAATGCAGTTGCGGCGATCACGTATTCGGCGACATTCTACGTTTTCCGTTGTCTCTTGCCCGAAGAGGCAGCGCCTACCGCGGGTCTCATGAGACCTGTGGATCTAATAATGCCCGAAGGCAGCATCGTGAATGCGCGCCCACCGGCGGCCGTGGCGGGCGGGAACGTCGAAACATCGCAGCGCATTGTCGATGTGCTGCTGCGCGCCTTCGCGAAAATTCTGCCGGATCGCATCCCCGCCGCCAGCTCCGGCACAATGAACAATCTCACCATCGGCGGCATCGATCCGCGAAACAATCAGCCGTATGCGTATTACGAGACGATTGCCGGCGGCTCCGGCGCTTGCCCCACGCAAAACGGCGTCTCCGGTGTCCATACCCATATGACGAACTCGCTGAACACGCCCATCGAAGCGCTCGAATATGCCTATCCCTTCCGTGTGCGGCGATACTCCTATCGCCAAAACTCGGGAGGGCCGGGAAAATTTCGCGGCGGCGATGGGCTCATTCGCGAAATTGAGCTGCTTGCGCCCGCGCAGGTCACGCTGCTCGCCGAGCGCCGCGCCTTCCCGCCTTACGGCTTGAGTGGCGGTGCGGACGCCGCTACGGGCCGCAGCACTCTCCTGGAAAACGGAACTGAAAAAGAACTTCCCGGAAAGTGCAACATCCAGGCGAGTGCCGGCTCGGTGCTGCGCATCGAAACGCCGGGCGGTGGCGGATGGGGCCGCTCCGACTCCACCTCTACGACCGGTTCAACGGAACGCGCCGCACAAACTTGACCGCTTTATTTTCGAAGATCTGCGTAATAACCGAATCCGGCACTGGCTCGTCCGTCTCGATAATCGAGATCGCCTTGAGCGGCTCGCCAGGCTTGCGTTTATTAGCGCCATCCGCTTCCTGGCGCCCCAGCGCGAAATTCGCGATGTTGATCCCGTTCTTGCCAAGTACCGTTCCCAGATACCCGATCACGCCCGGAACATCCTCGTTCTTCGAGTACATCAGGTTGCCGTCCAGCGTCGCTTCGCACGAGATCCCTTCCACCTGCAGGAGGCGTGGCTTGTCGAGCACCACGGCGCCCGTCGCTGAAAAAGTTCCGGCATCCGATTCGAGTTCCATCCGAATCGAATCCATATGCGCCTGCCCCGGCTCGCGCTGTTCCACGACTCGAAAGCCGCGCTGCGTCGCAATCTGCATCGCGTTCACAACGTTGGCGCGATATTCCATGGACCGGCTCAAAACGCCCGCCAATCCCGCGTTTCGCAAGAGCTGTGTGTTGTGCTCCGCCAACCTGCCAAAGTAATCGAAGCGGATCGTGTGCGCGTTGCCTGCTGAAATGTGACTTAGAAACAGGCCCAGCCGCTCGGCCAGCTTCACATAAGGACTCAGCGTTCGATATTGCTCGGCGGTCATGGCGGGCATGTTCACCGCGTTCAGTGCCACCCCGCTTTTCAGATACTCGACAAGCTGTTCGGCGATTCGTACGCCGACAATCTCTTGCGCCTCCTCAGTCGACCCGGCGATGTGCGGTGTCGCCACTACCGGATCGAGCTGGAACAGTGGGCTTTCACCCGGAGGTTCCTTCTCGAACACGTCCAGCGCTGCTCCAGCCACCTGCCCGCTCTCGATCGCGCTTCGCAGCGCTTCCGCCTCCACCAGCTCGCCTCGCGCGCAGTTCACGATGCGCACGCCCGGCCTCATCTTCGCGAAAGCCGCGGCATTCAGCATGTGATCGGTCTCCGGCGTCAGCGCTACGTGCAAGGTAATGTAGTCGCTTGCGGCATAAAGGTCGGCCAGCTCCATAAGTTCCACGCCCATATCGTGAGCGCTTTGCAGGCTGACGTAAGGATCGTGTCCCACCACGCGCATCTCGAACGGTTTGGCGCGCCGCACCACTTCGCGCCCCGTGCTGCCCAGCCCAATAACCCCGAGCGTTTTCCCGCGCAGCTCGTTGCCCAAGAATTTCTTCTTCTCCCATTTGCCTGCTCGCGTGGATGCGCTCGCTTGAGGAACCGAACGCGCCATGGAAAGCATCAGGGCCAGCGTGTGCTCTGCCACTGAAACTGCGTTTCCGCCCGGTGTATTCATCACCAGCACGCCGGCATCGGTCGCCGCCGGCAAATCGACGTTGTCCACGCCCACGCCAGCGCGTCCGATCACCCGGAGCTTCGGCGCCTTTCCGAGAACGTCACGCGTGACCTTCACCGCGCTTCGAACCACCAGAGCAACGCAATCCGCCAGGTGCGGTTCATAGGTCTTCGGGTCCGCTTGAATAACCTCCCAGCCGGATTCAGCGCGCAGTAAGTCGGTCGCCGCGGCAGCCAGCGGTTCAGCAACGAGAATCTTCATCGGCTATTTCGCTAACGGATGGCGACTGCCGCTTCTTTGGGAAGAGCGGCTTCGGCGTACACATTCTGGGCGGCTGCCACGGCCGAGCCGAAGCGCACCGGCTGCCCCTGTGAGGCCAGAATGATTTCCAGCTCCGCAATGATTGCGAACAAGTCGTGAAAATCGAAATATCCGAGATGCGCGAGTCTGAAAATTTGCCCCTGCATTGATCCTTGCCCATTCGTAATGATGGCATTGAAGCGCTTGCGAAATTCCTTGACGATTACGCCGGAATCCATGCCCGCAGGCGCTCGAACTGCCGTTACGGAAGAGGCGGGCGAGCTCGAAAAGAGCGTCAGATTCAATGCCTGCATCGCTTCTCGCGTCGCGCGCGCTAATAGTTGCGCATTCTCCACCAGCTTGCTGGCGCCAATCGACTTGATGTACTTCAGCGCCTCGGAAAAAGCCAGCAGAAGCGCGATGTTGGGTGTCCATGCGGATTCGCCCCCGGCCGCGTTCTTCTTTTCTCTCTTCAGATCGAAGTAGAAGCGCGGAGATTTTGATGACTCGGCGAGCGCCCACGCCTTCTGGCTGATGGCGACAAACGCCAGCCCGGGCGGAATCATGAACGCTTTTTGGGATCCGCCAATCACTACATCCAGGCCCCAGCCCTCGATATCCAGGGGCATGGTTCCAATCCCGGTGATCGCGTCCACCACGAATATCGCGTTGGTCTTCTTGATCGCCAGACCCATCGCCTTCACGTCGTGCTGCGTGCCGGTCGAAGATTCCGAGGCCTGTACAAACACTCCCTTGATGTTTCCGTTTTGGGCGAAGGCCTGCTCCACCGCCTGCGGCTGCACCGCTTCGCCGTATGGAGCCGTCAGCACGGTGGCCTTCATCCCATACGATTTCGTCATTTCGGCCCAGCGCTCGCCGAACTTGCCGGCCGAGCACACCACTACCTCGTCGCCCGCCGAAAAGAAATTCTGAACCGACGCCTCCATGCCGCCAGTCCCCGATGAGACCAGCACCAGAACGTCGTTCGAGGTGCCCAGCACCTCCTTCAAATCCGCGAGCACCTGCTTGTAGAGGTTGCGAAAATCTTCGGTCCGATGATGAATATCGGAACCCATCATGGCGTGCAAAGCGGCTGGCAGCAGAGGAGTCGGGCCGGGCGTGAGAAGGCGTTGTTTCTTGATGTACATTGTGGAGCACCGACTCGAGAAACGACTTCGTTTCTCGAGCCTGTTCGATAGGAAACTTCAGAATATCAAACGGAACTGCATTTCAAACGCCGCACGCCGCGGTTTTCTTATTGCCCCGGCGTTCCCACAGGCGCCAGCTGCCATTGCTGGTTCGCGCCGCCTAAATAGTCGTATTGCTGCATCACCGCTCCGTTCGAAGTCGAAACGTCGGTCACATCCAATACCCGCCCGCTGCCTTTGTTGACGATGGCGTAGTTGCCGCCACCGACAGGCACAAGCGCCCATAGCTGGTTTGTCCCGCCTAGATACGTGTATTGTTGGATCTGCGCTCCGGCGGCGGTAGACTGGCCGATTACATCCAGCACCTTCCCCGTCTTGCGATTCAGGATCATATAGTAAATGCTGTCAACCGGCACTAACTGCCACTGCTGATTCGTGCCGCCAAGGTAATCCCACTGCTGAATCAGCGTGCCGTCCGCCGATGATCCGCCCGTGACATCTAGCACTTTGCCGCTATTCAAATTAGCGATCGCGTAATACTGCGGCAGCGCCGGAGTCAACTGCCACTTCTGGTTATCGTCCCCCAGGTAATCCCATTGCTGAATAACTGCTCCATCCGCCGTGGAGAGGTCAGTTACATCCAGAACTTTTCCGCTGTTTAAGCTTACAATCGCGTAATACCCGCCGCCTGTTGGCGTCAGTGTCCATAACTGGTTGGCGCTGCCTAGATAGTCATACTGCTGAATCACTGCGCCGTTCGCGCTGGAACCGAGCGTTACATCCAGTACCTTGCCGCTGTTTACGTTCATGATGCTGTAATACCCGTTCCCAACCGGCACCAGCTTCCATTGCTGGCTGGTCGATGCGACAGCCGTGGTTTGGTCGATAATCGCCCCCGCCGACGACGACGCCCCCGTCACGTCCAGCGCCTTGCCGCTCAGCTTGTTAATAATCTCGTACTGTGAAACCGTGGCTCCTGTCAGAGATACTCTCTGCGGAGAAACGGTCGCCGTGGAGGAAATAACTAGTGACGCACTCTGCACGCTCGATCCGCTTGGTGTGTACGTAATCGAGACTGTGCAGGTGGAATTTGCTGCCAAGGAGCTGCCGCAAGAATTGGCAGCCTGGAAATTCCCCGCGTTTGCGCCGGTCACTTGTACCCCCGTGATGCCCAGCGCGGAAGTTCCGGGGTTCGTCACCGTGACAGTTTGAGTCAGGTTCGATGTACTCACCAGGCTCTGATTCGCAAACACCAGGTTTATGGGACTGACCAGAATCTGAGCGTTTGCTAACCCTGTGGCGGGCGGCACGCCTCCCCCTGACTCCGATGCCGGGCCAATCGGGATCGTCACTAGGTTGCTGACAAATGCGTTCTGAGCGATATACAGCTGTGTGGCGGAATTCGTCGGCAGGCCAGACGGGACAATCATCTGAATTTGATACACGCCGTAGGAGCCCGAGGGCACGCCCGCGAAGATGACCTGCGCTGTCTGCCCATTCATGGTGGCGCTCACGGAATTGCTTACGTCATTCGGTACTGGTCCGCTATAAGGCTGGCCAGCTTGAAGAGCAGCTTGTACGCCGGCGTCGCTGAAGAGGCCTAAACCGGCCGCGCTGATCGAAATCAGTTCGCCCGGAGCGGCTGGATTGGAAGGCGAGATGGTGCTGCCCGGCGTGACATCGCAACAAGTGGAACTGGTATAAGCAGTCACGGTGACCTGAGCGCTCGAACTCGCGCTCCCGGCAATCGAGATCCCCGAACCCGCGGCGCCGGCCTGCTTCGCCGTAAGCACCACGCGCGTGAATGCGCCGCCCGCCTCAGCTGTCACGTTCGGGTCGGACGCATTGATCGCATTAACCAGGCCGTTTACGATGCTGCTGAGAGTGTCGTTCGCTTGCACCGTGTAGTTGTAATTTGTGCCCGCAATAGTGATCGTTGCGATATCCCCCGCGTGCGCCGTTCCGTCGATGGACACCACAGCCGTCGCGTTCCCAGCCTGATGTGTCGCGCCTACAATGGGCCACGGCCTCTGTTGACCCGCAACCCCGGGCGCATTGAATATGCCCGGGTTCGCCGGCGCAATGTAAGTCGGCGTAGCGTTGGTAATGGTGATGCTCCCGTCGTTATGAGTCGTACGAACGTAGATGCTGGCGCTGTTTCGATCGCCGAAAAAGTACGGGATCTGGGTAACGATCTGCGTCGCAGAAACGCTCATCAATGGACTCGGGATACCGTCCATGAAGACCTGCGCTCCTCCCAACGTAAGTGGCAGGCTTGCTCCGTTAGTTGACGCTGTAACTGGATTCGTTTGATCGGAGAGACCGCCGTTCGGACTGTTGATCTCCACTAACATGCCTGGAGCACCCGTCGCGCCCGTGCCCGCCGAAAGAAAACCGCCCGAGGTAGTTGCGGCAATGTCGGCTGTATTTGAAGTACTGGCGGCGAGAGAAATGGCATCGAATGCCAGGTTGATTCCTTTCGAGCTCAAGTAAATGCTGGCTGTGCCGGCGCCCGCGAAAATCGCGGTGGCGTTCGGGTCTCCATTGTTCGCGTTAATCGCGTTTACCAGAGCCTGCGCAATCCCATCCAGCGTATCGCCGCTCTTTACCGTGTAACTGTACGCCGTCCCAGCGATCGTGACCGTGGCTGTGTCATTGGCCACAATCCCGCCGCCTGCATTCGAAAAGGAAACCACGCCCTCCTGCCGGATGATTTCGCTCGCCCAATTCACCACCGAGTTATCCGGCAGGGACGTGTCGCCCGGCGCAAAGAGCAGCACCCGGCGATTAAAGGGATCGCTCACGTACAGGTTGGAGCCGTCCCAGGCCAGCGATATCGGCGTGGCAATCGTGTCGACGCCGGCCGTGTTGTCGATGGTCGTGCTGACGATACTCGGCGGTTGATTCGTGATAATGTCGCTCGTGAAATCCGGCTGCCCGAGAACCGCATCCGCTGTTGCGCCGTTCGCTGTGGGAATCGAGTTGAACACCAGGACGCGGTCGTCCCCGCCGTCCGCAATAAATAAGCGTTTGCCGTCCGAAAGAGCGTATCTCGGGAAATTCAGGCTCGCGCCGCACAAGGAAGCGCCATTGCACACAGCCGGGTTATCCGCTACCCCGCTGGCCATGTCCGGCTGGCCGACAACCACATCGGCCGGTTGGTTATTCGAAGTCGGAATACTGTTCCAGATCAGCACCCGGTTGAACCCGAGATCGGCAACGAAAAGATGTGTGCCATCCGATGTTACGGAAACCGGATCGCATACTACGCTCGCCGTAACCGTGTAATTTGACTTTGTAGGTTCACATGGATTCTGAGAGCTTGTAAGGCTCGACTGGCCAAGAACCATATCGGCCGGCTGATTGTTTTGAGTGGGTATATGATTCCAAATAAGTATCCGGTAGTTCTTAACGTCAGCCACATACAGCTTTCCGTTCTGAATCCACAATCCCTGCGGGCCGGCCATTGTGGTCGGTGTCGCCGTCGGTGAGCCCGGAGTGGTGAAGTTCGCGGCGCCCAGAACAACGTTCGCCGGCTGCCCGGGCGCGGTCGGAATAGTGTTCCAGATCAACACCCGGTTATTGTCGGTATCGGAAATAGCCAGAACCTGGCCGTCCGTCGCCACGCCCACCGGGTTGTGCATGCTCCCGGCGCTCGTCGTCGGTTGGTTGCTGACGCCTACATTTGAACTCGTAAAATCCGGCTGGCCCAAAACATTCACGGCGTTATAGCCGCACAGCCAGCAGTAGATGCTCGGATGCTGTGCGAACGTCGGGTCGGCATGCGCGTCCGGGATCTGGGTTGTATCGAACGCCAGAACGCGGTTATTGCTCGACCCGGAAGCAGCTGTAACGCCGACGCGTTGTGAATCCGCCACGAACAGCAGCCCATTCGCGTAAGCTAGACCACTCGCGCCCGTCATCAGGTTCTGTTGGGCGCCCGGAATGCCGAACGTGAATTCGCTCTGCCCAATCACCGCCCAAGCGGCTTGGCCGTTCGTAAAACTAGCTCCCTCGAGAAGACACGCCGACGCTAAAAAGATGGATATACCAATAGACTTTCTCAACAAAGGCCCCAAAAGTAGCTAAGTATAACAGCGGGTGGGACGTGGCGCGCCAACTCTGGGTTGCGTCCCAGGTTGCGTCGTTCGAACGTCGAAGCGACCTCGCGCCGGCCCGGAAGAGCCGGGCTGCCTACCGTGTACAATTTGGGCGATGCCACTCCTCGACAAAGTCCAGAAAGACATGGTCGAAGCCATGAAGGCAAGGGATGAAGCCCGTCTCAGCGCTCTTCGCATGGTGAAATCCGCATTGAAAAAGCACGAGATCGATTCCATGAAGCCGCTCAGCGAGGCCGCCGAGAGCCAGGTCATGAATACGCTCTTGAAGCAGCGCCGCGAATCGGCCGACCTCTTCCGTAAAGGCGGACGCGAGGAGCTTGCCGCCAAAGAAGAAGCCGAGATCCGCATCATCGAAAGCTATCTTCCCGCTGAGGCCAGTGCTGCTGAACTCGAACAGGCAGTCTCTTCTGCCCTCGCCGAAACCGGCGCTACCTCCGCCAAGCAGATGGGCGCCGTGATGAAAGCGGCCCAGGCGAAGCTCGCCGGCAAACGCGCCGACGGAAAGGCACTCAGCGAGCTCGTCAAACAGAAGCTCGCCTGATCAGCGGGCCGGTTCCTTTAGCAGCGATTCCAGATACTGTTTCCAGACATTCGCCTGCGTGTGCGTGCCGTGCCCGCGTGTCGCCTCCGTCGTGGGCAGCAGCACGAATTCGCCTCGCTTCACTCGCCCAATCTCGCGTTCCGCGATCCCGAGCTCCGGAGGATTGATGAAATCGTCCGCCGAGTTTATGTACATCACGGGAGCCTCAATTTTTTCGAGATCTTTCGACGGATCGTAGTCTCGCGAAGATTCGACGGCGTACAGCAAATCGTTTGCGTCCGTCGTTTCTCTCCGGTGCTTTACTTGATCCGCTAAGTAGTCGTCGGCCAGTTGTGGAGTTGAGGCGGTCTTCTGCATCTGAAGCGGGCTGCTCCCGGCAAGAATCAGCAGATAAATCGCGTCCGTCAGCCCCTCCGGCTCTTGTTTGTATTCGCCATTCTTCCATTGAGGGTCGTTCCGGATGGAATCGATTAGCATTTTGCGCCAGATCCGGTTACGCCCTGAAATCGGAATGGGCAAGCAGGCGAGCGGCATAAGGGCATCCATAAAATCCGCGTGCTGCTCGCCCCACATCCACGAATGCATGCACCCCATCGAGGTGCCCATCACCAGCCGCAGATGGTCCACGTGCAATCCTTCCGTCACCAGGCGGTATTCGGCGCCCACCATATCTGAATAACCGTAGTGCGGAAACCGGGCGTGCAGGCCGTCGCTAGGCTTCGATGATTGGCCGTGCCCGATATCGTCCGGCAGGATGATGAAGTATTTCGAAACATCCAGCAACTGGCCTTCATGAAACAGTACGTCCCGGAACTGTGGCCGCAGGAATTGCTCGCCGCTGCCGCCCGTGCCGTGCAGAATCAAGACCGCGTTGGAGACATGTCCCCGAGCATCACGCTGTGGTTGCCCGAGCGTCCTGTAGTGAAGATTTAGCTTCGCGAGTGTTTCTCCATTCCCGAATCGAAAATGGGAAATGACAAAATTGCCCTGCTCGGGCGTTTGAGCGGAAAGGCCGGTGGCAGCTAGGAAGCACGCCAAAAGAGACCGGCGGAGTCGCTGGAGCATGCAACGAATTCTCTCACTGCCGCCGCTCGCACATCATTCCGCGTGTACCGCGCCCGCTCGGGGCTTGGCCCTCTTGAAAAAGAAAACTAGTGGAACGCACAGGAAACAGGCCAGCGCCATGTAGCGAAAGTCGTCTACGTAAGACCAGAGCCGGGCCTGCGAGTTCAGCGTGCCTTCCAGCATTCGAAGAGCCTGGCTGCTTGCCAGAACCGGTCCGCTCGCGTTTACGCTATGCATGAGGTTCTGAAGTGTCGATAGGTGCTGTTGCGTTACACCATTCCCGGATGCCAGATTGTGCACCAGTTCGCTGCGGTGCATCTGTGCGTGCCGCGCCACGATGGTATTAACGATGGAAATCCCCACGCTTCCGCCCACGTTGCGCAAAAGATTATACAGGCCGCTCGCATTCCCGATCTGCTCGTTCGAGAGTGTTCCCATCGCGGTGGTGGAAAGCGGCACGAACACCATTCCGGAACCGAACCCGCTCAGAATAATAGGCCAGATGAACGACCACTGCGAAATGCCGAGATAAACCTCTCCGAACCAGAGACTGCAAATGGCGAATACCGTGAATCCGGATGCGATCAGCCAGCGGTTGTCCAAGCGCGTGGTGAGAATGCCGATGATCGGCATCGCGCATATTGCGCCCACTCCACGCGGGCTGACCGCGATGCCCGCGTTCAGAGCTGTGTAGCCCATCAACTCCTGATAAAAGAGCGGCAGCAGCGTAACAAGCCCGTAAATCGACGCGCCGAAAAGAGTGATCAACAGGCAGCCCAGCGCAAAATTGCGATTCTTGAAAATGTTGAGATCAACTAGCGGCTTTGCATGGGTCAGTTGCCGCACCAGGAAAAAGATGAACGACACGATCAGCAGCAGCGTTGCCCAGCGAATCCAGACGGCGCCGAACCAGTCGTCTTCCTGGCCTTTATCGAGGATGATCTGAAGGCATCCCAGCCATACGGCGAGCAAACCCAATCCCCAGCCATCAATCCTCCCGGGCTTAGCGTTCTTCACGTAGGGTGGATCTTCCACGTACCGCAAAATCATGAAAACGGCAAAAATTCCGATCGGGATGTTGATGTAGAAACTCCACCGCCACGAGTACTGATCGGTCAGCCAGCCGCCGAATGTAGGTCCCAGCACCGGCGCAACGACAACGCCTAGCGCGAACACCGCCATCGCCAGCCCGCGCTTCTGCGGCGGGAAGCTTTCCAGAAGGATGGCTTGCGATAACGGTTGCAGTGCCCCTCCGCCCGCGCCCTGTACCGCGCGCGCCAGCAGCAGTATGCCCAGAGACGGCGCAGCGCCGCACAGGAACGACGAAATCGTAAACACGACAATGCAAAAAATCAGGAATCTCTTACGCCCGAATCGAAGGCTGAACCACGAACTGGCCGGCAGCACGATCGCGTTCGCGACCAGGTAGCTTGTCAATACCCACGTGGCTTCGTCATTGGTGGCGGAAACGCTCCCGGCAATATAGGGCAGGGCCACCGAGGCGATGGAAGTATCCAGCACCTCCATAAAAGTGGCCAGCATCACGGAAACGGCAATAAGCCATGGATTCGCCGAGGCCCGCCATGGCTCCGCCGCGCCGTTTCCATTGTTCCCGGCCATAGTTGGTCTGATGCCGGAAATCCGTCCGGAGCTTCGAACGAATCTCGCTGCTCAGGCTCGCCTATTGGGCGGCGGTCGGCCTCCGTCGTGCCTTTAATACCACATGGATCTCGTCATTCCGTGGATTCGTGAAGCGGCAGTTGATTCGCCCTTCCGCGTCCAGAGTGATGATCGCTGGCACATTGACTTGCGATAACATCCAACCCGCCGGAAGCGTTACCTCGTTGCGAGGCCGCCCCAGCGTTCGGTCCCACACGAGCTCGTCATTGTCGACTTTGTAACCGACCGGGTCCGTATATGTTTCAATCACGCGCACGCGCACCGACTGGCCGGCGCCGATCGCATGCGGAAGTTCCGCCTGTACCACTACTTCGTCGTCTGGAGCTCGCGTCGGGTAATAGCCAAGCGCGTTCGTTTCTTTGCCCGTCACGTTATAGGTCTTGAGCTGTTCGCCGGTATCCAGATCGAAAATCTGCGATTGCGTCACCACGCTCCCCTTCCGCACGAAACTGTGAACGTATTTTTGCCCCGCGCGCGTAACGTTGAAGTCATGTGAGATACGAAATTGATGTGTCTGCGGGTCCAGCAGCCAGTAGCGGATCTCGCGATCCTGCTCGGCGCGATGGATCTGCGCGCCGCATACGCTGGCCAGAAAAAGCAGCAGCACCGGTTTCATGGCGCCAGCCTTCCGCGCAGCTTCACCATCAATTCATCGTCCCGGTCATTGAAGAAACTGACGCGTATGCGTCCGTCGCTTTGGGTAGTTACGATGCCGGGAGCGCCGCAGCCAATCAGTTCGTACCCGCGCGGCAGCACGATTACGTTGCGCTTGATTCCCAATCCGCGCTGGAATGTTAGCTCATTCCCCTCGCCCGTATAAGAGGCCGCGTCCTTATAGGTCTTGTAAATTCGCACGCGCGCCTCGCCCCCTTTCGGAACGGGATGCGCAAGCGTTACCTGAATGTACTCGTCCGCATTTGGCTTTCCCTTCAGTCCGTGATGAGCAGCCTCCGCGGCCGTAACCGCCGCAAATTGCAAGGCCTGGCCGCTTGCCGCATCCACCACTCTCTCGTCCGACGCAACCGATCCCCGGCGAATGGGATTGAACAGATAGGGCGATCCTTCCGCCGCAGTGGAAACATCATAGGTAATGGCAAACGAGTGTGTCGAAGGCGCCAGCAATTCGTATATCGTTATTTCATCGGCTGCAAAAAGGCTGAGCCCATAGGCGGCGAGCAGCGCGAGCAATCGCAGCGCTAACATAGATGGTCTTATGTTAACCGGGTGCAAGGGCCCACATCATGATTCCTGTTAAGCTCGGTTCCCGCGGACAGGACGTGCTGAACGTGCAGTGTGCGCTGGCCACGGCCGGTCTCTACTCGGGGGACTTCGACGGATGCTTTGGGCCAGGAACCCAGGCTGCGGTCGTCCAGTTTCAGAGGATGAACGGTCTCCTCGCCGATGGCGTCGTGGACCCCGCTACGGCGACTGCGCTTCACCTTCCGGATGCGCCGCCGCCCGAATGCAAACTGTCCGGGCTAACAGCCGCTCAGGTCGCGCCTATGTTTCCGCCCGGCGCATTGCCGAACATCGAAGCCAATTTACCTTACGTTCTAAACGCTCTTTGCGATGCCGGCTTGGGCGATCGTGAAATGGCCCTGATGGCGCTCGCCACCATCCGCACCGAAACTGAATCGTTCCTGCCCATCAGTGAGTACCCCTCGCCATTCAATACTTCACCCGGCGGACATCCCTTTGACAAATACGATGCGCGTGCCGATCTGGGCAATCAGGGCCCGCCCGATGGCGCAAATTATCGCGGCCGCGGCTTTGTCCAACTGACAGGTCGTGCTAACTTTCAGCGGCATGGCCAGGCGATTGGGCTCGAAGACCAGCTCGTGAAGAACCCGGCACTGGTCCATCAACCCGAGACCGCCGCCAAGCTGCTGGTAAGTTTTCTGAAAGTCCATGAACAGCAGATCAGGACTGCCCTGCAGCGCAACGACTTGGCCGCGGCGCGCAAAATCGTAAACGGCGGCTTGAACGGGCTGCCCCAGTTTGAAGAGGCTTTCAATCAGGGGTCGAAGGCAATCCCCGAAAAGATCGCGTAATCCGCTACGCTCCCAGCAATTCCTTCAGCCGCAGCGCGTCGTGAGCCGCATAACCCGAATCGTCGTTGTCGAAGTAAACGTAAACGCTGTTGAGTTCGCTTTTCCATTTCGTGATACGCTCCGCCCACTTCGATAAAGCTGGATCGCTATAGCTGCCCTGATACTTTCCGCCCGGTCCGTGCAAACGGATGTAGGCGAAATCCGTCGTCACTTCCATCGGAGATTGCGTCCCCGCCAGATCGAAAATGCAATAAGCGGCGCGATGGCGGCCCAGCAGATCGTAAATCTGCGGAACGCTCCAGGACGCATTTCGAAATTCGAACGCGTAACGGTGATGATCCGGCAGAGCATTCAGAAATGTCTCAAAACGCTCCGCATCCAGCTCCCAATTCGGTGGAAGCTGGAAAAGAATGGGCCCCAGCTTGGGTTCCAGAATTTCCGCGCAATCGAAGAATCTCTTCAGCGCCTGCTCCGGATCCTTCAGTTTCTTCATGTGGGTGATGAACCGGCTGCCTTTCACCGCGAAGCGGAATCCTTCCGGAGTTGAGTCGCGCCAATTCTCCAGGCTGCTCTTTTTCGGGAGGTGATAAAAACTGTTGTTCAGCTCCACGGAATCGAAGCGCTCGACATAGAAGGAAAGCATCTTCGCGCTTGGCATTCCAGCGGGATAAAAGGGCCCTACCCAATGTTTGTAGTGCCACCCGGATGTCCCGATTCGAATCGCCGTCATGTCGCCGCCCTTAGTTCGAGTGCGATCTTCTATCCTCGCGCGCCAGCCTCCGGAAATGGCTTCGATGGCTCTCGCCCTTGGCGCTATAACTGGAGTTGACCGAAATCGCCGCTTGGGATCGTGCAGAACGAATCCGGCGGACGGAAGGACAGGCTCCAATGTCACATCATGCATTGACCAGGCGACATTTCTTCTATGGCGCTTTGCTCGCAGGCGCTGTTCCCACGGGAGGCTTCGGCAGCAAACCCTCTCTGAAATCGTTGGGCTACAAGTCTCCCAATGAGAAGCTGAATATCGCGTCTATCGGCGCGGGCGGGAAGGCAACCAGCGATATTCGTGCCTGCGCCGTCACCGAAAACATCGTCGCCCTCTGCGACGTCGACGACAATCGCGCCGCAGCCATCTACAAGCAGTACCCGAGCGCCCCGAAGTACAAGGATTTCCGCGTCATGCTCGACAAGGAGGACAAGAACCTCGATGCGGTCATCGTCACCATTCCCGATTTCATGCACGCCACTGCCGCCATTCATGCCATGGAACGCGGCAAACACGTCTATGTCCAAAAGCCGCTCGCGCACACCATTTGGGAGTGCCGCCAATTGCGCGAGGCGGCCGATAAGTATGGCGTCGCCACCCAAATGGGCAACCAGGGCTACTCGAATGAGGGCACTCGTCAATGCGCCGAGATGATCTGGGCCGGCGAGATCGGCAACGTCACCGAAGTGCATGCCTGGACCAACCGGCCCGTCTGGCCGCAAGGACTCCCCGATCTGCCGCCCTCCTCGCCCGTTCCGCCCACGCTCGATTGGGATCTGTGGTTGGGAATCGAGAGCAATCGCCCCTACAGCGACAAGTATTGTCCCTTCGCCTGGCGTGGATTTTTCGATTTCGGCTGCGGCGCCCTGGGCGATATGGCATGCCACATCCTGGGGGCGCCCAACCTCGCGCTTAAGCTCGGCGCCCCGGTGAGCGTCGAATGCATCAAGCAGGAGGGAAAGAGCGATTACTATTACCCCTCGAAAGCCGTCATCCGCTTCGATTTCCCAGCCCGCGGCGATATGCCGCCCGTCAAGGTGTTCTGGTATGACGCCATGATGGAGCAGCCCGATATCCAGGGCGTGCCCGCTGGCGAGATTCTCGGCGATCTTCCGCGCGAGCGGCGCGGAGCGCTCCGCGAAAGTGTCTCACCCAGGGAAGGTCAGCCCGTGGGTGGCGTGTTTACGGATGCCTTCTTCTCGCCTCCGCCCCCGGCCGCGGAGGAACCGCCCGAATCGACGCCGCCTGCTTCCGCCGATCCCGCGGCACAGCGCGAAGCCGAGATCAGCCGCCGTATCGCGCGTGGCAGCAACGGCAGCTTGTTCGTCGGAGACAAAGGCTTTATCACCACCGGTACCTACGGCGAATGGACCCGCCTGATACCGGTTGAAAAGATGAAGGGCTATCAATTTCCACCGGAGTTGTTGACGCGCTCGCCAGGCCACTATCGTGACTGGATCCGCGCCTGCAAGGGCGGGGAACCAGCCTGCTCCAATTTCAGCGTCTCTGCTCCTTTCACTGAATGGGTAACTCTGGGCGTTCTGGCGCTGCGCTTTGAAGGCAAGCTCGAATGGGACAGCGAAAAGATGCGCATCACGAATAACGATGAAGCCGATAAATACCTGAAGCCAAAGTTTCGCAAAGGCTGGAGCCTTACTTAGTTCCCTTTCGCAAAGACAACTTATGCCGCGTGGTGGCGCAGGCCATCGTCTTTTGTGGCCTATCGACCGACTATAACGAGTTCATTGCGACGCGCCACTAGTTGCCGGGCCGGTTCTGCGGCCCGCTCTGATAAGATCGGCGTCGGAACACATGCAACCCGCTGGGGCGTTGCACAACCCCAAAGGCAGGTTGTCTGGAGGGAGTCAATGAGCATATCCAATCTTTTTCGGGCACTTCCGATAGTGATAGTGACTGCCACTCTTTTGCCTGGATCGCTCCGCGCTCAGAACGCCGGGCAGTCCGCATCCTCGAGCGGTTGGTCGCAGAATGACGTTTTGAGAATCGAAAAAGAGGTGCGGAAGCAGATCCTCTCCTTACCTCAATACGGTGTTTTCGATTACATCCACTTCGCCATAAAAGGGAGGACCGTGATTCTGGACGGGCAGGCCTCCCGGCCGACACTGAAATCGTCCGCAGAAAATGTTGTGAAAAAGATCGAAGGCGTCCAGACGGTAGACAACCGCATCGAAGTGTTGCCGCTCTCGCCGAACGATGACCGTATCCGCGCTGCTGTCTACGCCAGGATCTACAGTCAACCGGCTCTACAGAAATACACCTCAAATCGAGGCGGCGGCCGCTGGCTGAGTCTTACTCGCCTGACAACGGGAATTACCAATGACCCTCCCATCGGCTATCACGCGATTCACATCATTGTGAAGAATGGGAACGTGACTTTGAAAGGCGTCGTCGACAACTCGGGCGACTTCGCTATCGCTGGTATGCAAGCAAATCTGGCCCCGGGCGTTTTCAGCGTGGACAACGATCTCGTTGTTGCAAACGAAGGGAAATGAGCTGGCCACGTTATTCCCTAACCGGCTATCTGAGCTAACAACCAACCTCGTGCCAGACGCCAGTCACGCGTAACGGTTTCCAGCGACACCCCCAGTGCCGCTGCCGTTTCTTCGACGCTCAGGCCGCCGAAGTAACGAAGTTCTACGATGCGGGCGCTGCGGGGATTCACCTGCTGTAACTCAGTGAGCGCGTCGTCAAGCGCCATGAGACGCTCGTCCCGGGTGGCGCTTGCGGCGATCCCAGCCGGTGGCGCAAATCCCGAACTGACGGCAGATTCCACCTGGACACGTTAGCGAGCACCCCGAACCACCCCGAGTATCCAGCGGCTCATGGTTGCATCACAGGCGCTGTTTCCAACCTTGTGGCAGATTACTTCGGCACTCGCAAAGTGCATGTGGTTGTCACTAGCAGCGTGTTCAAGGACGGCGTCCATACGCACACTTTCCAGGACGTCGGCGATTGGCTCAACGAAGTCTACTGGGCGCGTATTTTTGGCCGGATTCCATTTCAACCATTCGCTCCAAGATGGCGCCGCCCTAGGCAAACAAGTGGCCAACCAACTATTCACGAATTACTTCCGCGCGGAACGTAATCCTCGTTAACGACTCTACGATGTTGGCTCCGGAAGTCGGGTCTTCGACGTATTCCAGAACCAGATAACTTAGGCCCGAGGGTCCGACTTGGTCCGCTGATGGCGCCAAGGTGGCCAACCACAAGAACGAAGCTGGAGACCCGATTTTCGTGGCCGATCGCGACGGCTCAAATCCTCGCCAGATATTTCGCGATATCCGCGACAAACATAATCATTACCTCGCTTGGGGTATCGATGAGAACTGGATTTATTTCGTCAACGGCACGCCCGCTACGTCTGAGATGGACTTGTGGCGGATTTCGGCGGCCGGAGGGACGCCAGAACGTCTGACAACACAAAACAGCGATATGCGTGATCCGACTCCGCTGCGAAACGGGATGGTTCTCTATATTGCGAGAGAGCATGACCGCTCGGGACCGTGGCTTTGGTCTTTCGACCTGGCGCACAAAGTGTCCCATCGGATTGCGTTTGGATTGGAACAATACACTTCGCTCTCCGCCTCGAGCAATGGGGAGCGACTTGCCGTTACGGTTTCGAATCCAACAGTGCGGCTGTGGAGCATTCCGATCCGCGACACAATAGCCACAGAGGCGGACGTAAAACCTTTCCCTCCGGACTCGAGACGCGCGGTAGCCCCCCGTTTTCGTGGATCCGCCTTGTATTATTTGGCGTCGATTGGCTTAACCCGTCGAAATGGCAAAAGTCGGCTCCGATTGATAACGGCGGACGGGACGGAATCGAGAGAAATAGCGCCGGAACTGGACGTCGAAGGGTCGGAAGATTGGTCGCCCGACGGGCGCTGGATCGTAACGGGCGGCAACGATGGGGGAGGGGAAGGATTGTTCAAAATCCCCGCAACGGGAGGAGCACCGGTCCGCCTTACGAAGACAATTGGACGAAACCCGGTGTGGTCACCAGACGGATCGATGATTGCTTATTCAGGTCCCAATGTGTTCACGCTGGAGCCGCTGTTGATGATCCGCCCGGATGGCACGCTCAGTCTTGGAACACCAAGAGAGCCGAAGCCCGATTCACATATGCGATCGGAGCTGGCGAAGCCGGTGAAACTAAGCCGCCAACCGCTGATCGCCCGCGTGCTCGTATCGCGAACCCGTCTGTTGCAGAATTTCTTTCCGAAGATCCTCTATTGTCTCGAAGCGTTCCACCGCGCGGAAAGTGCCTAGCATGTCGCTTCCCGGACCGATCCAGATCACGCGCAACCCGTTCGCCACCGCGTAACCCAGCATCACGCCTAGTTCTAATGACGGCTGCGTGCCTCTCCCGAATAAAATCACCAGCGAATCGCATGCTCGAAGCTGCTCCATGCGCTCTGCGCCCCAATGTCTGTTTGCCGGCCCCGCGGCACTCACTTCGCCCTCATGCCAGGTCGATTCCACCGCATGGCCGGCAGCTCGTAAGCTCCACTTCAAGGTAAGCAGATCCTGAGTGCGGCTCGCTGCTTCCAGATAGAAACTGCTCTTTCGCATAAAAACTCGCTTAGCGGAGATCGGATGGCCCGTTCATGGTCCGCGGCTCCTGCGAACGGCGGATCCGCACGGGAACCAGCACCATTTCCTCTTCCACAGGTTCCAGGCGCTTGGTGACCTCATCCGCAGTCAGGCCATCCGCCTCGGCTGCCTCTCCCCAAGCTAGCCACTGCTCGTCGGCCCACGCGACAATCTGGCAGCAGCTATAGATCCCGTTCTGAAACTCCTCCTGGAGTCCGAGCGATCGCGCGTCCTCCATGGCCTGAGACTCTCCGCATCCGCAACCTCTGCATTTGTTTTCCATAGTCGCCATCGCCTTCGCTGTATATCGGAGCATCTCTGATACCAAAGTGACTTTAGTCCAGGGGAATTCTCAGGAATATCTCGAAAGGTCTAACTTGACGCCTTCTGGGATCGATTTCACCCCAAATCGTGTGAACCAGCTTCCACTTCCGGGCAAAAAGCCGGTCGAAGAGCACCAAGTCATGATTGAAAACGACCGCTTCCGTAGGCCAATGCCAATCCGAAACGTTCAATTTGGTATCAAATCGTCGTGCGGTCCGAAAAGAACCGCACCCCTCAGGTCTTGCTCTCGAGCTCCGCCACGCGCCGTTCCAGCGCGCGCAGTGTCCGCAGCATCTCAGGGAGGCGCGAAAAAGCCGCCGAGGCGCGCAGCCACTCGCGCGAATCGAAAGCCGGCGAACCGCTGACGATCGCACCCTCCGGGACATCGTGTCCAACACCTGACTGCGCCCACACGATCGCGTTCTTGTGAATGGTGAGATGGCCCGACGATCCGGTCTGCCCGGCCATGATGACGTTCTCTTCCAGAACCGTGCTGCCCGCGAGGCCCGTCTGCCCGCAGATGATATTGTCTTCTCCCACCACGCACGCGTGGCCGATCTGGCACAGGCTGTCGATCTTGGCGCCCCGCTTCACGCGCGTCTCTCCGAGCGTCGCCCGGTCCACCGACGTCAGCGTCTGTATCTCCACGTCATCTTCGATAACCGTGATGCCGCATTGAACAATCTTGTGCTGGCGCCCGTCGTTGCCCTTCGCGAAGCCGAAGCCGTCGCCCCCCACCACCACGCCGTTATGCAAAGTCACCCGGTTTCCGATGCGCGTATATTCGCGAACCGATACATGCGAGTGGGCGATGAAATCGTCGCCTATCGCGCAGCCCTCATAGATAACTGCATGCGGGTGAAGCACCACGTTCGCCCCCAGCGCCGCTCCAGGCCCAACCACGGCGTAAGCGCCAATCGATGGATTCGGCCCAAATGTCGCGCTCTCGGCGATGCAGGCCGTCGCGTGAATGCCGGGCGCGGGTTTCCCCGGTTGATAGTAAAGCGCCAGAGCGCGGGCAAAGTCGTGATACGGATTGTTCGATATCAGCGTCGCCGCCGTCGTCTCGCGCAGGCGCTCGGAGGCTATGATCGCTGCCGCCCGGCACGCCTTTACCTTCGGCGCATATTTCAGGTTGGCGAGGAACGTAATCTCGCCCGGTCCCGCCTTTTCAATCGTCGAAACGCCGGTGATGACAACGTCCGCATCGCCTGCCAGCTCGCAGCCAAGCAGCTCCGCCAGCCGGCCCAGGGTGAACGAAGGCATATATAAGATTACGTTTCGGCGACCACAGGGTTGCGCAGCTCCCCAATCTTCGAAATTTTCACCACCACATCGTCGCCCGGGCGTAGATAGCGCGGCGGCTTGCGGGCGAATCCCACCCCTGCCGGCGTGCCCGTAGAAACCACGTCCCCCGCTTCGAGCGTGAACACGCTGGACAAGAAAGCAATCAGCTGGGGAACCCGGAAGATCAGCTCGCGAGTGTTCGAATCCTGAAGCGTCTCCCCATTGATTTCCATTTGCACATCCAGGCTGTGCGGATCTGCAATCTCATCGGCTGTCACGATCCACGGGCCCATGGGCGCGAACGTGTCGAATGTTTTTCCCATCAGCCATTGCGTCGTCGCCCTCTGGTAATCGCGCGCGCTCACATCGTTCACGATCGTGTATCCGAATACATGCTCGACCCAATCCTCCGCGGCGATATGGCGCCCTCCGCGGCCGATCACGAACGCGAACTCCGCTTCATAATCCGGAGCCTTCGATACCTTCGGCAAAACAATGTTCGCGCCCGGGCCGATGACCGCAGTCGTGAATTTGTTGAAGATGGTCGGAACGCTCGGAATCTGCGCCCCTGTCTCCGCGGCATGATCGCGATAGTTCAATCCCACGCAGATAAACTTTCGAGGCCGTGGAATGGGCGCCAGCAGTTTCAGGTCGCGCAGCCTGTGTCTCGCATTCCTGGGCGACTGATCGGCCAGCGCCTCCGCCTTGGCCCGGCCATCCCGGCCGGCCTCGATGAAATCCAGTACCGAGCCGAAACCCAGCGAGGAAATATCCAGGGCCGTATCGACATCCGAGATCATGCCGGGCCGGGCTTGACCATCCAGTTCAAAGGTGACGAGGCGCATGCCTGTCATCTTAAATGACAGCGGTTGGGAAAGACTGAGAGAGTGACCGGCGATTGCCAGAACCCATATCCAGAGAGTCCGGTTCCAGGCCTGTGGCACAACGCCGGCGAGAGGGATTGCCTTTTCTCTGGAGAGCCTCAGCAATTCATCTGCCGGTCCGCAAAAAAGACTGTTCGCGATCTCGAACGACCAGATTTCCGGCACGATCGCATCGTCGATTGCAAGCTGTTTCAGAATACTGCGGGTCCACGGAGTGTTCTCGGTCGGATCACCGGGGAAGCACCAGGAGAGAGCAACGGACGCATCGAGGATAAACGACGCCATTAATAGCGGTGGCCCTCATGGAAAAGCTTGCGGGTGATCGGTTCTCCAAGACTCAAATGATGCGCATTCCCGAATTCCAACATGCATTCGACGGCTTCTTCTCGGGTCCTCTGCTCAACCGAACCGGCCTTACCTTGGCTTCCTGCCACCGCTTCGATGAGCGATGCGAGATACTCTTCCAATGGCATTCCACTTGCTTGCGCCTTGGCGAGGAGATCCGCCTCGACTTCTGGCCTAATAGTAAGAGTGATGGTCATGCGCTCGCATTTCTAGTCTACGTCGAGCGCCATGCTTACGCCAATGCCTGATGTAATCATGCGTCGCTGTGATCAGCCGCAAGGCATGACGACTCTCAGGAACTCGAAAATATCAGGAACTCCAAATCTGGCCGTGTTTGGTAGATGTGGCGTATGACGTCGATCCTGACTTGAAGAAGGTGGAAAGAGCTTGGCCCGTGCTTTCAGATGGGCAAAGAAAGATGGTTTTGGAGCAGGTTTCAGCATCTTTCGGTCTGTCTAATCCACGCCGTTTACCAGCGTCCCCACTCCATCGATGCTGATGCGTATTTCATCCCCGCGCGCAAGCGTGAATGAATCCGGCGGAACGATCCCCGTCCCCGTCAGCAAAAAGCAGCCGTTCGGAAACGTGTTCTCGCGAAACAGATATTCGATCAGCGTCGACGGCGTGCGCTTCATCTGCGCCAGTGCAATTTCATCTGAAAACGCAATCCGGCCATCTCTCGCGATCTCCATCCGAATGCGCGTTTCCGATGGAAGTGGATCGCCCGAAACGAGAATGCCGGGCCCCAGGGCGCAGCACCGCTCGTACACTTTGGCCTGCGGCAAATAAAGCGGATTCTCCCCTTCGATGTCGCGTGAGCTCATGTCATTGCCGATCGTATAGCCGGTCAGCTTGCCCGATGGCGTGACGAGCAGCGTCAGCTCCGGTTCCGGCACGTTCCACTTCGAATCCTGGCGAATGTGAACGGAGCCTCCGGAGCCCACCACGCGGTGCGGCGATGACTTGAAAAAAAGCTCCGGGCGGTCCGCATAATAGACGCGATCGTAGAAGCTGCCCCCGCCCGCGGTTTGCGATTCTTCCATCCGCGCCGTGCGGCTGCGATAGTACGTCACCCCCGCCGCCCACACCTCCTGCAAGGCGATGGGCGCAAGAAACGTGGCTGCATCCGGAGCTGCGCAGGAAGTCTCACGTCGGGTCTGAGATTCGACATAATGGTCTAGATCGTCGCGTATGGTGAGCGCGTGCCAGTCGGATTCCGAAAGGCGATACCACGCGCCGGCGTTCTCTGCAAAACAGCCGTTTGATGTACGGTAAATTCTCACACGAGTGAGTGTACAGGAGGAATCAACATGAGGACCGCAGCTTCCGCCGTCTTTAGCTCGCTATTGCTTGCGCTGTTTGCAAATCCGGCTCCGGCGCAGACACCGCCCGCCCCCGCCGTGCGCATGGGCACCATGAGCTTCGGAAATCCGGGCATGGCCTTCGCCGGACCCGTCATCGTCGACGCACCCTATTCGGCCAAGGAAGTTTTCGAACACAACCAGACACTCGCCGACGGTACGCACATCAGCCAGAAGCCACGCACCACGCTCTTGTTCCGCGATTCGCAAGGCAGAACGCGCACCGAGCGGTCTATATCGCTAGGTCCGAACCAAAGTGAAGGCCCGCGAAGGATCGAGATCATGGATCCCATTGCCGGTTTCCAATACACGCTCGACGAGCAGAACCACGTGGCGCACCGCGTTGCGCTAACCGCTCCGACTCGCATGGCTCCGGGAGGTGGAGGAGGAACTTCGCGCGCGATAGTCGGTCAAATATCCGCTGTCCCGCCGCCTCCACCACCACCGCCGCCGCCTCCCGCTGTTTCCCCGGCTGTCGTTGTGAACGGCCAGGCTCCGCAAGGCCAGCGCATGCAGCACCAGACCGAATCTCTCGGCACACAAGTGATGGAAGGTGTTACTGTCGAAGGCCACCGCAACACCACGACGATTCCGGAAGGCATGCAGGGAAACGATCGCCCCCTCGTCACCGTTAGCGAATCGTGGATCTCGCCCGACCTCAAACGTCCCGTGCTGACCAAGACCACGGATCCCCGCAACGGCGAGACCATCATTCGATTAACCGACATCGTCGTCGGCGAGCCCGACCCGGCGCTCTTTCAGCCCCCGCCCGACTACACCGTCGTCGACGAGAAAGGCCCGTTCCAGATCCAGTACACCTATCCGCCAGCGCGTTAGGACGTCCGCGAGCGCGCAATCTCCGGCGTCTCTTCAACCGCGTGCGGCAGCGCGCTCTCCGGCTCCAGGTAGTAACGCGTCAGGCCTTCTTTCAAAATTTGCAGCGCTGCCTCCGGAGTGTCTGCAAACTTGAACAGATTCAAATCCGAATCCGCAATCACCCCGTACTTCACCAGCGCATCGAAGTTCAGAATCTCCTTCCAGAACTCGGGTCCGTACAGCACGATCAAAATCTTGCTTTCCAGTTTCTTGGTCTGCGCCAGCGTCAGAATCTCCATGAGTTCATCGAGCGTTCCGAACCCGCCCGGAAAAACGACCAGCGCCTTCGCCAAATATGCAAACCAGAATTTGCGCATGAAGAAGTAGTGAAATTCGAAGCACAGTTCTGGAGTGATGTAAGAATTCGGACGCTGCTCGAAAGGCAGCCCGATATTCAGCCCGATCGTCTTCCCGCCCGCGTCGCTCGCGCCTCGGTTGGCGGCCTCCATAATCCCCGGCCCCCCTCCCGAGCACACCACGAAACGCCGTGCCGGTTCGCCGCACGGGCCCCCCGGTTCCGAGATCCCGCCGGCCCATTCCGTAACCAGCCGCGCCAACTCGCGCGCTTCGCGATAATAACGCCCCAGAGCGCTGTCTTCTTCAATCCGCGCCGACCCGAAGAACACGATCGTGTCCTGGATCTTCTCTTCGTGAAAATGCGCCAGCGGCCAAAGGTATTCCGACAGGAAGCGGAGCGGCCGCGATTCCGGGCTCTGCAGGAATGCTTCCTCGCGGTACGCGACAGGGCGGCGCAGCGAATCCGGCTCGGTAAGCGACGGCTCGTTTTGATCTTCGTCGGACGGCAAACCTCGATTGTCGCACCGGGTTACGCCGCTCCCCGCCTGCCGGCCCGCCACGCGCACCACGGCCGCATTAGCCGGCTGCTAAAATTCGTGCGATGGCAGGCCGGACCGTCTTTACGGTGCTCAAAGAGACCGCCAAACAGTACGGCGAAGCGCCCGCCCTGCATCAACCCGCCGCAGGCAAGGCCTCTCGCGCTTATACAACTTATTCCTGGCACGACTGGCTGCGCGCAGCGAACGAGATCGCCGTGGGCCTTCGCGCTCGCGGTTTGAAAAAGGGCGAGATCGTCTGCATCCTTTCCGAGACCCGCGCCGAATTCTATCTGGTCGACCTGGGAATCATGGGCGCCGGCGGAGTCGCGGCAGCGCTCTACACCGCCTATCCCATGCCCGACCTCGCGCGAGACATTCAGCGCGCGCAGCCCGCCTTTCTCTTCATCGAGAACGCAAAAACACTCGGCGATCTCAAAACCGCCGCGGAAGCGCGCGGCGAGAGCTTACCCGCGCACATCATCTTAATGACCGGCGACCAGGACGCCAGCCTTTCGCTCAACGCGCTGCGGAAATCGGGGCGTGAAGAGCTGGAACGCGATGCCTCGGCCTTGGCCCGCCTCGAAGAAGAGTTGTCCCCGGACGATCCCGCCATTCTTTACCTCACCTCCGGAGCCACCGGCGAACCCAAGATGGGTGTGACCAGCCACGCCGCCATCTTGGCGAACCTCGACTTGGCGCCCCGGGTGCTGCCTATCGGGCCTCAAGATTCGACCCTGGTTTTTCTGCCCTCCGCTCACATCGCGCAGCGTCTCGTTCTCGAACTCGTGCCCATGCGTATGGGTACCCCCGTCTGGTTTTCGGAGAGCCTCTCGCGGCTGCCCTCGGAGCTGAAAACGGTCCGGCCGACCATTTTCCTCGCCCCCCCGCGCGTCTGGGAGAAGATGTACACGACGATTCTGAACGAGGTCAAAAAGCGGCCCGCCCTCGTGCGGAAGATGTTCCACGGTGCCCTCGGCCTGGGAATGGAAGCCGCCCGCTACACCCGCGAAGGCAAGCCGCTGCCCGTTTGGATGAAGCGCTTCCTGAAGCTCGCCGACAAGCTGGTCTTCTCCAAGGTTCGGGAGCGTCTCGGCGGACGAATCAGGATCGCGGCGTCCGGCGCGGCTCCGCTCGGCAGGGATCTCGCCGAGTTCTTCTCCAGCATCGGTATGCCGCTGATCGAAGGCTACGGCATCACGGAATCAGGCATTATCGCGTTAAATCCCTTGGATCGCCCCAAGCCCGGAAGCATCGGCGTCTTGCTCCCCGGTGTCGAAGCGCGGCTCGCCGGCGATGGTGAGTTGCAAGTGCGCACTCCCAGCATGTTCATAGGTTATTACCGGGACGAGCAGGCGACGCGCTCCGTCCTGACCCCGGACGGCTGGTTCTCCACCGGCGACATCGCGGAAGTCGACAGCGATGCCTACTGGTACATCACCGGGCGCAAAAAGGAGTTGATCGTCTCCTCGAACGGCAAGAAGATCTATCCGGCCCGCATTGAAAATCTATTTAAAATGGAGCCCGTCATCAACCAGGTGCTCCTGATCGGCGACAAAAAGCCCTACGTGACCGCGCTTCTCACCCTGAACATGGCGCAAGTGCAAACCCTAAAGGGAGCCGAGGCCATCCAAGGCCGCAGGCCTGCCGAGATCGTCGAAGCCGAGCCGGTCGCCCGCGCCGTTCAGGATGCCGTTTCGCGCGTGAATAAACAGCTCGCCGACTTTGAACGCATTCGGCGCTTTAAAGTGTTGGAGCGGGAATTTTCGATTGAGCAGGGCGAATTAACACCAACGATGAAGATTCGTCGCGCTCGCGTTCTCGAGAACCACAGGGCAATGGTGGGTGAACTTTACTTAGGGCGAGGAGAGACTGACTGAAGCGCAGCTCCGTCAGCCAAGCGGGCCGAATCTCCGGAATCCTCCGAGATAGTGAACTTTGCATGAGTATCGTATGCCTCCCGGCCTAGACCAGCCCATCCCGCTCGAGCCGATTTTTCGCGAGCGAGTCTGGGGGCGCGGGAGCCTGGCGCCTTTCTTTCCCAATAAAAGTGGAAATAACGTTATCGGCGAGGTTTGGTTCACGTTTGAGGAGAATTCGACTCCGCTCGGGCCATTCGGCGAAATCTTGAAAACGCATCCCGGCGTCTTAGGGTCCGCGGCGGATCCCCGCCATCCCGGCGTTTGCCCCCTCCTGGTCAAACTGATCTTCACGTCGGCGCGCTTGTCCGTGCAGGTGCACCCCGATGATGACTATGCCGAGCGCCATCACCGCAGCCTCGGTAAAACGGAAGCCTGGTATGTCATCGATTCCCAGCCGCCCGGCGAGCTGGCGGTCGGGTTCAGGGAAACTCTCGATCGCGAGCGCCTCAAGGCCGCCGCCCAATCCGGGGAAATCGAAAAGCTGCTCGAGTGGCGGCGCGTCAAAGCCGGAGACGTGATCTTTGTCCCGGCTGGAACTGTGCATGCGATCGGCGCCGGGCTGACCATCTATGAGGTTCAGGAGAATTCAGATATCACCTATCGTCTCTACGACTACGGCCGCCCGCGCGAGCTGCATCTCGAGCACGGAACCCGCGTATCGCATCTCGGTCCGCGCGCTCCCACCAGTCCTCCCGTTCCCCTGGCTGCCTGGCGCGAGCATCTGCTGCAATCCAAATACTTCCGCCTCGAGCGGCTCCGCCCCCAATCGCCGGTTCAAATCGGCTGCGGTCTGCCCTATTACTTACTCCTTAATTGCATAAAAGGCTCGGGAGTTATTGCCGGCCAGCCGTTCTCCGCCGGCCAAGCCTGGTTTGTTCCGGCGCACAACGCCGAGGTGCAGATCGACGGGGTCGGCTCCGAATGGATCCTCGCCTACACCGCCGCCGAGCCCGCGCCCGGAATATACGGCGACTGAATACCCGCAAGCACAGCACGTACTTTGGTAGCGGTACTAGTACTGGGTACGACCCTTTCCATTTCGTGGCATAATCATCTCCCGACCTAGACTGAGCCGCGCGTGTCAGCACGCGGTTTTTCGGAGGAATTATGCATTCTCTCTCCAGCGCGTGGCGCCTTCAGCGCTTCACGTTCATCTCTGTCTCTCGTTGTCCTGGCCGCACTTTCCGCACAATCGCAGACGGTCACGGCCACGATTCCCATTCCAAACGGTCAGGTTATCGCTCTGAACCCAGTAACCAACACGATCTATGTGAGCAGCATTGACTTCCTCCCTACAGACGACGCAAATGTCACGGTAATTGACGGCTCCACTCACTCCCTTGCCGCAACCATAGTAGCCGGGAGAGCTGATGCCAATTATTTCGAGTCGGAGGGGCTGGCGGTGAATCCTGTGACGAACAAAATTTACGCCATCAACTTTCCCACTGGGTTCACGGTGATCGACGGAGTCACCAACTCCAAGGCGACGCTTAGCGTCGGCAATTCCCCCGCGGGTTTGGCTGTGAATCCGCTGACTAACAAAATCTACGTTTCGAATAGGCTCAGTAACACCGTAACCGCGATCGACGGCGCCTCTAATTCCACGACCACCATCGCCGGCGTCAGCGGTCAATTGGCAGTGAACCCAGCGACCAACAAAATTTATGTGTCCGGCCAGAATCTCACGGTCATCGACGGAGCCACAAACTCCATCACCACAACCATTAGCGGGGTCGCCGGCAGCAATTTGGCAGTGAACCCAGCGACCAACAGAATTTATGTGTCCAGCCAGAATCTCACGGTCATCGACGGAGCCACAAACTCCATCACCGCGACTCTCAGCGGGGTCACCGGCAGCAACCTGACGGTAAACCCAGCGACCAATAACATCTACGTGGGCACATACGTAATCGACGGCGCTACCAATACCGTCACCTCTCTTCCCGGAAGCTATTCTCGCTCTGAACACGCAGACGAACCAGGTGTATTTGACGAGTGGTAATAATACCATCACGGTCATCGATGGATCGAGCAACGCCGTTATCGGCTCGGTCACAGGTGTCAGCGGCAGCATCGCGGCAGTGAATCCGGTGACCAATGAACTTTACCTTCTCAGCAACAGCACGGTCACCGTCATCGCAGGTCCCCCGGCTACCTCCGCGCCGGCTGTTCCGATTCAGGTCGCGATCACGCCGCTTCCGAATAATCAGACCACTGAACTCCACTCCCACCTTCAGCTTCACCGCTATGAACAATCTCACTTCCGGTCCTATTGATAATTTGCTGTATCAGGTCGATACGCTGCAAGGTCCCTGGCTGCCGGCTGCGAGCCAAGGCTCCAATGTCTTTACCGGCATGACCGTTCCTCTGCAGCCCGGCCCGCATACGCTGTACGCGTTTGCGGCAGACGGCGAGGAGACTACGTCGGATAGCATGATCGGCGCTTTTGTTGCCCTTCAGAGCAACAGTCCCTTAATTGGCAGCATCGCGTCCTATCAATTCACCGTCGTTTCCAACGGCAAGATTCCGGAAACCATTAGCTTCACGGGTGCGCCGGCCACCGCTCCTTATGGCTCAACCTTTACCGTGACCGCCGCCACGAACGCCAGCGTCGCCGCCATAATCGCGGCCTCGGGAGCCTGCACAGCGTCCGGCAACTCCATAACGATGATCACCGGAACGGGTACGTGCCTGCTGTCAGCTACCTGGCCCGGCGACGCCAACTATCTGCCCGCCTCGGCCGCACAATCGACGACCGCGGTGAAGGCCGCGAGCACCACGGTCACCCCAAACGTGGTGACTAGGTCTGTCTGCGCAGTACACTCACTTTTATAGCCACCGTGACCGGGCCGGGAGGCCCGGTCAATGAAGGCAAAGATCATCGTTCAACGCCTTTCCGATCGTTATAGGCGTTACTGCGCCTGTGGTAAACGGAGTCGCGACGATCATTAGTGACACAGACTCCACCTCCAGGCGTCTTTGCCATCTAGCGCCAGCTTATAGCGGCGGTCCGGATCTCAACCCGAGCAGCAGGGTCTGCCACTAGTAATCGTCACTACCGATGCAAGGGCACTTGCTTTTGTCGCCTGTAACACCCTGCCGCATTGCCGATACGCGCAACCCGAACGGCCCCTTCGGCGGCCCTGAACTCACCGGCGGCGCCTCGCGCGACTTCGCTCATTCCAAATAGCGCTTGCGGCATTCCGTCGAACGCCGCGGCGTATTCGCTCAATGTAACCGTCGTGCCCGATGCGCAGCTCAATTACCTGACCATCTGGCCCGCCGGCCAATCTCAGCCTTTCGTTTCGACGCTGAACTCCGATGGCCGCATCAAAGCGAACGCCGCGATCGTTCCGGGCGGCGCCAAGCGGAGCCGTCAGCGTATACGTCACCGACAATACGCATCTCATTCTCGACATCGACGGCTATTTCGTGCCGATCGCGTCAGCCGCGTCCCTCGCTGGCGTTTTATACATTGCCGCCGTGCCGCGTGGCGGATACCCGCCAGGGCGGAGCTCCGTTCGGTGGCACCATCGTTAATCGCCGGCGAGACCCGCTCCTTCGCGCTGCCTGCAAGTGATTGCGGCATCCCGTCGAACGCACAAGCCTATTCACTTGAACATCACCGCTGTGCCCCAAAATACTCTCGGCTATCTGACTGCATGGCCGACCGGCCAGCCGCAGCCGCTGGTTTCGACCTTGAATGCTCCTACGGGTACAATTACCGCCAACGCCGCGATCGTGCCTGCAGGAACAAACGGGAGCGTTTCCGTTTTCGTGACCGATTTCTCCGATCTGATCATTGATATCAATGGATATTTCGCTCCACCGGCGGCAAACGCGCAATTGGTTTTATCCTTAAACCCCCTGCCGAATCCTCGATACTCGCTCGTCATCCGGTCAATTCAGCGGAACACTCCAGGTCACCGAGGGCGGAAGTAGTTGCGCCTCTTACTTCGGGTATGCGCCGGTGTTGAACGCCACTGTCGTTCCGACCAGGGCCGTTAACTTATCTCACCATCTGGGCGATACGGCCAACCGCAACCGCTGGTCTCCACGCTCAATGCACTCGATGGAGCCGATCACCTCGAATATGGCCATCGCGCCCGCCCAGCCGAGCCGCGACCTGAACGTCTTCGCTTCCGATCCAACCCAACTGATTGTGGATCTTCTTGGTTATTTCGAGCCTTAGCTGCGCCTCAGGAGGTAATCATGAAATACACGTGTTACTCAGCGTGCAGGCTTATCGCCGCGGGGGTTTACCTCGCGTTCGCGGCACAATCCCAAACCGTCACCGCCACAATTCCCATTTCAAATGGTCAGGTTCTCGCGCTAAACCCGGTGACCAACAAGATCTATGTGAGCAGCATCGATCTCTTTAACAGTGGCACCGAAAACGTCACGGTGATCGATGGCGCCACTCACTCGCTTACTGCAACCTTCCCAGCCGGGCCAGCCGATCTCAATTACTTCGAGTCCCAGGGGTTAGCTATTGATCCTGTTACTAACAAAATCTATGCCGTCAATTTTCCCAACGGGTTTACGGTGATCGATGGCGCCACTAATTCCCGGACCGCCGTTAACGCCGGTACCTACCCTGCGGGCTTGGCCGTGAATCCGCTGACTAACAAAATCTACGTTTCGAATACGCTCAGTAACACCGTCACCGCGATCGACGGCGCCTCTAATTCCACGACCACCATCGCCGGCGTCAGGGGTCAATTGGCAGTGAACCCGGCGACCAACAAAATTTATGTGTCCGGCCAGAATCTCACGGTCATCGACGGAGCCACAAACTCCATCACCACAACCATTAGCGGGGTCGCCGGCAGCAATTTGGCAGTGAACCCAGCGACCAACAGAATTTATGTGTCCAGCCAGGGTCTCACGGTCATCGACGGAGCCACAAACTCCATCACCGCGACTCTCAGCGGGGTCACCGGCAGCAACCTGACGGTAAACCCAGCGACCAATAACATCTACGTGGGCACATACGTGATCGACGGCGCTACCAACACCGTCACCTCCCTTCCCGGCAGCTTTCTCGCTCTGAACTCGCAGACCAACCAGGTGTATTTGACCAGTGGCAACAACACCATCACCGTCATCGATGGATCGACTAATGCCGTTATCGGCTCGGTCACAGGTGTCAGCGGCAGCATCGCGGCAGTGAATCCGGTGACCAATGAACTTTACCTTCTCAGCAACAGCACGGTCACCGTCATGGCAGGTCCCCCGGCTACCTCCGCGCCGGCTGTTCCGATTCAGGTCGCTATCACGCCGCTTCCGAATGATCAGACCACTAGCTCCACTCCCACCTTCAGCTTCACCGCCACGAACAATCTCACATCGGCGCCTGTCGATAATTTGCTCTACCAAGTCGATACGCTCCAAGGACCATGGATATCCGCCGCCACCCAGGGTTCGGGTACGTTCAGCGGCGCGACCGCCCCTCTGCAGCCGGGTTCCCACACTCTGTACGCCTTTGCGACAGCCGGCGACGAAGCTACGTCGGATAGCTTGATCGGTGGCGTTATTAACCTTCAGAGCAACAGCCCATTGATCGGCAGCATCGCCTCGTATCAATTCACTGTCGTTTCGAACGGTAAAATTCCGGAGACCGTGAACTTCACCGGCGCGCCTGCCTCCGCCCCCTATGCTTCGAGCTTCACCGTTACGGCCGTCACGAATGCCAGCGTTCCTGCCGTAATCACGGCCTCTGGAGCCTGCACGATTTCGGCCAACTCCATAACGATGATCACTGGAACGGGTACTTGTCTCATGGCAGCTACCTGGCCCGGAGACGATACTTACCTGCCCGCCTCAGCCACCCAATCGACCGTGGCAGTCAAAGCCGCAAGCACCACGGTTACCCCAAATATCGTAACTAGGCCCGTCGGGCAATACCTCACACTTACGGCTACGGTGACCGGTCCGGGCGGCCCCGTCAATGAAGGCAAGGTCACCTTCAACTCATCAGGACGCGTAGTGAATGGAGTGATTGCGCCCGTAGTGAATGGAGTCGCCACAATTATCGGCGACGCGACGCCCCCTGTAGGCGTCTTCGCCATGTCCGCCAGCTATAACGGAGGACCCGACCTGAATCCGAGTACCGGGGGGGCAACGTTGTTCGTCACCGAGGGTGGCACGAGCGCGCTAGCCTTCGTCCCTGTAACTCCCTGCCGCGTCGCCGATACGCGCAACCCGGGCGGCCCCTTCGGAGGCCCCGAACTGACCGGTGGTGCGTCGCGCGACTTCGTCATTCCAAACAGCGCTTGCGGCATTCCGTCCAACGCAGCAGCCTATTCACTCAACGTAACCGTAGTCCCCGATGCGCAGCTCAATTACCTGACCATCTGGCCCGCCGGCCAATCTCAGCCTTTCGTTTCGACGCTGAACTCCGACGGCCGGATCAAAGCGAACGCCGCCATCGTTCATGCCGGCGCAAGTGGAGCCGTCACTGTATTCGCCACTGACAACACGCACGTCATCATCGATATCGATGGTTATTTCGTGCCGATAGCGTCTGCCGCCTCCCCACTGGCGTTTTATACATTGATTCCATGCCGCGTGGCCGATACTCGCCAGGGCGGAGCTCCGTTCGGTGGCCCATCGCTCATCGCCGGCGAGACACGCTCCTTCCCGCTGCCTTCGAGTAGTTGCAGCATCCCGTCGAGCGCGCAAGCCTATTCCTTGAACATCACCGCTGTGCCCCAAAATACGCTGGGTTATCTGACCACATGGCCCACGGGCCAGCCGCAGCCGTTGGTCTCGACCTTGAACGCTCCGACGGGCGCGATCACCGCCAACGCCGCTATCGTGCCTGCGGGAACCAATGGAAGCATCTCCGCTTACGTGACCGATCCGGCCGACCTCATCATTGACATCGACGGATACTTCGCTCCACCGGCCACAAACGCCAATTGGTTCTACCCGCTGACCCCCTGCCGTATCCTCGACACCCGCTCGTCATCCGGTCAATTCAGCGGAACACTACCGGTCAACGGAGCAGGGAGCAGTTGCGTTTTCACGTTCGGAACGGCCCCACTGGTGAACGCCACGGTGATTCCACCGGGTCCGTTCGATTACCTCACCATCTGGGGATACGGCCAGCCCCAGCCTCTGGTCTCCACCTTGAATGCTCTCGACGGCGCGATCACCTCGAATATGGCCATCGCGGCAGTCAACCCGAGCACGGGCACGGGCCTCGACGTCTTTGCCTCCAATCCAACCCAACTGATCGTGGATCTTCTCGGCTACTTCGCACCCTGACGAAAACGCGGTCACAAGTCGAAAACCCAATAAAAACAGCCTTTTCACGCAAAACTACTTGACACGCTCTGCTACGCTGATCTCAGGGAGCGCCGCACGGCCGTTGTTGCCGCTGCGGCGTTTTTCATTTCTGACGCGAAATCCGCCGGGGGCTGCTATGCCTCGCCCGATTTCGCCTGGTGGGGCAGCTCCCCGAGCTGCGCCGGGCGCATTCGCCCGGCTTCGCCCCGCCTCGCAATTCACCCGAACCATAGGAGAACCATCCATGTCAACCTCAGCACAAATCGCCGCGAATCAAAAAAACGCGCAGCACAGCACAGGACCTAAGACGGAAGCAGGCCGGGCCGCTTCCTGCCTCAACAATTTCCGCCACGGCTTCACCGGCGCTTTCACCGTTCTCCCGTCCGAAGACCAGGAAAAATTCGACACCTTGCTGCACGGCCTCCGCGTCGAGCACGAGCCCAAAACTATGACCGAAATTCTGCTCGTCGAAAAAATGGCCCAGCATCACTGGCTCGTACAGCGCGCTATGAAACTTCAGGAACTCACCATGATGAGTGAACTGCCCTCGCGCGACCAGGAATGCCGGTTCTCGCTCTATCTGCGCTACCAAACCACCAACGACCGCGCCTTTCACAAGTCCCTCGACCAGCTTCTAAAGCTCAGAGCCGAAAGACGTAAAGCCGAAATTGGGTTTGAATCGCAAAAGCAGAAAGAAGCTGCCGAAATGCGCCGCGCAGCCGCCGAAAACCGCAAGCAGGAGCGCCACAAATTCGATGTTTTGCTCGCCGAAGCCAAGGCCGACCACCAACTCTTGCTGAATTTGAACCTCGAAAGCGCCGCAACCGTCGCCTCGACTCGCGAAAATCGTCCGAAGGAGGTCAAAACAGCCGCCTAACCCGCCTCCAACCTCTCTGGTCGTCGAGGTGCGCACTCGAGTTGCGCCTTCTTATTGAACGGCCCCAGAGGAAGGTTACAGCTTTCCAACCGCACCCGCGGGTGAAGGGTTATGCTGTGTCGGCGGTGCGCCGCCCTGCGGCAGCGCTACCAGCATCTGTTCCTTGGTATAGATAAGCGTCGACGTGTTATAGCTGGCGAGCTCAAAGCCGTGGCCGTGCGTGATGGCGTCTGTTGGACAGGCTTCTACGCAATAGCCGCAAAAAATGCAGCGGTTGTAATCGATGTTGTAAACCTTTGCGTACCGTTCGGCGCCGCTGAAACGGGCTTCCTCGGTGTTTTCGGCCGCTTCGATGTAGATGCAGTTCGCCGGACACGCAGCCGCGCAGAGAAAACAGGCCACGCATTTTTCCAAGCCGTTTTCGTCGCGTTGTAGAACGTGAGCTCCTCGAAAGCGTTCCTGCAACTGAGCTGGGGCGTCCGGATATTCTTCGGTGATGGCGGGTCGTAGCATCTCCCGGAAGGTGATCCCCATTCCCTTCGCGATCGCTGCCGCCGAGTCGATCACTTCGCCGATTTTCGCCATCTTTCTTTCAGGTTAACGCAGCCGCTGTGCCGGGCCAGTCGCTGGATTCCCGATAAAATGGGCACAGTGCGGACAATCTGGCGGGCGGTATTGCTGTTTCTTTTAGCCGCTGTCCTCATGCTTGGAGAGACATTCAAGCTTTATCTCAAGGACGGGGGCTATCACATCGTTCGCGAATACCAGATTCAAGGCGATCGGATTCGCTATTACAGCACGGAGCGCGGCGAGTGGGAAGAGATTCCAAAAGAACTTGTGGATCTCGACAAGACCGAGCGTCAGCGGAAAGCCAAGGACGAAGAGGTAGCCAAGGAGGCGCGCGAACAGGACGAAGAAGAACAGGCCGAACGCGAACAGCGCCGTGAGATTGAGTCCATTCCGATGAATACCGGCGCCTACTACAGGCAAGATGGTCAGGTGAAGGCCCTTCCGCTTGCGGATTACCAGGTCATCACCGATAAGAAACGCCGGGCGATCCAGGTGCTCTCGCCCATACCGCTTGTGCCCGGAAAGGCTTCGGTCGTCATCAAGGGCGACCATTCGAGATTTTTTGTAAAAGAGGATCGGCCCGCGTTCTACATGCGGCTGGCGAAGGAGGAGAGGTTTGGCATTATCAGGCTCACTCCGAAAAAGGATGCCCGAGTCGTCGAAGACATCGCGATCATTCCCGTGTCCAAGGAAACCATGGAGGAGCGAAAGCAAATGGCCACGTTTGAACAGCAGCTATCGAGCGGCCTTTACAAGATCTGGCCTGAGAAGCCGCTGACTCCCGGTGAGTACGCGCTGGTGGAATACGCCGACACCGGTGATCGTGAAGACATCCAGCTTCTGGTCTGGGATTTTGCGCTCCAAAGCGGCGCGGGCAAATAAACGACCTCGCGGCGGCTTATTCATACCTTAGGGCGATCAGCAACGGAACCGCGGAGACTGCTCTGAGCCTCACGAATGAGTGCGCGGGCAGTTCCGAAAAATTTTAGAAGACGATCTTCGCCGCGAGTTGCAGGATTCGCGGGTCGCCGGCCGCTCCTCCCACGGCGGGTGTGAAGAAATTTGTAAGCGGCACGAAGGTCGTGCCGGTGAAGTTGTATTGAGTAGTTCTCAGGCTGACGAAGTTTACGCGGTTCGTGATGTTGAAGGCCTCGCCAATTAACTGAAGTCTCACTCGCTCCGAGCCCAGCGGAAAATATCGCGAGAGGCGCACGTCATCGTCCAGGAAATTCGGGCCGCGCAGCGCGTTTCGTCCTTGTCCGGGCGTGCGATCGTTGCGCGTGTTGCTGTCATTATTCAGGTCCGGATTTTGACCGATGCTCGAGGTGTACGGTCGGCCGCTCTGGAGAGTGGCGATTGTGGAGAGCTGCCAGCCGTTCAGGACGCCGCGGAGCAGTGCATTGGCGCTCTTGGGAACAAGATTCATGTCCCATGAGCCGGAAAAGACGAACCGGCTGCGAATATCCGCGTTCGCATTGCCGCGATCCAAATTCGGCTGTAGCGAGTCCTGTACGCTCTTGCCGTCGTCCGTGCCGACAACGACCTGCGTCGCGTCCGGATCGTCATCGATCGCGTGCGACCAGGTATAAGACGTCTGCAAGACAAAGCCTCGCGAAAAGCGCTTCGTAAGCTGCACGAATCCTGCGTGATAGGTGGAATCGGCGCCGCTGTCGGCGTACATGATGCGCACGTAGTTTGGATCGGGCCGGCCGTTTGGATGACGGCCGAAAGTGAGAAGGCCGCCCCCCTGGACAGGCATCGTGACCGGAACCTCCGGAAAGAGGTTAATGTCGCGATCGCGAGATAGATGCGACCCCTTCACGCCAAGATAGCCCAAGGTGATCGCATAGTTATTTCCAAGCTGGTAATCGGTGCTGAAGTTCCATTGCTGGGTCTGAGCATTCTTAAAATTGGGTGCGAAAACGAACAGGCTCGGCGTCCGGTTTATAGTCGGAATGGATGCCAGGACGTTCGGGTACGTCACAGGAATGGGAAGGCCTGTGCCGCCGAAGGTGAACGTTTGCACCTGAATGCCATTCTGAGTAAAGGCCGTGCCGGTGAAGATGGAAGGCGTGACGGCGTAGAAGATACCGTAGCCTCCATGGATGACCATCTTTTTGCTGCCTCCTGGCGAGTACCCGAATCCGAATCTCGGTGAAATATCGGTACGGTCGATATTAATACGATTTGTCTTGATCCCGAAGGCCGCGAGGCTCGGATCGGGATTGAGCACCGGCGGCTGCGCGTAATCGAAGAGATCGTAGCGCAGGCCGTAGTTCACTGTCAGGCGGCTTGTCACTCGCCAGCTGTCTTGCGCGAAGAAGGCGTATTCGTTCACGTTCGGCTGGCTGGTCGCGCCGGTCGTTCCCGGTCCGGCAAAGGCTTGCGTGAAAGTTGCCGGCTGGTTCAGCGCATACGCATCCAGACTATTGAACGTGAACGAGCCGCTGAAGTTGCCCGGGAAAAAGTTGGCGATCTTCTGAACGATAATGTCCGTTCCCGCTTTGATGCTGTGCGCGCCCTTTGTCAGTGAGAGCGTCAGCGTTGGTTGATATGTCCGAATATTCGTATAGCGCGGGCTGAAATTGTTGCGGCCGAACGCGATCACCTGCTGCCCGCTCTGGCTGACGATGGTTTCCGGCGCCGGGGAGTTGGCGAACCCTGGTTCGTTGTCGCGCGTGAAAAAGAAACGTCCTTCCAGGACGCTGCTTGGGCTCATCGCAAACGTGTAAATGCCGCCGATGTTGTCTGTCGTTACATTGCTGTTCCCGGTGTGGCCCACAGCGCTCGTCGGACCTCCGTTTTCATAGTCCTGGCCGACGAATCGATTTGCGTTGTAGCGGATGCTGAGGTGCTGTTTGTCGGTCAGATTCCAGTCGACCTTGCCCAGATAGACGTTATTGTTGAGAGCGTTGGCATAAGAGACGAAGTATTGCTGAAGAGATGCAAGCGCTTGTTGCCCAAGCGTGTCCGAGGCCGTTGGAAGCGCGCCGGGCGCCACGGTATTGGGCGTAGTGTTGCGTTGTCCATCGTAGTCGAAGAAGAAGAACAGTTTGTTCTTGACAACCGGCCCGCCGATGTCGCCGCCGAATTGATTGAAATGATAAGCGCGCTTGGGCCTGCCGAGAGCGTTGTTGTCCCAGGTATTGGCGTTCAGCGATTTGTCGCGGTAAAACTCGAACACGTCGCCGTGAAGGGAATTGGTGCCGGACTTCGTGATCACGTTAACCACGCCGCCGCCCGCGCGGCCAATTTCAGCGGCGTAGTTATTGGTATTCACCTGTAGCTCCTGGATGGCGTCTTCGCTGAACGAATAGGGATTGCGGCCGGTGCCGGCCCGCCCCGTCGACTGTCCGAAGAAGGCATTGTTTGCGTCTGAGCCGTCGATCAGAAGACTGTTCGAAGTGCCGCGCTGCCCTCCGAAAGAGAGGTCGCCGGTTCGAGTCGGATCTCGAACAACGCCGGGCGTCAGGAGCGTGAAATCGAGAAAATTGCGTCCGTTTATCGGGAGATCTTCCACTTGTTTTGTGTTTACGGTCGTGCTCGTCTCGGATCGCGATGTCTCTACCAGTGGAACTTCGCTCGTGACCGTAACAGTCGATGTCGCAGTGCCGATCTGCATCGGAATATCAAGACTGGCGACCGACCCGACCGAGAGATTGATGGCTGGAATTTGCGTGGTCCTGAAGCCGCTCGCAGTCACCGTCAGTTCGTATGTGCCGACCGGCAGCTCCGTCAGGCTATACAGGCCCGCGCCAGTGGACGTCGTTTGGCGAACGAAGCCGGTACCCGTGTTCTTTGCTGTCACCTGAGCGCCGGCAATGGCCGCACCGGACGGGTCCGTAACTGTGCCGCTCAGGGCAGTCGTGCCGACCTGCGATTGAGCTAATGCGAAAACCGCGCCGAGAAAAAATACAAAGCTGAACGCAACACGACGCATCCCTGTAAGCATATGGGTTCAATATAGCTCGGAACCGCTACGGCTCTTACAAATTACTTCTTTGCGTTTGCTGCAGCAGTCTTTGATCCGTTGCCCGAGAGCACGTCGTGCGGCATCGGCTTCGTGTCGCTGAATTCCTGCGAGAGATAATCCAAAAGCAGTTGACGATCGGGCACCACTGCGCCCCATCCAATCATCTTGTCGATTTCCTTGGCCCAGGCGGCCGCTGAAAGGCGTTGCGAATCGACGAGCCGCAGACTGTGACACTGTACGCAGCTTTGCTGCTCCTCCCGCTTGCCGCGTTCCGCGAGTTGAGGATCAGCGGCCAGCGCTGAGAGCGCGAACGCGAAACCCATGGCGATCACCCGCAATCTCATGAGGCCTTCTCCGCAATCACGCCGATCTGATCAATCGCGTTATAAAGATAGCCCGATGGATTCCACGTCGCGACCACCGGCTGGATATTCCCGGCCGAATCGGTAGCCCTCGACAGAATGGTGTAGTAGCCCGGCTGGGGAGGAGTCCAGTTAACGCTCCACAAACGCCAGGCAAATGGCAGGTCTTGCCGGGACAATTGCGCGTGCGACCAATGCCGTCCCGCGTCGGTGGAAACTTCTACCTGCACAATGCGCTGTTCCCCGGCCCAGGCGATGCCTTGCAGCTTCACGGGTGCCACCGGAACGCGGGCCTGATCGGCCGGATTCGTGATGTAAGACTTGACTGGCATGCCCTCGATGACCGCGAGGTCGGCTGGGTTCACGGGTGTGCCCGGCGCTCCCGGATGTTTCGGAAAGCGATAACCCGGGTTCATGAAGAAGCCCGTGTTCGGCTCGTTCGCAACAGATAACGTCGTGACCCATTTCACCCAGCTCGTGCCATCCCAGCCGGGCACAACGAGTCGAACTGGAAAGCCGTGCAGATCCGGAAGCGGCTCGTGGTTCATGTTCAGCGCCAGCAGCGTCGCCGGATGGAGGGCCTTCTTCATCGGAAAAGAGCGAATGAAGTCCGGAGTCTTTGCGACACCCACGTCGGCTCCATTCACCGTTACGTAAGACGCGTTCATATCGGCGCCGGCTAACTTCAATACATCGCTGAGCCGTGGGCCCGTCCATTCTGCATTTCCAATCGCTCCCCGCTCCCACTGCACTCCAGGAACGCGAGGCCGAAAGAAGCCGCGGCCATCCCCGGTGCACTCGAGAGTGGCAGGAACCGTGAACTGCGGCAGCTTGCGAAGGTCCGCCGGCGTTATCTCCATCGGTTTGTTGACCCGGCCGTTCAAACTGACGCGAAATGTAGCTTGTTCGATCCGAGGCCGCGGAATATGCTGCCGAACAAAGAAGGCGTCATTCGGCGTTAGCCAGGTGTCGAAGTAATCGAGAGGCGTTTCCAGATCTTCCGGCCGGTCATTGTGAAGGATCATCGGTCGCTTGCCGGGGATTGTGACGGATTCCTGCGCCCGAGCGGCTCCGGTGAACGCAAGCAGACAGGCCAGCAACTCGCGCCGGCTGGAAGCCCCCGTGAGTGGCCGCGAAAAATTATATGATCGATTCATCTTCGGGTAGGAGAACTTTACGATGTTAGCTCAGCGGAATGTGAGGGTGCGCCTTAGCGGAGTGGTCTTCGCTTTATTCGTCGGCTTGGCGTCCGGCTTGTTCGCCCAATCGACGGGCCGAATCGGCGGAACGGTAACCGATGCCACGGGAAGCGTCGTGCCCAGTGCCTCCGTCCAATCGAACAACCTCGATACCGGATTGACACGCACAACCGAGACCAATCAGAGCGGTATTTTCGAGTTTCCGGATCTGCCGATCGGCCGTTACCAGCTTCAGGTGAAAAAACAAGGCTTCCGCCCGGAACAGACGGCGGAGATACCGCTGGTAACCGGGCAAGTGCTGGATCTGAAGATCGCGTTAACTATCGGCAACGTGAATGAGTCCGTTGTCGTGACCGCTGAAGCGCCCCTGATCGAAAGCTCGTCCTCAACCGTCCAAACTTCGGTGACCCAGAAGCAGATGCAGGATCTGCCGCTGAACGGCCGCAATCCCTTGCAGCTTACGCAATTGACGCCAGGCACTGTCATCACGGATGTCGGCACCGAATCCGGCCAACAGGATAATCGCGGCATAGCCGTAAATGGATTGCGGGCCACGCAGAACAATTTCCAGTTGGACGGCTCGCTTTATACAAACCGCTTCTTCGACTCCGTGCCGATCATGCCGAATCCCGATGCCTTGCAGGAATTCACGGTTCAGTCCTCGAACTACAGCGCCGAATATGGAGGTGCGGGCGCGCTGGTGCAATTGTCTACTCGATCCGGAACGAACGAGTTCCACGGCACGGCATATGAATTTTTGAGGAACACACATCTCGATGCCCGAAATTTCTTCAATCTCACGCTTCCGCCTTTCAAGCTGAACCAGTTTGGCGGCACGATCGGCGGCCCGATCAAGAAAAATCGCACGTTCTTCTTCTTCGCCGCACAAGACCTCGAGCAACGTTCGGCGCCAAGTCCGGTCTCGATCACCACTCCCACAACGGCGCAGCGGAATGGCGATTTTTCGGGGCTCTTGCCAAAAACAGTGATCTACGACCCAACTACCAACGCCCCCTTTCCGAACAACGTCATCCCGATGGGACGGCTCGATCCCTTATCCGTCAAGCTCGCGAACACGTACCTGCCGCTGCCGAACAGCGGAACGCAGTTCATTTCGGTGCAGAACAAGAATATCGACGACACGCAATACCTGGCGAAGGTCGATCAGGTGATTACCACGAACAATCACCTGAGCGTCCGCTATTTCTACGATCAGGATAATTTTCAGCGGCCGTTTAACGCGCCGACAGGCTTCTTTGCGCTGAATCTCTTTCGCAATCAGACGCTGACGGTAAACGATACGCAGATCTTCAGCCCGACGCTCACCGCGACATTTTTCGCGAGCGCGGCCCGTTTTGCGCGCACACAGATTCCCCAGGCGCCGGGACTGCAGTCTTTGCAGGACCTCGGGGCTCAAGTGCCGTTAGGAACCGCAGTCCCCATCTTCCCCGGCATTCGCGCTAACATTTCCAATTTCGTGAATATCTTCTCGGGCGGCGCTCTGCGGCAGGATCCGACTTCGTTCGATTACCGGGCTTCCGCCGTGAAGATATGGGGCGAGCACTCGCTCAATTTCGGCGCCGAGTTTGAGCGTACCCGCATCGATGCGAACGATTACTCGTACACGCCGGGCGACAACACATTCAACGGCCAGCGGACGGCCGCGCCCAGCGGTGTGACGGTGCCGGCGGGAGTGAATACCGGTTCGGCGCTCGCCGACTTCTATCTGGGCCTCGAATCTCAGTTCTTCCAGGACAATGGACGCAGCTTCTATCTACGGGAGAGCCGCCCGTCGGTTTACTTCCAGGACGATTGGAAAGTGACCCGGCAATTCACGCTGAATCTCGGTTTGAGATGGGATCCCTGGCTTCCGCCCGTCGACAAGAACAACACACTCACGGCATTTGTCCCTGGTGTGCAATCCACGGTTGCGCCGAACGCTCCCCGTGGGCTCTTGTTTCCTGGCGATAAGGGCATTGAGGATTCCGTTTTCAAGAAAAATTGGAAAGATTTTGCGCCCCGCGCAGGCTTTGCCTGGAGCCCGGACAACAAAACCGTCGTCCACGCCGGCTACGGGATCTTCTATGGCTTTCCGGAGGGCCTGCTGTATCAGCGAACAGATGCCACACAGCCCACCGATCTTTACCTAAACATTCCTAATCCGCCGCTTTTTGAAAATCCTTATTTAGGATTTCCGGGAGGCAATCCGTTTCCGCGCGCGCATATCTCGCCCAGCCAGTTTGCCAACTATCAATTCATCCTTCCGGTTTCAGGGGGAACACTCGATCCATCATCGAGGGTCGGCTATACGCAGAATTGGAACTTTACTGTGGAGCGCCAATTTCGGGGCGAACTCGCGGTGTCGCTGGCGTATGTTGGGAATCATGGGGTAAACGTAATGGGCTCGCGCCAGTTTAACCCTGCTATTTTCGGTCCGGGCGCGACGGTCGCAAACGAGAATTCGCGCCGGCTTTATCCCGGTTTGGGGGCGATGGAATTGGCCAGTTCTTACGTGTACGACATTTATCATGGGCTTCAGTTAAATGTCACAAAACGTGTGAACAAAGGTTTTACTGTCTTGTCGAATTTCGTCTGGTCCAAGACCATCGACAACACCTCGAGCGCAGCCGAAGGCAACGCGGGGCCACCGAATCCATTCAATTTCGCCAGCGCGCGCGGACCGGCGGATTTCGATCAGGAGTATAGATTCAATCTGTCGGGGGTCTATACGAGTCCGCACCTGAACGTGACCGGATTTAAGAACGTTCTCCTGAACGATTGGCAGATCAACACCATTGTCAGCATTTACAGTGGCCTGCCATTTACGGTTGTGAGCGGCACCGACCGCTCAGTATCGGGAATTGGAAACGATTATTCTAATCAAATCGCAGATGCGACCCGGCCCGCGGGAGTCAGTCAGGTTCAGGAGTATTTCAATACTGCGGCTTTTATCGCCGCTCCTATCGGAACATTTGGAGCGGTAGGCCGGAATAGCTTGCGCGGACCTGCTTATGCCGACGTTGATGCGTCCATATTCAAGAGCTTCTTCTTTACGGAAAGATGGCATCTACAATTTCGTGCCGAGGCGTTTAACATCCAAAACCGCGCAAATTTCCAGAATCCGACAGCGTCGCTCTCTTCGGGAACGTTTGGCAGGATTACCGCCGCTTACGATCCGCGCGTCCTGCAATTTGCCTTGAAACTCTTCTTTTAAATTGATGCGAAGACGATGATGAATAGACGAGAGCTGGGGAAAGTGGCCGGAGGAGCGGTAATTACCGCTGCTTCGTATCGGCGCTTGATGGGCGCGAACGACCGAATCGGAATGGCGCTGATCGGCAGCGGCCGGCGCGGCCGTCTGGTGATGCAAGCGCTTCTTCAGACTGACAGAGTGGATCTCCGCGCGATTTGCGACGTCTACGATCTCCATCGTAATCAGGCGAAGGAGCTGCTGGCGCCAAAAAACGGCAGCCTCTTCGAATGCGTGGCATACCAGGAGATTTTGCAGCGTCCCGAAATAGACGCCGTGCTGCTCGCTGTTCCCGACCACCTGCATATCGATCTCGCGTCTGACGCACTCGGGGCAGGGAAGCACGTCTATCTCGAGAAGCCAACCACTCACCACTTTGCCGAGCAACAGAAGCTGCGCCAAGCCGTCGCAAAAGCCGGGAAAGTCTTGCAATGCGGCACCCAACAGAGAAGCGGTGAACATTACATCCGCGCCAAGCAGGAACTCTTCGAGAAGAACAAGCTCGGAAAAGTTGTCATTGTGCGTGCCATGTGGAGCGATTTCCCATGGCAGACGCGTCACCTCGCACCGCGGCCTAAACCTGCAGGGCTGGATTGGGAACGCTTTCTTGGCAGCGCGCCGAAGCGGCCCTATGAATGGGTACGCTATGACTCCTGGCGCTATTTCCCGGATTACGGAAACGGGTTGGTTGCAGACATTCTCACACACTGGGCGGATGTCGCTCAATGGATGATGAACGAGACTCACCCGCTGAACGCGTCGGCCGCCGGCGGAATCTACGACGATGCCGATCACGACGGGCGAGTCAACCCGGACACCATCAACGCGGTATTGCAGTATGCAGGTGACTGGAATCTCACTTTCGAATCAAGCGTGCTGCCCCTGAAAGACCAGGAACCCACGGTGGTATTCCTGGGGACTGCTGGTTCACTCGATATTTCGCGTGAGCGCTATATATACTCGCCTAACAAGGGCGAGCCGGAAATCGTGAAAGCTAACGGACCATTGGAACTGGCGCATGCCCGGAATTTCGTTGATGCGGTCGTCAAAGGGGCGCCCCCGAGCGCCCCCGCGGAAGCCGGCATCCAGGCCTGCAATCCTGTACATCTGGCGAACCGCTCTTATTGGGAGAAGCGGCGAGTCGCTTGGGAAGAACTCGCGTAATGGAAGCATCAGTGAATACGAATGCGGACGCCCCAGTCCGACGCGTGATGCATGCCGGTATGGCGGCAGCGCTCGGTTTCATCCTGACACTTTTCGCTTTCGCAACGAATCAACAGAAAAGCATGAATGGAATCGCGAAAAAGGACTGGGGAACCGGTCCATCGGGAGAGCGGATCGAGCTTTATACTCTTCGAAACTCGAAGGGCATGGAAGCGGCCATTACGAATTACGGTGGAAGACTTGTAAACCTGAGAACACCGGATCGAAACGGGAAATTCGAGGATGTTGTGCTTGGCTTCGATGATCTCGAAGGCTATTTGGGCAAGAACCCGTTTTTCGGAGCACTGGTCGGGCGATACGCTAACCGCATTGCGAATGGCGAGTTCAAGCTGGACGGCGAAGTCTACAAGCTGGCCCGCAACAACGGCCCGAATGCGCTTCACGGCGGCCTGAAAGGCTTCGACAAAGTCGTCTGGCACGCGAAGGAAATCTCTACCGGCGAAGGCGCCGCTCTGGAGTTGAAGTACCTCAGCAAAGATGGTGAAGAAGGCTACCCGGGAAATCTCAATGTCACTGTTACCTACACACTCACGAATGACAACGCGCTGAGGCTCGATTATCAGGCGACCACCGATAAAGACACGGTCCTGAACCTAACCAATCATTCCTATTTCGACTTGTCAGGTCATTTTGCCGGACGGATTCTAAACGATCAGGTCACGATCAGAGCGGACAAGTTCACCCCGGTCAACTCGAATCTGATCCCTACGGGCGAGTTGCGAAATGTCGATGGGACAGCCTTCGACTTCAGAAAACCGAGTGCGATCGGCGCTCGCATAAATGAGAACGACGAGCAGCTAAAGTACGCGATGGGATACGACCACAATTTTGTCCTAACCCGGATCGGTGAGGGGCCATCGCTTGCCGCGAGAGTCCGCGACCCGGAGTCGGGCCGGGTGCTGGAGGTGTTTACAACCCAGCCAGGCGTCCAGTTTTATACCGGCAACCATCTCGATGGCAGCGTCAAAGGCAAGGGCGGCAAAATTGCGGCGTTCCGCTCTGCATTCTGCTTGGAAACGCAGCATTTTCCCGACTCGCCCAATCAGCCAAGTTTCCCCTCAACGGAGTTGAAGCCGGGACAGCGCTATCACGAGGTAACAATTTTCCGCTTTTCTGTCGATTGAAAATGTTGCTCCCGACAGCGCGCGAAACATCGCAGCCCGAGGGCACTTCTACAAGGTATGGATGAGGACAAAAATCACGAAGGCAGTCAGCCCGATAAGAATCTAGCTTCTGACGAGAGGCCAGTTCCGTCTCAGGCGGAGGGCGATCTGGAAACAGTGGAACAGGATTTGAAGGCGAAAGAGAAGAAGCCTGCCAAAAAGAAAGCGGCAAAGGCGCAGTAGCGAGTCAGCTCTGAACCGGTGATGGCTTGGTCTGAGCTCCGGTTTTCACATCCCGCCGCGAGTTCTCTGACACCAGTTTTTCGTTTATCAAATTCATCTGGTGCAGAATCAGGTCAATTACGATCTCGTTCCCGACTTTCGTATTGATCATCAAATGATACAGGTCGCGCTGCGGCCAGACTTTGCCATGATATTTCTTGATGAACGCGGCCCGTTCCTGATCGACGGTCTCGATTAGCTGTTCTGCTTCGCTGCGGCTCTTCCCCTGAGCGACGGTCCGGCGGATCTTTTCATCGTAGGGAGCGTGTAGAAAAACAACCAGCGCATCGTTGCGGCCGCGCAAATACCAAGGCGCGCCGCGCCCCACGATCACGCAATTGCCTTTCGATGCAATATTCGTGATCACCTTTTCGAAAAGATGCGCCAGCCGGTCCGCATCGAGCAACTCCAGCCCTCCGCCGGTGAAGCTATCTTCATAGCTGCCGCGCATGAAGATCTTCACCAGTCTGTAGAAAGTGGGATCGAGCCGCTCTTCGCGTTCCTGCACCGACTTAATGTCACATTTCAGCCGGCGCGCGATCTCGCAGGTGATCTCGTGATCCCATAATGACCAGCCGAGGCGGTCCGACAATGCTTTGGAGATAGCCGCGGCGCCGCAGCCATACTCCCGCTCGATAACGATGATTTTTATCAAGTTCGGGCTCCGATCTCTCCGTATTTTATGCCGTTTTTGGCGACCCGTGGCCTGAAGAGATCAGAAGCGGCGCGGTCGAATTACTTTCCCAGACTTGCCGGCCATGGCTCTTCGACGCCTGCCAAGGCCAAAGCTGCGCCCAAAAGGGCCATGTTTTTGCTGAAATGGATCATGTCGTTCTGGCGCTGATTCGGATCTTCCGCGCTCCAGAAGTCGTGCATCAGCGGCGAAACGGTGGAAAGGAAACCGATGACCAGCATGGCGCCAAGTCTCGGCTTCAGCCCTAAAATTACGCTCGCGCCACCCAAGGCTAACGCCGCGCCGGACGCCGCGACCGCCATTTCCGGGTTCGGGATATTCTTTGCTCCGGCGTACTGAGAGAGCGCCTTTTTCTCCTTGAAGTGGTTGATTCCGTTGTAGAGAAAGAATCCACCAAATACGAGACGTCCGATCAGGAACGCTGCTTTCATGTCTCTGCCCTCCGCGGCTTCGACTGCCGCCGTTCGTTGGAGTCGGAAGGGAGACGAAGCGTTACAGCAGGCAGAATACGCCCGTCGCCGCTGCGTCCAAGCGGTGTTCCATAATCGTTATTTCGGAAGTAACTGATCGCAGGGGCACTACTGGTTGCGGACCAACGGTCTCAAAGGCCGTTGGCGGTCTGACTTGGCCCAAGATTACAGGAGATATTTATGTGGATCGTTCGCCTGGCTTTGCGGCGACCGTACACGTTTGTTGTTCTATCATTGATGCTTTTTATCCTGGCGCCCGTCGTGATTTTACGGACGCCGACGGACATCTTCCCAAACATCGACATACCGGTGGTCAGCGTGATCTGGCAATACGCCGGCCTGTCGGCGCAGGAGCTCTCGGAGCGCATCATTTATATCAACGAGCGAACGCTAACCACGACCGTTAACAACATCGAACACATCGAGTCGCAATCCATGAACGGCCGGGCGGTTATCAAGGTTTTCTTCCAGCCACACACCGATTTATCCGTCGCCATAGCGCAGGTGACCGCAACCTGTCAAACGCAGATCAGGCAGCTGCCGCCCGGAACTACGCCGCCGCTGATCATCAGCTACAACGCAGCTACAGTTCCTATCCTGCAGCTGGCTTTGTCGGGAGAGGGGCTCAGCGAGCAGCAACTGAACGATTTCAGCTCGAATTTCATTCGAACCCAGCTTGTTACTGTTCCAGGAACAGCGATTCCCGCTACCTATGGCGGGAAGCAGCGCGAAATCATGGTGGATCTGAATACCCAGGCGCTGCAAGCTAAACAACTGGGGGCTTCCGATGTCGTAAACGCAATCGACAATCAGAACCTGATCCTTCCGGGCGGCACATCCAAGATCGGACCGCTCGAATACGACGTCGAGATCAAGGGCAGCCCTTCGACGGTGGCCGAACTGAATAATCTGCCGATAAAAACGCAGAATGGCGCAACCATTTACGTCCGCGACGTGGCTCATGTGCGCGACGGCTATCCACCTCAGACGAATGTCGTGCGATCGGACGGCCAGCGCGGCTCGCTCATGACGATCCTGAAGAACGGCGATGTCTCGACACTGGACATTATTGCCGCGATTAGGAAGTTGCTGCCGCGGATTGCCGCCACGCTGCCTCCCCAGCTAAGAATTACCCCTATCGCCGATCAGTCGATCTTCGTGCGCGCCTCCATTAGCGCTGTTGTGCGCGAGGCCGTAATCGCCGCCTGCCTCACCGCGATCATGATCCTGGTTTTCCTCGGCAGCTGGCGCAGTACCGTGATCATCGCCATCTCCATTCCGCTTTCTATCCTGTGCTCGATTTTCGCGCTCAGCGCTTTGGGAGAGACCATCAATATCATGACGCTAGGCGGCCTTGCCCTGGCGGTCGGAATTCTGGTGGACGACGCCACGGTCGAGATCGAGAACATTAATCGCAATTTCGAAATGGGAAAGGAGATCGAACAGGCCATTCTGGACGGCGCCGCGCAAATTGCGATCCCGGCCTTCGTTTCCACGCTCAGCATCTGCATCGTTTTTGTACCCATGTTTTTTCTTACCGGAGTGGCGCGGTATCTCTTCGTTCCGCTCGCGGAGGCTGTGTCGTTCGCGATGCTGGCATCCTATGTTCTGTCTCGCACGATTGTGCCCACGCTCGCGAAGTACCTTCTCAGGGGGCATTCCCATCACGAGGCCGTTGCGCATGCAAATCCGAGAAATCCGTTAGTCCGCATCCAATTGCTTTTTGAGAGCGGCTTTGAGAGGCTTCGCTCCGGCTACCGAGCGCTTCTGGATATATGCATTCGGCGGCGCGCACTATTCGCCATCCTTTTTTTTGCCGGCTGCGTTGCTTCGTTCGCCCTCGTCCCCTGGCTGGGCCAGGACTTCTTTCCCGCCTCCGATAGCGGCCAATTCAGATTGCACATCCGCGCTCGAACAGGTACCCGGATCGAAGAGACCGCCAAGCTGTGCGATGTGATTGAAAACAGCATACGCGCGGTGATTCCAGGGCGCGAGCTCGTGAACATTCTCGATAATATTGGCCTTCCGTACAGCGGAATCAACACCTCTTACAACAACAACGGGACGATCGGTCCGGCGGATGCGGATATCCTTGTGTCGCTTTCGGAAAAACACCAGCCGACCGCGAACTACGTCTCTGAACTACGCACTCGGCTCCCACAACAATTCCCCGGAGTGCTTTTTTATTTCTTGCCCGCGGATCTCGTGAGTCAGATTCTTAATTTCGGCCTTCCGGCGCCGATCGATATTCAAGTGGTTGGCCGGGACATGGAGGCAAACCGCGAATTTGCGGCCCGCCTGCTTCAGCAGGTGAAATACATTCCCGGCACCACGGATCTCCGCATTCAGCAACCTTTCGATCAACCCAAACTCTTCTTGAATTTGGATCGCACCAAAGCGCAGGAGGTGGGCTATACGGCGCGCGACGTGGCGGGAAACGTGCTCGTCTCATTGAGCGGAAGTTTCCAAACCTCTCCAACCTTCTGGCTCAATCCGCGGACAGGGGTGAGCTACAGTATCGTGGCGGAATCGCCGCAATACGACATGAATTCGTTGCAGGATCTCAGGAATATTCCCATCGCCGGAAGCGGATCCTCGCCGCAGATTCTGGCGAGTCTGGCTTCCATACAACGCGGTACCGGCCCCGGATCCGTTTCGCATTACGACATCGCGCCCGTCATTGACATTTTTGGATCAGTCCAAGGGACCGATCTCGGCGAAGTTTCGCGGGCAGTCGACCGCGTGGTTGCGGAGAACGCCAGGCGCTTGCCGCGTGGATCCAGAGTTGATATCCGCGGCCAGATCGAGACCATGCGCTCCTCCTTCCAGGGCCTGATTGCCGGACTCGCCTTCTCCATCGTTCTCGTTTACATGCTGATTGTGATCAATTTTCAGTCCTGGGTCGACCCCTTGATCATCATTTCAGCGTTGCCCGCGGCGCTGGCCGGAATCGTGTGGTTCCTCTTTGTCACTCACACTACCGTCAGTGTTCCCGCCCTCACAGGCTCCATCATGTGTATGGGCGTTGCAACAGCGAACAGCATTCTTGTGGTCAGCTTCGCGAAAGAGCAATTGCCGGATTGCGACAGCGCGGCGGACGCGGCCATCCTAGCGGGTCACACTCGCTTTCGCCCGGTACTGATGACAGCGTTGGCCATGATTATTGGAATGCTACCCATGGCGCTGGGACTCGGCGAGGGCAGCGAGCAGAATGCTCCTCTCGGCCGCGCGGTGATCGGCGGTCTTTTGTTTGCGACGGTGGCCACCCTGTTCTTCGTGCCCGTATTTTTCAGTCTTCTCCATCGCCGCAGGAAGGCACTCTGAGCGGATGTCTCGAGTCAGAGCCCTTCTAGGCCTGCTTATTGTTCTCGTGCTCGTGGCGGCAGTTGTCGCTTCGGGGATTATCCCGCGTCTGCGCGCAAGGCAAGCTCTACGCGAGCAGACAAACATCACCGCCGAACCGGTGGTCACTATCGTGCATCCCGATCGCGGAGCTCCCTCCGAGGAAGTCGTACTGCCCGGTAACATCCAGGCCTTCATCGATGCTCCGATCTATGCCCGCACAACCGGCTACCTGAAGCGCTGGTACTTCGACATAGGAGCCCGCGTTAAACAAGGTCAGCTTCTGGCGGAGATCGAGAGTCCGGAAGTAGATCAGCAGTTGCAGCAGGCTCGTGAAGATCTGGGGACCGACTTGGCGAATCTGAAACTCTCGCAGATTACCGCGGATCGCTATGTCGACCTCCTTAAATCCGATTCGGTCGCCAAGCAGGAAGTAGACAACGCCGTGCAGGATGCGGCGGCCAAAAGCGCCATCGTGAAGTCGGCTCAAGCCAACGTGCGCCGGCTGGAACAGATGGTCGACTTCGAGAAGATCTACGCGCCATTTGACGGCGTCGTGACGGCGCGCAATACCGATATCGGGCAACTCATCGATTCCGGTTCTTCCGGCGGCCCCGCGCGCGAACTGTTCCACATAGCAGCGGTGAACAAGCTCCGTGTTTTCGTGAACGTCCCTCAAGTGTATTCGCACGATGCGGTGCCCGGCCTGAAGGCGGATCTAACTCTTCCGGAATTGCCCGGACGCCGGTTTCAAGGTACTTTGGTTCGCACCGCGGATGCCATGGATTCCGCTACTCGAACGCTTCTGGTTGAGGTGGATGTCGTGAACTCGACGGGCTTGCTTTTTCCCGGCTCTTACGCTGAAGTCCACTTTAGGATCAAATCCAAGGGGACGACGCTAATCATCCCGTCTACGTCGCTCGTGTTTCGCGCCGATGGCCTGCGTGTTCCTATTGTGGTGAACGGAAACCGTACCTCGCTAGTGCCTGTTACCCTCGGGCGCGATTTCGGCAACACGGTGGAGGTTCTGGCCGGACTGGATGATAGAGCGTCCATTATCGCCAATCCGCCTGATTCGCTGGTGGATGGGGAAATCGTTCGCATCGTCCCGTCCAAGCCCGTCACCGCCGCGCCTGAGGAATAGGAAACTACACGCGCCGGGCCGAGTTGTTCTCACGCTTTGCTCTTCTCCTCCTGACTCTTCTCCTCGGGCTTCACGGTGGAGCGGATCACCATAAACCGGTTCAGAATGTCGAACCAGAACGGCGCGCCCAGGGAAACCGCGAACCCGGTGAACAGTATCCCGCAGATTTTGATCAGCCATGCGTCGAGTCCCCGCGGCGGTCTCCTCCAATCGCGGCTGAAATCGGCGTCCGTTTGGCCGGGCTCCGGAGAGAGGCGCCAACCGAGCGGCACGCCGCCTTGCCGCACGATCCATCCGAGCGGGTCCGTCAAATCCGAAGAGCCGGGCTCTGAAAGTGTATTTCGTTCCGCTGCCCGCGACACCACCACGGACCGCGCCGTCTGGCTGGTATTCAGGTAGCGGGTGATCGCCACGGCATCGACATTCATGGCCGCAGCTATGGTGAATCCGATGGCCGCGATGATAATCTGAGTCCGGCGCTTGTACCAGCCCGAGACGCGGTCCATCGCGCTGTTGTACCAATCCTCGATATTTTGGCGAGCACGCACTGCGTCGCCGGCGGCCGCCTCGATCAGCGGCAACAGGGCGCCTCTCAGATTCGAATTCTCAGGCAAACGCAAGACCGCGCTTTTCAGGTCTGCAATCGGGCTGGGTTTCGCCTCGAAAATTGCGCCACCGGGCTCTGGCGCGGCCGCTGCATCCGAACGGGCCGCTGCCGGAGCAGCCAATCTGACCAGATCGATGACCGCTATGGCAAACGTCCGCGCCGGAATGTAGGACGGCAAATTGCCGGTATTATGCGGATTGTACTGTCCTCTGAACAGGCCGTTTATCAGGGGATGTTTATAAAAATTCGGAAGGAGGTCCACCGTATGGCTGTCGCCGAACATTTCCCGTATGCCGCGCTCCAGATCTCGAGCCCGATACTTGAGTACGGTCTCCAAGGCTTCCTTGATCGAAGAGCAGACGAGGCTGAGCAGCAAGAACAGTAGCACCAAACCGATCGCGACATCCAGGATTTCCGAATTGAACACAAATCCCCCTCTGTAGACCGACGATAACAACTCTCCGGTCCCAAGGCATACAATTTCATTCAGGAATAACTGTGCTGCTTCAATTTCCAACGACAAACAACACGGAAGTGAATCTCGATACGACGTACGACGCCGTAATCGTCGGCTCCGGAGCGGCGGGCGGTATGGCCGCTCACGTGCTGACGTCCCACGGCCTTAAAGTTTTGCTGCTCGAGGCCGGCAAATACCAGGACACGAGCAAGATTCTACATTCGATGGAATGGCCGTACGATCATCCGCGCCGCGGCAGGATGCCGCCGGACTATCACGGTCTGACCAGAAATGAGTACACGATTCGGCAACCGCCTTACGCACGGAACTCGCCGTTTAACAAAGTAATGTCATATGTCCAAGACACCAGTTTTTCCGATTACAGCAAGACGCTAGTGGTCGATGAGAAACAGCACCCATATAGCGGGACCAGATACGCGTGGGTTCGATCGAGGGTCGTGGGAGGGAAGACCAACATATGGGGACGGCTTGCGTTGCGCCTCTCCGATTACGATTTCAAGGCGAAAGACCGCGACGGCTTTGGAGAAAACTGGCCTATTTCATACGCCGACATCGAACCCTATTACGATCGTGTCGATTTATATCTGGGCGTCTCCGGCCATCCGGAGAATCTGCCGTGGCTGCCCGATGGCAAGTTTCAGCGCCCGGTAAAGTTCACTTACTCTGAGCTGCACTTCCGCGAAACGCTGAAGGGAATGGGCCGGACGCTTACGCCTTACCGCGCGGGCGTAGCGACCGATGGCGTGAAGAACAAGTACCGAAGCCGCTGCTACGGCAGGGGCGCGTGCAGCCGCCATGCCGGGGGTTGCGATATTCACGCCGCTTTCGATTCCACCACTGGCCTTATCCGCCCCGCCATGGACACCGGTAATCTCACGGTCCGCCCCAACTCGACGGTTTACGAAGTAACCATCGACAAGGCCACTGGAAAAGCCAGCGGCGTCTCATTTCTCGACAGCGACACCCGCAAAAGCTATCAGGCAAGAGCGAAAGTCGTTGTGCTTGCGGCGTCTACATTAGAAACCGCTCGCTTGCTGCTGCTGTCCAAATCCAATCTGCATCCGAATGGGCTCGCCAATTCCAGCGGACATGTAGGCCATAATTTTTGCGAGCACGTGATGGGGCCTTCCGTTGCGGGTTTTATGCCCGAGATGGTCGGCAAACCTCGCACGCTCGACGATGGCCGCCCAGGCAGCTTCTATCTCGCCCGATTCCGAAATTTGAATACAAAGCAGCCCGATTTTATCCGCGGCTACGGCTTTGAAGGGGGGAGCGGCTGCGGGATGATTCCCGGCGCTGCTTATACCAGCGCGGGTTTTGGCGAGGAATATAAAAAGCACGTTCGAGACTATGCCGGCGCCACGATTTCGATGGGCGGTTTCGGCGAAGTGCTGGCCCGCTATGAAAACCAGGTGGAGGTTGATCCTGAGATGAAGGATGACTGGGGAATTCCCGTGCTGCGCTTCAATTACCGTTTCGGCGACAACGAAAAGAAAATGGTGGCCGATATGGCGGCAACAGCGAAGGAGATGTTCGAAGCCGCCAAGTTCGAGATCGTCGCGTCCTCGGATGACATGTTGACGGAGGGTTGGTCTATTCATGAGCTTGGAACCGCGCGGATGGGCAATGATGCCAAGACTTCCGTCGTAAATCAGTTCCAGCAGTGTCACGATGTTAAGAATGTTTTCGTCGTGGATGGGAGCACCCACGTGAACGCGTCCTGTCAGAATCCGACCTGGACAATCATGGCGCTGTGCTGGCGTTCCTGCGATTATCTGGCTGACCGCTTGAAGAAGGGAGAGATCTAGTGGAGACCGGTCTGAATCGCCGTGACCTGCTCAGGATTCTCGGCGCCACTGCATTTACCACTCTGCAACTACCAGCTGCGGAGCCGGGCGCGCCGCTGTTCTTCACGAAACAGGAATTCGCGCTCCTCGACACACTTAGCGAACTGATCATCCCGGCCGACGATCATTCCCCGGGAGCCCACGATTCCGGGGTCGCGAAGTACATCGATCGCACGGTGGCCGAGGCCTTCCTGCCTGAGAACAAGACTTCGTGGCGTAAGGGACTGGCCGCCGTTGACGAACTCTCCCAAAGCATGTATCAAGCGCCATTTATGAAAACCGGTAAACCGAAGCAGATCGCGGTTTTGACGAAGCTCGCAGCCGCCGAGAAAAATCCGCAAACGGAAGGCGAGAAATTCTTTACCCAGCTCAAGCAGACTACCGCATTCGCCTATTACTCGTCATCCATCGGCATTCATCAGGAGATCAATTACAAAGGGAATGTCATTCTGGATAAGTTTGTCGGATACGATGTCACCTAGCTCTCGATGAGAAGCCACCAATCTTTTAAAACGCCGATCCTTGTATTTGTTTCTATTGCCGTCCTTAGGGGCGCCGCGCCGGCTCCGCTGCCTTTAAACGTTCAGCGCGTCCTGAACTCAATAAAGGCCGCGGATATGAAGGGCGACCTATCGTTTTTGGCCTCAGACGTGCTACAGGGGCGCTACACACCGTCGCCCGGATTGGATATCGCCGCGGAATTCATCGCTTCCCAATTTCGCGCTGCCGGTCTCGAACCGGGCGGCAATCAAGACTACTTTCAGACGGCAGCTATGATAGACCGCCGCATGCCGAAAGCTCCGTCGGATATGAGCCTGCAAGATGGCGCGCAAACCTTTTCTATACCCGCGCAAGACATCTCCATTACCGCCGTTAACCAGGCGGCAAAGGTCGAGCACGCTCCAGTGATTGTTTTCTCATCGAAAGATCCGGACTTACTCAGAGGCGCGGATCTGGAGGGAAAAGCCGTTGTCGTGCCGCAGCCCTCGTTCGGCAAGATTCCTCAGGATCAGAGAATGGCCGTCTTCCGGAAAATGCGTGCTTTCGATCGCACCGTATCCGCGTCCCATGCGGCTCTCGAAATCGCTGTTAGCGCACAAAGGCAGAATCAGTCCGCCAGCAGATTGTTGCCAGCCGATGAAGCACAAGAACAACAGGTACCCGCTCTACTGGCCGCCGGTGACGAGCTTCAAAAATGGATCGAGCATCCCGCCGGGGGGTCCGACACCAGAACGGTTTCCGTGGACCTGCCCGCGCCCGAAGACCAGAATGTCATGTTGAAAAACGTCATCGGCATCCTTCGGGGGTCCGATCCGAATCTGAAAAGCACGTGCGTTCTGCTGACCGCACACTACGATCATATTGGTACTAGCGATAGCGGAGCGCGCATGTCGGCGAACCGCGTTCAAAATCCGAACGACCACATCTATAACGGCGCGAACGATGATGGAAGTGGCACGGTTTCAGTAATTGAAATAGCGAAATCGCTGTCCAAGCTGACTCCGCATCCGAAGCGATCTCTCGTCTTTATGACATTTTTTGGCGAAGAACGCGGAGAGCTCGGCTCGCAGTATTACGGCAGGCATCCCGTATTCCCCATTTCCGATACTGTGGCCGATATAAATCTGGAGCAAGTCGGCCGGACAGATTCGACTGTTGGCCGGCATCTCAACAACGCCAGCCTCACTGGATTCGATTATTCGGACGTGACTCAATACCTGGAACGCGCCGGCGTTCGAACCGGCATCAAGGTCTACCTGGATAAGGAAGCGAGCGATGCCTACTTCACGCGAAGCGACAACGCCGCGCTGGCCGAGCAAGGCGTGCCCGCCCACAGCCTGACAGTGGCATTCGATTATCCCGACTATCACGGCCTGGGAGACGAATGGCAAAAAATTGATTACGACAATATGGCCAGAGTAGACCGCATGGTCGCCCTGGGCCTCCTGGGCATCGCAAACAGCCCAACTGCGCCCAAATGGAATGCGCAGAATCCGAAAACCGCACCCTTCCGCGAAGCGCAGGAAAAATCGCACCACGGCTCAGGCTCGTAATGGAACATCAGGCCAATCGAGAGCGTATCTTTGAGTTGGTGACCCATTCATGATCACGTTTCTGCTGTGGTGCCTGCTATTTGTAATCTCCTGGCCGCTGGCTCTCGCCGCGCTTCTGCTGTACCCTATCGTGTGGCTTCTTCTGCTGCCGTTCCGGTTAATCGGGATTACGGTTCACGGAGCGCTGGCTCTGGTGAGCGCCATTATTTTTCTTCCGGTCCGCGCGATCAGGGCGATCGCTTAATGACTTTGACCGCAGGGTTGCCTCGCCGCCTTATCCACTCCGCGTCAAACTGCTCATAGGTGACAAACGACTTCTGGGTTCCAGTTCGGGTCGTTGAGACTGCCGCGTATAGGTTAGCTCGGAGGATCGCTTCGTTTTCCGTGCACCCGCCCGCCAGAAATCGCGCAAAGCTTCCGATAAAGGCGTCTCCCGCGCCTGTAGTATCGACCGGCTGGACGGTGAACGGCGGAATGTGGCGGATCTCATCGGCCTCGGCGCTAAGCGCTCCATTCGATCCCAGCGTGATGACAACGCGGCTCAAGCCGGAGTCCAGCAACTGCCTTGCGGCGGCATAGGCTTCCGGAAGAGTTCGGACGGGCAATCCACTCAGCGCTTCCGCCTCGCTCTCGTTCGGAACGATGTAATCCGCATTTACCAGTTCTCGAAAATCGATTGACTGGGCGGGCGCAGGATTCAGGATCGTCCGAATTCCCAGCCCTCGAGCCATTTTGAGCGTGTGATACACGGTCTCCACCGGTATTTCAAGCTGGAGAACCACGCAATTAGCCTGGCTAATCACGCCAGACGCTGCATCGATATCCGAAGGAAGGAGGCGGTCATTGGCTCCTTTCACCACGAGAATCCGATTTTGTCCGGAGCTGTCAACAAAGATCGGTGCGACTCCGCTGGACACGCCGGGCGTAATCAAAACGCGACTCGCGTCGATGCCGAGTGAAGAGAAGTTCTCGATGGTTGCTGGCCCGAACAGATCGTCGCCCACCCGCGCGATCATCGAAACGTCCGCGCCACAGAGCCGCGCCGCAACAGCTTGATTGGCGCCCTTGCCCCCGAAACCGAGGTGAAACTCGCGTCCGAATATCGTCTCACCGGGACGCGGAAAAGCATCGGTAAACGTCGTTAAATCGACGTTTGCGCTTCCGACGACAACGATATGCGGGCGATCAGGCACAATTCACCGCATTCGTACTCGGTTTTGGCGACAATGTTCAACCCCGATACACTATGGAAGTATGACATCCGGTGAGGCCGCTCTCTTGGGCGGTCCCAAAACTCGAGAGACTCCGGCCAGCGATTTTTATCGGATAGAAAAGTTGCCTCCGTACGTCTTCGCGGTTATAAACGAAATGCGGGATAAGGCGCGCGCTGCGGGCGTGGACGTTATCGATATGGGAATGGGCAATCCGGATGGCGCGACGCCGCAGCCGGTCGTCGAAAAGCTCATCGAAGCCGCCCAAAATCCGGTCAATCACCGGTATTCCATGTCGCGCGGAATTCCGCAGCTGAGAGAAGCCATTGTCGCGCGCTATCACAAGCAGTACGGCGTCAAACTTGATCCCGAGGCGGAAGCCATAGCCACCATCGGCGCGAAGGATGCGCTCGCGCATCTGTTGTTCGCCATCATCGGACCCGGCGATCCCGTCGTTTCCCCGAATCCGGCTTATCCGATACACCAATACGGCGTCATCATGGCCGAAGGCCAGGCCTGCATGCTGCCCATGCCCGATGCCGCGACCTTCCTGGACGGCCTTCAGAAGCTCTATCGGACGGCTGCCGTAAAGCCGAAAGTCATTCTCATTTCATTTCCGCACAACCCGACCACTACCTGCGTGGATCTCAATTTCATGCGTGAGATCGTTGATTTGGCCCGCCAGCACGGCTCTTATATCATTCACGATTTCGCGTATGCCGAGCTTGGATTTGACCAATACCGCCCTCCCAGCATCATGCAGGTGGAAGGCGCTCCCGAACATGCGGTCGAGATTTACTCTATGACCAAGAGCTACAACATGGCGGGCTGGCGAGTTGGGTTTTGCCTCGGAAACCGCGATTTGATCGCTGCCCTGGCGCGAATCAAGAGCTATCTCGACTACGGAATTTTCCAACCGATTCAGATTGCCGCGATCCATGCGCTGCGAGAGTGCGAGGACACTCCAGGAAAAATTTGCGCCATTTACCAATCGCGCCGTGATGTTCTGATCGAGGGTTTGGCAAAGGCCGGCTGGCACGTCGATCCACCCCGAGGCTCGATGTTCGTGTGGGCCCGTATTCCGCAAGCTTTCGCGTCACTCGGATCACTCGAATTTGCGAAGGTGCTCATGCGCGACGCGCACGTCGCCGTTTCGCCCGGCATCGGTTTCGGGCCGATGGGCGAAGGATTCGTTCGTTTCAGCCTTATTGAGAGTGACGACCGTGTGAATCGGGCTACCTGTAACATCCGGGATTTCCTCGCGAGGACCGGCGCCCATTCACCCGGCATGCCCGTCCCTCTACACGTATAATTCAGTCAATGGCGGCGCTTTACGATGCCCCACTGCCCGAAGTCATCGAACTGCCGCACCTTGGTGTAGCCGACCTCGACCCGCTGCTCAGCGAAGAAATCGGTGTGTGGCAGCGCCGTTTCTGCTGGGATTTCCGCGGCTCCGCCGACCTCCTACGGCGTTTTCTCCAAATACATTCTCTCTGCGGCTACGCCCTGCGTGCCGGAAGAGAAGTCATTGGCTATGCGTACTACGTTTGTGAAGGACATAAAGGCTTAATCGGAGATTTCTATGTCCGTGCCGATCACGCCACGCCCTCAAATGAAAAAACGCTTTTGGGCGCCGTGGTCCAGGGCATGATGCTCGCTCCAGGCGTACGGCGGGTGGAATCGCAGTTGATGCTGCTGCACTCGCGCGCTCTGCATCCTCCCTTCAGCCCACACTCCGCTCGCCACGACCGCTACTTCATGAAAATCGATCGTGATTCCGCAGCCGAGTTGCCGCCCGGGGCCGCCCATTCCGGCGCCACTCTGGTGCCGTGGATAGAACGTTACCAGGAAGAAGTGGCGCACGTTGTCGCCGCTGCTTACAAAGGTCACGTGGACAGTGAAATCAATGACCAGTACAGAACCATTCCGGGAGCGCGGCATTTCCTGACCAACATCATCCGGTTTCCGGGTTGCGGCCAGTTCTCGCCCGGCGCCTCAGTGGTGGCTATCGACAACCGAACCGGCCGCGTATGCGGAGTTTGTCTCGCCAGCCTGGTTTCTTTCAATTCGGGTCACGTCACTCAGTTATGCGTGCTGCCGGCCGTTCGCGGAGTTCAGCTGGGATATGAACTTCTGCGGCAATGCCTCATACGGCTTGCCGGGCTGGGCTGCTCTTCCGTCAGTCTTACTGTTACCTGTTCGAACGTCGAGGCAATCCGATTGTATGAATCGGTTGGGTTTCATTCGCAGCTGGTGTTTCCCGCTCTTGTTTGGGAAGGCTGGTGAGCGAGGATTCCCTTTTAGGCGATCCGCTGGACATCGAACTCGTGAAGCGGGCTGCGCTTGCGGCTGTAGCCGGCATAAATGAAAAGTCCGATGATCAGCCAGATGACGAACCGAATCCAGGTCTCGAGCGGCAGACCGAGCATCAACCCGAAACAACTTAGAATCGAAATGGCTGGCGTCACGGGCGAGAAGGGTACTTTGAATGTCCTTCGCCGATCCGGCTGATTGCGCCTCAGAATCACCACGCCCGCCGAAACAATGATGAACGCGAAGAGTGTACCGATGTTCGACAGGTCCGCGAACGTTCCGATATCCCAAACACCCGCTGGAATTCCGACTGCCAATCCGGCCAGCCACGTACTAACGTGAGGCGTCCGGTACTTCCTGTGAACGCTTGAAAAAACATCGGGTAGCAGCCGGTCCCTCGACATCGCAAACCAGATCCGCGCCTGTCCATATTGATAGACAAGCAAGGATGAGAGCATTCCCAGCAAAGCGCCCACCGTCACGGTAAAGCGAAGCCGGTTCATCCCCACCGCTTGTAACGCGTTTGCCACCGGTGATGCGTTATCCAAGGTCTTCCAGCTCACGATGCCCGTCAGTACGAGCGCCACCGACGTATAAAGAAGGCCGCAGATCACCAGCGTGCCGATAATCCCGATCGGCATGTTCTTCTGAGGGTTCGTGCACTCTTCGGCCGCGGTGGAGACAGAGTCGAAACCGATGAACGTGAAAAAAACGATCGCCGCTCCGCTGAGGACGCCCGCGAATCCGTTCGGCAGGAATGGGTGCAGATTAGAGGCTTGGACGGCGCGGGCTGCTCCGAAAACGAACAACAGCACGGCCGCGAGCTTTATCGCCACCATGACATTGTTCGCGCCCGCGCTTTCCCTCACTCCCCGCACCAGAATCCAGCTCAACAGCATCACGATCAGAAACGACGGAAGGTTAAACAGGCTGCCTGTGAATCGCCCTTCCATAATCATTGGCTCGGAAAGATATCTCGGCAGGTGAACGCCGAACAGGTAATCGCACATGACATTGAAGTATGCGGAAAAACCCACGGCGACCGACATATTGGATACGGCATACTCGAGGATGAGGTCCCATCCGATGATCCACGCAAAAATCTCGCCCAGGGTAGTGTAGGCATACGTGTAGGCGCTGCCTGCAATCGGTATCATCGATGCCAGCTCCGCGTAGCAAAGCGCCGCGAAGCCGCATGTAATCGCTACAAGAATAAAAGAAAGTGTGAGACCCGGTCCTGCGCCGGGGCGTCCGATCATCGATTGCGCGGCCCCGCCGTGCAGGATCAAATCTAAAAGAGGAGCATTCAACGGTGATGCGACGCTGAGGCGTTGGCCCGCCGCCGCCGTTCCGGTTACCGTGAAGATGCCTCCGCCAATGACTGCGCCGATTCCAAAGGCGATCAGGCTCCAGGGCCCCAGTGATCTCTTGAGCCTTCGGCCTTCGACATGCGTCTCCTCGAGAAGCGCGTCGATATCCTTGGTTTTGAGTAGCTGATTCATCGGCTAGCGGTCAGTATAGCGATACTTGGTAAGTTTTACGTACGACATAACGTTGCAGCGTGTCACATCCCCGATAAGCCCGCGTCTATTCGGGTATGTTGCACAAATGCAGGGTTCTTTTGCCGCTAATCCTCTTGTCCGTGCTCTCAATTCCATTGCATGCGCAATTTAATGCGAGCTTGCAGGGCGTAATTACCGACCCCTCCGGAGGAGTTGTCCCCGGAGCCCACGTAAAATTCATCAATACAGGCACGCAAGCCACGCAGGAGACCACGTCAAACGACCAAGGTTTTTATCGTTTCAACCAGCTTCCTGCGGGCACGTACGACGTTACGATTACCGCTACCGGTTTCCAGAGTTCCACCATATCGGGCATTCAGGTGGCTGCCGATTTGCCGCAAACCGCGAACGCCACTTTGCAACCCGGCAACATTCAATCGTCTGTTACTGTCACGGCCTCTTCCGTGCCAACGCTACAGACCGCGGATGCCAGCCTCAGTGGAACCATTTCGAGCCAAGCCGTTCAGTCACTCCCGTCCTTCGGCCGCGATCCTTATGAATTGATCCGAACTATGCCCGGTATTGACAGTACCGGGGGTCGGAGCGGCAACGGGCAGACGGTGTTTCTCGGTAACACTTCTGGCCCCGGCCAATCGAATACCGGCATTTTTCAAACCGAGAATCAAGTGCAAGTAAGCTCCGCTGGACAGCGGGTTGAGCAGAACGTTTTCTATATCGACGGAGTAAACGTCAACAGTCTCGGTTGGGGTGGCGCGGCCGTGGTTACACCAAACACCGAATCAGTTCAGGACATGACGGTGGTCACCGCGGACTATGACGCCGCCGACGGCCGCGGTAGCGGCGCGCACATTCGCACCACAACCAAGAGCGGGACCGATCAGTTTCACGGAAGCGCCGTCTTCCTATATCAGGACCCGAATTTCAATGCCTATAACAAATGGGGCGGTCCGAACAACGCTCCGCCTGTCCGGGTGCAAAACAATTACCGGCAATACGCCGCCAGTCTCGGCGGACCCGATTAAAAAGGACAAGCTCTTTTTCTTTTTGTCTTACGAAGGCCTCCACAATAAGACGACCACTTACGGACAAGGCTGGGCGACAACACCTCAATACAGGCAGCTTCTGGTCGCCTCCCGGCCGAATACGCCGGTTGCCAAGATCTTCAGCACAGCCAACGCGGCTCCCCGCATCGTCGCCCTGCTGGGCGGGCCCACCGCGAGCTGCTCGGTTTTCGGCTCCAACGCTGCTACGCTTTGTCGTCAGGTAAATGGCGGGCTCGATCTCGGTTCTCCGGGGGCCGGAGTCAACGGAACACCTTACATTGTCAATCCGAACGGCCCTTCTCAATACTTGCCTATGGCCACCGGCGGCGGTTTTGACGGTATTCCCGATCTTCAATACGTCGAGTTTTATACTCCCGGCGAGCAGATCGCTAACCAGTACAACGCGCGCTTCGATTACAATCTGACTTCGAAAGATCTGATCTTCGGATCAACCTACATTACGCATCTCAACTCTGTATCTGCGCAAGCGGCCGCGGCTTCCGCGCCCGATGCAGATACTTACCTGAAGCCCACGAACACCGCCGTCACGCTTGCTTACATCCGCAATCAGAATGCAACCACCATTAACGAGCTTCGCGGTAACTTCACTCGCTTTGCGGACAATCAACTCAACGATAATGCCGGCACAAATTTCGGGATACCGCAGATTCAAGTGGAGGGATATCCATTCGGAAATTTGCAAGTCGCCGGTGTAATACAAGCCGCGACGACCCCCGCCATCTTCGCCCAGAATACCTACGAAATCCGAGACACCGTAACCAAAGTGCTCGGCAATCACACATTCCGCTTCGGTGGCGAGTACCGCTGGGAGCAGGATAATGACAATCTCCTCGGCGGTGCACGGCCGCTCTATTCTTTTTCGGGACTTTGGAATCTGGCCAATAGCGCGCCCATTTTCGAACAGATCTACGCGAACGCTAATACGGGCGGCGCATCGAACTCAGTGTTCTATTTCCGTGATCACATCGGTGCCCTCTTTGCGGCAGACGACTGGCACGTAAGCCCAAGTTTAACCGTGAACCTCGGCCTGCGTTGGGAATACTTTTCGCCGCTGACTGAAGCCCGAGGTAATCTGATCAACATTTTCTTAGGCTCCGGCTCCGCGGGCTTGGTCAACGCGCAGCTTCGAAAAACGAATCAGCTATGGAATTCGAACTGGAAGGACTTTGAGCCGCGCATCGGGTTCGCTTATTCGCCCATCGCAGCGCATCAGAAATTCGTCGTGCGCGGCGGATTCGGTGTCTTGTACAACCGGCAGAACGATAATGTGTTCGCGAACATCCGGCAGGATCTCCCCTCAAACTACTTTTATGGACTGTGCTGCGGAACCGCGCCTTCGCCGTTCGGGTTCGCTTCACCGTTTGCAAACGGTCAAATTCAGTTTTTCACCGGAAACAGCAATGCTCCGAACAGCTATCCAGCCAACGCAGCATTAGCAACTGGCGTAAATCCCGCCACCGGAACACCAAACGCGATCGGTGGCGGCACGCCTCCTCCCATCCAGGTATATGGGGCGTGGCCTAATACTCCCGACGCGTACACTTATATCTACTCATTCGAGACGCAAACGCAGATCGCGAAGAACGTCGCCTTTACGCTCGGGTACCAGGGAGCGCTCAGTCGCCATCTGGTGCGCATTTTTGACGAAAACTTCGTCTATCCGCAAACAATCGGAAGCCAGAACAGCTTTTTTAGCGGTGTGTTGATTCCCACCCCGGACGTGAATACTTCCTACAATGCCATGTACGCCCGTATCGCCAAGCAGTTCTCGCTAGGCTTCTCGGTGGACGCAACGTATACCTGGAGCAAGAGCATCGACATGCTCTCGGCTGAAGGCCCAGGCGCGCAGACGAACCAGACCGATCCCGTGCACGCGCAAACCTCGGAATATGGTCCCTCCGATTATGACTCGCGCCATCGCTTCACCCTGAACGGCCTCTGGACTTTGCCGATATTTCCCCACAGCAAAGGCCTGCTGCACACCCTGCTCGGCGGCTGGCAGGTGGGAGCCATCGTTACGGCTTACTCGGGCTTTCCGTGGACGCCCGTGACCGGCAATCAGCAGTCAGTAGCTGCCCTGCCCACCGCGGCGACCATTCAGCCGACCCGGCCGGTGCAGTACTTCAACAACGCCAACCCGAACGGCGTCTCGAACCAATGTTTCATGAATGGCTGCGAATTCGGCGGGACGAGCCAAACATCCGTCATCAACGGTGCAAACTATTTCAATATTAATGCTTCAGCGTCGGGCCCTCCCGGAATCGGGCGGAACTCGTTCCGTGGCCCGGGCTTCTTTTCAACCGATGCGACTCTCTCGAAGCGCTTCGCCTTCCCCATGCTGGGCGAGGCGGCGGGCATAGAGTTCCGCGGCTATGCGTTCAACGTCTTCAACCAGCTCAACCTCATTCCTTTCGCGTTTGGCGATAACGACGCTCACGTGGAAAATACGAATTTCGGCCGCCCGAGCGGAGCTTTGGCGGGGCGCTCTATCGAATTGCAAGTCCGAATTACCTTCTAGGCCTGAGAGTTTCGGCCCCAAACCTGCACGTGAGCTTCAGGCATGCGACAGGGCAGTGGCAACCCAGGGCTGCCCGGTTCTCGTCTAAACTGGAAGTACACCCGAGTTCAGTCTTCTGATTTATCGCCGTGAGACGCCAAGACCATAGCTTCTCGCGCCGCGAGTTTTTGTTTTCGACCGCCGGCGTCGCCCTGCTCGCGCATCGTGCGCCCGCCGCTACCACTCTGCCCGATATTGCACCTGTCCTCAAACCGGAGGACCGCAAATTCCTCGAAGACTATGCCAAATGTTGTGTCCGGTATTTCTGGGAGCAGGTCGACCCCCACACCGGCATCATAATGGATCGCGGCCGGAACGACGGCGCCCGGTCCGGTGATAACGTTGGCAGTTCCGCCGCTACCGGCTTCGGCTTAACCGCGCTTTGCATCGGAGCGGATCGCGGCTGGATCCCAAGAGATCAGGTTCGCGCCCGCGTCCTGACCACGCTTCGTTATTTTTGGGTGCACGCCTTCCATGATCACGGCTGGTACTACCACTTCATGGACGCCAGTACCGGCGAGCGGCGCCTCGGTTCCGAGCTTTCGAGCGTCGATACCGCCCTGCTGCTCTGCGGAGTGTTAACGGCCGCCGGCTATTTCTCTAACGACCGGGAAATTCAAAGCTTGGCGAAGCAGATATTCGAGCGCGTCGATTTCGCCTGGATGCTGAACGGAAGCCCGCTGCTCCTGTCGCATGGCGCGCGGCCCGGATCGGGCTTTATCAAATTCAGGTGGAGCGCCTACAGCGAGGCCTCGGTCCTGTACCTGCTCGCCATCGGTGCTGGCCGTCACGCCATCCCTTCCGATAGCTGGTATGCCTGGTTAAGACCCGAAGTCCGCTATGAACAATGGAAATTCGTTGGCGGCGGCCCGCTCTTCACACATCAGTATTCGCATGCTTGGGTCGATTTCCGTCATCAGCAGGACGGCGATCCGTCTTTTCTGAACTTTTTCCGCAACTCGCAGATCGCCACCTATGCCCATCGGGATTTCTGCATCAGTCTTCAGGCCCGCTATGCGGATTACGGGCCGAACATGTGGGGTGTAACGGTCTCCGATAGTCCCACCGGATATGTGGTCTGGGGCGGACTGCCCAACGGCGGACCCATTGACGGCACCCTGGTCCCCTGCGCCGCCGCCGGATCACTCATGTTTGCGCAAGAGATCTGTCTTCCTGTCCTGCGCCAAATGTACAACGTGTATGGTGAAAAAATTTACGGCCGCTACGGATTCACCGACGCGTTCAATCCTAACTGGAACAATCAGAAATTGTGGGTGAATCAGGACGTTGTTGGGATCGATGTCGGTATTTCCCTACTGAGCATTTCAAATCTTCTGACCGGGAACGTTTGGCGCTGGTTCATGCGCAACCAATATATTCAAACCGCGATGGAGCGAGTAGGCTTCCGCATTGCGACGCCTGGAATCGGCATCCGCGAGAAAAAAGGCGCCGCATTGCCGACATGACCGCGGCGCTTTCTGCCGCGCGAACAAAGTGACTACTGGCGAGCCGTTAGCGTTTGCGCTGCCCCTTCACCATTTTCTTCACTTTCTTCTTCATTGACCCACGCGCGACGCCCGAGGCGCGCTTTGCCTTCGGAGCCGCTTTCTTGCGTGCCGCACGCTTCAGCTTCTTCCGTTCCGCTCGATCGTTTACATGCTTTGTATTCATTCGTCGATTTTTATTCCTGCGTACTTCTCAACAATTTTCTTCAACCCGTATCCGGGGAAACTAATTGTTAGTTTCGCATCCTCCCCATCGCCTTCGCGGCGAAGCACCATGCCACGGCCGTATTTGGGATGCTGAACTACTGCGCCTCGCGTGACTCCCGACGGCCGCCGAACAGCGGCAGCGCGTGGCGGTGGGGTTGGGGTCGGCCGTGACATAGGCTGCCGTGGAGCCCCTTCCCCGGAACCTTGTTCTCTCTCCCGCGCTGCATTCGCGTTCGGAAGTTGAGGTCTTCGCGTCAGCCCGGAAGGCGGAGGCATTCCGCGCTCCGCGAAAAACTGCGCAATGTTATCGACTGAATTGTACGTGCGCCCTGTGTAGAGATTGCGCTTCACGGATTCGCGAACATCGTGCTGCTCCGCAAAGAGGTCGACTTCTTCGGTATCCCTCCGGCTTTGTGGTGAAAGCCGTTCCCGCAGGCTCGAGGGAACTTCATTGAGGAACCGCGAGGGCAGGCATACCTCCGGCTGCTGCCCCCCGAACCTTCGCCGGTATCGCGCCCAAGTGAGGTAAAGCCGTCTCTCTGCTCGAGTCATTCCCACGTAGCAGAGCCGCCGCTCTTCTTCCATCGCTGCTTCTGAAGTGAGAGAACGGCTGTGCGGGAAGATTCCTTCTTCCAATCCCGCAACGAATACGTTTGAAAACTCGAGACCCTTGGCGTTGTGTACCGTCAGAAGAGAAACCGCCGCGTGCTCATCCACTCCGTCCGCGTCCGCTACCAGCGCCGCGTGATCCAGAAACTCGGAGGCTCCTTCGCCGCGCTCGGCCGCTTCCGCCGACGCGTTCACCAATTCTTCCAAATTCGCCAGCCGCGATTCCGAATCCGGCGTCGAATCGTTCTTCAGCATCGTCTCGTAGCCGGTCTTCTGCAGAATTTCCCGGAGCGCCTCGTCCAGGCGCTTCGATTGCACCGATTCTTGCAGCTCCCCTAAGAGATTCATGAATGACCGAATCGCAGACTCCGCGCGCGTGGGGAAAATTTTCTCTTCGAGCATCTTTGGAAGCGCGTTCCACAGGCTCAATCCACGTTGAAGCGCGTATCCCTCAATCTGCTCGACCGTCCCTTTGCCGATGCCCCGCGCCGGAGTATTGATGATACGCAGCAGACTGATGGAATCGTGAGGGCTGAGCAGCACTTTCAGATAAGAGAGAAGATCCTTTACTTCAGCGCGTTGATAAAAGCTGAAGCCGCCCACCACCAGGTACTTGCGGCCATAGCGCCGTAATGCTTCTTCGATCTGCCGCGATTGGAAATTCGTGCGATAAAGGACAGCCACCCGCTCCATCGGGTTCCTGGCTAACAGCTTCTCGATCGTGTCCGCAATAAACAGCGCTTCGTTTTCGCCGTCCGGCGCTTCGTAATATCCAATCTTCGCGCCGGTATCCGATTTGGTCCAGAGCCACTTGCCCTTGCGTTCTTTGTTATTCGCAACGACCGCGCTCGCCGCCTCCAGAATATTTTTGGTCGATCGGTAGTTTTCCTCCAGCCTGATCACCACGGCATCTGGATAATCCCGCTCGAAATCGAGAATATTCCGGATGTCCGCGCCGCGCCATCCATAAATCGATTGATCTTCATCTCCCACCACGCACACGTTGTGCCGCGTTTCTGTCAGTAAACGCATCAGCTCATACTGGCTCCGATTCGTGTCCTGATACTCATCGATCATGACGAATTCATAGCGGCGATTGTAAAGTTGCCGCAGTGCCTCATCGTGTCGAAGTAGCCGTACCGCTTCTAGCAGCAGATCGTCGAAATCGAGCGCGTTCGCCTGTTGCAAACGTTCCTCGTAGAGCTCATAAATCTTCGCCAGACGCGTCAATTTCGGGTCGGTCGCCGCCTTATACCAGTCCTCAGGAGTTTCGTTATGGCTCTTGCCATGACTGATGCGTGACAGGGCTGCCCGGTACTGCATAAACTTCTCGTCCAATCCAAGCTGCTTATAAATCGATTTCGTGAGGGCCACTTGATCGTCGTCGTCATAGATTGTGAATCGCCGGGTGAAGCCGGTTCGGATTTCGCGAAGTGTCTCGCCGTCTCGCCGCAGCAGGCGCACGCAGAACGAGTGAAACGTCGACACCATGGGCGTGCTCGTTTGCGTTGTATTGCTCAGCAGATTCTGGACCCGCTGGCGCATCTCGTCGGCCGCCTTGTTCGTGAAGGTAACGGCCAATACCGCAGGCCCCGGAATGCGATGCGCCTCAATCAAATGCGCAATGCGGTGCGTGATCACGCGAGTTTTCCCGCTGCCCGCGCCGGCAAGCAGCAGCAGCGGGCCCTCGGTGTGGGCAACGGCATCGCGTTGTTGCGGATTTAGACCTGCAAGAAAATCCATGAAGGGATTACTGGGGGGAGCGCTTTCAGAATAACACCGGCTGTCCGGCCACGCGCTTATCTTCCGCTAGGCTAGAGGGAGCGGTTTTTCTCTATCCTCAATGCTTCGCCGATTTGTTGCGAGCTTCGTCCTTACGGGTGCGCTCTTTTATGTTGTCGGCGCCCGGCTGAAAACAAAAAGCGATCCCGCTTTCCGCCAAATTGACTCGATTGTTAAAACTCTGTCGGAGATCACGGGTCTTTCGGAGAATCATCCGGTTCCTTACGGGCGCATGTCCAAGCGTCAGCTTCGTCAGTTCCTGGCAAAACGCATCAAGAAGACCTTGAAGCCGGATGAAATACACGCCGACGAGCTGGCCTTGAAAATGTTCGGCTTGGTACCGGCGGATTTCGACCTGAAGAAATCCACAATTGAACTGCTGACCGAACAGGCCGCCGCTTTCTATGATTATGACGAGAAGAAGCTGTTCATTCTGGAAGAACCCTCTTCCGAATCCGAAACCACGACTCTCGCGCATGAACTCGCGCATGCCCTGGCCGACCAGCACTTCGATCTCTCGAAATTCATGGATGAAGCTCCGTCGAACGACGATGAAAACCTGGCACATACGGCGGTCGTTGAAGGCGAGGCGTCCTGGCTAATGATCGCCTACGACCTGAAGCAAGCTGGTCAGCCGCCCGTTCTCACTCCGGAAATGCTGAAGAACGTTGTGGATTCCAGCGAATCGTCGATGGCCGAATACCCGGTCCTCAAAACATCGCCCCTCTATATTCAACAATCACTGCTTTTCCCGTACACGCAGGGCACCATCTTCTTCGATGCCGTCTACAAAAAGCTCGGTAAGCCGGCGTTTGCAGCGGTATTCACAAATCCGCCGGCCGATTCCGCTCAAGTAATCCATCCGAGCCGCTATTTCGGGCATACTACAGCCAGCAAACCCGACACCCCGAAGCTTTCCGGCCCGGCAATAAAGGAGATCACCGAGGGATCGGTAGGGGAATTCGACCATCGGATTCTGTTGCGGCAGTACTTGGGCCAGCAGAAAGCCGACGCTCTCTCTCCTCACCTGCTCGGTGGAGAGTTCAAGATTGTTGCTGTCGGGAAGAGTAAGAGTCCTGTACTTGCGTACGTCTCCGAATGGGACTCCGAATCACAGGCCGCCAGCTTCTTTGCCGCTTACCAGAGGATCCTGCGCGCAAAATGGAGCCACTGCGAAGTTTCGGTTTCAAGTGAGCTCATCTTCGCGGGTACTGGCGATAACGGCTACTTCGTGACTCGGCTGGAGAACAGTACTGTCTCGAGCGTCGAAGGGCTCGCCGACGCCGAAGAGTGGCAGCGATTGAAAGCGGCGTCCTCTGCGCGCCTGCGCCTGCCACAAGCCGGCGAAACCTACGCTACACTGTTGAGTGGAGATCTACGTCCGTAATGAAAGTCTTAGCCTCCGTACTGACTGCTGCACTCGCTGCGTCCTTGATCGCTGCCGATACGAGCGCGATCCGGAAAGCGCCGGAATTAGCCTTTAACGTTCCGAATCAAGGGCAAAAGTTGCTCAGTCAATATCGCGGTAAAGTAGTCGCGCTGGAATTCATTTTTACGACGTGTCCTCACTGCCAGGCGGCTTCCAAGGTAATGACAAAGTTCCAGCAGGAGTTCGGCCCTCGCGGATTCCAGGCCATTGACGTGGCCGTGAACGAAAACGCCGACCTGCTGGTGGAGAACTTCTCCAAGGATTTTCAAGTCGGTTTTCCGGTGGGCTGGACTCCCAGAGACCAGATGCTCACCTTTATGGGCTTCACCAGCGGGCGCTTTGTCGTCCCGCAGCTTGCCTTAATCGATCGCAAGGGTTACATCCGTTACCAAACACCCGCTCTCGAAGATGAGAATTGGAACAAACTGATGAAGGAAGATACCATCCGCCAGCACATCGAGGAGTTGCTGGGAATCACGGGAGCTTCCGCCCGAATTCCCCGTGAAAGCGCGCCCGTGGCGCTGGCCAAGAAGTAGTTCCTGATATGCGCCCGTAGCTCAGCCTGGATAGAGCGTTTGCCTCCGGAGCAAAAGG
>CAWBDN010000005.1:0-526920 GCA_963787575.1 uncultured Acidobacteriaceae bacterium
CACTCTACTGAGGTTCATAAAATACAGTGACAATTTTAGAACAAAGAAGCCTGCTTCCAGCAAGCAGTAATAATGGTGCGTCGGCGTTGCATCGAACGCAGGGCAGAACGGGCATCGGCAGACAGATTCCAGAGATCGCGGGGGCAGAAGTTAGCTAACTCATGTTGCTTGAGATGGGCCCAGATGTATTCGGCGGGATTCAATTCAGGAGCGTAGGCGGGCAGGTAAAAGGCTTCAATTTTTCCGTTTAAGCTGGCGAGGTAGTCCTGCACGACGCGGCTGCGGTGTCCTGGCAAACGATCCCAAATGAGCAGGATAGGCTGAGCGATCTGCTTTGAGAGGTGCTGCACGAAATCGCGCACTTCCTCCTTTCGCATAGTTCCCTCGTACAGTCGAAAATAGAATTGCCACAGCGTAATACCGGCCGCAATCGACAGGTTGTCCCAGTTGAATTGATGTTGGAGGATCGGTGTCACACCGCGCTTGGACCAAGTGCGAACACGGTGCGGCCGCTCGCTGAGGCCGCTCTCGTCTACGAAGACGATGAGACGGCCTTCTTGCCGAGCTTTTTTTTAAGAGCCGGCCAAGTATTTTCCTTCCAATCGCGAATAGCCGCCTCGTTCCGCTCGCGTGCGCGACCCACCGGACGCTGGCAGCTCCAACCCAATTTTTGGTGTAGAATCCACCACACGTGACCGGAACGATACTGCACTTTAAAGTTTTGGCGAATCAGTTGTGCGATCCGGTCCAGCGTCCACAATCCATTGGGGAATCCGGCCTTCTCGGGGCCCGCTCGCAAAAGCGCCTCCAACTCTTTGAGTTCGACCGCGCTCAAGCCGGGCGGTCTTCCTGCACGCGCAGCCTTCTTTAAACCTGCCGCCCCTTGCTTCGCGATCTGATTCGACCAGCGCCGGACGCTTTCTCGACTTACTTTCACTTGGCGTGCCACTTCCGCCTGACGCACTCCTCGACTGAGCAGCTTCGCCGCTCTCATCCGCCGCCGCTCCAACTGATCAAAATCCCGAGTGTTCTTTGCGCGTGACCTCATTACAGTCATGGACGCATCCAGCGAGCCCTTGTCACTGTATTTTATGACTCTCAGTAAGCAACGCCGCGAGAGAAGTGATGGAGAAGATCTATGGCGAGGGCCCGTTCTCGATTACCCTGTCGACGCCGGCGCTTCCAGGCGTGACGCTGCATTACTCAAGACTCGAGGAGATCACCGATGACATCTCGGATGCGCGCGTTTATGGAGGAATCCATTTCCGCACCGATCAGGATGCAGGCGCACTGCTGGGGACCCGCATTGGCGATTACATCTACAATCACAAGCTCCGGCCGGAGCATGGCGGGGATTGTGACGACCGATAACCGCGATTTGCCCAAGAGGAAACCAATGGATAGTACTTCAACAAAAAGAACTCTGCTCGATCAGAGCGGCAATAACGGAAGATCGGGAGATCAACACTGCTGAGCGGCAGGTGAAATCAGTGGTTCTGTTTGACGCGCGTCCGTGTCCGCCGTCGCCGGATTTGAGGCGGGCGCGTTGTGATCGGATGCCCGGGACTACGCCGGACTGATCAAGGCTCTGATGGTTCGTCCCTGTGTTACCAACGCCACGAACTTCAAGAAAGTTCGAATGTGAGCCACCATGCCCAGGAGAGAAGATCGCTTTAATCGCGCTCCGGAATGACGGATGAATGCCTCGACGTCGCGAGGCGTAAGCGCATGCGAGTCTTTGCGCTGGAGCGCACGCCAGCAGTTTCACTCTCGTCAACTCGGCCACGCTGCCGACGCCTCGTTTGTGCAGAAGGCGCGCGATCCGGCGCATGCAACAGAAGTGCTCTCGTATGCAGTCGGTCGAGTAGCCCTGTTTGAGGAGCCAAGCTCCGAAGTTCTCAACGAAAGGGCCGAAAACAGGCAACGACGAATACCGGCGATGAACTCTCGGATACAACTGAAGCAGCATCGGGCCTCCGAATGTGGGACGAGCGGCAAGCCTCGTGTAGCGATCACTTCAAATTCGCAGGCATACGCAGCTGATGAAACTCGCACTACACATTTTCATCTGCTCACCATTTATCGGGCACAACGCACTCGGACATCGTGAGCATAGGCGATGGGTACGACCAGTAGCACCAGCGAAAGCGTTACTTGCGCTACCACGCTCACGTTTCGCTGCGTGAGCCTGCATCCGCAGGAGTCTGCGCCACCAGTTACGTTTGTTTACGGTCTACGAGTATTAGTACTCTTTCTGCCCGCGCACTATCCGCTGAAGGAAAATTAACCCTCCCTCCGGTCAACCGAAAAATCACATCGCGCGTTTTTGCTAGTGAATCGACGGCATGACCGCCGATAACAAGAAAAGAAAAGAGGGGGAGAAATGAAAAAATTTACACTCGTGTCACTTTTTGCCGGTGTCTTCGCGCTAACGAGTTTTGCGCAGGTTAACGGTCGTCGGGAGAACCAGCAGGATCGGATTGCGCAGGGCGTGAAGTCGGGCCAACTTACTCCGGGAGAAACAGCGAACGTTGAAAACCAGGAGCGGGCGCTAAATGGCGAAATCAGAGCGGACCGCAATGCGAATGGCGGCAAGCTGACACAAGCCGAAAGACAACAGATCAACAGCCAGCAGAACGGGCTGAGCAAGCAGATTTATACAGACAAGCACAATGCCGCCGCGGATCACTTCGGCAACAGCGAAGTGGGACGCCGCGAAGAGAACCAGCAAGACCGCATCGCGCAAGGAATCAAGTCGGGCCGCTTGAATGCGGGACAAACCGCGAATCTGGAGGGAAGAGAAACGGCCCTAAATCATGAAGTGCGGACGGACCGGAAATACAACAACGGACACCTCACGAACGCGGAGCGAAAGCAGGTCAACCGCCAGCAGAACCATCTGAGCCGTGCGATTTACCGGGACAAGCACTGATCGAAGGCGGTGCGCTAAAAGGATCTCGCCGCCAGCTCCTGCACTCGCAGGAAGTGGGCGGCGGGGCCGGCGGAAACTTTCGCAGGAGTGGGAGGAGGCGTCGCACCGCTGACCTTGCGTACAGTAATGCTGCCGCGGTCGGCCACCAGATTGACGTCAGGCCCGCTGCCGACAGTACCCTCCAGGCGCGCGCCCCGTCCATCGGTCCGCTGTCGCAAGGCGTCGCCGAATTCGTTGTCGATCTCGCCATGATCCGTGCTTGCGCTCAGCGCAAAATTGGCGGCTTGCGGCAAAGCGATTTCGATATTGCCGGAACGCGTATGCACGGTCATCTTTCCGAGCGGCAGGCGCCCGGGCCGCAGATCGATGTCGCCTTTATCCACGGTCAGCTCGAGCGCATTGGTAAATCCGTCCAGGCTCACATCGGCGGCTCGCGTGGTCAAGCGCAAAGGTCCAATGACGTTCTGCACGTTCAAGCTTCCGCGATCGAGCTTGATCTCGCCCGGCACCTGCTGCACCTCCAGCTCGGTGCGCATGTTCTCCACGCGGACGGGCTTGCCGATATCCGCGAGCGAAACCGTGCCGGTATAATCGCCTCCGATGGTCACCTGGCCGGCGATCCTGGTCAATTCAACGTCGGCGCCATGGCCGCGCAGGTCCACTCCTCCCTTGATGCCGGTACAGCGAATGAGATCGCTGCGGCGTGTGTTCACTTTCACGCTGCCATCGACATCCTGCAATCGAACGCCGGCATTTTCACTGCTCAGATCCACATCTCCGGAAATGGAAGAGATGTCGAAATCCCCGAGCGTGCCGGTGGCTTCAATGCTCGCGCCCTTGGGCACCGAGATGTCCAGATCGGTTGTAACCGGTGTGCGCGAGCTGGCCCGCTCCTGATTGCAGCGGATGATTACCGTGTTCCCTTGTACGAGAACGTCAACCGGGCTTTGCGTGTTGGCCTGATCCGCGCTGGCGCCTTCAAACGCCCGAATGGTTTTATGTCCGGTGAGCGTTAAATCCGTTCCGTCGCTGCCCACGATCTTGGCGTCTCCGCGGAAGCTCTCGATAACAATGTGCGGCGTTTTTCCAGCCGGCTTCTGAATCGCGGCGATGGAGTAATCGTGCTGTTCGCCAAAGGCTTCGACACCGCGCTCAAAGCCGGCGCGCCGCCACCAGGTGTCCGGCCTGTGCACCTCGAAAGCGATCAGCCCGGCCACACAAATCAGAAAGATAATCACCCAGGATCCTCCAGAGATCCCGTTGACCGGTATGGGGCCGCCGCCCGCGCTTCGCACGACCACTTCGATCAATTGAATGACGCCCCATAAGATCAAGAAATAAGGCCAGTATTGAAGCAGCAAAAAGCCGATGTCGAAGGTTGGCGAGATGGCGTGAAGAAGGAACAGAACGCCAATCGCAATGACGATCAGCGGTCCGGTGACGGAACCTCGCGGCCTCATGGCAGCCGCCCTCCACCGATGGCTCCTCCGGGGGGAGGAAGCGGAGGGGCCGGATGCGACGGAGCGGCCATCCGCTCGAACAACTTCATGAGGCCGATTACGATAATCAGCAGAGGCCAGGTGCGCGCGAACGAGAGCACGCCGGCCTGATGGATGGCAAACAAGATCCCGAGCGTGATCAGCAGAATGGGCCCGCGGATGGCCTGAAGGAACAGCGCTCCCCTAGTCATGGCGACTCTCCGCCATATGGTTTACCGGCCGGTTGGCAGGGCCGCCGTCGTAAGTCTCCGGATAGCGCCGTCCGTTGCTTCCGGGGCCGGTTACGCGGTTGTAAAGCATGTAAGCGCCAACCACGATGAGGATTACGGGCCAAAATCGCCCGATCTGCCGGAATTCGATCACCCGCAGAGTGTCCAGCAGAAACAGAATGCCGATCACAATCAGGATGACCGGGCCGACCGGCGCGCGCCCCGTGTAGCGGCTTTGGGATACAAGGCTGGACCACTCGTCTACGTGAATGCCCATCTGCCGTTTCTTGGCCGTGTGGTAGGCCTCAAAAGGCATGTAGAAGACAAAGCCGATCGTCATCATGACGAGGAGCGGCTGGCCAGCCGTGTTTTCGGCGCTACTGGCGAGGCTGATAAGCAGGCCGAAGATGACGGCGTGCACCAGCCCTTTCAAATACTGCCCGTTGTAGATCGCACCGACTCCCGGAATCCAGCCCAGGACGAAAGCCAAACCGGGAGAGGTCTGGACGGGCGGAGCACTCGATGGCAGCGGGGGTTGAACGTATGGATTCGCTGCGCCCGACGGGTCAGGACCGGCCGCATTAGCATACGAGCTCACGGGCACGTGGTCCTGACAATAGACAGTGCCCTCGGAGGGTCGCTGGCAGATCGTACAAAGAGGTCTGCCGCAGGCACGGCAAAACGCGACGGCGGTCGTATCCGGATGTAGATAGCAGTTCATTTCTTGTTTCCTTGGTCGGGCGGAGTGCCGCCCTTGTTTCCACGCGCGGGCTGATTTTTCTGGTCAGCGGGGCTGTTGCTTTGCGGCTTCTGATCGTCGGAGGCCTGCTGCTGCTGTTCGAGGGCCTTCAAGCGGGTTTCGATTTCGTATACCCAGCGAAGATTCTCGTAATACAACACGGCACGATCCTTGAGGCGAATTGTTTTGTCCTCGACTCCGCCCCAGATGCGGACCGGGTTCAGATCCGCCGGCTGAATGCGCTGCACCTGCACACCCGTGCAACGCTCGAGCATCGCAAACGACAACAGGGTCATCGCCATGCCCATGGCCAGGCGCGGCTGCAGGATGGGCCGAAACCAGTTGGCGGCGATCCGGCTGAGCGGCCCCTGGCGCTCCAAAGGCTCTCGTATGCGACCCACGGGGGCCTGGAAGGCGATGCGCGTCACCAATTCAGGCGGCGGCAAGACGTCTTCGGCGCGCTTCAAGAAACTCACCGCTCCGGCTGCATCGCGCAGGAGTTCTCCGCAGCCGGCACACGACGCCGCATGCTGCTCGATAGCAGCGCGCTCGGCAACGCCAAGCGTATCGTCGATGTAGTCGGCCAGAAGGCTCTCAAACTCGGTGCAGTTCATATGGCCCTACACGGTTACCTTGTTCCGCCTCAGCACGCGCGCCAACTCGGCACGTCCGCGGTTCAGCCTGGATTTAACGGTGCCTTCCGGAACGTTCAAGGCGCGCGCAATCTCCCGGTATTCCATCTCCTGCAGGTCTCTCAGAATCACGGCTTCCCGCAATTCCGGCGATAGCTTCTGCAAAGCGGCCTGTAGCAGTTCTCCGGCTTCCCTTCCTGCCAGCATGCCGTCCGTGCGGCCGTGCTGGGCCGTACGTTCTTCCAATACCGCCAGCTTGTCTTCAATCGCATCCGTCACCCGGTCGTGCTTGCTACGGCGGTAATGATCCACCAGAAGGTTTCGGGTTAAGCGAGTCAACCAGACAACGAACGATCCTTCGCCCGAGCGGAAGCTGCCGAGAGTTTTAAAGACGCGCAGAAAAACTTCCTGCGTCAGATCCTGGGCCTCGTTGTCGCTGTTGGTGAAGCGGTACGCAATCGCATACACTCGCCGCGTGTATGTTTTTACCAACTCCTCCCAGGCGCCTTGTTCCCCGCTCAGGCAGCGCTCAACCAGATTGGTCTCGGAATCCAACCGCTGTGTGGTCCCCCAGGTCCCGGCAGCGGCCCACCTGCGGGGCGTGCCTACCGCCTTCGAGCTTAACGAAGTCTTGGGGTTTAGCGAAATAGTTGCAACCGCGGCGGCTGACATCTGCTTTCCTACACTTCCATAAACGATAGGAAGTACTCTGAAGTTCAGTTCAATCGCGAATTGCTATTTCAGGTGGGGCGGCGGGGCTGCAGCCCCGCGCGGGCCGGGCAAGCCACGGCCCTAGCCCCACAAAAATTCGTGGAACTGCTACATTTCAAAGACAATGACCTGTCCGTTTTGCGGCCACCGGGAAGACAAGGTGATCGATTCGAGGGAAAGCAAGGAAGGGGAATCGATACGGAGGCGGCGGCAATGCCTGGCTTGCGAACGCCGCTTTACGACGTATGAACGCTGCGACGAAGTTCCCTATATGGTCATCAAAAAAGATGGGCGGCGGGAGAAATTCGACCGGCAAAAGGTTCTGAACGGGCTCCTGAGGGCTTGCGAAAAGCGGCCCGTCAGCATGGGGAAACTAGCCGAGCTCGTAGACGATATCGAATCCGCCCTGCTCGAGAGTCCGGAACGCGAGCTTTCTACCACCCTGATTGGGGAGCGGCTAATGGGCAGCCTGAGGTCGCTCGATAAGATTGCGTACGTCCGGTTTGCCTCCGTTTATCGGGACTTTCAGGATGTCGAAGAATTCCTGAAGGAGCTCAAAGACGTTATGCTGCACCGGAAAGTCTAACGTTCTGAAGAGCGTTGCGGGCGTAAAATTTTCCACAGCTTTGGGGAGCGCCCCTGAGGGGACCAGTGATGGCTATCTTTTGTGTAACCAATCACTTTGCCGAACATCTTCCTAATTGGGTGTTAACTTCCAGCCAGAAACCGGGTATAATCGATGCGCGCAATATCTACAAGGTTGGCACTTGCATCGGGCTCAGCGGCCGATTCGGCGAAGAACTATCCCGGTATTAGAAGCAAAATCTGTCCAGGGTTATCGGTAACCATTCAAGTCTGTGGAGTGTCCCTATTTCCCGATAAGTCCAGTATGGGTTTCCGATTCCCTTCGCGCGTTGGACAGCGAGAGGGCGTGCAGGTAGAGGTGATTAGGTAAGTGGATCAATTCGAGGATCAATATTTAGCCGAGGGACACGAGCCGCTGAACGGGCTCCCGTTTGACGAAGAGGCCAATTTTTTCCATCCGGAAGAGGTTCAGGACGAGGAATTTCACGGCACACAACCGGTAGAAGAGTCGATCTATACCGACGACCCGGTTCGGGTATACCTCCGCGAAATGGGTTCGGTGCCGCTGCTCACGCGCGAGGGCGAGGTTACGCTGGCGCGCAAGATGGAGCGGGGCAAGTTGCGGCTGCAGAAGGCGATCAGCCGCTCTCCGCTGATTCAAGCGCTGGTGTCGGAATTCGCCGAGCTGGTTCGGAAAGGCGCCGAGGACGTCGACAGCTATATCGATTTTCCGCCCTCGGATATTGAAGAAGGCAGCGCCGCCGACCTCAAGCGGCGGGCCGAAATCACGGATTTGTTCGTCGCCTACCTGGCGGCGCAGAAGAAGCTGCAGCAGACGGTCGACAAGTATTCGGCCGTGCCCCCGGCCAACAAGAAACTGCGCCGGAAATGGGCGGGGAAGGTAGCGCGCGCCAAGGTGGAACTGTCCCGGGCGTTGCGGGCCATTCCGTTTAATCTGGCTCGCTGGAAGGAGTTCGTTCGGGCCGTCGAAAGAACCGCCGAGGAGATGTCTCTTCTCGAGAGCGAGATCAGAAAGCTGGAGGTGCGGAGTTCGGCATCCGCCCAGCTGCGAGTCAAGGAACTCAAGCGCGATCTCAAGAAAAAAGAAGGCGAAGCGGGCTCCTCGTTCCCCGATCTGCGCCACAGCATCGCCGTTATCCGCCACGGCGAGGTGGAAGCCGAGCGGGCCAAGAAAGATTTGGTTGAAGCCAATCTCCGCCTGGTTGTGTCAGTCGCCAAGAAGTACGTGAATCGCGGCCTGCACCTGCTTGATTTGATCCAGGAAGGCAACATCGGGCTGATGCGCGCCGCCGACAAGTTCGAATACCGGCGCGGCTATAAATTTTCGACCTACGCAACGTGGTGGATCCGCCAGGCGATCACGCGCGCCATTGCGGACCAGTCGCGGACCATTCGTATTCCCGTCCACATGAACGAGAGTATGAACAAGTTCCTTCGCGCCACGCGCGAGCTCGAGAAGGAACTGGGCCGCGTGCCGACGAACGAAGAGATCAGCCGGCGCATGGACATCCCGGTGGAGAAGGTCCAGAAGCTGAAGACCATCTCGCGCGACCCGGTGTCGTTGGAAACTCCGGTTGGCCGTGACGGCGAATCGGCGCTCGGAGACCTGATCGAAGATCGCTGGGTGGGCTCCCCGGTGGATGCCGTGATCGATTCCAATGTTCGGGATGAGACCGCGAATATCCTCAAGACGCTCTCTCCGAAAGAGGAGAAAGTGATCCGGCTGCGCTTCGGGATCGGCTGCGAGCGGGAGCATACGCTTGAAGAGATCGGCCAGGAGTTCGACGTCACCCGCGAGCGGATCCGGCAGATCGAGGCCAAAGCTCTCCGGCAATTGCGGTCGCCTGAGCGCGCACGGCATTTGCGGGCCTTGTTAGCAGCGCGTTAGAAAGCTTTCGCATCCGGGAAGATGGATGCCAAACTCTTCCATAATCAATATTCCTGGCTGAGATCTAACCTCAGTTATCATGTCTTTTCAGCAGCTTAGCAAGTTGGCTCGCTAATTGCCTGTTCCTGAGCACTATTCCAGCGCTCCCGTCTGCGAGTGCTCAGGGGGAAACATGAAATCTCTAAAATTGCGCGTTGTCGCGTTTATAGCCGCGTTGGCTTTGATTACTGTGCCGATGTTCGCGCAGGCCATAAGCGGCGATCTGGTCGGAACGGTAACCGACGCGAGCGGCGCGGCAGTGCCGAACGCCGATGTGACGGCGACCAACACCGGGACTGGTATCAAATCATCGACGGTTGCGAACGCAAACGGGGAATATCGGATCCCAAACCTCGAGCCGGGTACCTACAACCTTACGGCGGCCGCTTCCGGCTTCGCGACGGCTGAATTGAGGGATCTGGCGGTCAAACTGAATCAGGCAACCACGGCCAATCTGTCTTTGAAGATCGGAACGGTTTCTACCTCCATTGAAGTCACTGAAGCCGGGGCCGCTATTGACACGACTACCGCCCAGATTCAGAACACATTCAGCACGAAGCAAATCGCAGATCTTCCGAACACCGGTATCGGCAATGGCGTGCTGAATCTTTCGCTGCTCAACGCGGGCGTAACGAGCAGTGGAGGCGTCGGCGTAGGCACAGGTCCGTCCATTGGCGGCCAGCGTCCCCGGAACAACAATTTCACAATTGATGGTATCGACAACAATGCCAAATCCGTAACCGGGCCTGTCGTCTTCATCCCCAACGAATCGGTTGGCGAATTTACTTTACTCCAGAATCAATTCGAGGCCGAGTATGGGCACTCCTCCGGCGGACAGTTCAACACGGTGGTAAAAAGCGGTACCAATACCTTTCACGGTACGATTTACGACTACTTGCGAAACCGTAATCTGAATGCTGTCGATCAGTCCTTTAAGAACAAAGGCTTCTTCTCACTTCCCCGCTACGATCAAAATCACCTCGGAGCAAACTTCGGCGGCCCCATCAAGAAGGAGAAACTCTTCTTCTTTACCAGCTTCGAGTACAATCCACTGGGCCAGGCAAGTACTCCTGGAGCCACAGTTTATGCGCCGACCACAGCCGGTTACACGACTTTGGCTGGAGCTCCTGGAATTAATCAGACAAATCTCAAAGTTCTGCAGCAGTATGCCGCCGCGCCGTCTGTGAGCCCCGGTGCTCCCAGCATCACGATCGGATCCGTGTCTGTACCGACGGGCATTATCCCTATCGCCGCTCCCAACTACTCGAACTCCTTTTTCGGTGTCTTCAGCATGGACTACAATCTTTCGGACAAGGATCAACTTCGCGGGCGCTACATTTATAACCGATCTGATACCATCAACACCGCTCGCAAACCTGCCGGTTTTTTTCACCATAGTTCCGTCGAGATTCGACCTCGGTACGCTCGCCGAGTACCACACGTTCAGTCCCCACGTTACGAACGAATTCCGCTTGGGTTACCAGCGTCAAAACTCAAGCAGTCCTGTCGGAGATCAAACTTTTCCGGGGCTGGATGCGTTCCCGAATCTGCAGTTCACCGATTTGCATCTGCAGGTCGGCCCCAATCCGAACTTCCCGCAGGCCACCATCGTGAATCTGTACCAGGGAATCGATAACGTCACGTGGACCACGGGTAATCACACCTTCAAATTTGGGACCGAATTTCGAGACTACATATCGCCCCAGCAGTTTACGCAGCGGGTACGAGGCGATTACGAATACACGAAGGTAGCTAATTATTTGCTAGACCTGACGCCGGACTTTCTGGGGCAGCGCAATCTGGGCAATGCGATTTACTACGGTAATCAGCTCGCCACTTATAGCTATGTGCAGGATACCTGGCGCATACGGCCCAACCTGAGTCTGGATCTTGGCGCGCGGTACGAGTACACTACGGTCCCCCTTGGCATTCAGGCCGAGCGGCTGAATGCGCTGGCAAGTGTCCCCGGATTAATTGATTTCCATGCGCCTAAAGCATCGCCGGACGGCATCGCCCCGCGAGTCGGTATCGCCTGGACCCCGGACAAGAGTGGCAACACCGTTATTCGGGCAGGCTTTGGGATGGCTTATGACGTGACGTTTGACAACGTGGGATTGAATGCTGTGCCTCCTGAGTTCAGCACCACAGTCAATGTGCCTCAACTGGGTGTAGGGACCAACTTCCTTGCTAACGGAGGCATTACTCAGTCACAAGGCTTGACCAGCTTGACGCCCGCTGCGGCCCGCAAGGCGACATCTTCCTACCTGCCAGACCAGATGCTGCCGTATTCCATCAATTACACTTTCGACGTTCAGCATGTCTTTGCCGGGAATTACACCTTCGATGTCCGCTATCTCGGCACAAAGGGTGTTCACTTGATCACCCAGCAGCAGCTCAATGAGCAATCGCCCGTAACTGCGACTCAAAACATTCCGACATTTTTGTCCGCGCCCTCAGCCGCTGCGCTGGCATCTATGCCGCTCAGCCGTGGGTGACCTGCGCGCGATCGGCAGCTTGGTTCCCGCATTCGCCAACGCCGGATTTACGTCGGCGATCACCGGCTACACATACCAGGGCTACTCTCAATACAACAGCCTGGCGTTTCAGCTAAATCGCAGGTTCGCCAATGGCCTGCAATATCAGGCGGCGTATACGTGGAGTCACCTGATCGACAACAGTACTGCGGAGGTGGCCAGCACCTACCTGACTCCCCGACGTGCGCAGGATTTCTTTAACCTCGCTGCCGAGAAGGGGTCTTCGGCTTTGGATCACCGCCAGCGGTTCACTCTGAGCCTCGTTTACGATGCGCCCTGGTTCAAGAGCAACGGTAACTGGTTCATGAAGAACCTGATCGGTAACTGGGAAATCGCTCCGATCTATACCTACGAATCCCCGGAGTACTATACGCCTCAGAGCGGTGTGGATTCTAACCTCAATAACGATGCTGCACCGGATCGCACTATCATCAATCCGTCGGGTGCGGCGGGGACCGCCAGCGCTGTATACGGTCTGACCCGCACGGGAACTGTGGTTCAGGCAACCGCTGCGGCCGCCGCAGTGAACCCAGTGGTTGCATGGGTCGCCGTGAACCCGAACGCGCGGTATATTCAGGCCGGCGTGGGTGCACTCGCTAATGGGGGACGCAACACGGAACCGACGCGGCCCATCGACAACGTGGATGTTTCACTGCTCAAGCATTTCACGTTTCGCGAGCGCTTCCGAGTCGATTTCGAGGCCCAAGCGTTGAATGTGCTGAATCACCCGCAGTTTATACCGGGTAGTCTCAACAACACCGCGCCGGTAGGTACGTTCACCAGCGGAACTCAAGGGTTTGTGACGGTGAACAATAGCGCGTTCGGGGATCCGACCCAGTCCTTCAGCAGCAATCCGCGTGTCCTTCAGGTCGCTGCCCGGTTCAACTGGTAGCCGTTAAACTCCTGCGGGAGAGCGAAACGGAGCGTCCGGGGCTCCGTTTCTTTGTCTCGCGACTTGCTGTACGGGCGCAAGTCAGAATCTCGTTAGCCCTTCTTCAATTGGAAGTTCGCCGTTATATTTATTCCAGAATTAATACATTCACCAAGACATTTCTCGCTATTTCAACAATTTAGCCCGTTGGTTCACCGATTGCTGGAGCTACGGCAGTCGACCGGCGTGCGCTTTGACCCCTGGGAACGCGCCGCCCGGGTTGGAGGTTTCAAAGCATGCAAATTCAATCAGATTTCGGGTCGCAGCTAGCTGTAAAGGTACGCATTCTGCTGAGGGCAATGGTTCTCGGGCTTGTGGCACTGGCCGCAGTCTCCGCGCAGACCATCACCACTGGTGATATTACGGGGACCATCAAAGACGCGAGCGGCGCCGTCGTACCGAACGCCACCGATAACCCTCAAGAATTTGGATAGCGGCCAAATGCGAACTGCCACGCCAAATTCGAATGGCGAATACAGATTTTCTACTCTGCAGACTGGAAACTATCAGCTCTCGGCAACAAGTCCCGGTTTGAAGTCGAATCGCCGGCAATGTGCGAGATCGCGATCGGTCAAGTATCCACCGTGGATCTTACGCTCCAGCCGGAGAGTTCAACGACCATAGTTCAGGTGACGGAAACGGTTCCGCTTGTCCAAAGCGATAACGCAAACCTGGCGACGAGTTTCGACAGCCATCAGCTAGAGAATTTGCCTGCTCCCGGCAATGATATGACCGCTTATGCGTTCACCGCTCCGGGTGTAACGATCAGCACGGGAGCTGGCTACGGCAGTTTCTCCGCGTTCGGGCTTCCGGCGTTTCGAATCTGTTCACCATCAACGGCAACGACAACATGGACCCGTACTTGAATCTGAACAACTCGGGCGCAAGCAACCTGACGCTCGGCTCGAATGAAATTTCAGATGCGGTCGTCGTTCTCAACGGCTATACGGGCCAGTATGGCCGGCAAGCCGGCGCCAACGTAAATTACGTCACCAAGTCCGGCACCAACGACTTTCACGGAAACGCGGCGTGGTTTTACAACGACCGCGTTTTGAATGCGAACGACTGGTTTAACAACGCAAGCGGTACCACTCGGCCCGTCGCAATTTCGAACGAATGGGCGGATTCAATTGGCGGCCCGATCGTTAAGAACAAGCTCTTCTTTTTCGTCGATAACGAAGGGCTTCGCTATGTGCTCGCTGGCGGCTTTCCGGTATACATTCCCACCACGCAGTTCACCAACTATGTGATGGGTAATCTGGCGGCGACGAACTCAGCCGCTGTTCCGCTGTATCACGAAAGCGTTCAATTTGTATGCCGGTACTTCGACTGGCGTTGCGCGGAGCTAGGCCGGTCAATCTGCTAACGATGATCCAGCGCTGGGCTGCGGCGATTTCGCAGGCGGCCGGGTTTCGGCGCGACGCTGCCGTGCGCCCGAGTTTCCGGAGCACGGTCAACAACCTGAATACGGAGTGGCTGATGGCGCGCCGCGTCGATTACAACATCAGCAGCAACGGATCGCCTCTACTTCCGATACAACACCGATCACGGAGTTCAAGCAACAGGCACGGATCCGATCAACTCGGTATTTAATGCCAATAGCGTTCAGCCGTCGTACGGAGGGCAGTTTGGCTATACCAGGGTGATCGAGTTCGAACATGGTGAATCAGCTACTGCTCTCCGCTTCGTACTACACAGCGTTTTTCAACGCGAACAATCTGAATGCTGCGCTGAACGCGTTTCCGACAACCTGGTCCTTTGCGGATGGGCTCTGTACACAAATATGGGCGGCAGTGATAATGTCTATCCTCAAGGCCGCAAGGTGCGGCAATGGCAATTGATCGACGATTATTCGATGGACCCACGGTTCGCACACGATTAAGTTCGGCACGAATGTCCGCAAGAACTTCATCAGCTACGTACGCCTATGGGCCTGGTACGAGCGGCCTCTTGACCTTCAACTCAATGACCGATTTCGTCAACGGATCGCTGACAATGGTTCGACCTACGCTCAGTCGTTCTCCAACATCGGCGCTGAGAACTTGACTATGTACAGCGCGGGATTTCTATGGACAGGATGAATGGAAAGTTCGTCCAAACTTCACCTTGACGTTGGCTCTGCGCTTGGATCGGAACAGCAACATTCGATGCGGCGTCGGTTGCTTCAACGAGTTGGCGGGCCAGCCGTTTGGACAGGTCAACCATTCGGCTACCACGCCCTACAATGCCGTGATTCAGACTGGATTGAAAGAGGCTTTTCCGAACGTTGAACCTATTGTTCCTGCGCCGCGAGTTGGTTTCGCCTGGAACGTGAAGGGATCAACTGTGATTCGCGGCGGCTTCGGCATCTTCTACCGATCTTTACCAAGGCCTGATCGCCGATCGATTTATCACAAATGCCCCGGGGGAGACGTCATTCACCACTAGTTCCGGTCTCGTGGCGCTCAATACTCCCGGAAGCGTATTTGCGAATGTGGCGAAGTCGAACACGGCCTTCCAGAGTGGTTTCGCGGGCGGGCAGACGCTCGCGCAGATCAAGGCGGCGGTTCCGCCCGGGATTCGCCGTGCCGAACTTCAACACCGATGGCAAATCGAACTCTACAATCCGAAGTTCTACGAATGGAACTTCGAGATGCAGCAGGGGATCGGCGAACAAGGGCATGTTATCGGTCAACTATGTCGGCAACCATGGTTACCAGGAAGATCAATCAGACACTTTTCGCGAACCAGTACCCGAAGAAAGGATTCCAAGGACTGCCGACGTCGCTCCCGGATCCGCGCTTCGGCGAGATCCGCGAGCTAGGGCAACCAGGGATTTTCCAACTACGACGGCTTGGTGACAGCATTCAAATGGAGATGGACCTCGAATTTCACGGGCAGCTTTCTCCTATACCTGGAGCCATGCGCTCGATACCTGCTCGAATGAATGCCTGGAGCCGTTTCAACGCCCCTGCGGCGGCCTGGGCGCTGGGAGCATCCGGTACCAGATCAGTCCACTTGGTCAGAGGGCCTCAATTACAGCAATGCCGATTACGATGTTCGCCACTCCTGAACGCGAATTACGTCTACACTCTTCCGAACTCGTACTTCCATAACTGGCTCACGAAAGGTGTCTTGGGAGGCTGGACGGTCGCGGGCACAGTTCTTCTTCCACAGCGGCTATCCGTTCAGCATTGTCGATAGCAGCGTACGCAGCACAAGGCTGGGGTCAGCAATGCAAGTAGGCATCGCAACGCAAACGTTCATCGCCGATTACCTCGGCGGCTCCAACGAACGCGAGCTGCACCACGCCAAACATACAGTGCTCTCTCGCCTTCGCTGTTCGCTGCACCGCGGCCAATCAAGCCGATTACGGCAATATCGCGCGGAACGCGTTTCCGCGGCCCGGGTATTTTGATACCGATGTGACAATGTAACAAGACATTCGCATCTGACCGAGCGCTTCCACATGCTGATCGGCGCGAATTTCTTTAACGTGCTGAATCACCCGAACTTCGAGTTGCCCGTGTAACAACCTAGCGATACGGGAATTTCGGGCAGATTCTAGAGTACCGTTTCGGCTCCGACCAGCGCCTACGGTTCTTTCCAGGGCTCGGCTGTCTCGGGCCGCGTAATCCAGACTCAGGTCAAGTTCACGTTCTGAAATCGGGCCAGGGTAGGGAGTGATCGACACTCAGGGGAGCCTGCGGGCTCCCCTCTTTATTTTCAGAACAGAAACAAAGCGGGAGCCGGCCGTCTCTCGTTCGGCCGACTCCCTGAAGCGCAGACTCGGAGGTATTTCTGCGCTTTGATATCTTCGACTCCGCGGCTTCGAAAATGTTACGGAACGTTCATATTCGCATTTCCCGAAGATGAACAGCATTTGCTGATAAAATGAAGTTTATAAAGGAATTGCCATGATTGCCGCCATAAGTATCGCCGAAGAAATTCTCGAGCTGAAAACCCGGCGGCGTGCGGTAATTCTTGCACACCATTATCAGGAACCGGAGATTCAGGAGATTGCCGATTCGGTTGGCGACAGCCTGGAGCTGGCGCGCGTAGCACAAAAGTTCGATGGCGAGGTGATCGCCTTTTGCGGGGTCCGCTTCATGGCGGAAACAGCCAAAGTTCTGAATCCGGAACGTACCGTCGTGCTGCCCGACAAGAATGCCGGCTGCAGCCTGGTGGATAGCTGTCCGGCCGAGGGAGTGCGAGCCTTCCGGCAGCGCCATCCCGAGTACGTCATCGTGAGCTATATAAACACCTCTGTCGAGGTGAAGGCCGAGAGCGATATTCTGTGCACGTCGCGCAATGCCGTGGCGGTTGTGAACTCCATTCCGGCGGATAAACCGGTCCTATTTCTCCCCGATATCAATCTCGGCAACTACGTGAAGGCTCAGACCGGCCGCAAAAACATGAAAATTTGGCAGGGCGCCTGTATCGTCCATGCCACCTTCCCTAGCCGGCGGCTCGCGACGGCTCGCAGCGAGCATCCGCAAGCGCTTGTCGCGGCACATCCGGAGTGTCCCGCCGACGTGCTTCGGATGGCCGATTTTATCGGGTCCACCTCGGCCATCATAGATTGGTGCGCGACGCAAACCGCCGATGAATTTATCGTGATGACGGAGAGCGGAGTTCGCTATTCCCTCGAGAAGCACGCGCCCGGCAAGAAGTTCTATTTTGTGGCGAATGAGAACTGCAACTGCAGCGAGTGCCCATACATGAAGCTCAATTCGCTCGAAAAACTGCTGGCGTGCCTCGAAAACCTCGAGCCGCGTATCGAGCTGCCGGCCGGCATCATGGAACGGGCCCTTGCGCCGCTCCAGCGTATGCTCGCCGTGCGATAAGTCCGCCGGCTCCTTTCTTGAAATTGTTGCATCATTAAAGCAGTAAACATTTGAGCGAACTTGTCCAACTTGCCCCTTCCGCTGCACCCTACCCGTTGGCGGGACCGTTAATCGATTCCTACGGGCGGAGCCACTCCGATCTGCGCATCAGCGTCACCGATCGCTGCAACATCCGGTGCTTCTACTGCATGCCCGAGCACGGCGCAAAGTTTGCTCCCGTTTCCTCCTTGTTGAGCTTTCAGGAGATCGCCCGGTTTACGGCGGCGGCGGTGGATCTCGGCATCCGCAAGATTCGGATCACCGGAGGGGAGCCGCTGCTGCGGCCTAAATTGCCCGAGCTGATTGCGGCGCTGGCGCGATTCGAAATCGTACGGGATCTCGCGCTCACCACCAATGGCGTTCTGCTCGCCGGGCAGGCCAAGCAGCTATATGCTGCCGGTTTGCGACGCCTGAACGTCCATCTGGACACGCTTGACCGGGAACGCTTCCGCACGATCACTCGCCGCGACGATCTGGATCGCGTTCTGGCCGGCATTGAAGCCGCCAAGCGGGCCGGCTTCAAGGTCATCAAGTTGAATGCGGTTGCCATCAAAGGCCTGACCGAACCGGATGTGATCTCTCTGGTGGGCTTCGGCCGCGAGCGCAACATCGAAGTCCGTTTCATCGAATTCATGCCGCTCGATTCGCAAAACATCTGGTCTCTGGATCGGGTGCTCACGGCTGACGACATGATCGGCATGCTGACCCGCGAATTTGGCCCGCTCACGCCGGTTCCCGATGCGGATCCGCGCGCTCCGGCGACCGAATATCGCTTTGCGGATGGCCATCGCGTCGGGTTCATCGCGTCCGTTAGCCGGCCATTCTGCCTGAATTGCAATCGCCTGCGCCTGACCGCCGATGGCAAGCTGCGCTACTGCCTGTTCGCCAGGGAAGAGACAGACGTTCGGCCGCTGCTCCAGCGGGAGAATGATGGGCCAGCGCTTGAAGCGGCGATCCGTTCCACGGTGTGGAGTAAATGGGTGGGCCATGAGATCAACCGCTCGTCGTTTGTCGCGCCGCAGCGGCCGATGTATTCGATCGGGGGGTAGTTCGCGATTGCGCTGTTCAGCCGGAATAGGCGTACAGCGTTGCTAGAAGCCCAATGACGCTTGCGAGCAGCAGGCTGTGCTTCAGAGTGAAGCGAAACAGCGCCGGTTCGTCTTCCGCTTTCAGTCCGGCAGCCGCGGCCGCCACGGAGATACTCTGCAAGCTGATCATTTTCCCCATCACGCCTCCCGCCGAATTCGTCGAGGCCATTAATGCGGGACTTAAACCAAGCCGGTTCGCCGTCACCTTCTGCAAGCCGCCAAACAGGGCGTTCGAAGAAGTATCGCTGCCGGTGAGAAAAACACCGACCCAGCCGAGCATCGCGCTGAAAAACGGAAAGGCACGCCCGGTGGAAGCGAAGGCGAGTCCTAGCGTTGCGGTCGCGCCGGAGTAGTTCATCACGAACGCCAGCGCGAGGACGCCGACAATACTGATGAAAGAGAATTTCAACTGATCCGCCGATTCGCCAGCCAAGCGGCCGAAGCGCCGCGGCCCGACACGCAGCAACGCCGCGGTCAGAAAACAGGCTAGAGCGCAGGCGCTGCCCGCCTCGGCGAGAAAACGGAAGCGATAGATGGCTGGGTAAGGCGCTTTGGTGGCCACCACCGGTGACGTTTGCAGCACGAGGTTGTGAAGTCCCGGCCAGCCGAAAGAGACGCTCGCCTGCGCAAGCAGATTCTTAACCGGCCCCACGCTCCATAGCAAAATGAGCGCGACCAGCAGCAGGTAAGGCGACCAGGCCGCCACAAGTTCGCTCCTGCGGTAGGGAATTCTTTGGATCTCCCCCGAGGCTCGTTTCGAGACCCGCAACAACGCGACCAGCGCGAGCACGGCGGCGAGCGAACTCAATATGTCGGTAAGATAGGGTCCGACGAAATTCGAAATCGCGAATTGAACACCGGCGAAGCTGAGGCCGCAAACGAGCGCCGCCGGCCACACCCGCCGCAGCGCGGCCCGGCCGTTCATCACCAGCACCAGATAGGCGGGGATGAAAAGTGAAACGGGCGCGCATAGCCGTCCTACGTGGCGGCTGAGATCTTGAATGGGTAGTCCGGTGGTCGCCGCCAGCGTGACGAGCGGGATGGCAATGGAACCAAAAGCCACCGGCGCGGTGTTGGCCAGCAGGCAAATGCCAGCCGCGTAGAAAGACTCGAATCCCAGTCCTCCTAAGATCGCCGCCGCGACGGCCACTGGCGTGCCAAATCCGGCTGCTCCCTCGAGAAAAGCTCCGAAAGCGAAAGCGATAAGCAGAGCTTGAATGTTTTTATCGGCCGTCAAATGACCGATCGAGTTCTTGAGTATTTCGAACTTTCCGGTGTCGACCGTGAGCCGGTACAGCAAAATAGCCCAGTAGATGACCCAGAAAATGGGAAACGCGCCGAAGGCCGCGCCGTAAAGGGCCGAATTCACAATGAGCGAAGCCGGCATTCGGTAGGCAAGCAGCGCGACCAGCGCCGCGGCCAGCAACCCGACAAGAGAGGATTTCCAGGCGCTCACTCGCCGGATTCCTATCGCATAGAGGAGCGCGGCTATCGGCGCCGCCGCCACGAGTGACGACCAAGCCAGGCTGCTGCCTACGGGCGTATAGTTCTGTTGCCACATGAGGGTGGTCGTTGGACTGTCTACCTTGGTGAAACAGAGGGCAGCGTGCCGGCGCCCGCCGCCGGCTTGCAATCGTAGATCGCGGCAATATGGCCGAAGCGCTCCCTATATTCCGCCGTAAGGCGCTCCGCAAACGCATCCACGCGGCTAGGGTCAACCAGGTTGACCGTGCATCCTCCGAAGCCTCCGCCCGTCATGCGAGCGCCATACACTCCGGGAATATCGATTGCGCGATCCACAAGAAAATCGATCTCCTCACAACTGATTTCGTAGTCGTACTGCATGCTGCGATGCGATGCCACAAAAAGGCGGCCCATGGCGGCGAGATCGTGAGCGCGGGCGGCCGCGGCGAGATCCAGAACCCGCTGGATGTCGGAGATGACGTGGCGGGCGCGGCGGCGCGGTAGTTCGGGAATCCGATCCTGCACCTGCTCGAAGAGTTGTGGAGACACATCGCGCAAGCTTCTTACTTGCGGCTCGATGCGCTGTATGGCAGCCACCGCTTCCTGGCATTCCGCGACGCGCTCGCGATAAGCCGAGGTGCCGAGCTCGTGCTTCACCATCGAATTTACCGCCACGATGCTTACTTCCGGGGGCAGCGGAACATACTCGTGTTCCAGGCTGCGGCAATCGATTTGAATCGCATCGCCCGCGCGGCCGAACACCGAGGCGTACTGGTCCATGATGCCGCAGGGCATGCCCACGAACTGAGATTCCGCTCGCTGCCCCAGCAAAGCGATATCGAGCGGCTTCATGCGGCGGGAGCCGAGAAGCGCGCACGTCGTGGCAATCTCCAATGCAGCCGAGGAGCTGAGCCCGGAGCCGCTCGGCACTTCACTTTTGATCCAGAGATCGCTGGCTTCGAGGGAGATCCCGGCTTCGGCGAGCTGCTTCGCCACGCCGACGACGTAATCGCTCCAGTTGTGCCGCGGCTGGGCGGCCGGGATTTCGTTTACTCCGATGGCGACTTCGCCGGCGAAGTCACTGGAGCGGATTCGCAGCTGGTTGTGGTTTGAGGGCGCGATGGCCGCATAACAGGCCATCTCCAGCGCGATTGGGAAAACAAAGCCCAGGTTGTAATCCGTATGCTCGCCGATGAGATTTACACGGCCGGGGGCCCGATAGAGGCGCGGCTGAATGTTGGAATGGAAGGCTTTGTGGAATCCCGCTATGATTTCGCTCGCAACGATAGCCACAGAAGGCATCCCCCAAAGATGAGCATCACCAGGCCGGTCCACAAATTCACATTGACTCCGGAGTCCAGAGCCGCTCTCACATCCGGGCTGATCAGCCCGTACAGGAGAAGGATCAAACCTAGCACTGAAAAGAGAATTCCGGTGGGACGGCGCAGATCGTTCATGATGGGTTTACCAGAAGAGGATGTTCATTAAGATGAGTATGAGAATCACCACGACAGCCAGCGGCCCGGGCCGTTTGTACCAGGCAGCCTCTCGTTCCTCCGGAGCGTCCGCCGTTGCGCCATACACCAGGTTGTGAAGCTCCGCCTCGGGTTTAGGCGTGGTTACAAGGCTTATCAGGAAGGTGATAACAAAACAGGTGGTCCAGGAGACGATGGCAATCCAGAAGTTCTGCGCCATCGTGGACGGGAACTGATGAAGGTTCGCAATCCAACCTCCCTTGTTTTCGGCAACGGTCAGGCCAAGCGTGAGGCCTCCGGCCACGAGCCCCGTCAGCAATCCCCAAAATGCCCCGTGCCCGGTGGAACGCTTCCAGAACATGCCCAGCAGGAACGTCGCGAACAGCGGCGCGTTCACGAAGGCAAACACCAGTTGCAGGAAATCCATGATGTTGTTGAAGTAAGTTGCCAGATAGGCGCAGCCAAGCGAAAGCGCGACGCCGACGATAGTGGTGACGCGTCCCACCCAAAGATAATGGCTGTCGGGAGCATCCCGCCGCATGTAGCTCTGGTAGAGGTCATACGTAAATACCGTATTGAATGCCGTGACGTTGCCGGCCATCCCTGACATAAACGAGGCCATCAATGCCGTCAAGCCGATGCCAAGCGTGCCGTTCGGATAGAACTTCGCCATTAGGGTCGTGAGTACCTGGTCGTAGTCGTATCCACCGCTCGCTTTCAGCGGCAGCGTGTAGCCCGAAGACATGCTCATCAACGCGACAGCCGCAACACCCGGCAAGATCACCACGAAGGGCATGAAGATTTTGGGGAACGCGGCAAACAAGGGAGTCTGGCGCGCCCCGGTCATCGTCTGGGCGGCCAGCGCGCGTTGCACAACAAGAAAGTTAGTGCACCAATAGCCGAAAGAGAGAACGAATCCGAGGCCGATAATCAATCCGAACGGCTCCACGCCCATCGGGTTCTCGCTGGCGTGTCCGACATAGCGCCAGGTGTGGGTCATGACGGGCTGTAGATGCGACGAAATGCCGCTCCATCCTCCCGCTCTGCTGACGGCGAGAATGGATAGCGGCGCGAAGCCGAGAATGATCAGGAAGAACTGAACCACCTCGTTGTAGATAGCGCTGGTGAGTCCGCCTAGGAAGGTGTAGACCAGGACAATCACCGCCGAGAGCAGCACGGAACTCGTGAAATTCCAACCGAGCACCAGCTCGAAGAGAAGGCCGAGAGCGTACATGCTGATGCCGGAGGAGAAGATCGTCATGACGGCAAAGGTGATTGCATTTAGCCCGCGCGTTTTCTCGTCGAAGCGTAGTTTCAGATACTCGGGAACGCTGCGCGCGCGGCTGCCGTAATAGAACGGCATCATGAAGAGGCCGACGAAAAGCATGGCCGGAACCGCGCCGATCCAGTAAAACTGCGCGGTCATGATTCCGTATTTGGCCCCGGAGGCGCACATGCCAATCATTTCCTGCGCTCCAAGATTGGCGGCGATGAAGGCGAGGCTCGTAATCCAGACCGGAACGGAGTGCTTGGAGGTCAAAAAATCTTCGCTGGTGGTGATCCTGCGCTTCACCAGCCAACCGATACCCATCACGAAGGCGAAGTAGATAACCAGGCTGACGTAATCGATCGGTCTAAGGGTCAAGAGTGTGGTTCCGTCCCGCGTCGAATTGTATCGTACGGATGGATGCGCTTCGGGAAAGCCGCCCTATCGATGCGCTTGTGATGGAATAATGCCATGCTTCTTCGTTGCGCCTTTGGAATCGGCATCACCGTTGCCCTCGTTCTGCCGGCTTGGTGTGCCAAACAACCCATAAAGCAAACGGATCTTCTCAAGATAGAGCGAGTGACAGAGGTTCGCGTTACTCCGGACGGTGCATTCGCCGTTTACGGAGTGCAGTCCATCCATACCGACGCGCCCGCCACGCCCGGCGGTGACCCGGCTTACAGCTATCGGACCAATTTATGGATGAGTGACCTTCGCGATCCCGGCGCGAAGCCCATTCAAATCACGTTTGGGGACCGCAGCGACTCGATGCTGGCGATCAGTCCCGACGGCCGGCAACTGGCCTTTGTGCGGCCCGATCGCATGGATGAGCCCGCGGGTCTCAGCGCGGCGAAGACCGAAAAAAGGTCACGTCCGCAGGTGTGGATAATGCCACTCCACACACCGGGCGAGCCGCGTATGGTGACAACACTCGAACACGGAGCTACTGCACCGCACTGGCGCGCCGATGGTAAGGCGCTGCTGGTGTCGAGCGCCATCCCGATTTCGGCTCTGCCCGGCAAACCGAGCTTTGAATCCGAGCGTCCGGGCCGCGACTGGTGGGATTTCGATCGTCCTCCGCTCAAGCCTGAAGGGCAGAAAACCGGCGAAGCGGACCAGGCCAGCGGGGAGACGAGCAGTGCGGCGAAGAAGATCAACGGCAGTCCGGACGGCGATTTGCGTTCTATCCGCGACTGGCTGGAACATAATTCCGCGCACAACGATCCAAGCGATATCACGCGCATCAATTTCCTGGGTGAGCTTTCGCTCAACAACGAGCTGACCATGGCGGAGCTGTTCCGCGTCGACTTGGAGCCGGAGCCCAAAACAACCCAGCTCACCCGCACTTATCGGGATCACGGAGGTGCGGTTTTCTCCCCAGACGGCAGCCGTATACTTTTTGCGGCCGAGCCCGAATCCAAGCTGCACCCGGATCGCCTGCGCGAAAAGCGGGTGATTTGGGAGATGAACGCGGACGGCGCGAACGAGCGCCCGCTGATAACGCAAGATGGATACAGCTTGGGCGAGCCCCAATTTACGCCCGACGGCAAGCACCTGATCGTCGTCGGACAGCAGAACGATCAGCCTACTTATCGACAGGCGATGCTTGCCATGTGCGATTCCGACGGTTCGCACTTGACCTGGCTGACTAAGGACGGAGAGCCCGGTGTGCAGCAACCGGAAGTCACTCCCGAAGGGCGCGTTTACTACACAGTGAACTATCAAGGCGGAGAACCGCTTCGCCGGGTGGACCTGAAAACTCGGCGTGTGGAAGAAGTTATCGATGGCCCGGTGGGCGTGAATGCCTTCGCCGCGGCTCAAGGGGAAGTGGTCTATGCGCAGATCGGCGCCGAAAATCCCAACGAGCTTTATCTTGCTCCAGCGGACCGGGCCAACGGTAATCGCGTTCCAGCGCGGCGCTTGACGGAGATCAACGCGGCGTGGCTCGAAGACAGGCAGCTTTCACTTCCCGAAGAGCACTGGATCACTCGTCCCGACGGCCTGAAAGTCCAGTACTGGGTGATGAAACCCACGAATGCCGTGGCCGGCCAACAATATCCGTGGGTCCTGGATATCCACGGCGGTCCATCGGCCATGTGGGGTCCGGGCGAGTTCACGATGTGGCATGAGTACCAGATCTTCTGCGCGCTCGGTTACGGCGTTGTTTACTCCAATCCGCGCGGATCGTCGGGCTACGGCTATGATTTTCAGCGCGCGAATTACAAGGACTGGGGCGATGGGCCAATGGGAGACATCATGGCAGCTCTTGACGATGCGGCCTCGAAGAATTCCATGATTGACAGCAAACGGCTGTTTGTAACGGGAGGCTCATACGCCGGGTACATGACGGCCTGGATCGTAGGCCATACAGACCGGTTCAAGGCAGCAGCCGCCGAACGCGGCGTTTACGATCTTTCGACATTTTTCGGCGAGGGAAACGCCTATCGTTTGGTGCCGGAGGAGTTCGGCGGTTATCCATGGGAACCCGAAACGCGGCGCATTCTGGACCGCCAGTCTCCGATCACGTACGTCTCCAATATCCACACGCCCCTGCTGATTATTCACGGCAGCTCAGACAACCGGACCGGCGTTGTTCAGGGTCAGATGCTGTTTCGCGCGCTGAAGCAAATGGACCGTCCTGTCGAGTACATTCGCTACCCGGGGGTGGGGCACGAAATCACCCGTTCCGGTCCGCCACAGCAGCGCATGGATCACATGCTCCGGATCATCGAATTCTTTGAAAGGTACTCGCATAACTCCCGGACTGGCGCGAGCGTCTCCAATGTAGCTATGCAATAGCGGCGAAAAATAAGGCGTAGAATGGGGTCACAGCAGCACTGGTTCTATCGGGAACTTGCGGGTTACCCCGCGCATCCAACAGGTAGGTAATGGGATAGCTATCCAAGACGGATAGAGGAGTTGCAAATGAAACGCGTATGGCAAAGATCCGCGACAATGCTCGCCGGATTTCTTTTGGCCGCCATGTACGCGATGCCGCAGGCTTACACCGTATCGGCCCGGCCGGGTGTGGTCAACTACATCGAGGGAAATGCCTTTGTGAACGGTAATCCCGTTTCCGAAAAGGATCTTAAGGCGACCTTTCTTAACGCAAATGACACGTTATCGACAGACACCGGCAAGGCCGAGGTTCTGCTCACTCCGGGCGTGTTCCTGCGAGTGGGTGACAACAGCGCAGTGCGGATGATTTCGCCATCGCTCACCAATACGCAGGTGGAAGTGACGCGCGGTGAGGCCATGATCGAAGCGGCCGGCCTGGTGAAAGACAACAATATCCAGGTTGTCGATCACGGCGGTTCAATGACGATTCAGAAAAACGGCTTGTATCGCGTTAATGCAGATAATCCACCCACGGCGGCGGTGATTGACGGTAAGGCGGAACTCTATTTTGGCGATGAGAAAATCGAGCTCGGTAAAGGTCATGAAGCAGTGATCGGACCGACGCTGAAAGCGCAGAAGTTCGACCGGAAGAAAGAAGACGAGCTCTACGCCTGGAGTAACGTGCGTTCCGAATACGACGCGGCGGCCAGCTATCAGGCTGCCAAGAACGTCACGGTGAACAACTACGGCGGCGGGTGGGGCTATGGCTATGGCGGTTGGTACGGCCCGGGTTGGTACTGGGACAACGGATTCAATTCCTGGGCATGGTTGCCTGGTGCGGGTGCTTTCTACAGCCCGTTCGGATGGGGCTTCTACTCTCCAGGGGCTGTTTTATACGCGCCGGTTGTGACCGCGCCTGTTTACCGCGGCGGCCATTGGGTGCCAGGCTCCACGAACGGAAGTCGCGGTCATTGGGATCATGATCACGATGGGGACCGCGGCCACTGGGCAGGACGTGGAACTAACGCGCTTGTTCCCGTGAGTCCTAAGAATCCTCCCGCCGTGGGTACGGTGGCGGCGTCGCCTTGGGCGAATCAGGCCGCGCGTTCCGCGGCCGCACAGTCTTTCGCGGGTTCCGGTTTTAGAACCTCAACCGGGGCGCCGGCGCTGGGCTTCTCCGGTAATCACGCAAGTTATGCGGGCGCTCACAGCGGAGCCTGGGCCGGGAATGCAGGGCATTCGGGCGCTTGGTCCGGTGGCGCTGCCCGTTCGGCTGGCGGCGGCTGGTCCGGCGGCGGCGGTCACGTCGGAGGCGGCGGTGCTGCTGCTGGAGGCGGGGGAGGTCACGCAGGCGGTGGCGGCGCTTCCAGCCACAAATAAAACAGTAGCTCTCGAATTCAGGGCGGCTCGGGCTTTCTGCTTGGCCGCCCTTTTCACGTCGAGAGCAAGATCGACAACGGATAAGATGATCGACATGCCCTACCTGTTGAAATCCGAGCCGGACGCCTACTCTTTTTCCGATCTTCAACGCGACGGTGAAACGATTTGGGACGGCGTCACGAATCCCGTGGCGGTGAAGAATCTGCGAGAGATGAAAGCGGGAGAGAAGCTGGTGATCTACCACACAGGCACGGAGAGGCAAGCCGTCGGTACGGCCGCAGTCGTCAGTGTGGATGCGAGCGATACCAAAACGCCTCGCGTGAAAATCAAAGCCGGCCGGCCGATTAAGGAGCCTCGCACTCTGGCCCAGATGAAAGAGCTGAAGCTGTTCGCGGACTCTCCACTAGCCACGCAAGGGCGGCTGTCGGTAGTTCCGCTCACGAATGAGCAATACGAGTGGATTACGAAGAGCTGAGCCGCGGTTCTCAACCCGTCGCGGAACGGCGCTTCGCCGCTGGTTGCTTTTTCGCGGTCTCCGCGTTCCCCGCGGTTTGAGCAGCCTTGGCTGCCGGTTTCCGAGGCAGCTCTCCCAGGCTCTTTTGCAGAGCTTGCATCAGATCGATTACGGGCGCGCGTTGCTTTGGCGCACTGGCCGGGACAGCCTGTCCCTCGCGCTTCGCTTCAATCATCTGCATTAAGCGGCCCTGGTACTCATCGTGATATTTCGATGGATCGAAATCCGCCGCCAGTCCTTCCACCAGTTTCTCGGCGAGAGAAACCTCCTGCGGCTTGACCGTGACGCTGGTATCGCGCCGGAACTCCGGCACCTCTCGAACTTCCTCGGGATAAAACATCGTGTGCAGCAGTAGGCCATCCGCATGCGGCCGCACAATCACCGTGTACTCGCGCTGATGCATGGTGATCTTTGCAACCGCGCTGTATCCGGATTTTCGCATCGTTTCGAGCAGCAGATGATAGGCTTTCTTGCCCGCTTCTTCCGGAACCATGAAATAGGAGGCATCGAAGTAAATCGGGTCGATTCCCTCAGCCTTGACGAACTCGAGAATCTCCATGTTGTCGCTCGACGCGGGGGCAATGGATTTCACTTCCTCGTCGTTCACGATGACGTAATGGTCTTTTTCAACTTCGTAACCCTTGACCAATTCGCTTCTCTCGATCGTACGATCGCAGAGCGGGCAAAAGGTCTGCTGTTTGATCCGACTGCCGCATACCTGGTGAATCTGGTTGAAACCGACGCGCTCCGTCCGCGCCGCCGCAAACAGCCTGACCGGAATCGTAATCAGGCCGAATGTGATGTATCCCTTCCAGACGGTTGAAGCCATGGCGTTCCTCCTTAAAGACGCAAAGCTGCTGCTAGTACGACGCGCGAGGGCTCGCACTTAAACAATACCCTGAAAGAATGTTGCCTCGCTACCGGGCGCCGTTTGGGCTCATCCGGGAACCCGTTCCCAGCGCTCTACGATATACGGCATGGCGGGCGTTGGTCCCGTCCGTTCCAGGCTGCCTGCCGGGCGGCTCGCATCCCAGCTTAGCCTCACTTTTGTAAAAATCGGGTTCGGCGATCCGTCGTCTTCGTACAGCAGAGACTCTTGTGTACCGCTGCCGTAGGCTCGAACTGTAAGCTGGAACGCTTGCGGATCGTCGGTATGAAGAGTGGGCTGCGCCAGCGGCAGCAGCGTGCCCGATTTCACAAAAACCGGGATCTCTTCGAGGGGAGGCGATACTTTCAGATGCTGGCCGCCTGCGAACTTGCGTCCACTCCAGAAGTCGAACCAGTCGCCTTCCGGCAGGTAGACGTCTCGCTCCTTCTCACTCGCTACCAGCGGTGCGATCAGCAGGCCTTCTCCTCCCAGATACTGCAGATCCGCAGTCCACGTTTGCGGATCGTCCGGATAATCCATTACCAGGGCGCGAAATACGGGGATGCCTTCGAGATGGTAGCGGATATACGCCGAATACAGATACGGCACCAATTGCATGCGCAGTTCGATTAAGCGCCTGCAAGCAGCCTCCAGCTCTTCCCATCCTTGAGAGAATTGCCCGTTATTATTCGCCTCGCGGTCTACCTGTTTCCACGGCGGGTTCTTGATATACCAAGCGTTCACCATGGCAAGCGGCGAAAAAATCACGGTTTGCAGCCGGCGAAGCAGGTCTTCGCGATCTTGCGCGTCGCGCACCTCCGGGCACCACAGCAGGCCTGAGAATCCGGCGTTCGCCACGCAGCGGATAAATTGTTTGTGATCGTAGAGGTCGCTGTACAGCACATATGGGTACGGCGTTGCGAGCGCGTGAGAGGAGCGCACCAATCCCAGTGTTCGAACCTTCGCCTGATCGAACGCCGCTTGAATCGTGTCCTGATAGCGCAGACCGAAAAAGCAGTGCATCTGCTCGCCGTCCGCGCCCGACGGGAAATGGCTCAATTCCGGAAATGACCAGTTGCGCGTGTAATCGGAGTTGTCGCATTCGTCCAGCTTGAAACCCGCCACACCGCGTCTTACGAATTCGCTCTCGTGATACTGGCCGAAGATAGCTCGCGCCTTTTCGCCGCCAAAATCGGGAACCACCCCCTCCCAGACCTCGTAATCGCCCGAATACGGCAGCAGCGGTTTATAGAGTGGCGAGCTCGGGTGCGTAAATGCGTGCTCCCACAAATTAACCCGGTACTTCGCGCTGCTCAATTTTTCCAGCATGCCGGCGGGATCCGAAAACTTGTCGCTCCACACGAACGAACACGAATACGCGTGGGACTGCCATCCCGGCTCCAGACCGAGCACATCACAGGGAATCTTGCTCTCCCTCAACGCGTCCGCCATGGCGAGCACTTCCGATTCGTCAAACTGGCCGTAGCAGCGATACCAGAAGCCCAGGCCCCAGCGCGGCGGTATCGGGCCGCCGCCGGAAAACAGGTTGTACCGCTGAACGGCCGCGCGTAACGTAGGACCGCCGATGATGTAAACGTCCGCGCCTTGCGCCTCCGGAACTTCGATAAGCACCTGGCTGTCCGCGTTCATGTGGAACCGTTCATAGGCGCCCGGCAATTGTGCTACGCGGGCGCTCGTTTTCGCGTCTCCAGTGGCCGGCGGATGCGGATCGTCCTTCTTCGGTTTGTTGCCGCAATAGATCGTAATGTAACGAGCGCTATCGACAAAAACCCCATAACCGCGCGTCGAGACATAGAACGGAACAGGGGCGTGTGAATCGCCCAAATCGGCCACTGGATCGGCATTGACGCGCAGCTTTTTCTTCAAGCCCCGCTGCAGGAACGATTGAAATTGCAGTCCGAGCCCGTACAGCATTTCGCCCGCTTCGAGAGGAATGCCGATTTCAAATCCACGGCGCGAAGCGCGGGCCGAGATGGCGGCGGGATCTATCGGGCAAGTTGCGACACGCGGTAAGTGGGCCAATGCATCGCGCGCCGGAGGGTAATGTCGCGTCTGCACAGGGGTCAGCTTCTCCGGAGTGCCGAACGTCAAGCGCCAGATTCCCGGTAATGGCGGAACGGCTGCAGAGGTCTGTCCCGATAGTGCTGCGGCGGAAAGTCCCGCGCCCGTGGCCGCCCCAAACTGCCGCCTGGTGATTCCCTCTCTGCGCTTACCCAAGTTTTCAAGTCCCCACTCGCTGTTGTATCTCACGCACCGCGTACAATACGTTCGTGAACGTCGGCATACTGGGACGTGGCTTCATGGGCTCGATGCATTTGAGCGCTTACGCAGACCTCGCGGACGTTAACGTGGTTGCATTTTGCCCGCCCGATGCGCGCTCGCATGCCGGAAACATCAGCATCCCGGAGAGCAAGTTGCAGGCTTTTGACCCAGCCAAGATCCGGAAATGCGCTGACTGGCAGGAGCTGATCGCCCTTCCCGATCTCGATGCGGTCGACATTTGCCTGCCGACCGATCTCCACCCCGCCACGGCCATTGCGGCGCTCGAAGCCGGCAAGCACGTCCTGTGCGAAAAGCCGATGGCTCTGACGGCCGCCGATTGCGAACGCATGATGGACGCCGCTGCGCGCTCGCATCGCATTCTCATGATCGGCCAGGTGCTTCGCTTCTGGCCCGAGTATCGATATCTCGCATCCTTCGTGAAGTCCGGTGAACACGGCGCCATTCGCTCCGCGACTTTCGTTCGTCGCTGCGGTGTTCCCGATTGGAGCGCCTGGCTTATGGATGAATCCCGCAGCGGAGGAGCCGTTGTCGACCTGCTGGTACACGACATCGATCAGGCATTGTTGCTGTTCGGCGTGCCGGATCACGTTGCTGGTAAGAGTATCGGCGATCCCGATACCATCATGGCGACATTGATCTACCGTGCGGGTCCGGAGGTTCGTATCCAGGGCGGCTGGTTTGCTCCCGGCACTCCGTTGTCGATGAGCTTTCAGGTGCGCGCGGAACAGGCTGAATTGCAGTGGAGCGCAGAAGGCTTGATGCTCAGTGACGCCGCCGGCGAACGAAAGAAAATCGAGCCGCCGCCGGGAGATGGCTACAACGCTGAAATCGGTTATTTTGTCCAGTGCTGCCGCGATAACCGGCAGCCCGATCGCTGCCCGCCCGAAGACTCTGCACGGGCGGTGAAATTGGCATTGCTGCTCAGGCAGTCGAGAGCCGAAGGAGGAACTCAAATCAAATGCTCGGTCTAGAGGATCTGGAAATCGGGCTGATGTTCTGGGCGGGAAAGGATGCGCACCAGACGCTGCGCGAAGTGAAGCAGTTCGGCGTTCGGGCCGGCCAGTTAGGTTTTCCGGGGGAACTTTCGCTCGACGGAGCCGCCGAAGCCTGGGATGCGGCTCTCACGCAGGAACACTTCACGGCCGTCACCGCCGTCTGCAGTTATGCCGGCGAGGACTACGCTGACATCCCAACCGTGCAGCGAACCGTCGGGCTCGTTCCTCCCGAAACGCGCCAGGAACGCATCGCGCGCACCAAGGCCGTGTCGGACGTAGCTGGCAAACTCGCCATCGACAGCGTGGCCTGCCACATCGGATTCGTGCCGCACGATCCCGGCGGATTGCTGCATTCCGATATTCGCGATGTAGTGCGGGATATTTGCGATCATTGCCAGGCCCACGGCCAGTTTTTTACTCTCGAAACCGGGCAGGAACCGGCGAAGGTCTTGCTGCGCTTCATGGAAGAGGTCAATCGTCCCAACCTCAAGATCAATTTCGATCCAGCGAATATGATTCTCTACGGCACCGGCGATCCCATCGAAGCGCTCGATGTACTCGGAAAGAACGTGATCTCGGTTCATTGCAAGGATGGAGACTGGCCGCCCGCCAGCAGCCCGGAAGCGCTTGGTAGTGAGCGTCCGTTCGGCGAAGGCAGTGTAGATGTTCCCCGCTTTCTTTCCAAGTTGAAGGAGATCGGCTACCGCGGCATTCTCAGCATCGAGCGTGAGGAACGCGATCCAACCAAGCGCGCGGCCGATATTCGAAAAGCTGTTTCGCTTTTAAAGAATCTGACGGGGCGGAATTCGGCGGCAGCGAATTAAGAACAAGTGTTCGGGCCCGTCCAGTCTCAAAGGTTTCGTAAATGCCAAACCGCACGACGCGCCGCGAATTATTGACTCTTACGGGAGCCAGCCTGATCCCTGCGGCGCTAACCGGGCAGCAACAGCGAGAACAGCCGAATGCCGCTCCTCAACTAGTTGTGTTTAACGCGCGAGTTATCACGGCCGACTCGCGCCAGCCCCGGGTGGAAGCGTTCGCCGTTCAGAACGGGCGTTTTCTCGCGACCGGCTCCAATGCGGAGGTCCGGAACCTCATCGGCTCGCGTACGACGGCGTGGGATGCGCAAGGGGCGGCCATCGTGCCCGGCTTCATCGACACCCACAACCACGCGAGTGGAACCACGCTGCTCTACGAAGTTCTGGTCGGCAATCCTTTCGAGGTAGAGTTCGTCACGGTCGACAGCATCGTTCAGAAGCTGCGCGCCCGCGCTTCCCAAATGCCATCCGGGTATTGGGTGGACGGTTACTTCTTCGATGACACCAAGCTGAAGGATGGACGCCAGCTCACGATTCACGACCTCGATCAGGTCTCGAAAGACCACCCTGTCGCGGTTCATCACCGCGGAGGCCACACTTCGTTCTACAACTCCAAAGCATTTGAGATGGCCGAAGTCACGAGCGAGACACCAAACCCGCCAGGCGGCACCTTCGATAAGGATTTGAAGGGGGCTCTTAACGGCCGTGTGACAGATGACGCCCGCAGAGTTTTCTACCGCATTGGCAAGCGCCAGGAATCGAGGATCGACAACGCCGGCCAGAGCGCGCCAGCCGATGCCCTGCAGCGCGAGATTGCCGGTCTCGCCTATATCTCAAAGATGTTTGCTCGGTACGGCGTCACGACCGTGCACCACGAGGGCGGCAGTCTCGCGGCAATGCAGAAAGTGCGCGCGAACGGCGATCTGAAACATCGCATCAGCTACGAAGCGAGCGGCAAGGAACTGGACGCAATGATTGCTGCCGGTCTCGAGTCCGGTTTCGGAGACGAATGGATCCGGTTGGGGGCGACTGCTGAGCATACCGTCGATGGCTCATTTTCAGAACGCACTATGGCGCTAAGCAGTAACTATCCCGGCACGAATTACAAGGGCAATGTTACGACGACACAGGACGATCTTAACGCCTGGGTCGAAAAAGTCCATCGCGCCGGCATTCAAGTCAATTGTCACGCAAACGGCGATCTCGCTATTGGCATGTATCTCACCGCTCTCGAACGGGCACAGAAACTGATGCCGCGTCCAGGCGCCCGCCCCAAGATCACACACTGCACTCTGATTAACGATGATCTGGTCCGCCGGATCAAGGTGCTCGACGCGGTTCCGTCTCTTTTTACGACGTACGCCTACTACAACTCAGATAAATTCAGCTTCTATGGCCAGGATTTGATGAAGCGCTGCATGGCTTATCGCACGCTTCTCGACGCTGGTATTCACGCCGCTGGAGGTTCTGACTTTCCTCCAGGTCCTTTCGACCCGCGCATGGCCATCCAGGGTATGGTGACGCGCACGGGGTGGGATGGCAAGACCTGGGGAGCGAACCAAAAGATCTCGATCGAGGAGGCCATCCGCGTCAATACGCTCAATGGCGCGTACAATTCGCGCGAAGAAAATATTAAAGGCTCGATCAGTAGCGGCAAACTGGCGGATTATGTGGTCCTCGCCGAGGACCCGCACGTGATTCCCGTCGAGAAAATCAAGGACATCAAAATCGTTCGAACCGTGGTGGGCGGCAAGACGGTGTACGAGGGGTAATGACCGACAAAGTTGCGATCACGATAGCGATGGGTATAGGCAGGCAAGTGGCGGCTATCCAAGCCAGATCGCGCCGAAATGACCTCGATTGCGATGCCTGAAAAGCCATCCTCAACTGCTCGCCTGGAAGCTTTTTCTGACGGTGTGATCGCGGTCATCATCACCATCATGGTCCTTGAGTTGAAGGTGCCGCATCAGGACGGGCCCGCGGGCCTCTACGCGATCGCCCCGATTCTTCTGATTTATCTTCTTTCTTTTTCTTTCACTGCTATTTATTGGACCAATCATCAGCATCTGGTAGAGCGTATCGAATCTGCGGACGGCCTCATTCTTTACGCCAACCTGGGTTTTCTTTTCTGCCTCTCGTTGCTGCCATTCTTTACCTCTTACGTCATCGAAAAGAAGATTGACTCCTTCGCGGTCTCTCTGTATGCCGGGTCGATGATCGTCACGGGATTTTCCTTCCTTCTACTCCGTCTTGCGATTCATCGCCACCTTCGGCATTCCGGACGCCTTGGACGGCAGGACACCGCGGAGGGGATTAAACATTTTGTCAGCCTGGCGTTATACCTTTTGGGTGTCCCCCTGGCCTACTGGCACGCCGGACTCGCACTGATTGTCATCTCGATTGTGACGATAATCTGGATCGTTCCCGGCCTCGCCATCTCGCGACGCGACGGATAGCGGGGGGTGAAGCCGCGTTCGCGAACCTTGGGCGCCTTTGTCTCAGGCGCCGCATCAAACATTCCGGCTGCGAACGTCCACCACAGCTTCCGCGATCTGTCCCAGGTACTTGCCGTCCGCGAGAACATCGAGCGCTATTGCCACCCTCGACAACGGATTCGTCCAGTTCGCCGGAATCGTGATGGTCGCTTCCGTTTTCGCGCTCGATTTTGGACCTGCCGTAAGCGAAATTGGCGAAGGCGTGCTTCGCCATCCTCCGGGCAGTACCAGAGCGCCTTGGATGTGCATGGCCGCCGACCTGTAATTCCGGACGCGAATCTCGATTCGTTTCTCCTGCCCCGGCAAAACCATCATCTGGTACGGATAGATGCTGATCCACGACGGATCGACCCCAAAATCGCAATCGGGGTCGGCCACCAGCTCACGGAAAAATGCGTCCTGCTTTTTGGCGCGCTGCTCGAAATTCTGCGCTGTCTCGCGATCAATGAGAAACGGCCTGCCGTGGCCTGGCGCAATGATGTTCGGCTCGAATTCCAGGATGTTGCGGATCGATTTCAGGTGATCTCCGCTCTTGACCTGATTCCGGTAGATCAGGTTGTGCCGCAAATTGTTGGGGTTCTGTGGATCGTTGAAAAAAGCGTCGCCTGTGAAAGCAATGCGCGCTCCATCGATGGTCGCAAACATCGCCATCTGGTAATTCGTGTGGCCCGGTGAGTGCACCACAGTGAACTCGAACTCCTCCCACTTGAAACTCTCCTTGTCGCGGAAGCTCCGGTCCACTTTAATCGGCTCCCCGAGAATGCATCCAAGATTCATTCCGCGCGGATTCTCGAGAATATCGACCATATTCTCGTAACACCAGATCTTCGTTCCATAGTGCCCGGCGAGATAGGGAAACCCGTTCAGGTGGTCGTCATGCATGTGGCTGGGCATTGCCACATCGATCGATTTCAGGCCGTGCCGCGCGCGTATCTTCTCGATACTGTGCTCCACAAAGCGCATCCGATCGAACGTTCCCACATAGCGCGTGAAAACTTGAAAAAACGGCCAGCTTGCAGATCCGTAATCGACAAACAGCGCTTTGCCGCTATCGCTGATAATCGCGTAGAACGACGAGGTGGTATCCGTATTTGCCACCAGATGAGGACTGACGGCGGTCGGTTCCAGTTGCGATGTGGGCGGATGCCCGTACCAGTAGTGATGCCAGTCGGTAAGCTTCTCCGATAGCTCCTCCATTCCGGGAAGCGGATCGGCTACGGGCCGGCCGTGCGATGGGCAAAGCAGTTCGGGCTTCAGCTCTCGCAATTCCTGGAGCGAATAGATCGAAAAGTCGACGCCTTCGTGCTCCTGATAGTAGTACTGCAGGTCGTAGAGCGTCTGAACTTTTCCAGGAGAGTGCATCAGGTCGCCGGAAAACGCGACCTTCTTTCCATCCACCTGCGTCACCAGCGTGATCGATCCAATCGTATGGCCGGGCGTCGGCTGGATGAAGATCTCGGCTCCTTCCCAACGGAATGTGCCGTAGTCCCTCAGCAGCGCCGTCACCGGAACGTTCTTCGTCAGCGAAAAGAAATCGTTTCGCACTTCATACATTTCGAAGATCCGCCGGTTGCGCCAGAAATTTTCGGCGGCTTCGAAAAACTCGCGCTCGTGCTGAGGCACGGCAATGGGAATGCGTTGGGCTACCGCCAGATGGTCCCCTTGCGCCTGGTCGCGGTGAAAGTGCGTATGCAGAATCCAATCGACGCGCGCAACGCCCAGCTCGCCCAGATAATCGAGAATCTTGCCCGAACCGAAATCGATCAACAGCCCGCGATTGCCCTTCCGAAGCAGGTAAACGTTGCAGGTGTCTTCCAGAAGAAAAAGATTTTCGGAAAGCTTTTCGGGTCTCGTGCCGGGTTGAAATGCGCTGGGCTGAACCGGATTTGCTGAAGCGCTTTGGCTCTCGGTCAGCGGCGCGGCGGCAAATCCGGCGCCGGCGCCCTGCAGAAATGAGCGGCGCGAAACATCGGCCTGTTTGTCTTTAGTCATCTTTCGCAGCTCGATCCCGTACGGAAGCAGTACGCATCCAGGCCTCCGTTTCCGCGAGCGGCAAAACGCCTTCTACCGCACCGATGCGTTGGACACTCAATGCAGCCACCGCGTTTGCGAACCGCCCTGCTTCAGCGAGAGACGCGCCGCGTTGTCGCGCTGCAAGGAAGCCCGCTACGAAGCAGTCGCCGGCGCCCGTTGTATCAACGGCTGGAACGTCGAAGGCCGGGCAGACGATCTCCTCGTTCGCCGTGTAGATCGCGCAGCCGCGGCCTCCCAGCTTCATCACCGCTGTCTGTGCTCCTCCGTCCAGGATGACACTCGCGGAAACCGCCGGATCGGTCGAGCCTGTCACCATTCGAGCCTCGTCCTCATTCATAAAGAGGATGTCGAGATGGCGAAGGCACGGCTCCAGGTCGCGCATCCAGCCATCCAGCGGGTCCCAGTTCGTGTCGAACGAAGTCGTCAGCCCGGCTTCGCGTGCCCGCAGCAGCACCTCGGCTCCGCTCGCGCGCAGTCGCGGAAGAACAAAAAAGCTCGCCAGGTGATAATGCGAAATGCCGTCGTGCTCCCGCGCTGCGAAATTGATCGGGGTCGTGAAGGCTTCGTTGCTTGCCCCCGGCCGGTGAAAGAACTTTCGGTCGCCCGCCGAGTTCACCATTCCCACTGTCGCCGCCGTCGGAGCCTTCACCTGCGCCACGCCCGCCATGTCAACGCCTGCTTTGCGCAGGACTTCCAGAATAAAGCGTCCTTGTTCGTCCGCTCCCACAGCGCCTGTCAGGCGTACGGGAACACCCAAAATCGCCAGAGCGCGCGAGGTGTTTGCCCCGTTGCCCCCGGGATGATATTCGATCGACTCGACAAACGTCGTTCCGCGGCCCCAATTCAGCTCGTCCACCGGCTTTACCAGCGTGTCGTAGACGATATTCCCCGAGCAGAGTACGCCGCGAACTTTCACACGCTGAGGCGCCCTTCCGCAGCTTCAATGCCCGGGTACCTGCTCCACCGCACCGGCTCGACGGGACCTACCACGACACCCCACATCAGCGCCCCGATTAACACAATGAGTGCGGAGACGAGAAAGGCCAGCTTCGACGAGCCGCTGGTCTCGACAATGAAACCCGCCAGCGTGGGCGCCGCAATTCCCGACAGGTTGCCGATTCCGTTTTGCAGACTCGTCCAGCGTCCCGCCATCAGAGGCCCGGCGAGCGTTTGCGTGATGGCCCAGTGATTTGACGTGTACGTGCCGAATGCCATGCAGGCCACCATCAAGAGAACGATCGATACCCACGTATTATCCACGAACGCAACCGGCAGAATGGTCGCCGATACCGTCAGCCCGCATACCACAACCGCTTTTCGCACGATGGTCGGAGACGTGCCGCGCGCGATCCAGTGGTCCGACATCCAGCCGGCCGTCACGGTCGCCGAAGCCACTGCGAGAAATGCGAGCGACGTGATATTCGCCATGGTCTGTATCGAGAAATGCCGTTCCTTGACCAAATAAGAGGGCAGCCACGTCAGCAGGAAAAACCAGAAGTAGTTTCCGCAAAAATGACCGCAGAATGTTCCCCATGCCGATCGCACCCGGAGCAGCTCGAGAATCGAGGGAAGTTCTTGAGGTTTGGCGGTTCCCGCCTCATGCGACCTTGGCATCCACCTCAACCACGGAATGAGCCAAAGTAAGCTCCCGATACCCAGCGCAATAAAAAACCAGCGCCAGCCGAGCCGCACCAGAAGAATGGCCCCCAAAAAAGTTCCAACAGCGGGGCCTAATTTGGAGCCCGCGTCCAACAGTGCGTTGGCCCGGCCGCGATGATGCTGGGGAAGATCGGTCGCGAAAATTCGTGAATAGCAGGGATACGCCACGGACTCGCCCGCGCCCAGCAGCAGCCGCGCGCAATAAATACTGGCGAAGCCCGAAAGTAGTCCTGTCCCAATGGTCGCCACCGACCACACCAGGAACCCGCCTGCGAAAACCATAGCGACCGGAAATCGATCCGATAACCAGCCCGCCAGTCCAACCAGTTGCAGAAGCGCGTAGGTCCAAAAAAAAGCGGAGAGCAGCGAACCGGTCTGAAGCGGCGAGAGCGCCAACTCTTTTTCCAGCAGCGGCGCTGCAATGGAGAGATTCCCGCGGTCGATGTAATTGATGAATATGGAGGCGATCAAAAGGGCGAGTAGCGTCCATTCGGACCGGCTCATGCCCTTTGCCGCGCCCGCCCCCGCGTCCACGTCTGGTTCCTACCGTTTCTCCCAGCTCGTTGCCGACGCGAGCACTTCGTTAATCCGCTGAATATTCTGCACTCCCGACGTGTTCAACCAATCGGACAGCCGATTTTTGTCGAAGGCCGAACTGAAGCGCGCGTAAACGTTCACGCCGCCCTGCCAGTTTGCACGCCCGCAGAGAACCCCCGAAAAACGAGCGCCCGCGCGGACCGCCAGGCGCAGCGATTCCAGAAATTCCGCGTTGCTGACGCCAGCGCTCAAATAAATATAGGGCCGGCGAGCGGCTGCATCCGCGGCGCGGAAATACTCGAGCGCTTCCTCCATCGAATACGCCGATCGACCATCATAGACGGCACTGCCCTCAACATACGCGGTGATCACTGGAAACTCTACTTTGAGTATGTCCACGCAGTAGATGTCTTTTGAAAATTCTTCGATGGTTTGGGTTACCAGCTTGGGTTTTCTTCGCGCGAATTCGAGGCTTCGCGGATCGAGGCCCGCCGGATCGTACACCACCGGCTCCAGGAAGAACGGCATGTCCAGCGCATCACACTCATTCCCTGTACGTTCGATCCATGCCTGCTTTTCGTCATTAGCTGCACTGCTGTCCTCAGGCGCATAGTGCAAGAGGATTTTGATGCCTTGCGCGCCCATGTCCCGAAGCCGGCGAACGGAAAGCTGCGGCATGAGCGCCAGCATCCGGTGTGGGCGCGGATTCTCGTAGCCGTCCATTTCGTACGCCAGGAGCAGCCCGCATGTCTCCGCTCGGGCGCGCGCCGCCTCCAGGCCATACTCCGTATCCAATAAAACGGCGCTGGTGTGCGCCGTGAGCGCTCGGGTGACCGCCGTTTTGAAATCGATAAGACACGAATCCGGTATATCTTCGAGGCTTAGGGAGGCCGCCTCCGCCATCATGCGCCGCAGGCTCTTACGCTGATCGATTGCCAGAGCGGCGATAATGCCGGCGGGCGTTGAAAGGGACTTCAGGCGGCGGCGCTTGCCTTCGGAAATGGGCGGCACGTGATGAGGGTGAGAGATCCAGCGTTACCGCGTGTGATAGCCCGACCAGGCGTGTTTGAGGTCGTCCGCCAGTTTCTCCACCGGCGGCCCGTTCTTCCGGCGCGCCGCGCGCCTTGCGTCGCGCTCGAATACCACAAAAAATGCCGCGACTCCCGCCAGCAGGGCGCCGGCGATAAGTGATGCTCGCTCCAGGTGACTCAAATTGTCTGCTCCTTCAAAATGTTGAACGGTTTTGCCGTTAGACGAGTTCCCGCCGCTTCAGTTGCGGGTTCACGCGCCAATCCAGCATCGCAGGTGAAGCCGGAGCCTTCCCTCGCCGGCGCCGCGAAATGACCTTAACCGTTTGCGGCAATTAACTCGAAGAGATTAGCGGAAAAGTTAATGCAGCCGGCTGATTTTCGTTGCTCCGCCGCGAAAAAGCGTGCAAATGAAAGCCCAATTTCCCCTATTCGAGATGGATTGTCTCTTGCTATGTCTCAGATGAGGGTTCCGGTTCCATGTCACGTGACGTCTTCATCAGCTACCGGCAGGAAGATCGGGCGGTCGCCGAACGGCTTTGCGGCGCTCTGGAAGGCCGTAACATCTCCTGCTGGATCGCTCCGCGCGATATCTATCCCGGCCAGGAATGGGCGTATGGCATTGTTGAAGGGCTCAAGAGATGTCACTGCTTCGTGGTAATTCTCTCGGAGCACTCGAAAAACGCCAGGCAGATCGCCCGCGAAGTGGAACTCGCGGATAGTTCCGGGCTGCGCATGATCACGTTCCGGATTGAAGACGTTCAGCCTCCTCCCGCGCTTCTCTATTTCCTCGGAAACGTTCAATGGCTCGATGCCTTCCCGAACCGCTTCGAACAAGCATTCGCCCGGTTAGTCGACGTCATCCGGCAAAACGACGGTTTCCCCGCCGCTCGCACTACCACGCGGGCCGCCTTTCAACCTGAACCGGAGCGCCAGTTCGCTGACGTCCCGCCTCCTAAAGACCCGCAGAAAGACACGCCGGCCTGTAAAGCCGCGCGCTCCGTTCTGTGGAGCGTGGCGGCCGGAGTGCTGCTGGCGGCCACGCTCGGCGCCGGTTCCTACGTCAAACTCGAGCAAGCCCGCGCGCACAGGGCTTTCGACGAAGGGCAGCGCGATTTCGCCGCGCACCGCCTCGCCGACGCCGATGCCTCCTACAGTGTCGCCATCGCACTGGACCGGAGCTTTTATCTGGCCTATTGCCGGCGCGCCATCGTGCGCCACGCCATGAAGAAGGAGGTCGCCGCCCTGGAGGACATCAACAAGGCGCTCGAACTCAACCGTTCCTGGGCGCTTGGTTTCCGAATACGAGGCGATATCAAGAGGAGCTGGAAACAATACGGCTCCGCGATTCAAGACTACGATACGGCCATCGCGACCAATACTCCCGATCCGCGCGGCATCTCGAATATCGGGCTGGCTTTCCTCGGACGCGCGCGGGCCCGCAGGGCTCTCGGGCAGGTTGAGCTTGCCAGCCAGGATGAAACCGCGGCCCGGGCTCTGTGCGCGGGCAGCGATTCGGCAGACGCGGACCCGGCACTGGCGTGCGGCTAATCGGGAAGAACGGCCGGAGGCCGAGGTTGCTATGTAGAATGCTACAATAATTTCGCATGGCATCCCGTTCGAAACACGGCGCGCCCGCCCTGCGCCTTCGCGCGTGGCTGGAAACCTTGGCCCAGGACTGGCATTTCGCCGCTCGAGGCCTCCGCCGCAATCCGCTGTTTGCTCTGGTTGCGGTTCTGACGCTGGCTATCGGCGTGGGCGCCGCGACAGCCGTGTTCAGCGTCGTGGATCGACTGCTGTTCCGCGGTTTGCCCTATCGCGACGCCGATCGCCTTGTGTCCTGGGGTCTCACCGGGCCCGTTGACGAAAACGAGTTTATGGTCGGAAACAGCTACGTGAAGTGGCGCCGCCTTTTGACTCCCTTCCAATCCGTCACGTCTTTATCCACATCCCTCGAGGCTCAGGGCGATCTCGGAGACCGCAATCCGATTCGCGTGCCGTTCGCGCAAGTCGAAGCAAATTTTCTCCAAACCTTGGGCGTTCGCCCAGCGCTCGGCCGGGATTTCACTCGTCAGGACGACCGCCCCGGCGCCCCGAAAGTCGCGCTCATTTCTTTTGCTCTCTGGCGATCCCGCTTCGGCGCCAATCCCTCCATCATGAACCAAACCGTAATCCTGGAGGATCAGCCGGTGCGCATCGTCGGCGTGTTGCCGGGTGCCTTCGAAATGCCTACCCTGACCCGCGCCGATATTCTCATCCCGCAACAATTGGACGAAGCGGCTCAGCTCCGTGGCGCTACCCGTTTCCTGCGGACCTTCGCGCGCCTGAAGGACGGCGTTTCCATCCGGCAGTCGCGCCAGCAACTCCAGCCTTTTCTCCAGAACACGGTCCGCTACGATGTGCCCCGTCTCTGCGGAAAGAAGTGCATTTGATGGTCCGCTCGGTGCGCGACCGCCAGGTTGTCAACGTGCGCCTCGCCTCGCTACTGTTGTTCGGCGCAGTATTCGCGCTGCTCTTGCTCTCGTGCGCGAATGTCGCCAATTTGCTGGTCGCGCGGTCTATCGCGCGCGAGCGCGAAATGGCGATGCGCGTGGCGCTGGGCGCAAGCCGCCCCCGGCTCATCCGTCAAGCCCTCACCGAAAGCCTGCTGCTCAGCGGTTGCGGCGCTCTGGCGGGATGTATTTTTGCCGCCATCCTTCTGCGCATCCTGACGGCGCTCGCTCCCGCCGGCATCCTGGGGCTGCATCGGGCTAGGCTCGATCTTCGCGTGCTGCTCTTCGCATTAACTGTGTCCGTTGTCGCGGCGGTTTTGTCCGGCCTCGCGCCCGCCCTGGCACGTCCCAGAGCCGAAGCGCTCACCGGCTGGTCCGTCATTGGCGGCAGAAGGACTTTTTTGCGCCACGTTCTCGCGGCAGGCCAGATGGCGATCTCGCTTGTCCTCCTGGCGGGCGCTTTTCTCTTCGCGCGCAGCCTTTGGAATCTTCAGCGCCAGGCCATCGGACTCGAATCGTCTCACACCGTCATCGCCTTGTTTCAACTCAGCCGGCATGCCTACGCCACACCCCAGAAACTCAGCGCATTTTACAACCAGCTCGAAGCCCGGCTGCAACAGCTTCCCGGCGTCACCGCCTTCGCCTTCAGTGATTCCGTGCCGCCGGGAGGATGGATCCATTCGCGCCCCTTCTCGAACATCGCCATCATTGGCAGGCCTCCGCTCCCCAGCGAGGGCGGCATGGTGGTGTTCCGCTATGTGTCGCCCGATTACTTCCGGCTGCTGCGCGTCCCGCTGCTCGCCGGGCGTCCTTTTGACGATCGCGATCGCACCCCCTCTCAGAACTCGATCATTCTGAGCGCGAAGCTTGCCCGCCGCATGTTCGCGAGCGAGAGTCCGCTCGGCCAGCGCATTCTGCTCAATCCGCAGGGACCTCCGCTGACGGTGATCGGCGTAACCGGCAATGTAAAGAATGAAGGGCTCGCCAATCCGCCCGATCCCGAATACTATCTGCCGCGCAAGCGCTCCGTCGACCTTGGACTGGGCCTCCGAGGCGTGGCATTATTCCGCACCCCGATGTCTGCCGGGGAGCTTGCCCCCTGGATCCGCGCCCAGGTAGCCTCACTTGACCCGCGTCTTCCCGTCGCCATCTCCACCATGCGGGAACACGTCGCCGAAGAAGCTGACCGTCCGCGGCTCATCGCTGTTCTGGTCGGCTTGTTTGCCGCCTTTGGCCTCATCCTCGCCGCTATAGGTCTCTATGGCGTCATGGCCTTTCTTGTTAGCCAGCAGACCCGTGAAATCGGCATACGCATCGCGTTAGGCGCCACCCCCGCCAATATTGGGCTGCGCATTTTCGGGCACGCTGCCATCTGGACCGCCATTGGCGCACTCTGCGGATTGCTCGGCTGCTTTGCGCTTACGCGGCTCGCTCGAGGTCTCCTGTTTCAGCTCTCTCCGGAAGATCCGGTCTCGATGCTCGGAGCCGCCGGAGTGCTCACTCTCGCTGCCGCTCTCGCTTGCTGGTGGCCATCTTATAAGGCATCCAAAGTCGAGCCGGCCCTTTCCTTGCGCGATAGCTGATACGCCCTCCTACAATCGCTGCGCCCGTGCTCGATACAACCCGAGAGGCTGGTTGTAAATCTCGCGAAACGTCTGCGCCGCCTCGTTCGCTGCCCACAACTCCAGATCCGTCTCCTGCTCCGCATGCACAAGCAGGCTTACGTTGCCGTCCCGCAGAGCGCTGCTGACATTCCGCACCTTCTGCTCGCTGCCGCAATCGAGCGCGTCGGCAATTCGCAATAACGGCGCCAGGTGCAGAACCGCGCGCTTCGATTCACCGTCCAAGGCCTGAAAATGGGAATGCCTTGGCTGCGGCATGGATTTGCGATGAAACCGGCACAGCGCGGCAATCGTCAGCCGCTCCTTATCGGTAAAGCCAGGCATGTCGGAGTTGGCCACCAGGTAGGCCGAATGTTTGTGGTGTCCCATGCCGCTCACGAAATGACCGATGTCGTGCAGATAAGCCGCAGCTTCCAGCAGCTTGCCGGCTGCCGGCGGCAGTTGATGGAGCTGCTGAAGCGCCTGGAACAGCTCATGCCCCAGGCTGGCCACGTGGCGCGCATGTTTCATGTCCACTCCGTAGTGCTTCCCCATGGCTTCCACCACTTGGCGCTGTTCGCGCGAAAGCTGCGCTAATTCCCGCCCCACCCCGCGCGCCGCCAGGTCTGCAATAATGCCGTCGCGCACGCCTCCCCCGCAGTAATACAGCGACCGGTGCTCGAACACTTCCAGGATGCGGAGAAAAACGGCCGTGCCCGCCGTTACGATCTCCGCCCGTTTGGGGCCGATTCCGCTGATCTTTTTCCGCGCCGCCAAGTCGCTCTGCGCCAGCGTCGCGAAGAGCTCTCGGATCTGGCTCGTCGAAGCGCGCATCCGGTCCGCTTCGTCGCGTTTGGCGCGCGGCACCTGGTTCGCCGCCGAAACGATCGCTGCCGCCGTCGCCGACGTCCCCACCGCCCGGTCGAACTTCTCCGTTCCGTGCTGCCTGTGAAACCCCGCCAGCTTGTCCCCTATGTATCGATTCAGGCGGTGTAGTTCCTGCGCGTCGGGCGGATCCGTCTTCAGGAACACTTCCGTTAGCCGTACCGCTCCCAGCGGTTTCGAAACTGCATCCACAAGTTGGCTCCCCTGGCTGATGATCAATTCCGCGCTTCCGCCTCCGACATCGATAATCAGCGTCCGTTCCTTCGATCTCGGCCAGCGCGCCTCGACGCCCAGGTGAATCAGCCGTGCCTCTTCCGGCCCGGAAATCACTTCCACATTCGTGCCCACCGCCTCGCTCGTGCGCTGCAGGAATTCCTGCTGGTTGCTGGCGTCCCGCACCGCGCTGGTCGCCACCGCGCGAACGCCGATCACCTCCAGCCGGCTGTACATGCCCGACATGCGCGCCAGGTTCGCGCATACAAAATCCAGAGCGTCTTTGCTGACTCGCCCCGACCGGAAAACGCTTTCCCCCAGCCTGGTCACCTGGCGGTCTTGCGCCAGAATGCTCGTTTGCCCGTGGCTCACATCGGCAGCCATCATTCGGACGGAATTACTTCCGATATCCACCGCCGCATAACGTGGCATATCCGCTTTATAGCAATATGCCTCCGGCAACCAGAACGCTACTTCAAACCCAAGCTGATCTTGAGCGCCTGGTCCACTCTTTCCATGATTGAAGAGGGGAGTCGGCCGAGGGTTCTAACCAGGCGGCTCTTGTCGACAGCCCGAATTTGGTCGCAGAGCACGACTGAGTCCTTTCTAAAACCCCCTTCACCTGCGGGCACAAGAACGTGAATCGGGAACGGCTTCCTTAGGTGTTCCGCATCTGTGGCAGGCACAACAATGGTCCGCTGCGTGACCCGGTTTCCGACGTTATTTTGAATAACTACACAAGGGCGTGTTTTCTTTATTTCTGTACCGACTGTAGGATCGAGATTGACTTCAATTACATCCCCGCGAAGGACATGGGCAGTCATCATCAGGCTTGTTCGGCATCTACGAATTCAAATTCCTTGTGGATCTGATCGGACAAGGCGGCGTTTGCGAGATAGCCCTCTTCCAACTCGCGCTCCAGCTTTTTTCGCTTAATGGCTTTCAGATACCGCTCCATTGCTTCGCGAACGAACGTGCTCTTCGTGATGTGTCGCTCGCGGATGACCTCCTCGGTCTCCTCATAAAGAGACCGGGGAATATCAACAGTAATCTTTTTGGCCCGCGCTGCTGCAATGGATATTCGGCGATTCATCCCGTCATAATATCATTCCCCTTACCGAATGGAATACTATTTCTATTAATTTTGTCGACATCGCGTCATAACCGCTTCGACACAGGCTGGAATTCAGCGGCCGGATCTTCTTTGTCACCCGCCATCCCACAAGCGATCCTTTTTCGATATGTTTAAAGAACATCGGTAAATGATCTCGACTGAGAATCCCTGCCAGCCTGACGAACAAAGTCATATGGGTTGCGTCGTTCACACGCGCCTTCGATAGTTAACTCTCGCGCTAATGGCCCACTTCGGCATCGTCTGCCCTCCCATCAGCGGCCACGTCAATCCCTTGGCTGCGCTCGGCCGCGCTCTCGTTCAGCGCGGAAACCGCGTAACCTTCTTTCATGTCGCAGATCTGGAGCGCAAGATACTCGCCGAAGGTTTGGAATTTGTCGGCCTGGGCGATGCCGAGTACCCTCGCGGGGAGCTCGATCGTTCTGTCGCCCGCTTGAGCCGGCTTTCCGGAATGGCCTCGCTCAAATTCGCGGTCCAGTGCGGGTGCAGAATTTCCGGGCTCATCCTGAAACATGGCCCCATGGTCATCCGGGCAGCCGGCATCGACGCCCTTCTGGTGGATCAAAACGAACCCGCCGCCGGAACTGTCGCCGAGCACTTGCAGCTTCCCTTTGTGAGCGTCTGTACCAGCTTGCCGTTAAATCGGGAAGCTCTGATTCCGCCGCCTTTCGTCGGCTGGGGCTATAGCGACTCTGCGTTCGCCGCCTGCCGGAACCGCATCGGATATGCTATCTCCGATCGTTTAATCGCCCCTATTCAGGCCACCATCAACGGCTACCGTGAAAAATGGAATCTCTCTCCCATCAGGAATCCGAACGACTCGTTCTCTCCGCTCGCGCAGCTTGCGCAAATGCCTCGCGAGTTTGACTTTCCCCGAAAGGCTCTCCCGGAGTCCTTCCATTACGGCGCTCCCTGGTTCGATTCCTTTTCCTCCAGATATCCGTTCCCCTTCGAGAAGCTCAACGGAAAGCCGCTGATCTACGGCTCGCTCGGTACCTTGCAGAGCGAGTCCAGTCGCTATTTCCGCATCATGGCGGAGGCGTGCGTCGGGCTCGGCGCGCAGCTGGTCCTGGCGCTGGGCGCGGCAAATCATCAGCATCCGGGAGACCTCCCGGGCGATCCCATCATCGTTGACTATGCACCGCAGATTGACGTGCTGGCGCGCGCCGCCGCTGTCATCACTCACTCGGGCATGAACACTACCCAGCAAGCTCTTCACTTCGGCTTGCCCATCGTCGCCATTCCGCTGACTCACGATCAACCGGCGATTGCCGCTCGCTTGGCTCGCACCGGAGCGGGTATCGTGCTTTCTTCGCGCCGCCTGAACGCGCGGAATCTTCGCCGCGCCTTAGAGGCCGTACTCTCCTCCGGCAGTACGTACCGCTTGCAGGCTCGTCGTTTGCAAAAAGCAGGCCAGTTGTCCGGAGGGGTCGAGCGCGCCGCTGATCTTCTCGAGAATGTAATCAAGGAACAGCCCGTGCTTTCGCGCTGACTTCGCCCTACACTGCAAAACTCCATCTATACTGTCTGGAGCAAATGCGCGCGCTCCTTCTGCTCCTGCTGCCTTTCTTTCTTCCAGGCCCGAATCCGCCTCCACCCGCCGAATCCCAGACCTTCGACCTGCTGATTACGAACGGCAAAATCCTCGATGGCGCGGGCAATCCCTGGTTCCGCGCCGACATCGGCGTGCGCGGCGACACCGTAGCCGCCATCGGCCTCCTGCCTGACGCACAGGCCGCCATTCGCATCGACGCCGCCGGAAAGATCGTCGCGCCCGGTTTCATCGACATTCACTCGCACGGCCGGCGCGGCATCTTCCAGGTCCCTACCGCCGAAAATTATCTTCGCGAGGGCGTCACAACCATCATCGAGGGCCCCGACGGCAGCTCGGACGTCCCTCTCGGGCCCTTTCTCGATCGCATCGCGCGCACTCCCATCTCCGTTAACTTCGCGAGCTTTGTCGGCCACGGATCCATCCGGGCGAAAGTGATGGGGCTGGTGAACCGGAAAGCGACGCCCGAAGAAGTGGACCAGATGAAAGCCCTGGCCAGGCAGGCGATGCTCGATGGCGCCGTCGGCCTGTCCACCGGCCTCTTCTACGTTCCAGGTAACTACGCCGATACGGAGGAGGTCATCGAGATCGCCAAGGTTGTCGGCGCGATGGGCGGCTTCCACCAATCGCACATGCGCGATGAGGCGGACCATGTCATCGATTCCGTTCGGGAAACCATTCGCATCGGGGAAGAAGGCGGCCTCCCCACCCAGATCACTCATCACAAAATGATCGGTGCGGCGAATTGGGGCAAAAGCGCGGAAACGTTGCGGCTGGTCGAAGAGGCTCGCGCCCGCGGAGTGGATGTCACCATCGACGAGTATCCCTACACGGCATCCAGCACCGGCATTGCCGCGCTTCTCCCCCAATGGGCGCTCGCGGGCGGGCACAAGGCCGTCCTCGAGCGGCTTTCGGCTTCCGATGCCCGCGCCAAAATCAAGGCCGAGATCGTCCACAACCTGCAATACGGAAGAGGCGGAGGCGATCCCAAGAATGTCGTTATCGTAAATTGCGATTTCGATCCCGCCCTCGCCGGCAAAACCCTCGCCGACCTTACTCGCCGGCGCGGCGTTTCGGTCACGAACGAAAACGCGGCCGAAACGGCGATTTCGCTCGTCGAAAAGGGAAGCTGTACTGCCGTTTATCATGCCATCGATGAAGGCGACATCGAGCGCATCATGCGCTCGCCTTACACGATGGTCGCCTCCGATGGCGATATTCCCGTCTTCGGCAAAGCCGCGCCCCATCCGCGCAGCTACGGAACGTTCGCGCGGGTGCTCGGCGTCTACGTGCGCGAGAAACATGTGCTGACGCTGCCGGATGCCGTTCGCCGCATGTCCTCCATGCCCGCCGAGCGCTTGAAATTCGGCGATCGGGGACTCTTACGGCCCGGGATGAAAGCCGACATCGTGATCTTCGATCCCGCTGCGGTCGCCGACAAGGCAACCTATGAGCAGCCGCATCAATATTCCGTCGGCGTTAGCGACGTCATCGTCAACGGCAAGCCCGTGCTGCGCGACGGAAAGGTGACGCCTGAGCGCCCCGGCCGCGTCCTCTACGGCCCCGCCCATCTCCGGCAGTAAACGGAGGGCGGGCCTTCAGCCCGCGCTGAAGTTCAGTTCCGCTCTCGACTTTTTTGTAACCAAACTGGTTTTGCCCGGTATTGCTTGACAGGCGGGTAAACCGAATTTTTTGCCAACTCCTGGACAGTCAATCCGTATATCTCTTTTGATGTCCTCGACAGGCTTGGCGGACTGATGCTGGCTGATTTACGAGAGGCGCTGCGGCAACTGCGGAAGGCGCCCGGCTTTGCGACGACGGCGATAATCACGCTGGCACTCGGAATCGGGGCGACCACGGCGATCTTTACGCTGGTCAATCAGGTCATGCTGAAGTCCTTGCCGGTGACCAGGCCCGAGGAGTTGTGGAGGATCGGCGATAAAGTTCGCTGTTGCAACTGGGGCGGATACACCCAGGACAGCGACGGAGATTTTTCGCTCTTCTCCTGGGAAGCATACAAAAACTTTCGCGCCCGCACGCCCGAGTTCGTTGAGTTGGCCGCCCTGCAGGCGGGTAATGCGCCGCTCGGAGTACGCAAAGCCGGCTCGCGCGCGCAGGCAACCACGCACAACGGCGAATATGTGTCAGGCAATTTCTTCAAAACTCTCGGCGCGCAGCCCTGGATCGGACGGTTAATGACCGATGCGGATGATCAGGAGGGCACACCGCCGGTCGCGGTCATGAGCTATCGCGTTTGGGTGGACAAGTACGCCGCCGACCCTTCCGTGGTCGGCACGAGTTATCTGATCAACGGGCATCCCTTCACCATCATCGGAGTGGCTGCGCCGGGATTTTATGGAGCGAAGCTCGCCGGCTGGGGCATGCCGGATTTTTGGCTGCCGCTGACGACGGAGCCTCTCCTCGACGGAGAGACAGCGCGCCTGAAACGGCCTAACAGCAATTTCCTGGACTTGATCGGGAGAGTGCGTCCGGGAGTGAACCCGAAGTCCCTGGAAGCGAAACTCAGGGTCGTATTCCACGATTGGCTCGCCAGCCACGTACAAGATATGGAGCCAGGCGAGAAGCAGCTCTGGAAACAGCAGACGCTGCACCTCATTCCCGGCGATGCCGGAGTGGCCGACATGCGCGAGTGGTACAAGGACGGGCTCAAGCTGCTGCTGATCGCAGCCGGATGTGTGTTGCTGGTGGCCTGTGCGAATCTGGCGAATCTGCTGCTTGCGCGGGGATTGAGAGATCGCGCCCAAATATCTGTACGCGTGGCGCTGGGTGCATCGCGCAGACGCTTGGTTCGTAAGGTGCTCGTCGAGTCGCTTCTGCTGTCCATGATCGGAGCGGCTCTCGGTATTGGCGTGGCGTATGCAGGAACCAGGCTAATGGTCTATCTGGCATTCCACTTTGGCAGCCGCGAAAACTACGTCCCGATTGAAGCGGCGCCATCGACGCTGGTTCTCCTGTTCACGCTGGCGATTTCGGTACTGACTGGCGTACTCTTTGGAATCGCTCCCGCCTGGATGACTTCGCAAACCGATCCGGTCGAGGCGCTGCGGGGAGCCAACCGTTCAGTCGGCGCCGGGCGCGGGTGGACGCAAAAATCCTTGGTAATTGCCCAGGTCGCGCTGTCCCTCGTGTTGCTGTCCGCCGCGGCCATGCTAGGACGGAGCCTGAGAAACCTGGAGCATCAGAATTTCGGCTTTGAAACGCAGGGCCGCTACATCGCCTGGATTAATCCAATGCTCGGCAACTACAAGCCGCAGCAAATGGAGCCGATGTTTCGAAAAATCAACGAGAGATTACTTGAGATCCCCGGCGTCCGCATGGTCGCCCCTGCGCTTTACGCGCCGATGACCGGCGATAGCTGGAACGAAGGGATTCGCATCGCAGGCAGGCCGGAGCCGCCGCCCAAGGAAAACACGGGTTCAGGCTTCTCGCGCGTGATGCCGGGATTCTTCGAAACCATAGGTGCCAAGATTCTGCAAGGCAGACCCATTACCGATCAGGACACCGCGGCAACGCGCAAGGTTGCAGTCGTCAACCAGGCTTTCGCCAAAAGATTTTTCAAGGACCAGAACCCGGTCGGGCAGCACTTCGGCATCGGCCGGATCAGATATTCGACAACCTACGAAATCGTCGGAGTCACCAACGACATCCGCTACATGACTTACGACTTCAAGAAGCCGGTGCGGCCCATGTTTTGGGTGCCGGAAGCGCAAATTGTCGATTACGATGATCCGGCCTTTCGCAGCGGCGAAATCTGGTCACTCTATCTGTACAACATCGTGATCTGGGCGCCAGGCAACCACCCGGACTTGGAACAGCGCGTGCGCAAAGTGTTGGCGGGTGTGGATCCCGATTTAGTGCTTTACACCGTTGATCCATACGCCAGAATCCTGAGCTCGCGTTTCCAGCAGGAAAACATGATTGCAACACTCACATCGCTCTTCGGTGCGCTGGGCCTCGTGCTGTCAGCCATAGGGTTGTATGGAGTGCTCGCCTACACGGTGGAGCAGAGGACGGGTGAAATCGGTGTGCGGATGGCACTAGGCGCGGATCGCGGGCGAGTCATGGGAATGGTATTGGGTGGTGCGGGCCGCCAGCTCGCTCTTGGACTCGCTCTTGGCATACCCGCTGCCGTCGCCGCGGGAAAGCTGATGACCGGCCAGCTTTTCGGCGTCGAGCCATGGGATCCGGTAATGCTCGCGCTGGCCGCCTCTCTGCTCGGATTGGCAGCACTGCTGGCATCCGTCATTCCCGCCTGGCGCGCCGCTGCCGTAGAGCCGATGACGGCACTACGCACACCGTAAGCTGACCCGCCAGACGGCCGAAACTTCCCGGTCACAGCTCAAAATCCCTTATTTTTCGGCCTTTTCTCGCAAAATCACTTGACACGCTCTGCTACACTGAATTCTAGGTAGCTCGAACTAGCTTCCGAATTCTCGAAAACGCCGCACGGCCGTCGTTGCCGCTGCGGCGTTTTTCATTTCTGACGCGAAATCCGCCGGGGCTGCTATGCCTCGCCCGATTTCGCCTGGTGGGGCAGCTCCCCGAGCTGCGCCGGGCGCATTCGCCCGGCTTCGCCCCGCCTCGCAATTCACCCGAACCATAGGAGAACCACCCATGTCCACTGCCGCACAAATCGCCGCGAATCAACAGAACGCGCAGCACAGCACAGGACCTAAGACGGAAGCAGGCCGGGCCGCTTCCTGCCTCAATAACTTCCGCCACGGCTTCGCTGGCGCCTTCACCGTCCTCCCTTCTGAAGATCAGGAAGAATTCGACACTCTTCTTCACGGCCTGCGCGACGAGCATCAGCCGCAGACCCTCACCGAAACCCTGCTGGTCGAAAAAATGGCCCAGCACCACTGGCTCGTCCAGCGCGCCCTCCAGCTTCAGGAACTCACCATCGCCGCCAAGATGTCGATGCGCGACCAGGAACGCCAGTTCGCGCTCTACATCCGCTATCAAACCACCAACGAGCGCGCCTTCCATCGCAGCCTGAACGACCTGCTAAAGCTCAGAGCCGAAAGGCGCAAAGCCGAAATTGGCTTCGAACGGCAAAAGCGTGAACAAGCCGAGCAAGCCCGCCGCGATGCCGCCGAAAAACGCAAGCAGGAGCTCCACGAAGCAACCGTTTGGCTCGCCGAAGCCAAGGCCAACCGCCAGCAAACCGAGACGGCCATCGCCCAGGCTCGCGAATTGGATCGTCTCGAGCGCCAGATGAGGCTTCAAAACGCCGCATAGCTGCCCCCCTCGCTCCTGAGCCGCGTCTATACTGAAGAAAGCTCCCGCGCCATATGAATACGTACCTGAAGTTTGGGATTTTGACGGTCCTTATTATTGGATCTCTGGTTTGGCTTGCCGTTGGCGGTATCACCGACACCAAGACTTATTACAAGACAATCCCCGAGCTGCAGCAGATGGGCAGCGCCGCACACGGGCAGCGGCTTCGCGTAGGCGGTTATATTCAGCCGGGCTCCATCGTCAAGCACGGCGCGCAGGTCTCGTTCGTTTTGCATCAGGACACGACACCTCTCAAAGACGCGACAACTCTCAACGTGGTCTACTCCGGAAGCGATCCGCTTCCAGATACTTTTAAGGACAATGCGCAGGCTCTCGCCGACGGCCGCCTTGGACCGGATGGCGTGTTCGAAGCCAACAAAATACAGGCGAAATGCGCTTCGAAGTATGAAGCCAAGCCATCGCAAAAAGGTCTTTCGCACGATTCAGCCGGAACCATCTCCACTCCAAACAGAGTGGGAAGCGTAAGCGCCCCCAGCGCGACCCCGAAGATCAGTTAAACATGGAAAACATCGGCGCGCTTTCGGTTCTGCTCGCGTTCTGTCTCGTTGTTTTCGCGATCATCGCGGCGGTCGCCGGCAAATACGCACATCGGCCTTTTCTCCTGGTGAGCGCCGAACGCGCCGTTTACGCCGTATGGTCCCTCCTCACGGCCGCTGCGGCAATACTCGTTACGCTTCTCATTCAGGGCGATTACCGCCTGGCCTACGTCGCATCGCACACCGACAAGGCCATGCCCGCTATCTATAAATTCACCGCCTGGTGGGGCGGCCAGGAAGGGTCTCTCCTGCTCTGGAGCTGGTTGCTCGCCACGTACTCGGCCCTCGTCGTTTACACCAATCGCCGCAAATTCCGCGCGATGATGCCCATCGTGATCGGAATCATGATGACGGTCCTCGGCTTCTTTGTCGGCATGATCACCTTCGTCGCCAGTCCCTTCCAAGTGCTGATGGCGGGTCGCGGCGTTATCGACGTAGGCGACGGCAGCGGCTTGAGCCCGCTATTGCAGTGGTGGACCATGGCCATCCATCCGCCATTTCTGTATCTCGGCTACGTCGGTTTCACCGTCCCCTTCGCCTTCGCCATGGCGTCTCTCATTACCAGGCAACCCGGTGAAGGTTGGATTCATACGACGCGGCGATGGGCCATCGTCACCTGGCTCTTCCAAAGCACCGGCATTCTGCTCGGAATGGGTTGGGCTTACACCGTGCTCGGTTGGGGCGGCTATTGGGGCTGGGATCCGGTGGAAAATGCTTCACTGATGCCCTGGATTACCGCGACCGCGTTTCTGCATTCCGTCATGATGCAGGAAAAGAAAGGCATGATGAAGGTTTGGAACATGGTGCTCGTCTCGGCCACGTTTCTGCTGAGCATCCTGGGCACCACGCTCACCCGCACTGGTCTTGTCGCCTCCGTGCACGCCTTCGCCCAATCGCCAGTCAAGCCGTACTTCACCACCTTCCTCATCACTGCTACTGTTCTGACCGCTTTCGCGATTATCAAGAATCTCCCTTACCTCAAGAGCGAGTTGAAGCTCGAGAGCGTCGTATCTCGCGAGTCCAGTTTTCTCTTCAACAATTTGATCCTGCTTGCAAGCTGTTTTGCCGTGCTGTGGGGCACGCTCTTCCCGGTCGTGATGGAGGCCATCAGCGGCGAGAAGGAAACCATCGACGCGCCGTATTACAACCGCGTCAATGTTCCCATTGCGCTGTTTCTGATCTTCCTCACTGGCGTCGGTCCGCTGATCGCGTGGCGCAAGAGCTCTTTGAACAGTTTACGGCGCTCATTCACGGCGCCAACCATCGCGGGCTGTCTGGTCATCATCGTTCTGGCGGCCTCCGGTATTCATCAAGTGGCTCCTCTCATCTCCTTCGGCCTGTGCGCATTCGTTCTTGCCAGCATCGCGGGCGAATTCTGGAAAGGGTCCCGCGCCATCCAGGCTAAAGAGCATCTGCCGCTGCCTCGAGCAGTCTTCGAGCTGACCTGGCGAAACACCCGTCGCTACGGAGGCTATCTCGTTCACATGGGCATCGTTTTGATGTTCATCGGATTCACGGGCAGCGCATTCAATCAGCACGAGACGCGGAATCTCGGATTAAACGAAAGCCTGCGCTTCGGACATTACGACCTGAAACTGCTTAGCGTCAACGATTCCGAAACACCCGACTATCAGTTCAGCCATGCCGTGCTCAGCGTTTCGCGCGACGGCGCGCAGATCGATCAGCTCGATCCCGAGGTCCGGCTCTACAAATCCAGCCAGCAGCAAAGCTCCATCATCGGCATCCGCCGCCGGTTGAACGAAGACCTGTACGTCAACTATTCGGGCGTCTCGCCCGACAACACCAAGGCCATTTTCCAGATGTACATCTTCCCGCTCGTCTCCTGGATTTGGATCGGCTATTGGGTTCTCCTATTCGGGACCCTTATTTGTTTGATTCCAGGAAAAGTGCGCCTGCAGTATGCGCGCACGGAGGTGATAGGCATTGCCAGCACGCCTGCGACGGTGCAATCTTAAGCTGCTCGGCGCGTTCTCTGTTGCACTCGCGGCACTCGTCGCGCAAGATCCAACTTCGTACCTTACTCCGGACGTGACGCGCGTGGGCGAGAAGCTCGCCTGTCGCTGCGGAGGCTGCCGTAACACAGTCGGAAATTGTCCCATGCTGCACTGCAGTTCCGCCGATCCCATGCGGCGCCGCATTTATGACATGCAGCACAAGGGAATGGGCGACAGCGATATCGTCAACGCGATTGTCCGCGAGGAGGGGATCGTCGCCCTGGCCGCTCCCCCGGCCCAGGGTTTCGGTGGAGTGCTCACCTGGATTATGCCGGGCATCGCTCTGCTGATCGGTTTTTTTATCTACTCCTGGTACGTGCGCCGCCATCGCAAACAGCCCGAGCCTCTCTCGGCTGGCGATCGGGCCGCCATCGAGCGCTTCCGTGCTCAGATCGAACGAGAGCTGGACGAATGATTGTCGCTGTTGCTGCCCTGCTCGTCCTGGGCGCCGTTTTCTTCACCATTTACGTCCGTCCGCAGGACATTCCCGAGCCGGAGCCGGTGTCGCCCATTCAGCACCTGGAGGATCGGAAACAGGCTATCTACGACAACTTGCGCGATCTCCAGTTTGAGTACCGCCTGGGCAAGCTATCCGATGACGATTACCAGCAGACCAAGCAGGCTCTTCAAAAAGAGCTCGCCGGAGTGCTGATCGAAATGGAAGAGACCAGCAAACGGCTCGGACTGAAGCCCACCCGTGTGCCGCCGAAATCAGCCGCGCCCAAGCCGGCGCTCGCTCCAGCCGCTGGAACGGTATGCCCGCATTGCGGTGCCGCGTTCTCGCAGGCTCTCAAGTACTGCGGCGAATGCGGAAGGGCGATCGCATGAGAGCCTTTTTACTTCCATTCCTGGTTTCTACTACCCTATTCGCATCCATCGATGGAACCGTCGTCAACCAAACGAGGAATAAGCCGCAAGCAGGAGTGAGCATTACGCTCGTTAAGCCCGGTCAGCAGGGCATGCAAACCCTCGGCACAACCGTCAGTGACGCGGCGGGTCGCTTTGTGTTCGAAAAGGACCAGCCGGGCGGCGGCCCTCAGCTTCTCCAGGCCTCCTACAAAGGCGTCAACTACAACAAGCTGATGACGCCGAATATCCCAACCTCGAATGTCGAGCTGGATATTTACGAAGCCACCAGCTCGCCGGCGGTCGCTCGCGTTGCGCAGCAAATGCTCGTTTTCGAACCCGATTCCGGGAAGACCGCGGTGAGTGAAACAGTGATCGTTCAGAACGATACCAAGACCACCTACAACAATGAGGAGCTCGGGGGCCTGCGTTTCTATCTGCCGCCGGCCGCGAACGGCCAGGTCCGGATCAACGTGCAGGGCCCGCAAGGGATGCCGCTGCCGCGAGCCGCTGAGAAGACCAGGGAAGACGATGTGTTTAAAGTCAACTTCCCCATCAAGCCCGGCCAGACGCAATTCGATGTCAGCTACGTCCTGCCCGTTGGATCGCCCATGAAGTTTCAAGGGCGCGTGGTGAATATCGAGGGAATGCCCGCGGGTCCGCTGCGGCTTATTGCGCCTTCCGGCGTCACGCTGGCTGGAAAGGATATTCAGAGTGTGGGAACCGAGCCCAAAACGCAGGCCACCATCTATAACGTGACCGCCTCGAACAGCTTCTCGGTCGATGTCGCCGGTGCCGGTTCTCTGCACAACGGCGGTGACGCCGGCGACCAGCAGGACAGCGATGCTCCCCAGGTAACCGAAGGCAACCCGCGGATCTATCGGTATCTGCCCTGGCTGCTCCTGCTCGGGTTTTCCATCCTGGGCGTCGGCTTCGTCATCCTGTACCGCTCTCAAACAGAACCGCGCTCATGAAACGGAGTGGGGCGGGCCCTCGGCCTGCGCGGAGCTCTCAGCTCCGCAATGTTTTTGGTCGCTAGAACCATGGCCGAAGCCATCCAACTAGATCACGTCTGGAAATTCTATGGCGATTACGCAGCCCTTCGCGATTACACCCTGACTGTTGGCGAAAGCTCTTGCTGCGCTTTGCTCGGCCGGAACGGAGCGGGAAAGACGACGCTCCTCCGTATTCTGGCCGGCCTGTCGCCCTTTCAGCGCGGCGCGGTGCGTGTATTCGGCCATGCCCCGCGCTCGGCGGGAGCCCGCCGGGGCATCGGCTTTCTCGGCCATGGCATTGGAGTATATGAGGATCTGTCGGCGCGCGAGAACCTGAGCTTCTTCGCCCAAATCGCCGAACTGTCCGATGCGCATCGCGCCGCGGATGGGTGGCTCGACCGCGTTGGGCTGGCGCGTGTTTCTCGCATGCCTGTCCGCCAGTTTTCGCGCGGTATGCGTCAGCGGCTGGCCCTGGCGCGGACGTTCCTCCACGCTCCGCAATTGCTGCTGCTCGACGAGCCCTTTACATCGCTCGACGATCGCGCCATCGCTATGCTCAGTGAGCTGCTGATCGAGGCGCGGCAGCGCGGCGCGACCATCGTTCTTTCGACGCATCAGATCCGCGAGGCGCTGGCCATTGCCTCCCACGTCGCGCTGATCGAAAATGGCAGGCTGCGGCACGCCGGAGACCGCACGCAGGAGATGCTCGACGATCCGGCGCTTCTATATCGTCTTTACGCGTCCGCATGAGATCGTTGCGGCAGGCGCTCTTTGTCGCGCGCAAGGATCTCGCCATTGAGTGGCGCACGAAAGAATCGCTGAATGCCGCCGGCGCATTCGCTATCGTCATTCTGCTGTTGTTCAGTTTCGCGTTCGATCCGGACGCCGATATGATTGGGGAGATTGGCGGGGGTCTGTTGTGGATTGTGTTTGCCTTCGCCGGAGCGCTCGTCTTCAATCGCGGATTCGCGCGCGAGTTGCCGAACGAGTGCCTGGATACTTTGCTCGCCTCGCCGCTTTCCGCCGCCAGCCTGTTGCTCGGCAAGGCCGTGGCGAACCTTGCCATGCTGCTCGTAATTGAATTGGTCTCGCTCGCCGTGTTCGGCATCTTCTATAACGTGCGCTGGTGGCTCCGGCCCGGAGAGCTCATTGCGGTCTGCGCGCTGGCCACCTGGGGCATCGCCGTGATCGGCGCCGTTTTCGGGGCATTAACCGTCAACCTGCGGTTGCGTGAGCTGATGCTGCCGGTGCTCGTCTATCCGCTTCTGATTCCGCTCCTGATCGCTGCGATCGAAGTGACTAAATCGGCCCTGAACAATCAGCCGCTCAGCGCCGATCAACTGCTCTGGGGCCGGGTGTTGCTCGTGTTCGACATCGTTTTTACAGCGCTCGCGCTGGCGCTCGCCGAAACGATTTTGGTGAACTGATAAGAAAGGAAAGTATGCGCGAAAGAATCGCCATCGCTCTCGCAGCTCTTGCTGCACTTCTGTTGGCCTACAACTTGTACAAGATCTTCCTCGTGCTGCCGGACGAAGCCGCGCAGGGACCTATGTATCGCATTTTGTTCTTCCATGTGCCCGCCGCCATTACCGGCATGATCGGCTACTTCGTGGCCCTGGGCTTGAGCATCTGGTATCTCGCCTCGGGTAACTTCCGCTACGACTCGCTGGCGGCTTCCGTGGTCGAAGTGTCGCTCGTCTTCTCGGTTGTGAACATCGTCACCGGCAGCATCTGGGCGCGCGTTATCTGGGGTATCTGGTGGACCTGGGATGCGCGCCTCACGTCGGCCTTGGTATGCGTGCTGATCTTTGCCGGATACGTCATGCTGCGCCGCGCCATCGATGAGCCCACCCAGCGCGCCCGCTTGTCCGCCGCGCTTTGTATCTTCGGCTGCGTCGACGTGGTGATTGTCTGGAAATCCATCGATTGGTTCCGCACCCAGCATCCGGGCCCCGTGTTGAGCATCCGTACCGGCGGAGGGAATATCGATCCCGCGATGGAGCACATGATTTACATGAACTTTTTCGCCATTCTGATGATCGCGGCCGCTCTGGTCTTGATCCGCACCCGGCAGGAGATGACGGCCCGCGAAATCGATTCGCTTCGCCGCCTGGCGAATGCCGCCTAAAAACGAACTGAGGATTTTATGGACGCTCGAAACTTCACCTTTATGTTTTACGGCTTCCTGGCCGCCTGGCTGATCGTGCTTTTGTACGTCGTCAGTCTCGCGCGCCGCGGAGCGCGTCTCAAAAAGGAGCTCGAAGACGTAAAGCAACTGATTAGCGGTACGTCACGCTCTGAAGAGCGCATCAGGCAATAGGCATGCCGCTTATCATCGATCGACGTAGCTTTTTGAAAGGGACTGCGGGCGGCCTTCTCGCGTTCTCCCTGAATCGCGGTTTACTCGCAGATGACGAAGTGGCTCGCGTCGCTCTGCTGTCCGATACTCATATAGCGGCGGACCCAAACGACCGTTTCCGCGGCTTTTCACCACATGAAAATCTGCGCAAGACCGTCATCCAGGCCGGCGACCAAGAATTCGACCTGGTTCTGGTGAACGGCGATCTGGCTCGCTTGCAGGGGACGCCGGAAGACTACGTCCAGTTCAAAGCGCTCATCGATCCGCTCCTCGAATCCGCGCCCATGGTGGTCACAATGGGAAATCACGACGACCGCAAGAACGCCGAAAGCGCCTTGGTTAAGCGCGCCGGAGAATTGGAGCCGGTCCAAAAAAAGCTGGTGTCGACCATCGACGCGGGTGCCTTCAAGCTGATCATGCTCGATTCGCTGCTCGCCACCAACGTGACGCCCGGGCAGCTCGGCAAAGCGCAGCGGCAATGGCTGGCGGACTACATTGAGTCCCAGGGCACCAGGCCATTGCTCGTATTCGTCCACCATCAGCCCGATCCCAACGACGACGGCGCCCTTGTGGATGCCGAACGCCTGCTGGCTATCCTGAAGCCGCACCGCTCCGTAAAGGCTCTTCTCTTTGGCCACACGCATGTCTGGGCGCTCGATAAGCAGGACGATATGCATCTGATCAACTTACCTGCGGTCGGCTACAACTTCTCCGACGGCCACCCGGTCGGATGGGTGGACGCCTCGTTTTCGAGCCAGGGGGCGGACCTCAAGCTGCACGCCCTTGCGGGCGAAACGCGGGACGATGGAAAAAGCTTCCATCTGGTATGGCGGTAAACTTGCCTGCTGTGCTAACCTGTAGAAAGCAAAAATCGAGATTAAGGTAAAGACGAGGAGTATCGTTTTCTAGCATGGCCCTGGCGGTTGAGCAAAAGTCGCAAGTCATCAGCAAATACAGAATCCACAAATCAGATTCTGGATCGCCTGAGGTCCAGGTTGCCCTCCTGAGTCAGCGTATTTCCCAATTGACTGAGCATTTCAAGACGCATCTGAAGGATCACCACTCGCGGCGCGGTTTGCTGTCCATGGTCGCCCGGCGTCGAAAGCTGCTCAATTATTTGAAAGATCGCAATCCAGAGCGCTACAAGACTCTCATTCAGAGCCTGGGTATTCGCCGGTAAGACACGGTTCTCAAATCCCCCCGTTTAGCTCTAAGTCCTTCCTTAATCCCGACGTTGCATAGCATCGGGAAAGAAAATGTCGCATATAGTTGAAATCGACCTTCACGGGTCAAAGGTCTCGATCGAGACCGGTAAGATTGCCAAACAGGCCGGTGGGTCTGTTGTCGTTCGTTCAGGAGATTCGGTGGTCCTGGTGGCCGCCACCTCCGCGGAGAAGCCCAAGCCTGGAGCCAGCTTCTTCCCCCTCACTGTGGATTACCGCGAGTACACGTATGCCGCGGGCAAGTTTCCAGGCGGATTCATCAAGCGCGAGGGACGCCCCTCCGAGAAAGAGATTCTTACCAGCCGGTTAATCGACCGGCCCGTTCGTCCGCTCTTTCCCGAAGGCTTCAGCCACGAGACGCAGATCATCGCCATGGTGCTCTCCGCCGATCCGGAGCACGATCCGGGTGTTCTGGCCATTATTGGCGCCGGCGCCGCGCTCGCCATCTCCGATATTCCGTTTCACCACGTTTTGGCCGCTGTCCGCGTGGCCCTTCTCAAAGGCACCTACCGCGCCAATGCCAGCTACGAGGAGAGCAAAGACGCCAAGCTGAACATTGTGGTCGCCGGTACGGACCAAGGAATCGTCATGGTCGAGGCGGGCGCGACCGAAGCTTCTGAAGCTCAGGTGGTCGAGGCCATCGAGTTCGGCCACGGCTGCTGTAAGAAAATCGCCACCGGAATTCGCCAGCTTGTCAGCCAAGCCGGCAAGGCCAAGCGCGAGTTCACGCCACCGGCCGTCAATCAGGATGTGTTGACGAAGGTTTCCGAGGCCGTCCGTGCGGAGCTGACCGACGCTCTCAACACCCAAAAATACGGCAAGCTTGAAAGCTACAGTCGCATCGATCAGGCGAAGCAAAAGGCACTAGCCCTTTACACGGAAGAAGCCGATCAGACCGAAGCGGGAAAGGTCTTCGATTATCTGAAGGAGCGGATTTTCCGCGATGAGATGTTGAAGGATCGCCGGCGCCCGGATGGCCGCGCTTTCGACCAGATTCGACCTATTACATGCGAGATCGGTGTGCTGCCTCGCACGCACGGCTCGGCGATATTCACGCGCGGAGAGACCCAGGCGCTCGTCACCACCACCTTGGGCACGAAAGACGACGAGCAGCGGATCGAGTTGTTCGATCCTTCGGAGACTTCCAAGCGCTTCATGCTGCACTACAACTTCCCGCCGTTCAGCGTCGGCGAAGTGGGCTTCATGCGGGGCCCGGGGAGGCGTGAGATCGGGCATGGCGCACTGGCCGAACGCGCTCTCTCGCCAGTGATTCCAGACGAAAAGGACTTCCCCTATACTCTGCGCGTGGTCAGCGACATTCTGGAATCGAACGGTTCGAGTTCCATGGCCAGCGTATGCGGCGGAACGCTTTCGTTGATGGATGCCGGTGTACCCGTCGCCGCCCCGGTCGCGGGCATCGCCATGGGATTGGTGTTGGAAGGCGATTCGTATGCCGTTCTCACCGATATCGCAGGCGCCGAGGATCACTACGGCGACATGGACTTCAAGGTGGCGGGCACCAAGGACGGTATCACAGCCTTGCAGATGGATATTAAGGTGCCGAACGTCACTACGAAGATCATGCAGGAGGCGCTCGAGCAGGCCCGAAAGGGACGGCTCGAGATCTTGGATAAAATCACCGCCACGATAGCCGCTCCTCGCACCCAGCTTTCGCAATACGCTCCCCGGATTTACACGACCAAGATCCCGACCGACAAGATTCGTGAGCTTATCGGACCCGGCGGCAAGGTGATCAAGGGCATCATTGAGCAGACGGGCGTCAAGATCGATGTCACGGACGATGGCACCGTCAACATCTTCGCCTCGGATGGCGCTTCCGCCGCTCGCGCCATGCAAATGGTGACCGACATCGCCGCCGTCGCCGAAGTCGGCAAGACTTATCTCGGCAAAGTGGTCCGAATCGCGGATTTCGGCGCATTCGTCGAAATCTTTCCCGGCACCGACGGCCTGCTTCATATCAGCGAAATCTCCGAAACGCGCATCAAGAACGTTCGGGATGAGCTGAAGGAAGGCGATCAGATTCTGGTAAAGGTCCTCGCGCTGGAAGGCAACAAGATCAAGCTGAGCCGCAAGGCAATCCTGAAGGAGCAGCGAGAGAAGTTGAAAGCCGGCGCCGAGGCCAGAGAGTAACCTCCCAGAGGGCAGTTGGGGATGGCCCGATGGATTGCCGGTGGCACTGTCAGTCTCCGGCGGATCTACGCTGCTTCTGCCGCTGTTCTGATTGCTGTTGCCTTAAGCCTTTGGCTCGGCGAATCCCACGAGCTGTTCTTTGACGTTCGCATGAGCAGCTCGACAAACGATATTGCCCAGCTGTTTTTCGATATCGGGCATGGCTATAACGAGCAAGATTCAAGCGCGGTCGGGATTCAAGAGGGCCCGGCCCGGATTTATCGATTCAGATTGCCGCCAAGGCGGATATATTCTCTCCGCTTCGATGTCCTGAGTCACGAAGGCCGGGTCACGATCCTTAGTGCCAGGATCGTCGATGGGGATGGAGAGTCGCGTCGAACGTTCGCCGCTGATGATTTCGGCCCGCGCCTCGACCTTCGAACAGTTGAGAGAAGTAAGACGGAAGTGATGCTGGAGACGGTGCACCCCGCCACCGGACAAGCTCTCGACCCGTCCGCTTACATCAGAAACTCCACACTCGATCCGAAGTTCCGATTTTCTTTTCTCCGTCCGCTCCTCTGGTTGCTCTTTTTCCTGGGGATTCTCTGTTTAAGTGTCGTTGTGTTCAGGTGGATTACGAGTCATCGAGGCTTAGGCGAGCAAGACTTTGTTTTTCGCGCAGGCGTTACTTTTGTACTCGCCGTAACTTTTATCCATTTGGCATCTCTTCCGCTCATGGTAAGTTTCGACGGCATGGACTATGTGCGTCTGGCGAATATACCGCTTTCTCCATCTTTCGTCACGGAGTGGAGATTTCTGCGGACACCGTTGTTTCCCCTGAGCCTCAAGTCGGCATTTTGGCTGGGCGGAGAACAACCGGAGGCGGCACTGCTAGTCACTACGCTATTCGGCTTGGGCGGCGTCCTTATCAGTGGCGCAACCGTGCGAAGGATCGCCGGCGGAATCGCGGGCGCCGGTACTCTTATCGTTTTAGTCCTCTATCCGGTCTTAGTGGGATATCAGCACATGCTGTTGTCCGAGACCGGAACATTCTTCTGGCTGGCCCTTCTTACTTGGTCTTTGGTCGCGTACGGCAGCGCTCGAAATCGCGAGTCGCTCTGGTTTGCCTCCTGGATTGCCGTGGTAATCGCACTCGGATATTATTGGCGTCCAACCATTCAGTACCTGTCGCCGCTGATCGCGATCGCATACCTCCTACTTGCGCTAACGAGGCCGCATGCGACCCGTCCGTATGCCGAGCTATCAAGTAAATTGCGCCACTCAAGTCCCCGGCTTGTGGGTGGAGCGTTGATTGTTGTCGCTGGACCATGGCTGCTGGCTTACCCCTGGATCCATTTGGTGGAGAAGTACGCGCCAGGCATCGCGGAAGGAACCGTCACCGCCGGAATGTATAAACAAGTACTGGTTCCTCCCGACGATCCGCTTATCGGCTCGCTCAAAAGCCAGTACGAAACGGTCATAAAAGAAGACTCCAGGAACGGCCGCTTGCCGCTTGATGGGCTTTCCATTGTCGGCCGTATGTCTTTATTGGAACGGATGGGAGACGTTTTTCGCCGTGTCGGTCTGATTCGACTAATTCGAAAATATCCGTTGCGTTATTCGGAGGGAGTAGCCAAGTCGATGCTGTTCTTTCTCGGCGTCCCTCATCATGGTCCCGATGATGAAAATTGGAATTTCTCTCGCGCCATTTTTGGGCAATGGCCATCCAGTGAAGAGCTTGACGGAGCGCTTGGTTGGGACCGCAGTCTCGTCCAGTTCAGGCCAGTCTCATATAGCGGAGGGGGCTCGCTAGGAAGGCTACTGAACAGCCTCCTGCCTTGGTATTCATTCATCGTGCTCGTGTCTTCGATCGTTTCAATAGGGTGGCTGTTTCTGTCCATCAAGCGGGTGAATGCAGTTGCATTTGCGATAACCGTAATCCCCCTGGCATTCCTGCTGCTTCATTCCTTCACGTTGATGGCGGCCGCGCGTTACGGGTTTCCGGTGTATCCGCTAATGATGGCGAACCTTGTTACGGCGCTCAGCTTGACGTGCCAGGAGATCCGGCGCAAGAGATCACGCAGCGCGAATGTCGAAAATTGTTCTAGTGAGAACGGGAGGTCTTCGACGAGGTTCGCCAACGACTCGAACCCTATATTCCAGTCAAACGGATAAACGCTGCCGCGACGATACCTCCGCAAATCGGTCCTAGAATCGGAACCCACGCGTAGCTCCAATCCGAGCCGCCTTTGCCGGGAATCGGCAGGAATGTGTGCGCCAGCCGCGGACCTAAATCGCGCGCCGGGTTGATGGCGTAGCCGGTGGTTCCGCCGAGCGAGAGGCCGATGCTCCATACCAGCGCGCCGACAAGGACAGGTCCTAATCCGGGCGCCACGCCGCCGGGGGCCAGGCGCCTGGAGACCAGCGCAGCCGCCACCATTACGAGCACGAACGTCCCAATCACCTCGCTCAGAAAGTTACTGGCCGGACTTCGTATAGCGGGTCCGGTGGAAAAGCACGCCAGCTTCTTTCCCGCATCCGGGGTGGCCTTCCAGTGCGGCAAATAGAAGAGCCATACGAGAACCGCGCCCACAATCGCGCCCAGTATCTGCGCCGGAATATAGGTCCAGAGCCGCTCGGGATGGCCGGTCATTAGAACCGAGGCGACCGTAAAAGCCGGATTCAGATGCGCATCGGAGTCGCCGATCGAAATGCTCACCGCGACCCCTGAAAACACGGCCAAGCCCCAGCCACTCGCGATTGCCAGCCAGCCCGCGCCTTCCGCTTTGGAGCGCGCCAGCAACACGCCGCCCACCACGCCATTCCCCAAAAGAATGAGGACCATCGTCCCCACAAACTCGCCTATTACGGCAGCATCCAAATGCATGATTCAGCGCTCATCCGCCTTTCTCTTGAAATGTGAACCGCCTCGAACCTCAAGGATTCCAGGTGTATCGCTCCGCCAGCTTACGATAACTCGACACCTGATCTCGTTCCCAATCCGCATCCCGGCCCAACTCCTTCGCCATGAGTCGGGCCACCTCGGGCGCAGCTTCGGCACTGGCCCTCGCGTCAAGGAAGAGGGCACGAGTACGGCGCGCCAAAACGTCTTCCACGCAGCGCACCATCTCGTTCCGCACGGCCCAGACGATTTCGGCACGGCGAACGGGCAACGCCGGATGCAACAATTCACCTAGCTCGGGATTCTCTGCCGCGAGCTTTCGCAGTTCCGGCAAGTCCGCTCCATACACGCGCTGCCATTCGTCCTCGGCGCCGGAATCAAGCGTCCAGCCGTGCAACCGAAGTTCTGCGGTTCGGGAAGTTGCCGCGGCGAGACCGCCAAGGCGAGCGGCGCGGTCGACAACGTCTTCGCCCATCTTGCGATACGTGGTCCACTTTCCGCCTACGATCGTGAGCAGCCTGGAGCTGGAAATCAGGATCGTGTGATCACGGGACAAGGCGGCCGTGTTTGCCGGATCATCGCGACGAGCGCCATCGCGCCGAACACTCTCGGGATGTACCAGCGGACGCTGCCCCGACCAGATACTTTGGACCTCGCCGCCAGCGGGTCTGCGCCCTAGAAAGCGCTCCACGTGCGACAGCAGAAATTCCCGCTCGCCGCTCATCGCCTGCGGCTCTATTTCGGATCGATGAACGGGATCGTCGGTCGTTCCGACTAGCACGCAGTTATGCCATGGAATCGCAAACAGAACGCGGCCATCCGTTGTCCTGGGGATCATGAGCGCGGAATCGCCAGGAAGAAACGAGCGCGGCAGTACGATATGCGTTCCCTGGCTCACCGTGACAACAGGAGCGGCTCCGGGCTCATCCAGTTGCCGGATACTATCGGCGAACACGCCGGTAGCATTGATAATGGCTTTCGCCGTGACCTCAAAGGGCGCTCCGGATTCGCGGTCTTCCGCCGTTACACCGGTTACGGCGCCGTTCCGCTTCAACAATCCGGAAACCGGCGCGTAGTTGACGGCTACTCCTCCCAGATCGAAGAACGTTCGCAGGAGGGCGATCGCGAAGCGCGCATCGTCGAACTGCCCATCGTAGTAAAGAATGCCGCCTTTCAGCCCGCGTGTTCGCACCGTCGGGAGCATCGCGCGTGTGCGGCTTCTCGAAAGGACGCGCGATCTGCCGAGCGTCTCACGGCCGGCGAGCAGATCATACAGCACCAAACCGGCGCCGTAGAACGGCAATTCCCACAACGCATACGCAGGGATCACAAAAGCCCGGCGGTGCGCCAGGTGCGGTGCATTTCGCAGCATGCGACCGCGCTCCCGGAGAGCTTCGAGCACCAGCTTTATGTTCCCTTGCTGCAAATACCGGACGCCGCCGTGTACGAGTTTCGTGCTGCGGCTTGATGTGGCTTTGGCGAAATCGTGGGATTCCAGCAGTACGGTTTTATAGCCGCGTGAAGCGGCTTCCACAGCTGTTCCCAAGCCCGTTGCGCCGCCGCCAATCACGAGAACATCCCACTCGCCGCTCTCGCCAATCCGCCGCAGGGCCTCCGGACGGTGCAGGCTGGAGCCCATCGCCTACTGCGACTCCCAATGCATGGCGCGTTCCAGCGCCCGCGACCAGCCGGCGCGCCGTTCTTCACGGATTCGCGCGTCGATGGCGGGGTGAAAGCGCCTGTCCGCGGCCCACTGCTTAGCAATGGCGTCTTGATCGGGCCAGTAGCCGACCGCCAGGCCAGCCAGGTAGGTCGCGCCTAGCACGGTCGTTTCCGGATTCGATGGCCGTGTCACCGGTACACCCAGCAAATCGGCCTGAATCTGCATCAGCAGATTATTGCGCGCCGCGCCCCCATCCACCCGCAATTCCTGCAAGGGCACACCGGAGTCGCTTTGCATGGCCGCCAGCACATCGGCAACTTGGAACGCGATCCCCTCCAGAGCCGCCCGCGCAATGTGCCCGCGATTGCTGCCTCGCGTAAGACCCACGATCGCTCCGCGCGCATACTGATCCCAGTGCGGGGCTCCCAGCCCGGAAAACGCAGGAACGAGATAAACACCGGCGCTATCCGGAACGCTCGAAGCTAATTCCTCAATCTCCGCCGCGCTGCGAATCATCTGCATCTCATCACGCAGCCACTGCACGACAGCTCCCGCAATGAAAATACTGCCTTCGAGGGCGTATGCCGTGCGCCCGCCAATTCTCCAGGCCACTGTGGTAATCAGCTTATTGCGCGAAGCTACGGGCCTCTCACCCGTGTTCAGCAGCATGAAGCTGCCCGTCCCGTACGTACACTTCACCATTCCGGGGCTCATGCACATTTGTCCAAACAGCGCGGCCTGCTGATCACCCGCGATCCCGGCGATCGGAATTCCCGCGAGTACCCCGCGCGTTTCGGCGCAAACCCCGCTCGAGTTGACCACCTCCGGCAGCAGCGATTTCGGAATTGCGAGCAACTCCAGCAATTCGTCGTCCCACTCCAGGGTGTGCACGTTGAAGAGCATGGTGCGCGACGCGTTGGTCACATCCGTCACATGGCGTGCTCCCTCGGTAAGCTTCCAGATGAGCCAGCTATCGACTGTGCCGAACGCAAGCTCGCCGCGCGCGGCCCGCTCTTTCGCGCCCGGAATATTATCCAGCATCCAGCGAATCTTGCTGCCCGAAAAATAGGCGTCGATGACCAACCCTGTCTTGCGTTGAATGAGCGATTCGTGCCCGCCGGCACGAAGCTGATCGCAAAAACCCGACGTCCGCCGGTCCTGCCACACGATGGCGTTCCCAACCGGCTCGCCCGTCTTCCGATCCCAAAGCACGGTGGTCTCTCGCTGGTTAGTGATGCCAATCGCGGCCACCGAGTCAGCTTTAGCGCCCGCTTGCGCCAACACTTCCATGGCCACGCCGAATTGCGATGACCAGATCTCCACCGGATCGTGCTCTACCCATCCCGGTTTTGGAAAAACTTGCCGAAAGGAAGCTTGAGCCAGACCGTGAACACGACCGTCTTGCCCAACCAACACGGCGCGGGAACTGGTCGTGCCTTGATCGAGCGCCAGAATGTACCGCATCAGCGCTCCCTATTTTGCGTGGATATCGAGCTTTTGGATTTGCGCATCATCCGAGATTATCAAGGCGCCCGGAACACAGCGTGGCGCGGATCTAATTCTCCGCCAGAAGTTCTAACGAGTAAGCCCGGCAACATATTCAGTACTGAGTGCTTTTAGTACCAAGTTGCCTTGTGAGCCATTCACCACGTAAAGGTACGGTGCTTTCCGCAAGAATATTCGCAGTATTATAAATCCGTTAGTTGGACTCTTTCGTACATATAACGACGCGCGAGTTTAGTCTGAGCGCGCTCAGGCCTGGCCCATCGCTGCATATGCCACTCTCAGGAGGCTTATATGAAGCAGTTTCTGTTTTTAGCTTCTGCGCTCACGGCTCTCATCCCGATGTGCTGCGCCAGTCCGTGTACAAGCGGAAGCCTGACCAGCTACATTTCTCTCGGATCAAGCGGCTGCACGATCGGCAACAATACCTTCTATGACTTTCAGACTCTAACCGGGATTGCCTTCGCCACCCCGATTGGGAGCCAAACCGTAACAATCACGCCGCTCGGCGGAGCGTTTGATCCCGGAATCAGCGTGGCAACTGATGTGACCGCCGGCTCGGGAAGGCTGCTGGAGCTTTTATTCACGTATCGCATTTCGGGGGGCCTGTATACAGGCGATTCAATTGCGATCACCAATTCCTCGGAGACGGGAGCAGGCAGCGTGACCGGAGTGCAAAACTTTTGCCGGGGAGGAACATTCGGGACGAATGGCATCTCGGGTTGCACGGGCATACCGGGCAGCTTGGTAACACTCGACGGCACTCAGAACCAGGATTCAGTTACGTTTCCGGCCACTGCGCTCCTTAGCATCACGGACGATTTCACATTGGACGGCACAGCAGGGTCGGCATCCGGCGGCACCATTACCGACCGATTTACAGCGGTTCCGGAACCTGCCGGTTTTCTACTTACAGCCTTAGGACTGGTTTTAGCGGCGGCCCTGAAGATCAGATTGGCCGGCGCGAACTCGTTCAGGAGATAGCGAGGGACTTATGAACAGATCGAAGCCGCTGCTTTGCATAACAGTTGCAGCGCTCATGGCGATGCCGCCTTACGGGTTCGCCGCCAGCCACCGGGAAGCGCCCATCACGGCCCTGGATCACAAAGCCGATATCACGGATTTCTTCGCTTTCGTCAGTTATGACGATCCGACTAAAGTAACGATGATTCTGAATGTCGACCCGTTTCTCGAGCCTGGCAACGGTCCGAATTATTTTCCGTTCGATGACAATATTCTCTATGCAATCCGGATCGACAACAACAACAGCGCGCAGCAGGAGATTGCATTCCAGGTCCAATTTCAAACCGAAGTTAGAGCACCCAACGTGTTCACCGGGTTTGTAGGAGCAGGTGCCGGCATTAACGCGCCGGCCAATTCGCCTCCTCCGGTTGCGCCGGGAACGCCGATTGTTCCACCTGCCATCACGGCACTGGACGGACCCGGTTCGGAAGGCTTGAACCTACGCCAGACTTACACAGTAACAATGATCAAAAACGGGGTAAGCACGCCACTTACTAACCAGACCGGCGGCCCCTTATTCGCGGTTCCGAGCAATGTCGGTCCGCGAACGATGCCGAACTATCCAGCGCTGGCATCTGAGGGCATTTACAATCTCGACAACGGTATCCGGGTATTTGCCGGCACAGTGGACGATCCTTTTTATATCGACCTGGGCGCCACGTTCGATTCGCTAAATTTCCGGACAGGGGCGGGCGGCGGAGTGCTTACACCGGCACAAGACGCCGACGATCATACCAATATCGCTCCGGATACGGTATCCGGATACAACGTGAACACGATCGCAATCGAGGTGCCCATCGCCCTATTGACGAGCACAGGAACCCAGGTTGCGGCTACGGATCCGGCGGCCACCATCGGGTTGTGGGGTACGACGTCTCGTCCGCGGATAACGGTTCGACGCGCACCACTGCCGACCGCCAGCTCCGGCGAATTTTCACAGGTTCAGCGCATGGGTAATCCGCTCATCAACGAGCTGCTCGTGGGAACGGGCTCGAAAGATTTCTGGAGCATGAGCCGGCCGGTGGACGATGCGCAGTTCGCGGCTTCCGCTCTCGACCCGCTGCTGGCGCGAGTTGTCAACGCGGTATTTGGGATCAATATTCCTCCGCCTCCGCGGAACGATCTGCTGCTGCTGATGCAGTATTTACCGCCCATCGCGGCGCCTGGCACGCCGCCGGGTCCAGTAGCGGATTTGCTGCGGCTTAATACCGGTATTCCGCCGACACCGCAAGCGAACCGCCGGAGATTGGGCGTGCTGGCCGGCGATTTTGCGGGTTTCCCGAATGGCCGCCGGGTTTCCGACGATGTCACCGATATAGCGACGCGCGTCGTCGCGGGCGGCGTGCTCGTTCCGGGATTCAACATAACGCCGAACAATAGGCTCGGCGACGGCGTGAATACGAACGATGTCCCTTATCAGGAAACTTTCCCGTATGTTGCTTTCGCGCAGAGCGGGCGGAACCGGCGGCACATTGATCCGGGCGAGCCAGGTTGCACCATGAACGCAGGCGCGCCCTGTCCCAGTAATTAAGTAAGTGACGAAACGGCCATTCCGTCGAAGCTGGCAGGAGTGGCCGGCTCGTGTGCATACCGCCATGCGTTCTTCCCTATTGCTTCTCGCGTCGCTGATATCTTCCATGCCGGTCGCGGCGGGCCAGAACAGCACGGCTCCTCCTTCCGCCGCTGATCAAAGAATTGCCGCCGCTGAAAAGACAGTGGAAAGCAACCCCAAGTCATGGCAGCCGTACAACGACCTGGTTTTCGCGCTCTGCCGGAAGGCCAGAGACACGGGCGATGGGACGCTATATGATCGCGCCGAAGCTGCGCTGCAGCATTCCCTGCAAATCTCCCCCGGCAATTATCAGGCGCGAAAGCTTCAAGTGACAGTTCTACTTGGCCGGCGTGAGTTTCGAGAAGCTTTGAAGCTCGCCACCGAGCTCAATCACAAGGTCCCGGACGACATAGGAGGGTGGGCCCTGCTGGTGGATTCGAATATGGGGTTGGGGAACTACGCCGAAGCGGAGCGGGATGCGCAGTGGATCCTGGATCTACGTCCGGGCAGCGCGTTGGGTTTCGAGAAAGCCGCTGAGCTGCGGGAGAGTTTCGGAGACTTCGAAGGCGCGATGGAGTTTTTGGATGAGACCAGCCGGCGAACATCGCAGAACGATACGGATCAACGCGCCTGGCTGCTGACGCAGAAAGCACGTCTGGACCTAGCGCAGGGCAATCTGAAGCGTGCAGGCGAATTGATCGCACAAGCCTTGCAGTTGGATCCAACTTCGCGATTGGCGGCCGCGAACCTGGCCAAGCTACGCATGGCCGAGCGGAATCAATCTGCGGCGGGAACCACGCGATGACAAGATGAACAGCAGAGTGCTTTTTTTGCTATTCGCGGCTTGTCTTGCGCTCGGCCAGTCGCTGCAGCGGCCAGAACTCCAGTCGCGCGCCGAGCCACTAAACAGCCGCGCACTGGAGCCGCAGCTCTCGCGTGCCACAACGGACGAGCGCATCCGCGCTTACCAAAAGAGGCTCCAATCTTCGCCAGGCGACCCTTCGCTGCAGGCCGGCTTAGTTTCGGCCTATTTGCAGAAGCTTCGCGAATCGGCAGACTACAGCTATTTGGATCTGGCTTCAAAGCTTGTCGACACGATGCTCGAGAAGGAAGGTGGAAACTTCACGGCGCTGCGTTTTCAGAACGAAATCGACCTGCAGCGTCACGATTTTAAGAGGGTTGCCGAACGCGCGCAAGATATGGCGAAATACACTCCGTCCGATCCCGGTAATTGGGGAAATCTGGGCGACGCGTTGATGGAACTCGGCGAATACGAACGCGCCGGAAAGGCCTATACGAAGATGTTCGCGCTACGTCCGAATCTTGCCAGCTACAACCGGCTGGCGTATTTCCAATTCGTCACCGGAAATGCGAATCGAGCGATAGAACTGATGCGCGATGCGGTGGAGGCCGGAGATGCGCTTCCTGAAAACACCGCCTGGTGCCGGGCTGAATTGGGCGACATGTATTTCAAGACCGGTCAAGTGGATCAAGCGGCTGATGCATACCGCGGCGCCTTGGACCTGTTTCCCGGTTTGCACCGCGCGAACGCGGGCCTGGGCAAAGTGGAGGCCGCACGCGGCCACCTCCAGATTGCGATCCGACACTACGAACGCGCTCAATCGATCGTTCCTCTGGTAGAGTACGCAGGCGCCTTGGAGGATTTGTACAGCGCCCTTGGAATGATGGACAAAGCTCAGCAGCAGCGGGAGCTGGTTTCGACGATCGAGAAAATCGGGAAGGTCACGAACGAGAAAACGAATCGCAATCTGGCGCTGGTTCTCGCAGACCACGGCAGAGATTTGAGTTTTGCGCTGGAACTTATGCAAGCGGAGATTCCGGTTCGAGGCGATGTCTACACCTGGGATGCGTTCTCGTGGGTTCTCTTCAAAAGCGGCAGGCTAGATGAAGCCAAAGCCGCATCCGCAAGAGCGTTGAGACTTGGCACTCCCGAACCTGGTTTCTACTATCACGCGAGCCGGATCGCGCTTGCTTCGGACGATCGAGCGGCTCGCCAATAGCCGTATGTACCGAATCCAAACTCTGCTGGTTGCCGCGGCTCTCCTTACGCCCCATTGGATGCACGCGCATCCGATGGGGAATTTCAGCATCAATCACTACGCGCGCATCACGATTGAGCCCGATGCGGTGGAAGTTCGCTACCTCATCGACATGGCCGAGATTCCGACTTTTCAGGAAATGCAGCAGGCGGGAATCGGGCCGAAAGCGGATCCCGCTGTTACTGCTTACCTGGCCCGCGAAGCAGAACTTCTGAAGAGGGGTTTGATTATCCAGGCAAATGGCCGTCCGATTTCTCTTCGATCCGTATCCCGAAACGTGATTTTTCCGCCGGGCGCGGGCGGCCTTTCGACCATGAAGCTGGGCCTGGTTTATCGCGGGCGTTTTGACGATTCCCATGCCGCCGGTCGCGTGGCGCTGCGCTTCGAAGATCACAACTTCCCTGACCGCGCCGGCTGGAAAGAGATTATCGTGTCAGCTGCTCCGGGCATCACGTTAACGAGCAGTTCGGTCCCGGAAAAAGGCCGCAGCGCCGAGCTGACCAACTATCCAACCGATCTGCTGAATAGCCCTCCGCAGGATCTCAATGCGCAAGTCAGCTTCTTTTATTCTTCGTCCGCCCAGCGCGTCGCTCGCACATCTGCTAACGCGAATTCGCAATCTAAACAAAGTATCGCGAGCGCGCCGCAGCCGGCTGCACCGGCGACCATTGAGGCTCAAGCACCGCGATCCTTATCAACCCCACTCGGAGCCAACCGGCAGGGGACGCCCCGAAGCGCCTTCACTGAGCTAGTAAGCAGAAACGATTGGGGCTTCTGGTTTCTGCTCACGGCTGCGTTGATCGCGGCCGGTCTGGGAGCTTTTCACGCGCTCGAGCCAGGTCACGGAAAAACTATGGTCGCCGCGTACCTGGTGGGATCGCAAGGAACCGCATGGCACGCCTGCATTCTGGGATTGATTGTAACCGCGTCGCATACCGCGGGCGTTTATTTGCTGGGACTGATTACTCTCTATGCGTCCCGCTACATAGTCCCGGAGCACCTCTACCCGTGGCTGGGCGTGTTCTCCGGGCTGACGATTGCGGGTCTAGGCATCTACCTGCTTGTTCAGCGCTACGCCGGCAAAGGGCATTCGCACCATCATTCGCACGAACATCATCACCATCAACATGATCATGAGCACAAACATCAATCTCACGATCATCACTCGGACGGCCACCACGGTCATCACTCTCATCACCACACGCATGAAATTCCCGCAGGCGTTTCTTACCGGCAACTGCTGGCTCTGGGCGTGACAGGAGGCATTGTGCCCTGCCCAGCGGCGCTGGTTGTGCTGCTGAGCGCCGTGGCGCTGCATCGCATCGCGTTTGGATTGTTTCTCATCCTGGCTTTTAGCGTTGGTCTGGCTGGCGTCCTGATTGCGATCGGGCTGCTAATGGTCTACGCGCGGCGATTCATGTCTCGTATAAGGGGAGAAGGCCCTCTGATTACGCGGTGGCTGCCCCTTGCGTCTGCCGCTTTCATCACGGTGCTCGGATTTGTTGTCGCGTTTCGCGCGCTCACCGCGGCCGGAATTATTGCGGTACGGATCTAAGGCTTTCGCCGTTGCTACCGGGTCGCGGCCGCTCCGATCGCGCCAATCAGAGGACTGCTCGCCACGGCATATTCGCGCCTCGGCATGCGGCCTGCGAGGAAAGCCGCGCGACCCGCCTCTACCGCCAGTTTCATCGCGTGCGCCATGCGCTCGGAATCCTCGGCTTCGGCGATCGCGGTATTCAGAAGGACTCCATCGTAGCCCAATTCGAGCGCGATCGCGGCATCCGACGCCGTCCCCACGCCCGCATCCACGATTAGCGGAACTTCCGCAACGGCTTCACGAAGGATTTTCAGATTAGTCATGTTCTGTATACCGAGACCGGAGCCGATGGGAGCAGCCAGCGGCATCACGGCGGAAGCCCCCGCATCGATCAATTTGCGCGCATTCACCAGGTCATCCGTCGTATACGGCAACACAACGAACCCTTCCTTGACCAGCACGCGCGTAGCTTCCAGGAGCCCTTCGTTATCGGGGAAAAGCGTCTTTTGATCGCCGATTACTTCGAGTTTGATCCAGTTCGATAGTCCGACTTCGCGGGCCAGCCGCGCCGTCCGAATCGCATCTTCGGCCGTGTAGCACGCCGCCGTATTCGGCAAAATGTGAATCTTAGAGCGATCGATGAAATCCAGCTCCGATTCTTTCGTGCGGTCCGTCAGATTCACCCGCCGGACAGCGAGCGTCACCATCTCCGTGCCCGAGGCCGCATGGCACCGCGCCATCAATGCCTTGCTTCGATACTTCCCGGTCCCCACCCACAGCCGCGACCGGAACGTCCTTCCCGCGATCGTCAGTACGTCTTCCATAAGCACCATTATGAGCGCCCCGGCCCGAGAGGCGGCGAAACAAATCAGGGGGTTTGAAAGAGCGCTAGGATGGAGTGAAACGATCCAATGGCTACCCACGTCACCACGCCTCTCGATCTCGAACTGGAGAAGGAGAAGTACTTCGAACAAATCGGCGGCAAACTGCTACAACGGGAATTGGGCGGCGGAACACATTCCCAGCTTCAGTACAAACTTCTTACTTTGCTTAAGCCGGTTGCCCTGGAGCGCAAGGCCCAGGTCTGGCAGGAGTGGTCGCTTGCTCACGGTGATGACTGGATGATCCCGGACGTTATGATGTCCTTCCCTGGCCCGATTCGTGAAGACTTCAGAGGCTATCTGATCGCGCCAGCATTCCTTTGCATCGAGATTGTCTCTGGAAGTCAAAGCGAAGCCGAACAGTTGCGAAAGTGCTATCGCTACTACGAATGGGGAGTACCGCACTCCTGGGTGATCAACCCCAAGGGGCACGCGTGTTTTGAATACCACGGCGGCGAGGGTTTTGTTCTCGCTCCCGAAGACGGTGTGCTCACGGCCGGCGACATTCGCGTTCCGATTTCGGAGATTTTCGCCGGCTGAGCAGCTTTTCCCCTTGCTCTAAAAACTCAGCTTCGCCGCCATCTGAATTACGCGCGGATTGTTCTCTTCGGTGGGCCCGATGCGGCCGAAGTTCGCGCTGGTCGGGTCCGAGTTTGGCGAATCGAAACGCGGATGGTTCAAAGCGTTATAGGCTTCAAAGCGCAGTTGGAATTTCACCTTTTCGGCGAAAAGGAAGTTCTTGAAGATGCCCACGTCGAAGTTATTCACCCCAGGACCGCGGACATCGGCCCACCTGGTTGGATACGTGCGAACGTAGTTCGCGAAATCCTGATACACGCCGTTGCGAAGTCCGCCGCTAAGGTCAGCCGCGGTTGGCTTGTAGTTATAGCCCGGCAGATTCTGAATGCCTGTCCATGCAGGATAGTTAGAGATGTCCGTGTTCTTGCTGGGGAAGGCTATGAATTGCGAGGTATCGAACCAGCGATCCATGGTGCGCTGATCGTTCGGCAGCGAAAAATCTTTTCCGCTGAAGAACGAAGCCGTGCTGAATACCACCGGGACCCCCGATTGCGCGGTGTATGTGCCGGACAACTCCCACCCGCCCACGATGTAATCGGCGAAGCGAGGCATGTTGCTGCCCCACTTCTTTCCGCGGCCGAAAGGAAGCTGCCAGACGGGAGCAATGGATAAGTGGAATGGACGATCTTCACCGCCCAGTTTATGCTCGATAATCCGGCCGGCAATTTCCGGCCCCAGAAATGACGTATTTTCGAAAAGCTTCGACCAGGTAAATGCGTTGATGACACTGAAGCCGTTGCTAAAGCGATGCTCGACTTTAACCAGCATGGCGTCGAACTGGTTTGACCCGAATGGAACGTTACCTTCGGTGATGCCGCCCAGCAGCGGGTTGGGATTGAGAAGCTGATTCAAAGTTACAGTCGAGCTGCTGCCGATAGTTCCAACGATGCCTGGCAGCTTGTTGAATGGATTCGGGACCTGCAGATTCCATCGAAGCGTGTCCTCCGGGCGTCCGTTCGCGTCGAACTGCGGGGTTTGCAGTTGCTGCCAGAGAGCGAAGCTGGGGAGATTCTGGTTAAGACTTGCCCCGGCGCCGCTGGCTGCATTCACGTTGTAGGTCTTGTTATGCGAATAGCCGACCTCGAAAAGCCAGCGATGGATCTGGTGCTGAAGATGAAAACTGTATTCCCACGAATACGCCCGCTGCGTGTTCTGGTCGACCCAGCTCACTCCATTTCCCAGATTCGTGAGCGATCCCAGCGTTGAGCCGGTGGGAGGTACAATGCCGCCCTGAAAGGGATTGCTCAAAGTGTCGAAGGGCGTCAGATAATTATTTTGCGTCACATTGAGCGGCGTGGTCAGGCTGAACCCGTTCTGCCCGCCGGTAATAAAGTCCGCCTGCGTGAAGCGGCCCACACCGCCCCGGAAAACTGTGTTCTTGCCAAGCTGATAGGCGAAACCAACCCGAGGCCCCCAATTGGTCCAGTCGCCGTTGGTAACTTTGCGCTGCTGTCCGGCGACGCCATTAAACAGTTGCGCGCCCGGGACCTGGAATGCGCCAGCGGGAACGAGCTGCTTTAGAATCTGGACCCCTGCGTTGTTGTTATTGGCCGAGCTGGCCAGAATCTGGTTGTAAGCCGCCTGCGCCGCCGGGCTGATCGGATTCATAACGGTTGGGTCGTAATTACTGGTCATGCGATTGTAGCGCTCGATGACCGGCCGCTCGTAATCCCAGCGCAGGCCCAGGTTGAGCGTCAGCTTTGAATTGACGCGCCAATCGTCCTGGAAATAGAAACCGGTGAAGCGCTGCGAGTAAAACGCAGTGGCATTGTTATCCACGGCTCCGGCATTCGGAAGACCCAGCAGAAAAGACCCGAAGCTTGAGCCGACGCCCGTGCCGCCTGAATTCGCATTATTCAGCCTGGTCCAGTTGCTGTTATTGAACGTGAACTCCGGTTGATGACCGAGGCTTCCATCGGCTTCCTGCAGAATCCAGAATTCCCCGCCGTAGCGGAAAGTGTGATTACGGTATACATGCGTGAGACTAGCCAGCCACGTGTAGTAAGTGTTGTTCTGATAAGTGCCTGCTTGCCCGGTGCCGAAGTCTCCGGCGATACCGACAATGTGCGGGAAGGATGGTTTCGCAAGCTGCGAAGCGAAGCTGGGCGAGAAACCGAGCTGGGTGAGATCGAATCCGGCCCCGTCGTCATTTTGGGGCTGGATGTACCGGTTCACGGCGAAGCGTAGGTCGAGGATCTTGCTGGCATTGATGACCCAGACATGATCGAGCCCGAGATTCTCCGGCACGCGCTCCATTTGGCTTCCCGTGGCCACATCGTTGAAATCGTTACCAAGCGACTCATGCAGGTGGGCCCATCGCACGACGACGAAACTGCGGTGCGCGTCGCTCCAGTTTTGGTCGCCTCTGATCGAGAGTACGGGAAACGTATCGGTACGCGTGGCGCCCGAAACAAAGTTGTTCACGGCGTTGCCGGTCGGATCGCTCGGCCTGTTGGGGAGCGCAACGTACTTAAGGATATTCAGGGCGATGGGATTGAGCCGGTTGGCGGGAATTTTGTCCCCCGGGAAGAGCGTGCGATTGCCGGTGGTCATGTTTACGCTATTCGGGTCGTAAACCAGGATGGGGAATTGGGCGCCGTTTTGAGTGGTAAACGACTGGGTGAAATCGCCCTGCCGCTCCAGTGCCGTTGGGACGGAGCGCACGCCGCCCCGGGGATCGATGTTGTGAGTGTCGTCCCAGGAGACGAAGAAAAATGTTTTGTTTCGGCCGTTGTAGAGCTTCGGAATCCAGACCGGGCCGCCGATGGTGAAGCCGTACTCGTTGAAGTGAACCGGAGGCACCGCGCCACCCACCAGGTTGTTCTGGAAATAATTCGCGTTCAGAATATTGTTCTGATTGTATTCGTAGAGATTGCCGTGGTAACGGTTGCCTCCACTCTTGGTCTGCATGTTGATCGTGGAGCCGGCCTGCCGCTCGATCGCCGCATCGTAGGCATTGGTCGCCACCCGGAACTGAGCCAGCGAATCCTGCGCCGGGACGAAGGAGATATCGCCCCCGGCCTTTGTGTCAGGCATGCCGTCCAGCCGGTAATCGTTGGAGAAGATATTATTACGCCCGCCGTTCGCCGTGAATTGAGAGGCGCCGTTGTACGACCATAAGTGCACGACATTGCCGTTCTGATACTGCGCCACCACGCCGGGCGAAAGGGTCGCCAGCAGAGTAGCGACATGCGACTGCGAGGGCAGCTCATTGATTTCCTCCTCCGTAATCACTGTTCCCGAAGTGGCCGACGTAGTGTCGATCAGCGGCGGTTCGCCCGTGACCTCCACCGTTTGCGCCGAAGAACCCAGTTGCAGCTTGACATCGAACTGCCTGTTGTCCGAGGCCTGCAATTCGATTCTCTGCCGCTCTTCCGTTTTGAAGCCGGATGCGGCAACGCTGAAGTGATAGTGTCCCGGCAACAGAAATTGAACCGTCCAATTGCCATCATTGTTCGTGTGGGTCTGCTGTTTAACGCCCGTATCGTCGGAAACCACGGTGATAGCGGCGTTCGGAACAACTCCGCCTGCCGGATCGGTAACCCGGCCGCCTATTGTCGCCCGGACCTCCTGGGCATCTATTAAGGAAGCTGCCAGGAAACCGGCCGTCAAAAGAAAAGCGAAACATACCTGACGTGAATACATTCTCCTCAACCCGAGTCATAGATGTCGAAAGCGGCTAGGATTGATACGAGTAAACTCATGGTCGTGAGAGGCCCGAAAGAAAGCGACAATGCCCGGCGCGAATCCGCGTGACTTAGGTTTCGACTAGCGCGGGGATCTCCGCCACTGGCAACTCAATCTCGACCAATAACCCCGGATTTGCATTGCGAGCTCGAATGGCGCCCTGGTGAACCGAAACAGCGCGCTGCGCGATCGAAAGCCCGAGTCCGACGCCGCCGCTGGACCGGTTTCGGTCGGCTTCCACGCGAAAGAAAGGCTTGAAGAGATTCGGCAGGCTGGGTTCCGGCACTCCCGGACCATAATCGCGAACTGAGATCACGGCTGCTTCCGGCCTGCGCTCGAGGCGGATCTCAACGGGCGTCGATGGTGGCGCGTAGCGAATCGCATTTCGAAGCACATTCTCCACCGCCCTGCGGAGCAGCTCGCGATCGCCGCGCATGAGCACTGGTTCGTCGATGGAAAGGTCGAGCCGGCAGTTGTGCGCTTCGGACTCCATCGCGGAATCCGCCACCACGTCCTCCAGCAGATTTTGCAACGCGATCTGCTTCATGTTGCGACTCTCGGGATCGCTTTCCGCGCGAGTCACCTGCAACAGCTCGGATACCAGAGTGCTCAATCGATCGATTTCCTTCTGAATGCGATCGAGCGATTTCGATCGATCAGCGCTATCGCGGGCCAGCTCTACCGCGAACTTCAAGCGCGCCAATGGCGAGCGGAGTTCGTGCGAAACGTCCTGTAACAACCGGCGTTCCGCTTTCAGCAGCGTCTCAATGCGATCAGCCATGGTGTTGAAGGCGCGCGCCAGGTTGCCGAATTCATCGCGGCGCTTCGCCGGAGCCCGAACCGCCAAGTCACCGCTTCCAAATCGTTCGACAGCGTGTTCCAAAGCGCGCAGCGGCGATGCCATTTGCACCGCCAGAATGTAGCAGAACAACACGGTCGCGACTCCCATCCACAAGTAATACGGAAGCGGGCTCCAGGGGCCCGCCGGCCCGGGACCATCGATGACCAGGCGGTATTTCCCATCGCGAGAGGGCCATGCGATTGTCATCCGGCTTTCCCCGCCTGGAGTCCAGTGCGGCCCCACGCCGCGAAGTTCTTCACTCCGGTTCTTCCCGGTGACCAAGTCAGTGCCGTTCTGGTCCACCAAGGAGTGCGAGCCGGGAAAGAAGGAATCGAGGCGACTGAAATACTCTTCGAGAGCAGCTTGCCCGCCCGCTTCATAGGCGTGCCGCGCTTCACTTACCTGAAGCGACAATGATCGCGAAAAAAAGTCGTGGCGGCCGGGTCCAGGCCGGTTTCGGAACCGGTTCGTAATCGAAGATCCTGCCAGGCAGACCACGAGCGTCACGACAAACCAGAGCAGAATCTTGACGAAGATGGATCTCATACGGTCTGCGCTTCCCTGAGCGTCCGCTCGTCTCGGGCCGCGAACAGATAACCAATTCCCCGCACCGTTCGAATTAGCGTGCGTCCCCGCTCCAGCTTCTTTCTCAAGTGGCTGACATGCACGTCCAAGGCTCGCTCGAGCGGATTGGCCTGCCGGTTGTACAGAAATCGCGCCAGGTCGTCGCGCGATACGACGCGTCCAGCCGACCTGACCAGAACCTCGAGAATGTCGTATTCGATCGACGTCACATCGACCGGAGATCCATCGCAAAATACCTCGCGAGTCCCCGAGTTCAGGCGCACACCGTTGGCCTCGAGAACCTCCGGTTTCAGCGCCGATCCTTTCCCCACACGGCGCAGCACGGCGTGTATTCGGGCCAGGAGCTCGTCCGGATTGAACGGCTTGGGCAGATAATCGTCCGCCCCGGCGTTCAGGCCCGTGATGCGGTCTCCGTGTTCGGTTCGGGCCGTCAGCATGATCACCGGTACCGCGGTACGCCTTCGGATCTGCGCCAGCACTTCGAATCCGTCCATCTTGGGAAGCATGACGTCGAGTATCGTCAGATCGAAGTTGCCCTCCAGGACGCGATTCAGACCCTCCGCGCCGTCGTGAGCAATAGACAGAGAGATCCCCTGAGCGACGAAAAACTCTTCCATCAATGCGGAGAGCTCCACGTCATCCTCGATCAACAGAATAGATAGGTTATTCAAGCGCGGGCTGCTTCGTCCGGGCACCTACGGCCGCTTATTTCAGAGACCGTCGCCTATGACGAACTATAACGCGAGCTGGCCGTCAAACTGCATCTGCTTAAGGTCGAATTTCTTTTTTACTTCCATCTGCCCCATTCTGAACTTGAACTCCACCTCATTGTCCGCAGGCGTGATGGGGAGCGAAGTCCTGGGGAAATGAAAGAAATAGACGTCGGAGTTCCCTATTCTGCGGTAGTTGGAATCGTTGGCCTGAAGCGGCGCTTTGCCGCGAACCACCAGGAATGCGTCTGCGGCTAGGGCCTTCGGATCGGAGCCACCCTCCGGGGCCGGCAGTCCCGACACGGCGACGACATAATTGGGCCTTTGCTTCATCGCATTCTGAACTTCCGTGTCTGTGGGTGCGTTGCCTGAAGATCTGAGCCTCAAGACCGCCAGCCTGACAGGCGCCGCGCTCGCCCAGATAATGGTGAGAGCTGGCTGCGGCGTCGGTGCTCCGGCGGACGGAGCCACCTGGGAGGGCGTTTGATTGTTCGGCAGGTTGTGCAACCCGTTAGGATCCGCGGGGCCCGCGCTGCCCGGATTGGCGGCTACTGTCATGTTGGTGCCGGAGGTCGTGTTGGATGGGTTCCCCAACGAAGCTGAGGGAGGCGGCGCTCCATTCGCACCAGGCTCAATCACTGTCACCCCGGGCCTGCCGCTCGCCGGCATCGGCATGTGCTTTACCCAGGGAGAGTTCTGCATCACATCGCGGGCGTCGGCGATCGTCCAATCTTTGAAGTCCTTTGTCGCCCACGCACGAGTGACCGCCGCCGCTACCAGCACCGCGCTACAAGCGAATATAAGGAGAAAGCCACCTCGCACCACTCGCATTGATAACCCTCACTAATTAGGACTTAAATGCTATGCAAGATGTAACACAATCGACCGCACAAGGGCTGGAGGGCCGGGATTTTTGTTTGTCTGGGCCTTCGTTCAATTGTGTTATTCTCGTTTCGGCAGGTCCAGGAATGGACAGGTGGGTGAGTGGTTAAAGCCAACAGACTGTAAATCTGTCCCTCCTTGCGAGGTACGAAGGTTCGAATCCTTCCCTGTCCACCATAAGAAACAGAAGCCGTTGTAGCTCAGTTGGTAGAGCGCGTCCTTGGTAAGGACGAGGTCACCAGTTCAATCCTGGTCAACGGCTCCAGATCTTTTGGCGGTACTCTGCGCTCTCTGAGTCTTCCCTAAAGCAAGCCGCGCGGGGCTTACCTTCGACCATCGGCGCTCCTGATAGATACCTGCGGCACGCAGCCAAGAGCCATAAGTGCGCGGAGATACATAGATGGCTTGATTGTGTGTCTGGGGTCGAGCATCCTTCTGACAACCACTTCGGAAACACCAATCTTCCGAGCAAGTCCAACATTCGAGATGTGGTGCCTGATCATGACTTGAATGAGCCCGAGTTTTGGTGCCAAGTCGAATGGAACCGGAATCTCAACCGAATGTCGCCGTTTCTTTCGGGAGGGCTCGGGAATCCGTTCTTTGCGCTCTAATCTCCACTCGATCGCTGTATGTAGACAGTCGATTGCTGCGGCAATCGCCTCTGACTTCGAATCTCCTTGTGTGTGTGCCTCTGGGAACTCAGGAAACGACACACTGTACCCGCCTTCTTTTTCGAGCGTAAGGATAGCCGGGTAAGCCAATGGCACAAAGCTAAAGCCTTTCGCGACTGTAACGCTCATAGATCCTCCCTTTTGATGCCGAGATCTTTCAAAATACCCTTCAGGGTCCCCGTCTTCAGTTCCACTCCGTGCATCGGTATGATCGTCCGCGCATGACCAAATATCACTTTCCGGTGGCTACCTTTCCCCGGCTGAACGTCAATGGTCACGCCGCGTTCTTTTGCGAGCTTCTTCAGCCTCCGGAGCAACTCGGCGCTGGTCACGTATGCTCAGTATCGTACATAATTGTACGAGGGTCAAGTTGCGTCTTATCGGCTCCTCTGAAGAATTTATTCCCATGTCGCGAACGCCGATATTTTCATCCTTCGTTGTGGCCCGAAGGACCATGTGCTACTCGTATCTTAAAGCGCATACCGGGTCGACCCGCATAGCGCGGCGTGCCGGCCAATATCCCGCCAGCACAGCAACGGCCGCGATCGCCAGTGTCGCCGTGATCATCGACACGGGATCCGCCGGCTGAATGCCGTAAAGTTGTGAGCGTACAGTCTGCGTGAGTATCCAGGCGGCCGGAAGGGCGATCGCTATGCCGATTCCGAGCAATACCAGCACTTCACGCAACACGAGCCACAGTACATCTTTTCTGGCCGCGCCGATCGCCATGCGAATACCGATCTCTCGAGTGCGCCGCGCCACTGTGTATGCCATCACTCCGTAGAGTCCGATAGCGGCCAATCCCGTGGCTAGAAAGCCGAAGCCTGTCGAAAGCAGCGCCACTAGCCGCTCGGTCACGAGCGAATCTTCCATCTGCTTTTCGAGAGTGATCATCCCGAAAACCGGCAGATTCGAATCCAGATCGTGCACGCGTTTGCGGATGCTCGAAAAGATCTGCTCTGGATTCTGTGCCGTTCGCACATAAGCCGTTATACCGGTCGCAAAGTCCATCTGTTGGTACGGCCGGAAAACTTCTGTGGGTATTTCATCCCGCATGCTTTCGTATTTTGTGCTTCGGGCTACGCCGATGATCGTGATATCCGTCTTCGTGCCGGGATCGATGCCCATTCCGATCTTGTGTCCAACGGCATTAATACCGCCGAAATATTTCTTGGCGAAGGCCTCATTCACGATGCACACCTTCGGCGAGCTGACGGTATCCGTTCGCCTGAAATCGCGCCCGGCCAGCAGCGTAATCTCCATCGTCTTGAAATAATCCGTCGACACGAAATTCATGTGAGGATCCGGCAGCTCACCGGTTTTCGGAGAATAGGAGTCGATTGTCACCCATTGGTCCCATTCATCGCCTTCCATGACCGCAACAACGGCTAATGCAGCCATTTGCACTCCGGGGAGCGTCTCCAGATTCTCTTTCAATCGCTGATAGAAGATTTTGGTTCGCTCGCGTTCGTAACCATTCAAGGTTGGATCTACCTTGAAGGCGAGCAGATTCGTCGTGCGAAATCCTGGATCCAGATCTTTCAGGTTCTGAAGACTGCGGATGAAAAGGCCCGCGCCCACCAGAAGCAATAGCGACAATGCGATCTGTGACACCACGAGCGATTTCCGTGTAAGCGTGGAAGCTCCGCCGGTCACCGCGCCTGCCTGATCCTTCAGAGTGCTCGCCACATCCGGACGTGTCGATTGAAGCGCCGGTACGAGCCCGAAGGCGATGCCGGTCAGCACGGAAAGTGCCAGGTTAAAGCCGAGAATTCTCCAGTCCGGAGTCGAAGAAACAGTAAGTGCACTCGTACTGGGCGGCAAAAAGCTAAGTAAAGCTTTATCGGTCCATATAGCCAGCGCCAGACCGGCTACACCGCCGCCAATGGACAAGAGCAGACTCTCTATCAGAAGTTGACGGATAATCCGCCGTCTTCCAGAGCCAAGCGCCAGTCGAACGGCCATTTCCTTTTGCCGCGAAGTCGCTCGCGCAATCAGCAGATTCGCGATGTTTGCGCAAGCAATCAAGAGGACCAGCGTGACGGTAGCCATCAGCACCAGCAGCGGCTTCGAGAATTGCCTTCGCAAATAGGAGCGCCCTTTGGATGCAGGGAGGACATCCATCGACATCCTCAGGAACTGCTGTTTCATGTACGGCGATGCCTTCGCGAACGCCTTTTCCTTAACCTCCATCTGCAAAATCTGATGAAAGAACGGCTGAATACTGGCTTTCGCCTCTTTGATACTCACACCCGGTTTCAATCTTCCGAATGCTGTAACCCAGCGCGAGCGCCTGTCGTTCAGGTTCAGATAAGTGGTGATCTTCAGGCTCATCATCATCGGCACACGCACCTGGGGAGCGTAGCTCGGATCGGTTCCCGAAAATCCGGCTGGAGTGATGCCGATCACGGTAAATGGATAGCCATTGATGGTCAGCTTTTGACCGATGACGCCGGGGTCGCCCGCAAATCGCCTCTGCCAGAATCCGTAACTCAATACGGCGACCGGATGAGCGCCCTGGAATTTGTCGTCGCTGGCGGTGAACACGCGCCCCAAAGCCGCCGTCACGCCGAGCACCGGGAAGTAATTCCCCGATACCAGTTCGCCGGCTACCCGCTCCGTGCGCCCGTTGTAACTCAGGCTCATCTGCGTTTCCCGAAAGCAGAACATCCCGCTGAAGACCGTGTTGTGATCGCGGAAATCCTGATACATCGGATAGGAGATCCGGTTCCAGCCCATGTTGTTGCCGTAGTGTCTTCCGATCGCGCTGAACATTACCAGTTGCTCCGGCTGCTTCACAGGCAACATGCGTACCAGGATCTGATCCGTCAGCGAGAAGATGGCGGTGTTGGCGCCGATGCCGAATGCGAGTGAGAACACTGCGACGGCCACAAACAGCGGCGCTTTCGCGAATGTACGCAAAGCGAAATTGATGTCCTGGAGAAGGTTCATACACTTCTGCTTTCGACGATTTTTTCGAGTTGCGGTTAGCCGGCCGGATTACTTTCTTTTGCGAATGAAGATCTGACCGTTGAACGATGTGAACTGAAACTCGGGTCCGCCGCCGTTGATGGCTCCGCGCAGCGCTCGATCGAAGCGTAGATGATACGTGCCGTCCTGCCGGCGTCCCGATTCGTTTTGCGCCACTTGGCTGCCGGGCTGAAGCTTCACGTCGAAATCGCTATAGATCTCGCCGTTATCGGTCTTCATCCGTACATTCGCTTTTACGCTTTCAGGCAGCGTGACGTCGATATCGCCGTTCAACGTGCTGAACGACATTGGCTTGGTCGGGTCGACACGGTCCATTGTCACCAGCACGGCCCCGTTCAGAGAGTGCGCGATCACCGAGCCGCCGACATTCCTGAGACTGATTTTCCCATTCAAATCATTGGCGTCGATTTCGCCGTCTACCTGCTCCACATCGATATCGCCGCCGTTCGTGCATTTCAGTTCTAACGAAGAGTGTCGCGGGACCGTAATCTCCAGGTCGGTTGGCCTGTTCCAGGAAGCTGTTTTGATATTCACGACGTTGTCATCTTCGCTGACGTCCAGACCTGCGTTGCCAGGCAGATCCAGCCGTTTCATGCCTTCGGTGCCTGGCGGGCGTGACTCGCGCTCGCGCTCACCATGCCGGCCCCGGTCGCGCGAGTTAGCCTCGCTGCGCGAATTCGCCTCCACTACGACATCCTTCACATCCGCCCCTCGCACGATGATGCTTCCGGAAAGCAAGTGCACGTGGACCCGCGCCGGCCGCGATGGATCGTGCAGCGGCACAGTTGCTTTCTCGGGTCCGTCTTGAGCCAGGACCGCGCCCGCACAAAGGCAGGTAATTACCATCGTCATAATCGTTTTAGTCATTTGTTTATTTCTCCTCACTGCTCCCGATGCAAGCGAATGCTTCCGTTAAACCCATCGAAGAATAATTCCGGACCGCCCTGGCCCACACGGGCCGCTCGCTCGCGGTTACTGCGGTAAACCCATTTCCCGTTGCGCTGCTCCGTCTGCGCCACCGGCGAGGTTCGCGGCGTCACCTCGAAATCGCTAAAAATCTCTCCGTTGAAGGTCTTGAAAAGCAGATCCGCCGAGAGTCCCGGCCGGCAGTAAACATCCAACGCTCCGTTGATGCTTTTGAAACTGCTCGGTCCCCTGGGATTCCTCGCGAAGTGAACCGAAACCGGACCGTTGACCGTGTGCGCGTCGCCGGATCCCGAAATCCCCGTCATGCTGATGCCGCCATTGACGTTTCTTACGTCAAAATCGCCGTCCACGTTATCCACACGAACGTCGCCATTGTTTACGGTGGAAACAACCGCTCTTGCGCTGCGCGGAGCCTCCACGTCAATGTCGTACGCAACGTTGTAGAAGTGGCGGTGGTCGCCGCGGCATCCCTGACATCCGCCACCCTCGCAGTTGCATCGCCAGGGTGCGTCGTAATATATCGAAACCGTGCCCGGCTTCTCGGTCATCTCGAGCTTCACTTCATTTTTCGCTTCCTGCAAATCGCTGTCGGTCTCCGCGCGAATCGTCTTGTGCGCCGTGATCTTGACCTCTGATCCGCTTATGCCCGTCACGTGAACATGGCCGTCCACGTTATCGATCAGCAGCCGCATCGGTTCTCCGGAAAGCGTCAATGTTTTTTGAACCGTTTCCTGTTCCCGCACGCTCCAACGGTCGGCATTCGAACTCGCAAGGCACAGCACGGCCAACCCCGACGCCGCCAGCGCCAGGCTCACGATAGGCTTCATGTTGAATCTCCTACTGGTAACTGAGTCTCTGCAGACCCCATTGCGCCCGCTGGCGCACCGCCGAGTTCACTTCGGCATCGCCGCTCAGCTTTCGCAGCTCTTTCGAGGCTCCCCGGTCGCGTATATGCACCATGGCGTCGATAAGCGCTATCTGCACGAGCGGTGAATCCTGACGCGGGATGGAATCCACCAGCGCTTTGCGAACATTTGCGTCGCCGCTGAATTTTCCCAGCGCATCCAGCGCGGAGAGCCGCACGTTGGTGTTCGGATCGTGGTCGAGCACAGTCAAAAGCGCGCCCACCAGGTCGCGGTCCGGGTTCTCCACCCGGCTGCTCCATGAAATTCCTTCGAGCCGCGAAGAAGCGGACTGCCTGTCGAGCAACGACAGCGCAACGGTCTGGCGCAGGCTTTGTACTTCCGTGCCCAAGCGCTTCACTTCATCCGTCGATGTTGAAGCACTCTGGCTTTTCGTATTGACATGCCCCACATAGAGGCCCACTGAGAACACCGCCAGCGCGATCGCCGCTTGCCGCACCAAGCCGGCGAGACCGGGCTTCCACCACGCGAATCCGCCTGTTACCGGACGCCGCTGGGCGTTCTTTACCTCATTGAGCTTTTGATAAAACCGAGCCCGCAAGGCAGCGCTTGGCTGCTCTTCCGGCAGAGAGCCCAGTTCTTCCCATAAAGAGCGGAGCTCCTCCACCTCGCGCCGCAGTCCGGCATCCCCATTCATTTGCGCTTCGAACAGAGCCTTCTCGGCAGCCGTCAAGTGGCCGGAAAGGTACTGAGGAATTAGCGCACGAATCTCTTCAGACGTCATACAGCTTTTCTCCACGAACTTCGCAGAATCTTTCCCGCAGCTCCTTCAACGCCCGATAAACACGAACCTTTACGGTGCCGATCTCGCAATGCAAAATGCGTGCGATCTCGTCGTAGCGCAAATTGTGAAACCGGCTCAGAACCAGAACTTCACGTTGACCGTCTGGCAGCTTCTGCAGAGCTTCCTGAAGATGCTCCACGTCCTGTTTGCGAGTTGCACGTTCTTCGGGCATAGGTTCTCCGCTTTTGATCTCTCCCATCTCGCTGCCGGTCACTTCCGCCCGTCCTTTATGAAGCGCGTCGAAACACGCGTTGCGCGCCATTCCGTAGAGCCAACCTGGAAAAGACAGGCTCGGATCATAGCTCTGCGCGTACTTAAGAACACGGAAGAAAACCTCCTGCACCAAATCCTCACTCAAGGCCCGGTTCCGCGTCAGATGCAGCGTGTATCGGAACAGCGCCACATGATAACGCTCGAAAAGAGTAGCGAGAGGGGAGGAATCGCCGGCCTGCACAAGCTTCATCAAGGAGCTGTCGGTTTGATTTTCCACTCAGCCTCACATGTCCATACCGGCCGAAAGCCGAAAGGTTACAAGAGATTCGAATTTTTCTGCCACGATTCTTTCATATAACCTTATGGGATGTCATCGGTGGCTACGGCTCCAGGAGCAGGCGACCTGATTATCGATTCGCCCGGCAGCGCGAGTGTCCGCGTGCACTTGAAAGGGGAACGCTACCGCCTTGGCCGCTCTTCCAGCAACGAGCTGGCTTTTCCGGCAGACCAAAAACTATCCCGCGAGCACCTCGTTTTCGAGCGAACACCTGACGGCTGGACTGTGCGCGATGTCGGTAGCCGGAACGGAACACTGGTGAACGGGTCACGTTTGACCGGCGTTGCGCACCTGGCACACGGCGACCGAATCGGCGCCGGCCATCTCTCCATCCGTTACGACATTCGAGGCGAGTTTTCGGATGCCAAGTGGACCGAGATCACATTTGTAGAGGAACCGCCGGTCGCCGCGCAAACCGTCTCCGTGGACCTGAAGTCGGCGCTGGAGGCCAGTTGGAATGACAGATTCCAGCGGTTGGAAGCAGTGCTCGATGAGGAATTCGGACCGCGGCCCCCCGCCCTGGAGAGTGCGCATCTGAGGGCGCTGGTGCAGGCTGGCCGGGAACTGGCCGGCCATGGCGCCCTGGAAGAGCTTTTTGAGCTGGTGCTCGACCTTTCGCTAAATGCCGTGCAGGCGTCCCGAGGTGTCGTCATGACACGCGAGGGGGAAGGAGAGCTCAAGAGCCGTGCCGTTCGAGGCGAGAGGCTTCGGATCAGCACCGCCGTCCGCGATCGAGTCATGAAAGACGGGCAGTCGCTGCTGGTGCGCGATGCTCGGCTGGATCAGAATTTTGGATCGCGTCCGAGCATCGTGGCGCAGGAAATCCGGAGCATTCTGGCTGTGCCGCTACAAACGGATGAACGGGTCATCGGGATGCTGTACCTCGATTCCGCTCGTCTCGTCCGCGAGTTCACAGTGGAGGACTTGAATTTGGTCACCGTGATGGCGAACATCGCGGCGATTCGCATCGAGCATGCTCGGTTAATCGAGCAGGAGCAGGCGAGAAAGTTACTGGCATCCGAACTGGAGCGCGCAGCCGAGATTCAGCGGCGTCTTTTGCCTTCCACGGCGCCCGAAATCGCAGGCTTCGATCTGGCGGGATACAACGCGCAGTGCCGTACTGTGGGCGGAGATTACTATGATTTTCTGCCGTATCCGGATGGACGCGTAACCCTCTTGATCGGCGATGTCTCGGGAAAGGGACTGGGCGCGGCTTTGTTGATGTCGAGCCTCCAGGCACGCGCGCACGTCATTTTCGAAGAGGTGGAACGCTTCTCGGAACAGGTCTGCCGTTTGAATCGCAGCATTGCGACGAACTGTCCCCTCAACTGCTTCATCACATTGTTTGCGGCCGTGCTGGATCCGGCGAGCGGCGAGCTGACCTATTGCAACGCCGGCCATAACCCGCCGCTCCTGATTCGGAGCAACGACGGAGTGGCCCGGCTGGAACCGACAGGCATTCCACTCGGCATTATGCGGGACTCCACTTACGAGCAAAAGAGCTGCCGGCTTGAACCGGGCGACCTGCTGATCTTGTTCAGCGATGGGGTGACGGAGGCGTGCACGCCCGATATGAACGAGGAATTTGGCGAGCAGCGGCTGGTTTCGGCAGCCCGCGACAAACGGAACTCTCGTGCCTCGGAGTTGATTCAGGCAATCAACGCCGATCTGGTGGCGTTTACGCGAGGAGCGCCGCCGGCGGATGACATCACGATTGTTGTCGCTCGAAGGTGCTAAACTATAGATGAGGACCTTGCAGTTCGAGATGTCCTTCCTCCCTGTTCGCTAGGAAGCGCGATTCAGCACTTCTAATATCTGAGCACTTCTTAATACCTATGACTCCAGCAATGAAAAAATATCTTTTTGTCAGTGATTTCGACCAGACCTTGAGCTTCAACGACTCCGGCCTGGTTTTGAGCAGGTTAATCGGCGTGGACGGCTTCGATGAGCGCGTAGCAGGACTCTCGGAGATCCACATGGTTCAACAAGGCGGCGAGTTGTCTTATCTGCTTCTGCACGATCCCGAATTCCGGCGCGTTCGCAAGGAGCATCTGACAGCGGTTGGAAAGCAAATCCGGCTGAAGGAAAACATCGCCTTGCTCTCGGATCTGCTTCGAGATCTGGATGGCCACGAGTTCTCTTTCCATGTCGTATCGGCGGCGCCGGAAGAGGTGATTCAATCGGCCCTCGAAGGAATCGTTCCGCCCGATCATATTCACGGGACGCGTTTCCGGTACGATTCCGACTCAGGCGAGATCGAATCCATCGTCCGCCTCCCGGCCGGATATGGAAAAGTTGTTGTGCTCGATCAGCTGCGGGCGCAGATGCAAATCGGGCATGACAGTATCGTTTATGTCGGCGATGGCAGCTCCGATGTTCATGTGATGCTGCACGTGAACCGGCTGGACGGCCTCACAATCGCTGTATCGGAGAATAAGTATCTTACCCCGATCGCGAGGCGCACTATCTTGAGCGATGACGCGACCAGCGTTCTTGTGCCTGTTCTCGAAGATCTTTTCGGGTGGAGTTCAACAAAGATCCGCGGGTTCTTCGAAGCGCAGGGGCTGGCGGTTCAGGAATGGGACAAGATTCAGACGGACTCGATCAAACTGGGTCGCCCGTCGGTATTTGTAGAAGCTCCGGTGAATTAACTCCGCCTCCTGCTGATCGCGCCTCCGCTGGGCTGATGCGCATGTGATATGAGAAATAGGTTCATGCGCATTATCACCGGCTTTATTCTCGCCTTCGGGCTCATCGTTGCTCTTCCAGCGCAGGAAGTCTCGCAAAGCGGCCTGGAGCTGAAGGCTCCGCGGCCGATGATCGATGAGCCGGAACGCGCTCCAACAGCGATGATTGCTAGCGCCAACGAGCTCGCCTCTCAGGCCGGGCTTTCCATCCTGCGGAAGGGCGGCAATGCCGTGGATGCGGCCGTGGCGGTTGCGTTCGCCCTCGCAGTTGTGCATCCGGAAGCAGGTAATCTCGGCGGCGGCGGATACATGCTCGTCCGGCTGGCGGACGGCACCGCGCGCGCCATCGATTATAAAGAAACAGCTCCGGCGGCAGCGCATCCGGGCATGTTCACCGACCGCCTGGATTCAACTGTCGGATACAAAGCCTCCGCTGTGCCCGGAACGGTGGCAGGAATGGGGCTCGCACATTCACGATTCGGCAAACTTTCCTGGAAAGATGTTCTCGAACCGGCCAGGCGTCTTGCGCAAGACGGGTTTCCGGCCTCCCAACGCATGGAAATTATTCTTGCGCTGCAGGCTCCGGTGATGAAGCAGTTTCCGGAATCCGCCAAAATTTTTCTGCACGGCTCGGATCGCCCGCTCAAGCAGGACGAGCTTGTGAAACAGCCGGACCTTGCCGCGACCATCAAGCGGATCCAGGAGCACGGCTGGCGAGAGTTCTACGAGGGCGAAACGGCTCATCTCATCGATCAGGATATGGCGGCGCATAGCGGCACAATCCGCTATGACGATCTGCGCACCTATCGAGCCATCGAACGCGACCCGCTGAAAGGGACGTTCCGAGGTAATGTTGTTCTCTCGATGCCGCCTTCTTCGAGCGGCGGCACAACACTGATCGAGATGCTGAATCTGTTCGAAACTTTCCCCGCTCAACTTGGTGCGGAGGGGTCGAGCATCCAGCGACATCACATGATCGAGTGCATGCGCCGCGCTTTCCGCGACCGGGCCGAGTTTTCCGCCGATCCCGCGTTCTTTCCCGTTCCAATAGACCTGCTGACGAGCAAGGATCACGCGCAGGAACTCGCGCGATCCATCGAACCGGAGAAGGCCACGCCCTCGAGTGCGCTTCCTCCCATAAGTGCGACGCCGCTCGATCCGTCCTCGCATGAATCCGATGACACGACTCACTTCTCGGTCATCGATGCGGCCGGGAATATCGTCAGCAACACCTACACGCTGAACAGCTTTTACGGCTCGCAGGTAATGGCGAAAGGAACCGGAGTGCTGCTGAACGACATCATGAGCGGGTTCAGCAATAAGCCGGGCGTGCGGAACGAAATCAAGCCCGGGAAGCGCCCCATCTCTTCCATGACGCCTACCATCGTGCTGCACGCGGATGGCTCTCCGTGGTTTGCGCTCGGTTCGCCCGGTTCAGCGACGATTCCTAACACCGTTTTCCAGGTAATCGTCAACATCATCGATTCCAAAATGTCGCTCCGGGATGCGATCGAGTATCCGCGCATTCATCAGCAGTACCTGCCGGATCGCGTGGAGGCAGAGCCCGGCGCACTCGTGCTCGACGTCGCCGACAAGCTGCGCTCCTATGGCGATACCATCGATCCCAAACTGCGGTCGCAGGGCGATGTTCACGCCGTCATGATCGAGGAGGGCTCCGGTTGGAGATTGGGTTGGTCCGACGGCCGGCGCGGCGGCCGGGCCGTCGGATATTGATACTCAAAAGTCGAGCTTGAGCCCGAGTTGGACCACGCGCGCGGATTCGCCCGTCTGAACGATAGTCTGTGTTGTCGGCGGGGCGACCGTCGCGCAGCACGTCTGAGCGAACACCGAAGACGTGAGGCTCGGAGAGCCGACGGAAGCGTCTCGCGGGTTGTCGAAATTCGGATGATTCAGGACGTTGAAGGCCTCGGCACGGAACTGGAGCTTGAATCGTTCAGTTAAATCGAACCGCTTGATCAAGCTCAGATCGAGGTTCCAGTAGGGCGCTGCGCGAAACAGATTGCGGCCCGAGCCGTCCGTGCCCGCGGCAGGGATGGCGAAAGCACTCGTATCGTCGAACACAACCGGTCCGAAGACTCCGGGGACGTCGTGGTAATCGATAGCGGGCAGCGTTCCGGTGATGTTAGCGCGCGAAACGTGGGAGTTGTTTTCCGTTTTTATGCCGCTCGTGACCGTGAACGGCTCGCCGCTCATATAGGTATACAGCCCGTTGATGCTCCAACCGCCGATCGTCTGGTTCACGAATCCAGGCGCGGAGCTCAAGAACTGTTTGCCTTTGCCGAATGGCAGCTCGTAGATGAAGTTCGTCGTGATTACGTGCGTGCGATCGAAATCGGAAAGCCCGCGCTCATTCCGCCAGTCGCGGATATCGACAGGCGCCCGATCGTTCGTGGTGCTTAGCCCGCCGCCCGAGGAGGCGCCCACGGGATCGGTCGACTGATCGTCAATAGACTTGCTGAAGGTGTAGGCGAACCCGAATTGCAGACCGGCATTGAATCGCTTGCGGATGGTGAGCTGCATGCTGTGGTAATAGGAATCGCCGCCCGAATCGATGTAGGTGATGGTTCCGAACTGCTGGTTGGGGCGAAGGTGCGCGGCGAGAGTTGACTGTTCGATACGGCCGGCCATGTTGCCTGCTCCGTTCTGTGCCAAGTCAGTAACCGACGTGCTCGAATTCACGAACGAGCTGCTGACGATTCCTTGCGCGACAATCGGTACGGTTTGCCCTTTTCCGGCCGAACAACCGGTCCCGTCCGGATTGCATCCAGCCGCGACATTCTGCTGCATGATCGCGAACGAGGGAAGGATCGGGGTGGCATCGATCTGGTTGAGATCGTAGGCGCGAAGCAACCGTAAACCGCGCTTCCCGATGTAGCCGATGGAAGCCACGGCATCTCCTGGGAGCTGGTGCTGAATGGTGAAACTCCATTCGTGTACGGTCGGCATTTTGAGGTTTTGATCGAATACCGTCAGCGCGGGCGCGTTGCTTAAGGTCTGCAGCGGCGGAGTTAGAAAGGCATCAGGCTGGCTGGTCGGTGGCGCGAGCTGTAGCGGGAAGCCCTGGGCGATGCGAACATCAGGCACAGACTGGCAGCCGGGCGTAGGCGCGGTGCCCGGGACGTCATTACACTGCAAAGTCAAACCGGGCACTTTGCCCGCAACAGCAGTGACCTGAAACGACGAGAGCGGATCGAACGAAATTCCCCAACCGGCGCGGATGACGGTCTTAGTGCTGCCACGCGGTGACCACGCGATTCCGATGCGAGGGCCGATCGCGCCCAGATTGTTGTTCTGATACCAGCGGTCGGCGTGAACAAAGCCGACCAGACCGCTGTTATAGACGAGCGGCCCATTCGGCACATAAACGCGTCCGCCGGATTCCGTGGGCGCCATGTTGATCTCCCAACGCGCGCCGTAGTTCACGGTCAGATTGCGCGTGGCATGCCATTCGTCCTGAGCGTAGAAGTCGTATTGCTTGATGCGAGTGCCTTCATCCCAAAGCGTGACTTGATTGCCGGAGAGGAACGGAAGATAGGCGTTCGCCTTCAGATCGCCGAGGAAAACCTGACCCAGGCGCGCAGGGATTCCCATGACATCGTTGATGGTGCCGAGCAAGCGCGTGTTGTCGGTGCTATTGATTCCAGGGGCAGAGCCCGAAGCTACTTTCGGCGTATTGAACCCGCTGGGTGGCCTGATGGAAGAGGCAAATGACAGTGTCGGGGTAACGTTGATACCGCCGGGCTGGCCGCGCTGGTCGTTGTGCTCATACATCCGCCCGTTGACTCCAAAGCGGAAGTTATGCGAGCCCTTCAGATAACTCAGGTTGTCGATGAACTGCGGCGTGGTGACGGCGCGAAATGTTCGCGGTGTGTTGATGTAGGGCAGAGACGCGTTCGCGAAGCTGTACGGGAGCACATTCGGGAACGACGGGTTGGCTTCGCCCTGAGTAAACAGAAACACAAACCGCGAGAAGCCGAAGGTGAGTTCGTTCACCAGGTTTGGCGAAAAAACATGCCGGTAACTGACGGCCAGATTCTTGGTGGTCCGGAACACCTCTCCCAAGGGAGGAAAGCCGGGGAACACCTCGGGACGGCCGTTCAACGGATCGCCTTGCAGCGTGTTGTTGTAGCCTTGCAGCCAGTGCCCGAAGATGTTGTTCCGCTCGTTAAACGTGTGATCGATGCGGCCCATGTAACTGGGCCCGCGAAACTGTGTAGGCGGGTTCCATTCATACGTCGCGGTGTTCAGCCCGTCGCCCGCGGAGCTGAAGTTGTTCGGCATCGGATAGCTGTTGAAGAGCTTCGCGATGCTGGGATCGACGCCGATCCCTTTCGGATCGCCGGCGGCGAAGTTGTAGCTCGCCACGCAGTTGGTGTCGGAGGTGCTTCCGCTGCAATTGCGTATGCCGGGCATCAGGGCGCCGGTGTGCGGATCGACCAGCAGAGGCGAATTTTTCGTGATCTTCTGGCCATTCACAACCAGCGGATTGTTTGGATCCGCCACCCAGTAGCGATAAACACCCGCGCGCGCTTGGGGCGTGTAGAGGATCGGCAATCCGAACGTTTGATCGATAGGTTGCTTGAAATTAATATCCTGGCCGGCCCAGCTGAAAAAGAAGAATGTCTTGTTCTTGATGATGGGCCCGCTCAACTGCGCCCCATACTGATTCATCTTGATATCCGGCTTCGGAGTGCCTTGCGCATTCGCGAAGAACTCGCTCGAGTTCAGGTCAGTGTTGCGGAAGAATTCAAACAGGGTGCCATGGAACGCATTCTGGCCTGCGCGGGTGGCGACGTTGATGTTTGCGCCGCTGTTCCGGCCCTCTTCCGCTGTCGGATTGCTGGTCGTGACTTTATACTCCTCCACATTGTCCGGCGTGAGCCGATAGAGGTTCGACAGTGGATTCGGAACAGTGGATTCGTTTGCTTCAATGCCGTCGATGGTGACGTTGAAGGCGCGATCGCGCGATCCGTTTACGTGAATTCCGGAATCGCCCGCGGCGCCCGCCGATCGCTGAACAACGCCCGGCTCGAGCGTGAGCAGATTAAATGGATTGCGGCCGTTGAGCGGCAGTTGTTTGATGGCTTGTTCGCTCACGACGTTGCCAACCGTGGCGTTCTCGGTTTGCACCGCCTCCGCCGTGGACTGCACATTCACGACTTCGGTTGCCTGGCCGACCTCGACTGTCAAATCCACCGTCAGCGGAGTTCCAACCACCAGCAAATTGCCGGTTTTCTTGGTCGTCTTGAAGCCCTGCATTTCGGCCGTGACGGTATAGGTGCCGACAGGAAGCGCCGGGAAGGCGTATAAGCCCGCACTGGTTGTTTTTTGAGTGTGCGAGATGCCGGTTGCTTCGTCCGTTGCTGTTATCGATGCTCCGGGTACGACAGCTCCGGAGCTATCGTGAACCGTTCCGGTGATCTCAGAAGTGGAAACCTGCGCCAACGCGATCGCGCAGGCACAAAGAAATAGAACTAATGTCTTGTGCATTCAACTCCCCCAGATGCGTGCCAATATATCACGCGCTCGGAGAGATTCAGATCGGGCCGTCTGTCAGAAATTCAGTTTCAATCCCAGTTGTAGAACGCGGTAGGATTCGCCGGTTGACACGACATTGGTGGAACTCGGCAGCGATACCGTTTGACAGCAGGTTTGCCCGAAGACAGTGCTGGTAATGGTCGGGCTGCCGGTGCTGGCGGCAAGCGGTGAAGCGAAATTCGGCGAAGCCTAGCCAGTACGAGCGCCGCGAGGCCTCCGGCAAGCAGCAGCACACTGCCAGGTTCCGGGACCCTCGAAACATCGGGTGCGGCGAGGTTCACCGCAGTGCGGCTCGGGGTCAGTGCCCCACGCTCCGACGGGCGGATTGAGACTGCCGTTCAGCGTAAAGGATGCGAGCGTGTCGTTGCCGCTGGGATCGAGAGTAGGAACTCCCGCGCCGCTTGCATTCAGAAGCGAGATCGCGAAGAGATCCTGGAATGATCCCGCGTCGGCGTTGTTGGAGAGCGTGACCCAGAAAGACAGCGTAGATCCGGGACTGAAACTCTGCAAAATAGCGTTGAAGAACGCATCGCTGTCTGTGAGCGTGATGCCGGATAAGAAGTTGCCGCTCGCTCCGCCGAACACTCCGCCGACTGTTCCAGGGCTACCGCCGTTGAAGCTGAAGTTGGAGAGGCTGACAATATTATTCGCATCGCCGCGGCCGCTAGCGTCAGAGAGTTGGAACGCGAGCGAGAACGGCCCTGCAAGAGAGCTGGTTTTCAAATTAACGGCGTAGGTGGCGGGAGTGGCGAAGAGAGCGCCGGCCGCGGCAATCACCGGGCGCGCGTCTTTCAGATACTTCGCGGCGAAGGTGACGAAAGTAGGCCAATCCGGGACGTCCGTGTGACCTTCGTGGTGACGCCTGTAGCCGACCGTTCCACCAATAAAAGCGGTGTCGAAGGGCGGAGTGCCGCCGATCGATTCGCCTGAATTGTAGGGCGTCCGATTGCTGGTAAATACGGTTCCGGAGGACTGCCAGCGCTGTCAAGCAATAAAATCGAAGCCTCCCTTTCGGGATATCTTCTAACGGGAGGAAGTCATGGTTAATTGGACGCGGAGAGGATTTATCGCAGCGCTGTCGGCGGGAACGACAGCAATCTCGCGTACCGCTCAGCAGCGGAGCAATCCGAGGCTCCCCGAAGGGCGGAACGGGCATGCGCCCATCAGAATTACAGACCTCCGGTGCGCAGTCATCGGCCGCAACCCGGTAGTTCGAATCGTCACGGATCAGGGCCTCTCCGGATATGGTGAAGCCGAGTCTGCCAAGCCGTATCTGAAGCCGATGGTGCTTTTTTATAAGAGCTATATTCTGGGCGAAGACCCGACGGACGTCGAGCGGGTAATGCTGAAAATCCGTCGGCTTGGTGCGTTCAAACCCTGGGGTTCGGCCGTCAGCGCGATCGAGATAGCTCTCTGGGACCTTGCCGGGCAGGTAGCCGGAGTACCCGTTTATAAACTGCTCGGCGGAAAGATCCGCGACCGCGTGCGCGCCTACAACGGAGCCGTCCGTTTTCCCATGACCGGTCAAACCCCACAAGACTACGCCGAGAATATGGCCAAAATGAAAGCGGCCAAAGAGGGCTTCACGCTGATTAAGCAGGCTGTTGGCTTTCACAACCCGGCCATGATGCGCGCGCTACCCAATGCGTGGTACGACGAACCGCGAACGGGAACACCGCATTCCGATCGCGGTCTCATGACGGAACGCGGCCTGGAGCATGTCATCGCCTGCGTTGAAGCGATGAAGAAAGTCCTTGGCGATGAGATCGGGCTTGCGCTCGACTGCGGGCCAGGCTGGGCAGTAAAGGATGCGATTACGTTTGCGCGAGCGCTCGAGCCGCTCCACATCACATGGCTCGAAGACCTGATCACGGGCGACTACACGCCCTACCCCAACGCCGAGGTTTTTCGCCAAGTGACCCAGAGTACTTCGATCGCAATTCACACCGGAGAAGAAATCTACCTTCGGGACAATTTCAAAGATCTCATCGAAAAGCAGGCTGTCAACATTATCGGCCCCGATCCGGAAGATGTCGGGGGATTGGCGGAAACGAAGTGGATCGCTGAATACGCCGATCTGCACGGCATACAGATCGCTCCCCACGGGGTTTACGACGGGCTTGTCGGACTCGCCGCGCATGTTCAGTTGGCGGCCGCATTACCGCAAAACTACATCGCCTTCGAGTATCCCGTGGGTCAGCCTGACTGGTGGTATCAAATTGTCGACGGGTTGCCGGACCCGATCATGAAGCGTGGCTTCATCGACGTTTGGGACCGGCCGGGTCTCGGTGTCACGTTCAATATTGCGGCCGCTAAGTCGCACCTCTCGGACGAGGATCGTCACTTTTTCGACTGAGGCGCCACTCCGGTCACAGCTCAAAATTCCTTATTTTTCGGCCTTTTCTGGCAAAATCACTTGACACGATCTGCTATACTGACCCCAGGTAGCTCGAACTGGCTTCCGAATTCTCGAAAACGCCGCACGGCCGTTGTTGCCGCTGCGGCGTTTTCCATTTCTGACGCGAAATCCGCCGGGGCTGCTATGCCTCGCCCGATTTCGCCTGGTGGGGCAGCTCCCCGAGCTGCGCCGGGCGCATTCGCCCGGCTTCGCCCCGCCTCGCAATTCACCCGAACCATAGGAGAACCATCCATGTCAACTTCCGCACAAATCGCCGCGAATCAAAAAAACGCGCAGCACAGCACAGGACCTAAAAGCGAAGCGGGCCGGGCCGCGTCCTGCCTCAACAACTTCCGCCACGGCTTCACCGGCGCTTTCACCGTTCTCCCGTCCGAAGACCAGGAAAAATTCGACACCTTGCTGCACGGCCTCCGCGTCGAGCACGAGCCCAAAACTATGACCGAAATTCTGCTCGTCGAAAAAATGGCCCAGCATCACTGGCTCGTACAGCGCGCTATGAAACTTCAGGAACTCACCATGATGAGTGAACTGCCCTCGCGCGACCAGGAATGCCGGTTCTCGCTCTACCTGCGCTACCAAACCACCAACGACCGCGCCTTTCACAAGTCCCTCGACCAGCTTCTAAAGCTCAGAGCCGAAAGACGTAAAGCCGAAATTGGGTTCGAATCGCAAAAGCAGAAAGAAGCTGCCGAAATGCGCCGCGCAGCCGCCGAAAACCGCAAGCAGGAGCGCCACAAATTCGATGTTTTGCTCGCCGAAGCCAAGGCCGACCACCAACGCTTGCTGAATTTGAACCTCGAACACGCCGCAACGGTCACTTCGATTCGCGAAAATCAAGCCTCCGCAGCGAAAATCGCCGCATAAACGGCGTCGAACGAACAAGCCGCGATCCGGTTCGCACTCGTTTTCTGTCCGCGCGATGCTCGCGCGGCTCATCTGTCAACGCAGAAAGGCCTGCAGCAATAGTGCGATTTTCGTGTGCGTGGGCAGATTGATCCGGCGGCTCAGTACCGAGTAATTCGCTTGTTCGATCTTGGAAAGAAGGCGCAGGTAGATTTGCCGCAGCGCCCAGAGCGAGCGCCGGCTCTTCGGCTGGATGAGGTCCGCCAGCCCCGCCGACTCCTCGTAATACGCGCGCGCGCGCTCCGCTTCAAAGCGCATCAACGCACGAAATGCCTCGTCCTCCTTGCCCGAACGTAGCTGCTCGGCTGGAACGCCGAAGCGGTTCAGGTCCTCGAGCGGCAGATAGACGCGGCCCGCTTCCGCGTCCTCTCGAACGTCGCGAAGAATGTTCGTCAACTGGAACGCCACGCCGCACTTCTCCGCCAGCAGTAGCGCTCTTACCGAGCGGAAGCCGAAAATGTGAATGATCGTGAGGCCCACAACCGAGGCCACCTGATAGCAGTAGTCATAAAGCTCGTCGAACGTGCGCATCTGGCGCGGCTCCAGATCGGAGGTTACGCCGCCGATCATCTCGTGAAAAAACCGGTGCGGAATCGCGTATCTCTCCACCGTGTCATGGAATGCCGGCCAGATCGGATCGCCTTCGATCTGGCCTTTGAGCGCGCGATCCAGTTCCAGTCGCCACAGCGCGATCCTCTGGCCCAGCGCCGCTTTGTCGCTCGTCGAAGGATCGTCGCTGAGGTCGTCGCAGTGGCGCATGAATGCATAAATGGCGCACATCGCATCGCGCTGGCGCTTTTCCAGAAGGAGGAACGAATAATAGAAATTCTTAGCGCGGCTGCGAGCGATTTCTCGGCAGTGGCGGTATGACTGCTCCACCGCCGCATTCGTCAGAACGGGAGCAGCCGCGGAAGGCATCGAAAAAGAATTACTACGCGTTCCACCTTTGAGATGTGCGGCCGGTGTTGCAGAACGTTATAGTCCTGGGCTTTGATCTTTTGAAGAATCTTCATGCCTCCCCGGCTGAACAATTCCAGATCCAGAGCCAGGCGGCGGTCCACCGTCCTGATCAAAGGCAGTCCTTGGCGGAATAGATCCTCCGCTACGCGCACGGACTCACGCATTACCGCTTGGAACCGACCGTTCCAGGTGTGAGCAAATAGCTCCTCGGTTGTGTAACCGTGCTTTTCAAACAGGAACAGAGGCAGGTAAATGCGGTCTTTTTGAAGGTCGATGGTTACGTCCTGCCAGAAATTGGCAAGCTGCAGCGCAGTGCAGGTGTAATCGGAAAGTTTTTGGCGCTCTCGATCGCGGTACCCGCACAGATAAAGCACCAGGTGCCCAACCGGGTTCGCCGAATTGATGCAGTAGCCGAGCACGTCCTCGAAAGTTCGATAGCGCGTGATGGTCTGGTCCTGTTCGAATGCTCGAATCAGCCGGTCGAAGGGTTCCATCGGAATCTCATGCCGGCGAACTGTGCCTTTCAGCGCGACGAAAACCGGGTGCGAAGCCTGCCCGCCATACATCGCTTGCAATTCGCTGCGCCACCAGGCCAGCAGCCGCAGGCTCTCCCGCGGATCGCCGATCTCATCGCCCAGGTCGTCCGCCCAGCGGCAGAACGCGTATACGTTGTAGAAGTCCTGGTGCAATTCCTTCGGCAGAAGAAAACTGGCCACATGAAAGTTTTCGTAGTGATGCGTCGCCAGCCAGCGTGTGTACTCGAGCGCTTCCGGTTCGGAATAGGCTGTCGAATCGGGAGCGGTGTTCCGAATGTATTCCCTCGGCTGTAAATGTGCGACTGGCACTTTGCTTTTTCAGGTCACGGGATGATGGCCGTCTTGATCTGGCCGTTTCGCCGGTGGGCCAAATCCGACAGAACTTGGGGAAGATGAGTGAGCGGCTCCTCATGGTTAACCAGGTGCTCTGCCTTCACCTTGCCCTCGGCAATCAGATCGAGTGAGCGTCGAATGTGTTCGGGAGTGTGATGAAAGCTGGCTTTGCACGTGATTTCCGAATAGTGCAGTAGCCCGGTGTCGAGACCCACTTTGGTCCCGGTCGGGCAGCCGCCGAAAAAGTTGACGGTCCCCCCTTTTCGCACAAGCTGAATGGCAAGTTCCCACGCCGCGGGATGGCCGATGGCCTCCACAACTACATCCGCGCCGCGGCCCCCGGTGTGCTTCTTCATGGCGGAAATGAGAGGCGGCGCATCGCTCATGAGAATGCCTTCATCGGCGCCCATCATCACGGCCCGGTCGATCTGTTCCAGGCGCCGAGCCACCGCGATCACGCGGACTCCGAACGCCCACTTTGCCAGAAGAACAAACATCAAGCCGATCGCGCCCAGGCCGAGCACGGCCAGCGTGTCGCCCGGTTGAAGATGGCTTTCATCCAAGCCGCGCAGCGCGCACGCGAGAGGTTCCGCCAGCGCCGCATCCTTATAGTCGAGGCTGGCTGGAATCCGGTAAGTATTTTTTTCAACGATGCGCCGCGGAAGCCGGATGAACTCCGCGTAGGCGCCGTTATTGAAGAGCAGATCTTCGCAAAGGTTGCGCTGGTTTCGAAGGCAGAAGAAGCACCGGTCGCAGGGCGCGGAGTTGGCCGCCACGATGCGCTCTCCGATCCGAAAATCGCGGACGCCTTCGCCGATGGTCACGATGTCGCCCGCCATCTCATGCCCGAACAAAGCAGGTGGGCTAATCATCTTGGCGTGATACCCCCGCCGGAAGACCTTCACGTCGGTTCCGCACGTGAGCGCCGTGCGGACGCGCACCAGCAGCTCGCCGGCCTCGATGCGCGGCACCGGAACACGTTCCAGGCGCACGTCCTCCTTGCCGTATAGAACGGCCGCCCGCATGCTGTCCGTCAATACTTCTCGGCGCGCCGCCGGGCGGATCATCGTGTCCAGCATCAGTTCTGCTCCTGCGGATGGACGACAACTTTCAGCGATCGCTCGGTCGGATGCAGCGCGGTGTCGATCCCGCCGGCGATCTCCGCGAGCGAGACGCGGTGCGATATCAACTGCTCCAGCGGCAGTTCGCCGCTGAACACCAGCCGCGCGGATTCTGCTTGCAGGTCCACGTCCGCGCTGTAGGAGCCGAGCAGAACGCGCTCGCCCACGCAGATGTCGGCGCCCGAGATCTCGATGCGTTCCGCCTGCGATGTCTGCGCGAAAAGCAGTATCGATGCGCCGGGACGTGAGACCTTCAGCGCCTGGTCGACGAGCCCCGGAACATTCGCCGCGACGATTACCGCATCCGCGCCCCGGCCGCTGCTTGCGGCTTTAATCGCCTGTTCGAATTCCGCGTGGCGAGGATCGAAAGCTGCGGCGCCGAAGCGCTCCGCGAGGCCCCTGCGGAATTCCAGGGTGTCGGTCGCCAGCACTGCCGCACCCGTCCGCTTCGCAAGCATTGTGAAAATGAGTCCGATCGGGCCCTGCCCGAGAACCGCAACCACATCGGCTGGCTGCAACGCGAGCATCCGAACTCCCTTGAGGCAGGTGTTTACCGGTTCCACCCAACAGGCTTGGTCGAAGGAAACCCCGTCGGGAATCCTTTCGATGCCTCGCTCCACGATCCAGTCCATGACGCGGACGTACTGCGCAAAACCGCCCCCCGCTGGTTCATAGCCCGCCGTGATCCCCACTTTCTTGTAAGTCGGACATTGAGCATAAAGGCGGCGGTCGCAATAAAAGCATTCGCCGCAGGGGATGTGATGAAAGGCGACCACTCGATCGCCGGTCTCCCATTTCGTCACCCGATCCCCGGTCGCGGCAACCACACCCGCGATTTCATGACCAAAGATGCGAGGGGGAGCAAGCAGGTTGTATTCGATCTTCTTAAGATCGGTGTGGCAAATCCCGCAGCTTTCCACACGCACCAGAATCTCGCCAGGCCCGATGTGGGGCGTCTCGACAGGTTCCATCGACACACGTCCGCGCCCGATATAGACGGCCGCTTTCATGGAAGACGGGATCGCCTCACTCGGGTTGGCGAGCGTCTGACTCCGAATTGATTCGGCAACTGACAAGAAAATCTCCCAGCGCCCTGGCCGCCTCCTTGGCCCGCCGCTGCAGACGGAGCAGCTCCGGGACCACTCTGGGATGCGTCAAGGCGTAAAAACTAATTTTCCCACGTGCGATATGCCCGTCGGTACTTCGCATTCGATTCAAATCGAGGCCGAAGGACTCATCGGCTTGATCCGACACGACTTTGATGCAGAAAAAGGGCAGCGCGGCGCGTTTCGCGCGCGCTGCGATGGCCGCCGCTTCCATCTCCACGGCGATTTCCTCGCCCGCGCGCAGCCCCTGCTTCTCTTCCGCGTTATTTGCGATACGGTCCTGCGAGACGATCAGGCCCGAGGCGGCCTCTCCGGAGGGGGGAAGCTTTGCGCAATCGAAGGCTTCCTTAGTCTGGAGATCGATAACCTCCGTCCCAACGACGATCTGTCCGAAGCGGAGACCGGGATCGAGCGCTCCGCACAGCCCGGTGCTTACGATAGCCTCGAGCTTCGAAGCAGACAGCTCGGCTGCGGTTACCGCCCGGATAGCCACTTCCACGGCTCGTGCCGCAAGACGCGGTCCGGCGCCGTTCGCCGCCACCATGATTCGCCGCCCCTCCAGAATGCCCTCGAAAGCGTAATCGATCGGCCATTTTAATTTTCGGAGTGCCGTCAACCGGTTAGCGAACGGTTCCAGCTCGAAGGGTTCGGAGGCTACGTAAAGTATGGCCATGTTCGCCGGTACGTCTTCAGCAATATCCGTTCGCGCGGAACCACTCTATCGCGCGCGCCAGCGCGCCGTCGGGGGGATTCGGCGCAAAACCCAGTTCGCGCGCCGCTTTCGCGTGAGTAACAAACATTTTCTTGCGCGCCATCTTCACGGCGTCAAGAGGCGCCAATGGTTCATGGCCGGTCAGGTTCGCCCACGCAGTAGTCACCGCGCCGGCGCCGTAGGCGATCGCGTACGGAATTTTTGTTCTTGGCGCCCGCTTGTTCGCGACTCCTGCCAGGCGGCGCAGAATCTCTTCCAGGGTTAGATTTTCGCACCCCAGAATATAACGCTCGCCGGGCCGGCCGTGTTCGGCCGCCAGCAGATGCCCGAGTGCTGTGTCGCGAACGTCCACCAGGTTCATTCCCGTATCGATAAAGGCGGGCATTCGGTCGCGAAGAAAGTCCAATATCACCTTGCCGGTGGGCGTCGGCTTCCAGTCGTGATCGCCGATGGGCGCGGTCGGATTCACGATCACAACGGGCAATCCAGCGCGCGCCTTCTCGAGAGCCACTTGTTCGGCGAGCCACTTGCTTCGCTTGTAGTGACCCGTCATATCGGCCACCGACACGGGCGTGCTTTCATCGCCCTCGCTGCCTGCCGGCATGCCGATGCAGCCCACCGTGCTCGTGTAAACGATGCGGCGAACCCCGGCGCGGGAAGCGGCTTCCAGAATGTTGCGTGTCCCCGTGACATTCGAGTCATAGAGCTCTTGCGGGTGCTTTGACCAGAGCCGGTAATCCGCCGCGACGTGAAAGACGAGATCGCAGCCCTCCGCGGCGCGAATTAAAGAAGGTGCATCGCGAAGATCGCCGGTGACGCGTTCCGCATCCAGCTCGCGAAGCTGGCTGGCCGGACGGCAGAGCGCGCGAACGCGATAGCCGCGTTCCACAAGAGCACGGGCAACATGCCAGCCGAGAAAGCCGCTGGCGCCGGTCACTAGAGCAAGAGGCAATTATGACGCGGCCGCCGCTGCGCTCGCGGAACTGCGTAAAGGATGAGTTGCCCGAGGCGCGCTCTCCTCGCGGGGGGCCGTGGCCTTGGCGAACGTCGAGAGAGCGAGCAGCGGGAATGTATTCCGGTAATCCGTGTACGACAGATAAAAAACGCGCGGAAAGCCGGTGCCGGTACAGTAGTCCTCGTTCCAGCAGCCATCGGCCCGTTGTGTTCGCACCAGGTACTCAACCCCTTTATACAGGCTCTCGCTGCGGAGGTCGCCGCCGGCGATCAGGGCCAGAATGGCCCAGGCCGTCTGCGAAGGCGTGCTCGGATTCGGCACGAACCGGTTCTCATCGTAACTGGCGCAGCTCTCGCCCCAGCCGCCGTCGCGATTCTGGTAAGCGCGGATGAACTCGAGCGCCCGCTGAATGCCCGGCTCGTTTTCGGCGATACCGGCGGCGCGCAATCCGCGCAGCGCCAGAAAGGTGCCGTAAATGTAGTTGACGCCCCACCGCCCGTACCAACTGCCATCCGCTTCCTGAACTCGCAATAGGAATTCGACGCCTCGGCGAACGGCCGGATCGGCCGGCTTCAGGCCGCAAGCGATCAGAGCCTCGAGAACTCGCCCGGTAATGTCCGGGCAGGACGGATCGAGCATCGCATTGTGATCGGCGAACGGAACGTGGCTGAGAATTTTCCAGTTATTATCGACATCGAACGCGGCCCAGCCGCCATCCTTGCCCTGCATGGCCAGCAGCCAATCGACAGCGCGTTTTTCGCAGTCGCGCTGCTTTACGAGATCTGAACCCCGCGCCTTGCGAAGCGCGAGCAGGACCATCGCCGTGTCATCCACATCCGGATAGAACTGGTTATTGAACTCGAACGCCCAACCGGATGGCTCGGTGTTGGGACGCTTGACCGACCAGTCTCCTTTGCGCCGCACTTCTTTCGAGAGCATCCAGTCTGCGGCGCGGCGGAGCGCGTCGGCCGGCGCGTCCTCGGTCTCAGCCAGCGCGAAGGCGGCAATCGAAGTGTCCCAAATAGGAGAGAAGCAGGGCTGAAAGAAAAACCCGCGCTCGTCGTCGACCATTAGATCGTCAAACTGCTTTTGCGCTTCGATGCGAAGCGGATGTTCCGGGACATAGCCAAGTACGTCCAGCGCCATAATGGCGTACTGCATGGACGGGTAAATCGCGCCCAGGCCGTCGCAGCCGTCGAAACGTTCGATCATCCAACGGGCGGACTTGTTGATGGCGTGCTGCCGGATCGAGCGCGGACCGGAGCGCTCCCAGAATTTCAGGAATCGGTCCAGTCTCAGGAAGCAATTACGCCAACTGAAGAAGCTCCGATCGCGCTCCGGAAGCGTGGGAGCGCCTGGCAAAAACAGTTCCTGCAGATGGAAGCCGGCCGGAACCGGGCGGTGCGGATTCGCCGCATGCAAGATGGACAGGGGTGTAACGATGGCCCGCGTCCAGGACGACATCTGGTAGATGAAATCGAACGGAAGCAGAATCAGCTCGGGCGGTATGGAGGGGCAGGCATCGCGGGGAAAAAGGTCGAAGAGGCTGAGATTGATCCGCACATAGCTATTCGCCGCTTCCAAGCCGCCGAGATCGAGAATGCGCGCCCGCAAGCGCTCCATGCGTGAATCGGAGGCCGGAACGCCGGCCACTTTCAGCGCGAAATAGGCCTTGATGGATGCGTTCACTTCCGCGGGGCCGTGAAGATAAATATTGAATCCGCCGTCTTCGAGCTGCCGCGTGAAAATAGCGGCCACTGCCTTATCGATCTGCTTTCGCGCCGGCGGATCCCAGACGCCATTTACTGGCGGGTGCAGCCAAAGCTGCAGCAGGATGTAATCGGATTCCAGCGTGGTGTCGGCTCTGAGGTCGGCCCACCAGTAGCCTTCCGGTAACTGGCGCTGAACCAGCGAGGAAGAGGCTTTTTGGAGAGCTTGCCCGGCTGCGAGATGCAGCGAATCGGAGACTTCGTGAAGACTCGACCTCATTGTTCCGGCGATATCCCTCCTCTACGTCCGCACCATATGAAGGCGAGGCGTGAAACTTTCCAGGTCGGACGGTAATGTGAAGCGCACATCCTCTTCCTTGATTTCCGCCTCTTCCAACTCGTTATAACCTTTGGCCCGCAGATGATCGATCAACTCCTGCACCAGGTGTTCGGGCGCGGACGCGCCTGCAGTCACCGCGACCGTCTGGACCTGCTTCAGCATTTCCGGCTCCACCTCGCTCGAATCATCCAGAAGGTAAGCGGGGACACCGGCCTTCTCGCAAACCTCCACCAGACGACGCGAATTGGAACTGTTCTGAGATCCCACCACAAGCAGCGCCTGGCACAGCGGAGCTACGGCTTTGACGGCGAGCTGCCGGTTCTCGGTTGCATAACAAATGTCCTGCGTTTTCGGACCCACGATCTTGGGAAAACGTTCGAGAAGACGCTTCACAATGTCTTTCGTTTCATCGAGCGAAAGGGTAGTCTGTGTCAGGTAAACGACACGCTCCGGGTTCTGAATCTGAAGCCGGTCCACATCGTTGACGTCCGAAACCAGGATTGTGCTTTCCGGGACTTCCCCGAGCGTCCCAATTACTTCGTCATGATCGCGGTGGCCGATCAGAACAATCGTGTAGCCCTGCTTGGCAAAGCGGACCGCTTCCAGGTGAACTTTCGTAACCAGAGGACAGGTGGCGTCAATTACCTGCAGATGCCGTTCTTTCGCTTCCGTGCGAACGGCGGGAGAGACGCCGTGAGCACTGAAGATGACCCGCGCGCCTTCCGGAACTTCTGCGAGTTCTTCCACGAAAATGGCCCCAGCGCGCCGGAGCTCATCCACGACATGGCGGTTATGGACAATTTCTTTTCGGACATAAATCGGCGCTCCATAGAGATCGAGGGCGATTTTGACGACGTCGATGGCGCGTACCACGCCCGCACAGAACCCGCGCGGTTTCAGCAGGATAATCTTCTTTTCGCTGCCGCTCACCGCCGGATTGGCGGATGGCAAAACGGTTTCATAGTCTAATGCGGTGGGCAGCATAGTGAGATCAGCTTAAGTATAACAATCGGTTGTGTTTCGACATGCCCAAGCGGGCCTCGATTAAGATAAAGACAGCTCATGAGTGTTCCTGCATCGCAGATGTGGACCGTGGCGACCTATGTGCTTCGGCAGAAGCTCGCAGGGCGCAAGCGATACCCGCTGGTTCTCATGCTGGAGCCGCTGTTCCGGTGCAACCTTGCGTGCGCCGGGTGCGGGAAGATCCAGTATCCAGCGCATGTGCTGAAGCGCCAGCTCACGCCGGAAGAGTGCTTTCGGGCAGTAGACGAGTGCGGCGCTCCGGCCGTCTCGATTCCCGGCGGCGAACCGCTCATGCATCCCCAGATTCATGAGATCGTCGAGGGGCTGATCGCCCGAAGGAAGTACATCTATCTCTGCACGAACGCGCTACTGCTCGAAGAGAAGCTGGATCTGTTCAAGCCGAGCAAGTATTTGAGTTTTTCCGTCCACATGGACGGGCAGCGGGAGCATCACGATTTTTCGGTATGCCGGGAAGGCGGCTATGACGCCGCTCTGCGCGGAATCAAAGCGGCGCTGGCACGCGGATTTCGGGTTACTACAAACACGACGCTGTTTGATGGCGCGGATCCGAACAGCGTCCGGGAATTTTTCGACGAGATGATGGACCTGGGAGTGGAGGGCATGATGCTGTCGCCCGGCTACTCCTATGACAAAGCGCCCGACCAGCAACATTTTCTAGGCAGAGCGCGAACGCGCCGGCTCTTTCGGGCGATTCTTTCGAACCGCAAACGTTCCTGGAAATTCAACATGTCGCCGCTGTTCGGCGAGTTCCTTATGGGCAGGCGAAATTTTCGCTGCACGCCCTGGGGCATGCCGACCTACAACATCTTCGGCTGGCAGAAACCTTGCTACTTGCTGCAGGACGGCTATGCGGATACGTTCGCCGAACTGATGGCGGAGACAGGGTGGGCGGAGTACGGAACGGAATCGGGTAATCCGAAATGCGCCAATTGCATGGTGCACAGCGGCTATGAGGCATCCTCGGTCGATTATGGCTTCGGCTCACTGCAGGGACTTTGGGGCATGGCGAAAGCGACGCTTTTCAGCCGCTATCCGGATCCCGACGCCGCCGCATTGTTAAACGAACCGCACAACCCGGTTCACTCTTATAACCCGCTGGTTCACATTCAAGCCGCGGAAGAGACGCAAGCGTGACCGAAGCCGCCCATCCGGATGAACTGGAGGTCGCGCCGGGTTTCCGTCACGAGAGGCTGCAAGGCTGGGTGCCGGCACTGGCCTCGGAGGAAGAGATCCGGGCCGCTCTCGAGAAGGCCTTCGACTATCGCGGCGATGTTACAATCACACGCAAGGACGGGAGCATCGTTGAAGGATACCTTTATGACAGGAAGCCCGCGGCCACCCTCGCCGATTCACGCGTAAGAGTTCTGCCATCGAACGGCGCTCCCCGCGTGAGCATCCCGTACGACGACATCGCCGCACTGGCTTTCAGCGGCCGCGACACCGCCGCTGGGAAGAGCTGGGATGCGTGGGTACGCAAATATTGGGCGAAGAAGGCCTCCGGCGAAGCGGCCGGAATCGAAGCAGAAGCGCTAGAATAAACAGCGCTCATTATGATCATCGCCGAGATCAAATATGCATTCCGCAATCTGTGGAAGGCACCTGGATTTGCTTTAACGGCGATTTTGACACTGGCGCTCGGGATCGGTGCGAGCACCGCCGTATTCACGGTTGTGGATTCGGTCATTCTGAAGCCCTTGAGCTATCGCGACAGCGGAAATCTGGTTGTTATCTGGGAAAGAGTAAAGTTCCTGTCAACCCGATCCTCCAATCCCTATACAGGGCCGAATCCCCGGCATGAGGCAGTTTGGAAAGAGCGCAGCACGTCATTCAGCGATTTATGCCTGCTTGGCACAGGCACGCGCGGCGTCTCCATTGGCGTTGACCATCCGCATCTTGTTGGGAGCATTCGGGCGCAGCCCAGTTTTCTGAATGTTCTTCAAGTAAATCCATTTCTGGGCCGGAATTTTGTTCCGAGCGATGCCGTTAAGGGCCATGACCAAGTCGCTATTCTGGCTTATTCGCTCTGGCAGAGCATGTTCCACGGCGATCAAAACGCGATCGGCAAATCGATCCGGCTCGGAGGCGTACCATACACCGTTATTGGTGTTCTTCCGAAAAACTTTCAGTTCCCGAAGCGCAGCGTCCTCAACTCTTTTCCGTCGAAACAAAGCGTGGCGACGGGACAGCCTATTGAAATCGTCACGCCAGTTGTTATCAATCCGAATGATTATGGCTGGAATAGCGATTATGGGAACTGGATTGCGCTAGGCCGATTGAAACCGGGGATCTCTGCGAGCCAGGCGACGGCCCAGTTGAACATCCTTCAACGGCAGATCCTGAGCGAGATGCCGGCGAGCGAGCGTGGAAGTCCTGACTCCTTGCTTGCCTATGTGCAGCCGATGCAGGACGCCATGGTTGGCAATTCGCGCAGGGGATTATGGATGCTCCTGGCAGCCGTCATCGGTTTAATGCTCATCGCCTGTCTCAACCTCGCTAATGCGCAACTCGGACGTGCGGTATCGCGCGAGCGCGAAACGGCGGTTCGCACTGCTCTCGGCGCTTCCAGATGGCAACTGGTTTGGACTGCTCTGTCGGAGAGTTTGGTTCTTTCAATCGCCGGCGGCACAGCCGGTATTCTGCTGGCATTGACCGGGCTGGCGTTATTTCGACGCTATACTCCCATCGATCTTCCTCGGATGGCTGAGGTGCAGCCGAACGTCTCCATGCTGCTGTTTGCCGCACTGACAGTCCTGTGTTCGACGGTGCTCTTCGGGATCATGCCGGCCATCAGTTTGGTTCGAATGGACCCGCAGACCGCCTTGCAGCAGAACAGCGCTCGCGCGCAGGGCAGCCGCCAAGGCAGGCATCTGCGGCTCACTTTGATCGGTTTGCAAGTCTTTGGCTGCACCGCGCTTCTATTGATCACCGGCCTATTTGCGAAGAGCCTGGTAACCCTGCTGCAGAGCGATCGGGGCTTTGATACCGCCAATATCGTAACTGCCGAGGTCAATTTGCGGGCTCAGGCGTACGACAAGCTTCAACAGCGCGTCGCATTTGACGATGGTGTTTTAGCCCGCTTGCGTTCTCTTCCCGGTGTAAAGTCCGTCGCTCTGGTCAGCGCCATGCCGCTCGAAGGCGAAACCTGGATCGATGGGATTCGCCGGCCAGACAAACATGTCGACCACCCGCCGCTGTGGAACATGCGATGGGTGAGTCCTCAATATTTCGAACTCATGCGTGAGCGCCTCGTGGCAGGCCGCTTTTTTGAAGAGCGCGATCGCGATACCAATAATGCCGTTATCTCCGAGAGCAGCGCGAAGGCTGGTTGGCCCGGTGAAGACCCAGTAGGCCGTCAATTTAAATGGTGGGACAGAATTTGCACCGTCATCGGAGTTGTGGCAGATACACGCACTAACTCGCTGAAGATTCCTCCCGCCAATATGGTTTACCTGTCGTACCGCACGAATCCTCCCTACGCAACTTTCTTTATGGCGCGTACGGAGCAGAATCCCGAGGCACTGATCAGCGATGTACGCCGCGCGATCTGGGATCAGGATCCCGAGGTCACTATCGCGCGGATCAAAACGATGGATTCCCAGGTCAAGGATTCTCTTGCGGCTGAGCGCTTCCAAACTTTCACTCTGATCGCATTTGGCATCGCCGCACTCCTGCTCGCGATGCTCGGCGTCTATGGGGTTCTGAGTTACATAGTGGCGGGACGAACGCAGGAAATCGGAGTGCGCATGGCGCTGGGCGCGACGCGGCAGAGCATTTATTCCCTCACCTTCTCTGAAGCGGCCATTCCCGTGACGATCGGACTCGTGTGCGGATGGGCCGCCAGCGTCGCAGCGGGCAAACTGGTGCAAAAACTTCTGTACGGAGTGACAGCCATGGATTGGACGGTCGGGGTGATCGTTGCCATCCTGCTTGTGGCTTGTGCCCTCGCAGCGGCCTTCCTTCCGGCGCGCCGTGCTGCTTCGATCGATCCTATGCAGGCGCTGCGAGCCGAATAACATTTGTTTCGGTCGGCCGCGCTATGGGAAAATTCAGCGTGGATCGCAGGCAATTCATTTCCTCCAGCGCAGCCGCGGGAGTAGCTCTCACTACAGGTCTTGCGCCGAATCGCCCGGCGGCGAATGCGCCGGCAAGGCGCGCCCTCATGAAGTTGGGATGCCAAAGCGCACCGACCAACGACACTCATCTGAAGTATCTTGCCCGGTACGGCGTGCGGAATATCTGCGGCTATCCGGAGATCGGGGAAGAACGGCTCTACGCGACTGTCGACGAGCTCAGCCGGATGGTGGATCTGGCGCAAAAGAGCGGCATCACGATCGATTGCGTTGCGCCGCCGTTTCTCGAATCGAGCCATATCGACCGTGAAAAGCATCCCGCGATCATGCTGGCGCAGAGTCCGGAACGCGATCGCGATATCGAATCGATGCAGACGCTGATCAAGAACTGCTCGCAGGCCGGCGTTCCGTCGATTAAATACAATATGAGCATTCTGGGCGTGCTGCGTACGGGACGCACTCCGGGACGCGGGGACGCGACGTACAGCACCTGGAAACTCGCTGAAGCGCATCCCAAGTCGCCGCTCACTCGTGCCGGACATGTCGATGCCGATGCGTTTTGGGAGCGTATTACTTACTTCCTGGATCACGTTATTCCGGTCGCCAACGAGTACAAAATCCGCATGGCGTGTCATCCGCACGATCCCGGCGTGCCGCCCGAAGGCTACCAGGGTGTAACGCGAGTTCTCGGCACTGTAGATGGTTTGAAGAAATTTATCAGCATCAGGGAGAGCCAGTATCATGGGCTGAACTTCTGTCAAGGGACCGTTTCGGAGATGCTTGCGGATCCCGGAACGGAGATTTATGACGTGATCCGGTATTTCGGTTCACGAAAGAAGATTTTCAACGTGCACTTCCGGAACATTCGCGGGCACCGCAACGATTTTGTAGAAGTGTATCCGGACGAGGGCGATGTCAATTTTGTGAGAGCTATTCAGGTTTACAAAGAAGTCGGTTATCCATATATGCTGATGCCGGATCATGTGCCCGTGGCGCCCAACGATCCGGGAGGTTTGCAGTCATTTGCGTTTTGCTACGGCTATATTCGGGCGCTGATACAGGCTGTGGATCAGATGGCGTGAGCGGGACGTGAGCGTATCGAAGGTCGTTGTCGCGTTCGGTCTTCCGGTTGCTGTTTTCAGTGCGATAAACGCTTCGATATTTACTGTAGTCGTAAATGATCCGACCGGTGCTCACATTTCTGGTGCAATGGTGAGGCTCTCTTCGCTTGAGCGGGTTGTTCGCGACAAGACTGGGGTGGACGGCTCAGTTCGATTCCGTGATGTGGCTCCTGGGAAATACGACCTCGAGGTCTCCCTGTTGGGTTTCATCACACAAACATTCCGCGACGTAAACCTGCCTCGCCGTGACGGAACTCCACTTGAGATCACATTACTTGTGGCGCCCACGTCCTACCTGTGCGGCACTCCGAACTTGATTGAATACGACACTTCTACGCCAAACAGGGCTGCCGTGTTGGGCCGGATACTGAATGCTGATAGTGAGGCGCCATTATCAGGTGTAAAGGTTCAAATTTTGAAAGCAGGCGAAACTCGGGTTTTGGTCCTCACTCACACGAACAAGAGAGGAGGCTTCGTGTTCGATGAGCTTCCGCCGGGGCGCTACGACGTGCGCGCAACGAAGGACTTCTATTACGATTCCGGGTTAAAGGGCTTGCTGACGCCACGCGAGGCCACGGCGGTCATTGTCATCTTTATGGACACGCCCGATCACATCCATCTTTGTCAATAGAACCGTCTCTGTCTCAGGCTCAGTGAATGTCTGGACAATCCGCTAACTGAAAATCTTTGAACTGCTCGCGCAGAGCGCGTTTGTTGAATTTACCGACACTTGTCTTTGGTATTTCGGAGACAAAAACGATCTCGTCCGGCAGCCACCACTTTGCGACATGGGGCCGCAGAAAGTCGAGAATTTCCTGCTTCGTCACGGAGCCGTTGAAATCCGGCCGAACGGCAACGCAGGCGAGCGGGCGTTCCTGCCATTGCGGATGAAAGATGCCAATCACGGCCGCTTCGGCGACTTTGGGATGGGCCATGATCGCGTTTTCCAGATCGACGCTCGAGATCCATTCGCCGCCGCTCTTGATGACATCCTTCGAGCGGTCGGTGATCTGTATGTAACCTTCGGAATCAATCGTCGCTACGTCGCCGGTGCGAAACCAGCCGTCCATGAAGGCCTGCTCGCTGCGGGAATCGTTATAGTAGCCGCTCGTGATCCAAGGGCCGCGAACCTGCAATTCGCCCATCGTGATCCCATCCCAGGGTACGTGCTTTCCTTCCGTGTCGATGATGCGCAGGTCGACACCTGGAACGGCCATTCCATGACGCGCCATACGGTCGAAGCGCTCAGTTTCGGGTTCGCCGTCGAGGTGGCTCTTCATGGCCATGAAAGTTGCGACCGGAGTGGTCTCGGTCATTCCCCAAAGCAGTTGAATCGGAATACCGTGGTGTTTCGCATACCATTCGACATAACAGCGGGGCAACGCGGAGCCGGCGCACACGATGGTGCGGAGGCTGGAGATATCGGCTGTGTGATTTTCGAGATAGCCCTTCAGGCCAATCCAAATCGTCGGAACACCAGAGGTGAAGGTGATTCTCTCGCTTTCAATCAAGTGCGCGAGGTTTTCCGGGCTCAGATTCCGACCGGGGAAAATCAGACGCGCTCCTGTCATTACGCCTGCGAAGGGGGTGCCCCAACCGTTGCAATGGAACATCGGTACCACCTGAAGAACGGAGTCGCGCTCGCTCAGGGCCAGGCAATCGGCCATGCACAATGCGAAGCTGTGAAGCATCAAGGCGCGATGAGAATAAACAACACCTTTGGGATTACCGGTAGTTCCGGAGGTGTAGCACATGGCAGCGGCGGTGTTTTCGTCGAGATTGGGCCAGGAATAAGAATGAGCGGGGGACGCGGCCAGGAGTTCTTCGTAACACGCCGCGCCCGAGAGACCGTGGCACGTACCGGGCTCGTCGAGAACGACGTATTGACGAACGGTCCCGATGCGATCCTGAAGCGCTGCAATCATTGGCGCGAGGGAAGCATCGACAAAAATAACGCGGTCTTCGGCGTGATTAACGATGTAGACGAGCTGGTCGGCCGACAACCGGCAATTGAGCGTGTGCAACACCCTTCCGGAGCACGGAACCGCAAAATAGGCTTCCAGATGACGGTCGGAATTCCAGCAAAGGGTGGCTACGCGCTCACCACGCTTCACCCCTAGAGCGTCGAGCGCAAACGCGAGCCGGTGCACGCGCCTGAAAATATCGGCGTAGGTGCTGCGGCGCATTGTTCCTTGCACCTGGGCGGCAATCTCTTTTTGGGGGTAAAGCTTCGCCGCGCGCTCGAGCGGATGCGTGAGCGTCAGCGGGTAATCCATCATCAGGCCCTGCATATGAAACTCCTGGAGTGCGGGCGTGCTGCTACCAGTACAGCTTTAGCGCAAGCTGCATCTGGCGGGGAGTATTGTACTGACCACTGACCACCCCGAACGAAGTGCTGTTGAGATTTGCTGCATTGCCAGTGGGAGCGGAGAATACTACGCGATTAAAGAGGTTGAACGCCTCGGCGCGGAAATCGAGGCGAAACCGTTCTGTGAAGAGAAACGACTTACCGAGGCTTACATTCTCGTTGAGATTCGGGAAGGCTCGAACGAGGGGATCATAGCGGGTTGCATTGCCGAGCAAATTTCTTGGCTGGGCGGGGAAAGCCGCGGCATTCAGAAAGAGATCTTTATTCGGATCGAAATTTCCGCTCCAAGAGGCCTCCCAATCATAAGAGGTGATTACAGGACGGTTCGAACCATTGAAGATGGGCAGAGGCGCATTTCGCGTGATGCCAATGGGAAAGCCGCTGGAATATATCTGGATGGCGCCGACTCGCCAACCTCCAAGGACCTGACTCGCGAAGCCGTGGGTGAGCCAGCGCCGCCCTTTGCCGAACGGCAGCTCGTATAGCGTGCTGAGCTTCACCACATGCGTCTGGTCGTATTCACCGATCGATTTCTCCAGCCGGCGGTTGCCTTGGTCTTCGGCAAAACCGGCGTTCGCGTAGTAAGTGTCGGAGTCGGTCAGCAGCTTCGAGAATGTGTAGCTCCATTCGAACATCAATCCGTTGGAATATCGGCGATTCAGTTTCAGAACGGCAGCGTGATAGCTGGAATGCCCGCTTTTATCGCCGCCGCTCTGGCTAGTGTCGATGGTCAGGTATTGCGGAAACGGCCGCAGCGCCTGTGCGACCGATTGCGAGCGCTGTATCGCCGGATTTGTGAAATTCGGGTAGGGCGGTTGAATGCCCGCCGCAACAACCTGGGCCGAGGAGATGTTTGAATTTAGTAAGTTGATCGCCTGCGTCGTTCCGTATTGCTGAATGAGTTGATTCACGACGGACATGGGCACTTGATTGATATTCACGATTCCGCTTTGCAGGTGATTGCCTACGACGCCGTCGTAATCGGCTTCAAGGATGGTGCTTGGCGAGAGCTCGCGTTGGATAGAGAAGGCCCAATTGTCAGCTTCCGGGGCGCGCGTGGCGTTTTGGCCTTGCCAATAGTCGACATTGCCGTTGTTGGCGAATGATGGATTGATTTGGGGCGGAAGCGGATAAGGCGGCAGGCCCTGATCCCAGTAGAAGGCGGGCGTGATGCCCTGATTGGTTGAAGCAAACGCGTATTGGCCGATGAACCCGGCGTAGTGACTGCTGCTGGCCACCACGGTGACGCGGCTGAACGAGCGCGCCGCGCCCGCGCGAATTGTCGTTTTGGAATTGAGCTGATAGGCTACTCCGAGGCGCGGCCCCCAGGCGCCATACCATCCCGGCACCAGGCTATCTTTGTTCTGTCTGCCCGGCCCAAAGCCCGCAAAGATCAGCGCCCCCGGATAGTTGTTGACGGCGGGATTCGGCGTGGTGGGTGAGAAATCCGAATATTGATCGCCGCCTGCGACGGGCGGCAGAGTGAATTCGTAGCGTAGGCCCAGACTCAAGGTGAGTTTCTTGCTGACGTGCCAGTCATCTTGCGCGTAGAAGCCGTGGTAATCGAAAGTCTGCGGCAGATAACGGATGGTCTCCGTGGCGCCGCTATCGGCTGCGCCCAGGAGAAAGGAAGCAAAGGAACTTCCGCTGGTAAATGAAGTTGCCCCGGGTACGGCGGTTTCTAGAAAACTGAAGGTCGCTTGTCCGGCAATGTTCTGCTGGCCGAATCCATTGGCGCGCTGGCTTTCAAAGGCGTATCCGAACTTCAGGGCGTGAGCGCCGCGTATGTAACTCAAATCGTCTTTGAGAGACCAGGACGGCTGTTCGGTGCCGTTGTATGCCGTGCTGCCCCAGCCGGTGAATTCGCTGAATGAGATATTCGGAAAATTCACGTTACAATCGACCGCGTTCGGAATGCAAACCTTGCTTTTCCAGTTCAGGCCCGAGTTGGGGGAAAAACTGTTCTTGGTGAATTCGTTCCCGCCCGCTGAGAAATGGTTGAACATCGTGGGCGAAAGCGTCCAGTCATAGCTGAAGCGATAGAGCGAGGCATTGTAGTCGGAGACCTGACCATTCCAAAGAGGCTCGGGCAGACCACTCGGACCTGCGGGACCGGGCTCTGAATTGTATCTGGTGCGGTTATAGAAAAAATCGACGTGATGATTGGAACCGAAGTTCTGATCAATCTTGACACTGCCTTTATCAGTGGGACTTTCCGTGTCTCCACCGCTGGTTACATAATTGTTTGTGACCCAGCCGGCCGTGCCGGGAATGATACCGGGCCGATTGGGAGCGATTGATTTCGCGAAGGTCATCACTTCCTGCGACACGGTGCTGAAGCGCGAGACAGGAATCTGGTTACCGGCAAAAGGCGTGCGAGTAAAGCCACCATTCGAGGCCTGGGTACTGTTCGGATCGTAAATCTGGATGAGAGCGCCCTTGGAGTTCACCCATTTGGAAAAATCCCCCGAATACATCTCGGGCGTCGGCACGGTTAGGATCATGCCGTTCGAACCCACGCGATTTCGGAAGCCTTCGTAGGAAACAAAGAAGAAAGTGCGGTTCTTTCCGTGATAGAGCTTCGGGATCACGACCGGCCCTCCAGCCGAAGCGCCGAAATCACTTTGCTTATAGATGGAGCGAACAGGCGCAAAAAAGCCTCGAGCATCGAAATCGTCGTTGCGCAGGAACTCATAAGCCGTTCCGTGAAACGCGTTCGTTCCCGATTTGGAGACGAAGGTTATGACTCCGCCTCCGGCCTGCCCGTATTCGGCTTTGAAGCCGTTTGTATCGACTGCGAATTCGGTGATCGATTCGACGGAGGGTGTCAGATAGGCCGTTTCACTCGCATCGGCGGAGCGGTTCGTATTCACCGGCAGCCCGTCCAGCGTGGCGCTCCAACTGGCCGCTTCTCCTCCACCGAGCGAGACGGCGTTTCCACTTCCTTTCGCCTCCGGGACAATTGACACCAGATCGAAGGGACTGCGTAATGCGCCTCCCACAACCAGCGGAAGTTCATCGACGAGCTTGTTCTGCACAGCATTCGAGACTTTGGCGTCTTCTGTTTGCATCTGAATCGCTTGCGCTTTCACTTCGACCGATTCGCTGAGTTTTCCAATTCGAAGCGGGGCGTCGGCGCGTACCGTGGCTCCAGCTGTCAGAGTCACGTTATCCAGTACAAACGTGGCAAAACCGGGTACGGCAACCTGCACCTGATAGGAGCCGGGCTCCAGGTTAGGAGCATTGTACTCGCCGGCGCTGGTGGTGACGACGTGCTCGGCGGTATTAGTGGCTTTGCTCGTGATGGTGACCGACGCGTTGGCAATGGTTGCACCGCTATTGTCGGTGACCACTCCGGTAATGTTGCCACGTTCCGACTGCGCGAACGTTAACAGGACGGCCGATAGTGCGATGGCAGCGAGACGTTTCACCCTGGACCCTCCCCGATAATGGGTTTGGTCCTGAGTTATATAACGTTTCGAGAGTGGTTGCAAGCGGCGACTTCTTGGCCGGCCGTTCGGATGATCACCAGCGCCTGAGAGAAAAACGTCCCGTCCCGCCTAGCCTGAGACGGCTTGCGCCATGGGCTTTCGCTGAGCCTGCAGGTCGGCCAGAAATACGAAATAAAACTGATCTTCCCAGCGGATTTTGAGTGTCTGCTCGTTGAAGCCGTCTCCACAAAAATGTATTTCGGCCCCTCCAGGGATCTTTGAAACGGGTCCCAACCAGGCGTTCCCGTTCTCGATGCGAAGCAACTCAATGGCACAGACGTCATTGGACAACGTATAAGGCTGACCAGCCGAAGTGTTGTCAGTTATAGAGACAGCGTTCCACACGTCTTATGCCCCCCGCGCTGAGACTTCAGATTAGCTTTAACGGAGAGAAAAGGCCAGAGTAAAAGCAATAAAATGAATAAATTATTTATGAATTTACCCTTAATTGGAAGCGTTTGCAGGATAACTAAATGAGCGGGATACGAACAAAAGGGCCTCCAAAACAGGCCAGGTGCTTCATTCTACGGTTACGCTTTTCGCCAGATTGCGGGGCTGATCGACGTCACAGCCGCGACGCACGGCAATATGATAGGCGAGTAACTGAAGCGGTATCATTTCGAGGAGCGGCAGCAGCAACTCCCGGGTGTGGGGGATGGTGATAAGGTGGTCGGCCATTTTAGCGACCTCTTCATCGCCCTCGCAAGCAATCGCGACCACGACTCCGCTGCGCGCCTTCACTTCCTGGATGTTGGAGAGGGTCTTTTCGTAATGGACCTGGCTCTCCTCGGATTCCGGGTCGCGGGTGGCCAGCACGACCACGGGCAGATTTTCGTCAATTAAGGCGTTCGGGCCGTGCTTCATCTCGCCGGCGGGATAACCCTCGGCGTGAATATAGGAGATCTCTTTCAGCTTTAGTGCGCCTTCGAGGGCGATGGGGAAGTGAATTCCGCGGCCAAGGTAAAGGAAATCCTGGGCACGGAAGAGCGCGCGCACGAGTTCTTCATAGATGCCCGAGTTGGCGAGGACGTGTTCCAGTTTCCCGGGAATTTGCGCGAGCTCCTGCACGAGCAAGCAGGAATCGCGCGAGCTGAGTGTCTCGCGGACTTGGCCCAGATACATTCCGAGAATGATTAATGCCGTTATCTGAGAGGTGAAGGCTTTGGTGGAGGCGACCCCGATCTCGGGGCCGGCATGGGTGAGGAGCGTTCCAGCGGCCTCGCGAGTAATCATGGATCCAACTACGTTGCAGATGGCGAGCGTCTTCGAACCCTTCTGCTTGGCCTCGCGCTGGGCGGCCAGTGTATCGGCTGTTTCGCCGGACTGCGAAATAACGATCGTGAGCGTATCGGGAGCGATGATGGGATCGCGGTAGCGGAATTCGCTGCCGTAATCGACCTCGACGGGTAGCCGGGCGAGGCGCTCGATGATGAATTTTCCTGCTAATCCGGCATGCCAGCTTGTGCCGCACGCCACGATTTTGACCTGCTTAAAGGCGCGAAACTCGGCTTCGGTGATGTCCACTTCATCGAGAAATACGCGGCCGCTTTCCTGGCCGACGCGGCCTACGAGAGTGTCTTTAATGGCGCGGGGCTGCTCAAAAATTTCCTTGAGCATGAAGTGCTTGTAGCCGCCTTTTTCGGCCATCACCGGATCCCACAGGATGTGAGATAGCGGGCGATGAACGGGTTTGCCATCGAAATCCGTCAGGCGAACGCCGTCGGGGGTAAGGACCGCCACATCTCCATCGTTCAGGAAAAACATGTCGCGCGTGTGGCTCAGAATGGCGGGAACATCGGAAGCGACAAAGAATTCGCCCTGGCCCAAACCCACGACCACGGGCGGCCCCGAGCGGGCAGCGACGATCTTGTTGGGATCGGAACTGGCGATCACGCTAACCGCAAATACACCTGAGATCTGCTTGAGTGATGCGCGTACTGCATTCTCGAGGTTTCCGTTGAGATGCTTTTCGATCAGATGTGCGAGCACTTCCGTGTCGGTTTCGGTCTTGAAGACATGGCCCTCGCTGGTGAGCTGCTTGCGAAGCGCCAGATAGTTCTCGACGATGCCGTTGTGGACGACCACGATTTCGCCCTTGCAGTCGCGGTGAGGATGAGCGTTCTCCTCGGTGGGCCGGCCATGGGTCGCCCAACGCGTATGCCCGATCCCGTATGCGCCGGACAGCGGCTTGTTTCGGATGGCCTCCTCCAGGTTCCGCAGCTTACCGGAGGCCCGTCGCACTTCGAGGCAGTTCTGCTGGGATAGAACGGCGACGCCGGCCGAGTCATAGCCTCGATATTCGAGCCTGCGCAACCCGTCAACGATTACAGGCACCGCGTCGCGGTTCCCGATATAGCCTACAATTCCGCACATACAGAAAATAAGAGCGAATAGCTAGTCCAGGATCTCAACCCGGTAGTCCTCTATTACCCCGTTCGCGAGAACGTCGCGAGCCACCTCGTCCAGGGTCTTGACCGCCCGTTCGCGGGGGGTATGCTCCGCCAGGGCTATTTCGAAGTACTTGCCCTGCCGCACGGAGGCGATCTCCTTATGCCCCAAGCCGTTCAGCGCCGCGCAAATCGTCTGGCCCTGGGGGTCGAGGATGGTCGGTTTCATCGAAACGTAGATACGCGCTTTCATAGCGAACTTTTATTGTAGGGACAAGGCGGCAAAACAATTCTTAAAAAATTGTTTGACTATTGTGTGAGAACCGATGAGCATAGGCATAAGGGAGAGCGGTCATCGTCAAGATCTGCATATTGGCCAGCAGTAGCGCCGGGAACTCCACGTTTGTAGCCACGGACCGGACGCGCATCTTGATCGATGCCGGTTTGAGCCGCCGGGAGATTGCCAAGCGGCTGGCGGCGATCGGCGAGAATGTCGAATCGCTGGACGCCATTCTGGTCACCCACGAGCATAGCGATCATACGAGCGGGCTGGCGGCCTTAGCGCGGATCTTTGAAGGGCGGTTGCCGGTTTACCTGACGCGGGGCACGGCGCGTTTTGTCGATTGGGGCGAGTGCGCGCCGGTGGTCGAGCAATTCCAGGCAGGTTGCTCGTTTTGTGTGGGCGATTTCGATGTGGTGAGCTTCACTATTCCGCACGATGCCATGGACCCGGTCGGATACCTCATTGCGGCGCAAGGGATAAAGATTGCGATTGCAACCGACCTGGGATACATCACCGATTCTCTGCGCGTACACCTGCGGGGCACCGACATGCTGCTGCTCGAATCGAATCACGACTTGGAAATGCTGCGCGTAGGGCCCTATCCCTGGTCCGTGAAGCAGAGGGTGATGAGCCGCCGGGGCCATCTTTCGAACGAAGTGGCGGCGGATTTCGTGGAGCATGACCTCGACGGCCGCGTCTCGACCCTCGTTCTAGGACACATCAGCGAGCACAATAACCACCCGGAACTGGTGCGTTCGTTGGGCATGAAGGCATTGAACGGGCGCGCGCTCTTTACGAGGCTCGTGGTGGCGCATCCGGGCGTGCAGTCGGAAGTTTTCTGTTATTGAGGTTTGCCACAAATTCCTGCACAAAATTGCTCTTCTGCTTTTCCCCATCCGGCGATCCGGTGGCGAGGAGGCCCATCATCGGAAAGACGATGATTTCATAACCAGCCGGCGGCCGGCTCGAGGCCCCATAGCCGCGCCGCGTGATGCCGTAGACGTGGCAGAGCGCGTCAGCCGGGGCGCGAAATCATCGAAGACGTGGGCTGTGTTACCCGAACCGGCCAGCAATACGAGCGCTCGCCCTGAGCCACCCCAATCGAGAACCTCCAGGCGGACCCCCTCCGCGACCGCTCGTCAGGCGGGTTTGGCACCGGCGAGCGAAGCTGTGGCGAGCGTTCCGCCCAAGCCCATGGTTTCGACCGCGGAAGAGGGCACGATCACCATCGAACCGCGCTCCTTGATGGCCTCGTACAGCATGTTCATGGCTCGTAAATGCAGTGCAACGGGGTTGTTTTGATAGGTTAACGCGGCTTGCGAGAACTTGTCCGAAATTTCCGTTTCGGCCTGGCCGAGGATATTTCGCGCCTGCCGCTCGCGCTCGGCTTGCGCCTGCCGCGACATGGCGTCTTCGAGCGCCTGTGGGATGCGAACGTCCCGGATTTCGACGGATTGCACGGTGATTCCCCAGGGATTGGTTTTCTCGTCCAAAATGCGCTGAAGCTCGCGCCCGAGGGATTCACGCTCGGTGATCATTTGCGCCAGCTCGTGGCGTCCAATGGATTCCCGCAGGCCGGTTTGCGCGCTCATGGTGATTGCCTGGACGAAATCCTCCACTTCGAGAATCGATTTTTCCGCGTTCCAAACTAGCCAGAACACGATGGCATCAACATTAACCGGCACCGTGTCGCGCGTGAGCGTGGATTCGGCCGTGACGTTGGCGACGCGAACCCTCTGATCCACAAACCGGCTTAGCCGGTCCACGATGGGAATCATATGAAAGATGCCGGGCCCGCGCAGCCCGACATAGCGGCCGAGCCGCAGCACGGCGACCTTTTCCCACTGATCCGCTACTTTGATTGAAAACAACAGATAGATACCGATCGCCACTCCCGCGAAGAGCGGCGCCCGATTGCCTATGGCCGCTGTAATCACCGAACCGCCGGCCACTGAAATGGCGAACAGCGCCACCGCGACGCCGCTTACGTGATTTTTGTTTCGATCTCGCCACATAACACTTCATCTCCTCTTCTTTCCCGCATCGTTTTGAATGTCTTGCAGTTGTTCAATCAATTCGTCAACAGTGAAGCCAGCCGATCCGGCGCGAGCGACGAATTCGCTCACAAGCTGATCGAGCCGGCGCTGCCGACCGGCTTCATCACGTTCCGCTTTCTGGTGGCCGATGAAGGTGCCCGTACCTTGCTGAGTTTCCAGAACGCCGCGGATTTCGAGCTCGCGATAAGCCCGTATGACGGTGTTCGGATTGATCGACAAATCGACCGCCAACTGGCGGACCGTTGGAAGCTGATCTCCGCGGGCGAGCGCGCCGGCCGCAATGCCGCCGCTTACCTGGTCCATGATCTGGCGGTATACGGGAACGCCGCTGAGCATATCCAGCCGGAACTCGAAAGGCTTGCGTTTATGCTTCACCGCTTCCACTAATGATATAGTGTACTAGTGAGCTAGAACAGTCAAGATCTTTTTTGAGGAGGTGACGATAGTGCAACTTTATAATCTGAGGACGCGACACTCGAAGCAGTTCCATTTTTTAATGGCAACATTGATTTGCTCGACAGGCGTATCCGTCCGCGGCATGGAAGCCCAGGAGGCACCAGGCGCGGTGGTGTACCGGGCGCATTGCGCGCAGTGCCACGACGCGAGCGGTCCGGTCCGCGTGCCGTCGCGGAGCGCTCTTGCTCAGCTCTCCGCGGATGCGATTAAGGCGGCGCTGGATTCCGGGGTGATGAAGCAGCAGGGAGCGGGCCTCACACCGCAACAACGAACGCAGGTGGCAGAATGGCTGTCATCGGTAAGCGGCCGGTCTAATTCACAGGCTGCGGCATCGAATGCCTGCGCTAGCGGGCGTGGGCGGCCGGATGAGTCCGGTCCCGATTGGACGAACTGGGGCGCTGGGCCGGGGAACGAGCGCTATCAGCCGGACAGCCGTTTGACAGCCGAAAACATACCGCGCCTCGAGCTGCGATGGGCTTACGGCATTGCGAATGCGAAGCTGATGCGATCGCAGCCGGTCGCCTATCGCGGAAGAATTTATCTGGGAACGGAAAACGGCTCGGTGATGGCGCTGGATGAAAAAACAGGATGTACGTATTGGTCGACCGAGCTGAAGAACGTCCGGTCCGGACTGGTCATCGGGAAGGCAGGGGAGACGGAAGCGCTGTTCTTCGGGGATGTCACGGGCGTTGCGCACGCGCTGGATCTCGCGACCGGGCGCGAACTGTGGCAAACAAGAGTGGCCGATCATCCAGTCGCATTTATCACCGGAACTCCGGCTTACGCGGATGGTCGCCTTTATGTGACGCTGTCATCTTACGAGGAGGCTGCGGCACTGGCTCCGGGTTACCGCTGCTGCACGTTTCGCGGCAGCCTGAGCGCGCTCGATACCTCAACCGGCAAGGTGATTTGGAAAAGCTACACGATACAGGAAGAGCCGTCGGCGCATGGCAAGACGAAGGCCGGTGTGGATGCGCTGGGGCCATCGGGCGCGGCGATCTGGTCGTCGCCGACCATTGACAGCGCACGAAACGCGATCTATGTCACGACAGGGGATAACTACTCCGATCCGGCGACTGCGACGAGCGACGCCGTGCTTGCGCTGGACCTGAAGACAGGCAAACAACTTTGGTCGAAGCAATTTTCCAGCGGGGATGTGTACAACTTTGGCTGCTTCAAGCCGGGGGAGGGCGCCTGCAAGAACGGGAACGGTCCCGATTTCGATTTCGGCGCCTCGCCGATTCTGGTAACTCTTCCGTCGGGAAAACGCTGCCTGCTTTTGGCGCAGAAATCGGGGATGATTTATGCCGTCGATCCCGATGCGGAAGGACAAATTCTGTGGCAGGAGCGGGCGGCCCGCGGCGGCGCTTTAGGAGGCATTGAGTGGGGGCCGGCGACGGACAGCAATCTTTTCTTTGTTCCCATTTCCGACGTGGCGCTTCACGTGGACAAGGGGACAGGCCGGCTCACGCTCGATGCGAAGACAGGAGGCGGTCTAGCGGCATTTTCCGTCTCGTCCGGCAAGCTCGCGTGGAAAGCGCCTCCCGCGGAGTGCGGCGATCGCCCGCTCTGCAGTCCCGCGCAATCGGCGGCGATCACAGCTGTCCGCGGCGCGGTCTTTTCCGGCTCACTCGACGGCCACATTCGAGCGTATTCCAGTGCCAGCGGCGCAGTGATCTGGGATTACGACACGGAGCGTTCCTTCGACACGGTGAATCACGTGCCGGCTGCGGGCGGATCTCTGGATGTGAGCGGCCCCGTGGTGGCGGGCGGAATGGTGTTTATCAGCTCCGGTTATCCGCAGTACGGCGGAAAACCGGGCAACGTGTTGCTGGCCTTCGGTGTCAAATGAGGACACATGCGGCAGGCGGCTTAAAGGGGACGCCGCTCGCTTAACCGCGGCTTTCGCCGACGCGATCCTCAAGCAGGAGCCGCAGCAGCGCCTCTAACTCGCGGAGGCGGTCGGTCAACTGCTCGAGATCCGCCGGTTCGGATTCGGCCGCTTCGGCGACGCGGCCGTGTTCGAGGGTGCCGAGCGCTTCGGCACGAGCTTTCAGGACACGGGCGGGCATTCCGACAACGGTGGAGCCGTCGGGCACTGAGTGCACCACAACCGAGCCCGCGCCTACTTTTACGCCGTCGCCTAGTTTTATGTTGCCGAGGACCGCGGCACCGGCACCGATGACCACGCGGTTTCCGACGGTGGGGTGTCGCTTGCCGTGCTCATTGCCGGTGCCCCCCAAAGTAACGCCCTGATAAAGGAGAACATCGTCGCCGATCTCGGCCGTCTCGCCGATCACCACTCCCAATCCATGATCGATGAAGAGGCGCCTGCCGATTTTTGCTCCTGGATGGATCTCGATTCCAGTGAGAAAGCGCGAGCACTGGGAGATGAGTCTGGCGATCACAAAGCGCTTACGGCTGTAGAACCAATGGGCGACACGGTGGAACAGAACCGCGTGAAGCCCTGGATAGCAAAGCACGATCTCGAGGCTGTTCTTCGCCGCGGGATCTTCGCGCTTAATGGCCTGGATGTGCTCGTGAAGAGACATCGTTTCCATTTTCCTCTACTGAGATGCAGGCGCAAGCGCCGGGGGTGCTACATCTTGGTCGTGAGTACCAAGCGGCTGTACTATACCGATTGCTATCTGTCCTCCTTTGAAGCGCGGGTGCTGGAAACGGGAGACGAGGGGCGGCGGATATACCTGGACCAGACGGCGTTTTACCCGGCTTCGGGCGGCCAGCCGCATGACGTGGGTTGGATCGGGGCACAACCGGTGGAGGAGGTGGTAGATGAAGGGGAACGAATTGCCCACGTGACGGGAGCGCCGGTAGCGCCCGGTCTGCTCGAGTGCCGGATTGACTGGCGGCGTCGTTACGATCACATGCGGCAGCATACGGGACAACATCTACTATCCGCGGTACTGGTGGAACAGTTTGGCTTTCAGACGCTCAGTTTCCATATGGGCGCAGAGGTTTCGACGATCGAGCTGGGGGCCAGGGAGCTGACGGATGCGCAAATCGATCGAGCCGAAGAGCGGGCGAGCGAGATTGTCCGCGAAGCACGGCCCGTCAGCATTCGCTTCGAAGATGCGGAGGCCGTGCAGAACCTGCGAAAAGCGAGCAGCCGGGAGGGGCAATTGAGGATCATCGAAATCGAAGGCTTCGACCGGAGCGCCTGCGGAGGAACGCACGTCCGCTCGACGGCGGAGCTAGGTCCGATCCTCATCCGCAAACTGGAAAAGATCCGGAACAATGTCAGGATCGAGTTTGTATGCGGCGATCGCGCCGTCCGGCGGGCGACGCAGGATTTTCGCATTCTGGCGGGATTGTCGAAGCAAGAGGCGACGCCCATTGAGAAACTGCCGGAGCAGATAGCGGGACTCCGCCAGAGAGTGATAGAAGCCGAAAAGGAGCACAGGCGGCTGGCGACGGAGCTGGCGCGACGGGACGGCCAGGCGCTCTCTCAGGCGACGGCGGCATCGCCAGACGGGGTACGCAGAGCGTTATTGCGAGTGACTGCCATTGACGAGGCGGTGCGCGCAAAAGTCCAGGCGTTTATCGCTGACGGACGCGCCGTCGCGCTCGTTTTGGGAAGCGAGCCGGTGGGCATCTTAATCGCGTGTTCACCGGGTTCGGGATTCAATGCGGGGGCGATTTTGAAAGCAGTTCTATCGAAGGCAGGGGGGCGGGGCGGGGGATCAGCCACCCTGGCCCAAGGCAGCTTGCCGGACGGGATGGTGGCGGAATCGGCGATTGCCGCGCTGGGTTTTCCGAGGCCGGGGCTAGGGCAGGATTCCGAGGCCAGTCACAACCAGGGCGCCAGCAAAGAGAGCGGCAGCTAAGCCCATCGAGAGCTTGGCGCTCGAGGGGGCTCCGGCAAACTCCTTCCAGACCACGGCTCCCCAGAGAATGACGAGCAGCGCGGAGGCGAGTGGCAAAACCAGGCCCAGAACGACATTTCTCTCGGGCTGTGTAGGCAAGCTTCGCGCCAGTGCCGCCGTGAGCATGCCCGCGGCCCACAGTGCGCCCCCGACGAGTCCGATCAAGTGTTGCCGCCTCTTCCCGCGAGCATAGGCGCCGAGAGTAAGGGGCTCACCCTCGATCGCGATGTTCAGGAAATAGAAATTGAATATGACGGTGGAAACCAGCACTCCGACCGAAAACAGCAACATGCCGGCATAGGGGCCTACCCCGAAATCGCCACTGAGGCCTCGAGCGGCTACGGGATAGAACAGGCCGAGAGCAATGCCCCCCATGGCGGCGAGGATCAATCCTTTATTTGTTTTCCGCGCGCGCGCCTTTGATGCTCCTTTGGGTGCCGTGTTCCCTTTGGAGGAGGCGGCTGGAACCGAGTCCCGGAGGCGACAGGATATGCCCTCTAAAATCACCGCGAGCAGTACCAGGACCATGCCGGAAACAATGAAGACCGCATTTGTGCCGGGGAAATAGAAAAGCGAACCGGCGAGGAGCGCGACACCGAGTCCGAGCGGGAAGGCGGCTGAGATTCCGATCAGGGGGACCGCTGCCACAAGCAGCATGTTCCCCAAGTTGAATACAAATCCGGAGAGAACAACTAGTGCTTGGGCGGTGCGGCCCGCCACGAGCATGCGATCCATGAACCCTAAGTCCGACCCGAGAACCCCAAAGGTGAACGCGGCCAGAATGGAGAGCAGAACCGCGCCGATAGCGAAATCGATGTAGAACAACTCGAAGCGCCATTTACCAGTGAGCTTGAAAGCGACGATCCAGGATCCCAGGCATACGAAGGAGGCCAGCAACAGGAGCAGGGCTGCCGCGCTGGTCGTGGGAAGGATCAACGGGACCTTTCGTGGGTGGTCAGGTTAATGAGAATTCTCGAAGGAAACGAGCGCCGTCGGTAAGCTCGGCTGGCTTCCCTCGAAATAGCGCTGCTGCGAAAGATTGTGATAGACGTTTCCGGCGATACCCGATGCGATGGGTCCGCTGATTCCGCGGCCGCCCGTCAGGAGCACCACGACGACTAGTTTATTTTTCCCGACTTCGTTGAACGAGCCGAACCAACCAAGGTGAACTCCGGGCTGCGCCGTATCCGTGCACGTCCCGGTTTTTCCGAAAATCGGCTCCGTGGGGCTGTAACTGGCGCGTTTCGCGGTACCGTATTCCACGGCCCCCATCATGCCGGGCTTGATTTGCGGGACGAAATTCTCAATATCCAAGGTTCGCTTGATTCTGGGGACGAACTTCGCGACTTCTTCTTCGCTCTTTGGATACTGCAGGTAATACATGGTGCCGCCGTTAGCGATGGTGGTTACGATGCTGGTGAGCTCGAGCGGAGTGAGCCGGATGCCATCGCCGAAACTGGTCATCATCCCGACTCCGGTTTCAGGCGGTTGAAGTGTCAAATAGCCCGGTTCTTCGCCTGGGATATCCAAACCCGCTTTTTCGCCCAGCCCAAACAGCCGGGCGTATTTTTCCACGCGCTCAAAGCCCAGTTCCTGACCAAGCTTGGCGAAATACAGGTTATTGGAACGAGCGATGGCCTGGGTCATATCCATCGAGTAGCGGCGGGTCAGGTGGAGAGAGGTGGTGGAATCGACGATGCCCTCGCTCAAAGAAGCCAGTGAGACCACCATTTTCACGGTGGAACAGGGTTGGAAGGCGCCTTTCAAGGCCACCTTCTGGTTAACGATACTCAGAATTCGACCTGTTTCGGGGTCAGCCACGACGACAGAACCGTTATACGGGCCGAGCGCATCCAGGGCCGCCTTTCGGACAACCGGATCTTCGCCATCCACAGTATCGCCGACGGTGGAATCCGCGAAAGTGGGCTCGGTCCAGGGGCTAACGAAAACGCGATGAGTGCGACGTGTGCGCGCGGTGGCCACCTTCGCAGTAATGGCGGTGTTGGTATGGATGACACCAGCCTGGGTAGTGGTACGCGCCACCGTACGGCCGCTCGACCGGGAAGTCACAACCGGCGAGGCCACCACAGCGGCTCTTCGATGCTTTCGCCGTGTATGTCTCTTGGCCGTTGTGGACGGAGTAGTGGAATTTTGCCCGCATAGAAGGGTTCCCATGCCGAGCAAGGCCACCGAAAAGGTCATCCTGCAAAAAGGACGGAAGTTCATCAAGCTATCTCGTACGGCACCGGCGCACCCGCCCAAGATCCGAGCACACCTGGCACACAGAATCTCAAAACCTTACAACCCTGCAGCCAGATGGCGAACCACCGGCAGGCAACGCAATGCAGATTACTTATATCGTAAGTACTTTCTGCCATAACGTCAACCGAAAGATTTGTCAACACTAATTCGTTGTAAACTGGCCGGTTCCACTAGGCGGCCGTCCACCCACCGTCGATCGTCACCACCGACCCATTCATGAAATCGGCAGCCGGCGAACAAACGTATAGGGCCAAGGCCGCAATCTCGTCGGGCCGGGCCAGGCGTCCCAACGGTTGTCTCTCATTTAGTTCGATTCGGACCCGATCTTTCTCGTGCCGATGGTACTTCTCCAGATAGCCTTCCACGAAGGGAGTATCCACCGTCCCGGGCGCGATGCAATTGACCCTGAGTTGGGTGGGGTAGTCGACGGCAAGCTGTCTGGTCATGGAAATTACGGCGCCCTTGGTGGCACAGTACGCGAAACGCCGCTTTACTCCTACCATTCCGGCGACCGATCCCATGTTCAAGACCGAACCGCGGACGCGAGTGAGAAGAGGAATGGCGGCTCGGGTCATCAAGAAGGCGCCCTCGACATTTACGCGGAAGAGGCGCTGAAAATCGCCTAATTCGGTTTCCGCCACGTTTCCGACCAAGCCGATGCCGGCGCAGTTGAAGAGGATGTCCAGTTCGCGCAGGTCCGCGAAAAGATCGCCCACCTGCGCCTCGTTTGTAATGTCGCAGCGGCGGAAATCCGTGTTGGGCAGCGAGGCAGTGAGCTCGCGGGCGCGGGTTTCATCGATATCCACAATTAATAGGCGAGCGCCGGCTTCCGAGAAAAGGCGCACCGTAGCTTCGCCTATGCCGCTGGCGCCTCCGGTTATCAGGGCCAGTTTGCCATCCAGCCGGAATATGTTAGACACTCTCGATTATTGTAGTGGCGAGGCGGTGGGCGTTTTGCGCCCGAACACGCCCCAACTCACCACGAACGGACTGCGGCGCGAGTAAGATCGGAGCGCAGTTGTTCCTGAGTGGCGGCGTTCAGTTTCGCGCCGTGGCGCGTCAGATAGAACACGTCGATGGCCTTGTGCGCTTCGGTATCGATCATGACCACCTCGATATTACAGCCGCGCGCGCTGATGGCGGAGGCAAGGTCGTACAGCAGCCCGGGACGGTCCTCTCCGACAAAGTCAACCAAGGTAGCGACATCGGAAGCTTCGTCGTTGAAGCGCACGGCGGGAACAATGGTAGAGTCGCCCGATGGACGAGGAATGCGCCGGCGCCGCTTCAGCAGATCGGAAACGGCGATGGACCGCCTCACCACGCATTCAATTGTCCACTGCAGGCGGTTTACTTCGCTGGGATTCAGCTCGAGGGTGCGGAGCGGATCTGTAAAGCGGATCAGGTCCAGAATGCAGCCCTCGGCGTTGGCGGCGGCCTCGGCCTTCACGATATTCATGGCGAAACTGGCGAGCGCGCCGCACAAGGACGCGAACAACCCTGGCTCGTCATGGGCCAGGACGGTCAGCAGGTAAGCGCCCGCCTCGCGTTCGATCTCGACAGCCACTCCCTCACGCTTGCGCTTCCGTTCCAGAGCCAGATGATGTTCGATCTGTTCGGGAGTATGCGTGCGCAAATATCTTTTCGGAAAACCCTCCAGAAAGCGGGCCAGCTCCGGAGAGGCAGAGGCGGAAGGCTCATGAATGCGATCGGTGGCGAGCTCGCGCGTTAACTGTTCCACGCCGAGCGAATAGACGCGCCAGAGCTGCTCGAGGCGCCAGGGGGTCATGCTGGTCGGGTTGACGGCACTGATGTCGGCGTAGGTAAGGAGAGTGAGCCGGCGCAGGTCCTCTTGCGTGCCGACCCGAGAAGTGAGGAAGCGAGCCGTCGCGGGGTCGTCCAGGTCCCGTCCGTTCATGATGAGCGAGAGATCGAGATGATGTTCGATCAGGAAACGAACCGCCTGCCGCCCCGCTGGAGGGACTTGCATATGCTCAAGCACGGCATCGGCGGCGACGAGCGAGCCGCGCACGTGGTCTCCAGGATGGGTGCCCTTGCCGAAATCGTGCAGAATCAGACCAAGCCGCAAGATAGCAAGATCGTCATCCTCCTTGGCGAGCTGGTGCAGGCGAGCCGGGGTGCCGGGCGCGTTTGTGACAGCATGGTCGATTGTCTGGACAGCTACGAGCGTGTGCTCGTCGACGGTGTAGCGATGATAGAAATCGCGCACTACCAGGCTATCGATGCTCTGCCAGCCCGGGATGGCGGCGGCCAGCAGCCCGGTTTCCTGCATTTCCCGAAGGGCCAGCGCGGCGTGAGGCTGCGAGAGCAACTCCCGCCAGGCAGACCAGTGAGGCAGAGGTGTTCGGAAGCAACACGCCAGGCTTGCGAGCTCGCCCCGAATTCGCCGTTGGGTGTCCCAAGAGAGCTGTATTCCATGCCGGGCGACAAACGTGAACAAGCGAAGAATAGATTCCGACGAGCGCAAGATCTCGGCGGGATTACGAAGGAAAACACGCTCGCGAGAGACCGTAAACTCGGCTGTGGAGATACGGCTGAGGCGGTCGCGGAAATTCCGCAGCAACGACGATTGCTGTCCTTCGGCATATTCGAGCGCCCGCAAGGCGGATTGATAAACCTGGCGCGCGTGACGGAAATACGTCCGCATCCATTCTTCCGCGGCAACCGGTTCGGGCGGCAATAAGCGGGCCACTTCGTCCTGAAGCTCAAAGGTGAGCAGGTTGTTGTCACGATCGGAGCGATAGTGCAGGAAACAACGGAGTGCATATAGAAATTGCATGCCGCGCTCCGTTTCGCCGAGCGATTGACGGATTTCCTCATGCTGCGGAAAAATCTGCGACAGCCAGCGCAAAGCGTGGATGTCCCGGATGCCGCCGGGTGCTTCTTTGATGTTGGGTTCTAAATGATAGACCGTGTGATTGAATTTCAAGTGCCGGTGGCGCACCAGCTCCGTGAACCGCTGCGTAATGATCAGGGTATTGCGTTGAAACACTTCGGGCAGTTTTCGCGAAACGTTCTGAAAGAGCTTTTCCTCGCCGGAGAGAAAACGAAGATCGAGCAAACTGATGTGAAGCTCCAGGTTTTGATCGTGCAAACGGCAGCAGTCGGCCACGGTTCGCACCGAATGGCTGATGCGAAGCCGGGCGTCCCACAGTACGCGCAGGAACTGTGAAAGAGGATGCTTGAGCGCTTCCACGGCGGCTTCGTTTTCGACCAGCAGCAGAAGATCGATGTCGGAGTGGGGGAACAGCTCGCGCCTTCCATATCCGCCGACTGCGACCAAGGCTAAATCAATTTCCGAGCCGAGATATTCCGCCGCCGCGCCGGTTACGAGCGAATCGACGAGACCGGTTCGAGCTTTCAGAGCATTCGCCGGGTCGGGGTCTCTCTGGAAGTTGGCGAAGGCGCGGGCACTCTCGTCCGGCAGCAATTGCATGGTTCGCTAGAGCGCCGCTTCGCCTGTATCGTCGTTGCGGATACGAATGGCTTCGAGCACGTCATAGATGAAGATTTTGCCGTCCCCGATCTTTCCGGTCCGCGCGGCGGACGAAATAGCGCGGGCAATTTCGTCTAGCCGCGAGTCGGCAACAATCGTCTCTATTTTGATTTTGGGGAGCAGATCGACCTCATATTCCATGCCCCGGTACACTTCCTTGTGGCCCTTCTGCCGGCCGTGGCCCCGCACCTCCGTAATTGTGAGGCCGTCCACTCCAAGGTTTTTCAAGGCCTCCTTGACATCGTCGAGCTTGTGGGGCTGGATAATCGCTTCGATCTTTTTCATCGCTGGCTCCTATGTTTAGCAGAGCGGCCGCGGCTCAGGCATCGAGGTTGTATCCTTCCTCGCCATGCATGCTGAGGTCAAGCCCTTCGATTTCCTGCTCCGATGAAACGCGGACGCCCACCAGCAGATCGACAATTTTCAGGATGATCAGCGTGCCGACGATCGCCAAGCCCCAGGAAATGCCGACACCAATGAGCTGATTGACGACCTGGTGCGGATTGCCATCCACCCAGCCGAGCGGCAGCACTTTTCCGGCCGCATCTTTTAATCCATCGTTGATAGCGCTAGTGGCAAACACCCCGGTGAGAATGGCCCCGAGCGTGCCTCCCGCGCCGTGAACTCCGAAAGCATCGAGCGTGTCGTCATAGCCGGACTTACTCTTCACGGTGGTGACCATGAGGAAGCACACGATACCCGCGAGGAAACCAATCAGCAGGGCGGGGAAGGGCTGCACAAATCCGGATGCGGGCGTAATGGCGACCAGCCCGGCAACTGCGCCCGAAATTCCACCCAGCATGCTGGGCTTGCCATGTCGCACCCATTCGGCGAACATCCACCCAAGCGCCGCGGCGGCGGCTCCGAAGTGCGTAGCGACGAATGCACTCGTCGCCAGGCCGGACGCGCTGACGGCGCTCCCGGCATTGAAACCGAACCATCCCACCCACAGCATGCACGCGCCAATCAGGCTTAGGACCAGGTTGTGCGGCTTCATGGGCTCCTTCGGAAAACCAAGGCGCTTTCCCAAGTACAAGGCACAGACCAGCGCGCTCACGCCGGAGGTGATGTGAACAACGGTTCCGCCCGCGAAATCGAGGCAAGGGAAGCGCCCTCCGAGAAAGGCATTCAGCAGGCCGCCTTTACCCCACACCATATGCGCCATGGGAAAGTAAACGACGGTTGACCAGAGAAACGTGAACAGCAGCATGGCGCTAAACTTCATGCGTTCCGCGAACGCCCCCGAGATGAGCGCGGGAGTAATGATCGCGAACATCAATTGAAAGATCATGTAAGACGCATGCGGCACCGTAGCGGCATAGTCGGCGTTAGGCGCGGTTCCTACGCCCTTCAGAAACAGATATTGCAGATGACCGATGTAGGGATTGCCTTCCGCAAAAGCCAGGCTGTAGCCATATACGGCCCAAAGCACGGTGACCACCGCCATGAGGGCGAAGCTGTGCATCATGGTGCCGAGCACGTTTTTGCGCCGGACTAGTCCGCCGTAGAAGAGTGCGAGTCCGGGGCCGGTCATCATCAGCACGAGCGCGGAGCTTGTCAGGAGCCAGGCGTTGTCGCCGGAGTTGATTTTCTGTTCAGTGGAAGCAGTTTGAGCAGCCAGCAGAGCCGTAAACGGGCCGACCGACAGCAACATAAGCCTGAATACACGAATCATAGTGACTGACTGGGTCAAAGCCAAAGCGTAGCAGTTTAGGCGGACTCGACGACCGTGCAATTTTCTATGCAGTGGATTGAAATGTTTTATTGCGTAATGCGCGACCCGGCATCTAGTGCCAGGCGGTTTCGAACACGTTCCGGAGCGTCTGCATGTGGGCCCGTGTGACCTGTAAATAGCAACCCGCCTGTGCACCTGGGGCCGCCGTGCCGCCGGTGAACTGCTCGTAGGCTGCGTTGCAGATCTGTTCGCGATATTTCAGCCAGAGTGCTTCTGAATCGTCCAATCCTTTGAGGAAAACCGGGGCGAGCAACACGCGAAGATTGTTGTAAAAAGTCTTGTAGTCTCGTTCCAGGGTGGCCGATGCTTCGCCCATGCAAATGTTGTAAGGTTGCTGTCCCTGGACGTCTTCGCAATCGTGGTTCGCTTTGGCGATCTCAGCTTTAACAATTTTGGTGGTGGCATTTTGCAGATCAGCACGCGAAGGATTCGCCTGTGCGCCAGATAAGGTTTGCAGCGAGTTCAACAACATGCTCAGCAATGCGGTTAAAAAAGCTTTCCTCAGCATGGCCCCATGATAAACACTGGATTCGCTAAAATCGGCGGTGGTTTCCTCCAGCCGGGTCTTCCTTCTATCTCCTGCGAAGGCCGGCGGCCCGCGATATGAAATGTTGGTTCGCGAGCGAGCTGGCTTCGATTTGGCAGTAAAGCTTCGTGAGGGCTCGGCCACAATCGGAGAGGTTTACAGTTTCATCAGCGGTTTGTATTTCCGGGGCAAGATGGCTTACGCCGAGGCGTTTCGTGCCGCTCCGCCGGGCGTTCCTCCCGCACTGGTGATGGTGCCTGGCGCGGGGCTCGTTCCTCCTGAGACTCCGGTACTGATAGAGCAACTTCGCGCTACCGCCGATATTCCGGTTGACGAGCGCAACGACACATATCGGAACGCTCTCTTGCAAGCGGCCCGATTGCTGGATCAACATGCGGGAGCCGAGTGCCTGTACGTTCTCCTTGGAAGCGTCGCAAGCGGTAAGTACACGGGACCTCTTCTCGAAATTTTTGGCGAACGCCTGGTATTTCCGGCGGACTTTGTAGGTCGCGGCGACATGAGCCGGGGCGGACTGATGTTGCGGTGCGCGCGGTCGGGAATCGAACTGACGTACATCCCGGTACAGGGAGCCGTGCGGCACGGCGTTCGCCCACCCAAGTTGGAGCCATGGCGGAAGCGATAATCTTTGTCGGGTTGCAAGGTTCGGGAAAAACGACGTATTTCCTCAGCCACTTTGCAGCTACCCACGCACACGTGAGCCGCGACATCCAGCAGAGCGCAGAGCGGGAAATGGCATTCATCCAGGAATGCCTCAGGGCAGGACGCTCCTTCGTGGTGGACAATACCAACACCACACGCGCGGCTCGCGCTCCGTACATTCGCGAGGCGAAAGCGGCAGGTTTCAAGGTGCTTTGCCTCCTTTTCGATACGAGCGTCCGAACAGCGATCGGGCGCAATAATCATCGCAAGGACAAGAAGCCGATCCCCGTTCCGGCCATCCTACGCACGGCGAAGCGCCTGGAACCGCCAGCTTTGGAGGAGGGCATCGATCAAATCCGGACAATCGCGACCGAGAGCGAGGAGGCTAAGCAAAGGCCGAAGTGAGCCGGCGCAGCGATCTTGGTGAAGACTCGTCGTGAATCAAAGAGTATCTAACTCTTACTGATAGAGCAGCCAGTAGATCAGCGCGTCTTTGTCGCTGTCCGACAGATCTGAACCATAATGGTGGCCTCGGTTCTCAATCACGTCATCGCACAGCAGCGCGCCCGTGGCAGGATCACGGCTGAACACGTCCGTCAGGGGGGTGCCGGACGGGAATGGCCCGACCTGAACCGGAAGCACGTTGATCTTTGGCGTCCGCTGCGATTTCAATAAGTCCCACATCGCCGCCCGGTAGTATTCGGCCCGTTCTTGCGGCGTTGCCGTGGCCGGAGCCCAGTCTCCAATGGATTGGTTGTGCAGATAGGGCTCAGTTGCCCAGATTCCGCCTAATGGCATCACGCGGTATCCTCTATCGCCAGCCGCTCGAAGCGGCTGGCGCGTGGCGTAAGCAGGACATTGATGAATCCGATCAGAATTCTCTCTGTCGGGTCGGGGAGTTGCGCCGGCAGCGCATAGTATTTCTCGTCTCCGAAAGTCGCGTTGAACCAGATCTCGCGGCCGCCGCGCACATCGCTTTCGTCCTGCGATGCGACGATCGCCTTATCAGGCGCCTCACCGGCTTGGGCGAGTAACCGTAGACCAGCGGCAACCAACGCCGCGGCGGCAAACACACAAGCGGGCCAAACTCTCCGTGGCTTGTATTTCATTGGTTACCTCTTTCCGGCCGCTCAAATCCCGTTGATGGTCGGAGAATGCAAGACGTGGATGGCAATCACGGCCACAACAATGGCCGCGCCCGCCACAATGCCGATGACGATCCACTTCGCTTTCGAGTGCTGCCCTTGGACCCGCTCCACAGCCGCGATCTGCCTGTAAGCGATCGTTTGCAGCGTCCCTCCCTTGTCGGGCCTCAGAGCGAAATCTTGACTGTTGCGGCTCACGATCCGCCCACGCATCGTACTTCCATCCGAGAGATGAAGGACCACATGTGCCTTGTCGGGTAGCGCGGCAATGCGTTGCTCTATCGGGTCGTTGTTGCCCGGCTGCTGCGCATCAAGCAGTTCCAGAAGCAGCAGACCAGCCACAACGCAGCTTAGGAGTTTCCGTATCGATTGCACGTCTATGCCCTCTGAAAACAAAGATCGATGCACGCTTTCGTGCGATCACCTCGCACCTTTCTAATCCAGAATGTATGCCGGTTTCTCGTGCTCTCGCCTCTCCCATTTGGGAGATTTCTGTGCGATGTTAAGGACTACTGACGCTGCGAAAAAAGGAGAGGGAACTTGAGTGTCGAGGAGAAATCCCTTCCAGACCTTTTAGGGCTCCTGTATGACGGCCTGGTCTGTCCCCGCCGCTGGATGGACTTCTTGGCCGAATTGCAAAAGCAGCTAAGTTGCGACAGCGCGACAATCACCTTTCACGATCGCGAGAATCAGAATCCCGTCATCGGATTTAATCTAGGTTGGCCTCAGCAGCAGATAACGGAGTGGAACGACTACTACGGCAGGAGAAATCCTCGCGCGCCAGAGGTCCTGCAAACGGCATTGCGAACTGGTTCCTGCATCAGCGCCAATGCGCTGCCCCAGGTTTTTGTGAAGTACAAAACGAGCGAGTATCTGCACTGGCTGCGACGGGTTGACGTATATCACTCCATCGTGACAGCAGTGCTGTGTGGTCCTGGCTTTGCTTCCCTGAATTTGATGCGACCCAAATCTGCTCGACCGTTCCCCGACAGCGGACAGAAGCTGATGGAGTTCTTGGTGCCTCACCTGCGGCGCGTCTTTCAGGTTCACAGCAGGAATGAAACTTTACGTGCTCTCTTAGAAGCTGAAACGATTGCACTGGACACTCTCGATACGGGAGTAATAGCTGTTGACGAACAAGGCTGCATCGTGCTGGCCAATCAGCGGGCGGAGGCTGTTTTAGAAAAAGGGCAGGGTCTTGCCATGCATTCGGGTAGGCTGGCCGCCACGCATTCCTCTGAGGCGATTCACCTGCAACGCCTGGTCAGTTCGGCGAGCATGACAGCGAATGGCCGCGGTACGTCTAATGGTGGTCTTATCACCCTCCATGGGGGTGCGGACTCAGCTTCGATGTCAGTTATTGTGACGCCGTTCCGGTCGAGTCACGCCTTTGCTCGGGGACGGCCATGTGCGCTTGTTTTTATTTGCGATCCCGCCGCGAAGGCCGCCAGTCGTACCGCGACGCTGCGAAGTCTATTTGGGTTAACTCCCGCCGAATGCCGTCTGGCCGGCCTGTTGCATTCAGGGCTGGAACTGCGAGTAGCGGCCCAGAACATAGGCGTAACTGCCGAAACGGCGCGCTTCATGCTGAAAAAGATTTTTGGCAAAACGGGCTCGCATCGTCAGTCACAGCTCCTTCAAATGATGAGCAGACTTCCAGGCGAAACGCCACGCCTCAGGCAGTCACAAACGGTCGAATAATTCTTCGTCGCTCCCCGAGCGCGCGCAGCGGAAATCGTCATCCCAGAGCCTAGAGTTCCAGAAGGCGCTGTCACGATATTCGCGCCTCACCCATTGACACGAGTTACGTGCTGAAAGAGGACGGCGAAGATTAGCCGCACATCATCCGTTGCGATCAAGCCGGAGCAACACCATACAAATTGTTACTTCTTTAGCGGATGGAACTCCGTGCTCTCGCCAGGGAAAGGCCATTGCTTGTCCAGCAGAAGTTCCTTCTCGCGAGCCGCCTTCGGCACCTTGTCGATTTTCAGGTTCTCGAGAAAGTGTACCCCGGTTTTCCCGGCGACCGCGATATCGAGGTCTCCGTCGCCATCCAAATCTTCAACGATGAATTGCGTTCCTGCCCCCGCTGTTCCGTTCTCTGAGATCGGGTATCGCGTGAACACTCCGGTCTTCCTGTTGATCTTGTAATAGTAAATGACGAGCGGATCGTAAGAGCCGGCATCGTTGCCGCTGTGCCCGCGGTAGCGTTTCCCGCTCAGCAGCTCGAGTTGCCCATCCCCGTCGATATCCACCAGCTTCAAGGCGTGCGATTGAGACCATGACTCATCGATGATGTGCCTGATCCAGCGGCGGCTCGCACCGGCTCCCTGCTGCTCCAGCCAATAGAGGCCGTAGCCGTGACCCTGCCCGTAAATGATGTCGGTCTTGCCATCGTCGTTTACGTCATAGCCAATAATCGGGAATCCAGCATCTTCCAGATTCCAATCACCATGCCACTCCCATTTGTCCTGGTTCGCGTCGATGTTCTGGAACCAGCCAAACGGTGTCAGAAGATCTGTTTTGCCGTCGCCGTCCACATCCGCCATGCCGATTCCGTGGCCGTCTTGATCATGCCCGCCGGCATGGTGTACGCGCGGCTCGGGACCGGAAAAGTCTACCCAAATCACGCCGGAACGGCCATAGTGCGCGAGTGCAAGATCGGGTTGGCCGTCGCCGTTGAGGTCTGCGAGCCAGCCGCCTTCCGTCGCGATGGTATGAGCGATCAGATGCTTCTCCCACATCACGCCGGGTTTCTTCGGATTCTCATACCACCAGAGACCGTCGGTCTGCCATCCGACGGTGACCACATCCGGTGCACCGTCGTGATTGACATCGATGGTCCATTCGCCGCAATCGGCTACGAACTCGTTCACTGTTTGGACAGTGCGGTATTGGTGGCGCTTCCACTCACCGCCTTCAGGGCCGGGATTCTCATACCAATAGGCACCGCTCAGAATATCCGGCTTCCCATCGCCGTTCATGTCCAGCGTGGTAATGGCTTCGGCGTGATCTGTCCCCAGGCGATGAGCGAAAAACGTCGCCTGCGGCACGCCATCAGGGCCATTACCCCGCGTTTGCTTGCGCTCGGCGCCCCAAACGACAAGGAGAACTCCAAGCGCTGCCAAAGGCAAAAGGAGTTTTTGGATTCTTCTCATGAAGTTAATCTTCTTCACTTACTTCCAATCTGTTTCGCCGCTTCCTCCAGCAGGTCCGCCTCTTTTTGGAGCGCCTTGGAGACGCGAATAGCCTGTTGATCCGCCTCCGCCCAGCGCTTCTGCTCGATGGCTTCTCGCACGCCTGGGATCGTCTTCACGCCGTAGCCCGTGTAGTAGCCCGGCGCGTAGATCAGATTCTCGAACCAGGGACGGTTCGGAAGACCGGCGGAGTCGGTCAGCAGCCGTTCGGTTTGAATCAATTTTTCGTTCACGCTGGGTGAGGCCTGACCGCCTGCCGCAGTCAGAGCATGTTCGTAAGTCTCGGCCGCACGAGTCAGATCGTCCGCTGCATTGTCCAGCGGAGCGAAATTGAGATAGGGCGGCACCGGCTCCTTCGAGGGTGGCACCATCTTCTTCTTCGGATCCATCAAGGCCTGGTAAACGCCCTCTTCGATCTCCGAATTTCGGTTCTTGATCTCCGTTCGCTGATCGCTGGCCAGCTTCTTCAACTCCGCAATGTAGGTGTGAACGGTATCCGCGAAATTCGTGAACTGGAACGGCAAAACCGGCGCATCGGCGAGGCGCATCATCATCGTTCCGCCAATTTGCGCCAGCGCGCGGCCGTAGGCAAAATCGGTGTCTTCAAAATGCGTGTACCAATAGAAATCGTCGTAAATGGAGTGGTATTGGCCGCCGCCCGGGTCTTCCCCTCCGTACCCGATATTCAAACTGGCAACGCCGAGGTGATCGATAAATGCCGAATAGTCGGAACCCGAGCCTAGAGCGCCGATGCGCAAATCCGGGCGCGATTTCAGCTCCGCACGCCTCTCTCCGGTAGCGCGCCCGATGTCCGCCAGGCGAACTCGCTTCCACACGCTCATTTTGGTTTCAGGATCCTCAATATCCTTCATCACGCTGTTGACGAAATCCTCGAGTGAATGCGAGCCTTCGGCCCGAAAGAAGCCGCGTCCGTTGCTATCGGAATTGATATAGGCGACGGCGTTCCGCTTCAATTCATCGGCATGTGTCTCCGCCCATTCGGTCGACCCCAACAAGGCCGGCTCCTCGCCGTCCCAAAAGGAATAGATTATGGTCCGGTCGGGCTTCCATCCTTGCTTCAACAGTTCCGCCAGCCCGCGCGCCTCTTCCATTTCGGGGCTTGCTCCGGAAACCGGATCTCCCGCTCCATTCACCCAGGCATCGTGATGATTGCCGCGGATGACCCACTCATCGGGATACTTAGAACCCGGTATTTTGGCGATGACGTCGTAGAGCGGCTTGCGATCCCAATTGAATTTGAGGTGCAGATGCACCTTGGCCGGGCCCGGGCCCACGTGATAGGGCATGGGCAGTGCTCCGCGCCAAGCATCCGGCACCAACGCTCCGCTCAATTGCTTCAGCAGGGGCTCAGCATCTTCATAGGAGATCGGCAGAACGGGAATTTTCGTCAGCGTCTTCACTTCGCTGAGCGGCAATCTTTTCGCATCCGGAGTTGCGCCGACGCCTGGAGTCAAGGGATCGCCTGGGTAGAGCACCATGTCCATGGCGCTCCCGCGTTGCACGCCGAAGGGCGGCCGCATCGGCCCCTTCGGATAAACATCGCCCCGATAGTAACCGTCTTCGTGAGGGTCGGAATAGATCAGGCAACCCACCGCGCCATGCTCAGCGGCCACTTTCGGCTTGATTCCTCTCCATGAAGCTCCGTAGCGGGCAATGACAATGGCTCCGCTGACAGAGACGCCCATGCGCTCTAACTGCTCATAGTCGGCGGGAATGCCATAGTTCACGTACACCAGCGGCGCAGTCACATCGCCATCGATCGAATAAGCGTTGTAAGTCGGAAGCTGCTCGCTCTTCTGATTCGAAGTGGGATCCACCGCCAGCGACGGCTCTTCGAGTTTTGCCGTGTATTTGACAGGTTCGATCAGCTCCACGGCGCGTTCCTTAGGAGTGGGGAACAAAACATCGAAGGTCTCGATCTGCGCGTCCAGCCCCCAGGACTTCAGTTGCGCCAAAATCCATTCGGCGTTGTCCTTGTCATACGGAGATCCCACATGGTGCGGCCTCGCCGATAAGCGCCGCATGTTCTCTCGCAGGCGGTCTTGCTGCGGAACATCTCGAAACTTTTGCTCCCATTGCGTTTCGGTCGACGAGGCTTGCTGCGAGTATCCTCTCAGCGGATGAACGGAATCGGCGGCCTGAGCGGCGAGCGTGAGGGCGCTCAATACGGCAAGGGTCTGGCGCATAATAACCCGCTTATTGTAACTTTCGCGCCGTGAACTCTCCTGCGTGAAGCTGCATGACGACTGCTATTATGTCGTCGGCGGCAGGGTCTCCAAGCTTGGCTTAGATCGGGCTTTCGGGTTCGATTTGACCTCTCCGGGGTTACCCCGGGGAATCGTGAATAACTGGCATTTCATCGCATGAGCGCGACTGCGCGTTGCGCAGAACAGCTCACGCCAAGTCAGACTCGTTGGAGCTCTGCCGCCGTTCATCATGCGGAATTCATCGCTTCTGAACGCGCTGGCGGCGTCATTCCTCGCGGGTGAACCCGAGGTTGAGCAGATCACGACTCGAAGCAGCAGGATGCTCGGCAAATCCTGGCCCTGGCTGCTGCCGCTGGCGCAGCGCTACGTTCAGGCAATAGAGGGCCGGTTACGCTTCCGGCATCGCGATGTAATTCGGTTTCTGCTCGGCGACACAGAGTTCAAGAATGCCTGTTCGGAGCACGTCGGGGGACTGACGGTGAAGCACTGGCTAACCGGACCGCAGCAAATGCAGCCGGTTCCAGCGGCACGCAATTGGGACCTTCCGGTCATAGAGTCTGCCGGAGCTTTGGCCGATTGGTTGTGGCTGGAATACGGTGAGTTGGACTGGTTCGCCGATCTCAAACATCTTGGATACAAGGACGATTGCTCACGACTCCGGCATTACCATTACAGGATTCTTGCGAAGCCCTTCGGCTGCATCCGTTTGATTGAAGCTCCGAAACGTAGACTAAAGAAGTTACAGCGGGAAATTCTCAGCGGAATTCTGGAACGCGTGCCTGCTCATCCTGCCGCTCACGGATTTGTAAAGGGCCGCTCGATCAAGACATTTGTGGCCCCCCACGCGGGCCAGCGCGTGATCCTGCGCATGGATTTGCGGAACTTTTTTGTCTCTTTGCCGGCTGCGAGGATTCAAGCTTTTTTTCGGACGCTCGGCTATCCCGAATTAGTCGCGGATCTGCTGGGAGGCATTTGCTCGAACGCCGTGCCGAGGGACGTATGGAACGGCTGCGGATTGGAAGTCGATCCTTTCGAGCTTCAGCACGCGCGCGACCTATATTCGCGGCCGCATCTGCCGCAGGGCGCGCCCACATCGCCCGCTTTGGCGAATCTTTGTGCGTACCGCGTAGATTGCCGCTTGGCGGGGTTGGCGAAATCGGCTGGCGCCCAGTACACGCGCTATGCCGACGACCTGGCGTTTTCCGGTAATGAAGAGTTTGAGAAGCGTTCGCAACGGTTTTCGACGCATGTGGCTGCCATCTTGCTCGAAGAAGGTCTCGCCATCCATCATCGAAAAACGCGCATCATGCGACGCGGCGTGCGGCAATATCTGGCCGGTCTGGTTGCCAATCAGGGGACCAACATCGTCCGTGCCGATTTCGATCGACTCAAAGCAGTACTGACCAACTGCGTGCGTCTGGGTCCGGAGAATCAAAATCGCCACGGGCACCCCTGTTTTCGATTCGCACCTGGAAGGTCGCGTGGCATTCGTGGAGTCGATCAACCCGGCCAGGGGAAAACGCCTGCGAACTCTGCTCGAGCAGATCCGGTGGCCGTCGTAGAGGTGCCCGGCCTTTGATTGTCTCGCCGCGACGCCTCAACTGAATTACACTGGCCTTTCGAGCCTAAATCATGTCCACAAACTTACAGGCAGAAGCCGGAAGCGCCCTCTCCTCCGCCGAGATCAGCGACCTGAGTGCCCGCTACACGTACGGAACGTGGCGTTTTCAAAAAGGTTGGAAGCCGCTCCATATCACCGATGCCGAAGGTTGTTATTTCTTCGATGGCGCGGGCAAGAAGTACCTCGACTTTTCATCGCAATTGATGTGCGTGACCCTCGGGCATAAGAACCGGGCCGTTGTGGACGCCATTGCCCAACAGGCGGGAAAACTCGCCTACATCGCGCCGGGGTACGCGACCGACGTTCGCGCCGAGTTGAGCCGAATTTTGCTCGAAGTGCTGCCCCGCGGACTCGAGAAGTTTTTCTTCGCCACCTCCGGCACCGAGGCGAATGAAGCCGCGTTCAAAATCGCGCGCATGGTGACCGGAAAGACGAAGATCATCTCGCGTTACCGCTCCTATCACGGCGCAACTATGGGCTCCATCGCCGCGACAGGAGACCCGCGAAGGTGGGCCACGGAGCCGGCCAGCAAGATACCGGGCGTAATCTTCGCGCCCGAGGTGAACTGCTACAAGTGCCCCATTGGACACACGTATCCAGGCTGTGACATCGCTTGCGTGAACTATGTCGAGCACATGATCGCGAACGAAGACGATGTAGCCGCCGTGATTGTGGAGCCTGTTGTCGGCACGAACGGCGTATTGGTGCCTCCGCCGGAATATATGCCGCGTCTTCGCCAGATCTGCGACCGCCGCGGGGTGCTGCTCATCGCGGACGAAGTAATGACGGGCTGGGGCCGGACCGGCAAGTGGTTCGCCATGGATCACTGGGGCGTGATCCCAGACATTCTTACCACGGCCAAAGGCATCACGAATGCCGCTATACCTCTCGGCCTCTGCGCGACGACCGGAAAACTCGCGTCGTATTTCGACACTCACTTTTTCGCTCACGGGCACACCTATGAAGCACACCCGCTTACGCTTGCTCCTGCGATCGCCGCCATCTCAGAAATCAGGCGTCTGAACTTGATCGAACGCTCGCGGGAGCTGGGCGATTACATGCGCGACAGATTGAATGATCTTAAGGCGAAGCATCCGTCGATCGGTGAAGTCCGCGGGCTCGGCTTATTCTGGGGAGTTGAGCTGGTGAAAAATCGCGCGACCAAAGAGCCCTTCAATACGGCTGCCGATAAGGTCGCGGGCAAACCGCTGCTCGTCGACGCGATCGCGTCGCGCATGATGGCTAATGGCGTATTTATCCAATCCTGGCTCAGCCATTTCGTGATCGCTCCGCCGCTCATTATCACCAAAGCGGAAATCGATTCGGGAGTGGAAGCTTTCGATCAGGCCTTGAGCCTCGCCGACGAAGCGAATCGAACAGTAAATCTGTTGCCCTAGCAGCGCTCAGCGGTTGTACTTCTTCAAAACTTCCTGGAGACGATCGTGCGGAAGGCTCGCCACGGTATGGCCGTCGACGCCCGTCATTGTCTTCGCCCCGACCATCGCATTCACGATGGCTTCCTCCGTCGCCTCCACGGTGGCGGAAAAAATGGAGCTGATGTGCGCGTTCGATACGGCTTGAACGGTGTTCGGTCCGGGTGCGTTGTCAATTCCCGAGTTGCCGGTCGAGAAGGCGATGAAGATATCGCCGGAACCGTTTCCCGAAGTCGAACCCGTTCGCGCCAGACCCATCGTTGCTCGCCGAGCGACGCGCTTCAACTGGTGCGGCAAGAGCGGTGCGTTCGTCGCAACAACAATAATGATGGAACCAACGTCTTCTCGTTCCTCGCTCGGCCTGTTGGCAGCATATGGCACGCCTTGCGGAATCTCCTTGCCGGCGGGCACGCCGGCAATCTGCAGTTGAGAGCGCCGCCCGCAATTGCACTGCACCAGCACGCCAATCGTATAGGCGCCCTGATCCTGCGGCAACACGCGCGAGGCCGTACCGATACCGCCTTTGAAGCCGTAGCACACCATACCGGTGCCGCCGCCGACACCACCTTCGGCAACCGCGCCGCTTTTCGCCGAATTCAGAGCGTCGAAAACATGTTCCGGCTTCACATGAAAACCGTTGATGTCGTTTAAATAGCCATCGAAGGTCTCCGCCACGACCGGAAGCGACCATTCCTGCGTCATGTGTTTGCGGTGTAATTCCCAAGCGATCACGGCATCGCGCACAACTCCGACGCTGTGTGTGTTTGTGATCGCGACCGGGCTCCCCAGAAGGCCCGACTCCTCAATCCACGTTGTGCCTGTCATCTCGCCATTTCCGTTTTGGCTGAACCAGGCGGCGTAGACCGGATCGGCATTTTCTTTTCCTCGCGGCAGAATCACCGTGACGCCGGTGCGCACCGGTCCTTTACCGACTTGCAGCTTTCCCTCGCCCTGGATCAAAGTCGTCTGCCCGACTTCCACGCCATTCACATCGGTGATGCTGTTCAATGGCCCGGGCTTACCGTCGAAGGGAACGCCCAGATCACGGGCGCGGGAAGTGTTTTCAGCAGCCGTCATTGACAGCGACATCATACAAAGCGCGAGCGACGCATAGCCAAGCCGCATAGACGATAAGAGTATCAGGCTGTAGTGTCGGTCCGCGACTTGCGGCGCAGCTTCCGGCGTAAGCTGAAATCAAATGGCACCGGACCAGCAGGACAGCTCACGGCGCGATGTGATGAAGCGACTGGCAGCCGGCACGTTCTTGACACGAAGCATTCACGGGGCTGCCTCAGAGCGCCCGAACATCTTGTATATACACTCGCACGATACGGGCCGGTACATTCAACCGTACGGCTACGATGTTCCGACCCCGAATCTGCAGAAGCTGGCGCAGGAAGGAATTCTCTTCCGTCAGGCGTTCGATGCCGCGCCAACCTGCTCGCCCAGCCGCGCGGCTCTTCTCACCGGGCACTGTCCGCACAATAACGGCATGCTTGGGCTGGCGCATCGCGGATTCTCGCTAAAGGACTACAAACAGCACGTAGTGAATTGGCTCCGGCCCCACGGTTATCGCTCGACTCTGATCGGCGTCCAGCACATTGCGAAGGATCCGAAAGTTATCGGCTATGACGAAATCATCGAGACCAAAGGGAATCACGTTGCGCAAGTCGCGCCCGCAGCGGTTCGATTTTTGAGGCAGGCGCCCAAGCAGCCGTTTTTCCTGACCGTTGGTTTCCACGAGACCCATCGGGAATTCGCCGACCCGAGCCCGCGCGAAGACGAACGATACAGTGCGCCGCCGGTTCCCGTCCCCGACACTCCGGTCACGCGGAGAGATATGGCGGCATTCCACGCTACCGCACGTGTTCTCGATGATGGAATTGGAGCTGTTCTGAACGCGCTCGCGTCCGCCGGACTGGCCGAAAACACGCTCGTCATCAGCACGACCGACCATGGCATTGCTTTCCCGGCCATGAAGTGCCACCTCACGGTCCACGGAACGTCCGTGTATCTCATGATGCGAGGTCCGGCGGGTTTCACAGGCGGCCGTATCGTAAACACGATGATTTCGCAGATGGACTTATATCCTACGCTCTGCGATCTCCTCAACATCGAGAAACCGGGGTGGCTGCAGGGCAAATCGCTGCTCCCGGTGACCCGCGATCAAACCCGGGAGTTGCATGAGGAGATCTTCGCGGAGGTGAACTATCACGCGGCTTACGAGCCGAAGCGTGCGGTCCGCACACAGCGCTTCAACTACATCCGTCATTACGGCGAGCGCCGCCATCCAGTGCTGCCCAATTGCGACGACAGCCTGAGCAAAGATGTCTGGCTAAAGAATGGCTGGAAAGACCACCTTGTCCCCCGCGAGCTGCTCTTCGATACCGTGTTCGACCCCAACGAGATGCGCAACCTCGCGAGCGATTCCGCCTACTCAGCGGTCTTAAACGACATGCGTTCGCGTTTGGACGGCTGGATGAAGAGGACCAGCGACCCGCTTTTGGAAGGTCCCGTGAAAGCTCCGCGCGGCGCGGTCGTCAACGATCCGGACGGCACATCTCCGCAGGAGCCAGTGAAGGCCGCGTGGTCCTAATCGGAGCCCCCCGCCTTCCCCTCAAACGTTCACGCCCGACGCGAGGAAGCCACCATCGACGGCGATGCACTGCCCCGTGATGAAGCTCGCCGCATCGGAGGCGAGAAAAATCGCCGTACCGACGAGCTCCGGAATCTTTCCGAAACGCTTCATTGGAGTGCGCGTGAGTAGCTCGCGCCCGCGATCCGTGCCATCCAGCAGCCCCGAATTGAGTTCAGTTCGGAAAACGCCTGGCGCGATCGCGTTGACATTGATGTTCTTCTGCGCCCATTCGACAGCCAGGCTGCGCGTCAGTCCCAACACGCCCGATTTCGATGCCGCATAAGCAGCCACTTCGAAGAAACTCACGTACGAGTTCAGCGAAGCGATGTTGACGATCCGCCCATGCCCGCTCGCCATCAACGGTTCGTAGAAACTCTGACAGGCGCGGAGCGTGCCGGTAAGGTTCACGTCAAGCAGCGTGTTCCATTCGCTCTCGCTGATGTTAACGGTCGGTTTGCGGAAAATTTGTCCCGCGGAGTTGACCAGGATATCGACCCGGCCAAACTTTTGCAGCACAGCATTTCGTAACGCATCGATAGAGTCCCGATTCGAAGCGTCCACTGTGTGGCGCAGGGTCTTCCGGCCTGCCTTTTCGATTTCGGCTGCTACTTCCTGGACATTCTTTTCACGTCTTCCGGTTGCGACCACATCTGCTCCGGCTTGCGCCAGCCCTGCAGCGATGGCGCGCCCGATACCCGATGTTCCGCCCATCACGACTGCAACTCGCCCGCTCAAATCGAAAAGTTCAGACACTCGTCACGCTCCGAGGAACAGCGGCTTGATATGCCGTTCAAAAAGATTTGCGGTCACGTTTTTCGCGATCACCGGCTCATTGCTACGAAGAAGATCCAGGTAACGGCTGCCCATCTTCGCGGCCACTTTGAAACCTACGTGCAAAAGCTGGCGGAAACTGCTGTTGTAAGCCGCGGATTTCGGGTCATGCCGCAATGCGGACACAAACTGATCGGATGACCATTTGTTCACTTCTTCCGGCGCGCGCAATCTGGCGGGATCGATATCGATCACCGCGGCATATGGAGCGCATAACTCGTCGCGGTGTGCATATGCTTCCGCGTAGATCTCCTTGGCCAGCTCGAGCCCTTCGCCTCCTGCTTCTGCCAAACCAATCAACTCCTCCAGCCAGTTCGTTCCGGCCGTCTTCAGATGCACGCCCGCATCGAACTTCGTCATCGCCTGGCGAATCGGCTTGTAAATTGAAAATTTATCGCTGCCCGAGTGTACGCTCAATTTCAAGTTGGGTGCCATTCCATATTGCCGGATGGCGTACGCGATGACGGCAACATCGTCTGAGAACTCCTCCGAAAATTTAGCGAGATCGCCGGTGTAGTCCACTCCTTTGTTAAAGCGGCCCGTAAATTTCGGAGCGATCGTCTGAACGGGGATTCCTTCATCGGCAATGGCCGCCAGAATGATCAACAATTCCACGGGCGTCTGCGGTGAGTCCGTTTCATCCATGGATACTTCGGTGATGAAGCTGTCTTTACCCTTTTGTGCTTCTATCTCGCGATAGATCCGGCCCGCCTCCTGGACCGCCGCGAGATACTTCTTCGCAATCCGCGCGATGAACTCCGGGTCCGTCTTAAATGACCGCTGCACTCCCGGAATCCGCAAGTCGCCCACTAGTTCCGAATGCCCGGCGGCAAACTTCTGCACGGCGCCCTCGTCCGCCGGCCTTCCGATCATGTCCGCGACATCGATGGTGAAGAAATCGCAAGGGCCAATGTAGCGCTCGACCGTCTTAAGCCCGATGTGATCGGCATCCAGGTGATATGGCTTCTTCCAGCCCAGAGCCTTCACGGCTTCATCGGCAGCCGCGCGTGTGCTCGTGGGCTCCGAACCGATAATGAGGTGCTCCCGGTTAGATTTGTTCCAAACGGGAATGACATCCACGCCTTTTTCGGCCGCCATCATGGAGGCCCGCAGTTGAGCCTTCGCCTGATGCCCGAACCTGTCTCCAACGCCGATTGAATATTTGGAAAGCAAGACTGAGTGGTTCATGAGAATCGGATGGAATCCCTTACGAATGCTCCAAATCGGTGGAAGTGATGCGCCGGCCGTTCACCGTGACGTCGTCCAGGGTGACGCCTTCGACATCCTTCACGAAATTTCCTTGCGGGGCGTTGTTGAAGGTGCAGTGCGAGACGGTGACGCCGCTGATGGGCGCATTTCGATAGCCCCTCAAATAGAGGCCGTACTTGCTTTTCTGGCACGTTACATTCTCGACGAAGATGTTCTTCACAACAGGTTTAAAGGGTCCGCCTTCGCCTTCCTCGTAGTAGAAATCCACTTCGATCACCGCCTCAGCCACCTGTCCAACTGTCACATTTGCAAATCGGACATTCTCAATCTGTCCTCCGCGATACGAGTTCGTCTTGATTCGTAGCGCGCGTTGCAGATGGGGACTGCTCATCTCACAGCGGCGGATGAACATATTCCGGATGCCGCCGGAAACTTCGCTCCCGATGGAAACCCCGCCGTGGCCGTCCTTCATCACGCAGTCCTGAACAACGACGTTTTCGCACGGAATGCCGACGCGCCGGCCGTCCCGGTTGCGCCCGGCCTTGATCGCAATACAGTCGTCCCCCGTATTGAACGTGCATTTCTCAATCAGCACGTCGCGGCAGGCATCGGGGTCGCAGCCATCGTTATTCGGCCCATGGCTGTCGATCGTGACATTTCGAACCGTCACGTTGCGGCATAGCGTCGGATTCAATTCCCACATGGGCGATCGCCGCATCGTGAACCCTTCGAGCAGAACATTTTGACAGCGATAGGGCTGAACGAAATTCGGCCGCAGATAATGACCGTCTCCGAAGACGCGCTTTTCCACCGGAATGTCCTTGTTGCCCATCTCTTCGACAAGCGTCTTCACATCGCTCGGTCCGCCGCGCTGGTCTCTCGTGACGCCTCCCCGAGCTTTCCGGGTCCACGCCCACCAGTGCTCTTCGTCTGCCTGTCCGTCCAGCGTTCCAGGGCCGGTCACTGCAATGTTCTGCTTCTCGAAAGCGTAGATGAAGGGCGAGTAGTTCATGCACTCGGTGCTTTCAAAGCGCGTGAAGACGACGGGCAGATAATCTTTCGGATCGTTGCTGAACAGCAGTGTGGCGCCTTCTGAGACGTGCAAATTGACATTGCTTTCAAGATGAATCGCGCCCGTTAGAAACGTTCCCTTCGGAACAACGACTCTGCCTCCCCCCGCAGCGGTGCTCGCCCGAATTGCCTTACGAATCGCCTCTGTGCACTTCATGGCTCTATCGCCGGTAGCGCCGTATTTGGTGATATCGAAGTCCCGGTCCGGAAACGTGGGCGCTTTGATTCGTGCCACGACAGTGTCTATTTCGCTCTTTGCGGCCTCGGAGTTCTGCGCTGCCGCTAATTTAAACGCCGGCAACAGAAGCGCTGCTTTTTCGAATACGTCTCTTCGCGTCATTCGGGCAATGTCTGCACTATAGATGTGGCATGCTCACGGGGTCAAACAAATTAACTGAATCGGACATTTAGCTGCGCTAAACGTTTTACTGAAATTACGCAGCCTGAATCGGAGAGAGCTCGACCCACGCGCGTTTTTGCCAGGACTCCAGACCCGCCTCGGCAAGTTGCACGCCTTTGGCGCCTTCTAGCAAGTTCCAGCGGAATGGCTCATCTTTCACGACGTGGCGCAGAAACAGCTCCCACTGCACCTTGAACGCGTTGTCGAAGCCCGTCTGTTCCGGAACCTTCTGCCAGCCGTCAAAGAAGTTCAAGGGCTGCGGCACGTCGGGGTTCCATGTCGGCCGCGGCGTTGCGGCATATGGTTGAACCCAGCAATCGCGCAGGCCCGCCACAGCCGATCCGTTGGTCCCATCTACCTGAATGGTCAGCAAATCGTCCCGGCGCACGCGAACCGCCCACGATGAGTTGAAGTGCGCGATGATATCCCCCTCAAGCCGGAAGGTTGCATACGCGGAGTCATCGGCCGTGGCCGTGTAGCGCTGCCCGTTCTCGTCGCGGCGTTCCGGTATGTGTGTCGCACCCAGGCAGGAGACCGCCTGAACTGCTCCGAAAAGATTGTCGAGAACATACCGCCAGTGGCACAGCATGTCGATAATAATGCCGCCGCCCGCTTCTTTTCGATAATTCCAGGAGGGCCGTTGCGCGGGAACCGTGTCTCCCTCAAAAACCCAATATCCGAACTCGCCTCGTACAGCGAACATGCGGCCGAAGAAGCCCAGCTCGCGCAGAGTCTGCAGCTTCAGCATCCCCGGCAGCCACAACTTGTCTTGCACGACTCCATGTTTCACTCGCGCCGATTCCGCCAAGCGGTAAAGATCGAGCGCCGTCTGCAAGTTCTCCGCAATGGGCTTCTCGCAATACACGTGCTTGCCGGCGGCGACAGCTTTGCGCACGGATTCCGCCCGCCGGTCTGTCGTCTGTGCATCGAAGTAGATGGAGTACTCGCGGTCCGCCAGCGCGTTGTCGAGATCGGTCGTATAGGGCAGTCCGCCCAATTCGCTCGAAATCGCTTCGAGTTTCGCCGCGTTGCGACCCACCAATAGCGGCCGCGGCATGATCGTTTCCGTGTCGCTGATCTTCACGCCGCCTTGCTGCATAATGGCCCATATCGAGCGCCGCAGATGCTGATTGAGTCCCATGCGCCCGGTAACGCCGTTCATGATAATGCCGACCGTGTGGACCTTAGCGGCCGTCATGCTTTCGGTTTCTCCGTGCACTGTGGATACGCGCCTGAAGGTAAGGGCGGAGCGTCCTGCCCGGCGCGCGGCAGAGTGCCATTCAACTCCTGTCGCCAATGCGCGACGTCGCCTGCCGGGCCGTAACAGTAGATCATCCGCACGGGCGTTGATCCCGTGTTCGTCAACTGATGAAAAACTCGCGGCGGGATGTAAACCGCCTGCCCGCTACGTACGCTTTTCCTTTCGTCCCCGAGACACATCTCACCCGTGCCTTCCACAATAAAATAAATCTCCTCCTGTTCCTGGTTGTGCCAAGGCACCTGCCCGCCGTTTGGTTCGAGTGTCACGTATCCCAGGGAGAAATTCGTCGCCTGGATGGGGCTTGCGCCGCCCACGATATTCTGCGTTCGCCGGCGGGCCGGGTACGTGCGTCCTGCGATCTGTTCCAGGTCAGCGATAATCATCGAACTCCTCGTGCGCTTGCTGATTTTTCGGAAAAATACGGCGCCAGCGGATCATTCGCAAGCTTTTTCAAGCCTTCAATCACGCATTCCGCATTCAGCTCCGCGCCGGCGCGCGTCGTGTGCGTATGCTCATCCCCAAACAGCGGATTCACTTTCTCGGGACCCATCTCGTCATAATGCTGCGCGATCAGCTCATTCAAGTCGATGAACGCAACGCCTTCTGAGCGCGCCACATCCGCCGCCCAGCCAGCGTAATCGCCGGAATTACGGACGATTTTTCCGTCCTTCCAGATCTTCCTCGGAATCATTGAGCACACAATCGGCGTCGCGCCTTTCGATTCCGTATCCGTCACATACTTCCGCATATACCAGCCATATGTGTGAACCGTTTCGTGCTTTTTCGTGAGCAGATTGTCAATCTCCTGGCTTTCATTGCCGCTGCCTTTGATCGATCCCCTCGCGCGGCTCGTATCATTCAGGGGCCCGCCGTCGTTATGACCGAACTGCATCATCACGAAATCGCCGGGCTTCAGCGCCGCGAGGACGTTATCCCAGTGGCCTTCCGTCAGGAATGTCCGGCTGCTCCGTCCGCCCAGCGCCCAGTTCACGACGTTAATTTTCGCGGAATCAAAATATCTACCGATCACATCTCCCCAGCCCCACTGCCCGTTTTTCCCGTCACCCTGCCCGTTCCTGACGGTCGAATCGCCGATGATGAATAACGTCGGCAGCTTCGGATTGGCCGGCGCGCGCATCGCTGGCAGATGGCTTTGACTTGGATCCGGCCCTTGGGCCCAAACCATTCCGGCGAGCAGTGCGACCGTCGGCAACTTAGTAAGTAACACGTTCATAGTTATATGTTTATCTCGCAACTAACTGCACTTTGCCCAAGATTCCGGAAGGCAACGGGGACAAATTGTTCATATCCTGCGCTGTGAAGCGCACGCCGTAAAGCAAATTGAGAAGCCTGTAATCGGCCGGTGCTTGCCCTGCCAGCTCGTTAATCGCAAGATTTCCAACCACCACCCGGAGCTGATTGTCTCCAGCTTTGAGAAAACGCGTCACGTCAACCTGATAAGGCGGATGCCACACGGAGCCGGCCTTCTCTCCGTTCACGTACACAATCGCCGATTCGCGTATGGGGCTGTCGAGCCATGTGCGCGTTCCAGGTCCGGATTTCGTTCCTAGTTCGGCTGCCTTGCTCGAGTCCGCGAGCGATGTGCTGCTCGAAGTTGCCTGGGCGCCGGTCGGAGTGCCCGGCCCGAAATCGAGGAGGCATTCCAATCCGGGCTTAAGAAAAACCTCCGGCACGCGAACTGTTTTCTCGTACACGGCCAGCCCCGAGTAATAGCGCGTTTCTTCATCATCCGTCCACGGGCGAAGGGCGTGCATCTGGATCGACCGGTCCAGCTTCGGAAATGTGACCGTCCAGTCCGGGCTGATGTCGAGCGACGCTGCGTCCTCGGTCGGTGCACGAGCCGGGCGTGTCACTGTGCGAAATTTTGCGATCGCCAGAACGCGCGACTCATAAGGCTCGAGCTTAAGCGGCACAACGCTCTTGTTGCCATCTGCGTCCGCCTCCGCCCTCGTCATTTCTCCTGAAATGGGATCCCACCATTCCGCTTCGGCTCTGCTCGCGCGAACGGTGGCCCGCGTGTCCACCGGCTGGTTGGACGTGTTCACGACGAAATATAGGTCGGCGCCTGACAGCTTGCGATGGACAAACCCGATGGCCTCGCTGGCGGCGCCCGTCGCGAAATCCGGCGGGAGCAACTCCGTTAGCGTGCTCCCGAGCGACTGCTCGTCTTCGACGAGCCTGACGTGCTGTTGAGAAGTCTCGAACAGTTGATGGCAAAGCTCTTTGATTCGCGGCGTATCGCTCCTGGCTTCCCGAAGTCCTGGAGCGAGAGACGGCAAACGCCGCGTGGCGATCAGCAAGCCCCCGCGTTGCACATAGCTCTGCAGCTTTTGAAGAGTTTGCAACGGAATGCGCTCCACGCCCGGCAGGATCACAACCGGATAGGGAATGCCTACACTAGTGATCGCGCCGTCATCGATGAAATCGAAATTGTATCCGGAGTTTAGTATTTGCGGGACCAGATTCGGCCCCAGCAACTCTTCCATGGACCGGTCCACCGAATCCTTGCCCAGCGTGAAGCCGGCCCAGGCATCGTCGGTCGGCAGGTAAACCGCCAGGTCGTTCGCCGGTTTCCCTTGCCGCAAGAGAAAACTCATCCGCTGCAGGTACTGCGTAATATCTGGCATCACCTGAAACCAGGGATTGTGATCGTTCAACGCACCGGAAGCATAGAAGTGCCAGCCCGGCTCCTGCGCGGATTCGGGTGAATACGGCCATCCATGTCCAACCAGTTGATTGATGCCTTGCAGAAAATGGATATCTGCGTCGGCCTTCATATCGAGCGGTGTTGCACGGAACACGGGCGAATGCAGCCACGTGAATGTTTCTGACGACGTGACTGGACGCCCGTAAAGATGGCTCGCGGAAGCCGCCCATCGGCCTGGTCCAAAGCCGCGCCAATGCGGTCCCTCGCCTTCTGGAAGATCCACGAGCGCATTGCTTGAGAGCACAACGGGGGGGATTCCGTACGTCTGTGAGCGAAACAGCGTATGGTGCTGATGAGCCCATTCGCGAACCGGCGTGAGATAGTGCTCCTCGGCCAGTTCTGTCAGCGTCTTGCCCCAGTCGTGCCGGATGGCGTCCGTCTCATTGCCAATGTCCCCCACCAGCGCCGGCAAATACGGTGTCAGATCATAGCCGCGGCGCTTTCGAAATTCGCTCAGGAAATCAGGCGTCCAGTCGGAGCCGAACACTTCCAGGCTGTCGCTGAAAACCGAGTGGGGCGGATCGGCTCCGAAGGCCTGCAAAAGGCGCTCGCCCACCGTGGAAAGATGATGTTCAATAGCGGCGCGATCGTAGTGGTCCAGCACATATCCTTCGGCGCCGACCCCGGCCCGCTTCACCTGCTGACCCGTGCGGCTGGAAATAAAAAACAGGACTGTGCGCGCGCCTGCGCCTTCCGGAAGCTGTGCTCGTCCGTTGCTGGTCTCCGTGAGTTGCCGCATCGCTTCGGAGGAAAAGCGCGAACCCGTACCATTCACCAGAAAGGTTGCCAGCAGCTTCTCGCCGTTTTCCATGGCGGGTATCGAAACCGATCGCGTTCCCGCCAGGGCAGCAACGCGATCGCACCGCAATCGTCCCGCCGCTTCCGTGATCGGCGTGTGAGGGCCGCCGTACGGCCATCCACTTCCGAGCGTAATATCGATTCGCAAGCCCAGTTCCCTCGCCGTTTGAGCGGTGAATCGAAGTGCGTCGATGAAGCCGTCGGAAAGATAAGGCAGATTGTGAAAATTCTTTTGCGGGTCGTCGAGTTCCAGCGGATAAACGGGCTGGACTTCGACTCCGCCGATGCCAGCCGCCTTCATGACCCGCAATTCACGCTCGATTTCGGGCTTTGTCACCCCCGATCCAAACCACCACCAGCGCATCATAATCCTGGCGTCGTCGGGCGGCCTGAGAAATGCGCGTCGAAGTTGTTCGATATCCGATGGGTCACCGGCCGCGGCCACGCCATAAGCTCCGCAGAGCAGCGAAAGGAGAAATGTCGCAGCGTAAACTCGATACAGCTTCACATGTCCTCCATTCGACAAAACCCATTGTCCTCTGTCCTCCTCGTGGCCCTTGTGATTCCGCTTTCAAGAGCCGCAGAAACGCCAAAAAGCTGGATCGATCCGGACACAGGTCATCGAGTGATTCGCCTCACCGAGGAGCCGGGCAGCGCCAGTCTTTATTTCAACGACAATGCCTACACAGCAGACGGCAAGGAGATGGTCTACACCACGCCCAACGGCATTTCGGTGCTCGATCTGCAAACGTTCAAGACTCGCCAGGTCGTCGAGGGCAGAGTTCGGGTTATTGTCGCGGGACGAAAGACAAAGAACGTTTACTACACAAAAGAGGGCGCTCTGTATGCAACCAACGTCGACACAGGCGCGACGCGCAAGATCGCCGCGATTCCATCGCGCGCCGGCTTAGCCACCGTGAACGCAGACGAAACGCTCGTGGCCGGGACTTATGTGGAAGGCAGCAATCAGGATTACGGCGGAAATCCTTCGCAACAGACCCACCCTCTCGAGCAGCCGTTAAATAAAGGCGAAATGATGGAGCGAACGCTCGCCGCGCACCTGCCGCGTGTGCTCTTCACCATTGACACCAGAACCGGCGAGCAGAAGAATATTCTCCACAGTACGGATTGGCTGAATCATCTGCTCTTCTCGCCCACGGATCCGACTCTCCTGATGTATTGCCATGAAGGCCCCTGGCACAAGGTAGATCGCATCTGGACCATTCGTACGGATGGATCCCAAAACACGCTGATCCACAAGCGAACCATGGAAATGGAAATTGCCGGTCATGAATTCTGGGGCCAAGATGGGAAAACGATCTGGTACGATTTGCAGACACCCCGAGGGCAGGACTTCTGGGTTGCAGGCTACAACGTCGAAAATGGCGAGCGGACCTGGTACCACCTGCAGCGCAACGAATGGTCGATTCACTTCAACGTCTCTGCCGATGGGAGTCTCTTCTGCGGCGATGGCGGGGATCCAGGCCAGGTGGCGCACGCTCCCGATGGCGAATGGATCTATTTGTTCCGTCCCGAATTGATAAAGAACGCAGGCGTCGAAAATAAGGACCTCATCCGACCCGGCGTGTTCCATTCGGAGCGCCTGGTCAATATGTCAAAGCACAACTACCATCTGGAACCGAACGTGAGCTTTACGCCCGATCAGAAATGGGTAATTTTCCGCTCGAACATGTTCGGCCCCACCTATGTTTTCGCGGTGCAAGTAGCAAAATCCGGCGCCGGAGCGGAAACCACGGCCTCGCGCTGACGCAATGTCCGCAGTCAAGCGGCATTCGTCAGGATAATAGTGTCAAGACTATGTGCCGTAGCATTAAAGTTCTTCGGCGGCCTGACACGCCCATTGCTCCTGAAGAAATCTCCGCCGCCGCACTGCAGTTCGTGCGGAAGGTAAGCGGCTATCACAAGCCGTCCAGGGCGAACGCCGCCGCATTCGACACGGCGGTTCGAGAGATCGCCTCCGCTACGCAGCGGTTGTTGCAGGAGCTCTCTCGCGCGCAGTCCGCGTGAGTGCAACGCGGTGTTTACGCTGCTTCAGAATCTTGGGACCGGAGCGCCTGGGCATCGTCGCGCATCGCCCAGGTGAACATCTGGCCGTCGCATTTCGAAGAAGACACCTGATATCCGATGGTGGGAAAGAAGCGCTCTAATATCTGGTGCGTGTATTCCCCGTCCACTCGGTGGTAGCTTTCGATGGCGAAATGGATCGCGTGCTTGCGCAGGAATTCGGCGGCGCCGAGAATGCTCGCGACCTCCGCGCCCTCAATATCCATTTTGATGTAGGTGGGGCAGCACCTGAAGCGAGTGCAAGCATCCGGAATGGAGAGCGTGGGCACGGTCTTGGCTTGGCCGCGCGCATAGACAAGGTAATCCGCGATGCCCGCCGACATGCTGCCGTCCATCTGGAAGGCGGCGCGCCCGCTGCTTCCATCAAGCGCACTCCTGACCGGGATGACATTCGAGAGCCTGTGGAGCGCAATGTTCTTCAACAGGTATTCGTAATTGGAATCATCGGGTTCGAAGGCGAATACTTTGCCCCGGGGCCCAACGGCTTGGGACAAAAAGTGAGTCGTGGCGCCCGCGTGTGCTCCGGCATCCCAAACAATGTCTCCGGGCGCCGGCAGATAACAGCGCGTGTATACCTCCATTACATCGTCCTCCGGAACGGAGGGGAAGTAAAACGCGGCGCCGCTGTTTTTGTAGCGGTGAAGCCCGGGTTTCGAGAAGTCGAGCACATCCAGCTTCCCGTAATGCTGCGCATGCATTGTGCGAAAGAAAAGATCGAAGCACTCCAGCATGATGGGAACTTGCACAAATTCCTCGGGACGCAGAATCATGCGCTGGTTTCCCCGGGCAAGGCAGATGCCTTCTTCCGAGATATATACCGTGAATCCCCGCAGCCGGGCGTGGGCCGCCAAAGCCATCTTTGTAACGGGGCTTTTCGGTCCCTGAGCGACCACGAAGTCCTTGACAGCTTGAAGTAGCACCTGCTTCGGCTTGCGCATCATGTTTGCCTGCGGAGGAATCCCCACTCAGGGATCTTCCGATAAGCACGTGCGAATCGCTCGCGAATTTCTCAGTCTTTTTGCGAACTGATTTACTCTTTGCTCAATATTTAAGGCAGCGAGCAGGAATTTGCCGATTCGCACCCGTTTTCCCCGAGAGCTCACGGCAAATCCTCCCACTACCAAATAGCGTTATTCATGTATCCAGACCTCCTGGAAATCACTCTCGCAAGATTACATAAAGAGTCCCGACATTCCGTTCAGGAACGCGAAAAGCACTCGTTCGATTTCCTGGCTGGTGCGCGGAGCCGCAGGATTGTCTTGTTTGGCGCGGGCCAGCTCGGTAAAACGATTGCTAGAGGATTGCGCCAAGCAGGCCATCCGGCTCTCTTTTTCTCCGATGACAACCCGGCTCTCTGGGGTGCGCGTGTGGAAGGCCTCGAAGTGTTGTCTCCTTCGGAAGCCGCGGCGCATTACGGCTCGAACGGCTGTTTTGTCGTTAGCATCCGGAACGGTGCCGGAGTGCGGGCATCTCTGCGGCGCACGGGATGTCACTGCGTTACCCACTTCGCGCCCCTCGTTTGGAAATTTTCAAGCGAGTTGCTGGCACCTTGTCGTATGGCTCTTCCATCCCTCATCTTCGAGAACGTGGAAGCCATCCGGCGAGGCTACTCCATACTTGCGGAAGATCACTCTCGCGAGCTGTTTTGCGAACAGTTGACCTGGCGCGTGCATCTGAATTCCGAAGCTATGCGGCCACATCAGGCCGATCCGCATGAAAGTTTCCCGCAGGAGTTCATTACATCAATCGATGACGAGATGCGTATGTACGATCGGCCGACGCTCATCAAAATGGACATCAAACGTGACGAGCCCCAGGCCATCCGGTCCGCTCGTCAAGTTCTCGACAGTGCGCAGCCTGTACTCGCGGCGTGTGCTCACGATCGGCCCGAGCACCTCTGGGAAATTCCGGCGCTTATGGCGGAGATCGCACCGCGCAATAGCGTTCTCTTGCGGCGCTATGCGGAGGACTGCTGGAATGTGATCTGTTATGCGGTTCCGCAGCACAGTCTCGCCCAGTGGTGCTCTCGCGATAAACTGCAGGCAAGAGATTCGGAGCACCGCAAGTGCGCCTGCATCACGACAGCGACGCGGGCTCTAGAATCGGGCAGGGAGGCGGGGATTCGAACCCCAATCCGCAGATTCAGTATCTGCAGTCCTGCCTTTAGACGACCTCCCGATACCCAGAGTCTTTTGCTTGCGGGGTGAAGATTTCACCTGGCAAATTCTAGAGTTGCAATCGCCGTGCCAATTTGGTCGAATGACGAGTGATCGTAACCTCAATTTCATAGTCCGCTGTAAATAGCTCACACCCTTAACTTGAAAAATTTGCAGAAGTGGCCCAGAGCCGCCTTTCAAAAATTACGCTGAACCATTTGTGCTGCGCGATGCGAATTTGTACAAACTTGTGAGTAAGATCTGCCGCCGTTTTACTGGATTGGACTGGGCCGAACTAGCAGCCGATCTGTTAGGCCCAATCCACTTTAGGATGCATGCTGTGCCAGTCGGTGGCTTGCTCATAGGCGAGGGCAGCGCGCAGTGGCATGCCTTCCTGGTAGGTGTTGCCGGTGAACAAAAGGCCGGCAGGCAACTTGTTGATAAAGCCGCAGGGGACGACGACCTGAGGATTGCCAGTCAGATTTGTAACAGTCAGCGTGGAGGACCGGGTAGGCGACACGAGCACATCCCATTGGGCCATGAACGTATTCACGGTCTGCATCAGCAGAGTGCGCGCCCGCTGCGCGCGGATGTATTCCACGGCCGGGATGGTCCGCGCGACCCGGAAAGAGTTCGGCCAATCGTTCGGGGACTGTCCCTTGAGCTGGTCCACGCCGCCGGAACGAGTGAGATCGTCGAATGCCGCCGCTGCTTCGGCGTTCAGAATAACGCGCAGCGATTCGGCCGCGAAGTTCGGGGGCGTGACTTGCTGAAGCTTGAGACCGGACTTGGCAAGCGAATCGAGTGCCTTCGTATAGACATCTTTCGCTTCGCCGTTGAGCCGGTCGAATTCAGGCTGTAGCACGCCGGCTCGCAGTTTGGTCAGCGGGAGCTTGGGATTCCAGGCGAAAGGGATATCGGTGACGGTGAGATCGTGGCCATCAGGCCCGTACATCTTATGCAGCACGAGAGCACAATCCTCGACGGTCCTGCAGATCGGCCCGATTTTATCCATCGTCCAGCACAACCCCATCGCCCCATAGCGGCTGACCCGCCCGTATGTGGGCCGCAGGCCTGTCACCCCGCACCGCGTGCTGGGCGAAACGATGGAGCCGAGCGTTTCCGTTCCAATCGAGAACCCGACCAGGCCGGCTGCGGTGGCGGAGGCCGAGCCGGCTGACGAGCCGCTGGAGGTTTGCTCCAGGTCCCAGGGAGTCTTCGTCATGCCGCCGAACCACAGCCCGCCCTGAGCGAGCGCGCCCATGGAGAGCTTGGCGAGCAGCACCGCCCCCGCCGATGCGAGCCGGGTGATCGCGGTGGCGTCGTAGTCCGGCACATTGTTCAGGTACGGTTCCGCGCCCCACGTCGTGCGAATGCCCTTGGTAGCGAACAAATCCTTCGCCCCATACGGAATGCCATGCAGCGGACCTTTGTAGTGGCCGTGGAGGATCTCTTCATCGGCCTGACGCGCCTGCTGCATCGCGAGATCTTCCGTGAGCGTGATGACGCAGTTCAGCTTGGGCGCGTATTTCTTCAGCCGGTTCAGGTACATGGTGGTGAGCTCGACGGAAGTAACCCGTTTGGCCTTTACCAGCGCCGAGAGCTGAGTGACGGGAGCGAACGCGAGCTCGTCAATCGAATCGGGACGAACCGAAGCTTTCACGCGCCTGGTGCGAAAGGCGTGCTTGTCTTTGCGAGACGGCACCCTGTCGGCCGGGGGCATGGGATCGAATCGGAAGGACGGCTCGGTGTCGAGAGGAATCTCTTTTTTCCGCAAGGCTTCATACATACCGAGGTTGCGGTTGATGTCCGTCAACATCATCGTGAGTTGATCGTCGGTAAATTCGAGCTCGGCGAGGCGAAGCGCCTGCTGCAGGTTCTCTTTCGAAATTTGAGAAGCCGCAGGCGGTTGTGGCGCTTGCGCGGGAGAGGTGCCGGCCGGTACCTGCGCATTCGACCGCGCTATGGATGCGAGAACAGGCATCAACTTGAGCCAGACACGGCGCGGGATCGCAGGAAGCTTGCTTGGATCGTGATCCATAAGCTCTTACAATACAGTTATGAAGTTATTGCTCCTGCGCTCCGCCGGTCTTGCATTCCTGTGCGGTCTGAGTGCTTTCCTGATTCTGGCGCAGGATTGGAAAACCGCGGCGTCGCTGCCGGGTATCGACCTGAGCAATCTCTCCGCGGCGCAAAAAACGGCTGTTTTTAAGATTTTGCGTGAGCAGGATTGCTCATGCGGATGCAACATGAAGCTCGCGGAATGCCGTATAGCGGATCCGGGCTGCGCATACAGCACCGGCCTGGCGGCGGCCGTAATTGATGCGGTTCGTAGCGGAAAGAGCGAGGGGGAGGCGATTGCAGCGGCGAAAGCGTCGAAGTGGGCGCATGTCCAACAGCCTAAGTTGCTGGACGATCCCGTTTCAATTCCGGTCTCGGGAGCGCCCTCTCTGGGACCGCAGAAAGCGCCCATCACGCTGGTAGAGTTTTCTGATTTTCAATGCCCCTACTGCGTGGCGGCCGAGCCGGAATTGGGCGCTGTTTTGAAGGCCTACCCGACACAGGTCCGGTTCATATTCAAAGAGTTTCCGCTCGAGATTCACAATCAAGCAGATCTGGCAGCCGCCGCGGCGGTAGCCGCCAACAAGCAGGGGAAATTCTGGACCATGCACGACGCCATGTTTGCGCACCATGACGACCTCTCCCGGCCGGCAATCCTGGAACTTGCCAAGCAGAAAGGACTCGATATGAACCGCTTCGAAACGGATATCGATTCCACGGAGGTGCGTGAAACAGTCGTAAGAGACGTGCAAGACGGAAACAGCGCGGGCGTGGAAGGCACCCCCACGATCTTCGTCAACGGACAGCGCTACAACGGCCCGATTGTCTTTAGCACGCTCAAGCCGGTGTTGGACGCGCAATTGAAGTCAGCGCCGGTGAACCAGACACCGCGAGCAAATCCATAAGGATCGCAGCAGGGCTGTTAACCTGAGACGCAAATTTATCCCAGACTGACCTTGATATCTACGCCTCCGCCACCCTCGGTTAATGTTCCGCGGCGGGATCGCCCGTCGGCGGTGGCGCGTGATCCACGGCGGCGGGCCGCCCCAGCAACTCCGTCAGAAGCGGTTTGAGTGCGTCCGCCCAGACTTGATATCCCTTTGCAGTCGGATGGAGTTTGTCGGATGCGTTCATCATGCCTTCGAACAGCCTTCCCTCGCTGTCGGCTAGTTTATCGTTGACGTTCAGATACCTGACCTTCTGCCCATCGGCGAATTTAGACAAGTTGCCGTTGATCCGATCGATGATCGGGTTCAGCGCCATATTGTCATTCCTTGGGAAGATCCCCATCAACAGGATCGTTGCTGTGGGCGCTTTGCTCTGAATCGCACGCACAATCGCCTGAAGACCTCGCGTTACGTCGTCTACCTTCGCGTCAGCTTCACCCCCCGTATATCGGCCGCCAACGTTGTTGGTGCCCGCCAACAACACCACGACTTTGGGATTGACCCCGTCCAGTTCGCCGTTCTCCAGACGCCAGAGGATATTTTGGGTTTGATCCCCTCCCCAACCGAAATCAGCCGCGTTCCAGCCGAAGAAGTTTTGTTTCCAATTAGCAAGCAGGTTCGGGTAGTCGGTTGCGTCCCATCTACGCGTAATCGAGTCGCCCTCGAAGTAGACATCGATTCCGCCCTGTTTGGCTTTGTTGATTAGTTGCGCATGAGCAACAAGCGAATTTGGGTCTGTTCGAAAAACAGGCACGTCAGCCGGCAGTTGCCAAGGACTTGCGCGGTAGTTGAGAAATTTGTCCGCCCATGCAATGAAGTACTTCCAGTTCGGGGCGTCGGTATGTCCGGCATCATGCTGCCGCCAGGCTAGCTGCCCATTGAGTAGCCCTGTATTCACCGGCGGCAGCTTTGCGTTGTGATAATCCTCATTGACTCCCAGTCCCTTTGCACCCAGCAGCCGGTAGACGGCGCTCGCATCAACTGTCGCCATGAAGCTGCCCTGATGGTCCAGCCATTTTGCATCGCCCATTTCGGGCACTCCGTAACTGATGAACGTTGGACGAGGCGCGCACAGCGCGATCAGCTCGTTCGAGTCCACAGGCAAGTTGCTGGCATTCATGCTTCCGAATGAGGATTGTGCTGCTCCGTACTTCAAGAAGTTGCCGGCCATCCAGTGATACTCGCCGGAGCCCGTAAGGTTTTCCACCTCTTCTCCAAAATTGCGCCTGTGCGGTTTGGCACCACCTTCACCAGAGGAACCCACCAGCGCCACGGCAAATCGGGTATCGAAGGCCATGGTCACAAGGGCGGCCTTCCCATAACGAGAGACCCCTTCGATGCCAACGCGCTTTGCATCCACGCCGCCGTCGGTCTCCAGATAGTCGAGCGCGCGCGAAGCACCCCAGCCCCAGGCCCGCAGCGCGCCCCAGTCGTCGGGTTTTCGCGGTTGACCCTTATTGGTGAGGCCGATGATTCCCTTCGTCAGACCTGCGCCGTTATCCGCTTGAATGCTGCTGGTGTCGAGCAGTCCGTAGCCCCATCCTCCAGCGATCAACTGTTCCGTCGCAGGCGGATCGGTGCCCAGCATCTTCTTGAACTCCGGATGACTGGCAATGAACTGCCGAAGCATTGCGCTGCTGAACATGATCATCACCGGCACGGGACCTTTCGCGTTCCCGGGCGTCACCAGCGTCATTTGGATATCGACGCTGATCGTGGGATACGCCGAGTTGTCCACGTGTCCCACTAACTCCCTCTCCATCACAGGGAAAACGCCTGTCTTCGAGTGAATCGTACTTTTCACGCCCCAGCTAACTTTAGGCGCATTTGAAGGGATGCGGCCCACTACCTCACGCTCGAAGTCTTCAACAATCTCCGGGCGCCGCTGTTTCCACCACTGTTCGGGCGAAGTGACCTTTTGCCCGTTTTTAGACGTGAGCGCGTCGGGCAGATCCCCATACGGATTCGACTTCGTTTCATCGTAGTTGGCGTGATTGGGGTCTTTTTCGTTCCCGCTCGGTCCAGGGCGAAGCGCTTTGATCCCCAACTGATCCATCATGTTCTGGTGATCCTGTTGGGTTGTCCAGTTCAAGGGCGGGGCTTGCTGTCCGGCGGCGCTGCCACACGCGAGTACCGTTAGAAGGCCGAACGCGGCAAGCCCTAAGAGCGATCGATCTGACTGCGTGATCATGTTCGAGCCTCGAACAAATATCTTATCCGTAACGCTCTACAGCTACCGCAGAACCGCAGGATAGTAGCGGTCGCTTTTCTTCGCGTTTCTTGATCGCGGCGGGCCCGCGATAGAGATTGCCGGAGTGTGGCAGAACGGCGGTCACGCCGGTGCGGATGCTGTCACCGTGAATAATGGTCGTCTGCCCCACTTTAACGCCCGCAACATCGGTGATCGCCGCTCGCGATACATGACGCTACTGTTGGCCGAGTTCCTTAACGAGTTCCATCACCACGTCGCCTACGACCTGAAAACTGTGTGCGCTTAGCTTGTCCATGGTGTCCTCGGCCGTGTGCCAGTACGAGCTGTTCGGGCCGTAGTCGAGATCGATGAAGTCAATGACGTTCACGCCAAGATCGGCGAAGGGTTTGTGATCGTCATCGATACCTCCGCCCGACTGGTGCTGAAAATACTTGTCGTAGCCCAGCTTCGCGGCTATGCGCCACACAGTCGTGCGAAGCGACTGGGAGGAATTATCGTCGTTATTAAGATCGAGATGCTTGTCGCCGATCATGTCAATGTTGATCAGCGCCTTAATGCGATGAAGCGTGCCGTCAGCTAACCATTTGGCGGAAAGATGGCGGCTCCCATAGAGGTTGTCCGTGCCTTCCCACTCCTTCCTCACGGCTTCCTCGCCATCGAAAAAGACGATGTAGATGTCATCGGGATGCTTCATCGCTGCTACGCAGCGGGCGAATTCCATCAGGAAACCGGTGGAGGAACCTGCATCGTTTGCGCCGACGAAGTGCACCATTGGGATGCGCTTCGTGTCGTAGTGCCCGGTTACGATAATCGCTTTGCCCGATGTTCCCGGAAATTTGAGGATGATATTGGCCATGAGAATAGGGCCCGCGGGGGTCTGGCCAGTGAAGGAATCGAGCGATAACTCTCCTCCAACCTGCTTCAGCTCCTTCACAATCCAATCGCGCAAATGAACGATGGCGTCCGATCCGGCGGGCCGTTCGCCGAAGGAGGTGGCGTGTTCGGTAGCGGCAAGGGCCGCAGTCCCGCGGAAGGTGACGCCGGCAGGAGGAACTCGAGGGAGAGAGAAGCAAAGGGCGCTGCCGGCCAGCCCGAAAGCCATCAATAAAAGTCGAGCATGAGGTAAAGCCAAGCTGATTTTGAGCCGATTAGAGTTATGCATGAGTCCTAACTAAGCATCGGAATGTGCGATCCAGTTGACAGACGGTGCAGCGATTAGAGACAAATGCGTACGTAAACGACTGTAGTATTATAACTTTGCACTGAAATTGGCGGGACGGCCGAGAAGCATTATGGAGTCAGTTGGACAAGAGCTCCGTGAACAACGCATACGTATCGGGCTCACGCTCGAACAGGTTAGCGCAAGAACTCGGATTTCGATAAAGAATCTAGAGGCCATTGAGAACGACGAGCTGCAGCGGATCAGTTCCCCGTTCTTTTATAAGAGCTTTGTGCGGCAGTTCGCACAACAGCTAAATCTGGATTACAATCTGCTTGCGCCGGGAGTTCAAAGTGCCGTGAGCACCATGCCCGAACCTCTGATACCGGGCCATAACGACGCTGCGCTGCCGAAGATTCCTGCGCTTCACGTAAGCCGCCCGAAAAATTGGCGATGGTTGAGTTCGCTCGCGACGTTTACTGTAATGCTCGTGGGGTGCTCGGCTGTGTACGCCGTTTGGCAAAACGCGAAGTCGAACTGGCGCGGATCTCTCGATGCCGTGGTCCGCTCTTTCCATTCAAAGGCCTTAGTTCACAAAGCATCCATAACGGCGCCTCAGAAAGCGGCTCAAAAGAGCACGACATCTTACGGTTCAGCTGCCGAACACACCGCCAACCAATCGAGCAAGATTGAGGGAGCGGCGCGGGCCAGCGCGCCCCAATCGTTCACGGCTCGCGGCGACTCGGCTCCGGCCCCGCAAGCGCAGGTCGACACCGCGGTTCATCTGCAGGTCTCCGCACTGGAGCGCACCTGGCTCTCGATCGTGGCCGATGGCAAACAATTGTTCAGCGGCAACTTGGAACCGGACGAGACAAAGGTGCTGGAAGCGCGTGAGACCGCTCGCATCCGAACGGGCAACGCGGGAGGCTTGAACGTCGTATTTAATGGAAAAGAGATCGGCACCGTTGGCCCGCGGGGGCAGGTCAGGACAGTGATCTTCACTCAGGACAATTACGAAGTGCTGCAGCCTTCACCGCACATCGCGCTGACGAGTTTCCATTTCAGCACCGAATAATCGGCTATTCGGCAATCCCGCAGTAGCGTCGGCGATTCTCGACCCCTTCAACAACCGCCGTTTCTGGCGTTCCATGGCGATTAATTCACGCCGGCGGCGGAGTTTGATGCTCGTGTCCACTTTCCGCCAGAATTTCCTGAAGTAATCAACTGCGGACCAAACCGCGAATATGACGACTGCCCACATGGCTGCGAGTGCATAGAGTCGAATCGCGGGCCAGCGTATGGACAGCATTACCAGCGCGATTCCCAGCACCTGAAACATCATTTTAGACTTGCCAAGATCTCCGGCCCCGATGGTGTAGCCCTCCGCGGCAGCGATGCTTCGGAGGCCGGAAACGGCAAACTCGCGGCTGATGATCAGAATCACCATCCAGCCAGGCAGCAGCCGAATCTGCACGAGCGAGATCAGGGCGGCGGAAATCAGGAGCTTGTCGGCGACGGGATCAAGGAGAGTGCCTACAGTCGTAACCTGTTTCCAGCGACGCGCCAGGTATCCATCTAAAAGGTCGGTCAGCGCCGCTGCCAGAAATACCGTGAGCGCGAAGAAGTCGTTTGCGACCAGGATCCGGTCGCCCCAGTGAATACCGAAGTTCTGCTGAACCAGTGCGGCCACGACCAAAGGCACCAGGAAGATACGAACTAAGCTCAGCAGATTGGGTAAGTTCGTCAATTCAAACTCAACTATAGAACATGCGAAGCCGTCGGTGGACTGCTGGGCAACGCGGCTGGCAGAGGCGGAAGCTCGGGCGGAGGCGATAGCAGCGGAGGTGGGAGGACCATGACCGGCGAAGCGATCGGCGGAACTTTCACCGTCGTAACGCGCCCTTCCTTATCACCTCGCAACCACACGTACAGACAAGGCTGCGGGTTAGCTGGATCCGGCAGATTGACGGCGAGCGACTGCTTCTGGCCCTGCCCCGGCACGGGGACGGGCAGACCAGGAACATCCACGCCGGTGGTCTGATCCCATCCGGCTTTTGCGATCATCTCCAAATTTTGTCCCGACAAAACGTACGCGCGGCTGCCGTTCGAGGAGGTACCGGCCGCCAACGAAAAAGAATCGATTTGCGGCACACGGATGATCAGGGCCAGCGGGAATGGCTGAGACACCTGATTCTGGCCGTTGTCGATGGTGGCCTCGAGCAAACAGCCTGCAGGCAGCGAACTCGTGTCGAACGACAGAAAAAGCTGGTCCTGCGATAACTGTTGCAAGTTCGATGTAGCGGTTTCCTGTCCGATGTGCAATGCGGCGGGGGCGGCTGCATCGTCGGAGCAGCCAAGCCGGAGCACGCTCTTGCGTTCCAGGTTCTTGGCATCCACAACAGCCGTGAGAATAGAGCCGGCGGGAAACTCATCCGCGTGTAGCGCGATTTGCATTCCGGGCGGCAGGGACAATTTGGAGCTCGCCAGCACGGGTAATGGCCCGGTGACCTGCAGCGCTTCGGGAAGTGTCATGGGTTCGCTGCGATCCTGCAGATACATTTTGACCGGCAACAAGGTTCCAGGCTGGGGATTCGATTTTAACTGTACAGTGAGGTTGCGCTCGTTCTGGCCGGTTCCGGCCGCGCTCAGGTCGAGAGCGGCATCGGGCGCTTCTAATCTGGCCAATAAATTCAGCCGTTCCCCTTTGAGCACGTAATGCTGAACCGCCACACCTTGATTCACGAGAATTGGGAGGTTGTCGATTTTTGGAGGATTGGGCAGAACCTTGAAATCCACGGCATGCGCGCGGCCGTCCTGTTGCGAGATCAGCAGCGCGTACTTGCCTGGGTCTAGCTGGGCTGTGTCGATCTGAACGTCCATCTGCTGCTGCGGGCCTTCACGAAGGCCTATGGGCAGAAGAAACCGCACGGGCTCGGCGGTAGCGAACTCGTCGCCCAGCTTTTTCAATTCCACTTTCGTCGTAAACTCGAAATCGCTTCCGGTAAGGGTGACGGGAATTTTGCCGGACTTCGCAAGCAGCTGATCCTGCGATGCAGGCTCAAGTTTGGCTTCCGTGAATTCGCCCAGTTTGCGGACATGCACCTGTCCCGTAGCTTCAAACGGCGCCCAGTCCCAGTAGCCGGCCAGCCGATAATCGCCGGGAGGAATATTGGCTTTAGTCAAATCGATCTCGAGCGACTTCTGATTGCCCAGCTTCAAGACGGTCACGGGCGTTTTCCGATTGTCGCCGCTCACAAGACTCCAGCCGCGGGCTCGCTGTAAATACTTCCATTGCTGCTCCGCTACCTCGACAGGTACCGGAGACTTCTGTGTGGCGGGAATGAAGTCCGCGCTTCCAATCTGGATCGAAGGCGTGGGGGTGTTCGGAATGCGGCTTGCCCAAATATAGGCCACTCTGGTATGAGGCGGCGCGGGTCCGCGCTGCCCGCACAGGTTCAGGCCGGAGTCAGGCAGCGGTTGAGTAAACGAGGAGCGGAATTGCGTATCGGGGAAGGCGATGGAGCGCAAATCTAACAGCATGGCGGTGCCGCCCGCAGCCAGTCCGATGGGGCTGCCGAAGAACAGCGTCGCGGCCACGGTTGCCAGGCTTGCGGTTTGCCCCGCGCGCTGCGCGGTCGAACTCGCCAGCGGATTATAGGTGGCGAGCTGCGGATTCATGGTTGCGAACAAAGTCTCTGCCTGCACGGCGGGCGGCGCGTTCTTGTCGAGTTGCACCGCGATTCCGTACTGCGAAGCAAAGCCGGTCAGCGCGGCGTTAACGCTGGCGGACGAACTTTCTGAATTCGACAGGGCCTCCACCAAGGCTTCCGTTTGCGATGTCTTTTCGGCGAAGTCGGCAAGCTGTGCGACGAGCAGGTCGTCCTGCGCGAGGAAGTTCTTCACCTTCCTTTTGCTCAGTCCTTGCGGACCGTATACAAACGCGGCAATAGAGATGGTCTGTGTGATCTTCCATTGCTCTGGTTTGTCGGCGGGTTTCGGGTCCGTGACGACCAGCAGGTCTTTGCCCTCTTCCCGTTTGGCCGGAACCATCACCAGCGCGATTTCGCCGGGCCGTTTCTCCTTGCCGCGCAGAATGGGAGCGTAGAGAAGCGTGTCGCCTTCACTCAGATGATTGATGTTCTGAAACGGGAGGGGCTGATCGCCTTTCGGGGATTGAACGCGTAGATCGACCGCACCCAGCGGCCCGCCGGCGGGGCAGCTCACGATGGGGGGAGCTTCGGGAGCGGATGCAGCGGGATTCGGCGAGTCAGTCGATGACGGAGAAGTGCTTTGCGCGCTCAGCAATGACAGCCATAGCAGCGCAAGAGCCGCGGCTCGCAATACCATCTATTCGTCAGGATATCGTGGCAACTTGGATGGGATTAGCGTTCTTGCGATGCGTCTGCAGGGTTTCGAAGGGCTGAGTACTAATCTATAAGAGCGGCCGGTTAACGCGAATGCCTGCACCTCTGGCTTCGTGGGTCACGAGATTTCCGGAATTTTGTCAAACGAGGAGAGTAATACCTTGCCAATCACCGAGATGCAAACGCTGGAAGACGTGTGTATTAACACGATTCGCTTTCTTTCCGCCGATTCCGTTCAGAATGCAAACTCCGGGCATCCAGGACTGCCGATGGGAGCGGCGGCGATGGCTTACGCGCTGTGGACCAGGTTCCTCAAATTCAATCCCAAGGATCCGCAGTGGTTCGACCGCGACCGGTTTGTGCTCTCGGCAGGGCACGGTTCCATGCTGTTGTACAGCCTGCTGCATCTCACCGGTTACGATCTTCCCCTCGAAGAGCTGAAGCGCTTCCGTCAATGGGGCAGCAAGACGCCCGGGCACCCGGAGCGCGGTCATACGCCCGGTGTGGAGGTCGCAACCGGACCGCTTGGTCAAGGTTTCGGCAACGGGGTCGGTATGGCCATTGTGGAAGCCTGGTTCGCGGCCCGCTACAACCGGCCGGGTCACAAGGTGATCGATCATTACACTTACGCGATTACGAGCGATGGCGATCTGATGGAAGGTATCTCGCATGAAGCCGCCTCGCTCGCCGGTCATCTGCGGCTGGGGAAGCTCATCTATCTTTACGATCAGAACCACATCTCGCTGGCCGGAGCGACCAGTTTGTGTTTCACCGAAGACGTAGGCAAGCGATTCGAGGCATACGGCTGGCACACTCGTCATGTCGAGGACGGCAACGATACGGAAGATATCGGCCGGGCCATAGAAGAAGCGCAACGGGAGCGGAACCGTCCCTCGCTGATCCTGGTTCACACTCACATTGGCTATGGAAGTCCGAAGAAGCAGGATTCGTTCGAAGCGCACGGCAATCCGCTCGGAGAAGAGGAACTGCAGGCTTCGAAAAAGGCGCTTGGCTGGCCGACGATGGACAAGTTCTATCTGCCCGAAGATGCCGTGAAATTTTTCCGGCAAGCTGGCGAGAAAGGGCCGAAAGCCCAGCAGGAGTGGCAGAAGAGGTTCGAGGCGTACAAGAAGGCCTTTCCGGCTGAAGGACGCGAGCTGGAACAAATTATGGCCGGGAAACTGCCGGATAACTGGAGCGCCGATCTGCCGAAGTGGAAGCCGGAAGACAAGCCGCTCGCGACGCGTGCCGCGGGGGGACAGGCGATGAATGCGCTGGCCAAGCACATTCCGAACCTCATCGGTGGCTCGGCCGATTTGAATCCTTCCACCAATACGGCTTTGAAGGGCCTGGGCGATTTTCAGCCTCTGGAATCAGGAGGTCCCTCAAGTCAGGGCGCAGTGGGCGGCGTGTGGGGCTATGCCGGTCAGAATCTCGCGTTCGGCGTGCGTGAGCATGCCATGGGAGCGGCCGTGAACGGCATGGCGGCGCACGGCGGAGTGTTGCCCTTCAGCGCCACTTTCCTCGTTTTCTCGGATTATATGAAGCCGGCGATTCGTCTCGGGGCGCTGAGCAAATTGAAGGCGTTTTATGTTTTCACGCATGACAGCATCGGCGTGGGCGAGGATGGTCCGACCCACGAGCCGGTAGAGCATCTTGCCGGATTGCGCGCGATTCCGGGTTTGAACGTGATGCGCCCTGCCGACGCGACCGAGACCTCGGAAGCCTGGGCGGTCGCCATCCAGCACTCAGGGCCTACGTTGTTCGCTCTCACGCGTCAAAACTTGCCGCATCTGGATCGGAGCAAAGCCAGGAACATCGACGTATCGAAGGGAGCCTATATTCTTTCGGAAGCGGACGGCGGTTCGCCGGATGTGATTCTGATCGGCACCGGCTCCGAGGTTTCACTATGTATGAAAGCCCAGGAAAAATTGCGCAGCTACGGTGCAAAAGCGCGCGTAATCAGTATGCCGAGCTGGTATCTGTTCGAAGCGCAGGACGCACGCTACCGCGAAAGCATCCTTCCGAAAAGCATCAAGAAGCGCGTGGCGGTAGAGGCGGGCGCCACCTACGGATGGGAGCGCTGGGCCGGTGACGAAGGCATCATTATCGGAATCGATCATTACGGAGCCTCGGCTCCGGGCGCCGAAATCATGAAAAACTTCGGCTTCACCGCGGAGCACGTCACTGCGGCTGCTTTGCGTCTGCTCGGGCGAAACGCGGAAGCCGATAAAGAATACGGCGGCGAGACGACAGGTTTTGCTGCGACCGCCCCCCACGAAGGCCATTCTTAAACAGCAGCCGGAGAACACATCGTGGCCTATCGTCTCAAGGCGGGGGAGTCGATTCCGGAAGGGATCCGCCGTGTGGTTCTGGAGGAGATCGATTCAGCGGCCGGGCAACTGGGCCGCAAAAGCGGCAATCGGGGCGAAGCCATTCACGAAGCGCGCAAGAGCATTAAGAAGATCCGCGGCGCCCTGCGGCTCGTGCAGCCGGAACTGGGCCGGATTTATAAGCGCGAGAATACACGGTTGCGCGATTTGGGCCACAAGCTGTCTGAGATTCGTGACGCGGAAGCGATTATCGAAGTCTTCGACGATCTCGTAGCGAAGTACAACGATGAGCTGCAAAGAAACGGGCTCGCCTCTATTCGCGTCGGGCTACGGAAGAGCAAGTCCGAAATTGAGCAGGCAGTGAATCTCGATGAGACCGCGCTGCGCGGAATTTCGACGCTGCGGGCAGCGAGAAAGCGTGTTCCGTCCTGGCCTTTGAAGGCCGATGGCTTTACCGCGATCGAGGGTGGGCTAAGAAACAGGTATCGGCGGGGCCGGCAAGCGATGGCCACCGCAAAGAAAGATCCCACGCCCGAGAATTTCCACGAGTGGCGCAAACGCGTGAAAGATCATTGGTATCACGTGCGCTTGCTGGAGAGCCTGTGGACCGAGGTCATGCAGGCGCACGAGGAAAGCTTAAAGAAACTGGAGACCTGGCTAGGTGACGATCACAACCTGACAGTACTTTGCGGCAAGCTCCGCGACAATCCCGATAACTACGGGAGTGCAGAGGAGGTGCGCCTCTCGCTCGCGCTCGCCGCCCAATATCAGAAAGAGCTTCGCGAAAAGGCCCAGTCATTGGGACAACGCATTTACGAGGAGAAGCCCCGTCAATTCGCGCGCAATATGTCGAAGCTGTGGGATGCGTGGCATAGTCAGCCGGACAGCATGAAAGAGGATCAAAAAGGAGTCAGAAGGGCTGCCAGGAAGAGCCCCGCCAAAGCCACGGCCGGAAAGTCGAAACGAAGCGCAGCATAAAGCGAAATAGAGCCTGTGCGAGTTTATCGTTCACTCGCCTTACCGGCGAGAATGCTCTGATTCGCCTCGGCCGGCTTGTTGCGCGGGATACTAAGCGATTTCCAATTCTTAGATTGGAAGTGCTTGGCCAGAAACACGATTTGTCCGCAGTGTGAGGCGTAATGCGCAAGCTGCCGGTTGATCGCCTGCATGACAGAATGCGGCTCACCGCGGATGATGACGGTGCGGCTCAGGTCTTGTTCCGAGAGTGGCTCGAGCGCAGCAAATACGAACTGCCACCCTGTGTTCCAGGTTGCTATGACTGCTTCGCGGTTCGACGGCGGGTCGACAAATTCACTGTCGCGGTGGCGGTCCGGTTTTTCGCCGTCCGTAGTCAGGAAGTCCTTCCAGCGCGACCTCATGTTGCCGGCCATATGCTTGACGAGAATCGCGATTGAATTCATCTCTTCGTCGAGGACCGTGAACAGGTGCTTTTCTTCGACCTGCGCCATGGCGTTCTCGGCCAGCTTCTTGTATTGCCGGAGGATTGTCAGAACATCTTCGAGGTACGAGGTAGTGAGTTGATGTGCCATATCCGGATCTTCGCAGAACGTCACTGCGGACTTGCCGTCATACCGAGGCCACAAGACGATTCTTCCTCTAGCCGCGCAAATTATTCAGTCCGGGACAAGCGGGGCCCTCATTCCCGTCCAATGCTTTATTGCTCTTAACCCCTTGAATACGCGGGAGAAACAATGAACATCTAACGTGAATCCGGGGGTGGCAGGCAACGTGCAAATTCACAGCTGCGAGGGAGGAGAGAACAAATGCTCTGGTACGCGTGGGTATTTCTGGTGATTGCGATTTTAGCGGCAATCCTAGGTTTTGGAGGCATTGCTGCCGCCTCGGCCGGAATCGCCAAGATCTGTTTCGTGATCTTCTTGGTGCTGTTTCTCGTCAGCTTACTGGCTGGCCGCCGCAGCGCCTTATAAGTCGCACTTCACGCAGGAATCCGATCACATTGCGCCGATGGGGACGCTGTTCCCACCGGCGCGCAGTTATTTGTATTCGCTTCTAGTGCACTTCTGCGGGCGCTCTGCGCCGAGAGACCAGCAGTTCAGACAGGGCATGACACTCTTCCACCATTTCCGCAAACTGCCCGGGATCCAACGATTGGTATCCATCCGATAAGGCACGCTCAGGTGCTGGATGCATCTCAACGATGAGACCTGAAGCGCCCGCCGCTATGGAAGCCAGGGCCATCGGCACGACTTTATCGCGCTTTCCGGTTCCATGGCTGGGATCCACGATGATCGGCAGATGGCTGAGGGTTTGTACCGCGGGAACAATGCTCAAATCGAGAGTGCTGCGAGTGTGATCGGAAAAGGTACGGACTCCGCGCTCGCAGAGAATGACATTGTAATTACCTTCCGCCAAGATGTATTCGGCTGCCATTAAGAATTCTTCGAGCGTCGAGGACATGCCGCGCTTCAGAAGAACCGGCTTGCGAGATCGACCGGCGCGGCGCAGCAGAGAAAAATTCTGCATGTTGCGGGCGCCGATTTGGATACAGTCCGCGTAGCCCTCAACGAGATCGAAGGTCTCGACATCAATGGCTTCCGTTACAATGCCGAGCCCTGTTTGCCGGCGCGCTTCCGCGAGGTACTGCAATCCTTCCTCGCCAAGTCCCTGGAAGCTATAGGGCGAGGTGCGTGGCTTGTAGGCGCCGCCCCGCAGCAGTTCGCCGCCTGCCGCCCTGACGGCGTGGGCGGATTCCAGTATCTGATCGCGGCTCTCGACGGAGCAGGGGCCACCGCAGATGACGATGTTTTCGCCCCCCACAGGAACTCCCTTCACCGTTACAATCGTGTTCCGAGGCTTGGTTTCGCGGCTGACCAGCTTGTAAGGCTTGGAAACGCGAATGGCCTCCGCAACGCCGGGCAGGTCTTCGAATTCTGCCGAGTCAATGGGCCCGGCGTTTCCCGTGATGCCGATGGCGGTGCGCTGCTCGCCCGGGATAATGTGCGGCTTAAACCCGAGGATTTCAATTCGTGCGCAGACCCTGCGCGATATCCGCCGGGGCGGCGTTGGCCTTCATCACAACGAGCACTGTGCTTCGCGAACCTCTAGGCTTTAGCGTAGCCGAATAGTCTTTCGCCTTACTTGCAGTACACTCTTGCTAACTAGATTCGCCATAATGCTCACCATCGGTCAGGTTGTCGGCCACTACGAAGTCCTCGAGAAGCTGGGCGAGGGCGGCATGGGTGTGGTATACAAAGCGCGCGATAAGCATCTGGATCGGGTTGTGGCGTTGAAGCTGTTGTCCGCGGATAAGGTCGGTGACGATAATCGCCTGCGCCGTTTTACGCTGGAAGCTCGCGCTGCTTCCTCGCTGAATCATCCTCACATCGTTACCGTTCACGACATCTCATCGGAAAACGGGAATCAGTTCATCGTGATGGAGTACGTGCTAGGAAAAACGCTCGATCAACTGATTCCGCGAAAGGGAATGCGCCTGAACGAGGCCCTGAAGACTGCGATCCAAATTGCCGAGGCGTTGGGCGCTGCTGCTGCAGCCGGCATCGTGCACCGGGATCTTAAGCCGGGAAACGTCATGGTTACCGATTCCGGAGCGGTGAAGGTACTCGACTTCGGGTTGGCAAAGCTGACGGAGGCATCCGGGTCGGAGGGCAGTCTCACAACGATCGCAGATCCGGACGAGCGGCCGCGTACACACGAAGGCACGGTTCTCGGAACCTTTTCCTATATGTCGCCGGAGCAAGCGGAGGGCAAACCTTTGGATCCGCGCTCCGACATTTTCAGCTTCGGGGCGCTGCTCTATGAGATGGTTACCGGCCAGCGCGCATTCCGCGGCGACACGGGAATGTCTACCATTTCATCGATACTGCGCGATGAACCAAAGCCGGCAAGCCAGATTTCCGTCGATCTTCCGCGCGATCTGGAGAAGATCATTAGTCGCTGTCTTCGCAAGGATCGGGAGAGGCGCTTTCAGACGATTGCCGATGTCCGAATTGCGCTGCTCGAATTGAAAGAAGAGTCAGATTCGGGGAAGTTGGTCGCCGGCGAAACGCCGCAGAATAGAAAACGGCAGTACAGGTGGATGCTCGGCGGGCTGGTGGCTGTCTTAGTACTGGCGGCGGCTGGAATTGGGCTATACGTCCATTCGCGCGAGCCGCAACCCGAAATGCGGCTTGTGCCGTTCACCAGCTATACGGGTTTCCAGGGCTTTCCGGCGTTTTCTCCCGATGGGAACCAGATCGCGTTCGCCTGGACCGGCGAGCAGGGGAGTGTCACTCATATCTACGCAAAAGTGATCGGCACCGATAGCCCGCTGCAACTCACGCATGGCGATCAGGACGACATCAGCCCGGCCTGGGCTCCCGACGGCAAGTCTGTGGCCTTCTTGCGGGTCGTCTCGGGTTCGTTTGCGGGCATCTATCAAGTCTCTCCGCTGGGCGGATCCGAGCACCATGTTGCCGAAATAGGTGCACCTGAAATAGGTGCACTTGTGGAGCGTAGGTTTCCGCACTTGAGCTGGTCGAGCAATGGCAAATGGCTGGTCACAGCCGGTCGTGAAGCTCTTAATAAGCCGAGCCGCATCCTCGTCATCTCTGTCGACGACGGCGATGTTCGGACGCTCTCCCCTGGAACCACAGGCGACGAAGTCGGACCGGCGCTGTCGCCCGACTCGCGGATGATGGCGTTTTCACGCCGGCTCAGCGAAGGAGATGCAGGACTTTTCGTGGTGGATCTGGATGAAAGCCTCCGACTGCGAGGAGTGCCACGCCAACTGAATACCCCGTCCGGCGCCAGCGTTGGTCCTGCCTGGACTGCAGATGGCAAGGAGCTGGTTTTCTGGCATGGTATTGCAGGTCCAGTATCCTCTCAGCTCTGGCGCGTGTCGGCGAGTGGCGCCACCGCTGCGCGTCCGATAGCCTTTGTAGGCAATGGCGCGAGTTACCCGGCCATCGCTGCGCACGGGAATCGCCTTGCTTTTTCACATTCTTTCAATGACATTAACGTTTGGCGCATGTCTATCACTGCGCCTGGCAGAGCCGGGGAACCGGTCCCGATGATCACTTCGACACGTGGCGACATTGTGAGGCCGCACGCCTTTTCGCCGGATGGGCGCAGGATCGCTTTCGAGTCGGATCGTTCCGGAGCTCTGGGAGTTTGGCTGGCGAATGCGGACGGGCGAGATGTTAGCTTACTGTTCGGCGGCCCCACTTATCTGAGCGGCAGTCCGGCGTGGTCCCCTGACGGACAGTGGATCGCTTTCGATACCCGCAAAGATAAAAATGCTCAGATTTATGTTGTATCCGCGGATGGCGGCGCTCCTCGCCGGCTGAGTAGCGATCCGTTTGATCACCTCGTTCCTTATTGGTCTTCGGACGGCAAATGGCTCTACTTTCAGTCGAATCATACAGGCCGGATGGAGATCTACAGAATTCCTTCGAAGGGCGGTGCGGCCGTCCAGATAACACGGAATGGCGGTTGGGCGCCGCAGGAGTCTTCCGACGGCAAGTTCTTGTATTACACTCGCGACCGGAATTCGAGCACTCCGCTTATGAGAATGCCGGTAGGAGGAGGGCGGGAGGAGCAAATTCTGGCGTCCGTATTCGATCGTACGTGGGCCGTGGTCAATCAGGGGATCTGGTTCGTCGATGGAGTCGGAATCGATAACAGCAGCCTGCGGTTTTTCGATTTTAAGACCGATAAGGCAGTGACCGTCGCGAAGCTGCCAAAAGTAGCCGCTACAGGGCTCGCGATCTCTCCCAATGGTCGCGATCTGCTCTATAACCAGATTGACAATCGTGGCACCGAAATTCTCCTGGTAGAGAACTTCCGGTAAGGGTAGCGGAATCGCCAACCGGCGTAGTTCACAATAGATGATTCATGGGTCGTGAGTAACGGGGGCATGTCTCATCTTCCTTTCCGGAATTTCGTCCACCTCAGTGAGGCGGAGGCGTATGGCCTGATGCGCCGCATGCTGTCGGGCGAGATGACAACCGACGGCATCGCGGAGGTGCTGACGTTCTTGCGCCGCAAGGGCGAGACTGTCGCCGAGCTGGTCGGCTTCGCCAAAGCCATCCGGGAGATGAGCGAGCCTGTTGAACTCGACCAATCCGAAGAGCCGGTGCTGGACACATGTGGCACCGGGGGCGATAGCACGGGTTCCTTCAATGTTTCTACCGCTACGGCCTTCGTGGTGGCGGGCACGGGATTGCGAGTTGCCAAACACGGGAACCGCCGCATTTCGAGCCAATGCGGCAGCGCCGATGTTTTGGAAGCGCTGGGGCTGCCGGTGAATCTTTCGGCGCGCGATGTGATCGAGTGCATTCGCCACACCGGGATCGGGTTTCTGTACGCGCCGCTACTTCACCCAGCGGTAAAGCACGCCCAGGAAGCACGCCTGCTTCTGAAGGGCCGGACAGTATTCAACCTGCTAGGCCCGCTGACGAATCCGGTGCGGGCGCGCGTGCAACTGATCGGCGCATTTTCCGTGCGCGCAGCGGAGATGCTGGCCCAGGCGGCGGCACGTTTGGGCATCGAACGTGCCTTTGTCGTGCACGGAGCCGACGGACTCGACGAGATCACCACAACCACGCACAGCATCGTGTTCCAGGTGGAGGATGGGCGGGTTCAGAAGGGCCGCTGGTCACCCGCCGATTTTGGTGTGCCCCAGGCTTCCATCGAGGATTTAAAGGGCGGAGATCCCGAAATGAATGCGGATATTATTCGATCGATCCTGGAAGGAGAGCCGGGCGCGCGGAGGGATGAGGTCATCGTCAATGCGGCGGCAGCACTGCTTGTTGCCGAGCGAGCGCCCGACTTGAAGGCCGCTGTCGCGATGGCGGCCGAATCGATTGATAGCGGCGCCGCCAGCGGCAAATTGAATCAGTTGATCGAGTTCACGAGGACGCTCCATCATGAGGTCGTTTGAAGTACAGGAATTCGGGCTCGATAAGCTCTCGCTGATAGAAAAGGAGATTCCACGTCCCGGGCCAGGCCAGGTACTGGTGAAGATGCTCGCGGCCTCCCTGAACTTTCGCGACTACATGCTCGTGAAGGGCTTATACAACCCGCGGCTGAAGCGCCCGATGGTGCCTTTGTCGGATTGCGCGGGTATGGTGGAAGAGACAGGGCCCGGCGTGACGCGCGTCAAGAAAGGCGATCGCGTAGCGGCCTGCTTCATGCAGAAGTGGATCGATGGACCCGTAAACCGGGAGAAAGCCGCTTCGGCGCTGGGTGGTGCGATACAGGGCATCTTGCAGGAAGCAGCGGTGTTTTCTGAGGACGGGTTGGTACCCGCGCCTTCATCTTTATCGGACGAAGAAACCGCGACTCTGCCTTGCGCCGCAGTGACAGCGTGGCATGCCCTTTTTGAGGACGCCCCGGCGCTTCCGGGCGACAGCGTAGTGATACAAGGGACCGGCGGCGTCTCGATCTTCGCGCTTCAGTTTGCGAAAGCAGCGGGTCTGCGTACCATCGTCACCTCGAGCAGCGATCAGAAACTGGAACGCGTGAAGAGTCTTGGCGCGAGCGAGACCATTAACTACAAAACGACACCCGATTGGGAAGAACAGGTCCGAAAGCTGACGAACGGTGAGGGAGCAGGACACGTGATCGAAGTCGGCGGGAGCGGTACACTCCCGCGCTCCCTGCGAGCCGTGCGAATGGGTGGAACCGTGAGCGTAATCGGCGCGCTAAGCGGGGGAGATCCGGCTGTCAGCCCGGTCCCGATTCTGATGAATAGCATTCGTGTGCAAGGCGTATTCGTGGGCTCTCGCGCGATGTTCGAGCGCATGAACAAAGCCATCGAGCTGCGTCAAATCAAACCCGTTATCGACAAAGTTTTCCCATGGACCGAGATCAGCCAGGCCTTGCACTACATGGAAAGCGGCCGGCACTTCGGCAAAATCTGCCTGAAATTCTAACTGCTTAACGTCGCCCACGTTCCACCAGCACGATATCGGAGCGCTCCTCCCCACGTTCCAGCACGACCTCACGCCCATCCGGCGAAAGATCGAAGTCGCGAACATCGAAATCGGCAGGGAGCATTGTCAACTGCCGCTCGGTGCCCGTCGCGAGATCAATAGCCCAAAGATCTTTGTGTTGTATCTCTCCTCGAAGCAGAATGAGCGAGCGTCCGTCCGACGTGAACACTAGATGCCGAGCGCCTCGCGTCAGCGTTACTGACGGCAGCGGATAGGCCGTGCCATCGGGTTTGGCGGCCTTAATGGAAAACGTGGTGCCGATATCCGGACCCGAGTAAAGTACGAAGCGGCCATCGGGCGCCCACACCGCATCGACCGAGTATTCCTTCACAAAAGAAACGGGTGCGCTGCCATCCACCGGCAAGCGAAACAGATGAGGAATGCCCTCACTGTTTGCCGCGAACAGAATACATCGACCATCAGGAGCCCATGCCGGAGAGCCCTGCAGGTCCAGCGAATCGGTCACGGAATGCGCATTTCCCCCATCTGCCTGCATGACGTACAAACGGCTCCGGCCATTTTGCCGGACCGAGAACGTAATGAACTGTCCATCCGGCGAGACGACCGGAGCGCCTGAGACTTGCGATCCCTGACCACTCCACAACTCAGTTCCGGTTCCATTGTTGAATTTCCAGATACTGTCGTTTCCGGCCGTCGAGGAGACGTAAAGGAGATAATTCGGGCCAAAGCGCGGCGCGAACCCCGTCGTCGTTGTCAATGCGATGAGACGAGGGGTGGACGGCTTCGATGCACGATCAGTAAGCGGCATATGCCAGAGGGTTCTCTTCGGATTTGCCAGCGTGGCTACCAAATGGCGACCGTCCGCGCTGGCCGCAAGCGAAGTGTAGCGCTCAGGACCGGAAGTCAGGCGGTGAGGCCTGCGCTGCGCAGGATCCATGCCGTAAAGCCACGGACCCGAACCATCAGAATCGTTCGCGAGGTATATCAGGGTGTGGCTGTCAAGCAGAACCGGATGAGTCACATAGCTAGAGTGGGACGTAATTCGTTCGGCTGCGCCGCCGTTCGCAGCGACCCTCCAGATGTCCAACCTATCCGGAACGGATCCCTCGACGAAGTAGATGAATGCGCCATCCGGCGACCAGACAGGGAAATGACAATGAAGTCCGGCAGGCGCCCTGAATATGGGGCGTATATCCGATCGGCTTAAGCCGTTTGAGGCGAAGAGCGGATCTCCGGGAGCAGAAGTGTGATAAACGAGCCTGGAACCATCGTGCGACCAGTCGAACTCCGCCACGCCGTCGAGGTAAAGACGCGGTTGCCCCCCAAGCGTGGGGACTGCCCAGATACTGATGCCGTTATTCGATCCACCCGGCTTGCGAGTCCAAAAGGTAACGAGAGAAGAATCGGCCGAAAAACTGACTGTGCGGACCAAAGAGTTAACGATTCCCGCTATGGTCCCGTGCGTCAGATTATGAAATTGTCCTGAGCCGACCTGAGTAATCCATAGATCCATTGGGCCCTCGTGGTCTGAGAGGAAGGCCACGAGATGACCGTCCCGCGAGATTGCCGCGTCGCGCGACACTCCGTCGAAGTCCGTGAGGGTCTGAAATTGCGCGCCCTCAATGGGATTACGCCAGAAATAGTCCGTCTTCTCAACTAGCCAGAGGCCTGTACCGATCGCCAGCGCGGCTCCCGCTGCTGCCAGCAACAAAGTCAGCCTCCATTTCGTTCCGGAAGGCGTAACCGGCTGGGGCGGCGGCTCAGGGGCACCCGGGGAGGCGGCATTGTTCCCGTTCTCCTGCGCCGCTCGAAGTTTCCGGCTGCGCACCCATTCGTCCAACTCGGCACGAAAAGCGTAGACGGAGCCCATCTTGCCGTGCAGGTGCCGGTGTACCGGCATCCCCTCCCGCTTCTCCCAGCGTTGGACGGTCGTCATGTCGCGGTTCAGATATGCCGCGATCTCTTTCCATGAATCCAGGCGGCCCTCGGAAGCTCTCGCGGACGGCACTGCGCCAGGGGATAATTCGCCCACCACCTTCTCCTGTGATCGGTCCCCGGTTGCGACGAACCTTGGGAAGCAAGAATTGTAACGTTCTCGCGCATCGAAGGCAAAGTAAACCACGGTATTCGACGGTAAATAGCGGCAAAGGCCATGATTCCCTGCATTACGGGTTGTCGAAGCCATCAATCCGCGCCATGCTGTCAACGCGTCTCCTTCCGGCGACGCTAACTGAACAAGGAGGTCGATGTGCGAACGATGATTGCGTGGGTGGTAGCTATCATGATGGCCGGAGTGGCCATAAGTACGCTGCAGGCCCAAGAGTGGCAGGCGGCAGTGGGAGCGGAGAGCCCCGACGAAGGAAGCCAGGCTCTGGCCTTTTTGCCGAATGAATTCTGGATCCACACCGGCGACAGTATCCGTTGGACCTTTCGCACGCATGAACGTCATTCGCTCACGTTCTTGACACCCGGCCAGATACGGCCGCCCGGGTTTGGTCCCGTCTTCGGCGTTCCGGTCGGATGCCCCGGGGTTACTCCGGATGGGTCCACCTTTGATGGCTCCGCGTGCGTCACCACAGGAATCCTGTTATTGGATTCAGATACGCAACCGGCGGCGAGCACGCTGACCTATTCCGTCACTTTCCCAGCTCCGGGCAACTTCAAATTCGTTTGCCTTGTTCACGCGGACATGACCGGACTGGTCCATGTCCTCAACGCCTCCGAACCTCTTCCTCAGGATCAGAATTCTTACGATCGGCAAGCCCAGACACAAGAAACACTGTTGCTGTCGGACGCCTCTCGCCTCGCGAAAACTCCAGGAGCTGAAGGTCGACCGCGGAGCAGCGACGTCGCCATCGGGGTCGGCGAGATTGTGACGACCGGGGCGGGTTCCCAAACGGCTTCACTAATGCGATTCCTGAAGGAGACCATCACCGTTCGGGTCGGGGATACCGTCGAATGGACGAGTCTCGATCCGTCCATCAACCACACCGTGACCTTTGGAACGGAGCCCGCCGATCCCCGGCCGGCTTCGACTAATGTGACGCTGACTTCGGAGGGAGCCAGGTATGCCGTTATCAGCTCACCCGCCGATACCGTGAACTCAGGCTTCTTATCTCCTACGCCGCAAGATCGCGCGGGCCTTGCTCAGGCGTCTCCGGGTATTACGCGTTTTCAGGTGACCTTTACTTCTCCAGGCATTTTCGATTACATATGTGCCGTTCACGATCAGCTCGGCATGAAAGGAAGGGTCATCGTTCGCCGATAGGAGCTTCCAATGAAAGTTTACATTTTCGGCTTCTTGCTTATGCTCCCGTGTTTGGCGCTGGCGCAACAGGCCAATCGTGATGTGTATCGGGGCGGCATGGTCACGCCGCCCCTGCCGAAACCGAGATTCGTTCTTACCGATACCTCCGGTGCTCCCTTCGACTTCTGGAACAGAACCGAGGGGACCGTCACGCTTCTCTTTTTTGGCTATACGTCGTGTCCCGATCAGTGTCCCATGCACATGTCGAATATCGGCGTGGCTCTCAAGAAGTTGCCGCCCGGCGTTGCCAGTCAGGTCAAGCTCGTATTCGTTACGACCGATCCTGCGCGCGACACGCCGCTGAAACTGCGGCACTGGCTCGATAATTTCGACAAGCATTTTGTCGGCCTCACTGGAACCGAAGCGGCTCTTGAAGCGGTCCAGGAGGCGGCTGGCGTTCCCATGGCCCGCAAAACAGAATCCCGCAATGGCAGCTATGGAGTGGCGCATGCCAATTTTGTGGTCGCGTACACCAAGGACAATTTAGCGCACGTGATCTATCCAGGCGGAGTAACCAAAGACGATTGGATACACGACCTTCCTCTTCTGATTAGAGAGATCTGGTAGCGCCGACAAGCGCCCTATGCGCCCCACAGCCTAGGCAAGTCTTTATGGGACGTGAACTGAAGAGCGTGGATACCCAATAGTTCGGCGCCCTGGACGTTTGCCGCGCGATCATCCAGGAACAGGGTCTCCTCCGGGGCAGCTCCCAATCCGGCGAGGCAGTGTTCATAGATCGCCGGCTCCGGTTTTGCGGAGCGCACTTCATAAGAGAGCGTCACGTAATGGAAGCACTCGAGCTTGTGAGTCCGGGATTTGAGCGCTTCACCCAACTCCCGCGGCATGTTCGAAAGCATGGCGATGCGCTTACCCGCTGCGCGAAGCCGGTCTGCCCAGTCCCACATTTTGGCGTCGAACTGCATCCAGCTAAGATTGTCTGATTCGACCAATCGATCGACGGCCGCGGGGGTCAGCGGGGCGCCGGCGCGTTTTCCGAGGCCTTGCCAGTACTCGCCGTAAGTGAGCAGGCCTTTGTCGTAATCGAGCCGCTCCGACCAGTAGAGTTCGGTGAAGAGCGCTTGGGGAATTCCGGCGATTTTCGCCATGCGGGCCTGATCTTCGTCGCTCTGATGCCGGGCAAGCACTCCGCCGTAATCGAAGATAAAGGCCTGATACGAACTAGCGAGCGCCATCCACCACGTGCTCGCGCCGGCTGCGCACTTCGCGAATGGCGTAAATACGCCGGCCCTGACTTTCGAAATAGGTGCGCATCAAAACCTCGCCCACCAAACCGGTACTGAAAAGCATCAGACCGGCGAGCAGCAGCAAGGCTCCGGCAACGAGCAGCGGTCCGTGTTCGGCGATGATATCCTGACCGCCGATTTTCTTCACTAGCATCGAAAGCAGGACCAGGCTGCCCAGGCCGATGCCGGACAGGCCCCACTTGCCGAAGAAGTGCATTGGCCGGGTCAGATAGCGCAAGAGGAAGCCGATAGTGAGAATGTCGAAGAATACTCTGAAGGTTCGCCCCAACCCGTAATGCGATGCTCCGTTCGGACGTTCGACGTTCCTGATGGGCACCTCCACGACGCGCGCGCCATAGAAGCTGGCGAGTGCCGGGATGAAGCGGTGGAGTTCGCCGTAGAGATTGACATCCTTCAAGACCTCTGCCCGGTAGGCCTTGAAAGTTGTGCCGAAATCGTGCAGCTCCACGCCGGAGGCGCGCTTCATCATCCAATTGGCGATGCGCGAAGGAATTTTGCGGGTAACGGCATTGTCGACGCGATCTTTCCGCCAGCCGCTTGCAATATCAAATCCCTCATCGATTTTTTGAAGGAGCAGCGGGATGTCCTCAGGGTCGTGTTGCAGATCTCCATCGAGCGAAACGATGACATCGCCTGTCGCTTCGTCGAAGCCGGCGGCGAGCGCGGGAGTCTGGCCAAAATTGCGGCGCAGCCGGATGACGCGCAGATGATAATCGGTCTCGACCAGATTGGCGAGCAGATCGAAGCTGCGGTCCGTCGAGGCGTCGTCCACGAAAATGATCTCGTAAGGGCGGTGAAGGGCCTCGAGCACCGCGGTCAACCGGTCATAGAGGGGCAGAATGGCCGGCTCCTCATTGTGAATGGGGATGACAATAGAGAGCATTTTGTAAGAGATACCCCCAGTGTAACGAAGGAATAGGGAAAATCCAGTTTACTCCTCTGAAACGGTCGCCGCCGCTCTGCTGGGTTGATATACTGTAAGCAGTACGTTCTTTACCGTAAGTTATCGCGTTTGCAATAACTTGCGTAGGCATTACCACCTTTCCAGGAGCCCCTTTTGGCTGATCAAGACGGGCCGCCCGGTGCGCTGTTTCCACCCGGCGGCGATAACAAAAATCTGATTCCGATCAATATCGAAGACGAGATGAAGCGCTCGTATCTGGATTACGCGATGAGCGTGATCGTGGGGCGAGCCCTCCCGGACGTTCGTGACGGACTGAAGCCGGTGCACCGGCGGATCCTTTACGGCCTGCATGAAATGGGGCTGCATTACAACCGGCCGACGCGAAAATGCGCCAAGATCGTGGGCGAGGTTTTGGGAAAATACCATCCGCACGGTGACACGCCAGTGTATGATTCGCTGGTGCGCATGGCGCAGCCGTTTTCGATGCGCTATCCGCTGATTGACGGGCAGGGGAATTTCGGATCTGTGGACGGCGACCCGCCCGCGGCGATGCGGTACACCGAAGCGCGTTTGGCGAAGATTGCCGGGACGCTGCTGGAGGACATCGACAAAGAGACAGTCGACTTCCGGCCCAACTACGACGACAGCGAAGTGGAACCGGAGGTGCTTCCCACACGGGCGCCGAACCTGCTGATCAACGGTTCCTCGGGCATCGCGGTGGGAATGGCAACGAACATTCCTCCCCACAATCTGAAAGAGATCATTGACGCGACCATCGCGCTCATCAACGACCCGCACACGCCGATAGCGAAGATTTTGGAGATGGTCCCGGGCCCCGATTTTCCGACGGGCGGGTTTATTTTGGGCCGGCAGGGGATTCTCGATTATTACCTAAAAGGCCGAGGAAGCCTGAAACTGCGCGCGAAAGCGGCCACGGAAAAGCTCGGCAAAGAGCGCGAGGCGATTGTCGTGACGGAGATTCCGTTCCAGGTGAACAAGGCGCGCCTGATTGAACATGTGGCCGCGCTGGTTTCGGACAAAAAACTGGAAGGCATCTCCGACGCGCGGGACGAGAGCGACCGCGACGGGATGCGGATTGTTTTTGACTTGAAACGGGGCGAGCAGGCCGAAGTGGTTCTCAACAACCTGTACAAGCAGACGCAGATGCAGGTGAACTTCGGCGTAATCATGCTTTCGATCGTGAATGGCCAGCCGCGGGAGCTGGGATTGATCGATGTCATCAAGCGATTCATCGATCACCGTCTGGATGTAGTGCGGCGGCGGACGGATTATCTGCTTCGCAAGGCGCGCGAGCGGGAGCACTTGCTGCTCGGTTTTAAGAAGGCGCTCGAGACCCTGGATGACGTGATCGCCGCGATTCGGGCAGCGAAGACGCCGAGGGAAGCGCGCGAAGGGCTGGTCACCCGATTCGAATTTACCGAACGCCAGGCGCAGGCCATCATCGAACTCCAGTTGCAGCGCCTGACGGGAATGGAGCAGCAGAAGATCCTGGACGAGTTGGCGGAGATTCAAAGGCTCATCGGGGAGTATCTGGAAATTCTCGGTTCCGAGAAGGTGCTCAAGACGCTGGTCATCAAAGAGCTCAAGGAAGTTCAGAAAGATTTCGGAGATGAGCGGCGCACACAAATCATCGAGGATACGGGCGAGATCCGGCTGGAAGATCTGGTTCAGATGGAGGATGTTGCGGTCACTGTATCGCGCGGCGGCTATTTGAAGCGCACTTCCGTGGATACATACCGGCGGCAATCGCGCGGAGGAAAAGGCCGCATCGGGATGGGCACGCGGTCCGAGGATGTGGTGGAGCACCTGGTGATCGCATCCACTCACGCATATCTGCTGATCTTTACAAACAAGGGCCGCGTTTACTGGCTCAAAATCTATGAAATTCCGGACGCGGGGACGACGGGCAAGGGGAAACATGTATCGGGACTGATCAGCTTGCAACCCGATGAGTCGGTGAAGGCCTTCTTGCCTGTGAAGGAGTTCGTGCCCGCCAAGTTTATCGTGATGGTGACGCGTCAGGGAGTCATCAAGAAATGCGAGCTGACGGAATTCGACAATCCGCTCTCGCGGGGCATCATCGCGGTGGCTCTCGATGAAGGCGACGAATTACTCGGGGCGGCGATCACCACCGGCGAAAACTTCATATTCCTGGGCTCGCACGGCGGCATGGCAAGCCGTTTCAATGAGGACGAGGTGCGCCCGATGGGCCGCCAGGCGAGAGGCGTTCGAGCCATGGACCTGGACGACGGAGATTACCTGGTCGGTCTCGTCATCGTGGAGAAAGAGGGACTGATACTGTCGATTTCGGAGAACGGATTCGGCAAACGCACGCCACTTGAAGACTACCGTCTGACGGCGCGCGGCCGGAAGGGTGTGATCAACATGAAGACCACATCCAAGGTGGGCAAGGTGATCGCGGTGCTCTCGGTGAAGGAAAACACGGACCTGATGATCATCACCAAGGACGGGAAGATCATCCGGCTGGAATCCGGAGAAATTCGCCAGGCCGGGCGTTCGACGCAGGGAGTGCGGCTGGTCCGGCTGGAAGAAGGCGATCAGGTTGCTGCGGCTTCGTTAATTCCGGAATCGGAAGAAGAGCCGCCTAAAAATGGTGAATTGCCGCTGCAGTAGAATTTTTTGACGAAGCATGGTGGCTATACTCCAAGTATGGCGAGCCTGATTACGCTCGAGCCCGCGATTTCCGCCTTTGATTCGGCAGTGTTAGACGCAAAGGAAGAAGCTGTTTTTGCCGTTTTGCGGGGACTGGGACGTGTGCTTGTGGCGTATTCGGGCGGAACGGATTCGGCGTATCTGGCGTGGGCAGCGCATCGAGTTCTCGGCGACGGCGCCATCGCGATCACCGCGGATTCCGCGTCGATTCCTACGTCGCACAAGCGCGATGCCGAGGCATTCGCGCGGGCGTGCGGCTTCCGGCACGAGTACGTCGAGACACATGAGTTTGAGAACCCGGAATACGTCAAGAACGACAAGGACCGCTGCTTTCACTGCAAGGACGAGCTGTTCGATTGCCTGGAGGCATACGCGCGGCAGCACCGTTTTTCGCACATCGTTTATGGCGTGAATGCGGACGATCTGGGAGACTACCGTCCCGGGCAGCGGGCCGCAAAACTCCATGAAGTGAAGGCGCCGCTGGTGGAGGCGGGGCTGACGAAGGCGGAGATTCGGGAGCTGTCGCGGCGGTCCGGTCTATCGACCTGGAACCGGCCGGCAGCAGCCTGCCTGAGCTCGCGCGTGCCTTACGGAACCCCGGTGACCATAGAAACCATACGGACCATCGAACAAGGCGAGGAAGCGATTCGCGCGCTGGGATTCCGGCAGTTCCGGGTGAGGTTCCATGGAGAATTGGTTCGAATCGAAATTGCCACGGACGAACTCGAGAAAGCTCTCACGCCGGAAGCCGCGAAGCAGTTTACTGAGATCTTTAAACAGCTTGGCTTTCTTTACGTAACGCTCGACCTCGAAGGCTACCGCCAGGGTTCGCTGAACGCAGCGCTGAAAATGGACTGAGCGATAGCTTCAAGCGGTCTGCTGGCTCATGGTTTCCGGGTCCCACGAGACGATCTTTTTTTGAAAGTAACTCTCGTTTGTCAGAAGAGCAGGGCCGGCGGCTCGCAATCCGAACGTTGAATCCTCTACAGAGGGCTTGTTCTCGCGTATTGAGCGGTAGAAGTTCTTGTGGTGATCGAGGTGCGCGTTCTGGCTGCTCGTATCGAACGTTTGACCCGCATCCGGCTTGAGCGTTTGCACGGTGGCCTCGGGATGCCTGGACTTCCAATCCCCAATTAGTTCTTTTTGCGCGGCTTCCGCGAAGCTATTGATCGTATAATCGAACTGATCGGGCCGGGGAGTACGCTCGAGCGTCAGCCCGGTGAAGCTGGTTGCGGTCATCACGCCATCGCTGCCGATAAACTTTACTCCGAACGATTCCTCAGCGAGCCCACTTTTGAAATTCACGCGCAGAAGCACATTGAAAGCGGGGTGATTGCCGGTTTCGGGGTAGTCGAGGGTGGCGAGCATCACGTCCGGCACTTCGCGGTCGGTCCAATAGCGGATGCCGCCGGTCGAATAAACACGCGTAGGCCCTAGAGAGTCCGTCACGGTGTGAAGGCCGGTCAGCAGATGAACGAATAGATCGCCCGCGACTCCGGTCCCGTAATCGCGGTAATTGCGCCAGCGAAAGAATCGTTTCGGATCCCAGGGATGCTTCGGCGCGTGGCCCTGAAACTGATTCCAGTCGCACGTTTGAAGGCTGGCATCGAGGGGAATCGAATACTCCCAAGCTCCAATCGCCGTGTTGCGATCGAGCCATGCTTCGACGGAATTCAGTTTTCCGATCGCATTCGATTGAAACAGCTCTCGAGCTTTCTGGTAGGTCAACGAACTCCGATACTGGCTCCCCACCTGAAAGACTCTTCCGGATTTCGTCTGCGCATCGATGATGGAGCGACCCTCTTCAATCGCATGCACCATGGGCTTTTCGCAATAGACGTGCTTGCCGGCGTTGAGCGCATCCACTGAAATGCGCGTGTGCCAGTGATCCGGCGTTCCGATGATAACGGCATCTATCTCTTTGCGGGCAACGATATCGCGGTAATCCCTCGTGACGTACGTCTGGGAGCCATATACTTCCTTCATGTGCCGCAAACGCCCGTCATAGCAGTCACAGGCGGCAACGAGCTTGACGCCGGGAATGGAGGTTGCCATTTGGGCATCGCCTTGTCCCATTCCACCGCAACCAATCAGCGCAATTTGGATTTGATCGTTCGCCCCAGGCATGCTGTTCCTCTCAGGCCTTCACCGTCATGGCCGCCGGATCCCAGTCGACAGTTCGATTTTCGAAGTAGCTGATGTTGGACAGCAAAGCAGGAGCGGCAGCACGAAAGCCGAAGACGGCATCTTCCACCACGGGTTTGCGGGAGCGCACCGCCAGCGCGAAATTCAGATGGTGATCGACATGGTCGCTATAGCGCGGAGGCGGCGCGTATATCTCGTTGCGATCTAATTTCATGCTGGCAGCGGACGCTTGCGCTATGGGATAGCGCTCGTGATAGGACTTCAGGAAAGCCTTCTGTTCGGCGTTGTCGAAGGTGCCGATCGAATAGCCGGGCTGCATTTCTGCAGGCGGGGAGGAGATGGTCACGTTGGTTCCGACGGTCATGACCCCATCGCTCCCGGTAAAGCGGAATCCGGAGTCCTCTTTCGCGCCGCTTTCGAAGTTGACTCGCAGAATAAGGTTGAACGCCGGATGACTTGGCGATTCCGCATAGTCGTACAGCCCAAACAGGAGATCGGGCACATCGCGGCCGTCGTTCCAGAATCGCAGGCCCCCCGCTGCAAAGACTCGGGAAGGGCCTAGCGCGCCGGTTATGAAGTGCAATCCGGAGAAGAGGTGAACGAACAGGTCTCCGGCCACTCCGGTACCGTAGTCGCGATAGCAGCGCCATCGGAAAAATCGCTTGGCATCCCAGGCGGCCTTTGGCGCGCCGCCCTGAAAACGCTCCCAGTCGCAGGTGGCTGTGCTCGCGTCGGGCGGAATGGTGTATTCCCACGCGCCGACCGCGGAATTGCGATCCCACCACGCTTCCACCAGGTTGAGCTTGCCAATCGCACCGCTGCGATAAAGATCTTGCGCCTTCTTGTAGACAATGGAGCTGACGCGCTGGCTGCCGATCTGGAGAATTCGGCCTGTGCGCTTTTGGGCCTCCATCACCGGCGCGCCGTCCTCGATGCGCTGGACCATGGGCTTTTCGCAGTAAACGTCTTTCTTGGCGTTCAAAGCGTCGATTGTAATCTTGCGATGCCAGTGATCGGGCGCGCCGACGATGACGACGTCGACCTCTCGGCGGGCCAGGATCGCTTCATATTCTTTCGTGATGAAGATGTCGCGGCCATACTGCTCCTTCATGTGCTCGAGACGGCCGTCGTAGCAATCGCAAGCGGCGACGATTTTCGTCATGCCGGTGGCAACCGAGGAGCGGGCATCGTTTTGACCCATGCCCCCGCAGCCGATCAAGGCGATCTGAATTTTGTCGTTGGGAGAGGCACTCGAGACCGCCGTCTGCCCGGACAGCAGGCGAGCCCCTACTGCGCTCGAAGCAGCAGCGCTGAAGAATTCGCGGCGAGTGGGCACTCGTTATTTTGTATCAGACGAGCTGGATTTCGTTTCGGCGGAAGAAGAAGAGGAAGACGTTTCAGCCGGCTTGCTGCCCGATTCAGAAGATGACGGCGAATTGCCGCCTGTGGACTCGCCCTTCGTCGAATCGCCCTTCTTGGGGCCTCCGTTATCGGAGCTCTTACCCTTGGCGTAGTCCGTGATGTACCATCCGCTGCCCTTAAATTGAAGCGCGGGAGCAGAGAGAAGCCGGTGGACCGCTCCGCCGCAGTGTTCATGCGCGGCGAGGGGCTGATCGGAAAACCTCTGTATGACCTCGAAGACCTTCCCGCACTTTTCGCATTTGTATTCGTAGAGAGGCATGGGAGCTGCGTTTTCGTCTCTAGTGCTCGGGCGGTTGAGGACTCTTCTGGATAATCGGATGCTGGGGATCGTTGATGACCGGACCATTGGTCTCGTTCACGAGCTGGGCGATGGTGGTTTTGCCGGTAACCAGCTCAATGGATTGCTTGAGCAAGTTATCTTCCGTGTTCTTCGGCGCCGAGCCTGGGATCGGATTTCCATCCTGATCGAGCTCGGGTGAGTTGTCATTCTCGGCGAGCTGGACGGTTGGAACAACACCGGTGTCCTGGATGGCTTTGCCGGAGGGGGAATAGTATTTCGCGACTGACAGGATCACTGCGCCGCCATCATCCATTTCGATCGTCTTTCGGAGACTGGCGTCGCCATAGCTCCGCTCGCCGACGACCTGCGCCCTTTTGTCGTCGAGGAGAGCCGCGGCAGCGATCTCAGCGCCGCCGGCGGTCGCGCGATCGGTAATCACCACCAGCGGACCCTTCCAGACATCATCTTCGGATTTGGCATCGAACTGCTTTCTGTCTGTCTTCTGGCCCTGAAGGTAGGTGATTTCCCCACTATCGAGGAAGAGGTTCGCGAGCGAAATTCCCTGTTCCTGCTCACCGGTTGAGCAGTGGCGCAGGTCCAGGACCACATACTTCGCTCCCTGCTTCTTGAGCTCCTGGATCTTGGTTTTAGTTTCATTCACCCGGTTGGGGGCCAAGCTGGCGACATGAACGTAGCCGACATCATTCGGCATAAGTTTAGCGGTGACATCGGGATATGGCACGATGAGGCGCGTCAGCGTGATCTTCTGCGGATCGGGGTTCCGAAGTCTCAAAACAGTTACTTCGACGGTCGTGTTTGCGTCGCCGCGAAGGAGTTGCTCCGCATAGGCCAGCGGCATGTCCCGGGTGGCGACATTATTGATGCTCTCAATCAGGTCGCCGGTTTCGATGTTCGCCTTCTGGCCGGGCGATCCGGGCAGCGCGTCCACGACAGCCACGTAACCGTAACGTTTGGCGAGAATAAGACCGATTCCAGCTTTCGCCGTGTCCTCGCCCTTTTCATACTGGCGGTATTGATCGGCGTTTAAATAGCTGGCGAAGGGATCGACCGATTCGAGGAGGCCGTTTATTGCGCCCAGTGTGACGCTCTTCATGTCCGGCTCTTCCACGTATTCGAGCTTGATCCGCTCCAAAACTTCCGTGTAGACCTTCAGATGACCATAAACATCATCAGTGGCAATGGCGCGGCTGCTCTTTGCGCCGAGGAGGAGTAGAACGACGACGCACGTCGAGCTGCCTACGATAGTCCATTTAAAGCGATTGTTCATGCAGAAATATATCCGGGACGTTAACTAAAGTATATCGGATTGAAGCAGTTGGGCAAAACGGGGTGGCAGCCCAACGGCTGCTTATTCGACGCCGTGAAGCGAAAAGGGTTCCCAAACAGCTCGAAGATTCGTCAGGCCGGTATGGCAGCGGGCATAGAAAATTCCCGCGCCGGCGATTGAGTTAACGGAGCGATCTCCAGCCCAGCGGTGAACTGAAATGTGCTTCCTTCTCCCGGGGTGCTCTGAACAGAGAGGAGGCCACCCATCATTGCCACGATTTGAGAGGAAATAGTGAGGCCCAGGCCGGTTCCTCCGTAACGGCGGGTGGAAGATGTGTCAGCCTGCGAAAATGCCTCGAAGATGGTCTTCTGCTTGTCGGCAGGGATGCCGATTCCGGTGTCCCTGACGGAGAAGCGCAAAACGGCGCGGCGATCTTCCTCCCGTTCTTTCACGATGAAGAGCGAAACGCCCCCGGAGCCGGTGAATTTTATGGCGTTATCGAGAAGGTTGAGCATCACCTGCCTGAGGCGGAGCGGATCCCCGATCAGCATGTGGGGAACGTCATCGGCGATTTGGGAGGTAAGGAACAGATTCTTCTGACGCGCTCTCAGAAGCAGCGATCGAACCAGTTCGTCCACGGATTGCCTTAGATCGAAAGGTGTGGCATCCAGTATCAGTTTACGGGCCTCGATCTTGGAAAAATCAAGAATATCGTTCACGATGCCCAGCAGCGAATCGGCCGAGAATTTCACGATTTCGAGGTACTCGCGCTGCTCCGTGTCGAGCTCGGTGGCCAAGGCGACATCCGTCATTCCTAGAATTCCGTTGATCGGGGTGCGTATTTCGTGGCTCATGTTGGCCAAGAAATCGCTTTTCGCATGGCTGGCAGCCTCAGCGGCCTCTTTCGCAAGGATCAGTTGTTCTTCCGTCCGGCGGCGTACCGAGATCTCGTCTTCTAAGGCTTTGTTTGTCTCGACCAGCTCACTGGTACGTTCCTGGACGCGAAGTTCCAATTCATCGCGCGATCTTAGCAATTGCTTTTCGCTCTCCTGGAGCGCGGACGTACGGTCGTTCACGATCTGCACCAGCTTTCGCTCGCGAACTTTCAGCTGATTCACCCGCAACCGGTACGTAGCGACACACAGGCTGACGACAGAAAGTCCGATCAGGAGTAGGAAGGTCTTGGTTTCGTACAGATGTGGTTCGAGCGTAAGCGAAACCGCCGCATCGCTCTTGCTCCAGAGATCGCCGTTGCTGGCGCGCACGCGGAAGCGGTAGTCGCCGTGCGGAATATTTGTGTAATATGCCACCCGCCGCGTGCCAGCTTGGGTCCAATCCTTATCGAATCCTTCGAGCATGTAGCGGAATTGGATCTTAGCGGGCGCTCGAAAGCTTGGCGCCGTGAATTCGAATTCCAACTGTCCCTTGCCGGGTCGTGCCACGACAGGCTTGTCGAATGGCGCGTCTTTGTTATCGACGAGTACCCGTTCGACGACCACTTGTGGCGGAACTTCATTCTTCAACAGATTCGACGGGTTCACGATGGCCACACCGCGAGTGGTCGGGAAATAAAGGCGGCCTTCTTTTGAGCGCCATCCCGCCGGCTGGAAGCCGCCGTTACACTCCCGGGTTTGCATTCCGTCGGCTGTGTCATACAAGGTGCTGGTGATGTTCTCAATGCGGCCGTCGGCGAAGTCATTCAACTGCTTCTTGTTTAGTTCAAGGACCCCCTTGTTCGAGCTGACCCAGAGGTGGCCAAGCGTGTCGTCCAGGATCTGGAACACCGCATCGTCGTACATTCCCTTTGAACCGGTGTACTGAGTGAATTTCCCTCCCCGGAAGCGGTTTAAGCCTCCACTGTTGGTGGCCAGCCAGAGCGTCCCATCAGGCTCGCCGTAAATGGAATAGATCACGTTGCTGGAGAGGCCGTCGTGCGTGGTGTAGGTCTGAAATCGGCCGTCTTTCAAGCGATTGAGACCGCCGCCGTTGGTCCCAATCCACATGGCTCCCTTCTCGTCTTCGTAGAGCGACAGTACGTAATTATTGGACAACCCATTTTGAGTCGTATAGGTTACAAATCCGTGCCCGTCGAAACGGCTAGCGCCCCCGCGCGTTCCAATCCAGACGTTCCCCGCGCGGTCCGTATACGTGCAGAGGATGAAATCGCTCGGCAGTCCACTCTTTTCGCCAAAGGCCGTGATTTTGTCATTTTTCCACCTCGCGAGCCCACGCCGGGTGCCGACCCAGAGGCTCCCTTCTCTGTCTTCCGTGACGGAAAACACAAGATTGTCAGGTAGGCCCTGTTTCTGTGTGTATGTGGCGATGCGCCCGTCCTTCCACCGCATCAGCCCCTGATCCGAGCCCATCCACATCGATCCATCGGCCGCCTGATAAACCGGAAGAATGACATTGCTGGCCAAACCATCTTCCCTTGACAGCGTGGTAAACGATCCGTTCTTCAGACAGTTCAGTCCACCTCCGTTTGTGCCAACCCAGAGGCTTCCTTCGCGGTCCTCCAGAATGGCCGCCACGTCTTTGCCGAGGAGCCCATCTTTTTCGGTATAAGAATCAAATCGCCCGTTCGCAAAGCGATTTAGACCTCCGCCGTTGGTCCCGATCCAAAGTGTTTCGGTTCGGTCAAGATAGAGCGAATAAATCATGTTGCTGGTCAGGCCGTCCTTCGCGCCAAATCGCCGGATCGCTCCTGATGTGAGGCGGCAAAGCCCGTCGCTCGTTCCGATCCAAACCTCGCCCTGGCGGCCCGCCGCAACGGAACGGACGGCGCCGCCAAACAGCCCGTCCTTCACGCCAAAATTGAGAAACTTTCCATCTGAAAACCTGCTGAGTCCCGCGTGCGTGCCAATCCAGAGAGTTCCCGAACTATCTCCGGATATGGAGGAAACAGAGTTATCCGCAAGCCCATCGGCGGTCGTAAAGGCGTGAAACTTCCCGTGTTGGAAACGAACGATACCGCCGCCATCCGTTCCAATCCAAAGGTTGTGGTTCTTATCCTCGTAGAGGGAGCGGATGGAATCGTTGGACAGGCCGCTGCTGGAGGTGAAGGCAGAGAACTTGCCGTGGCTGAAGAGCGACAAGCCGCCTCCGTTCGTGCCGATCCATAAATTCCCATCGTGATCCACCAAGAGCACCTGGATCTGGTTCGCTTGCAACCCGGAGGTGTGCTTATCGAAGACGGTGAAGCGCACGCCATCGAAGCGCACCAATCCCTCTTCCGTTCCGAACCACACGTATGCATCCGGAGTTTGGGCGATTGCAAGTACGGAGTTTTGCGGCAGGCCTTGGCTGGCTTGCCACGTTTGATGGACAAATTGCCGCATTGGCCGAGCCGGGTCAAGGCTGGCCCGCGCGGGGGCCGACAAGGTGGCCAGCATTAAATAGGGCAGCAGGGTTCGAAGGCGACGCAGGGATTGCGCGGTCCAGCGATGCGGCCACGCTGAACGCCGTGGACCGTTTCGCGACGGGCCGAAAACGGATCTGTTGCCGCAATACAACAATGCGTACCCTTTCCTAAGAATTTGATCGGCTGAGTGGGAATTAAAATTGAGGTCGAATTACCGGAAAATGGCCGTTTTATCGAAAGATCTCAAGGAGCCGACGCTTTCACGCGATAAAGCCTGTAGAAGTGTAGTCGACAGGGCCGGAAGACTACTCTCCCGGATTAATCCGAATCAGCATGCCTTTTATGAGCTGTACACGAAATGGAGCCTATAAGCGTAAGCGAGCCAGGATGGAACGAAAGCAGAGTTTCGGTCCCGCAAAGTGCGCCCCGGGTATCACATTTTAATCTCGTCTGATTCTTCCATCTATTCCGGTCCGTAGGTACCGAAAACTCCGTTCAGTTTTCAAGTCGGCAAAAGTTGCTATATTGCTCGCAACCGCCGAATATCTTTGGTAGCGATTTGGTGGTCACTGCCTTCACTCAACCCGATCTGGCTATTAACGGTCGTACCCAAACGGAGGGATGCTGTTGAAAAACTCTCTTCAGCGGTGTCGCCGGACTGACTCAAGCTTGTTTTTGGCACTGCTGTCTTTTTCGAGGAAGGGCCTTCTCAGGCCGTTCTTACTACCGGTTCTTTCGGTTGGCTCAGATACCGTATTAGCCGTTTGAGGTTCTGGGCCGTCGCGGCCAAGATGAATTGCTCTTTGGCGTTTCGCAGACCGCGCAGCCGTACCTTGCGGAGCCGCATTTGATTGCGCAATTCGGAGAACAACGCCTCAATCCTGTTTCGAGCGCGGCGAGCAATCGCAAAGTCCGGTGTTTGGCTAAACTTTCGAACGTGCTCGCGCACGTCCTCATACCAATCGACTCTCAGCGTACGGCGAGTCGACGACGGAGTGCACGCGGGGGTCTGTGGTCGAGATCTTCATGGGTGGTGAGTTCCGATACGTGCGGTGCAGTGTGGGTTTACCTTCCGCTTCGGACGCAGACGGATCAGAAGTCTGCGGCGGCTCCGCGACCACATTCTCGCGTTCGACCTGCTCCACGTACTCGCGCACCGTGCGATTGACTTTGGGAGACTTCCGCGATTTGTTCGCCAGCGATCGTCCGGTCAGGACGGGCATCGGCGCGAATCTGCGTGCTGTCCACGGAGAGATCGACACCTCTTAACAGCCCGACGCTCATACACTGCTGGACGATTCGCTCAAAGAGCTCGAGAAAGAGCGGCGACTCCTGAAAACGGCCGTGCCGATACTTGGAGAACGTCGAGTGATGCGGAACCTCTTGATCGAATCCCAGCCCGGTGAACCAGCGATAAGCAAGATGCATCCCGACATCCTCGACCAGGCGACGCTCACTCGTGATCCGGTACAGGTAACCGGTCAACAGAATGCGCAATAGAACCTCTGGATCAATCGACCGACGGCCCGTGTGGCTGTAGCTCGCCCTTAAGGTCTCTCGCACAGAAGCGAAATCAATGTATCGATCGACAAGCCGCAAGAGATGATCTTCGGGAACGTGATCTTCTATTCGGAAGTAGTAGAACAGCGACTCCGAACGAGTTTGTTGGCCCATCATAACGAGCAGCGCGCCTCCGTATATTTTGGTCGAGGACAGCATCAAGAGTTCAATAAAAAGGCGCGCACGGCGGCTCGTACGTCACCGCAAACATTTCATTACTGCATTGTTTTTGGGATCGTTCCCCGTAGCTTCTCGTGACAACTTGAACTTTCGCCTGTCACGCTGGGCCGCTGTTCGTGATCGTCCACCACTTTTGCGCTGGGTGAATATAACATTCGGGAATGGGGCTCAGCGCATCGCGATTGGCAGATCGACGCCATGACTAACCTCGCTAGTTCCGTCCTCACTTCGCGCCGCCACATCATTGCTTACTGGGTGACCACTGCTCTGGTCGTCTTCGAACTCGCTTTGGGAGGCGTATGGGATCTTCTGCGGGTGCCCCAGGTTCGCGGGCTCATCGAGCGTTTGGGGTATCCTCCTTATTTCCTGGTCATCCTGGGGATCTGGAAACTGCTCGGCGCTGTGGCATTGGTCATTCCGAGGTTTCCCCGACTGAAGGAGTGGGCCTACGCCGGTGTGTTCTTCGACTTGACGGGCGCGGTTGCATCGCTATTCGCCTCGGGGTTGATTGATGCGGGTACCATGGCATACCCGATCGTAATGACGGGTGTTGCAGTTGCGTCCTGGGCGCTCCGCCCGTCATCCCGCCGTCTCGGTTCTAGTTGAGTTGCCCCTAAAAGGGGCTAGCGCTCCGAAACTGCAAAACCAGCATTGTTGGAAACTGACTTGACTGTTTACGAATTGATCCAGGTTGACGGGCGACTCTCGGAAGTTGGCCGCCCAACGACTCCAGATGCCAAACGTAGATCAGAGCCTTTCAACAGCATCGAGGGTTTATGCAACGCGCGCAGACGTTGTACAAACCCCGGCAGCCCGGTCCACGTTCCTAAGTGCCCGTAATACGTCCGCAACCCTGATGCGAATCGAATGCCGTGGAATCAAACCCGAAATCGGCTCATTCGTTCCACTTCGGCGGCACACGACTCAAAAGCGTCGAATCACCTCGCCCTTATCATCGAGAAACAACAGAGTAGGCACGCCTTCCTTCGTGACCTGCATCTTGATTCGTGGGTGACCATTTGCATCCATCAATAAGAGGGAGGCATTACCGTCATCTGTTCTGCCCACCCAAACCCGCCGCTTCACATCACTGATGGCCAGCCCTGCGAATCGATCTGTTTTGTCGTCCACGCCCGCTAGTTGAACAACCTGACTTGCACCGTACTTATCGAAAGAGAGGCTGCCTCCTGAATCGACTACCTCTCCTTTTTCATTCTTTCTGCCACCAAAAATAAGGCCGCCGTTTTCAGACCCTTCATCGTTGTAGAAGAGCATTCCCGCCTGAGGCCGCGGCTCGCCGAACTCCGGGTGTTCTTTGCCCTTCACGATCACCGGGGGTAAACGGTTCTTGTTTGAGATAACCATGCGAAGCGTTCCGTCGGGTTCGACTACATCTATCCTGTGCACCTGAATCTCATCGAATTGCGTGCGGTGGCCCGTAGCACCACATAGCAGAACCAGCGCAAATGCCGTACTCAGGACGGCCGAGTAAATGATGAGGAATTGCTGGCTGAATCGCTTCAACTGCTTGTTCTCCTTATGCTCGAATATGCGCCGCACCCAAACACCCAGCGCCACGGCTTAAGAACATAACATTTCCATCCCGACGCAGATTTCCAAACCGCTGATGAGCATTGTTCTGGCGACGGCTCAATTGACGAATGGCTCGTGATGCACCGGAACGCACGTTCCGTGGAGTGAACGCCACTGGAGCGGCTCAGGATGCGGTCTAGCGCGGATCTGCGGACGGATCTGTCAAAGGAGAGACGCTCGGATAGCAGAGAAGGAAGTCGTAACTGTCCGCCCAGTAGATAAGGTTTTTTTCTACCGGCGTCCGCTTCTCAGAGGGGGTTGCATGGAGAATCGGGCGCAGTTCGCGTAGATCGAAAAGCGTGGCATCAGTACCAGCGAGGGCTGCTAGAAACGCAAACGCTGGTTCATCCTGACGCTCATCTGCGCTGAAGGTCTTCCCAGTCAAATGCTCTGTGCCGCCGGCGGCGAACACTCCAACGTTGACAACTGACTGCCCATGGGCAAACGCCCACTCAGAAACAAAGTTGCCGAGCGTCGAAATGCCGCGTGCGTCTAAGCCGCGATGAAGGTGGTTCCGACCAAACCGCAGCAAGACTTTACCTCGCGGTTCCTGCTTGAGGTGGGTCAGAAAAAGATCCTTCATCACGCGTTCTCGCTCGTCAGACGCCTCATACCGAGTATGAGGATCAGAACGAAACGCCTCAACCTGCAGGGTGTTTAACGTGCTTTTCCAGAGCGATTCACCGCCAACCAAAACGTCATGAGCAGGAGCATCGGATCGCGCCAATCGCAATAATTCGGGAGCGCGTTTTCGGCTGTACCCACTGAAAATCATTTTCTGCATCGCGCTCAGGCGAGCATCTGTGGAGTTCAATTGCGCCATCTGGCTGATCAAGCGACCCGGCTGCACCTCCTCGATGTCGCATCCCCAAAGAACAGACTGGCCCGGTGCCGCAAAACGGAGTACGTCGGCGGCTTGCTTTCGGGTCCATAGACCCGGGACCGGGGGTGAATCCTCCGCCGCTGATCTTTGGAGATGAATAGCTGCCCAGGGACTTACTTCGGCTGCAATATGGCGGTAGCCGTCCCGCCACAGGGCAGGCCATAGGTCAGAGATAAGAGCGGGAATTTGGTTTTCTCCATGGAGTTCGCCTAAGAGGAAGTACTGGTGTTCACCAGCTTCCTTCAGCAGAACTGCCTCTCCGGAGGCGTGCAGGGCCTTGGCGTGCGAAGTCAATTCCTTTCGTATCGTCTCGTCGACCGTGCTTTGAGCTGCTAGATGAAAACCAAATATCCATAACTTCAAGAGACACACGACGATGATGAGGCGGCGCATATGCGCGAATACGAAAAAGAGCAGCATCGCATGTTTTTGGAGGACTCCGCAAGGCGCAAGCTCAAGCGATTTACCGGATTTGCCAAGCCCAAGAACAAGCTTGGCGGGAAAAACGTCGCGTACGCGAGTTGGAGGAACTCCGCGTTAAATCAGGTGGCGTGATCCTAGGGCAGGGATCGCTGGGCGACACGGGCTCGACCGACGTGCTTACGCAGCTGGCAAGAGCCAGGGAGTTGCTTACGGCCGGGCTAATTAGTGACTCGGAGGATGAGAAGGCACGGAGTCTAGGCGCAAAGCTACGAATTAGTTCACGCAAATCCGGCACCCCGTTTTGCTAGGCCTCGCGTCCAGTGAATCATTCGCGAGGTGCTTTGGCGCAACCTACTCTGCGCGCAGAATCTCCACTACATCCATCTCGTCAATTCTCCGAGTAGCAACCCAGATGCTCGCCGCCGCAACCAGACAGATCGAGATCGCCGCGAGAACATAGGTTCCAACGTCGAAGGCTTTTGCTCCTTCAATCAGACGGCCCAACAGCTTTCCGGTACTCGCAGCGCAGGCAATGCCGCCGAGAGTGCCCACGATAACGGTAGCCAGGCCATGACGAACAAACCTGGCGCGCAAACGCGTGGGCGTTGTCCCGAGCGCCAGCCTCACACCCATCTCGTGCGTTCGCTGCGTGACTGCATACGAAACGACGGCGTAGATGCCGATAAGCGCCAGCAACAGACCAAAGCTCGCAAAGAAGACCAGCGCCGTTCGATAGAACTTCGGACGTGCAAAGGCCCGATCCATTCGTTGCTGCATCGTTTCGACGCCGTACACCGGAACACCGCTATCGACCGACTGCAAAGCGGCCCGGATCGCGGCTACATGGTCTTCGGGCTGCCCTTGGATCTTCACGACGAAGGTCGAATCAAACCCACCGGGGTTGTGCGCCGGAATGAAAATCTCGGGAGGATCCACATCGAAAACATCCGAGATGTATTGGCCCATGAAATCGAGATTCCGGACGACGCCGACGATTTTTCGGACCGTTCTGTCCGGCCCCGTGACCATGTGTCCGACGGCATCGGCGGGCCGCAGCCAAAGCCTCGCGAATGTTTGATTGACCAGCACAACCTTGGCGTTGGATCGCACGTCGGCATCCGTAAACTCGCGCCCATAAAGAACACGGCCGCCTGTCGTCGCAAAGTAGTCGGCCATGATTGGAATGACAGAGGTGCTGGTACCCTGCGCCGACGGACGACCGTCGAACGCGTACGGACCCCCCAAGAACTTTCCAGATAAGAGAGGTAGGAATTCAGTGGAGCTTGCACTTCGCACTCCCCGCAGGCTACGCAGGCGATCCAGCACCTCTTCGAAATACTGCAGCCTTAGCCCGGGCTTGTCGCGGACCGTGCCATCCAGCGCGACGCTCGCGGTCACGACGCCGTCGGCCCTGAATCCACGATCGATATGAAGCTCGTGAGACACGGCTTGAACGACCGAGACGGACGCCGTGAGTAAAACAATTGTGAGCGCTACCTGTGCCGCAATCAGCACGTCGCGCACGATCCGCGGCCTGCGCAGCTCGGTAGACCCCCGGGCCGCGAACATGTGCGTTCGACCGACGCTCAGCGCGGGCAACAGTCCAAACAGCACTGCACTGAGCGCCGCAAGCCCGATCATGAACGCGAGCACTCTAACATCAAGAATGGTGTAGGTCTGCGACGGCAAAGGGGCCGGCTGCACTTTGGCCGCCAATGAAGCTGCCCAGATCGCGACGACCAAGCCAAGTGCCGCCGAAACGATCGCCAGCAGCAGACATTCCGTGAATACTTGCTGGATGAGACGCGCCCGGCTTGCGCCCACTGCCGAACGAACCGAAAGTTCGTGCTGCCGATCGGCTGTCCGTGCCAGCATTAGATTCGCCAGATTGGCGCAGGCAATCAGCAAAATCAATATGGCAACACCCATCAGAAGAAGCGAGGCGTTCTTGACATGCCCCACCAGTTGGTCCTGAAGAGGCATCATCAGCGGAATCCAATCAGCCCGGAACCTGCGATGCGGCTCGAGCTGATGCACATCAACCGCGAATGCTGCCCGAGCTTGTGTCCAACCGATGCCGGGCTTCAGACGTCCGATCGTCGCCCATCCGTTGTTGCCACGCGTATACTCCGGCGCTTTCCACAGAGCCGTGCCAGCGGGATAATCGAAATCCGGCGGCATCACCCCAACAATCGTCAATGGCTCGTCTGGATGCGGCTGCAATCCGTATACGCGGATCGTCTTCCCGAGCACTTGGCCGCTGCCGGCATACATGTCTTGCCACAGCGCATAGCTGATCAATGCAACTGCGTGATCTCCCGACGCAAATGTTCTTCCAATTACCGGCCGCGAACCCAGCAACCCAAAGAAATTAGACGAAGTCATTGCGATGTGCGCCCGCAACATGTGTTGCGGATCGCCGATGTTCAAGTCGCCGTCTTCAAACAGGGCGGCATCCTGAAGGTAATTTGAATGTCCGCGCCAGGAATCGAAGTGCGCGGCACTGTCATGCGGAGGAAGGAAGTGAAGCAATGCCGCCAGGCTGGCCGGATCGTGGAATGGCAACGATCGCAACAAGAGTGCATTAACGACGCTGAAGACCCCCGTATTCGCGCCAACGGCGACGCCAAGCGCTACAACCGCAAAGCTCGTATGCCAAGGACGTCTCGCCCAAAGCCGCAACGCGTACCGGCTGTCGCCCCCCATCTTGATCGCAAGCTGAACAGGAAGGGAAACCGCCAGGTCGAAGAGTAAACGCAGCTTAAGCATTTCTGGTCTTCCCGAAAGTGGCCGCCGCCATTTCTGCCAGTTCCCGCATGCGCGCTGCCTCCGCCCGCACGATCTGCCTGCCTAAATTTGTAATCCTGTAATACCGTCGCCGCTCGTCGTCGAGATGTGCATTCGGCCGCTCATCCGATTCCTCGATCAATCCGAGTTCCAGCATCTTACGGATCGATCCGTACAACACACCCGGCCCGAGTGCGAGTTTTCCGTTCGTACGTTTTGCAATTTCACGTTTCAATGCGTAGCCATGGCGCTCCCCTTCGCCGGGATTGACGTACCCCTCAAACCCAATCACAATTCAAAATCCCTTATTTTTCCGCCTTTTCACGCAAAAACACTTGACACGATCTGCTACACTAATCTCCAGGTAGCTGGAACTAGCTCCCGACTCTTTCAAAAACGCCGCACGGCCGTTGTTGCCGCTGCGGCGTTTTTCATTTCTACAGATCTTCAAGGAGAACCATACTCATGTCAACCGCCGCTCAAATCGCCGCCAATCAACAGAACGCGAAGCTCAGTCACGGACCCGCGACTGATGAAGGCAAAGCCAAATCCTGCCTCAACAACTTCCGCCACGGCCTCACCGGCGCCTTCTGTGTCCTTCCCTTCGAAGACCAGGAAGAATTCGATACCTTACGGCTCGGTCTCCGCGCCGAGTATCAGCCCAAAACCGTCACCGAAACCCTGCTCGTCGAAAAAATGGCCCAGCATTACTGGCTCCTGCAGCGCGCCTTGAAGCTTCAGGATCTGACCTTCCATGCTGAACTCCCCGTGTGTGAACAGGAAAAGCAGTTGGCGCTCTATCTCCGCTATCAAACCACTAACGACCGCGCCTTCCACAAGGCCCTCGATCAGCTTCTAAAGCTCAGAGCCGAAAGACGCAAAGCCGAGATTGGCTTCGAATCGCAGAAGCAGAAACAAGCCGAGCAAGCCCGTCGCGACAGCATCGAGAAACGCAAGCAGGACCTCCACAAAATGGATATGATGCTCGCCGAATGCAAGCTCGATCGTGAACTTTTCAACAATTGGAAGTCCAAAAACGAAGCCGGCCTCGATGCCAGCCGCGAACACCAGCTCATGATCGCCGAAAAAGCCGCCTGATTCGCGCCTGCCTCCCATTCGCACGCTATGGCCACACTCGTCCTGTGCCTACACACGTCGGACAGGCTTCAGCCTGCGCGGGACCTTCAGTCCCGCCAGCTTGTCTCAATGCCTGCTGCCGAAATAATATCGTTTCCTCTGGTGCTGGAGGAGGGGGTCGAACCCTCATGAGAAGTGAATCCCGCGGGATTTTGAGTCCCGTGCGTCTGCCAGTTCCGCCACTCCAGCGGCGTGAGAAACAACCTGAGTATAACAACGGAACCTGGCGCACGAATCGCGCTCGCACGCACGTTGTGCCCGCTGCAGAAACAAGTTGATAGCATGGCGGCCAGCACCTATGCGCAGACGAGATGCTCTCAAAGCTATTAGCGCTACTCCGATTGTCATGGCGGGGAATTTTCGGGCCATGGCCCAGCAACATAGCCGCTATGAGGCAGACTGGGCTTCGCTTGACAGTCGCCCCACGCCGACTTGGTACACCGACGCGAAATTTGGAATTTTTATTCACTGGGGCGTCTACTCCGTTCCATCGTTTGCCGCGGTGAATGTCAAAGGCGAGAACCCGTATGCGGAGTGGTATTGGAATTCTCTGACTAACGGAAAGCGGGCGAAGGGACCGATCGGTGACGGAGCACTGACCTGGGCTTTCCACAAGCGGGTTTATGGACCCGACTTTTCATACTTCAATTTCGCGCCGATGTTCCGAGCCGAGCTTTTCGATCCGGATCGCTGGGCGGATGTTTTTGTTCGCTCGGGAGCCCGTTACGTCGCGCTGACTTCGAAGCACCACGAGGGGTTCACATTATGGCGGAGCCGCGAGGCCAATCGCTCCTGGCAGCGGCCTTGGAACAGCGTGGATATAGGACCGAAGCGCGATTTAGTCCTCGATCTTTGCGAGGCCGGCCGCCGGAAGGGGTTGCGGATGGGCATCTACTATTCGCTTTATGAGTGGTACAACCCGCTCTGGCTTTCCGATAAACCACGGTACGTAACCGAGCACATGATTCCGCAATTTAAAGATGTCGTGACTCACGTGAAACCGTCGATCATTTTCTCCGATGGTGAATGGGAGCTTACGAGTGCGGAATGGCATTCGCCGGAACTGCTTGCCTGGCTGTTCAATGAATCCCCGGTAGCGGAGGAAGTTGTAATTGACGATCGCTGGGGTAAGGACACGCGGCACAAGCACGGCGGTTATTACACGACCGAGTACACCTCCGGAATGCAGCAGTCCGCGCATCCCTGGGAGGAAAGCCGAGGCATGGGTTTTTCGTACGGCTACAACCGCATGGAGACCCTGAAGGACTACCATACGAACCGCGAACTTGTACTCACGTTGATTGACCTTGTCAGTCGCGGCGGCAACCTGTTGCTGGATATTGGACCGACGGCCGATGGCCGCATCCCCGTCGTGATGGAGGAGCGCCTCACCGAAATCGGAAACTTTCTGGTTCCAAATGGCGAAGCCATTTATGGAACCAAAGCCTGGCAGCGGACGCGGCAGTGGAGTGAGGGAACCGTGCCGAAGTTAGAAGAAAAGGAGTTTCGCGCCGAATACGACATCACCAAACTGGTAGACAAGCCGCCGGCGGGCATGGCACACCTCGAGGCGTTTTTCACCGCAAAAGTGGACATCGTCTACGCAATACTTCCGCACTGGCCTGGACAGTCGATCACATTCAAGGGCGTGAAAGCGCCGGGCGGGGCGAGGATTGTCCTGCTTCAAACGGGCGAGGAGTTGCATTCGGAAAGCGCGGATTCGGGTCTGCTCGTGCATATGCCGGAGGTTCTGGGCGACGGGCCCCCGGAGCGCTATGCCCACGTGCTGAAAATGCAAGGAGTGCAATCTGCGTAGCAAAAAACGTATAGTGCCAGTGCTTGCAAATCCCGTGATATACTCCCGCGCTAGGTACACCAAAGTGCGAACAGCTCAGTGGGCATTGCTGATTGCGGTAATTCCGGCCGCTTACGTTTCCATGACGGGATGCGCGGGATCGGCGCACGAGCCGACAGAGAAGTACATTCTGGTGGCATCCAACATTAAATTGCCGTACTGGCAGACCGCGCTGGCGGGATTGAATCATGCCGCAACGGAAATGAAGGTAAAAGCGGAGCTGGACGGGCCAGACACGTACGATGCGAAAGCCGAGCACGAGGAATTTCAGAGGGTGGTTGGATTAAAGCCATCCGGAATCATGGTTTCCGCCGCCGACGCAAGTTTGCTGACTCCCGACATCAATGCCGCCTTAGCGCAGGGCGTTCCGGTAATTACCATGGACGCGGACGCACCCGACAGCAAGCGGCTGTTCTTCGTCGGCACCGACAATTACAACGCGGGAACCCTCGGAGGGCACCTGACCTCGAAGCTGCTGAACGGCAAAGGCAACGTTGTGATCTTCACTATGCCGACTCAGCAGAATTTGAAGGATCGTCTGCATGGCTACCAGGATGCGTTCGCGGAACATGCCGGCATCAAGGTCACACAAATCGTCGATATGAAAGGCGATCCCACGGTGGCATTCGACACGACGAAAAAGATGCTGGACGAGAAAGCCAAAGTGGACGCGTTTGTGTGTCTGGAGGCGATCGCCTGCCCGGAAGTGGGGGAGGTCGTGAGCCGGGAAAACATGGCCGGCAAAGTCACAATCGTGGCAATGGATACCGATCAGCGGACGACGGATTGGATTCAAAAAGGCACGATCTCGGCGACTATCGCGCAGAAACCCTTCACGATGGGCTATTACGGTGCCAAGCTGCTGGATGATCTGCATCATCACCCTCCGAAACCTCTCACTTCCGACTGGGTTCAGAACCCTACCTCTCCAATACCCACCTTTGTAGATACCGGCGCGTTCGTAGTAGACAAGAGCAGCGTGGCGGCGTTTCTGGACAAGAGCAAGTCCGCAGCGGCGGGGCAGTAGGGAAGGGTAAAGCAATACACCATCGATTCCTGGTAGAGTTAATCGGGGATGACTCTCTGGGCCACGAGGCTGAGTTTGGCATTCGTGCTGTGGGGAGCGCCGGCTGGTTTGGCGGGCGGTCTCTACGCGCAGGGGACGCCGTCAGATCGCACGACGTTCGGACCTCCGGACGCCGCGCAAAAAGCGAGATTGCTGGCTGGGGTCCAGCGATACGCGGAGCGATACGTCTCGAATCTGCCCAACTTCCTTTGCCTTGAGCATCTTCAGCAGTTTGAGGCAGGAAAAACGGGGCGCCGGTGGCGCAACGGGGATAGCCTGACGTTCAGGCTGATCTTCAATGCCGGCCGCGAAGAGCGATCGCTTCAGTTTGTTAATCGCCGCCCTGTGAGATTCGGGCAGGCCGGATGGCGGACTCCGCTTACAACCGAGGGCGAATTCGGTTTGTTGATCGATCGCATCTTTGGATCGCATAGCGATGCGGCATTTGTGTGGAGCCACTGGGATACCGCTCGGGGTAGGGTGGTTGCCGTTTTTGACTACTCGATCGATAAAGAGCACTCGACGTTGAAGCTTAGCTTAAGCGATTTGGCTCACGCGATAGTTCCGTATCACGGATCGGTTTATGCAGACCCCACGAGCGGAGCGATATGGCGGGTGACGAGCAGCGCGTCCGAAATCCCGGAGGAGCTGAAAACCAAGCGCATTTCAACAACCATCGATTACGACGAGGTCCCGATTGGCTCTCGGACCTATCTGCTGCCTGTTCAGGCAAGCGTCTCGTTAGCCACGACGAGAGGGCATGTGCGAAACGAGATGCAGTTCACCGATTATCGAAAATTCGAAACCGACTCTTCTATTACCTATTCCGCAACAGATGGAAGTTCGAATAATTCCGCAGCAGAGAAGGCACAGGCGGACCCGCCATCGGACCGGTAACGGAGCACGAACCGCTGTGCCTCTACTCTAAGCACTTCGATTCGCGGGCGACACGGAACCCTTGACCCGGGTGGGGTATTCCCTCCAGCAGCATCCGCTGGTAAATTAGTTGTGTAATTTGGCCGGCACGATCCGGTCCCGTAAGGAGCAGAGCGTTCAGGACAAGCTCGCCTGGGTGCAGGAGATCCGAGTTCGGGCCTGAAGCCGAAAAGTCCAATGATTCAGCCGCTCCCTTTCAGCGACGGCGAACCAACGAGCGAGGCCAGCGAAGTGGCTGGGTCCCCCCTAAACCCGGTGGCGAATTTGGAGGCTGCGGATTTGGAAGCCGTAGTAGAGAAGCTACAGCACCGGCTATCGGAATATGAGCGGGTGTTTTTGGAGAACCCGATCCCCGCCATTGTGTACGAGCCCGAATCCACCGGCATTCTCGAAGTCAACGATTCCGCGCTCTCGCTGTACGGCTATGAACGCGAACAAATTCGGGGTTTAAGTCTGTTGGACCTCTTCGCGCCGGAAGGATATCGCGACCGCGACGACTTAATAGAGGAACTGCGCAAGCCGATTAATGCCATTGGTCCGTTCGCGCATCGAGGCGCGTCCCGCCGAGAACTTCTCGTCAGTATGATCGTCTTCCGGTTTGAAATGAAGCACCAGGATGCCCGGATTGTGATGATCCAGGACGAGACGGCACGCCACACGGCGGAAGAGGCATTACGGGCTAGCGAGGAACGGTATCGGGAGCTTTTCGAGAATGCGAACGATGTAATTTTTCTTCACGATCTGAAGGGAAAAATCATCACTGTAAATCGGGCGGCGGAATACCTGACCGGGTACTCCCGCAATGAGGTTATTGGTCAGAACTTCGAAGCTCTAATTGCCCCCGAGGCGCGCGATCAAACCCAAGACAGCATTCGAGCGCACCTGGGAGGAAGCGCCACGCAACACTATGAGCTTCCGATCCTTTCGAAGTTTGGTACGCGCCGGTTCCTCGAGGTGAGCACGCGAATTATCTACCGCCGTGGCCATCCCTTTGCGATCCAAGGCATCGGCCGCGATGTCACGGAGCGAAAGCTGGCGCAGCAGCGCCTGCTGGAATCATCGCGCGAGCTGCAGGAGAAGAATGAAGAATTGAGCACCGCTCTACGGCTCGCCCGAGAGGCGACGCAACTTAAGGAGCAGTTCCTGGCCAACACGTCTCACGAGCTACGTACTCCCATGAACGGCATCATGGGCATGATCAATCTCCTCAAACTTACTGATTTGACTCCGGATCAGCGCGAGTATGCGGACGCTGTGAGCCAGTGTTCGAACGACCTGCTGACGATAATCAATGACCTTCTGGATCTTTCCCAGATTGAAGCCGGCCGGCTTTCACTTGCCGACGAGCCCTTCGACGTTCACGAGAGCGTGAAGGCGGTGGTTAAGTTGCTGCGTCTACGCGCGGACACCAAGGAACTCAGCCTCACTTACGAAATCGATCCCATGGTGCCTGCATACGTATATGGTGACTGCGTGCGGTTCCGCCAAATTCTGACTAACTTGATAGCTAATGCCGTCAAATTCACCGCGGCCGGCGGCGTGCACGTCCGGCTGAAGCGCAGCGTGGCCGAACCCGTCCTATCGTGCGAAGTGGTGGATTCCGGGATTGGAGTGGACGAGTCGGTCCAAAAACGCATTTTCGAGGCATTTTTTCAGGCGGATGGAACGACCAGCCGCCGGTATGCGGGAACCGGGCTTGGACTTACCATCAGCAAGCAGCTTGTTGAAATCATGGGCGGCCGGATCGGGACTCACAACAACACTCCAGCCCCTGGAGCTACGTTCTGGTTCGAGCTGCCGCTTCGCTCGGCCTCGGGAATCGCGGAGCGGGATTCCGTCGCCGCGCAGCCCAACGCCCTCTAACCGTGCCGCGCATCCGCGGGCGGGCGATTTAATGGAACTTTTCATGGTTTGACCCGTAGTGTCTGTCGAGGCGTTTATGCGCACTTCGCTCACCGTATGCTCTCTTTACCTGGCCGCGGCATTCCTCGCGCCCGCAGCCGTCGATAATGGCTTGCTGGCGCTGGTTCCTTCGGACACACGGGTTATCGGCAGTATCGATGTTCAGCGCGAGAGCTCGTCGGAGTTCGGCCAGTACTTACTTAACAGGCTTAATGCCGAAGATCAGAATATCGAGCAATTTGCGCAGCAAACCGGGTTCGACCCGCGCCGCGATCTCCAGGATCTGATCTTCTGCAGCCCCGGGACCATGGACGGCGATACACACCGCTTCGCCATTCTGGCGCGCGGCTACTTTGACGAGGAGCGGATTGATGCTGCGGCGAAGGCCAAGGGAACGATCGTTCAGACGTACCAGGGTGTCAAGCTATACGTGAGTCGACCCAATCAACAGCCAGGTTTCGCGTTTCTGGACGTAGGAATTGCGGTGCTGGCTGATCGGGATACCCTGCAGCGGATCATCGGCAACAGGACAAACCCTTCCAGCTTGGATCCGGCCCTCCAGCAACTCATCTCGAAGGTGGGTCCAAATAACGACGCCTGGTTCGCATCTCTTGTACCGGGACCTTACCTGGGGCACGGCTCGAATCAAAACGCGCACGCACCGGCGCAGGCGCTGCAATCGATAACGCAATCGAGCGGCGGCATTCTCTTCGGTAGTGTCCTGCGGCTTTCGGTCGATGCAACGGCACGATCGGCGCAAGATGCAACATCGCTCGCGGATGTGGTTCGTTTCGGCGCAAGCATGGTTCAGATGCAGCGTCAAAAGGATCCGCGCGCCAATATCGTGGCTTCTGCCCTGGACAAAATGGACCTGCGCACCGACGGCAATACGATGCATTTCTCGATCTCGCTACCGGAGGCGAGCCTGGAGCAAATCGCAGAAAGCAGCGGCTTTGGATACTACAACGGATCTAGGCCCACCAAGCGGTGATCGATAGCACAATCCCAATTAAGGCAGCCACGATTCCGCCCGCAAAAAACCATTTCGCTTTCATCAAAATCGACAGGGAAGAAAACACGATCGCGATCTCGAGAAAAACCTCGCCGAGGTGGAAGCGGTCTGCCCTCTCGCCCTCGTGATCTCTCTCTTTTTCTAAATCCCGTGCCTGTTCCTGGATATCGGCGGCCTGCTTTCTGTATTTCTTACCGTCGCCCTCGTAGGTCTTAATCGAAGCAGATCCGGGTCTGAGGTTTGCAAGGAGATCGCGGGTGGTTTCGGCGACGTAACGGCGAATGTCTTTCGCTTGAGAATAGGCCCACTGGTCGGAGGCTTTGCCCTGGAGTAACAGTTTTTCCGTGTTGAAGTGCTGGCCCAAAACGGAGACTACGGCGAGCAGCGCCGCCATGATCGCCATGGTTCCGGCCACGGTCTTGTCGAAAGGCTCGTGGGCATGATGTAGATGTTCTTCCACTTCTTCATTAGCGGACATGAGGACACCCTAACATGGCGCGGAAGCTTGAGCCTTTACCCGCATGGAAATCGCGCGAACAAGTCTTCTATAGTTCAAGTCGGCGAGCGCGCGAAACGGGAACCAATCCCCATCGCGCCAAGAGGAATAATACCAGCGGGAGAAGATTGCCAGGTGCTCCATTCGCCCGCCGCCGGCATGGAAGTCGGCAAGGCGCAGACCGAGCTGCTCGCGAAGTTCGTGATCGAGGGACTTCGCAGACGAGCCCTCTCCGGCGAAATCGAGCGTCAGAGCCTCCTGCCAATAACCCTGAACCATGGGCCAGATCCGGAATTGGCGGGGCCGAACTCCGCGCGTCAATGCCACTCCGCTAAACTCGTGAACCTCCGAGATCACGTCGTCTCGAGTTCCCGCCGCCGCCCTCATGCGCTCAATTCGCTTATGGATCAATGCCGCTTGTTCGAAATCGGTTTCATTCGCGGCCCGATCACGCGCCGCCGATAAGGCTGCCATGGCGGTCCGGCCGTTGGTGGCCAGAAAATCCGCCACTCGCCGCGCTTCGCTCTTGTATTCTTCAGGGCTGACGGCAGCCTGGCAAGGCCTTAAGCACTGGTTCATCTCGCCGTAAATGCAGCCGGGATGCTCTGGCCGGGGCTCGAGTATTTCGGTACAGCGGCGCACCTGAAACAGGGCCATCAACTCCTCTTCGTAACGCTGGGCGAGCTCGCGGCTTGGAAATGGACCAAAGAGAGCGTTGGACTTGCGGGCGATGCGGTTAGCGAGGACGAGCCGGGGAAACGGGTCCGGGTGGCTGAGGCCCACCAGCCACGGCATACGAAGCTTGAGACGCCCTAAGTAATCGTGCGGAAAGTACGATTTCATCAGGCTGTACATCAAAATCGATGTTTCGAGCCTCGATCCCGTCAGCCAACATTCCACACAATCGACTCGGTCCGCTAACCGGCCCAGCAGGCCCCCAGGCCTGTTCGGAGGGCCTACCAAGAGACGGCTCAATCGTCTAGACAGGTTTGGCGACCAACTGATGTGCTGCCGATCCCCTGTACGCACCAGAGCGTATATGCCGGAGGTTCGTGGCGTCAGTGCCCGAATTTCGTCCTGCAGGCCAGGATTGCGCGGATCGATACTGATGGCTGTCGGAATCCTCACACACAAACGATCCGTGTTTACTTTGAATTGTACTGAGAACCGGTAATAAACACAGGATTCATCCACCGGCAGGTACTTGACAGCGATTCCGCTCAGTCTAGAATAGGTGTTATTTCGCTATGCAGGGTTGTCAGCACGAGCGAACTGAGTTCCTCTACCGTCGCGACGGCGTGGACTATGTTCGTTGCCTAGACTGTGGCCAGGTTTTTGAGGCAGAGGATCTGGATTCGGTTCCGGTTTACGACGAGGAGGAAGAAAAGCCCAGGAAGCGCCGTTAACGACAGGAACGCGGAACATCCGCGCCGGTTCGCGAATCCGGCTCGCGCAGTCATCCTCGTGAGATCCTTGATTTGAATCGGTGGGCTTATGTTGAACCTGCGTCGTGTTTCGCTTATCGAAAGAAGCGTTTTGAAGACCCCTTTGCGAATCGTCTCCATCGGCGGTGGCACGGGCCTTTCGACTCTTCTTTCGGGCCTCAAAAAGCATGCTCGAAACGCGCAGGGCCAGCCCGAATCCGGCGGCCCAATCGTTGACATCAGCGCGGTAGTGACGGTGACGGACGACGGCGGCAGTTCCGGCCGCTTGCGACGGGATTTCGACATCCTGCCTCCCGGCGACATCCGAAACTGCATGACCGCGCTTTCGGAAGATGAAGATCTACTCTCCCATCTTTTCCGGTATCGATTTGCAAGCGGCCGCGGATTGAAGGGGCATAGCTTCGGCAATCTTTTTCTGACGGCGATGCACCAAATCACCGGAGACTTCGGACACGCAGTCAAGCTGTCTTCAGAAATCCTGGCTATCCGCGGCCGCATATTTCCAGCGACTTCGGCCAATGTCACACTGGAAGCTGTCTTGGACGACGGTTCGACTGTTCGCGGAGAGACCAGGATCAGCAAGAGCCGCCGCCCTATTGAGGTCATCCGTCTGCACCCCGGAAACTGCGAGCCTCTGCCCGAAACGTTGGATGCCATTGGGCGCGCCGACCTGATCACTTTCGGACCGGGCTCGCTGTACACAAGCGTGATTCCAAACGTGCTTGTAAGCGGTATTCCCGAGGCCATCGCTCATTCGCGCGCCCTGAAGGTTTACTTCGCGAATTTGATGTGGCAGCCTGGGGAAACAATCAACTTTAGCGCCTCACAGCATGTGAAAGCGATCGAGACTCACGCAGGCCGCAGAGTGATCGATTGCGTCGTGCTAAATACGGCGCCCATACCGGCGGCGCTCAAGAGACGCTATGCTCGAGTGCATGTAAAGCCTGTCGAAAACGACATTGAAACGCTCGCCGGCCTTGATGTGAAGGTAGTCACGGCCGATCTGCTGGACGACACCGAGCTTGCGCCACAGAAAATTCGCCACAGTCCGTCGGCATTGGCGGAAGTGGTGATCGATCTTGCCGGCCGCTCGCGCGCGCACCAAGTGCGAAAACAGGCCATCGCCGCACAGCGGGCAAAATTTCGATGAAAGAGCAAACCACCGTCGTGATTCTGGCCGCTGGGCTGGGAACACGCATGAAATCAGAGAAAGCGAAGGTTCTGCACGAGGCGGGAGGCGACACGCTGCTGAACCATGTGATTCGCGCCGCCCGAAGCGTTGCCCCGCCGGAGAGCATCATCGCTGTCATCGGGCATCAGGCCCGGCAAGTTCGCGAAAGCGTCAAATTCCCAGGTGTCCGATTCGCCGAACAGCCCGAGCAGAAAGGCACCGGGCACGCCGTTTTGTGTGCGCGCGATTCGATCGAATCAGAAGCCGGCTATCTCTTGATTCTGAATGGCGACGGCCCACTCCTGAAACCTGCAACGCTGCAGAGTCTTCTAGGCGAAGCTGAGAAGGCGCCCGGCGGCTGTATCATCACCACAAACCGGAGCGACCCGACCGGCTATGGCCGGGTCCTGCGCAGCGCCGATGGAATGATCGCAGCCGTCGTGGAGCAGAAGTCCGCCACCCCGGAACAACTGGCAATCCGCGAGATCAATCCCGGTGTGTACTGCTTTCCTGCATCGCTTTTTTGGAAGTACATCGGTGAAGTCACTCCGAACAATGCTGCCAGGGAGTATTACCTCACCGATATGGTTCAGATCCTGGCCCATCACGGCCACGCAGTCGCGCCGTTTTTTGTCGAAGATGAAACCGAGCTGCTTGGCATCAACACGCGACTCGAGCTTTCGGTAGCGGATAAAATTCTCCGGATGCGAAAAGCGCATGAACTTATGTCCTTGGGCGTAACGATTGAAAATCCGGAAAGCGTTTCAATCGACGTGGACGTAGAGGTCGGGCAGGATTCGGTCATAGAGCCCAACGTGCACCTGCGAGGACAAACTCGGATTGGATCGAACTGCAGGGTGGGAACCGGCTCGGTCTTGCGCGACTGTGAAATCGGCAGCAGCGTAGCCATTCTCCCTTACGTTGTTGCGGCGTCGTCTTCGATCGGTGCAGGGGCCTTCGTTGGGCCGTTCACCCGGCTTCGGGCAAACGCCCGGGCCGCGGAATGTACTCACATCGGGAATTTCGTCGAGCTGAAGAATACCGCGTTTGGTAAGGGCTCGAAAGCCAGCCATCTTTCCTATCTGGGAGACGCGATCATCGGTTCAGATGTGAACGTCGGCGCCGGCACGATCACATGTAATTACGACGGTCAGACAAAACATCAGACGACCATTGGGAATAGCGTATTTGTAGGCAGCAACTCGACGCTTGTGGCTCCCCTGAGGATTTCCGAAGGGGCTTATATTGCGGCCGCCTCCGCCATCACCAAGGATGTGGAAGCCGATGCACTGGCCGTTGGGCGGGCCTATCAGGTCGATAAACCGGGCTGGGCGAAACGACGCCGCCAGCGCTCCACGAAGAAAGAGTGAGCGCCAACCGAGAGTCTCGGGTTACCGAGCCGTGCGCGACAGCATTGGTCACAGCACCGTACTGGGGTGGTACAGATTCGGCATTTTCAGCTCGCCAATCGCGATCAGTTCGCCGGCCTGCGACAACGCCCTCACAACGGGCGCCCCTGGTGGAACGGCGAAGGGCGAGGTCCGGAAGTCCTGGCCTTGCCGAATTCTCGCTTCGCCTTGAGCATCAAAATAGGTTGCAGGAAACTGCGGCAGCAATAAGCCAGGCGGAATAACAGCCTCCGAAAGCCGGCCGGCCGCCGCGAGACCGTTCAATTGCTCGAGCGTTCTTGCCTGTTCGATCGTGAAATCGCCCACGCGCGTGCGCCGCAGCTTGCTGAGCACCGCCCCACAACCAAGCAGTTGCCCGAGATCATGAGCAATGCTTCGTACGTACGTTCCGGCTGAGCAGGTCACGAGCAGCGACAATCGATCCGCCGAAGCAGCCAGGATCTCCAGTTGTTTCACTTCCACTTCGACCGGTTTGATTTCTACCGCGATGTGCTTCCGGGCCAGCTTGTATGCCGCTACTCCCTTGATCTTCTTTGCGGAAATGGCCGGAGGTGTCTGAAGAAAGCGTCCGCGAAAATGCTCGAGCGCGGACTGAAACCGAGCGGAGTCGCTGGGGGGCGAAATGCCAGTCGGGCTTACGTGACCCTGGCTATCGTAAGTATCCGATGTCATCCCGAAATCGATCTCGGCTACATACGTCTTTTCCTCTTTCCCGAGGAATTGCGCCAGGCGCGTCGCCGTTCCCGATACCAGGATCAGTAATCCTGTGGCTAGGGGATCGAGAGTGCCTAGGTGTCCGACGCGTTTCGTGTTCGCCAATTTGCGCCAGCAGTTGACCACGTCGTGGCTTGTGAAGCCGGCGGGCTTGTCGATAAGAACCAGACCATTCATTTGCGCTATCTCCATACCAGCACGGGGTGTGAGCTCCAGGCTTAGGCTAGTCTGATAGTTACCGGGTCCGTTCCACTGTCCAACGGCGCGAAGAGACCCGACTGACGGGGGCTTGATTTACCTTTGGAAGAAGAAGTACTCGGCAAAGCTTACGACTCGCGGTTGATGCGCCGGCTTCTCACCTACCTGAAGCCATACAGGTCTGTGATCTCCGCCTCATTGATATTGCTGCTGGTCGATTCCCTGCTGCAGATTGTCGGCCCCTTACTCACCAAGTTAGCAGTGGATCGCTATCTAGTGCCGGTGTCCTCTGTCCACACTTTCGCGTTCCTGGACCACTGGCTTTCGCAAGACCGGTGGGTTGGAATCACGCAGTTGTCGGGCCTGTACCTGGTGGTCGTAGTCTTCGGATTTCTGTTTGATTTCGGGCAGACGTATTTGATGCAGTGGACCGGTCAGAAAGCGATGTTCGATTTGCGGCGCCAGCTAATGGCGCACCTACAGGCGCTCGACGTCGCCTTTTACGATAGAAACCCCGTAGGGCGCCTCGTTACCCGCGTCACAACCGACGTGGATGTGTTGAACGACCTGTTTGCTTCCGGCCTGGTCACGATTATCGGCGATATTCTGATGCTTTCCTTCGTAATTATCGCGATGCTCCAGCTCAGCCCGGGAATGACGGGCTTAATGCTGGCGGTGATGCCCTTGGTGGTGCTCGTCACCATCCAGTTCCGCCGGACGGCGTCGCAGAGCTATCGCCGTATACGAATCGCTATCGCGAAAATCAACGCCTACCTGCAAGAACATATCGCCGGGATCGCGGTATTGCAGCTCTTCAATCGCGAAGCGCGCAGCAAGCGTGAATTCGAGAAGATCAATCGCGATCACATGCTGGCGTTCAAAGATTCGATCACGGCTTACGGCTGGTTCTATCCGGTTGTCGAATTTTTGGGAATGCTGGCGCTGGCGTTGCTGCTTGCATATGGCGGATTTCGCATCCGGCAGGGGGCGTTGACTCTAGGCGTACTGGTTGCGTTCTTTCAATATGGATTACGCTTCTTTCGGCCAATTCAGGACTTGAGTGAGAAATACAATATTCTGCAAGGCGCGATGGCGGCCTCCGAGCGCATCTTTAAGCTACTCGATACGAAGGCCACGATCGTTTCACCGTTAGAGCTCGCGCCAGGCCCGGGAGGACCGGCCGACATTGAATTCGATCATGTCTGGTTCGCCTATAACGATGAAGATTGGGTGCTGCGCGACGTAAGTTTCCGAATCGGTGCAGGTGAAACGGTCGCTGTCGTCGGCCATACCGGGGCAGGAAAGACCACATTGACAAACCTCTTGCTCCGTTTCTATGACGTGCAGCGTGGAGCCATCCGCATCGGAGGAATCGATATCCGGAGTTTCGATATTATCGACCTCCGGCGGCACTTTGGTGTCGTTCTGCAGGATCCGTACCTATTCACGGGAACCCTGGAAACAAACATACGGCTTGGCACTAACGGGATCACGGATCAAGGGGTTCGCCGCTCGGCCGAGCAGGTAAATCTGCTTGATTTCATAGAAGAACTGCCGGACGGTTTCGATACTGCGGTACGCGAGCGCGGCAACGGGTTTTCCACCGGGCAAAAGCAACTGATCAGCTTTGCCCGTGCGCTCGCGCACAATCCGAGCATCCTGATTTTGGATGAAGCGACCTCCAGCGTCGATAGCGACACCGAGCTGCGGGTGCGCGAAGCGCTCGGCCGGCTGGTGTTGAACCGAACATCCCTTGTGATTGCGCACCGGCTTTCCACCATTCAACGCGCCGACCGCATTCTGGTAATGCACAAAGCCCAGTTGCGGGAGATGGGAACGCATCAGGAGTTGCTGGCATGCCGAGGCATTTATTGGAAGCTGTATCAACTGCAATATAAGGAGCAAGAGATTGCGCCACGAGAGGAGCTCGCGCCTCAATAGCGCCAAATCGGCCAAGCCTCCGAATGTGCTGTTTCGCGCTTTCGGCCGGTTGAAGGTGCGGCAGAAGCTCGCCATCCTTCACAATATTTTTTTCATTGTCTTGGCGGTGTCTGTTTACCTTTCCGTGATTCCGCTCTTCTCGGATCACCTCGCCGCCGCGCGCGAGCGTGAATTCCGAATGATTTCTCAGAACTTCTCTTCAGAGCACACGAGCGTGGCGCGCACGCCTACAGACCTGAGTGCCTACGATCTCAGGACCGGATCGGCAGCGGAAGTCAGGATATCCAAAGAGGGAGAGGTTTTCCTGGAGAAGCACGCGGCCGCCACCTGGCGTCAAGGCGACACGCTGTTCCATCGCGGCGCGTCTGCCGGCCAGTATCGCCGCGTCAGTTTTCCTTCCGCATTCTACGAAACGGCGCTTAGAGAGGCCCGTGTCAGCCTCTTTGTTGTGCTGGGCACGATCTATGTTCTGTCGATCGTCGTGCTGGAGTTCATCATCATGCCGCAGTATGTCTATCAGCCGCTGAAGCTGATGCTCGAAGCGGACAATGCCACACAAAATGACGACCGCGAGCGCGAACTGATCGACGACCGCTTTATCCTGAACGACGAGATCGGTCAAATTATGCGATCGAGGAACGCCACCGTTTCACAATTGCGCCGCCAGGAGGACGACTTGGCCGGAGCGCTGCAGCGCCTGGAAGAGCAGGACCGGCTCGTGAGTCTCGGCTTACTGAGCACAAGCGTGGCGCACGAGTTGAATACGCCGTTGGCGGTCTTGCAAGGATCGATAGAAAAGCTGTTGGAAACGACTCGAGATTCCCAGACCCTGGATCGTGTGGCGCGGATGCTCCGCGTCACTCAGCGTCTGCGCAAGATAAGCGAGGGGCTAGTGGATTTTGCGCGGGTTCGCAAGCAAGAAACGGAAATTGTGGCGCTCCGGCCGCTGATCGATGAGAGCTGGAATCTGGTCGCGATCGATGAGAAAGCCGCCGCTATCAGTTTCCATAATCGGGTGCGCTCTAACGATTCGGTGGTTGGGAATCCGGACCGCCTGGTCCAGGTTTTTGTCAATCTCTTGCGGAATTCACTCATAGCCGTTCCCACCGATGGCGAGATTTATGTTGAATCCAAGCGGCTGCAGAAGAGCGGCCAGAATTGGATCTCCTGTCTGGTGCTGGATAACGGGCCGGGCATACCGGCGCATGTTTTACCCAACCCATTCGAGGCCTTTGTTACGACGCGGCTGGACGCTCGTGGAACGGGCTTAGGGCTGACCGTCGCGGAAGGAATTGTCACTCAACACGGCGGAACCATCTCTGCTTCGAACCGGCCGCAGGGAGGAGCATCTCTCGAAGTCATGCTGCCGGCTGCGTCCGACGCATTGCGGCCGGGCTTAAATTCATGAGTGAACCGGCAGAAATCCTGGCGGAGCTGGTCGATGTTGCGGTACTCGACGACGATATTGATTTTCTCAACTACATCGAAGATCTGCTGCGTGATGAAGGTAAGTACTCAGTCCGAACGTTTGCGAACCCCGATGAGTTGTTTCTATCGGCGGAGGGACGCGTTCCCGACATCGTTCTGCTGGACATGAAAATGGGCCCGGCGACAGGCGAAAAGGTCGTCGAGCAACTGCTTGCTCGATGGCCGGATCTCTGCATTATCGTTGTCACCGGCTATCCTTCGCTCGAAAGCATGCGCGCTACCTTTCGCTTGCGCGTTTTCGATTATCTGGCGAAACCGTTTTCTCTGGCGCAACTCCGGCAGACCCTCCGAAATGCCGTGGAGCAGTTCAGTCTGGGACGAACCTTGCAAGACCGCTTGCGCGAGCGATTAGGCCATCGCATCAAATTGCTTCGAGTTGGCCGCGGCTGGTCTCTCAAGGATCTCGCGGCGGTTACAAAGCTTAGTGTGTCTCAGATCAGTTCGATCGAGCGTGGGGCGAATCTGCCAAGTATCGAGAGCTTGCTCTCCATTTGCCGCGCGTTCGAACGTAAGCCTTCCGAAATACTTGCTTCCATTGAGTTCTAACACGGGCGCGCTGTTTCGGAACGTTGCTCTTTTAGCATGCGTCTGCCAAACTTGGATCAGACTCGGATCAGCTTTCTCGAATATTGAATGTTCCTATCCCGCCTTCCTCGACGCTCGCTGTGCGTCGCGTTCATTCTCATGTTCTTCGCTGGCTTATCATCTCCTGGCGGGCAGCCGGCCGCCATTGCGCCGCTCAGCGCGCGCGCAGGAAACGAACCGGAGGTCAAGGCCGCGAAGTTCCCTTTCCCGGAGAAGCTGTACTACAGAGTGGAATGGCGATTGGTAACCGCCGGCTCTGCCATCGTAGACATTTCACGCGCCGGACCCGATGTATGGAAAACCAGTCTGAACCTGGAAAGCGCCGGCCTGGTTACGCGCCTGTATCGAGTGCAGGACACATATATAGCGATCACGAATGAGCACTTCTGCCCGGCAAACACCGTGCTCGACGCGCAGGAAGGCAGGCGCCACACCATCACCCATTTGACCTTCGGAGACAATCCGCACCGCGTCAGCTATGAGGAACGGGATTTGGTAAAGAATTCCACGGTTAAGAAAGAGTTGGACATCGCCTCATGCACGTACGAAATAACGGGTGCGCTCGCGGCGGTCCGCGACATGAGCCTGGAGCCTGGAAAATCGACCAGTCTGCCCATAACGGACGGCAAGAAGATGGTCCACGGAAGGATTGAGGCCCAAGCGCGAGAGAACCTCAGTATAGAAGGCAAGAGTTACCAGACGATCCGCTACGAAGCATTCCTTTTCGACAATGTTCTGTATAAGAGAAAAGGCCGCTTTTTCATGTGGGTGACCGAGGACGCAAACCGCTTGCCAATCCAATTCCGGATTCAGCTAGGATTCCCGATTGGCACCGTGACGGTTCAACTGGAAAAAGAGCAGAAGATGTAGGCCGCTCCGCAACTCCCGGCGAAGCTAGTGCGTCATGATTGTGAATATGGAGTTCCGTCGAGGTTTGACGAGTACGAAGGTCGGATTACGCGGTGTCCCCCGGGTCGGGCTATGCGTATTTTACACCGTCCTGTTTGCATTCTTTTTTGCAGTGGTGTTGCAAGCGCAGATGCAGATGAACGTGGATCAACTGGCGCAGTTTATCCGCTCCGAGTTGGCGCTTAAGCAGCATACCGACAAGCAGATCGCCGCGTATGTCAAGAAGATTCAACTAACCGAGAAGCTGACTGACAAGACCATCCTGGATCTGCAAGCCCAAGGCGCGCAACCCAAGACAGTACAAGCATTGCAGGAGCTGCGCGATGAAACTGCAGCTCTCAAATCGCCCACGCACGATGCTACTTACTCGCCGGCCACTGCGCCGGACAGTACGCTCTCGACGGGCCCGGCAACCATCACGTTAAGCTCCAAAGCGCCGCCTATTCCGCCGCCCAATTCCATCCGTCAAAAAGAGATTCTCGACCGCATCAAGCAATACGCGATGTCGTATACGCAAAACTTGCCCAATTTCATTTGCGTTGAAGTGACACGTCAATATGTAGATCCGAATGCGTCCGATCATTACCGCAGCGTTGGCAGAATCCTCGCCAAGCTCAGCTATAACGAAGGACAAGAAAAATACGAAGTCTATTCCGTGAATGGCCACTACGAACAGACGACCATGGAACGCGCCGCCTCTCACGGAGGCGCCATTTCAACCGGCGAATTTGGAAGTTTGATGCGTGAAATCTTCGAACCGCGCAGTGAAGCCGAATTCGGTTGGGATCACTGGGGCACATTGCGCGGCAGGCGGATGGCTGTCTTCAACTACTTCATCGATAGCGGCCACTCGAGCTTCTCCATCACGTATTCATCAAGTCCGGGAGACGAGCAGCGTATTATCACAGCTTACAAAGGGCTAATTTACGCGGACGAAAATACCGGAGAGATAGCGCGCATTGCATTCGTTGCGGTTGACATTCCCAAGAGCTTCCCCGTGCGTGAAACGACGGACATACTCGACTACGATCAGGCGGAGATCAGCGGGCAATCCTACATTGTTCCGATGGCGGCTAAGTTGTATATGAGCTCGGGCCGCGATAAGGAGAAGAACGAGATCGAATTCCGGAATTATCGGAAATTCGGGGTGGAATCTGGCATCACGTACGGAGCTGCTGATGCCCCGGCCGATCTCCCCCCGCTGCCCGCAAGCAAGACCGAGGAGCAGCCCGCCACAGCGGCACCCGCGCCATCCGCATCTCGTCCCGCCGCGTCTCCGGCAGGCCCGAAGCCGTCGCAATCCAAGTCCACAGCGGGATCCAATCCCTGGGTGTTGCCCACGGCGCCCCCGCCGCCTCCGCCTACCCAACCTCCTCGATAGCGGTCAAGGTGCGGCCCAAAGCAGTCGTCCGGGTTCCGTCCTCCACGGCGATGACGCGAACTCGCGCGCCTTCAGGCCGCCACCTGGCGAGCATTCGCTCGCACGGATATCCGGCAAATACAGAAACCAGAGGAACTCCTTGCGCTGCCGCGACGTGCTGTCCAGCCGAATCGTAGCCAACATACAGTTCGCTCTGCACGATGTGGCTGGCGAAGGGAGCGTAAGCGCCATCATGCACGCGCAGATGGGCAGGCGCTCCCAGCTTTTCGACCAAAGCATCAATTCGCGCCGCTTCCTCGCCGCCGGCGCCGCGATCCAAGAGAATGGTATGGCCCTTTCGCAGTAAGGCGGAGGTTACTTCCAATTCGAATTCGTGGTCGATGCGTTTATTCGCGTTCTCGCCGACTCCCCAGCTGACGGCGACCTCCGCGATTTTCTCCTGAAGCAGCGGCGCAACGTAAGGCCGCGTTGGATCCACGTCGAATACTGCGCCCAGCCATTGCGCGGTCAAATGTGGAAGCGTCGTATCGGATTCACCGCCAAACGCCCGGCTTTCGAAAAAAAAGTAACGGGAATCATCACAAATCGGAATCAGACCCAGTTGAGTCAGGCGCGAATCGGGATCGATTACGATCGCGCCCAGTTCGTCTACCGCGACCTGCAATTCCGCCGCGGCAAGCAGCCGGTCCCGGAGCAGGCTGGCACGGCCATAGGCGAGTGCGATGGGAGTGATGCGGGAATCTGCCGCGAACATCTCGCCGTTTTTGGCCGGTCCGACCAGACAGATCTCCGCGTCCGGGAAGCGCTGCTTGGCCGCCGATAAGACAACGCTTGTTACCGCCACATCGGCGCCCAGAGTGACTCGGGACAGAACAAAGACGCGCTGTACTTCACCGCCCGGAAAACGCCGCACCTGCCTGATTCTCCGGTACCGAATCAGCAGGTCATCTGCTCTGTATTCGGGTAGCGCACGAGAGATAATGCGTGCAAATAAAGTTGCATATACCTCGCAGAGTGTTGGCTCGAACAGATCTCCTAGGCTCTCGACCAGAATGCCGAACAGCGCCCGAGTAGCGGCCCTCGCCACGCACTCGTCGTTCTCGTCCAAAGCGCGCTCGATCAGCGCATCCAGCGTACGGTTCGACCAGGTTCCGTACTTGAGGCAATCCTCGAGGATCTCTCGTGCCAGTTCACTCGCCGGTATACTTGCCAATCAGCAACCCCAATTTGTTCTTGGCGGCTTCGGGCATCACAGCCCGATCCGTGATAATAGCGTGTCGCAGCGCCGACCCGCATCGGCAGGTTCGCTGCGCCGGCATTGTGCGTACTACGTGCCGGACCAGCTTGCATGCATTCTCCGCATTGCTGGTGAGGTTCTCGATGATATTTTCCACGGTTACGGCATCATGCTCCTCATGCCAGCAATCGTAGTCGGTCACCATCGCAATCGTCACATAGCAGATCTCCGCTTCGCGCGCCAGCTTAGCCTCCTGAAGATTGGTCATGCCGATGACATCCATTCCCCAGCTTCGGTAAAGATTCGATTCGGCCCGGGTCGAGAACGCCGGACCTTCCATGCAAAGATACGTTCCGCCCGCTTTGCAGCGAATACCAATTTCACTCGCGGAGCGGTGGACGATGCCGGCCAGCTGAGGGCATACAGGATCTGCAAAGCTAATGTGCGCAACGACGCCCCCGCCGAAGAACGTCGACGCCCTGCCGCGGGTTCGATCGACGAACTGATCAGGAATTAGAAAATCTAGCGGCAAGTGGTCTTCCTTCAGCGAACCGACAGCGCTGAGAGAAAGAATCCGCTCCACGCCCAGCATCTTCATGCCGAAAATGTTGGCGCGGAAATTGAGCTCTGATGGTGAAATGCGATGCCCACGCCCATGGCGTGCCAGGAAGGCCACCTGCTGGCCTTCTAACCGGCCGACTATGTAGGCATCGGATGGCTCGCCAAAGGGGGTCGGGAGGCGCGCTTCCTCATGAGCCTCGAAACCAGGCATCGAATAGAGCCCGCTGCCGCCGATAATCCCGATACTTGCTTTTCTATCCAACCCCGCTCCTTTCTACTTCTGGATTAGTTCCAGCAGCACGCCGCCGGTCGAGTGAGGATGTACAAACACGTATGTGTGGCCGCCGGCCCCGCTCCGAGGATCGTTGAGCAACCGTCCCCCTTCGGTCTTCAGACGTTCTATCGCCGCCAGGAGATCATCGACGCGCAATGCGATGTGATGCAAGCCCGGACCCCTCTTCTCAATAAATTTTGCGATGGTGGACTGCGCATCGGTTGCTTCCAGCAGCTCGATTCTGGGCGCGCGGGGGTCTGAGCCGGCAGGTAGCATGGCCACATGCACGCGCTCTGCCGCAATCGTTTCGCGCTGAGCAAAGGCCATCCCCAGAACTCTTTCATAGAACCGCAGGCCTTCGTCCAAACTGCGGACAGCAATGCCAAGATGGTCGATTTCCACGCTCATGCTCATCTGGATCCAACCAGGGCAGCACGCAGAGCCTCTACAGCCTGATAGGGATCTTCCGTTTTTGCGGCGACGCGGTCTGCGTGATTTTTCAAAGCGTTTGCTGAGAGCGATTCGAGGAGGCGCTCCTTCAACATTTCTCTTAGCCGAAAGGCCCAGGTTGCGGCACGCGCGTTAGGTCCGGCGCGCTTTTCGAACACTTGGCGGATCGCCGCTATCAACTCATCCAAGCCCTTGCCGTCCGTTGCCACCACTCTGCGTACCGGGGCGGCAACCGCTCTTTCCAGTTCAGCGGCGAGACCCTGCATCGCCCGGATCTCCTGTTCCAGACGATCGGCGCCCGGCATATCGGCTTTATTGATTACGAATACGTCCGCGATTTCCATGATACCGGCCTTGATTGCCTGTACGTCATCTCCCATGCCCGGTACCAGCACCAGCACCGTGATGTCCGCCAGCCGTGCGATTTCAATTTCATCTTGCCCGACCCCGACCGTCTCAATCAGCACCACATCGCGCCCGGCAGCGTCCAACAGCATTGCAATTTCGAGCGTCCCTCGCGCTACGCCCCCGAGTTTTCCTCTGCTCGCCATGGATCGAATAAAGACCCCGGGATCCTGATGGTGTTCCTGCATGCGAATCCGATCGCCCAAAATGGCTCCGTCGGAGAAAGGGCTGCTGGGATCTACGGCAATGATTCCAACGCTCTGTCCCTCGGCTCGCAATCGCCTGGTCAGTTGATCGGCAAGAGTGCTCTTTCCGGCCCCCGGCGGCCCTGTAATCCCGACAATCATGGCCCGGCCCGTGCGCTGGAACAGGGCTGCCAGCAAGTCGCGTCCGGCGTCAGCTTGGGCTTCAATCAGACTCGCGGCGCGAGCAAGCGCACGCAGGTCGCCCGCTAAAATTCGTTCCCGGAGATGTGTCGCTTGGGAGATTATCGGCACTTACTCTTTTAGTAACTGACGCGCAATGACCAGCCGCTGAATCTCACTGGTTCCTTCGCCGATAGTGCAGAGCTTCACGTCGCGATAAAATTTTTCTACCGGATAATCTTTGATGAAGCCGTAGCCGCCGTGGATCTGGAGGGCCTGATCGGCCGCGCTCACAGCCATTTCCGACGCAAACAATTTCGCCATGGCAGATTCCTTGGTAACGCGCTTTCCCGCGTCCTTCCGGGCTCCGGCGCAGTACGTCAGCCATCGCGCGGCTTCAATCGAGGTCGCCATGTTCGACAGCTTGTCCTGAATGGCTTGGAACTCCGAAATCGGACGGCCGAATTGTTTTCTATATTTCGAGTATTTCAATGCCGCCTCGAATGCACCTTGTGCGATACCCAATGCCAGCGCCGCAATGGAAATCCGGCCTCCATCCAGAATGCGCAGGCTGTCCACAAATCCTTCGCCCTGTTTGCCCAGAAGCTGGGTCTCGGGCAACCTGCAATCCGTGAACAACACTTCGCCGGTCGCGCTGGCCCGCATGCCCAGCTTGTTCTCTTTCTTGCCAACCCTGAATCCGGGTGTCTGCTTTTCCAGAATAAAAGCCGAAATGCCATGCTGAGAGGCAGAACGGTCCGTCACTGCCATCGCCACACACACATCGGCGTATTGAGCATTAGTGGTAAATGTCTTTCCGCCGTTCAGAACCCACTCTCCGTCTCTGAGCGTCGCAAGCGACCGGGTTCCAGCCGCATCCGAACCCGCCTCCGGTTCCGTCAGCGACCAGCAGCCAATCCATTCCGCGGTTGCCAATTTCGGAATGTATTTTCTTCGCTGCTCCTCGTTGCCTGCCAGAAAGATGTGGTTTGTGCAAAGAGAATTATGGGCCGCAACGATTAACGCGACGCTCGGATCGACGCGCGCCAATTCTTCGATGATGATCGCGTAATCGATGTAGCCAAGTCCGGCCCCGCCCAAATCTTCCGGAAAGATCGCTCCCATGATCCCCAGCTCCCCCGCCTTCTTGATCACCTCCAGTGGGAAGATCTGGTTCTCGTCCCATTCGAGAACGTGTGGCGCAATCTCTGATTCCGCAAAGTCGCGAATCGACTTCCGGAGCTGGATCTGCTCCGCCGTAAACTCAAAGTCCATAGATTGAATTTTGCCGTTACAAGACTTCCCCAACCGGATGCGCCCGGATCAGCGAGTGCGATGAAGCTTATGAATCTGTGGCCAGCTTACCATCTGTGCCGTTCTCGTCCATTCAAAGGCGGATTTCCGACGCGTTAGATCACCGGAAAGCGGACATGGGCCAGCTTCACAGCGTAAATCGGATGCCATTTCAGCAGGGTACGTAGACAATGAGAAGCATGCCTGCGATGGAACCAGGTTCGGCGGAGGAACTGGCTGCCGTGCTTCAGAGCGCGGCTTCAAAATCCCGAACCATAGCCGTGACCGGGAATAACAGCAAGAGGCTTATGGGCGGTCCAGTTCTGTCCGCCGATATCTCGATCTCCACTGGGCGCCTGCGGCGTGTGCTGCAATATGAACGCGATGACTTGACCATCAGTGTGGAGTCTGGCATGCGGTTCTTCGACCTACAGAGTCTCCTGGCTCGCAACGGGCAGATGATTGCGTTGGATCCGCCTTTTTCAGACCAATCGACGGTCGGCGGAGTTGTCGCCTCGAATTCGAGCGGCCCTATGCGGCGCGCTTTTGGCACCGCGCGCGATCTCGTGATCGGTATGACATTTGCCACGCTTGACGGCAAGCTCGTCAAGACTGGCGGCATGGTTGTCAAAAACGTCGCCGGCCTTGATATGGGCAAGTTGATGATCGGCAGCTTCGGTACGCTCGCCGTAATGACGAGCCTTAATTTTCGCGTTCATTCTCTTCCCGCGGTCACCCGGACGTTTCTCTTTACTTTCTCCGACTTGGATTTGGCAATTGCGTGCCGCGACCGCATAATACGAAGCGGGCTTCAGCCGCTCGCCATAGATTTGATTTCTCCTGCAGCCGCGGCGCGGCTCGGAAGCCGTGGTTATCTTCTCGCTGTTCGGGGCAGCGGAAGCAAGGCTGTGCTGGAACGCTACGCCCGTGATCTTGAGGGCAGTGAAGCTCTTGGTAACGAATCGGAGGCGAAGTTCTGGCAGAGCATTTGCGACTTCTCTCCAGATTTCCTTCGCCGCCAACCTCAAGCAGTCGTGCTCCGCATTTCCACGGTCCTCAATGAGATAGGAACGCTGCTCAAGATCGTCTCCGGCGCGGCCATCTCTCGCGCTGGATCGGGGATAACCTACGTCTATTTGACATCGTGGCAAGGCGTCTCGCCGTTCTGGAACGCCGCTCTGGAGCGCGGGTGGAGTGCGGTTATTGAGTTCGCGCCCGACGATGTTCGGGGCGCCAAGGAACTTTGGCTTTCGCGGCCTTCTCGGGATGCGGGCACGTTTGCCATGATGGAGAAAGTGAAGCAGATGTTCGACCCTGGCAAACTTCTAAACCGCTCCCGCCTGTATGGCCGCATCTAGTTTGCTTCGAGTCGTATCGCAGCCCGAGGAAGGCCCGGCCCAATCTGACCTCGATAAATGTGTACACTGCGGCTTGTGTCTTAACGCCTGTCCGACATACAGGCAACTGGGCGTGGAGATGGATTCGCCGCGCGGTCGCATTTATCAAATGAACGCCGTGACGAATGGGGCTCCGCTCACTCCGTCTTACGTCCGGCATCTAGACCTCTGCTTGGCTTGCCGGGGATGTGAGACGGCATGCCCTTCGGGTGTGCCCTATGGTCGTATGATCGAAGCGGCGCGGGCGCAAATTGAGGCGCATAGGACTCGCTCCGTCTTCCATCGCCTTGTAAGAAGGCTGATTTTCCGCAACTTGATACCGTCGCCCGTGGCGTTGCAGCTTGCGGGAGCGTCGCTATACATGTATGAAGCTTCCGGGCTCCAACGGCTTGTCCGGGCGACAGGTGTTTTGAAGCCGTTCACCAAAATCGCCAGTCTGGAGGCCCTCACACCGAGCGCCGAAATTCCGTTCTTCTTTTCTAAGGTGGGCCAAACCTTCCCGGCATCGGGCGAGCGCCGCTATCGTGTCGCCTTCCTGGCCGGCTGTATTGCCAACGTCGCGTTTGCACGTCTGAATGAAGCGACGGTTCGCGTCTTGCAGGCAAATGGATGCGAGGTCGTCATTCCGGGCGGCCAAAACTGTTGCGGCGCCCTGCATCTGCATTCCGGCTTGAAGGAAGAAGCTCGCGCGCTTGCCAGAAACAACATTGACGCTGTCATTTCCGGTGATTACGACGCCGTTATTACCAACGCCGCCGGATGCGGCTCGACGCTCAAAGAATATGACGAGCTCCTGGAATACGACGAAACCTATCGGGAGCGGGCAATTCAGTTCAGAGCTAAATTGAAGGATGTCACAGAGTTTCTTGCCGGCATCGAACTGAACACACGCTTGGGTGCCGTGAATGTTGTGGCAACTTACCAGGATTCCTGCCATCTTGCGCACGGTCAGAAGATCAAGGACGCTCCACGGAAGCTTTTGAAAGCGATCCCTGGGCTGGCTTTTCGGGAAATGCCGCAGGCCGATCTGTGCTGTGGAAGCGCGGGTATTTACAATGTCGTGCAGAACGATCTTGCCATGCAGATACTTCGTCAGAAGATGGAGTACATCGCTTCGACAAATGCCACTCTCATTGCAACGGCAAATCCCGGATGCATGCTTCAGCTCAAGGCCGGTGTGCGCCTCTACGGCCAGGCGCAGCGCGTCGTTCACGTCATCGAGGTTCTCGATGAGGCGTATCGTAGCTCAGCGGTCACGGTGGCGAGCCCCACTAGTCCAGTGCCCGCATTCTGAAGCTCGCCTGAACGTTGAAGGCACTTAAGAGATTTCGAATTGCGATTTGCGCATTTCGCTGCGCCTGATCGAGAATTCCCATGCCTAGTGCGGCGGATCGGAGCTCGTCGATCGCCTGTAGGCGGGCCTTATGCTCGAGATCCGGGTCGTACGGAACCCATGGAGTCCACCATGTAATTTGTCGATCCCACACTTTCGTCTGCTTCTCATCCAGGAAAGCTTCGAGCAGCCTCGCAGGGGGCAATCTGACAATTACGGAATGCTTCCCAATGTAGCTCACATCCTCAGATGTCAAACTCGCCAGATCTACTCCGGCCAGAGTCTGACCCTGAACCATCAGCAGAATCGATTCCTCACCGACGGGCTTCTTGGGTTCTCGCAATCCGACGACCCGCTGGATGCTGTATTTGACTGTGACGAGCTGATTGAGTTGTTTAATCTGCGTAAGTACAGACGATGGCTCGAAGTCTGACGTTTTGCCGAAGTAGTCGCGGAGCAGGACGGCGCTGAGCAAGGCTATGAATGCGCAATTCGATGTGACGGCAACGATCTTCCACTGCATTGAAATCACACCGACAGGGCCATGACCAATTGGCTCTGCTGCCGGCTATTCGTACCGGAGAGCCTCTACAGGGTCCAATCGGGCAGCTTTGCTTGCTGGCCAGATGCCGAAAAACAGGCCTGTTCCTGCCGATACCAGCAGTCCGAGGGCGGCGGCCCAGAGGGGGACACTCGTCGGCAGAGTGGTGAAAATAAGACGGCTGATAAGCGCGATAATCCAGCCAAAAATAATCCCGGCGAGTCCGCCGAGTCCCGTCAGCACCACCGCTTCCAGCAAGAACTGCAGAATGATATCCGATCGCCTGGCTCCAATGGCCTTTCGAATCCCGATTTCTTTCGTGCGCTCCGTTACCGAGACCAGCATGATATTCATCACGCCGATGCCGCCCACCAGGAGTCCTACCGAGCTGAGCACGATCATTACCAGCGCCACCATCGATGTGATTTGCCGGAAATCGCTGACCATCTGGTCTGCCGTCGATAACGCAAAAGTATCCGGCTTGTCGTATGGAACGCGCCGGTCAATGCGAAGGATGACTCGTACTTCGTCCATTGCGCGCGATAGCTGCCCCTCTTTCGCGTTAACGACGATTGCCATGTCTTTTTGCGCCGGATAGTCCTTTCGAACTGTAAAGAACGGGAGAACGACTCGGAGATCGTCCTGCCCGAAAAACGATGCCGCCGGTTTGTTCATCGTGCCAATTACTTCAAATTCGTGTCCGTTCACGGTGATCGGCTTCCCGATCGGGCTGACATTCGCATAGAGGCTCTTAGCGATGTTTTCCCCGATCACAGCCATGGGTGCGCGACGCCGGTTATCAGAGTCCGTCAAAAACCTGCCCTCGTGCATGTCCGCCTGCCCCTGGTCAGCATAGGCTTCTTCCACACCCAGCAGGCTGATGCCATACATGTCGTTCCCCTTATAGCGTGCATTCATGGTGGTTCCGTTGATTATCATCATCGGAGACACTTCCGCGCAGGCGTCGCATTTTTCTCGGATATTGACGGCATTCTCGTAAACCAGGTCCTTCCGCGTGCGCTCCTCGGCGGTCAGCTGACCATGAGGCCCTGCTGGAAACTTGTAAACAATAATCGAGTTTGGTCCAAAGCTGCTGAGGATGGCTGTAATCGAAGCGTCAAACCCAGTAAGAATGGCGCCGACGCCAATAATCGTTCCCGTTCCCATCACCACGCCAAGAATGGTCAAAACCGCGCGCATCTTGTGTGCGCGGATGGTTTGAAGCGCCAGCGAACTCGCGTTGAAGAAAGCCAGCCAGTTCATGCTATTGCTCGGACCGGAGGGCTTCTATCGGGTCTAGCTTTGACGCTTGGCGCGCTGGATAAATACCGAAAAACAGACCCACGACCGCCGAAAGACCGACACCGATGATAACGGAAGTCAGTGGGAGCGCCATCGGTATCGATGCGGCGTTTCGAATGATGGCCGCAATGGCCCAGGCAATGAGGACGCCGATAAGACCGCCGGTCGCTGCTAAGGTGGCAGACTCAACTAGAAACTGGTTGAGAATATCCGCCCTCCGCGCGCCCAGTGATTTCCGGATGCCAATTTCATGCGTTCGTTCCGTCACTGCCGCCAACATGATATTCATGATGACGATCCCGCCGACCACCATGAACACCGAAACAATGCCGACAGCGGTTCCCGCAATCGCTGCCGTTAGCCGCTCCCAGAGGCTTACAATCGCATCCGACGCAAAAATACTGAAGGTGTTGTCCTGACCGGGGCGAAGATGGCGGAACGCTCGCAGCAGCATGGTCACTTCGTCTTCCGCCTGAACCAAATGCTCCTGATCAATGGCTTTGGCAACCAGGTTCATGCCCTTCTGTACCCCAAACATTTTGAAATAGCTGTCAATGGGGATCATGACGAAGTTGTCTTGTGATTGTCCGAATACGCTACCGAGTTCTTTCGCGGAACCCACGACCTCAAATGGAACTCCGTTGACGCCGATTGTTTTCCCGATCGGATCTCGATTCTCAAAGAAACGGTTTCGAATATCGTGGCCAATGAAAGCAACCATCGCGCGGTGCTGAACTTCGTTTTCCGAGATGCTGCGGCCAGCATCCACCTGTATATTGTTCAAACTTGAAATGTTTGCGGTAATCCCCTGGATGTTAATCGAGCTGTCGGTCGACTGCCCCTGAAAAGAAACGCGACCTTGGGTCGAGGTAATAATCCCGATGCCCTTCAGCAGAGTGGCATTCTCTTTAATGAACTCATACTCCTCACGCTTAATCTGCGGATTACGTTTCATCATGAGCGCCATTTTTTTGGGATCATACGGTCCGAACCATGCCATCCGAACCACACGAAATCCATCTGCCCCCATGTTTGACACTTTGTTAGCTATGTAGAGGTTCATCCCGTGTATCAGGGCAGTCACTGAAATAAGCGTTGTTGTCGCGAGAATTATTCCAAGCAGCGTCAGAAAGCTGCGCAACTTGTTTTTATTCAAGGAGTCGACAGCAATTCGTCCAGCCTCCCAGAAAGAAGCGCTCGGCCGGAATTTTCGTGACTTTGACAAGGCTCCTCAGGCAGACGCCAAATGCTCTGCGTTTGTTCCCTGACTTGGTTTTGAGGATAGCAGGCTTTCCATCCAGGATAAAGCGATCCCGTCCACCCAGAATCTCGGTCGCCGGCGTGAGATGAAGCCAAGATGGCCGCCATGTTCGGTTGCGATCAACGTAATTGCTGGATTCGATTTAAGTGCTGGAAGATCATGAATCTCAAAGGGAATTAGCGGGTCGTCTTTGGCGCTGATAAGCAAAGCAGGAACTCGAATGGCCTCGACATATCGTGCCGCGGATTGCGTAGCGTAATAGTTAGCTGCGTTTCCAAACCCGAACAGCGGAGCCGTAAACAAGTCATCGAACTCCCAAATCGTTTTTACTTGATCGAGGCCTTTCAGATCGTATAAATGGGGCGCAAGTTTGTTCTTCCGCCTCACGCGGCTACGCAGTCTGTCCAAGAAACGGCTCGCGTAAAGAAGATTCGATGGTTTATCCATCATCCGTACGCATGATGCGAGCTCCAGGGGTGCGGAAACGGCGCAAACCCCTGTCAGCAGATCGGTTTCTCCCAGTTCGCCGGCCAGTTTCAGAGCCACGTTGCCGCCTAGCGAAAAACCAACCAGAAAAGTCGGCTCACCGAAGTTCCTTTGGATCTCTTCCAGGATAATTCGCGTATCGCTCGTCAGGCCGGAATGGTACATCGTTTCGCAAAGCTCTTCCGTTCCTCCGCAGGTCCGAAGATTCAGCCGGTGTACTCCGAAGCCATGGAGAAGCGCCTCTTGAGCGAAACTTTGAATGTAGCCTGCATCGGCACAACCTTCCAGGCCATGCAGAAAGGCTATTTGGCCTCGGCTCGGCGCTTCCGGCTGATGTTCGAATGCAAGAACCGTCGTCTGATCGTCGATCCGATAATGCCTGCGGATCGAGTGGAAATGCCGCTGATCGATCTTCCTGGGCCAGAAATTCCCCGCGATTGTGAGGAGATGCGGGTTTCGGAAGATAGGCTTGAAATCTGGCGGCAAATTCAATTGTACCGGCGCGGGCCGGATCACGAAGCTGCCGATCTGACGTAATACTTACTGCGGCGATTCGCTCTTCCTGCTCAAATCTTCGGAAAGAATGATTGCCTCGGCGAGTTCGCGCATCGGCCGGCGCAATCGCCGGCTCTCGTTCCTCAACCGCAAGTAAGCGTCCTCTTCTGTCAAGCCGTGGCGGTGCTGCAAAATGCCCTTGGCGCGCTCTACTATCTTCCGTGTTTCGAGCTGCCGGCGCATTTCCGCCGTTTCTTCCTGCAGCCGGGCATTACGCTCCGTCAACAGCGACTTAGAGATCGCACCGCCCATCTGCTCTCCAACAAACGTCAATAATGAGACTTCGTCGGGCGTGTGATGATGCGCCTCGCGGTGGTGCACGTTGATAACCCCAATCACGTCTCCGCTGCTGACCAGAGGTACCGACAAGAACGCCTCGTATGTGTCTTCGATGAGCGCTTGAAAACGCTTGAATCGGCGGTCCGCGGCGGCATTCTCGGCCAGAGCCACCGCTGAATGATGCTCAACTACCCATCCCGTGACGCCTTCGCCTACCTTCAGGCGAATATTCTCGAACTCTGTTTGGTGAGGTACCTGGGATGCTCGCAAAACGATTTCGTTTGTTTCACGCTCAATCAGGTAAACCAGACATGCGTCGCATCCAGTAACCTGAGCGGTGAGTCCAACAATTTCGCCAAGCATCTCGTCCAGCGAGAGCTGCGAACTGACGATGTTGCTGATGCGGTGAAGGAGCGCGACTTGGGAAGCAGGCGGCTCCATGAAGCTCACTGTCGCCATACCAGACTGTAAAACGGTCGCGGTCCTTACAGCAAATCAAAATAATTGATGTGTCTCATTGGCGAACAAGTTCTTTTGGCTGAGGTAGATCGGCGGGCATCGAAAGGAATCATCGAATACTCAATGGGAGGTGAGATCAGATGCGCACCATCTCTTCCTGTTCCTCGCCGGTCACGCGCGCCGCGCTCCCCCCGACGTATACATTCACCTCGGACCGGATGCCAAATTCAGGTAAATAAATTCCAGGCTCGATCGAAAAGCAGGTGCCCGGAATGATGCGCCGCTCATCATGTGATTCGAGATTGTCTATGTTTGCTCCGGTTCCGTGGACCTCCATGCCGATGCTGTGTCCGGTGCGGTGAAAGAAGTACTGCCCGTACCCTTGTCCTGCGATGTAGCCGCGTGCGACGTCGTCCACCTGGTAACCGGCGATCTGCTCGCCCGAGGAGGCGTTTTCCATGACAAACTTTGATGCCTGCTTTCTTGCATCCTTGACGATCGCGAATATATTTTGAATCCTGTCTGGTATGCTCTTCCCGCAAAAGCCCGTCCACGTAATGTCGTAATAAACGGATTGCGGCTTCGCCAGCTTCGCCCATAAATCGATCAGAAGCACGTCGCCGCTTTTGAGGTGCGCTGCTTTATCAGTGCTGGGTTCGTAATGCGGGTCGGATGCGTTCTCATTGACAGCGACTATTGGTCCGTGATCCGTAAGCAACCCGTTTTCTTCGAAGAGCCGTCGTATGACCTGTTGAATTTCGTATTCCGTTACCCGGTTTTTCGATGCCAGGCGTTCCCCGGCGAACTCAAATGCCTCGCGACGGACTTGATCCACCAGTTTGGCAGCAGCGAGGTGCGAGTTTAGTTGTTCCTCCGTCCAACGCGCTTCAAATTGCTGAATCAGATCGCCGGAGCTGACAATCTCGATTCCAAGTCCTCGAACCAGTTCCACAGTTCCGGCATCCACGAGAGAGACATAGGGAATTGCGCATTTGGGCGAGTACTGCATGGCGATCCGCGAGCATCCCGATAGCAGCGCTGCGAGCTTATCCTGTTGATCCACCCAACTGGAATACGATTCTTGCGATCCGGGCAAGTTGTCCAGCGCACCACTCTCGATCCGATGCACAAGTTTGCGGGCCTCGCCGTGCGCGGGAATGAGGTAATACCATCGCCGTGTCGCGCTTACGTGATCGGAAATATCTAGAATTCGATAGGCTAGCGGATCTCGACGATGATGATCGAAGAAGAGCCACCCATCGAGACGGCTTTCGCGCAGAGCTTCTTGAATTTGTTCCGCGATCATCCTCACTGATTTTAAACGCTATCGAGTTTCGCTAAACGCGCCGGCGAAGGCGCTCGTGTGAGAAGACTCACGAATACGAGGCTTAATACGGAACAAATCAGTGCCGGGTAAACAGCATCGATCGTGGAGATCTGAGCTTGCAGCCCTTTGGGGCCGTCCTGCTGGATCAGTTCCCAGCTAATCGTAACAACAGTTCCTAGCAGGATAGAAGTGATTGCGCCGGCCGTTGTCGTGCGTCGCCAAAAGAAAACTGCCATAACAGCAGGAGTAACAGCAGCGCCGTAAACTGTGTATGCGTACAGAGATGCTTTCAGCACCGATTCGAACTGGCTGGCCTGCAAAACAGCAAACAAACCTAACAACAGGACGATCATCCTGGAAACGAGCAGTTTGTGGCGCTGACTTGCGTTTGGATTGATAAATCGTTCATATACGTCGTGAATTAGATTTGTCGCCGGCGAGAACAGATAATTGTTCGCTGTTGATGTGATCTTTGCGAAGACTCCGCCTAGTAGTATCGCTCCCAGCAGCGACGGCAGTGCTTCTCTTGCAGTCAGGGGAATGATCTCGCGTGGACGGTCTGTATGCAGTTTCGAGCTGGCGATTACCGCTACTGTCACTAGCAAAGTCTCTAAAATGACTGTGCCGATGATCCACCCCACAACGGACTTTCGTGCGTCGCTTGCGGATTTGGCGGAAAAGAACTTTTGATACATGCCCTGGTTGCCGATCAGCAGCAAAAATGTGGGTAACGCCAGTCCAACCGCTCCTCCCAGCGTGTAATTCCCTAGCGGTTCGAAATGCGTTGCTGGCAAAGCCTGCCGAACGGCATGCCACCCGCCAAACCGCCTGAGTAGAATGGGCACCGCAACGATGACGGTTACCGTAACGAGTGACCCGATCACGAGGTCAAGGTAGGCGATAGATGCCATGCCGGCCGCGGCCGTGAAGAATATTACGAACCCCGCGATAACATAAAGACCGGTTCTACGGTCAATTTGCGGGAAAATAAGATGCAGAATATCCCCACCACCAATGAACTGATAGCTAGTGATGATCGTGTAAGAGATAACAATAGCCACAGTCGCGAGCACTCGAGCAACCTGGTTATATCTCGCTTCCAGAAGATCGGGGACAGTAAACTGCGCGAATTGTCTTGCGCGACCTGCAATCAAGCCGATGATCAGCAATCCAGCCCAGCCCCCGAGTGGCTGCCACAGCGCAACGAATCCATTACGGTAGGCGTTCTCCGCACCGGCTAATAAGCTCCCCGCCCCGATCCAGGATGATAACAGCGTGAAAACCAATACTGGCCAGCTCAGAGATCGGCCAGCAACCAGGAAATCGGTCTCGTTCTTTACCTGTTTCGCTTTATAGACGGTGATGAGACATAAAATCAATACCACCGCTGACACAGTAGCGATATAGATCATGAACCGACTATCTTAACTGCTCAAGCAATTATGATTGTGGGAGGACAGCATTATCCTTGACGCTGGCTGCGGATCAGTTTCACAAATGGCGGTGCCGGGTATCCGACTAGACAGTATTGGTCAAGGGCGAACAGGACTACAGATTCCAGGCCTTGCGATTGCGCGAGATCAACCTCCTTCATCCACGACGTCCAGGCGTCGCTTATGCCGATCAGGTGGCTGCGCTGCTCGCTCGGGAATCCCTTGGCGGCACTCACATTCATCGATTCCGTGCTCAAATCGAGGCGATAGCTGCCTGTGAACGTAAAGCTCTCAGTCTTGAGGCAATTCAGATTCTGCGGTGTCCAATCGCTGCTCGGAAAATTAATCAGCTGATTCAGAGCCGTGTTGTTTGTGTCGGTTGGATAGAGAACCTCGTAGCGGCATTCAGGGAACTCCGCCTGGAGAGTTTTCCGAATTGTCTCGGTGTATGTACCGATCAGCGAGGGCAAGAATGTGGTCTCATTCGGATATTGACTAGGATTGGCATCGTTTGACGTAATCGTCTGGATCGCTACACCGTACTTCGCTGCAAACTGCTCCTTCGTATAATCGTCGTAAAAAGGCATTCCAACATTCACGTTCTCGCCGCGAGTCGAATCCCAGATCTGTTTTTGGAAGTACCACCACTGAACCTCACCGGATTGTAAATAGGGAGTCATTCCACCCGTGCTCTGGAGCGAAGCCATATCCAGGTATGTCTGCGTCCAAAACGCAAGTGCCGTGGGAGAGAAATTGGTCTGGATTGCAGGCGTATTCAGGACAACCGGGGTGCCATCCGGATATCTTTGCGCGATTCCTGTCTGCTCGGAAGGATCTCCATTCATCAGCTCCGTACTGAATGAGGCTACCGCGTCGATCCCATATCCCTCTAAGGCAGCGAAGTAACCTATGTGCCAATCCCGTGCAGCCCGATTTATTCTTGGCTGGGCAAACAAATCGGTGCGCCAATAGTCAGCAGCGGCAATCAACGTGCTGTTCAAGGGGTCCGTGACATCTAGACCGTAAGGGCTTCCGTCGACACCGCCGCTCAGAACTGATGGCCCATTAAGCGTATATCCCTGGCTCGTGGGATCAAGTTGGATGGAAATGCCGTTTCCATCTATGCCCATTGCTCTTGCTGTTATCGTCAACTCGTCACCATCTGCGCTGGCCCAGACCAGATTCGTACCGCTGTTGATCAGTCCAGCAAGGGCCTGCGCGACCGTTGCGGGGGTGTCGTCTAGCAGAATGAGATGCGAAATGGATGTGCTCTGGGGATTGGGATTGTCTGGCGTCGGTGCTGGAGTTAAATCGACGACTAGGGTTGGGCTTCCAGTGTATGCTTGCGGCGTAAGCGTAACTGTCGCTGATGCGTACTGGGTTCCAGTCCGGACGAGCTCATAAAACCAGAGCGCACCCGCGTAGTGATTAACTCGTCCTGTGAACCCGAGCTTTTGAATCAGCCAAGCAGTGCGTTCGGCTGGTAGGGATTGTGAATGATAGGTGTCCCAGTCCGTCGCTAAAGCCAGCTGCGGCTGCGATGGAAAATCAGGCAAATTCTGCGATGGGTAAACGACTTCTAAGAAATCGAAATAGAATTTGCTGGAATTTGGACCGACGTGCTTCAGGCTTACAGTGTGAGAGCCCGCAGCATAGCTCCCTAAAGGCAGGCGAACCAACACGTCTTCGCCATTAAGGGCTAAGTTCAGGTCTTCCGGCAGTGGTTGGCCATCGACGGAAACTGTTACGTTCGCCGCCGAAGCGTACCGTCGCGTACCGAGAAAAAGCTCATGCGTTGCCGTCTCGCTATAGGTGATCGTACAGCTGTCGTTCTGCTGGTCGGTCCAGCAAATCTTACTTCCTGAGTAGTTACCCGTCTCCAGTGTCCATGGCCTGTCATAGCTGACCGCCGTATCGATCTCCTCGATACGACGGCTACCAGGTCCGGCCACTAGGTGCTGCCTATTTAGACCGGTTACAGTCCAATTGGAGATCATCACCTGAAATTCGGTTTGCTGAAAGGTAGCCGCCTGCAGGTCGGCTGCCCAAGTCCAGCGCAACTTGCGGACCCGGTCCGTGGGAATGCCCAGGTTGGCCTTCAACGCGCCAAAATCGAAAGAGACTTGATATTTACTCGGAAATTGGCCTCCGCTAAACCCTGCCGAAGGCTGTTGCCAAACTTGTGCTACTCCTTCGGCAAACCCGTATACGGTTACTCGATTTCCGTTGGCGCCGAGCAACTGCGGATACAGCGCGTTACGGCCCCCATTTTTCCACATAATGACGACTGAAGCCCCATCGCTCGTGGCCGAAAAGTCTGGATTGCCGACAATGGAAGAATTCCCTGTAACCGCCGTTGCGACCCCTCGCGCGATATCCGCTAGCGAATCGCCGCCCTGAACCTCGTAGTAGTGATGGTTTTCGAGCAGGGCCACTCCGACCCGCATTCCTATCCCTGGAGACGCGACAATCGTCATTGTTGCCGATGCCGGAACGTAGCTACCCTCCATCGGCGTTATGTGTCCGTCCGTGAAACGCACGTGATAAATTGATTCGGTTCCGTTCGCATCCGATGCCCAAATCCGCAGGTTGTCCCAATCCACTACAGGAACCAGATTGGATTCGAACGGAATGCAGCCTATCCGTTCCTCCTCGTAGCTCAGCGTTAGCCCGCTCAAGTCACCGTCGGGCAGGTATCGAAGCGCCGGATGCTCAAACGTATTGTCCCGATTCCACTCCACGACGGCCCAGTCAAACTGCTGTCGCCATTTTCCCGAAAGGACGAAACCGGCATCGGTTGCTTGACTCATCGCTGCAATGGCCGACGGCGTAAGGAAATACGACTGCAGGTCCCGGTGAGGGCTCAACTTATAAATCCGCTCAGCCATGACTATAGCCGTATCGTTACGGTCAGGTCGCGCCCCGGACTAACTGTGCCAATGTAATCAGGTACCACTTCCAAAGTGACGTTAACCGAGATCGATGAACCTTCGGTCAATGGAGGAAGGTTCACTCCGTCCAAGACGGCGGACTTGGTACTTCCTGAGTTGATAATGACGTTGCAGTATTCCGAGCCGTTCTGCAAAACATCGATGGAAAGGTTATAACCAGTCGGCGGTTGACTCACAGTGGCCCGAACATCTCTTACCGCATGAGATGCTTCAACCAGCAAAGGAGGGGCGGCATTCTGCTGCGTCGCCAAATAGCCGCTGATTTGTAGAGCGAACTGGCCGCCCGAGAGCGTTCGCAATCCACTCTCTGAGGTCGTTGTGTAGCACTGCTGCCGAGTTTGGCTATCCCCGAATGCGTTTGTTACAAAAAATTCAGCTCCGCATACCCGGAAATCGGGAAAACTGACGGTATGTAGAAAGTTGACCGAGGCCCTGTTCGCAAAAAAGTTAGCGGCAAACGGCACAATCACAACAGTTGAATTCAGGTGTAGAACGGGATCTCCCAAATTATGGCTCGTTACAGGAGAGCCAAGAGCCCCTCGGGCTACATTGTAGGTGTTTGCCGTCATGTCGGCGGAAAGTACCGTCATCAGTTCCGATCCAATCTGTATGATGTTGCTGGGCTGCGGGTTCGGCAGATTAGCGAGGGTCGCAATGGTCCCGCTGATATCTAGAGGTGCGGCGAGGGTGTACGAACTCGGAGTGTTCAACTCGTTCCACGAAAATAGTTGCAGCGTACCGCTGGCGACGGAGGATGTATTTAAAAGGTCGTTGAATCCAACCTGGTAAATCGTTAGTTCTCCGCCTCCCGGAACACCCAGCGAGAATTCTGGGATCGCTGGAACTCCCGCGTCCGTCACCTCTTGTCCCAAAGCCCACCGAGTTGTCGGGCATAGGTCCGCAGCTCCCTCTTGGTTGTTAACGTTTGCCCCCCGGCCTGAGATCTGAATCACGTTGCCCGAGCGATATGGAATTTCAAATTGTATGGGGCTATTCGCGCCGACTGCTGCAAATCTCCACGACGCTTCACAAACTACAAACGCGCTCGTGGTATCCGGCACGATGGACCAGGTGGAGCTGATGGTCAAGATCGTTCCGTCGTTTGTGGCGATCGCCCGCTCCTGGCCGCGGCCCGTCCCCTCTATAATTCGAACGGCCATTCCCGCGTATGCGAGGTCCACCGCTCCCATGTCGCTAGCACCGATCGTATTTGAAGAAAAGACGTCCGGCACAAACGGGCCGGCGTACTCGTAGCGATAATAGAAATTCGCGTGATCGAAGCTCGCGTCCGGCGGCCCGATAGGCTGCGTCAGCTCCCCGGCATCTGTGTAGCTATCGCTGAGCGGTACCCCTGAGTCAATGCGATAAAGCATCTGCGGCGTAACCCCTCGATAGACGTTAAACGTCACGGCTGACGTCGGAAAACTCAAGCCGGTAATCGACACTGAATTCGTATCCGTGCCGGCTGGAACGGCGGCCGGAACAGTAAACGATAGGGCACCCTCCCGGCCTGCTGAATCGACCGCGCTTACCGCGTAATACAAAGCACTTCCGCCGCTCAGCGTTCCTCCTGTCGTCTCGTAAAGGGGCGACAAGCTTAGCAACGGCAAGTTGGGTGAATTCGGGGTGGGCTTGTTCGGCTGAGCAAAGCCCACGGTTAGCGTGTCGGTCGCACTCCCATCGGCCTGAGCTTGGATTTCTTCTTCTATTTTGAAGTCGTAGTACTCGAACTTCCCACTGGCATCTGTGTGAGGGGTCAATCCAATAAGGGGGCGAGCCGTTTGAATATGTGTCGCAGGCTGTCGTCCAACGCCTCCGAGCACCGCCGGGTTGTCGCTATACCAATCGTCATCATGAATTTGAGCTAGAATCGTAACTAGCTGATAATTCATAGACGGCGACAGCTTTACTACGCGAAAGGGAACTCGGGAGAAATTTTCTTTAAGATAGGTTAAGGCAATGATGTCGCCCGGGCGGATCTTGAGCGCCCGGAAACTAGTTTGAAATTCTACGAAAAGATTTCCTTTGGTCGACTTATCCAATTGGCGTAATAAAACTCTAGTCGCTTGGCTGAAGTTCGCAATTCCCAAAGCCGTTGACTGGCTGCTGATCTCGTATCCGATAAGCGAAGAATCGTCAGAATCGACCAGCGACAGACTATCCTGTTGATATTCGTTGGATTCGTCTTGAAATTCTACGCTTAAACGGTTGGATGTTTCGGCGATCGTACGGGACGTCAGTCGCACAGTTGAGGTTCCGTTAGGATTTCGCACGATACCCGAGAATGGCGCGGAACTATCACTAAATTCATATGCCGGCCATCCGCCGTCAAGCGGCTCCGTACTGTTCCCTCCGTCGGGCAGTACCGGCTGTTGGGCCGCGATTGTAGTCTCGGGTAAGAGTTCTAGCTGACCTGTCGTTCCGTAACGAAGCATGAGGCTTGCAGCCACACGAATTCCTCTGACAACCGTAGCGGCGCTCTGCCGTTTTGTAAGAACCAGGTTGCATTCATATCTCGGAACCTGGAGAGAATTGCCGTTCAGGTCCGTAGTGCTTATCAATGTCTGGCAGAATGCCGCGGCGGCCGCAAACGTCTTGAGGTTAATATCGGCCGTCGCCCACCCGCACCTTCGGAGAATGTCTAAAATCACCCAGGCCGGATTGTTCGTGTAAGTTGTGTTCTGAAAACTTCCGTCAGAGTTGTAGAGATCGATTTGGATACCTTGCATTAATACCTCTACATTCGGTAGCGAACTTCCGCTGCTGATTCGGTTCGGTACTGCGATCGCAAGGACGGACATGCTCCCATAGGGATCGCCGAGCGGTTTACCGTTTGCGTCGGTAAAATCCAGGTTGAAGCTACCCTGACGGCTTCCCATAGTAATTACTTGAAACCAACCGGTGGCAGTCATGTCCTGCCCTGGATTTGCCAGTGGAATCTCGACATCGTTGACAACAACCTTCAAAACGCTCTGGATTCTTCCCATTCCGAGGAGAGCCTCCATGTGCGTTAGGTTGCCATCGTTTCTTGCAAAGATAACTGGCGCCTTCAACCAGCCGGTTCCGTAAACGATTGGGACTGGATCGTTGTATTTTGCTGCATTGTCGAGTAGCGGAGAAATGTGGGACGTCTTATCTCCTGAAGTGCGGACCATGATGGCCGAGGGCACAAACTCGAAGCCGCCAAAGCGCCGGGTAAGATTGCCGGCGCTGTCCGTATCGAACATGCCGCGCTGCTGGCACTGAGTTCGCGACTTATCGCATGAAATAAACGCTTGGCCGTCGTTTAAGTTTCCTAGACCTCCTGGCGCATCCGCAGAATAGCCGCATCGATAGAAGCGGGAGTACTTGTCGTTTTGGCCGCCGTCTCTGGCCTCGGCACGCTGGTCCGCACTAAGCGGGAAATTCCAAGGGCAGGAGCGCTGCACGCGGATGTCTGGTACTGGTATGCGCTGCAGGCTGAGTTTATTTGCGAAGCTCAAGCTTAAGGCGTCCTCGGTTATTTCGTCGGGATCTCCCGCGATTCCCCGAAACAGTACCGTACTTTCGCTAGTGATTGTTCCGCTTGGGAGATCGGCGAACGCAAAATGAACGGTGAGTTGGGAGCCTTTGAATCCGATGGCGGAATTGATTTCCGAGAGGGCGGAGTCGGCGTTCGCAAGGGTTAGCGCAAGCTGCGAAATTCCATCCATCGCGTCGTCGGCCGAGAGTTGTAACTCAAACAGGTTGTGCTTGAGAACTCGGGCTGAATACAGCTGATTGTCAAAAACGATCGAATGGCTACTCCAATACTCGATATCGCCGGAGGGCAGTGCGCACTCAAAGAACAATAGCGGGGTATCCGCCTCGGCGAGTTGTTTTATCTGATTTATTGTTCCCATTTCTGTCCTATATGGCGCTTTCTATGCTGATGGAAGTGGAAAAGAGGTTGGGAGCTTCAGCGACAATCGTGAATTGGTCTATTGCCCAATGCGCATTGGCGTAAACACCGCCGTTGTGCGTAGTTGCACGGTAACGGGAAGGTGCCGCCTGCGCTTCTAACTGGATGCCGTAGAGCCCCACCTGCTGACCTGGCGACAAGCTGATTGCTACAGCAAAGGTAGTTCCTGGATCGTTTAGCTGGCCGCTCGCCACAATCCGATTCCAGCTCGGCCCGATCGCAAAGGTCGTGCTCTCCTCCGTCGTAGTGCCGCGCCGGATCAGAACGAGTTCCCCCGGCTGGGCACTGACTGCGTATAGCGAAAAGCAATACTGGTAATTCGCTGGAACAGCCAGCGATTGGCTAATTTCCTGCTGCGCCTGCCCGGTATTGGTCGCTGTCACCCCCGCCGTTCCTCCATCTGGATCCAGAAGTCCCGGCGACAGCTGTATGGCGCTCGATGTCTGCCAGGGGGCGGTGCCCAAATTTGAACTAAAGGCCAGCATGTTATCGGTCGGGTCAATGAACGTAAATGCATGGAACGGTCCTGCGCACGCGCCGAATAGAGCCTGTAATGCCCTGGTGTCGTCGGTAGACAAGGCGGTATATGCAAGCTCCCACACTAAGTGTTCGCCACTTGGGTCTGAAGAAAGGATCATACTTCCATCGGGCAGTATGTTCTTGATTGTTCTTGCCAAGCGCGTCTTAATGATTGGAAACTGCGCCAGGGCCCCGCTCATAAGTTGCGGAAAGTACAGGTTATCCATTTGTTTCGATCACCCAAAAGGACGCCGAGTTCATATCTACGCCGATGTATTCGCTCGCCAGCCCCGGAGCGCCTAGGCGGCAATTTGGCACGTCCTTCCCGCTAATTGGATCAGGAAATATGAAACTGGAATAATCGCCGCTCTGAGCAACAAAAAAGGCTTCCAACTGTGCCATTTCGGCGTCGTTTAGTAGCGTCAACTGAATATGCCATTGACGAAACAATCGGTTCTGGTACAGATATCTCTGATCAGAGCCATCCAAGAAGCGAATTACTTGAGCACTCTGACCGTTCGTAAGAGCGGTGGGATACTGAGTGACAGCCCCGGAATTAAGTAAGGGAAAGGCGGCCATCCTATATCTCGGCGATCACATCAGTTAGACTGCTGGAATTCAACAGCGCATTCTTAACTGCTTGAGCAATTTCGCTGCTCTGATATCTTAAGGGCTGAGAAGCGGAGCTCGAACCATGCGCCGTTGCGCCGCCATAAATTCCGCTGCTCGGCATAGCTGACTTACTAGGAGATTCCGTGACCCCGCCCTGATACACTCTGCTGGCGCTCGAACTCACATATGCAGTTTGCTGTTGTGAATTTGGCAGTTGGAACTTTACCAGCGGCGGGGGTGCAGGCTTGCCGGAGCCGCCGCCGAAAAGGCCGACTATTCCGGATACGAGCGATGCCAGGCCTCCGATAGTTGCTAGGCCGCCACCCAGCGCGCTGCTGACCCCGCCCGAGGTCGTTTGCTTGAGCAAGTTGGTCCATTCGCTCCCTGATTTAGAAGCGGTCGATTTTTGGCTTGCTGGGCTGCCGAAATGAATGGTGTGCGGTATCACTTCGGCCGTTAGCGAACTGGCTCTATGATCGCCAGACGCCTTTGGCCGTTCCGGTCTCTCGCCCTCGCTCGGCACTCCGCCGAACAGGGTCGTCGCCTGTAGTAACTTATTTATGTCAAGCCCTGGTGCCGTTGAGCGGCGCCCCGAGCGGCTAGATAGATTGTTATTGTTTCTGGCCATTCTCAACCTCCATTTGCCACGCTTGCTCCAATGTCAGAATTGCGTCTGCCGACTTCGCACTTAGCGACCACGGGGTTCCCCCTCCCAACTCCCTCCACACTCGAAACTGTTCGAGAAAAAACAAGCTCTGCGGTGTGATGACGGATTTAGGACAGCAGTGCGACAAAACACCGCCGCGGGCCCACACTGCTCGTGAGCTTTTGGGCTTCTCTTCTGTCGCCCAGGCGCAATTTCGCGCCTTAACCAGGCCGCTCGACCTGCACGTATCGCATCTCCACGCGGCCGGCGAGGAAAATTGGAAATGGAATGCGATTAGGAGTTTTTTCTTTCTTCTTCCGAAAGACTGATATCGGCTCGAATCGCTGAGGCAATCTCGGTGCTCAACGCCTCAGGTCCCTTTTCGATCAGCATCTCGACAGTTCCGGCATGCCCGTCGATCCTGAGCCCTTGAATGTCAGTCAGAGCCCACTCGAGATAAAGCTTTTGCACGAGCAGATCGCCAAGCGTGGCTTCCAGTTGATCGCTAATCGGTCCCGCCTGCAAGAATTCGTGCTGAAGCGCCAGTTCTCTGACCTTTCTCGTCAATTCGATTCTTTGTAGTAGCGAAGTGCGCCGGAGGCCATACCTGACACCCTTCGTTGTTTGGCTCTTGTGCCACGAAATACTTGAGTACGCTACTGGTTTATGCAAAAGCGATGTAAATCTCGTCATCGGAGTTTCCTTGCGCCATGTTGTTCTTGAATTCCCACTGCAATCTTGTCTCTGAGTCGTTATAGTGGGGGATTTCCGGGGTGACTGCAGGCAAATAGATGGCCATTAGCTGTCCCTGTTGCTGCCCGAGCTGCAGCATCGCTGAAATGAGACTTCGTTGCTTGGCGGCACTGTAGAGTGCTGTCGTCTGCGCGTCATCTTGCGTCAACACGGTGAATTGTGAGGCGACTTGCCGTGCGCCCGGTACGATCGCTCGCGGATACGAGCTTCCAAATTCCTGGTTGCGAAGCGCGAGGTTGTTTTTCAATTCGATACTGGCGTCGGTTAAAGTAAAGAACTGGTTGGCCGCGCTACCGAGCCACACCTGACCTAAGTGACCAGGCACGATCGAGTAATCGAAATCTTCAATGCCCGGCTCCGTCGGGAAACTATTGAGCCCCGCAGTGTCCGCCACAAAGCTACTTGAATCGAGGAGGTCTGCTCCCGGCCCACTAAATACGAGCTCGTGAAAATCGCCATTAACTGAAATGGACATTGTATCTATCGCCGCGCCCGTAACAATCCGGCTCACTGCGGTAATAGGATCCCAATAGTCGTATAGCGTCAAGCTCGGAAGGGCAGTTGCGAGAGTATACGTGATTGTTGAAGCCAGGTTTGCGCCTGCACTCGGCGTATTCGTAAAGGGAGCATTGAAACCTACGGTAAAAGCGTCCGGTACACTAGTCACAAAGCGAATCTCGTTCAGAAAGGATATGGCCGAGCCCACAAGTAATCCATGGGTCGTCGTTGTTTGGATTCGTGTCGTCGTGCCCACGGACGCCACAGATAACCTGCTACTCAATTGCCCGGCAGAACCCATGGCCGCCTGAAGCAACGGACCGTAACTCGGTTGGCCAATGCCATTCCACGAGGTCAGGTACGTTCTGGTTTCGAAGGCTGTGTGCCGCCGTGCGTCCTTTGAAGCTCCGAGATAAGTGCGAGTTCCAGTCTTATCCAGCCGCCGGGCGCGTTCTAAGACCTGTTGCGCCTGCAGGCGAATCGCCGGATAACGGTTCGCGGGGCCAACGGCCGCGGCTTGTCCATAACTCGCCTCAATTGCAGCGTAGTAGCGATTTGCATTGGAAGATATATAGCTTGCCATCACGTCTCCTAACTCCGGCCTACGTTCAGACTGCAGGTTATCTTTGCTGATTGAACGAACCCGAGCCCGCCAGCCTTAGGAGGTTGGAATTGGACATCATAAACTCCGGAAAAGAAAATTCCATCTCCCCAGTCGCCCGTGCTCTGGCGAAAGATATCGGTGACCGCCTCGACGTAGAAGTGAATCCATTGGTCAGTGTCGCTGACTAGGTTTCCGCTGGTCCATACGTCCGTGGTCACTGAGAGGGCCCCGGATAAGGATCTGAATTTCTCCTGATGTGTATTTCTCAGACCGTTACTGTAAATGCAGACCCGTGGATAGGTTAGTTGAACATTATTATCAGCGATCTCGGGGCTTGCTGAGCTAAGCACCACCTGGGCGGGACTGATTCCCGGTACCGTGATGTTAACCGAAGTTGCAATGGCACCTATCTGCTGTTGCAACGCGTTGCCGTTCGTCAGTAGATTTGAGACCTTCTGAGTTGCTAAAATCGTCAGCGGAAGCATCTCACCCTCTTTGAATCTTTCTCGATAATGTGATGTAGAAATTTGGCTGTTGACCCCCGACCGGCTCTGGGCCATCGATCACGCCCGACGGAGTCAATTGGAAAGTTGCACCAATCATCAGAGGCGCGTTATTCTGCCTCGTTAAATCGCTCGAGGTTGTTCCGGCATAAAGATTCCAGCCGCTTGCCGCGGCCGGCGCCAGTTCAGCATTTTGGATCATCGAAACAGCCACCGGCGAAGCGTTATTGACGATCAGTCCGTTTACCGGGCTTAAGGCTCCCTCATTGCCACCGCCATCTACCCAAGCTGTTTGCAGAAAAAGCGCTTCCGTGGGTGAGGTCGTGTTCTGAAGAGACGCTTGGGGCATCGCGGGTTTCGGTAGGGGATTGTAGACAACTCCAATCCCGGACATGAAGACCATGTCGGCCGCTGTGCTTGCCTGCTGTTGATACTCCGTCCACTTCCCTTGAAATCTCGTATTGAGCTGAACGTTATATGCTTCTGCGTAGAAGCGCGATAACGAATCGAAGCATAGCCATCTATGAAGCGCCGGCGTAATCACTACAGTGGACAACCCCAGCGAGCGCCGATTCACCCATTGGGGGTCGGAGGCTCCTACTTTTAGGAGCCACAGCATCAGCTTGTCGCCGATCGCACCGGTCGATAATGTAATTTTCGTGGACACATCGATTGCGTGCGAGGATGACACTTGCACCAACGAGTTCTCATATTGCAGAAGATCATCAAGGCTGACGATATCTGCATCAGTGAAAAGCGCCATGGCGTTCAGTTTCCGCTGTTCACTCGGTCGTTGCCTTTTTTGCGATTGACCGAGTTCTCCAGATCGGAATCGGTAACGATCGCCACCTGAACTCGTCGTGCGAATTCGGCTTTCTGCGCTGCTTTTTGAGCCACGGCCTGCTGTTGCCTGTAGAGCGCCTTCTGTTCCTCGCTGGCGAGGGCCGCCCGTCCTTCCACAATCATCTTTGCCGCGACGGAACGTGGCACCTCGCACACGATTCCGGCCTTGCCGCCGTCTGGGGTTTCGGCGCTGACAACCAGCGGATATGGATCGCCGATACCGGCTTCCATCTCACGAATCTTTCTGTAATATTGCTTGACGTCCACGCTTGTCTCCTGAAAACAAAAGGGAGCCAACTTCTGTTGGCTCCCGGTATCATTTCGATCTACTGTGTCTAGGTATTCACTTGTACTGCGAAGTTGTTTCTCAGTGCTCCGCAGCCGTACAGCACGTCTACGGTGAACTGTTGCGACAACGTATTCGGCTGGTAGCTCATTACCACGCGAAGCCCAAAGTTACCCATTTCCGCGTACTCCGCGACCGCACCCGTTCCGGGTAGAGGTTGCGGCAATCGGCGGACGACGAGTCCCAGCGCGTCTTTTGTGAACGCCAGGTTGTGAGTGTTGGGGGTCGACGTTCCTGTTACCGGGACGTACTGCGACCGGAAGATGAAGAAATCTTTCATCTTTCCGACGTTCCCTTCCACCAAGGCCTTCAAACCAGCCTCGCCGGCTGAGTAGTATTCGCTGAAACGCGGAATCTGTCGAATTTGCGAATACGTATTTGAATCGACGACCAGATACTTGGGCGCGCTCGCGGGAACCATGGCTGCGAACAATGCAGTTTCGGCCGCGTCGATTGTTGCTTCAGTGATCGGCGTCGAAGCAGAACCGACGGGAGTATTGGCCGTGAACTGGCCGTATAGGTTTAAGAGGTCGTGTTCCACGCGCTCCGCGATCGCGATCACGGCTGGCTGCATGTAAGCTTTCAGCAGCTCGGGAAACGCGAGGGCCTTCGTTACGTCCGGAATCTGGAACGTAGCCTCGGCGTGCGTGTTCAAGACGATCTGGGCATTGCCCAAGCTCGGATTCTGCGGCGTTACGGTGCCGCCTTCCGCGATGTTGTTGGCTACGAGAACCGGCGGAATCGGTACGTTCACTGTATCGCCGGCGTGCGCCAGGACAGGTTCATAGTCCCGGTTCACCAGATTTCCCATGACCAGATTTCCCATGAGGGCCGGCAACGCATCGGTAGCGACTAGCTTGACGATCGCGTTTGCCAGATTGGCAGATGTAATTGTTGACATAGTCTCCTAATTAATATGGCGACAGAAATTCCGTCGCTCACCTCTACTCACATGCGCAAGGTGCCAGATTGCAAGAAATACAAAGTATGCAGCTGGCAACAAGCGGCTGGTGCGGCACGAAATGACTACGCGCCGCGTAGCGCTTGAGACGCCAAACGAGATATCTCCTGGCGCACTCGGTCGAGTTCCTCTTTGCTCATTCCGGGTTTGATCTTTTCGATCTCGATAGCAGATCCGCCCTGCGCACCATTTCTAGATGGCGCCTGAGCTCCACTGCCCCCGGCGATACGCGCCGGGAGAAGCTCTGGGTTCTCCTGCACGAAACCGGCAAGGTACTCCTGCAGGGGCTTCGCATCTGGGCCTTTCGCCTGCAGGCGACCATCTTCTCCCCGGATGATGTCGTCCTTTATTGCTCGAAAAGCGAGGTCTACTTTGGAAACTCCCAACCGTTGCAACTCGCTTCTAATTTGCGCGCTGCGGTCGGCTTCTTCTGCCATCGCTCGTGCTTTTCGATTTTCTTCAACGAGTTGGTTCAATCTCGCCTCCAGATGTTCGCGGCGTTTCCGCTCATCTTGCAACTCAGCTTTATATGCCGGTTCGGCTTTCTGGTGTTCGGCGCGAACGAATTCATCGATTGCCTGCCGCACCACGTCGCGAACATCGACATTCGGAGCGAGTTCTTTTTCCATCGGTGCGCTTCCGCGCTTTGCATCACTGTGCTCTGACATGCTTCCTCTCTAATTCACGAATTGCGCGTCGATTTCTCGCGCGATTTGATCTTTCATCTCTTGCCGAGCATCGTTCAGGTATTTCATCGCCAACCTGTGGTAAATCTGTCGTTTGAGTGTTGGCGATTGTATCCCCAGCTCGAGCAGACTCTTTGCATCCTGTAGCTCGGCTCCGAAATCGCTAATATCTACCTCATCGAGTCCGGTTACCGATACGGTTACACCGTCTTCTCTCGCAGCGCTGATTGCAGAGAGAACGTTCCGAATTGAATCCTTTACCGCCGCACCGTAGGCCCTCAGAACCTCCTGCGTAATCGTAAAATCGAGTTGCTTACTCGCGGCTGATTGCGCATGACCGCCCGTCACCTCTCCGGAGGCTTGGGACAAGTAACAGACCCGGTAAATCTCCTCTTTCAGGGTCTCGAGGTTCGCCGCTGCGATCTGGTATACCTTGCCGTCCGGTTCCGTCCAGCCAAAGCGGTCTGTCGGTCCAAGTTGAATGTAATAACTCTCGCCGACGATCTGGTTCCAGTCACGCTCAGAGTAAATTACGGGCATCGCAAACAGGCCCATTGTAATTGCCCACGCCAGCGCATTCGATTTGTTGAAATGCTCGAGCTGCAGATGAGCCGCTTTGTTCATCAGCCATAGTCCCTCGCTGACCTTCAGCGTCTCCAGCGGAACCCTCTGATGACGAATCAGCGCATGCGGGCCGCTCGCTATTAACTCAATGCTTGTGGGCTGATTGGCCTGTTCGATCCTCCTGTAAGTGCGGTATTCTGACTTGTCGTAATAAAACCAATACGTTTCTTCGACCAGCTCAGGTGAGTCAACCCGGGGTTGCTTCCGCGCTGATTGCCGTAATACTACCCATTCGTACTGCCCCGTCTCATCGAAACTCCAGTTGATCAGCTCTTCAGCCCGGTACCGGACCAGGTAAGCTCGCGACAATCCTGTCGCATCTTCTTCGGCGCGATTGCTGGGTGTAGCTGAAGTTCGTGGAAAGTCGATGAGAATATGGCTTCTTCCGGAGACCAACATATCCAGCAGGCATTGTCGGAAGAAGCTGGACAGTCTCGTCCCCTGTCGGTCGCAATCGTCAGCAAACGCCGAGAGAAATTCTCGTCCCGTCTCCAAGCCGCCTTCAAGTTGAAGACTTGGCTCTCTCCGGAATAGCGTCGATCCATACCAGTCCACGATGGAGCCGATGTAATTTTCGTAGAACACACGCTGTAGCCGTTCGGCGTAGACGTCCAACGGTTCTTTTTGACGCGGCAAGAGATATTCGGCCGCTCGCTGCTTGAATTCGTGCCCACCCGCGTATAGATCGCGATACATTTTGAGCATGAACTTCTGTCTTCTGAAATCGGGATGCTCTTGATCGATCTCAATCATTATGTTTTCCTGCGCTCTCCTATCGAAGGCCTGACCTTTCCAATTCAAAACAGCGGCCTGTTAACTTCGCCAAAAACCGGTTTGTCTCCGAATAGCTCCCAAATGACATAGCCGAGTGCGTCCGAAGCATGGGTCCGTTGCGGATCTCGAATCTTGTCCACAATCCCGGAATTTGGCTTGAACATTACCTCTTCGAAGTCTTTGATCAGCTCTTCGCATCGCGGGTCGATCTCCAACCGCACCTCTCCGATTGCGTTCGTCAACATCCCATTTACCTTGCGGATTCGATCCAGCACGGGTGGATTCTTCGAGGGAATCCGTAGCCTGATTCCTCGGAAGCCTCCCCGGTGCAGAAAGTTCTGCAACAACGCGTAATCGTTCAACCCCGTGGTGTGCATGTTTCTGCCGCTCGCGTCTCCAAAAATCTCCAGGCCGGCTGTATGCCCCTTGTAGCGATTCTCAAACTCCTGGCACGCCTCTTCCGTCGTAGCCCGATCGAGGACAATCTCATCGATCACAACCAGTCGTTCTTTCTCGTATTGAAGAAGCACCGAGCTCATCGGCGCTACGTTAAAATCCAATGCCCAAAGAAGAACTTTCCGCCGGTCGTACGCCTGTCGTACCAGATGCACAGCCCGATTAAAGCAGTGATATACCCGGTCGGCCCGGCTGTTAAGGTACTCGCCGAGTACCTCCTGCTGATAGAACTTAGGATCGTAACTGCTCTCCAGTCGTTCGTAGTAATCAGGAGTTTTCTCCAGCAAGAATCGGTTTTCGAAAGGCTTTGCGCGAACACATCCGTATCCGGCAACTGGCTTCTGGATAAACCGCTTGTAGATCCAGTCATGTCCCTGGGGCGTCCACACGGCAAAGCCACAGAGCCTTCCGGCCTTCGGATCGCGCAGTCGCGCTTCGAGCCGTAGCCACGCTTCTTCTCGCGCGTAGGAAAGCTCGTCAATGCCAAACCACGCGAGATTCGTTCCGCGCAATCTCTCTGGTTCATCTAGCGACCGCAGCAGCACTGTCGCGGCTGCCGCCTTGATTGTCAGCTCGCCGTCCGCTTTCCGCAGCTCATAATCAATGTCCTCTTCTTCTAAAGTTCGAAATAACCCGGTCAGCGTCGCATCACGAAGCATGGAGAACGTGGGTGCCGCCAGTATCCCTTGCCGCCTGCGATTCAGATAGCAGAAGCGCAAAGCTTCGAAACACAGCGCCGCACTTTTGCCGGAACCAACCGGCCCTGAGAACCCCTTAAATCTCGCTTTCAGACTCTGAAATTCCGCCTGGGACGGAAGATAACTGCGCACCCAGCAAAGTTGGTTGTCGAGACCTTGACCTTCCTCAACCTCGGCCTGCTTGCTCCAACTCATCCCGCACATGAAGCTACAGCATGGGAGATTGGACGAAAGCAAAAAATCAGCACTAACTAACTCAAAGATAACGAGATATCTTTTTTTATTAATTCGTGATCGTATAAGCAGGGTATGCCAATTCCGTAGGCACGAGTGCGAACCTCTGGAATCGGGCGCAGGACGGAACTGCTGCCAATCAAGGCTAATATGGTGGAATCAACAAGAGATGTGGCCGGCGGAGTTGGCAAAGCTCATAATGGCCCCGGGGCGTTGTCCGACGGGAATGGATTCATGAATTTGTCTGAGTTATTCCGCCCCTCCCTTAAGGGGCGGCGGGGTGCCATTGGACTGGAATTTCAGGATCAAACTTACACCTTCGGAGAACTTGACTCGCGAAGCGATTGCGTTGCGGATTGGCTTCTTCGCAACGGCTTTGATCGGGGCGACCGGCTCTGCGTCTACTTGCCGAATTGTGTTGAGATGATCGACATCTATTTGGCTTGCGTGAAGACCGGAATCATCTTTGTGCCGATCAATATTCTTTATCGCGAGCGGGAGATTTCTCACATCCTTCGCGATGCAGACCCGCGCGGCGTCATCTCCGACGAGCAAATCGCGACGAAGATTTCGGTGTGGCCGCGATTCGATCACGAGCGCTATGCACCGGCTCCGCCAGGCACGCATGCGCTGGGTGAACTGAACGGCGAGGCCCGAGCCGGGATCATTTATACCTCGGGCACCACCGGGACCTCCAAGGGAGCCGTTCTGACCCAGAATAATTTCGCCGCCAATGCCGTGAATCTCCTGGACTGCTGGAGAATCGGCTCCGACGATCGTCTGCTTCTCGCTCTTCCGCTTTTTCACGTCCATGGACTCGGCAATGGTCTTCATTGCTGGCTGGCGAGCGGATGCCGCATGAAACTCCTCGAGCGCTTTGCCCATCAGACAGCCGCCGAGGAATTTCTGAAGTTCCGGCCAACGCTCTTTTTTGGCGTCCCGACCATCTACACGCGGCTGCTCGACTTTGATCGGGAAACGGCTCGCGAGATCGGTTCATTCATGCGTTTATTTGTCTCCGGTTCCGCGCCTTTGCCGGCCAAGGTTCTGGAAGATTTCAGGAATTTGTTTGGGCACACGATTCTCGAGCGATACGGCATGAGCGAAACGCTGATGAACATGAGCAATCCGTACGACCATGAGCGCCGCGCCGGCACCGTGGGGCTACCGCTCCCCGGCGTTGAGGCGCTGTTGCTAGACGATGACGGGCATCCGGTCGCAGACGGGGCAACGGGCGAAATCCATTTGCGCGGCCCGAACGTGTTCGCGGGGTATTGGAACAGAGAAGATGCCACTCGCGATTCTTTTATGAATGGCTTCTTCCGAACCGGCGATTTGGCGACATGCTCGCCAGATGGCTACTACACCTTGTGCGGGCGAAAGAGCGATCTCATCATATCCGGAGGATTCAACATCTATCCTCGCGAGATCGAGGAATTTCTTCAATTACAGCCCGAGATTGCCGAGGCGGCGGTGACCGGAACCGCCGATGAGCTACGCGGCGAGATCCCTGTCGCATTCATCGTGGCACGGTCCTCATTCGATGCCGCGTGCATGGAAAAGCGGTGCCGCGAAAAACTGGCATCTTTCAAGGTGCCGCGAAAATTCATTTTGCTAAATAAGCTGCCGCGCAATGCCTTAGGCAAAGTGCAAAAACATCTGCTTCGCGTAGACTGACAAGATGTCTGCCCTTCGCGAGGCCGGCACAATCGATGACACAGAGCACCGGCGGCAACTGCGGCGCGCGGTCCTTGCCAGCACCATCGGTACCGCTATTGAATGGTATGACTTTTTCCTGTACAGTACTGTGACGGGCCTGGTGTTTGCGAGGCTCTATTTCCCGCGCGCCGATCCTTTTGTCGGCACGCTCGAAGCGTTCGGCGTCTACGCGGTAGGTTTTCTCGCGCGGCCCATCGGTGCTGCGATCTTCGGCCACTACGGTGACCGCGTGGGGCGAAAGGCGGCATTGATAACAACGCTGCTGCTGATGGGCAGCGCCACATTCCTGGTGGCGCTCGTTCCCGGCTATGCACGCATCGGGATCTGGGGAGCAGTCATATTGACGGCCCTTCGCTTTATTCAAGGAATCGGCGTCGGAGGCGAGTGGGGCGGCTCGGTGCTTCTCTCGATGGAATGGGCGCAGTCGAACCGCCACCGCGGATTTATCGCCTCCTGGCCGCAGTTCGGTGTACCGGCGGGCTTGTTCCTCTCGAATTTGGCGGTACTCGCCTTCAGCGCATTATCGGGTGTGCGATTCCTGACGTGGGGTTGGCGCGTTCCCTTCTTGCTCAGCATCGTGCTCGTCGCGCTCGGCCTATACATTCGCTTGGGCATTCTGGAGACGCCGATATTCGCCCGGCTGGTGAGGGAGCGCCGGATTGAGCGAGCGCCGGTCCTGGAAGTACTGCGCCGCCATCCCCGTGAAATCGTCCTCACTGCATTGTGCCGAGTGGCCGAACAAGCGCCGTTCTATCTATTCACAGCTTTCGTCTTCGCCTACGGTACCGGCGTGCTGCATCTCAAGCGTGATTTTCTCCTCCTGGCGGTGCTCGTCGCAGCCACAGTCTCGTTTATCTCCATTCCCTTCTTCGGTCATCTGTCAGACCGATTCGGGCGGAAGCGAGTGTACATGCTGGGCGCGGCCCTTACCGGCGTCTATGGCTTTGTTTATTTCGCCCTGCTGGACACGAGAATGCCGGTCTTGGTGGTGCTCGCCATCGTGCTCTCGTTGGTGCCGCACGATATGATGTACGGCCCTCAAGCTGCGTTGATCGCAGAATCGTTTCCAGGACGCCTGCGATACAGTGGCGCCTCACTCGGATATCAGCTCTCCTCTATCGTTGCGGGAGGTCCCGCCCCGCTCATCGCGTCCGCGTTGATGAGTCGATATGACGCTGCTTCGGCGATTCCCATCTTCATTCTTGTTTGCGCGATCATCTCGCTGTTCGCGACAGCGATGCTCAAGGAAAGGGCCAACAAAGATATTTCCCAGGATTGACGTGCTCAGGAGGGAGCCGCCGATGCTACTCGCAAGGTATATACTGGCCCTCCAGAACCCGGATAACGCCCCGCGAGGGAGCATTTCGGGTTTTAAGGAGAATACGGCATGCGGACGGTGGAATTTCTCGGTTTCTGCTGCTTTGCTATGACGTTCGCCGGACACACGGCCGCGCAGCAGAATGCAGCGGTGAAAGTCAAAAACAACGAGATTGGCGGTGTTGTTTCCAGCACCAACGGAGCAGAAGCCGGTGTGTGGGTGATCGCGGAAACCGCCGATTTGCCGACACATTACATCAAGGAGGTCGTCACAGACGATCAGGGCCGCTATCTGATCCCCTCTCTTCCGCCCGCGACGTACACCGTTTGGGCACGCGGTTATGGACTGATGGATTCGCCGAAACTGCAGACGCGCACCGGAAAGCGAGTGGATCTGAAGCCCTCCATTGCGCCGGACGCGAGAGCGGCTGCGCATTATTATCCGGCAAACTATTGGTACGCGATGCTGGACGTGCCCAAGGAGGACGAATTTCCGGGCACAGGACCTCATGGAAACGGGATCTCGACAAATATCAAAACGCAAGGCCAGTGGCTGCACCTGATCAAGACGGATAGCTGTGAGTCATGTCACCAGCTCGGTAACGAATACACCCGCACAATTCCTGAGCTGTTCCGTCACTTCGATTCGCCGGCCGAGGCATGGACGCGGCGCGTACAGTCGGGCCAAGCGGGCCGCGCGATGATGGGCGGCCTCGCTCAACTTGGTCCTGAAAGGGCAACCGCGGAGTTTGGCAACTGGACCAGCCGTATCGCGCGCGGCGAGTTCCCCGCCGAAGCGCCTCCACGCCCACAGGGCATCGAGCGCAATGTCGTGATTACGCAATGGGATTGGGCCGATCCGAAAGCCTATCTGCATGATGAAATCTCGAGCGACAAGCGCAACCCCGCGGTCAACGCCAACGGGCTGATCTACGGCTCGGCAGAGGAAAGCCGGGATTATCTGCCGGTGCTCGATCCCGTACACAACGCGACCAGCCGGGTGAAGGTTCCATATCGCGATCCGGATACGCCAGGTCAGCCGAAGCCATTACAACCCTCGGCGTTCTGGGGCGACGAGCCCATCTGGGATAGTCACACAACAGTCCATAATCCGATGTTCGACGAGCGAGGACGGCTGTGGTTCACGTCGCGCATTCGAGCGAGCAACAATCCCGACTTCTGCAAAGCCGGTTCGGATCTGCCGTCCGCGAAACTCACGCCCGTGGCGAGTTCTGGACGGCAACTGGCGATGTACGATCCGGCGACAAAGCAGATATCCCTGATCGACACCTGCTTCAGCACACATCATTTAGTGTTTGCGTCCGACGCCAACAACACGCTATGGACGAGCAGCGGGGGCGGTGGCGGGGTTGTGGGATGGCTGAACACACGCCTGTGGGATCAGACGCATAATGAGCAGAAGTCGCAGGGCTGGACGGCGCTTGTACTGGATACGAACGGCAACGGAAAGCGAGATCCATATCTCGACTCCGAGCAGAAAGTGCTGACGGCGCCCAGCGGAGAAAGTCTGGGTACTTCGCCCGCGCTGAGCGGCCCCGCTGTCGATGCGACCCGCGACACCAGGCTGAACGCCGCGTTTTACGGGCTAGCGGTGGGTACGGACGGCATGGTGTGGGGGAGCGTGCTGGGATTTCCCGGCGGTATTGTGCGGCTGAATCCGGGGCCGAATCCACCGGACACGGCGCTGGCGGAATATTATGAGGTTCCCTGGCATAATCCAAACGCGAAGGTCTGGGGCTTTTCGCCGCGCGGTATGGACATCGATCGTGACAATGTGGTGTGGGTGGCGCTGGGAAGCGGACACTTGGCCAGTTTCGACCGTCGTAAATGCAAAGGTACCCTAAACGGACCCCATGCCACGGGTCAACACTGCCCGGAAGGGTGGACGCTCTATCCGACACCGGGACCGAATTTCCCCGAAGTAAAAGGCTCGGGAAGCGCCGACTCTCATTATTACGATTGGGTCGATCAATTCAACACTCTAGGGCTGGGTAAGAACACCCCGATCATTACCGGCAACTCGTCCGATTCTCTGATCGCGCTAGTGAACGGGAAATTTGTCATTATGCGCGTGCCTTATCCTTTGGGATTTTTCGCCAAAGGTATGGACGGCCGCTTTGACGATCCGACGACCGGGTGGAAAGGCAAAGGCGTGTGGACAACGTGGGGCACGCGCGCGCCCTTCCACAGCGAAACCGGGAAGGGAACAACCAGCAAAGTGGTTCATTTCCAAATCCGGCCGAATCCGCTGGCGAATTAGCCGCAAGGGTCAGCTTGACGCTACTCCGGCGGCCTCGCAGGATGCAGGTAGCCGGCGATGAAACGGTAGACTTCCAGGCGCGAATCTTTGGCCAGTTTGGTATCTGTCCGGTTGAAATAGTGGCCGCCCGCAGCGTTGTCGTACACCTTGTATTCGAACTTCTTGCCCTCGGCTTTCAGTGCCTGGATCAGGTGCTCGACCTCCAGATAGTTTACATCCTCATCGTTCGTGTTGGCGTGAATGAGAAGCGGAGTCTCCAGATCTTTCACATGTGTGACGGGAGAACGCTTTCGGTATTCCTCGACGTCATCGCGAACTGACTTTCCAATGTGATAAGGCGCCGAATAGAGCTGACGGTAACCCTCGGGCTCGTAACCCATGCGCGCGACCAGATCGCTGACAGGCACCCCGGCGTAAGCGACGGCGTACGTCTTCGGATGCTCCATGATGTTCATCAAAGTGATGGAGCCGCCGTGACTCCAGCCGATCATCCCGATGCGTTTGGGATCAAGGAAGCTGTATGTCTCAAGCATCCATTGCGTGGCGTTGTAAACGTCATCTACCTCGCGGCCGCCGTAATCGATCTGCTGATAGAACCCTAGGCCATAGCCGGTGCTGCCACGGTAATCGCTGGCGATGATGCTGTAACCTTGCCCGAGCAGCTCACGGATGACATGCAGGTCGCTAGTATCGAAGTTGGCGTGCACGCCTTGGTGCGCGAAGGTAATCAGCGGCTGCTTCCTGGACCGGTCCAGATTCTTCGGGATAAACGTATAGGCGTGGATGATCAGCGGATTTGTCGCGCCGGGCGCCTTCGGGTTGATAATGTGCGCGGGAGGCGCGCTCGTGTACTCAATTTTGTCTACCTCTGCGATGTCGGCCAGCCTTGCGAACCAGAGGATGTCGTCCACTCGCTTTTGAACTTGATCGAGGCCGCTCTGCACGGCGAGTTGAGATCCAGCAGCGGCGGCCGGGGTGCCGGCCACAGAGGGCGGCCCCGGTGAAGGCGAAGGCGCTTGCTGTGCGATCAGGGGCAGCGCCGCGACAAGCAGGAGAGCGGGCATCGGCAGTTGGACCATATGAGCGAAACTATGACTGTATCCAATCGGAGGTCGGCTGTCGCCGCCCGAAATGTACACTCTTATCTCAGGAGAGTTGACGTGTTCATCCGGCGGCGCGCGTTCGTGGAAGGCATACTCGCTACCTCCGCGGCGGCCATTGGATGCGGCGGTAAACGAGTGTCGGTACCTGTTACTCCGCCTTCGCCCGCGCCGGGTTTCACAAATCTGCCATCACCCGAGAGCTCCGGCATCGACCACATCGTAGTTGTCACGATGGAGAACCGGAGCTTTGATCATTTCCTCGGCTGGCTGCCAAACGCAAATGGATGGGCTTCGCAGCAACCGGCCCTCACCTTCACCGACACTTCTGGCCGCGCATACCCGCCGCAGAATCTCGGATCCGATTACGACGGCTGCGGCCATCCAGTACCGGACAACTCATATGGCACGCCGAATTTGACGGCATACGATAACGGCAAAATGGACGGCTTCTTGCGAGTGAAGGGGAGTGATGTTTACAGCATTGGCTACTATACGTCCGCGGAAATCCCGTTTCTCGCCGGATTGGCCCAGACGTATACAACGTGCGATCAGTGGTTCGCTCCCATTCTCGCCGAAACCTTCCCGAATCGGATGTTCTTGTGGGCGGCGCAGACGGACCGGCTGACGAACTCCATCGGTCTGACAAATCTCCCCACTATTTTTGACCGGCTTGCCGCGAAAAACGTGAGCCATCGTTATTACTTTGGGAACATTCCGTTTTTGGCGCTCTGGGGGTTGAAGTACTTGTCCTCTTCTTCGAGATTTTCAGAGTTTCTTCAACACGCAGCAGCGGGCGATCTGCCGGCGGTCTCGTTCGTTGACCCCAAGTTTACGGAGATCGATGACGGACTCGGTAACGATGACCACCCCCATTCCGATATCCGCAACGGAGATGCGTTCCTTTCGCAAGTATTTCATGCGCTTGCCGAGGGGCCGAAGTGGAGCAGCACAGTGCTGATCATCATCTTCGATGAATGGGGAGGCTTTTTCGACCATGTTGCGCCGCCGCTCGCCGTTCCCGCCAACACCGTGGACACTCACCTGGTGAACGGGCAGGTTCTGCTTGGCTTTCGAGTACCAACGATCATTGCTTCGCCCTTCACTAAGGGCAACAATCGAGTCGATTCTGCCGTGTATGATCACACTTCGATCCTCAAGCTGATTGAGTGGCGCTGGAGCCTTTCGCCGTTAACGCCGCGCGACGCCTCGGCAGGGATTGGCAATCCCGCGGCAAAGTTTAACTTCAACTCGCCGGATGCGAGCGTGCCTTCGCTTCCGCAACCCGGCCCAGTTCCGGGGCGGCCGTGCTTTTTGCGCGGAGCAACAGCCCCTCACGTCGAGGCGACGCCGGCGACAATGAAAAAAAGCGATTTTGGCGCTCTTGGCGACACTCCTGGCGTACGCGATTGGCTCAACCGTCCAAGTCTCCGGCCACAGCCATAATGTCAGCGGGACGCGTTTGAAACACGCACCTCGTCGCCGGAATTTTTCACGCTCCACTCGGAGCCGTTGCCCGATTCTGCCTGCTCGAAATGAATGTGATTCTTGCCGGTAAAGACGTTCGTGGTGCGATAGTAGGTGGTTTTTCCGCCTTGATCCCAAGTGCTGGAATATATCCAGCGATCGCCGGAGATCTCGAGGTCGCCCCGGCCGCTCGCTCGACCGGTTGGCATCACGTTTTGGGTGTAGTAGCGGCCCGCCTGTTTGGCTGGAATAAAGATTAGCAGCGCGCCGGCTTGCCCATTTACGGTCTGCTGGCAAACGAAATACTTTCCGACGAGCGCGCATTCATTTTTCAGTTCGTCTGGTTTTGCGTTTGCAGCAAGATTCTGCGGGCTTATCTGCCAAATCCCCTGATACAGCCACAAAGGCGCGTAGACCGGATCCACCGGCGCCGCAATCATCAAGGGAGCCACTAAAAGGCACAACAAAGCGGAAAGAACTCGCATGCATCGCCTCCACATCGAACGAAATCGTTGCAACCATAATGGCAGCAAGCGATTGTAATCGCCTCAGCCTGGGCGCGGGCGCCGGCCCAGAGTCAGGATCAGCACCACGGCGGCGAGAACGAGGCCCGAGCCGATCAAAGTACTCGGTGTGATCTTCTCTCCTCCTATCCAGTGGCCCAGCGCCAGGGCAACTACCGGATTCACGTAGGCATAACTCGCCACCCTGGTCGGCGACATTCGCCCCAGCAGCCACATGTAGGCGGTGAAGGCAATCAAGGAGCCTGCCACGATCAGGTATGCGAGCGCGATAGCCGCTCTCGAGCCGATCCGGGGAGGCGGTGTCATTTCGCCAGCCAACAAAGCGCTGCACAGCAGAAGCGCCCCGCCGCACATCATCTGCGCCCCTGCGCTAAGGGACTTCGATTCTGGCAGTCTCATTCGCTTGGAAGCAACTGTTCCGGTCGACCATGAGATCTGGCTGCCCAGGATCGCCAGGCACGCAAGCATGTTTACGTTCCTGCCGGGCGCGCCCGCGCCCCCGCCTATGGCGATGACGAGAACTCCCGCGAATCCCATTGCGATTGCTGCGGAGATGGTGAGCCTGAAGGTCTGATTGCGAAGAATAAAAACTTCCAGCAGCAATGTCCAAACGGGAATCGTGGCGACAAGAACGGATGCAACTCCCGAAGGTAAGGTCTTCTCCGCCCAGAAAAGACCGCTATACGCGCCGAGAAACATCAGCGCGCCCAGAAGCCATAGGTTCCGCCATTCGCGCTCGGCAGGGGGCGCCGCGCCGCGCCACCGGGACCATGCGTAGAGAACCACGCCGGCGATCGAGAATCGAACTCCAGCGGCAAAAAGCGCCGGAAGCTTCTCCACCGCGATTCGGATGGCAAGGAAGGTCGATCCCCAGAGGATGTAGATCGCCGCAAACGCCGCGATGGTTTGCAGGCTCAGACCGGGCTTGGTCTTGCTCTGGTGCGTTTCCCAGCCTGCACGGTGCAGTGGAGGCAATCTCTATTATGCGGGCGCGGCGTACATGCTATCGTGCAATTTCAACCCCTTTTTTTTGCGTTCGAGCTGTCATGCCCACTACAACCGAAAACGTCTTGACGGTGGAAACGCAGATCGTCACGTTTCCAGCCTTAACGCTGGATTGCGGCGTCACCCTTCTGAATGTCGATGTCGCCTACGAAACCTACGGTACGTTAAACGCCGAGAGGACGAACGCGATTCTGGTCCTGCACGCTTTCTCGGGCGATGCGCACGCCGCCGGCATCAGCAGGGAGACGGGCCAACCGGGCTGGTGGTCGCCGATGATCGGTGCAGGTCTCGCGTTCGATACCGATCGGTACTTCGTAATTTCATCGAATGTGTTGGGCGGATGCCGGGGTACAACCGGCCCCAGCTCGATCGATCCAGCCACTGGCGAGCATTACGCGATGCGCTTTCCGGTAATCACCATTGGTGACATGGTGCGGCTGCAGAAAATGCTGGTCGAGCATCTCGGTGTCGAGCGGCTGTTAGCCGTCACGGGAGGGTCGATGGGCGGAATGCAGGCGCTCGAATGGGCGGTTGCGTATCCCGAGTCGATCGCGGCTGTCATCCCTATCGCCGCCACATCGCGCCACAGTGCCCAGCAGATTGCGTTCAACGAGGTCGGACGGCAAGCGATTATGTCCGACCCGGATTGGAACGAGGGTAACTATTACGATTCAACGCCTCCGGGCCGTGGGCTTTCGATTGCGCGCATGGTGGGACATATCACCTACATGAGCGATGCGTCGATGCGCGAGAAGTTCGGGCGCCGGCTGCGCGATAAAGACGCCTTCGGATTCGACTTTTCCGTTGATTTTGAGGTAGAGAGCTATCTGCGCTATCGAGGAAGCCAGTTCGTCAATCGCTTCGACGCGAACTCATATCTTTACATCACCAAGGCGATGGACTACTTCGACCTGTCCGCGGGACGGTCCTCCCTCGCTTCGGCATTTGAGCGCACGCGTGCGCGCTTTCTGGTGCTCAGCTTCACCTCAGATTGGCTGTATCCCACATACCAGTCGCTTGAAACGGTAAGCGCCCTTCGAAGCCGCAACATCGACGTTGCATTTTGCGAGCTCACCTCCACCTACGGCCACGACGCATTTCTGCTGGAAGCGAAGGAACAGAGCGAAATGGTTGCTGGATTCCTGAACAGCGTCTATCGCGACTTTTCCAGCTCCGCGAAATGGATGGGCCGGGGCGTTGACTCTGCCGGCGGGACTGGGGCTTCCACCTCCGAGCAGATACTCGCCCGAATGGATTACGCCATGATCGCTGAGATGGTTGAGCCCGGCTCGCGTGTCTTGGATCTTGGCTGTGGCGAGGGTGAGCTGCTTGCGTGGCTTCGGCAGCACAAGCGCGTCGATGCGCAGGGTGTCGAAATCGATCCCAACAAGGTTCGCCGGGCGATTGCGCGCGGGGTCTCGGCTTACCAGAGCGATATCGATCAGGGATTGGCGGACTATCCCGACGCTACATTTGATTTCGTCATTCTAAGTCAGACCTTGCAGGAGACGCGTTATCCGCTGCGAGTCTTGCGCGAAATGCTTCGGGTGGGCCATCAAGCGATTGTGGCTTTCCCGAACTTCGGCCACTGGACGACACGTTTGACGCATCTCATCAGCGGGCGGGCGCCGCGGACGAAGATCTTCCCTTATGACTGGTACGAATCCCCAAATCTCCACTTCATGACGGTGAAGGACTTCGTTTCGCTCTGTCACGAACAGAGTTGGGTTATTGAGCGGCAGATCTTCGTAAAGGGAAATCGCAAGGCGAACTGGAATCCGAATCTTCTGGCCGAAGTGGCCGTATTCTCGATACGGGCGTCTCGCTAAATCACTCTATACTTGAGTTGCAAGGACGCCGCCATTGCCATCTCCCGTTGACGATTTCGTGCGCCGGAATGAGTCGCGCTTTTTAGATGAACTGCTCGATTTTCTGCGAATCCCGAGCATTAGTACGCTTCCTGAGCACAAGCAGGATGTCGCTCGCGCCGCTCAGTTCGTCGCCGACAGCTTGACGCGCGCTGGGCTGGAGAATGTTGAAGTAATCGCCACGGACGCGCATCCGCTCGTGTATGCCGACTGGCTTCATGCCCCGGGCAAGCCCACTGTGCTCTGCTACGGTCATTACGACGTTCAGCCCCCCGATCCGATTGACTTATGGAACTCGCCGCCGTTTGAGCCCGCCATTCGTGATGGCAACATCTATGCGCGAGGCGCATGCGACGACAAGGGTCAGATGTACATGCACGTTAAAGCAGTGGAAGCTTTGCGCGCGGCCGGCGGGGGAAAGTTGCCGGTCAATCTGAAGTTCCTTATAGAAGGTGAGGAGGAGATCGGAGGCGAGTCCATCTCGAAATACGTTCCGGCGCACACGGCTAAACTCAGGTGCGATGCCGCCCTCGTTTCTGATACCGAATTGTTTGCCGACGGCGTTCCGACCCTCTGCATTGGTCTGCGCGGCCTCATGTATCTGGAAATCGAAGCCCGCGGCCCGATGCGCGATTTGCATTCCGGTATGTACGGCGGCGCCGCTCCCAACGCGATTTATGGCCTGATCGAGTTGTTGGCGAAAGCGAAAGACGCCGACGGCCACATCTTGATTCCGGGCATGTACGATGGTGTGGTCGCGCCCGATGCGGCGGAAATCGAGAGCTGGCAACGCCTACCCTTTAGTGAAGAAGAGTTCCTGAAAAACGAGGTTGGCTCGGCAGCACTAACCGGAGAGCCCGATCAGTCGATTTTGGCGCGCATCTGGGCCCGCCCTACGTTCGAGGTGCATGGAGTTTCCGGGGGCTTTACCGGGGCAGGAGCGAAGACCGTCATTCCCGCCACCGCCATCGCCAAAGTGAGTGTGCGGCTTGTTCCGAAGCAAGACCCGGAGCGCGTTCTTGCCGGATTGAAACAGTGGGTCAAAGCGAACACGCCGAAGGGGATTCAAACCCAGCTTCGCGTGCTGAGCGCCGGCCCCGCGATTTCAGTCAATCCCAATCATCCAGCCATTCATGCCGCGGCGAAGGCGTTCAGCGAAGTGTTGGGTCAACCCACCGTGTTCATTCGCAGCGGAGGATCTATCCCCATAGTCGGCGAGTTCGCCGAGCATTTAGGTGTCCCCTCGGTCCTCATGGGCTTTGGACTGCCGGACGATGGCTTGCATTCTCCCAATGAAAAGTACCGGATCGCGAACTTTTACATGGGCATCAAAACAGTAGCGAAATTCCTGAATGATTACGCTATGAGCCGGTAATTGCACGCTCTTGCAGCCCGCGACGTCTTCCCCTAAAGCAGTCCTTGAAGCCTCGCATGCTAAAATCCAAGCTTAATGCTGCAGGACCTCGCTCTTGCGTTGCGTCTTCAGGCGCTCGACCGCAAGCTCGCGAGTCTCGAAAATGAGATCGCGACCCTTCCGAAGCACATCGCCGAAATCGAAAAACATTTGGATGCCCATACGCGCCGCCTAGAAGTAGATCGCGCCGCTCTGGCAGGCAACCAACGGGATCGGAAAAAATTCGAAGGCGACATTCAGCTAAATCAGCAGAAGATCTCCAAGCTCAAAGATCAAATGCTGCTGGCCAAGACAAACGAGCAATACAAAGCTTTTCAAAACGAAATCGGCTATGCCGAAGGCGAGACGCGAAAGGCTGAGGACAGGATTCTCGATCTGATGGAACAGTCAGAACCGCTCGAGAAAAACGTCAAAACGGCCGAAGAGCAACTGAACCATGAACGCAAGCACGTCGAAGCTGAAAAGAAGCGCGCTCTCGATCGTACCGCTACAGATCAGAAAGAACTTGCGGAGCAGCGCCTGGAGCGCAAAGCTATCGTCGAGCAGATGAGTGCGAAATTCTATTCGGATTATGAGCGGATCCGGAAAAAAACCAAAAATACGCCGATCGCCGACGCCACGGAAGGCCGCTGCGGCGCCTGCCAGATTGCTCTTCGACCGCAATTCTTTCAGGATTTGCGGCGTGGTGACAGCATCATGTTCTGTGAAACGTGCGGACGAATTCTCACCTATAACCCCGTGATCGATGTATCGAGCGACATCGCCGCTTCGCAGCAAACCGCCTGAGCGCCGGAAGAAACGACCCCTCAAAGTACGCGAGAATCCGAGGGGAATTTGCTATCCTCCTGATTTTGGCCGGCGTTCTTGCCGGTCTGGAGGCAGGTATGAGGGTCTTCGACAGTTCCGATATCCGGAACGTGGCTTTAATCGGACACGGGCATTGCGGAAAAACATCGCTGGCTTCGGCGCTCCTTTTCACCGCCGGTGCAACTGAGCGCCACCTCAAAGTAGACGAAGGCAATACCACTACCGATTTTGATGAAGAGGAAGTCGCCCGCAAACTGACGATCACGTCGGCTCTGGCTGCATTCGCGTGGCAGAAGTCGAAAATCAACCTGATCGACACCCCTGGCTACAACATTTTTCTAAGCGATACGCGCAGCGCGCTGGCCGCAGCCGACGCTTCGTTCGTGCTGCTGGACGGAGTCGCCGGCATCGAGGTCTCCACGGAAAAGGTATGGGGATTCGCGGAAGAATTCAAAGTTCCGTGCGCGCTAGTGGTGAACAGGCTTGATCGCGAGCGGTCATCTTTTGAGCGCGTCACGGAGAAGGCCCGCGAGACATTCGGCAGGTTGGCCGTTCCCGTGCAGCTTCCAATCGGTGCGGAAAAGAATTTCACCGGGATCGTCGATCTTATCCGGATGCGTGGTTATACATACAATGCGGGCGGAGACGGAAAAGGCAAAGAAGGAGATATTCCGGCCGAGCTTGAAGAAGTGGCTTCCAAGGGGCATGAGGCCCTGGTGGAAATGATCGCCGAGGGCAACGACGAGCTGATGGAGGAGTTCTTCGCCACCGGTACACTGCCTGTCGAACACCTTGTGAGCGGCCTGCAGTCGGCCGTTTCAGAGCGTCGCATCGTGCCGGTTCTTTGCGCGGCTGCCTCTCAGAATATCGGCGCGGATCTGTTGATGAATTTCGTCGCTGAGATTTTCCCATCCCCGCTGCAGGGGCCTGAAATGGCGGCCATTCAAAATGGGAACGAGACAAGCAAGCGGATCGCGCCAGGCGAGCCGCCCTCCGTGTTTGTATTCAAGACCGCAGCCGATCCGTTCGCCGGACGCGTCACGTATTTCAAAGTGATGTCGGGGGCGCTGAAAGACGACGCGCATTTGACGAATATGCGCTCAAATGCGAGCGAACGCCTGGCCCACATTGCGACGCCATTCGGCAAGGCGATGCAACCCATAACGGAGCTCCGCGCCGGGGACATAGGCGCCGTTGCCAAATTGAAAGAGACGCTGACCGGCGACACGCTTTGTGAAAAGACGAATTGCGTTGTGTTCCGCCCCATCGAGGTCCCCGAGCCATCGATCGCATACGCCATTTCAGCGAAGACACGCAATGACGAGGATCGGCTCAGCGTGGCGCTCGGGAAAATTTTGGAGGAAGATCGCGCGCTGCGATTCTATCGCGACCCGCAGACCAAGGAGTTTTTGCTCGCTGGCAACGGACAGCAGCATTTGGAAGTCGTTGTAAGCCGCCTCAAGCGCCGCTACGGTGTGGAGGTCGAGCTGAAAGCCCCCAAAATTCCCTATCGTGAAACTGTCCGCGGCACTGCAAGCGTTCAGGGGCGCCACAAGAAGCAGACTGGCGGTCACGGCCAGTTCGGCGATTGCTGGATTAGAATTGAGCCGCTCGCGCGTGGCGAGAAGTTTCAGTTTGTCAACGACATCTTCGGCGGTGCAATTCCGAAGCAATTCGTTCCCGCGGTGGAAAAGGGAATCCTGGAGGCTGCCGAGCAAGGATTCGTCGCCGGCTATCCGGTCACTGACTTCAAAGTGACCCTTTACGACGGTTCTTATCACGATGTGGATTCGTCCGAGATGGCTTTTAAGCTCGCCGGCCGCAAGGCTTTTCGCGCGGCCATGCAGCAGGCGAGGCCGGCCCTCTTGGAGCCCATCATGCAGGTGGAGGTAGAGACTCCTACCGAGTTCGCGGGCGATTTGATGAGTGACTTCAATGGCAGGCGGGGCCGCATCTCGGGCATGGACCTAAAAGGCAACATGCAAACCATCCGGGCGCAGGTTCCCATGTCGGAGATGCTGAACTATCAGAACGATCTAATTTCGAAAACGCAGGGCCGCGCTTCTTTTCATATGGAGTTTGATCATTACGACTACGTGCCTGCTCCGCAAGCGGAGAAGATCATTGCCGCGGCCAAGTCCCACATGCACGTGGAAGAAGAGGAATAACTTCGCGCGCGAGAGAATAGCGATCAGTGAGCGAAGAGCGCCTCGAAATGCAAGCGCATCTTTCTTTGGAGCGCCTCCAGTTCTTCCTGTAGCGTGGCTCCCACTGAGTGCCCGCTGGCCCAGCGCCGAACCAGCTCTGTAATCATCTCCCGCTCCGTGGCGGAATTTGGCAGCTTCTCTTCCGCCCGGCCTGTTACCACGCGGATGGCATGATCCAGGGCGCGAAAGAAAGTGGTCGCCTGCAACAAGAACTCCGCGTCGGCGCGCTCCAGGTGACCCATCTTTTCGACAATGTCAATGCGTTCGGGCGTGTTCAGGCTCTTGAAGAATAAGCCCGCCCCCTTGAGGCGCAGGTACATAAGAATAAAATCGGCATCATAATAGCCGCCTTCGCCGGCCTTCAATGGAGTGATGCTGCCCTGCTCGCGCTGTAGCCGCAGGCGCATCTGCCTGAGGTCCTGTTTCGAGCGGCCTCCTTGGCCGTAGCGGCGCCAGTCGACCTGCTGAAGCTCAGTGAGGAAGCTTGTCGCCCTTTCGGTGTCTCCGCCCACGCCGCGAGCCTTCATATAGGCAATGCCTTCCCACGCTTCGGCTTTGGTGGAAAAATAGTCAACGTACTTGGATTCGGTCTGGACGAGCATGCCCTCGCGCCCGTTCGGCCGCAGGCGCGTATCAAGCGACAGAATTGGGCCATCGCCCGTGTACGCTGTGAGAATGTCGATCACGTGCTCGGCTACGCGGATCCAGAATCGCTGGCGGTTTGCTTCAGTATCGGGAATTATGAAAAGCAAATCGGCATCGGATCCTAAATCGAATTCCCGCAGGCCGAGGCGGCCAAGCGCCACCACCATCATCTCTCCCTGCGGTTCTTGAAATGGCTTTTCCGGCGTCGAATGGGCTCGTGCGTGCGCCAGCCCCTGTTCCCGCGCAATCCGATATGCGCGCGCGATCACGAACTCGGTCAGCGCCGAGGTGCGATCGAGTGTTTGAAAGATCGATTCGGAAGCGCAAACACTGCCTGCCTGAATGCGAAACATCTCGCGCCGAAAGAAGCGGCGCAAGCCATCAATGTCGTTCAGAGGTGACGCGAGACCCTCGTAAACCCAGCGGCGGCCAGGATGATCTGCGGCGCGCTGGAGCTCGCCCAGCAGCTCAGGATGTCGCGTGAGCTGTTCTGAAAGGAAAGGACTCAGCTCGAATATCTGAACCATCCAATCGGCGGCAACCGGATTCTCCTCGAGCAAACGAATGCTGGAGGGGTCCTTAAGCGCCATCTCAATGAAAACCGCCAGCGCATTCTCCGATCGCTGCACGCCGCGCATGCGGAGGCGTTGGCCGAAGCTAGGAGCAGCTTCCAAAAGCCTCTGGAGCAGCTCTTCGGAAAGACCGGGTCCGCCGCGTGCCTCAGGCATCTCCGCCGCAAGGCTCCTCATGGAAGCCGGGGAAAGCCCGGGGCCGTAGTAGAGAGGGCGCTGCGCGTGCACGATGGTTTCATAGATTGCCTGCACGTTTTCGAGATGATGGTTCAGCTTTTGGAGCAACTCTGCTGAAGCTGTAATATTCGCGGGCGCATCGGCGTTAGGCATTCGGCGTGCAATGCGCTCGAGCTCAACCGGGTTGGAAGGTAAAGCATGCGTCTGTCGGTCGTCTTCAAACTGCAACCGGTGCTCCAGATAGCGCAAGAATTCATATCCATCCACGAGGCGCTGATACTCGGTCGCCGATAGGAGATCCTTGTCGTGAAGCCGTGAGAGCGCAAGTAGCGTGCCGCCATGCCGGACCCATGTTTCGCGTCCGCCGTGCAGCCGTTGCAAGCACTGCACGAGGAACTCGATATCGCGAATGCCGCCTCGCGCAAGCTTCACGTCCAGTTCGTGTTTCTTCCGACGCTTACGGGCCAGTTTCTCGCCGATGCGCTCGCGGGCGACAGACATGTTTTCGATCGTCGAAAAATCAAGCGTTGTGGAGTAAATGGCAGGTTCAACGGAATCGAGAAGCGCTTGGCCCAGCGCTTCATCGCCCGCGGCGACACGCGCTTTGATGAGCATCTGCAGCTCCCAGTCGCGGGCGCGGTTCGCATAATAGTCTCTGGCCGCCGCCAGCGGAATGCATACGTCTCCCAGCGTGCCTTCGGGCCGCAGCCGCAGGTCCACTCTGTAACAAACACCGGCCGGCGTGTAGGTAGAAAGAAGATTCGTGAATTGGTTGGCGACTTTCTTGAAGAACTCCTTGTTCGTCACGACCTGCGGTCCGGGCGTCTCACCGTTCCCGCTGTACAAAAACATCAAATCGATGTCGGAGCTATAGTTGAGCTCGCGGCCCCCCAGTTTCCCTAAGGCGATCACAGTGAACCGCGCAGGCGTGCGAAGGCCCGAAGCATCGCGATCAGTCGGCACTCCATAGCGCGATTCCAAATCTGCAATAACAGAATTCAGACCGCACCCTAAGATCGCGTCCGCCAGATCGGAAAGTTCTTCTGTGATCTCGGCCAGCGTTCCGAGGTTCAAAGCATCGCGAAGAACAATCCGCAGGAGCTCTCTCCGGCGGAACAGGGCCAGGTCACCAGCGCTGGGAGAGGTTACGCTGCGCTCTGTGAGGAATTGATCGAGACGGTATCGATATTCCGGCAGCGTCATGCGGCTATCCATGTGCTCGATGCCACAAAACCATTCCGGTCTCCGCAAAACTTCCTCGGATAGAAAATGGCTGAAGCCGAAAACCGTGATAAGCCAGCGTAAGCGCTTCGTGTCTGCCGAGAGTTCGTTCCAAATCGCCGGATGGCGCGCGGCCATTTCGAAGACTTGCCTGCGGGCGCGATCGCGATCCGGAGAGGTATCGATCAGCGCTCGGATGTGCTCCCGAAACTCGTCCGGTATCGGGCTTGCTGGCGTCGTAGGAAGATCGGTAAAAGACTCATCGACGGGGACTGGTATATCCACCAGGAAGCGACCTCTCGAAACCGCTAGACAACAGGGTCTACAGCCTCGATTATAGCCGCGATTCCAGCGCTAGTTCCGCCGATTTACGTTATCGTAAAATCGGCCCGTGCGGAAGGCTCCCCGAGCACTACGGGGCGTTGTTCCCGAGACGACCGGTAAATCGCAAGAACCAATTCGAGCGCCCGGTACCCTTCTTCACCATTAACGGCAGGCTCGCGCCCGGTGCGAATGGCCTTCGCGAAATCTAAAAACTGACGCTCAAAAGTTGTTACGCCGATGGCCATAGGGTCGGACGAACCGGACGCCACCTCGTGCTCGATAGGCGCCGGATCCTTTGCGTTCGCCTGCCCGTCATTCAAAACGTCCCATGCGGTCAATCGGTCGCCGGAGATGATAGCGGATCCCTTGGTACCGTGCAACTCAACACGCTCGGTGTATCCTGGCCAAAATGCAGTGGAAGCTTGAATCACGCCGGCTGCTCCGCAACGGTACTGGAGAAGAGCGTTGACAATATCCTCCGATTCGATTTTATGAAGCGCTCCGAGCCGCCAGATGCCGCTGACCGCGTCCACAGGGCCAACCAGGTGTAGAAGAATGTCGACTTGATGGATGGCTTGATTGATCAGCGCGCCGCCGCCTTCCGTGCGCCAACTGCCCTTAATCGGCCGCGCGTAGTATTCATCGCTGCGGAACCACTTCACATACGCGTCGGCTTGCAGCAGCTCTCCTAAGCGTTTTGCCTTAATCGCCCGCTCCAGAAACAGGGTGGCGTCATCAAAACGATGCTGGCTCATGACGCCCAGCGGAATTCCGGCCCGGTGAGCAATGTCGATCATCCGCGCGGCTGTTTCGAGATTAGTAGCGATCGGTTTCTGGACCATGACTGGGCGCCGGATTTCGGCGCACGCCTCTACCGGCTCCAAATGGAAATCTGGAAATGTACACACATCGATGTAATCGAGACCGGGGTAGTGGCAAAGATCTCGGAAATCGTTCACGTACTCAGCGCCCCAACGCTGTGCAAATTCTCGGCCGCGCGATTCTGTCTTGTTCGAACAGACAGCAAGTTGAAATCCGATGTTCCTATACGCTTGCGCGTGTTTTTTGGCGATGGCGCCTGTGCCCAGAATGCCGACCTTCACGTATTAAAGCCCCGTCTCGGTTCCACAGATGTAAACATCCAGTCCGGCCTCGCGAAAGAATGCAGCTTTCGCGGCCAGCGCACGGTTAGCGCTGCTCGCATCGGGAGCGTAAGCAACCTGAATGTGATTCGCTTTATGCCGCGCCATCATCTGGTCTCGCGTAACACCATAGAGCACGGCATGCATGATGGGCCATTGAGGCGTGGTGATTTGCCATCTCCGCTCGGTTTCCTCCCTGGGAAGTTCGATTGCCCGCGCGCGCCCCAGGTCCGCCTTCAGCCTCCCGTCTTCGATAAACACTCGACTCCAGACAATTTCGCCGGGTTTGCTGACGCCTTTTAAAGAACCGCCTCCCATACGAAAATACATGGGCGGCTGCCGCTCGCTTACCGATCCTTTGTAACCGCCAATGTTGTGTTCCGGTGGAACCGCGCCGGAAATTTCAAAGACCCATACGAACTGCCCGTCGAAGGTCTCGCCATAACGGAGGTCGTGCAGCGTAGTCTCTGGCGGCAGGCCAAGCGCTTTCCACACGCGATTCGTAATCAATGCGTCCAGCCCCGCACACTCGTCCACTTCATTGAAATGCGGAAGCGGCTCGCCCTCATACAAAACGCGTCCATCGGCCGATCGGACCGGCGGCCGGTCGGAATTGTTCAGCAGACCTTCGGCCAAATCGGAGGCTGCCGCCAAATCTTTAAGACCCTGCTGATACTGGATACCGATAGCTGCGCAGCCAAACTCATCCGCTATGCGAAGTGCCGCGATATACATTCGGCACTGATCGATAATCTGGCTATCGGTCAAGTCGGTCTCTGGATTCGACCCCGTTTTGAATTGCAGGCCTTTTTCATCCAGCCACCGGCGAACCGCCTGCGCCTCCTCATCCGGAATACAACGCATTGCCGCAAACAGTGCGGATTGGCTTAGCCGCTCCTTATATACGCCGGTCTGGTTCAACAAATGATCGGGGACGATGGCGTTGAACATACCCATGCATCCCTCGTCAAAAACGCCGAGGATGGCCTTCTCGTGCTTTAGTTTGCGCGCTAGTGATATCCCGATGCCCGCCGCTGCTGAAGGCAAATCTAAATTGATGATTGGACGCGCGTGCGAAGTGTCGTGGTGTATGGGCCACCCCTGAAGCCACTCTTTTAACTTCGACAGAAAATGACTGTCTTCAAAATTTTCAGACCAGAGCGTGGAATAAGGTACGCCGGCTTTCGTAAGCGAACCGTTCAAATTCAGCATTCCGACCAGACCGGGCCATTGCCCGCTCCAGTTCGCGATCGTCAGGATAGGGCCCTTGTGGGTGATCAGGCCCGGCAGAACGTGATGACTGTATTGCCAGACAGCCTCTACTACCATGAGGGGCGCATCTTCCGGAATGCCGCGAAACACTTCCATTCCGTATCGTTGTGAGTCGATGAATCCGTGCCGTTTGACCGGATCCACCGGATGAGCTCGGTTTACATCGGAGCCGAAGCCCCTGACAGCCTGAATGACAGCGGCTTCCACTCGCTCTTGCGCGGGCCAGCATGCTTGGTTTGCCGAAAGGCGCAGGTCGCCGCTCGCGATTAGAACCACTGCTTTTCGCATGGTTTTTATTCTGCCAGATGCTTCGAGATCGCCTAATACACCCATCCCAAGGTGATCTGATAGCTTCTCGGCGTCACCCAATGCGTGCCGCTGAAAGTGGAGAGAAAATTATACAAAGCAGCCTGATTCGTGATATTGAGCGCTGTGAATTTCAACGTGGTCTTCAGCTTTTCTTTATGGAAGAGATTGTCGGTTCCGACACCCACGTCGAAAAGATTGCGCGGCGCGATGCGGGTCGGATTGTGATCTGCATTGTACGTTCCGGATGCGGGGATCGAAATGTGAGTTGCCCCGTAATTACCCGAGCATGAGTTGATGGGTTGATACACCGTCGCGATCTGATTTCCGCAGTAGAACCCGATCGCCGCTTGCTGGTCCGCGGTGAGGGAGAGCGCATCGGCTAGATCCGTTACCGATCCCGCAACTTCGCCGCTGTCATATCTCCAGGTAAAGGCGGCCCATGGGCCGTCCTTTCCGTGCTGATACCTGAGATAGGATGTCTGTTGAAGCGCCTGATCGTGATCGATTCGAAAGACGCCCGTATTTAACGTTGAGTTGAAGATAAGGCCGCCCACTTCGGGCCCGAAGAAGCGAGCGCGGGTGTGGCCGAGGGTTGTATAAGCCTGAAATCCATGTAAGTTCGAAGTGGACAGCCGGACGGACACGCCGTCAATTTTCGATTGCCGCCATTCAATCGGAAACGCAAGCGACGTGTTGAAGAGCGTGTCGAAATCGAAGGCGTTCTTCGTGAATTTCCAGAAATAGGTGGCGTCGATCTGAATCCATTTCTTGATCGCTTGCTGTATGCCGGCGCTGTATTGGTTCCGATGGCCGGGCCGGAGCGCCTGCTCGCCTGAGGCGCCAAAAGTATTCGATGCGAGACCGCCCGCGCCCGTAGTGCTGGAAAGGACCAGATTTTCATTGTAGGGCGTCTCCATCGTTCGCGAGTAGGAAGCACGAATAACAGTTCCCGTAGGTTTGATCAGATAGGAGGCCCCGACGCGTGGCTGCAGCAGCTTGTCCGTCGTGATGCCGTCATAGTTGTCAAAACGAAGGCCCAGGTTAAGCGTCAAGTTCTTCAGCGTCAGCGCATCCTGCGCATAAACCGCTTCTTCATCGATGGCAGCCGCGCCATGGAACCGGAATAGCGTTCCTCCGCGAGTGAGATCGTAGGGCACGAGTCCTGGTGAGAGACTGGGATTTGCGATATATCCCAAGCCGGAACACGAACTGGGATTTGTTGGCGTTGCCGAGAGTACCGGGTTCCCACTCAGCGTCAAACACACTGGATTGAACGCCGGATCCGTAATTCCCAATCCGAAATTCTCGATCAAGCGGTAGTGGTTGTAATCGGTCCCTATTGCTACGTTCTGAATACCGTTCGCGTAAGAAAAGTTAGTGCGAATACCGCCATTCGTCAAATGACGATCTTGATTGATGGTTGCCGGAGAATCGTCGAACGGGTCTGCGCTTGGGTAATAGTTCAGCCGGTCCTGGCGAAAGAACGGATCGATGGTAAGCAACGTCGCAGGCGTAAAGGTGTGTTGATAGCCGAGAGCGTAGCTTTGCGTTTTCGCCTGCTGGCGTTGATCCTGCTGTAGCTGATCGTACGTATTAGGAATTTGAAACCAGTTGCGGGCTCCGAAAAGATTTAGATGGAAAGAGTCGCGGCTGCCCGGCTGGTAATCGATACGGTCGAATAGCGTCTCGTTATTTCCCTTGTCGTGGAACGGAGTGAACTCCGGCGTGTCCAGAAAGCGGCCCGTTCTACTCGAATCCACTACCAGAAAATTTCCCCATTTTGCGCCGCCAATCCCGAATGTCCCCTCTTCATTCAGCGTGCCGAACGAGCCGTAGGTCAAGTCCAGGCTCGCCGTCGGCTTTTGCCCCAGACCGGAGCGGGTCACGGCACTTACCACAAGGCTCGTTTTGTCGCCGTACTCTGCGTTGGGAGCGGTACTGATCAATTCAAGTGATTGAAAGGCATTGGGCGGAAGTTGCGTGGAGAAGGCCTTGCTCTGCTGATCGCTGATCTGCTGGCCATCCACCACATAGCTTGTCTCTCCATGATCGCCTTGCGGATGGAAGAAACCATTCGAATCCGCCACAACGCCTCCCGAAGTTAACGTAATCGCATCGCTCAATCCTTGCCCGGCGCTCGCGATTGGCAGATTCGCCAGCAGCCCCTGGTTTACATCCGTGTGGGAAGTCGGAACATTCTCGAGTACTTCGGCGGAAGCTGAAACGTTTACCGTTTCCGTGGAACCGGCGAGCGTCAAAGCCGCTTTTACCTGGATCGGAACCTGCGTGCGAACCGAAACATCTTCTGTATAACTTTGAAAGCCCGATTCCACTACTTGGAGATGGTATTGATTGGGCGGAATGTTGACTAGCCGAAACGTTCCATCCGCCGCTGACTTAACGTTTTGCGTGTAGCCGGTAACCGCGTTACTCAGTGTGATAGCGGCGCCCGCGACGACCGCGCCGGTAGGATCGGTTACCGTTCCCTGAATGGTGCCGCCGTTGCCAGTCGCCTGCGAGCAAAAGCCACGATTCATCCCGCCAAAAAGAATGGCCATCAGAACAACCGATAAGCCTGCGGGTGCGAAGACTCGATTCAAAGTACAACTCCTTTTCAACGGTCTGAAAGATCGGCAGCCATGGATCGACCAAGGTTACTGATCTGAAACAATTAAAGGAGTATCGAAGGCGGAGCGCGAGGCGTGCGTGCCAGAATGGGAGGATCCGGCGCGAATACCGGTTTCGGAGCGTCGGGCACCTGGCTCGAGGCGGCCGCATGCGGCTTTCCGGCGTCGCTATCGATGGCTACTACACTGGCCCGCTCGGTGGCATGGCAAATCAGGCACGTGCCTTCCTGGTTCGAATCGTGGTTGTGAATCGAAACCGCGAAAGCGGCAACCAACAGCGCGCAGACACAGAACAAGGCCAGCAGAGGCGCGGCCGGATGGCCCTTGCTCGAACCGAATACCACTCACTCGAATTATACGCTGGAGGCGGCGGTTATACCTTTCGCCACTTCTGTCAACATCCATGAGCCTCATTGGAACCTGAATTGTTTCAAAACAAATACTGACAAAGTTGTTTCTCTGAGGCTACAATAAACTCCATGCAGTCGAACAAAACTTCGAAAAAGACACGTAAGAACGCAGAAGAGGTAGTCACCGCGGCCCCCGAGTCGGGTCCCGCGGAAATCACCTCGGCATCGCGTATTTCAAGGTCTTCCCGGTCGAAGAACGAGAAAATAGAAACCGGCTCCGCAAAACATCGTAGAGCCACCTTGCCGATTTCGGCAGAAGCACCCTCCACTTCAGAGAGCGCCCCGCTTGTCAAGACGATGGCAGCATCCGTCGAAGCCGCGTTTGCTTCAGGTGAACCCACCGTTGCCTCTTCACTCGCAGCCGCTGAGGTAAAGTTGTTGCCCGCAGTGAGGCACGAAGAGATCGCAAAGCTGGCCCATTCTTATTGGATCGCTCGCGGATACGCCGGCGGATCTCCCGAAGAAGACTGGCTCCGGGCCGAACGCGAACTTCTGGCGAACTCATAGTAACTTCGCCCAGCCATTCAGGCAAACGAAAAGCTAAGCCGCTCGTCCAAAACCCAGAGACTAAGGCTTGTGTTCGGCAAGTGAGCGGAACCTCACAGGTGACGTGCAACTGCCCTGCGCGCCCTGTAATCTAGAAGTAATCTTTCGAATATGAACGAGCCGGCTTCTGGAGCGGTCGCGCCTGCTCTTCCCGCGTCCTCGGAAGCAGCAGGACGGCCGCGGTACGCCTTCATCAGCACTATCGCGTGGTTTCGGGATCTTATGTTGTCGGTCCTGATCGCCGTATTGGTGATTCTGTTCCTTTACCGCCCGGTGAAGGTGGAAGGCACTAGCATGATGCCCAGCCTCTACGATCAGGAGCGGCTCTTCATCAACCAGTTCAGCTATAAGTTTGGGATTGACGCCATCAAGCGCGGAGATACGGTCGTTTTCTGGGCTCCCGAACAGCCGCATCAGTCTTACATAAAACGCGTAATCGGCTTGCCTGGCGACACCATCGCGGTTGACGACGGCTACGTCGTCGTGAACGGCAAAAAATTGGTGGAAAACTACGTGCCGCCCGAATACCGCGATGACCGGAGCTATCCTCGGCAAGTCGTTCCGCCCAATGAATATTTCGTGCTCGGCGATCACCGCACTTCTTCAAACGACAGCCGGGCGTGGGGCTTTGTTCCCAGGAATTACATCTACGGCAAAGCCGTATTTGTCTTTTGGCCTTTGGACAGAATGGGTACTATTCAGTAATATCGGCGCCGATTCATATCGATTCTTAGAGCCTCCTGTTGAGCAGCCAAAGCACGAAGGTGATCAAAACGCTCAACAGCAGGCAGGTGACCCACGGAAAATAGACAGTCGTGCTTTTGCCGCGCCAGATGACATCTCCAGGTAACCGCCCCAGCGGCAGATTCAGCTTGTTCGCGCCCAAAACAAACAAGCCGGCCCCCGCCAACACGAGCCCCACGACAATTAAAAAGCGTCCCAGGTTCATGCTTATTTTGACGTTAGCCCAACTTCAAGAGTAGCGCTGCGTTACACTGGCGCTGGAACGCCGAATATGAGTGACACTACGACGCACACTCCGACTGCCGAATTCGCTGCGCGCGCTCACGTAAGCGGAATGGACGCGTATCGCGAGCTGTATGATCGCGCGCGAAAAGATCCCGATCGATTTTGGAGAGAGCTCGCCTCGCAAGAGCTGACATGGTTTCACTCGTTCTCCAAAACACTCGAATGGAATCCGCCTTTTGCCAAATGGTTCACGGGTGGACGAATTAACGCCTGCTATAACTGCATCGACCGGCATCTCACGGGCCGCCGTAGAACGAAGCCGGCGCTCATCTGGGAAGGCGAGCCGGGCGACCAGCGCATCATCACCTATGAAGAGCTGCATCGTCTGGTCTGCCGCTTTGCGACCGTTCTGAAGCGGCTTGGATACAGGGCCGGAGACCGCGCCATTATTTACATGCCGATGATCCCGGAGCTGCCCATCGCCATGCTCGCTTGTGCTCGTCTCGGCATCACACATAGCGTCGTTTTCGGAGGCTTTTCGGCGGAAGCTCTGAAAGCTCGTATCCAGGATCTGAACGCATGGGTCGTCATTACTGCCGATGGGGGCTGGAGGCGCGGCAAGGAAGTGCGCCTCAAGGATGCCGTCGATGAAGCGTTAATCGAGTGTCCGGACGTTCGCAACGTTATCGTCTACAGGCGTACCGGTTCGCCTATCCCTATGAAGAACGGCCGTGACCTGTGGTGGCACGATCAGGACGAGCAGCTTTCCAACGCTCCTCCGCTCGAGCATCAAGCCGAGACGTGCGAAGCTCAAGACCTCGATTCAGAGCACCCGCTTTTCGTCCTCTATACGTCCGGCACTACCGGCAAGCCGAAGGGCATTCTGCACACGACGGCTGGATACCTGTTGCAGACTTCGCTTACGATGAAATGGGTCTTCGATCTGCGGGACGAAGATATTTTCTGGTGTACTGCCGATATCGGATGGGTTACCGGGCACAGTTATATCGTTTACGGCCCACTCGCGGCAGGCGCCACGTCTCTTATGTACGAAGGAACGCCCGATTATCCGGCATTCGATCGCTTCTGGCAAATCGTCGAAAAATATCGCGTGTCGGTGTTTTATACTTCACCCACCGCAATCCGCGCGCTGATCCGGCAAGGAGACCGTTGGCCCGAGGCGCACGATCTCTCGAGCCTGCGCTTGCTCGGCTCCGTGGGCGAGCCGATAAATCCGACCGCATGGGAGTGGTATCACCGCGTCATCGGAAAGGAACGATGCCCAATCGTCGATACGTGGTGGCAAACCGAAACCGGAGCAATCATGATTGCTCCCATGCCGGGCGCGGTGCCCTCCAAACCGGGTTCCGCTACGCTGCCACTGCCGGGGGTCATCGCGGACGTGGTCGATGCGAAAGGCGAGATGTTGGACAACAACCGCGAAGGCTACCTGATCATCCGCGAGCCATGGCCGAGTATGGTCCGCAACATATGGGGCGATCCGCGGCGCTTCCAGGAACAATATTGGTCGCGTTTCCCAGGATCGTACTTCACCGGCGACGCTGCGCGTCGCGATGATGACGGTTATTACTGGGTCCTCGGGCGAGTGGACGATGTGATGAATGTTAGCGGACACCGGCTCAGCACAATGGAAGTGGAATCGGCCCTGGTCCATCATCCGGCAGTCGCAGAAGCAGCCGTTGTCGCCAAACCGCACGAGATCACCGGACAGGCTGTGTGCGCCTTTGTCACCTTAAAAAAAGGCGATTGGAATCACAATGCTCTTGGCCAGGAACTGCGCCAGTGGGTAGGTCATGAAATAGGCCCGTTTGCCCGGCCCGAAGAGATCCGCTTTACCGATGCTCTGCCAAAAACGCGCAGCGGCAAGATCATGCGCCGGCTCCTCCGCGAAATCGTTACCTCGAACGCCGTGACCGGTGATGTGACTACCTTGGAGGACTTGACCGTCGTTTCCCGTCTCGCATCGCAGCAGGAACAGGAATGAAGCAGCGGCGCGTGCCATTCTCCGGCACGCTCGATTCGCCTACTGCATTACGATAATCAGCTCTAACTGTGGATTTGGAAAATCCGTCGGCACCCATGCGGCGAAATTTCGCGCTCGCTTGATCGCTTCCCAACAGGCGCCATCCTGATTCAGGCTGAAGTATTGATAGTTCAGTTTGACTGGTATCGCATTCGGCGGAGAAATGTGTCGCAGGGAGAGCCCCGGCAGCGCATGGCGAACCAGATGCTCAAGATGGTCTGCCGAACAGGGTTTAATACGGTCAGGAGCCTTTCCGATTAACTCGCCTTCCGGCATCTCGGCTGCCACGGCCAGGTACATCTTCGTGTTGTGCAGGTACTTGTCGTCGTTAATGGCTGTAGCGTAAATGGATGTTTTCGTGTATCGCAGCGGCAGAGCGACGAAGTTGCTGGGAATTACATTGTCCAGAAGGTAGCGCAGTTTATCGTCCAGGTCGCTGATGCGCGCTCCCAGGTCGCGATGATCGTACAGTGGCAAGTCGCGCGGCAAGATCTTCGCGGTGAAAGTAGTCAGAGCTCCTGCGAGCGCGTTCATCACGTTAAACAAGACTTCGGGATGTCCGCGACGAACTTCAAAAATATGGCGCACCTGCGGCAGAAACGTATTTACCGTATACAGTAACCAAAAGTTCGCGACGTCGGATGCTGTAAAATCGGCAACGCCGACGTTTTTATGTCGGCGAGTGCCGGAGAGCGCGGCGCTCTTCGCTGTAAGGATTTCCAGCAAGCGCCGTGCGATGGACATCAGATATTCGCTTGCGCCGATATCCAGAAGAGGCGGAACAAAGCTCGGATCCAGTTGCAGAATGCCGCTGTCACTCCGCGTCACGCAAGCTATCTTGATCGCGGGGGTTCCTTCGCGGGCCTCCGTATCGACAAGCAATCGAAAGTTCTTTCGAGCAATCTGCACGGGACGTTCAATCTGCGACGCGTTCTCGTCCCGCAGCAGCGATACTTCCGCCATGTAACGCGTGTCCGCATTGGCGCTCATCGTCGTGGCCACGTTCACGTCGCCGTAACGCCACGCGGGAACAGCCAGGTAAACATCCACTGTCTCGCGCGTTGGTTCGAAATACGAGGCCAGCGGTTTGGCGGGAGGCGAAGGATCGCTCTCCGGAATATCGAAGAGCAGGCCATCCGGAAAAATTCCGGACGCTTTGTCGATCACCAAATGACCCCCCGCCAGCGCCTCGCGATCAAGCGTGAGTGTTCGAAATCCCCACGGGAAGAAGTTCAGCGCGTCCACTCGAAACTGCAGCAGATCTTCATGAAAGATGTCCTGCGCCTGCAGATGCTGAGGCGACAAAAACGTCCCCTTAGCCCAGATGACGGGTTGAAGTCTTCTCATACGGGAGCTTGATCAACTGTCAGCATACAGTGCGCGGACGGAAACGAGCACCATGGGCGCGCCGTAAGAACGTTGAATCCCGGCCGGATAATACGCCTGGGGCTGCCGGCGTATCAATGGTTAACAGAGGGTTCGCTTGAGTAATCTGTTCATCCATGCAGTTACTGTGAATACTGGAACGATCCGTCGGCGCCGATACTCACGTGCACGGAAGTAAGTTTCCTTCCTTCGGCGATGCTCGTCAGCAGTTGCCGCGAGATATCGGGCAGCAGGCTGTTAGTAAGAATGTTGTCCACGTTTCGCGCGCCGCTCTCTACTTCCGTGCAGCGCCGCGCGACCTCATCAATTACGCTTTCATCGTAATGTAAGTGGATCTTGTGATTTTCGAGCATTCGCCGCTTGATCTTACCCATCTTCAGTTGAACGATCTTCTTCAGGCTTTCATCGCGGATCGGATAATAAGGAATAATCACCATGCGGCCGAGGAATGCGGGTTTGAAAATCTTGTTGAGCTCGGGCTTGATGGTTTTCAAAATGCCTTCCGGGCTGGGCATCGTCTCCGGATCGGCAGTCAGCTTTGCCAGTTGATCGGTGCAGGCATTCGTCGTCAAAATGATGATCGTGTTCTTGAAATCGATCTCGCGTCCCTCGCCATCTTCCATCATGCCTTTGTCAAACACCTGGTAAAACAACTCCAGAACGTCAGGATGGGCTTTTTCCACCTCGTCCAGCAACACGACGGAATAGGGGCGCCGCCGGACTGCTTCGGTGAGAACGCCGCCCTCGCCATACCCAACGTAGCCCGGAGGCGAGCCCTTTAATGTCGAAACTGTATGCGCCTCCTGAAATTCGGACATGTTGATGGTGATCAGGTTGTGCTCGCCGCCATAGAGAAGATCGGAGAGCGCGAGCGCCGTTTCGGTTTTCCCTACGCCGCTCGGCCCCACAAGCATGAAAACGCCCAGCGGCTTGCCGGGATCGTCCAGGCTCGCTCGCCCGGTTTGAATGCGCTGGCTGATGAGCGAAAGCGAATGGTTTTGGCCGATCACCCGCCGCTCCAGATGCTTATCGAGCTCGAGCACTATCCCGATCTCGTCTTTAATCATTTTGCCGAGAGGAATCCCGGTCCATCCGGAGATCACGTTCCCTACCATCGGCGCGTCCACGCACACCTGCATGAGCGCGCTCTCGCCTTGCACGCGCTCCAGCTCCTCTGTAAGTTGCAGCAAGTTTTCCGCGTAGGCTCCCTCCATTTGCTTCCGCGGTAGCGACCGCTGTGCCGCCGCCTGGTTGGGGAGCGGCTTCGAGTGGTGCGCCCGCTCCAGTGCCGCCATTTGCCGCTGCGGGAGCGCCGTCTCCCATGCGCCGATGAGCCGCAATCGCCTCCTCTTCCAACTGGCTGCGAACGTCGCGGATCTCCGCGACTAGTGTTTTCGCCCTCTCCCACTTCGTCTTTAACTGGCCTAACATCTCGGTCAGCGACTCTTTTTGCCGGAGAACTTCCTCGATGCGCTCGCTATGGTCCGCGCCCGTGGCGCTCTCCCGGCGCAGTATCCGTTCCTGCACCTCGAGATCGTCGAGCTGACGCGTCAAATCCTCAATGGCGGAGGGCGTCGCGTTTTGTCCGAGCGCCAGTCGAGCGCACGCCGTATCAAGCACGCTGACCGCTTTATCCGGAAGCTGCCGTCCAGCCAGGTAGCGGTGTGAAAGCCTGACCGCCGCCCCCACGCCCTCATCCAGAATTCGCACCTTGTGATGCTTCTCGAGCGCCCCCACAATTCCGCGCATCATCACCATGCACTGCACTTCGGAAGGCTCTTCCACTTTCACCACTTGGAACCGGCGAGCCAGCGCCGGATCTTTCTCGAAATACTTCTTGTACTCCGACCACGTGGTTGCTGCTATCGTTCGAAGCTCGCCGCGCGCTAACGCGGGCTTTAGCAGATTGGCCGCGTCGTTTTGGCCCGCTTGCCCTCCGGCCCCAATCATCGTGTGCGCTTCATCGATAAACAAAATAATGGGAACGGGCGATTTCTTGACCTCCTCGATCAATCCCTTTAAACGGTTCTCGAACTCGCCTTTGATTCCAGCGCCCGCTTGCAGCAAAGCCAGATCCAGAGTGCGCACCACAACGTTCCTGAGCGAAGGGGGCACGTCGCCGTTCGCCACCCGCAGCGCAAAACCCTCCACCACCGCTGTCTTGCCCACGCCGGCTTCTCCAGTCAGAATGGGGTTGTTCTGTCGGCGCCGCATCAGAATGTCAATGATCTGGCGGATCTCTGAATCTCTCCCAAGCACTGCGTCGATCCGGCCGAGCTTCGCATTTTCCGTCAAGTTCACCGTGAACTGATCGAGATTGGGCGTCTTGCCTCCAATCGGCGCGCCGTCGCGAGCCCCGGCTGGCGCAATTCCTGCGGTCGAGACGTCTTCCGGCGAGCCCGCGACCAGCTTCAAAAAATCACGGCGCAGCACATCGGGTTGAACCATCTGCAACTCACGGCTGAATTCCCGCGCCATCCGTAGCAAGTCCTCATCGGAAAGGAGCGCCACGAGCGTGAAGCCGGACCGAATCACGGTGCCCGCATAATCGATCGATCCGATGCTCCAGGCGGTTGTAAAAAGTTTTATCAGCGAAGGGCTGAACGATGGTGTGCGAGCGTTGCCGGTTTTCAATTTATCCAGGGCACGGCTGAGCTCGGAAGTGAACCGCGACCTGTCAATTCCGAAATGCTTCAGAATGTGCCTCAGGTCCGTATCCTGCTGATCGAGCAGCTTCGCCAGGAAATGCTCGATTTCGATGTCGTAGTGCGTTCGTGACAGGCAAAGACCCGCTGCCGCTTCCAGAGCGCTGCGCGTAGGGTCGTTCATCTTCGCGATGAGTAACTTAAGATTGACGTTCATTGGTGCTCCTCACTTCCGTTCCATCGCCTTCCGATAGCTCGCCTCGCCGAATTTCGAACCGCATGCTTGAATTCAAAGCTGAAAGATTGTTTCGGATGGATTGTAGGCTAATTCGCGTGTCTTCGACCAACTTACCCACCCCAACTGCGGTGCTGCCTCGCCGGTCGCGCCCAGTTCACAAGCTGGCGCTTGTTCCCGATCCAGAATCAATTGCGCCTCGAAATCGAATTCATCGCCTGCAAAAAAACGGACGAGGCTGCAAAGCGGTCGGTACGCCGATCCGGATGGCAGAAAGTCCACATACTTGCTCAATGGCAGCGGGCCCAAGACCACGCGAATACGCGATTGTGGATCCCATATTTCGTCCCCCGCCACTACTCCAAAACCGAGTTGCTCCGAGTCGAGTCCGGTCTCGCTCAGGCTGCACTGCGAGTTCGGTTCGAGTCTGTACCAGCCGCCCAGAAATTGCTCAATTGCCACAGGCACGCCGAAATAGTCGCGCAAAGTGAGCTTCAATCCCTCGGCGCTCCGAGGCTGCTGGGCCAATAACCCGGCATAGAAGAGCAGCGACTCATCGCGAACGCCCTGCCGCTCCTGCAATCCAGACGTTCCCAAGCCGATGACGTCCAGTAAATAATGCGAAAAGCTGCTGCCTTCTCCCAGCTCGTAGCCCACCGGGAAACGGTATTTCTCCCACGCGCGATAGAACAGGGAAATGATGCGGTGATGAAAAATGTCGAGGAAATCGCGAAGAGCGCCATCTTTCTCCTTAAGCCGCTCGGCGACTAGTTCCGTGTAATACAGCGGCAGTACTCCGAGCGGACCCACCGTCCCCATGAAATTCACGCGCATCAACGGCGGAGCGCCTGTTCGCTCCTCCAGTTCGTGCACCTCGCTCGCGGGAAATGCCAGCGACGCCCGCGCGCCAAAACGCACCACCTCCGAAGCCGGAGCTTGAAAAAGGCCTACCTCGCTGCGGTTCGGATAAAAATGCCGTAATAGCCGCACAGCTTGTACGAACTCGAAACAATATGGTTCCGCAAAGAGCCGGGCCTCGACCTTTGATGGAGCTAAAGAAGAATCTTCTGTCCCGCGCGTGGCTGCCATTCGCGAAGCACCTCCTTTCTCTGTTTCGTGCGTGCCACAAGCTGGCTGAAACTGTTCAAGGAAGCGTACAGGCCAAGGAAATACTCAACGATCGAAGCGAAGAGAAATACGCCGCTGCCGACAAACATCTCCTCGTCAAACTCCATCTCGACGCGAATGCCGCGAGCGAAACTGATGCCGTGCTGTGAGACGACGCGGGCAAAATGGCGCCGGCTGCTCAGATCCGTGATGCCGGATATTTGCCGTTCGAGCGGACGCGATTCCGTGAAGTTGTACAGGCGCAGGATCTCTTGTAATGCGCCGCGGCCCTCTTCTACCAGTGATAAATAGTTCAGCGAGAGGTGCGAAATGAGCCGCCAATGTATCTGCTTCCGGAGCGGCGGTCTCAACGTGTCGGTTGGTTTTCGAAGCGAAATGATGCGCTTGACCGCGGCCCCGCCCTCCAGATCGAAATCGCCCGACTCATTCCCGAAAGCAAGTCGGGAAGGTAAATCCCGGTTCGTACAAATGCAGCGTACATTAAGCGTCTCGTTATCGGTTCGGGCCGCTTCTCCCGACGTGTCTACAAGCGAAATATACATCTCCGTTCCGGCGTCGTCCTGGCGCGTTGACGGCCGCCGGGTCGCGTGCCAGAACGTCTGGCTCCTCCCGGTCCTTCCATGTCGGCTCGAGTAAAAAGGTTCGTATTGCGTTACCTCGCGCCGGTCTGGGCTCGCGGTTCGCACATCTTCAATAGAAAAAATTTCCAGCACACGACGTCGGCGCGCATCGGGAATTAGCAGGTGCTCGAACCGTGTCTGCTCCAGCAGGATAGGCTCCGCCGTTTGAGGAAACAGGTTCACGATGGGAGTACAGCCCAATTTGAAGGTTGTCTTTGAGATACCGAGTTCGAGCGACTGCTGCCGGTCGTTGCGCTCGAATGGCGAGATCAGGAAGATAATTTCCGCGTGATTCGTGAACCCCTCTCCGCCAAGCACGTCAAGATTTCCCAGCTCACAAAAGAAAAACTTCTCGGGGAACGCGAAATACTCTTGCAGAATGCGGTATCCCGTGAACGAGCGCCGCGGAAAAGGCAGGATAGCTTCCCCTTCTTCGAAGCCCATCCCGCGAAATGAGCTGGAAGGGAGCTCTATGTGGCGCTGCCGCGGATCATCCGGGTTGCGAACCAATATGCGGAGCGTATTGTTAAACAGCAGCTCATATAGGTTGTGAATTAAGTTGCCCTCTCCGTTCAGATAGAAACGGAGCGACTTCAGCCCAAGAAACTTAAACTGGACATCCGGAAAACAGGAGAGCTCTATGCTGCAGGCGGCGACCGCGTCCGGGGCTTTCACCTGCGGATTTAGCCGCTCCGGGGCTTTCCACTGTGCGCGCGAGACGCGCAGCGGCGAAACAACCGTTTCGTAGCACGTTCTGAATTTGCACTGAATCCCATCCACAGGACGCGAATACAGCAACGCGTCGCGAGGAATACGCAGATTTGTGGTCAGCTTGCCCTGTTCCGGGTCGACATTGAATTCCACGATGGACATGGATGGAACGGGCCGCAAGAAGTGCGGGTACAGCACGTTCAAAAGAGATTCGGTGATTTCTGGAAAATCGTCGTCGATCTTCAAATGAGCGCGCGCAGCCAGAAATGCGAACGATTCAACCAGGCGCTCGACGTGCGGGTCTTCGGAAACATTGGGTCCCAGCAGCAGGTGAGATGCAACCGTAGGGTATTTCTCCGCAAACTCCGCGCCCAGCTTGCGAAGAAACGAGAGTTCCTGCTGGTAATACTCTAAAAGTTCATCGCGCACGGGCTCCCCCTTGCACTTTGTACTCGCCGCTCGATAGCTCCAGAACCGTATCGAAGCTGACGTGCTCGGGATGGGGGTCCGTGCGAAGCGTGCCTTCAATCAAAAATCGAAGCAGCGGCGCCTTATCTTCGCCCGTCACCAGGCTCACGCGCGGATTCGCGATTCGAGGCTCGAACTTCGCAATCGCCGCCTGTATGGCTTGCGTCAAGCGCTGGCGATCTCTGGTATTGGCCACACTCAAGGAAGTGATATCCGGCAGGCCGTACATATATAACGAGTCGAACAGTTCGCTTCCCTCGGGTGCTGGATTCACCGGCTGGCGGGTGTTCAGCAGCCATTCCAGATCTCGTCGCAGGGCGTCTCGCAGCTTCCGCAATGTTTGCGAGCGCGTCAGATGTATACCTTCAGCCTGTTTTAAATCCTCGTCGATCAGCCGGTCCAGGACAGAAAGCGTGATCGGTGTGTCGCCTCGAAGCGATGGCATTGTGAAATCCGATCCCTAACTAATTAGGCCTTCCTGCCGCAGCCACGCCAGCGTTTCCGGATTCGCCGTACCGGTATCGTCGCTCAGCGTTGCCGCGGCGAGCGCCGGAAAGTCCTGCAAAAAAGCTTTCAGCTCGGAACGCATCGCTTTGGCGGCCGCGGAGTATCCCAGTTCATCGCAGGCCCTTATGGCATAACGTTGCAGGTCCAGCCAGGCGCGCCCAATCGCCGTGCTCATCGCTGCTTCAGCGGTCTCCAGCACGCTCCCCCAGCTCTTCGCTCCCGCCGATGTCTTCAGCGCCACTCGAAGATCGGATGGAGGCGCCGGTAAATCGTTGATCGCGGATTCACCCGCCGCCCGCACCTCACCCCAGCGAAGCGCCCGCAGCAAAAGATAGGAAATAGGGCTGCTCGGATCGTTGTGCCGGATGAACTGCGCTGCCGCTGCTACGTGCAGGGCAGCGTGTTCCACCGCGGTAATTTCGCCGCTGAGTTTGGAAATGTCCAGTTGTTGAACGGCAGCAATCTCCGAAATCTCAGCCCGGCCATGGACCTCTGTCGGCCCTCCCGCAACCGCCACGGATTTCGTCCCGGGCTCCGCGAGATCCGGCTCCTTCTTTAACTTCTCCGATAAAAGAATATGTACAAGGTTCTCTAGTTCTTCGAGCGCGGTGCGTAGGGGCCTCAGAGATGGTGCCAGATCGCCGAATCGCGCATGGCAAGACGCGTCCAGCGAGGCAAGAGCCTGAAGGCTGGCTTTGCTGTCACGCTCCAGATCTTTATAAAACTGCTTCTTCGTGGCTTCGAAATCTTTGTTCCACTCCTCGCGCGTAATCTTCCCTTCGCCGCCGCTCGCGCCCCGGTGCGAATCCTGATAATCGAACCAGTTGAATCCTTTATTGGTCAGAGCGACTCTTCGCAACGCCAGGATCGGAGACGAGCCTTTACTCGGATCGAAATACGAACCAACCCACTCTAGCGGTGGTAAGCGAGGCTCCACGTCTTCCTCGTCCAGTTCGGGATAGAGCCCATCCCAGAATCGCGTGATCAAGCCCTCCGCGAGTTGCAAGCCGGAGGTCAACCCGGGCATCCCATATTCGTAGATCCATGCTTCCGTCAACCAGGCCGCGATCCACAAGTCCTTGCTGGATTGACGCAATGCCTGTTCAGAAATTTTGATGACCTGCCCGAAATTAGCCGTCTTGATCTCACGCTGCTCCCACTCTCCTCGTGGACCGGAGTCTTCCTCGCGGCGCGCTTCCTTGATAGCGTCGTACAACGAATATCGCAGGTTCTTGCCGGCGGGATTGTCGCCTGGGATCGGCTCGAGAAGCTGCTCGATTTCTTTCATCGGAGAACAGTAACGGAAAATTATGCTTCGATCGTCCGGGTTGCGTTCAAAAGCCGGGTTGTGTTCGAGAATAGATTTCTAGTTCGCGAATTTCAAGAAATGGTGTTTCCTCGCCATCCACTAGCAAATTCTTCTGTCCGAAAGGAGCAATCTCGCCCTCTTCGTCTTCGCACCATTCCGTCACCCGGCCAAGCCGCACCTCGTCGTCCGGATGCTGCCAGGAAAGGGGCGTCAAAGCCGGTAGCAGAATCTCGCCCAGATCCCGCGACCGGAATGTCGGCCCCGTCACCAACTTAGCCGGTGCCCACAGAAGATCCCTGAGCCGCTTCGGCGCTTCCAGGCGGAGAGTCGCGATGTCCTGAAATGATATCCACATGTAGTCGCCGGCGGCGAATACTTCCAGCTTTTCGCCGATGCGCGCGTCTGAATCGGAAAGCGTCTGGAACTCCTTGCCGTTCACCTTGCCGCGAATCGCCACCCCCGCTCCATTCACAACCTGTTTCGGGTAAGTCTTCTTCTCGAACATCTCCTGCCGTGTCTTTTCGGCGTTCAAGGCGGCCCGGTAGAGCAGGGTGCCGATCATCGACTCCTTATTGCCCTCCTGCTCCAGAATCGTCAGTTGCTTTTCAGCGCGCTCGTAATCGCCCGCGAAGCACAGCAACTCGAAGAGAAATGTCCTGCTCCGCTGGTCTCCAGGATTGTCCCGGAGCTGAGTGGTTAAGGCCGAGACAGCTTCGGAAACCTTCCCGGCCTTGAACAACTGCTGAGCGTCCATTTGAACCGAATCTTATAACTTCGTATTTGTGGCAACATTCCAGCCCGCGACGATCTTGTTGCCGAGTGTGCCTTTCGCATCCTGAGGCCAATAGGTGATCTGTAATGACTTTGCGGATAATGACACGGACTCGGAAGGTTTACCGCCGCCCGCCGCCCCGCCCCAGCTAATGCTATCGATAAACACTTCCGTCATGTCGTATTGATAGTACGTTTGCGTGGTGTCTCCGCCGGTGGATTCGCGAACGATCATCTGGCCCGTGGCGATGTGGCTCCCGTTGCAGCAATTCAAGAACAACTTCGGCGACGCCTTATCCAACTGCTTCTGCAGGCTCAAACTGCTAAGGTCAACCTTTCCGGCGCCGCTGCCCGTGCCGAATGCAACGCTGGAGGGATTCGACGCGCCATTGCTGAAGCTGAAAATCTCAATCCAGTTCTCGGCGCCTTTCTTTTGCGATTCTCCATCAATGCCATCTAATTTCAAGAAAATTTCCATGCTCATGGTTTGCTCCTTCGCTGTTTATATACACTGCTGCTGCGCGGGCCGGAAGCCCGGTTGTCCGCATGGGCTGCAAGGCCCCGTTGTTCGGTTGATAAGTGCCTGTTCAGTTCTACCGCGCCGACGGCGGAAGATCCGCAACCAGACGTAAGGAAACGGAAAGCTCGTCCAATTGATAATGAGGCCGCAAAAAGGCTACCGCGCGGTAGGCGCCCGGCTTCCCCGGCACGTCCACTACTTCGATCCGCGCTTCGCGCAAAGGATTCTTCGCCTTCACGCTCGGAGACGCATCGTCATCTCCAACCACGTACGTATTGATCCAATCGTTAAGGAACCTCTCGCATTGTGATCGCGACATAAAGCTCCCGATCTTATCCCGCATCATGGCCTTCAGGTAATGAGCAAACCGCGATACCGCCAAAATATACGGTAATTGTGTCGACAGCCGCGCATTGGCGTTCGCTGCGTCTTTGTTATACAGCTTCGGTTTTTGCGCCGACTGGACGCTGAAAAACGCGGCGTAATCGGTTCCTTTGCAGTGCACCAGCGGGACAAAGCCGTTGTCCGCCAGCTCTTTCTCGCGGCGGTCTGTAATTGCGATTTCCGTGGGGCACTTCAGCGCCACATCACCCTCGTCCGTGCGGAATGTATGGGCAGGCAATCCTTCCACCAGGCCCCCGCCTTCTACGCCGCGTATCGAGGCACACCACCCAAACTGTGAAAATGAGCTGGTGAGGCGCGCGCCCAGCGCATAAGCTGCGTTCCCCCACAGGTACTTGCTCGGGTCCGTGCCGTCCACATTCTCTTCGAAGTCGAAGCCTTCCACCGGCTTTGTTTCGCGCCCATAGGGCAATCGCATCAAAATGTGCGGCAAGCACAAGCCAACGTAACGCCCATCTTCGCTTTCACGAAAGCTCTTCCATTTCGCAAACTCTGTACTGTCGAAGATTTTGCTGATGTCACGCACCTGCCCGATATCGCCAAAGCTCGCCATATTCAGCAGTTCCGGACCAGCCGCTGTCAAAAAGGGCGCGTGCGCGGCCGCCGCAACGTGCGACATCTTGTCCAGCAGCTCGATGTCTTCCGGGTGCTTCGTGAATTCGTAGTCTCCGAGCAGCGCGCCAAATGGTTCGCCGCCGAAAACGCCGTACTCATCCTCATAAACCTTCTTGAACGTGGCGCTTTGATCGAATTCGGCCGCCCGCTGTAGATCCTTCAAGAGCTCCTTCTTCGAGACATTCATGACCCGGATTTTCATCATGGTGGACGTCTCGGAGCTGTCCAGCAGGTATTTCAGCCCACGCCAGCTCCCCTCCAGCTTTTGGAAGGTGGCGTGGTGCATCACTTCGTTCAATTGCAGCGAAACCAGGTGATCGATCTGAGCGATGCGTGAACTGATCATCGCCTCCGCATCTCGCGAGACAGTGACTTCTCCCTGGAGGACCTGGCCCAGGAACTCCTTCACCAAATCTCTTCCGCGCGCCTTGGATGAGGGCTCTTCGCCAAAACGGCCCTGCTCAACGATCTGATCCAGAAGGCTGGATTCAGCGGTAGTCGTCGTGGCGCCGGCGGGAGTAGCCTGTTGAACATCGCTCATTTCGCTTCTCCTTCTTTCTCGCCCTTGCCCCCCATTTCCGAACGCAGCTTATCCAGCTTTTCGGTATTAGATACAGCTTCCATAAGCACTTGGTCGAGTTTTTCGTTCGTCTGCAAAGTCCCTCGTAAGTCGCTCAACTTGCCCCGCAGCTCCAATAGCTCGCGTAGCGGTCGGATCTGCCGCGCCACCTGCTCCGGTTCAAAATCTTCTAACTTTCGAAAATTCAGATCCACCTTCAAATCGTCGGCATTTGTATCTTCGCTCAGCTTGTTCTGCACGTTGAATGCCAAGTGGGGCCGCATGCTTTCGAGCACGCTATCGAAGTTATCGGGATTCACATCTACAAAGCGCCTGTCCTTCAGCCGCGCCAACGGCTCGGTCGGCTGACCGGTGAAATCGCCCATCACACCAAGCACAAAGGGGAGTTCCTTCAATTCAATGGCATCGCCCACCTGAACGTCGTATGAGATTTGAACGCGGGGCGGGCGCACGCGCGTCAGCTTTTTTTGTATGCTTTCTCGAGCCATATCTTAATACCTCTTATTTCTTCTGAGCGGGTGAACAACGTTCACAAATATTGCTCAAAGTTTGATGACTGGGAGTTCCGTCCCAAGATATTATCAGAATCCGTCCTGGCTCTCCATAGCAGCCGTCCGGAAACTGCCCGTGCCCAATAGCGGGCAAATTCGAATAATTACTCAGCTTTCCAGTTTGGCATCCAAGGTAATCTCGGTGTCGTAAAGCTTGGAAACCGGGCAGCCTTCCTTCGCTGCTTGCGCGGCTCTCTGGAAAATCTCCTCGGAGGCGCCGGGGATTTTTGCGGTCAGTTCCAGGTGGCTCCTCTTAATGGCGAATCCGTCCCCTTCCTTATCGAGCGTTATGGTGCAGGTCGTCTCTATGCTGTCCGCTTTCAAGCCTTCGTTCTGCAGCGTGAGGGAAAGGGCCATGGAGAAACAGCCTGCGTGCGCTGCGGCCAGGAGCTCTTCCGGATTCGTTCCGTTTCCCTGTTCGAACCGCGTCTTGAACGAGTAAGGAGTGCTGGAGAGCACTCCGCTAGCGGATGAAATAATGCCGCTGCCGGATTTTAAGTCGCCTTTCCACTGCGCTTTCGCTTTTCGATCCATCGGAGCTCCTTATGCCATTCCGGAATTCACGCCAGCCGGCAAATGGCGGCCACCATGCGAGCCGGATTGGAAGGCTCGCGGCGAAAGGAAAAAAACTGTGCGCTTTGGCACGTCGTGCACAAACCGCAATCGAAGATACGGTCGGAATGAACACCTGCCCTTTCCAGTTGCCGGCGATTCGCCGCTGGCAGGTCCAGTTTCCGTTTGCCCGGCGCGGGCGTCTCCCATTCCGGAAACAGCGTGAGAAATTGTTCGGCAACCTCTTGCCCCACTTCGTAGCAACAGCCTCGGATACAAGGGCCGAGGGCCGCGTAGACGTTGGCGGGATCCGTACCGAATTCGTCTGTCATCTTGTCGATTGCTCTCTTTGCCACTTCGCCGGCGGTTCCGCGCCATCCGGCGTGAACAGCCGCAATACACCGCTCTCGGCAGTCGAGCAGCAGAATGGGCACGCAATCCGCGGTCCTCACGCCAATGCTTTTCCCGATGTCGTCCGTGATGAGAGCGTCGCCTTCGCGCTCCCTGTTTTTCAATCCATTCGCGTTGAGAACGATGCTCGAATGAACCTGTTTCAACGTGATATCGGCCTTAGGATTGCCCTCGCGAGTGCCAAATCCGTGTCTCTGCCAGACAAATTCCTGAAGCGCATCGCAGCGGTAGATGCCGTCGCTTCCGAGGCGGAATGAATCGGTCATGGTCATGCGGATTTGACGCGCGGGAGCTGATGAGCGGGGCGCGGGCGCGATGTTATGAGACCAGTTTAGCGCCCGTCTCGGACCGCTCACGCGAAGCCGTACGCCCCGGATCGGTGCGATACCACTCGAGCGTGAGCCGCAATCCTTGTTCCAGAGTAAAACGCGGTTTATGACCTAGCTCACGAACCGCGGCCGTCGTATCGGCCTGTGAATCGCGAACGTCTCCAGCCCGCGGGGGCCCATAGGCGGCGGGCAGATTTACTCCCTCGATCTCCTGAAGCAGACCCCACACACGGTTCAGCGTGTAGCGCTCCCCGTTTCCCGCATTGAAGACTTTGCCCGAAATTCCGCTCGCCCGCGATGCCTTCAACAGCAGGCTGACAACGTCCTCAACGTAGGTGAAATCGCGCGATTGCTCGCCGTCTCCGAAGATCGTGGGGCTGCGGCGCTCAATCAGACAGTTCAGGAAAATCGACAGCACGCCGGAATATACGCTGGTCGGATCCTGCCGTGGTCCGAACACATTGAAGAAGCGCAGCGAGACGGTTTCCAGTCCGTAACAATCCGAAAAAACGCTGGCGTAATACTCGCCTAACAGCTTTTGCACAGCGTAAGGAGACTTCGGCTTGGGCGCCATAGTCTCCACCTTCGGCAGAACTTCCGTGTCCCCGTAAGCCGACGAGGAGCCGGCATAGACGACCCGCCCCGCTTTGCCTTCTACGGCGGCGCGAAACACGTTGAACGTCCCGTCGATATTGCTCTCGTGGCTAGGCGCGGGCTGCAGAATGGACTTGGGAACCGACGGCAGTGCGCCCAGATGAAACACGCGCGCCGCCCCGGCAATCACGGGCGCGATCCGGTCATAATCCCGCAAATCCACCTCGTGGACCGTGATTTGATCCGCCACCTCTTCGAGATTGTCGAGATTTCCCGTGGAAAGATTATCGATGACGTGCACGCGACGGCCGTCATTGAGCAAAGCCCTGACCAGGGCGGAGCCTATGAATCCCGCTCCCCCCGTTACGATGTCACGATTCATGCCGTTTGAACGAGTGCTGAAGTCCGCGTGGCGCTCTGGAGCGCCGCCATGGCTCGGCGCGCAACTTCCTCGGCGTCGCGGCTCAGATCAAAAGCCTCGAGTGATACCCATCCCGAATAGTTCAACTCCGACAGCGCACTGAGCAGAGCTGCAAAGTCATAATCCCCCATGCCCGGCTCGCGTCCATCGAGTTCGTTCACATGTACGTGGCGTATGTACTGAAAATACCGCCGCACAAGAGATGCGTGCGAATCCTTTTCGTCCACTGCGTTGTGAGTGTCGAACATGGTCTGAATCGCCGGGCTGCCGATCTGTTTCACGATCGCTACGGCATCCCCCAGGCAATTCACGACATCCGATTGGTTCGCCGGCAGCGCTTCCACCAGGATCGTCACGCCGCGGCTTTCGGCGTGCGGAGCCGTATGGGCCAGTTCATGTGTGAACACATCGGTTGCTTCGCGTGGCGTCATCCCGTCCACAGTGGAGCGTTGCTTCGGAGATCCAAATACCAGCACGCCGCTGTGCTCCGAACTGCAACCCGACAAGTCCGCGCAGAGATCGATCAGATGATGCACATGATCCCAGGTTCTTCTTCGCACCGCTTCATCGCGCGTAGTGCAGTGCAGACCCTCGGGCGAAACCAGCAGCCAGTGAAGCCCCACAAACTGAAGGTCCGCGTCCGCAATGGTCTGGCAAATCTCCGTGCGCTTCTCCGCTGAAATGGATGTCGGATTTTCAGCCAGAGTGAATGGAGCTATCTCCAATCCCTCATATCCAAGCGCTCGGGCTCGCGCGCAGGTCTCACTCAGGGGGACCTTCTGAAAGAGTTCGTTGCAAATCGCGAACCGGTAAGGAGCACTCATCCTAACTAGTGTAGCCGTAAAAAAAGCGGCGCCTGTCAGAGCGCCGCCTTTGCGAGCAGCAATTGGGGCTGCAAACTTTTCCCGCCGGTTCTCGCCGGCAACCTCTCTACCCTTAGCGCTGTTAAGTGCGCCGCAGAGTCAGGGTTTCGAATGCGTTCCGTGGGCCGAACCTGCGTAGCTCGATTCCTTCACATCGCTCGAGACAGCCCGGGCCCACTCATCCGCTTCTTTCATGGCCTGTTCACGGGTATACCCGTAACGTTCTTGAAGTTTGCCGATAAGCTCGTCTTTCTTCCCGCTCATCGTCGTTATGTCGTCATCCGTGAGCTTGCCCCAGCGCTGCTTCGCCGATCCTTTTAGTTGCTTCCATTTTCCTTCGAATACATCCGAATTCATTATTGAAGCTCCTTTCAAGTGTTCATCTGCAAGTCCCGCGCCAAAGCCCATTTTCAACAACTTCGCAGCCACACCGGCTCGTTTTGGGAAATTCTTTCCGGGGGTGGCGACGCTTTTTTCGACGGTCGTCTCGTCCCTGCGGCTCTGGGATACTCAGGAGTGGTTATGTGCCAGGATGAGATCCTGCTCGAAACGAACCTCCCCCTTCCCTTGCGCGCACGCGGAAAAGTACGAGATATTTACGATCTGGGCGAAAGTCTGCTGTTCATCGCCTCCGACCGCATCTCCGCCTTCGATTGCGTTTTGGGCAGCGGCATACCGTGTAAGGGCCGGGTCCTCACGCAGATGTCGTTATTCTGGTTTGACTTCTTGAAGAACATTCTTCCCTCGCACGTAATCACTGCCGACGTAAAGCAATATCCGAAACGGCTGGTCCGCCGTCGAAAGATGCTGGAAGGCCGTTCCATGCTCGTGAAAAAAGCCGACATGGTGCCCGTCGAATGCGTCGCCCGAGGCTATCTCGCCGGGTCCGGATGGAAGGAATATTCCGCATCCGGAAAGGTCTGCGACATTCCTCTCCCCAAGAACCTGCGCGACGGCGATCGGCTTCCTGAACCTATTTTTACGCCCGCTACCAAGGCGCTTACGGGTCACGACGTCAACGTTCCTTTTCAGTTTGTGGCGAATCAGTTGGGTATCGACCTCGCCGGCCAGCTTCGTGATTTGACGCTTGAGATCTACCAGAGCGCCGCCGCCTATGCTCTCGAACGTGGCATCATTCTGGCCGACACGAAGCTGGAGTTCGGATTCATCCACGGCGAGCTCGTACTGGCCGACGAGGTGCTCACGCCCGACTCATCGCGCTACTGGCCCGCCGATACCTACAGCCCGGGCGGTCCGCAATTCTCGTTTGACAAGCAGTATGTCCGCGACTATCTCGAAACCCTCGACTGGGATAAACGCCCGCCCGCGCCCAAGCTTCCCCGCGAAGTGGTTCAAAAAACGAGCGACAAATATCAAGAGGCGTTCTCGCGATTGACGGGGAAGGATCTGGCCGCCCGCGGTTCGGGGAAGTAGCTTTTATGGTGAGCTTTACCTGGTTCGATGTTGTCCTGGTGTTGATCATTCTGTGGTCGGCTGCTACGGGATTGCGAGCCGGGCTCGCACAGGTAGTGGTCGGGCTGGTGGCGACGCTGTTCGGCTTTATGGCTGGGTTCTGGTGTTATGGCCTCGTGGCCGCTAAGCTGATGCCCTGGGTCCGAACTCCGGCCATGGCGAATATTTTAGGGTTTCTCATCATATTTGTCGGCGTGCTGATCCTCGGCTCCCTCATCGCCGCGCTCCTCTCGCGCTTGTTTAAGTGGATTGGCCTCTCCTGGTTCAATCACCTGCTCGGCGGCGTAGCCGGATTTCTCCGCGGAGTTTTGATCGTTGCGGTGCTCGTCGATATCGTGATAGCTTTCTCGCCGTCCCCGATGCCGGAGGCCTTCGCCCGCTCTCGCGTATTGCCGTATGCGGGTGCAATAGCCACTTGGTTGGTCGATATCGCCCCGCGCGAATTGAAAGACTCGTTCACCGAGCAGATGCAGAATTTGAAGCGTTTCCGCTCAACGCCGCCCAACGGGCGCTCGCAAGCGATTTGAACGCCGGAACACGGAAATCCCGAAGGTGCCTTCGAGTTGCTGATCATATTTGATTTGGACGGAACCCTCATCGATTCCAGCCAGGATCTGGCGATCTCGATGAATGCCACCCGCGAGCATTTTGGAATGCTGCCCATCGATCCGGAGCTGATCTACTCTTATGTCGGTAACGGCGCGGCCGTGCTGGTGCGGCGCGCGCTCGGCCCCGATGCCTCGCCTGAGCTCCTCGCTTCCGCCCTCGATTTTTTTCTGAAGTTTTATCGGACGCATGCCTTGCAGCACACCAGGCCGTATCCCGGCGTGGAACAGGCAGTCGAGCGCTTGTCGGAGGCGGGACACGCGCTGGCGGTGCTCACGAACAAGCCCGTGCGGATCAGCTCCGATATTTTGGCGGCGCTGCGCCTGCAAAGTCGCTTCATGCGCGTTTACGGCGGCGATAGCTTCGCCTGCAAGAAGCCCGACCCGGTCGGCATCACAACGCTGATGACCGAAGCCGGCGCATCGGTCTCCCAGACGCTGATGGTGGGCGATAGCGGCGTCGACATCCGGACGGCGCGTAATGCAGGCGTGCGAAGCTGCGGTGTCATGTGGGGATTTCAGCCGGACGCCTTTCAGACCGAGCCCCCGGATGTACTAATCCGCGAGCCTTGGGAGTTGGTAAGCATCGCGTGAAAGCTAATCTCGCCGCTCTCCTCTTGACTCTTCTCGCTCTGCTCGACGCATCGCGCCTTTTGTTGAAGGCAAGCGTCAATCAGCCTGTCACCTACGTGGATGTCACCGCCTCGAGCGGCATTCGTTTCAAGAACAATAATTCGGCGACACCGGAAAAGTATCTCATCGAGTCCATGACCGGAGGCGTCGCTGTTTTCGATTATGACAATGACGGCTGGCCGGACGTGTTTCTCACCAACGGCGCAAAAATACACGCCGGTCAGCGCGATGACGAAGTGCCCGATAAATCGGCGCCCGAATTCTGGAACCGCCTCTACCACAACAACCACGACGGTACGTTTACCGACGTGACCGAAAAGGCAGGCGTTCGCGGGACCGGTTACAGCATGGGTGTCGCCGTGGGAGATTTTGACAACGACGGCTTCGAGGACTTCCTTGTGACGAATTACGGAGGCGTCACCTTGTACCGCAATAACGGAAATGGCACGTTCACCGATGTTACGCAGAAGGCTGGTCTGCGCACCGAAGGATGGGCATCCAGCGCCGGATTCTTCGATTACGATAACGACGGCAAGCTCGACCTCTTTATCTGCCGGTATCTCGATTGGAAGTTTTCCAGGAATCAATACTGCGGCTCGCGCGCCGAAGGCGGACGCTCGTATTGCCATCCCGATAATTTCAAGCCCATTTCGGACTACCTCTTCCATAACAATGGCGATGGCACCTTTACCGATGTCAGCGCAAAAAGCCGCATAGCGGCCAGTCCAGGCAAAGGACTCGGCGTCGCGTTTGCCGATTTCAATAATGATGGACGCCTCGATGTCAGCGTCGCCAACGATTCGTTCCAGCAGTTTCTCTTCCTCAATAACGGCGACGGTACTTTTACCGAGAACGGCCTCGCGGCGGGCGTTGGATACACCGACGAAGGCAAGGTTTTTGCCGGAATGGGAACGGATGCCTCCGATCTCGACGATGACGGCAAGCCCGATATCGTCACCACCGCGCTCTCGAACGAGACCTATGCCTACTTCCACAACATCGGCGACGGCAGCTTCAATTACGACACGAATGTTTCACGCCTGGGCGAAATCACCCGGCTCTTCGGCGGTTGGGGCATGCGGATCTTCGATTACGACAATGACGGCCGCAAGGACCTCTTCCTCGCGAATAGTCACGTTATGGACAACATCGAAAAAATGCAGCCTCATCTGGAATACCTCCAGCCCCTGCTGCTTTTGAAACAAGTAGATGGAAAATTCGTGAACGTTTCGGCCCAATCGGGCAAGGTATTTACGGAAAAATGGGCCAGCCGGGGGGCGGCTTTTGGCGATCTCGATAACGATGGGGATATCGACGTAGTAATCGAAACGTGCGGAGGGCCCGCTTACGTGCTCCGCAATGAAGGCGGAAACAGAAATGGCTGGATTGGATTAAACCTGCGCGGAACCGTCAGCAACCGCGACGGCATCGGCGCCAAAGTGAAACTTACGTCCGACTCCGGCAAGGTTCAGTACGGCATGGTGACGACCACGGCGAGCTACCAATCCGCGCAGGATAAACGGTTGTTCTTCGGCATCGGGCAGGAGAACGCGATTCGTCGCATCGAGATCGCTTGGCCTAGTGGAAAGAAACAGGTCATTGAGAATCCGGCGATTAGAAAGATGCTGACCATTACCGAGAAATGATCTGAAAAACGAAGCCGGTCACCTTTTTCAACAAGCTCGGAAGGGTTGCCGTCCGGGAATCCGGCGATTGACAACCCCTCGAGGCGTTTCAGGCTCTACTCATTGCAGACGAATGTAGACCCTTGCTTTTGGGCTTTTGTGCACAGTGGCCCGAGGTTGGTGACCCGATTCGGCACGGAAATCATTGCGTTCGGTCCTGCGTTCTGCTCTCCATTGAACGGCGTCGGGGTGGCGGGATTAAACCCGCATGCCGCAGCATCCTCCGGTTTGTTGAACCAAAACCCCACATGGAAGGTATGAGTAGGCGCCAGGGATGAGGCTGGGTCGAACCCGAATATCTGATCCAGCAGAATCGTTTTTATCGCCACTTCGGCGTTCCCATCGCTGTCGGCCTGAACGTCTGTTTGATACCAAGCCAGTCCGAAGTTATCGAAATTCGGGTCTACTTGTCCGTTCGACAGCAAGTTTGTGTTCTGGATTGTGAACAGATCGAATCCCACGTTTGGTTTCAGGTGGTGGGCGCGCAGAATCAGAATGTCATTCAGCTCACCTCTCTGAACAATTACCTCAGCGGTAGGCGTGGGGCCATCCGGCACCCCAAGGCAACCCACAAACTTCGGTTGAGGCACAAGGTGAAAAACGATCTCCGGAACCTGCGCGGATGCGGGCATCGCGCTTATCCCGAGACTGATTGCGGTAAATGTTACTATGAGCGACTTCTTCATTGTCATGTTCTCCTTTTCTTGAATCCGAGCCCAACCGATTGGTTAGGGCCGGCATACGCCATACTGGAGTACGTCGAAGCTTTTCGTCCTTAAGGACCGCTAAAGAATCTTCAAGTAATTTCCAAAGAAATTCCGGGAAGCGGCAAAGGTCAGTATCGTGCTGAAAACATCGAGTTTCTACGAATTCGGCCCCTTTCGCCTGGAACCAACCGAGCATCGGCTGACGCGAGAAGGCCGGCAGGTCTCACTTGCCCCGAAGACTTTTGAGTTGCTCGTCTACCTGGTAGAGAACCATGGCAGGCTTGCAATTAAGGATGAAATCATGCATGCGGTGTGGCCGGCCAGCCTTTGTGGAGGAGGCGAATCTCACGGTCTCGATTTCCGCATTGCGGAAGGCGCTCGGAAAAGCGAATGGCGGCCTGCAATACATCGAGACGGTTCCCAAGAGGGGTTACCGCTTTGCTGCGTTGGTTAAGGAGATAAAGAAGCCGGAAACGATTTCGATGCGACCTGAGTGGGAGTCGCCGGGACCGGCCCAGATTTTGCGGTTTGAGCCGCGCAGCGCTCCCTATACGGCTGCCGGGGGGGTACAACTATCCGAGCCGGATGATCGCGCGAGCGCGTATCACGGTCCTGAGCTGGTTTCGCCCGAACCGCTTCGCCGGGTAAGCTGGCGAGACCGGATCGCCACGCCCACTGTCGCGATCCTTGCTTGCGCGCTCGTCATGGCCGGCTACTTCGTGCACCGAAAAAGAGCAACGCCGGCGTACGCGCCGCCGGTCCAACGCAGCCTTGCGATTCTGCCGCTGCGGAATCTCAGGCAGGACCCGGGTACCGACTTTCTTGGCTTTTCCCTCGCCGATGCGGTCATCACCAAACTAGGATTCGTGAGTTCTCTAACGGTCAGGCCTTCCTCCGATGTTGAGAAATACAGAGGTCAAACGCTTGACCTTTCGAAAGTCGCCGCGAAATTGGATGTGGATACGCTTCTTACTGGCAGTTTCATTCGCGATGGCGATGAGCTGAGAATCACGTATCAGTTGATTGATGTGAAAACCGACAGGATACTTGGGAGAGACACCATCGATCTGAAGTATGACAAGCTCTTGACGGTTCAGGACAATGTCGCGCAACAGATCATCAAGGGACTGGAATTAAGTCTATCCCCATCGGAGGCGGCGCGAATCAAGTCTGACGAACCTGTTAATCCGCTGGCTTACGAGTACTATCTACGCGGAGTCGATCTCGTGGGGAGCCATGATTTCCCGATGGCTATCAGGATGCTTCAGAAGTCTGCCGAAATTGATCCCAACCATGCGCTGACCTGGGCTTATCTCGGGCAGTCTTATACATCAGCCGCTGCTTTCGAGTTCGGCGGTCGCGAACAGTACCGAAAGGCGCAAGCTGCCTATGAACGCGCGCTTGTGCTGCAGCCGAAGCAACTGGAAGCAAATATATTTTTGGCGAATTTGCTGATCGACACCGGCAAAGTGGAGGAGGCCGTGCCTCTGCTGCGAGACGCGCTCAAGAGCAATCCCAGGCACGCCGCCGTGCACTGGGAACTGGGATATGCCTACCGGTTTGCGGGAATGTTGAAGGAATCGCTTGTCGAATGCGAGCGGGCGCGCCAGATCGATCCATTAGTTAGGGCCAACGGCTCAGTCTTCAACACCTATCTCTATCTTGGAGAGTACGACAAGTTTCTTCAGAGTCTGCCCGATGTCAGCGACTCGGCATTCGTCCTGTTTTATCGGGGATTTGGAGAGTACCACCAGAGGAACTGGGACAGGGCGGCGAAGGATTTCGATCGCGCCTACAAACTCGATCCCACCTTGTACGCGCAGATCGGAATGGCTTTGAGCGATTCAATCGCACATAAAGAATCGGAGGGCCTGGAGATTCTGCACACGCTAGAGAACAAGATCGAGCAACGCGGCGTGGGAGATCCGGAGGCGACCTATAAGATTGCCCAAAGCTACGCTATTTTGAGCGACAAGACATCAGCCATGCGCATGCTGCGCTACAGCATCCAAAACGGCTTCTTCCCCTACACTTACTTCGTTAAAGATCCGCTGCTGGAAAATGTTCGCAGCCAACCGCAATTCGCGCAGCTCATGAATCTCGCGCGCCAACGGCACCAAGGCTTCAAGAATAAGTTTTTCTGAGCGACTCACTTACTTTCGGAGCGCGATGATCTTCGGGTTCCTGTCCTCCTCCTCCTTCGCCCGCTGAAATTTCAACATTTCGGACTTCGATTCCTCCAACCGTCCTGTTGACTTGAGCAGCAGCCCGAGCCGGTAATGCGGCTGCGACAGCCCGGGATCCAGGGCAATCGCCTGCCGGAGCACTTCCTCCGCGCGCTGCGGCTGATGGCGCGTCGAAAGCATCTCTCCCAGCGCGCTCAGCTCGTGCGCCTCGGGACACTCCCGGGCTCCTTCCTCGAGTACCTCTAGCGCTTGGTTCTCGTCGCCGCGCTTCTTGAGAAAATTGCCCAGGCTGAGAAAAGCCCACGCGTACGGTTTATTCTGCTCTTTGCTCGCCGCGATCGCATTTCGGTACAGCGCCCCGGCGGTATCGCTCATTCCGAGGGCTTCCGCGCAGAGTCCCAGATAAGTAGTCGCTTGGTAGTCGTTGGGCGAGAGTTCCAGCGCCTGCCGCAGCCACGCCGCCGCTTCATTCGGAAAATCCGCCTCGTAGAACAGGCGCCCTAGGAAATACTTCGACTTCTCATCCTTCGGATTCAGTTCCACGGCTTTCAGCCACGCCCGGTACGCCCCGTTGTAATCCTTCAGCTCCAGGTCCGTCATTCCGAGTCCCCTGTAAGCTTCCGCGTACTTGCCGTCGAGTTCGATCGCCCGCGCAAACGACGCCTTCGCCTGGTCAAATTGGCGCTGTGTGAACTGTTGAGAGGCCAGATTGTAGAACTCTTGAGGCGTGCTTCCCATGATTCCTTGCAAGAGCAATGGCAGGAGCAGAAGCGTCATAGGCCTGGTTTTGATATTATTTCTCAAATTGTCGCGCGGTTGAATCGTCTCGAAAAGGGGTCTTAAAATATGAAAACTTTTTTGACGCTGATCGCGTTGTGCGCTTCGCTTGCTTTTGCGCAGTCCACCAACACGCAGATGTCCGGAACCGTAACCGACCCGCAAGGCGCCGCTGTTCCGAGCGCCGATGTGGAGGTCGTCAATATCGATACCAACCAGGTCTTGAAGGCATCTTCGAACGAGCGTGGAGAGTGGGCCATCGCTTCCATTCCACCCGCCAATTACCGCGTCAAAGTCAGCAAACCCGGGTTCAAAGCCGCCGAAATCGCCAACGTCAAAGTGGACGCCGGCATCCCCGCTACCGTCAATAGCAAGCTCGAAATCGGCCGGGCTACCGAGATTATTGAGGTCAACGCAGGCGCCGCCGTCGTTCAGACCGACAATGCCACGGTCGCCAGCACGGTCGAAGCTCGCCAGGTCGCGCAGTTGCCGTTCGCCACGCGCAATGCGGTCGAGCTGATGGTCACCCAGCCGGGCGTGCAGACGCCCATGAATCCGCGCAGTTCCTCCATTAACGGTCTTCCCAAGGGCGCCATCAACGTCACGATCGACGGGATGAATTCGCAGGACAACCTGTTGAAGAGCAGCGATGGATTTTTCAGCTACATCTACACGCCCGTCGACTCCGTCGAAGAAATGACGCTCAGCACCTCGGCAGCGGGCGTCGACAGCACCGGCCAGGGCGCGGCGCAAATCAAGTTCGTTACACGCTCCGGCTCCAACCAATGGCACGGCGGCGCGTTCTGGCAAAACCGCAACACCTTCTTCAACGCCAATTACTACTTCAACAACCAGAATGGCCAGCCGCGCGACAAAACCCATGGCGCAGCACGATAAAGCAGTTATATATGAAACAAGGAGGATACGTTCAGAACAGACTCATAATACGGTGACTTCACGAAGGCAGGGACCTTCTGTTGCGATTTAGAACAGAATCTTTAATGTCAAACCAGGCCGGAGCTTACTTGGTTGCCTTCAATTCGATGCATGGTTGTGCAATTTGATATACGACCTATGAAAAGGAGAACAACAATGAACAGACGAACGTATTTAAGGTCGCTTGTAGGCAGCACTCTATCGCTTGCTGGTGGCAGTTTATTACTCCCTAGGCCTTCGCGAGCAGACGATACTTTTCCGATTAGTTTAGCTAATCAACTCATAACCGGTGGAATGCCCATCTACTATGATGGACAAGCAAATCAGGTGATGGCTGAGCACCATGACTATCACCAGAGTCCGCTGAACGCGGCATATGGCGTTTTCTTCTCTAATGGTCTGACTCCCGGCTTTGCTGCGGTTATTCAGCAAGTGATATCAGCCTCTTCTGGCGATGCGGATAACTCAATTTGGTGGCTTTACCAAGGTTGTCAGCAGCTCGGCCTGTCCGTTAGTTCAGACTTTATTACTAATTTAGTCTACGTGCCGGACCATAACGGCTTGTCACAAATGGTGGGAAGTGATTTAAGCGGCTTGCAAAATTACTTCACTTCTAACTTATACAATTTCGTTCAAGAAGCCTACGGGCTAGGCTACTGTTCATATAAACATCGACGTCGGTCACGCGTCATATTGAGACAAGTAGACGATGACAACTCGCCGCCCAGCACCGCTGCCATGGCTGCCGGCGCGGGAGCCACTGCCGCAGCTGGAGGAGTGCTGGTTGCCGCGAGCAACAACGTTGCGGGGGTCTTAGGTACTGGTGCCGCAGCACAATTTACAGCAACTATTTTGCTGGCCGGCGGAGTAACTCTCGGGATAGGTGCCGCTGCAATTGTCGGTTACGCCATTTACCAAGCGTACTTTCAGTCCAAGCAACTATTTGGCCCACATCCACAGACATGCCCAGACGGCAGTCCCTTGCCTCAATCGGGGTTACTTGGCGACTGCACGCCGTATGAGGATGGAGCACGGATAGTGAAGCCGATAAAAAGGATGGTCATATGAGAACCACATTGGCGCTGTGGTCAGAGATAGTCGGACTACTCGCTGTTTTAGTGTCCATGTTGATGGGAATGTCAATTTGGCATCTCTCGGGCACGGTGATTGCCTGGTTGGGTGTGTGCCTTCTCGTTTGTTCGCTGTGTCTCGCGTATCAAATACAGCGGACGGGAAGGCACGGATGAAGCGGCACTCGCAGTTGGCAAAAGCCGACGTTGGGAATCCGCCTGGGCCGGGCGGACCCAATGTGTATAACATCTGGCTGATGCGCTACTGGATCGACAAAATTCCGAAAAAAGTCGCGCAGCGCTGTACGGATCGATCACATAACACTTAAGCAATCCGCATCATACGTGGGACCGCTGCTCTGGCCGGCGCCACCAACGATGCCACCATAGCCTCCAATCTCGCACTCGGGCAAGCCGGAGCGTTGGCGAATAGCATTGCTACCAATGTCACGCGCCTTGGCCGGCTCACCTCGGCTGGCTATCCACGGAACTTCTTCCAGGTCAATCCCGATGCCGCCAGCGGCGGCGCGTTTATCCTGAACAACGATGGAAGCTCTTTCTTCGATGCGTTCGAGTTCGAGCTGCGCCGGCGCTTGAGCAAGGGGCTTCTTCTCCAAAGCAGCTATGTCTGGTCGCACTCCATCACTGACGGCGCTTCGGCCAGCTCCGTGGATTCTGCGCAGCCCTCTACACTGCGTAATCTGCGGCTTGACCGGTTGCCCTCCTCGTTCGACATCCGGCACGCAATCAAAATCAACGGCGTCTACGATCTGCCGTTCGGGCCGGGCAAGCAATACCTCGGCAACGTTCAGAACGTGGTGGCCCGCAAGGCGCTCGAAGGCTGGCAGCTCACGGGAGTTACTCGCCTCCAGTCCGGCACTCCGTTTTTCCTCAATCCGGCCAGCGGTTTCGACAGCTTCAACCAGTACGCTTCCGGTGGCGTAGTGCTCCACAACATGACCGCTTCCGACCTGCAGAGCATGGTCGGCATTTACAAGAGCACCGGTTCGGACGGGAAGGGAATTGTCACCTATCTGCCGGCCAGCGTCATCACCAACACGGAAGCCGCCTTCAACCTCGCGGGACTAACGCCCGCCAATGTCGATCCCAACGCCAAATACATCGGCCCGGCCCCGGCCGGCACCATCGGCTACAAGGCGTTCTTCTATCAGCCGTGGCAGCGCCATTTCGATTTCGGCGTGACGAAGGTCACCGCCATCACCGAAAAGGTGAACCTGCAGTTCAGCGCCAACGCTCTGAACATTTTCAACCTGACGAACTTCCTTCCGAATTCCACGGCGAACGCGAACGGCACGGCTCTGAATACCATCAACAGCTCGTTCGGGCAGATTCTCGCCGCCTATCGCGACACCTCGGGTACTGTCGATCCGGGCGGCCGCATCATCGAGTTCCGTTTCCGCCTCGAGTTCTGATTTGTGGGGCAGCCCCTCGGCCGGGGTGCCCTCTGGGCCGGGGCTCTCAGCCCCGCTGCGGCGCCCTGGGCCGCCCACCTGGCGGCCTTTGCCGGCCATCTCGCATGATATTCTTGACGAGCGGGTGTTTTGCGCTCACCCGAATCTCACCCGCTCGACTCCTCGAAAATCGTGCTTGCCGACCACAATTTGAGCAGCCCGAAAAGCGTTGCCGCGCTCATTGATCACACTCTGTTAAAGCCGGAAGCCGCCCAGGCCGATGTTGCCCGGCTCTGCGAGGAAGCGCGCAAGTTCGAGTTTGCGTCCGTTTGCGTCAACCCGCACTGGGTCCGATTGGCCTGCGAACTGCTCGCGGGTTCAACCGTCCGGGTCTGCACAGTCGTCGGTTTTCCGCTGGGAGCGAACGAAGCGCAAACCAAAATCGCGGAGGCGGACCTTGCCCTGTCGCGCGGCGCTAAAGAATTGGATATGGTGCAAAATGTCGGCGCGCTGCGCTCCCGCGATTTCCACCTGGTTCACAAAGAGATCGCCGATCTCGCCGACATTGCGCACTCCTTCGGAGCCATCTTAAAGGTGATTCTCGAAACCTGCCTGTTGACACAGGAACAAAAAATAGCTGCCTCGCGCCTGGCCGCCGATGCTCAAGCGGATTTCGTCAAAACATCGACGGGATTTTCTACCGGCGGCGCTACCGTGGAAGATGTGAGGCTGATGCGCAGCACGGTCGGCGACAAGATGGGTGTGAAGGCGTCAGGCGGCGTGCGGACGCTCGACGCGCTGCGTCAGATGGTGCTCGCGGGCGCCAACCGCATAGGCACAAGCTCTGGCGTCAATATCGTTCGAGAGCTGCAATCGCCCGCAGGTTCCGGATCACCCGAGCTTCATCAGCCGGTGAGCCGTTACTAGTGGCGACCCCCCGCAAAGCCGACGCACGCTTTCGAGAGCGCGCCGATCTTCTCGACTTCTTGCTCGAAGTCAGCACCGTTACTGCCGAAACGCTGGACCTCGATCGGCTCTTGGCGAACGTGGCCGAGATCGTCAAGGACGTCATTCCATACGAGCTTTTCGCCATTCTCCTCTATAACGAGCGGGCGCGCAGTCTCAAAATGCGATACGCCATCGGGCACCGCGACGAGGTCGCAAAGAATCTTTCGATTCACCTGGATGAAGGCATCACGGGTTCTGCTGCGGCAACGCGTCAGCCCGTTCTCGTCCGCGACGTTCACACCGACTCTCGATACCTGAACGCGTTGGATGCCGTCCGCTCCGAGCTGGCGGCTCCCATGTTGATTCGCGGCAAGCTGGTTGGTGTCATTGACCTGCAGTCCACCCGCCTCAACGCCTTCTCTGAACAGGACCGCGCCTTGCTGGCACTCATCGCCAGCCGCGTAGGTATCGCCATCGACAATGCCAGGCTCTATCGTCGCGTCGAGCGGCAGAACCGCATGCTGCGCGTGCTCGCCCATGTGTCGCAGGAGTTCAGCTCCATCCTTGACATCGATGAGCTGCTCACCAAAATCGCACTCACCATCCGGGCGCTCATCAATTTCGATGCCTTCAGCATCTTTTTGCTCGATGAGCAGCGAAAGTTGCTGCGCTGCCGCTTCAGCCAGCGATACGACGAGAAGGCCACCATCGACAACATCGAAGTCGGCAAGGGCATTACGGGTGCCGCCGCCGAATCCCGGCACGCCATCCGCGTCGCGAATGTCACCGCGGATCCTCGCTACATCGCCACCCACTCCGACATCCTTTCTGAAGTAGCCGTCCCTCTGATTCTTCGCGATCGGGTCGTCGGGGTCATGGACCTCGAGAGCATCCGGCTCGGTTTCTTCACCGAGGATCACGTGCGCGCCCTCAGTCTGCTTGCTCCTCAAATCGCCACCTCCGTCGAGAACGCGCGCCTGTATGAAGAGCTCGCCCAGCGCGAGCAGCGCATGGAAGAAGATCTCAAAGCCGCCTACAAGCTGCAGTCGGTCTTGCTTCCTAGAAGGATCTCCGACGTCATTGGCCTCGAAGTGGCCATCAAGAGCCGCCCCGCCCGCGAAATCAGCGGCGATCTCTACGATTTCTTCGAGCACAGTGACGAGTACACCCTCATCGCCTTTGGTGATGTCAGCGGCAAGGGCGCCGCGGCCGCCCTGTACGGCGCGCTCGTTTCGGGTTTGCTGCGCATTCTCGCTCCTCGCCGCCACACTCCCTCCCAGTTGATGAAGCTCGTGAACGAGGCTCTGCTGGAGCGAAAAGTCGATGCTCAGTACGCCACTCTCTCGCTCGTCTTGTGGGACTCTCGCGCCCTCACCTTCACCATCGCCAGCGCCGGGACGCTCCCGCCCATGCTGTGCCGCAATGGAGAGATCCTGCCGACGCGAGCGGAAGGAATTCCCATCGGTCTGCTCGACGATCAGGATTACGACCAAGTCCAGATCGACGCCCGGGCCGGCGACCTGCTCCTCCTCTATTCCGACGGCGTCGAAGACCAGTTATCGGAGCAGAATGACGAGTACGGTCACGATCGGCTCGAAAAGTTGGTTGTCGCCAGCCACACGCGCACTCCCGCGCAAATCGCCGGCGCTGTTTTCGCCGATATCGATGCATTTCGCGGCGCCACGCCCCTCACCGACGATCAGACCGTCATCGCGTTGAGGGTTCTTTAGTCGTGATCTCACGGCAGTGTACGGAAATTCGGGAGCTGACGCATTTGTGCCAGATCGGGATTGTTTGCTGCTAAAGCCATCGGATAGCCGCGCGCGCATACCTTTCTGAGAAGGTCGAGGGCGCGGCTGGGCGTCCCGAGCAACTCGGCCGCCACCGCTTCCTTATACATGACGTCCAGATCGGAAGGATTCTTGGCCCGTGCCTGCCCCATATACGAGTTCGCCGCCTCAGGCTTGCCCAGGGCGGCGTAGTACAGGCCGGCATTCGCCAAAACTTCACTGCTCGGTCTGGTGTGTATTTCCTGAAGCGCCAGATCGATCGCCCGCCGGTAGGTAGGCTCGGCGTGCTGTTTCATGTGCATCCATCGATACGCATGGGCCAGATTGCCGACATAGACCTCTGAAGTCGGCTCGAGTTTTGCCGCCTGCTGAAATAAGAGAAGCGACAATTGTTGTTTACCTACGTAAAAGTTCGCAATTGCCAGGTTCGTGTAGTTGGCTGCCGACGCATCGCGTTGCAGGGCTTTTTCGGCCGGCCGGATCGCCTCTTCAAAGCGGGCGGCCCGTAAGTATGTTCCCGCCAGATTCACAAGGGCGGCAGGATTTCCTGGGTCAATTTCCAGAATCTTGCTGAACGCGTTAATCGCCACAGCATAGTCGGGAACCTGGAGTTCGATAACTCCGAGCGTGTTGAGATGCGCTACATCGATAGGATCGAGTGCCACAGCTTCTTTTAACTCGGCCAGAGCATCTGGATACAAGCCCTCTTCGGCTAACACAGTGCCCAGCAAATGCCTTATGCGCGCGGAGGAGGGGTGGAGTTTCTTGGCGCTTTCGAGCAGCATAATCGCCTCTTTGCGCCGGTCGGTTCTAGAATACACCTGCGCCGCTGTACTCACCACGGCCTCTGAGTTTTCGTCGATCTCTCGGGCCTGTTGGACATCTGTAAGGACATCGCGCATCCATTTCTCATCGTGATTCAGGTCGCACAACATCAATTCTGCGTCTGCTTTGCGCGTGAAGCAAAGCGCGCAGGATGGACCTGAAGCAATCGCCCTGTTCAACAGATCCACCGCCTGCCGCAATGCTTCTTTGGATGTCGGCTGGTTGCGTATTATGTGGTTGGCGCGTAAGTAGAGCGAGTAACTTTGCAGGTTCGCGCTGGTCGAGTCGCGCGCCCCCACAATCTCCCGGCTGGACGCAAAGGGTAGTTTTGAAACGAGCTCTGACAAGAGTTTTTGCTGGAGTTCGAAAGGTGTACTAGCTCCGGCTGCTAGGGAGAACACAACTCGGTGCGAGTCTCCCTTCATCCCGTAAAGGCGCACAGTGGCATAATTGCCTACCTGATCGATACTGCCTGTGATAATCAGGTCGGCTTTGGTGACAACCGCGCTTCCAGGAGTGATTTCCGAATAGGGATTCGGTCTCCAAATCCTGAAGCCTGGAGACTGCTCGAGCGCGTCCCGGAGGTAATCATCCATACCGTCCCCGACAGCCTCAGATGAAGAGTTCTGGGGCTTAATGTGGAACAGCGCTATCGTCTTGAAATCGGGCGACCCTGTATGGCTATGCGCTGCTGCCGAAATCACATGCCCGCTATAGCCTCCAGCTATCAACAGGAATGAAAGCGCCGCGCAAGACGACATTCGGAACAGGCCGTGCGCTCTCTTATTGACCCCATCATTTCCTCTCTGTGAAGAACTTCCCGAAAAGCGCCGCAGGTCGGCCGCAATTTCGGCCGCGCTGGCATAACGGTCCTCCGGCCTGCACTGAAGGCATTTCGAAATGATTGCTCTCATCCATCGAGGCGTTTGCCCGAGCGCCTTGTGCAGTGCCCTCGGTGTAACCTGCTCGAGTTCAGAGACACTGGGTCTTCTTCCGGATAACAACTCAAATAGAACCAGACCGAGCGAATAGAAATCGGTCCGTCGGTCGACTGGCAATCTCTGCTTTTGCTCCGGAGACATGTAAACAGGCGTGCCGGTCCAGGCACGCTCTGTGGCTGGTGTGCCCAGTTCTACAGCCAGACCGAAATCGACGATCCGTACTCGGCCCTCCTCGAGCATGATATTCGCCGGCTTCAGGTCGCAGTGGATAATACCCGCCTTGTGGGCGGCCTCGAGCCCGGAGCAAACCTGCCGGGCAATCCAAACCACGTTCGCGACGTCCACTTTGCCTCGCTCACTCAAATAGGCCGCGAGGTCAGTGCCATTCACGTATTCCATCGAAATGCATGTCTTGCCTCGGAACGTGACCACGTCGTGAATTCTTACGATGGACGGATGCGTCAAGCTCTGAGCGACGGCTGCTTCGCGCCGTAGCTGAATTTCGGCGGCTGGCCCGGCAAGTTGAACCATTTTCAAGGCGACGAACTTCCCCAGCACGTCATCCCAGGCTTTGTAGACACATCCTGCACCCCCCAACCCGATAGAGCCTGTCAGATGAAACCGTTCGCGTTCCGCTGAGGGAAGGGCAAGATCCTCGCAGAATTCGACACTGGAGAAACCTCTGGCGTTCTCGCCGGCTGGCTCTTTCGAAATTGAGAGGTTCATTTGGATTGACCAGGAGTGAAAGTAACTTACTCCAAGAAGGAATATCCCTAGAAGAATATTCTAGAGAGCCAATGAAGCAATTCTTCCACAAATCTTATGATGACTGGTACCATCTTATTCTCCTCGGGGTAATCTAGTTGTTCATTTGTTACTTATAAGTGCTCGAACTGTCACCAAGAATATAACCCGTCTCGCAAGAAATATTAGTTAGGATTGTTCTTCCCCTATTACCCCTAGAGCCGGCTAGTCCGGTATCAGATTCTGTGGAATACTTAGTCAGGATCACGTGTGGTTTTTGTCTCGTCCAAAATGGCCGAACTGATCGCGCAAGTGCAGCGGCTCGCATTGCAGGATTGCCCCGTTTTGATACAGGGCGAAACCGGTACCGGGAAAGAGCTGGTCGCTCGCTTGGTCCACGCCGGCAGAGGGCCATTCGTTGTCGTGGACTGTACTCATTTGTCTCCGCAACTCGCCGAAAGTGAGCTATTTGGTCACGCCCGCGGAGCGTTCACGAGCGCCGATTCCGGGCGGCAGGGCCTCATAGACGCCGCGAATGGCGGCGTCGCTTTCTTCGATGAGATAGGCGAACTGGCGCTCGAGGTGCAAGCCAAGCTGTTGCGCCTTCTTCAGCAAAAGACTTATCGCAGGGTCGGCTCGGCATGCGAGCTCCATTCGAGTTTCAGAATTATCGCCGCCACCAATCGGGATTTGAAAGCGGAGGTCAAGGCGGGACGGTTTCGACAGGATCTTTATTACCGGCTGAACGTGGCCAAGCTCCGCATACCTTCGTTACGGGACCGCAAAGAGGATATCCCTCCGTTGGTCAGGCATTTTCTGAAGGGTTCCGGGTTCGAAATTCCGGGCGATGTTCTCGCGTACTTCCTGAGCTACGATTGGCCGGGCAATGTCCGTGAGCTGGAGAACTGCATTCAACGAATTCTCAGTAGAAGCCGCGAAGGCATTGTCCATAGGTCCGACCTGCCGTCCACGATTTGCCCACAACTTGACCAGGCCCAACTGCTCCGTCTGAATATGGCCCTTCGTCCGGCATCGGGTGTCGGTGCGCCTGCGTGGCCCGCATCCGCGCCTTGGGAGCAAGTACCCCTTCTTCCCATGCAGGAGCTCGAGCGTCTCGCAATAATGCGCGCCCTCCACGAGACAGGTGGAGACCGGCAGCGCGCCGCTCAACTCCTGCAAATCGGCCGAACCACTCTCTATCGCCGCCTCCAGGAAATCGAGGATAATGCGAGTCCGGCTGGTTCTAACTCGCTTCTATGATGGTATTTGTCTGAATTCTCATACCGCTCGGGCACCCTCGCCTGCGAGGATGTTGACCTTGACGCCATCGCCGCGTCGCATGGCACGCCCGCTTACGTCTACTCCCGTCGCGCCATCGTTACACGCTTTCACGCCTATATCGACGCCCTGGCCGGCCTCCCGCATCGGCTCTGTTATTCCGTGAAGGCAAATTCCAATCTGGCGGTCCTGTCGACTCTCGCGCGTGAAGGAGCAGGGTTCGACATCGTCTCCGGCGGCGAGCTCTATCGCGTCCTGGCCGCTGGCGGCGACCCGGCTTCCGTGGTGTTCTCCGGAGTGGGCAAGACGGAAACCGACATTCGCTTCGCGCTCCAAAAAGGTATTCACAGTTTCAACTGCGAATCGGAGGCGGAAATCGAACTGCTTTCTCGCATCGCCGTTTCCCTTCGAGTCACAGCTTCTATTGCCATTCGCGTCAACCCGGACGTGGACGCCGTCACGCATCCTTACATCTCCACCGGGCTTCGCGAGCACAAGTTCGGCATCGACATCCACGCCGCGGAAGCCGTCTACAGCCGCGCCGCTGCATTGCCTGCCATTAAGCCGGAAGGCGTCAGTTGCCACATCGGTTCCCAGCTTCTGGATGTGGGACCTTTGCTCGAAGCGGCCGATAAAACGATCGCGCTGGCTCAGAAACTGCGCGACCAGGGTCTTTCCATTCGGTATCTCGATCTGGGCGGCGGTCTCGGCGTTCCTTACCGTTCGGGCGACCGGCGTCTGGCCGCGAGCGCGCTCATGGCCAGCTTGCGGCCCAAAATCCAGCCCCTCGGCCTCACGTTAATGCTGGAGCCCGGCCGTTCCATTGTGGCCGAGGCCGGCGTCCTACTAACTCGCGTCCTGCTGGTCAAGCAAAACGGACGCAAACGGTTTGTGGTTGTCGATGCGGCCATGAACGATCTCATCCGTCCCGCGCTGTACGAGGCCTACCATGAGATCGTCCCGGTAAAGGAAACAGCGGGAAGCGCCGTCCTCCAGGCCGATATCGTCGGGCCCATTTGCGAAACGGGCGATTTTTTTGCCCGAGGCCGCGAAATCCCCGAGGTGCAACCGGGCGATCTGCTTGCCATTCGAACCGCCGGCGCTTACGGCTTCGTTCTTTCGTCGAACTACAACTCGCGCCCCCGCCCCTGCGAGCTGCTTGTCGATGGCTCCGATGTCCACGTCGCGCGCCAGCGCGAAACCTGGCAGGACCTGATCCGCGGAGAGACTCCGTAAGTGACTCTCCTGCGAAATCTGCCGTTTTCGTCCAACAACTTACAACCAACACTCCTCTTGACCCGCATCGCCGCCCGCCAAAATAGAGCACCGGCCAAGCTCCATTTTGGCTTCGTTCCGCAAAAACTGCACAGCAGAAAAAATGAGATCAATCGAAAATGGCTTCGTTCCGTAAAATCCCGCTCGCACCCGGCAAATGGGTTCGTTCCGTAATATCGTCTACTGGCCTTGAAAATGGCTTCGTTTCGCAAAATCGCCCGTCACCGGCGAACCGGGCGGGTTCGTTTGGCAAATTTCACCGCTTGTTCGCCTTTAGCCATCCGGCGCTGGGTTCGCTCCGTAATCGGCGCCGTCGCCTGGGCGAGGCAAGCGGTCATAGCTCCGGCTTCGTTCGGTAATTTTGGGTTCGTTCCGTAACATGACTATCCACAATCTCAATTTGGCTTCGTTTCGCAAAACTGCTTCACAGGCGCTCGAACGCCAACTCGCCTTTCCCCCAAACTGTCTGCCGTCCTACGCCCGTCCAGCGAGCGGCGGCAAGATACGGCACAAATTCCGTCAGATCGCCTTCGTACTCGGCCTCTCCCACAAAACCGCCGATAGGATGAACCTGTCCGGTCCGGCTGCTGCGCCGGACGACCTCCACCTGCCGGATGTGACAGCGGGTCATCCGCACCAGCGCGGCTCTTTCGCCGAAAGCGCGGAAATCGATTTTGAGCGGTCCATCGTCGTACAACTCGCGCAGCGTGCTGATGCGATCCCGAATGCGAGCGGCGAGTACCCCGAACTCCGGCCGGTCCGCAATCTGCTGTCCCGTCTTCAGCTCGGTCGGTGTGAGAAAGCGCACGCGCAAGCGGCCGACAGGTTCGGCAGGCGGTGTCAGATCCAACGCGAGAGGCGATGCGTCCTCTCTCGATAACAATGATGTTCCGTCGAAGAGGGGCCTTGCCGCCTGGCCTTGCTCGTCCAACTGCGCGACAGAGGTCAGCGCAACACGTTTCCGTCCCGGCCCCAGGCCATCGCGCGCCAGTTGTCCGAACGCGAGCACAAGATAGGCCACAGCCGGGCCCTGCAGATCAAAAAGGTTCAGGTCGAAATGGAACGATTGTCCAACCTGCACGGCGCAGTCATCCAGGTGCGTGGCGCGGAACACAAACGGGCGTGGCCAATCGGCAAGTCCGCTGGGGCCCGATCCGCTTGACGACGGTTCGAACAAACGCGCATACGGGCAACTGGTCCGCCATTCGCACTTGCTCGCGTCCTCGCACTGTGGCACGCAAGCGATGCGCCGAAATACATGGCCGAAAGCGCCGCGTAGAATGTTGGCCGATTTCCCGCGAGGAAAATAAATCGGTTCTTGCGCTTCGAAAGACAAATCGCAGCGGATGAAGCCGAAAAAGCAAGTCTCCATTCTAGAGCAGGGATCCGGCATGCCGGCCCAATCATGCATACTGATCTAAACATGACCGATTCGCCTCCCGTCTTTGTGCAGAACCTTCACAAATCGTATGGCGATTTTGAGGCCGTCCGCGGAATCGACCTCGAAGTCGGCGTCGGAGAAGTGTTCGGGTTGCTTGGCCCGAATGGAGCAGGGAAGACGACCACCATCGAAATTCTCGAAGGACTCCGCCCGCGAACCAGCGGAACCGTCTCAGTGCTCGGCTTCGATCCCGCCGTGCAGACCAAAGAGGTCAAGAATCGTATCGGCGTCTGCCTGCAGGCAACCAATCTGCCGGACAAAATGAAAGTCCGCGAGGCGCTGGAACTCTTCGACGCCTTCTATACGCATCACACGGATCGCGACAAGCTGCTAAAGCGGCTCCAGCTCTGGGAGAAAAAAGATGCTCTCTATAAATCGCTTTCGGGAGGACAAAAACAGCGCGTGGCCTTGGCGCTGGCTCTCTTGAATGAGCCGACCCTGCTGTTTCTCGACGAGCCGACCACCGGGCTTGACCCCCAGGTGCGGCACGAAATTCACGGCGTGATTCAGGAACTGAAGGAGAATCGCCGGTCCATTCTCATCACCACGCACTACATCGAGGAGGCCGAGCGGCTCTGCGACCGCGTTGCGATTATCGATTCCGGAACAATCATCGAACTCGGCAGCCCGCGCGAGATTCAACAGCGGGTCCTGGGACATACGCTCGTAGAAGTCACGGCCAACGAGGTAATGCCGTTCGACAAGCTGCCGGAACCACTCGCCCGGGAGAAGTACGCGACGCGCGACGAGGGCCGTACGCTCTCCATGCAGAGCGATTCACCCGCTGCCTTGATCGTTGAGCTCGTCAAATGGATTGACCAGCAGGGTCTCCGGCTGGTCGACATTCATATGAAGCGCCCCACGCTGGAAGATGTGTTCATTGAGCTGACAGGAAAGAGGCTCCGCGAATAATGAGACCTTACATCGCGCAAATAAAAAGCAATCTGCTGTTGATGGGCCGCGACCGTTCGGTCCTGTTCTTCAGCTATCTCTTTCCACTCACCTTCTTTTTCCTGTTTGCCCAAGTCTACGAGGCTTCGCAAAGCAGCGCCGCCATGGCACAAGTGATTGCGATGGTCCTGATCATTGGCGTGCTGGGCAGCGGGTTCTTCGGCGCCGGGATGAGAACTGTCCAGGACCGCGAAACGAACGTGCTGCGCCGCTTCAAGGTCGCGCCCATCAATGCCGCCCCGGTGATCGTGGCTTCCCTGGTTTCAGGACTGGTCGCGTTTCTCCCCACGGTCTTTCTGTTCTTCTTCTTTGGCCGGGCCATCTATCACGCGCCCGTGCCGCGGAACATCATTTCGCTTCTGATTTTCATTTCCATCGGCGTTGTTGCGTTTCGCGCCATGGGGATGATCGTCGCTGCCGTGGTCAACTCCGCGCAGGAAGGTCAGATTCTGATCCAGATTCTCTATCTCCCGATGCTGTTCCTGAGCGGCGCTACGTTCCCCACCAGCATCATGCCCGTCTGGGTGCAAACCATCGCGCAATTTCTGCCCGCTACCTACCTCTTCCAGGGCATGCAATCCATCATGATGGCCGGACAAAGCATTCTCGCGAACTGGTTCGCGGTGCTCGCGCTTGTCATCACTCTGCTCGTTGCCTGCTTTGTGGGCGTCAAGCTCTTTCGCTGGGAAAAAGAAGAGAAGATCGCCGGCAGCGCGAAGCTGTGGATTCTCGCTGTCCTGGCGCCTTTCTTCCTCATGGGCGTTTATCAGGCCAATTCCAGGCAAAACATCAAGGAAGCCAAGGTTCTGAACCGCCAGATGATGCGGAACCGCTCGGTTCTCTTTCAGAACGCCAAGATTTTCGTTGGTAACGGAACCGTCATCCCCGACGGCGCTGTGCTCGTAAGGAACGGCAAAATCGAGCAGGTGTTTTCCACGCCTCCCGCCAACACCAAATCGCTCGATGCCAATGTGGTCGATGCCACCGGAAAGACTCTGATCCCGGGCTTGATCGATATGCATGTCCACATAGGAGCGCCGGGTGGCGTATATCAGGACGTCTCCAAGTACATGGATCCGAATGCCGGAAAGCGGCGGCTTGCCGCTTATCTTTACAGTGGAATCACCGCCGTCAGAAGCACCGGTGACTTCCTCGACGACTCGCTCAAATTGCGCAGCCTCATCAACTCGGGCGAGTATCTCGGAGCGGAATTCTTTGCGTGCGGCCCCTTATTCACAGCCGAAGGCGGTCATCCCGAGGAGTTGATTAAGAGATTTCCCCAATCGATGCAGGACACGGCGCGTGCACAGTTCCTTCGCGAGCCGAAATCGGCTGACGAGGCGCGCCGCCAGGTCGACGATCTCAAGAAGCGCGGAGTCGATTGCATCAAAGCCGTGCTGGAGGCGGGCAATTCGCAATGGGCTCTGTTCAATCGCCTGGACACCGGCATTTACGATGCGGTTATCGCCGAAGCAGCCAAAGATCATCTACCGTCAGCCACTCACACGGGCAGCGCCAGAGATGTGAAAGATGCGGTAGATGCCGGCACCAGCACGGTCGAGCACGGTTCGATGGTCGATCTCATCCCCGCCGCCACCTTCGATGAAATGAAGCAGAAGGGAATCGCTTACGATCCTACGCTGAGCGTCTTCGAAGGAATCGCCGATTTAGCCATGGCGAATCCGGAGCCCCTGAATCGCACCATGGTTCAGCAGGTCGGGCCGGCGGATCTGCTGGCCTCCACGCGCGCCATGCTTCAAAAGCAGAAGCCCGAACCCGCCGGGCATTTCAAAGCATTTCTCGAGCGTCCCAATGAAAATCTCATGACGGCTTACAAGGCCGGGGTGATGCTGATCGCAGGCAGCGATGCGGGCAATATGCTTGTCATTCACGGCCCGACGGTCCAGCATGAGCTGGAACTCTGGGTCAAGACCGGCATTCCTCCGGCGGTTGCGCTGCAGGCCGCCACGTTCAACGCCGCGAAGGCGCTTCGGGCGGAAGACCGGATCGGTTCGATTCAGAAGGGCCGCGACGCTACTCTGGTTTTGCTCGAGGGCGATCCGCTCCAGGACATCGCGAACACCGAACGCATTTCGCAGGTCATGTTTCGCGGCGAGCGAATTGATCGTACTTCGCTGTTCCACCAGGAAACGCCATAGTCGCGCGGATCAGACGTATGTCTTGAACTCGATCACATCGCCATCCTGCACGACGTACTCTTTGCCTTCCGTGCGGAGCTTGCCGAGTTCTCTCGCCCGCGCAAAGGAACCGGCCGCCACCAGGTCTTCATAGGAAACGCATTCGGCGGAAATGAACGCCTTCTCGAAATCGGAATGGATCACTCCGGCTGCTTGCGGAGCCTTGTCGCCGGCGTGAATCGTCCAGGCGCGTGTCTCCTTCTCGCCCGTTGTCAGGTACGTTCGCAGCCCAAGCAGATGGTACGCCTCGCGGATCAGCTGGCTGGCCCCGGTATCCGTCACGCCCAGCCCGGCTAGATACTCGGCGCGCTCCTCGGCGGAAAGTGTAACCAGCTCCGATTCGATCTCCGCCGACACCACCACGGCGGACGTGTCGTGATGCTCTTTGACATAGGCGCGCACCTGCTGGACATACTTGTTGGAATCGGCTGTCGCGAGGTCCTCTTCGGCCACATTGCACGCGAATAGGGTCGGCTTGGCGGTCAGCAGAAAGAAGCCCTTTACTGCCGTCTTCTCTTCCGGTGTCAGGTCCAGCGTTACCACCGTTTTTCCGGTGTTCAGATGTGCCTCCAGTTTTTCGAGTAGCTCGACTTCCGCCAGCGCTTTCTTGTCTCCGCTCTTGGCGGCTTTCTGCTGCTTCGCTTTCCTCTTTTCGACGGATTCGAGGTCTGCCAGAACCAGCTCGGTGTTTACGATCTCGATATCCCTGACAGGATCCACCGTGTCCATAACGTGCTCGATATTCGAGTTCTCGAAGCAGCGGACGACCTGGATGATCGCGTCCACCTCGCGGATGTGGCCCAGGAATTGATTCCCCAGCCCTTCGCCTTGGCTCGCGCCCTTCACCAGTCCGGCGATGTCCACGAATTCGAAAACGGCCGGAACGATCTTCTGCGATGCGCTCATCTTGGCGAGCACTTCCAGGCGCTCATCCGGAACGGTCACGATCCCGGTGTTGGGTTCGATGGTGCAAAATCGGTAGTTTGCGGCCATGGCCTTCCGCGTTTGAGTGACCGCGTTGAACAGGGTGCTCTTACCGACATTCGGGAGCCCCACGATTCCCGCTGTTAACATTCCCTCTCATCTTCGCGTATGCCGGGCTCCTTCCAAGGCCAGTGCAATCATGGGAATGTGCGGTTTCAGGAAGAGCTTGCGCGGGTATTGCCGCCGGATCTTCCGCATCGCGAGCGCCTGATCGAGAAATCGGCCCGCCATCTGGACCTGATCGCCTCCGCGAACGCGTACATGAACCTTACGCGGATCACCACCCCGCAAGAGGCAGCCATCAAGCACGTCTACGACTCGATCGCGCCCTGGCGGCACTTTTGCGGCGCCTCGCGCATTCTGGATGCAGGAACCGGAGCGGGATTCCCGGGCGTTCCGCTGGCCGTCATTTTGCCGGAAGTGCGCTTTACGCTCGCCGAATCGATTCAGAAGAAGGCCCGCTTTGTGGATTCCGCCGTAGAGTCCCTGGAGCTGGGGAATGTGCACGTCACACACCGGCGCGCCGAGGAAGTGGCTGCTAATCAGCGCGTTGAGGTAATCACGGCCCGGGCCATCGCACCGATTTCGCGTATTCTGGATCTGTTTCGCAGTGCGCTGAAGAAAGGAGCGCGGCTGATTCTCTATAAAGGTCCCGACGTAGATGCCGAGCTGGCCGAAGCGCGCAAGCACAGAGTGGCGGCGGAGGTGCTCTGCCGTTATGAACTGCCGGACGGACTCGGGGCGCGATGTTTGATTGAGGTTAAAGCTAACTTCGCTGGACGCGCAGCGCTTCGAACGCAAGCCACAACCATCCAGCAATAAACGCGAGTCCGCCGATGGGAGTGATCGCGCCCAATCCCTTAAGGCCCGTGAGTGCCAGCGCGTAGAGACTTCCGGAAAAAATGACGATGCCGACCAGCAGAAGCCATGCCACGCGAGCCTGTCCGGTGACGGTTATCGCACTGGTGCGAGCGAGCAGCGCGGCCAGCAAAATTCCTAGCGCGTGAATGAAATGGTAGAAAACAGCTTTTTCGTAAACGGACATCGAATAGGCGTCCAGCCGGTTGCGGAGTCCGTGCGCGCCAAACGCGCCCATGCCTACCGCCACGGCCATCAGAATGGCTCCGGTCGCAGTCCAGTTCATCAACTCCGTTGTAGCAGCCGGGTGCTTACGCCTTGGCGAACGGCTCCTCCGCCGACGGACTCTGGGGCGTGAACAGTTCGGCGCCGTTTTCTGTGATGTGCATGTCGTCTTCCAGGCGAACGCCGAACTCGCCCCGAATGTAGATGCCGGGTTCGTCGCTGAATGTCATGTCGGCTTCGAGCGGCAGTGTGTTGCCTTTCACCAGGTAGGGCCATTCGTGCCCATCCATGCCGAGGCCATGTCCGACGCGATGAGTGAAGTATTTGTATCCGGGACCGTAGCCGGCATCGGTAATAACTTTGCGGGCTGCGGCGTCCACCTCACCCGCAGGCAAGCCGGGGCGCGCCGTCTTCACCGCTGCGGTTTGCGCCTGATGGACGATATCGAAGACGCGCTTCATCTTGTCGTTCGCCTTTCCGAGCACAAACGTGCGGCTGATATCCGATTCGTAGCCTTCCACGCTGCAGCCGCCGTCCATCAGCAGGACCGTGCCTTCGCGTATGGTTTGCGGCGTGCGCGAACCGTGCGGCAGTGCCGAATATTCGCCCGCCTGGATGCTCGCCTCACCGGAAAAACCGAGCTGCCGGTGAGCGGCGGCTACCAGCGCGCCGAACTGGTTTTGCGTCATTCCGGATTGCAGGCTCTTCCAAGCGGCTTCATAAGCTGCCAGCGAAACCTCGGCTGCCAGCCGCATCAAGGCGAGTTCGGCCGGACTCTTGATCATCCGGCATCCGGCTGTTACCGGCGTGGCGCTTGCGATCTGGGCGGCAGGGTTTGCCTTGCCGATGCCATCGGAAAACACGAATGTCGTACGCTCCTCGATGCCGAGCCGTCCGGTTTTCACGCCGGCATCGCGCAAGCCTTCGGCGACCAGCGCGTAAGGGCTCTCGTCTTCTTGCCACGTCAGAACGCGGCAGGAATCGCCATCCGGCGCCTGGGCGATCTGTTCCCGGGCCCGGTCCTCTTCGAACGCCGGGCTGACATAAAAAGGGGTCGCTTTCGCGGGGAGGACGAGCGCGAACAGGCGTTCGCTGTTTCCCCAGCGGATGCCTGTGAAGTAGGCCAGCGAGGTTCCTCCGGCCATGCAGACCGCGTCGATCTTGTTCTGTTGCATCAACTGGCGGGCGCGCTCCAGCCGGTCGCGCCGTTCTGCCACCGTAATCGGTTTCGCCTCGTCGCGCCTGCTTTTGAGGGCCGCAATCGGGCCGGGGAGGCTCGCCGGAGGGGTCAGTTCGGCCCCGCGCCTCTGTGCTTTTGCGGAGCCGGCCGCCATTGCGCCGGCAGCCGCGGAATATAGAAATGTTCGGCGCTTCATCATGGTCTCAGTAATGGTATCCAACTGTTTATGGACCGCAGACAAGCCTTGAATGTCATAGCCGGAGCCGGGCTGGCCGCGATGGCTCACGGCCAGTCCGGTGAATCCGCTCAATCCAACGGAATGATCTATCGAAAGCTCGGCAGCACGGGTGAACGCGTGTCCGCCATCGGATTGGGAGGCGCCCACATCGGCCGGCCGAGCGAGGACGAAGCAATTCGCATCGTGCGAGCCGCGCTGGACCGCGGGATCACCTTCCTCGACAACTGCTGGGATTATTCCAACGGCGACTGCGAGGTGCGCATGGGGAAAGCGCTTCGTGATGGCTATCGCCACAAGGCGTTTCTCATGACGAAGTTCGATGGCCGCACGAAGCAGGCGGCAGCCCAGCAGATCGACCAGTCCCTACAGCGCTTGCAGACCGATCATATCGATCTCATCCAGTATCACGAGAATATCCGCCTGGACGATCCCGATCGTTTCTTCGCAGAGGGCGGCGCCCTCGAAGCCGTGATGGCGGCGAAACAGGCGGGAAAAATCCGCTACATCGGTTTTACGGGGCACAAGGATCCGCTAGTGCACGAGCGCATGCTGGAGGTGGCGAAGCAGCATAATTTTCACTTCGATTCCTGTCAGATGCCGCTGAACCCGATGGATGCTCACTTCCGAAGCTTCGCCAATAATGTAGTTCCGAAGCTGGTGGAACAAGGGATCGCCGTCCTGGGAATGAAACCGATGGGAAGCGGGATGATTCTGCAAAGCAAAACGGTCACTCCCATCGAATGCCTCCACTACGCCCTGAATCTGCCTACGTCGGTGGTCATCACCGGTTGTGACAGCATGAAGATTCTGGATCAGGCGTTTGAAGCCGCGCGCACGTTTCGGCCGATGAGCGAGGCAGAAGTGATCGCGATTCTGGACAAGACGCGCGAAGCCGCCGCGAATGGGAAATACGAGCTGTTCAAAGTCAGCATTCGCTTCGACGGAACGATCTCCCATCCGCAGTGGATGGGGTGATCTCAGCGGGCAACCAGCGCGTGCTTTTCGCGGCAGGAATCCGAGCAGTAGTAGAAGGTCTGACCTGAGGCGTGGCGGCGAAAATTCGTCGACTCGGCGACGTAAGTGCCGCAAACCGGATCCTTGTGAAGCTCGCCCGTGGGCTGCGAATTCGGCGCCTGGGCTGAAGAGTTCTGGTTAGCAGCCCCGTTCGGTACGCCGCTCATGGATCCTCCGCGCCCCGCGTTCGCAATTCCTCTCATCACGCTGGTGAGTATGGCTCGCGCGGCCAGGACAACAATGATCGTGATTAGGAGCTCGATAAGTGCGCGGAACATCTAGAAGATTTGCCGGGCGTACCTGCCCGAAGGTGAGGCGCCCGCACTTCCAGGTTACTGCTTCTTCTTTTTGGTGGCGCCTGGCGCCGTGATCTTCGTTTGAACCTGCTCTCCCATGGCCTGCAGCATCGCGGTGGCTTCCTGAGCGTGCGGCCCGTTGGGCTGCAATTCAAGATACTTCTGCAGGGCCGGAGCGGTTTCCGGCGGATAGCTCTGTTTCCCGGTCTTTGGGTCCACCTGGCCCTTCATCATCATCAGGCTTCCGTACTGATACCAAGCCTCGGCATAGTTCGGGTCGGAGTCGGTTGCCTTTTTGAAGAAATCGGCCGCCTGCGCAGGCTGTCCGGTGTTCACCAGATTGGCACCCATGTTGAAGTACGCCTTCGAGGCCATGGCCGGGTCCATTTGAGCGGCCTTGTTTAAGGCTTCGGTGGCCTCTGGAATTTTCTTCTCCGCGCCATAGATGTTTCCGATCTGGTTGTAAATGGCTGCTTCGTTCGGGTTAATGGTGAGAACTTTTTTGTATGCATCGAGCGCCCCGTCGAACGCTTTTGTCCTGTCATCGCCTGTTTGTGCCTGGCCCAAACCGTAATAGGCATCGCCTAAGCCGGCCCAAACAGCTTCCTGCGTAGCATCCAGATCACTGGCCTTCTTGAAATTGTCGACCGCAGTCTGGAAATCGGTCACCTTCGCGGACTTGTCGGTATCCGCCTGAGCCTTTGTCAGAGCGTCTTTGGCGGTGTTATAAGCGTCGTTCAGGGCCTTGTTCTTCTTCATCTGCTCGGCCCGTTGTTTTAGCTGCGCCTCGTACTGATCTTTCTGCTCTTTGCTCATGGCGCGCTGTTGCTGCTCGGTGAGCTGGCCGCCGGCGTTAGCCTGGGCGGTGGCCTGCTGCTGTTGCTGCGCCTGTTTCATATCGAAGTTCACGACCGTGGATTCGCCGTACTTCGATTGCACGCCGCTCTCTTTATCGACCACCTTGCCATCCACAACGCAAGAAATGTCGTACTTGCCATAGGGAAGTCCGGTGTACAGCCAGTGGCCTTTTTTGTCTGACTTGACCTGATAATGCCCTTTGATATCGGTGCGGTCGAGCACGATGACAGCACCTTTCATCGGCTGTCCATTCGGATCCTTCACGTCGCCCTCGAGGGTCGTTGTCTGGGCCCACGCGCCGCCTGCCGCGACCAGAATCAAAGCGCTGAAAAGAAATGAACGTTGCAACGGGGCGAACATATTCTTTGTCTCCTGATTTCCAGATTTCAGCCTAAGCATACTACACCGTTTGACTCTGGCAGGGGTGAATTGCATACCAGTTCCGTGATGGAGAATACAGCACGCGGCAGGACAGCACGCCGCTACGCGGTTATTTGACGCAACTCACCGGCTGGCGCCTGCATCTGCTTGTTATACGTCATTTAATCGGGTAAAATGCGGGCTAAAAGGGGATCTTTATTGCGGCGGGTTTTTGCATTGGCGGTGTTGACGGGTGCTCTGTGGGCTTGCTCGATACCCGCTCCCGCGCAATCGCAGTCTCTGAATAAAGCAGAAGAGCTCTACAAGCGAACGGATTATGAAGGCTCCCTTGCGCTACTTGACAGGAGCAGCGCGCACCCACCCGTTACCTTCCTAATAGGACGCAATTACTTTATGTTGGGCGATTTGAAGAAATCGACGGATTACCTGCAAAAAGCATGCAATTCGGAGCCCAACAATGGCGAGTACATGGATTGGCTTGGACGAGCTTACGGCAAACGCGCAGAGACTTCGAATCCATTCCAGGCGCCCGGGTTCGCATCCAAGGCGAGACAGGCGTTTGAAACTTCTGTACGGCTCGATCCTAAGAACAGCGATGCGCTGAGCGATTTGTTCGATTTCTACTTAGAAGCTCCAGGTTTCCTAGGCGGGGGCTATGACAAAGCGCTCGCCGTTGCCGAAAGGATTTCCGTCATCGATCCTCCCGAGGGTTACTTCGCCAAGGCCAAGCTGGCGCAAAAGCGTAAGGAATACCAAAGCGCGGAAGAGCATCTGCGCCAGGCGATCTCGGCCGCGCCGCACGAGGTCGGCCATATGATCGCGCTGGCGCGCTTCCTGGCGAATCAGGGCCGTACGCGCGAAAGCGATGCCGTTTTCGAGCAAGCGCAAAACGTGAATCCCAATGCGCCTCAGGTTTGGTTCGCGCGCGCGGATGTGCTCATAAAACAGAAGCGCAATCTGGACGAGGCCAAAAACCTCTTGAAGAAATACGTCCGTTCGTCTGTTACAGTGGACGATCCACCCAAAGACCAGGCGTTCCGTCTGTTGAAACAGGTTGGCGGCGCTTAGCGCTTCGAGAGCTCACACTCATCCTTTCTTGAGACGCTCGTTGTACAACGGGAAATGAATCTCACGGAGGCGGTTAACTTCAGTCTGCAGGCTCTGCGAGCCAACCGGCTACGCACGTTTCTAACCGCCCTTGGTTTGATCATCGGCAACGCTTCTGTCATTCTCGTCGTAACCATTTCGCTCGCCAGCAAAGATCTGATTCTGGATCAGATCCGCGGCATCGGATCGAATCTCGTGTACGCCAGCTACCAAGCGGGCGGACAAAACACCGCGCAGGTTCAGGCCGATTTCGTAAAGCTTGCCGATGTGCAGGCGATTCGAGATGCGCTCGGCAACACGATCATCGCCGCGTCGGCCGTAATGAACACAAACGACCAGATCGTCGTGAACGGGAAGGTTCGCGAGGTGACGGTGGACGGCGTTGACGAGCAATACGCGCGGGTGCGAAACCTGGTGATTCTCAGCGGCCGGGCTTTCGACGAAAGCGACATGACTTTACGCGAGCACGTGGCCATGCTTTCGGAAAAACTAGCCACGCGCATTTTCGGCAGCCAGGATGCCTCTCTGGGACAAACGATCAAGCTAAGCCAATTGCAGTTCACCGTAATCGGGACATTTCGCGAAAAGACCAGCACCTTTGGCCAGGGCGAGATTACGGATGAGACGATTCTGCTTCCGATCACGGTCATGAAGTACTTCATGCAGTACGAAAAGATCGACCCGGTTTACATCGAGGTGCGCAACGCGGGCGATGTGACGACCGTGCGGCAGGAAGTGGGCAATATTCTCCAGAGGCGCCACCGTCCGGGAGCAAGCTACAACGTGCAGGATCTGACCGCCATCTTGGAAACAGCCAACCAGATTGCCAACGTGTTGACGGTGGTGCTCATCATCGTATCGGCTATTGCGCTGATCATTTCGGGGATCGGGATCATGAACATCATGCTGGTGACGGTGACGGAGCGAACGCGCGAGATCGGGCTGCGCATGGCGGTGGGCGCGTCCCGGCGGGAGGTGATGCTGCAGTTCCTGGTGGAAGCCGTTCTGATCAGCCTCGCCGGGGGGAGTGTTGGGATCGTGATCGGTCTGTCGCTCCCTTTGAGTGTGCGGCTCTTGACCAACCAGGTGCGTGTGCCGATTTCTCCGCTCTCCATTCTCGTCGCGTTTGCAGTTTCCTTTACCGTTGGCGTTGGATTCGGCTTATTACCGGCTCGCCGTGCATCGCAACTGAATCCAACCGAGGCGTTGCGTTACGAATAACTCATGGCGCTTTGAAGCGCCACGACAGCGCATGAAAATGAGGCGTCAACACCACAATCGCTCTTCCCCGCGGGCCTGGTTCCTGCCGGTCCACCGTATAGTTATGACGTGAGCGCCGATGGCCGCAAGTTTGTTGTGCTCAAGCCGGTCAGCGGCGGTGCGCCTCCGTTAAAGGTGATTGTGAATTGGGGTGCTGCCTTCGGCGCACGGTGAGTCAGTGACGATTTTTATGAAGCGATGGCCGGTTCGCTCGAAAGCTTCATCACAAGCAGCGTCATGTCGTCGTGCTGGGGAGCTTTGGCAGTGAATTGATCGGCGGCCTCGAAGATCGCTCGTAGAATCCGTTCGGCAGATTCATCCCGCGCTGCTTCTGCTGCCCGGATCATGCGCTCTTCTCCCCATTCTTCATCGCTCGCCGTCATCGCTTCGCTGATTCCGTCCGTGTAGAGAAGCAGAAGGTCGCCGGCTTCGAGCGCGAGGGATTCTTGCTCGTAAGGAATACCGGGAAGCAAACCGACCACGGGACCGCCAGTCTCCAAACGGATGTGTTGAATGCCGGCATTCGCGGAAGCGCGCAGCAGGACCGGTGGATTGTGGCCGGCATTCACGTATTGCAGTTGCCGCGCCTGGGGATCGTAGATGGCGAAGAAAAAGGTGGCATAGCGGTTTATGGCGGACGATTCGTAGACAAGCTGATTCATGTTCTGCATCAGCCTAGCCAGATCCATTTGCGACACGCGAGTCATCGTGCGCAGACAAGCGCGGAGGCTCGCCATCAAAAGCGCCGCGGAGATACCTTTGCCGGAGACGTCGCCGATGGCTAACCCAAGCCGGCCATTTTCCAATTCGATGACGTCGTAGTAATCGCCGCCAACTCCTTGCGCCGGACGACAGGCGCCGGCCAGAGTGAGCCCCGGAATGGCGGGGATGCTCTGGGGAAACAGCCGCTCCTGTACTTCTCTCGCGATTTCGATCTCGCGATTGATGCGCGCACGCTGCGCGGCTTCGGCTGCGAGCGAGTTCGCCAGCTCGCTTACTTCGAGCGCCAGTCCGGTCTGAACGCCGACGGACTGCAGGAGGCGAAGATCGGAAGGCGAGTACGGCTCTTCGGACTTCTTTCGGCCCAGAACCATGACGCCCATCAAGCGCTCGCGCCCCGGAACGCCAGCAGCACCTCCGCCTGCATTTGATTGAGGGCGCGTTTTTCGCGGTCATCCGCTTCGATGAACCACTCCTCCGGCCTGTCGCGATAAAGCAGCGCGGGGCGATTGGTTTCGAGTACGTGTTGGACGGCGGCGGATTTCTCGGGCAGCAGGAGCGGACCCAAGGCGTTCAGGCCCACGGAATAGCGAAGCTGAAACACTTCGCTGCCGCGCAGCAAGACCGCAATATCCGGAACGTGCAGTACCTCAGAGATGCTGCGGGAAACGGTTTCGATGAGCGGAGCGGTCTCGGTGAAGTGCCGCACCTGTTCCGACAGCTCGCTCAAAACCAGATCGGCTGTATACGACTCGCGAAAGAACTTTCGGTCAATCCAGTTGGATATCGGTCCGAAGACGCGCGGGCTGACCAGAAAGAGAAGCAGGCCGAACACAAGGAGCCGGATTACTGCGAGCGAGCCTGGGTGAGGATTGCGTGCAGTCTGCAAAAAGAAAATGATTAGAGCAACGATCAGCGCGGCTCGCAAGACCCAAATGCTGCCGCGAGCCAAGGCGTACTTAGTGCCTATGCGCAGCAGAATGCGCACGTCCATAGCTCGCTGTACGACGACGAGATAGGCCAGGCTTAGCGGGAAGGCGAGCATTAAAACGGCGCTGAGATATGCGAGCCATTGAATACCGGACGGATCCGTCGACTCCAAACCAAGGCAATAGGCCGAAGATCACGAGTATGCTGCCTAAGCCCACCACAGAGCCAATGCAGAGCAGGCGGAGGCGGCGCCTTGCATCGGGCGAGGATGCAGTGCGCAACTTGTCGAAAATCGCAATCCAGTAAAGGGTAAGGCAGATGATTGTAGTCCAATTCAGGACCTTGTCATTCAGGCGGTCTATGGCAGCACGATCAGGAATGAGATGCAGGTCGTACCAAGCGCTGTAGTCAGTTGTAAGTCCTACCGCGATACCACAGATCAGGACGGCCGCGATCAGCCACTTCAGCCACGGCAGGCGAAGATCGATGCGGGAGCGCTCCGGAAACAGCAGTCCGAGCCACAGCAGCGCTCCGGCCGCGAGGATTTCGAGGATGATATGCCATGCCAATCGCAGCGGGAACCAGACCCCCGGCCACCAGTTATAGGTAGAAACGGAAATGAAGGTCTCGGGAAAACTGAGCAGGATCAGAATGAACCAGGCGTTCGGATCGTGCGGCCGCGCGAGAGCTACCCAATATCCCAAGGCCAAGCAGAACAGCGGAACTACAATATGGAGGAACGTGACGAACGCGACCTCGCCGACGTGGATTCTGTTGAGCGTTTCATTTGCCAGTGCACCTTTTACGTAGCCTTCGAGCGGAATCGAAACAGCAGTTTCCGTGCCGTCTTTTCGACGAAGGCCTAATTGCAGGACCTCACCGGGATGAGCGTACCAGCGAACGCGCTGCCACAAGGCCCGCCCTCGATAGGGAATGCCATTAATAGATTCGACCGTATCGCCGACCAACACACCCGCTTGCTTGGCGGCCGGCGTGATACTGCTGACGATGGGCCGCTCGAAAGCAATTTCCAATGGTTCGCGGATTTGGTGCCGCAGATCGAAATATCCGACGATCAACGACACTGACGCGACGATTTGGTACGTGAGCGTGACTGCTATGTAGAGGAAGAGAAGACCGTAAACAGCGCGCGAACGAGGAGACTTCAATCAGATAGCTGCGCGTTCGGGATGCTCGGCAGCAGCGTGGCGGCTCAGAAACGCATGAGCGCTGAATAGCACTCCTGAATAAAACAGATCGGCGAGCAGTGTCCGGCTGTAGAAGGGAAGAGCGGCCACATAACACTCAACCAATCCACTCCAGTTGTGGGGATACAGGCCCGTGCTCTGCCACCAGGTAAAGAGATTCGTAATCAAGTAGAACTGGATGCTTCCCGCGACAGCAAACGAACCGATGCGAAAGGCATTGTAAGAGCCGCGAAGAAACATGCGTCCGAGCAGCACGTTAATTAAGAAGCAGCAATAGATAACGAGAGTGGCCCACGAATAGGCCGGATATCCCGCCATGCGGCTAAGAATGGGATCCGTCACGAGCATCGCCAGAAGCGGCACGGCATAAGCTTGCCATCCGCGCAGCCTGGCGCCTCCGAACAGCGCGATGCTGCCGACGGGCGCGAAGTTCGGCGGGTGCGGTAACAGCCTAAGCGCCGCTGCCGCAACGGTCAAACCCAGGGCGACCGGCTGCAAGCCGTGTTTTTTCTGATTCATACTGAGCTTCAGTATATCGGAAAGACAGCCGCGGGGAATTCACCAGGCGGACGGAGGATCGCTGGCGGGAAAACTGTCCTCGACCGTTTGATCTTGCAGCTCGTCTATATGCGCTTTTCTGTCGCGGAAGCGGAAACCGCCGCTCTTTTCCCACAGCACAAATGCCGCCAGCGGTAACGCCACGCCGAGCATAAAGAAGACGAACTTCAGGCTTCGGCTCGCTGTTTCTGCCATTTGTTCCTCACTCGTCAATGGACGCCATCGAATCCTCAAGTGCTACACGCCAATCAAGCTGCTGAGAGCCTGCCCAGCCGGTCGCCACTACAGGTTCGAGGTTCGTTCCAATGAAATTCGTGTTCGTTGTCATGATCGCTTTGATGGCAGGTCCCGTATTACTGCCTGCGAGTGCCCGGACTTATTCCAACCCTAATCACAAGCCGCATAAAGTGAAGCGGCACAAGGGTGTTAAGCACCACAACAGCTAAACTTCCCGTCGGTCTCGTCATATACTAGCCCTTCGTATGTCACGAAGGGCTTTTTTGTATTCATCGACTGAAATCGGTTGGTGCCTGCGTGCTTCGTTTGCGGCGCGAGCCCCGGCCTTAGGCGGCGGATTCGTCGCGCGAAGCGGCGCTGAAGGCGGATCTCGCCGGCCAAATCGATGGAATGAAAAAGCAAGCCCAGGTCATGAATGACATGGTCTTCAGCTTCGCCGAACTCGGGTTCCATGAGGTCGAAACCTCGAAGTACTTATCCGCGATTCTCGAAAAGGAAGGCTTTAAAGTCGAGCATGGCGTTGCCGGAATCCCCACAGCTTGGATGGCGAGCTGGGGAGAGGGCAAGCCGGTGATCGCGCTCGGCTCCGATATCGATTGCATTCCGCAGGCCTCTCAGAAGCCGGGAGTCGCTTATCATGACCCGATCATCGCAGGCGCACCGGGGCATGGAGAAGGCCACAATTCCGGCGAGCCGCTGAACATTCTCGCGGCGATCGCGGTCAAGAGAGTGATGGAGCGCGAGCACTTGAAGGGCACCATCAAAGTTTGGCCGGGCGTCGCGGAAGAGCTGGTGGGGACGAAGGCCTACTATGTACGAGCCGGGCTGTTCAAGGATGTCGATATCGTGCTCTTTGCGCACGTTGCCGACAATCTCGGGGTTTCGTGGGGTTCGGGCGCGCAGAACGGTCTGGTGTCAGTCGAATATCAGTTTCAGGGAGAGAGCGCACATGCGGCGGCGGCGCCCTGGCGAGGACGCAGCGCACTGGACGCAGTGGAGCTGATGGATGTCGGCTGGAATTTCCGGCGCGAACATCTGCGCCTGCAGCAACGCTCTCATTACGTTATTTCCAATGGCGGCGATCAGCCGAACGTCGTTCCGCCGAACGCATCCGTCTGGTACTATTTCCGCGAAACCGATTATCCGCATATCAAGGAACTCTGGGAAATCGGCGACAAGATGGCGCAGGGCGCTGCGCTGATGACGAACACCACATACACCGAGCGGGTGCTTGGTTCCGCCTGGCCCCCATATTTCAATAAGACCGTCGCCGAAACCATGTACGAAAACATCAAGAAGGTGGGTTTGCCAGAGTGGAGCGAAGCGGACCAGACATTAGCGAAAGCTCTGCAGAAGGAGTTGGGGGTTCCGCCCAAGGGACTGGCCGTGAAACTCGATGAACTGAAAGGGCCGATTCCGGAAGAGCGGAAAATGGGCGGCGGATCCGACGATATAGGAGATATTTCCTGGAACGTTCCGACCGTGACTCTGCGTTATCCGTCGAATATTCCGAACCTGCCCGGCCACAACTGGGCCAATGGAATTGCGATGGCGACTCCTATCGCGCACAAGGGGATTGTTGCCGGAGCGAAGGTGCAGGCGATGACCATAGTGGATCTGCTCCTTCATCCGGAGCTTGTTCAACAGGCTTGGGAGTTCTACCGAAATGTCGAGACGAAGGACGTAAAATACACCCCCCTGATTCGCACGCAGGATCAGCCTGCTATCTGGCTCAACGAGAAGACGATGGAGCAGTATCGTCCTCTGATGAAGAAGTATTACTACGATCCGGACAAGTATCCGACGTATCTGGAGCAACTCGGCATCAAGTATCCGACCGTGCGTACGGAACCGGCGCCGGCGAAAGCGACGCCCGGAAATTAGGCCGCTGGATCACAATTCGCCGACCAGGATCTCCGAAATTGTCGAGATCAAAAGATCGCCTGGGTTGTCCGGCGTGTAGGCGATCTCCGGAATATCTTCTACCGTGATCGCCATAGCGATGGGCCCACGTTGGGAATAGACAATTCCGACATCGCTTCGTAGGTGATCCAGCGCGCCCGATTTGCTGGCGATTTTGACGTCCTTCATATCGCGCCCGATGCAATCGTGATCGCGCTGGCGCTTGAGAATAGCGATCATCTCCTCGGACGCCGCTTTGCTCACCAGCTCGCCGCGATACAGCTTTTCGAGGATAGTCACCATGTCTTGCGGGCTGCTGCGGCCAATGCCCCACTTTCTGTTTTCTGGTTTAGCTCCTTCATCGGTAATTCCGCTCGGGTGCGGCTTCAGGTTGGTTCCGTCGCCGAGTATCTTGCGCATAACCCGGGTCTGCTCCAAGCCGAGCTGTGCCATCCGGGCATTCACAGCGTTGCCGCCGATGCGATTCAGCACGAGATTGGTGGCCGTGTTGTCGCTCACCACAATCATCAGGTCGACAAGATCGCGGATCGGCAACTCGTCGCCGTCGGAGAGGTCTTGCACGATACCCGTTCCGGAGACCTTCTCGGACTCGATGATCTTGATCGGCTCCGTCCACTTTAACTTGCCTTCCGCGACTTCGGAAAAGCACTCCACCATGATTGGCAGCTTGATCGTGCTGGCTGTTCGCACAGGCGAGGAGGGATCGATTCCATAAATCGCGCCGGTCTCCAGGTTCTTGGCGTATAGCGTTACCTTTCCGGGGAATCCTTGGATCTTTGCCTTGACGCGCCGATCAACTTCTTGCGCGTGCGTTGACTGCTCTTGGGCGTGGCTTGCCCGCGCTTGATCGGCTGGTTGAGCCGAAAGTGCCGTACAACAAATCGCAATACCAACCACAGCTTTAATCGTCATCTCATCGTCCTCATCGTTTGCTTAAGCACGGATGCCCGGCCCAGATAAAGCGGAGCGGCCAATCCTCGCATTTGCTGACCCCGATACGCGGAGTCACCGCCGTCGTGAACCGCGGCTTCACGCGCCATTTTCGAATTCTTAGTTCGCCTTTGTCCAACCGCCGGCCGTAGTGCTGGCGCGTAATGGCAAGCGCCTGCGTCAATTTGCCGGGTCCATTCGCCAGTCCGTGAACGGGTCCGTGCCAGTTTCGCCGTTCATACATTTCCGCTAGGCCGCACAACGGCTCGAGAGCGCGGATCAACACACAACCGGCGGAGCCCTCGTGATCCGCGACCACATTAAGGCATTCGTGCATTCCGTAACTGAAATAGATGTATGCGCGGCCGGCGGGACCGAAGATAACCTTGGTGCGCTCAGTCTTTCCGCGGGAGGCATGAGCGGCCAAATCGTCCAAACCGAGATACGCTTCGGTTTCTACAATCATGCCGGCAGTCGCGCAATGTAGCAAGACGCAGCCGAGCAGGTCGCGCGCCACCTCAACAGCCGGACGATCGAACCATGGCAGATCCAGCGGCTCCGTCTCGCGAAGCAGCCGGCTCAATGACCAAGCCTCCGGTTTTGGCCCATCGGACGCGGTTCGGATATTCGCCATGCCCCGTCGAGTACGCTAGAACATTAGCACGGGCATTTTTTCCATGCGACTTTTCACGGCCATCGATTTGCCCTCGGGAGTTCTGCTGCGTCTGGAGCGGCTCCTCAGCGCTCTCCGTCCGGAAGCGTTGGTCAAGTGGAACCCCTTAGATAATTTGCATATCACGACGAAGTTCATCGGCGAATGGCCGGAAAGGCGCATAGACGAATTGCACGATGCGCTGGCGTCGCTTATGCCGCGCAACACGTTCGAGGTGGAGGTTAGGGAACTCGGATGGTTTCCGAACGAGCGCTCTCCGCGAGTGCTGTGGGCGGGCGTGCAGGGAGGGGAATCGCTGCTGGCGCTGGTTCGCGAGACGGAAGACTTGCTGGCGGGGCTGGGAGTCCGGCGCGAAGAACGGCAATTTGCGCCCCACCTGACGCTGGCTCGCATCAAGAATCCGGTGCCGCTTGGCCGGCTCCGCCAAAAAGTGCAAGAGATGCAGCCTGCTGCCTTGGGCAAGTTTCCGGTTTCTCAGTTCGCGCTGTTCCGCAGCGATCCGGGATCGAATGCAAGCATCTATCGCAAGCTTCGCGAATACCGATTCCAGGCGGCGGTGGGAGCTTCTTAACAAGCCGACAGTGACGCCGATTTCTGCCCCCTTTGCCATCACGTTATCGACGGTGTTTGCGTATTTCATTGGCGGGCTGCCGTTCGGATACTGGTTCGTGCGCCTGACTTCGGGCAAGGACATTCGAACCATGGGCAGCGGGAATATCGGCGCAACCAATGTGCAGCGCACGGCAGGAAGCAAGGCCGGCATAGTTGTTTTACTCCTGGATATCCTCAAAGGCTTCGCCGCTGTTTGGATTGCAGCCGTTCTGAATCACAATAGGCCGCTCGCGCTGGCCTTAAGCGCGGCAGCCGTCATGCTGGGACACTGCTACCCCGTCCTGTTGAAATTCAAAGGAGGCAAGGCGGTTGCCTGTTTTGTGGGAGCGTTCGCGTATATCGCGCCGCTGGCCTTGTCCGTTACGGCCGTGGTGTTCGTTGTGACCGTGGCGTTGAGCAGGCACATATCACTTGGTTCAATTGCCGGCGCGGCGTTGTTTCCGCTCGTTATATGGCTGGCCGCCCGCACTCATCCTCCCGAGCCGGTCCTCGTCGCTTCGCTCTTCGCAGCGGCACTCATCATTTATCGCCATAAAGCCAACATCTCGCGTTTGCGGAGCGGCACCGAGCACGTCTTTTCCGTCAAGGGCAGAGCTAAGTGAAGCGGCTGGCCGTATTAGGCGCGGGAAGTTGGGGAACCGCTCTCTCGATCGCGCTATCAAGCCGGTTTGAATCCATCCGGCTCTGGGCGCGAGACCCGGAGCGCGCGGCGAGTATGGCGGAGCTACGCGAGAATCGCCGGTATCTGCCAGGGTTTCGGCTGCCCGCCAACGTCGATGTCTCGCCGGACATAGCGGCAGTCGTGAAACATGCCGACGTTTTGCTGAGCGTGGTTCCTTCCTGCTACTTGCGGGCCGTGTTGCAATCTGCGCGCGGGCAAGTTTCCGGCACGCTAAAAGTTGTCAGCGCCACTAAGGGCATCGAAGATGGAACGCTGGCCCGGATGTCGGAGATTATCGTTGATGTTCTTGGCGGATCGATCGGGGATGGCAATCCATCACGGCGCGTGGCCGTATTATCGGGCCCCACATTTGCGAAGGAGATCGCGGCGGGCGAACCGGCAGCGGTCGTGATCGCGTGCGACGATGTCGCGATGGCCGAAGAAGTTCAGCAGGCATTCTCCACGCCGGACCTGCGGCTTTACACCAGCCGTGACGTTGTGGGCGTCGAACTCGGGGCGGCACTGAAGAACGTGATCGCGATCGGCGCGGGGATCTGCCGCGGGTTGGGGCTCGGCAGCAACAGCGTGGCCGCGCTTGTGACCCGAGGGCTGGCAGAAATCACCCGGCTTACGGTAGCCATGGGTGGAAATCCACGTACCCTGAGCGGGCTGGCGGGTTTGGGCGACCTGGTCCTTACAGCTACGGGAGATTTATCGCGCAATCGATTCGTAGGTGTGCAACTCGGGCAGGGCTATCAGTTACAGCATATTCTTAGCGGAATGAAGATGATCGCGGAGGGTGTTGCCACTTGTCGGGCAGCCCATGAATTGGGACTTCGAAAAAAGGTCGACTTGCCCATAATCAACAAGATGCACCAGGTTCTTTATGAGGCAAAAGACCCTCGCCTGGCGATTCGTGAGCTGATGGACAGACCGCTCACGACCGAATAGCGGATTTGTGTAAACCTTCGGCAATTTGGTTCGTTGTGCGTAAGTGGAACGGGGAATGGGCACTCAGATAGCGAAACCTTCTGTCTGGCAACGGGGAGCGGCAGCTCGAAGAAGATATTACGCGATGGAGCCGGATGCTCAGCTCATGTGTCGCGTTCGGGACGGTGATTCACAGTCGTACACGCTGCTGATAGAGCGGAACCAAAAGTCTCTCATCCACTTTTTGCAGCGCATGGTCCAGAACGATTTTGTGGCGGAAGAGCTGGCGCAGGAAGTTTTTCTGCGAGTTTATCGAGCGCGCTCCCGGTATGAGCCTACCGCGAAATTCACCACCTGGCTGTTCCGGATCGCGAATCATGTGGCCATTAACTGGCTGCGCGACGGCAAATACGAAAAAAACCGGGAGAGCCTGGAGAATGACAACAACGTATCGCCAAGCCGGGACTTTCCAGACCGCAATCCAACCATCGAGCAGAGCCTACTGGAAGGAGTGAAGGCTCGTGAGATTCGCGATGCGATCGATTGCCTGCCGGCTAATCAGCGGGCGGCGGTGATCATGCACAAATATGAAGAACTCGATTATTCGCAAATCGCTTTTGCGCTGAACTGCTCGGAATCGGCGGTAAAAAGCCTGCTTTTCCGGGCCTACGAGCGGCTCCGGCTGCGGTTGGCTCACTTCAGCGCCTAGCGTTTTTTCGAACAGATCGGAGCCAGAGGAAATAGCCGATCATTGTCTTGCCGTCATGGATCTTCCCCTCTTCGATAAGATTCCCGATCTCTCTGCGGGGGAACCAGCGCATCTCAATGCGCTCGTCCTCCATCGGTTTTCGCTGGCCTTCGGAAAGGTTGAGTGCCAAAAAGAGAGTCATTTTTTCATCCACATACCCCGGAGAGGGCCAAAAGGACGCAAGCTTCACCCATTTTTTTGCCGTGTAGCCTGTCTCTTCGCGCAGCTCTCGCTTGGCGGCCTGGAGCGGGGATTCGCCGGGATCCAAGCGGCCCGCCGGCAATTCCCAAAGCTCCCGTTGCGCCGGAAGCCGGAATTGCTTCACCAGCAGGATGCGATTTTTATCATCCACCGGCATCATGACCGCCGAACCCGGATGACGGACGATGAGGCGATGAATTTCAAAACCGCTCCGATCCTTCGCGATCTCATCCGTGACGCGGAAGAGCTTGTTCGTAAGGACCTCTTTCGAAGAGATTATTTTCATGCTTCCACGGTAGCGTTCGCCGCCGGTTTGTGAAATGCTGAACCCAGCGCTGCCCGAGGAAACTTAGTCCGTGAACGCTGCAATCTTGTTGGCGATCGCGTTGCTCTCGCTTTCGAATGCGGCCAAGGCGGCGGCCGTGAATGACTGGCTGATTGTTCCTGGAAAACGTGCGGGACCGATCGTTCCGAAGACGACCCGCGCCGATCTCATCTCCTTGTTTGGCGCGAAAAATGTAGAAGAGGGCGATGTGACCGTCGGCGACGAAGTGGGGCCCGGGACGATAGTGATGAAAGATCAGCCGGAAGTTTCGTTCTCCATTTTCTGGAACGACGATGAGCCGGAGCCTCACATTGCTGCTATACACTTCTGTCTAGTGGCCGCAACATCCCGTTGCCGGTGGCACACTGAAGAGAACATCACGTTCGGCACCGCGCTTCAGTCACTCGAGAAGCTGAATGGCGGAAAATTCAAGCTTCTGGGTTTTGCCTGGGATTTCGAGGGGACGGTTGTGTCCTGGAACAGTGGCCGTCTGGAGAAGTTTTCAAATGGCTGTCTCGGGCTGGCGCTTGTGCCACGGCCCGACGAGCCAATACCAGAAGGCAAACGCGATTTCTTCGATCAGCTCAGCGGTGACAAAGAGTTCTGGTCGTCAGAACCAGGCATGCAAGCTCTGAATCCGGTGGTGTTTCGCATGAGTATTTCGTTCGCCAATTGCGGCGGCTGATGCTCCGCGACCTGGACGGCTCTGAAGCAGCGTGTTTGGCGCAGCCGGACGGCGCTCAGAGCGTTTTTATTTCGACGACAGGAAATCCCCTTCGTGCAGCTTCGGCCCCGAACGCCTGCGTCAGGTCTGCTTCGCCGCGCGAGACGCCATCCCATACAAGAGCGGCCACCGGCCGAGTGGCGATCGTGCTTGACAACGCCGCCGCTTCGTTGAGTATCGCGAGATTGACCATGGCGTACGCTGCGTCATCGTCCGAATTTGTGGCAACAATTTCCAGGTCAAGGCGCAACGTCGCGTCCGCTATCACCCTATCGTACAGGGGACCCCAATCGCCTGGACGGTCGACTACCGAAGTCTCGCGGAACCGGCTGGTCGAGAACGGCAGGATGACACGCCGTCTGAGTCCCAGCGCGCCGGCCACCTCGAGCGCAAGCAGATCGGCGCCACACGCCGCGGAGCTCACCAGGGCGGTTGCCTTCTGAGCCTCAAAGAGCTCGCGCAAACGGCTTCGGACGGCATCGACGCTGGCGGGCGGAAAAGATGGGTTTTGTGCGTCTGCCGGATCGATCCGTCTTCCAGCTAGAGCGATCACCATTCGATCTCCCGATCCGCAAAGCAGCACTCCGGTGTGTTATCGTATGCGGCACGGCATAATCCAGATGTCTTCGAGCAAACCGCAAGTTGTCGACCTCGTGTCAACTGAAACTCTTCCCTCCGAGATAGAGAAACTTCAGATTACCCCGCAGCCCTTGATCATTTTGCTGGGCAGCTTCGATTCGTCGCTAGGCCTTCAGATCCGTTCGATTTTCAGCCGTGTCATCGCGCCCATCGCGATTGATCCGGGAGCGCTGATTCTGGATAACGGAAGCTGCTCCGCATGCGCGGCCCTCATTGGCGAGGCTGCCGCCGAGCAGGATAAAATGCCGGCGCTGATCGGCGTAATTTCGAACGGCACGGCCGATGCGGCCCAGGATGCCAATCACCGACTTTTTCTGCGTCTTCCAAAAGATTCGCTGGACGCGCCGAAGTCTATGTTTCAGATTGCGGATCAACTCACAAAGCAGGGGACAGACGGCGCGCAGCCGGTTGTCGCCGTCCTTTTCGGCGGCGATGACATAGAAAAGAAGGCTCTCGTGCGCTGTGCGCGAAGAGGTTGGCCGGTGATCGCTATTCAAGGGAGCGGCAGACTGGCGGACCAGATTCTCGATAGCTCGGCTGTCCAGGCCGGAGGTGCGGCTGCAAGCAGCGATCCGGAGATCGCCGAAATAAAGGAGACGGCAAAGATCTATTGCTTTCCGATCAACGGCAGCCTCGAAGAGCTGAATCGCATTCTCCTTGGGCGGATCGATCTGCGCGCCAGCACACTCGCCGACACGCTGAGCGATGCTTGGGCCAGATACGATCAGCTTGATCAAGCGGCCAATGGCAAACAGCGGGCGTTTCGCCGAGTGGAGATGACGATTCTGCTGCTTGCCGTTGCCGCCACGCTGTTCGCCCTTCTGCAGTCGGGCAAAGCAGTGCCGGCGTGGTTTACAATACCGGCGCATTCGGCGGGAGTGCACTGGTTCGTGCTGGTGATCCCGATTACCGCCTCGATCGTGGCTGCGTATAACAGTCACTTTCGCGAAGGGTACAAGTGGATACTGCTGCGGGGAGCTGCTGAAGCGATTAAAAGGGAAATCTATCGTTTTCGCACGCAGGCCTGCGCTTATAGTGACGAACAGTGCCTGCAGAGTTCGCGCGAATCGAAGCTGGCGGCTCGAATTAAAGACGTAACCTCCGCCCTCGTGCAGAGCGAGGTCAACAAAACGAGTCTGGACGTTAAGACAAAAAACGATCCGGCACGCATGCTGTTTCTTCCGCCGGAGGAATATGTTCGAACTCGCCTGCAAGATCAGATCGCTTATTTCGTCGTGAAGACCCACAAGCTGGCGCGAAAATTCAGGTTCATGCAGGTAAGCATTTATCTTGCTGCAGCAAGCGGAACTCTGCTGGCGGCCATCAATTTGGATGTTTGGGTGGCCCTGGCAACGGCGATCGTGACTGCCTTCACAACCAAGTTGCAGGCCGACCAGGTGGAGAACTCTCTCATACAGTACAATCAAGCGCTTACCAGCTTGAGAAATGTCGAACTGTGGTGGAAGGCACTCTCGCGGTGGGAGAAGGGGCGGCGCAGGAACATCGATCTGCTGGTGGACCAAACGGAGAAGGCGCTAGAAGGTGAAACGGCCGGCTGGGTCCAGCAGATGCAGTCCGCCTTGGACAAGATGACGGAGAAGGAACAAGCGGGAACGGGCCAGCAGCGCTCCACAGCCGCAGCGTAACGGGCTTTCGACGGTTTGCTGTGCGGAAAGAAACCATTTTGCCGGTGCGGGATCACCTATGGTGAGGGCGCCAGCCAGGCCGCGGCCCAGCGGAGCGGCAGACGATGCCACGGGAAGCACTTCTCGACAAGGAATCGAACCAGGTTGCGGCCCGCTCGCCTCACCCGCTGATTCGCCGCTGGGTCATAGGCGGTTTGGTGGCCTTGGCGGCTTTCCTCATCGCCTATGGAATCTTCCTGGCGGTGGATTGGCCTTTCAAGGAACAAGCGTTAATTGATGTCTTGCAAGAAAGATTTGCGCGGCCCGTTGTAATCGACCGTTTTCAGCGGACATACTTGCCACCCGGGTGCGTCGCCGAAGGCATTAAGTTTCTTCACCGGAAGCACAAGGACAAGCCGCCGCTTATTACCGTTCAGAAGCTCGAAATTCAGGGGAGCTATACGGGACTTCTTCGTATACGAAAACGTCTTCCGTTCGTGCGAGTGGTGGGGCTGCATGTGACGATTCCGCCGCCGCAACCGGGTGGAGGGCCGAACCCGGTGATGCCGCTGACCCACAGCAGCTCGCACCCCCTGTCATCGATCATCGTCGGCACAACGATTGCGAATGGGGCGGTTCTAGACTTTCTTCCCGCCACTCCGAGGCAAAAAACGTTCCGATTGGTCATCGACAATTTAAGACTCGACAACATTGGAAACGACAAGGCAGTTCCCTACTGGGTCCGGTTCGACAACACCACGCCTCCCGGCATTATTGAATCGACAGGCTCGTTCGGGCCGTGGCAGGTAAATGATCCTGGGAGCACTCCCGTAAAGGGCTCGTATCGATACTCGGAGGCGAACCTGGCGGTTTTCCGGGGAATTGCGGGCACGCTGTTCTCCATTGGAAACTTTGCAGGCACGCTAGGCCGCATCGAAGTGACCGGGACCGCCAAGGTTCCAAATTTTCATGTGACCGGGACGAGCCATACCAGGCCACTCGTCACTGAGTTCCGCGCTGCCGTCGATGCACGGAATGGGAATACCCAGTTGGAGCAGGTGTTCGCTCGATTCGATCGGACGACGCTCACCGCGAACGGCATGGTGGCGTCGCACGCCGGCGAGAGCGGGAAAACGGCATCGCTCGATATCGAAAGCTCCGACGGGCGGATCGAGGATCTTTTGAAACTGTTTATCTCAGCGAAACAGGCGCCCATGACCGGCAACATCCGCTTTCGCGCTCATGCCGAACTTCCGCCCACGCCGCAGGCCTTTGTGCAGAAGATCAGGCTGACAGGCGAGTTTGGAGTTGGCTCAGGTAAATTTACAAACCGCGAAACGGAAAGCAACATCAGTCGCCTGAGCGAAAGCGCGCAGAGTGGTCGCCGAAGAGAACGCGAGAATGAGGAGACCGTGCTCTCGAACCTGACGGGCCATGCCGGTATCAGCGGTGGTGTGGCGGAGCTCTCGAACGTCTCCTTTAACGTGCCTGGCGCGGCCGCTCAAATGAATGGGAGCTACAGTTTGGTCGATTATAAGGTCAACCTTCATGGCACGCTGGAAACCACCGGTAAGCCGAGCGATGCCACGCCAGGGTTCAAATCGTTTCTTTTGAAAGCACTGACCCCTTTTTTTAAGAAGCAGGGCAAGGCTAAATTGGTGCCGTTCAAAATCACGGGAACTTACGGGCGCGCCGATATCGGGCTGGATCTGGGCTCGAAAAAAGAAATAGAGCGGCTTGCCGGAACCGATCAGTGAAGCGGCTGTGGCGTGGGTGCGGTTTCGCTGGATCCCTCCGCCGGCTGAACCAAATACCCGGAAATATCGCTCCTGCCAATCCGCTCGACAATCAGCTTTAGAGTCTGCTCGCGATCGCCCGCGGAGATAAACACCGCCTCATTTAGCTTTACAGCGCGCTTGTTAACACGCCGTCCGTTCGCGACAACGCTGATATCGCACAGCCCCCGCCGGGCATCCGCTTTCCATAGCCCCATCCTCACGGCCCCTACACGTTGGAAGTGCCGGGACCGAATGACGTGGAAGGGAACTTGTTGCTGAGAAATCGCTGGAGAGGAGGAAGGGACGCTATTACCCACCGCCGACTTGTTAGCGCTGGCAAGCGGTGGGGCGGAAATCGAGGCCTTCGGCGAAGGGACGGGAACTGCCGCCGCTCGGGCCAATGGCGCGCTTCCTTGCGCCAACAACGTGCTGTCCCGCTCGCAAAGTAGAAGAAAAACGCCCGCCGCGCAGATTGCCGCTATGGCAATTGCCGTGCACGCAGTGCCGCGCGAGATCCAGCCCTTTGAAAAATCCACGTGCGTCGAACTCAATGTGGAGTATCTTGCTGTCCCCGTGAACATATAACGATATTGACACCCTTCTCTCGTATTTGTAACAGGACTCTTTTAGAGTTCTTCCCAACGTTTCCCGTTTTCCCTTCGTCTAAAGCCCGAAAAAGAAGTATATGGCGTGGGAGATCGCATTGCCGCTCCAGTTCGCCGCTAGCTTGCCCGACAATCCGACTGACGCGGAGCTTGTAGAAAGCTGCAAGCGCGGCAACGTGCGCGCGTACGAACGGTTGTACCAGCTGCATGGAGCACGGATGAAGAGCTTGGCTTTTCACCTGGTGGGCAGCCGCGCGGATGCGGAGGACGTAGTGCAGGAAGCGTTCCTGAAAGTCTTTCGGGCGGTGAGCGGGTTCCAGGGTCAATCTTCACTTGCGACCTGGATTTACCGCATTCTGATCAACTGCTGCTACGACGCCATGCGCAAGCAGCAGCGGCGGGCCGAGAGTCCCGCGCTCAGAGAGTTTTCGTCCGACAGTAAGCTCCCGCTGAAAGTGGCGCTCGAAGGCGCGCTGAAGAAACTGAACGACCGCCAGCGGCTGGTTTTTCTGATGTTTGAGGTGGAAGGCCTGAGGCACTCCGAGATTGCGGGAATTCTGGAGGTCCCGGAAGGGACCTCCCGCAACTGGCTGTTTGAGGCCAAGCGTGAGTTGAAGCGGATGTTGATGGAGTCAAGTGCATGAAGTTCGAATGCGGTGATTTGGAACGGGCGCTCGCGATATCCGAGCTCATGCCCGAAGCGCGCGAGCATCTGAAGCACTGCGCGGCATGCCGGCGGGAATACCGGTTATGGAACGAGATCTCAACCAGCGCGAAGGACTTGCATGAACAGTGGGACAGCCCAGGCCTCTGGCCGGGCATCCGGCGGGTGCTCGAGGCCGAGCCAAAGCCTAAAGGACGTGTCCTGTGGTGGAAGGAATGGAAGACGTGGGCGGTCGCGGCGGGCGTATTGGTTGTGGCGGGAGTTTTGGCGTTGTGGTCCTGGCGGAATAACCTCTCGCCGCGCGACGCGTCGCAAACGACGCAAGCCGTCGTCCCTGATGCGGGCAACCGGGATTTCCTGACCGAGCAGGCATTGCAAGAGGTGGAGAAGGCAGAGACCGCGTACCGGCGCTCCATCGACAGGCTTTCCGAATTAGCTGGGCCGCAGCTTCAGAATCCCGCATCGGCGCTTGCTGCTAATTACAAGGAAAAGCTGCTGATGCTCGACTCGGCTATTTCCGAGACACGCACGAACCTGGAACACAACCGCTTCAATATGCGATTGCAGACGGAATTGGCGAACTTATACCGCGAAAAACAGCAGACTCTGAGGGAGCTACTCACTCGTGATCAGAAAAATTAATCCGATACTGGTTGGGCTGGCGCTCGTCTCGAGCACTTGGGCGCGCGAAGAATACACCCGCGCTTTCGATAAGACCGTGCCGCTCCATGCGGGCGAAAAGGTGTACCTAGAGCATCGATTGGGCAATATCAGCGTCCGCACCCACTCCCAACCGGATGTAGTCATCCATGCAGAGATAAAGGTATCGGCGGCCGACAGTGGCCAGGCAAAAACATTTGCCGATCGCATAGAAATTCTAGTGGAGCCTTCATCTAGCGAGCTCGCTATCCGTACTCGTTATCCCGAGAGGCAGAATTCGTTTTTCGGGCTTCATAACATTTCCTATTACGTCCGCTATGAGATTACGATGCCCGAAACAGCGCCTCTCGAAATCCGCAATTCCTTCGGCGGCGTGTCGGTGATCGGTTTGAAAGCAAGCAGCGACATCACGACCTCTCACGGCAACCTTGAGTTTCGCGACGGGCGCGGCACGCAGCGGCTCGAAAATTCGTTTTCCGCGGTCAGGGTATCCGGCAACGCGGGTGACGTCACCGTCGAAACCAACAATGGACCGGTAGACGCAGCGGATATCAAGGGCGCAGTAAGCATACGAGATCGCTTCTCGAATGTCACGGCCGCAGATGTGTTGAAAGGTGTGAGCGTCACTAACAGTAACGGCACGGTCCAGGTGACGGATTCCGGCGGGATTGGGAGCATCAGAAACTCGTTTGGCAATGTGACCGTTCGCAACTTCAAGGGCGACTTGACCGTGAACAACACCAACGGCAAGGTGGAAGCGACGAATGTGGAAGGCTCCGCGGAACTGAATACAACCTTCGGAGAAGTGCGGTTCCAGGACATCCGGCGGCAGTTGAGCATTCGCGCGAACAACTCCACTATCTATGGCGGCAAAGTCGGCGGCCCGCTCACAGTCGAGAACTCTTTCGGAGCGGTGACGGTCACCGACGTTCAGGGCAGTGCGCGAATCCACTCCGGCAACGGAGGCGTATCACTGACGAATATCCGGGGAGAAGCGAACGTGAGGACGAGTTTTGCGATGGTCCAGGCATCCGATATCGGCGGGCTATTGTTTGTCGAGAACTCAAACGGAGGGGTGAAGGCGAATAACACTCGCGGTGCGCAGGTCACAACGAGTTTTGCGCCCGTCCTGCTGGACGGTATTCTGGGGCCGCTTCAAGTCGAAGATCAGAACGGCGCGGTAGATGCGGCCAGCACGGCTCGTGGCAATTGCGAGCCGATTATCATTCGGACTTCATTCTCGCCACTGCGCGTGCGCTTGCAGGGAGAGGCCAGCTATCGCGTCGCGGCGCGGACGTCTTTCGGAAAGATTCGCACGGATTTTCCGCTCAATGTCTCGGGGTCTATCTCGAACGACGGCGTCAGCGGAGTAATTGGCGGCGGGCGCTGCGAAATGAGATTGACAAACAACAACGGGAATATTGAAATCCTCAAGGCGGGATCGTAGCTCTCGCGACCGGGCAGTGACTCAGGCGGGATGCAGATGTTCAGAAATGAACAGTGCGAGCCTCGCACCGTGCCGCCTAAGTTCATGCAAATCCAAACTTTCTGTTAGTGTGTATGATGGCAACGCGCTTGCACTCAGATGGGCAAGGCGTTTCCGAAATGGTATTGGAAGTTCCACGAGATACAAAGATCGACGTGCGCAAGGTGCTGGTTGTAGACGATCAGCCGGATGTTCGGGAGGCTCTGCGCTTGCTGCTGAAAGGAGCCGGGTACTTCACCGAGACGGCCGAATCCCCCAACGACGCGCTGGCCGTCGCCGCCTATGGCGATCACGATCTGATCGTCGTCGACATGAACTACACGTGGGACACCACTTCCGGCGAAGAAGGTTTGAGACTGCTGGACCGGCTGCGGACCCAGCGGCGCGGGGTGCCCATCATTGCGATGACCGGCTGGAGCACAATCGAATTAGCCGTGGAGGCAATGCATCGCGGCGCTTGCGATTTCATTCCGAAGCCTTGGGACAATAAGCACTTTCTTTCCGTCGTTGAGAAACATCTGGCTGCTCAACCCGAAGACCGGCGGCCCATTGACGTAGAGCTGGCCATCGCCCGAAAAGTGCAGAGGAAGCTGCTGCCACCGCCGTACCTTCGCGCGTGCGGCCTGGAATGTGAGTGCGCATCCCTTCCGGCCGGCGATGTGGGCGGCGATCTTTACGATTTCTTTGAGATCGATTCCGAAAGTATGGCTTTCGTCCTCGGCGATGTATGCGGTAAAGGCATTGGCGCGGCTTTGCTCGTGGCGAACCTGCAGGCCACGATACGAGGGCAGCAGGAACTTGCCCGCGATCCCTCCAGACTCATGGACAAGGTGAATCGCCTGTTTTTCCAATCCACCCGGCCGGAACATTTCGCAACCTTGTTTTTCGGCGCATACGAGGCGCCCAATCGAGAGCTTCGATATGTGAACTGCGGGCACCCTTCTCCTGTTCTTGTCCATCCGGATGGCGCTTTCGAACTTTTAGAGGCAACCGCCACGGTGCTGGGCGCCTTTCAAAATCGGGGCTTCGAGGAGGGACGCGTGAAACTTTCCGAGGGCGACAGGGTAGTCATCTTTTCGGATGGATTTTCGGAAGCCCGCTTGGACGAGGAGAACGATTCCTGGGCGCTCGAAACCATTCACGCGAAAAGCCGCGCTCACATCGCAGGCTTGGCGGGCGTGCTTGCTTCCGCGGCCGCATCGAGCGGCCAACAAGCGGATGACATCACGGTCATGACGATACAGCTGGCCTGAGCCTTACTGCCGGAGCAGTGCCGCAGCGCTATCAGGCGCTGAAACGGTCCACCGCACGCTTGTCCTGTGATATGGTGCCCTTGCATGGCGATATACGACGATCCTTCCCGTCGCGCCTTCCTCGGCGCTCTGGCATCCGCTCCCTTTGTTATGGCGGCAAGCGGGAAAAACATCCCTATCGGATTGGAGCTCTACTCGGTTCGTGACGAGTTAAAAAAAGATTTACCGGGAACGCTTCAGGGCGTCGCGAAAATGGGCTATGAGTGTGTTGAGTTCTATGCCCCTTATTACGACTGGACTCCCGATAACGCGAAACAGGTCCGCAAGCAACTGGACGATCTCGGAATACAGTGCCACTCCACGCATAACGACAAGAAGTCGTTCAGCACTGACGGAATAGAGAAGGCCATCGAGCTGAACAAAATTCTGGGTACTCGTTACATTGTCATGGCGAGCCCCGGACGAGCAACCAGCATCGATGATTGGAAAGCCGTGGCGGAAACGTTGGACAAAGCGAACGCCACCATGCAGCGCTCGGGCCTGCACGCCGGGTATCACAATCACGATGCGGAGTGGAAACCGGTGGATGGACAAAAGCCGCTCGAGATTATCGCGGCGAACACGGACAAGAGCATCATGCTGCAACTGGACGTGGGGACCTGCCTCGCTACCGGCAACGATCCGGTGGCTTGGATCGACAGTAATCCGGGCCGTATCCGCTCGCTCCATCTGAAGGATTGGTCTCCGGAGAACGGATATCACGTGCTCTTCGGCGAAGGCGTCGCGCCATGGAAGAAGATCTTTGCCGCCGCCGAGAGCAAGGGTGGCGTCGAATACTACTTGATCGAGCAGGAAGGCAGTCAGTATCCGGAGATGGAAACCGTCGATCGATGCCTCGTCGCTTATAAGAACCTGCGGGGCTGAGCCGGGATTTCAGGGCGATCCTATCTGCCAGACCAGCACGGTTCGCGCTTTTCGAGGAATGCAGAGATGCCCTCCTGCGCATCCATCGCGAGCGCATTGGTTGTCATCACTTCTTTTGCGTAACCGTAAGCCTTCTGTTGATCGAGATCGATCTGCGTATAGTACGCCTGTTTCCCGATGCTCACGGTTAGAGGACTTGCCTCGGCCACTCTGATTGCCAGCGCGCGCGCAGCGGATTTCAAATCTTCCGCCGGTACCGCGCTGTTGATGAGACCCCATTCCACCGCGGTGGCGGCATCGACCGCCTCGCCGGTGAGCAGCATCTGAAGAGCGCGTTTTCTGCCAATGGCGCGGCTGAGAGCCACCATTGGGGTTGTGCAGAAGAGGCCAATGCGGACGCCAGGAGTCGCGAAGGTCGCCTCGCGCGCGGCTACGGCGAGATCGCAGGTAGCTACCAGTTGGCACCCGGCGGCGGTTGCGGTCCCTTGCACTTCAGCGATAACTGGCTGCGGAATAGACTGTATCTTCAGCATCAGATTCGCGCACACGTCAAAAATTCGGCGATAATCCGTGACGTTGCGTCCCACCATTTCGCTAAGATCGTGGCCGGAACAGTACACCTTGCCGGAAGCGGCGAGAATGATCGCCTGAACGGAGCGGTCCTCCGCGAGCTTATCCAGACAATCGATAAGCTCTGTCATCAATTCGAGCGACAACGCGTTCCGGCGATGCGGCCGGTTCAACGTCACGACGGCTACCCGCTTTTCGCATTCCAATGAGAGGTTCTGGTAAGACATCCTGAAATCTCCTGTAGAGTTCCCTCTTTCAGTGAATCACCACGGCCACCTGCCGGCGCACGGCGAGCGAGCCGGATGCCGGAGAATAGCAGAGTGAGATTCGAAAATAACGGGCGCATCCGAGTTCTGATCACGGGTGGAACATTCGACAAAGAGTACGACGAAATCAGCGGGAAGCTCTTCTTCAAGGATTCTCATCTTCCTGAGATGTTGAGCTTGGGCCGCTGTAAACTCGATCTCGATATCAGAACGCTCATGATGGTCGACAGTTTGGATATGACCGATGCCGATCGCGACCTGATTGTCGAACAGTGCCGCGCAAGCCCGGAAGCGCGTATCGTGATCACCCACGGCACCGACACTATTTCGACGACCGCTAGGGCACTATCCGCGAAGCTGGAAGATAAGACAATCGTGCTGACTGGAGCCATGATTCCCTATAAATTCGGCAGCTCGGATGGACTGTTTAATCTGGGCAGCGCTCTCGCATTCGTACAGACTCTGCCGCCGGGCGTCTATGTCGCGATGAACGGACGGTACTTCGACGCCAGGCGTGTCAAGAAGAACCGGCAAACCGGAATTTTCGAGGAAGAAGATTAGGACGGATATCGAGTGCCCGTTGATTGGGACGTAGTGGTGATAGGGGCCGGAGCCGCGGGCCTCACCGCCTTTCGCGAGCTGCATGCGGCCGGCCTGAAAGTCTTATGCGTCGAAGCGCGGGGCCGAATTGGCGGGCGTATCGCGACCATTCACGATCCATTGGCGCCGGTCCCGATTGAATTGGGCGCTGAATTTGTTCACGGGCGCTCGCCGGAAATCTGGAGCATCGTTCGTGCGGCGGCGCTTACTGCTTACAGTTGCGAGGGTCGCGCGGTCCACATCGAAGATGGAAAACCTCGGGCCGCTCATGACGCATGGCAACTGATTGATCGCGTTATGAAGGATATGGAGAAGGCCGCCTCGAAACGCGGGGACCAGACTTTCGCGGATTTTATCGGCCGCTCATCGCACGACCAAGAGGCGAAGCGGCTCGCCGTGTCTTATGTGGAAGGATTTAACGCCGCTCATAAAGAAGTGGTGGGCATCGCGTCATTGGCAGAGGATGCACGCGCTTCGCATGCAATCGGCGGGGGCGGCTCCTTTCGCATCATGAACGGATACGACGCGCTTCCGCTGCATCTTCTCCGAGGAATCGATTCGACTCGCAGCAAATTGGCCCTGAACTCTGTCGTGGAGCGCATTGACTGGAAGCCGGGAGAAGCCGTTCTACACATAAGCGGGCGCCTGATTGCCTCAGCGCCGAGTGGCGCGATGGAACGAGTGAGCGCGCACCAGGTAGTGATAACGGTTCCTCTTGGCGCGTTGCAGGCCGAGCCAGGCGCGCCTGGCTCCATTCGCTTTTATCCTGAACCGGACGCTGTGCTCGAGGCGGCGCGACGGCTTCGGTTCGGGCACGTCATTCGCCTCGTGGTCTGTTTCCGGGAGCCGTTCTGGGAAAAAATTGCCGGACTGGAAGACGCAGGATTCCTTCTATCTTCTGAGCCCTCCTTTCCCACTTGGTGGACGACCTTGCCGGTTCGTGCGCCGGTGCTAACTGGCTGGAGCGCCGGACCGCACGCGGACGCGCTGTTGGAGCAACCGCGATCCGCCATCATTGCCCGCGCTCTGGCGGACCTCGCCCGGATCACCGGTGTGACGGCCGGAAAATTGAACCGGCTGGCGGAAACTGCTCATCTGCACGAGTGGCACGCGGATCCGTTCGCGCTAGGAGCTTATAGCTACGTGCCCGCGGGCGCGCTGGCCGCGCGAAAGGTTCTGGCGAAACCGCTGGCGGATACCCTATATTTCGCCGGCGAAGCCACTGAGTTGAATGGCCACAGCGCAACTGTCCATGGCGCGATAGCAACCGGGAAAAGGACTGCCCGGCAGATCTTGGCAAGACGCGCCTCTTAGAAGTCCGCTACGCCGAAATTCAAGCCGGTGCCTTCGCCGCCGGCCCCTTTGGGCTATTGCGTGCAAAAGAGAGCAGCCTTCGCGGTTGCGAGTCCAGGATCGGCCGCGCGCGGAGCGGCCGTTCCTGCAGAATCAAATCGCTTGCCTGAACCAGTGTCTCGGCATGAAACCAGCGTTGAAAAGCGGAATCGTGTAAAACGTTGCAGATGGCGGCCAGGCTCATGCCCTGATGATGTGCCATCCAGCAACGGATCAGCTCATATTTTCTAGGAAGCAGCGCTCGATTCGAGTAAGCCGTGAAATCCCCCGATTCGTAATAGCCATAATCACCCAGCCATTTCTTGCCGGCCAGCCGGCGAAGATTTTGAACCGCGCGCGGGGCATCTACCAGCAAGGCGAGGCAACTCGAATAGGGCGACACAACCAAGGATGCGCCGCGTGCCACGTTCAGCGCGAGTCCCGGCACGCCAAACGCCGCATACTGATAATTTCCCTCCGAATCTCTCTTACTGTATGCGGCTTCTGAAATACCCCACGGAATGTTTCGCTTCTGCGCATATAACTGCTGGACGCGCACCGCGGACCGCACGGCCCGATCCAAAAGGGTATTAGGATGCGACTTCATCCAAATAGCAGGCATCAGATATTCGAACATCGTTCCGGTCCAGGAAATCAGGACCGTCTCTCGTTCGCAAACAGTATGTTGCCGGCCGAGCCGGAACCAGCAATCCTGCGCGGCCTCGGATTTGGCGATGGCAATGAATGCCGCTGTGCGGGATTCCGATGCAAGCAGATCGTAACAGGAAGTGCTGAGTTTCTGTGACGCAACGTCATACCCGATCGACAACAGTCTGCGCCTGTTGTCCACAATCATTTCGAAATCCATCTCCCGGGCCACGCGATCCAACTCACTTGCGAGCTTACGCAGGCGAGACGCGATGTCGTTCAGACGAGCCCGGCAGCCTGCGATGTCTGCGCGCAGACGTGTAATCTGTGCAAGCAGGTCCTGCGTGAGGCCCGGTTGTCCCGCCATCCCGTGAAGCTTCCGATCGAGCTCATCATAGTATGCATTGCCGCCCGCCGCGGTAAGCGTCCCGGATGGCAGGCTAGATTTACCCGAAACCGATTGACGCAGCTCTTCAAACTCCGGCCGATACCACGGCATGAAGCGGCTTGCTTCGTCCTTCAAAGCACGAAGCCGGCCCTCCAGTTCTGTTGCCCACGAGAAGTGCGGGTTTTCAGCGGGCTCACTCGGCAGCGGGGAAGTACGCTCATCCGTTCGAAAGAGCTGCGGGAGCCACTCGCGAGAATCGCTCAGTTGGAACAGCCGCCCGTAATCGTCCGTCCTTCCGCGAACCTCCGAACCTGCCATACGGCAATAATCGGAAAGGCCGGTTAGGGCGTTCTGGCGAATGACAGGCTTGTGCAGCAGCTCCAAACAACCCTGCTTCAAGCTCCAAAGCGATGCGACGAGATTGCCGGTGTCCACGCTCGAAATAAAGAGGGGATTTAGAGGCTGCAGCGTGAGATTGTCGTACCAGTTAACGTAGTGTCCGAAATAACGCGGAAGCTTTAACGCCGAATCGAGAGTTCGTTCTGTCTGCGTTACAAATTCGGAAAGCGTCAGATAGCCGAATTCGAGAGCGGCTTGACGAGCATTGAACAGAAATCCCAGATTGGTCGGCGAGATGCGCTCGGCAACGCGGTATGGATCTTCCTGCACATTGTCCGGTATCAGCCAGTGGTTGTTCTCCGTGCTGAATTCTGTGAAGTATCGCCATGTACGCAGCGCGATATCTCGAAGGAAGCGGCGCTCCTTTTCACTTAGTTCTAGATCTTGCGGATGTGGCGACCGGTTGAGCCAGTTCGAAATCAGCTTGGAGTAGCACCAGGCGACGACAAACGGCAAAGCGTAAGGCAGCGCCTGTAACCGCAAAAACAACGCCAGCCCGATACAAACGCCCACCGCCGGAACCCAATCCAGGTAAATATCCACTGGAGTTCGTTTCCTGATGCCCAATTCGGCTTCTGTCGCGGTCTCCCATTCCAGAAGCCGGGTGTGGGTGATGGTGCTTCGAACCACGGTGCGAAAGATCGCATCGAGCGAAACCAGTGTCTGATGCGCCAAAAACGCGATGTTCAGAAGAATGCTGATGTGCGACGTAGCGAAATCCACCAGAGCTTCACGCGCGTGTGCCCACTTCTGGCTTCCCCATATGGCACGAACGAGCGAAAAAAGCAGCCGGAAATAAATAGGCAGGAACAGCAGCGCCAAATTCACCAGGGTCCAGAAACCGGGCCCTCCAGGCAAAAAGAACCATCCTGCAACGAGCAGAATGAATGTAGCCGGTTCGATCAGGCTTCTTCGAAGATTGTCGATTATCTTCCATTTCGAAACGAGAGAAATGGGATTCGGCACGAGGCTTCTGGATTCATCTGGCACGCGATTGAAAATCCATCGCGCAATCTGCCAGTCGCCGCGCAGCCAGCGGTGCCTGCGGCGGTTATACGCGCTGTAATGTGACGGGTAGTCATCGATAACTTCTATGTCGGAGACCAGACCCGCGCGCGCGTAAGCGCCCTCGATAAGATCGTGACTCAGGAGTGCATTGCGTGGAAACCGGTGTTCCAGTACCTGGCGCAGCGCGTCGACATCGTAAATGCCCTTGCCTGTAAATATTCCTTCTCCGTAGAGATCCTGGTACACGTCCGAAATAGCGCGCGAGTATATATCGAATCCCGTCTCTCCGGAATAAATCGTTGCCAGGCGGGAGCGTGTCGCTGAATGCACGCTGATGCCCACGCGAGGCTGAAGAATGCCGTAGCCTTCCGTAACGATGTTCAGCTCGGGATCGACCAGCGGACGGTTCAAAGGATGCGCCATGGCTCCGATGAGCCTCTGAGCCGAACCGCGCGGCAACTGCGTATCGGAATCCAAGGTAAGCACGTACCGGATTTTGGGCAGACGCGACATGTCGCCTGCCTTCACCGGAAATGGATCGTATACGTTTCGCAGCAGTTGGTTCAGATCGAGCAGCTTTCCGCGTTTGCGTTCCCAACCCATCCAAGCGCCCTCGCGCGGATTGTAGATACGGTGCCGGTGAAACAGATAGAATCCGCCGTACGGCTCGCCTGCGTACTTGCGATTTAAATTCTCCAGCAGGCCGATGGCGAAATCGATCCTGCCATCGTGCTCGCCCACCGGTTCCGCCGTGTCAGGAAGATCGGTGAGCAGTGCATAAAAGATATTCGGGTCGCGGTTTACAAGGTAGCGAACCTCGAGATCGTCCACCAGTTGCCGGATCTGCTTTTCGTTAATCAGCAGCGTTGGAATTGCAACCATCGTCGCGCAAGACGGCTCGACTGCGCTGGAGAAATTAAGCTTCGGCAGCGGCCGCGGTGTAAGGACCGTGGTCACGAAATAGTTCGTCAATTCCACGGCGGCCTGGGTCGCCGGAAGAATCAGAAGCAGCGCGCTGACAATCAGGCCAAAACCGCCGTGGCTCCGTACCAGGCTCATCATCAGCGCCACAACCGTGATCAGCGTGACGAATTCTATTCCGATGATGTAGACCTCGTCCGGAAAACGGCGGAACAGGCGCTTGATGCTCGTCCCAAGAGAAGGCCTATAGGCTACTTTGTGAAGCAGGTCTAGCGAGCCGTTCTGATCGATCAGATAGTATCCGGCGTGCCGCAGTCGTTCGCGTAGCGCTTCGGGAGCCGAGCGGTTGACTTTCGCTTCTTCGGCCATCTGCACGGCGAGCCGGGCCAGCTCGATCTCGCTAACATCGGAATGCGCCGCAATCCGTTCGACGGCCGTTCTGTACACGGCACGGCTTTCGAAGTCCATCCGTGAATACACGCCAGCGGGATCAAGACACAGCGTTCGATGGACAATCGACAATTGCTCGAGGCGTTCTTTCCACTCCACCTCGCCCACCAGGCGCAGCGATCTCAGTATCCGATCAATTCCGTAACCAGGCGCTTCTACATTCTTAGCCCGGAACGCCTCCAGCGCCTTCCACCCGGTATCTGCGAGCCTTTCGAGCAGTACTAATTTGAAAGCCGCGAGCATTCCGGAGAGCTCCGATAAGCGAAGCGGCTCAACTTCCTGAACGGCTTCCAGGAAGAACGAGAAAATCGGTTCAGTAAGTCGATTATTGGTGGCGTTCAGGAGAGCGCGGGCGAGCACGATACAGCGCGGAATGGAATCGTCGGCCGCTGTGCGAACCGCCGGCAAACGGGTCAGGAACTTGGTCGATTCGTGTAGATCCTGAATGTCTGTCCGAACGAGTCGAAGACTGTCGTAAAGAGCCTTCAAATCCTCCGATGGCTCCCCGGTCCTCAGTTTGTAAAGTTCGCGCTCGAGACTGGAAAACCGCGCGGAGCTTTTGCGAAAAATCCTGCGCGGCCTGTCGGAATGATGCCCGCCCGCTATCCATGCACACGCGCGCGCTGCCCGGATGGCGCTCTCGCGAAGCTCCGTCTGTTCGGTGTCGCTCAGTTGCAGGTTCGGAACTGGCGCCGCATCGACTTTGAGTTGGATAGAAGGTTCAGGCATCAGCAACGAACGCTACCTATAGCTTGACGCTTGGAGTTCGAACATATCGGCGTAGATCCCGCCCCGGGCCATCAGCCGGTCATGACTTCCGTCCTCCACGATCGCTCCGTTCTCGAGGACGATGATTCGCCCCGCCATGCGTACCGTCGAGAAGCGATGCGAAATAAATAGCGCCATTTTACTCTCCGTAAGCTCGTTAAAGCGCTCAAACACTTCGTATTCCGCGCGGGCGTCGAGCGCCGCCGTGGGTTCATCCAGGATCAGCACCTGCGCTTCCCTCAAATAGGCGCGGGCCAAAGCGAGCTTTTGCCACTCGCCACCCGACAGATCCACTCCCCCTTCAAAGCGCCGTCCTAGCATCTGATCGTAACGGCGCGGAAGCCGCTCGATAACGCCCTCTGCCAGGCTCTTTTCCGCCGCCGAGCGAATCCTTTTATTGTCTGAGACGAACTCGATCCGGCCTACCGCGATGTTTTCGCGGGCTGTCATCTCATATCGCATAAAATCTTGGAAAATCACGCCGATTTCTTTGCATAGATCGTCAATATCGTATTCGCGGAGGTCAATCCCGTCGAGCAGAACGCGTCCCTCCGTTGGATCGTACAACCGCGTCATCAGCTTGACGATGGTGGTTTTTCCCTGTCCGTTTTGTCCGATTAGGGCAATGCGCTCGCCCGGCTCCAGTTGGAAATTCAAATGTTGAAGGACCCTTCGTTCCGTCTGCGGATAAATAAACGAGACGTCCTGAAATTCGAATCCGCGCACAATGGGCCGTGGCGCGGGCAAAGCGCCCGGTTTCGAGGTGACCTCCGGCCGCATTGCAAAAAAGGCGAGCAGATCGGTCAAAAAAAGAGCCTGATCGGCAATGCTCGAAAGAGTAGAGAAAATCTGCGAAATGTTATTCGACGCGTTCAGAATCGCGCTCGTCAGAAAAGTCAATGTGCCTATGCTGAATGCGCGGATCGCGGTCTTGTAGATCACCCAGACATACGCGCCGTAATAGCCTGCCGTGCTCAGCATCGAAAGAGCGGATACGGCCCACAAACGCCTGCGAAAAAGGCCCAGATTCTCATCGAAAATTCGATTGGATATCGTAATGAACCGGTCAGTCAGGAACTGCGCGAGCCCGAACAGCTTCAGCTCTTTTGCCGCTTCCTTGCTGCCACCCACCTGGCGTAGATAATCGAGCTCGCGCTTTGCGGGTGTCTGGCGGAAGTTCTTGGCGTAGTTCAAGAATGCAAAATGGCTTTCACCGAGGAACGCGGGAATCAGGCACGCGATCAGCAAAAGCAGCAGCCACGGCGAGAAAAACAGAATAGCCGCCGACAGTGAGATCGTGGTGACCACCTGCTGAAAGAGTCGGCCGATGGATTGAATCATCCCCAGCCGGTCCGTCGCCTGAACCCGCGCCCGCTCCAGGCGGTCATAGAAGACCGGATTCTCGTAGGCTTGCAAATCGAGTTGCGAGGCGTGCCGCATCACTTCGATGCTGACGTGGCGTGTGTAGCGGTCCGCGAGTACCGCGTCATAGTAATCGACCAGGCGTCCGGCAATGTTGCCGGTCACGGCAAGCGCGAACTCGATTCCCGCCAGCCACCAGAGCTGCTTCGCCGAGGCCGCAAACGTGGTCTTGTGCCCGTAAATGTCGGTAGTCAGATCCACGATCAGTTTGCTCACATAGTAAGTGCTGACCGGAACGAGCGAGGCAACCACGCGAAAAATCATTCCAAAGACGACGACAGCCGGACCGGAATCCCACACGATCCGCAAAACAGGCGGCACATTCTTGAGAGCCTGCAGGCGCTCGCGCCAAGCCGAGAAAAATGCCTGATTCTGTTCTGTTGCCACGCTGAGCCGTCGGTCGAAGGAGAGAGCCGCTCGTTAGAGCGAATGCGACAGAAAGCCGGAATGTCGCCTCGTCAATAGATCCATTTCCCCGTATCGGCGTTACTTAGGGACGGAATAGACCCGCAGACTGCCTACGCCAGCACCGGACTTTTATACCATGATCGCAGTCGCGCTGTGCGCCCGTGTTAGGGCGAAGAACGCGGCTTATCGATCGCCGGATGTCGGCTGCGGCATGTTCGGTCTCTCTGCGCTATTGCCGCCGGCCCCATATTCGCCACGATTCGGCCGAGGCTTCGGCAGCGGTTTCCGGGGAAGCATCTCCTCTCGACTCGCCGTGTTGTAAACCACCCATGCCATAATCGCCGAGGCTTGCTCAAGATCGTTCGCCTGCAGACGATCGTAAAGATCCATGTTCGAGTGATGCGTCCGCGTGCTGTATTCAAGAGGATCCTGGATGAACTGGAAACCCGGCAGGCCGACTGCATCAAAGGCCATATGATCCGTGCTTCCTGTGTTTCGGATGGTCAGCGCGGATGCGCCTAAATCCGTTACAGGTTCCAGCCACGATTCGAATATAGGTCGCATCATGTTGTTGTCCTGCATGTAAATTCCGCGGATTTTCCCGCTGCCGTTATCCAAATTGAAGTAGCCCGATAGCTTTGCATGTTCCGGCTTCAGCTTCATATCCGTCGGATCGGCGAAGTGTTGCTTCACATAAGCTCGCGAACCCAGCAATCCTTCTTCTTCACCCGTCCATAGCGCGACCCGCACGGTGCGCTTCATCTTCAGATCCAACGTCTTCAGAATGCGCGCGGCTTCCATTGCCACCGCCGAGCCGGCTGCGTTGTCGGTGGCGCCCGTGCCTCCCGTCCACGAATCGAAATGCCCGCCCAGCATGACAACCCCGGCATCGGGATCGGTGCCTGGAATCTCCGCCGTTACGTTGAATGAATCTTCGGGTTCGGTGAACTTAGCCTCGATGTCGAACTCCAGCGTCACTGGAACATTCTTTTCCAGCAGGCGCGCGATGCGATTGTAGTGTTCGTTCGTGATCACGACGGAGGGCGGGGGAGTCTCTTGCTTAGGGTCCTGTGATCCAGCGGCCGATCCCACAACATCGCCGCCGTCCGGCCCGGTGCCGGGAGTCAATGCCGCCAGCACGCCCTCGTCCTTCAAAAACTTGTTCAACTGATTCCGAAATTCGCGCATGTTCACACGCGGACCCCGGCCCATCGGACCATTGAAGCCACCGCGAGGCGAAGGAGGCCCTTGCAGAAATCCGATCGGCAGTCCAGCCGGATTGCCGGTGGTCGGATCAGGCGCTGTTGCCTCGGATTCCAGTTGGTCCTTCGTCAGCCGGCGCGCCAGCGCTTCCGTGATCATCTCGGAGGCATGCGGCGCCGCCACCAGCACGATTTTCCCCTTGAGCTTTCCTTTGAACTTTTCGAGATCCTGCGGGCCGCTGATGACTGCCATCATCGCCTGGCCGCTCACAGGACCGTTCGTTCCCAACGACCACGGCCGGGCAAAGCCGATGAGGGGCATGAACTCGGGTTCCTTCATCATCGCGCTAAAACGCGTGCAATACCAGCCGCGCCCGAATGGTCCCCAAGGCTCCAATTTCGAGTTGGCAAGTCCCCATTCCGACATCTTTTTCACGGCCCAATCGCCCGCTGCTTTGGCGCTGGGGGATCCGGTCAGCCGCGGCCCGTAGACATCCGTCAAATAAAATGCCGTGTCCATCACCCGGGAGTTGTTCCCGAATGCCTCGTCCCGGATTCGGTTTAGGACGTTGAGATCGGCTTTCTCCTGGCCAACAGTCTGCGCCGCCAATGCGGCGCCCAGCACCGCTGCCACCGCTACAACAGATTTCCGCATCAAGCGGACTTTAGCACAGCGGCGCTCGCCAAAGAAGTCGTCGTCCGATTGAACATCATCCGCCATCTTTTCGTAACTCTAACTGAGCATGCGCGATGGCCTGCGAATAAGTGATCTCGTTGAAGAGTCAGTTGAATTGTGGCATCAATGCCGTGATGACTTTCTCCCGCCCGGTCGCATCTACAGCGAACGGGAGCAGCGGGATCGCGAAATTCTGCTCGATGAGTGCCTCGCTGTTATTGAGCGCGAATCGCGCAAACCGCCACGCACGCGGATGGAACGCGAAAAGACACATGCCCGGATTACCAACGCGTTCTCGCGTTTTGCAAGCGCCGCGTTGGATTTGGACGATCCGGCGCTGGAATTACTACTGCGCGATGGATTCTCCACCATCGGCAGTGATCTCGCCCGCAAGGCCCGTCAGTTTGATTCCTCCATCAGCATGACGGATATTCTGCAGGCGTGCCGCAACGCCTGGACCGCTTGCGGGCTGCAGGCGCTGTTTGGAAATCCCATGCGGCTGACCGCTGCCATCTTTGCCTATAGTCTGCTGTATCCGTATAGCGACAACTATCTGGATGAGCCGCGTATCTCGGAATCTGAGAAGTTCAGTTTCAGCCTGCGATTCCGGAAGCGCTTGTCAGGCGAATCTCTCGATGCGCGTGACGCTCGCGAAGCAGCCATTTGGCGTCTCATCGAAATGATCGAAAATCAGTACCTTCGTGAAGACTACCCGCACGTGTATCGTTGCTTGCTCGCGATCCATCAAGCGCAGCACGACAGTATCCGCCAGCTCCGCGATAGCGTGGAGCCGCATAATATCGACATCCTTCGGTTGAGCTGCGCGAAGGGTGGAACGTCGGTCCTTGCGGATGCTTATCTGGGGGCCGGGTTTCTCGATCAAAGCGAAGCGGGTTTTGCGTTCGCTTGGGGCGTGTTACTCCAAATTGGCGACGACCTGCAGGATCTGTATGACGACCTCCGGCGCGGCTCCATGACGATCTATTCGCAGATGGTGAATCACGGGCCCCTCGACACGCTCACGAACCGCACGTTTCACTTTGCCCGCCGTGTGATGGCGCGTGTTGACACATTTTCCAATAGTCCCAAAGCGCTCCGAGAACTGCTCAAGAGCAGTTCTCGATCTTTGCTCGTTCGATCGGCCGGAAATGCCGGCCGGTTCTACAGCCCTGCGTATCTGAGACAACTTGAAAGACATTCGCCATTTCGGTTCGATTTTTTGGAGCAGCGCCAGGAAAGGGTCGCCCAGAGAACGCGCGCTCTGGCCGTTCTCTTCGAGGCACTCCTTTCCGAGAACGAACACGAGCCCGTGTTTCCGCGATTCGGCCTGAGCATGTCACGCAAGCCTTCTTCCAATCGGAAGCCTTTGTTATCCTCACGATTGCATGAGCGGGGTCGTTCTTGATGGCAAAAAAATCAGCCAGGAAATCTTCACCGAATTGCGTCCTCGCATAGAGGTCCTCACTACCCGCCATCGGCCTCCCGCATTGGCCGTCGTTCTGGTGGGTGACAATCCGGCGTCACAAATCTATGTTCGAAACAAAATCAAGGCCTGCCACGAGCTCGGCATCCGAAGCTTGGAAGTTACCCCGCCAGGCACGATAACCACCGAAGAGTTGATCAGGCTCGTGCGCCCTCTGGCGAGCGACGATTCGGTCGACGGCATTCTCATCCAGATGCCCCTGCCCAGCCACATCGATGCGGAGACTGTTACGTCTTATGTGGACCCGTTGCGCGATGTCGACGGCTTCGGACCTTTTTCGTTGGGAGAACTGGTGTTAAATCGCCCCGCTCCCCGGGCCTGCACCCCGGCTGGAGTTATGGAAATGCTGAAGCGCTACAACATCCCGCTTTCCGGTAAGAAAGCCGTCGTAGTCGGGCGTAGCGACATCGTCGGAAAACCAATGGCCTTGCTGCTTCTCCATCAGGACGCAACCGTAACCATCTGTCATTCCAAGACCGCTCATCTCGCCGACCAATGCCGCACTGCCGACCTGCTTGTCGCCGCGATTGGTCGGCCGGCGATGCTCACGGCCGATTACATCAAGCCCGGCGCGGTGGTCATCGATGTCGGTATGAACCGGCTGACAGAGAAAGCCGATGTTCACCGTCTCTTCGCCCACGATTCGGGCCGATTGGCTTCGTATCGCAAAAACGGGTCGACGCTGGTCGGCGATGTCGAGCCGCTTGCCATGCAGGAGCTCTCGTCTGCCTACACGCCCGTCCCCGGCGGCGTCGGTCCGTTGACCATTGCAATGCTGATGGCGAATACAGTTCGTTTGGCGGAACAGCGCTACGGATGCTCAAGGTCGGTCTGACCGGTGGATATGCCACCGGAAAGACGTTGGTCGCAGGCGAGCTGATGCGTCTCGGCTGTCACGTCATTTATGCCGACGAGCTGGGGCGGGCCGCCTCGAAGCGCGGCGGGGACGCATACGCCGCGATCGTGGATGCTTTCGGCTCGGAAATTCTGGACGCCGCCGGCGAGATAGACCGTAAGAAATTCGCCTCTCTGGTCTTCAACTCTCCCGCGCTCCTCGACAGGCTCGCCAGCCTGGTGCACCCTGCTGTGTTTCGGCTGGAGAAACGGATGATTGACGACTTCGAGGCGCAAGATCCCCGTGGCATTGCCGTCATTGAGGCGGCTATCCTGATAGAAACCGGACGCGATGCTATGTTTGACCGCGTTGTTCTTACTGCCTGCGAGCTGGAAACTCAGATCGCTCGGGGAATGAAGCGCGACCGTTTAACCAGACAAGAAGTGCTCGCCCGCCTCAACCAGCAGATGTCGTTTGAAGAGAAGCGGAAGCGAGCCCATTACATTGTCGATACCAATGGACCGAAGGAAAACACGATTCTCCAGGTGGAGCAAATTTATCGCGAACTAAGGAAGCTAGCGGAGGCCCAGCCTTGATCAGATCGAGAACCTTGGTGGGCGCGCTCTTGATCGCGTTCGGGTTGTTTTGGCTGACCTCCCGGGCCAATTGGAGCCTGCGCAGTCTGACCGGGCCGTTTCTGCGCGCCAGCTCCGGATGGTCTGAGCCCGTTCACGGAGCCGGATTGACGCCGGAAGAAGAAAACAACATCGAAATTTATAAGTCAGCCCGGCTGGCGACTGTCTACATCACAAGTACCGCTGTCCGGCGTGATTTCTTCTTTCAACCGGTAGCCTCGCAAAGCCTCGGTTCCGGCTTTCTGATCAACGACGGCGGTTTCATCCTGACCAACTTCCATGTGATTTCCGGCAGCAGCCGCATTCAGGTGACCTTGTCCGACCAGGCGCAGTATTACGCCAATCCACTCGATACAGACCGCTCCGACGACCTGGCATTGATCAAAATCAACCCGAAGAAAAAGCTGGACTATCTCAAGCTAGGAGATTCCGACCATTTACAAGTGGGGCAGAAGGTTCTGGCCATCGGGGACCCGTTCGGGTTGGAAGGAACCTTGACGGTGGGAGTCGTAAGTTCCATTGGCCGCGTCATTGACAGCGAGACCGATCAGCGGCTGGAAGGAATGATCCAGACGGACGCAGCCATCAACGGAGGGAACAGCGGCGGCCCCTTGCTCGATTCGGGAGGCAACGTGATCGGCATCAACACCGCCATTCTGGGGCGGACGAACATCGGCATCGGCTTCGCGCTCCCCATCAATCGCGCTAAAGCACTCCTCAGCGATTACCAAGCCGGCCGGGTTACTGAGCGGCCGAAGGTTGGCGTCACCACAGAATACGTCGCCGGCGATTTGGCCGAAGCTCTTGGCCTGCCTCGTCGCGGTGGATTGCTGGTTCAGGGCGTGGTGCGAGGCAGCGCGGAAGAGGCCGCCGGCATTCGCGGTGCGCGGCAGGTTGTCGATATCGGAAACGTCGAGCTCGGCGTCGGCGGTGATCTCATTATTGCCGTCAATGGCCAGCCGGTCGATCGCGAGGATGCTCTGGTTCGCGCCATTTCGAGCAAACGCGTGGGAGATACCATCACACTGACTGTCGTCCGGAACGGCCGGACGCTCAATCTGCCGGTGAAACTACTCCGGCCGCCGCCGGATCTCGGCTAGCTTCAAATCGGCCGTCGCGAACGGACTGAAGTTCGTTTGGTAATCGAAGTAGTCCACCCCTTCGGTGCGCTTCAAATAATTCACGATAGCGTAAGTAACGGGTGTCATGATCGTTTCGTAGACGACTTTGATCAGGTAGCCGGCGACGATCAGGCGGAGAATGACTCCGAGTGGCCGCATACCGTAAAAAGCCGCAAACATGACCACGGTCGTATCGACCGCTTGTCCCACCACGGTGGAACCGATGGTTCGGGTCCAAAGATATTTGCCCTTGGTAACCAGCTTCAACTTGGCGAGGGTGAACGAATTGGCGAACTCGCCGCACCAATAGGCAAGCAGACTCGCGACCACGATCCGCCCGACAGGCTTGAAAATGATCTCAAAAGCGGCTTGATCCTTGTACTCGGGCGCCGGCGGAATGACGACGGCGATATAGCTGAGCGCCACCAGGATAAAGGAGGCGAAGAAGCCGTACCAGATGGCGCGCCGCGAAGCGCTATACCCGTAAACTTCAGTGAAGATGTCGCCAAAGATGTATGTGATCGGGAACAAGATTTGTGCGGCGCTGACACGCAACGGCCCCATGGCGAAGAATTTGGCCGCAATGATATTGGAAACCAGGAGAATCACTACAAACAGCGTGATGAACGTGTCCAGGTATTTGTAGCGTCGGTCACTCTCGAGAATTGATGCGGCCGGATGCTTCTCTTCGGTTGCCTGCATGAACGGAAATCGTTGAACCCTCTCTAGTTATAATCGGATGGTGTTACGTCCCGCAGCCGCTCTTGCGGCTGGAATGCTCCTCTTGGCAGGTTGTGGAAGCCGCATCAAGAGCAAGGAAAAGGTCCAGGAAGCGATCGTAAGCCGCCTCCAGGCGAAGTCCGGTTTGGACCTCAATTCCCTCGACATCACCACTACATCGGTCTCCTTCAATAAGAACATGGCTTACGCGATAGTTGCCTTCCACCCCAAAGGGGATCCAACCGTCAATGGAGGGATGACGATGAAGTACACCCTGGAAGCGCGGGACGGCAAGTGGGTGGTCGTGAACGTCGGCGATTCGCAGGGGCGGGGATTGGCAGGGCATCCCGCGTCGGGCGATCAATTGCCGCCTGGCCATCCATCTGTTTCCGAAAATGATCAATTGCCGCCCGGGCATACCTCGCTCGATACGTCCACGAACCCGCACGCGAGCGAGCCGAAGAGATGAAGATGATTGCGGTTCTGGGTGGTGGGCCAGCCGGCGCCACGGCGGCTGAGAAATTGGCGCGCGCCGGCCTGCGAACTATCATCATCGACGAGAAACTTGCGTGGGAAAAGCCATGCGGCGGCGGCATCACTTACAAGGCATATTCGCAATATCCCTATCTCATTGAGAACGACACGCCCAAAAAATTAGTCACCGATACTCTTCTGGCTGCGCCGAAATCCGGGGCTTACAACATGAAGCTGACGCGACCACTGGTGATTTATTCCCGCATGGAGCTCAATGGAATGCTGCTTCGCCGTGCCGCAGCGGCCGGCGCCGAGATCGAGAAAGCGCGCGTGGTTGGGCTGAACCGCACGCCGCAGGGCTGGCGTATCCGCACGCTCTCGTCAACGATAGATGCCGATTATTGCGTAATCGCCACGGGCGCCCGTAATCCGCTGCGCGACGTCGGCACCCAGTACACGGCGCAGGACACGATGTACGCCCTTGGCTATTGGGTTCCCGCCGATCAAGAGCATATCGACATTCAATTCCTTCCAAATTTGGAGGGGTACATCTGGGTCTTTCCCCGTGCCGGGCATCTCTCCGTCGGCATCTGCGGCAAGGGTGAATCGGCGCAGTGTCTGCGCGGGCGGCTGGAGCGTTACATGGACGAGAAAGGCATACCGCGCGCCGGCGCCAAGTTTTACGGCCACATGCTGCCGGCACTCGAGTCTCGGGGCTGGCGCAACAACCGGCTTGCGGGGGACGGCTGGATTGCGGTCGGCGATGCAGGGGGTCTCGTCGATCCGATTACCGGGGAAGGTCTCTACTATGCAGTGCGCTCCGGCGATCTGGCCAGCCAGGTTCTTCTCAACGATCAGGAGCGCGAGCGAAAAGCGGAGAATTACCGCCAACTGATTACGCGCGACTTCGGCCTCGATCTCACGTACGGCGCCGGTCTCGCCAAACGCTTGTTCTGCGGAGCCATCTTCTTTGGAGCCGTGCCCAGCCGCATGATCGATTTCATGAAGCGCAGCCCGAAATTCTGCGAAATCATGCAAGATTTGTTCGCGGGCACGCAGCCCTACCTGGAGCTCAAAAATCGCCTGCTGCGGAACGTGAATACCACGTTGCACGAAATTCTGATGAGCTTCCTGTTCCGCAAACTGATTCTCGGCGAAACCCGAGTATGAATGTCAGCCAGTCAGAGGCATTGTTCGCCCGGGCACAGGAATCCATTCCGGGCGGTGTAAACTCGCCTGTGCGCGCCTTCCGGGCCGTGGGCGGAACTCCGCGCTTCATTGTGCGGGGCCAGGGTTGCCGTATCGTCGACGCCGATGGCAACGAGTACATCGATTACGTTTGTTCCTGGGGACCGCTCGTTCTGGGGCACCGCCCCAAGCCCGTCATTGACGCGATCGCGTCCGTTCTGGAACTGGGAACGAGCTTCGGCGCTCCCACGAGCCGCGAGGTCGAACTCGCCGAGTTGATCATTGACGCAGTTCCTTCGATTGAAATGGTACGCCTGGTGAATTCGGGAACCGAGGCCTGCATGAGTGCCTTGCGCCTGGCTCGCGGATTCACAGGCCGTGAGCTGACGGTCAAATTTGAGGGCTGTTATCACGGTCACGTGGATTCGCTGCTTGTGAAGGCCGGATCGGGCATTGCCACGCTGAGCCTTCCCGATACAGCGGGAGTTCCCAGAGCTTTCTCCGAAACGACAATCGCGCTGCCGTTTAATGACTTGGATCGGGTGGAGACCGCCTTCCGCGAGCAAGGCGATCGCGTGGCTGCCGTGATTGTCGAGCCTGTCGCCGGAAATATGGGCTGTATTCCCCCACGGCCCGGCTTCCTCGAAGGATTGCGTCGAATTACAGAGCGCCACGGAGCTCTATTGATATTCGATGAAGTGATGACCGGCTTTCGCCTGAGCCGCGGTGGGGCCCAGCAACTATATAACATCCGGCCCGATCTGACAACCCTCGGCAAGATCATCGGAGGCGGTCTGCCGATTGCGGCATATGGCGGCCGCGCGGACATCATGAAACGAGTTGCGCCAGTAGGTCCTGTTTATCAGGCCGGAACGCTCTCCGGCAATCCGCTGGCCGTGACCGCCGGAATCGCGATGCTTCGATATTTGGAAGACCACCCTGACATCTACGAAAATCTTGAGAAGACCACGGCCGATCTGGTATCACAAGCGCCTCCCGGTGTTTGCGTGAATCGGGTTGGCTCCATGTTTACGTTCTTCTTTCAAGAGGGACCGGTCACTAATTTCGATCAAGCCAAGCGTTCCGATACCGCCAGGTTCGGTGAATTTTTCCATTATTTGCTGGAAGGCGGGGTTTACTTTCCTCCATCGCAGTTCGAAGCCGCGTTCATGTCGGCGGCGCATATGCCGGAAGACATAAGTTACACCCGGCGAGCAGTCTCGGACTTTTTCGTCGCCGTCACTCCTGCAAAGGAATGATGCCTCGCCCGCGCGTTCTGATTACGGGAAGCGCAAAGCGGATCGGCCGCACGATAGCGATCGAGCTTTGGCGCCGTGGTTTCGACGTGGCGATCCATTACCACACCTCGCAAAAGGAGGCGGAGCAGGTTGCGCTGGAATGCAACCACGCGCCGGTCTTTCAGGCCGATCTTGCCAGAGTCGACCAGATTCAAAGACTCTTTTCAGAAGTTCGCGAGCGGTTTGGGCTACTGCAGTGCCTCGTCAACAACGCGGCACGCTTCACGGGCTTCGACCCCCTGGATATCACCGAAGCGGACTGGAACGCTATTCACGATGTGAACCTGAGGGCGACATTTTTCTGCTGCCAGGAAGGCGCGCGGCAGATGAATGAGCTGGGAGAGGGCCGAATCGTAAACATCAGCTCGCTAGGCGGCATTCGCGCCTGGGCCGAGCACGTGCACTACTGCGCTTCCAAGGCCGGAGTCATCATGTTGACGAAAGCTCTGGCGAAGGCACTAGCGCCCAATATTACCGTGAACTCGGTCGCTCCCGGAGTGATCTCGTTCAATGATGTCGATGCGCGAACGCAAGCCATGATCAACGCAACACCGGTGCGGAGGGCAGGGAAACCGGAAGAGATCGCCGACGCCGTTCACTTTTTTCTCACCGCTCCGGATTTCATCACCGGACAGGTGCTGGCCGTGGATGGTGGATTGAGCGAGAGATAAGAATCCGCCAAAGCGGGCTTTCAGATCGCCCGGCCTTCGAAGAATGCGTCCTGCTGATGCACTATCGAGGGAGGTCTTGTAAACACGATGGAAACGGTGTCGAAGCGCACCTGGTTCCATTCGAGTCCGGCCCGGGCCGCATAGGCGCGAGCGGCTTGTGTAATGTGCTTCTGTTTTTGCTTGTCAATAGCGCGATCCGGGCTCCCGAAATCAGCGGACGACCTGGATTTCACTTCCACAAAAACCACCGTGTCACCGTCGCGAGCGACAATGTCGACTTCAGCTTCGCCGCCGCCCGGCCGGTAGTTGCGCGCGAGAATCACGAATCCGGCGCTGCGCAAGTAGCGGTGCGCCAGATCTTCGCCGCGCCGTCCGAGCGCCGCTTCCGGCGTTAACGTCTGCCGTTGCCGGAATTGCCGGGCTGCATCGCTTAGCTTCCACAGCAGTTGCCGTGGCGTGATGGACCAGGCCAGTCCTTCACCGCTTGTAGCCGCCATTCGATCACCTTGCCTCGTATGAGATAGCAAAGGTAAAATTCCCAGAACCGGCGGAATCGCCGCGATACATTAACCAGGAACTCAAAACCCAGGTATCTCCAGAAAGCAAGTAACCGGACGTGGGTTGAAATCTCAGCAAAACGCGCGCTCGAATAATACCCGAACCCGCCGTTGTCTTCGCCAAAATAGCGCAGTGAGAAACTGTTCAGGTGCCATCGGTGGGTAGGGTCACAGAAGGAGCTGAAATCGGTGTAATGCGGCGTGACGACTAGGACACTCCCGCCAGGCGCCAGCAGCCGGTGGAATTCCTCGAGCGTGCGGATGATATCGGATACGTGCTCAATCACGTGAATCGCCCGCACCTCGCGAAAGGAACTGTCGCGAAACGGATAGGGGAAGTAATCCAGGTCGGCGATGACATCCGCGCGGGTATTGGGATTCCGATCAATACCGATGGAGCCCGGATATTTGTTGATCCCGCAGCCGACATCCAGAACAGGCAGCTGGTTCACCGCGCGCGCCGTCGAGACAGGCGCCTCGACAACCCGCGTTAGCGTTCCAGAGCCTGCAGACATTGCTCCAGTGTATCGAGCGCAAAATCAGCTTGATCGCGCGTGATCACCAGAGGAGGACAAAGCCGGATACTGTTCGGACCGCAGCCCAAAATCAGCAAGCCGCTCTCAAAAGCGAGCATCTCGATCCGGTCCCGCAAATCTGGGGCGCGCTCCTTCGTGTCTTGATCGCGAACAATTTCGACGCCGATCATGAGACCCAGCCCGCGCACATCGCCCACGTACTTAAAGCGCCTGGGCCAATCCCGCATTCTGTCCATCAGGTAACTTCCCATGGCAGCCGCGTTCGAGACCAAACTCTCCTCCAACAGCTCAATGGTTGTGAGCGCGGCGGCGATGGATACCGGGTTGCCCCCGAACGTAGAGGCGTGCGCTCCTGGACTCCAGTCCATGACCTCCGCGCGCGCCACCGTCGCGCCCAGCGGCATCCCGCTCGCAATACCCTTCGCCAGCGCGATTATGTCTGGGGTGACGCCGAAATGCTCGGAAGCAAACATTTTTCCCGTGCGGCCCATCCCGGACTGCACCTCGTCGTGAATCAGAAGAATGCCGTATTTGTCGGCGATGCGCCTCAGCTCCTCGTGAAATTTCTTCGGAGGAACCAGATAGCCGCCCTCGCCCTGCACCGGCTCGACTACGATCGCCGCTACTTCTTCCGCCGGGAGGATGGTCTTAAACAGCCTCTCCTCCAATTCCTTGACACATTCGACAGCGCAACTGGAGGGCTCTTTCCCGTACGGACAACGATAACAATAGGCGTAAGGAATGTGATGCACCGGTAAGGATGGCGAAAATCCACGTCGCTGAACGACCTTGCTGCCGGTTAATGAGAGCGCGCCCATGGTTCGCCCGTGGAAGCCGCCAAAAAATGCGATGAACTTGTCCCGCCCGGAGTGATAGCGAGCCATTTTGAGGGCTGCTTCCACGGCCTCAGCCCCAGAGTTACCGAAGTACACCCGATGCGGTGCCTTCCCCGGCACCAGAGCCGCCAATTTCTCCGCGAGTTGCACCATGCTCTCGTAGTAGAAATCGGTTCCTGACATGTGCAGGAACTCGGCCGCTTGTTTTTGGAGCGCGCTCACCACGCGCGGATGCGAATGGCCGGCGGCAACCACCGCGATGCCGGCGTTGAAGTCCAGAAAACGATTGCCGTCCACGTCCTCCACCACGGCGCCTTCGCCCCGTTTCACAACCAGCGGGTAGCAGCGCGTATACGAAGTGGACAGCACAGCTTGGTCCCGCTCGATAATCTGCTTGGCCTTCGGGCCTGGCAGGGAAGTCAGCAAATTCGGCAGCAGCGGATGTGCCGGGGTCTGCGTCAGCATAAAACACCTCAATTTTGGAAGAAAGACAGACTTTGGGAAGGCCGCGCGGAAATGCAGCTAGTCTGAGCCGAAGAGCGAGGGGCGGGTGGCGGATGGGATCGCCATAACTTAAGTCTAATCCAGAAGTGCGGGAAACGGGAGGAATGTCTCTTGGCTGCCTGGCGGGGCTACAAGCTGCCTAACCAGCGCACAGGAAAATACGCCGCTAAGGCGTTGGCGAGCCGTTCATCAGCCGTCAAAAGTGTGCGCCCCGTCGCGGCCGCGAGGGCCACATACATGGAATCGTATACCGTTCGATTAAAGGCCAGACCAATTGCAAGCGCCTCATGAATCAAACCAGCAGACGACACCGTGGGAATCTTCAGATCAGAGAGGGTATCCAAGCCCTCCTGACCTGAATTCCGATGAAGACGTCCGGTGCGAACAGCCTTCCAAAACACGTTTGCCACTTCGGGCCAAAAGAGATCCGGCACGCTGAGGCGAATTCGAGCCGTCTTGAATAATTCGAGTACATTCTGCGATTCCTCCACCAGTGACTCGCCTGCCGAGGGCAAATACCACTTGACCGCCACGCTGGCATCGAGGACGTAGGAAATCAACGGTCACGGTCCTCCCGTAACATCTGTTCCGCCGTGGGAAATGGCCCCGAACCAGGAGGTTTCCGCGCGCGGATTTTGGCAATGCGGGCCACAACCGCCTTGCGTCTGGCGAGTTCCTCGGCTGTGGGAATATTCTCCGCGAGAAGAGCGAGCACCTCTGCCGAAATGGACTTCCGGTGTTCTTGAGCTCTGCTTCGCAAGGCTTCATAAAGATCTTGAGGAACGTTTTCTACGTAAAGCGTGGGCATTGTCGTTTCCTAGGAGTAGTCTAGCGCATAACTAGAGTTCCGGAGTCGGCTGCAGGCCGGAGCCCGTTTAAGATGTCCCGTTGTATCTGTGACGGATATATACTGAGGTCATGAGGAACCCCGTCTCGGACGTCGTGCAGGGCATCATCGCCGGCGGCGTGCTGGCGTTCATCACGTTCCAGATCATCGCGCACGCCTATGTCACGAAGGTCGACGGCTGGACCACCATGTACGGATGCGGCGAGCCCGCCAATGGCATCTTGTACAGAGCCGCTTGCGCCCAAACATTTCCTGGCCCGATAAACGTACCGCAAGAGGCGATGTACTGGACAACGAAAGTAGATAGCACGGGCCAAAAGCTCTCCGGCCAGCACGACTACATCGTGCACTTTCCGGCAGGACAACTCCCGCCGAACGACGCGTTCTGGTCGCTCACCATGGGCGATGCGCGGAATCGCTTCGTGCCGAATCCGATCAACCGGTACAGCGTCAGCAACCGCTCCGGCCTCGTTCGGAGCGCCGACGCCTCCCTCGACATTTACATCCAGAACGCCGCTCCGGCAGGCCATGAATCCAATTGGCTGCCCGCACCCACAGGCAAGTTCATACTTTGGTTGCGCGTGTATCTGCCTGGCGCAACCATTTTGGACGGCAAGTATAAGGTGCCGCCGGTCGTCGAAACACAATGATGCCGCCTATGAAACACAAGCATCTCATTACATTCGGCTCGGTCATGGTTGTGGCATGGGTGGTCGGCACGTTCCTCTTCATCTACTTTCGGCCACACCTCGTGACTAACCACTTCAAAAGAGCGATCGTCGATCAAGGGTTTGGCGACGGCCCCGTCCCGATCAATACGCTCTATACTGAGCCCCAAAAGCTTTTTGGAGATCCTCTTCACACATCGCTGCCGCCTGGAAGTTCGAATTTGATGACTGTTGGCGTGAACCACGACACGCTCCTTACGGTCGGATTGCTCGACCTTTCCAAGGAGCCGCTCATCTTGCACGTACCTCGCTTCTCCGGCCGCTATTACAGCGTGCAGTTCACCGACCCTTTTGACGTTGACTTCGCCTATGTCGGCACGCGCACCACTGGCACGCAAGCGGGCGATTACCTCATCGCTGGGCCGGACTGGAAAGGACAGGTACCGAGCGGCATGAAGCAGATATCCTCGCCGGACAACTCGGTGCTCGTTATTGGGCGCGTGCTCGTGTACAGCGACAGCGACCTCTCGACCGCCTATAACCTTGCGAAGCAGATTCGGCTCATGCCCGTCAGCATTGGGCAGCCGAACCGGTAGCTCGCACTGCGGTCAAATCGCCAAAGGCGATGCGCCGTTGGAGCGCAAGGCGAACTCAATACCAGCCACGCGTGAGGTTCGTGCTGTCCCCGATATTGAGTGTATCTGTGGCGGATATATCATGGGTACATGAGCAAGTTGACACCCACAGGTCCGCTCACGCCGGCAGTCTTCCATATCCTGCTGGCCCTCTACGATGGGGAACGCCACGGCTACGACATCATGCAGCAGGTCAAGGAGGACTCTCGAGGGACAGTAAAAATGGGTCCCGGAACGCTCTATGGATCGCTCGATCGCATGATCGCAGCGGGCCTGGTTGTCAAGAGCGACACGCGGGATCCGCGCCGGATCTATTACAAACTCACCGCACTCGGGCAGACAAGTCTGAAGACCGAAAGCGACAGGCTATCGGCCGTGGTCGCAATGGCCCGTCGGCAGTTGAAGGCGACGTAGCGTCATGCCGCAGGCCGAGCAGAGCAGAACGTCTCGATCGCTGGCAATCTATGGATGGCTTCTGGAACTCTATCCGCGGTCTTATTTGCAGCAGCACCGTGCAGAGATGCTGCAGAACTTCCAAGACCTTGACCAAGCATCGCCATCCAAAGCAGCACTGTGGCTGTTTCTCGGCAAAGATCTCGCCGTCAGTGTTCAGTCTCAATTCACGAAGACGCTTTGGGGACAGACTGTAATCGTCCTCTTAGTTCTCGCCATTTTGCTGGTATGCACAGAGCGCCATGCCGCCGCGCGCGTGCAGCCCATAGAGGGGTTCTGTTCCGGCTACATTCTCGGCTGGTTCGCCGGATGGTTCGGCAAACGGTGGCAAGCCTCCTCAATCAGCCGTGTCCCGAACTACATCAGGTCGTTATCGGCACAAACCGCGATTGTTCTAGGCATTCTTGCTCTCGTCGGAGCCGCAGCGGAAATCCGATCGGTTGCCCAGGAGCATTTCATCTGGGCACTTTGCTATGGGGCCATGCTCGCGTGGATCGCGGGATGGATGGGGAATCGTTGGCAAACACGTCCGTGATGGATCTGCGCCGCCGTGTAGCCGTACTCTTTTGCCCTTGCCCGGCTTTTCTTCCGTACCGCGGCCTACCCCACGCACGTCGTTACAATAAGTCGATGTCAGAGGAGAACACCGCCCCGTTGACTTTCGAGGCGAGCTTGGAACAGCTGGAGCGGATCGTCAGAGACCTGGAGAAGGGCGACCTCCCTCTCGAGCAAAGCCTGGCCCTGTTTGAAACCGGTATGCGACTGAGCGCCGAATGCAAGCGGCAACTGGAACAAGCGGAGTCGCGCGTCGAAATATTGATGAAAAAAGGGTCCGAAATGGTGGCGGTTCCGTTCAATCCGGACAAGCCGGCCAAATGACCAAAGCTGATCCAGGCAGCTTGCAGGCGTATTTTGCCGAACAGGTGCAAGCGGTGGATCGTGCGCTGGATCGGTGGGTTCCCAAACCAACTATCGAACCGGCCTCCATTCATAACGCGATGCGCTATAGCCTGTTCGCCGGAGGCAAAAGGGTGCGCCCGATTCTTGCCCTGTCCGCGGCGCGCGCCGTATCGGACAGTCCGGAAGGCATTGAGCACGCGGCAGCCACGTTGGAACTGATTCACACATATTCGCTAATTCACGACGATTTGCCTGCGCTCGACAATGACGACTTACGCCGCGGCCGTCCCACCTGCCACAAAGTGTTCGGCGAAGCCATGGCGATTCTTGCCGGCGATGCGCTGCTCACGCTGGCTTTCGAGGTATTGAGCCGTTTACAGGATGTTGCAGCGGAGCAGAAAATTCGTATGATCGAAGAGCTCTCGCGGGCGGCCGGCACGGTCGGCGGCATGATCGGCGGTCAGGTGAACGACATCGAGGGCGAGCGGAAGCGGCCTACGGCGCTGCTGCTGGAATCGATTCACAAGCAGAAAACCGGCGCGCTGCTGAGGGCGAGCGTGCGCATTGGCGGCATCTACGCTGGAGCGACGGACCGCGAACTCACCGCGCTTTCCGAATATGGCGAGCACATCGGGCTCGCTTTTCAGATTGTGGATGATGTGCTGGATGTCGAGGAATCCTCCGAGGCGCTCGGGAAGACGGCCGGCAAGGACCAGGCCCAGCAGAAGGTCACGTTTCCGGCAGTCTACGGACTGGAGAAATCGCGGGATATGGCGGAAAAAGAGCGCAGGAGCGCACACGTCGCGCTGCGCGCCTTCGATGATCGAGCCGACCGGCTGCGGCAACTGGCCGACTTCATCGTGCAGCGCAAGGCTTGACATCTACGAGAAAAGAACGCCTCGATCTCGCTCTCGTAGAGAGACAGCTCGTCGAATCGCGCGAAAGAGCGCAGGCCTTGATTCTCGCTGGCAAAGTAACTGTCGATGGACAGCGCGCCGACAAACCAGGTCGCGCTATTGCAAGCGATGCCCGCGTCGAAATAGAAGCGCCGCTGAAATTTGTCAGTCGCGGCGGTCTGAAGCTGGAGGCGGCGCTTTCGGGCTTCGGAGTTACCGCCAATGGCAAAACTGCGTTAGACATCGGCGCATCGACGGGCGGTTTTACCGATTGCCTGTTGCAGCACGGCGCGGCGCGGGTTCACGCCGTCGATACGGGAGCCGGACAAATCGATTGGAAATTGCGGAACGATCCGCGTGTCATCCTCCATGAGCGAGTGAATGCCCGCTATCTAACCTTGCGGGAGATTGGCGAAACGGCGGACCTGATCGTGTGTGACGTCAGCTTTATCTCGGTCACGCTCCTCATCCCCGCGCTAGTCCCGCTGCTCACGCCCGCAGGCGACTGGATTATACTCATCAAGCCACAATTCGAAGTAGGGCGCGAGCTGGTCGGGAAGGGCGGAATTGTGCGGGACCCGGCCGCGCATCGCCGGGCGTGCGAGAGCGTCGAAAGCAAGGTCCGAGCCTCCGGATTCAAGACCGAAATGATGGAGAGCCCGGTGCTTGGGGCAAAGGGCAACCGCGAATTTCTACTCCATGCGCGTGCCGCCTCCCCGTGAATATCGCGTTCAGCGGGTATAGTCGAGTTAACCTATCTCTTTGCGCGAGGGGGCAAATGCGAGAGATCGCGACGGTGGGCATTATCTCGAAGCCGCACATGGCTCAAGCGACGGAGCTCGTGTGCGATCTCCTCAAGTGGCTGGATGAGCGGGGCATCGGCTACCGCTGCGATGAACAGACGGCCCAGTACGCGAGCCTGAGCGGGTGCTTCCGGCGAGAAGACTTGGCCGACGGCGCGGATCTTGTTATCGTGCTCGGCGGTGACGGAACGCTGCTGTCGGCCGCGCGCTATGTCGCGGGCCGCGATATCCCCTTGTTCGCCGTGAATCTCGGGCATCTCGGATTTCTCACTGCAATTCCCTCCGAGGATCTTTTCCCGGAGCTGGAGCGCGCCCTGCGCGGCGAGCACCGCATCGGCCGCCGCCGCATGGTGGATTGCGAGTTGGTGCGCGGAAACCAGGTGATTGCCACCTACTCCGCGCTGAATGACGTCGTCATCACCAAGTCCGAGCTGGCCCGCATGATCGATCTCGATACCCATGTGGACAACCACTTCGTCGCCGCTTATAAGGCAGACGGGTTGATTGTCGCCACACCCACCGGATCGACCGCGTACTCGCTATCCGCTGGAGGGCCGGTGATTTTCCCAAGCGTGGCGGCCTTCTGCATCACGCCGATTTGCCCTCACATGCTTACGAACAGGCCCGTAATCGTGCCCGACGACAGCATCATTCATATCCTCAATCACGGCGAAGACGGGACCTTCTTGACCATCGATGGGCAAGTGGGCGAGCCTCTCTCCAAGGGCGACCGCGTCATCTGTCGCTCTTCGATGAAGGCAATTCAGTTGATACGCCCCCCGAGGATGCTGTTTTTCGATGTCTTGCGGGAAAAGCTGAAGTGGGGCGAGCGTTGATCTTATGGGTCCGCTGAAGAAGATTTCACTCACCTCGTGGATCTTCATTGCGCTGCTCATCGGGATCTTGTTGGGCGTTTTCTTCCCCAATTTTTCGAAGCATCTGGCGCCGGTCAGCGATATCTTTCTCCGCCTCATCAAGTCGATTGTCGGCCCTCTGCTCTTCGGCACCCTGGTCTACGGCATTGCTTCCGCCGGTGAGTTGAAGATGATGGGTCGAATTGCGGCCAAGTCTCTGCTGTATTTCGAGGTGGTCACGACGCTCGCCCTTCTCATCGGTCTGGTCGTCGTCAATGTGTTCGCGCCGGGAGCGGGAGTCGCCATCGGGGGCGAGACCGGCCCGGTGCCGGCTCTCGCCAAGCCGGTTTCACTGACTCAGCTCATCGAGCACGCCGCGCCCAGCAATATCTTCGAGTCGCTCGCCCAAAACGACGTGTTGCAGATGGTGGTGTTCTTCTTCCTCTTTGGAGCTGCCTGTTCCGCCATTGGCGCGAAAGCGCAACCCGTCGTGAGCTTCGCTGGCTCCGTCGCCGAGGTGATGTTTCGTTATACCAAGTACGTCATGTATGTTGCGCCATTCGGTGTGGGAGCCGCCATTGCCGTGACGATCGGTTCGAAGGGCATCGGCGTGTTATTCGGGCTCGGGAAATTGCTTGGCGCGCTTTATCTCGCTCTCGCGCTCTTTATCGGCCTGGTGCTGATTCCTACGCTCGTGATGGCCAAAGTTCCGCTCGCGGTATTCTGGCGGGCCGTCCGGCAGCCGTTCCTAATCGCGTTTTCGACTGCCTCTAGCGAGGCAGCCCTACCTTTGGCCCTGGAAAATATGGAGCTGTTTGGAGTGCCCAAGCACATCGTCGGCTTCGTGCTCCCGACCGGCTACAGTTTCAACCTGACCGGCACCACGCTTTATCTCTCGCTCGCCTCCATTTTCATCGCTCAGGCCGCCGGCGCGCACATGTCCATCGGAGCTCAGATCACCATGATGCTGACGCTTATGCTGACGAGCAAAGGCGCCGCAGGAGTGCCGCGCTCCGCCCTCGTGCTCCTTGCCGGGACTCTATCGACTTTTCAATTGCCGCAGGAAGGAATCACCTTGATCCTTGGCGTCGATGCGTTGATGGACATGGGCCGCACCAGCGTGAACGTCTTGGGAAATTGCGCCGCAACGGCGGTTGTCGGCCGCTGGGAACGCGCGCCGCTGGAATCCGAGCCATGTGCATTGGCTGAACCGCGCGCCTAAGCAAGCGGATTCCGATCAATTAGAAAATATGCTTGATTCCCCTGCCAATGCCCTTCACGATTTTGCCTGTACCTTTTGTGGTTCCCACTGCGACATCTTTACCGGCCGATCCGGCTCCTTTGCCGGCGGAGGTGGCCGCGTCTATAGGATGCAAGGTCACCAGGTTGCCTGCTGTTTTACCGGCGCCTTTGGCTGCATCGCCCGCGCCCTTAGCCGTGCCCTTGCCGATATCTCCTGTACCGCTGGCAACATCGCCTCCCGGGCTACGGCCTTTCTTCGTTTTCACATTCTTCTGATCTACTGCCGTCGTGTTCTGCGTATTTTGCGTCGTACTCTGATCCGAACTCGACTGGCTCCAGGCGCTCGCGCTCACGGCCAAACCGAACGCAAGCAGTAGAATCGACCCCCAGCTGGCTTTCACGGCTCTCCTCCTATATGTTTGATGCGATCAAGAGCCCGAGCGGTTACCAGGGTTATCGGCTTAGTTCTCAGTCGGCATTTGGATTCGAACCGGTGCCTGTGAACTACTTTAGCCGTCTGATCCGCTCAATGCTTCGCGCCTGCCCCGTCCCCTCATCCGCATCAATCACCACTCCGTGCAGCTCGACGGAATGCTTGGCAGCTTCCATGCGTCCAGGCAGGCCGGTCAGGAACCGGCGAAGAATGATGTCCTTGTCAACGCCGATCACCGAATCGTACGGCCCCGTCATGCCGGAGTCCGTTTGATAGGCTAGTCCCCCGGGCAGCACGCGCGAGTCTGCGGTCGGGATATGCGTGTGGGTGCCGATCATCGCGGTCGCGCGGCCATCCAGATGCCAGCCCATCGCCATTTTCTCGCTCGTCAGTTCGGCGTGGAAATCCACAATGCGAATCTTGATCGCGGCGTCAAGCTCTTTCAACAACGAATTGGCCTTCTGAAACGGACAATCGATGCTCGCCATGTGTGCGCGTCCCTGCAGATTCAGCACTGCATACGGTATGCCGTTTCGCGCAGTTGCCGCGTACACGCCGTTTCCAGGCAATCCTTCGGGATAATTCGCTGGACGAAGAAGCCGCGGCTGCCGGTCATAGTAATCGTGAATCTCGCGCTTGTCGAAGCTGTGATTGCCTCCCGTGAGCACATCTAGCCCTAAAGCCAGCAGCTCCTCGGCGATTAACGGAGTAATGCCGAAGCCGCCGGCGCTATTTTCGGTATTCGCAATAGCCAAATCGATCTTGAATTCTGTGATGAGTTGGTTCAGGTTCTCGGCAACAATGCCACGCCCTGCCGAGGCGAAAATGTCGCCTATAAACAGAATCTTCATCCGACAGGAACAGGCAAGGAAAGAGCGTTCCCTGCGAGAGCTTCCATTTAGCCTCCGTCATTGACCCCATAAGAGAGCAGGGGGGAATCCTCCGAGCGCCTTTAGGCTTCTCCATGGCACCGCGAAGATGCCGGAGCTTGCACACCAGCGCTTAATTCGAGTTGGACTCCATGACATTGACTATCGGATCAATTATTTGGAGACCAAAATGGACGCTCTCGCAGGGAACGCTTGGACTCAGAATAGCAGAAAAACCGAGCACGCAATTTTATTTTTTGATGCTGCGGCCGAAAGCTGAATCTCACTCCGCTAAATCTAATCCGTCGGCAGCGCTTCCGCGATCTCTTTTTGCGAAATGGCGCCTTCTTTAATGACCCTCCAGTAGGGCTCCGTAATGTCAACCGTCGTTGCCCCGGGGCCGGTACACAGGCCGCCATCCAAAACCAGATCCACCCGGCCGTCCATTCCGGCGAACAATTCGATGCCGCTGGATAAAGTGGGCTCGCCCGATAAGTTGGCGCTGGTCGCGATCAGCGCGTGCCCGATCTTTTCAATGATCGCGTTCAAGGTAGCGGAACTGGTTTGGCGTATTGCCAGGCGCCCGGTGTTGCCCGTTACCTTCAAAGGCACCTTCGCCGCCGCGGGAACAATGATGGTGAGGGGCCCGGGCCAGAAGTGGCGTGCCAGGATGTAGAAGCGGCTGGTGAGTTCTTTCGCCAGATCCTCGGCCATGAGCGTATCTGTTACCGCCAGGGGCAGGGAGCGCACGCTTTCGCGACCTTTGGCCGCGAAAACCCGACCGACGGCCTGAAGATCCAGAGGGTCGGCAACCAACACGTATAGCGCGTCCGTCGGGACGCCGACCACGCCTCCGCGCGCGATCTCGCCGGCCGCTCGCTCAATGGCGTCGGGGGAGGGATTTTCAGTGTCGATTTCGATCAGATCGGTAGCCACGGCAGACGAGATGCTCAGTTCCGGACGCTCGGGTTCACCGGCATTCCGTTCAGTTTAACGTTCACCGAGGCCCTCGGCAACCTGGACGGCCATGTCGTAACGGCCGAACGGCGCGCTTAACTGGGCGCCCTGTACCATCGACCGCGCTCGCGAAGACATTTCCCGGGCGATCTGAACACCTTCTGCGCGAGCCTTTTCGGCGCTGTCGGCGAGCCGCATACGGCGCATATATTGCTCCGGGACCGGTACGCGGAGCTCGTTCACCATGAATTCGGCATTCCGATAGCTGGTCAACGGCCAAATGCCTGCAAGGATCGGCAGCTTATACTGTTCCGTTCTCTTCAGGAACACCTCCAACAGGTCGAGATCGAATACCGGCTGCGTGACCACGTACTCGGCCCCCGCGTCCACTTTCCAGGCGAAGCGCCGCAGTTCCTCATCCATGTTGAGCGCGCCTGGATTCGCTCCCACGCCTATCAGCAATTCGGTCTGCGAGCCTACGGGATTCCCTCCGATATCGAGGCCCTGGTTCAGATTGTTGACGATGTTGGTCAGACCGATAGAATCCACATCGAAGACCGCGGTCGCATCAGGGTAGGTGCCCATGCGCGGCGGATCGCCCGTGATACAGATCAGATTTCGCACGCCAACCGTGTGCGCGCCGAGCAGCTCCGATTGAATGCTGAGAATGTTTCTGTCGCGGCAGCAGAAATGCAAGACGGCTTCAATTCCCGCCTGCTGCTGGATCAATTGGCAGGTCACCTGCGCGCTCAGGCGGGCGCTTGCCCGCGGGCCGTCGGGAACGTTGATGCAATCGATGCCGTGTTCCCGGCACAGGCGGGCTCCGGCGATTTCTTTTGAAGCATCCACTCCGCGTGGCGGCAGAATCTCCACGAACGCCACGAACTTCCCAGCGGCAAGCTTTGCTCCCAGTTGCGATTTCTCCGCCATGGGCCGCTTCGCCAGCCGCTTCACTTCCGGCTTGCCTTCTTCGATCTCCACCACGGCGGCCGTCGTTCGGTTCTGAACAGGCTGGAACGATCGCACTTCGCTGCGAATCAGCTTGATGTGGTCCGGCGTGGTGCCGCAACAGCCGCCCAGCAGCCGCACTCCTACCTGTATGAAACGCCGCGAGTACTGCGCCATGTATTCCGGCGAGCAGAGGTAAATGTTACGACCCTCCACCGTCGCCGGCAGGCCCGCATTCGGCATGGCGCTGAGGGGCTTTGAACTTAGCGCCGCCATCTTCTCGATGGTTTCGAGCGCCACCTTCGGGCCCGCGGAACAGTTAATGCCGATTACATCCACCGGCCACTCGTTGAGACTGCGCGTGAAAGTCTCGGTGCTGGTGCCGTCGCGAAGACTGCCGTCGTCGTTCACCGTCACTTGGGCCACCACGACGACATCTGGTCCGGCAGCGTCGCGGACAGCGCGAATGGCTTCGCGCAGTTCGTTAAGCTCCGAGAAGGTCTCGAGGATGAAAAGATCTACTCCGGCTGCGGAAAGCGCTTCCGCCTGTTCGCGGAATACAGCGCGGGCTTCCAAAAACGACATGGGCCCCAGGGGCTCGATTTGCGTTCCGAGCGGTCCCATCGCGCCGGCGACAAAAGCTTTTTCGCCGGCCGCCTCCCGCGCCAGACGCACACCCGCTTCATTGATCGCTGGCAGCTTTTCAGCGAAACCGAATGCCGCCAGCCGCATGCGGTTCCCCCCGAACGTGTTGGTCTCCAGAACTTCGGCGCCCGCTCGAATGTACTCTTGATGAATCTCTTTCACCACCTGTGGCGCGGACACGTTCAACTCATCGAAGCAGCGGTTGATGAAAATGCCTTTGGCATATAGCACGGTGCCCATGGCGCCGTCGGCGACAATGATTTTCGATTCCAGTTTCTTGCGAAATTCGGCCGCGCGAGTAAGTGTGATTGGTTCAGCCGTGGTCATTGCGTTAGGATATGAGGTCCCCAAACTGTCTTTTCGGAGAGGAAATCCCGCCAATTAAGGGAATTATTCGATTGTAACTCGCAATGTGATCTCGCTCCCAGGCGCCACGCCCAGACGCTCCGCCGCATTCGATCGGTTGATTCCGATTTCGACGTACCCGGAGCTGCCGAAATACGCAAAACAAAGCCCGCTTTCTGCCTGGCCGAAGGTCGCCCGAAATTTCGTGATTTCTTCGCCGCCTGTCTTCAGCGTGAACTGGGTACGCGGAATCTCCGGAAAGTCGCGGCACGAGAAATTGGTGATCACGTTGCCGAAATGATCGACACTCAGCACTCCCCCGCGCCACAGACCCGCTTCCACTTCCCTCGGCTCCAAATCACGCAGTATTGTGATCCCTTCGATCTCCGGTCCCACGTCCTCCGGCTTGGCGTTTCCGCTGGCAAGCGCCGCTGCCACCGGGGCGAACACATCCCGGCCATGAAACGTATCGGATGGCGGATCGCGCCACAACCCGCGATTCGTAATCTCCCACTTTTTCGCGCCACTGCCGTATCGCAGCAAGATCAGTGACAGCACGCCATTATCCGGAGCGATGAAGTACTGCTTCTCCGCCTCCATCAGCAGCGCCCGCCGGGAGGTCCCAACCCCCGGATCGACAACCACCACGTGAACGGTGCCCGCCGGAAAGAATGGAGCCGCCTGCGAGATCGCGTACGCTCCCGAATGCGTCGAAAATGGCGGAATCTGATGCGAAATATCGACAATGCGCGCACCGGGACAGCGGCTCAGAAGCACCCCTTTCATAGTCCCCACGTAGTGGTCCATCAGCCCGAAATCCGTCGTAAGAGTGATGATCGGTGCAGTGCGGGTAGATGTCATGCGCTGTTAGAATTGTAATGAAAAACTGCATAATTTCCACCGGCTGCGCTGGATAGCGCGGCGTCTGGAAGCCCATATTGCTCTACTTCGATCACAATGCGACGACGTTTCTTGCGCCTGAAGTAGCCGCTATTCTGAACTCGGCTTCACTCGAGGTGTACGGTAACCCTTCCAGCACGCACCGGGTGGGCCAAACGGCGCGCCACGCATTAGAAGAATCACGCAGCGCCATTGCGAGATTTATCCAGGCCTCGTCGGCAGAGATGGTCCTGACCAGCGGTGGGACCGAATCCAACAATCTTGCCATTCTGGGACTCGTCCGCGGCACGCCCGGGAAGCGCAAGCACGTCATCACGACGGTGATCGAGCACCCGTCGGTACTTGAGCCATGCCGCCAGCTTGAGTGCGAAGGTGTTGATGTGAGCTATGTAAGCGTTGACGGCTCGGGCCTGGTGAATCCCGATGAAATTTGGCGCAACATAAGTCCGGAGACCGTGCTGATTTCCGTGATGCACGCCAACAATGAAACGGGTGCGATTCAGCCGATTCGCAAGATTGCGTGTTTGGTCGAAGACCGCCGCCGCGCTGGACAAAATGTTTTTTTTCATTCCGACGGTGTCCAGGCTCTGGGAAAAATTGACGCGAACGTGCGTGAGCTTGGCGTCGACCTTTATTCCATGAGCGCGCACAAAGTTTTCGCACCGAAAGGCATCGGCGCGCTGTTCGTCCGCAAAGGAACTCCTCTGTGTGGACTCCAGCATGGCGGCCGGCATGAACGCGGCCGTCGCGGCGGCACCGAAAACGTGCCCGGAGCCATGGCGTTCGCCCGAGCGGTCAAATTGTGCGACGCCTCCGGTCATCAGGAAGTGGCCGCGCTACGGGAGCGCTTCGAAACAGCGGTCATCTCGCGCGTGGATGCTGTCAAGATCAATGGGCCGTCCGCAGACGGCAGGCTTCCGAACACCAGCAATCTTTTATTTCACGGAGTCTCTGCGGAAGCGCTGGTGATCGCTCTCGACATGCAAGGCATGGCCGTCTCCACTGGATCGGCTTGCAGCAGCGGCTCGGTGGAACCTTCACATGTCCTTCTTGCCATGGGGCGGAGCCAGGCCGAGGCGCGGTCGAGTGTCCGTTTTTCTTTCGGCCGCTACAATACCGCCGACGAAATCGACACTTTGATCGAGGCAGTCGTTGTTTCCGTTGCGAGGCTCAGAAACACGACCCGGCTGGAGAAGCGCGTTGCCGTTTGAATCCCCGGCTCCTATCGCGGTCGCTATGTCGGGCGGGGTCGATAGCTCGGTCGTGGCCGGACTTTTGCGGCGCGAAGGTTTCCTCGTAGTCGGTCTTACCATGCAGCTTTGGAATCAGCGCCGCTTGCCTGAGCTGGTTCCAGAGGGCGGCGCCGTCGGTCGCTGCTGCTCGCTGGATGACGTCTATGATGCCCGTTTTGTCGCCTCCGTTCTCGATATTCCTTATTACGTCGTCAACTTCGAAGAACGTTTCGAGCAGCAGGTCGTGCAGCCGTTCGTGCGAGATTACCTCGAAGGGCGCACGCCCATTCCATGCACGCTCTGCAACAACTTCATCAAATTCGACCAGTTCCTGGAAATGGCCGATGGAGTGGGCGCCGCAAAAATTGCTACCGGACATTACGCCCGCCTCGCTTTCGACACTGCAACGGGCCGCTATCAGATGCGTACCAGCCTCGACCAGAGCAAGGATCAGACCTATTTCTTATTCGGTTTAACGCAGCCGCAATTGGAGCGAACGCTCTTTCCTCTTGGAGGGATGATTAAGTCGCAGGTGCGCGCGCTCGCTAAAGAATTGGGTCTGCCCGTCGCCGAAAAGAATGATAGCCAGGAGATCTGTTTTGTTCCGAATGGCGATTACGCCGCCTTCATCGACGCCTACTTTCGCGAGTCAGGTGTTTCTGCCGCACGGATGGGCGGCGAGATCGTCGACCGGGAAGGTCTGGTCTTGGGCCAGCATGCCGGAACGCATCATTTCACGGTGGGGCAGCGCCGCGGAATCGGTGTGGCCGCCCGCGAGCCGCTATACGTTATTGCAACCGAAGCGGCAACACAGCGTGTGATTGTCGGCGGAAACGCCGATTTGATGAGACGTTCACTCGTGGCGCGCGAAGTGAACTGGTTGTCGATCGATGTTCCCTCGGAGGCTTTCCGGGCGCAGGTGAAGATCAGAAATAAGCATATGGCGGCATCCGCGACTTTGGTTCCGTCCGGCCCGTCTACCGTCGAAGTCATTTTCGATGAGCCGCAGCGTGCCATCACTCCCGGACAAGCCGCTGTCTTCTATGATGCGGACCTTGTGCTCGGCGGCGGCTGGATCAACTAGACCCACACTTGGCTCAACAAAAAAACTGGATCCAAATCCGGGCCGAATATGCGCTTGCGGCTACTCTACTGACATCTCTTCGGCGGCTGCCCCTGCCTGTGGCGCGTCTCGTCGCGCGCTTGGCGACCCGAGTCCTTGACCTTGCTGTGCCAAAGCTTCGAAGAGTTGGTCTGAAGAACCTCTCGTTCGCATTCCCGGAGCTCGATACACACGCGCGCAACCGCATCATCAACGGCGTCTTTGCCGGCATCGCGCGCATGCTCGTGGCTCTCGCCCGTTTTCCAACGCTTAATTCCGCCAATATTCCCGAATGGATCTCTTATGAGGGTTTGGAAAACTACCTGGAGGCGAAAAGAAATGGACGCGGCGTATTAGTTGCAACAGCTCACCTTGGCAATTGGGAGCTAAGCGCCTTCGCCCACGCCCTCATGACCGAGCCTATGCACGTCATGGTGCGGGCGCTCGACAATCCGCTTATCGATCGTATCGTCGAAGAGCGCCGCGCGTTATCCGGCAACCGCCTCATCTACAAGAAAGACGCGGCTCGCACCGTGATCGCCGCCCTCCGCAACAATGAAGCGCTTGGTATTCTGATCGACCAGAACACCAGCGCTTCCGAAGGTGTGTTCATCAACTTCTTCGGTAAATTGGCCTGCGCCGGAACGGCGTTCGCGAAATTCGCGGAGCACTCCGGTGCTGCGGTGATTCCCGGGTTCGCGCTCTGGAATGAAAGGAAGAAGCGATACGTACTGCGCTTCTATCCTCGCGTGGAAATGACGGGCGATCCGAAAACGGACACACAGCGCATCCACTCCTTGTTCGAAGAAATCATCCGGGAACATCCCGACCAGTGGATGTGGATTCACCGGCGCTGGAAGACCCGGCCGCCCGGCGAGCCGCCGCTTTATTGACAAGCCGGAAGTCTTCGCGCGCTTACTCCGTCCGAAGCGCCTGGGTCACATCGACCCGCGCGGCGCGTGCCGCGGGTACCGCTGACGCCAGAATGGCGGCCGCAAACAGCACCACGATTGAGCCGGCTACCGGCAAAGCCCCGGGCATTCTCATCTCGGGCAAATAGCTGCCGGCGAGCCGCGCCAGCGCAAATCCAAACGCAGCCCCCACGATTACGCCCACCATTGCCATTCCAGCGCCCTCGCCAATGACTATCCCCAGCAGATGATGTGGTTGAGACCCGACCGCCAGGCGGATGCCGAACTCGCGTGTGCGGCCGCTGACCGAAAACGCCAGCACGCCCGCCACACCAACCACTGCAATCGCCAGCGCAACGGCCGCAAAGACGCCAAAGACGAGCGTATTCAGGCGATTGGGAGTCAGCACTTCCGCGCGTATGTCTTCGAGTGTTGCCGCTCGCTCGACGGGCTGATCGGCCGACATGTCTCGGATAATGCGCGTGATCTTCGGAACCAGCGGGTACGGATTGGTGTGCGCATGGACAAACAGCCGGCCTCCCCACAGTTCCTGCTGGTCGAACGGGTGATACACGGTCATGGCCGGCCCGGGCACCACATTCTCATCGTCCACATCCGCCGCAACACCGATAATCCGTCTGGGAGCTCCGCTGACGTCGATGAACTTCAGCACCGGATCGGTCCACATCATGTGGCGATTGACTGCATCCTGATTCGGGAACATTCGTTGCGCCAGACTTTGGCTCACAATGACCACAGGCTCCCCTCCGCGGCGATCGGCATCGTTGAAATCGCGTCCCGCGACGATTGGTACCCCTAGGGCTGGGAAGAACCCGGGCGAGACCACTCGAAAGCGGGCGCGAGGATCTTCTTCGCCCGGTGCGCGGACATGGCCGTCCGCTGAAAACTCGAGACCAAAACCGAAGTCGCCGGCATCGCGCCACGGAACGTTGGCGCCGACAGCCACGCCATCCACCCCCGGTAGTTCCTTGATGCGCCGGATCGCTTCTTTGTAGAAGCCGACGACCTGTTCGGGTGTCCGTCCGTACGACATCACCGGTACGTTAACGGCAAGCACGTGTCGTATGTCGAAGCCGGTTTGGGCGGATTGCAGCGCCAGCAATGTTTTCAGCAGCGTGCCCGCGCCCGCCAGCAGCACAAATGATGCAGCGATCTGTGTAATAGCGAAAATACGCTGGCGGCGATTCGTACTGCCTGTCACACGCAAGCTGCTGTTGCTGAGACCGTATCCATGTGAACTGTCAGCCGACGGCAGGCGCGGAACAAACGCCAAAAGCACCGCCGCCACAATTGCCAGGAGGGCTGCCACCCAAAGCAAGCTCGAATCCACCTTCAGATCGAGCGCGCGAACCGAGAAACGTGACGCGTAGCGGGCCAGAATAGCGACCATAGGCCGCGCACCCAGAACGCCCAGTGCCGCTCCCGCGCCGCAGAGCAGTAAACTCTCTGCCAGCAAGGTCCGGCGCAGCACCGCCGTGCTGGCTCCAAGCGCCGCGCGAATCGCCAGTTCGCCCTGCCGGCGGACCGTCCGCGCGAGAATCAGGTTCGCAACGTTCGAGCACGCGACCACGAACACGAGGGCCGCCGCCGCAAGCAGAACCATCAGCACAGTTTTGGCGCGCGACGTGATCTGATCGCGCAGCCGCACGGCGTTGATTCGAAAGTCACCGCGCGCGGAATACGCTTCTGGATGTTCCTTGATCATGCGCGCATATACGGCACGCAGCTCGGCCCGCGCTGCCGCGAGATCAGCCCCGGGCGCAAGCCGTCCGAACAACTCCGTCATCCGGTGCACGCGCCCGGTCACCATGGTGGCCGACAGATGATGTGGGCTGGTGACCACATTGGCGATAATTTCGGTTTCTGCCGGATAAGGCACCGAGGGCTCCAGCACGCCGACAATCGTCGCCACGCGTGTGCCGAGCCGCACCGTCTTGCCAATCACCGATGGGTCTGCCTTGAGAGCGGTCGTCCAGAACCGGTAGGTCAGCACCGCCGCACCCGCCGCATTCGGTCCGTCATCTCGCGGACCTAGTAAGCGGCCGAGGACCGGGCGCAGCCCCATCACATCGAAATACGAGCCGCCCACCACGCCTGCCCGGATCTCACGCGGCTCGCCAAGACCGACCATCGTGAAGCCAATCGTGGAGAAATCGCCAAACGCACTGACAGTTTTCACGCGATCCCGCAGATCCTTGATCTCGGGAACAGAGAACGTAACATTCTCCATACCAATGCCCTCGGCGCTCTGGCGAATATATATCAGCCGGTCTTCGTCGCGGTTCGCCAAGGGACGGAGGAGCACGCCGCGCACCAGCGTGAAAATCGCAGCGTTGGCGCCGATGCCGAGCGCCAATGTGAGCACTACGGTCAACGCCAAGCCTTTGCTATTCGCCAGCGAGCGTGCTGCGACCTTTATGTCACGGAAAAAGGTCATGAGGATGGCTCCTTCTTCTGTTACGTCGAATACGGCTTGCAAAATCGACAGTGGCCGGATGTTTTTTCCGGGAATCGTTGGCTGTCTAGCTTCCCGATTTGTGGTGTTTGGCTACGGGCCGCTGGTCCAGACCCAGAACCGCCGTCACGATCCCTTCGAGCGACTTGGGAATGGAGATAGCTCCCTTGTAGGTGAGATACTGATTCCCCGCAGCATCCGTCACGTGGCACAACTTGATGTTGAATGCTTCATCCATCTGCTGAGCCGTGCCCTGGACCCGAACCGTGCGCGTCGAAGGGTTCTCGTCTTGAATCGCCAACCCATAGTGCTGAGCGAATGAGCAGGCGGCGGATATATCACTTTGATCGGCGGCGGTCGTGCCGGCCGGCGCCTCGCGCGTCCCGGACGGCAGTTGCCCGGAAAGCAGCGCTTGTCCTAGATCGGCGCCGTCTCCCGACGTATTCCGCCGCAGAATCAGAGTGGCCGTCACTGGTTCCTGAGTCGGGTTCGGAAGCTCGGAGAACCGATCCGACGAACTTTGCCGGGGAGTGCTGCCGGGTACGTGAACTCGTTCCGCGGCGGGCGATCCGGATCCCAGCGCCTTCAAGAGAGCCGCTCCGTTGGGGGTTCCGAGTCCTGTACACGGGTCCCATCCCGCTTTGGCGCTGTAATATCCGAGCTTGCTGTCATCGTTGTTACCGCTAGTGATGTCGTGGAAATCAGCTTCACCTAATGCATACAGCTTCGGGTTGAGAAAGCCGACCGGCGTTCCCAGTTGCTCATTCATCAGCGCGGCAAGCGCAGCCCATAGCGGTGCAACGGCGCTTGTGCCCCCAACGACCTGATTTTGTCCGTCCACGCGCACCTGATATCCGGTGCTCGGATCAGCATCTCCGGCCACATCGGGAACGCCGCGGCCGACATATCCGGTTTGCGGTTGTTTGGGAACGCTGGCCGAGCTCTGGTAACTCGGAAGGGCGAAGACGTTACTCACGCCGCCGCCGGTAGCGCCCTCCTGGTTCGCCACCTCGTTCCACACCACCTCGGAAGAGATATTCTTGCCGGAACCTTTCAACGTCGTTCCTCCGCAAGCGAGGGCAAAGGGGCTGGAAGAAGGAAAATCCACGTGCAGCTTTCCGTCTCCGGCGCCGTCTGTCGAGCCATCGTCACCCGCCGCGATCGTAACGGTTACTCCTAAGGTCGCCGCGTCCTGAAGAGCGCCATTCATCGCGGTCTGCGACTGGGCCGTCCACGAGTCCTCCGGCCCGCCCCAACTGATCGAGACCACGGACGGTTTTCGCGTCGCATCATGCACCGCGTCCGTGATGGCATCGACGAAGCCTTGATCGGTGTTGGGAGCGAAATATACAGCAATGTTTGCTCCCGGCGCGATCGCTCCCACGACTTCAATATCCAGCATCACTTCGCCATCCGCGTCGGATCCGGGTGAATTCTGCCCGCCGTCTACCGATACCGCCGTTACATTCGGCTCGTTCACCCCGAGACTCTGGAAATAAGTCTGAAGGTCGGACGGGTTGTAACCCCCGCCTAGCTCGATGATCGCGATGGTCTGCCCTTGCCCGGTAACTCCCGTGGGGAAGTTATAGAGGGCCGCCACCTGGGGTGGAGTAAACGATGTGGCTGCCTGCTGCTTCTTTTTTCGGAAGTGTGGCTTGGCTATGGGCCGGGAATCCAAGCCCAGCACCGCTACCACGATTCCCTGAAGCTCGTCCGGAATGGTCAGAGCGCCTGTTCGGCCGCGAAAGTTATGGCCCGTGCTCTCGATTCGATAACAGACCAGATCCGCGCCGAAGGCCTTCGTCATCGCGGCGGCTGTTCCGCTCAGCACGACCTTCCGCTTAGCGGCGCTGCTCTCTACCACCGTTAATTGGTATGTATGCGCGAACCTCTCGACAGCCGCAATATCGTTTGGGTCAGCACCGTGCTCATCGGCGAACTGCTGGCGTGTCATATGGGTGCGAAGTTGCGTTCCGGTCGGAATAGCGGGATCGGGGGCCTTCCGTCGAATAAATGCGGTAACGCGAATTATTTCGTCCGGCTGGATCGTTCCGACCGGCTGTGCACCCGGAAGGGGCTTCCTCTCGCTTCCCGGCAGCGTCGTCCTTTGCTCAAAAGCCATAAGCTGTGATTCACCTCAAGCGTGATCTGGGCAGGACCAGTTTATCTCGCGTATGCAGAATGCAGTTCGAAACGTGGCTACTTTACAATGGGCGATTACGTCTCCGCGTATGTCAAAAGAGCCGGCCATCGAAATTCATCAGCTCTCGAAACTGGATGAATTCTCCGAAGCGGTGCGGCTGCAGCAGGAAATTTGGGGCTTCCAGGATGTTGAACTGCTGCCGCTCCGATTGTTTGTCGTGGCAAGCAAAATCGGGGGTCAGATGCTGGGAGCCTTCGATGCCGGCAAGATGGTTGCTTTTTGCCTCTGCATCCCTGGCGTAAAGCCGGGCGGGAAGTCGTACCTGCACAGTCATATGCTCGGTGTTCTGCCGAAATACAGGAATTCAGGGCTCGGCAGAAAATTAAAACTAAAGCAGCGTGAGTATGCGATGGCGGCGGGCATCGACCTGATTGAATGGACGTTCGATCCGTTGGAGATCAAGAACGCTTTTTTCAACATAGAGCGCCTGGGCGCGATCGCCCGCCGTTACGTGCACAACCAATACGGCACGACCACAAGTCATCTGCATGGAGGATTGCCCACGGACCGGCTGATCGCCGAATGGTGGATCCGCTCTGCGCGCGCGGAGGCGATTTGCAGCGGCTTCCCTTTTGAGCGGACGGCCGCTCAGGCAACCATCTCCGTCCCCGCGAACGTGGTTGAATTGCGCCAGAAGGACAGCCGGCGCGCCCGCGAGATTCAATCCGCCATTGGCGAGCAATTTGAAAAGCACTTTCGCGGCGGGCTAGCTGTTGTTGCATTCGAGAAAACAAAAGACGCTGGGGTTTACATACTGGGTCCATGGGAATCCAAATAGAGCGCCTCGTTTTGCGGCACATCCGAATGCCGCTCGTGCATTTCTTCGAGACCAGCTTCGGACGCACCCACGAGCGTGACATTGTTCTGGTGGAAGCGACTTCCGACGGGATATCCGGCTGGGGCGAAGTCACGGCGGGAGAAAACCCGTTTTACAACGAAGAGTGGACGGGCTCAATTTGGCCGCTGCTGATCGATTACGTCGGGCCGCGTGTTTTAAAGCACGAATTTTCGAGCCCCACCGAAGTTGCCGGCCGGACCGCCTACATCCGCGGTCACAACATGGCGCGGGGCGGGGTAGAGACCGCCATCTGGGATCTACATGCACGGCTGCACAATCAGCCGCTCTGGCAAGCGATCGGCGCCGGAGCACGCCGAGAAATTCCGTGCGGCGTCTCAATCGGCATTCAGGACAGCGTAGAGCAACTGCTCGAAAAAATCGATACCGAGCTCTCCGCCGGCTATCAACGCATCAAGCTGAAGATCAAACCGGGCTGGGATGTAGATGTCATCCGGCAGGTCCGTCAACGGTTCCCAAACATCAAGCTCATGGCGGACGCAAACTCCGCTTACACCTTACTGGATGCGGATCATCTGAAGAAGCTCGACGAGTTTTACCTGATGATGATCGAGCAACCCCTTGCACACGACGACCTCATCGATCACTCTGTGTTGCAGGCGGCTCTCGACACGCCGATTTGCCTTGACGAGTGCATTCGCTCGGCGCATCATGCTGAACAGGCGATCCGCATCCGTGCGGGCCGGATTATCAATATCAAGCTGGGGCGTGTCGGTGGATTCGCGGAAGCCAAGCGCGTCCACGACATTTGCGAGCAGAACGGGATTCCGGTGTGGTGTGGAGGAATGCTCGAATCCGGAATCGGGCGGGCTCACAACATAGCGCTCGCTACCCTGCCCAATTTCGTGCTACCGGGAGACGTCTCCGCCAGCAAACGCTATTGGAAGCGAGACATCACAGCGCCCATCGAAGTGACGGCGAACGGCACGATTCAACTCAACGACGCTCCGGGCTTTGGATACGAGTTAGATTTGGACTATCTGGAATCCCTGGTGGTGCGCCGCGAAACATTGTTGTAATTTTAAGTCGGAGAGCAATGCTCAAGGCGAGTATTTTCCGCGAGTACGACATACGTGGAATTGCGGATAGCGAACTGCTCGATGCAGACGTTGAGCTGTTGGGCCGCGCGCTCGCGACGTACGTGATCCGGCATAGCGGACGCAAGATTTGCCTCGGCCGGGATTGCCGGTTGAGCAGCTCCCGGATTCGCGATGCATTAGTCAAGGGTATGGTCGCTACCGGCGCTCATGTGTTCGACATTGGAACCGTTCCGACACCGCTGCTCTACTACGCGGTGAACCACCGCAAAGCTGATGGCGGGATCATGCTTACCGGAAGCCACAATCCTCCTGAATATAACGGGATAAAGACAGTGTGTGGGACCGAAACTTTATACGGTGCGGCTATTCAGGACGTCTTTAAGCTGGCTCAAAGCGGCGACCTCGATCCAGGCCAGGGAGCCGTCGAGGAAGTGGATATCACCGGCAAGTACGTGGATGAGATCGCATCCCAATTTCAATTGGAGCGAAATGTCAAAGCCGTGTTCGATGCAGGCAACGGAACCGCCGGCCCGGTCATGCACCGCGTGCTCGAGAGGCTGAATCTCGGGGCGCAAGAACTGTTCTTCGACATGAACGGACAATTCCCGAACCATCACCCCGATCCCACGGTCATATCGAACCTGAAACATCTGCGCGACGCTGTGAAAAAGAACAAAGCCGAGTTAGGCATCGCATTTGATGGTGATGGCGATCGCTTGGGCGCCATCGATGAGGACGGAAATGCCGTTTACGGCGACATGCTCCTGCTCATCTTCGGCCGCGAGATACTTTCACGCAAACCCGGCGCCACTTTCATTGGCGAGGTGAAGTGCTCACAAGTGATGTATGACAAGTTAGCCGAGTTGGGCGGCAATCCGGTCATGTACAAGACCGGCCATTCGCTGATTAAGGCCAAGATGAAACAGGAACACGCCGAGCTGGCGGGCGAAATGTCCGGTCACATGTTTTTCGCCGACCGCTACTACGGCTACGACGATGCGATCTATGCTGCATGCCGTTTGCTCGAGATTGTCTCTCGCTCCGGGAAGCCTCTGTCGTCACAGTTGGACGGCATTCCAAAAATGGTGTCGACGCCCGAGATCCGGATCGACTGCCCGGATGAGGTGAAATTCAAAGTCGTCGCCAGAGTCGCGGAGCTCGCACGCAAACGGCATCAGATCATTGAGGTGGATGGCGTGCGGGTACCGTTCGAAAAAGGTTGGGGCCTCGTTCGCGCTTCCAACACCCAGCCGATTCTGGTTACGCGATTCGAGGCAGCCAGCAAAGCGCTGCTCCAGCAGTACCAGGTCGAACTCGAGCAGATCGTCGAACAGGCGAAATCGGAACTGGGCGTGGTAGACTCAATCTCGACGAACGCGCCGGCATAGCTCAGTTGGTAGAGCATCTGATTTGTAATCAGAGGGTCGGGGGTTCAAGTCCCTCTGCCGGCTCCATTGTTCTCAACGGCCTTCACGTTTTCTGACGAAAAGCGGACAGCATCGTCCGTATCTGTTGTCCGTATTCTTGCCTACCACCATTTGTTTGGTGCGAGCGCCATACATGTATCTCCGAAAGACCGGCGGCAGGCACCAGTTGCGCTATATGGTTGGCAGTAGGAGATCAGTCCGCTTCTGAGGCCACTAGCCCGGAACAATGACGAGCTTGTCTTTCGGGATGGCGTTGAGCGTGGCGCGGTCGAGGCGGAGATGTTGCGCGACCAGCTCCGGAGGCGTGTGTGAGATCCAATCGGAAAGCGAGATATCCATGTACTCGTCAGTTCGGAATATTTCCAGGAACGTGAGATCGGTTGTTCCGATGTTCTCGATGTAGTGGCCCATGGAGCGCGGCACGTATCCGACATCGCCAGGATCGAAATCCATGGTGCGGGCGCGGCCTCCCGCAGCGAACAGAGACATGCGGCCCTTTCCGGCGACGTAGTACTGCCATTCATCCGCATTGGGATGCCAGTGAAGCTCGCGCATTCCGCCGGGGCGAACGGAGACGAATGCTGCGGCGATGGTTTTGGAGGCTTTGAAATTGGTGGAGTCAGCGATGCGGACCTCGCCGCTCTGGGTGCGCTTGGTGGGCGGCTGGGCGAGGAGCTCGTAAGAGTAAGGCTCATCCACCGTTCCATGCGCACCGGCGGCGGCTTGCTGATCGGCCGCGAGCGGGCCTGGGACCGGGGCCTTGAAGATGTAGAGCTCATGCTTCGGAATGGGGTCAAGAGCGGAGGCGCTAACACCGAGATTCTTGGAAAGGGCCTCGCGGGGTGTGTGCGCCATCCAATCCGTGATCTGGAACGTGTCGAACTCCGAAAAGGCACCGTCATCGAAGACGAGCAGAAACTCCGCGCCATCCGGATCGAGGCCCTGTATGGAGTGGGGGATACCGGACGGGAAGTACCAGAGGTCGCCTTTCTTGACGTCCCTGACAAAGCTCTTGCCGCGGCGATCGACGGCGGTAATGCGCGCGCTGCCGTACAGCATGTACGACCATTCGGCAGGCAGATGCCAGTGCAACTCGCGTATGCCGCCTGGGAGAAGACGCATGTTCACACCGGCCATTTCTCTCGAGATGGGGAAATCGCGGATGGTAACCTGGCGCGCCCATCCGCCTTCTTCACGACGGTTGTGGGAGAGAGAGAAGGAGTACTTGAAGGAAGGCGAATCGCCATGATCGGTCGCAGGAGGCATGAATGAATCCGGGTTTTGCGCGTGTAAAGACGGATTTTGCGGACCGGGATTGTCCGCTCCGCGCTGCTCGTCTTCGCCGGCTTCGGAAGATTTCGCCTGTGGCCGGGCGGCGGCGCCAGCGGCCGGAATAGCGCCGCTCAACGCGACCAGACCGGCAGATTTGGTCAATAAAGTCCTGCGTGTCAGATCGGACCCCTGATATTTAGGCATACTTCGGATTCTAGACGTTCGGCTGAGCGGCAGACAGGGTAACCGATGGGCTCAGGGCGAAGCCCGCCTCATACTGTAGACTGTGCACGGATCATGCGACATCGGAATTTGACCTTGCTGGTGCTGTTCGCCTGCGCGGCTTTGGCGCTCACGGCGCAAGCGAGAAAGCATTCGACACATTCGAAGAAGCGTCCGCAACAAGCGAAAGCAAACGCGGTGCCGCTATTGGCGGCTACACCACCGATGGGATGGAACAGTTGGGATTCGTATGGGATGACCGTGACGGAAGCCGAGTTCAAGGCCAACGCCGAGTGGATGGCCCAGCACGTCGAGAGGTACGGATGGCGATACGCCGTAGTGGACGAAGGCTGGTACCTGGAAAATCCGGAAGCGAAGCCGGGCTCGTTTCGCTTTGTGATGGACGAGAATGGGCGCTACGTTCCCGCGGCGAACCGTTTCCCATCCGCCGCGAACGGGGCGGGTTTCAAGATGCTCGCTGTTGCGATGCATTCGCTCGGATTAAAGTTCGGGGTTCACATCATTCGCGGAATTCCCAGAGAGGCAGTCGCCAAGAAACTGCCGGTCGCGGACTCCAGCTTTCACGCCGCTGATGCGGCAGATGAAACCGACACTTGCCCGTGGAACAAAGATAACTTCGGTGTGAAGGCGAATCCGGCAGGGCAGGCGTACTATGACTCGGTCGCCAAATTGTATGCGAGCTGGGGCGTCGATTTTGTCAAGGTCGATTGCATTGCGGCGCATCCCTATAAAGGCGATGAGATTCGAATGGTCAGTGAAGCTTTGAAGAAGGCTGGGAGACCAATTGTGCTGAGCCTTTCACCGGGTCCGGCGCCCTTGGACAAAGTCGCGGAATTGCGCAAATACGCGCAGATGTGGCGTATCTCGGACGATATGTGGGACCGCTGGGCTCCGCCGCCGAAGAAGAGCTTCCCGCAGAGCCTGTTAGGCCAGTTTGCGATGACAGCCAAGTGGGCGCCTGCCGTTGTGCCGGGCCACTGGCCCGATGCGGACATGCTGCCGATCGGCTATTTGGGTCCGCGGCCGGGTAGCGGCAAGGCGCGGCAGAGTGCGTTGACCCATGATGAGGAGCGGACGCTGTTCACGTTGTGGTCGATCTTCCGGTCGCCGCTGATTATGGGCGGCAATTTGACCTCGAGCGATGAATGGACCACATCGCTGCTTACGAATGAGGACGTCATTGTGGTGGATCAGCACTCGACCGCATCTCATCCCGCGATTTCCGACAGCACGAAGGCGGTTTGGGTGGCAAAAGCAGACCGAGGGCAGGCGCTCTACGTGGCGTTGTTCAATCTTGCGGATACAGCGCAAACTGTCGAATATCCGTTACAGCCGTTGGGCGGAGTGTCCTACGCCATTCGAGACTTGTGGGAGCAAAAGAGTCTCGGCACGGCGGATCGGGTGAAAGCTAAGCTGCAGCCGCACGCGTCGGCGTTGTACGCGGTGGCGCGAGTTCAATAAGAAAATGGCGGGCGAGGAATGCTCGCCCCACGATTTTTTGAATTATTCGTATCGAAGAGCGGTGACGGGGTCCACCCGCGTAGCGCGGCGGGCGGGAAGATACCCGGAAATCGCGGCGATCGCGATGATGCCGAGCAGTGAGAAGCCGATGGTGGCGGGATCATAAGGCGACATACCGAATAGCTGATTGTGCAGCAGTCGCGTGACCGCCAAGGCTGCCGGCAGGCCAATGAGAATGCCGGCTCCGACTAGCAACAGGACTTCGCGCATAACGATCCAGACGACGTCCCCCGTCAGGGCTCCGAGCGCCATGCGAATACCGATCTCGCGCGTGCGGCGCGTCACCAGGAAGGCCATCACGCCGTAAAGGCCGATGGCCGCAAGCAGTGTGGCGAGCAGTCCGAAGGCGCTGGAAAGGCTGGCGGCGAGGCGTTCGACGGCCAGAACGTCATCGACTTGCCGCTCCTCCGTCTTCATCTGATAGACCGGAAGATTGCGGTCGAGACTCTGAACCACACCGCGGAGCGTAGAAAACATCCGCGTAGATTCAACGTTGGTGCGAACGTAAGCAGTCATCTCGGTGGCCCAATCGTTCTGCCGATAGGGGAAGAACACTTCACGGGGCGGCTGATCGCGCATGTTCTGATATTTCATGTCCCGCACAACCCCGATGATTTCAATGTCGGTTTTGGTTCCCGGATCACCTCCCAGGCCAATGTGCCGGCCAATGGGGCTCCTGTTGCCAAAAAAGTGGCGTGCGAACTTCTCATTGACGATAGCCACTTTAGCCGCACCCAATCGATCGCGGTCATTGAAGTCGCGACCCGCAAATATCGAAATCTTGAGAGTGTTGAAAAATCCAGGCGAAACGTAGTTGACCCACGGGCTCATATCTTCGCCCGGCTTCGCCGTGTATCCTTCGACGGTCATGCTATCGTCCCATTCATCGAAACTGAGCGGCGCGACGACGGCCAGCGCCGCCGATTGGACTCCGGGCGTTCCATCGAGTTTTTCTTTCAACTGTTGATAGAAGTGATTGGCCCGAGCGCCGTTGTAGCCGCTTAGCGTGGGATTGACGGCAAATGAGACTAAGTTGCTGACCTCGAATCCAGGGCTGAGATTCTTGAGATTTCGCAGGGTGCGGACGAATAGCCCCGCGCCAATAAGCAGCAGGAGCGAGAGGCTGACTTGCACGCAGACAAGAAGTTTTCTCCACCGGGCCTGGCCTCCGCCAGCAACGGCGTTGGCCTGATCTTTGAGTATGGGCGCGAGATCGGGACGCGTCGCCTGCAGTGCCGGAGCAAGTCCAAAAACGAGAGCCGTCGCCAGCGAAACTGCAAGATTGAAGGCAAGAACGCGCGCGTCGGGATTTACCGCCATCTTGAGCGGCGGATCGATATGCGGCATGATGCCCACAAGCAGCCGCATCGTCACGGAGGAGACCAGCAAGCCCAACGCTCCCCCGAGCACGGCCAGGATGGCGCTCTCGAGCAATAGTTGACCCGTGATGTGGCCGCGGCTCGCTCCAAGCGCTAGGCGCACGGCGATCTCTTTTTGACGTCCGGTGGCTCGCGCGATGATGAGATTGGCAACATTCGCGCAGGCGATCAACAGAACGAGTCCAACCATGGCCGTTAAGGCCCACAGCGGGGCCTCGAGAAATTGCCGCGCGATGGATTGACCACGGGCGCCCGGCATAACGTCCAGCTTCAACTTCATGTACTGCTGTCGCGCGTAAGGAGAAGCATGGGCAAAACGCGGCAAGTGAACTTCCAAATCGAGCATGTTGTGAAAAATCGGCTCGAGCGAGGCCTTTGCCTCGACCAGCGTTATGCCGGGTTTCAATCGAGCAAACACCTGCAGGTAGCGGCGCAAACGGTTATCGAACGGGTTGTCTTCCTGCGTGATCTCCTTGGCCATCATGATGGGAACATAGATCTGGGTGGCAAACAGCGCTTCTACGCCATCGAATCCTTTCCCCGCGACCCCAACAATCGTCAATCGATGATTGTTCACCAGGATCTGCTTGCCGACAATTCCCGGATCGCCGGCGAAGTGCGTTTGCCAGTAGTCATAGCTCAAGGCGGCAAAGGGCGCTCCGCCGCGGCTGCGATCGTCATTCGAATTGAAGAGGCGTCCTATTGCTGGCGGGACTCCCAGTACATCGAAATAATTGCCCGAAACGATTTCGCCGGCCGCGCGCTCGTTGTGTCCTGAAAAACTCACACTGAAGGGCATACTGTGGCGGCACAAGACGCCGGTGAACACCTGGTTCTGGTCGCGAAAATCCCGGTACATCGGATACGAGAGTGAGTTTATTCCGGTGTTCGAGCCATAGAACGTTCCCACTTCCCTCAACTGGACGAGTCGTTGCGGATCCCGCACAGGAAGCAGGCGTAACACCACTTGGTTGAGGAGAGTGAATACGGCAGTGTTTGCTCCGATACCGAGCGCGAGAGATACGACGGCGACAGACGCAAACAGGGGTGATTTCGTCAGCGATCGAAGGGCATAGCGCACTTCACTAAAAATATTCATGACACTCCCAGCGAAAGTTTGCTAAAGCTGAATACGATAACGAGACGAGCGTTAGTTCCAAAAAATTCCGTATGAACAAGAATCTCTGGTTCAGTCTGTTGACTCGCTGTCTTCTTGCCGTCGCGGTCCCGCACATCGGGCCAGCGCAGACGCCCCAAGCCGCCGGGCGGCCGATTATCCTGCATGCTGCGCGGCTGCTGGATGTTGAATCCGGACGCCTGATAACGCCGGGAGAGGTCCTCGTTGAAGGAGAACGAATTGTTGAGGCCGGGAGCGCAGTGAAGCGTCCCCCGGAAGCACAGGCGATCGATTTGGGCGATCGAACGCTGATGCCTGGCTTAATCGATGCGCATGTGCACCTGTTCCTGCATCCGGGCGCGGAAGATCTGCAGACGGTAGAGGAATCGGTGCCGCAGAGAACAATTCTCGCGGTGCTGGCGGCGCGGGACGATCTGATGGCCGGGTTTACGGCTGAGCGCGACATGGGAACTGAGGGCGCGGGTTCAGCCGACACAGCGGTACGAAACGCGATCAATCGAGGCCTTGTGCCTGGTCCGCGCCTGCGAATCAGCGGCAATGCCATCGACATTCTCGGCGGCCATGAAGATGCGATCCGCTACAATCCCGAGCAGCACGTTCTGTCGAACGCCACGTATGCCAACAGCATTGAACAAATCGTCGAGGTAATTCGAGAGCAGGTCAAAGAAGGCGCAGACTTCATCAAGATGTATGAAACGGGGCGCGACTCGACGCGCAACGGCCAGTTTTTCACGCCCTATCAATACAGCGAAGCTCAATTGAGCGCGGCAGTGCAGGAGGCGGCGCGCGTAGGAAAGCGTGTGGCGGTGCACGCTACGGGAGAGCCCGGCACGCTGTTTGCAGCGCGAGCGGGGGTGGAATCCGTCGACCATGCCGATCAACTAAGTGAAGAGACCATGCGCGTGATGCGGGAGAAACAGATTCCTGCCGTGCCGACGTTCACCATATCGGAATATTTCGCAAATCATGCCGCGGCTCCGACACAAGGGGCGCGGTTGCGGCAGATGCTCGAGTTCCATGCCCGCGAGTTTCAGAAGCAGCTTGCAGCGGGAGTGCCGATGGCCGTTGGCTCTGATGTCGGTCCGTTCCCGCACGGCACGCAGGCGCGAGAGTTTGAGCTGATGGTGAAGTACGGCATGAAGCCGTTGCCGGCTCTGCAGGCAGACCTGTTGAACGGTGCGAAGCTGCTGCAGTGGGATGGTCAGATCGGGGCGTTGAAGCCTGGATATTTCGCGGATGTAATCGCGGTGGATGGTGACCCCCTGCGGGACATCAGCGCCGTTGAGAAAGTCTTTTTTGTGATGAAGGGTGGTGTGATTTACCGCGGCCCTGGCAAATAGAATTTCATTTTGAAGCGTTGCCCAAATGCGCATTGTGCAAGGCACGGTATTTCCGGAGCGCCTGTGCCGATTCCTGCGTCCTCCCCAACTCGCGAAGAGTAGTGGCAAGCAGATAGTAAGTGTTGCCGTCGGTATCGTCCTTTGCGGCATGTTCGAGTTGCGGTAGCGCTTTGGCGGGATCATTCCGAGCCAGATAGATTTTGGCCAAGATCACGCGAGCGCTCGAGAGATCCGGTTGAGCACGAAGGGCGCGCAGCGCATATGGCTCGGCCTTGGCAAAGTCCGACTGACGAAGGAAGATTGCAGCCGCCAGAACATTCGCGGCGGGGTCATTCGGGCTGATGGCAAGCGCGCGCGTGACGGCCTGCATCGCGCCGCTATCGTCGCCCGAAGCGCTAAGGGCGGCGGCGAGTCCGGACCAGGCGGGAGCGAGATCCGGCTGCTGCTCGGTGGCGGCCCTGTACTCGCGAACGGCGTCGTCGTACCGCTCGGCGATGCGGAACGATTCTCCCAGAACCATGTGGGCGCGAACAGAACCGGGATCGAGCTGCATCGCCTTGCCCAGGGAATCCTTTGAAGCGTCCATCAGGGCGCGCGCTTCTTTTGCGTTCGAGCTTTTCATTTCCTGCTCTGCCAATACCCGATCTGTGATGCCCAAACCGTACCAGGCTTCGGAGTTTTGCGCATCGAGCTGTGCCGCTTGTTTATAAAACGCGTTTGCGCGCGAAACATTATTCAATTCGATCTCAGTTTGCGCGAGAGCGAGAACAGCAGCCGCGGCATCAGGCTGCAATCGCTGAGCTTTTTGAAGATAGGGCAACGCTTCTTTCGGACGTTGCAGCTTCAGGAGCGACAAACCGGAGAATAGATTGGCTGGGACGGAAGCGGCGTCCACAACGAGCACTCGCCGGAGCTGGCGCAGCGCCTCGGCGAAATCGCCGGTCTGATAGTACGCGATACCCAGATTGCTTCGAAGCTGCGGGCTATCCGCGCCGTTATGAAGCAACTGCTCAAATGCGGAGATAGCGGCCGCGAAATCTCCCTGCCGTTCGGCTTCTACTGCTTTTTGCGCGAGTGATTCGTTATCGGATTGCGCTTGAGCGATAGGGCAGAAACTGAGCCATAGCGCACATGCGAACCGAAACATCAATTCATCATGTTATGCGGCGCCACGCACGGTCACCAGATCAGCTTGGCCGCCACTTGTATGAGACGCGGATTGTTCACCTGACTTGTAACCACGCCAAAATTGCCGTTGCTGCCGCCATTGCAGGGACAAGAGCCACCCGGATTTCCAAATTGCGGTGTATTCAATAAGTTAAATGCCTCGCCCCGCAACTGGAATTTAAGGCGCTCGCTCACCACGTCGAAATTCTTGAACAAGGCGAAATCCAGATTGTGTGTCCCGTCCTGGCGCACATTCGGCAAGGTCCTGCTGACCGTTCCCAAGGTGAAAATCGGGGGTTGGAAGAAACACGAAGTATTGAACCACTGGTTCAGTCGGCTGGTCGCCGATCCGCTCAGCCCCGCGCCATTCGGGCACGCCTGCAGATTCATATCGGGACGCGATCCGCCGCCCTCACCGTGAATGTTGTTGTTTTGCAGTAGTCAGCGCAACCGGAAAGCCGGTTTGCAGCGTCAGAATTCCGTCCAGCCCCCATCCGCCGGCCACCGCCTGCACGACTCTGTTTGGATGCGACATGAATTTGCGGCCTCTGCCGAATGGCAGGTCTACAACATAACTAAGAACGAGGCGTTGAGAAACGTCGAAACTGGCCAGACGAGCGCTCCAGGCGGAAATTGCCCCAGTATTGAAATCCCGCTGGGCCGCTCGCTTCGAGCCAGGGCGTCAGGCTCTCGGCATCGCCGATCAGCTTGGAGTTCGTATACGCGAGCAGAGCGGTCCCGCCTTCGCCGAATCGCTTGGTGACCTTCAACTGGAACGATTGATAGCTGGAATCGCCATCTCCCTGCGAGGCGTATTGCACTTGACCATAAGTCGGCGAAAGGCCGCAGCAACTGCTCGTAAGCAATTGTTGGGGCCGCGAAGGGAGAGTTCGCAGGCACGTAGGCCGCAAAGGGATTGGCCACCGTTCCAAGAAACGTGGTCGCCCCGACGAGCGCGGCCTGCTGCTGGATAAATTGATTTGGCAGGTGATTCTCGTCCTGGGTCTGAATCGGTAGGTGCGTTCCCTTGGCGCCAACATAACCGACGTCGATCAGGAAGTTGGGGCCGAACTGCTTCTGAATATCGAAGTTCCATTGCTGCGTATATCCGAGCTTGTTGTTCGGATCCTGCGTCAGCACCGTTTGTCCATACAGAGCCGGATTGGGATCTACATTTCGTTGCGGCGCAGGGATAATGCCCGCCGGAAACGGATTCGAAAGCACATTGAAGGGCGTTATGCCCGCCGTCGAGCGAAGTGTTCATGGATTCCGTGATGGCGTTGATCGAGTCATGATCGGGCGAAGCGAACAGGTTCACATCGATAGGCAGCCAGAAGGTGCCATAGCCGGCGCGCACCACGGTACTCGGCGTCAGCATGTAGGCCAAGCCGATCCGTGGCGAGAACTCTTTCAGGTTCGTATTTACGGGGCTGCGGTCAAGGCGCTGCGGCGAAGCGACGAATCCCACATCTCCCTTCAAGGGCATACCGGTGCGGACCGGCGAGCGGATTTGTCGCATTGGGGAAGAACACACTGATACGGTTGAGGCGCTCCGTCCAGGGGCCGGTAATTTCCCAACGCATGCCGTAATTTACCGTGAGCCGTTTGGTCGCTTGCCATGTATCGCCCGCGTAAAGAGCCCGGTAGACCTGTTGACCGGCCGTGAACGCGGGTTCCTGAACCGAGCCGCTGTCGAACAGTGCCGAACAGGAACGAGGCGAATGCCGATCCGCCGCCCGCTCCCGTGGTATGGGTTTCGCCGCTGTGAATCCAGACTTGAATGTGTAACCGCCCGTTCCGTTGTTTGTCTGGCCGTAATTGTGGCGCGAGGCTCGCCATTCACCGCCGAAGTTGATCGTGTGGTGGCCGAGAACAGTGGTGATGGTGGGAGCGATCTCCACATCGGTATCGAAACCGGCGATCACGCTGCCTGTTTCTCCTCCGCAGAATTCGTTATAAACACCGTCATTGATGCAGATGTTCGGCAGTGTGCGAACCTGCGATGCGACCTGCGTGTTGAAATAGCTGGGCCAACCGATGGACGTGGCGTCGAACCCGATGCTTTGCGGCGTCCGCAAGTACGCAAAACGGAGGAAATCCGCGCGCAAATCCATCACCGTGTGCGGTGTCAGCGTGTTTGTGTAATCGAGCACCGTCTGCAGCGTGTTGTAATTCTCAGGCGTCCCGATACCGCCGGCGTACGTCTGGTTGTGGAACGGGTCGCCGGCCAAATCGAGATCTGCCCAGTACGTATAACGCCAGAACAGATGCTGCTGATCATTGATCGCATGATCGATGCGAATGGTGCCCTGATCGGTATTGCCGCCGGTACTGACATTTCCTGCCCAGTTATTGATTGCACCCGCGCCCGGCACATTCGGCAACCCCCAGAGCGAAATGAGATGCGCCGCGACGGGATCGATTTGACTGGGACAGATGACATTCAATCTGCCGTTGCAACTGGCCTGCGAACGAGTGTTGTTCGCGGCATTCGTCGTGAATGGATTATAGATATTCACGCCCAATGCCGAGAAATCGCCGTTTCGCATCGCCTGCGTGGGTACGGACAGCAATTCGCCTTGTCCCTGGCGCACGCGGAAGCCCTCGTAGTTGGCAAAGAAGAAGGTTTTGTTTTTGCCATGATACAGGCCGGGGATCACTACAGGGCCGCCCAGCGTTGCGCCGAATTGATTCTGGGTGAAGGCGCCGGTGGGTACGCCGGAACGGTTGTTGAAAAACGTATTCGCATTCAGTTCTTTGTTCCGCAGGAATTCGTAGACGTCGCCATGTAAATCATTGGTTCCGGTCTTAGTGGTGAGATTGACGACGCCTCCCGCCGTGCCGCCATATTGAGGCGGCAAATTGTTCTCCTGAACGTTGAACTCCTTGATGACATCCTGCGAAGGAATCAACTCGACGGCATGGCCGAAAGGAATGACGATCGTTGCGCCATCGAGCATCCAGTTGCTCTGGTTAGCAGTTCCGCCGCCGATCTGGAAATTTCCATATGCCGAATTGTTCGTTCCGGCAGCGTTCTGCTCGGATTGGCCTTGCGGTATTACACCCGGGTGCCAGCGCCACGAGCGCCAGCGGGTTGCGGCCGTTTAATGGAAGCTCGTTGATGGCACGCTGGGAAATCACAGTTCCGATCGACGCGTTATCCGTCTGAATCATCTCGGCGCCGCCGGTTACTGTTACTTCTTGCTGCGTTTGTCCCACCTGCAGCGAAAAATCCTGACGAACGCTCTGCGCCACCTCCACGTGAATATCCGGATGAACCTGCGCTTGGAATCCGGGCGCCTCGACGCGTACCTCATACGTTCCCGGAACCACGAATTGGAAGGTATAGAAGCCGGTCCCCGTGGTCTCGGTGCTAACCGCGACCTGAGTCGCCGAGTTCTTTAACGTGACCTTCGCGTTGGGGACGCCGGACCCGCTCGGGTCCGCAACGTTTCCGGAAACCGTTCCATCGGCAGTCTGCGCCGGCAGAATGGAAGCAATCGCAAAACAAGAAAGCAGACAGAACAGGCGCCGCAACATAACTCTTTTCCTTTACAAGACCCCGAAAACAGTTACCCCGGAAATTTGTAGGGTATACCTACAAAAGGGTATACTGCTACTCGCGCCGCTATGTCAAGAGAAAACACGCAGGAAACACCGGCGTTGCAGATTCGGACAGCCCGGCCTTCCAGCGTCCGGCAAGTAAACAGGTCCATCATGCTGGAACTGATCCGACGTCGTCAGCCGATTTCGAGGGCGGAACTCGCAAGATTGACAGGGGTGTTCCGCAGCAGCGTGTCCGACATCGTGGATGAGCTGCTGGCTGAGGATCTGATCACGGAAGAGAAGGGTAACTCTTTTCAGCGCGGCAGGGCGCCCTTGAGTCTGCGGCTGAACGATTTGAGTTATCGAGTTTTGGGCTTGAACATCCGGCCTGCATACTGCCAGATTGCGTGTGCAGGACTGAGTGGCCGTATCGAGAAGAGCTCGCAAATCGCGACGCCCACGTCTCCTAAGAAACTGGTTCAAGCAGTGGCGGAAGCGGTGAAACGAATCCGTACGGAGTTGGGGTTGCGCAGCTCAAGCCGTTTCCGCCGAATGGGCATTGCCGTGCCTGGGCATGTGGACGTTTCGAATGGCCATATCTTGTGGACCCCGACGCATTCCGAGCTGGACGGCTTTCCCATTGCAGCGGAGATTCTTCGCCAGACCGGCATTCCGGCGCACGCAGATAACGACTGCAATGTGGGTGCGCTCTCCGAACTCTGGCTCTCCACTCGCGAAGAGAAGGATCGTAGCTCGGATTTCGTTTTTCTAAACGTCAGCGATTTTGGGACGGGCGCCGGCCTAGTAATCAACGGAGAAATCTACCCGGGCCACGATGGGCATTTTGCGGCTGAAGTGGGGCACATGGTTGTCGAGCCATCGGGAGTGTTATGCCGGTGCGGACGCGAGGGATGCTGGGAGATGTACGTCAGCAACCAGGCAACCTGGAAGCGTGTGCATGCACGCACGCCCTTCACGGTGGAAGGTTTTGAGCAGATGCTCGCGGCGGCGAAATCAGGCGAAGCGCGGGCTCTCTCAGCGTTGCGGGAAACGGCGAGGTATCTCTCCTTAGGCATTTCAAATATTGGCTTTGTATTTAATCCGGCGGAAGTTGTGGTGGCTGGAAGGATCACGGCGGCATGGCCCCTGATCCATCATGAAATCGAGAGTCAATATGGATCCAGGCATTTGCAATACACGCTGAGGCCGGCCCGTCTTTCGGCCGACGATTCGCTGCTCCACGGAGCGGTTTGCCTGGCGGCGCGCGACGTCTTTGCGAGCCCAAAATTCGGCGAGGCGTGATGGCCAGAGGCGTGATAGCGATGTCGCGTGTTGTTTCGGCTTCGGTTGCGGTCCTGCTTGCGATCTGTCCGTTGGTCAGCGCGGCATCCGCGTCGTTCGATGTAGTCGTCTACGGCGCGACCGCAGGAGGCGTCATGGCGGCTGTAGCGGCCGAACGCGACGGTATGCACGTGGCCCTCGTCGAACCGGGAAGTCACGTGGGCGGAATGGTATCGGGCGGGCTCAGCAACAGCGATGTCGAAAATCAGGAGCAGCTAATCGGCGGATTGGCGCGTGAGTTCTTCGTCACGGCGGGGCGTCGCTACGACAAACCGGTTGCCTGGGCTTTCGAGCCGCACGTTGCCGAAGAGATTCTGCGCGACATGCTCGAGAACGCACACGTGACTGTTTTCTTCCATAGCCGCCTTTCCGCAGTGGTGAAGAACGGGTCGGAACTGAGAGCTCTTCGCACCGAAGAAGGCCGCGAATTCACTGGCCGGATTTTCATCGATGGCAGCTATGAGGGAGATCTCATGAAGGCCGCTGGCGTTTCCTATACCGTGGGGCGCGAAGGCCGTACGAAATATGATGAATCGCTGGCCGGCCGTCAGGATTTCCTCCCCGGACGGCATCAATTTCGCCATCCTGTTTCGGCCGACAGCGCGGTGGGCCTTCTTCCATGGGTAGTGCCGCAAGAGGACGTTGCGCAAGTAGGTGCCGCGGACGGAAAATTCCAGTCGTACTGCTTTCGGTTGTGCCTGACCGACAGCGTCGGCGGACCGGCTGCCAATCGAGCGACCACGAAATTACGATCGTACGCGTTACGCGCTTGCTAGCCGTTACCTGGAGAGCGCGAAAGGGCGATTGACCCTCAGCGACTTTGTCGGAATAGTGCGCATTCCAAACGGCAAGGCCGACGTGAACAGCACCGGGCCCGTATCGACGGACCTACTAGGAGCGAGTTGGGCTTATCCCGAAGCGAACGAAAAGCGCCGGAAAGAAATTTGGGACGAGCATCTCACCTGGGCGCAAGGACTGCTCTATTTCTTGCAGAACGACGAGAGCGTGCCCGAAACGTTGCGGCAGGAAGCGCGAACCTGGGGACTTCCACGGGATGAATTTGCGGATACGGGACACTGGCCGTACCAACTGTACGTACGCGAAGGCCGTCGCATGCTGGGCGAGTACGTTCTTACCCAGCGCGACTTACAGGAATACCGTGAAAAATACGATTCCATCGGCATGGCCGGTTACAACATCGACATTCGCGAGGTGCAATGGGTGGCGCACAAGGTCTATCAATTCCCGCGCGTCATCAATCAGGTTTTCACGGAAGGATACCTGAGCATGCCTGTCGAGCCGTGGCAAATTCCGTTCCGGGCGATGCTGCCTCGCCAGCAAGAGTGCTCGAATCTGCTGGTGCCGGTCTGTCTTTCCGCCTCTACGGTTGCGTACGCTTCGTTCCGGATGGAGCCGAATTACATGATCGCGGGACACAGCGCGGGCGCTGCCGCCGCACTGGCCGTCAAGAGCGGCCGGCAGATACATCAGATCGACCTCGCTCAACTGCAACGCACTCTGCGGCAGCAAGGGCAAGTACTTACCAATGCCGACGCAAAGCAGCAGTTCGGCCCCAAATGACACAGCTCCAGTGACTTAGAACGAGCGGCGCCGTTGATACAATAAAGGTTCATCCTGTTCCAAACGCTTTCCTGGAGGTCTTAATTAATGCCCGTTTCGCCGCGCCGGAAATCGGCGGTCGTCAACATCGGAGGCGTGAGTGTTGGCGGCTCGAATCCGGTGGTGGTGCAGTCGATGACCAACACCGACACGGCCGACAGCGCGGCCACGGTGAACCAGGCGATGGAACTGGCGCGCGCGGGCTCCGAGCTGGTGCGGGTCACGGTAAATACGGAAGAAGCGGCGAAGGCGGTTCCGAGGATCGTCGACACGCTCCGCAGCTTCGGAATAAATGTGCCAATCATCGGCGATTTTCATTACAACGGCCACATTCTTCTGAAGAAGTATCCTGATTGCGCTCGCGCGCTGGCGAAGTATCGCATCAATCCGGGCAACGTGAACATCGGCCGCAAGCAGGATGATAACTTCCGCATCATGATCGAAGCAGCGATTGAATACGATCGCCCCGTTCGCATCGGTGTGAACTGGGGATCGCTCGATGCGGCGCTGCTGACGCAGATGATGGATGAGAATGCGCGGGCGCCCGAGCCGCTGGAGGCCGCCGATGTGATGAAGGCGGCCATCGTGGAGAGTGCGATGCGCAGCGCGGAAAACGCGGAGCGCTACGGCCTGGCCCACGACAAGATCATCTTGAGCGCGAAGGTCAGCAACGTGCAGGATCTGGTCGATGTTTACCGGATGCTCGCTGCCCGCGGCGACTACCCGCTGCATTTGGGTCTGACCGAAGCGGGGCTGGGATCCAAGGGAATCGTTGCCACCACGGCTGCGCTTTCCGTGCTCCTGCAGCAGGGAATCGGCGACACGATTCGCGCCTCTCTTACACCGCTGCCGAACGGCGACCGAACGGAAGAAGTCATCGTGTGCCAGCAGATTCTGCAAGCCTTGAACCTTCGCAGCTTCACACCGCAGGTGGCAGCGTGCCCGGGCTGCGGCCGCACGACCAGCACGTTTTTCCAGGACATGGCTGACCAGATCCAGACCTACCTGCGCGAGCAGATGCCGGTGTGGCGCGATAAGTATGCCGGCGTCGAAGAGATGAGGGTCGCGGTGATGGGCTGCGTGGTGAACGGCCCCGGCGAATCGAAGCATGCCAACATTGGTATCTCCTTGCCAGGCACCTTCGAAAAACCCGTCGCCCCCGTGTATATAGACGGCAAACTATCGACGACGCTGCGCGGCGATCACATCGTCGCTGAATTCCGCGACATTCTCGATAACTACGTCGCCCAGCGCTACGCCGTCGCCGAGCCGGTCGCGGAAACGGTTGCGTAACGGCAGCCGCTTCCTCACTTCTGAACCAGCTTCTGTATTTCGTCCAGCTCTTTGCCGGCATCGCCCCACTTGCCCTGCGAGCTCAGTTCGCGATAGCGCTGCAGGTGATCGCGAATCTGCTGAAGCGTGTCGACGGTCTTAGCGGCGACTGCCTGAGCCTGCCGTACAGCCGCTGTTTGGGCGGCGGCCGGCTGATTCTCTGCCGGGGCCGGCGGGGCTGTGCCTTGCAACTCTGCAATGAGCTGTGAAAGCGCCTGCTCGTAAGTGTCCGCGTAGGCGAGCATATTGCCCATTGCCAGCGCCACTTTCTTCAACTGCGGCATGCTTGCCTGCGACGCCTGAATGTAAATCGGCTCTACATACAGAAAGCTCTTGTCGATGGGAAGTACTAGCGTCTGCCCGCGTAGAACTTGCGAGCCTTGCTGGTTCCACAGCGTAAGATCCTTCGAAATGTTTTGATCCTGGCTGATTCGCGCGTCGATTTGCATAGGCCCGAAGATGATGTTCTGTTTGGATAACTGCTCGAATCGCAGCTCGCCCAGATGCTCTCCATCGCAGCGCGCGTACATCACGCCGATGAGATTGTCCTTGTTTGCCGGCGTGAAGGTGGTGATCAGCATAAACTCGGGCGTGTCGCTCTCGGGCAGGGTAGCCACCACGTAGGTCGGCGAAACCGAAGACGCGCCGCCCTCCGCCTGGCGATTGCCGTTCCGCGCGAGGTCCCATAGGTCTGCGCGATTGTAGAAGGCTTCCGGATCGCGCATGTGGAAAGTCCTGTAAATCTCGGCTTGCGCACTGAAAAGTGTTTCGGGATATCGCGTATGGGCCCGCAGGTCGTCCGGCATGGCCGAGACCGGCTTGAACAGTGTTGGAAAGAGCCGGCCATACGCCTGAACCAGCACATCGGCCGGATCGAATACGTACAGATTCGTCTCTCCTGTGTAGGCGTCGATGGTGGCTTTGATCGAGTTGCGAATGTAGTTGACAGATTGCCCGCCCGGCATATTCAGTTCGCGCGAGTACGGATGCGCGTTGGAAGTCATGTATCCATCCACGATCCAGACCAGCCGTCCGGCGCGAGTGAGAACCAGATAAGGATCGGAATCCCAGGTGAGAAATCCGGCAAGTGTCTGGAGCCGCTCCAAAATGGGGCGATGGATCATCATGCGGCTGTTGGTCGTAAGGTAATCCGTCAATACGATATTCATGTCGCCATAGTGAATCGCCGCCATCAGACGCATGAACAGGGAAGAGATCGGGAAGCCGCCCGTACCGTTGTATTTCGTGTAGACACTTTCCGAGCCGGAGGGGTAATTGAATTCCTGTTGCGCCGTATCCACGAAAACCGGCTCATGCGCGACTTCGCTGTAGTAAATCTCCGGTTGCGTGAATTTCAGGCTCTTGGTCGTGACCACGGGCGGCGCATCCTTGACGAACAAAACGGGAAGGCCATCGCCGGTGATGCGGTTCGCTTCCGCCATCACGATCCCATAGCCGTGCGTGTACATCAGATGCGGGTTGATCCAGCGGCCGGCCGCCGCGCCCAGCTGCCGGATTTCCAGTTCGCGGGGCGCAACCAAGACCTGTCGCACTTCGCCATCGATTTGATATCGATCGACGTCGGTATCGATGTATACGTAGGGCCGAAGCGGCTGAATTTGCGAGATCGTGTCGTGAAACGCTCGCCAATCCCATAGCCTGACGTTATCGAGCAGCGGCTTGTGTTTGGCGTAATCGATTGGCATTTCCGGCTCTGCCTCGAGCGTGGTCTCTTGCACGCGGCCGTTCAAGCCATAAGCGGATCGCGTGGCATCGATGTGGTGCTGAATGTACGGGCGCTCGAGCGCCAGCTCATTTGGACGCACGTACAATCCCGAGACTACCGCCGGCACGATGTAACGCACGGGCAGAATGATCAGCAGAACCAGAGCCCAGCGGCCTCGTCTCGCGAGCACAAGGGCAGCCGCAGCAATGGCGCCGAAAATCATCAGCCATTGCAGCGGAATGATGATGTGGTCAGCTACCCAGTCAACGCCCACGAGGTATGCGCCGTGATCGTCGAGTAGAAGACCGAAGCGGCTGAAATAGCATTCCACCGCCACGCCGAGCAGCACAATGGCGACGACCGCTCGAACGAAGCCGGAGTTGAAAATGCCGCTGAGGCTCATGCGTTCGAGATCGAATTGGAAACCCGTGGCCGGATCGAATGTGGGAAGCCGGCGGTGCAGATTCTCGGCGTGCTCCGCAACCCAGTAAATGATGAGCGAAAGGATGGCCCCGACCAGGACGACCCGGAGAAGCAACGTATAAAACGGTAGGCCGAAGAAGTAGAAATGCAGCGGCTTGCTGAAAATGGGGTCCACAAACTCCGCGGGAGTTGAGGGCAGGCGCAAACCGCCGAAGTACCTCACCACAGTCCAGCTGTCGACGGTCGCGTTGGCGACTCCGATGGCCAGGATCAGAAACACGGCAAAAGCGATTCTCGAAACGATCGAGCGCTTGAGCACGCCGAAGAGTGGCGTCTCTTTTTCACGCCGGACTCCCAGCTTGTACGCCATCCAGAACGCGAAAAAGAAAATCAGGACCGCGAGTACGATCGGGCCGGTTCCATAGATCCAGAGACTCACCCAGGTATCCACTTGGTGAACTTCAGACCACCAGGAATAATCGATGAGCGTGGAGGCGATGAATCGCGAGCAAATGAGGAGCAGCAACAGCAGAATCACGACGAACCACAGTCCGCCGCGCCGTTGCCGCTGGCCGATGTATCGGTCTGGCATTTAGATGGTTAGATAGTTCAAGTTGTGGTCGATTGTACAAGCGAGTATATCGCTGTTAAGCCGCGCGCCCTCGCAATCACGGTAGAGGATGCCGCTTGATTGCTCAGACGGATACTCTGCTCAAACTGACATTCCGTACTTCGGACGCATATTCGGCTGATACGATCCGGTGCGAATGCTAGTCTAAGCACGTCGAGCATGGCAAGCTACCCGTCAGAAGGTGTCACATCGCTGTCCGCCAATTCCAAGGCTAGGCGCCTTCTGCGCCCATCCGCGTGGCCATTCTTGCTGTTCGGGCTTCTGCTTTTCATTTCAGGATGTCTACTCTATTGCACGGCGGGTGTGACGGCTACCCTCTTCTTGTTATTTGGTCATCCCGGCATGCTACAGCGTACGGCCCCCTACGTACTACTCTCCGGAGGCGCCGCCGTCCTTTCGGGCCTGATCTTGGGCCTGGCTGACCTTTTTCTCCTTCTCCCCCTGAAGCGGCAGCGCAGCCTGGTTGCCTTTGACGATCTCCCCAACCGCGCCTTGACAGTGGTACTGACGGCACACAATGACGAGCTTAGTATCGGAGATTCGGTAAGAGACTTTCTCTCTCATCCGCTGGTGCGACGCGTGATCGTGGTGGACAACAACAGCAAGGATGCCACCCGCCGTATCGCCGCGGACGCCGGCGCAACGGTGGTGGTGGAGACGCAGCCTGGATATGGCAAATGCGTCGTGCGCGCGCTGCGGGAAGGCATCGCCCAAAGCGACACCGATCTGACCTTGTTGTGCGAAGGCGATATGACTTTCCGCGCCTTCGATATCGATAAGTTCATGGCCTACATCCCGCATTCGGAAATCGTGAACGGGACCAGGATCGTGGAGCAGCTTCGAGATCGCCACACGCAGCTGACCACGTTCATGTATTACGGAAATTTCGCCGTCGGCAAGCTGCTGGAAGCAAAACATCTGGGACAGGGAACCTTCACCGATGTCGGAACGACCTACAAGTTATGCCGCAATAGCGCGCTCAAGCGGCTTTTGCCGGAATTGGATTCCAGCATAAATCTGGAATTTAACGCCTACTTTCTCGATATGGCGCTCCGCAATCGGATGTCGCTTGTGGAATGCCCCATCACATTTCACAAACGCATCGGGGTGAGTAAAGGCGGAAACACTGATAATCTGAAAGCGGCTCGCGTTGGCCTCCGCATGATTAGAGGGATCCTTTTTTCATGGAAGCACTAGCGGCGGGCGCGCTCACCTATCACGACACGCGTTTTCCCTTCGATCAACGTAGGGAGATTGTCTGGCGAACGCTCTGCTCCAGCTTCTTTAATCGGATGATTCGCTCTGATTTTCACGTTCTGGAATTGGGTGCGGGTTACGGGCACTTCATAAACAACGTCCCCTGCAAAACAAAGAGCGCGATCGATCAATGGCCCAAGATGCTGGATTATCTGCACCCCAACGTGAACGGGCATGTGGGCAGCGTAACAGATCTAAGTTTCCTACCCGACTGTTCTGTCGATTTCGCTTTCGCCAGCAACCTTTTTGAGCACCTGACCCAACCGGATTTCGCGCTCACCCTGAAAGAGTTGCGCAAAAAGTTGAAGCCTGGAGGATCCCTCAATATCCTGCAACCGAATTACCGGCTCGCCTTCCGCGAGTACTTCGACGATTACACTCACGTATCCATCTACTCGGACCTGAGCTTATGCGACTTCCTCGCCGCAAACGGATTCGAGATCATCGACTGCAGGCCTGGGCTGCTTCCGTTTTCTATTAAGTCGTCGAAAAGTCCGGTTCGGCCCTCGCTGATCAAACTGTATTTGGCATTACCTTGGAAACCATTCGCGAAGCAAATGTTTGTTCGCGCTCGGCACTCGCGATAAGTCAGTCGTTTGCAGCTACGCCAGCCCATGTTCCACGGCGTATCTCGTCATCATGGCGGTGGAATGCAGCTTCAGGCGATCCATGATCGCCGCGCGGTGAAATTCTGCCGTGCGTACGGAGATGTTCAGCTCGCTTGCGATCTCCTTTGCCGAACAACCCTGAGCGATAAGGCGCAGAACCTCTTTCTGCCGGTCGGTCAGAGGGCCTTCGGAGCCGATTTCTTCCTTCTCCGTCTGCACGCGCGAGGCGATATATTTGCCCCCATTCAAAACGGTGCGGATCGCCAGTAGTAGTTCGTCTGCCGGTGCCCGTTTGCAGAAATACGCCTGAGCTCCGGTTTCCATGGCGCGCTTCACAAGGGCCGCTTCGGTGTGCATCGAGAGAAACATCAACTTCAATGCCGGGCGGCTCTGGAGAATCCGGCGCGCCGCCTCAATGCCATCGCCGTCAGGCATCCGGATGTCTAAAATCGCCACATCGGGAGAGAAGATTCCGAGCGCCTCCTCAAACGCGTGTAAACTGTCTACCCCAAGAAATTCGTAATCGCGATCCGCCATGTATGCGAGAGCGTCCAAAACCAGATGATGGTCATCCGCCACGAGCAGCTTGGGCCGGTTACCATCGGCGGCGGGAGAGGAGACCTCCGTCATTTTTGCACCTCTAAAACTCAAACACTTGGCGAACTGAGTCGCACACTTCCATCGAATTGCATCCAAAACGAAGTGATCTTCTTCAGAAAGCGCGCCTCGGGACCATAGTGGGACCGAAATATTACTGGGTTTGTGACAAAAAAATACACAACTAGGGTAACACCGGGTGTCGAAAGTGACGACTTGCTCGCTTGCGCTGAGGAGCAGCTTCGAGCCATGCGTGTCGAAGAGGCCTTACGCCTCTTTCATCTTGCTGAAACCAGTGGTCATGATCCCGATCGGTGCGCCGCCGGACGCTGGACATGCCACGTGCTGACCGGCGATTTTGAACTTGCCTGGCGTGAAAGCCGGGCCATCGCCGAACGCGGCAATCCGGACCCGCAGCGCTTTTGGGATGGGCAGCCGCTAAAGGGGCGTTCTATTCTGATGCGTTGCCTGCACGGGTTGGGCGACACCATTCAATTTATTCGTTACGCCCCGCTGATTCGAGAGCAAGCGCGAACGCTGACGATTCAGGCACAACCCTCTCTGAAGCTGCTGCTGGAACAGGCCGGAATCGCCGAGCGAGTAATCACGTGGGGTGAACCCGAACCGGAGTGGGACCAACAAATCGAAGTCGTCGAACTTCCGCGCATCTTCGGAACAACTCTCAATTCCATTCCGTCCGCGGTTCCCTACCTGAATGTCCCGGCAGCGCCAGTGAGCAATGAAAAAAAGATAAATGACAAGAACGGGAAAAATGGATTGCGCGTTGGAATTGTTTGGGCGTCCGGCGCCTACAATAGAGCGCGCTCGATATCGCTCGAGAAGTTATCCCGGCTATTTACTGTTCCCGGCGTTTCGTTCTTCAGCCTGCAAGGCGGAGCAGAACGGACTGAACTGGCTGCCTGGACAGGCAAAATCCCCTGCCTGCACGATGAATATGATGAGCCGCTGGCCACTGCGCGCAAGTTGAAATCGCTCGACCTGGTCATTACGGTCGACACGATGATGGCGCACCTGGCGGGCTCCATGGCTCGCCCCGTGTGGACTCTGCTTGCTTTCCACTGCGATTGGCGCTGGATGCTCGGACGCGAAGATTCTCCATGGTATCCGACTATGCGGCTGTTTCGCCAACCCGCGCCCGGCGATTGGGATACTGCCCTCCATCGCGTCAAAACAGAGCTCGAAATACTTGCCGCAGCGAAGCAGCGGTGATATCGCGCTGCCGCTCCTCCACCCTCCCTTTACGGAAGCGTGAAGAAGAAGGTCGAACCGGATCCGACTTGAGACTCAACCCAGATCCGTCCCCCCGCGCGTGTCACAATTTTTTTGCAAGTCGCCAACCCGATTCCGCTCCCTGAAATTTCGAGCCCGTGGCCGCGCTGCAGCGGATGGAAAACGCGTTCCAGCCACTCCGGTTCGATTCCTATTCCGTTGTCCTTGACGCTGAATCGCCATAGCGAGCCCTCTTTTGCCGCCGCCACCCGGATCACCAGTGATGCTTCCGGACGGCGGTATTTGATCGCATTGGATAAAAGATTTTGGAAGAGTTGGGTGAGCGGCTGCCGTTCCACATGCACTTCCGGGAGCGCATCATGCGTGATCGTTGCTTCCGATATTTCGATGTCTTTCCGCAAGTTCGCCTCGGCATCGAGCAGCGCGCTCGTGGCGTCAACCGGTTCCGCCGATCCCACGGCGCTCCTTCCCGCCAGCGCGTGAGAAAGCAAGCCATCCACCAAATCCGCCATTCGGCCAAGCCCTTGCGAGATCTGTTTTATGCACTTCTGCCCGTCTGCATCGAGCTGCCCGCTGTAGCGGCTGGAAAGCAAATCGGCAAGCCACCTGGTACTCGTGATGGGCGCCGTGAGATCATGCGAGACAATCCGCGCGAACCCTTCCAGTTCTTCATTCGATCGCTCTAGTTCCACCGCCATGCGTTTCAACTGCTCGTTTGCGCTCTCCAGCTTGTGCTCCATCTGCAAACGCGCCGTGATATCCACGTGCGTTGAAATCACGGTTCTTTTGTCGCCGGAATTTGAAAGCAAAACCCATTGCGCCGAGATTGACAGGGGCGTGCCATCCCGTCGCACTTGCCGCAATTCACCTTGCCAAACCCCTGATTGCAGCAGCTGCTCACTGATTTGCTCGATGGGTTCAGGAAATTCAGTCTGCAGAAGCTGGGTTGCCACCTTACCGACAGCTTCTTCAGCCGGCCAGCCGTACAACCGTTCGCAGCCGGCCGTCCAGTGCTCAATCACGCCGTCCCAATCGCGGATGAATACCGTCGATTGATCCAGCGCTCCTCCCACCGCAATCAGTCGCTGTTCCGCGCTTCTTCGTTCCGTGACGTCGTGGAGTACCTTGCCGAATCCGGCTAAAGCCCCATCCGGTCCCCGAAGACCGATCGCTACGCCCTCGACGAGAACCGGCTTCCCACTTTTCTTGACCAGCCACCGCGTATCCGAGGCGCGTCCTGTTCTCGCCGCGGTTTCGAGCTCCCGCTTACCCTCTCCTTTGAGGCGTTCCGCCGCCGGAAGTAACAAGTCCAGGTTCTTGCCGATGAACTCCTCGGGCTCATACCCGAGTTGCTCCCTCACGCCCGGATGCCAGGACTGGAAATTTCCTTCCGTGTCCGCCAAGACAATGACAAAGTCGGTTAGCTGCGCTACAAGCAGATCGAGAAGTTCTTGTCGCTCCAGGGCAGGCACTTTGGGCATGCTAATAACTTTGGCAGCTTCCTTTCCCCCGGGTCGCTCGTAATTCTTCTGGCCGAACGTAAACTGCGAGTTCGCTCACCGTGTAATTTGCTCATTGATGTTCCGAACGTGCGGATGATCCGATGCTAACTGGACTTCGCTCACTGACGCCGGCGCGACCTCCAGCCTGTGAATATGATCGAGCGGCATACCGAGAAAAAGTACCAGGAGGGCTCGGATGACGTCGCCATGTGTCACCACGGCAATCGTGCTTTCCTCGGCTGCTTGATGGCGCTCGGCAATCCGTCTTAGACTGCTCCATGCGCGCGACTGAACCTGCATCATGAACTCGCCGCCGGGCGGTCTCGAAGTCGACCGTAACTCGTTGTAGCGTTGCCATTCATCGGCTTGCAATAACTCGGCGAACGTTCTTCCGGTCCATGAGCCGATATCGATTTCACTTAGATCTTGATCGATACAAACGTCGGCTCCCTGCGCGTCCGCAATAAATCGCGCCGTCTCGACCGCCCTTTCGAGCGGACTCGAGACCACTTCGCCGATCCTATACCTGCGGCTCAGCGCGTCCGCCACGGTTTCGCGCCTGCTCGCAACCTTCCGCGTTCAAATGCACCCCGGCCATGCGTCCATATAACACCCGGCCGAGAAGATCGGTGCTTCCGTGCCGGATAAGTAAAACACGAATCATAAAAACAGAACGGAGCCGTCTTGACTAAAAGCCTCACCGTGGATGAAATCGAGAGAAGAGCGGCTGAACTAGGTCCATGGTTTCACAATTTGTCTCTTCTTGGCGTTCAAACCGCGCCTAATCATTTCTTGGGTGATTACCCAGCCGCTAAATGGAAGAGTTTTCAAAATGCTATTCCAGCTGATTTGGCCGGCAAGAGCGTCCTGGATATCGGGTGCAATGGCGGATTTTATTGCATTGAGATGAAGCGCCGCGGCGCGGGGCGTGTCTTAGGCATCGATCACGACGAGCAATATCTGGCCCAGGCTCGCTTCGCTGCCAATGTCCTCGAGCTTGATATCGACTTCGAACAGATGTCCGTATACGAAGTCCCGGAGCTGCGCGAGCGCTTCGATGTCGTCTTGTTTATGGGTGTTTTCTATCACCTCCGCCATCCGCTGCTGGCTTTGGATCTGCTGCGCCAGCATGTAACCAGAGATTGGTTTATTTTTCAATCGATGCTGCGCGGCAGCCGCACCCTCCCGCGCCTCGAGCCGGATTATCCCTTTTGGGAAAGCGCTGTTTTCGATAAGCCGGGTTTTCCTAAGATGCACTTCGTCGAAAACAGTTACTCGAGCGATCCCACCAATTGGTGGGTTCCGAACCGATCCTGCGCCGCAGCCGTCTTACGGAGCGCCGGATTTAAAATCGAGCTCGAGCCTGAGCCGGAAGTCTTCATTTGCCGGTGCGACCACGCTGCATATATGCACCCTCTGCCCAAAAAACTTTCCTAGCATGCGCTCATCCGGTTCCATCGGAGGATTCTCATGATCGAAGCCGTCATGCTCTGGAATGAGCCCAATAATCTTTCCCATTGGGATTTTGAAGTGGATCCCGACTGGTCCGCTTACGCGAACATGGTGAAGCTTGCCGCCGCGGCTGTACAGGCCGAGAACCCCAAAATAGCGCGCGTCTTGGGGGGCATTTCACCCATCGATCCTGCGTTCATCGTGCGCATGCATGACCTGGGCGCCCTGGATTGCGTCGATGTCGTCGCCGTGCACGGTTTCCCGCTCGATTGGAATCACTGGACCATCCACGAATGGCCCGACAAGCTGGCCGAAATTCAGGCCGTCACGAGCAAACCGGTTTGGGTCTCCGAAGTAGGGGCTTCGTCTTTCGGCGCCGAAGAAGTGCAGGAGTTTGGACTGCGTAAAACAGCCGAGCTCCTCATTCCTCGCGTTGACCACATCTATTGGTACAGTCTCTTCGATCTTCCACGCGCGTGGCCGGCCACCACCCGTCATCGCGAGAGCGAGGGCTCCTCCTACTACCGGCACTTCTATATGGGCCTGTTCCGCGAAGACGGATTCCCCAAACTCGCGGCTCGGCGTTTCGCTGAATACGCTTCGTCGCTCGGAATTTGTCAGTGGTTTCACTTCGAAGACCCTCGAGTCGAGAGCGGTGTTAAGGCGCTTCGGGATTTCGGCGCCAGAAAACTGCGCACCGGGCTGAGTTGGGCTGATTTCGAGCGCCCCGGTGCCGAGCAGTGGTTCGATCGCCAGATGCGGCTGCTGGAGCCCTTCGAACTCACCATCACGTTTTGCTTCACGCCCGAGCGCTGCGGTATGCGTCCGCATCACACCAGTCCGCCGAAAAACCCCGGAGAATACGCGGACTTCTGCTCCGCCATGCTAAAGCGTTACTGCGTCTAGTAGTTCTACGGGTTTCTTTCGTTTTCAGTCGAAGGTACGTAGTAACAAAGCAAGCTACAAAGCTTCTTATGGTCAGCGGCGTATGGTTAGCCCTTTACGATCGACGGATCATTTTTCGAAATGACAGCTATACACTGCCTCCTTGGCACTTCGCTGATCGCATCTCGCACCAGAACAAATTTAAAAAATAAAGGAAAAAGAGACGGATGAAAGGGACTGTACTTATCACGGGTGGCGCCGGTTTTATTGGTTCTCACGTGGCGTCAGAGTTACTCGCAGCGGGTTATCACGTAAAAGTTCTAGATAGCCTCGTAACTCAGGTACACGGCGATGTTCCGGCGCGGCCTGGTTATTTGCACAAAAATGCGGAATTTATCTTAGGCGATGTGCGAAATCCTGATATAGTGGACGAAGCGCTCGCTGGGGTCGATTCGGTTTTCCATTTTGTCGCGCTCGTAGGCGTCGGACAAAGCATGTACCAGATCGCGGAATACACCAGCACCAACAATCTCGGAACGGCGACCCTGTTGGAGCGAATCGTTAAACATCGCGTCAGTAAGTTGCTGGTCGCCTCCAGCATGAGTATTTATGGGGAAGGTCTCTACGTGACGCCCAGCGGCGAGCCTTATGCGCGTGCGGTGCGCAGCGCTGAACAGTTGAAGTCGCATGAATGGGAAATGAGGACGCCGCACGGCTTGCCCCTCAGCCCCGTCGCCACGCCCGAAACGAAACAGCCGTGTCTGGCTTCTGTCTACGCCCTCTCCAAGTATGACCAGGAGCAGATGTGCCTCATGGTCGGCCGCGCCTATGGAATACCCGCCGTTGCGCTCCGCTTCTTCAACGCTTACGGCCCCTACCAGTCGCTTTCCAATCCCTACACGGGCGTGCTCGCCATCTTTGCTTCCCGATTGATGAACGGTAAGCGGCCGATCATATTCGAGGATGGAGAGCAACTCCGCGATTTTGTGAGCGTGTATGACCTGGCCCGGGCATGCCGCCTCGCGCTCGAGGTCAGCGCCGCCCAGGACATGGTATTTAACGTTGGAAGCGGCGAGGCTATCAGCGTAAAAGACGTCGCCCGGAAGTTAGCAACGGTTTTGGGTAAGAAAATAGACCCCGAGATAAACGGCAGTCATCGCGTCGGCGATATCCGCCACTGTTTCCCGGACATTAGCCTCGCTAAACGAATTCTTAAGTTCAAGCCGCAGGTAAGCTTAGAAGACGGAATCCTGGATTTAGCCAAGTGGCTGGATCGCCAGACCGCCAACGACCGCTTCAACGAGATGCACGAAGAGCTCGCCTCGCGAGGACTTGTGGTTTAGACGTGACAAGGTGTAATAGTGCGCTTCGCTCTCGTTAATCCGCCTTGGACCTTCGAAGGCAGCATTTACTTCGGTTGCCGCGAACCTCATCTGCCCCTTGAGCTCGGCTATTCAAAAGCGCTTCTCGAACAGCGCGGGCATGAGGCGGCTCTGATAGATGGCCATCTCGACAATCTCACTGGCTCGGAGATTGTTGCTCGCGTCAAAGAATTCGGTCCGGATGTAATCGTAGTCACAACCGCTCCAACTTACTTATTCTGGCGCTGTGCGCCTCCCGAGCTTCGAGTGCCGCAAGAGCTGTGCGGCGAACTGCGTGCCGCACTGAAAAGCAAGTTGGTTATTGTCGGCCCGCATGGCTCCACCACTCCGAAAGCTGCCCTTCAAAAGCTGAATGCCGATGTGGTTGTGATGGGAGAATGCGAGGAAGTCCTTCCGCAAATGGCGGAAGACATCGCTGACGTCTCCTCCATCGCATTTCGAGATGGTGACGCCATCGTCGTCCGTGGTCCGAACCGCTCATCGGACATGAAGAGCCTTCCCGCGTTGCATTGGCCGCACGCGGCCGTTGCCAGGCACGCCCATCACCACCATCGTTTCGACGCGCAGCCTGTAGGTCCCGGAGCCGAAATGGAGGCTTCGCGCGGGTGCCCCTATCACTGCACCTTCTGCGCCAAGGACAATTTTCGAAATAGTTATCGCAAGCGCCCTCTCGCAACCATCCTCGAAGAGGTGGATGAATTTGTCGCTCAGGGCGTCGAGTACATCTACTTCATCGATGAGATCTTTTTGCCTGACTTGAAACTTCTGGCGGCCCTCGCCGAACGCCGCATCAAAATCGGCGTGCAGACCCGCATCGATCTTTGGAACGAGGATGCTATTCGTGCGCTCGCGCGCGCCGGATGCGTTTCTATCGAAGCCGGCGTGGAGAGCATCACCGAAGAAGGCCGCGCTTATCTCGATAAGAAGTGCAAAATGTCGACCGAGGAGCTGACCGGGCGCCTCATGTTTGCTAAAAAGCTGGTGCCTTTTGTTCAGGCAAACTTGCTTGCCATGTCACAGGACGACGCCGACACTGTCGAGTCTTGGCGTCTTAAGCTCGAGTCAAGGGGCATCTGGGCGAACAAGCCTGTCCCGTTGTTTCCCTATCCAGGCTCGCCCGAATATACGCGCATGTGGGGTCCCGCGGACGATTTCGCCTGGGAGCGCGCCCACGAAGCTTACTTGAAGGGTTTCGATTGTTTTAGCGATATCCAGGAGCAGCGACCACAGCCGCTGGTGGAGCTGGAACTAGCCAGGCATGAGCGCTAAGGCCCAGGCCAACGACGGGGATCCAATCCGAATTCTGATGACAGCCGACGCCGTCGGCGGCGTCTGGCAATACACGGTTGACTTAATCGCTGGCTTTGTGGATCACGGTGCGCAGGTCCTTGTCGCGAGCATGGGTCCGCGTCCTTCGAGCGCCCAGAGAGCCCAACTGCTCGCGACGCCTCAGGTGACCTTGGCCGAGAGCGACTACGCGCTCGAATGGATGCCGGATCCCTGGAGCGATGTCGATGCGGCCGGCCGTTGGCTGTTAGATCTCGCCGGCGTCTTTCAACCCGGGATAATTCATCTCAATGGCTACGCCCACGCCGCCCTGCCTTGGTGCGCGCCCGTCGTTGTAGTGGCTCATTCGTGTGTATGGTCGTGGTGGAAGGCCGTTCACGGATGCGCTCCTGCCACAGAGTGGATGGAGTATAAACTTCGCGTCACGCGAGGCCTCGCAGCCGGCGATATCGTGATCGCCCCGTCGGCCTCATTTGCGGAAACAGTATCGAGCGAATACGGCGTCGCTGCCGAAAAACTGCGCGTCATTCATAATTCCAGCCGTTCCCGGGCGCTTGCCGCGCCTTTTAAGGAACCTTTTGTGCTCGCCGCCGGGCGCGTTTGGGATGCGGCCAAAAATCTGCCGCTGCTCGAACAAATTGCCCCTGAACTTGAATGCGAGGTTCGCATCGCCGGCAGCGGTCGCGCGCAAAATGCTTCTCCACAGCCGCCACGCGCAGCCTACTGGTTAGGGTTGTTGCCGCATTCAGAATTGATCAACCAGATGCAACGCGCCGCTATCTTCGCTCACCCGGCCCTTTACGAGCCCTTTGGCCTGTCCATCCTCGAGGCCGCGCGCGCCAGGTGCTGCCTGGTTCTTTCAGACATTCCCTCGCTGCGCGAGTTGTGGAACGAGGCCGCCGTATTCGCCGACCCGCTCGATCCGGACCAGTGGGTATTCGAAATCAATCGCCTTTCCCGTGATGTGACGGCCCGCGAAGCGCTCGGCGCGGCTTCCCATGCTCACGCCGCCGCGTATTCAGCGGATGCTTTCTCAAACGCCTACTGGACAACTTACCGGTCCCTCATCCAATCGAAGGTCCGGGCCGGAAAGGGCGCGGCTGCCTGATTGTTTATGCGCGTCGCGATGTTCTATCATTCCCTCGTTTCCGATTGGAACCACGGCAATGCTCATTTCTTGCGCGGTGTGGCGGCGGAACTGCAGGCGCGAGGCCATGATCTCCGCATTTTCGAGCCTGAAAATGCCTGGAGCCGTGAGAATCTCCTGCGCGAGCGCGGACCGCAAGCCATCGAAGCGTTCCACCGTGCATTCCCGCATCTCGCAAGTACTCCATACGCTCTGAACACGGCAGATGTCGGCGTCTGGCTGGACAAAGTCGACCTCGTTCTGGTCCACGAATGGAACGATCCGAAGCTTATCTCCGCGATCGGCCGCTATCGCCACGCCAATCCGGGCACTCGCGTGCTTTTCCACGACACGCATCATCGAGCCTTAACGGCGGAGCAGGAGATCTCACGCTGTAATCTGGAGCATTACGATGGCATTCTTGCTTATGGGGCTTCTCTGAAGGTTCGTTACGAGCGCCTCGGCTGGGGTAAGCAAGTTCATGTATGGCATGAAGCGGCGGACACTCGGACCTTTTTTCCACGCCAGGCCGATCGCGTCACCGGCGATGTGGTCTGGATCGGAAACTGGGGCGACGAGGAGCGTACGGAGGAAATACGCGAATTCTTTATTCAGCCGGTGAAACGATCTTCGCTGCGAGCAGCTGTTCACGGCGTGCGCTACCCCGATTCCGCATTGCGCGAACTGCGCGCTGCCGGAATCGCTTATGGCGGGTGGCTGCCGAATTTCGAAGTGCCGGATATCTTCGCTCGCTTCAAGGCTACAGTCCACATTCCTCGCCGCCCTTATGTGCGTGAACTCCCCGGCATCCCCACCATTCGTCCCTTCGAAGCTTTGGCATGCGGCATCCCGCTTATTGCGGCGCCCTGGCCGGACACCGAAAGCCTGTTCCGCGCGGGACAGGATTTCTTGATGGTTCAAAATGGGCTGCAAATGGAGATGCGCCTCCGCGATGTGCTGAACGATTCTGCGCTCGCTCGAAAACTTGCCGAAAGCGGCTTGGAAACTATACGCGCGCGCCACACCTGCCGGCATCGTGTAGACGAGCTGTTGAAAATTTACGAAAGTATTCGCCCCGCATCCCAGAAATCGGCGCGGCTTCCCGCGGAGGTGTGCGCGTGAAAATCGCGTTCTGGGGATCCAGTCTCGTCTCCGCTTACTGGAACGGAGCGGCAACCTATTACCGCGGAATCCTGCGTGCTCTCGCTGGCCTCGGAAACGAAATCGTCTTCTTCGAACCGGATGCCTTCGACCGTCAACAGCATCGCGATATCGCTGACCCCGACTGGGCCCGCATTGTCGTCTACGATCCCCGGAATCGCGACGCCGTGAATTGTCATCTGGCCCGTTGCGAAAGCTTCGGCGTGGTGGTAAAAGCCAGCGGCGTCGGTGTTTTAGACGAGTTCCTGGAGACCCGCGTCTCGAACATGCCGCCCTCCGTTTTTAAAGTGTTTTGGGATGTCGATGCGCCCGCAACGCTCGATCGCCTGGCGCTGAACTCCGGCGATCCATTTCACCTCTCCCTGCAGCGCTTCGATCTGATTCTCACCTATGGCGGCGGCAAACGCGTAACAGACGGGTATCGCCGCCTCGGCGCTCGCGATTGTATCGCCATTTACAACGCGTTCGACCCCGATGTTCACTTCCCGGCCCCCCCGGATCCGCGATTCGCGGGTGACCTCTCGTTCCTTGGCAATCGTCTGCCCGATCGGGAAGCAAGAGTGGAGGAATTTTTCTTGAAGGCTGCTGAATTCGCCCCCGCCCGGCGCTTCGTGTTAGGCGGCAGCGGCTGGGCCGGCAAACCCATGCCCGCGAATGTCTCCTATTTGGGCCACGTCTACACAGGCGATCACAACGCCTTCAATTGTTCCGCCCGCCTGGTTCTGAACATAAGCCGCGAAAGCATGGCGCGCTGTGGCTTCTCCCCGGCTACCCGAGTCTTCGAGGCCGCCGGTGCGGCCGCCTGCCTCATCACTGACGCATGGGAAGGCATCGAATCGTTTCTCGCGCCGGATAAGGAAATCATTGTGGCGCAGTCGGGCGCTGGCGTCGCAAGTATCTTGGAAGAACTCAGCCCCGACGCAGCCCGAGCCATCGGTCAAGCCGCTCGGAAACGCGTATTGGAGGAGCACACGTACGCCCAGCGCGGGAAGCTGGTGCACTCCATTCTCCTCGAGGCCGCTTCCGCCAAATTCGCCGAGCGCCTCGAGATACCGCGCGTCAAGGAGATGAACGCCTGATGCACCCTCGATTTCAGTGCGTCTTCTTGGGGCTCTCCATTACCTCGGCCTGGGGCAACGGCCACGCCACCACATACCGCAGTCTGCTGAAGGAACTCGCCAGACGAGGTCATCGAGTCACCTTCCTCGAACGCGATGTGCCCTGGTACGCCTCGAACCGCGAGTTTGAAACCCTGCCGTATTGCTCCCTTCATCTCTATGAGAGCCTCGACGAGCTTCGCGATCGTTTCACTCCGTTGATCAAGACCGCCGATGTGGTCGTCGTCGGGTCCTATGTGCCCGATGGAATCGAGGTAGGCCGTTGGGTAACTTCGCTCTCGAGAAAAGGGGTGACGGCGTTTTATGACATCGACACTCCGGTCACGTTAGCTCATCTTGCTACCGGCCGGTGCGAATACCTCTCCCAGGACCTCTGTCGCAAGTACAACCTCTATCTCTCGTTCACCAGTGGTCCCACACTCGATTTCATCGAAACGAAGCTGGGTTCCCCCTGTGCCCGCCCCCTCTATTGTTCCGTCGATCCGTCCGTTTACTATCCCAACGCTCGCCCGGCCAAATGGGAAATCGGCTATCTGGGCACCTACGCCGCGGATCGGCAGCCCGCGCTTGAGAACATTCTCTTCACCATCGCCCGGCTGCATCCGGATAAGAGCTTTGTTGTCGCAGGCCCGCAGTATCCCAAACACATCGCGTGGCCTTCGAACATCGAACATATCGAACATCTGGCCGCCGGCGGCCATTGCGAGTTTTATAACTCGCAAAAATTCACTCTGAACCTTACCCGCCAGGATATGCTGAAGACCGGCTATTCGCCTAGTGTTCGTTTGTTCGAAGCCGCCGCCTGCGGCGTACCCATCCTCACCGATGAATGGCCTGGTCTCGCGACCTTCTTCTCTCCCTTCTCAGAAATTCTCCCAGTTCCCTCCAGCGCGCATGTTACGTCCTATCTGCAGATGCCCCGTGAGCAGCGCCTTGAATTAGCGGCCAACGCTCGCCGGCGTACTTTGCGATCGCATACCGCGGCCGTACGGGCGAAGCAGTTCGAAGCCTATGCTGTGGCAACACTGGAGCGGCTAAGTTGCTCGGGCAAGAGGAGCACTACGATTCTGACGGAGTCCCCGACCGCTGCAATGATTTAAGTCCGCATCGATTTAAATCCCCATCGATTTAGATTGCATCTTCATAAGCGGAGGTCGAGTTATGAACATCAAGGCGTTTACCGCTGTGGCGGCTGCCTGCGCGGGCGTGGCGCTGTTTGCCTCCCCCCGCAACCCGCGGCTCCGGGCGTTCCGGTCAGCATCGTCGTCACATTGGAACCCAGAAACGGCAAGAGCATACCGCCCATTGAGGCTCAGGACATCGCCGTTCGCGAGGGACACGACAAGAGACCCGTCACCGCATTTGTGCCTCTACGAGGCGAACGCGCCGGCATGCAGCTCGCGCTTCTCATCGACGACTCGGCGCGCTCCTCGCTCAATACCGAAATTGGCGCCCTCAAGCAATTTATAAATTCGCTTCCTGCTACGACGGAAATCGCTGTGGGCTACATGCGAAACGGGATGACGCAGTTCACACAGAAGTTCACGCGTGACCACGCTGCTGCCGCAAACTCGATTCGTGTCGCCTTCGGACCTGGTGGAGGCGACGTGAGCCCCTACGATTCACTCTCCGACGCCATTAAGAATTGGCCCACTCCGGGCGCCGAGCGCAAACAAGTCATCATGATCAGCAGCGGCATTGAAGGCCTCGGCGGCGGCTACAATTCCGACAATCCCTACGTCGGCAAAGGCATTTCGGACGCCCAGAAAGCCGGAGTCACCGTCTACGCCATATATAGCCCGAGCGTGGGCCATTGGGGTCACAGCTATTGGAGAAGCACCTGGGGACAAAACTTTCTCTCTCAACTGGCGGATGAAACAGGAGGCGAATCCTACATGATCGGCTTCGGATCGCCGGTCTCTTTCCAGCCCTATCTCGAACAGATCAAAACGCGGATGCAGAATCAGTATCTGCTCACTTTCCTTGCGCGCCCGGAACAGAAGTCCGGCCTGCAGCCCCTTAACGTCAGCATCGTGGAGAAGGACGCGAGCATCGCCGCGCCCGACAAAGTGTTCGTCCGAGCCGGAATGTAGAGCCTCCTTTGTGGGGTAGGCTCTTGCGCCAGGCTCTCTGCTTGCGCGCGGCTTCACAGGCCCGCCCTTGAAAGCAAACTAGGTCAGCGTCCCCGTGCCGCGGCTGACAGGCTTGTCGGATTTGGCAAAATCCGCCCGCGCCTCGTCTGCCGATGAGATATCCTCCCCACCCGTTTCTCGCAGAACTTGCTTTGCTTTCCCGATCCACTCGCTGTTGTCGCAATGCACCGACAACAGAATGCCGCCCTCTTTGATGCGCCCTTCGTATCGCTTCGCCTCGTACTCCGGAATTCCCATTCCAATGAGAGCGCCGATCACTCCTCCCACCACTCCGCCCGAGCCCACCCCAGTGAGAGCGGCAATAATCGGTCCCGCGGCAACCAACGGCCCCAGGCCCGGCACCGCCAGCAACCCGATCCCGGCAAGAACCCCGATAGTTCCGCCGATCACGCCGCCCGCCACTACGCCGGTCGCTGTGCCTTCGGGCGCTTTTGTATGCTTCTCATGCGCGAAATCCTTTGTCCCCACGTTGTCCTGCAGCAGCACCGAAATGTCTTCATTGCGAAAGCCCGATGCGATCAGGCGATCCACCGCGTTTTCCGCCATCTCGCGGCTCGCAAAGATCCCGAAAGCGGCCGTGTTTTTTCCTGCCATCTCAGCTCCTTTAGAGGGTAAACTCTCTCACCTGTGAGACTACTAGCGCGATAGCTCGTTTCGGAAAGCCGGGCGCTCGCGCCTGCCGTGGCGCGGTTCATCTATTCTCGGTGATGTCATGACCAAGGGCCCACGGCTTGAGCAATGGAACGATCTCTCAGAATCGGAGCGCCTGGAGGCATTTGAAAATCTTCCGCGCGATCGCGCTGACGACGGCCTGATGAATCCTCGTTTTGCTCGCCTGCTTTGGCAAGCTATCTGGGAGCGCTACGGACCCCACTATCGGGTCATTGCCTTAACTGTCGCGTGCAGCCTCGTTGGCGTCGTGCAGTTTGGAACCGTGGCGGGATCGATGCTCCCATTTGCACTGCGCCGCGTTGGTCTCGATCCCGCGAGTGCCTCGGCCCCGTTTGTAGCAACGTTAGTGGACGTAACTGGGCTGGTCATTTATTTCACCATCGCAAGCGCGATCCTGAAAGGCTCGCTCCTCTGATCGATTTTGAAGATGCGAATGCATTGCGCACCTCTTATGGCGCGAGCAGCATGTCGATCATCCAGAGTAATGCAAACACAGTGCCCCCCACGATCAGCAACTTCACCGTTATCGCGGCCGACGCTCGAAATGAGTATTGGCGAGGCGCATAATCCTCGGCAGACCATTCAGAGCGGCCGCTCTCTTCTTTAGTTTTTTCGAAGCGTAACAACACAGCCTCCTATCTAGGCGTAGTCATGAAGTGCAATCGGTGGACCATGTGCCTCCCGCTACTGATCTTCGTGCTGGATGGGCTCTGGGCCGTTCACCCGCTGTCCCAACGAGGACACGCATGGCAGTTTTCGGGCAGCTCGGAGCCGGTGTTTTCACGACAACGGCAGGCGCGGTGAAGAAACACAAGGCCCTGCGCCGCAGTTTCATCATGCGAGCAGGATCGGCACCGCACATGCACTGTTCATCGCGAGCAATTGCAGCGCAGGTCTGTAATGGCTACGAATCGGTTACGAAAGAAAGGAACCTACAATGAGCAAATCAAAAGAGACGAATGCACGTGAGTCAAACGTTAGAGAGGATGAGAAGCGATCTACTGTCGATATCAGTGAGCGCTTCAACGATTCCGCGATTGCCTCTCGCGCTTATGACCGCTGGGTGCATCGAGGCTGTCCGGAAGGAACGGCAGAAGAGGACTGGCTTGAAGCAGAACGGGAATTTGAATCGCGCGAAACCGTAGCTCAGCCTTGAGAACTCACCCTCGCACGGAGCAAGCAGAACTGACGGCCGTCCGGCCAGATACCGGCATCTGACCTGGACGGCCGCATGGCCGCCTTAGCGGCTCAGCAATTTGACATCCTCTCAACTCCCGGTCACAGCTCAAAATTCCTTGTTTTTCGGCCTTTTCTCACAAAATCACTTGACACGATCTGCTATACTGACCCCAGGTAGCTCGAACTAGCTTCCGAATTCTCGAAAACGCCGCACGGCCGTTGTTGCCGCTGCGGCGTTTTTCATTTCTGACGCGAAATCCGCCGGGGCTGCTATGCCTCGCCCGATTTCGCCTGGTGGGGCAGCTCCCCGAGCTGCGCCGGGCGCATTCGCCCGGCTTCGCCCCGCCTCGCAATTCACCCGAACCATAGGAGAGAACCATACTCATGTCCACCGCCGCGCAAATCGCAGCCAATCAACAGAACGCAAAACTCAGTTCCGGTCCAAAAAGTGAGGAGGGCAAAGCAGCGTCCTGCCTCAACAACTTCCGCCACGGCTTCACCGGCGCTTTCACCGTTCTCCCGTCCGAAGACCAGGAAAAATTCGACACCTTGCTGCACGGCCTCCGCGTCGAGCACGAGCCCAAAACCATGACCGAAATTCTGCTGGTCGAAAAAATGGCCCAGCACCACTGGCTCGTACAGCGCGCTATGAAACTTCAGGAACTCACCATGATGAGTGAACTGCCCTCGCGCGACCAGGAATGCCGCTTCTCGCTCTATCTGCGCTACCAGACCACCAACGAGCGCGCCTTTCACAAGTCCCTCGACCAGCTTTTAAAGCTCAGAGCCGAAAGACGCAAAGCTGAAATTGGCTTCGAATCGCAAAAGCAGAAAGAAGCTGCCGAAGCCCGCCGCGATGCCGCCGAAAACCGCAAGCAGAGTGTCCACAAACTCGACCTGATGCTCGCCGAATGCAAGCTCGATCGTGAACTTTTCAATAATTGGAAGTCCAAAAACGAAGCCGGCCTCGATTCCAGCCGCGAACATCGCCTCATGGTGGCCGAAAAAGCCGCTTAAAACCGCCCCAGACCAATCCGCTCGGCCAGACTGCGCCCGTACTGCGTCCGCTCGCGGTCTGCGCTATGATCTCATCTTCTTTATGGGCTTGAAACTCTGTTCTGTGGCTCTGCTCGCAGCCGGCATGGGACTCGCGGCGAATTACGATCAGTCCGTGTTTGACGCCCTGAAGTGGCGCGGCATCGGACCTAATCGCGGCGGGCGTTCTCTCACCTGTACCGGCGTTCCTGCGCGCCCGCTCGAATACTATTTCGGCGCGGTCGGCGGAGGTCTCTGGAAAACGACAGACGGCGGCACCACCTGGAAACCGATCACCGACGGACAGCTTGGCAGCTCTTCCGTGGGCGCCGTGGCTGTATCGGAGTCGAATCCTGACACGGTGTACATCGGAATGGGCGAAACCGAATTGCGCGGCAATATCATGCAGGGCGATGGCGTGTACAAATCCACCGACGCCGGAAAGACCTGGCACAAGTCCGGCCTCGGTGACACGCAGGCGATCGCGCGCATCCGCATCGATCCAAAGAATCCCGATCTGGTTTATGTCGCCGCGCTGGGCCATCCTTACGGCCCGAACTCCGAGCGCGGCGTATTTCGCTCCAACGATGGCGGCAAGACCTGGAAGAGAATTCTCTATCGCGACGATCACAGCGGCGCTGTCGATCTCATTCTCGACCCCCACAATTCAAGGGTCCTCTTCGCGGCGTTATGGGACGTCTATCGCACGCCCTGGCTCCTCAATGACGGTGGGCCCGGTAGCGGCCTTTTCAAATCGACTGACGGGGGCGATACCTGGACCGAGATTACGCGCAATCCTGGCCTTCCGAAGGGCACCATCGGCAAAATCGGCGTGACCGTTTCAGGAGCTGATTCCAACCGTCTCTATGCTCTCGTCGAAGCGAACGACGGTGGATTATTCAGGTCCGACGATGCCGGGGCCACCTGGACTCTCGTCAGCCAGGATCGCCGCGCTTTGCAGCGCGCCTTCTACTTCTCCAGACTTTATGCCGATCCCAAGGAAAAGGACACCGTTTACGTGATGAACGTCGCCTTCCTGAAATCCACCAACGCCGGCAAGGAGTTGAAAACCGTACGACCGCCGCACAGTGACAACCACGATCTCTGGATCGACCCGCACGACAACCAGCGCATGATCAACAGCAATGATGGTGGAGGAAATGTCTCGGTTGATGGCGGCGCCACCTGGACGGCGCAGGATTTTCCCACCGCGCAGATCTATCACGTCGCTATAACGAAGGATGTTCCCTACCAGGTCTGCGGCGCTCAGCAGGACAGCTCAACCATCTGCGTGCAGAGCGGCGCAAGCGGATTCCGCCGTTCCGGTTCCGGCATGTTCGCTCCTTATTATGCTGTCGGCGGCGGTGAGAGCGGCTATATCGCTCCCGATCCCGCCGACCCGAATCGTGTTTTATGCCGGCAGCCAGGGCGCGCTGCTCACGCGCTTTAATCGCGCCACTGGCGAGATGCGCGATGTTCAGGTCTATCCGCTGTTTTTCTCCGGGATGCCCGCCGCCTCTTTGAAGGAACGATGGCAGTGGACGTTCCCCATCGTCTTTTCGCCTGTCGATCCTAAAATTCTCTACACCTCATCGCAGCACCTCTGGAAAACCACGAACCAGGGGCAGAGTTGGGAGTCCATCAGCCCCGATCTGACGCGCGCCGATCCGAAAACGCTGGGCGATTCGGGCGGACCCATTACAAAAGACCAGAACGGTCCCGAGATCTACGGCACAATTTTCACCATTGCGCCGTCTTTGCAAGACGTCAATACCATCTGGACCGGCTCCGATGATGGCCTCGCGTTCATAACGCGCGATAACGGAAAACATTGGACGAACATCACGCCCAAAGGAATCCCGGAATTCAGCCGCATCAGCATGATCGATGCATCGCCCCACGATGCCGGCACGGCGTGGCTCGCCGCCAAGCGCTATCAGCTCGATGACCGCAAGCCCTACATCTATCGCACTCGCGATTTCGGCAAGACCTGGACAAAAATCGTTCGTGGTATCCCGGAATTCGATTACGTGCATGTGGCGCGCGAAGATCCGAAGCGCGCCGGTCTGCTGTACGCCGGGACAGAGCACGGCATCTATGTTTCTTTCAACGACGGAGACGATTGGCAGCCGCTGCGCTTGAATCTTCCGGACACGCAGGTTGCCGATCTGCTAGTCGAGGGCGACGATCTCGTCATCGCCACTCACGGCCGCGGCTTCTGGGTGCTCGACAACATCGACGTGCTGCGCGAGCTGCAGCCGGATCTTACCGCCTCCGCTATCCACGTGTTCAAGCCCGATGAGGCCATCCGCTCGTTCCGCCCGGCTACGATCGACTACTATCTTCAAAAGCCCGCAAACAAAGTCACTGTCGAGATTCTCGATTCCGGTGGCAAACTTGTTCGGACCTTCACTGGCTCGCCGGAGGAAGAAAAAAAGAGCGCTCGCCGCGCTGCCGGTAGCGAAGATTCCGAGTTTGGCCCGCCTCGCACGCCGCCGCCGGGAAGGAAAGCGGGCACAAATCGCTTCACCTGGGATTTGCGCTACCCCGGCGCCACTGTGTTCGAAGGCGAAATCATGTGGGGTGCCCGCGCCGAGCAGGGGCCGCTCGCCCTCCCCGGTGATTATCGCGTTCGCGTGACGGCCAACGGAGCATCGCAGACGCAGCCTTTCGTTCTGAAACTCGATCCCCGCGAACACGTCGCCGAAGCCCAGCTCGAAGATCAGTTCAAGCTTGCATCCCAGGTTCGAGACCAGGTAAGCGAACTCGACGAGATGGTCATTAAGATCCGCCAGATCGTCAAAGATGCCAGAGAGCGGGCCTCCAAATCGAACGATGCCGCTCTCGCCTCCGCTGGAGCATCGCTGCGCGATAAGCTCTCGACCATCGAGGAAGAGATCTATCAGGTGCGGAATCGCGCCAACGAAGATCCTCTGAATTTCCCCATCAAGCTGAACAACCAGATTGCCGCCCTCGCTCGCTCCATCGAAACCGGCGACAATCCTCCCACCGATCAGGACTACGAGATCTATCGGGTTCTCACGGCGCGTTTGGAAGCTGTGCGCGCCAGGTTCGATAGCGCCATGAAAACCGATCTGCAAAATTTCAACGACCTCCTCGCTTCCCACAAGCTTGCCGAAATCCAGCCCGCCGGAGCAGCCGATCGGCAGTAGTTACAATCGCCCATGGAAGTAAATTAGATTCGCATGCGCAAAATCACCCTGCTCCTTGCTTGTTCCTTCATCCTGTCGCCGCTGTACGCGCAAGACATGAGCGTGCTCAAATCGCTCAAGTGGCGTCAGGTCGGCCCGTTCCGGGGCGGCAGAGTCGCCGCCGTCACCGGTGTCGACTCGCAGCCCGACGTCTACTATTTCGGTGGGGTCGGCGGCGGCATTTGGAAAACCGTCAACGGGGGCATGGATTGGCAGCCGCTCTCCGATGGCCAGCCATTCGGCACATCCTCCGTCGGAGCCGTAGCGGTCTCGGAATCGGATCCTAACGTCGTCTACGCCGGAATGGGCGAATATGACATCCGAGGCAATGTGTCACATGGCGATGGCGTGTACAAGTCCATGGATGGCGGCAAGACCTGGAAACACATCGGGCTCGAAAATACGCGCCAGATCAGCCGCATTCGCGTTCACCCCAGAAATCCCGATCTGGTGTACGTCGCCGCCCTGGGCCATGTGTGGGCTCCCAATGAGGACCGCGGCATTTACCGCTCCAAGGATGGCGGCAAGACTTGGGAAAAGATCTTTTATCGTGGCCCGAAGGCGGGCGCCATCGAGCTGGTTTTCGATCCCACCAATGCCAACACGCTCTACGCCGCTTTCTGGGAGGCCTACCGCAAGCCCTGGGACTTGGAAAGCGGCGGCCCCGGTAGCGGAATCTTCAAATCCACAGATGGAGGCGATAGCTGGACTGACCTCACGCATAACCAGGGCTTGCCGAAAGGCGTGATGGGCAACATCGGCCTCACTGTCTCCGCGGCCAATCCCGATCGCATTTACGCACTGATCGAAGCGGAGGACGGCGGCGTTTTCCGCTCCGACAACGCCGGCAAGACATGGGTCAAAGTTAACGAAGAGCGCAAGCTGCGCCAGCGCGCCTGGTACTACGGCCGCATCTTCGCCGATCCGAAGGATCCCGACAAAGTCTACGCCACCAACGTGCAGTTCTTCCGCTCCGATGATGCCGGCAAGACCTGGAACGCCATTCGGACTCCGCACGGCGATAATCACGATCTGTGGATCTCTTCCACCAATCCGCAACGCATGATCGAAGGCAACGACGGCGGTGCCAACGTCACCACCAATGGCGGCAAGAACTGGACTACCGAAGATAATCAGCCCACCGCTCAGTTTTATCGCGTCGCCTTGGATGATGATTTCCCCTATCACGCCTATGGCGCTCAGCAGGACAACAGCACGGTGAAGATCGCCACCCGTGGCGCCGCGGGCGGCATCGGCGAGCGTGATTGGTACCCCGTGGGAGGCGGCGAGAGCGGATGGATCGCGCCTTATCGCAAGGACACCAACATCGTTTTCGCCGGATCCTACGACGGCCTGATTACCCGTTACGACCACCACGATGGACAAACCCGTAACGTGACTGTGTGGCCCGACAATGAAATGGGCTGGGCGCCCGATGCGCTGAAATACCGCTTTCAGTGGAATTTTCCGCTGCTCTTTTCGGCTCACGATCCGGACCTGCTCTACGCTGCCGGTAACGTCTTGTTCGCCTCGCGCGATCAGGGCCAGACCTGGAAACCGATCAGCCCCGATCTGACGCGCAATGACAAATCGAAACAGATCTCATCCGGCGGCCCCATCACCAAGGACAACACCAGCATCGAGTATTACGACACCATCTTTACTGTTATCGAATCGCCCGTAAAACAAGGCCTGATCTGGGTGGGATCCGACGATGGATTGGTTCACCTCACGCGCGACGGCGGTGAGCATTGGGAAAATGTCACGCCCAAGAACATGCCGGAATGGATACAGATCAACTCTATTGAAGCCTCGCCATTCGACGCGGGAACCGCCTATTTCGCGGCCACCCTTTACAAGTTCGATGACAATCGCCCGTTCCTTTTCAAAACTACCGACTACGGGAAAACGTGGCGTCAGGTCAATCAAGGCATTCCGCAAAACACGTTTACGCGCTGCATTCGGGAAGATCCCAACCGCAAGGATTTGCTCTACGCCGGCACCGAAACGGGTATCTACGTTTCCTTCAACGGCGGCACGACGTGGCAGTCGCTGCAACTCAATCTGCCCGTTACGCCCATCGCCGATCTTGCCATTCAAAAGCGCGAACACGAGCTCGTGGCAGCCACGCAAGGCAGAGCCTTCTGGATTCTCGACGATACCCAGTTGCTGGCCCAATTGACAGCCGGTGTCGGCGCCGAAGACGTTCATTTGTTCCAGCCCAAGCAGGCCTATCGCGGCGCTTTCGGGCGGGGCTTCGGCGGACCCGGGGGCGCCGCGCATGAAGGCGCAAATCCTGCTAGTGGAGCAACCGTTTACTACTGGCTGAAGGACAAGCCGCAGGGCGAAGTGACTCTCGAGTTCCTGGATGCCGAAGGAAAACTGGTGAAGAAATTCTCGAGCAAGCCTCCCGAGCGCCCTCGGCCGGCACTCGAGGCCGGCTCAGCTGAGCAGGCGCAAATGGAAGAGGAAGAAGGCGGTCCTCGGCGCGCCGGCGGTGTTCAGCGCCTTCCCGCCGACCAGGGCCTCAATCGGTTTGATTGGGACCTGCGCTACCCGGATGCCACCAGTTTCCCGGGCATGATCCTTTGGGCCGGCAGCGTCCGCGGCCCGCTTGTGATTCCCGGCACGTACGAAGTGAAACTCACCGTCAGCGGCGCACCGCTGACCCAGAAATTTGAGGTTCGCAAGGACCCGCGCGTGAGCACGACGCCCGAGCAGTATGCGGCCCAGCTCGCGCTCGCCCTGCAGATGCGCGACAAGTTAAGCCAGACCAATCAGGCTGTGATTGAGATCCGCGATGTGAAGAAGCAGATCAACGATCTGACCGCACGCCTCAAGCCCGGCGCGGAGAACGCCAAATCCAAGCTCGTAGCGGAGCGCGCCAAGGCGCTCTCCGACGAGCTGACCGCGATCGAGGAGACGCTGTATCAAACCAAGAATCGGGCAAGCGAAGACCCTCTTAACTTCCCGGTCCGCCTCAATAACAAGCTGGCGGCGCTACTGGCCGCCATCGGCGAAGCCGACTCGCAACCCACCGCCTCTCAGCAGCAGGTCTATGAAGATCTCGCTACGAGCATCAACGCGGAGATCGGCAAACTCAAACAGGTGATCGACTCGGGTGTACCGGCCTTCAATAAAATGGTCCGGGAACAAGACATTCCTGCCATCACCGTAAAGGCCGGTGGGACATCTTAAATAGACTGCGGCGGCCTTGCGGCTCACTTCTGACGCCGGTGCGAATACCTGTTTAATAGGCTCAAAAGCTTCGACGCGCCCGACGGCGCTCTGACATTTCCGGAGACAATTTCCTTATTTTCGAGCTTTCTTCCATAAAGCGCCTGATTGTCATCCAAATCCTGGCGCAGTGTCGCGCCCTGCAGCGAAATACCGGCAAACACGCCGCGCGTTCGCGCCCAGGAGAGAATTCCCGCCGACATCCAGCCGCTGGTCTGGGCGGTGGAGGAACGTCCCACCGGACCTGCGGCCACGTCCGCCTGTCCTCCTAACGTGTACTGGCTGGAGAGAAGTTCCTTCACCCCTGCATCGTTCATGACGAGCAGGACGATATCGCTCGCCGACGCGCCGATCTGAAAACCGACGCTGCCGCCTTCGATTCGAATTGCTGCGGGCGCTGACCAGCCGGTGCCGCTCTTTCGGCGGCAGGAGATAAAGCCCTTGCCATATTTGGCGCCGACGATAAATGCTCCCGTTTTCAAGCCCGGCACAATCACAATGCAATAGGATTTATCTAACAAGTCCCTCGGAACCGACTTATCCGGCGCCTGCATAATTTCGGAAAACACGGTAGCCGCATCGGAGAGCCGTTGCACCGGCGCCTCTTCTTTTGCAAAGAGGGGTAAAACCAGAAGCGATATTGCAAAAACTCGACTCGTCATAAAGTTCACCTGCTTGGAGACGCGCTCAGCCATCCCGGATAACACGAAACTTCTATGCGGTGCGAAGCGCCGGCGAGTAAATTTTTCGTACCAGTTCTCCTAGCGTACTGTACGGCCTAGGACCGTACCCGCTCACGGCAGCGAAAAACTTCAAATATCCTAGCTTCGACAAGGCTCCGCGTTGCTGCTATGAGAATTGCGGTCGTCACACCGCTGTTTCCCACGAAAGCCGGCCCCGATCGCGCAAGTTGGCTCTACAGCACCGTCATGGCGCTCAAGCGATACGCTCGGCTCGATGTCTACTGTGCGGCTTCCGTCTATCCGCCGTTCGATTACTTCCAGCCGCGCTCTTTTTCTTACGAGCCGCTCAGCGCGGACTACCGCGTCGCGGACCTGCGAATCCACGTTGCTCCCTTTTCTGTGTTTCCCGTACTCTCCAGGCCCTTCAATGGTCTTCTCTGCGCGCGCGCGCTGCTCAAGGCACTGCGCGAAAGCAAACCTGAGCTGATACTCGCCTACCATGCGTATCCCACCGGATGGGCGGCCATCCGCGCAGCTCGCCGGCTGGGAATTCCCGCCGTCGTTTGCGCCATCGGCTCCGACCTGAGAAGAATTCCGGATCGTTTAACCAGGCGCTTCGTGGGGGACGCGCTTTCGAGCGCGGGCGCTGTCATTACCAAGAGCGATGACCTTCGCTGTCAAGCCCTTCAGTTCGGCCTGGCCGGCCACAACGTCACCACGATTCGCAATGGATGCGACAAGTCGATATTCCGCACCCGCGCCAAGCCGGATGTGCGGACCGAGTTGGGAATTCCCGAGCAAGACGAGATCGTGCTCTTTGTCGGAAGGCTGACAACGGCCAAAGGATTTCACGACCTCCTGGAGGCCGTGAATCTTCTCCTTGCCACTCATCCCTCTCTGCATGTCGTCTGCATTGGAAGGGCGAACAATCACGCCTTCATGGCTGGAGCTTCTCCGCATCTGCGCGCGCGGCTTCGCTTCCTCGGCGCCATGCCTCCGGTCCAGGTGGCCAAATGGCTCGCGGCCTCTGACTTGTTCTGTCTTCCAAGCCATTCCGAGGGTTGCCCCAATGTTTTGCTCGAGGCTCAATCCTGCGGTTGCCCAGCTGTCGCCACCGCGGTCGGAGGTATTCCGGAGATTATGAACGAGACCTGCGGTATTCTTGTACCGCCCCGAAACCCGCCTCTCCTCGCGCAGGCGATCTCGGCGGCTCTTGCGAGGACCTGGGACTCTGCCGCCATCAGCAGACGGATGACACGAAGTTGGGAAGATGTTGGAGCGGACATCTACGCCGTTTGCTCCAGATTAGTGTGCCTCGATCGGAAGACCGGCCGCGTTCCAGGCGTCGAACCCGCCTAACACATTCACGACGTTTGTGAACCCGCTGGCCTGAAGCAGACTGCAGCCGATGCTGCTGCGATAGCCGCTCTTGCAATACACAGCCGCGGTCTGTCGCCTGTCCAGGCGCTGGCCGGAATTAGTACCACCGGCTATGACAGCGGGCAGGTCGTCGAGAGCAATGTGTGTCGCCCCGGGAATATGCCCGCCGTTCCATTCCGCCAAACGTCGAACATCGAGAACGCGCCAGTTGGGGTGCCGTGCCATCTCGGGCTGTAGCTCGTTCACCGAAGTCTGAGCCGTTTGTTCGAGTGGCATCGCCGGCGCTCGCCCATCCCGTGATTCCATCCGCAATAAAGCCGGCGACGCGTTCGATTCCCACTCGGGCCAGCCTGTGCCGCGCTTCCTCAACCCCACTTTCGTCCTCGGTAAGCAAAATCAGATCGCGATCCAGGCCCAACACCGAACCGGCCCAGGCCGCAAATTGTCCGTTTAGGCCGATGTTTATGGATCCCGCGGCATGCCCGGAGCAAAAGGTTCCGCTTGTTCGTGTGTCCAGAATCACAGCGCCGGATTGTTGTAAGGAGCGCGCCTCGTCGGGCGCAAGGCGGCGAGTCGCAGGTAAATCGGCCAGCGCAGCGGCCCCATGGCGGTTGAGCTCAACATCGCGGCCGAAGTATTCCGGCCTCGGCGGCAGCTCCGCTGTCATCATGCCGATGAATTGCTCGCGGCTCATCGGCTGCAATGCATAGTTAGAGCGGCGCTCGCGTCCAATCGTCGAGCTCCGGTCGGAACTGATGTTTCGCCCGCACATCGATCCGGCTCCGTGCGCCGGGTAAACGGTCACATCGTCCGGCAATTTCAGCAGCTTGTTTTGCAAGCTATCGTAAAGCAGCCCCGCGAGATCCTGGGGCGTCCGAGTCTCCGAAAGATCCGGCCGCCCGACGTCGCCGATGAAGAGCGTGTCTCCCGTGAAGACCGCGCAGGGCCGCTCTCCACGTTCCCGGTCGGTAAGCACGATGGACACGCTTTCCATTGTGTGGCCCGGAGTCTGGATGAATCGCAAACCACACTGCCCGAACGCGATTTCATCTCCATCGCGAACGCTTTGATGCGGGAAAGTCGCCCCCGATCCCTCGCCGAGATAGATGCGCGCTCCCGTGCGCTCCGCCAGCTCGCGATGACCCGAGACGAAGTCCGCGTGCAAATGCGTCTCGATAATGTGCTCAATCCTCAACCCGCGCTCGAGGGCAGCATTGATATACAGATCCACATCGCGCTGGGGATCGATGACGACGGCTATTCCTTCTGAACCGATCAAGTACGACGCTTGCGCGAGACACCCCAAATAGAACTGCTCGAATACCATGTCCCGCCACCTCCAGCGCGGCCGTGCCGCTACTTAGGCAGTGTATACGTTATTCCTGTCGTAAATTGAAACGAGTTTTTTCTGAACCCTGGTGATGGATCGTTCAGAAAAGTGTCTTGCGATCCCGAAGTAATGCTGATGTGTTTGATCAGCGGAATTGTCAGGCTGATGCGGCCGGCGGCTGAATAGGCTTTCGTGCTCGTCAGGGCCGGCAAAATCGCCAGCTCCTCGCGAAACAGAATGCCGCGCTCGAACTTGTGATTGTAGGTTTCGGAGAAAATTGAGCCAAGCAGCTTCTGATTCTCTGCCGGATTGAAGAACTGCTGATTGACGTAAGTCAATTCGCCTTTTAAATCGAATTCTTCGTTTGACTCCTTGATGGCCGTCCAGCCCAGCCCACCGCCGAAAGTCTGTTGGAGGTCCAGTCCTTGCGAAACATCGTGATCGAACGTCGCCTCCCCAAATACGTAGGCTTTCCTGGTGAAGTACTGATCGCGTTGACCATCCGCATGAAAGATGGAGGTCTTCACTTCGGGCGTCCCGGGCTCGCTGACTCTGCCATAGGAAGAAGTAAAACTGAGTGTGGTGCGGCTCGACGGGTCCATCCAGGTTTCGGTTGGAATCGAGCGCACTAGCGAAACGCTGCTCGTGTAACTGCGGCTGCTCTGCGTTGCTGCAACCAATGAGATCCCTACCGTGGCGGCGCCCTTCCAATCTTCAAAAACACCGGGCCGGTGCGCTACAGCCGTTTCGAAGGTCGGGAAATCGATCACGCTTGCTAAATTGCCGAACGGAATGATTATCGGAGCAGGCTGCGCCCCTGTGTTCACGGATACGCCCTGACCTGTGATTGAAATGGGTCCATGCGGGATCTTACTGGTATTTTCGCGCCAGCCGAGCCGCATACCTTTCTCGACCACCGCGAAATTCTGCGGAGAATGCAGCTCCTTAATTTTGCTCCATTCCGCCGTTATTTCACCTGCCATGTCGCTCTTAAACGTGACCGAATCGCCTGTGGAGCGCTCCAGTTGACCGATCAGCTTCTCGCCGTCCACGAAGATGAGCTCATCTCGCCCCCCTTTCGAGGCGTCAGGCTGCCCGTGGAGTGGCGCCAGAATTCCGGTCAAGAAAAAACATCCGAAAGTTAAGTAGAGGATAGAGGATTTTGATGAGTTTTGGCTCTGCGGCATTAGCTTGAATTTGGACTAATGCCGCAACCGCCTGTTACGGTCTGAGGTGTGGCGTGGAAAAGAACCTAGTGAGATTCGGAATGTTTGTGCCGCCAGTTCCAATAATCTTGCTGTTCCCGCGGGCTGCTCTTCCAGAAATCCTGGTCTTGCTTGTGCTTCTCGCTCAGATACTGGTGATACGATTTATCTTCATCGGCGTTCCATTCATGCCATTGCCGGTGTTTACTGTCGTAAACCGCATAGGGGGCCCGGTCCTGGCTGCCCTGATGTTGATTGGCATCCCTTTGATTTTCAGCCCCGCGCTGTTCTTGGCTGTTGGGGCGGTCCTGTGCGTGAACCGCTGCTGGCGTGATGAGTGCTACTCCCAGCGCAACGGCGCCAAAGAAATGTGACATGCTTCCCTCCTGCAGGGATCCGTCATTCGACCCCTTATTAAGGAAGACCCACGCGTCTAAGGAACGTTTCCTGTATTCTGCGGTAGAGCTGCACGGGGGCGGAGCGGCGATAGGCTGATTTTTCTGGCTTTGCCGGCGTCGTTAACTGTAATCAGTTTCGACGATCTTCCAGCACACACTGCCGGTCTGTTTCGGGCGACAGCCGTAACCGTAACTCTTAACGCTACAACTCCGACGTTGTTTGTGTTCGACTGGTCCGGTGTGGATCGAGTCACGTTCATGCCATTTGGTGGTACTCAGCACGTTGGCTATTCAGGCTCCGGAACGTTTCTTGCGCTGGACGATCTCGCAGTCGTTATATCCCCGGAGCCTGCTACGTCCACTGGTGCTCTTCTCGGTTTAGGCTTGCTCGTTGGCCTGGGTTCGGTCCAGCGTTGTTTCAAGAACTGGAACGCAACGTCGACGACGTAAGTAAAACGACGAAGTGCTTGGTGTGATCTGGCGCGCCCGGAGAGGCTCGAACTCCCGACCTAATGATTCGAAGTCATTCGCTCTATCCAACTGAGCTACGGGCGCGCGCTTCAACGTTTCATTGTGCCTTCATTATACGGGTGAGAAAATCGTCACAGTACTCCGCTCCGCGAGGACGGCTCTCCCCCGACATGACACGCCCCACCGAAACAGAAGTCAAGATCCGATTATCCGATTCTGCCGGCATCCGCAACCGCCTCGATGCCGCAGGGTTCGTCGAATCGGTTCCGCGACAGTTCGAGTCGAACACGCTCTACGACACCTCTGATCACAGCCTTGGCCGCGGCGAGATGCTCTTGCGCCTCCGCCAGGCAGGAGAGCAGGGAATCATCACCTGGAAGGGACCGGGCCATCCTGGGCCTCACAAGAGCAGACCGGAGCTCGAGACCACCGTCGGCTCTCTGGACATGTTGGGCCGGATACTCGGCAAAATCGGCTTCCAGCCTTCGTTCCGCTACGAGAAGTACCGGACGGAATTCTCTCCCAGAGACAAGGAAGGAGTTGTTACGTTGGACGAGACTCCCATCGGCGATTTCCTCGAATTAGAGGGCCCGGCTGCCTGGATCGATCAAACCGCGCATCGATTAGGCTTCTCGCAGGGGGATTACGTCCTGGAAAGCTATGGGAGACTTTATTTAGCCCACTGCGAGCGCCGGGGCGTGGAACCGGCCGACATGGTCTTTGCGTCCCATTGATAGTGATCTGCCCGCTGCTCGCCGTCATCAACTGTCTTCTAGAATGATGAAAATGCCAGAGCTATTGAGTCCCGACGCCGCGATGGTAGATCGCGCCACCGGGCAGCTGACCCGGGTACGCAATGAAATCGGGAAAGTGATCATTGGCCAGTCGGAGGTTATCGATGGCGTTCTGATTTGTCTGCTCGCCGGCGGCCATGTTCTGCTCGAAGGCGTCCCCGGCTTGGGCAAGACCACTCTGCTTCGAACTCTCTCTCGCGTTTTAGATCTGCGTTACTCCCGCATTCAGTTCACCCCGGATCTGATGCCGGGCGACATCGTGGGCAGCATGGTGATGGAAAGCGACGAGCATGGTCACAAAAGCCTTCGCTTCCAGCCGGGCCCTGTTTTTGCCAACCTCGTCCTGGCCGATGAGATTAATCGCGCCACGCCCAAGACGCAATCCGCCCTTCTCGAGGCGATGCAAGAGCGCACTGTTACCAGCGGGAACTCCACCTACTCGTTGGATCTTCCTTTCCTGGTCATGGCGACCCAGAACCCGATCGAGATGGAGGGCACTTATCCGCTGCCGGAGGCCCAGCTGGATCGTTTTCTAATGAAGATATTGGTTACCTATCCTTCGCGCGAGGACCTGAACAGGATTGTCGAGGTAACCACACGGCAGGACGACATAGAGCTGCGTCAGGTGATGGATCGCGATCAGATCGCCGAGCTCAAAGCGACGTGCAGGCAGGTGATTGTGGCGCCGCACGTGCAAAATTATGCGATCGACCTGGTGATGACGACTCAACCCGGCACGCGCTATGCCGCTGAAATCACCAATCGCTACATCCGGTATGGAAGCTCGCCGCGAGGCGCCCAGGCATTGATCGAATGCGGCCGGGTGTTGGCGCTGATGCGCGGCCGGTTGCATCTGAGCGTTGAGGATGTGCTCTCGGTCGCACCCTCGGTTTTGCGCCATCGCATCATTCTTAATTTCGACGCTCACGCGGATGGAGAAACCACCGAAACCATTCTCCAGAAAGTATTCGATACGGTTGCTGCCCGCGTTTGAATAGCAATCGCGCCGGAAGGCCACGCAATGCCCGAACCGCTCGTTGACCGTCACTTTCTCGAAAAACTCGAGCGGCTGACCCTGCACTGGCGGAAATCGTTCAACGGCCTTGTGGGCGGACATAACATTTCCCGGTTTGCGGGCCCCGGACAGGAGTTCCTCGACCATCGCAGCTTCCATCAAGGCGACGATCTTCGCTCGGTCAACTGGCGCGCTTACATGCGTTTTGAAAAGCTCTTCCTGAAGGTGTTTCAGATCGAGCCCCGCGTGCCGGTCCGCCTGCTCCTCGATGTCAGCGGCTCCATGCTGGCGGGCTCGCGGCCGGGCGATCCCACCAAGTTCGACTACGCGCGCAAGATCTCCGCTGCGCTCGTCTATATCGGGTTGGTGCGGCTGGACAGCATTCTCCTTCAGCCATTCGCGGGACAGCTTTTCGATCCGCTTCAATGCGGGGGTGGACGCCACCGGTTCCAACCGGCCGAGAATTATCTTCGAGCACTCAAACCCGGAGGAAAAACGAGTTATTTCGAGATCGCCCGCCAGTACCTGACCACTTATCCGCAACGCGGGCTCACAATCATCCTCTCCGATTTTCTGGATGATTCCGATTGCTTCCATCCGTTGCAGTACATGGCCGATTTCGGGCATGAACTGCTGCTCATCCAGCTATGGGGCGAGGAGGACCGCCACCCCGCCGGCACAGGCGAGGTAGAGCTGATCGATGCGGAATCCGGCACGCGCGTGAAAATCGCCCTGGACGATCAGGCGCGCGCCGCGTATACCGAAGCCTTCGATGAGCACGCCGAAGAAATCAGAAGGCTCGCTCTGCGCAACGGCGGACGTTACACCGGGTTGTCCACCCGAATCCCGGTGGAAGAAGCCATGTTCGGGCCTCTCACCATTGTGGAGGGAATTGACTAGCGCCGATGTTTTTCCTCAATCTCACTTTCGGCGAGTTCCTCACGCTTTTGGGAGCGCTGGGCGGCTTGATTACCGCGCTCTATCTGCTGGACCGCACGAAGCGCAAGAAAATAGTTTCTACTCTGCGCTTCTGGACGCCTGCCCTCACGGCGGAAGAGCAGCAGCGGCGCCGGCGCATGCGGGAGCCGTGGTCTCTGCTGTTGCAGTTGGTGAGTCTGTTGTTGCTGTTGGTGGCGATCGCGCAGTTACAGTGGGGAACGCGGCAGCGACGGGGCCGCGATCACGTATTGGTGATTGACACATCCTCCTGGGCCGGCGAACGCTCATCCAGGGGAACCGTGATGGATCGTGAAAAGGAGGTCGCCGCGCGGTACCTCTCCACCCTCCCGGCGCGCGATCGTGTCATGCTCGTCCGAGCTGACGCTCTGACAACGCCGGTAACGCCTTTTACAGCGGATCGCCGCCTGCTTTCGACTGCGTTAAATCAGTCCGGCTCATCGTTCTCGGCCTTAAACATCGAGCAGGCGCTCTCGTTCGCTGACCAGGCGCAAAGCTGGTCTGGCGGGCAGCGCGGCGAAATCATTTACGTGGGCCCTCGCCTGGTTGGCGATCCCGATAACCCTCCGCCGCCGCTTTCCAATCTGCGAGTCATCGAGGTTCCGGCGAGGCGCGAAAACTGTGGCATTCGCCGCATGGGCGTGAGGCGCAGCGATGAAGACGCAAACTCCTGGCAAGCGACCGTGATTCTGAAGAATTACGGCTCACAGCCCCGCACTGTCCGGCTCCGAACCGGATTCTCCGGGACAGCTTTCGCGCCTCGCGCATATCGTTTGAATCCCGGCCAGGAGACCGCCGCGGCCTACAACTTCACCACTGCGGGAGCCGGTCGGCTTGCCGCCCAAATCGATCCGGCAGATGCGCTCCCCGCCGACGATCGCGCGGAGCTTGAACTGCCGAGGACCGGGCTGATCGACGTAACGGTTTACACGAACCGGCCGGAAGCACTTCGTCCGCTGCTCGAACCAAATCACCGGCTCAGCGTGAAATTCCTTTCGCCCTCCGCATACAATCCGAACCCCATGTCGGACGTGATGTTGTTGGATAGCTTCGCTCCTGGGCAAGATCCGAAGATCCCGAGTCTTTGGATCGATCCGCCCAGGGAAGGCTCTCCGCTGCCGGTTCGGATGGTCGTGACCAATGCGCCTATTAAGGTTTGGCATTCCGGCACCGTCCTCAGTACCGGTTTGCACGCCAAAGAAACCCGGATTCCTGCCGCCGAAGTTTTCGAGACATTCGAAGGCGACGTGCCGGTGGGAAGTCTTGCGGAGGGGCCGTTCGTAGTGGCCAGGCCCGCCGCCGCGAATCGTCCCAAAACGGCTGTCATCGGATTCGATCCGCTCGGCAGCCAGCTTCGATTTGAAGTTACTACGCCGCTCCTGTTCGCGAATGTCCTCGGCTGGCTCTCTCCGGACGCGTTCCGAACCTCCGATGTGATAGCGGGCCGCGTCGGTAGCGCAAACGTCGCCTTAGATTCTAACGAGCACACCGAGCACATTCGCGTGCGGGATGAGAGAGGCTTTGCGGTACCGTTTACAATCCGCGATCGCACCGTGCAGCTCTTTCTCAGCTATCCCGCCATTGTTCGAATTGTCTCGGACGATCATGAGCGAATTCTTTCGCTGACTCTTCCCGACGTCGCTCCCTTCGAATGGAAGCCCGCTGCGAATGCGGCTACCGGCATACCTGCGGTTCGCCGTTTCGCCCCGGAGGCCGTTGATCTCTGGCAATGGCTTGCTGTTCTCGGCGCCGCTTGTTTGTTTCTCGAGTGGATGCTGTTCGGCCGTCAGCGAATTTTCAAGCCGCGGCGCATCGCTCCGAAGAACAGACCCCGTCCGGTGCCGGAGCAAGAACGGGAGGTGGTGTCCAAATGACGTTTCTCCACGCGTGGGTCTTGTTCCTGGCGGCGCTTCCATTGCTGTGGATCGCATTGTCATGGCGCGGTACGGCGCGACGCCTGGCATTGCTTCTGAAGGGCCTGAGCTTCGCATCCATCGCCATCGCGCTGGCTGAACCCACTCTTACGATGCCGCAAACCAGGACCGCCGCGGTCGTGCTGGTGGACACGTCTCTAAGCGTCACGCGGGACGACCTTGCGCGAGCTTCTTCCATCGTGGCGGAAATGGAGCGCCGGCGCCATGGCAACTGGATGAAAGTGGTTCCGTTTGCCAGCCGGACTCGCCCGTTGCTGCCACGGGAAGTATCGGCGGGCGTTCACCTTCAACTGACAGCGAGCGAATCCGCCAACGGTACAAATCTGGAGAATGCGCTGACCAGCACCATGTCGGCGATTCCGGGCGGCCACGTTCCGCGTCTGGTTCTAATCAGCGATGGAAATGAGAATGAAGGAAGCGCCGCGCGCGCTATCGCCGAGCTTCAGCGCATCCGCGTGCCTGTGGATACCATCCCGCTCGCGGGGCGTTCGGCTTCCGATCTCCGCCTGGAATCTCTTTCGATGCCCCGTGAAGCCTATGCGGGCGAGCAGATCCCGATCGACCTTACGATTGACTCGCCGCGCGCTGCGCACCCCTCGATCGAGATCGCTGCCGATGGCAAGGATCTGGGGACGAACCCGGTGGAGCTCGCTGCCGGAACGAACGTCGTTCGCGTCCATGCTCGCGTCAATTCAAGCGGAGCAACATCGATTTCCGGCAGAATCGCCGCCCCCGGATTGGGCGAGCTATCGTTCGAGCACGCCATCCAGCTCAGGCGCGCCAAGGTGCTGTATGTTTCGCAAGATCCCCCGGGAACGGAAACCAATCTGCTACAGGCTTTTAATGAAGCCGATTTCGAGTTGACGCGCGATGTCTCGTTAATCGGGAAAGATCTTTCCAACATTCAATTGATCATTCTGAACAACCTTGACCTCAACGCGTTCACGCCTTCGCAGAAGACACGGCTGGAGGAATTTGTGAAGAATGGCGGGGGACTCCTGCTCATCGGAGGCGAGCGTCAGGTTTACAAAGAGGAAAAGCAAATGGACGCGCTGGACCGCGTGCTGCCCGCCCGGCTCGCGCCGCCCAAAACGCCGGAGGGCACCTGTGTTGCGCTGATCGTGGACAAGTCCTCCTCCATGGAAGGAAGGAAAATCGAGCTGGCGCGTCTGTCGGCCATCGGCGTCGTCGATCACCTTCGCCCCATGGACAACATCGGCGTGTTGATTTTCGACAACTCCTATCAGTGGGCTGTACCCATGCGGCGCGCCGAGGACAAGTCACTTATTAAGCGGCTTATTTCGGGCATCACGCCCGATGGGGGGACGCAGATCGCGCCGGCGCTCGCCGAGGCATATCGCAAAGTGTTGCCCTCCAAGGCAACTTACAAGCACATCGTGCTGTTGACCGACGGTATCTCCGAGGAGGGCGATAGCATCGAGCTGGCCAAGGAGGCTCTCCAACACCAGGTCACAATTTCCACAGTAGGTCTCGGCCAGGACGTCAACCGCACCTATCTTGAAAAAGTCGCTGCCACCTCAGGTGGTCGAAGTTACTTCTTGAATGACCCGCAAGGGCTGGAGCAGATCCTCTTAAAAGATGTCCAAGACTACAGTGGAACAACAGCCGTTGAGAAGCCATTGAACCCGCTGGTCGATCACATGGCGGATGTTCTGGCCGGTGTCGGAATTGATGCCGCGCCTGCCTTGAAAGGCTATGCGCGATTCATCGCCAAACCGGAAGCTGAGACGCTTTTGAAGATCGACGAACAGAAAAAAGATCCACTTTACGTTCGCTGGCAATATGGACTCGGCCGCGCCGCTGTATTCACATCCGATGCAAAGAGCCGTTGGGCTGAGTCTTGGGTGACATGGCCGGGCTTCGATAAGTTCTGGATCAATGTGACTCGCGACCTGCTGACGCACACCGATCAGAGTGAAGCGAACGCACAACTCGACAGTGCGAACGACGACATTCTGGTGACCTATCATCTGGGGAGCGGAGTCACTGAACCGGTTTCGGCGCCTCCCATCTTCGTGCTTGGTCCGAACGGGTTTGAGAAGCACATGGACGTCCAGGAGGCCGCATCGCGGGTTTATCACGGCCGGGTGCACATCGGGCGCTTGCGCGGCCTATTCCGCATTCGCCCTGTCAACGATTCCGCCGTCTTTCCGGAGATCGGCCTCTACAGGCAGGAAGAGGAGTTGCAGGACTACGGCTCTAACGACGCATTGCTGCGGCAGATTTCCTATTCGACGGGAGGACGTTTCAACCCCGCCATTGCGTCCATCTTCGACTCGGGTGGCCGCGCCGTTTACACTAGCTGGCAGTTGTGGCCGGCGCTTCTAGGCCTCGCCATCGCGCTCACGATTGCAGAGCTTGTCATCCGCAAATGGGGCGGCCTCATGCAAAGCCTGCGCAGGTCGTAAGCGTCAGAAGCGCTCTAAGTGCGCCACTACTTCAAAGTGATAGGTCTGCGGAAACAGATCGATCAGGGTTAGTTTCTGTATTCGATATCCGGACAGTAGTTTTTTGAGGTCGCGCGTCAGCGTCGCGGGATCGCAACTGACGAGTATCACTTCCGGCGGTTTGAGGCGCAGTAGTTCGGCCGTCGTCTCATTACCCAGACCCGCGCGAGGCGGATCCGCGAGGACCAGATCAGGTGGATCGCTAAGGCTTTGAAGGAACTCTTCGGCCGGCGCTTTGACGGCGCGAATGTTCGTGCTGCCCTGAGCCGCGTTCCACTCGAGGTCGCGATACGCGTGGCCGGTGCGTTCCACCGCGTCGACAACCTCAAAGCGCGGAGCCAGCGCCAGCGAGAACAGCCCGACACCAGCGTAGAGATCGATCCCCCATTTGCCAGCCACCGAGCCGCTTACTTCCTCCACGAGAGTGTCAATCAGAAAGCGGTTCACCTGAAAGAACGAGCCGCGGCTGATTCGGTAGTTCTGTCCGGCGGCCTTGTAATCGATCGCATTCGGAGCCAGTGAGGGAATGAAAGTGCCGCACCACTCGAAGAAGCGCGCGGCAACGGGCCGCAGCGAGTCGACGATATGCAACTGCACTTCTGTTTCGTTCGTGAAAATTTCGAGCGATCGCAGGAACTCGGGCCACTGCGGCTCCTTGACGGCGGCTTGCAGTTTGGCAATGATGTCGACCAGAAGCGGTGATGCGATGTAGCAATGATCAATCGCGCACAGATTGCGCGATCCGGCCTTGTGAAAGCCTGCTTCGCGATTCGCGAAGTGGAGCTGAATCCGGTTGCGGTAGAACCACGGTTCGCCGCTCAAGACGCGAATGTCTCCGTTGTAGGCAATCCCGCCCAGCCTTTGAAGAGTCTCGCGCAAAATCGCCTGTTTCTGTTCCAATTGAAACGTGTATTCCGCGTGTTGGTAATGGCAACCGCCGCAATTGGCAAAGTATTCACAGCGCGCAAGCACTCGCTGTGCCGCCGGCGCGAGAATCCGAGGTCCCGACCCGCGCAGCAGACCCGTCTTCACGCGCTCCGTTGTTGCCGCGACGCGTTCGCCCGGGAGCACGTACGGAACTAAGACGGCCTGCCCGTCCTGACGCGCCAGTCCTTCGCCCCCATATACAAGCTTTTCGATAGTAAGATCGGCGGACCCATTCTCGCCTGTCATCTTGTTCGTCCGAGGCATCGCTTACGATGAAGATTCGTCTCTTGCATGAAAGCACGCGTATTTTCCGGCATTCAGCCGACCGGCCACATCCACATTGGTAATTATCTCGGAGCCCTCAAAAATTGGGCTGAAATTCAGGGTCAGTACGAAAGTATTTTTTGCATTGTCGATTTGCACGCCATCACGATCTACCAGGAACCGCGCGTGCTGTTTGCCAAAATCCGCGACACTGCGGCGCTGTTCATCGCCTCCGGCATCGATCCAGACCAATCTTCCATTGTGGTTCAGTCAGCCATTCCGGCGCATGCCGAGCTTGCATGGCTTTTGAATTGCATCACTCCGCTCGGCTGGCTGTATCGTATGACGCAGTTCAAGGTCAAAGCGGGAAAACAGGAAACCGTCCTTTCCGGGATTCTCGAATATCCGGTCTTGATGGCGGCCGATATCTTGCTTTATCAGGCCGGCATTGTTCCTGTTGGAGAAGATCAAGCACAGCACCTGGAATTGACTCGAGATGTCGCGCAGCGTTTCAACTCCCTGTACGGCGACACATTCGTCATGCCGGCAACTCATCTGCCGGCCGTGGGCGCGCGGATCATGGGCCTGGACGATCCAACGCAAAAGATGAGCAAATCGGCGCCTGGATCGGGCCATGCTATCGCTCTGCTCGATGAGCCGAAGACGATCCAGAAGAAAATCGCGCGCGCGACGACCGACTCTCAACCCGCTATCGATCCCGGGAACATGGGTCCGGGGATCTCAAACTTACTGACGATCGCGCATGCCTGCGATCCCGCGATTACTAAGGAGACGGTGGCGGGCATGCGATACGGCGATTTCAAGAAGCGCGCAGCAGAGGCCGTGATCGCCAGGCTCGAGCCCATTCGACGGCGCTTCCGCGAAGTCACGGCGGATCCCTCTTATCTCGATTCAGTCCTCGCTCGCGGAAAAGACCGCGTCGCGCCGATCGCGGCCGACACCATCCAAAAGACAAAGCGCGCCATGGGCCTGTATGTGTAAACGTACCGTGCGGCCTCTCTCGTGAGCTACGCTCCGGATCGCGGCAAAGGCCGCTTCGGGGGTTATCATGGGGTTGCTTGAGCACGCAGACCGCGCCTGTCCCCCCTGTTGAGCGCACAAGGAGACTTAGGTCGTGGGTCTTCATCATCATCACCAACGTCATTTCCCTGGTCTGCCTGACGTGGGTTTTGAACGGCGCCGGCCTCGGCCACATCTGGGGGGAAGTCCGGCACATGCATTGGCGCTGGGTCGCCTTTGCCGTCTTGTGCGATATCTTCGTCTACCTGCTGCACGGCTGGCGCTGGAAGCTTCTTCTCACGCCCATCGAGCCGGTGCGCTTTGCGCATACCGTCGAAGCCATTTACGTGGGACTGTTTGCGAACGAGGTCATACCTTTACGCGCGGGCGAGCTGATCCGCTGCTTCTTGCTATCGAAATCCAGCGAAATTCCGCTTTCCGTCACGTTCGCCTCGGCGCTGATCGAGCGCATATTCGACGGCGTATGGCTCATGGCGTGTTTCTTCTTCTGCCTTCACATGGGCCGCTTACCGCGCGTTCTCCTGGAAGGCGGTTACATTCTGGGCGTCGTGATTGTTATCTGCGCTCTGCTGATCGGCTACGCCATGTATGCCAAGAAGCAATCACTGGATTTGTTCTTCGGAATGTCTTGGCCTCGCTGGTTCAACACGCTGATCGAGGATCTTCACCTGATTGGCCACTCGCGTTATCTCTACTTCGCGTTTGCCGTCAGCGGCGGGTACTTGCTGGCGCAAATCCTGCCCATCTACATGCTGGTCCGCGCGAATGGCCTCGCGGTGCCCTGGACCGCATCCTTCGTCATGATGGTTCTGCTAAGGCTGAGCAGCATCGTGCCGCAGGCACCCGGAAACCTTGGCTCGTTTCAGTGGGTGACCGCGCGAACGCTGATTATGTTCGGATTAGCTGCCGGGCACGCGAAGCGATTCTCGCTTATCTTATGGGCTGTCGTCACCATTCCGCTGATTATCATCGGATTCGTGGCGCTTGCTCTCGAAGGCATTAATATGGCTCACCTGCACAGGGAAGCCGCTGCCGCGGCCAAGCATAAAAGAACCCGTTTCTGACGTCGAGCATCGGATATTCCGGCTCGTTGTTTCCCGGATAGAATAGTTTTCAAAGGGGTGTCGACTTGTTGGCCCTGTTTCTCTGCCCGCTGTTACTGATTGGCGGCCAGTCGGACCCGCAAGCGGCGGGATTGCAAGCGCTAGATCGCCAGGATTACCAGCAAGCCGCGGAGATCTTCGCGAAACTCGCAGCCTCCGATCCAAATGACTACTCGGCCTACTTTAACCTCGCGCTCGCCGAGACCGGGCTAAAGCAAGACAATCAGGCTGCGGAACATTACAAGCAAGCGCTCGTTCTGAAGCCCGGGTTATATCCCGCCGAGCTGAATCTCGGGATGCTTCATCTGCGCGATCATCAGCCGGCCGAGGCGATCCCTCTATTGCGCGATGCATCGAAACAGAAACCGGATCAGGCGAAACCCAAGCGCTATCTCGGCGATGGTTTGCTGGCGACGGGAGACTTTACCGCCGCGGCGGAAGCCTACCGCGAAGCGCTTCAGCTTGATCCGAAATCGGCCGATGCCGAACTGGGCCTCGGGCAGAGCCTCGCGCGGCAGAACAAGTTGGACGAGGCATTGCTTCACTATCGCCAGGCCGCGGCGCTCAGTCCGAACCTCAGATCGCTTCTCCTCGAACTGAGTGAAGCATTCTCCAAGGCAAACCGGCCGGACGACGCCATTAGCCTGTTGAAGGAGTTTCCGGATAACCCGGGTGCTCGGGAACAGGCAGGCCGGCTATATCTTGCGACGAACCGGCCGGCCGATGCTGTCGCGCAGTTCCAGGCCGCGGTCGCCCTTTCGCCCACCCCTGCCAACCATCTGGCCCTTGCCACCGCGTATCTGAAGAACAATCAACCGGATCTGGCCGCGCCCATTCTCGATCAGGCTCTGGCTGCCAACCCAAACGACTACGACATTCGCATGGCGATCGGCAGAATTCACCGGGACAAGCATCAGTATGCTACGGCCGGAAACGAGTTTGTTGCCGCGGCCGGGCTGAAACCGGAATCCGCCGAGGCGTGGAATGAAGCTGCGAGCTGCTTCGTACTAGCAGAACTATATCCCCAAGCTCTCGCCGCTCTCGATAAGATACATAAACTGAATGCAGAAACAGCGGGTGATTTTTACTTTCGGGCAATTGTACTCGATAAGCTGCGCCAGGTGAAACCGGCGCTTGCCAGCTACCAGCGGTTTCTGCAGCTCAGTGACGGTAGGTATCCAGATCAGGAATTCATCGCCCGGCAACGGAGCCGAATTCTTGAGAAGGAGGCGAATCGATGACCAGGTCGTTCAGTTTGGCGCGGCTGACGCAATGGATGGAGATCTTCGTTCTCTTTGCAACTTGCGTGTCCACTGTTCAGGCGCAGTCTTTTATATCGGAATTGGAAGCCGAGCACGACCCGGCCCGGCGCTCTGAGAAGGCGCTGGTTTATGCCGACACGGCCTTCGATAATGCTCGCGACTTTTACAATCAGGGGCAGATTCAAAAGGGCGATGCGCAACTGGAGGACATGACGAATGCCCTCAATGAGTGCGTCTCCTCCCTGGCCGTGGCCCGCAAAGCAAAGTTTTACAAGAAAGCCGAGTTGAGGGTGGCTTATCTGCAGCGCCGTCTGCAAGGGCTAGTCGACGATATAGAAGTCCAGAGGCGCGGTTGGGCGGAATACACGCAACGGAAACTCGAGGAGATTCACGATAAACTTTTGGAAGGAGTAATGCGGAAGTGAAATCCGGTCTGCTGCTTTGCGTTGCCTTGGGCGCCGCCTCTCTTTTGGCCGCGCAAGAGGACCGCGACTTTCTGACCCCGAATGAAGTGGAGCAAATTCGCCAGGCGCAAGACCCGAATGATCGTCTTCTGCTATACGTGCACTTCGCTAAGCAGCGAATGGACCTGCTCGATCAGTACCTCGCGAAGGAAAAACCAGGCCGCAGCATCTTTATTCATAACGCGCTCGAAGATTACAGCAAAATTATCGAGGCCATCGACTCGGTTTCCGACGACGCTCTGCGGCACAATCGGCCTTTGGATAAGGGAATGTTGGCGGTGGTGGACGCCGAGAAAGAGTTCCTGGATAAGTTGAATAAAGTCCTGGACAGCAGTCCCAACGACATGGACCGATACAAGTTTGTGCTGCAGGCGGCCATCGATACGACCAGCGACAGCCGGGAGTTATCGCTCGAGGACTCAAAGAAGCGCGGAACGGAGTTGGCCGCCCAAGATGCGAAGGAAAAGAAAGAGCGTGAAGCGATGATGCCATCGAAGGAAGTGGCAGATCGAAAGAAATCGGCGTCTCAATCGCAAGAGCAGCAGAAGAAGGTCCCCTCTCTTTATCGTCCAGGAGAAAAGCCCCAACAGCCGCCCGAATGAGTGGTGCTGCGCGGCCTCTCCTAAGCCGCCAACTGAGTCTCGCCCATCAGGAATTTGTCCATATGATGCGCGGCCTTGCGCCCCTCGGCGATGGCCCACACCACCAGCGACTGTCCTCGCCGCGCGTCTCCGGCGGAAAACACACCCGGAAGAGAGGTCTTGCACGCGGCGTCCGTTTTTACGTTGCCGCGCTCATCGAGCGCCAACGGAAGCTGCTCGAGCAAGCCTGTCCGCACCGGCCCGGAGAACCCGATCGCGATCAGCACCAGGTCGGCGTCCAGATAAAACTCGCTTCCGGCTATGCGTTCGAGCGCCGGCTTCGGCCCTACGCGCACGCAATGCAGTTTCTTCACATTGCCGTTATCATCGCCGCTGAAATGCGTCGTTAAAACGCTCCACTCTCGAAAGCCGCCTTCCTCGTGCGCCGCTTCGACACGGAGTTGCAACGGCCAGAGAGGCCACGGCGTCGAATGATGCCGTTGCTGCGGCGGCATGGGATGAATTTGCAGCTGATGAACGGAGGCGGCCTTCTGCCGGTGCGCGGTCCCCAGGCAATCCGCGCCGGTATCGCCGCCGCCGATGATGATCACTCGCTTTCCAGTGGCGAGAATCTCCTCGGTGCGCGTAAAACGATCTCCCGCCCCACGTTTGTTTTGCTGCGTGAGATAGTCCATCGCGAAATGAATGCCTTTCAGTTCGCGCCCGGGAATCTCGAGATCGCGGTGCTGCTCGGCGCCCACGGCGAGGAGTGTCGCGTCGAACTCACGCAACAACCGGTCGCCGGTCATGTCCACGCCGACGTGCACCCCGGTTTTGAACTCGACGCCTTCTGCGATAAGCTGCTCGAGGCGGCGGTCGACCACCGACTTTTCAAGCTTGAAATCCGGGATACCGTACCGCAAGAGACCGCCGATGCGGTCATGCTTTTCGAGGACGGTGACGGAGTGGCCTGCGCGATTCAGCTGTTGAGCGGCGGCCAATCCAGCCGGCCCTGATCCGACAATCCCGACGCGTTTGCCGGTGCGGCGGCGAGGCGCTTCAGGCTGTATCCAGCCTTCGGAAAATCCGCGATCGACGATGTTCTGCTCGACTACTTTAATCGCCACCGCTGGCTCGTTGATGCTCAGCACGCAGGCGGCCTCGCAAGGCGCCGGGCAAATGCGGCCCGTGAATTCCGGGAAATTATTCGTCGCATGCAGCGCGCGCAATGCCTCGCGCCAGTTTCCTTTCCACACCAAATCGTTCCAGTCCGGTATCAAATTGTTTACTGGGCAGCCGGTATGGCAGAACGGCACGCCGCAATCCATGCAGCGCGCCGCCTGCCGCTGCACGCTCTCCGCCGGGAACTCCTGGTATACCTCGAACCAGTCGTTGACGCGCTCGAGCACGGGCCGGCGCTCGGGCGTTTCTCTCTCGAATTCCAAAAATCCCGTCAGCTTGCCCAAAGCCTCACCTCGCTCGCTCGCCCACAGCCGCCGCATGCGCTGGAGGCACAAGGATGGGCCATGCGGTTTGTCCGGTTGAGCGCTCCACCCCCAGCACGCGCTTGTATTCGTGCGGGAAAACTTTCACGAAGTGCCGCGGCATCTGGGTCCAGTTCTGGAGGATGCGTTTGCCCAGAGGGCTGCCGGTGTATTCCACGTGCTTTTGAATCAGGCGCTGCAGCGCGGCAAGGTCCTGAGTTTCGAACACCGGTTCGAGATCCACGTTGGCGCGGTTGCAGCGGACGCGCACGAACTCACCCGTGGGATCGAACACGTAAGCGATTCCACCGCTCATGCCGGCCGCGAAGTTACGACCCGTACGACCGAGAACCACAACCGTTCCATTGGTCATGTATTCGCAGGCATGATCGCCTACGCCTTCCACCACGGCCATGGCGCCCGAGTTGCGTACCGCGAAGCGCTCGCCTGCCACGCCGGCAAAATACGCTTCGCCGCTCGTCGCGCCGTACAGAACAGTATTGCCGATCAGAATATTTTCTTCGGGCGGGAATGTTGATCGCTTCGGCGGAAAGACAATGATCCGGCCTCCGGAAAGCCCCTTCCCGGCGTAATCGTTGGCGTCGCCCTCAAGCATCAGCGAGACACCCTTGGCAAGAAAGGCGCCGAAGCTTTGTCCCGCCGATCCGTTGAACGACACTCGAATGGTGTCGTCGGGCAAGCCCCGCGAGCCGTGATGCCGGACAATCTCGCCGCTCAGCATGGCACCGACCGTGCGATGCACATTCCGAATCGGCATGCTGAACTCGACAGGCGTCGCATGATCGATGGCATCCTTTGCCAGATCCAGCAGACTGTGATCCAGGGCTTCCTTCAAACCGTGATCCTGCGCGATGAAACAGCGCCTCCCCACGCGGCCCGGCACTTGCGGATTGTAAAGCATCGACGAAAAATCGAGCCCGCGCGCTTTCCAATGATCGATAGCAGCACGCATTTCGATCATGTCGACCCGCCCGATCATTTCGTCCATCGTCCGGAATCCCAGGTTTGCCATCCATTCGCGCACCTGTTCGGCGATGAAGAAGAAGAAATTAATGACGTGTTCGGGAGTGCCCGCGAACTTTTTGCGCAGCTCCGGATTCTGCGTCGCGATTCCCACCGGGCAGGTGTTCAGGTGGCACTTACGCATCATGATGCAGCCCATGGCCACTAGCGGAGCGGTGGAGAAGCCAAACTCCTCGGCTCCGAGAAGGGCCGCAATGGCTACGTCCCTGCCGGTTTGCAGCTTACCGTCGACCTGCACGCGAATGCGGCTGCGCAGATCGTTCATTACCAGTACCTGTTGCGTCTCGGCGAGCCCCAGTTCCCAGGGAATGCCCGCGTGCTTCAAGGAGGTAAGCGGAGATGCGCCGGTACCTCCGTCATAACCGCTGATGAGCACCACATCGGCGTGAGCCTTCGAAACGCCCGCGGCCACTGTTCCGACACCAACCTCCGCCACCAGCTTGACCGAAACGCGCGCGGCCGGATTTACGTTCTTCAAATCGTAGATCAACTGCGCCAGGTCCTCTATTGAATAAATGTCGTGGTGCGGCGGAGGGGAGATCAAACCCACACCAGGAATGGAATGGCGCACTCGGGCGATCGTCTCGTCTACTTTGTGTCCAGGTAACTGTCCGCCTTCGCCCGGTTTCGCACCCTGCGCGATTTTGATCTGCAATTCGTCGGCATTCACCAGGTAATGGGTGGTGACGCCGAATCGCCCGGAGGCCACCTGCTTGATCGCGCTCCGCTTCGAATCGCCATTGGGCAGTGGAACGAATCGCGCTTCGTCTTCGCCGCCCTCCCCCGTATTGGAGCGGCCACCGATGCGATTCATCGCGATCGCGAGCGTCTCGTGCGCCTCTTTGCTGATGGAGCCGAACGACATGGCTCCGGTCGCAAAGCGCTTCACAATTTCGCTGGCGGGTTCCACTTCCTCGAGCGGCACCGGGAATGCGACCTTCTTCAGTTCCATGAGGCCGCGTAACGTGCAAAGCCGCTCGTTCTGCTGATCGATAAGGCTCGTGTACTCTCCGAACGTGGCATAACTGTGCTGCCGCACGGAATGTTGCAGCTTGCTTACGGTAAGCGGATTTAGAAGATGATATTCACCGTTGATGCGGTAGTGATAGTTGCCGCCCACGGCAAGCTCCATCTCCGAATCGGAAACCGGCCGAAATGCAAACTCATGCTTTTCGATGGCCTCTTTCGCCAGAACGTCCAACCCCACGCCTTCAATGCGCGACGCGGTTCCGGTGAAGTATCGATCGACCAAATCCCGATTCAAGCCGATGGCTTCGAAAACTTGCGCTCCGCGATAACTCTGCAGCGTCGAGATGCCCATCTTCGAAAAGACTTTGAGCAAGCCTTTATTGAGGGCTTTGATGTAGTTCTTAACGGCAATTTCCGGCGTAATGGCGTGCGGGAGTTCGCCGGCCGCCGCCACTTCCTCAATGGTCTCAATCGCCAGGTAAGGATTAATCGCGCTGGCGCCATATCCGATGAGAAGACAGTGGTGCATCACTTCCCGCGGCTCGCCGGATTCGATAATCAAAGCCACGCCCGTGCGAGTACCTTCCCGCACCAGATGGTTGTGTACCGCCGTGAGCGCGAGCAGGCACGGAATGGGCGCGAATTCCTCGTCAATGCCGCGATCCGACAGGATAAGAAGCGTGTACCCGGCCTTAATTGCTAGCGAGGCGCGCCGGCAGAGGCTGTCAAGCGCCTTTTTCAGGCTCAACTCGCCCTCGAGCACGCTGAACGTGGTGGGCAAGGTGGAGGCCAGCAGGTCGCCGCGCGATACCCGCCGCAGCTTCTCGAGATCGCGGTTCGTAAGCACCGGATGCGGCATCTTCAGCGTGTGGCAATGTTCCGGCGTCTCGGCCAGAATATTGCGCTCCGTTCCGATGTAGCTGGTGAGCGACATCACCAGCTCTTCGCGGATCGGATCGATGGGCGGGTTCGTCACCTGCGCGAACAACTGTTTGAAGTAGTGGAACAGCGATTGCGGCTTGTCGGAGAGGCACGCGAGCGGCGTGTCCGTCCCCATCGAGCCAATTGCTTCTTGACCGTCGGCTGCCATTGGCGCAATCAGCATCTTCACATCTTCGTCCGTGTAGCCGAAGCAGCGCTGCCGCATCAACACCGTTTCATGATCCGCACCCTGTACACGATGCGGCTCCGGCAGTGCGTCAAGCGTGATCTGGTTTTCTTCGAGCCACTCACCGTAAGGCTGTCGCGACGCAAGCTCGTGCTTGATCTCTTCGTCCGGAACAATGCGGCCCTGTTCTAAATCGACCAGCAGCATTTTCCCAGGCTGCAAACGCCCCTTGTAGGCGATTTCCTCGGGCTCGAAAGGCAGCACGCCGGCTTCCGAAGCCATTACCAGTAAGCCGCCTTTGGTGACCAGATAGCGCGCGGGACGAAGGCCGTTGCGGTCGAGCGTTGCGCCAATCAGACGTCCATCCGTGAAAGCGACCGCCGCCGGGCCATCCCACGGCTCCATCAGCGACGCGTGGTATTCGTAGAATGCGCGCTTTTCCGCCGGCATCGTGCTGTCCGCATCCCAGGCCTCGGGAATCAGCATCGCCATGGCGTGCGGCAGCGAGCGCCCGGCCATCAGCAAAAGTTCAACGGCATTGTCCAGCGCCGCCGAATCGCTGACCCCCGGTTGAATAATGGGAAATAACTTCTTGATGTCGTCGAAATTGGGCGACGCCAGCACCGATTGACGCGCGTTCATCCAGTTCACGTTGCCGCGAACCGTGTTAATTTCGCCGTTGTGGCACAAATAGCGGAATGGATGGGCCAGCTGCCAGGTCGGAAAGGTATTGGTCGAGAAGCGCTGATGAACCAGGCACAGGGCGCTCCTGGTGTCCGGGTCGAGAAGCTCCTGATAAAACTCGCCGATCTGGTTCGCAAGCAAGAGGCCTTTGTAAATGATGGTGCGGGACGAGAACGACGGGACATAGAAGAATCCCTTGTCCCGCATATCCGATGCAGCCACGAGAGACTCCACGCGTTTCCGCACCACGTACAGCTTGCGTTCAAACTGATCGCCCGACATCATCGGCGGGCATGCCACGAACAACTGTTCAATGTAGGGTTGCGATGCCCTGGCCACCCGGCCAATGGCATCCACCGCCAGCGGCGTGTCGCGCCATCCGAGCACGGTCAGCCCTTCTTCGCGCGAGATCTTCTCCAGCAGTCCCTCGCAGGCAAGCCGCTGTTGCCGCTCCACGGGCAGAAAACACATGGCGATGCCGTACTTGCCTGGCGCCGGCAATGAAAATCCGAGGTTCGCCGCTTCTTTCGCAAAGAACTGGTGCGGAATCTGAATAAGAACGCCCGCCCCGTCGCCCGTCTCCGAATCGCAACCGCACGCCCCTCGGTGAGCGAGGTTCAGCAGGATCTCCAGACCTTTGCGCACAATATCATGCGATGGCTCGCCGCTTATGTTCGCCACGAACCCGATGCCACAAGCATCGTGTTCATTCGCCGGATCGTATAAGCCTTGTTTGCCGGGTACTGGATACATCGTATCGACTGGGTACACTTCCGTCTCCTCTGCTGACGGGGAGGGATAGGCTCAGTATAACGGGATAGCTATTATTCGTCAAATCGAATCTGTGGTTTTGCTTTATCAGATCTTCTTATGGTATAGTGAGGCGTCGTGACTTTGGAGAATCTGCGCCTCATGCGCGATGTGGCCCACACCCGGAGCGTCAGCAAGGCGGCCAAAATCAACGAGATAAGCCAATCGGCTGCCAGTCAGGCGATCCAGGAAATGGAGCGCGAATTAGGCTCCCAGCTTTTCGACCGCAGCACCCGTCCGTTGCGTCTGACCACAGCCGGAAAGTTGTATCTCGAATACTGCCGCGATGTGCTCCGGCGCCAGGAAGAGCTACAAGCCTCGCTCGAGCGTTTAAAGAAGGAGAGGAGCGGCACCACGCGCTTGGCGGCCATCTATTCTGTCGGGCTTACCGAAATGGCGGAGATTGAAGCTCGTTTCGCGCAACGTTTTCCGCAAGGCGAGCTGCATGTTTCGTACCTGCGGCCCGAGCGCGTCTGGGAGGCCGTTGAAGAAGATCAGGCCGACCTGGGATTGATGAGCTATGCCGAATCTTCCCGGGAAGTGGTGGCCCTGCCCTGGCGCGAAGAGGAGATGGTTGTGGCAGTTGGCCCGCATCATCCACTGGCCGGACGGGAGTCGATCTGCGCGGCGGTACTGCAAGGCGAGACGTTTATCGGCTTCGACGACGATCTCCCCATCCAGAGCCAGATCGAGCGCTATCTGCGCGATCACAAGGTTAGCGTCGAAATGGGACTGCACTTCGATAACCTCGAAATGATCAAAGAGGCCGTCGCTCATGGCGCCGGAATCAGCATCATGCCGCGGCGCGTCATGCACGAGGACGTCGCTCAAGGACGCATGGTCGCGATGGGGCTCGACCCCGCGGAGTTGTATCGGCCGGTTCGCATCGTCCACCGCCGCCGCAAGGCCTTCAATGAAGTTACTAACGGCCTCCTGGCTCTGCTGCAGGAAGAAAAGGCCAACGCGGCATAGCTGCGGACGGAACTATTTCGCGCAGGCTATGCAGGCATGACGTGAACGATTCCACTCCACACCACAACCAATTTTGCCTGACTCGTCAGTGCAGAACCGGCGCGTGCCGTCACCCTTTCCTCAAAATGGGGTTGCGTCGATTGCGTACCCGCCCTTCTAACATGCAACGGCCCTACCGCCACACGGACGGTAGGGCCACTCGATCGCGAGGCTTGCCGCGCGCCGGTTAGGGTGCGAAGTAGCTCGAAATATCGAGTATCAGCTGGGTGGGATCGGAGGCATAGGCGTTGATGAAGCCGTTGGTCGTCGGGACAATGGCCATATTCGATGTGATGGCCCCATCCAGTGCGTTCAGTGTGGAAACCCATGGCTGAGAAGCCCCGTTGGCCCATAGCGTCAAGTACACTAGCGGCGCCGGCGGAACAACGGTCGCATTCAAGATGTAAGCTTGCGCTGTTCCCGGAACGTTACATCCGCTGCCAGCTACGTCGACAGCGAGCACTCCGGTGAACTGACCGGTGGAGTTGCGCGTGTCAACGGCGCGGCAGGGTGTGAGCGGGTACAGAGAGAGACCGCCGCTTGCCGGGGGCGCGAAGTATCCGTTGATGTCGATCACCAGATCCGTGTCATCGGACACGAAAACGGAGATGTTTCCGCCGCTGCCGGCCGGGACGATGGCGGCGTTGGCCGTGACTGTGCCGGTAGGCGCATTGAGAGTTGAAACCAGCGGCTGCGGCTGTCCGGAGGGCCACGTGGTCAGGTAGGTGAGGCTGCCATGGGGTACTGCAGTGAAGTTGAGCGCATAGGCAGCGGCCGATCCCGGAATCCCGCAAGAGCCGGATAGCAGCGGGAATTGACGGCTGGCGCCACCACTCAGGAATGGGCCACCCAATGAGCTAGGCGCTGACCGGGTATCCACCAGACGGCACGGCGTCGTCTTATAGAATGCGAGACCCGAACCTGAGCTTCCGGCCTCTACGAAGTATCCGTCGATGTCGATGATCACGTGGGTCGCATCGCTTGCGTAGATACTGACCGCTCCGCCCGCGCCTGCCGGGACGATCGCGGCGTTCGCCTTGAAGCGGCCGTCGGAGTTGAGAGTCGAAACGAACGGTTGCGGCTGACCCGACGGCCATACCGTCAAGTAGCCAAGCTGGGCGTCAGGGACCACGGTGATGTTGAGCGAATAGGCAGCGGCGCTGGACGGAATTCCACAAGCGCTGCTAGACACAACGAAATTTCGAGTGCTACCGGCGATTAGTTCCGGACCGCCGAACGGGCCGGCCGGATTGCGCGTGTCGGCGACGCGGCATGGCGTTACCGGAACGAAGTATAGGGCTCCGGAGCCAACTGTCCGAATCGTGAAGCTAGCTGTCTGGGGCGATTCCACGTTGCCTGCGTTATCCACGCTGTGGAACGAGATGGTGTGAGCGCCGAGCGCCGACACCATGAACGGAGCCGTGTAAGTATTTAACGCTCCGCCATCGACCTGGTAGTAAGTGATGGCAATGCCGCTCAAACTGTCACTCCGATTGAGGGTAACTTGCACCGCGCCGTCGTACTGGCCGCCCGCAAGAGTACCATTCAGAGTTACGGTAGTAACAGGGGCTGTCACATCATAGCAAAGCTGTCCATACGTTTTGGCGCCGGATGGAAAACCAGCGTTATCCCAGGCTTCAATAACTGCTGTGTGGCAGCCTTGGCCGGCGGCGCTCAGAGTAAGCGAGCCGGTGGTCTGGTTTGGAAACTGGGGTCCGGCGTAGAACGAATTCCCGGATCCGGGCGTGCCTTCGCTAAAGACATCCGAAGGAGCGGAATCCCAACCTCCGCTGTAACCGGCGATGCCGTTCGGCTTCTCAGCGTCCGTCGTGGTGCCGCTTATGGTCCAGCTTACGGTCTGGTTTGTGTTATACCATTTGCCTGTGCTTGGACCAGTGAACTTAATAAGAGGAGCGCCGAAATCGCCGGCGATATAAGTGTTGATTGCCCACGCAAGCTGCAGCGCGTTGATCGATCCCCATCCTGTTACTTTGTCATAACCCGGCGCGGCACAAAAGTAACCTAGATTGTAGAAAGATGTCACATCGTTGTCATTACAGCCCGACGTAATATCGTAGTATGGATAGTGGGAAGCATAGTGCGGGTTTAGTCCGAAGTAATAAAGGAAATAGTTCGCATTACCCATAGGAACACACGGAGAGGTCCCGCTTCCATAACAGCTGTTTGGCCCGATGATGGTGGTCAGATAGACCAGGTAAGCTTGTTCCTGCGCGAAGAAGCCGGCCAGTTCAGGCGCCACTATGCTGGTGCCGCCATTTCCTGACAAATGACCGTTGAAGAAGTAGTTCTGCGGCGTGTGGAACCAGTCGGCATTCAGTGCGAGATCGGGAACAGCGCGATTCGAAAAACCGAGGCCGCTCTGATAGGACGGCGCGCTGAAAAAGGTGCTATTGCCACCCGTTCCGCCGCCGTCGTTGCTGCCGCACCCATCCGGGCCGCCGCTCCAGGCGGTTTCACTGCTGTAAACCGGTCCGGAAGAAAGGTGAAGCGTCGTACCGCCGGCGCCCACTACGTCAGGGTCCGAGGCGGGATACTGCACGCCATCGTGAGAGAGGCAGCTTGCTGTGGCTCCCTGGTCGCCGGTCGCCGCAACCAGCGTCCAGCCTTGGCCGACCATGGCGTTGAAGATATTGTGAACCGTATTCATCACTCCCGTGGTGTAGCAATAGGGAGCCTCTGCGCAGCCCCAGCTCGTGCTGAATATCCGCGCGTTTCCGTCACTCAGGATCTTGTTGTAAACGTCGGTGAAGGTGGAAAAATTCGCGTTTACGCCGTCGTACATGAAGACCGATGCCGTATTGGCCTCGCTGCCAAAGCTATTTGACATGGCAGTGATCCACTCAAAATCGAGAGTTCCCTCGCCGTCGCAGCCAGAGTTGCAGGGTACTGTCGTCCCGTCCACCGAGATCATGAACCAGTGCCAGGCGAGATAGGGGTACTGATTATGGAATCCCTGGAAGTCATTCGGATTTTGAGCACCTGCCGTGGCGACCGCAATCGACGTATTGGGTGGCGTGCCGCCGGGATTGTTCGTCGGATTGCAGCAGTGGCCCTGGTTATATAGAGCGTTGAAGTTATAAGCCTGCGAGCTGTAAAGATCCGTCGGATCGTAAGCGCCGCCGGTGCTGCTTGGAGTTAATCCCGCGCCGGCGCGTAAAGAAGCCGGCAATTTCGAAGAGTCGCCCGCGCCCCGGCCCGAAATCGTCGAACCGGAGACCGGACCGGGCGCATAGGAAGCGAACGCAGGTTCCGTCACGTTCTTACTCATCGGATGCAGCTGCTGCAGGTTGTTCAGGCCCTCCACGTCAACGGCTACTTTCGCGAGATGCGACGGGATAACCGGATCGCGATCATTGGAGAAGAACGCGTTCGCGCCGATCTGGTAGTTATTGAGCGTGACGCCGAACGCCTTCTCGACCGCCACGGCTGGAGCCTCGATATCGACGATAAGCCGATTGCCATATCGCTGGCTGACCGTCAGTCCCTGGCTCTGAGCCCAATCGACCACAGCCTGCTCATCTTGAGCGGAGGGCGCAAATCGGGCGTTCCATTCATCAGCTGTCAGGAAGTGGTGAAATTGCGGCGAGCCCCTGTCCTGCAAATCTTGCAGGAACTGCTCTTGTTCCGCCATGTTTGCGGGCTGAAGTCCTATGACTAGCCGCAACATTTGGTTCGAGTTCAAGTGAGAGATCATCTTGGCCGCGCCGTTCATCACGGGGACCGGAGTGTTGTGTCCAGGCAAACTCCCGATCATATTTGCGGTAGTTTGCACGCTTGCAGTTTGCGGGAAAGCCAACTGTGATGACAGGGTAAATACCCCGAGCAAGCACATCATGAAGCCACGCAAACAGTTGCTGTTTTTTTTCATAAGTGTCTCCTTCTGAGTTGTTGCTACATTCACGTTTCACCGGGCTTCGTCTTTGGTGAAGCACGAGTGCGAACCTTTGGATCTGTCGGGGAGTTGAAGGACGTCAAATAGCAGGTCTGGATCTCCGAGGCCGCGATCAGGATCGATCCGCGACTAATCCACGAAAGGCAATTTAGCTGCCGAATGGCAAAACGCGCTTATGGAGAGAGAGCACCTAGTGCGAGCGGTACGGTCTGGCTGGAACTTCAGTACTGGTTCGGGCGCTGGAGGGGCACATAACGGCTTGCTTTGTGAGCGGCAAAACGATGGGATTATTCTAACGATTATCCAGTTGTCTAACGTGCGATAACGGTTTGTTCTGCGGCGCGGCGAGGGTGAGCCGCCAGAGCGGTGGCGACAATTTCTTTTGCGGATTGGAGCTCTTCGCCGGCGAGAACTAACCTGGGAGGGCGGACACGCTGACTGCCCATCCCCACTTCTTCCTGTACCAGTTTGATGAGCTGCACAAATTTCGGCACGGTATCCATGCGGAGGAGCGGCAGAAACCAACGATAGAGCTCGAAGGCTTTCGGAGTCTCGCGCTTAAGCGCGAGTTCAAACAGATCGACTGATTCTCTTGGAAAAGCATTGGCTAAACCGGCAATCCATCCGACGGCGCCGGCATACACGGATTCCACGATGACGTCGTCTACGCCGCAAAGGATGCGGAAATCGTCGCCCGCGAGCGTGCGCAACGTCGTGATGCGCCGCACGTCGGCACTGGATTCTTTAATGGCACGGAGATTCTCGTGCGCCGATAACAACTCGTGAACCTGGGTGGGAAGAAAATCAATGGTGTAGGCAATCGGGTTGTTGTAAAGCATGGAGGAGAGCTCGGTAGCGGCGAGGACGGCGCTTACGTGAGATTTCATTTCCCGCCAGTCGCCGACGTAGACGTAAGGAGGCAAAACCATGAGGCCGTGACATCCGGCCGCTTCCGCGGATTGGGCGATGGATACGGCTTCCGCCGTACTAAGCGAAGAAATTCCTGCCACCACGAATGCGCGATCGCCAATCGCTTTCATGCAGGTCTCCAGCACCTGTTTTTTTTCTGGCAGGCTTAGCGTAGCGCCTTCGCCGAGAGATCCCAAGGCGACAACTCCGCTGCAACCGTTTTCAATGAGCCACTGGCAGTGGCGCGCCAGAAGGGCGTGATCGATCGAAAAGTCTTCCTTAAAAGGGGTTGTAATCGCGGGAATTACCCCGCGCCATTCCATATTCTTCATTGCGGTATCGATGCTTCCTCCGTGATGTTTTCTTGGACCATCAAGCTGCCCATGCGGGCTGGAAAAATCGGCGGGCGTATGGATTCGGTTCTCCATCCGAACAGAAAATCGCCGGCGGGTCCACATATGCGCCCCTGGCAAGGGCCCATGCCGCAGCGCGTGTGCAGTTTCGCCGCGCGGAAGGACTGCATACCCTGCAGACGCCGAAACGTTACGTCCTCACAGCGGCAGACCATAGTATCCGGGTGCGGCAGGCGCTTAAGCTCTTCGCGTAGGGTGAATGCGGCCTGCAAGGCGTCAGCAAATCGAGCCGCGCTCTTGCGCTTGGAAAATAGGGCCCGCGCGCGCTCTTTCCGGCCAGCGGCGGCATATCCCGCCACCTCGCCTTCCACAAGCGAGAGATCGACGCCGCCGATACCCGTGCACTCGCCAGCGCAGAAGACGTCCTCAACAGAAGACCTCTGGAATTCATCGACGACTACAGCGTTTCGGTTGTGCCGGCATCCAAGCAGTGTAGCGAGCTCGATGTTCGGGCATAGACCGTAGGCGATGGCCGCCAGGTCGCAGTTCTCCGTCCAGCTCTTGTTGCCACAGCGGAGCCGAACGCGTTCGAGCCGCGCGCTCCCCTCCGCCTCTTCAATCCAGCAGCCCGCACGATACGGAATGCCCCTGAGCGAAAGCTTCAGCGCCGCGGCCTGCGCGATTTTACCGGGGCTTCGAAGCAGTTGAGCGGCGAAGCGAGCAAGCGCATTCCGAGGCGCCTGCTCCGCTACGAGCGTGACGCGCGCGCCGTGCTCGCGGAGGTAACTTGCGACGGCCAGAAGGAGCGGTCCGCTACCCGCAATGACCACTATCTTCCCGGAAACCGGCATGCCCGCTTTGGCGAGAGCTTGAATTCCACCCACGCCCATGATGCCGGGGAGCGTCCAGCCTGGAAAGGGAAGAAAAATCTCGCGCGCGCCAGTGGCGAGTATCAGCTTGCGGAACTCGAGCTCGAATGCGTCTTGCGGCGTCTCAACCAGGACGGTTCGGGAAGCGGGGTTGGCGGAGATTACCTGTACGCCGTTAAATACCGTGATCGCGGCGCGCCGAAATTGCGCGTACCATTGTGCCGATTGCGAGCCGGCGTGCGACTGTTCCCCACCGCGCCAGATCTGTCCACCCGGCGCGGCGTTGTCATCCAGGAGCGTGACGCTGGCTCCTGATTCTTTCGCGCGCACTGCGGCCGCCATGCCCGCTGGTCCGCCACCTACAATCAGAACGTCGGGTCGTAACATGCTGGGTTCGACGTGGTTCTTCGCGAGGTTCGGATGACCATGCCTTCGCTCGCTGCAATTTGACACGAACGGCAATTCGGCCGCGCTCCGATCGTCACTCTGCATTCGAAGCAAATTCCCATCCCGCAGAGCGGGCCCCGCGGCTCTCCCGAAACGGAAATACGGAACGCGGTTTCGCCGGCCAAATAAACCGCCGCGGCCACGGTCACGCCATTGGGAACTTTTGTTTTTTTCCCGTTTACCTCGACCGTGAGTGTTTCAGGCATGCACGGCGAAGCTCCGGCTGGGCTGGTACGGATCGCGAGAAATCTCCGAGGGGCGATTGAGGATTTCGTCGGCGAGTAGGCGGGCGCTCGCGAGCGAAGTCGAGATGCCCAGACCTTCATGGCCTGTGGCTAGATACACGGTTCTGAAATTAGAGTGGCGGCCGATCAGAGGCAACTTGTCCGGCGTGGCGGCCCTGAATCCCGTCCACGACCGGATTACCGACAAACCGCGCAAACGCGGCATATATTCGACGGCTCTCTTCAGCATTCGCGCAAGCATCTTATCGTCAATGTGCGGATCTTCCACTCCATATTGCCGCGATGAGCCTATTAAAATCTGCCCCGTCACTCTTGGCTGGGCGTTGAATGCGCAGGAATCGGAGGTGGTCGAGTGCGCACTCTTCAGGTAGCCCAATTCGATCAGTTGATGGCGCAGAAAACCGGGATAGCGATCCGTGATCACGAGATGGCCCTTTCGTGGATGGACTTCTAAATCCGGAAGAAGTCTTGTTGCGAGCGCGCCGGTTGCGAGAACAATTAGTCCGGCATTGAGCACGCGCCCGTTCTGCGTCTCAATCATCGAATCGGCGACGCGAACAGCGGTGGTTTCCAGGAACAGCTTTCCGCGCGACTGGCATACTTGCTCCACCAGATAGCGCGCCACGCTGGGCGGGTAGCAAACGCTATCCGCGGGCATCAGCAGCGCGCCCGCCATGCCAGGCCGAAGATTCGGCTCGGCTTCGGCTACCTGGCGGGAATCGAGGATTTCGGCCGGAATGCCGCGCCGCGAATAGTAATCGTGCTTCCGCTCGACTTCGAAAAACTCCTCGCCGTCCGTTGCGATCCAAAGCGAGCCGCAGGGCGAATATTCGGCGTCCCGGGGAAGCTGTTTCGCCAAATCGCGCCACAGAGCTTGCGAATAACTCGTGAGCGCGAATTGGGCGTCCGAATCGTCCATCACGGCGAGGTGGCCCATGCCCGCAGCGGTAGCGCCTCCACCCGCGGCATCCGATTGCTCGCAGATTGCTACACTCAGGCCAGCGGTGGAGAGCTCGTAAGCGCACGCCGCGCCCACAATACCTGCTCCGACGACCACGGCATCAAACGCGGATTGCATCGGCATCTAAAATGAGGGTTCGAGGTCCCACGAACTAATGTATACATTGTTGTATACAAAATTCATCGGAGTAACGGCGCAGCTCTTGTGACGCAGCAGAAAAAACTTCACATCATTGATTCCCACACGTGCGGCGAGCCTACACGGGTTGTGATTGACGGAGGGCCGCCTCTTGGGACTGGACCGCTTGGCGAAAGGCTCCGCATTTTTCGCGACGAGTACGATCGCTTCCGTTCCGCCATCGTGAATGAGCCTCGCGGGTCCGATGCTATCGTCGGCTGTCTCTTGTGCAGCCCGATTGATCGGTCGTGCTCCGCGGGCGCGATTTTCTTCAACAATGTCGGTTACCTGGGAATGTGCGGACACGGCACGATCGGGTTGGCGGTCACGCTCGCGCACCTCGGGAGAATTAAGCCGGGCCTTCACCGTATCGAAACACCCGTCGGCATTGTTGATGCGCATCTTCACGAGACAGGAGAGGTAACGGTCACTAATGTACCGAGCTACCGCTCGGCGGCGAATGTCGCGGTCGACGTTCCGGATTTCGGAAAGGTGACGGGCGATGTCGCCTGGGGCGGCAATTGGTTCTTTCTCACTTACGATTGTCCTTTTGAATTGAAATTACCCAACCTGGAAGCGCTCACCGGCTACGGATGGCGTATTCGGCGTGCGTTGGCGGCCTGCGGCATCACAGGTGACGACGGTGGCGAGATCGATCACATCGAAGTATACGGGCCTCCGTTGACACCCGGCGCAGACAGCAAGAATTTTGTTCTTTGTCCGGGTGGCAGCTATGATCGCTCTCCTTGCGGAACCGGCACCAGCGCGAAGCTCGCTTGCCTTTACGCGTCCGGCAAGCTGCGCGAAGGACAGGTGTGGCGGCAGGAGAGCTTAATAGGAAGCTTGTTCGAGGGGTCCTTCAGCGTCCGCGATGGCATTCTCTATCCTCACATCAAAGGCTCCGCTTTCGTGACCTCCGAATCGCACTTGATTCTTGATAAGCGCGATCCCTTTCAATGGGGTATTCGCGCTTCCAAAGAGCCGGCCTCCGATAAGTGCTGCGCGCGGCCTCGCATGGCGAGATAAACAGGCACGCCGCACAGGACAATCAACAAGCCGGGCCAGGTGCTCGAAGGCCGATATACGAACAGCGCAATCAGAATCACCGCGGCTCCCACAATGTATAGCACCGGAACAACCGGGTATCCCCACGTGCGATAGGGACGTTCGGCATCCGGACGCAGTCGCCGGAGGCGGATCACGCCGGCGATCGTCAGGATGTAGAAGATCAATGCGGCCGATATTACGTAATCGAGCAGGTTGCTGTAAAGGTTTCCGTATTCCCTGGTTGCGGGCGTGTATGTGCGGGGCAACACCAGTGCGCACGCCCAGACGCCTTGTACCAGCAGCGATCGTCCGGGCACTCTCGCTTTGTTGAGCGTGGCGGCGCTGCGAAGGAAGAGGCCATTGGTTGCCATGGCGTAGTAGACACGAGGGCCGGCGAGTACCAGGCTATTCGCACAGCCGAAAGTGGAAATCATGATGGCGATGGCCATGGCCGCGCTGCCCCAACCCGGCGCAATGGAATCGAGCATCGCTGTTGCTACGCGGTCCGAGGCTGCGCCCTGTATGGCGGGCAGCGGGAGTGCGATCAGATAGCTGACATTCGCAAGCATGTAGAGCAGGATTACCGCCACTGTGCCGATGATGAGCGCCCGCGGGAGCGTTCGCCGGGGATCCTTCACCTCGCCCGCCGCAAACGTTATGTCGTGCCAGGAATCCGCCGAAAACATCGAGCCGGACTGCGAGACGCAGATGGCGACAAACAGCCCGAACGCGGTGGCGGCCGTAATGCCCTCAGAGATTGGCGTCAGATTTGTTTGCGTCCAGAAGTGCGCGAAGTTCGCTCGCAGTGCGGCGGGGTTACGGCCTGCGAACACTCCCAGCAATATCAAACCGGCCAAGGCTCCGGTTTTGGCGACCGTGAACAAATTCTGGACGATTTTCCCGTAGCGCACACCGAGGCTATTGGTCCAGGTCAATAGCACGATCACGGCGATGGCCAGCAGCTGAGTCGTCGAGAGCGAAATCGCATATCCACTCGACAAATGGATGGGAGGCACCAGGTATCGCTGTTCTGAGATTGCGGGCATGAGAATGCCGGCGAAGCGTGCGAATGCCACCGCTACGGCTGCAATGGTTCCGGTCTGGATAACGGTGAATAGCGTCCAGCCGTAAAGAAAACCCCATACCGGAGAGAACGCTTCGCGCAAATAAACGTACATGCCGCCGGCTTCGGGCATCATCGAGGCGAGCTCGCCGTACGACACGGCGGCGGCAATCGTAAGCACGCCCGTGACGGCCCACGCGACGAGCAGCCAGCCGCTGCTGCCGATGATACGAGCCATAGCGGCCGAAACAATAAATATTCCCGACCCGATCATGGTGCCGATGACGATCATCACCGAATCGAACATTCCGAGCTCGCGGACAAATCCAGCATTCTTGAGGGCAGGATCGTGCTGGCTGAGTTGACCGTTCATAGCTTGTTTGAGATTACCGTGTCCCGGAAACCCCAGGGCGTGAAGCGTCACAACAGCAAGTATGTAAGCGGTAACATTACAAAATGGACCGACGACAGTTTCTGCTCTCCAGCGTGGCGATCCTTGCCCCGCGCGCCGCCTTGGGCGCGTCGGCTCGGGTCGACATACTCCCCGACGAGCCCATCGGAACCATTTCGCCCAACGTCTACGGACACTTCACAGAGCACTTGGGCGGCTGCATTTACGACGGCGTCTGGGTGGGAGAGAAGTCGAAGGTGCCGAACATCGGTGGCGTGCGAAAAGCGCTGGTCGACAATCTGAAGCGCATCAAGGCGCCCATCATCCGCTGGCCGGGCGGTTGCTTTGCCGACAGCTACAACTGGCGCGACGGCGTTGGGCCTCGTAACGAGAGACCTACGCGCACAAACTTCTGGACCGACAACCCGTACCTTGAAAAGGCTCCCAATGGTCCGCAGAAGTATGATCCGAATGAATTCGGAACGAACGAGTTCGCTCGCTTCTGCAAGCTGGCCGGCGCCGAGCCCTATTTCGCTGCTAATTTACGCAGCCTGGACGCGCACGATTTCTATCAATGGATCGAATACTGCAACTCTCCGGCTGGCACCACTTCTCTCGCCAGGCTGCGTGCGCAAGGCGGCAACCCGGATCCGTTCCCCGTTCACTACTGGGGAGTGGGCAACGAAAGCTGGGGGTGCGGCGGAAATTTCACCGGCGATGAGTACGCGATTGAATTTCGCCGGTTCATCGAGTGGGTGCCTCGTTTCGGTGTCGACTTGCATTTCATCGCTTCCGGCCCGAACGAGGGCGATTACGCCTGGACGCGCAGCTTCTTCCAAAAGCTGATGGAAAAAGGCGGCAGAGGAGGTGTGCGGAATGTCTTCGGCACGGCCCTGCACTATTACTGCGGGACGACCGGCGCCGGCGTGGCGAATGAATTCTCGAGCGACGAGTGGTATACGCTGCTTGCCAGAGCAAACCGCATGGAGGACTTGATCACAAAGCACTGGGAAATCATGGGTGAAGTCGATACCGAGCGGCGCGTTAAGCTGGTCGTCGATGAATGGGGCGCCTGGCATCACACCGATCCCGCTATCGATCCTAGTTATTTGTGGGCCTACTTTCCTACTTTGCGTGACGCGCTTGTCTCCGGAATTACACTTGATACATTCAATCGTCATTCCGAAAAAGTCACCATGGCAAACGCGGCGCAGCTCATCAATAACATTCACACGTCATTTCTCGCGCTGGGCGATAAATTCACGGTGACTCCTGTTTTTCACGTGTTTGAAATGTATGCGCCGCATCAGGGCGCCACATCGGTGCGCATAATTGTTTCGGCGCCTCATCTGAGCTCGGCCTCGGCCAAGGGATTACCGGGGCTGGCGGGGTCCTGCTCCATCCAGGGCCGCCGCGCCGTGTTGACGATGGTCAATCCGGACGTGCAGAATCCGCAGGAAGCAGAGATTGAGGTGCGTGGCTCCCGAATCGCCGGTGCAAATGCCACCGTTCTTACGTCTACCGACATCCATGCGCGAAACACGTTCGAACAGCCGGACGCCCTCAAGCCGGCTGAGAACAGCAACATGACTGGATCGCCCTTCATTTATCGCTTCGCGCCTGCTTCGGTTACGCGGCTTGACCTGGAACTGAGATGACATCGCCGCAAACAAGAGACGTTCTGTCATTGTAGAAACCTGGGAGAAAAGATGCCGACGATGGTTGCCGCAGTGTCCATGCCCGAAAAACTTCTTTCATTAAGCCCGATTGATCTCATCATCATCGCGCTGTATTTCGTGATGGTGCTGGGAATCGGCTTCTACCTGAAGAGATTCACGAAGACGGGCGAGGATTTTTTTCTCGCTGGAAGAGATATGAGCTCCTGGATCGCCGGGCTAAGTTTTGTAGCCGCCAATCTCGGCTCTCTCGAGTTGATGGGTTGGGCCGGTTCGGCTTACCAGTACGGCATCCTTGCCACGCATTGGTATTGGATCGGAGCCATTCCCGCGATGCTGTTCCTCGGCATCGTGATGATGCCGTTCTACTACATTTCGCGCACTCATTCGGTTCCGGGATACCTGAAGCTGCGTTTCGGCGAGCCCGCCCGCGCCCTGTCCGCCGTCACCTTTGGACTGATGACGGTACTTATGAGCGGCATCAACATGTATTCGATGGCGCTCGTCCTCAGAATCATTCTGGGTTGGAATATCGGCTTCAGCATTTGGATCTCGTCCTTGACGGTGGCCGCTTACGTGTTCCTGGGCGGCCTGCTGTCCGCCATCTTTAACGAGGTGCTCCAATTTTTCCTTATCTGGCTGGGCGCCATCGTTATTTCAGTGCTGGGGCTGGTGGAGGCAGGCGGCTGGAGCGGCATGGTCCATCGCATTCACCAAAATTTTCCGGCGCAGGATTACACGCACCTCTGGTCTGGCCTCGGCTCTTTCACCACGAACCCCATGGGTATCCATTGGACGGGCATCGTGCTGGGACTGGGCTTTGTGATTTCGTTCGGCTATTGGACAACGGATTTTCTCGTCGTGCAGCGCGTGCTCGCCGCGAGGGATTTGCGCAGCGCCAAAATGGCTCCCGTCATCGGCGCCGCTTTTAAAATGGCGGTACCCTTTATCGTGATACTGCCGGGACTCCTGGCTCTGGCGGTGCTGCCGGAGAAGCTGGTCGGCGAATCTCAAGCTGTGGCCGGAGCGCACACTTATAACGAAGTGTTGCCTTTGATGCTGGCGCGGTATTGCGGCCCCGGATTATTGGGCTTGGGCATCACGGCCCTGATTGCCGGCTTCATGTCCGGCATGGCCGGAAACGTCAGTGCGTTCGCTACAGTGTGGACATATGACATTTACCGCGCGCTGATCCGCAAAGATGCCAGCGACCAGCATTATGTAAGCATGGGCCGCTGGTGCACGATCCTAGGAGTGCTGGTCAGTATTGCCACGGCATATCTTGTGATGCAGTTTCTCAGCATCATGGATTATGTCCAGGCACTATTCGCCACATTCATCGCTCCGCTTTTCGGAACAGTTGTGCTGGGGATGTTGTGGAAGCGCGCCACGCCGGCTGCGGGATTCTGGGGCCTCCTGGTTGGAACAGGCGGATCGCTCGCCATGTGGATCTGGCTGAGGACCGACCCCAATGCTCTGAGCTATGTCGCGCTCTCTCCCCACGCGAAACCAATGGCCGAAGACATGTACCGGGCCCTGTGGTCCTGGATCATCTGCGTTGCCGTTACGGTTCTCGTCAGCATGACCAGCAAGCCGAAACCGGAATCCGAGCTGGTAGGCCTGGTGTACGGCGCGACCGAGATACCGTCCGAGGGAGACTTGCCCTTCTATCACCGGCCGATCTTCTGGACGGGTATGGTGCTGGTGATCTTCGTTGTTTTGAACATCATTTTCTGGTAGGTGTACATGCACGGTCCGGGTTTTATCTCCATTTGGTTTTTCATCGGTACATTGCTCACGATCTATGGCGTGCTGATCACGGCGACGGGTCTTTATGAACTGGGGTCTCCTCCCGCAAATCCGCCGGTCCTCGCCCATCTGCATGCCAGTATCTGGTGGGGCGCCGCGTTGCTTGTGATTGGACTCGTTTACTTCATCCGATTTTTTCCGAGGAAACACTGATGTCAACAAATGGCGGTGCGCGCACAACCCTGGGGCTTATCGTCGGAAACCGTGGATTTTTCCCGGATCATCTCGCGGCGAGCGGCCGTGAAGATATGATCCGTGTACTTCAGGAATCTAGTGTCGAGGTGATTGCGCCCGTTCCGAAAGGCTCTCGGAAAGCGCCGGATGCAGTTGTTGCGAACGAGTCCAAGTTCGGCGCCGTGGAGACGTATGAAGAAGCGAAAGCCTGCGCCGAACTCTTTAAGCGACATCGCGAGAAGATCGAAGGAGTCATCGTTTCTCTGCCGAATTTTGGCGATGAGCGGGCGATTGCTGATACGCTCCGGCTATCCGGGTTGAATGTGCCGGTGCTAATCCAGGCAACGCCCGACGATCCGCGGCGAATGACCCTCAATGACCGCCGCGACAGCTTCTGCGGAAAAATGTCGGCTTGCAACAACCTCATGCAGTACGGCATTCCGTATTCGCTGACTACGCTGCACACGGAGGCTCCCGATTCTGAGGAGTTCAAGAAGGATCTCGCTTGGTTCATCGGGGTTTGCCGGGTGGTTCGCGGTATGCGCGGGCTGCGCATAGGAGCTATCGGTGCCCGCCCATCCGCGTTCAACACCGTCAGATACAGCGAAAAACTTCTCGAGGCCAACGGCATTTCGGTCATCACAGCGGATCTGTCGGAAATTCTGGGCCGGATCGGCCGGATGAAGGATGAAGAAGCGAAGGGTAAGCTCGATGCGATCAAGGCCTATGTTTCGACGCGCGATGTACCGGCGGAATCGCTTTTGAAAATGGCAAAGCTCGGGACGGCGGTGGACAGTTGGATGCGCGAGCAGGAGGTGGCTATCAGCGCTGTTCAGTGCTGGACCTCGCTAGAGGAGAATTTTGGGGTTGTGCCCTGTACGGTCATGAGCATGATGAGCGAGAGTCTGATGTCGAGCGCGTGCGAAACCGATATTGTGGGCGCATTAAGCATGCATGCCTTGCGGCTGGCGTCCGGAACTCCGAGCGCGCTCCTCGACTGGAATAACAACTATGGCGACGATCCGAACAAGGCGGTCTGCTTTCACTGCAGTAATCTTCCGAAGCATTTCTTCGCAGACGTGAAAATGGACTTCCAGGAGATTATTGCGGGAACGGTGGGCAAGTTGAACACTTTCGGAACCTGCGTGGGGCGAGTCAAGGCGGGGCCGATGAGCTATGCGCGCTTTTCAACCCGAGATAGGGAGGGGAGAATTCGGGGCTATGTGGGAGATGGCCGGTTTACCGACGATTCCCTGCAGACCTTCGGCGGAGCGGGTGTCGTCGAAATCTCCCGTCTGCAAGACCTGCTTCGCTACATTTGCGAGCATGGATTCGAGCATCATACGGCCGCTAACCTCGCTCATACGTCAAGCATTGTTTACGAGGCGGCAACCAAGTACCTGGGCTGGGAAATGTATTGGCACCGTGCGTGACCGCGAAGCATTAGCCGGAGACTGGGGATGTGGACGGCCGCTTGCTGAATCAACGCCGCGGCCGTCGCGCAATAGCACGTACCGAATATCTGTTAAATCAAGCCATCAATAAAGACTGATCCAAGCGAAGCTGGAACCGTTATACACACAAACCTGAACGCTATCTTTCGCGCTCCCGTTGTTTTGATACCAGAACACGCCGCGTGTCGTTGACCCGCACGTGGGCTGAGAGCCTGTACCTTGTATCTGGATTCCATTGCTGAACGTGTTCAGACCGGTGAAGGTGTTGGCCGACAGCAGACGCGGCACTATGCTGGTGACGATATCGAGTGAGCCATTCGTAAAGGCCAGGGCGCCGGACGGGCCGAGGGAGCCAATCTGGGTCCAGATATTCGCCGAAGAACACGTATAAATCTGCTGGCCGGCTGGCTGGTCGGTCGCGAGATACAGAGCTCCGGCACTGCACGAAGTGGACATCGTTGCGAGCGAACCAGCGTTAATGGAAGGACTGTTTCCGCTTGCTCCGCCGATGGTCACTTGCGAAATCGCAGTAATGCGGCCCTTGCTGTCCACCGTCAGCTGAGTGGAATGCGTGGCATCGCCGTACGTGCCGGGACTTGAGTTTACGGTTGCAAGTGTCGCGGTCGTGGTTCCCGCCGGGACGGAGATATCTCCGCTGAACGCTGGAACCTGAGCGGCCGCGAAGGTGCCCGTATTGATTTCAGAGGCGTCGATGCTCTTATTGGTGAGCGTCTGAGTGTCCGTTGTGCCGACGACGGCGCCTGCCGGAGCTGGAACGGAGGTCGTAGTATTGACGCTGTTGCGCAGCACAATACCGTTTGCACCCGGATCGCTCAAACCGAAGTTTCCGCCTAACAACGTCCAGGTGTTCGCCGTGGCGCAGCCGTACAGATTCTTGCCCGCCGGCGCACTGGTGTTGAAGAACAGATCGCCGCTTGAGCAGGTGGCTGGAAGGGTCGCTCCAGTTTTTACCGGGCGCGTGAATTGCGCATTGGTGAAATCTACATTGCGCCCTTGCGTGCCCAGGTTGATGAGCGTCTGCCCGTATGCCGCGCATATGGCTGCAGCAGCTACAAGCCCCCCGCGCAGCACGGCTTTAACAGAGTATTTGGTGATTGCATTCATGATGGGTTTCCGTGGGAAAACGTGCTATTCGGCCAAAAATCTAGCAGCGAGACCACGGCGCTCGATGGAAGAATCCGCGCTTAACTCATTGAAAAGGCTGCTAGATAAAAAAACGAGTACTTCCGTGATCGTGTGAGCACGGTGCGCGAACTGCCGCCCAGTTCGTAGAGCATCGGCGATTGTGGCCGGGAATAAAAGGACCGTGCGCACTACAGCCGTCTTTATAACGATCACAGCCGATCAAAAAAAAAACCAGGATGCGGACGGCGAGCAGCCTCAAGAAGTTAGAGAGACCGGGCGGCCACGGGCGGTGCTGTCTTTCGGGCCGCCATATTACTTTGAAGCCGATGAACAAGCTCGATCTGGCCCGGCAGTTGGCGCGCGAGTCGCACCGCTCTAGCGGCCAAGCTGCCGACGATGTCGACACCTTGGTCTATAAAATTCTCAAGAACCTGAAGGAAACTTCAAACAAGGCCGTTCCGGCTTCGCAACAACGCACCTTAGCGGCTCGCAAGGTTAAGCCGTGAATCATCCTTTGCGTGGACGCAAGGCCTTACTGCACATAATCGACCGGTGTTTACGCGACGGATCAGTCATCGAAATCGACGGCATGGGAAGCTTTCAGCTCGAAGAAGAGGAAATTGTGTTCCAGCCAAATGGCCGCATTCACGTGTTTCTTGCTTACGCCGAGGAAGATCGCGTGCAGGTTAAAAAGCTCTATCACGCGCTGCAGAAGGCCGGTTTAGAGCCCTGGATGGATCAGGAAAAGCTTCTTCCCGGCCAAAATTGGCCCCGCGCTATCGAGCGCGCTATCGAACTTTCTGATTTTTTCGTCGGATGCTTCTCGCGCCGCTCGGCGGTCAAACACGGCCACTTCCAATGCGAACTGCGCTATGCGCTCGACCTCGCCGCACGCGTGCCCCTCGAAGACATTTTTCTCGTTCCCGTCCGCCTGAATGACTGCGAGGTTCCGGGCCACATTGCGAGAAAAGTTCAATATGTCGATCTTTTTCCCGATTGGGAGCGGGGGATCGAACGGCTGGTTAAAATGATGCGACGACAAGCGAAAGAGCGGAGAAAAAGACTCCAAATTGAACGTGAGGCCAAGTAAGCAGTGGATAACTAGCTCTTGCTCTCAATTTTCTTTCGCGCATCGTGGGCCAGCTTCGAATCGGGGGCCAGTTGTATTACCTTCTCGAAGGCCGTCTTTGCGGCGTCCCTGTTTTTGAGCTTTTCCTCCGCCTCTCCTACCTTGAAAAACGCCTCGGCCGAACTAGGGTTAAACCTTGCCGCGCGCTCATAGCGCCCCAGCGCCGCCCGGTAGTTGCCCTTGTGCCAATAGTAATTACCCACTCGAATGTTGCGGTCGGACTCAAGTGGGTTAAGCACGAACTTCTCGGGCGCGACCGACTCATCTTCTTCCGGGGGCTCAGATTCGTCGGGTGGCTGCTGGGCCGATTTCGGCTGAGTTCGCTGTTGGACCTGCCATTCGGGAGACTTGCCGGGCTCCGAAAATGCCCTTGGCGCGCACGCGAAGAGGAACAAACAGGCAAAATACACCGTGCGTGTCACAATTGAATTATAGCTGCCGATGGAACTTAAGGAAAAAGTGGCGCAGCTTCCCAGTGAACCGGGTGTCTATCTTTATAAAGATGGCGACGGCACGGTTCTCTACGTTGGCAAAGCGAACAATCTCCGAAGCCGCGTCAGAAGCTACTTCAACGAGGACCGGCTTGCGGAGGCGAAAACCGGAAGCCTCATAGCTGAAGCCCGCGACATCCATTTTATTCAGGTCGATAACAATAAGGAAGCGCTCGCGCTTGAAAATAATCTGATCAAGCAGTATAAGCCGCGTTTCAACGTGTTACTGCGAGACGATAAAACATTTCCTTATGTGAAAGTGACTAACGAACGGTACCCGCGCGTCTATGTTACACGCCGGATCCTAAAGGATGGATCGAGTTACTACGGACCTTTTTTCCCCGGTAACCTGGCTCATCGCCTGGTTCACTTTATTCATCGCCACTTCAAAGTTCCTTCCTGTAAGATCGATTTTGACCGGCTGCATACTCATCCGTGCCTTCAATATCATATTCACCGTTGTCTGGGTCCGTGCGTTATCGGCCTGACTACAGATCAAGCCTATGCAGCGGCGGTGAGGGATGTCCGGCTCTTCCTGGAAGGTCGGCACCGTGATCTCGCGAACGAACTGCAGAACCGGATGAACGCCGCCTCAGATCAGATGCGCTTCGAAGAGGCCGCCAGTCTCAGGAATCTCATGTCCACAGTGCGGGAGATGGAAGAGAGGCAGAAAATGGACGCTGTCGAAGGCGAAGACATCGACATCTTTGCGTATCATGCGGAGCCGCCGCTGGTAGCCGTCAATCTTTTCCACCTTAGAAACGGCAAGATCGTCGACCGCAGAGAATTTTTCTGGGAAGATCAGCTCGAGTTCAACTCCTCGGAGTTTTTCGAAGCGCTTCTGAAGCAGGTTTATCTCAACAATCCGCATATCCCGGGGCGTATCCACGTGCCCGCCGATTTCGAGCAACGGGCCGAATTGGAAGAGTTTCTGTCCGATTTGCGCGGCCGCAGAGTAGAGATCGCCACCCCGCAGCGGGGAAGCAAAAAGGCGCTCCTGGCTCTAGTCGAGACGAACGCGGAGCATAGTTTTAACCAGCGGTTCCGGGTAATGAAGCCGTCGTCCAAAGCGGTTCAGGAAGCTCTTCAGGACGTGTTCAACTTGCCTGAGCCGCCCCGTCGCATCGAGTGCTTCGATATTTCGCACATTCAGGGGACCGATAAAGTGGCCAGTATGGTGGTCTGGGAAGACGGCAGGATGAAAAAATCCGACTACCGCAAATTTATTATCAGGACAGTTGCGGGAAACGACGACTTTGCCTCCATGCGCGAGGTGATCACGCGCCGCTACTCCAAACTTCACGCCGAGAAGCAGCCCTTCCCAGCGCTCGTGCTCGTCGACGGCGGTCTTGGTCAGTTACACGCCGCGGCCGAGGCATTAGAGGATATTGGCATCACCTACCAGCCGCTCGCATCGATTGCGAAACGGGAGGAATGGATTTACGTGTACGGCCAGGAAGAAGAGCCCGTGATTCTCGATAAATTCTCTCCCATTCTGCACCTCGTGCAGACGATTCGGGATGAGGCGCACCGGTTTGCCGTCACATTCCACCGCACCCGGCGGAACGCCAAGCGCCTCACTTCGGAGTTGCATCAGATTGCCGGGATCGGTCCCAAAACAGTTGAAAAGCTTCTTCGAACCTTCGGCAGCCTTGAGCGGGTCAAAGAAGCGTCGACAGATGAACTTATTGCGGTGGTGGGCCATGCGGCCGCCGCGAAATTGCGTGATTCCGGTCTCGGAGCTTACCCGGGCCGTCCCTGAGCCAGCGCTCTACAACCCTTGAAACAGGCGGAGGGCCAGCAGGTCGGGTAACTCAGCTTTCTGAATTTCTTCCGCCGTCTTCTGAACCGGATACTTTACCCGCCGTAATGCCACTGTTCTTTGTTCTGAATCGTAAATGGCATAAGCAGCGCGCGAATCGCCATCTCGCGGCTGACCAATGGATCCAGGGTTGACTATGTAAACGGTATCGGGCTCTAGTTCCAGAACTGCCTCGTCATGAGATTTTCGAACGGCGGGAATGGTTCCGACACGGCCGCGCCTTGAAAAGAATCCCCCTTGGAGATGTGTATGCCCGAAGAATGCAAGCGGCAGTTCAAGGTGTGCAAAACATTCGGTCGCTTCCCGGCCCGTCGTTATGTATTCGTCTTCATCGCGCGGCGAACCATGACAGATGTGGAAATGTTCGAGTTGTAGAGGCCCCTTCCCTAAGCCGCGCAAATATTCCAGTTGCTCCGAATCGAGTTCCCCTATGGTCCACCGCGCTGCCGCCCGCGCCGCGTCATTAAACCATTCGAGACTTTCCAGGCCCGCCACAACCTTGTCGTGGTTGCCTCGAATCACCCAATCACAGTGCTCGCGCGTCCATTCCAAGACGCGTGCCGGTTGTGCGTTGTATCCCACCAAATCGCCGCAACAGACAATCCGGTCGAATTTCCCGTTTGCATCGGCGAGCACCGCGTCCAGAGCGTGCCAATTCGCATGGATGTCGCTGATCACCAGGAATTGCACAAGCGTATTGTAGCGGCCCATGCCGGCAAAAAACTGCGTCCAGTACAATTCAAGACAATGTCACTCGTCGTAGTCGGATCTGTCGCATACGATGCGATTGAGACCCCGAACGGAAGGAGAGATCGGACCCTTGGCGGAGCTTGCACTTATGTTTCGCTTAGTGCCAGCTACTTTACTAAGACGTCAATCGTAGGTGTCGTCGGAGATGACTTCGCGTCCGAAGATCGAGCGTTGCTGGCAAATAAGGGCGTCGACCTTCAGGGGCTCGAGCAGGTTCCAGGAAAAACTTTTTTTTGGTCAGGGCTCTATTCCGCCGACATGAACGATCGAACCACGCTGCGTACTGACCTGAATGTTTTCGCCCAGTTTCAGCCGAAGCTACCAGCCTCGTATATTGGCCAACCTTATCTGTTCTTGGCAAATATTCAGCCGGCATTGCAAAAAGATGTTCACCAGCAGATGAAATCGCTGAGCTTTGTCGGTGGTGACACGATGAATTACTGGATCTCCGATTATCGCGATGAGCTCCTCGCCACCATCCGGAACTGGGATTTTCTGCTGATCAATGATAGCGAAGCCCGAATGCTGGCGGGAGAGAATAACCTGCGGCGCGCGGCGCAAAAGATCCTTGACCTGGGACCCAATACATTAGTTATCAAGCGCGGGGAATATGGGGCCATGTTGGTTCGCCAGGATACTTTGTTCATGGTTCCGGGATATCTGCTGGAAGACGTCTTCGACCCGACCGGGGCGGGTGATTCCTTCGCCGGCGGCTTCGTCGGTTATCTCGCCGAACGCCAATTTGATTTGAGAAACGGCCACTTTGATGTTCGCGAACTGCATCGCGCCGTCATCTATGGTTCTGTTATGGGAAGTTTTTGCTGCGAGGAGTTCGGTGTCGAGCGTTTCCGGACTCTTACGCGCAAAGACATCGACCAGCGTTTTGACGAATTCAGGCGATTTACCGCATTCTAAGTTGCAACGCGCGACCCCGCAAGCGCTCCTGGTGTCGATCGCCTTATTGGTTCTCATTGCGTGCTTCGCGGCATGGTGTTTTCATAGCGGCTACACGCTTTATTGGGGCGATGCGCAGTCGCATTTAAATTTGAGCCGCAGCATCATTGATTCGCGCACTCCCGGATATGACCAGCTCGGCACCGTTTGGCTACCCATGCTGCACGTCATCTGTTTGCCGTTTGTGGCAAATGATCTGCTCTGGTCCACAGGTCTGGCGGGCGCGATTCCAACCGCGCTTTGTTTTATCATCGCCGGTCTTTTTTTTTACCTGGCCGCGCGAGATGCCTTTGGCAGTGGGTTAGCCGCCGCGATCGCTGTATCGTGTTTCGCTCTGAACCCGAATGTCCTCTATCTGGCCTCCATTCCCATGACCGAGATGGTTTTTTTCGCGTGTCTTGCCGTCCTGCTGTTTGCGTTGTTCCGCTTTGCCAAAACGCGAAAGGCAAAACTCATTGTGCTTGGAGTGTGCGCCTCCTGGTTCCTCAGCCTCACACGGTATGACGGCTGGTTTTTGATCCCGTTTGCCGCCTTCACCTTTGCGATCTTCGCGCGCCGCAAGCGGCTAATCGTGTTCTTGGTCTTTAGTTGTGCCGCGATCCTGGCTCCTGCCTATTGGATCGCGCATAACTGGTGGGAGGCGGGAAACGCCTTGGATTTCTACAACGGACCTTATTCGGCTTCGGCCATTCAAGGCAAGCATTCTTATCCGGGCTATCACGACTGGCCTGCTGCAATGGGTTACTACGCTATGGCTGGTCAGCTTTGCTGTGGGCCAGCGCTTGCCCTGCTCGGGCTGATTGGCGTCTTCTGCGCGACGCGCAAAAAGGTCCTCGCGCCAATTTTGTTCTTATCGCTCACTCCGGCCTTTTACATCTGGAGCGTCCATTCTTCTCAAACACCGGTCAGGGTTCCTCAGCTCTGGCCTCATGATTACTACAACACGCGCTACGGCATCGCCGTCGTGGTGCTCGCCGCTTTCGGCGCGGGCGCCATTGTTCTCGCCCTTCCTCCGCGATGGAAGAGGCTTGCTGCGCTATTGCCACTCCTGTCGATAATGCCCTGGCTGATCCATCCGGCCAGCCGACAATTGGATCTGCTGGAAGGAGTCACAGCGGAACTCAATTTCACGGCGCGCATGGACGAAAGCCGCTGCGGCATTTCTTGATGCTAATTATCGTTCCGGTCAGGGTATCTTGACTCCATCGGCATCGGATGACATCGCGGGGATCTTTTGCCGTGCGCGAATACCGCTCAGAGAGACGATCAACGTGGGAAATGGCCCGGTTTGGTTCGCGAATACACTACGACCGGATCTTGTTCACCAGCAGTTATGGGCAATTGCTCAAGCGGGTGACGCTCTCGCAAGCATGCTCTCGCGGCCGGGTTCGCCGTACCACCTGTTTCGACAAATTGATGTAGAGGGAGCGCCTGCATTGCTGATCCTGAGGCGCGACGAGCAATGATTCAATTTAGCTTCACCAAACTCCACGGCGCGGAGAATGACTTCCTGCTTACCTGGGGCGATGAGCCGCCGCAAAATCAACTTTCCGAAGTGGCCCGCGCCATTTGCGCCCGAACCACGGGAATCGGGGCAGACGGTTGGATGCTTGTATGGCGGGAAGGGAACGGAATACGCACTCGCTTGTTCAATTCCGATGGAAGCGAAGCAGCGATCTCCGGTAACGGGACTCGTTGCGCGGCCGCATTCGCCTTGACGAATCAAATTGTCCACGCCCCTGAGGTGCTGGTCACTACTGGGGCGGGCCCAAAAAAACTGCGTCTCATCTCCTCGGACGGGACCCGGTTTGTATTTGAAATGATCATGGGTTTGCCGGAAACCGAGGAGCTTCGGACGACTATGCATCTCGCGGGTAGAGATTATGACGCCACGATCCTTAATGTCGGAAACCCGCAATGCGCGATTTTTATCCACGAGCTGCCGGAGAACTGGCGCGTGGCGGCACGCGAGGCCGAGGGGCATAGCCGCTTCCCCCGGAGAAGCAACGTCTCATTCGTTCGCGTCATAAACCGGCACACCATTGAAGCCGTTTTCTTCGAACGCGGAGCCGGAGAGACAAGGAGTTCCGGCACCGGATCTACTGGAGCTGCGGTCGCTGCTATTCTCAGGGGTGTAGCCGAAAGCCCCGTCGAGATACGAACCCAGGCCGGAAGTATGCGAATGCGTTGGGACGATAATGTGTATCTGACCGGACCGGCTCAGATCATTGGCGAGGGCAGATACTTTCTTGATCTCTGAAACGCTCGAGCGCACGTCGGAGCAGCCATCTTCCGCTGCCGCTAATCTGCGCACACGAATTACAAACAAGACCGCGCGTGTCGGCGTGCTGGGTCTAGGATATGTCGGCTTGCCGCTTGCCGTTGAATTCGCTCACGCGGGATTCGAAGTGGTCGGAATCGACGTGCAGCGGGGTAAAGTCGATCTCTTTAATCGCGGTGAGTCATATGTGAAGGATGTAAAAGATTACGTTTTCAAGCCGCTGGTAGAAAGCGGCAAGCTTCGAGCCACGTCCGATTTCTCTGTTATCCGTGACCTGGACACAATCGATATTTGCGTTCCCACGCCGCTTCGAAAAACGAAAGATCCGGATATGAGCTACGTTGTCGCGGCCACGGACGCGATTGCCGAGCACATGCATTCCGGCCTGCTGGTCATGCTGGAATCGACCACTTATCCCGGCACCACGGAGGAACTGGTTCTGCCGAAGCTTCAAGGAAGCGGCCTAACGGTGGGCGAAGATTTTTTCTTATGTTTCTCTCCGGAACGCGTTGACCCTGGCAATCCCAAATTCCAAACTTCGAACATCCCTAAAGTGGTCGGCGGCATCACCCGGGTCTGCACGGATGTGGGCGCGCTTTTTTACCGGCAGGCCCTTGACACGGTGGTGCCGGTAAGCTCGACGCGCGTCGCCGAAATGGTGAAGCTGCTCGAAAATACCTTCCGGATGATCAACATCGGCCTCGTAAACGAGCTGGCGCTCATGTGCGATCGCATGGGCATCGATGTTTGGGAAGTTATCGACGCGGCGGCCACCAAGCCGTTCGGCTTTATGCCTTTCTATCCGGGTCCCGGACTGGGCGGGCACTGCATTCCCATCGATCCGTTCTATCTGTCCTGGAAAAGCAAGGAAGCGGGCATCGAAGCGCGCTTTATCGAGCTTGCCGGTTACATCAATGGCCGCATGCCCGAGTTCGTCGTGGAAAAGATTCAGAACGCTTTGAACGATGCCTCGAAGCCAGTTCGCGGATCGCACGTTCACGTGCTGGGAGCGGCCTACAAGCGCGACATCGATGATGTTCGCGAGTCACCTGCCCTCGATATCATACTGATCCTGCGGCGTCTCGGCGCGCGCGTGACCTTCTCAGACCCGCACGTCCGGAAAATACAGATTGACGGCGCGACTCTCGATGCCCAGGAAATGCTGCCGGCTGTGGAGGCGGCCGACTGCGTTGTGATTGTCACCGACCATAGCGGAATCGATTACGCCGCTGTGGTCGATCGCAGCAAGCTGATTGTGGATACACGCAATGCGCTGAAGGGATTTCGCTCGAACAAGGTTGTTCGCCTGTAGCCGTAAAAGCTTAATTGCCGGCCGCGCCGGAAGATTCAGTCTCGTCAACTGCGCCGTTTTCCATGCCCATTTGAGACAAGCGGTAGCGCAAGGCGTTCCTCGTAAGCCCGAGCATCCTTGCTGCTTGGCTCTTGTTTCCATTCGCGCGGCGCAACGCTTCGCGGATCATCATCTGCTCCCAATGCTCCAGGGTTTCTCCTTCGGGGAGCAGAGGCGCTTGCTGCGAGGCATTCGTCGGCCCATGACGGACCGCCTCAATCCGGATTTCAGATGCCTGCAGAACATCGCCGGAACCCAGCACCAGGCTGCGCTCAATCGTATTCTCCAATTCGCGGACATTGCCCGGCCATGAATGGTCGAGCAACCGGTCCAGCGCGGAGGCGCTGATTTCCTTGTTCCCTGTTCCGAGGTCTTTCGAAAGCTTCTTGACGAAATGAATGGCAAGGAACGGAATATCTTCCTTGCGCTCGCGCAGCGGCGGAATGTTGATCGGGACTACGTTCAACCGGTAGTAGAGATCTTCACGAAAGCGCCCCTGTTCGAGCGCCGCGCGGAGGTCGACGTTTGTCGCCGCAATGACCCGCACGTCCACATTTCGCGTCATGTTCGATCCAAGCCGTTCAAATTGGCGTTCCTGCAAAATCCGCAGCAGTTTGACCTGAATATTTCCGGGTACGTCGCCGATCTCGTCCAGCAACACCGTGCCTTGGTCGGCTTGCTCGAATTTTCCGGGTTTGCTCGCGGTCGCTCCCGTGAAGGCGCCTTTTTCATACCCGAACAACTCGCTCTCCATGAGATTTTCCGGCAGCGCCGTGCAGTTGATCTTGACGAAGGCATGATTTTTGCGAGGCGAGTGCTGGTGAATGGCTCGCGCAATCATGTCTTTCCCGACCCCACTCTCTCCGGCGAGCAGCACTGTCGCGCGCGTTGGCGCGACCCGTTCGACGGTGTGAAAAATCTCGCGCATCGCCGCGCTTCGTCCGATGATGCTGTCGAACTGATAGCGTTGATCGAGTTCTTCCCGCATCCGCCGGTTTTCATCGCGCAGCGCCTGCACCGCCATTACCTTGTGCACGATGGTGGTCAAATGCTCCAGCGAGAAGGGCTTTTGGAGGAAGTCGGCGGCTCCGAGCTTCATCGCCTCCACGGCATTTTCTACTGATCCGTGAGCTGTAATCACAATCACGGCCGCCGGTATTCCGCGCGATTGTAACTGCTGGATCAACTCCAGGCCGCTCATTCCCGGCAAGCGCAGATCCGTGATGATGAGGCTGGCGAGAGTCGCCAGAGGCAGCGCCTGCTCGGCAGTAGATGCGCCATCCACTTCGAAGCCGGCCGACTCTAATTGCAATTGAACTACACGCCGAAGTTTATCTTCGTCTTCGACAACCAGTATGCGTTCGACGGCCATGTTTATACGAGCTGCGCCTTGGGAAGAATCATTTCAAACGTAGCGCCATTGCCAGGTTCGCTGAAGACGCGCATCCTGCCTTGATGCTCGTCGACAATTTTCGACACAATTGCGAGCCCCAGGCCGACACCCTTCGGCTTAGTCGTAAAAAACGGATTGAAAATATTTTCCAAATGCTGCCGCTGTATGCCTTGGCCGTGGTCCCTCACAAAGATGATCACATTCTCCTCTTTGGAGTTGGCTTGCACCTCAACCTTCTCCCCAGGCGCGCTCGCCTGAATTGCATTCTGTATCAGATTCGAGATCGCCACCTTCAGCAAGTCTGCGTCGAAGACGAACAGGGCCGCGCCCTCGTCGATGCGGCTGACCAATTCAATTTGCCGGTTATTCATCTGCTCGGCCAACTGCTTCTTGACGTCTTCGATCACGAGGCGCAAATCGGCCGGTGCGGGGCGGATTTGTAACGGCCGCGCAAAGTCCAGGAAACTCGCCACCAACCCGTTCATGCGATCCGCTTCGCTGCCGATGTATTCGGCCATCTCCGACATCACCTCTGGGCGGCTCTTCGCCGTGTCTTTCGTTAACATCTCAGCGGAAGCCTTGATGGTACCTAGCGGGTTGCGCAGCTCGTGAGCCAGCCCGGCGGTCAGTTGTCCCAGTGCGGCAAGCCGTTCGCTACGGCGCAGAGAGGTCTCGGCCCGCCGCAAGTTCCGGTTCGATTCCGCTAACCGCTCGGCTGCTTCCTGCGTTCGCTTCATCTCGTCGCGTTTGGCTTTGGCCTGCTCGTACACGACATAAGCCACGATGGCGTAGAAAGACACTCGCAGGAACATAAGGCTGATTTGGCCGGGTGGCAGGACATACACGCTCCAATCGATGAAGATAGGAAGGAGAAACGCAAAGTAGCTCAAGCATGCAATCGCGGTCACGGCTATTACACCCGGGAAGTTGAACATTGTAGCCGCGGAGATGATTGGGATGAGGAAAATCAGGTAATAGAAGCTGTCAATCGAATGCGAGTATCCCATAAGCAGATAGCTCAAAATCATCTTGATGACGATTGAGGTGACTTGCCCGCGCCGCGAGGAGAACCATTGTAAGCGCGGCTCGGCGATCTGAAAGGCGCCGATGAAAACCAGCACGAGCGTCGCACTGTAGTTGGTTTCCGGGTCGGAGAGGATCAGAGCGGCGGCAAAGAGGAGCCACGCGATATCGCGCGCCTGAAACACACGGGAGGGCCGAACCTGAGCCGGTCCTTCGGAGAGGGCTTCTGCGGTCATTTCAGAGCTCTATGACAGAATAAAGTGAATTTCAGCGGTCATGAGTAATGTAGATTTTGATCCCCTCGCCTCCTCCGAGGGCGCATCAGGGGACGATCCCAGCTTTGCCGAAATGCTATCGAGCTTCGAGCAGGAACACGCCGATTCAGCTCACGGCCAAATGGTTGCCGGAACTATTGTCTCAGTCGGCCCCGAGGTGATCCTGATCGACGTCGGACGCAAGATTGAGGGGTCCTTGCCAGTTTCCAAGTGGCGCGAGACGCAGGAAGGCGAGCCCGAAACGGGAGCGGTCATTTCTGTTTCCGTGGGTCCCCGCAATGAAGATGGCTATTACGAACTCTCTGCCCTCAAAGTAGAGCGTCCCAAAGATTGGGCCGGCCTGCAAACTGCGTTTGCGGAGAAGCGGACCATCGCGGGCACGGTGATCGAGCAGGTGAAGGGCGGTTTTCGGGTGGACGTCGGCGTGCGAGCTTTCATGCCGGGTTCCCGCAGCGGCGTGCGCGACGCGGACGACATGGCGAATCTGGTCGGGCAAGATATCCAGTGCCGTATTACCAAGCTCGACGTCGAAAAAGAAGACGTGGTTGTGGATCGGCGCGCCGTGTTGGAGGAAGAGCAGGCCCAACGGCGCCAGCTGGCCTTTTCCGAGCTGCGCGAAGGAGCCGTCGTTCGCGGTACGGTGCGGACGGTGATGGATTTCGGCGCTTTTGTGGACCTCGGCGGGGTAGATGGACTCCTCCACGTCATGGACATGGCCCACTCGCGCGTCGCAAAAGCCGGGGATGTCGTCAAACCGGGCGACGAACTCGAAGTCAAAATCTTAAAGATGGATCCCGCCAATGGAAAGATTTCTCTTGGCCTTAAACAACTGCAGGAGGATCCCTGGAATATCGCCCTGCGCACCTTCAACGTGGGGGACCGGGTCAGCGGCACCGTCTCGCGCTTGGCGGATTTCGGCGCTTTCGTTGAGCTGCTGCCCGGCGTCGATGGCCTGATTCATCTCTCCGAGCTGTCGTGGAATAAACGCGTGCGCAAGCCGGGCGATCTGCTTAAAATCGGCGAGCGGGTGGAGGTCGTCATTCTACAGGTGAGCTCCGCCGAGCGGAGGATCGGCTTGGGTTACAAGCAGGCGCTGGGTGACCCGTGGGATACGGTTCCCCAAAAGTTCCCGGTGGGTTCCGAAGTGGAAGGACCCGTCACGAACCTGACTCCGTTCGGAGCGTTCGTTGAACTGGAAGACGGTATCGAGGGGATGGTGCACATCTCGGATATCACAAATGAGAAGCGCATTGAGCATCCCAAGGAGAAGCTGGCGAAAGGCCAGACCGTAAGGGCGGTGGTGCTGGAACTGGATCGCGAACGGCGCCGTCTTCGTCTGGGCCTGAAACAGCTGGAGCCAACAACTGTCGATCACTACATTTCTGAGCACCAGCCCGGCCAGACAGTGAGCGGTCGTGTTGTGGACATTCATGGGGACCGGGCCCAAATCGAACTGGGCGAGGGAGTGATGGCAACTTGCCAGTTGAAGCGAGTCGAAGACAGCCCGGCCGGCTCCGGCGAGCCCAAGGCCGCGGATGTCTCGTCATTGAGCGCGATGCTGGCGGCAAAATGGAAACAGGGCGGCGGCTCTGCCGGGCAATCCAAGGAAGTCGCGCGCGCCGGCCAAATCCGAAGCTTCAGAATTTCCCACCTGGATCCTTCTAAGAAGCTGATAGAGCTGGAGTTAGCCAGTTAGCAGACAGCGCCTCCAGGTTCGCCTGCACCGTTTGATGGCGGAGGGCCCTTCGTGACAAAACCGATGTTCGTGCGTCAATTGTGTTGGTGCAGAGCCAGGCTCAAACTGTCGGAACTATAGCCGTGCATGGCACGACGGAGCGGTTAGACGAGGGGGCGCTTATCCGGGCCGCGCAGCACGGAGATCCACAAGCCTTCGAGCAACTGGTTCGATCCTATGATCAGAGCGTTCTCCGAATGGCCTTTAACCTGTTGCATTCACAGGAAGACGCTAGGGACGTTTATCAGGAAGCTTTCCTGCGCGTTTATCGCAATCTACCTAAATTCCGCTTCGATTGCAGCTTCAGCACATGGTTATATCGCATTGTTGCGAATCTCTGCCTCGATCAGATCAGGCGGCGAAAGGTCCGTAAGGAAGAGGGCTCCGCGATTGAAACCGCTTCGGGCGAAGTAGATCGTTTTCAGTTCTTGGCCGAACCTCGTCCCGCTGTCGATCCGCAACGGCAATTGATGAGCTCGGAAGTGAATACACGGATTCACGAAGTCCTGGATCGCTTAACGGCGCGCGAACGGCTGGTTTTTGAGATGCGCCACTTCCAGGGAATGCGGTTGCGAGCGATAGGGGAAGCGCTTGGCGTTACCGAAGAAGCGGCGAAAAACTGCCTCTTTCGAGCCACGCAAAAAATGCGTGCGGCGTTGGGAGATTTCGTATGACTTGTCACCAGGTTCAGACGAACCTCTCGCTTTACCTTTACGGCGAGCTGGACTTCGCAACGGAAGAGAAGATTGAGCAGCATCTCGACGAATGCTCGTTATGTCAGAACGCACTTGCGCGGGAGAAGTCTTGGCACACAGTCGTTAACTCGGAGAGCATGGATGTGCCGCTGGAGCTTCTTTCGCAGTGCCGGCGTGACCTGAGGACCGCCATCTCCTCCTCGGATGTAACGCGCAAGCCGCGCATCAAATGGTGGAACTCAGGTCAGCCGTTTGGTTTCTTTGCCACGCGCTGGTCCGCGCGAGTGGCGCTCGCCACTTTTCTCGTTTTCGTCGGATTTAGCGCCGCGCGCTGGCTGGACCGGAACGGAGTGCCTGGCGGGATAGAGATTTCCGGCACGAATCAAATGGGTCTTTTGGATCCCGGCTCGGCCCGCATCCGGGACATTCAATCCGACGGGAATCAGCACGTTCGCATAATCGTCGATCGGATTCGACAACAGGAGATCGCCGGGCGCGTGGACGATCAGGACGTACGCCAGTGGTTGCTCGCCGCTATGCGGGATCCAGCCGATCCCGGCATACGGGTGGATTCGGTTGAAGTGCTGCAAGGGCAGGGCGGCAGCGATATCCGCGATGCTTTGCTTTACAGCATCAGGCACGATTCGAACGCGGCCGTGAGGCTCAAGGCATTGGAAAGTCTGCGCCTGTTCGCTGGTGACCCCGCCGCGCGAGAGACGCTGCGTTTTGTCCTCGAACACGATCGTGATCCCGGCGTGCGCTCGGAAGCCATCGACATACTCGCTCCCCTGAGCGAAAGCATTGAGTTCAGTCCTGCCTTGGCCGGTACTCTGCAACAGATCGTGCGCTCCGAGCAGAATGATGACTACGTGCGCATGCGCTGCCTGCAGGTATTAGGCAAGATGAACGCCTCCTTTGACGTGTATTAAACGTGACGTGTAAACGCGCATTCGGGAAAATCTCGGCCCCGACCCAATCGACTTTCTCTGCTGGCCGTCAATACCTTCGAAGCTAATGCTCACGATTCCATGAAAGTTTCGAGCAGACATAAGGCTCGATGAAGGTCCGAATGAAACGCTCCTTATCCTCGCTTGTACTCATCGCTGGTCTTGCTGTAGCGTCGGGCGGGCAGGCCCAATCGACTCTGCGGCCAGGGGGCTTTACCGTCCAACGCGTGTTGCAGATTGCGCCCCAGCTCCGAACCGGCAGCTATTTGGGTGTAATGCTGGTGGACATTAACGCGGACCGGGCCAAGGCGCTGAAGCTGGCAGAGGAGCGGGGTGTGGAAGTGACGAATGTCGAGCCAGACAGCCCTGCTGAATCGGCCGGATTACGGCCGGGTGACGTTCTCCTCAGCTATAACGGCGAGAACATACTGGGAGCTGAACAGTTTGTTCGCCTGGTGGAGGAGACCCCGGCGGGCAGAAAGGTCAGAGTTCAATTCTGGCGCGACGGCAAACTCCAGAATGCATCCATCACGACGGCACCCGCCCGGCCTCGCGGCTTTGGACTGCCGCCCGGTATTGTTGGCTTCACCGTTCCGGATATGCGCAGCTTGTCCATGCCCGATATTCCGAATCCCATGCTGGTGTGGAAGAACTCCCTATTCGGTATGGAATGCGAGCCGCTGGGTGCTCAGCTCGCGCAATACTTCGGAGTCAAACGCGGTGTTCTCGTCAGATCGATCGAAAAAGGGGCTGCCGCGGAAAAAGCCGGGTTGAAAGCCGGGGACGTTATTACCGGCATTGGCGATCGAGCCGTATCAAGCCCGCGCGATATGACTTCTTATGTCCGCAGCGGTCATCAGACCGGAAAATCGATTCCGTTGACCCTAATGCGCGATCATAAGGAACTCACGTTCAACATTGTCCCTGAGGAGCCCCCGCAGTAGAAGCCTGCCGAGAGGCGCGCTATGCCCATATCCAATAGGGCGGCCGGCAAATTCACACGGCACTGGTCGACAAAGGATTCCGTCCAGCAAATCTGGAGCCGGTATCCGCACGGCTTTACCAGGCCACGTACTGCGTTCACCGCCATCGTGCGAACGAATCGTTCTTGTGCGCCTTGCGCCCCATACCAAGAATTCTTACCTTACGGCCACGAGATCACGCGAGTCAAGTTCAGATTGGCGAATCCTCGCGCCGCAAGATGGTTCGGGCGCTCACGCGCGCCGGATGCGATAGCGCGCATTGCCGCAGTCGATAACAGGCTACGTCCGATCTCAACTGGCGTAAAGGGTCAGAGCGCTCGTGCGAGGTCGGCAAGCCGGAGGTGATCCACTCGGACGAAGAAGTCGCCATTGCGCGGATTGTGAGCATCAGCGGCGCGATGGCACGGGAGAGCGTCGGGTGTCTTTACGACTGAGTAGTATTCCGGACACAAGCGGACTGGACTTCGGGAACTATCTAGGGATCGTCTTCGAATTGTTCCGTGATTTTACAAATCGGGGCCTTCACGGACGAAAATGTCCGCAGGTTTCTGACTTGGCTATCTAGTGTTTAGTTTGACCGTAGCGCAATCATTGGATCGATCTTTGAAGCTTTTCGTGCCGGAAGATATCCTGCCAATAGCGCCACAGCTCCAAGCAGAACGATCATCCCAATAAAGGTAAGCGGATCCGTGGGAGCAGTCCTGAACAGAATAGACGCAATCAGGCGCGAGACCGCTAACGACGCAATGATACCAACAGAAACGCCAATCAGCGCGAGTCGCATGGTGCTCCAGATCACGTCGAGCTGCACACGGGTTTCCGTCGCGCCAAGAGCCATGCGGACGCCGATCTCCGGTCTCTGCCGCGTCACGGAATATGAGATAACACCATAAACGCCTAGCGAAGCCAGAAGGAGGCCGAGGCCCGCAAAGATTCCGACCAGCACAACAAAGAATCGTCTCGGAGACGTGGAGTGATCCACCAGTGCCTGAATTGGTTTGAATTCTGTCGCTGGCTGTCCGGGATTGATCCGTCGCAGCGTGATCATCACACTTCTTGCCATTGCGGCGAGAGGCAGCTTCGAACGCAGGACAAGGTACTCGCCCTCCGGCCCAAACTGTTTCGTCGCCGGCAGGTATATTTGCGCTCCTGAATTGTCTTCTGCGCTGCTTTCGCGAACATCGGCGATTACACCGATCACCTCGGCCTCTGCTCCGCCTGCAATTGCTGTACGGCTGATGGGGCTCTGCCCGGGCCACAGTCTCCGCGCAACTGTCTCATTAATAATGACGACGTTCCGGTTATCGACGATGTCGTGCCAGCCGATATCGCGACCTTGCAGCAGGCGCATTCCCATTGCTTTCAGGTAACCTGGCGACACTATGTAGATGAATACTGGAATGAAATCTTGCGGGCTGTTCTTCTGCCTCCCTTTTGTCGCAATTCCCCAACTCCGGTTGCGGCTCATGGGCAGGTTGTCGGATATGCCGACGGCCTCGACACCCGGGAGCGACGAAGTGCGCTCGATAATCTCCTGCCAATTCGCAGCGCGCGTAGCCGGCTTTTTGCGATCATCAAAGTCAAGACTGATGGCGGCTGCATGACTGGGCTCAAAGCCCAAGTCAACATCCAGAACGCGGAGAAAACTGCGCAGTAACAACCCGGCGCCGACCAGTAGAACGCAAGCCAGCGCCATTTCCGTTACAACCAGCATAGAGCGCAGGCGGCCGTGTTTTCTGCCCTCACTGGCTCCGTGTCCTCCACCATCTTTCAGCAGCTCCTGCAGATTGCTATCCGACATTCGCAGTCCCGGCGCTAATCCGAAAAGAACCGCTGCGCTTGTTGCGATCAACAGCGTCCATCCCAGTACTGTTCCGTCTACACGCACCATACTGAGCAGCGGTAGAGCAATTGATCCCTGATGAGCGAGATACCGGATCGTGAACCAGGCAATTCCCAACCCTAACGCAGCCCCTGCGGCAGCGAGTACCATGCTTTCGGTTAGGAGTTGACGTAGGATCCGCCGTCGTCCCGCCCCCAGAGCGCTACGCATTCCAAATTCCTTGCTGCGTGCTGCCAGCCGAGCCAGCTGTAGGTTTGACAGATTCACGCAGACAATCAACTGAATCAAGCCAACCGCGCACGACAGCACAATAAGAGATCGCCGCAGCTTTCCGCTCACGTAGTCTTTCAGTATGGTCAGTTGGCCTGTGTAGCCAGGTTTAAATTCCGGGTGCTTATGCTCGAAAAGGAGTTGCGGGAAGAGTTGGTCAGCCTCGCTCTGTGCCTGCGCTAAGGTCACTCCTTTTTTCCGGCGGCCCACTAACGCCAAGTCATTGCCATCGTCGCGGAAATCGTCCATGATGTACGGCGTGAACAGATCGACCTTGGCTCCTGGCGAGAAGACCGAGCCAAAATCGAATGTGTTCGGCAACACTCCGATAACGGTCACCGAAGTATTGCCGAGGTCAATGGCCCGTCCAATAATGCTGGGATCACCTGTAAACTGGCGTTTCCAAAACGGATAACTTAGTAACGCCACTGGTTGAGCGTGTTTCACAAATTCCTGAGACTTAAATAATCGCCCGAGCGAAGCCTGTACACCGAGGGTTTGAAAGAAACCTTCAGCGACAAGCATGCCGGTAACAGGTATCGGCTGGCTATTTCCAATGAGCTTGAAGTTATCGGGTCCGGTAAAAGCGAAGTAGCCGCTGACCGACTGAAAAGACTGGTTCTGTTGTTGAAAATCTTGCGTTGCATCCGCTGTATAGGTTTTGCTGGACTCGCCGGCTTTGGGATCCCTCTCCACAATGCGAACTAATTGCTGAGAATCGGGGAACGGCAGCGGTCGCAGCAAAATCGTATTCACTACGCTGAAGACCGTGACATTGGCGGCTATGCCGAGCGCGAGAATCAGCACGGCGACCATTGTGAAGCCATAATCGCGCTTCAGTGTGCGGAAAGTGAAACGTAAATCCTGCGTCAAGGCGTCGAGCCAAGGCAATCCGCGTGATTCGCGGTGCAGCTCGAGCGATTGCTGGACGCCACCAAAGCGTACAATGGCCTGTCGCCGGGCTTCCTCCACAGACATACCGCCCCTGATGTTCTCTTCGATGGCTATGTCCAGATGTGAGGCCATCTCCTGGTTGAGTTCCTGATCTAGTGAGTCGTTGCGGAAGAAAGAGCGGATTCGGTTAAAGGCTTCTCGAAGGGAATACCTCATTGTTCGCCTCCCTCGCTGTGCATCGCGAGAACCCGCCCCATGACTCCGGAAAGCCGCTGCCAGTAGGCAGTATCCTGGGCCAACTGCTTCTTGCCGGCTTTCGTGATGGAGTAGAACTTCGCTTTCCGGTTGTTGTCTGAAATGCCCCATTTAGCCGCGATCCAGCCGCGCTGCTGCAATCGCACCAGCGAGGCGTATATCGTTCCCTGGTTCAGTAACACTTCGTTCCCGCTTACCTGTTCAATGCGGCGTGCGATGCCGTATCCGTGCAGCGGACCTAAGACTTCGAGCGTCTGCAGAACCATCACATCGAGCGTCCCTTGCAAAAGATCGAGTTTCGATTGGCTCATCCGTTTTCTCGTGTGGTAGAACCACATGTTATCACAAGTCTATGTGGCTGTACCACAGAAAGCATTCGCGATTCATCTTTCTTGGAAGTCTGAACCGTCGGGTTTCGGAAGTTGCGCCGGATTAGTATTGGGAAATGCCGTTGCGAACGGAAATCCATGTGGACGTGTCGGCGTTCCGTCGAAGTGACTCGTGCAAGAGCCTCACTGCAGCTGTTACCCCAAAAGACCGGGGAGAACGGTAACGTCCAAGCCTTAAGTTAATCCTTCTCCCGCTATGCCCCACGCTGCTGCGGCCAGCGCTTCTGCATGAAGGAACGCAACCGCAGTATGGCCTGTGACTTGAGCTGCGAAATCCTGGATTCATGCAGGCTTACGATCTTGGCGATCTCGCGTAGTGTCATTTCTTCGTAGTAATAAAGGCTCAGAACGGTTCTCTCCACCTGCGGCATTTTTTCGATCGCCTCGGCTAACAGCCGTTCCAGTTCGGCCCGTTCGACGATCTGCGAAGGCCACTGCTCGCCCGAGTCGGCGAGGTAACGGAGCAGGTCGCACCCCTCGTCTTCGGTTCCGGCATTCTCGAGGCTTCCCAGCGTCAAACCCCGAGCCTCTGATAGCCAGTCCTGATACTCAGGAACGCATAGGCCCAGGTGAGCCGCTATCTCGTCCTCGGTCGGCGTGCGGTGATGTTCCTGTTCGAGCACAGCTATCGCGGATTCGATGAGTTTCGCTCGCTTACGCTGCTGCCGTGGCGCCCAGTCCAGACCCCGCAGGCTGTCCAGAATAGCTCCCCTGATCTTGTACTCGGCATAGGTCTTCAACTTCACGTCGTGGCGGGCATCGTACTTGTCAATGGCTCCAATTAGTCCCACGACTCCCGCCGAAATCAGGTCATCCAGGCTGACCGATACGGGTAGGCGCTCATGAATTCGACGAGCAATAAGCTTCACCTGACCCAGATGTTCTAGAATTAATTGTTCACGCACCTCGGCGGTGAGCGGTGGCGTTGCCAGACTATCTAAACCTTCACGGACAACCATTCAAACCCCTTGGCGCGTATTATTCTTTTGCCAGACTCGCGCCTGATAAATATTCGGTTGAACGGCGGCAAAACTTAAGCCGCCATGTGGCTGTACGTGCGAGGTTTACAGTGCTTAATTCCGCCTACTCCCTGAGTGCACAGGAGGCCGAGAGTGGGTAGAATCGATTCAACGGAGCCGGGTTTGGAATCGAACGCGCGCTCATTCAAGACCACAACGGGTACCGCCGCCGCGCCGGCAAAGGAGCCCATTTCGACAGACAGTCCGGACTCCGACCGCGAGGGCCGGATCGCCCGATTGCGGGAACAGGTCTTGAATGGGACTTACAAAGTGGACGTGGCGGAATTGAGCGCCAGAATTATCCAGGCTCACCTGGACAAGTAACTACACTATCTTCGCGCCAGTTTTCCGAATCCGCGCGGGCCGGTCGTAAATTCGTGACCCGCTTCTTTTGCGGCCCCTTCGATTCTCCGTATTATCTGCTCCTGAAAATCAGTCTCGAACCATTCCGTCTCCCGGCCGTGTTGAGCGATCTGAAAAGCCGCCGCGCGGGTGGTCGCGCCGTGCGGCTTTGCGCCGCGAACATGCAGGGGATCGCCGATCAGGTCGCGGCCCGATGCATCGATGGCGCTCCTCGCCAGGCGCTCCGGATCACACGGCAGAAGCGGCGCCAAGGTTGCGTAAACCTCCAGTCCGGCCTCACGCAAAACCCGGATCGCGGCGAGCCTTTCCTCCACCGGTTCGCAGCGCGGCTCATAACGCCGCCGAACATCCTCCCGATCCGTCGTGATCGAGAAACTGATCCGTAGTTTAGTGATCTGGGCAATTTTGCGCAGCAACTCCGTATCGCGGACAATCAGCGGCGCGCGCGTCTGCAGGACGAAAACCGCCGGAGGAGATGCGGCGACGGCTGCTAAAATTCCCGGCATCACCGGATGCCCACGTTCGGAGGGTTGGTAGGCGTCCACGAGCGGCGAGCAATAGATCGCCTGATCGGGGCGCAGCCCGCGCTTCGTCAGCTCCGCCGCATTCGCTTTCAACGTTGTGAATTGGCCCCATCTTTCCCAGTCTTCCGGCCGCAAGCCTCCGTAGATGCCCATCGTTGGTACGTAGCAGTATGTGCAGCCGTAGGTGCAATTGCGAGCCGGACTGAGCGAGTGCGTAAATCCGGCTTCTTTAAGGAAGCCGGACACCGGCGTGAGAATCGTCTTCGCGTCGCATTCGCGAACTTGCCACACTTGCTAGTGTCGCGCGATGTCAATGGCCATACCCGTGGACCGCCGCGGCGCAGCCATCACGATACGTGAAGCACCTGAACGCCCGGTCAGAGATGGCCGCGTCTATGCTTGCAGCGCGGAGGTGCAGAATGCGCAGCGGCGCGCTCCAATCGGCACATCGCTTAAACACTCCGGGCATTTCTTTGTCGTTGGGTCGGGAGTCGCCTCGCCCCGCTTGATGCGTGCCAGCAGCGCGTTCACCGGCAACACCACGAAAAAGTAAACGGCCGCTGCTATCAGCAAAAACGACACGATCGCATTGATGAAGTCCCCAATCAGGAATTTGCTCGAATTTACCTCGAATGCAATACCTGAAAAGTCGGGCTTACCAACTACGGCGGCAATAATAGGCGTGATCAGATCTTTAACCAGCGCCGTCACAACCGCCCCGAAGGCCGCGCCCATCACCACCGCGACAGCAAGGTCTAGTACATTACCGCGCAGAATGAATTGTCTGAACCCCTTCATGGTGTCTTAGCCTCTTTTCTTTTCGATTCCTCTATTGAGGTGAAAAAGCCGTGGAATGCCCGCTCACTTGAACGAGTAGGTCGCTCCTGCGGTGAACTGGAATGAATTCTTTCGGAAGCTGGGCGGCGGATCGTTCAGGAAATTGTCAAGCGCGCCCAATGTAAGGCCGAAACGGTGATACACGGGAAATGTCAAGCCCGCGCTGGCGAACGCCGAATAGGCGTCGGTGTGATTCCAGGCCGGAGTGATTCCAGCTTGCTCGTTGAGCAGAATTGCATGCGCGAACGTCCGCGTGTAGGTTTCCGCGAAAATGGAGCCAATTAATTTCTTATTTAGAGAGGAAAGCTCGAACTGCTGGTCAATGTAGTCTATGCTCGCTTTGAAATCAAGTTCCTGCTTGGCCGACTTGAGGACAACAAAGCCCAAACCGCCGCCATAAGTCTGCTGCAGTTTCAAGCCTTGTGAAAAGCTATGATCGAACGCCGCTCCGCCGAAAGCAAACAGCCGGGGTGACAAGTACCAGTCCTGCTCGGCGTCAATGTGATACAGCGAAGTCTTGACGGCGGCAGATCCAGGCGTTGTCAACTTCCCGTACGCCTCATTGAGATCGAAAATCGTGCGGCTTCGCACGTCCAGCCAGTTCACCGCCGGGACCGCGCGCACTAGGTTAACGGCAGCGGTGAAACTCTGATTTTTCTGAGTAGCTTCGGTTAATGACACGCCGGCCGTGGCACCCCCTTTCCAGCCGTGCGCGAAGCCGGAACGGCTGAATGCCTGCTGAAAAGAAGCTTCGTCCACAACATTAGTAACGTCGCTCACAGGAATCGTCTGTGATCCGCCCTTCGTGTTTTGTATTTCCAGTTGTTGATTTGTCATCACGACTGGCCCTTGCGGAACGGTCGCCTCGTCGCTCTTGTGGCGCAGTTTCATGCCCTTTCGAATAGCGGCGAATTCCTGTGGGGAACGAAGTTCCTGAATGTTTTCCCATTTCACCGTTATTTCTCCCGCCATATCGCTCTTAAACACGACTGACGCCGCGGTTGCGCTCTCCAGATGTCCAATTAGTTTCTCGCCATCTGTGAAGACGAGGACATCCGGTCCTGGCTTCGCCGTGCTGTTCGCGGTTTGCCCGCAAAGCTGAATGGCTGCCGCAATGCCGCACCAGAGAGATATTGCCGGCTTCGCCTGTCGCATGTGATTTCTCCTCGTCCTATTCAGAGACACGCAGGCTCGCACAAACGTCACATGCGGCGATTTGCTTTTTCAGCGGTCGCGGCTGCTAACCTCGATGCTCGCTCCAGCTAGAATCCATGCCAGGATTCCCGGCGCGAACGCGCGCAGCTTCTCGTTCCAGTCCCGCAACCGTTGCAGTTAGGCAGAAATTCGATCTGCTTTACGCCTGGAAAAAGGTCAGGGCGTTTCCAATGTAATTCTTAAGTTCCGTGCGCTTCACCACGGCGTCCAGAAAGCCATGTTCCACGAGAAACTCGCTGCGCTGAAAACCTTCTGGAAGCTTCTGCCGGATCGTCTGCTCGATCACGCGCGGGCCCGCAAATCCGATGAGCGCGCCTGGTTCGGCGATGTTCAGATCTCCGAGCATGGCGAAGCTGGCGGTCACCCCGCCCGTCGTTGGATCCGTCAAAACGCTGATATAGGGCAGACGTGCTTCATCCAGCCGCATGAGCGCTGCCGAGAGCTTGGCGAGTTGCATGAGGCTGATGGCGCCCTCCTGCATGCGGGCGCCGCCCGATGCGGAGACAATGATGAGCGGCGTTTTCTCCGCCAGAGAACGCTCAATGGCGCGCGTAATCTTCTCCCCAACCACGGCTCCCATACTGCCGCCGATGAACTTCAGCTCGAGGGCGCAAATCTGCACCTGGCGCCCGTTCAGCAAACCGCTCGCGCAGATCACCGCATCGGGAAGTTGAGTGGCATCCTGCATTTCCCGAAGACGCTGCGAATACGGCTTCGAATCGACAAATTGCAGCGGGTTCGTGGAATGGAGATTGTCGTCATACGTGACGTACATGCCGTCGTCCAAGAACTGCTGTAGCCGTTCCGCGGCCCCAATACGGAAGTGATGACCGCACTTCGGACACACCTGCAGATTATCTTCGACGGCCTTACGCCAGATGATTTGCCCGCACGCATCGCACTTCTGCCATAGTCCCTCGGTGCGAACACTCTTTTCGCTGTCCTTCGCTGGTTCGCCCTCGAGCGACGGCTTTTGTCGTGTGAACCACGCCATGCAAAATCAGCCACTAACGTAACACGCCACCGGGAAATCTCTGGACGAACGGCGAAGAGCCTTCTTCGGAATTAGGTTTTCAAATCCGGATCATGAGTCTCGCGCCGCAATGCGGTGATTCTCGCTTTCAGCTTGTGGACTAAATCGGCGTACTTCGGCTCGCCGTAAAGGTTTTGCCGTTCTCCGGGATCTTCTTGTAAGTCGTATAGCTCGAACTCTTCCGGCGGCACATAATAATGAATCAGCTTGTACCGCTCCGTTCTGACGCCACGATGAGGCCGGACCCGCTGCGATGCCGGATATTCGTAGTACTCGTACAGCCAGTCCTTCCTCCACTCCGTTTCGTCGCCTTTCGCGAGTTTCACCAGGCTCTTCCCATGCCAGTTGAGAGGCACATCGCAGCCGGCAAGCTCCAGCAGGGTAGGAGCGATATCCAGGTTCAGCACCATCTCGTCCACCTGTCGCCCTGCCTGAAACAGCCTGGGGTAGCGAATCATCGTCGGAACTTTGATGGAAGGTTCATGCATGAATCGTTTGTCATACATGCGCCACTCGCCCAGGAAAAAACCATGATCGGAGGAGTGGAGAACCACGGTATCGTCCAGCTGTCCGGATTGAGTGAGCCAATCCAGCACGCGGCCGATATTTTCATCGATATCCACGAGACCCGCATAATAATCTTTGACCAGTTCTTCCAGTGAGCGCGGATCGTCGCCGCCAAGGATGGTTGTGCCTATCTTATTGTCCGCTTCCGCGAATGCACGCGGCTTACCCGGGTAGCCCTTCAGATCGTCGTCAAAGGTGACAGGCTTGGGAATCGGAGTGCCGTTGTACAGATCCAGGTGCCTTCGTGCGCGATAAAAAGGAGCGTGGGGGGCGGTGAACCAAAGCAGCAGGCAAAACGGGTTTTCGCGTGGCTGTTTCAGCCAGCCGAGTGCGCGGTCGGTGACCAGGTCGTCGGCATACCCGCTATAAGTGTTCGGCCCCGCGATCTTGCCGTTCCGCCCTTCCCACATCACCGGATGATAGTAGTTGGTGCCCGGCGCGTTGTACGCAAAATAGTAATCCCAGTAGCGGTCCTTCCCTCCATCTCCCATATGCGCCTTGCCGCAAAGAGCGACTTCGTAACCCGCTTGATGTAACAGGTCGGTAAACATGGGAATGGAGGCCGGCAATGGATCCTTCGTCTGGTTGCCGAGCGCGCCGGTGGAGTGGGAATATAGACCGGTCATGGTTGCCGCGCGTGCTGGCGCACAAAGCGCGTTCATGACGAACGAATTCCGGAAGTACACGCCCTCGTGCGCGATCCGATCGTGATTCGGCGTCTTTAGGATTGAATTGCCAGTAAAACTTAAGGCATCCGCCCGCTGACCCTCTCCGAAAAAGAAGACAATGTTCGGCCGTTTCCGGTTGACTGGGGCATTCTGAGCCTTTCCCGCCGAGGACGCGATGGTTGCGCCTAAAGCGGTCGTGCCGGCCTGGAGAAAATCTCGTCTGGTCTTTCCGGCTTCAGAATTGCTATCGCTCATGCATGCCTTCTCTGATTATCCATGTTAAGCACCACAAAAATTTGTCCATGTTAACGCTTGCAGTCCGGGTCTCACGTAATTAGCTGGTCGGCTCCTCGGGAATTCCCGAGCGCACATACGCTGAGCCCTGCCCACGCCTTGCAAGATATTTGTTCATGACTGCAACGAAATCGTGCCGGGCGACTACAAAACTCTTGCAAGCGCTTCCAAAGAGCCGTATACTGCGAACCACATAGGTGTCTTCAGAAGTCGCACCAGATGTGAGGTGACAGGATCATGTTCAAACGGCACGTGTGCGTTATTCCTACTGCTTTCGCCGCATTAGCGCTTTTCCTTTTTCCGGGATCGCGGCAACTTCAGGCTCAGGAACAAGGAACCATTTCAGGGCTTGTTACGGATGCTTCCGGCTCGGTAATGCCGAATGCGCACGTAAAGGTGACGAATGAACTGACCGGCTTGACCCGCGAATTTCAGACCAACCAGTCGGGGAATTACACCGCTCCGGGTTTGATCGTCGGTAAGTACACGGTCGAAGTCACCGCAAACGGCTTTGCAACTTACAAGCAGACCGGCATCCCCATCAATGTAAATGACAATATACGAATCGACGCGCACCTCCAGCTCAGTTCCGTGCAGCAGACCATCGAGGTCCAGGCGAATGCGGTGCAAGTACAGGCGGAAGATGCAACGGTCGGTCAGGTTGTAAACGGAACGCAAATTGAAGCGCTTTCTGTGAATGGCCGAAATTTTACGTCGCTCGCCGCACTTGTCCCCGGCGCCTCTTCCACGCAGCCGGCCTTGAATACCCCGGTCGGAGTGACCTCGAACACGAATATTTCGTTCAACGGGATGCGCCAGAGTAACAACGTCTGGCGCATGGACGGGCAGGAGAACTACGATCGCGGCTGCGGCGGTTGCGTCGTCGTCCTGCCGTCCGTCGAGGCGATTAGCGAATTCAAAGTGGAAACTGCCGATGCGGCAGTGAGCACGGGATTTGGTAATGCCGGCCAGGTCAACGTCGCGACTAAATCGGGGACGCGCGACTTTCATGGAACTGGTTGGGAGTATATCCGCAACGAAAAGCTTGACGCGAACAACTTCTTCACAAACCTGAACGGGCAGCCCAAGCCGCCGCTGCGATTTAACGTTTACGGCTATAACATCAGCGGCCCGGTCTTCATCCCCAAGATCTACCCGAAGAGTAAGTCGAGAACGTTCTTCTTCTTTAACGAAGAATGGCGCAAGCTGCGGCAAGCATCGTTATTTAACGTTCCGACTCCCAGCATCGCCGAGCGCACCGGCGATTTCAGCGCGCTGCTAGGCAAAACACAGCTTAAAGATCCGGCCACACCCGGCGCAGTTTTCGCCGGAAACATCATTCCTTCGAACCGGATCGACCCGAACGCGCTCATTCTGGGGGCTCCGAACTATATCTTTCCGAACCCGACAAACGCCAACGGAAACTTTACTCTGTCGTATACGGTACCGACCAACCTGCGCGAAGAGATTGTCCGTGTAGACCATAGCTTCACCGATAAAGAGCAGGCCTTTTTTCGGTATATTCAGGAGACCAACAACCAGAACTTCACCAATAATCTGTGGTCGAGCAGCAGTTATCCGACTACCACCACGCTTCTCGTGAATAAGCCGAAACTCTATTACGCGCAGTTAACTTCGACCCTAACGCCGAGCACCGTGAATGCTGTTTCGCTGGGCTATACCGACCAACCTCTTAACCTGACCCTCAATGGTAATTACCAGCGCCCCTCGAACCTGAACATTCAGTTGGTTTATCCAGGCGCAAATACCGCGAACAAGAATCCCAATATCAATTTGCAGCAGATGGGAACACAGTATGACCTCGCTTCGTGGCCTTGGGTGAACGAGCTGGAGACCTGGACAATTCAGGACAACCTGACTATGACCCGCGGCGCTCATACTTTCAATTTCGGCGGCATCTGGATGCACTTCAACAAGCAGCAGGCTCTGTTTGGGCCGACTCAAGGGGCCTTCATTTTTAATGGTCAGTACACCGGCAACGATTTCGCTGATTTCCTGCTAGGCGACGCCTTTCAGTTTTCACAGCTTCAACAGCAGACCGAGCCCAATTACCTCAGCCGGAGCGGCGCGGTGTGGGCCGACGACAGTTGGAAGGTATCTTCCAGGTTGACGCTCACCCTGGGCTTACGATGGGATGCATTTCCACATGCGTATGAAGAAAAGAATCGAGTCTCGTCGTTCTACGTCAATCTGTACAATCCCGCCAATGCTCCAACCGTCGACAGCGCTGGCCGAATTGTTCCGAACAGCGGCAATCTCTTAAACGGCATCGGGATCGCCGGGCAAAACGGCATACCCCGAGGTCTGGTGCAGAATCACTGGGCCATCTTCGAACCGCGAATAGGAATCGCGTGGCGGCCGTTCGGTGACGACACAGTAGTCCGAACAGGTTTTGGTATCTATTACGAGCGCGTGCAGGGTAACGACATATATAACGTCGCACCCAATCCGCCCTTCAGCAGCACGGCGACCATTTTCAACAACAGCACATCGCCGATTAATTTGTTAGACAATCCGGGCGGGGGCACGACTGCGATCATTCCGGCCGCCATGACCGTGTACGATCCGGCTTATCCAACCGCGTCGACATTCCAATACAATTTCGGCATTCAACGCCGATTGGCATCAAGTGTTGTGGCCGATGTATCCTACGTGGGGACGAAAGGCACGCATCTTTCCGACACACGCAATATCAATCAGCCATTCCCGTCAGGGGCGCAACAAGTCCTGGCCGGCACTGCAAACGTGAATCAAATGAGACCCTATCTGGGATACGCAAGCATTAACCAGTACTACAACGGCGGGAATTTGAATTACAACTCTCTACAGGCCAGTCTGCGAACCAATGAGTTCCACGGTCTGACATTACAAGCCTCTTACACGTATTCGCATCTGATTAACGATGTCGACGGCGACGTGCCCGGCAATGCCCACCAGGACGCTTATCGAGCTTACCTGGAGTACGCCAGCGGAGGCTACGATCGCAGACACATACTCGCTCTGAGCTATGTGTACGACATCCCGGCGCCTTACAAGCACGCGTTCGTAAGAGCTGTTTTGGGGAACTGGAAATTCTCCGGCGCTAGCGTATTTGAGACGGGGACGCCGATCAACATCACTCTTCCCGGCGATAATGCGGGGATCGGCGGGGCCCCTTACCGACCTGACCTGATAGGCGATCCCACGATCGGCGGCGGCTCGCGCCAGGAATGGTTTAATCCGGCAGCGTTTGCCCAACCGGCGAAAGGAGCATTCGGCAATTCCGGGCGCAATGTCGTGCGCGCCGAAGGAACCAATAACACCGATGCGTCTCTATTCCGCGATTTCCCGCGTATCCTGAAGGTTGAAAGCAGTGGACTGCAGTTCCGTGCCGAGTTCTATAACATCTTCAACCACGTCAATTTCACCGGCTTTGGCACAACTTTCGGCGCTTCTAATTTCGGGCAGGCGACTGCGGCGCGGGATCCCAGGACCATCCAGTTGGGTCTGCGCTTGTTCTTCTAGCCTGACCTCGCGAACACTGTTCTTCGTCGTGTTGGCCGTGGTAGGCCTCCGTGCGACGTGCGGCCAGACCGCTCAAGAGCTCAGTCAGAAAGTGACGCCTGTTGCGGCAGGCGACGCGCAAATCCAGTTCAACCTTGGTTTGGCCCTGCTGCGCAAAGGCCGGTTGAGCGAGGCGATTGCGCCCTTAGAAAAAGCTGCCCGCGATCCGGCACTGGCAGGCGAAGCGCATTACCTTCTCGGTGTGGATTACTTCGAGAGCAAATCGTACGCAAACGTTGTCCGCGCACTCGCAGGGCTCAATAATTCCGCCCATGCCGAGCGTGTGTTGTATATGGTCGAGGAAAGTAACCGCCGCACAGGGCACATCGAGGAAGCCAAAGCCGCGTTTCACACGCTGATCACCCGGTATCCGGATTCAGGCTGGACGCATTACCTGATGGGCACTGCCTACGAAGATCAGCAGCAGTTGGACAAAGCGATTGACGAATACAAGCACGCCCTCGAAAAAGATCCTGACATTCCGAATGCCGACTTTGCCATCGGATACCTCTACTGGCGGCAGCAAGACATGCAGAACGCGAGCGAGTGGCTTCAAAAGGAGGCGCGCAAGGGTTGTCATGGCCTGGCGAACTTCTATCTCGGCGAAATATTTCGCGCCGACAAGAATTTCGCGGAAGCGGAGTCCCGATACCGCCGGGCGCTCGAATGCGATCCTGCCAGCGCCGAGGCTCATTTGCGGTTGGGAATCGTGCTCGCGGATCAAAAGCGCTACACGGAAGCCGCCGCGCACTTAAAGGAAGCCATTCATCTGCAGCCGGACGGATCTTCCGCTCACTATCATCTCGCGGAAGTCTACACGCGGCTCGGGCGCAGCGCGGAGGCGCAATCGGAATACAGGAAAGTTCGCCAAATTCAGGCCGCCAAGGACAATGGCGTCGACGTGACGAGGTCCGCGAAACAGTGATGCTTTCGCGCCTGCCGGGGCGGGCGCTCTCCGTCGCAGCTTGCCTCTGTACAGCGGCCCATTGGCTCCCGGGTGCCGAGTTCGCGGGGTCCGGTGCCTGCGCCGAATGCCACAAGACGCAATACGAAATACAGTCCGCCTCGCATCACGCGCATTCTCTACAACCCATCGATGGCAGCCCGATGGGCGTCCTGCTGCTGAAGCTCGGGCACTCGCCGGACGGGCAACTGGGATATCAAAAAGTGGCGGACGGAATCGCCATTCAAGGCCGCGCGGCCCCACCGCCATCATCGAATGGGCCTTCGGAGCCGGCGTCCAGGGCAGCACTCCCGTGGGCCGTATCGGCGCCCAATACTTCGAGCACCGCTTTTCCTACTATGCGCGCCTCCGGGATTTCGCCCCCACTTTCGGCCATCCCGCGCACGTCAGCACGCCGCTGGCGGAACTCGGAATGCTGCAAGACAATCGAACCATCTTCCGGTGCTTCAATTGTCATGCCACCGGCGCGCAGCAAGGGCCCGCCGGACCCGACCTGACCCACCTGTCTCCCGGTGTTCAATGCGAGCGTTGCCACGGACCGGGAAGCTCCCACATTCAGGCCGCAAAGGAGCGCGCCCCGAGCGAAGCCATTCGAAGAGAAGTCGTGAATCCTGGGCGCCTTCCCGCGAAAGCCCAAATTGAGATCTGCGGCCAATGCCACCGTTTGCCCGGGCCGGATATGGGTGACGAACCCGAACTCGAAGATCCGGTGACGGTTCGGTTCGCGCCTATCGGATTGCTGGCGAGCCGCTGCTTTCGGGACAGCAAAAGGCTCTCTTGTCTTACCTGCCACGATCCCCACGACAACGCCCGCCCGCGAACCGATTTTGCGTATTCCGAGAAATGTTTGGCGTGTCATCAAAACGATGCAAAGCCCATCCACCTATGCAGGCGAACCGAGAAGCAAAATTGCTTGCCGTGCCACATGAAGCAGGCCGCTCTCGGGGCGTACCTGCGATTCACCGATCATCGGATACGCGTGTACCAGTAATAGGGAACCGCGCGCGTCAGCAAGCGGGCCGAAAAAAAGGGACCGGCGAACCGGTCCCGAAGGTGAATGGAGGGGATAGGAAGAAAGCTCTTATGCGGCCAATTTGCTCAGCACCTTGCGGCGCGATCCAAACAGCATCAACAGCCCGCCGCCGACCAGAGCCACGGTAGCCGTTTCGGGCGTGGAACCGCCGCCCTGATCCTGCGGTAAGGCGCTCGTGCCGTACAGCATGTCCGCAATCAGCACTTGTGAGCCGGTGGTTGTCGATAGTGTGATCGTTGTCATAGGCGCGGAGGAAGCGAATCCAATTACGCCAAACACGTTCGAGGCCGTGTTGAACGTGAAGTGCTCTCCATCGGAAAGAGTGGCCGTAATCGGCGTGCTCCCGTTTGTCGTGAGATAGAGCAGCATGGCATTTTCCCCCGCCGCCGGAGTAGCAACGTTAATGTAACTACCCGTGTCGGGGCCACCTTCTAATACCTCGAGGTCTAAGCTGCGGCCATTGAGGCTGGCGTGATAAAGGATGGATCTTAGATAGTAGCTCCCACTATCAAGGCCTGTGAAATCGAAGCCCCCTGTGGCAAATCCCGCCGCGGTACTATACCCGCTCGATCCGATATTCATATTCAGATCGGTGGCACTGCCGGTGATGTAAGAGGGCGAGGCCCAAGTGCTGTAAGTGGTTGTAAAATTTGTGATCGGCGTAGCAGCCGCATGAGTCGCCGCTACCAGAAATCCAAGTCCCAGCGCGGTAGTAATCAGTTGCCGGTTACGATGCATCGACAGCCCTCCGAAGTTGTTTGCTTACTTAACGAAGGTGCGAAGCCGTTGATTCACGTCTGCGCCAGAAATGTCTTTACAATTTGACCAAAAAGGAACTTGACATTTGCGCGTGCGCGTGGCCCCATGTGCAAATGCGGCGTGCGCCGAATCGCGCATCAAACGTTTGGGAAGGAATGGTCCGCGACGGCGAGGTTGTTCACTCTTGTCCCGCGATCAACGAACAGCGCCGCTCCAGCGAAGGCCGATGCGCCAGATGCGAGGCGCGCCGGTATTAGGTAAAGGCGTGAGCGCCACGAGGAATGTGCGGTCGAGCAAGTTCTCGACGGCCGCCACCGCCGATAGCTTCGCGGTAAGGCGCTGCTGAGCGGTCAGCTCCAGGGCCGCGTACCCTGGCAGCTTGAATTGGTTCAAATCGTCGTCAAACACCAGGCCGAAGGCGCGGATGCCCGCCGAAACCAACGTGCTTCCGGCGCTATACGTCAGTTGAGCCGTGCCTTGCTGCTTCGGCACTTCGGGGATGCGTTGGCCTGTCGCGAGCCGCGCATCGGCGTAGAGGTAACCGGCCTCCGCGGTCCAGCGCGTCCAGCGGTGAACAACGTTTGTTTCAAGGCCCCGCGAAAGGGCGCTGGGAAAGTTGGCGCGCTGGCGCAGAATCAACATCGGCGAGGTGCTTAGCGTCGCATTGTCCACCAGGTTTTCGAGATCGTTGCGGAAAAACGTGAGCGAAGCGCGCGACCGCTCGCCGATCCAGTCGACGCCCGCTTCCACACCCACCAGACCTTCCGGTACCAGGCCGGAGTTCGCCAGCGTCAGCACGTTGCCCACGCGAAAGTTGCGGTAGAGCTCGTTCAAAGTAGGAGCGCGAAAACTGCGATAGCCGGATGCGCGAAAGCGAAACTGTCCTCTCCCAACCGCAATCCCCCCGTTCGGGCTGACGAAGGTTTCACCGTGCTGGCCCGTGAATTGATGCCGCAGACCCGCGAAAAACCGTACCGGACCGATATTGAGATCCGCCTGGCCAAAGAGGCCATGCTCGAGCAGCGTGCCGCCGCCCGGCGTCAAAACGCGTGTCGAGTACGAGTAATCGTAACTGATGCCGTGGATGCGATCGGCGTCGGCTCCCGCCACCGTGTTCCATCGAGTCGACCGCGTCTGGCCATGGTGCTGCCAGTACACAGCTCCGCCCACGTCTTCTTCCGGAACCGTCTGGCGAGAGGTGAGCGTTTCAGAGTTTCGATTCGCTGCAACACTCGAAAAGGTGCTGTGAAACTGCCCTTGCGTATGAAAGCCGAGCAGCGAAATCTGATCGTTCGTCCAGGAATGGGCATAATTCGCGCCCACGGTTCCAAGACCCGTCGAATTGTGCGTCAACTGCGTGCCGTTATGCCGCTCCTCGGCCAAAATATCGAAATGCAGCGAGAGCCGGTTAACAGCGCCGAGATAGTCCAGATGCACGTCGCCCGTAGCGAAGCGTACATTGGCCTTGTTATCCACGGCGCCGCGGATGCTCGCAGGCGTGATGTAGTAGCCGTCCGTCGTGAAAGCGCGGGAGTGAACCGTCAGGCCCCAGTGGCCCCAAAGATTGGAATAAGCGGCCGACACATCCTGCGTACCCTCATTGCCCGCCAGATAATCGGCAAAAAGATGTTCGCGTTGCTGCGGGGGAGAGAACATCGATATGGTGCCCCCCATCGCGCGATCGCCGAAAATACTGGTGGATGCGCCGCGCTCCACTTCCAGGCGATCGATGAAGTTCGGATCGATGCGCGTCCAATACACCCAGCCGCCGAACGGATCGTTCACAGGGATGCTGTCCCACAGCACGAGCGTTCTGCTCGCGCCGGAAGAGCCGGTGGCGCGCAGCGATACCCCTTGCGTTGTGGGGTTCGCGACAATGCTCGAGGAACGCCGGAACAAGCTGAATCCGGGAAGTTGGCGCAGACGATCATCCAGGTTGATGCCTGGTGTCTCCTGGATTTGCTGCTGATCGAGCACGGCTATGGAGGCGGGCGTCTCGCTCGCCAGCGTTCCATTCACGGTGATGGTAGTCTTCAAAGGCGCAGGCCCCTGACTACCCGGCGTGGCGCTATTCTGCGGCGCGGGTAAAGTTGTCTGCGCGATACCATGGACGCCAAGCAGCAGCAGACCCAGCGAGCGAGAGAGTGACATTTACCTCCGGAACTTTAAAGGTGTCTGACTCGTATCCTAAAGTTACATGAACACGGGCCACGCGATCGAGGCAGTCGGCCTCCAAAAGATCTACCGGTCGCGCTTTCGAGGACGAGAGATCCAGGCTGTTTCGGACATTACGCTGCGCGTTCCCGTGGGCGTGAAGTTCGGATTGCTGGGCCCGAACGGGGCGGGGAAGACCACCTTCGTCAAAATGCTGCTCTCAGCCGTGAACCCCACCAGCGGATCGGCGGCGCTCTTCGGGCGCGATGCGCGTGACCCCGAGGCGCGCCGGCCCGTCGGATATCTTCCGGAGAATCACCGCTTCCCCACCTACCTGACCGGATACGGCATGTTGGATTTCTATGGAGCGCTTTCCGGCATGCGTCAAGAAGAAAGAAAGCGGCGCATTCCGGAGATGCTTGAGCTGGTCGGCCTGAAGGATTGGGGAGACGTCCGCATCAAGAAATATTCCAAGGGAATGTTGCAAAGGTTGGGCCTCGCACAGGCGCTGATTCACCGGCCCAGGCTTCTGATTTTGGACGAGCCAACCGATGGCGTTGACCCCGTAGGCAGGCGCCACATTCGTGACATTCTCAATGACCTGACTGGCAGTGGCACAACTGTCTTTATCAACTCCCACCTGCTGGCCGAAGTGGAATTGTTCTGCGACTATGTGGCGATTCTGCACAAAGGAACATTGGTCCTGGAAGGGAAAATCAGCTCGCTCGTGGCAGGGCGGGGCTACCAGCTCACGGCCGCCGCCGTACCCGATCGGGCTCTGCTAACGATCCGCCAGATAGGAGCGGTAATCGTCCGCGCGCCCGGCGAAATCGCTGTCCAGGTCACATCGCGCGAAGAAGTGAATTCCGTGATCGATCACATCCGCGCCGCCGGAGGCCTCATCGAAAGCGTGGCCGCTTCGACAAGCAGTCTGGAAGAGGTGTTTATCCGCGCTACGGAAACGGAGAAGGCGGCATGAGCGAGGCGCCGTCGCGTTCGCATGCAAGCGTGTTGGCGGCGCTCATCCGCGATACTTTTCAGGAAGCCCGGGCCCGCTGGTTGTTCCGTGGCTTGCTCGGTTTATCGACCCTCCTGATCGTCATTTTTCTTTTCGTTTTGAAAATCGATCTGGTGCAAGGCGCCGTGTCGTTCATGGGAATCGAATCCACCTCGCGCCGCATCGACATCCACCGCTTCGTCATCTCGTCATACGCTTGGGTTTCGGTCTTCCTCTATATTTGGGGCACTTTATTGGCGATTTTCGCCTCTTCCGGCCTGATTCCGAGCGTGCTCGAAGCGGGCCGCATCTCTCTGCTTCTTTCGAAACCGGTCACTCGACCCATGCTTTTGATGGGACGCTATGCCGGCAATCTGCTGGTCGTCGCCACCAACCACGTCTACCTGATCGCAAGTGTTTGGATCGTAATTGGCCTCAAGACCGGTATTTGGGAGACGCGGTTCCTGCTCGCTATTCCAGTCAGCTTGTTTATTTTTGGCGTGTTGCTTTGTGTCGTCGTTTTGATCGGCGTTATGTCGGAATCGGCCGCCCTTTCCGTAATGGTCTCCGTTGCACTGATGCTGATCAGCACAGTCCTGGCGCAGCGGCAGCTCGTGATTAAGTTACTAAGCTCCGAATGGTCTCGTGAACTCTGGATGGCGCTCTACTGGATCGTTCCCAAGGTATATGACCTCGCGAGTGCCATGCGGCAGACTATCGTGTTCGACCAGCGAGCCGAGTGGCTCATGCCGGTTTGGAGTTCGGCCCTTTTCGGCATTGCCATACTCTCGGGCGCTGTCTATATTTTTCAAAAGCGGGATTTCTAGTGCGTGCTTTCATTCTTTTTCCATTAACCCTGCTGGTCGCTGTGAGCGGTTGTTCGCGGCACATCGAGGAGGGAATCGCAGTGGACAGGGCGTTTCGACCCCTGATACCTCCCGACACCAACGTGCTTGCCGGAGCGAACGTGGAGAAAATCAAGGCCACTCCGCTATACGAGCGCCATGCAAAGCAATTCGATTTTCCCGCCCTGGAAGACTCAACGGAACGAATCGGACTGGATCCGCGCCGCGATATATCGGACGTCCTTCTGGCCTGGAATGGAAAACAACGTCTGCTGATGATGCGCGGCCGCTTTATCCCGGACCAGGTCCAGAAGAAACTAAGTTCTCTGGGCGCTCAGCAAAGTAAGTATGCCAAATACGTATTACTTGGAGATCGGAACAATGCAGTTACTTTTCTGACCAAAGCCGTGGCGGTGGAAGGCTCGACCGAGGCATTGCATAGCGTGATCGATCTGGAAGAGAAGGGCGATGGCGAGGTTCCGGAACAGCTTCAGGACAGGCTGCACAGGCTGCCAAAGACCGCTCAGATTTGGGAGGTGAGCCGCGGTGGACTCCCGTTCGCAGAGGTCCCCATGCGCTCCGATGCCGCTTCCATGCTTTCGAACATTACTGCCTACGTCCAGGCAACAAGTGCGGCCATCGGCGTGGATAGCGGGCTGCATCTCCAAATCGATGTTGCATGCATCTCGACCGAGGGCGCGCAGCGCGTCCGCGATGCTCTCAAGGGCGCCATCGGATTTGGGCGCCTGACCACAAAAGACAATGAGCGTGATTTACTGCGCCTCTACGATGCAATTCACGTAGAACAAGATCAGCAGGCCGTCCATGTGCGAGCCGATCTGCCGGCCGATCTTAGCGATAAGCTGCTGGCGTATTTGCCACAAACGGAGAAGAGATCCGGAGAGCGATAGGCGCGCCCCTTGTTTCGCCCTGGCGTCTCAGCGGACCGCGACCTTCCCCAAAAAATTACGAAAAGCAGTCGATCTCGTGCGTAAATCTTTTCGACATGCTTGCCTCCTGAAGCTGGAGGAGGTTGCGCCAATGCCGCACGGCACAAGCGCCCCAGGCCTTTACCTTCTACGAGAATAGCCTTCCTGAAACTAG
>CAWBDN010000006.1:0-817509 GCA_963787575.1 uncultured Acidobacteriaceae bacterium
GATTTCACTCTGCTGCCCCCCTTTTTAGCCCGGAACTGTAAAGAAAAACGTCGATCCCCGACCGGGTGTCGATTCGACCCAAATCCGCCCGCCATAACGCTCCGCTATCTTCTTGCACATGGCCAAACCCATACCATTGCCCGCGTACGCTGTTCCATGAAGACGTTGAAACGGAACAAAGATTTTGTCCAGGTATTTCGCGTCGATGCCGATACCGTTATCTGTCACAGAAAAGCACCACCCGTCAGCCGTTTTTTTGGAAGAGACATGGATACACGGTGGCTCGCCTGGCCGCCCATACTTAATCGCATTCCCAATCAGGTTTTGAAATAGTGTCGCGAGCGGGACTTCGTCAGTCATGGTGGTGGGCAGCGGATCGTTGGTTACAGTCGCGCCGCTTTCTTTTATGGCGGCATGAAGAGACTGGCGAGCTCTTTCGAGAACGAGATGAGACTCCACGGGAACACGTCTTTCAAGCCTGCGTCCATTCACCGACCAATACTCACGCAGGTCCTCTAGCAATGATTTCATCCGCTGAGCGCCCTCAAGCGTGTAAGCAATGAACTCATCGGCTTGGGTGTCGAGCTTGCCTTTATATTGCTGCGCGAGCAACTGCGCGTAAATCGTCATCATCCGCAGAGGTTCCTGCAGGTCATGGGATACCGCATACGAAAAGTGCTTCAAGTCCTCGTTCAGGCTTAGCAACAGGGTTTCGGCCTGTTTGCGCTCAGTGATGTCTTCCACTGCCAGAAGAATCAGTTCTACATGGTCGATGCGGCGTGCATTGACCAGCAGCGTTCGCGGTCCTATGTCCGCGAAGTCATGTTGGATCTCAAAATTTTCCACGATTTCGTTCCGCGGAAGCAATTCATCCATCAATTTCCGCAGTTCGGGTATACCCCACTGCCCGTTGGCGAGATCGTAGAAATGTTGGTCTGCTATGTCGGCCCCACAGACCCGAAACTGTTCGTAGAAGGCCGCGTTTGCCGATTTCACGCGCAAGCTCTGATCCAAAATCAGTAACGGCTCGCGTACCGTGGCCACGATATTCTCGGCGTAGATCCTGGCGTGTTCCGCCCGCTGCTCGGCCTCCTTCAGCTGGGTCACATCCACAAACGTGATCACCACCCCATCAATCACGTGATGGATCGTCCGATAGGGCAGGATGCGCATCAGATACTGCCGTCCCTGCACTCCCGTCAGTTCGCGTTCCCGCGGAGACACCGTTCCGAGAACCTCTTTGATGTCGTCAACCAAGTTCAGCTCGACGAATTGAGCCGCAAGATCGGTGATGGGTCGGCCGATATCGCTGGCAACCAGCGGGAATACGCTTTCAATGGCGGGTGTGAAATTCCTGATGTGCAACTCGCGATCGAGGAAGATGGTAGCAATATGGGTGCTGTTAAGCAGATTCTGAAGATCGCTGTTAGCGTGATCAAGTTCAGCAACTTTGCGGTTCAATTCCGAATTGAGAGTTTCCAGTTCTTCGTTGAATGACTGGAGTTCCTCCTTTGAGGTCTCGAGCTCTTCGTTGGTCGATTGATACTCTTCGTTTGCGGACCGAAGTTCCTCATTCGAAGTCTCCAGCTCTTCTGTCGCGGCCTGCAGGTGCTCCTGCGAGGACCGAAGTTCATTTTCGAGGTACCGGATTGTCTCTTCAGCGTCGGTCCGTAAGGTTGGTGATGACCCATGTTCCGGGCTGGCGCCAAGCGTCACGTCCTCGAAGATGATCATAAAAAGGTTGGCGTCGCCAAACGCGGTGAGCGGCTCAATGTCGAGATCAACATGGCCAACGCCGTCATTTGTTTGAATCGGAATATTCTTTTGAGCAACTGGTTCGCGGGAGGTAACGGCCTTGTGGAGAGCGGTGCGGATAGGAATTCCGAGACCCTCCCGCGCCATCTTAACCACATTTGTTTCCGGGCTGCCCGTGGGCTGTTCGAGGTAGCGGCTGATGCGGCCGGAGAAGTACACCGCGTCACCATTCTCATTGACCGTGACGCAGGCTGGACCAAATCGCTGCAGGATGATACGCTCCAGCTGCTTGGCAAAGTTCGGGGCCTCTGTTGTGGCCTGCGCTTTGCCGGCCATCGTGAGACGGCTAATCTCGCTCAGGGGAAACCTGAGCGCCAGGCGAGGCAAGCTGTCCTTACGCACGAAAGTGCGATGCTTTTCATTGATCGGGCGGAACAGGTCCCGATGAGAAATGGCATTCTCCGCTGGACCGAGAAACAAGTAACCGCCGGAGCGCAATGCGAAATGGAAAAGCGGAATGATCTTCTGTTGCAGGTCCAGTTCCAAATAGATCATGACGTTGCGACAGGAGATCAGGTCGAGACGCGAAAAGGGGGGGTCTTTGATAAAGCTATGACTTGAGAAGATGCACAGTTCGCGAAGTTCTCGCTTAACTTGGTACCCGCTATCGTGCCGGATAAAGAAGCGCTGCAGCCGTTCCGGCCCCACCTGCTCGGCAATGCTGTCCGGGTAACAACCCTTTCGCGCGGTCTGCAGTGCGCGTTCATCGATGTCCGTGGCGAAGATCTTTATCTTCGGAGGGTTGTGCAACGTGGAGGCATGCTCGCATAGCAGCATCGCGATCGAGTACGCTTCTTCTCCGGATGAGCACCCGACAACGCAAACCCTGATTGTGGTATCGCAGTCCATACCCTCAAACAGCTTCGGAATCACCTCACTATGCAGGGCATCAAAGGCGTCAGGATCACGAAAAAACTGAGTCACGCCGATCAGCAGATCCTTGAAGAGATGATTGACTTCGTACGGCTGGCGCTCCAGAACCGCGACGTATTGCGCTACCGTTTCGATTTGTGAGATCTTCATTCGGCGCTCCAGCCGCCGTAGAATCGTATTCTCTTTGTACTCGCTGAAATCGTGTCCGGCGCCGCTCCGGAGCAATCGGTGGATCGTGGTCATATGAATCCTGAGTTGCTCTCGGATGCTGTTGGGAGTACCATCATTGAGCGAACGCAAGTGCGACGCATATTCCAGGAGTTTCGCGGGCATCTCCTCCACAGTCAGAACGTGGTCGACAAGGCCTGTTGCAATCGCGCTGCGAAGGATGGCATCGTACCTGGCGGATTCCAGAGTCTGGGCCATGGCCATGCCGCCGTGCTCCTTAATTGCGCGGAGTCCGAGCGTGCCGTCTGTGCCATTCCCGGACAGCATGATGCAGACCGCGTTTTCCCCGCGATGTTCCGCCACGGAACGGAAGAGACTATCGATCGGCGTCCGATGGCCGGCCGCCTCAGCCGGAACTTTCACTCGAAACACTCCGTCCTCGACTGTCAGCGTGCTGTTGGGCGCGATGACGTGGACTCGGTTGGGAAGAATCTCGGTATTGTCGCGGACCTGCTCCACTGGCATCCGGGTATATTTCGTCAGTAACTCCGGCAGCGCGCTCTTAACATCGGGCGTAAGGTGTTGGACGATTGCGAAGGCCAGACCCGCGTCGGGCGGCATGTGTTTGAAGAATCCTTGGAACGCCTCTAGGCCGCCCGCAGAAGCGCCGATTGCAACGATCAGGCACTCTTTCGAATTTGCATTGCTCTTGCCCACTATCACTTCCTGGAGGCGCGCAGTTCGGCCTCCGCTAGTCTCTTTGGCTTAAGTTCTATTATCGTCTTTATTGGAGCCCTTTGACGAAGCACCTGGGAACTGCTTGGGAACGATATCGTAAGCCCCGCACACATACTGTGTCCAAACCTTGGTTGTTTGGCCGTCAGCTCTTCGAATGAAGTTGACATCCAGCCCAACTTAACTTATAATAGTTAAGGATTTAGCAATCATGCTCAATCTCGGTAGAGCATCTGAACTAAGTTAGGTTATCCACCGGTTTTCTTCCCCTCTTAGCCAACCCCAACCTCAGGAGGTTACCGTGTACTCTCTCAATCTAAAAGCATTCGGAATAGCTCTAACCAGCGCCGGCTTGTTATGCGCCACAAATACCGCAGCAACTCGCTTGACCAGTTCCGCGGAGGTCTTAACGGAAGTGATGGGAGCACCGGATAGAGGTATTCCTCACGAACTGCTTGAGAAGTCTCAATGCATCGCAATCGTCCCAGGTCTAAAGAAGGGGGCATTTCTCGTAGGCGCCCAGTTCGGTCGAGGCTTCATTTCATGCCGTCGCCTTTCTGGTGACGGCTGGTCGACACCGGCCGCGATTCGAGTGGAAGGCGGAAGTTTTGGCTTCCAAATCGGCGGTTCGGAGACGGATGCGGTGATGCTTGTGATGAACAAAGGCGGAGTTGACAAATTGTTTGCTGATAAGTTCACCCTTGGTGCCGATGCTTCAGTAGCTGCCGGACCAGTTGGACGAAGTTCGTCCGCCGATACCGACGCTCAAATGCACGCGGAGATTCTCACTTATTCGCGCTCAAGAGGGGTCTTTGCGGGAATCGCCTTAGACGGAGCCACACTCCGGCCGGACACGGCTACAAACAGAGAACTCTACCACCGCTCAAGTCTGACCAACAAGCAGATTGTGACGGGTCACACCAGGGCGACACCGGCGGGTTCTAAGCTGATGGCCGATCTCAAGATGTATTCGGCTCACCAGCAATAGTTACGACAGTTTTATTATCAAGCTCTCTGTCGAAAGGCCCGGCCAGGCTCGGTTGGGCCTCTTTAGACAGTCGATTCAGCAACGCCAAATTCCAAGGACCGAGACAAAAAAATGAAGATGATCAGTACAGTCGTGGTCTTGCTTTCTCGACGCGGAAGCTCAGTAGTAGCACCACGGCACTTAACCTGAAGGGTCGCGGCTCTTTCTGGAAGGACAACGATCCAAATGCCACGTCACGTAGTCACATTTGTCCTCGCCGGAGGCAGGGGAAGCCGTCTGTTTCCGCTGACACAAGAGCGCGCCAAGCCAGCCGTCCCCTTCGGCGGAAAATATCGGATCATTGATTTCGTCCTAAGCAATCTCATCAATTCGGGCATTTATTCCATCTATGTGCTGGTCCAGTTTAAGAGCCAGTCGCTTCTACGACATTTGCGTGACGGCTGGCAATTCGGCGGTTTACTGAAAGATCAATTCATCGTCCCGGTGCCGGCCCAGATGCGTTCAGCCGACGAGACGTGGTATACCGGCACAGCTGACGCGATATTCCAAAACCTAAATTTGATTGATGATCTTGATGAGCACCTGGTAGCAATCTTTGGCGCTGACCATATCTATCGCATGAACGTGCGTGACATGGTTGACTTTCACGAGCGAGTGCATGCAGATGTGACCGTCGCGGCCATCCCTGTTTCAGCTCATCTTGCGACTGAATTTGGAGTTCTCGAGGCCGGGGCGGACGGTGTCATTCTCGGTTTTCATGAGAAAACGGCACAAGCGCCCACTATCCCGGGTGAACCACACAGTGTGTACGCCTCAATGGGCAACTATATTTTTTCAGCGCGCACCTTGCTGCGGGAGCTAGAGGCTGACGCCGTGCGATCGGATAGCAGGCACGATTTTGGGCGCGACATTCTACCTTCCTTGCTTGGACGAGCAGCTATGTACGCGTACGATTATCAGGCGCATGCTATTCCCGGAGAGTCGGCGGATGTCCCTGTTTATTGGAGAGACGTAGGGACTCTCGAAGCGTACTACGAGACGCACATGGATCTCTGCGGGCTCGTGCCTTCCCTCAATCTTTACAACCGGCGCTGGCCGATACGAACGGCCAGCTATCCTGACCCGAGTGCGAAGTTCAGTTTTGATGAGGAGGGTTGTCCTGCTCAAGCCATAGGTTCGATCATTTCGGGTGGATGTGTTCTCTCAGGCGGTATAGTTCGGGGCTCGGTACTCGGGCGAGGTGTCCAGGTTTGCAGCGGAGCCGTTGTCGAGAACTCTATCGTTTTCGACAATTGCACCATCGGGCTGCAATGCAAGATTCGCCGCGCGATTCTCGATGAGAACGTCACGTTGAGGGCTGGCGTAAGTATCGGTTACGATCTCGAACAGGATCGCGCCCTTTACCACGTAACGGAAACTGGCATCGTCGTGGTTACCAGCCGTACCGAAGCCGGCGGCACGCATGGTGCTTCCGCTGCATCAGCAGGCGGTGATCGATAATCGCAATCGCTGGATCTAAGTAGGAGGCGATTCTTGCTCTGGCATGCGACAACCTGCAGAAATTCTAGAAAAATCCATAGCAATACCTGAAATACCTGGTATTATTAACAGATCTCCAAAGGCATTCCTACCAAAGCCTGCCCTTTTTCTGTGGCCGAAAAGAAGGTTTAACCTCTAAGGATTTTCGGCCCACGCAACTTGCCGTATCGTCAGTACGCAAGCTAAGGCGAACCGCTCACTGTGCAAATGTTCGGCTGACACCGATCTCGTCTCGGAAGCGTTTGAAGCGCCTGCCTCATAGTTGTCATCCGTTCGTAAGGGCTTCGAGAAAGCCATGCAATGGATCAAAGTGTTTTCGGTCGCGCTCTCCTTCCGACTCGCATAGGTGACGTCGCATCCGAGACTGCAGTTCAGGTAGAAGGTCTCCGGGCCGGATACGAGGCCCTTGAACAGAACATCCTCGAGCTGCGCCGCTCCAATGAAGGTCTGAAGCAATTCGCTTACAGTGCTGCTCATGACTTGCAGAACCCGCTTCGAACAGTGTGCCAGTTGGCCGAGCTCTTGAGACACACGTCGCGAGACGGGCTCGGTGAATCCAGAGAGAGCTACATCGACATGATCGTCCAGAGCACGAGCCGCATGGCGGACTTGATCTCCGATCTTCTCAGCTACGCGCAGGTATCAACCAGCGATTTTCGACCCGACCAGTTAATCGAAGCTGCCGCCACACTAGACGTGGCTCTCATGAACTTGAGCGGTCTCATCCAGCAAGCGAACGCGATTGTTACTTATGACGTGCTGCCCAAAATTCAGATCGGCTTCACTCAGCTTATGCAGCTGTTTCAAAACGTGATTGAAAACGCTATTCGATACCGCGGAACTGAGAGACCGCACGTGCACATTTCGATGATTGAAGAAAAAGGCGAGTATCTCTTCTCGATTCGTGATAACGGGATCGGAATCGAGGCACAATATCGCGAGTGCATCTTTGAACCATTCAAACGCCTTCATGGGGAGGAGCGCTCGGGCAACGGTCTCGGGCTGGCCGTCTGCCGGCAAATTGTCGAACGCGCCGGTGGCCACATTTGGGTCGAATCGGAGTTTGGGACGGGTTCCACGTTCTACTTCACGTTTCCAATACACCTCCAGGGCACGAGTGCGAACGTCTCCGCAACAACAACGCGTGAGCGCAAGCTCACCACACGCCAGGAGGTCGAAGCGAATCACAGAAGAGTTCAAGACGCCCTCAAAGAGCGGGTCTCAACCCTACAGCAGGCTAACAAAGAACTGCTCGCCGAAAAGAAAATCTTCCAGATGACCTTGGCCTGCATCGGGGACGCTGTGATTACGACCGACAACCGAGCCAAAATCACTTACCTCAATCCTGTTGCGGAAACGCTCTCCGGTTGGAGTAACTCAGAAGCATCGGGGCTAGAGTCGCTCCGCGTTTTCAATATTTTTACGGAGGCAACTCGGAAGAGGGCCGAAGATCCAGTTGCCAATTGCATCAGCAGTGGCGAAGTGACACGTTTAGCCGGCGACACGCTATTGATCCGCCGAGATGGCCAGGAACTTTCTATCGACGATACAGCGGCGCCGATTATTAACGCTGCCAAGAAACCATCGGCGCCGTTCTAATTTTTCGAGATGTTAGCGATAAACGTCAGCTCGTGCAGCAGTTGAGCCACCAAGCGATTCAAGATGCCCTTACCGGGCTCGAAAACCGCCGTGGCTTTGAGCGTTGCCTAACGCACGTTCTCGCTTATCCGGAGGCGCACCAGCCCAGTGCATTGTTGTACTTGGATCTGGATCAGTTCAAAGTTGTTAATGATACGAGCGGTCATGCAGCCGGAGACATGCTACTGCGCCAACTCGGCGCTCTGATGCTGGGTCATATCAGGGCTGGGGACAGTCTGGCCCGTTTGGGGGGAGATGAGTTCGGTGTTCTGCTGGAAAACTGCCCAAAGGAACAAGCGCGGCGCATTGCCAATCATCTCCGAGAAACGATTGGGAATTTTCGTTTCGAGTGGGAAGCCAAGATTTTTACGATCGGCGTGAGCATCGGAGTAGTGTCGATTCCGCAAACCGGAGGTACTCTTTCGAACCTACTCGTCGCCGCGGATGCCGCCTGCTATGCCGCTAAGGAAAGAGGAGGCAACCGCGTGCATGTCTATGAACTGGATGACAGCACGCTCCTACAGCGTCACCGCGAGATGCAATGGGTGGGACGCATTAATAATGCGTTGAGGAAAGATCGTTTCTGTCTCTATCACCAACCCATCGTTCCCTTAGGAGTGAACGGCACAAGCCGAGAGTGGGGCGAGATACTCCTCCGGTTGCTCGACGAAGAGAACCAACTCATACTTCCAAGTCAGTTTACGCCGGCCGCCGAGCATTACGGCCTCATGACCGCAGTCGATCGCTGGGTGTTGCGGCACGCCTTGGAGGTTCTGCAGCTTCGGGGATCCAGTCCAGCCCCCGTCATTTACTCGATCAATGTATCCGGGCAATCGTTAGGAGATGAGAACTTCCTCAGCTTCGTTATGGACGAATTGCGACGAACGAAGGTTGACCCCGCGCAAGTGTGTCTCGAGATAACGGAAACGGCCGCGATTGCAAACCTTTCTCACGCGATTCGATTTATCTCGGTACTCAAAGAACTGGGATGCCTATTTGCATTGGATGACTTCGGTACCGGCTTATCCTCGTTTGCTTACCTGAAAAGCCTGCCGATCGATTACGTAAAGATCGCGGGGCATTTTGTCAAAAACATGGCAGGAGATCCCATTGACCACGCAATGGTTGAAGGAATCCATCACATTGGCCACGTGATGGGGATCGAGACCATCGCAGAACACGTCGAAGACAGTGTTACCCTTGAAGCTCTCAAAACGATAGGTGTGGAATACGCTCAGGGCAATATCTTGGGACGGCCCAGGGCGCTCAACGCAAGAGTCGCCGTTACATAGATTTTTAAAGGCTCCCACGTAATTAGGGAGGATCTGCCGGAAGCTCCTGTATTGTTGCTATCCAGAAACAATCGCCGTACCACCCCAGCAAGCACTTTTCTCGATTTTAATAGTGGGTCTACAAGTGTAGAGCAATCAAGCCGATTTGACATTTGCATCATCGACTATCTATATACTCAGCTCTACCGTTGTGCTGAACGAGCTTTGTAACAAGCTTGAGTGCCCCCGATCGACCTCACCGTTCACATCAACGGATTATTCATCACCGGGCAATCCCACCAGGGCACATGAGCATGTGGACTTTGGCTGTACCCTGCTGTATCATGCCGGTTTGTACATGCCTGTCTTCTTTGAGCCAGTTCAATGGGGCGCTACCTGTCGACGCCGTCGGGAGTAGTTGTGGATTTTCACCATCGGCGAAGGCGTTGGTGTTGAACGCGACGGTCTGCCTGGCGAATTGATCTATCTGACGCTTTGGCCGGACGGTCAGCCGCAGCCCTAATGCGCCGATTTGGTTTGGGGCTGAGTCAACAAAATTCTTGTCTGCGCTATGGCGGTTTTGGTAGCTTCGATTTTTTTCATAATTTTTACAAAAGCCACGGGGCGATATACGAGCAAACAAAGCGGGCCAAGCCACGGCACCATATGGCGAGCAGAGCGCCGAGGACCCGCCAGAACCGCATCCATGGGTGCTAAGGCTGCGCGTGATTTGTCGCCAGAAGCAATAGGACGGTACGAGTTCGGAACTCCGGCCTGAATGTCTGGCTCCGCGATTTGCTGGTGAGGTGGGTATCCTACATTGCGCGGGGAAATTTGCAATGATGATTGCTGGACGAAGTTGGTCGGTCCGTCCAAGAGCTAGTCCGGAGAGAAATGTTAACGAAATGTCAGCAAAGCGCTAGAGATGAAAAGAAGAAGTGCAAAGGGATCAACGAGTCACCAGCTTCGCCGTAGCGGGAGTCGAAGCCGCTTCGGTATTTCCCTGGGGGGCTGGACAACTCGATTGCCTGTTGTGTTTGGGTGATCCGGCGACAATGTCGAACGCCAGCGAGGCTTAGGATTCGAACGTGGAGACAAACTCTCACGCCGAATGCGCCATGAATGCCCCTTCCGTGTGGGTTCGAATTTTGGCGTCGGGAGCAGGGAGACTTAGCGTTACGGCAGTAAAGTGCTGGTCCGCGACTTCAATCCGCTTGACGAGCTGACGGGTTAAGTGCTTCCGTTCCTTCAGACTCAGAAATTGATATTCGGCAAATACTGAAGCAATCAGTTGAGCGGTCTCGCGCACGTTTGCAGTCGACCGAAGCGCTTTCTGCTGCTGATCCTTGCTCATCAGGGAGTCCAACTCCGTATTTCGGAATCGATGCGCCGCGCTTCCGTGGTTACCTCCTCGTCGGAAAACACGCCCTTCAATGTCAGACTGAGCAATCGCTGCTTCTCTGTCTTCAACCGCTCGAGTTCTATGGCAGCCTTCGCGACTATCTCGTCGAGTGGCGACCGTTCCGGCGGATCCAGCGCCTTCTCGATCAGGGAAGCCAAGACACTTGGCTGCAGGAACAATCTCCGAGACGAGCGCGCTCAGTGAGTAATCCGTAACTTCCCGGCTCAGCTTGGGCGCGCCGCAACCCGATCCGCCTTTGTGCTGGCTCCGGCAGTAATAAATATCCAGCCATTTCTGCCGCCGGCAACGGCCGGATCCTTTGCTGTACATCCGTTGTCCGCAGTGGCAGTACAGAAGGCCCGAAGCTTCAAACCGGCTTCAAACCGGCTTTCTTCGGACCGCGAGCTGATCCAACTCGTTCGGCGCTGCCCGAGAATCGCTTGCGCTTGGGCGAACTGCTCTTCGGAAACCAGCGGCTCAATATTGAGCTTCACCTGTAACGGTTCCACGCGCCGGATCTTTTTCCGATCTGCCTGCGGGCCGTTTCGCGAAGGGAGCAAAGACGCCTCCTTTGTCGCCGAGGGGCTTGAGGAAGAAACGGTTGCGTATCTGGCACGCAGCTTTGCAGCGAAGCTCCAGGTCGACTATAAAACAATGCATAGCTCGAAAGGACTCGAATGCGATTACGTGATTATCGGCGGGCTGGACGCACGTCTTCGCGGCTTTCCGAGCAATCTCGAGACTGATCCACTTTTCGAACTGCTTCTACCGCCGCAATCCAACGCTACGGATGAGGAGCGGAGATTGCTGTATGTAGCGATCACGCGGGCAAGAATACAGGCGGTGCTCCTGACTGCATCGGAAGCACCCGGCGAGTTCGTTTTGGAGTTGTCTAGGCTGCCGGGCTTGACGGATCATTTGGAATGGATCAACATTGACCCAAACAACTGGCGCGAGTGCGCCGTCTGCAAACGCGGAATTTTGCGGACTGATAGTTCCAACGCCACGTTTTGTACGCGTTATCCGCGATCGCTTATAGAATATTCGTCCGCCCGAATCACGAACCCGAGCGGGAGTGACCATTGGCGCAGCCAAAATACGCTATCTCGGTTCTCCCACTTGCTTAGGCCAGGTCACGCGGAAGCAGGAAGTGGGTCGAGACCCGATTCGCGCCGCTCCAATGTAGATTTACCGAACGCACGCACAAAATGGATAAATAGCAGGGTGGTCACACCTGAGCATCCCGCAAGTTTCCGACAACGGCACTTTATGACGAGTGAGCCAGAAGGGTTCAAAACACGGCGCTTCAGCAAGAGATTGTTACGCCAGCGATCCCAAAGATGTCAGAGAAGAGCAATGATGGTTTCGACCGCGATTGACCTCATCTGAGCAACCTCAGTCAAAATGCCATGAAGTGTGCCCGTCTTCAGTGAATCGTGCACCGGCACGGTTATTGAATGCGCTGGAGGTCCTTCATGCCGTAACCGAACATGGCTGCCCTTTTGCCGAATTTTCCGGTAGCCCAAATGCTCCAGTGCGCGAACCAACCGATCGGCGGATACGCCCCGCGGCAGCTTCATGCGGCTTCTAAAGGAATCAATTCGTCTTTAACGTAGTGCAGTTGCGCAAGCCGCGGGCGCGTTTCAGCATCTTCAAAGTGCAAAGATATCGCTTCGAGAACGTTGCTACGGAGTTCTTCCCAGGTTTCGCCTTCTGTGAAGATTGCGTGCCCGAGGGCACGGGCCCAATAGCCACCCTCTTCAGCATCACGAATCTCGAAAATCAGCTCCATGGTTGTTAGGTTACCTGATGTGGGCGTTCTCGATCCGCTATATTCTCACTTCGACGTAACCCGACTTTCAAGCCGGTGAGCCAAACACCGGTAAATGCTAGGCCATCACCGGCGACCCGACCGATCCGCGCTCGCATTCGTTCAAAGTGCCACGTGAGTTCGCAGACAGACCGCTACCGGACCTGTGTTCATCCCAATCCGCACTCTGCTGTTTGCTTGGAGAATCGTGAATCTTCAAGATTACACGTATAATCGAGGATCCGCTTCCATACACACTCGGATCAGCCGGTGAGGGCTGGGTGACAGACTGGGGATGAACGGCAACGGATTGGGTCCACTCCCCTGCCAAACGGGCGCCGCCAGCAAATCGCGACCAGGGCCGGGGCTGTACACCTCATCCGCATACACGTTTACGGAAGAGGTGGGGGCGGAGCCGTTCCACTCATTGCGCCCCTCCGAAGCCTGAAGGTTAGCCGGCCGCTCTCTCCAGAAACTTCACATCAAGTTCAGCCAGATGTTCGATAACACGGTCAAAGCGAAATGGCGGAGGCGGCTGCAAAAAGGCGTGCTCCTCGCACGGATCACACATGTAACGGAAGAACGGCTCGTTCAATCCCGGCGCGTGGAATTGGATAAACCGGGTATTATTGCCGGTCATCTGAAAAGTATGCGGCGTGCCGGCGGGCACATGCAGAAAATCACCCGGCCGCAGGTATACGTGCTCTTCGCCTGCTGTCATACTCACGGATCCGTTCAGGCAGAAGAAGGTTTCCGTGTGTTTCTCGTGCAGGTGATTCGGAATGCGATTTCCTTTGGGCCCATCCGTCATCAGTACAATGAACTTGCCGCCACTCTGGCGCTGATCGGTTAGAAATGTGAAAAGCTCATCACCCGCCATCATGCGCTCACCTTCTCCGGCCGGGATGACATACGGCTCGACACCGGCAGGAGCGATGCCGCTCTTTTTACCCGGCGTGATGACTGGGAATTCGTCTAAGAGAAACTCTACGTCTACGCCGGGCAGCGGCTTCTTCCAGTCCGGCGGCTCCGCGCGGGTCGAGTATGTCACTGCCTCGGAGGGCTGCCCGAGCGCCTCATACATCCCAGCGCCGTTGCCGCCGAAGGTCCATGTCAGAAGTCTGGTTCGGTGGCCGGTGAAGACAAAGCTGTGCGCCGTGCCGGGCGGGACGCTCGCATACTCGCCACCCTCCAACGCAAAGTCCTTGTCTCCCAGCCGCAAACTGGCTGACCCCTCAAGTACGTAAACCGCCTCGTGCGAGCTCTTGTGCCGGTGTAGCGGCACAACGGAATCCTTTGCGCCGATCAGGAGGACGCCTTCCATGAGCGAGCCCGTGTCCTCACTGCGGCCGATAATTGTGGCAAGGAACGGGCCGAGCAGGTATCGAGGGCCTTCACTACTTTCAAGGAAGTAAGGCTGCTGCTGGCCGGGAAGCACGTTTTGATGCATAGTCACCTCTCAACGGTCTTTCACTTCATAACGCGCGACCATGCCCGCCAGCATGTGATCGCTGATATGGCAGTGATAGAGCCAGATGCCAGGTGCATCGGGAACCATGTCGGCGGTAATCATCTGCGCGGAGGTCACCGCGAGCACATCGGTGCGCTGTCCGCCGACGAGCACCGTGTTGCCGTGCCAATGCGGGGTATGTGCGTTGTTGAAGTCGCCCAGCGTGGCGATGTACCACCGCACGTGATCGCCTTTGCGCATCGTCATCATAGGCGTGTTGCCGTAAATGTATCCGTTGACGGACCATTTCGTGTTGGTGGAAATGAAACCCGTATTCGCGGCGGGTGTGCTGATTCCTGTAGCCGTGAGCGCGCCTAATTCACTCTTTTTGACCATCTTCGGATCGTTGCAATGGTCGCGGATATTGTCATCCAGATACCAGCTCTCGTTCTCGTTGATGGCGATGAACATGGTCACGAATTCGTGGTCGACGTTCCTGGGGCGGCCATCGGGTGTTGCCTCACCGCGGCGGGTCACCACAAAGCCGCCAAAGAGGCCTGAGGCTACATCGCGCAGTTCGTCGCAATGCGAGTGGTAGAGCCAGAATAGGGAACTCGGATCGCTCGGCCCCGGCCCGGCGCGCTCAGGAATTTGCCACGTGTAGGTGTGGGTGGCGCCTGGCGCAACGCATCCATCCTCTTTGTCCTTGCCGGTGGTGTTGTCGTTGTAGTCGGCGCCTTCCGAGTCCTTCTCATACAGCACGCCGTGCGGATGCATGCTGAACGGATGTGTAGCGTTGTTCCTGAAGACGATCCGGAACGTATCGCCCACTTCGCCATGGAAAATCGGACCCAGAATGCCAAGATAGGCATCCTCGGGGAGACGTGGCTTCAGTTTTGTGAATGTCGCATCGGTGTATTCGCAGTAGATGGCCTTCTTGTTTATGCGGCCAATCTGGTGAGGGCCGGGCTCGGCAAAGCCCTTTGCAATGGGATCGAACTCCATGCCCATGGCTTCATCGCGGCCGGATGGAGCGTAGTCCCAATTCACTTCGTCGGCGGCAACATAGTAGACGCGGGTCTTGCCGCCATTCTCGCGCGCTGCTGCAACTGCATACGGCTCGCGCATCCACAGCATTCCTCCTGCCACACATGCCACAAGCAATGCTGCGTTTATTGATCTCCGTCGCCTCATCATGATTACCCTCCGCACACGGCCCACCAACTCTCGAATACTTAAGGTTTATAGGTGTTGTACGTCTTCAAGAAAGACTGCGGATTGGCGAGGAATTTTTTGGCGTTGATCTCCTCTTTTTTTCCGCCAGCTTTTGCGTAGAGAATGACTGTCGTCTTGTCCGACAACGCACCGTTCTTTTCTAAAACCTGAACCGCCGCGATCAGGGCTTCCGGAGGAACCCGATAGTGGCCTGTGGTGCCGTCGATGCTTTCGAGTTTACCGTCCTTCACGGTCCATTCGCCCGCGGCTGCGACATGTTTGCCACCGCCAAGGCTAGAGTGATGGAAACGCCCCAACTTGCCGAGGTGCGTATAAAACTGCTCGTCCTCGCCAAGCACCCAGATACACTCTCCAACCGGGCGATCTTGTCCTCCTTTCTCTTTGTAGTACTTGTGCAACTCCTCGCTGTCGAACTTGTCGGTTACTGCACTATTGCCCCCAAACCCCTTGCGCAATAGTGAACCGTCCTTGCCGAAGCTCACCTGATAGCGTTCGCGAGCCTCCTTGCCGACAACGTACTTAACGCCTTTGGCAAACCAGTCGACGAAGGTCTCGTGCCAGCGCTGGTTTTCGGGTTTGAACAGTCCCGGATACCACTGCTTGGCCATCGCCTCGGCACCGTGGTCCTTGACTTTTTGTTCGACCCAATTGAAGAAGTCCTCGCCGTTATTGGGGTCCTGCTGGAACTCGTAGTACGCACCGGCCAAGTAGTCGCCCATGCGATGGTTCTCGACGCCCGAGTCAGCATTTGAGTTTGGAGCGGCGGAAAGTGCTTCCAACCGGTAGCGGTTGTCTTTTTGGCTGCTGAGTGGGTGCAACCCTGGACCTTTGTTAGCTCCGACTTCTCGCAAGCCACCCGCCAAACCCGCGTTCGCTAAAGGATTGCGTCCTAATGCTGCCGCTGCTCGTTGAAGTGTCTGCTCTTGTGTGAGGCCGCCTTTTGCCCAGGCGGGTGTTGCGTCGGCCGAGGTAGGCTCGGAGGGAGAGCCTGAGGCGGGTATCGAGTATCCCCCTGCTGGTGGCGATCCACAACCCGAGCCGCCGGCACGTAGTGGCGTTGCGGAGCCCGAAGCTGCCTGAGAATGGAACGATGATCCTACCGCAGAAGTGTAGTTCGAATCGGTCCCCTCTCTAAAGTCACCTTGAACTTCGGGTTCGCGAGAGGTCTCCAGAAGGATCGCCGCGCCCTGCGAGGATTCGAGTAAGACTCCAAGGGGATTGCTGCTTGTCGACATATGTTTGTCCGTGCGAAGTTCGCGCGAAGACCGCGCCCGTAGTGATCGAAAATTAACGGAAGCAGGCAGCGGCAGCAATGGAACGGAGATGGAACGGATATGAAATTCATAAAACGAGGTACATCGCTGAAAACAGTACGTTTAGTACCAAGAACCGGCGGGCGATCTGTTAGAATCGGGCAAATCATACGGTAATAGGCGGTCATTAAAGTGGCGGGCACCCTCGAAGTCGCGCGCTTCGGCGCGTTTGAACTGGATCTGCGCACCAACGAATTACGAAAGAACGGGCAACGAATCCGGCTTCAGGAACAGCCCGCCAAAATTCTGGCGATGCTGCTGGAGCGACCGGGTGAGCTAATTACCCGGGAAGAGATCCAGGCCCGGCTCTGGCCCAACGAAACGGTAGTCGACTTCGAATTCGGAATCAATAGCGCCGTGACCAGGCTGCGGGCAGCCCTAAGCGAGTCGGCCCGCAATCCCCGCTATATCGAGACGCTTGCGAAGCGCGGCTATCGGTTTATCGGGCAGGTTGTCAGCCACACCGCGCGGAGCGCACCGGCGAAAAGCTCAGTCGCCGACAACCTTCCGGAAGCCCCCGCAGTGGCCGAACTGGTTTCACCGCGAGAGGGAACCACGATCTCCCGCTACCGCATTCTCGAACGCTTGGGCGGCGGGGGCATGGGAGTCGTGTATCGCGCCGAGGATACGAGGCTCGGCCGGTGCGTGGCGCTCAAGTTCCTTCCCGAAGAACTGGCGGACCACCCTGAGGCGCTCGGACGATTCCAGCGTGAGGCGCGCGCCGCCTCCGCTCTGAATCATCCGAATATTTGCACCATTTACGAGGTGGATGAACTGGGCGGGCAGCCATTCATCTCGATGGAGCTGCTCGAGGGCCAGACACTGCAGCAACGCATTGCTATCGGCCCGTTCCAGACGGAGGAGTTGCTGGACCTGGCGATCGAGGCCGCCGATGCGCTGGATGCCGCACATCGGCGGGGCGTCACGCATCGGGACATCAAACCGGGCAACATCTTTGTTACCGCGCGCGAGCAGTTGAAGATCCTGGATTTTGGCCTGGCCAGGCTGACCGCGTCCGACGACCCAGGAGCCCCCGATCCTAAGCTTGCAGCGTTGCCATTTACACGTCCGGGCACAGCGATGGGAACCATGGCCTACATGTCGCCCGAGCAGGCGCGGGGGGAAGAACTGGACGCTCGCACGGACCTGTTCAGCTTCGGCGCCGTTCTCTACGAGATGGCGACCGGTAAGCAGGCATTCACCGGCAGCACCGCGGCTGTGATTTTTGACGCCATCCTCAATGGTGCTCCGCCGTCCATCGCCGCCGTGAACCCGCAGTTTCCCGTGGAATTGGACCGGGTAGTGAACCGCCTGCTGGAAAAGGATCGCGAACTTCGTTATCAAAGCGCATCCGATCTGCGTAGCGATCTGAAGCGGCTCCGGCGAGATAGTTCGGGCAAATCGGCAGCGGCGCCCGCGCTTCCGTCCGCGCAGGTGTCGCGCGTGTTCAGCGGCGCGCGACGGCATCGGCTAATCGCGGCAGCCATCATCGCGCTGGCCGCCGCGGCCGCGTGGATCGCATATCGAGCCACGTGGCCGATCACGCCGAAACCGCTGGTCCGCCTGGTTGTCGATCTGGGTCCGAACGTGTCGCTGGGCTCATCCTATGGTCCCGAGGTGATGCTTTCGCCCGACGGCTCCCGATTGATCTATGCTTCGCAGGGCAGACTTTTTGCGCGCAGGCTTGAACTTCAGACGGCCACGGAACTGGCGGGCAGCGAGGGAGCCTATGCTCCATTTTTATCCCCGGACGGAGAGTGGGTTGCGTTCTTCGCGAGCGGAAAACTGAAGAAGCTCTCGCTCGAACGTGGCGCGCCAGTCGTCCTGTGCGATGCGCCTCTCGGCGCGGGTGGAAGCTGGGGCGCTGATGGTGCCATTATTGCGGCGCTGTCCTCCGTCGGGCCGCTGTCGCGCATTCCCCCCGGCGGCGGCGCGCCCGCGCCGGTGACGCACTTGGCGTCCGGCGAGGTGACGCACCGGTGGCCGCAAATTCTGCCCGGCGGTAAGGCCGTACTGTTCACCGCAAGTGCATCTCTGAGCGATTTCGATGAGGCGAATATCGATGCCGTGACCTTGCGTGATGGGCGGCGAAAAACGCTTGTGCGCGGCGGCACGTTTGGCCGGTATCTCTATGTCAAGGACGGACCGGGGTACCTGACGTACATTCAGAACGGCACTCTCTACGCTGTAGCTTTCGACCCCGACTCTTTGGACGTGCGGGGCACACCGGCGCCGGTACTGGAGCACGTCGGGTACAACTGGAGCAGCGGCTCCGCGCAACTTGATTTCTCCCAGACCGGAACACTGGTTTATCGCAGCGCCATAGCGGAAACGAGCGGCCTCAATACTGTGCAGTGGATGGACCGGAACGGCAACACCCAGCCGCTGTTAGCGAAGCCGGCCCGTTACTTCTACCCTCACCTTTCGCCGGACAATCAGCGGCTTGCGGTGGAAATAGCGGATAAGGGGAGTCGCGACATCTGGATTTACGATTGCCAACGGGAGGTGATGAATCGCCTCACGTCTGATGCCGCCGGGTCCGCAAACATGAATCCGTTGTGGAGTCCCGATGGCCGCTACATCATTTTCGCGGGGAAAGGAGGCATGTACTGGACCCTCGCGAACGGCGGGGAAGCACCACATCGTTTCACCGAGAGCCAGACTCTGCAGCTTCCGTATTCCATCGCCCGGAATGGAGCGCGGCTGGCGCTGATGCAGCAGGCGGCCGGCGGCGGAATCAGCGTGTGGACCATGCCCGTCCTATTCAGCCGCACAGGATTGGTGGGCGGCAAGCCAGAGGCTTACCTGCAGACATCTTCAGATGCGCGATATCCCACGCTGTCGCCCGATGGGAATTGGCTGGCCTATACTTCCAACGAGTCGGGGACCTACGAAGTGTACGTGCGGGCGTTCCCGAATCGGGGCGGCAAATGGCAGATCTCCAATGGCGGCGGCGCGTATCCAGTCTGGTCCCAGGACGGGCGCGAACTGCTCTTCCGATCTCTCGACAGCCGGTTCATGGTGGTTAACTACACTCGACAAGGCGATTCCGTCGTGGCCGGCAAGCCACGGTTATGGTCGGAGAAACGCCTGCTGGACTCCGTTGTGGGACAGGGGGCGTTTGACCTGACCTCCGATGGCCGGCGCGTCGTTATGTTGGCGCCGGTCGAAGCTGGGGAGCGGACGGCGCAGAACGAGGCCATATTTCTCGAGAACTTCCTCGATGAAGTGCGGCGTCGCATGCGTTCGAACGGTCACTAGGCCCTGCAGCGTTGATGAGCGCAGAACTTTAGGCGTCGCGGTAACAGATCTTCTCGCGTGAACTGCAACAGTGCACCGCCCAGATTACATCGCACGCTCTGGCCAAGATCTTTGCCTTCCGTTTTCGGATCACTGGGGCTGCCGAGTGAGACGGAGAAGTGGTTTTGTGCATGGAACACCAGTCGTCGCGCAGTATTTACCGACGCGCCACCTTGTGGCTGAAATACCGCGTTACTGGAAACAGGCATCGCGTCAAAACAACTCGGCGACTCGCTAATACCTTCTGAACCGGTTTTGCTCCTGCCGAGTTGCCTTTGGCTCCCGCTGGAACTCGCCCATTTGCTCGAGCAGCTGATGCCGTAGTTCGCGCCAGGGTTCGGCCCGTTCCTCGGATGGATATTCGAGCACCTTGTTGAACGATTCGATAAACCAGTCGGGCGGCGGACATTTGGTGTCCTCCATCGCCTGAAGCGCTTCACATAGGATCCAGAATTCGCGGCGTGAGTCCGCCTCGTTGGCCGGAAGACTCAGCAGTTCCCGCTCGAATTGCTCTTTCGTTATCGGCTCTTGCAATAGTGGCATCGGCGTCATTCTGCGTTCGTTGTATCCCATTTGCCGGCAACATGCAGACAAGCCCTTTTGTGGGGTTCTTGACGTTTTTTCGCATGACGCAAGTACACAAATTTTTGCCGGGTGACCGCATCGCACTGCTCTATGCGAGCGTGGGAGCGAACCGGCACCTGGGGAGCGTGACTGCGGTCACGGCAACATCCATCTCCGTCCACATCGATGGCCTCCTGCGGACAAAGCAGTTCCATTTTTCGCGCAAGGGCCGCTGGTTCAGCGAGCGCCAGCACATGGTCTCGATCGGCTGCGCTCCTTCAGAAACAGAATGCAATCTAATTAAGGATTCGCCCGATGCCTCAACTGGCTCTCTTCGAGATTGCCACTCCCCCGTATTGGTATGAGGTGGCAATCACGCCCGAAATCGAGCGGGCGCTCGCCGATCATGCCCCGGTTGCAATTGGCGTATCCGGCGGCAAGGATTCCAGTGCCGTCGCCATTCGGACATTCGAATACCTCGATGATTGCGGCCATCGCGGGCCGCGTCTTCTCGTTCATTGCGATCTTGGCGAAATCGAGTGGGCCGAAAGTCTCCCCACGTGCGAGCGATTAGCGGCGTCACTTGGAACCGAGTTGCTGGTTCTGCGCCGCGGCGCCGGCGGCCTGCTGGCTCGCTGGCGGCAGCGCTGGGAAAGCAACAAACACCGGTACGCCAGGCTCGAATGCGTTCGCGTCATTATGCCCTGGAGTTCGGCTGCCGCTCGGTTCTGTACGAGCGAGCTGAAAATCGCCATTGCGTGCCGCGCACTGACCAAACGATTTGTAGGGCGCCCGATTCTCTCGGTCACCGGTATCCGGCGCGCGGAAAGCGCGGCCCGGTCGAAAGCGCCCGTTTGCACACCGCAACAGCGGCTGGTACGCAAACGCGCAGGAACGTCCGGATGGGACTGGCATCCGATCCTCTACTGGTCTCATGCCGAAGTCTTTGCATTTTTGCGGGAACGAAACCAGCCCTTGCATGTGGCCTACAGCGTTTATGGCTGTTCACGGGTCTCCTGCGCTTTTTGCGTACTTTCCTCGGGTGCCGATTTGGCCGCGGCTTCCCAGTGCGAAAACAACCTTAACGTCTACCGACAGTTGGTCGCGCTTGAAGCAGAATCGAGCTTTTCGTTTCAGCCCGGTCGCTGGCTGGGCGATGTCGCGCCGCATCTTCTCACGGTCGACCTTGCGCGCCATGTCGCCGGGCCAAGGACGTTGCGCGGCAGCGCGAAGCATTGGAATCTCAAATCCCGGATGACCTGCTGCTGTCGAAGGGCGTGCCGGGCCGGCTCCCGACTCGGAGTGAAGCAGAGCTACTGGCATCGATACGTTGCGAGATTTCTGGGCTGCTGGGATTTGAAATTGCTTATAAGAGGGCAGAGGAAATTTTGGCGCGATACGACCAGCTGCTTTCTTCGACGTAATGTCATGCTTTGGCCTCGCGCTGAACCCGAACTCAAAGCAACCAACACCGAAGGATCTTCTGTGTGGAGCGAAGTCGGCTCGCCGCAAACAACAAACGTCTCCACATTGCCAGAAAATGGGCGGTTTGCAACCGGTTTCCTTTTCGGGTATCTATCGGAATACGGTTTTTATGAGTTTTACAGGTCCGCTCTTTCGAACCGCAGTCCTGGCCGCCGCCTTGGGGAGCCTGGCGCTCGCGTCACAGCCGGTCACCGTAACGATGCAAGACGGCAGCCAAATCAAAGGCACTTTCGCCGGCGGAAGCGCCGACGCGATTCGGGTCGTTGTCGCCGGCCAGACGCTCACCCTCAAAACGGCCCATATCGAGGCCGTGAAATTTGATTCCGGCCCTGCTGCGAGCCCAACGCAGACATTTACGCCGATTAATCCCGTGCCGGCAAGTCCGGCAGCTCCGCAACCAGGGACGACCATTGCCGCCAATACTCCCGTTGTGGTCCGCCTGATCGATGCCGCCGATTCCAGCCACGACGCTCTGGGTAAGGAGTACCGTGCTTCTCTCGACGAGCCGCTGCTTAATCAGACCGGAGAGATTGTGGCCCCGCGCGGCTCCGATGTTTTGATCGTTCTGACAAACCGGCAGGAATCTGGACCCTTTGCCGGGAAAACGGAACTCCGGCTGGCGTTGCGTTCTTTGATGATTCAGGGTAAACGCTACGATGCCTCTTCGACAGATGTCGTGGAAGCGAGTTCCTCCCGCACGGCGCGCTCGGGCAAAACGATTAGCGGGTTGGCCGCGGCTGGCGCTGTGATTGGCGCGATCGCAGGTGGCGGAAAGGGCGCAGCGATTGGAGCCGGTTCCGGCGCCACACTGGGTACGCTCGGAGAAGTATTTACATCCGGTCAGCGAGTGCGGGTGCCGTCGGAGACGCGGCTCACCTTCCGACTCCAGCAGCCGTTGCTGGTGAATTGAGAGGTCTGCTTGGCATGATTCACTCCTCCGAATGAAGCATCACGCGGTTGGTCGCTGCGATATAGAGCTTGTAAACGAACCCTTGATTTTTTCGATCCAAACCGACAAATCCTTCGTATGCGGAATCCGTCCGGCATACCCAAGCGTTTCCCCGGCGTTTTTCGGCTCAGTTCGAATGGCGTGGCGAGTCGTTTGCGCATACGACCGTAGGAAGGCATCGAGCGACGCTTTGGGGTGGAAGATGTAGCTGGCGTGTCCGGGCTGCGGAATTTCGGAGACGACCGTCTGATCAAAGACGAACAGATATTCATTTCGGAACAGGTAGACCGCCCGGGCACGGGCGGCTAATTCCCGGTAGAAGCATTCTTCGTAGCCCGGCTCCCAGTTGACCCATCTGGCTTCTACCGGGGGCCGAACACCGTGCGCGTGACACCACTCGGCAGCTTGTTGAGCCTCGATCGGTTCATGCTCTAATCGCGCGCGCAACAGCGCGATCATGTCGGCGTATGGATGAAAGCGCTCCCAGAAGGCGCGAGCGGTGTCGAATCGTGGCGCGACCCACGACGGGTTCTGTACGGCCAGCGTGCTCGGGAATGGCTGCGACCAGATTCGCGGCTGAAATCCGCTTTCAGTGCGCCGGAATCGTGTTTGCTGCCAGAAGGTCGCTTTCACCGTAACGGAGCCGAGCGCCAGGTGCGCCCAGGTGTTCCACGCGTCCGTCCATTGCATCGGCAACAAAGAGGAATCGAAGCGAATGAGGATGCGCTTGCGTCGCATCGCGGTAGACGGCCTCTGGTCCTTCGAATCGAAAGCGGCGTAGCGCAAGCCGCACACTTCGTTCTTCGGTGCGCGGGAAGAAACTCACCAATTCATTCACGAGAAACAGCTCGCCCTTTTTCTGACCAGTGACACGCAACAGGCCAATGGTCCACGGCGGGAACGCAACGCTGGCATCAGGGTCTTCGAGCAACCGCACATAATCGCGGCGCAGACCCGGATCGAGCAGGATCTGCAGACCGCGCGCGAGTTGGGCCTGTATGGACCGATTGGTCTCGCCGCCCTTCGCCTTCAGTTCCAGCATGCGCACGCGGTACGCCAGCCGGATCTCCGCCGGCGTGCTGTTCTTGCGGACCCCGAGAACCTCGAACCAGCTCGGCTGTTCTGCCCAACATACGCATCGGTTCGGGGCGAAAAAGTAGTCGCGGATTTGCGCGGCCGTGACCAGCACCCTGGAAATGCCCTGCTGGGCTGCCGTCGCATCGAGCATGACGAAACCACCGCCGTGCCGGTCTCGTTTGGGCGTCGCCGCTGCCGTGATGGGAATTTGAGCCAAGTCCAAACGGCCGCCGCGCTCTAGAATGAGCGGCGTCAAGCGATTGGCAACGGTCACATCCTGCGCGACATACAATCGGTCTATCACGGAGATTTGCCCGCGCCATTCCGGGCCGAACGCAATCAGCCGGCCATCGCGGAGCTCACACCGCAGCCCCTCGGTATTAGGAATTGCTGCTACCACGAGATGGTTCCATGCAGTTGCCACACCGAGAACTGTACGCATTCCTTGCCGGCTTGCAACTGCCGTTTTGTTTCAATACGTTTTTGAGGACGCGAATGAGGTTATATGTGCTTGCCCCTCCTGTTCAGTCTGGCCTGCAGCATGGCTGGCGATACATTGATTCTGAAGGACGGACAAAAGATTGAAGGCCGTTATCTGTCGAGTACGGATTCGGCGGTTCAGTTCGAGGTGAATGGGAAGCCGTTCACCTATTCGACCTGGCTCATTCGCGAGTTGCGGTTCCATCCCGGTGCCAGTTCGTCACCAGCTCCGTCCCCCGCATACAGCGGCCCCCGCGGGAAAGAACAGCAGGATCAATTCTGCGCTGTCTTGAAAGACTACATTCAAGCCCGAAACAAAGTCGCGGCCGAGGCCAATCCCATCCGGCGAGCCGAGATGCATCCGCCGGATCCCTGGAGCTTTGAAGATTCAATCGCTCGGGTTTTCGGCCCGAACGGCGAGTTTGTGGACTGGACCGGGCGCCTGTTCTTTTCCGTCACAGGGACGGATGTGGTACTCACGTTTCAACCCACGTGTGCATCTGGTTCGTCTATCTCGTTCACGAACGGGTATCCCGGCGACCAGCGAGCCAGCGCGCGAGCAGCACGCATTCCGCTTTCGTCTCCTTTGGCGGACAAACTTCGCGAGACCTCGCCCGGCAGCGTATTTCGTGTGTCGGGTCATTTGTTTGCTCGAAGTGGCGCGGGAAACAGCCACATGACGAGTACAGGCAACCAGCCGGATGCGCGGCAGCGCTTCGAAGGCGCTCAAGCGAATGCCGCGGCTAATGTCACGAATCCACAATATCTGGCGCAGTTCACCGATGTTGCCGCAGCAGGCCATTAACAGCCTCGTTGCGTAGTGCCTTTAGCGAATCCTGTACTAAGAACGGGGCCGCGAAGCCGGGAACAGCAGTGCCTTCAGCGCGCCGGCGGAGCAGTCATCTCATCGAATGCTCCCGCTGGCCGGCGGGTGAGGCCGCAATAGGTCGAATACACGCCGAGCGCTTCTACGTACACGGCGTGGTAGCGCTTGTAGCACTCCTACCGGATCCATTTCAGCGCGTCTTCTTCGTTTGTCTGGGGAACGAACGTCATCGTTTGGTTTTCATTCTGTTGCTCCTGCTTCCCGGACTTTTCCGGTAAACAGGCACTGCTCGCATTCATGCTGCACCTCGAAAGGACGAACTTATGAAGCGGCATTCCGCGCAGCCAACTATTGAGTTGCTCCTGCGCGAAAACAAATTCCTGTGCATCACTCTATATGTCATCGCAGTGCTTCCCGTACTCTGCGGAATCGTCCTGCTTGGTTTTGGAGTGTGACAGAATCAGCCGATTATTGCGTTCGCCGGGGCGATCGAGACGTACCTCTTGATCCCGCTCTGGCGTTTCGTCCAAGCACTGCGACGTGAAAACAGGCTGATCCGGCCGCTCGAAATTCGGCTCAACCGTGCGCGCACAGCGCCTCAGCGGGATTGGATACACTGCGCGACTCATTTAAAGGCGATACGCAGCGATAAAGCAGGCGGCGAAGCAGCTTCTGTTTTCTCAACTGGGGCGCATGGACGCGGCCCCTTTATTCCAGCTCCAGCCGATGCAAACACTGAGGAGGTTCACTATCTATGGAAATCGCGGTTCGCACCACCGACTTCGCGCGCGTACTCCGGCTCGTGCAGATTCTGGCCGACCGGAAAAACACCGTTCCGGCGTTAGGCACGCTGCTCATCCGTGCCGATGCAAGAGGTTTGACGATCACCGGAACCGACATGGAACTGGGCGGAATCTCCTACTGTCCAGCGACCATACGAGCCACTGGTTCGGTTGCCATTCCGGCGCAGCGCTTATCCGATTACGTTCGTATGCTTCCAGACGGCGAACTGGTCTTAAAAGCACAAAATAGCGGCTGGGTCTCGCTCACCTGCGGACGATCGCGATCGCGCATCGCGACGCTACCAGCGGAAAGCTTCCCGGAACTGCCGAAGCCGCCACGCGAGGGCGCATCCTTCTCAGGCGGCCTAGCTGGCTCGACTGATCGAAAGAGCCTCCGTAGCGGTATCGTCCGAATCCCTCAATACCACTCTTGCGGGCGCTCTCCTGAAAATCGAGATGTCGATGCTCAGCATGGTTGCCACCGATGGTCATCGCCTGGCGCTCGCGACGGCTGCCGTTGCGATTCCCGCGCTGGGAAAGCCGGTCGAAGTTCTGATTCCGCGAAAGACGCTGGCGGCCTTTCTGCGTTTTGCCGAAGGACGCAACGATCAGCCGGTCCGCTGCGCCGTTACGGACAATCACATTTTCTTCGTATGGCAGGAACGTTTGCTGTTCAGCCGCAAACTGGCCGGCAATTTCCCCAGCTATGAGCGGGTGCTTCCAAAAAGTCATGCGGCCTCCCTCTCATTGAATCGCAATGACTTGCGTAGCGCGCTTGAGCGCGTCGCCCAGTTCGCGGAAAGCAAAACGCGCTGTGTCGTCGTCGAGGTCTCCACGAACCAGCTGTGTGTTCGCGCCCAAGATGGTGGGGCGGGAGAGAGTGAGGAATCCCTTGCGATTTCGTATGCCGGCGAGCCGGCACGTATCGGGTTCAATGCGGCGTACCTGGCCGATTTTCTGAATCGCGCAGAACACCAGAACGTGCGATTCCTGTTCAACAACGCGGATACGGCCACCGAATGGCAGCCCGCGAACGATGCGGCGGCTCCTGACTTTCGGTACGTAGTCATGCCCATGCGAATCAGCTGATTTGCTGAATTGCTGTGCTTTCAAACGAAACGAGGACATTTCATGTTTACTGAACTTGCACTCTTACTTGCGGATCGCACGCTGCTGCTGACGCTCTCGGCGGCACCTGGCGGAGTCATCCGCGTGAACGTCATTCCGAAATGCCGGAACGAGAACGATGCCGCCGAAAAAGCTTTGGCAACGCCGCTCTCGGTTACGGGTACAGCGGCCGAACTGGACCGCGAACTCTCGGCACAGCTCACCAGCTATGTGCAGAGCATAATCGAAACGGATTCGACGCTGAATCAAATTCGGGAGGCTCACAAGGCCGCCGTCAAAGAGCTGGAAGCGGAGAACAAAAAGGCGCTGGATGCAAAGCGCAAGACGAACACCAGTTCTAAACCCGTTGCAAAACCCGACGATAAGGCGGAGGTAAAAGACGCTGACAAGAAGGCAGCTGAGTCGAAGATCCCGTCCCCGGTGGTCAGCCTGTTCGATGAGCCGCCCGAACCAATCGCTGCGGCTGCTGATCCGAAGACAGCGGAGCAGGTCACGGCTTGAACCCGAGCAATTAGGGAGGAGAAGAAGAAGGAAGGAACTTTTTATGCCGATTCAAACGCGCGCCTTACAGCGCAGCTTTAACTACATGGGGCTGCAACTAGCAGATCCGGACCCCGCACTGACGCCCGAGCAGGTGCGTGACGCATACGCCGCCCAATACCCGGAGATAACGACAGCCGTAATTGAAGGACCCGATGCAAGCGGCGATAAACTCGTCTACAAATTCACTCGGGCGATTGGCAGCAAAGGATGAGCGGCGACACGGAGTTGCTCGAGCAGGCGTTGCGCGAACTCGATGCGTTCGCGCGCGATCCTCACCGGGACCGTTTACTTGAGAAATTTAAATGCAAAGACTTACGTCAACTCTCGGAATTTCTCGGCGCGGCGCTCCAAATCGGTGCGGGTTACTCACAAGGGCAACGGCGCGTTCCCTCGCTGCCCGTGCCCGCCGGCCTGGTACACCCGGGCTGATTGCGCCAGGACCTGGATTCACGATTCCTCAGCTCCGTCCCGAGCACTGCGAGTTCTCCCCGCGGGCATCTTCGTTTTACGCGGCCCAGTTCGCCCAGAATCTGCTGCGCGCTAGCGTTGCTCAGCCGTCAGACTGGTTTGCCATAAGGAGTATCGGTAATTTTCTCGAACGCACACTCAAACAGTTTGTCGGCGAACGGGCCGAGATCATTGACCGGGCGTTCAGCCTGTATCTGAGCCTGAGTGCCACGGTCAATCGATACGACAGTCAAGACGAGGAGCCACGGCCCGAGCGGGTTCTGCTCTCATTTCAAGTCATCGACACCGTGGCTTGGGTCAATTTGATGCCGGCTCTCGATCTGCTGGCAAAAGAACACGAACTTCTGCCGTCTTTCTTTTACCACTCACTACCCGAAGCGATGTCCCGTTGGTTCCGTGTCTACGATTTCCAGGACGCGCGTATGCGCTGGGACGATTGGGTCGAAATGCGTGCCGAAGAGGAGGAGTACAAGAAGACGGAATGCGAACGGGAAGCCGTCCCGTATGAGCCAACCGGTTTGCCCGGAGAGCCCGCTTTGCCGGCTTGCCTGCAGTCCACCATGCCCGAATTACCTCAACCGGCCATTTCTCTGGCACGCCGAAAACGCGCTCGACAGCTCATTGATGCTGTGGAATCGCTTGCCGCGACCAGTCGGCGGCCGCATCCTCCGCTTGTAACCTTGTCGGACGAGGACCGCGAGGAGTTGTACGTCGAATCGGATCCAGACGTTCCCATGCTCGCTCTGGCCTTTGGCAATCATGACATCGTCACGGAATTCCTGAACGAGGAAATCGAGACGGCAGGACAAGTGGCGCTCGAGCCCTGGCCGACGATCAAAATGGACGGAACACAGGTTGAATCGATTCGCGATGCGTTTGCTTGTGCGGAGATTGCCTTAGACACGCTGGCAGCGGCCGCCCGTGTGCTCCTGCTGGTGCCCGGATACGAACCGCTTCGGTAGAAAGAAGGTTTTCTTATGCGTGTTTGCGCGGATTACGGCACGGATGCTCCGCTGTACCTGGTCTCGGCCATCCTGCTCTATGGAAGTAAGGATGCTCTCTATGGCAATAACAAGATCCGGCTGGCTACCGTGCATACGCCCGAACCAAATCCGGCTGGCGGGCCACCGATTTTGGGCGAGGGACAGCCCGTGTCCAAGTCGTTTCTCGAAACACTCAGCCGCAGCTTGCAAAGCGAGCTTCCCGCCGGCTGGTTGCCAGAAAGCGTTTTGATCTGGTCGCAGCGTCTGGCGGCCTGGTGGGAGCCGGCTCGTATTCGTCCGATGTTCTTCAGCCCGGAGTCGGACGGCAAAACGCTGGACGGGAAACTCTATCCGCACCCGGCGCTGTTGTTCGCTGTCCGCGATGGGCATCTGTCCGTGTGGGGGTTAGCCGGGAACACCCGGCCAACACCTAACACCCAACTCTTTCAGGCGCCGTATTGGAACACGTACGAGAATGGGGAGGTTTGCCACGGCTCGATGCAGACTCCTCGCGTGGTCGATTTAGACAACCTAAGGCAGTGGTCGGATGCGTATTTCAACAGCCGGTTTACACATAGCAATCTGCAGCGCTCTTTGTGCCGGCATCCGGACGGCTTTCTCGGCATGTGGCGCGATCTGGCGGGACGAAAGCGATTTCCTGTTGAATATTTGCTTCCGAATAGAACTCTGCGCGAAACGCTATGTCAGCACAATCCGTACACCGGCTGAAACGCCGAATGCTCAAGGATCAGATTTCGATCGCCGTGGTAGGATGCGGCGGCACCGGATCGGCCGTTCTTTCCGGTCTCCCCTATCTGCATCACGCGCTGCTTGCGGCCGGGCACCCCAAAGGCATCCAGGTTTATGCTATCGATGGAGACCGAGTGAGCGAAACGAATTGCGTCCGTCAGCCGTTCACGTCCAGCGAAATCGGACTGTATAAAGTTCACGTTCTGATTCAGCGGCTCAACATCTTCTGGGGGCTGGATTGGATAGGGATTCCCGCGCACGTTCGGTACGGACGTGATGTGCCCGATGTCGATTTTGTGATCAGTTGTGTCGATACGCGCGCCGCTCGGAAGACATTGGCGCGCATCGTCCGGCTGAAGACAAGGCCGTTCCCCTATTGGCTGGATTTGGGCAACAATGCCAGCTCGGGCCAATTCGTGCTCGGCGAACCGCTGCGGCCGAACCGCGAGGGGGCCACGATGCGGCTGCGGTGTGTCGACGAACTCTATCCGCAAATCGTCAACGCCAAGCTGGATGCGCGCGATACTCTTCCGGCCTGCAGCGCGGCGGAATCACTGGTACGGCAGGAGCCTTACATCAATTCGATGCTCGCCCAGCATGCCCTCACGTTGCTTGCGCGTCTTTTCCGGCACGGAGAAATCGCCTACCACGGCGGATTTGTCAGCCAGGAAACGGGACGGGTAAATCCCTTGCCTGTCGATCGCAACACTTGGGCCCGGATCCAGCACCGAAGCAAACGCGGGTACGCGCCGCTGTCCGACTCCACAAAGGATCGTAGAGCGAATTGATTTGGATCGGATAATGCGTGATTACGCTGCGTGTGGGCGCGGAGCGCTCGGCAGTAATTACGGCGATCACGCCGCCCTTCGAGTTAATACAATCCGGTGGCGGCTCGAACGTCACAAACGCAATGGCGTCCAGTGCCCAGGGAACTCTTCGACGCGAATGTCGTCGCCGTCAACACCGGTATTGATGAGCAGCGGTTGAAAATTGCGGGCCAACCTACATTGCGATATCTGGCTCGGAGGTCCATGATGCGTCTAACTCGCAGGTCGTCCTCTTCGTCGACATGTGTCCAGGCGGGTCGCGATTAAGCATCCAAAGGACAACATTTGTCAGCGTTACAACGGAGTCACAAGCACCCGTGACCGGCGAGAGGCGGGCGGAGTTCGGATCGAGGCGGAACACCGGCTCGCCCAGCATAGTTGAACCGGAATTCCTCGCGAAAAGGCTAGTTACTGCGAAGCTCGCTTTCGAGTACACTCGCCTCGGGTGGGCTGCGCCAATTAGCGATCTGGAGAGATCCATCATTGCCATTGCTGCGCACCGGCCTCAGCTCTTCGAGCGACAACACCAGTGAGGGTGCGAACACGCTTTCTCTCCTTTTTTCTCAAAAATGCATTCTTCGCGATGCGGAACACCCAAGGTTTTAGCAGCGCAAGCTCTCGAAGCTGATCGATGGTTCGGAATAGATTCAACAACGTTTCTTGCGATACTCCTCGGCGCCTTCGCGGTTCCCGCACATCGGGTAGGCGTATTGAACAACCTTCGAGTGGTAAGCATCCCAGAAAAGGCCGAACGCGGCAGGCGTTCCTGACAACGGCTCCGCCGCAACTTGAATGTCTCGAGCGTGTTCCAAGAGTGCTCACTTGTTCTTTGCCAAGCGCGCACAATAGGCATGATCGGCCTGTGCGCTTATAGCGTCTCAGCCAGTTCCAGACTGCTGTGCTCCACTTTCACGTCTTTCCCCTCAAGCTCAACGCCGATAATCGGCGAATGGAGGAGCGTGTTGTGGATTAAGCAGTTTTTTGCGGCGCGCAGGATGCCTTCCTGATGCCGCGCATCATCAATCCCAGGCACGCTCAACACTACCCTGAAGTTCGTGAGACGGGCTGGTTTCAAGGCTTTCTCCGCTGTGACCCTGACCGTCAAGCCCGCAGCAGGGATCTTGCGCGCACGAAGATATTCGACGGCATAATAGGCCGCACAGCTTCCCAGGGATGCGAGTAATAATTCTGGAGGCGTCATGCCGGCATCTGTCCCACCGTTTTCGGGTGGCTGGTCGGAAACAGTCTCGTGCTCCCGCGCACAGGCCTGAAACCGGACTCCATCCACATAAGTAATTCTTGCTTCGACTTCCATCTCTATCTCTCTCTCTCCAGACGGAATTGTCGTCAGAGTGACAAAACCGCATCTGTTGTGATTCGAGCAATTTTTACGCCAGTGTCCAGCTCATTTCTAAAGGCTTTGTTCGAGCGCAAACTGGGTCACTCGGCGCAGGTTTTTTATTGATGAAACTGCGCAGGACATCGGTCCCCGGAATGCAGCCAACCGGAGTGAAAGCGTTTGCCGGAGGTGTCGATGAACATTCTGGTATATGGTGCAGGCATTATTGGGTCGCTATACGCCGCCCGGTTGCAAGAGGGTGGACATCGTGTGACTGTTCTGGCGCGTGGTGCGCGGCTTGCCGAGATTCGCCATCACGGGCTAGTACTTGAGGAGGTTACCACCGGCGCCCGATCGATAACTCAAGTCGGTACAACCGAGCGGCTCGGTGTCGGCGATGGATACGATATGGCGCTGATCGCTGTCAGGAGAGATCAACTTGCGAGCGCCATGCCGGAGCTGACTGCCAATCAGCGCATTCCTACATTTCTCTTCATGCTCAACAATCCCAGAGGCTCGGCAGAGTTGACCAAGGCACTAGGCTCGCGTCGAGTCCTGCTCGGGTTCCCTGGAGCAGGTGGGGCGAGCGATGGCCATATTGTGCGGTACGCGATGATCGCACAGCAGCCGACAACGCTCGGCGAACCAAGCGGGCAACGAACTCAGCGCCTGCGCGTCATCGTTAAAGGCTTCCGCGACTCAGGATTTCGAACGCGAACGGATCGTCATATGGACGCATGGTTAGAGGCGCACGCCTTCTTCGTTACTGCCATCAGCGGCGCGATCTATCTGGCCGGAGGCGACTGTCACCGACTATCCGAGGACAATGCGACCTTGCAGCTGATGACCACCGGCGTCCGCGAAGGCTTCGCTGCGGAACGCGCGCTCGGGCATACCGTTACTCCATTCTCGCTGAGGGTGCTCTTCGACTGGTTGCCGCAGGCGTTTGCCGTCCGTTACTGGCGCCGCTTCTTCGCCACCGAAATGGCCGATTATGTCTTTGGCCGGCACGCCGGCGCCGCTTCCTCCGAAATGCGCGTAATCGCTGATGACTGTCGCCTCTTGCTGGGGATGGCTCGTATCGACGGTCTCGCGTTGCGGCAGCTCTACAATGCGATCGACGCCTATGCAAGCCAGCATCCAATCGGAGGAGCCGTCTAGGCGATCAATCCGCAATCTGCCAGCCCGCGAATAGGGCGATGATCAAATGGTTCAAAATATCGGAATCGCAGTGCTGCGGAGGGTGTTGCGCGAAACGGCGCAGTACATCTGAGTGAATTCACTCTGCGCGTATTGACTTCTCGCGGAAGTCTCTCTATTTCTGGGGCGCGTTCAATCACCAGAGCGGCATCACGCGTGCATCTCTAAGAGGCGGAGTGCACGATGAGCCCACGTACAAAGAGAAATCTGAACACCGCGATGCAAAGCGAAGCATTCACCCATGCCTTATATTCGCGCTTTGCCGCAAATGCCCGCATGCATCAAGACTGGGAACTCGCCCGGCTGCTCCAGATGGCGGCCGATACCGACCGCACGGAGCACTTTGCCGAAGAAGCGGAACTTGCCGGCCTGGTCGCAAATGACTCGGAGAACCTTAGATACGCAGTGGAGGAAAAAAGGGCTCAGGCTGCCATGTGCGCGCGCTTCGCAAGGGAAGCGGCCATCGACGGTGATCTGGCTACAGCGGCACGTTTCGAAAAGATAGGGGCCGACGAGATTACCCAGGCGGAAGCCCTCGAAGCCGCATGTCGAATCCAGATTAGCGAACGCACCGCGTGTCTCGTTGAAGCCTGAGGCTCAAAAGAGACTCCGGCTGTGCGACGCAATCACACCGCCAGAAAGCGATCTTGGCAGAGGCGAGCAGCAGCAGATATGTCGTGTGTAGTTGCACTCATGTGGATTCTTCTGGCAGTCACATGTATTCGTGTACTTGATCTTGGCGGAGGCGAACCGACAGGGTTCCTCTCCGCCGTGCTGCACTAAATCACCCAAAATCTACGCTAGGCGTAGCTGCCGCTCAACTTGTAATTGGGTTGACAGAAATCGCCCGTAACGGGCTTCACAAGCTGCTGGAAATCAGCCACTCTCATGTGAATGACATCACGGTGTGTGCCGGCATTGAAAGCAATGAATTCCTGGCCGGCTACTTCGCGGTCCAAATAAACAGGAAGGCCAAACAGGGTTCCCAATGGCGGCATCGCACCGAGCTCGGCCTTCGGAAAAAGCACATATAAGTCGCTCTCTTCCGCTTTGCGAAGCGTGCGAACTCCAAGGGCCGTTCTTACCTGTTCCACATCCACGTAAGAGTCGGCGGGAACAACAACCAGCATATAACCCTCGTTGCCACAAAAGACAACGGTTTTCGCCATCCGGTGAGCGGGCATGTGCTCAGCCGCGGCCACTTCTTCTGCGGTGTATGCAGGGGAGTGGGTCGTGTGCGCGTATCGAATTCCATGTGCATCGAGATAACTTAGGCAGCGTTGAAGTGTCATATTCGGTCTCCTGAAAACGTTTAGAGCAACCGGGCCTCCATTCTTCATGACGGACCACCACACTGCGCAAATATAGAGGAGCGTCCACTTCGCTCTCGATGTATCCTCTTTCGACCAGCGCTTGACTGGTGATCAGGGGATGCGGGGCATAACTGTCTGCGACGCCCATGATGCATTCACCGTGTCCGACTAATTCGCGGATGCGCCGGGTGTACAGCCCGGATCATTACTGCGCTTGCGATGGATTTCCACCAGATAATCGCAGAGCGCGTCTTCGCGATTCAGATCGAGCTCTCGAAGAGCACCGATGTCCCGAAGCTGCTCGAGATCACGAAAATACCCTTCTCCCTCCGCGTATTCTGTCAGAAGAAAGGCTCTTCGACCTCACCGTTCGAGATCAGTGTCCCGTCGGAGTGGAATCCGCCTACATCGAACGAGCGGACGGGGCGAGGAAGACGCGGGAACGCTTGATTCGACCAAAGCAAGACCTGTGCGCGATCCGCCATGTGCTCGTGACCAAAAGGCCCCGGCCGCATGGTATGGAGCACCAGTCTTTGAACTTTTTCGCCCGACAGTTGATAATCGACACGGATCGGGCTCCCGTATCCACAAAACGTGATCGCCCTGTCTTGACGGTCCTGTCCTAAGGGGGCCCAGGCTGAGAACATGTACCGGCTGCCCGTTGAGGACGCTGAGATAGCATTGGATCGTCTCGATCGTAAGCTCAGTCATATATGATCTTGCACTGCGTGCAACTCAACATCCATCGACATTTCGAGGAAATGCAGCACTCCGTAGGCGAGTGCGAACCTCTGCACGCGTATGGTTCGGAATCCTCAATTAAATCCATTTCTTCCGCAGCAGCCAAACTTTAACCACTTGCGTAAGGCCCCCGTAGGCGAGCAGTGTCAGCATCAGGATTGGCCAGTACATCCGTGGCAGGTGCGTGAAGCCCAGTGATGAAGCCAGTGGGGAATACGGCAGCCACATCCCGAACGCCATGACGGATAGCGTCGTGAGCGTTAGCGGGCGGCTCGCCCGGCTCTGAATGAAAGGAATCTTATTTGTACGAATGACGTGAATGATTAGCGATTGCGTCATGAGCGACTCGACGAACCAGCCGGTTTGAAACACTGGCGCGCGGGAGGGATCCCAGCATTGGAAGACCCAGAGCATAGCGAAGAAAGTCGTGTAGTCGAAGATCGAGCTGATGGGGCCAATGCACAGGATGAACCGCCTGATCTCCTCGATGTTCCACGGCCGCGGCCGGGCCACTTGCTCTTCGTCCACCGCATCGGTTGGGATGGGTACCTGCGAGAAGTCATATTGGAGGTTGTTCGTCAACACCTGGATGGGTGCCATCGGCAGGAAGGGGAGGAAGGCACTCGCCCCCAGCACGCTGAACATATTCCCGAAGTTGGAGCTCGCCCCCATCCGGATGTACTTGAGGATGTTCGCGAAGACCTTCCGGCCCTCGGCCACCCCTCCTCCCAGCACCATGAGATCCTTCTCGAGCAAGATCAGATCCGCGGATTCTTTCGCGATATCCGTAGCTGTGTCCACAGAGATGCTAACGTCGGCGGCGCGCAACGCGGGAGCGTCGTTGATCCCATCGCCCATGAAACCGACGACATGCCCCTTGCTTCGGAGGACATGGATGACGCGCTCCTTGTGGGCGGGAGAGAGCCGGGCAGAAGAGTGTCGTCTTCTGCGCCGCCTCGGCCAGTTCAGGATCGGACATTCTCTCTACATCACCGCCTAGAAGCATGGGGTCGGCCAGGAGGCCCACGTCCTTGCACACCTTGCGGGCAATGAGGTGGTTATCTCCAGTGAGGATTTTTACCGCCACGCCATGCTGGTGAAGGGCTTCCAGTGCACGTGCAGCTGTATCCTTGGGCGGGTCGAGGAACGCGACGTACCCTCTCAGCACGAGTTCACGCTCGTCGTCTTTCGAGCAGAGCTGCTTCCCCGGAAGGTCCTTGGTTGCCACCGCCAACACGCGGAAGCCATCGTTGCTGAGGCTTTCGTACTCTTCTTTCAGCCCGACCATCAGAAGCGGATCCATCGGCGATAATTTCCCATCCAGTTCAAAGTGCGAGGAGTGGAGGAAAACCTCCTCCGGAGCCCCCTTGGTGAGAAGGATCGCTTTGCCCTCAGGATCCTCCAGCAAGACGGACATCATGCGTCGCGTGAAGTCGAACGGAATCTCATCCAGCTTCTTGTACTTCTCGACAACCGCCTTCCCGTGGAAGTCGGAACTATCCAGAATCGCCCGGTCGAGCAAGTTCTTGAGGCCCGTCTGGAAGTGGCTGATCAAGTACCCGTCCAAGAGCACGTCCTCGCTTTCACGGCCGGCGACGTTGCAATGCCGCATGAGGACGACGCGGTCCTCGGTGAGCGTGCCCGTCTTGTCCGTGCATAGTACGTCCATACCCCCGAAGTTCTGGATCGCATTGAGCCGCTTGACGATCACCTTCCTGCGGCTCATGGCGAGTGCGCCTTTGGCGAGGCAGACCGATACAATCATGGGCAGCATTTCGGGCGTGAGGCCCACGGCTACGGCCATGGCGAAGAAAAAGGCGCCTTTCCAATCGTTTTTTGTAAAGCCGTTGATGAGGAAAACCAGAGGCACCATCACGGCCATAAGCTGGATCATTAGCCATGTGAAGCGGTTGAGGCCCTGGTCGAAGCTTGTCTGCACCCGCTCCCCCGTGATCGAGCTGGCCATGCTGCCGAAATAAGTATGGACCCCGGTTGTCACGACGGCTGCTGTCGCAGTGCCGCTCTGGACGCTGGTCCCCATGAAGCATATGTTTTTGAGTTCAGTGGGTGAGCTGACCGCCTTGGCTTCCGGATCGTGGAATTTTTCGACCGGGAGCGACTCACCGGTGAGGCTTCCTTGGCTCACGAAGAGGTCCTTGGAAGACAGCACTCGTACGTCGCCCGGAATCATATCGCCGGCGGAAAGCTGGATAATGTCTCCTGGCACCAGGTCGCGAAGCGGTATCTCCGTACCCTGACCGTCCCGAATGACCGTGGCGGTCACGTGGATCATGGCTTTGAGCTTCGCCGCAGCCGCGTCCGCGCGTGCCTCCTGCAAAAAGCGGAGTCCGGCACTGAGCACCACCATCATGGCCATCACGATGCCAGCGCGCGCATCACCAGTGGCGAAGGAAACCGCCGAAAGAGTCGCCAGCAGAATCACCAGCGGGTTACGGACGATTTTCAGCAGGCGAACGGGCCAGTTTTGCGCTTTCTCTTTCGCGATCTCATTCGGACCGGTCGTGCGCGCCCGGTCTTCTGCATCGGCTTGCGTCAGGCCGCCCGGACCGGTTCGCAGGTCTCGGAGCAACTCTTCGCCGTCCTTTCGGGCGGCATCGAGTACTGCGGGCGAAACTTGAATGTGCTGGCTCTTCGCATGCCTTGGAATCGACCACAGGGGCGGGCGAACCGATGGCTGCTCCGCAAGCTTAAAGCTTGACGCGCCAGCGCTGCTGGCCAGGATCGTGCTATCCGCTTCAGGTGTTGTCACAATGTATTTCGCACGCCTGGATAACTTATTTCATTATTCTTCTGCATGCCAACAACGGACAGAATGGCCTTGCTACGGCCTGAATCGACTGTCCAGTCCGCTTATTGTCCCAAAGCTCGCCGGCAAGATCCGCCAGGAGTGGGCGGAAGCACACAGGTAAACGGCATCCGCGCGATCGGAAGCTGTTATCACATCAATCGGGACGTAGATCGCCGCTGGAAAACGCTACGCGCAACGCGTTGAGCACAGCCGCAACATCAATGACCTCCTGGATCACGGCGCCCGCAACGGGCGGAAGGTAGCCAGCCGCGGCAATCAGCATCCCGATCGTGCTTAGCGCCATTCCACCCACAGCGCTTTGAAGCGCTATTCTTCGCATTCGGCGGCCGATGTGAATGAGTTCGTCCACCTTCCGAAGTGACGATTCCATGACAACCGCGTCAGCAGCTTCCGCAGTAAGATCGCTGTTTTGGCAGAAAGCGATGCCCACTGTGGCAGCTTGCATAGCCGGCGCATCGTTGATTCCATCCCCCACAAAGAGTGTTGGAGCGTGGCGCGCCTCTTCCCCGACGATGGCGACTTTCTCTTCCGGGCTCCTACCGAACTGCACGTCGGAAATCCCAACTTCGCGAGCTAGATACCGCACTTCGGGCTCGCGATCACCCGATAACAGCATGATGCGATTGACGTGGTGTTTCGGAACGAGATGGCGAATGAAAGATCTGCTTTCCGCACGCGGCGCATCCCGGAAGCGAAAACTCGCACCATATACACCGCTAATCAAGAGAACGCATTCCATTCCCGAAATAGCTGGTGGCAGCTCTAATGCCAGCTCTGGATCTGTTTGCTGCAGTTGTTTCCGGGCCGGTGATATAGACCAGTTTGCCTTCGACTCTCGCCGTCATAGCTATATGATGTACAACCTGACCCAAGGCCCGATAGAGAATTCACGCGGCCGCAGTGACAGCCTTGCCGGACGGCGGATCCGCTTCCGGTGGCCAGAAACCGTTTGAGGCCGAGCTGCTTTGAAAAATACGAGACCCTGGCGTTGCTGCTGGGCTCTTCTATACTGTGACGGTCTGAGTATTGCTGTGAATGCCCATATCTGCGAGCATGGCTTCGAATCGCGCACATCGCTCGGTTTTATGGCGACTGATTTTCTCAAACGCCGAGGCTAAGGCGAGATCACTATCTTCTGCTGCTTCGCGGGCAAACTGGGCGAACTGGGCCACTTCTTTCGATTCCGCATCGATGGCGTTTCGAAGGTTGTCTGGGCCGCTGGCGACAAGACCTTCCAATTCCGCCCTTTTGACGAAGTGCTTCGTCCGATCACTATCGGCGGTTTCTTGAAACTCCTTTGCCAGTTCCCAATCATTATTCATTCGCGCACGCGCGCGAATCGGCCGTACTTAGCCGCGTCTAACGCGTCGCGTTTCATCGCGGCTACTAGGTTGTTTTTAGTTCGTGGGCTCACGTTATGCTGCGTACAAATCTATGCACGTATGGAGCCGATTTGCTAAGCGGCGCACTCAGACATCCTATGAGTGCATCGAGAGCGTAGACGGCGATGGTCTGTGCCTACGCGATTTTTCCAAACAGGGCGAAATGATATTGGCTCTCAAAGGTCGGCTCAAACTCTTGAATTTTCAGCTCTCTTAAGGTGCAAGGAGCGCCTCCGCTACAGCTCGGCCTAGAGAAAGACCTTCTGACGCTGACGAACGAGACTGTAGATCTCTGTAAGGCTCTCCCGTCACTGCTGCATCTCGCGCTAGATACTCGACGTCGTGGGGCTAACTGCCGGTTTGCGTCCTATCGCGCGGACCTATTGTGCCAGACGGCGCATTGCTAAAACTCGGCGGCGAAACCCTCTTCCCACACAGCGGGCCGGCGGAAGTCCCCTTCACGATCGATAAAGAGCGTACCTGAGACTGCTTGTACAGCCAGGTCCGTCCGGCTTCGAGCCAGAGGATCGTCTTTGAAGACCACGACTCGCGCGATGTGATAGCTGCCGCGATTGTGGGTGATCCGTCTTAGTGTAGATGCATTATGAACCTCAACTGATTCGCCATCGGCGAGTGCGTCCTAAGACCAATGAGCCCCCGATCGCTTTTGACATCGATGGCCCGGGTTCGCTGAGGCAGCCTCCGGGAAGAGAAGACGGCATTCCACGGACAGGTTGAGCTTCGGGCCGATAGCGCTTGGCATTCGGCGTGCTCTCGAATGGACAGAATGAGCACGATTGATGAAGATCTCCGCGAGTTAGCGCATAAGCACAAGGTTTGTTACGAAGTCTACCCAGAGTACACATTTGTTCACGACGAGAAAGTGCAGAGTGGATTCGATGTCGAGTTATACGGCGTTCGCGAGCAGGATGCGATGCGGTTAACACCTGGGGACAAGAGTAGTCATCTGGTCTATTCCGATTTGCGAGACATTGCGCACTTCGCACTGCCCACCGAGTCCGATGGTAACGAGTATAGAATCGAGCCGTTTGATTGTGCTCTGCATGAATCGACGCGACATCACTTGCGACCTGAAGTTGTTTGCACTATCGGCGTTACACATCCCGACGGTACGTTGGTTCAAGACCCGGCGAATGACGCCTGTCTCGCCAGCATCGAGACGAAGCTAAAAGGCCTGGACATTCCGCGAGCGCACTAGAGGCGACTTTGACTTCGACCACGAAACTGGCCGGTCGATCGAGACATCTACAAGCGATGAACGACGTGATGTTGAAACAACTTTCTGCACGACTGCTGGAGTTCGTTTAAAGCTACCTGACCTTGAAACCCATGCTGTGAACGAGTTGTAGAACGAACTGGCTTGCGACCTTTAGGAGCGACCCGAATCGTGGGTGATGCTCCACATTATTGCTGACGCGATGAGTAGATCCGCCATTCGAGCGGCGCCCTCCGACGCCTCATCAGTAAACCTCTCTTTCGCACGCAAAGTGGGCGTGGGGATAGGAACTTATCTGAAGATTCGGGGAATCCTTAACCCATTTAAAAACGCAGTTATGGCTTCCGTACGCGGACAGTTGCAAGCGAGTCCCAGCAATTTGATCGGTCATCCCGCGCATCGATGCGCGAACTGGCGCAATCACGGCTGGATCTTTAGAAACTGCCCCGCATCTCCGGCTGCTTCCCCGATAGCGCGGGCCAGGCTGAGCTTCGCGAGATTGTGCGCAAACACGCTGTTGATGTAATCGAGTTCGGCCCCCGCCGCGGACTCTTGCGACTGCACGACCTCAACATTGTCCGCCACGCCGGCATCGAAGCGCTGGCGTGTGAGCTTGAGATTTTCCTGCGACACCTGGATGTTTTCGCGAGCGACTTCGACTTGCCTCGTTGCCGTTTGCAGATCAAGATAAGCCCTTTGAACGTCCGCCTCGATCTGACTGCGGAGGTCCTGAAGTTCGGCGTTGCGCTGCGCAAGGGCCGCCCGAGCCTGCTCGATATCTCCCGCAACCCGGCCGCCTTGCCAAATGGGGAGCTGCAAACTGCCCGCAACGGAAAACGTTCCGTGAGAATGATCCGGTGTGGCCCCGATAGCGCCATAATCGGCGGATAACGAGAGAGACGGAAGACGCTCCGCGCGTGCGGCGGATAACGCGCGCTCTGCGGCACGAACTTGCGCTTCGGACGCTTGCAGATCCGAGCGCTGCCGGAAAGCCTGCCGCAAAGCGTCTTCGATAGCCATACCTGGTGCCGGTGCATAGGGAACATTGTCCGTGAGTTCGTATTCGCTATTCGGAGGCAGGCCGATCATACGTGCCAAATTGATCTTGCTTTTCGCGAGATCGTTTTGGAGAGAGACCAGGCGCTCTTGTTGCGTCAACACCTCGACCCGGCTGCGGTTTACATCGAGCTGTGCAACTAAGCCGACGCTGCGGCGCTGTGATGCCTGCTGGTAAAGCGCGTTGGCGGTGTCAATCTGCGCCCGCGTGGATTGCACTCTCGCCTCTGCCGCTATCGTCTGCAGATAAGCGCTGCCTACGGCAAGCACAACAAGATCGCGCGCATCCTTCGCCGAAAGCTCGTTCGCGCGAACGTTTTCTTTGGCGGAACGATAGTTGTTCCAGGCCGTCATGTCGGCTACCGTCTGCGACAAGCTGGCCCGCAAATCGAAATAGTTAAAGGGGCCCACAATTGACGGGATGGAAAACCCGGGGACGGGTAGGCGAAACCGCAAGCCGTAGACCTGCAGATTCACCTGCTCGACCGTTTCCGAAAGATTTCCATTTAAATAGGGAAGCAACGCGCTGCGAGCCACCTTGCTTTCACCGCGCGCCTGGTCAATTGCGTTGCGGATGCCTACCGCGCCGAGGTTATAGCGAAGGCCCCGCTCGATCGCATCACGCAAAGAGAGCTTGCCCGGAAATGGCGCCTCGCTTTCGGCGCTTCCGGCATAAGAGCCCTGCGCTTCGACCGTTGGATTGATCGTGTTGACGCTGGTCGTCGTTCCGGGCACTGGTGACTGTGTCACTGTAACCGATCCGCTCTGCGCGCCGCGTCCGGAAAGCGGCAGTGGATTGGCCCATATCGCTTGCCCTTGGCCGGCCGGCGGCCCCATCTGCGCGAACCCGCAGAGTGTCGTCAGAACAAAAATCGAGCCTACCCGTTCCCGTGTTCGCATCCTTTTTTCTCCTCGGTCAACTGAGCTGTTTCCGAAAGCGCCACACGCTGAGCGACACCAGAACGAGCGTGAACGCGAGCAGGCCCAGGAAATTGGGCCAGAGATCCGCAAATCCGCTGCCTTTGAGCAGACTGGCACGGGTGATGACCGCGAAGTGGTGGATCGGATTCACCACAGTGAAAGGTTGCAGCCACGCGGGCATGGCCTCGACCGGATTCAGCGCTCCCGCGGTGGAATTGAGCGGCGGGTTGATAAAGAAAACCGTCAATTGAGCCTGTTGTGCCGTTTTGGAGAAGGTTGCGTTTACGGTGCCCAGGCTGATGCCGGACAAAATGCAGAGAGCCGCGCCCGCCAGCACCAGCGAAAGCTTGCCGTGGAAGGGCACGCCGAACGCGAATTTCATGACCCCAAGGGCCAGCAGCGACATCATGAATAGGAGGAGGAAAAGCGGCGCGATCTTCGCGATGATGATTTCCGAAGTGCTCGCCGGACACATCAGCAACTGCTCGATAGTGCCGGTTTCGCGCTCCCGGACCATTGCTCCGGCCGCCACCAGCGAGCTATTCAGGATGAGCAACAATCCGAACACGCCTGTGACAATGAACCAGGAGTCCTGCAGTCCCGGATTGTAGAGATAGGCCGGATAGAGTTGCACCTGGCCACGGCGGCTTAGCTCGTGCGCGGCAATCTGGTCAAAGCTGGCGTGAAGGCCCGAACCGCGCAACCCGGCATTATAGGACTGAATCACGCCTTCTGCATAGCCCTGCGCGATCGCAGCGGTGTTCGCGTTCATTGCGTTCAAAAGAAATTGCACAGTAACCTGGCGGCCGCGCTGCAGGTCACGCGCGAAATTGTAGGGAACCACCACTCCTGCGTCGATCTTTCCGCGGCCGATCGCATCACCAAGCTGGTCAACAGAGGAGTAATAAGTGACGAGGCGAAAGCTTCTGCTCTCGCTCAATATCGCGATCAGCTCGCGACTCTCCGGTGTCCGGCTGTCATCCACCGCTCCGAGCTTCAGGTTCGTAACGGTGGTGCTCAGCGCGAACCCTAAAAGCAGTAACTGCAATGTTGGTGGAACGACCAGGGAGATCGCCAGGCGGCGGTCGCGCCGGATCTGGACGAACTCCTTGCGGATGAGAGCGCGGAGGCGATGATTTAGGATTCGCTCGGTCACGGCTTCATATCCCCAATTGCATGTGCCGCATTTTGCGCCACGCGATGAAATAAAATGCGGCTCCAATGAAGCCGATAATGGCGACGCTCAGCCAGGTTGCCGGCCAACCGCTGCCCGAGAGCAGGGCGTCACGCACGATCTCGATGTAGTATTTGCCCCAAACTAAAACGGAGATCCAGCGGATGCTCGCCGGAATATTTTCGATGGGAAACATCAGGCCGGAAAGCAGAAACACGAGGAGAAAACCGCCGAAGGCGACGGCTTGGATGGCGGCCACCTGGCTGGGAATGGCCGCGCCCACCATGACGCCGAAGGAAGCGACGCAAAAAGCATAGAGAAGGGTCGCAACTAAAAAGGGCGTGGGATCACCGGCGAAGCTCAGGCCGAAATAGGTGAACAGGAGGATCAGCATGAGCACGCACTCGGCGCCCGCTACAGCCATGAACGCCAAAATTTTGCCGAGCAGAAATTCATGAGCCGAGATATTGGAAACATAAACCTGGAGAATGGTTTTCTGCTCCGCCTCTCGCGCCATCGCCAGCGATGCCAGCAGCGGCGGGAACATGGATAACCCGAGAACGAATACGCCTGGGCCGAAAAATTTCTTCGAGGAGCGGCCGGGGTTGTACCAGAACCGGATCGCCGTCTGCACGGGCTGCCGTTGAGAGGGACCTGGTCTAGTTTGGTTGTAAGCACGCGTGATTTCGCCCGCATAGCCCGAAATTAATTGCGCGGTGTTGGCATCGGAGGCATCGATGAGCAACTGCGCGGGCGGCGCCACACCACGCGCCATGTCCCGCCCGAAATGCACGGGGATAATGAGCGCCGCGTGCGCCGCATTCGCCGTCAGAGCCTGTTCCGGCTGCATGTCCGTGGGCCACGCAACGACGTGAAATGTGAGTGAGGCGCGGAAGGCATCGATAAAGCTGCGCGAAGCCGGCGAGCCGTCCAGATCCTGAACGACGATCGGCAGGTTGGTTGCCGTGAATGAAATCGCCGTCGACATAAGTACGAGCAAGGCGATAGGGAGCACGAGCGCGAGGCCAAGCGTCCGCCAATCGCGAATAAGCTGAATCAGCTCCTTGCCAGTTTGGGCGAAAATGCGTTCCATTTAGTCCTCGCTTCGAGCGACTTTACCCTGCTGTCGGGCTTTTTCGACAACACCGATGAATACGTCCTCCATGGAGAAGCGCGCCTCCCGCGCTTGGATCACGCGAATACCATTCGATTCGAGCCTTTCTCTCGTGGATCGCTCGCCGGCGGCGGCATCATCTTCCGTAACGACGTGAAGGCGGTCGCCAAACAGGGAAACCCGCCAGCGTTGGGTGTCGCTCTTTAATAGGTCGGCCGCTCGTTGCGGCTGATCGACAATGAACTCCAAGAGATGGCCGGGTTGTTCGTTTTTGATGGCGCTCGGGGCTCCTTCGACAACCAACTCGCCGGCAACCATTAAGCCGAGGCGATTGCACTGCTCCGATTCCTCGAGATAATGAGTGGTCACGAGAATCGCGGTGCCGGTGTCCGCCAGGCGGTGGATCATCGACCAGAATGCGCGACGAGCCAAAGGGTCTACGCCGGAAGTCGGTTCGTCCAGAAACAACACGCCCGGCTCATGCATGATGGCTGCGCCGAAGGCGACGCGCTGCTTCCAACCGCCGGGCAGACTGCCGGTGATCTGATTCTCTTTGCCTTCCAGGCCGGAAAACGAAAGTACCCAGCGCCGCTTCTCTTCGCGTTCCCGCTCGGGCACACTATAAACGCCGGCGAAGAAATCCAGATTGTCGCGAATGGAGAGGTCGTCGTAGAGCGAAAATGTTTGCGACATATAACCGATCCCCTGGCGCACCGTTGCGGATCTCAAATCGCGCCGGCCGGCGATCTCCACTTCTCCTTGCGATGGATCGAGAAGCCCGCAGAGCATTTTGATGGTGGTTGTCTTGCCGGCGCCGTTTGCTCCCAACAGGCCGTAGATTTCTCCGTATCGAATCTGCAAGCTGACGTTTTTGACTGCAGTGAATTCTCCAAATCGGCGCGTGAGATCCTGGGCGCCGATTGCAATCTGGCCCGGCAGATCCCGATGAGAATGGCGGCCCGGAAACACCGTCTCCTGAATTCCCCGGCCGAGGCTGCGAAGCTTGGCGACAAAAATGTTTTCTAATGTTGGCTCGTCTTCGCGCACCTCGCTGGCCGCGAGATCGGCCGTTCTCAGCTTATCTTCTAGAATGTGTTTCCCCGCTTCGGGATCGCGGACCAGAACATCCAGGCGGTCACCAAAGCGCTGCACATCAAGAAATTCTTCTGGAGCGCCGTTCGATTCGGAGAGGACGCGTTCGGCCTCGGCCAAATTCTCAACGCGCAACTCCAAGCGCTTCGCATTTAAACTAGAACGCAGTTCCGCGGGAGTGCCGGCCTGCTGGATCGCGCCTTCGTGCATCAACGCGACGCGATGACACCGCTCGGCTTCATCCAGATACGGAGTCGCGATCAAAATCGTCAATCCTTCGGCAGCGAGATGAGTAAGCGTATCCCAGAATTCGCGGCGCGATACCGGATCGACGCCGGTGGTCGGCTCGTCAAGCAGCAGGATGCGGGGCTGCGGCACGAGCGCGCAGGCGAGTGCCAGCTTTTGTTTCATGCCGCCGCTTAATTTCGCCGCCAGCCGGCTGCGAAACCGGCCCATATCGAACATCTGCAAATAACGCTGACCGCGCTCCTCGATCTCGTGCGAAGAAATGCGTCGCAAGCGGCCGATGTAGCGGATGTTCTCGATTACGGTCAGATCGGGATAGAGGCTGAACTCTTGGCTGAGATAGCCGGTCTGAGAGCGCGCCTCACGCGCAGGATGGCCGAAAATCTGTGCCAGGCCGCTCGTGGGCTCCATAACACCCGCCAGAATCTGCAACGTCGAGGTCTTACCCGCGCCATCGGGCCCGATCAAGCCGAAGATCTCTCCATCTCCGATTTCCAAGTCGATGCCGCGAACCGCATGGATGGCGCCATAGCGCTTCGATAGGCCATCGACGCGAACGGCTGCGCCTCTCGACCCGTCGCGAGCTTCTACCGCCGGAATTACCGCCGTCATCTGGTCCGATCCGTCTTGGGCCATGTCTCGCCTTCCGTGAGAATTTCTGCATCGGCGGGCATGCCGGGCTTGGCAAATCCGAAACCGGCTTTCAATTGCAGCTTGACGCCGATTACCTGCTTCACACGCTCGTTCCGGAAATACGTGTTTTCCGGCGTGAATGTCGCCTGCGGATCGATGCGGGAAACGTAGGCATCGAGCGGCTGATTGGGATTGGAATCGAGATAGAGGCGAGCGGGCTGGCGCAGCTTAATTTTTCCGATCTCGCCTTCGGGCACGAAGCCGCGCAAGTATACTTTTGTCAGATCTACGAGCGTGACCAGCGCAGTTCCGGCCGTGACCACTTCGCCCGGCTCCGCGGCGCGCGTGACCACGACACCGTCGAACGGAGCACGGATAATGAGGTCCTGACGGTTTGCTTCGGCCTCGAGTAACTGACCTCGCGCCTGTTGAATGCTTGCCGCAGCGCTTGCGATTTCGGCATGCTGTTGCGCGATCTGTTTGCGAACCACCGCGACCTGCGCCTGACGGATGTCGGGCGTTTGCAGATTTGCTTTGGCGGTCGTGAGTGCGCCGTTCGCGGCGGCTACGCGGCGCTGCGCAGCCGCGACAGCCGCCGCCATCTGACCGGCTGTCGCGATTGCCTGTTTTGCCTGGCGCTCGGAGGCCGCGCCCGTCTGGGCGAGACGCGTGTATGCGTCCCGGTCGAATGCGGCGAGTTGATACGAGGCTTCTTGCTGGGCGAGATCGGCTTGGGCGGCCGCCAGTTCGGCCTCCGCTTGGCGCACGCGCCCTTCTGCATCCAGCTTGGACTGCTCGGTTTGGAGCTGGTTTCCGAGCAACTGCTGGTCGAGCACGGCAATCTGATCGCGAGCCGATTTGTCCCTGGCCTCGGCAACGGAAACGGCCGCTTGGGCCTGATCTTCGCGAGCCAGAACCTGGTCGTCGCTTAAAACGGCAATGACATCGCCGGCATGAACGCTATCGCCCTCGCGGAAGCAGATCTTGAGAATGCGCCCGCTGGTCTTGGGTGAGACGGCGGAATCGTCTCCTTCGATGCGGCCGCTCAAAGCAACGATGCTCGCAGGCAACGATGGCGCGGCGAAGAATACTCGCCAGAGAAAATAGAGGCCGAGCGCGACAACCGCAGCAATCGCGAGCGAAACTAGCTTGCGGCGATTCATTTTGCGGTTCCTCTCCTCTTTTTTTCCGGCGCCGGTTTCGTGGCGCTTATCCGGCGCAGATACGCAAGCGAAAACTCGGCAATGTGATCGCCGATGCGCTCCAATTGCTCCGGAGTCATCCTCAGCGCCGGCCAGAGCCGTGTGAGAAACGGCCGCGCAAGGACATACAGCATAATTTGCCCCATAACGCTATGCGCACACAGCCGCGTTTTCTCGTCCTCAGCAGGCAAGCCGATAATTCCGCCGATTAGCTCCAACATGCGCGTGTAAACGGGTCTCCCGATTTCGTTCACAACGCGAGTCATCGCCGGTGTAGGCTGTGCAAGCTCGTGAATGAGTATTCGAAGCTGCTGGTCCGCGAAACCGCCAGTAGCGATACCACGCACGCGGGCCTTGATGACACCGCGCAAAATCTCTTCCGGAGCGCCCTTCTGGTCGAGAGCTTCCCGGATCGTATCCATATGCTTGAAGCGAACCGATTGCCCGAGGACCTCCGTGTAGAGGCCTAGTTTGTCGCCGAAATGATAGTTGATAAGAGCGATATTCGAGCCGGCACGGGCGCAGATCTCGCGTACAGTTGCACCGTGATAGCCGGTTTCTGCGAAGACTGCTCTCGCAGCTTCCAGCAGCTTCTCACGCGTGCCATCTGAATCCGCCATTTGCGCCGGTGACCGCGTTTCCCCTACGCGCCTCATTAAACAGCAGTTTAAAACTGTTGTTTAATGGAGTCAACAGAATTCTTCTTCGGCTTCAGGCTGTCTGCAGCGTAGCGTGTTCCGGCGCTTCCAAGCGATGCGAGGCAGTCATGCAGAGGCTTAGGACCGGGCACGGCGATTCCAGCACAATTTCGTAAGCATGGGTCCGCAGCTTCCCGAGCGGATGCCGCAGATGGCCGCGGTTGGTGACAACCAAATCGACGCCTTCCTTCTCAGCCAAGCGCCGTACGATTTCAGCCACAGGCCCTGTTTCGAGATACACCGTGCAGTCGATGTCGTAACCTATGTGGTCCCGGAGGTTCGCTTGCGGATACTCCTCGTCGAGACTTCGAATCATCCTCTCTTCGCCCCTAGCGCCAACGGTGCTGGGAATCGCTGTTACAAAACTCAACTTGCTTCCGAAGCAGCGGGCTAAGCGGACGGCCTCTTTCAAAAAATCAGAAAGCACTTCGTCGCGAGCGACGGTGCACAATAAATTTGAGCGCCCGTGGCTGGCTGATGCCTGTCACAACCAAATCCTTCGACTACGAAGGATGCGGCTCGCCCAATATGCAGCGCACGGTATCGCGGGCAATCAGCAACTCCTCATCCGTCGGTATGACGTAGGCCGCGAGCCGAGACTGTTCGCTGCTAATCCGCCCTTCGACGCCAATCGTACGCTCGTTTACCTCCTCATCCAGCATCAGCCCCGCCCATTCCAGCCCTCCGCAGATGCGGGTCCGAATCGCCGGCGCGTTCTCGCCGATTCCTCCGGTAAACACCACGGCATCGGTCCCGCCCATCGCTGCCAAATACGCGCCGATGTATTTTCGCGCCCGGTAGCAAAACATTTCGATCGCCAGACGAGTGCGCACATTTCCTGATTCCTGCATTTCCTTTTGCAGCTCCCGCATGTCGTTCGTTACTCCCGAAACGCCAAGCAAGCCCGACTGTGTGTTCAGCAGACGCTCCACTTCGTGCAGCGAGAGTCCTTCCTTTGAGGCGATGACGCTCACAACGGCAGGGTCGATATCGCCTGAGCGTGTGCCCATCATCAAACCTTCGAGCGGAGTCATCCCCATCGAGGTGTCAATCGGGTATCCGCCACGAATCGCGGCGGCGGGACAACCGTTCCCCAGATGCAGTGTAATCGCGTTGGTCTGTTCGCGTGTCAATTGCCGCAATTTGCGATAGCGATAGGCGACATAGCGGTGTGATGTCCCGTGGAATCTGTAACGGCGTATCCGATGCCGGCGATAGAAATCATACGGAATGGCGTATAAGTATGCGTGTTCGGGCATCCTGTGATGAAATGCCGTATCGAATACGGCAACCTGCGGCACCTTTCCCCCAAGGATTTCGCGCGCTGCCACGATTCCCTCGATGTTCTTCGGATTGTGAAGCGGCGCCAAATCGACGCACGCCCGGATGTCGTTCAATACCGCATCCGTGATGATTACCGACTCCGAAAACAGCTCGCCGCCATGCACAACCCGGTGCCCAGAGGCATGAATCTCCGCCTCTGATGCAAGCGAGCGAACGATATGTTCCACTGCCGCATGAACGTTCTTCAGCGGCGCCGTAGATTTCCGCTTCTCGCCGCCCGCATTTTGAACCGTAACGACAGCCTCGCCGCCGATTCGCTCGATGACACCGCGGCAGACGCGCTCACCCGCATCGTCTTGAATACGGGAGAGGTCGGTTGCAATCAGCTGAAATTTCAGGCTGGAGCTGCCTGCGTTCAGGACGAGAACGTTCATTTGAAGCTGCGCTCATCACACGAGCGCTAATACGGCCACTTCCAATGCAGAATCTCTGGTTTGTCGATGCCGTTCTCGTATGCGTAACTGCGGCACTCGATCTGCTGATTTCTGAAATATTCTTTCGCGTGTGCGCCGGCCACCTTCAGGCGCGGGACGCGGTCAATCACATCGATCGCAATGCTGAACCGGTCCACCTGATTCTGTATCGCGAGCTCGAGCGGGGTGTTGATGTTTCCTCGTTCCTTGTAGCCGCGCACATGCAGATTGTGGTGATTCGTGCGCCGGTACGCCAGGCGGTGAATCAGCCATGGATAAGCATGGAAGTTGAAGATGATCGGCTTGTCCAAGGTGAACAGCGAATCGAAGTTGCGGTCAGACAGACCGTGCGGATGCTCGGTATCCGGCTCCAGGCGGAGAAGGTCCACTACATTCACGAATCGGATCTTTAAATCCGGAAATTGCTCCCGTAGCAGAGCATTGGCCGCCAAAGCCTCCTGCGTCGGTATATCCCCGCAGCCGACCAACACAACATCCGGTTCACATCCTTTATCTGTGCTTGCCCATTCCCAAATTCCGAGGCCTTTCGTACAGTGCGCGATGGCGGCATCCATATCGAGATATTGCAAATGCAGTTGCTTATCTGAGACGATGACGTTCACGTAATCGGTGCTGCGCAAACAGTGGTCCGCTACCGAGAGCAGGGAGTTCACGTCGGGCGGCAAGTAGATTCGCGTAATTTCTGGGCTCTTATTCACCACCAGGTCGAGAAATCCTGGATCCTGATGTGTAAATCCGTTGTGATCCTGCCGCCAGACTGTGGAAGTAATCAGCAAGTTCAACGAAGAAATCGGCGCTCTCCAGGAGACTTTCTTGCTGATTTCGAGCCATTTCGCGTGTTGATTGAACATCGAGTCGATCACATGGACAAACGCTTCGTAACTCGATAAAAGGCCGTGCCTCCCCGTTAGTAAATACCCTTCGAGCCAACCTTCTAACGTGTGCTCGCTTAACATCTCCATCACTCGTCCATCAGTAGAGAGCTCTGCGCCGTCTTGATCCTCGGGAAAATATTCGGCCATCCAGACTTTCTTTGTGGCTTCGTAAACTGCCGTCAGTTTGTTTGAGGCCGTCTCGTCGGGTCCGAAAACTCGGAAGTTACCGGGGTTTTCGCGAAGTACATCGCGAAGAAACTGGCCCAGCGGGGGCGTGTTCTCCTCTTCCAGCGTGCCCGGTTTGTCCACCTGCACTCCGTAATTGCGAAAATCCGGTAGCCGAAGAGCACGCCGCACAAGCCCTCCATTCGCAATCGGGTTGGCGCTCATGCGCCGAATTCCTGTCGGGGGCAACTCTTTGAGCTCCGGAATGAGACGGCCTGTATCGTCGAACAGTTCTTCCGGCTTGTAGCTGCGGAGCCACTGCTCCAGAATTTGCAGGTGCGCCGGATTGTGCGCCACATCCGCTACCGGCACCTGATGCGCGCGCCACGATCCTTCTATCTTGTGATGGTCGATCTCTGCCGGGGCAGTCCAGCCTTTCGGCGTCCGGAGTATGATCATCGGCCAGCGAGGCCGCTTTGCGATTTGGGTCCGGCGCGACTCTTCCTGTATGGAACGAATTTCTTGAATGCAATGCTCAAGCGTCGCCGCCACCGCCTGGTGCATGCTCTCGCGCTCGGATCCCTCCACAAAATAGGGCTTGTACCCGTAGCCTTTGAAAAGATCTTCCAGCTCTTCATGGCTGATCCGGGCCAGGATCGTCGGGTTGTTGATTTTGTATCCGTTCAGATGAAGCACCGGGAGAACGGCGCCGTCGCGGATCGGATTCAGGAACTTATTTGAATGCCAGGCGGTCGCAAGTGGCCCGGTTTCCGACTCGCCATCACCTACCATTACGACGCTAATCAAATCCGGACGGTCGAAAACACTCCCAAAGGCATGCGACACGCTGTAGCCGAGTTCGCCGCCCTCATGGATAGAGCCCGGCGTTTCCGGAGTGCAATGGCTGCCAATTCCACCAGGGAACGAGAATTGGCGAAAGAAATGATGAAGCCCTTCCTCGTCCTCACTGTTTTCCGGATAGATCTCCGAGTAGGTCCCTTCCAGATAAGCATGTGAAAGAACTGCTGGCGCCCCGTGCCCCGGACCCGCCAGAAAAATCATATTCAGGCCGTATTTCTTGATCAGCCGGTTCAGGTGCAAATAGATGAAGCTCATTCCGGGATCGGAGCCCCAGTGCCCCAGCAGCCGGATTTTCGTATTCTCGGGCTTGAGCGGGCTGCGCAATAGCGGATTGTTCCGCAAGTAAATCATCCCAAGGCACAGATAAAGACTGGCGCGGAAGTAAGCGTCCATTTTGCGTAGTTCATCGGCGCTGAGTGGAGCGCCTTGGATCGTCGATCGTGCTGCTCCAAACGCGCTCAGGTTCTCGGTCTTTCGACTAGTGTCGGTGACAGTTTCCGTCATGGCGGTCTCCACGACTAGGATCGCGCACGCCGGTCCGAATTGAAGGCGTTTGCAAAGAGCCAATACGACGGCAACATATGCTCGGCGGCACGAAGGCGTGTGTGTTTCGAACAATGCAGGACATTGCTGGCGGCACTGGCAAAATTTATGCGACTGTTGATGTCCCGCAGATATCGATCGAAGCCGACGCGATTAGCTCGTTCCCGTCGCACGCGCATGACTACATCAAATGTGGCACCGTGTTGAGAAGTGCTACTACGAAGCTCTCCCGCACACTCCCGACCAGCCGTTGCGAACGATGGGGCGCTACTTTTCCGTGAGGTGATCCGAATGATCAGGTCGGAAGATCATGATTAAGAGCGATGCACAACGGGAACGAACTATAGCCCAAATTGAAGGCTTCAGACGGGCTCTTGCGAAGCTTGAGGAAGAGACGCCCGGAAAAAGCGCGCCGCCGCCGTTCGCGGAAGCTACGAGGGAATGATTCGGCAGCTCGAGGACGAGCTGCGTGAGTACGATCAATTTACGTCCGGCGACTTGAAGCTCCCCAGAATCGAACGGCTTGAGGAAATCGCGCCATTCATTGTGAAGCTCCGCATAGCCAAAGGCATCTCGCAAACCGAGCTGGCGCAGCGGCTCGGCGTGAGCAAACAGGTGATCAGCCGCAATGAGGAGAACGATTACCAAACGGTCGGAATCGCACTGCTGCAGCAGATTCTCGATGCGGTTGGGATGAAGACGGCGGTAACGCTGAGCGCGTAGCGGAAAGCAGGTGCTCGATTTCGCAGGTAACTTATATCTTCCGTTCGTAACCGGATCCGCAAAATCGATGCGGCGACCGGAATCATCAAAACGGTTCCGAGCGCGGGAAACAGGCAATTGTTTGAGAATCTGACTGCCCCGTTACCTGATCACCTTCCGCCAAAACCAGGTCGTACAAGCCTGCCGAAAACTCACATCGAGTCAGCAACTTGCATCAATTAAGTCTTCCCACATTGATGTCGGTTCCGCTGCCACCCGAAGGATTGTAGCTTTGCGGCCCGACCGGAGCGCCAAGAAATCAATTACTTCCGGGGCGACAGGCGTTCTGGATTTTGAGTGCAGCAGGATCACTTTGCCCATTTCTTTGTCGTTGTTGCGTATGCGCGCGCTGGCGCTTCTTCGTTATTCGTCGCCACACGGCAGTCTTGAGAGTCGGCGTAACGCAAGAGTTACCTTCAGAAGTGCTTTAAGCCCCCAGGCGTCCTAGGCTGAGACCGATCACGTACGTCACAATCCCTTCGACAGCTCCTACCAGTGCCATCTCTGAACCACTGCTCCACCACGAGCAAACCGTGATGAGCGACTTCGCGGCGCCGACGGCGAAGTGTGCCGCCAGGGATACGGCCGAGACGATCACTCCGGTGTATCCGCTGAGGAAAAAGAACGGCACCACGGGAATGAAGGCCCCAATTGCCGTCGAAAAAGCGCCGGAGACGGCCGCAGTCCATGGATTGCCCAGCGCCTCTTCGGTTTCATTGAGTCTTTCGAACGCGAGGGCGCGTAGCATCTGCTCGGGATTCTTCGAGAGAGTTTCGGCGAAGCGGTCCGCGTCTTGCTCCGGAAGTCTCTTTACTTGTTAGTAGAGTGATAGCAGTTCCCGCGCTTCCGCGCGGTTCATCTCGATTGCTTCCCGTTCGCGAGCCAGTTCTGCCTCATAAATCTCGCGCTCGCTCTTGGCAGCCAGGTAGGCGCCTGAACCCATGGACAGCGCGCTGGCGATCATTCCCGCGAGTCCCGACAGAAGTACCCATTTGCTATTGCCTAAGGTTGCGCCGGAGACGCCGGAAACTATACCGAAGATGGCGCCAAGACCGTCATTGACGCCGTAAATCGCATCTCCCACCCAGCCTGCTGCGTGAGTACGCCCTTGGTCTCGTTTCTCTACCAAGTGCAGCATACGTCGGGCATCGGCAGATGAATGGCTGGAAGCGTTTCGATGAATCAGGTCGCTCAAGATTTGATAGTGGTCGTACTCATCGTTCAGAACCTGCTGCAGAATGGCTAAGCTTGGCTCATCGCCGATTTCTTTGAGCTGGCGTCCATATTTCGCGATATCCTGGCTTTCTTCGATCTCGAGTCGTCGCAAGGCTAAATCTGGCCCTCCAACGCGATTCTTGAGGCTGTCTGCCTCGCCGGTTGGTTTACCACGGTACCTGGGCTCGGGCGCGCCGAGTTCGCGCAGGCGCCTCGCCCATAACGAGGCATGGTGCTTTTCAGCGCCGGCCAATCGACCGAGCTTTTGCTTGCGAATTGGATCAGGTTCCCGGCCGGCTAGGGTTTGGTAGGTATAGCGGCCGGTCATCTCTGCCTGCCAGTTCTGTTCCAGCGCGTCGATCAGTTTAGGATCGGCAGTAGCCATGTTTTAGGTCGCCGCAGATTACATGATTCTAAACGACCCTAAATCATGCGCGCCCGGATTAGGTTCCGGGCGTAGCCGGGCCGCTTACGTGGCCGACGGTGGTGAGGTCGATTTCAACCTTGTCGTTCACCTTCAGGATGAAATTGCTCGGGTTCTTCATTCCCCATTGCACGTAAGGAAGAATGAATTTGCCCGTTGCCGTGATCTTACTCTGAGACATTTGGATCTGCATGGGGATTGTGATCTCATGCGCCTGACCGTGAATCAGAAACGATCCGGTGACCTGGATGGTTGACGCGTTGGAGAGTGAGAGTGATCCAGCGAAGCTCGTCGGTGTGAAACGAATCTCGGGATAACGCTGTGCCTCAAGGATCTCCTTGGTCATCCGCCTATCGCGAGCCGCGCTGCCGCTACCGCCACTCGCCGCATTGACAACAATCTCGCCCCCAATTGCGCCGGCGGCGGGGCCGATCGAGATGTGCCCCTGCTTTAATTGGAAGCTCCCATGAACCGTGTGCAGAACATCAGTTAAGACGAAGGCGATCTGTGTCTTCGCAGCGTCCAAATCAACCGTAAGTTCTTCGGACCACAGCGTCGGGGCGAATAACGCAGCTGCGATGCATATTCCTCGGAAATAATGCATGGCTTTTTTCATGCGAATAGCTCTAAGCAGCGAGAAAAGCTCGACCAAAATCCAGCAGGCGCCACGAACAGAGATCAAGGAAGGAGCAAGCTCCTACGTGAAAGGCGAGCAGAGTTTTGAAAACCTCGGGATGCTGCGCCAGCCCAGCCAGAGCCCGCCTTTGCAGCTGGGCATTGCGCTGCAACGTCAGCATGAGTGACGCCATAGTTTGGGGCCGCTTCATGAGTTTGCGATGGAGCTGCTGATACAGCTCAAGGTTGCCGCTTTCCACCGCGAGGGCAAGCGCATGCGCCTGCTTCACGCTTAAGCATATGCCCTCACCGGTGATCGCATCCACAGAGCCCGAAGCATCGCCAATCAACACGACATTTTTGCGGCACACTGATCGAAGACTGCGAGACACGGAAAGCGCTCCCATTTCGGTCGACACCGGGACAGCGCCGCCCAAATACCTCCTTACCTCCGGGAAATCGCTTAGCGCTTCTTGCAATCTCAACTTTGAATCGCACGAGATCACGACGACGCAGACTTCATTCGGCGCAACGGGCGTGACATATATCTGCGCTCTGGTTCCCCAGTACAGCTCCATATAGGACGACCACGGCGCAATGCGATAGTGCCGCCGAAAACCGTAGCGCTGCTTCTCATGCATGACCTCATCCAGGCCTGCTTGTCGCCTCAGCTGCGAAGTCTGCCCATCGGCTCCCACAACGATGTCGGCCTGCAACAATCGATCACCGAACCATACCCCGCCTGCTGATAACCGCACATGCTTCGCGTTCCAGATCATCGATACGCCCGCGCTCGTCGCATGCTGAATCAACAATTCATGTAGGACGGTTCGGCGGACGCCTTTACCGAGGCCCCTTGGGAACCCGGCATACACTGAAGAACGGCCATCTGCGAAGCGAATACCGCGGAAGGGAAATCCTACGTCGTCAGGAATGTCTATACCCAGCGCCCGCAGTTCCGAAACGCTATCCGGCATGAGGCCTTCACCACAAGGTTTGTTAATGGGCGGGAGAGCGCAATCTACGACCGTGACAGCGCAACCGATCCGCTTAAGCGCGATCGCGGCAGCTAAGCCTGCTGGTCCGCTACCGACGATGCATACTTTGCGACGGGAACTAAACATTGACAACTCTTCGCGCCAAGCCAAGCGCTTCACTCCAGAACACCGTGGGCGAGTGGGCCAGTTTCACGACTCGGTAAATCGCTTCGAGTGCTTCATCGATTTGGTCTTTGCTGATGATCAGCGGGGGAACCAGTTTCAACACCATAAAATTGTTGCCGCAGATCTGCGCAAGAATCCGATGATCGCGGAACAGCCTCATAACGAGGACCTGTCCGAACATGGCGGGATGAATCTTAGCGAAAGCTTGATAAGCCAGGCGCAAAGAGAGCTTGTGTGGAGCGCGGAAAACAATTCCAGAGAAGAGGCCTTCGCCGCGAATCTCTTGCACCATCTCGAAGTCGCCAAGCATCTCTCGAAGCCGGCGGCGCATGTACGTACCCAACACGGCCGAATGGACACCGGCATCTTCCCTTTCGAGAGTGTCGAGGACGGCGGTTCCAACTCGCATGGCGAGGCCGTTCTCTGAGAACGTTGAAGTATGGATGAGGGCTCGTTTCAACGATCCGTAAACCGAATCATAGATCGCATCCGTCATCAGGACGGCGCCACTCGGAATGAGGCCTCCGCTCATCGCCTTGGCGAGCACAATCATGTCCGGCTCGACAGAGAAGTGGTGAGCGGCCAGAAATTTGCCCGTCCTGAAAAATCCGGTCTGCACTTCATCCAGTACAAACAGGGTTCCGTATCGCTTGCACAATTGGTTAGCCTTCGTCAAGAAATCCGATGCCGGAACCCGGATACCACCCTCACCCTGTATTGGCTCGAGAAAAAGGGCCGCGTACCTTTTCGTGCGCAGCTCCTGCTCTAGCGCAGATAGATCATCGAATGGGATCTGGTGCGTGTCGGTTAAAAGAGTGCCGAACCCCTGCTTCCAAAATGGATCGCCCATGAGAGAAAGTGCACCGCAGGTAAGACCATGAAAGGCCCTTTCGGCATAGAGAAGGCCTGCCCTGCTGGTATGAGCCTTCGCAAACTTGATTGCCGCCTCCACACCTTCACTGCCGGAGCTGCAAAAAAAAGCCTTCTTGACCTTGCCGCACGCCAGCGAGCACAGGCGTTCGGCCAATTCGCCGGCGCGCTCTGGAACGTGGCTTTGAAGCATTGCGGGGCCGCGCCGCTCCAGCTCGTCTTTAACGGCGTCAATGATCGCGGGGTGATTGTGGCCGAGATTGTGAACGGAATAGCCGGAGAGGAAATCCAATATGCGATTCCCTTCGGTTGTGAACAGCTCGGCTCCCAGACACCGCTCGTAATGAACGTTCATCTGCAATAGTTTCAGCAGGCGCGTCCATTGCGGGTTCACAGCATTCGCATACTGTTGTTCGGAGCGCGTTTCCGAGACATCGGGATTCAAACGGTCGTGTATCTGCGGAACTGCGGATATAGTTGAGTTCATTTCTCCTGGGCGTGGGCGGGCCGCGCGATCGGTGTGAATAAGTGTTCGACGTGTCCCCTAATTGGATCGGTTCCTAAACGAGGGATAAATATAAATTGGCGGAACGATCTAATTCGTGCTCAACGGCGCTCCGAACGTGCTGTGGCAGCTTATCAGCGTTCGCAGTGAGCAAGTTGGCTGCTTATCACCGTCTCACAACGGCGAGTCCGTACCTGCAGGTATTCCGGTCAACCAAATGCCTCTCATTTATTCTTGGCGCCAGGTCATATCCACATGCACCGGGATTTCGTTCTTGATCGGCACGGTCAGGAATGATGGCGGGATTATCTTGAAATCGGAACACGTCGCCGGGATGGTTCCCGCTATCCGCACCTCGTTGCCCTGTGTTACTCGTTGAAATGGAACGTGTTTATAGTGCGCTGTTTGGCCGGCGAACTGAACGTCCAGATCGGCATAGATCGTTGGGGATGTGGTTGCCGCTTCGGGAAATTGAGTGCGCACGATGACCATCGGAAACTGCGCGCCGCGGGTTGCCTGAAGCATGTGAAGATCGCGGTTGCTGTCCCCGGAATCGAATGACTTAACCGGCACCGCGATCAGAAAATCACATTCCCCAGCGTGGCAAACACCTTTGCCCTTCGCGGCATGGCTGATCCCTTCAACGTGATGAATAGGGTGAGTCATGTGATACGTGAGAGTGGATTGCTCAAGAACCCAGTTAGTATCTGCTTGGCAAAACGCGGGAAGAGCAAAAAGCAAAAAGGCAATCAGGAATTTCTTCTTCACGCTATCTCCAGAACTTCAAATGAATCGGCCACGATACGGCTACGATAGACGCGCCATAGGCCGCAGCCGTCACATAGGCGACCGTGCCATGCGCTGAGGCGATCCCATGTACCTTTTCTCCAGCGTTCTCCTGCTTGTAAGCCATGATCCCCAGTATCCCGGTCAGGATCATCCCCGGACCGTGGACCCACTCCAAGTCCCTGTGCAGGCGGATGGCCCCTTTGGGTTTGACCCCCGGAATTTTCGGCGCGAAGATGGAATAATAAGCGGTCGTCCAATAAAGGCCCGTGGTCAGGCCACCTAGAGCGATATGAAAATCCAGATTCGCCGAGGTCGGCTCCATAATCGTCTGCCCGTTTCTTCCTTTAGCCTTGGCCTGGGGCCCGGTAATCAGTGTCGCAACCATCGGAATCGCTGTGATCAGACCGAGCCGTTGATGGATTTTGAGCATGTGCGTCCGTTTGTTCGAGCAGGGCCTGTTCCCGAGCATTTCCCTGGGTCTGAGCCGGAGGGAACAGATCCGGCAGCGAAGGCGCTGTCGGTTTGCCGGCGGGAGGCTTCGTCTGATCCTGGGTATTTCCCTGCGCCTGATCCGGAGAGCATGCCACATCATCCAAGTACATCGGTTCACTCCCAGCCATAGACCAAGCGGGCGAAAACGCAGCCATCGTCGCGCACGCAACGACGTGTTGAAGCGAAGCCTCTGCCGCATTGCTGGAAGAGATCGTTGCCATACTTTCCGCGGACGCTGCTGTATCGCTATTAAACTGTGCGAAGGACGAGAATGGAGCCGCGAACAGACAGAAACAACTTAGTGCGACGATTCTCAGCAAATTCGTTTGCATGGTAGTTTGACCTCATCGTGAATGTTCATCTGCAAGAGTTTTGGCAGTAGGCCCACTACGAGTTCTTATTGCGCGGTCGTGGACCTGCGCGACAGTGAGCATGATTTGACTGATTTCTCCCTAGAGCGCCAGTGCTGCCGGCCGATAAATATGAATGAATGTTTGATGTGCCACTTCATTGGCTTCGTTCCTAAACGCACGATAAACATCAACCCTGCGGGACCACTCTAATTGGTGGTCAACGGCTGCTCAAGGCCGCTCCGAACCTGCCGTGGCAACTTATCAGCATTCGCAAGCAGCAAGCTGACCTGCCACATCTCGGTTTGACTCAGGGAATTCGTGAAGGCCGGCATGCCGGTCAATCGAATACCGTTCTCCACTTTCCAATAGGTCTCGCCAACCGGGTCATCCGTCACACCATGACCTTTGAACAACTGCGGGGGACGCGGATACATGCCTTTCGATGTGGGTGACGCAGCTTGATCAGGCAATCCGTGGCACGTTGCGCAGTTTACGCGATAAACGTGAGCCCCGGCTCGGTAATTCTCGTCGGTCGACTGCAAAGGTGATTTCTGCGGGGCTTCTTTCCGGATACGTGCATTGAGCGCCATGTGCGCTAGCTGTTTCTCGAACGGCATCGGCGAAGATGCCGTAGCGACTGGCGCATAACCGAAGCGGAAATACAACCAGCCAAACAGCGGCAAGACGATCAGACCTATGACGAAAGCGAGGACGATTCGTAGCATCGGAACCTTCATCTTAGGTGCCGCGAAAGTATAAGATCAAGGTGGTACGATGCACCGAAGTGTCTTCGCTGCCTGGATTTATCGTGCATTTATCTTTTCGCTACAAATAACTGATTAGTGTCGCAGGCCTGCGATCTTGGGTGAACCAGAATGTCTGCACGAGCTCGATTGACGATTTCCTTCATTGCGCTTTTTGGCGCGATTGTGATTGCGCTTTCCATCGCGGCCTACGTTCTGGTCAGGAACGGCGCCTATCTCAGGCTCGACGCTGCTTTGCAGGTTGCAACAGGCGCAACCGCCATGTCCGGGGAACACGAATTGAACGAGCATTCTACAAGGGCTGCCGGCGAGAAAGATTTGCAATTCGTGTTAGATGAAGCGGCAAACTCAGGCCTTGCGGATACCCAGATTCTGGTTCGCGAAGTGAACCGAAATGCAGCCTATAAGCCGGGATCGCAGCACGGGTTCGATTTGCGCAGGGTTCCGCCGGACATGTTGGTCAATGGTGCAACTCTTAATGGATTTCGGATCGCAACCCGTACTTTCCGTGCGCCAAAATTCAATACGGTATATAAAATCTATGCCGCCAAACCGATCGCCCCGGCCTTGGCGCAGTTTCAGCGCGTCCGTTTGGGCCTTTTTCTTTTTGTTCCGATTGGGCTCGCTCTCGCCGGCTTCGCGGGATATTTGCTTGCGAGAAGATCTCTGCGGCCTCTCAAGGATCTCGCTCAGACTGTCGATGCCGTCACATCATCGGATCTCAGCGCTCGAGTGAAGCTGCGCAATAAAGGCGACGAGATCGGCACGCTTGGGCTACGTTTCAATTCTCTGTTGGACCGCCTTGAAGAGGCATTCAAGCTTCAGCGGCGGTTCATGGCGGACGCTTCGCACCAGATCAGAACCCCAGTGACGGTCGCGCTTGCGGCTGCACAAGTCACAACCCGCGATTCGAATGCGAGCCTGCGTGATTGCAAAGATGCGTTGCAGATCATCGGGCATCAAATGTTGCAGCTTCGAAGAACTGTTGAAGACATGTTCTTCCTGTCTCAAGCCGATACAGGTTCGTTGAAGCCCGATCGAAAAGAAATGTATCTGGACGATGCTGTCACCGACGCCGTCCGGGCAGCGAAAGCGCTTGCGGGCGAAAAACAGCAGACGTTGAAAATAGGCACTCTGCCGGAAGCCAAGTGCCTCGGCGATGAGGATCTCCTCAAACAGGCGGTTCTCATTTTGCTCGATAATGCAGTGAAGTTCACACCCGGCGGTGAACACATCGATGTCACTCTTTTCAGGCGTGGAAAGCACTGGGTTTGTTCTGTGACAGATAGCGGCTTCGGTATTTCGGAAGCGGCGCAGCCGCGGATTTTCGAACGCTTTTTTCGAGAAAGCCGACAAGGCAATGGGGCTGCCGCAGGAACGGGGCTCGGATTGGCCATTGCGAAATCTATCGTTGAGAACCACTCCGGTACGGTAACTTTGGTTCAATCCCGTCCTGGCCGGACTACGTTCGAGATTGCAATCCCTTGTTTCGAAGGGGAAACGAGCCCAGACGACGTTCACGCAAATTCTTTGGCCGTGAGGATGTAGCCCTCGCCGCGCCGTGCATGAATCAGCGGTTTCTGCCCTTCGATATCAATTTTCTTTCGTATCCGTTTGATGTATTCCTCAATGAGATTTGAGAACGGGTCGTAAGACTCGTTCCACACCCGCTCCGAAATAGTTTCGCGACCGAGCAGAGTATCGGCGTCCCGAGCGAGACACTCCAACAAGGCGTATTCCTTGGCTGTGAGGCGAACGAAGTTTCCTGCCCTTCTTACAGTTCTCGATCTGGTATTGATTTCGAGCGTATCGACGCTGATGAGGGGGTCTTGCAGCAAGGGCTTCCTACGCAGAAGCGCTCGCACCCGCGCCAGCAGTTCGTTAATATCGAATGGCTTTACGAGGTAATCGTCTGCTCCAAGATCGAGTCCCTTAACCCGGTCTTCGTAGGCCCCACTTGCAGTCAAGATCAGAATGGGGGTTTGCAGACCGGCTTCACGCAGCTCGCGACAGACGATCCAGCCATCCTTTATAGGCAAGCGAATATCGAGGATGATGAGATCGTATGGATGCGACAAGGCCTTTTCTAGCCCGGATTGGCCATCGCTTGCAACATCGACGGCATGCCATTCCTGCCGCAAGCCCTTGGCGATCATTCGGGCCGCGTCCTCTTCGTCTTCGATCAACAGCAGTCGCATACCGAAGTTCTTTGATGATCATCGTACGACGTAGTCTCGAGATGGCTATAGAGCAGGATACGTAGACGGCTTTTAGAAAAACACATCAAAGTCCGCGAAGAACCGACGCTTATGCTGGCCGAAGAAGAGGCCAAAGAGCGGGGCGTCAGTATTGGAGTAGACCGAGTCCGGATTGAAGTGGTTGGTGAGATTGTACGTGCTCACGGAGAACCGCACAGTGTATTTCGCGTTCACCTTGAAGTCTTTAGAAATGCGTGCATCGAGCGATAGGAAGTTTGGATAGCGTTGCTGGTACGGGCTGCCGACGTATGCTTGTGTGGCATCCGTGACCAGATACGGAAAACCGCTCCTCCATTCGAAAATCGGCGCGAGCTGCATCTTCCAAGGAAAATAGAGGAGGCCCCAGGCCAAGAATCTATTCGGAAGGTCAGTTGGAAGGTTGCCGAACTCGTTTGGCCTGATGATAGGCGTGGGGAAACTTCCCAAGTAGTTGTTGAAGTCGTTCAAATCACCTTGAGCGCGGCTTCGCACGTAGGAAACAAATAGCTGCTGCTTGTCACCTTGAAGCCGGACGCGGCTCATAATTTCGAGTTGGCGATAGCGAGACTGGCCGTTTCCCGTCAGGAGCATCGAACCCAATGTGCTGCCAGGCGGGGGCGCAACCGGATTCATCGTTACCAGACCGGACGCATCGTTTTGCATGTAAGAGGCGCGCAGTTTGATAGCAGATGAGAGTCGCTGCTCGATCTGCACCGTCCAGGTGGTGCTCTGCGGCGAGAAATCGCCAGGAGTATTTTCGTGGATGACGAACGGATTGGTTGGGTCCACCTGACCAAGAGTGTTGACGTAAGTGACGGGCGTGCCGATAATCGGCGAGGTTGGGGCGTAGTTCGTGACAATTTGATTCGGGTATTGGGGAAAGCCGAAGACATTCAGCGGCACGCGATCATAGAAAAGGCCGACACCCGCACGCACGACAGTTCCTTTATCTGGAAACGGAGTCCAGGCCATGCCGACGCGCGGCGCAAACCGGAGCGTTTCCGCGATTGCCTGTGACTCGCCACGTGCACCCGCATCGATGGCGAGATGCGGCGTAAGAATCCAGTGATCCTGGGCGAAAACGGACATATCCGTGTCGGTCTTATGTACTGGCGAACCGGGCATGAAAGACACTCGTTCGAGAACGTTTCCTGCTGAATCAAAAATCCCGAAGGGACGCTCAGTGATCTCAGCATTCTCAGAGCTGGGGGCGATGTAGGCGCCGACTTTGATGTTGTGGGTACCGAATTTCGCGAACGAATGAAGCGTATAAGTGCTTAGCCATCCCGCACGGGAGGATGAGCGTTGCTGCTGTGCGAAGTAGTTGCCCAGATTGCCTTCGGGGGTGACTACCAGGTCTTGGATTCCGTGACCCCAGACTCCTGCCGTAAAACACGTGTAAGAAAGGGTGTTTTCAAACAAATCGCCCTCGCCGATCGTCAGCTTGTCGGCAACGGTTGCCGTCTCATTATGAATGCTTGCATCAGGAGCCGTAGACTCCGGATTGAAGGCGTTCATGTTTATCGATTTCATCTGCTCTGGAGCGATATGGAATGTTGCCGTGATGAGTTGCTTGGACGAAGCGATGTAATCGAATTGAGAAAAGGAATTGATCCCCTGTGTGGTCTCCTGGTTCTGCGGAAACGGAAGCGTAATGACCTGAACCTTGCGGACCTCATATTCAAATCCTTCCGAGAAATATAACTTGCCAGGAATGAGAGGGCCTTCGAGATTCAATCTGGGTGTCGCATCCATGATTCCTACCAAATGGTAGCTGCGGATGCGGAAGTCCGGAAAGGGATCATTGATGTCCCATTTCCAGCTATCCGTACCGCGGCGGGTTTCGACGGAGACCAGACCGGCAGTGAAGCGGCCGTACTCTGCAAGGAACGGCGTTTGATAGACGTTGAGCGTCTCAACACTGTCTATGGGAACCGTGGTTCCGAATTGACCGGTTGCCGGGTCTGTCACATCGGCTGAATTCACGATCAGGGCACTGCGATGCTCGCCGCTGCCGGAGATGCTGAGGGCTCCCTGTGGTGTACGAATGACTCCGGGCATTAACGGCAAGGCATCGCTGACCGTTGCCGGGTGGGACGGCAGTTCGCGAGCGGCCGCAGTATTAACGGTGCTGCCGGAGGCGTTTTGGGCGAGCTGATCGGCGGACGCTTTTACGTCGATTTGTTCCTTGTGCTGAAACTTCGGCACAAGTGTGATTTCAAGCTGTGTGGGATGAGAAGCGAACAGAGTAATCGAAGGCTTCTCGGCAGGTTGAAAGCCGTCCTTAGAGACAGATACCAAAGAGCTACCTTCCGGAAGATTATCGAACGCCGCGCGGCCGTCCGCCGAAGTAGTTGCCGAATGCGTTTGGCCTTTGGCATCGCGCAGCTCCACGGTGGCGTCCCCGATCGCGACGTGCGAAGAATCGCATACAACGATTTCGAGTTCGTGACTGGTCTGAGGCGGGGACTGCGCAAGCGCCATTGCAGTCCACAGAGCCGTAATCGTTGCAAGCGAATACCGAAAATCAGCGAAGCTACCGAGCACGAACACAGTTGTAGGAGTGTCTCAACAGACGTATAGATCAGGGTGGAACGTTGCTCAATTCTTCTTTTGTGCGGATAAGACGTGGTGCCAGCTCAGCTCAAACCGATATTTATCGTCGATTTAGAATTCAATGCACCACCGTACTTAATTGACGTGCATGAGCTACTCTTCTGAAATGCGGAGTCCTCTTGTCCTTGTCACTTTTCTCGCTGCACTCGGCTTTCGATCGCGATGCCGCTTCGCGGCGAACAGATGCCTCAGGTCACCGGAGAAAGTTTATCGGGGAAGCAGATCTCTTTTCCCTCCGAGTCCGCTGGATCTGTCGCTATAATTTGCGTCGGCTTTAGCCATGCTTCTCAATCTCAACTGAAGCCCTGGGCAGAGCGTGCGACAAGCGAATTCCGCGAGAAGAGCCGTGTGCTCGTTTATTCCCTAGCCGTTCTAGAGCATGCACCCCGGCTGGTTCGCGGAATGGCTGTCCACGGTATGAAGACCGCGGTGCCTGCCCAGCAGCACGACCATTTTGTCGTCGTATATCACGGAGAGAGCGAACTCAAGCGAATTAGCGGATTTCAGCGACCGGGAGAAGCATACATTTTGTTACTGGACCCAAAAGGCGAAATTCAGTGGGTGAGCCATGGGCCGGTAACCGACGCCGCTTTTCAGGAGCTTACCGACCGCGTTCATTCGATTTTGCGGTCAGAATAGCGAAATTTTATCCTCTGTTTAACCAACGCCGCGTACGCTGAGACGAGATACGCCGTCTATTTCTGTGAAGTAAGCCGATGCGGTATGAAAGTCGGGAAATCCTCGCGCTTCTGAGTCTCCTGTGTTTGTTTGCACACCCCGCATTGTCTCAGGAACCTAGTGCCGGCCAGCAACGAGTTGCAGTTCACTTGCAAGTGCAAGCGGGAACTCCGCTGCGGATTTACATAACGCAATGTGTGTCGTACCGCGTTGGCGAAGCTGTTCAAGCGAAGGTAATTGAGCCTGTCTGGGCATTCGACCGCGCTGTGATTCCAGCCGGCACTACGCTTCAGGGCGAGGTAGTCAAGCTCGATCCCGTCTCGAAAATGATACGCGCTCGGGCGATTGTCGGAGGTGATTTCACTCCGCTGAAGCACGCCCAGGTCTCGTTCACGAACTTGACTCTGCCGGACGGACGCACCGTGCCGCTTCATACGGAAGAGTCTCTTGGCCTACCCACGATCTACGTTCCACCGCGACCGGCAAAAAAACCCAAGAAGCCGAAAGCCAGCTCAGCCAACCCGAGCCGTATGCGCCAGTTTTTGCGGCAGCAAGCACTGAACCAAGTGCAGAGTCAGGCCAACGCACGATCTGGCGGGTTTTACGACTTCGTGCGTGGACCGAACAAACGGGAATGGTTGGAAAATTACCTCTTGTCGAAGCTTCCCTATCATCCTCAGTGGTACCGCACACGCACTCGCTTCGATACGGTTTTGACACAGCCGCTGGACTTCGGAACTGTTGAGATCTCTTCCAGCGAACTCGCCAAATCAGGCACTCCTGCGCCGCCTGATTCGATTGCACAAATGAGACTCCTCGCGACGATCAGCTCTGCGGATGCACACGTAGGTGATCCCATACAGGGAGTCTTATCGCAGCCTTTATTTGCACAGCAACATCAGCTAGTGCTGCCCGAGGGTACTCGGTTTACGGGAAGAATCACGCTGACTCAACACGCACGCCTATTCCACCGCGGGGGGAAGCTCCGCTTCACGATTGAAAACGTTGATCTCCCGCCAAGCGAAGCTGCGTTGGATAATACGGCAACCGTCAAGCAGGCAACCCAGCCGGTTCAAGGTCAACTGGTGTCGGTCGAAGCAGATCCGAAGACGGTCAAAGTAGATTCAGAGGGAACAGCAACCGCCACAGAATCTAAAACTCGCCTGCTACGCCCTGCGATTGCGGCTCTCGTTGCAGCAAAGTCGCTGGACAATGATGCCGGAAAACAGACTGCCTCGGGAAGCGGCGCCGCCCCGAACACGAGCGGGCGGTCTCTAGGTGGTTTTTCGGGCTTCGGTTTGCTCGGCACGGCTGCGGCGTACGGGCCGCGTCCGATTGGCTCGGCACTCGGCTTTTACGGGTTGGCATGGTCAGTCTATTCGAACATCATTTCACGGGGAAGCGAAGTAACGTTCCAAAAGAATACCGCCATAGCAATTCAGTTTGGGAGTCCACGAAAGAAATAGCGGCCTGATTCTCGGCGGCCATGGAAATGCATTGCAATCCTTTCCCTTACTCGGATTCATTCAATGAAAAAACTTGACGTGGTTTTCTTTCGTCGTAGCCTGTGCACCCTGATACTGTGGGGCGGCTTTGCTCATGCAGCTTCCTCGCAAGGGGTTCCACAGTCGAACCATCAGGACACGACTGTGTCCGATGAGAGTCGCACGTGCGACTGGCGCACTTTCCTTCCGAATACGCTAGACGATCAGAAACGGATTTTTGCCACGTTTCCCTCGCAGTTGGTCCACGGTAAACATTGGGTTCCGGTCCTTGCAGTTGCGGCGGCTACAGCAGGGCTGGTTATCGCGGATCAATACGATGCGGGGTACTTCCGGCGGACGACAAGCCTGAACAGCTTTAATTCTGTGCTCTCTTCAACGAACACGGCGACGGGTATTCTGCTGGTGCCGGTCGCCTTATATTCCGCCGGCTATTTCTCTAAAGACGACTACGCCAAGCAAACAGCATTCCTCAGTGCCGAGTCTGCGCTGGACGGTGAAATCGTTGATGTCGTTCTGAAGCTGGTAAGCGATCGACAGAGACCGTCAGCAATCCCGAAGACAAGCAATTTTGCAGATAGCTTCGTAGAAGGCAAAAACCACTTCAACGGAAGCTTCCCCTCGGATCACACCGTAGCGGCATTTTCTGTCGCTACGGTTGTTTCTCGACGTTATGGGCGCCGTCACAAGTGGGTACCCATAGTCGCGTACGGATTATCGGCTGCCGTCGGGTTCTCCCGAATCAGCGCATCTGCACATTTTCCTTCGGACGTATTTTTGGGGGCGGTGGTGGGGTACAGCATCGGCCGATTCGCGGTTCTTCACGAATGATGCTGTCCGAAGCACCGTATTCCTATTCTTCTTAATGACTATCGCCGTCGTGGTCTACGTCACCGGATGCGGCGGCTTTTGCCTGCGGGCTCAGATGAACAGAATCCTGCGCTGGCTGCTGCTGCTTCGTCGAAGCGGCTTCCTTACTCCCTGGCTGTGTCATCGGAATATAGGCTTCTGATTGGTTTGATACTGGGCTGACCATGATTGTGTGTGTTTTCTCCTAGTAACTATATCGAGATGGAAAACGCTTTTTTCAACGAATGAACTAAACGAAAGATAAATGCGCACCCAGCCCTGATTTAGGGAAATTCAGGAGCCCATGGCCCATTTAAGGCTTTGGCAATACACCTGGACACTCCAAAGCAGGCTACAGGCTTACCACAGCTCAGCAAATCATTCGCGTGTTTAGCGTCCGTTTATCGACCGTTTTGGAACCTGGTCTTTGGAAGCGCATCGAAAGGTTGTGCATGACCGATTAGAGCAGGATGCGCAGTCAGCGGATGGTTCATGAGCCTGCTTGGCAATATTACTCTTTGCCGCATCCGTGTTGGTTGCAGCGATGGCTTTTCCCAGCCTCTCGTCGGCCCAACAGCCTGGGCCTGAGAGCTCGAATAATTCAGGCGCGATCAAACGCGGTCCCGGTTTACCTGACAACTCACGTGAACAGAAAGAAGAGAGCAAGCGGATTTTCGGGATCATCCCGAATTACCGAACCTCACCGAGCCTGCACCCATACTCGCCCACCACTCCGAGTGAGAAGCTCAAGATCGCGAGTGAGGATTCCTTCGATAGGGGTACGTTTGTACTCGCCGCAGCGTTTGCCGGCGAGGCTCAATTGACCAATTCTAATCGGGCATTTGGACAGGGTCTGGCCGGATACGGTCGCTATTTCGGCACATCAGATGCGGACTTTGTGATCGGCGATTTCATGACGGAGGCGATCTATCCCACTCTGCTGCATCAGGATCCACGGTACTTTCGCCGCGGCACCGGAGGTACCTGGGCGAGGCTTGGGTACGCGGTTGGGCAGATTTTCTGGACACATAACGATTCCGGCTCTACGCAGTTTAATTATTCGGAGATCATCGGGAACTCCACCGCGGTCGCGATTTCAAACGCTTACTACACGGACAATCGCGATTTTTCCGATGCTGCCATTAAACTTGGCAACCAAATCGGCGTGGATCTCGCGGCTAACATACTTAAGGAATTCTGGCCGGACTTGGAGCGAAAATTCTCTCGGAGGCACAAATCCGACTCTGAGTTTCGCCGCGAAGATGCTCCCATCGCGGTATCACCGCCATGAAACGCGTCGGTCTCGAACGATGTATGATCTGCCGCAAAGCCCCGATATGCTCGGCTCGTCCACTTTTCGCGCTTGTTTTGACATCTGCCGGATCTTTTATGTGCGCAGGATGGTTCGACCACATCCAAGAGCGATGCGGCTCTAGCGCGAGTGGATGCTGATCAGAACGGCCGTGCGGTCACGGGTTTTCAGGTGACCGATTTCGGTTTGCAGCGGCATGTCTGGATCGACCGTCACACTGTGCTGACGGGCCGTCGGCTGCGATCATGTTGATCGTACCAGCGGAAGCGATTTGTCGCTACGGCCGACCAGGTGTCACCGAGCACGAAGAACGGAGTTCCATCCGCAAGCTGCAGTGCGTCGTGGTTCGCAGCCGATTGCAGGAAACCTCTGCACAGCGGATTGGCTTCTTTCTCGTGTTCTGTCCACGCGACCGCTTCAAAGCTTCCGGTCTTCCCCGAAAAGCCCTCTATCTGCGGGCTCGGAGCCGCTGGTCCAGGTCCAGGTGCCGGGTGCGGTCGCAAGCAGGCGCACACGAAATATATTCCCGCCATCCCAAAAACCGTACACGCGTTTGTGAAATCGTGGCCCGGTGACATCCACCCAGAGGACCACGTCTGTGTAGGGATTTCCAAACTGCCTTGAGGACTGGAACGTGAGTTCCTGCTTGTCCCAAACGTGATCGTCGGCTTCGAGGGAGCGGCATTGCCGAAGACGGCGAGTAGGAGGCTGGCGACAACAATCCAAACTGATACGCTGCGTAGTCGGAAACACTTCATGCGACCCATACTGCTTTTGCTGTTTGCACTTTTGCCAATTGTGTCACCCGGGCAGATGAGTAAGCGATTAGAAGCGCCTGCCGCCAATCCCACCGTTGATGGACGCGCGAACAACCCAGCGATACCGGACGTGATTGCCATTCAATCTCACTTTCGAACCATCGTGTTATTGCGGTTCAAATACAATACAGATCTGCTGGCGGGTTTGAAGGCGGAAGTGAAGCGGCTCGGAATCAAGGACGCCGTCATTCTGGCCGCGGTGGGCTCGGTCAGAAACTATCAGGTTCACGCTGTCGCCGATCGCGATCTGCCCTCGAAAGACCTTTTCTTGCGCGATCCGACTGCTCCGGCGGACATCCTTAGCATGAACGGATACGTGCTGAACGGACGCGTGCACCCGCACATCACCTTATCTAGTGGCGATCACGCTTTCGGCGGTCACCTGGAGCCCGGTACAAAAGTGTTTACGTTCGCTCTTATAACTGTTGGAATCCTGAGTACCGATGTCGATTTCAGCAGGCTCGACGATCAGACATATCGATGAGCAGCAACAGTCTTTTATAGACTGGAGGCCCCATGAGAATGAATTGCATTTCATCGTGCGACCAATACCAGAACAGATTGGCGGGCATGCAGTGACAGATTTCAGCCGGCGTGAATTTCTGACCATTCCTGCTGCAGCCGGGGTGGCGGGATCTGCCTTTGCAAGCCAAGGCGATGAGGGATGGCAGCGGCGCATCCGTCGTGTAGGTCAGCTCAATATGACCGAACACGATCCGGTGGAGATGGACGTGGAGGCATGGGCAGACTACTGGGCCGGCCTGAAAGTGGATGCTGTTCTCGTCAGCGTGACCGGAATTCTGGCTTTCTATCAAACCAAAGTTCCGTTCCATCGTAAGGGCAAATATCTTGGGACCAAAGATTTCTTTGGCGAGTGTTGCACGGCGGCGAAAAAGCGAGGGCTGCATGTGGTTGCGCGCACAAGTCCCGATCTGAACTGGGAAGATGCGGTCGAAGCGCATCCGGAATGGTTTCAGCGCAACGCGCAAGGACAGCCGATTGCGCACACGGAAGACCCGCGGCTGTTCCGCACGTGCATGTTCACCACATACATGACAGATTATCTGCCGGCGATCCTGCGCGAAGTGAACTCGCTTTATGATGTGGACGCGCTGTTCACAAATGCGTGGCCTCCTTTGGGGCGATTGCCGGATTGCCACTGCAATGTATGCGAGCATCTCCCCAGGCCGAGAACGATTGAGTATTGGGATCGCTTCAATGAACGGACGATCTATTTGTGGAAACTGTACGACGCAATTGCTAAAGAGAAGCGGCACGCGAACTTCTATTTCGCGAATTTAGGCGGCGGTATTCATTCGTCGGCGAATTTGGTTGCACTGGGCGAGTTGTGCGAATAGTTTCAGTGCGATAACCAGGGCCGGGGCGGAGATAATACGCCAATTTGGGCATGCGCTTCGCAAGGCCGGGTTTGCCGAGCGGTGCAAAACGGAAAGATGGCCACCAACGTTACTGGCGCGTGGTCTACGGGACCTGTTCGGTGGCGATACGTTGCCAAGTCCGAACAGGAACAGCAGATGTGGTTCAACGAGACGGTGGCGAGCGGAATGGTTCCGTATCATCACATCATCGGAGCCGAGAACGGGTTGGGTGAAGATCGAAGAGTACTTGGGCCCGCACGCGATTTTTTTCGATGGACCGCACAGAACGATCCCCACTTCCGCAACAAAACGAGCATCGCCGAAATTGGCGTGGTGATGGGGCAACGTACGAATCTGTTCTATGAGGCGCCGCCCGGCATGAGCGTGGGCGATTCCATGAACGGGCTTTACTCGGCGTTGCTGGAAGGCCGTTTTCTATTCGACTTCGTGCACGAGGAAAAGCTCTCCCGCGATGAGTTACGGAAATACAAGGCTTTGATTCTGCCTAATATCGCCTTGCTGAGCGACCGTCAATGCGAGCAAATCGCCGATTTCGTGGATGGCGGGGGATCGCTTTTAGCGACATTCGAAACGAGTATGTACGATGAGCGCAATCGAAAGCGCCCAGATTTCGGATTAGCGGAAGTGTTTGGGATTCGAAGAAACGGCGCGGTTATCGGTACAAACGGGAATGCGTATTGTGCTCGGATTGAGCGGCGGCATGAGCTGCTGAAGGGATTCAAGGATACGGATTGGATTGCCGGAGCCCAATACTGTGCGCCCATTGCATCCGTCGAGGCACCTGTTTTGACCGTCGTGCCTGGATCAGTCGCATATCCACCCGAACTCTCCTACCCCAATGCCTCACATACAAACGAACCGGCGATGGTGGTTCGGCAAAAAGGCCGGAGCCGACTTATTTTTGTGCCGGGTGACGTCGACAGCACGCTTTGGCGTTCCGGCCATGGTGATTTAAGTTTGCTGTTACGGAATTGCGTCAAGTGGATCTCGGGTAACGATCAGCCGGTGATGATTGATGGGCCTGGCCTGATCGAAACATTTGCCTGGGAGACGGAGCCGGGGTTCGCGCTTCACGTGCTGAACTACACGAATCCTGCAGCGCACAAAGGGTGGATTCGAGAATTTCATGCGATTGGGCCCGAAATGGTCCGTTTCCGAGTGCCGAACCAAAGGCGCGTCGTTCGCGGGGAACTGCTCCGCGCTCAGACGGTGCTGGCGCTGAAAATAGAGCGCAGCACGGTGTCTTTCACAATACCGCAAGTTGCCGATTACGAAATTGCGACTTTATATTGCGCCTGAGCTGTCGCCAAAGCGGCACATCAAAAGCGGGAGTACACGCTGCTCATCAGCTGAACAAGAGCGGCTTCCTTTAAATTCATCGCGTGTTCGGGTGCGCGCTATTGCGCCAAACCGTTGGGGTCGGCTCGACTACTCGAATGATTTATGGTCTGTTTACGCGAAATCTAGGCCAGCGAGGTAGAAACTGGCTTCTCTGGACCGATATAGGACTAGAGAGAGGAACACCAATAATCAGCCCCGTGTCGAGCAATTCAGATATCTATACCTCCACCGTGACCTCCGCGCCCGTTCAAACGCCCGCCAAGTCAACGCCTCCACAGCAGGATTCCGTTCACCTGAGCCCACAAGCGCAAGCATCTGCGACCGGCGATGTCGATCATGACGGAGACAGTCACTGATTCCTACAGCGATACGTCAACTGCTATTCGTCCGCAGCGCGAGAATTCATTTACTCAGATCCGAAAAGGCGGTATCGTAAGCACACGATGCAGCAGCCACTCAAAGACTCGGATAAATGGAAGAATTTGATCGTTTCTTTGCCGATGATGACTCCTCGGCATCTGTCCGTTTCAGTTGACGGTTAGGCGATAGTGCGCGACTGACCGGCGGCGGTTTTTCAGCGATGCCTCGGCGGCTTTCTGCGTTCGGGACGCAGAGGGGATTTCTCAGACTGTCACTGTAGGACATTTGCGAGAACGGGATCGAAAACAGGCGTAATCTATAATTCCTAATTCGATCTCATGGGGGTTTTTCGGCCAGAGACTCGCGCCTTAGCGACGATCGCGCTGTTGTTCGCAGGCTCTGCGATAGCTTCGGGTCAAACCGATGAGATTCAGGTGTATGATGCCGAGATCACCCAACCGGGTATTTTCAATCTGACCTGGCACAACAACTTCACTCCTATTGGGCTGAAGGCGCCTGCATTTCCCGGTGGATTGGTTAACAATCACAATCTCAACGGTGTCACCGAATGGGCCTACGGTGTCACAGATTGGTTTGAGGCGGGACTGTATCTTCCGTTGTACAGCGTTTCTGCGGCGCGCGGTCCATCAATCAACGGCGGCAAAATTCGTTTTCTATTTGTGAAACCCCATGCAGCAGACCGGAAGTTCTTCTATGGCTTGAATTTCGAATTTAGCTACAACGCGAGACACTGGGATCCCCGCACCTGTACCTCCGAAATTCGGCCGATCGTCGGTTGGCATCTCAAGCCATGGGACATCATCATTAATCCGATTCTCGATAACTCGTGGTACGGAGGGTTCAAGAGTCTCGAGTTCGTACCTGCGACGCGAGTGGCATACAATCTGAACCCCAAATGGGCCGTCGCCATCGAGGAATACGAGGACGATGGACAATTGCGAAAGTTTTCTCCGGCGCAACAGCAGTTCCATCAGCTCTGGGGAGTGTTCGATCACGATGCCAAATACGTACACATCGAGGCGGGAGTGGGATTTGGGCTCACGCCTGGAACGGACAAGATGACGTTGAAACTTATGCTCTCCAAGGATTTGAACTCGAAGAAGGACACTCATCGGACGCCCAAGCCCCCGCAGTAGACTCACCGCCTCCGCCCTGGCGCCGCGGCGCGCTTTGCCGACCTTAATACTGAAGTACCGCAAAGCGGCTGATCGAGTACCCGAGCGCCGGACCTACAAAAGCGTCAGAGGTGAAATGTTGCGACAGGGTGAGCCTGGAGAAGGCGATGGCCGCTGCGCCGCCATAGAGTGCGTACGGAACCCATCGATGCTGCCTGTATCGATGTGCGATGACAGTCGCAATCGACAATGCCAGAATGGCATGTCCCGAGGGGAACCCGCCTCGCCCACCACTTTTGAGCTGCTGTGATTGTAGAAGGAATCGGCATAGTTCTGATTCGATGTGTATGAAAACGGCCGTCGCACTTAGACTGTTTGGGCCGAGCGCCACAGGTTCCTCAATCCGGAAGGTCGCCCGAGAAGTGGGCCTGTGTCATCGCCGCCTTGTCCAGTTGTTCACTGCGCAAGTCGGGCTCACCCCGAAGCTGCTGTGCCGAATTCTGCGGTTTCAGCATGCGTGCGCTTTGGCAAGTGGAATTGCGACGCACTCCACCGAGGAATCACCCTGCCCTTGAATTGGCTCGAGAAACAGCGCCGCGTATTTTTTCGTTCGTAGCTGCTGTTCCAGGGCAGACAGATCGTTGAACGGAATCTGCTGCGTGTCGGTCAATAGAGGACCGAACCCCTGTTTCCAAAATGGATCGCCCATCAGAGAAAGCGCACCGCAAGTGAGCCCGTGAAACGCCCCTTCGGCATAGAGAAGGCCCGCGCGCTTTGTATGGGCCTTCGCGAATTTAATTGCGGCTTCAACGCCTTCACTGCCCGAGCTGCAAAAGAACGCTTTTTTCACGTTCCCGCCTGCCAGCGAACACAATCGCTCGGCCAGTTCGCCGGCGCGCTCGGGCACGTGGCTTTGAAGCATTGCGGGACCGCGCCGATCCAACTCCTCTTTAATGGCGTTAATGACCGCCGGGTGATTGTGGCCCAGATTGTGGACGCAATAGCCGGAGAGGAAATCCAATATGCGATTCCCTTCGCTCGTGAACAGCTCGGCTCCCATACAACGCTCATAATGCACGTTCATCTGTAACAGTTTCAGCAAACGTGTCCACCTGAGGGTTTACAGAATTTGCATACTGTTGCTCGGAGCGCGTTTCCGCGACATCGGTGGTCAAACGGTCGTGAATCTGGGGAACTGCGGACATGATTGAGTTTATTTCTCCTCGGCGCGGCGCGGTGGCCGAGCGGCGTGATTGGCCTGAATACCTATTCGACGTGCCCCTGAATTGGATCGGTTCCTAAACGTGGAAAATATAACTCGGCGGAACGTGCTCGAAATGTCTATTGCTTTGTCGCGAAAACTGACGCGCTGACCGGCTATTTGTCACTCGATGCCGAGAGCGGCCGGACCCGGATATCCCGAAACTTCACCATCAGCGGCTGGCTCTTCGTGACGCCCCGGCCGGCATTTATAGGTAGACTTAGTTCGCGGTCACTAAGCCCGTGCACCTGAAGGCCAATGAAACCTCTGGCGTGAGTCTTGTAGAGATCCTCGTTAGTATAGTCTTCGATCAGATGACCATTCACCCAGGACTGAATCCGCGGCCCCTTGGCCACGATTCGCAGTTTGTTCCAGCCCTCGTCGATAAAATATGGATGCCCCTCATCGATCTTCTTCTGTGAGGACAGCCAGCCTGTACCGAGTGCCTCCCCATACAGCAGGCCTGTTGTCGGCAGCCCTTTGTAGTAGCGGCGAATCTCCACCTGCGGTCCATTCACTCTGCCGGCGAAGGATTCGTAGGGGCGGCCCGGCCCATCGACCGGCCTGACCTTGGTTCGGATCTGGATCCCGGAGTTTATTACAGGGTCGATGTACGTTTCGAGCTCGAGCTCAAAGTCATCAAACTCCCGAAGCGAGCACAGGAACGAGTTGATGCCCGCGCTGCTCTCTACGGTCCGGCCGACGATATCGCCATCTTCCACTGTGAAGTTGTGAGCACCATTCATGTGCACCCAGCCGTTCAATGTCTTGCCATCGAAAAGCTGAATCCACCCGGAACCGGAGGGCTGATCGTCGGGGCTGGTGGAATCCGGCGCTTCCTCCTTCTCTGGTAGAGCAAACGCGACGATAGAATCTCCCGACTTTGTGGCATTCTTGCCTCCGCCGCCGGCCGAAATCGCGACATATTCCCTGCCGTTCACCATGTAGACGCTCGGAGTCGCATAGCCGCCTGCAGGCAATTGATATTCCCACAACTGGCGACCCGAATGCGTTGCGAAAGCCCGGATCTTGGCGTCGGCCGTGGCCGCAATGAAAAGCACTCCTCCCGAAGTAGCGACGGCGCCGCCGAAACTCATCGTACCGGTGTTGTGAATGCCCTTGGCTGCGAGTGCCGGGTACTCACCGAGGGGCACTTTCCACAGTATGTTTCCCGTCACCATGTCGATCGCGTCGAGCGTACCCCAGGGCGGCGAGATACCGGGGAATCCTTGAGCGTCGCTGAATATAATGTAGCCGTCTAGGGTGTAGCGGCGCGCGTTGGGGGTGCCGATCGGAGCGTTACTGGGCGGATTGCGGTCGTAGGCTGCCAGTGCCGCCAATTCAGTGTCGCTCAATTGGTTGAAGGCGGGCATACCGCTGCGCCCTTGTTTGATAATTGCCTTGTACTCGGGCCGGCTGAGATCGAGATTCGCGAGTGCTGGGATCTGTGGTGGATTTCCCTGGCGGTCCGAACCGTGACAGGCCATGCATCTCGCCTGATAGATTTGGAGGCCCAGTTCGGCCGGATTCAGCTTACTCTTCACGCCCTGTGCATTGCCGGGACTGCCAAAGGTGGATACGGGGCGCAGCCGGTTGAGCGTCGGGATCTCATTCACGTTCACGTAGAAAACATTCAACTGCGGATCGAAGGAGCCGCCTTGCCACTCTGCGCCGCCCAGGTGACCGGGCATAGTGATCGTGCCCTGCAGGCTCGGAGGAGTATAAATGGAGCCCGAACGGTACCTGCGGAAACGTTCGAGCGCGGATGCATGAGCCTCCGGCGTGATGTTCGTCAAATCCGCCTCGGTGATCGCCTGTCGGGTCAACGGCGGAGGCTTGAGCGGGAATGGTTGCGTCGGCGACGTCTCCTCTCCGGGGACGTCCGACGGCGGTTCCGGCACCTCAGCTACAGGAAAAATGGGCTTGCCCGTATCGCGGTCCAGCACGAATACGCGTCCCATCTTCGTGAGCTGGACCACGGCATCCACTGAGGTTCCGCCCCCCTTCACAGTCACCAGAACAGGAGCCGGTGGATTGTCATAATCCCAGAGATCGTGATGAACGGTCTGATAATGCCATTTCAGTTTGCCGGTATTCGCGTCTATGGCCAAGACACAGTTAGCAAACAGATCCTTTCCCTTGCGATAGCCGCCATAGAAGTCGTCCGTTGCCGACCCCGTCGCGGCGAATACCCATCCGCGCTTTTCGTCGATGGTAATTCCGCCCCAGGCGTTTGCGCCACCGAACGTCTCGCCCGTGGGCCACTCCCAAGTGTTGTAACCAAACTCACCGGGTTGCGGGATGGTATGAAAGATCCACTTCAACTGACCCGTGACGGTATCGAAGGCGCGGATATGTCCAGGGGAGGCGCCATAGGTCTCGCCAACGCGCGAACCGAGAATGAGGCGATTTTTATAGACCGCGCCTGGCGTGGTCATTTCCAAATCGACTCCCTTCGGATCAACGCCCAGGTTTTCGCGGAGATCGATGTAGCCATCTTTCCCAAACGACTGGATCAACTGCCCGGATTTTGCATCGATGGCATAGACCCGATCGCGAACAAAATCGAAGATCCGCTCGCCCTCCGCGCCCTTCCAATAGGCCACCCCGCGGTTGCGCAGCCGCGTGGCGACCCCGTTGTTGTACTTTGCAGGATCGAAGACCCATTTCTCGCGGCCCGTTGCGGCATCGAGCGCGACAGCTTTGATACTGGCGGTGCTCAGGTACATCGTGCCGTCAACGACGATGGGATTGGCATACATCGTTGATCGCGGGGATGCATCCCCGGTGTGGTACTCCCAAGCGGGCCGCAGCTTGTGCACGTTGGTTGCGTTGATCTCCGCGAGAGCGGCAAACTGCGTTCCACCCGGCTGTCCGCGATTGACGGTCCAATCCACGCTGCCGCGAAAGACGGGCCATTCTCCTGCGAGATCTAGCCGTTCTTCGCCGCTTTGAGCAGTGCATAGTAAAGCACCAATAATTGCGCCACCCAGCACGACTGCTCGAAACGGGATATTTCTGACCAGCGAACGCTTGGGGAGCATCAATCGCCTCTCCTGTCTTTTCATGAGTTCGGCGTCTGTTGACATAAACGGTACATCAGTTCTTTCGTTTTCCCAATCAGAAAATCACCTTAAGTCCTACCTGCATCAGCCGGGGGTCGTTGGCGAATGTCAACTGCCCAAACGTCGGCGTACCCAGCACACTTCCGGGGAAGCCGAAGTTCGGATGATTGAAGAGGTTGAAGACCTCCCAGCGGAACTGAAGGTTCACAGGCTGATCCTTCACTGTGAACGGTGTTGCCTGTTTCATGAGAGAGCAATCGACATTCCCGAATCCGGGGCCAATCATCGAGTTCCGGCCCAAATCTCCGTACGTGAATGGCTGGTTCGGCGCGAACGCCGCAGTGTTGAAAAATTCGGCTACGCTCTGTCCGCCCGGAACGGCATACGGAGCGCCCACGAGATTGGGTCGATCCGTTTGCCCGGAGTTCGCGGGATCACCACTCACCGTTACGGTAAACGGCCTTCCGCTTGTCAGCGTCAGGATGCCCCCCAAACTCCAGCCGCCCAGCAGGGCGTTAACGACCGGAGCGACGTTTGAGCCGAATCGCCGACCGTGTCCATAAGGCAGGTCCCACATTCCGCTTGCCACAAATGATTGTGCAAGCTGAGTGTCCAAGTAACCGCGCTCCAGGCGAAGGTCGGCTGGATTCTGAAACGTGGAGCCGGGAGCTGCGCCTTCGGGGCTGGTATCTATGATGTCTCCCAGTGCCTTGGACCACGTCCACGCCCCTAAAATCGTAAAGCCTCCGGAGAATCGGTGTTCCACCTTGGCCTGCATGGAATGAAATATAGAATTCCCCGTATTCTCCTGGCGCAGAATGCTGCCCAAGGGAGAAATCACGACTCCGGAGACCGGCCCCGCTTCGCCGGGAATCGATGAGGGAACGAATAGAGTCTTAAAACGGCGCCGCTGGTTGATGTTTCCTGGGCCCAGCGACGTTACATAGTTCGCATCCACTAGGTTCGCGAGATGCGTTCCTTTAACGCCAAAATAGCCGACCTGTAACATCCAATTTTTCGCAAATTCGTACTGAAGATTTGTATTCCACTGCTGGGAGTACGAATGTGCCGGGTCGCGTTGCAGAGAAGCCAGCGACACGGAGGTCGCATGCTGCAATGAGACTTGATCGGCTGGAATTCCGTTCCTGAGTAACGACGCAGGAGTAATCCCGTCGCTGCTGGTGGTGACCGAAACGTCATAGGGAGGATTTACAACGATTGAATCGGAATCGCCGAATGGAGAAAATCTCTGAAACGGGGAATAGATTCCGTAGCCGGCGCGAACAACCACCTTCTGCGGTAGCAGCTGGTACGCTAAACCCACACGTGGCTGAAAATCAAACGGGTTGGCTTGCACGAAATTCGATCTCGCCTGGCTCTCCAGAAGCAGCTGCGGATTCAGGGGATTTGTGTCCATGTCGAGATTCGCCAGCTTGTTGTATTTGTCCTGGAACGGTCGCAAAAATTCGTAGCGCAGGCCCAAATTCAATGTGAATCGCTGGTTGACCTTCCAGTCATCCTGAAGATATCCAGAGAGTAGGATTGCCCGCGCTTCCACCCTTGTGGTTGTGCTGAACGTACTGCTATCGACATAGCCGAGAAGGAAGTCGCTAACCGGACTTCCCCCGGCATTCGTAAGTGAGTTTCTCGTGTATCTTCCGGTGAAATTAAAGGTTCCTGCTTCGTTTCGGGAATTAACGTTATTGGTTTGGATCCATTCAGACTCAGCCCCGAATTGCACGGTGTGCGCGCCTTTGACCCAGCTGGTATCGTTTTTGAGCTGCCGGTCCTGTCCCTGAGACCACACGGGCTCGAAATTCCCTGCTCCCAGGGAGCTGTAGCCGGATACGGTGAAGGTCGGATACGTCACATCAAGGTTAGACGGCGGCACTTGGAGGCCAATCCTGGCAGCCAAATTCCCGACTGCCAGCGCTTCAGGAGAGAAATTGATTAAGAACTTGTCAGCGAACCACCCCGCTTTGGTAGTTGTTACCAGGCCCGGAGAAACAATATCGGTCCAGGTGAGGCCGGTACCATAGCCCTGCACGTTCGTCACGCGCGTGTTGCCGCCAAACGCGGGCCCCGGCAGAGAGGTAGACGCCGGTATATCAGTCGTCTGGGTATTGAAGATCCAAGAAAGTTGCTGGTGCTGGGAGAGCTGGTAGTCCTCCCTCGTATTGATTCGGCCGACATCTTGGTCGCTGGGCGCGATGAAGATGAAATTTTGAGAAAGGTTGCCGTTTTGCGGATTGGGGTAGAAATTGATGAGCTGTTGCGCGATCGGGTCGACTCTGCTCGCTGGGATCATGTTGCCCGGGAAAACCTGCCGCGTTCGCGTCGCGGGGTTGTACGTCGAAGGGTCGTAGATGGGAACGTTGAGCGCCGAGAAGTCTCCTTGCCTCATCGCGAGTGTCGGAATGGTGTTGTTTGCCGTTGCGGACTCCCTTAGCTTCAGCGTCTCCCACGAGAAGAAGAAGAACGCCTTATTCTTAATGACCGGTCCACCAACGGTAAAACCGTAGTCGTTGCGTTTGAACGAGGGTATCTTTCCGTTATCGAAGAAGTTCCTTGCATCGAGTTTCTCGTTGCGGAGAAAGTCGTAGGCAGTGCCGTGAAACAAATTGGTCCCGGAGTTCATGGTGAGGTTCACGACGCCGCCGGCAGCTCTCCCGAACTCTGCCGGGTACGAGTTGGTTTGGACTTTGAATTCCTGGATCGCATCGACCGAGGGCTTGATTACCTCAGCCTGATCCGTATCGAAGGAGGTGTCGTCCGTGTTGTTGTCGAATCCATCAACTAGGTAGTTGTTGTCCGTTGTCCGCTGTCCACCCGTGCTGAAACCTCCAGCCCTGCTATCGCCGCTGGCGTTGAGTCCGGTCGCGTTACGGCCTTGGCCTGGAGGAGGCAGCGTGCCTTCCGAAAGCAGAGACAGCTGAAGGTAGTCGCGGCCATTGAGCGGTAGATCCTTGACTCTGCGCTCCTCGATTACCGATCCCTGTGACGCATCCTCGGTTCGGACCAACTCGGTGGCGGCGGCAACTGTCACCTCCTGGTTCAAGGTGCCTAATTCCAGTTGGAGATTGATCACAGGGGTTTCCTGAACCTGCAGCGTGATATTCTGACGGACCAAGCGCTTGAACCCAGGCAGTTCCGCTTCGATCCGGTACTCACCGACGCGCAGCGGACCTGAGCTATAGCGGCCATCACGGTTCGTAGTAACGGTTTGCTGCTGGTTGGTAGCAACGGCAACAATCGTTACCTTCACGCCGGACAGGACAGCGCCGACAGGATCAGTTACCGTGCCAGTGATGCTTCCCGTGTCCACCTGACTAAATAAGGTTCCTGTGCCCACAAGAAAGAAACAGAGAGCGAGCACACCCAACCTGAGCCAAATCTTGTAAGTGTCGTTTACAGGTATTGTCATTACTTGAAAACCTCTCAACCTAAATTGGGCACCGTTTTCTCGGGAGTTACTTTCATTTGTGATCGACTTCGGTATGGCCGGATCCGTCGCTTTTTGCCAGCGGTATCGGTTTATGTGCCGGCCGAAGGGATTTGAAACTGCGCGTCTGCTCTGTAATCGCCACCTCAGTCGCGAGACGCTCGATCGAGGAAGCGCCGAAGAAACCATCCAAGCCCACCGTGTGCTCGATGATGCGGGCCACGTCCTCCGGCTCGGCGATCGGCCCCCCGTGGCAGAGTACGAGCACGTCGTTACGCCTGTTCTTTCCGGCATCGACGATGCGCCGCACGAACGCGGCGGCTTGTTCCAGCGTCATGGCGGTTTTTGCGCCAATCGAGCCTTTGGCGGTTAGTCCAGCATGCGCTACCAGCAGGTCGGCTCCGGCCCCGGCCATTTCGCGTGCTTGTTGTTCATCGAATACGTAAGGACAGGTGAGCAATCCGAGTTCGTGCGCGTGGGCGATCATGTCGATTTCCGCAGAGAATCCCATGCCTGTTTCCTCCAGGTTTAGCCGGAACATTCCATCAATCAGACCGACAGTGGGAAAGTTCTGAACACCGGCGAAACCGATGTCGCGCAGTTGCCGCAGAAAATGATCCATCAGCCGGAACGGGTCGGTCCCGCAGACGCCGGCGAGCACCGGCGTATCCCGCACGATCGGCAGGACCTCGCGCGCCATGTCGAGCACGATCGCGTTGGCATCCCCGTACGGCATCAACCCGGCAAGCGAGCCGCGCCCAGCCATTCGGAACCGTCCCGAGTTGTAGACGATGATCAGATCTGCGCCGCCCGCTTCGGCGCATTTGGCCGATAGGCCCGTACCCGCACCGGCGCCCACAATAAAATGACCGCTGGCCGCGGCGGATAAAAGCTTGACCTTCCAATCTGGTTTATCTCTCTTCACTAATCCCCTCGTACGAAAGCGCCCTCGAGCTGGGTGCCGTTTCCTCTCACGCGCAACGGCTCACAGAGTTCCAAAAACACCTGTGTGGCGCGATCCGCGAAGACCGGGTCGTTGATATTGCCGTCTACCTCGATCACCGGTATGCCCTTCTTCAAACCCGAGCGGAGGGCGTCAAAGCAGGCGTGGTCGGCATCGGGATCCCAAAAGGGCCCGCCCGGTGAATCGAGCATCGAAACTCCGCGAAGAGGCAGCAGCACCACTGCCGGTCCAGCACATCGGTTCGCAGTCTCCGCGATCAACCGGCCGATTTTGCGATTCTCCCCGACACTCGTGCGCATCAGCGTTACGTTCGGATTCCACTCGTAGAGCAACCGCGAAGCGTATTTGTCCGGAACCGAAGCGCGCGAAGCGAAATTGCACATATCCACGCACCCGGGCGCCAGAACCACGGGTATGGCGGTTGCGCCGGCGATGCTGACCCGCTCAGGACCGGCGCTGAAAACGCCGCCGCATACGTCGTCGGCCAGTTCCGTGGTTGTCAGGTCGAGCATGCCTGCCAGCAACCCTTCGGACGCCAGCCGCTGCATCGTTCTGCCGCCGCTTCCGGTGGCGTGGAAAACCAGGACCTCCCACCCGGCGCGGTCCAGCGTGAAACGTGCGCGATCGATGCATGCGGTCGTATTGCCGAACATGGAAGCTGCAACTAGCGGCCTTTCATCGGCGGACTCGGGGCGGACTGCTTTCACCATTCCGGCGATGGCAGCGGCAGCGTTTGTATAGATGTGCAGGCTGATGCGGTTTAGCCCCGCCACATCGACAACGGAATGCATCAAGGTGAGATCCGCCGAGCCGACGTAAACAGAGACATCTCCCGCGGCCACGGTTGAAACCAGCAGCTTGGGAACTCCAATGGGCAAGCTCCGCATAGCGGCGCTGAGAATGGCTGTGCCGCCGGAGCCGCCCATCCCACAAACGCCATCCAATCGTCCCTCTTGGCGCAAGCGCGAAAAGACACGCGGCAAGCCCTCCGCCATCACGCGCATCGCGAGAGCCTTGTCCTTGGACTGACGCAGCGTTGTGAGATCCACTCCGCTAGCGCGCGCCACCTCCGCGTTGGTCACATCAGGCACGAAGGGCGGATCGCCCATCACTCCAAAGTCGACGGTGAGCGCATTGACTCCGTAAGAGCGGAGGCGCTCTACGAGAAATTTGTAATCGACGCCTTTGGTGTCGAGCGCGCCCGCCGCGACGACCGTCTTCATAGTGCGGGACAGTACTGGCGGCCCAGATCGGCGTTCCGGTAAGAAAGCTGGGCCAAGGAGTACAATCGCAATACAATCTTGGCCAAATGATGCGGAGGGCGCTGCGAATATATGCAGTTAGTGCACGACATTGTGCTCCTAATGTCCTCGACAATGAGAAACTACCAGAACAGCTTATTGCTACTCCGCTGCCATGTCAAGACACATTTGGAGCTTTTGCACGGCACACAACGCGTGAAATAGCTTGCAACCCGACCCTTAATCTGTGCATAACAATATGAGTACAATGTCACTGCTGGTGAGCTTGAAAGCGGAGGGCGCGCCGCCCCGATACGAGCAAATTGCAAACGCCGTGTGTCAGGCCATCCAGTCAGGCCAGCTAAAACCGGGCGAGCGGCTGCCTACCGTTCGCGCGCTTGCGTCCGATCTGGGCGTGAGTCTGACAACGGTTACCGCTGCGTTCAGATCTTTGGCCGAGAATGGATGGACTCGCGGTGAAATCGGCCGCGGAACTTTCGTCGCGCAGCGAGCGGCATATGTAGCTGCTGAAACTTCTGTTTCCGTGCCGGGCACGCGTGTCTCGCCGCGCATCAAGAACCCGTGGCGTAGGCGAACGCTTGTGAGCTTGATGGAGAGATTGCGTTCGAGTTTTCCGAGGGCGACGAATTGCAGCTTCGGGGGCCCGGACCCATCTTTACTGCCGCTGAAGCTCATCAAGCGGTATTGGGTGGCTGCGTTCAACGACGTTACCAATCGGGACCTGCAATATAAAACCGTGGACCCTATCGAAGCGTTGACTGAGGTTCTGCCGGTCCGGCTGGTGGCGGATTGCATCCCTGTCAAAAGTGGGGACCTTCTCGTCGGCACCTCCGCCCAGCAGTTTATGATGCTCGCGACGAATGTGATTAGCCGCCTTGAAGGGCCGGTCGAACCTGTGGTTGCTGTGGAGCAGCCGGGCTATTGCACCATTTTCGACGCCTGGGATCACGCCGGCGTTCGAATGATCGGCGTTGAAACAGATGGGAACGGCGCCCTGCCTGAGTCGGTGGAGTTAGCCATACGTAATGGCGCGAACGCGGTCCTGCTCACTCCGCGCGCTCACAATCCGACCGGCGCCTCCTGGGCACCGGAGCGGCTTCGGGCCTTGGGAGATGTATTGAGCCGATACCCGCATGTGCTTGCCATAGAGGACGATCACTTCGGCGATATCGCCGAGGAGAGTGCTGGATCATTGCTTGGCGACGCACGAGTTGAAGATCGCGTCATCTATATCCGGTCATTTTCTAAATCAATTGCACCCGATCTGAGGCTATCCGTGGCAGCCGCACGGCCACGGTTGAAGACTCTGCTTGAGCAGGCAAAAACCCATGCGGATGGCTGGAGTTCCCGTCTGCTCCAACGTGTCCTGGCGGGAGTTCTCCAGGATGACGGATTGCCTTCGTGGTTAGACCGCGTTCGTAGCACCTATCGGACTCGTCGCGAGCGAGTAGCAGGGATTGTGGCGAACTGTGGCATCCGAGGTGTTGTGGTGTGGCCTGCACGAGATGGGGTCAATCTCTGGATCCACCTTCCGTCTGGCTTTGATGCCGGAGAGGTGATCGAACGAGGTGCTTCGCTTGGTGTGCTCGCCGCCCCGGGAGAGGTGTTTTATCTCGCGCCCGGCCACAGCGAGGTCATCCGGTTCAATGTCGGTGCGGTCGAAACCGAACGCGTTTCCGCTTGCGCTGAGTTGCTGGTGAAAGCGATTCAACAATCCGGTGGGAGTTGTTCGACCGCAATGTACGTCTGATAACCAGCCGCCCATCCCTCGAACCAAATTCTTCGCTCGGACCTTGCCTTATCTTAGAGAGGCCCAGGGCTCGTGATTTGCGACATCCACCTGTGCGTAGCCTTCCGGCCCTACGCACGGTCCCAAAATAGCCAGCAGCTTGGCGCCTTGATCACTGACATTGAAGGAGGCATGCACGACATCGGCGCCGATGAAAGCGGAATCGCCCGGCCGGAGTATTCGCCTTTCTTGATCGATCCACTGCTCGACCTGTCCTTCAATAATGTAGATCACCTCCTCCTGGTTTGGATGCTTGTGGAAGTTGTGGCCGGCTGCGGGGCTGCGGCGCACTTCAAGGACCACCAGGTTTTTCGAGTTTGAAGCCGCCGGACCGCTGAACCACCCCAGTGATCCCCAGGCCAATTCTTCTTGTTTAGCCTCGATTGATCTGATGAATTTACCAGTCATCTTTCTCCTCTGGATGCGTCATGCCTGTACCCATTAGTCAAGAGTTGATGCAGCGCGTTGGCAAACCTGATCGATTCACCAAGGGCCTCGCTAGCTGTAGCGGAACGCGGAGCGTCAGTCGCGCGGGCGACTCAATTGAAAACCGGCCAAGAGTAAAGGACCTCCTTGTTGCTGTCTTTCTTAGCGCAGATGTCACCAGGTTCGCCGATCTTTAGAAAACTAGCTTCATAGCAAATTGAATGTTCCGCGCCAGAAAGTTCCCAGTATCACTGATTACCCCAAAAGTTGCGGTCCCCAGATCTACTCCTGGCAGTCCGAAATTAGGATGATTCAGAATGTTGAAAAATTCCGCTCGGAATTGCAGGGACGTGCTCTCTCTCAATTTGAAATCTTTGAAAGCTGAAAAGTCCAACTGCTTCATCGGAGGCCCGAACATCGTGTTACGCCCGACATTGCCCAGCGTATACAGCGGCTGTGGAGCGAACGCATTCACGTTGAACCATTCGTTTATGGTTTGGTTTACGCCGTAAGGATTACCCACGACATTGGGACGATCGCCGCTACCCGTGTTGTCCCTGGCCGAGGCGTTGTCGATGGTGAACGTTTGACCGCTCTGCATGGTCAGAATGCCATTGAACGTCCAGCCTTTTACAAGAATATTGTTGAAACGAGTGTTGCTGATGTTAAACGACGGCGCGTATGTTGCCATCATCACCCAGCGCAGACGTAAATCGATATCAGAGTTTCCTCGATCTAAACGACGGTCGGACGACAACAGCGGAAAAGGGCCAGCGGTGCTGCCGGGTTTGCAGCCCCCCCGGCAGGGCGCATCATCGATCACGTGCCCGTAAGTGAAGTTTGTCGATAGGCTGAACCCACGATTGAATCGGCGGACAAGAGACGTCTGCAAAGAATGGTAATCGGATGTGCCCGAAGTATACGCCTCCGAAATTGATGAGATACCGGGAAGCACGCCATAGTAGTACCTGCGCGGCTGTACGGCGCCCGGTCCCGGCGGCGCCTGATCGATTTCAGTGGCTATCCCGAGTTTTCTTCCGAGCGCACCTACATAACTTGTGCTCCACACCAGTCCTCCCGCCAGCTCGCGCTCCACCGTTAGATTGAACTGCTGCACGTACGGTATCCGATTACCCATGTCAATCACGTTGAGTGACCCTGCGGGGTTTAACGGGTTGTCCGGGGTGGGGTATGGCAACCCTGCGGATAAACTGTTGGCGACGGTTGCTGGGGTCGTGGTGATATTAAGCGTGCTGACAAAAGGGGCATTTCGCAAGCCCTGACTGTTCCCGATCACCGGCGGGAAGAAACTGATTCCAAAACCACCCCGGAGCACCGTTTTGGGTGTCGGACTATACGCAAACCCAAAGCGAGGGCCGAAGTCGTTATAGTCGGTTGCGAGTCCGCCGCTTTTTGAGATTCCATTGCGTAATGCGTTTTGAATCTGGAATGTGGCTAGATTTAGGTTGGCACCTTGCCCGTGAGCTTCTTCTGGAGGAGTGATGATGTCGTATCTCAAGCCGAGGTTTAAAGTGAGTTTCTTGCTGACCCGCCAGTCGTCTTGTATGTAAAACCCATACTCAGCGGCATGAAAATCGGGCCAGTATAAGGTTTTCGATCTCACGGTGCTAGCCGGGTATCCAAGCAGCAACGAAGCGATCGAGTTTCCACCGTTCCCATTTCCGTCGCTGGTTGCCGAAGAGTTGAAGGTGAATTGACCTTTGGCCTGATTACTTTGAAACTGCATTAGGCGGCGCTCGATCAGATTCGTGCCGAACTTGATGCTGTGATGTCCCTTCATCTTTGTGGCGGCAGCGGCGTACTGATAGATGTTGTTGTAGTCGATAATCGGTGTTGAAGTGCCGTCTCCCAGGCCGCGGAAGCCACTAACACTGATGGGAGACAGGCCCGAACTGTCGGCATCCACGTTCGCTCCGGGAATTCCGAGTTGGGCGTCTACGTTGTTCCCATAATTTGGTGGGACGGTGTGATTGGCCAGTCTCGAATAACCGAGCGTCTGTTGAAGGACGAGCGTGGGGTTGAAGGTGTAGATATAGCTTGCAGCCGCATTCTGGGCGCGTATACGCGCGGGACCTGCAAAATAACCGGTGTCACTCCCAGCCTGTATATTGCCGACCGCCGGTAGCTCTGGCGGAAGAAAGTTGAAAGTATCATTAAACGAGTAGCGCGCAAAGAAGGAGCCCTTCTCGCCAAACTGGTGATCGACTCGTGTGTCAAATGTGTCGGCCCTCACTTGGCGATCGGGGCTGTAGCTGAAGTTGTTGACTAACCCAGGTCCCTGGGGCGCCGGATACAAATTCACTAGGTTTACGCCCGCCGGATTCATGATCATTGTGGGAATTTGATTGTTGGGGAAGAGCGCCCGGCTCAGGGGGTCATATACCTTGGCTAGGCCGGCAAAGTTGCCTTGCCGCATTGCCGGAGTCGGCACAGAACTGGTATAGGTAAGGCCCTGGCGAACGCGATTACCTTCGTAATCGCCAAAGAAAAACGTGTTGCCTTTTTTGATCGGGCCACCGATACTGCCACCGAACTCGTTTTCCTTGTAATCAGGAGTAGCCCCCGGGCCAGCGAAGAAGTTCTTCGCGTCAAAGTGCTGGTTGCGGAAGAACTCATATAACGATCCATGGAAAGTGTCAGTACCAGACTTGGTGACCATAGTTATTACGCCGCCGGCAGTTCGGCCCAGTTCTGCGTCGTATCCGTTTGTAATGACCCTAAACTCGGCCAACGCGTCCATCGACGGCTTGATAATGATCGTTCCGATATAGCGTTCATTGTCGTCAATACCGTCGATGACGAAATTGTTGGAGTAGGACATCTGTCCGTTGACAGTAACCGCCGACGTAGCGCGTCGGTCGTCCGGACGATTCCCGCTTGCCAGCGCGTTCGCAGCGCCCGTGTTAGCACCCGCCGACAGTTGGGCCAGCTGCATAAAGTTTCTGCCGTTTAATGGCAAATCCTGGACAGATTGCGGACTAAATAGCGTACCTAAAGTAGACGTTTCCGTTTGAAGAGCGGGTGTTTGTGCCGAAACCTCAATCGATTGTTGAAGCTGACCCAGTTCCATGTGGATATCGACTCTTGCTCGGTCACCTTCCGCGAGAGTTATCTCCGGAAGGGTCGCAGTTTTGAAGCCAGCCGCTTCCGCAGTAACACGGTAACGGCCAACAGGCAAAAGAGTGATTTGGTATCCCCCCGTAGTATCCGTCTGGACTGTACGGGCTAACTCTGTGTCGACGTTTTGCGCTGTGACTTTTACGTTTCCTAACGAGCCGCCACTGGCATCAGTGACTGTACCAACTACGTCTGCTGTAACCACCTGTGCTGGCAAGGGGCGGCATAAGCCCCAAATGCCAAGCGCCACGACTGCTACGACGCGGTAAGCGAACATGTTCGCGCGCATGCTGCCGAATTTCATGGACGACCCCTTTCCCGATGCTTTTGTCGCGGTCGGACCTAGATTTTTATCGGGCTAAACAAACGTTTGCATTTGTATCACGAACCCTTTGGAGTGTCAATTAAGGTCTGCCGAGAAAACGCTTGCGGCTGAGGAGTCAGATCAGGTACAGTGCTGCTTGGAAGCAGCAGAACGGTAATCTGGGATGTAAGACAATGTCCGTCTCTCAACGTTTTTTTCGATCGACTCTCAACAGTTCCTCGTCCATCGCAGGCGCATTGGCTGTGGTGATTTGTGTTGCCGCGCCAATCAATAATCGTCACACACTCTCGCCGGGCGAGGAACAGACTTACAAGACGTGGAGAGTATATGGAGGAAGTAGTGAGAACATCAAGTTCTCTGCGCTTGATGAGATTACTCCCAGCAATGTCAAAAATCTTCGGGTTGCTTGGATCTACTCGTCCGGACAAGCGTCTCCTACGAATAGAACCGACATGAAGACTAATCCCCTCATCGTCGATGGCACTTTGTACGGACTCAACCCCCAACTTAGAGTGTTTGCTCTTGATGCAGCCACCGGAAAAGAGAAGTGGGTGTATGACCCCATTCACGTTCCGCTGAAAGGGAAGAACATAGGGCGTGGCGATTTTGCCACCTCCACAAAGATTTCACGAGGCCTCGCTTATTACAAAGGCTCGGACACTGATCAGCGGATCATTTATGCGCCCGGCGGGGGACACGCGCTTTACTGCATCGATGCTCTTACTGGAAAACTGATCACTTCGTTTGGCGATCATGGCATCGTCGACATGCACGACGATTTGGATGAGGTGTTAGAGCATCCGCAAGATTTGCATATCTCGATGACAAGCCCTGGAATCATCTACAAGGATCTGGTCATCGTAGGGTCGCGTCTTTCCGAGGGAGCGGAGACGCCGCCCGGTCACATTCGCGCGTACGACGTGCACACGGGTAAGCTTCGCTGGACCTTCCACACTGTTCCGCATCCTGGCGAACCGGGTTACAACACTTACGAGGAGAAGGATGCGTACAGATATGTCGGAGGAAATAACGCTTGGGGCGGATTCAGTCTAGACGAAAAGAGGGGTATCGTTTTTGCCGGAACGGGCTCTCCAACTCCTGATTTCTATGGAGGTCATCGAAGAGGAAACGACCTTTTCGGCGACTGTACTCTGGCTATTGACGCAAACACTGGCAAGCTGCTGTGGTACTACCAAGAAGTTCATCACGATCTGTGGGACCGGGATAATCCATGTCCCCCGATTCTTGCGACCATCACTCTGAACGGGAAACAAGTAGATGTGGCCGTACAGACTACGAAAATGGGTTACATTTTCATGTTCGACAGGGTGACAGGTAAGGCTATTCACCCGATTGAAGAAGTGCCGGTTCCACAAACCAAGCTGAAGGGCGAGTATACTGCTCCGACTCAGCCAACTCCAACGTTCTTCAAGCCATTTACGCGTTCAGTAATGACCGAATCAGATCTCTTCAAGGATGGAATCTCTGAAGAGTCATATCAGGATCTTCTAGAACGGTTTAGGGCTTTGGAACACGACAACATGTGGAATCCGCCCTCAGAAAAAGGAACGATACAAAATCCCGGCCTGAATGGTGGCGGCGAATGGGGTGGACCCGCGTTCGATCCAACCACACAGATCCTTTATATAAACGGGAACAACTCGCCTTGGGTAATCGGTCCGCGCACGGAAATTGGCAAAAATACCGAAGCTGCTCAGCTTCACGGAACAAATCTAGAAGTTGGCACAACGTTGTATCAACGGAATTGCGCCGCCTGTCACGGGCTCGACCGAAAGGGCGGCAAGATCTATCCCTCGCTTATAGGCACAGACGTAAAGTTTGACGAGGCTTCCTTCAAGAGCTTGATCGGGACGGGCAGAGGCGTCATGCCTGGATTTTCTTATCTAACTGATGCCCAGCGAACCGCGATCGCGTCGTATGTTCTTAACCTGGAATCGCTGCAAAAGGAGAACTTTGTCGACTCGCGTCAACCAGAGCTGCCAGAATACTATAAAATTCCGTACAAAGGAACAGGAGCAAAGTTTCTGACAAAAGAAGGATATCCCGGCATCAAGCCACCATGGGGACAACTTGTAGCGGTTGACCTAAATACAGGTGAGCCTATTTGGAAACAAACAATCGGAGATTATCCTGAGCTGAAAGCGAAGGGAATACATGCGGGTAGCGAAAACTTTGGAGCCCCCGCTGTAACTGCAGGAGGTGTGGTTTTTATAGCGGCTACAAGAGACGAGAAGATTAGAGGATTCAACAAGCTGACGGGCGAATTACTTTGGGAAGCCGATCTTCCCGCGGCGGGCATTGCTACGCCAGCGGTTTATGAGGCAAATGGCAAAGAGTATGTGGTCATTGCCTGCGGAGGCGGAGGCAAGCAGATGACAAGGTCGGGTGACAAATACGTTGCATTTGCCTTGCCGGATACACGGAACGATAAGCACAATTGAACTTCGAAAATGGCTTTGTTGTATAACACCTCTCATACCGCATTGCGCTCAACACGCATTCCACGGAGAACAACATCTTGAATCAGGCGAAGTTAAACATAGCGATTGTCGGGCTGGGGTTTGGTAAAGAATTTATTCCTATCTACCAGAACCACCCTAATACGAATATGTACGCGATCTGTCAGCGTACCAGAAGCAAGCTGGAAGAAGTTGGAGACCAATACAAGGTCAGTAAGCGGTACGAAAATTTTGACAAGTTGATCCAGGATCCTGAGGTTGACGCAGTCCATATCAACTCGCCCATCCACTTGCACGCGCCACAGAGTATTGCTGCGCTTCGTGCCGGCAAGCACGTCGCGTGCACAGTCCCGGCAGCGACTACGGTGGAGGATTGCCGGGCCATTGTGAAGGCGGCAATCGAAGCCGGCAAGAACTACATGATGATGGAGACTGCCATCTACTGCCGCGAATTTCTATTTGTTCGAGAGCTACGGGACAGCGGGAAACTGGGCCGTATTCAGTTCATGCGCGGCTCGCACCAGCAAGAGATGGCAGGCTGGCCCGGGTACTGGGAAGGACTCCCGCCTATGCACTATGCAACCCATGCCGTTAGCCCATGTCTCGCGTTAGTGCGAGGCGAAGCCGAGTACGTATGCTGTTTTGGTTCGGGACGCATCGAAGATCGTTTGATTGGTAAATACGGATCTCCCTTTGCCGTCGAGAGTGCGCTTTTCAAAGTACGCAACCAGCAACTCGCTTTCGAGGTAACTCGGTCGCTATTCGAGACGGCGCGGCAGTACCGCGAGAGCTTTGACGTTTACGGCGACAAGGTGGCGTTCGAGTGGACGCAGGTGGAGAACGAACGCCCGGTGATCCACGTCGGTGAGCAGCCAGAACGCGTGACAATACCGGATTATGCACGACTCCTGCCCGAGCCTATTCAGCGTTTCACAACCAAAGGCGTCTACGACGAGGCCAATGCCCACCTTTCTTTCATTCAGGGCGGAGGCCACGGCGGCTCTCATCCCCACTTAGTGCACGAGTTTGTATCCAGCATTGTTGAACGCCGCCCCTCCTTCCCTGATGCGTATCAATCGGTCAATTGGACGTGCGCTGGGATCTGCGCTCACGAGTCGGCCATGCAGGGGGGCCGGAAAGTAGCGTTGCCCGATTTTAGAGTCGAATCGACCGGAAAACATTGTTGATGGTAACAGCTCGTGAGTCACGGCACCACATGAAGAAACGAATCGGAATAGCAGCCTTTCTGTTACTCTCCTCGTCCGGGTTTGCCTTGCTTGCGCCGAAGCATTTTCAGGCAGACCACGCATCGGGTCCTCAATCCAGCGCAGGTTCTACAAAGCAGACGCTGCATATAGAGCAGGACGAAAAGTGCAGGGTGATTAAAGTTTACCGGGGCAACAGCCAGGCTCCCATCTTAGTTGCAAACGCATATGAGGATACCCGACCTTACATCTACCCTATCGTTTCACCTGACGGCAAGGGCCTGCTTACGGAATTTCGTCCATGGCATCATCCCCACCAGATGGGGATCTTTTGGGGATTTAAATATATCAATGGCCGAGACTTTTTCATGAAGTGGCAGGGCAACTACTATCGCAGGGTTTCCGCATCTGTGATTCAGGCAGCCGGACAGCAAGTCAGATGGAGAACCGTTTACGACATGCTCGATGAAAAGGGCGACGTCATCATGACCGAAACACAGAACTGGTCAATGGAAGTGCCGGACGGTAAGTACGTTTTAGACCTCGATTGGAAAGGAGATGCAAAAACAAATCTTTCAATCGCCCAATACTACGTTGGTGGACTATTTGTGCGCATGCCCTGGCACCCGGGCGTTCGTGCCGAAGCTGTCAATTCTGCCGGACAGCGCGACCAAAAAGCAGAGCTGCAACGAGCAAAGTGGCTTGATATGGGCATTCAGGTTGACGGTCGTGACGACTTAGCTCATATAGTGGTGTTTGACAGTCCGGCTAATACGGGCTTTCCAGTTGCCTGGAGGGTGGATGGCGAATTTGGCTTTAACCCTGATAGATCATGGCGGGAGTGGAGTTTGGAGAGCGGCCAATCGGAAATCCTTCGATATAGGTTGTTAGCCTATACCGGCGACTTCAATCCTCCCGAAGTAAATCGCGCGTGGGCGGAATTCGCCAGTGGTAAATAGCTTTCTAGCCACATAAGAGTAACATTACTAAGCTTGCCGCCGCGGCTGACGTTAAGCAGAGCATTCAGAGTCATTCGATAGAACTGCAATCAAAGAAACAGTTAGATCAATTCAACAATGGTCCAGATTCCAGACTACATATCGCGCACAGTGCAAAATCCAGTGCAAAACCGGGCCCCGTGGTACGCCAATACCGCACCCAGCTACGCAGGAGTATTTCTCTGGATCGCCTTTTACCAGTCGCTTGGGGTCGACACGATCCGACACGCTGGACTGGGAATTTGCTTTTTGGGCTTGATCGTTGCAGGGCTACTTTGCCACGCCTTGTATTACGTTGCCCCAGCAATGCTGGGGATGAAGACTGGCTATCCGCTTTATGTTGTGGGAAGTTCTACGTTTGGCAGCACGGGTGGGTATCTCATGCCGGGGCTCCTCATGGGCTTCCTGCAAATCGGCTGGTTCGCGGTCGCTTCGTTCGTTTCGACGGACTTCATCTTAAAGGGCCTCGGCGTAACCGCCGCGCCGGGCTCAATTCCATTTCTTATAACAGGCGTGCTCTGGGGATACACGATGGCCTATATCGGAGTAAAGGGCATCAAGTATGTCGGAAGAGTCGCGTTATTTCTAAATTGCATACCACTCGTGATGTTGATTGTTGTCTTCTTTCAAACAGCAGGTGGAGTAAGCCACTACGTGCCCGCGCCGGGTGAAAGAAATGACTACCACGCCTTCACTGCACTGATCGCCATCGTGTTAGGCTTCTTCGCGACCGGTGGTGCTGCCGGCGCGGACTTTGGTATGAACAGCCGCAATGCGAAAGACGTGAAATGGGGTGGCCTGGTTGGTATTTCGCTGGCGGTTGTTGTCGCGGGCGGACTGGCGCTGCTGTCGGTTGCGGGGGCGCATGGACTCAATCCGTCATTGTCAGGCTATGAATACGCGGATGTCGTTCACGCGATTGGCGGACCCATCGCAGCAGCAATGTTCATTCTATTTGCTTTGGCCTCCGTCCCAGCCACTTGCTTTTGTTCCTTCATTGTCGGAAACAGTTTCGCGACGATGATCCCTCGGGTGTCACGTTTCTCGTCAACCATGGCGGGGGCGACCATCGGTATCATTCTGGCCGTAACTGGCGTCGCCGGCGACCTCGCTGGCTTTTTCGGTATCGTCGGTGCGTCTTTTGGCCCCATCTGTGGCGCTATCGCCGCCGATTATCTCTTGAGCGGACGCGAATGGGCCGGTCCCAGAATTGGAATAAACTGGGCTGGATACGGAGCCTGGGCAATAGGTTTCCTGGTCGGGATATTACCAAATTTGCCCGTCTCGCAAGCAATCAGACAATACTCTCAGCCTGCACCTCTATATAGCCTTGTCGTAGGTTTTGTGATGTATTTCGTTCTCGCGAAAGCTGGCCTGGAGCCGCCCAAAATGTCCAAGGTTGCCGAGCATGAAAGAACACTGTTGTAGGTGCTTGTGGCATCTCGCCCCCAGGCATGAGCTTCTGTTTACTGCCATGCCCATAATCCTTCTAGCGAAAAGTGACTTGGCCATTAGCGAGGGCAAATCAGGTGGTTGGAGATGACAACGCGATGGCCCATTTCTTCGCAAGTGGATGAAGACTGCCTGGGAAACTTAACTGTCTTTTCGAAAAGCTCTCCTGCCGTGAAGTTTCGCCCGAAAAACACGACTGAGCACCTTCACGGGTAAGAAGAAGCGTAACGTGTGCGAACCCAGTGCTGGTGATCCGGCGAAAGACGCCAGTTGGAATCACACAATGGGCATGTAGATGGTGCAGGACGTTCTGACCTATGCTGGTTCAGCGTGAAATGGAGAGCGGGCGTTTCCTGTTGGCGAGTATATAGCCATTTCGAGGGCCCAGTTCGGACGACACCGCGCAATAGTGGTAGCGGGGCAAGTCTCGCTGCTGAACCTGGAACTGGTTTCAAAAGAAATCAGGTTGGCTGGTGCCCGCGATTTTTCTGGAATTTCACCTGGCGCTTATCTAGCAACCGAGCGCTCGTTCGTGAATCATGTCCACATGGATTGAATACACCTCCAGCGCGCTTCACATTTTTACAAGACACCGGCGCCCTCTTTTTGAGAGGCTTGTCATTGTCATGTTGGATTCCATCTCCCAATTTGTCTCCCAATTTGGGCGAAACTGGGCGAGAATGACCGTCTCAAGAGATCTGTAAGTTATTGAAAAATATTGGTTCCTCCTCGTATAGTATCCCTCGCAAAGGACTTAAAATCCTTTTCGCCGCAAGGCGAGTGCGGGTTCAAGTCCCGCCCCGGGCACCACTCGCGCGATTGTCCGGTCCGGACAGGAAGAAGTTGGCGCGCCCGGCCGGATTCGAACCAGCGACCTTTTGCTCCCGAGGCAAATGATCACGGAGTATAAAGACTGTGTTTGCAATCGAGCTGCGAATTGGACCGCTTCAAGCCAAATTTGCGCCAACCCAATCTGACAACCGGGCAACCGGTGCTGGAGAACGCCAACCCGCTAAGTACTGCCGCCTTATGATTGGATTTGCCCTGTAAATTCGCGTTCTTCCTCTTACTCTTGACCTGTCTGGCGCCGGTCATCCTTGGGCAGCAGGTACTAACCTGGAGCCAGACCAAAGACCAATTCCGGGCTAATAATCCGACGCTATTAGCGGGACAAGTGACGATTGACGAGTCGCGCGCGGAGGAGATCACGGCCGATCTCAAGCCCAATCCGAACATAAACCTTGGCTGGGACCAGTTGACGCCATTTAATGGCAACCCCTATCGGCCAATTTCACAGTCGTATCTATTTTGGAGTGTCGACTACCTGCACGAGCGTGAGCACAAGCGTGAACTGCGGCTGGCGAGCGCGCAAAAAGCGACTGCGATTTCTATGTCGGCGCAATCGGATCTAGAACGAACCTTGATCTTCAACTTGCGGGATGCCTTCGTCCGCGTGATGCAGGCCAAGGCCGTACGGGGGGTGGCGCAAGAGAATCTCGATTACTACGACAAGGAAATCGCGATCAGCCGGGATCGGCTCAACGCCGGCGACATCTCGCAGGTGGACTTCCAGCGCGTGAAGCTGCAGCGGGCCCAGTTTGCGTCGGATCTGGAGACGGCGGAAGTCAATCTGCGCACCGCGAAAATCGATCTTTTGACGCTTTTGCGAGACCCGGTTCCGGTGGATCAATTCGACGTCTCGGAGCCTTTCGATTTTGACGAGCCGGTTACCACGCTAGATGCGCTTCGCACGCTCGCGATCAATAATCGGCCGGATCTCCAGGAAGCTGAGCGGTCGCTCGATAAGGCCAGAATCGATCACCAACTTGCAATTGCGAATGGTTCCGCAGACCCGACCTTCAGCGTGGATGCGTCTCACCAACCTCCTCCGCTGAATACGTACGTGGGCGCCAGCGTCAGTCTCCCGCTGCGCATCTTCGACCGGAATCAGGGCGACAAGTTGGAGACCTTGCTCGACATTGGACGGAATGAGAAGCTGCGCGATGCCGCGAGGTTGACCGCGCTCCACGACGTGGATTCCGCATACGCAACTCTGGAAAGTGCGCTCAAACTGCTGCGTCCTTATAAGGCCGAGTATCTGGAAGAAGCGCAAAACATTCGATCTGGGGTGTCGTTCGCGTATCTGCATGGAGGTGCATCGTTGCTTGATTTCCTCGATGCGCAAAAGGAATATCGCGACACCGAGCTGAGCTATCTGAATCTGGTGGGCGCATATCTTTCCGCCGCGAATCAATTAAATTTTGCGGTCGGACGCGAGATAATCCGGTAACAGGACCGCTACCCTCGCACTCCTGAAGATTTGGCGCGTATAATCGGACGGAAGAAGGAACTCCCTTTCCGGAACATGAGATTCTGGCTGGCGGCATTTCGGGTCGCCTCCGCTCTTCTCCTGATCAGTGTCGCCGTCGACATGATCGGCGTGGATATTCTGGAACAGGTCATTCACAAGACCCAATCGGTGCATAATCTATCCTGTCCCGATAACGGCATCTCGGACGATTGTTTCTGCTGTTGTGCACACGTGGTGCTCATGTCTCGCGTGCGCTTATTCCGCGTAGAGCTCGAGTCCTTCCTGGAACTCTTCGACCCGCGGAGATCGTCCGTTATCGACCCGGACCCTCCCTACCATCCTCCGCGCGCTTAACCGAAGCGTACTCGTAATCGGGACGAGTTCCTGGATCTCGTCCGAACACACTAACGTTTGGCGCTGACGTGCGGCGTGCCGCGCGCAAGACGTGTGTCATTCAATGATTTTTTTTCTTCTGGTTTTCGCGACTCTATTTACTTCCGACTGCAATGCTGCGGTCCTCGGACCGCCGGGCTCGACCGAGCAGCTTATACGGCAAATCCGCGAGAGCGCTATTCGGGAGCCACCCGGCCTCCAAATCCAAAGCTTACTCGCAGCCGCTGAGCTCCTGCGGCCCATCGAGCCCTTCGCGGCAGATGGCTTTATTCGGGACTGCTTGGCGCTTCTTGAATCCGGGAACTCGATCGAAGCGCAGATTACGACGAAAGTTCTCGAAGCCGGTATGCGGATGAATCCGGCAGAGGTGCTGCAAAGTTTACCGTCTATACCCGATCGTCGGGCCGTGGATAACGCGCTTATCAGTTATTACCTGAAGCAGCGATGTCCGAAAAAGGCAATCGCACTCGTCGACCAGTCCAGACAACAAGGCTTGACCGGCTTATCTGGCGCGATTCTTATACTCGGACAACTGATTCAGCAGCAGCCTAGCGAGGGAATAGGTTTTTTCAACGAGATGTTGAGTTCGGCTCCAAGCACGCTGAACCCGGAGCGAGCTCTTTTTATGCTGAGAGCCGTTCGAGAGGTCGTGCTTATCGATCCACCTCTGGCACTCCGCGCGATTCTCCGGGTCGCCGTATCGGCTCAATCCGGCGAATTCTCACGTGCGTTTCCAGGGACGCTCACGGCGAAATATCGAATTGGCGGGCGCGATGTCTGGACCAGCGATATCCGCGAATCTGTCTTGCTGCCGGCGTTAGCGTATTTGCATGTGTTGGCGCCCGACAAATACGCGGAATTTGTGGCTGGTTCCGAGCACGAGGAATTGTTGAACGCAGTCACTTCGGAGACACTCCTCAAAAGCACCCAGCCGCTTCAAATCGTCTGGTTGAAGCCCGACTCGAGACCGGCCCCGAACGCAGAGACAATCGCACTTGCCGGGCGCGATCTCTCGCCACCCGGATCGGCTTCACTACTTCCGGTTCAAGCGGAGAAAACGGCGCCTGAGCGGTCGCTCGATGACCTGTTTGAAAAGCTCAGCCAGGGAGAGACGTCAAATCGCGCGCGCCGAGCTATGGAACGCCGAGCGCTTCAAGAGATCCGTCGCATGCCGTCAGCCCGTAAGCGAGTCGGCGCAGCGGCGGAGTTGCTGTCGTTGGCTGCCGGCCAGGAAGGTGCGGCCACATTGGAGCCGATGAGTGGGTTTCTTCTAGATTCGCTACGTCCGTTGGCAACCGGTACTCCGCCGTCTAGCGTAGGTGATCCTGAAGATGCCTGGTGCGCGTCGATGTATTCTTTCGCTGCGTTACAGATTCATCAACATCGCATGACCGCCCCCGAGAATGATCCTTCGCTCAGCACACGGCTGGCTCTGCTCGATCTGAGGGATCGTCTTCAGGAGGCATACGACTTCAGATTGAACGACACGAAGGGGCATCAATATACGTTGCGCCAGTTTCGCGGCCACGTGGTGCTGCTGCGGTTTTCGTCTCCCCAGTGCGGCACGTGCGTACGGAGTCTGCCCGAGCTAGAGAAGTTTTGCCGCGAAAATGCGCGAAAAAATGTCGTGGTGCTCGCGATTCGCGATGAAGCGCCAGTCACCGGCTCTTTTCCACAAACGCCAGGTTATACATTTCCGCTCTTGTCGGACGACGATGGCGCGGTAAGCGGCTATTTCGGAATTTCCGTGATTCCTACTACCGTCGCGATCGATCAGCCGGCAGGATTGCAGGTTCGATAGTAGGTGACGCTTCATCCGATCAACTTCGTCGGATGATCGGGAAGGCAAAACGCAGCCAGGGAAAGTGAAAGGTCAGACCTGCAACACGTCGCCTTTCCGCGCCACTAATATGTAGAGCACCGGGGCCAAGAAAATCGACAGGAAGAGTCGCGAGATCATGCCGCCGACAATCACGATCGCGAAAGGCTTCTGAGAGTCGCTGCCGATTCCCGTAGACATGGCAGCGGGCAATAGCCCGAGACAAGCCACTAACGCCGTCATCGCGATGGGGCGCAGGCGCAGCACCGAGGCTTCGAGGGTTGCGGTCATGGGGTCTTTCCCTTCCAGCCGCAGCTTGTTGATAAAAGAGTAGAGAATTACGCTGGTCTGCACGGCCAGGCCCATAAGGGCCACGAATCCCAGCATGGATGACACGCTGAAGGTCGTCTCGGTCATGCGTAGCGCGATCAATCCTCCTACCGGTTGGGTAACCAGCACACTGAAGAAAATAATGAGCGGAAATTTCAAATTGCCGTACAGAGCGAACAAGATCAGCAAAATCAGGAGCACTGTGAGCGGCAGGATCAGCTTCATTTGAGCCATCGACGACAGATAGTCCTGATACTCTCCACCCCAGTCGAACGTATAGCCGATTGGCAGCTTGACGCTTTGAGCCACCCTTCTGCGCGCTTCGCCCACCGCGCTGGCCAAGTCGCGTCCGTCAACGCTGAACTGTACGCCGATGTATCTGGAGTTAGCTTCTCGGTAAATTAGCGAGGCACCGTTGTCAACATGTATGTCCGCGAACTGGCTCAATGGGAGATGCTGGCCCGCGGGTGTAGTAATTAGCAGGTTTTTGATCGCGTTTTCGTTTTGCCGGAACGGCTCCTGCATGCGCACAACCAGATCGAACTGCTCCTCTCCCTGGATGACTTGGGTAGCCGCCGTGCCTCCCAGAGCAGTCTCGATCAAAGTGTTCACGTCGCTCACGTTCAAACCATAGCGCGCTATCTTGGCACGATCCGGTTTGATGGTGAGGCTGGGTTGCCCCAGTTCCCGCACGACCACGATATGAGTGATGCCGCGCACCTGCGAGAGAAGACCTCTAACCTGCTCTGCCTTTTGCTCCAGTATCTTCAAATCGGATCCAAAAATTTTGACGGCCAGCAGGCTTTTTAATCCGGTCTCGGCCTCGTCCACTGCATCTTCAGCGGGCTGCGTGTAGTTGAAAATGATCCCGGGAAATGCCGAAAGCTTCCGCTGGAGCGCGTTGATCAGTTCCGGTTTAGTACGAATGTTGTGATGCCAGGACGGATCGTCATAGGGCCGCAGCCCAACATAGAATTCATTATTGAAGAACCCGGTCGGGTCCGTTCCATCGTCGGGCCGCCCTAATTCATTCGCGACGGTCGTCACCTGGGGAAAACTCAACAAGATGTCGCGAATCTGGGGCGAGAGCTTCGATGCCTCCTCGAAGGAGATGGTGTACGGCGTGGTGGCGCGCACCCACAGCGCTCCTTCATCCAAATGCGGCATGAACTCGGCGCCGATACTCGGAATCAACAGGAGTGAGGCAAGAAAGATTAGTAAGCAGACGATCACTGTCAGCGCCCGATTACGCAGGCATATCGCAAGCGCCCGGCCGTACGAATCGCGGATACGATTATAGAGTTTGAGTTCGGGTTCGTGCACGTGCTTACGCAAGAGATATGCGCACAGGACCGGCAACAATGTCAGTGAGCAGAGAAGGGAGCCGACGAGCGCGAAACACATCGTATCCGCCATTGGCCGGAAGAGCCGACCTGAGGGACCGGTCAGCACGTAGATGGGAAGATATCCCGCGATGATTACGGCGATGGCATAGAAGATCGGCCTTTCGACATCGCGCGCCGCCGCCCGGATGACATCCAGCAGATGGTAGTCCTGGCCGTGCCGCGCAGCCAATTCGCGGAAAATATTCTCGACCATCACCACGGCGCCGTCGACTATGATCCCGAAATCGATGGCCCCGATCGACAGCAGATTCGCCGGAATTTGACTGCGGTCGAGGCAGATGAAAGCGAACAGTAGCGCGAACGGAATCGTCACCGCGACGATCAGCGCGGTACGCACGCTGAAGAGCATCAATCCGAGGATCAGCAGCACCAGAATCATTCCGCGTATTAGATTCCGCTCCACGGTGCGGGTCGTCTCCTCGATCAAATAACTACGGTCGTAATAAGGAACTACTTTCACATCCGGCGGCAATACGTGCCGGTTCAGGTCGTCCGTCTTTTCCTCGACGCGCTTTAGGATTACCTGTGCCTGCTCTCCCACGCGCATCAGGATGACGCCTTCCACGGCTTCCTCCTGCCGCATGTATCCGAATTGCCCAAGCCGCACGGCGTGACCGATCTGCACTTTCGCCACGTCGCGCACATAGACAGGAATGCCATTGTGCATCGCCAGCACGACATCCCCTATATCCGCTGTGTCTCTCACCAATCCGAGTCCGCGAATGTAATAGATCTGTCCGCCCTGTGAGTAAAAGCCGCCGCCCGCGTTGGCATTGTTCGCGCCCAGTTGTTGTTGCACCTGCGCCACAGAAACACCATAAGTAAGCAGCCTGTTTGGATCGAGCAGTACCTGGTACTGCATGGTTGTGCCCCCGAAGCCCGAGTCGTCCGCCACGCCCGGTATGGACCGGTATGCCCGTTCAAGCAGCCAATCCTCGATGGTCTTCAACTCCTGCGGCGTTCGATCCGGGCTCTGCAGAACGTAGCGATAGATCAGCCCGCTCGGGCTGTAGAGCGGAGAGAGGCTTGGCGTAACGCCTTGCGGCACGGCGGCATTAGCAACACGCTCGAAGGCCTGCTCCCGCGCGAAATAGGGATCGGCGCCGTATTGAAAGTTCATCTGAACGGACGAGAGCCCGTATAGGGAAATTGACCGCAACGACTCCAGCCGCGGGATGCCGTTCATCTCGATCTCAATAGGAATCGTGATCAGTCGCTCGACTTCTTCGGCGGCGTGCCCCGGCCATTGAGTAATGATTTCGACGTGTGGCGGCGAAAGGTCGGGATAGGCATCAATCGGCAGTCTCTCGAACGCGATCGCGCCCCACACCATCAAAGCGAGCGAGGCGATAACAATCAGGAAGCGCTGCGAGAGAGCGAATGAGACCAGGCGTGAAATCATTCCGGGCGGCCTATTGATAAGTCGCGGCGAACTGCAGAAACACGCTGCCTTCCGAGACCACTTCCTCGCCTGCTTTCAATCCGTTCCGTATCTCCACGTAGCCGTTCTGCTGCGCGCCCACAGCTATCGGGCGTCGCGCGAATTGACGGGGCTGCACTTCCACGTATACGAACGGTTCATTTTCCGAGTCATGCAGCACCGCCGAGACCGGAACGCTGAGAACGCTCTTATCCGTCCTGGTATGGATCACTGCTTCCAGGTACATGTCTTTTTTCAAAAGATCTCCCGGATTTTGAGTGACAATGCGAACAGGAGTGGTGCGTGTGTCGGGGTCCACCATGGCTCCCACATACGCGACCCTGCCGTGGAAAGTGCGGTCAAACGATGAGTTCGTTTCTTCCACTGCATCCCCGATGCGCACCAGAGGCAGATCGCGATCGAAAATGTGGCCCTGCACCCAGACCGTCGACGTATCGCTCAGCATGAAGCAGATGGTGGACCCCGCCTGAATCAACTGGCCGGGCATAACCAATTTCTGCACCACTGTGCCGGCGATCGGAGCGCGTACGGCGAGCTCCGGGCTAATGGGCACTTCTTGCTGCTCGGCGTTATCCAGCTCTTGCGGGGTAATAGCGAAGATCTTCAGCGCCTGCAAGCTGTTCTGAACGTCCGTAGCTGCGTCGTTGTAGGCTGCTTCCGCGCTCTCTACCTCTTTTACCGCCGCGGCCCCGTGAGCAAATAGTTCTTTCTCGCGAGCGAGAACCTTCTTAGCCAACTCCTGCTGGTCGCGCGCTTTCTTGTACGTCGCCACTGCGTTTGTGATATCGGGACTCGCAACATACAGCAGCGGATCCCCTGCCTTCACGTGCGATCCATAGTCAACGACAATGCGAGTGATGGGGCCGCTTACCTGTGTTATCGCCTGGGTGGTGTGATCCGCATCCCAGTCGACAGTACCCGTGGTCGCAACTTTGATCTGCCAGGTACTGCTCTGCACAGGCGCGATACGCAGATGTGGAAGCTGCTCCTCCGACACGGTAAACAGGCTGGCCTTCCTCGATTGGGCTTCGCTCGGAAGATTACTCTCAGGGGCATTGCCGCGTCCGCAATCCTCTTGAACCAAGGTCAATATGAGCATTACCACGCAAACCGGCACGGCGCGGCCGACCTTCGCCCAGCTACTCATGCCACTACTGTCGCTTCTGGATCCAATCGGGTTAGCTCGCTTCCCGATCATATATCGAAAGCCTCTGAAAGGATGCAATGCCCAGATATAGCGCAGTCTTTCCGAGGCCGATGATTCTTGATGCGGACGCAGCACACCCCTCAGCAGGCGCCGCGATCCTCGTTGCGGCTGCGTTGCGCTGACGGCTCGAGCGAACCGCCGTTGAATTTGGAACTGGTTGTGTCCGTCATTCGAAGGTACGCGCTCTGCTCACATTGCGGCCGGTTCCCATCTGAAGAGCCGCTGTCGCAGCAGAGAAAGAATCCCGTCCGTCATCAAACGGGAGGTGCGTTCCGTGGCCAACGCCCGCCTTCTTCCAACACAAACCGGGGAAACGCCGCGGGCACCACAAAAGTCCCCAATTTGAGATCAGAGCGTTCGCTAGAGTCGGATAAACTCGTTAATTATTCATGGTGAGCGCGGTAGGAATCGAACCTACAACCTAGTGATTAAGAGTCACTTGCTCTGCCAATTGAGCTACGCGCCCGTTCCGGTGGGATCATGGCGGCGACTGCCGCCATCCACACTATAACATCGGTCCGCAGCCAGGCACAGCACGCCGCGTCATCGCGTTGCAGCGGGCGTCCACTCCCCTGCTATGCATCCCGGTGAATCAGAGCCGGTTTCAACATAAATCGGGCAATTGAGAATTATCTCGCTCGCGCCGCACGCAATCGAAGGGTATCGAGCGTCTCTCGCGCGCGCCCACATCACCTTCATGCCACTTCTCTCGTCCCGCTTGCCCGCCGTTTTCTGTCTTGCCGCTTCGTTCGCGGCGAGCGCCACATTCTCCGGCATGGTTATCGACTCATCCACCGGCAGAGCGATCCCCGGCGCGATCGTCACCCTCGGTTCCAAGGTCACCCGCACGGGTCCGAAAGGCGACTTCCAAATAGATGCTGAGGGAGCCAGCATCGCAGCACGCGCCTATGGCTATTCGCGCACGCAGCAGGCGGTCGGCGCTCGCGGCGCTCAGTCGCTTCAGCTGAAGCTCGAGCCGGTAACCCCCCGCGCCCTCTATCTGTCCTTTTGGGGTGTCGGCAGCCCCGTCGTTCGCGACCCGGTGCTGCGGCTTGCCGGCCCCACTCCGGTGAATGCCGTGGTGGTGGATGTGAAAGGCGACTTGGGGTACGTCTGTTTCCGAACCGCTGTGCCGCTGGCCTCAGCCATTGGGGCGCAAAAAGTCATCACGGTTCCGGACATTCACACGCTCCTCGATCAATGGCACAAGCGAGGCCTGTACGCCATCGCGCGTATCGTTGCCTTCAAAGACGATAAGCTGTGCACCGCGCGCCCGAATCTCGCGGTCCGTCAAAATGGGCGAACTTTCAAGGATCGCGAAGGCCTGGCGTGGTGCGATCCCTTTCAGCCCGATGTGCGCGCCTACAATATCGATCTGGCCGTAGACGCCGCCAAGGCGGGCTTCGATGAAATTCAGTTTGACTACGTTCGATTTCCGGACGCCAAGGGAGTCGAGTTTTCGCAGCCCAGCACTGAACAGTCCCGCCCCAAAACAATTACCTCGTTCCTCACGCAGGCGCGCGAGAAACTGGTCCCCTACAACGTCTTCCTGTCCGCGGACGTGTTCGGGTATATCTGCTGGAACAACGGCGACACGGGAATAGGCCAGAAGATCGATGAAGTGGCCGGACCGCTGGATTATATTTCGCCCATGCTGTACCCCTCCGGATTCATGTACGGTATTCCGAACTTTCGGGATCCCGTCGCGCACCCGTACGAAATAATACGCCTTTCGCTCGATCGCGCTCGCGAGCGGACTAAACTGGACCCGGTGCGCTTCCGCCCGTGGCTCCAGGCCTTTGCCGATTATGCGTTCGACAAGCGTCAGTTCGGCGAGGCTGAGATCCAGGCGCAGATTAAGGCGGCTCAGGATTTCGGATCAGACGGCTGGCTGTTATGGAATCCGCGCAACTCCTATGCCGCGGCCGCGATTGCCCGGCCGGCCGTGAAGCAGCTCGCAGCCGGCGAGCGATCCGATTCCGCTCTCCAAACAGCACAATCGAAATAGCTCCCGACGCGCCGGCTGAACGGCCGCGCTTCCCTGCGCGTCCTTCACCAGCAGTCTACGTTTCCGGCATTCGCTAGAATTGTGGCCGTTGGAGAAGGAATGCGTAGATCGCAAATTGATTCCGTGGCCCTGATAGGCGCGGTTCTTGCCGCGGCGGTAGGTCTGACGCTGTTGCCGGGTCCGTTCATATGGCTCGCCAGCATTGGCGGTCTGATTCTTCTGTTTGTCCTCTTCGGATACGACGAGGAAGGTTACCGCTCGATTTTTCAGAGCCTCGGGTTTGCCGCCGTGTGCGGTTTTTGCCTCATGCTGGCATCGGCGATCATTTTCAAACTTCGCGCAGGCGGACAGATCGCGGCCTCCGACCCGCAGATCGCCGGGATATGGCTTCCCTTGACCTGCGCGTTCGGGACGGTCCTTTTTTGGGCCATCGATCGGGCGCGCATGAGCGGGCGCTCGGAAGTTGCTCCACGCCAGTCGCCCCACGCAAGAGCGACCTATCGAGGCTTTATTCCTGAGGTTGCGGCGACCGCGCCTGCGCCTTCAGCGGCCCCGTCATCGCGGCCCGTGCGGACCGAACCTGTTCCCGCAGAGCCCGTGATTCCTCAGCCCGCTCCCGCCGCGCCTGATCAACCCATCATTTCACCGGCTGCGACCGCCGAGCCGCTGCATCCCGGTCCGACGCCGATCATCCCAACAGGCAAAGAGACCATGATTTACATCAATCTTGTGGGCGAAGGCCTGAACCTGCTGCGCTCTGTGCGAGCCGAGCATCTGGGACGCGATTTCTACAAGATCGTCGAGCCGGTGCCCGAAGGAGAATCGTGGGAATACCAGCCCGGCCAGGTGGTGCGATGCAAGAAGAAGAATCTGTCCACCGGCAAGGCCCTCGTTGCCTTTGAGGAGGCGCCTCGCGCGAACTAACGAGCATGACGATCAAAGACGATATTGTGGTCGATCTCCAAACGCCCACCGGGCCTATGCGGACATTCGTCTTGCGTCCCGCGGCCGAAGGCAGGTATCCCGGCGTGATTCTTTTCTCCGAGATTTTCCAGGTTACCGGACCCATCCGGCGCACCGCAGCCATGATCGCAGGCCAGGGTTACGTAGTCGCGGCGCCCGAGGTCTATCACGAGCTCGAAGCCGCTGGAACCGTCCTGCCTTACGACCAGCAAGGGGCGGACACGGGAAACGCGCACAAGTATGCGAAAGAAGTCTCTGCTTACGATGCCGACGCGCGCGCTGTGCTCGATCACCTGAAGTCGCGCGACGATTGCACAGGGAGGCTCGGCGCCGCCGGGATTTGTCTCGGCGGCCATCTGGCATTCCGGGCGGCGATGAATCCGGAGGTGCTGGCAACCGCCTGCTTCTACGCCACGGACATTCACTCGAGCACTTTGGGCAAAGGCAAAAGCGATAATTCCCTGCAGCGCGCTGGCGAGATCAAAGGCGAGCTGCTGCATATCTGGGGACGGCAAGACCCGCACGTGCCGCTGGAAGGGCGGAACCGGATTCGGGCGCGCCTGGAGGAAGTCGGCGCGCGATATGAGTGGTTCGAAGTAAACGGGGCGCACGCCTTCATGCGCGACGAGGGCTATCGATACGATCCGGCGCTGGCGTATCGATGCTACGGGTTACTCTTCGACCTGTTTCACCGGTGCCTGGCCATTGGCGCCGGTAATATTCAGAGCGGCTCTTCCGAGACGCGCCACTGAGCACTTCTCCCAGGGCGCGCCCGGTTCGTAACGGCCAATAAGTTCAAACGTCTAAGCAAACGGGCAGTGTATGGATGTAACGCTTGGTTTGCCGCGCCATCTTATTTTGAGGAGATGTGGAGGAGTTTATGCGTAAGACCCTGGGGTTGTCACTGGTAGCCGCTCTGCTTACGATCCCGTACGGTTTACTGGCGCAGGAAAAAGATCATAACGACGCGTTCGTGCGTGGACCTCAGGGTCAAAGCCGCATCGCGCAGGAGGTCAGGCATCAACTGGTGATGCTCCCGTACTACTCGATCTTCGATGACCTTGCGTTTCGCGTAGACGGCAGCACCGTGACGCTCCTGGGCGCAGTAACAAATCCGGTCTTGAAGTCGGACGCAGAGAACGTGACGAAGAAGGTGGAAGGCGTGACGCAGGTGAACAATCAGATCACCGTTCTGCCTCTGTCGCCCATGGACTGGCAAATTCGAAGGGCGGAGTTCCGCGCCATCTATGGGGATCCGCAGATAGGCGATCGCTATGGTCATCAGGCGCTGCCGTCCATTCACATCATCGTGGCCAACGGGCAGGTCAGGCTGGAAGGTGTGGTGGCGAATCAGGGCGACAAGAACCTGATCGGCATTCGCGCTAATAGCGTCCCGAACGTTTTTCACGTGGAGAACAACCTTCAAGTGGAAGGCGGCCGATAGGCGTTGCGCTGACGAGTCTCGTATCATAGTTCGGCTGAAGTGCCCGGCGCGGCTCCTCATTTAGCTCTCATATTCTGCACCTCCTGAACCGAAAAGGTTCCAGTGAGGGTTCGTTCGCGGATTTTTCCGCTAGGGCGGCTTTTGGCGGTACTCGCTCTGGTTCACCTGGGGTTGGGGGCGGCGGAGGCACGTCATGAACGTTCGACGGCGGACGATGGTCTCTTGCTGCTCGCACGGGAAGCGGTCGCGGCGCACAATCTGGTCAGGAGCAAAATAGGCATTCCTCCACTCGTTTGGTCCGACCAGATCGCCGGGTGGGCGCAAGACTGGGCCAACACTCTGCTGTCCAGCGGCGAGCTCGCGCATCGCGGCGACCGCCAGTATGGTGAGAACCTCTACGAAGCCTCTGGATTCAGGCCCACGGCTTACCAGGTGGTGAACGCCTGGGCCGCTGAAGCTAGAAATTATCAATACGGCTCAAACAGTTGCTCTGCGATTTGCGGGCATTATACGCAAGTGATATGGCGCGATACGAAGGCCGTGGGTTGCGGCGTCGCTCGCGATGCCAAGCGGGAGATCTGGGTCTGCAACTACGCGCCCTTCGGCAATATTGTGGGTGAGAGGCCGTACTAACGCCGGCCCCTCTCTGCTTCTTTCGAACTGCTCGCGAACGCCGGGAATCGCCAAAAGACGCTACCGAAGCGCGAGATTTTGCGGTTTCCAACTCGTCTCGAAATTCAGGTAGTCGATGAACGCCTCGTCGGACGGCTCGGCATCGCGTAAGCCCAGCCACAAGCAGGCGTTTTTCAACTGATACCCGTTCAGCGATGGCGCAAAGCGATGAATTTTCTCGAAGTCCAGTTTGCTGCTGGCCTGTCCCAGATAGCACCCGCAAATGCAGGCGAAGTCCTTTGCTCCGAACTCATCCATCTCCCGCGCAAGGGCGCGCACTGGCCTGGGGTCGCTCTCCCTATCGATCGCGAAGAGAAACTTCTTATCGCGAGCTTCCGCATGCGCGAGTGCGGCACTCATCGCAGTGTCGATCACCCTGGCACGCGAGTAAGCGTCAGCTTGCGCCGCCTCCCTCAGCAGATGCAGGTCGTCAAATAGCAGCAGGTCACTCGCTGCAACCGCTTGTTCCAGCGCATCTGGGAAACCTTCTTCGATCTCGAGCAGGGAGCGCTGCTTGAGAAGTGTCATGAATTGGCGCGCCGGTACCAAAGAGCCGCCACGCCTGGCTTGCACCCAGCGCAGCACAGTCGTCTTTCCCATGCCCGCCTGTGCTCGCAGCAAACACACATCGCCTCTTGACATCGCAGCAAGCAAGTCATTCGCTACCTTTTGTTGCGCAGGCGTAAGTGTGATACTTCCGGTCAACACGGCTAGCTCGTTCTCGTTATTGTTACGGGCAGTTCGCATAAATGATAAATAGAAATAATGAAATAAATGAGGCCAAGACGCCTTCGGTACGTCATCGAAGTGACGGGATCTACACTTCGAGCGCTAGGCGTCGAAAAAAGGAAGTTACTTAGACTTGAGCGGGAGGAATAGAAAGCAGGCCTCCGGTAGTCTCATTCATTAGGTCCGGTAACAGAGTTACGAAGTCGAAATGCTTGTTCTCCAAAGAGTGCCTCCTTTCTTCTAGATGCTATCTAACACGATATCACGGAGCGATCCACTTAGCAAGTGGCTCGGGCGCCAATTACGACGCTAAACCGAATACGGGCTACGCGGATACAGATTTTCTCTGGGGGCCGCGGATTCGTATAGCCAGATAAAGAACGCACCGTTCGGACACTACCGGGAGCTGGAAATCGATTCATATATTCAAGACAACTTCCACGTGAGCCCGCGTTTCACGATCAACGCGGGGCTGCGCTGGGAGGTACACCCGGCGCCTCACGCCGACCAGAATAACTGGGTAACCTTCGATTTAGCTCACGATGCCCTGGTGCTTCCGAATCCACTTTCCTATTGCGTGCAAAACAGGATGACGACGCAGGCGATTGTCACGAACCTGGCAGCATCCGGGAGTAAAGTCCGAAACTCCCCGGCAAGGGGGAGTTCCGTCTTCGTCGGGAATTTATAACAGCAATTTTAATTTCATGCCGGGCTTAGGCTTTGCCTACACTCCTCCATTTGGCAAATGGGTACCATGATCCGTGGAGGATACGGTGAATATATCTACCCAGTACCGGTTCGGAAATTCCGTCCGGTATCTCGCCCAAGATTATCCCTTCACCGCTAGTGTAGTGCGGCATAAATAGGAACGAGTATCGCGGGCGCATCGTCCTTACAATAAGGAGTGCGAAAACGATGCGCGTGGCGCGACCTGTGATTCTGAGTGCCGATCAGCAAGCAATGCTGGAGGCCCGTGTGCGGGCTCGGCGCGCGCCGGCGCGCAGCGTGGAACGAGCGCGAATCGTGCTGCTGGCGGCGGCCGTAGGTCTGAGTGAAAAGAGCGTACGCCGGATCTGGCAGAAGCACGGTCTGAAGCCGCACCTGGCGCGGACATTTAAGGTCAGCAACGATCCCGAGTTTAGTAAAAACTGGAGGCCACCATCGGGCTTTATCTCAAGCCGCCAGAACACGTCATCGTACTCTCGGCCGACGAGAAGAGTCAGATTCAGGCTCTGGACTGTACACAACCCGGTCTTCCCCTGAAAAAGGGACGCTGCGGAACCATGGCCCACGACTACAAGCGCAACGGGACGGCCACCTTGTTTGCGGCGATGAACACGCTGGACGGCACCGTCATCAGCATGTGCGACGACAGATACCGTCATCAGGAATGGTTAAAATTCCTGCGCGTGATTGATCAGGTCACACTGGACACTAAGGAAATCTATCTGATTGCCGATAACTATGCCACCCACAAACATCCCAAGGTGCAGAAGTGGTTGGCTCGCCACCGCCGCTTCCACGTGCATTTCACCCCTACCAGCAGCTCCTGGCTCAACATGGTGGAGCGTTTCTTTCGCGATCTTACTCAGAACCGGCTCCGTCGCGGGATCTTTCGTGACGTCGAAGCGTTGATCACCGCCATCGGAGATTACATTGACAAACATAATGACAATCCCAAGCCGTTCGTCTGGACCGCCAAAGCATCCGATATTCTCGAAAAGGTCAAGCGTGCCCGCAAAGCGCTGGATAATCGTTAATCTGAATGCCGCACTACAGTAGTGGATCGTCCCAGTGATACATACAGCATGATCGGAGCGTCATTATGATGCGCTTACCTGCCCCAGACGGCTCTTTCGGCCGGCAACGGATACTTGACCGATGTACTGTCACCTTGGCACTCTACTAGAGAACCGTTTAAGCTTTACCTAGAGTGCCTACCCAAGACGAACGCATCGAGCTGCTTCAAGGTACGCTGGATCTGCTGATTTTGCGTACTTTGCTGTTTGGACCGACGCACGGGCATGCGATTGCGAAGGCCATCGACGCAACTCGGACGAGGTGTTGCAAGTGGAGCAGGGATCGTTGTATCCGGCGCTGCACCGGTTGATCAAAGGCCGCTGGATTTCGGCGGAAGAGGGAACGTCGGAAAATAACCGTCGCGCGAAATACTACCGGCTGACCGCGAAAGGGCGCAGGCAGCTGAGGATCGAGACGAGCAAGTGGGACAAGCTGGCGGCAGCCATCGAGCGGATTCTGCACCCAATTGAGGAAGACAGCAAATGATCTGGCCTTTGCGCAAACGCGTGCTCGAGACTCTTGAGCTTGATATCGAGGATCACATCGATCGGGAGACGGCCGAGAATATCGAGCGCGGCATGGAGCCGCAAGCGGCACGGTATGAGGCGCTGCGTGCGTTCGGTAATGTGACCCGGCTCAAGGAAGACACGCGCGCTGTTTGGAGTTGAATCTGGCTCGAGCAATTGTTGCAGGATCTGCGCTATGCCGGGCGAATTCTGCGGCGCAATGCGGGATTTTCAGCAACAGCGGTGTTGACGCTGGCGCTGGGAATCGGCATGAACACGGCTATGTTCAGCGTGGTGGATGCGGTAATTCTCCAGCCACTGCCGTATCCCAATCCGGAGCGGTTGGTTTGGATTTCGCACGATTGCCCGTTGTCAAGTGGCGACTGTGGCATGAGCCGGGCTGATTTCGTCCTATGGAAGAAGGAGGCGAAGTCGTTCGAGAAAATGGCGATCGTCGGCCATGAAAGTGGCGACGATACCGCGCTGGTATTTAATGGCAAGTCAGAGACGGAAAGGGTGGCCTCGATACAAGGCGATTTCTGGAGCATTACCGGAGCACAGCCCGCAATTGGACATCTTTTTGGTGACAACGAAACGAACTCCGTCGTTCTGACTTGGCCGTTATTTCAGCGGAGTTTTGGCGGCAACCCAGACGTAGTCGGCAAAGTGATCGAGCTAGAAGGTCACCCTTTCGCGGTCACAGGAGTCTTGTCTGCCAAGTTCCGTAACCTCCTTCCGCAGCTGCTCTGGACCGGTGAGGAAATGAGGGATATTGATGCATACATTCCCACACTGGCTGGGCACGAACTCCCGGGCGGGCCCGTGCGAGCGACTGCTCAATCAGGACCGACAGCCACATGGTTCCGAATCGTGGGCAAACGCAAGCCGGATGTGCCTTTTGAGGAGGCCCGGGCCGAAATGGAAGCCCTGTATTACCAAACCTAAAACAGTTTCCAAGCCCTGAGCCTGGCTGGCATCGCGACGGCAATAAAGAGCCTTTTCGCTTCCTAACGTTGACCGAGCGCCTGATCGGCCGCGCCCGGCCGACGCTTACAATTCTATTCGGCGCCGTAGCGTTTGTGCTGCTAATCGCCGTAGCCAACATCGCCAATCTGCTATTGGCCCGCGCATCCACGCGGGACCGCGAGATCGCCATCCGCGCCACGATCGGAGCCGGCCGCACGCGTGTAATCCGGCAGCTCTTGGCAGAGAGCGTGCTTCTCGGGTTGCTCGGTGGTACGGCTGGCGTTGCGTTGGCGGCCGGTTCGCTCACCGTCATCCAACATGTCGGGTCGCCGGCGCTGCCTCGTCTGGAAGATGCGCACATTGCCATCTCGGTGATGCTATTCGCGCTGCTGATTTCGGTCGCAACAGGACTGCTATTTGGCTTAGCACCTGCCTGGACGTTTGCACGGCGCAACCTGGACGAGGCTTTGAAACTCGACGCGCAGTTCGTCGGCATCCGCCGGGCAACTGCGCGTGCGCGGCATCTTGGTGGCTGCCGAAGTAGCTCTGGCCATGGTGCTGCTAATTCAGCGCGGGCTTGATGCTGAAAAGCTTCCGGCGCATGACATCGTATCCGCCGGGCCTCAACCCCGACAGAATTTTGACCATGCGGGTTTCCCTGGCTGGTCCGCATTACGATCGCCAGTGGCCCAATCAGAACGTATATTTGCAAGAGCTGTTCCGCCGCCTCGGCAGGTTGCCAGGTGTGGAGGCGTTCGGAATCGACTGTGGACAGTTCAACCAGCCGTTGCAGGTCGTCGGAGTGCGGCCGTCTACCTCAGAGGGTTCGGGCAGTGGCCCCGTGCGCTACGTATCTCCCGGTTACCTGAAGGCGCTTGGAATGCCGCTGCTCGCTGGACGCTGGCCGACGGCGGACGAAATGCTGGATGACGCACTTGTCAATGAAAGCTTTGTCCGCAAGGTAGGCGGCGGAGCAGATGTGGTCGGGAGGCGCGCCAAAGGATCGTTTCTAAGTGCCACGACTGTGGGCGTCGTAGCGGATTTTAAAGATGTGCAGCTCGATGTCGAAGCAACACCGCAGGTTTTCATCGCCTACCAGATGACACCGGTAATGCGCGGAGTGCGCATCGCGCTGCGCACAGCAAAAGATCCGCTCGCGATTGCGGAAACGCTGCGAAAAGCTGTCTCGGAAATTGACAGAAACGTGCCTGTGTTCCAGGTACAGACGCTGGCGCAAGAGCTGTCCGACTCGGTTCGGGGCGCCGCTTCAATCTCGCGCTACTCGCCGTCTTCGCTGCGACTGCAGTGCTACTCGCAATCATCGGCATCTATGGCGTCATCGCCTATTTAGTCGCACAGCGGACGCCAGAAATCGGCATCCGCATGGCGCTCGGGGCGACCCGGCATTCGATCCTGCAAATGGTCGTCCGGCAAGGCATGCGCATGGTGCTGGCGGGAGTCTCACTAGGGCTGCTGGCAGCGAGCGGGCTCACTCGTCTTATGTCGAGCATGTTGAACGGAGTAAAGACAGGTGATCCGGTAACCTTCGCGCTCGTAGCGGGAGCAATTTCTATCACGGCGCTGCTCGCCTGCATCGGACCGGCGTTGCGCGCGGCCTGGATCGATCCTATGGTCGCATTGCGGAACGAGTAGTCTCGAGAGAGCTGATTAAATGAGTTCCGCACATGCGGTGTGTCAAGACAATACTTCGCTGCGCCGCGATGCTGGGCGCCTGCGCTGTCGCATCCGCACTTGCTCAAAGCCAGGCGCCTTCAAAGGAGGCTCCAATTTCGGCACATGCTCGCGGAACGTTAGATGTCAAGGTCGAGCCGCTCAATTTATCCGACATTCATGGCATTGCTCGCTTTTCCATCGATAAGACTATCCACGGCGACCTGGAAGCGACGACCAAGGGAGAAATGTATTCCGCAGGCGATCCCAAGGCAGGAACCGCAGGTTATGTCGCCATGGAGATTGTTAGGGGGAGTCTCGCGGGCAGGAGCGGCAGCTTTGTGCTCCAGCATTTCGCCACCATGGACGCGAGAGGCCGGGAGATGATTGTGAAAGTTGCACCCGGCTCCGGCACAGACGAGCTAGGAGGCATCGCGGGGACGTTCACCATCATCGTCGCGGACGGAAAGCACAGCTACGATTTCGAGTACAAGCTGCCCGGCAAATAGGGGCATCATCTCGGAGAAATTTGAGATCGGGGAGCGGGATAGCGGACGGGCGCTACGGGCGACCTTCCGGAAGTACGCGAAAGCGGCGCTGGCCTTCTATCCGATATATTTCGAAATCCGCGCGATCCACGGTGAAGATGGTGGCTAATTTCTCGCGCTTCGCGAGATAAACGAGAGTGGCATCGGCGAAATCCATCGAGTGATCGCAATAGCGAAGCATCAGGGCTTCGAGGTGTGGTAGTTCTGAGTTCTCGATCATCCCAAGGCTGAGGGCGCCGGAGCGCACGAATTTCCAAGTGGCTTCCATCTCGCGACGGCTATCGATTTCAGTTGAGGTTTCACCGCCAAACGAAAACAGGCGACGTGTACCTGCTTGAGCGAAACGGAAAGCCGCTCACCTTCGCCCGATGAAGATTTCCGCCGCAGGTGCCGACTCGTCGCGGGACCGTGGCGGAAGCATCGGATACGTCGACGGAAAATGGGGAATATTTGCCACCTCTATGCCGCAACTGGCGCGCTTTGCGTCTAATTTCGTTCTGCACGTTCCGGTTCTGGATCGAACAGGGGTGAGCGGACGGTTCGACTACACGCAACGGTGGCCCGACCTGGAATCAAACTATGCCGGTGACCAGTCGGACTCTTTCAAAGCTTTCATTAAGCAAGTGGGGCTCAAATTAGAGCGCTCCCAAGGGCCGGTTGAAACCTTCGTGATTGACCGTGCAGCAAAACCGTCGCCCAACTGACCTGAAGCCAGCTCGTCAGGACCTCGGGCAGCATCACTCCGACCCCCGGCTCTCTTCCAAGTGTTGAAGGCGCTCACGTACTGCGCGCTCTAGCTCGGAATAGAAACGAGCCTTCGGAAAATCGTGATTCGCGATGGCGTGCTCCATCAGGCTGATGATCTTCTTTAATTGCTTCTCCGGCGCGATGCTTTCGTCATGGTGACCGGCTACTGCGGGGCGTGGAGATGCTCTGGCGAACCACTCGGCTGGAATAGCGATGGCGAGGCCGGCCAGCTCCGACAGAACGAAACGCGCATAGCGGAGCCGCCCGCGCGCGCGACGGTCCCCGGCCGCTCTTGCGAATGTGTCGAGCATCTCCGCGGCGAAAGACGCCTTGAAGTCCGCCGGGTACAGCCGGAGCAGAGTCTGGTAAAGACGTTTTGCGGTCATGTCACACGCTCGCTCTCAGGCGGGTGGTTGCCGCCTTCGTTAACCACTTCATGCGTTCCAGTTCCAAATGCAATTGAGCGCGGCCGGCGCGGGTAAGCCGATAGGCTTGTTTTTCCCTGGAAATGTCTTCCTGCTGGAACCGCTCGATCCAGCCCTCTTCGAGCAGCCTGCGAAGAGCGCCGTAGAGAGTGCCCGTGCTTAGGACTACTCGCCCGCTGCTGATGTGTTCTATGTCTTGCAACAGGGCGTATCCGTGGCGAGGCTGCTCCGCCAAGCTCGTCAGGATCAAGAAAACGGGTTCGGTGAGAGGCTTGGGCGACGATGCGTCCCGTTTTTGCACGACCTGTCGCATAACGACATATTGGCCGGCTTCCGATTCCGCGTCAAGAGAGAAGGGATAGATTTCACCTAAGCGGATTGGAATTCAGTTTCAGATTTTCGGGAAGACGTCGGCAAAGATGAAGCCGTCGCGCTCCACGACATCGCCTGCCTGGATAGAAATGGGGCGCGAGAAGGCCGGCGAGTCGTATACAAAGGTGTGAATTCTCCGTTTTCGCCACAAGGATCGACGCCGGGTGGCAGGAATTCGAGAAAGGCGGTGTCGAACTCTCTGCCCGCCGACGACCGATCGAGCTTTGACGGATCGAGGCAGGTAATCTTGGCCTTTACACCCTGCTGAATCATCTCGCTGGCAAGCGCGGGAGTGGGGGAGGCCCAGATGGGAAAGAGCGGCGCAAGACCCGTGCCCTGAAGCTGGCGCTCGCGATAAGCGCGGGTGTCTTGAAGGAATAAATCGCCGAAAGCGATTTTTGTAATCTGTTCAGCGACCGCTCGCCGGCAGATGGCGCTCATCAAGTCTTCGTAAACGGCGTTCGAACAAGGCCACGGGAGTTCAATGGGCCACAGAGGCGGTTCGTTCGGCCTGTGCTTCGACGAGAGCGCGGCGCACGGCATGCATGGCCACCCGACCGGCCGGACGGTTGAAGGTGGTGAGAAGCGGAACGATTTCGATATCCGGCATGCGACGCAGGAGATACAGAACCCAGGGGCTATCTTTGCCGCTGCTCCAGGATAAGAGAACGCGTCTCATTCATCACAAGGACTGACAGGCAGGCGTTCGGGTTTCGGCGAGCCGAGGACGGGCGATGGATCCCCGGAAGAACGGCATGAACTCTGTGATATAAAGTTCTTCATGAATCGCGTACGCCTCTGGCTACCTCGAGAAATGGCCGAACCACCTCGCCTTCCGGCGATCGCACCGGGACCAATAGAGCCGGGTTACGCGCTTCTGATCAATCCGTTTTATGCGAAGGACCCGCATGCCAGCTTCGGCAAACACGTCCTCACACCTTCCCTGGCGCTGACGAGCTTTGCGGCGACAACGCCGAACCAGTGGCGGGTTGGGTATTGGGACGAGAACCTGCTGCACGGGGCGCCGCCTTCGAATCCGATGCCCCAGGTGGTGGGCATCACGGTGCATTTGACATTCGCGAGGCGCGCCTACGAACTGGCGCACTGGTACCGCTCGCGAGGGAGCAAGATTATCCTGGGCGGATTGCACGTGCTCTCGTGCCCCGAGGAATGCACCCCGCACGCAGACTCGCTTGCCATGGGCGACGGAGTGCAGCTTTGGCCGCGCATACTCGCCGACATCGAAAAGGGGTGTTTGCAAACCCGGTATCATGCCACGTACGAGAGCGATTACGGGAAGGATCCCGTGCCGAGGAGGTCTCTGCTGCCGCGGAGCGGGTTTCTTACAACCACCAGCCTGATTGCGACGCGGGGATGCCACAACCGCTGCAACTTCTGCTATCTGGCGACGGAAGGACTGCGTATGCCTTACCGGGTACGCGATGCGGAGCAAGTGGCCGCGGAATTCGAAGCCAACGGCGAGCCGTACGCCGTGTTTATCGACAACAATCTTGGTTCCCGCCGTGAGTATCTTCGGGCGCTGTGCCGGGCGCTGCGGCCGCTCGAAAAGATTTGGAGCGCGGCGGTGACCATCGATGTTACGGACGATCCGGCGCTGGTGCGAGAGATGGCGCTGGCCGGCTGCACTGGAGTGTTCATCGGATTTGAATCGTTGAGCGATGAGAACCTGGCGAACTCCCGCAAGAGGACGCCGAAATCCGCCGATTATGCGCGCCGGGTGCGCCTGCTTCACGAGCACGGCATACAGGTGAATGGCTCGTTTGTGCTGGGCTTCGATTGCGACCACAACGACGTATTCGCGCGCACTGCCGAGTGGGTGGAAGATAACCGGCTGGAGTGCGCGACGTTTCACATCCTAACGCCGTATCCGGCCACGCCGCTGTTCCGGCAGATGGAGGCGGAGGGGCGGCTGCTGCATCGCGATTGGACGCTGTACGACACGGCGCACGCGGTGTTCCGCCCCAAGCACATGACGCCGGACGAACTGGAGAGCGGTTACCGGTGGATCTACGGCCGGCTGTTCTCGCACGCTTCCATTTGGCGGCGGAGACCAGAAGACTGGCGGTCCGTCGCGCCGTATTTCGCGATGTCCTATTTATACAAACGTTCCAACCGGTTTTGGCGGCTGCTGATAAAGCACGATCTCGTGCATGCGGTGTGGCAGCCTCTGGTGGAACTGACCCGTATTCGCCACTTGCGTTTTCGACGCGAACTGGCAGCACGGCCGGAACGTCCTGCTTCGGCCACTGGTGTGATTGCCGCCGGTGTGTAAGCGACGGTGAGTGTTAGCTTCAAGAACAGGACATATCAGCTTCGATCGTGACCGGGCATGCCGTTGCTCGTATTTTCTGATGAGGGATTCAGGCCACAGCTGCGCGCCGATCTTCCCTTGGTGATTCTTGGCGCAATTATTGCGATGATCGGGTTCGGTGGAATTGCTGTCCAGGCATTCCGGCGACGGCCGCGGGAACGGTTCTTAGTTTGGTTCGGTTTATTTGCCGGAGCATACGGAGCCCGCCTGCTCACAAACACGATTACATTTAAGCTTGCTTTTGGCGAGCCGCAAGGGCTCTGGATGTTTGTAGGAGCGTTTGTCGATCTTGGCGTAACGGTTCCTGCACTGCTGCTTTTTCAAGATTTTTATGGCAAAGGTTGGCGATCATCCGTTCGCTGGCTCATCTGGGCTTACGTTGTATTCGCCACATTAGCATTCACCGCCATCGTACGTACAAACCGGCCCGACCTGTTTCCAGCAGCAGGTATCGGGACCGTATTCTTGTTACCACTGATCGTCCTGTCAGGCCGGCTAGCAGGATATAGAGGTCCGCAGATCGAGAATCACCGTGCCCTGTCTTTCGGCGTCCTCATCTTATTCCTGACGTTTGCCCATGATCGCTTTGTGGGCGCCAACCTTGTGAAGTGGCATGTAATCACCGAGCCTTATGGGCTTTTCATCCTGATTTGCTGCATTGGGTATGCGACAACACGGCGCGTTTTAGCGAACGAAAGACGACTGACTGCCTTGAGTGAAGAGATGCGAGCAGCTAAACGTATTCAAACCTCGATTCTGCCCCACACAACCCCTAAGGTTGGGAGCTTCGATATTGCCGTTCGATATGCTCCGATGGCGGACGTAGCGGGCGATTTCTATGATTTTCTGCTCCCCGGGTCCAACAACCTGGGCATCGTGGTTGCCGATGTCGCCGGGCACGGCGTGCCGGCCGCCTTAGTCGCGTCGATGGTCAAGGTGGCGCTCTCTTCGCGGAGTGCCGAAGCAGAGCATCCGGGGGAGATGATTGCAGGCTTAAACTCCACTCTATGCGGCGAAGCGCAGGGCCAGTATGCCACGGCCGTGTACGTGTACCTGGATGAAAAAAGGCGCACGGGATGTTACTCGGCCGGAGGTCACCCCCCAGCGCTGCTATGGAGGAGCACAACAAGAACTTTATTACGGCTGGATGAAACCGGCCTTATGCTTGGTGTTCGATCTGGCGAATGTTACCGGCAGGCCGATTTCGCGCTCGAGCCGGGTGACCGACTGCTGATCTATACGGACGGATTGGTGGAAGCGGCCAATCCGGAGGGTTTGGAATTTGGTGAGGGCCGCTTGGAAGCCCTGATCAGTGAACACCATGACCTTCCGGCGGAGCGGTTTGCGGAGCGCCTGCTCCAAGAAGTACTCGCATGGCCAGGGAATGGGAAATCGAATCTCCAGACCGACGACATTACCGTGCTGGTGGTGGACGTCGGGCACGGACGCGCAGGGCGGCCAGAGGATGAAATCGATGCACTATGATGTCGCGGAGCTTACAGTGCTTTCAATCAATTCAACCGCGGGATCCTCAGGGCAGGAAGCGATTGGGCGTGAATCCGAGCAGGCGAATGCGATCCGTGCTTCGAGCTTCGTGGAGGTAGGCGGCGCAGTCGTAGAGCCAACCTGCCGGTCCGGGACCGGGCGCTCCGTGCATGCGGTATTCGAGCGGGAAGCGGGCGAAAATCAGGCTGGCGCGCGGCAGGTGACTGCGTGAGCTCACGACCTCCGCGGATTTCCAGCCACGCTCCCGCATGAGCCGTACAGAGTAATAAGCATTCTGTATAGTGTCATGCGCCTGTTCCTCTCTCAGGAGCGCGGTTGCGGGAACGCCTTGGGCAGCGGCGAAGCCGGCCATGGCATCGGCCTCGACATAGTGGTTGTGCGCCGCACCGCCGGTCATGATCATGGTTGGGGCGACACCGCGCCGGTATTCGCGCACGCCTTCGAGCACACGCGCGCGCTCCACCGGGGACGGCGTTCCATCCGCATTGGTTGGATATCCCAAAACAATGATGGTATCGAACCGGGTGCGCTGCGTATTGGCGAGCGGGACGGTAGCGTAAAGCAAAACGCCCGCCACCCTAACTAGCAAGATAATCAGCAAAATTGCCCACAGTAGGGCTCGCGACCAGCGCATCGTGCCCTAGCATCGCACACTCGCGAGCATGCGGGACCGGAGGACAATGTGAACCGCCGCGCCACTTGCTGGGTGTATTCGATCATCGAATGACTGGATGGTGGTGGTTAAACACCGCTCGATCGCGCCAATGAGGCAAAGGAGTGAAGCAAATTTCATGAACGAATTTTTGTCGGGACGACGGGCTCTTATAACAGGAGGGTCGAAGGGCATTGGATTCGAGATCGCCCGCAGTTTGGGAGCTGCCGGCGCGGAGATTGTGATTTGCGCGCGCGATCAAGCCCGGCTGGAGGAGGCTGTCTCCGAGGTTGGCAAAAGTACGGCCGGCCGCAAGGTCACAGGGCATACGGCCGATGTCAGCCGGAGCGACGAAGTGGCCCGATTGTTCAGCTTTGTGGACCGGCAACTGGGCGGATTGGACATTTTGATCAACAGTGCGGGGATCGGCATCTTCCGCGCGGCGGCCGAGCTGGAAGTGGAAGAGTGGGACCGGGTGATTGGCACAAACCTTTCCGGAGCTTTTTATTGCAGCCGGGAAGCCCTGGAGCGTTTCCAGGCCGCGCGTGGCGGAACCATTATCAACATCAGCAGCCTGGCGGGCAAGAACCCCTTCGCGGGGGGCGCCGCGTACAACGCCTCGAAGTTCGGGTTGAACGCGCTGAGCGAAGCGACGATGCTCGACCACCGTTACGACAACGTGCGCGTGAGCTACATTCTGCCGGGGAGTGTGGACACCGGATTTTCTGGGCACGGGAGAGGCGAGAACTCAGACTGGAAGATCGCACCCGAAGATATTGCCGAAATTGTCTTGGACATTCTGCGAATGCCGAATCGTACGTTAATTAGCCGAGTTGAGGTGAGACCTTCTCGACCTCAAAAGGACTAATCAGAAAAGCCCGAGGAGAGAAAACGTACTAACGAGTCTTCATGAAACCTGTGCCTCTGACGATGAATGCAATAGGAAGCAGCGCGGTGGTTGTTTGGCACGCCGCTTGCTCCATCTTGGTTGAGAATCAACAAGATTTAGAGGCCAGGCTCGAGGCGGTTAAACCCGTCCTGCGTGCGCTGGCAGCGAAGAGAAAGAAGGATCAACTCATATGAGCCGGCTGCGAAAAGTACTCGATCCGAGCAGGACGGGCAAAGACGCCGAATCTCTCGAAAAGACACTGCTGAAGCTGATCGTCGGGCAGGACGAAGCGGTCGAGCAGATCGTGAACATCTACCAGATGAACATCACCGGGCTTTCGGCGCCCGGCCGGCCTGTGGGAAACTTCTTGTTTCTTGGCCCAACGGGGTCAGGGAAGACCCGAACGGTAGAAGCGACGGCCGAGGCGCTTGTCGGCAATCCGCGGGCGGTCATCAAGATCGACTGCGCCGAGTTCCAGCACAGCCATGAGATCGCCAAGCTGATCGGCTCGCCTCCGGGATACCTGGGGCATCGGGAAACGCATCCGTTGCTGAGCCAGGAAGTGATCAACCAGCACCACACCGACTCCGTGAAGCTGAGTTTCATTCTGTTCGACGAGATCGAGAAGGCGAGCGACGCTCTGTGGAATCTTCTGCTGGGAATCCTGGATAAAGCCACGTTAACGTTAGGCGATAACCGAAAAGTTGATTTTTCGCGGGCCATGATCTTCATGACCAGCAACCTGGGAGCCAGCGAGATGAGCGCACTCGTAGCTCCAAAGCTAGGCTTTGTGAAAGCGCTGGCCGAAGCGCAGCCGGGCGCGAATGCGGAACAGATTTCCAAGAAGATGTCGCGCAGCGGCGTTGAGGCGGCACGCAGGAAATTCACGCCGGAGTTCATGAACCGGATCGACAAAGTGGTGGTTTTCAAGCCGCTGGGAGAGCCGGAACTGCGCCGCATTCTGGATCTGGAATTGGGGCAGGTACAGCAGCGGATCCTGCTATCACCATCCGAGAAGTCTTTTGTGTTCACGGTTTCCGACGCGGGCAAGAACTTCCTGCTGACGGAAGGAACCGATGTTAAATACGGAGCGCGGCACCTGAAGCGCGCGATCGAGCGATTGCTGGTCCACCCGCTGTCAAATTTGATGGCTACCAACCAAGTCATAGCGGGCGACTGGGTCCAGGCGGATTTCGACACCGAGCGGCAGTGCCTGCTCTTCACCAAGGAAGCCGAAGGACTGGAAGTGCACGCCATGGCGAACATGCTCGGCGACAACTTCCGGATGCCAGCGGTTGCGGCGGCTGCCGCTCCTGCGCCGGATATGGTCAAGACCGTAACGGCGGGCAAATCCTCCAAAAAGTAAGCGCCATTTCAACAAGAGCTCGCAACGGGCGTTCGGGTGCGGAACCCAACGCCTTTGCAAACTTCCGGTTAGCGCCCCTTGCCGGCGTCACCAAAGCGGATGGCCATGGCGGTGTTCTTCTCGAAGATGACATCCCTGCCGCGAGAAACGACGGTTCCGTAGACGGACCACGCCAAGCCATAGAAGCCGAGAGCAGAGCCGATAACCCGGGGCCCTCTTGCCACAAGCGTTCCAAAGAATCCAAAGCCGGAAAAGCCCCCCAAGGCGCGGCCAGAATAATTAGCATCGGCGCCGCCCGACGCGGTTTGTTTTCCGGTGTCGTTATCCATGGATTTGGCCGCGATGAGCCCGGCGACGATCGGGCGCAGGAATCGCGCTTTCGATTCGGTAGCCTTGGCGGTGCCTTCCTGATCGACTTTGAGCGCGCCCGTGGCGGGTTCTGCCGCGATCAATTGGGCTTGTTCGGCTTCGAGGCGCACTGCGGGAGCCGTGATCGCGGCGATTGTGGGAACTTCCAAACTATTGAAGGTAAAGCGCAGCTGGCCGCCTCGATGAAACATGCGGGCGCTATGAGCGAGGGTGATTCGGCCCGTGAGCCGCGTGCCTTCCGGCAATAGCATCCGGTGGTCAGCCGAAAATACCGGCTGGGTCAAGACTCCGGCTATGGGGTCGCCTACCTTGGCATCGGCGGAGCTACTGGTGGATGAGAACCGCAACATGGCGGTAGCGTCCGGGGGCGCCGTCGCCGCGATGTTTCGCAGCTCGGCGCCCGGGATACTCACTGTGCCGAAATCGAGCGGCTTCTCCAAAACGGCATCGAATCGTGTACCGGAACGATACCATTGCGGCCGGTAGGGGAGCGCCGATAAAAAAAAGTTCTGGATCCATTCGCGCTTATTTGGCAATCGCACGAAATCAAACAAGCCGCCCGTTCTGGCGTTGGCCTGGATTCGCGCTTGCTGCTTCAAGAAGCTGCGCAGCCAGGCGCTCCTGCTGCCCTGGTCTTCGGCGGTCGATGTCTTGGATTTCGATTTCGCGGCTTTTTTTGCCTGGACTTCCGTGCGCTTGGCTATTTTCGCCTGGGCTTTCTTTGCCTTAGCTTCCTGCGCCTTGGCTTGCTTCGCAGAGAGAGGGTGCGGGGGCCGAGGCGGCACATAGATGGTCCCGAGGCCGATCGAGCGATCGGTAGCGATCGCAAGCCGCTGTCCGCTGGAAAAGCCGATAGTGGTGAAGCGCAGGCGGGCCCGTTTGAAGGGCGTGAAGTCGCCACGCACGATAGACATGGCACGCACCATTTTAGGAACCGGTTCGAGATCCGTCAGTTCACCTTGCACGGCGGAGCCGGCAGGAATCACGATCCGATCGAAGGCCCATACGGGCTCCGCGAATTTGGCCTGTACGATCTCACCTTTCCGGTACCAGACGCGCTTGGTGAGGTAGAGCCTGAGAGGCGTACCGGCCTTGACTTGCAACGGAACAGAGACATTGCCAGCCGGAGCCTCGGCTTGATGCGCAAACAGGCTGGGGCACAGGAATAAGGCGGCCAGTATGACGGGATTCTCCAGCGCCTTACACAACATGCTGTGCACCCTGTGTCAGTGACCAGGATACATAGAGAAAATCGAGGCTTGCATGTCATAAAACAATCCCGAGACCCGTTTTACGTATGTAGGAATCTTGTGGTCTATTCGAAACCATACTCCAGGATCTGTGTTACGGGCGCGTATCTTATTCCGAAGTGCCGGGTTCACAACCGTTTCGGTATTTGCCCTGGCGCTCGGCATCGGCATCAATACAGCTGCTTTCACGGCTTACGAGGCTTTTGTCGCGCGCCCTCTCGATGCTCGGGACGCGGGCAGAGTGGTCAACTTCGCGCTACGCCTCCAATCCGGCGCCACGAATGCCAGATTCAGCTATCCGGATTACGAAGCCTATGGGGATCATCGCCGCTCCTTCAGCGGAGTCATCGCGTTTTCTATTGATCAGTTGCGCTTCAGCGGCGCCCTCGGCATCAACGGTCATCGCAGTGCGGAAACAGGATCGCTGATCGGAAGACTGGGACTGCAGCGGCCGGCGAGCAACATGGAGTTCGCCAGTGCGTTCATTGTTTCGGAGAATTACTTCTCAGTACTCGGGGTTACGGCGCCGCGCGGCCGCACCTTCGAATCGATAAGCGGCCCTGAGCTGGCGGCCTCTCCCTCGGTTCTGATCAGTGGGAATTACTGGCGGCGACGGTTTGCCGGCAATCCGGCGGTGCTGGGCAAGAGCGTCCGCCTCAATGGTGCCGCCTTTACCATCGCCGGAATTACACCCCACAACTTCATCGGCACGAGCGTGGTCGTACCCGACTTCTGGCTCCTGCTCCGTCTCGATCCGCTGGTTCATCCGCAAAGCAGTCGCCTGCATAATCGCGAGGACCTGTGTTGCCGCGTCTTCGGCCGGCCCGCGCGCCGGACGGCAGCAATGGGCGGAGAGCCGCCGTCTTGCTCAATGGGGAACAGCCGTCGACCGAAAATACGCACTCAGCGCTTTACTACACGTGGGTACAGGCAAACTATTTCCAGACGCTCGGCGTTCCATTGCGGGCTGGTGCTGGCCTCCATGGGCATTTACGGCACCGTCAGCTATGTCGTCGTCCTTCGCACGCGCGAGGTCGGCATCCGCATGGCGATTGGCGCGCAGAAGCGCGACATTCATGCGCTGGTGATCCGCGGAAGCATCAGTCCTGTCATTGCCGGATTACCGGTCGGCATGGTCCTTGCCGTAGGCGCTTCACAGCTATTGCGCGGCGCGATGTATGGACTAAGCACGATCGATCCCATCTCCTTCGCCGGGGCGTCCGTATTGTCCCTAGCCATCGCACTAGCTGCCACCTGGCCGCCGTCCCGGCGAGCCACGCGCGTTGGATCCGATGATGGCGTTGCGATACGAGTAGCACATGGTCCTTCGGACCACAACGAAGGATGAAAATGTCGGCTATTTGGCGTAGGCTGAGAAGTCGTGTGGCGAGACGAGGCCGTCTCACTCTGGCGCGCTTTTGAGCCCGCGTACGAGTATGGTCCGGACGCTGTGACGCACAACAAATGGTGGCCTTCGCAGTTTGGAGAGCACGCGTAGGAGAATGTTTTTCTTGCGGGCGTCCTGCGCCGCGCGACAGAAAGGAAAGAGCGATGGAAGTTCTGTGTCCATGCTGTTGCGGTTTGGATGTACACAAGAAGAGCGTCACGGCCTGCGTGCTGTGGGCGCAAGCGAGAAGCAAGGCGCGGAAAGAGAAGCGGCGATTCAGCACCTTCACGCAGGATCTGCTGAAGTTGGCCGACTGGTTACGTGAGTGCGGAGTGACACACGTAGCCATGGAGTCCACGGGCGTTTATTTTGCGCTGAGCAGCGCATTGATCGGGAGGGTTGAAGTCCCTCCGGCGCTCAGATGAGGAGCGCTGTATCCAAAAGCGGCGATAATACGTCGCTGGCCGGAGAAAGCGGAAGGTATGGAGAAGCCTAAACGGGCACAAAGACGAAAGTCGGATACAGCCAAGGTGAACCTGAAGCCACGCTTCGCAATTCTCCGGAGGGCAGGGTGTCCACCGTGAGGTGGAATCCGAAGGGCATGAGGAGAAGAACCGGGCCGTAATCGAGGGGGCTACCCCGCAGATGAACTGGTCGGCCGAAGGTGGGACTTGGTCGAGCCTGCAGTATAGAGGCGAAGGCGCTACTCATTCACCCACCGCACCAAGGTGCTTGCGGACGGCACGGTACGGAAGAACAATGCGTGACCTCAGGAGGACTGGCGGAGTCTCGGGCGGCACCCGAGTAAGCGGACCTATAAGCGCGAGCGAAACGGCGAGCAACGCTCTGCCAGTAGTCGGACTGCCTCACAGTATCTGAAGCCCAGTCAAAAGCTGGATGACCGAGAAGTCGGCGACCGAAGTGGGTCGGAGAAGGGGGCAGACGAAGGCAGTTGGAAAGAGAAAGGAAACCAGATGAGCAAGGGCGGGGAGGTGGATCAGTTCCATGAGTGAAATACCCGTACATCTTCGTCCGAGGAGACTGGCGGACTGGATCAATCCAACCGGTGCAAGGAAGGTCCACTCATTGGTGGACAAGGTGTATCAGCGGAAGAACCTGGAGATAGCCTGGGAGAAAGTAAAAGCTAACCGGGGCAGTGGGGGTGTGGATGGGCAGAGTCTGGAAGCATTCGCCGCGCAATTAGATCAGCAGTTGGATCGACTGCAGAGCGAGCTGAAAGAGGAAACCTATCAGCCTCAACCGGTATGGCAGGTACAGATCCCGAAGGCGGGGAAGCCGGGCGAGTTTCGAATGTTAGGAGTTCCGACTATCTATGATCGGGTCTGCCAGCAGGCGTTGCTCAACCGTTTAGAACCGATCTTCGAACCGGTATTCGATGAAGCCAATTTCGGCTATCGGCGAGGGCGATCGACGAAGGATGCCATGCGCAAAGTGTGGAAGGAGATTCAAAACGGACACGAGTGGATTGTGGACGCAGATTTAAGAGACTTTTTCGGATCTGTCGATCACGAGAAACTTCTAACGTTGATAGCCCAGCAAGTAGCCGATGGCCGAGTGCTGCGCCTGATTCGGGCGATGCTCAAGGCAGGGAGCTATGGTAAGGGGCGGCTCTTTCCGAGCGAGCGCGGGACCCCGCAGGGTTCAGTGGTTTCACCTTTGCTAAGCAATGTTCTTCTGACGCCGTTTGATCGGGAGATGCGACGCAAAGGATATCAGCTCACGAGGTTTGCAGATGATTGGGTGGTTACCTGTCAGTCTGCGACGGAGGCGCGAGCGGCAATCGATGCAGCCCTCCGGATTCTGAGCGAACTGAGCGTGCAACTTCATCCGCAGAAAACGCGGGTGGTTCACGTTCGGCATGGATTCGAGTTTCTGGGCTACCTGGTCAGGCGCGGACGGCAGCTACAACTGCCGACGAGCAAGATCGTCACGGGAGCCAAGTCGGGCGGCTTGTATGCCTATCCCCGAGAGAAATCGGTTCAACGCTTTAAGGATCGGGTGCGCCAGCTTACCAGGCGATGCGTACCTCTGAAAACCAAGGATCTGATTGAGCAACTCAATCCTGTTTTGCGGGGATGGGGTCACTATTACAAACGTGCCCACGTCCGAACGCTCTTCAACAAACTCGACAACTGGATCGAGCGGCGCATTTGGTCGCATCGGTACAAATGCTGGCGCAACTGTGGCTGGAAACAGCTTCCGAAACGCAAGCTGTATGGCGAATATGGGCTGGTGCAACTGGTGAAACTAATTCCTTCGATTGCATCGCAGAAAAGAGAGCTTTCGTGAAAGCGTGGCGCGGGAAAACCGCACACCACGTTTGAGCGGCGGACGGTGGTCAGCATCGAGACAACTTGATGCGCCACCTCCGACCCGGCGGAAACCGGTATGGAATATTTTAGACGGCCAGTTTGAGGAAGTGCTGCTGGTAAACGCGCAGCACATCAAGGCAGTTCCCGGCCGCAAGACGGATCAAAAAGACAGTGAATGGATTGCGGATCTGCTGCAACACGGATTGCTGAAGGGCAGCTTTGTTCCGCCTCAAGCTACACGCGAGTTGCGTGATTTGACTCGCTATCGGGTGAGCTTGGCGCAGGAATGTAACCGCATCGCGAATCGGATACAGAAGGTGTTGGAAGATGCCAATATCAAATTGGCTTCTGTGGCGACGGACGCACTGGGGGCTTCCGGGCGTGCCATGTTGGACGCCATCATCGCCGGCCAACAGGACGTTGACGAGCTTGCCGATATGTCCAAAGGACTGCTGCGGAATAAGATTCCGGATTTGAAGCTGGCCTTGCTAGGGCGGGTGACCGAGCATCATCGATTTCTGTTGAAAGAGATGCTGGATGATTTGCGCCATGTGGAAAGGAAGATGACCGTCCTCGAAAAGGAGATTGAAGAGCGCTTGCGCCCTTTTCAGAATGAAGTGGCCCGGCTCTGCACGATTCCTGGTGTGGATCGCGTAACCGCCTGGGGCTTGTTGTCCGAGATTGGTTTGAATATGGACCAGTTCCCCTCGGCTGGACACCTAGCTTCCTGGGCCGGAATGTGCCCGGGGAACTTTGAAAGTGCGGGCAAGAGGCTGAGTGGCAAGATGCGCAAGGGAAGCGCTTTTCTCCGCCGCCATCTCTCTCAGGCTGGCTGGGCGGTATCCACCAAGCGCGACAGCTATCTTTCGGCGCTTTTCCGCAGACTCGCCGCTAGACGCGGCAACAAAAGAGCGATTATGGCCGTCGGTCATGCCATTCTACTGAGGTTCATAAAATACAGTGACAATTTTAGAACAAAGAAGCCTGCTTCCAGCAAGCAGTAATAATGGTGCGTCGGCGTTGCATCGAACGCAGGGCAGAACGGGCATCGGCAGACAGATTCCAGAGATCGCGGGGGCAGAAGTTAGCTAACTCATGTTGCTTGAGATGGGCCCAGATGTATTCGGCGGGATTCAATTCAGGAGCGTAGGCGGGCAGGTAAAAGGCTTCAATTTTTCCGTTTAAGCTGGCGAGGTAGTCCTGCACGACGCGGCTGCGGTGTCCTGGCAAACGATCCCAAATGAGCAGGATAGGCTGAGCGATCTGCTTTGAGAGGTGCTGCACGAAATCGCGCACTTCCTCCTTTCGCATAGTTCCCTCGTACAGTCGAAAATAGAATTGCCACAGCGTAATACCGGCCGCAATCGACAGGTTGTCCCAGTTGAATTGATGTTGGAGGATCGGTGTCACACCGCGCTTGGACCAAGTGCGAACACGGTGCGGCCGCTCGCTGAGGCCGCTCTCGTCTACGAAGACGATGAGACGGCCTTCTTGCCGAGCTTTTTTTTAAGAGCCGGCCAAGTATTTTCCTTCCAATCGCGAATAGCCGCCTCGTTCCGCTCGCGTGCGCGACCCACCGGACGCTGGCAGCTCCAACCCAATTTTTGGTGTAGAATCCACCACACGTGACCGGAACGATACTGCACTTTAAAGTTTTGGCGAATCAGTTGTGCGATCCGGTCCAGCGTCCACAATCCATTGGGGAATCCGGCCTTCTCGGGGCCCGCTCGCAAAAGCGCCTCCAACTCTTTGAGTTCGACCGCGCTCAAGCCGGGCGGTCTTCCTGCACGCGCAGCCTTCTTTAAACCTGCCGCCCCTTGCTTCGCGATCTGATTCGACCAGCGCCGGACGCTTTCTCGACTTACTTTCACTTGGCGTGCCACTTCCGCCTGACGCACTCCTCGACCGAGCAGCTTCGCCGCTCTCATCCGCCGCCGCTCCAACTGATCAAAATCCCGAGTGTTCTTTGCGCGTGACCTCATTACAGTCATGGACGCATCCAGCGAGCCCTTGTCACTGTATTTTATGACTCTCAGTAGTTATTGCCTATTGCCTTTTGAAGCGTAAGGAACAGTATGTCGAACTCGGCGCCGACTACTTTGACAAAAAGAATCCTGACGCTTTGAGGCGTTCCCTCGTTCGACGACTCGAACGGCTCGGCAATAAAGTCATCCTCGAACCGACTGTTCAGGTCGCTTGAGGCGTGGTGTTTTCGTAGGAGTGAATCATGGTGCTTGCAACGGCTTCATGAAAATCGAAGCGTTCGCGAGACTTCTGTGCTACGCTCTCTTCTGCTCGGCTCGACCACTCGATAGACTAGCTACTTCTTTGCTCCCTCCGCTCTCTGTACTTTCTACTCACATCCGATTTGAGTAATCCTGGTTGGAATAGCACCTGTAGTTTGCTTATCGTAGCCACAGGTTCCTGGAGACCCGACAGCCTTCTCGTAGTAGGTGCAGGACAGATCCTTGCTGACCTCCTACGCGAAATACGAGCGGAAGATTGGGGTAGCCGGTGCGAGGGTCGCCACTATCAGAATGGCTACCCAGACCCTGTGCTGTAGCTCCGGACCGGTCTGTTTGAGCCATCGCGAGAGGCCATCCCGCAGCTCCTATCAATGGAAGCTGCCAGATGGCATTGATAACGTAAGAGGTCAATGACAACAAAGCGTTGCTCATCTAAATTTCACTATCTTCAGAGGCCTTGATCCGCCGGCTCAAGCGAGCTAGGGTTTTAACCAAGCTCATCACGAGCTCTTCAGGCGATCCGCCGAACATTCGCCCGATTTGGGCTTGCCCCCTGGCGTGACACAAACAGTTAAGACACTGGTTACCGTTCGATGATAATTGCTTCCTTTGGGTTGAGCAATCAAATTATTCTGGTGGCGTCGGTGAAGCGGAGACAGGCTCTGGTGGCGACCAACCTGATTAAGGAATAGCCGACCGGAACTCATCAAGACGATGGGCGAGAGCGCGATCCTCCCGGCGCGTTCTCGGGCTCGAGTTTGGACACTGGCGGGAGGCGGTATCTGACTCGAGTTGAGGGTTTGCAAGAACCCGGCATTGGATTGATAGATTCCGTCATGCCTTCGAAAACGCATCCCGATGGCCGTCGGAATCAGTCGCTGGAGTAGTCCGGTGACGGTGGAGGCATCGGCGCAAACTCTGTTGTGGCGATGACAACCCGGCCCATGTAGAATCCGGTCGCTTGCAGGGTTTCCCGGTACAGGGCGCCTTTGCTTCCGCCAAAACTGCTGATAGGCGCTTATAGCGAACTGCGACATGCAATCTCTCCTGCCTGCTTCTGTGCCAGCAAAGCCTGCTCGAATTCCGCGGGTGGTCGATAGCCGAGCGCGGAGTGCAGCCGTTTTTCGTTGTACACCAGTTCGAGAAAGCGAGCGATCGAGCGCCGAACTTCGCTCAGATTGCGGTATTCGTTGCGCAATACTTCTTCGTATTTCAGGCTTTTCATGAAGGATTCACACGCCGCGTTATCCCAAGGATTTCCTTTCCGGCTCATGCTGATGTCGATACCGTGCGCCTTCAGTAGCTCCGTGTAATCTGTCGAAGCGTATTGCGAGCCGCGGTCGGAGTGATGCACCAAACCGGGCTGAATCGCGCGTTGCGTAAGCGCCATGCGCAATGCGGCCAACGTCAGATCATCCTCTAGCGTCCGCTCCAAGCCCCAGCCGATGACCCGGCGCGAACAGCCATCCAGAATCACGGCCAGGAACACAAATTCATCCTGCAGGCGGATGTAGGTGATATCCGCTACCCAGAGTTGGTCGATATCGGTTACCTCCATCTCACGGGCCAGGTTCGGATACACTTTCCGGCCATGGTTGGAATCCGTAGTAACCACGAATTTCCGTTTGCGCACGCACAGCAGGTTATCTTCCCGCACGATCCGGTACACGCGCTTTGCATTCACCCTCCAGCCGCGCCGCCGTAACTCGCGTGTGATCCGCGGGCGTCCGTAACACGGCCACTCCAAGGCGATCCGTTGGATAGCATCGCGCAGATCCATATCGCGATCCGCGCGCTGTTGTGGCCCGCCGTCCCCAAAGCGGTAGAAGCCGGACCGGCTTACCCGGCCCAGCTCCAGCATGCGCTCGATCGTTAGTCCCCGGTTGGCCTTCACTTCTTCTTGGACCTTCCGGTAGACCGCGGATTTCCACTCAATGCCTGCAGCATCCGCTGTTCCTCGATGCGCTGCAAGCATCCCTTCAAAAAATCGATCTCCAGCGCCTGCTGGCCGATCTTGCGCTCCAGCTCCGCTATCCGCCCCTCCGACCAGCGCGCTTTTCCGTTACCTGAAAACGCGTTCCCCGGCCCTTCCCGGAACTCGCGTCGCCAACGGTGCAGCACGTTGGCATTCACCTCCAATGCCCGTGCTACCTCCGCTATCGATACCCCTTGCTCCAGCCGCTGCACGGCTTTCAGCTTGAACTCTTTCGTGAACTGCCTGCGAGACAATCCCATGACTCAAAATTTTCCCCTTTCGATGAATTTTGAGTCTTAACCGTTTGTCTCAATTTTGGGGACAAGAATTAGATCCCGCACTGCCTGGCCCAGAACCGACTCTCTTGATTCCGCCGGACGATACTCATAAGCACGTCCCTTCAGAGTGCACCGAACCGCATTGAGCTCGCGTATCAACTTATAAAAATCGTTGTAGTGTTTGCCGGGAACATGGATCGTTGCTGGCCACATACAGCGAACAGCCGGAAGCGTTTGCTTTCCAAGTCACCCGGCAGTTATCGTAAATTGAAAACAGAGACATTCGGCGATTGGCCCATCATCACCATCATCGCGCCCGCGGGACTGGTTGGATTCTGCGGGTGTCCGTAGTAGCGACGCTGGCGTTCACCGTATTTGAAATCTACGCTGGATTCCGCTCGCATAGCCTGGCGTTGCTGTCCGACGCGGGCCACAATTTCACGGATGCGCTGGCGCTGCTGCTGGCGGCAGTCGGTTTGTATTTGCAGGGCAAGCCGGGGGATCAATCGAAAACCTACGGCTATCAGCGCGCGGGGGTCATCGCCGCTTTTCTCAATGCTTCCACGCTGATCGTTATTTCCTTCTTTATCTTTTGGGAAGCCATCGGCCGGATCAGGCGGCCTGAAGCTGTAGACGAGCAGGTGATGCTGTGGGTAGCGGCGGCAGCTCTGGTCTTGAACGGTGCGATCATGCTGGCGCTCCACCACGGCCAGAAGGGCGATATCAATATTCGCGCGGCTTTCATTCACATGCTCGGAGACGCGCTTGGGGCGGTGGCGATCATCGCGGGCGCGATCGCGATTCGCTATACGGGCTGGACATACATCGATCCCGCTCTTTCCATCGCCTTGGGAATTTTGATTGTCTACACGGCATGGGATATCATTCGCGAGTCGCTCAACATTCTTCTCGAGGGGCTGCCGCGCGGACTGGAACTCAAGAACGTCACAGCGGCGATGGGCGAAGTGCAAGGCGTGCTGGATGTGCACGATCTGCACATCTGGAGCCTAGGGTCGAATACGCACGCACTCAGCTCGCACGTCTTGATCGATGACATGCCGCCTTCATCAAGCGAGGGTATTCTAAAGCGGATCAACGAGGTCCTGTGCGGGCTGGGGATTCATCACACGACTATTCAGTTCGAGCACGTGCCGTGCGTCTTATCCGATGGCGGCTGCCACATGGCGGTCGGCCAGACGGAGCCGCACGACAACGATCACGGCCACGAGCACTAGACCTTCAAACCCCGGGATCTAAAAGCGATAGCGCAGTGCAAATTCGACGATGCGCGGATCCGCGGCGGAGGTCAACTGCCCGAAGCTGGTGGACCCGTAATTGACCGATAGGCCGGTGAAGTTCGGGTGGTTAAAGATGTTGAAGATCTCGCCGCGGAATTCCACGACGTTTCGTTCCGTGACGTGGAAATCTTTATACAACGCCATATCGAAGTTCACCAGGCGCGGTCCCGAAATTATTCCCGATCCCGCGTTTCCGAGAAAACCTGGTTGCGCAGCGGCGAAAGCAGCCGTGCTAAACCATTGAGCAACGGTGCGAGGTCCGGCAACGGAGGTCCCGGTCGCATCCGGCCGTACAGCGATCCCTTGATTTGGAATACTCAATCCCGGGTTAAACGACAGGCCGCTACGGATGGTGGTCACATCGGAGTAGCGCCATCCCCCGAGAATACCTTTCCAGCCGTTTGCGCGCTGCAGCCACGGAAGATCCCACACGGCGCTGAAAGTGAACACCTGCGGGACGTTCAGTGTTGAATTTCCGTAGTAGCGCCTCGGGTGGTAAATATCGTAACCGGGCGCGCTGCCGGCAACCTGCTCGGCAAGATTGTGGGACCACGTGTACGCCGCGGTAACAAAGACGCTCGAACTGACAGGATGGCTCGCGGTAATTTCCATCGCGTGCCAGTTCGAATTCAACTGCGTCGTAATATCGCTGATTGCGGCATATCCAAGATATGGCCCATATAGATAGGTAAAGAATTTGCCTGTGTTAATCAGCGGGTTGAAATCGTAAGGGGCGGCGGGCAGCGGCTGATTCAGGTTGAAGGTTCCGGGCAAGTGTCTTGCGAGCGCGCCGGCTCCTGTCAGGGCAACGGCCCAGTTCTTCCCAAATTGACGCTCGAGAGTGAGGCTATAGGTATGCACCTGGGTCGATTGAATGTTGAGGTCGGCAGTAGTGAGCGTACTCGCGCTGGCCGCACGCGCCGCGCCCGTGGCCGCGGGGTTTGAAAAATTTGCATTGATCAAATTAACGGAACTGACATCGGGAGGATTGCCTGCGCAACTGAAGGAACAGTCCTGGTTAGTGAAGATACGTGTGTACGTCAGACCGTAGCCGCCGCGCAGCGCGGTCTTGCCATCGCCAAAGAGGTCGAGGGCGAAACCCGTCATGGGAGACCAGTACCAGTTGTGCGCGTTTGAGAAGTTAACGGGCACCCCATTGACGTCGTTGCGTATCAAGCCGTTCAGCGGATTGTAGTTGGGGGTTACTGTGATAGTTCCGCCGGTATTCACGATGGGAGCTTGCGCGGGATTGTAGTGGCCCGGATCAAACAAATCTTCGAAATTTGATTGTGCATGCGGCAATGGCATGTAGCTGATTCGAGTGCCGACTGTCCAAGTCAAACGGCGGCTCACTTGAATGCGGTCCTGAACGTACGGCGAGACGATCGGCCCGTGAACGTAAACGCGGCGCTCCGAGCTCTGCTGCGTGAACGTGGCTGCATCACCGAGGAGGAAATCGGCGAGGGCGTTTCCGGTGAACTGCCCAGTAAAGCTAAACTGCCCGTTGTCTGCCGTGGCGACGTTTTGCCGCTTCGTGCTCAGCACCACGCTGAATCCGGCCTCGATGAAGTGCTTGCCATGCAGCCAGCTCCAGTTGTCCGATGCGGTGTTGTCGAGGTCGGCAGCGTGGAACAGCGGCCGGGCTGCGGCAATTCCCTGCGGCGCCCACCCTTGCGAGAACGTCACGAGCGGAAGACGGGGCGTAAGTGCTCCGTTGATTGGCAGAATTTGACTGAAACCAGGCACCTGGTTGCGGTAGACGGTACCTTCCAGGTTTAGGTCCAGATCGTAAATATTTGTCGAAATGCTCGCTGTATTCACCATGGCCGGAGTCAGCGTGGCTGTGAACTGAATCTGGGCCAAATAGTTCTTCGTGAGATCGTTTTCGTAGTTTGTCGGGAAGATGGAACCGGTGTTCGACGAGTTTAGTGAACTCTGGCGTAGAGTTTGCTTCTCATCGAGGATTTCCGCCGTCAACCGGAAGCGATCGGTAAAGTTGTGGTCGATCTTGAGTTCATCGTCGCGCTGATCGGTGATCTGCGGCGTCGAATTAAGGTAATTCAGCGTACCCGCCGCATTCGGGAGCGGGTATAAGGCGTTGAGGAATGCCTGAGCGCTCGGGTTGATTTGGCTGTTGGGAATGATGTACTGTCCTTGCGCATTCTGCGCATAATTCGCGCCTGTACCCGGATCATGAATCGCAAACGGGAATATGCCATTTCTCTCGTCAGCCGTGGGATCCTGGCCGCGCAGCACAGACCCGGCATGCGAGATGACCCATTGCTCGCTAAAGAAGAAGAAGGTTTTCTGCTTGCGCGTGTTGTACACCTTCGGAATGTACAGCGGACCGCCGAGAGTGTACCCGAAGATATTTTGCCGTAGCGTCGGAACTGAGGAGCTGAAGAAATTGCGCGCGTTGAGAGCGTCGTTGCGGAAGTACTCGAATGCCCCGCCGTGAAGGTCAGTGGCGCCGCTTTTGGTCTGCAGCAGCACCACGGACGCGCCCATCAGGCTGTACTTCGGGCTGTAGTTGTTCTGTAAGACGCGGACTTCCTCAATGGTGTCCGGGTTCGGAGTGACCGTGGTTTGAGCCATATTTCCAGTGTTCTCATTCCAAATGCCATCCAGCGCATAGAACGTCGTATTCGCGTTTCCTCCGTTGATGGACAGCACGTTATTCGTGGATCGACCGCCGGTTCCAAGCGCCGATCCGGAACTGGTGTTCACCACACCGGGCATGACCACGGCCAGCGCCTGATAGTTTCTGCCGTTCAGGGGCAGCGTGCTCACTTGAATTCCAGCGACTTCGTGGGTGTTGTCGCTTGTCGTCGTTTGCACTTGGGCAGCGCTGGCTTCGACTTCAACCGATGTGCCCACCGCGCCCACCTGCAAGCTTGCGTTCACTGTCGCAACTGTAGCGGGGTGCAGAATGACGCCTGACTCCTTGTAATCTTGAAAACCCGTTTTGGAAATTATGACGGTATAGGCGCCGACGGGCAGATTTGGCAGAACAAAGGTTCCGCTGTTATTGGTTTGCGTCGATGCGGAGGCCCTTGTGCCTTCATCGATAACGGTCACCGTCGCACCCGGCACGATCGCTCCCGAGGCATCGGTGGCGGTCCCGCTGATGCTCGCGGACGTGTTGAGCTGGGCCCCTGCGAACTGCCCCGGCAGGAAGAAGAACCACAGAAAGACCAGAATAGGAAACACTGTCCGCGGCAATGAGGTGAGACGGGACTGAACGACTGGCATACCACCGCCATAATCACATGGCGGACGTGGCATTAACAATCAGCCGGCGAGCAACTTGAGCATTCGCTCGCGGAATTTATCGGCGCTCTGGCTATCGGTCGCGATGACCAGCACCGTGTCATCGCCCGCCAGCGTTCCCACTACGTCATCGAGATCCGCGTTGTCAATGGCGACCGCCAGCGGACTGGCATTGCCGGGCGAGGTCCGAAGAACGACGAGATTCTGTGCGACCTGAATGTCGAGAAGATACTCATTTGCGACATCGGCGAGGGCTGGGCCGGTGGTTTCAGGGGGCAGCGGGCGATATCCACCGGCAGTCTTAACGAGCCCGAGCTCACGCATATCGCGCGAGAGGGTCACCTGGGTCGTGTTGATGCCTAACTGCCCGAGCTCGCGCGCCAATTCGTCCTGAGTGAAGATTTCCTTATTGCGGACGATCTTCAAAATCTGGCCCTGGCGGAAGCTCTTGTTCATGCGTTATTCGAACCGTCCCGCATGGCAGCGAGGCGGCGGTCTGCTTCATCTAGAGCGGCGGCTACGGCGGTCGGTCCGGTACCGCCCGGCAATTCACGGCTCTTCATTCCTTCCGATGGCGTGAGCAAGCGGGCCATGCTTGGCCGGAATTCGGGGGCAAAAGCTGCCAGTGCTTCACCGCTCCAGTCGGAAGGCTTCTTGCCGATTTTGAGGCTTTCGAGAACGAGCTGGCCTACGAGTTGATGGGCTCGATGGAAGGCGATGCCGTTGCGCGCCAGTTCCTCGGCCAGATCCGTTGCTACCACCCAACTCTCTTCGGCCGCCGCCAGAGGCTTGGCAGGATTCAAGGAGACGGATTCGATCACAGCCTCGGCCATTTGGAGCGATCCGGAGGTTTGATGGACGGCGTCGAAGAGCGGTTCTTTGTCTTCCTGCAGGTCGCGATTGTAGGTCATCGGAAGGCCTTTCATGGTGACGAAGAGCGACGTGAGATCGCCGAAGACCCGTCCGGATTTGCCGCGAATCAGCTCGAGTGAATCCGGATTTTTTTTCTGGGGCATCAGGCTGGAGCCGCTCGTGACTTCGTCGCCGAGAACCATCCAGTTGAATTCTTCGCTCGAGTACAGAATCCAGTCCTCGGCGAGACGGCTGAGATGCAGCATGATGAGGCTGCACGCGTAGAGGAAGTCGAGAGCGAAATCGCGGTCGGCGGCGACATCCATGCTGTTGCGCGTTATTTCGGGGAAATTCAGATCGGCGGCTATGACTTGACGATCGAAGGGGAAACCGCTGCCGGCGAGTGCGCCTGAGCCGAGCGGCATGACGCTGATGCGAGAACGGGCCTGGATGAGGCGCTCGAAATCACGCCCAAACATTTCGAAATAAGCCAGGAGATAGTGCGGCCACAACACCGCTTGCGCGCGTCGAAGATGGGTGTAGCCGGGGATAACAGCATCGGGATAGCGGCGCGCGAGAACCAATAATGCTGTCATGAGCGCCACAAGCTGACGCGCCAGGCTGCCGGCGGCGGAGCGGAGATACAGCCGGAGGTCCAACGAAACCTGCTCGTTGCGGCTGCGGCCGGTGTGGATTTTGTCGGAGAGCGCTCCAACTTTTTCCTTCAGCTTGTGAATGACGAAGGTATGGACGTCCTCATCGCGGGCGCCGTCGAAATATGCGGGGTCTTGCGCATCGGCACTGATTTCGGCGAATGCGCTCACAAGCCGCTCAGACTCCTCAGACGTGAGAATTCCTTGCCTGGCGAGAGCGCGCGCGAAGGCCTGCGAGCCTTCGATATCGGCCGTCACGAGCTGGCGGTCGAAGTGCAGAGATCCGGAAAACCGCTCGAAGATTTCGGAAGGTCCGGTTTCGAATCTCCCGCCCCAAAGCTTCATGGGATCAGTTTTTCAGGGAAGCGCGGACTTTGATGGGCAAGCCAATGAGATTGATGAAGCCGAATGCGTCCTTCTGGTCATAACTTGCTCCCATCGTGAAGCTGGCGATATCCAGGCTGTAGAGCGAATTCGGGCTTTTGCGGCTGACCGGTTCTAAATTACCTTTGTAAAGCCGCAGCGTAATCTCGCCGGTTACGGGCTCGGAGATCTTCTCGAAAAAGGCGTCGAGCGACTCGCGCAACGGGGTGAACCAAAGGCCGTTGTAGACCATTTCGCCATAATCGAGGGCCAGTTTCTGCTTGTAATGCAAAGTGGTTCGGTCTAATGTGAGGGCCTCCAACTCGCGGACGGCGGCCATTAAGATTGCGCCTCCGGGAGTTTCGTAGCACCCCCGCGACTTCATGCCGACGAAACGATTCTCCACCAGATCGATTCGCCCGATCCCGTGCTCGCCGCCAATCTTGTTCAGCTCTTCGAGAAGCGCGACTCCGCTGAGTTGATGCTGCCCATTGAGCGAGACCGGAACGCCTTGCGCGAATCCGATGGTAACCTCCGCCGGTTTGGCGGGAGCATCCGCCGGACTCTTCGTGAGCATCCAGATTCCATCGGGGGCGGCGTTCGCGGGGTCCTCCAACTCGCCGCCCTCGTGTGAGATATGCCAGATATTCCGATCGCGGCTATAGATCTTGGTTGTGGATTGAGCAATCGGAACGTTATGGCGACTCGCGTACTCGATAGCATCTTCGCGCGACTGGATGTCCCATTCGCGCCAGGGCGCGATCACGGGAAGATGCGGAGCAACGGCTTTATAGGTGAGCTCGAAACGAACCTGATCGTTGCCCTTTCCCGTGCAGCCATGGGCCAGAGCATCGCAGCCGGTCCGCAGCGCGACTTCGGCCTGCCGTTTCGCGAGGAGCGGGCGTGCGATCGACGTTCCCAGCAGATACTTGTGCTCGTAAATCGCGCCGGAACGAACGAGCTTCCACAGATAATCGGTGACAAACTCCTCGCGCATGTCCTCGACGTATATTTCGCTCGCTCCGGTTTTGCGCGCTTTCTCTTTGAGGCCCTTGAGCTCTTCCCCGCCCTGACCGATGTCGCCGCATACGGCGACAACTTCGCAGTGATAATGCTCTTTGAGCCACGGAATGATGATGGACGTGTCGAGCCCGCCGGAATAGGCAAGCGCCACTTTCTTCGCGTTTACTTTCTTCATTGAATCCTAGTTTCCAGTATCGGGGCACACCTCTGGCGCATCATCGGTCGCTCCTGTTTGCGTTCGGTTATTGCAGTAGAGTGAGCAGCAAAGCCTTCTGCACGTGCAGCCGGTTTTCCGCCTGATCGAAGGCCACGGACTGTGGCGATTCCATCACCTCGTCGGTAACTTCCAGGCCGCGCTTGGCCGGCAGGCAGTGCATAAACAAAGCGTCCTTCCGGGATTCGGCCAGCAATGTTTCATTCACCTGGTAGGGCGCGAAAATCCTGTGGCGCGCCTCCGCTTCGGATTCTTGCCCCATGCTGGCCCATACGTCTGTGTATACCGCATTCGCCGATGCCACAGCCGAGACGGGATCGTTCGTAACAATAATTTCCGCTCCCGAATCTTTCGCGAGCTGCCGGGCTCGTTCGACGATCTGCGCATTCGGCTCATAACCCTTTGGCGTAGCGACCGTCGAATGAATTCCCAAGCGCGCACAGCAGAGCAGCAGCGAGTGGGCGACGTTATTGCCGTCTCCGACATAAGCCAGCTTCAATCCGCGCAGCCGGTCGAAGTGCTCTTTCAACGTGAACATGTCGGCAAGTGCCTGGCAGGGATGGTATAGATCGCTGAGGGCGTTGATGACCGGAATGCCCGACCAGCGCGCCAGCTCATCAATCGTCTGCTGTGTGAATGTGCGGGCTACAACGGCGTCCGTCCAACGCGCGAGGTTGCGGGCCACGTCTTTCAGAGGCTCACGATCGGCAATCATTCCGACTTGCGTCACGCAATCGCCGCCGAGCTGCTTGATCGCAAGCTCGAAAGTAACGCGAGTACGTAACGACGGTTTCTCAAACAGAAGGCTGAGATAACGGCCTTTGAGGACCGAGGCGTACCTCTGGCGCGACTGTTTCACCTGCTGGGTCAAATCCAACAGTCCGGCCAGTTGCTCGGTCGAGAGATCGAGATCGTGACGGAGGTTGGGCAAACCGACATGGGATGCTGGCTGATAGACAGGCGCGGCCATTTCAGGAGTCCTCCTGTGAATTTTTATTCACTACTATGAATAATTACACATTTTGGGCGGGCCTGCAAGCCCGGAATTTGGAGCATGCATAACTTGCTAGTCATGAAGTTCGGCGGCACGAGCATGGGCAGCGCGGAGCGTATGCGCGTGGCGGCTGAGATTATCGCGGGCCAGCGGCACCGTCCGGTAGCGGTGGTCGTCTCCGCGATGTCGAAAGTGACGGACCTCTTGCTCGAGACGCTGCGACACGCTGAACTGGGGGATAGGACCGCGGTGGACGCAAGCATCCACGCGCTGCTCGAGCGCCATTTGGAAACGTGCGAAGGATTGCTTGGGCGCGATTCGGGTGCGGGCAAATTCCGCGACAGGGCGCAGAGCGCCGTGCAGTCGCTGATATCGGAATTCCAGCGGATCGCCATGGGTGTGCTGATGCTGGGCGAGCGGCCGCCGCGATCCGTGGACGAGGCCATCGCCATCGGGGAGCGGCTCTCCTCCACATTGATGGCCGAATATCTCCAATCGACGGGCATTGCGGCTCAAGCGGTCAACGGAAGCGATGTCATTGTGACCGATGCGGTGTTCGGGAATGCATCGCCCCAGATGGCCCTCACGCAGACAAAATGCGCGGAGGTCTTGATACCGCTTATGGAACGCGGGATTCTGCCTGTGGTGACCGGCTTCAATGGCGCAACGCCGGATGGCCGGCCGACGACCCTGGGCCGGGGCGGGTCCGATTTCTCGGCGTCCATCTTGGCAGCCAGCCTGGAGGCCGAGGAGCTCTGGATCTGGACCGACGTGGACGGCATCATGTCCGCCGATCCGCGCCTGGTTTCCGAAGTTGCTGTACTCGATCAGGTGACCTATGCAGAGGCAGCGGAACTGGCCTATAACGGAGCCAAGGTTTTGCATCCGAGAACGCTCGCGCCGCTGGTTGAGAAGCAGATCCCGGTATGGAGCAAAAACAGTTTCGCGCCGCAGAAGCCAGGAACGAAAATTGTCTCGCGCTTCGATGAGCCAAAGGGCGTGCGGGCGGTTACGTCGATGGCCAACGTTGCGCTAGTCTCGATGGAGCCGGCCAACTCGGTTCTCAGCGGGACAAGGCTGATGGCACGCGCATTGGATGCGCTGGCACTGGCCAACGTCGAAATCCTCGTTTTTACGAGCTCCAGTTACCGGCAGACATTTTGTTTTCTGATTCGAAGACACGATATCGATGCGGCGCTCGAAGCGCTTTCGGCGAATCTGTCGATCGAGCTCGCGCACGGTTATCTCAAGCCCATTGAGGTGGACGAGAACGTGGGGCTTCTCGCGGTGGTGGGCGAAGGGATGCGCGGCACGCCAGGTTTGGCCGGGCGTGTGTTCACCGCCATTTCACGGGAGCAGATTAACATCATCGCCATCGCGCAGGGCTCGAGCGAGATCACGATCGGTATTGTGGTCCGGTTGGATGGGCTGGAACGCGCCGTACGCGCGGTTCACGAAGAGTGCCAGTTAGGAAAACCGGAATCGCTCACAGGCCGGATGGGAAACGCACATTTTCCGCGGTCAGCGTGCGATTGAACTTGGAAACCGCCCTTGCCCTCCGAAAGACAATCCTGGCGGTTTGAGAGTTTTTCAAGCCTGGCGGGAGCGCCACGCGCAGGCTCCATTCGTCAACCGGTCTGAGCCCGGCGAACACCGGCAGTTCGCTCCCAGTGCTAATGCGCACGGCCCTGCCAGTACGCGAAAATGAGACGTTCCCCTGGATGTCGCTCTCCGAGCCGTTGTCTTCAACCGTGTAGAAGATCTGCTCATCTCGCCTGTTAGCGGTTTTGCACGTGAACCCGATTTGATCCTCATAATAGAGTCTGAAAAGCCTGCAGGGCGTGAGCGGAGACAACTGGAACCTGGCGGCAGTCACGGGCACTCGGACAAGCGGTTCACCATGTAGCAGCCACTCCTCGAGCCCAATCCGCATCTCTACCGGCTGCGCGGCAATCTTTTTCAGAACATCTGCTTTGATCTGCGCTTTGACGTACGATATTTGACCATTGCGCGAAGCCATCCATCGGCCTGAAAGATCGGAGTGGGTTTCTGACTCCCACAAACGCCGCCCGCCGGAGGAAAGGTACAGATGCCCTTTTGCCGACAGAAGTGTGTTCGCCGGCAAACCGTCGACCTTAACGGGAATTCGGAGAACAAACGTATCCGCTCCAGGCACTCCAAGCAGCTGCAGCTTATCGACGAGCAAAGCGAGTTCCGGCGCTGGCTCCTGGAGGGAGGGCAGCGCAGGCGACATTATGGCTAGGCCGACTAATGGACATCCGATGATCATCATCGCGACAATGCTCATAAGCCGGTTGACTACGGTTCGTCGCGACAGGTATTGCCAAACAATGACGCCTGCCAGGAGAATTAGCAAACCAACAAACATCGCGAGGGCTACATCGGGTGCGGGCATTTTATCCATTGGATTCAGGATGTAGCTCTCAAAGACGATTCCCGCAATGATCACGATTACCCAAAGCCCGCAGCGGGGTGGTGTATCGGTGACCGTCGCGAGCGTGAACAGCGGTACGATCAACCAGGCGCCTACGAAAATCTGGCGCAAAAGCACAGCGGGAAGGCTTGGGAATACTGGCAGCCCTTGCATTGCGATGATGCAGAGGTCGGAAACGAGTAAGGGCAGGTTCACGAAGGCGAGTACAAACAGGATCTTCGCCGCGAGAAGACTCCAGCGGTTGTAGGGGCGCGTGATCCAGAACTGCCGGTCGCCCGGCAATGGCTCGTCTTGAATTACGTGAACTATCAGAAACCAGATCGTTACCGGCAGGAGCAGCGGTATGAAGGTCTGGACTGCATCAAGCAGAATCGGACGGACCGAGCCGCTGGCACCGGCAAACACGATCCAGAGGACGAGCATGGCGGCGATATAAAGCCCCAGGTGCCGTACGTCCTTTCGAAAAATGTGTAAAGTTTGCAGCATACGCGCCTCTAAGCAGCCACACCCACGCGATGAGACTTCGCCAGCGTAACGAAGATCTGCCGCAATGGGATGGGACGAATTGCAATATCGCGGGCACCGGGAAAGAGCTGTCGTATGCGCTCCGGCGTCGCTCCGGAATCGAATTGGCTTTCGACGAAACGCACCACTGCGGCCGTCGATTCGGCCCGCAGCCAATCCTCGGGCCAGGGCCGCGGCAACGGTACGGTTGACGCCATGGTCACCTCGACCTCACGAAAGCGGTTGCTCAGAGTCGTCATCTCTTCCGAAAAATGCAGACGGCCATCGTCGAGATAGCCTACATGACTGGCGAAGCTCTCGATCTCGCTCAGGTCGTGCGAGGAAATGAGAACCGTGGCCTCCGCCGCATGTTCCAGAAGAGTTTCGATCAGCTCATCCCGGACCAAAGCATCGAGCCCGCTAAAGGGTTCGTCCAGTACGATCAGTTCCGGCCGGTACGCGAGCGACGACGCGAGCGCTGCCTTCATGCGCATGCCGCGCGATAAGTGACGCACGGCGCGGTCGAGAGGCAATGCAAATTGCCGGACCATGCCCGCCGCGAGCGCATCATCCCACAGGGGATAAAAGCCCTTGCAATGGCGAAGAAAATAGTCCACCGTCATCCATTCGGGCAGCTCCTGATTCTCGGAAGCGTACCCGATGCGAGTGAATACCGCGGGAGACAGCTTTCGCGAATCGATGCCGAAGATTTCAGCATGGCCGCTGCTTGACCTCACGATGTTCATGAGCATCTTGATCAGCGTGGTCTTGCCAGCTCCATTGGTGCCTACCAGCGCAAAGATGCTGCCTTCAGGAACCGCCAAAGTGACCGCATCCAGCGCCGTCACCCGCCCGAATCTCTTCGTCAGATTTTCCGCGCGAATCGTCAAGTTCATCGCTGCCTCGCTCCTTTCGCGGGCGGCGCGGCCGCTTCTTCCTGGCTGCCGAGCCGCCGCCAGTGTTCCACGAGAGCCCGCTGCACATCCTCCAGTTCCATACCGAGCTTCTTCGCCTCGACGACTAATTGCTCCAGCTCACCTTTGAGCAAGCGCGAGCGCTCTCCGGCTGTGGAAGCAGGGGGTTGAGCCACGACGGTTCCCAAGCCAACGCGCACTTCGAGAATGCCTTCCGCGATCAGATGGGTGATCACCTTGTGCGCGGTGTTGGGATTGATTTTCAGTTCTCTCCCCAGCGCTCGGACGGACGGGAACGGGTCGCCGGGCCTGAGCTGCCCGCACACTACAGCCCGTTTTGCGGCATACACAACCTGTTCATAAAGCGAAACGCCCGGCTGAAAACTCAGGCGGAACGGGATCACATGTGTATTATAACTGGTGGTACAGCGAGGTCAAGCGTTTTCCGCGGCGGCAAGGCGCCGGACGCGGAAGGGCAGGCCTGTTTCCGAATAGCTGTTCGCCAACAGTCCTTCGATCTCGTCGAAATTCCGTTCGGCCAAGGCCACGATTGACGGACCCGCGCCGCTCAAGCAAATGCCGAGCAGATCCGGATGCTCCAGCGCCAGGGCGCGCTCGAGACCGGGGACGAGCTTTTGCCGGAAGGGCTGGTGAATGCGATCGTGGAGGGCTTCGCGCAAGAGCGAGAAATCGCCGCTTTGCAAACCTTGCAGCAGGAGCGAGACGCGCTGCAAGTTGAAGACTGCATCCTCGCGAGAAACTTTTTTGGGCAGCACCTTGCGAGATTCCGGGGTGGGCAGCGAATGCTCGGGCGTGAGGACGAGAAAGCGCAGAGATTCGGGCCACTCCATCCGCACCGCGGCCACGCTGCGATCGGGCATCTGACAACTCACGGTTAATCCCCCCAGGAGCGCCGCGGCGACATTGTCCGGGTGGTGTTCGAGCGCGCAGGCCGCGTTCAGAAGACCTTGTTGCGGCAGCGGGCCTGCAATCGCCTCATAGAGACGCAGACCGGCGACGGTGGCCGCCGCACTGCTGCCCAGCCCCGACTTGGTCGGAATCTCGCTCTGCACTTCCACATGGAGCGATGGAAAGGGCGCGCGCCGCTGCGCCGCCGCAAAGCGGAACGCGCGCTCGATGTAATTCTCACCATCGAGTTCGCCATCCACAAAATGAAAGCGCAATTCATTCTCGCGCGCCTGCACGCAAACGGAGAGGCGCAAATACAGATCGACGGCTACCGCAAGCGTGTCAAACCCGGGCCCCAGATTCGCGATCGAAGCTGGGACTTTGATGTTGAATTGCGAATTCATTTAAGAGCTTGTGCTGCCGGACAATAAAATCCGTATCTTTCAGCGTATGACCCGTCAGAACGGCAGCTATTTTAGCGTCGCGGTCCAGCTTGCCTGTGGCGACGAGCTTCCGGATTCCGGCGAGCGTGGTAGCAGAGGCCGGCTCGCATCCGATTCCATCGCGCCCGATCATGGCCTTGGCGTCAGCGATCTCCTCGTCGGTGACATCGATGACGAGACCGTCCGTGAAATCGATGGCCTGCAGCGCTTTCTTCCAGGAGCGCGGATTGCCTATGCGGATGGCTGTGGCGGCCGTCTCGGGATGTTCGACGGCACGCAGCTCGCGGTTGCCCGAACGCCATAAGCGGGCTAGCGGATTCGCTCCTTCCGCCTGCACGATGACCATGCGCGGCACCTTCCCGATAAGCTGGGTGTCCTTTAGCTCCATGAGAGCTTTTCCGAAAGCAGACGAGTTGCCGAGGTTGCCGCCGGGTATGACCAGGTAATCGGGCGCTTCCCAGGCGAGCTGCTCCAGCATTTCGAACATGGCGGTCTTCTGGCCTTCGATGCGAAACGGATTAATCGAATTCAGAAAGTACAAGTTGCGATCGGCGGTTGAGAGCAGTGTGTTCAGAGCATCATCGAAGCTGCCTTCGATCTGCACGATTTCCGCGCCGTAATCGAGGGCCTGGGCCAGCTTGTTTTGCGACGCTTGCCCGGCCGGAAGGTAGACGCGCGCGGTCATGCCTCCGCGGGCTGCATAGGCGGCCAAGGATGCCGCGGTGTTTCCGGTCGAGGCGCAAGCGACGATGCCGGCGTGGACAAATTTCGCTTCGGTCATGCCGACGGTCATGCCGAGATCCTTGAACGACCCCGTGGGATTCCATCCCAGATGCTTGAACCAGAGATGACGAACTCCGGCCCAGGCGGCCGTTTTCGATCCACGAACGACGGGCGTGTGGCCCTCTGAAAGCGTGACGGCCGCTTCGGCGGGATACTCCGGCAGAAATTCGCGAAAGCGCCAGACACCGCTGGTATACAGCAGATCTCGAGACATGCGGCGCTCGAGCCAAAGATTTTTCAGGAACGACGGCTCTTGCTGCTCGACATCGACCACCACTTCGAGCAGATCGCCGCAGCGAGGGCAGGTGAGAGCACGGTCGTGAAGATCGAGCGTTGCCCTGCAATCAGGGACACTACAGCGAAGATGTGTCATGCGCGCGGATTCAAACCGATTTCATTCAAGTTAGCATCCGCGCGACGCGGGTCAGGCGGTTTTCGCGGCGCGCTCGATGGCTTTCCACTCCGGATCGCTCAGCTTCACGCCGGCGGAAGCGACGTTCTCTTCCAGGTGCGCGACGGAGGACGTACCGGGAATGGGAAGCATGACGGGAGATCGATGCAGAAGCCAGGCGAGCGAGAGCTGCGCGACCGAAACTCCGTGGCGCTTCGCCGTCCTGCTGAGCGGCCCGTCCGCCTGCGTTAATTTGCCGGCAGCCACCGGGAACCAGGGAATGAATGCGAGATGGTGCGCCTCACAGTAGTTCAAGGCATCCTCGTGCTCGCGATCGCTCAGGTTGTAACGGTTCTGAACGCTGACGATCGGAACGATTTTCCGCGCCCTTTCCATCTCGGCCGGCTTCACTTCGGACAAGCCAATATGCCGGATCTTACCGGCCTGCCGGAGATCCTTCAATGCTCCAAGCTGATCTTCGAGCGCCACCTTTTCATCGATGCGGTGAAGTTGATAGAGATCGATGCGCTCGAGACGCAGGCGGCGAAGGCTCATCTCGACGCATTGCCGCAGATATTCGGGCCTGCCCACCGGCAACCACTTATTAGGCCCCTGCCGCGTGAGGCCGCCCTTGGTCGCGATCACCAGATCGTTTGGATAGGGGTGGAGCGTCTCGCCGATGAGCCTTTCGCTCACTTCGGGTCCGTAGGAATCCGCGGTGTCGATGAAATTGACGCCAAGCTCCACGACGCGGCGCAGCACTTTACGGGCTTCCTCGGGATTTTTCGGTTCGCCCCAAATCCCGGCACCCGTAATTCTCATAGCCCCGAACCCGAGCCGGTTCACATTCAAATCGCCACCGATGGAGAAAGTTCCACTTGCGGCGGCATCCAGCGTTGCAGTACTCATATCAACCTGATGCCTCGGGCGCCTCAACCGATTCGCCGGAGAAAAGACGCATCTGGAGGCGCGCGTCGGCAAGGGTATGCACGATATATTGCGAACATTCCTGCCCGAGACGCTGGCTCGAGATCTCGCGATCCGCATCGGAAGTCCACAATCCGATGACGACCTTAATGCCGGAGCATCGCTGGCGGGCTCTGCGGCAAAGCGAGCGCGCATGAGTAATGGAGAAAGGGGGCAACACCGAGATGATCAGCACCTCCGGCCGGCAATGTTCGATTTTCGCGAGCATGTCCTCGAGGTAGCCAAGCGCAGCGGATTCCACAGCGTATCCCGCTCGGCGCAGCACCTGGACAAGCATGGCGGCCGTCAGCTCATCAGCTTCATCACGGGCGGGAACGCACAAAATAGGGGGGTGCGAAACGGCTTCCTGGGAGGTCTCGCGCTCGTCATCGGAAACAGGGCGCTCACCGAGTTCTTCGACCAGCTCGCGCGTGCTCTGGTAGATGAACCTCCGGCGGGGTTCATCGAGCTGATCGTTGTGGCGGTCCTGCTCGGCCAGGGCCAGGGCGGGAATCAAGACGGAATCGTACAACTGCAGCAGTGAGCCGTGCTCAAGGTATTCATCTATGACGTCGCGCGCCTCGTCTTCATCGTCGGCGAGGAGCCGCTGGTAATAATGCGCCTCGGGCGCAAGCACGGGCTCATCGCCGAGGAGAATATAGAGAAATTCCAGGTTGGAGACGTGACGGCCGATCACGAGAAGCAATACCGTGAGGGGAGTGGAGAGCAGCAGTCCGATAGGTCCCCACAACATGGTCCAAAAAGCGGCCGACAGCAGGATGGCGAGCGAGGAGATGCCTGTGCGGGTGGCATACAAGACAGGCTCGACGAGACCGGAGATGCCCAACTCCACGGCGGCGAAAAGCGCCAGGGCGAGCAATGGCTTCTTCCATCCATCGAAGACGGCGAGCGACAGCAGGAAGGGACAACCGCCGGCAATGAGCGTACCTATATAGGGGATGAATCGAAGGAATGCCGCGATGAAGCCCCAGAACACCGCGAACGGCACTCCAATGCCCCACAATCCGAGCCCCAAGAGCAGGCCGTACGCTCCATTCACGCAGGATTGAGTTAGGAGGTAACGGCTGACACGCTGGGCCGCATCGTCCATAGCGGTAGTCATCAGATTGATGCGCCCTTTGCCAAAGAGCCGGAACAGGCGGTTGCGGAGATCACTATGACGCAGCAGCATGAAGAACGTGAGAACCACAACGGCCCCGGCCATCAGAAGGGCGCTCGCGAGCGAACTGCCGATCAGCCCAAGGGGCTCGAACATGCCCGGCTCTGGTTGCACGATTTGCGCGGGCGCCGGTTGGGGCGGCTGGTTTCCACGACGCCCTCTGGGTTCAGCGCTAGAAGGAGCGGTCTGTTGCCGGGGAGCGGGCACGCCGAGCGAAAGGTCTCTGGTGATCTGGTTAATGCTCTCGGCGATCTTGGCCAATCCGGAGCCGGCCGGGTTGCGCATGGCCTGCAACTTTCTCTGGATATTGTCCTGGTATTTGGGCAGTTCGATAATGATGCCAGCGAGCTGCTGGGTTCCGGTCCAGATCAGCGCGCTGCCCGCCGAAAAGGTGATGGAGAGAACGATTACGACGGATGCCGCGCGTCCAAGCTTCAGGCTCTCCAGCCATCTCACGGGGTAAGTGAGGAGGAAGCTCAGAAGCACAGCCAGAGCGAAGGGAATTACGACCTCGCGGCCAAAGTAAAGGCCGGCAATCACCGCGACGGCGGTCACTAACTGCAAAAGGTAATGAGTCTCGGTGCGCGGGGTTCGCCGGGCCGTAGAAGCCTCCTAAACTATTGAGCTTATCTTTGGGAAATGGAGCTCACCGGGCCTGTTGGGCTGAGGGCTGAGAGCCGACAGCGATGCGGTTCTGCTTGAAATATTGGATGGTGATGGCGAGGCCTTCGTCGAGCGAAACCCTGGGTTCCCAGCCGAGGATGCGCCTGGCTTTTGAAATGTCCGGCTGCCGAACTTTCGGGTCATCGGAAGGCAGCGGCCTGAATTCGATGCCGGGATCGCCGCCGATACGCGCGCGGATGCGATTCGCGAAGTCAAGGATGGTCATCTCGGAGGGATTGCCGAGGTTCACCGGAAGCCTCTCCTCCGATTCGCTTAGCAACAGAAGGCCCTCCACCATGTCGGAAACGTAGCAGAAGCTGCGGGTCTGCGTGCCGTCGCCAAAAACCGTCAGGCCCGCGCCGCGCAAGGCCTGGTCGATGAAGGCCGGGACGACGCGACCGTCATTCAAGGCCATCCGAGGCCCGTAGGTATTGAAGATGCGCGCGATGTTTGTAGCCAGCCCGTAAACCCTGTGATAAGCCATGGTGAGCGCTTCGGCGTAGCGCTTGCTCTCGTCATAGCAGGAACGCACGCCGACCGGATTCACGTTGCCCCAGTAGGTTTCCGATTGCGGATGCTGCAGCGGATCGCCGTAGCATTCGGAGGTCGACGTAAGGAGAAAGCGCGCGCCGTGGCGGCGGGCCACTTCTAGCATTTGGCGGCTTCCGCTGGAACCGGACTCCAGGGTCTCGAGGGGGTGCTTGAGGTAATCGACGGGACTGGCGAGCGAAGCCAAATGGAAGACGCGATCCACGGGACCGGGGATATCGAGCGGCAAGCAAACATCTTGCTCGATAAATTCAAACGAAGGCCAGCCGAGCAGGTGCTCGATGTTTTCTTTGTGCCCGGTGATCAAATTGTCCAGAGCGAAAATGCGGTGGCCTCGCTCGATGAGGCGGTCGCAGAGGTGTGATCCAATGAAGCCAGCGGCTCCTGAAATGACATATCGCACGCATTTTCATGGTAATAGAGAGGCACGCGAGCAGCCTCTAATACCCAAGAGGCTGCTAGGTAATGTCATGCCCGGCGGCCGCCGATGCTAAGCCTCCGATTGCTGCTGCTGGCGCTGATTATTGCTTCCGTCTGGCTGTTCTGGCGACGTTTCGGAATAGTGGTGGGGCGCATTGTGGGGGCGCGAGCGGCAAGCGATTTCAAACTCCATCCGGTCGGGAGGCGCGTATGGAGCTTCTTTTGGGAGGTGCTGTGCCAGGCGAAAGTGATTCGGGAGCGCCCGCTGCCCGGACTGGCCCACGCGTTCGTGTTCTGGAGCTTTTGCGCCTTCGCGCTCGTCACGCTGAATCATCTGGCGACCGGGTTCGGAGCGGGGTTCCTGGATTTGCACCGCGCATTCGGAGCGTTCTATTTCTGGTTCGCGTTCGCCTTCGCGGCAGCCTGCGCGGTTTCGATTACGGCGCTCGCCATTCGGCGGTTCGTTGTGCGGCCGGCGTGGCTGGGGCCTTTGTCTTACGAATCGGGCGTGATCGCGCTGCTCATCTTCCTGCTGATGATCACATACATGCCGCAATGGTGGGTACGGCCCGGATCGACCGGCGGCGCGGCCTTATGGTGGGCCCACACACTCGTTCTGCTGGGCTTTCTTCCGCTGATTCCGCACACCAAACATCTGCACCTGGTGCTAAGCCCGGTAACCATTTTTCTGGAGCGCAGGGGCTTCAGTCACATCCCGCCGCTTTCCGGGGACGAGGACTTTGGGCTAGTCTCAGGCAAGGATATTGATCGCATCACGGCTTTGCAGGCGTATTCGTGCGTAGAGTGCGGACGCTGCACGGAGCACTGCCCCGCCAATAATACAGGTAAGGAACTCAATCCCAAACTGATTGCGCTGGGATTGCGCGCCTATCTGAACGAATGCGGCAATCAGAACGAAACGCCCGTTTTGAGCGCGACGGTTTCGCAGAAGGCGATCTTTCAATGCACAACTTGCGGCGCTTGCGAATATCAGTGCCCGGTAGGCATCCAGCATTTGCCGTTCATCGTCGGGCTGCGGCGGGGAGCGGTGAACACGGGCGCGTGGGAAGACGAATACGGCACCAAGCTTTTCCTGAACCTGGAGCGCAACGGGAATGCCATGGGATTCTCGCAGACGGAGCGCGATAAGTTCATCGCGAAAGAAGCGCTGCCGGTATTCGACGGCTCGCAGGAATACTGTCTTTGGCTGGGCTGCATGGGAGCCTACGATCCGCGCGGGCGCGAAATCATAAGCTCGTTCACGACGGTGATGAAGCACCTCGGAACCTCGTTCGGCGTTCTGAAAAGGGAGCGCTGTACGGGCGATCCGGCACGGCGGCTAGGCAATGATCTGGTGTTCGGGCAGCTCGCGGAGACGAACCTCGGGAGTCTGCGGGAGACGCGGGTGAAAAAGATCGTATCGATTTGTCCGCATTGTGTGCGGACGATCGGCGAGGATTGGCGCGAATTCGGAGCGGACATTCCGATTGAGCACCATAGCGAGTTCATGGCGCGGCACGCGGAGCGCCTGCCCGCGAATTCAAGCGGCCAGCGCGTGGTTTTCCACGACCCGTGTTATTTGGGGCGGTATCGCGGGATTTACGATGAGCCTCGCGCGGTGATCGCGCGATCGGCGACGGTGATCGATCCGCCACGCGCACGCGAGCGAAGTTTCTGCTGCGGCGCGGGGGGCGGGCTGGTGTTTCTGGGAGAAGAAACCGCGCCGCGCGTCAACGAGACGAGAGCGCGAGAGCTGGTGGCCACAGGCGCGGACACTGTGGGGGCGGCTTGCCCGTTCTGTAATACGATGTTTCGCGATGCGCTGGCCGCGACGAGCGCAAATCCGCCGCGGCTGATGGATATCGCCCAGATCGCTGCGGAACAAATTCAGGGCAAGATCTAGTCAGCCTAACGTATTTGCAGTACAATTCCCTCCGGGGCTTCCATGAAGACATTCCGTCATGTAGCGTTATGCTCGCTCATTCTTCTCTGCCCAGTGGCAGTATTCGGGCAGGCGGTTTACGGGAGTATTTCCGGAACGGTAACTGATGCATCCGGAGCGGCGGTCGCCCTGGCAAAGGTGACTATAACCGATACGGGCAAAGGCGTCACGTATACGACGGCGACGAACGATTCCGGGAACTATAGCCAGACGCACCTTATTGTTGGGGTTTACGATGTGCGCATCGAGGCGAAGGGCTTTCAGGCGTATGTGCAGAAGACCGTCAACGTGGAGGTAGACGCGGTGACGCCGGTTGACGTTCGCCTGACCGTAGGTACGGTAGGCGAAGTAGTGAATGTTACGGGCGAAGCTCCGCTGCTCAAAACGGAGCGGGCCGATGTGTCGGATACGATCACACAAAAATCGATGCAGGACCTGCCGGTGCTGGGCCGGGACATGAGTAAGATCTATTTTCTGGTTCCCGGGGTGCAAGCGACCGGGACCACCGCGGCGAGCGAGCAGCCGCAGGACATTTACCGGCCCACGATCGGCGGCCAGTATTGGGGCGGCATTTCGTTTCAGCTTGACGGGACCGACAACCGCGATTCCGTCTTGGGCGAACCGGTGATCACGCCAAACCTCGACGCGGTTTCGGAATTGAAGATCACGACGACGGCTTACGATGCCGAATTCGGGCAAGCGAGCCAGGCGGTGATTTCGGCGCAGACGAAATCGGGCACGAACGATTTTCATGGCGGCGCGTTCTGGTACCGGCGCGACAACAACGCCGCTGCGCGCGATCCGTTCGCGCAATCGCAGCCTTTGCCCGGCACCAAGAATAGTTTCATCCCGCCCACGTTGTGGAATCAATTCGGCGGATCATTGGGCGCGCCGATTCAGAAAGACAAGACGTTTGTTTTTGGAGACTATCAAGGTGCCCGGCAGAAGAACGGCGGATCGATTTTGCAGCGCGTCCCGACAGCAGCCGAGCGGGCCGGCGATTTGAGTGACCTGAACACGCCGTTTTTCAATCCGTGCATTGGATTGAACTGCGCGACCGATCCGACGCAACCGCTAACCTCCCGGTCGCAGTTTGCGGGAGGTGTGATTCCGCCGGCCCTACTGTCGCCGCAGGCGCTGAACCTGCTGAAATCCATTCCGATGCCGAACGTCGCCGGCGTTACCGGGAACACTCCGAACTACGCGGCCTCCGGCAGCGGCATTGTGAACAGCGATGCATTCGATGTTCGCGTAGATCGCTATCAGACCGAGAAGCTGCACATGTTCGGCCGCTACAGCTTTTTAGAGGTAAATCAAACGGTGCCCGGGGCATTCGGGCTTGAAGCAGGCGGGCCGAATTTTTCGACGACGGCTTTCGCCGGTGCGGCCGCGCTGCGCGATCAGAGTTTGGCTTACGGCATCGATTACATGATCAGCCCCTCGTGGCTGGCCGATTTCCGCTTCGGCTTCTTCCGCTACCGCGTTTTTGTGAATCCCAACGGGTTGGGCACCTCTCCGGCCAAAGACGCAGGGATTCCCGGCCTGAATCTGGACAATTTCTATAGCTCCGGTATGCCCTACTTCAACCTTAACGGCACGGGCGGCTTCAAATTTGGGTATGCGCTGGGAGTCAATTCCTGCAACTGCCCACTCAATCAGCAGGAGAACGAGTTTCAGTGGGTGGAGAATGTGACACATACATTCGGCAATCACTCGGTCAAATTCGGAACGGATTTTCGCTACGCCTTAAATTTGCGCGTACCGAGCGATTCGCACCGCTCCGGCGAATTGACGTTCGATCCCACGACGACGGAAGGTCCCAACGGAGGAGGCTTGTCGCTGGCGTCATACCTTCTGGGCGATGTGCAATCGTTCACCCGCTACGTCAGCAATTCGACGAATGCCGCGGAAAGACAGCATCGTTTCTTCTCGTATGTGCAGGACACGTGGCGGATCACACCAAAGCTGACCCTGAATTACGGGCTGCGCTGGGAGATTTATTTCCCGCAGTATGTGAACGGCAAGGATTTGGGCGGCTTTCAGAATATTGCCACGGGCGAGGTGGCGATCGCCGGGGAAAACGGCGTGGGCCTGAACGGGAACATAAACACGGCCTTGACTCACTTCGCGCCGCGACTGGGAATCGCGTATCAAGTGACTCCGAAGACCGTCATTCGGACGGGATATGGGCGATCGTACGACGTGGGCGTATTCGGCGTTTCGTTCGGGCACAACGTGACGCAGAATGTTCCGGTGCTGGCGAACCAGTCGCTGAATCCCACCAATGCCTGGCTGGACGTGTTCACGCTTTCGCAAGGTCCGCCAACACTTGATCCCACAACGATTCTGGCGAATCAGCCGAAAGGTCCGAATGGGAATCCCATTTTGCCCAACGGAATCAGCCCCAACGTGCTGCCTTTAACGTCCAGCAACACCATGCGGTTACCGGTCGTGGACGCGTGGAATTTCATGATCGAGCGGCAGTTTACGCCGACCCTGGTGTTTTCGGTCGGTTATATCGGCAACCACGGATACCACGTAACGGCGGGTGGCACGAACTACAACATCAACCAGCCGAGCATCGTGGGATTCGGAACGCTGAATACGAATCAGCGGCGTCTTTTCTACCCGGCATACGGGTGGACGCAGACCATCAAATATTTCGCCGATGACGCGAGCGTGAAGTTCAACTCGCTGCAAGTGCGCGGCGAGAAGCGATATTCGAACGGCTTGAATATACAGGGTAATTTCACCTGGGCGAGCGCGTTCGATTACGCCAACGACTACTTCTTCTGGAACCACGACATCGATTACGGCCGCGAGAGCAATATACGGCGCTTTGTGTTCAACATGAATCACGTGTACGAACTCCCGTTCGGCAAAGACCGGAAGTTTCTGCACAATGCGTCGCGGCCGCTGGATTTGGTGGTGGGCGGGTGGCAGGTCGCCGGAATTTGGACGTGGGAATCGGGCTTTCCGTTTACGCCATCCTATCTGGACTGCGGCAAGGATGAAGATACAGGGCCGTGCCGCGCAAATCTGGTGGGAAATGCAAGCGTGGCAAATCCAAGCGCACAGGAGTGGTTTGCGGTGGCAACTCCGGGGACCAGCGGAAACGGCTGCCTGAGCACCACTACGGCGACAGCCGAACTGAATGCGAATGGCTGCACGCGAGGACCGTGGAGCCGGCCGCAGCCGGGAACATTCGGAAATGTCGCCCGCAACTCGTTTTTCGGACCTCACTTTTTCAACGCGGACGCTTCTTTAAGCAAAGGATTCCGAGTGACGGAAAGGATCAACGCGCAATTCCGCGCGGAACTGTTCAACGCGTTCAACCATGTGAACCTCGGGCAACCCAATGCCACGGTAGATTCGCCGACGGCCGGGCAGATCTTCGCTCTCGCGACGCTGTCGCAGATGCGCCGATGGCAGTTTGGGTTGAGAGCGAATTTTTAGCGCGATAAAGCGCGGGCCAGAGAGTGAAAAACGGAGTAGAATGCTGGCATGAGTGCCCGGGTTGGCCTTTTGCTCTGCTTGGCGTGTGCTGTGACTCTTTCGGCCGATGAGCCGTTTTTGAACGTACCGCTGGATCGACCGCCGATCACGCTTCGCGACGGAGCGCAGCAAGCCTTGAGGAGCGCTGTTGGCTGGTCGGGGGCTGCGCCCGCGCTGGCTAAAATGCACCACCGGCGGTGGAGAGTGGCCGCGCTGCGCTTCATCGCAATTCAATTTTCAATAATTTAGCTCTGGCAACTCGCTTGCATTCTACCGGGCGTGCAGCACAAGCAAACGTTCTGGGGAGAGGAGCTATGAAAACAAAATTACTTGCACTATTATTACTGGCCGGCAGCTCGATGTTCGCTGGAACTCGAGTGTTTTTCGGCGTTGGAATCGGAGGACCAGCTTACGGCTATTATGCAGCGCCACCTCCTCCCGCGCCGGTGGTTGCGTACGCGCCGCCTTATCCGGGCCCAGGCTATGCGTGGGTGGGCGGATACTATTATCCGGTTGGGCCGCGCTGGTCCTGGCGCGCCGGCTACTGGGCACGGCGTCCTTATGTAGGAGCTTACTGGGTGGGTCCGCGCTATTACGGCCATCGATATTATCCGGGTTACTGGCGGCGATAAAAACTTAGACGAGAGCTGCGATTTCCAAGCAGTTCGAGCGCGAGGCGGAGAGGGCGGCTCTCCACCTCGCTTTTTTTGTGCGTTAACACTTGTGAGCACGACACCGTCTTTTCGGCGGAACCTGCAAAAGCAGGAAGTCCAAAGGAGACATGCCCATGAAATTAAGATCCAAAGTGTTCGCAATAGCGGCAGCGACGTTCACTGCCGCATCGCTGATTGCCGGCAGCCTGGCAATCGAAATCGGTAAGCCGTCGGCGAATCCGGAAGCGCAAGCGAAGCATGCTGTGCTCGTGGTAAGAGGGTACGCGTGTTCAGCTCCGGAAAAGACGGCTATCACGGCCGTGGCAGAAGGGCTGGTGAATGGTAAGCGCGAGACGATCCCGCTGAAGCTGATTCCTCTAACGGGGCAAAGCATGTACGCCGTAACGAGGCAGTGGCCAGCCGCCGGCAAATGGGTGGTCACGTTGACCGGCGCGAATCCTAACTTTAAATTTCAGCCGAGCGCGATTGTGCGCGTCGATGGAGATTCGGTGGATTGGTCGGGCATCACTCGTTTTGCTCACGCTCCCGCGAAAGAAGAGGTCGAGGCTGCTCTGAACATGAATCCGGCAAACGCAGCCATCGCCTCCAGGGAGTAAAAAGAGAGTACGCTCAGAAGCACGTGCTGGTCTCCGCCACGCCCGCCGAGTTGCATTTCGAAGAAGCCGCGCTGGTCCGCGCCGCACAAGGCGGGGACCGACCGGCTTTTGGGCTGTTGTATGAGCAGTACGCACGCATGGTGCACGGCATACTTTTGGCGCATGTCTCCTACACCGATGCTGAGGACCTTGTGCAGGATGTTTTCATACGCGCTCTGGAGCGACTGCGCTCACTGCGCGAGCCCGCGGCCTTTGGCGCCTGGCTGGCCGCTATTGCTCGGCGGGCGGCAGCGGATCTGCATCGCGCGCGCAAACCAGTTTCGAATGTGGAGGGACAGCGCGGCGGTGACTGTCCTGACGGTGAGCCGTTCGTCGTGCTGGACGCCTTGCAAACGCTGCCTGAAGCGTATCGCGAGACGTTGGTGTTGCGGCTGGTGGAAGGCATGACGGGACCGGAGATCGCGAGACGGACAGGATTGAAGCCGGAGTCCGTGCGAGTAAATCTTTGCCGCGGGATGAAGTTGTTGCGGAAGGCGCTGGGAGGCTCGTCGAAACATGAGTGAAGAGTATTTGTGGGATCGCACGGGTGCGCCGGATCGCGAGATCGCGGATCTGGAAAAGTCGCTGGCGGCGCTCCAATATCAGCCGAGGCCACAACCGAAGTTCGAGACGCCGCGGCGCGCGCCTGAGCGCCACTTCTTCTGGCTGGCGGCCGGGATTGCCGCGGTCGCACTGCTGGCTGTCGCTGTCTCAATCGGCTCGCGCCATTTCACGATGCGAACGCCGGAACCATCCACCTGGAAATTATCTGCGGCCGGTAAAGCAGCGCGCGCCGTGCGTCCGGGGCAACTGATTCAAACCGGCAATTCGGGGGCGCGGCTCGATTCCGAATTTGTGGGCGAAGTGCGAGTTGGCCCGCAGTCAGTTCTGCGCGTATTGGAAAGCACGAAGGATCAGCAGCGGCTGGATTTGCAGCACGGGACGATTCATGCGCTGATCTGGGCGCCTCCGCGCCAGTTCGTGGTAGATACACCCTCGTCCAGAACTGTCGATTTAGGTTGCCAGTATACGCTGCATGTTGCCGCGGGCGGCACCGGCTTCCTCAATGTCGAAACGGGCTGGGTTGCGTTTCAGTGGAAGAACCTGGAGTCCTTCATTCCGGCAGGCGCGGCTTGCACCACGAGGCCAGGCAGCGGGCCCGGTATGCCTTACTTCGAAGATGCGCCGGCGGCGCTGCGGGCGGCGATCGCGCGGTTTGATGCCGACGGCGATACAGCAGCCCTCGCGACGGTGCTTCAGAACGCGCGGCCACGCGATGCACTCACTCTCTGGCATCTGCTCACTCGCACGGCAGGCGGTGAGCGCGCCGCAGTGTTCGATCGGTTTTCCGAATTGGTAAAGCTGCCTCCGAGCGTGACCAAGCAAGAGGTAATGAAGGGCGACCCGAAGGCTCTGGATGCGGCTTGGAATGCGCTGAATCTGGGCAACACGAACTGGTGGAGAGAGTGGAAACGAAAATGGTAGGCTAGACGTTTTTTGGGTCCGGTTGAACTGCACGCTGCGGCAGGGTACATTGGTCCATCATGTCGATCCGTGTAGCTGTATTGGGCGGCGGTGTCGGCGGCTTGAGCGCCGCTCATGAATTGATTGAGCGCGGCTTCGAGGTCGCGGTTTACGAAAGAAAAGATGTTTTCGGCGGAAAGGCCCGTAGCCTTACCGTTGCTAACACCGGCACAGGCGGCCGCAGGGACTTGCCCGGGGAGCATGGATTTCGTTTCTTCCCCGCATTCTACCGGCATCTCCCCGACACGATGATGCGCATTCCTTATCAGGGGAACGTTAGCGTATTCAACAACCTGGTTCACGCGACACGCATTCACGTGGCGCGCGCCGGCATGCCGCCGCTCATTCTTACCGCTCGCGTCCCTCAAAATGTAGAAGATTGGGCGCTGAGTTTTAAAGAGATTTTCAGCGGCATTGGAGTCCCCGACAGCGAGGTCACGTACTTCATCGATCGCTTGTTCACCCTGCTGACAAGTTGTCCGGAACGAAGGCTGGCTGAATACGAGCTGATTCCCTGGTGGACTTTCATTGGCGCCGCGACTCGTTCGCCGGCTTACCAGACACTCTTGGGCAAAGGCCTGACGCGCTCTCTGGTGGCCGTCCGGGCGCAGGAAGGCAGCACTCGAACGGTGGGATATACCTTGCTGCAACTTTTATTCGGGCTCTTGACTTATGGCGGCTTCGATCGATTGCTTAGCGGGCCCACCAGCGATGTTTGGCTCAGCCCCTGGGTCTCTTTTCTACGCCAGAAAGGCGTGGATTTTCGAAGCGGAACGACCATAAAGTCTTTCCAGGCATCGGCCGCGGCAGTAACGTCCGTCACGGCCGAAGCCAACGGCCAACCCTTCGAGATCAGGGCTGATTACTACATCTGCGCCTTGCCCGTCGAGATTATGACGGAACTTGTGGATGCTCCGTTGAAGACCCTTGCGCCTTCGCTATCGAATCTGAACAAGCTTCGCACCGCTTGGATGAACGGCATTCAATTCTACCTGGCGCACGATGTGCCGCTCGAATTTGGGCACACTCTTTACGCAGACTCGCCGTGGGCGCTTACGTCGATATCGCAACGGCAGTTCTGGACGCAAGCGAATCTGGCGGATTTCGGAGATGGAAAGCTCGGCGGCATTCTTTCGGTCGATATTTCGGATTGGGAAACGCCGGGGGTTTATGGGAAGCCCGCTATGCAGTGCTCGGCCGGAGAGATTGAGAAGGACGTGTGGGCTCAAATCAAAGGACACCTGAATGTGGCGGGCGCGGATGTGATCAGCGACGATAATCTGTTGAGCTGGTTTCTCGATCCCGATGTTCAATTCCCGAATCCGACGACAGTTACTAATCTGGAACCGCTGATGATCAATACTTCGGGATCGTTGCAATACCGGCCTGACGCATCTACTGAGATTCCGAACCTCTTTCTCGCATCCGATTATGTGAAGACTTACACGGACATTGCGTGCATGGAAGCGGCGAATGAAGCCGCGCGCCGTGCCGTCAACGCGCTTCTTGACCGCACCGGATCGAGCGCGCCTCGAGCTTCTCTGTGGACTTTAGCGGAGCCGGAATTCTTCAAACCGCTGCTCGACTACGACCGCCTGCGCTTCCGGCTTGGCTTGCCGCATGCCGGTTGTATGCCGGCGGCCGGAGCGTAATCATGCCCGGAGTGTTCATCAGCTATCGCCGGGAAGACAGCGCCGGATACACGGGCAGGCTATTCGATATTCTGAGCGCCCATTTCGGTCGAAACAATACGTACATGGATGTCGACACAATTGAGGGTGGCGACAATTTCTCCGCGGTAATTGAGCAGAAGATTAGCGTGTCCGATGTGCTGGTGGCGGTGATCGGCAATCGCTGGGCTTCGATTACCGGCGAGGACGGAACACCGCGACTCGATAACCCGCACGATTTTGTGCGTTTGGAAATCGGGAAGGCTCTGGAACGTGGAATTCGCGTGATTCCGGTTCTGGTCGGCGGCGCGACTTTGCCTCACGCCGAGCAGTTGCCTGATGACCTCAAACCGCTCTGTGAACGACAGGCGGTTGAAATCCGCGACGCACACTTCCATCCCGATGCGCAGCAATTGATCGACGTATTGCACAAGGCTCTGCACGGAACCGGATTCTTACCGGAGCGGGTGAACATCAAGCGATTCGCCCCGGCCCTGCTGATTGGAACCGCTGTGATCCTGGCCGCCCTCTGCATTCTTCTGTTCCGCCACCCAAAACCGGAGATACGTGCCGCGAACGTTGCCGGTAAGTGGAAAGCGGCAGTGAAGTACGACTGGGGCGACACTTACAACGAGATCTTCGATTTTGCGACTGACGGCCAGGAGCTATCGGGTACCGCTTCCTTTCTGGGAAGCGGCCGGGGAGGCGATCGAGGAATACTGGATGGAAAAATCGCGGGGAACCGGATCAGCTTCACGACTAAGTCCCTCTCAACGCTTAATTCCGACGAGAAGCCGTCGGAAGACAAGCATTACTACAAAGGCGTCGTCGAAGGCGAAACCATTCAGTTTACGATGCTGACCGACAGCAGTATCGAATCGCACGTGCCGATACATTTCACAGCCAGCCGATCAAAATGAGCCGAGCGTATCACGGCCTTACGCCACCCGCTCTAGCCTCATTGTTCGAGCCAAACGGGGTTGCGCGGACCTGGCGCCGCTGGATCGGCGGCATAGCGCATGCAGAGATTATGGCCGTGACACGGCGGTTGCGCCGCTAAGTGAACACAGGGCGAGCAGGAAATATGGGCGTAGTGCAGGTCGTCCGGAACGGCTTGCATAGGGCGCAGCAGAATGCGGGGATCCGTGGGGCCGAAATAAGCGCTCACGGGCGTACCGATCAAGCGGCTGAAGTGAAGCAAGGCCGAATCGATGCAGATCAGTTCATCGAGCTCTGCCAAACGCCGCACGGAATCCGAAAGAGACAGCTCCCCTGCGAAATTTTGTGCCTCTAGAACGGGGCCGACCTCCTGCATTATGTCGCTTACGATTTGACGATCGCCTTTGCCGCCCAGAAATTCAAAGACACACGGCCCGGCGGCAGCTTTGGCTTTCAGGATCGCGGCCCATTCCTTAATGGCAAGCATGCGCTCACGGCTCAAATCCGAGCAGCCCGGCGCTACTCCGATGCGACGGCGGCCATCGGGGGCACGCTGTTTTCGCGTCACCCCGAGCTGCCCGGTAAACAAACTACGATATTCGTCCTCGGACGGAACGACGCCGCCGAACATAACCGCGATTTGGTCATAGAAGCCGTAGATTCCATTCGATACATTGCAGAACAAGAGGTGGGTGGAAACGGCCTTGCGCCAGAAACTGGCGTTCGTATAGAACCCCACGCGGTTTCGAGCACAGCTTAGCAGGGCGAAAACGGTTGTGAGCCGGCTAAAAATTTCCAAATCGACGAGCGCATCGGTACCAAAGAGCCGGAAGAGCGCCTTCACCGAATCCATCAAAAGCAGACCCAGAGACTGATCCCGGATGACGATGATCTCGTCAAAAACACCCAAAGCCTCGCCAAACGGCTTAATGGCCGGCGTGGTCAGCAATCGCAAGCGGCGTATGCCGGGAGAGCGCCTCATGGCTAATAAGGATGGATAGGCGACGACGAGACTTCCACCTCCCATCATCTTCATGTAGGTGACGGTGGAACATTTCGCGAGCGAGTGATTCCGGTGGAGAAGCTTCCCCAACAAAACGGTCGGGGGTTTCAAGATCATCAGTAACAGCGTGCCGACGTAGTAATCGATCCACAGCTTCAGCCTGAGCTTCATCTCGGGTTCGCGAGGGCTTGATTGAGTTCGCCGGGTGAGACGGTCGCAGCTCCCACTTTGGCGATGGTGATCTCGGCGGCGAGGCTGGCCAGCCGCATGGCGTCAGGGATGGAGGCGCCGGCGGCCACGGCAAGCGCAAACGATGCAATGACGGTATCTCCGGCGCCGGTGATGTCAAAAACCTGCCGGCTGTGACTAGGCACGTGAAACTCTTCGCCGGCGGCACCGAAAAACGACATGCCTTCAGCGGCCTCAGTAACCAGCAGGTTGACCCCGCCCAGCAAATCGCGCAAGTGGCGACCTGCGATGAGAGTATCCTCGTGGCTCCGGACGGGCCGGCCGGCGAGGATGCCCAATTCCAGCCTGTTGGGCTTTAGAAAATTCGCCCCTCGATAGCGAAGCGGATCGTGGCCCTTGGGATCGATGAAAGCCGGCTTGCCGGCCCGGTTCGCCTCGGCGATCAAGTGGCTCAGCAGATCGCCCGTCAGAAGGCCTTTGGCATAGTCGGAAATAATGACCGCATCTGCCGTGCTCAACTGCTCGGCGAAGCCCTGAAGGACGCGAGCGGCCAATAGGCCATCAATAGCGCTGGTCTCCTCCTCATCGACGCGCAGCAATTGCTGGTGCTCGGCGATCAACCGCGTCTTTGTTGTTGTGGGGCGGTCCGGCGATGATACCAGCGCTGCAACACCAATTCCTTTCTCGGCCAAGGCGCCTCGCAATTCCCGGGCCTCCGGGTCCTCGCCCACAACCCCCATTAACTCGACCCGGGCGCCCAAGGCGGCAACATTTGCCGCGGCGTTTGCGGCGCCGCCAGGAAGAGCCGTGACTTTTCGCTTCAGCAACACGGGAACCGGGGCTTCCGGCGACAAGCGGCTCGCCTCTCCCCACCAATACCGATCGAGAATGACATCTCCGATCGCGATGATCTTGAGTGAAGAAAATGCTTCGACCAAGCCGCTGCGGCTTTCGACTGCCCTCATCAAGCTAGGAGTTTAACAAGACCGATATACTCCGCTTTTTCGGTTGTAAAGGAGCGGCAATCCTGAAATTCTGGAGGCACGGCGGCTCTCGACTCTCAACTGCCGCTACACTTTTATCGTGAGCGAGGCGAAAATCTTGACGCTGGAGGAAACGGACGACTGGGTCGCTTCCGAGCGCGCCATGGCACGGCGGCTTGGGTTCACCTGCGGCAGCTTCGATCTTTTGCACGCCGGACACGTCCAATATCTTGAGGAAGCTCGTGCGCTTTGCGACCGTTTGCTGGTGGCCGTCAATTCCGATGCGAGCGTCCGTCGATACAAGAGCCCGTTGCGCCCTATTAACCCGCTTGCCGACCGGCAATTTGTGCTGGCGGGCTTGTCGTCGGTGGATGCAGTCACTACTCTCGATGAGGACCGGCCGCTCGGTCTTATCAAACGCTGGCATCCCGATTTTTACATTAAGGGCGGCGACTATGCCGCGGATAAGTTGGGATCGGCGGCGGCTGTCCAGGATTACGGAGGCGAGGTTCGGGTGATTCCCATCCGGCATGCCACCAGCACGTCAAAGATCCTGGAGCGTATTCTGACGCTGGAGCGATTTGCTCCACCCGATCCGGCCGGCCCTGGCCCCCGCCGCATTGTGTTTCTCGATCGGGACGGAACGTTAATCGAAAATATTCCTTTCATGCACGAACCCCAACGCATAGCGCTGCGGCCGGGCGTGGTGGAGGGTCTGCGGCGATTGCGAAGCGCGGGCTTCCGCCTCGTGATTGTGACCAATCAGCAGGGCCTCGGACTAGGCTACTTCGATATGGACGCTTTCATTGCGGTGAATCAGCGTATGCTTAGCGAAATTGGGGCCACGGGTACGTCCATCGATCGCATTTACTTTTGCCCGCATTCGCAAGCCGACTTTTGCAATTGCCGCAAGCCATTGCCGGGAATGCTCGAGCGCGCCTGCCGCGATTTTGGCGCGAATCCGGCGGACTGCTTCTTGATCGGCGATTCCCGAGCGGATCAGGAAGCCGGGACTTCCGCGGGCATCCGCACCGTTGTAATAGGTCAACAAGCAGTGAACTTTGAGGATGCGGTGCGGACCGTTCTCAATGAGATCGGCCTTTGAAGCGCTTCGAGTCAGGAGCCTGAGTGGGGCTTGTCAAAACAGTCGATCACAGCACAATGCATTTATTTCTAAAATCGCTATTTCCTATCCCTGGTGAGACTTAACGAGAGAGATCGCGCCTGCCGGGCACGGCACTTATGATGATCGTGAATGCGTCGTGATTACATTCGGACGGGATTAAACATGACGATAAGAAATCTTATTGCAACCACCGTCGCGGCTATGTACAGAAGGAGCCGGCCGGAAATGAAATGCTCCTTACTATTTTCGCTTCTAAGCGTCTCCTGCTTCGGTCTCACGGTGTCGAGTGTCGGGTTCACGAACATCTCGCATGGCAGCTTACAAGTCACGTTTAACGCCGATAGCGCGATAGCGAACGGACGAATACGCTACGCTGCGTCTCCAGCAACGTGTACGGCTGGGTCGGGTGGAACGGTCGTTTACCCGGGAATCCGGACCAACCGAACGACTCCCTATATGGTCGCCTTGAGCGGGCTCGCGGCGAGCACAAGTTACCAAATATGCCCGGAGGTCACTGCTGATGGCAACACCTGGACTACGGGAGTGGGCGCCGTGGTAACGACGTCCGCGCTTCCCGGGGTTCATCCGGCTCCGCCATTAGCGCCGGCCACATTCAATTATTCCTACCCCAATACCACTGGTTACACTCAGGTCACCGTGGCGGCGGATTGTCATGACCTGATGGCCGACATCAACACGGCGATATCAAACCAGCTCGCAAAAGGCACGGTCATCAATATTCCGCCCGGAACGGTCTGCATGGGCACGGGCAATGGAACAAACGGAAATTATTGGCTGGACCAGGTCGTGCCTCCCGACGTGAAAACGTTCGCCGCTTCGGCTGTAAGCGGCAACACGGTCAACCTTCCTTCACATGGCTTCGGCGATCAGCAGGCAATCATTTTTTCAGGAAATTATTCTTGCATTTCCCCTAACTGCGCCGGAAACGGTAACACGGTGCCCGGTCAGATTGTGGATGGACAGATCTATTACGTGAAGCTGGTGGACGCAAACAATTTTCAAGTCAGCGCGACGCCTGGCGGAAGCGCCATGACCTTGAACGCGAGTGGAAATAACATCTATGTGGTCAAGTGGCCTCGCCCCTTAAACTGGATTGTCATCCGCACGGCGACTCCTGATGCGCAATTCGCCCCCGCCGGTACTCGCGTCAACCCGTCCTGGGCACCCAAAATGGCCGTAATACAGTCCCCGCTGAGCAATTTGGGCGATTTCTACAGCCCGCATACATTGTTTAGCTTTTCAGATACGGACGGCAACGATCAGATCCCCACGGCCAACATCTACTTGATGGGAATTGAATTCACCTATCAAGCGGATCCGTATTTCGCAACTTCGAGCGATCCGATTCCGTGGTGGTATCTGTATAACACATCACCTGTCAATGAAAACATTATTTGCGACCGCTGCTACTTTCACGGAACAGCAGCGCCCGGCAATGGCGGTCGCGTGGAGCGCGTAATCGGATGGGACGGCATGAACGTCGCTTTCACCAACAGCTATTTGGATGGGATGCACTACTTTCATGGGTCATCTAACGGGCTTGGAGTAACTACAATCAGCGCTACATCCTTCACCATTGACCCAGGTAGCGCCGCATTCGGGGCGGGTAAAGGATCTCTGGCGGGAACTGCAACCATAAACTTCAATGGAACCGAGAACGGCGGCCATGCGGGCTACACTTACTTTGATTTCTCGGGCCAGCTCAATGTTGTTCTCCCCCCCGGGCTGTACCCGGGAACCAGCGGGAGCAGCTTTATTCAAGCATGTGGTGGAAGTAATACCAATTGCGTCATTAAGGCGGCGAGCAACACAGGCGGCGGAAGATACGCGGGCGGGGCGAGCGCATACCCGTCCGGCGCTTCCGCGGACGAATACTTCGTTGAGCCAATATATTCGAGCACGTCCAGCTGCAGCTCCACTCAGACCATCACCGGTAACGCTCCGGTGCTGCCCACCAGTATCCGTACCGATGGCCCCTGGGAATTGGGCGAGACATTCCAATCCACACAGGCCGGCTATATCTGTGGCATTCGTTTTTATTCTGTGGATTCAGAACCCGGCCGCACGGTCAGCTTGTGGGACTCCAATGGAACTCGCCTGGCGACGGCCGGCAGCCCGGAGAACGTGGCGGCGAATAGCTGGCAGACCGTGATGTTCTCATCCCCTTACGGTCCAATTTCAACCAACGCCACCTATGTTGCGTCTTTCCATACGACCGACCTGGCAGCCGGCCAGAATTTCTTCCAAAATGGCGGAAACGACAATGCGCCACTGCATATTGTGCCCTTCTATGTGGACTCAAACACGTTTGCCTGCAACTATTCCGAGCAGTGGCCGCTGGATGCCCAGGGAAGGCCTGCAGCGGGAGGTGTTTCGTGTCTCGCGCTGGTCAATGGGTCCATGACCGGGTCTAAACCAGCCGATCTCCAAACGTCACAATTTGCGACCGAAGGGTGCCAGTGCATGATCGGCGGCAACGGACCAGGGCCGTATGCGATGGTGAACAACCATGTCGAAGGGTCCGGTAACATGTGGCATCATGACGACGGGCACGGAGCGATCCGGACGCCCGGCGATTACACCTACTACCGCAACTATTTCACGAACCCGCTGTGGACAATGCGGGGGAGCAGCACGAGCGACGGCAATATATACCTTACGCGGCAGACCAACGAATGGAAAGGCGGAAAGCGGATCCAGATTTACGGCAGCATCTACGACACTTCTTACAATAGTGTTTCTCCGGCATCGCTAACAATCGCATTCGCCTCCGGCTCATCGTCCGATCAGGAGGGCATCACGGACGTCGACATGCAATACAACACATTCATGCATATTACAGGCGGCATCGATATCGGCGACTATGGAAGCACGCCGCCGGAAAGGAGATACCGCTTCGCGAATAACCTGTTCTGGGACGTGAACGGAAATACTTATCATGACTCCTGCTTTGAAGGTAATTGCAATTGGTCGGGCCAAGGTTGGATATTCCAGGGACCGGACAACATGGAAGATTTGATTATCGATCATAATACAATTGCCGGAAATGTCGGATCGCTTCCTGTCTTGCTTTGGTTATTCAACGGTTACTCAGAGGGCGTACAAATTACTAATAATTTCGGCTACATAGATGGCAGCCAGGGCATGGGGCAGGAGAGCGGGGACATTCCAAATGATGCCTGCTCCGGCCTGCATGCGAAGGCCTTAATGGACTGCAAATTCACGCCGAGCTACAATTTTTCCGGCAACGTCTTGATCGGCAACGGTGTATCGCAATCTCAGGTGCAAAGCTGGTATCCTTCGCCGCTCAAGAACTACATACCCGCTAACACGTCGCTGGGCAGCGTGGGTTGGTTCAACTGCCCAGGTCCGAACTGCTCCAGCGGCACACCTGACTTCCACCTGAGCGCGAACTACTGCTCCGGCTGCGGAAATCCGGCGAAGGACGGCGCTGACGTGGGCGCCAATATCGATGCCTTGCAGGACGCACAAGGCATGGTGAAGTTTAATGGTGTAAGCAATATCAGCGGATCCTCGGCTACCATTACTTACGTCGCGCCCGACAGCGCGGCTTGCTCGGTGGATTACAGCAGCTCCGATCCGACGCTCGTGACTAGCTTCTCCCGTGTGAGCGATAGCGGCGGCAAGGGAGCTCGCAATGTCACGCTTTCGGGTCTTTCGCATGCTACAGCCTATAACTTCCGCATAAACTGCGCGGTGCAACAGCCAACCGGCAAGTTTCGCACGAATTAAGCTGCGAGAGCTGTCTCAGACCTTCGACTGCAGCCGCCTTTCTTCTTTCACAGAGCGGCGGCTGCGTTGAAGCCTGCCAGCCGAAGAACCCGGTTTATATTTGAGTATTGAGTAAAGCCCCTGTTCTTATAATGGTCCGGTCGCTGGACCATGGCGGCTGCGAACGGGATGCTGCCAAGCTCGCCGTTGGAATCGATCGGAGCCGCTTCGAACCTCATGTGGCGGTTTTCGTCGGTGGCGGATTTCGAACAGCGGAAGTCGAGGCCGCGAAGGTTCCCATTCTGAACCTGCAGGTCACTTCTTTCCTGAACTCATCAGCCTGGAAAGCGGCCCAGACGCTGGGCGCCTACATCCGAAATCACGGTATTCAAGTTGTGCACGCGCTGGATGTGCCGACGGACATGCTTGCCGCTCCCGTCGCCCGCTGGTACGGCGTTCCCGTGCTGATCACAAGCCAGCTCTCATTCCGCAATATGTACCTGCTGAGAGAGCGGCTCGCCCTGCATCTTACGGACTGGTTATCCGATTCCGTGGTAGTTAATTCCCGTGCCGTTGGCCAGTCCTTGCAAGGAAGCGTCGGTCTGCGCAGTGACAAAATCTTTCTTTCTTACAACGGCGTGAATCCGGCGCATTTCCATCCCGGACCGGGGAAACGTCTCGCATCGCTACAAGATGCTGCGCTGGTCGCTGGCTCGGTGTGCGTGATGCGCCGGGAAAAGCGGATGGACTGGGTTATCCGCTCTTTTGCCGAAGCGCGGCAGAGGACTACGGGGCTGCACCTTCTCCTTGTTGGAAACGGCCCCGAGGTTCCCCAACTCATGCAACTTCGAGATAGTCTCGGTTTACATGACGTTTGCCACTTCGAACCGGGTCAGCCCGATGTCGCCGCCTGGATGCGGGCAATGGATATCTACATCAATAGCTCTTCATCGGAAAGCTTCCCGAACGCTTTGCTCGAGGCCATGGCCTCGGGCTGCTGCGTTATCGGCTCAAAGGTGGGCGGAGTCCCGGAGCTCATCACCCATCTGAAAGATGGGCTTCTTTTTGAGCCCGACAGGCCTGATCAACTTACCGCCATGCTTAGCCTCGCCGCAACCGATCGCGCCTTGCGGCAAAAACTCCGTGAAGAAGCCGTAAAAACCGCGCATGAACGTTTTTCCATGCGGCTGGTGCTGGAGCGCATGGAGACGCTCTACGAGAAATTGCTTGAGAAACATGGGCTGAGAGAGCCGGCTGTGGCATGTTGAAACTCGGTATCTGGCAAAAGCAAGCTTTTGCCGCCGCTCCACCTAAGGGGTGGCTCGGGCGCCGCGTGTCGTTGGATCTGCTCACGATGCCGGCTAGTCCTTCCGCCGAGGATATCGGCGTCTTCGAATGCCTGATGCCCTATGTTCGCCTGTCAAGCGGTGTTTATCGAACCACGCATCATGGACGTTTCCGGAACCTGGATCCTTTAGTCAATTCTGTCTTGGCCAAAGGCTTTCCCGAGACCGTCGAGCTCCGCGTTGAGGATTGGGCGGCATCGGACTGTCTGACCTCGGTCGAGTGGTGGCGCTCTTTATCCGAAATGTTTCCACGTCTTCGATTGGCGGCTTCCGATACGCTGTTGTTTCTTGTAGCAATTGAAGACCTGGAATCGGGCGAGCAGTTTGTGTGCGAACCGGGCGGAACGCCTTTACAGAATATCCGCCGGCCGTTCGTGATTCGGATGGAGCCGCCGGAGCCTTGGCTCTTTCTCTTGAATCGATTGATGTACCATCGCGCGCTACGCCGCTGGCGCGAACTGGCTCATCTAGTCCAAGCACCCGAGAATTGGAAAAATCCACTTTGCGACGAACCGATCCGGAAGAACGGCTTTCGGCTGCGCAAGCTTTCTCTTGTTCACCCCGAGGCGATCCGGCTGATGCGGAACGATTCTCGTTTCACCGTTCGCCAGCACTCAATATTCGAGAGCGTGAGTGAGCCTCGCCATGTGGTTCGATCGATGAACATCTTGAACCGGGCCTATTTCTCCGACGAGAAGCTCGCCAAGGCCTGCCGCAACGCACTCGATTGCCTTTGCGAACGAGGAATCTGGATCGTGGGGCGCACGGTAAAAGAAGAGCCTCCCGAGCATCACGCCACGATATTTCGAAAGTTGAGTTCGGGCGTTCTGGAGGTGATCGAGCGCACCGGGCCAGGTTCCGAGATCGAGTCTATCGCGATGGAAATTAGCCGTTCACATCGCCCCTAAGCTCGGCGGCAGAGCGTTCGCCCACCTGCCCGTCTACCGGGCAAAGGCGCTCGTTGTGGGTGGCGGCGGGGCCGTGTGTTTTATCGCTCTCCACAGGACTTCGTTCAAGGTGTCGTCGTCGATAAGATCGGCTTCCGAAAAATCCATCCGAGCCGATTCGGATGCCCCGGAACCGTGCTCGGGGTTGCGATCCGTCAAGGAAATCTTTGGTGAAATTATCGTGTAGGGCCGCGTATCGGCTTGCCGGCTGAAGCTACCGAACATGGGCCGCGCCGCCGCATCGAAGTGCGTCATGGGCCGAAGACCATTAACCAATTCCATGGTGCGCAAGACGCTCGTCTGGTTATACATGGTCGAATCCAGGGCACCGCGGTGCGTGTAAGGGGAAATGACCCAGACTGGCGAACGATGCGAATCTACGTGGTCGGGACCGTTTTGTGCATCGTCCTCAATGATGAAAATCGCTGTTGACGGCCATAGCTTGCCGTGCGAGACCGCATCCACCACCATGCCCACGCCATAATCGTTATCCGCGTTGTAAGAGAGTGGCGTTAAAGCTCCCGCCTTTGTGCCCTGGGTGTGATCGTTGCCCATTCGCAAAATGATCATGTTCGGGGCTTGCCCCTTCGCGTCGAATTCCTTCCATTCGCGAACGAACTCTTTGGCTCGATCGATGTCTGAATACTCCAAATCGAAGCCGCGATAATTCATATCGGTAAATGGCTGCAGAGAGGGATCTCTCACGGTTTGAATCTGGCGCGGTCCGGTCACGGATTTCAATGGAATGTTGCCGGTCCACTCGCCGTAATCGCGAACGGTTCGACCGGCTTGAAGCGCGTTGTCCCAAATATAGCCGGCAGGAGGAGTATTGGCGGGCTCGCCTCCCTCGAAGTTGTACAGCCGGCTGCGGTGGCCATACTCATTCGGCCACAGCTTGACCGTGTAGTCGGGCGCAATGGCGGCTGAAGCCCAGTTGTGGCCTTCGGCGCTCACATCCGCATTCACATAGAAGTTGTCGTAAAGAACGAACTCACGAGCCAACTGATGCAGGTTGGGAGTAATGTTCTCGCCAAACAGAACCAGGCTCTTATCGCCGTTCCCTTTCTCCATGTCGCCGAGCACCTGGTCGTAGGTCCGGTTTTCCTTGATTACATAGATCACGTGCTGAATCGGGGATTCATGCCCTTCGGTTCGCGAGAAATAAGCCTCCTGCTCGTCCGTGATGGGCCCATAGATGACAGCATCGCGATAGGGCGAATTCCGCAGAACGGTTTCGGTGTAACTCGCCAGCTCATCGCTCGACGGACCAGGCATGAATGCCACGGTGCCGGTTTGGATATGGCCTACATATTCCACTGCGGGCGGCGCTTCCCCGCCCTGATTCAAAGGCGCGGGGCGTTTGGTGGGATTCGGGCCATTCGGATTTGGACGGCTGCCCAGGCCCTTGCCATTCAGCACCACCAGTTCGCCATTGTCGAGTACGCGCACCGCTGTCGGATACCAGCCTGTCGGCACGAACCCCAACACTCTGCTGCGCGGGGTCGAAATATCCGCCGCCGCCACCGCGTTCGCATCCGAACATACAACGTAGAGGCGGCTGCCGGATTTGTCTACCGCCAGGGCGGAGGGGGTCATGCCAAGCGGTTGCATAGGCGTCATCGACACATTGATCGATTCGAGCATATTCAACTGCCCGTCGCGGGTGACTCCGAGCGCAAAAACGTTGTTTGTATTGGCGGCCGCGACGAATACGCGCGCGATGTTCTCGGTCTGCCCGCCTTCCACGGGCGCCGGTTTATCGATCCAGATCATGTCAGTGGGATGCGGGGCCACTCGCGTTCTACCAAGCTCCGTCCCTGCATTGGCATCGTGCTGATAAATGGCTGCATCGGCCCAACTGCTCACCAGCAACTGCTTTCCACCGGGCGCGACCAGAATCCGGTAGGGCCGCCGCCCCGTCTTCCACCTGTCGATTACCCGGCCGGATTGTAGGTTGATAACGATGATGCTGTCGTCGTACAGATCCGCGGCATAGAGAAGATGCGCGTCGGGAGATAACGCCACATCCCCGATGAATGCGTTCCCTTTGTTCGCCAGGTTGGAAACGGCGGGAAATTCGCGAGCGCGAGTTAACGAGCCATTCTCCGCATCGAGCGAAAGCTCATACACCGTGGCGCGACTCCCGCCCCCCACGTACACCAGGTTTCCTCGCGACGCTACTGTCAGGCCCAGCCAGCAATCAGGCAGCGGCGTTCGCCCAATTTCCTTTTTCCGCGCAACATCGATAACACTGATAGACGGCGCGTTATAACCCGCATTCATCACCAGCAGGTACTTGCCATTGGACGACAGCGCGGTGCTCATCGGAAACGTGTCCACGGGCACCTGCTGACCCGCCGGACGTAACGTCCAGCCGCTGTTCAACAGAAAACCTCCGTCCGCTATTGGCCCAACCTGCTCACGACCTGCGTTCCGGGGAGCATCTTGCATGGCCAGCACGCCGGCCACTGCAACCGCGAAGTAAACGAGAGATCTCATTCGGTAAACCTGTGCGCAATCGGGAAGCGGCGCCCGACCCCGAACGCCTTGGGAGTGATGCGCAGGCCCGGAGCAGCCTGCTGTCGTTTGTATTCGTTGCGGTCGACCTTGCGAACTATATCGCGGACCAGGTCCTCCGGAATGTTCTCTTTGGCGGCGATGTCGCTCACAGACTCGTAGCCCTCGATGTAGGCAGCCAGAATGGCGTCGAGCACAGAGTATTCAGGCAGGCTATCGGTGTCTTTTTGATCGGGCCGAAGTTCAGCGGACGGCGCTTTCGAGAGCGTATTTTCCGGAATGGGCGCGCCCGCCCCTCGCTTCTCGTAGCGGACATTCACGAGCCTCGCCAAGCGGTACACCATCGTTTTCGGCACATCGCTGATGACAGCGAGTCCCCCGCACATGTCTCCATATAGGGTGCAATACCCTACCGCAATCTCGCTCTTGTTGCCGGTCGTTAACACGAGTGAACCAAACTTGTTCGACAAGGCCATTAGAACAACACCTCGCAGACGGGATTGCAGATTTTCTTCGGTTGTATCCGCGTTGAATCCCGCAAACAGCGGGTTGAGAGTATGCAGTATCGATTTGTAAGCGCAGTCGATGGATACAACCTCAAAGCGGACTCCGAGGTTCTGGGCCAGCAGCCGCGCATCCGTCAGGCTGTGCTCGGACGAGTATGGCCCGGGCATTCCGACGCCGATCACGTTCTCTTTCCCCACAGCCTCAACCGCTATCGCCGCTACCAGAGCCGAATCGATACCTCCGCTCAGCCCGACCAGCACGCTCCGGAATCCGCACTTGCGAATATAATCCCGCGTCCCGAGCACAAGCGCCTCCAAGGCTGCCTCGTCCCGCCCGGCGTGGTCGGAGTGATTGTCGCCCGTCCCGGTTATGGTATCGAAGACGATAAGATCTTCCGCGAACGATTTAGCCTGGGCCGCCAGTTCGCCTTTCGCGGTCATGGCGAAACTCGATCCGTCGAAAACCAGTTGATCATTTCCTCCGACCATATGCGCGTACACCAGCGGCAGCGCAAAGCGCCGTGCGGTGGCGCGAAAAATGGCCTCACGCTGCTTGCGTTTACCGATATTCCAAGGCGAGGCATTGATGGAAACGATCAGCTCCGCGCCCTTTTGAATCAGCTCTTCGATCGGATCGCGCGAATAGCGCCTCCGTTCCCAAAACTGCTTGTCGTTCCAGGCATCCTCGCAGATAGCGATTGCCATTCTGGTGCCGTGAAGCGTGCAGATTTCCTGAGATGCTGCCGGCTGAAAATACCGCGCTTCATCGAACACGTCGTAAGTCGGCAAAAGCATTTTGGATTGCCGGAATACGGTGCGCCCGTTTTCAATTACGGCTGCCGCATTTTGCGCGCCGATGGCCGAGTTTGCGGGCGACCGGCCCACATATCCGACAATCAGGGCCACCTTGAGATCCGCGGATTGCTTGGCGATATTCGCCAGCGCATCCGCCGTGCGATCGAGAAACGAGTGCTTCTCGACTAGATCGCGCGGCGGGTATCCTGTCAGGGCGAGTTCGGGGAACGTCACAACCTCGGCCCCCGCGCGTTCGCCTTCCCGCGCGAAATCCAGGATTTTCGCCGCATTACCGCTCAGATCTCCCACCGTGTTATCGATCTGTGCGAGAGCGATGCGCATGCGGAATCTTCATTGTATCGGCGCGGCAAAGACGGCGGGTGCAAATTGGAACCCGCGACCGGTGTGGACGCATCCAAAAGACGTATTCGCGCGCGCTAAGATTCGGTAGGCTAAGGGAGGGGGTTATGCGCTACGTTGTTCGAACTCTCTTGCTCGGTACTCTGATGGCGGCAGTCGGGTCTGATCTGCTGGCCCAGCACGGTGTTGCCGCTGGCCATATCGCGCCGCCCTCCACGCCGCTGCGGGGAATCTCGCCAGGAGGAAGACCCTTTCCCGTACCCCGCAATTTTCCGGCCCCGCTGGGATTACGGGCACCCGCCGCGGGATACACGGGAATCAGACCTGGCGCGCTCCGCTCGCGAGGTTTCAATCGCGCCGATTACCGGCATGTGCCCTACACGTACTTTCTGACGCCGTATTATTACCCTTTTCTCGACTATGGCAACGCCCCACTTGGCGGCGAGCCGTATGACGTCCCAGCGGTCGACCCCGCTGTTCAGGCTAGCGTCATGGCGGAGAATGCACTCGGACAACAGATCCAGCGCCTCACCGCGGAAATCAGCGAGCTCAAAAACAGCCAGCAGTACGATCAACAGCAGGCCCAGTCGCAGCAGGAGCCCGAGCCTCCCCCTGCTCCCCCAATTACCGTCATTTTACGGAACGGGCAGCAACTGCAAGTGCAGAATTACGCTGTGATGAATCAGACCTTCTGGGATTTCAGCAGCCAGCCGGCGCGGCGCATTCCGATTTCAACTATTGACCTCGCGGCTTCAACCAAGGCCACTGAAGCGCAAGGTGTGGAATTTCCACACATCACTCCACAGTAGAGGCGCTCGCAAAATCGGCTGGCCGCTCCCTCGCCATCGCGGCTCGGTTTCGCTGTAAAACCACGCGCGTAAGCAAGCGGCAAGCTAAAGCGCTATGGGCATCGGCAGGCCGCATTTTCCCAGCGCTCTGCCGATCAGCGCCACGGCCTCGGATTCGGTCACGGATTTGGCCACCGATGTTTCCAGAATCAGCATGCTGCGTGCGCGTTCCAACATCTTCTTTTCGCGAAACGACAACGGCTTGTTTAACTGGATAATCAGAAGCGCCTTGAAAACCTCCGCGATCTCGAGAAGACTCCCGCCCTTCATCTTGTCCGAGTTCTCTTTGAAGCGGTCTTTCCAATCCTGCGCACAACACGCACGGCCGGCGGAGAGATAGCCCAAGACGCGATTGATGTCGCTGCACTTCGTCACTTTTCGCAAACCCACATCATCGACATGCGAAAAGGGCACCATGACAGTCATGCTGCTGGGAGAAAGACGGAGGAGATAAAAGCGTTCGTGCTGGGCTCCGAAAAAACGAGAGCTGATATTCTCGATCGTTCCCACGCCGTGGTTCGGATAGACCACTTTTTCGCCGACCTGGAAGGTCATTCTGGGACCTCTTTCCTGGAAATCTTGACTGCGAGTGGTACAGCAGGAATATTAAACCGCCCTAATGATTTCGTCAAGCGAAAAATGCTTGTCCACACCTCAGTAGGTGGTGTATGGCTGAAGGCGATGCAAACCATTGAATCCTTTGAAAATTCTGGAAACACCCACCGAGCTCCGGTGTGGGTGATCCAGCGGCATGTCATGCCAGGATACTCTTGTTCACGACACCGGCCACATCGGTCAAACGGAAATGCCGCCCTTGAAATTTGTATGTCAGACGGGTGTGATCGATCCCCAGGCAATGCAGAATAGTCGCTTGGACATCGTGCACAGGAACAGGATCTGAAACGACGTTGTAAGAGTAATCATCCGTTTCTCCCAGCACGAAACCGCGTTTCATTCCTCCGCCCGCGAACCACATGGCGAAGCAGCGGGGGTGATGATCGCGGCCATAATTGTCTTTCGTCAGATGACCCTGGCAATAAACCGTTCGCCCGAATTCTCCGCCCCAGATAACGAGCGTATCTTCGAGAAGACCGCGCTGCCTTAAGTCGCTCACCAGAGCGGCCGAGGGCTGATCGGTTCCCTTGCACTGGAGCGCGAGATCGCGCGGCAAGTCGTTATGCTGATCCCAGCCGCGATGATAGAGCTGAATGAACCGAACTCCTCGTTCCGCCAGCCGGCGCGCCATCAGGCAGTTGGCCGCATACGTTCCCGGTTTGCGCGAATCGGGGCCATACAGCTCGAACGTGCTCTCTGGTTCCTTCGAGAGATCCGTCAACTCCGGAACGGACGACTGCATCCGGTAGGCCATCTCATATTGAGAAATACGCGCTGTGATTTCCGGATCGCCGTACGATCTCTCGGTGATGTGGTTCAGCTCCGCCAAACTATCGAGCATGGTCCGGCGGGTTTCCACATCAATACCCTCCGCGTTCGCGAGAAAGAGGACTGGGTCGCCGGAGGCTCGGAAGCGCACGCCCTGATACTTCGATGGTAGAAATCCGCTCGACCACAAACGAGTGAATAGAGGTTGATCGCGATTCAGAGCCTGCGCTTGCGAAATCAGCACGACGAACGCCGGAAGGTTGTGGTTATCGCTGCCGAGTCCATAGCTCACCCACGAGCCCATGCTCGGCCGGCCCGGTTGGGGGAATCCGGTCTGAATAAAGGTGATGGCCGGATCGTGGTTAATGGCATCCGTGTTCACCGTTTTCACGACAGTGATCTCGTCGATGATCTTGGCTGTGTGCGGAAGCAGCTCGCTGATCCAGGTGCCGTTCTCTCCGACCCGATTGAATTTGAAAATAGAAGGCGCAACCGGGAGCGAGTTCTGATTGGAGGTCATGCCCGTGATGCGCTGGCCCTGGCGGATGGAATCGGGCAGCTCGGACCCGCTCAATGCCATTAGCTTGGGCTTGTAATCGAAGAGATCGATTTGCGACGGCGCTCCGGATTGATGAAGAAAAATCACTCGCTTCGCCTTCGGAGCGAAATGGGGAAGCCCCGGCAGACCACCCGTGGAGGACGCATCGGACGCGTTCAATGGCTCGTCACCGAACAGATCCGGGTTTAGCAGCGAAGCGAGCGCCATCACACCAATCCCCTGGCTCGAGCGTCCCAAAAGCTGCCGGCGCGTCAGGAGCAGTTCATGTTCGCGAATCGGATCCATAGCTTTCTCAGTTCCTGGTGATTGTTTCGTCCATATTAAGAATTGTGCTCGCAACGAGTGTCCACGCGGCCAGTTCGAATGGTTCGACCTTACCGCTGGGCACCGACTCGCCGATACTCGTCACCTTTCGAGCATCCGCAGGATGAGCCTGGTAATGATCGAGCTCCTTCTTATACAGAGCCGCCAGAATCGACAGCTCGTCAGGCGAGGGATCACGGTCCGTAGCGAGACGGAACGCATAGCGAATACGATCCGTGGCGGTAGAGCCGGCCTCGCGAAGATCGCGTTCGGCTAATGCGCGGGACGCCTCAATATATGTGGGGTCGTTTAGCAGGACGAGGGCCTGAAGCGGCGTGTTCGTGACGCCTCGCCGGGCCGTACATTTCTCGCGATCCGGAGCATCGAAGGTGTTCAGTGATGCCGGCGGCACGGTCCGCTTCCAGAACGTGTACATGCTGCGGCGATAGAGATCCGGTCCGTGGCTCTGCTCGTATTTCTGAGCCGAAAAATCGCCTCCGAATGCCATCTCTTCCCATAATCCTTTGGGCTGATAAGGCATCACGCTGGGACCGCCGATTTTCAAGTTGATCAGACCGCTGATCGCCAGGGCATTGTCGCGAATCATTTCAGCCGGAAGCCGGAAACGCGGACCGCGCGCCAGGAGCCGGTTCTCGGGATCCTTCTCCAGCCGTTCGGGAGTCACAACCGATGCCTGCCTGTAGACGGCGGATGTAACAATGAGCCGTTGCATGGCCTTCACATCCCATTTCGTTCGGATGAACTCCGTCGCAAGCCAATCCAGAAGCTCGGGATTGCTCGGCGGATCCCCTTGCGAGCCGAAATCCTCGCTGGTCTTTACCAGCCCGATGCCGAAATACGTTTGCCAGAAATGATTCACAGCCACACGGGCCGTCAGTGGATTGCCTGGATCCACCAGCCATTTCGCGAGCGTCAGGCGATTCAGCGGCGCATCTTTCGGCAATGGCGGCAGAACTGCCGGCGTATTCGGATTTACTTTTTCACCGCGGTTTCGGTAATCGCCACGCGCCAGAATGTACGTTTCGCGCGGCTTCTCCATTTCCCGCATGACCATCGTGGAGGGAATCTCGCGGTTGATTTCGTCCAGCCCGAGCTTCAGAGCTGTTTCATCCACCTTCAACTGCTTTTCCGCGGGATTCGCCGCTTCGGTCAGAAAATAATCGCGAATCCATTGCTTCTGAGCTTCGCTACGGTGATCATTTGCAATCTGCAGAACGGTATGAACCGGATTGAGTACGCCCAGTTGATACGCTTCGTGTGCATACAACCGGCGATTGTAGATACGTAGGCCCGCCAGCCCGCCCTTGAACGGCGTGCCCCAGTTTTTGTTGCCGATCTCAAACGATGGGCTCCCGACAAATGCTCCGATTTTCCCTTCTAAAGCGGCGTTCATCGGACTGGGGCGGCCGTCGATGAACACCTGCACGCCTTTGGCCTTGCCGGAGCCGTCGTAGGTAACGATCACGTGACTCCAGTCTTCGAGTTTCGCCCCTTGCTGCGACTTGACCTCGATCGAAGCGCTCCCGTCTCGCATGCGAACGAGGACAGGACAAACTTTTTTCGCGCAATATTCGAGCGCAATCTCAAATCCCGCGCCTTCCGTGGGCGATTTGGCATAGGACTGAAGGACCTCCATCCCGGAGGGTCCGTCGGGCTTTATCCAAACTGCAATAGAGAAGGGCTTCCCGGCTCCAGAAGGCAGAGGATTCGGAATGGCAATATGCGGCTCTTCGTCCAGATCGGCGCCGCGTCCGATGCGCGCCTCAACATAGGCCAGCTTGCCATCCCCCACCTTGCCAACCGAAGTTGGATTCAGCCGGTCCGCCAGTGAATTGTCCAGCGTGTAATCCGCGATCAACCCGGCAGTAACATCGGAGACTGCTGCCTGGCTCTGGCTCTGCTCCCATGCCGTTTGCGCAGCCGCGATTTCTTTATCCTTTTGCTGGATCGCCGCAAGCAGGGCGTCCTTCATCGCCGTTTGTTGCTTGCTCGGGAGCTGCAGGTACGGTACGGCGTTGCCCTTTTTCCCATCTAACCCTTCCTCCGGCACGTGATTGAAAAATGCGCCGAAGCTGTAGAAGTCTTTCTGCGAGAACGGGTCGTATTTGTGATTGTGGCAGCGGGCGCAGCCCAGGGTCACACCCAACCAGGTCGTGGAGGTTGCTTCGATGCGATCGACGATGTATTCATTCTGGTACTCCTCGGGAATCGCACCACCCTCGAAGTTAATCATGTGATTGCGATTAAAGCCGGTCGCGATCACCTGCAATTGCGTGGCATTCGGCAGCAGATCTCCGGCAATCTGCTCGACCGTGAACTCGTCGTACCGCATGTTCCCGTTGAATGCCTGGATCACCCAATCGCGCCAGGGCCACATCTCGCGCGCGCTATCGATGTGATAGCCGTGCGTATCGGCATAACGAGCGAGATCCAGCCACTGCATCGCCATCCGCTCGCCGTAGTGCGGTGAGGCGAGCAGGCGATCTACGACTCTTTCATAGGCATTCGGACGTTTATCGGCCAGGTAGGAGCTGACCTCCGCAGGCGTTGGGGGAAGGCCGGTGAGATCGAACGTGACCCGCCGGATCAACGTTGCCTTAGCGGCTTCCGCGGACGGATGCAAGCCGGCTTGTTCCAGCCGCGCGAGTACGAAGCGATCGATCGGCGTGCGTACCCACTTTTCGTCTTTGACGGGAGGCAATGCGGGCCGCTGCGGCGGAACGAATGCCCAGTGCGTTTCCCATTTCGCTCCGGAATCAATCCAATTCCTGATCAGTTCGATCTGCTCCGTACTCAGTTTTCGGCCCGAGTACGCCGGCGGCATCCGCATCGCGGGATTTGGATTGCTGATGCGCAGGTACATTTTGCTGTGCGCGGAATCGCCCGGCGTGACCACTCCCGGTTTGGCGAAAGCACCCTCTTTAGTGTCAAACCGCAGGCCCATCATGCGCTGCTTGTCGTCGGGGCCGTGGCAGGTGAAGCAGTTGTCCGAAAGGATGGGTCGAATTTGCCGGTCGAAATCGACTGCCGGAACCGGGGCGGCGAGCGCCTCATGAAAGCCGGCAATCGCTAGGGCACACAGCGGAACTTTGGCCGGAATACGCACACAGAACTCAACCAGTCTGCGAGTATATCGAATTGTTTCGACATGCGGACGGGCGCTGTTTCGGCCAGAGCCAAGGGCATTTCCGATAGACTTACAGATGATAAGGTTATCTCTATGCCACAGTACGCTCATCCTGAAGTTCTCGTCGAAACCGATTGGCTGGCCGGCAAGTTGGCCGATCCTTCGATTCGCATTGCGGAAGTCGATGTGGACACCGCCGCTTACGATCTGGGACACATCCCGGGCGCGGTCGGCTGGGCTTGGAACACGCAGCTTTGTGACACGCTTCGCCGCGATATTCTTCCGAAGGAACAGCTTGAGGCCCTGTTATCGAAGGCGGGCGTAAATCCGAACACGACTATCGTTCTTTACGGCGACAACAACAACTGGTTCGCGGCATGGGCCTTTTGGCAGTTCAAAATCTATGGCCATAAAGACGTCAGAATCCTGAACGGCGGCCGCAAAAAGTGGCTTGCCGAGAGCCGGGAAGTGACCAAGGATTCGCCCTCTTACCCGGCCTCGCAATATAAAGCCAAAGATCCCGATTTATCGCTGCGCGCTTTCCTGCCGCAGGTTCAAGAAGCCTTGCGGAAAAACGCCGCCGCGCTTATCGACGTTCGCAGCCCGCAGGAATTCACAGGCGAGATTCTGGCCCCTCCCGGCCTGCCCGAAACCTGCCAGCGCGGAGGCCATATCCCCGGCGCACGCAACGTCCCCTGGGGCAAAGCATGCAATGAAGATGGCACGTTCAAAACATTCGACGAGCTCAAGGGGCTGTATGGAGCCGAAGGCGTGAATGACTCGCGCCCGACTATCGCCTATTGCCGTATCGGCGAGCGCTCCAGCCACACCTGGTTTGTTCTGAAGTACCTGTTAGGTTTGCCGAACGTCACAAATTACGATGGCTCCTGGACCGAATGGGGCAATCTTGTGGGCGCGCCCGTTGAACGCGGCGCCGCAGCTCAGGCAGTAAGAGCATAGAACGCAATGGATACCGCCAAAACGCAGCAATTCCAAGAGCGGCAGGTCGATATCGACGGCTGGCCGGTAAAGCTGACCAGCTATCGCGTGGGAGAGAAATATGTCTGCCAGGCCGATAATGTTTCGCCTGGCGCATGCCTGGCGCGGTTCTCAGCCGATACGCCCGAAGAGGCGGAATCGCAGGCGATCTCTAAGGCTCGCCATCTGTTGAGCAAAACAAAACGCCACGAGGTCTAGCGCGGCCTTCTCCCCTCCATCAGCGGGCGCAGTCGAACTGAAATGTGCCGACCAGGCGCGTGAAAACCGGCTCGAATCGTTCGAGCTGATCGGCCCGGCACTCCAATTCGATCCTGTAAAGCGCGTTCTTCCGGTGCGTGAAAACAATTTCATCCACCCATGTGGAGCGCTCCAGAGGATCGTAATAGCGGTCCTTGGTGAGAAGCGCCGCGCTGCCGAACAGATCCAGTCTGCGCTTCTCGAGCACTTCCATCCGCTCAGCGCGCTCGAACTTTTTCAGACCATCGAGGTGAGCCTGGAGATCGTCCACCAGGGTAAGCGCGGCACCTTCCGCGGAGCCCGCCGGCGGCGCATCGGGCAAGACACCGATATCGATTTCACCCGTTGGCCGGGAATGCTTTTTCAGGCCCGCCTCGACGAAAATGCCTGCGCCCTCGAACGCATCCCCTTTTCGCCAGCGTGAGGGATAGCTGACGCAATATCCCCATTGCTGGTTGTGGTAGCGTTTCCAGGAACTATCCTGCTTCATCACAGACGCAGAATTGGCCGCCACTACCAGGAGCGACGAAAGAGCGAAACCGCTCGCCAACAGCTTTCCTCCCCGCCTTCGCATCATCTCGGACAGACTCTCACATTCGCGGAGATTTTTCCAGAGGCTTTCACCGTAGATAGTAATGGAGGGATGAACAAGTACCGGTGTATTGAACAATCGGTTTTTTCTTTACGTTGCAGCGCGGAGAACCCACTCGCTCAAGCCCGACTCTGTGTTTGCAGAGCAGGAGGTGCTTCGAATGGACGACCGCCGCAAACAGATCCTCGCGACTTTGTCGCAAATGGACAAACAGTTTGGCAAGGGATCGGTGCTGATGCTGGGATCGCGGGCCGCTCTTCCCGTCGAAGTCATACCGACGGGTTCAATTGCGGTGGACAACGCGCTGGGCGCCGGAGGCTTCCCGCGCGGGAGAGTCATCGAGATTTTCGGACCGGAGTCGTCCGGCAAAACAACTCTCGCTCTTCATGTGATCTCCGAAGCGCAGCGTGCCGGCGGCGCGGCGGCCTTCATCGATGCCGAGCACGCTCTCGATCCAACCTACGCGAAGCGCCTGGGAGTGGATACCGAAAGCCTGATCGTTTCGCAGCCCGATTACGGCGAGCAGGCCCTGGAGATCGCGCAAGCGCTGGTGAACTCGCAGGCCATCGACGTTATCGTCGTGGATTCGGTTGCCGCCCTCACGCCCAAAGCCGAGATCGAAGGCGAAATGGGGGACAGCCACATGGGGCTGCAGGCCCGCATGATGTCGCAAGCGCTGCGGAAGCTCACGGCCTCCGTATCGCGCGCGAATGCGTGTCTCATCTTCATCAACCAGCTCCGCGAAAAGATCGGGGTGATGTTTGGCAATCCCGAGACCACCACCGGCGGCAGAGCGCTGAAGTTCTACTCGTCCGTTCGTGTCGAAGTGCGGCGTGCGACGGCGATCAAGGACGGCGAAACCGTGGCCGGCAACCGTACCAAGATCAAGATCGTAAAGAACAAGGTCGCCGCTCCATTCCGCGAAGTGGAAGTCGACATCATGTACGGCAAAGGCATCTCGCGCGAGAGCGATGTGCTTGATCTGGCCGCCCTGCATACGGTGCTGGAAAAGAGCGGCTCCTGGTATAGCTACAAAGGCGAGCGGATCGGGCAGGGCCGTGACAACGCACGTCAGACCCTGATCGACAGGCCCGAGCTTCGCCAGACCATCGAAGCCGAGTTGCGGCAGACGCTGGGATTAAACGGAACCGCCGGAGCGCCAAAAATCGCCCCCGAATTCGAACTGGTTACGCCGGGCGACGGACGCCGCATAACGGCAGTGTCGTAGGCGAGCTGAGCTTCGAACTAGAAGTTCAGCGCGTCCACCGCATGTTTCACATCGGCCTCGAGACTCGCCTTCCGAGCCTCCAGGCCGATCCTTTCGGTACGAAGTTTTGCGATCTGCACTTCGTTGTTCGCTAGTTGAGCGGAATACTGGCGGACCTGGTCTTCCTGCCCTTTCACGCGGTTCAAGCTGTCGATATCCTGACGCAGCCGCGCCTGGTCCTCGCCTAAATCGCTCATCCGCGATTTTGAAAGTTCCAGGCTGTTTTGAGCTTCGGCCAGGCGGGTCTTCAGATCGATTAACGCTTGCAATTGCTTTCGGCCTTGCTCGTTCAGCTCGCGATTTTCGAGCACGGTCAACAGGAAGTCCGGAGTAGAGCCGAGAACCGCGGTGCTGTTCATATACGTCCGCTCCTCTTCTACTTTGAGAGTTTGTGATCCGTTTGCCGCGATTTGGACTTCGAACCGATAAGCCGTCGAGGTACGCTCCGTAGGCGTCGGAGAAAGGACGGAATATTGGTTGATTCCTTCCTGCTGCACGATCAGGGTCTTTGACTTGTCGTCCACGTTCTTGACGCTGTAGGTTCTGGTCTGGAGCTCTCCATACCAGAGCTGCATAGTCCCATTCTTGACGTGTACCTCTCGTACACTCCGCCGTCCAGTGCCGAAAGCTGTAGTGATTCGCGTGCCGTAATCCACCGCATAGCCAACCAGGCGCTTGTCTCCGGGTTTCAGCGTCTCAAAAAGCGCCTCGCCCGCATAAGCATCGCCGTCATAAACCGTGATCGGCCCGCCGTCCAGCGTTTTCTGCGTATTGTTCGTCAATTCGGCGGCATTCACCGGGTGTTCGCCGTCGCGATCGGTGTAGACCAGCAATTTGCGTGCGGCGACCTTATCTTGCAGAAACGGCAGCATGGCCGATTGATTTTTCCGGATTGAGATCGGGTCCGCGAAGCTGTATTCGAAGAGCTCGCCGAGACTCGCACCGGTCGCGCCTTCCACCGAACTGGTCTGCAGCTTTGCCATCTGTTCCAGACGCTGGAATTCATTGGCGGTCTGGGGTTGCGAGCGATCGGCGCTCATGTGATACACGCCTCCCCCCATTCCACCGCCTGACCCCGTCCCGTAGCCGTTGCCAGTTATTGGCGCTGCCGAGCCGGTTACATTGACTGAATTAAGCGCTCCGTCGATCGCACCCCCATAAACGACCGGTCCCGCTGCCCGGTCTTCCGGCAATTCGGCCACTTGCCGCCGGCCATAGCGCGGCGTGTCCAGCAAAGTGATGAATGAGATCGGCCGCCCCGAAACAACGGAAAGCTGCACGTTGTTCCAATCTTCGTCGGTCGTATTGTCCACGATGGCCCAGCCTTCGAGCATCGAATCCGCGTCGCATAACGTGAGGCGGTACGACGATTTCCAAATGGCCGTGGGACTGATATAGGAGATTCGCAAGTTGCGGCCGCCGCGCTGTACTGAATCGATGTAGATGCTCCGCGTGTCGCGCGATTTGGCCTGCGCGATGGTCTGAAGATACTGCTTTAACTGCTGCTGCAGACGGGAATCGAGCAGGCGTATAGAGTTAAGACTGGCGAGATCGTAATTTGCGACATCGCCCGAATCGAGCAGCAGCGTGACCTGCTCACGAATCACGTGTTTGGCGTCATTCGTGCCCGCCTCCATAGCCCGCGCTCCCACAATCACGCCGGTGGCAAAACGTTCCGGGGACTTCACCTCAATGCGAGCCCCTTTCATCCCATCGAGAAAAGTACTGAGCGGTTCCTGGTCGCCTACATGAAACGGATATCTTCCCAGCCTCTGCTCCAGTGTTTCGTTCGAATCGTAACGGATACCTGTAACGCGCCCGCCCGATGTATCGATAACGGTGAGTGACTTTAGAATGTCATTCATGTCGGCGGTCTTGAAATCGAGACGCGCCTCTTCGCCGTCCGGGATCGCCCCGGCCCGTTCGAAGTAACCGATTCCGTGCTTGTACAGAATGATTCTCTTGACAGGCACATCGGCCGAATAGAGCGGAAACATGCCGGCGGCAAGAGCGGCAGTAAAGGTTGTGGACGCAATACGGCGCCATCGCAGAGCGCAGGTCTGCATGCAAATTCCTCCTGAGTGTCGAGGTACTGTATGCTCCGCCGGCTTCGAATCAGTCCTGTTGACTTAGAAGCTTTGATGCAGGCAAAAAGTTCCCGCGAAGTTGCGCTTTATTGGGCAGGAGCGCAGGGAAAAGGTGGGCAGCCCCGCATGGTACAACGAAACTGCACGGTAATCGGCCCAATCCCGGCAGCCGCTCAGATTGCTTTCACGAACCCGGCTCCTGACCCATGTCGTTTAGTAGTACCGATCTTCTGCAATTCGACGAACTCAAGGAGTTGCTCGCAAAGTACGGCGGCAGCGCGGCGGGACGTGAGCTTATTTTCGCGCTCGATCCGCATCGAGACCGGACGGCGCTCGAATCGGGTCTGGCCGAAGCAGGCGAGGCGATAACCTACCTGCGCGAAATTTCCGGAATGCAGACGCCAGGGCGGGGCGCCGCGATCCGGCTGCGTTTCGATCAGCTTCGCGATATCGAAGCGCCCGTGCGCACGCTTCAGGTGGAAGGAGCCTCTCTCTCGGGCCGTGAAATCCTGGACCTCTTTCACAACCTCGCGCTGGCTGGCGAATATCGCGCCATTCTCCTTTCGGTAGCCAACCGCTATCCGCGCCTCGCGCAGCGTGCGACCCGCCTGGCGGACCTTCGCAACGTTGCACGCCGCTATCAACGCGCCTTTCTGCCGGACGGCAGCTTATCGAACGAAGCCAGCGTGGCACTCGGGCGCATCCGCCGCGATATCGAGCGCCAGCAGAAGAGCATTCAGGAATCACTCGAGCGCTTCCTTCGCGCGCATCGCACCGACGGCACGTTACAAGAGGAGTTCGTCACCATTCGCGATGACCGCTACGTAGTCCCGATCGTGGCGGGCCAGAAAGGCCGCGTTGACGGGGTCATTCACGGATCCAGCGGGACCGGACGTACGCTGTTCGTGGAACCTCTCGAAACCATCACTCTCAACAATCAGCTTGTGCGATTGAGGGAGGATGAACTTCGCGAAATCGAGCGCATTCTCGCTGAAATCACCAGCGCGCTCAACGAACACAGCGCGGAAATTTCCGCCACCGCCGAAGCTCTGGCAGAGTTCGATTGTGTTTTTGCCAAGGCGGCATTCGCGATCGATTACGACGCCACGATTCCGCGCTTCAGCGGAGATCATCGAAAACTGTTGCTCCGGAAAGCCCGCCATCCGCTGCTGGAAAGCGTGCTTCGAAAGCAGCGTAAACTAATCGTTCCCATCACCTTCGAGCTTAGTGAGGATCATCGCTGCCTGTTGATCAGCGGGCCAAACACCGGCGGCAAGACAGTAACGATGAAGACCACCGGGCTGCTGGCGCTCATGGCTCACGCCGCCATACCCGTCCCCTGTGCCGAGGCCGAGTTCCCGCTGCTCGATGACGTTCTGGCCGATATCGGCGATACGCAGTCCATCGCCGAAAGTCTAAGCAGCTTCTCCGGTCACTTGCTGCACGTGAAAGACATGTTAAGCCGCGTCACGCCCGATAGCCTGGTGCTGCTCGACGAATTGGGCCGTGCCACGGACCCGGAGGAGGGCGGCGCCCTGGGCGTTGCCATTCTCGATCAGTTCCGGCAATCGGGGGCGTTCTGCCTCGCCTCCACTCATTTGCTTCCCTTGAAACTGTACGGCGCGCAAACTTCCGGCGTGCTGAACGGCTCCATGGGCTTCGACGAATCCACCCTGCAACCCACCTATGAACTGCGCCTCGGCGTGCCCGGCAAGTCGGCCGGATTAGACATTGCCACGCGCCTCGAAATGCCGGAAGCCGTACTCGCACATGCTCGCGCGGTCATGCCGCGCATGCAGGCCGATTTCCAGGACCTGCTATCCGAATTGCATCAGCAGTTGGAACAGAACGAGCGCCGCGGCAAGGAATTGGAGCAGGCGGCTCAGGGCCTCGCCAGCCGGCAGGCCGAGCTGGAGGCCGACGCCGTCCGCCAGGAACAGCAGCGGCAGCGCGAGTGGGGAAAAAAATCCGAATCCATCCTCGCCGCTTTCGAAGCTCGCGCGCAATCCGCGGTGGAACGCGTCGGCGGGCTGGCGGACCAGCGCAAAGCCTCCGACCAGGCCCACCGCATCATCGCTAAGACGAAAAGGGAGTTTCGCGAAGAGGCCGCCGCGGCGCTTCCCGTTGCCGCTCCACGAACCGGGCAGGCCTCTCCCGGCGTTAACCTCGCCCTCGAAGAAGGCGCCAAGGTCCGCTTGAAAGATGTGCGCGAGATCGCAACCGTGCGCCGCTTTTTGAGAAACGGAATGCTCGAAGTAGAAGCCGGCTTTCTGAAAATGCATGTTCCGCGCGAGGACATCGCGGAGGTTGTGTCTCAATCATTCGAAGAGCCGAGGCTGCCGAAGAACGTTCACCTTGAAACGGGACCGAGTTGGGACGTCAGTTATCGTGAGCTCAATGTGATCGGCCAGCGGGCCGAAGAAGCCATCGAGCAGGTCGACAAATTTATCGATTCCGCCGCTCTCGCTTCCGTCAATCGCGTCCGTATCGTCCATGGACACGGAATGGGGATTCTGAAAAAAGCCATCAGCGAGTCCCTCGGCTCCAATCCGCACGTCAGCCGCTTTTATCCCGCCGCTCAGGGCGAAGGCGGAGCCGGGGCAACGATCGTTGAACTCAGAGAGTAAGATCTGGATATGACCCGGTTCCTAATCGCCGTAGTTGTGTTTGCCGGGTTCCTTATGGCCGCGAATTCGAGCTACACGGATTCCATTCGCGCCTGGCAGCAGCACCGCGACGCTGGCCTGCGCTCGCCTGACGGTTGGCTCACCCTGGTTGGCCTCTTCTGGCTCAAGCCGGGCGACAACACCATCGGATCGGGCGATTCCAATGATTTCGTCCTCCCGAAAGGCTCCGCGCCCGAGCGCGCCGGTACCCTGCACCTTTCCGGGGACAGAGTAACTTTCACTGCGGAGAACGGATCGTCCCGTGTACTCCACCACGGCGAAGACAAGCCGGACGTTGTGCGCACGGGTTCTGTGTCCTTCTTTGTGATCCAGCGCGGCGACAAGCTGGGAATCCGCGCCAAAGACAGCGCCAGTCCGGTTCTCAAGAATTTTCACGGTCTCAAATACTTCCCCGTGAATCCCGAGCTGCGCTTCGATGCCAGGTTCATTCCGGATTCCAAAAAAATCCCCATCCTCAACGTTCTCGGCCAGACGGACATGGAAGAGAGTCCCGGCATCGTGGAGTTCGCGTATCGAGGTCAGACCTACCGGCTGCGCCCGGTCTTCGAAGGCGAGACCCTCTTCTTTCTTTTTCGGGACCCCACCAATAAGACTCAAACGTATCAGGCAGGCCGCATGTTGAACACACCTCTTCCGGCGAATGGGCGAGTCGATCTCGATTTCAACAAGTCCTACAATCCCCCGTGCACGTTTACGCCATACGCAACCTGCCCGCTGCCGCCCCGGGAAAACACGCTGCCTTTCCCAGTGGAAGCCGGAGAAATGCGCTATGGCAACGGCCACGCAGAGTACGTCCAGCCCTGAGATTTCGCCTAATACTGAACTCGTGACCCTCACCGCCGAGGCCCAGGATTCCGGCAAGCGGTTGGATGCTTTTCTGCACGAACGGCTGCCCGAATTCAGCCGCTCGCGCCTTCAGTCGTGGATCAAGCAGGAACGCGTACAGGTGGAAGGAAAGAGTGCGCGGGCATCCTACATATTGCACGGCGGCGAGAGCATCGCCGTTGCACCTGCCGCCCTTCGGCCGCTCAAAGCTCAGCCGGAAGCGCTGCCGGTTACCGTTCTCTACCAGGATGACGCGGTCATTGTAGTAGACAAACCGGCTGGCATGGTGGTCCATGCGGGCGCAGGACACGCAACCGGTACGCTCGTGAACGCCCTTTTGCATCACTTTGGAGCCTTGTCGTCGCTTGGCGGCGAGATGCGTCCCGGCATCGTTCACCGGCTCGACCGCGAGACCAGCGGCGTACTCGCGGTGGCAAGAACCGACCAGGCACATCAGGCTCTGGCCGCTCAGTTTCGAGACCGGAAAGTAGAAAAAACATATCTCGCGCTCGTTCATGGCCACATGAAACAGAAGGAAGCGCGCATCGCGGCACCCATCGCTCGCGACCCGCAGCGGCGCACTCGCATGACCGCCCGTCTTGCCTCCGGGCGTTCCGCGCTCAGCGAATACCGCGTCGTCGAGGAATTCGAAAAGTTCAGTTTCCTCGAAGTGCGGATCGCCACCGGGCGCACGCACCAGATTCGGGTACATCTGGCGAGCGCCGGCCACCCCATTGTGGGTGACCGCCTCTATGGAGCCCCCGTTTCCATCCCGCCGCTGCCCTCGCTTGGCCGGTTCTTTCTGCATGCATACCGGCTTCGCTTTGCCTCGCCTTCGACAGGTGAATGGATCACGGTGGAAAGCCCCTTACCGCACCCTCTGATCGAGTTTTTGGAGCTGCTGCGGATAAAAGACAGCTAGAATGAAGTGACCCAATGAAGTCCGCGGTACTTGCCCTGACGGCTTTCGGCGCCATGGGCATCCTTTCGTTTCGCACGCTCCAAGCCGGCCAGAAGCCGCCCGCTCCTCCGCCGCCCCAGGAAGTTCAAGGCACGGAATCCGCTCCCATCCGCGCGGAAGTCACGCGCGTCAACATGCTGTTCACCGTCACCGACAAGCGGGGCCGCTTCGTCACGGATCTGAACAAGGACGATTTTCAGGTTTTTGAAAATAAAAAGCCGCAGAACATCATGGAGTTCACCTCCGAAACGGACCTCCCGCTGCGCCTCGCCATCCTGATCGATACCAGCAACAGCATCCGCGATCGCTTCCGGTTCCAGCAGGAGGCCGCGACGAATTTCATCAATAGCGTGATGCGCGACCAGGACAAAGCGATTGTCGTGAGCTTCGATACGGCGGCCGAACTGGTGGCCGACTTGACCAGCAACACGAACAAACTGGAGAATGCGATCCGCGATCTGCGGCCGGGCGGCGGAACCGCCCTTTATGACGCCATCTACTTCGCCTGCAAGGAAAAGCTCATGCAGGACCAGCCCTTATATAAATTCAGGCGCGCCATGGTGATTTTAAGCGACGGCGAGGACAATGAGAGCCAGCACAGCCGCGATCAGGCGCTCGAAATGGCGCAGCGCGCCGACACCGTGGTTTACACCATCTCGACGAATATCAGCCACATCGAAACCGACGGCGACAAGGTCATGCGGTATTTCGCCGAAGAGACGGGCGGCGCCTCCTTTTTCCCCTTCCAGGCCAAGGATCTGAATCAGTCGTTTGAAAACATCGCCAACGAGCTTCGTCATCAATACAACCTGTTCTACCGGCCCGACCCGCTGAAGAACGATGGCCGCTACCATGAAGTGCAAATCAAGGTGAAGGGCCGCAAGGATCTGGTTGTCCGGGCACGCAGGGGCTATTATGCCCGCCGCGAGACGCCCACCCCGTAAAAACAAATTGGTAGCCTTTTGTTTGTCGCTATACTATAAATAACTCCCCCCACAGAACCCACTGCCCGGAAGGACTCCTATGGACGAAAAAGAACGCAACCGTACTTTAACCGCCACGCTCGCACAGATCGAAAAGCAATTCGGGAAAGGATCGATTCTGCGGCTGGGAGCCAAGGAAGCGATCGTCCCGGTGGCAGCCATTTCGACAGGCTCCATCTCGATCGATTATGCGCTCGGCGTGGGCGGCTTTCCTCGCGGACGCATTTGCGAGATCTTCGGCCCTGAATCATCGGGTAAGACGACCATCGCGCTACAGGTGGTTGCCGAAGCGCAGAAGCAAGGAGGCATGGCGGCCTTCATTGACGTCGAGCACGCCCTCGATCCCATCTATGCTAAGCAACTGGGTGTCGACGTCGACAATCTGCTCGTCTCTCAGCCCGACTTTGCCGAACAGGCCCTCGAAATCACAAGCGCGCTGATAACCTCGGGATCCATCGACGTGCTGGTGGTGGATTCCGTTGCCGCTCTGGTACCCAAGGCGGAACTGGATGGCGAAATGGGGGACTCCCACATGGGCGTGCAGGCCCGCCTGATGTCGCAGGCCATGCGCAAGCTCACCGGGATCGTGTCCAAATCGAACACGTGCCTGGTCTTCATCAATCAGATTCGAGAAAAGATCGGCGTAATGTTCGGCAATCCGGAAACGACCACGGGCGGCCGAGCTTTGAAGTTCTATTCCTCGATTCGAATCGATATCCGCCGTATCGCCGCCATCAAAGATGGGGATGCCGTAACCGGCAACCGCACAAAGGTCAAAGTAGTGAAGAACAAGGTCGCTCCGCCATTCCGCGAAGCCGAGTTCGACATCATTTACGGCGAAGGCATATCGCGCGAAGGCGATCTGCTGGATCTGGGCGTGGCGAACAACATTGTCGAAAAGAGCGGCTCCTGGTTCAGCTACAAAGGCGAGCGCATCGGCCAAGGGCGCGAAAACGCGCGGCAGTTTCTTAAGGACAACCCCGATATTCGGGCTAAGGTCGATTCCGAGTTGCGGAAAACGCTCGGCCTGACGAAACTGGCCGAAGCAGAGGCGGCGCCGTCAAACCCGACACCGATCGACGCAGCGAAACCTGCCGTTCGCGGCCGCTAAACTGGAGGATTCACGGGCTGACCGACAGATTGTCGAACTGCGCCGTGTTCCAGCCGGTACCAATCCCAAACATCCCGTGCGTGTGCGAGCCGTCGGAGACATTCGCCAGTTGCTTTTGGTCCAGCGTCGCCGTGATCTGCCGTCCTTTGAATTTCACCTCAATGTGATGCCAGTGGTTGTTCTCTAGAGCAACGTTGCCGGACGCGATCGTGCGCGGCTCCGCTTTGTAAGCCGAACTCACCAGTTTCCAATCGCCGCCGGTGCTCAAGCTGAAGACGTAACCGCTCGGCCAGATTGCTTTCTTATCTCGAAAAACATCGGCCGAATCCACCCGCCCGATGACTGTCGCCGCGCCTGGGCCATTCAGGAGCACGTCGACCGCAACGCCATAGTCGGTCCAATTCACGTCGCCAGCCATGGTCCACGGATCGGGCCGCGGGCTCCAGGGAATCGGCCTTTCCGTGATTACTTGTTCCAGGCACCGGCCTGGGCGGTTATGGCAAGCATGCACCTCGAATGCGCCATCCTGGTCCGACAGAAACTTCGGCGCACGGTTCATCGCTGTGGATTCGAAAGCCTCGCGGTACGGCATCGGAAACGCGCGGTCACGAGGCGGCTCGGCGGTTCCGCGCTCCTGTCCAGTTGTGGTTGTCAGCGAATACAACGAGTCGGGATCGAACGCGAATGTGACCCGTCCGTTCTGCGTCTTGAGGTCTGCCACATGCTCGAAAATTTTCCGCGCGTTCGTCTGCCAGACGTGAATGGTTCCAGTCGATAGACCGCCCCCAATCTGCAACGCGGCCTGCTGCGGCTGCTTAGCGTCAATCGTTTCCACCACCACGCTCCAGTCTTTTCGATTCGGCGAGCGAAGCGCGACATAGCTGCCGTGCTCCGGCATGTACCCGCATCCGGAATCCAGGTACTGCCAGCCGGGCTCGGCAAATTGCGTGGTATGAGCCGTTGCCCAAATCGCGCCCTGCACCCTGTAATATCCGGACCACGGCGTATTTGCGTACATCAGGCCGGAATTGGGCGCCGCGAGAATATCGTAATAAGAAGTAATCGGACTCCAGATCTCCGTCTTAGTAAGTCCGCCTTCCAGATAGTTACGGTTGTAGAGTTTCGCCAGGCTTCTTCCGCCGATCTGCCAGTCACGCGAAAGAATAACGTTAGAGCTGGAATCGGGCTGGTCTTCGCTCGACCACAAGGGCTGGTGTAAGTGCTTCGCCGAATCGGGAGTGGTGAGTTTCCCGTCCCGGCGAGGATAGTGCACCGTGATGGCATAGACCGCGTCGCTTAACTCGCGGTCCTGCCGGACAGACTCGGCAATCCCCCACTGATCTTCGCCCGGAGTCTGATCGCAGCAGACTACCTTCACCGGAAGCTTACGGGCTCGCAGCGTGCGATCGAGAAGTTTGACATAGGAGAGATCGGTACCTCGCTTCTCGTTCCAAATGCCCGTATATCCGATCTCCAGACGGTGCGATTTGCGCGCGCCTTCTACAAAATCGGCTACATAATTCGCCATATCGGCGGAGTAGAAATGTCCGCCTCCGATCCAGCCCGGCGCGCCCCAGGGCAGCGAATCGAGCATGATCTTCGGATTCCTGTGCTGCGCTTCCTCCATCAGCCACCACTCATATCCGCGACTGTAATCGTGGTCCTGCGCCGCGCGCATATGGCTCGGTTCCGAACCGTCGGTCGAATTGACGTCCGCGCCGATCTCCACCTTCAGATGCTGAAGCGAAGCCCCGTAGTGCGGCTTGAAGAGATAATCGAGAATCTGGCTGCGGTACGGTTCCGGATAATCGATCAGCAGCCGCGATGATGCTCCTGCGCTCACCGCGCCGATTCCGTCGAACACCCGGCCCGTGGCTCTGCCGTCAATCGGAATGACTTTGGTTTCCTCTCGCGCAAGCACCGCTACGGTGAATACCAGCAAAGTCTGAACAAAAATAGCAACCAGCAGAATTTTTCTACGCAATGAACTTGTCCTGTACGATAAGTGTATAGGCTGTTGCTTACCGGAATCTGTGTTCCGGGCCGCTCTCGCCAACCTTTTTCAATGACATCAGCCCCTCCAAGGACATCAGCCATAGACGCGCGCCCACTCGCAGATCGCCTTAAGAGCCGGATCTCCGTCGAAGAGAGATTTATCAGGACGGGAAGAAAGTACCGCAACAAGCCCTTGCTGCTGAGGCATGAACGCCTTTGGATCAGGCCGTTGCTCAAGCTCAGTCTGCAAATGGCCGGCTTGTATTCGCGGGGCGTTCAAAATGCTCTGCGTCCCATCGTCCGGGATCTTCCGCTCTATTTTCCCGATCTGCCGCCCGCATTAGAAGGCTTCCAGATTCTGCACATCTCCGACCTGCACATCGATGGCGTCGCAGGATTGCCGGAAGCATTGGATCGTGTGCTGAGCAGCCTGCACCCGGACGTGTGCGTCATTACGGGGGATTACCGGTTCGAGGACCATGGATCGTGCCATGCAGTCTATCCGCCCATGCGTTCGGTTATCTCGAGCATTTCGGCGCAACACGGAATTTTCGGCATATTGGGCAATCACGACACTTCCGAAATTGCCTTCGCTCTGGAAGAAATGGGCGTGCGGATGCTGATCAACGAAGCGGTGGAGATCCGGAAAGGACGCGCTTCGGTCTGGCTCGCCGGCATCGATGATCCCTTCGATTACCGCTGCGACGATCTTCCCGGAGCTTTATCTGGGATTCCGTCAAACGCGTTCAAGGTTCTCCTCGCGCACACACCGGAACTGTATGAAGAGGCCGCGGCGCGTTCCGTGAATCTTTACCTGTGCGGCCACACACACGGCGGACAGATCCGGTTACCCAAAATCGGGGCCATTCGTCACAATGCGCGCTGCCCCCGGAGCCACTCCTATGGTTATTGGACGCACGGGGGAATGCAGGGCTACACAAGTGCCGGCACGGGCTGCTCAGCTCTGCCGGTTCGCTTCAACTGCCCGCCCGAGCTGGTGCTGATCGAGCTCCGATCCGAATCAAAATAGCTGAAGCTGCCCGGCAGGACGTTTCCAGCTCGCTGGCCCTTCACTGCTCGGTTTGAGCATCCGGGACGAACGAAGGCGGCTCGGGTTCTTTCGTATAGGGGGAGTATCTGCGGCGCAGGGCGTGGGGCAGATCGGAGGTTAGCTGAGAGAGCGGAGTCATCTCTTTCATCATCATCCAAGCCTCATCGGGAGCCTTTCCGTATTCGAGGAAACGATCGTAGAGATCGAGCCTGTCATTAGCGGTCGAGTGCATGGTTTTTTCGAGGCGAACTTCCGCAATATACGTAGCGAGACGGTTTTTGCGATAGGCTTCGATGGTGCGAAAGGCGCGCTGATAGGAGTTTTCATAGGAGGTCTTGTAACGCTGCATGAGGAGCAGGCGCTTGAAGATTTTTTCCGCGTCTTCGTAATTGCCGTTGGATTCGGCCGTGGCGAGCGCATATTCCGATTCGAAGACCTTCTTATAAGCGCGGTTCTGGAGCCAGAGGGCCTCGACGAGAGTTTTGAGGAGGGGCAGCAAGCCGGGGGAATCGACTTCCTGGTATTCGTCGGCCAAGCTTTGGGCGAGGGCGTCGAAGTCTTCCTGCTTTTCGTTGGGAAGTAAAAAGAATTTTTCGCAACTGAGGCCGTGGGTGGCGGCGTTGCGGCTGGAGACTTGCTTTCCGAGCGAACTGGTCGGGCCCGGGGAACGGCGGGCGCGATCGTCTGATTTGATTTCGGACATGCTGCTTTTCGGCTTCGAGTGTGCAGCAGGGCGAGCGGGCGGAAGAGATTTTTTCGGCGGAAGTGGCTGAAGGATAGAGGAATGGAAGATTTTTGAAATTTGTGAACAAAGATGTGGGCCCTGCTGAGCCGGCATCCGGAAGCGAGGCTGAAGCCCCGCGCAGGCTAAAGCCTGCCCCACCTGGGAGGCTATTACGGAACGAACGGGGGTAGAGAAGACGATAACCGAACGGAATTTGTGTGGAAGAGCAAAGGAACGCGGGAGCAAGTTGGTGGATCGCCGACCGTTCGAAAGGAACCGCATTCGCGCGTGTGGACCTCTCGGTCGGCACAGAGCACGTGCGGCCAGCTACTCGACTCGCCGCCGCAGGCCTTTGCGATCGGCATGATAGAAGGGCTCAAGCCACGGAGGTCGAAGGAAAGAACCGTTGGTGCTCTTGTCGCGTCGTGGTTTTCAAGACGATGTCTACGGAGGAGGTGTAGATTTGGAGTTACTCAACTAGCTTGGGATTCGCGAAACTCTTGCGCGATCTCCCAGAGAGGACGACCGCTCGCGTCAACCCAGTGCCAATTGCCATTGACACCGCCCGGATCCTTCTGGTCAGGATGGAGAGTCTTGAAGATGTACCAAGTGAGCGCTGAGATGGAGTTTTCGGAACCGTCTTTCTTCCAAAGAACCGCGTCGCTTTGACCCAGCTTCCCAGTAATCGTCGCCTGGAAAGTTGGGTCGGATTCCTCATAGCGAAAGTAGGGGGGTAACGCGTTCTTAAGATAGATGGGGTCGCCGGCCTTGATGAGTCCGTTTTCAACCAATAGCTTCATGGTTTTCGAATTTTTGGGACGATTGCTGCGAATCGATTGCTCGCGCTCTTCCTCCTTGATCTTGATGTCGATCGTGTATTGTCTCGCTTCTTCAAGAGGTAGAACCGTCTTCGGAACGATAACGATTTGCTCGCCCATCTTATACGGTGTTATCTTTACGCAGCTAATGTCGATCTGCCAAGATCGAAGCCACAAGATCGTCGTCGTGATCTCCTGTGAGAAGCCTTCGGAGCAAAGGATAATGCGCGGCTTCGTCGAGAACTCAACGAACGATTCAGATCCAACAAATTCGACGATCTGGCTCCGCGCGTCAACTTCGGACAGCTGCTCGGCGAAGTACCTCTTTCGGTAAGCAACGTAGTAGGGCAATAGCCTATCGACGGTCATTGATGAGACCATTGCTGCATATCTGATGGCCTGTAGATCGGCGTAGCCTGCGGCCGAATCCCTCTTGAGTTCGATCACAACTAAGTTCCCGGACCGGTCGAGTGCCAGGAGATCCAGACGGTCACTGCTTTGGACGAAGCGATCGAATTCGACGGTCAGAATTAGCAGATCCTCGCCAAGCATTTCAGGATTGAGTCGAATCCATTCTTCGAGGTGTTTACGCTCCCAGATGTTCAGTTCAATGAACGTTCTGGGAGAAATCTTGTCAGCGCGATCAAGGGAAGAGGGAATTGCGAAAATCATCGTCAGTACCTGTGTGCGGCGTAAACACAAATTCTCGCGAAGGATTTGATCCCTCCGTAACCGACGCGGGCGGCCACAATGCCTCCCCTCGGGTACTGATTTTGTACTATTTGCTCCCCGACGACGGGCATAACCGGAAATAATCGACGCCCCAGACGATTCGCTGGAGGCGACCAGAGATCAAATCTGGCCTGTCGCAAGGAATTCGCTACCGTGGTTGGGTCTTCCACAGGCCACAAAAGACCCTGGTCTGCCCCACCATGATTGCAAGAGCTATTTCTGCTACAGGGATTTCGGACATGCTGCTTTTCGGCTTCGAGTGTGCAGCAGGGCGAGCGGGCGGAAGAGATTTTTTCGGCGGAAGTGGCTGAAGGATAGAGGAATGGAAGATTTTTCAAATTTGTGAACAAAGATGTGGGCCCTGCTGAGCCGGCATCCGGAAGCGAGGCTGAAGCCCCGCGCAGGCTAAAGCCTGCCCCACCTGGGAGGCTATTACGGAACGAACGGGGGTAGAGAAGACGATTACGTATTCTTTTCGCTTTTTCCTGGTTGAGGTGTCATTCGAGACTGTGCTCGATCGTCGGATTAAACGAGAGGAGTTGAACATGAAATACGCACTTTTGATCTATGCCGCCGAGAAGGACTGGGCTGAAAAGTCCAAGGAGGAGCAAGGTAGCATCTACACCGAGTACTGGAATTACAGTATCGAACTGAAGAAGTCCGGCAAGATGCTTTCGTGTGAGCCGCTCGACCCGACGTCCACTGCCACGACGATACGGGTGCGCGATGGCAAAACAATTCCTACCGACGGTCCGTTCGCGGATACGAAAGAGCAGCTTGGCGGCATCTACGTGATCGAGGTGAACGACCTGAATGAGGCGATGAAGTGGGCCTCGAAGATACCGGATGCTCGAACCGGTTCGATCGAAATCCGCCCATTGATGAACGTTCCGGAGATGTAGGTGAGCCAGGCTGAGCACATTCTGGACCTGGTTTTCCGGGCCGAGTCCCGGGCCGTGCTGGCAACGCTGATTCGGATCCTGGGCGACTTTGACCTGGCCGAGGATGCGCTTCAGGATGCGTTTACGGCCGCTCTCGAGACCTGGTCGAAGCAGGGCGTGCCGGCATCCCCGGGCGCGTGGCTTACGACCACTGCCCGGCGCAAAGCGATTGACCGGATCCGGCACCTCGAGATCGTCGAAGCGAAACGCAGCGAACTGGCGCTTTCACTGCGGCTCAATCAAGAGGCCCATGGTCCGCAAGACGAGTTGGAAGTGTCGCCGATTCCTGACGATCAACTGCGCCTGATCTTTACCTGCTGCCACCCCGCTCTCTCGCGTGAGGCCCAGGTCGCGTTGACCCTGCGCACGCTAGGAGGGCTCAGCGTCGCTGAAATCGCTCGGGCTTTTCTCGTTACCGAAGCGACGATTGCGCAGCGCGTCGCTCGAGCGAAGCAGAAGATCGTGCGCGCGCATATCCCGTACGAGATCCCGGATCGCGCTACACTCGCACCGCGCCTCAACGCTGTTCTCAGCGTCTTGTACCTGATGTTTAATGAAGGTTACCTGGCGACTTCTCACGGACACCTGGTTCGCGGCGAACTCGTTGCGGATGCGCTTCGCCTGGCGCGCGGTTTGTCTGCCCTGCTTCCGGAGGAGCCTGAGCCCATGGGCCTGCTGGCTCTTATGCTGCTCCACGACTCACGGCGCGAGGCGCGTGTCAGCGATGCCGGCGATCTTGTGCTGCTGGAGGATCAGGATCGGACCAAATGGAAAGGTCCACAGATTAAAGAGGGCATTCGACTCATCGAGCAGGCGCTGCACATGCGGCGGCCCGGTCCCTACCAAATTCAAGGCGCGATTGCGGCCGTCCATGCCGAAGCACAGACGGCAGCGGACACAGATTGGCGGCAGATTGCGATCCTGTACGAACAACTTCTGCGCTATGAACGAACCCCCGTTATCGAGCTGAACCGGGCTGTGGCCGTCTCCTTCGCGGCAAGCCCAAGCGCGGCCCTTTCACTGCTTGTAGACATCGAGCGCACGGGCGCATTGGACCAGTACGCACCATTCCATCTCGCCCGCGCCGATATATTTCGCAGGCTCGGCCGCACCGATCAAGCGTGGGAATGTTACCGCCGCGCGCTGCCCGTCGCTCAGAACGAACTGGTTCGTCAGTTTATCGAGCGCCGGATGCAGCACGCACCGAAAATAGCTCCTCCTTCACCGATTTTGGTGAAGAAAAACGGGGAGATGGGAGCCCGGGCCCGGAAATTTTGTTCGGCCAACTGTTGAATCAGAGGTAAGCGATTGACGGCTACAACGCTGTCGCGACGCATCCAGCGAGGGCACACCATGAATTCTTTGTGCGTAGCGAAGCGTATCTGCTTTTTTCTGGCAGGCCTACTTACCTTTGTGCGCTCCGCCGAGGCGCAGCCATCTACTGAGATGGTCGTGCGGGCGGCAAATAAATTCCTTGCGACTCTCAGCGACGAACAGAGGCAGAAGGTGGTTTACGCCTATGACGACGAGAAGCAGCGATCTCGTTGGTCCAACTTTCCTACCGCAGTCGTTCCGCGCGGCGGCATCAGTTTAAAGGACATGAGTTCACCGCAGCGTGACGCTGCAATGGCTTTGATGGAAACTGTGCTCAGCCCAATGGGCTTGGAAAAAGTGAACCAAATTCGTCTGGCTGACGACGACTTTAAGGTTAACGGGTCGAAGCGGGGCCAACGTGGGGGTCCCCGTGGCGGTAATGGCGGCCCTCCGATGAATCCCAATGGCGCCCTTACTTCCGCCGCCGCAGTTTGGTGGCGGGAACGGTCCAAGAGGCCGCCCACCAATGGGAGGCGGCGATCTCTTCGGGAAAGATCTCTACTACATTTCGTTCCTTGGAAACCCTTCCGCGACGGCGCCTTGGATGCTCCAGTTCGGTGGTCACCACCTGGCATTGAATATTACGATCGCTGGAAGCAGAGGAGTTTTGACTCCGACGCTAACCGGTGCTCAACCCGCAACTTTCAAGCTGAATGGTCAAACCATACGTCCTTTGGGACGAGAAAGCGACAAGGCGCTCGCGCTACTGCAGTCTCTCGACGAGAAGCAGCGGCGGCAAGCTGTCCTTAACTATCGCGTTCCGGACCTGGTCCTTGGCCCTGGTCAGGACGGTAAGAAAATCGCTCCCGAGGGGCTGAAGGTATCCGGGATGAACGATAAGCAGCGGGCTATGCTTCTCGACCTGATTGCAGAATGGGCCGGCATTATCAATAAAAATTCGGCTTCTGTCCGCATGGCAGAGCTCAGAGCCGACCTGAACGAAACGTGGTTCGCCTGGAGCGGCCCTACAACATTCGAGCCAGGCACTAACATCACCGCCTACTACCGTGTGCAAGGCCCCCACCTGGTCATCGAATATGCGCCTCAGAATGATGAGCCTGCGAACCACGTTCATACCATGTATCGCGATCCAACGAATGACTACGGCCGCCAGTTCAGCAATCAATGAAGACGAGGCTGTCCATTCTTGCAGCAGTTTTGTCACTCGGAGTGCCTGTGTTTGCACACCGGCTTGACGAGTATTTGCAAGCCATGATGGTTGCGATCGAGCAAGGCCAGATTCATGCGTCCATGCGACTGATTCCGGGAGTCGCGGTATCTTCCGCCGTCATTGCGGCCATCGATTCCAACGGCGACGGTGCTTTCTCCGAGGCCGAGCAGCAAACGTACGCTCGAGAGGTTCTTGGCGATCTGTCGCTCAGCGCAGACGGCCACGCGTTAAAGCCGCGCCTACGGGCTGTAAGTTTTCCCGCTCCAGCGGATATGCGGGAAGGCCTCGGTGAGATTCACATCGAGTTCGATGCGGATTTGCCGACCGGAGGGCCGCACCGGACACTCGTGATCGAGAACCACCACGAACCGCGGGTGTCAGTCTACCTGATGAACTCTTTAGTCCCAGAAGACCGCAACATCCGCGTGACTGCACAGAACCGTAACCAAAACCAATCGTACTTCCGACTCGACTATGTACAGGCAGGCTCTCAACAGAATTCGTTGCTGTGGCTTTGGCGATCGCGTCTTGTTACGGGGCTAGGACCTTTGGCAGGCGTGCCCAGTATGTTCCGCCTTGGCATGCGGCACATCGCCGAAGGTACGGATCATCTTCTGTTCCTGATAGCACTCCTCTTACCCGCACCGCTGCTTGCGGTCCGGTCTCGTTGGGCCGGAGCGGGCAGTATTCGCCGCAGTCTTGTTCAGATTATGCGAGTAGTAACCGCGTTCACCACCGGGCACTCGGCCACGCTGGCATTGGGAGCGTGGGGACTCGTGTCTTTGCCTAGCCGCGTGGTCGAAGTTCTGATCGCTTTTTCCATTCTGGCCTCCGCCATTCACGCTCTGCGCCCGGTCTTTCCGGGGCGTGAACCGGCAATCGCGGCTGGTTTCGGTCTCGTACATGGATTGGCTTTCGCTACGACCCTGCAAAATCTAGGAGTCGGGCCATGGCAGCGTATCGCCAGCATATTGGGATTCAATCTCGGTATCGAGACGATGCAGTTGATTGTCGTGGGCGCTATCCTGCCTTCGCTAATCATCCTGAGCCGGACGCCTGCTTATACAGGCTTTCAGACTCGGTGGCGCCCTGTTCGCGGGTTTCGCGTCTCTCGGTTGGATTGTCGAACGCTTATTCGGCGTTCCTGATTTGGTGGACGGACTAGTAGATCGCATTGCACAAGGCGGAGTATGGATCGCGATTTCGTTAATCATGGTCAGCATGGTTTTGTGGTTGCGTCACGATATCCATGCCAGTCGGGGGATTGTTACGGAGCGGGCGACCCATCCGACTCTGGAGGGAATCTGAACCGGCCCTCCGCTGCTCTCGCTCTTAGTCATGCAAATCGAGAAGCAGCGGGCCATGCTGCTCGATGACGGTTTTGGCGCGGCAGCCGTGCTTGACGGCATTGAGGCTGGAATCTGTTCGCTCGCCGCTTGTGTTTCGCTCGTCCATTCCGATTCGCACGAGCATGCACACGGGAGCGAGCGGAAGGCGGCGAAAAAGGCGGTATGCCGCAACTTACGGCCAAACTGCCCCCATAGACCGCTCAAGCAGCGGCGGTATCCTTGGGGAAACCCAAGGAGAACCGGATGACCACCTGTCGTGAACGGGAACAGCTTTGCGACATTGAACGCGAAACCGACGGGCGCGGCCAAGACCAACACACGAACCGAGAGTTCTGACCGGTGACTTCGGAGCGCAAACCCGACGTGCCGGTCATGGCAATGCTGCCCCGCTTCTTTCCGGTGTTGGTGTGCTTCGGAATCACCGCTATCGTGGTCGTGGTGTTCTTGCATTCCGTAGATTTGAAGCCGAATGTGGGAGAGAACTTCTTTTTCGCAAAGAACGACCCGCAAGTTCGCTCTGACAACGAGATCTCCAGAACTTTCCCAGGACAAATGACCGAGATCGACTTGACTGTCAGCGGCGATATCGCGTCACCGGCGTATGCGGATCGCATCCACGCATTGTCGGTCGAACTGGCAAAGGTCCCCGGAGTCACCGCTGTCCTATCAATAAATCCCGGGCCGAAGGGCCACGGGCCAAAAGACATCAAAGACGCACTGAAGAGCCCCCTCTGGACGAACACTCTTATCGGCAAGCATCACCGCTCCACAGATGTCATTGCCACGGTAAGAGACGACATCGGGGAGAAAACGATCGACGGCGTGCAGGCTCTTAAGAAGAAGTTCGACCGGCCCGGTTTCGAAGTCACGATCTCGGGCCTGCCTTATGTCACCGAAATGATTTCGCGGACCATGGCGAGAGACCTGCGAACTTTCAGCCTGGCTGCGGCCGGCGTGTTTGGCGTGGTGTTGTTTGTTGTCTTTCGCTCGCCGTGGATCCTGCTGGGCGCATTCGTCGCATGTGCGAATTCGAGCGCTGCGACACTCATCATTAATCAACGTATTCATATTCCGATCGGGCCGGTTACGGCGAGCCTGTCGACGATGGTGTTCGTCATGACTCTCTCGCCCATGGTCTTTCTGACTTACAACTGGATCGGGATTCGACAGCAGAAACAGTTGGCCGGGCACGCGGCTGTGTGGAGTGCGGTGAAGGAAACGGTTGCGCCGTCATTCTGGAGTGCGGTATGCATGTTGCTGGGTTTCATCAGCCTCATGCTCGTTTCCGCGACGTCCATGAAGCACCTGGGCACGGGTGGAGCGGTCGGCGCGGCGATGGCATTCCTCGCCGCATACATCCTGTATCCCTGGTTCCTGGCTCTGGCCTCACCCCCAAAGACAAAGTTCGGCTGGACCAAAGGCATCGCATCGCGGCTGCATTCGTTCTTTTCCGAGCGCCACCGCGTGGTTGCGGCCGCATTGATGATCTTCGGCGTCGTGGGCGCCATCGGGATGCTGCGCCTGAATACGGACCCGCCATTGTTCTTCTATTTCAAGAAAGGGAGCGACATTCGACAAGGAGTCGAGGCGGTTGATCGCTCCGGCGGAAGCAGTCCGCTGAAACTCGAAGTGGAAGACATTCACGGCGCTGCGCTCGATACCAGCGAGGCCTACAAGCGGCTGTGGGCGCTGAACGATGCGTTGGAAAAGGACCCCGCCGTGGGCAAGGCTATGTCGCTGCCGGTCATGGAGAGCGAAATCGACCGGCGCTGGTACTCGAAACTGTTATCGATAGAAGGATTTTTCGAAGGAGAATCCAAGAAACAGAAAGAGGTGGGCGTGCTGGAGAGCCCGAAACACGGCGACCCGGCGCGGCAGTTCATAACTCCGGACCACAAGAAGGCACTCTTTCTTTTGCGCATGCGGGAGACTGTGCGGAACGCGTCGCGCGAACAGGTCATCCGCCGCCTGGAGGGCACGGTTCATCGCGAGGGCTTTCGCACGCTTCTTGTCGGTGGCGAGTACAGCTTATTGGGTGACATGGGCCGGCTGATCAAATCCAGCATCATTAGCGGCTTGCTGTTGCTGACCGGCATTTTCACGGTCATGGGTTTTGTCTTCTCCCGCTCATTGCGTACGGGCTTGGCGATGCTGGTAACCCTGGCCATCATCCCAGTCGTCGTGCGTGGATATATCGCTTACCTCGGCATGCCATTGGACTTCATTACCGCTACAGCCGCCAATCTCGATCTGGGCATGGGAGTGGACGCCATGATCTATCTCACGATGTTCGCCAAGCGTGACCATAAGAACCTCAGCTCCTGGGAACCGTGGTCGAAGGCCTGCTCGCATCTGTGGCGGCCGATCGGAACGAATTTCCTAGTGATCTGTTGCGGGTTCGGGATCTTTCTGCTTTCGAACTTCCCCCCTACCCTGCGCTTTGGGGTGTTTGTCATCTTCGGTTCCGCAACCGCCGCCAGCGCTGCGCTGTTCCTGTTCCCGTGGCTGGCGAGCGTTTCTCTTCGTAGAAAACCGGCGCATCTGCCATCCGCATAGTCCAGTTTGAAATTTCAAACTGACCCAGTACCGTGTGTTGCGTTCAGGGGAGACTTTTTACTGACTCGCGATTTCGATTCCGACGCCGCTCAGATCGCAACTGGAGACAAGAGTTGGGTCGCTAACGTAAAGATTGATCTTTGCGAACTGAGCATTCCAAAAGGCAGTTCGTTTTTGGGCCAGATAAGCAAACCGCGGATCGTTCGGCACGAAGCGGCCGTTGCCGTAAATCTTCAGGTAAGAGGCAAAAGTAGGATCGCTGGACGCCAGTTGTCGATCGACTGCTTGCCGCATCTTTCGGAACTCGGCGATGAAACGCCAGTTCTCGATATTGGCTGCCTGTTTCTTGACCACTTCAGGTGTCTGCGACATCTGACCGGCCAATTTCTTCGTGTAAGACTGGCGGCTCTCTGGAGTGCTCACATTGTGCAAACATAATTCCCACTCCTGCTTCGAAAGGTAGGGTTTAATGATCTGGTCATACACCTGATCCGGGTCTTGATGTTTGTCGAGGACAGCAGAGATCGCGGTTAGCATAGCGGCGGCTTGGGCTGGCATATTGGGGTCAGAAAGCAGCGGGTACGCTTTTTGCGCGGCTTCCAAATCCTCCTTGGTGACTGCAATACCGAGTTGCTCGGTTACCGCCTGCTTCATGCCGCCTTCGATCGCAAACTTCAATCGTTCGCATCTCATGTCGTGCCAGTAAGCGTCGACCTGCTGCTGGTCCGCCGGGCTGGTAGGCTCCCGATGCTGTTTCGCAAAGAAATGGGCGACTGCGGTTGAACGCTCGATGTTTAGAGCTTTATCAGATATTGGAACGCCATTGATCGTTCCGGTGATCTTCGGTGCTGTTTGGGCCACCAAGGGGACGATCGAGAACGGAATCAGCGCTAACGAAATGGTTCTTTTCATATATTCCCCTAGTCCCTTAAGGTACGACAAAATCAAGACACTCTCAGCTCACATACTTACAACTCGCAGCTCATATAAATAAAGCTGCTGTTTTCGTGGCGAATTGATCATGATGTGCGCGCCCGCGGTCCCTGGAAACATCAGCCATGGCGCATTTTAGCTTGCTTCGGTAGATGGCGGACGGCGGGAGAGTTAGGCGAAGCGGAGATGTGCTATCTCTGCGACAGATTGTTTGAGTTCTTACGATTCAAGACCAAGGCCACGACAGGCGCTAATTCCAGGTCACGTGATCGCCAGGCAGGAGAGGCAGTTTGAGCGCTTTAGCATCATTGGCGTCGAGTTTCACAGGCGTCAGGCGACCGTTATAGATCCTGAACAATTCAAGATGCTGCGGGTGGTGTAGGACGTCAGAAAGAACACTCCTCCAAATTACATTTCGCGGCGAACCATTCACCACGATTTCCATCTCTATCGATACCGAGCAAGCTTCAGGGAATACAGTGCAGTGTGCGGATGTCCCGCTACAAACGGAATCAGGATCACTCATCAACTCAGCAGCAAGCAGATCAATGTCGTCCTTTGCGTTTGCGCTCAGCAGAACGGAGCCGCGCGAGTTGCCGCTTTTCCTGAAGAGGACTTCGTAGTAGAACCGGAAATACCGATGGCGTTGTTGCGAACGCGGGATGAGCCCTTGAACAGGCGGCTGGTCACTTGGCCGATCTTTCATTGACCGGACCGAAAGGAGCTGCAGCCCTCCATGCGATCCCACTTTATATTGAGCGACCTCCGTGCCCAGGAACCCAGCTAGTCCATGTCTGGACATGCCAGGCTCATAATACGCATCTTCGATGCGAAGCTCCATGTCGGGGCAAAGGTCGACCCAGGCGCGACCCTGTTCAAAGCCGTTGTACGCACGAAGTACATCCGGGAAAGGGGTCTGGCGCGAATCCGGATAACGCAGAAGATAGTTCGGTGTCGCCGGCACTACACGGAAGCCCCGCGACCGGGGACCGCAGGACGCTGCAATCAGCAGACAAACCGTCAAGGCGCGCAGTTGGACGCTGAAAGCGAGCAGATCTTTATTCAATCCGCAAGGCCTGCTGTGGCGCAATGCGCAAGGCGCGTCTGATAGGAGCGATTGACGCCAGAACGATAGTGACTACTACGCACATGACGCACTCAGCCAGCGTCGCAGGATCGTGCGGCTCGATGCCGAACAGTTGAGACTTGAGCAACGTGACGGCAGCCAGCGCGCCGGGCACGCCGATGAAGGTACCCAGCGCAATCATCGCCGCCGCTTCCGATACAAATAAGCCGGCAATATCTTTCGCCGAAGCTCCCAGGGCCATCCGGATTCCCATTTCGCGCGTACGCCTGGTCAGGGTGTAGGAAAGAACTCCGTAGATTCCCGCGGCGACGAGCAGTATGGCCAGCGCCGCGAACAGAGTGGAAAGGAATCCGAGCACTTGCTGGGAAGAGAATGCGCCTTCCATTTCAGTCTGCAAGGTACGTATGGAAAGTATTGGGGTGTTGGGATCGATCTTTCGAATGGCCGTTCTCAAGGTAGGCAGCAGCGGCGCGCATGGGCCATCACAGCGGGCAAACACGGTCAGGCTGGATGACAATAGTTGCCCAGCATCCTGATAAACAGTATCCAAGCTTGTTTGGCGCAGGCCTTGATCGCGAATGTCAGATGCGACCCCGATCACCCGGAGTTCTCTGCCGTTAGAACGCAGATGGCGGCCGATTGGATTTTCTCCGCGGAAATATGTTTTGGCCAGATGCTCGCTGATGATATAGACCTGCTGCTTGTCGGCAGTATCGCCGGCATTGAAATCGCGGCCAGCCAGAATGCGCGCGCTGAACGTGTCGAAATAGCCCGGATTCACACCATAGGCATTCACGTCGTATGCCGGGCCGGGTTGCAGCAGCGGTTCGAGCTTCATCTTAAAGCCGCCTCCGAGATTGATTCCGAATGCTGTGGTCGCAGCTTTCACCCCCGGGAGAGTGCGAACATGATCGACAACGCGCTTATAGAACTGATCGGCCTGAGCGCCGGTGTAACCGCCGGCTGCGGGCCTGATGTCGATGGCCGCGATTTCATCAGGACGGAAACCCGGATCTACTGCTTTCAAGTTGTGCAGCGTTCCGACAAGTAGTCCGGCTGAAAGCACAACGACGAACGACAGCGCGATCTGTGCGACGACGAAAGCTTTACGTATGGCCGTTCCTGCGCGCGTGTTTCCGGCAGACGAGCCGAGCGCCGCGGTCCGGGCGGCCTGCAGCGCAGGTGCGGCTCCAAACAATAGCACGCAAATGGCGGACGTGACAGCAACGAACATCAGAACGGTCCCATCAAGCGCAACGTGCAATTGATGAATTTGAGGAGTTGTGCGATTCAGGAACGAAAGCAGGATTCGCTTGATGGCATAGGCAACCGCGATGCCGGCCGCCGTACCGAATACCGCAAGCAGCGCACTCTCCACCAACACCTGCGCAAGAACCCTGCTGCGCGAGCCGCCTATCGCAAGCCGCAAGGCGAACTCAGAAGACCGCGCCGATGTACGCGAGAGGAGCAGCGTTGCGAGGTTGGCACATGCGATGAGCAGGACGACAAGCGATACCGCCAGCAAAATGGATGCCGGTCTTGCGAGCCCTGAAGAAGATTGCAGTCCCGCGCTGCCGTCCGCCAATTGAACATCCTCGGGGCGATTGTTCAGCTTCGCAGACTTCAGATAAGCGCGGTTGAGGCGAGTTAATTGTGCTGCCGCCGCGGGCCTTGTCGCCTCCGGCTTCAGCCGTGCCATCGCAGAAAAAAGAGAAAGCCGCGACTTCCAATCGAAGTTTGGAATGCCGACGAAAGCCGGCATGTAGTCGATGAGGCGCGTGGCGGGAATCTGCAAATCCGCCGGCCGTTGTAAGTCCGGGCCGCTAAACCCCCGCTCGCCGATCCCGATGATCTTGTACGGTCGTGTGTTCAAAAGGATAGTGCGTCCGACCACATCCCCGGCACCGCGGAACTGGCTCTTCCACAGCCGGTAACTGATTACGCAAGCCGGATTGCCTTCGGCATCGTCGAGATCGCGCTGTGAAAGCAGTCTGCCGCGCTCCGGCTTGACCTGTAGAGTATGGAAGTATTCTCCCGTCACAAGCCCGGCGGACACCCATTGCGGATGGTCTCCGAAAGTAACGCTGACGTCGAGGGGGAAGGTTCCCGATAAGCCGTCGAGCTCCGCAGCGTCCCGATTCAGAGCGTTCAGCTGGCGGTAGCTCAGAATTAGCGGTTTGCCTGCATTCTTGAGAACAACCAGCCGCATCGCCTGCGGTACGGGCAACTGCTTCAGCAAAATCGCGTTGACAAACGAAAACAGAGCGGCATTTGCTCCGATGCCGAGTGCGAGGGAGAGCGCCGCCGCCGCGGTAAAACCAGGGTTCTTGCGGCACTGCCGAAGCGCGAAGCGGAGGTCGCGCGCAATGTTTTCCATGCTTCGAAAGCGGGCCTGGTCTCGATACCGTTCTTTCGCCAGTTCGACCGATCCGAACTCCCGGTGCGCGGCCAGCAGCGCTTCGTCTGGCCTCAGGCCACGCTCGGACTGTTGGGCCGCCAGTACTTGCAGATGTTCGTCAAATTCTTCATTCAACCTGCGCTCGCTCTTACCGGGCCGGAGCGTGGCCAACAAACGCAGCAAGAATGAGCGCATGGTTTACTCCACAGGCGCCAGCACACGCTGCATCACGCCAGCAAAGCGTTCCCAGTCTGCCGTCTCTTCCCGCAATTGCTTCTTGCCGGCTTTTGTCAATGAGTAGAAGCGCGCGCGGCGCTTGTTCTCCGATTCGCCCCATTCTGACTTGATCCAGCCCTTTTGCTCGAGACGCAGCAGCGCGGGATAAAGCGTGCCCTGGTTCAACTGCAGGATATTCGCCGAGACTTGTTGAATGCGAACTGCAATGCCATAGCCATGCGTTGGACCCAGAGTCTCCAGCGTCTTAAGCACGATGAGGTCGAGCGTACCTTGAAGAACATCGGATTTGCCGGCGGACATAACTCTCCTGTTGACCGTCGATAAGAGTGTGGCAGGTCTCTTGTTGAATGTCAACAGGTCGGTAGAGCTAGATTGCCGGAAGTGTGAAGAAGAACGTTGAGCCTTTTCCGAGCTCCGACGTAACCCAAATTCGCCCACCGTGACGTTCAACGATCCGCTTGCATACTGCCAATCCGATTCCCGTGCCTGGGATTTCTTGGCCGTGAAGGCGCTTGAGGGGCGCGAAGATCCGCTCTAAGTTATTGGCGTCTATTCCGATGCCGTTATCCGTAACCTCGAAACGCCACTGCTCTGCCGTTTTCTCGGCGGAAATGTGAATCTGAGGTGTCACTCCTTTTCTGGAGTATTTAACTGCATTGCTAATCAGGTTTTGAAAGAGCTGCAGAATCTGCACTGGGTCGCCTAACACCACAGGCAATGGTTTATGCGTCAGTTCGACCAAGCTTTCGTTTATGACGGGCTCCAGGTTCGATCGCACCCCATCAAGAACGGCCTCGATGCCAACCGCCGATTTTGTTAGCGCTTCTTCGCCCGTCTGGGCGTAGCGCAAGAGCGCTTTAATGAGCTCATCCATGCTGCCGGTGCCGCTTAAAATAACCCCAATGAACTGATCAGCCGTATCGTCAAGCTTTCCCTTATAGCGCCGCGCAAGGAGTTCCGTGTAACTCCTGATCATGCGAAGGGGCGCTTGCAGGTCATGGGAAACTACATACGAAAACTGCGCAAGATCGTTATTTGACCGACGAAGTTCCGAGATGAGATGCTCACGCTCCTGTTCGGCGTTCTTCCTGGCGGAAATATCTTGAGCAATGCTCACGACACCCATCGTTTTTCCGTCCGAATCGTGACAGGAAGCGTTTCCAATCAGGAACGTGCGCTCGCCGTGATCTTTAGAAAGAAAAAGCTCTTCAACGATGCGCGCCTTGTTCTCCTGCATAACGCAGTTATGCATCTCACGGAGTGGCGCACTGATGTGCGGGGGGAAGAAGTCTTCCGGCATACGCCCGATGACTTGGTCAATACCACATCCAACCAGGCGCGCCATTTCAGAGTTTGCAAATGTGTAGCGGCCGTCGCCATCGTTTGCGTAGATGACATCGGGAGTGCGGTCGAGAATGGCTTGCAGCATGCCATCGCTGATGTGGTTCGGCGTAATATGTCGAATTACTTTGCTGTACCCAACTTGCGTACCGTTGTCATCCATGAATGCCCTGAGCACACCGTTGACAAAAACCCGGCTGGCATTTTTCCTCACGTGCCACCGCATATCCGGAGCGCGACCGGTCAAATCTGCCTTTTCAAATTCAGCATCGTCCATCCTGCGTTCTCGATCTTCAGTGGTAAACAGGTTGGCTGCATCAAGCCCGATAAAGTCAGCCTCGCCGTACCCCAAGATGCGTTCAACGCCGGGGCTCCAACTCGTGACGCGACGATCCATATTCATCAGAAAGATAGCTACGTCTTTCAGTTCTTCGAGCAGCAGCTCGGCCAGCCGGCCGTCGCTCGATGGAAGGTCTTTCTTATTCATGTAGCCTTTCGCGGGACAGGACAGTCTCAACACGCGCCGGGCAATGAATTTGTAAAACGGATTATCGTGGTCTGTGTCATTGCCTAAAGGGCAGGTTGCCCTAGGCTGACACCCCGATCGGGTTCGTCTGGAGAGGGATAAACTGTCAATCCCAGTATGGCACGTTTGAGAGGCCCACGATAAACGATTGGCGCCAAGCTCTGCCAAAGTATCCGTGTCTACTGATTGGTTCTCAGTACGTCCAAAGTACGGTCGCGGCTCCGATTCAGGATTTCGGACACGAATGCGATAGATATAGAGGATGATCCTCTCTGACGTTTGTTGCACTCATCTTCGTTATCATGGCTGGGCCACAAGCCAGGTTCTTGATGAGGCGGCCGCATTGCCGGCCGAGCAACTAGTCAAGGACCTGAGGGGATCCTTCCCGAGCGTTTATGGCACCTTGGTTCACCTCTATCAGGCCGATTCCATCTGGATGGATCGCCTCGAGGGACGTCCCAGCGGTGCGCTTGCGGATTACGTGGCGCCCGGCTGCACCTTTGAATTGCGCGAGGCGTGGTTAGGGCTCCTTGACAAGATGCTCGCCTGGGCGGAAGCACTCTCGGAGACGGAGTGGTCCCGCGTAATGTCATATAAAAGCCTGGCGGGCATCTCCTACACAACACCGCTTTGGCAGATGGTGCTCCATGTCGTGAATCACGGCACTCATCATCGCGGGCAAATCACAGGCATGCTGCGCCAGCTGGGAGTGAAGCCCGTCGGGCTCGACTTGATCGGTTTCTATCGCGTCCAGAATTCTTCTACACAACCGGTCTGAATACCAGTACCCGCGCCGCTATTGTCTACCAAGGCTATAGACATACACTAGAAACAGATGGCCGCCGTTGCCGAACGCCTTGCACAACCTGACCTGCTGAGCAGAATCGGTAAAACTCCGCTGCTAGATATCCGTGTGGCCCGGCGCGGAGCGGTCTCGGTATGTGCGAAGGCGGAATTTTTCAATCCGGGGGGTTCAGTCAAGGACCGACCGGCCCTAAACATGATCCTGAGAGGGGAGGAGAGCGGGAAACTGCTTGCGGGCAAAATTCTGCTCGATTCCACCAGCGGGAACACAGGCATCGCGTACGCCATGATCTGTGCGGCTAAGGGATATGCGGTGAAGTTATGCCTTCCCGCGAACGCGTCAGCGGAGCGAAAGCAGATCTTGCGAGCCTACGGCGCGGAGTTGGTGCTGACGCCGGCAGGCGAAGGCTCGGACGGCGCGATTCGAGTCTGCCAGAAGATTTATCAAGACGATCCAGAGGCGTATTTCTATCCGGATCAATACAGCAATCCGGCTAACTGGCAGGCACATTTCGCCACGACCGGGCCCGAGATCATCGATCAAACCAACGGAAACGTCACGCATTTTGTGGCGGCGCTGGGCACGACCGGAACCTTCACCGGAGTGACAAGGCGTTTGAAACAGGACCTACCGCAAGTCAAGTGCATCTCGGTTCAGCCGGCCTCGCCGCTGCATGGACTGGAAGGTACAAAGCACATGCCGTCCTCGATAAAGCCGAAAATCTACGATCCTCAATTGGCCGACGAAAACCTTTGGGTGGAGACGGAAGATGCGTACGCGATGGCCCGTCAACTGGCTCGCGAAGAGGGACTGCTGGTGGGAATTTCCGCTGCCGCCAACGTACTTGCTGCGACGCGGGTGGCCGAGAAGCTATCTAAGGAGGGACGGGCCGGGCTGGTTGTCACGATTCTCTGCGACGGCGGGCAAAAATACCTCAGCGAAAGCTTTTGGAATGATCGAAATTGAGACGAAGCCGTGGCAAGCGATGCTGCTGCACGCGCAGCGGACCTATCCCAACGAGTGTTGCGGCGCGATGTTGGGGCATCTGCAGGGCGATAGGAAAACGGTGACGGAAGCTGTTCCGCTAGAGAACGCCTATGCTGGAGAGCAGGGCGAACGATATCAACTGCGGCCTGAAGATCTGCTGGCAGCCGACAAGACAGCGCGCGCTCAAGGGCTCGATCTAATTGGAATTTTCCATTCCCACCCGGATTGCGATGCATACTTTTCCGAGACGGACCTAAAAAACTCCTGTCCGTGGTATTCGTTTGTGGTGCTCTCTATCAACAACGGCAAGTTCGATCATGCGAATAGTTTCCTGCCCGACGCGGATCAAACCAGGGCGGAACGTGAGGAATTGATATGGCCAAAATCCTGATACCGACCGCGCTGCGGCAGTTTACCGAACAAAGCGACTCCGTGGAAGTCAACGGCGGCACGGTTGCCGAGGCTTTGAATCAGCTGACCGCTAAATATCCGAACATCAAAGGGAACCTGTTCAACGAGCAGGGCAAGTTGCGCAGCTTCGTTAACGTGTATGTCAACGACGAGGATATTCGCTATCTGGACAAAGACCAGACGCCGCTCGAAAGAGGCGATACGATCTCCATCATTCCCAGTATTGCGGGCGGCGCAGTGGGCGTCGCGGAGCCGGAAACCAGGGCGCTCACTAACGACGAAGTAGCCCGCTATAGCCGGCATCTGATCCTGCCGGAAGTCGGGATGCAGGGCCAGCTCAAACTGAAGCAGGCCAAGGTGATCATGATCGGGGCTGGGGGATTGGGCGCGCCGGTAGGGCTTTATCTCGCGGCTGCGGGGGTGGGGCGTATCGGTATCGTCGATTTTGATGTAGTCGATGCCTCCAATCTGCAGCGCCAGGTGATTCACGGGACAAGCGACCTCGGCCGTAAGAAGCTCGATTCGGCGGGAGACCGCATGCGCGACATCAATCCGAATGTCCGGATTGACAAATTCGATACGGGATTGAGCAGCGAGAACGCGCTCGAGATTCTAAAAGATTACGATCTCGTGATCGATGGCACGGACAATTTCCCGACACGCTACCTGGTGAACGATGCGTGCGTGCTGTTGAAGAAGCCCAACGTGTACGGCTCTATTTTCCGGTTCGAAGGGCAGGCGACTGTATTCGCCTACGAAGACGGGCCATGTTACCGCTGCCTTTACCCTGAGCCGCCCCCGCCCGGGCTTGTTCCGAGCTGCGCGGAGGGCGGGGTGCTGGGTATCCTGCCGGGCCTGATCGGCGTGATCCAAGCAACCGAGGCGGTGAAGATCATTCTTGGCGCCGGCGAGACCTTGAAGAACAGGCTGCTCCTGTACGACGCGCTGAATATGGGCTTCCGCGAGCTTAAGCTAAAGCGCGATCGCCATTGCCCGGTGTGCGGCGATCATCCGACGGTGACAAAACTGATCGATTATCAGGAATTCTGCGGCGTGCGTCCCGCTGTGCCGCAACCAGCGGAGGCTGAGGGTGTGATCGATCCTCGGGAAGTGAAACGCAAGCTGGATAGAGGCGACGATTTCGTACTGATTGACGTTCGCGAACCGCACGAATATCAGATTGCGCGCATTCCCGGCGCGAAACTGATCCCGCTCGGCGAGCTTCCGAAGCACTTGAGTGAGCTAAATCCGGATGCCGAGATCGTGGCGCACTGCAAAAGCGGCGCTCGCAGTCAGAAGGCCGTGGACCTGATGAAGCAGAACGGGTTTAAGAACGTCCGCAACATGACAGGTGGAATTCTGGCATGGAGCGATAAGGTGGATCCGGCGGTGCCGAAGTATTGAAAGGTCGCGGAAGAAATCTCAGAGCGCTTTGACGTATTTGGTGCTGGTGAGGCTATTTGGCTATCGGTCTCGATTTCGGCACCACCAACAGTTCGATCGCCCTAGCTGCGAATGGCGAGGTACAGGTGGCGCGCTTCACCGCAGCCGCCGGTAGGACGGAATCGTACCGCTCTCTTCTTTACCTGGAGCGGATTCGCGAAGCCGGACGGACAACGATAAAATCCTGGTCTGGGCCGGCCGGCATTCAACACTATTTGAGTGCCGATGAAAAAGGGCGGCTGATTCAATCGCTGAAGTCTTTTTTAGCCAGCCGGAGCCTGCAAACCACGGAAATCTTCGGACGGCGCTTTCAACTGGAGCAATTGGTCGCCAATCTTCTGCGCGATATCCGGGTTCACGCCGAGGAGCAGTTCGGGCAGCCGATCCGCAATGTCGTGGTCGGCCGTCCGGTTAGATTCGTAGGAGCCGAGTCCCAGGAGGACGACGATTACGCTCTCGAACGCCTGAGGGGCGCGCTGAATGCTGCTGGTTTCGGACAAGTGAAATTCGAATATGAGCCTGTGGCAGCCGCTTACCACTACGAATCGACACTCGATCACGACGAGCTGATCCTGATCGGTGACTTCGGCGGCGGCACGAGCGATTTTTCATTACTGCGGGTTGGGAGCGGTATCCGGCGGCGCGGCCACGAACCGCGAGACGTTCTGGGCAACGAAGGTCTCGCGCTCGCCGGAGATGCATTTGATGCGCGAATCGTCCGCCACCTGGTTTCTCCTGCGCTCGGCTCCGGAACTCTTCTGGATTCGGCAGGTAAACTGTTGCCGGTTCCGAACTGGGTTTACTTCAAACTCGAACGCTGGCACCATCTCTCGTTCCTGCGATCTTCCGAAACGCTGAACATGCTGGAGAGTGTGGCGAAGCAGGCGGTGGAGCGGGACAAACTGAACGCGCTCCTTTACTTAGTGAAGCACGATCTCGGCTATCAATTACACCGCGCCGTGCAACGCGTGAAAGTAACACTTTCGCATGAGGAAAAGAGCGCCTTTCGCTTTCAGGATGGCGATCTGGAGCTCGATGCCGAGGTTACTCGTGGCATGTTCGAGGACTGGATTTCCGAAGAGCTGCTCGAAATCAGGCAACGTGTCGAGGCGCTGCTTTCCAAGGCGGGAGTTGACGCGCGGGATGTGGATAAAGTCTTTCTCACGGGAGGATCGTCTTTCGTGCCTTCCGTGCGCCGCATCTTCGAAGCGCGATTCGGAGCGCAAAAAATCCGTACGGGGGATGAATTTACGTCAGTGGCTCGCGGATTGGCGTTGAGAGCGGCGGAGTAGTCATTTCCCGGACCGCCTTGATTCACTTTCTTGGCAGGTTTCGATCCCATCCACCGTACCCTTTGCTCGACGCGCAATAGAAGGGGTTGAAACGTAAGGCCGTCGCATATCCTTTTCGCTGATTCTCCCGTAGGCAGGAAGTAGAATCGCAAAATACAAAATGCGTGTGATGAACGCGAAAACGGCCGCGATGATCAACCAATGCCGTTTATTCGACAACCGGTACGAGTTGCGATTGAATAATTGCTTGATCGGAGGTCAGCAGTTGAAGATGATGAACCCGGGCAGTCGCAACGATCGCACGGTCGGCAGGGTCACGGAGTTGGGCGCCGAGCGATGCGACTTCTGATGCAATTTCAAAGGTGAGCGGGAGAATGCGAAATACGGGGTTCGCCTCCAATTGGTCGAAGAACTCATCTGCATTGCGTTTGATGCGACCCCGGTTACCACAGAGAACCGCAATCTCGAGCAGCGTGATGGGACTGACACCGACAGGCTGAGCCCTCTGCACTGCCGCATCCAGTACCCGGGTCTGCTCTCTCGAGAGCTTGCGAGGATCGGAGAGCCACCAGACCACGATCTGAGTATCGAGCAGGAATTTAGGGCTCAAACAGTGGATCGTCCTGCTGGCGCACAACGTTCCATAAACCCGCCGTACCCGCGGTTAGCATATCCTCATTTATCTGGACCTTGCCTGCTAATACTCCTTTTGGGGACTTCCAGGCCACCTTTTTCGCAGGCCCCACGACTGCAACCGGACGTCCCCGCTTCGTGACCGTGATAGTGCCGGCATTTTGCTCGACCTCGTCTAACAAAGCCAGGCATTTGGCTTTGAACTCGGTGGCGCTCACGACGCGGGTCTTCATGATCTGATGATAACAGCAAATAAAGTGGTCATCTGACCAGGTTGGGCGTGCGTCGAATAGCCTGAGCTCGAGCGGCAAAAGCTCAGTAGTGCTGGACGATCACTTCGCGGAAGCCGGTGCGGCGCAAAGCATCGCGCGTGGACGACAGATCGCCGGCATCGCGTATGGGCCCGATAAGCACGCGGTAGATCGTGCCGTTTCCCGGTTTAGGAACGGCGTGAGCCCGGAATCCCTTTTTGTGTAAAACATCGGCCACTGCTTCGGCTTCATCTCTACCGACAGCGGCCACCTGCAAAAACTCCTGGCCGCTTGCAGGGGCAAAGTTCGCGTCCGGGGCTTGGGCCGGTTGTTCGGGCTTGAGCGAATGCGGCTGCCCGCCCTGCGGATGCGCGGCAGTGACCTGATCGGGCGAAGTGCCGGCCTCGGCTGGGATCGAATGTGTTTCGCCACCGGTTGCGGTGTTGCTTCCTGCCTTGGTTGGGGACGACTCTTCGGTGGACACTGGACCAGCTGGTTTCTTTTCCGAAGAACCGCGGCCCACCATGTAGCCGCCCGTGAATGCGATACCGAGCAGGATCGCAACCACGAAAAATATGCCGAGGAGCTGCGTGTTTCCCAGCAGAATCTCCGTCTCTTCTCCGTTTGGCCGCAACATTTATATTTGAAATTGTACTTAAGATCAGAGCGTCTGGGAACGAAAATTCGACGCGTTACCCTACATATTAAAGTTATGCGTTCTTGCGAGAGGTTCGCGCTGGCGGGAGGCGTGTGCGTTTTCACGGCCGCTTTGCTGTCGTTCTGTGGCGATCACAGTACGCCGGGAGTCGTCTACGCGGCCGGAGATCCGCCGGTGAAGTTGAATCTGCTTCCCGGAATGCCGCCGGTCCTGGATCCCAATAACTTGTATTCGGCCGCCGCGCCGGGCATGTTGAGCTCCACCATCAAGGGCTTCCCTTCCCGAATTTACGTGCCGAACTCGAAAAGCGACACGGTGGACATCATCGATCCGGCGACTTACAAGATCGTGGGACACTTCGCTCTCCCGAAACATTCGAAGGGCCTCCTTGAGCCTCAACACGTGGTGCCCTCCTGGGATCTGAAAAAGCTGTGGGTGGCGCAGGACCTGGGCGATCAGCTCACGATGATAGACCCCGCCACAGGGAAAGAGGGCGAGACGATTCATGTGGACGATCCGTACAACATGTACTACACGCCGGATGGGAAGTACGCGATCGTCATGGCGGAGCGGATGAAACGCCTGGATTTTCTCGACGCCCAAACGATGCGGGTCGTGAATAAGGTTCCGGTTAACTGCGCGGGCGTGAACCATGCGGATTTCTCCCCAGATGGCAGGTACATGCTTGCCACTTGTGAGTTCTCGAGCGAGATGATCAAAGTAGATGTGGCCTCGCAGAAGGTGCTCGCACATTTGAAGCTTGAACCCAAAGGGATGCCTCAGGATTGCAGAATATCGCCGGATGGGAAGATCTTCTATGTCGCCAACATGGATTCCGACGGAGTGCACCTCATCGATGGCGATTCATTCAAACAGATTGGATTTATGAAGACCGGCAAGGGCGCGCATGGGCTCTACTTCAGCCGGGACGCGAAGTATCTCTACGTTTCCAATCGTGGTGAAGGTTCGGTGACGCTAATTGACCTGGCGACGCGGCGGATTGTGAACAAATGGAAAATTCCGGGCGGCGGGAGTCCGGACATGGGGGGCGTCTCAACAGACGGTAAATCGCTATGGCTTTCGGGGCGGTACAACAGTGAGGTCTATGTCTTCGACACGTCCAACGGGAGTTTGCGGGCTCGGATCAAAGTGGGGGAAGGGCCGCATGGACTATGCGTTTATCCCCAACCGGGGCGCTATTCTCTCGGCCACACGGGAAACATGCGTTAGAGCGCGAATGGCGGCAGAATGTCCAATACAGCTCCTGAACCCTGGCTCCGCGGGCCGATTGAGAACGTTCATCCACTGGTAGCACCGGTTTTCTTCACTTTCGAACAAGTACGCGAGGATCTCGCAAAGCATACTGCGGGCCTGACGCAGGAACAAATTTGGCAGAAGATCGACGGCGCCTCGCTCGGCTTCCATCTGAACCATATCGCCGGAAGCGTAGACCGCCTCACGACGTATCTGGTGGGAAATCAGCTCAGCGAAGAACAACTCCAAGCCCTGCGGCGGGAGTCCGAGCCTGACGGTTCGAGCCTCTCCGAGCTTCTGAGCCGGATTGAGGAGAGTCTTCGAACGTCCGAAGCGCGTTTGCGCACGATAGACCCTGGAAAGCTGTACGACACGCGGCGCGTGGGGCGGAGGGAGCTTCCGACCACCGTCATAGGCCTGATCGTTCATCTGTGTGAACACACCCAGCGGCACCTGGGGCAAGCCATCACTACCTGCAAATCCCATCGGCATAGTAGCTAATGTCAGATTTCACTCGCCTGCTGGGGAGAAATCGCAATTATCGCTTTACGTGGATGGGGCAAATTGTGAGCGAAGTTGGCGATCACTTCAACAACGTGGCCGTTTTGAGCCTGGCCGTGGCCCAAACACACAGCGGCGCTGTCATCGCCACCCTGATGCTTTCGCGCGCTATTCCGGCCGTGCTGGCCGGACCTCTGGCCGGTGTCCTGCTGGATCGCTTCGACCGGAAGCGCATTATGATTTCGAGCGATCTGGTTCGGGGAGTAATCGCGCTCGGCTTCATCCTGGCGATCGGCTATAAGCAAACGTGGCTACTGTATCTGCTGAGCGCCTTTTTGATGGTGGCTTCACCGTTCTTTACCAGCGGGCGATCCGCGATCTTGCCATCCATTGCAAGCGAAGATGAGCTGCACACGGCCAATTCACTGACGCAAACCACAGGCTGGATGACACTCGCGGTGGGCGCATTTTTCGGAGGAACCACGGTTGCGAAATTTGGGTATCAGCTCGCGTTTGTCTTCAATTCGCTTTCGTTCTTTTTTTCGGCCTTCTGCATCGCGAATCTGCGATCGGTGAGCGGGCACTTTCGGGCGGAAAACCTAAGTCTCAATGAGACCAAAGTGGCCCGCCCTTGGCATGAATACCGGGAGGGGCTCGACTACATGATGAAGACTCCCCTCATTCTTGGAATCGGTTTGATTGCGGTGGGCTGGGCAAGCGGCGGGGGCGCCGCACAGGTTCTGTTCACGTTATTCAGCGAGATGGTATTCCAGCGCGGGGCGGAAGGGCTCGGTCAATTGTGGGGAACGGCCGGCATAGGACTTTTGATCGGCGGCATCATCGGAAACCGCCTGGGCAAGAGAATCAGCTTCGACACGTACAAAAAGACAGTATTGTTCTGCTATCTTCTGCACGGCGGCTCGTATGTCTTGTTTAGCCAGATGCCCAACTGGGGCGGAGCGCTCTTCTTTATGGGGCTATCACGCGCCAGTGTCGCGGTCAGCTCGGTGCTTAACTGGTCGAATCTCCTGAAGCACGTGGAGGACCGGTTTCGTGGACGCGTGTTCTCAACCATTGAAACCATGAACTGGTCGACGATGATGCTTTCGATGCTGGGCGCCGGCACCGCGTCACAATATTTCGGTATTCGCGCCATCGGAGCAGCGTCAGGGCTGCTCAGTTCGTCAACAGCGATTTTTTGGGGTTGGGCAAATTGGACCGGGAAGCTTCCCGAACCCGCACTCACAGAAGACGAACAGGCCGTAGAAATTCACGGCGATCCGACGGGTTGAAGATTTTGCGGCGACCTCTGCTACAGCATGGTCATTTGGGTAACTTTTATGGTGTCCCCATCGATGTCGCCGGTAACCACGACCTTCAGGTTATCTTTATCCGGCGTGTCTTTGAGCAATAAGCGGGCTGTCTTATTGCCGGCTTCATCAAGCCGGTAGAACTTCTTGTCGTCCGTGATCAGTCCGTACTCGCTTCGGTTATAGTTCTTTATCAGAGAGCAACTGCGGTTCTGCTTCAGTGTTTTCTCCCGTCCGTTGCGCACCATAGCCTGTGTACAATTCCAGTCGGCAAGCACGCCCTGGATTACGGTGGCTCGCAGCGCGCCGGCAGAGGAGAGAAAGAACAAGGTGAGAGCTATTTTTCGCAATTCTTTATCCTCCCAAATAATTAGGAACTTTACTATCGATCCGGAATCCAAGGAATGTGCCCGAAGACCTTCTCGAGGCGTATTATCATGAACGTGTTCGGGAAGCAGGATCGACCTATGCCGGGTTCGATCCACTTTCCACTCAAGTCGCGCTTCATCTTCTCTACACGTACGATCTCTTCCATCAATTGACAGCGCGGTATATGACAGGTTTCGGGCTTTCCAAATCCACGCTCAACATATTGATGCTCCTGCGGCACGGTCCAGCCGAAGGAATGCAGCTCCATGATCTTGGCGAACTGCTGCTGGTGAGCCGGGCAAACGTTACCGGCCTCATCGATCACCTAGAGCAAAAAGGGTATGTAAAGCGCGTGGTCGATACCGGCGACAGGCGGGTACGGTATGCGCGGATCACGAAGCAGGCGGAAGCGTTGCTCGATGAATTCATGCCACTGCATTATCAGAACATCCGAAATTTGTTCCAGGATTTGACTGTCGATGAGAAAGGCACGTTGGTAGGGCTCCTGAAGAAAGTCCGGCTCAGCTTGGCCGCGCATTCGGATTGCGATCGATGTGAGTGCGTAGGATACCGAACATTGGAGGAGTGAGGGCAAGGGATTCATGCCAGACGTTCAAGAGCAGCACCAGGGACAGGAGCAGCAGCAGGACAATGCGGAACACACGTCTGTCGATAACGGGCAAGAATCCAGAAGGAAACCGAATCCGCGCCGCAAGAAGAAAATCCGGTTCATCGTTCTGGCGTTCGTTGTAGTTGCGGCGATCGTCACGATCCCCGTTTACGCCTACTACTCAGTACGAGAATCGACTGATGACGCGCAGGTGGATGGCCACGTCATACCGGTCAGCCCCCGCATAGCCGGCACAATCATCGAAGTACTAGTAAACGACAACGAGCCAGTGAAGGCCGGTCAGGAACTGGTTCGGCTCGACCCGGCTGATTATCAGGTAGCACTCAACCAAGCGCAGGCGCAGCTGGCTAGTTCCGAAGCGAATACAAACGAGTCGCAGCAGAACGTACCGCTCACTGCGATCAACGTTACCAGTCAAATAAGCACAAGTGCGACACAAGTGGAGCAAGCTTTGGCCGGCGTCGCGTCCGCCCAGCAGGCAATCAACTCCGCTCGCGCCCGACTGAATTCGGCCAGCGCCGCAGTGGCGGAAAGAGAGGCGAACTATGTGCGGGCGCAAAAGGATCTAGCGCGTTTGAAAGACCTGGTGGACAAGGACGAAATTTCGCGACAGGAATACGACGCGGCCGTGGCTTCCGAGAAGGCGAACGCGGCTCAAGTGGAATCCGCCAAAGCGGATGTGACCGAGGCGCAGCACAACATCGATCAAGCGAATGCGCAGCTCGGTGAAGCGAAAGCGAAGCTGGCGACGGCGCAGGTTCAGAGGCGTCAAAGCGAGCAGGTCCGAGCCAAACAGGAGGCGGTTAGCGAAGCCCGCTATAAACAAGCCCAGGCGCAGGTGAAACAGCGCCAGGCAGATCTGGAACAAGCAAAGCTGAACTTCAGTTACACGAGCATCCGGGCTTCGGTAGATGGCATCGTCAGCCGAAAATCAGCCGAGCCGGGCATGCAGGTTTCACCCGGACAGCAGATCATGGCGTTAATACCTCTCGATGACATTTGGATCACGGCGAATTTCAAAGAGACCCAGCTCAAGAAGATGCGGGTGGGTCAAAAAGTCGAGATCGAATCGGATACTTACGGCAGCGGCCGGAAATACGAAGGTCACATTGACAGCATTGCGGCGGCCTCGGGCGCGAAGTTTAGCCTGCTTCCTCCGGAAAACGCCACCGGCAATTATGTGAAAGTGGTGCAGCGCGTGCCGGTCAAAATTGTTCTGGAACCCGGGCAAAACCGGCAACACCTGCTCTTGCCGGGAATGTCGGTCACACCGACGGTGCTTCTGAATAGCGGCACGAACAACGCATCCTAGCCAGCGATTCGATGTCAAGCAACCCGGCTCGGCCAAAACCATCCGGCGAGGCGTTGCAGCCCCAGTGGAGGCCGGCGTTCAACCCATGGCTCATTGCATTGACAGTCACGCTGGCGAGTTTTATGGAGGTGCTCGACACGAGCATCGCTAATGTCGCCTTGCCGCATATCGCGGGCGGCATGTCGGCCAGTGAAGATGAAGCCACCTGGGTGCTCACTTCTTATCTGGTATCGAACGCAATTATTCTGCCGCTCAGCGGCTGGTTCTCTCTTTTGATGGGCCGCAAGCGATTCTACATGACATGCGTGGCCCTTTTCACCCTTAGCTCATTTCTGTGCGGCATCGCTCCCGCCTTAGGGTTGCTGGTTTTTTTTCGCGTGCTCCAAGGCGTGGGCGGCGGCGGGCTGCAGCCCAGTGAACAAGCTATTCTGGCCGATACATTTTTGCCGCAGCAGCGCGGGATGGCGTTCGCCATTTACGGCATCGCAGTTGTGACGGCCCCGGCGATCGGCCCGACGCTCGGCGGATGGATCACGGATAACTTCAGCTGGCGCTGGATCTTTTTCATTAACATCCCGGTAGGCATGCTGTCACTCTTTTTAACCAGTTTTATGTTGGAGGATCCTCCTTATTTCATTAAAGAGCGTGCGCAGAAACTTAAGTCGAAACTGCAAATCGACTACTGGGGCATCATTTTTATAGCTTTGGGGCTGGGATTTTTGCAGATTTTGCTCGACAAGGGAGAGCGGGACGACTGGTGGGCGTCCGAATTCATCAGAATCTGCGGCATGATTTCACTCGCTGGATTGCTGCTTGCGGTGTATTGGGAGCTGAAGCACAAAGATCCGGTGGTCGATCTGAGCCTGTTGAAGGATCGCAATTTTGGAGTCTCGGCATTTCTGATGTTCATGGTCGGTGTTGTCTTGCTGGGCAGCACCGTCTTGATCCCTCAATATCTTCAGCTGGTGATGGGTTATTCAGCAACACAAGCGGGAATGGCTCTTTCACCGGGAGGGCTTCTCGTCATGGGGATGCTGCCGTTCGTCGGATTGCTGCTCAGCAAAGTAGAAGCCCGGTTCCTGATCGCTGTTGGACTGGCGATCACTTCGCTCGCTTTGATCCATATGACGAATTTTGACGTTTACATGAATTTCAAGTACGCAGTCATCGCCCGCTGTTTTCAGGCGGCAGGCCTCGCGTTCCTGTTCGTTCCCATCAACACGGCCGCTTATGCATTCGTGCCGCCCACCAAGAACAATGCGGCCTCGGGCCTAATCAACCTGGCGCGGAATGTTGGCGGTAGCCTGGGTATCTCGGTTGTAACGACCATTCTGGCGCGCCGTTCTCAGTTTCATCAGCAGCGGCTGACAGAGCACACAACCGCACTGAACGCACCGTTTAACGAAGCGGTGCGCGCCGCCTCAGGCGTGTTCGGCGGAGGAAGCGCGGGCAACGGGCCGTATGCGCTCATCATGAGAACTCTCCAACGCCAGGCCGAAACCCTTGCCTACATCGATTGCTTCTGGCTGCTGGGAATCGCCTTTGGGATTTTAGTGCCTCTCGCCTTTTTCATGAAAAAGAGCAAGCCAGGCCGGGCGGCTATGGCACACTAACTTCGCGCCGCTGCCTTCGAATCGTCTCCGTTGGCGGGCGCATGCGAAACCTCGAGGCTGACCGGAAGACTGAAATAAAACGTCGATCCAATTCCCTCGGTGGATTCCGCCCACATCCTGCCGCCGTGGCGTTCGACGATTTTTCGCGCGATCGACAATCCCATGCCGGTCCCATCCACATCCCGGGTATGAAGGCGCTGGAACAGGCCAAAGATACGGTCGGCAAAACGTTGATCGAAGCCGCGGCCGTTATCGCCTACCGAGAAAATCCAGTGGCTCGGATCCCGTTTTGCGTTAATACGAATGCGTGGAGGCTCCTCGCGTCTATATTTGATGGCGTTCGAAATCAGGTTTTGAAGAAGCTGTTCAAACTGAACCTTATCCACGGCCAGGGCGGGGAGCGCGCCATGCTGGATTTGCGCGTCGCTCTCGCGGATGGATGCCTGCAAGCTGATTTCCGCTTGTCCGAGAAGCTTCTCAAAGGGAATCGGGACAGGTGGCTGGCCGGCCTTGCGAAGCCGCGCCAGCGCCAGCAGCCCATTGATCAGGTCCGTCATGCGGCGGGAAGACGAGACGATATATCCAATGAACTCGTCAGCGTCCCGATCGAGCTTTCCCTTGTATCGAGATTCGAGCAGTTGGGTAAAACTGGTGATCGTTCGCAGCGGCTCCTGCAGGTCATGGCTCGCCACATTAGCAAATTGTTGCAGTTCTTCGTTCGCCTGCTTCAGATCACTGGTGCGCTCGTCGACGCGGGCCTCCAACTCCCGATTCAAGGCCTGATACTTAGCGAGGGCGTTATCGCGATCGTGCAAATACGATATAAGCGCATTGTAAAGCCACACCATCAAGCCGATCATGGCGAGCGCAGCGACGATGAAGAAGATAAACGCGGAGTAGTTCAGAGTCCGCTGGCTGCTCAGATAGGCCGATTGCTCAGCCCCTAATCTGACCCGAAGATCGCCGGTCACAAGCCGGACATTGTTCATCGTGGCTTCCGAGTTCCCTAACCTTGCGACATCCAAGGCTGCGGCAAAACCTCGCATCTTTTGCACGCTTAGGACCTGGTTTGCCTGATCCAGTCTCTCTCTCACCAATCCGGCTATTCTCTGGACTTGTAGTTCCACATCCGGCGGTTCCTCCTTCGCATACCGCAGGCAGGCGTCGATCTGGCTGGATAACACTGAGCTTGCCTGGTTTAAGGGAAGCAGATAGCGCTCATCCCCGGTCAGGAGGAACCCACGTTCTCCGGATTCGATATCGCCGGCGAGAGATCGAAGGCGGCTAATGCTGGAGGAAAGATTCTGGATGCGAAGCAGCCCGATGTCCGTGTGTTCCGTCAGCAGGGTAACTGCGAAGAATACGACGGTAAACGCCAGGGGAAGACAAAATAGCACAGCCAACCGGCGCCTCGTGTTTCTGCTTCCTGGCATAGTCATGGGCTATTTGAATCATGAGCAGCGACCGTTCGTGCGGTCCTAAACTCTGCACTAATTTGGATCACCGCGCTGTGCGATTGGTTTCGGATCTCCGCCGGGACATGTCAGGATAGCATTGGATTCAGGCCGATTGGAGAGGAGACAGCTCGTGGGTTCGCGCGCCAGAGCGGCGATGCAGGAGGTCTCGAGGCTACTGCTCTCGCGTGTAAGCGCGCAAGCAGGCCGTGTTCAAACTGGTACAGCGGCAGCCGCTTGGGTAAAGCCGATTCAGAACGCGCGATTTCGGCAAGTGCCTCGCCGACATTGCCATGCGAAAGCCAATAGCCAGCTTTAGAGCGGTGCACAAAGCAGCGGGGCGATAATGTGTTCCACTGGACGCCGGCGAACTTCGTTCTAGCGGCGTCAAGACTGTCGCCGAAGGTGATTGCAAAACAGGCGGACCTCGCAAGAGCCAGATTTTGCAGTTGCGAATCACAATGCGCCGCAAGATCCTCTTCTCGTTGGATCCATTCTCCGGCGGTGGCGATTTTTCCGCTGTCCAAGGCCCAATTCGCAACGGTGTGAGCGAACAGCAGCATGGCGTCGAAGCGGCCTTGGGCGACGGCAAGCCGTTCGATCAGGGGGCGAGGGTAATCACGGGGCCTCACTCCGGCGATTTGCAACTGCATAGAGCGGTGGTATAGCCGGATCTCCTCCGATTCCCCGGCATTACGCCAGATAGAAATGAATAGCGTCACATCATTGCGCACGCGCGCCGTTGGCCCATTCGGGATAAGGCCAAGAACAAATATGAAGAAACTAAGCTGCGCCAGAGCGCCGAAAAAGATCGGAATCCAACCCCCGCCCGCAGCACGGAAGAGAGCCCAAACCGAAAATAAGCCCGTCAGAAGTGTCGTGGCCGGACCGCTGGCGATGACAGCCAGCATCCGTACGCGCCAGCGGTTCATGTCTCGGGGAACAGCGGAAACGGACGCGGAAAAGATGCGATCCGGCAAGCTTTGAAGAGCCCAATTCCCATGGGATCGAGAAGCGCGAAACGGCCCCAGGGTGATACCGACAACTTCGAAATTCAGTAAAATCGCCGCGATAAGATGGCCGGCCTCGTGAAACAGAACTGAAACGGCGAGCGCAACGCCCAGCGCCAGCCAGCCCTCGGTATCGCGAAGTTGCGTGATGTTGAGAACGGCTTGTACCTTTGGGGGCGCCCAGAACTTAAGCGCAATGCCGATTGCCAGCGCGATGAACAGCAGAGCCGCAGAAGATTGGGCCTTCTGACCTGTTTCCAATCGCGCCGGCAAGCGTGGCACGGACGGTTCGACAAGCCGCGAGGAGACTCCGTCCATGCACGTAGTATGTTCAAAAACCGAAGCGATGGATAGAGCGTCCGGTACCGGGCGTGCGACATTACCGCCAGTACGGCCTATCGTGTGAACGTGAATCGTCTTCTCACTCTCGCCCTTGTTGGGCCGCGCGCGCCGCCGTTGTGCAACCAGCGATTACAAATTTCGTGAAAAGTTACCATCAAACAAGAGATGGCCATTCAGACCCTGTTCGGCTCCGTTCCAACTGAACCGGATCTATTCGACCGGCTCAAGGCCGGCATTCAGAAAACCCGCTCCGGACTGGTTGACCGGATCGAAGATGTGCTTTCGGGTAAGAAAGAGATCGATGCCAATCTGCTGGAAGAGCTCGAATACACTCTGATTACAGCGGATTTGGGCGTGCGAACAGTCGAGGAGATCCTGGAGCAAATCCGGCAGCGCGCCGACCGGGGCATGATGAACGACGCGGCAGGTATCCGTAATTTGATTCGCGAAGAACTGCTCCAAGTCCTTCGAGCGTCCGAAATCCCCATCCGGGTCGTGAGAACTCCGCCAGCGGTCGTGATGGTAGTCGGCGTGAATGGGGCGGGAAAAACGACGACTATCGGAAAGCTGGCGCAGCGGTTTCTGGGGGAAGGGAGAAAGGTGCTGCTTTGCGCCGCCGACACGTTTCGCGCCGCCGCCATCGAGCAACTGGAAGTATGGTCGCAGCGCGCCGGAGTCAAGATGATCCGGCAGAAGGCCGGCGCCGATCCGAGTGCGGTGGTGTTCGACGCGCTACAGGCCGCGAAAGCGCAAGGCATGGACTATGTAATTGTCGATACCGCCGGCCGTCTGCACACGAAGGAGAACCTGATGGCGGAGCTAGAGAAGATGCGCCGAACTTGCCAGCGGGTGCTTCCCGGCTCGCCACACGAGGTCTGGCTTGTTATGGACGCTACTACCGGCCAGAACGGTCTCGAGCAGGCCCGGAAGTTCACAGAATCGGCCGGCGTCACGGGTATTGTTCTCACCAAACTGGACGGAACCGCGAAGGGTGGCGTGGTGGTCGCGATAGCCCGCGAATTGAATCTTCCAATCCGCTTCGTAGGCGTGGGTGAAAAGATCGACGACTTGCTGCCTTTTGAGCCGGATAAATTCGTGGAATCGCTGTTCGATTAGGGCCGGGTTCTCGAATGGCGATTCAGACGTCAGATTACATGCAAGAAGCACTTCAACTCGCGGAGCGGGGGCGCGGCCTTACCAGCCCGAATCCTGCTGTGGGTGCTGTCCTCGTGCGGCATGGCGATGTAGTAGGCCGTGGTTTTCATACGTGGGCGGGAGTCGATCACGCGGAGATCATCGCGCTTCGGGAGGCCGGCGAGGCAGCGCGCGGGTCCACGCTCTACATCACGCTGGAGCCCTGCTCACACGAAGGCCGAACGAAAGCCTGCGCAGAGGCCATTTCGCAGGCGGGAGTTGCGAGAGTGGTGGCCGCTATGCAGGATCCGAATCCGCAAGTGAGCGGAAAGGGGTTTCAACGGCTCCGCCGGGCAGGAATCGAGGTCGTGATCGACGACGAGCGCACGGCCGAAGCGGAACGGCTGAATGAGGCTTTTGTCCACTTCATGAAAACGGGCCGCCCGCTTGTCACTATCAAGGCGGCACTGACGCTCGACGGCAAAATCGCCGCGCCGCAGGACAACCTGGGATGGATTACGAGCGAGATAGCGCGTGCCGACGTGCAATTAGTCCGGCACTTCTCGGACGCCATTCTGACGGGTCTCGGCACGGTGCTCGAGGACGATTGCGTGCTGACGGATCGCTCCGGTCTCGAGCGCAGCCGGCCGCTTCTTCGCATCGTGCTGGATTCACAGCTTCGCATTCCACTCGAATCGAAGATTGTCACGAGCGCCAGGGGCGATGTGCTGGTGGTAGGGACGTCGGCTGCCGCGGCTCGCCGCCGGAAAGCGCTGGAAGCTGCGGGAATACAGGTATTGATCGCCGATGGACGGGGGGGCCGCACCGATCCGCACAAACTAATCGAGCATCTGGCGAAGGAACGCTATCTCTCGCTGATGGTGGAGGCCGGCAGCAAGGTGAACTGGACCATGCTCGATACGCAAATGGCGGATAAAATCCTGTTCTATTACGCTCCCAAAGTTCTAGGCGGGTTGAAGAGTTTGCCAGTGGCCGGAGGGCCTGGCCGGATGCGGCGCGCCGACGCGATTCTGCTGGAACGCCTCACCGTCCATCCGATTTCGAAGGATGAGTTCGCGGTGGAAGCATATGTGGTGAAGAACTGATGTTCACCGGGATTGTCGAAGAGCTGGGTCGTGTGATCGAGCGCAAGGATAAGCCGGCGGGCGCGAGGCTGACGATCGAGTGCTCCTCCATTCTGAGAGACATCACGCGAGGCGCAAGTATTGCTGTCAACGGCGCGTGCGTGACGGCTGTGGAACTAAATGCGAATGAGTTTTCAGCCGATCTTGCTCCTGAAACATTGGAGCGTACGAATTTGGGCGATTTGGAACCAGGCTCGCCCGTCAATCTGGAACGTCCGCTGCGGGCGGACAGCCGGCTGGACGGTCATTTCGTTCTTGGACACGTCGACGGGACTGCGGAAATCATTTCGCTCGAGGATTTGGGCGACGATAACTGGTGGCTGCGAATTCGCGTGCCTGACGAACTCACGCGCTACATCGTTATGAAGGGCTCAGTGGCGGTGGATGGAATCAGCCTCACGGTAGCGGAGATCGACGAAAATGTCGTGGGCTTTACGATCATCCCTCATACTTACGAGCACACAGCGCTACACGCCCGCGCTCCCGGTTCACGGGTGAACATCGAGGTCGATATTCTGGCGAAGCACGTGGAGAAGCTTGTCGCCTCAGCCAAGCCGAGCTTGTGAGGCTACCACTCGACGGGCCGGCCCTGGTCTAGAGTCCAGACGCCGATGGAATCCTTCTCAAGTTTCTCCGCGAGTTGCTCAGGGCGTCCGGTGAGCACCGGAAAAGTTCCATAGTGCATGGGAATGACTCGTTTCACACCCAGCATGCGCGCCGCGTGCGCCGCCTGATGCGGATCCATGGTGAAATGGTCGCCGATCGGGAGGAAGGCGAGTTCAGGGGCGTACAGTTGGCGGATTAATGCCATATCGGAGAACAGAGCAGTGTCGCCCGCGAAGTAAGCGCGCCGGCGATCTTTGAGCGTGAGCACATATCCGGCAGCTTCCCCGCCATAGAGCAACTGATCCCCATCTTTTATCGCGCAGCTATGCAATGCGTGCGTCATGGTGAGTTTTACAAAACCGAGATCGACGGTGCCGCCCTTGTTTATGCCGATCGTATTCTTAACGCCTTTTTTTTCGAACCATGAAGCGGTCTCAAAGATCGCGACTATTTTGGGGCTGAATTTCCTGGCGAGCGGGATCACGTCGTTGACGTGATCGAAATGCGCATGAGAAATTGCAATGGCATCTACCTTCTGAATGCTGTAGCCCTTCGGGTAGGCCGGGTTGCCCTCAATCCAGGGGTCCATCACAAGAACTTCACCGGAATCGAAACGGAGCTCAAAAGTCGCGTGTCCAAGCCAGGTAATGTGCGTCATGACGCAGGGTTAGATGCGAAGTTCTGCCTGGCCGGTACATCGAGACCGTCTCCTATTTTTGCGAGGCCTGGAATGGAGACGGGCATGCGACCTGTGATCGGAATCTGACCTAAGATGGCCTTTGCGGCCGCCACTTCAGAGGTGGTTGAAGTGCTGAAGGTGGCCGCGTATGAGGCGACATCCGGAAAATCGCGCAGCAGGTAAGGGCTGCCAAGCGAAATGAGTGCGAGGGGAGCCGGACCATGCACCAGCGTGTTCATAAATGCGTTCAGGCCGGCCTGCAGCGCCACGCTGCCGCGATTGGCGGCGACTGTCACAAAGGCCGCCACATAGAGCTGCTTGCATTGCGAAACATCCGTCGCAATAGCTCCCAGAACGCCAATGGGCGTGGTGGGATTCACTAGGTAGAGTTTCAAGGCCGGAATGCCGCGGCGGAGCTCGCGGGAAAGCTCCTCGCCGCGCTGTGAAAAGGCGTCTTCACCGATCACCACCAGACACGATCCCTCCGGGGCGGGGATGGGGAACAGATGCTTGTCGTCTTTCAGCAGGGTGACCGCTTTTTCCGCGACACGTTGCGCCAATTCATCAATTTTGGGATCGGCAATCCGGTCGGAAATTGAATCCAAATTAACGAGCCTCGAGCGAAAGAGTCCAACGCGTTGCTTCGCGCCCATAATTTTTGCTGCGCTGGCGTCGATTCGCCGGCGTGAAATCCGGCCGGTTTTTACGGCTGCCATCAGGGCACGTATGCAAGCCTCCGGATCGGAGGGCATCAAGAGCACGTCCGCGCCGGCTTCGATGGCCCGCACGGCAGCTTCTCCTTGCGAAAACAAGGCGGCGATGCCTTGCATCTCCATGGCGTCGGTGACGATCAGGCCCTTGAACCCAAGTTCATCGCGCAACAACCCGGTGAGTACCTTTTCAGAAACCGTTGCGGGGATCGGTTGAGATTCGAACGCCGGGACAGACATGTGAGCCGTCATGACGGAATCTACTCCGGCCTTAATAGCGGCGCGAAACGGGGCCAGCTCCACGGCTTCGATGCGCTCCTTCGGTTCATCGAGCCTTGCCATTTGCATGTGGCTATCTTCCGCCGTATCCCCGTGACCCGGAAAATGCTTGGCCGTGACGAGCACATAATCGTGCGGATTCGAATGTGCGCCGTCGACAAAAGCCGAAACCGCGGTCGCAACGGCTTGCGGATCTTCCCCATACGAGCGGACATTGATGATCGGATTGTCGGGATTGTTGTTTACGTCCGCATCGGGAGCGAACACCCACGTCACGCCGAGTGTGTGGGCTTCCCGCGCGGTAGCGGCTCCCAGCTCGCGAATCGCGCTCAAATCGTGAGCGGCGCCAAACGCCATTAGATACGGGAACTTCGCGGTCTCTGCAACGCGCATGGATGCGCCGCGCTCGAAATCAGACGCGACCAGCAGCGGCGTCTTCGCCGAGCGCTGCATATGATTGATGAAAGCCGCCATTTCGAAGGGTTGCGCGGCGATGACGTTCCCATTCCGAATGCGACCGGCCACGATGAATCCGCCAACGTGATCCTCGCGGATCCATCGTGTAAACGTTCTGTATTCGGCATTGTCGAGCGGAGGGTAGTCTCCATAACCGCGGACGAGGATGAGTTGGGCGATGCGATCGTGCAAGGAAAGCGACCGGATAAGCCTAAGGCCCGCCGCTTGAGATGCACTGGCGGACGCCGGACGGGCAGCTTTAGCGGGAATCGTTACGGCCGAGCCTTCAGCCGGCAAGACGAGCGCGGAAACAGAGATGGCAGTCGCAGCGCAAAGCGCGGGCATCATTCGATGTAAGCCCATGCCCCTTACTATAAACGCCGGACAGCCGTTCAGGCGCAGCTATTGGGTTCAGCGGCCCACTGTTTTGAGGCGCGATGCTCCGCCTGCATGGGAATGGGCGGGCTTTCGCGGAGGATTTAATAAACGCTTTGTGTTTCGCACAAGAGCCGCCACTTCATTTGCGCTTTTCTGAATGACAACGTCGGCTCCGCAGGTCTCCGGGCGGAGCCCGAGGGTTTCAGCAAACCCCGACAACAGGATAATCGGGCTGCGGAAATTTCGCTCGCGCAATTTTGAGATGAGTTCGAGGCCATTCATCGGCGACATTTTGTAATCGGTGATAAGCAAATCGAAATTTTGCTCTTCGATCATCCGTAAAGCGTCCGAGCCACAAGCGGCTGAGACCACTTTGTAGCCTAATTCCTCTAATACAGATCGACGCGCAAGAGTGCCGTCCCGATTATCGTCGACAAGGAGAATCAGAGCCGAAACGTGCGCGCGGCTGGAAGGAGCAGATCGCATCAAGACCCAGAGACGTTAACAAACGATGTCAAAACTGTCAACGGGTCGCTATCAAGTTCAAACGGCGCAAGATTGAGTACTTGACAGCAAGCTCGCGACTGAGGTCAACATCTAATCCACTTCGCGCGGGGCCTTATAACCGGCCTTCGCCACGATCTGATACTTAATCGCTTTGCCCTTCTCGTTCGTGATCCGCAGCGGCGCATTCGTGTCGGGGTTGATAATTTCCACTTTAATGTGACGGAACTTGCCGTCGCGGGCGGTGTTAGTCGGATGATAGGCGAGCGAATACTGATTGCGAAGAGCATCTTCGATTTGGCGGAAGTCAGCGGGATATTCGCCAACGAAGCGGGGGAAAAAGGAAAGTCCGCCCGTCTCTTTGGAAAAGGTTTTCATTTCGTTATCCGCTTGCAGGAAAGACAAGTCGGCGACCGGGCTCATCCCCATTGCTTCGGCCTGAATTCGGGCAATTTGCAGGACACTCATGGTGTAGATGGGAACTCCCGATTCCTGCAGCGATTTGCGCGCTTGATCGAAAGTGATTTTGCTGAATGTGTCGAGACCCGTCCCGATCAGAACGATGGCCTTCCGGCCTTCAATCCCAGACATTCGGTCCGCCATATCTGTCAGGGCGTCGAAAACATTCGATTCGCTAAAGCCCGGAATCCGCAAACGGCTCATGGCTTCTTCGGCCCTGCGCTTGTCCGGCGAGAAGTCGGAAAGAATTGTGGGACGAAGATCGTAGGCCACAACAGCCACATTGTCTTCTGGCTTTAAAGTTTCCAGGAATCCGTACGAGGCCGTCAGCGTCTCGTACCATCCTTGCGTCCAGAAGGCCTGAAAACGACCGCTGAACTCAATGAGCATACAGATGGTCATGGGCGCTTCACTGAGGCCGAATTGGGTGATCTGCTGAGGAACGCCATCTTCCAAGATCCGGAAGTTCCCCTGCGGAATACGTGGAATGAAATGATTGTGGTCATCGAGAACGGCCACGTCCACGTTCACCGTGGTTGCGTTTGACCGGAATGTCGGCGTGTTCTGCGGGACATCTTTGGGCTTTTTGAATTCGGAGGGAATCTGCTGTTCTTCGGGCGGGGGCGGCTGGTCAGGCTTTTTCTTGGGTTTGGCCACGGAGTCCCCGCTCTGGGGCTGAGGACTTTCCTGAGCGACGAGAGGCAGCGGGAGAAAGCTCGCCAAAGCCAAGCCGAGCACGGCAGCGCCAGTGGCGAGAATACGGTACTTCATATTTATTTACCTTTTGCCGGTTACTTCGATTTTAATGAATCCAGCGATCGCGATTTGAATCTCGCTTCCGAAGATACACCTCAAACTTCTTTTTGGCGCGCTGAAGCTTCCACTCTTTATAGCCGGAAACGATAGGCTGGCGGAGTTGCGATTGCAGCCTTCGCCCTCGCAGCAACAAGTACCCCGTTACCAGTCCTCCCAGGTGAGCGACTACGGCGATACTCGTGGCCCGCTTGCCCACCGTCGCGTCGAAGGATTGCAGAAGGACGATAAGGCCCATGATCATGACGAAGTACTTCGATTTGATCGGTATCAAAAACCCGAACAAGATCGTTTGATCGGGGAAAAGCACGGCATAGGCGACGAGGATTCCGAAGATCGCGCCAGAGGATCCCACTGTGGCGACATCTACGCCGTCGAAAATGTAGGCCGCGGCGATGACGGCGAAGGCGGCGCAAATGCCGCAGGTGAAATAGAACCGTAAGAATTTAGGCGTGCCCCACAAGCGCTCCAACTCAGCGCCAAACCACCAGAGCGCAAGCATGTTCCAGAGGATATGCCCAATCCCGGCGTGCAGGAACATGTATGTAACCACCTGCCATACCGCGAATGTCTGGACCACCTGGGCCGGGACGAGCGCAAAATTGCGCAGAAAAACATCGGCACTGCTGGCACGCAGGATGTAGCCGAGGATAAAGATGGCAACGTTGGCGATCAGGAGCCACTTCAAGCCTGTCGGGAAACGATTGGACGGGATATAGCGATTCACGTATGAACGCGAACTGAAGGACATCGACGGAGGGAGTTCCTCACTAGAGGATAACAAAGAATGCGGGGCCGCACTCTGCGTCAGGGCAATAAACCCAATCTCCCGATTATAGAAAAATCAGTATTATTTATCGGACCGTGTATGGCGTCTCAGAATTGTCGACGCGAGGTTCACAAGCACGGCGATAGCAAACCAGACTAGCCAATTAGATAGTGGGCCGGAGGTGAAGATGAAGGTATCTGTCCAGCCGAAATTGGCAGCCAGGCTCCAGAATGCGAGCGCATAAGCCGAGAATACGGCGGGACCCATTAAGGCGGACAATAGCGCGCCAAACTGCTGAGCCGTATCGGCAGCCCAAACTCCGGCTCGCCCCACGAAATCACCGATTCCTTGAGCAGCGTTCAATACCCCGGTTCGAATTATTTCGGCCCTTACCGCCACTGCGGTAGTGCGAGGTTCAGACATTTTTTGCCCCTGCTGCTGTTCCTGATGCACGTCAGGGGCCGAAAGTTTCTGGACCTTCTGGCGCTTCATAATCGGCACGTACCGGAACTTATCGGGCAAAAACCGCTGTCAGATCGAGAAAAATAGGTCCACGGGTGCGTTGAAATCGTGGCGCAGGATCGTTAGTTGACATGCGAGGGCCCGAGCGCACCAATGGGTAGTGCGCGGTTACAGGCAGTCTTCTCGACTCCGCGCGCGGTCCTCAATCCATTCAGCCGGAGCCCGCCTCCCTGTAGCGCGCAATCAGCAGATTGCAGTTCCGAATGAGTGTAGATTATTTGAGGGGATAAGAACTGTAAATGAAAAAGATCAAGACCGCTATCGTCGGTACAGGTTTTATGGGCAAGGTGCATACGGAGAATGTGCGACGGCTTGGAAATGTGGAAGTGGCTGCTGTAGTGGGCAGCCGTCCGGAGACGGCGAAAAAATTTGCGGAGAGCGCTACGATTCCCATCGCCACGAGCAACTTAAAAGAAGTGCTGGACAACCGGGAGATTGCGGCGGTCCACATTTGCACTCCCAATGTCGACCATTACCCCATGTCGCTGGCGGCGATCGAGGCCGGGAAAGCCGTATTATGCGAGAAGCCGTTGACCATGAATGTGGACGAGGCGCGCCGTTTGGTGGAGATCGCGAAAGCGAGAAACGCAATTCACTGCGTTCAGCATAATTTGCGGTATTACCCGGTGGTGCAGCAGATCCGGCAAATGATCGCGGCAGGGGATCTGGGTGACATTCTCATTGTCCAGGGAACATATTCGCAAGACTGGCTGCTTTACGATACTGACTGGAACTGGCGTCTGGATTCGAAGTTCAACGGCAAGTTGCGCGTGATGGGCGATATTGGCTCACACTGGATGGACATGATCCAGCATTTAACCGGATTGAAAATTACGGCGGTCTGCGCCGAGCTGGCGACCTTTCATAAGACTCGAAAGCGGCCTAAGGGCTCCGTGGAGACATTTGCCGGAAAGAAAGCCGGGGCGGGCGATTATGAGACCTTCCCGATCGACACCGAGGATTTTGGGGTGGTCATGCTGCACCTTGGCGAAAAGGCGCGCGGGGCGTTCACGGTCAGCCAGATGTCGGCCGGATGCAAGAACCATTTTGCATTTGAAATCTTCGGTACGAAGTCGGGAGTCGCGTGGAATCAAGAGCAACCCGATTCCCTCTGGATCGGCCACCGCAATGAACCGAACCAGATGATTATCAAGGATCCATCGCTGCTTTACCCGGCGGCTGCGACTTTCGCCGATCTGCCTGGCGGCCACAGCGAAGGTTATGACGATTCGCACAAGCAGGTGTTCAAGCGGTTTTATGCGAAGGTGGCCGATCCGTTTGGGCCGGTCGATTATCCGACATTTGAAGATGGTTTGTGGGGGATGACACTTCTGGAAAAAGTTTCCGAGAGCTCCGCTAAGAAGGCATGGGTGACGACTTAGGAGCGCGACGAAGGTTGACGATAGCGAGTGCCACGCCCACCAGGAGACACGTCCAGGCAAACCAGTCGCCGTGCCGGGCATAGAACGTTATCGGCTCCACAGCGCCATAGCGCACCGCGGCGGCAATCTCTTCGTACATGGGCAGCTGCTTTCTGATCTGGCCCGCTGGATCGATAATCGCCGTAATTCCATCATTGGTGGAGCGAATGATGAAGCGGCGGTTTTCCACGGCCCGCATTCGCGCCAGCAAGAGATGCTGCGTGCGTGCTTCTGAGTGCCCGAAATACGCGTCATTCGACAGGTTCACAAGAACGTCGGCGCCCTTTGCCGAAAACTGGCGCACCAGATCCGGAAAAGCCGATTCGTAGCAGATGAAAACGCCCAAACGGTGTGCTGCAGCGGGCAAGATCTCGATGTCGTGCCCGGGAACGAAATCGCCGGCCTCCTGCGTGATGCGATTCACGAACGAGAATAACGGGGGCACGAACTCGCCGAACGGCACCAGATCGATCTTGTCGTAGCGGCCCACTTCGGCCCCGTCCGGTCCGAGCAGCACGGCGGAGTTCAAGGGTTGATGGGAACGCGTGTACGCGACTGTTCCGAACAAGAAATAGCCATGACGCCGGGCAATGGTGGCCGCGGCCTGGTGAAACTCAGGATCGTCGTAGTAGTAGAGGGGAGCGGGCAACTCTGGCCAGATGACAAGCGGGGCGGGCAAGGCTTCTGAAAGCGCGCTCAGTTGCCGCTCGGTCCTGTCCTGGAGAAGTTGGGTCCACTGAATGTCGGGATCGATATTCGGCTGGATTACGAGCGCCGTATTGCGAGCCGGGACATGCTCGGGAATGGGAGGCAGAATCCAAAGGAGCGGCAGCACCAGCAAAGGAGCGAGACGCCCTCGCGGAAGCCGTAAGGCCACCGAAGCCAAGCCGGTCGCGAGCATCGCAAAGACAAACGAAATTCCATACACGCCAAGAAAGGGAGCGAGACGCAACGGTACTGACATATTAATGCCGGCGTTTCCCAGGGCGAGCCAGGCGAAACCGAACGTTCCGTGCGTGCGCTCGAGCCCGGTCCAGAGTGCTGCGACAGCGGGAACGGCGTAGCTCGTTTGGATGAGCGGGCCCGCCAACCAGCTGAATACCGCGAGATGCAGCGCCTTCAACAGGCAAAACAGGAAAAACGAGGTCCACCCACCCCACCGCCCCATTCCACCGTGAACTTCAAGGACAAATTGAATCCAGGTGCAGAGGAAAAACCAGTAGAAAATGCCAGCCGCCCAGCCGTATACGAAACGAAGCCACGCTCGATCTGTCCGCGCAAGGGCAATCAGCAAAGGTGTGAGTGCCACGGGCGCCAGGAAGCGCAGATCGAATTTTGGAAAAATCAGCAGCAGCAGAATCGCTGAAAGAAGCGAAAGAGCCGTGTTGAAGAAAATTTGCGAGTAATAGGGCGACCAGTGCCGGCGCGCACTAGGCATTTGCCTGAACGGCTTCTTCCGCAACCCGATCGGCCATATAAGAACTGCGAACGAGAGGGCCGCTGAAAACCATCTTGAATCCAAGCGACAGGCCATAATCCCGGTAAGCGTCGAATTGCGCCGGTGGGACGTATTCGGACACGCGCAGATTGCGGCGCGTGGGCTGCAGATATTGCCCGATCGTCGCGACGTCTACGTCCGCTTGTGAGATATCCCGGAGAAGTTCTTTTACTTCGCCGGCGGACTCGCCGAGGCCCACCATCAGGCCGGATTTGGTCAGCGCCTCGGGACGATAGCATTTTGCAAACCGGAGAACGCGCAACGATTGCCGGTAGTTTGCTTGCGGGCGGACGCGCCGGTACAGTCTTTGGACCGTCTCCATATTGTGGTTGAAAACATGCGGGGCGGCCTCGAGCACGCGGGCAACAGCATCCAGGTCGCCGCAAAAATCGGGCGTAAGGACTTCGACCTGGGCTTTGGGCAGCGCCGAACGAACCTGGCGGACGGTTTCAGCGAAATGACGAGAGCCGCCATCGGGCAAATCATCCCGGTTCACCGACGTTATAACCACATAGCGGAGCTGCATACGACGGGCCAGGTCAGCCACGTGCCGGGGTTCGTCCGGATCGAGATGAAAATCGTGCTTGGCGGCGGAACCCTTTGGGACCGAGCAGAAGCCGCACCCGCGCGTACACAAATTGCCTAAGATCATGAAAGTAGCTGCGCCCCGATGGAAGCAGTCATGAATGTTGGGACAGCGCGCGGATTCGCAGACCGTGTGCAGGCCTCTACGGCGTAGTTCTGTTTTTAAAAGATGAACCGATTCGAAATGTGTGCGGCCCTTGCGGAGCCAGTCGGGCAGTCGCGGTTGGGCAAAATCCAGGCGTGAAGCTTCGATCTGAACGAGCGGGTCTGGCGTCAAGACCGAATTTACCAAACGAAGCCAACTCTACTAGCGCTCCAGGCCAGCGTAAAAGGGCAGATATCAAGCGGAAGCTAAGATTGAAGCGGGCTCAAATCCATTCTCGCGCGGCTGAAAACCCACGCTCACGTCTTGCACGACGTGATTTCCGTCTACAGCGTTCACCTCGCCAATTACGCGCTCCCACTCGTCACCGTACCGTATTTGTCGCGGGTGCTGGGACCTGTCAGTTGGGGGTTGCTCGCCATGGCACAAGCTTTCGCGATGTATGGCAGCCTCGCGGTTGAATACGGATTCATCTATTCCGGGACGCGGCAGGTGGCGACGGCAAGCAGCGCCGAAGAAATCGAGCGAATCGTGGCGGGCGTTTCCGCCGCGAAAGGGCTGCTCACTTTACTAATCGTCGGCGCGGCATGGCTCGCTTACTTTCTTGTTCCGTTGTTCCGCGATAATCCCCTGCTGTTGTGGAGCGCAGTGATCGCGGAGATTCTGAAGGCTTCGCTCCCTAGCTATTACTTTTACGGAATCCGGCGTGTCGCCGTAGCATCGATGTTGGATATCTCGGCGCGGATCGTGGCAGCGGCCGGTGTTTTCGTGTTTGTTCGCGCCCCGAAAGACGCCTGGATCGTCTTTGTCTTACAGGGGGCAGGGGCGCTGGTAGCCACTTGCGTGGGGCACGCCATCATTTATTCTCGTTTTGCGCTGCGGTGGCCTCGAACCGGCGAGGGCCTACGAATGCTCAAAGAGGGCGGGCCGATGTTCCTGTTTCGTAGCGCGCATAATATTTACGTTTTGGGAAATGCCTTCATTCTCGGTCTGTTCGCATCGCCTCAGGCGGTGGGCTACTATGCGGGAGCGGAGAAGATCAACAGCGCGGCAGTCGGTTTGCTTACGCCTCTGACCACGGCTCTCTATCCGCGGGCCGCCGGTCTGGCGAAGGCGTCGCTGAGACGCGCCGCACGTTTGGCCGTGGTCACTCTCTATCTCATGGGAGGAGCGAGTGTCCTGCTCCTGCTGGCGATGTGGTTTGGGTCCGGGCCGATCGTCCGCATCATTCTGGGGCATCAATTTCTCGCATCGGCTACGGTTCTTCAAATTCTGAGCTTGCGGGCGCCCATGGTTGCCTGGATCAACGTGCTCGGGTTCCAGTGGCTTCTGGCGCTTGATTTGGAGAAGTCTTTCCAGAACGTCACGGTGATCGCACTGATCGCGAATATCGTTCTGGCAGCATGTTTCGCCCCCCGGTATACGTTTAACGGCATGGCATACGCGGTGGTCATTTCTCAAGCCATTGCGGCATTTGGTATCTATCTGGTTTTGAAACGGCGAAAGCTGAATCCTTTCGCTCTGACGACTCACGTGCCGCCGGCGTAAAGCAGTGACGTGTCGCGGCTGGTTGGTTAGTGTTGGTGGCACCGCCGGTAAAAAGCAGGCCTGAGAGGCCTGCGCAGCCCAGGGGCCGCCCCACAAAAAACTAGTCGTCGCTGGAAAAAAAGCTTCCTAAACTGCCGCTCGCAATGGCACCCAAGGGGTTGCGCTCATCGCCGTTGTGGCGATGGTCCCCTGGGGACAGTTCGTGACGCAGACGCTCGAGAGTCATGCTTTGCAGAATGACACGCCCCGGTCCGGTCAGCGTGGTGAGAAATAGACCTTCGCCGCCGAAGATGGCCGTTCGAATATTGCCGACGAGTTGAACGTCGTATGTCACGCTCGGCTCAAATGCCACCAGATGACCGGTCTGCACCTGCAGCACTTCGCCAGGTCCGAGGGTGAAATCGACGTGATCTCCGCCTGCGTGTACGAAAACGGACCCGGGGCCGGTGAGTTTTTCCAAGATGAAACCTTCGCCGCCGAGGAGTCCGGCTCCCAGTCGCCGGACCATTGCTATATCCAAAGTGACCGAGCTTTGTGCAAACAGAAATCCATCCCGCTGCACCATGATGGTTTGACCCGGAGCGAGCTCGAAGACCTGGATCTTGCCTGGATAGACGCCGGCAAAGCCCACTTCGCCCTCCATGTTGCTGGCTCTGAAATAGGTAAAGAAGAGCGATTCGCCCATCAGCTTTCGCTTGATGGCGCCCAAAATTTTGTCTCCCAGGGTTTGTCCGCTCATGCGGGTGGCCCAGTCCACGTTCGCGGACTTGTAGATCATTTTGCCCGCCTCGGCGTAAATCTCCTGGCCGGGCTGCAGGTGGACGCGCGCGATCTGCAGATTGTGGCCCTCGATGTCATAGCGCAGGGGTTGAACAGGCGGAGCGGGTGGGTAGTAATTCGCACCGCTCGCACTGCCCGACGCGGGCTGGCCGCAGTTCAGGCAGAATTTCGCGTTGTCGCCGAATTGAGTGCCACAGTTTGTGCAGAAGGCCATAGGTGTTCTTTTATGCTACGAAACCTCGTGTAGTTGATCCAAATCTCGGCGGCAATCAGGTGCATCGTGAAGCCAAGCCAGAACGCCGTGCCAAAGAAATCGTGGGGCGTCAGATGTGTCAGACGGCTGGTAGCGAAGAAAACACCGACAATGGGCCGGATAGTGGCTACCGCCAACGCAATGGCGAAGGCCCGAATCATCCACTCGCGGTGAAGGGCGATATTTCGGCGGCGGATGGAGACAAAGGCTTTGATCAAAGCGAACAGAAAAATGCCGGCGAAGAACATTGTCGCTACCGTCTCGTTCACGCCGCCAATCGCCATTTGCGGGCTCATGACGAGGGCCGTGCTGCCGATGATCAGGCCTGCGGCGATGGCAACGCGCCCCATCCAGCGGTGAAGTCCAGGTTTCCGTGTCCGGAGGCGGCGGACAAACTGCAGCGGGGCGAGAATCATGAACACTAGTCCGGGAATGATGTGAATCATGGTTAAAAGGCGGTGCCGCGCGAAATTAGCGTCCATCGCCGCCGCTTCCGGAAAACCGCGTGACGGCGCAGCGGGAGGACCAAACAGAACGAGCGTTCTCCGAACCACGATTGCGATTCCGATCAGAACCAGGAAGAGAGTGACGATCCAGAGGATTCGCACAATTGCGCGCCCGGGTCTCACGGAAACTCTGTCCACATTCGTCAGCCCATTATATGGGCCCATCGATAGGTACGCGCCGCTAAAGCATTTGTTCCGTGGGAATCGCGAAATGGCGATTTCGGATTGAGCGCTAGGGGACGAGCACGATCGGGGCCTGCCAGAAGGCAGCCTTTTGCCCGGTCGGGTTCAGCACGGTCACCTGGCAATCGTACTTCCCGGGCGGAAGATTGTTTAATGCGATGTTGAATTCGAGAGGCATTGTTCTTAACCGGTTATTCGCGCCTTCCGTGATCTTGACGGGCTGAGTTTCGAAAGCCTTCTTTTGCCCGCGATAGAAGCTCACGAATGCAACCAGGGGCTCGTTGTTGACAGCGCCCTGCTCATAAGCCTGCAGGTAGACGTACATGCTGTGGTCCTTGCGAAACACTCGCGTCACGCTCGGAATCAGCTTCTGCCCATTCTGAACCAGAGGGTTGGCTGCCTCCGGCCGATCTTTGTTCTTTACTGCATTGTACAGAGCATCCTTCAGTTCCACGCGCTGGCTGCTTAACACCACGGAGCTCAAGGCGACCCGCTGCTGCTCTTTGTTGAGATTGGGAATGAGGAAAGTGGTTTGATATGTTCCAATTCGTCCTGTCTCGGCATCGCGAGCAAGAAATTTGATCGTGTACTTCCCCGGAAGAAGAGTGAAGCCGGCGTCGTATTCGATAGGCCGTTTGGCCAACTCGGCCGCGGTCGCATCGCTCAACTTCACGTCGACTTTGTCGCGTACATTGGTGATGGTTGTGCCATAGTCATCTTTAATCTCGCCGATGAAATCGATGAGCGTGTGCTCGGCGCCGCGCCTTTTGGCAAGCGCCAGTTCGCGTCCTGGAATTTTCACGATGAGTGGGACGAAGTATTCGGCACGATTCAGTTGGAAGTAATCCACTTCCATGGCAATTGTGAGCTCCGTGATCGGATCGGGCAACATTAATGCGTCTTCGAGCTGCCGCTCCTTGTCGGCGGCCGTGAACTTACTGAACACCTTGCCGGCAAAATAGCCTTGCCGGTAGTCCAGGCTTGCGGATAAGTCTCCATTCAAAGAGATCTTGATTCTTCGAAACTTACCGTCCTGCGCTGTATTGGAGGTGTAGTAGCCGAGAATGTAGTAGCTCGAAACGGCCTGCTCCGCCTGCAGGATGCCCTTTGTCAAATCGTTGTAGTCGAGAAGGGCCTTGCCCCCCGTGTCGGAGGCGAGCGCATAGAGCGTATCCTGCGACTGTTGGAAATTGGTTGTGACGGCGAGAGCCGAAGCGCCCGAATACATTCCAATATTTCCGGGCGATCCCTTTGTCGCGTCTCCCAGTGGAGCTTGCGCCACCAGACCGCGCGCATCGATTGGCCAGAAAGAGACGCCTGCGCGAATGGCCTCATTGATCGTGGCATGCAGTTGCGCCTGGTTGTTCATACCGTTCAGCCGCAGGCCGCTGGCGAAATAAATCAGAGACTTCTTCTCGTTCAGTTGACCAAGCATCTTCGCAGCGGTCTGCAGCGCAGACAACTGGCGGTCGGTGTTGAAAATGTTGAACTCGGTATCGTCCTGGCCGAATGCGGCTCCGGTGTCGGAAGTACCGGCGTCACTCGTGCTCTCATCTAAACCCTGACCTTCGCCCACGATCATGGTCCCGATGATGCTCAGCAGGCGATCCCGATCGGCGGTGAAGTCCTGGAGCACGTCCACCGCACCGCCCGAATACCTCAGGATGGCCATGAGATCGGCCGGTGTCATCTGCGTTCTTATGAACTTCTGGGCCGCGGCGAGCGCACGCAACTGATCGGACGGCGGCATAGCGGTCATGTCGAAATAAAGCGCCAGCAAGCGGCGATCTTTGTAGTGTGTGACGCCGGGTGCTTCGGGTGAAATCTTGGTCAGGCCAAGTTTGTCGTAAATGTGAACGTGCTCCGGCTCGGAGCGGTTGGCAGGCGCGCCGGCCGTCCGTGGCAGATCCTGATGCTCGAAGAAGCGGACTGTTTGAGGCACGCCGTTCTCGGTCACGTTGAAATCCTTGGCGGTCAGGCCTTCGATGGGGGCGCCTTTCTTGTCGGTCACCACAACCGTTTCGACGACCAACTGTGTGCCCGTTGTAAATGTCGCCTGTCCACTGCTTCCGGGCTGCGTATTTTGCCCGACTTGTTGTGCAGCGGCAGCGAGTATGCACGACAGGAATGCAACAATCAGTCGCGCGATTGTGTAGTGGGACTGAAGTCCCACGCAGACTGAAGTCTGCCCCACCATGAGGGAGCAATCAATTACAGATGCCATAATCATACTCAGAACCTCAGACGCAGCGTGGTTTGCATGCTGCGCATCGCGTTCGCTGCAGTGGGCAACCCGAACTGCGCGTTGTTGATCGTGGTGTTCCAACTGGTAAAGGTGACATGGTTGAGCGCGTTTGTGGAATCGACCCGCAAATCGAGATTAAAGCGATCGCTCAGGCGAAACGTGCGCCCCAGCGAAGCATTCAATGTGAACTGGGCGGGGCCAACGATCGAATTTCTCCCCGCATTTCCCCACTGGCCCAGCGGCGGGGCGGTGTAGGCAGCCGGATTCAATGAAAAACCGGCAGGAGCGTTGTAGAGCGAAGCGCCGGTGTAGTCCGGACGAATGGTACCCGTCACACCGGTGCCTTGTACGGGCGCAAGATAGATCGGGGTGAGCGGCAGGCCGCTACCGGCTGTAATCTGTGTAGCGCAGGTCCATTCCTTGAGGAGCGCGCCTCTCCAGCCGCTCAGCAAAGTCCCGCCAGCAAGGCCCATCCCCGTTGTATATTGCATCTGCAGAGCAAAAAGATGGCGCTCGTCGAAAGTCGAAAGCCCGCGTTCGGCGCGCAGATCGAGCCAGTTTTGCGCAACCAAGAGATTCGGCTGACCTGTTCCGCTCGAGATCGAGGCTCCCTGCTGGCTGCCGCCGCTTGGAGGACCGAACGTGTTCTGCGAATTGTTGCTTTGGTTGTTTTGACTGTTGGCAGATGCGCCTTGACTGCCGAGCGCCGCGTCATTGTCGATGGACTTCGAAAAAGTGTATTGAAGAGTGGCGGTAAAGCCGCTGTGCAACCGGCGCCGCAACTGAATTTGGGCCGCTTCGCGCGTCGAATTGCCGCCGGAAACAAGATAAGCGAACCCGGTCGGGCAGGTGGCACAAGGAATAGCGGCTCCTTCCGGATAGGTATTGGGGAGGAAATCCTGCACGCCATGCGTCCCTTTAATGCCGAGATAGTTCGCTGTCATTTGCAGAGAGCCGGGCAGATCGCGTTGCAGGGTGAGCTGCCAGTTTTGCGCGTAACCGACACGAAAGTTCGGAGCGATCGCAAGGGTGTTCGGCGTGACGCCGGGAGAAGCATTGAAGCCATTTTCCAGGGTGAGCGGATTCACAGCGCTATTTTGCACGCTCAAAGTTTTCGAGAGAGGCGGCTGTTGCGCCATCTGCAGAGCGAGGGTCTGATAGACCGAAGTGTCGTAGTAAATTCCGTATCCGGCACGAACGACCAGTGATGACCCGGAGACCGGACGCCATGCTATGCCGATGCGCGGCTCGAAACCGCTCTTGTCGGGCCGGATAAGCGAATCCGGATATCGCTGCCCGCTCAGCGCACCGATTGGGTTGCTTGCGAGAATCGGAGCGACCGCGGCAAATTCGCCCAAGACATCCAGGTTCACCAGACGGTTGTAGAGTTCGGTGATGGGAGCGCCGTATTCCCAGCGCGCGCCGGCGTTCAAAGTGAATTCCGGGCTGATTCGCCAATCGTCGGTGATGTAGGCGTCGTAGACGGATTCGCGAAAATATTTATCGGCGTTGCCGAAAGCGATGGAGCTGGTATCGGGAATTCCGAGCAGAAAACCGGCAAAATCGGAGCCCACGGCCGCTCCAGTGAAAGTGAAGGCGCCGCGCGGATTCTGCTGTGACAGGTAGTTGAACTGCTGCCGGCGGAAATCCCCTCCGAACGTAAAGTTATGAAGGCCGTGGTTCCAAAGCATGGAATAGGAGAGCCCGCTTGTCTGGTTTCGATCGGAAGCGCTCTGCCCGTCCGACAGCCCGGCGATGCCGCTCGAGAAGCTGAGGCTGGGCGGTCCCCAATTCGCCGGGTCTTGATTGTTGCCTGTGATCCCCGCTTCGCCCGAGACATTCTCGCGATTTTCAAAATAGGGCCTGGTGTGTGTAGATAGCCGGCTGAACTGATATCCCAGATTCAGGAAGAGGCGCTGAGTGAAGCGATGGGACCAATTGACACTTGCGTTGATTCCCAGAAGGTCTGTCGTATCGAGAAAATTGAACAGGTTCGGAGTGTCTGTCCGCGTGCTCTGAAACGCGAACCGGCCGTAAATCTGGTTTTTATTATTGAGAGTCTGGTTAAAACGCGATTGCAACGCATCCTGATGCGTGGGAGTGACAATCGGGATTTGATAGTTGTATCGTGCATTGCTCGCAAAATTTGGAAGAGGATAGAGACGCAGCAGCGACTGAGCTTGGGGGCTGATACGGTTCTGCGGGATTGCGCTGCCAGGAAATGGTGCGCCAGTGAGGGGATCGAGAACCGGGCTTGCGAAAATTCCGCTGCGTTCCGCGAGGTTCGGCATCAAGGCAGATTGCGTCGTTGCATTGCGGTTGCGCGTCCATTGATAACCGACAAAGAAATTCGGCCCGTGCGCGAGCAAATGCGGAATTTTCAGCGGACCGCCGAGCGTTGCCAGGCCCGTGAGCCGGTTATAAGCCGGCTTGGGAGTATTCTGGCCCGTCAATGAAAAAGGGCTGGCGTCGAGCGCGGAATTGTCGAAGGTCATTCCGATGCCGCCGTTATACAGGCCTTTCGCGCCGACACGATTGTTGCCGAATGCCATAGCCTGTGCGAATGGCGAAGCGGCTCCGTTGTTCATGCTGCCGTTGATAAGGAATCCATCGGCGGCGCGGCGCATATCCTCTTCTGATGCCTCTTGTGGCGGGGCAGCCTTGTTGTTTTGCGTTTCGGGCTTCTCGCTTTTCGCCTCCGCGTCAGGAGCGCCGGGGGTTGCCGCAGCAGCCGCCGGTGCGGCGGTCTCCTTCTGAGCTTGTATCCGATCTAAAGGCAGGAGCTTCAACTCCCATTTCTGCGCAGGCGCGCCCGGTGCGACCGTTACCTCCTGCTTGACCGGCGAAAAGCCGGTCATTCCGACCTCAATCGTCCAGGCGCCGTCGGCCAAATCCGGAAACGAGTACATTCCCGCCGCATCGGTAATAGCGACCGATTTTTTATCGCCCCGGGTCGCCGTTACCGTAGCTCCGGGGACCGGCAAGGCGCCGAAGGTGACCTGCCCGTGCTGATCCGAGGCAAGCAAGGTTGAGGCAACCAGACAAGCAAAGACGCAGAGCCGAAGTCTAAGGATCCAGACCCGTCGATTTTTAATACGGCGGAGCTGAAGCCCCGCGCAGGCTGAAGCCCGCCCCACTCCGCTGTTCATTCGCGCCCGCTAGTTTTCGGTCGGCTTTTCCACTTGATCGATCACGAGGACTTGCACCGGACCTTTCTGCGATTCTAATTTGAGGCCAAGCTGCTCCTGTATCGCCGTAAAGACAGACGGTCCGGATGCGTCCGGCGTGGGTGCGGCGTCACTGGGCGGCCGGCCCTCTCCGCCATCGCCCGGGCCCTTGAACATCTGGCCCTGTGTCTCGTCCGGCGTCCACTTCAACGTGAAGTCATACCGCCCCTTGAGACCTGTCTTGTCGATCACCGTCCGGCCGATCTGGTTGGACAAAGTATCGGCCAGGATCGAAATTGGCGCGGATTGTCCGGACAACTCTCCCCTTCCCATCCGCATGCCTTGCCCCTTAAAGCGCGGCACCGACCCCTTCGATCCCGCAGGGTTGGGCGGCGGTTCTGAGCCGGCGGGCTCAATCTTCGACTCCTGGAGTTTCGGCCCATTCTTGGCAATCACCAGTGCGTACACCGGGAGTTCTTTTGTTTCGGGATGGAGTTTTAGTTGAAAGCGATCCGCCAGCAGCGCCTGAAGCCGCAACCGCTGCTGCTCCATGAAAGCCTCGCGTTGCTCATCGGTAAGCTTCCGCATGTCATCGATACTGGGGCTCTCCGGTTTCGCTTCAATGTCGTATCTTTCGGAGCTGATCCAGGCCGGGCCGCCGGAAATCTGGAAATCCTGAACCTTGTATGCCATTCGCATGAGCATTTTCAGAGAGACGTTCTTGGCGACGAATCTTCCGCCGGCCCCATTTTGTATCATGACCATTCGATCCGCGGAACGGTTCGGCTTAACCGTTGCGACCTCGAATTCGGGTTTCGCTACGGCGGTGTCCCCAGGCTGCGATTGCGCGTGGCTTTGCGGCGCGTTCAGGAGAGCGAATGCAATCAGTCCAGCCACGCCAAATATGCGATTTGTTCTCACGAATGGTATTGAGCTGCTCATAGTGGAAAGTTCCAGTTTCTTTCAGACGTTTTTGGGAGGCAATTGTCCCGCGCGGCTAGTTTTCCGTAGGCACTTTTTCTGCGTGATCGATGACGAGGATGTCGACAGGGGCCTTGCGCGCTTCGAGCTTGAGCCCAAGCTGCTCCTGTAGAGCTGTAAAGATGGAAGGAGCGCTTGTCTCGTTCGTCACGATTCCGTCGGCTTGTTCCGGCGGCCTGGATGGCTTGTCATCGGGCGTCCACTCCAGCTTGAAATCGTAGGCGCCTTTCACACCCGTTTGATCCACAACCGGACGGTCCGTGTGACGCGACAAGACTTCCGCGAATTTCGACATGGATGCATTCTGGCTAGTCAAGTGACCCCGAGTGGAGTTAGAGGAGGTATGGCCGTCACTTTGTACTGCCTTAACCTTCAGACCGCTCTTCGCAACGACCAACGCATATACCGGAAGGACTTTTTCTTCCCGATGAAGGGCCAGTTTGAAGCGCTCAGCGAGCAGCATCTGCATCATCCGCTCAAGTTCCTCTTGTTTCGTCGGACCCGCCGCCTCAACCGCAATGTCGTATCGTTCCGATTTGATCCAGTCCGGTCCCGAGATCTGATAATCCCTGACGCCGTAGGCGTACTTAACGATGTCTCTCAGACTAATGTTGACCGCGGTAATCTTCCCTGCGCTGTCATTTCCGCGCCAGTGTGATCCGTTGTTTCCGGACTTATCGGGTTTGACCGACGCAACTTCGAAGGAAGGCGCGTTCGCGGGTGTGCCGGCTTGCGATTGGGCACTGCTTGGAGGCGCGTTCACAATACCGAACACGATAGGGCCGGCTACAGCAGCCATGCTTACAGCGGCAAGCAGAAGTTTTCTTCCAAAATCCAGCTTGCGGGAGACGCGTTGGGTCATGATGCGGATAATGCGCTTCTTCAGGTCTGAGCCGGTGATTCCGGACACACAGACCAACGGCGATTCCACATAGAGCCGGCAAGTTCTTAGAATGCTTTCCGCATAAATCTCGGGCTCATTGCCGAGGCGCAGCACTTCCTCGTCGCACGCCCTCTCGCGCTCCTCCAGGAGGCGCATCCCGATCCACCACACGAGAGGATGAAACCAAAAGATGGCTTCCACTGCCATGTGAATCGCCGCAGCTAAATTGTCGCGGCGGCGAACGTGGCACAATTCGTGTGCAATGATTGCCGCAAGGTGAGCGGGCGCCAGACGGTCCACTATTCCTTCAGGAAGGAGAAGCACTGGACGAAAAATGCCGAAGACCCCAGGCTCCAGCAGTACAGGCGAGGACAGCACAGGTATGTTCGCTTCAAAAGCCAATGGCGATCCGGCACGCACGACAGTGCGAACGTGCTGCCATCGACGCCGCCAGGAGAAGGCGACAGCGATGAATCCGCAGGCCCAGATTGCGAATAGAATGGAGTGAATCGAAATCGCTGCGTCCAGGCGGGGCCTCAATGGCACAGGAGTTATCCCTGCGTAAGCGGTAAACGGTTGTGTAACTTCCTCTACTGCAGTGGATATTCCAGCTTGCGGGATCGAGGCGGCATTCGACCACCCCAGGTGACTGCCAATCGTCACTAAGAGAGAAAACGGAACCAGAAACTTCACCGACGCAATCAGCCAGATTCTATAGCGCAGCGCAGCGTGGTTCTTTCGCAACGCGAGCACCAGCAAAGCTGCGATACCGCCGAACAAAGTGGATTGCCACAGGTGATTGAGCAGCGCTGAGCTTAGATCTGGTGGGATCATCGCGACCTGTCTTCCTTCGACAGTTTTCGCAGCGTCTTCTCAGCTTCCTTTACGTCTTCCAGAGAGAGCTTTCCGGATTCAATCAGGTGTGCCATGACGGGTTGGCTGCGGCCGCCAAACAGAGCCAGGAGATCGTCGATTAACCTCTGCTGTGCGGTATCACGCGAGACCGTCGCCTCGAAAATGTGGAAGTTTCCGATTTTTTTGACTCGCCGCAGGGCCTTCTTCCCCTCTAAGCGATAAACGGTGGTTTGGATAGTAGTGTAGGCCGGCCTGTTCTTTTCCGGAAAGGCTTCCTGAATCTCGCGGATGGAGGCGGAACCCCGGGTCCAGAGCACGTCCATAATCTGAAGCTCTAATTTCGTCAGCTTAGGCTCAGCCATGCCGATTTACTATGACTGTTTGTAATGCTACTATGGTAATAGTCAAAAAGCAAGACCTATTTTTTGTGCGACGCCCCGCCGCTAATTTTCGGTGGGTTTCTCTATATGATCGATCACTAGCACCGACACGGGGCCTTTGGTCCGTTCCATTTTCAGCCCGAGCTGTTCCTGAATGGCGGTGAAGATCGAAACGCTGGACGGGGCATTCGGATCGACGGCGGAACCATCATCCGGCATTGAACCATCGTCCGGGGTGTAGTGCAGGCTGAAATCGAAATCTCCCTGGAGGCCAGTTCGATCCAGCAGAGGCCGATTCAGTTGTCCGGAGAGAGCGCCGACGAACTGCTGCATAGGGACCTTGTGACCGGTCAACTCGTTGCTTCTGATACGAAGGCTGTAGTGTACGTTGTCAGCCTCCCCGGAGCGACGGAGCTTTGGACCGCCCTTTGCGATCACGAGTAGGTAGGCTGGCAGTTCTCTCGTTTCGCGATGGAACTTGAGTTGGAATCGCTCGGCTAAAAGGGTCTGGAGCATCGTCAGGTACTGCGAGAAATTCGCTCTGCGTACCGGCTTTGCGACGATATCGTATCTATCGACGTCTGTCCAGCTCGGTCCCCCACAACCTGATAGCGCTTAAGATGATATGCCTCCTCTATGAGCGATTTCGGGGTATAGTTCTTTACGTGAAGCACTCCGGGGGAGGGAAACATTCCCATAACTTCCGCACCGGACCTATTTGGCTTAATGGATGCAACCTCGAAGGAAGGCGCGTTCGCGGGTGTGCCTGCTTGCGATTGGGCTCCGCGGGTAGGCGCGAAGAGCAGCACCAAAGATAGGACCGGTTCTAAAAACCGCATCAGCTTTGCATCACGGCGGCTTCGCTGCCCATTCGGACGGCGCCGGCCGGAAGCAGCACCTCAAAACGCGAGCCTTTGCCGGTTTCACTCCGAACGCGAATCTCGCCTCCGTGAGCTTTTACTATGGCGGCTACGAAGCTTAGGCCTAGGCCCAATCCCTTCTCCGGATTCGGGTCGGGAACACGATAGAAGCGATCGAAGATATGCGGCAAGTGGTCTTGCGGTATACCCACACCCGAATCCTCAACCACCAGACGCACGCTTCCTCCGGCCGGCTCGGCGCACGCTCGCACCCACCCGCCTTTGGGCGTGTACTTGATGGCGTTCGAGAGCAAATTTGTAATTACTCTTTCCATCTGCGTCCGGTCGGCCTCGCACAAGACCGGGGCGGCAGCGCTGTGCGTCAGTTTGATGTCGTGAGCCTCCGCGGGGATTTGAAACTGATCCACCAAATCTCTGGTGAGCGCCGCCAGATCCAGAGCGCCCTTGTTCATCTGAATTTGGCCCGATTCCGACTGGGAGAGCAGCAGCAGCGCACGCACGAGGTTTGAGAGGCGCTCCACGTCCTGCAAAGCGTTCTCAATCGCCTCCTGTAAGTGCTCTTTTCGAGTAGCGGTGAACAGCGCGACCTCGAGCTGCCCCTGAATCGCGGTCAGCGGCGTACGTAGCTCGTGCGAGACATCGGTCGAGAACTGCCGCATCTGTTCGAACGATGCCTTGAGCCGTCCGCTCATGGCGTTAAAAGAGTCGATGAGGCGGTCGAGTTCGTCGTCAGCGCCGCGTTTGGGTATCTGAAGGCCGAGGCTCGAGCCTGTGATTTCCTGGGCGGCTCTCTCGACAGAGCTAAGAGCCCGCAAAATGCTGGCGGCTGAATACCAGCTCACGACAGCGCAGGCAAGCAGAGCGATAGGAAACAACAAAACCCAATAGTTTCGTTTAAAGTGGCGGAGCACTGTGCGATCGTCACTTAAGCTACGCCCTTCGGCGACGTACCATTTGCGGCCGCGCTTGGGGTCCGTCATCGTGCTGCTGATCACCTGGTACGGCACTTTATCCGCGTCCACGACGATCTTCATCACGGGCTCGTGCGTCTGCTGCATACGCACCAGCTCCGACAAAATCGTCTTTCGATCGTCGAGCTGTTTTAACGCAGACTCGGAAGAGCCCAGCTCCGTTCGCCCCTGGTCGTCGGCGATGACGTACACCGCTTGCAAGCGCGAGACCTCGGCGCGCTCGTCCGGATCTGTCAAATCGGCCGACCAATACGGCTTTCCCGAATCGTCGTAAAACTGGATCCATCCTTTTAAAGAACCAAGCTGCTCATTCAGCTCATCCACGCTTTGATTGGCGAGAACGGTGCGAAGAGTCGAGATTCCGACGAATCCCATCACCAGGAGGACGGCGGTCAAGAGCAGCAAGAACGTTGCTGCCAGACGGAACCGTAGCGTGCGGAAGAGCTTTAACCGCGTGAGCTTCTTCCACTGCATGGCAACATCCTACGCGTTTACGGTTTCCGTTACAACCGGCTGCTGCGTCTCGGGCGCGTCCAGCATGTAGCCTATTCCGCGAACAGTATGAATCATTTTGATGGGAAACTTGTCGTCGATTTTGCTGCGCAGGTGCCGGATATAGACATCCACAATGTTCGTGAGGCCGTCGTAATCCATGTCCCACACATGCTCGACAATCATGGTGCGGCTGAGCGGGCGCCCCCGATTTCGCATCATGTATTCGAGAATGCTGAATTCTTTCGGTGCGAGCTCTATGTTCTCGTTGCTTCGCGTAACTTTGCGCCGGATGCAGTCGAGCGACAGATCTCCCACCTGCAATTTCTCGGGCGTGGGTTGTCCGCGCCTCAACAGAACACGGGCCCGGGCGAGCAGCTCCACAAAAGCAAACGGCTTCACCAGATAGTCGTCGGCGCCCTGCTCGAGTCCTTTCACGCGATCATCCACCGAGTCGCGCGCGCTGAGAATTAAGACGGGCGGAATCGTTTTTCGATTCTTGATTTTCTGGAGCACCTGCAAGCCATCGATGTCCGGTAGTCCGAGGTCCAATACCACCAAATCGTACTCAGTCGAGTGAACGCGCTCGACAGCGTCGTTGCCGCTATGCACCACATCGACGGCATAGCCCGCGCTTTGTAAACCGCGCGAAAGGAAATCGGCGATTCGCTTCTCGTCTTCCACAACCAATACACGCATGTGTCGCTGAATAAGAGTCTAACGAAAAGCTGGCAACGGTCAGTTCTCGGCTACAAGCTGCGGCTGGTGGGGCCGGCTAATCGCCGGACGCGCGGTGAGGAACCGGTAGCGGCGCGGGTTTTAAAAGTGCGCCGATCGAACGATAGCGGCTTCTCAAGACGGAGAGCAGCGTCATCAGGGCGAGGAGTCCCGCCGTGTAAGTCAAGACCTGGCCGACGCTTAGCCCTTCCTTCCAAACGCCGAACCAACGTCCGTAAACCAGTTCGATGTGGACCCAGTAGACCAATAAAGAAGTCGTTCCGAGCTGCCGGAAAATGCTCCAGCGCTGGGGCGCTGCCAGATTCACCCACAAAAATGCCAGCGCCAGAATCGCCAGAACGATACCGAGCTTGATGAGAATGAGTCCAGGACTGTTCAGCCAGAACTCCGATTTCGAATAAATGGAGTAGGGAAGGTTCGATAGTTGGTGAGCAATAACGGACAGTCCTATACCGATCGCCAGGAACCAGAGCATAACGCGCGACATGTCTTCGTACTTTACGGTGCGAATGACGCTGCCCGCGGCCATTCCAAAGGCCAGAAACGCTGCCCAGGGAAAAAAGCCGAAATAGTTGTAGCTGGGAAAGAAATACGAGCGGACGAGCCACGGCACGCCAGACCCGTCGATCAGACTTATCAGCGGAGCAAGGCCCGCGATCACCGCGCCCAATACCATGCACAAGCGGGTGCGCTCCCTGGTGGTGAACACCGCCATGGGCGCGAGCACCAGCATCGCCATACCCATGCAGTTGAGAATGTCCACTCTCAACAGTTCACCGGCCGGGCTGGTGGGAAACCCAAAAACGTAAAGCTGGAGGCGAAACAAGAACGCCAGCATAAACAGGTACCGCGATCGCTTGAGCGCGGCTAGGACCCGCTTCCAACTGGTGGCTCCCTGTCTCTCCTGGCTGTCCATCAGAAACGCAAACGTGATCCCCGTCAGGAACAGAAAAATGGCCGGCGGCATCCCGCCCAGAAACTGGGAGAACATGAACGGACCTTTAGGGCGCAAATCGGTCCGCGTGAAGGAATCGAAGGTGTGCCCCTGGAGCATCACCACGGCGGCGAACCCTCGCGTCCAATCAATGAACGCCAAGCGGCCTGTGGCTTTCTTCTGCTGATCCATGTCTATGCAGGGTCCCGTGGGTGGGCGATCTGTGAACTGGCTCCCGCTCGAGGAGGCCTCTTATGTAGTAGCTTCGCCGCTCTATTTCGCGCTCCCTTATTGGGACTGCTCCTTTGTCCCGGGAGGCAACTTCAGTTCCAAAGGCCCGGAAAACGAAGGGTTCAGCTTAATGTTCGTGTAGGTCGCCTTCCGGTAATTCCCAGAAGGCTCGTAGAACTGCTGCTGTACCGGGTATGCGGCGTCGTTGGGAATCCAGACCTCAATTTTGCTTAGCCGCTCCAGGACCTTGGCATCTTTGGGAACGAGTAAAAGTTTTGCCGTGTCCTGTCCGGCAACTTTTTCCGTAGTCTCAAAACGAATGTCATAGCTTTGCGCCAATTCTTTCCCCGAAGAACCGAATCCCAATAGCAAGAATTGGTTGAGTACATTACTGTTTTTACCGACATCGTACTTGTTGGCCTGAGAGAGTTTGGGATAGTATATCGTTACTTTCCTGCCAAAAAATCCCATCTTTCTGGCGTCGGATTGCCCCGTAAAGTCGATGATGGCCCGCACGTCATTCGCGCTGAGCCGCTGCATCTGGAGGGTGCCGTTTTCCACCGTCTTGTCATCCAATATGGCGGTGTAGGTCAGCATTTCAAGATTCGCCGATACACCTCGAAACGTGGGTGCCGCCTCGTCCATACGCGCCAGAATCGGAGACACCAAATCGGCTCCGAAAAGGCTCACAGAGGCAAGCAGACACAGTCCCACCGGCAGTTTTTTCATGTCTCTACTCTCAAGACGCTGGAATTATGGCGCCGTATACGCGATGAAGCCTTTTATTTCTTGCTGCGCTTCATCCCGGATGGGCTCGACACGCACAACATGCCATGACTTTCCGGTTCTTTGGCGTATGAGCGCCTCCGCCCGCCGGCTTCGCTGCGCGTCCGGGATTGCGGAAAGCAGCTCAGTCGCGATGAAGACCCGGTTTGAGCCGTGCAGCGACGACAGCAAAACGATACTTGAGGCCTTGGGTTGATCGCGGAACCAGGCCCGAGGAGTGGCAAACACAAACAGCAGGATCAGCGCGACAACCACGTCGTACTGCCAGGAAGCCCGCGGGAAATCCCAGAAGATAAGCCGTTTGCTGAAAACGCGCGTCGCAGCCGGTGTGTCGATCTCCGCCACTACTCCAAATGTATCATTTGGCCTCGACTTTCAATATTTGCGCATAATGGCAAGCACGCGGCCCTGGATCTGGAGGCTGGCGGGATCCACGAATATGGGAGCCATGGAAGAGTTGGCAGGCTGCAGGCGCACCCGCCCATCCGGCTCGGCGTAATATCGCTTTAGCGTGGCGTCGCTGCCACCGACGAGCGCGACAACGATCTCGCCGTTTTTCGCCGTCTCGGTTTTCTCGACGAGAACGAAATCGCCGCTGCAAATGTGATCTTCGATCATGGAATCTCCACGCACCTGCAGCGCAAAAACATTCTCCTCCCCGGCGAAATCGCCGAAGTGCAGCGTCTCGGGATTGGCGATCGCCTCGACGGGCGACCCAGCCGCAATGCGTCCTAGCAGCGGTATCGACGCAGCTCCCGCGTGCGCATGTCTGATCCTTTCTTCCGAGAAGAATCGCTCCCCGATTTCCAGCGAACGGCTGTGGTTGTAGCTCCGCCGGACATATTGCTTTGCTTCGAGCGCCTGGATGTGTTTGTGAACGGTCGCCAACGATGCCAGACCCAAGCCGGACGCAATCTCCTCGTAACTAGGACTGTACCCGTGCTTTTCAATAAAGCCCGCCAGGTAATCCATCACTTCCTTTTGTCGACGTGTAAGCGCCATACGAGATTCGTCCCCTCATTCCAGTTTTGGCGAACAAAGACCGAAAGTCAAGTAAAAATCTGAGCCCGCGTCACCACTTAACTTTGAGTGCATCTATAGCACTTCAGAGTATCGATGGGGAATGGTGTCCTGCTGTATGTGGAAGACGAAGATGCCGCCGTTTTCCTGCTGGAGGCGGCACTAAAGCAAATTGAGAATTCAGTCCGCCTTTATCGCGTCTCTGACGGGGAACAGGCGCTTTCGTTTCTGCGCCGCCTGGGCGCGTATGAAAAGGCTCCTACTCCAGATCTCATTTTGCTCGATCTTAATCTGCCTCGAAAGAGCGGCTTCGAAGTGCTTGCGGATGTTCGCCACAGCAACTCCCTGAGTTCCATTCCCGTCGTGGTATTTACCTCGTCCTCGCGTCCAAGCGATAAAGAGAAATCTCTCGCGCTTGGTGCGCGGTATTACATCACTAAACCCGCCAGTTTTGAAGGATTCATGCAGGTCGTGAGGGCCGTTTGTTCTTACTTGCCCGCCTGAGAGCGTGCGGTTCTCTCAGGCGTCAGTTCATGTCCATCCCACACATTCCGCCGCCGCAAAAATCATTTCCGCACATCCCGCTTCCGCAGGGGGACGGCTGGGACTCCTTGGCTTTGCCTGACCTGGCAGCGAATGTCGAATATTGAGGCGACAAGTGATTGTGGCCGCAGGAGGGGCACTCGACAGTATCGGCCTCCGAGCTCCGGCGAACCAACTTCTCAAACTTCGTTCCGCAATCATCGCATGCGTACTCGAAAATCGGCATACCTTAAAATTACCAATCTTCGGCGCCGTCGTGATTGCCTATGGGATCCTCCGGCGCCCCGAGAGCATCTTACGATAGAGATATGCGACGTCGAGCTTTTCTGCAAAACGGTTTCTATTTAGTAGTCGGCGCCGGGACTGCGGGTGTTCGCACGGCCGCCGGGCGATCCAGAGGGACCCCAATGGTCAAGCTCGTCGAGTTTACGGATTCAGGTCAGCGAAAGGGAATTGTGGAAGTGGAGAAAGTGGAAAAGACGGATGCCGAGTGGCGAAGCCAGCTCACGCCTGAGCAATACGAAGTGGCGCGACACGCCGGGACTGAACGCGCCTTTACGGGCAAATATTGGAACAATCATGAGCATGGAATTTATCGCTGCATCTGCTGCGGCAACGCGCTGTTCTCATCGGAAACCAAGTTCGAATCCGGCACCGGCTGGCCCAGCTTCTGGCAGCCCATTGCTAAAGAGAACGTAAGAGACAAATCAGACTTGACGGCCGGCATGATGCGGACCGAAGTCCGCTGCGCCAAGTGCGATGCGCATCTTGGGCACGTTTTCGATGACGGCCCCAAACCCACAGGTCTGCGATACTGCATGAACTCCGCATCCTTGGATTTCGTCAAAGGCTGACGCCTTGCCGGCGGGCAATCCTTCTTTTTCGCGCTTCAACACTTGCCCTTGAATCACACTTTAACCGGGACGCTCCGGCTGCACAAAGCGCTGCGATCCCGTTTTCTCGAAAATCCACGGGACGTTATCGTCTATTTGCCACCGGATTATAATTCTGCGCCAGAACGACGTTATCCGGTTCTCTATTTGCATGACGGGCAGAACCTGTTTGATGCGGCCACGGCTTTCGCGGGCAATGAATGGGGGCTGGATGAACTCGCCGAAGAGCTGATTCAGAACGGCAGGATTCAGCCGCTCATTCTGGTCGGGATATACAACGGCGGCCCGGCGCGAATATCCGAGTACACGCATGTAAAGGATCGCCGCGGACGCGGAGGCAGAGCGCGTCAGTATGCCAGGGCGCTGACGGAGGATCTGAAGCCATTCATAGACAGCGAATATCGAACCCTGGCGGCTGCAGAGAACACCGGGCTGGGAGGCTCATCCCTGGGCGGTCTGGTCACTCTCTATCTGGGGCTCCACTACTCCACTGTCTTTGGAAAGCTAATCGTCATGTCGCCTTCCGTGTGGTGGGCGAATCGAGCGATTCTTCGGGAGGTTCACCGGCTGGCTCACAAAAGCGGGCAGAAAATCTGGCTGGACATCGGTACGAGCGAAGGTCAGAATCCGGAAGCCTGCGTAAGTAACGTCAAGGCTTTGCGGGACGCTTTGATGGCGAAGGGCTGGGAGTTGGGAACGGACCTGGCGTTCTTCGAGGATCACGGCGCAGGTCACAACGAGCAAGCCTGGGGCTCTCGAATGCGCGACGCGCTGCAATTTCTGTTCCCGCCCGGTCACGGATAAATTCTTCAATGCAACCGATTTTCTCGATGTGGCTGGAACGTATGGCATAAAATCTTGGGGTTGAACTCTGTGGAGGAGACCTGATGATTGCCCCAACCAAGAGGTACGTCGGATTTGTCGTTGCTTCAATTGTTGTTCTTCTTTCGGCCTGCTCGCAAGCCCCGAAACCTGCCACCAGTGAGGAGACTGAGACCAAGAAAGAGACTGCCGGGCCACCCGAGCCCGTGACGGCTAAAACTGCGTTCTGGCCGATGTACACCTCAGCGCGTACTTGGACCACAGATTTTGTGACGTTAAGGGTCACGGAAAAGGAAGTCCCGGGTTTCAAGAATGGACAGGGGAAGGCGGCCATGTGGGAGGCGACGTTCGCCTCGCCGAGCCAGCATGCATATCGCGTCTATTCTTATGCCATCGCAGCTCATCCACCCGATATCTATAAGGGAGTTACTGTGGGCCGGGCGCTGCCTTGGAATGGCGTGACGGCCGACGTTATGCCCATTCAACTGTCGGATTTCAATGTAGATTCGGATGCCGCATATAAAACGGCGGCCGGCGATGCAGCGGCTTGGCTGAAGAAAAATCCGGAAAAGCCGCTCTCCAGCTTCGAGCTCGGCAACGCTCACAAATTTCAAGCGCCTGTGTGGTTTCTGATGTGGGGAAATAAGAAGTCCGGTTACGTGGCGTTCGTGAATGCCAGCGATGGCAAGCTAATGAAGAACAAGTAGCTCTCTGTGGCCGTTAGGCCGATAAGCGCTACTCCATTACGAACACTCGCAACTGAGAGCCGTCCTCGCCGCCGCGGTAGACACGCTCGGTGGCTTTCTTGAAATCCGAACTCTTGGCATTCGGGATATCCAGGAACTGCTGTGGATTGCGATCCACGAGCGGAAACCACGAACTTTGGATCTGCACCATGATGCGGTGCCCCGTTCGAAACGTGTGCAGGACGTCCGGCATCCAGAACTCGATTTTTTCCTGCTTTCCTGGGGTGAACGGTTCAGGTTTCGAAAGGCTCTTGCGAAATTTGCCGCGAAAAGGCTCGCCGCGAACGAGCTGCTGGTAGCCTCCCATGTGAACACCTTTCGGATTGAATTGCGGATCGGGATAGTCGTTCGGGTATACGTCTATCACTTTCACAACGAAGTCCGAATCGGTGCCTGTTGTCGATACCCGCAGTAAGGGCGTGATCGGTCCTGCGATGGTTACGTCGTGGTCGAGCGGATCGGTTTCATAGGCGAGGGCATCCGTTCTTCGGGAAGCAAAGCGCTGATCGAAGGTCATGTAATCTCCCGGCATCCCCATTCCTGGCGCGATCTCGCCTGTCGATGGCACGGGCTTATTAGGATCGCTCAGATACTCGTCAAATCCGCTCGCCGATGGCGCGCTAAAGGCGAGCTTCCCATTGTCGTCGAAATAGAGAGATTGGGCGCTCGCGTTCTTCGGAGGCCAGGCCTCGAACCGGTGCCACTCATTGCGGCCCGTCTCAAAAAGAAATGCTTTCGGCACAGGACTGTCCCCGCTTGCCTGCAGCCCGTTGCCCTTTCCCTTCAGATTCTGAACGAAAAATGCGAGTTCGATGTTTTCGCGAAAATACTCGCCGGTGTTGGAGGCGAAGGTCAGGTTTCCAAGCGTATCGCCGTTGCCGCGCGACCATCCGCCGTGCTGCCATGGCCCCATTACCAGCGTGTCGGGCGCTGTCGCGCCGTTTTTCTCCAACGCATTGAAGAGCTTCAGCGGACCGGCGAGATCCTCTGCATCGAACCATCCTCCAACCCACATCACCGCCGGCTTCACGTTCTTCATGTGTGGTGCTTGGGCCCTCGCCTGCCAGTACTCGTCATATGAGGTGTGCTTGATCGTGTCGTCCCAGTACACGTTCTGATGCTTCAGATACTTTTCGTTTGCATTCCATAGCGGTCCCATCCGCAGAAAGAAATCGTATGCATCAAAGGTGCCGGGGTCGAAGCCAGGAGATGGATGCGGCCGCTCGGGATCCGCTTTCCTGGGCACGAATCCGGAATAAAAACGGAAATTTGCTGCTAGATGGAAGGCGCCGTTGTGATAACCGTCATCGCCATTTCCGACATCGCCCATCGGCGCTTGCGGAGAAACCGCCTTGAGCGCCGGGTGCGAATCCATCAGCGTGAATGCGGCGAAAAATCCGGGATACGAAATCCCCCATACCCCAACTCGGCCGTTGTTGTTCGGCACGTTCTTCACCAGCCAGTCGATGGTGTCGTAACTATCGGTACTCTCGTCCGTGTCCCTGGAATCCTTAAAGTGCGTTTTATGCGGCGGAACATCGACGAACGTGCCCTGCGACATATATCGCCCTCGCACATCCTGGTACGCAAAAATGAATCCCTCGTGCTCGGCCGGCTCGGACGGACCCAGCAGCGGGCGGTAATTATCGATGCCATACGGGCCAACCGAATAGGGCGTGCGCTGCATCAGTATCGGATACTGCTGTGATTTGTCCTTTGGCACATAAACAGCAGTGAAGAGCTTTATCCCGTCGCGCATCGGGATCTTGTACTCATATTTCGTGTAATGAGCACGCGTGTATTCAAGCTGCTTGCGCGCAGCTTCGTCCAGGTTTTGGGCAAATAACCCCGTTGCAGAACAGAGCAGAACAAGCTTTGCCAGACTTCGGATAGCCATTGGGAGGTAATACTATCAAAACTCTCCGCAAAAGCGATGGAAAACCGCTGGTATAGTCGATCCTATGCGTAGATTTCTGATCCTCGTGGCTGCGATTTGCCTGCTTTCATTTGCTCGGGCTGCAGCCGAAGAGTCGGACCCTATAGGTGTCGCTCAGCGACTATTCGACGCGATGTCGGACCATGACGCGGAGGCTGCTCGCGCGCTCTTTACGTCGGAAGCGACGTTATTGACGGTGCGGCCGGATCAAACGGCGGTCTCCGTTCCACATGAGAAGTGGCTGGAACACCTGGGTACGAGCAAGGATAAATGGCTGGAACGCATGTGGAATCCGAAAGTGCTTGCGCACGGCGCAATAGCAACCGTGCAGAAATTTACTCTAAGGCCCAGTTTCTGGGGCTTCCAAAGGTTTCCATCACGGTTTAGCTGGTGTGACGATTTCATTATTGAAATCGTGGAGACGCGTTTAGAATGTTTGCGACTCGGCCCACGATTTAACTATTCTGCGACAACATGTGGATCGGGAGGAAAAGCAGTGTCAATGTCGCCGTAACGTTTACGAGGAAATCGGATCCATCAGGCACTTATGGTTCGCATCATTCCATCCGAAGTTGAACGGTCAACTCTAATTGAGTGTCTCTGGCTGTGGGTAGTTCCAGCGGCAAACCTTTCTTCAAGTAAGGGCGTATCACGCCGGGCTCGGCATAAGCGAGTTCGTGGCCGTCGTCAATCGCTATCGCCGTGTAGCTCCCAGGAGGCACACCTTCGAGGCTAAAACTCCCGTCGCTGTCACTTTGATCGCGCAAGATGGGCCCAGCTTGGGTGCGGTCCATTGGCACAAGTAATACCATCGCGTTCGCAAACGGTTTGCCGTTTTTCAAGGCCAGTCCATTTTGCGTAAAAGTTCCCTTCGCGACGACAATTGTCAACTTCACATGCGCACCTTCGGCTATCTCGAGCAATCCATTGCGGAATAGCGCGCCTGTAGGGCTGACGGACTTTATGTAAAAGGCCGGATTGTTCAACAGCGTGACTTCATATTTGCCTGGCAGCACAATTTCTAATCTCTTCGATCCCCCGCCAATCTGAAAGGCGCCGTCCGCCCCGAGGTCACCAATCATGGGTATCCGATTGTTAATGTTTTCGAGGGCCACGCTAAGTCCACCCGGGCGCTCTCCGCCCAGTGTGGTCAACTTTCCTTGAATCTCTGTGTCCCGCAACTCTTGTATGTTCACAGTCGTATTGTGCTGTAAATCGGCGGCGCCGGTTCTATAATGTTCCGGAGCTGCGTTGTTTTGCTCAAGCTTCGGTTGCTGAACAGAGAGGATATAGCGACCGGGAGCAATTCCGGTAATCTTTTTCGGCTGAGTTCGGCCCAGGTTAGAAGGGACTAGAATGCTACCTGGTCCCTCGATTAGCCTGAACGGCATGGCCATTCTTTCTAGTCTGCTACGCTGCACCATGTTCGTTTCTAGACCCTGTAGTTCAAGTTGAACTGCCGGAACTGAGCGTAAGATGACGTGCGCCGCTACCCGGCCCCCCTCTGTTACAGTGATGGGCGTCGGGCTCTGCGGCTCGCTTACGTTGCCATAATAGGTCGGCGGATAAGCAACGTCCATTTCCGCACGTATAGCCCTTTGCTGCTCGTTAATCGGCTCAGTTCGTAACGGTGGCTGAGCATACCAAGGACGTCCCTCCACCAAAGCAACGTAGGAGTCGGGAGGCAAATTCGTGAAAGAGGCGTCGCCAGACAAGTTCGTCATGACCTGACCCCGCAGCTCGAATCGATTCCAGCCCTCGAAGACGCTTTTCCGGAACAAGAATACGGAAGCGCTCTGCACTGGATCACCATCCACATTGGTGACCTTCACCACCATCGATCCCGGCAAGACGAAAGGGAACACAATGTGCTCAGTGTCCAATCCCGGCCCGGTCACAATGGCAGTTGAATACTGCTCGTCTTCGCAAAGAAGTTGCGTCATCCCATGCCACTCCGCCGAAAGTGTGTATTTCCCCGCTAAAACGTACCCGAAGTCAAACCGTCCGCCCTTTTCCGTCAGCACCGATGCCTGTTGCCCTTCTGATGATTGCGCCGTGCTGAGAGTGACCCGCACTCGATACATACTCTGGCCAGAGTTATGTTGCACCAATGTCCCTGAAACTTTGTAAGCGATCTGTGACGACATTAGTTGCGCGCAAAGCGACAGCAGAACCGTTCGACGGCAATTCATTGGCCCTTCCTCCATTCATGTACATCCAGCGTGACGGTCGCTTTCTGCCTCGGTTGAAGCTTTAGGAACTTGTTGAAAAAGGATTCCTGAACCCTTCTCCGGTGGAACATTTCGGGCGATGATTGTTTCATGCGCGGAGATGATCAGCAGCAGTCCGGAATGTTCAGCTACGTTTCGTTGGAGGAGCGGGTCCCGGAGGATCACCCCTTGCGTCGCATTCGCGAAATGGTGGATGGGATTTTGCGAGCGATGGCCAAGGATTTCGACGGCCTGTATGCCAAAACGGGGCGTTCCTCAGTGCCTCCGGAGCGGCTGCTGCGTGCGGTCCTGCTGCAGATTTTCTATTCGGTGCGCAGCGAGCGGTTGCTGATGGAGCAATTGAATTACAACCTGCTGTTTCGCTGGTTCGTGGGTCTGGAGATGGATGAGCCGGTGTGGAATCACGCTGTGTTCAGCAAGAACCGGGAACGCTTACTGAATCAGGATGTTGCCGGCGAGTTCTTTGGCCGGGTGTTAGCCGAAGCCAAACCACACCTGTCAGATGAGCACTTCACGGTGGACGGGACATTGATTGAAGCATGGGCGAGCCAGAAAAGCTTTCAAAAGAAGGATGGCGGCGATGACCTGCCGGGGCAGTTCCGCGGGGAGAAACGCGGCAACGAGACGCACGAATCGAAAACCGATCCGGAGGCCCGCCTGTATCGGAAAGGGAATGGTCAGGAAGCCAGGTTGGGTTATCTGGGTCATGTGCTGATGGAAAACCGGCACGGTTTGATTGTGGATGCCATGCTGACGCAAGCCGATGGCAGGGCGGAACGCGATGCGGCGTTGCTGATGTTGTATCGGCAATGGCGTAGTCGGCGCCAGCGTCGCGTCCGCACACCGATGAGCGTCGGTGCGGATAAGGCCTATGACACGCACGATTTTGTGCAGACGGTGCGCGAGATGCACATTCGGCCGCACGTGACGCAGAACGCCAATCGGCCTGGTGGCAGTGCGATTGACGGCCGCACCAGGCGGCACGCGAGCTACCAAGTTAGCCAGAGGAAACGGCCTTTGATCGAGAAGGCCTTCGGATGGATGAAGCAAACCGCCGGCTTGCGCAAGACGAAGCTCCGTGGACTCGCGAAAGTCTCCTGGCAGTTTCTGATGACAGCCGCTGCATTCAATCTGTGGCGGCTCCCGAAAATCCGAACTGCACAAGTGTAATTGAGGGGCCAAAAACGGCGTTTTTCAACACGAGAACCGGTCCAATCGCACCGGACCACAACCTTCTTTCAACCATTTTCGGACGTAAACCTGCCCAGGTCACTGCCTAACGTGCAGTGAATACTTTTTTCAACAAGTTCCTAGATCCTGTCCGGAAAGGTCACGCATTACTGCTGGGTTGGCGTATTCCAATCCGTTGATATTAGAAAGAGCGTAAATGCGATAAGTACCGGGAGGAAGATTGCGGATCGAGAATGTCGCATTGGGCCCGCTGACCCTTATTTGTTGCGATTCAAAGAAAAAAGACGCAGAGGTAAGTAAGACCGTAGCGACGGCGTCAGAATTTGTGAGACGTACCGTGCCGCTTAGGCTGGCGCAGTCGCTCTTTAACGTGACCACAAGGGGCTGAGAGGGTGTGCCGGGCTCAACTGTCAGCGGAGCCTGTGACAGATCGATATCCCCGGAGGATACCGAACCAACACAGTTCTGTCCTCGAGTCTGCACAATTACTTGATATTGCCCAGGAAGTACATTACGAAAGCGCGCAAGGCTGCTGCCGTAGGCCGAATACCGCTGGGTTATCATTGGTTTTAATGGAAGTAGTTGAATTTTCACCGAGCCGTCGGACCTTTCCGATCCGTCGATAACGGTCTGATTACTAGGTGCGTTTACTTGGACGGGAATTTCGATCCCCGGCTGTAGCGCCACTTGTAAGCCATTCACGTTTGCATCTTTGATATTTACCTGAACTGAAGCCTCATATTGATCGCCGACGGCACCAGCAGAGAACAAGCGGAAAGTACTCGTGCCGGGCGGAACCATGCGGATTACGAAATGCCCTGTATGTGGATCGTACTGCATCGGGATGAGACCGCTTTGCGTCCCATTTTCGCCAGACTTCACAAGCGTTGGCCAGACGTTGAAGGGTAATCCGGTAATGGTTCCACTAACCGAATATACCGGGGCAGCGGTGAGGTTAAAGTCTGCGCGCGCCTCTTGACCCGGTTTGATGACGATCGACTGAGCCGATTCCATGTCCGCCGTATTCGGGTAATAGAACTCCGGATAAGCTTCTGCTGCAGGAGTGAACCTACTAGTGGGGTGTCGCTGAGTAACTATTAGTATACGCAAAGCGTCTTTATGACATGCCTTTTCGTGCGGAGCCACTTGTACTTAGCGAAGAAGAACAGGACGAATTGCGGCAGATGTCTTTTTCTCGTTCACTTCCGGCCGGGGATGTGTTCCGGGCGCGTTTGATTCTAATGCTGGCTCAGGGTCGCGGCTATGCCGATATCCAGCAGCGACTGGAGACGACCGCTCCCACGATTTCGCGCTGGAGGAAGCGGTTCATCGAGCATCGCATCCCCGGTTTGGTGGAAGAGCGACATCCTGGTCAAAAACCAACTGTGATTACGCCTCAAGTACAGGCCAAGGTGCTGGCGGCCACGCGTCGCAAGCCGAAAGACGGGTCCACACACTGGTCGTGCCGCAAACTGGCAAACGAGCTGGGAATCAGTAAAGACACGGTACATCGCATCTGGCGCATCGCCGGGCTGCGGCCCCACCGGCTGGAGCGCTACATGGCCAGCAACGATCCGGATTTCGAGCGTAAGGCCGCCGATATCATCGGCCTCTATTTGAATCCTCCCCAACACGCGGCGGTGTTCTGCGTGGATGAAAAATCAGCCATCCAGGCTTTGGACCGCTTGGATCCCGTCTTGCCGATGTCGCCAGGCCGCGCCGAGCGTCATGGATTTGAGTATTACCGGCATGGCACGCTGTCCTTGTATGCGGCTTTGGATGTGAAATCGGGAAAGGTGCATGGCAAGACGGCCGCTCATCATACCAGTGACGAGTTCGTCTCCTTCTTGGAGCAAGTCGTGAAACAATGCCGCGGCAAGCAGGAGATCCACATCATTCTCGATAATCTCTCGGCTCACAAAACGAAGAAGGTCGAAGCATTTCTGCGGCAACACCCGAACGTGAAACTCCATTTCACGCCCACCTACTCCTCCTGGCTGAATCAAGTAGAGATTTGGTTCGCCCGCGTCGAACGCGAGGTCATCGCCAGAGGAATCTTCACCTCCGTGCCGGATCTGGCCCGCAAGCTCATGCGCTACGTTCGCGCGTATGCGAAGTCCGCCAAGCCTTTTGCTTGGAGATACTCGGATGTTCGGCGCCGAATCACATGCTAACTAACTCACTGCGACAAGCCACTAGTTTCCCGAGGGTGCGCCGAGGTCCGAATCAGAATCGGGCCCGCCCGAAGATTGTCAATCCGGTAAGTCCCGCTATCGTCTGTCTCCGTCCCTTTGCTCGGCAGATACTGTTTTCGGCCCTGATTGATGCTCTCAGTTAGGACTTGTACCTGAATCCCCGCAATCGGATTGCCGTCAGAGTCGTTCACCACGCCAGTGAGACCGCCATCCGGAGACAGCTCCAGTTTGAAATCGTTAGTGGTTCCACCGATTGTTCGGAAAAGCTTTTCCTGTGATCCCACATCGGGTTGCACGTCCTGGGTTTCAAAGCCCGGCCGCTGAGCCGTGATCATCCAATGTCCTTCGGTTACTTCGTCAATCGAAAACCGCCCATCCGGACCGCTGAAAGCGAAAAGCGGCCCCGTAGCCGTTTGCACGCGGACCATAGCACGAGGAACTGGCTCGCCTGTGAAGGAATTAACGACCGAACCTGTAATAGTATGTGTGTGTAGGTTTGCCGACGGTTGTGTCGGCATCAGAACGCCTTGCCGGGCATCAAGCACGACCGAAATGAAGACCACAAGTGTCACACATCGCATGGGAGCACTCTCTTCAGCGCGTCAGACTCTGCTCTTCCGTTAACTTCCGCCTTGCCATCGTTCCCCTTTCTTCGTCCGAAATAGTATTTCACTTCGGGTAAATAACCGGCTTCACGCCTAAAGCTCACAGTGGAGCGCTTAGTACTGAACTCAGGGAAGCTCGACCCCGATCGAGTTACTGTTACCATAGGGCGATCTGTTGCCCGGAAGTAATTTCACAGACTAACGGCCTTGATCGCGTCGTCTCAATAGAAAACCTACGAGCATATCTAGAGATGCTATTACAGCAGCATTAAAAAAAACAGTCGCAGCGAACACAAACACGAAGTTAGTTGAGGTGATCCCGAGTCGATGCCACAGAAGGCCGGACGTTGGCTGTGTAACTAAGACCGTTATCAAAGCCGGACCTTCACTGTCTTTGGCTTGATAGAACGCAAGAACAGTTAGAAACAGACACACACCTAGGTAAACCAGAGCAGCAACGCGGAAGAACTTAAATGACCGAGTTCGCTCCGATTTCATCATCTAACCGCTGGATCATCATACAGGAAGGACGTAAGGAGCGGTCGTCTTTTTGCATACTCTTTCGCTACCACTTACTGTCGATGTGAGCTTGGACACGAGTTGGCCTCGGAGCAAGATTCGATACTGCGATTATGGAAATCCTGGAGCATTCGGTGGCGTCCCCAAATAGAGGGTTTCGTTGGCGAGCATATACCAGGCATACCAATTACTGTTTTTTCCGTTCGTGTAGATTGACCCTGACGTTGGATCATACGGAAACGAATCGATATAGCCTAGATTTTCATAGTTAAAGTTCTCGATGTCTAGGGCAGCGGAACAAACACTACTAGGATACATCCCGCGCGTCGATCCTGTGGAGGGATCTGCATTCGGACTTGGATCGAGAGGATCGTAGGGGTTGTCTCCGGTGTCACGCGAATCCGGTGGGAAGAAATCGTACCAGACATTACCAGTTAATGTTCCCCAGGCGAAAGGTACATTGTACTGCGGAAGACCTTCCGCCAAGTCATAAGATTCGGTGTCTCCAATATCTGGGTCATCAGACTCAATTTCCTTACTGAGAACAATGTATGAGTGATTGAATATGCTCGAAATGCCGTCATCTACCGGCCTGTATCCAAGTGTAATTGCACATGTGATGTTGTACCAGTAATCAGCAGGGCGAATACGAATAAGGCTGCTAAGACCTTCAAAACCAGGGCTGGCGGTAGTCATAAGTCGTCTGTTTAGATCGCCCTGATCCCGCTCATCAATGTAGCCCAGACCGGTGAGCGAGTTACTATTTGCGGTTCGCAAAGCGTTCGTTGTGGAAGACGAATGATTGCCATGCATCGAGTAAGGCAGCACTGATGCCAAGAGAATCAAACTATAAACACGTCCTATCATAAGCTGCGTATTTCCCCACAGACAAAAGCTCTTTAAGGTAAGGCTTCTACTTTCCTACAAATTCACACATGACCCGGTGCGGCCCAGGTAGAAGCGTCGCCTGCTTCCATGGTAGTCGCCCTCCCGAGCACAACTATCGTATTATCTCTTTACACAAAAACCCTGCCGCGCCTTCGACAGGTACGCGACTTAGTGGCTTTCAGCTATATCACTGAGATATTTAATCACAGAAAGGACAAAGTATACAACAAAAAAGAAAAATGAGATCAACTTGAGAGAAGGTATCTAAGCGCTAGTTAACGGCTGAAGAGTGGCGGTAGCTGGGTGGATAGGAGCACTCAAGCACTCAAGCTGCTTGCGCGCAGCTTCGTCCAGGTTTTGGGCAAATAACCCCGTTGCAGAACAGAGCAGAACAAGCTTTGCCAGACTTCGGATAGCCATTGGGAGGTAATACTATCAAAACTCTCCGCAAAAGCGATGGAAAACCGCTGGTATAGTCGATCCTATGCGTAGATTTCTGATCCTCGTGGCTGCGATTTGCCTGCTTTCATTTGCTCGGGCTGCAGCCGAAGAGTCGGACCCTATAGGTGTCGCTCAGCGACTATTCGACGCGATGTCGGACCATGACGCGGAGGCTGCTCGCGCGCTCTTTACGTCGGAAGCGACGTTATTGACGGTGCGGCCGGATCAAACGGCGGTCTCCGTTCCACATGAGAAGTGGCTGGAACACCTGGGTACGAGCAAGGATAAATGGCTGGAACGCATGTGGAATCCGAAAGTGCTTGCGCACGGCGCAATAGCCGTCGTGTGGGGCGAGTATGACTTTCATCTCAACGGCCAATTCCATCATTGCGGAGTTGACTCCTTCGACCTGGTGAAGACCCAGGCGGGATGGAAGATTGCCGGAATCATGTACACCAGCGAAACGGCGGGCTGTTCTCCTAGCCCACTTGGCCCGCCTAAGAAATAGCGATCGCTAAGACACTCATTGCGCCTTGTCCGCCGCAGCGGTCGGCGGCGCAGTGCCCGCTTCCCGGTTAACCACGCTAAAGGTGATCTTCGACGGATACTGCTTGGAATGGTGCAGCGCGTTATGTGCAATCACGCCTGTTTTCTCGTCGTAGTTATTACCGCCCGTGTTCATGTTCCTATCGAAGCGCGGGAAATTACTACTTGAAATCTCAACCCGGATTCGATGGCCCGCGGCGAAGTAATTACTGGTGTTCATGGGCTGCAAAGTCACGGGATAGACCTGGCCGGGCGACATCCATACCGGCGGTTTGTCGTAGCCTTCCCGGTAGCGCAATCGTTGAATGGTCTCGTCCAGGTTGTAGGCAGTGCCGTCCGGCAGGACATCGATAACTTTGATCGTGATATCGGTATCCTTTGCGTCCGAAGAGACGTAGAGGGTCGGCTGCATGGGCCCGCTCACCTCGATTCCTACCTTAAGCGGCTCCGATGTGTAGACGAGGATATCCTGGCGTGCCTCCATCGCTCTTTGGTCGAAGGCGCCTCCGGTGACGGCGTTTCCAGTGCAACACACATTTCCGCCATACGAGGGTACCGGGTTCATCGGATCGTAGACCAAATTATCCGGTCTGTCGCTCGCGGGCGCGCTTCGAACCAGTTCGCCGTCGCCATTCAGGCTATTTGCCTTACCCGCACTCGAGAGAAACAAAGTCGTGGGCTGCGCGCCGGCTGGAGGCCACGTATCCGCCGTCTGCCACTTATTCAAGCCCATCGTGTAATATCGCACTCGCGGTGTTTTCTCCAGGATGTGGTTGTCCTCGCCCTTAAGAAAGTGATCGAACCACCCGTAAGTCAGCGCGTCATAATCGAGCCGTGCATCTCCCACGCTGCGTTCGCCGACCACAGTATCTTCCGTTGCGCGCTTGTACCCGCAATGTAGCGTCGGAGCGATCACCGCGTACTGCTCGTTGCCGATCTCGGGCCGGGCATTCTTCCGAACGAAGTTGTATGCCGCCAGGTTCGGTCCGATCGAAACGTCGTACCAGGACATGAACCACAGGCCGGGCACGTTGATCGGCTTGTCGTCATGCCACAGACCGCCACGGTACCAGGCAGGATCGTTGGGAGTTCGCTTAATCATGGCGCCGCCGGTGGGCACAGGCATCGGATCTGCAAAAATGCCCGGCGGCCCGTCGACCGCTTTGATGATGTCCATCTCCGGGAGGTGTCGTAACGCTTTTGACCAATCCACCGGAGGAAGCTGCGGCGCCAGATCGAACGCTTTCGACGCCCGGATCAGGTCTTCCGGCCGCGTATCCGCCGGAAACATGGGTCTTGTCTGGTTCTGCTCCCCGTAGAGCCATGCGATGAAGAGCATCTGAACGGCGCCACCGCGGAACCAGTTTCCTTGTTCGTAGTAAGGGTGGACGCGTCCCACGCCCGCGCCGAAACCTTGCGGAATCATGGCCGCGAAGGCCGGATTACCTAGCGCCGCCACACCGAGTTGCCATTCGGCGGTCGACGAGCAGCCGATGGTCCCCACCTTTCCATTGCTCCAGGGCTGCGATGACATCCAGGTGAGTTCATCATTCCCATCGCTGAGCGGCGGACCCAAAATATCGTAATTTCCTTCCGAGAAGAAATGCCCGCGCTCGTTCATCTCGACATAGGCATAACCGCGCTTCACGGCGTCTAATTCCGCCGACATATCACGTGGGACGCCGTCCCGCACGTCCCAGAAATTGAAGTTATAGGGCGTGCGGACGAAAATGATTGGATATTTTTTCAACGTGTCCTTGGGGCGATACACGTCGGCCGCCATTCGCTTCCCATCGCGCATCGCGACCATGACTTTGCGCTCAATTATCGCGGCGGATTCCAGCTCCCGTTCGACAGCGTTTCGCCTGGCGATGACGTCCGGCGGCAGAGCGGAGGTTCGTTGCTGCGAAGACGCTACCGGCCCGAATAGAACACTTGCCAGGAAGAGAACAGCAGTACGGCAGGCAATGATTCGCATAAAATTTGCTTCCCAACAACTTTATCCGAAAATTTCCAGCCGGACTGCGAATATTGTGAATTGACAAGAAGAGACAGAAAGTAGATGCTTTGGGGAGGGGTTCGTCATGCGCTTGCTTTTCCCGCCGGCCCTTTCCATCCTGATCTGCCTCCCTGCCTATTGCCAGTCGGTCATCTCGGTTCGCTCCGGCATTGTCAATTACTTCGAAGGCTCGGCGTTTATTGACGATCAGCCGCTGGAGCAGAAATTTGGAGCCTTCCCTAGCTTGAAGGACGGCTCAAAGCTCCGGACGGAAAGAGGCCGGGCGGAAGTTCTGCTCACTCCCGGCGTTTTCCTCCGCCTGGACGAGAACAGCGCTGTGCGAATGCTCTCCACCACCCTGAACGATACTCGCGTGGAGCTTTTGAAAGGCTCGGCAATACTCGATTCGCTGGACGCCACGTCCGACAAGTTCCCCTCGATGATCTACAAAACCGCAAGTGTGCGCTTCTCAAAAAAAGGCCTGTATAGAATCGATTCCGACCCGGTGGCTGTGCTGCACGTGTATAACGGCGAAGCCGAGGTGACGCAGGACAATAAGCCGGTGACGGTAGACACATCCCGTCTTTACTTTTTCACCGCCGGGACCGCCATCAATAAATTCGGCGAGGATACCGACGACGACTTCTCGCGCTGGGCGGAGAAGCGCAGCGATACGATTGCCGCGGAAAACCAGTTGTCGGCTCAGACGGCCCGCGATCCCGCCGACGTTGACAACGGGCAGAGCATCCCCACCGATCCTGATGTGATCATTGGAATGCCCCCGCCTTACACGGGCGTTCCCTCGATCACAGGAATTCCCGGCAGTTTTCCGCTGGGCGGCGGCATCGGGAATCCGTACTTCGCAGGGCTCGGCCTTTGGGGCGCTTTCCCTGTTTATCCGCTATACCTCGGCCGCTTTTATCGCGGCTCGGCCTATCCCCGTCAGCCGGATCGTGCGCACTCCTCAGATAAGCAGCAATGGCCCACAGGAACGAGCGCCGAATGGTGGCGAAGGCATAATGGCGAGAATCGTTGGCCTCACAGCACAGGGGTGCCTGGCATAGGAGGGATGGACTGGCGCGCGCGAACCGGTGGCGCGCAATCCTTGCCCGGCATGAACGTGGAACGATGGCGCATGAGAACTGGCAGCTTGCCCTCGCCAACCGGACTTCGGCCGTTCTGGGGCGTGAGGAGTGGCTATCCTCACTCGTCGACCGGCACAATCGGAACGTTGCATCCTTATGCTCTGCGACCGCCCAATTTGGGGCCGAGATTTACCCCCCGAACCGGAGCGCCAAGCCCAGCGTTCTCCCGCCCCGCAGGAGTAATGGCGCCTCGCGCTGCTCCCACGGCCCCACACGCGGTTGGCCATCGTTGAACGTGTAGAGCCGTCTCCTCACTGAGTCGGAGCATAATAACCCAGCCGCCAGTGAGCCTTGACCGCCGGCAGACCGGCCGGCTGGTTCAGCTTGACATCCACATGCCGGAACTTGCCATCCCTCTCCTGGTTGGCCGGAGAATACGCCAGAACATATTGGTTGCGCAACTCGATTCCGATCTTGATGGCGAGACTGGGGAGCTCGTCTGCCCTTCCGGCGCCGAACGCGCGACCGCCGGTCTGTTGAGCGAGCTCCGACAGCAGCTTCGGTCCGGACAGTTCTGCTGCACTGAGCACGAGGCTCGGAAACGCTTCAAACACGCCCAGTGAATAAATCTGCACGTCCGCCTCACGAACCAGACCCTTGATCTCCGAGGCGGTATACCGGCTGTTATTATCGCCGCCATCGGAGATGATCACGAGCGCTTTGCGCGGATTTCGGGCACGCTTCATCTCGTGTAATCCCATGTAGACCGCATCGAGCAGCGCCGTCATCCCTTGTGACTCGACCGAGGTCATCTTGTCTTGAATCTCGCCACTACTTCGCGTGAACGGCACGACCATCTCGGCCCGATCGCTGAATTCGATCAGAAACGCCTCGTCCTGCGCGTTCATCGTTTTCAGAAACTGGCCCACGGCGTCACGCGAGATTGCTATCTTCGACCCCATGCTTCCGCTCGTATCGACAAGCAACCCCACCGAGAGCGGCGCATCCTCGCCAGAGAGCTGCTTCACGCGCTGTTCCTTGCCGTTCTCGAAGACGCGGAAATCCTGTTTGTCGAGACCCAGGACAAAGCGGTTCAACGAGTCGGTAACCGTAACCGGAATCAGCACCAGCGTCGTGTCTACTCGAATGTTCACACTGGAAGACGGCAGGCTGGCTTGAATTGCCGTTTGCTTCGGAACCTCGGGAGAGGCGGTCTGCGCTGAAAGAATAGCGGCAGTGCCCAGAATAAGAGCGATGGCGGAAACACGCTGCACGACTACGCGCTCCAGATCGAGCACGAGTGTAGCACGTCAAAAAGCACTAAACGATCAGTTCATTGCGAGTGGCGTGTCAGGCCTGCAGCGCCGCGTTGTCCGGCACGGCGGGAGCATCCACATCCGCTCCCATCAGCTCTTTGTACATCCCGGTCACTTCCTTTGGGCGTCCGTCGGCGACGATTGTACCTTTATCGAGGAGTATGGCGCGATCACAAAACTCCTCGATCTGGCCCATCATGTGCGTGACGAACAGGATCGTTTTACCCGATGCGCGAAAGCGTTCCAGCCGTTCAAAACACTTTGCCTGAAACGCCATGTCTCCGACGGCCAGAATCTCGTCTATCAGCAGAATGTCAGGGTTAACTTCGGTTGCCACAGAAAACGCCAGCCGAGTATACATTCCGGAGGAGTACTGCTTCACCGGTGCGTCGATGAATTCTCCAATGTCCGCGAACTCGACGATGCTCTGCTCGCGCGCGCGCATTTCCCGTTTCGAATATCCGAGCAGCAGGCCGTTTAACAGGATATTTTCCCTGCCGGTGAGCTCGCCGTGAAAACCGGCGCCCAGCTCGAGCAGCGGAGCGATTGTTCCCTTCACCTCTACACGCCCGGCGGAAGGCCTGTATACGCCCGCAATCATCTTCAGCAGCGTGCTCTTTCCCGAGCCGTTGCGGCCGATGATTCCCACCATCTCGCCTTCCTGTATGGCGAAGGACGCGTTCTTTACGGCCTCGAAATCGTGATAGTTCGATTCGTGTCGAAAGAATTTTGAAAACAGCTCACGCAGCGTATCCGGCCGTTCGTGGATAACGCGGAACCGTTGTGTGACGTTCTCGACTCGGATGACAGAAGAGTTCAGCGGCATTCGAAATCAGACATAAAACACGAACTCGTCCTGGTATTTGCGAAACAGCGCAAATCCGATGGCCAGCGATATGAAGGCGCAGACGAAGGAAGCCACGATGGATCGCATCGCCGGAAGCATCCCCCAATAGACACTGAGTCGAAATCCGTTCAGAACGAAAATTAGCGGATTCAGCTTGAACATCCAACGGTAATGCGCCGGAAAGATGTTCAGTTCATAGATGATCGGCGTTACATAAAACCAGACCTGCAATACGATCTGCAGGATATGAGCCACATCTCTGTAATAGACGTTGGCCGCTGCGAAAAAGAACGTTGCGCCGAGCGTGAAAATTGTGAGGGCCAGCAACGGAACCGGCAGGTAAAGCCACGTGGCGTAAAATGGATGCCGCATCACGAGCACGATCAACACCAGCGGGATGAGCGATAGCAGGAAATTGATCATGTTCGAAACCACCGCGGCGACTGGAAACACCAGCTTGGCGATTCGAACTTTCTTCAGCAGATCGCCATTACCGACGATCGACTCCGCTGCGTACGATAGAGACTGCGAAAAAAAGGTCCAGGGCAGCAACACGCTGAGCAGAAAAATGGCGTAATTCTTGATTGTCGCACCCATGATGGTTGAGAAGACCACCGTGAGCACCAACATCAGGAGCATCGGATTCAGGAGCGCCCAGAGGAAGCCCAGCACCGATCTTTTGTAACGGATTTTAAGCTCTTTCAAGGCCAGCGCCCAGATGAGTTCCCAGTTGGCGTAAATCTCCCGCGTCAGTTCAATCACAGCTCAACCCATTGTAGCGGTCAGATTACGGGTACAGGCCTCAACGGGAGTGCAAATACCGGTCAAACCAGGCCGCCGTGCGCCGCAGCACATCGAGCCTGTCCTTCGGGTTCTGAAAGGCGTGACCCTCGTTAGGATAGACCACCAATTCCGTGGGCACGTGCAGCGTCTTCAAAGCGTGCCAGAACTCAAAAGACTGCGGCGCCGGGCACTCGCCGTCGCGCTCGCCGACTACCACTAGCGTGGGAGTCTTCACTTGCTTAATGAAGTTAATGGGGGCACTCTTGGCATACACGGCCGGATCATCATAGACAGAGGCCCCGAAGTAGGGCAACATCCATTCATCAATCGAGTTCTCGCCGTAGTAGCTGAGCCAGTCCGCGATGCCTGCGCCTGCAACCGCGGCGCGGAAGCGGTTCGTTTGGGTCACGGCCCACATGGTCATGTAGCCGCCGTAGCTCCAGCCCGTGATTCCGATGCGGTCCTTGTCCACAGGCACTTTCTTCAAGACTGCGTCCACACCCGCCAGGATGTCTCGAAGATCGCCGCCGCCGAAATCCTTCACGTTCGCCCGCGTAAATGCCTCGCCCTGGCCATAGCTGCCTCTCGGATTTGGAAACAAGACAAAATAGCCAAGCCCGGCCATCACGGACATATCGAAATGAGCCGTTGGCCAGCCGGCCGTTCTCAGGTTTGCCGGTCCGCCATGAACGGAGACCAGCATAGGGTAGCGTTTTGCGGGATCGAAGTTCTCCGGATACAGGAGCCATCCCTGCTCGCGGTACCCCTGCTCGTTCCAGGTCAAGCTTTCTGCTTTGCCCCAGTGCGGCTGTTGCCCTGAATTATCGTGCGTTACCTGCTGCCAGCTGCCTATTGCGCCGGCCCACACCTCTGGAGCCTGTTCCCAGGTACTGCGGATTAGCGCGCTTGTCTTGCCGTCCGCAGCCAGCGAGAAGTTCGGAAAATTGCCCGCGTCATACACTTGCTGACCTCCCTGCCACAAGGTTTCCGTGCTTCCGTTACTCAGGTTCAACGTCGAAATGGCGCCTCCGCCACCGGCATCTTCCGTGAAAACCATATCGCCATTGCCGCGCCAGGCGAACCAGTTCGGAGTGCTCTTCCTTCCGGACGTCACGTCGCGCGGCTGACCCCCGGTGCTGCTCAGAACGAAAATATCTCCACCGTTGAATCCCTCATCGCTCATCAAGCCGCCGATAAATCCGACCTGTTTTCCGTCCGGCGACCACCGCGGCACGGCCAGTTGCCGCTCCGCAGGGGGCCGATAGAGCAGATTCATTCGAGCGCTCGAAATGTCCAACGTGTAGAGCCGCGCGATCCACCAGTTATTGTCGGCAGGACCCGGCGCGGCAATCGCCGCGAAATGCGTTCCGCCCGGAGACCAGTCGTATTCGTAAACGTTCAATTCCGCTGGAGAAACTTGCCGGACCTCGCCCCCGGCCGCGTCCATAATCGCTAATCGCTGGTTGTGAATCTCGCTCCCAATCGCGCCCACCTGTGCCGGTACCGCTTCGAGCGGGCCTCCGCCGCCTCCGCCCTTCGCATAAAGAAACGCAAGCTTCTTGCCGTCCGGCGACCAGCGTATGTCTGTCATGTAGCCCGTTACATCCGTAACTCGGCGAGCCTTCTTGCCGAGAACGGAGTAGACGAAAATCTGCTCCTGCGCGGATCCGACGTTCGAAAAAAAGGCAAAATGAATACTGTCCGGCGACCAGGCTACCCCCGACTCGCGAAAGGATGCCTTTCCGTCTCCCGCCGTGGCACGGTGCGCCTTCGCCGCCCCCTGTGAACCGAGCAAATAGATTTCGCTGTTTCGTCCGCCTTCCCATGCCGGCTGCGTCCACGTGACCCACTTGCCATCCGGCGAAATCGAAACGGCGGAAAATGAGTGGACCTGCTCCAACTGGGCCAGCACTTGATCGATTTCCGGTCCGTGCGAAGGGGCGCCGAAAGCGAAAGCGCTCAACGCGATGATTGCAACAAAGGCGTGAATTGAAGCTCGGAGTGCCACGGGCATGTTGTATGTGATCGTTATTGGATTCCGACGGAGCCCCGAACCGAGTCGATGAGCTTCGCCGGATCGTAGCCAACTCCGTTCTTGATCACGTACGTGATGTTTTTTACGTCGGAAATCCGCTCCGCGGGGTTTCCATCGATAACCACCAGATCGGCCTGTTTGCCGATAGCGATGGAGCCCAGGCGATCCGCGCGGCCTTGATAAACGGCTGCATTGTACGTATAGATCCGAATAGCCTGTTCCGGCGTGAACCCGGCCTCAACCAGCAATTCCAGGTTGCGCTGGTCGCCGAATCCGGGCAGCACGCCTCCGTTGCCGGTTGGATCGCAGCCTGCTATCAGCAAGCCGCCCGCCGCGACGAATTCGCGCTCGAAATCCATCTCTTTTTTGAGCCAGGCGAGATTGCGCGCCCTTGGATTGGCGGCCGACTTCGCCTTGATCTGCTTGTAAACTTCCGCGGCGTGCGGCGACATCGCGGCAAGCATCCGCCGGTCGAGCGGCGCACGTCCTGGAATGGAGGCTTCAAAGACAGACAAAGTTGACGTGATCGCCACTTTATGTTCAACCAGGGTGTGGATCATTTTCTGCACCTCGGGTCCCTTCACATCCAGCCTCTGAAGCGCCGCATCGGTTTGCCTCCCGTCGGGACACACATTCGCTATCTTGCCCGGTGTAAATTCTGAATCCACCAGTAACCCGTGCTCCAGATCGTCGATTCCCAGGTCAGCCGCCTCTGTGAAGCCTACCGAGCACAGGTGCCCCGTAATTTTCATTTGATGTTGATGAACGGTCTGGATAGCAGCCTGCAATGCCGCATGCGAGATATTCATGTACGCCTTGAATGAGGTCGCACCCGCGTAAATCCAATATTCGACCAATCTGCGCGCTTGTTCCGGAACGGTGACGACCGGCATCTGAATCGAAAAACCGCCGGCACCCTGAATGTACGGGCCGGTTGCGTCCATCTCCGGCCCCGGCATCGTGCCGGCTTCGATGGCGTTCTTCACATTGATGTCGGTGTACGGTTCGAGCGAGCCGCCGGTGCGCATCGATGTGATTCCGGAAGCCAGGTATAAGCGAGGCGCGCTGAATGCCTGCTCCGCGTACAGCGGGACACTGCCGCCTGCCGGATAGAAGAGGTGCTCATGCATCCCGATGAGCCCCGGAATGACGGTGTGCCCCGTCAGATCCAGGCTGCGCTGGCACTGCGGGGGAATCTTCGTGGTCGCGAAATCTCCCAATGCACTGATCGTGTTGCGATGCAAAACGATGATTTGGTCCGTCTTCGGTGGTGCTCCGGTTCCGTCGATCACGCGCACATGCAGCAGCGCGATGCATGCTTCATTGAAGCTGACAAACGGCTGCGTTCCCGGCGTGAGAGTGCTCTGGGCGAAGAGAGCCGGGGTCAATGCCGCCGCCACGGACAACTGAAGGAATAGTAGACGGTTCAAGTCCCCGTATTCTAACCTAGAGGTCCGGCGCCGGACAATTCACAATTCCTCCGACGACCCGCCGCTTGAATTGTAAGAGTGTAATCGAGGATCGGTCAGCGGGCAGCCGGCGCCTGGGCCGGCTTTCGCTTCTGCTCTTCCTGACGGTCGCGCTCCTCTTGTTCGCGCGCGCGCTGTTCCCTTTCCGCCACTAACTGGTCGTAGAGAGAAACTTGCTCGGGGGTTAGGATCGATTTCACCCGGCTGATATGCTCCTTTCGGATCTGCAGCATCGCCGGATGATAGGAATCCCGCACGGCTTTGTACTTGGCCTTGGTGTCGTCCAAGATCGTTTCCAATTGCCCTACTTGAGCGGGAGTTAACTTCAGCTTTGACTGCATCTCCGACAAATAGTGCTGCTTCGATCCATCGGCACTCTTGGCATTCACAACTGTTGCGGTGTAATAACGGTGGCCAAGCGCGCCCACTATGGCGCCGCAGCAAAACAGCAGCACGGCAAGAAGCGCGGCAGCCCACTGGTTACGCTTCATACGACCTCTGGTGTACCTTCCTCGTCCGCTTAGCGGTGCAGACCTTCTGGAACTTCATCGCTTGGGGGTGTGCTCCGAATCGCCTCAGTGTAGTAAGTCTTTTCCGCCGTGTGGTCGGCCATCAGAATATCGAGGTATGTCGCGCCAAGGTGGGCTTGGGGCGGAGAAACGAAATTCAGAACCAGAAGAACCAGGCACAATGCCGCGGAGGCCGTCATCACGGTCTTACCCAGGTGGCCGAATACAAACCAGAAACTGTGACGAGCCTCGATTCTCTGCCACACGCCGGGCATGAAATCCACTCCGGGCTCCACCTCGGGACATGCGGCTCTATATTTGCGGAACAGATCGTCTAATTGGGAATCATCACTCGCCATCAATCCATCTCCAACAGTATCGTTTGATCTAGCCCGAGAAATACGGTCACCGCCCGCTCAGAGCTTTCCATTCTCCACGGCCGCCTTGTACGCCTTCAGCACCCGCTGTCTGGCCCGAAATAGCCGGACTTTAAGAGCATTCTCATTCACTCGGTACACCTGCTCCAGTTCCTTTAACGAGAGCCCTTCGACCTCTTTCAAAGTCAGCAACAGGCGATCCTCGTCCGACACATGCCGGAATAACGCATCCACGAATTCCCGAGTTTCACCCTTCTGCCGGTCCTCATCGTTCTGCCTGCCTCCGGCAAGCGAATCCGCCATTACCACCTGCTGCTCGCTTAAGTCGGCCATTCGCGATTCGTTCCGCCGCTTTGCGCGCCGCAGGTAGTCGTACGAAGCGTTCACCGTCAGTCTGTACAGCCAAGGTTCAAAAACTTCCGCCGTCCGAAGCTGATCCAGCGAGTAGTAGAGCCTGACGAATACCTCCTGGCCGACATCCTCGACATCTTCCGGCCGGCCAATCAGCCGGGAAATCGTGCCCAGAATTCGTTTTCTATAAGCCAGAACGAGTTGATTGAACGCCGACGTGTCTCCCGCCCGCGCCTTCTCAATCAGTTCTGGCTCGACAAGCATATCGGCTTATCCTGCCGGAACTTGTCGGTCCTCGACTCTTCTAGGCGCTCCGGCAACTTGTTAGGTTACAAGGCTTTGACCAAAACTCCAAGCTTAGGGCCGGTGCACCGGAACCTGCCTTGGCCGAGCCCGTCTCCTGCGCCGATTGTAACTCCCGAATCGCCCTGTCCACGGCCGATCGCTGGGCGTAAAGACGCTCCAACTCGACCCGTACCAGGATCGACACTTTCCTCCGGCATGACGTGCTACGGTGCGGCATACGAAATATGTACTACTAAACCCTTGTTTATGCCAGTCTACTCGTTCAATTCCGTGCGTTAACTTTCCCTAATAATGCCATTTGCGGCCTGTTGACAGGATATTGCAATTTGTGATATTAAATTAGCAGATTGCTATATGATGGTTTCCGAAAAGATCCGCTACTTGCGTTCGGTCGAGGGCCATTTAAGGGGCCTGAATCGCGAGATGACACAAAAGGAAGTTGTCACTGCGATTCGCGATGAATTGAGGCGGTCCCTCAGCCAGCCGTACCTGTCGCAGTTGGAAAGCGGTCACCGCCGGCATCTGACAAACACTACTCGCCTGTTGCTCGCCAAGTTCTTTAAGGTGCATCCCGGTTATCTGGTGGATGATCCGGAGGGTTTCCAAACCGAGCTGATCACCGATTTGCGCCAGCAGGAAGACAAGCTCGACCTCTGGCTCATTCAGGGCGCCGAGCGCTTTCGCCGGGATGCGCAATTGTCGGAGGGGTTGCTCAGGATTGCGCGGCACGACGATACCCGCAAATGCATTTTGCTGCTTGCGGCGGTTCTCGATACTCCGGATCTCGTGAACCGCTTATGGGAAGTGCTGAACCCTAAAGAGGAGGCGCACCATGAACTGGTCTGATTTTTATTTGCTGTGTTTTGCCGTGGGCAGTCTGTGGAGCATCGCTTCGCTACTCCTCGGCGGCTTGCATCTGGGACACTCCGGACCGGCTCACGCTGGTCCGGTTCACGATGGTCCCGCTCACCTGGGTCATGGGCATATGGCTCACGGACACGGCGGTCATATTCACACGGGGCACGCACACGGGCATGCTGGGATGAAGGCCGGAGAAGGCCATGCGGGACACGGCCTCGGAAGCTGGATCGGCAGTATGATCAACCCGAGTTGCGCCGCCGTTTATCTTGCCTGGTTTGGCGGGGTCGGATACCTGCTTACAAGGCATTCCGGGCTCGGATTCTGGATTGACCTGATCATTGCCATCGGCCTGGGTTTGGGCGGCGCATGGGTGTTAGCAGCTTTTTTGCGTTTTCTGCAATCTCGCGAGCAGCCGCTCAATCCTGCCGACTACGAGATGGTGGGCGTGCTTGGCCAAGTCTCGAGCCCGATCCGCCCCGATGGCGTAGGTGAAGTGATTTACGTGCGCGACGGCGCGCGGCATATCGTGGCTGCGCGTACGGAGGACGGCAAACAGATCGGACGCGGTGAAGAAGTCGTAGTCACGCGTTACGAGAAGGGGACCGCATATGTGCGTACCTGGGAAGCAATGACCCAGCCGGGGAAAGTGGCTTCGAAACCGGAATCGTTGCAAAAGGAGACGGAACATGTCGAATGAAATTATCTTTATTGCCGCAGTGGTGGTACTGACGCTGCTGGCGCTGATGATGGCCATGGCCACGCTGTATCGGAAGGCCGGCCCGCATGAGGCCTTGATTGTCTATGGCCTTCGCGGCACGCGCATCGTCAAGGGCCGGGGGACCGTGATTTTCCCGATGGTGGAGAACTTCCGCCAGCTCTCGTTGCAGCTCATGTCCTTCGATGTCGCGCCCCAGCAGGATTTGTACACCAAGCAAGGCGTCGCGGTGACGGTCGAAGCTGTCGCTCAAATTAAGGTAAAGAGCGATCCGGAGTCCATCCAGACGGCGGCCGAGCAGTTTCTCACGAAGACCGATCAAGCTCGGGAAGGCCTGATCCGGCTCGTCATGGAGGGCCACCTGCGCGGGATCATCGGCCAGCTTTCTGTCGAACAAATAGTCAAAGAACCCGAGATGGTTGGAGACCGCATGCGTGCCACGTGTGCCGACGACATGAGCAAGATGGGTCTCGAGGTGGTCTCCTTCACCATTAAGGAAGTTCGCGACAAGAACGAATACATCACCAACATGGGCCGTCCTGACATAGCGCGCATCAAGCGCGATGCCGATGTGGCCTCGGCCGAAGCCGACCGCGACACCGCCATCCGGCGAGCCGAGGCCATGCGCGCGGCGGCGGTTGCCAAAGCGCAAGCCGACCAGGAGCGCGTGCTCGCGGAAGCTCTATCGCTGGCGGCTCAGGCCGAAGCGCAGCGTGATTTAGAGATTAAAAAGGCCCAGTACGTCGAAACCATCAAGCGCCAGCAGGCTCAGGCCGACAAGGCCTATGACATTCAATCCAATGTCATGCAGCAGCAGGTAATCGCCGAGGCCGTGAAGGTCCGGCAGGTCGAAAAAGAGCAGGAAGTGAAGGTTCAGGAGGCCGAAATTCTGCGGCATGAGAAAGAGCTCATCGCGACGGTGTTGAAGAACGCCGAAATCGAGCGCCAGAGAATCGAAATGCTGGCCGAAGCATCCCGCCGCAAAGTAACCATCGAAGCCGAAGGCGCCGCTGCCGCTACGCGCATGCAAGGTGAGGCTGATGCCGATATCATCCTGCGAAAGGGCGAAGCCGAAGCCAAGGCCATGAACGTCAAGGCGGAGGCATATCAGGAGTGGAATCAGGCGGCCGTTGTAGACAAGCTGATCACCGGACTTCCCGAAGTAGTGAGAGCGATGGCCGCGCCGCTCGCGAATATCGACAAGATCACCATCGTTTCGACAGGAAATGATGGAGCCGCCGGGATGCACAAGATCACGGGCGATATGACCAAGATTGCAGCCCAGATCCCGGCTCTCTTTGAGACGCTCTCGGGAATGCAAATGTCCGATTTGTTAGGGAAGGTGCGTGGCATCACCGACCGCCCAGGTGCGGATGCCAAGCCGAATGGATCCAAGAGCTAGATGCATAGGAGTGAATATGCCGCTATTAGACCGAGTAACAACATTGATCAAGGCAAATCTCAACGATTTGGTGGATAAGGCCGAGGACCCGGAGAAACTGCTGAAGCAGCTTCTTCTCGATATGCAGAACCAGTTCATGCAGGTGAAGACGCAAGTCGCGATCGCCATTGCCGATCAGCATCTTCTCGAAAAGAAACAGCACGAGAACCTGGAAGCGCAGAAAGAGTGGGTTCGGAAGGCCGAACTCGCCATTCAGAAGAATGAGGAAGACCTGGCGCGCTTGGCCCTGGAGCGGTCCCTCACTTACGAGAACGCCGCGAAGAACTTCTCGCAGCAGATCGACGACCAATCGCACCAGGTGCAGATCCTCCGCGATGCCCTTCACCGGCTGGAGCAGAAGATGACCGAAACGAAGACGAAAACCGAGCTCCTGATTGCGCAGCACCGCCGGGCGAGGCTCGCGTTGCGGGCCGGCACGGCGAACTTCCAGGAATTCGAGAGTGACGCACAGTTGGACCGGCTCCACTTGAAGGTGTCGGCGGCCGGCGCGCTGGGGGAAGGATATCTGGCCGCCGGACAACCGGACGCCGAGCAGCGTCTGGCGGCTCTCGAGAAATCCGATCAGGTCGACCGGCTCCTTGCCGATTTGAAGGCGCGTGCACTAGACCAGGCCCGTTGACCAGGCAAGCTGATCGGCTAACATGCCTGAATGAAGGCTCTGCTGCTCTCTGAATACAACCGGCTCGAAATCGCCGAGGTCCCGCTTCCCCGGCCTGGGCCCGGCGAGATTATGATTCGAGTGGAAGCATGTGGCATCTGCGGCAGCGATGTGCATGGGTACGACGGCTCATCCGGCCGTCGCATCCCGCCGCTGGTGATGGGCCATGAGGCCGCCGGCATGGTTGCGGCGGTGGGCCGCGAAGTCTCGGGCGCTCGTGATGGCGACAGGGTCACATTCGATTCCACTGTATATTGCGGTAGCTGCCCATACTGCCGTCGCGGCGAATTCAATCTTTGCGACCGCCGCCAGGTTCTTGGCGTCTCGACACCCGAATACCGCCGCGAGGGAGCCTTCGCCGAATACGTGGTGGTGCCGGAGCGCATAGTCCACCACCTGCCCAGGAACATTCCGTTCGCCCACGCAGCCATGGTCGAGCCGCTGGCCGTGGCAGTGCATGCCGTCGCGCTTGCCGAAATCCCGAAAAACGGAACGGCCCTTATCATAGGCGCGGGAATGATCGGCTTACTGGTTTTGCAGGCGCTTCGCCAGGCGGGCTGCCCCCGTGTGTACGTCGTGGACATCGACACTGTACGCCTCAAACTCGCATCCCAATTGGGGGCCTCCGCCGCCATCGACGCCAAGACCACGGACGCTAACGCGGAATTACAGCGGCTCACGACCGAAGCGCCTGTGGATGTGGCTTTCGAGGCCGTTGGAAGCACGTCAGCCATCAAGACCGCCATCGAAAACGTGAGAAAGGGTGGAACGGTTGTCCTGATCGGAAACATCTCCCCCACCGCTGAGATCGGCTTGCAGATGGTCGTCAGCCGCCAGATTCGGTTGCAAGGCTCGGCTGCATCGTCAGGCGAATATCCGAAGTGCATCGATCTGCTTTCTCGAGGGGCCATCGATGTCAAACCCCTCATCAGCGTCGTCGCACCCTTGGAAGAAGGGCCGCAATGGTTTGAGCGCTTGCATGCGCGCGAAGCGAACTTGATGAAGGTGGTCCTCACACCGGGCGAATCCCATGCCGAATGACCTCTTTGATCTAACGGGAAGGAGCGCGATCGTTACAGGCGCCAGCCGCGGCCTCGGCCAGCAATTTGCCCGTGCTCTTGCCAAAGCCGGCGCGGACCTCGCGCTGACGAGCCGTCGCCGCGACAGCCTGCTCGAATTTGAGGCCGAGATAAAAGGTCTCGGGCGGCGCGCCATTGCGCTGGAACTCGACGTCCGCCATTACGAAAGTATTTCCCGCATGGCGGACGCTGCCGAAGAGGCGTTCGGAAAAGTCGATATTTTGGTAAACAACGCGGGTATGAATATCCGCAAGCCGGCCGTCGAGGTGACGTGGGACGATTGGAACGCCATTCTCGATACCAATCTGCGCGGCAGCTTCTTTGTCGCGCAAGCGGTAGCGCGAGGCATGATCGCTCGAGGTTACGGCCGCATCATCAATATCGGTTCCGTTACCAGCGTGAACGGTTATGCAGGCCTCGCTCCGTATAGCGCAAGCCGCGGAGGTATCAAACAGTTGACAATGAGTCTCGCGGACGACTGGGGCAGGCATGGAGTAACGGTGAATTGCCTCGCTCCCGGGTGGTTTCGCACCGAGCAGAACAAAGTCATGTACGAGGACAAGGAGTGGGTCGAATATCTGAGCGATCGCATTCCGGTCAAGCGTCCCGGGCAGCCTGGCGATCTCGATTCGGCCGTCGTATTCCTCGCTTCCGAAGCAAGCCGCTACATCACCGGCCAAATCTTGCTTGTGGACGGAGGAATCTCGACCGGAGCGGTCCGCGCGCTGCCGAAACGCGCGCCGGCGAACTAACTGATCCTATTTCTCCAATCCGACGTACACGTCCACTTGCGCCTTAGCAGGATCCGCCGGTCCATAGTGAACCTCGAAATCGGTTTTGTACGCCCGGTGCAGCGATCCGGGCTTTTCGAGCGACCAGATCCGCTTCCACAAGTCCACCACCATCTGAGGCGGCGGCCCGCCCTGCGCGGTAAACATGGCGTAGGTTCCAGATTCCACGGTGCGCCACGTCATTCCAGGAGGAAGGTCCTTGACGGACGAGACCTTTGCTCCGAGCACATAGGTATACAGCCCATTTTTGTCGCTCTCGTAATCGGTGTAGAGCGCGATGACCCGCGAATCCACCCGTTTCGGTATGCGGCTCAGCAGGTTTTCATTCATGAGACGCGCCCACATGGCCGGAATCAGGGCATCGGTGGTCGTTTCGCGGGCGTTGGAGGTTCTCGTTTGGATCCCGGCAACCGTGAATGAATCGACATGCAGTTTGACAAGGTTCATCTGGTCCGCGTGGGCGGCAAGCGCCAGTGTAGTAAACGAAAGGACCGTCAACGCCAAAGCGAACCGTCTCATGCTGTTACTATTTTCCGCTTTCCAGCCGCTTCGGCGCTTGTTTGGCCGCTGATTCCACCGCCAGCCGTAAACCCGCCGGGAGCTTGGAAATCACCGCCGCTATCAGGCGATAACGCCAGCCGGGGATGACGAACAATTTTCGCCGCCCCAGACCCTCGAGCGATGCATCGACGACCGCTTCCGAGGTCATCCAGAAGGCGGAGCTCGCGAGTCTCGGGCGCTCGATCCCCATCGCGTCGTGGAACTCCGAGTAGGTAAAGCCCGGGCACAGCGCCTGGACCGTCACATTGGAGTGAATTCCTCGCAACTCGAGGTAAAGCCCCTCGGTGAACGCGGTCATCCAACTCTTCGTGGCGCTGTAGCTGGTCCCGCCGGGGCTGCGGACGAAGGCCGCAACAGAAGCGATGTTAATCAGCGCTCCGGTATTCCTGGGGACCATGTTGCGAAGAGCCGCATGGCTCAGACGCACCGTGGCCATAACGTGGAGCTTATGCATCTGCTCCTGCGTTTCCAGCGGCGCTTCCCAGAAGCGGCCTCGAGTGCCAAAACCGGCATTATTCACCAGCAGCACCAGCCGCTCTTCCGCCGCAATTCGTTCGGCGGCATGAGACAGGTCCGGCTCGCGCGTCAGGTCGGCCTCCAGAGTTTCAATCTGCGACCGGAATTTACCGGATAACTCCCCTGCCAGCTCGTCCAGCCGGGTTTTCCTCCTGGCAATCAGCAACAGATCGTGCTCGAGCGCTAATTTTCGCGCAAATGTCTCTCCGATTCCGCTCGAAGCGCCCGTGATGGCTACGACTGTTCTTGCCAAAGGCCAGTATAGAATCGCGACTATGCGACGGACATGGCTGATAACGGTTGCTCTGGGTATCGGAGCTCTTTGCGGCTCGGGTTGGCTTCCCGCGGCGGACAAAATTCCCGCCAATGAAGATCCTGGATTCCGATCGATTCGCGCCAGCGATCTGCGCGCGGATCTCACCTTTCTTGCCTCAGATCCTCTGGAGGGACGGCTCTCGATGACCCGAGGTTCGGAAGTCGCGATTCAGTGGATCGAATCGGAGTTCGCCAAAGCCGGACTTGAACCCGCAGTCAACGGAAGCTATTTGCAGACGGTGCCGCTGTGGGAGTACCGGCCGAATCGCGAAACCTCCTATCTGAAGATCCAGCGCGCGGATCATGACGAGACGCTTCGCTTTCCTGAAGCTTTCGGACAGTACCCGGAGAATGTGGATGTCTCAGGGCCGCTTGCCTTTGCGGGCTTCGGCATTACAGCGCCTGAGCTCGGATATGACGATTACAAGAATATCGACGCAAAGAACAAAATCGTTCTCGTCTTCGATCACGAGCCCCAGGAAACAAACGCGAGTTCGATTTTTAATGGACTCGGAAATACGCGTTACGCCACGACACGCGTGAAAGTGCTAAATGCCCAGGCACACGGCGCGCTGGGCGTATTGATCGTTGCCGAACCCAATCGTAAGCACATCTCAAATCAGGAACGCCTGGCAAAAATCGCGAGTCCGCAGCAGCGAGCCCGCATTGCACCCGAGGCGATCATCGGCGACGAAGTTCACATTCCAAGCATGACGATTTCCGACAAGGCCGCCGTGAACTTGATTGCGCCGTTGAATACCACGCCTGCCGCGCTGCAGAGCAAAATCGACGCCGACCTCGCGACCGTTTCGCAGGACGTGCCCGGCGCCACGGTCACCCTGCACATGGACAATATGGAGGCAAAACGCGGGCACAGCTACAACGTCGCCGGGCTGCTCCCCGGCAGCGATCCGGAACTCGCATCCGACACGGTCATCCTCAGCGGTCATTTCGATCACGATGGTTCCGACGGCACGAAAATCTGGCACGGAGCCGACGACAACGGATCGGGAACAGTCGGAGTGGTCGAGCTGGCCCACGCATTCGCTGCGAATCCCGCAAAGCCGAAGCGCTCCCTGCTCTTCATCGTCTTCGCCGCGGAAGAACGTGGATTGCTCGGGTCCTATTACTACGTGCAGCACCCGCTGCGCCCGCTGGATCGGACGCGGGCAGTCATTAATTTCGACATGATCGGCCGGAACGAAACGCCCAGCGCGCAAACAAATGGTGTGATCGACATCGCGCCTGACACTTCAAACGAGCTAAACCTGATCGGCACGATGTACACTCCCGATTACCGCAAAACGGTGGAAGCGGATAACGAGGAAGTTGGGCTGCACCTTAACTACAAGTGGGACCGCGAGGCATCCCTGAATATCTTCTTCCGGAGCGACCAGTTTCCATTCGCGCTGCATGGCATTCCCGCTATCTGGTGGTTTACCGGTTTTCATCCCGATTACCACCAGCCCACCGATACCGCCGATAAAATCAACTACCCGAAAATGGAAAAGATTCTAAAGCTCGCCTACCTATCTGCCTGGAGCTTTGGAAACGAGGAGCGCCCGCCGACGTTCAATCCGCGAGCGAAGTAAGGCGCCCCGCTGTCAGCCGGGCGTCAAAAATAGAATTTGGCGCCAAGCTGGAATTTGCGCGGCTGATAAAAGTCGGCCATATTGTCGCGAATTTGGCCGAAGGTCGTAGTGGTTATCGTCAGTGTGGGATCGCCAAAGCTGGGATGATTGGTGAGATTGGTGGCGTCGGCGCGAATTTGAAGATGGTAGCGCTCGGTGAAGTAGATATTCTTGGCGAAGCTCGCATCCAGGTCGAAGAACCCCGGACCGCGGAAGTAGTTTCGACCGGTGTTCGAGAAGTCTCCGGCGGCCGGAGTGCTGAAGTTTGCTTGTTGGGCGCTGGTGAAATAGTAGATGTTGCCGTTGTTCGCGGGGTTGGCGAAGACGGCGCCCATGTCGCGCGGACAGCTATTACAGTTGGCGGGCGTCTGGCGGACATTGGATACTGTGTAGCTGCCTGAATAGGCGGTCATTGGCGTCCCGGATTCGAGAGTCAAGAAGCCGCTGACTTCCCAACCGGCGATCAACCGCTGGATGAAACCGTTGCCGCTGCCGAAGTAGCGCTTACCCTTCCCGAAGGGAATCTCATAGACCCAATAGGACTGGAAAACATGCGTGCGATCGAAGTCGGATAGCGCATAATTCTGACGCCGGTTGTATATATCGAGCGGAGTCGAAGAAGCGGACTGGTTATTCGCGGTGGATACGATCGTGAAGGCCGGATCGTAGGAGCGTGTGTCGAGCGATTTCGAAAAAGAGTAAGCGAACTGGCCCGTGAGCCCGTTTCCAAAGCGGCGCTGGATTTGAATTTGAAGTGCGTTGTAAGTGGAGAAGTCATTCGAATCGATGACGCTGACGCCGCCGCTGAACTGCGGGTAGGGAATGAAGAAAAACGGATTCTGGCCGGAGAGAGCGACTACGGAGGTTGGGCCCTGCGGGCCATTCTGGATACGGGTTGCCAAGGCACTGGCAAGCTGGGCGACCGAGTTGAGGCTGAAGTAGCTGGGGATAGAGGCGACGCACCATCTGAGAGCCGGTTTCTCCAGGTTTGAGGCGGCTATCCGCGGAAGTGAGCGAATCGATCAGCGTGCTGTCGCCGCCCGCTTTCACCACGTTGAAAGCGTCGAGGAAGCCATTGTTGAAGATATCGTCCTGGTTGATGTTATAAGCGCCGAATAGGTGGTAAGCGCGGCGGCCGACATAATTTGCCTCGAGCACGATGTTACTGAATAGCTGGCGCTGCAGGCTGAAGCCCCATTCATGCGTGGTGGGCATTTTGAAGTTCGGGTCGACGACAGTGATGTCCGGAAGGGGAATACGGCGCCGGGCTCAACAATTGGGTCGGAGAGAGGGAAGGGGGAGCGAGCGGCGAGAGAGTGGAGAAGCGGGTACCCGCCTGACCGTAGCTGGTGTCGTCGATTCCGTAGGTTGTGCCTGGCAGGTTCGCAAACACAGCGGAAGAAAGCGAGAACGTGTTCAGGCGATCGTAAGCGATACGGTAGTTGGCGCGGATGGAGGTCTTACCCGTGCCGAACGGATCCCAGGCGAAGCCGATAGAAGGGCCTAAATCATCGAGGGAACTCTTAAATAACGGGCCCTTAAGCCAACTCAATGAATCGCTCGGGCCGGCACCGATGGCGATGGCTTGATTGGGATGCGTAATGGTGTTGGGGGAACGGGGCGTAAGCTTGGTTTCCAGCCGCAGGCCGAGATCGAGAGTCAGGCGCGGCGTGATTTTCCAGGTGTCCTGTCCATAGAAATCGTATTCAGGCCAGCGCTCGTCAAAGTGCAGCAAACCCGGAACGAATTGATTGCCCTGGGCGACAAAACCGCGCTCGACGTTGCCGACCCGCCCGAGCAGAAAATTAATATCGCTTTGAAAATCGGGGAGATCGAAGGCCGTGTTCAGGCCCGCGGGCAGTTGGAATGTCGCAGGATCCACCGTATCGACGGCAGTGCTGAAATCGACATCAGTTGTCGAATCGTAGCCACCGACAGAACCTCGGAGATCCTGCTCCCGCTGGTAGCGAAGGTTGGTGCCGAACTTCAGAGTGTGAGGGCCGCGAATCCAAGTGAAGTTATCTACTGCCTGCCAAGTGGTGATGGTTCGGCTGTTGGCGTAATCGTAGATTGCTGTGGTGGCGACGGGAGCGGAGAGAACGGTAAGCCCGTTGAGGTTGGCCGGCTGAGAGAAGGTAAAAACGTAGTGATTCTCGCCTACGACCAGCTCGTTCGTGATGGTGGGAGCCGGATTCCAGCGCCAGTTAACAGCCAAGCTGCGTGGCTCGCGAATGGTATTCACAATGCACTGGGTGTTGGGAAAGACCTCGAGACCGGCGTTGGCGCTGTCGCACAGGGTATCCTGACTGCCCCAACTTCCACGGACGAAGAAGGTGTTCTTCGAATTGAGAATGAAATCAGTTTTGAAGGTCTCATCGTGCTGGCGCTCATGTTGCGGAGCGGAAAAAGTGAAGCCCGCGGTGTTCAGGCCGTCTCCGACGGTGAAGTTGTTAGGCAAAGGCGCTTGACTAATGAGAGCTTGGGTGGTTTTGTCGAGCCCAATACGCTGAGGGTCGTTAGTGACGGCATTGTAGCTTCCGATGTTCAGACCGGGGAGCGGATTGCCCTGCGCATCCACGGAGGCTCCGGCCACGCCCGATGGAGTATTGCGACCGCCGTTCACATAGCGGAGTAGGCCCTGCCTGGCGGCTGCGGTAAATACGGTGCGGGTCTCCTGAACGCTGTTGTAGGCGGCTAGAGCCTGAACGTTGGTGAAGATAAACCAGCGGTTCTTGATAATTGGTCCTCCGATGCTGCCGCCATAGATGTTCTGAACGAATTGAGCTTTGCCGAGTCCGTTGATGTTGTAGGAGTATTCGTTGGCGTTGAGGCGGGGTGTGCGGTAGAACCAGAAACCCTCGCCGTGGATCTGGTTCGTGCCGGACTGGGTAATCATGGCAACTTGGCCGCCGCTGTTGCGACCATACTCCGCGGTGGGATTGCTGGTGATGACGCGAAATTCGGCCAGCGAATCAGGATTGACGCGGACGGGCGAAAGATCTGAACCGCCGGCACTGGTCTCGTTCGAATCGATGCCGTCGACAGTATAGTTCCAGGAGCGGTCGCGCGCGCCATTGACGTTGATTTCACCACCGGTATTGCCGCCTCCAACCACCCCTGGCAGAACCAGGACGAGATCGATGGGGTTGCGCCCGCGAGTTCCCACGATCGGCAACTCGCGCATGCTGCGACCATTAATCAGGCTGCCGATATTGCCGGAGGTATCGGTTTGGACCACCTGCGCACTATCGGAGACTTGCATGACTTGTTTCAGATTGCCGATTTCAAGGCGCGCGTTGATGGTCATGGGAGCGCCGATGGTCAGTGTGTTGCTCTGCGACACGAAAGCTTTAAATCCTGGCGCATTCACTTCCAGCGTGTACTTCCCAATCTGAACGGAATCAAAAACGTAGCTTCCGGTACTGCCGGTGACGGTATGGAACGTGGTTTGGGTGCCTTCGTTGGTGAGACTCACCGATGCATTCGGAACCGGCGCGCCGGAGTTGTCAGAAACAATTCCGACCACGCGAGAAGTGGTTCCTTGCGCAAACAGACCTATCGAGAATATGGCGAAGAAAGGAATCCCCAGCACGATTTGTTTCATCGGAGTGGAATTTTATCATTAGGCGAACCGAATGCCTGATCGGCGAAAGCCATCGAGGCTGCCCAAAGCAGGTTGAGCAGCGAGCTGTTTTGGGCGAAGGGAGATCGCCCGGGTTGCGGATTAATTGCGGCCGGAATTTTTTGCGAGGATATCAGGGGACCCGCAGTTAGCGAGCACAGCCGCGATGCGCGAATCGGCCCGGAGAGGATCGAAGACGGGTGTTGGCGAAAGGTCTTCAAGCGTGTGGGCTGAGCATGCGGTTTGCAAACGCGCCAGCGCACGGTCTCGTTCTCCTGAAGCAACATCGAGGAGAGCCATGGGAAGAGGTGAAATATATCCCTGCTGCAACGATTTCTCGAGATTCGCGCGAAGCCGACGGGCTTCCCCTTGCGTCCGGCGAGCGCCCAGGCGTGAGCTAGCCAGAGCATGGCAGTCCGGCCTGCCTTGGTGGATGTCGTAGCGAACTAATTTTGGGAGGTTTCGATGAAGCTCGTACTCGTGATCGCGTGCTCGGTGGCAGCGCTGTGGGCGGAGGACCGGTCGCCCGCGCACATTCGGGAAGCCGCAGCGAAGGCGCTCGTGGTTATTCAGAAGAGCCAGACGAACTGGTACACCAAGCAGAGCTGTACTTCGTGCCATCAGCAGGTGCTTCCGGCCCTGGCGTTCCACGCGGTGCGCGAGCACGGCATTCCCGTGGACGAGGCGGCCGCGCATGCCGATGCCGCCGCGGCGTTCGGCTTCTATTCCAATTTCGAACGGGCTGTCGAGTACACACATATCATCGACCCGGCGATGTTCGACGGCTCCGCTTTGATCGCGGCGCACGCGGCCGGCGTGCGTCCGAGCCTGGTGACTGCTGTGTACGCACGCCTGCTCGCCGCCCGGCAGGAGGCGGATGGGCATTGGGCGACGCCTACGCACAGTTATTGAGCATGACTGACCCGGAGCAGAATGTGGTGGTGGGCTCGCCGCGCGAGCCCGGCCACGAAAGGAGGGAATGCGTTAGTCGAACAGCAGCTCTTCGCTGAAAATCAGATCTCGGCAGTTCCATTTGAGTGGGGTAGATAAAGCGAATGGAGCATCTTCATCTATCTGGATTCGGGCGGTCCTACTGGAGCGCAACGCTATTACAACAAGGACGGAAAGATTACGCACGACCACCCGCGAATCCAAAGGCCTCCGATAAGCCCTCCAGAATGGCGCATTCGATGGATGGAGCCGGAACCGCTCCATGCGATCGAGAACATGGAGACCGTAGAATCAACCCGCACGCTGCCATACCGCCTGCCGACCCTCCGCGTCGAGTTCAAAGCCGCGGATTCACAAGTCCCGGCGAGATGAAGCGCGACTACTCCCGAAGTGGCGCATGTGGGCGTTTTGGCGATTAGCAGGGAGGCGGACAGGAAAACGGGAATCGCAGGCGGCGAAAACCGCCAGGGCCATGGAAAAACATTTTCGGTCTGCTTGTTACGATTGAGTCTGATCCCCCTGGATGGCTCTTCGTTTTTACAACACTCTTACGCAAGAGTTGCAGCTCTTTCACCCGCTCGAAGACAACACGGTCCGGATGTACACCTGCGGGCCGACCGTCTACAATTTCGTACACATCGGGAACTTCCGCACATTTACGTTTCAGGATATTCTCCGGCGCTGGCTGCGCTATCGCGGCTATCGGCTGAACCACGTGATGAATGTCACCGATGTCGATGACAAGATCATCATTAATGCGGCGAAGGAACATAAACCGATCGAAGAATACACAGCTCGCTTTACGAAGGCTTTTTTCGAGGATGCCGCTGCTTTGCGCCTCGAGCAGCCGGAGCATGTTGTCCCCGCGACCAAACACATCGACGTGATGGTCAAGGCGATCGAGCGGCTCGCGGCCAAAGGCTGCACGTATCAAAGCGATGGCTCAACCTACTTTCGGATCGCAGCCTTTCCGGGTTACGGCAAGCTGTCGCACAATGACTTCAGCGGCATCCGCAGCGGAGCGCGCGTCGACGTAGACGAATACGAAAAGGCCGACGCTCGCGATTTCGTGTTATGGAAAGCGCGCAGGGATCACGAGCCCGCCTGGGAAGCCCCTTTCGGTGAAGGCCGGCCCGGGTGGCACATCGAATGCTCCGCCATGGCCATGAGTTACCTGGGCGAGACGCTGGATATTCATGCGGGCGGCGTGGATTTGGTGTTTCCCCATCATGAGAACGAGATCGCGCAGTCGGAAGCTATTACGGGCAAGCCGTTTTCCCGCTTTTGGCTGCATTCCGAGCACCTGCAGATCGAGTGGCAAAAGATGTCCAAGTCGCTCGGCAACTTTTACACTCTCCGCGATCTGTTGGGGATGGGTTACCAACCCGGGGCGATTCGCTACCTGCTTGCATCCGTGCCCTATCGAAAGAAGCTGAACTTCACATTTGAAGGCCTGAAGGCTGCTGCCAAGACCATCGAGCGGCTGCGGGATTTCGAACTGCGCGTCACATCCACGAAGTTCCCCGAGGGCCGGAACGAAGACTTGAGTGAAAGATCGCGCGAGGCAATACGGCAGTTCGAAGCTGGCATGGATGACGACCTCAACACGGCGGAAGCGCTCGCTGCGACGTTCGAATACGTTCGAGCCATGAATACGGCCATTGATGAAGGTCGTTTTCGGGAGGAAAATCGGTGGGACGCCGCGCGGCTCCTTGAAGTCTTCGATACTGTTTTCGATGTTTTGAAGCCCAGCGAGTCAACCGCGATTCCTGCCGGCGGGTATAACGCTCCTGAGAGCGAGTCGCTCTCCGACGCGGAAATCGAAGCCTATATCGAAGAACGGGCAGCGGTGAAGAAGGCGCGGAACTACACTCGTTCGGACGAAATCCGCGCGTTGCTGCTGGAGAGAGGCGTTGTACTCGAGGACACTAAGGACGGCGTCCGCTGGAAAAGGAAATGAAGTTCGAATCTCAAGTTGTACACGCAGGGGATCGCAAACGTCATAAGGGCGTTCCCATACCGTCCACCACGCCCATCCATTTGGCGACCACTTTTTTCTATGATTCAGCGGCCATTCTGGATCGCGTCCTGGGCCACGAGGATCCGGGCTTCAGCTACGCCCGCTATGCAACTCCAACCAATGAAGCTCTGGAAGAACTGACGACGGAGCTCGAACACGGCTTCGGTTCGCTCGCCACAGCTTCGGGAATGGCGGCGGCCCAGATCGCATTCCAGGCGGCACTAACAGATCGCCCGCGCAGCGTGCTGGCGTCCCATGCAATATATGGCGCAACCGTTGGATTGCTCGATCAGGTGTTTTCTCCATTCGACGTGAAGGTGAAATACATCGATGCGTGCGATTTAGAAGCTCTTAAGAAGGCCGTTGATGACAACCAGCCGGGCTGCATTTTCATCGAAAGCATCTCGAACCCCTTGTTGCGGGTTGCAGACATTCGCCAAATTGCAGGTCTGGCGCGCCAGTGCGGCGCGGCCCTCGTTGTGGATAATACATTCGCGACGCCCATGCTGATGCGGCCTATCGAGCTAGGCGCGAATATCGTCATTCACAGCGCGACCAAGTACCTTGCGGGTCATGGAGACGTGCTCGGCGGAGTGCTCGTCAGCGATCGCGAGCATCATGAGACGGTACGAACGATCTCGCGCATTACCGGTCCGGTTCTTGGGCCGTTCGAGAGTTATCTGACGATGCGCGGAATCAAGACGCTGGCCCTTCGCTTTGAGCGGCAATGCCAAAACGCAAAAATTCTGGCTAACTGGCTGGCAACGCACCCCTGCGTCGAGCGCGTTTACTACTGCTCGGATACCAATCACCCGGACGCCACGGCAATCCAGGAGCAGTTCGCCCCAGGCCTTTTTGGGGCTATTCTTAGCTTTGAGATCAAGGGAGCCGCGAAGGCCTCGGTATTGGAATTCATGGACCGTTTGAAAATGGTCGTTCCCGGCACGTCTCTTGGAGATGTTCACACGCTCCTTCTATACCCGCTGATCGCCTCTCACAGGAATGTCTCGCCGAAAATGCGGGCGCGCATGGGTATTCGCGAGAACCTGGTCCGCGTCGCGGCCGGTATCGAGTGTGTTGATGATATTAAAGCGGATCTGGACCAGGCCCTTCGGGCGGGGTAGCCGCATACACTAGAGAAGAATCGTCGCGCTTGGTAGGCTAAGTTCGATCTGTGTTCGCCCATCACCGAAAGAGAATCCGGTTGCTGTTTGCGGCGGCTGACGCCCTGCTGACCGTTCTCGCATTCGAGGCAGCCTATTTCACGCGCGTGCGCATGAGTCTCGAACACCTCTTCTTCCTGCGTGTTCGGCCGCACATCCTGCTTCTGGGTTTTTGCGCCGTGGTCTGGGTGGCGTTGGGCTCGCTGCAGCGCGTCTATGAATATCTCGATTCGGCCAATCCGAAACGGTTGTTGATTCACACGCTACGCCAATCGATCATCGGCACAGTCCTGATCATCTTGTTTCAGTACTTGCTGCGCCTTGATCCTCCTCTCAGCCGCAGTTTCCTATTTTTATTCTTCATGTACGATTTATGCCTGCTGGCCCTGTTCCGGTGGTTTTCGCCGCAATTGGTGGGGGCATTCCAGCGCGGCTTCGGGAGCCCGTACCACCTCGTAATCGTCGGCAATGGCGAAAAGGCCTCCTCTCTGGCGCGGCAGCTTTGCGATAGCTCTCCGTTCCGGATTCAGGTCTCCGCCAGAATCACCGAAGAGAACTGCGCTCGGGAGCTGCCCAAATTATTGGCCGGCCAGATTGTAGATGAAGTCATCTTCGATGTGGACAGCAGGAAACTGGCGGAGCTGGAAGAGGTTTTTCTGCAATGTGACGAAGAGGGTGTGCGAACGCGCGTGGCGATTGATTTTTTCCCGCACGTAAACAGCGACATCACCTTGGATCGCGTCGGGAGCGCGCCGCTTTTGACCTTCTCGGCCGCCCCCCTCGACGACTTGCGACTTTTGCTGAAGCGCTTTTTTGATGTTGCAGTGTCGGCTTGCGCGCTGGCAGTGCTGTCGCCTTTAATTCTCTTGGTGGCGGCGTTAATCAAACTCACTTCCCCGGGGCCCATAATTTTTCGGCAGGCGCGGTGCGGCCTGAATGGCAGGCGATTTACTTTGTACAAGTTCCGGTCCATGGTCGAAAACGCGGATCAGTTGAAGGCGCAGTTGGAGCATCTCAGTGAGCGAAGCGTCGCTTTTAAGCTCGCCCACGATCCTCGCGTCACCGCTGTGGGGCGCTGGCTTCGAAAGTTTTCGATTGACGAGCTTCCCCAGCTTTACAACGTTTTGCGGGGCGACATGTCCGTTGTGGGCCCTCGTCCTCCGCTGCCCGAAGAGGTGGAACACTACGAACGCTGGCAGCGACGCCGGCTCCGCATGCGCCCCGGGCTGACCTGCCTGTGGGCGGTAGCCGGCCGCGACCGGATCGATTTTAATGCCTGGATGAGAATGGATATCTCTTACATCGAAAATTGGTCTTTGAAGCTGGATTGGTCCATCATCTTAAAGACCATTCCGCACGTCTTGGCGGGTAGAGGCGCTCATTAACGGCTGGATCATGCACTTAATTCCTACTAACGAAGAAGTGATCGCCATGCTCCGTCAGACCGGCGCTCTGCGCGAGGGCCACTTTGAATATCCCAACGGGATGCATGCGGACGAGTTTCTTCAGGTTGCCCTCGCGTTTCGGTATTACGAATGGGCCAAGATCCTGAGCGTCGGCTTGAGCCGCAGGCTGCGAGCCGATCACGAGATTCGGGCCATGATTAAGGAGCTCTCGATCGTTTCTCCCACGACAGGCGGACTGCCCATCGCCTATGGGGTCTGTGAGGCGCTAAGGGCCCATCAGGTCTATTGGGCGGAGAAGGACACCGATTCCACGCCTATGCGCTTCCGGCAGTTCGTTGAGCCGGAAGAGGGCGAAAAGGTCCTGCTGGTGGACGATATTCTGCGATCCGGCCGGCGGCTCACCGATCTCCGCGCGTTAGTGGAATCCAAAGGCGCCAAAGTGGTCGGTATCGCCGTTGCCGTGTACCAGCCGAATCCCACCATACTTGATTTCGGCAATCTGCCGCGCTTTCACCTCGCAAAGCTGGATGCGACTTACTACAAGGATTCCGCCTCCTGCGAGCTTTGCAAAAAAGGTGTACCCGTCGAAAGCATTTGGGCCTAAAAAAAGCTCATTGCAGAGAGAAATCGGCTCGCGAGGCGCACTTTCCTTCTGAGATATTCCCCGGAAATTATGCGCGCCCTCGCTTTGGCTCTTATTGTTTCCTTGTGCGTCTTCAACGCCGTCGGGGCGCGGATAGGCAGCCGCGCCGAATACATCGGAGGCACCCGGCCCGACATTCCTCAGAACAACAGCGGGGATATTGAGGTCACCGATCAGATTTATTTCGTTTTTGTTTCCAAGCACACTCAGGTCAAGGTCCCTTACCAGCGCATCAATCTGCTCGAATACGGCCAAAAGGTCGACCGGCGCTACCTCGCCGCGGTCGTGATCTCACCTCTCTTTATGCTGGCGAAAAAGCGCCAACATTTTCTGACCGTCGGCTTTCAGGACGATGACGGGCGGCAGCAGGCGATGGTCTTCCGGGTCGACAAGAACGACGTCCGGTTAACACTGGTGGCTCTCGAAGCGCGTACCGGGCAACAGGTGCAATACCAGGACGAGGAAGCGAGAATAGCGGGCAAAGGATGAGGAACCATAAAGTGGTCGCCTTCCCTGCGCTTCTCCTGGTGGCTGCCGGACTGCAGGCGCAGAAGACCGGCGCTGGCCCCAGTGCCGAAACCCTGCTGGATGTCAAGCGCGTTTATGTTGCTGAGCTTACAGGCGGTCCTCAGGCCGACGCCCTTCGCGAACTAATCATCGCCAGTCTCGACTCGACGAAAGCGTTTATTCTGACCGATAATCCTGATCGCGCCGATGCCATTCTGAAGGGCGCAGCCGACGATCACGCGTTCACCGATACTTTCGATTCGGATAACAGCATCAGCGCGCGGGAGAATGGCGGAAAATCAGCCTCGGGCAACAGTACGTATACGAAAACAGGCGGCCTCTACGGCGGCTTATCGATCGGTGAAAACGACTCACATCACATAAAAGAACGCAAGCACGAGGCCTATGCTGCCGTTCGCCTCTGCAACCGTGACGGAGACGTGCTGTGGTCGACCACGCAGGAAAGCCTCGGAGCGAAATTTCGTGGCGCCGGCGCGGATGTAGCCGCCAAAATCGCCCGCCAGCTCACGCTCGATATGGACCGCGCGCGCCGCGCACTGAATCCGCCGCCCGCAGCCGCGCCGAAGCCCTGACTATTCTTCTCCCGGGCGCAGCCTACGAAGATCAGACACGGCTTATCGCGAGACTCTTGAGCTTCTCAACAAGGCGTGCTGAAGACGATCCCTTTACCACCACCTCGTCCACCAGTTCGTTTTCGCGCCGTTGAGACCAGCGATACGGATCTCCCCCAGTCAACAGAAATACGTGAATGGCAGGATCTAAATTCTTAAGCTCGCGTATGAGCTGGAAACCAGCCTCCTCGGTGGGAAAGCGAAGATCGATCACGGCACAGTCGGGCTTCTCTGCGGCGGCCAATCGAATTGCCGAACCTAACTCGGTCGCCTCCATCGTCTCGAAGCCGCTGCGCCGGAGCAGCATGCCGCGGAGAGAAAGCTGGTCTTCGTCGTCGTCTGCAAGAAGAATCTTCATAATGGAAGTGGATTATTCACGCTGAATAGGCTATTGCGCGAATTTGATCTGAGCGATCACCATCTTAGGCATGGCTTGGTTCCATGCGTCGGGCAGGCTATCGAAGGGCAAACGAAACGCCCGAACCTCGCCCGGTCTTAACGGCGCCCCCTTTGCCTGTACAACAGCTGCTTTTTCCCGATAAATCTCCCGCCCGCCTACGTCTGAGAACAAACAATACACCTCGACGGAATCGATCGCCCGAGGGCCCTTGTTCCGAATCCGGCCTTCGATCTCGACCACCTGCTGCTTCATGAAGTTTTCCGTCGCCTTCATGTTCACGTCGCTTAATTCAAGATTGGGAAGATAGGCCGTTGCCTCCGCTGATGCAGGCTGCTCGGGAGCGCCCTTTGGAGCCGGCCTGTTCAGATAGGCCAACCCGGCGATAATAAGGGCCGCGACAACCGCGGCGGTCGTAATGACGGACCGATAGAGATGGAACTTTCCTTGCAATTGAAGGCCTTGATCGATCGCCATGTGCAAGTTTGAAGTCGGCTAAAACAGCCTCGCCGGCAGCCACGCGGCGCGATTCTAACGGCGACGCCCGCGAGAGGCCTTCTTAGCTGCGGACTTGTTTCGGGCGGAAGCTCGTTTGGTTCCACGGCCGCTCTGCGCCGCGGTCTTCTTCACCCTCCCGCGCTTCGATGCCCCTTTCCTAGCCGCAGTCCTCTTCGCCGGCGCCTTGGCGCCTTTCCTGGTCACCTTCTTTGTTCGGGTCCCAGACCTCTTCGAAGCCGTGGAACCGCCGCGCTTGGAAGCCGAACCGGCCGTTTTTGCGGTCGCGCTCTTCTTGGCAGCCTTCCTGCCCGCAGAGCGCGTCCTGGTTGACTTCTTAGAGGGACTCCCCTTTCCGCCTCTTGCCTCGCCGGCAGATTCGCTGCTCACAAGCTTGTTGAAGTTGCTTCGCTCCCCACCCGCCGTTTGCTCCTGATACACAAACGACAAATTTCGTTCATCGAACTTCTCGAAGAATTGCTCCCACGTAATGGATTCGAGCCGGCCTTCGCTGTAGCCCGGAAAATCGATTCGAAGAATTCCGATGTCTTCTTCCGAGCCGGTGTCCTTCACGTGCGAGGGCTTGCCGCCGCGCTCCTCGGCCCACCTCCGTATCTCATCGTGGTCTCTAGTAGTTTTAGAAAGCCCTGCCATCCGTAAGCCTCTCGATCTCGGCGCCTGCCGCGCGAACGACTCGCCCGCACCCGTAATTAGATTCAGGATCGGGGAACTCGTTTCTTTTCGAGCAGTTCTCAAAACCTTCGCCGCACATTCCAGTCTGAGCATCCATTCCTCGAAACGTCGGTTACCTGAAAGAGTCCCATAACTGAAGCTCGTTGCGGCGTTCTGGCGTCCGGCGGGCGGATAGGAAACACTATGTCACTGTTCAGCACGGAGTTCAATTCGTTCCAAGATCTCTTCAACAGCCAAATTGAGGATTTATATGATGCCGAAAATCGCTTGACAAAGGCGCTGCCCAAAATGGCCGAAGCGGCCACCTCAAAGCAATTGAGGCAAGCATTTGAACATCATCTTCGCGAGACGGAAGGACATGTCTCGCGGCTTGAAACCATCTTCCGGGAAATCAACGTGCAACCCAAGCGTGAGACGTGCGAAGCGATGAAAGGTCTGATCGCCGAAGGTGAACAGGTAATCAAAGCGAAGGGCGATCCCGATGTGAGGGATGCCGCCCTGATCGCCGCCGCCCAACGCGTCGAGCACTATGAGATCTCAGGGTACGGCACCGCGCGGGCCTTCGCGCGCCGACTGGGACTGACGCAAGCGGCAAACCTGCTACAGCAGACCTTGAATGAGGAATCGGCGGCGGACAGGAAATTGAACGAAATCGCGGAAGCATCTGTTAACGTGCAAGCGGCCGCGAGAGCGGTCTAATCTCGACCGAAGAGTCCGGGAACGGCATCGGAGCGGGCCCGGACTCTCAAACCCGTACGGCCATTATGCGCAATCGCCGGTAATCGGCAAACCATTTCCCGTCACGAAAGAGCTCAGGTCTTAATTCCTCAACCACATCGCCAAGCGCCCTCTCGCGGAGATGAGCGGGCACGGCGTCGAGGTAAACCTGGCTAAATTGCCGCAGCCAATTTTCCATTCCCCTGGAGCCCTCAAGTGGCGTGGGCCGGTCAAATAGGACCGCCGAGCGAACCTCGAGTGCATGGCTTTCCAAAATGCTCGAGTATTCACTTATAGAGGGGAAGAAGGTCCGCTTCTTGGGAAGAGCATCTCCCAGGTACCGCGCCAACACAGCTTCGAGACCCAGTTCAAGTTTCCGGATATTGCCCTTACCTCCCAGTTCCGCAACCAAGCGCCCGCCTTTCCGAAGCGCGCGTGCAATCCCGTTCGCCACCGCGGAAGCATTCAGCATCCAATGCAGCGCGGCGTTCGAAAAAACGCCATCGAACTCGCCGTCGAACTCCATCCTCGTCGCATCCTGGAGAACGAAGCGCAGCTCTGGATAGTTCTGGCGCGCCTGCCCGATCATTTCCGTGGAGGCATCCAGACCGGTAACGTCGGCTCCCGATTCAGCTATTTTCTTGGTTAGCTGCCCGGGCCCGCAACCGAGATCGAGAATACGCTCGCCTGGTTTCGGCTCCAGCAGTTCGATCAGGCTTTCACCGAATTGCCATACGAATGCGTGGCGCGCTTCGTATAGTTCGGCATCCCAGGCCGCTCTCCTACCCATAGATACAAAATAGCTACAGCCGGGGGCGCACCTGATAGAGCAGAACGTAGACAACTACCCCGGTCACACTCACATAGAGCCAGATGGGGAACGTCCATCTCGCCAGAGCGCGATGTTTCTCAAAACGTCCACGCAGCGCGAGCATGAGTGTGATAACCGCGAGAAAAGGCACTGCTGCCGCAAGGACTGTGTGGGTCGCCAGAATCCAAAGATAAAGGGTGCGTACTGCGCCGGGCTTATCGAATTTCACCGAACCCACGTTGTAGTGGTAGATCAAATACGAGACCAGAAACAGGCATGACACAGCAAATGCCGCTATCATCGTGCGCTTATGCGCCCTCACTTTGTACTGCCTGATGAACACATAGCCAGTAATAAGCAAAAGTGCGGCTGTCCCATTGAGTGTAGCGTTGATGAGCGGCAAATTGTGAATTCCCACGAAGGCCAGAGGACTCACGCGCCGGTCTTCCGCAATGCCGCAACATCGTTCAGCATTTTGGACATATCGCTCTCGTCGGAGCTTGAGTAGTATCCCCGGATTTCGCAGCGTTTGTCGACCAGGACAAACTTCGTGCTGTGCTCAATTTTTCCGATCACGTCGCCTACATGAAATGTCTGATAGGCAACCTGATGAACGGTCGCGGGCGAGCCCGTCAGAAACGTCCATTGCTGCGTGGGCCCGCCATAACGGTGCGCGAACTCATTCATTCTGGCAGGCGTGTCATATTCGGGGTCGACCGAAATCGAAACCAGTCGTACATCGTCGTCTTGTGCAACCTGCTGCTGGATCTTGTGCATCTCGGAGGTCATCCGCGGACATTCGGCGGGACAGCTCGTGTAAATAAAATCGGCGATCCATACCTTTCCGGCCAGCTTTGCGCTGCTGAAGGAGCGGCCTTCCGAATCGGTCATTTTAAAGACCGGAACCTTGCCATAGTCAGGTAATTTGCTCGCAGGATCGCTGCAGGCGCCCAGCAGGACAATTCCGCACGCAACGGAAAACGGAGTGAATCTCGCTCGTCTGCTCACAAGCGGATCGGATCGATCACCATCAGGATGTAAAGCATCGGGAGGTAAACCACCGAAGCTAAAAGTACATTGCGCGCCCGCTTCCGGCTCCGGTCAAGCGACACGCGAATTCCCGAGTAGAGGTATAAAACCCCGAGCGCAATAGCGCCCCCCATGTAAATGCTCCCCGTCATGCCCATCCATTTGGGCAACAGGCTGATGGGGATCAGCAGTACAGAATAGAGCAGGATCTGGCGGGCGGTGGATTCGCCGTCCGGTTCGACAACGGGCAGCATGCGAATGCCGGCCCGTGAGTAATCTTCGCGATACATCCAGGCAATAGCGTAAAAATGTGGAAACTGCCACAAGAACAGGATGGCCGCGAGGACCCAGGCTTCCGCTGTCAGTTTATTGGCCGCGGCGGCATAGCCGATCAGCGGGGGCATCGCGCCCGGAATAGCTCCCACCGTTGTGGACCACCAGGTCTTCTGTTTCAGCGGCGTGTAGATGAAAAGATATTGCATCAGCGTGACGATGCCCAGCACTGACGAAAGCCAGTTAACGCCGAGGCCGAGTTCCAGGCCGCCTACGACGGCGAGTCCGATGCCAAACCAGAGGGCTTCAATTGGCATAAGACGGCCCGAGGGCAGCGGCCGCATCTGCGTCCGTCGCATCTGCCGGTCGGCCTCTCGTTCGTACCACTGATTGAGCGCCGCAGTTCCCGACGCGATCAGAGCAGTTCCCAGCAGCGTGTGCACGACCGCCCAGAAAGACCAAGCGCCGAAGTGTCCGAAGTAGTACCCGATAGCCGTGCTCATTACAATGAGCCAGGTAATACGGGGCTTGGTGAGCTCGATGTAGTCCTTCACTCTACTTGTGCAAAAGGTCCGAAAGGTATGCGCTGACCCTTGAGTATACCGTTCCTTACCCTTGAATCCTCCCGGCGCGCAACAGTTTCAGTGTACTTCTTCTGGTTTTACGAGAATCGGCGTCGACTGCGCGCGCCTTCGCTACGTAGCGCCGATTCCGTAGGGCTCAACTTGACGGAGCACGGCAGGTGCGCGATGCCTCAGGAAATCGCCCTCATCTGGTGTGCCTCGCAGCGCGTAAGAAAATAGAACGAGTGCTTACAAAACAGGGAATCCTTGATGGCAGAAGGTGAGGCGAGGGCAGACGGTGAAGCGCGCGGCGGGGAACCGGGCAAAATAACTGCGTTCGACTTTCTGACTAGATTGGCTAGTTTGGTCGCGCTATTCTATGCGTTTCTTTTTTTCTGCGGATGGGTTTACATGGTTTCCCTGTACGGTGAATTCGATGTCGAACTATGGACGCTTGACGTCCCCGTCTACGACTTCCGGAGTGAATCGCCGATCGCTCTTCAAAGTATCCTCGGCCGATTGGTGATCCTTTTTGCCGTGATCATCTCAATCAAGTTGCTGATCTCGGCAGTCAATGATTCCAGCCCGAAGAGGCCTTGGGTCGCAACCGTAAAACGGCAACTTGAGCGTTTTCAAACCGACCTCAGGCGTGCTTTCTACGGAATAAAAATACCTCGTACCCTTGCACTAATTTTTGTCGCTCTAGGCATTTTCCTCTTTACGTTTCTCATCGCGAACACGGCGGGTTTGAAACAAGGGCGTAGACTGTGGAATGGTAGCCCTCATGTTCATCTAAGTTTCAAGGCTGCTGATCGGCAACCACAGGATCTGGCGCTGTTGAAAGCAAACGATGGAAATCGCCTGTCATTATTGACCGAGACGAAAGACCTTGTCGTTGTGTTTGAAGGCCAACGGCAGGGCGCTTCAGGCAGGAATGTTTTTGTTTTGGCACGTAGCGATCTCGCATCCGTTCGCATCTGGCGATAATCGCAATCGGTCGGTACCCAGTACGGAATGTGTCAGAGGCGATCCGAATACGACTGCCGCGGCCTAGTCGGCGAAATAACCCGATTGATCCAAACGTTTTCGTGGCTGAGATCATCACACTGCCTGCTGCAACTGGAGGAACAATTTACCAGGCGCTTCTGGATCAATCCTCACGGAGAGCAATGCGCAGACGGCAAGAGACAACCGTCCAAGGCACGGTGTCGCTTTGCTGTAATAGCTCTGTACCCGATGACATCGAACTTTAGAGCTATTGCCGCCGCCTTATGAACAAAATTCAGGTGAAAACACCTTTGGTGGAGCTCGACGGCGACGAGATGACACGCGTCATCTGGGGCATGATCAAGGACCTGCTTATCCTTCCTCATTTGGCCGTCGATTTGACATATTTCGATCTTGGAATCGAGCACCGCGATGCCACCGGCGATCAAATAACGGTAGATGCGGCCAATGCCATCAAGAAATACGGCGTTGGCGTGAAGTGCGCGACGATCACGCCGGATGAAGCACGGGTGAAAGAGTTCCACCTGAAGCATATGTGGAAGTCGCCCAATGGCACCATCCGCAATATCCTTGATGGCACCATCTTCCGCGAGCCCATTGTCTGCCGCAACGTGCCTCGTTATGTGCCGGGCTGGACGAAGCCCATTGTGGTCGGGCGTCATGCGTTCGGTGATCAGTATCGTGCTACCGACTTCGTCGTGAGGGAACCGGGAAAACTTACGCTCACCTTCACTCCTCAAAACGGCGGGGCCCCCGCCCAGTACGAAGTTTTCGATTTCAAGGGCCCCGGCGTCGCGCTCGGTATGTACAACCTCGATGAATCCATCCGCGGTTTTGCGCGAGCTTGTTTCAACTACGGGCTTTCGCGCGGGCTTCCCGTTTATCACTCCACCAAGAACACCATCCTGAAGAAATATGACGGCCGCTTCAAGGATCTGTTCCAGTCTGTCTATGAGAGCGAATTCAAGGAAAAATACATCGCGGCGCGAATCGCTTACGAGCATCGCCTGATTGATGACGTGGTGGCGTTCGCGCTTAAGTCGGAAGGCGGATTCGTATGGGCTTGCAAGAATTACGATGGCGATGTGCAGTCTGACATGGTGGCGCAAGGCTTCGGCTCGCTCGGGCTCATGACCTCCGTGCTCGTTACGCCCGACGGCAACACGGTTGAAACCGAGGCGGCGCACGGCACTGTGACCCGCCATTTCCGCGAACACCAGAAAGGCAAGGAGACTTCGACGAATCCTATTGCCTCGATTTTTGCCTGGTCGTCGGCCCTTCGCTATCGCGGTCGATTCGACAGTACCCCCGATGTCGTGGCATTCGCTGACAAGTTGGAGAAGGCGGCCATCGGAGCTGTGGAGTCGGGTTTTATGACCAAGGACTTGGCGCTGCTCGTCGGAAAAGACCAGAAATGGTTGACTACGCGGCAGTACATGGAGAAAGTGGCGGAACGGTTGGGGAACAGTTCGAATTGATGAATTCTTCCGCTGACTCCGGCAAGGCGCTGGTCGGCCTCATCATGGGCAGTAAGTCGGATTGGTGTACCATGCAGCGTACGAGCGAGGCGCTGGCGAAGCTGGGCATCGCGCACGAGTGCCGCATCGTTTCCGCGCACCGCACGCCGGACTGGATGGCGGAGTACGCAAAAACCGCCGCTCAGCGCGGCCTCGAAGTGATCATCGCCGCGGCCGGCGGGGCCGCGCATCTGCCGGGCATGGTGGCCGCTCACACCACGCTACCCGTTTTGGGAGTACCCATCCAAAGCAGCATTTTGAATGGCGTCGATTCTCTGCTTTCCATTGTTCAGATGCCGGCCGGAGTGCCTGTGGGAACACTGGCGATCGGTAATGCGGGCGCTGTCAACGCGGCACTGCTTGCAGCCGGCATCCTCGGCAACAAGTATCCGGAGATTCGCACGCGGCTCGAAACCTGGCGGCGTGAACAGACCGAATCCGTTTTGCAGGACCGCTTGCAGTGAGTTCTGGGAGCGTTTGCGATCCTGTCCTGCCCGGCAGCGCAGTCGGCGTGCTGGGAAGCGGGCAATTGGGGCGCATGTTCGCGATTGCCGCCAGACGCATGGGGTATCGCGTTCACACACTTTCTCCTGACGAAGACACTCCGACCGGCCAAGTGGCCGACCGGGAGATTAATGCGCCTTATGAAGATCTGGACGCTGTCCGCGAATTTGCCTGCGGCGTCTCCGTCGTGACATTCGAATTTGAAAACGTTCCGGCCGCAACAGCCGCCGCTGCCGCCGAATGCGTGCCTGTTCGCCCCAGCGGTCATATCCTGCACACCACCCAGCACCGCCTCCGCGAAAAGACCTTCCTTTCGCGAGCCGGCCTCCCCGTTACGCCCTTTCGGCGCATCGCCACACTGCAAGATTTGGCTACGGCAGCGCAAGAGCTCGGGCTTCCCGCGATTCTCAAGACCGCCGATTTCGGCTACGACGGCAAAGGGCAGTTCCGCATCACGAGCGCCGCAGATTTCCCGGCCGCCTGGAGCGCCGTGGGCGAGCGCGAAGCTGTTCTCGAAGCCCTAATCGATTTCGAGCGGGAGATTTCTATCGTGGCTGCCCGTGGACACGACGGACGCTTTGTGCATTACGGCGCCATAGAAAACCGTCATGTCCACGGCATTCTCGATCTCTCGATGGCGCCTGCAACGCTGTCCCAAAAAATTGCGAACGAAGCCGTGGAGATCGCGAGAGCGGTTCTGGAGCGCCTGGAAGTCGTGGGCGTGCTGTGCGTCGAATTCTTCGTATGCAAGAACGGCAACCTGCTGATCAACGAGCTCGCGCCGCGGCCGCATAATTCCGGGCACTTCACCTTCGATGCGAACCTGACAAGCCAGTTCGAGCAGCAGCTCCGTGCCGTCTGCCTGCTCCCCTTGGGGGACGTCACCCAGTTTGAGCCCGCCGCGATGGCTAATTTGCTCGGAGATCTTTGGAACTCCGAAGAACCCGACTGGACCGCCGGCGTGTCCATGCCCGACGTGAAGCTGCATCTATACGGCAAGCTCACCCCCCGTCCAGGACGGAAAATGGGGCATCTGACCGCGCTCGCCAAGACCACGACGCAGGCTCTGACGGACGTTCAGCGCGCCCGCGATCTCCTCGCCCGCTGTTCAACTCCCTGGCAAGAGCAATGGAACGCTCAATAGTTTTCGATAAGCTTAAAGCTATCTCGGAAGCCAACCGAAAAGTTGGCTATGCGGATCGATTGCCCGGATTGCCATCGCAACAACGTTGTCCGGACGCGCCGCCGGGGCATATCTGACCAGATACAGGCGCATTTCGGTCGCTGGCCCTATGTCTGCCGCGATTGCGGGAGACGCTTTCACGCAAGCCAGCGGCATCCTTCGCCCTCTCCGGGCTGCACCAGGCGCACTACGGAACAAGGGGCTCACAACGGGAACTCCGCTGGCCCGCGGATGGCCTATCGCGCCGACCCTGTGCATCCCACCGCCAAAATCGTGCTACAAACCGAAAGCCACGACCAAATGAACCACATTTTGCTGGCGCTCAGCCGCGCCGTCGAGTGTTACAAACAACCTGTCAAGGAGTATGCAAGCACGCGAGCAAGTATCTGAGCACCCGCTCTAACTTGGCTTGAATTACGCTAGTGAGCGCGGTGGAATCGAACTCACAATACCTTAGTTAGTTAAGCTAGTGGGCCCTCCCAGTCATTCGCTTAGCAACTGATTCGCCGTTTCACGTCGGTGTACGTCCAGCGGATGGGCGAGCGCGTTCGGCATGAGCGCGAGCGTATTTCATGAGCTTGCGGCGCAGGTCAGAGGCCGAAGTGAATACTCCGCGAGCGAAACGCCTACATTTTTCGGTTGTATTGTATATGGGGCCCGAAACAAACTATTGAAGCACCCGAGGGCGTTGGGGGACATAGTACAGCGCTGTGCTAGATAGTGGCAGTAGTGGAGCAACCGCTATCACTCCCAAGAGGCACATCCAGCGCATGACCGTCGACCTGGCTCCAGGCCATTGAGCACCAAAAACAGGATCCCGATGGTCGCCTCACCCCAGTCGGCAATTTGCCTCGCCCAAAGGAGGGCGGTGGTTGCGATTGCCCCGTCTGTACCGAAAAATCAGGCCATCCTCGACGGCCTCGCCACAGACCGGGTGGTTGATTTCTAGCGCTTTGCGGTTGCTGCTGCGGCGGCTCCCGACGTGATATCGACAGCGCCCTTAAAATACGCTCCGTCTTCTATTCCGATGCGTGCCGTTTTGACATCGCCAACGAGATTTGCGTCCTTGCGTATCTCAATCTTGTCGGCAGCATCGATATTGCCCTGAACCGATCCCAAAACGATGACCTCTCGCGACTGGATATCAGCCCGAACATCGCCGTTGGGACCCACCGTGAGACGGTGATCTTTCGCCTCGATGGTGCCCTCCACGCTGCCGTTAATGGAAAGGTCTTCACGGCTGATGATCTTTCCCCGAATCGTCACCGAACTGCCTAAAACCAGAGTTCCGCCCTGAGGAACCGTCGACATTCAACCCTCCCTACAATTCATTCGATTCATCAGCAATCGTAAAGGAATTTATATCAAATCACCAGCGATTTCTGAAAAGGAGCGCGGGAAGGCGAAATTCGGGCTAGCGTAATTCGTGGCGGCCATTAATCCGGCGGCTGAATGCCAGGTTGAAGATGTATTTCGGGATAGTGGCATCCGTGACGTTGGGGTTGGCAGGCGTGGGCTTGACGTTCACGTAACTGAGAATGCCCGCACTGAAGAAGACGACCTGTGGACCGAATTGCAGGCTGGCGCCCGGTTCGATGTACTGCACATCGGCCGGCCGGCGGAAGCCGTTCGAAGGTCCAAAGACGTCATGAATTGGCACGCCGCTCACTCGATAGGAAAGGGACGGCAAAGGCCATTTCTTGCGCCAGGGCTTGACGACGACACCCCACTGCCCCAGATATAAATCGGTACTGGAGTTGACCTGCTTGTTATTGGGATTGGAAAGCGAGCCAAAGAAAGTCGGGACGCCGGTGGTGCCGCGTGGATTGAATAAATATGCGCCGCTTCCGAAAGCAGCGAAGCGCTTAAATTCCCAGAACCCCTGCGCTCCTATGGGGACAGCCCAAGCTTTCGCTCCCGGCTGAACGGAAACATCCTCGGGTACGATTCGTCCGTAGATCGTGTCGCGAACATCGGCGGAGCCTGTCGGGGCTTGCAGACCGACCGACACGGCAATATTCCAACGGGCCTGGTATGTATTGCGGAGCCAATAGCTGGCGCGCAGGCTCATGTCGCCCAAGCCGTTCGAGTGTGTTCCTTCTTTCACCGGGATGGTCCCACCCGGCGGTACGCGATTTAGCGTGTAACTGGTGACGACTATGGGTGCCTCAATGGCCAATGCGATGCGATCTGTAGCTGCATAAGTGGCGCTGAGACTTAACGCGTTCTGCACGTTTGTAGGGCCTCGAGACGTGAGTGCCGGTATAAAGTTGGTGCCTTGATAGTGGCGATCAGAGGTGAAGTTCTGGTAGACAGTCGAGAACAGCCAATCGCCTGCCTTAAGGTAGGCGTTGTCGCCGGCATAGCCCGATGCGTTCTGACGTTGACAAACGCAGCCCTGCGCAAAAACAGATGGGCAGAATTGCAACAGCACAGCCGCGAAGCAGCTGATCCAAAAAATGTGACGTTTCACTAGACCTCCCAAGCGTCGATCAAAGCTGAATCAGACTATCAATTCTTCGTCCCACTGTCTTGAATCTAGCGATGGGGTCAAGACTGCGACTTTAGGTGGAGACTAGATAGATAAGATAAGAGAGATCCCGTCTTCGTGCATGCGCAATTGCTGCGGGCATAGGCTCAGCCGCCGACCCGGCTACATTCTTTCAGCACTCATTCTGCTATCACTCCCCTCGGCAGGGCTGGATAAGACCAAAGACCCCGCGCGCTATGGCCGGCAGAGCTGGCAAACGGAGAGCGGTTTGCCGCAGAACACCATTCATGCCATTTTGCAATCGCACGATGGTTATTTGTGGTTGGCCACCGAAGGCGGAGTTGTGCGCTTTGACGGTCTGAAGTTTGTTGTTTACGACTCGCAAAACACGCCGCAATTGAGAAGTAACAACGTCCGGAGCCTACTCGAGGATTTAGGGCACAACTTGTGGCTGGGCACCGCGGACGGCCTTGTCAGATTCAATGGTTCCCAATTCGAGACGTTTACGGTCGACGAGGGACTGCCGGGCAATAACGTGTGGTCTACCTATCAAGACCGCTCGGGCAGGCTTTGGGCGATTACCGCGGATGGCATCGCCGAGTATCGGGCCGGCCGCTTTCAAGCTTATAAGCCTTCCGAAAGTTCATCGATCAGTATTGGCGGAATTGCCGAGGATAGTAAAGGCTTTTTGTGGGTCGGCACAGAGGGCGGAGCTCGGCTCTTTGCTGGGGGGCAATATTCAAGGCCGCCGGGCGGCGAATCCTTGCCGGCCGGCACGATCGAGGCACTTCTCGCTGACAACACTGGGCGCATTTGGATCGGAACATCAAACGGCCTTACTGTTAATCAAAACGGCAGAATCATCACATATACCTCGAAGGACGGCCTGCCGAGCAACCGGGTCGCTTCTCTATACCAGGACAAGGAGGGAACAGTCTGGGTTGGAACGGATTCCGGGCTTGCTCGCATTGCGAACGGGAAAATAGAGCGCGTCCCGTTGAATGACTCTTCCGGCAGCATTGTTGTATCAATGTTCGAAGATCGCGAAGGCAGTCTTTGGCTCGGGACGGACTCAGGAGGACTGAGTGTGCTTCGCGATGAGAAGTTCGCCGCATTTACCAGGAAAGAAGGCCTGTCAGACGATATAGTTCTTTGCGGTTTTCAGGATGAGAACGGGACTGTTTGGGTGGGCACAAGCAAAGGCGGATTGGGCCGCCTGGCGGGTAGCCGTTTTTCGATGATGACAGTCAAAGATGGCCTGTCTAGCAACGTAATCCTTGCGCTGGCTGAGGATTCGGCGGGCGATCTGCTCGCCGGAACTCCCGATGGCCTGAATATCGTCAAGGACGGGAAGGTCACGGTCCTCACTTCCGCGGATGGTCTGGCCGACGATTTCATTCGATCTATTTTCAGGGACGTTGATGGCTCCGTTTGGATCGGTACCCGGCGCGGGCTTTCGCACTGGACGCGAACCGGGTTCAAGACGTACACGCAGGCCGATGGTTTAGGCAGTGACCTTGTCGGGGCAATTCTACGAGATCGCCACAACAATCTATGGATTGGAACGTTGCAAGGGCTGACGCGCTTGAACGACGGGCGATTCAGGACTTATACAACTAAAGATGGGCTTGCGAGCAACGTTATCACCGCTCTTCACGAAGACAGCCGAGGGAATTTATGGATCGGAACGCAAGGTGCTGGATTGAGCCGGTTCGCGGAAGGCAAGATTTTCGATTACCCTTTGCGGCTGGGCCTTCCCAGCACGATATACGGGATGCTTGAAGACGAGCGTCAAAATCTCTGGATTACGTCGAGGGGAGGCATAATTCGCGTTGGTGAGCAGGATCTGGTTTCTTTCGCTCAAGGACGGTTAAAGGACATCGCGCTGGCTTCGTACGGAACGGCCGATGGCTTGAGGGTGAATGAATGTAGCGGCGGAGGGCATCCGGCGGCGTGGAAAACTAAGGACGGCTCACTTTGGTTTGCGACCTTGAAGGGTGCCGCGACTTTAAATCCGCAACGTACCGAATTCAATCTTCTACCTCCGCCCGTGGTGCTCGAGTCTGTTTCCATTGATGATCAGGTGTTCGATCCCTCCGGCGTCAAGGACGTGGCTCCGGGTTATTCCCGATTTTCCTTCGAGTACGCGGGCCTGAGTTTCCTTGCACCCCACAACATCAGATTCAAATACAAATTAGAGAACTTCGACCGGAATTGGATCGACGCTGGAACCCGGCGCGTTGCGTACTACACCAATATTCCGCCTGGCAAATACCGCTTTACCGTGCTGGCTCGCAACAGCGACGGAGTATGGAACGAGACAGGCGCCTCGCTGGCATTTCGATTACGTCCCTACTTTTACCAAACTTACTGGTTTGACCTGCTGCTGCTTTTGGCGCTGATTTCGGTTTCGTGGGGGATCTACCGCTGGCGAGTAACGCAGGTAAAGGCGCAATTCAATGCGGTTCTCGCTGAGCGCAATCGAATTGCACGGGAAATTCATGATACGCTCGCTCAAGGTTTCGTTGCTGTTTCCGTTCAGTTGGAGCTCGTCGCGCGCACGCTATCGATCTCGAGCGAGTCGGCCCAAGAACTTTTGAAAAAGACGCAGCTGTTGGTTTGGAATGGCCTCGCCGAGGCGCGGCGTTCAATATGGGAACTGCGGTCACAGGGATCGGAAAGTGAAGACCTGCCCTCCAGGCTCTCGAAGGTGGCCAGTGAAGTAACAGCAGCAACTCCGATTAAAGTTCAGTTCCGGGTTGTCGGGGCATGCAGGCCGCTGCCTCTGCCGATAGAAGATGAACTGGTGCGAATTGGAAAAGAGGCGCTGGTTAATGTGGTACGCCACTCCGAAGCCAAACAGGTGAAAATCGACTTGAATTTCGAGGCAAAAAAATTGAGACTGGCCATCGCCGATGACGGCCAAGGGTTTGCCGGAGAGCCCAAGTCTTCTGGCCGCAATGGGCATTTCGGCCTGAAGGGTATGCGCGAAAGAGCGCGGCAAATTGATGCAGAGCTAACGGTCAAGAGTGTTCCGGGAGAGGGTACACAGATTTTAGTGGAAACGGTGATCAATTGAGCGAACAAATTCGGATCATGGTGGTGGAGGACCATCAGGTCGTGCGTCAGGGCTTGGTGGCGTTGCTCAATACCGTTTCCGATATGACTGTTGTCGCGGAGGCTTCGGACGGGAGACAGGCTATCGAGCTTTTCCGGCAGCACCGTCCCGACGTCACGCTCATGGATTTACGGCTGCCGAAGCTGAGCGGTGTCGAGGCGGTAACGGAGATACGCCGCGAGGCCCCTGCTGCCCGAATCGTGGTCTTGACCACTTTCGATGGCGATGAAGACATCTACCGGGCATTGCAGGCCGGAGCGCGAGCCTATCTTTTGAAGGGCATGTCCGGAGAAGAGCTAATGGAAGCGATTCGCGCCGTGCATGCCGGAAAGTCTCGCATTCCACCCGTCGTTGCGGAACGTCTGGCCGAACGGATGGGGGGCCCCGCGTTGACCACTCGCGAGGTGGATGTTCTGAAATTGATCGTGGCCGGCAGGAGCAACAAGGAAATTGGAGGAGATCTGACGATTTCTGAAGCGACTGTGAAGACGCACGTCAACAGCATCCTAAGCAAGCTGAATGTGAACGACCGCACCCAGGCCGCGACGACGGCCTTACAACGCGGGATTGTTCATTTACCGTAGTCGTTGATATGACGTGGATATGACGTGCTTGATCGGCCTGCTCCTCGCCATGGCGGCTGCTCTCACATCCGCCGGAAACGAGAAGAACGCAAATTGGAGGGCCGCCACAGAGAGCGAGCTGAGAAACTTAATCCCGGCTCGAGCGCCCGTAGAGAAGGAGCGGATTGAGACGGAATTTCGGACCGCGTCGGCCATCACGGATGGGAACGGGAAGTATATAGCCGGCGTGGTGCTCATTACGGCCGGTTATGCGGCGGAAGGAAAGTATTCGAACTTCTTCATCGCCCAAGTTCCCATTAAAGTCGGCGACCTCTTCCTACGGCCAGGTGAATATGTCTTTGGCTGGCGACGCAAGAACGACGATGCACTCGATGTTAAGTTCTACGAAGCTCAATCCGGAAAATTTCTGGGCGATGTGGAAGCGCACAGGCTAAACCGCGTCGGCAGGATCGAATCATTTCGAATCGGACCGCCCTCTGAAAAACCGGTGATTCAAATAGGACGGTTCGGATTCAGATACAGTTTTTCCGAATAGGGCGGCAGCCCTTGTCCCCGCACTCGCCTTGCGGCGAAAAGGATTTTAGGCTTTCGTCATGCGCATCAGGCGGTGCATCCCTTCGCGCCTACTGCCTGTATATACCTTGACACGCATATGCTCTGTGGGGTATATCAAGAGGGTGGAATCTGTGTTCGAAATCATTGCGGAGCCGAACCGCCGCGCGATATTGAGCCTTCTAGTCTCGTCACAACAGTCGGTGGGAGAGATGGAGCGTCAGCTTCGTATGCCGCAGCCGACCGTGTCAAAGCACCTGCGAGTGCTGCGCGAGGCCGGTTTCGTCGAATCCACGGTGGCCGCACAGCACCGTCTCTATCGGCTGAAACCTGAACCACTTCAGGAGGTGGATGCCTGGCTGGCTCCGTTCCGCCGGTTTTGGTCCGCTCACGTAGATGCTCTCGAACGCCACCTCGACCGCATGGATCAATGTGAACCGCGCATAACGGGCGCGAAACGCCCTGTGCGCCCATCAACACGAACGAAAGGGAAGACAGGGAGAAGAGAGCGCGGCCCAAACCGCGAACGTGACAAAGGAGAAACGAAATGAAAATCAAACTGACCAGCGTATACGTAGAAGATCAGGACAAGGCCCTGCGCTTCTATACGGAGGTACTGGGCTTTGCCAAGAAGGCCGATTTCAGTCAGGGCGCATTCCGCTGGCTGACCGTGGCCTCGCCCGAGGAGCCGGACGGCACTCAGCTGCAACTGGCGCTGAACAGCAATCCCGCGGCCAAAGCGTATCAGGAAGCGATGTTTCAACAGGGCCAGCCCGCAGCCATGTTCTACACCGACGACGTCAAGGGCGACTACGAGCGGATCAAGGCGCGCGGCGCCGAGTTCACGATGCCGCCAACCGACGTGACCGCCTCGACCATTGCGATGCTGAAGGACACCTGCGGCAACCTCATTCAGCTCGTCCAGCTGGCACACTATTCACGCTAAGGAGAAGAAGGTGAACGATCGCGAACAGTACACGCCGGGTGCGGCCAGCGGAGCGCAGGTACAAAAGGACGGAGAGAAGTGGACGCTTATTCTCGTCAGAGAACTGCGCCATTCGCCGGAAAAAGTCTGGCAGGCGCTTACTGACCCGGCGCACCTGCGCGAGTGGGCGCCGTTTGAAGTCGATGGGAGCCTCGACACGGCTGGAAGCACGGTGAAGCTCACCTGGGCAGGAGCGCCCACGCCGCAGGAAACAAGAGTGACGCGAGCCGACGCTCCACGGATGCTCGAATACGACGATATCCGGTGGCAACTCGAAACCTTTGGTGACGGCACGCGCCTAACGCTGTGGCATAACATCGATCGCCGCTTCATCTCGTGGGGCGCAGCGAGCTGGCACATCTGTTTCGATGTTCTGGATCACCTTCTCAGCGGAACTCCCATCGGCCGCATCGTTGGTGGCGAGGCTATGAAGTTCCGCGGCTGGCAGCGGCTGACCGCGGAGTACGCAAAGCAATTCCGTATCGAAACTCAAAACTCGTGAATCAAGGAAAAGGATTGAATAATCAGTAATGCCACCAAACGTTCGATTCTTCGCTGGATTCACATCATCTTGGCATTCCGGTAATCGGCTTCGAAAAGATCGCTAAATTAGGTGCGAGAGCTGGAGGTGTACATGAAAAGACCTGCCCCCGTAGAATCTGTCTCTGCATTAATCAACGAGAAGATCAAGGAACTTGGAGACTGGCGAGGGAAGGCGCTCGCGAAAGTGCGAGCAATCATACGCGAGGCAGACCCTGAGATCGTCGAAGAGTGGAAGTGGGTCAAGCCGACAACGCCGGGGACTCCCGTGTGGTCCCACGGCGGCATCGTCTGCACGGGAGAGACGTACAAGAACCACCTCAAGATGACATTTGCCAAGGGAGCTGCGTTGAAGGACCCTTCAGGCTTATTCAACTCGAGCCTCGACGGGAATGTCAGGCGCGCCATCGACATCCACGAAGGAGACAAGATCAATGAGGCGGCCTTAAAGGATCTCATCCGCGCTGCGGTGGCGCTCAATCTGTTGAGAAACCCGCGCAAAACGGCCGCGGTGTCAAGCGCGCCCCGCAAAGAGCAGCGGGTTGCTTCCCCTGCCTCGGGGCGCGCATCCGCGTCCTTTGCGCTCAAGGGCGAGAACAAGCCGAAGCCCCGGCGAGCGAGCAGCAAGCGCGCCTACTAGTGGCTTCATCGCATCCGAGGTGCTTAACAGAACGACGCCTGGAACGAGGAACTCGACCACCGCCCTAGCGCGTTAGTTTGTAAATGAACAGCGCCACACGCCGGGTTTGCTCCGTTTGCCGCGAGAGGTTAATCGTCTCCCCGGGTGCGTGCGCGCCGCTGCCGTAGGCGCCCAGGCCTGAGATGCTTGCGACATAAGGCGCGACGAAGGATAAGTCACCGGCTCCGCGGTGTGTTGGATCGAATGGCTCCATCACGTCCATTCCGAGCGAGCGGTTCACTTCGTTCAGTTCCTGGAGTAGTTCCTTATTCCCGGCGGTTTCGGGCATCGAAGGATAACCCTCTTTAAACTCGATCTGGCCCGATGTGCCCGGCAGATGTTGCGAGACGATCTGGCGCATGTGGTCCTGCACACGCTTGTATTGATCGTCGGTCACGGTTCGGATGTCGCCGACCGCTTCGGCTTGCGCCGGAACGACATTTACTTTTCCGGAGGCAGTGGCCGTAGCCGTAGCGAGATCATAAGATGCGGTCGGTGCCCCCGCGATGAGGCCAACGTTATAGGTGAAACCGGGCTCATGCAATTCGTGATTGAACTGGTCGAGGATACGGGCGATCTCATAGATAGCGCCATCGCCGACATTCTTGCCGAAAATTCCGCTGGAATGGGCGGTTTTCCCGGTCGTGGTCAGCACCCACTGATAGGCGCTGCGCCGCGAAATACTGGCCGCGTCATGACCCGCTGCCTGAACGCCGCCTTCAAATTCGAGAGCGGCATCGCTGTTTTTGCCGGCTTCAATCAGATCGCGACGCGCAATGGAGAGCGGTTCGCCCGGGCGTTCTTCGTCGCCCGTCAGAAAAACAGTGATGCGTGCGCCATCAAGCGCGCGGTTTTCGTTTAGCGCCTTGAGTGCGCTCAACATAATCATAAGTCCGCCTTTCATGTCGGCAGCGCCAGGCCCGGCAGCGGTTTTACCGTTCGGCACAAATTTCTGAAAAGGGCTGTCGGGTTCGAATACAGTATCCATGTGCCCGATCAGCAGGACGCGCTTACCTTGCGTCCCCGCGCGTTCACATAGCAGATGGCCTGCGCGATGAACTTCTTCCATCGGAAGGAACCGGCAGGAGAAGCCGAGTTCCTCAAATTTTGGACGGAGCACGTCTGCTACTTTGCGAACACCGGCGGGGTTCAGCGTTCCGCTATTGATATCGACCAGTTGCTCGAGGAGATTCAGGCGGGCTTGTTCATCGGAGTTGACCGAAGCAACGATTTTCTGTTGCTCGAGAGTGAGAGTAGGTTGCTGTACTGCGACAAAAAGAGCCGCGAGAAGTGAAGAGAGAAGCATTTCTCCAAATATCACAAGTGGGCGAAATGGTTTACGGGACCGCGGCCGTTTCCGAGACACGGAGCGGTTTCGATGGCGCACTGAATAAAGGATTTGGCGCGCGCAGCGGCGTTGTTCAGATCAAGACCGAGTGCGAGGCCTGCCGTAATCGCAGCCGAGTAAGTGCAGCCTGTACCGTGCGTGTGCTGGGTCTTTACCCGCTTGCCAAATAGGACACTGAACTCGGCGGCGGTAAAAAGTAAATCGTCCGCATTTTCCGCCAGGTGGCCGCCCTTAATCAGGACCGCTTTGCAGCCGAAATCCAGAATGCGTTCAGCGGCGGCACGCATATCTGTGCCGGTGCGGATAGTAATGCCCGCCAGAGCCTCAGCTTCCGGAATATTGGGTGTAACAAGACACACGAGCGGCAACAGTTTTTGCTTCAGGACTCGTTCGGCCTGCGGCAAAAGCAGCCGCGCCCCGTGCTTGCTGATCATTACGGGATCAACGACGAGGGGAAAGGCGAAGGATTTCGCGAGGTCGGCCACGGCTTCGACTATCTCGACACTGCCCAGTGCGCCGGTTTTCGCGGCTGCGGGAGGTAGGTCCTCGATTAGGGCCTGAATCTGTTGAAGAACGAGATCGGCGGGAAGGACTTCGATGCGTGAGACGCACTGCGTGTTCTGAACAGTCAGCAGTGTAATGGCAGCTTCGCCGTACACACCAAACTGATGGAAAGTTTTCAGATCGGCTTGGATTCCCGCTCCCCCGCTCGGATCCGAGCCCGCGATCGTAAGCGCCACCGCCGGCATGTCTCCAACGGTAGCGCACGATCGGGAGGAGGTTACTGGAAGGTTTGCGTAATTGTGCCCGGTCCGGCCGAGTTCGCGACGCTTATGGCGACGGAGCCGACTTGAGTGACGTCTCCCGACACCGGAAAACTCGCCTGCAGCGAGAATGCGCCTCCAGCCTGGTTGTTCGTGAAGAAATATTGATGGAAGCTGGAAGTGGCGTCTACTTGCATGCCGTTCGGAGTGAGCACTTTGCCGCTGGTGTCATAGAAAGCGAACGACAGTTGGCCTGCGCTGTAGGTGTTGTCGTAGCCGGTAATCGTCACCACAAGGTTGGGCGACTGCCGCACGGCGCTTCCGCCGGTAATCTGCACGTTCGTTGGCAAAATAGTGAACGTCTGAGTTAGCGGCGCTTTGTTCGGGAAGGTCAGCGTAAACGTGAGCGTACCAGCCGTGGTTCCTGTTTGGAAGGTCAGGGCGGATTGGCCGTTGTAGGTGGCGGTCTGCGCTCCCGACACGACGTTTACCTGAAGCTGCCGTCCGCTAGTGGCCACGAAATTGATGGCAGGATCGTCGCTAACGTTCGCCACGGAAGGCGCGAATTGCATCGTAAGCTGGCCAATGGCATTTACTGGCGATGCGCTCGCAAGCTGAATTGACAAATGCACCTGCTGCTGGCTCTTGAGGGGCTGTTGGTCGAGTTGGAACGACGCGTCGGGAATCGGCGAGAGAATGCTCTGCCCGGACAACGAGAACTGCCTCGTTCCGATGGCAAGTGTGCCACTGAACGTTCCGCTTGCAGACGGGGAAAACACGACCTGAAATGAGATCGACTGGCCTGGTTGGATGGTCGCCGGCATCGGCGGAATGCCGGAAGCGGCGAATCCCGCTCCCGACACTGTTAAGGACGGAACAGTCACTCCGTCAATTGTTGTTTGCGGATTGGCAACGGTGAACGCCAGGGTAGCCGTGCCGTTTGTGCCGGCGATGGTCTGGCCGAAGTTGATAGCGCTTGCCGGTTGTGCCGTTAATCGCACGCCGGTCGAATCGACGTACGTAATGACGAGCGAACTGATATCGCCTGTGACGCTCGAGGTCCCGGTTCCCTGTAACGGATAAGAGTTCTGGCCGACCAGCAGGGTGCTCGAAGTGGTAGCGGTAGTCCCCGGCGCAAAGGTGATTGTGAAGTCGAGACTGGAACCCGAGGCGAGCGTGTTGGGAAGCGTGCTTAACGAAAACGGGGTGCTTGGATTGTTCGTCGGCACGGTGATCGAAATCAACTGCTGCGGATTCAGGGCGGCCGAACCTTGGTTGTTCAGCGTGAACTTAATCGCCGTTGTGCCTGTCGTGGGAGTGTTCCCAAAGTTTATAGGAGTGGCGCTGTTGGGCTGAAGAGTGCTCCCATTGCATTGGCTAGCCACGCTGCTGGTGCAGGTCAGCGTTAACTGGGGAGCGGTGCCGTTGCCCTGTAACGTGGAAACGCTCAGGATGCTTGCGTTGGCTTTCGCCTGCAGATATCCGGAAACGGGTCCCATCGTAAGCGGCGTAAAACTCAGGGTGAAAAGCTTCCACGCTTGGGGGGCAAGCGTGGCATTCGTATCAAAGCCGGTAACGGTGAAGTTCGGAGTATAAGCGGAGGAGTTCGGGTTCGCGCCTACGTAGATGGTGGCTACTTGAACTATCGAGCTGGAAACGTTTACCACGCGGACGACGATGCTCGAGGCTGCGCCTTCGGACGTGTCCAGGAACTGATACGCGGAGGGTAGAGGCGTCAACTGATTCGTGGGTGTCGCTCCGTTGGAGTTGTCGATATAGAAGGCTAACGTCTGGGCACCGAGAGATCCACAGAATAAAGCGGCAAACAGCAAGCTTTTCATTTAGTTGTCTCCTGCTGTATCGGCGATGCGGCGGTGGATCGCGCAGCCGTTTCCGGCAGTTCGGCCAATTGTGCGCCGCGCTTGGTCAGATGCAGTACCCAATTCTGCTTTGTGGTGCGAGAGCTCAGGTGCAGCCACTCGGAGGACATCCGCTCAAAGCGCACATCACCGGCGGAGAGCGGAAACGTGCGGAGCGCTTCTCCGGCGGGAGATTGAATCTCTAGACCGTTCGCATCCTGAAATAGAACGAACGAATTCTGCTGATACGCCGGGGCTTGTACTCCAGGCAGCAAGGTCATGGAAACCAGGTTGCCCGTTTCAAGCGATACGACTGCTTCTGATACCGCCCCGCCGCGTTCGGAAATCAGAAGCTTCGCGCTAGTCGCGCTTTGAACTCGCACGGAAGTGACCTGCTCCAGGCCATCGTTGGTTTGGATTATTGCGAGCGACTTGCCGTTCCAGTGCAACAAAGCGTGACGCCCGGGCAGCCACGCGATGGCGGAGGTCAGGTCGCCGTCGATCCCGAGCACCGGACGGCTTTCGCCCGAATCATATTCGGCGATGAGAGACGCTGCGCGGTCCAATAGTTGAATACGGCCGTTGGTAGATAACAGGCCGCCATAATCCGAAAAACTGGCCGCATCGGCGACTCCCACCGGCTTGTCGGAAACGACAAACGCCGATTGAACGCCGTAGACGGCGTGGACGGTTGAATCCGCGTACCTGGCGAAGCCGATTTTAGGCGCGCTAACCTGCGCATCCAACAAGGCTGCCGTACAGCAAGGCAGGGCGAAAAAGAATAGAGTGCGGCGCTTCATGTTCTCGCTTGATCTAGAGCTCGATTGATTACGGATGACCGACGCTAATGCTGGGTGTTCCAATAGACACGCCGGAGCCGGTCGCAGCCGAGGTACTCGACTTGCCTTTGCCGGCTAACGCGATACCTGCGCCCGCGCCGGCCGCGATCGCGGCGATAATCAGCCATTTTGCTTTCCCGCTATGCTGCGAAACGCCGGGCGAAGCGCTGCTGACCGAGACGGAAGGCTCGGGTTTGTTCGCCGAGGCCGTGATGCTCGGGTCAGCCGTGGCCGTAGCAGTTTGTTGGACCGAAGGCGCCGCTTTGCTTGTCGATGCCGTGGCAAGCTGTGCTTTGGAATCTGAGGAACGAAGCGTGCCTGGATTGAGCACTGGGGGAGGTGGCGGGACTGACATTGCTGCTATCGGAAGAACGGCCGGACCATTCGGAGCCATCGCCATACCCGGAATGAGAGTTTCCTGAACGAGTATGCCGGCGTGGTTCGTCCCTTTGCTGGCGGTGATGCGCATCGCAAACGGGCCGGGCGTGTCGCTCCATTGGATGCCGGTTGCCCCCGCCCTGCCATCGCGATCGGTATACATTACGGCGGCATGACTTCCGTCTGAAAAAGATCCGGTTGGGCCGCTGTCCGGAAGACGAAAAACAACCGCCACATCGGGCACCCCGGAACCGGTGGAATCCGTCACCACTATGGTGAAGCCTTTCGCCGTGCGGGAGCTTGTTTGCACTTGCGGCCCATCGCTGTCAACGATCTGCAACTGCAGATCTTGAACGGACTGCATAGCCGGAGTTTGCGGCCAGATCGGAGTAATCACCAGGAGCGGTGTCAGGAAGACGGAAAGAATTGGAGAGCTGGAAATAGACATGCGGCCTCACGTTGAAAGGCGCACAATGGCGTCGGCCCTATTGGCGCCTTGCCTTGTGCGCTTACAGCCGCAATACGATCAGAGGAGCTGGATCAGAACCACGGTTACGTTGTCTGGTCCGCCCTCTTCCTTCACGGCTTCGACAAGGTAGTGGCATTTCTCTGGCAGAGTTTTCTCGGAATCGAGGGCGTCCCGCAAGATTTTTTCGTTCAGCACACCGTGGAGACCGTCGGAACAAAGGAGGATCTGGTCCCCAGAACCCATCTGGATGATGCGGGAATGGACCCTTACCTCTTCGGCTGTGCCCACCGCCATGGTGAGAACGTGCCGCATGGGATGCTTTCGCAGCGCCTCGTCGCTCAATCCGAGCTTTGATCCGACCTCCGCGACCCACGTCTGGTCCTGGGTGATGGCATAGAAACCCTCCTTACATAGGAGGTAAGCACGACTGTCTCCCACGCTCCCGATTTGAACGCGGTCGCCGCCGATATCTCGGGCTACAAGTAAAGTGGTGCCCATTCCTTCTAATCCAGGATTTGTCTTAGCGGCCTGCCGCACGGCACGGTTGGCTTGGACGAAAGCCTCATCCAGGGTATCCAGTGCATGCCTGTCGGGCGCGTGCCGCAAGAATTCGTAAAGCATCTCGGCGCTGAGATGCGAAGCGTACTCGCCGGCGTTAGCGCCGCCCATGCCATCGGCCAGGATAAAAATGCCCGACTCGGTGTCGCTGATGAAATAATCTTCGTTGTTGGAGCGGACACAGCCTGGGTCGGATAGGCCGAAAGCCTCTAGCATAAATAAAAGCTCTCCGATTATAGCTGTAGGATGGACGCGCGCGACCAAAGGTTCGGTGCGGTGAAGGACGTGTTTTCAAGCTCGCTGGACGGAACAAGCGGCAATTCTGGGAGCTTGTTCCGAATCTGCCTGACTGATCGCGATGCTAACCGATGCGCGCCAGCAGATGCTGTTCGCGGTGCTGGGAATACAGCCACGGTTTTGTCCGCCCAGGCGGCCGGGATGATCATTCCTGAATCAGGTCGCTGATGAAGTAGTCATGGTTGTTAAAGCGGACACAAGCCGGGTGGGATACGCCGAAAGCCTCTAGTCTCCTGTTTCCGAAATTTCTTTACGTTTCGCCCATAGAAGCTCCCTCACGGTCGCGGCTCCGATTCTTTTTTCCGCGTCCAGGCACCACATCCATTTGCAGATCCGGATCGGCGGCTGGAACATACGTTGCCGGCAGCCCGAGTTCGCGCCGCACAAGATTGCAGCCCTGCGCAATCGCGCTCGCTTTGTAAAAGGCGATCTCGCGATTACAACCCTGGCGGCCGAAGCCGCAATCGCTGGATACGATCAGCTTTTCAGGTGGAATGCATTTGAGAGCTTTGCGGATCTCGGCGGCTACATCTTCCGGCCGATCAGCCTGTAGTACACGATGGCTCACCGCCCCAATGCAGATCTTTTTCTTGAGATCGTTCTTGAAGGGCTCGAACAGTTCCAGATCCTTCTGATTGCGATCCTTCATCTCAAGCGTCCACACGTCCCCCCGGCAACGCTCCAGATAGATCTCGAGTGAGTTGGCGTAGCTTGTGTCTTCCATCACCCGCTGCATGTTCGGGTTACCCCAGCAGGTGTGAATCCACAACTCAACATCGTCGAGCCCGGCCACTTCGCGGTTGAAGGCGTCGACCATGAACTTCACTTCTTCGTGATCTTTGCCGAAGGTGTTCGCCATGAAATGGAATGTGGGTTCCTCGATCTGAATGCACCGGCAACCAGCATCCCGAAGCGCGAGCAGCTCCTTGTTCATGGCCTCGGCCATGTCCCAGATCACCTGGCGCTTGTCCTTGTAATGAGGAGTGTGGATATCCAGAAACAGCGCCATGACCTGCGAGCAGCACGTTCCGAATTTGACGGGCTTGCGCGTCTTCGCTTGTGCGATACGCCATAACTTCGGATAATCGAGCGGCCGGTGCTCGATTTTGCCGGTCACGTGCGGCCAGCGCCAGCCGGTGTAGATCTCATTGAGCAGCGTGCCGGGTGGATAGTGGAGCCACGGCGCGGTCGTCTCCTCCGGCTGCAGGTGATCTCCCTCGAAACCGGCCCAGCGCTGCAGCGGATAATGATGCCACGCGCGACCGGCCAGGTCCTCGTCGACGTGAAAATCGCCGTGCGTGAGAATATCCAGCCCGGCTCGCTCCTGATCGCCGATCACCACGGTCATGGCGTCCTCAAATTTCTCACGGAACCGAACGTCGAGCATGCAGGTGTCGAATGGCCGGCCCCACATGCTTACATCGAACCAGCGCGGGCGCGGAAAAGATCCTGTAGTAGTACTGGGTAGAATCAGACCGGCGGTCGCGGTGAACATTTCTAACCGCCGCCTTTCGCCTGCACCATGGCCTTGAGCTGTCGGAAGGCAGTCTCGTTAAAGCGCTGTTTCAACCGCTCTGTAGCGACCGGCTTCGCTCCAGGCGCGCTACTCTCGTGACGCTGCGCGCGATCGAGCAAACTTTGCGCCTCTGTATCGTCGGGATTGTGGTCGAGCACGGCCTGCAGACGCTTGGAGGCTTCGTCGAAATAGTTGTTCCTGAGAAGGGCTGCACCTAAGTTGAAGAGATACATGGGATCGTTCTGATCTCCATCCGCGGCGCGCCGAAAATCATCAATCGCAATCGGCAGATTCAGCCGGTCTTCGGCAGCCCCAAGGTTGTTGTACACCTCGCTCATCGGAAATGTTTTCAGAACTTCGCGAAAGTAATTTGTTGCTTCCGTAAAATCGCCTGCGCCATAGGCACACAGCCCCATGTCGAAGCGAGCTTCCGGATAGCGTGGGTCGTTAGTTGGTATGCGCTGAAGCCAGCCAAGCGCTTGGCGGTATTCCTGGCGCGCCAGAGATATTTTCCCGAGTTCGAAGGCAGCGCTCAAGAATTTCGGGTCCAAAGCGACGGCCTGAGCAAACCACTTTTCCTGCTGATCTTTATTTGAGGAGAGCAGGCCGCGAACGTAGCTCTCTTCGGCATCCACTCGCACTAGCTTTGGCCCGGACATGAACTGATCGAGAGGCAAGTTTGCTGTGGGATCCAAATATTTCAGCGACTGCCAAGCTAAGTGTTCCTCCAGCCGCGAAAGCTCGGAAAGCTTTCCGGCCTCGGACAGTTCAGGTCCCTCGTGCATTCTTTTTAAATCGATAAAACGCGCTGTAAGTTGAACTGAGCTCTCCTTCAGCTCAGAAACTCCAGGCGGTAAGTGAATTTCGTAACTGCCGTAACAAACGAAATCCGCATCAAGGGTTTGGCCCAGCCGGATGAGAGTTGCCCTGGTAAACCCGGCTCCAGGCCGTAGCGAAAGGCGCCGTAAACCCTCCGCGCGCGAGTCGCGATCGAGCACGATTTGACTGACACTGCTGAATTCGTTCCGTAACGTCTCTGCCACACTCTCGCCGACCCAGTTCAGGTCGGAATATTGGGATTCGTTGTGAAACTGGAGAACCAGGAGGGTGCCGGCGTGTGCAATGGCGCCGATTAGCAGTCCAAAAACAAGAAAAAGGAGACGCGCGGCAAGCACGCCTCCCATGCTAACAGGAGCTGGGTGCCTACCGCGCTCCTCTAAGGGGTCCGTCTTCCACGGCAGCCGCCCCTCCAAGACTGCGTGTACCTGTGCTTATTCGGTTCCGCCAGCAGTCGTGCCAGCCCCGCCGAATATGATCCGGGTGTGAGTTCCGCCCACGCGGATCTCCTGAAGATCGTTGTTATTCGTGTACTGGATTTCGGTTGTATCGAATTTGGACGGTGCTGTCTCGGCGCGCGCCGGAATATCAATCGTCTGCTTTCCGTGCTTCAGCACGGCGGTGTTGTTGTCCTTCAGCTCGATCTTATAATCGCCGGCTTTCACTTGTTTGCCGTCTACTATCGAATCCTGAAGAATCGATACCTTGTACGTGCCTGCCGCGGCGCTCGCTGCCATTACTCCAACCGTGACCAGGCTTAAGGCAATCTTATTGAACATCGAATTTCTCCTCTTGTTAGACGAGTTCCGCATCGAAACGTACTGTATGGAACTTCGTTTTGTGCCGTGTTGCTTTGGCATCACAGCGCTTCCGTATGTAAATACGGTTTCAGAGAGGACAGATGTTACTGGGCATTGGTAAAGGAATGTAAGGCGCAGCGCTGATACCCGCTTGACACTAGGGAATTAGTCAAACTTAGTCGAAAGTCGACAGAAAAAGGCGCGCTCGTTCAGCAGCAAGCTTTTGAATAGTTTCATCTCTCCCAAAGCCGTGAAGCCATTCAATACCCGTTTGGGCGCGAAACCATGTCAACTGGCGTTTTGCGTAGTGGCGGGTTTTGCTCTGGCACTCGAGAATGGCCGCCTCTATCGACAACTCTCCTTGCAGAGCCTTCACCGCTTGTTTGTAGCCTAGCGATTGAAGCGGCTTAGCGCTCGGCGAGTAACCGAAATCGAGGAGAGTCTTGGTTTCGGCTAGCAGGCCGCTGGCGAACATCCAAGAGGAGCGCTCGTTCAGGTGCTGGTACAACAGAGACCTATCCGGAAGCAAGCCGAGCCTTAGAACATGAACCCCGCGGATGGGCTCGCGCGGCAAGCTCTGAGTACAACTCGCCGGCTGGCGGGCGATAATGGTGAGTTCGATAGCGCGGATCAGCTTCTGGTGATCGTTCGCATGAATGCGATCCGCAGCTGGCGGATCATAGCGGCGTAGAAAACGATGCAGGGCGTTCGGATGCCGCGCGGCGAGGGCGGCAAGGCGCTCACGAAGCTGCTCATCCCGGCCCGGCGCGGGCGAAAGTCCCTCGAGCAAGGCACGTAGGTAAAACCCGGTGCCCCCAACCACAATCGGAACATGCCGGTCGGAATGGACTTCGGAAATCGCCCGCCGCGCTAAACGGGCGTAGCTCCCGGCGGTCAGATGCTCATCTACGTTGAGGATGTCGATAAGTTTGTGGCGAATGCCACGTCTTTCGGTCGCTGGCGTTTTGGACGATCCGATGTCCAGGCCCCGGTAAACCTGAACGGAGTCGCAGTTGATAATCTCGCCGCCAAATCGTTGTGCAAGGTGTAGTCCGAGCTCGCCCTTACCGGCCCCCGTGGGCCCCAAAACGACAATCAAAGGTGACTCATGCGGCGGCAAGAGCTCACTCAGAGTGCTTCCAGACAAGTCCTAGCATTTTACTGGTACTCGAAACGCTCCAGCTCTGCACATCACTTCGGAAGGAGCTATACTGAGGGCAACAACTCGTTCCTGAGTTTGTAACGCCCATCTCGAAGCGGTCGAATGTCTTATCCCCATTTTAACTTTCTGAGAAGCACGCGCGCGTTTCTTCTCGTGTTGGGTCCTGTCGCGGTGCTTGCCGCGCCCAGTGCCGCCGTGGTCCAGGAGGCCAGCACGCCCGCTTCGGCGGCCGCCAGATTGCCTTCTACGACTAAGCAGCCAAGTTCCATCAAAGCTGCTGCGTATTATCACTATTCCCTCGGCCACCTTTACGAGGAGCTTGCCGCAACCTACGGTAATCGCAGCGACTATGTCAATAAGGCGATCGACAATTACCGCTTGGCCATGAAGGAAGATCCGAGCGCCTCCTTTCTGGTAGAGGATATCGCCGAGCTCTACCGGGTCTCGGGACGCATTCGGGAGGCCGTTGAAGAGGCACAGGAGGCGCTGAAAACAAATCCGGACGATTTGAACGCACGCCGCGTGCTGGCTCATGTCTACACCCAGCAGATTGGCGATGCGCAGTCGAACCATATTGATGAGGGGATGGCCCGCCGCGCGGTAGACCAATACAAGATCATCACAGAAAAAGATCCGAAGGACGTGGACAGCCTGATCATGCTTGGCAGGCTGGACAGGGTTCTCGACAACTCGGTGGATGCCGAGGCAGCCTTCAAGAAAGTGCTCGCCGTCGACCCCGATAACGAGGATGCCGCCACCGGGCTGGCCAGCGTTTATTCGGACCGGGGCGATGCGCGTGGGGCGTCCCAGCTTCTGGAGCAGTTGACAAAAAAGAATCCGTCGGCTCGCGCCTATGTCACTCTGGCCAACAATTACGAATCCATGCGGGAGTACTCTCTCGCGGCGGACGCTTACAAAAAGGCTTTGGATCTCGATCCCTCGCATGCCGAATTGAAAGCCGCGCTGGCTCAGGATGAAGCTCTGGCAGGACGCTTTGACGACGCGTTGCGGACATATCGGGAGATGGCGGACGCGAGTCCACGTGAAACGCAACCCTACATAGGCATGGCCCAGATCTACCGCGAGCAAAAGAACTTCGCCGATGCTCGCAAGATGATCGACAAAGCGAAGCAGTTGGATCCCGACAATCTCGAGGTTCGCTACAACGAAGTCGGCTTATTGGAGGACGAGGGCAAAACAGCCGATGCCATTTCAGCGCTCAAGGCCATTCTCGATTCGACCGCCCGCCGTACGTATAACCCGCAGGAGCGTTCCTACCGCTCGAAGATGCTGGAACAGCTCGGGCTTCTTTATCGCACGACGGATCAATACGACCAAGCCGTCGACGCCTTCCGCCAGATTGCTATCCTCGATCCCGACTTGGCCGCCCGCGCCGAAGCTCAGGTGATCGATACATACAGGTTGGCAAAAGAGTATGACAAGGCACAGCAGGAAAGCGATGCCGCGTTGAAGAAGTTTTCCGGCGACCGCTCGCTGGCGCAAGTTCGTGCGCAACTGCTCGCCGATCAGGGAAAGACAGACCAGGCGATTGGCGAATTGAAGAAGCTGCTTGACGGCAAGAATGATCGGGACGTTTATCTGGCGATGGCTGACGTTTACGAAAAGAGCCGCAATTTCGCCGCCATGGGTAAGGCCCTCGATGATGCCGAGAAGCTGTCGCAATCCAAGGACGATAAGGCCAACGTTCTGTTCATGCGCGGAGCAATGTTCGAACGCGAAAAGAAATATGAGCAGGCGGAGAAGACATTCCGGCAAGTTCTGGATATGGATCCCTCTAACGCGTCCGCGTTGAACTATCTCGGCTACATGCTGGCGGATCAAAACGTTCGGCTGCAGGAGGCGCAGGATTTGATTAAGCGTGCGGTGAAGCTCGATCCAAACAATTACGCTTTCCTCGATAGCCTGGGTTGGGTCTACTATCGGATGAACCGGCTCGACGAGGCGGAGCAGCAGCTTACCCGCTCCGTGCAGTTGATGTCAAAAGACCCGACCATTCACGATCACCTTGGAGATGTTTATTTCAAAGAGGGAAAGATCAAGGAAGCCATCGTACAGTGGGAGTCCTCACTCAAGGACTTCAATTTGAGTTCGCCCGGTGATGTGGAGCCCGACGAGATGGCGAAGGTTCAAAAGAAGCTCGATGGCGCTCGAGTTCGCTTGGCCAAAGAAGAGGCTCCCAAGCCGAATCGCTAACGGACCACGTGTCTCGCGCGGGGTTCTGGCCGCTCGAAGCGTCTTATATCTTCAACAGTGATCTCAGCCGCTTGGTCTGAATACGGCTTACCGGAATCTCCGTCTGCTTCTTATCATCCATCTTCAATTGAAAGCTGGATTTGAACCAGGGGATCACTTCCCGTATCTTGTTGATGTTCACCAGGAAGGACCGGTGAACTCGCCAGAACACGTTCGCATCAAGATTAGACTGCAATTCTTCAATCGTGCGGTAATTCGATTGCCCTTCGAAGTGCGAGGTCACCACAGTGATCAAGCCGTCGTCAATGGTCGCGTAGATCACATCCTGCGCGTCCACGATCAGATTCCGGTTATTGGTTTTGACCAGCAGTTTCGTACGTTGAACGGCAGCTTTGGGCGGGGTGCTGTCAGCCGGTCTTTCTGCATTTTGCTGCTTTTCATCCACCGTTCGCCTCACTCTGGCAAGGGTTTCAGCAAGGCGATCTTTTTCAACCGGCTTGAGCAGATAGTCCGTCGCCTGCAAGCGAAAGGCCTCGATCGCATAGTGATCGAAGGCGGTAATCAGCACAAAGTGCGGCAGAGGGCCGCCCTTTTCCCGAAGCTTGTCGATGACACTCAAGCCGTCCAATCCGGGCATCTGAACGTCTAGGAACACCAGATCGGGCTCGAGCTGGTCAATCAGCTTCACCGCTTCCAGACCGTTAGAAGCCGATTCCAAAATCTCGATTTCCGGGAACTCCTTCAGCAGGTAGGCCAACTCTTCGCGGGCGAGTTGCTCGTCATCCACAATAAGTGTCGAGATTGTCCCCGTAACACTCTGTGGCATCGAATGTTAGTATAGCGTAGGGCTGCGTGCCGGCTTCCCGCCGGCGGAGGAGATATAGATGTGTGTTTATCCTCGCAGCTTGCCTCGGATGATTAGGCCGCCTCTCTCGGCGGGCCGAAAACTTCAGGAGAAATCACGCATTGTCAAGCAAGGCTAATGTGACCATTGCGCCCGCCGATGGTAGGTTAGGCATTCTTATCCCGGGGATGGGCGCCGTGACGTCCACATTTATTGCGGGCGTCGAGGCAGTGAAGGAGGGCTTGGGCGACCCCATCGGGTCCCTCACTCAGCTTGGGACCATTCGCCTCGGCAAGCGGACAGAGGGGCGGACGCCGCGAATCAGGGACTTCGTCCCGCTCACTCCGCTCGAGTGCCTGTCTTTCGGAACCTGGGACATCTACCCGGACAACGCGTACGAAGCGGCTACGCGCGCGAAAGTTCTCGAAGCTCCTCTGCTTGATCGCCTGAAGGAGCCGCTTTCCGCCATTGAACCAATGAAAGCCGTGTTCGATCGCGAATATGTACGGCGCATTGATGGCCCCAATGTGAAGTCCGGAGCCAGCAAAATGGAATTGGCCGAAGCGCTGATGGACGATATCCGTGATTTCAAGAGGCGCAACGGGTGCAGCAGGTTGGTAATGATCTGGTGCGGCTCGACAGAGGTGTTCCACAAACCCGCTGCCGTGCATCGCGATCTCGCCGCTTTCGAAGAAGGACTCAGGAAGAACGATCCAGAAATCGCTCCCAGCCAAATCTACGCCTATGCGGCTCTCAACCTGCGCGTGCCGTTCGCGAACGGAGCGCCCAATCTGACCACGGACGTTCCCGCGCTGCTGGAACTCGCGCAAGATAACGCGGTTCCCATTTGCGGCAAGGACTTCAAAACCGGTCAGACCTACATGAAGACCTTGCTCGCGCCCGGCTTTAAAGCTCGAATGCTGGGCGTGAAAGGCTGGTTTTCAACCAATATTCTCGGAAATCGCGACGGGGAGGTACTCGAAGATCCCGGCTCTTTCAAAACAAAGGAAGAGACAAAGCTCTCCGTGCTGGAACACATTCTGCAGCCGGACCTGTATCCGCAGCTTTACAAGGATCTGTACCATGCCGTGCGGATCAACTACTATCCTCCCCGCGGTGATGCGAAAGAGGGTTGGGACAACATCGACATCTTCGGGTGGCTCGGCTATCCGATGCAGATCAAGATCGATTTCCTCTGCCGGGATTCGATTCTGGCTGCCCCTCTGGTACTCGATCTGGTGCTTTTTCTGGATTTGGCCCAAAGAGCGGGGATGAAGGGCATTCAGGAGTGGCTGTCGTTCTATTTCAAGGGGCCGATGACGGCTCCAGGGTTGTATCCGGAGCACGATATTTTCATTCAACTGATGAAGTTGAAGAACACGCTCCGCTGGATGAAAGGTGAAGATCTTATCACACATCTCGGCCTGGAGTATTACGATTAAGACGCAGTCGCGCCTGGGCCGTCTAATAAGTAGGTAATCATGTCCCGGGCAGTTTCGGCCGCTCGCGGTAGCGGGAACAATAAAGCCGGCCACGGGCTCGCCGATCTTGGGCCCAAAAGAGTTCTCGTGATCGGCGGCACGGGGTTTATTGGACGCTTGCTCGTCACCGGATTGGCGCGAGCCGGCCATGAAGTCTACATCCTGCATAGGAAAAGCCGTCACTCGCTCGGAAGGCGCATCCATAACCTGGTTGGCGATCGCAACGATGCCGCCAGTGTTCGCAAGGCGCTCGGTGCGATTCGATTCGACGCGGTTTATGACAATGCCTATGACTGGGAGCACGGCACTACCGGATCGCAAGTAGAGGCCACCGCTCAGATCTTTGATGGCAAGGTGGGCCGTTACGTGTTTATGTCGAGCGTGGCCGCGTACGGCGACGGCTTGAATCATCACGAGGGCGACGCACTGGCCCCCGACGATCACGTGAACGCTTATGCGCGCAACAAGGCGATGAGCGAGCGCGCTCTGTTTAGAATGCACCAGCGCACGGGTTTCCCCATCGTGACGTTGCGGCCGCCGTTTGTGTATGGGCCCGGCAACACCTTCTACCGCGAAGCATTTTTTTGGGATCGTTTTCGCGCTGGACGCCCCGTGATCCTTCCGAGCGAAGGGCATCGTCTGATGCAGTTCATCTACGTGAGGGACCTGGTCGAACTCGCAATCAAGGCGATCGAATTACGAAACGCGCTAGGTCATGCGTTCAATACTGCCAATCCGCGAGCCATTACGCAGCACGAACTGATTCTCGATCTTGCCAGGGTCGCGGGCGTGAAGGAGCCCCAGATTGTATCGATCCCGCGCGAATTGATCGTGCGCGCCGGCGGACAGGCCGTGGGCGAAAAATTGTATTTCGGTTATTACTACGACGTGCCGGCCATCACGCAGATTGTTACCAAAGCCCAGCGCATGCTAGCGTTCAAGCCAACCGATTTCATCGACGGGCTGAAAGCCAGCTATCGTGCGTACCTCAAAAAGCGCGGATTCCCGCGTCCGGACTTCACCTTCGAGGACGAGCTGCTCAACCGCTTCTCCGCCCAATTGCACACTCCGCGGTCGGCATAGCGGCTTCAATGAACGGCACTGTTATTGCTGCTGGTGCCTGGAACGATACACGTCATCTAGCATTTGAAATTGCTTGCTAGTGCATGCCGTGCACTGCTTTCCTCGTGTCTTGGACACTTCTTCTGCCCATTGAGACGGAGTTCGCTCCGTGTAGTCGGATGGAACCTCGAAGATTTTAGGATCGGGCTCGCCCAGCTGCACATTCTGCACCGCGGTGTCCTGAACTTGCAGGAGCGCCCCTTTGCTATCCGTGATTCGTTGGTGAACCTCCAGAGCCTGACAACCCAGACCTGGAGCACGCCACTCCTCTTGTGAAACCTGGAGAGGCCCGGATTGTATTGTCCTAGAAAGTTCATAAACGTCCCAGCCCAAAATACTCTTAGAGTTCCCCGACGAGCAATTTTGCATGGAGGCTCTTCGAAAAAAAATCTCACCTGAGGTCAAAAAGCCAGTTTTTGTCGTCTTTGTCACGGGATCGATGAATATCGTTTTCTTTTCTGAAAGGTCTGCGATAGACCTCACGCCTAATATCCGATCGTTGTAATCCAGGCGAACCTTGGCTTTCGAACCATCGCTGCGAACAGCCACTATTTCATCGTAATGAGCGATCATAGTGCCCGATCCGGAGAATCGCTGGGTTAGCGTCTGGATCGAGAAACCGTTTTGCTTCTCTTCGGCAGTCAAGATGTTAGTCGATACAGGCAGTAAACGAGCCTTGGATAATGTCCTCCGGCGAGCATAATTGCAGGTTCCGCTAAAACAGCCAGTCGTGTCATCGGAGCCGCAATAATCTGGTGAGATGCAGTACGAGATCTGAGCAAGGTCGCCACAACCATCGTTGCACTCGTCAGTTTCACAAACATCACTACCACAGAGAGCGCCCGGATTGCAGAAGTAGAGATCCTCATTACCGTAGTTGAAACCCGAGTTATTCCCACACTGAGCTTTCGTAATAGCGGGTGATAAAACAACTGCAAAACTAACAATCCATACTATATTTCTTGAAATACCCATACAGCGGGCTGCTCCTGCCAGAATTCTACCATTTGGGCTTCAACCCTGGCTAAGGCGCAGCGCGGCGTCTGCAATTGGGCGGAGGAGCGGTTGAGTGGAATCCAGAACCGCACGTTTCGCAACATCGCAAATCAAAACTTCGTCTGGAGGCGGTTCGTGATGGCCAGGAGCATCCGCATAGTCCGCGAGCGCCCCGCCGCTCAAGTCATTTCACCGTTCGCACTTGGCCGGGTTTTTTCGATCCGATTCAGACGTCCGCCATCGAACCATGCAATGTAGCCACTGCTTCTGGAGTCGGGCTTGCTTAACGGCCGCGTCCTTCGAAGCTGTCGTCTGCCCGAGCGCCATGCCCGAGCCAAGAAGTGCGAGTATTGCAAAAAACCGGCGACTTTAATCCTGATCTTTTTGTTGTTGCCCCTAGAATCGATCCGTCTATACTACCATTCTGAATGCTTCTCGGCCCAATTGCATACGCCCCGCTCGGCCTGACTAAGATCTTCTCCTAGCTGCGGCATCATACATGCCTGTGCTGCAATGGAAGCATGAAGGTTCGACTGCTCTCCGCTACTCTGCTTCTCTCCGGGCTCTTGGCCGCTCCCGCTTACCCGCAGAGCGTCGGTCAGGATCTGAAAAATGCCGGCCAGGATACCAAGGATGCCGCAAAGAAGGGTACTGAGAAAACTGCCAGCGGCACCAAGAAGGCGGCGCACGCCACCGCGCACGGCGTAAAAAAGGGGGCGACGACATCCACCTACGAAACAAAAAAGGGCGCGAACAAAGCCGCCTCGGAAACCGAAAAAGGTGCAAACAAGGTCAAGCAGAAGACCGAGGACACCAGCACTAGACAATAGATCTCCGGCGAAACGCGTAGGGAACGTCTGGTCCCCTCGCTTTGGACCCCCAGGGTACGCCACACCCCGACGATATACTCTGAATTGCGCTCTGATCAGAGGCAACGAGAACTCGCAACGTTGTTACTTACTGACATTTTGATGTCCCATGTCTGAATTCGATCTAGTCGTGATCGGCTCCGGCCCGGCGGGCCAGCGAGCTGCTATCCAGGGAGCGAAGAGCGGCAAGCGAGTCGCGCTCGTCGAACGGCGAGAGGTCATCGGAGGCGTGTGCATCAATACCGGAACCATCCCGAGTAAGACTATGCGGGAAGCCGTCCTGCACCTCTCCGGCTACAATTACCAGAACATCTACGGCGTCAGCTATCGCGTGAAGGAGAAGATCACCATGGCTGACCTCGCATTCCGGGTGCAGCACGTCATCAAGACGGAAATAGATGTTACCCAGGCGCAGCTTTCTCGTAATGGAATAGAGGTGCTGACCGGAATTGCCAGCTTCAAGAGCCCGACAACCGTTCAGGTCGCTAGCATTAGGGGATCCGCCGAAATCCAAAGTCAAAAAACGGTAATCGCTACCGGAACGAAACCGGCCTCATCACCCAAGGTCCCAATCAACTCCAGAACCATCATCAACAGCGATCAAATCCTGGACATGCCCCTAGTTCCGCGGACGTTGATTGTGGTTGGCGGAGGCGTCATCGGAGTTGAGTACACCTGCATGTTTGCAACCCTGGGGGTCCGTGTCACGCTGATTGAGAAGCGTCCACGGCTGCTCGAGTTCGCCGATCAGGAAATTGTCGAGGCGCTATCGTATCATCTTCGCGATCACCGCGTAACCATGCGCTTGAATGAGGAAGTTCAGAGCGTCGAAGAGACGCAGGGCGGCGGGGGAGTGGTTGCCTATCTTGAAAGCAACAAGAAAGTACCGGGCGATTCGTTGCTATATGCGGTCGGGCGGCAGGGCAACGTGGACGAGCTAAACCTCGAGGCGGCTGGCCTCACGGCCGATCCGCGCGGGCGCATTAGCGTTAACGAGTACTACCAAACCAGCCAGCCGAATATCTATGCTGTCGGCGACGTGATCGGCTTTCCCAGCTTGGCGTCTGTCTCGATGGAACAGGGCCGCATTGCTGTCGCCCATGCATTTGGAAAACCCGTTTCCTCCAATCCGAATTATTTTCCATTTGGGATATATACAATCCCTGAAATCTCATTCATTGGGAAAACGGAAGAGCAGCTTACCGATGAGGATGTGCCTTATGAAGTCGGAGTAGCGTATTATCGTGAGATTGCGCGCGGCCAGATCCGCGGTGACACGACGGGCCGTCTGAAGCTGATTTTCCACCGCGACACTCTGGAATTGCTAGGCGTGCACATCATTGGAGAGGGCGCATCCGAGCTGCTTCATATCGGCCAGGCGGTTTTGATCTTGAAGGGAAAGGTGGACTACTTCGTCGATACGGTGTTCAACTACCCGACCCTGGCAGAGTGTTACAAGGCCGCGGCATTTAACGGATTGAACAAGCTGTCGCGTTCTTAGTCACAGGGAACACCATGTCAGAAGGTATCGGCATTCTTATCACGGAAAGAATAGCGGTCGCCACTGTTTCGGACAACGCCATTTCGGGGTCCTTATGTGTAGATCCGGAGGACACCTCTATCACGGATATGCTATACGGCATGCCGGCGGAGATGATCGTCCAGAGAATCGCACTGCTGGTGCGCCAGCTCGGACGAACGGACCCTCCCCCCTACATTGGATTAGGCATGCCTGGAATCGTGCGTGGCGGGGTCGTCGAAGATTCGCCCAACCTGGTGCAGTTCAAGGGCGTGAACATACAGGCGCTTGTTGCCGAAGCATTCGCGCCGCTATTTGGCCGCGTACCCATATCCATTTTTAATGACGCCGATGTCATGGCGGCGGGTATCGCGGCGACGCGCGGACACCTTGACCGATTGATACGCGTCTGGACGCTAGGGACCGGGATTGGGTACGGGCGATATCCCTTCCAGGAGGGCGTCTGGGAAGCCGGTCACTCCGTTGTGACTCTCGATCCCAAGGAGCACTTTTGCGGATGCGGCGGGCGTGGACACTTGGAAGGCATCATGGGACATCGTGCCATGCGTCTTCGCTTCATGGACATGGAGCCCGAGGAGGTGTTCGAGCAGGCTCAGGCCGGTGAACCGCGATGCGTCGAATTTGCGAAATTATGGCACCGCTCCTTGGCCGCCGCGACCGCAACCGCTATCCACCTCGATGGTCCGGGAAAGTTTTTCATCACGGGACCCAACGCCCGGTTCCTCAACTTGACGCTCTTGAAGGAATACCTGCACGAAATGGTAAAGCTCAGCCCCTTACAAAGTTACTTTGTCGAAGTGGTCCCCGGCGGTGAAGCGGTGGCGACAATCGGAGCCGCCGTGAACGCTGCTCAGGCCAAAGAGCGGGCTTGAGTCGATGGCGGAGGAAGAGGGATTCGAACCCCCGAGTACCTTCCGGCACTAACGGTTTTCAAGACCGCCGCCTTCAACCGCTCGGCCATTCCTCCGTTAACCAAAGTAGCATTCGCCAGAGGCTGTGCTAAGCGCCTGAACAAACCCGTCACTTCACTTGAACCGTAATAGATTCGGACTTGCTGTTTCCCTTCGCATCATTCGCCGTAATCGTGTATGTTGTCGTCTTCTTGGGAGCGATCTCCAGGCAATGGTGATAGGAGGGTTTTATGTCTCCAATCGGTGGATCAATCTTCACGGTAGTCGCGTTGACAACTCCGTAGCACAGCTCGGTCGATTCGCCGCGCGTGAGCCGGCCTGTGTCTACCCCGAAGGTCGTAAATTTCACCTCGCCTGACCCATAGATCTGATCCACAACGCGCTTTCTTGCGTTCGCGTGAGCGGCCTCAATCTCCGCCTGCGCTCGCTGAGTCCGCTCATGCCGTGCATAAAAAGTCCAAGCGGCATACAACGCTGCGACGATTAGGGCGACGGTCGTATAAGGAAGAATCGCTTGCAATTTGGATTTTGGCCTTGGCCCGGGTTCATTGGGCGCACTCATCAGCGGCATGCTGCTCATTAGACCCCCGGCGCGCCCCGGAAGGTTTCCGCTCCGATCGTCGTGAAAGCATAGGTGTGAGGATTGTATTCCGTGGCTCAGAAAACCTTATCCCGCCGTTCGCTGGTCTGCGCCGGTGCCGCGCTCTTCACTTCGGAAGCCGCCCGCTTGGTCAAAGCCGAAAGCTCCGCAAACTCGGCTTTGAAAGTGGCGATCTTTTCCAAGCATCTCTCGTTTCTGAAGGGCGCCGACCTTGCCGAAGCAGCTGCGCAGATTGGCTTCGATGCCATCGATCTCACCGTCCGTAAGGGCGGACATGTGTCCCCCGAACGCGTGCGCCAGGATCTTCCCCCGCTGGTCGCAATAATTCGTCAACACGGATTGCAAGTGCCTATGATCACGACCGACATCGTCGACGCGCATACTCCCTACGCCGCCGGCATCCTGAGTACGGCTGCCGGCCTGGGCATTCGCAACTACCGTTGGGCTGGATTCAAATACACGGACGACCAGCCGATTGCCAAACAGCTTGACGATCTCAAACCGCGCATCGCGGCGCTGGCCGCCGTGAACGCGCAATACGGCATCGGCGCCATGTACCACACGCATTCGGGTGTGGACTTGGTGGGCGCGCCCATCTGGGATCTTCACGAGCTGTTGAACGGTATGGACCCGGCCTCGGTGGGTGTGAACTACGATATCGGCCACGCCACTGTGGAAGGTGGCCTGGGAGGCTGGATCGACAGTTTCCGGGTGACGGGGCCATATCTTCGCGGCATCGCCGTCAAGGATTTCCTCTGGGAGCGGGACGCGCATGGAAATTGGCGTCCGGCTTGGAAACCGCTCGGCGAAGGCATGGTCCGCTTCGGAAGATTTTTCGAGCTGGTCGCCGCTGCTCGCTTCTCCGGTCCACTTCAACTCCATTTCGAATACCCGATCGGCGCCACCAAAGCGGATACGGCTGCCCCGGACGATCGAAATGCCGTATTCGATGCCATGCGGCGCGATCTCAGACAGCTTCGGTCTTATCTCGAGAAAGGAACCCTCGCCTGATCGAATGTGGAACCCGTAAGCAGCGCACGTGCCGACTCTGCCGAACGGGTTCGCGCGATCTGCATGTGCGACTCGTGCACGAGCCGTGACCACAGCGAATCCGGACGCGGGTCGAACACAATCTTCGAGCTTCCGCTGAGTACCGACCACGCCCCTACTCGAATCTCCATCTCCAGTTGTCCGGGCGCCCAACCCGCATAGCCGAGATAGAGGCGAAATTTGGAGGAGTCGAGGCGTGAAGCAATGGATTTTTCAATCAGGTCCTTCGTACCCGTCAGATAGATATCGCCGCTAATCTGTGTAGCCCCTTCTTCTTTTGCTGGTAGGCGCACCAGCGCCTGGGCGCTCATGATCCCGACTGGGCCGCCCATGTACACGGGGTCGGCGCTTGCGTGCTTCGCTTTCGGAAAGATTTGGGAAAGCCGCATTTCGGTCTGCCGGTTGACAATGAGACCCACTGTTCCCTCTGCCTCGTCGTATTGCACAAGCAAAACTACCGATTCCGCAAAATTCGGGTCCGCCAATTTCTCGCTGGAGAGCAGAATGTTTCCGATCGCGAGATGCGGCGTCTGGCTCCCGGCTCGCGACACGAGACAAAGTGCCGCGGCCAGCGCCCATCCGGCTGTCTTCCTGTACCTCATGCTGATAATTCTCCACCCATTCGATCTGCCAATGTTGCGCAGCACGGCTATGGATAGAATTTTCGAAGGACAACACACAGGGACATCAATGATCACCAATCCGGATATCGAACAATATATGCGTAAACTGCTTCCTCCGCGCGATGAAGTCCTCGCCGAGATGGAAGCTTATGCCGAAAAGAACCAGATCCCGATTGTCGGACCGGCGGTGGGAACCTTCCTGGCAAGTCTGGTGATGATGACGAAGGCGAAGCGCATTTTTGAGCTTGGATCCGCGATCGGCTATTCGACGATCTGGTTTGCGCGCGCTGCCGGACCCGAAGCCGAGGTGCATTATTCCGACGGGAGTTCTGAAAACGCGCAGCGTGCGCGTGCGTATTTCGAACGGGCCGGCGTAGCATCCCGCATCCACGTGCATACGGGAGACGCTCTGACCGCTTTGGCTGCCACGCCCGGCACGTTTGACATCATCTTCAACGATGTAGACAAAGACGGCTATCCCTCAGTGCTGGACGCTGTACCCGATCGAATCAGGACGGGCGGCCTTTTTATCACGGACAACACGCTATGGCATGCGAGTGTTCTCGATCCGAAAGAACCCACGGACCGCGCCGTGTGTACCTTCAATGAGCGCTTGTTTGCTTCGCCCCGGTTCTTCACTACGCAGCTTCCGATTCGCGATGGGGTCTCTGTTTCTATTCGCTTGTAAAAGAGCAACGGGGATCCCGTTTTTGTGCGGGATCCCCGAAGTGTTATCGCCAGGTTTTGTGGGGCGAATACTTAGGAAACCTGATTCTTCTTCCCGCTGAACCGGCGGCGGAACAGAAGGCCGGAACCGACCAGAGCCAGACCGAGAAGCCCCGCGGAAGCCGGCTCAGGGGCAGTTGCCGTCAAACCACCCAGGAGCACATTGTCACCCGAGTTCACCGCGGTTATAAACAGATAGCGGTCGCCCATCAGGCTGCTTACGTTCTGAAAGCCTTCGCCAGTTCCCGTCAGGACGCCGGTGGCATTGGATCCAGGAATCGTGAAGAGATGCCCGCTCACAGCGGCTGTATTCGAGCCCCACATCTCCCATTTTTCACCGTCGGTGGTGCTCCCGGTATAAATGCCGAGCGACGTGATCTGCAACCCGCTTCCAAGGTCGAGCATGATAAAGCTGCCCTTCGTGACCTCATCATCATGGCTAGGATCATTGACCAAGCCCAGTCCATTCTCATCGTTTCCCGGTTTGGGAAGCACGGCGCTTCCTTTCCCGTAGAGATCGACGTTGTAAGCATATCCCGCATAAGTCGAGAATCCGGTCGCCGTGATGCTTGGCCCGGATCCGCCGCTCGGTGTGTACGTGTGCGTACTAGAGTGCAGGTCGCCGCCTCCGCCGAAATCGTAGGTATAAGTCGCCGCTGCCTGCAAGGCCCCGCCGCCGGCCAGCAATGCAACGCTAAGAAATGCAATATTAATCCTCAAATTTTCCCTCCGATGGAAAGTTAGAAGAAACGCTTCGCTTGGATATTTGCTTAGCTTGTCGCGCCTTCTAACGTGAGTCTGCCAGTTACAAAGCGCTGATTCAATCTCCTACAACGTCCCGTCGGCTTGAGATATAGGCCAGGACTCAATGGAAGTAAGTTGTAAATGCGCCCTGAGCTTGGCGACACTTAAACGCAAGCAAATATTGCCAAACTCCAGAACCTTATTCCACCCTGCCACGGTAGGATGAGGGGTCGAAGGAAGCCTATTTTCGCGCCGAAATGAAGTTTGAATACTGGTACGCTGCCGCCCTGATTTGCTCTTTGTGCTGTTCGACGGCTTACGCGCAAGACTCGCATTATGCGCCGAAGAACCAACTGATTCCCGCCCCGGACTGCTTGACGCTCAAGGCCGCCTGGTCGGGAGGCGGAAGCTATCCCTGTGCTCCCGATGCGCACACCGAGTGGCTGAAGGACATCACGCACTGGCGGCGCGAGCGCTGGATTCGAATTGGCTATCGCGGCGACCGCTATGAGAATCCCGCGTTGAAGTGGACTCAATCCAGTTTCATACAGCCTCAAATGATGGTTCAAGATCGCTACTTCTACGATCCTGTATCGGGAAAGTACACGGTCGATCGCTACATCGACGACCTGCAGAACCGTTACGGCGGAATCGATGCTGTACTGATTTGGCCAACCTATCCCAACATGGGGATCGACGATCGGAATCAGCACGACATGATCCGCTCCATGCCGGGTGGACTTCCTGGCGTGAAGCAGATGATCGCGGACTTTCATCGCCGCGGCGTGCACGTGTTGTTCCCTATGATGATGTGGGATCAGGGAACGAGCGATCCCGGTAAGCCGTGGCCCCAGGCCATAGCGGAATTGATGAAGGAGATCGATGCGGACGGTATAAACGGCGATACGCAGGATGGTGTCCCGCTCGTTTTTTCAGAGGCTGGCGATAAAACAGGGCATCCGCTGGCGTTCGAGCCCGAGGGCAGCCCTTCCGATGAAGCCCTCGCCTGGAATCTGATGACGTGGGGGCAGTACAGCGGCCAATTCACGTTCGTTCCAGGCGTCGATCGCTTCCGATGGCTCGAACCTCGGCATATGGTCAACATCTCCGATCGCTGGAACCGGAGCAAGACGGCCGACCTTCAATTCGCATTCTTCAATGGCGAGGGTTGGGAAAGTTGGGAAAATATTTGGGGCATCTGGAATGGTATTACGCCACGCGACCGCGAAGCCCTCCGGCGAGTGGCTGCGATGGAGCGAGCGGTAGCTCCCTTCCTCGTCAGCAGCCAATGGGAACCGTTCTATCCCATGCGCCGCTACGGCATTTATGCCAGCCGCTGGCCCTTGTCAACTTCCACCATCTGGACAATCGTCAACCGCAACGAATACGACGTTGATGGGCCGCAGATGCCGGTTCCGGTCGGCGATGGAATGCGCTATTTCGATCTCTATCATGGCAAAGAACTGAGGCCCGAGACGAACGGGGCGGAAATGATTTTGTCCTTTCCCATAGAAGCGCATGGATTTGGAGCTGTACTCTCCACTCCGGGCGAACCAACCGCGAAGATGCAGCGGTTAATCGAAGATATGAGTAAGATGACAGCCCGGCCGCTATCTGGCTTCTCCAATGAATGGAAGGTTCTGCCTCAGAATTTAGTGGAGATACCGGAAACAAAGCCGGCCGCAAGCGCGCCCGAAAACATGATCAAAATTCCCGGAGGCGACTATCTGTTCAAAGTAGAAGGGATTGAGATCGAGGGCTTCGATGACATCGGCGTTGACGTGCGGTATCCGTGGGAAGATTCGCCGCGCCGGTTCCACGAGCATTTGATGCATATCAAGCCGTTCTTCATCGATAAATACCCGGTTACAAATCGTCAGTTCAAACGTTTCCTCGATGCGACGCATTATCGCCCGCAGGATGACCTCAACTTCTTACGAAATTGGAAGGGTGAATCCTATCCTGACGGCGCTGCCGATGAACCGGTCACCTGGATCTCGCAGGAAGATGCGCGCGCTTATGCGAGGTGGGCCGGCAAACGACTTCCGCATGAATGGGAGTGGCAGTTCGCGGCGCAGGGAACCGACGGTCGCCGGTATCCCTGGGGTAACCAATGGAACAGTAACGCTGTCCCTCCGGCAGACAAAGATCGCACCTACGGCGGCCCGAATCGCGTGGATTCGCATCCGGAAGGCGTAAGCCCCTTCGGCGTGATGGACATGGTGGGAAACGTTTGGCAATGGACCGACGAATACGTGGACGATCACACGCGGGCGGCCATCTTGCGAGGCGGCGACAACTATCAGCCGCAGGGCTCCATCTGGTACTTTCCGCAGGCGTATCAAAACGATCAGCATGGGAAATTGCTCCTGATGGCGCCTAGCTATGATCGGGCTGCCACACTGGGCTTCCGCTGCGTCGTGGATTCTAAATGATTTCCCTCGGCTCCTTACATTGCTTATTCATGCCGTAATGCAGTGGTCGGCTCAATCGAGGCAGCGTAGCGCGCGGGCAAATAACTCGCCAACACCGTGGCCATCAGCGTCAGTCCTATTGCTCCGCAGAACACGGCCCAGTCGCTCGATTTGGATTCCAAACAGCAACGAAGCAAATAAGTTTCCCGAACCCGATCGCGCAGGGCAAGCCCACTGCCAGGCCTGTGACGCGCGGGGCCGAAGTACATAGGCTGCCCCTTGTGCTGAGCGAAAGGCGACGGTGATTTCGTTACCAGCGTGTACTCGAGCGATGAGTCCGTCTTCACCGCCAGTTGCTTCGCATGCTTCGCAAGTACCGGCTTCAGCTCGGCGAATACGGCGGCAAAATCCGCAGCCATGAGGCTCAGTTTACTTAATGTCCGAACTCTACGCCGGCAAATATTCTTTCAGGGGTTCAAAGAACGACTGCACGAACGAAACCGCGGTCTGAAGCGCTTTCTGAGTATCTCCATCGTTCACGCCGACGACCACGCGCACCAGAGAGGTATCGCTGCGGTTGTATCGAATCGAGTCCGTAACGGTGTAGATCTTGGCGGAATACTCGCTGGCGATGACACGGTTGTGCGATTGATACCAGTACAGAACCACGCTCTGATTCTGCCCCCGCGAAACCACATACCGGTTTACCTTGATGGGATTCGCCTCGCCCTTAATCGGAATCTCGATCGTCCCCGATTGCGACGGCGCCCATCCGCTGCCGGGGAGGCAATTCTTCGGCGAATGCGGCGCTTTCCCCGTGCGCTGCGTCTCGAAATAGGCGATGAACAGCGTGGCTGCCGCTCCAGTCTTCCGGTCCTGATAGGCCCGTGACAGCAGGTCGTCGGCCTTCAGCACTTCGAGCGTGTCCTGATCGATCTGAAGCTCTTGCAACATGTTCCAGTCCGTATTGGCCAGCGAGAACTGGTCCAGCGGTTTATGCGGCTCAATATGCTCACGCCGCGAGAAGCCATAGAACAGCGAAGCCTGCGCCAGTAAAACAACAGTTAAAATACGCGCGCTTCTGAAACTGAAGAAACTCCTCATAAAATCACGCCTTCTGAAACTTCTTCGCGCCGAAGCTAATGGCGCGATGCGTTCCTATCAGGGCAACCAGCGCGACGATGAACACGATGTAGCCCTCCATCTCATGATAGGCGCCCTGTGCCAGGTTGGTGTTTATTTCGGAAAGCTCCCCCGTGACTGCGACGCGAATTCCGTTCGCCGCAATCGCAATCGGAACGGTTGCCGCCAGCAAAACCCATCTCATCCATACGCGCTTATCCATGAAATAGGCATACACGAGAGAAAGGAACCCTAACGACAATAGTGAACGGATGCCGCTGCACGCTTCCGCGATATCCAGGGTCTGGCTGGGCAACTGCAGCGTGTTCCCAGCCCGCAGGACCGGAATGCCCATCCAACCGATCATCACTTCCCCCAGCTCGCTCGCCAGCGTCTGCAACTTAAGAGTAAGCTGCGCATAGATGATCGCAGGAATCGGAATCATGAATAATAACAGCAGCAGCGGAAAGAAAAGGATTCTGATCCAGTCCTTGCCTCCCAGATATAGAATCACCCCGAATAGAGCGATTATGAATGCAAGCCGCGCCGTGAACAGCTCGGCTCCCAGCGTCGCGACGATGGCTTGCAGTGCGGCCCACACCACCAATAGCAGGCCCCAGTTATTGGTCCGCGGCGGAGTAGCCGCCAGCGCGCCCCGCCGTTGCCAGGCGATGAAACCCGCCACTATGGGCACAAAAAATCCGTGCCCCATGTTTTCGTCGTGCGCCCATTGCCACCCCATTCGATACAGAATAGGGGCATAACAGGCGATCAACAGTGCCCCGAACCACGCTATGGGTTGCCAGGCGATTTTTGGGGGTGACGCCGGAGCCTGCGTCGACGCAGCAACAGGCACGCTTACCATGAAAGGGAGATCCTCTCTAGTTAATCACAATGTAATCGGGGACTCCACCGCGCCGAACCATGTCGAATCCTTGCCGAGTTAGTTCTTGCCTCAAGTCGCTGAGCCTCAAAAGGTGCTTCGCCGCGCCTGCTCTCCTGCTGTGTCTCGCCAGCCCGGCCGTCCCCCAGGGATTTTTTCCTCTCCGCGATGTCCATCCCGGCCTCCGCGGTGTTGGCCGTACCGTCTTCCACGGTAATCGCGTCGAAGACTTCCAGGTCGAAATCCTCGGCGTCCTCGAAAATCTCACTCCAAAGCAGACCATTATTCTCGCCAAGCTGAGCGGTGGCCCACTCGCTGAAACGGGCGTGATGCAGGGAATGAGCGGAAGCCCCGTTTATATCGACGGCAAGCTCCTCGGCGCGGTCGCTCTCGGTTTTCCCTTCTCGAAGGAGCCTATTGCCGGCATTCAGCCCATCGAACAAATGGTCGCTGATTCCAGCTTTGCACGCACTAGTAAAAACACTTCGGCAGTACCAGTACCCGCGCTTCATCCTCTACAGCCCCATCCCGCCGAATCCCTCGTCCGCCCGTCCAGCGCTTTCACGTCTTTCGGCAATTTAACGCCCATCTCCACACCTTTGGCCTTTACTGGTTTCACGCCGAGTACGCTCCAGGCCTTTGCGTCGGATTTCCGCCGCTTGGGATTCGATCCTCAACAGGGAGTGTCCGCCGGAAGTCCAACATCTCAGGCCTATACGGGCACCGTGGTGGCCGGCTCCATGATCAGCGTCCAGTTGCTCAGCGGAGATCTCGCCATTACCGCCGATGGAACAGTAACCTACGTCGATGGCAGGCATATGTATGCGTTCGGTCACAGGTTCCTCGATGCAGGATCTACCGAGTTGCCCTTTGCTCGTTCCGATGTTGTCGCCCTGCTGCCCACCTTAAATACATCTTTCAAACTGGCTGCTCCCCGCGAATGGGTCGGCACCATCGTCAGCGACCGCAGCACCGCCATCGCCGGCGAAATCGGGCGTCCGGCGCATACAGTTCCGCTGACTATCTCGGTTTTTTCCGCTCAAACGGGTAACCACGATTACCATTTCCAGGTCGTCAATGACCGCTTTCTTACTCCCCTCATCACCCAGGCGGCCATCTTTTCCACCATCGATGCCACAGAGCGCACTCTGGGAACTGGTACCCTCCGCCTCCGCGGCTCCGTCGAATTCGAAGGCGATGTTCCGCCGCTCACGGTTCAAGACATCTTCGTCAGTGATAGCGGCCTGGGGCAGCAGGTCTCTGCGGACGCCGTCGTGACCCTCGGTTTCGTGCTCGGCGGCGGATTCGCGAATCTGCGCATGAAGAACATCTCGTTCCGTTTGGAACCTGTGGAGAGCAAGCGTCTGCTCCGTATCGCTCAAGTCTGGGCTTCGCGGCACGAAGTTCATCCGGGCGAGCCGGTGGAAGTCACTGCCCTGCTCGAAGGCGAAAATGGGACGGAGTTCACTCGCGCTGCCACCTACCGGGTTCCGGTCGGCGCTCCCGAAGGCGCCCTGAATTTCACGGTCTCCGATGCCAATGGCCTGAATGCTCCCGATTTCGCCGGGCTGAGCCAGTCTGCATTCCGTACCGCGCCCCAGTTGATTCAGGCCATCAACGCCTTCCGCGGCAGCAGCGCCGCGTATATCCGCATCTGGCGCCAGGAGCCGTCCTTTTCTATCTCAGGCCCGTTACCGGGCGGCGATCTCACGGACCCGCCCCCGTCCGTCATGCTGGTCCTTGCCGACCCCTCTGCTTCCGCCAGCAGCAACGCTGCTCTAACACTGACGCGCGGCTCCGCGATTGATGAGTTGAAGCTCAACCTCGACGGCTACGTCGTTACTGGTTCCAAAACCGTGCAGGTGGAAGTAAAAGAGTGAACGCGAAAGCCATCCTGTGCGCCCTCGGCTCACTCGCCCTCGCCGCTTCCGCCGCCACCAGTACGGCCTGGGAAGTTACCGGCTTCACCCAATTTCTAAAAGGCCGCCTCTCCGGCTTATCGCTCACCGCCGATGGCATCCTGGAACTCGGGCCGTCCATCCAGTTTCAGGCCGGCTTGGATCAACCCGCGTTGTGGGGGCTCGCCCTCGCGCCCGACCATGCCATCTATGCTGGAACCGGCCATCAGGGCAAGGTCTTTCGCATTGCGCCAGACGGCAAATGCTCGCTCGTCTGGGCCGCCGAGCAATCCGAGGTATTCGCCGTGGCTGTCCGCGGCGACGGCGCCGTCTATGCGGGCACTTCTCCAAATGGTGCTCTCTATCGCATCCGTAATGGAAAGGCGGACCCCATCTGGCATTCCGCCGCCAAGTACATCTGGGCCATTGAAGCCGCCCCCGACGGCGCGCTTTTTGTTGCCACAGGCGAGCCCGGGCGCATTTATCGCATCGACTCAGCCGGAAAAGCGGACCTTTACTATGACACTGGCCAATCCAATGTCACTGCGCTGGCACTCGGCGCGAACGGCCGGCTCTACGCGGGTACAGACCCGAACGGACTTCTCTATGACATCGCGGGCCCGAAACAAGCCAGCATTCTGTTCGACTCGACGCTTCCCGAAATCCGGGCTATCGCGGTTGCTCCAAGCGGCGATATATACGCTGCTGGAATGGGTGGCGCCGTTGCCACGCGCTCTCCAGCGGGCGCCGCTACTACGCCCACTTCTTCCACCGGCGCTGTCGTCGCCACCAATCCCACAGTAATCACGGTAACCGAGGCCAAGCGCAGCGGCCTCTCGTCGGACACGGAACAGGCCGTCCCCAAAACTTCGCCGGATCAAAGCAAAACCACGGGTTCTTTGGCCTCCTCCCCGGCTGCCACATCGAACACGGCCGTCGTCGAGGTCAGCGGTGTCGAGAAATCGGCCATCTATCGAATCCATCCGGACCGCACGGTGGAAACCTTGCGCAGCTCGAAAGAAGACAACGTCTATGACCTTCTGCTCGACGGCGACGCGGTCGTGTTTTCGACCGATGACCACGGGCGTATCTACCGGCTCTCGGGCGGCCGAAGCACGCTGCTGGTGGAGCCGGGTGACGGTGAGACCACGCGGCTGTTGAAGTCCGGCTCCATGTTATACGCTGCGCTGAGCAATCCGGCGCGCCTCTTTGCCTATGGTCCGGCCGGCAGCGGCACGGGATCCTACGAATCGCAGGTCCACGATTCCATCAGCGTCGCCCGCTGGGGTCACTTGCAATGGCACAGAGGGTCCATAGGCCCGCTTTCCGGCCTCGCTTTTCGGACCAGGACCGGAAACTCCATGCGTCCAGACGCTACCTGGAGTGCATGGTCTGCTCCTATCGCCGATCCCGCAGATGCGCTAATTAAGAGTCCGGCCGCGCGCTTCATCCAGTGGCGCGCCGAATGGCCGGCAGGCTCCCCCGCCAAGCTCAACACCGTCGATGTTCCTTATCTGCCGCAGAATGCACCACCCATTATTCACAGCATTACGGTCACGGCCATCGTCGGCACCAACGCCGCTAAAGCTGCCGCCAACGTGAGCAGCTCTTCCTCAGCCTACTCGGTCACTGTCACCGACACTGGCGAGGCGCCCGCCGCCAGTTCCGCTTCTTCCACCCAAAACGTCTCGCGCTTGCAGACCACGCAAACTCAGATTTCCTGGCAGGCCGACGATCCGGATAACGACAAGCTCGTCTATTCTGTCTACTTTCGCGCGGAAGAGGAAACCGGTTGGCAGCTCATCCGTTCCCGCATGTTCGAGAACACGTTGCTGCTCGATCCCGATGTCTTCGCGGATGGGCGCTACTTCTTCCGCGTAGTGGCTTCCGACGCGCCTTCGAATGCCGCCCAGTATGCGCATGAAACGGAGTTGGTAAGTACCCCGGTACTCATCGACAGCACTCCGCCCGCCTTGACGCTCGGCCGACCCACCCGCCTCGACGATTCGCTCGATATTGATCTCGATGCCGCCGACAAGACCAGCCCTCTGCGGCTCTGTGAGTATTCGCTCGATGCCGGCGTCTGGCAGCCCGTGGAAGCCACCGATGGCGTCACCGATTCGCCCCGCGAGCGCTTCCATCTGCATTTGAATAAGCTCCGTCCCGGCGAGCATCTGTTGGTCTTCCGCGTTTACGACGCAGCCAACAACGCCGGCCTCGCTCGCGTCGTGCTGCGCTGAGCGGTATCTCAAACCCGACTCAGTGCCGGAAGTGCCGTACCCCGGTGAAAACCATCGCCAGGTTACAGCGGTCTGCGGCGGCAATCACTTCCTCGTCGCGAACGGAGCCTCCGGGCTGAATTACCGCCGTAACGCCATGGCGGGCCGCCTCCTCTACCGAGTCGGGGAATGGAAAAAACGCATCGGACGCCAGAACGGTCCCTTCGAGCGGCAGGATCGCCTTCATAGCGCCCACTTTCACGCTGTCCACGCGGCTCATCTGTCCCGCGCCCACGCTGACGGTCTGGCCCGGCCTCGCATAGACGATCGCGTTTGACTTCACGTGCTTGCAAACGGTCCATCCGAAGATCAGCGCTTCCCTCTCGAGCGCCGTCGGCTGGCGTCTGGTCTTCACCTGCAGCGCCTGCAAATCGAGCGGCGCAACATCCGCCGTTTGCGCCAACAGCCCGCCCGAAATCGAACGGATCACCAGCTCCAGCTTCTCCACGGGGCTCACACGCACGAGCCGGAGATTCTTTTTGGCTCTCAACGTCGAGAGTGCTTCTTCGGAAAATGCCGGCGCTGCGATCGCCTCGACGAAAAGCTTACTAACCTCCGATGCCGTGTCTTTATCCACTTCCCGGTTGAAGGCGAGTACGCCGCCGAACGCTGATACCGGATCCGCCTCCAGCGCTTTTTGATACGCCTCTGCGAGCGTGGCCTGCTCGGCGCAGCCACAGGGGTTCGTGTGCTTGATAATTGCAGCCGCCGGCGATTCGAATTCCCCCGCCAATTGCCACGCCGCATCCAGGTCCACGAGGTTGTTGTAGGACAACTCTTTGCCGTGGAGCTGTTCCGCCCCAGCGATGCCTGCATTGCCGGAGCGATACAAGGCAGCCTTCTGATGCGGGTTCTCTCCATAGCGGAGAGTCGCGCTACGTTGCGCGGCGATGTGCAAGCGAGACGGCAACTCCTGCTGCACGGTTTCTCCCTCTCCGCCGATTTGACTTAGACGGGACGAAACGGCCTGGTCATAGGCGGCTGTCCGCAAGAACGCTTCCTGAGCCAGTCGCCAGTGTGTGGCCGGGCTCAGGGCTCCCGCCTTATCGCGCAGCTCGCTCGAGATCGAATCGTACTGTTCCGGCGAGACAACCACCGCCACATCTTGGAAGTTCTTGGCGGCTGCGCGGATCATCGTCGGGCCGCCGATATCTATATTTTCGATCAGCTCCTCGCGCGTCACATCCGGCTGGGCTGCAAACTTTTCGAATTGATACAGATTCACTACCACCATCTGAATCGCTGGAATCCCGTGCTCGCGCAGAGCGCGCATGTGTTCCGGATTCGACCGGATCGCCAGGATTCCCGCCGCAATCCGCGGATGAATGGTTTTCACGCGTCCGTCGAGCATCTCCGGAAATTCCGTAATCTCCGTCACTTCGCGAACCGGTATTCTATGCTCCCGAAGCAGCCTCGCCGTACCGCCGGTCGAGATCAGCTCTACTCCCAATTCATGCAGTTGCCCGGCGAATCCAACGATTCCCGTCTTGTCCGTTACGCTGAGCAGGGCGCGCTCGATTCTTGACATAAAGAAACATTTTTGCAGAGCAGCGGAACAACTCCGTCGAGCTCACGCGCGAATAGAATCAATTTGTGCCCCACTACTGCACCCTCATACCGGGAGATGGAATCGGCCCCGAGGTCGCGCAAGCTGCAGTTCGTGCCGTCGAAGCCACCGGAGTGGACATTTGCTGGCGCCGTGCAGAGCTCAACGAAGCCATCATTCTCGAGGCCGGTAAAACTCTGCCTCAATATCTTCTCGATTCGCTGAACGAAACTCGCGTTGCGCTGAAAGGCCCCGTGACGACCCCGGTCGCGGGTGGCTTTCAAAGCGTGAACGTCGCCCTTCGCAAGACTCTCGACTTATTCGCCAATGTGCGTCCGGTTAAGACCATTCCCGGAATCAAGACACGCTTTCAAGATGTGCGCATCGACATGGTCATCTTCCGCGAGAATACTGAGGATCTCTATTCGGGGCTCGAGCACGAAATCGTCAAAGACGTTGTCACCAGCCTGAAAGTGATTACCCGGACGGCTTCGGAGCGCATCGCCCGCTATGCGTTCCACTACGCCCGGAAGAACGGCCGCAAGCGAGTCGCCGCCATTCACAAGGCCAATATCATGAAGCTCGCCGACGGGCTCTTCCTGCGCTGCTGCCGTGAAACCGCCAAGCAGTTTCCCGAGATTCAATATAAGGAACTGATCGTGGACAACGCCTCCATGCAGCTCGTCATGCGCCCCGAAACTTTCGATATTCTGCTTCTGCCCAATCTTTATGGCGATATCGTTTCGGATCTGGCGGCCGGGCTTGTAGGCGGCCTTGGCATCGTCCCAGGGGCAAACATGGGCGAAACGCACGCGGTGTTTGAGGCCGTCCACGGGAGCGCTCCCGATATCGCGGGACAAGGCAAAGCCAACCCCACCGCGCTCATGCTTTCCGCCGCGATGTTGCTCACTCACCTGGGTGAAGCGAACGCGGCCGCAAGGCTGCAAGAGGCCGTAGAAAGTGTTTACCACGAGGGCGCCCATCTGCCCGGAGACGTGGGCGGCGATGCCTCTACCGAGGAGTTTACCGATGAAGTCGTGCGCGTTTTGAAGGCTGGCTAATTCAGCCCGTTCTTCCCCACAAATCCGATCAGATCCACGATGCGGTTCGAGTAGCCCCACTCGTTGTCGTACCAGGAAACCACTTTCACCAGGTTGCTTCCCAGCACTTTCGTCAGCTCCGCGTCGACGATCGAGCTGTTCGGATTGTGCAGAAGGTCGCTCGAAACCACGGGGTCCTCCGTGTAGCTCAGAATGCCCTTCAATGGCCCGTCGGCCGCCTTCTTTAGCGCGCTGTTCACAGCCTCAGCTGTTGCGCTTTTCTTCAAGACCGCCACAAAGTCCACCACCGAGACATTCGGAGTGGGTACGCGCATTGAGTAGCCGTCCAGCTTGCCTTTCAGCTCCGGAACCACTAGTCCGATGGCCTTCGCTGCTCCCGTGGACGTGGGAATCATATTCAGCGCAGCGGCCCGCGCGCGGCGCAGATCTTTGTGCGGAAAATCGAGAACGTTCTGGTCGTTCGTGTAGCTATGAATCGTGGTCATCGTGCCGTTTTCAATTCCGAATGAGTCGTTCAGCACCTTCACTAGTGGCGCCAGGCAGTTCGTCGTGCACGATGCGTTCGAAATGATATTGTGCTTGGCGTGATCGTACGCCTTGTCGTTCACGCCCAACACGATCGTCACATCCTCGTTCTTAGCGGGCGCGGAAATGATCACCTTCTTGACGGAACCGCGCAAATGTTTGCGGGCGTCATTGGCGTCCGTGAAACGTCCCGTTGATTCCACCACCACGTCGACGTTCAGCCCCGGCCAATCGATCTCGGCGGGATCCTTGATGGCAAATATTTTTATCTTTTTGTCGCCAATCCGGATGTGATCGCCCTCGGCTTTAATCTCCTCTTCCACCGGACCCAGTATCGAGTCGTACTTCAGCAAATGAGCGAGCGTGGCGGTGTCGGTTAAATCGTTGGCGGCAACGAATTCAATCTTAGGGTTGCGCAGTCCTGCTCGGACGACGTTCCGCCCGATCCGGCCAAAGCCGTTGATACCTACTCGAATTGGCATATGTTTCCATTTTACGGACCAACTCTGCCGTGTCCGTTTGGCGCGCGCTGGAAACGAATGAACTCAGCGGTTTAGACGGATTATCTTGGGGGCGCGAGGGGCGGAGCGGTGGTGCCTCCCACGTTGGCGTAAGATTCCTCGATCTTAACGACCTTGCCCTCGTTGAAGCGGACGAACGTCATCTTCCCCGGTGGATCGCCGTAAATCCAATCCTCGAGTTCGTCCCCGTCCTTGTTCGTCTCGCGGCTTTTGTTGCGCGGCTTGCCGAGAGCGAGCAGAACCTGGTCCTTATCCATCCCCTCGACGGCGCGCTGCTCCTTGATGGCCTTCTTGATCGGTTCCGGCAGACGCTCCACATACTGTTCCGACGCGGTATGCTTCTCGAAATCGAAGATCGGCGATAGCATCTGCCGGATATCGGCGGCCTTCAGTGAGGGCACGCTGCTGGGGAAGACAATGGCGAGATGGGAGCCGTTCGCCGTTTGCCCATTCTGATTCGTGTGCACGGGAGAGGTCGTGCCCCCCATTCCTACCTGCAGGTGATCGTACCAGTGGCCGGAGCTCGTGCCGCCGTTGATCTCGAGAAGGATCTTGTTGGATTCAATCTCCACTCTGGTGATCTGAACCTCATCGCCCGTGCGGGCGGCCGGGCCGTCTTCTTGCATAATTCTGTCCCAGGCGGCGCGATCGTACTTCCCGTCGCTGTGGAATACGAGTGGGTGCTTAGCCCGAGGCAACGACACCCTCAACGTGGCGAATTCGGCGTTTAGCCCGCGTTCGATCTCCATCCGCTCATCGAAGCTCAATTTGTCGCCCCGCAGGTTCGGACAAAGCATCAGTAGGAGAGCCGAAGCCGATACAGCGGCTACAGCGGCTCGTTCAAGACTTGAGCGATGGCGGCGACCTGCGGCTCGATGGGCGCTCTTACCAGGGCGAAAAACAACCCCACGGCAAAGATGGTCGCCAGCAGACCGCCCTCCGGTCCGTAATCTCCGCCGCTCCACAGAGGCGTCAGATCCCATCGGTAGATGTACCTCGTTATCTCGATTGTAAGCCCGCTCAGGTTAACTCCGAACAGCGGCAGAACGGAGTTCCAGCCGAAGTGCAGGCCGATCGGAAGCCACAGATCGCGGCTGCGCAAAAACGCGAAGCCCAGCAGGATGCCCCACAGCATCGTATTCAGAATTCCCAGGCCCGACGCGTGTGGATTTGTCGAGTGTGCAAGCCCGAATATGACCCCTACCGGAAGAACCGTCGCGAACGGGCCGATCTTTTGCACCAGCAATTGAAACGCATAGCCGCGGAAAATCATTTCCTCGCCCAAGGCCGCCACCAGCAGCGTCGCCAGATAGAACAACAGGGTAGGCCAGCTAAACTCCGAACTCTGCCGCTCAACCAGATGGCCCGTCCCGGCGAGCAAGGGGGCCGCCAGCATCAAGGCCGCCGCCCCGCTGCCGAACAAAACACCCCATACGAAATTCCGGCCCGATGCCCCGCACACTCTCAGCCCGATATCCGTCAGCGGCCGGCGATCGAAGATTCGCATCGTTAAGAGGTTTGCGAAGAGGCCCGTCACGCAGAGCCCGATGGTTCCCGCCACAACCGCGCCGAAAACCGCCAGTAAGAGGCTAGACGAGAAAAGTAAGCCGATCAACACGGTCGCGACGAAAAACGCGACCCGAATGATGATCCCGATGCGCGTATCGGGAGCTTTTGGCGGGCTCGATAACTCGGGTTGAGTATCCATTGCGCAATCAACCGGCAGACCAGGAACGGTCGGCCCGATGAAGTCTACTCCCCTGTACGCCGTTCGGAAAAGATCAGAAACCGGCGACAATCTAATCCTAAACTTTGGTGGGTGGAATTACTCTCACCCCAACCCGATCGCGTCCGATGAGAACAGTATGAACGAAAGGCGAATTGAAAACCGGCTGCTTTGCGCCGAACTAGTCGAATTGATTTGGAAAGACGATCTGGGCCGTACGCGCCGGCGCGTCGCAAACCTCGAAGATATCTCACTTTCCGGGATATGTCTTCAAATTGAGAGCGCCCTGGCGGCGGGGACAGAGGTCAAAATGCACTACGGCGACGGCGAGCTGGCGGGCATCGTGCGCTATTGCGTGTTCCGCGATTTCGGCTATTTCCTTGGAGTCGAGTTATCGGAAGGCTGCCGGTGGTCCACACAGCACTTCCGGCCCCAACACCTGCTCGATCCTCAAGAACTTGTGCGGCAGGCGATGTTGCGGCACCAGTCGGAGAAGGCGCCAGAGCTAATAGCTGATCAAACAAGGATTGAGTCGGTCGCAGAGTCACACCAACTCCCTAACTCAAATGTACACGGGATAAAGCAAAACACGGCGGACGTGCACTTATTGCCACACACCGAACTGAAACGCGAATCCCGTCCTCGCAACCCTTAACATTCCCGTCGCGGCGAAGTAAAATTCATAGACGAAGCCGATCCGCCGCGCTCTACAGTTCGCCGCGCGTATCATATCGGCGTACTGCATGGAAGACGATAACCAGTCACCTCCGATCAAAGGTGTTTATGCGGCGCTGGCCACTCCGCGGCGGGGCGATTCGACCGAGGCCGACGCTGGCGCCCTGCTGGATTACCTGGATGCCGTGGTGAATGCCGGAGTGGACGGGCTGGTCCTGTTCGGTTCGACCGGCGAATTCGTGCACTTCGAAATGGAGGAGCGTATCCGGGTGGTCTCCCTGGCTATCCGCCGCAGCCGTGTTCCGGTGCTGGTAAATGTATCGCACTCCACCCTCGAAGGCGCTGTCGACCTGGCCGCGAACGCTGTAGCTTCCGGTGCAGCGGGCGTTTTGCTCATGCCGCCCTATTTCTATCGCTACAACGACGATCAAATTTTCAGCTTCTATCAAAGCTTTGGCGCGGCCCTCGCCGGTAAAATACGCATTTACCTGTATAATCTTCCGTCTTACACGAATCCCATCTCCTCCGATCTCGCTCAACGGCTCTTCGGAAGCGGTGTGTTCGCCGGGATCAAGGATTCAAGCGGCGATTGGCAGCTCTTCGAAAGCCTCAGCGCACTGCGCGCCAGAACTCCATTCACTCTTCTGGTCGGCCATGAAACGCTGTATCTTCGCGCCCGCCTGGCGGGAGCGGACGGGATCGTATCGGGCGTGGCGGCGGCTATCCCGGAGTTGCCCGTCGCAATCGAGCGCTCGATTGAAGCCGGCGAAATGGAACGCGCTCAGCGGCTCAACGCACACTTGCAGGAGTTCGTTCAGCGGATTGAGAAATTTCCCGGCACAGTAGCCATCAAGCAAACCGCTGTGGCCCGCGGTTGGAACCTCAGCCACTTCGCTTTCCCGCTTGACTCGCGCACCTGCGCCGACCTCGACGCGTTCGGGCAGTGGACACAAGCCTGGCTTCCTCCGGTTCTGGCCGAGTGCAAGCAGGCTGCTCTGGCCAAAGCGTAGGATAGGTCTGAGAGCACTTCATTGAATCCTGAAGAATTCCGCGCTGCCGCCTACCAGCACGCCGATTGGATCGCGGAGTATTTCGAGCGCATCCGTGACTTTCCGGTAACCACAGATAATCAACCCGGCCAACTGATCCAGGAGCTCCCGAAAACGGCTCCCGAAACCGGCGAGCCAATGGAGAAAATCTTCGCCGATTTTCAATCCAGCGTCTTTCCGGCGCTTACCTTGTGGAACCATCCTCGCTTCTTCGCCTATTTCTCGGTTTCCTCAACTCCTCCATCGGTGCTTGCCGATTTTCTCGCTGCGGCGGTCAATGTGAACGCCATGCTCTGGAAATCCTCGCCTGCGGCAACGGAACTGGAGCAGGTCACGCTCGATTGGCTGCGCCAATGGTTGGAGCTCGATGAAAGCTGGTTCGGGATCATATACGACACGGCTTCCATCGGCGTGATGCAAGCGATCGGCGCCGCACGGGAGTGGATTGATCCGGAATACCGGATAAAAGGCATGCGTCCCGGATTAACGCTCTACATTTCCGAACACACGCACTCCTCTGCCGAAAAGGCCGCCATCACGTTAGGATTCGGCCAGGAAAATGTGCGCAAGATCGGTGTTGACTCGCATTTCCGAATGCGGGTCGATCTCTTACGGGAGGCGATCGAAACCGACCTCTCGTCCGGAAAGCGGCCCTGCTGCATCGTCGCCTCGATCGCCTCCACTTCCACCACGGCCATCGAGCCCGTACCCGCGATCGCCGATATCGCGGAACAGTACGGAATTTGGCTTCACGTCGACGGGGCTTATGGCGGTTCGGCCGCCGTGCTCCCTGAGATGCGGCACATCTTCGAGGGTGTTTCGCGCGCGCACTCCGTAGTTCTCAATCCTCACAAGTGGCTGTATGTTTCCATCGACTGTAGTGTCCTCTATACGCGATTCCCCGATGTTTTTCGACGCGCTTCATCTCTGAACGCGGAGTACCTTCGAACCGCAGAAGACGATCGGGTCGTGAACTACATGGACTACGGCGTGCAGCTCGGCCGGCGATTTCGAGCCCTCAAGCTGTGGTACGTGTTCCGGTATTACGGCCGGCAGGGCGTCATCGTAATGCTGCGTGAGGCGCTGCGCCTGGCGCAAGTGCTTAAAGAGTTCGTCGAACAGGATGAAGATTTCGAGCTCTCGGCGCCCGTGCCCCTCTCGCTGGTGTGCTTCCGGCGTCGAGGCGAAGACGTATTGAACCAGCGGCTGCTCGCCGAAATTAATGCCAGCGGCAAAGCCTTCCTGTCGCACACTGTCCTCCACGGTAAATTTGTGCTTCGCTTCGCAATCGGCAATTTTCAAACCACCGAGCAGGATGTTCGCGAAACCTGGGATCTCATTCGGGAAACGGCGCGGAAACTCGCGGCGGAAGAGCCCGCCTTAACCGCCGATTGACAGTACGGCCGCCCAGAATGCAGGACCAGCGGCTCGCGACCGATCTCTGCGGCATTCGCTTGCGCAATCCGATTCTGCCTGCATCGGGAACCTTCGGGTACGGCATCGAGTTCGAAAAGATTCTGGACCTGAACCAGCTCGGCGGTCTCGTGACCAAGGGCCTCTCGCGGCATCCCATCGCCGGAAATCCCGCACCGCGGCTCTGGCACACCGCCGCTGGAATGATCAATTCCGTTGGTCTCCAGAACATCGGGGTCGCCGCGTTTATTCGCGACAAGCTGCCGCAGCTCCGCCGGTATTCCGTTCCGGTCTTTGCCAACGTATTCGGCTATTCGATGGATGACTATGCGGAGGTGATTCGCGCCTTGGAGGATTCCGAGGGAATCGCCGGATATGAACTCAACGTCTCTTGTCCGAACACCAGGGAAGGCGGCCTTTTCTTTTCGAGCGAGCCTACTCTGCTCTCGAGCCTAGTCACACGTGTCCGACCGCTTGCTAAACGCCCGCTGATCGTGAAGCTCTCGCCGAACGTCGCGCGCATCGAGCCATTCGCGAATGCTGCCGAGGATGCCGGAGCCGATGCGCTCTCCCTCATTAATACCTTCGTCTCCCTCGCCATTGATCCGAACAGCCGTGAGCGCCGCATTGGCGCGGGTTTCGGAGGCTTATCGGGTCCGGCGATCAAACCGCTGGCCTTGCGGATGGTTTATGAAGCAGTGCAAGCGGTCCCCATTCCGGTGATCGGTATCGGCGGCATAGCGAGCGGGCCTGATACGGCGGAATTTCTGATCGCAGGGGCGCGCGCTGTCCAAGTGGGAACGGCGACCTTCGTGGACCCGTGCGCGCCCTTGCGAATTGCGACGGAGTTGGATCGCTTGCTGCAGCGCCTCCGCCTGTCGAACGTCAGCGAACTCGTGGGAAACTCCTCGATTCCCGGTGAGGAGCAGCCGGAGGATGCCGGCCTGCTCAGAAGCCACTGCCGGGAGTAGAACTGTTTTGGGAGACACATCCGACTGCAGATAATCACAAGTGCCCTTAAGCACGCGGTTCCTTACTCTTCCCGGAGCGCCCGCATTGGATCGATTGCCGATGCCCGCGAGGCCGGAAGATAGTTTGACAGTAGTATCACGATCAGCAATGTGCCTATCGCGGCGGCCAGTAAACGCACATCGGTTGAAGGAACACCGAATAACAGGCTCCGCAGAAAACGCCCCAGGACCAAAGCACAGGCCACACCTATTGCGATGCCCACGGAAGCAAGAATCATTCCGTGTCCGACAAGTGATCCCACTAACCTCAACGGCTGGGCTCCGAGCGAGATGCGAAGCCCAATCTCGCGCGTGCGCATCGCCACGGAGTAAGACATCAAGCCGTAAATTCCGATTGCTGCCAACACCAATGAGAGAACTGCAAATATCAGTAGCATGAGCATATTGAATCGTGCCGGCGCAATGGACCGGGCCACAAGCTGTTCCATCGTTTGAAAGTCTGCGGCCGGCTGCGAGGGATCAGCTTCGAGAACAGCACGCCGTACAGCCGCCACCATCGCCAAAGGATCGCGTGCCGTGCGAATCACCCATCTCGCCGGAATTTTCTCCAGGGCGATTTGAGTGATTCTGTCGGGCGACTGTGCAACGGGAACAAGAACCACAGCCGGTGGCTGATACATGACTCCTTCTTCCCGAGTGTCGCCCACGATTCCAATCACGCTGGGCGGACGAAGATCGCGTGGATCCCTGAGGTATCCAGTACCAATAACAAGCGCCTTTCCAAGCGCGCCCTCATTAGGAAAGGCTTCTCTTGCGAGGGTTGAGTTAATGATGACGACCGGCGTAGTATTGAACCGGTCGCGGTCATCAAATGATCGCCCGCGAAGCATCGGAATCCCCATCGCGGTGAGGAAGTGGGAATTCACGGCGCGGTACCAGGCATCCAACTCTTTCACTTCGCCGGATCTGCCGCTGGAGGCGTGAGACTTCGCGCCGATAGGCGTAACGGGAAAATCAAAATCCGGCTCGAACGGGAGGATCGTTGTGGAACTTGCGGCGACAACTCCCGGTAACCTCTCTATGTTCCGGACTACCCTCTCAAAATAATCCGCTTCGCGACGACTATCGGGATAACGAGCTGGCGAAACACTTATATTCGTCGTGAGTAGGTGACTTATTTGAAAGCCAGGGTCAATACTGTTGAGATTCCAAAAACTGCGAACCAACAGCATCGCGCCCACAAGCAGTAGCGTCGACAAGGGAACGGAAGCAATGTGTCTCGCATATCGGGCGTGATCTTGATGCAGCCGCGATCGCGCAATACCTGCGACAGTTTTAGGATCTCCCGAATGCTCGGCGGTTTGAGCAGGCGGTACGAGCGCAATGCTTTCGCAAGTCCGGCGATCTGGGGATAGCTCGACGGAGGATCCGTTCTCAGGCGCAGCTTGAGAATTTCGAGTTCTTGTTCAATCGTTGGATACTCGAAATAAAGATAGGCGCACCGGCTCCGCAGGGGATCGCTGAGCCTGCGCTTGTTGTCCGAGCTGAGAATCGGTATGCTTCGTGCGTCGATTGTGCCTAGCCCTGGAATTGTGACGCGCCACTCCTCCAAAAGTTGAAACGCCATAGCCTCGAATGCGTCGCCGGTTTTGTCGATTTCGTCGATCAGGAGGACACAGGGAGTGTCGTAAAGAAGAGCGCGAACAATGGTCGAAGTGAAAAAAATCCGAGCGTATAGATCTGCTCGCGCAGGCGGGGCCATTCTTTGACATCCGTGTGGTCGGCGCCCATTCTGAGGTACTGATCCTGCAAAGCGCGATCGAATTTGCCGAGAGCGTCTTCATGCCCGATGCCTTCGTAGCACTGGAGCCGCTCCATTTGCGTGCGGGGACTTGCCAAACCTTCCTTCACGGTAGGCGACCCAGATATCTGTCGCGCTTCCAATAGCCTCCTCCTAGCGATTGTTAAAGTTGTTCCCGAACGACGGCCCGACCTGCGACTTGAACTCCATCGCCGAGACAAGTTGGCCATCGGAGACGACGATTAAGTCCCATTTCTTCTCCGCCCGATAGTAGCCAGGCAACTCCAGCGCCGTGCGCGTCTTTACATCCAGGTGTTTTAGACCCGCTTTGCAGAGAATGTCCGCAATCAACACCTCCATCGCGCCCATCTGCGCACCACCGGTAACCTCGCCTCGTGTACCCGCGTCGATTTTTCCGCCTCGTACCTGTGCATTTCGATTACCATTTCAACGGCAAAATCAGAAGTCACCAACTCGCGCAGCTCGCCGCCATACCGATTGCGCATCCAGCGATCCGCACAGATGAAGGCACAGACGCCGCCGTCCTTGAGCTGCCGCAAGGCCGCCTCGAAGAACGCCACATACAAGTCCGCCCTGCCGCGCATGGTGGGATAGGCGTTCCGGTAAAGCGCCATTGCTTCCTCCGGGATATCCTCCAGCCGGACATACGGGGGATTGCCGATCACGAAATCGGCCTCGATAGTCATGGCCTCAAACAGGTAATCCCCCGGGCGCACCCAGGACTCCGCGAGCTGTTGAGCAAGCCGGCTGTCGATACCGCGCTCCGCGAGGATGCCCATAGCCATCTCTCGGGCGCGGTGTGCGCTCTCCTCGTCGAGCTCGTAGGCAATCAGGCTATCGCGGCACCCCGAGAATGGCCGATTGAGTCTTCGGCAGCAGTCCAGCAAACGCTCGATCATCGGCCCAAGGAACGCGCCATCACCGGCAGCCGGTTCAACGGCGACGGAATCAAGCAAATCGTTATCGGCGCGGTACCCGGCTAGATCCAGCAACAGCCCTACACCCAGCATTTGGTGTAAACGACCCCCTTCGGCTCATGCGGCGTCGGTCGTGTAGTGCGAGCCGGGGCGATCAGCAGTTGCTGAATACCCTTAGTGCTACGAATTGTTTGGCCGTGTGCCACCGAACGTGTTCTTTACCCTATGCTCTTGTTTCCGCCGGTCGAAATGCAAACCGCCACTGCACTCATCGGCTGCTGCTGCATCCAGATAAATCACGGCGATAGTCTTCTAACGTTGTCTCATGCTGATATCGAGGGACGGCGTGTGACTAGATCAATCATCATAGCGCGACTTGCCTGCATGTCGGCAAGTCGGGCGCGCTCCTCAATTCCAATAATTCCGATCCAAGTTCCTGCACTGCACCGCTTCGGCTAAGTGTTTCGCGGAGACGGTTTCGGAGTGGTCGAGGTCGGCAATCGTCCTGGCGACGCGCAGCATGCGATCGTGAGCACGAGCCGAGAGATTCATCCGCCGAACGGCCATCTCGAGAGTACGCTCGCCGCTTTCATCCAGAGCGCAGAGCGTCCGTAGCTGAGACGGTGGGACTTGTGCATTGTAGAACCCGCGCTGCCGTTGTTTTTCGCGAGCCTCTTCCACTCGCTCGCGAATTTGCGCGGAGCATTGCCCATCACCCTTGCTGCGGAGTTCCTTGTAAGGAACGGCGGGAACCTCAATATGCATATCGATGCGATCGAGAAGGGGTCCACTTACTTTCGCCAGATAGCGTTGGATGATTCCGGGTGTGCAGCGACATTCTCGTGTGCTGTCGCCGTAGAACCCGCACGGACATGGATTCATTGCACCCACCAACATGATGCGGGCCGGAAAAGTCAGGGTTCCATTGCTGCGGGCAAGCGTCACGGAACCCTCTTCGAGCGGTTGCCGGAGCTGTTCCAAAACGCCGCGAGGAAATTCAGGCAGTTCATCCAGAAATAAGACGCCCTGATGGGCCAGACTCACTTCTCCCGGCCGGGCGCTCCCGCTGCCGCCTCCTATGAGGCCTGCATCGGAGATCGTGTGATGCGGCGCTCGGAAGGGGCGACTCCGCAGAATGCCAATCCCCACCGGCAGCACCCCGGCCACTCCATGGATCTGTGTTGCTTCTAGCGCCTCGCGAAAGGTCAGCTTCGGCAAAATACCAGCGAAGCGTTTGGCCAGCATAGTTTTACCCGAGCCAGGAGGTCCAATCATCAAGACGTTGTGATTGCCGGCCGCCGCAACTTCCAGCGCGCGCTTCGCCATGGTCTGGCCTCTCACATCGCTGAAATCGGGAATCTCCGGATGGCTGGCATCCACTTCTGGAAGTGCTGCTTCGACGGGCACGAAGCCCGCCGGCTCATTGAGGAACTGCACCACTTCCGCCAGGTGCTTCAGACCGAAAACACGGATGCCTTCCGCCACAGCCGCCTCCGCGGCATTGTCGAACGGGACCAAGAGATTTCGGATACCTTTTCGCGCGGCGCACACGGCGATGGAAAGAGCGCCCCGAATCGGGCGCAAGCTGCCGTCCAACGACAGTTCTCCGACAAGCATGTAATCGTCCGCTCCGCCTACCGCACCCATGGCACCCAGGATGGCGGTCGCCATAGGGAGGTCAAAACCAGCTCCTTCCTTGCGAACGTTTGCCGGGGCCAGATTGATGGTTACCGACTTGCTTGGGTAGCCAAAACCCGAGTTCAACAAAGCCGATTTAATTCGCTCGCGGCTTTCTTTCACGGCAGCATCCGGCATGCCGACGGTCACAAAATCGCGGCTGGTGCCAGAAGGATACATGTCTACTTCTACGTCAACGACGTGTGCGTCGATGCCTTGAATGGCCGCGCTGCGGGTACGGAATAACGCCACGAGAAGCTAGTAGGGCTCCGCGCTGCCGATTCTCAGCGGGAACTTTGGAACTCTAACCTGCTGAGTAAAGGGGTTAGCCTCTGCGGCGGCCGGCAGCCCCGCCCCCTAGCAGACCTAGATCGATAATCACCGCTATGAACAGGACAACAAGCTCAGTCGCCGTCAGCTGCCTGAACTGGGTAATTGGATGCATTCTCGTTAGGTAGGTGTACACAATCAGCGTCAAGGGTAGAAAGATGAATCCCAGGATCGGAATAACGACATTGTTGTACACGCCATCGAAAAACTTCGTGAACAGCCACAGCAGAACAATCGCGACGCGTGGAAATATCACGGCCAAAAGCGCGAGTAGGCAGGGCATGGTCTAGGTCGGCAGGTCTCCTGATTTTTGACTTTAGCATTCGCAATGCAGAGACCGGTCTCGCAGTAGGGCCGAACGTCTCGCCTCTACTGCCAGTACTGCCACTGACTCGCTGCGATGACGTACCCGCTCAGCAATGCGTTGGTCACTGCGTGCATTAGAATGCAATCCGCGATCGATTTCGACCGGATCATCCAAAGGTTATAAATGATGCCGGTGATCAAGCCCACATCCCAATACGGCCCATGTTCGGACGCAAACAGGATGGCGGTGATCCAGAAGGCCAAGGGAGTGTAGGCGCCCAGCGGAACTTTCTGGAAATCCGCGTTGATAAGCCACCGCATCAGCCAGGCTCGCCAAAAGAGCTCTTCTACGATCGGAACAATGACGACCGCACGGGTTGTTCGCCAGGCAAGCACCCAGGAGCTGCTGAGGTCAGCCGGTTGAAGCGAAGAGTGGGGATGTCCAAAGATTCCGTTTGAGAACAGCAGGTTCTGACGGTAATTCGGGAACAGAAGATCGGGCGCAATCCACAATAAAAAGACCCCCGCGCCGATGGCCACACTGGCTCCCCAGCGCGAGGGCACCATAGATAATTCGCGTGGCCAGCAGATGAGGCACACACTCGCCAGAATGGCCACACGCAATGGAGACTCCCAGCGCGCATCGGCTCGCAGCCAAGGAGAAATAACTAAGAGAGCGAGGAAGAAAACGAATGGCGCGACATAACTGGCGCTTGCATTTTTACCGCGGCGGGTTTCAGCAATAGAAGTAGCCGACACTCGCCCTTTCAGCCGATCTGATTCACGAATGTCCGAATCCTATTTTCCTCATCCGGTTGAGACGCATCTTTTAATGCCTTTTCCGCTTGATCCCTTGCACCTTGCTTGTCTCCCTGTTTCTTGAGGGCCATAGCGAGATGAAGGCGAAAAGTCGCATTGTGCGGATTGCCCTGAACGATTTCACGGAAGATCTGCAATGCCTCAGCGTTCAGATTTTTCTGATAGTAAACGAACCCAAGCGTGTCGGAGATGTCGGGGCTATTGGGGACCTTCTTCTTAGCGCGTTCGGCGAATGTCATTGCCTGATCGAGATTGGTGCCGCTTTCGGCGTTCAGGAACGCCAAATTATTGAGCGCCAGCGCATTCTCCGGATCGATACCCAGCGCTTTGTTGTAAGCTTCAGTCGCTTCCTTAATCTTTCCCAGTTGCTGTAGCAACATGCCCTCATTGAGCACGGCATCGGCGCGATGAGGGTCGGCGGTGCTTGCCTGCTCGAAGGATGCCAGGGCGGCGTCATACTGCCGAAGCTCTTGCTGTAGAACTCCCAGTCTCAACCATATGTCCGCCGAATTTGTCGTGGTCTTGAGGATCTCCTTATAGTCGTTCGCAGCCTGCTCGAAAAGTTGCTTAGCTTGGGCAGGGTCTGATTTCATCACCTGAGCCCCAGCCGTGGCTTCAAACCCGGCCAGCTCATAGCGGTAAGCTAAGGCTTTCGGGTTCTTGCCTACCAGATCCTGCATACCTTGAATCGCCTGGTCTCCATGGCCTTGGACCAGCTTCACCGTTTGCAAGCCGATGAAACCGCGATTATCCGGCGGATTCGACTTCCAGACGTGATCGAATTCTCCCGCTGCTTTTTCATACTGTCTCTGCGCTAAATAGAGATTTGCCAGTTGGAGCCGGGCATCGTTCATTTGGGGATAGTCCTGGACCAGCCCCTCCAAGTCCGTCTGGGCCTGGTCGGCCTGATTGATCCCAATCAGTGCGCGATCTCTTACCAGCCGGGCTTCGGCGTTCTTTGGTTCGGCGGCAGCAATCGAGGTAACTTCATCAAGCGCTTTCTGATGTTGGCCCTGGTCTTCGTAGATTCTGCCGGCCACCAGTTTGGCGCCGTTCAGCACAGCGGCTCTAGGGCCGGGCTGGCGCTTGGATTCGTCTTGAATCCCTTCCAGAGCCTCGTTCAGGGACTTGGTCTTATCGTTCAGGTTGTAATAGACTCGCGCCAGATCGACGTGCAACTGAGCGTCTCCCGGATCGTTCTGGACCAACCCTTTGAGTTCATTCAGAGCTTTGCCCAGGTCCACTCGCGACCCCGTCTGCAGCAGCAATGCCGCATACATCTCGTTCGCCGAGGGATTTTTGGGATTGTTGGAGGCAATGGTTTTGGCGAGGTTGAGCGCATCGCTACGGCGTCCCGTGACTGTGTAGACGCCAACCATTCGCTGTTGATAAGGCACGGCGTTCTTAGAATCATCCTTCACACCGGCCTGATATTGCTGTAGCGCGAGGTCGTATTTCTTGGCTCGAAAATAATAATCTCCCAGGAGCTCGTGCCCGGTTGGGAACGTCTTCTTGTCCTCCAGAACCGGCTTCAGCATTGCTTCGCCTTCGTCAAAGCGATTGGTGGCCAGGAGGTAATTTGCCAGATTTTGACGCCCGATCGCGTTTGAGGGATCGTTTTGAACCCGCTCACGCAAAACGGCCTCCGCTTTCGCCCGCTCGTTTTGACGGGAATAAAGCAGGAACAGGAAATCATAAGCAGGCCCCCACGTTTTATCGTGAGCCAACATATCCCGCTCCAGCGCCTCGGCCTCTTGTGGATGCTGGGCCCTCGTCAGGGCTTCCGCGTAAACACCGACAAGATCGGGAGAGTGCGGCTTAATTCGGTTAGCGTTCGCAAAACTGTCGAGAGCCTTTTGGCTATCGCCCTGCGCGAGATCGAGGAGCCCCTGCAACCGCAAACCCTGGAAAGAAGACGGCTGCTGCTTCAGGATTTTCGCAACCAGCTCATTTACTTCCGGGAGCAGGGCCTTAAACTTTTTCGTGTCGCTGGCGTAGGCGGCCAAGTAAATCTCGGCCAATCTGCTCTCCGCATCCAGGTTGTCCGGCTTCAGATCGATCGCGCGGCGGAAGTACTTCGCGGCCTCGCCTACGTTGCCGTCTTCCTCGAGATTGATACCCTCCCGGTAATAGGCTTCGGCGTTCGTCTTGTCCTTAGTAATCGCTTTTTGATAGAGGATGGAAGCCTCTTTGTATTTCTTCTTATCGTGATACCGGTTGCCGGCGGCCACAAGCTTTTGAGGGCTCTGGGTACAGGCGGCAGAGAATAGAAGAGCAACAATCGACGCTATGGCGAGGCTATACTTCATAATTTTGGTGCTTACTTGGATTGTAGGGTAAACGTCAGACGCTTACAATCGGGCTACGGTGATATGCAGCCGGATATGTCCCAGTCGCCAATCTCTCTTATGTCAAATCATGCCAATTGGATAGACATCTCAGTGCCGCTCCGGACCGGAATGATTCATTGGCCGGGTGACCCCGAGCCGAGTTTCGAACGTATTTCGGAGATCGATGCAGGGGCGGACGCCAACGTCACTTTCTGCCGGATGAGCGCGCACACTGGAACCCACATGGATGCCCCCTGCCATTTCCTGCGCGCGGGCCGGGGCATTGAGGTATTCCCTCTCGAAGCGGGGATCGGGCGCGCTCGCGTCGTAGCCGTGCCGGCGAATTCCCGGGTCATTGGTCGCGCTGAACTAGAGAACAAAGAAATCGAACCAGGCGATCGGGTACTGCTCAAGACCCGGAATTCTTTCAAGCGCTGGAACACATTGGAGTTTCAGACCGACTATGCCGCTATCGACGGTTCTGCGGCGCGCTTTCTGGTCGAGAAGCAGGTGCAGTTGATAGGGGTAGACTACCTCTCTGTCGGGGCTTTTCGGGGCGATGGCCGAGAAACCCACAAAATTCTGCTCGAAGGCGGAGTTTGGATAGCAGAAGGACTCGACTTGTCTTCGGTCGACGAAGGCTTGTACGAGTTGATTTGCCTACCCCTCGGGATTGAGGGCTCCGATGGATCTCCCGCCAGAGTAGTCCTGCGCGCCCTGTGAACCATCGGTCAAACCCACTTCACCAGAATGAGATAAAATGGAACCCTTCGGAAGAAAAGCCCACATAGGGTAAAGGAACTCAAATGGCACTCACGGCAAAGACTCGACGGGTCGGGAATGTGGCAATTGTAGACCTCAACGGTAAGGTGACGCTGGGCGAGAACACGGGGATATTGCGCGATGAATTGCGCTCGCTACTCGCTCAGGGGAATAAGCAAATCATTCTGAACATGAAGGACGTCAGTTATGTGGACAGCGCGGGTCTGGGCGAGTTGGTGGGCGCCTATACGACAGCCACGAACCAGGGCGGAGCGGTAAAACTGCTGCATTTACAGGGAAAGATGCGAGACCTGATGCAGATCACAAAGCTGCACACTATCTTTTCGATATTCGAAAACGAGAAAGACGCCGTGGCCAGCTTCGGCGCCACCGCAACAGCATAGTTGAACGGGCGCTTTCACCGCGAAAATACCATTGCACATAAGAGCGCAGGCGAAAGGGCATAGTCAACAAGAGTGCAGGCGAAAACGCCTGCTCGACACAACTTCGTAAACCTAGCGGCCGACCTGGTGGCAGGCGGCTGCGAGGTGTGGGATCTTCCTGAAGCTGCGCGGCGACCTCTTCGATGGAGCGCTTCGCTACGTTTTTCCACATCCAAAACGGGATGCGCGTGTGGCCGGGCAGGTCGGCATTGAGCATGCCTTCGATTTCCGTCTTCTGCTCGATATCTTCGGCCCTGGCGTTTGCCGTTCGAACCCGCGCCTGATGCAGTTCCTGCCTGCGGGTCTCGGCGGCATCTCTTGCTTTTTGCCGTTCGGCCTGTGCGGCTTGCTTTTGCTTCAAACGCTCGGTATCCATGGCCTCGCGGTGTTTTTGCCGTTCGAACCCAAGCTGCTCGCGGAACTTCTGGGCGCGGATGCGCAGCAGATCGTTCAGACATTTCGAGAAGCCGCGGTTGTTCGTGGTCTGGTAGCGCAAGTAGAGGGCAAACGATTTCTGCTGTTCGCGCGGGTCGTCATCACTGGTGAGGGCGAGATCCTGGAGACGCTCGGCACGGAGGCTGAGCCAGAGATGTTTGGCGAGCTGGTCGACGAGCGTGTCTTCGCTGGGAGTTCCAGGCTGATGCTCTTCGCGGTAGGAGGCGAGGAGATTGTCGAAGTCTTCCTGGTTTTCGGAGGGCAGGACGGAAAACTCGCCGCGGAAACCGTGTTTGAAGTTGTTGCGCGAAGAGATGGCGAGTCCAGCGGCGGTGGTCGGGCCGGTGCTGAGTTGCGCATTCTGGCGATTGGCGGCCAGACGGGCGGGGGACAGCGCGGGAGCCGCGGACGAAGCCGCGCCACCTCAGTCACGATGTTTAGGCCACTTCCTGACGGGCGTGATTCTGTTCGGTCATGCCACAAGTTACGCATGGGCCGGGAACGCAGACCAGAACGAGTGGGCCTGTGGAAAAAGGCGGCAATTATGAGCAGGGAAAGGGGATAAAAATATTTTTGCGAGCGCGCGATTTTTTGTGAACGCAGCACGGCGGGGGTCGCCACAACGGGGGATGAAAACAGCGTCAGGGTTGAGATAGGCTGCGGAGTGCCGGGAGTGGACGAGAGGCCGATTCCAATCTGGAGCTAGAAGCCCGCTTGTGAACGTGGCCCGGGCGCCCGCAGTTTGTGCACGGCACAACAGATTGTCGCCTCCGCCGCTCCTGCCAGCGCCGCCGTCGCGTACACATCGGCCTGCAACACGGCTGGAATCCGCGTTAGCAACATATCGCGTACCGTTCCCCCACCAACTCCCGTAATGCCTCCCATCAAAATTCTATGAAGGGATGAATTTCGTTATCGAGAGCCTTATCCGCCCCGGCGACGGCAAACAGCCCCAACCCGGCTGCATCCCGTTCGATTAAGAGAGGCGGTGGGATCTCCTGTGCCAAGCGATAGAAGAGAAACGCGGCACCTCCGCCAACAAACGGCGTCGCGCCGTAGCGCCAATCCCGAATTGACGCTGGAGGAACGAAGCCAATCAGCGCATCGCGGATAAATGCCGCCGCCCAAAGCGGTCACAAACGAGAGCACCAAAACCCCAAACAAATCGAGACCGCCACGGATCGCCGTCATCGCGCCTTCGATCGCAAAGACCAACGTCCCGAGTAAATCTACCGCAAGAAGCAATGTGCCTGAGCTATATTTGATAATTTCGCTGGGGCCGGTTTTTTACCTTTCCGGATCTTCCGTTTTACCGCAACGAACAGTAAACCTCAGCGTTTCCTATTGCGCACCCCAATCTGTTTTTCGAGCACGCGCGCCTCCGATCCGGATAGACTGATCGAATAATGAAGTGGGTTTGTCCACGCGGCTCGCAAGTCCGAACAACAGTCTGTTTGGTTACCGCCTGTTTCTCGGTGATTGCCCAAGAGCATCCGTTCAGCGATCTCCGCGTAAAGAAAAAACCGGGCCAGCAGACCGGCCAAGCGCTGGTGACTGTGGGTGGCAAAGCCCGACGCATCTCGCAACACGCGCTCGAAGCATGGCCCGTTATGAATGGCCAGAACGCTCTCATTTTGGTTCTCAGTTCAGAAAAGCCGCACAAAGGCGAATATCGCCTGCTTTTCTATGAAGGGGAAGCAAGAAAACACCGCGATTTAGGTTCTACGCCCTTCACGTCCGCCGAATTACTGCAGCAAAAACAAAACAATGGAGAGTGGGCCTTTGTGCTGAATGGCCGCGCAGGAAATCGGCCGGATATCATCGTTGCGGACCTAGATGGGATTCACGGACGCATCGACGCAGCCGATTCTCCAAAGCTTGAAGCCGCTGCCCTCCGCTATAAAGATATCCGTACCGGTCAGACCAAAGCGATTCCACTCCGGTCTCTTCTCGCCACGGACATGACAGGTATTTATGAAATCAAGCCGACTGGCGCCGGCGGCTCCCAATACGTTCAGTTCCTCCGCGATCGCAATGCGGTGTTGTCGTCGCGAAATGGCCAGTTTCGGGCAGGCGACTGGTGGACCGACGGCCGGAACATGGCCATGCGTTTTGCGAATGGCCAAACGCTCGAATGGGCACGAACGTCCTTGATGCCAATAGATGGCGTTCCCGCCGGCGCCCGTCTGATTGTGCGTCTTCTCCATCCGCTCTCGTCACTCAAGGCGAAAGAAGGCGATCCCGTGAACGCGGTGCTTATTTCACCGGCCGTGGTGAAGGGCAAGATTTTCCTCCCGCAAGGAGCCGCGTTTGACGGCAGGATTATCAATGCTCACGGCGTAGGTTTTGGGATCAAACACGAGACAGCAGGATTGACCTTGGGGTTCGATTCTGCGAGGCTGCCGGATGGGCAGACTCTGCCAATTCGCGCGCGGTTGTACCAAGTTGAGAATTCCCGTGAGACGGTCAATGAAAAAGGGGCTATTCAAGGCGTGCGTTCAACCGGCACTCTTGGCAGTTCGGCCGAAAGCAAAATAGCTTCCGTGGCTACGGTAGATCCGGTCGCCTATCTGTTCACCACAGCCTCAGCAACCGCCGCACTGGGATTCGCCGAGCCCGAAATTCTTTATCCTGCCGGTACCGAATTAGACGTGCAGTTGGAGTCGCCGGTCGTCACATCGAAAGTTTTCCCCGTTCCCGTCCCGCCGCTCGCTTCCACCCCGCAACAACGGGCGGCGCTGGTTCAATTTGTCAGGAAGCTCCCCTTCCGCACGATGACAAGAGGAACCAACAAGCCGTCCGATTTAACAAGTCTCATGTTCATTGGCCCTCCCGACGGCCTCCGCCGAGCCTTTCAAGGTGCAGGATGGATGTATGCGGATCAACTGACCGCCGAGACGACTTTTCAAACCCTCAAGACGATTAGCGGCAACCGGACTTACTCGCAAGCCCCAATGTCAGTGCTGTTGCTCGACGAGCGGCCGCCCCTTTTCACCATGAGCAAGACCACCAACACCTTCTCATCCCGCCACCATATTCGTGTCTTCGACCCCGGCTGGAACTATCAAGGCCAAAAAGTACTCGCGGCTTCTTCGACGCAGGATATCGCCATCGCCTTCTCTTCCAAGCAGAAGACGTTCATACACGTCATCGATCAGTACATCGATAATGAGCGTTCAAAAGTGCTCGACGATCTGGAGTTCACCGGTTGCGTGCAAGCCGCGCAGTTGCTACCGCGTTCCTGGGTCCCGAAAGATGCCTACAATTCCACTGGAGACCGGCTCCGGACAGATGGCGCGATTGCAGTCATAAGAGTCGGCGATTGCGTGCATCCAAAGACCACGCCCAGCGATGATGCTCCTCCTCCCTCCAGGTTTGAGCGCATCACGCGCGATACCATGCTGACCATCCGCAACGATATCTGGCGAGGCAATCTTGGGTATCAGGGGGTCAAGGGGGCAATGTGGGTCCATAACTACTTTGCAACCAGAGGCGAGCTGAAGCCGGAGAAAGGCGCTTGGCTTGAGGCCGGAGTGTCGGGAACGGAGTTCAAACTTCCGGGAAGTCTCCCGCCCGATGAGCAATCTTCGGTTCGTCGGGGCAGCGAGCCCAAGCAGGACGAGACGGCAGCGCCCGCCGAGGCGGCCGTGGAGCGTTCGCATCGTTGGGATCCGCCGCGCTATGAAATCGGCGTGCAAGGAGGGTTTCTACATTACCCTAATGCGCGATTTGAATCCGTCGGAGCCTTTCTCGTTCCTACAGTGAACCTCGACGAACCCACCTGGGACGTCGGATTTCAAGATCGCATTAATGGTGGCTGGAGCGTTGGAATCGACTTCACCCTTAATACCTGGCGATGGGTGTCGAGCGAGTTCGGTTATCACTACCAGCGCGGCAAATTGTCGATCGGAACCTATTTCGCTAATCTAGGCGAGGAGAACGAGGAAGGAACGTTTCCTGCAATTGACACTGCTCCAGTCGGCTTAGTGACAAGACAGTTCGAATACAACATTCTGGTGAATCTACGGCCGCGAGAGTCGAGATGGCGCCCGTACTTAGCCGCCGGCCCCGCTCTCGAATTAATCGCGCTCGCCGATAATCCCATCAAGCAAGCGCCTAAGCCGTTCACACTCGGATTGCGAAATGTTGGCGAGCTGGTTGCTGCCTACGAATCCGGAAGCACTCCGGCGCTCGACGGCGGCGGAATCTATGAACTGGGCTTGCAATACGGGGCCGGCATTAAGTATCGCGTCCACCCTCGCATTATGCTGAGCCTCGATTTTCGCGAAACCTGGGCCAAAAACCCCAGTTTTCTGAGAAGCGGCTACACAGCTTCTTATTTCGTCATGGAAGGTTACGCCCCCAGGAATTTCTACTCGAGCAGCTCGACTACGAACTTCCGCCAGCAGCGGTTTACCCTTGGAGCGGCCTTCGCGTTTTAGTTCGGCTGGAAACTCATGGCGATCCGTCCGGGCCGGCTTGAATATGGTCTTCCATTCGGAAGTAGTGAAACAGCGACTCAGAACGAGTCTGTTGGCCCATCATAACGAGCAGCACCCCTTCCCAAAACTGAAACGAGAACAACATCAGAGATCTAAATGGAAAGACGTCTTCGAGAACGCCAAAGGTCACCGAAACATTAAGAAAGGAATTGTTTGCCTGCGTTCGATTTTGTGAGCGCTTGCTGATCGCTTCAAATTCCGGTTTGCTGAGAAACCAGGATGTAAACTCGGTGCCGAGGTGCCTGATGCTGCTTTCGCTGTTAATGCTCCTGGTAAGTGCGGCCGCCGCGAATCAAGCACAGTCGCAACGAGTTGATGTCGGAGATGGCGTTAAGGTCGAGGTCCTTGATTGGGGTGGCTTGGGCGCTCCTGTGTTGCTTCTGCCGGGCTCTGGAAATACGGCGCACGTCTTCGAGGATTTCGCCCCCAAGCTGATTGCATGTTGTCATGTGCAGGTGTACGGAATCACGCGCCGGGGGTTTGGACTTTCCAGCAAGCCCGAGCGCGGATACTCAACTCCGGACTTGGCCGAAGATGATTGGCGCGTCATACAGGCACTGAAGCTGGAAAAGCCCGTCCTAATTGGACACTCGATGGCTGGTTCCGAGATGACGTTTCTTGCCCAGCAGCACTCCTCGGAGCTCGCCGCGCTCATCTACCTGGATGCAAATGCCGATCCGATGGATTATCCCTGGAGCAACCCGGAATTCAGAGCGTTGACGATGAAGGCCACGAAGAACGCGCCGGGGCCGCCCAAGAGAACAGCCGCCGACAACTCTTCCGTTGAGTCCTACCAGGCTTACCAAAAACGAATCGGCGAGGCACCGTTCCCGGCGGCGGAGATTCGAAACATGTACGTCATCAATCCTGATGGTGCGATCGGCAACAATCGTACTCCGCCGTATGTAGGGAAGGAGATCGATGCCGGCTCGATTCCTAAGGACTACCGCAACATCGATATTCCCGTGTTAGCCCTCATCGCGGTACCGCTGCCGCCAGCTGAAAAGTGGAAACTGCAAGCGCCGAAAACGGAAGAGGAGCGGCACGACTCCGAACGGGCTGACGAGATTCTGATGCAGTTTATCCATCGGTGGGAGGACAACCTGAAGCGTGCGGATACGCGTGCGAGTGTTGTCGAGATTCCGGGTGCTCATCACTACATGTTCCTAGAGGAGCAAGGCGTGGTGCTGCAGCACGTTCGATCCTTTCTTGAGACGCTACCCAAGTAACAAGCGAACGACAGGCTACACGGAAATTGCCCGCATCCAATCCGTCCGGCCAGAGTTTTTCAACAGTATCGACCCTTTGTGAGACGCGCTCGCTGACATTAGTCGCTCTTCGTCATTGTCTTCGTGTTGCGCTCAGCTGAGTTCTTGGGCAAGTCCGATGAGAAGCCCTTCAGGCCCGCGGATGTAGCAGAGCCGATACGCGTCTTTATACCGGACTACTTCGCCTACGAGCTGCGCGTCGCGCTTGCGGAGCCGTTCAAGCGTCTCATCGATGTCGTCCACGGCGAACATGACGCGGAGGTAGCCTAGAGCGTTCACCGGGGCGTTGCGGTGATCCGCGACGGCAGGCGGCGTGAGGAAGCGGGAGAGCTCGAGCCGGCCGTGGCCGTCCGGCGTGCGCATCATCGCTATCTCGACGCGCTGATCGCCCAGTCCAGTGACACGTCCGGCCCATTCTCCTTCGATCATGGCCCGCCCTTCCAGCTCGAGGCCGAGCTCGCGAAAGAAATCGATCGTCCCTCCGAGGTCATCGACGACGATTCCTACGTTGTCCATCCGTTTGAGCGCCATCTGCCCAATCTACAAGGAGTCGTCTAGTCTAACAACGGACGCTTTTTGCGACGCCGAAGCACGAGCGCGACGTGGAGCCTGAGAGATCGCTTCCTGAGTGGCGCTTACTCGGGGCGGATGACTGCAATCCGGAAATAATCGCATTGGTCTTTCCATCGGTGGACTTTATGTGCCGCTTCCTTCCATTGAGACCCGAACGTCAGGTCCGGCGCATACGGGGCCGGCCACTCGGAGCTAACCCTGTCTTTCGGGCACAGGTATGGTCCCGGTGCCTCAACCATAATAGGAATGGCTAGTGGCAAAGGATGCGAATTCAAATGAAGCGATGGTCTGCGGTCGCGATCATGAACTTGTCATTTGGCGCCGCGGCTGAACAGCACCCCACCACCGCGTGTGAATTCAACGGATTTGGTGCGAATCCGAAATTGGCTCTGACGGTGATCAGTTCAGTTGCCTACTACGGTTGTAGCGAGAAATCGAATTGCCTCTCGATGAAGCTTCACAAGCAGCAGCCCATCGTCATCTTTCGGAAATCCGGCGATTGGATCTGCGGCTATGTTGAAAATGAGGACGGTGCCGCACCCGTTTGGGTACCGGCGAACCAGCTCAGCGAAGTTCGGGTGGACCCGAATCCGCCTGTGACCGCCTGGGTCGGGAGTTGGACCAACGGTGGCAACCGCATCGAACTCAGGCCTACGAGTGATCCGTCAAAACTAGCGCTGACGGGCCATGCCAGTTGGCACGGTGCAGGAGATGTCGAGCACTTTGGGGAAGTCGGTGGCGAGGTGACCACGAGCGGCAATCACATCCACTATTCCGAAGGCGCTGACGCCTGCAATATCGATTTGACACTGTTCGGCAATCATCTCGTTGCGAATGACAACGACAAATGCGGGGGCATGAACGTTAGGTTTTGGGGCATTTGGACGCGCGCCGAGAAGTAAAGTGATGAGGCTTGCTGGTTTTTGTCGGCCAGGATCTATGTTGCCGCTTTCCTATTGTGGTCAGCAGCCAGAAATGGATGGGTCGAGGAGCTGAAATTCGGTCCTGGCCAGACGATAGTGCGGCTGACCATTCGCGGGGCCCATGTCGCGTCCCGATGGAAGTCACATCAAGGTACCGCCGAAGAACGATGGCAAAGGAAAATCGGCGTTAGCCAGACTGACAAGCTCCGGACCGCCCTCGAAGAAGTCGTTGCCAAGATGCCCCTGGAGCACCCGCATTACCCGGCCAGTTATGGAGCGGCGGACGCAACCATCACAGGTGGTAATGGACAGGACTGGAAAGCGGTGCCTCGCGAGCGAGGCAACACTGTTTCACATCTTCCGCTCTCGGCGTTATTGTCCGAAGCTCTGGTTGCCTTTGCAATGAAGTACGAGGGGAAGTCACCGGTTGCGCTCTCGCTCAGCGCAGCCGTAATTAAAGGCATCCCTCCAGAAGGGCGGCCTGTGTATGGACTCGGCTACTCTGCTGGCATGTCGGCACTTATCCGCCATGGCTTCGCGCGTGTGGGTGGTTTCAATGATAAAGAGATCGTATATCTGACCCGCAAAGGCCTCGCTGTAAGTGAGAGCTATGAGGCATGGATACAAGAAGTCGAAACGGAATGGCGCAGCGAATTTGACAATAAGCCTGTTACTACGCTGAGGCGGGCGCTAGAAGAAGTCGCACAACATTACGAGTTATGCCCGGGATGGCAATCGCGTTATCGTAAAATTGCGTTCCTCGATGGATCACTCCTAAAGGCGCGGTATCGATATCACCCACCAAAAAAAGTCATAAGGGTTGATCGGAACTCCCGAGGCGGGCGGTCGTTGAGGCACGCCGGGAAGCTGAACGCCGAGGGAGTTCGGATCACGCTACTTGAACGAAGCCGTGTCTCGAATGCTCATGCGATTTGAATGGCGGTTGAGCGATTTTTGACGGGTGTGGAAAAGCAGGAGATAGGGTCGTTTGGGAAATGGTCTGAAGAAGGATGGAGCGCGGCGTCGGCGAAAAATGCCAATCATATCGTTTGGAAAGGATTGCGGGCACACGTCGGGCGGGACCGCTCTGGGGCGGCGAGCAGAGGTGACGAAAATGGTCGGCGCCTGGGTAGTCATGATGTGTCCAACGCCGGGATGGGATGGCGAGCCTGGACCTGGACAGCGGTAAGCCGCTTTATGAGCACGAGTGTTCCCTGGCAGTAAGGACACAATCGTACTTCACGAGGTCGAGAAGAATCGGCTCGCGTAACGGGCTGTGACGAGGAAAGAAGGGTGAAGCAGAACGACAGAGCACGCCTTCTTTCCCGATTGGCCAGAAAACCGAAATGGCGGATCTTGACAAAACCGCGTGGGAGCACATGCAGGAGAAAGCGGCGCACAAACTCTACCGCATCGAGAGTCATGACTTTCTGTTTGTTGCCATGTGCCGAATCACGCCAGCGAAAACTAACCTGGCCATTTTCGAAACGAAGCAGCCGGCCGTTGGAGATGGCTACTCGATGAGTGTAGTGGGCCAAATATCGGATCACGTGCGTTGGCCCGGCAAAGGGCTTCTTTGCGTAGACAACCCAGTCTTTGTTTTTGAGCAACCAGGTAAATCGATCGAATTCTTGGCGCGTCTGCAAGCGCGCCACTGTTCCGCGGAATTGAAGCATGCCGCGACGAAAGACGCGCCGCCGCAACAGAGCAAGAAACTTTCCGCGGAACTTAGCGCCTAACGCTTTCACCGGAAGGAAGAACTTTGGGTGCCGGCACGAAATCCAGCGTGTTTGATCCAAGGCGATCCCGCCGGCTGGGACCAGGCAATGAATGTGCGGGTGAGCCAGCAATTTCTGATTCCAGGTATGCAGGACAGCCAGAAAGCCCAGGCGTGCCCCCAGATGCCGTGGATCGCTGCCGATGATGAGCAGCGCTTGCGAAACGGCGCGGAAGAATATGTTGTATACAACGGTCGGGTTCTGCAGGACAAGCGGAATGAGCTCGTGCGGCAGAGTAAAGATCACATGCGAGTAAGCAGTCGGTAGTAACTCTTCCGAGTGTTTCTCCCAGCGGTCACGCGCCATGCTGCCGCACTTGGGGCAATGCCGATTCAAGCAGGAGTTCGGCACGATCGTTTCGCGGTGGCAACGATTGCATACATGAAGATGAGCGCCAAGCGCAGCGGTTCGACATGCGCCGATGTCGCGGAGGGTCTGCAGCTGGCGGTCCGATAAGACAGACCGCCAGCGTTCCAGAAACTCCTGTTCGTGTTGGCGAAAGATATCGGCGACTTCAGGCCGATGCGCTTTCACCTCTGTCGCGCATTATCCTCGGACTGATCGATGGGTTGAACGGTGAGCGCGTCGAAGGGGCTGGCGACCACCTGAATGCGACGCATGGACACCTGCAGATAGCGAGCTGTGGTTTGAATATAGACATGCCCCAGCAACACTTGTATGGTGCGCAGATCCGCGCCTTGGTCTAGCAGATGTGTTGCAAAACTGTGCCTAAAAACATGCGGATGAACGTGACGCTTGACTCCGGCGCGACGTCCAGCATTGGCGCACAGGTGTCGGATACTCTTGTCCTCCATGGGATGTTGCGGGCGCTGCTTAGACGGAAACAGCCAGTCCTTCGGTTTGCGCCAGCGCCAATAAATGCGTAGACGCTCTAGCAACTCCGGCGAGAGCGGCACATCTCGTGGTATCTGTCCTTTCCCATTCCGGATGTGGATGAGCATGCGCTGGCTGTCGATGTCCTCCACTTTCAACAGACGAAGTTCGTTACAGCGAATATCGGTGGCATAGAAGGTTGCCATGATCGTCCAGTGCTTCAGGTTCCGGGTGGAATCCAGTATCCGGGTGATCTCTTCGGTGCTGAGAACAGTCGGCAACTGTAGGTGCCGTTTGGGCGCCACGATCTCCTCGTCAAACCACCGTTGCTTCAAAACGCGGACGTAGAGGAACCGCAGAGCCGCCCGGTTCACATGAATGGCTGACCAACTGAGCTTGCGCTCCTCTAATAAATGCAACAGATAATCCCGCACCTGCTCGGCGCTCAACTGTGCGGGGCTCTGATCGTAATGTTTGGCAAACCGCTCAACCGAGCCGATATAGCTTCGGATCGTGTATTCCGAGGAGTTGCGGAGTCGCAACTCCTCTGTCATCCTCTGTCTTAACTTTGTCATGGAACGACCTCCTCTCGGTCGTTCCTGAATCATGCCGAACCACGATCACGCTGAACTAGACGACGGCTGCATCAAACAACCAATACTGCGCGAAGCGCTTCGTTCAAGTGCCGCTTCCTTCCATTGAGACCCGAACGTCAGGTCCGGCGCACACCGGGCCGGCCACTCGGAGGTAACGCTGTTTCGCGTCAGCAAGGCACCTGAGATTGATTCCAAACTCTATTGATGCATGGACTTCCGGAAGCAGGTTGCTCCAGATTCGGCACTTTGTGTGATTGCTTGACGGCAGCATCGGTTAGTGATATATCCATAACTGATACTATGGGCAAGAAAGCCGTCAAACTCAGCCCAGAGCTGACGCGGTTGCTGCCGCTTACGCCGGCTGTGTTCTTCGTTCTTTTCGCTTTGAGCGAAGGTGAAAAGCACGGATACGCGATTATGCGAGAGGCGAAGCTGCTTTCAGATGGACGCGTGAACATGGGGCCGGGTACGCTCTATACCACTATTCAGCGCCTCCTGACTGTCGCAGCAATCGAAGAAACTACAGAACCCAGCGAAGAAAGGCGGCGATACTATCGCCTGACCCCGAGTGGCATGGCGCTGCTTGAAACCGATTTAGCAAATCTAGATTCGGTGTTGAAACGGGCCAGAGCTAGAAATCTCCTGACGCGGAGTGCCCAATGAAAATTTGGGCGCCATTATTACTGTCTCTTAGCGGTCGGGCGTACCGCTCTGTTGTGAGCCGATATCCGATTGCGCTCCGAGCTCGTTACGAGGACGAAATGCAGGAGGTATTTCGCGATCAGATCCGCGACGCTTGGCTTGAAAATGGCTTCGCCGGGTTCGCACGTGTTTGGCTGGAGGTGGCCAGGGAGACATCTACATTTATGCTCCCGCGTTGCCTTCGAGTCAGCGGCATCGGCTTGATCGCAGTCGTGAGTTCGCTGTCACTCTTCTACATCTTCAGCCTAGATGCTTTGCCTTTCTATTCGCCTGTGTCTTGTTCGGCGGAAACTCACAAACCGCCGCGTTTGAGCTCGACGCCTTGGGCGCGATGGCAGCAAAAGCTCAATCCTAAATCAAAGCGCAATCCTACATCAAGGATCCCGGGCTTTCGAAGTTGGCATGCGAGCGAACAGTCATGAGGCTGCAAGCGCTTCGTTTAGGTGGCCTGGGTTTAGTTCTTTTATTCCTGGCAGGACTTACTTTCTGCGCTCGGGCTGAAAACATACCATCATTTCCTCATCCGGATAGCATGTACGGCGTTGGCCGCACCAGCTTCGATTGGATCGATTCCTCACGCCAAGAAACAGCGTCGAAAAATCCTGATCAGCATCGTGAATTGATGGTCTACGTTTGGTATCCCACTTCGCGAGTAGGAAGCGCGGCTCCCAGAGCGCCTTACCTCCCGGGTGCCGCGGCGATAGATGCCAAAGAGGGTTCTAAGACTCATCCGTTTTGGAGCGATCTCTGGCCCTTGCTCGTCCGCAATCAAATTGCGACCCACAGCTTTGAAAATGTCCACGCTGAAGCGGGTCGATATCCCGTCATCATCTTCTCTTCCGGTATCGGGATGACCAGCTTCGTGTACACTACCCAGATCGAATCACTGGTCAGCCACGGGTTTATCGTCGCGGCGATCGAGCGCACTTACGATATCGATGCGGTTGCATTCACTGACGGCAGAGTCGTCCTCGCATCCGATGCTGCGAATCGCCACCCCGAACCGGGGAAGGGGGAAAGTGAAGCCGCATTTGATAGAAGAATGCACACGTGGGAAGAAGCCGCTGATAATTACTGGGCGGGCGATATTTCCTTTGTACTCGACAAGCTAACGGCAATAACACACGATGGCCATTCCAATGCACCTTTCAAGACCTCCATGGATTTATCGCGAATAGGCGCTCTGGGTCATTCTATTGGCGGTCGCATCGTCGCACGTGCTTGCCAGCTTGACAATCGGATCAAAGCTTGTGCTAACGAAGACGGACGCCTTGATGAAGGTGCCATCCTTGCTTACAAGCGAGCAACGCTGCCCCCACAGCCCTTTTTATTCCTACAACACACGCTTCCAAGTGATGATGAATTAAGACAACACGGCTACACGCGCGAGCGCTTCGAGCGCGAGATCCAGGGTCCGTTAATCGAGCAGTTGCGCAGATGTCCTGGCGGAAGCTTTCGCGTGGTGATCAAGTCTCCGAGAATTGATCACATGTCGTTTACCGACAAGCCGCTATTGGTTTCAAAGCCAGGTAGCAGGTCGGCAGCGGAGGCACGGGACGGTCTGAAGATCATTAATGCTTACAGCGGGGCCTTTTTTCAAGAGACTCTCAAAGGAAAAGCGTCAATCTTAGACAGCAGTGGCAACGGCGAGTCCGCGCTCGTGCAGCACTTCTCACCTTCAAGCGAAAACATTCATTGACGGGTATAAGTCCGCTGCAGGGGAGCCATTTTTAGCAGACGATGTACTGTGCGCAGTCTGATTGGCCGCAGTGCCACATCTTTGTCGCACTCGGCCGTTTGCATATCCGCCGTTTAGCAAACCTGCGCACACCCGTGCACTGACTTGAGGGCCGCTTCTTTTCAGTCCTCTGAAAGTGGGGTTTCATTCCATTGAGAAGTGCTGAAAGCATGTGCGCCGCGAGCCTTTTTATCTGGTGTATTGGATCAGGTCCGACCGTATCGCTCCCATACCTCACAGTCACGAACTCGACGAAGCAGATCGCGCGTCCTGTTCCACTGCGGCGGGCGGCGGGTGCTGAATTGCGCGTTCCGGCGAGTGGCAGCCAGGCGGGCGGGTCTCGCAGACCACGAAAACCGATCGTCTGCGCCACTTGCGTCGTGGTTCTGTTGTTCGGTGATACCACAAGTTACGCATGGGCCGGATCGAAACGAGGATCAGTAAATGAAGGGGATAAAGATATTTTTGGGAGCAGGAATTTTTTGTGACTGGATTTGTAAGACTAGGAATTGGCTGGTAACGTACACGGTCACGGCTAGGAGGCGAATCCATGCGCTGCTTTATTCTCTGCCTAACTGTCTCAGTTGTGCTCCTAGGGTGTCTGGTTTTCGCCGATCGCGTTGAGGCTCAGATCAACGGGACCGGCCAGACGCCTTATCTCGGCTGGACCAGCTGGGACCAGCAGACGATTCAGAAGGGCTTCCTCACCCAGGCGAACATCGAAGCCCAATCCGATGCGCTGAAAGCGTCGGGGCTCGAGGCGCATGGCTTCCGCTTTATCAACATCGATTCCGGCTGGCAGGGGAGCTTTGACAGCTACGGCCGTCCAACCCCGAACCCCACGACGTTCCCCGATATCACGGCGCTGGTCGATCACATTCATGCGAATGGCCAGATGGCCGGCATCTACTGGATCCCCGGCGTGGAATATCCCGCAGTGGTCGCGAACTCACCCATCCTCGGAACTCCGTATCACATCGACGATATCCTGCAGGTGCCCTACACGCGCGGGAATGCGTTTGGCTCGACCGGCTCCAATCCGTATCACTACAAGATCGATTTCACGAAGCCCGGCGCTCAGTCGTACATCAACTCCGTGGTCGACCTGTTTGCCTCCTGGGGTATCGATTTCGTCAAGCTGGATGGGGTCACGCCGGGATCCGACGTCGATAACCTGTCGATCGACAACCGTCCCGACGTGGCAGCGTGGTCACAGGCGATCGCTCAGTCCGGACGAAAGATCTGGCTGACCATTTCGTGGGCGCTGGATAAGGATTACCTCTCGACATGGCAGCAGTACGCGAATGCGCGCCGCATCGATGCCGATGGACAGTGCGAGGGGAACTGCGCCACCATCACCGACTGGGCCATGATGTCCTGGCGCTTCTACGATCTGGTGGGCTGGGAAGATGCTGCCGGACCGGCCGTGGGCTGGAACGATCTGGACGCTCTGGACGTTCTCAATTCCACCACTTCGGGCCTTAGTGACGATGAGCGGCGTACGGCGGTCACGCTGTGGTCGATGGCGAACGCTCCCCTTTATCTGGGAGGCGATCTCACCACGCTCGATTCCTTCGGGACTCAGCTGCTCACGAACGACGAGGTTCTGGCTGTGGATCAGTCGGGACATCCGGCGCAGCAGGTTCTCGGCGGAGACACGCCAGTGTGGATGTCAAAAATCGGTAACAATACCGATTACGTCTCTGTATCGAATCTCAATGCCTTTCCCGTCCCCGTGTTCCTCCCGTGGAGGCTGCTGGGCTTTGACATAGCCCTGCAGGTTCGCGATCTCTGGACTCAACGCGACCTGATCCCCTTCCCCGGAGGGTTCCGCGCTCTTCTGCCGGGGCACGGCTCGCGGCTGCTGCGTGTAGTGGGCATCGGACATGCGCCGCCGGAGCCAAACGTGCAAACCTACGAAGCCACGGACGCCATCCTTACCGGAACCGCGAAACTGGTGGCCTGCGCGGCGTGCGCCGGCGGTGAAGAAGACGGGTATCTCGGCGTCGGAGCCAACAATAATGCGACCTTCAATAACGTGGAAGTTCCGCGCAATGGAACCTATTTTATGCAGGTCAATTCGATGACCAGCGGCCCGCGCTCGCTGCTGTTTCGGGTCAACGGCGGGCCCTTTGTTACGCTGAACGTCGGCGGCGGCAGTTTCGCGCTGCCTTCCGGAACCACCGTTCCGATTCAGCTGCAGGCCGGTGCGAACAGCATCGAGTTCGGCAACCCGACCAGCTATCCTCCCGGGCTGGATGACTTCATCATCAGCGGCGATGGGATGGCGTCGCCGTCATTCTCGACTACCTATGAAGCGGAGAACGCCAGTTTCAGCGGCACAGTGAGCGCATCCTACTGCGAATACTGCTCCGGCGCATCGAAGGCCGGGAATATCGGCGGCGGTAGCGCCGATAACGTCACCTTTACGAATGTCAGCGTTCCGGCCGATGGCACGTATCAGATGGAGATCGATTATCTGACCAGCGGCCCGCGATCTTACGCCGTCACGATTAATGACGGTCCTCCGTTCCAGCTCAATCTGAACGGCAGCAGTTTTAGTCTGCCGGCCAGCATCGTGATCCCTGTGGAACTCAAGGCTGGGCTAAATACGATTCAGTTTGGCAATCCTACCGGGTATGCTCCGGCGCTGGATCGCATCGCGATCGCACCGCAACCGGGGCCAACCGACCTTCGCGGTGCGATTACCGGGAAAACGGGAACCAATGGAACACGGACCTGGACCGTCACACTGAGCAACTCGAGCTTCCTGCCGGACACTGATGCCCAGATCACAGGCTTTGCTTTGACGCAGACGGCCGGAAGTTCCTGTGTGGCGCAGACAACCGCGACACTTCCTCTCTCTGTGGGCACGATTGCCCCGGGACGGAATGCCAGCGTGAGCCTCCCGATCGATTTCAGCGCGTGCCCGGCGAATGCGCAGTTCGATGTGGAACTGGTTTTCTCTGCCAACAATGGCGCGAGTGTCGGTACCGTGATCCAGAGTGGCGTTTCGGAATAGGTTGAATATGACGATCACCGTAACTCACTCGCGGAAAAGTGGGGTTTGATTCCATTGAGAAGTACTGAAAGCATGTGCGCCCCAGCCTATCGATAAGCCGCGGCCTGGATGGCGTACAGCTCCGAGTAGGGACCGCCCTTCGCCATGAGCTCGTCGTGACTGCCGGACTCCACCAGCCGAGCTCCATCCAGAACGATAATCAGATCGGCCATCCGAACCGTCGAAAAGCGATGCGACACCAGTACCGTGATGCGGCCGCTGGCGCTCTGCTCGCCGCGCGCCGCCGCAGCGTACCGTTCGAACAGAGCATGTTCGGTTTCCGCGTCCAGTGCAGCAGTCGGTTCATCGAGAACCAGCAGCAGCGGCTCGTCACGCATGAATCCGCGTGCGAGCGATAGCTTCTGCCATTGCCCAAAGGACAAATCGACTCCGCTCGGCCAGGTCGGGCCGAGTTGCGTGTCAAGGCCGGATTGAAGACGGGCGATCACATCGGCGGCGCCGGCGCGGTCGACAGCCGTGATCACCGCAGGCTCCTCATCCACCCGCGAAACGTCTCCAATTCCCACCGTTTGTTTCGCCCTGAATTCAAAGCGAAAGAAGTCCTGGAACGCTCCCGCAAGACGCGCCCGCCACTCGCCGGCCGGTAGCCGCGCAAGAGGCGTGTCATCGACGAGGATCGCGCCTGACGACGGCTCATACATTTTTGAGAGCAGCTTTACGAGCGTCGTTTTGCCGGCGCCGTTCTCGCCCACAATTGCCACTACCGCTCCTGCAGGCAGCATTACCGACACGTCCTCCAGCACAACGCGGGATGTGCCCGGATAGGCAAACGAGACATGCTCGAGCCGAATGCCGCGGCGCAGCACCGAAGGCACCGGCAAATCTCCCGTTGCTGCGACGGCAGCAGCGTAGTCTTCAAGCCACGCAAGCCGCCGCGAGCCGTCCGCCCAGAATCCGCGCAGAAACCCGATCTCGCCAACCGTTGCGCCGATGTACGCCGAAAGCCGTGCGCCGGCGGCGAGCACCAGCAACACTTGGGCGGCCGTTCCCCGCAGCACGGACGATACAAACACCACCGCGGCGACATAAGCGCAGCCGAATACCGCCCATGCGAGAGCGTGCCACCACGCCGAGCCCCAGCGAGCGGACGCCAGCGGCGCATACCAGTTCTGCCAGGCCGCCCGGCGGTCTCTCACGATCTTCTCTCCGATGCCGGTCACGCGCACTTCTTTGCCGGGCGGGGCGGTAGTGGCCACGTCGAATAAATGACGCGCGAGCCGGTTCGCTTGCGCGCCACGCTCCTGCGCGGCCCTCTCGATACCAGGGCGCCACGAAGACGTCACTATGGTGGGCGCTGCGAAGACGATTAACAGCAGAAGAGCCGGATGAACAGACGCCAACAGGGCCATCGTCACGCCAAGCCGCAGAATCCACCCCAGCGTGGAGAACAATGACATGTACATGTGGTCGAGCACGAATACCTGATTGCGGAGCATGGAGAGCCGGTCAAGATATTCCGGACGTTCCTGATGCGCCACGGTCGCAATCGATGCCTGCAATTGCGCGACATGCGATTCGAGCGCGATCGTCACCTTGTCGCGGAACTTTCGCTGCAATCGCGTACTGACCGTGCGAAGAAACCAGGTCGCCGCCGCCGACACGCCCAGCCCGATCGCCGAGCCCTCCACGAGTCCGGGTCTATGCTGAACGACGCCTGCACCGAGCAGTGCCAGCCACAACGCAAGAAGCGCATCCGGAAGCGCTGCCAACTGCGACAGCACAAACGACACTAGCATCAAGCGCGGCTCGTGCCGGTAGCCAAGCCTGCATAATCGCCACATGGATGAAAGGGTGGGCGGCAGCGGCTCGATCGCGCGATCGCGGTCACTGGAGGACGTCAAAGGTCATGCCCTCCTCCTCCGGTAGGTTGAAGCGCTGCGCCTGCAGATCGAACATCGTCCGGTAGCGGCCGCCCAACGCTATCAGCTCGTCATGCGTACCCAGCTCGATCACCCGCCCGTTCTCGAGCACGCAAATGCGATCCGCGTGCCGAACGGTAGAGAAACGGTGCGAGATCAGAATGGTCGTGCAATGCCGCGTAGCTGCCAGCAGACGATCGAAAATCTCGCCTTCTCCTCGCACATCGAGTTGCGCGGTCGGCTCATCGAGCAGCACAACGCCCGCGCCTAATTGGACGGACGCCAGTGCGCGGGCCAGCGCAACACGTTGCCATTGGCCGCCCGAGAGATCGGTGCCTCCGCTATAACCGCGAGCCAGCACGGTGTCGAGCTCGGCCAGATTCATAGCTCCCGCGGCTTCGAGCGCGGCGCGCACCACCTCGTCCGGGGCCTTCGCCGGAGCCACGTTATCCCGCATCGGCAGCTCGAAACGGATGAAGTCCTGGAATACGGCCGTTATGCGCGAGCGCCATGACGCAATATCGAACTCACGAAGGTCGACGCCGTCGATCTCGATCGTGCCTGACTGCGGATCGTACAAGCGGCACAAAAGTTTGGCGATGGTCGTCTTGCCGGCGCCATTCTGCCCGACAATCGCCAGCGACGAGCCGGCCGGAATCACGAGATCGAAATGCTCCAACACGGGCCTGCCCGGAGTCGATCCGCCAGCCGGGTACGCGAATGAAACGTCCCGCAGACAAATCTCCTTTGCCGGCTTCCCTTCCGCGCTGCGATCCCCCAACGGCAGCGCTCCAACGCGGCGCATCGCATCTCCCAGCCGAAGCACGGCCGCAACCGGAGCAGATGCTCCATCCAGCGCCCAACTGAATCCACCGAACGCAATCATCGAGACGCCGATAGCGCATTGCATGAAGGTAATGGCTTCGCCGAGGCTGAAGCGACCGGCGGCGGCCGCATTGGCCATTGACCAGAACACTAAGACGTTCGCACCGACAACCAGGAGCACGCTCCACATCACCGGACGCTCTCTCAGGCGCGTCGCTCGGTACTGTAATTCGTGCAGGTGAGTGCGGCTTCGTCGGAAGCGGTCGAGAGTCCAGCCCGCCAAACCGAACAGCCGGAGTTCCTTACTCGCCGGCGGATCCACAGCCAGCCGGTACGCATACTCGGCCTCCCGCTGCGCACCGCGCACTTCCTCCGTATTGCGGTCGCGCCAGATCGCGCTCTCGCGCAGAAGCCAGTGTGTCGCCAGCCACGCACCCCCAAGTACGATAGGCGCCCACCAGCTATATCCAAACAGGATCAGCGCGGACGCCAACCCGCCGATCAGCTCGACCATGCCATTCGCGATGAAATCCATCGAGATGGAGAGCGGAGGACCGGTCATCCCGAGGTCGAAGTCACGCGCCACTGTTAGATCGCTCGTGAGAGCCGGATCCTCCAAGTGCCCGATCCCCGGCGGCCGTACGCAGGCCTCAGTGAGCCGGTCGTAAAGCCAAGCGGCCGTTCGATCTCCAAGATTGTTCCCGACCACCTGGTGAATCGGATTGAGCACCTGCAGCAAAACGAAAACCACGCCGACCAGCGCAAGCGCACCGGAGAGAGCCTCGCCACGCCGCACCGCGCCGACGAGCACACCCATAGCGATCGCAAAAGCCGCCGGCAGGATCCCGCGCAATAGGAGTACAGTCCACCAGGCCGCCGCGAGGCCCAGGCTTGCATTGGGTAACACGCTGAAAAACTGCCACTCTTTGCGCTCGGTCAGCCGCTGGAGCACCCAAGCATTCTGCCATACAGAGTTCGGATCTGTCGATGTGCTCGGCCGTCATGGAGATAATATCTTTCTCAAAAGCTGCTACTCTACAGAGAGTCTCAACCCAAAACACTCGCTCATTCTGCGCGGAGAGCTGTCATCGGATCTACACGCGCGGCCCGACGGGCAGGAATGTATGCCGCTAGCAACGCAATGCAAAACAAGAGTAATGGAGCCACGATGAACGTAAGGGGATCTCGCGGACCTATGTCGAATAGAAGACTCTTCAGCGCGGTTGACAACCCGAGTGCTCCCGCCAGTCCAACCGCGCTTCCGACCACGACAAGGCGTGCTCCAGCTCCAAGAACCAGCGCGATTATTCGCCGAGGGTCTGCCCCGAGAGCAGCGCGCACACCGAATTCCCGGCTTCGCTCCGAAACGGAGTATGCAAGTACTCCGTAGATCCCAATCGAGGCGAGCACCACTGCAATTATGGAAAAGGCGCTCAACAATAAGGCGCTGAAGCGTTGTCGCGCAAACGTTTGACCGATCACCTCCTGCATCGTATGAATTTCAGCAATGGGTTGACTTCGATCAATTCCGCGAATGATTTTACGCGCTGGCTCAGCGAGTGCTGCAGGGTTGCCGGCTGACCGCACAACGAAAATCATGCTTGGGTAAGGCAGGTGCGAATAGAGGTAATACACCGTCGGCATTGATTCCTGATCCAGCGCCCCTTCTCTGACGTCCCCGACCACTCCTACGATTTCGCCGAAGGGATTCTGGGTGTCCATCAAGGCATTGATCGATTGGCCTAGCGGATTTTCGTTGGCGAGGTATTTCTTAACGAATGCTTCGCTCACGATAAACCTGTACGGCGCTGCTTCTGTATCGTCGGCGGCGCCGAAATCGCGGCCACGTCGCAGCGGAATACCCATAGTGCGAAAATACCCAGGCATTACGGTACGAATAATGGCTAGTAGCTCTTCGCCAGGTCGAGCTTTCGGTTTACCCGCGATGTTGACCCAGGTTCCTGCCGCATCCCCATCGAAAGGAAGATAACTTACTGCACTCGCCGATCTGACTCCGGGTAAGCGATCGATTTGATCGAGGGCAGTTGCGAAAAAGTTTTGACGTCGGGCTACTTGCCGGTAGCGGGCGGCGGGAAGGGACACACGAAACGTCAATAGGCCCGACGCTTCTACGCCGGGATCGACTCGCTGCAGACGAATCAGGCTCTGAAAGAGCAGCCCAGCTCCCGTGAGGAGTACCAGCGATAACGCAACCTCGGCGCTAACCAGCGAGGAACGTAAACCGCCACTGCCGGTGCTCGAACGGGAACCGTCGGCCAAAGCTCTCGTCAGTTCGATATGAGAAGTCGCAATCGAGGGTCCCAGTCCGAAAAGGATAGCCGCGCAAGCTGAAAGAGCAATAGAAAACAAAAAGATCCGAAAATCCACCGACACGTTCGCTGATTGCGTGAGCTCTTTGGGCGCCATCGTCAGCAACCCAGCCACCATCCACCGTGCCAGGACAACTCCCAGGAGACCTGCCAGCAGTCCCAAGATCAAACTTTCTGTGAGAACTTGCCGAACGATACGCCAGCGAGTAGCGCCCAGCGATGCCCGCACGGCTATCTCTTGTCGTCTCGATGTAAAACGGGCCAGGAGCAGGTTTCCTACATTGGTACAGGCAACCGCCAGGAGCAGTCCGACGGCGCCTAACAGGATGAGTAAGGAACGTCGAACTTCGCGGACCAGAGAATCCCGCAACGGCTCGACAGTTGTTGTCCAGTTCTTGTCGAATTCCGGGTAGCTGGTAGCGAGTCGTTGCGCGATGGCCGTCATCTGGGCCTGGGCTTGGGCCACGGTCACGCCGCGCTTCAGCCGTGCGATTGCCATCATCCATCGCCCTTGTGTCTTTCGGTAGTTTTCGGCCGGGTTTAACCCCAGCGGCTCCCAAAGATCGGTCGTGCGATTCCGGAACGAGAAGCCAGGGGGCATCACGCCGATGATCGTGCGCGGAGTCGAGTTTATCTGCACATGACGGCCGATGATGTTTGGGTCGGCTCCAAACCAACTCTGCCAAATGCGGTAACTGATGAGCAGTACGCTGTCCGAGTGAACTGCCGCCCGGTCCTCCTCAGGAGTGAACAGCCGGCCACGAACAGGCACAACGCCGAGCATTGGAAGCAGTTCCGCGCTCATTGATTGCTTGCCAAGTTCCTCGGTACGATCGCCGTCGGCAAGGACGGAGCGACTATCACGGAATGCGGCCATGCTCTCGAATACCGTGTTCTGCGCTTTCCAATCGAAATAGTTGCCCGGCGACACAACGTTGTGCTCGGAACCGCGCTGCGGGCGGGTTTCCCACACCATCACGAGCCGCATCGGATCGCGATAAGGCAGAGGTCGCAGCAGCAGGCTGTCGGTCACGGAAAAAATCGCGGTGCTCGCTCCGATACCCAGTGCAAGCGAAAGGATAGCGGTTACGGCAAAGCCTCGCGATTGGCTGAGTCCCCGAACGGCGTAGCGTAGGTCCTGCACGGCGGTTTCCAATGCCTGAAACATGCCCACTTCACGAGTTTATTCTGCGCGAGCGAAATTCGGTGAACGGCCGCGAATCTCTAACAACCGGTCGCTGTTACGTTGCGCAAAACTTGGTGATACTCTGTGGGCATGCGCGGCGGGCTGCGGGCGTTGTGCGTCTTTCTATCCGTGATCTTCCCGGCTTCCGCGGGCCTTTCATTCTTACTCGCCGCACCAGCGGCCGCTTTTCAGACTCCCGCCCCGCCCCTCAATTCCGGAGATGCTTTGCATGCTGCCGTTCGGCGCGGCGATCTGGAAGAAGTCCGGCAATTGATTACGAATGGCGCCGATGTGAATGCCAGGGACGCCCTCGGTGGCACTCCGCTGCTCGATGCCGCCTGGTCCGGGAATGCCGAGATCACCGCGCTTCTCCTCGCTCATGGAGCCGATCCCAACGCCACGCATCGCGAAGCCGGCTCAACCGCCCTGCAATACGCCGTGCTGATCGGAAGGCCGGCCGAGGTGAAGTTACTGCTCGCGGCGGGCGCACGCGTCGACTTCCGTTTACGAGACGGTGAAAACGTTCTTCACCTGGCGGCCGCGCGCGGCAATCCCCAAATTCTCGAACTTCTGCTGTCGGCGCGTCCGGATATCGCCTTGACGAACGCGAACGGCAACACGGCGCTCGATGAAGCCGTGCTGCACGGTCAGACCAGCGCGGTGAAACTCCTTCTTGCGCACGGCGCGGATCCCAAGCAGGTTCATCCGCGTGACCTCCGAGGCCCTTTGCACGAAGCCAGCATGAAAGGTTTCGCCGTATTGATTCCGCCGCTCATCGAAGCAGGCGCCGACCCCGCCCAGCGTGACCGTTTCGGACAGACGCCTCTCGATCTCGCCCTGGCATACAAGAACGGCAACGTCGTCAGCGCTCTGCTGCGTACCGGTGTCGGCCTCCGTGCGTCCGAAGCCGCTGCCGAAGCGGCCATGGAAACCGCCAGCATGCGAGGGCAGACGGAAATCATCAAAATTTTGGCCGACGCAGGCCTCGATATCAATAAGCCAACCGCTTCCGGCTCTACCTATTTACATGACGCGGCCCTGAAGGGACAGAGGAAAACCGTTCAACTCCTGCTCGATCGCGGCGCGCGCATCGATGCCCTCAACGAAAACGGCGGCACGCCCTTGCACGATGCGGCACTGGGCGGAAGCAGCGAAGTAATCGCTCTCCTGCTGGATCGCGGCGCACGCATCGACGCGGTCGACCGCGACACCGGCGCCACTCCCCTGATGCTCGCTGCCTCCCTGGGCCGGACAAATGCCGTCGCCCTGCTTCTCCAACGCGGCGCGAGTCCCGGGCTCCGCGACCATGCCGGCCATTCCGCCCTCGACCGCGCCCGGGAGACTGAGGAGAAAGACACCGTCAAGCTCCTTGAAGCTGCCCTCGCCAGCACAAACTCCCTTCAGCCTGCCAAATCCTGAATTTTCAGCCGAATCGCATCTCCCGAGCCCGAAATGCGTACTTTCCCTAAAGGTTTGCCGGTTCACCTGCCGATAAGAATAAGTGACTGGACGGTACGAGCTTTTGGCAAAAGGAAAACGGGCAAACCGCATCTTGATCGCAGACGAGCACCTCTTCTTTCGACGAGGCTTGCGAACGGTTTTGACGGCTCAGAGCGACCTGGAAGTCGTTGACGAGGCGGGGGACGCCCCGGAAACGATCGCCAAGCTTCGCTTGCACGCGCCCGATGTGCTGGTAATGGACTTGGCTTTGCTCAAAAAGGGCGGTCAACCGAGTGCATTCGGGATTCGCCAGGCGGCCGGCGATCTCGCGACCCTGATCCTCACCGATGAGGATGGTCCGGAACAGTTGGGCTTGGCGATAGCCGCCGGAGCGCGTGGATACATGCTGAAGAACAGTTCGCCCGCGGAACTCGCCGCCGGCATCCGGCAGATTGCGGCTTCCGAAGAACAGGAACCCCGCGGACTCTCGAAAATCATCCCCGATTTGCAAGCTCTCGCCAGCTCCAATACGACCGTCACGCCTCTCACCTCGCGTGAGCAGGAAGTGATGCGCCTTCTCGCCGAAGGGCGTACTGTGCGCGAAGTCGCATCCGAGCTTTCCCTCAGCACCAAAACCATTGAAGCGCACAAGCTCAACCTCATGCGCAAGCTCGATATTCACAACCGTGCCAGCTTGATCCAATACGCCGCGCAGCACGGCCTGATCGCGCCCCAGGCAACCGCCTAGAACCGCGCCCCGGCGCGACTTGCTACGCTTCCATTGGGAGAAAAGTATCACCCGTATGGGGAAATTCCTTTTGGGCGTATTGATCGGCGCTGTCGTTACGGTCCTCGGATTGGTCATCATTGTTCTCGCTGTCGGACGTCTGTTTGCAACCAAACAGCCCACCATCTCCGGCAATTCCGTACTCGTTCTCGCTCTCAGTGGCGAGCTTCCCGAGGCCGCGCCGGTCGATGTCCCCATCCCGTTCGTGGAGTCGCAAAGCGCTCCCACGGTGCGCGACATCTGGGCCTCCTTGCGCGAAGCCGCTTCCGACAGTCGTATCAAGGCCATCGTTGTCCAGCCCCGCGGCCTCGCCGCCGGGTGGGGCAAGTTGGAAGAGATCCGGCAAGAGCTGTTGAACTTCAAGAAATCCGGCAAACCCGTCTATGCCTACCTTCAGGGCCCGGGCTCGCGAGAGTATTACCTTGCCACGGCGGCCGATAAGATCTTCCTTTCCCCCGACGACATGCTCGACGTAAAGGGTTTCCGCCTCGCAGAGATGTACTTCAAGGGCACGCTCGATAAGCTCGGCGTGGGTATCCAGGTGGATCACATCGGCCGCTACAAGGACGCCGGAGATATCTTCACCAGAACGAATATGTCGCCGGAAAGCCGCGACGTCCTGAATCAGGTTCTGGATCAGGTTTACGGGGATTTCTGCTCCACTGTCGGCCAGGCGCGGCACAAAACAGCCGACGACATGCGCGCCCTCATCGATATGGGACCCTTCCTCGCCGTACAGGCCAAAGCGAGCGGACTCATCGACGAGCTCGGCTATGAGGACCAGGTCTATTCGGAGCTCAAAAGAAAACTGTCCGCCGGCGAGTTGAATAAGACCAGCATTCGAACCTACTTCCGCGCTGTGCCTGGAAGGGGCGATCGAATCGCCCTGCTCGTTGGCGAGGGAGACATCATTCGCGGTGAATCCAACAACGCGCTCGGAAGCGAGGGCGTGATTTCCTCGGGCGCCTTCATCAAAACAATCCGCCGGGTCAGAGGCGATCGCAGCATCAAAGGCGTCATTCTGCGCGTCGATTCGCCCGGAGGTGATGCTGTTGCCTCCGACGAAATACTGCACGAGTTGAAGCTGCTCGCGGGCGCGAAACCGCTGGTCATCTCGATGTCCGATGTCGCCGCCTCCGGAGGATACTTTATTTCCATGACCGGCGATCCGGTGGTCTCCTATCCCGATACCATCACCGGTTCGATTGGTGTGCTCTACGTCAGGCCCAACTTTCACGGCCTCTACGACAAGCTGGGGATCCAGGAAGATGAGATCTCCCGAGGCAAATTGGCGGCCATGGATTCCCTCTATTCGCCTCTCACCGATGCCGCCGCCCAGAAGCTGCACGATTCCATCGAAGCGACTTACCGCTCCTTCGTCGGCAAAGTCGCTGCCGCGCGAAAAAAATCGTATGACCAGGTGGATCCTATAGCCCAGGGACGTGTCTGGATGGGCTCGCAAGCCCGCCAGAACGGCCTCGTCGATCAACTCGGCACGCTCGATCAGGCCATCGCGCTCGTCCGAGGCAAAGCCAAGCTGTCACCCGCCGGAGAAACGAACCTCGTCATGTACCCGCCGCGGCGTAGCCTTTTCGACGTTCTGGCCAATGCTTCTCCCGATGCGGCCGCCGAAGCTGCCGCCGAATCGAAGCTGCGTAAAACCCTGCCGGCACTCCCCAGCCCGGCTCTCCTCCAGGGCGGGTTACTTCGCATCCTGCCTTATCGTCTCGTTGTTCAGTAACGCCGGTCGTATTAGAAAGCCGCCGCCGAACAAATGCCGCTCCCGCTAAGCGCCGCCTGCATGTGCTTCAGCGCGCTCTTGTGAATCTGCGAAACCCGGCTCTCATTGACTCCCAGAATCCCGCCGATCTCTTTCATCGTCAGATCGCGCTCGTAATAAAGTTTCACCACTTGCTGATAACGTCCCGGCAGCCCCTGCAGAGCCGACCCCAGCTTCTGCCGCAGTTCGGCGCGCGCGAACAGTTGGTCCGGGCACTGCGACGGCGCGCACGGCGTGTCCTGCAGCGGCTGTTGCTCGTCGCGCTCCGGCCTGAGCTGTGAGGCCATCAATCCGAGGCTCCGGAAATCCACCATCAATGCCTGCCACCGCCGCGAATCGAGCCCCATCGCTTTCGCCACTTCCTCCTGGCTTGGATCGCGCTGCAGTTTCGTCGCTAGATCGCGCGTCACCGCTTCCATTTGCTTGTAGCGCTTCCGCAAGTCCCGCGAGGCCCAATCCATCTGCCGCAGGCCGTCCAGGATTGCTCCGCGAATGCGATGCTTGGCGTAGCAAGGAAACGCCACTTCTTTGTCGGTCTGGTACTTGGTCGCCGCATCGAACAGCCCCATCGTGCCGGCATGCACCAGATCGTCCAGCTCAACGTGAACCGGAAGCGATCTCTGGATATGCGCTGCAATCGCGGTCACAAGGTGCAGATGCTCCTGAATCAGTTCGTCTCGCCTCGACGTGTCTTCCTTCGGCTCGGTGATCGGTGCGCGCTTACTGGCGGTGGCGTTCATGAATGTCTTTCTCCTCGGCTGAGCTCTGTCGGCTCGCTTTGAAGAAAGGCATCCCTTCCACCACCGAAAACCGGTCTCCTTCGGACACCGGTGCGGTCCCGCTAATCGCCTGAATCGATAAACTTTAGCTGTCGCTGAGCCAGTGCGGTCGTCCTCCTCGCCGCAGCTGCCGGAACCATTCCGGAACACGTGCCCGCCTTGCGCTGGTTTCAAAACGGCAGAAGTGCCCCGCTTCGGAACACCGCGCCGCATGCACCTCGTTGCGCGCGCTCGAAGTAAGAGATAAGATTTTTCCGATTTTTCAGGCCGCGGCCCGTCTTCTTTGGGTTGACATCTTACCTGACAGGGAAGATACTGATGTCAGATGTCGACCCGTGACCGCAAGGAGCGCCTTGCTCTCCTGCAAGGCACCTTGGACTTGCTGATATTGCGGACGTTGCTTTTCGGCCGCCAGCACGGCCAGGGAATTGCCCGCGCCATTCAAACGTCATCCGGAGACGAGCTCTTGGTCGATCATGGCGCCCTGTATCCCGCCCTGCAGCGTCTTGAAACGCAAGGCGCGATCAGCGCTGAATGGGGAAGTTCGCAGAACAACCGGCGGGCGCGATTCTATAAACTCACTGCCCATGGCCGGAAGCTGCTTGTGGATGAGACCGGCCGCTGGCGTCGCATGGCCATCGCCATCGCAAATGTTTTGGGTCCGCAGGAGAGCGAGTTATGACCTTGTTCCCGAAGCGGCGGAAGCAGACGGATTTCGCTGCCGAAATTCAATCTCACATCGCGATTGAGGCAGAGCAGTTGCGCAAAGAAGGCTTCGAAGCCGCGAAAGCTGTCTTCGGCGTTGCTGCCGAATTTGGGCGAACACTTGATCCCGCCGCCGACAAGCCGCAAGCTTCCCGTAACGTCGTTCTTTCCGACTCGCTTTGGAAACGCCGATACGGAGGATCTCCAGACATCCTGGGCCGCGCGATTTCGATTGACGGTGAGCCCGTCACGGTCGTCGGCATCATGCGCCGGGCGTCGTCATCGTTAACGCAGCGATGGTCCGGCACTTCTGGCGAAACGAAGACCCGGTTGGCCGCTACATCAAAACCGATCGAACGGATTGGAGCCAGGTGGTCGGAGTCGTGGGAGACGTAGCGCAACAGAACCTGGACAAGGCGGCTGGCCCGGCTCTCTATGTGCCCTAGGCATCACGATTCTTCTGCTCATTCTCGCCGCGTTCCTCGCCAGCTACCTTCCAGCCAACCGCGTCGCGAAGAGAGATCCGGCAACCATCCTTCGCGCCCAGTAAGACAGAACCGCAACCTGAATATCGGCTTGTCCAAGTTTCAGAGCGCAGACGAACTGGCCGGCGTCGGGTTAAACACGCGCTGTTAGACTTACGGTCTTAGGCAAAAGGACCTAATCCCGCGTGATCCGATCCGCTGTTTTACTCGTCCACACCTTCGGTCTGCTATCGCTCTGGACTCTACCGCGCGCCTCTGTCGCGCAATCGTCCACGCCCGCGCCACAACTGATGGAAAGAGGCGGCCGTCATGCTCTGCTCGTGGATGGAGCGCCGTACTTGGTCCTGGGAGCGCAGATCGGTAATTCGAGCAGTTGGCCCGAAGTGTTGCCACAGGTCTGGCCTGCACTCGAGGGCCTGCACGTGAACACGGCAGAGGCTCCCGTTTATTGGGAGCAGATCGAGCCTGAGCAGGGGCATTTCGACTGGACCAACGTCGACGCACTCCTCGACGGCGCGCGTGCTCACCATTTGCACTTGATCCTGCTTTGGTTCGGTACCTGGAAAAACGGCAACGATCATTACGCGCCCGTCTGGGTGAAGCGCGACCCGGCGCGCTTTCCGCGCATGCAAAACAGTTACGGCACGCCGCTCGATGTGCTTTCGGCGAATGCGCCTTCAAACCTCGATGCCGATCGCCGCGCGTTCACTGCCCTGGCTCATCACCTGGCGGAGCGCGACGGCCAGGAACATACGGTTCTCATGATTCAGGTGGAGAACGAATCGGGGGCCATCGGAACGGTCCGTGATTATTCTCCGGAGGCGAATCGCGAGTTTGCAGGAGCTGTCCCGGCCGAACTTGTGAAGGCGCTCCACCGAAAGCCGGGCGCCTGGGCCGATGTCTTCGCGGGCAATGCCGCCGAGGTGTTTCAAGCCTGGACGCAGGCACGGTACATCAATTCCATCGCCGAGGCCGGCAAGCGTGAGCTTCCGATTCCCATGTACTGCAACGTCTGGCTCGCCTATCCTCCGGCGGAGCTGCCGGAGCGGCGGATCCCAATCCCCGGCATCGGCTATCCATCCGGCGGTCCGGTCCAGACCATGCTGAGCTTGTGGAGAATCGCCGCGCCTTCTATCGACGCCATCGGACCGGATATTTATAGCAGTGATGCTGGTTTCTATCTGCACATACTCGACACTTACAATCGACCCGACAACCCGCTGTGGATCCCGGAAACAGGCCAAGGGAATGCGTTCGCTCCCTTTTTCTTTGCCGCGCTCGGCCGCGGGGCAATCGGCTTTTCTCCCTTTGGAGTAGACCGGGTGAATGCGCGGCCAGCGGCTGGCGAGTCGCTAAGCGCACATGCAGAGAATTACCGCCTTCTCAGCACGATGGACCGTACCATAGCCAAGCTGAACTTCGGCGGGCAGGTACAGACCGCAATCGAAGCAGCGGGTGGCGCGGAACAAGAGTTACTATTCGAGCGGCCATCGGATGGAAACGCTGCGGATACGCGAGCAACTGCCGCTCATTCGGGCGAGATTTTTCTCAATACAGAGCGCCTGGCCAACGCCACCGTACCGCTCTCCGATGCAGGCACACCCGCGACGCGTGCCGCGGATGCGAGCGGAGCGTGGGCTGCCGGGATTCGCTTTGGCTTTCCGCAACGAGACGGCCAGCTTCCACCCGGCAACAGCGATCATCTGGGCCGCGTGCTGGTTGCGCAGTTAGGGCCGGATGAATTCCTGCTGGCAGGTTTTGGCGGAGCGGTGCTCTTTCATCGCCCTGGTTTTCTGCCCGGCATCCGCATGCAGATTCTCAAGGCCGAGCAGGGTTATTACACGCCCGCCGACACCCCTGGCGCACCAGAAGTCTGGCACACCGTACGATGGCTGAACGGGGATGAAACGGATCGCGGAATCCGCTTCGTCGTCCCCTCTGCCGAGCGTCAGGCTATGGTTGTACGCATCTTGTTAGGCCGGTTTTGACGAATCGGCTGCGAGACGGTGAACCGCTCAGGGTGAGTGAACCCCGGCCTCACTGCGCGCAATAGCACGGTCCGCTTCAGGGAGAGTTGTTAAGCTGCGGTCGTGCTGCGGCGTGGAAGTCCATTTTTGCGAAAGCTTCTCGCGGGCGCTTTCCTCCTGCTGGCGTTCGCGTTGGTCACGCTCGATTTTTACTTGACCCGGTACACCGCCTCGCGTGAGACGTACACGGTGGAGCGCCGGCTGATTTCGGAGGCTCGGCTTCTGACAGGCGAACTCGCGGCCGTCGCGCCGCCGGATCTCGTTCGTTTTGCCGGCGAAGCGGATCGTCGGGCCGAAGCTCGCGTTACGCTGATCGACCCTCGCGGCGTGGTTCTCGCCGATTCACAGCACAGTCCCGGGAGCATGGAGAATCACGCCAATCGGCCAGAGCTTCGCGAGGCCCTGAATGGCAGGATCGGCACATCCGTTCGCCACAGCGCGACCTTGGGCCGCGATTTTTGCTATGTTGCCTATCCGTTCACCTATCGCGGTCGAGCGGGTTTCGCGCTGCGGCTTGCCGTGCCGCTCGAAGACTTGGACAATGCTGTATCTGCGGTTCGGCGGCGCATCATATACGCCTCCGGGATCACCGCGGGTTTAGCTTTGATCCTGGCGTATCTCTTCTCTGTCCGGATCAGCCGTCGCATTAGCCGTCTTCAGAAATTCGCAGAGAGTCTGCTTCATTCCGAGCAGCCCCACACCCTTATTCCGGAAGCGAACGATGAACTAGGCGCGCTCAGTAAGGCCTTGAACGACATGGGCCGGCAACTCCGTGAGTCCATCGAACGATTGAGAAACGAATCTTCGCGCCGTGAAGCGATTCTCTCGAGCATGGTTGAGGGCGTACTGGCCGTCGATGCGCAATTGAACGTTCTATTTTGCAATGACGCATTCATAAGAGCTCTCAACCTGAACGGCCCTGTCGTCCCTGGGGCGCCCCTGCGTCAACTTGCCCGCGACCCCAATCTAATTCGAATCATTACCATCGTCCTGGACACCGCCGAAACCGTCGAAGATAAATGGACCCTCTATGGAGAGGGGACGAGGGTCTTCGAAGTGCAAGCGCTTCCGTTTGTCGTTTCATCGAATCGCTGCGCTTTGGTCATCTTTCACGACATCACGAGGTTGCAGCGGCTCGAGCGCGTTCGCCAGGATTTTGTCGCAAACGTATCACACGAATTGCGAACGCCGCTTGCGGCGATTCTGGGTTACTCGGATACTTTGCTCGACGGCGCCCTCGAAGACCCGCAACATAACCGTGAATTCCTCCGGATCATCCGCTCGCATGCCGCCCGGCTTGCCGATATTGCCGCGGACTTGCTCACGCTTGCAACGTTGGACGCCGAAACTCCTATATCCGCTCTCGAGCCCGTTTCCACGCGCGCGGTGATCGAAGTCGCGCTTCGAACCATGGAGTTGGAAGCGCGCGCCCGCCGCATTCAACTGACACTCGACGATTTCGAAGACGTTCCGATTATGGCTGAGCGCGTCAAGCTCGAGCAGGCGTTTCTCAATCTCATTTCGAATGCCGTGAAATTCAACCGGGAGGGCGGACAAGTGAATGTAACGTGTCAGGTCCTGCCTGGACACGTGCGGATTCTTGTGCGGGACACCGGCATCGGCATTCCTTCCGAGCACCTGCCGCGTCTTTTTGAGCGCTTCTATCGGGTGGATAAAGGCCGATCGCGCGCGGCTGGCGGAACGGGCCTGGGACTTTCGATCGTAAAACACGCGGTTGAAAGTTTCGGCGGTACCGTTGCAGTGGAAAGCCAGTTCGGCAAGGGTTCTGTTTTTACGGTTACTCTGCCGGCTGGCACCCGCGAATAGCCGGACATCTTCGAATTTCGCCTTTTCGAGAAAACGTTCACCGCATTGTGAATCCGTTGTAACCCATTTGAAATAACGGCAGTTCAGACTGGGGGTGAATAGAGGAGAATGCCGTGAAAAAGCGTCGTTTGCTGGCATCGGCGCTGGCAGCCAGCATCATCGCCATGATCCCCTGCTCGGCTGAAGTGCTCATTAACGCGGCTGGCGCAACCTTTCCGTATCCCATGTACTCGAAGTGGTTTAACGAGTATCACAAGCTTCACCCGGATGTCCAGATCAACTATCAATCGATCGGTTCGGGCGGCGGTATCAAGCAAGTTACCGAGGGCACAGTTGATTTCGGGGCGAGCGATATGCCGATGACCGACAACCAGATCGCCGAATTTCATGAGAAGCGCCGGACCAGTATCCTGCATTTCCCGACCGTCCTCGGCGCCGTTGTTCCCGCGTACAACATCCCTGGCGTGACCGGCGAACTGAAGTTTACACCCACGGCGCTGGCCGGCATTTTTTTGGGAAAGATCACGAAGTGGAACGATCAGGCGATTGCCTCCGCTAATCCGGGCGTTCAGCTGCCGGGCAACGACATTGTAGTTGTGCACCGATCGGAAGCAAGCGGCACCACCTATGTTTGGGTGGATTTTCTTGCCAAGGTCAGCCCGGAATGGAAGACCAAAGTAGGCGTGGGAGCGGCGGTGAGTTGGCCCATTGGTTTGGGCGGCAAAGGGAATGAAGGCGTGTCCGGCCAGGTGCGCCAGACCCCTAACTCGATTGGATACGTAGAGCTAATCTATGCGATCCAGAACAAAATGCCGTACGGCTCGGTGAAGAACGCATCGGGACAGTTTGTGAAAGCGGATTTGGCGTCCATCACCGCGGCGGCTGCTTCTGCGGCCGGCAATATGCCGGAAGACTTCCGCGTGTCGATTACCGACAGCGCGGGCCCCGCCGTTTATCCGATTTCCAGCTTCACTTGGCTGTTGATTCCCAACGTGATCAAGGATCCAGCTAAGAAAGAGGCGATCACCAGCTTCCTGCGTTGGATGCTCGGACCCGGGCAGGAGCTGACTCGGACCCTGGATTACGCCCGCCTGCCCGCGCCTGTGATCGCACAGGAGCAGAAGGCAATCGGCAAAATTCATTAGATGGCTGCCTTCCCAATCGCGCCTGAAGAGGCCACGGCCAAGAGCTCCCTCCGCGTGCGCCGAAACAAATTTCGCGAGCAGCTTCCCTATCTGCTCACGCTTCTAAGCGCAACCGGCATCGTTGTAATTACCTGCATGCTCGTGTTACAGCTTTTCCAGAACTCAGCGGTGTCGCGGCATAAGTCGGGGTGGAGCTTTTTGTTTTCGCACACCTGGGACCCGGTCGCCGGCATCTTCGGGGCCATGCCATTTGTATACGGTACGGTAATTACGTCCGCGCTCGCCCTGCTTATCGCGGTGCCCATCGGAATCGGTGCGGCTCTGTTTCTGGCGGAGCTGGCGCCACCCAAGACATCGAATTTCCTTACGTTCCTCATCGAGTTACTGGCTGCGGTTCCGAGCGTCATCTACGGGCTGCTCGGCATTTTCGTGCTCGTCCCGATACTGACTGCCTACGTGGTGCCGTCTATCAAAAGTGTGTTCGGATTCCTGCCGGTTTTCCAGGGCGCATTCTATGGAGTCAGCCTGTTTTCGGCCGGCATCGTCCTCTCGATCATGATCGTGCCGTTCGTGGTCTCCGTTTCTCGCGAGATATTGCTTTCCGTGCCGCGTGATCTGCGCGAAGCTTCGTTAGCGCTTGGAGCGACACGTTGGGAGACCACCTGGCAAGTAGTCATGCCGTTTGCCCGTCGTGGGATTATGGGCTCCATCTTTCTGGCGCTCGCTCGCGCATTGGGCGAGACCATGGCCGTCACTATGGTGATCGGCAACACCCCAAAGGTGCAGGCCTCGCTGCTTGCTCCCGGCTATTCCATTGCCGCTGTAATCGCCAACGAATTTACAGAAGCCACCGGCGACTTGTACCTGAGTGCCCTGATCGAGCTCGGCTTGGTGTTGTTCGTCCTCACCATCGCTGTCAATGGGTTTGCCCGCTTGTTGATCATTGCGACAACGCGTAGGGGAGAGAAGTTTGCCTAAGCTGACGCCGCGCAGGAAAGTGGTCAACGCCTGCATGCTGAGCTTGACCGCAGTTTGCACGTTTATAACGGTTGCAATTCTGTTGTTTATTTTGGGCTACCTGCTCTCGAACGGCATTCGAGCTCTGAACTGGAACTTTTTTACCCGCCTGCCGGTTCCGGTCGGCGAAACAGGCGGCGGAATGGCCAACGCGATGATTGGCAGCGGCAAAGTGCTGCTGCTCGCGACTCTGATCGGCGTGCCTGTCGGGTTCCTCGGTGGAGTCTACCTCGCCGAGTACGGAGGGAAATCGTTCTCATTTGTCGTTCGCTACATGACCGATCTCTTGAACGGCGTGCCGTCCATTGTTATTGGGATATTTGCATATACGCTGATCGTTTTGCCGATGAAGCATTTCTCCGCATTGGCCGGAGGGGGCGCGCTCGGCATCATGATGATTCCGATTGCCGTGCGGAGCACAGAGGAGTTTCTCCATGCAGTGCCCATGTCATTGCGCGAGGGAGCCATGGCGTTGGGAGCGTCCAAGGCACAGGCCATTATCACCGTTGTAATTCCGGCCGCGATGCGCGGCATTCTCTCGGGAATGATGCTCGATCTGGCGCGCGTGGCCGGCGAAACCGCTCCGCTGTTGTTTACAGCTTTGAATAATCAGTTCTGGAGCCCGGGTTGGAGTCAGCCTGTTGCAACTCTCCCCGTGATGATTTTTACTTATGCCATTTCGCCTTACGCGGACTGGCGCCAGCAGGCGTGGGCGGCAGGTTTCGTGCTTCTGACGCTCGTCCTGGTCGTGAATATTGCCGCGCGGCTGGTTCTTTCGCGAACCATGTCCGTCGCCCGGAGATAACCCGCGAGTATGGCAGCCGGCCCTCAGAGTTCCTTTCTTAAGCAGAACACGCCCACTTTGGCCGCGAGTGACTCAAAATCCGAGCCGGCTCCCAGGGTCAAGCTGCGCGCCTCAAACCTGAACTTCTACTATGGCGGGTTCCAGGCGCTTCACGACATCAATTTGGACATCCTCGCGGGTCGTGTAACCTCCTTCATCGGGCCCTCGGGTTGCGGCAAATCCACCTTTCTTCGCACGTTGAATCGCATGCATGAAACTCTGCGGCTCGCCAGGGCCGAAGGCGAGGTTGAGTTCGATGGGGAAAACATCTTTGACATGGAAGCATCCGATTTGCGGCGGAGAGTCGGAATGGTGTTTCAGCGCTCCAATCCCTTTCCGAAGTCCATCTTCGATAACGTCGCCTACGGCCTTCGCATTAATGGCGTGACTCGTAGGAGCCTGGTGCAGGACGCCGTCGAGAAGAGTTTGCGCAGAGCGGCGCTCTGGTCGGAGGTGAAGCACAAGCTGCACGCGTCCGCGTACGATCTTTCAGGCGGTCAGCAGCAGCGCTTGTGCATTGCGCGCGCGCTGGCTGTTGAACCCGAAGTAATACTCATGGACGAGCCCTGTTCGGCTCTCGATCCGATCGCAACCGCGAAGATCGAGGAGTTGATCTTCGAACTGAAAAAATATTGCACCATCATCGTCGTCACCCACAACATGCAACAGGCCGCTCGCATTGCCGATTACACTGGTTTTTTTCTCCTTGGCAAGCTGATTGAATTCAATCAGACCCAGATCATTTTTCAGAACCCGGCGAAGAAGGAGACCGAAGATTATGTCACGGGACGATTCGGTTAGGGTGCTTGCGCAATTCACGGGAGGAAAGTCGTGCGCCAGTTTTTTGAACAGTTAGAGCAGCTGCAGCAGCGTCTGTTGGAGATGGCCGGCCTGGTTGAATCGTCCATTCACTCGAGCATTCGCGCGCTTGCAGAACGTGACGAAGAGCAGGCTGAGGAAGTGCTCCGCAGCGAAGCCCGCATCAACCAGCTTGAGATGGAGATCGACAGCACTATCACTCGCCTGCTTGCCTTGCAACACCCGGTTGCGAGCGACTTGCGCCTTATCCGTGCTGTGGGAAAGATCAACACCGACCTGGAGCGCATGGGTGATTTGGCCGTTAATATCGTCGAGCGCGCCCTAACGCTTCTGAAGATGCCGCTGGTCAATCCTCTGGTCGACATTCCACAGATGGCGAGCATCGTCGAATTCATGGTCCGAAGCAGTTTGGATTCTTTTGTCAAACGGGATGCGGATCTCGCGCGCGGCGTGCTGGTTTCCGACGACGCGGTTGACGATCTGCGGGACGCCGTATACAAAGATCTCATCGAGGAGATGCAGAACGACCCCACGACGGTCCCGCCCGCTGTCAATCTGATGTTTGTCGCGCGCAACCTGGAAAGGATCGCCGATCATGCTACAAACATCGCCGAAGACGCCCTGTTCCTGATCCAAGGCGTGGATGTTCGGCATGCCAAACCGAAAGCCAGCTAAGCCGTGACGCCGGCAGCCTCTTTGTTGAAGCTGTATCCGAAACCGCGCACCGAACGGATCAGCACCGGGCTCGATGGATCGGCTTCTAGCTTCTGGCGCAAGCGCAGAATGTAAACGTCCACCGTGCGCTCCGTAACCGCGCGATTGAAGCCCCAGACTGCATCCAGCAATTGCTGCCGGCTGAAGACTAAGCCTCTGCGTGTCATCAGAAACTCGAGCAGTCGCAGCTCAGTCGCGGTAAGCGTGACCTCCTTTTCGTTCAGAAAGACGCGGTACGTATCGCGATCGAGTTCCAGGCCGCCGCTGCGGATCACGCGCGCTTCGGGCGGCCGGCCGCGAAGCTGTTTCTTCACTCGCGCGATCAGCTCGCGCGTAAAGAATGGCTTGACAATGTAGTCCTCCGCTCCGAGCTCGAACCCCACGATACGGTCCGTTTCGGAAGCCCGTGCAGTCAGGAAAATAATGGCAATATGCGCCAGGTCCGATTGCGCCCGGATTCTGCGGCAAATGTCCAGACCGTCGGAATCCGGCAGCATGATATCGAGCAGCAATAGATCGGGCCGTTCGCGGCGGCACAGATCAAGGGCATCCCGGCCCCTTTGTGCCCCCGTCACCGCGAACCCTTCCTTTTCCAGGTTGTATTTGACCAGTGTGAACAGATCCGGGTCGTCTTCGATCAGCGCAATTTTCTTCATCCGGCTACATCCACCCTAGCGCGGCAAACGTTACAAAATGATTAAAAAGCAGCGAAAGGGGCCGCGATCGTGGCTGGACAGTAGCGGGTTCTGCGGCCGCCCGCGGCCGAAATCGAGCGCAAATTCATCGTACCGTAACGGTACGTTCGCCAGACCATCACAATCCGCCGCTACTCTGGGAAGCTGACGATGTGTTTTTTTGTGTATCCCAAAAGCCGTGAAGAACCTTTTCACCGAGGAGTAAGAATGAGAAATCGAGCCTTCGCCGCTGTTACGATCGGCGCATCCATTCTATTGAGTCCGGCGGCCGCGATCGCGCAAGCCCCCAGTGAGAAAGCCGAAATCGCGAGTCTGCAGGCGCAGTTAGCGTCTCTGCAGGAGCAGGTGAATAAGCTTCAACGGGCCATCGAGGCTCAACAGAAAACATCCGGCACAACATCCGGCACAACATCCGGCCCAGCCGCATCGCCCGCCGCTTCGGAGCCCGCTCGCAGCAATCAGGAACCCTCCCCCTTGTCATTCCACATAGGCTCTGCCTCGATCACCCCGGTGGGCTTCATGGATTTTACAACCGTCAATCGTAATACGACTCTCGGAAGCGGTATCGGCTCCAATTTCGGCGCTATTCCCTATAACAATACTTCGCAAGGCAAGCTCTCCGAGAGCCGCTTCAGTGCGCAGAACTCGCGCATCGGTTTGCGAGTGGATGCGCCCGTAAACGGCGCGTCCGTGCTCGGCTATCTCGAGGCTGACTTCCTTGGGTTTGTTCCCGTAAATGCCGCCGTCACCAGCAATAGCGATACTTTGCGGCTGCGGCTGTACTGGGTGGACGTGCGGAAAGGGGCCTTTGAAGTCCTGGGCGGACAATCCTGGAGCATGCTCACGCCCAATCGGAAAGGCATCTCCGCGCTGCCTTCAGATCTCTTCTATTCACAAGTAATCGACGTGAACTACATGGCGGGCCTCACGTGGAGCCGCCAGCCCGGCATCCGGTTCCTGTTTCACCCCTCAAGCTCCGTGACCATGGGCATTGGTTTTGAAAACGCCGAGCAGTACATCGGTGGCTCGGCCGGCGGCGGCGCTGTTGTACTTCCAACCGCTCTCGTAACGCCAATTACTGGCGGCAACCAGGTGAACAACGGAAACACGACGCTGAATGCCCCGAATCTCCACCCGGACATCATTGCCAAGATAGCTTTCGACCCGAAAACCCCGCCCGGTCACGCCTTGCATTTCGAGGTGGCCGCCCTCGAGAGCACGTTCAAGGATTACAACACCCTCACCGGCGCCCATTACACCAAGCCTGGCGGCGGAATCTCGGCAAACCTCAATTTCGAGTTATTCAGGAATTTCCGTCTGATCACGAACAACTACTACTCGGACGGCGGCGGCCGCTACCTGTTCGGGCAAGCCCCCGATCTGGTAATCAAGGGCAACGGAGACATCGGTCTGGTCCATGCGTCGTCCACCCTCTCCGGATTCGAATTGACGCACAAGAATACTCTTCTGTACGGCTACTACGGTGGCATCTACATTGGTCGTTATAGCGTGATCGATCCCGCCAGCGGAAAGCCCGTCGGTTATGGGTACGCGGAATCGCCCTCCAGCCAGAACCGCAATATTCAAGAGATCACTTTCGGCTTCAACCAGACATTCTGGAAAGATCCAAAATACGGAGCTCTGAACTTAATGGGCCAGTACGCCTATATATCGCGTAATCCATGGTTCGTCGCGCCCGGCGCTCCCGAGGACGCCCATCAGAATCAGGTTTATTTGAACCTGCGATACACCCTCCCAGGGTCGGCGCCTACGATTCGGTAGGGCCGTTGGGCAGCGGCCTTACTTCGTTAACATCTTGATCGCGTGTGTCCATTCGTTTCTAAGAAAACCGGGTAGGCACCACAGGATGCAAAGCGGTTCGATGGCCCTCGCGCCAATGATGCCGCCGCAATCGAATGGCTCCCACCCAAACTGGCGGATGATCCCGGAAACCTGGGCTTTCGCCTCTTCGTTATCGCCGCAAAAGAACATCGTCGGCGTCCCCTGCTCAAAGCGCGGATTCACCATGAGGGCGTTACCTGTGCTGTTGAATGCTTTCACGACGCGCGCCTCGGGAAGAAGCGCCTGAACCTTCTCGCCCAGGGATTCGTTGGGTCCGGTGAAGTACGGAAGAACACCCTTTACCGGCGGCCCGTCGGCCAGAGGGTTCGTCATGTCGAGCACCGTCTTGCCGCGGAAGTTTTTCGGACCAGCAAGTTCGATTACCTTTTCTACCGCCCGTCCGAGCACAGCTATCACAACGAGCTCGCCGAAGCGAGCGGCATCCGCAAATTCGCCTCCGCTTGCGCCGGGATTCTTCGCCAGCCAATCTCTCAATTCCTTGGCGTTCGGATCGCGGGTGCCAATCATCACCTGGTGCCCGTGCTTGAGAAGCCCGGCTGAGAAAACTTGGCCAACGGTCCCCGATCCCAATACTCCGATTTTCATCTTTGCAATCCTCTATAAGTGGTTTGTCGCAAACTCAGGCATAGCCATAAGCGTGCCAGTTCGCAAGAACACGCTCTCTGATTTCTGCCGGCCAGCCGTTATTTAGGTCAGAACGCTTCGGCCGCCCGCCGGCCGGATAACGATCGGCCAGCAAGCAATTGTGAATAACCTTCGTGACCTGAAACGCGAACTTCTCGTCCGGGTCCAGGAATACCGGCAGAATATTCTGCGGCTCCTTCCCGAAATGGATCTCACCGTGCGCCGGATGCGCCCGGCTCGCGAAAGCCCATACCACCTCGGCCGCGTCGGTGACATCGATGTCATCTTCAACCAGCAGCACTTTCGCCACCCCGAACCCAGCCTTCGAAGCAAAGATAGCGTCGCCAATTCGTTGCGCGAAAGCGCGCGAGTCCAAGCCGGTGCGCTCATGCCAATCCGGAGTGACCGCCACCACCAGCCAATGACAGGCACTCTCCAATACCATCCAGCAGATGGAGATCGGGAACCCCTTCGACCGCAGCAGGTGAAGAATCTCGGCAGCATGCGGAATGCCCCAGCCCGTATGATTCTCATCCACCGGCGCGCCCGCCACGGAAAAGGGAAGGATCGGATTGTTTCTGAACGTGATGGCGCTGACGTGAAGAACCGGCTTCGGCGATGCGCCCTGACCAACGTAGCCGGGGTACTCGTCCATCGGGCCTTCGCTCACCGTATCTGTGTGAGAGACATGTCCTTCGATTACGATCTCGGCCGTCGCCGGAACATCGATGTCAACTGTCTCGGCCGGCACGAGGTCCAGCGGCTCGCCGAAATAAGCTCCCAAATAGGCGGCCTCGTCCATCCCCTCAGGGATCGGCATTCCCCCGATAAACGGCAGACCGGGTTCCACACCCAAGGCGACAGCAATAGGCGTCGCTTCTCCGCGCTGTTTCCATTTGGCGTGAATGATGCCAAAGTGCTGGTTGGGCGGAATCAGGCATGCCAGGCGATTGCCATCCACCAGCATCATCCGGTTCACCGACCAGTTCGTCCAGGAGCCATCCGGAGTCCTGACGATGTTCAGGCCATAGGTCTGAAGATAGCGCCCTCCGTCCGCCCCGTGTATCAAAGGAGTGGGAAAGCGCAACAGGTCTGCGTTCTCGCCAATCAGGATGTTCTTCTTGCACGGCGCGTCCGAAGCTTTGAGGACGCGGGGTGCAATCGGAGCTCGCAGCCGCGCTGCCGCCAGCTCCTTCACAACTTCGAGCGGAAGCGCATCCGCGGACAGGCCCAGCGCAAGATTCACACGTGCGTACCGGAACTTCGGTGATGCATTCAATCCGCCCGGTGCGCCAAATGCCCGGAAGCCTTTTTCGATCCCCTTGATCGTGTTGAACAACGGTGCGGGAGCGCGAAGGTCCATCGAACGGCGCGTGATCGCGCCCATCTCCAGGTTCCAGTCGACCTCTCGATCGATCTCCTGCAGATCGCCTAGCTCTCGCAAGGCGTCCAGGAATTCCCGCAGGCTTTTGAGATGTTTCACGAACTTCTCGCCCCGGATGCGGACTCCGATCCCTCGCGCACCAGCGTAAGGCCGATTCGAGGACCGAAACCGTATAAGTAAGCAAGCTGCACCAGCAGCAATGCCGCGGGCTCGGCGCAGCGTGCGAGGCTCAGCGGGCCGGCATTGACGGGTGCGCCGCCAATGTCCTCCACTAGACGAGCCACCACCTTCCGGGCCTCCGCATCGTCTCCGCACACGATAACCCCCGGTCGCCATCCATCGATCGAGGCCGTGGGAGAATGCAAGACCTCTGCAAACGGCGGAATCGCCTTGACCACCTTCGCCCAGGGAGCAAGTTTGGCAACCTCCTCGCCGCCTGACGTGTTCGTGCCGGTCAGCAGGCCGGTCATATCCGGCTTGATCGCATTCGTGCAATCCCACAGAATCTTCGTGCCCACGACTCTTCCGATTTGCTTCAGACCTTCCGCCGTCGCGGCCCACGGCGTCGCCAGCACGATCACATCGCCGAAGGCCGCAGCCTCTGCCGGAGTCCCGTGCCTTGCTCCCAAAGACGTTGCTTCGTTTTTCAACTTGGCCAGATCTTTGCTGAAGCTCAGCATGACCGCGTGACCCTTCTTCACCAAATGCTTCGCCAGCCCGGTCCCAAGCTTTCCCGCCCCGACGACTCCGATCTTCATATCTCTGATCCTGGCGGCTGTCAGCCGAAGTTCGCCCAAATGGTTTTATATTGCGTGTAGCTTTCCAGAGCTTCCGCGCCTTGTTCGCGCCCATAACCCGACATCTTGTAGCCCCCAAACGGAGCGTTGGGATGATACTTGTGCCAGGTGTTCAGCCACACGGTTCCTGCCTTGATGCGATCCGCCAGACGCAGCGCGCGGCGCATGTCTCCGGTCTGAATACCCGATGCCAATCCGTACGGCGTATCGTTAGCGAGCCGGATCGCTTCCTCTTCATCTTTGAAGGGAATCACGGGAATGACAGGCCCGAAGATTTCTTCGCGCGAGATCGCAATATCGTTCGTGGCATTCGCGAAAACCGTTGGTTCGATGAACAGCCCTTTGCCGTTCACCTTGCGCGTGTTCCCGCCGGCAACCAGCCTCGCGCCCGAAGCTTTGCCCGCCTCCACGTACTTCATCACTTTGTCGTATTCCGCTCTGCTCGCGATGGGACCAATCTGCGTTCTTTCATCCAGCGGATCGCCGAGAACGGCGTTCTTGGCTTTGCTCGCGAGCTTGTCGACGATGACGTCGTAGATCCGATCTTCTACCAGCAGCCGCGATCCGGCGACGCAAACTTCGCCTTTATTCCAGAAGATCCCCCAGAACGCCGCTTCCACCGCGTCATTCAGGTCTGCATCGGCAAAAATGATGTTGGGACTCTTGCCTCCCAGCTCCATGGTGGTGTGCTTGAGCGTGTCCGCTCCATTCTTGATGATGGCCTGTCCCACAGCCGTCGAACCCGTAAAGGCGATCTTGTCTACCTTCGGGTTCTTCACAAGCGCATCGCCCAGCGAACCTCCCGGTCCTGTGACAAGGTTATAGACGCCGTTGGGGACGCCGGCATCGATAATGACTTGCGCCAAAGCGAGTGCCGTCAGCGGCGTGTCGGAAGCGGGCTTGTGAACAAAAGTGTTGCCCGCCGCCAGAGCTGGAGCCACTTTCGAGCAGGTCAGCGCCAAGGGAAAGTTGAATGGCGTGATCGCCGCAACGACGCCCAGCGGCTCGCGCCGCGTCAGGATGCGTATGTCGTGTTCGTACGAAGCCCGATACCCGCCATTCATCGCGGACATGCAAAGTCCGCCGAAAAATCGGAACAAGCCCGAGCAATGCGGCATGATCGTGGCGCGAAAATCCTGGTATGGCATTCCCATGTCCATCGCTTCGCGCATCGCAAAATCGTCCGTGCGCTCGTCCAAGAGGTCGGCAATACGAAATAACAGCTTGGCCCTCTTCTCCAGGTGCATACTGGGCCACGGCCCTTCTTCAAACGCCCGGTAAGCGGCATCGACCGCCGCGCCTGCATCGGCCGGCGAGGCCTTTGCCACGGCAGTAATGACTTCCTCCGTTGTCGGATCTGTTGTGATCATCGTGGCGCCGTCTTGTGCATCCCGCCACTGGCCATTAATAAGGATCTGCCCGCGCGCGATTTTCTTTCGGCTAACGGGCGATAAGGAAGTTGCAGCCATTCTTTTCTCCTGCGCTTCTTTGCGCGAACAAAAATCAATGCGGCGCCGTCGAACTAGACTGAGCGGACGGAAAATACGCCGGTATGCTGAACAGTGTCAGAAATTGCCTTACGCGATATCCCGGGTACTTCGCCAGGATGCGCTGCTCGGCCAGGTTGGCATCGCCACTCTTCACGGCATCCGCAAACTCGTGCAGGTATTCACGGGTCTGTGCAATGAGCCTTAGATCTCCGGCCGCCCCGTGTCCCGGATAGATCGTCGATACGCGATTTTGCGCGAACTTTTCGAGGTCGTCGAGCCGTGCGAGCCAGCTTTCGAGATGTCGTTCTTGCAGATAAAGGTGCGCGTTGTTGTAAACCAAATCCGCTGAAAGAAGCGCCTTCAGGCTAGGGATGTAAACGGATGCGATGTGTTTGCTTTCGCCCTCGCCGAATTCCACGATTTCGAGTTTGGTCTCCTCAATGTGCAGGTTCTGTTCGGCCAAACCCTCGGGGACCACAAGCCGCGTCGGCCCTTCGGGGCCTAACTTGCGTTGCAGCAGGGAGAATATCCAGGGACCGTTTTCCCGAATATCCGCGACGACATTCGCCGTGCTGACGACCCGCGCTTGGGGAAAACGCTCAGTTATCACGTCGAGTCCCATGAAGTGGTCCGGATGAGCATGGGAGATCATCACCGTTTTCAGGGTTTTGCCGGATTGTGCGATCATGTCGGCGAGTTGAGCGGCCTCGCTGTGGAGTTGAACCACGTCGAAGAGCATGGCCTCCGATTCGCCGCTAATCAAATACGAGTTTGACCACGCCCCCGCTTCGCTCGATGCGAACGGCTGAATCGACAGTGCGGCGGTTTTCGCCTTCTCACTAGGCATTTTGCGTCTCCGAAGTTTCCAGCAGCAAATCTACGGTGTTTCTTCGGCTGGCGGCGTGACCGTGGCCCAGCGCTCCGCGATCCTGGTTCCCGCAAACCGCCAAAGCACGAACCCGTGAAACTGCATCTTCTTGCCGGATGTGCCGGTCCAGCGCCACACGTTGCGGCACATCACCTTGTCCCCCTCGGCAATCATGTCTTCAATCGCCACCCGCAGATCGGGCATCGATTTGTACATGGCGATCATCATCTGCTCATCGCCGTCCACGCCGGTAGGTTTTCCGCCGGGTCCGTCATGGTCGTAAAAGTCCGGTGTCATGTTTTTGCGGATTACGGCGGCGTTTTGCTTGTTAACGAAATCTTCGAAGTGATCTCTGACAAACTTCTTCATTTGATCCGGTGTCAGGTTTGTTGGCATGGTCCCCAAAGTAGAACGGCGTCAACCGTGCGCTGCGCGCGCACGTTAACGTCTATTCGCTCCAAAAATAAGTTACGCCAAACCCGCGGATTCTGTATTGTGGATTTCCGCTTCTTTTGTGTTTTCCGTCGACAACGTTTCGTTCAATGATTACTTAGCGTCAAGTTTCCCTTCTTTTCATCGAGGAGAGATTAGCTTTGCGAGCTCTCTCAAGACGACTTCATTCGAAAGAATTTCATGCCCGGCGCCCGGAATTTTCGTGACTGCAACTTCAATGCCGCGTTTCTTCAGCAAAAGCGCATAATTATCGGTAAAGATCTCGGGTGCTATCGGATCTTTCTCTCCCACTACCATTGCTATTCGCGCCCCCTCCCTGATTGAACCGGCGTGGTCCATAGGGGAAATGCTCCGCACCGGTACAGTCCAAAGAGGTGAGGGCGAAACACTCTGCATGTGTTTACGCCACGCGGAAACATCGCAGGGGCAAGAGACCAGTAAGGCCGCGGTGGCAAGGCCAGGGTAGATCTCCATTAAATCTGCAGACAGAACCGAACCGCCGGAGTGCCCGACCAACACAACCGTTAAGGGACGAACTTCTGACTTCAATTGGATGATGGACGCGTTGAGGGCGTGAAGCACCTCTGGCGTGTAGTTATCGCCGGTGGCGGTTCCTCGTATGCCATCAGAGCGGTTTACTGTGTCGGCATACCCCGGGCGCAGCAGTGCCGCGGCAATAACTCGAGGGAAGCGCTCCACCACCTTCTTTGCGAACGCGTATTGGTAGGTAGGGTTATTGAACGGAGCGTCGCCATGTAGGACGACAACTAGCACTGGGCTGGGTTTTACATCGGCAGCTTGAAAAATTCGCGCATGGATCCTTGAGCCGGGAACGCCCGCCCATTCCGCGCGCACAGAAACTGCTTGTGTGACTGTTGCAAGCAGTGCGATAGCTGCTAAGCCAACCCCTGGCGACATTCGTCGAACTCCCCTTCGATCATCTTCGTTCCTCAATATTCGCGGCGAACCGCGTGCTGAGTCTGTACAAAACCTTCACATCTTCGTTACATCCCCGCCCCGGTACTTGCCACACCATGGATAGAGTTTCGAGTGGTAAGAATCTTGAGAGAGGGACTCTATTGTGAGTGACGCTTCAAACACTTTCAATGCGGTTTTCTGCCGCTGGAATGGGAGCCAGGCGTACGCACCTCACGGCGACTACTGTGGAAGAATTTTTAGTCGCGCATCGTTCGCTGGAGTCGCGACGGTTGAAACTCTCTTCACGAGCCCTACGGCCGTCCCTCGCCACCGCCATGAGTTTCCCCATCTGCTTCTCGTGATCCGGGGCGCATTCGAGGTCGCCGTCGAAGGACGCCGGACGGAGCTCTCGACCGGCGACGCCATTTTCCATGAGCCCGCGCAAATACACAGCGGGCAAGTGTGGTCCAGCGGCGCGCGGGGATTCACGGTAGAGCTGACCGCATATCCGAACTTGACCCGCGCCATCAAAGGCTGTGCTGTGTACGAGAGACGGACAAATATTTCAGCACTGCTCGCCCAACTGTATCGCGAAACGCAAACCGAGGACCTCGGGCGGGAGTTTGCGGTCGAAGGGCTGCAACTGCAAGTTGTCGCCGCCTTGATGCGTCAAAGCGCGGTGAGAGCTGCGCAACCCCCGCGCTGGTTGGAATGCGCCAAGCAGTTTCTGCACGACACCCCCTGCGAACGGCACACGATGGCCGAACTAAGCGTTGTATTGGGCATAGATCAAAAGGAGATAGTCAGTGGATTTCGCAAATTTCTTCATGCCACTCCGGCCGAATACCAGCGGACATTGCGAATTGCACTAGCTCGCAGAGCCCTCGCGGAAACCACCTGTTCGATTGCTCAAATCGCAGCCGAAACCGGCTTCTGTGACCAGGCCTATTTCAGCAACCAGTTCAAACGAGTCTTGAACTGCACGCCCGCACAGTATCGGCGCCTGTTCCGCAGCCCGCGCCTCGATCACAGCCCGTACGCCGAACCAGGACCGGCTCCCTCAAGGCATATCAAAGCTCACGATTCTGGAAGTGTGAAATAAAAGGTCGAGCCTTGGCCGATTTGCGATTCGACCCAGATCCGTCCGCCTGCGCGCTCAACAATTTTCTTACAGATCGCCAGACCGATTCCCGTGCCCTCAATCTCGGGACCGTGCAGGCGTTTCAGCGGGGCGAAAATTGACTCGCGCTGCTCAGCCGAGATTCCAATACCGTTGTCTTCGACGGAAAAGAGCCATTGACGCTGTTGCTTCTTTGCGCCAATCGTGATACGTGGCCGCGCCTCGCTGCGGTACTTTAGCGCATTCCCAATCAGGTTCTGGAGGAGCTGCAAAAGCTGCACAGGGTCTGCTTCGACCACCGGCAAGGCTTCAGCAATGATTTCTGCTTCTGTTTTCTCGATCTCCGATTTCAGGTTTGCGAGTACGGTCTCGACTGTCTTGGAAACCGGCACAGCCTCTCTTCTGGCTGACTTCTCGCCTTCGCGGGCATAGGCCAGCAACGTCTCAATGAGCTTTTGCATCGTTTGGGCGCCGTCCATCATATATTGGATGAACTGATCTGCGGTGGGATCGAGCTGCCCCTGGTATTTCCGGGCCAGGAACTGCGCAGAGGTATTGATATTTCGCAGCGGAGTTTGCAGGTCATGCGCGGCCATCGAGGAGAAATTCGCCAATTCTTCGTTGGCGCGTCGTAGTTCCTGCTCTAACTGCCGGCGGCGCGTGATGTCTTCAATGACCGCCAAATTGTAAAGAGGCCGGCCCTGGCCATCGCGGATCAAGACCTCGTGGACGCTCGCCCACAGTACAGCGCCGCTGCTGGTCAGATAACGTTTCTCAAACTGCAAATCGGGCAATTCGCCTTGAAAGACTCGCTGCCTGGCATCCTCGTGCTCCGTGTGAAGGTCATCCGGGTGAGTCACGTCCGCAATCGTCAGGTGCGCGAAGTCTTCTTCGGTATAGCCAAGCATTCGCGCGAACGCTGGATTGACCCGGACATAACGACCTGCGTCCGGTCGTACAAGCGCCTTCCCCACCGGGCTTTCCTCAACACCCTGCGGAAGCGCTCCTCGCTCTCTTTGGATTCGCGCAAGGCCTTCTCCAGCCGCTCCTCCGCGAGTTTGCGGCTCGTGTGATCGCGGAGAATCTTGGTGCAGCCGATGAGTTCGCCGGATTCCGTGTGCGCCGAAACCACCATGCCGCTGGCAAAGAACCGTTCGCCGCTTTTTCGTATGTGCCACCGCTCATCGGACGCAGATCCGCTGTCCTGCGCGGTCGCGAGTTCCTGTTCCGGAATGCCGGCACGTTGGTCCTCCGGTGTAAACAGAATCGAGAAAGGCAGATCCAGAAATTCGTCTTCCGAGTAACCGAGGATTCGCTCCACGCCGGTGTTCCAACTTGCGATTCTTCCGTCCGGGTTGATAAAGAACATGGCATATTCGTTGAGCTCTTTGACTAGTAATCGATAGAGCCGGGCCTCGTGTTGCGCTCCAAAGCCAAAACGGCTAATGCCGTTGAGCGTTGATTTCATAACCTACCTTTTGGCCTTCTTGGAAGGACCGGGAATACCTGTGCCGGTGCTCGGTCCCACATGGATGGAGGGCTCGCGAAGCGGTGCCAGAGTCCTTTAAGCTCAGGCGAGCGAAATGTGTCCTCCCTCGAAACAACGAAAGGGAACACAGGCCGTCCTGAATGATGAATTCTTTATTTTCCAACATTGTCCTCGCCTTCGGCAATACCTTGCCCCAAAAAGTCCGGCATTTTCTGATGAATTTTGACAAAAGCGTTTTATAATTTGTATTCTCAGCGTAACTCTCTTTACCTGCAATTACAGCAACTGACGAAGGCGGCTGTCTGCCCCTTGTGTCTCGCAGACGCGTTGTCCGGCTGGGCGCCCACAGAGGGACTTTCTGCTTTCAAATCGGGGGACAAACACTTGCTCGCAACTCTTCTAAGACAGCTTGCTTCGCGCATCCAGCCAGGTGCGCTCGGCAGAGCCAGGTGATATCGACATGCTCGAGTTCTTTCGAAGGCTGTTCTCTACCGATTTCATGCCGCATGTCTATTGCCTCCGGCTACCGGGGCTCATCTGGCTCCATGCCTGGTCGGACGGGGTGGTGGCGTTGTCCTATTTACTGATTCCTGCGGCTCTCCTCCATCTGGTACGCAAACGCAGGGATCTCGTATTCCACTGGATGTTCCTGTTGTTTGCAGTGTTTATTCTCAGTTGCGGAGCGACGCACGTGATGGGAATTGTCACCTTGTGGGAGCCCGCTTATCGGTTGGATGGCCTGATCAAGGCGATCACGGCCATCTCATCGCTGCCCACGGCGTTTCTCCTCTGGCGTTTAGTTCCTCAAGCAGCGGCCATTCCCAGCCTTTCGGAGTGGCGCAAGACCAACCAAGAATTGCACGCCGAAATTCTAGAGCGGACGCGCGCCGAACAGCAGATTGGACTCCTCAATACCGACTTGGAAAAGCGCGTCGAGGAACGCACGCGGCAGCTTGAAGAGAAGAACATCCAGTTAGAGAAACTGGCCTCCGCTCTCCGCCGCACGAATGCCGAACTGGAACAATTTGCCTACGTCGCTGCCCACGACTTGCAGGAGCCGCTCAGAAACGTGGCACTCGGTACCCAGATGCTGGCTTCGCGCTGCCGCGGCCAAATTGAACCGAAAGCGGAGCAGTTTCTTCAGTTCACGGTAGCCGGAGCGCAACAAATGGAGGTGATGATCAGGGATCTTCTGGCCTACTGTCGCGCTTTGGATGGCGACGCCGCTCCGCAGCAGCCGGCAGAGAGCGCCGCCGTTCTGGAAAACGTCATGCAAACCCTGAGCGCGCGAATTGAAGAAACAAATGCCGCGGTCACCTCAGATCCCCTGCCGCCGGTGGCTATGGAAGCAACACATCTCGCCCACGTATTTCAAAATCTGATCGGCAATGCGCTGAAGTACCGCAGCACCGCCGAGCCGCCTCGTATTCACATTGCTGCTGCATACAACGGACGTGAATGCATCTTTTCGGTGCGCGACAACGGCGTTGGAATTTCGCCTCAATTTCACGCACGCATCTTCGGCGTCTTTAAGCGGCTTGACCGGCGCGATCCGCCTGGCAGCGGCATCGGTTTAGCTCTATGCAAACGGATCGTCGAGCATTACGGTGGTCGTATTTGGGTCGATTCTGATGTGAATCGAGGCGCAACCTTTTTCTTCACTGTGCCTCTCGACCGGATGACATTCGATGAACAGCAGTGCGCGTAATGGCAAAAATCCGGGTTTTGATTGTCGAAGACAATCCCGTAGACCTTTACTTTATTCAAGAGGCCTTGCAGACCGAAGAGCGGCAATGGGAGCCGATCGCCGTCGATGACGGTGAGCCGGCTTTAAGATTCTTGCGGCGCGATAGCCCCTACGAAAAGGAGCCGCCACCGGATCTCGTGATTTTGGATCTGAATTTAAAATGTGTGGACGGCCGCGAAGTGCTTGCCTACATTCGTGTCACGCCCGCACTCCGGAAAACGCCCGTGGCCATCGTGAGTTCTTCCCCGGCGGATATCGTGCACGCGGAGAATCTTGGGGCCGACTGTTACATCCGCAAGCCTACCGATTTGGACGCCTTTCTGGGAATTGGCAAAATCATCTGGCGCTGCTATCTCGAAAAAACAGACCCTCACAAGTAGCCTGACGTTCCGCCAAATTTCAACTCGTTAATTTCCGGGTAAAATTGAATTCCCTTCCGACGTCTATCTGGTGTGGTTTCGGCAAATGGCAAGTGGCGCAGTTCAACATTTATTTGCCGTTTGCCGCTGGCTGTTCTTGGCCCTCCTGCTCCAGCCCAGCCCCTTATCTGCCGAACTAATACCTGTCCGCTATCCGGAAGGAACCACCCACGGGTTTCTGGCGCTGCGCACGCCGGACGGAAAGCTGCTTGCGTCAGGTGATCTCATCGAGGTCCTTCGCGGAAACGAGGTTGTGTCCCACCTGGTTTTTCGCTTTAAAGACGGCTCGCTGGACGACGATACAACTGTCTTTTCTCAGCGTGGAAGTTTTCGACTCATCAGCGACCGCCACATTCAGAGAGGCCCGAGCTTCCCGCATCCCTCCGATCTCGCAGTCAACGCCGCTACCGGTCAGGTCACGGTCCGCTATCGGGACAAAGACCGGGAAAAAGTGGAAACCGTCCACATGGAGCTCTCTCCCGATGTAGCAAACGGCGTTCTTCTCAATGTGCTGAAGAACATCTCGCCGGACAGGGAGACGAAAGTATCCTATGTGGGAGCTGCTCCCAAGCCGCGGCTGGTGCATCTCTCGATCAAGCCCCATGGTCAGGAAACGTTTTCCGTCGCTGGCGCTCGCCATAAAGCAACTCTTTTTGTCGTGAAGGTGGAGATCGGCGGCATCACCGGAATGATTGCTCCCCTAATAGGCAAACAGCCAGCCGATGCCAAGGTCTGGATCGTCAACGAGGGAGCGCCGGCGTTCGTCAGAGCAGACCAGGCCCTGTATGTAGGTGGCCCCATCTGGAGCATTCAGGTGGCTGGTCCCGAGTGGGGCCGGGCCGCGCATTCAGGCCGCTAAAGGCGCCTCTGACAAAATAGACCGCTTGCTTGTTTGGAACCCCTCCGATCGGAATCACGCGTCTTAGCAAAAGGCCCGTTCCGAGGAAATCTTTTGTGTGATCTCGAAGGCCGCCGTTGTAGCCTCCTTTCACGGAACCCCGGCCGGTAAACTTCCCGCCGCCTCACACCGCGAACTCTTCGTACAACGGATCCGTTTGCGTTTCCCGCTGTGGAGGTTTCCGTTTCCCCTCCGCCCCGCTGTTCCGCCTCATCGCCGCGGACCAGCCATCTCCTTCGATCGGCCCGCCGCCATACCCGCCGTTCAACTCCGTCCGTAGCTTCAGTTGTGCACTCAATTCCGCCGTCTCGAACAGCTCCAGCAGACTTAGCTCCAGCTTGAAAATCAACCTGTCGGCAATCTCCGGCCGAAGCTTTCGAGCGCCTTTAAGGACATTATGCATGTGGGACTGCGAGATCCCTAATATGCGCGCCAGCCCGCGCTCGGTGAAATGACCGTTCTGAATACGCCGATTTACGGCTCGAATAAGACGCGCTTGCAGCTCGCCGAAATTCACACATACGGAAGGCGAATTTGATTCCACGCTGAAATAGGGTCCCCCCTTTTTGTAGAAAGCTCCTGATTTTACCATGCCGCGCCCTCGGAGTAATCCGCCGCCTAAAGACTTGTGCCTTACGCATTTGTAGGCAATTTACAGGAATTATCTCGGGCCGATCGGAAAAAAATCCATTTAATTTAGCGGAGAATTTTCAAACTACATTATTGTAATTACATCACCGACGCACACGACGATCTCTCAAAAACGATCTTCGGACGGTTGGAGGACAAATTAATAATGCAGTGGACTCGTTCCGAAACTCTTGCCCTAGCTCAGCAGTCGTGTTCGTACTGCTATGGTCTCGGTCTCCGACCGGGGCGCTCCGGGGTGTCTACCCCTTGTAATTGTGTGTTTAGAGCCATCTTCCGCGCCTGCTATTCGCGCTTTCGGCAGTGTACTTCCAAAGAGAAGTACATCAGCCGCGTGTCCCTCGAATCCAACCCGGGACGCCAGCGAAAGTCCGTCTGGGGCTTGAAAAATGAGGAATTCATCGCCGATTTCTGCCTCGTCAGCCGCCGCACGCTGGACGAATATCAATACACCGTTTTCAAATATCACTACCTTCTCGGCGCCGATTGGAAGCTCTGCTGCCGCAAGCTCAAAATTGACCGCGGCACCTTCTTCCACGAGATTTATCGCATCGAGCAAAAGCTCGGCCGCACTTTCCGTGAGCTCGAACCGCACGCCTTGTTCCCCGTCGACGAGTATTTCAACAGTACTCCCCGGACTCGCGTCGCCACCGTCACCCCCTTCCCGGTCGAAACCGAGGCGCCGAAAAAGACCACCAAGCTTATGAAATTCCCGCTCCAAAAAGCGGCCTGAGGGTTCTGATTTTCGCCTGAACTTGAATGGGCCCGGCCATCCGCGCCGGGCCCTCCCACTGCCTTCGTCCTCACATTCTCTTTTGAAATTTATCTCTTTGGCCGCCGCCGTTCCCGGAAGAATTCCGCGAGCAAAGCGGCGGCCTCTGGAGCAAATAATCCTTCCTCCACGCGCACGCGATGATTAAGCAGCTCTGAATCCGCCAGCGTGAACTTACTCCGCACCGCTCCAAACCGGACGTCCCGAGCCCCAAACACCAGTCGCTCCACGCGCGCTATAACCAGCGCCCCCGCGCACATGGCGCACGGCTCCAACGTCGCATACATCGTGCTCAGCGGAAGCCGGTAATTCCCCACATGCAGCGCGGCCTGCCGCAGCGCCTCCATTTCGGCGTGCCAAGTGGGATCGCGCGAGGAAACCGGCCGGTTCCAGCCTTCCCCGATGATCGTGTCTCCCTGCGTGACCACCGCGCCCACCGGAACTTCTCCCGCCGCTTCCGCCTCGCGCGCCAGCGCCAGCGCGCGGCGCATGAATTGCTGGTCCGCTTCCGTCCAGCGCTCACCCGAATTCCGTTGAACTAAGCGCTGCAATCGTTCGTCTTCCCTGTTTCGGGGCGCCGGCCGGCAACCTCGGCTCGCTAGGGCAGCCGCGGATGCGCCGCCTTTTACGGTACCCTAAACCTAAAAAGGGGGCACAGTGTTTCGCTATTTCTCATTAGCCTACAAAAACAGTCTTCGCAATCGCCGCCGGAGCATTCTCACCATCTCGAGCGTCGCCGTCTCGCTCTGTCTGCTCGGCGTTCTCATCGCCATCTATCACGCCCTCTTCTTCGGCGAGGCGACCCCCGGCCAGGCCCTCCGCCTCGTTACGCGCCACAAAGTATCGCTCGCCCAGCCCATTCCCATCGCCTACGAGGAAAAAATTCGCAAGGTGCCGGGCGTCAAGGAAGTTTCGGCTTGGAATTGGTTTGGAGGCACATATAAGGACAACCGCGACCAGAAGAATTTCTTCGCCCGCTTCGGCGTCGAGCCCAAGGCCTTCCTCGCCATCCGCACCCAGATGACCATGCCCGAAGATCAAAGGAAAGCCTTCATCACCGAACGCACCGCCTGCGTTATCTCTCAGGATTTGGCGCAGAAGCTCAATTTGAAACTAGGCGATCGAGTGACACTCACCGGCGACATCTACCCCGTGAACCTGGAACTCACCGTGCGAGGTATCTTTGAAGATCCCGACGCTACCCAATCTCTTTTCTTTAATCTCGATTACCTGCGCGACGCCCTGCCTCCGGCGCGCCGCAATTGGAACAGTACCGTCGCCATTCTCGCCGATAGCCCCGAGGACGTGCCGCGCATCGCCAAAACCATCGACGACATGTTCGCCAATTCCACGCCGCCCACCAAGACCGAATCCGAACAGCAGTTCGCGCTCAGCTTCGTCGCCTTTCTCGGTAACATCAAACTGTTTCTGCTCAGCATTTGCGCGGCCGTCACCTTCACCATTCTCCTGGTCTCCGGAAACACCATGGCCATGTCCGTTCGCGAGCGCATCAAAGAGGTCGGGGTCCTCAAAACGCTCGGCTACACCAACCAGACCATCCTCGGCATCATCATCGGAGAAGCCATCACCATTGCCGTAATCGGCGGTTTCGCCGGCTTGATTCTGGCCAGCTTCTTGACCGTCGCCGTGGGTAAAGCGGGAGCGGCCATGGTAGGCCAGCTCCACAACCTCTCGATGACGCCTCTTACAGCGGCCATCGCCATGGGTGTCGCCATTCTCATCGGGTTTGTAAGCTCGTTCCTCCCGGCCTGGAACGCGGCACGCACCAATATTCTCGATTCGCTGCGCTACGAAGGATAAGCAAACGTCATGGCAATTCCCGTCTCCTACAACATTCGAAACCTGATCGTCCGCAAGACAACCACGCTCATGACCGCCGCCGGCATCGCCATGACGGTCGCCGTTCTCCTCGCCGTCCTCGGACTCGTCTCCGGGCTCAAGTCCGCCTTCGAATCAACCGGCGACCCTCTGCAGGTACTCGTCATGCGAAAGGGCGGAAATGCCGAGCTCACCAGTCTCCTCACCCAGCAGCAATTTCAGGTGGTGAAGAGCTTTCCCGGTATCGCCACCGGATCCGATGGCCAGCCCATGGCATCTCTCGAAGTAGTGTCCGTCATCAATCTCCCCAGCACCGACAATCCGGAAGGCATGAACGTCACCCTCCGCGGACTCTCCACCCGCGGAGTCGAGATGCGCAAGCTCAAGCTCACCGCCGGCCGCTGGTTCCAACCCGGCCAGCGCGAAATCGTTGTCGGAAAGGGAATCAATAAGCGCTACCCCAACGCACAGCTTGGAAAGCAAATCAAATTCGGCAAGGGCTACTGGACCGTCGTCGGAATTATGGATGGCGGCAAAAGCGCCGTGAACAGCGAAATTTTTGGCGACGGCAGCCAGGTGGCCTCCGATTTCAATCGTGCCGATACCTACAGCGCGGCCCTGCTCCAGGCCACCGACGAGGTCAGCGCCGCCGCTCTACAGAAATCGCTCGAAAGCGACCGCCGCTTGAACGTCACCGTGGTCAGCGAGAAGGACTACTACGCCGCCCAGATGATCTCCGCCGCGCCGCTGCAATTCCTCGGCTTCTTTGTCTGCATCATCATGGCCGTCGGCAGTTCCTTCGCCGCCATGAACACCATGTATGCCGCCGTCGCCCGCCGCGCCAAAGAAGTCGGCACTCTGCGAATACTCGGCTTCACGCGCGGCAGCATTCTCCTCAGTTTTTTTCTCGAATCCATGCTGCTCGCTCTCGTGGGCGGCATCATCGCCTGCATTATCGTGCTGCCGCTGAATAACGTGACCACCGGCCTGGGTAATTTCATCACCTTCAGCGAAACCAGCTTCAATTTCCGGATTGGCCCCGACATCATGGCGATCGGCCTCTTGTTCTCGGTCATTCTGGGCGCCGCCGGAGGGCTTCTGCCCGCCCGCCAGGCCGCCAAGAAGGAGATCCTGACCGCGCTGCGCGAAGTGTGATCGCAGTCGCCGCTGCTGCGAAATATGGAAACTGAATTAAAAAGCCTGCGCATCGATCGAACCGCCAGGCGCGAGCGTGAACCAAAGCCGCTCTTGAAGTTTGTCGTCTTGGCCATCGTCATTGGTTTGGCTGCTGTCGCGGCGGTCCTCGGCTACGAAAAATTGAATGCCGCCGTTCCCGTGCGCGTGGTGCAGGTCCAATCGCCCATGAACGCCTCCGCCGCCGGAGATCAGGTGGTCCTCACCGCCACCGGCTACATCATCGCGGCCCACAAGATCGAGGTCGCTTCCAAAGTTAACGGCCGCGTCGCCTGGATCGGCGTCGATAAGGGCGACAAAGTCAAGGCCGGCCAGGTGCTCGTGCGCCTCGAAGACGATGAGTATCGCGCGCAAGTCCAGCAGCAGCAGGGCCAGCTCGCGAATCTCGAAGCCAAGCTGCGCGAAGACGAGAATGGCTCGCGCCCCGAGGAGATCGCCAAGGCGCGCGCCGATGTCAATCAGGCCAAGGCCGACCTCGCCGATTCCAAAGCCTCTCTCGATCGCACCCGCCAGCTCACGAGCGAAGGCGTGCTCGCCAAGCAGGCCCTCGACGACGCGCAAGCCAAATATGATGGCGATGTCGCCAAAGTAGCGAGCCTCCAGCACACGCTCGACCTCTCCGTTCTGGGCCCCCGCAAGGAAGAAATCGACCAGGTTCGCGGCCAGATCGAACAGGCCCGCGGAGCCCTTGCTTACGCGCAGAACCAGCTCGACAACACCGTCATTAAGGCTCCCGTCACCGGCACCATCCTCGACCGCAACGTCGAGAAAGGCGAGTTCATCACCACCGGTTTCGTCGGCGACAAAGGCGCCAAGGGCTACATCGTTACCATGGCCGACCTCAACGATCTGCAGGTCGAGCTCGACATCAGTCAGAACGACTTTCCTAAGCTTGGGCCTCGCCAGAAAGGCATCATTACCACCGATGCCTATCCGGACCGCAAGTATCAGGGCACAATCGAACAGGTTTCTCCGGAAGCGGACCGCGCGAAGGCCACCGTCCAGGTGAAAGTGCAGGTGCAGAATCCGGATGGCTATCTGCGGCCCGACATGAACGCGACCGTTTCCTTTTACAACGAGAGCAAAGCCGAGCCGGCCGCCGAAACCAAACGCATCATCGTTATTCCCGAGGGCGCCGTCCAAAACGGCAGCGTCTTCGTGGTCGTAAATGGCCATGCGCGCAGACGGCCCGTCACCACCAGCGGGACTTCGGAAAAGGGCGTGCTGATTGCCAGCGGCCTCATCGGCGGCGAGGATCTCATCCTGAGCCCTCCAGCGGATTTGAAAGACGGTCAAAAAGTGGAAGTCAAGCAATAAGGGGAGAACAACCGGACGTATGGAACAAACGATTGTTAAAACACGCGGATTGAGCAAGGAATTTGTTCGTGACGAATTTCATGTCGTCGCGCTCGATGAAGTCGATATCGACATTCACCGGGGTGACTTCGTGGCCCTTATGGGTCCGTCCGGATCGGGAAAGTCGACGCTGCTGCATCTGATCGCGGCCATGGATAAACCCACCGGCGGCGAGATCGAAGTCGTCGGCGCCAACCTGCGCCAGCTCACCGACAAACAGATCGCTCATTGGCGTAACGAGCATATCGGCTTCGTCTTCCAGTCCTTCAACCTGCTCCCCGTCCTCACGGCTTTCGAAAACGTGGAGCTGCCTCTCAAGCTGACCAAGCTCAGCAAGAAAGAACGCCTCGCGCACGCCGAAACCGCGCTCAAGCTGGTCGGCTTGGACGACCGGATGAAGCACTTGCCCAAACAACTGTCCGGCGGCCAGGAGCAGCGCGTCGCCATCGCACGCGCCATCGTTACCGATCCGGATCTGATCCTCGCCGACGAGCCCACCGGTAACCTCGACGCCGCCGCGGCCGAAGATGTCCTCACCATGCTGACGCGCCTCAATCGCGAGTTTGGAAAAACCATCGTCATGGTCACACACGACCCGCACGCGGCAAAATTCGCGGCCACCATTCGCCATCTCGAAAAGGGCCAGCTTCTGCCCCTCGGAACTCTTCCGGCCGATTGGGCCTCCGCCATGGCTCTGCGCAACTAGGTGCGGACATTTTCTGTGGAGCAGGCCCTCGGCCTGCGCGGGGCTCTCAGCTCCGCTCCCCCCGTCGCTCCTCGCATCGCCCATCGCGAGGTGCGGCACGGCATCGCTGTCACCGACGATTACTACTGGCTTCGCGAGAAATCGAACCCGGAAGTCGTCCGTTATCTGGAGGCCGAAAACGCCTACACCGCCGCCGTCACCGCGCCCCTCCAGGAGTTCGCCGGCGCTCTCTACCGCGAAATGTTGAGCCACATCAAGCAAACGGATTTGGATGTGCCCGTCCGCCGCGGCGAATATTTTTACTACGCGCGCACTGAAGAAGGCCGCCAGTATCCCATCCGCTGCCGCAAGCACGGACTGGACGCGCCGGAACAGGTGCTGCTCGATTTGAACCGGCTCGCCGAAGGCAAGCTGTTCGTGGGCCTGGGCGCCTTCACCGTCAGCGACGATCAGAACCGGCTCGCCTACACGCTCGATTACAGCGGCTTCCGCCAGTACGCCCTCGAGATCCAGGATCTGCGGACCGGCGCAACCCTCCCCGATACGGCGGAGCGCGTAACCTCTGTTCAATGGGCCGCCGATAATAAGACCATTTTCTTCACCACCGAAGATGCCGTCACCAAGCGCTCCGATACTTTATGGCGGCACGTTCTCGGCTCCTCGGCTTTCGATCTCCTGTACAACGAACCGGATGAGCTATACGACATCGCGCTCGAGAAAACCCGTGATAGAAAGTATCTGCTGCTCGCCATCGCGAGTAAGGACACCACCGAATTCCGCTATCTGCGCGCCGCCGAGCCGCAAAGCGAATTCGCTCTCTTCCACCCGCGCGAAAAGAAGCATCGCTATTACCTCGGTCACCGCGAAAACCTTTTCTACATCCGCACCAACCGCGGCACGGCCGGAGAAGAGCTCAAAAATTTCCAGATCGTCAGCGCTCCCGAATCGGACCCCCGCCCGGCCAACTGGAAGACGTTCGTCCCTGCCCGCGACGACACGCTGATTGAAGACATCGAGCTGTTCCGCGATTTCGCCGTTTCCGTCGAAAAATCGCAAGCGGTAAATCGCCTTCGCATCCACGATTTTCGGGATGGATCGTGGCGCGACATCCCCTTCCCGGAGCCCGTCTATTCGGCTTCGCCCGGCCCTAATCCGGAATACGAGGCTGCAACGTTCCGCTACAACTATCAAAGCCTCGTCACGCCCCCGAGCGTCTTCGATTACGATGTCGCCTCAGCCGAAAGCCGTTTGTTAAAGCGTCAGGAAGTGCCCGGCTACGATCCCGAGCAATATGCATCCGAGCGGTTGTGGGCCACGGTCCGCGATGGCGTCCAGGTGCCGCTCTCCATCGTCTACAAGACAGGTTTTCCGCGCGATGGAAGCGGACCGCTGTTGCTGTATGGCTACGGTTCATACGGCATCGGCATGACGGCGGATTTTTCGAGTTCCCGCCTCGCGCTGCTCGACCGCGGCGTCGCCTATGCCATCGCCCACATTCGCGGCGGCGACGAAATGGGCGAGCAGTGGCGCGAAGACGGAATGTTGATGAAGAAGAAAAATACCTTCTATGACTTCATCGATTCTGCCGAACACCTGATCGAAAACAAATGGACATCGCCGGGCCGCCTCGCGATCGAAGGACGCAGCGCGGGAGGCCTGCTGATGGGCGTTGTCGTCAACCTGCGGCCGGACTTGTTCCGCGCCGTCCACCTCGCCGTGCCTTTCGTCGATGTCATGAACACCATGCTCGACCCCTCCTTGCCTTTGACCGTCGGCGAGTACCTCGAATGGGGCAATCCGAACGAAAAAGCGGCTTACGATTACATGCTGAGTTACAGCCCCTACGACAACTTGCAGAAGCGGGCCTATCCCGCGATACTCGTCACCACCAGCTTCAATGACAGCCAGGTGATGTATTGGGAGCCCGCAAAGTATGTGGCGCGCCTGCGCGCGCTCAACTCCGGCGCGAACTCGCTTCTGTTCAAAATTAAGATGGATCCCGCCGGCCACGGCGGCGCCTCCGGCCGCTATGACCGGTTGAAGGATCAAGCTTTCGAGTACGCCTGGATCTTGGCGCAGCTCGGCGCTGTCCCGGGTTGTTAGGGGAACGTTGTTTTCGTGTCTCAGCGATATCATAAAGTGATATCATTGAAATCGTGCGTAAGCACGAACGCGTACTCTCGGCGATCTTCGAAAAGAAAGCCAATATTGCATGGTCGGACATCGAATCGACTCTGAAGCACCTGGGAGCCGAGATAAGCGAAGGCCGCGGTTCGCGTGTTCGGATTGCGCTGAACGGAGTCCGTGCCGTGTTCCATCGGCCGCATCCACACAAGGAAACCGACCGGGGAGCAGTCGCCTCGGTGCAGCGCCAGAGGGAGATGAGGAATGACGTACAAAGGCTATGAAGGAGTCGTCGAGTTTGACGACGACGCGCATCTATTTCACGGCGAGGTCATCAACACCCGCGACGTAATCACCTTTCAAGGTTCTACCGTGAAGCAACTTGAGCAGGCATTCCGCGACTCCATCGAGGATTACCTCGAATTTTGTGCCTCCCGCGGCGAGGAACCGGAGAAACCGTTTTCCGGCAAGCTTTTGCTTCGCCTCTCTCCGGAACTCCACCGCAAAGTCGCCATCGAAGCTCGCCGGCGCAAAAAGAGCGTCAACCAGTACGTTGTGGATACGCTCAACAAGCCGAATAGCCGCGGCCGCCAGTTGATTCAGACCTAATCGTCGTGCTGGGCAAGAACAGTCTGGTGCCGGCGGCAGGAGTTGAACCTGCGACCTACGGATTATGAGACCGTCGCTCTAACCACCTGAGCTACACCGGCAACATCATCAGCCTACCAAAAGCGACGCGTTCAACCTCCGTCCTTCACGATCACCGAATAAATCCGATCCAAATCGTCTTGCGAATAATATTCGATCTCGAGCCGCCCCGAGGTAGCCGATTTCGCGACCAGTCTCACGCGCGTGCCCAGCGCCATCGCCATCTCATCCAACGCCGCCCGCACATTCGGATCGAGCGTCGCCCCGTCCGTTTTCGCTTCTTTCGGTTTACGCTCGCCGGGTGCGGTCGTCAGCGATTTCACCAGCGCTTCCGTTTCCCGCACCGAAAGCTGTTTCGAGACGATCTCCTGACAGGCCTGCGTCTGTGACTCCTCGTCAGCAATGTTTAGCAGAGCCCGGCCGTGTCCCATCGAGATATGGCCTGCGTTCAATTCTGAGCGAACAAAAGGCGAAAGCTTCAGGAGACGAGTGAAATTCGTGATTGTCGAGCGGTCTTTTCCCGTGCGCCGGGCAATCTCTTCATGCGTCAAGCCGTGCTGCTCGGCCAATTGCTGGAATGCCGCCGCGATCTCCATGGGGTTAAGATCTTCCCGCTGAATGTTTTCAATCAGCCCCAGTTCCAGCCTCTGATGCTGCTCGACACTGCGGACGATCGCCGGAATATGGGTCCAGCCGAGGAACCCGGCGGCTCGCCAGCGTCGTTCACCGGCGACAATTCGGTACTTGTTCTCGCCTTCCCGACATACGGTGATCGGTTGTAGCAGGCCATGCACAAGGAGCGACTGGGTCAACTCCCGCATCGCCTCCTTATTGAATGTCTTACGCGGTTGATCCTCATTCGGGTGGATCTGCTCGACCTGAATGCTTTGTAATGCCTCGAAATTATCCGGCAGGTCCGGCCCGGACGCCAACCCGGCGGGCAGAACCACAGGTGCCTTCGGAGTTGTCGGGCTCATCGTCCCGGCCGTTCCTCTCGATGGCAACAGCGCGGAAAGGCCCTTACCGAGCGCTTTGCGCGGATTCCGATCTGGCTCTCTGTTCATTCGCCAAAACTTCCTTTGCGAGTTGAATATACGCTTCGGCTCCTCGCGAACGCGGGTCGTAGGAGAGAATCGGCTTGCCGAAGCTCGGCGCCTCCGCCAGGCGAACCGTCCGCGGAATCACCGTCTTAAAGACTTCTTTCCCAAAGAACTCCCGCAAGTCCGCCTCTACCTGCCGGGTCAGATTGGTCCGGTCGTCGTACATCGTCAGCAACACGCCTTCGACGGCCAGCTGCGGGTTGAAGGCATCGTGCACCCGGTCGATCGTATCAATCAGCTGCGAAATTCCCTCCAGGGCGAGAAATTCGCAGATAATCGGGATCAAAACCGTATCGGAAGCAACCAGCGCGTTCAGCGTGAGGAGGTCTAACGCGGGAGGGCAATCGATCAGTACGTAATCGTACTCACCCTTCACCGGATCTAGCGCGCTTTTTAGCCGCCGCTCCCTTTTCTCGGCGTCTACCAGGTCCAGATTCGTCGCCACCAGGTTCTGATCGGCCGGAACCAGCCACAGGTCTTCGAACTGCGTCTGAACCACGGCATCCCGTAGCTCGGCCTCGCCAAGTAGAACGCTATAAAGCGTATTTTGGTCGGGATGCTTCTCCACCCCCACGCCTGTCGTAGAGTTCCCCTGGGGGTCCGAATCGATTAAAAGTACCCGAACTTCGGAAGCCGCCAGCCCGGAAGCCAAATTGATGGCCGTCGTCGTCTTTCCGACCCCGCCCTTCTGATTTGCGATAGAGATAACGCGCGCCACGGCCCTCGAAGCATCCTATCATGCTTACTTGAATTGTGGGGCAGGCCCTCGGCCTGCGCGGGCTCACTCCCCAGAATGTTTCACGTGGAACCCCTTCTACACCGTCGTGGGTGTTTCACGTGGAACCTTCAGGCTCAGGTAAACATCCAAAACCGCGATCGCCGCCGGCGTCACCCCCGGAATCCGCCGCGCCTGACCCAGCGTATTGGGCCGAACGCGCGCCAGCTTCTGCCGCACTTCGTTCGAAAGACCCGGAATTCCCTCATAGGTAAAGCCCTCCGGAATACCCCGGCTCTCCGAGTCTGCCAATTGCCGGATCTGCCGCTCCTGCTGCGCCATGTACCCGGCATACTTCGTCTCCGTTTCCACCGTACGTCAGAACCCCATGCGCCAGCTTCTCGCCAGTTCGCCCCGTAATCCAGCCCTCCAGCCGCGAGATTCCAGCCTCCGGACGTCTCAACCACACCGCTAGCGTCGGATTGTCGCTCGCCGCCTCGAGTCCCACGAGCTCCGGCACCGCACTGGCCCGCGTTCCCTCCAGCAGCTCCGTAATCCGCCGTTTCTGCTCCTGCTTCTTCGTAAACTTCACCCAGCGCGCCTCATCCACCAAACCGATGTGCCGCCCCACCGGCGTAAGCCGTTCGTCCGCATTGTCGATTCTCAGCGCCAGCCGGAACTCCGCCCGCGATGTAAACATCCGGTACGGCTCGTCCGCGCCCTTGCTCACCAGATCGTCAATGAGAATCCCCACATACCCGGCGCTCCGGCCCACCGTCAGCTCCGGCAGCCCCTTTACCTTGCACGCCGCGTTTAATCCCGCAATCAGCCCCTGGCATCCCGCCTCCTCATAGCCGGAAGTGCCGTTAATCTGCCCGGCCAGGAACAATCCCGGAATCGATTTCACTTCCAGCGAATGCTTCAGTTCCCGCGGATCCACGGCGTCATACTCGATCGCATACCCCGGCCGGATCATCTCCGCATCCTCCAGCCCCGGTATGGAGGCCACCATGGCGGCCTGTACATCGATCGGCATACTGGTCGACATGCCGTTCACGTAAATTTCGTGCGTATCCACCCCTTCCGGTTCCAGAAAAATCTGGTGCCGCCGTTTTTCGGGGAATTTGACGATCTTGTCCTCTATGGATGGGCAGTAGCGGGGCCCGATTCCCTCGATTTGCCCGCTATAAAGCGGCGATCGCGCGATGCTCTCGCTCAAGACACGGTGTGTCTCGTCCGTCGTGTACGCCAGGTGGCAGCGGATCTGCTCCCGCTCGATTCGCTCCGTAAGGAAAGAAAAGGGCGTCGGAACTGCGTCCCCAGGCTGCTCTTCGAACTTCGTCCAGTCTATAGTTCGGCCGTCCAGGCGCGGCGGCGTACCGGTCTTGAGCCTGATCCACGGCAAGTCCAACTGGCGCAGTTGCCCGCCCAGCGTGTTCGAGGGCGCTTCCCCATTCCGGCCGCACGCATACTTCTGTTCCCCCACGTGTGCCAGGCCGTTCAGAAAGGTTCCCGTCGTCACTACCACCGCCGTAGCCAGCAGGTCCCGCCCGTCTTTCAGTCGCACGCCGGCAATCCGCCTGGGGAGTTCGTTCCGCAAAAAGAGCAGTTCCCCAACTTCCGCCTGCAGAATCCGCAAGCTCGGCTCCTGCTCGAGCCACTCGCGCATACGGATCCGGTACTGCTTCTTGTCGCATTGGGCGCGCGGCGACCAAACCGCCGGCCCCCGGCTCGTATTCAGCAGCCGGAATTGAATCCCCACCGCATCGGTCAGCTCGCCCATTACGCCGCCCAGCGCGTCGATCTCTCGGACCAGATGCCCCTTGGCGATTCCCCCGATCGCCGGATTGCACGACATTTGAGCGATCAGGTCGATATTCATCGTCACCATCGCTGTGTGGAGACCGAGCCGCGCGCACGCCCGCGCCGCCTCGCAGCCGGCATGACCCGCTCCGACCACAACCACGTCGTATCTCTTCTGCATAGGGGGAACTACTCGCTATTCTAGCGAGGGGATGACCTTTTGAAGATCTTTATTGTGGGCGGCGGCGGCCGGGAACATGCTCTCGCCTGGCGGCTGGCGAAATCGCCCCTCGTGAAGGGCATCGTTGCCAGTCCGGGCAACCCGGGCATTGCGGAGCTCGCGAACTGTGTTCCTGCTCCAGACAACATCACCGGCTATGCCGATATCGCCGAAGCTCACAACATCGATCTCACGATCGTCGGCCCCGAAGCGCCGCTCGTCGCCGGCATCGTCGATCGTTTCCGGAACCGTGGTCTGAAGATTGTCGGACCCACCCAAGCCGCTGCCCGGCTCGAAGGCTCGAAGATTTTCGCCAAACAATTCTTCAAACGGGCAGGGATTCCCACCGCCCGGTCCGGTTCCAGCCTCGATGACTTCGGGTTCCCGGTGGTCATTAAGGCCGATGGTTTGGCAGCGGGAAAAGGCGTCGTGATCGCGCAAGATCGCTCCGAAGCCGAGCAGGCGATCGCAAAGCTCGGCCCGCATGTCGTCATCGAAGAATTCTTGCAGGGCGAGGAGGTCAGCTTCATCGGTTTAACCGACGGCGACATGGTTTTGCCGTTCTTGCCTTCCCAGGATCACAAGCGCGTTTTCGATGACGATAAAGGACCGAATACGGGAGGCATGGGCGCTTACTGCGATCCGCGCATCCTCACCCCGCGTACAGACCGAAGAAATCATGGAGCGCGTCATGCTTCCAGCGGTCACGCAGATGCAAAAAGAAGGAACTCCTTTCACCGGCTTTCTTTACGCCGGTCTGATGATGACGGCTGACGGTCCGAAAGTTCTAGAATTCAACGTGCGCCTGGGGGACCCCGAAACTCAAGCGCTAATGCACGGTTTCCAGGGGGACTTCGCCGAGTTTGTCAATGCAGTCAGCAGCGGATCCGCCAGCGCGGGTGCCGCGTCCTGGTCCAGCACTTCGGTCTGCGTCGTTCTCGCGGCCAAGGGCTATCCCGAAAACCCGAAAACGGGAGATCCCATCACTGGCATACGCGAAGCGGAAGCCGCTGGCGCAACCGTATTTCACGCCGGCACTCAATCTTCCGGAAGCGATCTTGTCACGAGCGGCGGTCGCGTGCTCGGTATCACTGCCGGTGGCTCTACATTGCAATCTGCAATATCGAAGGCCTATAAAGCCATCGATAAAATCCGTTTCAACGGTATGCATTATCGCCGCGATATCGGAAAAAAAGGTTTGGCTCGTTGGTAAACAGAGTTGCGTTGGTAAACTTGCGATGATAGCGGGGACGTAGCTCAGATTGGATAGAGCAGCCGCCTCCTAAGCGGCAGGTCGGCAGTTCGAATCTGCCCGTCCCTACCAAGTCCGATCCAGCTTTTTAACAAGGAACTCTCGAGGAGGCTCTTTATCAATGCCTGGCGCTAATGCCACGTTTGCGTTTCCGTTCAGGAAACTGAAAGCAGCTTTGTTTGCCGTGTTTGCCGCGGCCATGATGTTACTGTGCAATCCCGCCATGGCGTTCGGGCAGGAGCACGCGCAGGCCAGCGGGGAGGCGAATCTCATCGTCCCCGATCTGTCCCGTGCCACCTTCTTTGGCGGCATCGTCGATGGCCGCGTGCTGCTCCTCTACAGTTTCATCTTCGTGGCCCTCGGCCTGGTTTTCGGCATCGTCATTTATCACCAGCTCAAGAATCTTCCGGTTCACAAGTCGATGCTCGAGATCTCGGAGCTGATCTACGAGACCTGCAAAACCTATCTCGCTACCCAGGTCAAGTTCCTCATCGTCCTCGAAGTCTTCATCGGCGTCATCATCATCTTCTACTTCGGCTACCTCGAGCACTTCGACGCCTTCAAAGTCTTCATCATTCTGCTGTTCAGCGTGATCGGCATCTGCGGCAGCAGCGGCGTCGCCTGGTTCGGAATCCGCGTGAACACCTTTGCCAATTCCCGGACCGCGTTCGCCAGCCTGCGCGGCAAGCCCTTCCCGTGCCATGAAATTCCGCTCAAGGCGGGCATGAGCATCGGCATGTTGCTCGTGAGCGTCGAGCTCGTCTTGATGCTCGTCATCTTGCTCTTCATTCCGCACGACTATTCAGGGCCTTGCTTCATCGGATTCGCCATTGGCGAATCGCTCGGCGCCGCGGCCCTGCGCGTCGCCGGCGGTATCTTCACCAAGATTGCCGATATCGGCGCCGACCTGATGAAGATCGTTTTCAAGATCAAGGAAGACGATGCCCGCAATCCCGGCGTTATCGCCGATTGCACCGGCGATAACGCCGGCGACTCCGTCGGCCCCAGCGCCGACGGTTTCGAAACCTACGGCGTCACCGGTGTCGCGTTGATCTCGTTCATCGTGCTCGCCGTACGCGATCCTCTCGTGCAGGCTCAGCTCCTGGTTTGGATCTTCGCCATGCGCGTGATGATGGTCATCTCTTCCGGTTTGTCGTACCTCATCAATGCGGCGTGGGCGAAAAGCAAATACGGCAATGCCTCGAAGATGAACTTCGAAGCGCCATTAACAACCCTGGTTTGGCTCACATCTCTGGTCTCCATCGGGGCCACCTACATCGTGTCTTACGCCATGATCCCCGACCTCGGCGGCGATCCATCGCTGTGGTGGAAGCTGTCCACCGTAATCACCTGCGGAACTCTCGCCGGCGCCGTCATTCCGGAGCTCGTGAAGGTCTTCACCTCTATGGACTCGCAGCACGTGCGCGAAGTTGTCGCCTCCTCCCGCGAAGGCGGCGCGTCGCTGAACATCCTTTCCGGCTTCGTCGCCGGCAACATGAGCGCCTATTGGCTCGGGACTGCGATCCTGGCGCTGATGGCCGTCGCCTTCGGCGTGAGTACCGCCGGCCTTGGCGCCCTGATGGTCGCCCCGGCCGTCTTTGCCTTCGGCCTGGTGGCCTTCGGATTCTTGGGCATGGGGCCGGTGACGATAGCCGTCGATTCCTACGGCCCCGTCACCGACAATGCGCAGTCCGTTTACGAGCTCTCCACCATCGAACAAATTCCAGGCATTGAGCAGGAGATTCAGGTGCAGTACGGTTTTCCGGTCGATTTCGTCACCGCCAAGGATCACCTCGAAGAGAACGATGGCGCCGGCAATACCTTTAAGGCCACGGCGAAACCGGTGCTGATCGGCACCGCGGTAGTAGGCGCCACGACGATGATCTTCTCCATCGTCGTAGCGTTGACCAATGGCCTGCGGCCCGACTTACTTTCGAACCTCTCGATTCTGCATCCGCCATTCCTGCTCGGGCTGATTGCCGGCGGCTCCATCATCTATTGGTTCACCGGGGCATCTACGCAAGCGGTGACTACTGGCGCGTATCGCGCGGTCGAGTTCATCAAGGCCAACATTAAGCTCGAAGGAGTCACCAAGGCTTCCGTCACCGACAGCAAGAAGGTCGTCGAGATCTGTACGCGCTATGCGCAGCGCGGTATGTTCAATATCTTCCTGGCGGTCTTTTTCGTCACGCTCGCCTTCGCCTTCGTCGAGCCTTACTTTTTCATCGGGTATCTGATCTCGATCGCTTTGTTCGGGTTGTACCAGGCGATCTTTATGGCCAATGCGGGCGGAGCCTGGGACAACGCCAAGAAGATCGTCGAGACCGAATTGAAGCAGAAAGGTACCGACCTCCACGACGCGACAGTCGTCGGCGATACCGTCGGCGATCCGTTCAAGGACACCTCTTCCGTCGCTCTGAATCCGATCATCAAATTCACCACCCTGTTCGGGCTGCTTGCCGTTGAGCTGGCAGTCTCTCTATCCGGCGAGCACGGCTCGAGCCTGGGCTGGTTCCTGGCAGCCGTATTTCTCTTGATATCGATGTACTTCATCTGGCGATCGTTCTTCCGCATGAGGATCGGCGCGGAGTAAGAATTCATGGCAGGCGAATGAGCGCAACGAAGTTCAGTTCAGAGACTGCTCCTGCGCTCAAAGTTCGTCTGCTTCATCCGTTCCTGGCGTTTGCCGCGAACAAGACTTCAGGCGGCATTCTGCTCCTGGTCTGTACCCTGGTTGCGCTCCTCTGGGCGAACTCGCCCTGGGCCGCGAGCTATGGGGCGCTGTGGCATACAGATTTCTCGCTGGGCCTCGCCGGGCGCGTTCTCCGCCACAACCTGCAGTTCTGGGTCAATCACCTCCTCATGGCGGTGTTCTTCTTCGTGGTGGGCCTCGAGATCAAGCGCGAGGTTCTGGTCGGCGAGCTCGCTTCCGTGCGCCGCGCCGCCTTGCCGATTCTCGCCGCCCTCGGCGGCGTGATCGTCCCCGCGCTGCTCTATATCGCTTTCAACGCCCAAGGATCCGGCGCCCGCGGATGGGGCATCCCCATGGCCACCGATATCGCCTTCGCTCTGGGTGTCATGTCCATCCTGGGTGACCGTGTTCCAATCGGATTGAAGGTATTTTTGACGGCCCTCGCCATCGCCGACGACATTGCCGCCGTCGTGGTGATCGCCATCTTTTACACGGGCCAGATTTCCTGGGCCCTGCTGGGATTAGCCGCTCTCCTCGTGGCAGTCCTCTTCACCGTTAACCGGCTCGGCATCCGCCATCCTCTGCCTTACGTGATCTTGGGCGCGGCTCTTTGGGCGACGGTGCTCCGGTCCGGAATCCACTCCACCATTGCCGGCGTAGTGCTGGCTTTCACGATCCCCGCGCGCACCGCCCTGCCACCCGGAGAATTTCTCCGTAGCGGCCGGGCTGTGCTCGACCACTTCGAGCGCGCCGCCGAAAGCCAAAAGGGCTTCATGGATGACGAAGAGCAGCAGACCGCGATTGAAGCTCTGGAGGAGATCTGCCAGCAGGTCCAGCCGCCGTTGCACCGCATGGAGCATGCGCTGCACGGCTGGGTTACCTTTCTCATCATGCCGGTCTTTGCGCTCGCCAACGCGGGCGTCGCACTCACTGGCAGTTTTGCCGCAGCATTTTCCTGGCCGGTGATGATGGGCGTGATGCTGGGACTCGTGGTCGGAAAGCCGATCGGTATCATGGCGGCTTCCTGGGCAGCCGTGCGCTTGCGGATCGCATCGCTGCCGGCCGGCGTGTCCTGGGCCCACATCCATGGCGCCGGATGGCTCGGTGGCATTGGGTTCACCATGTCCCTTTTCGTCGCCGGACTCGCCTTCGCCGATGAGCCTTTGCTCGCGGTAGCCAAAGCGGCCATTTTGGCGGCCTCCGTTTGCGCCGGAGTCATCGGTTCTACGCTCCTGCTTCGCAGGAGCGTGACCGCCGCGGAATAGCAGCGTCGGCCCGTTCACACCCTTTGTATAGAGTTTTTCGACAGGTAATCCACAATATGTGGTGTGAGGAGAGAAATTGGTTATTGACGAGGCTCTAAAATAGAGTTTAGATAACTGAGTGGGCGGAACTCACCTGCCGTCCTCCCAAAGAAAGGTCCCCCACTATTCAACATGGGACAGCTCAGCGTCAATTTAGCGGTTAAAGTCAAGGAGTTGCATCGCTCTTTAAAGAGAGAGGAGCGGACCGGCGTGTCATTCCCGCGCTTCTTTACGGCCAAGCTCGAGCCGGATAGCACGCCCTATGATCAGGTCAACTGGGAGCTGCGTACAGCCACCATTGGGAATGACAAGGGCTCTGTCATTTTCGAGCAGCGCGACGTGGAGGTCCCTGCCGATTGGTCGCAGACCGCAACCAATATCGTGGCCAGCAAGTACTTCCATGGCCGAATGGGCTCGCCCGAGCGGGAGTCCGGTGTGGGGCAGCTTATTCACCGCGTGGTAGACAGCATCGCCGATTGGGGCTTGGCTGGCAACTACTTCAAGACCGCCGAAGACGGCGAGAACTTCCGCCTGGAGTTGGCCCACCTCATGCTCACCCAGAAGGCCTGTTTCAATTCGCCCGTCTGGTTCAACGTGGGCGTTCGCGAATCGCGCGGTTACGGCTTCTACTTTGACGAAGCCGAGCAGGTCGTAAAGAAACTTCTGCCGGGCGAGAACCATCCGCAGTGCTCGGCGTGCTTCATCAACTCCGTGGGCGATACGCTCGAATCCATTCTCGATCTGGCGAAGACCGAAGGCATGCTCTTCAAGTGGGGATCGGGCACGGGCACGAATTTGTCGGCTATTCGCGAAGAGGACGCGCATCTCTGGGGAGGCGGCCGCGCCTCCGGCCCACTCAGTTTTATGAAGGGGTTCGATGCCTTCGCCGGCGTCATCAAATCCGGCGGCAAGACGCGCCGCGCCGCCAAGATGGTGATCCTTAATTCCGATCACCCCGATGTCGAGAAATTCATCTGGTGCAAGGCCAAGGAGGAAAGGAAGGCTCACACTCTCATCGACGCCGGCTACGATTCTTCGCTCGACGGCGATGCCTACAGCTCGGTCTTTTTTCAAAACGCCAACAATTCCGTTCGCGCCACCGATGAGTTCATGCAGGCCGTCACCGACGACTCCGATTGGTGGACCCGCAGCGTCGTCGGCGGCCAGCGCGTCAATCGCTACAAGGCGCGCGAGCTGATGCGCCAGATCGCCGAAGCCACGCATCAGTGCGGCGACCCAGGCATGCAGTTCGACTCCACCATTAACCGCTGGCATACGTCGAAGAAGACCGCCCGCATCAATGCCTCGAATCCGTGCTCGGAATACATGTTCCTCGACGATTCGGCCTGCAACCTCGCCTCGCTGAATCTCATGAAATTCGCAGGTCCCAATGGCGGCTTCGATGTGGAGGCGTTTCGTCATGCCGTGGATACCGTTATCGTGGCGCAGGAAATCCTGGTCGATAACGCCAGCTATCCCACCGAGAAGATCGCGAAGAACTCGCATGATTTTCGTCCTCTCGGACTCGGCTACGCCAATCTGGGCGCCTTGCTGATGTCCCTCGGCATTCCTTATGACAGTGATCAGGGCCGTGATTTCGCCGGCGCGATCACCGCGATTATGTGTGGGCAGGCTTATCTAACCAGCGCTCGCGTCGCCGAGACCGTTGGACCCTGCCCTGGCTATCCCGAAAACGAGGAATCCTTCCTCGAAGTCATCCGCATGCACTGGAATGCGGTAAACAGCATCGAGGGCAAGCTTGTCCCGCCCCAGATGCTGAAGGCTGCGGAAGAATGCTGGCGCAGCGCTTACGAGCTTGGCTGCCGCACCGGCTATCGCAACGCCCAGACGACCGTTCTTGCGCCCACCGGCACCATCGGATTCATGATGGACTGCGACACGACCGGCATTGAGCCGGATCTCGCGCTGGTCAAGTACAAGAAGCTGGTCGGCGGCGGCGTGATCAAGATCGTCAACAACACGGTTCCGCAAGCTCTCATCAAGCTCGGATACTCACCCGAGCAGACTGAAGAGATCGTCGCGCACATCGATTCGACCGGAACTATTGAAGACGCGCCGCACCTGAAGCCGGAGCATCTGGCTGTTTTCGATTGCAGCTTCCGGCCCCAGAACGGATCGCGCTTTATACATCACATGGGCCACATCCGCATGATGGCGGCGGTTCAGCCGTTCATCTCGGGCGCGATTTCAAAGACCATCAACATGCCGGAAGAGTCCACGGTGGAAGACATCATGGAAGCCTACACGGAGAGCTGGAAGCTGGGGCTGAAAGCCGTCGCCATTTACCGCGATGGTTCGAAGCGCGTCCAACCGCTCAGTTCCGGTACCGGCAAAGGCGAAAAGAAGGGCGCTGTCGTCGCGGCCCAGCCGCAAACCATCGAGAAGATCGTCTACCGGCCCACTCGCCGCAAGCTCCCCGACGAGCGCAGCTCGGTGACACACAAATTCTCTATCGGCGGTCATGAAGGCTACATCACCGTGGGGCTGTATGACGACGGCACTCCGGGCGAAGTCTTCATTGCCATGGCGAAAGAAGGCTCCACCATCTCAGGTTTAATGGATACGCTGGCTACCTCCATCAGCTACGGCTTGCAGTACGGCGTGCCGCTGAAGTTCTTCGTCGATAAGTTTAGTCACGTCCGTTTCGAGCCGAGCGGCTGGACCGGCAACCAACAAGTTCCGTACGCCAAATCGATCATCGATTACATCTTCCGCTGGCTGGGCGCGCGTTTCCTCGGGATCACCGAAGCGAATGAAGCCGGCGAGACCACGAAGCTCCGTCCGACCGAACCCGATCCGCAAGCCGCGCTTCCGTTTGACGCCAGTTCCGTGGGCGACGCACCGCTTTGCTCGGAATGCGGCAGCATCATGACCCGCAACGGCTCTTGCTACAAGTGCGAGAACTGCGGCGGCACCAGCGGTTGCTCGTAATACTTTGGGTGGCGCCGGCCATTCCCGACTCCGCTGCCGCCCAATCTGCAATCCAGTTGCGCTTCCTCTTCGATTCGCCTACCTTAAAAGGTGTGGTCCAACCTTTGAATGATCCGTTTACTTCGACTGAAGAAGTCGAAGTGGATAAGGAAATCCTCGCTGGAATTGACGAAGGAATCAAGCAAGCCAACGAAGGACGATTAGTACCTGCCGAAGAGGTTCGGAACCTAATCCCAGAGTGGATTTTAAAATTCTCTACACGCCCCGAGCGCTAGCAGATCTCGAAACAATTATGCATTGGTCTTGGGATAAGCATCCTGAGACTAGCAATCGATTTGCAGGTGCTCTACTCAATCACGTGGAGCTCTTGAAGAGCTTTCCCCGTTTAGGCAGACCTGTAAGTCAACGCTCCGGAGTTCGTCAGCTTCTCCATTCGCCACTTCAGGTTTATTACCGGATTGACGAAGAAAAGAAGGTAATCGAGATTCTGCAAATCTGGCACGCGATGCGCAGACAGCTAACATGATGGGGCTTTCCCGGCTATGACGACGGAAGCCTCGACGCCGCTGATGCGGCAGTATCAAGCCGCGAAGAAGCAGGTTCCGGGCGCGCTGCTGTTGTTCCGGTTGGGCGACTTCTACGAGCTGTTCTACGAAGACGCGATTACGGCGGCGCGCGAGCTCGAGATCACCCTCACATCCCGCAACAAGGAGCGCGGCGATCCGATACCGATGTGCGGCGTTCCGTATCACGCGTCGGACAGCTACATCGCGCGCCTGATTCAGCGCGGGTACCGCGTCGCCATCTGCGAACAGATGGAGGAAGCCGGTCCGGGCAAAAAGCTGGTGCGCCGGGAGGTCACGCGGGTTGTGACGCCGGGCACCGCGACCGACACAAGCCTCCTTCGCTCCCACGAGAACAACTATCTGGCGGCGGTTTTCAGCAAAGCGGGCCGCAGCGGCGTAGCGTACGCGGACCTTTCGACGGGCGAGTTTCAGACAACCGAATTGGACAGCACGGAGGTAAACGCGCTGCTAGAAACGCTGAATGTTCGGGAGGTGCTGCACCCCGAAGGACTCAGCACGGGAGCCACATGCCTCGAAACGCCACTCGATGGTTGGATCTTCGGCGGCGATTATGCCGGAAGACAGATTCTAGAGCATTTTCGACTGCTTTCGCTGGAGGGCTGCGGACTGGCTGACAAGCCGTTGGCTGTGGCCGCCGCGGGCGCAGTGCTCCATTATTTGCGCGAGACGCAGAAGTCGGCGCTCGATCACCTTGGCCGGCCGGCGTTTTACCAGCGGCAGGATCACATGATCCTGGATGCGGCGACGGTCCGAAATCTCGAGTTGGTGGAACCGTTATTCGCCGGCGAGAGCCGCGAAGCAACGCTGGTTCACGTTCTGGACAAGACGTGCACCGGAATGGGCGGCCGCCTACTGCGGAGGCGGCTGCTCAATCCCTCTTGCGATGAAGCTGAGATCGAAGCCCGCCTGGACAGCGTGGCGGAGCTAAGCGCCAAAGTAATGCTTCGCGGTGATCTCCGCAAGGCTCTCAACGGCGTGCAGGACTTAGAAAGATTACTAGCCAAGGTGACGTTGGGAACCGCCGGACCGCGTGAAATGCTGGCCCTCGGCCGTTCGCTGGCGCAGCTACCGCGAATTCAGGAGCTACTCGCAGGTGTGGAAAGCGCCGGTTTGCGGCCCGAGATCGACCTCGTCGCGGAGGTCCGCGACCGGATTTTAGCGGCCATCGCCGAAGAGCCCCCGGTGAGCTTGGCGGATGGCGGCGCGATCCGGGATGGCTTCCATCCGGAACTGGACGAGTTGCGAGATATCAGCCGCCACAGCCGTCAGTACATTGCCGCGATCGAGGTCCGCGAGCGCGCCCGCACGGGCATTCCGTCGTTGAAAGTTCGTTTCAATAATGTATTCGGCTATTACCTCGAAATCTCGAAAGCCAACTTACACTTGGCTCCGTCAGATTACGAACGCAAACAGACCTTGGCGAATGCGGAGCGATTTACAACGGGCGAGTTAAAGGAACTGGAGGCGAAGGTTCTCGCCGCAGAAGACAAGATTCAGGCGCTGGAACGCGAGATTTTTCACGATTTGCGAGCTTTCGCTGCCTCCCAAGCGGACCGCATAAAGGCAACAGCCGGAGCCGTTGCCGAATTGGATGTGTGCGCGAGCCTGTCGCAGGTAGCTGTGGAGAATCGCTACCGCAGACCCCACTTTTCCAAATCCGGGGAGATGCGAATTGACGCCGGACGGCATCCAGTAATAGAAAAATTGGCGGAACGGGACGCCGTTCGGTTTATTCCGAACGACGTCTACTTACATTCCTCAAAGGAGTTTATCGGCGTGATTACTGGCCCGAATATGGGCGGTAAGTCGACTTATCTGCGGCAGGCCGCGCTGATCCTGATTTTGGCCCAAATCGGGTCCTTTGTTCCGGCCGAAGCAGCGCTGCTGCCCGTGGTTGACCGTGTGTTTACACGGATCGGAGCCGCTGATAACCTGGCCCGAGGCCGGTCCACGTTTATGGTGGAGATGACGGAAGCGGCGTCCATTCTGAACACAGCTACAAGTAATAGCTTCGTGGTATTGGATGAGATCGGCCGAGGGACTTCGACCTACGACGGACTGGCGCTCGCGTGGGCCATTATTGAGCACATTCACGACCGAATAAAGGCGAAAACTCTGTTCGCGACCCATTATCACGAGCTGACGGAGCTTGCCGATCAACTTTCTGGCGTAAGAAATTTAAAAGTGGCCGTAAAAGAGTCTAATGACCAGATCTTATTCATAAAAAAGGTGGAACCGGGGTCGGCCGACCGCAGCTATGGCATTGAGGTGGCCCGTTTAGCCGGTCTTCCCTTGCAAGTAATCGAGCGAGCGAGGTCAGTTTTATTGCATCATGAAGTAAGGGGACACTCTGTTACGGAAGAGCTAACCCCGGGCGAGACTAAGACGCCTCTACAGATTAGACTTTTCGAGCCCGTAAACCAGGGGCTCGCCGATCGAATCCGAGCTCTGAGTATTAACGAGCTCAGACCGGTCGAAGCTTTGCAGATTCTGCAAGATTTGCAGCAAGAGTTGCTAAAAAGATGAGAATAGCAGGCATTATGAGCGGGACTTCGCTCGACGGCATCGATGTGGCCATCATCGATATCACCGGTTCGGGCTTCAGGGCGAAAATAAACGTCCTGACGAGTCACTCGGTCCCCTATCCAAAGAAAATTCGTGAAGCGCTTTTGGCCATGTCCAACATGAACGCCTTCACGGGAGACATATCGCGCCTCAACTTTCTGTTAGGCGAACTGTATGTCGAGGCGCTGGAGGAAACGGCGGAGCGCGGGCAGATTCCGCTTGATTCGATCAAGCTGATCGGCTGTCACGGGCAAACCATTTTCCACGAAGGCCAGGGAGCGCAGTACCTGGGCAAGAAGATCTCCAGCACGTTCCAGATCGGGGAATCGAGCGTCATCAGCGAGCGCACGGGCATCGACGTGATTTCCAATTTCCGCGAGCGCGATGTAGCGGCGGGCGGGAATGGCGCGCCGCTAGTGCCATACCTCGACTACATGTTGATGCGGCACCGGGGGCGCGGGCGCGTCGCGGTAAACATCGGCGGCATTGCAAACCTAACGGCAATTCCTCCAAATACCAGCACGGAGCGTGTAATCGCGTTCGACACCGGGCCGGGAAACATGGTGATCGATCAACTGGTGTCCCGCATCACACAGGGCGCTCAGATGTTCGATCGCGATGGCGTCATCGCGTCCTCCGGAGTAATCGATCCGAAGCTGCTGGCGAAGCTGCTCCGCGATAAATACTTCCGGGCCAGGCCGCCCAAGACGGCCGGGCGCGAGCAGTACGGATCGGAGTTCGTAACTAAACTTCTGGATACGGAACTGAGCAGCGAAGACCTGATTGCCACTGCCACGGCGTTGACGGCCGAGAGCATCGCACTCGGAGTGCGCAACTTCGTGCTCCCCGAAATGCGGGTTGACGAAATTTTCGTCTCGGGCGGGGGAACGCACAACCCAACGATGATGCACATGCTGCAAAAGGCCATGGATCCGATTCCGGTCAAGGAGACGACGGAGGTGGGCCTCGACGTGGATGCCAAGGAAGCGATCGCTTTCGCGGTGATGGCGTACGAGACAGCCCATTTGCGTCCCTCGAACGTACCGATGGCGACCGGCGCGAGACGCTCGGTGGTGCTAGGGAAGATGACGCCGAACGGCGCTCCGAAGAGCGGCGTATCCAATGGCGCTTCGAACGGCGCGACCGCGCTCAACAGCGCGGCGCGAAACGGATCCGGCACGGCAACTCACAAGCCCAAGACGGCGCATGCGCCTAAAGCAAGCCGTCCGGCGGTGGCGGCCAAAGCCAAAGCCGCGGCCAGATAGTTACATCACAGCCACTGTAGTGCTCGTGCGGCCTGGGCGCCTCCCGCTTCAAGATCGTCCGGGTGGCCGTCCGATCGCATTTTGATCGTTGCATATCCCAATCGCGGATTTACGCTACTATGACGGTTCGCGATGTTGTCGCTCGTCAATCATAGTTGGCGTACCTGGAGGCATGCGCCCGCCGTCGCGATACTCGCTATTTCAGCGCTCGCTCTTGGCGTCACGGCGACTACAGCCATTTACACCTTTATCCAAGCCGTCCTGTTGAGGCCGCTGCCCTACGCAAACCCGGACCGCTATCTTGTGGTGCTCTCCAAATGGCGCGGAATCGCGCTGGAGGGTTCGTGGTCCTATCCAAACTGTGTCGATTTCGAGCGGCGCAATCGGACTATGGCTGCGCTGGGGTGTCTCTCTTATCAGGCCGAAAACCTGGCACTCGGCAAACAGACACGCTTCGCGCAAGGCAACGGCGTGAGTCCGCTGCTAATACGGGCTCTGGGAGTGCCGTTGGAGATGGGGACCTACTGAGGTTCATAAAATACAGTGACAATTTTAGAACAAAGAAGCCTGCTTCCAGCAAGCAGTAATAATGGTGCGTCGGCGTTGCATCGAACGCAGGGCAGAACGGGCATCGGCAGACAGATTCCAGAGATCGCGGGGGCAGAAGTTAGCTAACTCATGTTGCTTGAGATGGGCCCAGATGTATTCGGCGGGATTCAATTCAGGAGCGTAGGCGGGCAGGTAAAAGGCTTCAATTTTTCCGTTTAAGCTGGCGAGGTAGTCCTGCACGACGCGGCTGCGGTGTCCTGGCAAACGATCCCAAATGAGCAGGATAGGCTGAGCGATCTGCTTTGAGAGGTGCTGCACGAAATCGCGCACTTCCTCCTTTCGCATAGTTCCCTCGTACAGTCGAAAATAGAATTGCCACAGCGTAATACCGGCCGCAATCGACAGGTTGTCCCAGTTGAATTGATGTTGGAGGATCGGTGTCACACCGCGCTTGGACCAAGTGCGAACACGGTGCGGCCGCTCGCTGAGGCCGCTCTCGTCTACGAAGACGATGAGACGGCCTTCTTGCCGAGCTTTTTTTTAAGAGCCGGCCAAGTATTTTCCTTCCAATCGCGAATAGCCGCCTCGTTCCGCTCGCGTGCGCGACCCACCGGACGCTGGCAGCTCCAACCCAATTTTTGGTGTAGAATCCACCACACGTGACCGGAACGATACTGCACTTTAAAGTTTTGGCGAATCAGTTGTGCGATCCGGTCCAGCGTCCACAATCCATTGGGGAATCCGGCCTTCTCGGGGCCCGCTCGCAAAAGCGCCTCCAACTCTTTGAGTTCGACCGCGCTCAAGCCGGGCGGTCTTCCTGCACGCGCAGCCTTCTTTAAACCTGCCGCCCCTTGCTTCGCGATCTGATTCGACCAGCGCCGGACGCTTTCTCGACTTACTTTCACTTGGCGTGCCACTTCCGCCTGACGCACTCCTCGACCGAGCAGCTTCGCCGCTCTCATCCGCCGCCGCTCCAACTGATCAAAATCCCGAGTGTTCTTTGCGCGTGACCTCATTACAGTCATGGACGCATCCAGCGAGCCCTTGTCACTGTATTTTATGATCTCAGTAGTTTACCGACGCAGCAGCGGACCTGCACTCCGCGGTTATCTCCGATAGCGTGTGGCGCCGGTTCGGGGCGCCCCGCGACATAGTGGGGAAGCAAATAACGCTTAATTCCGTTCCGTATGTTGTCAGGGGTGTGGCGAAATCCTGGTTCCGCTTTCCGCTGCAGTACTCCGGAGACCTGTGGTTCCCGCTCAACGCGGCGTTGTTGGGCAACCTGGCGAGCCGGGATAATCACTGGCTCGGCTGTATCGCCAAGATGAGGCCCGGAGTCACCGAAGCAGAGGCTAAGGCGGACATGGCCCGAATCGCGGCCGAACTGGAACGCGAGTATCCGGATATAGAAAAGAATCACACGACCGACGTTGTCTCGCTTTTGCGCTCCACTACCGATCGTGTGCGCCCGATCTTCCTGTTGTTATTCGCTGCAGCGATCGTCCTTCTCCTGATTGCTTGCGGTAACGTGGCAAGCCTGCTGCTTGCACGGGCGGTCGCGAGAGTTCAGGAAACAGCGGTTCGAGTCGCGACGGGCGCGTCTCCGGTTCAACTTACAATGCAATACATCGCAGAGGGCCTGTTTGTCGCGCTTCTCGGAGCAGGAGCCGGGCTGCTTGGCAGCCTCGCTCTGGTAAAGTTGGTGCTGCACTTCGCCAGCGCCGAGATCCCACGTGCCGACGACGTTGACATCGATCGAAACGTCTTAGCAGTCACGCTGGGCTGCGCCGTTGTTTGCGGAATACTGTTCAGTCTGGCGCCGCTGTGGCAGGCCCTCCGCACATCTCCTAACGCTGTACTGACAAACGGTATCCGATCCACCGCAAGCACAGGCGCTCAGCGAGTGCTGGGCACATTCATCACAGCGCAAATTGCGTTGAGCTGTGCCTTGCTGGTTGTGGCGATCCTTTGCGTCCAGAGGCTCGGGACGTTGTGGCGCTAGGAGCTTGTTGAAAAGTGGTTGTTGGTGGTTGTAGGAGAAGAAGTATTGATTGTAAGAGGAGGGTTTGCGAGACGGTGACGGTTGGCGTTGAGCCCGCAGGTCGCGTGGATGAGCAGCTTTGTTGAGCGCTCAGCTACACTTCGGCCGGTCTCAGCTTCGGAAGCCGCCAGAGGTTGAAAGCCGCCGCCGCGAGTACGAACAACCAGTCCACGTTCCGCAATCCTCGCAGCTTCACTTTGCGCAGCCCAGCAATGGCTTTCATCCAGCCGAAGGTGCGCTCGATAAGAGGCCGCTTTTTCTGACTGACGGCATAACTGGCGTGCCTGGTCGTGCGGGCATCGAGGGAGCTATGCATCTTTTGCGCCACATGCGGACGGACGTTCATGCTGCGCAGAGTTTTGACGAAGTCAGCCGAGTCATAGCCCTTGTCGGCACCCACGCTCCCGACACTCTCGCCGCGCCGCCAACGCTCGTGCACCAGCAGCAGGGCTGCGTCCCGCTCGGCAAATCCATCGGCTTCCGTCGCCATCGCCCCGACAATCAACCCGTTCCGGTTTTCCACCAGCACATGCCCCAAGTAACTCAAGCGTGCTTCCTGCCCGCTGCCTTTGCGATACAGCTTGGCATCGGCATCGGTCTTGGAGACGTGCGTGTCGTTGCGGCGCTCCTGCCCATGAAAGTTGCCGCCTTGGTTGTCACCGGAACTGTCCCTTTTCTGAAAGCTTTTCTGGCTAGCCCAAGCTTCGATCAGCGTGCCGTCGACAGTGAAATGTTCGTCCGATAAATAGTCCCGCGCTTGCTCCAGTACCAGCGCAAAGAAGCAATGCGCTACCTCCCGGTTCAGCAATCGCTCCCGATTCTTCGAAAACACAGCATGATTCCAGACCGGCTCATCCATGTCCAGTCCTACAAACCAGCGGAATAGCCAGCTGTAGTTGAGCTGTTCCACCAACATCCGCTCGCTGCGAATCGAGTAAAACAACTGCAGCAGCAGCGCTCGCAGCAATCGCTCCGGTGCGATGGAATATCGACCTGCCCGGGCGTACAGCGCATCGAACTTCTTCGACATCGCCTTCAGCACCATGTCCACGTTACACCGAACTGCCCGCAACGGATGATCCTGCGGAATCCGTTCCTCGGCACTGACATAACTAAACATGCTTCCTTGCTGGTCGTCTCTCCCGCGCATACTCACTAGACGCTCAAAACATTTCATTCGTCACTTGTTGTTGCTTAATTTTCAACAAGCTCCTAGACGCCGGTTTTGATTCCCGCGACGTCACTACCTTTTTTACTTACATCCCGAGCTCCCGGTTTCAGAATGATGCCGCTCGAGCCGATTACCAAACCCGACTGCTACGTGGTTTAGAAGCGGCTCACCTGGCGCGAGCCGTTGGGTTCACGCCGATCCTTCCGTTTTCGCGAAGTTCTACTGACATTTTCATCATTCCCGATCACCGGGATATCAGTCATATTTCGTTTAGCGAACAGATCCGGCTGTTTGATTACCAGTTCCGAACCGTAAGTCCGAGCATCTTCGCGGCACTCCGGATACCGCTCATTTCAGGGCGATACCTGACCGATGCGGATGGCAACCCGAAGAGACCTGGCTTAGTGATCGACGAAACCGTTGCCCGCCGTCTTTGGCCGAACACAAGTCCGCTAGGCCACAGTGTCGTGATCGCGAGCGATACGGACAAGACTCCGATCAAGGTCGCCGGCGTCGTTGGCGACGTGCAGGACATACCGGGAGAGCCGGCAGCAGGACATGTTTACGTTCCCTATCAGTACGCGTGGATATCACTTCTTTCGGCCGAGTGGGCTCTTCGCACCAGCGCGGGAGCGCGGATTCAGCTGAGCGCTGTCGAGAATGCAATTCACCGTGTCGATCCGCAATTGGCCGTCTATGGCTTCAGCACGATGGAGCAACGCAAGCAGCAGTTCCTGGGGAGCAATGAACTGCAGTCGGACATGACCCTGCTGTTTGCATTGACAGCTCTCGTGCTGGCCGTGCTCGGCGTCTACGGAGTGGTCTCCTACACCGTCCGACAGAGGGTTCGGGAGATGGGGACGCGTCTTGCTTTAGGCGCGACGAGTAACGGACTGCTGTACCTGGTCTTAAAACAGGCAATGGTCAAAGCCATCGCGGGAGGAGTTATCGGCGTGGTTATTGTTTTCGTCTCCGCTCCACTCCTGCACAAATTGGACATTAACCTTGGGACGGCTAGCCCCTTCGTGTGGTCGCTTCTCACGGTCGTCATTGCGACCGCACTGGCGGCTATGATTCCTGCCTGGCGCGCGAGTTTGTTGTCACCCGCTATCGCTCTTCGGGACGCCCCCGAATCTTTCTGGCGCCGTGCACGGACCGGCTATTTGCGCGTGGCACACTCGCTCAGTTCCGCGGCCGGGATCGAAACAGTGACAACCAACACGGCCGAGGCTGTGCTGCTGGCGGAAATTGCGGAGAGTACACGGCAGGCCGATTCCTTTACTACCGCGATACGGACGGCTCTGACGATCGTCACGGAACGCCTGCCGGCGCAAGCGGCCGTTTTGTTGGTACGTCGTAGCGAGAGCGAGCCGTTCCGATGTATCACTGCCGTACCCGAAACCAGCGAAGCCTGGACGCTGCCATTCGATACGATGTTGCTCACCCGGCTCGCACATTACTATCCGGCGCTTCCGTTTACTCAGGCAGATCTAGATGTGCTCGAGCGCTGGTCGCAGGAGTCGGGCAGCGGCCGCGTGGATGAGATCAGAACTCTGCGTTCCATCGGACCGGCTGTGGTGGTGCCCGTTGCCGTGAAAAGCGGCATCTCCGGGATACTCTTCGTTCGGCTTGGGGATGGCAAGTCTGCGGGCGGTAAACCGGCGCGTTTACTGCGTAGCGTTGCCTCGCAGCTGGCGCTGATGATCGAGAACTCACATTTGACAGATCGCATTGTGGAACAAGAGCGACTGCGCCGGGAACTTATCCTCGCCGCCGAAGTGCAGAAGCGCCTGTTTCCGGAAAAAGCTCCGGATGTGCGCAGCGTACAATTGGCCGGTTATTGTTTGCCAGCACGCGGCGTGGGCGGCGACTACTATGACTTTCTGCGTATTGGTTCCGACCAACTGGGCGTGGCTTTAGCGGACGTGGCCGGCAAAGGGATTGCCGCAGCGCTGGTGATGTCTGTTGTGCAGGCGTCCTTGCGCAGTTTGGCGGATGATCCTGCGATCTCGCTGTCACAACTAACCAGCAAGATCAACCGCCTGCTGTGCGCGTCAACCGGACCAAACAGCTATGCAACTTTTTTTTACGCCCGGCTGGATGAGACGACACGCCATTTGGAATATGTGAATGGAGGACACAATCCGCCGTTTCTGCTCCGCAATCATGAAAGCGGCGCCATTGAAGAGCTGACCACCGGCGGCATGATTGTCGGCATGTTTCCCTTCTCGCAATATGAAGAAGGAACCGTGCAGCTCGGGCCCGGAGATGTCCTGATGCTCTTCACCGACGGCGTCTCGGAAGCGCACAACCCACAGGAAGAAGAATTCGGAGAGGCGCGCCTGAAAGAGGTGTTGCGGCGTTACAGACATCTTTCGGCCGGCGAGATGTCATCGGCTGTTTTAGGTGAGCTTCGACAGTGGATGGCTGATGCGCCGCAATACGACGACCTTACATTTGTATTGATGAAAATTCAATAGCCGCGAGGAAGCGGCCGATGATGGAAACTGCCGTTTCTGCGCGGCGCGGGCAACACGGCACTGATCCAAGCTACTCCGTTCGAATTCCGATGCGCATCCCGGAGAGTTTTTTCGGGTCGAACCAGGACACGGAACGCTGGAACCAGACCGACTGCTCGACAGTTGGAAAGGAGCTCCGATCCTTCACCTGAAGGAGGATGGCGCAGGGGGCTTCGCCAAATTGGTCCAGCCGCTTCGCCAGCCAAGTGTCCGGCGCAAGCGGAGCGGCCAGCACAACCGGCGTGTCTCGAAACCAAGCGATATGCAATCCCAGACCAGCATCGGTCTGTGTGACCGGTTTGCTTAAGCCGAAGGTACTGCGATATTTTCGGATAGCATCGTCCAGATCGCGAACGCCGACGACAACCGCGGCAACACCTTCGATCTCCGGGAGAGTTGGCCGGCCCTTCGGAAAGGCGCGCTCCTCGCGAGGCGTGTCGTCGTGAATCAGAAAAGGGAAGAAGGTGCCCTGCGGACCAGGTCCAACACTTGCCGTTTCCCATGAGAGCGAGACGCCGTCGGGTCTCTTGCGGCCGCTCTTAACCGGCTGAATGGAGATCCCGGCGGCTTTCAGCCGGTCCGCTTCCACCTGCATGTCGCCAACGTTGATAGCCCACGCGCACGGCCCGGCATTTCCGTCGATGAATTTGCTCCAGTAGTGTCCGTGCGCTCCCGCGGGCGATTGCGCAGCGATCAATTCCAGGTACGATCCATCAGCGAAACTGGCGAGCGCCATCTCGGTAAGGCCGTTCGTATGCTTGCCGCCGAATTCGGTGGGAAGGTGAACGGCGCGGAACATATTTTGAAGCTGACTCAGGTTCCGTCCGGCAATGGTCACATGATCGACCTTCAGCGTTTGTGCGTTCGCCGCAAGGGACACGCTCATCAGAATCAAGGCAGAGAGGCGCATTTATTTCGAAGCCAGATAATCCATCAGAGTATCGATATCGGAGTCGCTCAGCTTTTGGCGGAAAGCCGGCATCAGCGCTCCACCGAACTTGATTCTCACCGCGACGTATGGCCGGTTCGGTTTGCCGTGGCTAAGGGGCAACTTCTCATTCTTGAAGAGGTGGTTCAAGCTGGGCCCGAGTTTTCGGGTATGCATCCTGTCTTTATCGATATCGTGACAGACGGCGCAGTTCTCGCGAAACAGATCGCGTCCGATGACCAGGCGGGATGTTTCCCAGGGTGGAGTTTTGATGTCCGCGGCGGAAAGTGCGGCCGCCAGCATCGCGGCATGAAGCCAGTTCCGGATCACGCGGCATCTCCGAGCGTGCGAAGATTGTCTGCGCCCGCGCGTTCGAGACACTGGGCTGCGATATCCGAGCGAGCCGGCTCGCAGCGGACGCGAACGCAGATGATATCGGCGCGAATGGCTGGAACGGGTATCCCGCGATCTCGTTTGCGGAGCAAGCCGCTCTGCCAAAGAAACCAGAAGAAGGTGGTGAGAATTGCGCCGAGCATCGTGAGTTCATAAAAGATGACGCCCGTCGCCCAAAAAGAAAACACCGGCATTCCGCCCGTGATCAGGGGATAGTTGTATTGCGTGAAATAGACGAATCCGATGGTAAGCAAGCAAAAGGCGATGGCGCCAGTGACCACGCCGAGAGACATGCGGCTGGAGCGGTCGAGCACGCCGCGAGGCAAGTCCACCGGCTCATCGGAAAAGATGGCGAGATCGTTCGCATCGAAGCCGTTGGCCTTCAAATCGCGGATGGCGCGTGCGGTCGACTCCTTGCGTTGAAAATCGGCAGCCAGAAACACTTCGCTCTAGACCTCCTCGGCTTGGTGCGGCTCGAACTCCCAGACGGAGACGACGGGAAACAACTTCACGAAGATTGCGTATAGCAGTCCCATGACAGCGAAAGTGGCGGCGGAGATGGAGATCTCCACCCAAGTGGGCGCGTAATGCCCCCAGGCGGCAGCGATCCGCGGCATGCTCAAAGTGGGGACGATGATGAGATAGCGTTCCAGCCACATCCCGATCAGCACGGTTACACCGCAAATGGTTGCGGTGCGGATAGTGCGCAGCCGCCGGATGCCCAGAAGCACGAACGGAACAACGAAATTGCAGAGGACCATGATCCAGAAATAGGGAGCGAAGGGGCCGCGCACGCGGGCTCCGAAAACAGCCATTTCCCTAGGCTCGTTGCCATACCAGGCGGTCAGATTTTCGGCGATGGTGAAATACAACCAGAGCAGACTCATTAAGAGGAGCAGCTTGGCGAGATTGTTGAAGTGGTGCGGTGTGAGGTATCTCTCGAGTTGGAGAACCTTCCGCATGATGGACATGACCAGCAGCAGCGCGGCGATGCCGCTGAAAATTGCACCGACCACGAAATAGGGCCCGAAAATGCTGCTGTGCCACATCGGCGCGATGGCCATCGAGAAATCCCAGGCGACCACGGTGTGAACGGAGACCGCCACGGCCAGAATGATGCCGGCCATCAGCTTCATGGCGCGTTCGAGAGCGTGCCACTCGCGATCGCTGCCGGTCCAGCCGAGCGAGAGCGCTTTGTAGACGCGTCCGCGTAGGCCGGAAGTGTGCCGGGCCAGTTGTGCGACATCGGGAATGAGCGGCAGGAACAGATAGATGGTGCTGCCGATGAGGTACGTGCTGATGGCGGTCAGATCCCACAGCAGGGGCGAACGGAAATTGGGCCAAAGAAGTCTCGAGTTCGGGTAGGGAATCAACCAATAGAAGATCCAGGCGCGGCCCAGGTGAATGATGGGGAACATTCCGCCGATCATGAGCGCGAAGACCGTGATCGCCTCAGCAGCGCGCGTTACGGGCTTGCGCCAATCGGCGTCGGTCAAGCGCAGAATCGCAGAGATGAGAGTTCCGGCGTGCGAGATGCCGATCCAGAAAACGAAGTTGACGAGATAGAAGGCCCAAAAGACCGGGCGCCGGATTCCAGCCACTCCAATTCCGACGCGAAGCTGGTAACCCCAGCAGATCAGTCCCCACAAAACGACGGCAGCCAGTAACACGACGGCGAACACATAACGCCGGCTCGCGCCGGACAAAGGCCGCCACAAGTCGGTGCGTACTTCGTGGTACGGGATGATCTCCGGGGCAGCCGCCACGTTACCTCACCTTCTGCAGATAGAAAACTTTCGGCTTGGTGCCGAGCTCTTCGAGGAACCGGGTAGCGCGGCCGCTTTCGGCGAGACGCGAGACTTTGCTTTCCGGATCATTCAAATCGCCAAACACCATGGCTTCGGCGGGGCAGGATTGAACGCAGGCGGGTTGAATCTCTCCATCCGCTAGAGGCCGGTTCTGCTCGCGCGCATCATTTTCGGACCTCTTGATGCGCTGAATGCAGAAGGTGCACTTTTCCATGACGCCCACCATGCGAATGGAGACGTCCGGGTTGTGCTGAAGCCCTAATGGCGCAGGCCACACCGGGTCGAACCAGTTGAAGAAGCGAACCGAATAGGGGCAGTTGTTCGCGCAATAGCGGGTGCCGACGCAGCGGTTGTAAACCTGAACGTTAAGGCCTTCCGGGTTCTTGTAAGTAGCGTAGACGGGGCAGACCGGCTCGCATGGCGCTTCGTCACACTGCTGGCATAACACCGGCATGTATTTGACGCGGATATCGGGGAACTCGCCCTCGTAATAACGATCCACGCGAATCCAGTGAAACGCGCGGCCCTTGGCGGCGGATTCGGGATCGGAGAGCGGCAGATTGTTCTCCGCGTGACAGGCGGCGACGCAGGCCTGGCATCCAGTGCAGCGATCCAGGTCAATGGCCATTCCCCAGCGATGTTCGCGCTTAGTTGATTCGCTCACCGATACCCCCAGGGTCCTTGCTCGCGGTCTTGCGGAGCAAACTGGATGAGCTCACCCGGAGCTCGATTCAATCGAGCGAGGCGCACGCGTGTTGCGCCGAACGCAAGCGCGCCGGTTTCGCTGTCGAAAGTCGGAGCCACGATAGAAAGCGGATTGGTTCCCCGGCCGGAGGCGTAACGGCCATAGTGTGAGTGCCCTTCGCCGATGGCCATGCTGACGACCCCAGGCAGAGCGGCGGGATGCACATACGCCGGCGCTTCCAAACTGCCGTGCGGTGATTCTACGTGGACCCAGTCGCCCGTGTTCACATTCAGACTGGCCGCGGTTTTCGGATCGATTTCGAGCGGCAAGCCCCACATGGCGCTCGACGTGGGATCCGGCAGCTCCTGCATCCAAGGCAGATTCGCGCCGCTTCCGTCGTGATATTGGAGCGAGAGATAGGGTTGGAAGAGAAATGGAAATTGGTGTGGATCGCCGGCGAAGAGGGCTTCGTGCGGTGGCGCAGGCGTCGAGACGAGTCTCGGCGCGGGAGACTGGGAGTCCGCGCCACCCTGTGGTTGATCTGTTGTCGCTGCAAACGGGATGTTCATTTTGCCTGCGATCCGGGTAAGCGATTGTTCGACGAGACGGGTGTTGTAGAGCGGCCGAAGTAACGGCACAGATTCGAGCGAATGGTTATCCGGAAGAATCAGATCGGCGTAGGCGGCGGAGTCGTCGATGAAGGTGCCGAAGCTTACGATCGTTTCGATGTTCGAGAGCGCTTGTGAGACGCCGGCGGCGTGCGGCAGGGTGTAAATGGGATTGGCGCCGTCCAGAAGCAGGATCTGAGCGCGCTTCAGGGCATCGATCACGGCTTTGTTTTGCGGACGATCGGTCGGTTCGGGAGTTGGTTCTTGAATGCCGCCGGGCTTTCCGACGTTGCCGAGCAGCCAATTCAGATAATACGCGGCGATAAGGGCATCGAGTGAATTGGTGTGGATGACGGAAGCTCCTGCGATGATCAGAGGCGCTTCGGATTCTCCGAGTTCGCGGGCAATGCGGCGCAATCGCTTTTCCTCGATGCCGCACGTGCGGATCAGGGATGGCAGATCAACGCCTGAATCGCCTCGGGCGCGGAATTGCGAGCTGAATTTTTCATCAACGAGCAAACGCGCGAGGGCGAGCGCGAAGTGCGGCTCGGAACCAGGGCGGATGGGAAGCCATTCGTCGGCGCTCTGGGCCGTTATCGACATGCGGGATTCGGCTTGAACCAGCTTGCCGCGTATGCCGGGGCGGCCTTGCCGGAAATGGCCGAACTGACGCGCATAGAGAACGGGAGAGGCCCAGCCACCGAGGAAGTCCGCACCGATGCCAACGGCGTATCGAGCCTGGGCCAGCTCGTAGCGCGGAAGTCCTTTCCACCCGAAGACCAATTCGGCTGCTTTTCTTTCGAGAGTGAGACTGGCGAGCGAACACGTGAGCGGCGGCGGTGCGCCGAGCGAGGCGAGAAATCTTTGAATGTTCGCTGTGCGCGTGCCGGGCTGCGGGCGAGCCAGGAACAAAATTTTGTCTGGACCACTCGAGCGCGCTTTCGCGAGCTTTTCCGTGACGCTGGCGATCGCTTCATCCCACGACACCGGCGCAAATTCGGCTCTCCCACGAGCGCCCGTACGGCGCAGCGGGCCTTGCACCCGATCGGGATTGTAGAGCGACTGGACCGCGGCTTGTCCGCGCGCGCAGAGACGCCCGCCGCTTACCGGATCCAACGGATTGCCCTCAATTTTCTTGATACAAGCGACCCGTTCACGGAATTTCTCGCCGTTACGTTCGATCAAGCGCTCGCCTTCCATCACGCGAACGATTGTCCCGCAGCCCGCGCCGCACTCGCCACATACCGCGGGATGCCACTGCTCTTCGCCGGGTACGATCTCGCGGTCCGAAACGAGCATGGGAATGAGCGTGTCCGTCTTATTGCCGCAGGAAGCGGCGGCCATGCCCGCCGAGACCGTGGAGAGAATCTTGAAAAAGTTGCGGCGCTCCATTAGCAGTTGTTGTCAGGGACCGTCTGGCTCAATAGTGGCATGCGGCGCAATCCTGCGACGCATTCCTTTCCCGGTGGCAGGTGACGCATTTACCCATCGTAAAATTGACGGCGCGCACGGCGACGGTGGCTTTCGTCATATCACCGTGGCAGGTGGCGCACGGGATGTTGGCCCGATAATGCGGAGCGTGGCGGAACATCACATGTGCGTTCGTGGAGAAGCCGTATACCCGGTTCCACGGGATCTCCTGTTTTTTCTCGGCGTAGGCTATAACCTTCTTCACCTCCGGCTGGTTTCGGGCGAGCTTGGCGTGACACAGCATGCACTTCGTCACGGAAGGCAGGCCAGCATGGGTACGAACGTCGGCGCCGATGTGGCAATCGATACACTCCATCCCGAGCTTCATGTGCGTATTGTGCGGAAACGCGATGGGCTGTTCCGCGAAGAGCGCAAACGCGCAGAGTCCCATGAGCCAGAGGGCTTTGCGATCAATCTCCCAATTCCGGATCAGACCAAGGCGCAAACGGATAGCTTATCTCAGCATCGGCCTTACTGGTGGGACACAACCGAAACTCTCCAACATCCGGCGCCCCCGGCCTCACTGATGATTTTCGAAAACAACAGAGCGTTTTTGAGAACCGCGACCGTCGTTATCGTGGTTCTGTTCAGGCTGCCATAACCAATTGAAGCCCGTAGCAGTAACATTGTGAAACAGCCATTGGGGGTTCAGCATGGACGCGGGGCGCTGGCGGGAAATCGAGCGGCTCTATCATGCGGCACTCGAGCGAGAGCCGGAGGAGCGTGGCGAATTCATACTCAAAGCTTGCACAGGGGATGCAGAACTTCGCAATGAGTTAGAGTCACTGCTGGCGCAGGATCTGAAAGAGCGCGGTCCGCTGGACGGTCCGGCGTGGGAGGGCGCGGCGAGCCTGTTGGATAGCGGAAAGATTCGGCGATTATCCGCAGGCGTGCAACTCGGTCCTTATCGAATCGAAAAGCAAATCGGCGCAGGCGGGATGGGCGAAGTTTATCGGGCGCGCGATACGCGCCTTGGCCGGGACGTAGCACTGAAAGTCTTGCCCGCTGAGGTGGCCGGCGACCCGGCACGCTGCCAACGGTTTGAGCTTGAAGCACGCGCCGTAGCAGCTTTGAACCATCCCAACATTGTTGCCATTCACGATGTTGGGAACGAGAACGGTGTGTCGTATATGGTTACCGAGCTCGTGGACGGCGATTCGCTTCGCTCGGGCAGGTTCTCGCATCGTAAGGCGCTCGATATCGCGGTGCAGATCGTAGACGGACTTGCCGCTGCGCATGCGGCGGGCGTTAGCCATCGCGATCTCAAGCCGGAGAATATTTTGGTCACGCGTGAGGGACGCGTGAAGATTCTGGATTTCGGGTTAGCGAAATTCACAGTGCGGAGTGTGGCGAGCGGCACTGAATCCCTCACGGTTAAAACGGAGCCCGGCGTGGTGATGGGCACGGTTCAATATATGTCACCCGAGCAGGCGCGCGGCGAGGCAACGGATCATCGCTCAGATCTTTTCAGCTTCGGCGTCATTTTTTATGAACTGCTGAGCGGTAAACGCCCTTTCCAGGCGGACACGGCCGCGGGGACGATAGCAGCGATTCTGAACCAGGATCCGCCGGAGCTGCCGGACGGTGTGTCGCAATTAGTGCGCCATATCGTGACGCTTTGCCTCGAGAAGAATCGCGACGCTCGCTGGCACTCCGCGCACGACCTGAAGCTCGAATTGATCTGGGCGAAGCAAGAATTTGACCGGCCGGCACTGGTTTCGAAAACACGGCGCCGGGAGAGCATCGCCTGGGGTGTAGCGCTGACGGTACTCGTTGCCTCTGTGCTGCTGGCGATCGGTTATGCCCGTAATCGCGCGCTGCCCGGGCAGGCCGTCCGTTCCTCACTTCTTGCGCCACCCAAATACTATTTCCAGCCCGGTAATTTTTCGGTTTCTCCAGATGGCACGCGCCTTGCGTTTGTGGCAGTGGCCCCCGATGGCGGCTACAGCCTGTGGGTTCGAACACTCTCTTCCTCCGTCGCACAGCAACTCAGCGGAACCGAGGGTGCGAGCTTTCCTTTCTGGTCGCCCGATAGCAAGCGCGCCGGCTTTCTGGCCGACGGAAAACTTAAAACGGTCGACTTGGCGAGCGGCGCCGTTCGTATTATCAGCGAAGCTCCATCGGGCCACAGCGCCGGTTCATGGAACCGCGACGGCAGCATCCTGTTCGAGCCGTTCGCTTCCGGTCCGCTGTACCGGGTTGCGGAAACCGGCGGCGCGCCCGTGGCAGTCAGCAGCCTGCGGTTCAAGAAGGGCGGTCCACCGGGTTGGCCTTTCTTCCTGCCGGACGGGAACCATTTCCTTTATGCTTTCAAACGAAGCACGCCCGATGACCCGCTGGGGAATGGCATTTACATAGGCTCAATCCGTGATGGGGCTGGGCCGAGGCCGCTAGTGCCGGTCGTATCCGAAAACGCGGCTTTCGCATCCGGGTATTTGCTGTATGGCGAGAATCGAAGCCTGCGGGCGCAGCCATTCGACCCGGAGCGGCTGCAACTAAGCGGTAATTCGTTCTCTGTTGCCGAACAGGAGCTAGAAGAAGACCCGGGCTTTTCACACTCGGAATTCTCAGTGTCGGAAAACGGCGTGATTGTTTTTCAATCCCTGAACGATTCCGTATCGAGGCTGATGTGGTTCGACAGGAGCGGCAGCGAGGTTGGTCAAATTGCCGAATCGGGTTACAAAGATCCGCGCATTTCTCCCAGCGGGCGTTTCGTGGCGGTTTCCTCCGACGATGCGCGAAACGGAAAATTCTTCATCCGCGTATATGACACGGTGCGCGGCACCTCCACTCGCCTGACCGAAGGAGGCGGAGAGGAATCTCCCGCCTGGACGCCTGACGGAGAAAACGTGACCTACGCCGGATTCGATGGTAAATCGTTTTACCTGAGCGAGGTTGCAATCGACGGCACACGTCCCTCGCGGCTGCTGTGGAAAGGCAGCGGCATTATGCGTCAACTGGACTGGTCACCGGATGGGCATTTGGCGTTTGCGGATTTTACGGGCGGGCTCCCGAACTTGAAAGTTTATTCGGCAAGCGATCACCAGGTGGCGACGATTGGACCCGCAGCGGAAGCCCGATTCTCGCCGGATGGCAGGTGGATCGCCTATGCGCAGGCGAGCGCCGAGCATCTTACGCAGACAGGCGGAATGATTTTCATTCAGCCTTTTCCAGGGCCGGGCGGACGCATCGCCATTTCCACAGGCGAAGCGGCGCAACCGGCCTGGAGCCACGATGGCCGGCAGATTTTCTATATCGCCCCCGATAGAAAATTGATGGCTGTGGATTTCGATCCCGAAAAACGATCGGCGGGCGCGCCGCGAGTGCTCTTCCAAACTCGGATCATTGCCCCAAACTTCATCGGCACTCAACTGGACGTCTCCCGGGACGGGCGTTTTCTCATCAACTCCGTGCCGCCAGGCACATCCTCCGCGCTAACGTTGCTCACCGGCTGGACCGCGCAATTGAAACGGTAGCTCGGAGGTCATTCGCCGAGTTTTCGTTCCGCATCGGAATCGAGCAGATGCAGGATCAGGCGAAAGGGCATTCCCGCCAATTCGGGCTTGGATTCGATGTCGGCGCGCACGTCGAGCAGAGCACGCTCCAGAAGATAGGTATCGAGAAGGATCTGCTGGTCGGATTGCGAAGCTGGCAAAAAGGGTGCGTTACGAGCCGCCTGCCAGTATCCGCGGAGAAAAGCAGCAGTGACATGCGAATACCAGAAGCGGCCGAAGACTCTGAGACCGTGCCAGGTGAAGCCCTCCGCCTGGTCGCCGGAAGCCAAACCGCGAATAACCGATTGCGCGGAATAACCAAACGAGACGAGCATACTGGCCACGTCTCGCAAGGGGCAACGCTTGATGCGGCGTTCGCTGAGGTGCTGGTCGGGATCTCCTTCGAAATCGAAGATCACCACATCGTCCTGCGCGACCAAGAGGTGACCGAGGTGCAGCCGGCCATGGTAGCGCGTTCGCTCCGACATAATACGGCGTTCAAAGACGGCCCTGAATTTCGCCAGGATCGCGTTTTCCTGTTCCAAAACTTTAGCGGCGAGCAGCCGAACATCGGGATTCATGTCGGAGTAGTGACGGCGGATGAATTCGACGCGGCGGCTGGTCAAGCCCTCGTAGCCGTGATAGAGGCTCTGGCGGTAGAAGTCATTGAAGCGCTCGGGGGCGAAGGCGGGATCGATGGTGTCCTTTGAAAGCGCGATGTGCAATTCGCCTACGCGCTTGCCGGCGGTTGCGGCCAGCGATAAATACGATCCAATCAACTCGACGGCGACGTCAGGAGGATCGGAGAGAGCGAAATCGAGCGCGTAGATATTGGTGGGCGCGGAGTTTTGCAGGTCCGCCTTGGAGCGCTTGGATTGTTGAATGCGCGGCAAGAATTCCCTCAGATGCTGGCGCGTGTGATGCCAGCCATTTCCATCGTTTGAAATAAATCCGTGCAGGAGAGCGAGAGTGGTTGTGGCGCCCTCATCGGCCTGATATTCCAAATGGCCGGCGAAGGGAGCGGCATGGCGAAAGGCCTGGTGCTCGGTCAACAGCCGACCGATCTCCACGCCGGGATGAGGGCCCGATTCGACCGGCCGCAAAAGCTTCAAGACGAAGCGATCGCCGAAGCGGATGGAGGTATTGACTTCGGCTGAAGGCAGGAGCGCCGGTTCGAGATTGGGATGCGTGGCTCCCCACAATCTTCGAAACTCGTGGTTTCGCTCGGCGACGAGCGTGCCGTGTTCGCCACGAAGGCGCTTGCGCCGGGCAAATGCATCCAACAGAGCCGAGCAAAACTCAGCGCTTCTAGTGGCGCTGTAGAGTAAAGCACTCGAGCCGTCGGAGGCTCGCACTTCAGCGACGAGCAGCTCAGAACGGTGCTCTCTCATGTTCTGCGCCTCGACGCCTTGCACGCAACCGATAGGGACAAGATATTCTTCCGGGTCACCCGTAGCGTACTCGACGCCCACGAGCAGGATGACGCATTGATCGCGAATTACCGGAATCACTTCGGCGATCTGGACGGAGCGAAAACGGCGGCTCCGGGCGCGAAACCAGCGGCGCGTTACGAGAAACCCGGGGAGAATAGCGGCAACGCTTGCGCGAACGCCCGGTTCCCATATAGCCTGGAGAGCCGGAACGGCGATTAGCGGGATGCTCGACTGCTTGGCCTCAATCTGGGGAGGAGCAACAGTGATGGGGGCGGAGCGCCGTTCGAGTGAAAACCAGAAGAACGAATTCGGGCCCAGAGTGAGCGGATAAAATCGCTCCAGAACGGGCGGGAAATCCGTGCGGCCGAAGACTTCTACCGGCGTGTGGCCCTGGTTCTTGGAAAGATCGAGCTCGACGGCCTGCGCGAAGCGGGAGAGGTTGGCGACGACTAAGACGGTCTCCTCCTGATAACGGCGGAAAAATGCAAGCACGTGCTGGTTGGAAGGGTTCAGAAACTCGAGTGTGCCCCGGCCGAACGCCTTGTACTGCTTGCGGAGCGCAACGAGGCGCTTGGTCCAGTTCAGAAGCGAGTTCGGATTATCCCGCTGCGATTCGACATTGATGGCTTCGTAGTGATAGGCGGGATCGATATTGACAGGCAAATAGAGCTTCTGCGGGTTAGCGGAGGAAAAGCCGGCGTTGCGATCGGGACTCCACTGCATGGGCGTGCGGACGCCATTCCTGTCGCCGAGATAGACGTTGTCGCCCATACCGATTTCGTCGCCGTAATAGATGACGGGCGTGCCCGGAAGGGAGAGCAAGAGCGCGTTCATCACTTCAATGCGAGAGCGATCGTTGCCGAGCAGAGGCGCGAGGCGGCGCCGAATACCAAGATTGATGCGGGCCCGCTGATCGGACGCATAGACGCGATACATGTAATCGCGTTCCTCATCGGTCACCATTTCGAGCGTGAGCTCGTCGTGATTGCGAAGGAACATGGCCCACTGGCACGTCTCCGGAATGTTTGGAGTACGGGTGAGGATTTCAACGACGGGGAGACGGTCCTCCAGCCGAAGCGCCATGAAAAGGCGCGGCATGAGCGGGAAATGAAAGGACATGTGGCATTCGTCGCCATGCCCGAAATAGGCCACTGCGTCTTCCGGCCACATGTTCGCCTCAGCCAGCAGCATGCGATGGGGAAACGTGGAATCCATGTGCTGCCGCAGCTCTTTCAGGAAAGCGTGAGTTTCGGAGAGATTCTCGCAGCTCGTCCCTTCGCGTTCGTACAGATAGGGAATGGCGTCGAGGCGGAATCCGTCAACGCCCATCTGGGCCCAAAAATCGAGGGTGCGCATGACGGTGCGGCGAACGAGGGGACTATCGAAATTGAGATCCGGCTGATGCGAATAGAAGCGGTGCCAGTAGTAGGCCTTGGCGACAGGATCCCAGCTCCAGTTAGAGGGCTCGAAATCCTTGAAGATGATGCGGGTACCGGCATACTTGTCGGGCGAGTCACTCCAGACGTAGAAGTCGCGCCAGCGGGAACCGGGCGGAGCGCGCCGCGACTGCTGAAACCAAACGTGCTGGTCAGAGGTGTGATTCACCACGAGCTCGGTAATGACGCGGAGCCCGCGGCGATGCGCCTCTTTCAAGAATCCCTGGAAATCCCGCAAGGTGCCGTAAGCGGGATGCACGCCGCGGAAATCCGAGATATCGTAGCCATCGTCTTTCCAGGGAGAAGGGAAGAAAGGCAGCAGCCAAATGGCGGTGACGCCTAAATCTTCGAGGTAGTCGAGCTTTTCGGCCAAGCCGCGAAAATCGCCCATACCGTCGGCGTTGCGGTCGTAAAAAGCTCGTACGTGCAATTCATAGATGACTGCGTCTTTATACCAAAGCGGATCGTCATCCAACCCGCTGGGCGGTGGCACGTGAGGCATGCGAGTAGAGCTGATTAACGGCGGCGGACTTATAGCGCCATCGAGACAGGGCCGAAGCAATCAGCCTGGCGCGGCCGCAACCCCCTCCGATTCGATAGTAATCCCTGAGGAATTGTGCGCAGCCGAGTTGTCGGCCTTACGGTCGGCCGATTGGGGATATTGCAGATGACCAGGCGCACAGCATAGCTCTAAAGCGCCGAAGAAGCAAAATTTCTTGGGCGATTTGTCGAATTCCGGTTCGGCCGTTCGACTATATGGTGAAGGCAGGGCAACCGGCCCGCCCGAAGACGGTCGAGGTGCGCCCTTTTGGGAGACCAACGGAAGCAACTGAGCGACTGCCTTAGGTCGGACCGATTTTCCTACAATCCCGCAGCGCGCGGCTCCGTTTGCGCAACCTTTTAGACGGCTACGCCGAGAGCGGCGGCGCGGACTTTCAAATCGGTAACGCGGGAGTCCTGGTCCACGGACTCGGGGAATTCGATTTTGGCCAGCTCGGAAATGTATTTGCCGGCCCAGCGGTAGATGTTGTTCTGCTCAACGACTTCGCGCATCTTTTGCATGCGCCGGCGACGCTCTTCCGGGAGCATGAGCAGCGCGGTGAGATAGGCATCGGCGCCCTCCTCGACAGAAAACGGGTTGATCAGCAGCGCGTCTTTCAGCTCACGACCGGCTCCGGTGAATTTGCTGAGGACCAACACTCCATCTTCATCTACCCGGCTGGCGACAAACTCCTTGGCGACGAGATTCATGCCGTCATGGAGAGACGCGACTACGCAGAAGTCGGCGAGACGGTGGAGCGCGATCATCTCAGGCTGCGAGTAGTGCCGCTTGAGCAGAACAACGGGCCGCCAGCCGAGCGTGCCCCAGCGCCGGTTGATGTGTGCCGCGATGGAATCGACTTCGGCCTCAATCTGCTTGTAAGCAGGCAAGCTGGACCTGCTCGGAACCGCGATTTGGACAAAGAGCAGCTTCCCGCGGTATTCCGGATGCCGCTCGAGGAGACGATCGAGAAAGCGCAAGCGCTCTGGAATACCCTTGGTGTAATCGAGACGGTCAATCCCAATCCCGAGAAATCTGTCTTTAAGCGCCAGTTCCTTGCGCCAACCGCGGATATGGTGCTCGACGAGATCCGATTCGGCGACGTCGCAATGATCATCGAAATCGATACTGATGGGGAAGGCGCGAACGAATGTGGAGTGGCCGCCACGCCCCACCTCGGATCCGGCTTTGTCCACCCGAGCCTCGACGGAGCAGTCGACCGTTTCGAGGAAATTCTGGCAATGGTGCTGGAGATGAAAGCCCAGCAGATCGTTCCCCAATAATCCGTCCAGCAGTTCCTCCTGCCAAGGGAAGGCGTTGAAAACCTCGCGGTTCGGCCATGGAATGTGCCAGAACTGCGCGATTACCAGGTTCGAGCACGCTTTGCGAAGCATGCGAGAGAGCAGGCCAAAATGATAATCCTGGATGAAGACGAATGTGGGATCGCTGCCGGCTTCCTGCAAGACCGCTTCGGCAAAGCGCTCATTGACGCGCCGGTACATGTCCCAATGCTCCGGTTCGAAAACGGGACGCGTGAACGCGACATGGCACAAGGGCCACAGGCCTTCGTTCGAAAGCCCCTCGTAGTAGCCCTGTTCTTCTTTCTTGGAGAGCCAAATGCGGCGGAGCGTGTATTCCGGAGCGTCCGGTGGCACGCGAATGTGGTCGCGGAGGTCTACGGTCTGGCAGTCGGCATCGCCGCTGCCATGAGCAATCCAGGTACCACCACAGGCGCGCATTATTGGATCGAGCGCGCTGGCCATTCCACTGGCCGGCTGGACGCATTCGATGCGATTACCGATTCGCCGATGCTGAAACGGCTCGCGGTTGGAGACGACCACGAAACGATAGCCGTCGAGTTTGGTTTTCACGAACTCGCTGAGAACTTCACGCGTCCAAACTTTCAAAGGATTAAAGTCCTTTCATTCCAATTGTAGATGCCGGGAAGGGGGGATAGTTACGTGGATTTGCGGGGGTGCTTTCCGAGCCCGGATAAACGGCTGCAAGTTATTCTTTTAACGTGAGATTTTGTTTTCCTTGTCTCTTCATTCTCGCACTTTCCGCAGCCGATCTGCGGCTCGGGATTATCGCGACCGATACGTCGCATGTAACCGCCTTTACCCGTGTCTTGAATGATTCCACTTCAGCCCAGCATGTTACCCGTGCGCGCGTTGTGGCCGCTTATAAAGGTGGCAGCCCGGACATAGAAGAAAGCGCTGGGAAAGCAGGCCACCCTGGCGAAAGAGTCGTCACCTTTATGCAGACCGGCACGCCCGCCCATCTCGAATGCGGAGACGATCGAAATGCTTGAGTTTATGGATGCGGCGCAGCGCACTTGGCAGCAGGGTTACTTCGCCGTAATTTTCAGATTGGAAAAATAGCCCTCCGTGCCGGGTCCGACCCACAACGCCACTCCTCCTTCGCCCGGATCGAGCTTCAGATCATTGACGATCAGACACGGCTGCTCGGCTCCGTTGACATAGAGCCGCACTTTGCGGCCTTCCACGTCGATTTTGTAGCTGGTCCAGACACCGGGCTGCAAATCGACGTACGACTCATATTTTTCGGGAGCCTCTTTCCGCGAGCGAGCGAAGTCAAAAGCCGGATACGAGCTGTATTGGGTGGAGTGGTTCCTACGGATTTGATCATCGGCTCGACCGTTTGTCGGTCTGAGATAAATGTACTCGTAGCTTCCGTCGCCGTGCACACGAAATGCAATACCAATAAATCCGCGAGCGCCCTCAAATGCACTCGCCGCAGGCTGCCCGGCCAAGTCCACCTGAATCACGCCGTCGCGAAGAGACGCGCCTCTCACCAAAGCATAGGACATGGCGTTTGGCGCGTCAGCCTGAGCGATTACCTGGACCGCACTCCGGCCCTTATAGTTGGTCTGCGCGATCGACACGTTCTTCGCCACGAGTCGATCTACACTTTGGGCCGCAAGGGGAATGGCAGCGAGTGCGAGTAGAGGCGCGCATGCGGTCAGCGAAAACAATTTTGCACCCGAAATAGTTAGCGTTTCTTCCGAACCAGCCGCCGCGCTTTGCGGACTACGCCGGGGGTCGTGGCGAAGGCCTCGGCGATGAGGCCCTCCTGCTGATCGTGGTGAACTTTGTGCGCTCCGGGCGCGGGACTGGCGGCAGCCGGACGGCCTACATATCTGAGCTGGCGCCGGATGGGCCCGCCGTTCCCGCCGGGGTTGATGATCGGCTGCATCTGCTCTTCCACGAAGTACCAGGCACCCATGTTTTCAGGCTCTTCCTGCACCCAAAACAACTCCGCTCCATCCGCGTAGCGGCGCAGAATATCGGTCAATTCCGGAAGCGGGAAGGGATAAAGTTGCTCGAGCCGGATGATGGCCACGTCATTGCGCCCCAACTCTTCCCGCTTATGAACGAGATCATAGTAGATCTTGCCGGAGCACAAGAGAATGCGCTGGATATGGTTGCCGAGATATTGCGTATCGCTGATTACCTGCTGGAAAGCCCCGCTGGTGAGCTCGTCCAGACGCGAGGCGGCCTTGGGGTAGCGCAGCAGGAACTTGGGCGTGAAGACGATGAGAGGTTTGCGGATGCCGCGGCGGTCCTTTCCGCCATACATCTGACGGCGGAGCAGGTGGAAGTATTGGGTAGGCGTGGTGCAGTTGCAAACCTGGATGTTGTTTTCCGCGCACAATTGCAGGAAGCGCTCGATACGCCCGCTGGAGTGTTCCGGGCCTTGGCCTTCGAGACCGTGCGGCAGCAGCAGGACGAGGCCGCTCGGCTGATTCCATTTCGCCTCAGCCGACACGAGGAATTGGTCGATAATGATTTGCGCGCCGTTGACAAAATCGCCGAATTGGGCTTCCCACATAACGAGTGTGAGGGGATCAGCTACGCTATAGCCGAATTCGAAGCCCATGGCCGCGTATTCGCTGAGCAAGCTATCGATGACTTCGAATTTGGCCTGATGCAAATCCAGGTGCCTCAGCGGAGTGTATACATCGCCCGTTTCGTAATCGCTGAATTCGAGGTGCCGCTGCGTGAAGGTACCGCGTGAGACATCTTCTCCCGACAAGCGAACGGGCGTGCCTTCGAGCACCAAGCTTCCGAAGGCCAGCGTTTCGGCAAAGCCCCAGTCGATAGGGGCTCCGTTGAGCACTTCCCGACGCTTGTCGAGCAGCGATTTCAGCTTGGGATGAAGGTGAAATTCTTCCGGAAGAACGGTGCACTTCTCGATTACGGCCGCAAGCGTTTTGTAATCCGCCGCCGTGGAGGGAATGGGCTGGTGGACCTGTTCAAAGGGAGCCTCGGCGAACTCTTCAATGACAAATTGTTCGCGGCTTCTCTTGGCTTCGTCGTAGATCTCATTGAAACGCGCGCGCGCTTGGGCCCGCAGATTCGCGATATAATCCTGAGTCACGAATTTCTCGCGAACCAGGCGCTCGGAATACTGGGCCGCGACGGTGGGCGTAGCCTTGATTTTCCGGTACATGACGGGCTGCGTATAGCTCGGGTCGTCGGCTTCATTGTGACCCTGGCGGCGATAGCCGATGATATCGATGACCACGTCGCGCTTGAATCTCTGGCGGTAGTCGTAGGCGAGCTGCGCTGTACGGATGCAGGCTTCCGGATCGTCGGCGTTCACGTGAAAAATGGGCGCTTGCACGGCGCGGGCGACATCGGTGCAATAGATGCTGGTGCGGCCCTCGAGCGGGTTAGTGGTGAATCCAATCTGGTTGTTGGTGATGACGTGGATGGTTCCGCCCGTTTTGTAGCCGTCAAGCTGAGAGAGCTGCAGCGTTTCGGCGACCACGCCCTGGCCGATGAAAGCAGCGTCGCCGTGAATCAGAATCGGGATTACGCGTTCACGCTTTTCATCGCCGATGCGGTCTTGCTTGGGTCGGACCAATCCTTCGACGACAGGATCGACAGCTTCGAGGTGGCTGGGGTTGAAGGCAACCGAAACCAGAATTTCTTTGCCTTGGGTAGAGCGATGAATGCCGCTGGCGCCCAGGTGATACTTGACGTCGCCGGAACCTTGCACGCTCTCCGGATCAGGCTCGCCTTCGAATTCGGAGAACACCTGAGCCATCGACTTACCCACGACGTTGGCGAGCACGTTCAGGCGCCCGCGATGCGCCATTCCGATGACGGCTTCGTGCGCGTGCTGGTTCGCGGCACGCTCCAGGACTTCGTCAAGCACGGCGATGGTGCTTTCGAGACCCTCGAGCCCGAAGCGCTTCTGGCCGACGAAGCGGCTCTGGAGAAAATGTTCGAACTCCTCGGCTTGAATGATACGGCCCAGGATGCGGTTCCTGGTGCTATCGTCGAGCGGCCACATGTTCAAGGTGCCTTCCATGCGGTCCTGGAGCCACTGTTTTTGTTCGGGATCCGGGATGTGCATGTATTCGGCGCCGATGGAGCCGCAGTAGGTGGAACGCAAGCGGTCGAGAATCTCACGCAGCGTTTCATAGGGCTGCATGTAAGAGGCAATGGCACCGCTTGGCGCTTTCACGGCCCCGGCGAGGAAGGGACGATCGAGATCCCAGAGCGACAAACCATAAGCGGCGGGATCGAGCTCGGGATGGTAGGCGGGTTCGCTGCCCAGCGGGTTGATGTTGGCAAGCAGGTGCCCGCGAATGCGGTATGAATTGATGAGCTGAATGACGGCCGCTTCCTTGGCGACGTCCGCGTTCACGGCACCATAGCGCGCCGGAGCGATCTGCTGATCGGTTTGCCAGCGGACAGGTATATACGGGATTTTCAGATCACGGAAGACGGTCTCATAAAACCCGTCGTCGCCTTGCAGCAACTGTTGCAGCTTGGCGAGAAAGGCGCCGGATTCCGCGCCCTGAATGATGCGGTGATCGTAGGTGCAGGTAATCATCAGCACTTTGCTGAGGCCGAGCAGAGCGCGCGTCTCATCGGTAGAGGCGGCGAACTCCGCGGGATAGTCGATTGCGCCGGTGGCGATGATGGCTCCCTGGCCAGGCATCAGGCGCGGGACAGAGCCCAGCGTTCCCACAGTGCCCGGATTCGTAAGCGAGATGGTGGTTCCCTCGAAGTCGGATACCTGGAGTTTGTTGGCGCGAGCGCGAGCCACGATGTCGTCATAGGCAGAGGCGAATTGCGCGAAGTTCATGCCGTCCGCGTTCTTGACGTTGGGGACTTTGAGCGATCGCGTGCCGTCTTTTCCGGCTACATCGACGGCCAAACCGATGTTGATCTGGGGGTGCACGACGCGGAAGGGCTCGCCGCCATTTTCGGCGTAGGCGTGGTTCAGCGCGGGATTTGATTTTACGGCTTTGACGATTGCCCAGGCGATCAGATGCGTGAAGCTTAATTTGCCGCGGCCCTGGGCGGCGCGATGTTTGTTTATGGTGTTGCGATTTTCCTCGATCACTCGCACCGGAATCTGCCGCTGCGACGTGGCGACGGGAATCGACAAACTGGCGATCATGTTCTCGGCGATGCGAGCGGCGGCCCCGCGCAACGGAATGAGCTGATCGCTCGCGCCGACGGTTTTGGTTTCCGCCGGGGCGGGCTGCGTGGCACCGGCTTTGGCCACTTCCGTACCGGACGGGGCTCCGTTTGCCGCTTGCCGTTCGAGTTTTTCTGGGCTGGGCGAGGGTGGCGGTTCCTGGCGAGGCGGCTGTGGTGGGGGCGGTTCCCGTTCGGGAGTTATCTGTTGCGGAGGTTCCTCTTGCGGAGGCGGAGGCTCTCGGGTGGCGGTGGCTGAATCGCCATTCGGCCCGGCTTCCTCAAAAAGCTGAGTCCAACCTTCGTCGACGCTTTTCCGATCGAACTGGTATTGATGATAAAGCTCGTCTTCTAACCAGCTGTTAATACCCAACGCGGGGTCTTTTGCTTGCGGCATGTGAATTTTTTCGAGACTAAACGAGGGCGGAGGGATACCGGGCGGCTTCCCGTCGCGAAGGCCGCACCTCCGTTGCAAATTACCGATTCCGTGCTTTCATTGTAACGAAGCAAGCGCCCATTCGAGGCGCGAAAGCCGTTGGAGAGCATCCGGCGCGAGTGAAATTATGAAGAGTTCATTCGTGCCGCAACAGGGCAACGATATCGTCAACTGTGATTACCCCAATTAAGCGCTCGTGCTGATCCACGACGGGCAAGGTTAACAGGTTGTACTTATCGAACATTTCGGTAACTCGATCCTGCTTCTCGTCCGAATGAACGTAAAGCGTCGACTCGGATGCCAAATCCTTCAGCGGCGTATCGCCGGGCGCAAAGAAGAGTCTCGCGAGGGGGACGGAAAATTTGAGCCGGTGCTCGGGATCGACGAGAAACAGACTGTGGAGATCCTCGAGAATCTCCTGAGTCTTTCTAAGCTCCGCAATGGCCTCGGATACGGTTGCGGTTTCCGGCAAGGCCAAGTAGCCGGGATCCATCAAGCCACCCGCCGTGTCATCGCGAAACTCGCGTAGCTCCTCGACTTCTTCTTTCTCTTCCGGCTGCATTTCATCGAGGATTTCTTCCGACCGCTCCTCTTCGAGCTCATTCAGGAGATCGGCCGCTTCGGACGGCTCCATTTCCTCGAGAATGTCCGCCGCCTTCTCCGCCTGGAGAGACTCGATGATGCGCGTTTGTATATCGGGATCGACTTCGCTCAGCAGTTCGGCGGCGCTTTCCGTATCCATGGTGTTGAAGATGGCCTGACGATCTTCATGCCCCAGGTTCTCGAGAATATCCGCCAAGTCCGCGGGGTGCATATTTTCGAGCAACTTATTGGATATGTTCAGGCGAACGCGACGCTGAGGATCCGCTTCGAGGATGTTGCAGAATTCCCAGCGAATGGACCGCGGGGCGATGCGCTCCTGGAGGGTACGGACTAAAGAGGGAGAGACGACACCTCGCAACACGCGGCGCAGGATCGACCGGATGCCGATGTCGACCTCAAGAATGTGAAGCACGTCATGGCCGTTTTCAGATTCCTTGAGGAAGGTAACATCATTGACGCGAACCACCTTGCGCCCCTGCGCGTCAATGATTTGCTGGTCGAGCAGATCCCGCACCATTCGCAACATATATTCGTCGGAATGGTAAGGGGTCAGGCGCTCGTCTTTGAGACGAATGCCCTCCTGGCTGATGCTTTGAATCTGGTCGTAGCGAATGCTGAGCCAGCCTGGGCCGGCGCCGACAAGATAGCGATCGAGGCGAACCGGGTCGATAAGCGGAACGAGAGCGGCATCACGGAGAGTGCCGATGCGCCTTCCCTTCAGGTCGTAGACCTTTACGCCGAGCAGCTCGGTCAGGTAGACAATCTCTTCCGCCATGGGCCGGGCTAGGAGGATTTCTCCATATGCGCTTCCAGCTTAACGTTCGAAAACGCGCTTGAGCCATTTTGAACTCACGAAAGCCGTTTTGCGATAAGCGTGTATCTCAGTCCGATTATCGATTGCCGACGGTCCCGACAGAATCACAACAATAACAACTCACCTCTACCGCTACAGTTTGAGAGGAGAATCAGGTCGAATGCATGCTCGCGGACATGGCTATCTCTGTCGATCAAATGCCAGACACCAAGCAGTTGGTCGGCGATCTGCTGCAAACGACTCTTCCGCAATTTGAAAAAGACCTGCAGCGGCTACAAAGGATTTGCAGAACGCACCCCCTCCGCCGCCTGCACCGGCGCAGCATTCCGATCCGAGGCCCGCTCAAGCCACTATCGCGGGTGAAGAGAAATATACAGAGATCCGGGCCCCTGTACTTGCTATTTATGCGGTCCCTCACGATCGAGGCGGGCCTTAGACGGCGATGCTTTAGCCCTAGCGTTATAATCCAGCGACAGGCCAATCCAATAATCGAGATCACGTTGATCTTTCACCGCATCTGCATCTACATGCACGTATCCTCGGTACGGTCGCCCTTTCATTACCACAGTCCGGCAGCCTTTACGTTCCAACACGGCGTCGTGAAGGGCCGGGTCGATGCGGCACATAATTCGGTCTCGACCGACGCTGACACACATCTTCCCTCGAACCATGAAAGCGATGCCGCCAAACATCCTCTTTTCCTCAACGTCAACGGCGCCGCCAAGAGCAACTCTCACACGCTTTAGTAAGGCCTCGTCAGGTGGCATTGTATTCTCTCTCGGAGTCACGCCTTCCGTACCCGCGGCGGCACTCTTTTCTCTGCACGCGCGAGTGGGGCCGCCTTCGATCCCCGCGACGCCGTAGACTTCAGATCGATAAAGTGGAACGCTTCACAGATCAATGCACCTAATTGCTCGTCATCCACGTTGGGAAGCTCCACACCGACCCAGCCGCTCACACCAACGTAGGGCGGCCGGAAGTAAATTTCGGGGGCCTCCTCGATCAGAGCAGTCTGCACGCCGAGAGCGGCAGGCAGCCACACGGCGACACGGCCATCGCCGTGGTGGTTATCCGCAAACATGGCAAAGACTCGCTTTGGGCTGAAAAATGTCGGCTCGCCGTGGGAGATCTTTTCGCTTGTGCCGGGAATCGACATGCAAATACGGCGGACGCGAGCCAATTGTTTGCCGCGATCGAGCTTGGGCGCCGGTCCAGCCTTGGATCGAGGCGTTTCGCTTACCATTTGGCTATTTTCGCCCTTTCGGCCGACCACGTTCTTTTTCGTCCCGGATTTCGGTCTCAATTCTTTGGTTCTTGACACGGTGTTTGACAGGTCGTAGGCTTCCCGGAGCCAGTCCGTGATCGGCGCCTCCACTTCGTCCCTATGAGTGATTCGGATGAAGTGAACGAACTTGAATTTTGAAGCTCGGTCGGCGCGTTGTATCTGACGAGCCTTCAATGCACGGCCAAGGAAGACGCATAGTTCGAGAAAGCTCCGCTTCGGACGAACAAAGAAGTAGCAGGATTTCCGGGAGAACATGATGGATTTATGGGAGGCGTAAATTCGCTGATCGCCGAAAGAAGAAGCGGTCTCGCGCAGCCGGTCCCAGGCCTCCCGCAAATCCTCGGAGAGATCCCGAGTGAGAGCTGCCTCCGTCGTCGTCCAGCAGTCGTGCTGTTCTCCTTCCTCGACCCACTGCTTGCAGTGGTAACACTCTCGACCCGCCATAAGACAGATTTTGACGCAGGCAGCGCAAGCTCGCGTCTACCTGAAACGTGCCGAAGCCCGTCAGCACGTCGCGGCCGAGGGTTCCATTCGCTTGTCCCACGGGAATTCGGAACGCAGCTGGATTTAGCTGCCGGCCGCTCGCAGCAGCATCACTCCTGACCTAGAGCGGCACACCAGCTATGAGATCGGGGCGTCCCGTATTAGCAAAGCCTACGCCGATGCTACGGTCCACGGTGGTCACGTCAAGTGGAAACCCCGTGTGGGCTGTCAGTGTAGAACTCAAACTCCATCCGCTCCACCACGGCAGCCAAGGCGTATGCCAATCCGGCAGTGCATACTTCGGCGACGCGGTAACGTTTTGTCGCATATCGAACGAAGATGAACCGCGATTCGCCGCATTCGAATATCCCGGGCCGCTCCAAAAAATTGCCGAGTCTTGCGATCCGTTATCAAGCGAATGGCCCCAAGTATGCGTGGCCAGCATCCCCAGCCGCGATGTAATTTGACCTCTATACTGCGCTTCCAAGGCTTCGAAATCCGAACTTCCTGTGACGCTGAATGCAAAGCCATCCAGTGTCCGATTATCTGGCGCTAAGAGTGTCTGCTCCCTTAGAAGCCGTCGTCCGGCCGACCCAACGTACGACAACGAAGCAGTCGACCTGCCTCCCACGCTCTTCTCCGCCGAAACCCTCGATTGCCACACGCTGGGCAAAAAAAGTGCAGGGGGCACGGGAACCGGATGGCCCGCCCTGTAGCGCCGTCCTGCCTCCACCAACATCCGCAAATCGCGTGAAAGTCGAAATGCTCGATCCGCCCTGCGCCGGCCAGGGCGAAGTCGCCCAGGCAAAGCAGATAGGAGCAAATCGCGTCACGGGTTTCCCGGTACACCTGCTCCATATTGGCTTCGATACTGCCGGAAGTCGTTTGACGAGATTCCGTCAGAGCAGCGCACTCCCGGGACACAGTCCGAAGTAATGCGTGTCCTTGCAGCAAATGCGCCTCAGAATCAGATTCCAAAATCGGCCGACCAACTCAACCATTCTTGCCGGTTGTTGCCGAGGCAACATCGCTTGGAAGCCTCCTTCCAGAGCCAGATACTTCATAATTCGATATTCATAGGTACCGGCGACGACCGGTCCAGTCGATTCCCCATAATGGTTGTATGTGGGAGTCTCGACGCCGACACTGAAGCTGACCGTGCTGCTACGCTCGCCATCCTGCCCGAGCAAAGTAGAAATAGGAAATATGCCAACAATCAGAATGTTTGAAATTTGATTCACGACTTTAAAGACCTGAGGGCTCTTTGTTGAACGACACCGGGCGCGAAAAAACCTCAGCGTAGCGGTAGGACAAAAATATGTGAAAGAAGGAATGGCATGCGAGCTATACGCATATTCCTGTTCGTTCAGATCGCGCTCTTCGTCTTCGCCGCGTTGACACACGCCGGAATACTGATCAGCGGTCACCGGCACCGGCAAGCGCAAATCGCGGAGACCATTATTGCCGCCGTTCTCGTAGCGGGCCTGCTCTTGACTGTGATCCGCCCGAGTTGGGCGCGAGCAATCGCGATCACGGTCCAAGCTTTCTCGTTACTTGGGACGGGTGTCGGAATTTTAACGATCATTATCGGAATCGGACCGAGGTCGACGCTCGATGTGGTCTTTCACACCTGTATGGCGATTGCGCTTGTTGCCGGTTTGATTGTTGCGGCTAAGGCGGCCAGCGTCTTGGGATCGCGCGGCTCGACGCCAAACAATTGAGACGCGTACTAAACTGGGGGCATCCCCGCCGGCCGCCAGAGGAAACGTGTTGAGAAGCAGTGAAGAGCCGGTCAGCAGTTCGACCAAGCTGACGACCAAGCGTTTCTTCGCGAGAAACGGGATATTGTCGCGCTCGCACCCGAGCTACGAATACCGGCAAAGCCAATCCGAGATGGCCGAAGCAGTGGAGCTGGCGCTGGCCGAGCGGCGGCACCTGATCGTGGAGGCGGGTACCGGGACTGGAAAGACGTTAGCCTACCTGGTTCCCTGCATTCTTTCCGGCAAGCGTGTCGTTATTTCGACCGGAACCAAGAACCTTCAGGAGCAGCTCTACTTCAAGGACCTGCCGTTCCTTCAAAGCCTGTTCAATCGTCCTCTCTCGGTCTGCTACATGAAGGGGCGGGCGAATTATCTTTGCCGCCAAAAAGTGTACGATGCGGAGCGCGAGCCGGTGCTCGCAGGCCTGGAGGAGAAGCGGGAATTCCAGATCATCCGGAATTGGGAGAAGGCGACCGAAACGGGAGACCGCAGCGAGCTTCGGGAACTACCGGAGCAGAGCAGCACATGGTGGAAGCTGGACGCGAGGACGGATCTTTGCGGGGGTCAGAAGTGCAAACAGTTTGACCGCTGCTTCATCACGCAGATGCACCGGCGCGCGACCGAAAGCGACGTCATTGTGGTGAATCATCACCTCTTTTTCGCGGACCTCGCCATGCGAGACCAGCCATTCGGAGGCATTTTGCCGGAGTACTCGGCGGTGATTTTCGACGAAGCGCACGAAATTGAAGACGTAGCCGGCCAGTATTTCGGAATGAGCGTCAGCAATCTGCAGGTTCAGGAGCTCATAAAGGATACGGCGGCCATCTCGCGCCAAAAGCTCTTCGCCTCGCCGGAGCTCGACCGCAACCTGATTCATTTGGGAGACCGGAACGAGGAGTTCTTCCGGCTTTTTCCGCAGGAAGGGCGGCAGGGCTTTTGCGAGCAGGAAGCATTTTTGGCGAGCCACGAGGACGTCTATGGCGAATTGCTTTTCGGATTGGACGCACTCTGCCTGCGGCTGGAACTGGTGGAAGGCGCAATCGACTATACGCTCCCGCTTGTCCGGCGTTCCAAGCTGATTCAACAGGCTCTTCGATTCTGGATGGAAGCAAGCGACGCGGCCTACGTTTATTGGATCGAGCGGCGCGGGCGCGGTTTATATCTCCAGGCAACTCCCATAGACGTTTCACAAACGCTGGCGACGCACCTGATGGAACGCGTGGAATCGGTGATTCTGACGTCAGCCACACTGACGGTGGCGGGGGCCTTCGAATATACGCAAGCGCGGTTGGGACTGCAGAACGCGCGGACTCTGCAGATCGGTAGCCCGTACGACTATGCAAAGCAGGTTCTTCTATACGTGCCGCCTCATCTTCCCGATCCCAGGCAACCTCATTTCGCGCGCCTGGCGGCGGACGAAATTGAGCAAATTTTGGAAGCCTCGCGCGGGCGGGCATTCGTGCTGTTCACAAGCTATCAGCAGATGCGGCAAGTCTACGAAATGCTCCGGCCGCGGTTAGATTATCCATTGCTGCGGCAGGGCGACGCTCCGCGAACGGCTCTGATTGAGGCATTCCGCTCCACGCCGGGCACAATCCTCTTTGCGACCTCGAGCTTCTGGCAAGGTGTGGACGTTCAAGGCGAGCAACTGAGCTGCGTAATCATCGACCGGCTTCCGTTCGCAGTTCCAACCGATCCGGTAATCGCGGCGCGAACGGAAGCCATCCGAAAAAGCGGTGGAAACGCGTTTTACGAATACCAGATTCCGCAGGCCGCGCTGGCCCTAAAACAGGGATTCGGGCGATTGATCCGCAGTAGTTCGGACCGCGGAGTTCTCGCTCTGCTGGATAATAGGATAAAGAAGCTGCGATACGGACAAGTATTTTTCGATAGCCTGCCCGCTTACCGGTTCACAGAAAAGCTAGGAGATGTTCAGAATTTCTTCCATGTTTGAGATCTGCGTGGAACATACTTTCGCTGCCGGACATGCGCTTCGTAATTACCACGGAAAGTGCGAGAACGTACACGGGCACAACTATCGGGTGCAGGTGGGCATCGAAGGCCCCAAACTGGATGCGAATGGGCTGCTGCATGACTTCGCGGATCTGAAGAGGCGTCTGCGCGCGGCCAGCGAGTATCTGGATCACCAATTCATCAATGACCTGAAACCGTTCGACCAGATCAATCCGTCGGCCGAAAACATTGCCAAGTTCATTTGCGAAGAGATGCAGAAGGACATGACAACGACATCCATTTCCTATGTGCGCGTATGGGAAACGGACACGTCGTGCGCTGTTTACCGGCCGGGACCTTAGGGGTTTGAGGGCGCGGGAAGAAGGCTAGCGTCCGAAATACGCGGCGTTTTTCTGGGTGAAGTCAGCCCATTTTTCGGGGAGGTCGTCCAGTGCAAAGATGGCGGAAACCGGGCACACGGGCACGCAGGCGCCGCAATCTATACACTCCACAGGATCGATATACAACATTTGTTCGCTTTCGAACTTTTCCTCATCCTTCTTAGGATGAATACAGTCCACCGGGCAAGCGTCGACACAGGCGCTGTCTTTGGTTCCAATGCAGGGTTCAGCTATTACGTAGGCCATCTTAAGTTCCGATTCTTCATGACCATCAAACCTTAGGAGTATCACACCCGCGAATCAACTAACAAACGGCCGTCAGCGAGTGGCTGGATTCGGAGATTCAAGCGCGTACAATGACGATTGATGATTCCGAAAGTCCGAAAAGCAGTATTTCCGGCGGCCGGTCTAGGGACCCGCTTTCTTCCCGCCACCAAGGCGCAACCGAAGGAGATGCTGCCGGTGGTGGACAAGCCGCTGATTCAGTACGGGGTGGAAGAAGCCATGCACTCCGGAATTCAGAACATTATTATCGTGACGGGCCGCGGGAAGTCATCCATTGAAGATCACTTCGACGTGAGCTTCGAATTGGAGCAACTGCTCGAAACAAAGAACAAGGGCGAGATGCTTTCCATGGTCCGCTCGATATCGGACATGATCGATGTTTCCTATGTCAGGCAGAAGGAGGCGCTGGGGCTGGGTCACGCGGTCTTACGCGCCAAGGAGCTTGTGGGCAAGGAGCCGTTCGCGGTGATTCTGTCGGATGACATTATTGCGTCGGAGACTCCGTGCGTGAGGCAGCTGCTGGATATCTACGAATATTACGGCGCTTCCGTGCTGGCGCTGATGGAAGTTCCGAGCGATCAGATCTCTGCGTATGGTGTGGTGGACGCGGAACAGGTTTCCGATAACGGGCGCGAAAACCGGCTGTTTCGGATCCGCAACATGGTTGAAAAGCCAAAACCCTCGGACGCGCCTTCGAATCTGGCTATCATCGGGCGGTACATCCTGACGCCGGAGATTTTCCACTGCATCGAGGCGATTGAGCCGGGCAGCGGCGGAGAAATCCAGCTCACGGACGCGCTAAAGTACATGCTTCGGAACCGACCTATTTACGGATTGAAATTCGAAGGCAAGCGGTATGATGCTGGAGATAAATTGGGCTTCCTGAAAGCCACGGTGGAGTTCGCGCTGGGGCGGCACGACTTGGGACAATCCTTCCGCGATTACCTGAAAACAGTGTGCATTCAGTAAGGGGGCCAGCAGGCGCGGCGGTAACCGCTTTGTTACTGGCCAGCGCGGTTCATGCCCAGGAGCAAACGTACGGGCAGCCGCCCATACCTCGCGTGGTCGCTTTTATCGAGATGGCGCTACAGCGCGGCGATCTGGCGGGGGCCTCGGCTTTGGCCGCACAGTACCGGCGACTGAACGGCGATACACCGGAGGCGTTGGAGGCCCTGTCCTGGGTAGCGCGGGGAGAATTGGCAGCCGGCCAAATCGACAAAGCTGTGGAGATGTCGCAGGAAATCGAGCACAGCTCGCAGGCTGCGCTTGCGACCAGAGCGCTAGATAGCGAGCCACATCTGCCGCTGGCGCTGGGGACGGCCTACGAAGTACAAGCGGATGCGTTGATGGAACAGCACAAAAGGAGCGCGGCATTGCAGCTTCTCCAGGCGGCCCTCCGCACATGGCGCGGCACCTCGATAACAGACCGGCTGCAGAAAAATATCAACATACTCACTCTGCAGGGGCGGCCTCTCCCTGTGCTGCGCGAGGCAGAATGGATCGGAGCGCGGCCGACGCCGATGGCCGAATTGCGCGGAAAGGTAGCGCTGTTGTTCTTTTGGGCGCACTGGTGCGCGGATTGCAAAGCGGAGGCGCCTATCATCGCCAAACTGGCGAGCGAACTAGGGCCGGAAGGGCTGGTCGTGATTGCTCCAACCAGACGCTACGGCTATACCGCCGAGGACGAGCACGCGCCGGCGGGGAAGGAAATGAGCTTCATCGAGAAGGTCTACGCGAAGTATTATGCAAACATCCCAAACGCCGGTGTTCCCGTCGATGCCGCAAATTTCGAGCACTTTGGTGTCAGTACGACTCCCACCATCGTTCTGGTGGACCGGCACGGCGTGGTGCGGCTTTACCATCCGGGCGCGATGGAGGAAACGGCTCTGCGGTCGGCAATCGAGCCGCTCCTAAAAGCCAGCGGCTCAGCCCCAGGGGCGCAACGAGCTACGCGATAATTTCTAGCATGAAGCTTCGAGTGATGCTGCCTCTCCTGCTGCTCATTCCGTGTTTGGCGCTGATGGCGAGCGCGCCGCAGACAACGATTAAAGTTTCGGTGACGAACCAGTTCGACAAGCCCGTTGAAAATGCGGCCGTCATTCTGGATTTTCTCGGCTCCCACCAGGTGATGAAGTTGGGCAAGCGGAAACCAATCCACTGGGAAGTGCATACCAACCTGGAGGGAATCGCGCACTTCCCGCCGGTACCGCAAGGGACGGTGCAGTTACAGGTTGTGACGAAGCAGTATCAGACCTTCGGGCAGAAGTTCGATATCGACACGGAGGAGAAGACGATCGATATCAAGCTGAACCCGCCACAAAAGCAGTACAGCGCGCATCCGCCGCTGAAGCCAGCCAAGCCTCCCCAACAGTAAACCGGCCTGGCGTCCCGAACAGTAGCCAGGTTTAGGGGCGCGATTCCATGGCAATGGCGTCGATCTCAATTTGCACGTCGCGAGGCAGGCGCGCGACTTCGACGGTAGTTCGCGCAGGCGGAGTTGCGCCGAAGTATTTGCCGTAGGCCTCGTTCATACGGGCGAAATTTCCCATGTCTTTGAGGAACACGGTTGTCTTCACCACGTGCTGGAGAGACAGCCCGGCGGCTTGCAACACGGCCTCGAGATTCTCCAGGATGCGAGATGTCTGATCCTCAATGGACCCGCTGACGAGCTGTCCGGTCTGGGGATCGAGTGGAATCTGCCCGCTCAGAAATACAAGCCCGTTCTGTCTGACGGCCGGTGAATAGGGGCCCGCCGCTTTCGGTCCTTTTTCCGCAGTGATGATTTCTTTCATTGTTCTATTTTGCATGGAGCGGACTTCTGCAACTCGTAAGGAAGGGAACAACGATCACCTTTGCAACGTACTCTACTCACGTAAACTACTTCTGGGCTGGTTCCCGAGATGGCGCAATGAATTCTTTAGAAGGAGTTTGGCAAGATTGCCGCTACGCCATTCGGGGATTACTAAAGAGTCCCGGATTTTCTGTCACCGCCGTCGTGATCCTCGGATTAGGCATCGGTGCAAACGCCACGATCTTCAGTATCGTCAATACCGTACTACTTCATCCGCTGCCATTCCCAAATTCCGGGCAAATTGTTCATCTCAGGCGTAGGACAGATTTTTGGGAGCAGCTCTAGTTTCGACATGCACGATTATGTCGGGATTCAAAAGGCACGAGAGGCTCTTTCCGCACTCGCCATTGCTGACGGTGTCGTTGGAGGATTCAACTTAATCACCGGCGGAACACCCGAACAGGTCTCGGGGCTTCGCGTAAGCGCTCAATATTTTTCGGTATTCAAGGTTCAGCCTGTACTTGGACGATTGTTCATCGATGGCGATGATGCTCCCGGGCAAGCTCATCTGGCTGTTCTCAGCAGAGGCTTGTGGAATCGTCGTTTTGGAGCGGATCGATCCACCGTCGGCCGAATAATCAATGTCGGTGGTCGAGGTTATACCGTTGTGGGCGTTGCTCCTGATGTTATGCGCGCGTTCATGCCGGCAGACGTGTATCTGTCCTTACCCGTGCCTCTGGAGAGTTCGGACCGCACGAACGGATTCACCGTCATTGGCCGGCTTAGATCGCGGTTGACGCTGGCCCAGGCAGAGAGCCGAGTGGACGCTGTTGCGCAGCGTCGAGCACAAACTTCACCACCGACTAATATGCCTTACGGTGTCGTGTTACGCCCGCTTCCAGAAGAAATAGGCGGGCGAGTGCGTCCTGCGCTCGAGATACTTTTTGCTGCCGTCCTGCTCGTCTTATTAGTTGTCTGCTCGAATGTTGCCAATTTGGTTTTGGCGAGGGGCGTGGGCCGCAAACGTGAATTTGCCGTGATGGGTGCCATAGGAGCGCCTCGGTCCTGAATTATAGGCCGCCTGCTTACGGAGGGTTTCATCCTTGCTGCTGCAGCGGGCGCCGTAGGCATATTGATGTCTGAGCTGGGAGTGCGCGCGCTCCCAGCCTTGTCGGCGGATCGATTGCCCCAGGTGCAGCAAATCCATGTGGATTTCGCCGCTCTCGCTTTCATCTTTGCGATCGCAGTCCTATGCGGAATCTTGGCGAATCTCGCCCCCACTCTGCAAATCTCACAAACAGACCTGACCGATGCTCTTAAGCAAGCCACAGCCCAGGGCGGCGCGCAGCGGGGCGGAAACCGGTTACGCAGCACATTGGTCATATCGCAGGTCGCTGGTTAAGACGGCGGAAGACCGTGAAAAAATGTTGCTCACGCATAACTTCAACCGCCTTTGCGCGGACGCGGCCAAACACGCCCGAGAATTCTTGGAAACAGGCGACGAGGCATCATCCATTCCTGCGGAGATCGAGTTGATGAAAGAAGCTGCTGCATGAAGCCGCTTTGGGCGCTTCTTCTATGCTGTACGGCTGCCGGCGCAGTCAATCGGACAGCGGTTTCGGTCTACCGCCCGTATACCGAGGAGATGGTCGAATACTACGCAGCGCAGTATCGCATTCCGGCGAACATGATCCTGGCTGTGATCCGTGTTGAGAGCAATTGGAACCCGGGTGCGGTATCGCGCAAGGGGGCGCAAGGCATGATGCAGCTGATGCCAGGCACTGCGCGCTCGCTCGAGGTGAATCACCCGTTTTGGATTTACCAGAACGTTGGTGGCGGAACAGCGTATCTGGCCTATCTGTACCGGCGTTTCGGCGGGGACTGGAGGCTGGCGTTGGCGGCCTACAATGCGGGCCCGGCGGTTGTAGAAAAACGCGGACTGCGGTATTCATCACCGGGAGTATTTGCATACGTTTCGCGCGTTCTGGCCGAATACCGCCGCTTGCTCCAAATGAAAGGACAGAATCGTTGAGATCCCCCATTTTGTTCGTCGGAGCCCTCGGTTTGCAAACGTTGCTGCGGGGCCAGACTCCGGATCTGCCGGAAAATCCTGACAAGACGCTGCCGATTGTGGAGCCGCACGTCATCATCATTCATGATCAGGCCGACCGCCATGCCGCCGTGCGGCGTGTTTACATGCTCCCGCACTTTGCAACAACCGTGCGGATGCGAGATGCGGTGCAGAGCATCGTGTTGGGCGATACGAAACTGTTTCGCGCGGAACACGACGAAGGTGATCCATCGCTGGTCATCGTGCATGCCCTCACCGCGGAACCGGCGCAAACCAATCTCGAGGTCACAACCGTTTCCGGCCAGCAAGTCATACTGTGGCTCGTCAGCGAGGGGCATCCGAAAGCTCCCGTCGACTTCGCGCTGCATTTCGACGCGCCCGCATCCAGCGAGGGCGGTTCCTTCTGGCGGCCGGAGAGCAAATCACCCAGCGTGCTGATTGCACAAACAATTTCCGTGGATCGGAATACGGCAGCGAACGACGCTGGAGTGCCTTCACTCCCGCCCGCCGGCTTCCTCGCTTTCCATACTGATGCTGACCCAAACACGCGGCTCGATGAACTGCTGAAACGGCAGCAGCAGGCTCCGCTGCCCAAGCTGTATGGGCAACACCCCGGACCGCTCAAGGACGACAACCACCTGAAGGCCGGTGTCAGCGAAGTCATCGATGGCGGCGGCACAGTGATTGTGCTGTTCAGTGTCGTGAATACGGCGCCGCACGCGATCGCGCTGCTTGCGCCCCAGGTGCAGTTGGGCGGGCAGGTGAAGAAGAAGTGGACCACCTCAGACCAGCTTCCCGTACTCGCCTACCGGCTGGATCGGGAACGCCTCGAGCCCAACGGGCGAGCGAACGGCGTGGTGGTCTTCGAGCGACCCAGTTTCAAACAGGCGAAGCAGTCTTTGTTTCTGCAGCAGGCCGATTCGGGCGCGGTCGATCAACCGGCATTGGCGCCGGTCGGCTTCGGAGTCTCGACCCAGAAAGGAGGTGTCGCCGAGTATGGAAACGCCGCAAAATAATCTGCATCCCGAACAGGAGCACGAGAAAGCACACACAGGCACAGGGAACCTGGAGCCGCATGACGGCTCGCTTTCCGCCGAGGAGGTAACAGCCGAACTCGTTGATCCCGAGGAGCACGAAGCTGCTCCAGAAACGGAAGAAATTCGGGGCGACAAGCTTCGCGAGGCGGTTTTTGCCAGGAATGCGAACCCGGAGCCCGAGGTAGAAGTCGAGGAAGAACCAGTCAGCTGGTGGGACTGCTAACCGGCACCAATCCTTGTCCGTGCGGGACAATCGCGAGACTTCGCGGCGAGAGATCGCCGTGCTCGACCAAATGGACGGCACCGATGCGGCCGCCGTGCCGGAGCAGTATCGGCCTACCATACGTTGGACGGCACAGCAGCTTAATCCAGAACATGAGCAGCTGTTAAGGGCTTGGCCGCAAACAATTCGCGCCGAGATTCCTGGTTTAGGCAAAGTGCTGTTTTGCCATCCGACACCACGGAATGAAAACGAGATTTTTACTCGTTTAACTCCCGAAGCCCAGCTCTTACCGATCTTTGAAGGACTCGATGTGCGTTTCGCAGTCTGCGGTCACACCCACATGCAATTTGATCGAATGATTGGAAACGTGCGGGTTGTAAACGCCGGCAGCGTGGGAATGCCGTTCGGAGAACCCGGTGCTGATTGGCTCTTACTCGGACCGGGCGTCAAGCTTTGTCATACGCATTATGATCTTGTGGCGGCGGCCGAGCGCGTCTGAGAAACGGGTTATCCGCAGGCTGTCGATTTTGCCGTGAACAATATCCTTCGGCCGCCCGCAGAGGCGAAGATGCTTGAGCTTTTCACCCGCAGCGAATTGAAGTAAGCGCTTCGAAGCCGTTCGCCATCCGGGAGAGTCAACCCCAACCAATAGAGATTTCGTGCCAAACAGAAGAACGTTAGAGGTCCCTTGCAATTTGAATGAGGCCAGCATCAAAAGTGGTCTTCCCATCGAGATATGGTCGCCAATCCTTCTCGCAAACTTCTCGGTAGTGCTTCCAATTCGCAACCCGGTCGTAAAGACCATACCTTTGAGCTAAGGGAACATAGCCCTCAGCCTCGTTTCCAATCGCGTCTAGGGTCACAACCCCCGCCGTGTAGAAGATAATGACGTGGATGATATCGAATCGCGGAGTCTTGCCCACGGCCCGAAGATCCGAATCAAGCTTGCGTGCGAGATTGTCGACCATGCCATGCGAGGCCTCATGAAAGAGGGTTTCGAGCGCTGTGGAGTCTTGCCCAGGCGGATCAGCACTGGAAATGGTAATCAAGGTTGAATGAGTGGTCGTGTATGCTCCCGCCCAATTGGCGTAAAAGACTACCTCCACCGGAATCGGTTCCGTTGGCCATTCGGTTTGAAATACTGCGGCGATGCGCCGTGACATCGCGGAACCGTATCGGGAGACGAGCTTGGCCGCGGCGGCGACGCAGGTGCGATTGCGCCGATCATGATCCTGCCACCAGAGGGCTCGATAAACGGGCGCGGCCTCTTCGAGAGTGGATGCTAGATCCGAAGAGAGGCGGCGACCTTTGAGCGACGGGCTGTTGCCGGCATCGGACAGCTCATAATTGGCTTGAATCAATTCTTTGTCGCGGAGCGGATCACGATTCCCGAACCGCAGGTAGAAGTGGACAGCCTTTTCCCATGCAGCTTTTTGCGCGGCCGACATGGCCGGTAGCGGTAATGCCGTTTGCGCAGTGCTTTCCGCGCGGCCCTTGCGAGCGTCCGGCGTGGCGATTACCGCCTGCAAGAGCAGATAGTGATGGAGATTGATCCAAAAGCCACTGCGAAACTCGAATAGCTTTTGATTAGTTGGGACATCGGCGGTGGGCTCGACACCTTCACCTTGATTCGTATCCGACAGAACACGCGAAGGCAAATCGGACCCCGCAATGCTTGCGAAGCTCATGGCGAAAAAGAGAGCCGCACAGAAGATCGCTGGAAGCCATCTCGGTCTTCGGCAGCCCGCAATCATGACTTTCGTGCGAGTCGCCTGGTTGCGCTGCGAGTTCAAAAGAAACAACGCTGCCCCTTCCATGCCCCGCCGATTGGAACTTGTAAGCGGAGAAAATCAGATCCCTATACGCTCCACTTCGTCAACGGTCACCTGGTCGCCGCGGCGATCATAGAGACCCGTGGTGCGGGCGGATTCATGCGCCGCCATTTGTTGCGCGACCTCCATGCGGCCGCCATTTTGCAGATACGCTGTGATGCCGGTCGCACGAAAGGTGTGATTCCCAATTTTCGTCCCAATGCCCGCTGCACACGCGCGTCGGCGAATCATCCGGTAGGCGTCCGCCTGGGACATCTTTCGCTCGGTTAACTCGCCGGTATTCCAATCCACGGTGCGAAACAGATACTCTTTGCCATTCTTCGCAAGAGCTTTCGCCATGTAGGCATGGAGGTACTCATCTAGATTGTGATGAGCGGGCATCTCGTTCCGTTTGCCACCTTTTTCGTGCAAGCGGACCCAGGTCCGCCGGCCTTGCAGATAAACGTCTTCGACGCGCATTTGTGTCGCGGCGCCGACGCGTGCAAACGTGTAGGCCATCACCGCTATGAGCGCGCGATCGCGCAGCCCGATGAGCGAGCTGGTCTCAAGCGAATCGAGCAGGTCCCGCGTCTCCTCCTTCGAAAGCACCGGAGTTTTGCCCTTTTTGACGGAATATTTCGGACCGCGCACAACCGACGCCGGATTCCACGGGAGGACCTGGCCGAGCACTAACCAATCAAAGAGCATTCGGACCGCCGCCAAATGCCGTTTTACGGTGGGCTTCGAAACGAGCTGCTGCAGCTCTTCTAGGAAGGCGGCCACATGCAACGGCTGCACCCGGCCGAGTTCGCTGACACCGTGCCTCTCGCACCAACCGGAAAATCGCTCAACATCGCCTAGGTACGCGCGTCGCGTGTTCGCATTGCGGATGTTCGCTCCAAAGAATTCGGCGGCGCGCAGAGCCAGGCGCGGCTCGGCCGCAAACAGACGCGGAACTGGGATGCCGGCAATAGTGACGCATTCTGTCGAAAGTATTTGGGCGCCCTTGCCCGCTTCCCCTCTCTGCACCGATTCGCCGGAGATCTGCTCCGCCGTGATGAGCCCGCCGTCGCTATTCATCGCCTCCATCCTCTTTCCCCTCTTCTTCCTGTGGTGCGCTCACCGGATACTCCGAGCAACTCCTGGACGCGCCGCTTGAGTGTCGTGATGCCGATCGCCTCGCCATCTCCACGGCGGCCGAGCCAAGTGACGAGCTGGCCGGCCCGGACTCGAAAGGTGGCTCGCGGTTTATGCACCGTGACCTCCAGAGCGTCGAAGGGCAGCCGCCATCCCGGTACAGTTTTTCCAAGCCCTGCGCGGCGGCCTCGATTTCCTTCTTGAATCCGAGATCGCGGGGTAGCAATGAACTTCCCGAAGCAGCCTGAGGACACTGAGCACGTCGCCCGCGATCTCCGCATCCACGTTCCAGACATCCAGCCACCGTTTTCCTCGGCGTTGTGCCAAGCCAGCAAACAACTGGCGACCAGGCGCGATTGCCGGGTATCGCGCAACGCGACTTGCAACAGGCGTTCGAGTGCGCTGAGGCCTTCGGCCTGGCTGTCCATTGTTATTGCTTCTCCTGTTCTTCGATCGCTTATGGCTCGTGACCGGCGCGGCTGGTGGGAAATCCGATGCGGCGCTTCGGCTCGTCGGCCGGCGCTTCGATCAGATGCTGGATTGTTTCAAAGACAGCCTGAATCTGTTGACCGTGTTCTTCCTGCCTCCAACGCAGTTCGTCCAGCTGGCGAGCCAATTCCTCATGCGAGGCGAGAAGCTGTCGCAGACGGACAAAGGTGCGGATGATGGCGATGTTCACCAGAATGGCGCGCTCGCTGTTTAAAACCGAAGACAACATCGCAATGCCCTGCTCGGTGAACACGTAGGGTGCGTACTTGCGGTGCTGCCCGCGTTTTAAGGTCACAGTTTGTGACCTTAAAGCTTCCAGGTGCCGGCCCTCTTCGAGCGTGAGCCGGAACATGAAATCTTCGGGAAAGCGCTGCCGGTTCCGCTTCACGGCCTGATTAAAGACTTTCGTCGGAACCCCGTAGAGTTCCGCTAGATCCGAGTAGAGCAAGACTTTGTGCCCACGGACAATGTAGATGCGGCTTTCGATGAGCGCGGGCGCGATTTCGGCGGCGGTGGGCATGGGTGGTTAGGAACCAGTGTATTGCGGCCTGTGGGTCTCAGGAGCGGAGAGAGTAATGTGATAAGGTTGGGAGACAGAGGGGTGATGCTGGTGGAGGCAAGGACAGGGGCTTCAGTATTGGTTTAAGTCAAGACTCGATTTGCAATGGAGAGAAAGCAGCTAACACCGGGCGGGTGAAAGCAGGCTCTATAATAGAGCGCGATGAGGAAAACAGGGAGCTGCGCGGACGAACAGCTATTGCTGCCGATAGATATAGATACTGAGCGGATCGAGGAACGCCTGACGGCGTGGGGTGGTGCGGCATTACTGGTGCAGGCGATTGGGTCACGGATGTGCAGGGCAGCACAAAGCGGAACATAAGGGTGAAGCAGCGGCAACGGGGTTACAGCGAGGCCGAATACGTGGAGAGTCTGATAGTGCTGCAAGCGCTGGGCGGCGATTGTGTGGACGATCTGGAACGTCTGCGCGAAGATGCCGGTCTGCGAGAATTGCTGGGCTATGAGGTTCCGAGCGCGGAAGCAGCACGCAAATTTCTGAACGAGTTTCATGACGAAGCGCTAGTGAGCGAGGCGAGGCAGCAAGCATTGGCGCTGGCAGAAGCCAGTTGCATTCCTGGCGAGACCGCCGCGCTGCGCGGCTGGCGCAAGTCAACAGCGATGTGATGGGAATCATCGGAGGGCGTTGTCCGGAGCAGAAGATCGCCACCGTGGATGTGGACGGCACGATCATCGAGAGCTGGAAGCGGGAAGCGCAACGCACCTATGAGGGATCGACGGCTATCAACCGCTGCTAACGCTATGGGCCGAGATGGATCTGGTGTTGGCCGATGAGTTCCGCGATGGCAACGTGCCGGCGATTCACGGCCCGCTGGGTGTAACACGGCAGGCTTTCGCGGCTTTGCCGCCGAGCGTGAAGGAATATTATTTTCGCGGCGATTCAGCCTGCTATGAGCATGAGTTGCTGACCTGGCTGCGCGAGGGGAAGCGAGAAGGCGGACCCCAGGGATTCATCGGCTTTGCCGTGAGCGCGCCCATGCACGGGCCATTGGCCGAGGAGATCCGGCAAACGCCCGAGAAGCACTGGCAGCTGTACAGCGAGGATGCGGAGGCGCGGAAAGAGTACGCCGTCATTAACTACTATCCGGAAGAAGCTGCCGTAAATCGTTACCGCGAGCCGCTGCGCTACATCGGCATCCGGGTGAAAAGAAAACAGCGCGAGATGTTCGAAGGCGGACGCGAGGTGCTGCACTTCGCGGTGGCCACCAATCTGTGGGATTGGGATCCCAAGCGTCTGCTCGAATGGCATCGCGAAAAAGCCGGTAGCATCGAAGCCGTGCACGACGTTTTGAAGAATGAGTTGGGTGCTGGCGTGCTCCCTCCAAACGCTTCGGCGCCGATGCGGCGTGGTTCCGCTTGACGGTGATCGCGCACAACGTGCTCACTGGATTGAAGCGGTTGGCGCTGTCGCCGGAGCTACTGAAGGCCCGCCCCAAGAGGCTGCGCTTTCTCATCTTCACTACGCCGGGCAGGCTGGTGGAGCACGCGCGCCGCACCAGGCTGCGCATGGTGCGCAGTTGGAACCGCTTTACCAACTGGTTGCCGGCCATACGCGCGCTCCCCGCACCGGCTTTCTAAACCCCCAGCCGAACAACAAACATCACACCCGGATACCTGCGCTCGAAATCCGATTCGCCACGGCCCCTGACCTCCGCCACGCGCCTTCTAAACCAATGTGCCGCTCTTTTTGCCTGGCCGAGCCAACGTAATCCGCTGAAAAATTCCTTTCTTCCCTCTAAGCCGCTTCCTTCAAAATCTTACGGACGGATTACGGGAGCGGTACATACATGAATGATAACCTCCTTTATCAGCTATGATTTACAAGAACGCCGGCGTTATGACGAGGGCATATGGCAGCCGTATGGCAATTTGCCAGCAGATCGCGAAGGGCATTGCGATCTGAGGCGCTTGGCACTAAATTCAATTCCCTTCTTCTCAAGCGGCAACTTGAAAAGAACGCGCCGGCCATACTTGTATCCCACACACTCGAAAACACTCTACGCCGCCCGTCCTGTTCTGGTTCTCGCGCTCGCAGCTCTCTTGACAAATTTGTGATCGTTGATACTGCAGAGCGCTACGTCAAATCCATAGCTGCGGATTCTGTTGATGTGTCCCACAAGCTGAATTGCACTGAAGCCAAACAGCGTTTTCCATAGTGGACCTTTCTTTGCGTTCGGAATGGCAAACACAATTCTGGGCGTTGCCGGAAATACCGCGTCAGCCAGCGTTCTTGGAAACTGGCACGCACTCTTGCAGCATACTCAGGCGAATGACGGAAGAGTGCGGCAGAGTTGCTTCCCTGGGCAAAGAGGTGACTCATGGCTTTCGAGCAGGAGTTCTGTTTGTTGCAAATGAAGGCTCCATCGGAGTTCAGGAGATCGCAGATTTCTACTCTCTGGTGCCCACCGAGAGAAAAATTCTTGCAATCGAACTTTAGCCAACCCTTCTCCAGCGCTACGTGCGAGTTGTAGTCGCCCTCATGCTCTTCCGGTAATCGGGGCGGTAACGCCCAGCGCGAACTGACATCTTCCACGCTCTTGAGAATCTCGCGGCAGACAGCAAGGTATTGCGAATTTAACCGGTACCAAGATCCGTTCAGATACACAACCGCATTGCTGCGCTCCTGCCACTCTCCGGATAGGTAATCTGTTACGGGCACACGAGGAATGGAGACGTTGCCCTCAGAGTCAAATGCCTCGATCGATGCTTTGGCCCAGCGTTCCGCGGGAATGCCCTTTTCATGGAAGAACGCGTATAGGGCATACAAATCGAGATCCTCCATGAACATTTGCTGCCGGCCGCATTGAACCCTGTAAGTCGTAGCGGGATTCCAATCTTCGGTTTCCGGCACACTCCAAGCGATAACGTCGGTAGCGCGTTCCTGAAAAGCCTTGACCAAGCGCTCTGGCAATTTCTCGTTCGTAACTTGCTTCCGGTTTAGTGGCTGATGGACCAGAAGCCATGAGAATTTCTCTTGAATCGACGCATTCTCGAAATGCTGGAGCATTAGTGAGCACACCCACTGGAGATCGTTAAGGTCAAACGAACCCGAGAGCGAGAGGGATACTTTCCCGCCGATGGATCGAGCCCAGCCCAGGTCCCGAACCGCGGCGCCATAGAGTTCCGAGGCCGACTCCAGCCCGGCTTCCACTCCACATCCAATGAGGGGCTTTCCCGTCGCGAAGGTTGTACAGCGGTTTCTGCTCACGCGCTCAATTGTGCGGGCAGAGAGGCGTTTTACGCGGTCCATATCAACCGCAGATAGAGAGCTGCGAAGCCCGAAGTTATCTTCCAGCAATTCGGGGCACAACGCCTGAAATCCTCGACCGTAACAAGCCGCAAACTTCCGGCCGGATGCCGTGAAGAGCAGGACCCCGGAGGTGTGCTGGTTGATCGCTCCCCAGGCGCTCACATCGAAATACTTTCCGAACTGGGCCCCGCCCGCGCAGGGCGATCAGCTGTTTCCAAAGCGATGCCGGCAACTGGATGCTGCGCGTCTTGCCGCCCTCGCCAAAAACCGTGATCTGGCCGCCATCGGTCGTAGTTTGGAGATCGCGCCATCGGATCCCGGCCAGCTCGGCGCGGCGGCAGCCCGAGGCATACAGCAGGAACAGCAGCAACCGATTGCGCTCGTCGGGCTCGACCGAGAGCATCCGGTGCAACTCGGCTTCCGGCAGAATCCGCTCGGCCAGCCGGTTCCGCACTGCCGGCAGGCGCAGCACCCGTCCCACATCGAAGGGAAAGTAGCCAAGCAGATGGCCAAAGGCGAACAGGCTCTTGACCGCCGAGAGGCAGCGGTACCGGCTGGCCTCTTTCAAGGAAGCGAGGCTTTCGGCAAAGCCCTGCAGGTCGGCCAGGGTCACCTGCCGCAGGTCCTTTCCCACAAACTCCCGGAAACGCTGGACGTCGGCGCGGTAGGCGCGCGGGGTACTGGCCGGGCGGGAATGGAGCCAGAGCTCGATCAATTGATCATCGGAATGGGCTTGAGTGAGTGGCCGCGATATCGGAGTCGGTTGGAAACGGTGCTTTTTCGGCTTCGAGGATGGGGTTGGGGAGGATCTGGACGGCGTTTTCGGTCATTTCTGGCCAGGATAGGCTTTCCCCGAAGTCCTCGTCCTTCTGAATGGGTAGGTTGCGAACTCTCTCGTTGTAATCCGCGAATTTGAGACGAAGGGTGTTTTAATCGATCTCCTGAAAGAATCCAGACATTCGGCAGTACTGTGCGAGGGAGAATCGAGGACATCGTATAGATTCCATCCCTCCTTGATCGCTCGACTAAGTTGAATGATGCAGCCGTCATTGTGCCGATCTCGACTCTGCCGTCGCCGTCGTCTTGAACTTCCTTTCGCGCCGCAAAAACCGTCCCGTGACCAATTGAGAAATCTTCCGGTCCAAAGGCACAGCTGGTATCTGGGTAACTTAAAATCGATTTCAATTGAGCTGTAGTCGACTTCCACCTCGGCACCATGGTCGAGTGGTTCTTGTTCATTTGTCATCATCGTTGGATTCCGTCTCCCAATTTGTCTCCCAATTTGGGCGAAACTGGGCGAGAATGATTGTGTCACCGGACCAGTAAGTTGTTGAAATTTGGTGATTCTGCCTCGCGCAGTAGCGCTTGCAAAGGACTTAAAATCCAATACACGTCCAGCCGTCGCTCCGATGCTCTGAAACACTGGCCCTATAAATTTGGGCGTTTAGTATCAAGGCGCTAATCCACCAGGTTTCGTGCGACCCAACACCTTCTTCCAGTGCGTGCGGGTAACCACAGCACGCAGATCAAGGAAGCGCTCTGATGCTCGCGATCTCGGGATTGGTCAGACGCTGGCCATCTCCAGTGCGCGTGGCGACCCCCACTCTACAGTCCAACCAAAAGCCGTAAGTCGTCTTCGCTAAAAAGACGCCCTTTGGCGTCACGTTTGAATTCTGGATACCTACCGATATATACGCGATATCGAAACAAGTCGGGCCTGATTCCAAGGAGAGCGCAAGCGTCTGTGGTTCTGTAGGGCGGCTTTTTCTCAATCCCCAATGAATTTAGGAGCTCAGGCTGCGTGCGGACGTACGGCTCCGGCAGTACAAGCCTGATTTCGCGACTGCCACCAAAATTCGAAGCCGCACCCGAGCGGGTTCTACGGCGACAGCACACGAGAATGCCGCTGCACACCCGGAATCATCCAACGCTATCTGGCGAAAGTAAGTGGACCCCTTCTCGATCGCATGGATATGCATATTGAGGTTCCCGCCGTTCCTTACAAGGAACTCCGCAGCAAGGCTGATGCGCAATGCTCCGCGCAAATTCGCGAGCGAGTGGAAGAGGCTCGCGAAAAACAACGGCAGCGCGGGTTCTACAATGCGCAAGTCCCACCGTCTCAGCTACGAACGCTCTGCGCTCTGGATGAAAGCGGCGAGCGTACTCTCGAGATGGCCGTTCGGCGGATGAATCTCTCGGCTCGTGCTCACGATCGCATGCTGCGCGTCGCCAGGACGATTGCCGACCTCGACCACTCCGAAACCGTCTCAGCGAAACACTTTAGCCGAAGCGGTGCAGTGCAGGAACTTGGATCGGAATTATTGGAATTGAGCCCTCGGTTCGATTTACTTTTCAAATGGAAATTCGAAATACATAATCTCGCCGCCGGAACGGGCATCACGCAGCCCGTTTAAGTAGACCTTGTCGCCCGCTTCGGGGCGGGCTTCGAAGTAAAAAAAGCCACTTGCCGAATCGCCGGGCGGCAGCATCTTTGCCGCAAAAGCCCGCGTCACGATCTCTGGAGCATTGAGTGGATTCTTTCTCTTGGGCAATGGAACGGGCGTGGGTACCACCCTGGGACGCTTCCCGGCTGTCCCCAGAAACGGAACGTCTTCGGGAGCAATAGCGCTCACGTGCCTGCCGTCAGACGACACCAGGCTTACTTCCAGAGACCCGAGGTCCAAAGCTTGGGGTCGCTTGTTTTCGATGACCACAAGCACCGGCAGCACTCCGTACCTCAATAAATCGGCCTTCTTCCCGAATGCCGCTGCGGTGAGATCCTCGTTATCGAATGGTTTTGCTCCCACAGTGACGTCTTCTGAACTCTGGTGAGCGTATTCTTCGGCAGCGCCTGCCTGAAATCTTTTTTCGCTTGCCAGCAAGCACGCCGCCAGCAGCCCGGCAAACGCTATACTCGAAATCACGAACCGAGTTCTTGGAATCACTCTCACTGTTCTCCTTTATCGCCTAAGTCAGTTCGTACTGTCTCCCGCCACCATTCTCTACTTCATTTCCCGGCTCGCGACGGAGCGCGAGTACTGGCCCCACTTCGGTGAGCGACTCGGATTTCTGCCCCGATCTTTCACTCGGACGAACCCAGGCTGCATATGGTTGCATGCTGTCTCGGTCGGTGAAGTTGTATCGGCGATTCCCTTGATTGCCACCCTGCGACGCGAACATCCGTTCGTTCCGATTTATCTTTCTACAACTACTATCGCCGGACGAAAAGCCGCAGAACGTCACGCCTGGTCTCTCGCCGACGGCATCTTCTATTGTCCGGTTGATTATGCCGGATGTGTTCGGAGAGCATTGCGAATTTTGCGGCCGGCGCTCGTTATCGTGCTCGAAACGGAAATCTGGCCCAATCTGTATTTCGAAGCAAAACGCGCCGGGGCTTGCCTCGGAATCGTAAACGGGCGCTTTTCAGATCGTTCCTGGCCACGCTATCGGCGCTGGAAAAAATTGTTTTGTCCCATAATTCAGTTGGCCGATTTGATCTTTGTGCAAAGCGCTGTCGATCGTGATCGGTATTTGAGTCTCGGTGCGCCGCGTTCTAAGTTGCACGTGGAAGGAAATCTCAAATACGACGCGTCTCTTTCCCACGATTCGTCTGAAGTTGGCACTTTCGGCGCACAGAACGTCTGGATCGCTGCGAGCACGGCCGGACCCAATGAACGAGGCAGTCTTGTGCGTCATGTAGTTGACGAAGACGATCTTGTTATTCGCGCCTTTGAAGCTCTCGCTTCCGATTTCCCCGGCCTTTTGTTGATCCTTGCGCCTCGCCAGCCCGCCCGCTTCAACACCGTGGCGCAAAAACTGGATCGTGCCGGATTGAATTTTGTGCGCCGCACCGCGATGAAGGCCGACCCAGCGCTCGGTCTTAGGCTTCCGGGTGTGCTTTTGCTCGACACAATCGGCGAACTGTCCGGTTGTTACTCACTTGCGGATGTCGTGTTCCTTGGGGGGTCGATTGCGCCTAGAGGAGGACACAACATCATCGAGCCTGCTGCGGCCGCTGCGCCGGTCGTTATTGGACCGCACATGGAAAATTTTGAAGCGATTACGCGCGATTTCAGCGAGGGTGGCGGCGTCATTCAGATCGACAGCAAAGAAGAATTGCTGCCCGCGGTTCGCGAGTTGCTTCTCAATCACGAACGAGCAATGGAACTCGGCGCCCGTGCCCAATGCGTCGTTAACTCTCGCCGTGGCGTGTCGCAGCGGATTGCGGTTGCTCTTTGGCGGTTGTATCAGCAGGGCGGCTACACACGGGCTTGGGGCCATTTTTCGCGCGCGGCCCTGCGGGTTCTGGCGTTCGCGTGGCGAAAGGGCGGGGAGATAAAAAGAAGGCGATCTGAGCAGCAAGCGGCCTTAATGTCTCCCCTACCGGTTCCGGTGGTGAGCATCGGAGGCATCACCGTCGGCGGATCGGGGAAAACTCCGTTTACCACTTACCTGGCGGGTCGATTGGCCGCGCGTGGTTATTCGCCCGCCATTCTCACCCGCGGATATCGCCGGCGTTCTCCCGCTCGTAACCTGGTGTTTGCTCCCGGAACGAAGATTTCCTCAGCTCTCACCGGCGATGAGGCGCAAGTCTTCCTACGGTCGGAACTCACCCCGATCGGCATCGGAGCGAGCCGCTATGAAACGGCGAAGATCCTTCTCGCTCAGTTTCCCGAAACCGATTTGCTTATTCTGGACGATGGATTTCAGCACGCAAAGCTGGCCCGCGATTTGGATATTGTCCTGATCGATGGTCTGGATCCGTACGGACATGAGGACGTTGTGCCGGCAGGCCGGTTGAGAGAACCGCTTTCCGCGCTCGCCCGCGCTGGTGCTTTGGTAGTAACTCGTGCGGAATGGGACCTGCGGTACGAGGCGATCTGCGCCCGCCTCCGGGAGTACAACGCAAGCGCTCCGATCTTTAGAACCCGGTTGATCGCCCGCCACTGGCGCGATTATCATACCGGGGCTTGCCGTCGTGATCTGGAACGCCGCCGGGTGGGTGCGTTCTGCGGCCTGGGGAATCCTCAAAATTTCTGGAATACTTTGGAGTCGCTCGGACTAGAGGTCGTGTTTCGCTGGGCGTTTGACGATCACCACATCTATAAGCCCTCTGAATTACAGCGCATCGCGCATCAAGCCCGCATGCACGGCGCGGAAATTCTGGTTACAACGGAAAAGGATCGTGTCAATTGTCCGAGCCACTTAGAGGACGCGATTTCGCCCTTCGATCTGGCGTGGCTGGAAATCGAGCTGGAACTCGAAAATGAGGGTGCCTTCTTTCAATTACTGGAGCAAACCATAACCCGGAAGGTGGGCAAACGGCTCCCTGCCGGGCGACTTGATCGTTAGCGGAACAGGACGGCTGCGTTTGGTCGGGGGCGGAGCATGCTCCGGGGCATCTGCTATCGTGGCGGTTTCACGCCGTAATGCGATTCTCCAATCTTGAAATCCCGTTCGCTCGATTCGCCCTGGACAATGGCCTCACGGTGGTTGTTCATGAGGATCATAAGACTCCTATCGTGGCGGTTAATATCTGGTATCACGTTGGTTCGAAGAATGAGAAGCGAGGGAAAACCGGTTTTGCTCACCTCTTCGAGCACCTGATGTTCGGCGGCAGCGAGCACCTCGACGGGAGCTATATCGATGCCATGGAGCGGATCGGAGCAACCGACCTCAACGGCACCACGAGCGAAGATCGGACAAACTACTTCGAAAACGTCCCGCGGTCGGCGCTCGATTACACTCTGTTTGCCGAGTCCGACCGGATGGGGCACTTCTACAACACCATCAATCAGGAGCTTCTCGATCTGCAGCGCGGAGTCGTGCAAAACGAAAAGCGGCAAAGCGAGAATCAGCCTTACGCGATTGTTGATGAACTAGTGGTCAAGTCTACATATCCATCTGGACATCCCTACGATCACACGGTCATCGGCTCTATGGAAGACCTCGATTCCGCGTCGTTGGATGATGTGCGCGAATGGTTCAAAAGCTACTACACACCTTCAAATGCGGTGCTGGTGCTTGCTGGCGATATAACTGGCGCCGAAGCCGAAGAGAAGGCGCGCCGCTATTTCGGCCATATTCCTTCCGGCCCGCCTGTATCGCATCAGCGCTCCTGGGTCGCGAAGATGAGCGGCGAGCAGCGCGAAGTGGTCCAGGACCGTGTTCCCCAAGCACGCATTTACAAGATCTGGAACGTACCTGGTTATGGAACTGCAGCCGCGGATCACCTCCGGCTCACCGCTGCCGTACTTTCTTCAGGCAAGACGTCGCGCCTTTATAAACGTCTCGTCTATGACGATCAGATTGCCACGCAAGTATCGGCTTACCTGGATGAGCGCGAGATCGGAAGTCAGTTCGTCATCGTTGCGACAGGCCGGCAGGGAGACGATTCGCACCAACATGTCTTAAGCGCCGTCGAGAAGGCAGTGGACGAAGAACTCGCGCGCTTTTTGGAAGACGGCCCGACCTACCGCGAACTGGACCGCATAAAGGCACAATCGTATGCGGGTTTCATTCGCGGAGTCGAGCGCATCGGCGGCTTTGGAGGGAAGTCCGATATCCTCGCCTCCAGCCAAACCTATCTCGGCTGCCCGAATGGCTACCGCAAAAGGCTGGAGCGTCTCGAGCAGGCAACCCTCGCGGACTTGCGAGATGCTGCCCGTGCGTGGCTGTCCGATGGCGTTTACGTCCTGGAAGTAGTTCCGTTTATCTCTTCGAACCCGCCAAGCGAACCAGCGGCGGATCGCAGTCGCATACCCGAGATCGGGCCTGCGCACGATCTCAATCTTCCGGCCATTCACGAAAATCGGCTTTCGAACGGACTTAGGCTACTCGTGGCCGAGCGTCATGAGATCCCCGTAGTGAACTTCTGGCTCGACGTGAACGCGGGCTATGCGGCGGATCAGCTCGCCGCGCCCGGAACTGCCCGCTTGGCCTCTTCTCTACTCACCGGCGGCACGCAGCGCCGTACGGCGCTCGAGATCAGCGATGAACTACAGACGCTCGGTGCGCAGTTGAGCGCAGGCTGCAACCTTGATATGTGCACGGTTTACCTCTCGGCGCTGAAATCCGCACTCGACGAGTCGCTGGATCTTTATTCCGACGTCATTCTGAACCCGGTCTTCCCGGAAGCCGATTTCGAGCGCCAGCAGAAGCTTCAGCTCTCCGCCATCGCCAACGAGAAGGTCACCCCGCTTCAAATGGCTCTTCGGGCGCTGCCGCCCCTATTATTCGGTGCAACCCACGCATACGGTGTTCCTCTCACAGGCTCCGGAACCGAAGATAGCGTAAATAGGCTCTCGCGCGAAGATATGGCGCATTTTCACCGGACCTGGTTTAAGCCGAATAACTCCACTCTGTTTGTCGTGGGCGATACAGAACTGGCGGAGATCCAGCCGAAACTTGAGCAGTTCTTCGGTAAGTGGCTCCCGGCAGAAGTTCCGGCCAAGAATGTACCCACGATACCGAAGCCCAGCAAGCCGGCGGTGTACCTGATCGACAAGCCCGGCGCGCTGCATTCGATTGTGATTGCGGGTACGATTGCTTCTCCGCCTGACGCGAAAACGGAAGTGGCGCTCGAGGCGATGAATAACGTCTTTGGAGGCACTTTCGGAGCGCGACTGAACATGAATCTGCGCGAAGAAAAGCATTGGTCCTACGGCGCTGCCTCGGTGCTTTATGGCGCTCGCGCGCAGCGTCCGTTTCTGGCCTATGCCTCGGTACAAGGCGACAAAACAGCAGATACGATTGCCGAAATGCTCAAAGAGCTGAATGGCATGACGGGAGCCAAACCGATCGAGACCGACGAGCTCGAAAAGGTGAAGCAGCAGGAGATCCTGGAGCTGCCGGGCGCCCACGAGACGATGAACGCCATCGGCAATCTGCTGAGCGATCTACTGCAGCTCGGTCTGCCGTTGGATTTTTACAGCACCTATGTAAGCCGCGTCTCGGCTCTGACGATTTCCGAGCTTGAAAGCTGCGCGCGTGCTTTGCTCAATCCGGCGCACATGATCTGGATCGTCGTGGGGGATCGTGCTTCGGTCGAGCCGGATCTTCGAAAGCTTGAGATCGGCGAAATCGTCATGAGAGAGGCGTGAATGCCGCGTCCTGCGTCCCAATGATCGATCCGCGTTACCGGAATTCTGCCTGCATTCGATCCAGTTCTACCGACCCTGGACAGAGCTTCTCATACGGTATCTGCACGAGCGGTACCGTTGAAGTCTGATTTAGTTCGTGCAAGTCCTTCGTCTGCGGGTCAATAAAAAGTAATCCGGTCACAATGTAACCACTGCTTTGTTGCTGCTGCAGGTAGGATAAAACTTTTTGACGATTGGACGGATCATAGTCTTTCGGAAGGGATTTGAATTGTAAGACGCTGCCATCGTGCATTGTCACAGCCGTTGTGCCGTTTTGAGAGATGGTCGCCAAAATCTCTTTCTCTGCCGGAACAAAATCCGCTTCTGTCGCTTTTACCCGGTGTTTTCGCGTGTGCAGGTAGCTCTTGGTCGATCCCGAGTGATCGTTAAAAGTCACACAAGGCGAAACGACATCTAAAAGCGCGAAGCCCCGGTGAGCGATGGCCGCCTTCAAAATCGGCACGAGCTGTTCCTTATCACCGGAAAAGCTGCGAGCGACAAAAGTTGCTCCCAAACTTAGGGCAAGCGCAACGGGATCTATTGGCGCGATTTGATTGGGCTCACCGCGCTTGCTTTTCGACCCCACATCCGCGGAAGCCGAGAACTGGCCCTTGGTCAGGCCGTAGACGCCATTATTCTCAATAATGTAAACCATCCTGATGTTCCGGCGGATGGCGTGACACATGTGCCCGATCCCGATCGAGAGGGAATCGCCGTCGCCGGAAATCCCGATATAGGTCAACTGCCGGTTGGCTGCATTCGCTCCGGTCGTGATGGGGGGCATACGGCCATGAGCGGAGTTAAAGCCATGCGCTCCATTGACGAAGTAAGCGGGGGTCTTCGAAGAACAACCGATTCCGCTCATTTTCGCCAGCATGTGCGGAGGCATCGCCACTTCCCACAGCGCACGTACGATAGCCGCGGTGATGGAATCGTGCCCGCAGCCGGCGCACAGCGTTGACATCGATCCCTCGTAATCGCGGATCGTAAGCCCGAGTTGGTTGCGCTGCAGACTGGGATGGGTAGCAACGGGTTTTGCGATTGATGGCACGTTTATCTCTCCAATTGATACAAGATCCCGTCCACGACGTGCCTCGCACTCAGCGGAAATCCGCCATACACGAGAACCGACCGGACTCTGTCTTTCGGGACACAGGTCTCTAAGATCAATAAGGATCGTAGCTGCGCGTCCCGGTTCTGTTCCACAACAAAACAGAGGTCGTGCTCGTAGAGGAACTCCTCGACACTCTTGTGGAACGGAAACCCGCAGATTCGCATGTAATTGGCTGGAATGTCGCGTTCGGCGAGAAGCTTGACGGCTTCTTGCACGGCGGGATCACAGCCGCCGATCGTGATTACGCCAAGCCGGGAATGTTCGCGCCTAGCGATCTTCGGCAACGGCACCAAATTCGCGGCGGCCTTCTGCTTGCGCGCGAGTCGATCCAGCACTTCCTGGTATTCGCTAGGCGTCTCGGTGTAGGCGCCGAGTTTGTTGTGTCCGGAACCGCGCGTCACGTATGCTCCATTGGCATGAACGCCCGGCAGGGTGCGCGGAGTGACATCGTCCTCATCTGCATCGGAATAGCGATAGAAGCGCGGAACTTGCTCCAGATCTTCCGCCGACAGGACGCGGCCCCGATCGGGACGGTATGCATCATCCCAGGTGAGGCGGGGAACAACCCAGTCGTTCATCCCAATGTCGAGATCCGAAAGCATCATTACCGGCGTTTGGAATCGTTCGGCAAGATCGAATGATTTTACGGCAAATTCAAAACATTCCGCCGGATTCGACGGGAACAGCAGAATGTGTTTCGTGTCGCCATGGGAGGCGTAGGCGCACTCCATGAGATCCGCTTGCTGGGTCCGCGTCGGCATGCCGGTGGATGGACCTACGCGCTGAACATCGATCACAACAGCGGGAATTTCCGAGTAGTAGGCCAAGCCAAGTAATTCGTTCATCAGCGAAATTCCTGGTCCGGAGGTGGAGGTAAAGGCCCGCGCCCCATTCCAGCACGCGCCAATCACCATTCCAATCGCGGCCAGTTCATCTTCAGCCTGCAGAATCAAGTAATTGTTGCGGCCTGTTTCGGTATCGCGCCGGTATTTTTCGCACAGGTGCTTAAAGGCGTCCATCACCGATGTCGCGGGAGTGATTGGATACCAGGCGGCCACAGTTGCGCCCGCATAAAGGCAGCCGAGCGCGGTGGCTGTGTTTCCGTCGATCAGTATCTTGTCATTGTTGGCCTCCATCGCGTCCAAATAGAACGGCAGAGGGCACTCGAAATGATTTTTGGCGTATTCGTATCCAAGGTGCAGCGCCTTACGGTTCGATTCGCGTAGCGCTTTTTTCCCCGCAAATCGCTCCGACAGCAATTCCTCCACGATCGCCATATCAATGCTGAGCGCCGCCACCAGCGATCCCGAATACGCGATGTTTTTCATCAGAATTCTTTCTCGGGAATCCTGGAAGTGTTCGTTGCACAGTTGCGCGAGGGGGATGGGGAGAAAGTGAATATCCTCGCGATAGAGCGATCGATCCAGCGGCCACGTTGAATCGTAGAGAACGTAGCCGCCGGCGCGCACTTCGCGAATATCGCGGGCGTAGGTTTGCGCATTCATCGCGATCATCAAATCGTAATCGAGGGCGCGAGCGCAGTAGCCGTCTTTATTCACACGGATCTCGTACCAGGTAGGCAGCCCCTGAATGTTCGACGGAAAAAGGTTCTTGCCGGAAACGGGAATCCCCATCCGGAAGATGGCCTGCATCAAAAGGCCGTTTGCGCTGGCGGAGCCAGTTCCATTTACATTCGCCAGCTTAATGGCGAAGTCATTTACGCGGGTACGCAATTGTTCGTGCACGCTTTTATGCCTGCGTATGGAATAAGAAGCTCAAATTTCTGCATGTCCCACGCCGCTGTGGGACAACGCTCGGCACATAGTCCGCAATGAACGCAAAGATCTTCGTCTTTCGCCATGATGCGCGCGGTTTGAGGAAGCGGTGAGGAGACATACAGATCTTGTTCCAAGTTCAAAGCTGGAGCCGAGAGGCGGGTTCGAAGATCCAGTTCTTCCCCGTCTCGCGTCATAGTGAGGCATTGCACCGGACAAATGTCAACGCAGGCGTCGCATTCGATGCAGCGCGGCGCCGTGAATACCGTCTCAATATCGCAATTGAGGCAGCGCTCCACCTCTCGCGCGGTCTGCTCCGCGGTAAATCCAAGCTCCACCTCGATGTTGAGCTTTTCGAACCGTTCAACCAGATCCACGTGCTGCATTTTCTGGCGCAGCACGGGATTGTAGTCATTGTGATAACTCCACTCGCTGATCCCCATTTTCTGGCTGATCAGGTTCATGCCCGGCGGGGGCCGATCTGTGACTGGAATGCCTTCGCAGCGATTGTGAATGGAAATAGCAGCTTGGTGGGCATGCTCGATGGCCCAAATAATGTTTTTAGGGCCAAACGCCGCATCGCCGCCAAAGAAGACACCGGGCCGGGTCGATTCCAGGGTCACTTCGTTGACCACCGGCATCTCCCATTGATCAAACTGAATTCCTAAATCCCGCTCGATCCATGGAAATGCGTTTTCTTGCCCGATCGCGAGAATCACGTCATCGGCGGGCAGGAAAATAGTGTCCAGTGTTCGGGAGCGCTTGGCATCGGCATCCCACTCCAGGTGTTCAAAAAGCATTCCCTTCAATTGGCCATGTTCAATTACAAAGCTGGTTGGAGAGTGATTGATGAGGATTTCGACGCCCTCTTCCTCCGAGTCTTCCAGTTCCCAGGGCGAGGCCTTGAAGAATTTTCGCGGGCGGCGCGCCATTACTTTTATATCTTTGCCGCCCAACCGCCGTGAAGACCGGCAGCAATCCATCGCCGTATTCCCGACGCCGATAATCAGTACCCGTTCCCCGATTGAATCGATATGGCCAAATGCGATCGATTCTAGCCAATCGATGCCGATGTGAATCCGGTCGGTGTCGTGGCGTCCGGGTATGTCGAGATTTTTCCCGCGAGGCGCGCCGCTGCCCACGAAAACTGCATGAAAGTTCTGCTGCAAGAGAGATCCCAGGCTATTGATCGGCGAATTGAAGCGGATCTTCGCGCCCATGTTGACAATAATGTCGATCTCCTCCGCAAGGACTTTTTCGGGAAGCCGGAAGGCGGGGATATTAGAGCGCATGAGCCCGCCGGGCTTGTCCAGCTTTTCAAAAATCTCGATTTCATAGCCAAGCGGCAGTAAGTCGTTTGCAACGGTGAGCGAGGCTGGTCCGGCGCCGATGCAGGCAATCCGCTTACCATTCTTCCTTTCCGGAACTCGAGGGAGTAGATGCCGGATCTCACCGCGGAGGTCCGCCGCAACCCGCTTCAGACGGCAAATCGCAACCGGCTTACCGTCCAGGCGCCCCCGGCGGCAGGCAGGCTCGCAGGGCCGATCGCACGTGCGACCGAGAATGGCGGGGAAAACGTTCGATTCGCGGTTGAGCATGTAGGCGTCCGTATATCTGCCCTGCGCAATGAGTCGAATGTATTCGGGAACATTGGTGTGAGCCGGGCATGCCCACTGGCAATCGACAACTTTGTGAAAATAATTCGGGTTCTGGACGTCAGTAGGTTTCACGCGGGGGTTTCAGGGACGCGGCTTGGTCAGGTGATCGACCTTGGGAGTTCATTGTACACCAGGCTGTCACTCTGTCGCGGTAAACTGGCAGCTATCTATTGGAAGTCGAGATGAAATCTCTCTACCTCCTGGATCATCTACACTGAAACGCTGCCCATGTCGGCCGCGAGCGGAGAAAACACCATGAGCGCAGCATCCGTAGCAGCGTACCCTCTTCATCAAGAGGGCCGCAAATATTGGGAAGAACTGGCGTGCGAATGTAAGCGATGGGCCGAAGCCATCAACACTGTGCTGGATCAGCATGGCTTGAGAGACGAGGAGCGGGTCGAATGTCACCCTGGAGCTCAAATTCGCATAATCAGATCGCAGATTCCATCAACCACGATTGAGGTCAACCTCGATTTCTATTCTTGGGGACCCGTCATCAGCGGAACCATAACAGGCGAGCAAGAGACTAATTTGAAATTTGCACTGCAAGAGTTCGAACTGCTGATTGCCACGGATCTGGATGGATCGACAATTGCCATAGCCGACGAAGGCCGCAGCCTTTCGCCGGAAGCTTTGGCAACCTATCTCACGCAGAATTTCCGGCGCTGCTTTCCAGGCATATCGCTGTGCGAGACGGCTGCCTGATTTCAAAACTGCAGCTTCATTGAAAGCTGGATGTTTCGAGGCGGGTAGGCCGAGGAAACAGTACCAAATGCGCTGCTCGACAGGTTAGTCGATGCTGCCTCGAAGTTCGGGTGATTGAAGGCATTGATGAAATCTGCGCGAAATTGCAGATTGATTCTTTCCGTGAAATTGAAGAACCTTGCAAGCGACAGATCGTACTGCTGCAAGCCGGGTTGCCTGACATTCCCGTTGCCGGAGTTGCCAAAGCGTCCTTGGGGGGCCGAAGCAAAAGCAGCGGGGTTAAACCAGCCGTCCGGATTTGGATTAGGAAACAGCGTGGGACCACCGATGTAGTCGGCTTCCCGGCCTCCCAAAATCGGCGTATTGGCAGTGACGTTGTCGGCGAAGCCAGACTGCAGATGGATAATGCCGCTGCATTGCCAGTTGCCGAAAGGCGCGCGGAGGAGTACCGGCTGGTTTCTTAGCCGGGGAAGGCTCCAGACGAAGCTTCCGGTGAAGACATGAGAGGCGTCGTAAGAGAGAGGCCCATACATCCAATACAGGTTGTAGTAGTTCAAATCATTCTCGGTATCGCTCGATGCATTGCCGAGGGCCTTCGAAAATGTATAGGCCGCTGTGAAGGTGACATCGCCTGCGCGACGCGAGAGCTGGACCTGGAGGGCGTGGTAGTTCGACGTTGCGGCACTCAGGAATTGCTGAAGCTTCGAATACCCGGGGAACGGCCGCAAGCTATTTTCATTTGCAGTGGACGAAGCGGCTGCCACTACGGCGAATGCCGGCTGATTAATATCCGGCTCAACCAGCAGATGACGCCCGAGTGTGCCGACGTAATCTGTCTCCAGAAACAAGTGCGCCGGAAGCTCGCGCTGAATGCCGAAACTGAATTGCTCGGAGTAGGGAATCTTCAGATTGGGCTGGACCGTCTGGAGAGTGCCGAAAGGAGCGGGAGGACTGGTCTTGCCACCCGAGATATTCGAGAGATTGCCGTAGTTATACGACGCGCTGGACACATACGGTGGATTGTTCAAGGTGTAGAACGTGGGGTTCCCTTGGATGCGGTCATAGAACAGGCCGAATCCGCCTCGAATTACGGTCTTCTGATTGAGACTATAGGCAAAGCCCACGCGAGGAGACCAGGTGCCATGGCTTGGATACATGCCGCGGGGGCCTCCATCCGGGACAGCAAGGACCGCCGGGTTCGAGGCATTCGGCACGAGGTAATCGTATTGCGAGGGAACGCCGCTGGCCACACGCAGCAACCCGTTATAGAAGTTGCCGGAACCAGGAACGATCTGGCCCTTGGAGGTGACCGTGACAGCTTGCGCAGGATTGTAGAGAGACGGCACGAAATTCGTCAGATTGTCCAATTGTGAGTACATGGTCATGAAGTACTCGTAGCGGAGGCCCAGATTGATGCTGAGTTTTCGCGACACCTTCCAGGTATCGTCGACAAACGCCGACGGCTCGGTGTAGCGATAATAGCCGATCGGGTCATATTGAGCTTCCGTGTAATTGTTAAAGTTACTCAGCAGCGCATCAGCGAGCGCATAACCCGTGGTGTTTGGATTCCCGGTTGGATCGAAGCTAATTGTTCCGTCATAATCAGAGCGGCCATTCTGGTTCTTCCGATTCCGAATGATCATGAACCCGGTGCGGATAGTGTGCTGACCCGCAACAATGGACACAGTATCGCCGCCTTCAATTTCTGTGGTGGGTGATATGAGGGTGTGAGAGGGACCATCCCAGCCGGAGAAACTTGTAATGGAGACATTCGGTATGCCGTCGGCATATGGACCTAAGTTGTTAAACACTCGCTGGAATGTGAAGCCTTGTGTGGAGCGCAGCCACGTATCGCCTTGGTTGAAATAACGCTGCCCATTCCAGCTTGCGCCGAGATGGGCCTCATTAACGACCGTAGGCGAGACGACCCAAGACTCGTTGATCAGGGCGCTCTTGCCGGGACGGTCGCGAATCTCAGGTGTGATGGGAACGTCGCCGCCCGGTCCGAAATTCAAAAAGATGGAGTTGTAATCATCCACCCAGCGGCCGTAGAGTGAGTGCTTATCGTTGATGTGGTAGTCGATCCGAGCCATGTCTTCGCGGTAATCGAGCGGGTTTGGGGTTTGAAAAATCGTGTTGTTCGAGGTGGCCTTATTCGTGTAAGTGGCAGCCAGAGGAATGGTCGTCCTGTAAACGTTCGCGATGGCTTTGCCGTCCGGCGTGATCTGCGATGCGGGGATAGCGTTGTTCGGATACGGTGTCGTGGTGCCCGGTTCGTTAATGATGACTTTCGGAACCCCCGCGAAATTTCCATCGAGCTCTGCAAGCGTGGGAAAGGTTTTACGCGTAGGAGCCGCTTGTTGGCGGATTTTCTTCCATTCTTCGCCAATAAAGAAGAAAACTTTGTTCTTTATGATCGGCCCGCCGAGGTCATAACCGAAATCGTTAAAGCGCAGTTCGGTTTTTGTGGGAGAAAAGACGTTGCTAGCATCGAGCACGTCGTTCCGAAAATACTCGAATGCGGCGCCGTGGAACTGGTTCGTGCCGTTCTTCGTAGCAAGATTGAAGGCTGCGCCCGTAGATCGCCCGTACTCCGCCGAAAAATTCGAGGTCTGAATCTTTACCTGCTGCATGAAATCCGGGCTGACGTTGTTGATTAAGCTCCCATTGGAGCCGTTGTCCAGATTGCCGACGCCATCCACAGTAATGTTGTTCTGATTGCTGCGATGACCGTTTACAACCTGATTGGTAGCGCTCAAGGATGTGTTGACGCTGAACTGGTCCGGATTCGTGACCACGGCTCCGGGCACCAACGTCAATAATTCCATGTAAGTGCGGCCATTCAGGGGCAGATTGTTGACCTGCCGCTGATCAATCACGTGTGCTACTTCACCCGATGTCGTATTTAATTGTTCCGGGTGCGCCTCAACCATAACGGACTGCGACAGCTCGCCGACCTGGAGAGCGAAATTGGCGGTGATGCGTCCGTCTGCGACGAGATTCAAGCCGGATTGACTGGAGCGCTTGAATCCGGTTTGGTTAACTTCCACTTTGTAGGGCCCGATCGGCAGCTCCTCGACCGAGTAGAACCCCTTCCCGTCTGTTGTAATCGTACGAGTAGCCTGCGTATCGAGGTTCGTGATTGTCACTTTGGCGCCAGCGACGGCGGCGCCCGTCGGATCGGTAACTGTACCCGAAATGCGGCCAACCAGAATTTGCGCGTAAAGGCAGAGGCCGGCAAGAGAAACAATGACGGCGAGCGGCCACACGGCAAAGCGAAATCTGAATAGAGACATTCAGTACCTCCACAGGAAAAGCAGTTTTTCCCCGGGCCCCGGGCAGAAGGCGTTAGACCCGTCCTATAGAGGACACTTTTAGCGCTAAAGTTTCACAAAAGGTGAGTCGGAGGGCCCTCGCGTGGCGAGTAGAGCAAACTGAAGATTGATCTCCAACACCAAGCTGACTGTCTCCACGCGCGGGAAGGGGCTGTATCCGTTTACCAAGGATGTGGAGGATTGGATTTCCAAGCTCCGGCTGGCAAATGGAATCCTGATTCTGTTCATCCAGCACACGTCTTGTTCGCTCGTTGTGCAGGAGAATGCAGATCCGGACGTGACATTGGATCTGCGCGACTTCTTTGAACGTCTCGTGCCGGAGCATGAAAGAGGGTACCGCCACACGGCAGAGGGGCCGGACGATATGACTTCCCATATACGTTCGGCGCTCACTCAGACGAGCCTCACGATCCCCGTCATTTCCGGAGAGCTGGCGCTCGGAACGTGGCAAGGGCTTTACGTGTTCGAGCACCGCTCCCAGCCCCATCGCCGGAACGTTGTTCTTCAATTCCTCGGCGAGTAGAAGCGGACCTGTCAGGATTACTTGTTTGCCGGTAGCCTTTCAGGTCAGAATGAAAGGAGTCATCCCGCTTCCACCAGGAATTACGTTGCCAGATTTCAAGCTGAATAAGGTTGCCGAAGCAGATTTTCCAAGCCGGTTCGGGCGTTTTCGTATTTACGGATTCGAAGGCGTTCGTCCGCACGAAACCGAAGAAGCGGTTGTCCTGAAGCTGGGGAATTTATCTCCGGAAGCCGGCGCAGCACTAGTTCGAATTCATTCGCAGTGTCTTACAGGAGATGTATTTCACAGCCTGCGGTGCGATTGCCGCTCGCAACTCGAGCTTGCGCTTGATCAAATCGCGGCGGAGAATCGTGGGCTGCTGATCTATGAGCACCAGGAAGGTCGCGGCATCGGCCTGCTGAACAAGCTCAGGGCATATGAGCTGCAGGACGAGGGGTTGGACACAGTAGAGGCGAATGAAAAGCTGGGATTCGATGCCGATCTCCGTGATTACGCCCTGCCTGCAGCAATTCTGAAATATTTCAAAATAGCTGAGGTGCGGCTGCTGTCGAATAATCCGCAAAAAGTGGCTGCGCTCGAGGAGGCGGGTATAAGAGTCGTGGAGCGCGCACCGCTCGTTGTTCCACCGTTAGATACGACGGCGGAGTACCTCAGAACGAAACGCGAGAAGCTAGGACATCTTTTTTGAGCCAGGCCAGTCACGGAAAGCTGGGCTAATCACGTGGTCGGGTACATATTGATGACGGTCTGCATCATCTGATCGATGATATTGACCAGCTTGCTTGTCGCGTCATAGGCCTGCTGATACTCAGTGAGCTGGGTGGCTTCCTGATCGAGAGAAACACCGGAGACATTTGAGCGCAGCGTTTGAGATTGTGTCAGAATCTGCTGGTTCGTTGTTTGATTGGTTTGGGCATTGCTCGAATCCGTTCCGACGATCGACGCGAGATTGCCGTAAAAACCGATGATGGTCGAGTTACTCAGCGCGGGCAGCGAGGCATTCCCTAGCGCGGACAAGGTGACGGCGTTATCGTTACCGCCTGGATTCGCGGAACTTGCGGCGGCGATATTCGCGGGATTCATCATCGAAACCGCGAGGGTTTTGGCGGCTGCAGCGGGGCTATAGGTAAACAGATTTGCGCCCGGATTTCCGTTCTGATCCACACCGCTGTTCAAGGTCGTATTGACGGCGTCAGCTACACCGGCTGCCAGCGTATTTAGCTGGGCCACGTAGCCCGGGACTGTAACGTTCGCCAGGTTAGCGAGGGCGCCGAGCTTACCGCCAGTGGCAAGGCCGGCGATATTCGTGTTGTTGGGATCAAGGATTTGGAATGTGTTGCCAACGGATGCGGCAGACAAAGAATACTGTTGGGAGCCCATCAGCAGAGGAGCTTGTCCTCCGATGAAAATACTGGTAGTGCCGTCGGTGGCGGTTTGTGTCGTTATGTTGACGAGCTGGGACAAGGTCTCAAGGGTCGAGTGCAGTTGGGCATCTAATCCTGGGTCGGACAAAGCCGAGGCCTGATGCTGCTTGGCTACGTTGATCTGCTGAATCTGCGAGACCAGCGTATTGACTTGCTGGACATAGGAGCTTCCCTGGCTGAAGGCAGTTTGTTGTGCCGTTGTTAGCGCTCCATAGCTCTCATTGAAAGCGACCGCCAGGTTGCCCGCGGCATTGAGAACCGATTGCCGGATGGCGGCATCATTGGGTTTGGTGGACAGGTTAGAGAAAGACGTGAAAAAATCGTTCAGCTTCCCGGAGATCCCGCCGCTTGAAGTGGAGGAACTACTCGCGAGCGGAAAAAGGGCCTCGATCGATTGCAAGTTGGTTGCCATGGTCGACGAGAAGTTCTCCGCCGATTGCGCGGCGCGCACGGTCTGTTCGGCATATTCGTCGCGTGAACTCATCATTCCCGCCATGGTCACCCCGCCGACGCCTCCGCCGGAGGAACTATACGAATCGGCTTTGAATTCCGGGTTCTGATTCGCGTAACCGGGCGTAGTGGAATTCGTGGTGTCATTCGAGACAACTCCCATCGCCTGTTCGTAAGAATTAAGCGAATGAGATGCCGAAGAAAGTGAATCGAGAAGGCTATGCATGAAGGATCCTTATCTGAAGTGAGGCCGTTTCCCTGGGCGCGCGTTTTCGTTCAAGACAAATGAGGATGGTCCACTTATCACGCGAGGTAGTCAAAGAGGCTTTTCTTGGGGAATGCTGCGTACGCGGATTCGGCCGCGGTCAAAGCAGTGCTGTCCGTTTGCTGCTGTGTGATGGCTTGCGCTTCATCGGCATCCTGCAAGCTGCTCAGTTGAGCCTTTAGATTCGAATCGAGAACTCCCTGCGTCGTGAGGGCGTCTGTTAAGCGATTCTGAACGTCGCCGTAGGTGGCCTGCTGTGCGTCCAGATAAGCCGCCGCTCCCTGAAGATTCGAGATCTGCGCACCTGTCACCGGTGTGGACGAGTTCAGAGTGTTATACAGGTCTGTCAACGATTGGAACACGCTCGTCGAAAGCGTCCCGCCCGGGCCGCCGTCAAATATATTTTGGGCGGTTAAGGCAATGGAAATGGAGCCGCCGTAGGAGTCTTTTACGAATCGAGTGCTAGCGCTCCCCATGTAAGTAGTCACGTTGTTGGGATAGGGGGGCTGCTGATCGGAATTGCCGGAAAAAATATAGCGCCCCGCCACTTGGGTATTCGCGAGTTGCTGCATTTCCGTGAGGATATCGCCGACTTGCTGCGCGAGTTGAGGCCGGTTCGTGCTGGAAACCGAAGTGCTCCCCTCAGTAGCAAGTTGAACTGCGTGGTCCATCAACTGAGTAGCGGTGTTGATGGCGGCTTCGGCGCCATTTACTTCCGTTTGTACGACCCCCAGATTTGTCTTGACCTGGTTGTTGCTGACGATCTGCGCGTTTAGCTGCACGATCTGGGCTACACTGGCCGGATCGTCCGAGACTGTCTGGACACGCAGGCCGCTGCTCACTTCCTGATTCGAGCGGTTGAGGCGCTGTTCAAGGCCCGATAGATTCGATAGGAACTGGTTAGCGGCCGACTGAATAGAGAACATAAACTGGCTCATAAGCCTTATCGGCAAGCCAAAACAGATCTTCGTTCAACTTGAGGCAAAAACGCTTGCTAACGCGCGCGGTTCCGTCCGGCTCGGCGCAGTGGAAGCCGGGGACCGCACTTCGAGCCTCGTTAGCCGGATGCGGCGAGCGCTTCAAGGCTCTTCAGCTTGGCTGCAAGCGTGGTGCGCTTCAAGCCCAGAATACTGGCGGCCGCTTTTTTGTTGCCTTTTGCCCGCTGTAGGGCTTGTTCCAGAAGATCGAGTTCTATGCGCCCTATGACTTGCTCAAAGTTCAGGCCCGAATCCGGCAGGGGAACGATTTGCTGGCTGGTCAGATCGAGGGTTCGTCTCTTGCCGGATTCGGAGGGCAACGGGAAATCGCCCGACCCGAGGACCTTCCGGTCGCCCGAGAGAACTACCGCCATTTCGATGGTGTTCTCGAGTTGGCGGACATTTCCTGGCCAGCTATAGGCCGAGAGGCGCGCCATGGCCTCCTCGGAAACCGATCTGAACGGAAGCGCCTCGTGATCGCATACTTTCTTAATGAAGTGATGCACCAGCCGTGGAATATCCGACCTACGGTCGCGCAGCGGGGGGACCGCGATGGGCACTACATTCAGGCGGTAGTACAGGTCTTCTCGAAAAGTGCCCTGCTTTACCTTTTCCATGAGGTCGGCGTTGGTAGCCGCGATCACGCGTACATCGATTTTGATGGTTTCCGTTCCTCCGACCCGCCGGAACTCTCTTTCCTGGAGGACGCGCAATAATTTGGCCTGCAGCTCATGCGGAAGATCGCCGATTTCGTCAATGAAGAGCGTGCTCTCGTGTGCCTGCTCGAATAGGCCCACCCGATTGTTCATCGCTCCGGTAAAGGCGCCTTTCACGTGGCCGAAAAGTTCCGCTTCGAGCAGTTCTTCGGGAATCGCCGGACAGTTCACGGCGATCATGGGCCGATCGCTTCTGGGGCTCGCCTGATGAATGCACTGCGCAACGACCTCTTTGCCGCTGCCCGTTTCGCCCAGTATGAGCACGGTCGACCGGCGCGGGGCGATCAGTCCGATCAGGGACGCGACCTGATCTATGGCCGGACTATCGCCGACCAGGTTTTTTCGCCATTCGCCTTGCGTCTTGGCCGTGGAAGCCGCTTGCGCAGCGACTGCCTTCTCTATGCAGGCCCTAATCGCAGCGGGTTCGGGAATCCGATCGAAGTAATCGTAAGCCCCGGCTTTGACTAAGTCCACTGCCTCCGTGGCCGATCCACCCGGATGGATGAAGACTACCGCCATGTCTTTCTTCACCAGGCGCAGGCGGTAAAGAATTTCATCGGCAGTATTCTCACCCGAGGGGAGTTGAATGATGCAAAGGGCCGCAGAATCACCGTTTTGATGAACGGCGAATAGAAGCTCGCTTAAGGACCCGCTGACCTGGCAGGCACAATTGTGCGGAGCGGGGCAGGGGTGCTCAGGAGCAGAATCCGACAGCCAGAGTAGGTTCATTCCCGTTAATAAGTTATCGGCGCCAAAAGTTTGTCACTTTAAGGTTTTCACTGAGAAGTGTCGAGGACGCCTTAAACTCGGGACGCGGTAAATTCGCGGTCGGGTTCGTGGGGATGGAACGGCGTGTTCTCGTTCTGGGGCGGTCAGGTCGCCGTAATGAAGAATGAGTCTTCGGCCCGCATCGTGCGGGTCCGAATAGATATGGTCGATCCGGGCAGTATTAAAGCGCGAACTGCGGCGCAAAACGCCGTGAACGGTATAACCCTTGGCGAGCAGCAATTCACTGAGATACGAGCCGTCCTGGCCCGTTATTCCGGTGACTAAAGCCGATTTCTGCACACTTTGAACCCTACTTAGAAGTTCAGGAAAATGGATTATTTCTCTGTTAGCACGGGGGGTGGTGAGGAACATCGCGCATCGGTGGAGAAGCCCGCCGACTGCGGCGAACTATCCAGATGGCGTGAAATGGCCAGCAACTTAGGTGACCAGACCGACGGCTTTACGGATTATTCCGACCCGCGTGGCGAGACCGAAGACGGTTTTCGCCTCAGTCGCTTTCTCCTCAAGGCGGCGCACGATCTCGAATCGGTTCAGGCGCTTCTGTTAAATCCGGACCCGGAGCGCATTCGGCAGGCTGCACACGTTCTGGAGCAGACCGCCGCCCAAGTTCGGCTTTTGGAAACAGAGCACCGCGGAGGTTTATTCCGTGCGAAGGGCTCGGAAATGGAAGCGATTGCTTTTCAGGCCACTCTACGGAGAGTTCTGGCTTTGCTGCAAGGCGCACAACGAATCCAATGGCACCGCATGCGCCGAATGGGGTCGTATATCGAGACTTATACGGCGAATGGAATAACCAAGGTTTGCGTACACCGCCTTCCGATTTTGGATTTCAAGGCTTAGCCGGCTTGCGATTTCGTCCCTTTGAGCGTTTTCGATTCACGAATGTGGGGAGGGTACCCGATATGGGCATAAGCAGGCGCTTATGATCCACCTAACCCGAATAAACCACCTGGCGTTGATTCTCAATGCCGATCTGATTGAGCACATCGAATCAACCCCGGATACAGTGATCTCACTGACCACGGGCCAGAAGCTTATTGTGCTGGAAACGCCGGCCGAAATCATTGAGAAGGTGGTTCGGTTTCGCAGATCCATCCTGAGCGGACCCTTCCCGGGCAGTCGTTTACGGTCCTTGCCGTTCGAGCAGCCTGGTTACGGCGATCAAGACCCGGATTTGTTCGACGGAGTTCGCTAAGGCCATGAGATCAAACAAAGCAAAGCTGAAGCTTGATCTCGCGACCATCTTGGGCATCGTACTTGCCTTTGGCGGGATCGTGGGGGGATTGATCCTGGAAAAGGGTAATGTCCGCGATATCGCACAGGTGACGGCCGCGATCATCGTTCTCGGCGGTACCGCCGGAGCGGTTCTGGTGACCACTCCGATGCCGGCTCTAAAAGCGGCGCTTTCCCAATTGAAGTTTGTTTTTTTCGAGCGAGCGCACGATCGAGAGACATTAGTCGAGGATCTAATCGCTTACGCAACCAAAGCAAGGCGGAATGGAATCGTGTCGCTTGAAAACGATACCCGATCGATAGACGATCCCTTTCTTCGAAAAGCGCTGGATCTTGCCATCGACGGCACCGATCTGGACGAATTGAAATCCATGATGGAGCTCGATATAGATCTCGCGGATCATCACGCGGAGCAGTCAGCCGGGGTGTTTGAAAGCGGTGGAGGTTATGCGCCCACAATCGGGATCATCGGGGCCGTGCTCGGGTTGATCCAGGTAATGAAGAACCTTGCCAACATCGAGGAAGTGGGGCATGGAATCGCGGTGGCCTTTGTAGCGACGGTGTACGGAGTAGGGCTGGCCAATATCCTTCTCTTGCCCGCGGCCGCAAAAGTAAAGAACCGCGCACGTGCCGAACGTCAGATGAGAGAGCTGGCGCTGCTCGGTGTAGTTGGAATTCTGGAAGGTCTGAATCCGAAAATGCTGCGGCACAAGCTTAGCTCGTACCTGGAGCACGCGGCCGACGGCAGAGTGCATTCGGCGAAAGGAACGGCCTCGTCTTCCCGGGCCGCGTAAAAGCCCATGAGTTCGCGACGAAAGACAGCAGAATCACATCCGAACCATGAGCGCTGGGTTATTTCGTATGCCGATTTCGTGACATTGCTGCTGGCGTTCTTCATTGTGATGTTTGCCACTGCTAATGCGGACAAGGGAAAACAGAGAGTGGTCTCCGAAGCTGTGAAAGCCGCGTTTTCCCAGGGGAGTCCTTCAGCATTGCAATCGGCCGTCAAGGAAGTCACATCGAAGAATACACAGCAGTACTACTCGAACGCCGCCCTCACAGCCATCTCTGAACTCAGCGAATATGCAAAGCTTCTGAAGCGCGCCCTGAAGGGAGAAATCGACCGCGGAGAAGTTGACGTCCAAATGCAGAAACGCGGGCTCGTCATCAGCTTCCGTCAAGCGGCGCTTTTCGATTCCGGGCAAGCGACAGTCAAATCGTCCGGCGTACCCACGCTGCAGAAGGTGGCAAACGTAATTGCGAAGTTGCCAAACCAGATCCGGCTCGAAGGCCATACCGATAACATCCCGATCTACAATGACGATTTCAAAGACAATTGGGAGCTTTCTTCGGCGCGCAGCATCGCGATTCTGCGCTTGCTTTCAGACAAGTTCGGCGTTCAGACGAACCGGCTGTCGGTGAGCGGCTATGCGGATACGGCGCCGGTCGCCTCCAACGGGACCGAAGAAGGCAGAACCAAGAACCGCCGCGTTGATGTGGTTGTCTTGAGCTCTCTGGCGGCTTGGTCAGAGCCAGGCAAGGGCTCTTCGATGGCAATCCAGTAACAGGATCTGCTGAAATGGCCACTCACGTGCTCAATGCCTCATAAATGATCGATTCAGTCTCGCAAGACCTTGAAAAATACCTGGATCTTGTCTCGACGCGCCAAAAACTTGTCGCGGCGAATATTGCAAATGCCGATACTCCCGGTTACCGGACGCAAGATATCGACTTCCAATCCGAATTTCAAAAGCTGGCAGCCGGTGAGCAGCCAGAACTAATTCAGGTACCCGATCTCAAAGTCAAAAACGACGGGAACGACGTGAGCATTGACCGGGAATCCAGGCTCCTGGCCGAAAATGATTTGCGCTTTCGGTTGGCCTCCGCTCTGCTCAAGGACAAATTCAGCATGATTAAGCAAGCGATTCAAGGAGACAAGTCATGAGCCTGTTTTCTTCTCTTTCCGTCAGCGCTTCCGGCATGGCGGCCCAAAGAGCGCGGGCCGAATTGCTGGTGGAAAACATGGCTAATGCCGAAACGACGCGAACTCCCGATGGCGGCCCCTATCGCCGGAAGGATGCCGTCTTTGAATCACAGCAGGTTGGGTCGCCATTCTCGTCCGTACTGCAAAGCGAAATGGAAGCGACCACCATGGGTGTTGCGGTCAGCGACGTCATAGTGGATCAGCGGGATCCGGAAAAGCGGTTTATGCCGGGCCATCCCGATGCCGATAAGGACGGATATGTTTCGTTTCCCCGGATTAACCCGGCGGAAGACATGGTAGACCTCGTCGATACAAGCCGAAACTACGAAAGCAACGTGTCAGCAATCTCGGCCGTTAAGGACATGATCCAGCAGTCTATTAGCCTGCTGAGCTGATCGCAGGAAGTCCTTAAAACCGCGTAAGTTGAACAGATTGAAATGAGAAACTTGGGCTGTTCCTAGTACCACCTAAGCGAGCGACTTGCATAAGCATGGTCCTTACCCTCGCCCTGCCGATGGTTTTGGCGTAGGGTGTGCAAGATCAACAGTACAAGGAGCAATAAATGGCGCCTATCGCACCAATTCAGCTTGCAAATCCAGCCTCGATTGCATCGACAGCGACGACGGGGGCGGCTCTGCCAGTTGGATCGAGCGGCACCGTTTTCAAGGAGATGTTCGATACTGCCGTCCATACCGTCGAGAGCTTCCAATCGGACGCCGCTAGTGCCGTAGAAAAGCTACTCTCCGGACAAAGCGAAGATGTTCATACACCGGTCATCGCCACCCAGAAGGCGGATTTGTCCTTCGAGCTGTTCATGGGTATTCGCAACAAAGTGATCTCCGCTTACCAGTCGGTAATGGGGATGCAGCTCTAGGGCTAGGATCCCCTTTAGGAGATTCAGCTCTAATCGCGAACGGCGCGCATGGAACAACTGCGAAAGCTTTTCACCAGCTTGAACCCGAAGCAGCGGCTAATTCTAGGCGCCGCAGCCATTCTGGTTCTCTCGGGTCTGTCCATGTTTGTGAAGTGGAATAAAGATCGTGATTTCAAGCCGCTGTATTCCGAGCTTTCGCCAGAAGATGCTGGTGCGATTGTAGCCAAACTTCACGAAAGCGGGACCGAGTACCGGCTGCGTGAATCGGATTCGACTATTCTGGTTCGCTCCGACAATGTGGCCGAATTGCGCCTGCAGATGGCGACAGCGGGAATTCCGAAGAGCGGGCGAATCGGATACGAATTATTCGATCGAACCAATCTTGGGACCACGGACTTTGCCGAGCAGGTCAATTATCATCGCGCGATCGAGGGGGAACTGGAGCGCTCGGTCATGGCTATGGCCGAGGTGCAGCAGGCGCGGGTTCATATCACCCTTCCCAAGGAATCAGTCTTTGCCGACGAGCGCCAATCGGCAAAGGCCAGTGTAATGGTGAAACTCAAACCCGGCGCCAAGTTGTCGGAACAAAGCGCGGCGGCGATGACGCAGCTCGTTTCGAGCGCGGTGGAGGGGCTGTCTCCGGAATCGGTGTCCGTGATGGACATGAGGGGCAATCTTCTCATCCGACCGAAGAAGGCAGGCGACCCATCTGAGCCCTCGGACGAAGTTCTGCAGTACAAGCTGAAGCTCGAGCGCGAGACGCTGGCGAAGATCAACTCTGTGCTCGACCCGCTACTCGGCTCATCGAAGTATCGCGCCGCTGTCGACGTCGATTGCGATCTCACGAGCGGCGAACAGAGCGAGGAAGCCTTCGACCCAACCCATTCGGTGATCACCACATCGCAACGCAGTGAGGAAGGCACGGTGGGACACGACAGCACTGGAGGAGGTGTTCCCGGAACACAATCGAACTTGCCAAGGCCGCCAGTGCACCCAGCGGCACAAACAGGACGAGGACTCGCACGCCGCACCGAGAACATTGCGTACGAGACGAACCGGACGGTAAAACGTCTGCGATTGCCACAAGGCATTATCCGGAGGATGTCGGTTTCCGTTTTAGTCGATCAGGACGTTCGCTGGCAGATGTCCGGCAAGGGCGCATCGGCGCGTGCGCAGCGCATTATCGATCCACCTTCCGCCGATCGCCTGAAGGCCATTCAGGCTGTCGTAGCCGCCGCGGCGGGAGTGAACACGACGCGCGGCGACCAGCTTACGGTAGAAACGCAGCCCTTTGAAGCCACGCTCACAAGCGAGCCGCCGGGTTCAGCAACGCAGAAGATTCCCCCAGGCGGGCGTAGTTCACAAAAATTTTCTCCGGTGCTGCTGGGTTCGATCGGGGTTTTGGCGCTGCTGGTCGGCGGAGTCGGGTTCGTACTTTATCGGAAGCAAAAGGCGACTAAGGCGCGGTTGACGCAAATGCAGGCACAGCTTGCGGCGGCGGAGGAAGCACGGAAAGCGGTAGAGGCCAAAGGCCAGGGAAGCGAGCAGAAATCCGTGGAGGGCGCGGGCAGCCACGAGCGCAGGATAGAAAGCGCCGAGGAGTTCAAACTAAGTCCGATTTCGGTGACCAAAACGGAGCTTCTGACCAAGCGGCTGAATGAACAGGTGGAAAAAGATCCGGCCGCCCTGGCGCGCATCGTCAGGACCTGGCTGAACGAGTCCGGGCAGTCATAAGAAGCCATATGCCACTTCCTGTTCCTGTATCGGCGAACCTGCCCGCGACTCAACTGAGCGGGTTGAACAAGGCCGCCATTCTAATGGTGATTCTGGGCGAACAGACCAGCGCCGAGGTGCTGCGACAACTGGACGAGCAGGAGGTCCAGAGAATCGGGCGGGCGATCGCGAATATTCCCTCGATCACAAGCGAGATCGCGGAAGACGTGTTGACCGAGTTTTACCAGATGACCGTGGCGCAGGACTATGTCCTCAAGGGAGGTATGGATTATGCGCGGAAGATCCTGGTAAGTGCTTTTGGCTCAGAGAAGGCGAACCGGTTGGTCGAGAGGGTCAGCAGGGGAATCAGCTTCGACGCGGCGAATTTCGATGCACTGCAGAAAGCCGATCCACAACAGCTGGCTAATTTCATCCACAATGAGCATCCCCAGACGGTCGCTCTCATTCTTTCGCACTTGAGTTCATCGCAAGCCGCCGCCCTGCTGGCATCCCTGCCGGGCGATCTGCGCGAGGATATTGCGATCCGCATGGCTACGCTTGATCAGATCTCGCCGGAAATCATTTCCAAGATCGCTATGGTGATCGGCGAAAAACTGCAAGCTCTCGGCGAGACGAGCCGTGAGGCATACGGCGGAGTCCGCGCGGTGGCTGATATTTTCAACCGCCTGGATCAGAAGGAGAGCAAAGAAATTCTCACGCGGATCGAAACCAGCAATCCCGAGCTCGGTGAGCAGATCCGGCAGCGCATGTTCGTGTTCGAGGATCTGATCAAGGTGGAGGCGCGTGGAATCCGCGAACTGTTGGAAAAGGTAGATCGCAAGATTCTTACCATGGCCCTCAAGGGAACCAGCGAATCCTTGCGGAATCATTTCCTTCAACTCATGTCACAGCGCGCTGCCGATATGTTGCGTGAGGACATGGAAGCGTTGGGAGCGGTGAGAATCAAGGACGTCGAAACCGCCCAGCAGCAGATTATCGCGACGGTTCGCGAACTTGAATCCGAGGGTGTTATCAGCCTGAGTGATTCCGCCGGCGACCAGTATGTTAGCTAAGGTTTTGCGAGGCGAGGCAGGCGCCGCGGAGAAGATTGAGTGGGCTGCCGCGAAGCCTCTGTTCACGGGGCGACCGCTTCCGCACTTGGATTCCATCTATTCCGGCAACGACCCCGCCCGAGAAGTTGCATTTTTGCGAGAAGAGCTCGAGAAGGCGCGCACCGAGACCGATCAGCGCGTCCAGGAAGCCTTCGCAGCCGGTAAGCGGGAGGGCGATACGCTCGCTCGCCAGGCGGTGGACCAGCAGCTTGAATCGGAGCTTGGCAAATTGCGGGGACTCATGCGCGAGTTGAAACTCGCCGGCCCGAAGCTGAGAAAACAGACCGAGGAAGAGCTTGTTCGCCTTTCGGTGGCCATAGCGCGGCGTATCCTCCATCGCGAGCTGACGATCGACCCGGAGGCGCTCCTGGGGCTGGTTAAAGCAGCCTTCGATCGCCTCGACCGAAAAGAAATTCAGCAAGTTAGAACTGATAGCGCAAGTCTGGAGAGCGTGAGAAAGTTTGTAGGCGAGTTGGGAGCACCCGCTTGCGTGAAGGTTGTAGCGGATGCAACATTGCGGCCTGGTTCGCTCGTGATCGATGTTCCGCGCGGCGAGCTGGACGCCTCCATCGAGACACAACTCGTCGAGATAGAACGTGGATTTGTCGATATCGTTCATCATTCGTAGCGCCGGTTAAACGCATGACAGCAGCTATCAAACTCGATCGCTATTTCGATTCTCTGAATCGAGCCGATCCGATACTGCTTACTGGGCGAGTTACCGAGATGGTCGGTTTGCTGATCGAATCGGATGGACCCCCGACGGCAGTCGGCGATTTTTGCGAAATCGCAGCCTCGAACGGCCGGCATGTCCGCGCGCAAGTGATCGGCTTCCGAAACGGAAAAGTGCTTTCCATGCCGCTTGAAGAAACAGGCGGCATACAACTGGGCGACCGCATCATTGCGCGAAGCGATGAGGCGCGGGTTCACGTCGGCCCACGGCTACTCGGGCGAGTTCTGGACGGCTTCGGCCGGCCCATCGATGGGAAAGGACCCATCTCTGGACCCGATTTATATGAATTGATGGCCAAACCGCCCGGCCCGCTCGAACGCGAGAACATTGACGGAAGACTTGTAACCGGCATTCGCGCGATCGATAGCCTTCTGCCTTGCGGCAAGGGCCAGCGCATCGGGATTTTCGGCGGCAGCGGCGTAGGCAAAAGCACTCTACTGGGTACGATGGCGCGGCACAGCTCTGCCGATGTGAACGTCATCGCCCTCATCGGCGAACGCAACCGCGAAGTGCGCGAGTTTCTGGAAAACGAGCTCAGTCCGGAAGGCTTGGCGAAGTCCGTTGTTGTGGTTGCGACCTCCGATCGTCCTGCGCCTTTTCGCATCCGCGCGGGCTTCGTCGCTGTGGCCATTTCCGAATATTTCCGCGATCAGGGGAAAGATGTCTTGTTGGTGATGGACTCGGTGACACGGCTCGCCATGGCGCAACGCGAAATCGGGCTGGCCGCAGGCGAACCGCCGAGCCAAAAAGGATATACGCCTTCGGTGTTCGCCCTCTTGCCGAAGATCTTCGAAAGGGCAGGCCGGTTCCATCGCGGCTCGATTACCGGATTCTTCACAGTGCTGGTCGAGGGTGACGATTTCAATGAGCCGATCTGCGATGCCGTCAGGGCAATTCTGGACGGGCATATTCAGCTCTCTCGCGCGCTCGGTTCAGCAGGGCACTATCCGGCCATTGACGTCCTGAATTCCGTCAGCCGGCTGGCTCCGCGGATCGCCAGCGACAGAGAACGGGAATCAGCGCGTAAAATCAGGGAGGCAGTCGCCGTTCTCGACCGTTCCCAGGACCTCATCAATTTGGGGGCCTATGTTTCGGGTTCTAACTCGCGGCTGGATAGCGCTATCCGGCTCCGGCAAAACATCGAGGGCTTTCTGAGGCAGGAAGCAGGTGTAAACGTGCCGATCGAGGAGACCTTGGAATCCATGGGCGAACTGGCTTCGGCAATCGGAATGTAGATATCCCAGAGCGCCCCAAACTTCAACTTCGTTTTCTCAACAGATCAATCCAATGAAACACTTCGAATTTCGCTTGAAGCGAGTTTTGGACATTCGGCGTCAGCAGTTGGAGGCCCATCGAGGCCGCCTTTCGGCGCTCATCGCCAGTTTGAACTCTCTCGAGATGGAACGCGAAACGCTGGAGAAGAATGCAGCGGAAGCAAGAGCGAGCGTCAGAGGCAATGCTGTCACGGGTAGCGATCTGGCTTCGTTGGCGCATTATGAGTCTCACATTCGACGCATGTGCGCGGCGCTTGCCAAACGACGATCGGAGATAGAACAGCAGCTCAAGATCGAGCAGGACAGAACGCGAGAAGCACAGCGCAAAGTCAAACTTTTGGAAAAGCTCGAGTCTAAGAGGCGGGCCGAATGGCAGTCGGGAGTCGATAAAGAACTGGAGAGCCTGGCAGCGGATGCTCACCTCGCCCGAAGGCAATCGCTGGTTCGGGCGGAGCGGGCGACTGCTGAATACGGCCGGAGAGTTGCGTTCGCTTCAGAGGTGGACGTCTAACGCAAGTTCGTCACGAACTTGCGCTAAGCTAAGATCCGCGCCGCGAGCTGCTGCGCGTCCACGTGATACGTGCCGCCCTGAAACTGCATTTTCAGCGCTTCAATCCGCTCGGCGGAAACATCCGTGGTGGCCGCGATTGCTGTGATTATTTCTCCCAGGCTGGCATTGTCTTGATGCGCAGCCGGATCGCGCTCCGGTTGTACAGGACGGCGCGAAGTAACACTCGAGCTTGGATCGGTAGCTGTCAGCGGAGCTAAGCGCGAGTTCACATTAATGGTCATTTGACTTCGATACCGGGGTTGCCGCGCTGTCTGCTTTGGAGGCCGTTTTGCTGAGCCCGGCCGCGATCGTCTTAGCGAGACCGAGACCTCCGCTCGCAGCCAGGGCTTGCGATAACTGCTGTTCGGAAACTTCGCCGAGAAGAGAGCCTGCGTCTTCCTCGTCTGTTGCCATCCAGCCGGAGCCGTCGCTCTCGCGTGCCGATTTCAGCACCTCTCCCATCAGCAAGGCCTCAAATTGGGTTGCTGCCTTCTTAATGGCTTCCGGAGAATCGTGTTTCTTTGAGGCTTCTGCATCACCGAGTGTCGCGTTCATTGAGTTGGCGGCTAGCGAAGTCAAGGCGAGTTGATCGATCATATTTGCATTACTAGAGGATTTCGATTTCCGCGTCAATCGCGCCGGCGGCTTTGAGGCTTTGCAGAATTGCGATGATATCGCGCGGCGTGGACCCGATAGCCATCAGGGACCGGACCAGGTCGTCGACGGTTGCGCCCTCCTTCAGAACCACGTTCTTGGCCTTATCTTCGGTTGCTGTAACGTTTACTTCCGGTACGGTAGTGGTTTGGCCCGAGCTGAATGGCGCGGGCTGGACGACGGCATACGACGTTTGGATCTGAACGCTCAGGTTGCCCTGCAGGATGGCCGCGGGCGCAATGCGCACGTCGCCGCCCAACACGATCGTCCCGGTCCGTTCATTGATAACGATCTTCGATGTTCGATCAGCTTCCATTTGCATGTCTTGGACGGTCGCGACAAAATCAACCGTTCGTCCCTGGTAAGAGGGCGGCACATGTACCGAGATCAATCCGGAATTCACGGCTTGTGCGGTAACTAGATTCGCTGTATTGAACTTTTTATTGATGGCCTCCGCCATGCGTGAAGCGGTGACGAAGTCCGGGCGGCGGAGCTGTAGGTTTAGCGAATCGGTCGGGGTGACGGTGGGCGGAGCCGCTTCAACGATCGCTCCATCAATCACACGGCCCACGGTCGGATGATTTACCGTCTGAGAATTCCCGCCTCGTCCTGCAACGAAGCCGCCCGTGACGACCGATCCCTGCGCGACCGCGAAGACTTTACCGTTGGCGCCGCGCAACTGCGTCAGGATCAGCAGTCCTCCCTGCAGATTGGAGGAATCGCCGATTGCGGCAACATCTACATCGACCTTGCCTCCGGGTTGCGCGAAAGGGGGCAGTGTGGCAGTAACGAGGACCGCGGCGGTATTACGGACGATGATCGCGGAAGGCGGCACCGTGACGCCCATACGCTCCAGCACGTTGGTCAGCGATTGCACCGAGAAAACTGTTTGTTGCCTGTCCCCCGTTCCTGCAAGACCTACAACCAGTCCGTAACCAATCAGCTGGTTATCACGCACACCTTCAATCGAGGCGAGATCCTTAATGCGGGTTGATGCGCTCGCATTCCAGCACAAGAATGACAGGCATAGGGCCGAATGCAGAAGCAGAGTTCCGGTGCGCATGGCTTAGAAGGGCAAAATACCGAGGAAGAGGCGATACAGGAAATTAGGCCGGCGGATCGCATCGGCGACTACGCCCTTGCCGTTGATCCGAACTTCCAGATATTCAACCTGATTGGAACCGACGCTATTCGCCTGGCCTAGGTCGGTTTGGCGAACGATGCCGCGAAGGCTGACCGTCTGGTACTCGGAGTTGACCATAATCAACTTGCTTCCTTCAATGATCAGATCTCCATTCGGCAGCACGCCGAGTACGCGGCTGGATACTGTGGTGGAAACGGTGGTTTGACGAGTTGTTGCCCCCTGGCCGTTAAGCTGCTGCGCGCCGCTCATTTTGGCCAGATTGTTCAAGGCATTGTGAGGGCTTTTGGGCCCAAACAGGGAGCTGACGCTGGTATCGACCGACGATGTCCGCTGCTGGGTAGTGGTCCCCTGCGAAGTAGCCGATGCCTGATCTAAGACCACGATTGTGACGAGGTCGCCGACGTTTCTCGCGTGTACGTCGGAAGCCAGATCGGTCAGAGGCGCTCCTCCGGCGAAGATTGAGCCTGGAGAGCTGCCCGTCGTGGGATTTGTGCGCCTCGTATCCGGACTGGCCAGTAGTGCATCAAGCGGCGAAATGGTGTTCGCCGGCGCCGGCTTGTGCTTCTCCTTGGCGGCCGCGATCAAACAGCACATACAGAAGGCCAGAAGAAGCCGGCGTGTGCTGCCCGTTCGATGCGAGACCATGTGGACTAAAGAGTTCCCTTGGAGATAGTGGTGGGCATACCACCGTTCTTCTCCCTTTGATCAAGGCTTGCGGACGGGGACAGCGCGATTTGCACCAGACCTGGGCCCGTGACGACCGCACGGAAGCGGCGAAGGCCAGACGGGTTCGTCACGAGGACGGTGTCCCCGGCGCTACCGGCGGTTTCGGCGCGCGCCTTCAGTTCTAGCCGGGTAGCGCCATTCACCACCTCAACTGTTACCGTCGAGCCACGGCTAACATCGGGCGGCGGTGTAATAAAACTCGGATCCAGATACGCACCGGCGCGAATATCGCGGTTTACGATCTTCCCAACATAGTTTGCGGGACAATCGGGCTGCCGTAAGCGCAATGGTGAGTCGATGAGTTCGACCTGCTCAAGAGCTTCTGCCTTCAGGACATCGCGGGTTCGAAGGGACTGCCGGGCGCGAACTCCCACGGATTTTGCGAGAACCCGAACGCGAGCCCAAACCGGGTACGCGGGTCCCGATTCCGGAATGATTTCGCCCCGCCAGATTACGGGTACGTCCGCATGTCCGGGAGGAGGAGCGCTGGCGCCCTCGGGCGAGAACTTCAGAACCCCTGAAGGAGCACTGCACTTGCAAACTTCGAGTACGTCGATTTGGACAAAATCGATTTTTGGAAAGGCCTGCTTAATGGCAGCGGTCACGTCCGCGGAACTTAGACTGCGACTGAGCCGCTCGAAGCAGATGGAATCCGAATCCCGTGCCTCGACGCCGGCTGTGGCTCCCCACTTGGCGATTTCGGATGCCGGTATGATCCGGCGGCTGCCGGGCATCGGAGCGTACGAAAACGGCAGGTCGGGGCTGAGGGAAGCGAATGCCGGATCGATTTTCGCAACGTCTCCTGCAACGATCTGGTTTCCGTCGACTCCTATGCAACTCGCGGCGCCGAGCAGGTTACTTAGCGCAGCAAAGGCCAGCAGGCACTTCCACATTTGGCAAAGGAGAGTTAGCTGACGACCTGATTTACTTGCTGATACATCTCGTCCGCGGCTTTGACGACTTTGGAATTCGCTTCATAAGCGCGCTGGCTCGTAATTAAGTTGATGAATTCCTCCACCACGCTGACGTTCGAGTTCTCGAGATAACCCTGTTGCAGCGTACCCGCGCCTTCCTGGCCGCCAGGGGCGCCGACGGTAGCATCTCCGGATGCGTCTGTCGGGAGGAACAGGTTGTGTCCGATGCTGTTCAGACCAGCCGGGTTGGCGAAATTCGCCAGCTGAATCGTTCCGGCGGTTTGCGCGGAATTCTGGCCGGGCAGGGTAAAGCTGACCGTGCCGTCCGCTGCAATTGTGATGGACTGCGCCTGCGGAGGAATTGTAATCTGCGGCTCAACGGGGTTGCCGTCCTGAGTGACTACGTTACCGTTGCGATCGAGCTGAAAAGCGCCTGATCGAGTGTACGCAAGCTGCCCGTTGGCCTGATGAATCTGGAAAAACCCAGGGCCCTGGATCACGACGTCAAGCGGATTGCCGGTTTGTTGAAAGTCGCCCTGCGTGAAGATGATCTCGTTGGCAGCGGGCCGAGTGCCCAGGCCAAGCTGCAAACCGGCAGCCACGGTGGTCTGGGAACCAGCCGCATTGCCCGGCTGCACGACGCTTTGATAGAGCAGATCTTGAAATTGCGTCCGCCGCATCTTGAAGCCGGCGGTATTCGCGTTGGCAATATTGTTTGCGATATTGTCCACGTTCATCTGTTGCGCAGTCATTCCACTGCCCGCGCTAAATAGGGCTCGAATCATTTCTTCGTATCTTCGCTTTCAGTAATAAGTTTTGGTTAAACCAGAATACGCGCTTAGGGACCGACCTTGGCGACCTGCTCGACGGCCTGCTTGCCCATGTCGCCCGCGATGCGAACCGCGCGCTGCAACATTTCGAATTGCCGCAAAACGCCGACTAGCTTTACCGCGGACTGCGTAGCTTCGACGTTCGACGATTCAACTTTTCCCTGGATGACTTCTATATTCGCGGCCGGAGCAGTCTTGCCGGAGGAGTTCAGAACAAAATAAGTTCCGCCATGCTTCGCCAGATTGCTCCCGGAATCTACATCGACGACTTGAAGAGTACCGGCAGCAACGCCTCCCTGGACAATTTGGCCGTTTGGCGAAACAGTAAACGCCTTCGCTGGATCCAGTTGCACGGGTTTCCCGCCAACGGCCTGCAACTCGTAGCCTTCGGTGGTTTGCAGCGTGCCCTTCTTCGAAACGCGGAAGTGCCCTCCTCGCGTATAGAGGTTTCCGCTGCCGGTCTGGACCACAAAGAATCCGGGCGATGTAAGCGCGAGATCGCTCGTGTTGCCCGTATCGAGCAGCGTACCTTGCGCGAAGTTTACCCAGTTCTTCTGAACGAGAGGCATTTCCGTATTCGCAGGACGATTCTCATTGACGCCATCCCAGGCGTTCTCGCCAAAATATAGATCGTAGGATTCACCGTCAGCTTTGTAGCCTGCCGTTCCAGTGTTCGCGATGTTGTTCGCCATTAGGTCGAGCGTCTCGGTTCGAGATCGCATGCCGCTCGCGGCGATCGCTGTCAATACTTCCATGGATTATCGGTTTCCTGTTTAAGCACGTAGAAGGCCGCACTTGTAGTGGCGGTAAGATCCGCTTTTTCTAAAGGATTCACAGCCAATTGCGGGCCGCAGGCCAGCCGCGAATTTGGCGTGCGCCAAATTGTTGCCGTGAAAAATGGCGCCACAACATGCGGAACTTATTGTCTTGTTAAGGAAGTGAGTATGGCCATCGGCGTGTACTAGCGCGATCGTGCTGTCGATTGTTAGCGCCTTGTCAAACTTCGGAACCCAATCGTCTTTAGCGCCTGCATCAGGCCCAGCGGCAATGGCGTCCGCGAACTCCGCACCCTCGAGCAACATGACAGACACCTCATCCGGCACAGGCGATCAGCCCGTTAGCGGGGAATTCGGGCAAGCATTTTCATTGGCATTGAACGACGTAAACAGCGGGCCGATGAAGCAGACGGACGCGACGGTTTCTCAGAGCGTCGTAATTCCCAGATCACTGGCCGGGAACCAACCTCAGTTGTTAGCTGCGACAAGCACGCTGATTTCGACTCTCCTCACATCGGCATTCGGTGGAACGAACCAGGCGCTGCATGGAGGCATCACTACTGTTCAGCCAAAGGACCGAGCGAAGGCCGCAGACGAAGCGACTACCGCGACACAATCGCAGACGCAGACGGACGCTGCGCAGGCTACTCTAAATGCGATTCTGCTCGTAAGCCACGCCCTGCCTGCAGTGGTCCCAGTTACAAGCACAATCTTGATATCCCCCAACTTGTCCCCTGCGAGTTCGACAGCTCCAATCCAAGCTCCAATCCCGACGCCCACGTCGGGGAGTTTGCAAGATTCGAATCCGGTGCCGGCGCCGGTCCAGGTCAGCAACGCCAGCCCGAGCAATAGCAGCACGGGTGTCACCACATCGCCGTTATCGCAGACCACGGCTCCAGATACGTTGTCATTTGCATTGCTTCTACATCCGAAACTGGCTGCACAAAGCACTCCGGGAGGCGATTCGTCCGCGACCCCTATGAAAGGTCCGCTCCAGCCGCGCGATTCACAATCGAGCTCCACATCCGGCACGGCGCAGCAGACAACTGCAGCAGCCGGTTCACCCGCTCCATCGATACCGGCGGACCCACAGGCTGAACCGGTGTCCAAGCAGCCTATTCAACAGGCTTCAGTACAATCGCAAGCTTCGGCATCTTCGCAATCGACGGGAACTCCGGCCGCCCAACCAACCGCAAGCAGTATCTCAGCGTCCGTTGCGCACGGCCCGCAAAGCAGCAATTTGCCGGATCCGGCGACTGAGCGCGAGCGCGTGCAAGCACCAGCTTCCTCCGGCTCCGGCGATGCGGGTAAAGCCGTTTTCGCACTTGAAAATACGGTAGCGAACACCCCGGCAACGGGTGTCAAGGCGCCAGAAGCCATCAAAGCCACTCCGGCCATCTCTACCCCGAACCTTCCTCCTCCGGCAACAAAGGAGGTCGTCTTACGCCTTCAAGGTCAATCCGGAGAATCCATCAGCGTTCGGCTGATGGACCAGGGAGGTCAGCTACAAGTTGCGGTCCGCAGCAGCGATCCGGCAACCGCGAACCTGCTGCGCCAGGACTTGTCCTCTCTGACAAACAACCTGGACCGCGCGGGTTGGAAGCCGGAGGTTCTCACGTCGGCTCCGCCGCTATCGGATTTCGGCCACGACGGCAACGGAGGCTCAGGCAGCGATGGCCGGAATTCACAGGAACAGGGAACGCTCGACTGGAATCAGCAGGATAGCGGGCAAAGAAAGAGCACAGTAGCCGATCTTTGGGACGAGATTTTAACGAATCAACGCACTTAACTCTAGAAGGTATATAAAAAGGATTCAGCAATTCATGGTTAATTCAGTTACCAGTACAGACCCGAGCGTAGCGCAGGCCAGTTCGGCCGCGAACGCGACGACCAACTCGACCACCAATTCCGGCAACCAAACGGACAATCTCGCGTCAGAGCAGACCTTTTTGAAGCTGTTCGTTGCGCAGCTCCAAAACCAGGATCCGCTGAATCCGAATCAGCAGGATCCAACCCAAATGGTTTCCGAACTGGCGCAGTTCAGCCAGCTCGAGCAAATGGTGAATCTCGGTTCGCAGGTTGGGTCGATCTATTCATTCATGACAAGCCATGCTTCGACGGCCACGAACGCTGCGGCCGCGCAAAGCAGCCAGACCAACAGCCAGACAAGCAACCAGACCGGCGCCACCCAAGGCGCGTGATCGGCACGCAAGGTTAATCTAACGTGGCTGCTGCTTCTAGCGCGGTTGCGACCGCGCGTTCGGCAATGAGCGCGAAGGACGTTGAATCCTTCGCCGACCTGCAGGTGGATGTCGAGGTGCAGGTTGACAGGCGACCGATGACGCTGAAACAGATCCTGGAGATCGAAGATGGCAGCGTTATCAAGCTTCCCAGGTCGGCCGGCGAGAATATGGACCTCCTCATCGGCGGGGCTTTTATCGGCCACGGGGAGGTCGTGATCATGGACGATATGGTGGGAATCCGTATCACCGATTTCGGAGAGGAAGATTAACCCTTAGCCCACTATATGGCTAAGGATGCAAATACTGCGCTTAGTCACGGCCTTCGGTTTTGTGTTCGGCCTCCTCGGCCTGCTGGTATTCGTTTCACGGCGCAGAAGCGGTAAAGGCCCGTTGGCCGTCCGGCCCGTCCAGGCGATCAAATTCCCATTCACCCCGTTCTCTCTGCTCGGCCGCAAGCCGGTAAACGCGTCCGGCGGGAAACCCGCTCCGATCCGTGTTGTAAAGCGAATTAGCCTAACGCCCTCGCACCAGTTGCATCTGGTCTCCACCGACTCCGCCAACCTTCTGATTTGCACGCATCCCGCGGGGTGTACCGTGCTTCAGGACACGACCAATAGTAAGACCGGAGAATATGCGGATGGCGGGCGTTTCCTCGCGGAAATGAAGCGGCATGCCGGGTAAAAAACTCTGGGCCGTGCTGGCTCTACTGATTCTTGGAGCAGCGGGAGCTGCTGCTGCCGCGCCGCCTTCCCCATTGCTGGGAGTCTCGCTGGATCCTTCCTCAAAGGCAGCGAGCGTACCGATGCAGATCGTGATCCTGCTAAGCGCGTTGACGCTTTTGCCGGCGATCGTCATGTGTATCACTCCCTTTCTGCGGATAACGCTCGTGCTGCACTTTCTACGGCAGGCACTCGGCACGCAGACCGTTCCGTCCAACCAGGTCCTCATCGGACTATCGCTCTTTCTCACGTTGCTCGTGATGAATCCCGTGGTGCAAGAAATCTACCACGACAGTTGGATACCGGTTGAGAGCGGGAAAATCACCATGGATCAAGCGCTCGAACAGGGAGCAAGGCCGCTCAAAAAATTCCTGATTCGATTCGCGCGGGAAAAAGACATCCGGCTTTTTGTAGAGCTATCGCATTCGCCGCGCCCTGCCACTCCGAACGACGTTTCGCTCGAGGTATTGATCCCGTCCTACATCATTTCGGAGCTCAGGGCCGGATTCCAGATCGGGGCGATCCTCTATTTACCGTTTCTGGTTGTCGATATCGTCGTCGCATCCATCACCGTTTCCATCGGAATGATGCAACTTCCGCCGATCCTCATATCGGCGCCTTTCAAAATTCTCCTCTTTGTCCTGGTAGACGGATGGAATCTGATCGCCGGATCGCTGGTGCGGAGCTTCGGATAACCTATGACACAGCAACTGGCAATAGAAACAATCCGGCAGGCGTTAATGGCGGCGATGTGGCTCGCTTTACCGCTTCTGGCGGTTATGTTCGCCATCGGGATTTTCATCAGCCTGCTACAGATTGTCACGTCCATCCAGGATCCTACTTTCGGCACCGTGCCGCGGCTTGCGGCGTTCTTTGTGACGTTGTTCGTGATCTTGCCTTGGCTGGTGGTCCGCATGGTCGATTACACGCAACGGCTTTTTGAAAACCTCGCGAAATATGCCCATTAGGGTTCATTTCGGGTTCGAAGCTATTGTTGCATTCTTGCTGACGGTGACTCGCGTTGGAAGCGCGCTGTTTCTGATCCCGATGCCCGGCTTCAAGGACATGGCCGCAGTGATTAAAGTGGGCCTGGTTGCCGGTATAAGCTTCTGCCTTTTTCCTATTTGGCCGTCTGTTCACATCGATAGTTTGTCGGGGGGCCAATTTACAATGGCAATCCTTGCGGAAACTGCCGCGGGTCTGCTGATCGGGCTAGCCGTAGCTTTTTTGCATGAGGCGTTTCAGTTCGCCGCGCAGGCCGTTTCGATACAAAGCGGATTCAGCTTCGCTTCCATATTCGATCCGGGGAGCAAAGCGGATATCGGCGTCTTTCTCATGATGACGCAGCTGACGACCGGGCTGCTGTTCTTCGTCTTCGGTGTGCACCATCAACTGTTCCGGCTCTTGGCGCGATCGTTCGAGGTCTTCTCGTTCAACGGATCGAACCTTCAGAAAGCCTCTGTCGAGACCATACTGACCTTGGGCGGCAGCATGTTCGCAACGGGCTTAAAGCTCGGATTACCGCTGGTTGTGTTGTTGCTCTTAGTCGAATTTGCGCTCGCTCTGTTGAGCCGGCTGCATGCTCAATTGCACCTCATCATGCTGAGCTTCCCGGCGAAGACCGCTCTCTCGCTGGTCTTCCTGGCCGTGATGATCGCGCGATGGCCGGCTCTTTACCAGCAAATGGCGCATCGGGTATTTGAGCTGCTTTCGCGCCTGGCTGCGCTCTGAGCCATGGCCAGTCAGAAGACAGAACAGCCGACAGCACACCGGCTTCGGAAAGCACGCGAAAAAGGGCAATTTGCGAATAGCCGCGACCTCCTTGTGGCCGCCCAGCTTGCGATCGTTCTGGCGGTCGGGTTCTGGATGGGGAACAACCTGCTGTCCAGCGTAGGACAGGCGGCTGTCAAGCTCTTTCAACGTGCATTTTCCAGAAACGATCTCACCCTCACAGAGGCACCAGCATTGCTCGGAATCGGTTTGATTCCGCCTCTGGAGCTGCTGTTCGAAATCGGTGTCTTTGTAACGGCGGCCGTTCTCCTGCTTCAGCTGGTCACGACCGGCTTCGGAATTTCACTGAAGCCCGCCATGCCCACCTTCGAGCGCTTAAATCCCAGCGGGCGCTTGCGGAAGTTGCCGTCCCAGAACCTATCCTCCGCCTTGAAAGCCATGGCCCTGATTCCCATCATCGGGATGGTTCTATACCTGGCGATTTTCCCGCAATTGCCGGATGTTGCGAATCTAGCGCTGGTCGGCCTGGGAAGCGGCCTGAAAAAGGCAACTGCAATGATCAGCACGCTATTGTGGCGGCTGACCCTGGCCCTGCTCGTGATCGGCGCGGTGGACTTTGTGCGGCAGCGGCAACGCTTCACCAAAGACCTGCGCATGACCAAGCAGGAGATCAGGGACGAAATGAAGGACACAGACGGAAACCCGCACATGAAAATGCGGATTCGCCGTCTGCAAAGGGATGCGGCTCGCCGGAACATGATGAAAGCCGTTCCATCGGCGACTGTGGTGATCGTTAACCCGACTCATTACGCTATTGCGCTGCAGTATGAGATGAATTCAAAGTCCGTGCCGAAGGTCGTTGCGAAGGGTAAGAACTATCTGGCACAGCTCATTCGAGAACGGGCCCGGCAGCACGAAGTTCCCATCATGGAGAACAAGCCGCTTGCGCAGGCACTTTATCAAGCAGTTGAGGTGGGGCAAGAAATTCCGCCACACCTTTACCGCGCAGTCGCTGAAGTCTTGGCGCACATCTACAAGAGCCTGAGCAGGCGCTAGCAAACTATGAGCTCCGTCCAAAGCACACCGGTTCCACAAAGCTGGCAATCTCTCGTGCGTTCGGTCAACTGGGGAGAAATGGCGGTCCCGATCGCCGTGCTCAGTATCGTGCTGGCGATGATCACGCCATTACCTCCGATTCTGCTGGACGTGCTGATCTCAGCCAACATCACGATTTCCGTGATTGTGCTGATGGTCTCCATGTACATCACGAAGCCATCGGAATTCAACGTCTATCCGACACTCCTGCTGCTGTTGACGCTGTTCCGGCTGGCACTGAATATATCCTCATCGCGGCTGATCCTGCTGCAGGGAAACACCGGAACCAGGGCGGCCGGGGACGTGATCGAGGCGTTCGGAAACTTTGTAGTCGGCGGCAACTATGTAATCGGAATTGTCATTTTCCTGGTGCTTCTCGCCATACAGTACGTCGTCATCAACCACGGCGCAGTGCGTATTTCGGAAGTCACAGCGCGTTTCACGCTGGACGCGATGCCGGGAAAACAGATGTCCATCGACTCCGATCTCAACTCAGGCCTGGTGAATGAAGCGGAAGCGCGCGCGCGGCGCAAGGAGCTTGCTGCTGAAGCCGAGTTTTATGGAGCCATGGACGGCGCATCGCGTTTCACGCAGCGAGATGCCGTGGCGAGCATCATCATCACCGGAATCAACATCGTCGCAGGTTTTTTGATCGGCGTCCTCCAGCATGGAGTGGAACTGAAGCGAGCGCTCCAAACTTACACCGTATTGACTATCGGCGATGGCCTGGTGACTGTAATTCCGGCGCTTATGATTTCAGTCTCGGGAGGCCTGATCATCACACGCGCCAGTTCTGATTCGCGGCTCGGGGTAGATGTTCAGAAGCAGCTCTTCAAGCAATCGCAACCATTGTTGCTGGCTTCCGGGGTGCTCATCGTGTTGGCGGCCTTTCCTGGCCTGCCGAAGATCCCATTTCTCCTCCTCGGCGGCGGGGCCGGTTATGCCGGGTGGAGGCTGCGAAATAACAACGCCAAGACGAAGTCCGCCGCTGCGACGCCGGCGCTGAGAGCCAAGGACGACGTAGAGACTCTGCTCAAGATAGAGCCGTTAACGGTCGAGGTGGGTCTCGGGCTCGTCCGCTTCGTGGAGGGCGGCGCAAATTCGGTCCTGTTGAAGCGTATCGCCAGCATACGGCGCCAATTTGCGGCCGAGCTCGGTTATGTCTTGCCGCCGGTGCGGGTAATCGATAACCTTCAGCTCAAAGCCCGCGAGTACGTGATTCTGGTGAAGGGCATCGAAATAGCTCGTTTCGAGCTGCAGGCTGGATGCGAAATGGCCATTCCGCCAGCCCAAGGCGCTGCCGCCATCCAAGGGGCTTCAACTCACGAGCCGGCTTTCAACCTTCCGGCGTTGTGGATAACCGCCGATCAAATCGACAATGCGAAGAAGGCGGGCTACACGGTTGTCGATCCGGTAGGAATTCTCGGCACGCATCTGACTGAGGTGGTTCGAAAGTATGCATACGAACTGTTCTCGAGGCAAGATGCCAAACAGGTTGTCGATCGTGTCGCGCACGACCAGCCGAAGCTGATTGAGGATTTGATTCCGAAGCAATTGAGCCTGGGGACCGTCCAGAAGGTAATCCAAAACCTTCTGCGCGAGCGAGTATCGATTAAGGACGCCACGACTGTTTTGGAGGCCATGGGAGAAGCGTCGGCTTTGACCCGCAACACGAGCCTTCTTACGGAATATGTGCGTCAGGCGAATCGCCGGGCGATTGTAAAGCCATTTCTCAATCAGGCTGGAGACCTCCCGGTTTACTTCTTGGATTCGGAGCTCGAAAAAATGATTGAGGCTTCCGTGGAGCACGGCGAGCATAACAGCCAGTTGAACCTGGCCCCGCAGCAGATCCGATCGATTGTCGACCGGATTACGCATGCGGTGCCGGCGACGGACTCCGGGATAGCAATAGTAACCAGTTCCGGCGCACGGCAATTCTTGAAACAAATCACCGAGAGCGCGTTGCCGGCGCTCGCGGTAATAGCGCATAACGAAGTTCCTTCGGGAGTTCGTGTGCTTTGTCTGGGCACGATCAAATGACCGATCTGATGACTGCGACCGACACGCGCGAACAGGCAATTCTGGCCCACCTTCCACAAGTGAAGGTGATTGCGCGGCGAATACATGAACGGCTCCCTTCCTCGGTGAGTCTCGACGACCTGATTTCGACGGGCGTTTTGGGATTGATTGCGGCAATTGACCGCTACGACCCAACCCAGGAGGTAAAGCTTCCGACGTACGCCGAATATAAAATCCGCGGAGCGATTCTCGACAGCTTGCGGGGACTCGATTGGGCGCCGCGACTGCAGCGCAAGAGAGCAAGGATGATTGAGGCGGCGATTGGAGTGCTCGAACAGGAGCACCAGCGGATTCCCACGGAAGAAGAAATCGCGGCTTACCTGGGAATCGCTTTAGGCGAGTACCACCGCTGGCTCACCGATTCGTGCGGACTCACGATAACGAGCTTCGGATACAGTTCATCGGAGTCGGATGGCCGTGGAAGTCTTCTGGAGGATCTCGCCGTTGACGAACATTGCCCGTCCCAGGCCTTGGAACAAGTGGAACTGGAACGGCTGCTGGCTGAATCGATTGAAAAAATGCCGCCGCTCGAGAGAACGATTCTGAGCCTCTACTATTACGAGGAGATGACGCTTCGAGATATTGCAAGCGTCGTCGATCTGCGAGAATCGCGCATCTCACAACTCAAAACGCAATCCATCTTGCGGCTTCGTTCTTATATTCAAAAGCGCTGGCCCCTCCAGCGGCGAGCTTCTTAGACGAAAGACTGAATCATTTCAAATGACCACCACCATCACTCCCGGACAGACAAAGAAAGCTACTGCCTATCTAGAGAGAGCCGTTCTTAGTGCCGTTTTAAAAGCGTTTTCGCCAGTGTTGGGCGAACAGCCCTCGCGGACCGAGCAAACCGCGGGAGGCCCGTTTGACGATTTCGTTTGGGCCAAGCAAAGCTTCGAGCCGGCAGATTTCGGGTTTGTGCAATTTGGTCTCGAGCGGACGAATGCGCTTCTCCTGGGCAGGCAGTTCTTGGCGGGGAGCGCGGCCGAAAAAGACGAGGAGGCGGCGGCTCTGGGCGCCCTCAATGAAGTACTGGTACAACTCGGCGCGTCGCTTGCCAGCAGCTTCTCAATCAAATCGAAGAGTGATGTCCGATGCAAGGCGTTGAGCGATCAACATGTGCCCTCGGCCGAAGATCGAAGCTTCGTGATCAAACTCAGGATTGGCGATCAGTCGGTTGACTTCGTGACGTCGGGATCCACTGAGCTGCTCGAAACACTGGCTACACACGATTCTGATGGAGAATCGGCCTCGGCGGCAATTGTTCCGGTTTCAAAGCCGAATGCACGTAATCTCGATCTGCTGTTGGAAGTAGAAATGCCGGTCAGTATTTCTTTCGGGAGAACACAACTGGCGCTGAAAGATGTTTTTAAGCTGACGATTGGATCCGTGGTCGAGCTGAACCGCGCGATTTCGGAACCGGTAGATGTAATCGTGAATAACTCCGTAATCGCTCGCGGCGAAGTTGTCGTGGTCGAGGGGAATTTCGGAGTGCGGATCACGCAGGTGATGAGCCGGCAGGACCGGCTGCACTCGCTGACTTAGAGCCACGAAGACGAGCCGGGGCGCACCAGGGCCCGAAATCGTATTCAATTTTCAAAGAACCAGCCGCGGCGAGCCTTTTCAGGCCGCTTCGGCGGCGAGTTGAACGGGCGAGGAGGCGACCACCGACTCGCTGACGCTCGCGATTCCGGTGTTTTGCGGAACGAAGCCAGCGGGAGAAGACGAAAGGCGGGACTGAGAGTCCCGCGCAGGCTGAGAGCCTGCCCCACTCTGCGAAACGAAGCCACGCGCGCGGGTCTGTTTCAGTTTGAGCAGCGCGGCCAGGGCTTTGTGGAAGGCGCGATGGTGGGTGGTCTGATAGCGAAGAAATAGCGACAGACGTTTTTCGTCGATTCCGTTTTCGGTGAAGCAGTCGTTCTGGAGGCGGAGGGCGCGCTGCTCGAGCCAATAAGATTGAGCCATTTCGTTGATAAGCAGTTCTTCGGTTTCGGTAGCGGGCTGATGCTCTTCGATGAGAGCGGCTTTGAGGGCTTCGAAAGCGGCCGGGTCTTCACCGGGGATGATCAGAGTGGCAGAGGCGAGTCCGTGCTTCAGGGAATTGCGAGAGGAAGCGAGTTTACCCGCAACACTCACCGGACCTGTTGAGTGCAAGGAGTTTTGTCGATTGATTTCAGCTTTGCGGGCGAGTTTGGCAGCTTTGCGCTCGGCGGCGCGGCGAATGGATCGAGGTGTCATAGCAATCGCGTTTTGCGGCTAGAGCGTAGCACGCGAAAGGGCGAAAACGAATCATCGATCCGAAAAATTGGCTGGAACACGCTGAGAAGGCGGGAAAAGAAATTTTTCAATGGCCTGTGAACGCAGCACGGCGGGGGTCGCCACAACGGGGGATGAAAACAGCGTCAGGGTTGAGATAGGCTGCGGAGTGCCGGGAGTGGACGAGAGGCCGATTCCAATCTGGAGCTAGAAGCCCGCTTGTGAACGTGGCCCGGGCGCCCGCAGTTTGTGCACGGCACAACAGATTGTCGCCTCCGCCGCGAGGCGGAGAGCACGTGAAGGAAAGTCGATGGTTTCCAGGCGTCCCTTACTCGCGGCATGAGGAGGCGATATGAAGTTACTGTACCGCTGCTGTGCCGGACTGGATATTCACCGCGACACAGTGAGCGCGTGTGTTAGAAAGCGCGTCCGCGGACAAGCGGAAGCGAGCGTGGAGGAGCAAGTATTCGGCACCTTCACACAAGATCTGGAACGCTTGCGGAGGTGGCTGAAGCAGCACAAGGTGCGGCAGGTGGCGATGGAGTCCACCGGCGTATATTGGATTCCCGTCTGGAATGTGCTGGAGGGAGGATTCACATTGACGCTGGTGAATCCAGCGAACGTGCGCGCATTGCGGGGCCAAAAGACCGATCGCATCGATGCGCGGCGCATCGCCGAGTATCTGCAATACGGCTTGTTGCGCGGCAGCTTCATTCCACCGAAGCCGATACGCGAATTACGTGAGCTGACGCGCCTGCGCGTACACATTCAGCAAGACCGCAATCGGGTGATCAATCGCATCACGCGATTACTCGAGACCGTGAACCTCAAACTGGCGTCCGTCGCCAGCAACATTATCGGAATGAGCGGCATGGCGATGTTGCGGCTGCTGGCCAGTGGAGTATGTGATCCCGAGCGTCTGGCCGAGTGCGCGCGTGGCCATATGCGCGTCAAGATACCAGCTCTGCTGCTGGCGCTGGACGGTCGGCCCGACGAGCATTTTCGCTGGATGCTAGAGCAATTGCTGTCGAAATTGGATCGGCTGGATGAGGAGCGTGCGTGTGTGGATGCGCGCATCGACGGCTTGGCCCTTCCGCAGGCAGACCTGCTGCGGCGGCTGAGCACGATTCCGGGCGTGGATCGCACTACGGCACTCGTATTGATAGCCGAGTTCGGCACGGACATGGTGCAGTTCCCTACACCGCGACATTTGGCGAGTTGGGCCGGACTTTGTCCGGGCAATGCCGAAAGTGCCGGCAAGCGCTTCTCCGGACGTACGCGCAAAGGTGATCGCTACGTACGGCGCATTCTGGTGCAAAGTGCCTGGGCTGCCGCCCGCGCCAACGACTGTTTCCTGGCCGCTCTGTTCTTCCGCACCGCCCAGCGGCGCGGATTAAAGAAGGCCGCTGTAGCTGTCGCCCATCGCATCGCCATTGTCGCTTGGCACATTCTCGCCGAGCAAGGCGTCGAGTATCGCGAGCGTGGCGGTGATTCCTTCGATCGACGCAATCCGGAACGCACCGCCCGCAAGCTCTCGCGGCGTTTGGAGGCCATCGGCTATAAAGTCACACTTATTGCGCCGCCCCAACCCGTCGCGCCGCGACCTGAACCGACCAAGCCGCGCAAGCCCGCTCCCGTGTCGCCGCACATCTGCAAGCAATGCCACGCCTGGAGAATCCCTCATTGCATCCACGTACGCAATCGCTCGAATTTCCACTCCGCTCATACTCCCCCAATCGGCACAACCGGTTAGCCGGACTGTTTTCGAAGGATCGGTTCACGGAGAATCGGCGATGAACACGGTTCGCCGATAGTAGCCGTTATCCAATCGCCGCGTGCGGACGCGCGGACTGGTTGCTCGGAGACGGATGTCGTATTTTCCCGGCCGTGGGGGGCGAGAAATCCTCCTGACATGTAAAGATCGTCGAGCGAAAATATCCAACTCGCGCCGGGTATCGAGCTGACGGAGGGAGTCGCATACGTATCGAAGCCGGAGATGAGGAGGCGAGCGCCGTTCTCTCGGCTTCCGGCAATGCGATCCAAAAGCGAAGCGAGCGGGGCTCCCTGCCAGCTTGCCGTGCTGATCATGCCGAAGTGTGCGCCGTGCGGATTGCCGGAGCATTCCAGCAGATGAATGCCCTGGCGCCCGGAGCGCACAGATCCTGAGCCGCTAAGTTTCTTAGCGTGATGCGGCCCGGTCACTCGAATCGACCAGGAACTCTTTGACGGAAGGAGGTGCGAGGCACGCGTCCGGATGTAGAACCGGTTGACGGGCGTGATCGGATGTTCGCGGTTAAGCGTGGAAAGATCGGCGAACAGACGCCCTTCGAGTTCTTCGCCTTGCGGCGTGTTCATGGGCGGATGGCGCGCTGCTCGAGGAATGGCATCGAATTCGGGGTTGGGCATCCATGGGTTCCAGCTCGCATTTCAGCCAGCGCCCCGGGAAGGGCGATGTAACTGTAACAGGTGTGAACAGATCGTGAAATCGAAAAACTGGCGAACTCCGGGGGTGGCTCAATAGTCCTCAATCAAACATTCCTCACATTGAGGGTTGTACCCCGCTTGATTACGATCTGCGCAAAACTTCTTTTGTCATTATGATTTTTCTTTACATACTTAAAAAAGGGGTCTTAGACTTGTATTCGATGATTGTAGGAAGGCAGCAGTCAAACCTGTTTATGCCGCAGGTAAGTCAAGCGAGATAAGATGCTGAAATTGTGTACCAAGATCGCGACGCCTTGTGCAATTCTCGGTGTTCCCATTAAGTTAGCGCTTCAGTTTGGCCCCGCGAAGAACATGGCAGGAAACCCCACGAGACCCGGCGACCCCAATAGTATGTTGGAGATGCGCGCAACGTCTGTAAATGAGAGCGATTACGAAACCATTAAGGAGCTAGCGGCTGAAACCGTAAAGTTTCCGCATCGCTTTTCCATTCCTGCCCTTGTTGCTCCTCTCCTTCAAGAGAGATTGGCGTGCGCGGAAAAGGCTTTTTATGCTCATGCGTTGACTGGCATAACCACCTCCGAATTAGTGGACCGCTTCAACAACGTCGTCGAACGTCTTCACCTACCGGACACTGTTAAAACTAGCGTGAAGCAGATACAGTTCCTCCGTACGGAGCTCTTTATAGCGAGCCCGAGGTTTATGGCCAGTAAGGGAAACTCGGGCTCTGGATCTCATTTAACAAGCCCATTATCCCCGATCCAAGCAACACACTTACTGTTGATGCTTGTAGACCAGAAGCTCGGTACGCCTTTCTATCAAGTCCCGCCAGCGGAATGGGACAACAGCGTTCACGAACGGCAGATGCAAATTCTCAACGATCTTTATTACGAAAAGGCACTTGCCTTAAGTCGTGGCGATCTTGCAGCCGCGACCACCGAAACCACTCAGCTGGGGACTACCAGAATTGTTAAACGGCGTACCGATATTCGAAGAGCCATCGATTCCTCCCTGCAAAGCCTCACAAATGTCGAAGGCATACAGTTACTCAATGACGTACTGTCCACATTACGGCTCGAGAGGCTATAGGATTAACGATGAATAAGCTCATATGCGTATCGCTGGTGGTAGCCGTCTCCATGGGTTTATTTGCGTGTGGCCCCACGTACCCTGTCAGCCCAGGAGGCGGCTATATTGTAGGGACGTTGTATAAGCCTAACCCCGCACTTCCTACAGAATTTACGGCGCCGGGCACTATGACAGACCACAGGATCGGCGCAACCACGCCTTCTCCGCGCGCCAGCAGATAGTGCACTCTACTTGTCGACGTATTCAAAGGGTGAACTACGGAGACACGCTGAGTGACTCCCGAAGTTAGTCCTATTTCGACGCAATCAAGTTAGTCATTCTTAAGTACAGTTGTTTTGTGAAAGGAAGCCAGCGGCGCACATCAATAGGCGAGCGAGAGGCTGCGAAGGATGTTCGTCACGTACTGCAGCGTCTCTGCTATAGGAGGCACGCCGCCGGCCTTGTCGACCTTTCCCGGGCCGGCGTTATATGCTCCTAAGGCCATCGGTACATCGCCCTGATATCGATTCAGCATCATCTTTAGGAACTGGGCACCGGCCTCGATATTCTTGGCTGGATCGAACGGATCCTCCAGGCCAAGCATCCCGGCGGTTTCGGGCATGATCTGCATCAGCCCCATAGCGCCGGCCGTAGACACGGCGCAGGGTTTAAAAGCGGACTCCTGGCGCATGACGGATTTGAGCAGCTCCGGTTCAATCCCCTGCTTTTTCGAAGCTGCCTGGACCAGTTTGTCGACTTCATTTTTCTCCAGCGGCTGACACTCATCGTCCACCATCTGGACATTCGGGACAGCGAGCGGGATGGAAGAGGGCCAGGGAGTCGAAAAGAAAGTCTTCTCGGGCTGTGATGAGGCGGCACGAGAGGCGGTCTGCTCAGCGGAAGCAGGTTGTGCGGGCGCTTCAGTTCCCTGGATGGCGTTCGTTTGCCGGAGAATGGATTCACGCTGTTGCCGTACGGAATCGGGCTCGCCTTTGTCGCGAACAGCCTCGAGGCCGGCTTGTTGCGCTGCAATAGAACGCTCCATGGCCGCTTCGGCGCGCTCTTGCTGCGACTGTTGCGCGGCAATGGCCGGCAAACTCAGACTCGTCAAAAGCATGCTTGAGGCAATCGAGATACCGGCAAGCGATCTGGAGAGCGGCATCAGAAAAGTAGACACCGGAGGAGTCTGCTTTTCTCCTGGCATTCGATGTGTGCCAAGATACCGTCCCCGACAAGTTGTTGACGCATTCCGGCAGTTGAAGAGCAAATAAGACCTCGTGAAATCAAGGGCTTCGGCGACCCAAGCATTGGCACATTGCGTGCTCTTGTGGCCTGAGCGAGCGCTCAGAGCGTGCGCTTAACGCGCCAGAAGGAGAGATTCATTGCTCACAGCTTTTAACACGGCACTCTCAGGTTTAAGTGCAGATTCTACTGCCGTCAGTGTCGTCGGAAACAATATCGCCAATCTGAATACTACGGGATTCAAGTCCAGCTCCGTAACATTCGCGGACGTCATGTCGGCGACTCTCACGGCCGATGGATCCACTCAATTAGGCATGGGTGTCAAGAGCCCGGTTACCAATAAAGATTTTCTGCAGGAAGGCGCCCTCGTCTCCACATCGAATGCGCTGGACGTGGCCATCCAGGGGCAAGGGTTCTTAATTGATAAGACCGCCGGCGGGTCCGTTCTCTATTCGAGAGATGGCAATCTGAAGACGGATTCGATCGGCACGCTCATGAACTCGCAGAACGAGGCGATTCAAGGCTGGACCGTGGTGAATGGAAAGGTCAACACCAACGCGGCGCTTGGCAACATTGTGGTTCCCACGGGAACGCTTGAACCGGCCGTCGCCACTACGAACATGTCATTCAATACGAATCTCGATGCGACGGCGGCCGTTGCCACAGCCCCTCTGACGGCGGCAAACGCGACGTACAGTACGCCGATTCAGGTTTTCGATTCGCTGGGGAAGGCGCAGACCGTGACGATGAACTTCTGGAACAACGGAGGCGGGAATTGGACCTGGGGCGCCTCTGTTCCGGCGGCGAACGGGACAACAACCAGCACAGGGACGTTGACCTTCGATTCGAGCGGCAATCTGACGTCGCCTGCATCTACAGCAGCCGCCCCCACCGTGGCGATTACTGGACTGGCGGACGGCGCTGCCAACATGAACATCAACTTCAACCTGTATGCAAATGGCTCGTCGGCTATTACGCAGTATGCACAGCAATCGTCCACGTCATCTAATTCCCAGGACGGGAGCGCGCCAGCCAGCGTAACGGGGGTTAGCATCGGAAGCGGCGGAGCAGTGTTCGCCTCTCTGTCAAACGGTAAGCAACTGCAGATCGCTACAGTAGCCGTGGCGAATTTTACAAATCCCACATCGCTCATCGCGGTAGGAAATAACGACTATCAGGTGAGTGGCCTTACTTCTCAGCCCGCGATAGGAGCTGCCGGCACGGGCGGCAGAGGCGACATCCAGGGCAGCACGCTCGAATCGTCGACAGTCGATATTTCGACGGAATTCACTCAGTTGATGACGTTCCAGAACAGCTATGAGGCGAATTCTCGCGTTATCACAACCGCCAACACCCTTGAACAGCAGACGGTAAACCTGATACCGCAAGCCTAAAAATGAATTGGGCTGGTAACCGAAACCGCTTCGGTTCCCAGCCCTGAAGTACCCGGTAAAGCAAGGAAAAACATACGCCGGTTGAAACGGCGCGCAGCCTAAAGGCCGCCCCACGGTGGGGCACAGGCAGCCTGCCTAGAGCTTTCTGTTAGCCGAGATTTTCCGTGCACTCGGTGATGTGAAACCCTCGCTTTGACCCCTTGCTAACGACTTGCCCAGTGAACTTTCGGGTGCCGTTCAGATGCAGATCGAGCGGCCGGGAGGTGGCATAGCCAAGCGAAATCACGTCTCCTGTACTTACGCTCACCAGATCCTTCAGAAGCATACGCGGACCATTCAAGCGAACATCAGCGTTAATCTGCGCCGGCTGCACAAGCCGAACCATGCGTTCATAGTCGCCGTCGTTTCTCTTGCCTTTTTTTAGCTTGACCTGCTGTCCTAATTTCTGCCGCTGCATCTTTACGATGATGGAAGGGATCGAAATCGTGATCAAGCCTGTGTGTTGCCCCAATGTTAATTCCATGCTGACGGCCAGCATGGCCTCATTCGGGGGAAGGTATCGGAACAAGTCGGGGCTTCGCTGGTAGCCCTCGAGGTTGAACTCGATCTCTCCCATAGTCTGCCAGGCCACGGTCAAATCCTTTAAGACGAGCCGCAAAACTCCATCCAGAATGCTTCGCTCGATTTCGGTCGTATCACGTTCAATGCTCTTCGACGCTTTGCCGCTACCGCCGACAAGCATCTCGATGATAGGAAAGACGATGGAGTTGCTGATCTCGAGCAAGGCAGCGCCCTCATGGGGGCGCATACGCAGCGCCACGATGCACGCGGGCGTAGCGACAGCTTTTAGAACTTCAGAAAACGAAAGTTGTTCGAGCGAGATGAGCTGGCTCGATACGTAGGTGCGCAGGTAAGCCGATAAGCTCGAGGCGACCGAACGCGCAAAATTCTCATGCAGGGAGCGAATCGATCGAAGCTGATCCTTAGCAACCCGATCGGGGCGCCGGAAATCGTAAGGCGCGACCCGTTTCACGGAGTCATCCTGCCGCTCCTTATTGTTGGGGCTCTTTGCAATCTGATCCATGTCAGGCTGCGACGTAATTTGATCCGCCATTTCCGTGTTTCCAGTTCGTGTGTGCTTGTAACTTTCAGCCGCCTAAGCGTTCGGAAGCGACAAAAAGAAGATTGCCGTAAGCGTAGCGGTCCTGGATCTGGTGTCTTTTGATCTGTCCGCCACAGATGTCAATCGGTGTATAGCCGAAGCTGCAGGCATAGTTAGCCAAGTCTTTTGTCGAGGCGACGCCGTCGAGATCCATATCTCCGGTTTCCAAGGTGAATGCCGGGCGAATGGTGCGAAGGGTTTCACTCATGCCTTTGAGAATGTCCAGTTCCGCGCTTTCCGCGTCGATTTTTATAAAGTCCGGGCGCACGCCGGAGGTCTTCACATAATCGTCGATGGAGACGGCCGGTACGATTCGGTTCTCGACAGCAATCCGGCCGGCGACGTCCTTGGACATCCTGGGCGCGTATAGCGAGTTGAATGCGGGGGCGAAAAGACCGTAATCGTGGAAGACAAGTTCCTTCGATTCCGAGTACACGGCCATGTTATTGGCGTGCACATTTCGGTAAGGCCGCACGTTGGTGGATAGAAGTTCGTACGTGGCGGGCGTCGGTTCAAAAGCATGGACCTGACCGGTTGGACCGACCAGCCGAGCAGCGAGCAGTGAGAAATAGCCGCGGTGAGCGCCAATGTCAAGAAACACCATGCCGGGTTCGAGTAGTTGAACTAACGCGACCGTCAGATCGGTCTCATACACGCCCGCCATAGCAATCTCGTTCGAGACCGCCTCCGGCAGAACAACTGTCATCACGTCGCCCCAGAATGTTTGAACCTGGCACTGGACCGGCGCCACAAGGCGGGGGTGAAGGCCGGCTGAGCGGAGCGCTCCTTGCATCTGGTTCAGGAGTTCGCGCTTTTTCGCGAGGGATTCGCCTGGTCCGGGAGTAACATTCTTGGGCAATGAGGCCGACTCGGTAACGTGATCTAAAGAGGTGGTCACGGATTCATAGTGGAAGCCGGCGATGTAACGTCTCCGCAAGCCTTGGGCGTATCGGAAATCCCTTAAGGCGACTGCGCCTGTCAACTGGGCTGCTGAGCAGCGCTTAGAGAGTGACGGAAACGAGATCCGCGTGCGGGGCTTCGCCCGCAGCATACTGACAATCGATGCGCTTGGCATTCAGAACCGCGGCGAGTGACCGGGCATAGCCGGAGCGCTGGATTTTTATCATGGTGATCCCCCAATGCGCTAGCTCATACCCGCGGCGGGCGAGTTCTTGCGTTTGTGGATCTGTTGCGGCCAGTGATCTCAGCAGATCCCTCTGTTTCTGAAGGAGTGGTTCGATGAGCGAATATTCCCGCTCTTCTACCGCGCTTTCGAGAGCTTCGAAACTCTCCTCGAGCGCTCGAATCGCTGTCGCCGCTTCTTCCATGCGGTTAGGCTCCCCCCATTAAATTTGCGGTCTGGGTCTGGAAGAGCTGTGTGAAGAATGTCTGCTGCTCGGTCAGGCTGAAGATGGCCGCATCGCTTGACGAGAGCTGAATGTAAAGGTTGTGCTGAAACTGGTTGATTTGAGTTATCTGATCGGAAATTTTCGCGTTTAGACTGGTCAAATCCTTGGACAGCGAATTCTCTTCCGATTTAAGGGTGCCGCTGATCGGGTCCTCCAGGCTTTTGACAGCAGTGCTGGCCGACCCTATGAAACCGGATGACGTGTCACCCAAAAATTGGGCCAATGACGAAAAATTGTTCCCCGCCCCCAATGCAAATTCCGATGGATTAAAGGTCAGATGGCCCTGATTGTCCAGGTCGAGGCCAACAGCGCTCAACGTTGAACCATTTGAGCTATACCCGTTAATGGCAGACAAGACACTCTGAGCTTCCAAAAGAATGCTGTCTCCGGAGAGAGCGCCGGCATTCTGCCCGTGTTGGGCTTCGAGCGCGGAAACCACCTGGTTGTATGCGGTCGCGAACTGCTGAAGAGCAGCCTGGGCGTTATTCGTGGACTGTGAAACGGTAATCGTCGTGGGATTTCCGGGTGAGGCCTGGAGCAGGTTAACCGTGACACCCGGCGCAAGAGTTATCGTGTCGGAGTTACCGGTGATAGGAGTGCCGTCCACCTGATAGCTGGCATTTGCGCCCGTCGATATCAGGCTCAAAATGCTGGAAAAAGTCTGCGAAGAGCCAACGCCCATGTCGATCGTGACCGGGCCCAAGGCTGTGGCTTGAAGTGCGAGCCGATAATCGGGCGAACTGGGAGGGCCTACGTTCACGATCGAGGCGGATACGCCCAAACCGGCAGTTCCGTTAATCGCCTGCACCAAACCGGCCAGAGTTCCCGATGGGTTATTGATTGTGGTGTACTGCGTTTGCCCGCCGTTGCTGGAAGGATCCGTCACGGCGAGCTCGAAACTTGTTCCTGAAGCAATGTTTTGGGAGTTCGGATCGGTGACCTTCGTGTTGGAAGACGAGCTCAGCATCTGAGTAGACGATCCGAGGTTATCCACTTCCAACTGATAGGAGCCCGGAGACGCTCCGACGCCCAGCGATACAGAAGCGAGGGACGGATTGGCGGCTATCCCCGACAGAGCGGCCGGCCCAATTGCGGTCGCGAGATTGTTAATCGCTGTTTGCAATGCGGTAAAAGCCTGATCGACGCCCTGGAGCGCGGTTTGGCGGTTCTGATCGTTATTGGCCTGATCGTCAAGTCCTGAGAGTTGAATCGAATCGAGCGTGACCGACTTTGAAAGAATGTTTTGAAAGGAAGCGGAATATTTGCTTTGACCGGTGAACGATAGCACACTAATCTGATTGGCGGCGTTATAGCTAACGGAACTCATTCAATCCCTCCCTAGTTCTAATCGTCCAAACTTATCGTCATTCCAACAAAATGCAATAAAAAAAGTGCGGGGCGCTTTTGCGCCCCGCGGGTCAGTTTCTTCCTAGTTACTAGGACTAAACATTCTGCAGAAGTTTGAGCACACTCTGCGGTATCTGATTGGCCTGCGCCAGGGCCGCCATGCTCGATTGCATGAGGACCTGTTGCTGTGACAAGTTGGTTGCTGCCTGCGCCATATTCGCATCGCGAAGCTGCGATTGGGCTCCAGAGTAGTTCGTGATTTGAGATCCCGCCAGGCTCACGGCGAAGTTGAGCTGATTGATGCCGGCGCCCACTGTACCTTGAATGTTGCCCAAGGCGGTTACCGCGGCGGCCACAACTGAGATGGCAGCCGAGAAGTTGGCGGCGTTGGTGAGATTCGAGACTGCGGTGTAGTTGGTGAGTCCGAGGCCGTTCATATCCGCCGCGTTGCTCGTGCCGCTCAGCGCGATAGTTTCCGTCGGAGTACCAATCACGTTGCCGTTGTTGTTTCCAAGACCGCCACCGACGTAGACTGTCAGGGCAGCGTTGAAATTGCCGCCTGAGCTCATACCGATGTTGGCTGCCTGGCGGTTAATTTCCGTAACGTCGTTGGCGAATTCGCTCGCCAAAGTGCCGTAATTTCCGGTGAAGGTGCTGGATGCGCCTTCGGTAGCGAGGGTCTGCAGACGATCGAGGATCTGTGAGATGTTGCTCAAACCGCCATCGATAATCTGCAACTGGCCGACCGCATTATTGCCGTTGGCAACGCCCTGCGTCAGCACTGCGCCCATGTTGCGCAACTGATTCGCCTGCGCCAAGCCGGCCGGATCATCAGCAGCGGTGTTAATGCGATAACCGGAGGTCATCTGCTCAATTGTGTTCTGTTCCTGCATCTGAGTTTTCTGCAGGTTTTGCAGGCCGTAGAGGGCCGCGACGTTTGTTTGAATCGAAATCATTCTGTTGTCTTCTCCAAAGTGATCAGCGTTTGCTGTTTTTTGTTTCGCAGCCCGATTTTATTTGCCTCGGTGTCTGCCGTCACAAGCTATATCGGCAGTTCCGACCAACATTGCGATGCTTCTTGAAAATTTTTTGGCAGTGACAATTTCTTGTCACTTGTGGGGATTGTGGGGTGGACTTCAGTCTGCGCCGGGGCCATCAGGGCCGCTACCGGTGTCGGGCTAAAGCCCTCCGCAGGTTGAAACCTGCCCCACCAGGCAGCAGAGCCGCAGTAAGAGCTTTGGACCGTAAAGCCCACTCGAAATGAATGCAGTTCTCTCGGCGGCGCCTCCCTCATATCCATGTAATAGGCCAACCATTATTTGTCACATTCCGACTTCATGGCAGCCTGCCACGTGGCCGCGAGTTCTGTGGAGAGTCGATGAGCTCAGGGAAGGCGTTCGTTTGCATGGATCGTTTGCTCGATAACTGCTGTGCAGGTCCAACATATCTTCGAATACCCAGCATCGCAGCGCTCGTGCGCGACTCGATTGAGCAGGGCGGGAAGGGTGATTACGCTTTGCACGCGTGGGTAATCATGCCAAACCATATTCATCTACTGATCACGCCGCAAGCAGACGTTTCAAAACTGATGCAAAAGCTGAAAGGCACGACTGCGCGGTACGCCAATCAGCAACTCGGTCGAACTGGAATGCCCTTCTGGCAGGACGAAAGTTACGACCATTGGGTGCGCGGCGCAGACGAAGCTCGAAGGATTGAGAGCTATGTCGTTCAGAATCCAGTTCGAGCGGGGCTGGTCGCATTACCTGAGGAATACGCATGGTCGAGCGCTGCCAGAGTAGCTGAAGCCTGCTGCTCGTGCCATTTCTCGAAGATCTCGATGTAGCGCTGCTCCAGTCCCTTGGTGAAAGCGTTTGGATCAAACACAGGTGTGTTCGGCAAATGCACTCGAAGCTGTTGCCGTAAGCCGGCCAGGTGCTGAGGATCGCGCGCCAGTTCGACCGCGAGATCGATATAGTGCCGCGGCGACTCGGCGATGAGATCCCGTAAGCCCGTGTAGGTCAGCAGAGACGCTCCAACCCGGGAAACAAAACGATCTCCGCGCAATGCGACTACAGGCACGCCCATCCAGAGCGCTTCGCATGTAGTGGTTGTTCCGTTGTAGGGGAAGGTATCCAGCGCGATATCGACATCCTGGTACACGCTGATGAAGTCTTTCTTACCCTCCAGCATTTGATAGCGATCACTCGCAATGCCGCACTCGCGAAACATCTTTGCAATCCGCTCGCGAACGAGAGGATCTACCAGCAGGGCATATCTCATTAGCAACACCGAGGTGGGTACGGCCTTCAGAATTCCCGCCCACCAGGAGACCACGTGCTTGTTGATCTTTGAGGGGTTGTTCATGCAACCGAATGTGATGAACCCGTTCCGTTCGAAAGGAAGGGGTCCCGGCTGCAGCGAACTGGAAGGCCGGAAGCACACGTACGATCCCGGCAACCGGAGCGGCTGTTCGGAGAAGTATGCCTTTTCTCCCGGCGACGCAAGGACATTATCGACGACAATGTAATCCATCGTGTCAATGCCGGAAGTACCGGAATAACCGCACCAGAGAACCTGAACGGGCGCTAAGCGTCTGGCCAGAAGCGGCAGACGCGGAAGGCCGGTATGCCCAGCCAGGTCCACCAGGATATCCAGTTGCTGTTCCCGAATCAGCGCTGCCGCTCCATCGTCTTCGATCTCGCTTATGTTTATCCACTGATCCGCGTAACCGCGTATGCGTGGGGTATCCTTATCCTCTTTAACGCTCGTTGAGATTAAGACAATTTCGAAACGGCTGCGGTCGTGAGCGGCGAAGACGCCTTCGACGAAGCGCATCACTACATGCTCTTTGAAATCGCTTGATATGTAGCCGATTTTGAGGCGACGGGCGGCCAATGAGGAATTTGTGAACGCGACTTGAGGCGGCCCGACCTTTTCACGAGCGGTCTGGCCATATATGAGATGTTCTCGCAATACCTCCTCGCTCGATAGTGCTGGCTCGTACTGCATGGCGAAGAACATGTACGATTTGAACGGCCATGACTCCGGGTCCATTTCGAGGATCTTCCGGAACATGGGCAGGCAAACCGAGGTATCGCCCAAAGCAACATAGTTGGAAGCCAGGGTCTTACGCGCTTCGATGCTCTTCTCATCGAGCGAAAGGGCAAGCAGACAGTTCTGAACGGATAAGGCGTATTGGCGCACTTCTTTCTGAGCTTCCGCCAGACTTAGCAATGATCCGAGATGCTTTGGCTCAATCTGCAGCGTCCGTTTAGACGCGACGATGCACTGCCGCCACTGTTCCGTAAACCGATACACGGCTCCCAGATTGGCCCATCCTTCCAGAAGATTCGGATTCAGCTTGACACAGCGCCGTAATGTTGTCTCGGCATCTTCAAACTTCTTTTGGTTCAGCAAAACGTAGCCCAACGCAGCAATTGGGGTCGCCGCATTGAAGCGATTGCGCTCAAAGGCAGCAATGATCTCGCGATAAATGTTCTCTGCGCCTGTAAAGTCCTTATTCAATTCGAGAGCCTTCCCCTCTTGGAAGCGGCTCTCCAGGTTACGGATTACCCGCGAATCGGGGCGCGATTGCGCCGGGGGCATGGCTTGTTTTGAACGTTTGATCTTCTGACCCATGGATGTAATAGAGAATCGGACCGGTTTAACCGGACAATTCCTTGTGGCAGTTCTCTTGCATTAGAGAAGTTGAAAAGCGAGCGCCTTCGTTTCCATTGCGTTTTTCAGAAAAAACCTACCCTGTTATGTGCCGTGCGCTGCGTCCCTTGACCATTTGCCTGGTTCTGAATGCGATCGTCTTGCCCTTGTGCGCCGAAACAGTCCAGGAGATTGCCGACCGCATCGTGTTCGCGCGCGGAGGCCGCGCAAAGATGCAATCCGTTCAAACCGAACGAATCGCGGGTCAGATGACCGCCGGGGAGCAAGTAGGCTCGTTTGTCATGGAGATCAAGCGCCCGAACAAGATCCGGTTCGAAGTAGATCTCAATGGCGCCAGTTTAACCAGGGCATTCGACGGGAAAAGCGGATGGGAAATCACATCCGCGCAGCCCACCCCGAAACTCATGAATGAGAACGAGACCAAACGGTTAATCGGCGAGGGAAGTCTCGACGGACCCTTCCTCGACTATGACAAAAAAGGCACAAAGATCGAGATCATCGACAAAGAGATGCTCGGCTCCTCATTAGTTTGGAAGCTGAAGATAACCTTGAAGAGCGGCGAGGTCGAATACTACTACGTCGAAAGCACTGGTTATTTTGTGCTGCTGCGGGAGCAGGTGACGACAACAGATGGGCAGGAGTCGGTGTTCCGGCAGTTTTATCAAAATTTTCAGTATGTTGAGGATGTTCCGTTTCCGTCAACTGTTATCGCGGAGAACGGCGCGTCCGATGAGCCAATTCGGATGAAGTTTGAAATGATCGAACTGAACGTCCCGGAGGCGGACAGCCGGTTTACCTTGGCTGCGTCCTCCTCGAAATAGCTCAGCAGTCCGTATGCCGTCTATCCGACGACGCTGAGGCTGCTGGCCATAAATTGCTCAGCTTCTTCTGCGGCGAGGTGCGCGGTGCGTTGGGCGCTAAGCCGCGTTACCACAATCTGCCATGCTTCCTGAAGATCATTCATCAAAGATTGCACTTCGGCGAGAATCACATCGTCCTGCTTCACGTTGGCTTCGATGAGCCGCCGGCGGCAATAGTCGTAGATCCGGGCATAGTTGGCGGCAATATCTTTCCCTGCTTCAAAATCCAGACCGGCCGTCAGCTCCACCATGGCAGCAAACGCCTTATTAATATGTTTGACGCGCCCGGGGACATCCCTCTTTGCCAGGCACTCTCTAGCCGAGCCAATGGATGAGATTGCTATTTCATATACGATCTGCACCAGCCGCTCAGGGCTGGCATGCAAAATCTCGGAATCTCGGTAGGCAGTTTGGGCAGCGTAGGCCATAAGGATAGAACGTGTTCTCCCTCTTGTTTCATCGGCAGATCAAGCTTGAAATTTGATGGTAATCGCGGAAAAGTTCGGGCAGTTCGGTTGCCAATACGCTCGAAGCGGGCTTTCGCAGCCCTCCGCGTCAGGCGGATGCGTTTGCTACTGGCGGTGGCTGAACGGCAACACCGGAATCTGGGCGGCCCTACGGTCACGCCAGAGCATTGCGGCTTGTATCGGTTCAATTCAAGCCCGGAACTCATAGCCCAGTTGCCGCATCGCCTCCATGACGCGGCTGCGGATCTCCGTCACCTCTTCGGTGCTCATAGTGTGGTCCAGCGCGCCAACTTCGAGGTGATAGGAGACGCTTTTCTGCCCTTCGGCGAGCGGGGGCCCGTCATATTGACGCATGAAGTCGATCATCGCCAATTTCTCGCCGGCGATCTCAGTCAGCTCATCCTGAATCCGGGCGACGGGAGTTTCCAAATGAGTGACCACGGACAAGTCGAAGCCGCTGGTTGGGTATTTCCGAAGCGGCGAATACTTCACTTCCCACTTAGCGGCAAGCTTCTGCGCCACATCGAGATTGACGTCAAAAACGACGGCGCGCCCTTCGATTCCCTCCGCTTCTAACAACGACGGGTGCAGTTCAAAGATGCGGCCGATAATCGAATCGCGCCAATGTATCTCGGCGGTGCGGGCCGGATGCTCATAGGGGTGGCCGGCCACGGCGGCCAACCGCGCGGACGGCCACACGCATTCGACGACCCGTTTTAGCTCAAAAAAATCCCGCTCATCGCCGCGCGCGTTGTAGAGAGCCGCTGCGGCATGCGTTATCTCATCGGGCAGCCCGCCATGGCCGCGCGCATGGATTTCCGCGCCTATCTCAAAGAGCCGGAACTCCCGGTAATGCCGGACATTGCCGGAAATGTTCTTGAACAGTCCCGGCAGAAGGCTCCGCCGTAAGTGTGTCAGATCGGAAGCGATCGGATTCCGCACAGCGATATGACCCGAGATATCCTGCGCAAACCTCTTCACCTCTGGTTCATTCACGAACGAATAGTTGTAGACTTCCGTAAAGCCTTGAGCAGCGAGCTGCGCACGGACTCTTCGAAGATAAATGCGCGCCGGATTCGCCGGCGGCACGACAGAGGCAATGAGCGGGGGTGCCGGAGTGATCTGGTCGTAGCCGATCATACGGCCGATCTCTTCCACCAGATCATCCTTAACCGAAATGTCCTTGGTGGCTCGCCACGAAGGAACGCTTACAGTCAGCATGCCTGGCGTCGTTTCGCCGGCTTCGAAACCCAGCGCGTGTAATATCCGCCGGACAGCGTCCGGGCTGATTTCCTTGCCGAGCTTCCGTTTCACAAAGCTCATCGGCAACGCTATTGCGTCAATGTGCTTTGGAGGCACGCGATCATCCGCTATGCCGCCGGCCGTGCGAATCCCCGGGCAAACCTCCCGGAACAGCTCAACTGCCCGGGCCAACCCCCTTAACGTGTTCTCCGGATCCAGGGACTTCTCAAAACGCATGGAAGCATCGGTGCGCAGCTTGTGCCGGGCGGACGTCGAGCGAACGCTGCCGGCCTGAAAGTTCGCGCTTTCGAGGACGACGCGCATGGTTGCTTCGGAGATCGCGCTATCGGCGCCGCCGATGACACCGGCGAGAGCGATCGGGCCTGCCGCATCTGCAATTACCAGATCCGCTTCCGTGAGAACATAAGTCTCGCCGTTAAGTGCGCGAAGCTGCTCGCCGCGCCGCGCCGGACGAACGAAAATTGTATTGCCTGCCAGTTTATCCGCATCGAAGGCGTGCATGGGTTGCGGCAACTCGCTAAGTACGAAATTCGTAACATCGACAATGTTGTTGATCGGATTGAGGCCTATGCTCTCCAGGCGCGCTTGCAGCCAAAGCGGCGATGAATTTACTTTGATGTTTTCGAACAGCAATGCGCTATAGCGCGAGCAGAGGGCATGGTCGCTGACTCGCACGGCAACTTCCGCTGCGCCCCGTGGCAGCAGGTCCGGTTTAACAGGATCCCGCAGCGTGCCGCCGGTAATCGCGGCGACTTCGCGAGCCATGCCGTAATGACCCCACAGGTCAGGCCGGTGCGTCAGGCTCTTGTTATCAATCTCGAGGATCCAATCGGGTAATAGATCAGGGATTCTGTCTCCAGCCGCAACGTTTTCGAGCTCAAGTAACCCGGAGTGATCACGATTGATGCCGAGTTCAGCGGAGCTTGCCAGCATTCCTTCGCTTTCAACGCCTTCGATAACCGCTCGGCCGATCGTTCGTTCTCCGAACGTCGTTCCTGGCGGAATCCACGGAGCAAGCAGACCGGGCCGAACATTTGGCGCGCCGCAAACCACGACCATTTCCCTGCCGTTTCCGGCATCAATCTTGACGGCCTTATTTTTTCCCTTTGCTAACGGCTCGGCCTCGATGACGCGAGCGGCGATTACCTGGCTGAAGTGCGCTCCCACCGGCTCGACGCCTTCGCACTCAGCGGTTTTCATTGTAATAAGGCGTTGCAACTCAGCCGGTTCCGCGGTTAAGTCCGGCACAAGCTCGCAAAGCCAGCGATATGAAAACTTCAACTTACGTCCTTTTCATCGAATGGCTGATTAGTGAATCAAAACTGTGTGAGAAACCTTAGATCTCCACCCTGGAGTTGGCGGATATCGTCGATGCCATAGCGCATCATAGCGAGGCGCGTGAGGCCAAGACCGAACGCAAATCCTCCCCACTCCTCCGGATCGATGTCACTCAAGCGCAATACGTTGGGATGTACCAGACCGCACGGAAGCAGTTCCACCCAGCCGCTCTGCTTGCAGACCGGGCAACCTTGCCCGTTGCAAATCAGGCAATGGATGTCGAGCTCAAATCCGGGCTCGACGAACGGGAAATAACCCGGCCGCAGCCGCACCGTCACATCGCGCTTGAAAATCGAGCTTAGTAAAGTCTTCATGAAGTAGATGAGATTGGCCACGGAAACTTCCCGGTCGACCATCATCCCTTCCAATTGATAGAAAGTATGCTCGTGCGAGGCATCCACTTCTTCGTTGCGGAAAGCCCGCCCCGGAGCAATCATGCGCAGCGGAGGTCCGAGTTCGCGCATGCCGCGGACCTGCACCGGCGATGTATGCGTACGAAGCAGATGTCCATTCTCGAGCCAGAAGGTGTCCTGCATATCGCGAGCCGGATGCGTGGCCGGAATGTTCAGCGCATCGAAGTTATGTTCTTCGGTCTCCACTTCGGGACCGTACAGCACTGCAAAACCGAGCGACGTGAACAGGTCTTCGATCTCCTGCTGAAGCCGTGTTACCGGATGTAGACTGCCTGGGCGCACGCCGGCAGCCGGCAACGTGACGTCGATCCATTCGGTCGCCAACCGCTGCTCGAGAGCGGCACGTTCAAAGCGGCTCTTCTTGGCTTCGTATTCGGTCTCGAGGTCCTGTTTGACCGAATTCAGCAGCTTGCCAAGGGCGGCGCGCTCCTCCGGCGTCAGCTTACCGAACTCCTTGCTGATCTGTGCAATAGCGCCCTTGCGGCCAAGCGCCTCCACGCGCGCTTCTTCCAGCTCCTCGATAGAATTCGCGGCCGCAAAGGCCGCTAGAGTGGCGCGCCGAAGCTCCTCCAGTTGCGCTTCCAACGCGTCGTATTGCTGGCTGTATGCCATAGAGGGACTTATTGCAGCTTCGCTCCGAGCTCCTCGAGCAACGCAGCGATATCATTCGTGGCTTCGAGCAGCGATGCGTCTTCTGCAATCGAGGCGCGCACACCGTTCAAGTCACCGCGCTTCACCTGCTCATGAAATGATTTGATATCCGCCATCTTAGGCCGCGGGAAGGAATACCTGATCGGTTTTGGTCAGTTCCCAGTCGAGGTGATTGATATAAAAGAGTAAAATTTCGCGTTGGTACTTCCCGGAAAAATGTTCGAACGCCCGCCGCTGCCATCCCTCCGTAAGGTACTGCTCCGGTTTCAGATCTTTGTCAAAAAAGCCGTTCTCGTTGGGAATTTCCAGGAAATTCAGCACGTCCACGATCATCTCCAGATGAGACAAAAGAAAAACCTGCGACAAGTCTGTGGCAAATTCTTCCTCGCCCGCTTCAATCCGCGCCCATAGCTTCGGTTCCGCTTTTCGCAAGGTTTCGGAATTCAGCTTCGTCAGCCGCGCCCTCAGCTTGAACCGCTCGTAGACCTGGTAGGTCTTCAGCTTTCCTATGGATATGCCGCGGATCAACTGGCGAAAGATGTCCGGGCCGAGCGCCTGAAAGACGCCACACATCTGCATTGTGCCAAGCGTAGCACAGCCCGCGCTTGCCGGATCCGTCAAGTTGATGATTCTTAAGGGTATTCTCCCCGTTGCGATACAATCGGGAGTTTTGGGCTTGCGGCAAATTTCATGAGCAATTTGATCGTACTTGGGGCGCAGTGGGGGGACGAAGGCAAGGGAAAGATCGTCGATCTGTTCTCCGACAAGTTCGATGCCGTGGCGCGGTACCAGGGTGGACACAACGCGGGGCATACGGTCTTCATCGGCGCGCAGAAATTCGTCCTGAAACTCATTCCGAGTGGAGTTCTTCGCCCCGGAGTGCAAGCTGTGATCGGCAATGGCGTGGTCATAGATCCAGCGGCGTTGCTCGAGGAGATCTCGGCTTTGGAAAGCGCCGGCATAGAGGTGAGATCGCAACTGAAGATCAGCAACCGTGCTCACGTGATTTTTCCATTCCATCGGACCCTCGAAAAAATTTCGGAAAAGCGCGACAACAGGATTCCTCTCGGAACAACCTCGCGCGGAATCGGACCGTGCTATGAAGATAAGATCGCGCGCCGCGGCATTCGAGTCGCCGATCTCGTGGATCAAGGCTTTGCTGCGATGTACCGTTCTTTGGCCGAAGACAAGCAGCTCATTGCGGACGCATTCGGTATCGCGGATCGCGTGGACTTCGACGAGATCCTCGACCAGTACGGAAGGTTGGCCGAACAAGTCCGCCCCATGGCGTGTGACACCGCGCACCTGCTGAACAGCCTCATCCGCGAAGGGAAGAGCGTTCTGTTTGAAGGGGCGCAAGGCACGATGCTCGATATCGACTTCGGCACCTATCCGTTTGTGACCAGTTCCAGCGCTGCGGCGGGCGGTGCCTGTACCGGAACCGGAGTGGCTCCCACCCGGATTGACGGAATTATAGGTGTTTCAAAAGCCTACATCACCCGCGTCGGCTCGGGCCCGTTTCCTTCCGAGGATCTCACCGAGGTGGGCGAGGCGATCCGCCGTGCCGGAAATGAGTTCGGATCCGTCACCGGGCGGCCGCGCCGTTGTGGATGGTTTGACGTTCCGTTGTTGCGTTACACAGCGGAAGTAAATGGGTTCGATAGCCTGATCATCACCAAGCTCGACGTTCTCGACGAGCTCGATGAGGTGCCGGTCTGCGTCGCTTATGAAGTGGACGGCAAGACGATGACGCAGATGCCGGCGAGCACCCGTGGCATGGATGCCATCAAGCCCATCTTCGAGCGCCTTCCCGGATGGAGGCAGTCGACTCGTGGCATCACGAGAGTTGACGGTCTCCCCGCCCGTGCTAGGCAATATTTGCAATTTCTGGAGGAGCGCACCGAAGTCGAGGTAGGTTCGGTATCCACAGGTCCTGAGCGGAATGAGACGATGATCTTTCCCGGCTCGAAACTCGAACGGCTGTTAAATTAAGCCTCGTTCTCATTTCTCATTGAGAAGCAGTTTGCGTGCGGAATCCAGCTCTTTTCGTTTGCCGGCGCCCGGGTTCGGAAACGAGAGCTTAAGGTCTTTGAGCGTACTGACGATCACGGAGGCCACCAGCATGTGCGTGAACCATTTGTGGTCGGCCGGGATGACGTACCACGGCGCGTTGGATGTGGCAGTGTGCCGGATCATGCTTTCATAACTGCTCATGTAATCGTTCCAATGCTCTCGTTCTTTAACATCGTCTTCCGAGAACTTCCAATTTTTATCGGGCTCGTCCAGCCTGCTCAGAAACCGCTGTTTTTGCTCCTCATTCGAGATGTTTAAAAATAATTTGCAGACCAGCACGCCATTGTGATTGAGATACTTTTCGAAAGCATTGATGTCCTCATAGCGCTGCTTCCAAATCTTCTTAGTAACAAGTTGACGAGGGAGCCGCTGGTTTTCTAAAAGGTGAGCGTGGACGCGAACCACGAGCACTTCTTCGTAATAAGAACGGTTGAAAATACCAATGTGGCCCCTTTGGGGCAAACATTTCGAGGTTCGCCATAAGTAATCGTGGCTTAAGTCCTCGACAGAAGGCGCCTTGAACGCATATACCTGACAGCCTTCGGGATTGACACCTGACATGACGTGGCGAATGGCGCTATCCTTTCCGCCGCTGTCCATAGCTTGAAAAATCACCAGAAGCGCCCAACGATCTTGGGCATATAACTTCTGCTGCATGTCGCTGAGGTCTGCAACGCTAGCCCGCAAAAAGGCGTCTGCTTCTTCCTTTAAGTCCAATCCCTGGGTATCTGCTGCGTCGAAATCTTTCAGGCGAAATTTCTTGCCATGCGTCACTCGATAGGGAGCGATCAGCTTTGACATAGCCGGCACTTTGCGTTTCATCGAAAGTACGAGCGAAAACTACTTACCCGGAAATGGGAGCCAGCCGCGGGTCGCATAGTCGCCTAACGTGAGAGACACCATGAAGAGGAACCAGATAACGCCTCCGGCGGCAATTATGCGGATCAGCCTGTTCTCATATAGCGCATGCATGAAAAAAGACGCAATCAGGGCGGCCTTGATGGTTGCGATGGAAATCGCGATGATCATGTTGAATGGCCCCAGATCGAGAAAGCCGATAAGCGTGGTGGCTAGCGCCAGTGCCAGTAACGCAAGCCAGGTGAAGGCATATGTTTTTCTGGAGACAACAGGCTGTTTCATCTGTAATGGATTCCCGGGATATAGAAGATTGCGTACAAAAACACCCATACGATATCGATGAAATGCCAGTACAAGCCGCCTAGATCCACTGCGGTGTGGTAATCCGCTGAAAAACTCCCGATGACCGTTCGGAATAACAACACCGAAAGGATTCCGAGCCCGATCGTCATGTGGAGCGCATGGAGCCCCGTCATGATGAAATAAAAAACAAAAAACATTTGAACTTTGGAAGCGTTCGCTCCCGCGTATTCGAACCACAATCCTGGCACCTTTTGGTCTTGATAGTGCAGATAATATTCGGTGAACTTGATGCCGATGAAAATCGCTCCGATGATCATGGTCGCGATCAGGAATACCGCTAACAAACGCCTGTTTCCCACCTCGGCGCTCCAGACACCCAGCGCCATGGTGAAGCTGCTGCAGATGAGCACTGCCGTGTTTACCGAACCCAACAGCAGTTCCATGTGCGCGCTTCCTGCATCGAATGCTTGCGGGTTGCTCATACGGTACACCGTGAAAGCGGTGAACAGGCCTCCGAATAACATCACTTCGGTTATCAGAAACACCCACATCCCGATGCTGGCGGTCTCCCGCTGCTGCTCCGGTGTGGCGAATTGTTCCCGCAGTTCCAGCGCGATGGGATCAGACAAGGCCCAACTCCTCCTTCATCGCCTCATAATCGTAAGCGCGAACGTTTACCACCGGCGTTTCCTCAAAATTGTGTTTCGGAGGCGGCGAAGCAGTTTTCCATTCCAGCCCTGTCGCGCGCCAGGGATTGCGTCCCGCCGGCTTGCCGTATTTCCAGGACCATAACAGATAGATAAGTGGCAGAATGTACCCGACGCCCAAAATGGATGCCCCGGCCGTCGATAGCACATTCAACATTTGAAACTCTTCGGGATATGCTGCGTAGCGGCGCGGCATTCCCAGATAGCCCAACACGAATTGAGGAAAGAACGTCAAGTTGAATCCCAGGAAGACCGTCAGTGCCGAAAGTTTCGCTAAACCCTCCGGATACATCTTGCCGCTTATCTTGGGCCACCAGTAGTGAACCCCGCCCAGGAAGGCCATCACGGTTCCACCCACCATGATGTAGTGAAAATGAGCGATGACAAAGTATGTGTCCGTGACGTGAACATCAAGCCCCAGAGCCGCCAGGAACAATCCCGTCATTCCCCCGATCGTGAAAAGTCCGACAAACCCGATTGCGTACAGCATTGGCGTTTCCCATGACACGGACCCTTTGTAAACCGTCGCTGTCCAGTTAAAAACCTTAATCGCGGAGGGCACAGCCACGAAATAGCTGAGAATGGAAAACGCCATGGCTGAATAAACCGACTCGCCGGCGACAAACATGTGATGTCCCCAGACCAGAAAGCCGATCGTTGCGATCGCGACGCTTGAAAAGGCAACCGCCTTGTAGCCGAACAGCGGCTTGCGCGAGAACGCTGGAATAATTTCACTCACCACCGCCATGGCGGGAAGCACCATGATGTAAACGGCCGGATGCGAATAAAACCAGAACATGTGCTGGAATAGAACCGGATCTCCGCCGAGTGCGGGATCGAAAATCCCCACTTGGAAAATCCGCTCCACGGCGATCATCAGCAGCGTAATAGCTAACACGGGCGTAGCCAAAACGAAGATCATGCTGGTGGCATAGATCGACCATATGAAAATCGGCAGGCGGAACCAGGTCATACCCGGAGCCCGCATCCGGTGAATGGTCGCGATGAAGTTCAACCCGGTCATGATGGACGAAAAGCCTGAGATGAAAATCCCGGCCGCGGCCGCCACCACGTAAGTCGTCGAGTAAGTGGTGCTGAACGGCGTATAGAAAGTCCAGCCGCTGTCCACCCCGCCTCGAAAGAGCGCGTACACTGTCACAGCCGCGCCGAACATAAATACATACCAGCTAAAAAGGTTCAGTTTTGGAAACGCGAGATCCTTGGCTCCAATCATCATGGGGATAACAAAATTCCCCAATGTATTTGGAATCGAGGGAATCAGAAAGAACCAGACCATGATGATTCCGTGCATGCTGAAGAGCTTGTTGTACGTTTCCGAACTCACCAGCCAGTTGCGCGGAGACAGAAGTTCCAGGCGCATCATAAGCGCGAAGAATCCGCCGAGCAGAAACAAAGCCGTGATCGAAGCGGTGTACAGGATCCCGATCCGCTTATGATCGGTGCTCAAAAGCCAGGAAAGAATACCCTGCTTCTCATTCAGGTAATTCTTCTCGATCGGTACTTCTACTGCTTCAATCATCAGCGTTGCTCCAAGTGGGATCCGGAATTCGATGTTGCGTTTGGACCCGCGATGCCCGGCTGTGACCCATATGCTTTCGGCGCCGTTCCGGAGCTGGACGGCATCTGCGATCCGGGCTCCGGTCCAATCGCTTTGATATAGGAGATCAGCGCGACAATCTGTTCCTCCGAGAGCTGGCCCGAGAAATTCGGCATGATGTTGGCGGAAAAGCCGTAGACGATCTTTGCGTTCGGGTCGAGTATGGATTCCCGGATATACGACTCGTCGGCAGTCACCGTCTGACCGGTTGAAATCTGCACCGCGCGCATATAAAGGTTGCGAAGATCCGGACACCGCCCTTGGCTTCCGAAGTGGTGGCAATTGGCGCAGCCGTATTGGTGGAAGTATTTCTCGCCTGTCGAGGCAAGCGATCCCTCCGCCGCGCCCTGCGTTAGCCAGGTCTGGTAATCGCGCGGGGTCATCGCATAAACGTAGCCGATCATGCCCGAGTGCTTTGTTCCGCAATACTCCGCGCAGAATAAATGGTAAGTGCCGGGTTTCGTCGCTTCAAACCACGTGAGGGTATAGCGGCCAGGCACGACGTCCTGTTTGGTCCGAAAGGCGGGCACAAAGAAACTGTGAATCACATCTTCTGAGGTCATGGTCAGCTTCACGGGGCGCCCCACGGGAATGTGGAGCTCATTGATTTCCCGTTGGCCTTCCGGATGCTGAACCTTCCACATCCACTGCTTCGCCACCACATACATGCTGATGGCATCGTCGGGCGGCCGTTCAATATCGAAATACATCTTCGCGCCCCACCCGAACATTCCCATGAACAAGACAAACGGAATTACCGTCCAGGCAACCTCTGCCGGAACGTTATTCCGGGTCTGGTCTCCCATCTCGTTTTCGCTGCGCCGGTGATATCGAATCGCGGAGTAAATGAGAAATCCCGCAATCCCGATCGCCACCACGCCGCATAAGATCAGCATGCAGATGAAGAACAGGTCGACCTCGCCCGAAACCGTGGACGCCGAGTCTGGAAAAAATTGAATCGGTGTCCTCATGCGTGCGGTACTTCTTTCAGTACGTCGCGATGCGCTCTCAGATCTCGCCGCCAGAGAAAGAACATCCCGACGCCTAGCGTCAGCAGCGTCAGTATCGCTCCAAGACGAAGCATATTCATCACCAGCGCGCCATAGCGTCCGGTGGTCGGGTCATAGTGGTAGCAGAAGAGCAAAATCTTGTCCACCGGTGATCCAATGTGGCCGTGCGAGGCTTCGATTAGAGATAACTTCAAGTCCTTCGGCTCATACTCCACGCCGTAAAGATACCGGGCCACGTGTCCATCCGGAGTCAGAACCATGATCCCGCTCGCGTGAATAAACGTCTTGCTTGCCGGATCCCACCGATACCTGAAACCGATGGCGTCCATCACAACCTGAATGGAATCCTGCGATCCCACCAGAAAATGCCAGCCATTTACTCCCGCTTTGCGTGAGTAGCTTCGGGCGTACTCTTCTCTCTTTTCCGCGGCCTCGGCCGGAGTATCTGCGGGATCGAAGCTGATCGCAAGTACTTCAAAATCGCGGCCCGGCATCAGCCGAAGCGGCCGCAGCCCGGCCACAACACCGTGCAGAACCTGGCTGCACAGCATGGGGCACCGGTAGTACACGGGCACGAACAGGATCGGCTTTCCCGTGAAGAAAGCCCGAAGCCTCACTTGCGTGCCGGCCTCGTCGCGGAAAACCGTGTCGAGCGGAACCTGAGCGCCGATGCGCTGCTCGATGCCAATGCCCTGTAGTTTGGCAGGCAGATTTGGCCGGTTCGCCGCCCCCGCAACTGCGGTGACTGCGAGAGCCAGTAAAGTCCCGGCCAGCGACTTGGCGCCAAGCCAATTCATCGAGGTTCGGGCTCCACCTTCCCCTGAAAACCGGTTTCCCGAGTGCCCGCCTGCGGCTTTGAAAGCGCTAAGCCGGGTGGGGCCTTTTGAGGCGGAATGCCTCTTTTCGCTACAATGTCCATCGCGCGCTCGATCGGAATGGCAACAATTCCAGCCGGCTTGTCGATCCAATAATAATGATTGAGCTCCCAGTCTTCCCGCACGCGCATGGCCTTCAGATCCAGGCGGGGTGATGCCTGCAATCTCGGCTCGGGCGGCATCGGATTTTGGCGCGCCTCAACCGGTAGCGGAAGCGGGCTTGTCCTGCTGCGCTCGTGCGCCAGGTAAGTGAAGAGGAAATAAACCAGCGCGACGATAATCCACATCCCCACCAGCACCGAAATGCCCGTGATGAAAACTCCACGCGCAAAGACATCTGAGTGCTCGAAATGAATATCTTCGTGCCGCGTGTTCACTTGCCATGGGTTTATTCGCCATGATGGAGCGCCTTTTCAAGGTTCGGGGCCTGCACGGGAAGTAACGGGCGCATCTTTAACTGCCACGCAAATACCGCGATCCAAAGACATCCGATCGAAAGCGGCACGCAGAAGTTCATCCACGTCAGCCGGAAACCTTTCTGGTAGTACTCCGGCATCACGATCCACATCAGATCCACCCATCGCATCACTATGATGATCCCCACCACGCAGCACAAAGCGATAACGTTGCGCTTCAGCGGGCGCGAGAGCAATAGCAAGAAGGGAACGATGAATTCAAACACGATGAGCAGTACGCCAAGCCAGCCCCAGGAGGTCGCAAAGCGGTGCAAATACCAGGGAATCTCATCGGTCAGATTGCCTGACCAGACAATCACCAGTTGAGAAAACTCGAAGTAGGCCCACAACATTACGAAAACCAGCAGCAGCTTTCCCAAATCGTGAAGGTGCGCGGCTTTGAATCTGCTGGCCAGCGGTTCTCTTCGCGAGAGCAGCGCCATGGCGATAATCGCGAACGCAAACGCCGCCAAACCCTCCCGGGCTATGAACAGGAACCCCCAGATCGTCGAGAACCAGTGGCTCTCGAGGGATTCGGCCCAATCGATTGTGGCGAAAGTGATCGTGAACACATACAGAAGTAATCCCGGTGCGCTTATGCGCGCAAGCCGTTTTTCCAAGCCGCCTCTCTCGTCCTGCTCGGCGGACCACTTATTGAGGAAGTACATCAGGATTCCCCAAATCGCGAAGTAGATGATCGCACGCCCGATGAACATCGCCGGATTCATGTACACCTGGCGGTGCCGCAGAACGTATTCTTTGTTGACTAGATCCGAGTGCGCCCAGTCGTAAAGCCACGGAAGGCCAATGGCGATGGGCACGAACAGAATCGCGCACAAGGGCAGCGTTCGGCTGGCGGATTCCAGCGTTCTGCGCGTCATGATTCCCCAGGCGCCCGCGGTCAGATACTGGAGCATCACGATGCCCATGCATCCGAGCGTTAATCCCAGCCAGAAGAGATAACCCATCAAATAGGAGTGAAAAAAATCGCCTGGGCTGTAAACGCCGCCTGCAATGCTGATAGCGCCCAGAATGATTCCGGCGGCCAGCGTGGTCGTGAACACTCTTCGAAGGTCGTGTTCCAACTCGGGTGACACATCGAAGGCCGTGGGTACCGTCATCGCGCTAACCCCTCGCTCGCGCCGCTCAATTTTCCGCGCTGGTCCGCGGGCACATCGTTCAGGCTGGCGTCACGGCTGAGCTGTAAGGCTCTCACATAGGCGACGATGGCCCAACGGTCGTTCACCGGAACCTGATCTCCGTAATCTCCCATCGCGCCATACCCGTTCTTGATCACCTGGTAGATGTAGCCCGGCGGCACTTCACGCAAACGCTCGGTCTGGAAATTCGCCGGTATCTTTACGCCGCGCTGGGCCACCATCCCATTGCCGTCCCCGGTGCGTCCGTGGCAGGGGCTGCAGTAAATATCGAAGCGCTCTCGACCGCGATTTAGAAGTTTCGAATCCACTTTGAGTGGAATGCTATCAAGAAATGCGCCACCCGCCTCCCCGCTGTGAAAGGAGTCATCGTCATCGAGTTCATCGCGAGCGATCGTCCCGGCCGGAATGGGCCGTGCGTCTCGCCCGTCAACGAAAAAGCGATTCGCGCCAAGCGGTTTGTATTTCGGCTGGTCATGCATGTCCTGCCGGCAGGAGGTCCCCAGCAGGACAAACAGGGCCAGCATCGCCACCGAGCTAAGTGTTCTCAACTTCCCAAACTCCTATGGGATCGAGGCTCCGCAGAAAACTCGCCGTCAGGTCGGAATCGTACAGCGCATCTTCCTTTTCGATACACAGAAAAAACCGGCTGCTGGTTGCCCGGCTGAACTCCGGCAGATTGAACAATGGGAAGTGCGGCCGCGGAAACCCGCACAATGCCAGCGTGCCGAAGAACGCGAATATCCCCGCCACCAGCACCGTCAGCTCGAATAAAATCGGGATGAACATCGGCCAGCTATACAATGGCCGCCCGCCCACATTGATCGGATAGTCGATCGCCGCGATGTAGTACTCCATGGTCCACGCCGTGGCCGCTCCTATAAGCCCGCCGATCAAGACAATCGGAGGAACAAGATTTCGGCCGGGAATAAGTTCTTCCAAATCTTTAATGGAGTACGGCGTGTACGCTTCGATCTTTCGATAGCCCTCGCTTCTGATCGCGTGCGCAGCTTCGAGCAGCGTATCCGGGTCGTCGAATTCGGCCACCATTCCGTAAATCCCAAACTCGCTCATTTCTCGGTTCCTCCTCCGGGTCTCGAGAACGGCAACAATTCGCGCACTTCCGACATCGGAATCATCGGCAGAAATCGCACGAACAGCATGAACAGCACGAGGAACATGCCGATTGAGCCCCAGAACGTCGCGTTATCCCAGAACGTCGCGATGAAATTGGACCAGGAAGACGGCAAAAAATCGCGGTCCAGCGCAGTCACGATAATCATGAAGCGCTCTACCCACATTCCCACCAGCACCACCATCGAGACGGCGAATAGCGGAATGGGCCGGGTGCGGACCTTGTAAAACCATAATGCTTGCGGGATGATCACATTCAGCAGAATGACCAGCCAGTAACTCCACGCATGCGGTCCCACGGCGCGATTGTGAACCGTGTACATCTCGAAATCATTGCCGCTGTACCACGCCGTGAACGGCTCTATCAAGTACGTGTAGGCCAGAAAGAGTCCCGTCGTTAGCATCAGTTTTCCGCAGTTGTTCAAATGCCGGACGGTAATGAGATTGTGCAGCCCGTACACCTTGCGGAGTGGGAGACCGAGCACCAGCACCATGGCGAAGCCCGAGTAAATTGCGCCCGCGACGAAATAGGGCGGAAAAATCGTCGAGTGCCAGCCCGGCAAAATGGCGATTGTGAAATCGAAGCTGACTACCGTATGCACCGAGAGCACCAGCGGGGTTGCGATTCCGGCAAGCAGCAGGCAGGCCGTCTTGTGAAGCTTCCAATGGTGCGAAGCTCCCCTCCAGCCGAAAGAAAGTACGCCGTAAAAACCCTTCTGAAATCTCCCCGGCGCACGATCCCGCAGAGTCGCGAGATCGGGAATCATGCCGATGTACCAGAACAGGACCGAAATCGTAAAGTATGTCGATACGGCGAACACGTCCCAAACGAGCGGGCTGCGGAAATTCGGCTGTGCCGTCATTGTGTTGGGGTACGGAAGAATCCAGTAGAAAACCCACGCGCGGCCCAGGTGAAACAACGGAAACATTCCTGCGCACATGACGGCAAAGATGGTCATCGCTTCCGCGAACCGGTTAATGGAATTCCTCCAGCCCTGATTCATCAGCAGCAGGAAGGCGGAGATCAGCGTGCCCGCGTGGCCGATTCCGATCCACCAGACGAAATTCGTAATGGCGAATCCCCATGCCACCGGAATCTCCACTCCCCAAATGCCGATGCCCTTCGCGAGCAGATACGTGATCGCGATTCCGAACACGAGAAACAAGAACAGGCCGAATCCGAAAACGCACCACCAGAACAGGGGCGTTTTGCGCGTGAGCACGATCGAGCTGATCTGTTCGCTGACTGTCTCGAACGTGCTGCCAGGGGCCACTACTTCCCGTGGATTATTGGGATCCAGCGGCCGCGCCGCGTGCCGTTGCCGTTCTTCGAGCGCCGCCAGCTCAGGCACCGCGAAACTCCGGGTTCTGGTTGCGAAGCTCGGCCAGATAAGTTGTCCGCGGACGCGTGTTCAGCTCGGCATACATCGAGTAGTTCAACTTTTCCGCCTTCAGCTTGGTGACTCGGTTCTTCGGATTATTTTTGTCGCCGAAAACAATCGCTTGTGTCGGGCAAGCCTGCATGCAGGCGGTCTGAATCTCGCCATCGCGAATGAAGCGGTCCTCGTTAGCCGCCCTGATTTCCGCTTCCCTGATGCGCTGCACGCAGTAAGTACACTTTTCCATTACTCCCCGGCTGCGCACGGTCACGTCCGGATTGCGCTGCATTTTCCAGGTTTCCGTGGCCCAGTCCTGAAACAGCATGAAATTGAAGCGCCGTACTTTCCACGGACAGTTGTTCGAGCAATAGCGCGTTCCAATGCAGCGGTTGTAGACCATGTCGTTCAGGCCATCCCGGCTATGATTGGTGGCCTGCACCGGACAGACCAGCTCGCAAGGCGCGTTTTCGCATTGCATGCAGGGCGTCGGACAGTAGTAAGCCGCCGGATAGCTCACATCGCCTTCGTAGTAGACATCGATTCTGAGCCAGTGCATTGCGCGCCGCGCCAACACCTGCTCCTTGCCCACCACCGCGATATTGTTTTCCGCCTGGCACGCCACTACGCATGCTTGGCAGTTCACGCATGCTGTCAAATCGATGGACATGGACCACGCGTAGCCCCGGTAATCCCATTGCGGATAAAGCGTGAGATTGTTGGGCGGCTCGTGCTCGGTCTGCTGCGCGAAATCGGGGTTCTTCCTGTACCCATCGAGGGTATTTCGAATCACCACATCGCGGTGCTCCATCGACTGGTTCATTTGCGTGCTCGCCAGCGGATACGGTGTACGCAGTTTGTGAAGTTCAACGCCCGTTCCCGTCCAAAGCGCATCGGAGCTGCGCAGCGGGTACGCGTTAAAACCGGCGCCGTCACCGGCCCTCCCGGAATGCCAGCGCCCCCATCCCAGATCCACCGTGATCGTTTCGTCCGGATGGCCCGGCAAAATCCAGATCGAGCCCTGCGCGCTGCGGCCCCGGTATGTCAGTCGGACATGCTGCTGATTGTCGAATTGAAGTCTCTTGGCTGTCTTGGGGCTCAGGAAGATGGCGTTGTCCCAGGTCAGTTTCGTCATGGGATGCGGCAATTCCTGGAGCCATACGTTATTGGCATAACGGCCGTCGTACATGTACACGTCTGGCCGGAAGACGATCTCGAGGCCGCCGGCAGATGTCGTCCGGGAAGAGCCGAAATTACCGTTCGGCGTCACTGCCATCGCGGGCAGCGCGGAATTTGCAATGAGTCCGTCGCGCACCGATTTGCGCCACCACGCTTCGAAGTCCCCGTTCGTCTGCCCCGCCCAGTAGCTCCGCACGATTTCATAAGAGGAACGCCCCGGAAACTGCAGCATCATGTCCAGGATCTGGAGCTGCGAACGCGAGGTCTCATAGAGCGGCGCGATCAGTGGCTGAATGATACTCACTGTGCCATCGAGTGATCGCGCATCGCCCCAGTCTTCCAGAAAGTGCGGTTCGGGAATATGCCAGGTCGTCTTCAACGAAGTTTCGTTGAACTGGGTCCCGGTGTGGATGGATGTCCTTACTCTGGCGAGTCCGGCCGTGAAGTTGAAATCGACCGGAGCGTTGTAAACCGGGTTTCCTCCCAGGATCAGCAGTAAATCGACATTGCCGCTGTTCATATCGCGGCAAAGCTCGCGCAGCGCCTCCACCTGATCGACCGGCTCGACCTCGATCGGCTCTGTGTGAATGACGGTTTTCCCGATGTTTCCGAGCGCGCCGTTCATGGCATGCGCAAGAGCGTGCACAGCCGGTGACTGATGCTCGCCCGGAATGATGGCGCAAGCGCCTCGATTCGCCTGCAGATCGCGCGCCAGGCGGCTCACCCAGAATTGATACGTCCCCGTGCCGGACTCTGCTCCGCCCACCCCGAGCGCGCCCGCCAATTCGCGTGCAAACTCTCCCACTTCGCCGTAGCGCAGCGCGAGCCTGTGATCGGCTTTTCCGCCCGTCGCGGTCATCGTGCTTTCCACCACGTAAAGCCGGTTCATATCCAGCCGGTCGCCTTGTCGTCGCCGCGCGGCGAAATCGCGGGCATAACGCGTGGAGCCTCTCCCGCATGCCAGGAAATCGGCATCCAGAGAGAGCACGACAGCCGCCGTCGCGAGTTTGTAATAGGTGTGCATCGGCTTGCCGAAAGCCATCTGCGCCCCAGCCCGCGCCGAATGCGGTCCGGCCGGATCGAACTGATGCCATTTCGCCCCTGGGAATTTCTTCAATACGGCTCGCACTTGGCTTCCGAGGCTCGGCGACACAACCGTTTCGCTCAGAATGCGAAGTCCCGCTCCCTGGCGTTTTCCGAGCGGTTCCATGGCTTCCCTCCAGGCAAGCTGGAATGAATCCCAATCCTGCGGCAGGCCGAGATGAACGATCTCTCTGGAGCGATCCGGATCATACAGATCCATGAGGCAGGCCTGCGAGTGAACGCTCGTCGCTCCGAAACTGGCCGGATGATCCGGATTTCCCTCTACCTTCGTCGGGCGCCCGAGATGGCTTTCGACAATAACGCCTTCCGCAATCCCATTCACCGTCGCCGCTGTAGCGTAATACTTTGGCCTGCCCGGAATCACGTCCTCCGGCGGGTCGACGTACGGCATGATCGTCTCCGTTGGCTGGCGCGTGCATCCGGTGAGCCCCGCCAGCGCCATCGAGCCTGCGGCCAGCGCCAGGAAATGCCGCCGGCTGGCTCCGGTAAGCTCGATCCCTTCTTCGGGAAACTGTTCTTCTTCTATCCCTCCTGCCTTCCCTTCAAACTCCTCCGGGGTGCGCCACAGTCTGGATTTTCCGCTTGGCATGAGGGCTTCTATCGGAACCAGATCGTGGTTGGGCATCTTTTTTACCGGTGGCACGTTGAACAGCTTGTGAGGCTTTGTATGTGATACTCGCGAACCAGGCGTCTGCCCAACGCGATCTGGTCGCGCGGCGGTGTGTACTCCATCGAAAACACCTGATCGCGCGGCCGCACGTAACGCTCCGGGTGACGGTGACAATCGAGGCACCACTCCATGGTGAGCGGCGCCCCTTGCCACATCAACGGCATCTTGTCCACGCGCCCGTGGCACGTGGAGCAGCCGATTCCGTGATGCACGTGAATACTGTGATCGAAGTAGACGAACTCAGGGAGGTCGTTTACGCGTGTCCATTCGATTGATTTTCCCGTCCGATAGCTCTCGCGCACCGGCTCCAGCATCGGACTCGTCGCCCACATCTGCGAGTGACAGTTCATGCAGATCTTCGTGGCGGGAATGTTGGCGAAGGATGAATCTTCGACGGTCGTGTGGCAATACCGGCAATCGATGCCGAGTCCGCCGACATGGTGCTCGTGACTGAACGGAACAGGCTGCTCGCGCGGTACGTTCTGCATCATCTCGTACGGCGATCGCACGATCAAATACCCGAGCCAGCAAACGCCGGCAAGAGCAACTACGATTGCAAGAATGGTGAATCTCGCAAATGTGTTTGCGCTCTGCGAAAAGTACTGGGGCATGCGACTTGGCCCCGCTTACCTGCGCATTGACCGCTAACCTCGCTAACTTTTCTAAGTGCGATATGAGGACGACTTCCTACAAAGGAATGTTTCGATTTCCCGAAATCAAGTTGCTTGTGCGCTCCGAATCACCTCGGCTGCCCCGTGACCTGCGCGCTGCTGGTGAAAGGAAGCGCGCGCATCTCGCGCCGATACGACGCCCGCACGCTCTACCGCGAAGCGCATCAGCAGGGAACCGAGCGTGCCAAGCACTCCAGCCGCCACCCGCTTCTTCTTGCATCCCTTGGCAACAAACCCGAGAATCACGCTGCTCACTGTAAGCGCCGTGGCGCTCCTCCACATCAGCCCGCTCAAGCCCTTCTTCAGCGGGCGTCCGACCCGGGGAACCACTGACACTTGTCTCTCCATCACCCCGGCTGCTGTCACTTCTACCAGTTGTCCGATTGTTCCGAACACTTGGGGTATGCGTTCGGCCGAGCTGTTTCCGAGCATTGCGAAAGCTGATCCCGTGCTTGCCATTGCCGAAAAGCCAAACAGCACGGGCAGCATACGCCGCGATTCCTGCCAAAGGGGAACCGCGCTGTTAGCGAGCAAAACGCCTGTGTACGTTGCCAGTCCCATTCCGAAGACGCCCGCCGCGAATCCGCATGCTGCTCCCGCGGTGCCTGCCGCGCCTCGCCTTTCACCAAGCAATACCGCCGGCATGGATGTCGCGATGGCGCCCGATAGGATCCAAGCCCCAACGTTCATCGGCGATGTCGGGCGGAAGACGCGCAACATATTGAAGAACCGCCAGGGGCGTCCCAGGTCATACGTCAAAAGCGCGCCGCCGGCGCAAGCGCCAACAAGCCCGGTCACGTAACAGCGCCTGACCAGAGGCGTTGTCGCCTTTGCCCCGCAAGCCCGTGCCGCCGATGCCAATACAAGCGAAGCCCCGCTCAAGCCGCCCACGTAATAGTAGAGCGGAACAGCCCACTCCCAAACCGGCTCGTTCAATAACGGCCGGTCATAGTACGTCGGATCGCTCACTCTCGAATCCGGGGTCTTCTGCCAGACTTGCGCTTTCTTTCCAAGGTGCTCATCAGTGGAGCCGGACGCTTGCTGATTCGCGGCCTCGCCCGACAGCTCTGCCACATCGCGATCGATATCTCGTCCGTCCGTGTAAACGGGTTCAACGGATTTCTTGTATCGTGCGATCATACGCGTCCCTCTTTTCCACCAAACAGAGCCGCCCCAATCGCCACCAGCGCCATCGCCGCGGCGCTTACCGCCATCGATGTCCACGCGTCCTTCACTTTTTTCGTGGGAATTACTGGATCCGGCGGCAAATTGTAAACCTCCGGTTTGTCTACCAGCAAAAAAAATGCGTTCAGCCCTTCTGTCCCGGGTTGATTCTCCTTATCTACGCCGTAGAGATACGCTTCCGTCACGCCCCGGCTATGCAGCTTCTCCACACGCTCGGCGGCGTCTTTCCGTAGTTCCTCCACATCGCCGAATTGAATGGACGCCGTGGGACACGCCTTCGCGCAGGCCGGCTGCATGTCTTCGCGCAAGCGGTCGTAGCATAGCGTGCATTTCCATGCCCGCCCATCTTCTTCGCGTCGATCGATGACGCCGAAAGGGCAATTCACAATGCAATAACCGCAGCCGTTGCAAACGTCTGGCTGAACATAGACCGACCCGAATTCGGTTCGCATGATGGCGCCCGTCGGGCAGCTCTCCAGGCATCCGGCGCGAGCGCAATGTTTGCAAACATCCGACGAGAAGAGCCACGAGAACGCCCCGTCATCCTGTGGATGTGTTGCCGCGGGCCGCTCGATGAACGCGACATGTCTCCAGGTCGAACCGCCGAGATGCACCGTATTGTCGTATGACATCCCGGAGAACAGGAATCCGTCGTCCGGCAGCTGGTTCCATTGTTTGCACGCCACTTCACAGGCCTTGCAGCCGATGCACAGCGTCGTGTCGGTGAAAAAACCCTTTCCCCCCGCCATGCTAAATGTTCCCTTCCTTGGTTTCCGAAGCTTTGTATCCATGCTTCGTTTCGGGCTTATGGCGCGCTTGGGGTAAGTCTCGGTCGTTTTGCCTGCTTGGTAGCATCTTCACGAGTCGCCCGCTGGTAACATGCCGTCTCCCCTTGCTCTTCCGGCCGGGCTCGATCATGCCCGTCAGGACCTTCGACTCCTGGATCGACACATTAGGATCTGCGACAAAACCGATGAGATCGTTCGCCGCATCGCCGCGCACCAGGCCCTTGCTCGACCAGTGATAGGGCAAGCCGATCTGGTGGATCGCGCGGTCTTTGATCTTAAGCGGGCGCAGTCGCTGTGTTACCAGGACTCGCGCTTCGATCTCGCCCCGCATCGTCCGAATCGTCGCCCATCCGCCATTTTTCAAACCGCGCTCAGCCGCCAACTCGGGCGAAACTTCGCAGAACATCTCCGGTTGCAGCTCCGATAACCACGACAGCCACCGGCTCATTCCTCCCGCCGTGTGATGTTCTGTCAGCCTGTACGTCGTAATGACGTACGGAAACCGGCGGTCGTCATACGGTTGATGGTACGGGTTGTCCTTGCGCCTCCACTCCATCCGCTCCGGGTTGCACTGCTGTCCGTAGAGTGGATTCTTTATCACTGACTCTTCAGGCTCGTAGTGCGTTGGCAGAGGACCGTCTTGCAGCCCCGTGGCCGCGTAAATCCATCCTTTCCCGTCCGACTGCATCACGAACGGATCGATTCCCGATATCGTATCTTTCCCGCGCGCCTCCTTCGAAGGACGGTACGAGGGAGACCGGTCGACGATGAAATCGGGTGTATCGTGTCCCACCCATTTTTTCTTGCTTTCATCCCACCAGACCAGAGCCTTTCGTTCTGACCAGGGATGGCCTTCCGGGTCCGCCGATGCGCGGTTGTAAAGCACGCGCCGGTTGTGCGGCCACGCCCATCCCCATTCCGGCGCTACCCAGTTCTGTTCCCAATACGGCGTGCGGCGTGCCGCCCGGTTCACCCCGTCTCGATAACATCCGGAGTAGATCCAGCACCCGCACGCCGTCGAGCCGTCCTCTTTCAAGGCCGTGAATCCTTCCACCGGCTTGCGGTCTTTCATCGTGTATCCGTTGATCTCGTGCAGAACCGCTTCGGCACTTGGTTCGTTCAGCGGACCCACCGTGGGATAGTTCCAGGTCAGATCGCGAATGGGCCGGTTGCGCGGCTCATCGGCTTCGGCCGCATACACTTTTTTGAGCCGCTCCCCCAGCTTGAACACAAAATCAAGCTCGCTTCGCGAATCGCCCTTAGGCTCGACGGCCTTGTGGTGCCACTGCAGCAGCCGCTGCGTATTGGTGAAGCTGCCGTCCTTCTCCGTGTGCGCCGCCGCCGGAAAGAAAAATACCTCCGTCCCGATCTCGTCCGGTTTCACCTCACCCCGCTCAATCTCGGGAGCCTCCCGCCAGAATTCCGCCGTCTCGGTAAGTTGAAAATCGCGCACCACCAGCCAGTCCAGTTGTCGCAGCCCTTTGCGCTGCAGAGCTCCGTTCATCGAGCCCACAACCGGGTTCTCGCCCATCACGAAGTAGCCTTTTACGGTGCCATCCACCATATCCACAACTGTGTTCATGTGCGAGTGATCGCCCGTGAGCATCGGCAGATAGTCGTAGCACCACTCGTTCGCCTCGGTCGCCTTGTCGCCGAACCACGCCCTCATCAGCGAAACGAAATACTTATTGAATTCACCCCACCATCCCGACGGCGATTGATTCAGGTGCAAGTAAGTCTGAAGGTCCTTGTCATGCTTGGCCTTGGGCATCGGGAGATAGCCGGGCAGCAGGTTATACAAGGTCGGAATGTCGGTCGAGCCCTGAATGGAAGCATGCCCGCGCAGCGCCATGATCCCGCCGCCTGGACGGCCCATGTTGCCGAGCAGCAGCTGAATAATGGCCGCCGTCCGAATGTACTGCACACCCACCGAATGTTGCGTCCAACCGACTGCGTACACGAACGCGCCCGTCCGCTCACGCCCCGAATTGTTGCAGAGCGTTTCCGCGACTCTCAAAAACAAGTCCTGAGGTATCCCACACGTCTCTTCGACCATCTCCGGCGTGTAGCGCGAATAGTGCCGCTTAAGAATCTGAAAAACGCAGCGAGGATTCTCTAAAGCCGGGTCGGTGTGCTCAGCTTGAATCGGCTGCTTTTGAATCGGGCGGCCCTTCTCTCCGCCTTCCGACTCGCGCGCGCCTGCAGCGGGTTCCGGGTCCACACCTTTATACATCCAGGTCTTGGCGTTGTATCTTCCGTGCTTCTCTTCCCAGCCGCTGAAGAGCCCGTCCAGATCCTCGGTGTCTTTGAATTCGTCACTGACAATCGCTGCGGCGTTTGTGTAATTCTTGACGTACTCGGCGAAATACCGCTCGTTTTCAAGGATGAAGCGGATAATTCCGCCCAGAAATACGATGTCTGATCCAGCCCGGATAGGAACATGAATATTCGCCGCCGCGCTCGTACGCGTAAACCGCGGGTCCACGTGAATAACCATCGCGCCCCGCTCGCGCGCTTGCATTACCCAGCGAAACGCCACCGGGTGGCACTCGGCCATATTCGATCCTTCGATCACGATGAAATCCGAGTTCACCAGATCGCCTGGGAAAGTAGTAGCGCCGCCACGCCCGAACGAGGTCCCCAAACTGGGGACCGTCGAGGAATGTCAAATACGGGCCTGATTTTCGATCTGGACGATGCCTAGTCCCGTGAATAGCTTCTTGATCAGGTAGTTCTCTTCGTTGTCGAGCGTTGCGCCCCCCAGATGCGCAATCGCCATCGTCCGCCGCAGGGGGTGACCCTTTTCGTCCTTGTCCTCCCAGTGATCATCGCGCGTCTTCTTCACGCGTGCGGCCACCATGTCCATCGCTCGCTCCAGCGGAATCTGCTCCCATTGGGCTCCGTGCGGCCGCCGGTACAGCACATGGTTTACTCGGTGCGATCCGCTGACTAGCTGGAACGTCGCAGCGCCTTTCGGGCACAAGCAGCCGTTAGAAATGGGGGAAGCCGGGTCGCCTTCAATATCGATGATCTTTTCGTCCTTGACGTAAACCAGTTGTCCGCAGCCCACCGCGCAATAGGGGCACACCGATCCCGTCACTCTATCGGCGTGCTTGATACGCGCTGCCAGCTTTTCGGTGCGTTCGGAAGCTGCTGAATCACCCAATCCCAATACATCGCCATTTCGCAACTGGCGCAGCACGGGCCAGCGAGCGAGCGAGAGGTCGTTATCTTCCGCCATACTCAGAGATAGACGCATCACACGAGCCAAACAGCATCACTCGATAAACTGCGGGTCGGATGACGTACGCACTATCCGGGCTGCGTTCTTCCGAATGGTGTGCTCGTGCGTCTAAATTTACGGGGGATCTCAGTTGATCAAAATACGGAGTTGTGGATGTCGCGCCGGGCGTGCGATCCTTCTTGTGGCCCTACCGTGTGCCTGGGCGCCTGCCGCGCAGCAGCCTGATGTGCAGGACATCATTCAGAAGTCCGTCGCTGCCAACAAGGCAAATTTCAATGCGGCTCCGCAGTTCAACTGGAAAGAGCGCGACCACGACGGCAAAGATCTAAAGACCTATCAAGTAACCATGATCGAGGGTACTCCGTACCAGCGGCTGCTTGCGATTAATGGCAAGCCGTTGTCCCATGCTCAGGAAAAAGAAGAGCTCAGGAAGCAGGAGCAATCGGCGGCCCAGCGCCGTGCCGAATCTCCGGAAGAGCGGCGAAAACGAATCGACAAATTCGAGAAAGATCGCACCCGCGACAACCGCATGATGCAGGAGCTCACAAAAGCGTTCAACTTTACCTACATTGGTCATAGCAAGCTGCGCGGATTTTCGGTCTGGATGCTCAAGGCTACCCCCCGCCCCGGCTACAATCCGCCAAACATGGAGACCCAGGTCCTGCCAGGCATGGAAGGAGAGCTATGGATCGATCAGAAAACGGATAACTGGGTAAGGGTTACGGCCCGCGTCATTCACCCCGTCTCCATCGAAGGTTTTCTCGCCCAGGTCGAACCCGGCACGCGCTTTGAGATGGAAATGTCGCCGGTGGGCGGCGGTATCTGGCAAATCTCGCACTTCTCTATGAAATCTAACGCCAAGGTCCTCTATATGTTTAACCGCTCTTCCCAGGAGGACGATACCTATTACGATTACCAGCGAGTCGGCGCTGGTCCATCATGAACTAAATAAGCACTTATCCCGGATCGTATGAAGATACGCGTTTATTACATCGGCAAGCCGCGTGATCCGCACGCCAATGCCATCGCCTCCGAGTTCTTGAAACGCAGCAGCCGCTACGCCGATTGTGAAATGCGCGAGATCGTTCCCGCCCGCTTCGACCTCTTCGACCGCCATCCCGCTGCTCATAAAATTTTCCTTGATCCGGCCGGGCGCACTGTAGATTCCTCTGCGTTCGTGAAAATCATCGAAAGAGCCGAGCGTGCGGGGCAGGATCTGGTCTTCTTGATTGGAGGCCATGACGGACTCCCGGCGGAGTGGAAAGGGCGCGCCGACCTGTGGTTGTCGCTTTCCGCCATGACATTTCCTCACGAACTCGCGCGGGCCATGTTGGCCGAACAGATCTACCGCGCGTTCACGACCCTCCGCGGCCATCCCTACCCGCGATAACGCGGCCCCCTGTAATACACTCACGTAGGTGCTGCTTTCACTTCTCGGTATTCAGAAGAGTTTTGGCGGCGTGAAAGCGCTGCGCGACGGTAACCTCGAGGTGCGCGAAGGAGAAGTACACCTCCTTATGGGCGAAAACGGCGCCGGAAAATCAACGCTCATGAAGATCGTCGCCGGTATGTACCAGCGCGACGCCGGACGCATGCTTTGGCGAGGCCAGCCGGTTTCCTTTACTACGCCCTCGGAGGCCTCCGCCAACGGCATCGCCATGGTGCACCAGGAATCGTTATTGGCTCCGCACTTGACCGTCGCCGAAAATATCTTTCTGGGGCGCGAAAGCTCTTCAAGGACAGGCTGGGTGGCACGCGGTGCGCTTATCGAAAAAGCGAGCCGCGTAATTTCACAGAACGGTTTTCGCCTTGACCCACGGGTGCGGGTGGAGAAGCTCACGCCTGCAGGAAAACAGTTGGTCGAAATCTGCCGTGCCATCGCGCAAGGCTCGAGCCTTCTGATTTTCGACGAACCCACCTCTTCCCTCTCGGAAGCGGAAACTCGCGAGGTCTTTCGCATCGTCCGCGAGCTCTCTCAACGCAAAATGGGAGTGATTTACATCACCCATCGCCTGGAAGAACTGCGATCCGTCGGCGACCGCGTAACAGTGCTTCGCGACGGCGCCACTGTGCACACCAGCGTCCTTGCGGAACTTACTCGCGATCAGCTCATTCAGCACATGGTCGGCCGCCCCCTCACCGCCATCTACCGGCGCGAGCCTCTTCCCCCGGGCGAAACTCTTCTGCGCGTCAAAGGTTTGTACCGCGGAATGTTGCGCGACATTTCACTCGAAATTCGAGCCGGTGAAATCGTCGGCCTTGCCGGTCTCATGGGCGCCGGCCGGACCGAACTTTGCCGCGCCCTCTTCGGTCTCGATCCTCCCGAAAAGGGCGTCGTCGAGATTGGCGGCAAGTCGGTCAATCCGAAAACACCGCGGCAGGCCGTGGCCTCCGGTATTGCGCTCATCCCGGAAGACCGGCAGCGCAACGGTTTGGCTCTGAAGCTGCCGATCTCCTACAACATCACCATGCCGGACCTCGCCAGCATCAGCACCTTCGGATTTTTAAGCAAAACCTCCGAGATGCGGCTTGCCGAACAATACCGCGAGCGCCTTCGAATCCGGTGCAGCACGCCCCGCCAATTGGCCGGCCGTCTCAGCGGCGGAAATCAGCAGAAGGTCGTGATTGCGAAATGGGTCGCCCGCGGAGCGCAGATCTTTCTCTTCGACGAACCGACACGCGGCATCGATGTGGGCGCCAAACAGGAAGTCTTCGAGGAAATAGATCGACTGGCGCGCTCCGGGGCCGGCATCCTGATGGTGAGTTCGGAGCTCCCCGAGCTGATCCAAGTGGCGGACCGCATCCTGGTGATGAGCCAGGGAGGATTGACCGGCGAGCTGCCGGGACGCACAACGCAGGAAGAAATCATGCGGCTAGCGGCGCCGGTCGCGGAAAGCCGGCTCGTGGAAAACGCATGATGCAGAGACTCCAGCGCTTACTTCCTTTTGTCACTTTGATCGTTCTTTTTGTGGCGCTGACAATCGCCACCCCGCACTTCCTGACGCAAATCAATCTCGCCAGCGTGGCGCGGCAAACGGCCGTCATCAACATCATGGCCCTGGGCATGACGCTCGTCATTATCACTGGTGGCATCGATCTCTCGGTTGGCTCCATCCTCGCCGTGGCCGGGCTCTTCGGCACCATGGCCATTAAGAATGGCCACTCCATTCCCGTCGCCATCTTCATTGGTATCGGAGTTGGCCTTATCTGCGGCTTGTTGAACGGGCTGATGATCACGCAATTGCGCATCAATCCCTTCATCGTCACACTTGGGACCCTCGAAGCGTTTCGTGGATTCGCCCTCGTTGTATCGAAGGGTTTGCCGGTGCACGGGATTCCCGACGCGTTTTCGTTTTTAGGCGATGGGAATCTGTTTGGAATTCCTTTTTCGCTATGGGTCTTGGCTCTTTGCGCTGTGCTCATGCACTTCCTGCTCGAGAACACCAAGCTCGGCCGGTATTCCTTCGCCATCGGCAGCAATCCGAATGCCGCCTATTATGCCGGCGTGTCCATCAAATTTAATCTCACCGCCGTATACGCCATCGCCGGTTTGCTTACCGGACTAGCCGGCATGATCGAGGCATCGCGTCTCATGACCGGCCAGCCCACGGCCGGCCTTGGCTATGAGCTTCAAGCCATTGCGGCTGTGGTCATCGGCGGCGGCAGCCTTACAGGCGGCGAAGGAAGCGTCGTCGGAACACTAGTTGGTGCCTTCATCATCGGACTCCTCTCCAACGGGAGCGATCTTCTGGGCATCAATCCCTACTGGCAGCAAGTCATCATAGGCGCCGTCATTATCGCGGCCGTTGGTTTTGACGAATTCAGAAAGCGAAAACTAAGCGCCGCCTGAGGTCGAGCCTAGTAGACTGGCTTCTGAGCTCGGTCTCAACCGTTCAGCTCATTAAGGAGAGTCATGGCTCAAACGGCAATTCGACGCACTCTTGCTATTTGCTTGGCGGCATTCTTCCTGGCGGCCTCTGTCTTCGCGCAAGATTCAAAGGCGCTCATCGGTAAATGGAATATGACGTCGGAAAGCACTGGAGATCCCGTGAAATGGACCTTGGTCTTCAGGGAAGACGGCGGGAAACTGGCGGCCTTCCTGACTACCGACGAAGCCGAGCAGCCGGTCAAAGACTTCAGCTATGGGGACGGAGTTGTCAAGTTTAAAGCTCCCTACCAGGGCCAGGATTACGAGATTGAGCTGAAGCTTGTAGGCGACAAGCTCGACGGCACCTGGAGCGGTGGAGGGGATTCCGGCAAGACCACCGGAACCAAATCCTAAAGTCCTCGAGATAGCCCGCCGCAACCCGTATAAATTCCGCGGTAATTCCTCTTGACGCGCCTTTCCGTAGTTGTTAATATTTACGCAGGCTGTTAGTTATTACGCAGCTCGCCGCCAAAACATGGCTAAAAACTCGCCTGAACCCGCACTCTCCCGCCGTGAACGCCAGATTATGGATGCGCTCTTCGCCGCCGGAAGCGCAACCGGCCAGGAGATTCAGCAGCAATTGCCCGACCCGCCCAGTTATTCCACCGTTCGCACCATCCTTCGCGTGCTGGAGAGAAAAGGCTACGTCCGGCATCGCGAAGAAGGTCTGCGCTACGTTTATGAGCCCGCTATCGCGCGGGACACTGCCCGCAAATCTGCCGTACAAAGGCTGCTCCGGACCTTTTTCGAAGGCTCTGCTCAACAAGCCGTGGCCGCTCTGATCGATCCCAAGGTGTCCCGGATCAGCCCCAAAGAACTGGATGAAATCGCCGAACTGGTCAACCGCGCGCGGAAGGAGCGGTCGTGATTTCCGTTTTGCTGCTCGTTAAGTTGACGGTTATCCTTGCCTTGGGTGGGCTCGCCCTCACCGCCCCTCGCGTCCTGACGCCCGCTGCCCGTCATTTTCTTTGCCTGACGGCGCTCGCCGTTTCGCTTCTGCTTCCCTTTGCGCCTTCTGTCGCACCGCTGCCCGCAGTGCCTGTGTTCTCTTTTATAAGTAGCTCTGCTATTGCCATCGCTCCGGCGTCTGAAGCTTCTGTTCATTGGGCCCGCCTCGTCTGGCTGGCCGGATTGCTCCTTGTAAGCGCTCGCTTCTTCCTGGGCCTGCTGGTGATCTGGCGAAAGGCTTCTCCGGCGGTACCATGGCCCAGCCTGCCGCTCCACCTCCAGCCTCTCATCGATCACTCCTCGATCAAAGTGAAAATCGCGCCCGTCGCGACGCCGCTCGTCTGGGGTTGGCTCCATCCCGAAATTCTTTTGCCCGAATCCGCGCTTGCCTGGCCCGAAGATCGTCTGCGGCTGGCCCTCCTTCACGAATTGGCGCACGTCAGCCGGCGCGATATCTGGGCCGGCTTGATCACCGCCGCCGCCCGGGCCGTGTATTGGTTTCACCCGCTCGTCTGGTGGCTCGCCACAAAAGCCGCTGAACAGCAGGAGCTCGCTTGCGACGATCGCGTGCTCGCCGCGGGCGTTTCCGTCGAGGAATATGCGGCGTTGCTTGTCGATACAGCGCGCCGCCTCACATCAACCCCGTTATTCGGCTGCCCGATGATCAGCCATTCACATGCTCTGCGAGGTCGAATTATGCACATCCTTCAATTTCGTCCAACATATGGCGCGCGGCGTTACAGCCGGAGCGCAACTCTCTTTTTCTCGGCTCTGCTCCTCGGCGCTGCCCTCTCGGTTCCGGCAGCCGTCGACCACCCGGCGCAAACCAATGCGGCGCCGGTCTACAAGATCGGCGGCGATGTCTCGGCCCCCACTCTCATCAGCAAAGTGGAACCGGCCTATACCGAGTCGGCGAAAAACAACAAGATTGAGGGCGCGGTTCTGCTTTCTGTCGTGATCGACAGCTCCGGGGTGCCCCGCAACATCGTTGTGATGCGCGGCCTCGGTTCGGGTCTCGATGAATCCGCCATCGAGGCCATCACTCATTGGCGCTTCTCGCCCGGTAGGAAAAACGGTCAGCCCGTTGCGGTCAGAGCGAATGTTGAGGTCAATTTCCGCTTAAAGTAACGCGCCTCCCGCTTACATGGCGCGGCCGGACCGCAGTCGTAGGGGCCGTTGGCTTGCCCGGCCCGCTCCTTACCTACGCATACAACCCTCGCATCCGGATTGCGTTCGCCACCCGGTCGAGCGCCACCATGTAAGCCGCCGTCCGGTTGTTCACCGCGTGCTTTTCGGCGTAACTCGTCACGTCGTTGAAACTGGCCACCATGATCTCCTCGAGCTGTTCGTTCACGCGCTTCAGGTTCCAGAAATATCCCTGCCGGTCCTGCACCCATTCGAAGTAGGAAACGGTCACCCCGCCGGCGTTCGCCAGAATATCCGGAATCACGAAAACCTTTTTCTCGGCCAATATCGAATCAGCCGCGAAAGTCGTGGGGCCGTTTGCCCCCTCGCACAGTATCTTTGCCTTGATCCGCCCCGCGTTGCTCGAGGTAATCACGTTCTCCCGCGCCGCCGGAATCAGAACATCGCAATCCATCAGCAGCGCCTCATCTTTATCGACGTCTTCCCCTTCCGCGAAGCCGGTGATGGATCCGGTCTCCACTCGATGCCTCATCAATCCCTCAATATCGAGTCCGCGCGGATTATGGATCGCGCCGTCGTACTCGATGATGCACGTCACCTTGAACCCCTTCCGCGTCATCAGGCGCGCGGCCATCCCGCCCACATTCCCGAACCCCTGAATAATCACTCGCGTGTTCTCGCGTGCCAGACTGAACCGTTTCAGCGCCTCCTCGGTGACAATCATGCAGCCTCTGCCGGTAGCCTCGGTCCGGCCGCGCGAGCCCCCCAACTCGAACGGCTTGCCCGTCACCACCGCCGTGACGGTATGCCGCTGATGCATGGAATATGTATCCATAATCCACGCCATCGTTTGTTCGTTGGTGTTTACGTCCGGGGCAGGAACGTCCCGCTCCGGACCGATAAAATCGTAAATCTCCGCCGTATAGCGGCGCGTAATCCGCTCCAACTCACTTTCGCTCAGCAGGTGCGGCTCGCAGATGACGCCGCCCTTCGCTCCCCCGAACGGAATGTTCACAACGGCACACTTCCACGTCATCCACGCGGCCAGCGCCCGCACTTCATCCAGCGATACATCGGGCGCAAATCGAATTCCGCCTTTGGCCGGGCCCCTCGCGATCGAATGCTGGACCCGGTACCCGGTAAAGACCTCAATACGCCCGTCGTCCAGCATCACCGGAAAATTAACCGTCAGCTCCGCCGTCGGCCGCCGCAGTACCTTACGCATGCCGTCATCCAGCCTCAGAAGCTCGGCCGCTTCATCAAAACGATGGGCTGCGGACTCCCATGGATTTATCTCTCGATCGACGGACGAGGTCGCTTCCAGAAGCATCAGGTTCTCCACCACTTACACTGTCACGGCCAAAGAATCGTTGCAACTGTGCCGCCCCGCTGCGTGTCCCGGCCGCAAGTCTCCCGGCCTATGCAAGAAACTGAACTGGCGAGGCGTCAATCACGTCTAACTGGGCGTAACATCCGCGAGGACTACCCATGACCCCAGATGAACGCAACATGCTGACCGATTTGGCAAACAAGTTCGCGCAAACTCCTGCGCCGCCTAAAGATGCGGAAGCCGAAGAGTTCATTCGCACCAGGATCGGGAATCGCCCCGACGCCCTCTATCTCATGACCCAGACGGTGCTGATTCAAAATCTGGCTCTTCAGCACGCCCAGGAGCAGCTCGAAGAACTGCAGCAGCGCTCGTCTCAGCCCGTCTCTAGCGGCGGCTCAGGATCTTTTCTCGGACAGCAGACTCCTGCGCGCGCGCCCGGTTACACCCAGCCTCAATATTCGCCACCGCCTCCGCAATATGCGGCCCAATATTCCGCTCCCTCCCCGGCTGCCCCAAGTCCCAGCCAGGCGCCCGGTTTCCTGCGGGGCGCTGCGCAAACAGCCGCTGGAGTTGCTGCCGGAGCTCTCGCCTTTGAAGGCATTCGCTCCCTGTTCTCGCACCCCGGGTACGGCGGTGGCGGTTTCGGCGGCGGCGGATTCATGGGAGGTGCTCCCGTAGAAGAGACCGTCGTCAATAATTACTACGATTCGCCTTCCGATGCCGGTAGCGGCGACTATCGCGACGATCGCGGCGGCAACGTCGCCGATACCGGCAATGTCGACGACTCAACACAGTACGACGATCAGGTGCAGGACGACCAGGCCCAGCTCGATGATGCCTCGTATGATTCGAGCGGCGATGACGGCGGCGGCTTCGATGGCGGTTCCGACAACGATTTTGCCTGAGGTGATTTCGCCTGAGGTGATTTTGCGCTAGCGCGCCTCGGCTTCCACCGCAGAGGCCGCCTCGATTCGACGATCGAGATAATCCTGACGGCTCCTGACGATCATCTTCCGCGCTTCCGGTGGACCGCCCCAGCCCTTCATCTTTGTGTTGCCGCCCTGCAGCTCTTTGTAGATAGAAAAGAAATGCTCGATCTCGCGGCGAACATGCGGGAATACCTGGTCCATCGTATGGATGCTGTCGAAGCGCGGATTCCCGTTCGGCACAGCCAGCAATTTCTGATCGTTCTCGCGCTCGTCCACCATATACAGGATGCCCACCGGTCTCACTTCGATCAGGCACCCGGTAAAGCTCGGCTCATCCACCAGTGTCAATACATCCAGCGGATCGCCGTCTTCCGCCAGCGTTCCCGGAATGAATCCGTAGTCGCCCGGATAGTGCATCGGTGAATAAAGAGCCCGGTCCAGCCGGAAAACTCCCAACTCGCCGTCGTATTCATACTTGTTGGCCGAATTCTTGGGTATCTCGATGATGGCCCGGACCACTTCCGGGCACTCAGGCCCGGGATCGATGTCGCACAACTTCACGCGTTCACTGTAGCAAAATGGCCGTCCGGCAGCGCGGCGCGTGCGACACTCTGAGGCATGTCCAGTAAGGTCCGCTTTGGCGTCCTCGGAGTCGCCGGGATCGCGACAAAGAAGGTAATCCCCGCCATGAAGAAGGGCAAGCGAACCGAAGTGCTTGCCATCGCCTCTCGCGATTTCAATCGCGCGCGTCAAGCCGCCGCGCAACTAGATATCCCGAACGCCTATGGCTCCTATGAAGAGCTGCTGGCCGATCCCGCCGTGGACGCTGTCTATAATCCGCTTCCCAATCACCTGCACGTCCCCTGGTCCATCAAAGCAGCACGAGCCGGCAAGCACGTGCTTTGCGAAAAGCCAATCGCCCTCACTGCCGCGGAAGCGAAGCATCTCATCGTAGCTCGTGAGGACACCGGCGTCAAAATTGGCGAGGCGTTCATGGTTCGCACCCATCCGCAGTGGCTCCGCGCCCGTGAAATCGTTCGCAGCGGCGATATCGGAGAGCTCCGCGCTATCCTGAGTGTCTTTTCGTACTTCAATACCGATCCCAAGAACATCAGAAATGTGCCGGATTACGGCGGCGGAGGCCTCATGGACATCGGCTGCTATCCCATTACCATGTCCCGCTTCCTGTTCGAGCGCGAGCCCGTTCGCGTTATGGGGCTGCTCGACTGCGACCCCGCATTCGATACGGACCGCCTCGCTTCCGCTCTTCTGGATTTCGCTCCCGGCCAAGCCGCCTTCACATGCAGCACCCAGCTCGTTCCATTTCAGCGCATGCAGATCCTCGGCACGCGCGGGCGAATCGATATCGAAATCCCCTACAACATCCCGCCTGACCAGCCGAGCCGGATCTTCATCGATAGCGGCGCGCAACTCGCCGGCCGCGGCGCGCGCATCGAGGAATTTCCAACGATCGATCAATACACGATACAAGGCGATGAATTCGCGCGCGCCATCCAGGAGAACGCCGAAGTTCCTGTCCCCCTCGAAAACGCTCTCGACAACATGCGCGTCATCGAAGCCGTCTTTCGCTCCGGCCGCACCGGCCACTGGGAACGACCCTGAATGCATAGCGTCGTGCCTCACGCTCACTCATAATTGCCATTCGCGCCACCCGTAAAGAGTCCAGGATCAAAATCTCACCCACGGTAGTCTGGTGAAGGAGAGGAATTACTACATGCCTGACGCAGTAACACCCGTAAAACATGGAGATGTCACACAGCGCGTTGGTGTCGAGGTCATCCGCGCGCGCGGAGTGGACGTCGACAAGCTGATTAAGATGCTGATCGCGAATGCGGCGGCAGAGTTTGCGAGTACTTACTACTACTACACAATCCTCCGCATGCACCTGGCTGGCTATGAGGATTACAAAGAGATTTGCGAGGATGCGCGCCTCGAAGATCGGGCGCATTGGGAATTGATCGTGCCCCGCATCTATGAGCTCGGCGGAGAATTGCCGAACGATCTGCCGGAATTTCACGATCAGGCTGGATGCGTAGCTGCAAAACTGCCGGACCCGCCCACGGCCGTGAATATTCTTACCGTGCTCCTTGAATCGGAAAGGTGCGCCATCCGCAGTTGGACCGCTATTTGCGACATGACGTTCGGGAAGGATCCCAGAACCTACGACCTGGCCGCGCGAATCCTTAATGAAGAGATTGAGCACGAAGCGTGGTTCATCGAGTTGCTCGCGCATGAGCGAGACGGCAAGTCAATTCCGTCCGGCCACTTCCGCCGCGGTGAGCCGGGTGAAGCGCCTTACAGCAAGAACCGCGGCTTCTACAATCCGTAGGCATGGAGAGCACAAGGGCGTGAGCTACGCGTTTCGCGCCCTTCCTGTCCCGGCCCGCATGGAGATCCACTCTTATCGCATTGTTCTCGAGACGCCGGAAGGGGAACGCACTTTTCTCTGCCGGCCCGACGAGTTCATTTGGAATGCGGCGGCGCGAAATGGCATCTCGCTACCGGCTATTTGCCATCAGGGCAGATGTTTGACTTGCGCTGCCCGCCTCCTGAGCGGCGCCGTCGATCAATCCAGTTCCAATTCCTATTTCCCGCAGGATCGCGAAGCGCGTTTCGTCCTCCCCTGCACCGGAAAACCGCTCGGGGAAGTACATCTGCGGACGCATGAGCAGTGGGCGATGCGAGCCCACCGCGCCCAATTGGGCCTCCCCGCACCCTATCTCTGACACCTCTGGAATTATTAGCGCGGCTAGCCTAAACTTTTTATCGAATAATTCCTAGCCGCGGTCCAGGCAAGATACCCGTTACCTTCTCTCCTGGTCGCCGGATCTATCTTCGGAAGTGTAATCGCGGAAGGCATACGCATGAAAATTCCACGTCGAGATTTCTTGAGATTCGGCGGCTCTATGGCGGCCGCAAGCGCGTTCGGTCTCTGGCCCGCGCGGCTTGGCGCAGCCGGGACGGATGACGGCCTGATATATAACCCCTGGCAAGCTCTGCCCACTTTTCGTGAGCCTCGGTATCTCGACGCGGCCGACATTTCCAAGCTTCCCGGCGACCAGCAGGCCCTGCTCACAACTCTTCAGGGCGTGATCAACCGTCGTGAGCCGCGGCTTTATTGGTTCCTCAGCGGCGACGGAACGGATCAAAGCTGGCTCGATACCATCGGAATACCCAATACGATTTCCGCCGATCCGTGGAGTCTCTTCGCCAAATACCGTGCCGAAATAGCCGGGGCGATTGTTTACGACCCGAATGTCCCCGACACCATCAATGTCGCCACCAGCCTCGCCGGCCTGGAGAGCGCCGTCATCGCCAGCGCGGATCAGGCGAGCGCTTTGAACTTGCAAGTCATCCAGGATCTGCGCGGCCGCTTTACAGACAAGTTCGCTGCCTACAACTGGCTCCTCGATAACTATTGGCCCCGGCTCAATCCTCGCTTGCTGACCGGCATTAACCCCGCTAGTTCCGTTCTCATCCCGGGTCTGCAGTGGACAACGCTCTTCCAGGAAACTCGAGATATTCGCGACGCCTCGAATAAGGGCGTGTTCACGGCTGACCTCTCGGGCTTGCTCGGAGGCGAGGCGGTCTACGTGCGCTATCAGGACTCTATTCCTACCGACGGTTGGGGTCCCTCCGTTTCACAGGTGACCGTCACGGCCGATGGCAACGTCATCGCCTCCTTCCAGCCCGGCACGCCCGCCGAACAGCCGTTCCTTTATGAGCCCGACAGCTCGTCGCTCGCCTCCGCTTGGCGCTTTGCCGACGGAAACAGCTATTTCATTTACCGCTTCGCGCCCCCGGCCGGAACCAAATCGCTCACCTTCCAGACCGAAATGTGGAACCAGTTCCTTGTGACCGCCACCAACACGGCTCCCATTCAGCACGTACCCTTCGCCAATTTACGCGATTACATCGTCGCCACTCGGGCCCTGGTTTTCTGGCTTGATCCCTCCCTTCCTTCGGAAGCGGCTCTGTTCGCGCAAATTCTCGGGAAGGTGCCGCCGGATACGCCCTACCTGGGATGGTTTGTCGGCGGCCATGAAGACGACGGCGTCACTCTCTGTTCGCAGCATGCCGTCCCCGTCGGGGCTGCCGACTTCTTCAACAATGCCACCGTATTCGGCGGTGCCCGCGCGCCCGTCCACGCCTCACAACCGCCTGCGGGCCACACATGGCTTGCGAACAAGGTATACGTGACCTTGACCATGAGCGAAGGCGACAATCTCCAATACGATCAGCACCGGATGCGTACCATCTGGGATGATGCCAGCCGCGGACAGGTGCCCATCAATTGGAGTATCAGCCCGCTTCTTCTCGACGCCGCACCCGCCATGCTCCGCTACTACCAGCAGACCCAAACGCCCAATGACTTCCTGGTCGCGGGCCCGTCCGGCGCCGGCTACACCTACCCCGGTGATTGGCCTTCCAATACGCTTGAGCTCTTTACCTCCCGAACGGCGCAGTATATGGACCGCACCGGAATGGACGTTATTTACGCCCTGAACCGCCAGGGCGGCACGAACATCCCCATGTCCGATCAGGTCGCCCAGGCCTATCTCGTCAACCCGGGCCTTCCCGGCATTTTGTATAACTGGATTTCTCAAAGCCTGCTCAGCACGCCCGCCGGGTTGCCCGTCATGACCCAGGTCGGCATCAGTAGCGTCAGCGATGGAACCAAGGCGCTGGCGACCGCCACCCAAAGCTGGGATGGCAACAGTCCTCTGTTTGTCGCGCTCGGCGTGCTTGCTTGGAATATGAAGCCCTCCGACGTCGTCGCGCTCGTCCAGTCGCTCGGCTCTCAATATGAGGTAGTGCGCGCGGATCTGTTCTTCGCCCTCATCCGCCAATGGCTCGGCCTTCAGTAGGACATAAGATCACGAACCGATCAGAAACATTTTCTCCCGCTGATTTGCCTCTGGCGGCCGTTGGCCAGCGCTCTAATTTTTTGAGCGAACGCCCACCGCATCGCCAAAGCGCCTGAAAAGGTTCAATTGCTCGGGATGGCGGCGTATTTGATCCTCCGGGTGCCACTGAACACCCAGCACGAAAGTCTTGTCCGACCGCTCCAGTCCTTCTACGGTTTCGTCCTCGGCATCGCGCGCGGAAATGCGTAAGCCGGGCCCGATCTCTTTCGCCACCTGGTGGTGCCGCGAGTTGACTTCCCACTTCCGTACCCCTGCGATGTCCGCCAGCAGGCTGCCCGGTTCGATAACGACCTGATGAACAGGCGCCGCCTTATCCGCCGCCTCCGGGTCATGCCTCTGGGCCGAGGAAATATGCTGAACCAGTGTTCCGCCGTGATAGACATTCAGAATTTGCAAGCCGCGGCAAATGGCCAGAATCGGCAGATCCTTTCCGACCGCTTCATCTATCAGGTTCAGCTCCACTTCGTCCCGTTCGTCATCCGGCTCGTCCGTTTCCGCTTGCGGCGATTCGCCGTACCGCTTCGGATTTACGTCGGTGCCTCCCATGAGCAGCAGCCCGGCAAAGCCATCCATTGAGACCGGCCCGGATGTCAGCGCTGGCGTGGGCTCTAGTCCGGCCGCACGTGCTGCTTCCACGTAAGCGGCCACTTTGCTCTCGTGACGATACGGAATAAGAACGCGTCTGGTCAACGCCAATGAGCCCCTTAATCGCTACTTTCCGACTTTACCGCTCTTTGAGCGCATAAGTCCGCTACGATGTTCTTTGCATGCGGTACATCCGTCTCGGTCTCTTGGTTTGCCTCGCCTGTCGCGCCTTCCCGTCAACACACCCCGATTGGCAAGACCTCCGCAACCGGATTGAAAGCACGCTGCATGTTCCCCAGCCGCTTCCCAATCTCGAATCAAAATCGTATGGCCGGTTTTCGCCCGCGCCCGGCGTTTCCGCCGATCGCGTTTCCTATGCCAGCGCCTACAGCTTGCGCGTTCCGGCGATCGTTTATCACCCGGCCGGCGCCACCATCGTGAAGCACCCTGCCCTCATCGTCGTAAATGGTCATGGCGGCGACAAGTCATCTTGGTATGCGTATTGGAGCGGCATCCTGTACGCTCGTGCGGGCGCCGTCGTCCTTACTTACGATCCCATCGGCGAGTACGAGCGCAACAAAGAACGCCAGTCCGGTACCGGCGAGCACGACGAATTCATTCCTCCGGATGATATGGCGCGGCGTATGGCCGGTCTGATGGTGACCGATATCATGCAGGGCGCGAGCTATTTGGCGGAGCGCGAGGATGTCGATCCGAAACGCATCGCCGTTCTGGGCTATTCCATGGGATCGTTCATCAGCTCCATTGCGTGCGCGGTTGATACGCAGGTACATGCGTGCGTGCTTGTGGGCGGCGGCGATCTCGACGGGCCGGGCGGCTACTGGGACAGCAGCGGCAAGAAGATGTGTCAGGCCATTCCTTATCAATCGTTGAAATTTCTTGGCGATCGTGGCGCGGTTATCTATGCCTTGCATGCCCGGCGCGGCCCCACCCTCGTATGGAACGGTTCGGCGGACCAAGTCGTCGACATACCTCACCACGGCCCCGACTTTTTCGAAGATCTTCGAAAGCGGACCATCGCGGAGCTTGGCGGGTCAAAAGATGTGTTCGACTTCGGCTTCACTCCCGGCGGCGGGCACCGTCCCTACTTCATCACCAAGCCTGTCGCGCTCTGGCTCGAAGACAAGTTGAAATTTCCGAACTGGACGAAGAAAGACCTGCAGGCTATGCCCGAAGCCCGCGTTCTCGATTGGGCGGCCAAGAATAATGTCACTACGCCGAAGAGCTTGTCGAACGAGCTTGGCGAGGGCGGCACCATGGCGCTTGGCAATGACATCCCGGTTGTCCCGCGCGATGAATTGAGCGCCATCCCTGAGGCCGTTTGGGATTCGGAGCGCGATAGCTACACCTACGAAACCTGGGTAGACCGCGCCCAAGCCGCTACGCGATCGCAAGCGCCTTAACTACTCTTCTCTCAATGCTTCTCCTGGCCTTACCCGACTGGCCCGCCGCGCTGGCAGCCACGCGGCCGCGAATCCCGCCAAAGTAAGGACACCCAGAACGGCTGCCCAGCTAACCGCGTCGTACGCGTGTACTCCGAATAGCTGATTCCGGATCAGCCCTCCCGCGATCAGCGCCCCGGCGATGCCCGTCCCCACTCCGATAGCCGTAATGAATGCGCCCTGAACGGCAACCATCCGAACGACGTCTTGCCACACCGCGCCAAGCGCCATCCGAATGCCGATCTCGCGCCGGCGAAGCTCCACCAGATGCGCAAGTGACCCATACAAGCCGAGCGCTGCCAGCAGCAATCCGAGCGCCGCGAACCCATTCAGGAGGAATGCGACAAACCGCCGCAACCGCAGCGATGCGTCCACTCGTTCGCTCATGGTCGCCACATCGAATACCGCGACGTTCTTGTCAAGTCTGCTGACTTCATTTCGGACGGCGGAAGTGATGTCCTCATTACCCTTCACGCGTGCCACCAGGTACATTGACGAGCTCAACTCTTCCGGATCGGCCCCGTAAATTTCGGGCCTGTGCGGTCCCCCGAGTTCGCTGTTCTCCACATTGCCAACAACGCCGATCACGCGCGAAGGTCTGTTCCGCTCTCCGCCAACTCCTACCAGCTTGCCGATGGGATCTTCGTTTGGAAAATAGGCCCGCGCAAACTCTGCATCAATGATCACGGAGCGTTCGCGCCGGTCCTTCGCCGTAAACGTGCGGCCTTCTAACACCGGAATTCTCATCGTCTCGAAATACCCGGGCAGCGCGACCACGCCTTGTGCTTTAGGCTGGTTACCCTGCTCCGGGCGGCCAGGAAAATAGACGTTCAAAGTCAAAACCCCGCTCGCGTTGAATGGCGGCGCGGTGCAGGCCGCCACCGATTCCACGCCCGGCAGGGCCGCGATTCGCTGTTGCAGCTCCTGGAAGAACCTGAGGTTTGCGTCTTCCGTTTTGTACTGCTTTCGGGGCAGAGCAACGGTTCCGCTCCATACGTGCTCGGCCGAAAACCCGATCGGGGCCTCCATCAGCTTGACGAAACTACGGCTCAACAGAGTCGCCGAGAAGATGAGCGTCACGGCTATCGCGATCTGTCCCGACACCAGCGCATAACGCCAGCCGCCGCCGTGCGTTGAAGTGCGTGTTGCTCCCGATTTAAGCGCCTGATCGAGGCTGAGTCTCGTAGCGGTCAGCGCGGGAAGAAGTCCGGCCGCCACCGTGCTCACCAGTGCCATACCGAAAGCGAAAGCCACTGTCCATCCCTCGATGCGAGCGTCATGCGCCACCGGACCGTAGCGGTCGAACAACGCGATCGCCCAGGTCGCCAGCAGAATCCCTCCCCCGCAGCCCGCGAAAGCGAGTAGCGCGGTCTCCGTCAGGATCTGCCGGACGATTCGATACCGCGCCGCGCCCAGCGCGCCTCGTATCGCCAGTTCGCTGCTCCGCGCCATGGACCGGATCAGCAGCAGCCCACTCACGTTCGAGCAGGCAATCAGCAGGACACACAGCACCGCGCCGAACGCCAGTAACAGCCAAACCCGAAATGGTTTCGTCTGCTCGTCAACCAGGCGCCTCATTGCAAAATGCCAGCCCGCGCTCTCGAGATAGAACGCTGGATATCGCTGGGACAGGTGATGTCCAATGGCCGCCAGCGCCGCTGTCGCTCGTTCCGCGCTCACTCCGGGCGCGAGCCGCCCGATCATCTGCAACCATTTGTCCGATCTACCCAGCTCGCTGAACTCCGTCGCCTTTCTGGCGATCGGAATCCAGAGTTGCGTCGCCGGATAAGGAAATTGAAATTGGCGCGGCATCACCCCGATAATCCGGTATGGCTCGCCATCCAGCTCGACCGTTTTGCCGAGGACGTTCGGATCTCCGCCAAACGCGCTCCGCCAAAGCGCATCGCTGAGCAGGGCAACTTTCGGCGCGCCATAGCGATCGTCTTCGTCGGTAATCAGGCGCCCGAGCGCCGGACGAACCCCCAGGGTGCGGAACAGGCCGGCCGAGCTGTTCACCGGATCCACGTGCCGTGCGGCTCCCGCCCCGGTCAGCGTCAAATCGTTGAAGTAATAAATGCCGGTTTCGCTGAAGACTTCGCGATGCGATCGGATCTCCGCATAATCGAGTGACGATACGCCGGCCAGCGCAAGTGGAGAGTTCGGAAATGAGTTATGAAGGAAAACCAGCCGCCGCGGTTCAGGATAGGGAGGCGGCTTCAGCAAAGCTTCGTACAAAACGCTGAAAACCGCCGTTGAAGCGCCCACCCCCAGCGCCAGGACGACGAAGGCAGTCAGTGCGAAACCAGGCCGCCTTCGCGCTTGCCGCCACGCAAACCGCACATCGCTTCCGAAACCAGGCCCGAGCAAGCGCATCAGTATGCCATTGGCAATTTTCTTGCCGAATGCAACGCTTGCAATGAAGGCACTTATATGCACGCTTTGCCCGGAGCTGAGATCAAGTGTTCAAACCCGGACACTGCATGATACTCTTTAGCTTCTTCTCCGGCGGTGCTGCAATGCCGCGAACACTTGGAATATGGCTGATCGGAAGCTGCAAATAATCCCGATCGGGGGGTTGGGCGAATTCGGGATGAACTCGATGGCCCTGCGCTATGGCGATGACATCGTGGTCATAGATGCGGGCATGATGTTTCCCGAGTCCGAGTTGCTCGGCGTCGACATCGTTACTCCGGATTTTACATACCTCGAGCAGAACGCCGGCCTCGTGCGAGGCCTCATCCTCACTCATGGGCACGAGGACCATATCGGCGGCGTTCCGTTCCTGCTTTCGCAGCTGAACATCCCTGTTTACGGCACCGAATTCACTCTCGCTCTCGTGGAGCGGCGCCTGGAAGAGCACGAGCTGCTCGATGAAGCCAACCTGAATCCGATTAAGCCGGGCGACCGCATCTCGCTGGGTCCGTTCGGTATTGAATTCATCCGGGTAACGCATTCGATCGTCAGTTCTCTTGCACTCGCCATCACTACGCCCCTCGGAGTGGTCATTCACACCGGCGATTTCAAAGTCGATCCCACGCCGACCGACAATGAGCTGTTCGATCTGCACACCTTCGCCGACTACGGAAAGCAGGGCGTTTTGCTGCTCATGTCCGATTCGACGAACGTCGATCGCCCCGGATATACGGAAAGCGAACGCGCCGTTCGTCCTCGTTTCGAGGAGCTGTTCACGCGCTGCGAGCGCCGCCTTGTCATTTCGTGCTTCAGCAGTTCCATTCACCGGCTGCAGCAGATTTTGGACCTCGCCAGCGAGCAGGGCCGGAGCGTCGCCTTTCTCGGACGCAGCATGCTGAACGTTACCGAGATCGCTCACAATCTCGGCTTGCTTTCCATTCCCGATTCCACCCTGCTCCGCCCGCAGGACATCATGCAGATGCCGCCGAATAAGGTGGCCGTCGTGGTTTCGGGCACACAGGGCGAGCCCATGTCGGCGCTGTCCCGGGTGGCGGTCGACAATCACAAGCACCTTTATCTGCAGCCGGGTGACACGGTCGTCCTCAGCTCGCGCATCATACCGGGAAATGAAAAACCCATTTTCCGCATGATGAATCACATCGCACGCCGTGGCGCCGACCTCGTTTACGGCACCATGAAGCCGCCCGTCCATGTCTCGGGACACGCCAGCGAAGAAGAGCTGAAACTGATTCTCAATCTGGTTCGCCCGCGCTATTTCATCCCGATTCACGGCGAGTACCGTCAGCTCTCTCGCCATGCCGCGCTTGCGCAGCATCTCCGTTTTGCGGGACTGCAGGACACCTTTGTTCTAGAAACCGGCGATACCCTGGAGATCGACCAGATGGGTGCGCGCCGGGGCGAGAAGATTACCGTGGGGCGCGTCTGTATCGATTCCGGTTCCCTGGACGATGTGGTGGAAGATATCATCATTCGGGATCGGCGACATCTATCCGAGGATGGCTTCGTTCTGCCGATCATCGCCATCAATAAACACACCGGCAGGAGTGAAGGTCTTCCGGAGATTGTGAGCCGCGGCTTCGTGGGCGGCGATGGCTCCGGCATCTTGCTGGAGGCTCGCTCGGTGGTTGCCAGGACGCTCGAAACCTCCACACCGGAAGAACGGGGCGATTGGGGCGTGATGCAGGAAAAGATCCGTACGGACCTGAAGCGCTTTCTCGGCAAACAGACCCAGCGCAGGCCGCTCATTATGCCTGTCATCCTGGAAGTTTAGCCAGGGCGTAGGCAATCCCCGCCCATTCTTCGCCTCATCCGCTATAGAATGGTTTCCGTACTATCCCTGTGGAGGGTTACACATGAAAAAGCTTGTTTTTGCTTCCGTCCTGGCGGCATCGCTCTGCTCTTTCGGCGCTTTTGCCGACGAGTTGTCAGGCTATGTCTCCGACGCGCACTGCGGCGCGGCGCACAACAGTCCGAGTGCCGCGAATACCCAGTGCATCAATAAATGCCTGAAAGGCGGCTCCGATCCCGTCCTGGTCAGCAATGGCAAAGTAATGAAGTTCGATGCGGATTCAAAGGAGAAGGCCCGCGCTTTCGCCGGAGATAACGTGAAAATTGACGGAACTGTTGAAGGCGACGTCGTCAAGATCAGTTCAATCGATAAGGCCCAATAAGAAATCTGAACCGCGCACGTCAGCAAGCGCAGTCTAGTTCCTAGTGCTCGAATTCGAGGTCCAGCTTCCCCGCTGGACCCCGGTAGAGCACTGCCAAGTTCTTCAGCTTGTGTTTTCCCTCCAGCGGGAAGTACAGGAAGCCTTGCACGGGTTCGATCGATTCCTTCTCGGGAAGCTCCTTCGCTTTTAATGCCTCTAGAAGCTTGTCGTTGCCGTGGCTCTTCGTGTCCATCTTCGAGCTCAGCGTGGTGACCCTGGGATTGCCCGGCGAACCTCCGCCGCCCATAATCCCTCCAAAACCGACGGAGGACGATGACTTCTTCACCTTCGTGCCGTCTGCTGCATTCGTCACCACCAGGGCGCCCTGCCCCGCCACCTCATTCGGATCGAACGGTTTCGAGCGCTCGCCGTCGTCGTGCGCCAGCAGAATGAAGTCATCGGGACTTATCTGCACCGGTTTGTCGGTCTTGGGTATGACACGCACTTCGAGGAGTACGATTCCCTGGCCCGGGTCGGCTCCGAGTTTCTGCGCCACCTGGTCTTCCGGCAGCGTGATGGTCGCAATCACGTCGATCTGATCGTTGCCCGCGCTGGTGTTCGGCGAAATCACCTTTTTCGCGGCGAAAACGCTTGCCGCGGCCAGCAGCAGAATTCCGGAACGAGCCACGAAGCGCATGGGGATCTGATTTGAAAATAGCATTTTTGGGTGGGTGAGAAGATAACTGTTGGTGAACGCCAAGGAGACTTTTCTCGGAATCTCCGAGATTGAGGTGAAATCGTCATTACCCGGCTGGATCTGTCTCACAGTCGCGCCGGAATTGGAATTAAGGCAAAAAGTGGTTCAATTTTTCCGATCCCAAATGACGGATTTACCAGGCGACCTTGGCGAGAGAATCACGCTGGCATTGGACGAATTACTCGGTAATGCCATCGAGCACGGGTCCAAGGTTGAGCCGAAATCGGGAGTGGAGGTTACCTACATCCGTACCGGCCGCATGGTTCTGATCCAGCTCCGGGACGCAGGTCACGGGTTTTCACTGGACGCCGTTCCCCATGCCGCCGTGAATAATCCTCCCGAAGACCCTCTCCGGCACGCGGAGTACCGCTCGCAGTTAGGCATGCGCCCGGGCGGATTCGGGATTCTGCTGGTAAAACAAATCGCCGACGATCTGATATACAACGAGCACGGCAACGAAGTCATGTTCGTGAAATATCTTTGATGGTTTATCTGCTGCTGATCGCAGCCGCATTCGCGGCGGGCGCTATCAATTCGGTGGCGGGCGGCGGCAGCTTTCTTACGTTTCCATCTCTCGTTTTTGCCGGTGTGCCGGCAGTCATGGCGAATGCTTCCAACACGGTGGCCATGGTGCCCGGTTCCATTGCCAGCGCGGTATCATACCGCGGTGACATCCGCCGCACAGGAGAAGAGCGGATCAAATCCTGGTGGATCGCAAGCCTGATCGGCGGAGCCGCGGGCGCCGGACTCCTGCTGTACACGTCGGATAAGACGTTCCGCCTGATTGCCCCCTGGCTGCTCTTGTTTGCAACCCTGCTGTTTGCATTCGGAGGCCAGGTCAGCATGGCGCTGCGTGGACGCCTTCATTCCAGCCAGGCGCTGATGCTGACGCTACTTTTCCCTATCGCCGTGTACGGTGGCTACTTCGGGGGAGGCATCGGCATCATGATTCTGGCCGCCTTCCGCCTTTACGGCCTCAAGGATATTCACGGAATGAATGGAATTAAGACCATCCTTTCCGGATCCCTCAATGCCATCGCGGCTTGCATTTTCATTGTGGCTCACCAAGTGTACTGGCGGCCGACTCTGGCCATGATGGTTGCCGCCATCCTGGGCGGATACGTGGGACCCATGATCGCGCGGCGCATGAAGCCGTCCACGATTCGCGCGATCGTGGTAGCGGTCGGGGCGCTGATGACCGTCTACTTCTTCCACATCGCCCCAAAATGAATAAACGAGAGGGCAGGCTCATGCGCCCGGCGCTGGAGCCTGGCTCTCAGCCTGCGCGGGACTCTCAGTCCCGCAAAATTATAGTACCGGGCCGATGCGCCACGGAGCGAACTCGTGATGGCCCAATTCTTCCGCGTGGGTTCGTTGACCGGAAGCCACACGCAGCAAAGTATCGAAGATCTCGTGGCCAACCTCCTCAACGGAAGCTGAGCCGTCCGCGATGCGGCCGGCGTTGATGTCCATGTTGCCTGTCATCCGGCGATAGGTGTTGGAATTACTTGCGATTTTCAGCACCGGGATGCTCGGGAAGCCGATCGCGCTGCCGCGGCCTGTCGTGAACGCGATGAGGTTCACGCCGCCCGCCGCCAATCCTGTGAGAGATATCGGGTCGTAACCGGGTGTGTTCATGAAAACAAAACCTGGCGTGGTAATTCGCTCCGAGTAATCGAACACGTCTTCGAGTGTCGACGTTCCCGCCTTCGCGACCGCCCCGAGTGACTTCTCGACGATATTCGTCAGGCCGCCTTCCTTATTGCCCGGTGAAGGATTGTCGTTGAAGCTGCCGTCAAAGCGCCGCAGGTAAGCTTTATAGCTCTCGATGCAGTTCAAGAGCTTGCGCGCCACTTTCGGGCTGCGAGCGCGGCGCACCAGCAGATGCTCGGCGCCGAATATCTCAGTGGTTTCGGCCAGCACGACAGTTCCGCCTTGTTCCACGATCAGATCGCAGCAGAACCCGAGCGCAGGATTGGCGGTGATCCCGGAAAACGAGTCCGATCCGCCGCAATTCAAGCCCAGCACGATTTTGGAAGCGGAGATCTCGGATCGCTTCTCGGACGCAGCCCGGTCAATGAACTGTCGAAGCTGGCGTCGCGCTGCCTCTACCGCTCCGAGCGTTCCTCCGGATTCCTGTAGCGTCAGGCCCTGAAGAGCGGCAGGTGCGTGGACGGGCTCGCTCGTCTGGCCAAGATAATGGCCGATCTGGTTCACTTCACACCCCAGTCCGAGAATCAGCGCCGCCGAGACGTTAGGATGATCCAGAACCCCTTCGAGGGTCCGGCGCAGCTGGTCGGTATCGGGCCCGAGCGCTTGTCCGCAACCTTCCCCGTGCGGAAAAGCGATTACGCCGTCCACGCTCTCGGGAAGGCTCTCGTCCTTGAAGCTCGCGGCGATCAACTCGGAAGTGTAAGCCGCGCAATTGCTAGCCGCTACGACCGCGATGTAATTCCTCGTACCGGCGCGTCCGTCGGAGCGCTGGTAACCCAGAAATTTTGCGGAGCACCCGCGGATCTCCAAGCGCGGAGTTGTTTCAACACTCGTGAAATCCGCTGACTCCACCGGGCTGAAGCTGAGATTATGTACGTGGACGTGGTCACCGGCCTCAATACGCTCCGTGGCGAAACCGATCACATTCCCATAGCGATACACCGGATCGCCTGAGGCTGTAGTCCGGATGGCGACCTTGTGGCCCGCCGGAATGGACGCTTTCGCTGTGAATTGCCTTCCCTCAATCTCAAACTGGTGGCCGGCCGGCAACGGAACGCGCGCAATGGCGACGTTGTCCCGCGGATTTAATAAGATCACGGACTTCGCCATCTCCGGCGGGCTTTGAATTTCGAACAGCATCGCTGACATTTCCACTCTACGCCCCAGAGCATTGGAACAGGCGCTGGAACGCCGCGAAACCATCTGTATGCGCCCGCCCTCTTAATGGAGAATGCCCCCAGCCCTGATCGCAACCTACCGGCTCCAGTTGCATTCGAGTTTTGGCTTTGACGCCGCAGCGGCAATAGCCGAGTATCTGCACAATCTCGGGATTTCGCACGTTTACAGCTCGCCCTACTTACAGGCGGCGCCTGGCAGCCAGCATGGATATGATGTTGTGGATCATCACAAGGTCAATGAGGAACTGGGCGGCAGCGAGGCCCATGACCGCTTCTCATTGCGTCTAGGCGCCTGCGGTCTCGGGCAGGTACTGGATCTTGTGCCGAATCACATGGCGATCAGCGGGCGGCGCAATCGGTATTGGTGGGATGTTCTCGAGAATGGTCCCGCCAGCCGCTACGCTCCTTACTTCGATATCGATTGGCAGCCGCGCGAAGAGAAGCTCCGGAACAAGCTGCTGGTCCCCATCCTCGGAGATCACTACGGGCGCGTTTTGAACCGCGGTGAAATTCAGATCCAGCGGGACGGCGGAGAATTTTTCGTCAAGTATCTCGATCACGAGTTACCGGCGGCTCCCAGATCACTTCCGCCACTGCTTTCCACGGCGGCCTCGCGAAGCGGGTCGGATTACCTTGCTTTCCTCGCCGACTCGCTTTCGGCACTGCCGAGGTCAACTGCCACCGATTTCGCAAGCTCAACGCAGCGGCACCGCGACAAAGAAATCATTCGAGGTTTATTGGCCAGGCTTTTCACGGATGTGCCGTTTATCGGTGAATCAGTGGATGCCGTTCTGGCGGAAGTCAACAAAAATCCGAATAAGCTGGACGATCTTCTCGAGCAGCAGAATTACCGGCTGGCATTCTGGCGAACGGCGGAACAGGAACTGGGCTATCGCCGTTTCTTCGACGTAAATACGCTGGTCGGCTTGCGCATGGAAGACTCGAGGGTATTTGCCGAAACGCACGCCGTGATCCTCAAGTGGTTGCGGGAAGGCGTGCTGGATGGAATCAGAATCGATCACCCCGACGGTTTGCGCGATCCCCGCCAATACTTTGAGCGCCTCCGCAATGAGGCACAGGATGTCTGGATTTTGGCCGAGAAAATCCTCGAGCCGGGAGAAAAATTGCCAGCCGAATGGCCGATCGACGGCACAACCGGCTACGATTATCTCAACCAAGCAGGCGGCTTGTTCGTTGACGGAGAAAACGAGGAACAGTTCACAAAGGTTTACGCCGATTTCACGGGCGAACCGACAGATTACGTGGCTGTTTGCCGTGACAAGAAGCATCGCGTGTTGCGGGATCTATTAGGCAGCGACGTCAACCGGCTGACAAGTCTCTTTGTCGAGATCTGCGAATCGCATCGTGATCGCCGGGATTATACGCGTCAGGATGTACTCCGCGCGATTCGCGAGGTGGTTGCCTGCTTTCCCGTATACCGCACTTATGTGGTACCGGAGCGTAACGAATTGACGGAGGACGATGAGCGGTGCGTCAACGAGGCAATCGAAGCCTCGAAGATCAACCGGCCCGAGATCGATCCGGAGTTGTTTGATTTCTTCCGCGATGTACTTCTGCTCCGGGTCCGCGGGGCGATGGAGTCTGAGTTCGTCATGCGCTTCCAGCAGTTCACCGGTCCAGCCATGGCCAAGGGTGTCGAGGATACAGTTTTTTATTCCTTCAATCGCCTGCTGTCGCTGAACGAGGTTGGCGGGGACCCTGGTCGCTTCGGTATCTCACCCCGGGATTTTCACAGTTTCTGCGGTGCCACTCAGCTTTCGCGGCCCCGGACGATGCTTTGTTCCTCCACGCACGATACGAAGCGGAGCGAGGATGTGCGGGCGCGTATCAGCCTGCTTTCTGAAATGCCGGGTGAATGGAAAGAGGCGCTCGATCGATGGGAGCGCCTGAACGCCAAGCATAAAACAGGCGGCTTTCCAGACCCGAATACAGAGTATTTTTTGTACCAGACGATGCTCGGCGCGTGGCCGATTGGCCCGGACCGGCTGCTCCCTTATATGGAGAAAGCGTGCCGCGAGGCGAAAGACCAGACCACCTGGCTCTCGCCGAACAAAGAGTTCGAAGAAGCGACTCGCCGCTTCATTGAGGCCGTGTGTGAAGAAGAAGAATTCAGGAAGGATTTCGAATCCTTTGTTCAACCTTTGATCGAGCCGGGGCGCATCAATTCTCTTGCTCAACTTCTTCTGAAAATCACCTCACCGGGCGTACCGGATACCTATCAGGGGACCGAGCTCTGGGATTTGAGCTTGGTGGATCCGGACAACCGCCGTCCGGTCGATTACGGTTTGAGATGCCGTCTCCTGTCGCAACTGCCGAAACTGAATGTTGACGAAGTATGGAAGCGGATCGATGAGGGCTTGCCGAAACTCTGGACGTACTACCATGCAATTCGGGTGCGACGGGAACGCACAGACTCGTTTGGCGAACAGGGCTTTTACACTCCGCTGTTTGGTGAAGGCGAGAGCTCAGATCATCTGATCGCTTATATGCGGGGCGAAGGCGTGATTGTGATCGTTCCTCGACTGATCCTCAAACTAAAAGGCAAGTGGGGTAACACTTCGCTTAAATTGCCATGCGGTACGTGGCGTGACCGGTTGTCGGATTCCCTCTGGAAGGGCGGCGAGCTAAGCGCCAGCGAGCTTCTGAAAAAGTTTCCTGTAGCGCTGCTCGCTAGAGAGTAAGACGAATGCACACTTTCGAGGTCTGGGCTCCACGGGCGCGCACTGTTGCGGTGAAGATTGGCGATGCGCAGCATCCGATGGAGCCATCAGAACGCGGCTGGTGGACGGCGAGCGTTGAAGAGGCGGGTCCGGGTAGTGACTATTGTTTCGTATTGGATGGCGAGCATCCTGTTCCGGATCCACGATCAGAATGGCAACCCCAAGGGATCCATGGCCCTTCGAGAATTGTCGATCATTCCGCATTCGGCTGGACCGACCGGAACTGGCAGGCGAAGCCTCTTTCGAGCGCCATCGTTTACGAACTGCATGTGGGAACGTTTACTCCGCTGGGGACGTTCCAGAGTGCGATTGAGAGGCTGGATTATCTCCTCGATCTCGGGATTACGCATATCGAATTGATGCCGGTAAATGAATTTTCAGGCCCGTGGGGGTGGGGTTATGATGGCGTGGATTTGTTTGCGCCGCACAGCGGCTATGGGACGCCAGATGATTTGAAGCGGTTAGTGAATGCCTGTCACGCGAAAGGTCTGGCGGTACTGCTGGACGTCGTTTACAATCATTTCGGCCCTGTAGGCAATTATCTCAACCGGTTCGGGCCGTATTTCACCGAGGCCTATCACACGCCCTGGGGCGCGGCCGTCAATCTGGATCATAAAAGCAGCTTTGAAGTTCGCCGGTTCTTTTCAGACAATGCATTGATGTGGCTGCGGGACTATCACTTCGACGGCCTACGTCTGGATGCAGTGCACGCTTTCATCGATCGATCGGCATTTCATTTTCTGGAGCACCTCTCGCGAGAAGTGGATGCGCTGTCCTCGCAACTTGGAAAGTATCTGGTTTTGATCGCGGAGAGCGATCTCAATGACCCGCGGATTGTGACCAGCCGTGAAGCGAACGGCTACGGACTAGACGCCCAATGGAGCGATGACTTTCATCATGCCTTGCATGTGGTGCTTACCGGCGAACGGAGCGGATACTATCAGGATTTCGGCTCCTTCTCGCAATTGGCGAAAGCGCTCCGCCACGCTTATATTTACGATGGAATCTATTCGGGCTATAGGGGGCGGTTGCACGGCCGGCCGGCCATCGGCCTATCGGGCCATCACTTCCTTGGATACGCTCAGAACCACGATCAGATCGGAAATCGTGCGCAGGGTGAACGGCTGTGTCATCTGGTGAGCCCGGGCCGGCAGAAGATCGCGGCGGCGCTCGTTTTGATCTCGCCGTTCGTTCCCATGCTCTTTCAGGGTGAAGAGTTCGGCGCCAGCTCGCCGTTCCTCTATTTCTCGCAGCACGAAGATCCCGATCTGAGCCATAAGGTATCGGAGGGGCGGAGACGAGAGTTCGAAGACTTCGGATGGAATCCGGAGGAGGTCCCGGATCCACAAGATCCGGTGACGTTCGAGCGGTCAAAGCTGCGGTGGGACGAAGTTCGCGAGGAGCCACACGCATCACTACTCGACTGGCACAAAAAGCTGATCGCGCTCCGGCGCTCGACCTCAGCGTTGACGGACGGCTGCATGGACGGCGTGGAAGTGAACTACGATGAGCGCGAGCAGTGGCTGGTCGTGAAGCGTGGCCGAATCGAGATCGCCTGCAATCTCGGCTCAGATCGCCACGCGATCCCGATCAGCCGGATACCCCGGCACATCATGTGCTCCGAAGCGGAGTACGCTGTACGGCCCGGGCTCATTGAACTGCCCGCGGACTCGGTCGCGATCCTCTCGCCAATCGAGGCTCCAGTTAGCGCGCCAACACCTCGGTCAGAACCCGTCCTGATGAGCCGCTCGGCGTCTGGATATCGAGCATAGTCGCGAGCGTTGGGGCGATATCGTTGGGCTCGATGGTTTCGTCGTAGCGGCCGGGCTTGATGCCGGGTCCCATGAAAAGGACGGGCACGTGGCGGTCATAGGCATAAGGCGAGAAGTGAGTCGTCCCACTCTTCCCCGGCAGGTAGCCGGGTTCGATAACCAGCGCGAGATCGCCGCTGCGGGGTGGAAAGTAGCCGTTCATTTCAGCGCGCGCGATGAAGTCGCCGGACACGCCGCTGTCAAGCTGTTCACGCGTATAGACCCGCGCGACATGAAGTTGCGGGACAGCGAAGAGCGCCTGTTTTGCCGCGCTATAAACCTCAGATTCAGGTATTCGCTTGCCATTCGCACTCTTCGCGTTTTCGAGCGACTCGGGATTGAAATACAGGTTCGTCTCGCCGGCGCCCGCAATCAGCCAAACTGATTTCCCAAACTTTTGATTCAAGGCTGATTCGACCGCGTCTTCAAAACCGGTTTGCAAGTAGCCGCCGGGCATCTTAGCGGCTTCATCCTGGGTCCCGGTCGACGCAACGCCATGGTCGGCCGAAAGCACTACGATCACGTTCTTCATGCCGACTTTTTGATCGACAAGACGAAACAGCTTTCCGAGCAGCTGGTCCACCCGGATCGCCATGTCGCGCACCTCGGGCGCGTCTGGGCCCACTCGATGGCCGACGTAGTCATTGGACGAGAATGATACGGTAAGCAAGTCTGTTGCGCCGCGCTGCCCAAGGCCTTCGGCCGCGATTGCGCTTTCGGCGAACTGCTCGATCAGCTCATTTCCCCAGGGACTCGCAGCCAGCTTGCTATACGGTGTATGGCTGCTTGCGGCGGAATGAAAATCCCACTTGGGGAAGCCCTCCCATTTGCGATCTACGTACCTGGCCGGCAACTTTTGCCCGTTGAAGGCTTTGGCCCAAGCGGGCAGCTCTTTCATATAGAAAGTGCTGCTGACGAAGTTGCCAGTGACATCGTCAAACCAATAAGCGCCCGTCGCGCGATGCCCAGAGGGGAGGATGGCCGCGCGCGCTTTGATCGAAATTCCAATAACTTTCGATTCCTCGTGGGCATTGCGCAACTCATCGCCAATGGTGCTGACCAGCAGCCGGCGAGGCGAAGCGGGATCGGAGTCGCTGCACTTCGGGCCTTCCGCTTCCTGCTCTCCACCCACGATCTTTTCATTCCAGTCGCAGACGCTGGTAACTATTTTCCGTTGGGCGCGATCGTACCAGGCATTTCCAACGATCCCGCTCACCGCCGGCATGGCGCCCGACATAAAAATGCTGTGGCCCACCGCTGTGATGGTGGGCACCTGCGCATAAAAAGCATTGGTGAAATCGGCTCCTTGCGTCATGAGCTGATCAAGTCCGCCGTGATACTGGTCGCGAAAACGTGTCAGATAGTCGTATCGGAATTGATCGATGATGATTCCGACGATCAGCTTCGGCCTTTGCGGCCGCGAAGCAGCGTGTGAACTGGCGAGTTCGAATAGCAAAAGGAGTGCAACTGCCAGGAATTTCGAAAGTCGAGCAAGCATCTCTACATTATCGAGAGTAAACCTGCGCTAGGATGAGGTTTTCAATAGTGAACAAGGTACTGGAGCTTCGCGCTCTTACGAAGCATTACCCTACGCATCATGCCGTAAATGGAATCTCGTTTTCCATTGAGCATGGGGAGTTCTTTGCGCTCGTGGGACCATCCGGTTGCGGTAAGACAACCGCACTGCGGCTTATCGCGGGATTTGAGGATCCGACGTCAGGCGAGATTCTGCTGGATGGCCGGTGCGTGACCGGTCTGCGGCCCTATCATCGCGACGTGAGCACGGTTTTTCAGAGCTACGCACTATTCCCGCATTTGACGGTCGCACAGAACGTGGCGTTCGGGCTGGAGCGGCGGAAACTGGATAAGGCTGTAATCGCGAGCAAAGTGGAGCAAATACTGGCCGTAGTTCAGCTTTCAGGTAAAGAATCGCGACTGCCAAATCAGATTTCCGGAGGAGAGAGGCAGCGGGTGGCCTTGGCGCGGTCGCTGGTGCTCGAGCCCAAGATTTTGCTGCTGGATGAACCGCTTTCGGCTCTCGATCCAAAGCTGCGGAAGCAGATGCGGGATGAGTTAAAGAATTTACAGCGGCGCGTGGGAATTGCTTTTCTGTTCATCACCCATGATCAAGAAGAAGCGCTCTCGCTGTCGGACCGAATGGCTATTATGAACCGCGGATTACTGGAGCAGACTGGCGATGCGCGCGAGCTCTATCAACGGCCGCGATCTCGATTCGTGGCAGAGTTTCTGGGCCAGGTGAATTGGGTGAACGGCGCGGGAGTTCGTCCCGAAGCAATTCGGGTATCGAGAGAACGCCCAAACGAAATGCCTTGGCGCAGCGCGATCGTGCAGGGCGCAACCTTTCTCGGAAATTGCATTCTCTTGCGGACCCAGCTTTCGGACGGCGCGCATTGCACCGCTGAGCTCCGCGGAAATGAGTGCCAGTTTCAGCCGGGAGATGCGGTGCACGTTTGGTGGCGCGCCTCTGACGAACTCCGCCCATTCTGAAGCGCGCACTGCCACAGAGCGGCTGCGGTTGATTTTTATCGCGCCCAGCGCCGCGGTGCTGTTGTTGCTGTTCCTGGGTCCCCTCGCGATCGTGATCGCGTATAGCCTGATGACGCGCGGGCCATACGGGGGAGTGACGCTGCCCTGGAGTCTGGAAAGCTACCGGCGGGTGTTCGATCCGCTATACGGCGAGATTGTCTGGCGCTCGACCTGGGTTGCGACTCTCTCAACATTTCTCTGTCTGGTCCTCGGCTTCCCGTTAGCGCTGTACATCGCGAGATCCAACCGGAAGACTCTCCTGTTGAATCTGGTCATGCTGCCGTTCTGGACCAGCTTTCTCATCCGGACGTATGCATGGATGTTCTTGTTGCGCGACACCGGACTTATCAATTCGGTGCTCGAGGGAACGCACGTCATCCGGCAGCCTTTGCCTCTGCTGTTCAACACATGCGCGGTCACGCTCGGCTTGGTTTACGGATATTTGCCTTTCATGGTTCTTCCGCTCTACGCAACGCTCGAGAAGCTGGATCCGAGCTTGCTCGATGCGGCGGAAGATCTGGGCGCTTCGCCTTGGGCCGCTATCTGGCGTGTGGCGATTCCGCTCAGTAAACCCGGAATAATCGCCGGTAGCTTACTTGTTTTTGTCCCCTGCCTGGGAGCTTACCTCACACCCGACCTGCTGGGCGGCGGCAAAGCAGTAATGGTAGGCAACCTGATTCAAAACCAATTCACGACCGGGCGCGATTGGCCGTTCGGCGCAGCCGTGTCGCTACTGCTGATGATTCTTGTCCTGGTTGTAATTCGAGTTCCGCGCAAAAAGGCCGAGGAGCTTTTGTGAAACGCGTCCTCGCCGTGTATGCCGCCGCAGCTTACCTCTTTCTCTATTTGCCATTGATTGTTCTTGCCGTTTTCAGCTTTAACTCTTCTAAGATTGCCGTATGGCGCGGATTTACATGGGCGTGGTACGGGCAGGTGTTTCATCGCAGCGCTCTTCTCGAAGGCACAGTAAACAGCCTCATTATCGGTGTGAGCGCCACTCTAGTGTCCACCGTGCTCGGCACATTGGCAGCTTACGGAATTTGGAAGAAGCGCTCGCCCACTGTCACAAACCTGCTTTACCTGTCGCTCATCACGCCGGAGATAGTGACCGGAGTCTCGCTGCTGGCGTTCTACGAATGGATCTTTCGCTTCCTGCATGTGCGGTTAGGGATGCATACCGTGATTCTGGCGCACATCTCCTTTTGCCTGGTGTATGTGGTGATGGTGGTACTCGCCCGCCTGCGCACATTCGATCTTTCACTGGAAGAAGCGGCGCTCGATCTGGGAGCGACGGAATGGCAGGTATTTTGGCGCATCACAGCTCCAATGCTCATGCCGGCCATTGTTGCCGCCGCGCTGCTCTGCTTTGCGGTTTCATTCGATGATTACGTAATCACGAGCCTGGTAGCGGGCGTGAATTCAGAAACACTGCCGATGATGATTTATGCCATGGCGCGGCGCGGCGTGAGCCCGGAGGTGAACGCTCTTTCGATGATGATTACGACCGCTTTGGGGATATTCATTCTTCTGGCCGGACGGCTTGAACGGAGTGACAGGGCGGAGCGAGGGAGTTGAACAGGCGAATATTCCTGATGTCGGTCGCGGGAGCAGCGGCCGGCTGTTCTCATGGACGGCAGCGCCGCTTAAACGTGTACAACTGGGACAACTACGTCGCGGCCAGCACGATCCCTACTTTTGAACGAGAGTTCGGCTGCCGGATTCGGTACGCCACTTATGGCAGCGCCGAAGAGATGCTCGCAAAGGTCATCGGCGGCAATTCAGGCTGGGATGTAGTCTTCCCGTCAAACAGTTTCGTAGGGCCAATGCGCGAGCTGGGGCTTCTAGAGCGGCTGGATCACCGGCGGCTGGGCAATCTCGCGAATCTCGAGACGCGATTTCAATCGCCGGAATGGGACCCCAGCCTGGAGTGGTGCGCGCCATACATGCACAGCAGCACGGGAATTCTATATGCCAAGAATGTAACGCGCCCGCCGGATGCGTGGGCCGATATGTGGGCCGATTCGTACCAGCGTCGCGTTACGATGCTGGACGATTCAGCGGAGGTCTTTGGCGCATGCTTGAAGCGCCTGGGCTGTTCGATCAATTCCGGAGACGCGCGCGAGCTGAAAGCGGCGCGGGACATGGCTATGCAGCAAAAGCCGCTGCTGCGAGCGTATCTCAACGAGGAAGTACGAGATCAGGTGGTGGCCGGGGACGTCCTGGTGGCGCAGATGTGGGGACAGGTATCGCAGGCGGCCATGGACGAATCAATGAATCTGGCTTTCTGCTTTCCGGCCGAGGGATTCCCGCTTTACGCGGATAACGCCTGTATTTTGCGCGAGAGCAAGCACCAGGAGCTGGCCTATGAATTCGTGAACTATCTGCTGGAGCCCAAAGTGGCGGCGGCCATAGCAGCGGAAGTACGAACGGCCACCGCGAACGGGGCGGCGCGAGCGCTGTTGCCCGCATCACTCCGCGATAGCCCAGTCCTTTACCCCGATTCACATGTGCTCGAGCGCGGCGAGTGGTTCAAGGCTTTGCCGGGCCCGGTGCAGCGGCTGCGAGACAGATACTGGACCGAAATCAAATCCGCGTAGGCTGCGTTAGATAAGCCGGCGGGCTCGCGGCTTTGACAAACGCCGTTCGAGGCGCGCCTTCCGGCGTTGCAGCTCCGCGGAATCCGCGTACGAAAGCGCCTGATTCGTGAATTCGAGCGCGAGGCTGAAATTTCTTTCGCCATGTTCGTAGTATTTAGCCAGTTCTTCCAGTGAACTGGTGCGGAATTCGTTCCCGCATCCGGCAAGCTCCATATAAATCTTTATCGCCGCAAGCGGGCGCTGCAATCTCTTTTCGAGTAGAGCAACGTCCCAGAGCGCGCGAAAAAGCAGCCTGTCGGGCAGCCCGGAATCGATAGCGCGCTTCAGAATTTCGAGCGCCTGCTCGTACTCGCCCGCTGCGAGAAGCCACCGCGCAATGCCGGTCAAATCCTCACCGCGCCTTACGCCCGCTCTCGCGAGCGATTCCGGATTTGTCGCGCGGAATGCCGCGGGCACAATGGCGGTCAAGCAAGCGAGCGTCAAAATATCGATGGCGTTGTGATGAAAAATAGGTACGAGCCGGCGAGCTTCGCGAGAGCGCAGATATTCGAAATACACGTACGGAATCAACTCACCCGGGAGATCGCCCTCCCGATAAAATCCCAGGATCTGCTCTTCCAGTTGCATGAGGCGGCAGCCTTCCAGCCGCAGCTTCCAAAGCCGCCGCGCCCCGTGCAAAAGATCTAAGTGGGCAAGACGGGCGAATGGCGGCTTCGAGCGACTCATGCGGTAGCGGGTTTCGAGCAGAGGCTGATCATAGCTTTTGCCGTTATAGGTGATGAGGACATCGAATTCGCTTAGGTGCGCCTCGAGGGCCGCGAGGACGCTTCGTTCCTCGACGTACTCGCGCATGAAAAACTGACGGACTCTAAAACCCTGCGCCGTGATTCGCCCGACGCCAATAAGGAACGCATAGGTGCCGGAACCACCTATCAAGCCGGTTGTTTCCGTGTCCAGAAAAGCCCAGCGGTGGGGCGGCGCAGGAGGAATTTCGTTTTCGCCGAGAGCGTCGAAGAGGTCATGGGGCAACTCCATGAGCGCGCCGATATCGGCGGAGCCGTGCTGCCTGTGGCCAGCAAACAGACGTTCGGTTTGAAAATGCTGCCCTAAGTCGTTTGCGACGACCTGGCCTTCGGACCACTCTTCAATGAAGCATCGCTCCTGAGATACCTGGAGCGGCAGCCTTGGTAGGGTTCCCAGAGCTTCTTTCCGCGCAGCGAACTTGCGATTGATGGATGCGATGCGCTGCTTCAGGTGCGCTAATTGTTCTTCGGTGTTCAGCATGCGGGCGCAGGTCTTCGCCGTTTATTTGCCAGTATAGCGGAAAGAATCCCGCTAAGATACCGGATGGGCTGAAGAGCCAGGCATCAAAGGAGATCGATCGTGAAGTTAGTCCGATGTACGCCGATCGCGCTTTTAGCGCTTATATTGTCCGGCGCGAGCGGGCAGGAGCCACGGCCGGTTGTTTTGAAAGCGGCGATAGTGCTCGATGGCAGAGGGCAGGTCATCAGGAATACGAATATCGTCGTTGAAGGCTCGAAGATTTTGCGCATCGGAGGCACCCTGCCGCGCGGGGCGATCACCTACGATCTCACCGGACTGACCGTGACGCCCGGATGGATCGACACGCACTCGCACGTCATGTATCACTTCGTCAACGGCCGGCTCTCCGGCAGGGGCGAGCCTCCGGAACAGGGCGTTCTTTATGGAGTGGAAAATGCAATTCTCACCGCGAACGCAGGGTTCACTACGATCCAGAGCCCGGGCTCGCCCGAAGACAAATATCTGAGAGATGCCATTGAGAGGGGCATCATTCCAGGCCCGCGGATCCTTACTTCACTACAGCCGCTGACGGAGAACAGCGGACCGCCGGAAAAGATTCGCGAGCTTGTGCGAGAAAGAAAACAGCAGGGAGCGGACTTCATCAAGATTTTTGCGTCAAAGAGCATTCGCGAGGGCGGCGCTCAAACGATGACGGACGAGCAGATTCAGGCCGCATGCGGCGAGGCCAAGGCCCTGGGCTTGCGAACTATTGTTCACGCTCATTCCGCACAGTCTGCCAAAGCAGCCACACTGGCCGGCTGCACTTCGATTGAGCATGGCGCCTACGTCACCGATGAGGTGTTCGATCTGATGGCGCAGCGCGGTACCTACTACGACCCCAACATCGGCTTGGTTCTCCAAAACTATCTGGAGAACAAAGCCAAGTTTCTGGGCATCGGCAACTACAACGAGGAAGGATTTGCGTTTATGGAGAAGGGCGTCGGAATCGTACTCGATACTTTCAAGAAAGCGCTCAAGCACAAAGGCTTGAAGATCATTTACGGGACCGATGCGGTAGCGGGAGCGCACGGGCGCAACTACGAAGAGTACATTGTGCGAGTGCGTGACGGCGGCCAGAATCCGATGGACGCGCTCATTTCGGCGACGTCTTTATCGGCACAGTCGTTAAATCTACAAGACAAAATTGGCGCTATCGCTCCCGGACTGCAAGCCGATATTGTGGGTTTCGACGGCGATCCCTTGCGCGACGTTACGGCGGCCAGGCGCGCGGTATTCGTGATGAAAGGCGGACGAGTTATCGAATATCTTCCGAAAGGCGACAAGAACGCCGAGGTGAGCGTGGAAGGGAACAAGTAGGTCGCCCGACGATTTCATGGTCGATCCTGAAGCTCGCGCTTAAGCCAAGCTTTGGCCAGCTTCCAGTCCCGCATGACGGTTTGGGGAGATACTTGGAGAACTTCGGCCGTTTCTTCGACACTGAGTCCGCCAAAAAAGCGCAACTCGATTACCTGAGCTTTCCTGGGATCGATTTGGGCGAAGGCGGTCAGCGCATCATCGACCGCAACCATCTCCCTTGCGCGGTTGGATGAGACATCCGCAATGGCATCGAGGTTCATGGGGGAGGAATGAGCAGCATCATGCATTTGACCGCCACGCTTATCTGCCGCGCGCGCACGAGCCGCATCGACGAGAATACGGCGCATCATTTGCGAGGCCACGGCCAGAAAGTGAATGCGGTCCTTCCAATCGACGCCCGCCACATCCACTAAGCGAAGGTAGGCCTCATTTACTAAAGCCGTAGTTTGCAGCGTATTACCGGCGCGCTCGCGGCGCATATAACGCCTTGCGCTGCGCCGAAGCTCATCATAAATGAGCGGCGTCAGACGGTCTAGAGCGGCTCGATCGCCGGAACCCCAGGCCCTCAATAAGCCAGTAACCTCCGCCGGTTTTAATGTCATGCGGGCCAGCCTCCCCGGAACGCCTTTTTCGCATTGTAGTTCTTCCTCCACGGTTCCGCTTACCAAAACGAAGGGGGAACCCAGCGGTGAAGATAACAGCGATGATGACAGTGCTGGTGCTGGCCGGAATGGAAAACCAGGCGCACAGAGAGCAAAACGTAGCGACTGTGTATGCGGAGCCTCACGTCGGAGCTGCGGGAGTCGCCGAGATCCGCCTGCGCGCGCAAGCCATGGCGTCGGCAATGTTCGCACAGGCCAGCGTAAATATCGTGTGGCGAGACGCTCCAGCGCGGTGAGCAGCACGTGGCCCGGCGCAGCCTTCCGCCCCCAGAGAGCACCTTAGCGTTTCTCAATCACGATTGAGCGGAGGAATAGAAAACGATTGAACTTGTGGGATATTATGTCCATGCCTTTTCCGGAAGCGGAGCTGCGCCGGCAGGTGATTAGATAGACAAATGAGAGTGAAGCAAATCCTGCTCGTCTGGGTGCTGGCTATTTCTTGCTTCGGGCACGCGGCAGCGGCGTCGCGCCATCTCTTGTATGTAGCGAGCCCGGGAATCCGCAATTACGTGGAGTACGGCGGGGTGGGCATTCTTGTGTTCGATATCGACCACGGCTATAAGTTTGTCCGGCGCATTCCGACGTGGGATGCGCCGGAAGGGCAGAAACCTCAAAACGTTAAAGGAATTGCGGCCAGCGCGGCAAGCGGCAGAGTTTATGTGACATCGCTGAATCACATGATCGCGGTTGACGCCGTCACGGGGAATCGGATTTGGGATAAGACTTATGACGGAGGATGCGACCGGCTCGCCATTTCACCGGATGGCAAGGTACTCTATGTCCCCGAATTGGAGGGACCCGCATGGCATGTCGTGAATGCGGAAAGCGGGGAGGTGATTGCGACCATCGAGACGAACTCAGGTTCGCACAACACCATCTGGTCTTTGGATGGCAAGGACGTCTACCTGGCCGGCCTGCGATCTCCGCTGCTATCGATAGCGGATCCGCGAAGCAACACGATCGCGAGTACGGTGGGACCCTTCGCGAATGTAATTCGGCCTTTCACGGTTAACGGAAAAGGCACCATGGTGTTCGTCAATTTGAACGGCTTGCTGGGCTTCGAAGTGGGTGACTTGCGGACCGGCAAAAAGCTTTACCACGTTGAAGTGGAAGGATACAAGCAAGGTCCGGTCAAGAGGCATGGTTGCCCAAGCCATGGGATCGCGCTGACGCCCGATGAGAAGGAACTCTGGCTCGCGGACTGCGCTAACAGCGCCATTCATGTGTTCGATTCGACAGTCATGCCTCCAAGGCAAATCACGAGCATTAAGGCGAGGGATTGTGTGGGCTGGCTGAGTTTCAGCATGGATGGCCGGTTTGCCTATAGCTCGACGGGAGAGATCATCAGTGTGGCAACCAGGAAAGTAGTGGCCACACTGCAAGATGAGAAGGGCCGCGAGGTGCAAAGCGAGAAGCTGCTGGATCTCGTGATTGCCAACGGCAAGGTCGTCCGCGCGGGAAATCAATTCGGCGTGGGCATGAAGCGGGACTGAGAAACGGACGGCCTCTCACCCCGGGAGCCTAGACTTCTGTATAATAAGAGGTCTAAGTATGCCAAAACCCGACTCGCTCCAAGGTTCGCTCGATCTGCTGGTATTGAAGATCCTATCGAGGCGCCCGCGCCTGCATGGGTATGGAATCATGTCGGCGATCCAGGATATATCTGGCGAGGTGCTGAGAGCCGAGGAGGGTTCACTTTATCCAGCGCTACACCGCATGGAGGAGGCGGGTTGGATTCGGGCTGAATGGATCACCAAAGACACCGGGCGGCGAGCACGCTTGTATCAATTGACAGCAGCGGGAAGAAAGCAGCTCGCGGCCGAGGAGTCTCGCTGGCAGGCGGTGACTTCGGCGGTGAGTCGTGTTCTGAGGATGGCATGATATGTCTTTCTGGTCGCGTATCGCAAATGTGTTTCGCGGCGATCGTTTGAGCAGCGAGATCGACGAAGAGATCGCCTCACATATTGCGGAAGCAATAGAACAGGGCCGCGAGCCTTCCGAAGCGCAAAAGGCGTTTGGACCGACGCTACGGCGGCGTGAAGAAAGCCGCGATATCCGGCTGATCCCCTGGCTCGATTCGCTCCGCGCCGATGTCGTTTTCGGGTGGCGCCAGCTACAGAAGAGAAAAGTCAGTTCCGCGGCGGCGGTCCTCTCGCTGGGTCTCGCCATCGGGGCCTGCACATCAGCTTTCCGTCTTATTGACGCGCTGCTTCTGCGGCCTTTGCCGGTGGCCAATGCGGGCCGGCTCTACGCGATGTTCTGCCGCGGAATCGGCCCTGACGGCACACTGAGGAAAACCGCCAGCAATGAGTATCCGCAGTTCCGGCTTATGCGCGCTGCAGTGAAGGATCAGGCCGAGCTGATTGCGGTCTCCTATGGCGAGCGGGTCGATGTAACTTACAAATCCGATCAGGAGATGGAAAAAGCACATGTGCAATACGTTTCTGGGTGGATGTTCCGCTCCTTCGGCCTGAAGCCTGCGCTGGGCAGATTCCTTACTGAAAGCGATGATTTGAAGCCGCGGGCGCATCCTTACGCCGTGCTCTCCTACGACTATTGGGCGCGTCGCTTCGGGCACGATCCAAGAGTCCTCGGGCGCACGTTCCGCATGGGCAACGATGTGTACCAGATCGTCGGCGTCGCTCCGGAAGACTTCACCGGCACAGAGCCGGGCACATTTACCGACATTTTCGTTCCCACGATGATGCACCCGGGCGTGACACATGATGACTGGAGCTGGTTCCGCACGTTGGTGTGCCTGAGGCCCGGGGCTAACCCAAGATTTGTTGCCGCCCGATTGCAAGCGGTGTTCAATGCGGTGCAACGGGAGAGGGCCAAAGGCTTTACGAGCTGGCCGAAACAACGTCTGGAGAAGTTTCTGGAGCAAACCGTGCTCGTGGAGCCGGCGTCAGATGGTGTTTCTGACATGCAGGCCGATAACCGGCGAGCGCTTGTGGCTCTGGCCGTGCTGGTCGCGCTGGTATTGCTCATTGCATGCGCAAATGTCGCCAATCTGATGACGGCGCACGCCGCGGCGCGGGCGCGCGAAATGGCCTTGCGAGTATCGATTGGCGCTGGTCGATGGCGTTTGGTGCAGCTGGTCCTGGCAGAGAGCGTGATCCTGGCATTACTCGCTGCCGTCATCGGCATCGCATTCGCCTGGTGGTCCGCGCCATTCGTGGTGAGCCGGATCAATCCTCCTGACAATCCCGCGCATCTGTTGCTCTCTGCGGACTGGCGTGTGCTCGGATTCGGGCTACTCCTCACACTCGCCGTCATATGTCTGTTTGGTTTGGCGCCGGCTGTGCGGGCCTCCGCCGTTAAACCAGCAAGCGCCCTCAAGGGAGGAGACGACCCGCACTCCCGGCGTCGATTGATGCATATTCTGATCGCCACGCAGGTCGCTTTCTGTTTTGTCGTGCTCTTTGTGGCGGGACTTTTTATCGCCACTTTTGACCGGTTATCGAACCAGTCGACCGGCTTTTCAGCGGAACGCCTTCTCACCCTCGATACGGTTGCGCAGCCGATGCAGCCCACAGTGATCTGGTACCAGGTGGCCGAGCATCTGCGCTCGGTTTCAGGTGTCGAGGACGCCGCGCTCGCGGGGTGGCCGCTGCTGAGCGGTATCGGTGCGAATGGTTTCGTTTCCGTCAATGGCGGGCGTCCGCATGAAGTTTTGGCCTATTTCCTGAACATTTCGCCGCGCTGGTTGAGCACTATGAAGATTCCGCTTCTCGATGGCAGGGATTTCCGCGTGAGCGAGATGTATCCAAGCGACACACAAACCGGAGCTGCTATCGTCAACGAGGCTTTCGCGAAAGAATATTTTCAGGGCGAGAATCCGATTGGAAAATCGTTCAACAGAGGCAGAGTGCGTTTGCAAGTCGTGGGCCTGGTCCGCAATGCGCGCTACCGTAACATGCGCGAGCCGATCACCCCGACCGCCTATGTTCCGATGCGCCTTAATGACGCGAAGGAAGCTTTAGACAAAGCGACATTTCTGGTGCGGACGTCAAGCCAAAATCCACTGGCGCTGGCGTCCAACTTGCGTCAGGAAATAGCGCGAGCGCGGCCTGGATTCCGCATTAGCAACATTCGCACTCAGGAGGAGATCGATGAATCGCAGACCGTACGCGAGCGGTTGCTGGCAATGTTAGCGCTGTTCTTCGCGGTCGTAGCGCTACTTCTCGCGGGCATCGGCCTGTATGGAGTGCTTGACTATTCCGTGTTGCAGCGACGCCGCGAAATCGGCATCCGTATGGCGATCGGCGCGAGGGCAGAAGTTGTGGCACGACTGGTGACCGTTGATGTCTTTTCGATGGTGCTCGCGGGAACAGTTGCGGGTGTCATTCTCGGTACGGCCTCTGTACGGTACATCGAAGCGCTGTTGTACAAGGTGAGGGTAACGGATCCAGCCACGCTGGCCGTTCCCTCGCTGATCATACTTGCGGCGGCGCTGCTGGCCGCAGTACCGGCCGTAGTTCGCGCCGTGCGCATCGATCCAGTGACGATCTTGCGCGCTGAATAAACGGCGGCGTGCTGCGGGACGAGGCGAGATCGGATATATTCATGGGCTATAGATGGCGAAACGGGCTCTCCATCTCCTCGCTGGATCGCGAAGCTTCGCGCTGGAGGGACCGGCTGATCAGATCTTTTGAGCCGAGGCCCACCGCAAGGGATAACGCCAAGACGATTCCGCCGAACAGGATGGCAAAAGCAAGATACACAATGCGCCCGCCGATGGACAGATGATCCAAAACCATTGCCAGCGTCAGCACCAAAACCATCCATTTGACGCCCGCGCTCAAAAGGCGCGCATACTGCAGGTTCATGTTGACTGCGCCAATCAATACGCTTCGTGAGAGAAAGCGCGCGGCGATGTTTCCAACGAACAACAGGATCAGCGCCGCAAAGACATTCGGCAGATAGCCGAAGAGGCGCTCGAAAAAGCGGGAGGTGAGCGTTGGGTCGAGAGCCGAGAGGCCGATCAGGAAGCCGATCAGGATGATAATCCAAGAAACCACGCGCGTCACCAACATAGTGGGAGTTTCCGAGGCAGACCAGTGAGTGAGGCCTTGCAGGCCCCAGGTACTCAGGCGTTCATCGAAGTGAATCCTGCGTAACGACCGCCGCAGCAGCAACGCGATGATCCAGGCGAGAAATCCTGCCACCAGCAATGCCACGATCAGCGCAGCAATACCCGGCAACAGATTGGCAATCTGCTTGATCACCCGTGAAGTCGATTCATTTAGAGCTTGTCGGATTTGATTCCACATTGCCTATTCCTTCCATGCACCATCAGGGATTGAAACGATCCGGCCAACGCCATCGCGATACGAGATAAGGTTTCCCATTCTCATAAGCGGTGCACAAGCGCTCCAACCGTTTTTGCACCGCGGCGCTGCCTAAAGTTTCGACTTCGATCGCATAGGAGGCAATCCATCCGAGATACAGCGGGGTCAATGCGCGAAGCAGATGGTCGCGTCCTATTGTACGGAGATGATAGGCGAGGGCGAAGTCGTAAACGATATGTGTCCAGAGGCCGTCGGGGATTCGAAACTGCTCCGGCGGCAGGCGATCCGCTTTTTTCAACTCCAACAAAGCGGTGGGAGGCAGCACCAAGCCCCAAATCTCCTGCAAGTTGCGAAAGCCCAGTTTGAAGGGCTCCAGCAACCGACGCGTGTCCACCGCGATGCTTTGTTCCGGCGGTGGCAGCGAATCGCCGTAGGTCGGCACGGGCTCTGAAGTGCGAATGTGCTGCCAGAACGCTGCATCGCGCTCGATAGCGAGAAACAGCGGGTCCAAAACCTCGGCGAGGATGGAGTCCAGGTTTTTCCAATCAATGGGAGGATAGATCCGCTCGCCCAGATATGACTGGCATATTTTGAAGCCTCTGACGATGGCCTCGGGCGCAATCAGAGGCAAGCGCAATCCGGCGCTTCTGGCCCTTGACGGGTCAACGAGAAGAACTTGAAAGAGGCGTGAGGAAAAACCCAAATCCGGCCCCAATGGATTTTGAATCCGCTTGCCATACAAAGCACGTATTGCCGGGTACAGTATGGCATTGTTCAGGAGGCCCTCGAATTTATGCAGCGCGTAGCAAGGAGCCACGAGATCGAGATCTCCTTCCAGAACCGGTTGTGACAGGCCGTAGATCCATTCGGGAGTAACGCTCTCCGGGCTGGTTGCGAGGACGACACAGGCCCGAGCGCCCAGTCTCTGACTGACCTCACCAATGCTCCGATATGCACTGGCTATGCTCTCGACGAAGGTGACGGAAGGGTCGGATGCAGGCAAGGAGTACGACAGCGACTGAAGCGAATCGTCTTGAAGCAGCGTCCGCGGCGCGGCTCCACTGGTATTTGGACCGGCATCCCTGTGCAGCAGAACGGCGCGCACCGATTTAGACAGTCGGGCTAATCCCTTTCGGGCGACGTCGCCGATAGAAGCAATGCTTTCAGTAGCCTTTTCATCCGCCAGGCCGATGACGAGGTCAACGGTTCCGATCTGCTCAATTTGGTGCTTCGCTTGTTCGGGAATGATGCTAAGTTCCGCCATCTTTGTCCTCAAGCCAGCGGCTGCATCGGTCTATAACGAGAGCGAGAGAATTCCTTCCAAAGGAATTCTGGCCCAGACAGGGCGATTCTCCAATTCGTACAGCAGCTCATTTAGCGCCTTATTCACAACATACGCTTGCAGGAGGAGCCAAAAATTCTGAGGATTCTCGGGGAGGTACTTTGCGTTGGCTGCGGTTTCGCGATAGGCGTGAAGGAAGGCACCCGCCGCGCCGCGTTCGCACAGGCGCGCCCACGGAATGAGGCTTCCGAGATCCACCGGCCGTCTCGCCGTGTAATTGATGAGCGTGGCGTAGGCTCCGTAACTGAAAGAGCGTAGCATGCTGGCGACATCCTTCAGCGGAGAAGCTTTCGCTCGTCTTTGGACGCGCGAAAGCGATGTGTCGGCTTCGAAGTCGATAATAACGTAATCGGTTTTCACTCGAAGAACGGCGCCGAGGTGATAATTCCCGTGGATCCGAATCTGGGGAACTCGCATTTGTTGGGCCTCCATCTGCTTGAAAAAATCGAGAATGCGGCGGCGGCGGCCCAATGCTAGCCCGGCAGTCTCAATGACTTCGTCCGGCAGTCGAGAGACGCTGTCCTTCAGCGCATCGAAAGCTCGGATCGCATTTTCCCGAAATTCCTGTACCAACGAAGCAAGGTCCCTATCGGTTGCCGGCTCCGGCGCGGAGCCTGAATCGTCCAAGGAAGCCAGCGCCCGATGCATTTGAGCCGTTCGACGGCCTAGAGCGGCGGCGGAATCGAGATAAATGCCTACATGTTCCCGCGCAAGCGCTCGGATGGGTTGCTCGGACAATTGAAAAAAGTCGGTTTTTTCCTCCAGCGGATGCGATGCCGGATACGCGAGCGGAGCGACGTTTTCATAGTAGCGATCCAGCTCCTCGAGGGTCCACTTCCAGCCGTCGCCCTCGTTAGGGACGAATGCTTGCAAGATTGCCAAAGTTGCCGGTCCGGCGTTCTGCTTCCGGTATTCAAGCGAGCCTGCGAACGGAGGGACCGCGTCGAAATGTGCTTTCTCCTGCAGGCACCTTGCGATCTCCGCTTCCGGATCCATTCCAGGTTCACAGCGGCGGAGCACCTTCAAAATGAACCTGCCGGTGTAAATCGTGGAGGCGTTTTTCTTCTCTATCGGGCAACGTTGCCCGCCGCGCCAATCAACCGGGTCCGGGAATTTCGCAAGCACGGTGGCAGGTTCGCCGCGAAGCAAGCCGTCTTGCATCGGCAATTCACGGCCATTCTCCACAAAAGCCGACAGAGCCTTGCATGTATTGTCGTCGAGCAGGCCATCGTGCAGTATGCCATCGCCCTCGGGTGTTGAGACAGGCGAAATTACGGAGCTTGGCGAGGAATCCCGAATTGCCTCAGCCGTTTTCCTGAAGCTGAGCGCCAGCGGAAGAAAATAGCTTTCCTGCGAGCCGTCATCATACGTGACTTCTGCCATGCAGAGCGCGGCGTGGAGCCCTTCGAAAGCAACCCAGTCGGAGATGTGCACTGCCTGAATATGCTCGCTCCTTACACCGAACCAGCGCTGTTTAGGCAGGTACTCGGGAAATAGTAAGCTTTCCAAGCGGCTTCGCGCAGGTTCTTCGAATAAGGCGGCCCACCCTCCGGCGAGGCTGAGCTTCGATTCTTCCGATTCGGCCGCCGGAATCTCGGATACCGGTTCTGGCGCTTCATGCAGCTCAAGCCAGAGAAAGCCGTAGGGTCCCAGCGTCAATCGGTAGGCCTGTTTCGTGATGCGCGGGAATTCCACGTAGCCAAGCATTTCGACGGGCACCATACCCTCCAGCGCGGACAGCTCGAGGTCCACCGGCTGCGCGAAGCGCGAGAGGTTCGCCACGCAGAGAACTTGTTCCCCGTTATATTTGCGTGTGTAGGCAAGAATCTTGCGATTTGATGGCTGCAGAAATTCCAGCGTGCCGCGCCCAAATACGCGGAACAGCTTGCGCAAAGCAACCATATTACGCATCCAGTTCAATAAGGAAGCTTGATCGCTCTGCTGCGCCTCGACATTGATTGCCTCATACCCGAATACCGGGTCCATAATGACCGGGCTGTAAAGCTTGGCGGGTATCGCACGGGAGAAACCCGCGTTGCGATCGCCGCTCCATTGCATGGGCGTACGCACGCCATTACGGTCACCAAGGTAAATGTTGTCTCCCATTCCGATCTCATCGCCGTAATAGATGATCGGCGTACCCGGAAATGAGAACAGCAGGCTATTCAAGAGCTCGATCCGGCGGCGGTTATTGTCCAGCAGCGGCGCCAGCCGGCGGCGAATCCCGAGATTGATTCGCATTCGAGGGTCGGCACTGTACGCGAGATACATGTAATCGCGCTCGTCGCTTGTCACCATTTCAAGCGTTAACTCGTCGTGATTACGGAGGAAGAGGCCCCACTGGCAGCTATCCGGAATATCCGGCGTCTGGGCCATGATATCCGTGATCGGCAGGCGATCTTCCTGACGCAGCGCCATGTAGATGCGCGGCATTAACGGAAAGTGGAATGTCATGTGACATTCGTCTCCATCGCCGAAGTATGGTCGAACATCGCTGGGCCACTGGTTTGCCTCCGCTAAAATCATGCGGTTTGCGTAATGCGTGTCGATTTCACCGCGGATGCGCTTTAGCACAGCGTGAGTCTCCGGCAGGTTCTCGCAATTTGTTCCATCGCGCTCCACCAGGTACGGAATTGCATCAAGGCGCACCGCGTCGGCGCCCATGTCAAGCCAGAAGCGCAGGACCTTGAGAACTTCTTCCATCACGCGAGGATTGTCGAAATTCAGATCGGGCTGGTGTGAAAAGAACCGGTGCCAATAGTAGGCCTGGGCCACGGAGTCCCACGTCCAGTTGGATTTCTCGGTGTCGGTGAAAATAATACGGGCGTCTTTATATTTCTCGGGTGTATCGCTCCAGACGTAAAATTCGCGCTCAGGGGAGCCGGGCGGCGCGGTTCTCGCAGCTTGGAACCAGGGATGTTGGTCAGATGTGTGATTGACGACAAGCTCCACCAGGACCTGAAGATTGCGGTCGTGAGCGGCGGCCAGGAAAGCTTGAAAATCCTGTAGAGTTCCGTAACTGGGATGTACATTCAGATAATCGGAAATGTCATAGCCGTCGTCTTTAAGCGGTGAGGGGAAGAAGGGCAATAGCCAGAGGCAGGTGACGCCCAGGTCTTGAAGGTAGTCAAGTTTCTGAATCAGCCCGCCGAAGTCCCCGATGCCATCGTTATTGCTGTCGGCGAAGGCTTTGACGTGAAGCTCATAAATAATCGCATCCTTATACCAAAGCGGATCCGACGAGCTGCCGGGTCGTTTCATCGGAATAGTTTCCTCTTCAGGACGCCCGCTTCAACGCCACGAGAACGGATTTCGGAACTTTAGCCACAACGTGAACCTGTGGATCCACGACCTCCGCTATTTCGTAGATCATCGAGGTGCCGAGAACGGAGGACACCTCCGCGGCATTGAGCTTGTAAGTCTTCTCAAGCCAGCGAACGAGATTCGTGGTTGCTCCCCGAAACGCTTCGTCCAGGCTTCCCGCGATACCGCTAGCCATGAGATACTCGGCGTTCTCCATCCGCGGGTTCGGCGGCGCGCCGCCGGCGAGAAAGTTTACTGTGAACTCGATATCCATGGACGTTTCAAGAGCGTTGCCGGTAAGTTCGCCGGCGCCTTGGAGGGCGTGTCCGTCGCCAACGAACAGAAGCGCGCCAGGAACGCTGACCGGCAAATAAACCGTCACTCCTTCGCGTAGCTGGTTGTAATCCATATTGCCGCCGAACGCGCCCAAAAAGCCTGAGCGATAGCGCATGCCGCCGGCGGGAGCCACGCCTACACAGCCAAGCATCGGCGCGAGCGGCACTTTATAGTTCCTCATCGCCTCGGTCGGCTTTTCCAGGGATGCAAAGCCGCGTTGAAGATCGAGCTCCCAATCGGCATTGTAGCCTTCGACTCTCTTCCGCTGTTCGATATAGCCAGGATTGAGCGCACTGTTCGCGATAAGTGGACTACTGATCGCTGTGCCGCGGTTTAATCGGATGCGATTGAAATGCACGACGAGCGTGTCGCCCGGCAGTGCGCCTTCCACATAGAACGGTCCGGTGAGTGGATTGCCGCCTGAAGTACGCCTGACACCCTTGGGATCCGTGCCTCCCGCATCGACAGACCAGGTTTTCACCGTGTCGCCGGGATTCAAATGCAGTACCGGCTTGATCGCGTCAGAGAAGAAGTGCTCAAACCGGGTCGGTTCAAATGTGTGCGTTTGCGGGGCGCCTGTGCTCTTCGGAACTTCGCGATAGGCTTCCCATTTCAGTTCCAGCTTCTCCTCTGCTATCGTTCCGGTCCCTTCGATGCGGTCATTCTTCAGCGTGCCCGTGAGCTTGATTGTCGTTCGGGGATCCGGTTTCACCGTTCCCTCGATAACGCCGTTCTGAAATCTTCCCTCAAACGGATGATCGCCAAGTTTTCCGCTCAGCTTCGTCCCGTTTATTTCCAACTGGAGCCGGTCATAGTTGTCATTGTCGAAAAACCTTAGGTTCGAGACCCATTGGCCGGCCGGAGAGGACGCGGTTTGGCCGAAAGCCAAACAGCAGAGCACACAGCAAGAGATGAAGCGCAGCATGGTGCCTATCTTACGACCGTCCAAAATTCAAGCGAATTGTTTCGGAGTGAAGAGAAATCAGGGCTATTCGCCTTGCGCCGCAAAACGGCGGAAAAAGCTGTTGGAAAGCCAAGTCGGGCGCTGCGGGGCATCTGCCACGCGAACGGCCAGATCTTTCAGGATCGCGTTGAACTGAGCGGCGGCAGCCAAATCCACCGGTTGATTCGTGTCATCGCTGACGCCGTGATACCGGTCTGTGTACCACTTCTTGAAAATGTTCTCCTCGGGCCCGCCCGGAATATAACCAAACTTGAACGCAAGCGCGGGAACGCCCTTTTTGATAAAGCTATATTGATCGCTGCGAATGAAGCGATTGCGATTCGGCTCCTTATCGGCTTGTACCTTCACACCTGCTCGTCTCGCCACCGCTCGAATATCTTCGCCCAGTGTTGATTCCGTCAAGCCTTGCACCTCCAGCCATTTCAGCGGAAAGAGAGGCAGAAACATATCCATATTGAGATCGGCGACAATTCGGCCCTTTACGGTGGGATGGCTGGCGAAATAAATAGAACCCAATTCGCCTTTTTCCTCCCCTGTAACCGCGAGGAACAAAATGGAGCGACGAGTAGCCACGTGCTCCCGATGCATAGCCTTCGCAATTTCGATCAAGGAGGCCACTCCGGAAGCGTCATCCATTGCTCCGTTGTAGATGCCATCTCCGTTTACCGGCTTTCCCGTCCCAAGATGATCGAGATGAGCGGAGATAACTACATACTCGTTCCTCAGATTGGAATCGTTTCCCGGCCTCACCCCAGCGACATTCTTTGAAGAGACGCGCCTGCCGCCAATCGAAACGGTCGCTTTGATCGAATAAGGGAGGGCGAACCGCGGCAGCGGCTCCTGCCGGCTGGCAGCTTCGATAATCTGTGCGAACGTGTGCCCGGATTGTGCCAGCAGATCGTCTGCTTTGTCGGGATTCCAGGAGGCGCTGAACTTCAAGCCCGCTGTTGCGACTAACGCGGGATCGGCCAGGCTCATTCGCGGCCTGCCCCACGCCGCAGCTTGACGCGCCCAGGGGATCTCCATGCTTTTCGGATTCGGGATGGAGATCATGCCCACCGCGCCGGCAGCGCGCATCGCCTTCCAGCGCTCTTCTAATGAAGAGTAGTGGGACCGGAGATTGCCATCGATCTTCTCTGGTCCGCCGGTTAGGAACGCAATCACGGCTCCTTTTGCAGGCAAGCCTTGCAGATCGTTGTAGTGCGCTTCGGGAATCACTAATCCATAGCCGGCGAAGACAACTGGAGCCTGTATGGATTCGGCGGAACTGGCTGAGTATCCGAGTTGCGCCTCGGCCGGCACGGGCACCCGGATCAATCGCTGTCCGCTAACCAACGAAAGGCTCGACTTCGACGCATCAAGCGAAGTTTCAGTAAATTCCAACGGCTGAAAATAGTTGCTGCTTCCGGCTGGTTCAAGTCCTGCTTGCTCGAACTGAGCGGCAACGTAACCGGCGGCTTTGTCGTATCCGGGTGAACCGACATTGCGGCCCTGGAGTTCGTCACTCGCCAAATACTCGACGTTCTTCCACCAGTTCTTGCCCGCTGATTGCCAATCTGTGGCTGCAGCACCCGCCAGAGCGAACGAGAGAAAGACAACCGGCACGCCTCGCATGGGTGCCAGTTTATCGAAGCGCGCAGCGAAGTGATAAGGTAAGTGCCAGGCGAATACTGCGGCCCGCGAATTAATGCATCGGGCCGGCGGGAAGGTTTGCAATGCGAGGATTTGAAATGAGGATCGTAGCGATATTTTGGAGCGGTCTCTTGGGATGGAGTTTGGCTGCGGCCGAGATACCGCCGCCAGAGGTGCAGATCGCTGCCGCGACCCTTGCCGCGCCTGCCGATTTGCGTGCCGGTGCGGCTGTTTTGGGATACAACGCCCAGGGCGAACTGGTTAAGCTTCGGGAAGGAAAGAACGAACTCATCTGTCTCGCGAACGATCCGGCCAAGAGTTCCTTCAGTGTCTCCTGCTACCACCGCGATCTGGAGCCTTATATGGCTCGTGGCCGTGAACTGCTGGCTCAGAAAGTCACGGGGCCGAAGCGCAACGCGATTCGCTGGCAGGAGGTTGCGGATGGCAAGCTCGCCATGCCGCGCGAACCTCGAACCCTTTATGTACTCACCGGCAGCGCGTTCGATCCGGCCAGCAACAAGGTCATGGGCGCCTATCTGCGATGGGTTATTTACGTCCCCTTCGCTACGCCCGAGTCCACGGGCCTATCCACCGAGGCGAGCGAAAACGCGCCGTGGCTGATGTTTCCAGGCACAGCTGGCGCGCACATCATGATCAATCCGCCGAAGAAATAGGACGCCTTACGAAAGGAAAACGATAATTGACGGTGTACCTATCGCTGTGTAGTCGTTCAAAAAGCTGAGGCTGCCGGTGCTCCGGTTCACCCGGAAACTTGTAATTGCATCGCTCCTCTGATCGCAGCAGTAGAGAAAGTTCCCCGTAGGGTCAAGATTGAAATTGCGCGGATAATCGCCCCGCGTCCAGGTCTCATCCACGAACGTCAGTTGGCCTTGCTTGCCTACCGAGAAGCACGCAATGCTGTCGTGGAGGCGGTTGCCGGCGTAAACAAACCTGCCATCCGGCGATACGAGAATCTCGGAAGTAAAGTTTGTGCCGGCGAACCCTTTCGGCAGACTGGAAACCGTTTGCCTCGGCGCGAGTACTCCTCGCCGCGCGTCGTAATCAAACAACGCGATGGTCGAGGCCTCTTCTTGCAGCGAATAAAGCCAGCCGCCGTTTGGATGAAAAGCGAAGTGTCGGGGGCCGTCGCCCGCCGGCAGCGGGACACTCGCTGGATCGTTGGGAGAAAGCGATCCACTGGTTTCATCGAATCTCCAGATGAAGATCCGATCCATGCCTAAATCTGTTGACAGCACGAAATGGCCGGAGGGATCGGCTTGGATCATGTGCGCGTGAGGGCGGTCATGACCGCTGATCGCAAAGCTTCCGGGCGGCGCGTTCGAAGCGTGCGTCGCTCCCACCGGGCCGTCATCGTGCTTCACGTCAGTAGCTGAGCCGAGTGCTCCACCCGGTTGAATCGGAAGCACCGCGATGGTTCCTCCTGCATAATTGGCCACAAGAACGTACTTGCCGGTCGGGTGGACGCTCAAGTGGGCGGGACCCGCTCCTTCGGAGCTCACGGTGTTCAGTAGACTGAGGCGTCCGTCAGCGGAATTGACTGAGTAGGCGCTACACGGACCCGCTATGAGCGCCCTGGAAATTCTGGATCTCATTCGCCGCATAGAGATATTTCCGCGAGGGATCAAAGGCGAGCCATGACGGGTTCGATCCGTTCGGAAAGATTTCGCGTTGCTGCAGCGCTCCGGTCTCGGAATCCATCTGGAACAGGTAAATGCCTTCTCCTCGGCCTTTGCTGCCCTCCGGATCTTGCGGGGAACTGTAGGAGCCGACATACGCCCATACGCGCTTCCTGCCGGAACTTGCGTCCTGTTGGCTCTTGCCTGCGAATGCCGGAGCAAACGCCGGAAAGGCCATAGCGCCTTGTAGAAATCTCCTGCGCGAAATCTCGGTATGTGTGCGAGTCATCCCCCGCAGCGCGCCGTCAGCGTTTTCGCCTGCTCGGCTCTCCCAAGTCCAGCCAAGAGAAACGAGCAGGGGAACAGGTGCGATTTTCAAAAGTCCATCCTATCTCGCTCTTAATTTGCGCCGCAGATCCGTTAACACTCGCCTGCCTAACACCAATTCCGGGAGCGCAGAGAAATTCGGTTCATCCTTGGAAGGTAAACTCACAGAGTGCGCGTCGCCGTGCTGTTGAGCGTGGGCAGCTCAATCGCGTTCTGCGCCCCCACCGGAGGCTATGTTGGAGCGAAAATCTGCGGGCAATGCCACGCGTCCGAGTTCCGGCAACAGTCGGCAAGTCAACATGCGCACGCACTATCTCGTCCCGTGGAACACGCCCTCGCTTCGGCATTTCTTCCGAAAAACATCCTGGAGCGCGCGCCGCAATACCGCTTCCAATTCTCACTTACTTCAAAACAGTTTTCTGTGCGCGTGTTCGATGACAAAGATGTGATCGAAATCCCGATTGATTGGGCATTTGGTGCAGGCCAGCAAGCCGTGACGTTTGTCAGTAGAATTAACCGTGATTGGTACCTGGAACATCATTTCAGTTACTATTCAGCGATCGGCAAAATGGGGGTTACGCCGGGCCAGCAGAGGATCGAAGCCAAGAACCTCCCCGAAGCTGCGGGAGCGGTTTACAAAGGAACCGATGCGAGTGTCGGGATTATTCATTGTTTCCGGTGCCACTCCACAGGCCCGCTCGAAACGTCAGGCGACGCTATCCGGCCGGAAGACGCTGGTGTTCACTGCGAGGCCTGTCATGGGCCCGGAAGCTTGCATGCGCGGACGGCTGATCCCAAACTGATCCGTAATCCGGGCAAGATGCGTGCTTCGGAGTTGAACGATCTCTGCGGGAGTTGTCACCGCATGCCCCCTCCGAAAGGCGTCCAGATTGACTGGAACAGTTCATGGAACGTCAGGCATGAGCCCGTGTACTTGAGCCAGAGCGCCTGTTTCCGGAAAAGCAAGGGTGCCCTTTCCTGCATTTCCTGCCATAGGCCGCATCAGGCGCTACAGCGCGATGCCGCTATTTACAACCGGGTCTGCCGGTCGTGTCACGCAGGTATTCACACCCGTCATCCTGAAATGAGTAACTGCATTGATTGCCATATGCCGCGTGTATCTCCGCAGCCGCCGCTCCGATTTACAAATCACTGGATCGGTATTTACCGCGAAGGGGCCAAGTTAAAGCCGGTGGCCTCAAACTAAGTGGCGGATTTGAAAGAAATGCCGGGCAAAATCATGGCTATCGCCGCACATCCGGGCGACGCCGTATTCACGATGGGCGCAGCGGTCGCTCGCCACGTACACAATGGAGGCGAAGGTGTCCTGCTGAATCTCTCGCTCGGGGAAAAGGGGCATCCGAGCATTTCACCGAACGAATACGGCGAGATGCAGCGTATCGCAACCGAAAAAGCCGCTGCGCTGCTGGGCGCCTCCGCCGTTTTTTTTGACTATCCCGATGCAGAAATTCCGAAGAGCAAACAAGCCATTCTTTCGGTCTGCGATGCCATTCGCCTGCAGAAGCCGGATATCGTCATCACTCACTGGCGAGGAAGCTGGCATAAAGATCACCGGCGCACCTTCGGCATCGTTTCCGATGCCATATTCTATGCGGCGCTGGATTCCATGCCGTGCGAGCGAGCCGCGCATCGCGTATCCAAGCTGTTTTTCGCGGAGAACTGGGAGGATGCAAGGGGCTTCGAGCCGGATACGTTCCTCGACATCACGCCCGTTTACGAACAGTGGGTAAAGGCGTGTGGCGTTTTTCCGATGTGGCGCGGCGAAACAGGTCTTATTCGCTACAACGACTACTACCAGAGCCTCGCCAGAATGCGTGGCTGTTTATCGGGGTTCGACTACGCGATAGCGTTGATGTCCGATCCTGAGCAACGCTCGCGTCATGTTCGATCGTTAGGCTGATCAGTATAATTTTATAAGATGAGCGCCGGAGCCCTCGACCGCGAAACCTATGTTCCGCTCTACCACCAACTAAAACAGATCTTACTGGACGAGATCCGATCCGGAAAACTAAAACCAAACGACAAGCTACCTTCAGAAGACGAAGTGGCGGCGGCTTACGGGGTAAGCACCATTACCGTTCGCCGCACGCTGACCGATCTTGCAACCTCTGGTTTTGTCCGCCGCGAGCGCGGCCGCGGCACGTTCATTTTGAGACCGCCGATTGAGCAGGGTCCACGGGAACTAACAAGCTTTAGCCAGGAAATGGAAGGCCGCGGACTCCGTTCCAGCTCCGCCGTCCTCGTCCGGCAAGTCATCGAAGCAGATGGCGAGGTAGCGGAACAGTTGCGCCTTTCCGAGGGTGCGGAAGTGTTCTTTCTGCGCCGTCTACGATTAGCCGACGGTGAACCGATGGGAATCCAAACGGCACATCTGCCGTTGGCTTTAGCCCCCGGATTGATTACCGAGGACTTGGGTAGCGGTTCTCTTTATGAAACATTGCGGACAAAATTCGGTTTAGTTCCCGCGCAGGCGCGTGAGATTCACTCCGCTGTGCTGATTGAGAAGGACGATGCGGATCTGCTCGGTTTGCCCGAAGGCTCAGTGGGGATGGCGGCGAAGCGATTGACGTTTCTCAGCGACGGACGGCCTTTCGAGTTCGTAAACTCAGTCATGCGTGGCGATCGTTACCAGATCATACTCGACCTGGTCGCCGAGCGCAGCGGTTCACTGAGGCGTGCCGCCGCCGGTTGAGGGCCAACAACGGACCGTGGGCGAGCCGGCGTCGCGAACTACCACGCGCCCGGTGATTCGGGGAACCAGCTACGCCGTTTCAACTCGAAAGCCGCAGGCGACCCAGGTAGCCGAAAGAATCTTGCGGGCAGGGGGCAACGCGTTCGATGCGGCCGTTGCCGCCTTTGCCATGCTTGCGGTCACGGATCCTGCGATGACCGGTCTCGGGGCCGACGCTTGCATTCTCATTTACGACGCATCAGAACGCAAGGTGCTCTCCATCAATGGCGCGGGGACTGCACCAAAACTGGCGACCATCGACTGGTACAACGAGCATTGCGACGGAAAAATTCCCGTAAATGAGGGTCTGCTATCAGCATCTTTGCCCACCGCTGTCGATGTCTGTTATGTCATGCTCGCCCGCTGGGGCACAATGAGCTTCACCGAACTGCTGGCCCCGGCGATAGAGCTTGCGCAAAACGGCTTCCCTATCAGCGAATATCTGCGCAACTATCTCGGTGATTACTCAGAGAAACTCCTTCGCTATCCCACCACGGCAAAGATCTATTTCCCGAATGGCCGTCCGCTTCGTCCGGGAGATATCTTGCGCAATACGGATCTGGCGCATTCGCTCACAAAACTAGTAGATGCCGAACAAAGAGCCAGTCGAGAAGGCCGCCAAAGCGCGCTGCGAGCGGCACGCGATCGTTTCTATCGCGGCGATATTGCTCGCGACATGGCTGACTTTTTCGAACAGCATGGAGGACTTTATCGCTATGGCGATTTCGCCGAATCTTCCGTCAAGATAGAAGACCCGGTTTTCACAACTTATAGCGGCCACGATATATATAAGGACGCTTCCGCGAGCCAGGGCCCCACTGAACTGATCCTCCTCAATCTTCTGGAGGGTTTCGATCTGAAGTTGATGGGTCATAACACGCCCGAATACATCCACATCTCCGTCGAAGCGGCGAAGCTTGCCTTTGCCGACCGGGAGAAATACCTCGGAGATGCTGATTTCATACGCATACCCTTCGCTCGGCTGCTTTCGAAGGACTACGCTCGACACCGTCGCAGTTTGATTGATTCTCGAAAAGCTTCATTCGAACTCCGGCCCGGAGATGCTGATGATTACGAAGCTGACGGGGACGGCGCGACGCATTCTGCGGCCGCGCACTTGTCGGGTTTCGCGGATCACCACGGCGACACCAGCTATCTGGCCGTTGTCGATGAGCATCGCAATGCAGTCTCTTTCACCCCAAGTCTTCACTCGCCTTTCGGAACAGGCGTGGTCATGGGCGACCTGGGTTTTATTTTGAATTGCCGTGGCGACCTTTACGAACTGAACCCCCGACATCCGAACGCGCTTGCTCCCGGCAAGCGGCCGCGCAGCACGTTGACAGGGACCATCGTAATAAAGAACGAACAGCCATTCCTGATTCTGGGTAGTCCTGGCGGAGATGACCAGCCACTGCGGATTCTGCAAACTTTTCTCAACGTCGCCGAATTCGGCATGAATATTCAGGAGGCGATTGAAGCGCCGCGATGGAGCGCAACCAGCTTTCCTGCTTCCGAGTTTCCGCACACCATGTATCCGGGGCGCATGGCGATCGAGGACCGAATTCCCGAATATGTTCGCACTGAGTTGCGGGAACGCGGGCACGCGATCGAGGTCAAGGGGCCGTGGACCTTGAATGCTACCTGCGCGATTCTGATCGATCCCGAAAATGGCGTGTTAAGTGCCGGCGCGGATCCTCGCGGCGATAGCTACGCGCTGGCTTGGTAGCAGACCTCGAATCCCTAAGCTTCACTGAAGGGCTTGTAATATCGCCGTGTGAATGGCGATACGCGCCTCCGCAATTTTCGGGTTGTCGCGGGTGGGATAAACGCGATTGGTCAGCAGGATGATGGACGCGTCTCGTTCGAAATCTATGTACACGGAAGTGCCAGTAAAACCCGTGTGAAGAATTGCATGCGCTGACGCTAAGGGGCCGGCGAAAGAACCGGACATCGGCGTATCCCAACCCAGCGCGCGGCTGCTGCCGGTTGGCAAATTTTGACGGCTCGTGAATAGCGTCACCGTGCTGCTCTTTAAGATTTGCTCGCCATTGTATTTTCCGCCGTTCAACATCATTTGCGCGTACGCGGCCAAGTCGCCGGCCGTCGAGAAGAGGCCCGCGTGTCCGCACACCCCGCCCATCGTGTAACAGTTTTCGTCGTGGACTTCACCGCGCACCACGCGATGACGCAAAATGGAATCCATTTCTGTCGGAGCGGTTCGCGTGAGCAGCGTTTCAGCGGGATTGTAGCCGGTGCCGGTCATTTGTAGCGGCCCGAATACGTGAGCTTGCAGAACAGCATTCAGCGGCCGGCCGCTCACGCGTTCAACCACGTCGCCCAAAAGAATGAAATTGGCATCGCGATAAAAAAAACGCGAGCCGGGAGGCGTGATTAAAGGTGCCGCATACACCTCCTGCAGCACCTGCAGTTTGTTGATCGCTTTTTTGTACATCAGCCCGAGTCTTAAACCCGAACTATGAGTAAGCAGTTCTCGAATCGTGACTTGATTGTGCCCGCGCGATCCGACAAACTCCGGGATATAGTTTACAACCGGCGCATCGAGCGAGAGTTTGTTCTGTTCATATAAGACTGCAACCGCCGAGGTGGTCCCGATCACTTTTGACAAGGAGGCTAAATCGAATATTTCGTCCGTCGCGATCGGCGGCGCATCAGGCCAGTATTCAATGCGGCCAAACGCCTTCAAAACGAGTAGGCACCCATGCTGGGTTACCGCAAGCACTGCGCCAGGAAATGCGCCCTGCTGAATCCAACGATTGACGGTGTCAAAGGCGACCCGAAATCGCGAGTCCTGATCGGCCGTCGCACTCTCAAGCGATCGCTTCGCTAGCTGTCCAGGGGCCGCGGCCGCGGCGGCACTCAGCGCCAGAAGAACGGGAAGAGCCGCGCTCACCTCAGAAATCCACTCTCAACGCGAACTGGAGGATGCGGGGCTGATTCGACGTCGAAGTGATAACTCCAAACGTATTGGATCCGATGGTGCCGCCAGGGTTCGTGAAGTACGGAGTATTGTTCAGGTTAAACGCCTCCGCCCTGAATTGCAGCTTGTAGTTCTCGACGATCGGGAAGGACCGGATTACGGAGAGGTCCACGTTGCAGAGCCCGGGCCCGAGCACATGCGGCAGAGTTCTCGAAACGTTTCCGAACGTGTAGGAAAGAGGAATGCTGAAGGCTTGGATATTAAACCATTCGTTCAACGACTTATTGGGCGATGCTTCCGAGACGCCGGGAACTACATTGGGCCGGTTGCCGCCGCCGGGCACACTCGCTGCGAGCGCGATCGGCTGGCCGGTTTGCGACGTGGATATTACATTCACTTGCCAGTTCCCGAGTGTGTGGCGCAGGAAGGGGTTGCGGAGACCGCCCGTGGGAATGGCCCACAACGCCGTCATCACTAAGCGCTGCGGCACGTTGATCAAGCTAAGCGATTTCTCTGCCGCCACATCGTTCCAATTTTGAACCGCTGTGCCGATTGCCTCTCCTGGACGAAGTTGTGTCGTGTTGTCGCCTAGGTCCAGAAGCTTCGAAAAAGTATATGCGCCCAAAATAGAAAATCCGTGGGAAAAACGCTTCTCTACTTTCAATGTAAAGGCATTGTAAGTGGAGCTTCCGCGGAAAGCGTATCCTCCATTCACGCTCGTGAACTGTGGATACGGGAGCAGCAATTGCGCCAGCGTGATGGTAGGTGTGCTAAGTGGTCCGGCGGAAATGTAATTAGCAAAGGGGTTCTTGACGGACTGCTGAAGCTGGGTCCCTAAGGCAAAGTTAGCGGGCGACAGAATATCGAGCGGCACGCCGTACATCATAAGATGCACCCCATGATTGCCGACCCAAGCCGCTTCCACCAGCCAGTTTGGCTTGGGCTGGATTTGAAGCGTGAAGTTCCATTCCTCGGCATGCCCTACATGGGTGTCCCGCAACTGCCCTGAAATGGGCCCCCCAATTCCAGTCGCCGCTCCAAGGCTGCTGCCGGTCGGGCGGTTAATCCCGCTCGGGAATGGATTGCTGAGATTGTTGTATGGAGTTACTCCGTCGATGCTGGTGATCATGCTGGTTGTGGCGGTGAAACCCGTGGAAGTGTAGCTCGTACCGACGGTTGGTATATACATGATTCCGTAACCGCCCCGGATGACAATGTTTCTCGTGGCTTGATAAGCCAAACCGAAACGCGGAGCGAAATCCTTCTTGCTCGGATCGATAATTCCGCTGGGTACACCATTAACGCCCGGAAAGAAGAGGCCTCCTCTCAATGGCAATCCAGGCACCGTGAGCGGAGACGGAATGAGCGGATCGAAATTACTGAGAACGTTATAGCGATCGTGCACAGCGCCTTCGTAAGCCCACCGCATGCCCAGATTGAGCGTCAGTTTGCGCGTCGTTTTCCAGTCATCCTGAACGAAGGCGGCATGATAATCGAAACTTTTCGTATTATCGGTCGTGTAGTTCGCGGTTCCGCTGGAGGGATCGCCAAGCAGGAACGATGCAACGCCGAACCCGGCCGTGGTGCTGGGCTGAAGCGGATTCGGGCCTTGCGTGAATCCACGCGTGAATGTGTAGGCTCCATACGGGGAGGCTGTTCCGTAGTCGTTTCTTCGGTAAAGGCGGTATTCATATCCGAACTTCAGGGAGTGGCTTGCGCGGGATCTGGTCATCGCAACGCTGGCGCTGCTGGTGGAAGATGGATTTCCAAGATTGTCGGGGCGGCCGAAAGCACTCGCATCGGTTATGCTGATGCTCGGAAAGCCGGGACCTTTACCATAGCCTTTCTGCGCCTGCTGCATCAACGACGCCGGAAACCCGAGACTGGTGATATCGAATCCTTGCGCCGGAGCGAAATAGTGCTCGTTCTCGCGATTGAAGCCTACCTTTGCGTCGAGCAGTAGCGTTGGGGTAAAGACATTGGTGAAGCTTATGAAAGCGCTGTGGTGCGGGATGGGTACCGTCCGTCCATCTGCGGCCGCGGCATTTCCGAAATAGTTGGGCAGATCGAAACTCAAATTGTCCTGCGTGTATCTTCCGGACAACCTCCGGGACGGGCTAAGATCGTAGTCGACTTTGCCGGTCACAGTATCGTTATTTAGCGGTTCATGACCGGTTAAGAACAGGTTCTGTGCCTGGGAAAATGGCAGGCCCGGTTGATTGGGCAAGGGGTAATAGTTCATTATGGCGGCGGCGACCGGATTGATACTCGATTTCGGAATGCTGTTCCCGAGGAACTGTGTTCGCACATAAACACCCGGAACGTTCGGATTCACAAGGGCGCTGGTAGTAGGATCGTAGATCTTGATCAGGGCGCCGGTGGAGGTGAAGGTTTGAGAGAAGTCACCCGTGCGCTGCAGCGGAGTGGGCGACGTGAGCGTCGTATCCAGAGTCTGGCGCTCCCGAACGCCTTCGTAATTAACGAAGAAAAACAATTTGTCTTTCTTGATAGGGCCCGCTAACGATCCCCCGAATTGATTGAAAACCAGCGGTAGGCGAGGTGTTCCATTCTTGTTGGCAAAAAATTCGTCCGCGTCGAGAACGGAGTTACGCAGGTACTCGAAAAGGCTGCCGTGGAATTGATTAGTACCTGACTTACTGATGACGCTGATGATGCCGCCTCCCGTCCTTCCAAATTCGGCCGACATGTTATTTGTGAGAACCTTGAATTCTTCGGTGGCTTCGACCGGCAGAACCGTCGATTCGCCGGTGTCAATCATCTTGTCGTTCGCGATTCCGTCCACCAGGTAGCCGCTTCCGATCACCGAGCCGCCCCCGATCGTGACAGCCGCCGTGGACCAGGTAGAAGTAACCAGCCCACCGAAGAGACCGATGCCGCGCACCGTGGGAATCAGATTTGCCAGCCCCATCGGATTGCGCCCGTTCAGCGGAAGATCTTGCACCTTTTTCTGGTCCATCACGGTTCCTAAAGACGACGTGTTCGGATCAAGGAGGGGTGTGCCGGCGGTAACTTCCACTGTTTCATTGACAGTGCCGATCTCCAATGTGACGGGCACGGCGAGCGAGCGGTCCGTCTCGACAATAATTCCTTCGCGGCGGAAGGTTTTGAAACCCTTGCTGCTGGCCTCGATCGTGTAAGTCCCCACCGGAAGCAGCAGGAAACGGAAATTGCCGCTTCCATCGGTGCTCGTCTTGTAAGTAACGCTGGTGCCGTTGTTAATCAGCGTGACTTCAGCCGAAGCCACGGGCGCTGCGGAGGAATCGCTGACATTGCCCGTAACCGTACCGGTCGTCAACTGCGCCCTGACTGAGGTGCCCGCTATCGTGAACAGGATCAGAATACGAAACAGGTTTCGGGGTCTGGAAATTCCAAACATGCTAGCCTCCTCGGGACTGCTGCACTGGATTGCGGCCGTAAGCGACGGCCGGATTGGTTCATTTATAAATCAGATACTTCGCACGAAGACGGAGGAATTGTTCCAGCCGCGGCCGCGCGGCGTCTAAAATCTGCTGCCCGGTTTCGCCTGCCTTCAGTTCCGCGAGCACTTCATCGCTGCCAAGCAGGCGCATGTTGGGTTCGAATTTTCCGGGATGAAATTTCATCGTCGCCGACAATAACTCCATGCCCGTCAGGACCGGATCGAAGACATGCCGGTCAACTAGCTGAATGTCGAGCCCTTGGCACTCCTGATCTTTGTATACGGAAGAGGTCGGGCAAAACCGCCGAACCATGAATCGAACTCCGGGAATTTTGCGGCCGTTGAGGTAATCGGCCATTTCCCGCGCGCGGAACCAGGGAGCGCCCACAATCTCAAAGGGTGTATCGGTTCCCCGTCCCACCGAAACATACTTCCCTTCCAGCAGACAAGTGCCAGGGTAAAGGATCGCCTCCGTGAGATTTCGGATGTTAGGCGATGGATTGACCCATTCGAGACCGGTCTGATCTAACCACATCGCTCGTTTCCAGCCCTGCATTTCGATTACGTGAAGCTCCGCGCCGATCTTCTTTTCGCCATTGAAATAGCGCGCCATTTCGCCCATGGTCATTCCATGGCGAATGGGAAAACCAGGCATGTATGTAACAAACGAGACGTACTTCGCCTCGAGCAATGGGCCCGCCGCGTCCACTCCGTTAATCCCGTTCGGCCGGTCCAGCACGTAATACGGAATGTGATTTTCGGCCGCAGCCTCCATCCCATATGCCATCGAAGTGACGCTGGTGTAAAATCTCGCGCCGTTGTCTTGTTTGTCGTAGACCAGCGCGTCCACATCCTTGAGCATTTCGCGCGCGGGCTTGCGCACGTCTCCGTTGTAAAGGCTATAGATGCGAACGCCGGTGGCGTTATCCACGCTCGATTCGATGTGGTTGTCCTCGCGTGTTCCCGAAAGGCCGTGCTCGAAAGAAAATATCGCAGTGAGCTTGAGATCGGGAGCATGGGCGAGAATATCGATGTTCCGCCGGCCGCTCCTGTCGATTCCCGTCTGATTGGTAAGAAGGCCGATGCGCTTGCCCGCGAGAGGCTTAAAATTGTTTTCGATCAGGACGTCGAGACCGGTCTTCACCTGAGCCGCCGCGCAGCCGCCCAGCAGCAGCATAGTGATCGCCGCCCGAGCCGCTGTTCTGGCGCTAAGATTTAGGCGCTCTGCCATTAAGCCTTTTTGCATAAGTCTCAAAGACTCTCTGGTTATGATCTTTTTCGATCCCGGGCACGTTGGGTGAGACGAATGTGACGGGATCGACGCCTTGTGCCACCAGCCGTGCGCCCGTTTCCGCCACCAGCGACATCGCGATAAATACGGCCGCCATAGTGGAGCCTGCCGCCACCTTCTCGGGCCTGCCGATGTCCACTTGCGAATCTTCCGGTTCCACGCAGTTATCGATCGCAATGTCCGCGAAATCCGCCAACACCTTCGCGCTCGAGTGAGACCGGCGGCCGGCGGCGGCATTGGCGTGCGAAGAAACAGTCACCACCGTCAGCCCTTTGCTCTTTGCGATTTGCGCCGCCTCGACGGGAGCGGCGTTCAACCCGCCGTGCGAGAACACCATCATGCAGTCGCCCGGTTCGAGCGGATAACTTTGCAGAAAGACTTCCGCGTACCCTTCGCGCCGCTCCAGCCACAGCAGCTCGCGCGCGCCGCCTGGACCGACAACGTTCCACCACATCAGACGTGGATCGTAAAGCGGAACGAAACCGACAAAGCTGCCGTAACGAGGGAAAATATCGAGAACAGGTATGACAGAATGGCCGCTTCCGAAAAGATAGACTCGATTTCCATCAGCTATCGCCGCCGCAAACGCCTCGCCAGCACGTTCGATCTTGTCGATCTGTGTTGTTCGGATTCGGTCCAGCAGTGCGTTGATTTTGTCGTAGTATCGAGTCGCGGACATGAGTTCGGAGGACGACGCGGAGGACGGCGAAGTAAGTATAAGAATATACGAAGCCCTGCCAATGTCAACTCAAATTATCGACAGGATAGGTTCTGTAACGATGGCTGGGGAGAATGGCGGCGCGGACCAGACACCTGGGCCAAATAGGCAGATGGGTGTACGCTTTCTGACAAGGCAAAAGGGAACTTAGCTAATGCGAGCAAGGAGGGGCGAAATGCGGTGGCATAATCAAAGACTCTGGATCTTTGTTTTCGGGGCGGGGTTAATCGCAAGTGTTCCGCTGCGAGCGCAGCCCATCGTATGGCAGTTGGTCGGCCTCACTTTCTCCGACGGCGCGACCGCATCCGGTACCTTCGCCTACGATGCGGCCTCAGGCCTTTATGACGCGTGGAACATAAGCGTTACTCCGGGGATTTTTACTGCGTATGACTATCAGCCTGGAGTTGATAATGGGTTTCTGGGTGTCCACTCAGCCAGCCAGGTTGATTTTGTGGCGTTCCCAGCGTCAACCTCGGGCCGATATATGCGCCTGGCGTTCGTCAGCCCGTTGACGAGTGCAGGGCAAACCGACCTTTTGCGCACCGACAACTCGGGATACGAATGCAACAATTGCACCATCCACCGCGATATTTCTGGAGGGGATGTCACGAGCGTCCCCGAGCCAGCGAACCTGGCGCTGGCTTCCGTCGCTCTTGCGCTCGCGGGAGTGGCTTGGGTTCGCCTTCGGGAAATTCGCCCATAATTCGAATCGTAGATGGAACCATCGTTAAGGAAGCGGGGAAGACAGGGAGCCAATGGCGGATTCTCTATACGATCCGGTTGCCGGAGTTGGAATGCGATTTCTTCGAGGTTACGGCCGCCGAAGGGGCCGGGAATGGAGAATCCCTGACCCGAATTCCGGCGCAGAATGGACAACTAATGTTGGGCGACGCAATCTACGGTGGATTGCCAGGCGTGCTGGCGATGAAGCGGAACGGGGCCGACCGCCTACCGTAAGTCAGCTACGTTCGAAGTAGCGAAAAGACGCGCGCGGTCCGCACCTCTTACCAGACCCTCCATCCGTGCTAATCGCCGGTGCGCCACCAGCCCCTGCCGCCCGGCACCCGCTCAGGTCGCGTCCTCACGAGGCTTCCGCCAAACTTTCGTAACCAGTACCCGCTGACCGTATGAAGCTTCGCGGAATTCTTCAAAATCGCCTGAGTTCCATCGATAAGGTCATTTGAGCCATCGCCGCTTTCTATCGAGAGGCCGGGCGAATGAACTCGACGATCAAAAGGATTTCCGATATGAAGAGACTTGTCTCAGCTTTTGCATTTTTGACATTCACCTGTTTTGGGGCTGAAGCACACAAAGGAAAGTTGTCATCTGACCTCGTGAACGCCGCCGGCCAACCAAACCTGCAGGTTATCGTGCAATGGAAAACTGCCACAGGCACCGTTACCAGCCAGAAAATTGCGAATTGGGGCGGCAGCCTCATTTCGCAATTCAAAGCTGTGAATGCAGGCGTGTACACCATACCGGCTTCGGCTTTAAGCAGCCTGGAATCTGACCCGCTCGTGGTCTACGCATCGATCAACCGGCCAGTGCACCACAAGTTGGCCTACTCCGCTGCGGCTATCAATGCACCTTACGCCTGGAAATTGGGATACAACGGAACCGGCATCGGAATCGCTGTCATCGACAGCGGAATCAATCGCGACTCCAATTTAGGCGACTCGAATAATAATCGCCTCGTTTACACGGAGGACTTTACAGTCCCGATTACGCTAGAAGCCGACGGGAAACCCGCCCCGAAACCGCAAAGCTATGGCCTGGATTGGTACGGCCACGGGCAGCACATTGCCGGGATTATCGCTTCCAATGGTAAAGATTCAATTTGTGGAGGTTGCACCAAGAACTTTGTGGGTATCGCGCCCGGCGCTAATCTTCTGGACCTCAAGGTCCTTGATGCGAACGGACAGGGGTCAGATGGCAACGTGATTGCTGCCATCGATCAGGTGATCGCCCTGAAAGCCACTTACAATATTCGGATAATTAATCTGTCGCTTGGCCGGCCCGTTTTCGAGAGCTACAACCAGGACCCGCTCTGCCAGGCCGTAGAAGCGGCCTGGAAGGCTGGCATCGTGGTAGTCGTGGCGGCGGGTAATGACGGTCGCGATGATTCGTTTGGAACGGACGGTTACGGTACGATCACTGCTCCGGGCAATGACCCATATGTCATCACCGTCGGAGCGATGAAAACGGAGAACACCGACACCCGAAGCGACGATCTCATCGCAAGCTACAGCTCGAAAGGCCCCACGCAGATCGACCATATCACCAAGCCGGATATCGTCGCACCTGGTAATCAGGTCGTTTCGCTTCTTGCCAAAAATGCCACCCTGCCTCTTATCTATCCGCAAAACGCAGTGCCACTTTCTTATTTCCAATCACACGCGCCTTCCAGCGGAACTGTTCCTAGGCAACCCTCCATGCCAAATGATTCCAACGCTCAACCGCCAAACGCCAAATTTGCGTCGGGGACATCAAATAGCTACTTCATATTGAACGGCACTAGCATGGCTGCAGCGGTGGTAAGTGGAGCGGTAGCCGATCTTCTTCAAGCCAAGCCCGCTCTCACGCCGGATCAGGTAAAGATTTTGCTGATGGAAACTGCCTCCAAGACCTTTCCAAGCTCTAGCAGCGTTACGGACTCAGGGCAGACTTACGCGTCGTACTACGATATCTTTACTGTTGGCGCAGGCTATCTCGATTTGCAGGCGGCCTTGACCTTCACTGGACAACTCCCGGTCGGCGCATCAGCATTATCACCGACCGCCACCTACGATTCGACAACGGGTAACGTGACGCTCACCTACGATCCGTCATCCGTATTTAGCAATCAGGCGATTTGGGGAGCCCAGGCGATCTGGGGAGCGCAAGCCATTTGGGGCGCCTCGATTCTCAACGGTGACCAGGCCATCTGGGGAGCACACGCCATCTGGGGTGCCGCGTCCGATTCTGCGGATCAAGCCATCTGGGGAGCACACGCCATCTGGGGTGCGCATGCAATCTGGGGTGCAAGCGCCGCGAACAGTTCTGAAAGCGTAAGCGTCAAGGGCGAACAATAAAGCGCCTGGTGCTCGCCGCCTCACAATACGGACTGCAGTATTTGCTATAGTCCACAATCGTCAAGTCGCAAGACTGCTTGGAGTGAAGACGAGAAAAGGGCCCGGACGTAGCCGGGCCGCACGCAGGCCTCTAGAGGGCAGCGGACAACTGTCCTCTTGATTAAGTGAGCGGCGGGTAGTTTCCTGCCTGAAGAGCACTCACAAGGAAGGCTGGACTGGCCGGGTTTCGCTTCCACGATCTCCGTCACACTTTCATCACTGCTCACGCGGGGATTGGAACGCCTTTGCCGGTAGTCATGGTCCAAGCCGGCCACTTATCACGCCGAATGAAGGAACTTTACACCCGTATCTTTCAGAACGCGCTATCCCAGGCGGCTGAGAAATTCGAGCAGGCTACGCTTGCAAGACTCGCCGATGTCCGGAAGAAAACCGCCCGATGCGAAGCTGCTTTCGGTCCCTGTGCAAAGCGTAAATTAACAGGTCACTTAGGCGCTTCCGTACAAGCACGTCTAGCGCCCGGAGATGTCCTCGCAACTGATTGACTTACTTGGTGGGCGGTGACGGGATCGAACCATCGACCTCCTGCTTGTAAGTAATGATCTTAGCACGTTCAGCTAGGGTCACGATCCGCCGTAAGCGCAACATGGCGTATGACTTACGCGTAACTAGTTGAGTGGGATGCCCGTTACTGAACTATAGTGAAAGTTATTGGGTGTACGGAACGAATCCGTACATTCTTCCGTACATCCTACGCGACGTTCCAGACTCCCCACCGGCCTCGACAAACTGAATCCAGGCCTACCGCCCGGCACCGGCGGGGACAGGCTAGGCCCGTCGATCGATGGCAACGCCTACGGCTGATCTTTCACAAATAGCGGGCACATTGGAGCAGGTGGCACGGAGTAGCGTCTAGTGGTTCCTGGTAATCGGTTCCGCTAGGCCGCAGGCTCAGCGACGCCGGTATAGCCTCCCCAGACTCGAATCGCGAATCCAAGTGCCAGGAGATTTCGGCTGCGGCTTGCGGGAACACGCTGTTTAGAATATTCAAGAGACCGTCTCCAGTCACACGGCGTTGAAAGCTACGTCGATTTACCAGTTTCTTCGCCACTAGACGGCTCTGGACGCAACTAGCGTAAACCGCTCCTTAAGTCTGAGAAACGGGCTTTCGAGAAGTCGATACGATAGAGCTGCACATACGAGGGAGGCCGATAGTCCCAAAACGAGAGTGGCCTCCCACGAATTTTGCTTGTGCCGAAACATGTGTTCCATAACCGCGATGCATGGAGCGTGGAAGACATATAGACCATAGGATATCTTGCCGAGATAGATCAGGGGTCTCGGCGCGAGTCTTGGAGACACGTCGAATACCGATAGGAAAATGAGAACGGTACCCAGTATCGCGAGGATGTATCCGGTCGTCAGCATCGACGCTCTTACGTAGTGTCGCTGCCCGAATTGGCAGGAGCAAGTGGCCAAGAGCCACAACGCAAAACCGGAAAGAAAGGTGAATAGCCGTGCAAATCTAGGGAGAGTGAGTCGCCGCCTCCGTAAGACCAGGGCTAATATCGCTCCAATCGCAAAGAGAGGAAACTGCACGAAGCTATTCGTCCACAAAGCGGGCTGGAGATTAACGCCCCGTGATGCAGAAACATAGATCACTCCGAGACCTATCGGCAAGGTAGCAAGTGCAACGCTCCATGTATAGCGCTTTCCCGCCTTTACTATTCGAGGCCAGATTAAGTAGAACTGTTCTTCCAGCGAGATGCTCCAGAGATGAGAGATAAACGGTTGCCCGTAACCGAAGCTCGCCGCGTACCAGTTTCCGGCGAGCAGCAAAAAGCTTAGTAATTGCCATTTGCTAACGTCGATACTCGGTGCGATTGCCGCAAGTAGCGCGACCAGGGAGAGGAACGTCGCGTACAGCGGCCAAATGCGGAGCACGCGACGCAAATAGAACGATGACATATGCACGGTTCCGCTCCTCCCTTTTCTCTTTCAAGTAACTCCGTTATAAGGTACGAGCTAAGCAGAAAGAAAATAAGCATGCCGAAAATACCAGAATCCTGAATGAGGGAGATGCACTTCAGAACGCTGTAGTGGCCATACGAGATGCCTGAGTGAATGATCGGTCGCGGCGCGTGCGTGAGAAATACAGTAAAAAATGCGAAGAATCGAAGAAGATCCAGCTCTGGACGATAGAATCTTTTGGATTCAACGCTCTCGCTGCGGCAGGCGTTCGTGTTTGCTTCATGATTTGCATGGTCTTGGAGCGAGATCGCAGCGATTTCTATAGTTTCCAGCGCCATGCTTCCCGAGTGATCGCGACTCTGTTTCAGGTTCTTGATGCTCGCGCCGTACAAAAGCCTACGTTGCGGTCCTTCGTCCGGGAACAGCGCTCCAGGCAGGTACCACGATGTACCCAGGTATGCCCCGGCGTGCTCCGGCTCTCAGCTTTGAAGGTGAGAGGTATGGAAGCAATGGACGCCGGTGCGATTACAACCGATACTAAACGTGGCATATATCTCCCGATTGCGTTTGATTGTGAATTCGGAAGCTTCAGGGTACATGAAGCTCTTAGCGGAGCACAATACGCCGCGAGTCGACTCTGTAACGGTACACTTAGCCGTTACGGGTGTAGGCTATATGCCTTATGGATTTCTTCAGTGCGAGAAAATTGGCCAGTTCAGGTAATCGAAAATCAGTAAAGTCGGGCGGTGCCAGTGCTCGAAGAATCACCGTCTGGATATCGTGTCCGTCAATGTTCCACCGTCCCCGCACCGGCGCACTAGCAAACACAGAGGCAGCGCAGTAGGCGTATTCCAGTGTGAATAGATCGGACGGCCAGGTACTCCGCTATCCTGCCACGGATCGGGACTAATCAGGCCAGCGTTGATATTAGCATAGTTGCCGGATTGACTGAAGTAACGAACGGAGCTAAAGCCGAAATACGAATCAGATGAAGCGGAGTGCGGCAGCGAATGCGCCGTAAAATTAGACGTGGCTGCGTCCTCTGAATCCGCCTCCCCACGCAAAGCGAAAGGCGGCGAGGCCACCCTTTCTCCTGAAGAAGCCGAATGGGAGGGGAGATTTTTCGATCTGCTCGGCCAACCGCCTTATGGAAGCGCCAAAGCTGGCCTTAGAAGAATCGTGGATGAGTCAGAAAGCCTCTGCCTGTAGTGATGCAGCAGGTAGGGCACCTCTCGCCTAAGATGACGAAGCTGTACACGCATATCAGCCAGAAGCAATGCAGAAAGCAGCGGAAGAATTTGAGCGAGCTAAAGTCGAACGGCTGGCGGAAGCACACCGGAATCTAAGCCGGATGGACCAATCAGCAGCGCCAGTGAACTAGAGGTACTCACATGCATTCCGTACATCTTTCCGTACATGCACGAATGCACGTCCATCTCAGTGCGAGCAAGTCCTTTGGAATCTTGGTGGGCGGTGCAGGGATCGAACCTGCGACCTCCTGCTTGTAAGTAATGCGAGTTCTCGGCCAGCGTTGTACATTGAGGTCGATTGAGCAGAGCTAAATCCTAGTACAGCCAACGCGCTAGCTCCAGCATAGGACTCCGTACCCTTCCGCGTGCATCCGTGGTTCTCGTGTACATTTCAGCCTCGGCGTGTACATTCGCGTGTACGTGCTTCCTAGCTCTTTGGTGCGATACGGTGTAGAGTCTACATTCATAAATCTGCCGAATTGTCCAAGGGGTATCCGCCGTAAACTGCAATTTGGACCCACCCACGCAAAACTTTTTGGCCGGAATTTTTTAGGCTGGGTCAAGTCGGCTGGGTCGGATTTTGCCGCTGTCAACCTCATTGGTGCGCCGGTTCCGGCTCGATCCGCTTTTCGAGAGAATCCAAGTCCGCTTGCAGTTCGCTTAATTTCGATTGATCGGCCTGCAATCGCGAACTTAATTCGGCTTCTCTCGCCTTCTGTTCCTCAATCACCCGTGCCTTTTGGTCGAGAGCGAGTTTCATCTGCTTCTGTTCGGATTGGAACTGCTTTTGCCTATCAGGATTCTGTTCTTGCTCGATCCGGCTCTCCAAATCCGCGAGATTGCTCGATGCTTCCGCCTGTTCGCCCTCCAGATGGCTGATTGCTTCGCGCGTCGAGTCGAGTTCGCCTGAAATTCGATTGATTTGGTTCTGCTGCAACTGAACGCGCTAGAGCGTAATCTGCACTCGCGAGCTGACCGAGGTCGTTCGTTCGAGTGCGGTTCTGAGCTGCCTCACTTCCGCGACCAGTTCGGCGAGGACCTGTGAGTCGGGGCATCCTACCGGGACGGAAGCTGTGCGCTCCTGCCCCGTTGCGGAACTGCTCGGGACCAGCAGTCCAAAGATAAACAGAGCTGTATACAACGACGAAACCGTGCTGATCATGTTCTCTCCTCAAGAAAGTTGTAGCGCAGAACGCTCACTCTTCGTTCGCTGGCGAGTGAATACCCGCCTGTTTACCGGTCGCGAGAACTGGCTTCTTTTTTGCTCGGTTCGGATTCGTTCTCGCAGTATCTGGCTTTAGCCTGCGGTCCTCCGAGATTAAGGCGCATGATCGGACGGGCCGGAACGTGGTACCCGGCCACCTCGAAGCCCGCGCCAGCGAACGTCGATGCATAGCCTGTACCGGACGCGCTCGGAGTCAGATTCGCATCGAGGGGATATGCTTCGATTGCCAGTGCTCCCGCCGTCTTTGCGGTTTTTACTGCCGCCTCGATTAACGCCGAGGTGAGGCCGCGCCTCCGATAGCCCTTCCGCACATAAAAGCACGAAATCGACCAGACCGGCAAATCATCGATACGCTTGAGCCGCCAGGTCTTGTCCAGCCACGGCAAAGTGTTCGCGCGGCGTGAGCTGGCACCAGCCGACCGCCAGATCGTCGTCGAAAGCGATCAACCCTGGCGGCGGGCCCTGTTTTACGATCTGGCGAAAAGCCGCTTTATTTGCTTCGCGCGGCTGCTTGCGGTAAGCGCTGCCGATGCGCCAGTACATGCACCAGCAGCCATTACACGCGCCAAGTGAACCGAACAGGTCCTCAAGTGCGGGCCACAAGTCCGGCGTGAGCGGGCGGACTATCACCTCCATAGAGTTCGGAAAAACAATATCAACACTCGTTGGGTGCTAAAGCGCAGCAGTACGGTCGCACCATGTTCACTCGCGGTGACGCATCGCGCCTTCATAGCGGCCCGCGCATCGGCAAGATTCGCCTGCTCCGTATCTGTACGAAGCGACAGGCGCGACCGCCCTATATGAACGAAAATCCAACATGTTTTCCCGGTTTCTTGGCAGCTCGCTCTTACGCGAAAACGCCACAGGACGTATATGCCTACAGTCGAGTGGCGCGGAGGCGCAAGTTTCGGTCCTAGATGTGGCCGTCATCTCCTGGATTTTCACAAGTAGTGTTCGGAGAGGCCAAGAACGGACTCGTTGCCAGTGTGTTGCCGATGCTGTAATTTCCGAGGATATCGCCTCTATTGTTAATCGCGTTGACGCCGGTGAAGGACGTGTCCGGGTTGGGATATCTGACGGGAATGAACCTGCCATTTTCATACAAGAAGGCATTGTTCGGGTACCCACCGATAATTTGTCCTTCGTCGTTTATCCCCGCGAGGGACGTGTCGGTGGCTCCCGGGAAATTGATCGGATTGCTAAAGACGCCGTTGCCGTACACGAAACCGTGGTAATGCTGCGTGGCGTTATCGTAGAACCACCCGACTATCTGCCCGAAATCGTTGATGCCACTGAGCATTGTGTTAAACGAGTTTGGGTAGTCAATGATGGTGACCTTACCTTGCGAGTACAGAAACCCTTGTTCGCCGAGACTATTGTTCGAGAACGAGCCGAATGTTCCGACGATTTCGCCTAGGTTGCTGATCGCGGCGGCGTTTCCGGGGAGATCTAGGGTCGTGAAGACGCCGTGAAAGTATACAAACTGTTTGAACTCGCCGATGGTGTTATCGATATAAGACCCCACTATTTGCCCCAGATCGTTTATCGCGGCAGGGGAAGTGGACCCGGCTTCTGCGCCGGGAAAATCCAGCAATTTGATTTTGCCCTTCGCATACAGAAAGCCATGCGCATTCCCGGACGTATCCATACCTACACCGACGATCTGGCCGATGTCGTTTATGCCATAGGCAATGGGCTGGGTTAGCTCAGGGATGTGGATGGTCTTGTACCTGAGCGTGTTCTCCGCCTGGAGCATGGTTCCTGAGCACAGGAGTCCGACTGCCAGCGCGGACAGCAGGAAACTGAGTCGCATATTTCCTCCTTCTGACTATCGGGTTGTATGACCTGCCAGCGATGGTTGAGGTACTACACGGATTGTCGTTAGTGGGGAATGTACGCCTGTTTCCGATTTCTGTCAACGGGGTCAGGAAGGCGAAAGCCGTGGCGGTTCTTCGCGGCAATGACTGGTGTGTTCAGATCAGACACGAAGTGTCCCTAAGGAGACCTGCGCATTAACTATTATTTGATTTTCTGCACCCGCACGCAGCATGCACCTCAAAGGAGGCACGATTGATTGCTATCGCGCATCTCGCCGTATCGGCTTCGACGAAACTACATGGAAGCCTTGCCGAGTGCCCCTCGCTGGGCCGTCCGGTGCGAAAGTCACTTGCCGTCCTAATCCTCTCGCGGGCTTGCCCCGTCAAAATGGCCTGGCTCCTTTCGCGAGGAGCGCTGGTATCGCCGTTTCGCCAGAACGTGATCCTGCAAAGGGTGCGGGATTGGCGGCTCGCACGAGCAAGGTTGGCCGGGAACATTTGGGATGCGATTACGCTTCCGTTTGCATTATGGGGGCGGTCGTAAGAATGCGGCGAAACCAGGCCGGAGTAGCGGCTGAACCGGTTCTAGCGACCGCGTAAGACGCCGCGCAAAGCTGCGCTACGGTTTGCAGTCGCTACACACGGCAAGTGCCATTCCGTGTTCGCGTGCCCAGGCCACCAGTTCTTCGCGGTTTTCGGAGCAGAGCTTCCTATTCGCGGTCAAACTGCCCCAATCCCCTTTCTCCCAATCTGTGTTCCCGGAATGAGGGCACAATGCGCTGTGCAGCATCGCACTCTTTTCCGATTTACAGTTGATAAAGAAGCCAGCATTGTTCGCCCTCCTCCATTGCTGGAAAGCTTCGTGGCGGTTTTTATCTCCTTCATCGCGAAACTCACTGATCATCGTTTCTCCTTGTCAGATGCAAACCCGCAGCTTCAGATGTTGAGTCTGCCACGTTTGGCTACGGCACGGCGAATGCAGTCTTCGCCGATCTGAGAATACGCAGCTTACGCAGAGCGGATCGCTCTCTCCGCCATTGCCCTCGTGGGCACGCCATTGAGCGATGCGCATTCATCGATGACACGGTGACAGCACTGACGGGTTATCAGGAGAAGAGCATAAATATTACCCCAGTGCAGCCGCTGTTCTTCTATCTTTTCTTTTTCTATTTATCTGTCATTACTGTCATAGAGGCGGTTAAAGCACGGCGATTGAACAGTATAGACAATGACAGAACCCCAGTTGCCTCTGACACGCGCTGTCACTCCGGTCAACGCTGCACACACCGGGCCAGCAGTCGTTTTGGCCAAACCTGAGCTGTTCAGGGCTAGAACCTCGCTCGAACAGTGATTGATTTCACAGGCCAGCAAGATCTTTTTTGGATGCGTAGAGGACTCAACCGGCCCGTGCGGCCCGAGTACGTCGCTGACCTAGACATCGCCGCTGTTCTTCGAGACGAGCGAGTTGGTAATCAATGGTGGTCATGGTGTCGGCGATTTCATCTTTGCGTTCTTCATCGGCGATCTCCGAATACTCGCGAGAAAGCTGTGCGTACTGACTCGACAGATCAGTGATCAGAGCATCCAGTTCGGCTGCGGAAAAAGCCATGTAGATACTTATACAGCTTTTCAGATTACCCGGCTGCCGCAGGAGCACGGCGCTACTCCGTGTAGACTCTACACGGCGAGAAAAACCACGCATACTCTCGCCCGTCAGACTGAGCCACAATTAGACGGGTGCATTCTCACGATCTGCTTGGCCCCCCTCGCCTGTTTAGTCGCGACGAGGTGCTCTCCCGGCCATCGCCTGTTCCCAAAGCACCCGGAGTTTATGCATGGTATTTCCGAGAGATTCCGCCGAACGTCCCCACAACCGGCTGTGTTCAGTGCAACGGCAGGACCTTGCTGTACGTGGGCATTTCGCCATCGGCTCCGCCGTCCAACGGCAAACGGCCAAACTTTCAATCCCTTCGATAATCGGGTTTATCGCTCAGAGACAGGCATTCACATTGTGTTTACAGGCGTAATCGACGGCTGCGAAGGCTAAGGGCCAATACAGAATTATCGGAAGAGCAGGCAACAGCAACAGTCCACGCCAGCGGTGCTTCGTAACCGCCACAATCATCAAAACAACGTAGACGAGCACCACAGTAATGGTCGTCTCGTAGGCGGCATTCACGATATCGCTCGCAGGCATATATCTAGGCGCGAATATTCCGATGACGCCAACAATAATCGACGCGAGGAACAGCCAACGTAATTTGAGCCAAGGCGACGCTGTTGTGCTCGCAGTACGAAAAGGCGGACGCTTGCGAACTATGTATTCGTGCATTACAGATTTCAAAGGGGTCGCACAAGACGGTTTGATCGGCTGCAGCGAAGTCAAAGCGGTACAGTGCCGGTTGCGCGAAACATCTCATCGCGACCCGAAGCAGTGGTTCAGTACTCTGGGTGCTCGTGACGCCATCTCCAATATGCACGTCTCTGGCGCTCATTGGCACGTTCCCAGGCGATTTCTCGGCGGCGACGCGCCTCCCAATAACGGTGCCAAGCTCGCGCCTCACGTTCATTCCATTCGTGATAGTCTCTGTGATCTCGATCATAATAGCGCCGATCAGGCTCTCGGTAGGCATTCTGATCTCTGTACTGAGCGAGCATTTGCGTGGGCGTCAGTAAAGCGCATGAAGTTAGCAAAACCCCAAGCAGTTTACACATAGGTCTAATTTCCCTCCGCGCTTGTTAGTAGCAAGATAGGTGCCGAATCAAGGTACTAGCGCCAGAACTATCTGCAAGTGCAGTATTTTCTGTCCGAGTACTACATCAGCAAGCGGACAATAGACCGCAATAATTGCTCTGCTTTTCGGGAAGGGCCAGGGAGAAATCACACAACTGGACCAGCAGAATGTTCGACACAGTGCGACGCCACACATGGGCTTTGAATTACCTTCGGATTTTGAGACCGTGTCCAGTGATACCGATGTTGAAACGCGGAGGCTAGCCGTGATCTCCTCAACTGTGATGTCAAACCCCGTCGTCATGGCCTGAAACAGCTTTCAAAATGAAAAGCCAGATTTTCGCGTGAGGGCAGTGCGGAAGAATCTGCGGGCGTCGCGAGTTCGCGTCCATGCAGCGCGTAGTACTCACGGCCATTCTCAAACTCCTCACGTATACGCCTGCTCACCAATAACCGACGCTCGTCGGGATCGACTGTCATATAGCCCAAATCGAAGAGCCTGTGCAGGTCGCTTCTAAGCAAGAGCCCGTTTGGAAGATCGTGAATGCCGCCCTCGGAGTATGGTTTGATGTGGGCGGCTTCAAGGACAGGCAGCGTCCGCTCTCTCGTAATCGCACACCTTCGCTCGTAGGCATCAGTCACGACGACGCGAAATGCGCCTTGGCCCAGCCGCGGCCTGACGGGTACGGGATTACCGTATCGCGGGCTTTCAATCGCGGCGATGGTTGCGGTTCCGGCATCCACGCGAGAAGCAGCGAGCAACTGGAGGCGTTCGATGATTTGTGCCCACAACTCTTTGCCTGCTTGCTCCTGAGTCGAGTATCCTTTGCCGCTCACGATGTTCAGCGAGAAATCCGAGGGGACCGGTATCCACATCTCTTCAGGAAAGAAGAATGGCTCAGAAAGAATGATGCACCCAATATCGGGGTCTTCATTCCTCGCGATGGGCGCTCGTCTGTACTGAGCAATGCGCGTCCGGGCCTCGTGGAGTGAGCGAACGCCATTACCGTCGCCGAATGTCTCCCAGGCAAGCCGCAGCGGCAGGTGCACGAATTTCGTGAAGAACCCGCCCCCGGCGATAAAGTTGCGTGGCGAATGTAGCTTGAACAGGAGCGGTTCGCCAATCGACAGTGCCTTGAAGCTGGCCGTGGGCGATGGCCTCCAAAAGTTGACCTCTTCTACGTTCGATTTCGCTGCGTGCAGCCGGAACCAGTCGTAGTCGGTTACCGCGACAAATAGCCGCATCGAGGCAAAGTGGCATTGTAGCGTGGGCGAGTTCACAGATGACGGACCGCGCTGTGATACTCTGCCAGTGATCCCGCACCCAATCCATGCGCTACTGGTGGGTGAACCAGAACCAGACGTATAGACAGGAGATCCAGGGTGGTTATCTCTGGTCACCCAAGCGAAACGCAAACGGCGCTCGCAATCCGTTCTACGAGTCAATGCGCGAAGTGTCGCCGGGCGATATCGTCTTCTCATTTGTTGATACCCGGATCGCCGCGATAGGAATCGCTCGTTCCTATTGCTGGGAGAGTCCGAAGCCGCAAGAGTTCGGTTCAGCCGGGCCGAATTGGGAAAACGTCGGCTGGAAGGTCAAGGTCCAATTCGTCCCACTCGCGAATCAAGTCAAGCCGAAGGACCACATGAATGCGCTTGGCCCCGTTTTACCGGACCGCTATTCTCCGCTTCAGGCCAACGGGAATGGGAATCAAGGCGTGTATCTAACCGAATTGCCTATGGATTTCGCCGAAGTCCTTGCGGGTTTGATCGGTAGCGAGGCCACCTCATTCATGAGGCCAGCGGACATCCTCGGTGCGGAGCACGACATGCAGCAGTCCGGCGATGATCTTGATACCTGGGAGCACTACATCGAGACACAGATTGAAACGGACAACGCAGTTCGAGACACCGAAAAGACGGCACTCATCCGGGCACGTCGCGGTCAGGTCTATTCAAGGAGCGCGTAGCCGCGATTGAGTCACGCTGCCGGATCACGGGCGTCGATAACCCTGTTCATCTGTCGCTAGCCATGCAAACCGTGGCGCGACTCTACTAACGAGGAGCGGTTAAACGGCGAGAACGGCCTGCTGCTGACGCCGAGCATCGATCATCTGTTTGATCGAGGCTTCATCGGCTTCGAGGATTCGGGCACGCTGATCATCTCGCCTGTAGCGCATAAGCCATCGCTGGCCAAAATGGGCATCGAAACCCAGCGCGTCATCAACGTGGGCGGCTTTAGCGAGGGCCAGCGAAAGTTCTTGGATTTTCACCGGAATGCTATTTTGCTGCGTGCGTCGCGCTGACGGTCGCTTGGGCTGCAACTTTTCAAGAAGATGCGTCCGCGATAAATGCATTTCGCGAACCGCCAAACCGTTATTGCGGTGTTGCTTTTCCGCCCTTCATCTTGACGCTATCGTCAAAAGTCAGCTCGATCTTGGTTGTTTTGCCCGGCTTCAAATCGACGCGTTCCGGTTGGCCGGGAGTCTTACTTTAGAGTCCCAATGAAGATCCGTCAGGCGGTGGCGATTGTGCATCCCACTGCCCAGTGGGATCGTACGCTGTGCTCACATATACAGGCGTTTTTTTTACGTCGTCAAACGTAACCATGCCATTCTTAGACGATGCTGCTTGTGTTGCGAATGGCGGTGCCGTGTCGCTCTTCACAAAATCCGGCGAATCCCACAACGCGACGTAGATCTTGTGTTTGTCATCAACCGTGCCCGTGCCGGAATAGTTAACACGAACTTGGAGCTTAGAACCCCCGCTCGCTTCCTGAGCCATCCCTATCCGGGGTGACGCGAGCAGGAAGCCACAAACAACCGCACAAATCGCAAAAACGCTAGCTTTCATCTAGTCCCTCCCCGTAGTCCAATTCACAGAGCATATCACCGAATCGAGTCCCGCGCGGATCGCCGTGTAGAGTCTACACGAGGGTTCCGGTGCCGACCTCGAAACGAAAAGCTTCCTTTATCGAACCGATGCTCTGTCTGTCCAGCAGCTCGCTGCCGGGAGGGCCTGACTGGGAATACGAACTAAAATCGGCCAGTTCGAGCTTGCGGAATGGACGCCCGATGCCCTACGGCACTCGCGTTTTATCGCCCTCCGGGAGGACAAGAGCGCGAAAAAATGCATCGCGAATACGCGGAGAGTCGTTCCACCGACAGTCATCGCCCATCCCTGGACGCGAACAGTATTCGAGCATCCTCGATTTAGCGAAACGATAGCGACCCTCCATTCGATATCCAGTACTTCCGGTGCCATTACCCGTAGCCCCATGGGGATCTTGTCTGAGGGGCACCTCACGGGTGAATCTGACCATAGGTGCGCTTCCGTATCTCTGATCACCCGCAATCTCTGCCTCATATCGCGGCGGAAGCCGCTGTCGCTCGCGTGAGTAAGCCCGCGCTGCCCTCTGCCGCCTGCGACCTGAAAGGCGAGAATCGGATGCCTAGGCTATGCCATTTACTGTTGCTGTTGGGCATACTCCTATGCAGACCGACTTGCGCGAGCAGCAAGGGTTGTGAAGGGTTCGCCAAAATGCGCCAATCCGGCCACATGAGCCTCGGGGTAAAGCTCGACGTGACCGATCCGGTTGTACGCGAACAGTTCGGGCGTGCTATGGACTTCTGGGCTGGCTTGTTGGATATGGAGTGGTACCGAGACCAAACGCCGGAGTGTGCGATGCGGATTACCTACGGTGCCCCGGAAACTTTCGATAGGGACGATATCGCGCAGGCGGACGATCCAGATTCAAATACCTTCCAGGGCGAGATTGCGTTCAACCCGACCTCTGACATGACCCCGTTGGAAGCCTATCTGGTCAGCATCCATGAGATCGGACACTTGCTGGGCTTGGACCACAACCCGAGTCCAACCTCCGTCATGCACGCCCTCTATCTGGAAGGACCCGAGAAATTGGAGGCGGCGGACATTGCCGCTCTTTCGGCACGTCATCGGATGCGACATCCAAACAATACGGAAATCCGTTTACCGTTCGGGATCGTAGAGCCAGTGGAAGTCCGATCAGTCATCGCGAAAAAGGTTCCGAGCATGCGGTAGAAGTGGGCGGCACCCGTCTGTATACGGCTTGGCTTCACAACACTGTCTAGGTGCCCGCTGGCCAGATGCCGCTGTGAGCTATACACGCTGAACAGCGCGCCTGCAATATCTACACGACAACGTATAACCGTATCTTCATCCGCGAACTCACCTTGCGAGGTGAGTATCGTCTTACCGGCAATTTACTGTTTGTCGTAAACCATCGTGTAGCTGACAGGGGTTCCATCCGTGCCAATGCCTCTAACAGTATTGGTCATTGTCTTGCCATCCTTTGAAATCACGGATCGTAGGCTCGTGCTGTACTTCGTGCCACTGTTCTTTTGCTTTGCAGTAAAGGTATTCGCGTTCACCTGCGTCATGGCAATGCTGTCGTAGGGAGCGCCGGTCACGGGATATTCTTTGCCATCATATTTTGCGGTGTAACTACCATTTATCGGTGTCCCGTCAGCCCGCTCTCCTTTAGTTGTCACTTTGACGCCCCCCTCTACGGCTTCACGGGTTACAGTTAGGCTTTTGACTGGGGCAGAAGGATTGAACCTCGACTTTTCCATGTTCAAGTTCCAGGTTCCTAGAGAATTGTCCGCTGCAAAAACAGAGATGGTCGTAACTGCCACCGCCAGTGCCGACCTCACGAGAATGTGTCGCATAGATACTCCTTGGATGAGTTTGCTCACAGAGTGCCAGCGATCATATCACGAAAAATCACTGCCCGCCGTTCCGGCCCGCGACCGGTGATGTCAAGCGGCTTGTGTAAAAACCCGGAGGGTGCGGTTTCGCCACTCTAAGTTGAATCTGTAAAAGATCGAATAGATAATCCGGTCGACGCTGGCCACATTCACGAAACAGACCATGGGGCGGGTGCGCCGCCGGACCTCTACAAAAACACGTTCAATGATGTTGGTGGTACGGAGCTTCTGCCGCAAATGACGTGGAAAGCTGAAGAAGCTCAGCAGCTCAGGCAAGTCCTTCTCCAGGGCTTTGACCATCACCGGATAGTCCTCGCCCCAACGCTTGCGGAAGCGGCGGAAGAGCTCGCGGGCCTCGCGCCGCGATTCCGCTAGATAGATCGCCTGCGCTCCTGCTTTGAGTTCGTCGTAATCTCGCTTACGGGCTTTCTCGAGAATGTTCCGCATCTTGTGCACCCAACAGCGCTGATGCAGCACTCTGGGGTAGATCACCTGAAGGGCCGCTGCCAATCCGGGACAGCCGTCGGTGATGATAAGTTGCAAGCCGGTACCGGTCAAACCGCGACGGTACAGGTCCTGCAGCAGTCCTTCCCAGGCCGCCTGGCTTTCGCCTGAGCTGCGCTGAAACGCCAACAGATGCCGCGTGCCATCTTGTTTCACACCGTAGGCCACCAGCATATGCACTCGTTTGCGTCCTCCGGGCCGACGCATCCGCAAGCTCACTCCGTCCAGAAATAGGTAGGCCCATTCGTCCTTCAACTCGGCCGAATGGAACTGGCGCACTGCGTCGTCCAACTCGCGGGTGAGCTTGGAAACCGTTTGTGCGCTGACGGGCTCGCCCGTAAACGTGGCCACCACACGCCCTACCTGGCGTGTCGAGATCCCGCGCAGGAAAGCCTCCCGAATCAGAATCGCCACATCTTCGGCACGTCGCTCGAATTTCTCCAAGCCTTGGGGCAGAAAGTTCTTCCCGCGCGTTCGCGCGATCCGCAGCCGGATGGTTCCCAAACGCGTCACATACTCCCGCTCCTAAAAACCGTTGCGATAATCCTCCCGCTGGCCCGGCTCCAGGCGGTCGTACCAGCCCGTTTTCATGTAGCTGTCGCGCTCACGCAGCGACTGCGCCTCCCAAAACTTCTTCCAGGCCAGGCGCGTCCGCCCGTACAGATCGCCCCAAAAGCTCTCTTTTAAATCCTTCAAAAAATCTTCAAACTGCTCGGTGACTCGGATCGGTGTTATCTTTGCCATGGGTGTAAGCATCCTTTCCAGGTTTGGTTTGCTTGCTAAGGCGAAACCAACTTACACCCTCTTCGCTTTTACACAATCGAATTTACATCACCCCGCGACCCCAAGGCAATCGGGAAGCTTCTGATGATCGCGACCGTGCCTACCTCAACAATCCGCGTATGCGGCTGCGCAGGGACGCTTGTGTTTTCGCTGCGGGAATCAAGTGTTCGAGCAAAGCCGAGATCAGCATCAATGGTCACCTCGGTATCGGTCACATCGACCGTGCCTTTGATAGACGTACTAAGGAAGCCCATCTTCGCTAGTACAGAAAACGCAAGGGTTGATCCCTGCCAACTTCTTCGTTCCTCTGCGAACTGAATGGGAATGAAGCCGATGTCCCGAAAAAGATCGTCGAATGAGTGGTCAACTGATCGCATGACCTCAGTCTTCGGCCTGTTGTGCGAGACAGTGACCCGCATGTGTTTTCGATTCGCGTTTGACAGCACCCGTTTCAACAGCCCGCCCGATGAACGGAGCACTCAGACTACCAAATACGAGCAGACCCAAGCGTGCGGAGCTACAGGCGAATAGACGGCGAATCTGGTACACTCGCTTCGTGGCGTTCTGCCGCGTTAGCTACTGAGACATCGAAGACATCGACCACGCAGTAGAAGTGACTGCAGAAAGCCTGTACGAAGCTGTGGCGCTGGCTGTTGGCCGGTTCCGTCGCGAGGACGGCTGGGCTATGAGTCCGCCCGGTGCCGGATGCGAGTTCCGCGTAAAGGTACTGCCGGACTCGCCGTCACATATACCGTCGCTTGAGCAAGGTTGAGGGCTTCGCCCTGCACGGCACAGCCAAAGGGCCGAAGAACATCTTGCAGAAGGAGCGCATACGGAAGATGCTTGGACTCGGCTCCGATACTTGAACCAACGGGGGATTGATATCCGTAAAGGTCTAATGCGTTAAGCAAAAGTTTGCTGCCGTCAATCCGGCAGCGCGGCCCGTGTAGAGTCTATACGCAAGCTCCGACCTGGACAGTTGGATCCGCCGAATCGGCGGCTACACGATGAGGATGCTGCGCTTGATCCCGATGGATACGGTCCAGGTCGCGCCTGCGCCTATACACTGCTGAACCTGTCCCAGGGTCAACAGATCTTTGCTTTGTACCCTGATCTCAGCAGACGTGGCGATTGCTTCGGCAGCCGTCACCGTCAGGGTTTTCTTTTCGCGGCTCTGGATCGTGCCCAGAAGTTTGCGGTTCGGCGTCGCAGGGTCGTTCGACCAGACCTCGATGATTGCTGGTTGCAGGTGCTCAGGGACAATTGTCATTGACATGATGGTGTGACCAGCGAGGAATCCTCTCGACAGTGCGGTGATACCGGCAGCACTTCTCAGTCCAAACTCAACGCCGGAGCAGCTACTGTAGCTGGCCAATTGATTTTCTGTGCCGGTTCAGCGCTACGCTCATACCAGAATGGCTTACTACCTCGTTCGCGCAAAAGTTAAATCGGAGCGGCTCGCGGAATTGCATCAGCGTTTAGGCGAGAGCGCCTTCATGAACCTGCGCCCGTTTGGCAAGGCACTGACAGAGTCACTGAATAACGCACGCGTCCAGCCTGATGGCGCCGCTATATGGGAGGAAGAAGACTGCTGCTCGCCCCCGTTAGCGCAAGAACGTGCTGCCGTCCTCGACACGTACTTCGATGAGATCAAGGTCGAGCAGGTTGATGCTGGCGCGGGCTGGAAGCGGATCAAGAATCTGCCGAAGCTGAACGCGAACGTCTGATGGCCTCTTCGTAAGCGCCGAGCACGCCCGCATCAACCTAGAACGCCGAAGTAGCTCCGCCACTCCACCGAAAGCGCGAGCAATTCTTCGCCCCTCAGCCAAGTCAAACCGCCTGCACTCTCGGTCTGCTCATAGGCCCAGTAAGCAATGCGGTTCGTGCACGCGAGATCGCACGGAACGCGATCCTTCAGCGCAGCCACAATCTCACCAGCATGATCCCGGTTGCGTTCACTCCATCTGGCCAGATGATCGATATGCGGCATCCGGTCGCGCTTCTTACCGTTACACCGGCTGTCCGCCAGCACGAAATTGTGCCCGAGGTCAATCGGGTACTTCGACCAGGCGATGAAATGATCGACGTGTCCGCCCTCGGCCCGAACCGTCTGCTCGCAGTAGAAACACTTCCCGCGCTGCAGGTCCATCAGGACTGGCCTAACCCGCATTTCTCACCAGCGGGCCTGAACGCGCGGGGGCGCGGAGATGGCGGTTACGCAGCGGGCCGAAAGGAGATCGCGGGCGCAATGAGATGCAATCCTGGCAAGCTCCGCCATCGAAGGTGGGTTTCTGAGTTAGGTTTTCAAAGAGCGGTATTGCCCGGTGTGTCAGGAACGGAGTTGCAGATACGCGTGTTCGAATATGCGCCAGTGCGGATAGCTGCTTGCAATGGAAACCCAGACTTTACGGGCGGTGATCCGCACCTGTGCACCGAACCGCAGCAAGTGCAAGCGGATGGTCTCGCACTGTGAGCGCGCCCATCGTGTGCCGGAAAGCGCGAGCCTCCGAAAAGCCGACATGAGCAGGTAAGCGGCGGCCGACAGGTACAGGCGCAGTTGGTTGGCACGCAGCGTGGCCGCGCTGACTCGTCCAGCAAACAACGAGTACTGTTCTTTGATGCGGTTCTCCATGTCGCCGCGGGCACAGTAGAGTTCTTCGTACAATTTCTGCGCTGGCCAGTCGCTTGCTGCAAGCGACGTGACCACGTAGCGCGGATTCTCTTTGCCCTCGATCTGCTCGGCTTTGGCTACCACGCGCCGGGGCCGACTCCAGCTATCGTTGGTTTGATACGCAAACTCGGCGAACAGCCGTGCTGCCTGACCAGTCTGCTGCTGGAGGCTGGCCGCCTGTTGCATCTCGGCATCGATGATGCGCCGTAAGCGTTCATTGCGGGCGAAGCCGAACACATACTCGATTCGATTCGCTTCGCACCAGGACAGGATCGCTTCCCGACAGAAACCAGAGTCGGCGCGCAGAATAATTCGAGTCGTTGGCCAAGCCTGCCCGATCTGCCCTACGATGCGCTCGATCTCTTCCAGTGAGCCCGCGCTGGCCTCGATGTTGGCCGGCCGCAATCGGACGCCCAGCAGATGATCGCCGCAGACGATGTACAGCGGCAAGTAACAGTAATGGTTATAGAAACCATGAAAGAAGCGTTGCTCCTGATGGCCGTGCAACGGCAGATCGGTCGCATCCAGATCGATCACAATCTCTTCTGGCGCCTCGGGGTGGCTTTCCAGAAAGATGTCCACCAGCAACTTGTCAATCGCTGTGGCGTCGTAGTGCACCTTCTTGTAGCGCTCATCCGCCGCTAACTCTCCGCCCAGTTCCAGCCGGTTCAGGGTGCTTTTGCCCGCCAGCGGTTGGTCCGGTTCCGCGCTTCCAGCGAGCAACAGCAGCAGTGGATCTTCGCGCAGTTGTTCGTGATCGTTCAGGTCTTCGTAGCCGAGCGCCAGCCCATACACGCGTTGCGCCAGCATCTCGCGCAGGCCGTGGCGCACTCGCTTCTGATCTCTTCCATCGACGAAGCATTTGCTCAAACGATGCAACAGGTCGATACGCTCGTCCACCTGCTGCAATAACAGCCCGCCCCCGTTTGAAGTGATCTGGCCGCCATCAAAGCGCGCCACCACCGAGCGCGACCACACGCCTGAAAACTCGAACCTGGATTGGGTACACTCTGTAGCAAGCACTAGGGCCGTCTCCTTCTTCGCAAACTGTTGTGTCGAAACTCAGTTATGCCAGAAGTGGCGGCCCCTTGCCACCTATTTGTGAGAAATGCGGGCTAACTGCTCCGAGCGCGTTCCTCTCCGCTCCGAACAGGAACTCACGAAGATCCAAGGTCTCGCCCAGCAAATCGCCGTTGAGGCTCCGCACATCCCGCAGCCAGGCCGACCGGACTGCATCCTGAATGAGCGGATAGAACTGCCGGAAGCAGTACGCAACGCCGGGCCGCAGCTCGATCCTGTCCGTCTGGTCACTGGGCCGTATAGGAAGTCGAGCTTCTCGTTGCCGACCGTTTGCAGCTTCCAGAGCGGCATCACCTTCACGACGGATTCGACCTTGCGGACGAGCCGCCTCCACGCTTGACCATTGCGCATGAAACTGGCCAGCGAATCGCCGTAGCCACGGCGGGCCTCCTCGACTAAGGAGACTATCTTCGCCGGTTGCCCGGTATTCTGCCGCAAAACACGCTCACCGTTCGCGGTTGCATAGGGGATGGCGTGCCGCCAATAATACTCGACGAACTTCTCCGCAATAGCGAAAGTGGACAGCGGCAACGCCTTGCCAGAATCGTCGCCCACTTCGACCGAGAGATCAGCCAGCGCGGCGATCAGCGCATATTTGTAGGTGGCTGTGAATAAGCCCTCTGCCAGCAGCCGTTGAACGTTCGTCAGAAAACGGATCTGCTCGGCTGGCGTTGGCGGCGGCAATTACTTGTTCCAGTAATTCGCTTTCTCGTCGATGATCCACCGAATGCCGCCGCGTGGATCGGGCACATCTCCCTTCCAGCGGGGAATGACGTGCACATGCGCATGTTCGACGGTCTGTCCGGCGGCTAGCCCGTCGTTTACGCCGATATTGAAGGCGTCCGGCTTCAAACCCGTGAGCAGCCGCTGCCGGACTTCGGCGACGAGGGACCATACAGCCGACCGCTCGTCGCCCCTCAGTTCATAGATACTGGTGACATGTTTGCGAGGGATAACGAGCGTGTGGCCGTCCGTCACCGGATAGACATCCGGGAAAGCAATCGCGTGCTCGTTCTCGATCCATTTCCGGTTAGAGTCGAGAGAGCAGAACGGGCATGGCATTGACCAATTCTTCGTCCGATTGTAAAATCTGCATGCCGGACCTTCCTCAGTTTAGATCCCACCCTGCGGGACGCGAATACTGCCCTTTAGAAGTCATAAAAAGTCGCAATTCCAGCGTGCTTAATTCAAGCGCTCTTGTCGCGCGATTTGAAATTTACATTCCTGTCCATCGGCATCGATCACGTAGAGCCATGATTTCTCTTGGGCATACCGAACATCGTCGCCAATAATGAACCGGCCAGCATGATGCGCCGCATTCGCAATCGCGGGACCCGATCATCAGCGCGGGGCCGCCATCAAAGGTTCTCGAGTCTCTCTCGACAACGTAAGCGTATTCAGGCCCGATTATTACGAGCTGTGTTTCCTTAATGTTCATGTGCTCGATTCGTGTGTCCAGCGAAACCGTTGATCCGCCCCCGTAATCGGGATTTACAGTTCCACTACTGTGCGAGCCGAGCGCAACGGAACTGCGGATCGTATCTGAATCGACGATCCTGCCCGTCTGCCATGCCCGGTTTTGCGCCGAGGAGTGGTTCGAATTAACGGCTTTTCCCGTTATTCCTTCCAGGCCAGCTAATAGGCCACGATATTCATCCTTATCAGCTTGAAAGAGTGCTCCACCTCTGCCGCCGGAGTACTCCCAGCTAACGCCCACAAAATGCTTTTTCGACTTCCTTAGTCAGAATGGAGCGACCAATCCTTCGCAGTAGCGCGGGTTACGCTGCGAAGAGTTGAATCCAGCGGCGCAGAGCCGCATACGAAAGGAATTGGTCGCATGTCTAAGATACGATTTGTTGGTTTGGATGTCCACGCGGATACGATTGCGGTGGCAGTAGCGGAGCCGAACGGGGAGGTTCGCTCGCTGGGGGTGATTCCCAACTGCCTGCCAGCGGTTCGCAAGCTGGTGGCAAAGCTCGGTCCGAGCAAGCAGCTGAAAGCCTGTTACGAAGCGGGTCCGACCGGATATGTTTTGTATTGGCAGTTGACACAGTTGGGTGTGAGCTGTGAAGTGATCGCACCATCGCTGGTGCCGGCCAAAGCGGGTGATCGCGTCAAGACCGACCGGCGCGATGCCGAGAAACTGGCGCGCTGTTACCGGAACGGCGATCTGACGGCGGTGTGGGTACCGGACGCGGCGCACGAAGCTTTGCGCGATCTGGTGCGGGCGCGTGAAGATGCCCGGCAGGACCAACATCGCGCCCGCCAACGGCTGGGCAAGTTTTTGCTGCGGCACGGAGCGCAGCCACCGGCGGATATCAAGAAGAAGTGGACCGCCAAATACATGACTTGGCTGCATGACCACGTGCACTTTGAGCAGCCAGCGCTGGAAGCCACCTTGACCGATTACGTGCACGAAGTCCATCATGCCGGCGAGCGCATCACCCGGCTGGAGAAGGCGATTGACGAAGCCATTGCCAAGGCTCCGGAACAGATTCGTTCCGTGGTGGCGGCACTGCAAGCTCTGCGCGGCGTCGCGCAAATGACGGCGGTCACCATCGTGGCTGAAACTGGTTCGCTGAGCCGTTTTCCGAATCCCCGCCAACTGATGAGCTACAGCGGCCTGGTCTCGAGTGAGTACTCCAGTGGCAATCGCATCCACCGGGGCGCCATCACCAAAACCGGCAACGCCCATCTGCGGCGCGTCCTGATCGAAGCGGCCTGGGCGTATCAACATAAACCGTGGGTGGGCGGCTTTCTCTTGAAACGGCAACAGGGTCTCGATCAGAAAATCAAAGATATCGCCTGGAAGGCACAGTGGCGTTTGTGTACACGCTATAAGAAACTCGCGGCCGCCGGCAAAAACAAACCGCAGATTGTGACCGCTATCGCCCGCGAGTTGCTGGGTTTCGCCTGGGCCATCGCAGTTCAAACCGAACCACAACCGCAGCAGCAAGCTGCCTGAGAAAAGAACCTTGCAGGTTTTAGAAGCAGCACCGGTGGCAGGCGAAGGGCTCATGGCAAGGAGAACCCTCCGGTGTTTTATGCGATACGGCCCTGTGCCCGAACTCGCGTTCTTAGTCCGAGGCAGCTCCCGACGGATCACGATTGTGCGGTTTCGACCCGCGGATATCAGAGTGATCAACCGTCGCACTTGCTCCTCACTGCCACCCGTGCTGCTTCTCATTCGCACGCTGTTACTAGCATTTTCGGGCTGCGCCTATTTCGGCCTTACCTGATTACCTCACCCTTGACAAGGTCGCTCCATATCAGAACAATGAGTGCACCCGGACCTACTACAGCGGCAAGTCCAATTGCAGTCGCAACTCGCCGACGTCCGTCTTCCTCATAGCTGATGTCGGCAACCGCAGAGGCCGGAAGCGTAAGGACATTTGTCTTGTGCTGCACGATGCGGATGTGGCTCTCCTCGAAATAAACCTTGATGCTTTCGCCGGGCTTGCCCGCCGGAATAGAGCCGCCGACGTAAGTGAGCTTATAGGCGCCATCGCTGGCGAAAACCGAAAATGTCGTGGCCAGGGAAAAGATAAGGGCAAGAAAAGGCCGCAGGAGAACCTCCGAATGTGAATCTGATCGACCGAATACTCTTATCGGCAGAGTTCGCAGCGGGAATAGGGGGTTTCGGTTATGGCGTCACCAGGCGCTGTTGACACAAACGCCAATAGAGGACGATTTATTGGAGCACTTTAGCCCCACCATCATCAAGATCGGGCCGGGACGAGCAGAACTGGTCGTGCGTGCGAGAGGCATATCTGCAAGCGGTAAAGCGATTTATGAGGAGTATAAAATTGCTCTCCCCATTTACATGGACAGGAGTAGCTTACTTGACGTGGTTCGTGCTCACCTTGAAACCCCTCACTTTTTCGAACGAAATTAGGTTGTAAGTCGGGCAGACCCCAAGGGCTCAATTAGCAATCATGGCCATGATCGTGCAGATGAAATCGGCATTGCCTCGGGATTAGAATTGCCGCTCGGCAGCGCGACTCGCCAGCTTTGCTCCCCTTAGCTCCGGTTCGGCTCCCGTTTCCTCGGCCAAAAGCACGCGTCAGGCACCGGCGACCCAGCGAGGCCCGACGCAGCAGAGGGCCGAGCGGTCGCGACAGGCAATAATCCCACGAGGGGCCGCGTTTAGCGCCCGATTCTACACTCGATGCGATGTACGGATGACATATTTGAAGCGCTATTGAAATTTAATAGAAGATACCGCCGTGAAAACGCGGTAATCAGTGACTCACCGCAGGATACACAAGGATTGGAAATCGAATCTACCCTAGACCGTCCGGGTTAGGGATGTCAAAACCCGAGGTGTAACGGAAACTAGGTAAGCGGTCCCAGTCATATCGTTACTTATGGAAGAGCTGAGGCGTCATTGCTATGTGGCACGATATCGGGAGTTGGTTTCGCTCACGATAGAGCAACGTGAAGAACTGAAGCGTTGGGCCCAATCGCGTACGCTGCCGGCTGGAGATGTATTTCGTGCGCGGTTGATTCTGGCGCTGGCCGATGGGATGACATATGGCGCGATTAAGCGGAGTCTGCACACGACCGCGCCCACGATTTCCCGCTGGAAGCAACGATTCGAAGAGTTTGGCATCGATGGCTTGGAGCCTCAACATAAAGGCAGCCGGCCACGGACAGCAACGCCTGGCGTGCAAGCGAAGGTGTGCCGGAAGGTGCAGCAGAAGCCGAAGGACGGCAGCACCCACTGGTCGATTCGCAAGCTGGCCGCCGATATGGGCATAAGCAAATCCAGTGTGCACCGCATTCTGTCGCAGGCTCGACTGCAGCCGCATCGGCTGGAGCGCTACATGACGAGCAATGACCCGGATTTCGAAGCCAAAGCCGCCGATATCATCGGGCTGTATTTGGAGCCACCGCAGCACGCGGCCGTGTTTTGCGTGGATGAGAAGACCGCGATTCAGGCTTTGGATCGCCTCGATCCGGTGCTTCCGCTTTCGCCCGGGCGAGCCGAGCGGCACGGCTTTGAATATTACAGGCACGGAACGCTTTCCTTATATGCGGCTCTGGATGTGAAGACCGGCAAGGTACAGGGAAAAACAGCGAAACGCCACACCAGCAGCGAGTTCATCTCCTTTCTATCGGAGTTGGTGAGCCGCTCTATCGGAGTTGGTGAGCCGCTCTATCGGAGTTGGTGAGCCGCGCCCGTTGGGCTAAAGAGATTCATATTGTGCTCGATAATTTCTCTGCGCACAAAACCAAAGCGGTCCAGCAGTTTCTGGCCGAGCATCCCAAGGTCCGCTTCCACTTCACGCCGACCTACTCATCCTGGCTGAATCAAGTGGAACTTTGGTTTGCCAAAATTCAGCGCGACCTGCTGGCCCGCGGAATCTTCAGCTCCGTGACAGATTTATCCCGCAAAATTGGCAAGTACATTCGCGCCTACGCCAAAGTCGCACGGCCGCTCCGCTGGTCTTATTCAGATCCCAGCAGAAGAATCATTGCTAATCCTATGACTGGGACAGCTTACTAGTCGGCGAAACTACGCTTCAAGGCTGTCGCGATAATCAAACGACCGCTGTTTCCAGAGTTCGACGAGACCAGTCCGTTGAACGCTCAACTAGGGTGCAATCGGCAATTCGTCAGCCCTAACTTGCAGCCTGCGGCGACCGCCGATGACAGGCTAATCGCTGCTGTGTTTGGTTCTGGGAGGAATGAAACCATAGCACTGGTGATGGTGACCTGGGCCGCGCTGGCGCAAACGCCCGACCTGAAATCGGCCAGTGGCTACCCAAAGATGATCCACAAGCAGGTCGCCGCCTGGATCGAGGGCGCGGCGGCGAAGATGCCCGAGGAAGAATACGCGTTCAAACCCGATCCCGCCGTGCGGTCCTTCGGCCAGATCATCGGCCATATAGCTGATGCGGACTACCTCACGATGCTTTCGCTTACTGCACTCGGGCCTACGATGCGCTCTCCGATGCCAATGCCAACCAGACGGTCAAGGCTCTTGGCCAGAAGAGGAACAAGCTCGGCGTGCTCTGGTTCAACGCCTCACATAACTTGGAGCACTACGGCAATCTAGTGGTCTACTTGCGGCTGAAAGGGATCGTTCCGCCGTCCAGCGACCGTAAGCCGCAGTAGCTCTTGTTGTCGGAAGCCAGGCCGATCTGCAACGCATAAAGCCAAACTTCCCGATACTGCCTACGGGAGCTTGTGTGTGCCTCCATATTCGGCTAATTCGCTCGTGAGCGGATCGGGCGATGCCGGGTCCTTAGCTTGTCCCGACAAGATATCTTTGCTACTGACCTTCGCTCCATATAGCGCCTTGTCGCCATCTTCATCTGCCCGCAGCGTTGCGCCCTGTAGGGACACGCCGCCGAAGATACCTCGCGAACGAGACCAAGACAGGATATCGGCGCGCATACTCGCATCGGTCTGCGCGGTTGCTTCGCGGCCTACCGGACCGGCAGCGGCAGACGCCTCACCGCCGAGTGTGAATTTGCTGGACAGAATGCCATCCATTCCCTTTCTGCTCATTACCAGCATGACGACATCGGTCGCTGAACCACCGGCCTGCAACCCGAATCCTCCCCCCTCGATACGCATTGCGGCAGGCGCACTCCACCCGCCCGATTCCGTGCGGCAAGAGGCGTATCCGCGTCCGTATTTGCCAGAGAAGACAAATCCGGCCTTCTTCATGCTGGGAATCACAATCACGCAATAAGCTTTGTGAAAGAGATCGGACGGGATCGCCTTATCCGGTGTGACCATCACCTCTTGAAGAACATCAGCCGACGCTTTTAATCGTTGCGTCTCATCCTCGTTTGCTGCCATTAGATTGGCGGCAAGGCTCGTTGCCAAAATAGCTAACCAGGTCCGTTTCATCACGCTTCACTGCTCCTTCCTTGTGTCGCGTCAATCTGTGCTTACCTTTGAAGCACACCTGTTGGACTCGGACAGCGGACAATTTGAGACAAAAGGGACCACCTATTGACCCCGAAAGTTGAGGCAGAAGGGTCAATTCACTCGTCCTCGCGAAGCCTACTCGTTCGCTTCGCTCGGACTCGCTCACTCCGCCTCTCACCTGCCATGACCAAGGATTCAGGAGCACTGCCTATTCCAACTGGGAGTGTGGCAGCGTTCGCGAGAACCAAGAATTACACCCATTCCCACTTAAAACCCGGCAGCAGAAATGGCGGCCTAATGCCGAACGCTTCGGCGAAGCCTGGGTTGAGATCGATTCCAGCACCATTCTTAATCTTGGGCTTATGCGGCATGGTGTCCCTCAGTTCGCCGATGATCGTCTTACCCTTGTACGTGACGGCCACCTTCTTGCCCCGTGCGTTGCCGCCCCATTTGGGCAACCAGTCTTCGGGTGGAAGAGCGCACATTGCCACGTCGTCGCGGGCGGTATTGTCGCCCCACTTCCCAATTCCGTTATCTCCAATGCTGAGAGCTTCCTCTTCGGTCTTGCCCTCTGCAATTGCTCTCTTGTAAGCGGCAACGTCTTTCGGATCTGCAAATGAGGCTCGCGATTACTATCTGCATGATACGCGGTCCTCGAATCGCTCAGCACTCAAGTCAATCCACCGATGATCTTCCGGTACTCACCCTCGGTAAATGCCCAGCAAGTCTCGGATGTAATCTTCCCCTCCGAAGCGGAACCGAGAATTGCTTTCGCGAGCGCAAGATCATCGCGGGCGTCCACGATGAGGATCATGTCGTAGTGTCCTGTCACCATGTAAAAGTCTTTGATCTTGGCACTAGCGGCCTCGAAGCCTTTCCGGGCCGCATCAAGCCGGGACGGACTCTGCTTCACATTTTGAAGTCCTTGCGAAGTCCATTTGAGCATGGCGATGTAGGTGGGCATAGGCATTCCTATATCGCCGGATTCTATCCCAATGCAGAGCCGCGTGGCAGAGCGGGCATCGTGGCGCAGACAGCAGGTTTAATCCGCGCCGGTTTGCGCCACAATTACCGGTAATGCTCCAGGTAATACAACGCTCCAAATGCGGCCACCAAAGCAGCCGCTGGAATTGCCATGAGTCGCGCGCTCCGCAGCCCCTGCTTCCAATCCGCTGTGGAAAGGAATAGCAAGAGGATCGGCACCAGCGTCGCGATTGAGAGTTGAAAGATATGTGCCGCCGCGCCTTCGTCCGGCTGCGGCGGCTGCACGTATCCGCTCAATACGGCAAGCAGCGCTGTAACGGACAGAACGATTAAACCTACGCAGCTTAAGCGGTTGATTGTTTGGGCCGTTATCATGTGACTTTCCTTCCGGCACGTCCATTCTGGCACTAAAACGACTGGCCCGGACCAATCCGCTGTGCCGTGTAGACTCTACCCGTCGGCACTGCCCTAAGTGTCGGCGGCGCTTTGAAGGAATCCATGATTTTTGGTGCCGTAAAGCGCTGGAAATGACATGAACACACCTAACACCGTGTCACCTTCCAGTAGTGCTCATAACTGCCGGAACCTGCCGATTAGTTCCGGTTGCCACGTCAACCTACTGCGAGCCATACAGAGATGAACCGGGAATTGTTGAATTATGTGCGGAGTTCTACAGAATCGGCCCTCCCAATCAGGTAGGGCAGCCCACCCGGAATCCCGCGCACCTTGATCTGACCGATCTCCCAAACGTAGTTAGGCGCCTGTAGGTCCGCCGTCAATTGCTGCATCTGCTGGGGCGAGTAAATGCGCAGCATTGAGACAATGCCATCCCAAAGTACGATCAACGGAATCAGCGGGATCAAGTAGGTGAACACCAAATAGGTCCAGCGAAACGGTCGCGCCAACGGCATCAGAGCAAGCACGACTAAAGGTACTCCAAGCATCGCGGCGATCCCGGCCAATGTCCCGGAGCCAGACTCGAAAATACAAATCGTGCGGCGTCGCTCGAATGCGTCCCTTAGGATCGCTCGGGCCGCATCTGGACGAAAATGATGAAACGCCGAGAACATCGTCGGCACGCCAGCGAGCTGTGGAGGCACATGCCTTGCGTCCACCGGTTCGGCCAGCCATACTATCCGAGGATGCGAGCCGGAGTGCGGAGTCGGGTAAAGATCGGTGAGCGTCGCTCGAACGTCGTAATTTCGCTTCACCAGTTCTTCTAAAATCAGCGGGATCGCGCCTCCTGAGCCGGAGCACAAGTCGAGGATTTCCGTGGACTCGCCTCGATGGAGAACCGTTGCAATTCTCTCCGCCCACTGCCGTGGCAGCTCGCGCCAGACTCTGTATGCTGTTGCGAGATACGCCGTCTCTGCGTCGCGAAGTAGCTGTGGAAACCACTGCTGGTCGCCGAACTCAAGCAGATGCAACCGCCGCACATCGCAGTGTATATCAGTTATAAAGGCATCGCAGCTTGCTTCCACACCGTTGCTGGGACGTGAACTAAATGTGCCGATTACCGCGACCGACTCAAAAGCAGTCTTTGTTGCCCCCCAGCGACACATCATAGGCGTTCACAACCGTCCGCTCGGCGAATCGCGATTGAGATACAGGGCTATAACGACAATCCAGCAACACAGATTTAGGACGCGACCTACTCGTCTTGTCACGGAAGCGCATCCATGACAACATGGGGCAGGGGTTGCTTTCTATCGATTGCCGCCAGCAGTACTGCGATAAAACCAGCGGCAAATTGAGGCAGAAAATTCAATCCACGCACCCCTATGTCCCACAAAGTTCCGTTCAAGCAGCCACCGCCGCCGAAGGCTTTTCCGTTTGGTTTGCGCTATGTCGCGCTGTTTTTCCCGTACCGCCTGCAAAGTATGATGAATCTCGCCTGGATGTCGGATGACTTCAGGGCCAAGAAGGTCGGCTGCACTTGGTTGTTTTCAGATAAAGCCACCCAGGACAGCATGGACCTGGAAGACCAATGCGAGAAGGCTCACATCACGCCCGCTGAGTTCATTGGCGTTGTCGCGGGCGTCGCTTATGAGCTTCGAGTAGATGTATCGGGAGTGATCGGCGGGATTATGCGAATGCCGCAGGCATTATTGGCCAGTCTCACCCGCGCGGTCGGAACCGGGAATATCGACGAGGCGGTTGCAGCAATCGAGTACATCAACAAGTCGGTTCGGCGTAGATGAGAGTAAGGAGCGGTGCGAGGTTCACTGCCATGAGCGAGCGTGTGCGCCTTGCGCGTCGAAGTTGGGGCCTATCGCAGGCGCAGTTCGGTAGACTGTTCGCAACCAGCGCGCGAACTGTACGTCGATGGGAGAACGGTCAGCTTGAGCCACGAGAACACGAGCAATGGTTCTTTCAGCTATTCCTCCGATACGCCCAGGAGAATGGCGTGCACAAGTTCTTGCAGCGATTCGTGGGGAGGTCAGGCCGCATTTTGACGCCGGGCCGTCCGCGTGCTGCCCCACGATCTGATCTGCAGAGATAAGCCGGTGGCTACCGTTTCCAAACAAGAATGACAGAATGACAGCAATGACGGATTCTGAGGAGATGAAACCTCTTATGTTTCTCTATCCACTCTGATGCTGTTTCTTATTATCTTTCTTTCTATTTCCTTATCTGTGATTACTGTCATAAGTCATTTGAGTAACGTATCTACAATGCGTTGCGAATGACAGGAGGACACTTGCGCTACCGCCAAAGTACGTCATGCCGTCATGTTTCGCCCGGAAAGAACAACCCGAATGGCCGCCGTTCGCCCTGTCGCTTCAGGGCCGCAATTCCGTCCCTGTCCGTTGGCACGAACTCAAATGCCCGGAACTTAGCGCTATGCAAACGGCGTCCCAGCCCCGATGCGTTTTGCGGAAACGTGACCTCCCGCAGATCTAATTCGTGCAACATCCCCAACAGCCTATTCGCCTCGGTGATGTACAGCGTTCCTCGTCTGCCCTGATATACAATCTTCTCGACTGCAAAATCGAATCCAGGCAGGCGGCGTTTGAAGGAGTCAACGACGCGTATGATCGGATATTCAAGGTCGTCTTCTTCGGGTTCCTTTTCGCTAACAGTGCGGTCCCATTCCCGAATGATTTCCTCATCCCATCCTTCCGGCTTCCCCGCGATCTCGCCATAGGCCCGCAGCAAGTCACAGAGCGCCGCAAAGTACTCCTCGAAATTATCGAGCGGGGCAGGTGATGGGTTGCGACCGCGAATCACGAAATAATTCTGCAGAACCAAGGCGAAGCCGGACAGAATCTTGTGCCGGTTGGTCCTTATCTCCCGCTCGATAGTCGTGCGGCCAAGACGCTCGCCTTTTCTTTGGTAATGAACCTCCAAGACGCGGTGCTGAAGCTCCGATTTGACGACGCCTTCGATGGACGTAAAGACCCCGAGTGGTCGGCCTGGAGTCGGTGGTCGCATTCGCCCGTCGCTGAATGATCTGCCGCGTTCCGCACCAGTTGCGAGGAAAAGTAGATAATCGACGAACTCTCGGGCGAAATTCGCCTGCTCTTTGTTATCCATCACGAGAAGGCCGATATCGCCGATGTTGCCGAGTGCTGCGACACTGTAGTCGCCCTTTACGTCGCCCAAACCGTGCAGCAGCGTAAATCGCTGCGCACCTGTAGTCTTCCCGGACTGAGTTGGACCGATATGCCCCATGATGAAACGAGCAGGTGTGCAGTCGCGAATCAGGCAGAACAATCCCTCGTTAATCGCCACAAGCCAGCGCATTGCATCCACGGCGCACGATTGCATATCTACGATTAGCTTCTCGAAAAGTTCAAACCCATCGCTCGGATCACCCTCTTGTTCCCAGGGATCGCCGCAGGGATGCTCCACCCAGAAACTATCCGCGTTAAACCCGTTCTTTTCTGTTGAAATCCCATCGGCGGATATCATGATCAGCTCTCCACTGCGATTCGGGATGTAAACTCGGCTTCCGTCACGTGACATTGCCGAGAAGCGTCTGATACTCATTTCGCTCAGATTCTTCGCAGCTTCAACTTGAAGGCGCTGTATCGCCGTTTGGACTCCTTTGTCGAGGGTTGTTCTCTCGCAGACCTCCAGCATCAGGGCGGCAAGGGGGTAGTTTTCGCGGGATTGGTCAATCGGGATACGTCTATCGCCCAAGATGAGGCTAAAGCGTCCCGTTTCATCCCGCGTGTAGCAGCCACCGCGCCTCGATATGTATCCTCGAAGCCGCTCCATGTAATACTCGCCTGCATACTCCGGCTCACTACGGTGAGGCTTCATAATTGGCCTCCCCTGCGGTCCGCATTAAAAGAAAGGGAAGTCCCAAAGCGGCGATTAACAGGCCTTCCGGTTAAATGTGCTCTAAGTAGATCAATTGAGTTCAAAGCTGTCCCTCCTACGCGGTATGCATGGCTTGGCGCACGCGCGGGTGCCCAAGAGCGGACAACCGGTTGCGAAAAAGGGGAACCGACGTTAGGATGAAGAAGGCCCCTTGCTATTTCTGACGGGTCCAACAAGAATGCATCGGAGATGCGCGGTGCCAGCAACACCGCGCTCGATCATTTTCCAGATTGCAGAGCGCCGTTAGCAGCGGCGCTCTACTCATTTATTCGACCACTGACCTTATCAGTCGTAACTCTGGCGTACGAGTTAACCGTTAGGTCCGCCGGTCGTTCCGGGCCCATCCTGAGCCATACGCTGCCCTCGAAATCATTGCCGAACACGCGTTGGACTAGGGCCACAAATTGCGGTGCAAGTGCTCTTCCGCTACGTAGATCTTCGGATCGACGACCGGCTTGCGTCGCTGGTGGTTCATGAAATCGCTTCTTGACGACAGACCGTCCCTGAGTACCGTTACGTGAGTTGGATGCTGTGGCTGGTAATCCTTCAATTGTTGCCTTCATGCTTGTCTCCTTTTCTACTGTTCTATCCACGCATACAGAGCCCTGAAAGGCGCTCGAATGCCACGGCCAATTCTGACCGTTGCAGGACGACCCCTGCCAGAAACAATCCGTAATCGCGATGGAGCTTCGTCACGCTCCCGCGTCGTTTGCCGCCCCGACAGTTTCGGCGCGCGATAAATAAGCTTCTAAATCCTCATCGAGGATCACCACTCTTCGGCCAAGCCGCCGTGCACGAAGCAATCCCTGGCGGATCTGTCCCATGAGAAAATTCCGCGAGACACCCAAAATGTCGCAAGCTTCTAGTACGCTCCAACCTCGGCGTTGCGCTTGAGATTCAGCTATCGTAACCTTTCCACATTGTCGCTTGATCACTCTGCACGATCCTCCTTTACTTCCATGATCATTGCAGGTATGCTTAAACGCAATGGGTGACGCGGAACATTCTTCATCGTCAATTGAGTCCGAAAGGTTACCAAAATCCTTCCCACGTACTACATACGCACTGGAAGTAGTGAATGCTATCCCAGCAGCGGCAGCTCAACATTCTTATAACTCCGAAACCCTTCAGATTCCTTGGCGTGATCCAACCGCTGCGGAAATCAAGCGTTTTGGTGGTCCGAACCTCGCAAAGGAACGGATTCGTATGGACTCTTTGAAGCGGCGAATGGCTAAAGAGGGCTGGGGCCAGGCGGCTCGGGATTACGTATTCGAGCCACCTCGTGTCCAAGAGAAGGATGCGCGGTTTGTTCAGGCTACTGCTTTGCGTGCGTTATTAACTTCCATCGCCGAGCAAAACGAAACGCGAGGTAAGGGGCATGGAGACGACATCGTTCTATGGTTGCCCGTTGCAATTTCCATCCTTACCTCCTTGACCATATCTGGCAAGCAGTGTCGTATAGAACCGGAAGAAGGCTTGTTCAAGGAGATACTTGACGAGGGTCAACTGGGTCGAATTAAGCGCTGCGCATACGAGAAGTGCCAACGGTTCTTTTGGGCCGCGCGCGTTGATCGACCTTGCTGTCAGGAGTCTTGTCGGAACGCGTACAGACAAAAACGGCATCGTGAGCGAGAGAAACAAAACAGACAAACCAGAAAACGAAAGAAGAGGATCTAAAGAGATGATTGATTTCTCTGAACTGCCGCTGGTCCAGACGACTTGCAAGGCTGCCCGTGACAAGGACGGTCTACACAAAAGGCGAGGATATTGGTATTACTGCCTCATCATTGATGGCGAGCGCCGTTTCTTCAGCACGCATACCAAAAATTATCAGGAAGCTCGCAAAGTCAGGGCAGAGGCCATTAAGGCTCAACAGGACAACCGTCTGCCAACTGATCATGCGAAATGGCCATTTGAGAAGTTACTTGAGCAGGTCATCGAAGATCGGAAGCCCCATTTATCAGACAACTCGATCCGCATCGATAACGAGCGCTCGGTCCCGCTTCTTAAAGCTTTTCGAGGAAGACGCGTGTACGAAATTGACGCACGAGGAATTAAGAATTATCAACAAGCACCGCAGAAGGAAGTTGGAAATCGTACGATTAATCTCGAAACCAAGCTTCTGCGTCAGGTGCTCAAGGCGGCCAAGACCTGGAGCCAGGTTGCCGATGGCTACAAAGCACTCCCGGAGATCACGCGTGGTCCAGGACGGGCGCTAGAGCCGGAGCAGGAGACGCTTCTTCTTGATACGGCGCGAGAGAACCCAGAATGGGATGCCGCATTCCTGGCAGCATTAGCCTCCTCGAATACTACAATGCGCGGTCACGAGTTGAAGGGACTGCGGCTTCGCGATGTTGACCTTATAGCTGAGGAAGTCACGATTCGCACGTCGAAAACAAAGACGGGTGAGCGTCCCATCCCTCTGAATGCAGCAGCGAGGTGGGCGTTTGTCCGACTTCTCGAAAGAGCGAGCGCCTTGGGTTCTGTCGAACCGGAACACTTCCTATTTCCGGGCTTCCGGTATCAACGAAGAAAACGTAGTTCAGCCCCACGGGGAACTGGCTATGATCCCGAACGGCATCAGAAGACTTGGCGAACAGCTTGGAGATCTCTGCTCAAAGAAACCGCGAAACGTGCGGGAAATTTGGCTTATGACGCTGCCATTAAGGCGGACTGGTCAGAGGAAGCAGCACAAAAGGAGCGGAAGAAGGGCAGCGCGCCCTTCATCGGCTTCAGGTTCCACGACCTGCGCCACTGTGCTATCACGAAACTCGCCGAGAGCGAAGCGAGCGATCAGACTATCATGTCCATCGCTGGCCATCTGGACCGTAAAATGTTGGAGCATTACAGTCACATCCGTGCGCAGGCAAAGCGCAGGGCAGTTGAGTCCATTGCGTGTTACCACCCAGAAGCGGAAACCAATACCCATGCAGACGCAGTGAGGGTGCAGTGACAGTACGATTGCCAATCGACGTGTACAACGGCGTGTACGTCGTCGTGTTGCACTCGCGTTAATGCCTCTAAGGCTTTTGGAATCTTGGTGGGCGGTGCAGGGATCGAACCTGCGACCTCCTGCTTGTAAGGCAGGCGCTCTAACCGGCTGAGCTAACCGCCCAAAGACGTGTAGACTACCCGATTCTACTACGCGTCGAAGAGGTCGAGCGAAACCGCCGCTCAGTTCCTCCTCAACTCATGCGCCGATGAGCCGCGCGTACAAGCTGCGCGCCACACCAATATCCGTCGTGCCCTTGACGATCGCCCTGCCGTCGGGAAAAAACGTCAGGTGATACTTCGGCAGTATCATTCGCAAGGCGAATTCATTCACCCTGACATCGCCCAAAGGCCGAAGCCGCGTCGCCAGCTCCTGTAAATCGAGCGGTCGCAAACTCTCATGAAGTTGCACCGCATTCCTTCCACATAAACTCACAGGCTTCCTTTGCCGCCCTTCCAGAAATCTGAACTCGCGGGCCGCGCAAACGCGGCACTCTGGGTCGCGATCGCCCGCCAAAACGTGCTTGCTCGTACCACGCCAAACATCCAGGGAATGAATGACGCAACGAAAGTCCGGCCATCCGACGATCAGGCGTAGTGCCGCCGCTACTTGCAGAGATGCCACAGACGCGGTTGCGGACGCGAGCACGCCGTCTACGTCGCAGGTCGGTTGCAATCCCGAAGGCGGCTCGGGATAGATGCAAGCAAAGCACGGACCGCGATCGGGGACCACCGGCATGGCAATGCCATAGCTTCCGACGGCCGCACCGTATATCCAAGGTACGTTCAATTTGACGCTAAGATCGTTGAGGAGATAACGAGTTTCAAAGTTATCGGTACCATCGAGTATGAGATCGCAGTCCGCGACTAATTCTTCCGCATTAGACGGAGTTATATCGGCCACGAACGGTTCAATCGAGACTTCCCGGTTGAGCGTGCTGAGCCTTCGCGCTGCTGCGATCGCCTTCGGAGATTCATTCTGCGCATCCGCCTCGTCATAGAGCCATTGCCGTTGCAGATTTGTGTAATCGACGTAATCTCGATCAATGAGCCGCAAGCGGCCGATTCCCGCTCGAGCCAGCGCCTCCGCTTGGAAGCTTCCCAGCGCGCCGCAACCGGCTATACAGACGGAAGTGTCTCTAATTTTGGCTTGGCCCGCTTCGCCGATTCCCGGAAACAAAATCTGACGGGAGTAGCGCTCCTTCTCGCCGGGAAGCATATACGATGATCCTAACAGCCGGAAGAGAGTTTTCGGCTCGAATCATCGGCCTTCTATACGCCCCGCGAAAGCGTCTCTCAGTCCTCCTCTGGACGGTTATTGCGGTCCAGGCAACTGCGCTTGCGGCGCAGAATCAGCCGCTCTACATGCAGGAGGCCCAAAATTACGAGGGCCGCCGCATCGCCGCTATTCGATTTGAGCCCACAGACCAGCCCGTTCCGATCGCGCAACTGAGAGCCGCGCTGCCGTTTGGGCCTGGCTCGACGTTCCACGAACGCGAGTTGCGTGTCGCGATTCAGCGCCTGTTTGCAACCGGCCGCTTCGCGGATCTCGCCGTGGATGCCGCTGACGCGAATGGCGAAGTGGCGCTGCGGTTCATAACGAAGCGCGCTTACTTCGTCGGTCGTGTCGTGATCCGCGGCGTAAAAGCGCCGCCGAACAGCGGAGAGCTTGCCAGCGTGACGAAACTCCGGCTGGGGACGCGTTATGCGGATGCCGACAAAAACCGGGCTCTCGAATCGTTGAATGATCTTCTGCGGAGGAATGGCCTCTATCGAGCCAAAATCACTCCGGAAATAGAATTTCGGCCCGAAACAGAACAGGCGAACTTGATATTTGATGTCGAGCAAGGGAAGCGCGCCCACTTTGAGAAGCCAGATATCAGCGGAGTTCCCGAGGAATCGGATGAACGTATTATCCGCTCCACTCACTGGAAGCGATTGTATGGTTTGCTCGGCTGGCAGGAGGTAACGGAGGCGCGTGTTCGACAGGGTCTGGACAACATGCGGCACTACTACGACAAGAACAGTCTTCTTGACTCCCGAGTGACACTGAACCGCCTGGAGTATCACCCCGCACGCAATACAGTAAAGCCGAGGATCGATATCAAAGCCGGAGTACGAATCGTTATCCATACTGTTGGCGCGCGTATCAGCGCCGGCAAGCTGAAACAGCTCGTGCCGATCTTTCAGGAGCACTCCGTGGACGCCGATCTTCTGCTCGAAGGGGAGCGCAACATCCGTCAATATCTGGTCTCAGACGGCTATTTCGGCGCAGAGGTGACATATAGGAGCATCAATGCATCTCAAGCTGGCGAGCGCGAGATCATATATCGGATCCGCCGCGGCCCCCGTCATAAATTCGTTTATTTGGGTGTCGCGGGCAACCAGTACTTCCCGTCAGATACAATTCGCGAACGCTTGTACCTGCAGCCGGCCCAGTTTCCAAGATTTCCTTACGGCCGCTTCAGCGATGTGTACCTGAGGCAGGACATCCAGTCGATCGAGAGCCTCTACACGTCCAACGGATTCCGCGACGTCAAAGTGACGTGGAAGACCGAAGACGATTATCGAGGCGTGAAAAATCACCTGGCGGTTTTCATTCGAATTCAGGAAGGTCCCCAGTGGTTGGTGTCCGGATTGTCCATCGACGGTCCGAGCCCCGATGACCTGCCGCTTCTCCGCTTCAGCTTAGCCTCTCTCGAAGGGCAGCCGTTCAGTGAGGCGAGTGTCGCCGATGATCGCGAGAAGCTTCTGAACTATTACTATGATCGAGGCTATCCGAACGCTACCTTCGATTACTACTTGGAACCGGCCGGAGCCCCGCATCGCGTGAATATCCGCTACGTGCTGCATCCCGGTCCTCGCAAATACGTGCGCGACGTGCTCGTCACCGGACTCGAAACAACACGGCCCGCTCTGGTCTATAACCGCATCAAACTGAAGAAAGGCGCGCCGCTCTCACTGGCCGAAGAGACCGAAAGCCAACGGCGCCTCTATGAATTGGGCATCTTCGCGCGCGTGAATACCGCCCTGCAAGACCCGGATGGCGATGAAAGCGACAAGAACGTCCTCTACGACATCGATGAAGCGCGGCACTATTCGCTCAGTGTAGGTTTGGGCGCGCAGATCGGCCGGATAGGCGGAGGCGTCACCACGCTCGACAACCCCGCGGGAACCGCCGGTTTTGCCCCACGCATCGCATTCGGCCTCAGTCGCATCAATTTTCTGGGATTAGGCCAAACAGTCAGCCTGCAAACAGCCGCCTCCACCATCGAGCAGCGCGCCGCGTTGACCTATTTCATTCCTCAGTTTGTCTCTAACCCGAATCTGAACTTCACCGTTACCGCGTTGATCGAAAATTCGAATGATATTCGCACCTTTACGGCCCACCGGCGAGAAGCCTCCATGCAATTGGGCCAGCGAGTATCTCGCGCTATAACTGTTCAATATCGCGCTGTATTCCGGCATGTCACTCTCTCGAATCTCAAAATCCAGCAATTGCTCGTGCCGCTGCTGTCGCAGCCCGAAACCGTAGGCATGGGCGAATTTTCAATCATTCAGGACAAGCGCGACAATCCCACCGACGCCCATCGCGGCGTTTACACAACCCTGGATCTCAGCTATGCTCCAGGCATATTAGGCTCACAGACGCACTTCGCCCGTGGCCTGTTCCGTAACTCGACCTATCATCCCTTTCATCGCGATCTCGTCTTTGCGCGCAGCACGCAATTCGGAATTATCAGCCGGTTCAGCGGGCGGCCCAGCGTTCCGCTTGCCGAACGCTTGTATTCGGGCGGATCCACATCTATTCGCGCTTTCCCCGATTTTCAGGCCGGTCCCCGCGATCTGGCCACCGGCTTTCCGCTCGGCGGCAATGCCCTCTTCCTCAATAATCTGGAGTTGCGGTTCCCGCTGTACGGCGACAACCTTACTGGCGTTCTTTTCCACGACGCCGGGAACGTGTTCAGCACACTCGGCGATTTGAGCCTCCGTTTCCGCCAGCGTAATTTGCAGGATTTCAATTACACGGTGCAGTCTGTGGGGTTCGGTCTTCGCTACCGTACACCCATCGGCCCCATTCGGCTCGATCTATCGCTCAGCCCCGATGCTCCGCGATTTTTCGGGCTCAAGGGAACCGAGCAAGATTACTTAAACGGAACCGCCGTTGCCACCGTCCAAAAAATCAGCGCCTTCCAGTTCCACTTTTCGCTCGGGCAGGCTTTCTGATGCGACTGTTATTTGTTGTTTGCCTTGCCGCTGTCGCACTGCGCTCCGAGATTGTGGATCGCCTTGCGCTCACGGTGGGAGGCGAAGTCATTACCGAATTACAGATCGATGAGGAGATCCGGGTGACTGCGTTTCTCAACCACCAGCCGGTGAACCGCGACATCAACGCCCGGCGAAAGGCCGCTAATCGCCTGATCGACCAGCTCCTCGTGAAACGCGAAATGCAGTTGAGCCGCTATCCGCTCCCGGACGCGGACGACATCAACAAATATTTTGCGCAGGTTCGCTCTGGCTTTCCGCAAGATTTGGATTTCGATCGCGAGCTCGCCGCGTACGCCCTCACGGAAGAGGTCCTGAGAGATCATCTCACTCTACAACTCGATATGCTTCGCTTCATCGAATACAGGTTTCGTCCGGATGCGGGCGTTTCCGAGGCCCACACCGACCAGGCACTGGATAGCTGGCTGAAGGAAAGCAGGAAACAATCGAGTATCGTCTATCTCGACAGGTCCCTGCAGTGAGTCGCTTATGAAGGGTCTTCGATTCATTCTGGCCGCGACCGCCGGCCTGTGCGTGGCTTTCGCACTCCTGGCGCTAGCAGCGTTTTATGCGCTGCAAACGAGTTGGTTCAAAGAGCAGGTCCGTCAACGTACCATCGCGGCTATTGAGCGTACTAGCGGAGGCCGCGTCGAACTGGGTTCATTTGATTACGACTGGCGCACGCTGACCGCTGACTTCCGCAATATCGTTGTACGCGGTACCGAATCGTCCGATGCGAATCCGCTGTTCCGCGCGGATTCCATTCGAATCGGTCTGAAAATGGTTTCGCTCTTACGTCGCGATGTGAATGTTGCTTCGCTGCAGGTCATCCGGCCGCGCTTTCATGTGCTCGTGCGGCCGGACGGCTCAACAAACATTCCCTCGCCTCGGTCCCGCGTGCGAAACGCCGCGCAAACGATTCAAGACCTGTTCGATTTGAAAATAAATCATCTTGAGCTGAACGAGGGCATCGTGGAAGCCGAATCGCGCCGCCTTCCATTCAGCGCTCGCGGCGAGGACGTCTCAGTTGTTCTGACCTATGACCGGCGCGGCTCCCGCTACAATCTCGGCGCGACTTCGCGCAAACTGCATATCGAGGGCTCCCGATTTCGAGCCGTGCCATTACGCGTCGACGTGCGTGCCGAGTTGAAACGAAATCGGCTCACCATTCAGAGCGCTGTTCTCGCATCGGCGGCGTCCACACTTCGCGCGAACGGTTTCCTAAAGGATTTCGCCAATCCGGACATTGACCTCCGAGTACAGGGCAATCTTTCCGGAGCCGAAATCGCCGCGATGTGGCACGTTGCGGGCTTGCATCAGGGCGATTTCGTTCTGAACGGCGCGTTGCGCTATGCCGCCTCTGGACCGCTTGCCTTCGAAGGTAGCCTGGGTGGCCATCATCTCGAATATTGGTCCAAGCAATTCGCCATCCGCAACGCCGATTTTGAAAGCGGGATTTCCGCGGATACACAGGAAATTAAACTTTCCCGCTTGACTCTGACCGCTCTAGGGGGCCGGTTCACCGGCGCTGCCCAACTAAACCGCTCCGGGCTTTTTGAGGCCGCGGGCCTGCTTGGCGGCGTCAATCTCAGCGAAGCCGCGCGATTCTCTCTCCATCAATTGTTGCCCTGGGCCGGCGTTGTGAGCGGTCCGCTTGAAATTCGCGGGGCGATCGCTGATCGTCTGGAAAACGTCTCGCTGCACGGCAAGCTTCGGATTACGCCCGGCTTGGGCGGCATTCCAATCTCTGGAGATGTCGAACTATCCTACGCCCAGTCGCGCGGTAGCTGGGATTTTGCGCCGTCCCATCTGGCATTTCCAAATACTCATTTATCGTTCGCAGGCCGGTGGGGCTCGCGCCTCGAAGCGGCCCTCGATAGCACCAGTCTCGAAGACATCAAACCAGCGCTCCTGCTTCTGCATTCGCGACTCGATCCCGCCAACATACCCATCCTCTTGCCAAATGGCAGCGCTCATTTCGATGGGACATTCACTGGTTCTACACTTAATCCGCGGATCGATGGGAATCTTGCGCTAGCTCGCTTCCGGCTGCAAGGGCAAACCTGGAACGCGCTCCGCTCCCGAGTTTCGATCGCCTCCGATGCCGCCCAGTTCTCCTCATTCGTGGCGGATCTACCGTCGCTCTACTTGAGCGGCGAGGCCCGCGTCGGATTGCACGACTGGTCCCTACAAGATGACAATCCGCTCAGGCTGCGCGCGCAATTTCGTGCTGCGGATCTATTTAAGACCGCGGCAGAGTATTCCCGCGTCAGCTTCCCGCCCTTCAGCGGCATCGGGTCGGGCTCGATCGAACTGGATGGCTCGCTCGCGGATCCTCGTGGGAGTGCGCAGCTCACCCTCAGGAACGTCACCGCTCTCGGTGAACGGCTCGATCAAGTACAGGCCGCCGTTGCCCTCTCCGCTGATCAATTGCAGATTACTCGCGGACGCATGCAGGCGGGCTCCGCGGCTCTGTCTTTTTCCGGCAGGTACACTCGGCATCCCGGTCACATCGCGCATCATTCTTGGATGGACGCCTGGCGTGAAGGCGACCTTCAATTGAAGGTAGACAGCAGCCGGTTTCCGCTTGCGTTCTTATCTGTCGTGCGCCAGCAGGAGCCCGGATTGAACGCCGAGTTCGAGATTCACGCAGAAGGCGCCGCGCATATTACGCCCGGTCACCTCACTCCGACGCACGCCGACGGCGAACTGATATTTCGGAGAGTGACCGTAGATCATGTCCCCTATGGAAGCGTGACCCTGAAGGCCGTGACGCATGGCCAGATGCTCAGCGCGACTATTTCCGGCGACCTCCGCGCGAGCCACGTCTCGGGCGAGGCGCAGGTGCAGCTCGAACCCGGTACTCCTGTCAAGGGAGCGCTGCGAATCGAGCGCATTGATCTGCCAACCCTGATAGCGCTGGTGAATCCTGCCGGCGGGAAGCCGTTGCCGCTCACTGGATTCGTTCGGGGTGGACTCACGTTCGAAGGGTCCCTGCAGCAGCCCGATCGCATCCGGGGAACCCTCCGCTTCGACGACCTGCAGCTCAGCTCGAGCGTTCCGGTACAACCGGCGGAGAGCGTGAAATCTGCTGACTTGATCTTTCGCAACGTGAGCCCGGTAGTCTTCGAAATGGCCGGCGGCGTGGCCTCCGTCCGGGACTTTCGCCTCGTGGGACAGAACACCACGGTAGCCATTACCGGATCGATCCCCTATCGGCCCCGTCAGCCCATCGATCTGAAAGTTAAAGGCGATGTCGACTTGCGAGTCTTCCAATTGTTCGACCCGAATGTTCGCTCGTCCGGACAATCCGTGGTCTCCGCTTCCATCGGCGGAGCCCTTTCCAATCCCGATGTACACGGTACGCTCGAGTTGCAGAACGGCATTTTCTTCCTCAACGACGTTCCCAATGGCCTTACCGCAGTGAACGGAATCGTCAATTTCGACAGAAACCGTGCCACCATTCAGAAACTCACTGCGAGGACCGGCGGCGGTGAATTAACTCTTGGCGGCTTTGTCACATTCGGCGCCGGACCGCTCGTATATCGTCTGGAGGCAAACGCGCAGAATGTGCGGGTGCGCTACGCGGGAAGCATAAGCATCACCACCACCTCCCAACTCCGGCTCACTGGCACCAGCAATAACAGCATTCTCTCTGGCACAGCCACAATTTCGCGTGTCGTTCTCAACCCAAGTGCGGATGTCGGAAATCTGCTGGCATCTGTCGCCGCGCCCACGCCCGCTCCGAGCAACCAGGATGACTTCCTTACCGGGCTGCAGTTGGACGTTCGTGTGGAAAGCGCCGCTAACCTTCAATTCAGCACCACGCTGAGCCGCGATATCCAGGCTGAAATCGACCTTCGGCTTCGGGGTACGCCCGATCACCCGATTCTCCTCGGCAGCATCGTCGCCAATCAAGGCGACATCAAGGTGTTCGGGACCCGCTATAGCATTAATCGCGGCGAAGTGAACTTCGTCAACTCCGTCAAGATCGAGCCGGTTCTCGATCTCGACCTTCGTACGGAGGCCCGCGGTATTACAGTCGATATCACAGTTTCCGGCACGCTCGGCAAATTGAACATCAACTACCGCTCTGATCCGGCTCTCCAGCCTCGCGAGATCATCGCGCTGCTCACCGTCGGGCGCACCCCGGACGTTGCCTCCAACGTTCCGAACGCCCAGGTCGCTAATGACGTCAGCGCCCTTCAATCCGGCGCTAATACCGTGCTCGGGCAGGCGATCTCTCCGGCATCGAACCGCTTATCGAAGCTTTTCGGCATCACCAACATCAAGATCGATCCGCTTGTCCAAGGAACCACCACCACGCCGCAAGCCAGGCTCACTCTCGAACAACAAATCTCTCGCGACATCACGGTCACTTACGTCACCAATTTGTCGCAAACTTCAGAACAGATCTTTCGATTGGAGTGGGCCTTGAGCGCGCATTACTCGGTGGTTGCGCTCAGGAACGATAATGGTGAATTCGGCATCGATCTTCAATACAGGAAGCGTTTCAAATAGTGTATGAGGCGAATTTGGCTTGCTTTACTGGCCCTTTCGCTCCCCGCAGCTTCCGCAACTTTCAAAACCTTCAACAAAGATATTGCCCCTCTCATCTTTGAGCATTGCGCCCCTTGTCACCACGATGGAGGCATCGGGCCGTTTCCGTTGATGACTTACCAGGACGTCCGCAAGCACGCTTCGCAAATCGTCTCGGTTACGCAGAGGCGCTACATGCCGCCTTGGCCTCCGGAAGCGGGATACGGCGATTTTGTGGGTGACCGCCGTTTGAGCGATGCGCAAATTCAGATCATCGCAGCCTGGGTGAAAGCCGGAGAGCCGGAAGGTACCAAGGCCGATCTGCCCCCAGCCCCTCTGTTCACCACTGAGTGGCAGATGGGAAAGCCCGACTGGATCGTTCGGATGAAACAGCCGTTCCGAATGCCGGCGGGTGGAGGCGATATCTTCCGCAATTTTGTCATCGAGACCGGGCTTAACGAGACCAGGTACGTACGCGGCCTGGAGCTTCGCTTGACGAATCGCCGCGCCGTGCACCATGCCAACGTGGTCCTCGACCGCACGCAGTCTTTGCGCCGCAGGGATGGCGAAGACGGGCGGCCTGGCTTCCCCGGCATGGACGTTATTACCGAAGCGGCCGCCAATGAGTTTGACCCCGACTCGCATTTTCTCTTCTGGAAGCCCGGAACTGTTTTACGGCCCGAGCCCGAGGATATGAGCTGGCGTCTCGATCCCGATACCGATCTGATTCTGAACTTGCATCTGCAGCCCACCGGAAAGGCGGAATCGATCCAGGCCGAAGTCGGTCTCTACTTCTCTCCTCATCCGCCCACCCGGCTTCCGATGCTGGTGCAACTCGAACATGACGGCGCAATCGACATTCCGCCGGGGGATCGCCACTTCACTGTTACCGATCACCTGAGGCTGCCCATCGACGTCGATCTCCTCGCCATCTATCCTCATGCGCACTACCTCGGGAAACTGGTGGAAGCCTGGGCCACTCTGCCCGACGGCGCGCGTCGCTGGTTGATTCGCATTCCGGACTGGGACATTAACTGGCAGGCCGTTTACGAGTACAAGCATCCCATCACGCTCCCCAAGGGAACAGAAGTTGCCATGCGCATCACTTACGACAACTCGGCTGAAAATCCGCGTAATCCTAACAGCCCACCCCGGCGCGTTAGAACAGGTAACCGGAGCGAAGACGAGATGGGCCACGTGTGGCTGCAGCTTCTGCCTAAAACCCCGAAGCTATCGGGACAGGATGCCCGCTTTCCTCTTCAGGAAGCGTTGATGCGCCGCAGGCTTGAGAAATATCCCGGCGATTTTCTGGCTCATTACAACCTGGCGGCCCTGCTGCAATCCGGCGGCAACCTCGATCAGGCCATCGTTTCTTATAAGGATGCGCTTCGCATAGAACCCGCTAATCCAACGGCGCGAAATGGATTGGCTTCGGCGCTTCTCATGCAGGACCGGCTTCCCGATGCCATTCAGGAGCTCCGCCAGACTCTGCAGGCCGATCCCCAATATCTAAATGCCCGCTACAACCTGGCACGTGCCCTCGTTGTGACAGGCGACCTGACCGCGGCCGAAGCCGAATACCTCGCTTTTCTGCGCCAAAAACCCGATGATGCCGGGGCGCAGGCTGGTCTCGGCTCTGTTTATTTCAAGCAGAGAAAGTTCTCCGATGCACTCTCCCGTTTCCGCGACGCCTGCCGCCTGAATCCGAACGATGCGGATATGCAGACCAACCTCGGCACTTTGCTGGCGATCTCGGGTGACCTGCCCGAAGCCATTCAGGCATTCGAGACAGCCCTGCGAATTGATCCCGCGCACCAAGCCGCCCGAGCGAATCTCGCCCGCGCCCGCCAACAACTCGCCGCCCGGCACTGATGCCCGCGCCCTTGGGGCGTCAGGCTGAGATGATTCAGACATGCCTTCGATTGCGTGCGGCGTAAATCGTCGCGAGCTCCTGCTCGGCTCTCTCGCGCTTGCAAGGGTAGAAGGCGCCGGCAAGCCCCATGTGAAGTTTCCAACGCGAGCGTCTGCTCGCCTGGCCGTCTCCTCCTACCCGTTTCGGGCTTTGATCGAGGCGTCGCACGGCCCATCCGCCAGCAGTCCCGGACTGAGCCTGCAGCAGTTCGCCGCATCGATTCCTTCAAAATTCCAAGTTCATGGAATCGAGCCTTGGAGCCGCCATTTTCGATCCACCGACCCCGGATATCTCGATGATCTTCGGGGTGCTTTCCAAAAAGCGGCCGTCCGTGTCGTCAATATTCCGGTGGATGAACCCGTGCATCCCTGTGCCGCCGAACCCGATCAGCGTAAATCATCCATCGACACCTGGCGTACCTGGGTCGACGTGGCCGTTGCGCTCGCCTCGCCCAGCATCCGGGTTCACATGCCCCGCATCGAGAGTGATCCCGATTGCCTCCTCACCACGTTCCGAACGCTGGTTGACTACGCCGCTCAGAAGAACATCGTGATCAATCTCGAGAACGACAATCCTGTCACAGAGGAGGCCTCCCGCATTGTGGCGCTGATCGAAAAGATAGCCAGTCCCTTCTTGCGCGCTTTACCCGATTTCTGCAATTCCAGGCTGGCCGGCGATGAAGAGTACAACTATCGCGCCGTGAAGGAGATGTTCGCCCATGCATACAATATCAGCCATGTGAAGGACGAAGAAAGCGTGCGTGGCAAGGTCTATCGGGTGGATCTCGCGCGCACCTTTTCAATCGCCAGGCAAGCGCGCTATCGCGGTTACTTTTCGATGGAGTGGGAAGGCTCGGGTGATCCGTATGCCGGTACCCAGCGCCTCATTGAAGCCAGCCTCCGGAATTTAGTTTCTTGAGCTGCCGCTCTCCTCAGTCCCCACTCTTCGACTTCGCGTGGCGAGGCCTGCCGTGCGCCTGCCCTGGTGGTCTGCGCGGGACCTGCGCCTGGATCTCGCGCAGCCTTTGCCGCCGGGCGACATCCAGGTCATAATTCTGTTGCAGATTCATCCAGAACTCTGGAGAGTTCCCGAAATATTGGGCCAGGCGAAGGGCGGTATCAGCCGTAATCCCTCGCTGATTTTTCAGGATCGCTGAAATGCGATTCGCTGGTACATGGAGTGCAGTCGCTAAGGCATTGCTCGATAGGTCAAGCGGCTCCAGGAACTCTTCCAGGAGCACTTCGCCTGGCGTGATTGGCGGCAGCAGCGCTGCCTTGCCCGCTCTGTCAGTGATAGTCGACGATTTCGACGTCATGCGCGTATCCGTCCTCCCATTTGAAACAGATTCTGTATTGATCATTGATGCGGATACTGAGTTGGCCCTTCCGATCGCCCGCAAGCGTTTCCAACCGGTTTCCGGGTGGGACGGACAAATCTGCAAGCGATATAGCGGCTCGAAGGACTGTAAGTTTCTTCTGGGCGGCGCGAGCGATCCCTTCAAACCTCTTTACCCGGAGGCCATGAGCTAAATTTTCCGTCTCCTTATTCGCGTAAGAAGCAATCAAAAGAGAGTATAGTACGTTTTACGTACTGCGTCAAGAACTCTCGCTCGATTAACAACTCCGCGCCCCGCTCAATCCCCTCATTCCGGTCGCGCCGCCTTCAACTTCTCGAACAATGCGCTCGCCTCATCCTTCTTGCCGGCCGCGGCGAGCGTCTGCGCCAGCAGGTAAATCGCTTCACGATTATTCGGATCGATCGCTAAAGCGCGCCGCAAAATGCCTTCGGCGTTGTCGAGGTTACCCTGCTTTAAATAGCACTTCCCGAGCAGAATGTAGGGACCGCTGTAATTCTGGTTCAGCCACACTGCGCGCTGTAAATCCGGAACCGCGAGGGCCCATTTTTGCTGGCGCTGATATGCATCGCCTAAGCGATACCACGCCGTCGAAAAACTCGGGTTGACCGCCAGTTCCTTCTCCATATCCGCAATGCCCTCGTCCAGCAGCCCTCGAGAAATCTCCACTTCTCCCAGCACAAAATGCGCCTCCGGGATCTTTGGGTCGAGCGCCAGTGCCTTGTTCGCCTCTGCCACTGCGGGCGCTTCGTACTCCTTCTTCATCATCATCTGCGAGGCAACCAAATGTGCGGCGGCCGAGTCTGCTTTTAGCTGAAAAAGCCGTGCAAAGGCCGCTTCGGACTGGTCCGGACGTCCGGTCTGCAAGTATGCATACCCAAGCATGTAATTGGCCTCATTGCTATTCGGTACCTTCTCGAGCCACGGGATTGCCTTCGGTGCTTGCGAAACCATGAAGTAGCTCTGGCCAATAAAAACTACGGATTCGTTATACGCTGCCGTCCCGGCGTTCTCCTTTCGAACGGCCTCTTCAAAGGCCGCGATCGCCTCTGTATACTTCTTTTGTTTGTAGAGTTGAACGCCGCGCTGGTGCGCCTCATCGGGTGCGCTCACAGCCATCACCATCGCCACAAAGAGCGCAACCATATATATCGGAAGTATAACGACGCGGATCGTTCCTGAATTCACCTATTCAAATGAAGCTGGTCCGCATTGTATGTAATCCACTTTACTCTTAAGGCGCGTTACTCAATCTAAAAGCTTAGTTCCAGCTCAAACTTTACGGGTGCAAATCCCTTATGAATCGATTACACTACTCCAAGGTGTGAGTTGTAGTACCCGCACGGCTTGGTACTGCCGGACGGCTTTAGGACTTCTGCTTCTTAAGGAGAAGGTATGGTTCGCTTTCGCAAGGGGTTTTTCTTCTGTTTCATTACGTGTGCCGTGCTCGCGCTTCCAAGCGGCATCGGAAACGCGCAACAAGTATTTGGGCGAATATTCGGCACTGTGACAGACGCCTCGGGCGGAGCCGTCCAGAACGCCAAGGTCACAATAACAGATCAATCCAAAAACACGCAGTTCACAGCGACCACGAACGAATCCGGGAACTATGAAAAAGGACAATTAATCCCGGGATCTTACACGGTCTCTGTTGAGGCGCCCGGATTCGCAAAGCAACAGTTCAAAGACATCGCCGTGCAAGTCGACAACGCCGCGCGCGTCGATGCGAGTCTACAGCCTGGGAATGTTTCCGAAACCGTTGAAGTTACGGCGGCCGCTCCCACGCTGCAGGCAGACCGCGCTGACGTCCAAACTACTTTCACCTCCAAGGAGCTGATTGACCTTCCATTGCTGGGGCGTAATTCCCAGGCCCTTGAGCTGTTATCTCCAGGTACATCGAGAATCGGCTTTGCGCATGCTTCGAGTGAAGACCCTCAAGGCAGTGCCCAGGTCGAAGTGAATGGCCAACACTTCAGCGGGACCGGGTACCAGTTAGATGGAACCGAGAATCAGGACCCAATCCTTGGGATTATTGTCGTTAACCCGAACATCGATTCGCTCGCCGAGCAGAAGATCTCATCGCAGGATTACGACGCGGAATTCGGTTATGCCGGTGCTGGTATTCAGAATGCATCAACGAAATCGGGCACCAACACGCTCCACTTTAGTGCGTTCGAATACTTCCGCAACAACACTCCGGGTTTTGCCGACTTCGGACGAGATCCCTTCGCAGAGCCCAATGGCGCGCCAACATTGAAGTGGAACCAATTTGGCGGTTCCATCGGTGGCCGCATTATTAAAGACAAGCTCTTCTACTTTGGCGACGCAGAGCTGCTCCGGGAGCGATTTGGTGGCGCCGTGCTGACGACTGTGCCTACCGCCGCCGCCCGAGGTGGAGATTTCAGTCAATACCTCGCTGCCAGCTCTCAAAACGCCATCTATGACCCGAGCACTGGTGACCCCAACACCGGCATTGGACGAACTCAATTCGTGAATAACACAATTCCGACAAACCGCCTTAGTAAACAGGCAATCAACATCCTGCAAAATTTCCCGCTACCCAACATTATTAACGCCAACCCGTTGCTTCCGAACTACGCGGCTTCGGGTGGGGGGTCCTTCGATTCAAACAAATGGGACACGCGCGCGGACTATTTCATGAATGAAAAGACGTCCATCTTCGGGCGTTATAGCAATCAGGAGTTCGCGCGGGGCGCTGTGGGCGCATTCGGCTCTGCGGCTGGCGGCCCTGCGTTCAATGGTGTCGCTTTCGCAGGTAATTCGAGGGTTCGGAACCAAAGCATTGCCATGGGCGCCACGCATACGGTTAACCCCACGTTGGTAAACGAGTTCAGGTTCGGTTACATGAAGTATCACGTGCAGACGACACCAAACGGTGTTGGTACCTCACCGGCAACCGCTGCGGGTATTCCTGGTCTGAACCTCGATCCCTTCTACACCTCAGGTTTGCCTTACTTTAACTTCGTGGACACAAACAACAACCAGATAACGAGCCTTGGTTATTCGCTCGGTGCAAACCAATGCAACTGCCCGCTCACCGAAGAGGAAGGTCAGTATCAATTCACGGACAACATTTCTAAAATCGTGGGCAACCACACTTATAAGTTCGGTGCCGATATCCGGTATGCAAAGAACCTGCGGGTGCCGAGCGACAGCCACCGAGCCGGAGAGCTGACGTTCAACACCCAGAACACGGGCTTTGTGGGCGGTGCTGGCGCGGGCGCCATCGACGGCCTTTCTTTTGCTACATTCCTTCTGGGCGACGTGACAGGCTTCAACCGGTATGTGAGTACGAGCACGAATGCGGCCGAACGCCAAAAGCGATGGTTCTTTTATGGCCAGGACTCCTGGCGTGTCACTCCGAAGCTGACGATCAATTACGGGTTGCGATGGGAGCTGGTCTTCCCGGAAACAGTGAATGGCCCCCAACAAGGCGCTCAGCTCGACTTAAGCACCGGCCTCATCAACGTCTTCGGCTACGGTCTGGTGGGAGCGCACGGCGTTCAGAACATGAACTGGCTCAACTTCGCGCCTCGTTTAGGCATTGCATATCAGCTCAACTCCAAGACTGTGATCCGCACTGGATATGGCTGGTCCTATGAGCTCGGCACCTTCGGAGCCACATTCGGCCACAACGTAACTCAGAATCCGCCAGTTTTATCGAACCAGCAAGTGAACGCGGCAGCTAGCTTCCAAAATGTGTTTACGTTGGCTCAAGGACCGCCCGCCCCGCCTGCAACTCCGGTTCCGCAAACTGGTCAGTTTCTGCTTCCGGATGGTATTGCTGCGAAGGCCCGGCCCGCGGACGTACGCTTGCCGCGCGTGGAAGCCTACAACTTGACTGTAGAACGCCAACTGTTTAGCAATACCTCGCTCTCAATCGGCTACGTCGGCAATACGGGCCGCCACGTCGGTCGCGGCTCTGGTGACGGGTTCGACGAGAACGTTAATGCACCTGCATTCGTTCCTGGCTTATCGAACCAGAATTTCGCCCGGCCCTTTTTCGCAAAATACGGCTGGACGCAAGGAATCACTTACTATTGCATGTGCGCCAACAATCAATTCAACTCTTTGCAGGTGCAGCTGAAGAAAACCTTCGGCAGTGGGTATGGCCTTCAACTAAGTTATACGTGGGAGGATGCCGAGGGAGATGCTGCGGATGATTACACCTTCAACTATAATCGCCCACTTGGTTATGGCCGCGAAAACGCGATCCCGGACCACGAGCTGACCATTGCCCAGAACTATAGCATTCCTTTCGGGCGGGGACGCAAATATGGCGCGAATATGAACAAAGTCGTCGATGCCGTGGTGGGCGGCTGGAATATAAGCGGCGCTACAACCTTCTATAGCGGGCTGCCGTTCACGCCCAATATCAACGTATATCCGGCCGGGACAGTGCGACCGTATACTGGTCCGAACAATCGCCCCGATGCCGGGAGTTGCAGTCCGTATGCTTCCAACGAGAGTCGGGCCGGCTGGCTTAACTTGGCGCCTTGTGCGTTTGGTATACCCGCAAATAACGCTTTCGGAAACATTGGATTCAATCACTCTACGCGGACCAATTTTCATTAACCAGGACGCCAGTCTGTCGAAGAATTTCAAGATAACCGAACGTTTGACCTGGCAATTGCGCGGCGAAGCATATAACCTGTTCAATCACGCAAATCTGGCGCTACCGAACTCGAACATAAACGGCAATAACGCTGGTCAAATCACTGGGATTGCCTTCGGCTCGACTATGCGCCGTCTGCAATTTGCAGCGCGCCTGGACTTTTAGGCAACACAGACCAAGTTAGCAGAAGCAAAGAGTGAGCGGATTTCGCTCCCTCTTTTGCTTTTTCGCAGCCTGTACAATCGTCTTGCGCGATGGTGTTTCGCCTGGCTCTCTTTCTGTTTCTGGCAACACCCTATTGGGCCGCCGTTTTGAGCGCCCAACATTACACTGGGCCACAAGTCTGCGCTCTTTGTCACAAGAATATCGCTGCAACTCAGGAAAGAACCGCCATGGCCACTACTTGGCAGGGCGCAATTGCGCCCTGGTTGCCTCCGGCGTTCCACGCACAGATCAGCGAAGGTCGCGATCCCTCTCTTTCCTCCGAGATCCGTCGCTCAGGTGATCGCTTTGTATACTCCGTCGCCATGCTTGGGCGGCCCGCAGTAACGCTGCCGATTGAGATAATGATGGGCGGCCAACGACACGGCCTGGGGTTTCTCTCCCGTGTCGAACAGTTGGACGGCATTCCCTTGGAGCGTTCCGCGCTGATCCAAGCGCGCTACGCCTGGAGCGTGAGCCAGAACCAGCTTGTCCTCGCGCCGGGCTGCTCGGCGGAAAAGCCGCGCTCCTATCAGACTGCCTTCGGCCTCGTACTGAGTCCCACTTACGAAAATAAATGCCTTGTCTGCCATGGCAAGCCCGATACATTAGGAGCCGGAAAGGACGGGGGAGTCCGTTGTGAGAGCTGTCATGGTCCGGGCTGGCAACATCTGCAGGCCGTCAGCAAAGGTACTCCACGCACGGGCATCGTAAATCCCAGGAATCTGAGCCCGGACGAGAGTATCGCGATCTGCGCTCAATGCCACGTCGGGCTTACCAGATTTTCCGACCCCTCGCCCGACGATCTGCTCGTAGCTAACCAAGTCCTTGCTTTAAAGAACTCCGAATGCTTTATCCAAAGCGGCAAGGCCCTCGCGTGTACCACCTGCCACGATCCGCACAAAAACACCGCGGATGATCTTAAGACGTCCATAAAAGCCTGCTTGGGTTGTCACTCTACTGTCGCCAGGCGGCGCGCCGCCATCTGCCCGGTAAATGCCGTTGATGCGTGCCTCGGCTGCCACATGCCGTCGGTCGAAATGGGGCCATTTCATTTAGTGGATCATCAGATACGAGTTCATCCTGAACAGGCCCTTAAACCGCCAAAGAACAATGAGGCGCTGCGATCGGAGGTCCGGCCATTACGCATGTTTCTTCGCATCGTCGTGACAAAAAAGCGCGATGAAGCGGAGAAGGCAAGTCAACGCCTTGCAAATGGCGAGACTTTCTCGAGGGTCGCGCGCGATCTTTCCTCGGCGACAGCGCTTGTCGGCGGGTATATGGGCGCAAAATGGCTATCAGAACTGGATCCCGCAGTTGCTGCTACCGCTCTGACCTTGAGATATGGACAAACCAGCGAGATCATTGCTGGCGGGGAACGTTGGATGATCCTTCAGCGGCTGCCGCGCGACTTCAAGTGGCAGGCCGCTCAACTCGAGCAGCAGGCGGAAGCCTTAGCCCTCTCCGGCGACCGCGCGGCGGCGCTCGAAAAGAGTCAGCAGGCTTTGATGATCTATCCTCATTTCCTGCGTGCGCTTACCTTTCTTGCCAGGACCTTCGTAGAAACCGGCAACCCGCAGCGGGCTGCTGACGTGCTGCGAGTCGCCACAGCGCTTTATCCAAACGATAGCGGCGCCGAGTTCGAGCTCGCTCGCGTGCTAAACCAGCTTGGCCATGAGGCTGAGGCAATCGAAGCCTACAGGCGCGTGATTGTTTTGGATCCGGATCGCGTGTCGGCGTATTCCGATCTCGGCGCCGCTCTCTACGCCAACGAGGACTTGCAGGGCGCGATTGATGCGTTTCGTGAGGGACTTCAAGTAGATCCACTTTCCGCCGAGCTCTACTACCGCCTGAGTCAGGCTCTTGCGCGGCAAGGGAAATCGTCTGCTGCGAAGCAGGCAAGGGCACTCGCCACGCGAATTGACCCTGACCTCATCAAACCAGGGCAGCAACAATGACGCCACTTTATTTTTTTCGCCGTCCAGTCCGACCACGTTGCAGCGGGAGGCCTCTTGCTATAATGCTTGCATGCCAGCAAGCAAGCATCTGAAAGTCCTTTCCGTCCGCCTGCCTGAGTCCGAATTGCGCCGCTTCAAAAGTTTGGCCGCCAGCCGCGGAGTCAGTGTTCAAGATGCTGTGCATCAGGCTCTCGAAGCCTGGGCCAAGCCCACTCGGAAACGAGCCGCAGATTCTCTCTATGCCCTCCAGGGATCGCTAGCCGGAATGGACGTTGAAAAGGTCAGGCGGGAAGATAGAGAGCTGGAAGAGGCCCGAGAGCGGCGCTTATTAGACTTACTTAAATGACCGAGCTTGTCCTCGATACCTGGGGGATCGTGGCTTGGCTCCAAAATGAAGAACCCGCCGCCAATCGAGTTTTGCTTCTCCTTGAAGCCGCTTCACGTCAGGAATGCAGGCTTGTGATGAACATCGTGAATCTTGGCGAGGTCTTCTATGTTTCTGCGAGACTGCGGAACACCGCGTATGCTGAAAAACTTGTCGATGAACTCCGGTCATGCATCGCGATCATTTCCGCTACCGACGACCTCGTCATGTACGCTGCCACACTCAAAGCCCGTTATCGAATCTCTTACGCCGATGCGTTTGCCGCCGCAACCGCCATGCTGCGCGATGCCCCGCTCGTGACCGGCGATCCGGAATTGAAAGCGATGTCGGCAAACGAAAAAACGTTGCAGCTCGAGTGGATCGGCGCTTGAACTTCTACCCCACGCTTTTCCCTTCCACTACCGTCACAACCCGATTCGCCTGCACGCCCGCAATCTTATCCACCTGCCCGCTCGGCCAGTGCACCTCTAAATCAGCCTTGGTCGCCTTGTTCAGCCCGAAGTGGACGCGCAAATCGCTCTGCGAAATATAGCTGCCGCCGCTACGTACCTCGTCCATCTGCTGGTGCTCGCCTTCGGGCTTGCAGTATATTCGCGCCCCGATCCCAGACCGGTTCGATTTCATCCCCACCGTCTTCACCTTCAGCCAGTTGTTCCTGAGCGTGCTGTCGCACCGCAGCAGCTGCGGTAGGTCGTTCACACAGTTCACAACCACATCTAAATCGCCGTCGTTGTCGAAATCTCCAACGGCGCACCCGCGCGCGGGAGCCTGCTCTAGAATTCCCGGGCCCGCATCCAGCGAAACGTCTTCAAACTTTCCGTTCCCTAGGTTGTGATAAAGAACCTTGCGTTCCCGATATCCCGATTCGCTGGCCTTCTCGCGCACTTCGGGATAAACGTGACCGTTGCACATGAGAATATCGGGCCAGCCGTCGTTATCGAAATCCAGGAACGATGCGCCCCAGCCCAGGAATCGCGTGTTCCGCCCCAGTCCCGCCTGAAACGTCACGTCTTCGAAGTTATCGTTCCCCAGATTGCGATAAAGGCTCGATGTGTCGCCTGCGAAATTCGTCTTGATAATGTCGAGCTTTCCCGTGCCGTAAAGATCTACTGCCGATACGCCCATGCCCGCTTGCGTCTTTCCATCCGCCCCAAAAGCAACCCCGGCTTCGAGCGCTATGTCCGTGAAACTCCCGTCGTGATTATTCTTGAATAGCGCCGATGGCGCCGAATCGTCCGCTACATAAATATCCGGCCAGCCGTCGTTGTCGAAATCACCGATTAGCACTCCTAGTCCATACGTCCCCTGCTTCTTCAGAATGCCGGCCTTTTCAGACACATCCGTGAACGTGCCGTCTCCGTTGTTGTGAAACAGAAGGTCCTTTCCGCCCTGCAATCCCGGCGGACCGCAAGCCACCAGCAGTCCTTCATACAAACATGGTCCGCTCTGCGGGAGCGGCGCTGTCTTCGGATCGAAAGCTATATAGTTTGCTACGTACAAGTCCAGATGCCCGTCGCGGTCATAATCCAGGAAAGCGCACCCCGTGTTCCAGCGCTTCAGCCCCGTCGTGGTCCTGGTCGTTACTCCCGCTTGAGCTGCCACGTCTGTAAACGTCCCGTTTCCGTTGTTCCGCCAGAGCGCGCAATCGCCCCAGTAGCTCACGAACAAATCGACATGACCGTCGTTGTTATAGTCGCCGGCGCACACGCCCTGACCCCAACCCGTCCGCGCCAACCCGGCTTTCGCGGTTACGTCCGTGAACGTGCCGTCCCGGTTGTTCTTGTAAAGACGGCTCACCGGTTCGGAGCCCTTCGGAAAAGTGGTTTCAAAGCGGGTTCCGTTAACAAAGAAAATGTCCAGCCAGCCATCGTCATCGTAATCGACGAAAGCAACCCCGCACCCGGTCGTTTCCAGCAAATATTTGTTCCGGCTCTCCGCCCCGAAGATAGTTTTCGATTGCAGCCCGGCCTCGCGCGCGACATTCACAAACTGAACACCCAAAGGCGCGCCCGCCAGTAGCTGATCGATCGAGAAAACCGGTACCGTGGCGCACAGCGACCGGATGAAAGACCTGCGCGAGACCATCTTCCTACCGTGGAGGGTTCGCAATCGGTTTCGGAAACGTCCCGCCGCGCATACCTTGCTCCAGCGTGTTTGCGAGTTTCGCGTCCTCCTCCCGCTTTAAGCGCGCGCCGGTGGCAAAGGCCTCTTCGCTTCCCTGTTTGTCGCCCTTGATGCGAAGGATTTGTCCAAGCGTGTTATAAGGACCCGGCGTGCTCGGGTCCAGCCGGCTCGCTTCCTTCAATTCCAAAATCGCGGCATCTAAATCGGCGCTCTGCTTCAACGCGATCCCCAGCATGTAATGCGCTTCGGCGTAATCGGGCGAAACGGCAATGGCCGTCCGCATCTCCTCCGTCATTCCCGCGAAATCGCCCAACTGCCAGTCCAGGATTCCGAGCGAATAATGGCCTTGGGCGAGTGACGGATCCAGTCGGATCGACTCCTGAAATTCCTTCTTCGCCGCATCGAGCTGGTCCTTCATTTTGAGCGCAATCGCCAGGTCGTAGTGAGCCGCCGCCGAATTCGCGTCTACGGCTATCGACCTCCGGTAGGCCTTTTCCGCCCCGTCGAAATCCCCGGTTTTGAGATTCGCGTATCCGATATTCATCAGTGCCGCGGTGTCCTTGGGATTGTGCTTTAGCACCGTGCCGGATTCCTCAATTCCGCGTGCCGGCTGTCGCGTCTCCACCAGCAAATACGCGTAATCATTCCGCACAGCATCGTTCGCGGGTTGCAAAGCGACTGCCCGGCCATACGCTTCCACCGCGCCTTCCAAATCGCTTGTGTTCTTGAGCGCAGTTGCCAGCCGGTACTGGTAATCGAAAACGCCAGGTGCGAGCTTCGCTGCCTCTCGCAGCTCCGGCAATCCCTGATCCGGGTGATTCGTCAAGAAGCAAGCCACGCCCAAATGGAAATGTGCGGCAGCGTACGTCTTGTCGAGAGAAAGGGCCTTCTGAAAATGGGGAATGGCTTCGTTTGGTTCTTGCAGAACCGCAAAAAGGAACCCGATCCGGTCCTCCGATGCGGCCGACGCAGGGCTTGCCTCCGCTGCCTTCACCAGCGCATCCTGTGCCCCCGTCTTATCTCCTTGCCGGATGAGTTGTTCGGCGCGCTCGGCCCATTCCAGCGGCGTCTCGGCCCGCAGCACCGCGCAGAGCACGCAAACGACAGCACAGCTCCAGACCGCCTTCAATCACTCGTCATTATATCGGCGATTCAAACGATCGTCCGTATCATGTGATCCGGGCACGCCAGTTGGGTCTGGCTTAACAACCGCTGTGGCAAATCCGGTCCATACTTGGCCAGGAACGGAACAATCGAATAGAACCGCTCCTGTAGACGCCGGTGCGGATAAATCAGGTTCTGCAGGTAAGCCGCGTCCTTCGATGCGCGCTGGTCCCGTCGCATTGTTTCTCGCGCCGTCTTTTGAGTTAGCCTGTCGAGCTGATACAGAATTTTGGCCCTGCTTTTTCTCGCTGCGGCGTCGAGAGTCGGATCCAACTCCGCCAGATTCGCCTGCAGCTTTTCCAGCGAATGGGAAGCGGTAGACCGCAGTTCCGCAAACTGATTCGTCAGGTCCGCCGGGACGAGTTTCGCCGCCATTCTGCTTTTCACATTTTCGTGATGGTCAAACAGGTCATGAACGTGAAGGCCATAGCGGTTCAAGAGTTTTGTCACTCGGGTGTCTACGAGAGTAAAGCTATTTCGCGGAAAAACCACCGGCATGCGGCCCAACAGCTTTTGATAAAGCGGCTGGCTTTGAGCCAGGTAGGCAACCTCCGCGGGGCCGCCCACATAAGCCGCGGTAGGTAACAGGTAATCCTGCATCACCGGCCGCAATAGAGCGTTTGGCGACAACCGGTCTCCAAGGGCGCGCAATTCGGCCTCGCTATAGGAGCGATCGCGCGCCACAAAGCGATTCTCCTTCCAGCGCATGGGGAGCCGCTTCCCATCCGCCAGCAGGAAGAGCAGCGAGGAATCTTCGTCGATGTAGACCTGCGCGTGATATCCCGCGCCAACCAGTTCCGAATCCCGCTGGCGCAGGGCACATTTCAGTTCCGCGATTGCATCCACCGCCGTCGTCAGCAGCGGGGTCGCTACTGCGCGGATGTCAGAATCGAGCGGATCGAGATACAACAGCCCGAGGTCTTTCAGGATGTCTTGCAGAAACGAGCGAAATGCCGATCCGAAAGTCGCTCCGGGACGATAGAACTGCGCAATCCGCTGGATAACTTCCTCAGCATACGGCAAGGTTCCGAGGGCCTGCCGCAGCTCCGAAACAGGAATGTCCCCGAACCGGACTGCCCCCACCGGTCCTCCGTTGGTCACGGTGCTCGTCACCGAAACCTTTGTCGGAGTGGCGTCTGCGTCGAAGATCCAGGTGTGATCCACTTCCGCCAGATCGTGGTCTTCGGTGGCAAGCCAAAAAACCGGGACAGCGGATGTCCCCTGCTCGTCCAGGTACTTCGCCAGTTTTACTGCTGTCAGGGCTTTATAAACTGTGTATGCGGGTCCTGAAAAGAGTCCCACCTGCTGGCCGGTAACCACCGCTACCGTGCCCGGTCGCGCCAATTTGGAGAGTGCAGGCGAATCGCCATTCTGCTTTCGCAGGGCCGCCACGACGCTGGCGCGCCGGCCATCGGGATAATCGATCTGTCGGGCCGACCGGCAAAGCGCCTCCGGGTCGCCGAAATGTGAGCTGTAGAATCCTTTTACCCGGTCAAAATCATACAGATAATCGCTGAAGAGCTTACTCGTGCCGGGAATCGAGGTTTGGCGGACACACGCGGGCTCCATAGGCGTAATTGCTCTTAGCAGATGAAGGCCCGCAACTTAAAGTTACGAAAGTTTCCTTCCGCCTCCGTTAGAGAATGTAAATAAGCGTGCCGGGCGTCTACATCTCCTATCCGTTTTGCACGCAGAAGTGCAGCTTCTGTAACTTTGCTTCCCAGGTCGGACCGGCGCACATACGGGCCCGATACGCCGTCGCGTTACTGAATGAAATCAAGGCCCATCGCTGGAGCTGGATCCCCGAGACTGTGTACTTTGGCGGCGGGACACCGAGCCTCATGCCCCTGGACCTGATGCGGCAGCTTACGAACGCCATCCCCCGGCGCGGGCTGACGGAAGTGACACTCGAATGTGCTCCGGGTACCCTGACAGCCCGGAACGCGGCTGCCTGGCGGCACTGCGGTGTGAATCGCGTCAGTCTCGGAGTGCAATCGTTTGTGTCCCTGGAAATCTGTAAAACGGGCCGGCGTCACAGCGGGGAAACGGTAGAGAGAGATGTCGAATTACTGCGTACTGCCGGCATTCACAACATCAATATCGATCTGATTGCCGGCTTGCCGGGCCAGACGATCGACTCTTGGGAAGAATCGCTCGATTGGATAGCGCATCTCGATCCGCCGCACGTTTCTGTCTACATCTTCGAAATCGACGAAGACAGCCGGCTGGGCAAGGAAGCGCTGCTCGGCGGCCTTCGCTACAGTGCCGGCGAACTCCCCGGCGATGACATCACGGTGCAACTGTATGAACGCGCTGTCGAGCGGCTCGCCGGGCTGGGAATAGAGCGCTACGAAATCTCAAATTTCGCGCGGGCCGGTTACGTGTCCCGGCACAATCTCAAATACTGGCAGCTGGAGCCCTATGTCGGCTTCGGGCTCGACGCGCATTCTTATGACGGCGCACATCGCTGGAGTAACCCCGATAATCTGGAATCCTACCTGGCCTCGAAACCGAGCCGCGACCGCGAGGGAGCGGTTCTTCAACCCGCCGATCCAATCGAAGAACACTTTTTCGTCGGCTTGCGCTTGATGCGCGGCATTGAGCCGACCGCCGAAGAATGGTCGCGATTCGCGGTGCCTGTTGACAAATGGACTCGCGCCGGAATGCTCGAGCGCGAAGGAAACCGGCTACGCCTTTCCGATCGCGGAGTTCTTGTCTCCAACGAAATCTTTCAGGAGTTCATCGATGTTTGAACAGAAATGGATCGATCTTCGCAGCGACACGGTGACCAAGCCCAGCCCCAAGATGCGCGCAGCCATGGCAAACGCCGAGGTCGGCGATGATGTGTACGGCGAAGATCCAACGGTAAACCGTCTGGAAGAGAGAGCGGCGGAGGTCTTCGGAAAGCAGGCGGCGCTTTTTGTCCCCACCGGGACGATGGGCAACACAATCGCTGTGAAAATGCATACGCGCCACGGCGAAGAAGTCATCTGCGACGCGCGCTCGCACGTGATCGATTGGGAGCTGTCGATGATGGCGTGGTTTTCCGGTTGCCAGGTCCGCTCGGTCGCCGCTGCCGAAGGCATCCTGACCTGGAAACAGATCGAAAGCAATCTCCGGCCGGCGGGTCCTCACAACGCGCCCACCACGTTGATCTCTCTCGAAAATACGCACAATATGGCCGGCGGCACCGTTTATCCGCTCGAAGCGATCGACGAAATCTGCGCCCAGGCCCATGATCGCGGGTTGAAGGTCCATATCGACGGCGCTCGGATCTTCAACGCCTCGATTGCCACGGGCACTCCAGTATCGCGGATTGCGCGCGACGCCGATTCGGTGATGTTTTGCCTCTCGAAAGGACTGGGCGCACCGGTTGGCTCGATGGTGGTTGGTTGCGCCAAAGACATCGACCAGGGGCGCTTGTACCGGAAACGTCTCGGCGGCGGGATGAGGCAAGCCGGCGTGCTCGCGGCTGCCGGACTGATCGCACTCGAGGAAAACCCGGCAAAGCTCCACGACGATCATCAGAACGCGCGCTATTTGGCCGAGCGTCTCGCCGCAACGCCGGGAATTAAGCTCGACCCTTCTCGCGTGCGGACCAACATTATTATCTTCGACATCGCCGGATTAGGAATTTCGCCCCCGGAACTCAGCAAAGAACTAAAGGCGCACGGCGTGCTCGCAAACGGCGTGGGCGCGACCCGCATGAGAATGGTCACGCATTTAGACGTCGGGCGCGAAGATTGCATACGCGCCGCTGGCATTCTCTCCGAACTGAGTGGGGCAGGCTTCAGCCTGCGCGGAGCTTCAGCTCCGCTACACACTGTTTGATACTGAGTGGGGCAGGCCCTCTGGGCCCGGCCTCTCAGGCCGCCTCCATTCACACTGTTTGATACCATTCTGCAGTGCTCATCCTCTCGGCCATCCTGACCATCTTCGTGTACGGGTTGATTGCGCCGATTTTGGGCGCGCTCCTGCCTGCCTATCATTTGTCGGATCACGAAAAAAGCATTCTGGCATTTGCGCAAGCGCTTGGCCTCGTTCTCGCTTCTCTATCCGCCGGCCCGGTGATTGACAAGAAAGGAAATAAATCAGCTCTTCTGCTGGGCTTGGCCCTCATCGTCGCCGCGCTGTTCTCCGCCCCGAATGCGGGTGGATACGGCGGCCTGCTGATCGTTTACTTCGTGCTCGGTATCGGCGGCGGAATTGTGGTGACCGGCGCGAATTCGCTCGTCGGAGCGGTGGAACCCACGCGGCGAGGTTCCGCTTTAAATCTGCTCAACCTGTTCTTTGGCCTGGGAGGAATCATCACCACCTGGGCGGCCAGCACCTCCTTCAGTGCTGACTTACTGTGCTATGCCATCGGCATCTTTACGGCAGTCGCTTTTCTGGTGAACCTCGCGACGAAAATGCCCGGCCCGTCCGGTGAAGTGAGCTTCCGCTTGAACGAAGTTCCGGCAATGCTTTCGAGACCCGCGCTCATGCTCCTGTCGTTTTTCCTCTTCCTGTACGTCGCCTGCGAGGTTGGCGTCTGGAACTGGCTCAAAACGTATCTGATCTCCGTTCAGTTCGATGCCGCGACTGCCGGCCGCATCGTCAGTTATGGTTTCGCTTTCGGCCTGCTGCTCGGACGCGTGGTGGTTTCGAGAGTACTCATCAAGGTATCAACTCTCACCGTGACGCTGGTCTCGGCGATCCTCATTGCCATCACCACTTACATCATGTTGCAGCTTGATTCGCGCTCGGGCATCACCATCGCCGTGTTTTGCGCCGGACTTTCCATGGCGCCTGTTTTCCCAACCACTCTGGCAATCGTCGGCGACACGTTCCAGCGCGGAGCGGCCACAGCCCTCGGCATCGTGATCACGTGTGGCTGGATTGGCCTTGCCGTCAGCTCGCCGATTATCGGCGCGGTCGCCCAGGCCAGCAATTTCCGGCGGGCGCTGCTCATAATCCCGTTCTTCGCGCTGGTGATGGTACTGGTGAATTTGGTACTGCGTCCGATGCTGCGCCGTCCTGTACCTGTGTAGCCCCTGCGTCAGATCTGCGTTACACTCGTACAAATCGTAGTATCTCGGTTGTAGGAGGGTATTGAATGGCATTCTGCCCGAATTGTGGAGCCCAAGCGGCTGGGAGCTTCTGCCCCAATTGCGGAACTCAGCTCACGGGAGCAGCCGGGGCGGGAGCCGGTGCGGCCGGTTATACTGCGGCGCCCCCACCACCCGTCGGCGCGCAGACAGGCGGTCTGACCGAGAACGTAGCCAGCGCCCTCTGCTATCTGTTCGGCTTCATCACCGGGATCATTTTCCTGGTAATCGCTCCCTATAACCAAAACAAAACTGTTCGCTTCCACGCCTTCCAGTCGATCTTCGGCCACGTGGCCATCATCATCCTCTGGGTGCTTTACCTTATGATCACGGGTATTCTCGCGATCGTAACCCACGGTTTCGGGTTCTTCCTGCTTCCGCTGATCTGGTTGGCGGTATTTGTGCTTTGGCTGTACATGATGTACACGGCGTACAACGGCAAAAAGATCAAGCTGCCCGTCATCGGCGATTTGGCTGAAAAACAGGCGTAAACTGCCGGTGGCGCAGGCCGTCGTTTTTTGTGGGCCTGTGAAAACTCAACCTGGTACCCGTTCGCTCGGACGCCCCGTCCGATACTAGAGCAAGTGAAACATTGTTGGCTTTTGGCGCTCGCCCTCGGTATCGCCGTGCGCGCCGAAGATATTACGCCGCACGTCGGAACCATCGAAATCTACGGCGCGCGCAAAGTCTCCGTTCAACGGATCAGGTCTTCCATCCACATCAAAGATGGCGATCCGCTGCCTTCCCGAGAAGATGTCGAAGATCGCATCGACAAAGTTCCGGGAATTGTAGCTTCCCGGGTAGAGGCAGCTTGCTGCAAAGCGGGCGCCATGATTCTGTATGTAGGCGTTCAGGAAAGGGATGCTCCGCGCTTCGAATTTCATCCCGCGCCCACCGAAAATGTTTCTTTGCCGGTGGAACTGGTAGGGAACTATCACACCTTCCTCGACGCGGTCTCCGACAGTCTTCGCGGCAAGAATGCAGATGAAGATCTGACCAATGGCTATTCACTGATGGCCGATCCCGAATGCCGCCAGCTTCAGCAGTCGTTCCTCCCGTTTGCGGACCACGATCTGGCGCTCATTGACCACGTGTTGCGCGATTCAGCGGATGCCGAGCAACGGACAATCGCCGCCTATGTTCTGCAATACGCGCCCCGTGGCCCGCGTACCTCGAAAACTCTCGTAGACGGGCTCCAGTATGCATTGCAGGATCAAGACGACACCGTGCGGGAGACTGCCATGCGATCTCTTGGCGCGGTGGCGGTCGGGGCGCGCCTTCACCCCGGCCAGCAAATCCGCATCGAACCCACCTGGTTTATCGAACTGATGAATTCGGTGGTCTGGTCAGACCGTCACAACGCAAGTCTGGCGCTCGTTAATCTGACCGAGAAACACGACCCTGAGACTTTGGCGCTCTTACGCGAGCGCGCGCTTCGCTCCGTCATTGAAATGGCGCGCTGGCAGGACTTAAAACATGCGCTTCCCGCGTTCATCCTCGCCGGAAGGCTGGCCGGGCTGGACGAGAAGGAAATTCAAGATGCCTGGGTGAGCGGAGATCGCGATCGAGTCCTGCAGCTCGCCATGCATCCCAAAAAGAGAACAGAACCGCGACCGTAAGGGAGCGGGCTATTCCGTTCCATTGTTCGCGAAAGCAGGCGCCGTGACTTCGATCTCAACTTCGTCTTCTAAATTGGTTACCGGCATATCGCACGTGCAACAATCGCTGCACCGGTGGCACCGCTGGCAAAGGTGGTTCTCGCAGGCGTCTTTCGTGCAGTAAACGCAGATATGGCGCGAAGCGTGACCACAAATCGAGCAGGTAAATGTCGCTGCTTCCATCAGTATTTTTTCGACCTTTTGCTCGAATCGGTGCCCGGCACCTTGCTGATCATACCGCGGCAGCGCTGCGCTTCCTGATCGGCGATCTTAAAGTTTTGATCCATACTGTTCGCCAGATCCCGTAGATAATCGCGAAACTGTTCGCGGCTGTTGAAATTATGGGCAATCAGTTCGCTGAGCTTGTCGGCTGTCGCCCGATCGGCATACTGTTGCGCGCCCTGTTCGAGCGATCGCGAGGTAACCTCCAGTGCTTCTAGCCGGAAGTACACGTCAAGGGCCAGCGGAAGGTTCTCTGTCTTCTGCGCCAGCGAGCGCGCGGTGACCAGCACATCGTTGAGTTGGCGCTGGGCTGTCTGCCATTGAACGATATACGTGCTCGGTGCGCCTTTCTTGTCGTACCACTGCTGCGGATTCATCTGCGCCAGCAGCGGCTGTAATTGGGAGTTATCTTTTTCGAGATTCGCCAGAATCTGGCGCACATCCCAGGGCGACTCCAAACCGGACGGCGCCGGGGCCTGCGAATTTTGCTGCGCCTGACCTGAGACCGGAGCGCACGCTAAGCTAGCCATGAATAACGCGGCGAGTATCCGCAAAGACTGGAACATCCGCCTTCATTGTAGCGGCGAATACGGAACGCTTAGCGCCCGAAGCCCTGCTGCAGCCCGGCGGGTTTCGTTTCCGCCACGAACTTATTTCCTTCGATCGGATCCGCGCTATGGTTCGAGGCGTGCCCCAGCGTGATAGCCGATAGAATTTTCACCGTGTATCGATAAAGCGAGCCTCGATCCACGCGCCTCGAAATGGGCTGATCTTTTTGAACCACGATGGCGTCAACCCCCCTCATCAGAACAGGCTCGTTGCGCGGCAGAAAATTGTGCTGAACGCCGACTTCTCCCTCGAGCACGTCAATGCGCACGGTATCGTCCTCGTCCACGGCCACCGCGATCGTCGCCGCTTCGTGGGTGCTGATGACGGCTACCGGCGAAAATACGCGCTGCAGTTCCTCCCCCCAAACGGGCTGGAGATGGATCTTTACTCTTCCGGCCACCACATCGAGCAGGTCGCCGGCTCTGGCGCCGTTCTGGCGGAACACGACGCGCGAGTTAGCGAACACGTCGAAGCTGCTTCCGCCAGCCACTTCGAAGTGCGCGTAGCCATCGCCGCCCGTTGTGATCACGTCTTGAATGGGGACGCGCTCACCACTGCTCACAGCCCAGGGCCGGTCATCGCGAATTCGCGATACCTGGCCCGTGACGGCGGTCGCCTTTGCCGCATACACGTCTTTCGTCGGCCAATTCACTACGGAACTTTGTGCGTACGCCGCCAGGCCGACAGCGAAAGCTATCCATGTTTTCCGCACATGCGCCTCTGGAGTTACCGGACAATTCAATTGTTCCACAACCCGCCGCGTTCAGGGATTCCCCCAGTGTCATCTACTTTTTCCGATGTGACGATTTCTTGTGGGGCAGGCCCTCGGCCTGCGGCGGCCTCTCAGGCCGCCTCGACAGGTCCCTGACCTGCGCCGGGCGCCCCGTCCGGCTCAACCGGATAACCAATTCATCGATACGCTACTATTCTTTGCCGTGCGATTCTGCGTTCAACTTTTTCGTGTACTCGTTCCGCTGCCGCGCCTGAATCTGCTCGGCGAGCTCTAGTTCTTTCGCGGCCTCCTCTCACCGGCCATCGCTTTTCGTGGCCTGTGGAAGATTCCACCACTACTGTGGTGGCGCAGGCCATAAGATGCCGGCATGGAGAGTTCGGCCGGATTATGTCCACCGCCGTGAGTCCCAAAACTTTTCAGGCATCTCGGGTTGCAATTTCCTTTGCGTTTCTTACATTTTCGTTGCAACATAGAAATAATAGATTGCTTCTGGGAGTTCAGATATGGTTAGAGCCAATTTGCGCCTTGTTGCGCTTTCCTGCCTTTTCTTTCTTTCGGTTTCTTCTGCGGTGTTCGCCCAGGATGTAACCGGCACGATCGTAGGGACTGTTACTGACCCGACTGGAGCATCGATCAGCGGCGCCAGCGTGACCGTTGCGAACGTGGATACGCAAGTGCAGCAGAAGGTCACAACAGATACCTCGGGAAACTATGTCGCGACCTTGCTGCCAGTCGGTAAATATACACTTACGGTCGAAGCTAAGGGCTTCCGCAAAGAAGTCCGGCAGCAAATCGTGCTGAACGTCAACGACAGGTTGACTGTCAACGTGTCGATGCAGGTGGGTCAAACGTCGCAGGAAGTGAACGTACAAGCCTCGCCGATTCAGGTACAGCTGCAGCAGGGGGCGGAACAGAGCACGACGATCACGGGCACGCAGATCCGTGAGCTCGCGCTAGTCACCCGTAATTACGAGCAACTGGTTGCGTTGATGCCGGGCGTCACCTCGGCCTCTGTCGACCAATTGTACGTAGGTACCTCGCTACCCTCCGGGCAGACAGCGACTATTCCATTCTCAATCAACGGCACGCGAAATTCGATGAGTTCATGGATGGTGGATGGCGCGGATATCGTGGACCGCGGGTCAAATCAAACCCTCGTGAATACTCCGAGCATCGATTCCATTGCTGAATTCAAAGTGCAGCGGACGGGCTACTCGGCCGAAATGGGCCGGGCTGCCGGCGGACAGGTCACCGTAGTTACGAAATCCGGAACGAACGAGTTCCACGGCGATGCTTTCGAGTTCGTTCGCAACAGCGATTTCGCGGCGAATAACTTTTATACCAACGCGACTACCACTCCGGCCAACCTTGTAAACGGTAAAGCTCCCGTTGCGCCATTGCACTACAACAATTTCGGCGAAACGCTGGGGGGGCCGGTCTGGATTCCCAAGCTCTACAACGGGAAAAACAAGACATTCTTTTTCTTCTCGCAGGAATTTCGCCGCGTGATTACCTATTCGAGCGCGACAGCAGTCCTGCCCACGCAAGCGGAGCTCAATGGCACGTTCCCGCATCAAGTCTGTATTCAGTACAGCGGCACTACCTGCAGCGCGACATCCAATCAAATCACCAATATCGATCCCATCGCCCGGCAATACATAACAGATATTTTCTCCAGAATGCCGCTCCCGAGCGGAACGAACAGCGAGACAACACTCTTCCGAAATCAATACTATTTCGAGCAGGAACTTTATAAGCTCGATCAGAATTTCGGCCAAAAAGTGCATCTTTCCGCCCGCTATCTTCGAGACCAGATTCCGACGATTGAGCCACAAGGACTCTTTACCGGCCTACCTGTCCCAAATGCCATAACGACCAGCACCAATGCTCCAGGACGTAACTGGGCCGTTCGGGCTTCGGTATCGTTCACCCCGACGCTGCTGAACGAAATAGGTTGGGATTTCACGTATGGTGCTCTTGTAAGCAACCCGGTTGGACTACTTAATTCGACTTATTCGCCCGATATAAAACCAAATCTGCCGTTCCCGGTGACCTTGAGCCAGGTACCCGGGCTCGCCTTCACGGGCGGCACATCCGTTACTACTTTCGGCCCTTATCGCGATTACAACAGGAACCACAATATCTTTGACAACTTGACCAAAATCAGCGGGAATCATACCCTGCGCTTTGGACTGAGCTACAACCACTATCAAAAGACCGAAAATGCAGGCAACGGGAACCAGGGGAATTTCGCCATGACTCCTGCCAGTGTGCCCGCAGGCGCCACCAGCTACGAACAATCATGGGCGAATTTCCTCTTGGGGAATGTCGCGACCTTTACGCAGGCTTCCGAAGATGTAACACCTGATATACGAGTTCAGCAGTATGAGTTGTATGGTCAGGATGACTGGCGCCTGAGGCCGAACCTTACCTTGAACATTGGAGTGCGCTATTCGAATTTCCGCCAGCCAATCGATGCCAAGAATGAGCTGACAAATTTTGATCCGGCACTCTTCAATCCCGCTGCAGCGCCGCAATTCACCTCGACTGGTCTGCTGGCGTCCGGAACTCCCAACCCTTACGTAAACGGCATCATCATTAATGGCCAAAACTCTCCTTACGGCAGCGCCGTATCCTCGCAGGATAACGGGAACATCGCTCCGCGCTTCGGATTCGCATGGGATCCTTTCGGTGACGGCAAGACCGCCATACGCGGCGGCTACGGGATCTTCTTCGACGACACGCTTTATGGCATATATGAGCAGAACATTTTCGCGAACCCGCCATTCGTAATTTCCGCGAATATTCCCAACACGACTCTCGACAATCCAGCGGGTGGAACCGCAACCGTGAGCAACTCGCCCAAGGTGCTGCACGTCACGCCGGTCAAATTCCAAACACCCTACACGCAATCGTGGAGCTTTGAGATCCAGCGGCAGCTAACCAACACCTCCCAACTCAACGTAGCGTATGTCGGTAACAAAGGTACTCACTTGCTCGGCGAAGTAGATTTGAATACTGTCTATCCCGGCTTGGCCTATACATCGGGCCTGGTATCTCCGACTACGACATTTACTTCGGCTAATGAGTCGCTCTTAAACATCATTCGGCCGTATCCTGGCTACAACGCAATTAACGCTCTTGAAACTTGGTTCAATTCGAATTACAACTCGCTGCAGGTCTATGCGAACAAACGGCTCACCGGCGATTCATTAGTAACAGCATCTTATACTTGGTCGAGAAATCTTACCGACAATCAAACCGATCGCTCATCGGCCGCCCAGAACCTTTATAACTTCAACGCTGGCGAATACGGCCGTGCGCAGTATGACCGGACTCACGTCTTTAGCGCCAATATCGTTTACACGCTGCCCTTTTTCAAAGACCAGAAGGGCTGGGTCGGCCACGCGCTTGGAGGGTGGGAGCTTTCCGCCATTGCGAGCTATTACACAGGCTTGCCATATACGGTCACGACCAGCGGGACAGATCCCGCGGGTCTGGGCATCATCGGCTCCAGTGCTGCCAGCTTGCGTCCGGACGTCGTAGCTTCAAGTGCATGTCCTAGCGGTAATCCGAACGACTTCAGCCACACTCGTTATGAATGGTTCAATCTTGCTTGCTTCGCAAACGTCCCCGCCGGCGTGCATCGCCCCGGTGATGCAGGACGCGGCATCGTTAACGGGCCAGGCTACGAAGGCTGGAACGTATCGGCGTCCAAGAATCTCACGTGGCGCGAAAGATACCGTTTTCAATTACGGGGCGAAGCCTCCAATGTCTTGAACCACGCAAATCCAAGCGTCTTGGGCTTAACCGCCACAACGACCTCGACATTCGCCACAATAACCGGGTACCGCGATCCTCGCATCATCCAAATCGGAGCCAAATTTTACTTCTGATTTTTCGATAACCGAATTGGCGCGGCTCTAGGGCCGCGCCAATTTCTCTCGGATCTTGTCCGTAAACGCCTCCGCCTTCACCACCCCCGCTCCCTCCTTCACCGTCACCAGTCGATCCGCCGCCACATTCGCTATCCGCTCCGTTCCCCCATTCGGCCAGCGAATGTCCAGATCCACCTTCACAACAGAGCCCAGCCCAAAGTGCAACCGCAAATCGTTTGCCGAATAAAAGCTGGCCTGGCTTAGTACTTCTTGGACTTGCACCTTGCCGCCGTAATGCGCCGTAACTCGCGCGCCGATCGCGCTCCGGTTCGATTTGGTCCCCACCAGCTTCACTTTTATCCAGTGGTTATTGCCAGTAACATCGTTCCGCAACAGCGAAGGCGGCTCGTTCAGGTTCATCGCTAAGATGTCCACATCGCCGTCGTTGTCAAAGTCTCCAAAAGCGCAGCCGCGGCTCGCGTGCAGCGCCGCGATTCCCGGCCCGGCCTGATCCAGCAGCTCCTCGAATTTCCCGTTCTTCAGATTCCGAAAAACAATACGAGGACTCTTGAACGGATAGTTTGGAAGCGCCTTCTCGATCTCCGGATAGACGCTTCCGGTCACCCAAAACAGGTCCGGATAGCCATCGTTGTCCGGATCGAAAATCGCCGCTCCCCAACTGATAAACCGCGTTTCCACGCCCAGCCCGGCGGAATTCGTGACATCCTCAAAACTTCCTTTCCCGTCATTCCTGTAAAGCACAGCTGTATCGTCCGCGAAATGCGTCTTCAGAATGTCGAGATTCCCATCCAGGTTGTAATCGCCGATCCCCAGCCCCATGCCGGCCTGCTCCATGCCGTCTTCATTCAGCGCAACGCCGCTCTCCAGGCCCACATCCGTAAACGTCCCGTCGTGATTGTTCTTGAACAGGAAACTCGGCGTCGAATCGCACGCAACATATATATCCGGCCAACCGTCGTTATCGAAGTCTGCCGCAACGGTCGTCATGCAGTAGCTGCCTTTGGCTTTCGAGAGGCCGGAAGGAACGCTTATGTCTTTAAATGTTCCGTCGCCATTATTGCGGTAAAGCAGCATCGCGCCCGGAGGCAGTCCGCGCGGCCCGCAGTTCACCGGGATGCCTTTCCAGTTGCAATAGCCGCTCTCGCCAGGCTTGGGAATCTTGTTGATGTCGAACTCCAGATAATTCGCGACGCACAGGTCGAGCTTGCCGTCGCGGTCGTAATCGACGAACGTGCATCCGGAACCCCAGAGGTTCCCCGCATGCAGCAGGCCGGCCTTTTCGGTCACGTCGGTGAATGTGCCGTCGCCGTTATTGCGATACAAAACGTTCTGCCCGAAGTAAGTGATGAATAAGTCATCGAAGCCGTCATTGTTGTAATCGCCGACACACACGCTCGAGGCCCAGCCTGTGTGCCGCAGCCCTGCCTTATCCGTCACATCGGTGAATGTCCCATCCCGGTTGTTGTGATACAGCCGATTCGTTGCGCCTTCAGGAGCGCCCCCCAGTCGCGTCCCGCATAGCAGGAAAACATCGAGCCAGCCATCGGCATCGTAATCGATGAACGCGCATCCGCACCCGACCGTCTCGAGAATATAAGTCTTGTGATCCGGATCGCCGTAGATCAGGGGCGCGCGCAGCCCCGCACTCTCCGCGATATCCGTGAAACACGCATTAAAAGGAAGGCCGGATGGCTTCCCGCGCGGCTGCGCCTTGACTCCCCGCGAGGAGACGCCCTGCGCCCAGGCCCCCACAACAGGAGCGCCCATCAGCCCCAGCAGGGTCCGTCTGGTAAGGCCCACGCGTAGCATCGAATTCGCAGTTTACCAGCAGCACATTTGTGGGGCCGGCTCTCAGCCCAACCCTCAAATTTGCGAAACGAAGCCACCCCCCACTTCGTTCCGTAATCGCCTCCCAGGTGGGGCAGGCTTTAGCCTGCGCGGGGCTTCAGCCTCGCTTCCGGATGCCGGCTCAGCAGGGCCCACATCTTTGTTCACAAATTTGAAAAATCTTCCATTCCTCTATCCTTCAGCCACTTCCGCCGAAAAAATCTCTTCCGCCCGCTCGCCCTGCTGCACACTCGAAGCCGAAAAGCAGCATGTCGGAAATCAAATCAGACGATCGCGCCCGCCGTTCCCCGGGCCCGACCAGTTCGCTCGGAAAGCAAGTCTCCAGCCGCAACGCCGCCACCCACGGCCTCAGTTGCGAAAAATTCTTTTTACTTCCCAACGAAAAGCAGGAAGACTTCGACGCCCTCGCCCAAAGCTTGGCCGACGAATACCAGGAAGTCGATTCCCCCGGCTTGCAGCCCCTCCTCAAAACTCTCGTCGAGGCCCTCTGGCTCCAGAACCGCGCTTATAAGAAGGTCTTCGAATCGGAATATGCGCTCGCCACGGCCGAATCCAACGGCAATTACGAAGACGCGGAAAAAATCTTCAAGCGCCTGCTCCTCATGCAGCGTTACAAGACCTCCTATGAAAACTCCTATCAGCGCGCCTTTCGCACCATCGAAGCCTATCGCAAAAACCGTCTCGCTACGTATATTGCGGAAGTTCGCCTCGAAAAAACCATGCACTCGACCGCTAATGACAGGCTCGATCTCTACGATCGTTTCCTCGAATACGGAAAGGCTCCCGATGAGGCTTGGATGATGATGAAAGAGATGACTCCGCTCTCTCAGCTAACCTCCGATCTGCCCCACGCCCTGCGCCGCAGATACTCCCCTTACGAGCCTGTGATCTCATAGAGAAAGAGCGTAACGCCGAGGCGAGCGCGGTCGCCCTCCACGTTACCTGCCGGAAATGGTGAATTCGACGATGCGATGGGATTACGCGGGAGCGTTCTCCTGCCTTCTGGCAGCGGCGGCTTTATTGACGCCAGTCTTCGCCGCTTCGAACTCGAATTCCCAGACGGCTGCCCGCCAGGCCGAATTTGATCGGAACGTCGCCGTTTTCGTTAAACAGAACTGCGCGTTGTGCCATAACGAACAGCTCAAAACCGGCGGTCTGGTCCTCACGAAGTATCACGATACGGCCTCCATGCTGCGCGATCGCGCCGTCTGGGAAAAAGTGATTGCCCGGCTGCGCGCCGGCGAAATGCCGCCCAAGGGCTTGCCGCGCCCGGAACCGGAACAGATCGCTTCGACTACCGGCTGGATCGAGGCTCAGTTTTCCGAGTTGGACAAGGACAGCAAGCCTGATCCGGGGCATTTGACGGCGCATCGCCTGAACCGTGTGGAATACAACAACACGATCCGGGATTTGCTGGCCGTGAAGTTCAAGCCCGCCGCTGATTTTCCCGCCGATGACTCCGGCTACGGGTTCGACAACATCGGCGACGTGCTCTCGGTTTCCCCCATCCTGATGGAGAGCTATCTTACAGCCGCGAAGAAGATCGCTTCCGAAGCAATCCCGCTGGGCATCGTCCTTCCGAAGGCGACCCGGCTGCGGTATTCCCCCGAGCACAGCCAGAACGAGGAACGCCTCGAGCTGGAACACACGTTTGATCTGCCGGCGGAGGGCGATTACGACCTCCGCGCTTCAGTCGCCGGCCGCAAGGACGCGTTCCGACTTCAGATGGATCTGGACGGCCGCGAGGTCCAGGCGAGTGACGTGCTCATCCATAAGGACAAGCCGCGCTCCTATGAGATCCGGTTGCACGTTCCCTATGGCGAGCATGTTCTCAAAGCCGTTCTTACAAGCCGCGAGCCTGCGCCTGAGGAGGTAATCGCTGCTCAGCAGATTGCCGCTACTGAGAAGGCGCAGTTCGCCAAGCAGATAGCCGCGCATCCGGAAGATGAAGCACAGATCCGGAAGCAGCATGAACTGGCCAATCCGCCTGCGTATGTAGACTCGCTGGAGATTCAGGGGCCCTTCCATCCGCTGCCGCCGCCGCTGCCGGAGAGCTATAAGCGCATTCTTATTTGCGGCCATCCCATTGGGCAACACACGCCGGAATGTGCGCGCACCAGCTTGGCTCATGTCGCTCGTCTCGCGTTCCGCCGTCCCGTAGCCCCGGACGAGGTTCGCAAATTGATGGACCTCGTATCGAGAGCGCGCGGAAATGGATTAAATTTCGAGCAGTCTATGCGCGTTGGGCTCGAGGCCATTCTGGTCTCGCCAAGCTTCCTTTACCGCATAGAACGCGATCCGAAGCCTGGCGACGCGTCCGCCGTTCATCCGGTAAACGATTACGAACTTGCCTCACGGCTGTCTTACTTTCTCTGGAGCAGTATGCCGGACGAAGAGCTTTTCGAACTGGCATCCACGCGCCGGCTGGGGCAGCCTGAGGTGCTTCATGCGCAGGTCCAACGCATGTTGAAGGACCCGAAATCCGAGGCCCTGGTGGACAACTTTGCCGGTCAGTGGCTGGAATTACGTAACCTGGACAGCGTTCATCCCGACCCGGATCAGTTCCCGCAGTTTAACGAGCAGCTGCGCAAGGCAATATACACCGAGACGCACATGTTCGTCAGCTCCATCATCCAGGACGACAAGAGCATTCTCGATTTCATCGAAGGAAAATATACGTTCCTGAACGAGCGGCTGGCGAAATTCTACGGAATACCCGGCGTCACCGGCAACGAATTTCGCCTTGTCCCCCTCGATGGATCCCAGCGAAGCGGCGTTCTGACGCAAGCCAGCGTTTTACTCGTGACTTCTTATCCCACTCGAACCTCGCCCGTCTTGCGCGGCAAATGGATACTCGAGAACGTGCTGAACACGCCTCCTCCACCGCCTCCGCCGGGCGTCGGCTCCATCGACGCGAATGGCGGAATCGTGACGGGGACCATGCGGCAGCAAATGGAGAAGCATCGCGCCAATCCCATGTGCGCGTCCTGTCACACTCGCATGGATCCGCTCGGGTTTGCGCTCGAAAATTACAATGCCATCGGACAGTGGCGCACGCACGACGGCGCCGCTCCCGTTGATGCGAGCGGCGTGCTGCCGGATGGAAAATCGTTTAATGGCCCGGCGGAATTGAAGGCCATCCTGGCTTCGAACCGGCAGGCCTTCGCGGAATGCCTCACGGAAAAATTGTTCATATATGCTTTGGGCCGCGGTCTCGAAGATTATGATCGCCCTGCGACAAAGCAGATTGTTTCCGGGCTTGCGGCGAATGACTATCGCTTTTCGAGCCTGATTACGGGAATTGTAGACAGCGTGCCGTTTCGGATGGGCAGGGGTACGTCCCTCCCGCAGACCGCCCGCAACGCAGCCGGCAGTGGAGAAAGCACAAAATGATCATTACAGGAAAACATGTGTCGCGTCGAACCTTGCTTCGCGGTATGGGAGCCGCCATCGCATTGCCGGTGCTGGATGCCATGACTCCCGCCCTGCGCGCTGCCGCGACTGTCGCCAGGAAGGGTTCACCAACTCGCATGGCATTTGTCTATGTTCCGAACGGAATCGATATGCGGAATTGGACGCCGGACGCGGTGGGCGGAACTTTCACGTTCCCGAAAATCCTCGAGCCGCTCGCGCCGCTGCAGGATGACTTGCTCGTTCTGACCGGCTTGATGGATCACAACGGCATGGCTCTCGGCGACGGGCCGGGAGACCACGCTCGCGCCTCCGCCAGCTTCCTTACCGGTGTCCATCCCAAAAAGACGGCGGGATCCGATATCTCGGTCGGCATTTCGGTGGATCAAGTCGCCGCGAAAAAAATCGGGGCGGCCACCAGGTTCGCCTCGCTCGAACTCGGTTGCGAAGACGGGCACCTGGCCGGCAATTGCGATTCAGGATATGCCTGCGCCTATGTGAACAGCATTTCCTGGCGCACGCCTACCGCTCCCAATCCCCCCGAGGTCAATCCGCGAACGGTATTCGAACGGCTCTTCGGGACCGGAGAAGACGCCGCCGATCCTGCCGCCAGAGCGCGGACGGCGCGCCTCGATCAGAGCATCCTCGATCTCGTATCCGACGACACAAAGCGCCTGGAAAGCGGGCTCGGCTCAACGGACCGCAGGAAATTGGACGAATATCTGACATCCGTGCGAGAAGTGGAGCGTCAGGTGCAAATGGCGGAAAAGCAGGCTGCGGAGAATACACTAGCGGTTCCGGCTATGGCGAAGCCAGACGGCATACCGCTTGAATTTGCCGAGCACGCGCAACTCATGTTCAATCTCCTTACGCTCGCGCTTCAGAGCGACATTACGCGCATTTCAACGTTCATGCTGGCGCGCGAGGGCAGCAATCGAACATACCGTGAGATTAACGTTCCGGAAGGGCATCACGGCCTGTCGCATCACCGCAACGATCCGGTCTTGATGGACAAGGTGGCCAAAATCAATCGCCATCACATGGAGCAGTTTGCCTATTTCCTCTCCAAACTCAAAGCCACTCCCGATGGAGACGGGTCGCTGCTGGATCACACCATGATCGTCTATGGCAGCGGAATCAGCGATGGCAATCGTCACAATCACGACAATCTTCCCGTGCTGCTGGCCGGAGGAACCCGCGCCTTCCGCACCGGCCGTCACGTTCGCCTCGCGGAAGCTACGCCGGTGTCCAATCTCTACCTGAGCATGCTGGATGCCATGGGAGTACCCACCGACAAACTCGGCGACAGTCAGGGACGCCTCAATTTCCTGGCCGATCTGACCTAGCGCCTTCGTTCTTCATTTCATGAAACAGCTTGCCATTGCCATGGTTTGCGCGCTCACGGTTCCGATCGCCGTAGCGCAAGTTCATCCGCTTCAGGAATTGATAGAGGCCAGCCGCCAGGGTCCGGCTGCCCCGGCACTGGCGGACCTCATCGCGAAGACCCTTTCCCGGCACGGCGGTGTCGCTATTTGGGGAGCCGACTATCTTTTTGTCACGGACCTGACCTCCAATCCGAATAGCCCGCCGCTCGCTGCCTCAGAGGCCGCCGTTTCGATCGATCAGCAATCGCCCCTTCCGATGATGAAGGTTCAAGGCTCGAGTTTCTGGATGCGGCTCGTCAAGATGCGGGTTGGCGTCACGCACGCCTATCAGTACTACGCCGACGGCAAACCGTTTGGAAACCGTTCCGACGTACCCGGCTACAATCCGGATTCCTATCCAAAACCGGGAGTCCCGCAAGGCAAACTGAGCGAAAAACACACCATCACGAGTAAGATCTACGACGGAATGAAAGCGGATTTCTGGATATACGCCGCGCCCGGCGTGGACCCCGCTGTTCCCGCACCGCTCATGGTCTGGCAGGATGGACAAGGCATCATTGCAGGCGATCTGTCCCGCTTGCGGCTTTTCACCGTCACCGAAAACCTGGTCGCCCAAAAACTCATTCCGCCCATGCTTCACGTCATGATCGCGCCGGGCACGTCCCCCGACGGTAAGGCTATGCGCTCCATCGAGTACGACACCGTGAGCGACCGCTATGATCGCTTTCTCTTGGACGAAGTTCTGCCCGAAGTGGAGAAGGTCTATAAGCTCCGCCCCGACGGCTATAGCCGCGCAATTGCCGGAGAATCATCGGGCGGAATTTGCTCGCTAAATGCGGCCTGGTTTATGCCCGATAAATTTAGCCGAGTGCATTCCGCGATCGGCAGTTACACTTCTATTCAGTGGCATCCGGAGGAAAAACTGGACGGGGGCAACCTGTATCCATTTATGGTTCGGAAAATGCCCAAGCGCAATATTCGCATTTGGATGAGCGACGGTTCGGATGATTTGGAGAATAATCACGGGTCCTGGCCGCTCCAGAATATTCAGCTCGCCAATTCGCTGAAGATGCGCGAATATGATTTCCATTTTCGTTTTGGGGTGGCGACGCATGATCCCGCGCAGGTCGCAATCGACCTTCCGGAATCCATGGCCTGGCTCTGGCGCGGATATGATCCAGCCAAAACATCGCAGGAGTTCACGATGGACCCCGCCGAAAAGGACAAGCCTTACTTTCGGGTTACCATCACCAACCGGGACGCCTGGTAGCTCTTTGTGGAGCCAATCTCGCGCCGCGGGTTTGTCGTCGGGTCCGCGGCACTCATGATTCCGTCGTCCCAGGCAGACGCACCGCCGGGAAAACGCCGCGATATTCTGAGTGCTGCCTGGAGCGCCCCACACATCGCCGCTACGCTCCTTCCGCGCTCACAGTTCCACCCGTTCCCAACCGCCGCCGAACAAGCTGCCTGGCAAGCGGTACCGTCCGATGCCCGCACGGCAGCGCTCGATTCCGCCGAACGCCAATTGAAAACACCATGGGAAGTGCTGCCGGCCACCCAATTCCTCGAGTTCCGCCGCACCGGCAACCGCTCTCATTACGAAAGCGTTCGCGATCGTCGCAGAAAGAAACTGCAGGATCTGGTGATCGCCGAATGTTTCGAAGACAAGGGCCGGTTTATCGATGAGATCGTCAACGGCATTTGGCTTACCTGCGAGGAAACCTTCTGGGGCTTGCCCGCTCACATGGGCATGCAGAAGGCCGGTACGGGCCTGCCCGATGTTACAGAGCCCATTGTTGACCTGTTCGCCGCCGAAACCGCCAATCTGCTGGCATGGACGCATTATGAGCTGGCCGATTCCCTCGCTCGCGTCTCGCCGCTTGTGCCCGAGCGTATTCGCCTGGAGATCGATCGCCGCGTGCTGACACCCTGCCTCGCGCGCAATGACTTCAGCTGGATGGGTTTTTCGGGTGCGCCCGTCAACAACTGGAACCCTTGGATTTCATCCAACTGGCTCACCGCCGCTCTATTCATTGAACGCGATGAGAAACGGCGGCAGGCAGCGGTAGTAAAAATCCTGCGCTGTCTCGACAACTTCTTGAACGGCTATGCAGATGACGGCGGCTGTGATGAAGGGCCAAGCTATTGGGGTCGCGCCGGGGCTTCCCTCTTCGACTCTCTTGATCTATTGCATCGCGCTACCGCCGGCGCCTGCGACGGCTTTTCATTCCCTCTGGTTCACCAGATCGGCCTCTATATTTGTCGAGCTCATATCTATGACGAGTGGTACACGAATTTTGCCGATGCTCCCGCCCGCGTTAACGTTGACGGCGATTTGATCTATCGTTTCGGCGGCCGGCTCGGCGACAGCCTCATGATGAAGCACGGCGCTTTCGCCGCGTTCCTGCGCGATGAGAAGGGCATTCCGGGAGACAGCATCGGCAGACAGATCCCGGCCCTGTACAATCTGGCCGCTCTGCGCCAGGCGCCTCGATCGCAGGCCCTTTTGCGCGACGTGTGGCTTCCCGGTATTCAGGTGATGGCGGCGCGTTGCCTCGAGGATTCGGCGAAGGGTCTCTACTTGGCGGCCCAGGGCGGTAACAACGGGGAGAGTCACAATCACAATGATGTCGGCAACTTCCTCGTTTACTCCGATGGGCAGCCCGTCATTATCGATGTCGGAGTCGAGACTTACTCGGCGAAGACATTCGGCCCTCACCGATACGAGATCTGGACAATGCAGTCGGCCTACCATAACTGCCCTACCATCGACGGCGTCATGCAATCCGCTGGCCGGCAATTTGCCGCAAGCGGCGTCCGTTATCACGCAGACGAGGAAGGCGCCGAATTCCAGCTCGATCTGGCAAGGGCCTATCCCGCTCAGGCGCACGTAAACCGGTGGACCCGCATACTGCGGCTGAACCGGGCAAAGGACGAAATCGGTCTTCTCGATGAATATGTGTTAGAGCAAAGCGCCAAAGCCATCACTCTTACCCTGATGACTCCGTGCGTGACAAGCGTTCGAACGCAAGGGGAGCTCTCCCTTACGATGCAGTCGAGTAAACCGGTCCGGGTTTATTACGACGCTCAAGCCTTTGTTCCCGCGATAGAGGAAATCCCGTTAGAGGATGCGCGCCTCCGCGCCTCCTGGGGCGACCGGCTTTTTCGCATCTTACTGCGCGCCGATAATCCTCCCGTCAAAGCATTATGGGCAACGCGGATTACTTATTAACGCCCAAAAGAAAGAGCTGAATTTCACGCCTATGGCCGGATCGCCCATGCAAGGCCGTCGGGCTTCGGCCCCCCGTCGATTCGACCGGTCATCTGCAACGTCTTTAGATTGATCACGGCGACATAGTCATCGCGGTTACAGGATGCATATGCCCGCGCGCCGTCAGGCTCCATCTGAATGCCGCCGTCGCTGTGCACCTCATTCAGGCGTTTTATCTCTTTGTGCGTCGCTGAATCGACAATGACTAAAGCTCCGGCGGAAATTAAAACGAGCTTTCCATCCGGCGTGAACTTCAAACGATTGGCGCCCCTGAAATTCGGTGGTAGAGTCTCCGTCACTTTTTTGGTGGCCGCGTCGATGATGGATACCGTGCCGTCCTGTGCGTTCGCTACCCAGATCTCCTTGTCGTCGGGAGATACGTCGAAGCCTTCGCTGCCCCGTCCCACAGGAACGACAGTCTCGTCCCAATCGCCTCCCGGAGCGCCCATAGGTCGGCGAGTTGCGCCCGGCGGTGGACCTGTCCGCGTACTCTTTTCAATGATGCTTACAGTGCCGGAGCTGACGTTGGTAGTGAAGATATGCTTCAGGTCCTGCGACACAAAGATCATGTGCGTTCGGTTCTGGCCCGTTCCCAGGATCCAGTCAACCTTTTTCCCCGCAGGATCGTAGCTGCCGATGGCCTTCGCCGCTTCCGCTGTAAACCAGGTCTTCCCGCCTACGAATACCAGCCCGTGCGGACCGCGCAGCGGACCGAGGTCGATGGCAGGCAGTGCTTTTTGTTCGACCAGATCGATGACGGCAAGAGTGTTGTAAGCTCCGGACCCATAGTTGGAAACATAGGCGAGCTTCCCATCCGTCGACGCGATCACCTCGTGAGGATCGTTGCCCACCGAAACGCGCGCCACTACCTTCAAATTCGATGGATCGACGATAGCCAGAGTATGATCGGCCTTGGAGAGAACTAACAGCGCTTCGCGCGGAGTGCTCTCCGCCGCGAGGACGCTTCCGGCAATGACGCTGAGGAAAACGAGATAACGCGTAGCACTCATGTTTATGAATTAGATCATGGCTCAGGCGAGGGCTGTTTCGCTGGTCTTCCGGGAAGGTCTAGTGGGCCCTACTTGAAAACTGAACGGTTTTTCGAAAAAATACCCAACGGAACACCCTTTGGGAATCGTCCAACGGACGGTAACTCATCCTCAAGGGAGGCAATATGCGCATCCTCGCAACCGCCATCGTGATGCTCTTACCCGCCCTGCTGCCCGGCGCCGAAATCCAATCGTCGTGTGAACCGAGCGGCGCTGTCAGGCAGGAACTGAAACGGCTGCAACTGCTCGACCTCAAAGGGCAGGAACGCGAACAGGCGCAAAAGAAGATTGTTCAAGAGCTGCTCACGGAACACCCCGACGATCTTTTCATCCATTTGCGGTATCAACGAATCTTTCGTGGCCACACCGAAGCCGACCGGCAAGCTGTGATCGATCGTTACCAAAGGCTTGCCGAGTCAGACCCGGGTGATTCACAGCGCCAATTCCTCTATGCTGAAGCGTTGTTGGGCAAAGATACGCCGCGGTCCATCGAGCTGGCGAACAAAATAATAGAGACAAGGCCGGGCTTTGCGCGCGCCCACCTCCTGCTGGCCGACATTTATTCGTGGGGCAAATTGGCCGACCGCCGGAAGACTCAGCAGCAGCTCGATTCCTTTTTCCAAGCCTGCCCGGCAACGTTGGATAGCGACGCGCTTGCGCTCGCGAAGCGCTATGGAAACCTTGAGCTGGCTGCAAAGCTTGCTCCAGCGCTGAGGAAACGTTTAGAGAGTGAAACCGATCCCGACCTCTTAAAGAGCTGGGAAACGGTCTGGAATTTCGAATTCAAAGCTCATCCGGTGACCGAACACGACCAGGTGCGGAAGCAGATGTTCGCCGACTTACAGCGTCTCCAAAGCGCAAATCCAACCGGGAACGCAAGTTGGTTGGCGTTCTTGAGGAACGGCTACCGCGCGGCTGGAAATGAGACTGCAGCCAAAGAGCAGGAATCGAAGCTGCTGGCTGAATATCCCGATAGTCAGGAAGCACGGCAGCTTTCCGATGAGCTCTGGTATAAAGAGCACCCATGGCCCGGCTCCGATGAGGCCAAGCAGAAGGAATATTGGCAAGCCTCTCTTGCGCGAGCCGAACACGATCTGAAGAAATCGCCCAACAGTGAAAACTTATTGATGATGCGCTTTAACGCAATGTCGAACCTGCAGGAAACTCCGGTCGATCGACTCACCGCCGCTGCGGACGCGATGCTGGCGGAGGCTCACAAAGACCTTGATATGTACTCCATACCGCCGTTCGAAATGCGAGTAGCGCAAGCCTATGTGAAGCGGAAGATACGGGTAGACCAAGTGCCTCAGCTCGTAGAAGAGGGTTGGGCGAGCTTTCGACGAATGAGCATGTCGGCGCCGTCAGACAGGGATCCGGACAATCTCCGCAAAGGTGATGCCGCGAATGAGGCATACGTAACGCGTCAAGCCGCCTCAATCTTACTCGACGCTGCACAGCAGCTAAATAAATCCGACATCGCCAAAGAAGCAATCGCCAAAGTCGAAGCCCTCAAACCCGACAAACCGTTCGAAAAATCGTCTCAGTTCGAGATAGAAGCCAAGTGGGCCGAATTGCATGGACGCAAGCTCGACGCGTTCCTGCTCTACCGCGCTGCCATCGACACACGCACGGACAGCCCCAGGCCTCCCAAGAAAGACGAACTCGCGGAAAACATGGACCGCCTCTGGAAGGACTTGGGCGGAACCGATGCTTCGAGTGCACTTCTGGCAAAGTCCGCGCCCGCCGAAGCCACTAAAGAAGGCCGCTGGGAAAAACCCGACAAGGAAATGAAATCCTGGCAGCTCACCGACCTGAACGGTAAAACCTGGAAACTCGCCTCGCTCGAAGGCAAGACGATGCTCATCAACGTGTGGGCATCCTGGTGCGGCCCCTGCAAAGCCGAGCACCCGCATCTGCAAAAACTCTACGAGCGCATCAAGAGCGATCCGAATATCGGGATCGTCACCTTCAATATCGATGATGAAATCGGCAACGTCGCTCCCTATATAAAAGAAAACAAGTACACCTTTCCTGTGCTCCTTGCCAAAGACTACGCCGACGAGTTATCGGTTGACAGCATCCCTCGCAACTGGATTATCGATGCGAAGGGCAAGTGGCAGTGGCAGCAGATCGGTTTTGGTAGCGAGGATAAATGGGAAGACGAGATGCTGGCCAAAATCAAAGAGACAAAATAAGCGAATCCAGGCTGCCACGGAACGCTTGGCCAACCACGGGCCACCGTTTAGAAAATCGGGGGCTCGTCAAATCCGACTGGAAGAAAACAGACAGCGCGCGCGACGCGAAATTTTATCGCCTGACGAAAAAGGACGAGCTCATTTGGAGACACAGGCGGCGAGCTGGCGGCGATTGGCCGAAGCGGTCGGTCTGATTTTGAATCTCGCCGAGGAGGGTGCCTGATGACATGGTGGTCACGCTTATGGCGGCGAAGCAAACTGGAACGGGATCTTGGCCGCGATACGCGCGGTACGCGCTGGATCGAAAATCTATATCGGGATGTCCGCTTCGCGCTCCGTTCTCTTTCGCGCACGCCGGCGTTTTCGTTACTCGCGGTAGCCGTTCTAACTTTGGGAGTCGGCGCGACCACGGCGATGTTCAGCATCACCAGAACCGTACTGCTGAAACCCCTGGCATACCGCGATCCGGGACGGCTCGTGACGATCATGTTCCGGGTACCGCAATTTTCTAAAACGCTCTCCACCATACCCGTGAACGCACAGCATTACGAACTGTGGCGTGATCACAATCGCACCCTCGATGAAATCAGCATGGTTCGGCCGGACGCGCGCATTTTAACCGGCCGCGGCGAAGCAGTGCAGGTGAACGGAGTACGGGTTTCGCCGAATTTATTTCACCTGCTCGGCATCCAGCCGGCGATGGGGCGCGGCTTCGTAAAAGGTGACGATCAGGCCGGGCGAGAACGTGTGGCAGTGATTAGCTACCGGCTGTGGCAGGAAGCGCTCGGCGGACGATCGGATGCATTGGGCCAGGCCCTTGTGCTGGACGGACAGCGCTATGAGGTGGTCGGGGTTATGCAGGCCGGCTTTCCGTTTCCGCGTGGAAAGCAGCTTTCCGAGCTCGAGATACTGCCAGAACGCACCGATTATTGGGTACCGCTGGTTTTCAGTAAAGAGGATCTTGCCTCTGCGCTCGGAAATGAAAACTACATCGCGATCGCGCGGATCAAAACGGGTGTAACAACCGCTCAAGTACTGGCCGACGTGACTGCACTCGAAAAAGTGATCTCGAAGCGCTACCCGGAGCCGGTTGAGTTTGATCCCGTCGTTCAGCCTTTGCAGCAAGCGATGGCGCGCGATGTGCGACTGCCGCTGCTCGTGCTGATGGCCGCCGTCGCGTCGGTATTGCTGATTGTCTGCGTTAACCTGACGAACCTTATGCTGGTGCGCGCGATTGCTCAACGGCGGGAGTGGGCGATCCGCGTTGCAATCGGTGCACGAACAACCGACCTGCTGCGCAGTGCGTTTGTCGAAAGCCTGTGCCTTTCGATCCCAGGCGGCGCACTCGGCTGTTTGTTGGCGACCTGGCTGGTCAAGCTCGTACAGCTCCGGGCGCCGGTAGACCTTCCGAGAATCGACGAACTCGCGGTGGATGCGCCGGTGCTTCTGTTGGCACTCGCCTTATCGATGGGAAGTGCGTTGCTATTCGGGCTGTGGCCAGCCCGCCGCGCGGCGCGCGTCGATCCGCAAGAGGCTTTGCAGTCGGCAACCAGAACGACGGGCGAGGGGCGGCGCGGACATCGCTCAGGCAAACTCCTGGTAGCTGCGGAGGTCGCGCTCAGCACCGTGCTGCTTCTTACGGCCGGACTGCTGATGCGCAGCTTCGCCGCGGTCCTCGCTGTCAACCCCGGAATGAGGGTCGAAAACTTATTGACCCTGCGGATCAACCTGCCACCGGACCGGTACCAGCAAGGAAAAGATATCGCTTCGTTCTATAAACGTTTGCGCGAGCAGGTTGGTTCGCTCCCCGGCGTGAAGGCAGCGGGCCTCGTCTCGGATCTGCCGCTCACCGGAGAAAACAATAACAATCCTGCAACTGCCGGCGACCGGCCCGCTCCGCCTATCGCTCAATGGCAGATGACGAATTACCGCTCGGCCAGTAAAATGTATTTCCACGCGGCCGGGATACCGCTTAAAGAAGGCCGCCCCTTTGACGAGCGCGATGGCGACTCAACCGAAATCATGATCAGCGAAAATCTGGCGGAACGGCTGTGGCCCCGAGAGAGCGCCGTCGGCCGTCCGCTTCGCATTTACAGTTACAAGCGCCTGATGAACGTCGTCGGTGTCGTCGGAGCGACGTATGCCGCTTCGTTAACTCAGCAGCCGACCATGATGGTCTACTTCCCGGAGTGGCGTAGGCAGGATTTGAATATGTCGCTCGTTGTGCGGGCGGGAAACAAACCCGAGAGCATATCTGGAGCAGTTCGCCGGATCGTACACGATCTGGAGCCGCAGGCCGCCATTCCTTCCGTTCAGACGATGCGCGAAGTCGTGGCAAGCTCCGTATCCGAACAACGTTTCCAGGTGATTCTGCTCGCCACGTTTGCTGCCGTCGCTGTTGTACTCGCCTGTCTTGGAATCTATAGTGTGCTGGCATTTACGATAAGTAGGCGAACCTCAGAGATCGGAGTACGAATCGCTCTTGGCGCCCGCCCGTACAAGATTCTGACTTCAATACTCGCAACTGGCATGGCGCCGGTTTTCGTCGGCATCGTGGCCGGGCTCAGCATCTCCGCTGCATTGGCCCGAATCGTTGCCAATCTGCTGTTCGGAGTCCGCGCGCTCGATCCATGGACCTACGCAGGAACTTCGCTGGTGCTCCTCGTGATCGCAGCGCTTGCCTGTTTGATCCCCGCCCGCCGTGCCGCGCGCCTCAATCCCATCGAAGCCTTACGTAACGAATAGCGGATAATGCGGTTAACTGAGTCCTTCGAACAGATCGGATGCCGGCACCTGCTCTGGCCGCGGTCCCCAGGCGAGCCGGAACACTTCTTGGTTCAACGTGAAATCGGGACTGCCTTGTTCAAAGAAAAGATGCTCTAAGCCGGGCAACTGCGTTTTGTGCTCCAGGATTGCGGTGCGTTTGACATCGGCGAAAGCGGTTGTGTCTATCAGAAAGTCCGTCCCGAAATAACGGGCCAATTCAATGCCTGCGGGCAGACGCCAAGGCAGGTGTGGCGGCTGCCAGAGCAGCCTCGATACGCTCCAGGGGACTCCGGCATCTCGGCAGCACCGCGCGTCCGCAGCAGCAGGTACAAAATCTGAGATGAAGCGGCTCATCGCGACATGATCGGTGTGGCCGTTCGCGCCATGCGGGTCGAAGGTAACCACTACCTGTGGCCTGACCTGCCTCACCAGACGAACAATATGATTTCGTATCTCTTCTAGCGGAGCTAAATGCAGCTTTTGGTCCTCGTAAGGCAGGAAGAAAACATCACCGCTCCGAAGCCCAAGCACGCTTGTCGAATTCATCAGCTCCGCTTCGCGTACTTTCGGGAGCTCCGGAATCGCGCATAGATCGCCGGTATTACCCCGCTCGCCGCGAGTCCCGCAGAGCAGGCATACACGCACGCCCTTGCGCACATATTTCGCCATTGTGCCGGCAAAAAAGGTCTCGTCATCCGGGTGAGCTCCGCAAATGAGCAAACACCGCATCTAGAAATCAATCGTCATTAGATTTTGAATACTCATTTTGCGATTGTCCAGATGGATTGAATTGGCGTAATACGTGCGGAAATCTTGCCGGCATGCCCACCTTCGGCGTAGACCTCAATCCCGTTTGCGTCCGCGAGCGGAAAAACAAGATTTGTGCTCGCGAGCCGCCCGTCATTCGCAAAGATCTCTACGGAATTCCGATCTACCAGCATATTCAACCGCAACACCGGCTCCTGTACAACGAGAGGCGCTTCAATCCGGCTTGCAAAATTCTGGCTGACCTTCATCGACCCTGAATGAGTACGGTCAAAGAACAGCTTCTGCGCTTGGCGGTCATAGCTTATGGCCGTGTAACTGCCTTTGCTCATGAGGATTCGCAAGCCAACTTCCCGTGCGCCTCCCAACCCGATTTCCGTCTCGAGCTGAAAAGTACGGCCGGTCGTTAGCTCTGAGCCGGCCAGCCAGCGATTCACCATTTCCAGAGTTCCCGTCTTGCCCGTTGCTTGGCTCTCTGTCTGTTTGAGCAGGCGAAGCTGATCAATTGGTGCTTGTACCAGCCGCAGTCCTTCCGGCGTTTTTCCCAGCGAAAGGCGGCGCGGAAACATCATCTGCCCGCGCCATGGACTTGTCGGCAAATCGCGTGCGTACTGCCAGTTGCTCATCCATCCGATCATCACCGTCGGGTTGCCGCGCGGTAGATTGTTAAAGGCGAGCGAACAGTAGCAGTCCTTGCCGTAGTCCGTCCACATTGTCTGCGAGGCTGGGTTGTCGTTAATAAAACGCTTGCCATCGAAGCGGCCAATAAAGTACTGCTCGCCGGATCCTCCTTGCAGGGCGCCCGGATTTAACCCGATCTTCAATATCCAGCGCGTCTCGCGTTTTCCGCCCTCAACGGGCAATTCGAACAGGTCCGGACACTCCCACTGTCCGCCCGTCGCGCCCTCCGGCCCGAATTCGCTTAGTGCCGTCCACTGCTTTAAATCCCTCGACTCATAGATCCTCACTTTATGGTCGTTCGGCAGCGACACCACCATCACCCACCGCGATGTCTGTCGCGACCAAAATACGTTCGGATCGCGAAAGTCTGAAAGGCGTAGATTGAGTACCGGGTTTCCGGAGTATTTCGTCCAGGTCCGCCCGTGATCGTTACTAAAAGCCAGGTTTTGCGTTTGCAATGCCGGATGCCCGCTGCGTTCCGGCGTGTGACCTGTGTAAATCGCCACGAGGCACGGCTTGTGATTCGTGCAGAAGCCGCTTGTATTTTGTTCGTCTACGACAGCGCTGCCGGTGAAGATCATGATCCCGTTCTCCTCGGGAATCGCGGGCGGCATTTCTTTCCAGTGCACTAAGTCGCTGCTCACAGCATGGCCCCATGTCATGTGTCCCCACTGGTTGTTGAACGGGTTGTATTGAAAGAAGAGATGATATTCGCCATCAAAGTACACTAAACCGTTCGGATCATTCATCCAGTGTTCGCGTGGCGAAAAATGGTACTGCGGCCGGTATGGCTGAGCGTACGCCGCCGGTATCGAGTTAGCCTGATCGAATAGCAGAACTGGACCGATCGCCAGCAACAGAAGAGCGAGTCGCAATCGAATCTCCTCTCTCGGAGGATACGCTACACTGCAGCGGCAACAATTTCGGCACGCCGGCGATCGGGCTGCGGGTCGACAATGAGAAGACAGGAGGACAGCGTACGAAATGGATCAAAACGTCGTCTTTGCCGGCAAGGAGAGAAGATCCTGCCACTTCAAATCGAGTCGCTCAGCGATCCTCATTTTGTCGAGATTCTTGCTCGTTCCGTTATTCTCGATTGCAATACCTTATCAGCCGGCCCTTGCTGGAAACGGTTCCGGACGGCTTTATGTCACGAATAGTTTAGGCGACGACATAACTGTCATTGATCTTCAGTCATTGAAGGTGGTTCACGACATTAAAGTAGGGATGCATGTCCACGGGGTCTGCGCGCCCGCCGATGGTCGCCGCCTTTTCACAACCATCGAGTCGGAACGCAATCTGAAGGTCATCGACACGGAAACAGGCAACATACTCAGTGCTATTCCTGTTACTGGACTTCCTAACCAATGTGCTTCCACGCCGGATGGACACTATGTTGGTGTGCCTATTCGTGACGGCAACAGTGTGGACATTGTCGATACGACGCAAGGAAAAGTGGTAAAAGTTCTGCCGGTAAAGGTGCCGCATAACTGCTACAACGCCGGAAGCAACGAGGACCTGTACGTTTCCTCCATGGGCGACAACGAGATCGACCGCATTGACTTGAAGACGATGGCCTATAGCGAAAAGATTCCCGTCGGCGGAGTACCCCGCCCTTATTCGATTTCAGTTGACGAAAAGACGCTGTACGCTGCCCTGAGTGATTTCCACGGCTTCATAATCGCCAGTATTCCCCAATGCAAGGTGATTAAACGTATCGAACTCCCGCCTGCTCCGCCATCCCACTGTCCATTGGAACCGCACACACCTACCCACGGGCTGGAGCTTTCGCCTAATGGCGGCCAACTCTGGGTAACCAGTCTGGCGGACAATCGAGTCTACGTATACGACAGCAGAAGTAATAATCTACTGGGGTACGTTCCGACGGGCAAGTGCCCGAATTGGATCACCTTCTCTCCCGATGGCCGATACTGCGCTGTCAGCAATAGCGATAGTGATGATTGCTCCATAATCGACACTCGCACCCGTAAAGAAGTGGCCCGCATCAAGGTGGGGAAGGCGCCGAAGCGCCTTCTGGCTCTCGCACATTGACTTTCTACAGCGGGCGATAAAAGCGCCCTCGGCTACTTCGATCGCGATTTCGATTTCTGCTGCGGTACAACTTTTAAGGAGGATAGATCTGGAAGTGGTCTCCACATTTTTCATTCTGTTAACGGCCGCCCTGCTGCCTGGGCAATCGCAGTCTCCGTATCGCATCACCCACACTTATACTCTCGGCGGTGACGGAAGTTGGGACTATGTTGTGCCTGATCCGCCGAATCACCGGCTGTTCATCGCGCGGCAGACTCGCGTCATGGTCGTCGACGAAGATACGGGAACTTTGCTGGGCGAGGTCACCGGCATCAATGGGGCGCACGGCACGGCCATTGCGGGAGGCTCAGGGCATGGCTTCGCAACCTCGGGCAAAGATCAATCCGTGGTCATGTTCGATGCGAAGACATTCAAAACTCTGAAGCGTATTCCCGCCGCCGAGGATGCCGATGCCATTGTTTACGATCCGCCCTCGGACCGCGTATTCACGCTCAACGGCGATGCCCACTCATCCACTGTCATCGATTCGCATGGAAACCTGGTTACGAATATTCAACTGAATGGCAAGCCGGAGTATGGCGCCTCCGCCGGAGATGGCAGCGTTTACGCCAATCTCACGGACACGGATGAAATAGTCGAAATCAATTCGAAGGCCGCCACAGTCGCGCGCCGCTGGTCCACTGCGCCGTGCAAACAGCCCGTTTCAATGGCTATCGACACAGCGCATTACCGTCTTTTCAGCGGCTGCCGGAGCGGCATCATGGCCATCTCCGACTATCAAAACGGGCGCGTGATTGCTACGGTTCCGATCGGAACAGGCGTCGATGGTGCGGGATACGATCCTGCCTCGCGGAATGTGTTCGCCTCAAATGCGGATGGAACCCTGACGGTAATTCACCAGGATTCGCCGGATCAGTACCAGGTGGCGCAAGTGGTCGAGACTCCAAAGGGATCCCGCAACATGGGCCTCGATCCAACCAATCATCGCGTGTATGTGGCTTCCGCGAAGTTCGGACCGACCCCTCCTGGCGGCAGAAGGGGCCCGGTTCTTGCCGGTTCTTTCGCTGTGCTAGTCATCGAACGATAAGGACTGACTGCCTCCTTGGCAACATCAATCCCTCATCCCTACGCATGGGGGCGTTGACTTGGAATTACGGAGGACCTGCGGGTAGCAATTCGAGGACCCTTGGGGATAGGCGATTGTGACGCGAAACTGATTCAGGAAGTTATAACCCACGATACCGTCCAGTTTGGTGCCAACGGCCTCGCTTAGCATTGCCAGAAATGCGCCGACTCCGTTCCCGTTCAAGTAGACAGGAACCAGGATCAGCGGATTCTGGTCGCCGGCGAGCCGGAACGAGACGGTCTCCAGGCTGGCACTGACACCTTCTCGACTTTCCGTCGACATACTCATAAACCCTCCTGACGCTTGCGCGAAGCACGAGATCGGCGCGACCCGGTAGCGGCGCTTCGGAGTGCATCGAACGCATCCTGCTTGAGCGATTGCCGGAGTCGTTTGATCGCCTTCGTGTGCTTTCCAATGCGCTCAAACAGTTCGTGCTGCGCTTCAAAACGTGTAACCCGGGAATTGGCCGAACGCAAGCGAAATTCGCAGGAGTAATCGGGTTCAACTTGCAGGTGGTCGAAAGACCGCGTCGACCCGGATTTGGGACCACAGACTAGCCGAAACGACTCCGTCACTACGCTTCGCGCGGCATGGCGCCCGCGAGCAAGAGAACGGCTCCGCAAAACATCAGCGTATCCGCCACATAATTAAGTCCGTTGTTGAGGCTGGCGCGTTGGACCACTCCGATCGGCACATAGACCACCAACTCCACGAAGAGCACGGTCAAGCCTAGCCAGGTCGCGGCTGCGCGGGTTTTCTTCCCCGCGAGCAACAGAATACCCGTCACTGCGTAAACGGCCGCCGCCAGGTATGTCCAAACGGCGTGTCCATAGATCCACGCGGGAGTCACCGGCGCCAGTGGAATGCCGGGAACGTGATCGCCGTGCATGAATTGCTCAAAGCTGAAAAACAGCACGGGAATTGCAACGAAGTATCGCGCAATCGTCGCAAGGATGTGCGTACCGCGCTTGCGCCACTGCCCGGTGAGGCTGGCGGCCAGCGCCAAAGCGCCGCCGCTAAAAGATATTTCACGCAGAGCGACCGTCGCCGCAAAGCGATTTCGCGGATTTTGTGCCCAGCTCGGAGCATGCATCAGCATTACGAACAGGAAAAACGTCAAAGCGAGCAAACTGGCCGAGAGACGCGCCTGAATCCTCGTTACCAAGCTCAGCGCGGCTGCGATAAAGCAAGCGCCTACGAAGTAGGCCCAAAACGGATGCCACGGAATCCACGCTGGCATGATCGAAGCGATGGCCTTGGTCACCGTGAAATGTTCCGTGCCGAAGGCCGCGATCGGTGCCGCGTAAAAAAGCGGCCCTAACAGAATCAGCTTGTCGAATCCTCGCGCTCTTCGCCAGTCGCCGCGAAGACAAATCGCGGCCAGCCCGATTGCAAGAACCGCCCCACCGACACAATACGACCAGATCACTTGGCTGGGAATTGCGAGGAGAACCATCACTGCCGACGAATTTACCAAGCCGCCGCTCATTACTTTTCGACCTCGTCCGCTCGAAGTTTTCGGGCTCGGACGATAACAATGCTTGAGGGCAGCTATGAGTCCGAAGACCTCGATTGCACACTGCCGGAAGGGCCGGGCTCAATCACGATTATCGTTTGCCGCGCGGGCGCAAGTAATGAAAGCGAACGAGATAAATGTTCCTGCCTCGACCGTGGTTAGCTACCTTGAGGAGATCGACAATTCCAAGGAAACCCGACTCTCGCGCCAATTGGGGAGTGATGTCCGGAAGGCCGATCGGCTCGATGGAGTCCACTTCGATCTCGCCTTCCTCCATCCGATACCGGCCGCCTACCTTCACATGCGGGCGTGTCCAGATGCGCACACTGCAAGTGATTTCTCCACGACGAACGCCATCCCGTAAACGCTTGGTGAACGTCATAGCCAGCCTCTCCGCGCGCTATCCACCCTACATTGTTGCGCGCCACCCGCCCGGTTGTTGGGGAGATGAATTGGGTTGTTGTGAGCTGAGCGGGCGTAAGCCGGCTTCTGACCGCGTCGCTGGGACATTCAGCTCTTGGCGGCCAATGCAGGGTTGCCGAGGCGCCGAACTTTTGATACCAATGGTCGGGAGCCGTATGATCCGGAAGTTGCCAAGTGGCGGGTATCGATTGTACTCAAAGAAAAAAGATCCCAAAACGGGGAAGCGCAAAAATCTCGGAACCTTCAAAACGCGAGCGGCTGCCGAACAGCACGAGCGCGCTGTTCAGTATTTCAAGCGGGCGCATTGAAAACATGAGTATTGGGCCCACGAGCGCTGGGGACGCGATTGACGCTACCGTCCCTTTTTCGAACACTCACACGCAGTAACGCAGGGCGCCCTGGGATAAACACATCCAAGGGCGCGGCATCGATCTAGCGATTTTCTCGTCGCCGCAAGATTTTATTGGCACCTTTCCCGCCGTGTTTACGTACTCTTCTCCATGGATTCCGTGCTGCAGGATTTTCGGTATGCGATCCGGATGCTGATTAAGGATCGCGGGTTCTTCGTGACGGCCGTGATTGCGCTGGCACTTGGCATTGGGTCGGTGACGGCGATCTTCAGCATCATCGATAATGTGCTGCTGGACCCGTTCCCATATAAGGGAGGGACGCGGTTGACCGGCGTCGAGATTCACGACTCCACCCGGGCGCAAGACGGCGGCAGGCAAGGGTACACGCAAGCCGAATTTGTGCAGCTTCAGCAGCAGAATCATGTTTTTGAAGACAGTATCGGTATCGTCCAGGATCGCGTATTGATGACCGATCCGTCCGGCCGCCTTGAATCGTTTCTGCGGGCGAAATTGACCGGGAATGCCTTCGATTTCTGCGGCATGCAGCCGCTCCTCGGCCGCTACTTTACTCAGGAGGACGCGAATCCAGGAGCCCCGCCGGTGTTCGTGTTGAGCTACAAGCTCTGGCAGAGTAGGTTCGCCGGCGACCACAGCATCATTGGCAAGAACTACATCCTAAACGGCATTCCCACGACCCTGATCGGGATCATGCCTAAGCGATTCACACTGTGGGGCGCTGACCTGTGGATGCCTTTCACGCCGAATCCGGCAGAAGCTGATGCGAACTCCGATTTCTTATTCCTGATGGGGCGTCTGAAGCCAGGACTCACGCCGAAATCCGCGGCGCCGGATCTGAACATCATTGCCCACAGGCTGGCGAAGCAGTATCACGTCTTCTACCCGAAGCAGTTTGATGTTCGCGTGCCGCTGCTGATCGACAACGTGGTGGGAAAGTTTCGCGAAACGCTTTATATTCTGCTGGGTGCGGTGGGGCTGCTCCTGCTGATCGCGTGCGCGAATGTGGCGAATCTGCTGCTGGCGCGAGCGACGGCGCGCGAGAAGGAGTTCGCAATCCGAAGCTCGCTTGGCGCAGGAGGGTGGCGCGTGATGCGGCAGCTTCTGATTGAGAGTTCGTTGCTCGCCTGGTGCGGGGCCGCGCTCGGATGCGCGTTCGCGGCAGCGGGGCTGAAAGCGCTGACGGTGGCGCTGCCGAAATTCACCTTTCCGGACGAAGCCGACATCCGGCTGAACCTTCCGGTGCTGGCAGCAACGGTAGTTGTCGCGGTCCTGACTCCTCTGATTTTCGGGCTGATCCCTTCGCTGGGAGCGTTCGCACGCAATCTGGCGGAACCGTTGAAAGCGGGCGGGCGCGGCAACAGCGGCTTTCGTCGCGGCAAAATGCGAAACGCGCTGGTGGTGTTCGAAGTCGCCCTGTCGCTGTTCCTGCTGAGCGGTGCAGGCTTGCTGATGCGCAGCTTCCTGGTGCAGCGCGGCGCAGACCTGGGCTTCCGGGCCGACAAGTTGCTGGTTGCGCAAGTCCAGTTGGGAAAGAAGTACGCCACTGCCGAATCGCAGTATCGCTTCGCCCGAGACCTTATGGATAAGCTGCGCGCCGTGCCCGGGGTTACCTCCGCTGCAACTGCGCTCGAATTTCCGCCGTTCGGCGGGATTCGTACAACGTTCGATGTTGCTGGAATCACACATAGCGAGAAGTGGAACGGACAGGCAGGCCTGGTTGACCCCAGTTATTTTGCGACCGTAGGCACCCACATTCTGAGCGGCCGCAGTATCACGGACGCCGATGTGTTTGGGAAGCACATGGTGACCGTCGTGAACCAGACCTTCGTTACGAAGCTGATGCAGGGCGCGAACCCGGTGGGCAAGCAGGTGCGGATCGATGTCTTCGAGCAAGCTCCGGTCCCGATCAAGAATCCCTGGTTTGAGATCGTTGGCGTCACGTCCGACCTGCGCAATAGCGGATTGGTCGACCCGACGGTGCCCGAAGCATACACTCCCATGACGCTGTCCGGATACGGCGGCTTCGGAGTATTTGTAAAGACTCTCGGTTCTCCCGCCGCAATGAGCAAGACTCTGGAGAGCAGCATACTTTCGCTCGATAAGAATGTCGTTCCGCAACAGTCAGGAACCATGAGTCAGTTGCTGGATCAGTTCTTGTTCTCGCCGGCTCGATTCGGAGTGCAACTATTTTCCGTCTTCGCGTCCATCGGCTTCGTGCTGGTTTGTGTCGGTGTCTACAGCGTGATCTCATACACGGTCTCACAGCAGCAGAAAGAAATCGGCATACGCATGGCGCTGGGTGCGTCAACGGGCAACGTTCGGGGCCTGGTGATTTGGGCCGGTATGCGATTCGTGATTGTGGGAATCCTCATCGGCGCGCTTCTCTCGTTCTTGCTGCTGCGCGTGATGCAAAACCAAATTGCCGGGATCAAGACATACGATCCGGTGACGCTCATTTCCGTGGTCGCGATTCTGCTGCTGGCAGGGTATGCGGCGTCCTACGTTCCCTCGCGGCGGGCGACGCTTGTGGATCCGCTAATATCGTTGCGCTATGAGTAGCTCATCCCTTCGGCGGCTACGTACGAATGCTCGGTCACTGCCGAAGGTAAAGCGAATTCCTGATGCTCGCCGAATGCAAGCTCGACCAGGAACTTTTCCGGAATTGGACGCCAAAAACGAAGCCGGTCTCGATTCCAGCCGCGAACATCGCCTCATGGTGGCCGAAAAAGCGGCCTGATCTCAGGGTTGATTAGTAGGGCAGGCCTCGGCCTGCGGCGGCCTCTCAGGCCGCCCACACACTCGCACCCCTCCTGCGTCGGAATGCAACCGTCAACCTATACTGGAAAGGAGCCCCCGCTATGAGTGTTATCTGGCTGCGGACGGCCGCCGCCTTATACGCGTGCGGATTGCTGTACGCGTTGATTTACCTTTTTCGGAAAAGCACCTTGCTGTTTCCCGCCGCGCTGATCGCCTTCGCGGCCGGAGCTGTCTTCCATTTCGTCTCCATCGTCGAGTTTCGGGCTGAGACCGGCCATCTGCCCTTAAACAACTTCTACGAAACCAGCTCTCTGTGCGCTTTCCTCATTGCTGTCTTGTTCCTGCTCGTATACAGCTATTACCGCATCGCGATCTTCGGTGTGTGCCTCTTCCCGCTCGTGTTTTTCATGACATTGATTGGTGCAACCGAGTTCCCCGTCAACACCTGGAGCAGTCCGGAAGTGCGGAATGCCTGGCTGCTGGTCCACATCGCCACGGTATTGATCGGCTATGCCGCCCTTATCCTTTCGGCCGTTGCATCCGTTTATTACCTGTTGCAGGAACGCCAACTAAAACGAAAAGATTTGACTCCCTCCGCCAATCAACTGCCTCCGCTCGCCACTCTCGATCGCGTCATCACGCAATCCATGAACGCCGGATTCGTGTTTATCACCATCGGAACGGTCACTGGTGTGGTCTGGGCCTTCATCGATACCGGAACGGGTTGGATTCTCGATCCGAAGATTGCCTTCTTTCTCTTTACGTGGGCGTTTTACCTGGCGATGATTTTCCTGCGCATTTCGGCAGGCTGGCGCGGGCGTCGCATGGCATGGCTGGCAGTCGCCGTGCTCAGTTGCTCCATCATCACCTGGGCTACCCACGTCGGCCTCCGGCGCTTATACTTCCGATGAAGCTCGCGCTCGCAGGCATCAATCATCGCACCGCTCCTGTCGAGCTTCGCGAGAAACTCGCCTTCCGCGCCGAAGATATTCCGGCCGCGCTGCTCCAGATGCGCGCCCGGGGAGCCAAGGAGGCGCTCATCCTTTCCACCTGCAATCGGGTAGAGATGACGGCTGCCCTGGCGGAGGGCATTCCGATCGATGCTTTGCTTGAAGAGATCGTCGCCGGGCGCGATGGGTTGACGCTCGATGCCGTGCGCCCCCATCTTTATCTCTTTGAGGAAGCCGCCGCCATCCGCCATCTCTTCCGGGTGGCTGCCAGCCTGGATTCCATGATCGTCGGCGAGCCTCAAATTCTCGGGCAATTGAAGGACGCTTACGCCCAGGCGCGCGAGCAAGGCGCCATCGGCAGCATGCTCGAAGCCGTTCTCACGCGGGCCTTCAATGTGGCGAAGCGCATCCGGTCGGAGACCGAAATCGGCCAGAGCGCGGTGTCCATAAGTTACGCGGCCGTGGAGCTGGCGAAGGAGATTTTCGGTTCCCTCCAAAAGAAAAGCGTTCTCATCGTCGGCGCGGGCAAGATGTCGGAAGGCGCCGCCCGGCATTTGCTTCGAGCCGGAGTGGCGCGGATTCTCGTCACCAATCGGACGCCCGACCGTGCCTGCGATCTCGCCAGCCTCTTTCGCGGTGAAGTGGTGCTTTATGACGATTTCCCGCACCGCTTGAGCGAGGTCGATATCGTGATCGCTTCATCGGCTGCTCCGGGCTATATCGTTACCGGCGATATGGTGCGGCGCGCCATTGAAGCTCGCAAAAACCAACCCATGTTTCTGGTCGATATCGCGGTCCCTAGAAATATCGAGCCGCGCGTGAACGGCCTCGAGCACGCTTTTCTCTATGACATGGACGATCTGCAGCGCCTCGCCGATCGCAATTTGCAAGCGCGCCGCGAAGTCGCCCAGCTCGCCGAGAGTATCGTCGACGAAGAGGTCGTCCGGCTCGAAGCGCGGCTCCGCGAGCGCGATGTTACTCCCACCATTCTCAGTCTTCAAGAGCAGCTTGAGGCCATCCGCCGCGATGTGCTGCAGCGTCATCGCTCCCGTTTTGGCGTACTGACTGTCGAGCAGGAACAGGCACTCGATGGGCTGACCCGCGCCCTTATCAACAAAATCGCTCATGGGCCCATCTCAGAGATCCGGCGTCATGCTTCGGCTCGAGCCGCGCGCGAAGACTCTCCGGAAGGCGAGCTCATCAGCGCCGTTCGCCGGATCTTCCGGCTGCGCGAGCGCTAATCGCGATGAGTACCGCCGCGTCGGAAATACGAGCGCTCACCATCGGATCGCGCGGTTCTCCCCTAGCCCTTTGGCAAGCCCGCCACGTCGCGTCCTATCTGCAGGGCATCGGCGTCAACACTCGCATTGAGATTATTCGGACCACGGGCGATCATCTGCAGACGGCTTCACTCACTCAGGCGGGCGGCAAGGGTCTCTTTACGAAGGAAATTGAAGACGCGCTGCTCGCTGGTGCGATCGATGCAGCCGTGCATAGTTTGAAAGATCTTCCCACAGAAAACCCTCGCGGCCTGACCATAGCCGCGGTGCCGACGCGCGAGGATCCTCGGGATGCGCTGGTGGGCCGCCGTCTGGACGAGCTCGTTCCCGGTTCGCGCGTGGGCACGAGTTCGGGTCGCCGCGCCGCTCAGCTCCGCCTCCTGCGGTCCGATCTTCTGATGGAAGCAATCCGGGGAAATGTCGACACCCGCATTCGCAAGCAGAAGGAAGGTCTCTACGATGCGGTCGTTCTGGCTGCTGCCGGACTTCGGCGGCTGGGGCTCGAACACGAGATTACGCAAACCTTTTCTCCGGAAGAAATCTGTCCGGCGCCGGGGCAGGGCGCTCTCGCCATTCAGACGCGGGCCGACGATCCGGCCCGCGAAATCTGCTCGCAACTGAACGACGACGCGACATTCCAGGCCGTAAACGCCGAGCGTACTGTGCTCGAGGCTCTCGGCGGCGGGTGCCAGTTGCCGGTGGGAGCCTTCGCTCGCGTGATCGATGATGCCATGGAACTGATGGCCGTCGTTATCTCGCCCGATGGATCTCGTCATCTCAAAGGAAGGCGGGAGGGCCGGAGAACAGATGCCCAGGCGTTGGGCCGGAGTCTGGCGGAAGAGTTGCTTGCGAGAGGCGCTCGCGCCATCCTCGGGGCAGTTGAATAGATGCCCGCGCTCGATGGCGTGCGCGTAGTTGTCACCAGGGCAGCGCACCAGGCCGAAGAACTCGCTGCTCCGTTACGCGAGCGTGGTGCGGAGACGATACTTCTTCCGATGATCGCGATCGCGCCGCCCAGCGATCCCGAGCCGCTGCGCCGTGCTGCCGAGCATTGCGATGAGTACGATTGGATCGTCTTTACCAGCGCTAACGCGGTGGCTGCTTTCCGCGCTCAACTCCCGGGGTCGGCGCGCGAATGCAAAGCCAGGGTGGCCGCCATCGGGACTGCGACGCGAGCGGCAGCCGAAGCGGAGGGTTTCGTCGTCACTATCGTGCCCGACAGATATGTTGCCGAATCATTGATCGAGGCGTTTGAGACCGAGGACCTGACTGGCCGCCGCGTTCTCCTTCCAACCGCAGCTGTCACGCGCGATGTCGTTCCAGCGGCGCTGCGCGCGCGCGGCGCTGTTGTCGATATCGTCGAAGCATACCGCAATATCGTCCCCCCGGATGCGCATGAGCGAGCCTGGGAAATCTTTCGTGCGCCGTTCCCCGACTGGATCACGTTCGCCAGCTCGTCGGCCGTGGACAACTTAGTCGGTTTGATCGGAACGGAGCCGCTCGCGGCCCTGAGCATTGCCAGCATCGGCCCCGTTACTTCGAAAACCATCCGTAAGCACGGCCTTACCGTGGCGGTAGAGCCCGATATTCATTCAGTCGCTGGATTGGTTGACGCCCTATGCCGCTGTGTTCAAAAAATGACTTCGAAGTCAAAGCGGTAGCGGCGGTGATAGTTGCCGAAAAATACTCCATGCTGAGGATCCGCTATGTTGTTGTGAACCGCCAGGGCGTTGAAGTGGTTCGTCAAATTGAAGCCGGTGAGCGAGAGGCGTAGCGTGTATTTCGGAGTCACCTTGAAATCCTTGCTGACGCGCGCGTCAGCGGAGAAGAAATGCGGGAATCGCATCCCGTCGCTGTACGGGATCCCGACATAAGACTGCAGCGCGTCGTATGTCACGTACGGGAATCCATCGCGGTATTCGACGATAGGCCCGACCGTCAGCCCCCAGAAATGGGGATCGAGGTGTCCCCATACGAGAAAGCGGTTCGGCAGATCGCCAGGAAGATTCGAGTAAACATCCTGCTGGATCAAAGGCGCCGGAAAGTTGCCGAGATAAGTATCAAATCCGTTTACGTTGCCCTCCGCGCGGCTTCGTGTGTATGAGAAGACGAGTTGCTGCCCCTTGTCCCAAGTAAGTTTCGCCGTGAGTTCCGCCTGCCGGTAGCGCGATCGGCCGTCGCCGTTTAATACGATCTCGTTGGCTGTTCCCAGGAGTTCCGGCTCCAGTACAATCAAACCCACCGAGCGATTGTCTGTATACACGCCACGAACGCGGAGCAGCTTCGAAAAACTGTGCTCGATTTGCATGTTCCACGTCGTGCCGCGCGGTGAGAAGCTTCCTGCCACTCGCTTGCCTTGTACCAGAAAGGATCTTGGACCCGTTGCGCTCCCGATGACATTCACAAACGTCATGGGCGTGCCTAGAACGCTGCCGTCCGGAGCGTAATCGATCACAGTGCGCTGCGGATAGCGGGAGAACGTGTAAACATCGAGTGGAATGTGATCGTAAAACTGGCCGTATCCGATACGAAACACGGTCCGCTCATTCGCAAACGGGCTCCATGCCAGACCCGCGCGCGGCGCGATGCGCATGCTGGAGGCGAGCCGTTGGTGCTCCAGCCGGCCACCGAAGTCGAAGGCGATCTTCGGAGTGACCGCCCAGTGATCCTGTGCGTAGGTCGTAACCTCCAGGTCCGTTCGGCTGAACGCGCTCGGATTCGTGAATTCAATGCGCCGCAGAAGCTGGCCGACGGAATTGTCGATGTCCACAGGGTGATATGTGAACTGGCCCATATCGTTCGCGTGTGTCCACGAGCCGCCGATTTTTACCTGGTGCGTTCCGAGCAGCCTGGCCGGCGCCGGTGACCAGATCTCCAGCAGTTCCGTGCGCCGGGCGTTTCGGCTTTGAGTGCCGAAGAAATTGCCGTGGTTTCCTTCAGGTGTCAGCAGCATATCCGATTCGCCCTGCGCGCCGATGAATGCCTCAAAGCGCTGTATGGAAACCGAGCTGTCGAGCGTTCCGCCGAAAATACCGAAGTGGTCCGCGATCGTCCCGATGTAATCGTGTTGAGCGTAGCTCGGGGTCACCGGCTGCGGATTGAAGTACTCCGGATTTACGAAGTTGGTGTGCTGCGGGCTTACATGCAGCGTAGCTGTGAGAATCTGTCTCGGCGAAAGAATGTAATCCAGTTGCGTAAAGGAGTTGATCGATTCCTGCTTCGATTCGTTAAACGGGAATCCCAATGTGCGGCTCGGCACTTTGTCGAGGATATACACGATCGCAGAATTGAAATACAGGCGGTTCGGAATCAGCGGGCCGCTCAATACGAAACGCGGCGTTTCGTTGCGGATCCCTCGCATGTGGTAGCTTCGGATCCGGAAATCGGGGAATGGATCGTTCAGGTCCGCGTGCCATTTCTCACCGCCGCGCCGTGTCTCGACGGCTACGACGCTTTGGGTGAACCGTCCGTATTGCGCCAAGAACGGCGTCGTCAACACGTTCATAGTCTCGACGCTGTCGATTGGAACAGTCTGTCCGAATTTACCTGTGGCTGGATTCGTTACATCGCTCTGGTTCACGACTAGCGCGCTCCGCTGCTCGCCGCTGCCGTCGAGCTTCAACTCGCCATTCGGTCCTCGCGCGACTCCCGGCACGAGCGGCAGCGTCTCATCTACCGTGGCCGGGTTGCCGGGAAGAGTTTTCACTTCGGCCGGCCGCAAGATGTTCGTCTGCGAAGCGCTCTGCTCCACCGGCGGCGGTTTGTCCGTTACTTCCACCGTCGAGTGCTGCACTTTCGGCTGCAAAACAACGCTAATCTCGAGAGCCGGTTCGCCCCTTACCTCAACGGTTGTAACGCTCTCCTCGAATCCTGGCTTGGACGTATGCACCGCCCACGTGCCGCAGGGTACATTCTCGAAATTCGCATAACCTACGCTTTGCGTCGTGAGCGCCGCGAACTGCACGGATTCTTTTTCGACTCGCACTTGCGCGTCGTAGATGGGGCTCTCCTGCGAATCCTTGACAAACACCCGCAGTTCGCCTGGTGTGCATGTTTGGGCCGGCATCCGCCCGCAGGGGAGAAGAAGTAGCCCAGCGGCAATAACGACACGCGCCGATAGTACGCGACACCTCCGTTCCAGCTCTGCCATCCCCGTAAGGACAATGGGACATTAACGGGCAATTTTTTGCAAGCCCCTAAGGATTCATCGGGATTGGCAGGTACTGGGTACTATACCGTAACGAGCGGTGCTATCATCGACCTGTGCTGCGGGACCCCTCGCAACATCCGACTTCCGGCCTAGAACGCGAAATGAGTGGTGCTTACACCCGTAAGGACGTTTGTCGGCTGCTCAAGATCGAAAACCGGCTCCTGAAAAGCTGGGAGAGGCAGCAGCTCATCCCGGAGGCGGCGCAATATCGCTTCTCCGACCTGCTTTTGCTGAAGAAGATTGCGCGGCTGCGAAGCGAACACGCCCGCCCTCGCCAAATCCGCGAAGCCTTGGCGGCTTTGCGGGAACGCCTGAAAGAGCTTCCGCATCTGAGCGAGGACGTCCAGGTTTACAAGGACGGCCGGCGTGTTCGAATCCAGATCGGCAAGCACAAGATGGAGCCTCTGTCGGGCCAGCTGCTGTTCGATTTCGCCGAGGAGGAGATCGATAAACTGTTGCAGCTCCCGGCCTCACAAAAGGGCGGCGGAACGATCGCGGAGAAGCTCAAGAACCGAATTGAAGCCGACTATTGGTTTGAAAAGGGTTTGGAACTGGAGCAGACCGGAGCGCCTTACGAACAGATCATCGAGGCTTATCAGAAAGCCGCGGAACTCGATCAGCACTCGGCCGGCGCGCTCGTAAATTTGGGAACCGTTTTTTTCAACGGCCATGCCTGGGCCGAAGCCGAGGTGCATTACAAGAAAGCGCTGGACGTTGATCCGAACTATGCCTTGGCGCATTTCAACCTTGGGAATTTATATGACGAGCAAGGCGATACGGCAAATGCCCTGCATCATTATGAGGAAGCGCTCAAAATCTATCCGCAATATGCCGACGCGCATTACAATCTCGCCCTGTTGCATCAGGCATCGGCAGACAACCTGAGCGCGATGCGGCACTGGAGAGCCTATCTGAGGCTGGATCCGGCGAGTACGTGGGCACAGATCGCGCGGCGGGAACTGGAGAAGCTGGAAGAGATCACCGTGGTTCGCGGGAGCCGGCCGGCTTCGAAGCTGCAACTCGTCAAAGGCGACAAGGCTTGAGCCCCGATGACTCTTTTCCTCCTGCGGCGGCGGTGATTCTGGCCGCGGGCGCTGCTACCCGCATGGGGAGATTGAAACAGCTCTTGCCCTTCGGCGGCCGCACGCTTCTCGAGCATTCGATCGAGCAGGCTCTTCAGGCAGGCTTTGACCCTGTGGTCGTTGTCATTGGGGCGGAAGCGGACGTCGTGCGCGCCGCCATTGCGGCTCAGCCTGTCGATCTTGTTTGGAACGAGGGCTGGGAGACCGGCATGGGATCTTCGATTGCCGCCGGTATGACCCGGCTGCTGCAGATATCCGCCGATTCGGGCGCTGTGGCGATTCTCCTCGCGGATCAGCCGCTAGTGAACGCCAGTCATCTGATCGCCATGCGAAGCTTGCTCCATTTGAGTAACTCGGAAGCGGTTGCCGCGCAGTATGGCGGTACGCTGGGTGTGCCTGCCGTTTTCGCACGCCGGTTATTTCCATTGCTGGAGTCGCTGCCGCCGGATGCCGGCGCGCGGCGCCTCTTGCGCGATGAAAACCTTGACGTTGCCGCGTTCCCTCTTGCCGAGGCGGCCACCGACATCGATACGCCGGAGGATTTCGCCGCGCTGGTCTGAATCTATTTCTTTGGTTCCGGCTTGTCCGGCGGGGGCGGCTCCCCGAACGTCACGGTCGATTCGGCGCCGAAGCGCTTGTAATTCATGTAGCGGACGAGAATGCGAATGTGCTGCGGCCAATCCCGGAAGAACAAGGTGTCGTCCGCATAGGTATAGAAAGGAAACATCCACTTGCCGTCGATCTCGTGGCGCAGCGTAGTGAAGTGCGGAAACAGATTCTGCTCCTTCAGAGTCTCGATCTGCGGAACCGCTTTCCCTTCGCTGCGCACCACAGCCAGATCGGATTCCCTTACCCAAAGCGTGCCTTCGAAGAAGCGCTGGTTGGAAAGAATCTGTCGAGGCCGAATGTATTCGACGAAGCATTTCACGCCGTCCATGGTTTCCTCGCCTTTGTATTGCCCTTCGTACAGCGATACTTCATCCTTCGTCAGAAGGAGCGGGTCAATATTACGGATGTCGGCGAAATCTTCCGGGGTCAGCTTAATGCGTTTCAGCGTGTTTTGCGGCTGCTCGACATCTTTCTCGTATCGAACCCGGTTGGGGGAAAAGGTAATGTCCCGAAGCTCGCGATACTGGCCGGTCACGAGGCCCTGATCGTTAAATTCCTGGATGTTGACCGACTGCTGGTAGGTGTAGTTCTGCCGGGCCTGCGCGTTTTCGGTCTCGCGCTCTGCGATCTTTCTCAGCAGGTTTGGCGGCGGGTCCGCGGCTTGGGCAGCCATTCCGGCCAACAGGAACACCGATGCTACGATGAGGGCGATGTTTCGGGCGATGCGTCCGTTTTTCATAACGTTACCGTGCGTGTGGCTGGGATTATTCGCAACCGCCTTGTTTTATAGCCGGCAACATTCCTACTCACATTGGATGATGATCGCAGCGCTCCCGGCGTTTCTGCTGGAAGCGGTCTTCTATTTAGGGTCGATATTCGAATCGACCCGGCAGTGGTTCAGCGGGCTCGGCTCGCGCTGGACGCAAGCAGCCCTTCTCTGGGTGACTGCGATGCTGCCTTTTCTTGTATTTAGCCTGACCGCTGGAACTTATCGGCCGGATGCGTTCTATCTGTTAGCCGCGCTCTGCGCAGTTTTTGCTTTTTGGTACGCAGTACTCCCGCGACGGACCGCTTACGACGTCGGATTTCTGGTCATCGCCGCCGCGCCAATTATCCTGCGCGTTTTCAAGCGGATCTATATTCCGCCTCATGAGGGTCTGCACATCGACATTCTGGGCCATCTGATGTGGATCCGGCTTGGGATCGTCGCCTTGCTCGTTTTAAGGAAGTGGAAGCCGGGGCCCTTCGGCTTTTGGCCGCGTCGGGAGGAGTGGAAAGCGGGTATCCTTTATTACTCCCTGGTGCTGATACCGATTGTGGCGCTCGCGACCGCTTTGCACGACGTCCGGTTCGAACCGCCGCACGGAGCGTGGTGGAAAATTACCGCGGTCGGCGTGGGCACGTTTTTCGGAGTATTGTGGGTGGTCGGACTGGGCGAAGAGTTGTTCTTTCGCGGGATGATTGAGCGTGCGTTGTTGAACAGTTCGCGCTCACCGGCCTTGGCGGTTGCGGCTTCGGCGGCTGTGTTTGGCTGCGCACATCTATGGTTTCACCGGTTTCCGGACTGGCGCCGGGCTCTGGTGGCGGGTTTGTTGGGCGTCGCTTGCGGCATTGCCTATGCCCGGAGCGGCAGCGTGCGAGCGCCGATGGTGACGCATGCTTTTGTAGTGGCCACTTGGCGAGTGCTGTTTAGCGGAACTTAGGTTTCCGCGCTTTACGTAGGATTAACTTGGTTTCTATTCTGAAGCTGCGAGACAGGCCCTTTCGGGCGCCAGGGAGGTTTGTTGCTTCAGGGGTCTTTCTATGAGGTTAGTCTCGCTTTGGTGGGAGTTGCCTCCCTGGCTTACTTCCAATAATAGGATATGATTTTTCGGAACGCAAGCTTTTTCTATACGGAAATCCAAATTTTTTTTACTATGGTTGGTAGGACTACCTAGAAGCTTCGACGCATCGGGGCGGCATATTGCAGATAACCATCTTAGGATCAACGGGTTCAATCGGCTGTAACACGTTGGACGTAGTTCGTCAGCAGCCGGAGCGGTATAACGCTTATGCTCTAGTCGCCGGTGGAAACCTGGATGTGCTCTGCTCCCAAATTTTGGAATTTCGCCCAAAGTTGGCCGTGGTTGCCGATGAACCGCGGCTGGAGGAGTTGCGGAAACGGCTCACAGCCCTAGCGCTCCCCAGATCGGCATGGCCGGAACTGGCAGCCGGACGGGCAGCCCGAGTGGAGGCGGCGACGGCTCCAGAGGTGGGATTTGTCATGTCCGCTATCGTGGGCGTGGCTGGACTGGAAGCGACCTATGCCGCAGTTCGGAGCAAGAAGCGGGTAGGTTTGGCGAACAAGGAAGTTCTCGTGGCGAGCGGCCGGCTAGTAATGGAGGCGGTTCGGGAATCGGGGGCTGAGCTAATTCCGGTGGATAGTGAACACAACGGCGCGCATCAGTGCTTCCGCGCGGGCGCCCGCTCGGAAGTGACCCGGCTCCTGCTCACCGCTTCGGGTGGTCCCTTTCGAGATACACCGCGCGATGCGCTGTGGAAGGTGACGCCCGAAGAAGCCCTTCATCATCCGACATGGAAGATGGGCCGACGCATTACCATCGATTCGGCCACTATGATGAACAAGGGTCTCGAGGTGATCGAGGCGTGCTGGTTATTTGATCTGCTTCCTTCGCAGATAGAGGTGGTGGTTCACCCGCAGTCTTCGGTTCATGCCATGGTCGAGTACAACGACGGGAGTGTAATCGCACAGATCTCTGCAACGGACATGAGGATGCCGATTCAATACGCTATGACGTACCCGGAGAGGCAACGAGCCCCGGTGCCGCGGCTCGATTGGACGCAATTGCGGACCTGGCAGTTTTCGGCGCCGGATCTGGAAAAATTTCCGCTGTTGAGACTGGCGTATGAGGCGCAGAAGCGCGGGGGCTCGGCGACCTGTACATTGAATGCGGCGGATGAGATCGCGGTCGAAGCATTCCTGGATGGGCGCATTCCGTTTCCAGCGATTGCCGCGACGGTGGAAGGGACCCTGGCGCGGCAGACCGTACGGGAAGCGGCGACAATAAAAGAAGTAATTGAGATTGATGGCGCCTCGCGCGAGACAGCGAGACAAGTTGTGGCTGAGTCTCGATGGTTCGCGCTGGAGCGGTAGGGGTCTGAAGCGAACTGTAGTCCCGCGCGTCAGATGAGTATGGGGTTCGAAAGGACCAGGAAAGGTAAATAGCACGTGGCATTTTTCGGACCTGCATTCTGGGTTGTGATTCTTTTGGGAGTCATGATCCTGGTTCATGAGCTGGGGCACTTTTGGGCGGCGCTGTCGGTAGGAGTAAAGGTGGAGACGTTCAGCATCGGCTTCGGGCCGAGACTGTTCGGATTCCGGCGCGGCGATACCGACTTCCGTATTTCGGCGGTTCCCTTCGGCGGCTACGTACGAATGCTCGGTGAGCAACCCGGGGATGAGACGGCGGCCGATGCGAGATCTTTCCAGGCCAAAGCACGATGGCAGCGCGCGATCGTGATTATTGCCGGCCCGCTGATGAATGTGATTCTGGCGGTTGCGGTAATTGCCGGGCTTTACATGTATGGCTTTCCCAAGGAAGTTCCGTCGACGGATGCGGTCATCAGCAGCGTGGCTCCGAACTCCGCGGCAGCGGAAGCGGGGATTCAGCCCGGAGACAGAATCGTTCAAATCGGCAACCAACGGGATCCGAGCTGGCAGGATGTATTGACGCAGGAAGCCTTGAATGCGAATCACGCCGTACGCGTAGTGGTAGACCGCAGGCAGCAGCAGTTGACTCTTTTTGTGAAGCCGCGCATGGATCCGAAAGAGGGCATCGGCGTTGCCGGATGGCGCGGAGACGTGCAGGTGGGGGAAGTCGCGCCCGGATTACCGGCGGCAGCGGCGGGATTGAAGCCGGGCGACGTGCTTATCAGTGTGAACCATGAGCCGATCGAATCGTTCGCTACGGTGCAGCAGGCCATCATTCATTCCGGCGGCAAACCCGTGGAGCTCCAATTGATGCGGAACAATCAGCTCCAAGAGGTCTCCGTGACTCCTGTTCCGAGCAAGAATCCAAAGCTTCCGTGGCAGATCGGCATCGCGTTCCGGATGTCCCTCAAGATGGTGAAGCTGAACCTGGGGCCCGCCCTTGCAGAGTCGCTGCGATTCAATCGCCAGAACGCGACGATGATCTTTCAGGTGCTGGGCAGCATTGTGGAACGCCGCGTGTCGCCCAAAACCCTTGCCGGACCGATCGGCATGTCGGAGTTGGCGAGCGAGGCGGCGCAAGAAGGGCCGTCGAGCTTTCTTGGCCTGATGGCGATTGTCAGCCTCAACCTCGCCATCTTCAATCTTCTTCCGATTCCGATTCTGGATGGCGGGACGCTGCTGTTGCTGATTATAGAGATGCTGCTGCAGCGCGAAGTGAGCATGCAGGTGAAGGAGACGGTGTTCAAACTCGGGTTTGTCTTCCTGATGATGGTGGTGGTTTTTGTAATTTACAACGACATCAGCAGGATTTTGACAAAGAGTTAAGGGCCACCGCGGGGCCGCCTTCAGGCGTCCTCCTGGTCCTCATCGGGCGATCCCGTATCGGGCCTTTGAATCGCGTGCTTCTCCATCCGGTACATGAGAGCTTTACGGCTGATGTCCAGGTACTTCGCCGCATGGGTCTGGTTCCATTTGAACTTGTCAAGAGCTCTCAATATGAGTTCCTTTTCGATGGCTTCGAGACTGATTCCCTGTGGAGGAAGCTCTACATTGAGCGAGTCAATCGAGGGATGCTCGCGACGCAAGAAAGGCGGAAGATGCGAGAGCGTGATCTCGTTTCCCGGCGTCAATACGACGAGCCGCTCTATGATGTTCTCCAGCTCGCGAATGTTGCCGGGCCACCGATAGTTTGTGAAGTAAGGCATCAAAGAGATGGGCAGGGCAAGTTCCTCGCGGGCATGCTTCTTTTTCAGTTTGGAGAAGAAATGCTGGACAAGCTGCGGGATGTCATCCAATCGCTCTCGCAACGGCGGGAGTTCCAGCGGAATTACAGATAACCGGTAATACAGGTCTTCGCGAAACGCGCCGTCTTCGATCATGGCGCTAAGATTCCGGTGGGTGGCCGCAATAACGCGCACATCGACGGTGCCGGCGCTGGCGGCTCCGACTTTTTCGATTTCGCCCTGTTGGATGAGCCGCAGCAGCTTTACCTGCAGTTCGGCCGGCATCTCTCCAATTTCGTCCAGAAACAGCGTGCCGCCATCGGCGGATTCCACTTTGCCTTTACGATGCGCGACGGCGCCTGTAAAAGAACCTTTAACGTGCCCAAACAGCTCGGATTCCAGCAGGTCCTTGGGTATAGCGCCGCAGTTGATGGTGACGAAGGGCTTCTCGCGCCTGGCGCTGTTGAAATGGACGGCCTTCGCCAACAGTTCCTTTCCCGTGCCTGTTTCGCCGTGAATCAGCACGGTTGCTTCGGTGTGGGCCGCTCGGGCCGCCATTTCCAGAACCTGCACCAGCGAATTAGATCGGCCGATGATGTTCTCAAACCCGTACTTCGTATCCAGGCTGCTTCGCAAGCTGCGGTTCTCTTCCAGAAGCTGAAGATGTTCGAGAGTTCGTCTGGCGACCATTTCCAGCTCGTCCGGGTGCACGGGCTTGGTGATGTAATCGTAGGCTCCTGCTCGCATGGCTTCGACAGCGCTCTCAACGGTGCCGTATGCGGTAAGCATGACGACCAGCATCTCCGGATACTCCGTTCGTATGCGTCGGAGCAACTCGATGCCGGACATCGCGGGCATTTTCAAATCGCTGATGACAAGATCGGGCGGCGATTTATGAAGAATCGCCAGAGCTTCGGCACCATCAGCGGCAGTGCTGGTCTCAAATCCCGCCTGCTGGAGTTGTACTTGAGTGACTCTACGAAGACTGGCATCGTCGTCGACCACCAGAACACGTTTTTTCATCCCGCCACTCCGCTATCGGACAACGGGAGCTCCAGCGAGAAGGTCATACCGATATCGGGATTTCTTTCCGCGCTGAGAACTCCTCCTTGCCGCACGGTGATCTGATGCGCAACAGGAAGGCCGAGTCCGGTACCCGTTTCCTTGGTGGTGAAAAACGGATCGAATATCTTTTCCAGGTCTTTCTCGTCGATGCCTGTGCCTTGATCCTTCACTTGAATGACAGCGTTCCCATCCTGCCGGCGCGCCGACAGCAGTATCTCACCTCCTTCCGGCATGGCCTGGATGGCGTTGATCGTGAGGTTCAGAAGAATTTGCGTGAGCTGCTCGGAATCGCACTCAAACTCCACAAGGTCGCTGGCGATTTGCTTTCTGAATCGGATCTGGTTGCGGCGAATGGCGTGCGCGGCGAGCGTTATTACGGAATCGAGAACCTGCTCTACCTGCACGCGCGTAAACTCCGGCTCCCGCGGCTTGGCGAAACTCAAGAAATTCGTTAATAGGCGATTCAATCGGCGGCATTCTTTTTGAATAATCTCGAGAAACTCAACTCTTCTTTCCTCAGACGGAGGCTCACGAAGCAGAACCGCGGCCGCTCCCTCGATGCTGGCTAATGGATTCCTGATTTCGTGCGCGAGCCCGGCGGACAACTGGCCAAGTGCGTACAAGCGCTCGGCGCGCTTCATGCGTTCGAAGTTATCCTGCAGTTCTCCGTAAACCCGGGAAAGCTGCGCAGCCGTCTCCTGCAGGATTTTCTTCTGTCTGCGTTCGCGATCCGCAAGAAGGCCCGCCGCTATGCCGGCGACACAAAACAGAACGACTTCAGCGCATTGGTTGATGGAGTAGCTTGGGAAGAGCCGCCAGGTAACTACGATCTGGGGAAGATAAGCGAGCCCGGCCAGAACTCCGGCGGCAAGACCGCCTCTCCATCCGAAATAGAGCCCGGCATAAACAACGGGGACGTAAAACAGCCGTTGGATAAGGTAGTGCAGTTGGACCATCGAGTCCGGTGTGAAAAAATGCACTGCACTGATGCCCGCCGTGACGGCAACGATCGCGAGCACCCGCAAAAAATCTTTTCGCGCCATCCCGTATCGAGGAAATCCCTTGACACCAGCGTATGGTACGGCCTCCGACGCATTCCAGGCGAGGCTTGACATGCACCGCTGCGGCGCTGCGTGCGACAGATCAGCTCGCTTCAACACTATCCGGAACCTCGCTTCGAACGTTCTGTCCAGGCGGATGGCGAAGCCGGTTAGCGATTCCGGAAAGAGCGCGGATGAGCTGGCGCTGGAGGTCCAGCACCGGCGCGCGAATGCCGATCGGTAGCTCACTTTGTCGTATGTGCTCCGGATTCAGCATCGTCAGCAGAGTCCGATTTCCACCTCCGGACACCACCAGGTGCAACGGTATGAAGAGGCTGGACGCGCGATCTATCGCTGTCGCTTCCAGCATGCAAAGGGGATTATCGACAAGCAGCAGGCGGCAGGGAGGCACATAGATTTGGAGGGCGCGGTCGACGCGTTGAGCGGCATCGATTTCGGCGGCGATGCAAAGTTGGCCGGCGCGGATGGCGCGCCGTATTCGCGTCAGGGCAAACTCGAAGGGGTTGTCCATCATGAACGCGGCAGTAGCTTCCGCGCGGCTCTCGAGTGGTATTAATTTTTCGTGTTGCATACTTAGAACCTCGCCGGCCAAAAGAAAAAAATGAGGAACTCGGAAGAGGCACTCCGAGTTCCTCTGCCCCGGACAATCGTTGTTCCGTTACGATTCGGAGAGGCCGAATCTCTCCTGAAGCCGATCGAGCTTTCGCTGCAAGTGATCGACCTTGTCCGAGGCGTCGCCGTAGTCCAGGTACGCATCCACCGACTCCTTCAAGTCTCCGGCGTGCTCCCAGATCGAGCTCAGATGGTCTGCGTAGACTGGTGCGAACAAATACGTGCGGTTTTCATTCAGGTGCTGGATAGCGGATTCGGTGTGAGCCGCCACGTTAGCCGCCACCGGAACGATCTCTTCAATAGCGCGCTGCTGCCAGGGGGCGACTTCAGACTGAATTGTTTGCAGCCGTTCCAAGCGGTCGCCGATTTCATTGATGTGCTCCCGGGCGAGCGCCAGTTGATCAGCATGAGTCTGCCAATGCAGCCCGCGGTTTCGATTGAAAGATTCAAGCGTGGCGGCGTCAGTATCTAGTCGTGTGCTGAGAGATTTGATCTCCTTCAGCAGATTCGAGGCTTCTGCCTCGGAGCTCCAGGATTGTAGTTCGGGTGATGAGGGCCCGCGGCTTAGCGCCGTAGAAGCCGACGCCAGAGGTGTCAGTGCAAGCGCCAGCACCGGCAGGCCAACCATTTTTCTAAGTAAATTCGATCGCATTTTTGTTTTCTCCTCCAATGAGTCGTTGTTCGCTTCTCATAGATGCAATCGAAACGCCAATGCCAGTTCTGCGTGCGTCACGCAGCGGATTCAATGATTTGCGCGAGGGACTTGTAAATCAGGGCTGCCGACTGCTTACGGCGCGGTGCCCGAAAGAAGGCATCCGCGTGCCTTTTAAGACTACGTGCTCAACGGATTTGTGAAAAAATCAGCAATCCTTGTCACTTGCTTACGCGCGTAATTCTGTAACCCACGGCAATCGTTGGAGAGCTTAACGGAACCGCGACCGTAACGGAGTGACCAGGGGATTTTTTTACACCCTTTAACGCGTGCGGCTCTGTTCCAAGAACAGGCAATGTTTGCCTAGGCGTATGGGAGCATTCCCGCTGGCGAACATACAAGCTAAAACATCCGGCTTTTTTGTGGGATCCGAACTGGCAACTGGATCGGTTGTCGAATCCTCCGGCGGACAGTATGGCGTGTCAAAAGTCACCAACCGAGCACACTGGCGAAAATCAACGGTGCGACGATGGAGGCGTCCGATTCAATCACGTATTTCGGCGTGTGGATGCTTAGTTTTTCCCAGGTGATTTTTTCGTTCGGAATCGCGCCCGAGTACGATCCGTAGCTAGTGGTGGAGTCGCTGATCTGGCAAAAATAACCCCACAACGGAGTGTCCTCTCGCTCCAGGTCCTGCCGCAGCATCGGAACGACGCAGATGGGAAAATCTCCGGCGATACCGCCGCCGATCTGAAAGAATCCGATCGAGGACTCACGCGAGGTCTTCGTATACCAGTCTGCGAGTGAGGTCATGTACTCGATGCCGGTGCGCACCGTGTGCACATTCTTCACATCGCCCGAGATGCAGTGACCGGCATACATGTTTCCCAGAGTGGAGTCCTCCCACCCCGGCACGAACATGGGAAGATTTCGCTCCATGGCAGCATAGAGCCAACTGTCTTTCACATCGATTTGAAAGCTCTTCCGCAAATCGGGAGACTGCAGGATGCGAAAGAAAAACTCGTGCGGTAAACAGCGTTCCCCTTTTCCGTCGGCAGCCATCCACTCCTTCAGAATCACGCCTTCAATGCGCCGCATCGCTTCTTCTTCGGGAATGCATGTATCGGTTACGCGGTTCATGTGCTTTTCAAGCAGAGCCTGCTCGTCTTCCGGCTTCAAGTCACGCCAGTGCGGCACACGCTCGTAAAAATCGTGAGCCACCAGATTGAAGACATCTTCTTCCAGGTTGGCGCCAGTGCAGGAGATTCCGTGAATTTTGCCGCGCCGGATCATTTCAGCGAGGGAAAGTCCCAATTCCGCCGTACTCATGGCGCCAGCGAGCGTGACGAACATCTTGCCGCCCTTTTCCAGGTGAGCTGCGTAGGCATCGGCGGCTTCGACGAGAGTTGCGGCGTTGAAGTGGCGGAAGTGATGCTTAATGAAAGTTGATATCGGCCCTTGATCCATTCGCTTCACACTATCAATCCAACTCCAAAGGCACGTAGATGAGGCGTCCCTCGCGTTCCACCAGCAGTACCGCCGGGTGACCCGCTTTCATGCCGCTCAGCACGCGCCGCAACTCAGCAACATTTCCGATGACTTGGCGATTGACCGAATAGATGACATCTCCGGTCTCAAGCGGCGGTCCGGTGTACGGTGCGGCGGCCTTACGCGCAGCGACAACCACTCCAGTTCGGACGCCGCAGATCCGGGAAGAGTTTTAGAACTTCCTTTGTGATATTCAAGCCGACGATTCCGAGCTCCGGCACTACGTTCTGGACCGGATCCACCATGTCGGCCAAAGCATCGAGCTCCGCGCCAGACTGCTCTTCTGTGACAACCGGCAGATCCAATTGTTCTGCGCCGCGTTGAATGTGCAGCATCACCTTGGTTCCGGGCGCCAGCCGGTAGACGTTCGCGTTCAACTGATGAACGCTGGCCATACGCCGGCTATTCAGACTGACGATGATGTCGTCCACCTGTACTCCGGAGTGCGCGGCGGGTCCTTGCGGTTCCAGATCGGATACCAGGACCCCGTGATCCGTCTCCAGCTCGAGGCCTTCCGCCATATCGGGCGTGATTGTTTCGGCGACCAGCCCGAGCTGCGCGCGGTGCACATGGCCTTGTGTCTTGAGCTGCGTGTATACTTCGCGGGCAATGTCGCTAGGGATGGCGAAACCGATGCCTTCGCTGCCGCCGGATTGCGTGAGAATGAACGTGTTGATTCCGACCACGCGGCCTTCCGTATCGACGAGCGGGCCTCCGCTGTTTCCAGGATTGATCGGCGCATCGGTCTGGATATAGACCATGGGATCGTCTTGTTTGATCTGCCTGGCAATCGCGCTAACAACTCCCAGGCTCACGGAATTGTCGAGGCCCAGCGGGTTTCCTAACGCCAACACGACCTGCCCCTGCTTCAAAGCGTCCGAATCACCGAAATCGAGGTACGGTAGATTCTGCTTGTCGATTTTGACAACGGCCAAATCGCTGTCGCGGTCCACGCCAATCAGTGTTCCTGCCACCGGCCGGTTGAACGATTTGTCTCCCTGCTCCTGAGCTTCGGCTTCTGCCCGGATATTCAACTGCACTTTGACAGCATGTGCGTTCTTCACCACATGAGCGTTCGTCAAAATGTAGCCGTCGGGGCTCATGATAATTCCCGACCCGCTGCTGTTTTCCGCCGTCAATAGCTCGCTATTGTTGCTGTCCGATCCTTCCCCAGTCACATAGCTGCGCACAAAGATCTGCACCACCGCCCGTCCTGAGCGCTGCGAGATCTCCTCGAACGAACTGCTCAATTGTTTCAAGACATCAGTTTTTCCGGGATTGGGCACGGCCGGAGGAGGCTTTTGCGCGGGCACGGCAGTAGAAGGGGAGCGGCCGCCGTCCTGGGACGCGCCATAGCTCTGCGGTGCGGCATACAGGCTGCCCAGAAGGGCCAGAACCAGGTAGTTACAAATTGCAAGCTTGATTGTCATCACTTATTCCTGAACGCATTGGATGCGCGAAAAGCGCGCTTTAATTCGCAACAATTGTTAATCTCAAACGGTACACTTGAATTGCAGGTTCGTATCCGCATTTCACGCCGGCCGGCGGCCCGCGCGATGAACCAACCTCTCGAAACCGAGGATAATTCGTCCATGCCTCCGGCCGCGGCTCAGGAGCCGGAAGCCGCAACCTCTCGCGCGCTCGGAGCCTCCGGCAGGGTAGCCCTCGGCATTCTCGCCAGCCGCATCACTGGACTCATTCGCGAGCGTGTCATTGCTCATTTCTTCGGCGATTCCGCCGTCGCCGATGCATTCCGCGCCGCTATACGCATTCCGAATCTTCTCAATAACCTCTTCGGCGAGGGCGTGCTTTCCGCTTCGTTTATCACCGTCTACTCCAAGCTTCGCGCACTCCGGGAGGACGAGGAGGCTGAGGATCTCGCCGCCGCCGTGTTTGGAATCCTCTCGATCGTCTGCTCCATCCTCGTGCTCGCCGGCGTAATGCTGACACCGTACTTAATTGACGCGATTGCGCCGGGCTTCAAAGGCGAACAGCGCGCGCTTACCATCCGCATCGTGCGCATCTTGTTTCCAGGGACAGGTGTTTTAGTCATGAGCGCGTGGTGCCTGGGCGTGTTGAACAGCCACCGCCGCTTTCTGCTCTCTTACACTGCGCCCGTAGTGATGAACATCGCGATGATCGCGGCACTCGTGACCTTCGGTGGCCATACAACGCAAACTCGTCTGGTTCTGGATCTGGCCTGGGCTTTCGTATTGGGAAGCGTTCTGCAGTTTCTGGTGCAGCTTCCGAAAGTACTGCAATTCCTTCCCGGCTTCCGTCCACTGATTGAATTTCAATCGGAGCATGTGCGGGCGGTCCTGCGGAATTTCGGCCCTATTTTTCTCAGCCGGGGCGTGGTTCAGATCAGCGCATACATCGATTCCATGATCGCGAGCTGGCTGCCTGTCGGAGCTGTCGCCGCGCTTGGTTACGCGCAGGTGATCTCCGTACTTCCCATCAGCCTCTTCAGCATGTCGGTTTCAGCCGCCGAACTGCCCGCGCTTTCCAGCGCTATCGGGAGCCGGGAAGAAGTCGCCGGATTTCTTCAACGGCGGCTATCGGCGGGGCTGCGGCGCATTGCTTTTTTCATCGTCCCCTCCGCGGTCGCGTTTCTCGTACTGGGCGATGTCATTGCCGCAGGACTCTACGAGACCGGAGCTTTCGACCATTCTGTTTCGGTATATGTGTGGTCCATATTGGCTGGGTCGGCTGTCGGACTGCTCGCCACCTCGCTTGGACGCTTGTACTCGTCGGCTTTTTATGCTCTGCTCGATACGCGAACTCCTCTCCGGTTCGCGATCATACGTGTCGCTCTCACGACGGGCCTCGGCTATCTTTGCGCGTTGCGGCTTCCGCAGTGGCTGGGGGTTGATTCGAAGTGGGGCGTCGCCGGTTTGACAGCTTCCGCTGGAGTCGCGGGCTGGGTGGAATTTGCGCTTCTCCGGCACGCTCTCAATCAGCGTATCGGCAAGACCGGCTTTTCGGCCGGCTTTAACGCAAAACTCTGGATCGTGGCATTCATCGCCGCAGCGTTCAGTTACGCCATAAAGGCGGCAATCGGCACCGGGCATCCCAAATTGCTCGCGCTCGTCGCCCTGCCCGTTTACGGCGGCATTTATTTCGCCGGCACCTCCTGGCTGCGAGTGCCTGAATCGCAAACGGCTGTGAGCACCGTGCTTAGCTATTTACGGCGGAGTTGATTCAACGCGCCACGCCCGCGGTAATTGTGGCGATTCGCAGATCTTCTTGCGAGGGCAGCACCATGATCTTAAAAGGACCTAAAAAGCGAAGCCCATCACAGATCTCATTCCGCAACTCCGTCGCATGTTCTCCGATTCCTCCGGTAAGAACGAGAGCATCGAGCCCGTTTAGAGAAGAGGCCATAGCGGCAATCGCCTTCCTCACCTGATAGCAGAACATTCGCAGCGCCAGATCGGCCTTTGGATTCTGTTCTCTGGCGGCCAGCAGCTCTCTTACGTCGCTGCTTTTTTCGGAAATGCCCAGCAGTCCCGATTCATGATCGACGAGCGCCTCTAATTCCGCGGGTGCGATGAATCCGGCACGCATGAGGTAGAGGAGGACGCCGGGATCCAGATCGCCGCAGCGCGTGCCCATCATCACGCCGCCGGTCGGGGTCAGACCCATGGTGGTGTCGATCGACTGGCCATTGCGAATGGCTGTGATGCTCGCCCCGTTCCCGAGGTGCGCCACGATCAAGCGCTCCGGTACCGGATCGAGTTGGGCCACAATCGACTCCAGGGACAAGCCATGGAAGCCATACCGCTCGACGCCCATGCGGCGAGCGCGCGACGGAAGCGCAAAGGTCTTGCTTACGTCGGGCATGGTTCGATGAAACGCCGTGTCAAGGCACACGACCTGCTCCAGCTCTGGCAGCCGGTCCCGCATGGCATCCAAAACGGAGAGCGCGGGCGGCAGATGCAGAGGTGCAAACGGGACGGCAGCCCGAAGTTGGTTCAAAACCTCGGGTGTCGCGCGACAGTGTTCGCGTAGTTGCGGACCACCATGAACGAAACGGTGGCCCACTGCCTCGGCTTTCGGGAGACCGCATTTGTCGAAGGCTGAGAGCACGAATTCAAGTGCGACCGCGTGACTGCTGAATGTAGTCCTTAAATTATCGGTGCCAATTTCTTCCGTTTCTCCCTCGCGCAACGGCATGACAGAATTCTGATCGGTCCGATACAGTCCGAATTTCAGAGAAGAGGAACCGCAGTTCAGGGCCAAAACGATCCGCATGTTCGCGTCCGTCACAAATTCCACTTCCAATTGCGCACTTCCGGAAGATCTTCGCCATACTGCATGACGAAAGATTTGTGGCGTTGGATGCTCTCGTCGTAGCGGTCGGCTGCCTTCGCGACCATGGATTTCAATCGCGGAATACGACGTATCGCATCGAAAGCCAGCTGAAAGCGGTCCATGTTATTGAGAACCGTCATATCGAACGGAGTCGTGGTCGTGCCTTCTTCTTTGTAGCCGCGCACGTGGATGTTGTCATGATTGCGGCGGCGATACGTCAACCGGTGAATCAGCCAAGGATAGCCGTGGAACGCGAAGATAACAGGGCGATCCGTCGTAAATAATTCATCGAACTCTTCGTCGCGCAAGCCGTGCGGATGCTCGCTCGAGGGTTCCAGGGTCATCAGATCGACAACATTGACCACCCGAATGCGGATATCGGGTACGTACTCGCGCAACAGAGTGACGGCAGCCAATGTTTCGAGCGTGGGCACATCACCGGCGCACGCCATTACGACATCCGGATCGCCGTTATCATTGCTCGCCCAGTCGAATACGCCCAAGCCGCGGGTACAGTGCCGCACTGCTGAATCGATATCCAGCCACATCGGAGCGGGCTGTTTTCCGGCGATGATCAGGTTTACGTAGTTGCGGCTGCGCAGGCAATGATCGGCTACGGACAACAGCGTATTCGCATCCGGAGGCAGGTAGACGCGAACGATATCGGCCTTTTTGTTGACCAGATGATCGATGAAGCCGGGATCCTGATGGGAAAATCCGTTGTGATCCTGTCTCCAGACATGGGAGGAAAGCAAGTAATTTAGTGACGCGATCGGCTTTCGCCACGGCAGATGTTTACTGACTTTGAGCCACTTCGCGTGCTGGTTGAACATCGAATCGATGATGTGAATGAATGCTTCGTAGCACGAGAAGAAGCCATGACGCCCAGTGAGCAGATAGCCTTCGAGCCAGCCCTGGCATATGTGCTCGCTGAGCACTTCCAACACGCGCCCGTCGGTGGTGAGGTTCTCGTCGACGGACTTGATTTCCTCCATCCATTCCTTCCCGGTCTCTTTAAAGACGGCGTCGAGGCGGTTGGATGCGGTTTCGTCGGGTCCGAATATCCGGAAATTGCGCGTTTTCAGGTTGTATCTCACCACGCCGGCGAGAAAGGAGCCGAGCACGCGCGTCGCTTCGGCCTCCACGGTTCCGGGCTTCGGCACTTTCCCGGCATAGTGTCTAAAATCCGGAATGACGAGCGGCTGCAAAAGTAGCCCGCCGTTCGCGTGTGGGTTCTTACCCATGCGCCGGTCTCCGGTGGGAGGCAAAGCGCTAAGATCAGGGCGCAGCCGGCCGTCTTTGTCAAAGAGCTTTTCGGGTTTGTAACTCCGAAGCCAGTTTTCCAGGATTTTCAAATGCTCCGGATTCTCTGCTACATCCGCGACAGGAACCTGATGCGATCGCCATGTGCCCTCAACGGGTTTTCCGTCGACTTCTTTGGGGCCGGTCCAGCCCTTTGGAGTCCGTAGAATCAGCAGCGGCCATGCCGGCCTCTTCACGTGCTTTTCGCGGCGAGCTTTCTTCTGGATATCATCGATTTCTTTCAACAGCTCTTCGAGCGCCGCGGCCATCCCGTGATGCATGTGCACGGGGTCGTCGCCTTCGAGAAATCGCGGAGCATAGCCGTACCCCATAAAGAGATCACGCAACTCGCCTTCGGGCATGCGAGCCAGCACGGTCGGATTTGCAATCTTGTATCCGTTCAGATGTAAAATCGGCAAAACAGCGCCGTCTGTGGCCGGGTTCAGAAATTTGTTCGAATGCCAGCTTGTCGCGAGCGCGCCGGTTTCTGCTTCGCCGTCACCGACGATGCACGCAACGAGAAGATCCGGGTTATCGAACGCGGCGCCGTAGGCGTGCAGCAGGGAATAGCCGAGCTCGCCGCCTTCGTGAATGGAGCCTGGAGTCTCCGGCGCGACGTGGCTCGGTATGCCATACGGCCAGGAGAACTGGCGGAAGAGGCGCTTGATGCCGTCGCGACTCTGCTCAACGGCCGGATAGATTTCTGTGTAGGAACCCTCGAGATAGGCGTGTGCCACAATGCCTGGACCACCGTGTCCCGGTCCGATCACATACATCATGTTCAGATCGTGCGCGCGGATCAGGCGGTTCAAGTGCGTATAGATAAAATTCAACCCCGCTGTGGTTCCCCAATGCCCCAGCAAGCGCGGCTTGATGTCGTCTTTCGAAAGCGGCCTCTCCAGCAGCGGATTGTCCTTCAAATAAATCTGTCCGACGGTGAGGTAATTGGCCGCGTGCCAATATTCGTTCAGTTTTTCTACTTCGCCGGCGCTCAGCGGTTCAGGCACAAGTTTGCCTCCTCGATCTATTGTTAGAGACTGATTCCGGTCCAAAGTTCCGTTCGCGTGCACGAGCGCGCGGATTCACTCAACATTCACGGGCTCGAGCGTGATCTGCAGGGCGGCGTTTGGCGCCAACTCTATTTCTCTCGCGTGCGTGCGGGCTTGAGAGAGTCTCGCGATGGCTCCTGAGCCCGCCGGCCCTGTTTCCTCGTTGCCCGTAATGCCCACCTGGGCCGTGGAAGCGCCGTAGGTTACTGCCACAACAAATTGGCCGGGCGGCAAATCATACAGGCGATATTCGCCCTCGTCATCCGCATGAACCTGATGAACGGCTTGCGAACGCGCGAATGGCCTGAACTCTTTCCGCTGGCAGAATACCAGAATATGCGGCAGGGATCCTGTTACTGGACGCGAATAGATAACAAGTCACTCAGGCTCAGGTAGGACTCAACCCAGGTCTGCGCCCGGGCATCACCGCGCTGGCCCTTCTTACGGCTGCGCTGGTACAGGCCGCTTTGGATGGCGTATACGTGGTTCTGCGCGGACCATAAGTTCACGGCGAAGGGCATGTGTCTCACAATCTGCAAGGCATCCCGCAGATCGTTCAGCTTCTCGATGTTCGATGGATCGGCAGAAAACCGCCCTGCCAGAGCATCGACTTTGCGACGCAGCAGGAACTCGAGGGTTGTCTTATCCAGGCTCACATTGCTGGCCTGCGCTTCGCGCAATAAATTGCGAATTCTTTCGCCGTCTAATTCCTCACTCGAGCAAGCGCGGCGCAGCAAGCTGTTGATGGCATATTCCACGGCCGCCGTGAATTCGCGCGGCATCGGCGTTCCGAGGCTGGTAATGAATCGCATGAGGGCCGCGTGGTGTTCGTAGAGCTGCAAATAGGCGGCTTCGGCTTCGGCGACTGTGGAGGATAGAATCGTCCTCACGATGCGGCGCTGTTCATCGCGGAACAAAGAACGCAGCGAATAGGTCTTTTCGCCGAAACGCTTGTCGAGCAAGCGGACGACTTCAGGGATATCTACCCGCGCGAACGATTCACTGATGGCCTCCAACATGTCTTTGTAACCAGCGACCCCGTCAGATTTTTGCACGCCTCCGGCGACATTGTGATCGCCAAAATGCACCACCCAAAACGTCAGGATTTCGGACTCCTGGGTCACCTTGGAAGTGAAGCGCGCCTGTCCGATCGCCATGCGCAACTTTCCGGCATCGGCAGCGTGATAGTCAAGGCGCTTCACGGCGTAGGAGAAAATGTCCGTTCGCTCGCCGTATGGAGCGAACAGCGAACTGATGGAATAGTGCGCGCCTACCTTCTCGAGATCTACGATCGCCGGCTTGACGTACTTTTTGTAGATGTTGGCCCCGTCGCCATATTCCGGAAGATTGCTCTTGGCGGCCGCGAGGCGCTCCAGGAACGGGTGCTCGACCGGATCGCCGAAGAGCTGCTCGGCAAGCTGCACGACGCGGCCGGCGTATTGGATCACCTGCACGGTTTCAATGCCCGAGAGCTCATCGAAAAACCAGCCGCAACTCGTATACATGAGCATGGCGTGCCGCTGGAGTTCCATGAGCTTCCATACCACCACCTGCTCGTCGGCACTCAACTCACGCACGAAGTGCTCTTCACCAAACCGCTGTCTCGCTTCGGGAACTCGATCCAACACAACGTGAATATAGCTGTCCCGCGCGGCCCAGGGATCTTTAAGCAGTGTTGAGCCAAGCGAATCGAAGCGCGGGTTAACCGTATCGCGAAGCCAATCAAGGGCCTCCCGGAGCGGCCTGCGCCATTCCTGATTCCAGCCCAGGCGCCCGGAGTTGCAGCCGCAGTTGGCGCGCCATCGTTCTACACCGTGCACGCAGCTCCAGGCGGTATTTTCGTAAATCTGAACCTCATGAGTGGGCGGATTGCGTTCGAGGAACTCGCCGTAGTTCGTGATTTTGGCGGATTTCTTGGATTCAATGTAGTCGAGCGCGTAAGCGAGCGCCATCTCACCGTGCTTGTGGTGGTGACCGTAAGTCTCACCGTCTGTCGCGATGTGGCCAAGCTGCTGCCAATCGCGCTGATCAGATACCGCGCCGAGCAAGCGAGTGGCGAATTTTTCGCCGTTATCCAGAAGCTTTTCAAATGCGACGGCTTGCGAAATCGGCCCGTCATAAAAGAAGATGCTGATCTGATGGCCGGTCGGAGTATTCAGCAGGTAAGAGCGCGTGGGATCGATTTTTGACCCACTCACACTCTCCCAGCTTTCCTTTCCAATCGGCCTTACAGCTTTCGCCTGATGCGGAGCGAGAATAGTGAATTTCAACCCCGCTTCCGCCATCAGATCGAGCGATTCCAGATCGACCGCCGTTTCCGGCAACCACATTCCCTCGGGGAGACGCCCAAAGCGACTGACAAAATCGTCGAAACCCCAGCGCACCTGCGTTTTCTTGTCGCGGCTGTTCGCGAGCGGCATGATCATGTGGTTGTAGGCTTGCGCCATTGCCGATCCATGCCCGGAAAACAGCTTTTGGCTTTGCCGGTCGGCTTCGAGTATTCCCTTGTAGGTTTCCGGTACGTGCTCAGCGGCCCAGGAGAACAAAGTCGGGCCGAAGTTGAAGCTGATTCTCGAATAGTTGTTGACGATACGCGTGATGTGCTGGGCGTCATCCAGAATGCGCGCAGCAAGGTTCGGCGCGTAACACTCGGCGGATATGCGTTCGTTCCAGTCGTGGTATGGGTACGCCGAATCTTGTAGCTCAATCTGCTCGAGCCATGGGTTCTCGCGGGGAGGTTGATAAAAATGGCAATGAATGCAAAGATATTTCATCAGGAAATAATTTTCAACGGGAGATATTAGCGGCGATTCTCAGACCTGCCACCGGCGCTCTAACCCATTTTGTTCATCAGCTTGACGGAAGCGCGATGGTGAAGACCGCACCATTGGACAACTGGCGGTTGGATGCGGTTACACGTCCTGAATGCTTTTTAACGATAGAGTCTACGATGTGAAGACCTAGCCCCGAGCGGTGTGACGCAGTAGTCTTGGTTGAAACGTTGGGGCGAAAGAGGCTGGGGAGCAGGTCCGGCGGGATTCCAGGGCCGTTGTCGGAGACGGTAATGGTCAAGGATTCATCGAGTTGCTCAGCCGCAATATCGATACGCCCTGGCTTGTGCATGATCTGAGCGGCATTCAAGAACAGATTGACAAAGACACGTTCCCAATCCTTGGCAGGGCCGGGGAGGCGAACATCGGGCGGGATTTGGCGCACAAACCGCATACGAGGCTTGCGGCCCGCCACGCAATAATCGGTTACCGACTGTATGGCGCCTTCGACAATCGCAGCCAGATTTGGCGTGCTGTCGGGAATTGCGCCCAACAGACGCTGGCCGCGCGCGACACTGCGGCATAGAGTCGCGGCCAAAGCCTTCCAGCGCTTGTCGGCGCTTAACAGCTCGGCCGCTTCGGTGATGGTTTCGAAGACGTTGTTCAGATCGTGGATGAGGCTCTCGTAAGTGAGATCGGAATCGAGCGAATCATCCATAGAAGATTATCTGGCGATTCTTTCAAGGTTCCGATAGAACTCCGGAAAGGAAATCGAAGCTGCTTCGGCGCCTTCAATGAGGCAGGGATCGTCCGCTGCCAGGGCTGCTATGGAGAAGGCCATGGCGATGCGGTGATCGCCGTGCGAGTCCAGCTCGGCCGCGCGAAAAGTCTGGTTGCCAGGGACCTGGATACTGTCTTCCGTCGTCTTTACTTCTATATTCATGCGACGCAAATTGTGAGCGATGGCATCAATGCGATCCGTCTCCTTCACCCGCAATTCTGCCGCATTCCGCACGATTAAACCGTTTTCACTGACGGCACCCAGAACGGCGAGGGCTGGGATCTCATCAATCACTGCGGCGGTGGCGGCGCCTTCTATTGTTCCACCCCGAATGCGGGAAGTCTTGATTTGAAGATTGCCAATCAGCTCTCCGTTGATCTGCTCAATGTGCAACAGTTTGATTTGTGCGCCCATACCGCGTAAGACATCCAGCAGAGCGGTTCGCGTGGGGTTCAGGCCAACATTCGTGATGATCAAATCCGCATCGCGGACCAGAAGCGCCCCAATGATGAAGAAAGCCGCCGAGGAGAGATCGCCCGGAACAACGAGCGTCTTGCCTGTCAGGCGCGCGCCCCCGCGCACACGAGCGATGCGCGGTTCGAGCGATATGTCGGCGCCCAGTTCGCGTAGCGCAATCTCGGTGTGATCGCGTGTGGCGACCGGTTCGCGAACAACGGTTTCGCCCTGCGCATAGAGGCCGGCTAACAGAACACAACTCTTCACCTGCGCGCTGGGAACAGGGAGTTGATAATCGATCGCGCGTAACGAAGAGCCGTGAATGCCGAGCGGCGGATACTGGCCGTCCGTCGCTTCGATTCGCGCTCCCATCTCGGATAACGGCGTCATGATGCGGCGCATGGGGCGCTTTACGAGGGATTCGTCACCGCTGATTTGTGTGGTGAATGGCTGGGCCGCCAGGATGCCGGACAGCATTCGGATGGTAGAGCCGGAATTGCCCGCATCGAGCGGGCGCGCGGCAGGCCGCAAACCGTGCGTCCCGCTTCCACGCACGGTCAGCACCTGCCGTCCGTCCTGTTCGGCGAAATCGTAGGCGACGCCGAGCGCCTGCATGCACGAGAGCGTGGACCGGCAATCGGCCCCTGTCGAGTAGTTATAGATCCGCGAGTCGCCGTGCGCGATCGAGGCGAGCATGGCATAGCGATGGGATATCGATTTGTCGCCGGGCACATCGATGACGCCGTGTATGCCGCGCGCCGGCGAGACTTGTTCAGTCATGGAATCCGTATTGTAACTTTGCGCGGCCCCGGGCCCGCGCCGCCGGAGTGACGTTTATGCCCGGCGGTCGCAAGCCCATTCTCGTTACGTTCGGAATCTACAGATCAGGCCTTCGCGGCTTTCCCCGACTGACTGCGCATCTGCTTGGTGAACTCCCGCATTGCTGCGATATGGCCAGGCGAGCGGGCTTCGATCCAGGTTTCATAGCGGCTCGCGGCTTTTTCCATGTTGGCCAGGAACTGTTGGTTCGCGAAGCGTTTCCGGCCTTCCTGAAGAGTGGGTCTGAGGCGATCCCAGACGCCGTAAAATTCGCCGCTGGTTTCGAAGAACAGGTCTTCATGAAGCAAACCGTAGTTCAGTAAGGCGCAGGCCTGATCCCAGTAGCCCCAAACCATCATGACGAACGCACCAGGTTCCGTTCCAGGAGCCGCGATTCGCAGCGCCTCGTCCAAATTCTCCGGGAAGAAATTTGCTACGTACCAATCGCGCGCCTGGCGCAATCGAGCCTCACGCCGCATTTCATAGATTTGCAGATGTAGTTGCGCTTGCTCGTACGTGGGTTTTGTATCCATGATCCATTTATCTCCTTTGCTTTGTTTGTACGGATGACTTGAATAGGCGGAAGCTCGTGCGATTCAGCAGCCGAGCCAGGCCCATAAGTAAATCGCACGAGATGCAGTGAAATCGACAGTTCTCTGCCGATTTTTTCGCAATCCGCTGCCTCCGTATATTCTATGGCCTCGGCTGAACAGGAGCGTCGACGACGCCTATGGCAAAAATTCATGCGAACGAGAATCGATATGTGATAGAAACGCAGACATCATGATGAATCGCCGGGAATGGATGTGGGGGTCGGCGGCTCTGGCCGCTAGCGTGACTTCAGTGGAAGCGAGTCAAGGCGGCGGAGGCAAGAAGCCCGTTGTCATCTCGAGCGCGAACGGCACGGCTGCTTGCGCGAAGGCGATGGAGATGTTGAAGGGAGGCGCCGACACCCTGGATGCCGTGATTGCCGGCGTCAACATTGTGGAATTGGATCCGAACGACACGTCGGTAGGGTACGGCGGCTTGCCAAACGAGGAAGGCGTCGTGGAACTGGATGCAAGTGTAATGCACGGACCTACGCGTCGTTGCGGAGCGGTGGCGGCGATTCAGGGCATAAAGACGCCATCGAAAATCGCCCAGCTCGTAATGAATCACACCACTCACGCGATGTTGGTGGGACAGGGCGCTCTCGAATTTGCGGAGAGGTACGGGTATCGCAGGGAAGATCTGCTCACTGACAAATCGAGGACTGCCTGGCTGGTGTGGAAAGAGTCGCTGCGGGCCGCGGGCGCATTCAATAACTGGTTAACTGTGGAGCAAAACCTTTCCGCCGAGGCCCAGCCGCCATTAAAACGGCTGAGTGAAATATTTCCTCACGTCGACAGCGAAACACTGGCATGGGCGTGGAAAATGGCGGTTCATCCCACGTACGGGACTATCAATTGCCTGGCGCTGAACGAGAAGGGAGAGATGTCCGGCGTCACGACGACGAGCGGCCTGGCGTGGAAGATTCCAGGCCGCGTCGGCGATTCGCCCATCATTGGGGCGGGTCTCTACGTCGACCAGGACGTGGGCGGCGCGGGCTCCACAGGCCTTGGAGAAGAGAACATCCGAATTGCCGGCGGCCACACTGTGGTCGAAGCGATGCGGCGGGGGATGCCGCCGAAAGAAGCGGTCATGGAAGCCTTAAAGCGCGTGTCGCGCAACTATAACGACGATAAGGCCAAGCTGGACAAGCTCGATATCGAGTTTTACGCGCTGCGAAAGGATGGCGAGCACGCAGCCGGCTCGCTGTGGGGGAGCCATGAAAGCTACAAAGTGTACACGGTGAACGACGGCGGACAGAGCCGGCACGAGCCGTGCGTGTTTCTATACGGAAGATAGGCTGGCTTCATTAGGCGTGTGTTTCCGCTCGCCCTGCGAGTGGCGGCAGCGCGGAAAATGCGCGGAAGATCAGTTAAAGTAAGTGGGCATAACCATGACTTGCCCAAACTGTGGGTTGGCGAATCCGGACGGCGCGAAATTCTGCGCTAATTGCGGCACTGCATTCAGCGGCGCGCCTTCGCCCGCGGTACCGTCTCAAAGCCAGTCGCAATATCAAGCTCCTCCTTCCTATCAAGCACCTGGCCCGTACCAATCCGCCGCGGGGACGGGGAGGAGAAATACGCTCGCGAAAAATCTCGGGGTCGGCTGTTTGATCGTGATCGCGATTTTTCTGCTTTTCGGGCTTTCCTGCGCCCGGGCTTGCTTCGGGTTACGGCACGGACGAGCGTACATCCACCGGCGCTATTAAGAAATCAGTTTCGAAGGGAAAGGATCGGGTCAGGCCGGGTGACCTGGGCTGCTTAGCTGCGGTACGTAAGCTTCTCGCCTTCAAAGCGGGTGTCTTTGCCGGACTCGCGAACTACCGCCACCATCATCACCAGGGCCTGCACCGCGAGGAGGATTAACCAGAAGCTCATGCCTTTGCTTACGCACCTGCGATGCCGCGACGCGGATGGCTGTAAGTGGCTGAAAAGACGAGGCACTGCTAAGCTGCATCCCGTTCCAGTCCCATTTTGGAACGGAGTTGAGGGACCGATTTGGGACGCCGCGCTCTTTCTGGAACTGATAAAGAACCGTGTCGGCTGATCAGATCTCGCGCAAGGGCGGCGTGAATCTCATCCAGCCGATGCGTCATCGGAACTCCGGCGCCGTGCCGGCGCATCACGCTGCGCTCTCTTAGCTGCGGAAGCCGAGCTTCTCGCCTTCAAAGCGGGTGTCTTTGCCGGATTCGCGAACCAGCGCGAACATCATGACCGCCGCTTGCACCGCGAGGAGGATTAACCAGAAGCTCATGCCTTTGCTTACGCACCTGCTGTGCCGCGACGCGGGCGCTTGTAAGTCGCTGAAAAGATAAGGAGGGGCCAGATTGAATCGCATTCCGGTTCCGTTTTGGAACGGATCTCGGGAACCGATTTGGGACGCCGTTTCAGTTGGGAGCGGCGACATGCACTTCCATTGCTCTGACCGGCTGCGCTGGATAGTTCGACGGTGGAAAATAAATCAGTGGAGCAGTTAACGGGACCTTATGCGCCGATTTCGGCATCGCGACGGCCGAAAGGCGAACGGCACAGTAAACTACAAGTGAATGACTCTGGAAGAGCTAGAAAGAGAGTACGTTGCGCTCCGGCAGCAAGGTGAAGCTGTGCGGAGCTATCTTTGACCCGTCCGCAAAACAAAAAGAACTGAAGACCCTGGAAGTCGAAATCGGCCAGCCGGATTTCTGGAACCAGCCTGAAAAGAGCCAGCGCGTAATGCAGCAGCGGAAGCGGCTGGAAGAAGCGATCCAAAACGCTAGCGTGGTCGCGGCTGCAACCTCGGATATTGACACGCTGTTCGAGCTTGCCAGGGAGGGCGAGAACGTCAACGGCGACCTGGAGCGAGAGCTGAAGGCATTCGAATCGAGGCTCGAAGAGCTCGAGACCGGAATGCTGCTTTCGGGCGAGAACGATGCGCGCGATGCGATCATCACGATTCATCCGGGAGCGGGAGGCACGGAAAGCCAGGACTGGGCGGAAATGCTGCTGCGCATGTACCTGCGCTGGGCGGAGCGGCACAAATTTCAGGCCGCTGTCACCGACCGGCTGGAGGGCGAAGGAGCGGGCATCAAATCCGCCACCGTCGAAATCGGCGGCGAGAATGTGTATGGCCAGTTGCAATCGGAAGTGGGCGTGCATCGCCTGGTCCGCATTTCGCCGTTCGATGCCAATGCGCGGCGGCACACGTCGTTCGCCTCTGTATTCGTCTATCCGCAGATCGATGAGGACATCAACATCGACATAAAGCCGGAGGATCTGAAGATCGATGTCTTTCGCGCAAGCGGCGCCGGCGGCCAGCACGTGAACCGGACCGAATCGGCAGTGCGTTTTACACATTTGCCCACGGGCATCGTGGTGCAGTGCCAGAACGAGCGTTCCCAGCACAAGAATCGTGCGAGCGCTATGAAGCAGCTACGGGCGAAGCTTTACGAGCATGAACTAGAGAAGAAGCGGGCTGAAGACCAGAAGCTGGAAGACACTAAGATGGGCATTAACTTCGGCAGCCAGATTCGCAGTTACGTGCTGGCGCCGTACCGGATGATTAAGGATCATCGAACCAAGCTGGCCATCGGCGACGTGGATCGCGTGCTGGACGGCGATATTGATGCCTTGATTCACGCCTACCTGGTCTGGCGCAAAACGGGCCGAATTTGGGGCGATAGCAAGGAAGAGCTCCCGGATTAGCAATTTGACGTTCGAGATGGGCACGGGCGCACAGCCGGCAGAAGAGGAACTCGCGCGCGCGGCCGAACTGATCCGGAACGGGGGGCTGGTCGCGTTTCCAACGGAAACAGTGTACGGCCTGGGTGCCAATGCGCTTGACGCGTCGGCGGTGTCTCGAATTTATGAAGTGAAGGGCCGCCCTTGGGCGAGCCCTCTGATCGTGCATGTTGCCGGCGAGGAAATGGCCAGGTCAATAACGGCGGAGTGGCCGGTCCTGGCTCACACGCTCGCGGCACGATTCTGGCCTGGGCCGCTGACGCTGATCGTCAAGAAAGCGGATATCATTTCGGATCTGGTGACGGCGGGCCTGGATTCGGTGGGCGTCCGGGTGCCCGCTCATCCGCTGGCTCTCGCGTTAATCCGGAGGGCGGGAGTTCCGATCGCAGCACCCAGCGCCAATCGATTCACGGAAATCTCGCCGACCACGGCCGAGCACGTTCGTGCAGGATTAGGCAGCCGGATTGACATGACGCTCGACGGCGGACCAACGCAAGTCGGCATTGAGTCCACTGTAGTGTCATTGAGGCGCGATCCGCCTGCCATCCTTCGCCCGGGAATGATCGCTCAAACCGAATTGGAAGCGGCGACGGGTATGCGTTGGCAGCGGGAGCTGGATCTGCCAAGCGTGCAGGAATCGCCGGGTCTTCATGTGCGGCATTACGCGCCGCATACGCCGTTCTATGTGCTCGAGCCCGGCGCGTCAAGACCCGCGGGAAGAGGGCGAATGCTCGATTTGCCGTCCGACGCCCGGGCCTTCGGATCGACTCTCTATGCCGAGTTGCACAAAGCGGATGCAGAGGGCTGGGACTGGATTGCGGTCGAGAAGCCGCCGGATACGCCGGAGTGGGCCGGCATTCTCGATCGTCTGAAGCGGGCGAGCACACAAGATCGATAGATTTCGCGCGCTCGCGCGATGGATGGCTTAGGCCGTAACCAGATCGAACGCTTTGCGGTAGTCCTTCAGGAACTGATCGAGGCCTTTATCGGTGAGCGGATGATGGAAGAGCTGCTCGAGCACTTTGAACGGCATCGTACCGATATGCGCGCCCGCCTTGGCCGCTTCCACGACGTGGAGTGGACCGCGGATCGATGCAGCCAGCACCTGAGTCTTGTATCCGTAGTTGGTGTAAATTGTCACAATGTCATCGATAAGGTCCATGCCGGGCCAACCGATGTCGTCGATGCGGCCGATGAACGGGCTGATAATGTAGGCGCCTGCCTTGGCGGCCATCAGCGCCTGCGCGGCACTGAAACACAGGGTTACATTCAAGCGGATCCCTTCCTTGGCCAAAGCCGAAACTGCCACAATGCCCTCGGGAATCAGCGGAACTTTGACAACGACGTTCTTGTGGATCTTGGCGAGCCGCCGCCCTTCGGCCATCATTTCCTTCGCATTAGTGGAAACTACTTCGGCGCTGATGTCGCCATCCACGATGTCGCAAATCTTTCGGATCTGCTCTTCGATCGCAACGCCTTCTTTTGCGATCAGGCTCGGGTTGGTCGTAACGCCATCGACGATGCCCCAGGCCACGCCCTTCTTGAGCTCTTCCAGGTTTGCGGTATCTAGAAAAAATTTCACTTAGAACCTCGAACGGCCATCGCGCGGCCGGGATTAAGGGCATGACACGCCATGCTGCATTTCGAGCGCAAGACTAGCCCTGTTAGCTTCGATGGTAACAAGAGCAGGCCTCCGGCGCCTGCGAGAATTCAACCATGGAGTGTGTTGCTCCCAAAGATCTGCGGATTTGCGCCGCCTCTCCGTCGGACGTTCCGCTTATCCTTGGCTTCATCCGGAAATTGGCGGAATATGAGAAGCTCTCCGACGAAGTCGTCGCGGATGAGACGATCCTTCGCGCGTCACTCTTCGGGCAGCGGCCCGCGGCCGAAGTGCTTCTGGCCTATGTGGGGGATCGGGCGGTTGGATTCGCCGTCTTTTTTCATAATTTCTCGACGTTTTCCGGCCGGCCCGGCATTTATCTCGAAGATCTTTTCGTGGAGCCAGCCCATCGCGGCAGAGGCATTGGCAAAGCGATGCTGGTCCATCTCGCGCAGCTTGCCGTCGAGCGCGGATGCAGCCGTTTGTCGTGGGCAGTGCTGGATTGGAATCAACCAGCCATCGATTTCTACCGCAAGCTGGGAGCAAAACCCTTGGACGATTGGACCATTTTCCGGCTGAGCGGCCCGGCCTTGGAGAACCTGGGCAAGGCGGGGCTCACCCTATAATCAGGAACGATGCCCGTGCCTCCCGTGGCCGTAAATCGACTGGCCGCGATCTCTAATTTGAGCGTTGTGACAGACACGCCGCTGTCTTCGCACACGCGATTCCGCATCGGCGGACCGGCGGCCGTGCTGTGCGATGCCGGCGATCAAACTGGATTTATTGAAGCGCTGCGCATCGTGCAGGCGCTGGCCGTGCCGCGCATCGTCATTGGCGGAGGCACCAATCTCGTCTGTTCCGACGGCGGATTCGATGGAGTTGTGCTTCGCTATAGCGGATCGCGCATTGTCCGGGACGGGACGCGCCTGAGGGTGGAATCGGGCGCGGTGTTGCAGGATGTGGTCGATTACAGCATCGCGCTGGGACTGGAGGGACTCCAGACGATGACCGGCATTCCCGGCTTCGTGAGCGGCGCCGTCTACGGAAATGCCGGCGCATACGGACGCTCCATCCAGGAGCTGATCGAACAGGTATCGGCCACCGACGGCGAACGCGTCTTCTGGTTCACTAACGAGGAGTGCCGCTTTCGATACCGGGAGAGTGTCTTCAAGGAACAGAAGCAATGGATCATCCTGTCAGCCGATCTTCAGTTTCAGCGGGGCGAGGCGGACGCTCTCATCCGAACCGCATCCGAAATTCGCGCTATTCGGGACAAGAAATATCCTCCTGACATGCGATGCGCGGGCAGTATCTTCAAGAACGTTTTCTTTGCCGCTCTTCCCGCCGCAGCGCAGGCGGAAGTTCCCTCCACCGTTGTCCGCGAGGGCAAGGTGCCGTCGGCCTGGTTTCTGGAGCAGATTGGCGCAAAGGGAATGCGGCGGGGAGACATTCAGGTGGCGTCGTATCACGCGAATTTGATTTACAACGATGGCTGCGGCAAAGCAGCCGATCTGGTGGCTGTCATCGCCGAATTGAAACAGCGCGTGCGGGCGCGCTTCGGATTTGAATTGGAAGAAGAGGTGCAATACGTCGGATTTGAATATGCGATGGCTCCGGTCTAGCTGGTTGCTCGCCGCGGCGCTGATGACTAGCGCTATGTCGCTTCATGCTCAGAATGGCTTGACGCTGCTTCTCATCAACGCCAAAATCTGGACCGTCAATCCACAGCAGCCGGAGGCGGAAGCCGTTGCTATTCGCGGCAACCGTATTGTGGCTGTCGGGACTACTTCGGAGATCTTGAATCTCAAGCAGCCGGACACTCCGATGATTGATTTGGATGGCCGGCGCGTGGTCCCGGGATTCAACGACGCCCACGTTCACTTCTATTCCGGTGGCACTAATCTTACCGGGCCTCAGTTGCGTTACTCGAAAAGCGAAGAGGACTTTCGCAATACGCTGGGAGAGTTTGCGCGACACCTTCCGGCCGGCCGCTGGATTACGGGTGGCAATTGGGATCACGAGAACTGGACCCCCCCGCGCCTGCCCACCCGACAAGTGATCGATCCCGTCACACCGGATTGGCCGGTCCTTGTCCAGCGGTTGGACGGCCACATGTCGCTGGCAAATTCTCTTGCCCTGAAGCTTGCGGGCGTGGACAAAAATACTAAAGATGTGCCGGGCGGTGTAATTGTTCGCGATTCCGAGGGTAACCCGACCGGCATTCTCAAGGATGCGGCTCAAGGGCTGGTGGAGAAAGCGATTCCGGCGTCCACTCCGGAGCAAATTCGAGATGCCATACACGCTGCCGAGACGTACGCCAATGCGCAAGGGGTCACGAGCGTCCAGGACATGTCGGCGTCGCCCGACGTGTTTCGGGTCTATCAGAAAATGCTGCGGGATGGCGAGCTCCGCGTGCGTATTTCCGGGCACCAGCCGCTTCGCTCCTGGCAGCGGCTCGCGAACATAGGCCTGCTCGCCGATTTCGGAAACGAGTACCTGCACATCGGCGGCCTGAAAGGCTTCGCGGATGGATCGCTGGGATCCACCACGGCTTTGTTCTTTGAGCCTTACCTCGATTCGCCGAACACCAGCGGCATAACGAGCGCCGAACTGGCGAATCCCGAGCAGATGTTCCATAACATCGAAAATGCCGATGCAGCCGGTTTGCAAATCGCCATTCATGCCATCGGCGACAAAGCCAATGACACTATTCTCGGGTTCTACGGGCGCGTTGCGAGCGAACATGGCCAGCGCGACCGGCGCTGGAGAATCGAGCACGCACAGCATCTTCTTCCTGCCGATATTCCACGCTTTGCGAAACTGAATGTCATCGCCTCCATGCAGCCTTACCACTGCATTGACGACGGGCGCTGGGCCGAAAAACGGATCGGCCCCGAGCGGGCAAAGACAACCTACGCCTTCCGCTCATTACTCGATTCGGGCGCGACACTGGCATTCGGATCGGATTGGGATGTGGCGCCGATGAGCCCGCTGATGGGCATTTACGGCGCTGTAACAAGGCGGACGCTCGATGGCAAACATCCGCACGGCTGGGTGCCGCAGCAGAAAATCACGGTGGCGGAGGCCGTGCGGGCCTACACGATGGGATCCGCTTACGCCAGTTTCGAGGACAAGATCAAAGGATCCATCGAACCCGGCAAACTGGCCGATTTCGCGGTGCTCTCTGACGATATATTTGCGATCGATCCTGTGAAGATTGCGGACACGAAGGTATATTTGACGATCTTCGATGGGAAGCTTATTGGGGACCCTACCCCCGGCCCGTACAAAAGGCTTCCAAGCGGACTCCTTCTGCGGCCATAAGCTCGCGAATGCGGGGAGAAGTCAGCGCTTCGAGCTCGCGAACGCGCGATTCTTTCAGCCGGGTGCTCGCTTGCTTCAATTCCGGACCAAGGAAGCCCGGATGACACATGAACTCCGTGATTCCTTCGGGCAGTGAGCGCAAAACTGCGGCAAAGCTGTCTTCGGTGAGCGACCCCGTAAGGCGAAATCCCAGGAAGTGGTCGGTCATTCGCACGTTGTAATCGCGTGCCAAATGACGGTAGTAGCGGGCCGCCAGCGCACAGAGTACACGCGCCAGCGGCATGCTCGCATCGAGCGGCAGACGCACAAAAGGTATCCCGAACTCGTGCGCCAGGTGCAGCGCCGTTCTGAATATGCCCGGTACCACATGCGTATGTTTGTGGGAGTCCAGGTGCGTGAGATGTAAGCCTTCCGAATTTATCTTTTGTATCTGCGCGCGAAGTTCCGCGTATACATCGAGCTGGCCTCTCGCCACCGCGCCAAGGAGCTGCCGCGGAGTCTCAGGCAAACGGTTGCCGGTCACTAATGACGTCCCTTGCACCAGGACGAGATGGCAGCCGATGTCGAGCGAAGGGGTTTCCCGTGCCAGCCGTACGGCATCCTCAAACGCCTCGCCGTTCGCCATCAGTGTTGTCGATGTCAGAACGCCGGCGCGGTGCGCATGGACGATTCCGGCATTCACGTCCCGCGTGAATCCGAAATCGTCGGCGTTGATGATCAACCGCTTCAAACGAAGTTAAAAAATATGAAGCCGGATCGTCAGGAACTTCTTGGGATTGGCACGGAAGTCCTTCAGCAGCTCGTGCAGTTCCCGCGTGCTGCCTGTCGCCGAGTCGTAGAGAGCGGGGTTCACCAGGAGCTGGCCTATCGTGCCTTGTCCGGAGTTGACTTTATCCATCGTAAGGTTGATCTTATCGAGTGTGGTTGAGACTTGTCTTGCAATCTTGTCGCTGCTCAGCAACTGACCCGCTGTTCCCTTGCCCTCATTCAAGTTGGTCAGTAGCGTGTTGAGCTGATCGATGGACTTGTTCAGATCGTTGTACAGCTTAGGATCCTTCAGAAACATTCCGGCTGTTCCTTGTCCGCGCTCAAGATCCTGCGTGATCTGGTCTACTCGCGTCAGGGTTGCTTGAACCTGGTCGTATAGCGTTGTGTCGTTGATGAGGCGTCCTATTGTTCCCGTTCTTGAATTAAGAGTACTTGCGAGAAGTTGTACTTGATTTACGGTCGCCTGCAGACTGTTATAAAGCGATTCGTCCACCAGCAGCTTGCCGATGGTGCCCTTCCCCACTTCAATCTGGGCGACGATATCGGTGATTTTCTGAAGAATGGCCTGGGCGGAATCGAGAACGCCGAAACCTTGCGCGACCAATTGTTGGAATTCCTGCGTATTGGCCGCCTTCATCGTGGCGCCGGCCTGTAAGGGTTCCGAGCTCTTCCCCTTGTCGATTTGCAGAAACTTGGTGCTGCCCAGAAGGTTATCCGAAGCCACGGAGGCAATGGAGTCATTTGGAATCTGCTTCAGCATGTCCTCATCAACCTGAAAATCGACCTTGATGATCTTCTGTGGATCGGTTAGACCCGAAAGCGCAACATGATCTACGCTCCCGGCTTGTATGCCATTGATGCGCACAGGCGCGCCGGGGACAAGCCCGGCCGCATCGGACACGTAGACATGGAGCTCTATGCGCTTTTTGAACCAGCTTGTATTGCCGGTGAGCAGAAAGATGACAAGAGCGATACACGAGAGGGCCACGATGCCCAGGATCCCGACCTTCAATTGCGCTACGCTTACTCTCTCTTTGCTGGGCATGCTTAACCTTCGTGTCTGATGAATCTCCTCACATAGGGGTCGTTCGAGTCTTCCAGCTCATGACGCGTGCCAAAAAATACGATTTGTCCCTCTTTCATCACAATAAACTTGGTGCGGCCGCGCTTCAGGTCATCCTGCCCGTCCTCCCCTACTGGAAGGAGCTCCTGCCGGTTCGCATCGTAGCGGAAATTCGCCATCAACTCCCCATCCTGATATCGATGCGTGACGATCAGGGAAGCTGTATTGCGCACATCGCGCTCTTTGGCGATCAGGGCCATGATCATATTCGCCGTAATCGGGTCGAGCCCCGCCGTGGGCGAATCGTAGAGAATGAGCGGCGGTTCCGTTACAACTGCGCGAGCGATTCCCACCCTGCGCCGCATGCCGCCCGACAATTCGCTCGGAAATTTATCAAAAGTTCGTCCCAGTTCAACAAAGTTTAGGGTGTCGCGCACTCGCTTTTCAATGTCTTCTTCCGACAGCTCCTTGCGCCGCTGGCCGTTCGCGGTTTGCTGATTAACTAACGGGTATTGGACGTTTTCTCCGACAGAAAGGGAGTCAAAGAGTCCGCCCTCTTGAAACAGGACGCCTGCACGGCTTCGCAGCGCGAACAAGTCATGCTCCTTCAGCGAAGTTACGTCTTCACCGAACAGCTTGATATCACCGCTATCCACTTTGACTAACCCAATCACCGATTTCAGCAGCATCGTCTTGCCACTTCCGGCCGCGCCGAAAATAATGCGCGTCTCTCCGGCGTTCAGGGTCATATCGATATCGCGCAGCGCCCAAACCTCTTCGAATCGTAGGCTGACGTTCTTGAATTCGAGAATGGGGCTGGGTGTGTCCGGCATGAAGCTATCGATTCACACGAAAATCTTGTCGATGAAAAATGTCACGACGAAGATCCATATGGAGGCGGCGACTACGGCTTGTGTGGTGGCGCGGCCCACGCCCTGCGTTCCACCGGCGGTCCGCAGGCCGTAAAAACACCCTACCAGGGCGATGATCATTCCGAAGATCAGCGGCTTCATCAGCCCCTGGGCGAGATCGTTCAATACGAGGGCCCGCCAGGACGTGGACCAGTACGCCCCGCTCGAAATAATGTGCAAGAGGGGAACCGCAACCAGGTACGCCCCAAACCACCCGATCGCATCGGCAATTACAGTGAGGCAGGGAAGCATTACAGCGGTTGCGGTCAGGCGTGGCGTGACCAGCTTCTGAACCGGGTCCGTTCCAAGGGCGCGCATAGCGTCGATCTGCTCGGTCACCTTCATGGAGCCGAGTTCGCTCGCAATTCCGGAAGCATTTCGCCCGCAAACCATGAGCGCGGTGAGAACAGGACCCAGCTCGCGGACGAGTGTCAGCGAGACTATAGCGCCGACCTCGCTGGCCGCGCCGTACGTGCTCAGGGCGCGCGCCATTTGCAGCGCGATGATGGCGCCGCTGAAAGCTCCGGTGAGAACAACAATCGGCAGGCTGCCAAAGCCGATGATGTCCATCTGCATGAACACATCATCGTAATAATGCGGTGTGCGAACGAGATTGGCGAATGCACGGCCGGCAAGGAAAAGAAATTCCTGGAATGACGCAATCCACGCCGTCAGGAATCGGAGCAAGCAGGAGCCCCCGGCAACGACCTCGCCCTCATGGCTCGATGCTAACACGTGAGCTGCCGAAAATGGCTTAGAAGACTACTTCCGCCGTAGCCGATTTTTCGCTCTCGTAGCCCTTCTGACTCACCGCCGTCACCGCGTACCGATACGTCTTCCCGTGCTCCACTCTGTGATCGCTAAAGGCCGGCACGGCGAGCAGATCGCCCTGACGCTCAAACGCGCCGCCGTCGATGGAACGGTACAGATAATAACCTTTCAAATTGGAATCGGTCACACGAGACCAGGACACTTCCACCGTATCCGGGCCCGCCAAGGCGGTGACGCCCGCCGGCACCGAAGGGGCGAAGGTATCCGCATGAGTGATGGACACGGGTTGCGAAGGCAGACTCTCCGCCGACCCCTGCTCTGCGACCACCGTGTACGTGTAGGGCGTGTCCCATTGTGAAGTCGTATCCACGTACTCGGCTTTTTCGGCGGTTCCGATCTGCACCGGTGCGTTCTCGTGAGGGCCCTGCCTCATGACTTTGTAATGGGCACCGGGCCGCTCCTCGGCGGGCCAGCTAAGTTTGTAGCCTTCTTTCGTGGCTTGCACGCTCAACGCCGGCGGATTCAGCGGCGGTACGATATCGAGCACCACGCGATTTGACCATTGCGAAAAATGGCCGGTTTGCTTTACCGCCGTCCTCACCGCAACCGCTACTCGCTGGCCTTGCCACTCCGAAACCGGAATGCTCTTCGATATCGGTTGGGGTTTGGGCGTGTCAGGATCGTTCGTAGGAGGAACTGGCACCTCATACGCCTTTGCTCTCGCACCCCAAGCGTCGAAATCGAACGGAGTGACGTCCGGTCCGATGCGCAGATCGATTTTTGAGAATCGCTTGATTGCCAGAGAGTCGGTTGTTCGCGGCGGAGCATCGAAGGTGATCACGAGGCTGTTGCCTTGCTCGACCGCGGCCAGATTCGTAACTGCGCTGGGTAATTCCGGTGATGGCGGCACAACCGGACCCACGTAACCGCAGGCCACCAGGAGAAGAAAAAAGCAGACTGCGACTGCCTCGCGCCGCACTACAGAATATACCTGCTGAGGTCCTGGTCCTTCACAATGTCCGCGAGTTGCTTACGGACGTAGGCCGCATCGATCTTGATGTTCTTCTTCTTCAGATCCGGCCCGTCGAATGAAATGTCTTCCAGCAGCTTCTCCATAATTGTGTGGAGGCGCCGCGCTCCGATATTTTCCATCGACTCATTTACCTGCGCCGCGATGCGAGCGACCTCCACCAACGCGTCTTCGGTGAAGGCGAGCTTGATGCCTTCGGTATCCAGCAAGGCTGTGTACTGCTTCACCAGCGCCGATTTGGGTTCTTTCAAAATACGAATGAAATCGCCTTCGTTCAGGGACTTCAGCTCCACGCGGATCGGGAAGCGCCCTTGCAACTCGGGAATAAGATCCGCCGGTTTAGACACGTGGAAGGCGCCGGCAGCGACGAAAAGAATATGATCCGTGCGGACGAAACCATGCCGGGTGTTGACGGTAGTCCCTTCCACGATCGGCAAAATATCGCGCTGCACTCCCTCCCGGCTCACGTCGGGTCCGTGGCCGCCTTCGCGGCCTGCAATCTTGTCGATCTCGTCGAGAAAGACAATTCCATTTCGCTCCACTCGCTCGAGCGCGATCCGTGTCACCTGATCCATATCGACGAGTTTTTGTTCCTCTTCCTGAACCAGGTAATCGAGCGCTTCCGACACACGCATGTTGCGCTTTTTCGTGCGTGGGCCAAAGAGCCCCGGGATCACGTCCTTAAGATTGATATCCATCTCCTCGACGTTCCCGTTTGTGGAAACTTCGAACGTGGGCCCGCGCTCTTTCACATCCACTTCCACCGTGCGGTCGTCCAGCTTGCCCGCGCGTAGCTTCTCGCGCAGTTTCTCGCGCGTGCGCTCCACGCTGTCGGTGGATTCCGGCTGCGGGGGCATCAGCAGATCCAACAGGCGCTCTTCCGCCTGCTGCTCCGCGCGATCGGCCACCTGTTCCAGGCGTTCTTCCCGAACCATGTCGATCGAGACATCCACCAAATCCCGAATCATCGATTCCACATCGCGGCCCACGTAACCAACTTCCGTGAACTTGCTCGCTTCCACCTTGAGGAATGGCGAGTTTGCCAGCTTCGCCAGCCGGCGCGCGATTTCCGTCTTCCCTACGCCGGTCGGCCCGATCATCAGGATGTTTTTCGGCATGACCTCTTCGGCCATTTCCGGCTCCAGCTTCTGCCGCCGCACGCGATTTCGCAGGGCAATGGCAACAGATCGTTTAGCGTCGGCCTGGCCTATTACGTGCTTATCGAGCTCAGCTACAATCTCGCGCGGAGTTAGCTCATCCAGCAAAGGCGCTTCGTCGGACGATTGTTGCGGAAGATAGATCACCATCAGATGAGTTCCTCGTAGGTGACGTTTTCGTTCGTGTAGATGCAGACCTCACCGGCAATTTTCATCGCCCTCTCCACTATTTCGCGCGCTGCCAAGCTCGTATTTTCGAGCAGCGCGATGGCAGCGCACTTAGCGAAGGCGCCGCCGGAGCCGATGGCCGCAACCGGGCTGTCGGGCTCAATCACGTCTCCAGTCCCACTCACAATGTACATGTTCTGGGCATCGGCAACGAGCAGCAGCGCTTCCAGGTGCCGCAACATGCGATCCGTTCGCCACTCCTTCGCGAGTTCCACCACGCTTCGCGACAGATTGCCGCTGTGCTGCTCGAGTTTGGCTTCGAACCGGGCAAACAGCGCGAACGCATCGGCGGTCGAGCCTGCGAATCCGGAAATGATCTTGCCGCTATAAAGCCGGCGGAGCTTCCGCGCGCCGCCCTTCAATACTTCGCTGCCCATGGTGACTTGCCCATCGCCGGCCAGAACCACTTTGCCGTTGCGCCGCACGCATAGAATCGTGGTCGAACGGATTTTCTTGTTCATCTTGAGATTTAACCCGAAAAGAGGATCGGCCGCCAGTCAGGCACATCCACTTGGAACCTTCATTTCATCACAGCCTCCGCCTCTGCCTTGTCAAAGCCTTGGATAAATCGCTACTCTCTAGGATGCAAAGGAGAGGCGGCCATGCTCTTACGTGACCTCATGTATGCGGCCCGAACGCTGCGAAAGAGCCCTGCCTTCACGGCCACGGCCGTTCTGACGCTTGCGCTGGGTGTTGGCGCCAGCACGGCGATTTTCAGTGTAAGCGATGCTGTGCTCCTGCGGCCTCTTCCCTACAGGAATCCCGAGCGGCTCGTCTTCGCGCTCGACGATTTGAAAAAGCGAAATGTCAAGGATAATCCCTTCTCTAACGCCGATTACTTCGATCTGCGGAACGGAACCAGGGACGTCTTCGAGGATATGGCGGCGGTAAACACTGGCCGCGGCGTTTTGCTCCGGGAGGATGGCACACCGGAGCAGGTCCAGTTTGCCGCGGTCACGCCGAACTTCTTCCGGATGATGGGGGCTACCATCGCGTTCGGCCGCGACTTTAACGAAGCGGATGGGCAGCCTCAGCCGCCTCAGCCGCAAGCCGGGGCAGCGCCGGCCGCACCCACTCCTGCGCGCTTGCCGGTCATGGCAATTTTGAGCTACGAATATTTCCAGCGTCGCTATGGCGCAAATCGCGCTGTCATCGGGCAGCCTCTGCACAATGCGCAAGGTGGCGGTCCGCTGATCGTCGGCGTCCTTGCACCAGGCTTCGAGTTGCTCTTCCCGACCAGTGCCAATGTGGAACCGAAGCCGGACGTCTGGACTGCCGCCCGCTTGGGCTACGACAATGCTCAGCGGCTCGCTTTTGGGCTGCGGCCGGTAGGCAGGCTGAAGAATGGCGTCGGCCTCCATCGCGCACAGGAGGAAGCCGATCGCGTCGCTTTGGAGATTCAAAAAATCTCCCCGATCGAGAAAACCGCCGAGCTTCACATCCGGCTGGAGCCGATGCACCGGTATCTCGTGGCGAACGTCAGGCCAGCAATTCTGGCCCTTATGGGCGCCGTGATCTTCCTTCTGCTCATTGCGTGCGCGAATGTCGCAAATCTGATGCTCGTCCGCATGTCATTGCGCGAACGCGAGCTCGCTGTCCGTACCTCGCTCGGCGGCAGCCCCTGGCGGCTCGTGCGGCAAACGTTGGTCGAAGCTCTGCTCCTCGCCGCCATCGGCACGGCGCTGGGACTCGGACTCGCATGGCTTGGAATTCACGAGCTGCTGGTCATTGCTCCCGCCAATTTGCCGCGGCTCGATTCCATTACGTTGAATCCGGTGGCGCTCGCGTTTGCGGTGTGTTCCGGCTTCGCGGCGGCGCTCCTGTTCGGCGTGGTCCCTGCTTTTCGGGCCGCGCGGCCGGACGTGATGGACGTTCTGCGCGGAAGCAGCCGGACCGCAGGACTCGCGGGCGGTGGAGTGCTGCGCAACTGCGTCGTCATCGCTGAAGTCGCGCTCTGTTTCGTGCTGCTGATCGGGTCGGGCTTGATGTTTCGAAGTTTTCTGGCCTTGCAGCGTATCGATCCGGGCTACGATCCCAGCCACCTGTTGACATTTCAATTGCTCGGTCCTTTAGGAAAAACTTCCGATCAGAGAGCGGCGTCCATGCGCCAGATTCGGGAACGTCTCCGGGCCCTGCCGGGCGTACAGAATGTCACGGCCGCGATTCCATTCCCACTAACAGGGGGATTCTTCCCCATACGTTGGGGCCTCGCCCCGGCTCTGACCGACGCGAGTAAATTTCAAGCTGCCGACAACCAGATCGTGCTCCCGGGCTACTTCGAGACTCTCCATACTCCGCTGCTGGCCGGCCGCACGTTCAGCGAAGCCGATAACGCTCCCGAGCGGAACCTCGTAGTGATCGATCAAGCTTTGGCCGCGAAGGCTTTTCCCAACGAGCACGCTGTGGGCCGCCGTCTTCTCATTCGAGTCAGAACTCCCCAGCCGGAGTGGGTGGAGGTGATCGGCGTCGTTGCTCATCAACGCGATGTTTCCCTCGCCGAGCCGGGACGCGAGCAAATCTACTTTACGGATGGCTTTCTCAGCCACGGAGTCGCAGGCTTCTGGGCGGTACGCACAGCGGGCGAACCGGAACGGTATGCAGAGCCGGTGCGCCGCGAAATCGCTGGCATCAACCCGCAACTGCTCATCGTGCGAATGCGGCCTATGCGGATATGGATGGCGGAGGCTCGCGCGGGTACCCGATTTTCGCTGCTGCTCATCGGTCTGTTCGCCATCGTCGCGGCCCTGCTCGCGGCAGTCGGGCTCTACGGCGTTCTGTCTACGGTAGTCCGCCAGCGCACCGCCGAGATCGGCGTCCGCATGGCCTTAGGCGCGCCGCCGGGCCGTATTTTCAAGCTTGTAGTGGGCGATGGACTGCGCCTCAGCGCGGCCGGCGTCGGTATCGGCTTCATCGCCGCACTCGGATTGACGCGCTTGATCACCAGCATGCTCGTAAACGTGAAAGCGACCGACCCGGCCACGTTTCTTGTGATGGCCGCATTTTTCTTTGCCCTGGCGGCGCTCGCATCTTGGCTGCCGGCGAGTCGCGCCGCCGGACTCGATCCCACCGAGGCCTTAAGGGCCGAGTAACGCGAAGCTAACTCAGAACGTAACCTTAACCGCGATTTGCAAAATCCGCGGCGCCGTAATCGTGCTGCTGATCCTTCCGAAAGTCAAAGACCCGACGTTCGCATTGGGCGAGCTGAAAATGGGGTGATTGAAAATGTTGAACGCCTCGCCGCGAAGCTCGAGACCCGCATTCTCATAAACTTTGAATCTCTTGACCAGCGCCATATCCCACTGGCTTTGGAATGGACCTCTGAGGTTCGGATTGCGTCCCATATTGCCGAACGGTTGCCCTGTGTTATTGGCATCCGGACCTGGTCCTCCGATGGGGTAACTGTTGGGACCGGGGGCGCTCAACTGGTTCAGCCCTGTAAGGATGCTTCCAGCCGGTAACGTCGGCACAATTTGAACAATACCTGCGGCGTTAAAGGCCGACGTTCCGGATGAGGTAAAGTTGCGCCAATTGTTACTAACGAAAATGTTCTGAACGTTGCCGATAGCCTGTGGAAATAGACCGCTCGTAATCCCATCGACATTGGCTGAACCGCAAGTGCAAGTGAAATTTATGGGCAGCGATGATTGGAGGATCGTGGTGCCGGCCAGACTCCAGCCTCCGATAATCGCTTTGAGCAAGCCATGGGAAGGGCCAGGCAGATCGTGCTGGTAGGTAGCAACAAGTCGATGCGGCCGGTCAAAATCGGACAAACCGCGCTGCAACTGGGGAGCCAGATTATTCCCGCCCGCGTTACCCAAATCCTGAGTCGGCGTTCCTGAATCGTTGTCTATCGATTTCGAGTACGTGTAGGAGACCTGCAGGAAAGACGTCTGCATCCGGCGCGACAGGGTTGCGAGGAATGCGTGATACACCGAATGGCCCGCCGCTGTTACTTCATTCCGGCCCGTTGTGCTGAGTCCGATCACGGGCACCCTCGCACTCGCATTCCTTGATGAATTTGCGGTCAAACCTCGAATGGGGCTTGCCGAGTTCGCCAGGAAAGCTTGATTCTCCTGCAGGCTGTCAATCAAGCGCACGCCTTGCGAGCCGGCATATCCGGTTTCGAGCGCGAATCCTGCCCCAAGCTGCCTTTGTATGGAGAAGTTGAACTGCTCGGCGTAGGGGGTCCGCATGTTGCGCTCGAACGGATTCACCGCGATGAGGCTTCCGCCTGTGAATACAGGCGAACCGGCAGAGTTGAACCCCGTGAAAGTAGGAAAGGCTGGAAAGATCGGAAACTGTGAAGGAAGGGGCAGATTGGGGAAGGGGTTCGCATTCGTGGTTCCCGGGTTGACGATCGCTGAAAGCTGAAAGAAGGGAGCTGCCGTCAATAACTGCAGCAGTGTTTGATTCGAGATCCGGACATAGTAGATCCCATAACCACCACGGATCGCCGTCTTGCCGTCGCCCTTCGGATCCCAGGCGAAGCCGACTCGCGGTGCAAAATTCAGGTTGTTCGCGATGCTGAAGGTGGAATCGGAAACTCCAGGCGTCCCCTTGATTGCGCCGAAATTAGCTCCGGCGGGGAGAATAAATCCGTTCATTAGCCCCGGACCGCCAATTGCCAGAGTCGTTGCATCAAGGCGGCTGGGGTCAAAGTTGCCCAGGCGATCGCGTTTATCTGTAGAGGGACTGAGATAGTCATAACGCACTCCCAGATTGAGCGTGAGATGGGGCGTTACTTTGAAGTCGTCCTGAACAAACGCTGACAGATCATGGGCTCGAAAATCGCGATACGTTTGACCTGTGCCCGTGAACTCCTCTTGAATATTCCCCTTCAGAATGTCCGCGAAGGTGTTGTACTGCAGGAATCCGCGAGAAGCGAAATTATTGAAGAGATTGATCTGGTACTGGCGCCCTTCAAATCCGAACCGGATCGTGTGCTTTCCGAAGTTATAGGCCAGGGTATCGGAGTAGTCGATCGTATTTGCATATGCAGCTTGATCATCATTCGTGGTAATTCCGCCGAAAGCGGCACTCAAGTCGAGAGTGGTGAAGAGTGGAATGCCCGGAAAAATTGACGAATTGTAGCGCGTCATTCCAAGCTGGGAAACGGTGGCGGGATCGGGCGCGACTATCGCCGTATAGATGCGGTTGAATCCAACCCGCGCTTCATTGACGATCCGGGGAGTGACGCTCCAGGTGAGGTTCGCCGACGCGTTGTGGTTGATAATCGGATCGGTCTCGCCGCTTCCCAGGCTGCCGGTGCCCTCACCGCCGAGCGGATTTACCGTCACCGCGTTCGCATGAAAGTAGCGCAGTGAGAGATGCGCCTTGTTGCCGAAGTCGTGATCGCCGTTGAGATTGTATTGATCTTCGCTGTATTTCAGCGGCTTTGAGATGCTCAGATTTCCGTATTGCCCCGGAGCAGCGCCGGTCCCGGAGGGTATCAAATATCCGTTGAATTGCCCGGGCAGGTTCAGCAGCTTTAGTGCTACAGGATCCAGCGTTCCGGGCGCCAACCCGAAGGCCTGCTCGATATTCGCCTGGCTCCGGGTCGCCGGTAAAACGGGGAAAAGAGTGTTGATCGCGCTCGACACCCCGTTCGTCTGATACGTGCCCTGGTAAGAGCCGAAGAAGAAGGTTTGGGCAAGTTTCGGGACGGGGCCGCCGAAGTCACCGCCGAACTGATTCTGGCGCAGCAGGGCCCGCGGCAGTCCCTGCTTATTAAAGAACCAGTCATTCGCGTTCATATCCTCATTTCGGAAGAACTCGAAACCTTCCCCGTGATACTGCGGAGTGCCGCCCTTTGTCAGGACATTGATGTTTCCACCCGATGTCTTGCCTTCGGAGGCGTCGTATAGGCTGGTCTGAACCCGGAACTCATCAATGGTATCGGGCGCCGGAATGGGAACGGCGCCGAAATTGTTGTTCCCGAGATTGTTGGCATCGATGCCGTTAATGACCAGGTTATTGTTGGTTCCACGCTGGCCTCCGACGAAAATCGTCGCTGAGCCCCGCCCTGCCGTGGATGCATTCGACAGCGTAGAACTGGCGTTGGCGTTGAGAGCGAAAAGGTTGGTGAAGTTCCGCGTTGCCAGCGGCAGGCTTTCAACGGTACTGCCGGGGAGGACGTTTCCCAGAGTCGAGTTAGCTGAGTTCACCTGGGTCGCCTCCGCGCTGACAGCAATGGCCGAACTCGTTTGCCCGATTTGCAACACAACGTTTGCGGACGTGGTTTGCGTGACATCCACCTTGAGATCATTGATTACGGCCTTGCTGAAGCCGCCCGCTTCGATGGAAAGCGAGTACGTTCCAGGAGGAAGTAGCGGGAACGTGAACGTTCCATCATTTCCGCTTGCTTTTTGAGTGATTGCTCCGGAGGGAGCAGACAAGATCGCTGTCGCGTTCGGAACCACAGCGCCTGACGGATCCTTAACCACGCCCGTAATGGCGCCGGATTCGGCTGACGTTTGAGCGGAAGCGAACTGAACGGCGAAGCCCAATGCGAAAGCAACAAGAGCATGCCCTAAACGAGACATAGCTGAACCCCTTTAGACCAAAGTTATCCCAGCGTGACATGTGTCACCGAACACGCGCAAGGCAAAAGTTAAGGGAAGATTTTGTAAATGCATGGATAAATCATGGGCGAGCTCAAACGTGAACCGGCTCCCGTTTCGCCGCCCTGCTGTGGGCAACCGCCTCCACGATGAGCGCGTTTGCGCGATAGGAGCGTGAGGGGCGGCCTTGTGAGCTTTCAGGCGTGTCCGCTCTGTTGCTTTCGATATTCGGCCGGAGTGTAGCCGGTCACATCGTGAAAGTACCTCGCGAAATGGCTCAGGTCGTTATAGCCGACCATCCCCGAAATCGTCTTCACTCCGTCTCTGGAAGAGGCTAATAATTCCGCAGCGTGGCGTATTCGGATGTCGCGAAGATAGCGCCGGAAACTGTGCCCTGTCTGTTGCCTGAATAAATGCCCTAAGCTGGTCTCGTGGACACGCAGGCGTGCACTTACAGCCCTCAAAGATAGTTTTGAGTCGGCATACTCCTGGTGAACAATAATAAGCGCTTGGTCGCACACTGGATCTGCTGCGATTCGCGATGCAGCTTCGCCTGCGCTCACCGGCGCTGCTTTGGCATGATCGCTGAAGCGCGCCAGAAGGCGGTCGATACCGGCCGCAAGTGCTCGCAGATCTCTTTCAAAGGCGCGGCAGGTCGGGCAGGATGTATCGCTCATGAACACGGAAGTCGCTTTCAAACTTCGGCCAGAATAGGCGAACACAGGCTTCGGGTCAATGGAACTTTGGTTTGATCCTTTGGGGCACCGTACTACTCCCCTGGTGATATATCGAGATTCGATATAGACTGCAGCGGAAAACGAATTACGGGCTATCGGGGCGATAACTTGACGCGGGCCCATCACGAATGCCGCTAATGGCCGGCAGGTCCACTGAGACGGCTGCCCGCGTCGGCTGCCGCGCCCTCGGCCTCAGCCGTCTGTAGGGCTTTCCGCAAGTCTTCGATCGACCGCACGGAAACTCTTCGACCATTCAGAAAGACCGTGGGCGTGCCCTGAATGCCGAGATCCATCGCGAGCTGTTGATCGCGCCGCAGCGATTCCTGATAACCTTTCTCCGTGAGGCAGGACGTGACTTTGTTGGGATCGACCGCCTTTTCCTGAGACAAGAATTCCAGTGCTTTGCCCGCGACCGTTTCCTTCGTGAGCTCCTGCTGGTTTGCGAAGAGAAAATCGTGCAGCTTCCAGAAGGCAGCGTTATCCTGCAACGCCACACACGCACTGAGCGCGGCGGCATCCTGCGCCCAGGAGTGGATATTCAGCGGTAATTGCCGGTAGGTGATTTGTAACTTCTGCCGCTCTTCCGGAGTAAGGTCGTTGAGAAAACCGGCGAATCGTCTGCAGTAAGGGCACTGAAAATCCGAAAACACGACCATCTTTAGCGGGGCGGCGCTTGCACCCGAGGTCAGTAGCGCTCTGGCCGTAAGTTGAAGCGCTTGCAGACTCTTCTCGCTTTTGACGCTGCGCGATAGCGGGATCGACTGTGAGATCCATCAGGCCCGTAACCAGGTGTTTGCCGTCCGGCGTGAGATAAAGAGTTAGCAGCGGCGCTGGGACGCTGGCGCGAAAAACGAGTTTTCGGTAGCAGAAGGAATCAATCGTGTCGCTTCGGACCAGTGTGAGCGTCTGCGGCGGTGCAAGCTTGTACCACTCTCGTACAAAGTTTTCGAGCTGTTTAGCTTGCGCCCCAGCAACTGGTCCGCAGGGCTGCGCATCAAGGCACCACGATGTTAGGAAAGGCAACAACGATAAAGGTAAGATCGAAAACCTTGAATTCACTTGCCACCCCTTGTCGTAGAGCCTCGATGAAGCATCAGTCGAGCCATTTCAGCGCGTTCGATGAAGTGATCGTCTTACTCAGCTGTTCGTGGAAATCAGTTCCTTTGTCTCTTTCGACTCGGAAAAGTGTGACCGTCGCTGTTACTCGTGCATTGCCTTCCTGTTGTAAAGCGAGTCGATTGGCTAGCAACACATTACTGAGAGGGATCTTGACGGTTATGTAATCGGCAGGGTTTAAAGCAACGCTCGACTCCGGGTGCTCAGCGCTACTCGCGATTTGTCCCGACCCGACTAGAGTAGTTGAGTTCTCGCCAAGTTTCACCTGAAAGAGCAGGTACCGCCTATTCGTTCCTGGAGTAGCCAGCAGCGATTTAGTATCTATTCCAGATGGAACGGAGAGCGGCTTTGTGCCCGTATTCGTCAATGTGACTTCGACTGCATTCTTCCAGCGGGCCAGATCACCGCTTGAGACAAATTGTGTGACTCTTAACGCTAAAGGGAGCGTTGCCTGAGGTGGAATTGTCGTCTTCGTAGGGTTGTCGTAAATCGCCGCACCCCTTCCAGCCGCGGTTCCTCCTTTCGTCGACGGTTCCTCCTTGGGCGATTGTGTGAGGTCAATATAAACGACTTCCAGACCGCTCCCTACGAATAGCAGTATCGTGAGGGTTAGAAACTTAAACATACAATTGATCGGCATCGTGGTTAGGGACATGTGCGATACGGGGGATAGTTAATACCACCGGGCAAGTTCGTCGGCGGCTCTGCGGCCGCAGCGCTGGCAATGGCAGCGAATTCCTGCTGGACACTGCCTGTCACGGAGTTCGCTAGCGTTTGTGGGTCGGTGCCCGGCGCGCCTATGCTTTGCTCGGCAGATGTTCCGGGATTGCCACTTGCTAGTTGGGCCGAAGCCTCAGCATAGTGGCTGTTCTGCGCCCCATTTTCATGAGCTAGTACCGCATTGACGATGTCTGAGAGGGACGGAATCCCACAGGCGCCGTATTGGTGTTGCGCAAAATCGTCGTTCGGATTGTCAATACCGGGATTGAGCTCGTATATCCATTTGAACCCCGAAGTATCTAGACTGGTTACGTACGAATATCCCGTGTTCGGTCCGGATGTGATGCTAGGCGAGGTGTTTACTCTGAACAGAGTTAGAACCGCGCTCCGCCCAAGGGAGCCTTCGCTAGTGTCCGGGGGCGACGAGAGGGTCGGCAAGGGGCTCGTGCCGTTCGCTACCTTCTGGGGTGACGGCATGGCGAGCTGCCAGCTGCGGGCACTCACCACGACGCTCGCGCTCAATTGCATCGTACTTCCATCGTTAAACTTCGCTGTCACCGTTACTGTTCCGGAAGTTACCATCGTCCCCGTCCACGATGTACCATCTGGGCCGTTAACGGACTGGTTAGTGCCATCCGAAAACTGCCAGTTTGTTCCGTTGGCACCCTGAATTGTGCACATAACCTGGCTGCCTCTTGTTACGGTGCTCGGGCTGCATGAAAGCGAAGCGACATTAGCTGCACCGGCTGCCTGCATGCAGTACGCGCCGTAGTCACCAGTCGCATTTATCTGCGCCGATCCCGGTCCCTGACCAGTAACATTGCCGTAATCATCGACTGGCGCTATTGAGCTATCCGACGAGTTCCAACTGACCGGGTAGCCGCCATCATCGGTATAGTCGTAGTATCCTGTACAATCTGAGCAGCTTGGCCAGCAAGTTGTGCAGTACTGTGCCATCGCAGGAGCCAGTGTGCCACCTGTTTCGATTAGGAGGTCCAGCGCATAGGCTGTTAGTTCCAGACCGCAGGGTACATCCTGCGTACAGCAGCTGAAGCTTCGAGCGAGCGACATATCCGGCCGTGACACCAGCAATCGGCCCGTGCCATTCGGCGCCTTTGGCACCGACCAGCCAACTTCACCTTCTTTCGCATCCTTCGGCAATATTCTGCCCTTTACATCCTTGGCTCCGCTAGCGATCAGATCATTAACGGTAAGCGCTTTTGTTTGCAGCGCGGCGAGCTTATATTGCTGTTGCCAGAGAATGCCTCCCGCGCTTATGTTCACGTTGAACGTTTGCTCCTCGCTGGAGTGGTTAAAGAGCAGCAGTGTCGATGTCATTCCGCCGGCTATGGTCCAAGGATGAGCCCCTCCGTTTGGATGATGCTTCTGGTCTCTTCCTAGGAGTTGAACCACCCCGAACTGCGTCCCCGCGTTTGCTATCAAGTTGGCGGCGAATGAACCGGCCGGGGCGTCGGACTGAACTATAAAAGAATTTCGCATCTGGCTGTCGCCGGCTAGGGTGGACAACGTGACGCTCTTACTAGAGTACGGAGGCAGCGTGACGCTTTCCACTGTGTTTGGTACCACTCCCGTGTCATCTGTTTTGGCGTACAGGATCTTGGCGATAGTCGGTTGCGTGCCGAAATTGACCATGGCTACTTCCGGAATGAATGTAGCGTCCGGGAAAGGGTCGGCGTGCCCTACTGGAACGCCCGCGAAAACCGTGTTGCTGGACCCGACAAGTCCGGCGTCATTGAAGTTCAAAGCCGTGTAGGCCGGGTGGTCGCGCTCGCCGCTCAGTGCAAAACCATACACACCCAGATCTCCCGGTCCGCCCGTGGTCACGACAGAGACTCCTACTGCACCTCTCTTGCCCAACGTTTCCTGGTTCCATCCATCTTCGAAGCTCGTGATCGCATCGTGGCTGGATTCGCAAGCTGATGTGATTACCATCTGACCTGCCTGAAGCTGCATTTGGCGAGTTCTCATGCCCTTTGCCTCGCGCTCTTCGATGCAATTCACCGTCACGCTCTGCTGTTCCTTTGCCGTGCTGACGAGCGCCAGCATCGGTTCCCCGAGAACCGATGCCGCTGCAGCTTGAAAGGTGTTTGATCCAGCCGGCATGGGCATGAGGAACTCTTCTTCCAAGTGGGCTGGGCTGGCGGGGTCAGTGCTCTCAATGGAAAGCTGAGCCACGACCGACATACTCGCGGCTGCCTTCGATTCTGGCATAATCTCGACCGAACCTATCGTAGCAATTGAGTGTGCCTTTTGAAGTAGGTCACCGACCTTGAGCGCCTGCTGAGAATGCCCGCTTAGTTTCACGGTCTTTTTTGTGATCTGGATGCCATGCTGGTCCAGCAGGATAACATCGGCCGTGACCCCAGCAGCGGGGGCGTTCAAAACGGTTATGAAGCTTGAAACTTGCTCGTTCTCGACGAAGAGCGGCGCCACAAGCGGCATTGCCATCATCTCTTCCTGCGATGAGCTCACGGCATGCTGGGCTTTGCTTAGATCTGGCGAAGGTGCCTGCTGCGAAGCGCTCAGCAGGGCAGTAGCAGACGCAAGTGCCACATAGAAACAATAGAATCGAATGATTTGATGCATTGTTGACCTCCGAGCTATTCGCTGACTCCCGGCGCTTTCAACGTCTTCAAAAACTCGATGACAGCGCCCTGTTGATACCCGCTCAGCGCCCGAAACGCCTGCTGCGTTGCGAGGGCTTCGCCAAAATGGTTGAGAATGGCTTCACGGATGGTGGTGAACTGTCCGTGATGGAAGTAGTTGGGCTTGCTGCCCACCGTCCAGAGACGGCGAGTTAGAAATTTCTCGTTGCCGGCGAAGAATTCGGGAGAACCCGCCGCCGCATGCTGATTGAGCACTTCGCGGTTCGGGTCGTTCGGGCCGCTGCAGATATCGTGCAGCTTGAAGTCCGTGTAGAGCGGAACCATCACCACGCCGTTGATTGGCTTTAGCCGCGGCTGCGGAAGCTCGTTGCTGGCGAGGTCAACGGATAACTTTTGCGCCTCCCCGACCTGGAGATTGCCGGCCGGGTTGTACGGATTCGGCTCCGTGTAGATCCAGCCGTTGTTGTCGAGCGGCAGGGCCGGAATGTGGCATCCGGCGCAGCCGATCTGTTGAAACAGCTTTTCGCCGTCCCGTGTCGCTTTTCGGATCATCGGATCGTCGGAAATCGATCGGACTGGAACAGGAAGCGCCGCTTGAAAAATCGTTGCGGCGGTGATGTCGGCGCGGGTCAACTCGTTGACCACGCCATCGCCGTCTGGGTCCGTTCCGATACCGAAGCGCTCCGTCGCCTGCATCCCGTGGTGCTGATTAAACGCATTCACGGTGAACACTCGAAGCCCAACCACAGCGCCTGCCTGGTGAAAAGGCAGAATGAGCAAGCTCGGCGGATGCTGCGCATCGGAAGACATCATCGACTCCGGTGGAAGTCCTTCCACCGCCGAAGTGTTCCAGGATCCATCCATGTTGCGGGCCAGCACGCCGAACGAAATGCCCTTCGAAGTCAATCGCACGTGTTCTCCCGGCTGCAAGCTGTCCCGAATGGATTCGAGATCGGCGGTAATCTGCCGCGCCAGCATTTCGTAATAGCCGGAGCCGAACATATCCGGCGTGGCGCGGCTGTTGGCAATGGATTGCAGCGTGACAGCAAGCCCTCGTTCATCGAGAGCGCCGCGCGTCGGAACGATATCGCTGGCGTTGAATGTCGCAAAATCGAAACGCTGGCCTAGAACGAAAACGTTATTTGAAAGATCGCCAGCCCCTCCGGAAATCGGCTGGTTATGGCAACCGGCGCAGGAATTCGAATCCGGACCGGAGACGCGATTGTTATTGCGCGGAAATGCTAACGGGCTGTTTGGATCGGTGAGCGGCGCGCCGGTCCCCTTGGTCAGCGGCCGCCCGGCTCCCTCCTCCGACGTAAAATGTGCTTCGAACAGCTTCTTGCCGTAGCGAATGAGATCGCGTGCCGACAAATCGAACTCTTCCCCGTCCTCTAAATGCCGGGGAATCGCGACTTCACGTCCGATCTCGTTTTGTGGCTCGGATAATAGGAGCGCGGCGAAACCGAGCAGCATTGCTCCGCCGATCACTCTTAATCGGATTCGCGTCGTTGCGCGACACACATCCACACGCCCGGCCATGCGCTGAAAGCCTCGTTTACCTAGCAGAAAGCGGTAACCGCTTTCGAGATAGCTTTGAGTTTAGGTGCGTGCTAGGAGAGTTGAAAGAGAAATTACTTGGCCAAAACCCGTTTTTTATTGGCCAAATCGAATCAATTGGCCAGATTTATTCTGCGCCCCGATTAGCTTCAGATGCGGAAGAAGTTCTCGATCAGTCTGGCGCCCCTCACTCGCCGCCTTGCGCCCGAGCACCCTTCCATCATTCGTCCTTCTTGTTACCCTGAGAATCACGCAGTACTTGCGCCGTTTCGAATGCAGTGGAGTGAAACTTAATTCATGACGCCCTCGGTGGCGCTCGAATCGAAGCCGTCGACGCTAACTTATAGGATCGGCGCCAGCCGTGTTGCGATTGTTTTCGCCGCGCTTCTGCTCGCGACAATCCTGTTTCAAATTCTCGGTAACGCCTATATCGCCGAATTTGGCGCCTACCCGGACGAATCGCCCCACTTCATGACCGGACTCATGATTCGCGACTACATCGCCCAGGGCTTCCCGGCTCCGCCGGTCCGATTTGCCGAAAATTACTATGTCCACTATCCAAAAATCGGATTCGGGATGTGGGGGCCTCTGCTCCACATCCTGGAAGCGCTTTGGATGCTGGTGTTCCCGCCGGGCCACGTCTCCGCACTGGTCCTGATCGCCCTCATCTCGACCACGACCGCAACCATCCTCTTTAGAACGGCAGCCGTCGAATTCGGTGTCCCGCTGGCCCTCGTGGGCGCTTTCCTGTTTGTGACTTTGCCGAACGTGCAGACCTATACAGGCATGGTCATGGCGGACGGCTTGGTGGCGGTGCTGGATCTTTGCGCGGTTATTGCCTTTGCGCGATATCTCGACACCGGCCGCTGGAAGGACTCGCTGTGGTTCGGCATTTTCGCTTGCTTGAGTATTTTGACCAAGGGCAACGGCATTGCCCTTAGTCTGCTGCCCGCGTTCGCGATTTTGTTATCCGGCAGATTCGAGTTGATTTTTCGCAAGTCGCTGTGGACGGCTCTGATTCCGGTAATTCCGATCGCCGTGCCGTGGCAGTATTTCTCTTCCAAAATGCTACAAGGCATTTTGGAAACGAAACCGGGTTGGACCTATATGCGCGGTTTCACTCTCGGCGTCCTTACCGTGCTCGGCATAATCCTCATTCCGGTGGTAGCGCTCGGCGTTTACGATCGCCTCTTTGGAGCAGCCGCCCACGAAGGACCGGTCGTAAAACATGGGCGCGCACCCAAAGGCATTTGGGTTTCCGCGGCGGCATTGATTTTCTCCTTCTGGGGCTTCCACATTCTGGTCCCCTCCGCCGGGCCGGAGCCTCGATATCTGATTGCCGTGACGCCGCCTATGATCCTGTTTCTGCTGGCCGGAATCGTGAAAATTGCGCAACTGCTCCCTTTTCCCATGGGGGCGCATCGCCGCATCTGGACTGTGGCCGGAATCGTCGTAGCGATATTCTTGACCACTGGGTTTTCGATTCCGAAGAAACCGCACCACGGCTTCGATCGGGCCGCGCAGAGTCTGCAAAAGCCGGAATTCAAGAACAGCGTAATGCTCATCTCTTCAGAAGACGATGGCGAGGGCATGTTCATCTCCGAAATGGCAATTCGGGAACAACGCCCGTCGCACATTATCTTGCGCGCCACGAAGATGTTGTCCCAATCGGATTGGAATCGGGATCGCTACAAACTGCTATACGCCACGCCGGAACAGGTCATGAAGTTTCTGGAGAGCGTCCCCGTGGAGCTAGTGATCATCGATAATCAAAGCCATCTCAAGCCGCTCCCGCACCATGTGCTGCTTAAGAGAACCATCGCGTCGTATCCCGATCTGTGGAGGCATGTCGCCTCGTTTCCGCAAACCGCGGATTCGATCTCGGATATTGAGGTCTATCAATTGAAATCGGCCGTCGGGCACCCGCGAGAAAAAATTCGGATCGAGCTCCCGTACACACTGAAGCGTTCCATTCAGCAGTAGGAATGTCTTTAAAGGAACCCAGGGTGCAAATTCAAAATGCGCCGGCGGCAACCGATCGTCTGGTTTCCGCGAATCGGAAATCGTAGATGCTTTCGATGACTCGCTCTTGATCCTCGTTGGAAAGCGAACTGTACAGCGGCAGCCGCAACAGTTGATCGCTGACGCGTTCCGTTACGGGGCACTGGCCCTCATAGCCGCCGAACTTACGCCCCATAGGCGAAAGGTGCAGCGGCAGGTAATGAAACACGCTGAGAATGTCGCGGTCTTTCAGGTAGTTGATCAAAGACATTCTGCTGCGCAGATCGGGAAGCATCAGATAGAAGATGTGATAGGCCTGCTCGCTGTACACCGGCACGAACGGTAGCCTGACGCCTTGCTCCGCCGCCCACTCAGCGAGCCCGCTTCGATATCGCTCCCAGATTTTGCACCTTTTTGCCTGAATCGAATCGCGAACTTCCAATTGCGCGTAAAGAACAGCAGCGAGAATATCGGAAGGCAGGTAACTCGAACCGATATCTACCCACGTGTACTTGTCTACTTGCCCGCGGAAGAACCGGCTCCGATCGGTCCCCTTCTCGCGGAGTATCTCGGCCCGCTCGATATAGCGAGGATCATTGATCAGCAGCGCCCCACCTTCACCGCAGCTGAAGTTCTTGGTTTCATGAAAGCTTTGGGTCGCGAGACAGCCGAAGGTTCCTAGAAAACGTGCTCGATACCTTCCAAACAGGCCGTGCGCATTATCTTCCACCACCGGAATACCATGCGCTTTCGCCACCTCGAGAATTTTTTGCATCTCGCAGCCCACGCCGGCGTAATGCATCGCAATGATTGCTCGCGTTGCAGGTGAAATCAGCGGCTCCAGCAGATCTTCATCAAGATTCAAGGTATCCGGCCGAATGTCGATGAACACCGGTTTGGCGCCGCGCGATACAAAAGCATTCACCGCCGACGGAAACGTAAACGAGGGCACAATCACTTCGTCGCCCGGTTTGATTTCCAGCAGCAGCGCGGCCATCTCCAGCGCGTGAGTGCAAGAAGTTGTAAGCAGCACCTTCGGTACGCCCAGCGTGTCTTCGAGGATGCGGTGGCATCGCTTGGTAAAAATGCCATCCCCCGAAATCCGCATGGCTTCAAAAGCCTGCCGTATATAGCTGAATTCCGTACCGACCCTGCTTACACAGTTAAACGGGATCGCCGCCACGAACCCTCCTTTTCGTAGACATCGCCGCGATGCAAGTGCTCTCGGGAAGATTACTTTATCGCAAGATCTTCCCTAGAACAAATGGCTGATTTATTATCGTACGACTTCACCCGGCCGCGGACGCTCTTGCGCACTCCCAGATGTACTTCCCGCTTTCCGGACCCATCATCAACAGAAGATCCAAAATCGAAACTTGTGGATCGAAGGGCGGATATAGCTGCGGATATTCGGGATAGTCGTAAGCCATCCATTCAACGGCAATCCCTCTGGCCTTCAACTTCTCCTCATCCAGATAATCTTTGGCCTTGGGACCGCTGAGATAAGTCTTGGCTCCGACCTTTTCCAGTACCTGCACGAGCCGGTCGGTTTTCGTGCCGGAGCATCCGAGCGACGAGCTGCGGACAAAACGCGTTCCGCGAATGCCAAGTTCGTGGGCCAATTCGATCGTAGTCTCAATAGTGAAGTCGGACAGCCTGTCTGGCTCGCTCTCAAACCAGCAACGCAGCATTGGCTCATAGTGCTTGAAGAAGGGAGCCTTCGAGTAGCTGTGCCGTAAGCTCTCGAAATGCTTTCGAGTCCACTTCTCTCCCCACGAGATTTGCATGTCGCAGATCATGGCTTGTTTCCAGTCGGGTCCAACCGACTTGAGAGGAATGGTGAGCCATTGAGGGCCGCGCGGCGTCTTTATGCGGTTGCGGTTTCGCCAGCCGTGCCGATCGTACTGAACATTGTCATAAAAAACGAATACGTCCGCCCTGTGAATCAGATGAAAAAATCCGCGCCACGGAATATAGGAGGGCTGCAGGATGACGCAGGTTATATCTTTGCGGCCCCCGATTTTAGATACAGGCTCAACCGCCGCTGAGGATTCGAAATTCAGTGGCGCCTCTCGTAAATGCTGTGCACGAAATATTGAGGCCGGCATTTTGTTTGAGCGAATATCTTACCGACGTACATGCATCGCGGCAATGTCCGAAACACTCGAGTAATCGTTCGCATAAATTAGTCCGACAGCCCCCGTCGGCAGCAGGATCTCTGAATGTAGCGTAAGCCAGTCCTGTGTCTTTGCTTGACTGCGAAAATTGTCGGTCGACGCCGTTCCACAGAAAAGGATCGAAAGCTGCCTCGGAGCATTACGCAAGGAGATGGCGATATTGTTAAGCACTTTTCCCAAAATGCGTCCTCCGAAAGGATTGAAGAAAAAAATCATCGATACATCCGGCGGAAGTTGGTAATCAATCGCGTTCATATTGACAACCTTAAGATCCTGACAACGCAACTTCGTCCTGATGCGATCGATATTCCGGCGGGCGATCGCGCAAAGCTCAGGCGACATTTCCACGCCAATCACAGACCGAAACGGGTACATGGCAGCGATACACAGGGCACGCCCCATTCCCGAGCCAAAATCGAGAAACACATCTTTGTCGCGGATTGGCAAGCTGTCCAAAAGTTTGCGGAGATCAGAATAGCTGACCGGCTGATAGTCAATGCAGTCCGGTAGATCGACGCCGAGCTGCGCGAGCGAACGGCGCTCGGAAGAAACAATCCCAAACTTCTGGTCCAGATAGCGATCACTAAGGCGATCGGTGAGCCAGCGCCAGTGATAGGGGAACGATAACCGCAACCGAAACCTTATTTCGGACGTCAGAGGGAGCGAATCGTTGCGAAAGATATTGTTGAAGAGCCATTACAGGCCTGATCCGCCCCATCCCCGTTCTAGCATGCGAGGTACGGATCGTTAAGTATATTATCTACCACTTTTTCAGTGCTAGCATGAGGACGTGGTGAAGCTGGCGGACGCGGTCAAGACAATAAGGTTCGTCAAGGTAGACCACGCGCGGAAATTCGCGAAGCATGTCGTTCCAGAGGTTGTGCGTCCCGCGCGGGTCATCTGGAACCAGTCAATCGGCGCGGTTTTCATCGTGCTTGCGATCCCTGCTCTGTTCAAAGCTGTACAACTTTACCGCGGCCTGGGTGCAGATCCGAAAAACGGATTCGGCATCGCGTTATCGCTAATTTTCGCGGCGGTAATGGCCTCTTTCGGCATCGCGTCCTTTCTCAAAGCACGCCGCATCTCCCGACGTTTATAGGTCGCTTTCTTGCCAACATCGGAGCAGCCGGGACAATTTCCGTTCACTCGCGGAATCTATCCGGACATGTACCGCCGCCGGCTCTGGACCATGCGGCAGTACGCGGGTTTCGGAACGGCGGAGCAAAGCAATCAGCGCTATAAATTCCTTCTGTCGCAAGGCATCACCGGTTTGTCAGTCGCCTTCGATCTGCCGACCCAGATGGGCATGGATTCGGACCACCCGCTGGCAGCCGGCGAGGTAGGACGCGTCGGCGTAGCGATCGATTCGCTGGCGGACATGCAGGCCCTGCTGAACGGCATCCGGCTGGACCAGGTCAGCACCTCGATGACCATCAACTCCACGGCGGCCATTCTGCTTTGCCTCTATGCCCTGGTCGCCGAACGTCAAGGAGCCGATCGCAAGAAGCTCTCGGGAACCATTCAGAACGACATCCTGAAAGAGTACATCGCGCGCGGCACGTACATCTACCCGCCCCGCCCCGCCATGCGAATCATCACCGATCTGTTCGCCTGGGCCGGCGAGGAGATGCCCGAGTGGAACACGATCTCGATTAGCGGATACCATATTCGCGAGGCGGGTGCCACCGCCATTCAGGAGGTGGCGTTCACGCTGGCGAACGCGATTGCTTATATCGAGGCAGCAATCGCGGCGGCCCTCGATGTGGACTCGTTCGCTCCACGTCTCAGCTTCTTCTTCAACGCCCATAACAACTTTCTGGAAGAGATCGCAAAGTATCGCGCGGCGCGGCGTCTGTACGCGCATCTGATGCGCGACCGGTTCGGCGCCAAACTCGATCGATCCTGCATGCTGCGCTTTCACACACAAACTGGCGGGTCTACGTTGACGGCGCAGCAGCCCGAAGTGAATGTCGTGCGCGTGGCTCTGCAGGCCATGGCGGCGGTGCTTGGCGGCACGCAATCGCTGCACACGAACGGGCAGGATGAGGCTTTATCGCTACCCAGCGAGCAGTCGGCGCGGGTGGCCCTTCGAACGCAGCAGGTTATTGCTTATGAAAGCGGCGTGACCGCGGCCCCGGATCCGCTCGGCGGCAGCGAGTACATCGAGAAGCTCACGGACGAGATCGAAGCCGGTGCGCGCGATTACATCGAGCGCATCGATTCCATGGGCGGCACCCTGGCCGCCATTGAGAAGGGTTACGTCCAGCGCGAAATACAGAACGCGGCCTACGCTTACCAGAAGGCTGTCGAGGAAGGCCGGCAGATCATTGTCGGCGTGAACAAGTTCCAAAACGATGCAGGAGAGTCCCCGCCGGCATTCCGGGTTGATCCGCAACTGGAGCAACACCAGATAGAGCGCGTACGACAGGTGCGGGCCTCGCGATCGGCCGAAGCCGCCTGCAGCGCGCTCGGGAGCCTTGAACAAGCGGCGCGCGGGACGGAAAATTTGATGCCTCACATATTGGGTTCCTGTCGTGCCTTGGCCACGGTCGGCGAAATTTCGGATACACTCCGAAAGGTGTTCGGCGAATATCGGGAGCAGTTTTAATGATCCAGATAATCGGGGCCGGCCTGGCGGGTTGCGAGGCCGCGTTTCAGGCTGCCGAAGCGGGCTTGCGCGTGATCCTTTATGAGATGCGCCCGCACAAACGAACGCCCGCTCACAAGACCGATTGCTTTGGCGAGCTTGTTTGCAGCAATTCGCTGAAGAGCGAGCAGGTACATTCGGCGCCGTGGCTGCTCAAGCAGGAGATGCGACGGCTCGATTCGCTGCTGCTCAAAGCCGCAGACCGGGCACGCGTTCCCGGCGGGCACGCATTAACGGTGGATCGCGACGTGTTTTCCGCCGAGATCACCAAGGCCATCGAGTCTCATCCTTCGATTGAAATTCGGCGCGAAGAGGTCACCGAGCTGCCGCGCGAGGGCGTCGTCATTATCGCGAGCGGGCCGCTGACGAGCGAGCCGCTGGCCGAAGAAATCACTCGCATCAGCGGTTCGAACCGGCTGTTTTTCTACGACAGCATCAGTCCGATTGTCGCCGCGGATTCGATTGACATGTCGATCGCGTTTCGCGCCTCGCGTTACGGCAAGTCGCTCGATGGCAGCGATGACTACATCAACTGTCCTTTTAATAAGGAACAGTACGACGCCTTCCTCGATGCCCTGATGGAGGCGGAGTTCTATGCGCCTCATATCGAAGAAGATAAAATTCCGTACTTCGAGGGATGCCTGCCCATCGAGGAGATCGCGCGGCGAGGACGCGATACGCTTCGCTTTGGACCGATGAAGCCGGCGGGTCTGGACGATCCGCGCACCGGCAGATGGGCATATGCCATCGTGCAGCTTCGCCAGGAGAATCAGCGGGCCGATAGCTATAACCTGGTGGGGTTTCAAAACCACATGAAGTTCGGCGACCAGGCGCGCGTGTTCCGCCTCATTCCGGGCCTCGAAAACGCCGAGTTTGTCCGCTTCGGGCAAATGCACCGCAACACTTACATCAATTCGCCTGCGCTGCTGCTGCCGACACTGCAACTGCAATCCGACCCGCGGATCTTCTTTGCCGGACAGATCTCAGGCGTCGAGGGCTACGCTGAGTCGATTGCGACCGGCTTAATGGCGGGCCGCAACGCGGCCACTCTGGCCTGCGGCGAAGAACTACGCGTGTTCCCGCGCGAAACGGCGCTCGGTAGCTTGAGCCACTACATTACGCACGCGGATCCAAGGCATTTCCAGCCGGCGAATATCACCTTCGATCTGCTGCCCGCAGTCGATGACGAGACCAAACGGAAGCTGCGGCACGATAAGAAGGCGCGGCATGCCGAGGTTTGCAGCCGGGCTGAGCGGGCGCTCGAGGAGTTTATCGTTGGCAGCACTGAGAGAATGCATCTCGAATTATCTTGCTGAACTCGAGCGGCGCGGCGCATCGAAGCATACGCTGCGCAACTACGGCTCCGATCTCGAACAGTTCGCCACGTACTTCGAACCGCCGGGCGAGACCGCTCCTCCGATAGAACAGCTCGACCTGCCGCTGATGCGCGAATGGCTGGCGGCTCTCTACGATCAAGGGCTGACGGTTATCAGCGTCCGGAGAAAGCTGGCGGCGGTCCGGGCTATGTTCAAGTTCCTGCATCGTGAAGGCGTGCTCGAGAAGAACATCGCGACCCGCCTCAGGACGCCCAAGACGCGGCAGCGGCTGCCGGATGTGATGAGCGCGGAAAAAACAAACAACCTGCTGGATGCGGTGGAACGCGGCGATCCGGTGGAGAAGCCCTCGAAAGAGCGCGACCTCGCCTTTCTCGAGCTGCTTTATGGCTGCGGCATCCGAGTGAGCGAGCTGGTCGGGATCGACCTGGGCGACATCGACCTCCGGGAAGGCTGGCTCCGTGTACGCGGCAAGGGCAACAAAGAGCGGCAGGTGCCGATCGCCGGACGCGCGCTCGCGGCCATCGAGCGTTATTTACAACTTCGGCCGTTTTTACCAAACGAACCCGCCCTCTTCCTGAGTTTTCGAGGAACCCGGCTGGGGGACCGGCAGGTTCGCCGTCTGGTCAAGTTATACGCCCTGCTCGTGACGGGAGATTCGACCGTCCATCCGCATAGCTTCCGCCATGCGTACGCGACCCACCTGCTGAGCGATGGCGCGGATCTTCGCTCGATTCAGGAACTACTCGGCCACGCCCGGCTTTCGACGACCCAGAAGTACACCCGCGTCTCCCTGAAGGATCTTCAAGCCGTTTACGACAAAGCACATCCTAAGGCTTAGCGGGCGGGCTGAAGCCGAACTGGGCGAAAATCTGCTGGCCGGCGGGACTGAGGAGGAAATCCATGAAAGCTTGGGCCGCCGTGCGGTTGGGAGAGCCTGCCACGATTCCCGCCTTCTGAACAAGGGGCTGGTGCCAATCCGCCGGGATCAGTTCGGGATTTCGGCCCCGCAGAAGAGCGGCCGAGGTAAGGACGGCATCGCAGTTGCCGCTTTCGAAGAGCTGAAGAGTCTGGCGGACATTTTCGCCGTAAACCACCTTGGGCCGAACCTCCTTCCAAATCCCGCCGTGCTCCAGCGCCTGCTGGGCAGCGACGCCATACGGAGCCAATTTTGGGTTAGGCAGCGCTACGAAACGAACCCAATTCAGGGTTAAATCATTCAGCGCGTGGCGCTTTTGATCGCGCCACAGCATGGCAACGCGTCCGACCGCGTAGCTCCGGACCGAGCTGGGGTCGAGTTTGCGAGACGAAGCCAACCGGTCGACGAACTGGGCATTGGCGGACAGGAAGATGTCGTAAGGGGCGCCGTTCTCGATCTGCTGGCTCAGGAGCGCCGACGCCTCCGTTACGAAACGAAGCCGGATTACGGAACGAACTGGCTGGTTTGGGTTCGTCTTTTCAAACTGCAGGGCGAGGTCGGATTCGAGGTTGGTGAGATCGGAAGCGGCGGCGACGGTGAGTGTGGTCTGCGCTACAGAGATGCTGTTGAGGAATAGAAATGCGGCTGCTATACAACTTGACAATGATGCACTCATATATGATACTGAAGTAGTGCTAAAGAGGGCCGATCGCCCGGGGCGGTTGGCGGAGGAATGAAATCAACATGAGTAAGATTATCGGAATCGACCTGGGGACCACGAATTCGGTGGTAGCCGTGATGGAAGGCGGACAGCCAGCGGTAATCCCTAACCAGGAAGGCGGGCGAACGACACCCTCCGTGGTGGGCTTCACCAAGAATGGAGAACGGCTGGTGGGGCAGGTAGCCAAGCGCCAGGCGGTGACTAATCCAGAAAACACGATTTACTCTATCAAGCGGTTCATGGGACGGCGCTTCAATGAAGTCACCGAAGAGATGAAGCTGGTGCCCTACAAAGTGGTTGCCGGAGAAAACAACGACGCCCGCGTAGAGATTCAAGGCAAGAAGTATTCGCCGCCGGAGATTTCGGCCATGATCCTGGGCAAGTTGAAGGAAGCGGCGGAAGCCTATCTAGGCGAGAAAGTCACGAAGGCCGTGATTACCGTGCCGGCCTACTTCAACGACGCCCAGCGTCAGGCGACGAAAGACGCCGGGCAGATTGCCGGGCTCGAAGTGATGCGCATCATCAACGAGCCGACGGCTGCGGCGCTGGCCTACGGATTGGACAAGAAGAAGGACGAGACGATCGCGGTGTATGACTTCGGCGGCGGCACCTTCGACATTTCGATTCTGGAGGTGGGCGATGGCGTAGTGGAGGTAAAGTCCACGAACGGCGACACGCATTTGGGCGGCGACAACATCGACCAGCGCATCATCGACTGGCTGATCCAGGAGTTCAAGAAAGAGCAGGGCGTCGATGTTTCGAAAGACCAGATGGCATTACAGCGGCTGAAGGAAGCAGCGGAAAAGGCGAAGATTGAGCTTTCGACGCTGCTCGAGACCGAAATTAACCTGCCGTTCCTGACAGCCGATGCGAGCGGTCCCAAGCATTTGACGATTAAACTGACGCGCGCGCGGCTGGAGCAGATGGTGGACGACATTCTGCAGCGCTCGGTGGGACCTTGCAAACAGGCTCTTCAGGATGCAGGAGTGACTCCGAACGATATCGACGAAGTGGTTCTGGTGGGCGGCTCGACCCGCATGCCGAAGGTGCAGCAGATGGTTCGCGACCTGTTCGGCAAGGAGCCTAACAAGAGTGTGAATCCGGACGAAGTGGTGGCGGTGGGCGCGGCAGTTCAGGGCGGCGTGCTGGGCGGCGAAGTGAAGGACGTGTTGCTGCTGGATGTGACGCCGCTATCGCTCGGGATCGAGACTCTGGGGGGCGTGTTCACGAAGCTAATTGAACGCAACACAACCATTCCGACGCGCAAGAGCGAGACATTCTCGACGGCGGCGGACAGCCAGACTTCGGTAGAGATCAAGGTCTACCAGGGCGAGCGCGCCATGGCCCGAGATAACCGGCTGCTAGGGGTGTTCCAACTGGTGGGCATTCCGCCGGCGCCGCGCGGCATCCCGCAGATCGAGGTGGAGTTCGATATTGACGCGAACGGCATCCTGAACGTGAAAGCGAAGGACCGGGCGACGAACAATGAGCAGAAGATCACCATCACCTCTTCTTCGGGCCTGAGCAAGGACGAAGTGGAGAAGATGGCGCGCGATGCGGAATCGCACGGGGCGGAAGATCGCAAGAAGAAAGACGAGATCGAAGCCCGCAACCGCGCGGATGCCATGGTTTACAACGTCGAGAAGATGCTGAAGGAACATCGCGAAAAGATCTCGGAGGCAGATGCCAAAGAAGTGGAGTCGGCCATTGAAGAGGTCAAGAAGGCGATGGGCGACGGCGGCCTCGAAAAGATCACCTCGGCGACCGATAAGTTGACTACCGCGAGCCACAAGCTGGCGGAGGCGATGTATAAGGCGCAGAGCGGAGGTCCGAATGGCGCGGCTGGGGCCGGACCAGGGTGCCGGCGCGGGCGCGGCGGGCGCGCAACCGGGCGAGCAGCCGAAAGAAAAAGACAACGTCGTGGATGCTGAATTCGTAGACGTTGAAGACAAGAAGTAAAAGAGGAGGGGCGAGGCATGCCTCGCCCCTGTAGAACTGGGGAAGACTGCTTGCTCACACGCGCGGTTCTGAAATAAATGCCTTCTGCCACAAAAAAGGATTACTACGAAACCTTGGGCGTGGGCCGCACTGCGGACGCCGAAGAGATTCGCAAGGCGTACCGGCGGCTGGCCCGCAAACATCATCCGGACCTGAATCCGGGCGATAAGGCTGCCGAAGACCGTTTCAAGAAAGTTCAGGAAGCGTACGACATCCTGAGCGATGAAAGCAAGCGGAAGGTATACGACCAGTACGGATTCTATTCCGATAACATTCCGCCCAACGGTGGGGGGCCGGGCCCAGGCGGGCCGGGAGGAGGGCCGAATTTCGGCGGATTCGATTTCAGCGAGTTTTTGCGGCAGCAGCAAGCGGCGGGCGGCACGCACCCGCGGGAAACGGAAGGCTTTGCGGGAGGCGGGGGGTTCCGCGATATTTTCAGCCAGTTCTTCGGGAATCGCGGCAACAAGCAGGCGGCGCCGCAGCCGGAGCGCGGAGCGGACCTCGAATACGGTCTGAGTGTGGACTTCTGGCAGGCCATTCGTGGAACTCAGGTAAAGCTCAACATTTCGCGCCAGGAAACATGCGAGACCTGCCACGGGACGGGCGCATCGGGCAACAATGTCGCCGTCTGCCCGGAATGTGACGGCACGGGAACGGTGACGCAAATGGCGGGCGCGATGAAATTCAATCTCACCTGCCAGCGCTGCGGCGGCACGGGACGTCTCAAGAATGCCTGCCCGACTTGCCGGGGCGAAGGCGTGGTCTCGCGTCCCGATACGGTGGAAGTACGCATACCGGCGGGGGTCACCTCGGGCTCGCGTCTCCGCGTGGCGGGCAAAGGGAATGCGGGCGCGGCGGGAGGGCCGTCGGGCGATCTTTATATCACGGTGCGGGTGGAAGACCATGTGTTTTTCAAGCGCCACGGGGACAATATCGAGATTCAGGTTCCGCTCTCGGTGAGCGAAGCAGGGCTGGGAGCAAAAATCGAAGTTCCGACGATCGACGGACGCGCGCTGCTCAAGATTCCGCAAGGAACGCAAAACGGACAGAAGTTCCGGCTGCGAGATAAGGGCGTGTTCAACGCGCGGAAGAACTCGCGCGGGGACGAAATTGTGGAAGTGGTTCTCCGGTCGCCCGATGTGCATAATGAGCGAACGCGGGAATTGCTGCGCGAGCTGGCGCAGGTGCAAACGGAAGATGTTCGTTCGGACATGTGGAGCAAGGTGTCGTGAGGAAGAGCAAGAGCAAGGCGGCCTACATGATCTCGGCGGTGGCCGAGCAGTACGAGATTCATCCGCAGACACTGCGCCTTTATGAGCGCGAGGGGCTGTTGACGCCGTCGAGGAGCGAGGGCAACACGCGGCTCTATACAGACGACGACCTGGAGCGGCTGGAGATCATTCTGAAACTGACGCGCGAGTTGGGAGTGAACCTGGCGGGAGTCGAGATCATTCTGAACATGCGCGAAAAGATGGAAGCGATGCAGCGGCAGATGGAGGGCTTCATCGCGACGCTGAATCAGGAGCTGTCACAACGGGCCGCGCAACGGCCCGCGGACAATAACTCGCTCATGCCTGTGATTCAGATCAACGCGCTCACGCCGCGAGCGGAGGCGAAGCGGGCGGAGAAGC
>CAWBDN010000007.1:0-432904 GCA_963787575.1 uncultured Acidobacteriaceae bacterium
CTGATTTAGGCGAACGAAATGCAAGTCGGCAACGTTCACGAGAGTTGGAGAAACCACGTGGTTCTCCTGAAGAGTTAAGTACTGGTTTCTGCCGAATTCAATGCTTCCGTACCCGGTAACGGGAAGACTGATAGCAAAAGTGTTGCCAGTATCGACAACATAGCTGCCGAACAGCGAGTCCCTATCGGAAAATCGGTGGTCAATCCGGGCCGTCGCATACTTCTCATCAACCGTCGTGGTATCGGAACCGGTGAAGAATGCAGTGCCCGTGCCGGCAATGGAAGCACCTGTCGCGATCGGGAAAAACGGCAGAACCCTAGCCATGTTGGGGCTAACCCCCACATACGTTAAGCCATTGGTGGAATTGCAGGCTGTAGCTGCCGATAGCCGACACGGCACATAGCCGAGGCGAGCATTCAATCCGGTGTTGTCCCCGCCTGGGATTGTCCGATGGCCTGGCTCAATCCTTCGTAATTGAGGAAGAAAAATGTTTTGTCTTTTCGGATTGGCCCGGCTGCGGTTGCGCCGTACTGAATTTTGTGAAACGAAGGCTGATTTGAGCCTTGAAAAGGAAAAACATAGTTGAGCGCGTTGAAATAAGAATCCGGTAGAACCAGTATCCAGACGCATGAAAAGCGTTGGTGCCCGAGCGGGTCGCTTCGTTAATCACGGCCCCTTGACCACCGAATTCAGCGCTGTACGTATTTGTCAGAGTTTGGAACTCCGCGACGGCTTCCGCGCCCAACGATGTATTCGCAGTCGTGTTGCCAGCGCCCTCCTTGTAGAAATTGGAAACGTCAGCGCCATCCAAGAGCTCGGTCATTCCGACCGGACGCAATCCAGCAACAGAAAACGTTGAGGAGTTCCCGTGCGTATATGTACCGGGCACACCATCGGCATTGACCTGGTTCACTCCGGGAGCGAGTAAGATCAGTTGTTGTAAATTGCGGCCATTCAGAGGCAGCTCACGAACCTGCTTTTGATCGATCAACCCTCCAAGAGCGGAATTGGCGGTTTCGACCAGCGGAGCATCAGCAGTCACGACTATCTGTTCGCTGGTGTTGCCTGGCTTGATCGTGAAGTCAACCACTGCTTGGCGCCCCACCGTCAGGGTAATCCCGGATCGCGTCTCGGAGGCAAAGCCTTTCTTCGTTAGATGCACTTCATAAGTGCCAATGATGAGATTAGGAGCACTGTACAATCCACTCGCATCCGTTGTAGCCGTCGCAGTCACGCCAGTGTTTATGTTCCTCACCGAGATTGTTGCGCCCGGAACGTAAGCACCTGAGGAGTCCGTGACTGTTCCGGAAATTGAGGCATTACTTACCTGAGAGCAAACTGGGAATGCTATCGATAACGCGAGCAAAAATGCGCAGACCGTGTGCCGCATGGGTTACACCTCCTGCTGATTAGGCAGTTCTCGAAAAACCCTCAACGCGTGTACTAGTGTGCAGCAGGTCTACCATTTGCACAATTGAAAAGTTTGGATTTCAGCAATAGAAGCAGGTTAATGATGGCCTCAGGCATGTTCATAATGTCAAGACAAATCGATTTACAAATCGCTTGCACGTTTCTATGATTGAGTCTGTGCTGTTCACCGCTGCACCAGCGCATGCGGAGTCATAGAAACGAAGACATACAGTTTGGCTGAATAGCGTGCGCAAAGAAAAAATTAGAATCGGCGCTGGCGCCGGATATGCGGGGGATCGTATTGAACCCGCTGTCGATTTGATCGAACGAGGCAACCTTCACTACGTCGTATTCGAATGCCTCGCAGAACGGACCATCGCACTGGCGCAACAAAGAAAGACCCGCAACTCCCATCACGGCTACGATGCCATGCTTGAAGCTCGAATGACGAAGGTCCTGCGACCCTGCCGCGAGCACACCACCCGCCTGATCAGCAACATGGGCGCAGCAAATCCTACGGCGGCTATATTGAAGACAAAGCAAATCGCCACCGGGCTGGGAATTCACGGTCTAAAGATTGCCGCTGTGACTGGGGACGATGTCTTGGATTTCTTGCGGTATGGGGAGGCAGACTGTGTTCGCGTGCTGGAGACGGGTATGCCGGTTAGATCATTGGGCGAGAAGCTCATCTCTGCGAATGCATACATCGGCGCGGAAGCAATTGTAGAAGCACTCGACAACGGCGCTGATGTCGTACTCGGCGGTAGAATTGCAGATCCTGCGCTTTTCCTAGGGCCGCTGATGCACGAGTTCGGTTGGACAAAGGACGATTACGAAATGTTAGGCCGTGGCATACTCGTCGGGCATCTCCTGGAGTGTGCGGGCCAGCTTAGCGGTGGTTACTTCTCCGATCCGCCATACAAAGAAGTCCGAGATATCGCACATCTAGGATTTCCCTACGCAGAAGTAATGGGGAATGGGGACGCCGAGTTCACGAAGCTGGATGGGACAGGCGGAGAAATTAGTGTCGCTACCTGCAAAGAACAACTTCTTTACGAGATTCACGATCCCGCCCAGTACATGACTCCCGACGTGATCGCCGACTTCTCAAATGTGGAGATTCAACAGGCCTGCCCGGATCGCGTGGTGGCTCGCGGAGCTGCCGGAAGTGCCCGGCCGGATATGCTGAAGGTTTCCCTCGGCTGCTTCGACGGATATATCGGGGAGGGGCAGATCTCATACGCGGGCACCGGTGCAGAAGAACGCGGCCGGCTGGCGATCGAAATCGTTCGTGAACAGTTGCACATACAGGAGTGCCGTATTGATGATCTACGATGCGATCTGATCGGCATCAACTCCGTTGAGCCGACAAGAGCAAATCACCATCGCGCACCCGAAGTTCGCGTGCGTATCGCCGGGCGGACACAGACTTTGGCGGATGCGGATCTACTAGTCAATACTGTCGAAGCGTTGTATACGAACGGTCCCGCCGCGGGGGGCGGAATTTCGAAGTCGGTTCGGCCAGTAATCGCGATTCTTTCGGCTCTGATCCCGAGAGAAACTGTCCAACCCAAGATTCAGTATGAGGTGACATGATGATTCTGCGCGACTTAGCTCATGCTCGAGCCGGCGACAAGGGAAATATCTCGAATATTGCGGTGTTTGCGTACAGCGCATCGGATTTCAGCTTCTTGTGTCGGTATCTCTCACCAGATCGTGTGCGCGCTCATTTCCGCGAGATCGTTCAAGGCGATGTGATTCGATACGAATTGCCAAAGCTGGCTGCCTTGAACTTCGTTATGCACGGCGCGCTCGGCGGAGGCGTTACGCGATCATTGGCTCTCGATGCGCACGGGAAATGCCTCAGTTCTATTCTTCTGGATCTGGAGATTCCGGACGAACAGTGGCGTGACGCAAGGCTGGACAGTTAGCGACAGCGGGTTTCGGTAGGCGAGCTTCCAACATCGAGTCCCGCTCGTTGCAAGCCTGGCGGAGCGTCTCAAGAAAGCTCTCGGCGGCCGGAGACAGGCTTCGATTCGCCTGCCGAAGCACTCCAACCGTGCGATGAAGTTGCGCATGGTTGATGGGCCGGGCCTTCAGGCGTCGGAGGTCTTCTAATTCAAGCGCCGACGACGGCAAAATCGAAACACCAAGCCCTGCTTTCACCATGCCGATCGCCGTCGCCATGTAGGTCACTTCCTGCGTGGGTACGACCGACTCGCCGATCGACGAAAAAGCTCGATCCACCAGATTGCGTACACTGCTTTCGCGATCAGTCAGGATCAGTGAATATGAAGTGAGATCTTTCAGATCTATGGTTTTCTTCCGCTCAAGTTTACTGTCCGCAGGAAACACGACACTCATCCAGTCGGTAAACAGGGCCTCAAAGCGCATCTCGGAATCTGCATCGTCAATCCATCCAATCCCGAAGTCGACATCTCCATTCTTGGTCAGAGCGACGATGCGTTTCGCAACGGTGTCGCGAACTCGAAACGAGATACCAGGGTACTGTCGACTGAAGGCAGCCACTACTCCCGGAAGAAGCGACGCGGATACGGAGGGCAAAGCCGCGACCGTCACTAGACCAACGCTCTTGGTCGAGAGTGCTTGTGCGCTTGCCACAACCGATTCCAATTCGTGAAGCAAACGATCGATGACGGGAGCTAGATCTTCGCCTATGCGCGTCAGTCGAACCGACCTGGTATTCCGGTCGAGAAGCCGAACCCCGAGTCCCTCTTCTAATTGCTTGATCTGCACGGTAAACGAGGGCTGTGATATGTGGAGCGACCGTGCGGCTTTCGTGAAACTGCCCAACCTTGCCGCGGCTGCGAAGGCCTCCAGGTGGCGGAGGTTCAGATTCATAGACCGAGGCTATCACTGCAATCAGAACAATTCACTTGTTTCTTACGGATTCTTGACCTACCTTTATGGATTGCTTGCCCTTGCCGGAGTAATTACGATTGCCATCCTGCTGGCACTCATTCTCGCCAAGAAAATGTCGCCTTTGCTGGCGTTGATTGCAGTGCCAACGTGCGCTGCGCTCGTTTGTGGTTTCGGCACGCAAACAGCCACGTTCATCGTGAAGGGCATTCAAGGTGTCGCGCCGGTGGCAGGAATGTTTATCTTCGCCATTATCTACTTTGGCGTGATGACCGATGCCGGAATGCTGGATCCGGTGGTCGACGGCATTCTGCGAATGGTGGGAAATCGGCCGTCGCGCATAGTACCAGGAACTGCATTGTTAGCGCTCTTGGTGCATCTTGATGGCTCCGGGGCTGTGACGTTTCTGGTTACTATTCCCGTCATGCTGCCGCTGTATGAGCGCCTCTGTATCGATAAGCGCATCCTTGCGTGCGCGGTTTCGCTGGCCGCCGGTGTCAATTTTCTGCCCTGGACCGGCCCTATGATCCGCGCCTCCGCAGCGCTGCATGTGCCTGTTTCCGCTTTATTCAGGCCGCTCATTCCTGTTCAAGTTGCCGGGTTGATCTTCACGTTTGGCGTTTGTTACTGGCTGGGAAAGCGGGAGGAGCGGCGACTCGACTTGCGCGAACGAAATGAGAGCGCGCCAATGCTACGCCGCGGCGTGACGGACGCACAGAGCGCGCTCCGGCGACCGCACCGATTCTGGACAAACCTTGCGCTCACGGTTGTGGTTATGGCCGTTCTGATTAGCGGCAAAGTTGAACCCGTCGTGGTGTTTATGATCGGCTTGGTTGTTGCTCTGATGATCAATTATCCAAGCGTAGAGGAACAACGGCATCGGATCGACTCTCATGCAAGAGAGGCCCTACTCATGACAGGTATTCTGTTTGCGGCAGGCGCATTCACTGGCATTTTGAGTGGCTCCGGAATGCTTCGAGAAATGGCACACTCCGCAGTCGCGTATATTCCGCCCCATGCAGCGCGCCACATCCCGTTTGCTTTGGGCGTTGTGTCCATGCCGCTGAGCTTTTTGTTCGATCCCGATTCCTTCTATTTCGGTGTACTTCCGGTGATCGCGGAAGTTACGAAAACGTTGGGAATTGCTCCTGCACAACTGGCGCAGGCCGCCGTACTCGGCCAGATGACCACCGGTTTTCCGGTAAGCCCGTTGACACCTGCGACGTTCTTGCTGGTCGGATTATGCGAGATCGAGCTGAGTGACCACCAGCGATTCGCTACGCCCTACCTGTTTATTGCAACATTGGTAATGACCGTAGGCGCTGTACTTATCGGCGTGTTTCCGCTGTAAATGCGATTGAGTTTGTTGCGAGCTGCTGTCAGATGATAGAACATTCAATTGTCGAGCGATACGCGGCAAATATAGAACCCCGAGTCTCTCTCCGAGAGAGTAGCGGGTCCGCGACTGTCGGCTGAACAAGAGCTGCCACTGATCGCGTGCTGATCGGTCCGGAAAGGATAGGGGCCGATTTTCAACCCCTTTCACCATACGGACGAACTCGTCTCGCGCCTGATGGTCCGCTGTAGTCGTTGGACACAATGCCGCTGGTTTCCGCTAATGCCCCGAAGACCCGGTTATCTGCCAGTGGGATCAAAAGCGGTGCACAAAACCGAGCATTGTACGCCCTGAGGCGATCGCCGCGATGCGCGAGTTGGGCATCGACATCAGCGGGCACCGTTCGAAACATGTAGATGAGTTTCAGTTCAAGCACTTCGATTACGTGATTACCGTCTGCGATAACGCGAAGGAAAGCTGTCCTGTGTTCTTCGGCGCAGCAAAGCGGCTACATCACAGCTTCGAAGATCCCGCCGCACTTCAGGGCTCGGAAGAAGAGCGTCTAGCGCTTTTCCGCCGTGTCCGTGACGAGCTCGGGGCCTACCTCGAGAATTTCGCGCGTCAAGCTCATTGATAGACCGCACACAATTAATTCAAAACGAGTAGGCTAGCCAAATCGCCCAGCGGTTCTCCGCTGCCAGCTCTGACGTTTGAATCTGCGAGTGCAATGTCAGGGGAGAACGACAACATCGGGGTGTTTTCCCCACCCTCCAATGTCGCAGTTCACGGTCTCATGCCTCACCGGAGCTATTGAACTGCCGAAATACCAAATTCGAGTGTCCGAAATCTCGTGTGCTAGCCCCTAGTCATTGAGGCATCCCACAGCAAAGGAGCACACGTGTCGAATTCATTCATACTGCCGGCCGGCGAAAAGGAGCTTGATTTCATTGGCGGTGAGGTTCTCGCCGGTTCAGGATTTGAAGTTGAAGAACCAGATCCGGCCTTCATCGAAACAGAGATCCCAGAGTTTTTCGGAGGCAACGCATAGCAATGGCTACAACCACTCAGCCCGTTGTCAGCGCCCAACTCGATGCGCAAACCGCAAAACGAGATTTTCGTCAGGAGGTCACGGACAGCATCGTTCAGATGCTGGAGCAAGGCGTCGCTCCATGGCAGAAGCCATGGGAAACGACTGCGGGCGCATTCGAAATGCCAGTGAATCCGACCACAGAAAAGTCATACCGCGGGGGCAATGCTGTTCATCTGATGGCTACGTCATTGCGCAAAGGCTACGACGACCCTCGGTGGATGACGTACAGGCAGGCTGCCGAGAATGGTTGGCAAGTGCGGAAAGGCGAGAAAGGGACTCAAATCGAATTTTGGGAGATTAGGGATGGTAGCGCAGACTCGCACACATCAGACCCAACGGAAGCCCGCTCAGAATCTTCTAAATCAAAGAGCCCGGAAGGGCGCCGACTCATTCATCGTGTGTATACCGTCTTCAACGCCAAGCAAGTCGACGGTATCCCACAACATAGAACAGAGCAGCATTCCGCGTTCGAAGCAGTGCAGGCAGGTGAACAAATCCTGCAGAACTCGGGAGCCAACATCGCACATGATCAAGCCGATCGTGCCTTCTACAATCGGCGTAACGACAGTATTCATTTGCCGCCGAAGGACAGCTTCAAGAGCGCACCGGCATACTACGGGACCGCGCTGCACGAGTTGGCGCATTGGTCTGGCCATCCCTCTCGTTTGAATCGTCAAACGTTGACCGACAGCTATCAGTTCGGTGACATCAATTATGCGAAGGAAGAGCTCCGCGCCGAGTTGGCGAGCGTCTTCTTAGCCGCGGAACGCGGCATTCCCCACGATCCTCAACAACACGCCGCGTATGTCGGCTCCTGGATTAAATCGCTGAAAGAAGACAAGAACGAGATTTTCCGCGCCGCTCACGACGCGTCAGCAGCAGCCGATTTCTTGCTTTCGTTGGAGCGCGACCGTTCCGTTGCCGAACAGTCACTGGAGACGGCGGGGAGGCGAGGCATAGATACAGACGCTCTGAACACCGTCACCGAACTGAATCAAAAGGCCGTAACGCTTCAACGCGACAGAGAACGACTGGAGGAAAGTCCAGCTCTTGACGAGATCTCAGTCGATAAATCGCCCTCAAAGTCAGGGCAGAGATCGTCGGGTGTCCAAAGAAAACGTCTTACAAACGAGCAAGCGTTGGCAGCCGCATCTCTCGGCAACGATGCCAAAACATATCCAGCCCAAGTAGAAAGCGGAAGCTATCGAGGTCAGATCATTGGCGAAACGGCTGCTTGTATTGTGCAACGCGTATCCTCTCGCTCCGCAGTCGCACATCCAAAAGAAGCACTCGACAGGCAGATTTCTGCCGGTGAGAGCGTGTTGATCAAATATTCAAACGGTAACGCTTCAGTTCGCGAATCTCATCAGCGGAGCCGCGACCGGGAGCTAGGTCGGTAAACCTGGCTGGTTGTTGAAAGCGGCTCTGCGCTGAATCGCAGCGGGGCCGCTTTTTTGTCTGCACTGAACTCAATTTCAAACAGTACTTACTCTATGAAAAAGCCTGAGGTTTATCGAAAGCCGATTGCACCCGGATATCTGGGCAACTACAAATGGAGAGCGACAGTAATCGGCATGCTTGCGCTAATCTTCGTGAGCTTTCTGGCCACGCAATACATCGCCGCCCAATTTAGATATCAGCCCGCACTGGGTTTGTCTCTGATTCGCATGCAACGCATCGCGTTGTATGAGCCCTTTGCCTGGATCGTCTGGGGTTGGAGTCATGCCGCTAATGCCGATCCGCGAATCCGGCGACCGTTCTTTCAGGGCGAAATGATCGTTTTTCTCGGCAGTTTTCTTTCCATGGGGCTGTTCTACGTGATTACAAACCGCAGCGCCCGTAGGCTTTCGGCTGACGCTGACGATCTGCACGGGTCGGCGCGCTGGGCCAACTCAGATGACGTACAGCAGACCGGCCTGGTGGACAACAACCACGGAGTGTACATAGGCGGCTGGTGCGCTCCAAAATCCGCACGCCTTCACTATCTGCGTCACAACGGTCCGGAACACGTGCTCGCCTTTGCGCCCACACGTTCCGGCAAGGGAGTCGGACTTGTTATTCCAACGCTTCTCGCGTGGGAGGAATCCGTGGTCGTTTACGACATCAAGGGAGAAAACTGGGCCAAAACAGCCGGTTTTCGAGATCGGCTGGGCAATCGTTGTTTCAAGTTCTCGCCCGTAGAGGAGAAGGCGAGCTCACGATTCAATCCGCTCGGTGAAGTGCGTTTATTTACAGCTCGCGATGTATCCGACGCGCAAAATATCGCGAACATGATCATCCGAACAGGCGAAGACAGCCCACAAGAGCGCTATTGGCAGGATGCTGCTTGCTCAATCGCTACTGGAATGATTCTGCATGTCTGCTATGAAAAGGCGCTGAGCGGCCGAGTCGCATGCCTGGCCGACTTGGCGCATGTCTTTACCCGGCCTGGCGCTTCGTTTCGCGAAACCCTTGAGGAACTCATGAACTTTGAACATGACCCTGGCTTCGCGCATGGCTGGCGAATGCCTACCGGCGAGCGCACGACAACTCACCCGGTCGTGAAAGAGAAAGTTCAGGAAATGCTCGATAAAGAGGACAAGGACTTTGGCGGTGTGCTGTCGACGGCCAAAACCGCCCTGACGCTGTATAGTGATCCGCTGGTCGCGAACAACACTGCGGCCAGTGATTTTTCGATTGATGACCTAGTCAATTACCACCAGCCGATTTCGCTTTATTTAGTCGTTCCACCGAGTGACAAAATCCGTCTTCGTCCGCTTATCCGTCTCATCTTCACGATGACGGTCAATCGGCTGACGGAACGAATGGTGTTCGAAGGAGCAGAGCAGAAGAGAAACAGGCATCGCTTGTTGTTTCTTATTGACGAATTTCCCAGCCTCAATCGCATGGAAATCTTTGCCGATGCACTCTCGTACATGGCTGGCTATGGACTCAAAGCGTACCTGATTGCGCAAGATATCCGGCAGATCGTGGACGCGTATGGAAATAACGAAAGCATTGTTTCCAATTGTCACGTCCGGATCGCGTACGCGCCCAACCAGCAGGAAACCGCCGATCTACTGAGCAAGATGACGGGAGTCACAACGGTCGCGAAGGCAAATTACAACTTTAGCGGCTCTCGTTTTTCACCTGTCATGCAGCATGTAAACGCGAGCGTGGATTACATTGAGCGCCCGCTTATGACCCCGGATGAAATCTGTCGGCTTCTTCCACTCCAGAAACAGGGTGCCGGCGATGAAGAAAAAATCGTGGGACCTGGGCAGATGTTGATTTTCATCAGCGGCCATTACCCCCTACTTGGCACGCAAATGTTGTATTTCCTCGATCCTGTTCTGAGCGCCAGAGCGGAGTTGCCGCCACCAACTGATCTAGTCACGATCGAGAATAGACAGGTTTATCCACAGAAGCCGATTGCTTTGGCGCGGCACCAGATCAGCAGGCCAGAAGCTACTTCCGACATCGCGGGGGTAAGCCATCCAGACATTGAGTTTCTTGACGACTTCGAATTCACAGGAGAGTAGACATGCAAAAGAATCGAATTGAAATTGCAGGAATGCTTGCAGCGAAACCAGAGACACGGTTCCTTCCATCCGGTACGAGGGTTGCCAATACTCGCATCGCCGAGAACTATGGTTACCGCGATCGTGAGGGGAAGCAAATCACGAACACGAACTGGTACAACTTGGCCTTCTATGATGATTTGGCTGGATTAGCCGCCACTTACGAGAAGGGCGATAACCTTTTCGTCGAAGGCGTCGTCCAGCAGCGGAGATTCACGCCGAAAGACGGCAGCGAACGAACTGTTCAGGAGATCGTTGTTCGGAGCTGCCACCTGATCGCCCCTTCGCGTTCCCGCCATAACGAAAGCACCACGCCGACTATCTCCGAAGGAGAACCCGATGAGAGCTGGCCTGTTACCGCTGCTTAGAAATGCGCATCGCGTCCGAGCAAAGCGAATTGCATTGGTTATTGGCGGAACGCTCGTTTCCGTACTGGCGATCCCTGCGGCTGTTGGTCTAAGGCTAAACGATTCTCCGTCTTTGCCCGTGGGCATTTATGTGGTTACCCCCGACCAGTCTGCCGATCTGGTTGAGTTTTGCCCGCCCGAGCCCTTCGCCTCGTTCGCCGCGCGCCGCCGCTACCGCGAACGTGGAAGCTGCCCCGACGGAGGTGCACCCTTGATGAAACCCATGGCAGCTCGGCCTGGCGACACAGTTAAGATTTCGGCTGCGGGTATAGCGGTTAACGGCAGAGGAATTCCGCACACGGAAGCCTTGAGAGTTGATACCAAAGGCCGAGCACTTCAACACTGGCCGTTTGGCACCTACGCGGTTCAACCCGGAACGGTTTGGCTAATCTCTTCGTACAATGAGCGCAGTTTTGATTCTCGGTACTTCGGACCGATCAGAATCACATCCGTCCGTGACCGGCTGCGTCCAGTTCTTACGCTTTGGTGATGTCACTGATGCAAGCCGAAACCGCGCCGGCCCCGGAGTTCTACGGCACCCTGCTGGGCGACATCAAAGAAAAAATTCGAGCGGCCCAGTATGCCGCTCTGCGATCCGTTAACCGCGAACTTATCCAGTTGTATTGGGACATCGGACGACTAATCGTTGACCGGCAGGTTGGACACACTTGGGGCCGCAGTGTAGTGCAAAATTTGGCGAGAGATCTGCAAATCGAATTCCCCGGCGTTACTGGCTTCTCTGCTGCTAACCTTTGGAGAACTAAGAACTTCTACGAAGCCTATACGGGCAATGCAAAACTCGCACCATTGGTGCGAGAAATTAGCTGGACCAAGAATCTCGTCATTCTCGAACGTTGCCACGATGATGAGGAGCGTGAGTTTTACCTCAGGCGTACACAGCAGTTTGGTTGGACAAAAAATGTACTCGTTCATCAAATTGAGAACAGAACGTATGAGAAGACTCAGCGGAACCAGACCAGCTTTGATTCCGCTCTGCCGGACGATGTTCGCAAGCAAGCAAAACTGGCGGTAAAAGACGAATACACATTTGACTTCCTTGAACTCGCGGACGAACACAGCGAGCGTCAACTTGAGCAAGCGATTCTGGCCAAGATCGAGCCGTTTCTTCTAGAGATGGGCGGCATGTTTTCGTTCATAGGAAATCAGTACCGGCTGGAGGTCGACGGCAAGGAATTCTTTATTGATCTCCTGCTATTCCATCGTCGGCTTCGCTCGCTCGTCGCAGTTGAACTCAAGATCAGCGAGTTCCAGCCGGAGCACATCGGTTATGGAAAGCCGGACGTTATGAAAAGTGCGGAATAGATTTGCCGGAACTTCGAGGCTTGTCCCTACTTTTCTTAACATAACGTCGCGCTGCATCCTACCTGCCAAGGCTTTGAAGCCAGTTCAACAGCTTTCCGTCCTGCTGCCATAACGGAACAGCCCCGGAGGGAACAGCGTTGGTAAACGCTTTTTCCAGTGCTTTGCGCTTCATCTCACCATCAATGCGCGCATATATTTCAGTGGTTTTTAAGTCTGCGTGACCAAGAATGTCCCTGATGTAAACCAAGTTAACCCCGGCATAAAGCAGATGCATTGCTTTCGAGTGGCGGAAACTGTGAGGCGATATGACCTCTGGCAGGACACCGGGGTTTTTATTGCGGGCAGACTTAACGCATTTATCGAGGATGTAGCTTATTCCTGCCCGCGTGAGCCGTTCTCCATGCCGGTTCGGGAACAGCGGATGCGAGTGCTTGCCGCCGCCAGTCAAGCCGGTGTCAGAGATGTATTGGCGCACGATGGCAGCGGTCGGCTCCATGAGAGGGACTATGCGCGTTTTACCGCCCTTGCCGGTAATCTTAATAGTTGCCGGTGGCTCCGCTCTGAAATCCCCGACCGAAATGTCAGCCATCTCCTGAACACGAGCGCCAGAATCGTACATCAGACTCAGCAAAACCATGTCCCTGCGGCCAGACATCTTTTTTGCGTCGGGTTGTTCCAGGATGAGCTTAATGCCCTCTGGTGACATATAATTGACGGTTCCCGATTTCCCCTTTTTCTTGGGAATCGAAATCACCAACTGGTACTGGTTGAGGCGCATCACGTCTTCCGTCTGCATGAAGCGGCAAAAGGAGTGAAGCGCCGCAAGACGCTGGTTCCTTGTTGAGACGCTGCAATTGCGTTCATTTTCGAGCCATGAGAGGAATGCGCATACCAGTTCCTTTGTCATCAGTTCGAGCGTCATCTTCTCCGGAGGCGTATTTTGTTGCGACTTGCAGTATTTTATGAAGAGCAAAAAAGTGTCCCTGTATGACAGGATTGTGTTTGGACTGGCACCTGCCTCGCCGGGAAGATATCGGGCAAGGAACTTGCTCACGTAATAAGGGAAATCCGCTGCTGTTTTCATTACCGCTCACCCCCTGGAATTACAAAGGCGGCAATAGCGTTGGCTTTCTCAATAATTTCAGGAAACATTTCCTGCGTCAGCCTGACATACTGCCCTGTGGCAGATACACACGCATGGCCAAGATAGGTTGACAGGAGCGGCAGGGCACAATACATGTCCATCCCTCTGTCGTTCATGGCCTTCAACGAATAAACCGAAAACGTGTGGCGAAAATCGTGCACTCTGGGGCCTTTGCCGCGCCCACCGTGTGAGATCCCAGCCGCCCAGACCAATTTCCTGAACCATCGGTAGATAGTGTCCTGACTGACTACGCGGCCGTCCCTGTGAGCAAAAAATGGTTCTTTGTCGCCTTTCGGTATTTTGTGGTAAGTGGCACTGTACCCGCGAAGGACGGGCAACAAAGAATCCGACAGCGGGATGAGCCTGTCTTTGTTGAATTTTGACTTCCGGATAACGAGGACGCCATCGTCAAGATCAGTGTCACCGAGTCTAAGCCCAAGGGCCTCAGATATTCGCAGTCCGCAGCCCAGAAGCAGCCTGAAAAGCACAGGCAACATCACTGGCATCATGGAAGGAGTTCTTGCGCTGATTCGATCGCATTCCTCAAAAAAGCGGCGCAACTCTTCATTGGAGAAAATGTACGGGACAAATGCTCCTCTTGCTCGCGATTTCCGCATTGGATGAGGCAAATGCACATTCACGCCGCTTTCTGACAGGTACTTCAGGAATTGGGTCGTCTCAACAATGCGGCGTCTTTGCGTTAGCCTGTTTTCGTTTGGCCTAAACGAACACCATTTCTCTATTAGCTCTTGCCCAATGCCTGCATCATCCGCTTCGTCAGCCGACAAGAACCGTGAAAAACTGCGCAGGGAACGCGGTACTGCTTCGTATTTGAGCCCTTGCGCGCGCTTGTAGCGTATGAACTCGGCCATGTGCGCCGCGAATACGCTTCCGTAATAGTGAATAGCTTCGTCATTTTTCATTAGTGCGCGCCTCCAAACACACCTTCGTGACCACGACACAAGGCGGAGACTTCAACCGCGCACTCGCGCAATCTGGCAACGTCGATTTTGAGGTATACAGATGTTGAATCTGTGTCGGTGTGTCCCAGTGCCTCTGAGATGACTGGCATGGGCACATTGTTTTCAAGCAGGGCGCTTGCCAGGCTATGCCTTAGCGCGTGCGGACCGTGTTTCTTGCCCGGCGGTATGCGGATTCCTGCCGCTTTCAGCCTTGCATAGACCGTGTGATGTATTGAGTTGGCATACATCACGTCATTGGGACCGTTGAGCTTTAGGAACAAAAACGGCACGTCCGACTTCGGCCTTGCATAGCGAATGTAGTCAATAATGGCTTCCCCGATATCGTTTAACAACGGCAGCGTCACGGGTTCCCGGGTTTTTTGCTGCGCAAGTTCAATGAGGTTCTTATCCCACTTGAAACTGGAGAATGTCAGGTTTGCAATATCCGATGCCCGAAGGCCCAGCCGGGCGGCAAGAAGAATTAGAGCGTAGTCCCTTTTGCCTCTCGGGTTTCCTCTGTCGATGCTGTTGACCATGCGCTCGATCTCATCTTTCGAGTAAGCGGAAGGTATTCTTGCTTTCTTGCAGTATCGGATTTTTGGAACAGCCGCGCTTAAGTCGGTCGGGATTGTCCCTTGGGCATACAGGTACCGCAAGGCGCGCCGTAACACGCAAGTCGTGTGGTAAATCGTAGGTAATTGGTATATGGCCAACCCATTAACGAACCCTTGCACATGCCGGGTCTCAAGCCCTGCAATGTTTTCCACGCATTGGTGCTCCAAGTATTTCGAGAAACGCTCCAGATAGAGGCATGTGTCGCGTATGTGCGCTTCCGATAGTCCAATGGCCGATTGATGCGCCGTGAATTGCTGGAAAGCGGATTTTGTCAGTTCAGAAAAAACAAAGCCGCGCTTCTCCCGCCGCAGAGAAAGGATGCCAGTACGCTTGAAATCGGCAAGCGTGTAAATTGCCTTCATCCATCTGTGCTTGCTGTTCTCGTTCAGATGCTTCGGATGAACATGCATTGCCTCGTGAAGGAACGTCATCCCGAATTCCATGTTGAAGTCATTCGCGGGCTGCGCACCCGCGCGCTGGCACAACTTGTTCCATACGATGTGGTACTGCTTCAACACGGTCGGTTTGTAGTCGAGCCGCGTCATTTCCTCCGAAATCGTGTTCACCAAATCGGAGATCGTTCTTGTTTCTTTACTCACAATCATTTGCTCCTGTTCTGCATTTGGCCTTGAATGGCCAAATACAGTTTGGACAATTAGGGTTTTGGAGCCGACGGGCAGATGAGATGAGACCGGGCTCCCGGCAGCATCTGCGCGAAAATTTGCGCTAGCGTATTGTAGGCAGGGTCAAACCCCGGCGTTCGTCAGTATCCGATAAGCCGGTTTGAACTAAGCCGCTCGTGCGGCGGACGCTGCGCGTGCGGGTGGATCAGCAGTTCTTGATTCCGGTAACTCGATAGTGTTGAGGGTCACAAGGAGGTCTTGTGACCCATCTCAGAAAGTTAATGCTGGAGGAACTCCAGCGTCGTAACTATTCAAAGAGTACCGCACGGATTTATGTCCGTTCGGTCAAGGAGTTCGCCGAGTTCTTCGACCGGTCGCCGGCAAAGCTCGGCCCAGAGCATGTTCGACAGTATCAGGTTCATTTACTGAAGGACAAGAAGCTCTCGCCAAAAACAGTAGGGCAACAAGCAGCAGCGCTGCGTTTTCTGTATGTGAAAACGCTGCGACGGCCGTATCTGCCGGAACACATTCCATTCCCGAAGATCCCGCGCCGCTTGCCGACGGTGCTGAGCCAGGAAGAGGTGCAACGCATGCTCGAATGCAGCATGAACCTGATGCATCGCGCCATGCTGCTGACGCTGTATTCTGCCGGGCTCCGCCGTGCCGAACTCACCAGGCTAAAGGTCGAGGACATCGACAGCAAGCGCATGATGATCCGGATCCGTCAAGGTAAAGGCAGCCATGATCGCGATGTGCCGCTCAGTGACAAGCTGCTGGAAGTGCTGCGCGAGTACTGGCGCTGGAAAAAGCCCACGACGTATTTGTTCCCCAGTGATTATGAGAAGCGCGCCGGCCAGCCGGTGAGCGACAAAGTCATCTGGTGGCTCTGCAAGAAAGCGGCGCGCGAAGCGGGCATCAAGAAGAGAGTCAGTCCCCACACGTTGCGTCATAGTTACGCGACCCACATGCTCGAAGCAGGTGCGGACCTGCGGACGATTCAAGTTCTGTTGGGCCACAAGAAGCTCGAGGACACTGCCATCTATCTGCATTTATCCAAGCGGCATCTCACTGCGGTTGCCAATCCGCTGGATCGCATGGAAATGGACGCCATGGCAGATATATTCCGTGCGCGGAGGCAGTTAAAAAAGAGATGACGCGGCCCACCCTCGAGGTGGCCGACATCATCCGTCAAGCGGGCGACCGCTTTGTCGAACGCAACCGGTTTCACTTAGCCTGGGCACAGTTAAAGGTGCTGCGGGCCATTCGAAATTGCCGGACAGCCGCCCTCGGCGGCCATCTGGACCGGTGTTCGCGCTGCGGTCATCGCGCCATCTCTTATAATTCCTGCCGTAACCGGCACTGCCCGAAGTGTCAGACTCACGCTCGTGACCAGTGGCTGGCGGCCCGTTCCGACGAACTGCTGCCGGCCGAATATTTTCACGTGGTGTTCACGCTGCCGCACGCCTTATCCGCGCTTATCCTGCAAAACAAACGCGTTCTTTATAATCTGCTGTTTCGTACCAGTGCTCAAACGCTGCTGGAGATCGCAGCGGATCCCAAGCACCTGGGCGCCGACATCGGCTTTCTCAGCATTCTGCACACCTGGGGGCAAACGCTCGAACACCATCCGCATATTCATTGCGTGATCCCAGCCGGCGGCTTGTCACCATGTCGGTCGCAATGGATTCAGCCGCAGCAGCTCGGTTTCTTTTTGCCTATTCGCGTGCTGAGCCGCGTTTTTCGCGGTAAATTCACCGCGGCACTCAAGTGGCTGTTTCGCTCTCACCAACTGCAGTTTCACGGAGCGCTGCGAAACTTATCCAGCCCAAAACTGTTCCAGCAGTTTCTTCAGGCTCTGTTTCGACGGGACTGGGTGGTCTACGCCAAGCGCCCGTTTGGAGGGCCGGAGCACGTCCTGCACTATCTGGCTCGTTACACGCACCGCGTCGCCATTTCCGATCATCGCCTTGTTTCTTTTGCCGACGGAAACGTTTCGTTCCGCTGGAAGGATTACGCGCATGGCAATAAGCAACGCAAGATGACCCTTACGGCTCACGAGTTCTTGCGAAGATTCCTGCTGCATGTCCTTCCCCGCGGCTTCGTCCGCATCCGCCACTTCGGATTTTTATCCAACCACAATCGCCAAGAGCGCGTGTCTCTGTGTCGCCGGCTGCTCATCGCAAAAGACGCAAGCCATCCCATGGTTGCCGCTGAAAAAACCACTTCCAAAATATGCTGGCGCTGCCCACTTTGCAGCGGACTCATGGAGCCGGTTGAACACTTCACCAGTCAGCAACTGGCTCGCGAACTTGCCCGCTGGAACAGCAGCGTTGATACTTCGTAACCCGGACATCCGAACGGCCCAAATCAGATACTCCGCAATGCAAACGGCCGACGTGTCTCCTCTCGCGACTCAAGCCGCCCAACCAGCCATTGCTCCATCCTCTTTCCCGCTCTTTACGCCATCGCAAAGCATTCTCAGCGCTCTGATCCCGTCCATTGTTCTTACTCTGGAGCTCATCCACAACCCTCCGAAGTACCAAAAACGACTACTTTACCCATAGCTGGCCGCGCCCACCGCAAAGCCGAGCGGCTCATTTCAAACCCCTCTATCGAAAATGCCCTCTCAGCGACATCTATCGTGCGTCCCTTTTCTTCGGGGCATTTCCGATAGAGTGCTAGTGTTTGCCGACCTCCGGACTGTTACCCCAGCCCCTGCCACGCGACTCGAATCTCTCGTCGGCCTATTCTTGACCTCGGCATGAGTGCATCCTCAGAACAGCGCGAGAGAGCGCAAGTGCCCTGAAATTCGCCAGTCCTGAGCTCCAGCCGAATCCGTAGGCAGTGAATCCGACCACAAGCGGCATCAGGGGCGTGGGTCGACTGTGTTTTCATCTATTGATCGCTGAACCAGCGGAATCTAGTGCTTTGAACTCCACGCGAAGGGTCGGCAGGCGGTATGGCATCGTGCGGCTTGATTCCACAGTTTCCATGTTCTCGATGGCATGGAGCGCTTCGGGTTCCATCCACTTGACGCGCCATTCTGGAGGATTTATCGGAGGCGTTTCGGCTCGCGGGTGGTCGTGCGTAATTTTTCCGTCCTTGTTGTAGTAGCGTTGCGCTCCCATAGGACCGCCCGAATCGAGATAGATGAAGATGCTCGACCAAGGGTGGACGTGGAACGGCTCTTTCGTACCAGGCGGAACTCGCACTTCAAGCACGCGCGCCCTTGCGTTCTCGAACAACACCCGGTGGCTGTTGGGCGCGGCATTGACCGCATCCAAACTTTCCGGCCATGGCGGAATGTCCTTCAGGGAGGGACTTTTCTTGAGCTCGACTCGAAGAGTGGCGAGCTTAGAGGGCGGCGTGGGAACTGAGCCGCTTGTTTCCCAGGTGAAGGTCCATTTGGCGGGTTTGATGGAATCGACCGTGATGAAGAGGCTTGGGTAGCGGTCGAGGTGGGGGGCGTTGTTGCCGAGTTCGACCACCCGGACGATCGAGTTTTCGAACAATATTTTTTGCGAGACTTTTTGCGAGTCCTGGGCTGCGACCGGAAGGCAGCAGATGCAGAGGATCGTTGTTATCGTTTTCATGAGTTCACCACTGGGTCGGGCAGGACAGATTTCTTTTGGGCTCGCAAAGAGATAAGCTGAGGCAGCGGCCACGCTTTATAGAGCACAATCGCAAACAGAATGAGCGCGGCTGCCGTGAGCGCGCCCGATTCACCCACCCATAAGTTGCGGCCGGAAGTCGATCTGTCGAATGCGCCTTGAATCACCGCGTTCCACACGCCGTGTCCCCAGATACAAGGCCAGATGCTGCCTGAGGAAAGCCGCAGCCATGCGAAGACATATCCGCCAGCCACGATGCCGGCCAAAAAGAGACCGGCTGACAATATCGGATGTGGTCCCGAAGCATACTGTCCGCTAAGGATAAGAGGCGCGTGCCAGAGTCCCCAGACCAACCCGCTGATCAGGATGGGCGCCCTGATGCCGGAATCGACCAGCCGAGTCAGCATGTAGCCGCGCCAACCAATCTCTTCACCGGCGGCATACTTGCAGGTGGCTAGCGCGCCAAATACCAACATGACTCCGAGGCACTCGGAAAATCTCACAAGGGGGTTCTCGGCAAAAGTAAAGTGCATCCCCAGAACAGCGGAGAGATCTCAGGTGGGCTCCGAAATTCGCCAGGCCCGAGCTCCAGCCGATTCCGTAGGCGACGAATCCGACCACAAGCGGCATTGCAGTGGCGACTGCCATTGCGCGAGTCCCCGCCGAACCGCCCCAGCGGAAGGAAACATCGCGGGACGACTCACCGAGCACTATCCGTGCCACAATCGATGAAACGGTCACCCACCATACCAGCCCGAAGATGATCCCTAAGTGATTCTGGATAGACCCACCCAGCACCAGGATCTTGTGCTCGAAATAGGCCGACCCCGGTATCAACACCGCGAAGAAAATGATCAACCCGGAGCGTGCCTTGGCTCTTGAATCCATGAGCAGCCTTTTCAGTTACGAGATTTGAAACCCAACCTTACTACGGCAGTTCGCTGGCAAGGCTCACCCTTTCTACTGGCGGCTTGGATCGTTTGCCATCAAACTTCGAAAGCAGTAACCCCATCAGCAGGCAAGCCGCAATGCTGATCGAAGCGTCCACAGCGAGCGTCCCCGTAACTCCGCTCGGGGAATAAGCACGCCCGTCCACGACCATCATGTAGGTGACCGGCACGTTGGTTGCGGCTGTGAGAAAGGCGAAAGTTGTGGCAGCCAGGGGGTTGCTCTCCCCGATCACTTCAAACACAATCCCAATTTGGATTGCAAAAGCAACGGCCTGGAACAGGTACTCGCCGAGCATCGCCAGTGTGAACGTCCATGGCGCGTGCGATAGCACGATCAAGCTTAACGTGAAAAGGCTACCCAGGATTCCATTAGCCAGGTAAAAAAGGCGCAGCGGCAGCCGTCTGGCAATGATGGGAAAAAGCAGACATCCCAAAATTCCGGGAAAGATGGCTCCTGTGCCTCCGGAGAGACTGACAGCCCGGGCCGAGGCATGGAAATCCGCTCCGAGGCCCCCGAGCAGATTGGCCAATGCAAATGAACTGCATGGCGATAGAAACAGCAGAAGCGCAATCACGACTTTGCGCCGGCGTAAAAGAGCCAGGACATCGCGATTGAATTGACCAAAGCTCTCTGCCGCCAGCCGCCGGTCTGGCCTTGGCGCTGGAATTACGAAAAAGATCGCGGCGGGCAGCAGGACGAAGGCGCCCAATAGAGTTGCCGCCAATCGGATCGGCAAATGGCGCACGAGTTCCCCACCCAGCACCGCCGCGATGCCGATGCCGCATGTAAGTGCGATGTTCATCCATTTGCTGAGCGCGTTCTTATCGTTTGGGTGGGCGACGGTCGAGAGCCATCCACCCAGCGCAGCACCCGAAAGGGCTGCGGTCGCGACGCCCAGAGTCAACGCTACTTCAAGAATTACGAGGTGATGAAGGCTCAGGAACGAGATGACGACAAGAACGGCCGTCGCCGCCGCGAACGCAGCGGCATACCAGCGCCGGCTGAACCGCACGTCAAGCATCGGGCCGAACGCGACAGCCCAAAAGTTTGGCGACATCGCCATCGCCGCGATGGCCGCAATTCTCCACTCGGGAACGTGTTCCGCCGCCAGCAGTTGGGGCACCGCGAAGAAGGCAATGCCGGTAATCAGTCCCAGGGTAGTGTTTGACAGACCCATCAGCCAGACGGGTGGAATGTTGCGGTTGGTGTTCATGGGATTGACACAGGATCGATGCGCTTTGTATTTAGCGCCTGAAATTGCGGCGCGCCGAGTTGCCACAGCAGAAAACTCCATTCGTCGGCTAGCGTTTCATGCTCCTGTTTCTTTGTGCCGCCCATGCTGCCGTGCCCGCCGGCATATTCGACGCGGAGCAAGACGGGCTTTCCGCTGGAGGTGGCCGCCTGTAGGCGCGCGGTGAGCTTCGCCATCTCCCAAGGCGCAACACGGGGATCGTTCATACCGGTTTCCAGCAGGACCGCGGGATAGCGCGACCCTTGTTCAACGTGGTCGTAGGCGCTCATGGCATAGAGAGCTTTGAAACCGTCTTCCGTTTTGGTGGTGCCAAACTCGGGAATATTCGTCTCGCCGTTCTGGGTGGTTTCCGAGCGCAACATGTCGGACATCCCAACTCTGTCGATGGCAGCGCCGAACAGATCGGGCCGCTCCGTGATGGCGCGCCCGATCAGAATGCCGCCCGCGCTCGTACCAGTGCCCGCCAGATGTGACGGCGATGTGTATTTGTTCTCGATCAGATACTGGGCGCACGCAATGAAGTCTTTCCAGGTATTCGGCTTGTTCGCGCCCTTACCGGCAAGGTGCCATTCCTCGCCATATTCGCCACCGCCACGCACGTGGCAGACGGCGTAGACGCCGCCGTTCTCGTACCACGCGAGTCTCGTGGGATCGAAGTGGGCGGGGTATGGAATTCCATAGCTGCCATACCCCTCGAGAAGCGTTGGATTCGATCCGTCCAGCTTGATGCCTTTCGGATACACAATTGAAAGCGGCACCAGGACGCCGTCGTGGCTCTTGGCTTTGACCTCTACGGATTCGATATTGTCCGGGTTGTCGTAAGGACCCGCCGTTTGCAGCTTGGTGTTGATCACCTGGCGAGTAGATGGATCGTAACGGTAGATCTGGAAGCCTTTCGTCCAAGTGGTCTCGGCAAGCAGAATGCCGGACACGCGTGGATCGGCAGCGACATAGACGGAGCCATCGAACGGGAGAGCGATGCGCTCGATTTTGGGATGAGGACCGTACGGGACGCGCAGTAATCTTCCAATGCCGCCGTCCAGTACTCGAACGTAAAGCGCATCCTGAGCGGGGTCCATACTTGCGAGGACAGCGTCGCCCGGCAGAACGACCGTTTCGGCTGATGACAGGTTCGGATTCCGAGCGTCGGCCCTCAAAATCTTGTAACGCGGCGCATCCTTGTATGTGAGTGCATATAGGTCATTGCCGTGAATCGCGATTTGCGTTACTCCGTCAGCGAAGTCGGCCACCTTGCGCCAGTCACGATTGGATTTACCGATCGCATCTACAGGGGCGATGTAGTATGCGCTATTTGGAGTGACGCTGCCATTGAGAACGCCGAGCGCGTATGGCGAACCGGGTTGCGCCTCCACTGAAGCAATGAGACTTGGCTCCACATCGATGGACGGCACAACGCCGTAACCGAACACTGCCGGATCTTTCTTGGGATCTGTTCCCATGACGTGTAAATAAGCGCGGAACTTCTGCCTCATCTCCGCTTCCGGTGCGCCCGGCGGTAGATTCTGAGTGCGACCGTACACAAATGATCGATTGTCAGGCAACCAGTGTGGGTTCCAAGCCTCGGCGCCTACACGAGAAATGACGTCACCGGTGTCGCGACCCGTGGCGATCTCAATAACATGCAGTTCTCCGTCGAGTTCAGAACCGCCGGGGACAATGCCCACGGCCAGGTATTTTGAGTCGTCCGAGGCAGCCCAGCCCCAAATCGCGTTCTTCCCCTTTTTCTGCGCATCGGGAGCGAGCGTGATCATTTCGGGATCGAGCAGCAGAGCATCCTGCCCCGCAAGCCCATTGCGCCTATAGAGCTTGAAAACATCCTCGCCGGGAAGGAGCTTTTGAACAAAGAAAACGTTGTTGGGCATTGGCCGGGCGATTACCTGCGGAACGGATTGGTCCAGCGCTTCTATGCGCGCCAGCAGCTTCTTGCGGCCGGGAATCCTGGACAGCACTGTACGGGTGTAGTCGTTCTGTCCCTTGAACCACGACTGCACCGCAGGGTCATCAAGCTTTTCCATGTAGCGGTAGGGATCGGAGACTTTGATGCCGTGATAGTCGTCGATAACCGGCTCCACGGGCGCAATCGGAGGAGATTGGGGTGGAGCGGACGAGGCGTTGCCGGTCTGCGCTTCAGCACAGATCAAGCACGAAAGGCAAAGAATTACTATTCCAGTGAGTGGCGCGAATTTACATCGCATGTGTCGATCCTCCGTGATAATGGAAGGGCGGTCGTGATCCTCGGGACTTCGCATCGTGATACTCATGTCACTTCTCGCGCGTATGGACCGCTGCAAGCGTGGCCTTCAAGCCGGCAGCCAAATTTTGAGGTGTCGCGATCTTCCAGTAGTGAACAAAGAACACTCGAGGCTGCTCCTCGATCATGTGATTGTGAATTCCTTCGATCTGAAAGCGATGTTTCAGCAGAACGCTCAGCACCGGGTTGAGCTCCCTGGCGGTGACCATCACGTCTCCAGTGGCGGCGACTTTGCCGGAGGGACCCCGCTGGAAATAAAGCAGGCTTTCATACCAGAAGTCCATGGGCCCTGGGGGAAAGTCGGCACTCGGCACGTCGACTTCGAGAGTCCTGTCTGGGACTAAGTAAGTGCCTTTGCGACCGAGCGCATTTTCCACGGCCGTAGCCCAATCCGGCTCGGAACTAGCACCCGGCGAAGGCGTTTGGCCCAGCGGAGTAGTGGTAACGGCCAGTGCGGCTCGGAACGAGCGCGCCATTTCGACCGCCTGCCCCTGTCCCATGAAGTGAATGAACATGAGGCGCGGCGATTCGCCCAAAAAGTGATTGTGGGCGCCAGTAATTGTAAAGCCTCCCGCCCGTAACTTGGCAATCGCCGGCGTCATTTCGCTGGACAGCGCGCAGATCTCGCCCATCATCTCGGAGTTGTCTTCACTTCCCATGAACGTAACGAACGAAACCACATGGGCGGTAGAAAGCCGCACGCCTTCGAGAATCACCCGCAGGTCAGGACGCGGGAAAAACACTACATACAAGCCTTCTATCCATGTTCCGGAGCGGCCGAGAACAGAATCGATCTTTGAGGTATCCAACTTCGGTCCGCCGGCGGCAAGACAAAGGACGCAACTACACAGAATTGTGCAGATCGTTCTGATCGCTGCCGTTTTCATCGGCTCGGGAGCGGGCCCGGCAAGCCGGGCTGCGCCCCTCGGGGAGGCTTGATTTCGCCCGGCCGCGCGCATAGAGCAGCAAGCCCGAACCGATCATCGCCGCCGTTCCCAGCGCCAATTTCCCTTCGAACAGCCAAACATTTTTCACCTCCGCTGTCGGCATAACGCTGCACATAAGACAAAAGAGTGTGACCCCGAGACCAATCGCTGCGGCCAGCTTGTGCTGCGCCTTCCAGGCGCTCAGGAAGATATAGATATACGGGAGGAAGCCTCCGATGAATGTCAGCGACACGATCTCCTGATACGCCACGCGCATCGTGTCGCCTAACTGAGAGAGAAGCAGCAGTCCGGAAGCTACCAGGCCGAGCGTCACCAATGCAACATGAGGGGTGTGCCAGCGCGGATGGATGCGTCCGAACGCATCTGGAAGTAAGCGATCAGCGCCCGCCGCGAACGGCATTCTCGAAACGGCGGTTCCCATGCCTCCAAATGAACCGAAAGCGTTGGTGAGCAGCAGAACACCAACCAAAGCGGACGTCCAGGGCGCGGCGAAGATGCGGGCGACCGCTTCGCCGCCATCGGCAATGCCGCGCATGTCGCTAATCATTTCCGGCCGCAGAAGCACGAGCAGCGCTAACGTCGTAGCCGCATAAAAAATCGCGACGAATGCGGTGGCCAGCCATATAGCCGGCTTCACGGTTCGTTCCGGAGAACGGATTTCGGCGCTCATCATTCCGAAATATTCCGCCCCGGTAATGCCAAAGGCAATCGCGGCCCAAAACGATGCGGCGCTCCAGTCCATTCCAGGAGTTAAATGGATCGCGGTGGCCGGACCGTGCTGGTTCCAGTGCACCGCGGCTGCCGCAATCAGCAATACGCCGAGCATGGCGACCGCGATCGCGCCACAGTTTTCGGTCCACTTGCCCGTCTTTAGGCCAATGAGATTGCTACCGAGCGCAATCCAGATTGCCGCCAGCGAACCACAGATGATGAAGGCGCGGCTATCCGCGAGATGAGCATAGGAATGCCCGAACGTGTAGGCGCTAGAACCGATGTAGAAAACGGCCGCGCCTGGAAACCAGAACGCGATCCCGACCCAATAGACCCAGAACGCCATAAATCCATGGGCCGGCCCGAAATCATTTCGGGTCCAGGTGTAGAGCCCTCCGGGGCCCGGATACTTCGACATCAGAGCCGCGACCGCGACTGCCAAGGGAGCGCCGAATAGAAGACCCGCCAGCAGCCATAACATGACGCTTCCGGAACCTGCGTGCGCCGCGAGCGGTACCCATCGTATTCCTATGAGGCAAACGATTCCGAAAAGAGTCAGATCGCGAATGCCGAGCTCGCGGCGAAGGCTGGATTCGGGTTCGGCATTAATCCTGGCATGGATGCTATGGTTACCGAATCTGAACTTTCCATGCCTCGATCCACTTTATCTACCGCATTCAAACGGAACCGCCGAGATCCGATTCCCGCGAAGAGCTAGCTGTTCGATTAACGCGTTACCGCCCTTGGTGGCCAGGGGCTAGCGCGGCGAACCCACCACCACGTTTTGGACCGGGTCCGTCATACCCAGAAGCTGCGCGTAGGTCTCGCCGACCATGCTGGGTGGAAGGCCATTGGCGAGTAGTTCAATCAAGGCCGTGAGAAAGCGTTGAATACGGGATCGGTATCCGAGAACCCGCTGCCGTTCACCGGCTGTGTGTACACGGGGTGGGGATACTTGGCGAGCTCGGTGTTCATGGCGTACGGGTTCACCGTCGAAACGCGAATGTTCGATCCGGCGGCGCGAAGCGCCGAGTCCAGATTGTTCGCGTAAACGCGTAGCGCAAATTTTCCGGAGTTGACCAACATGACTCCGAGGCACTCGGAAAATCTCACAAGGGGGTTCTCGGCAAAAGTAAAGTGCATCCCCAGAACAGCGAGAGATCTCAGGTGGGCTCCGAAATTCGCCAGGCCCGAGCTCCAGCCGATTCCGTAGGCGACGAATCCGACCACAAGCGGCATTGCAGTGGCGACTGCCATAGCGCGTGTCCCCGCCGAACCACCCCAGCGGAAGGAAACATCGCGGGACGACTCACCGAGGACTATCCGTGCCACAATCGATGAAACGGTCACCCACCACACCAGCCCGAAGATGATCCCTAAGTGATTCTGGATAGACCCACCCAGCACCAGGATCTTGTGCTCGAAATAGGCCGACCCCGGTATCAACACCGCGAAGAAAATGATCAACCCGGAGCGTGCCTTGGCTCTTGAATCCATGAGCAGCCTTTTCAGTTACGAGATTTGAAACCCAACCTTACTACGGCAGTTCGCTGGCAAGGCTCACCCTTTCTACTGGCGGCTTGGATCGTTTGCCATCAAACTTCGAAAGCAGTAACCCCATCAGCAGGCAAGCCGCAATGCTGATCGAAGCGTCCACAGCGAGCGTCCCCGTAACTCCGCTCGGGGAATAAGCACGCCCGTCCACGACCATCATGTAGGTGACCGGCACGTTGGTTGCGGCTGTGAGAAAGGCGAAAGTTGTTGCAGCCAGGGGGTTGCTCTCCCCGATCACCTCAAACACAATCCCAATTTGGGTTGCAAAAGCAACGGCCTGGAACAGGTACTCGCCGAGCATCGCCAGTGTGAACGTCCATGGCCTGTGCGATAACACGATCAAGCTCAACGTGAAAAGGCTACCCAGGATTCCATTAGCCAGGTAAAAACGGCGCAGCGGCAGCCCTCTGGCAATGATGGGAAAAAGCAGACATCCCAAAATTCCGGGAAAGATGGCTCCTGTCCCTCCGGAGAGACTGACAGCCCGGGCCGAGGCGTGGAAATCTGTTCCGAGGCCCCCGAGCAGATTGGCCAATGCAAATGAACTGCATGGCGATAGAAACAGCAGAAGCGCAATCACGACTTTGCGCCGGCGTAAAAGAGCCAGGACTTCGCGATTGAATTGGCCAAAGCTCTCTGCCGCCAGCCGCCGGTCGGGCCTTGGCGCTGGAATTACGAAAAAGATCGCGGCGGGCAGCAGGACGAAGGCGCCCAATAGAGCTGCCGCCAATCGGATCGGCAAATGGCGCACGAGTTCCCCACCCAGCACCGCCGCGATGCCGATGCCGCATGTAAGTGCGATGTTCATCCATTTGCTGAGCGCGTTCTTATCGTTTGGGTGGGCGACGGTCGAGAGCCATCCACCCAGCGCAGCACCCGAAAGGGCTGCGGTCGCGACGCCCAGAGTCAACGCTACTTCCAGAATTACGAGGTGATGAAGGCTCAGGAACGAGATGACGACAAGAACGGCCGTCGCCGCCGCGAACGCAGCGGCATACCAGCGCCGGCTGAACCGCACGTCAAGCATCGGGCCGAACGCGACAGCCCAAAAGTTTGGCGACAATTCGCCATCGCCGCGATGGCCGCAATTCTCCACTCGGGAACGTGTTCCGCCGCCAGCAGTTGGGGCACCGCGAAGAAGGCAATGCCGGTAATCAGTCCCAGGGTAGTGTTTGACAAACCCATCAGCCAGACGGGTGGAATGTTGCGGTTGGTGTTCATGGGATTGACACAGGATCGATGCGCTTTGTATTTAGCGCCTGAAATTGCGGCGCGCCGAGTTGCCACAGCAGAAAACTCCATTCGTCGGCTAGCGTTTCATGCTCCTGTTTCTTTGTGCCGCCCATGCTGCCGTGCCCGCCGGCATATTCGACGCGGAGCAAGACGGGCTTTCCGCTGGAGGTGGCCGCCTGTAGGCGCGCGGTGAGCTTCGCCATCTCCCAAGGCGCAACACGGGGATCGTTCATACCGGTTTCCAGCAGGACCGCGGGATAGCGCGACCCTTGCTCAACGTGGTCGTAGGCGCTCATGGCATAGAGAGCTTTGAAACCGTCTTCCGTTTTGGTGCTGCCAAACTCGGGAATATTTGTCTCGCCGTTCTGGGTGGTTTCCGAGCGCAACATGTCGGACATCCCAACTCTGTCGATGGCAGCGCCGAACAGATCGGGCCGGTCCGTGATGGCGCGCCCGATCAGAATGCCGCCCGCGCTCGTACCAGTGCCCGCCAGATGTGACGGCGATGTGTATTTGTTCTCGATCAGATAGTGGGCGCACGCAATGAAGTCTTTCCAGGTATTCGGCTTGTTCGCGCCCTTACCGGCAAGGTGCCATTCCTCGCCATATTCGCCACCGCCACGCACGTGGCAGACGGCGTAGACGCCGCCGTTCTCGTACCACGCGAGTCTCGTGGGATCGAAGTAGGCGGGGTATGGAATTCCATAGCTGCCATACCCCTCGAGAAGCGTTGGATTCGATCCGTCCAGCTTGATGCCTTTCGGATACACAATGGAAAGCGGCACCAGGACGCCGTCGTGGCTCTTGGCTGTGACCTCTACAGATTCGATGTTGTCCGGGTTGTCGTAAGGACCCGCCGTTTGCAGCTTGGTATTGATCACCTGGCGAGTAGATGGGTCGTAACGGTAGATCTGGAAGCCTTTCGTCCAACCAGTCTCGGCAAGCAGAATGCCGGACACGCGTGGATCGGCAGCGACATAGACCGAGCCATTGAGCGGGAGAGCGATGCGCTCGATTTTGGGATGAGGACCGTACGGGACGCGCAGTAATCTTCCTATGCCGCCATCCAGCACTCGCACGTAGAGCGCATCCTGAGCGGGGTCCATACTTGCGAGGACAGCGTCGCCCGGCAGAACGACCGTTTCGGCTGAGGACAGGTTCGGATTCCGAGCGTCGGCCCTCAAAATTTTGTAACGCGGCGCATCCTTGTATGTGAGTGCATATAGGTCATTGCCGTGAATCGCGATTTGCGTTACTCCGTCAGCGAAGTCGGCCACCTTGCGCCAGTTACGATTGGATTTACCGATCGCATCTACAGGGGCGATGTAGTATGCGCTATTTGGAGTGACGCTGCCATTGAGAACGCCGAGCGCGTATGGCGAACCGGGTTGCGCCTCCACTGAAGCAATGAGACTTGGCTCCACATCGATGGACGGCACAACGCCGTAACCGAACACTGCCGGATCTTTCTTGGGATCTGTTCCCATGACGTGTAAATAAGCGCGGAACTTCTGCCTCATCTCCGCTTCCGGTGCGCCCGGCGGTAGATTCTGAGTGCGACCGCACACAAATGATCGATTGTCAGGCAACCAGTGTGGGTTCCAAGCCTCGGCGCCCACACGAGAAATGACGTCACCGGTGTCGCGACCCGTGGCGATCTCAATAACATGCAGTTCTCCGTCGAGTTCAGAACCGCCGGGGACAATGCCCACGGCCAGGTATTTTGAGTCGTCCGAGGCAGCCCAGCCCCAAATCGCGTTCTTCCCCTTTTTCTGCGCATCGGGAGCGAGCGTGATCATTTCGGGATCGAGCAGCAGAGCATCCTGCCCCGCAAGCCCATTGCGCCTATAGAGCTTGAAAACATCCTCGCCGGGAAGGAGCTTTTGAACAAAGAAAACGTTGTTGGGCATTGGCCGGGCGATTACCTGCGGAACGGATTGGTCCAGCGCTTCTATGCGCGCCAGCAGCTTCTTGCGGCCGGGAATCCTGGACAGCACTGTACGGGTGTAGTCGTTCTGTCCCTTGAACCACGACTGCACCGCAGGGTCATCAAGCTTTTCCATGTAGCGGTAGGGATCGGAGACTTTGATGCCGTGATAGTCGTCGATAACCGGCTCCACGGGCGCAATCGGAGGAGATTGGGGTGGAGCGGACGAGGCGTTGCCGGTCTGCGCTTCAGCACAGATCAAGCACGAAAGGCAAAGAATTACTATTCCAGTGAGTGGCGCGAATTTACATCGCATGTGTCGATCCTCCGTGATAATGGAGGGGCGGTCGTGATCCTCGGGACTTCGCATCGTGATACTCATGTCACTTCTCGCGCGTATGGACCGCCGCGAGCGTCCCCCTTAGTCCGTCAGACAAATCTTGAGGTGTCGCGATCTTCCAGTAATGAACAAAGAACAGGCGAGGCTGCTCCTCGATCATGTGATTGTGAACCCCTTCGATCTGAAAGCGATGCTCCAGCAGAATGGTCAACACCGGGTTCAGTTCCCTAGCCGTGACCATCACATCTCCGGTGGCGGCGACTTTGCCGGAGGGAGCCTGCTGGAAATAAAGCAGGCTTTCATACCAGAAATCCATGGGCCCTGGGGGAAAGTCGGCGCTCGGTACGTCGACTTCGAGAGTCCTGTCCGGGGCTAAATAAATACCCTTCCGGCCGAGCGCATGTTCCACAGCCCTCGCCCAATCCGGCTCGGCACTCACCCGCGGCAAAGGCGCTTTGCCTAGCGGAGTGGTGGTAACTGCCAGTGCGGCCCGGAACGAGCGCGCCATCTCGACCGCCTGCCCCTGTGCCATGAAGTGGATGAACATGAGGTGCGGAGATTCGCCCAAAAAGTGATTGTGGGCGCCGGTGATTGTAAAGCCTCCCGCCCGCAACTTAGCAATAGCCGGCGTCATTTCGTTGGAGAGTGCGCAAATCTCGCCCATCATTTCGGACTTGTCTTCGCTTCCCATGAATGTAACGAACGAAACGACGTGGGCGGTAGAGAGCCGCACGCCTTCGAGGACCACCCGCAGGTCAGGACGCGGGAAGAACACTACATACAAGCCTTCTATCCAGGTTCCGGAGCGGCCGAGAACAGAATCGATCTTTGAGGTATCCAACTTCGGTCCGCCGGCGGCAAGACAAAGGACGCAACTACACAGAATTCTGCAGATCGTTCTGATCGCTGCCGTTTTCATCGGCTCGGGAGCGGGCCCGGCAAGCCGGGCTGCGCCCCCTCTGAGAGGCTTGATTTCGCCCGGCCGCGCGCATAGAGCAGTAAGCCCGAACCGATCATCGCCGCCGTTCCCAGCGCCAATTTCCCTTCGAACAGCCAAACATTCTTCACCTCCGCTGCCGGCATGATGCTGCACATAAGACAAAAGACTGTGACCACGAGGCCAATCGCCGCGGCCACTTTGCGCTGAGCTTTCCAGGCGCTCAGGAAGATATAGATATATGGCAGGAAGCCTCCGATGAATGTCAGCGACACGATCTCCTGATACGCCACGCGCATCGTGTCGCCTAACTGAGAGAGAAGCAGCAGTCCGGAAGCCACCAGGCCCAGTGTGACTATTGCAACGTGAGGGGTGTGCCAGCGCAGATGGATGCGTCCGAAGGCCTCGGGCAGCAAGCGGTCAGCGCCCGCCGCAAACGGCATTCTCGAAACCGCGGTGCCCATGCCTCCAAATGAACCGAAAGCGTTGGTGAGCAACAGAAGGCCAATCAGCACGGACGTCCAGGGGGCGGCGAAGATGCGGGCGACCGCTTCGCCTCCATCGGCGATACCGCGCATGTCGCTGATCATTTCCGGCCGCAGAAGCACAAGCAGCGCTAACGTTGTAGCCGCATAAAAAATCGCGACGAATGCGGTGGCCAGCCATATAGCCGGCTTCACAGTTCGTTCCGGAGAACGGATTTCGGCGCTCATCATTCCGAAATATTCCGCCCCGGTAATGCCAAAGGCCATCGCGGCCCAAAACGATGCGGCGCTCCAGTCCATTCCAGGAGTTAAGTGGATCGCAGTGGCCGGACCCTGCTGGTTCCAGTGCACCGCGGCTGCCGCAATCAGCAATACGCCGAGCATGGCGACCGCGATCGCGCCACAGTTTTCGGTCCACTTGCCCGTCTTTAGGCCAATGAGATTGCTGCCGAGCGCAATCCAGATTGCCGCGAGCGAGCCACAGACGATGAAGGCGCGGCTATCCGTGAGATGAGCATAGGAATGCCCGAATGTGTAGGCGCTAGAACCGATGTAGAAAACCGCCGCGCCTGGAAAGAGGAACGCGATCCCGACCCAATAGACCCAGAACGCCATAAATCCATGGGCCGGCCCGAAATCATTTCGGGTCCAGGTGTAGAGCCCTCCGGGGCCCGGATACTTCGACATCAGAGCAGCGACCGCGACTGCCAACGGAGCACCGAATAGAAGACCCGCCAGCAGCCATAACACGACGCTTCCGGAACCTGCGTGCGCCGCGAGCGGTACCCATCGTATTCCTATGAGGCAAACGATTCCGAAAAGAGTCAGATCGCGAACGCCGAGCTCGCGACGAAGTCTGGATTCTGGTTCTGCATCCATCCCGGCGCGGAGCATGGTGACTGAAGCTGAACTTTCCCTGCCTCGATCCGCTTTATCTATGGCATTCAAATGGAACCGCCGAGATCCGATTCTCCGCGAAGAGCTGCTGTTCGATTAACGCGTTTCCCCCCTTCGTGGCCAGGGGCTCGCGCGGTGAACCCACCACCACGTTCTGCTCCGGGTCCGTCATGCCCAAAAGCTGTGCGTAGGTCTCGCCGACCATGCTGGGTGGAAGTCCATTAGCTAGTAATTCAATCAGGGAAACGAGAAAGCTGTTGAATACGGGATCGGTGTCCGAGGACCCGCTGCTGTTGATCGGCTGAGTGTAAACGGGGTGCGGATACTTGGCGAGCTCGGTATTCATGGCGTACGGGTTCACCGTCGAAACACGAATGTTCGATCCGGCGGCGCGAAGAGCCGAGTCCAAATTGTTCGCGTAAACGCGTAGCGCAAATTTTCCAGAGTTGTACGTATCGACAAAACTCTCGGCGGGAAGCGTCGCTCCAGTGGTGTAGGATGCGATAGATGCCGTGAAGATGATGCGTGCGTAACCCTGCCGCGGCATCAAGGGCAGGATGGCGTTGGTCACCACGACGTGGCCGAAGTAGACGGTGTGGAGGCCGAGATCGCGCTGCGCCAAGTAGAACGAAAAGTCAGTGGGAGGCAAAGGGACGATTTCCCCCAGCACGAAGCGCCCCGCGTTGTTGCCCAAGATGTCGACCTGGCCGTGAGCCTTAAACAACGGGTGGGCTTGGAGCGCTGCCACAAAAGCAAACACCGAAGCCGGATTGGCGATGTCCAAAGTCAGCAGGGGAAAGGCGGGAGGATCCGGAACGCCGGCCGGATTACGCGACGTCCCGATCACGTCAACCCCCAGGGCGCTCAGCGCCTCACCGACAGCGCGGCCGTTGCCGCGCGATGCACCCGTAATTACCGCCAACTTGCCGCTCAAATCGATCTGCGGCTTGAAATGGGTCAATGGATAATATCGCGGAGCGAGCATCAGATCGTTGCATTTCCCATCGGCTTTGGCTTTAACAGACAGGCTGCCTAATAGCGATGGCACGGCGATGGAACCCGCCAACGCAAGAGGCGTGCCGAGGAAATTTCGCCGCGTTCCGCCTGATGCAGGCTTCTCCTCGCGTTTGTTCGGAGATGGTTCTTTGTTCATCGATTGGGATCATAGCTTTTCGGGGGTCAACATTGTCAGTGAGATCCCGTAAGGCGGAGGTAAGGAGCACTCCTTACCTCCCTCCAGTGATTGAATTTTCGATACAATAGCGTTTCGACTTGATTTCCAACCCGCAGCCTAGCCGCGTTCTGCCGGCTGGAGGAGGCGACTCACTTCAGCACGCGACGCTCATCAGGGCGCAACTCGAAAGAACCCTCATCAGTCCTGGCTTCGTGAATTCGGCGCGCATGTGCCAGTTCCTGCGCTTTGTGGTGGAGAACTCACTTGGCGCTGGACAGCGCCTCAAGGAGACTGTGATTGGGGTAGAGGTCTTTGGCCGTGCACCGGGTTACGACCCAAGCATCGAGCCCATCGTTCGGATAGAGGCAAGACGCCTGCGCGACAAACTGGAGCAGTATTATGCGGGTCAGGGTGCGAACGATTCGGTTGTAATTAGTCTGCCCAAGGGCGGTTATACACCGGAGTTCAGCTTTCAGGAATCGCCCACTTTACGCGTTGAACCGGAGCAGCCTGAGTTATCAGTTCCCGTTCCGATCACGGATGACGTGCAGAATGCCGCCGTATCGGGACGCATCGGGCGATGGATCTGGACAAGATGGACGGCAGCGTCGCAGTTGTTGGCTGGCGGGGGCACTGCCTGGTACGCGTTGGCAATCCTCGTCTTGGGTCTTGCGGCGGCCGCGAGCTATGGCATCTACACTTCGTTCGGGAATCGCGGCGGCACTGCGCCATTCCAGAACTTTGCGATCACGCAGGTAGCCAATACGGGCAAAGCGACATTTGCGGCCATTTCGCCGGATGGGAAGTACGTCCTCAGAGTGGAGAACGATAACGGGAAGCAGGCGCTCTGGCTGCAGAATGTTCCCACTGACAGTGACGTGCGCATCGTCGAATTTTCGGGCGCGTCTTACAGTCACCTGGCGTTTTCACCCGACGGCAATTACCTCTATTTTCTGGAGTCCGCGGACAAGACCGGCAACAATCGCAACCTCTATCGCGTGCCGGTGTTGGGCGGAGAGCCGCGCCAAATCGTGCGCGACGTCGACAGCGACATTGCATTTTCACAAAACGGGAATCGCATGGCCTATTTTCGGGGCAATGATCCAATTGCAGGCGAATCGCGGCTGCTCAGCGCGAATCCCGATGGAACCGGCGAGAAGGTGTTGCTGCTGCTGAAGACCGCGCTTCCTCCGCTGTGGCTGTCCTGGTCGCCGGACGGAAAGCATATGGTGTATTCGCTCAGGCGAGGAGATGCCGGTCCGAGCGTCATGGGCGGAATCCGATTGCTCGACCTGGGGAGTGGAAAGAACAGCACACTGGCGATGTTCATGGACAAGGTGCTGTATGACTTGCACTGGCTGCCGGACGGGCGAGGCCTGGTAGTGGTTTACGGCGCCCGACCCGCGGTCTTTAGGAGACAGATCGGATTGGTCGCCTGGCCAAGCGGCGCATTTCGCACCATCACCCGAGACACAAGCAGCTACACGACGGTTACGCTCTCGGCCGACGGCAAAATCGCAACAACCGTGCAGGTGAGGACAACACCTACCATCGATATTATTCCCGGAGGGGGAACGAAAGACAGTTCGCCAACGCCGGTGCTCTCCGAGATTCCCGGTGTTTTCGCGTTGAGCTGGGCCAGCGAAAGGGAGTTGCTCCTCAGCAATGGAACCGATCTGATCAAGGCTATCTTAGACGGTTCGAATCGCAAGACTTTGGCGAGCGATGCCGCAGGAAGTATTAACTCAGCCACTCGTTGCGGGGAACGGTACGTGGTCCTCTCGTGGTCGTTTCATGGCGGCACCAATGGGGGGAGAATCTGGCGGCTGAATGCGGATGGTTCGGGTGCCACACAGCTCACCGACGGGCAAAACGACATCAATCCGGTTTGTTCTCTGGATGGGAAATTAGTGTACTACCAGGACCCGGCCGAAGATCACATCCTACGAGTTCCCATTGAGGGAGGGACGCCCGAGATAGTGCCTGGAACGGCGGTTTTGAACGCCGGTATCTCCGCTTCTCTCGCCGGCCTTTCGCCGGACGGAAAGCAAATGCCATTTTTCAGTGACAGCGCTTTCCTTCACAAGCACCTTCAATTTGTGAATCTCGACGCTGGCCCCAATCCTACGCGCCGCACATTGCGCCCCGATTCGCGCGTTTCCGGGGCGGTTGTGTTCACGCCGGATGAAAGGGCAGTGGCCTATCCGATCCTTGAAAACGGCGTCTCGAATATATGGGTACAGCCGCTCGATGGCTCACCGGGGCGCCAGATCACCAATTTCACATCCGGGAAGTTTTATAGGTTCAGTTACTCGCCGGACGGAAAGTCGTTGGCTGTAGTTCGCGAGATGTCGCAATCGGATGTAGTGCTGCTGCGCGAACTGAGCCAAGGGGGAAGCCAATAATTGCGAATGCGCGGGAACTGTGTCTGGTCGTTCACCGGCCTTGAAGTCGGGATATCGGAAACTAAGCATGCAGTGGCCACTTTTCTAGAGCAGGCTGCACTGTGATAGTCAAATGTCTTGGAGCCGTTCACATCGCCTGACAGCGTCCTGATCAGAGCAGCTCGCCGAAGGCTCGTAGCTCGGCCGAAGTCGCGACCAAGCCATTCCGGATTAGGGTTTCGAGATACTCATTCACCGTGTATGGGGGATTCTGCAAACGCTGACGGATTCTTTGAACGCAGCTACAAAACAGTCCTTGCGCGAGGGTCAGATGATTGCAGAGAAACTCATCGGGATGCTGGGCCTCAATCCCGAAGGGTTCAAGCGCGGCCTGCGGAAAGTCCCTCAAATTCGTCGTAACGATCACATCGCAATGGCCGACGATGGCCGCCGCAAGAACGTGGCGATCGTTCGGATCTGGAAGCTCGAGCGATGGGATCAAGCCTTCATAGCCGGTAACCAGGGCATCGCGTGTATGGGCATCCATAAGATCGCGCGTACGTTCCAAAGCAGGGCGGCGGCGATGCGGCTCATTGACCAAAAGATTCTCGATCCATTCGCGGTGGATATCAGCCGTCCATCTGGCCTTATAGATATCCGTCGTTGCCAGCTGCAAAAGCAGGTCGCGGACCGGAGCTGGATACAACACGTTGGCGTCGAGCAACGCGGTGTAATTGCTCATGGGCGGGAATAGCCCATGTCATTCTCCTGCGCCTCCGCGGTCAATTGCGCCAGCACCTTTTCGCGCTCCGCATCAATGCGACGCTTATAAGCCATTACGTCATCGATCAATATCCGCCGGTGTTTGCCGACTAGGCGATGCGGTATTGCTTTGTCATCGAGGAGCTTGATAAGAAAAGGGCGCGAGACGTTCAAAATGCTCGCCGCTTCCACGGTCGTTAGCTCAGCATTCTGGGGAATTAGGGTGATGCCGCGGCCCGTAGCCATGATCTCTAGCACGTCCATCAACAAAGCAACTGCCCCGGCCGGCAGCTCAATTGGCTGTTCCTGCCCAGCTTCCGTTACGCGCAAAGCAAGCGGTTTCTTGCGGCGTGCATAGCGGGATAAGCGCTGTCCTGAAATCCGAGCCAAGGAGGCATCCTGCGCCGTCGGCGCAGATTGACGGTGGAAATCTTCAAGGGCAGGCATGGCGTTGTCTTCCTCTAAGCATACCGGATCAGACGCATCATCTGCAACAGATGCAATATATGAAAAATTTCCTTACACGCAAGAATAAGAGTGATTCACCGGTTCCCGCAGCCCGGTTTTCCGGTCCGTTGATCCGCCATTACCCAGGATATGGCGGGACATTATGTTGAGAAAAGTCTGGGCAAGCCTCGAAGTTCCAGCAAATCTATGCCGCACTTTCATAACGTCCGGCTTTCCATAACCTACGTTATGCGAAGCTTCGCATAACATCGGCAAAATGCAATTCTATTTGGCTGTGCTCGATGGTACATGCCGTTTGGAAGGAGAGAATCCGGCGATCGGTATCCTCATCTGCAAAACGAAAAGCAGAACGATCGTCGAGTACGCGCTGAAGGATGTTTCCAAGCCAATCGGTGTAGCGACGTATCAAGTCGTTTCGGCCTTACCGGCCGAGCTCCGGGACGATTTGCCCGGACCGGAGCAGATCGCGAGATTGCTGAGTGACTGAGCCCCGCCAATCCGGTCCAAGGCCGCGCGAACAATACGCGAACAACCTAGGGCAGAAAAGAGGCAAACTGGTCCTATATGATCCTAATTCGCGATCATGCTAAGCGCTTGTGGCTGTTACACATACGTTGATTCAGAACCACTTAGCCGATTCGGTAGACGGCCCTGAAAAGGCTGGCGTCGGCGGTTCGATTCCGTCCCTGGCCACCACATTCTAAATGACTTAGCAGCGGCCATGTTTCCTCACTTTAGCTCGAGGACACAATACGGACACATCGGCGAGGTTCTTCTCACCCACGCGGGTTTCCGCTACCGGTCCTTAGGTTCGACACGGCGATAAAGACACCAATCGCCGGATTCAGCGACAGCACGGAAGTGCGCATTCAAAAATGGCCCGTATATGCGAGGAAGATTATCCGCGAGGCTCGGGTCCGAAAATGCCTTGGGGTACATAACGAGATCCGCAGATCCGAACAGCCACTCTGGGGACGGCTTGTGATGGTCGTCGAATGTGGTCCTGTATTGCAGCACGGTTGCGCCCCCCCGTGCCGGCTTCACTCTAAGCCCATACGCGAACGGATTCGTAAAATCGAGCGACATAATCGTCTCGCCGGGACGCCGGTATTTGCTCAACATCGCCAGCCCACTGTTGACGTAATCGCTGTACCACGCATCGTCATCGATGGGAACGAAACCGTACAGCACGGCCGAGTTCATGCCTTGAAATTGGGACGCCCTTTCAAATTTCTGAATGAGGCCACCGGTGATTCCCAGAGCGCCGGATAGGAGCGACCCCAACACTAAAGCCGAACCTGCCAGCAGCACGGATGTGCGAAAAAGGTCAGGCGAAGACTTGCGCGCCGGAAGCCGAACAATGAGAGCGTTGATGACCAGAATGGCGAAAAAACCCCCTAGCGGGAACCCATTCTGCTCGTAATTGCCGAACAGCAGCAAGATGCCCGCGATGCAAAGTACGACCGCGGCAATGGCGAACCGACGCGCCGTGCGGGGTCGATTCCGCGCGAGCAAGAGAAGCGCACTAGCCATGGCAAAAGCGAGTACGACGAGCGCATCCTGCAATATGTCGCCAATCATGTACCAACTGAATGAGGGACGGCCGCGGCCGGTCGCAAAAGTGAAATGCTTCGCTCCTGCAACCATCACCAAGTCATTCCACATGGGCCTCAAATCGAAGTGAAAATAAGCGTCGAAGAGTACAAAGAGTCCGCAAAAACCAACCGCAATCCCGATCCAGCGCCGCCGTGTTTGAGTCCGGCACAGCCAAAGCGCCGCTAACAAGAATATGGCCGCAGTGAAGTATGTCACTTTAAGAAAGAGCAAACTCGCCAGCACAGCGCCGGTCGAGATGCCACCCAGGAGATCGCCGCGGGCTCGGTTCGATTTTGTGGCGAAAAGGGCTTCGATGAGGAGGACGGCCAAGACCGCATAGCCGCAGCGGTTATAGGTCATCGCGGGCCCGACTCTAAAGGGCGAAAAGCCTAGGGCGGACGGATCTGCCACCATCAACGCGACCATTACACACATGAGCGCCAGGGGCATGTCGCGCAGACGATTGCGTCCTATGAAATAAGCCCACACGCCCACGATAACCGCGGTCAGGCCTTGAGCATAACCAAAGGCTTGGGCACGCGCACCGGAAATCCAAAGACAAAATGCTGTAGGAGCATACGCAAGCACACCGAGGTGCGTATAGAAATCCACATGCGGTCGCTGCCCGTTCAGCATTCGCCATCCACCATCCAAGAGCATGAACGCGTCATGCGAGAACATCTGAGTTCCGGCCAGACCGATGCGGGCGCGCGCGAGACCGATCAACGCGACGACAATTAGCAGACACCAGCGGGCCCAAGTGCGTTTTAATACCGGATAGTTCCACAACCCGGAGAACGTCACCAGAGCGGATGTGAGTCGATCGCCCGGAGTGCGAGTCGTCAGTGGGGGCTTACGGTAGGGATGAGCTAGGATGCCCGGCGATTTATCTTGCATAGCAGACTGTCTCCCAGATCCCTCCGTGCGCGAAGAAATAGAGGAGAGCTCACACTTTCGCCTCGAAAAAGAGGGATGACTCAAGCAGCCCCCGCCCAGCTGAGTGTAATACCGATTACCCAGAGGCTGGCGCGTCGACAATTGCACCTAGACTAACATCCCGATGTCGCCTCCGATCTCGTCTGGCCCTGTTCGACCGCTCTCGCAAAGGCTGACAAATCCGGCAGAAGTCTAATATCTGAAGTGAAGTGCTCTAGCCGCTTCTAGATTCTCCCGGTTTTCGGGGCGCAGCAACACACTGCGTTTTCGATGACCCCACCTGTACATCGAATAATCGATCCGTATGGCCCGATGAGCTTCTCGAAAACACCTTAGCAGCATTGTACAGAGAACCGCGAGAATCCGTAAAGGACGGTGAGGAAGTATTACGTTCCAGCCGGCGGTTGCTCGCGAACGCTGTTCTGGAAGCACAACTCGAGTCGGGAGTTCTATACTGGAAGACTCCGGCTCGCTTTTAGGCCAAAAAAGAGGTTCTGAGGCTCACTTCCATGCCTATTGAGATCAGCGTGCAAGAATTGGCCGATAACCGCCCCAGTCCAGTAGCGCATGACGATATCGGGCGGTTCCCGATACCTCTTTCCTTCCAGCTTCGCTGGATAAGGTTTGTCGCTTACCCTCTGCTCATTCTCCTTGGTATTGTCAGGGCCTGGTCGACTAGACATTTCATGTTGTCTGACGGGATCTCGTATCTGGAAATCGCCGCCGCCTATCTGCACCGGGATTGGACCAACGCAGTCAACGCATACTGGAGCCCACTCTACTCCTGGACTCTGGCGCTTGCGTTCTGGGTTCTTAAGCCTACCCCATATTGGCAAGTCGCAACGCTGCACTTGGTAAATTTTCTGGCTTATCTTGGCGCTCTGGTCTTCTTGGAATTGTTTCTTTTCGAAGTTACCCAATCTCTTCGCACCGGACCGCTGGCGGGCATGGGAAATATCTCAACCGCCACCGTTTATATTGCTGGGTACGCGGTGTTCCCCCTGGCGGCACTGAGCATCATTGAGTACCCATCGCCGGACATCCTTGCCACTGCGTTGATGTTGCTTCTGTTTTTCCTGTTCTTGCGCGTGAGGAGGACCGGCGGCTCAAGGCTTCTCTTTGTCTCCATTGGCTTGCTTTGCGCGGTGTTGTACCTAGACCGCACGGCTTTTTTTGTTTCTATTCCGATTTGCATCGCGGTCGTCCTCATATTGCTAAAGCAGCAGGGCAAGCCGCTGGGGTATCCGGCGCTTCTCATGCTCCTCGCGGCCTTGGCGGTTGCCGGCCCTTTTGTGGTGGCGATTAGCCGCAAGCACGGGGGGTTCACGCTTGGCGAATCGGGGAAACTGACCTATGGCTGGGAGGTCGCTGGGGCGGCCCGCTGGATGTACTGGCAGGGAGAACCGGGCGACATCGGTAAGCCTGTACACCCTCCCAAACGTGTCACCACACATCCGGCTACCTACATATTCGATGGCCCGGTGGGCGGGACTTTCCCGCCCTGGTTTGATCCATCCTATTGGTACGAAGGAATCCACCCTAAACTAAAGCTGCGAGCACAGCTATGGGCGCTCGCTGTCAATAGCAGTTGCATTCTGAGCTTACTGGCCTTCTCACCCATTACGATTCCGTGTCTGCTATTGATCTGGCATCAGGGTATTCTCCGCTGGTTACGCCGTTTTTTTTTCTTTTGGCCGGTTCTTGTGCCCACAATCGCGGGGCTTCTTCTCTATTCGATTGTCTACGTGGAGAAGCGGTATATCGTGCCCTATTTGCTCATCCTCTGGATAACAGCGCTCGCGAGTCTGCAGATTCCCGATGAACGCTGGCGATATTGCGGGAACGTAGGAACGCGTTTGTTGTGCCTGATTTTCTTGTGTTCTTTCGCGACGTCGAAGACTCTGCCGCCTTTCAAAGAAATGGTGGGGGATCTAATTCATCGCCGCGAACGCGAGACAAACACGAACTATCTTGTCGCGGAGCGGTTGAAACAGATTGGTCTTCATTCGGGAGATAAGATTGCGTATGTCGGAACGGGAATGAACGCGACCGATTGGGCGCGTTTAGATAATCTCAGGATCATAGGCGAAGTACCTATAACATTCGATCGGCCTGAGAAACTGTTCAACAACTATCCGGTGGAGAACACGACCCAGGTTCATGCCTTCTGCGCGGCTGACGCTTCCACCAGGGAACGTGTACAACAGGCGTTTCGCGACGCAGGCGCAGTCATGGTGGTGACGGACGGCTATTTCTGTAAGAAATTCCCACCCGAGTGGAATCGTGTTCTATTGCCCGACCAAATAGGGGAGTTGAGCGATCCCTATTATGAATCCCGCTCAAAGATACAATACCTTTGGCTCGTGAAGCGATGATCTGAAATGGCTGTTTCAATCAATTCAGCAAGACCGCTTCCGGCTCCGGCTGTTCGCAATTTAGAAATTACCTGTTTTTCCTTGTCGAGCAGTCATATTCAGTTGTGCCGGCCCAACGGTTCGCGTGAACAGGTACACCCGCGCGTAGTTTGTCGAAATGATGGGCCGCATTCGCCAAGCCCAGCTCCGCGGATTTTGCCACGCTTTGTCAAGATCTTCGAGCACGATCGCATCGATGTGGGCGCGTTTGCATATTGCCTCGATTTGTTTGCCATTTAGATCCGGTGGGCCTGCAAAGATCGACGTGAGGGCTGGAAACAGATCAGCGCAGATCTTTGGATCGCCTCCGAATTCGGCTCCGCAATGTAGGCCATAAGCCGCCATCTGCCGGTCCGCGTACAAACCGTAGGCGAAGTCGTACACCGTCTCCGGATTGTCCTCAATGATGGCGTCTGCCGGAAGTCGATGCCTGAGTTCGTCGTAAGACGTACGCAGAGCGTATGTACGCCGCCCCAAGTGGCGGTCTGTCGAGAGTCCGAGCGGAACAACGCCCAGGTCGGCCAGGACGCCGTCGAACCGCAGAATTCCGATCTCGTAGGCGGTTCCCGCGAGGCCGAGACAAATCACAGGCATCCAGATGGCACTCCGCAGCCACCAGCTATGGAACGACGCTTGGCGAGACTGCGCCTGCTCTCCTCGCTCGGCGAAAAGCTCGGCCGCCCACAACAACAACACAAACTGGGTCGGCAAAAACCCACGAAACCCGAGATCGTTATTCGTAATAACGCCAGAGCGGAAAAACGTGCACAGGAAAGTGCTTGTTCCCGCAAGCAGCAGCACGGCGAGGGTAGGCAGCGGCAAACTGCGCCGCTTTCGCAGGAGCCGTAAGTAGGCAACGGCAACAATGAGAAAGAAGCCGAATTCCAGGAAGTAATTGAGCGGAAGGAACAGGACGCGCAAGAGTACGATTTTCATCTCACTCAAATGGGCTGCATGAGCCCAATCATCCACGGGACTGAAATGACGGATGGCGGGCCGTATAAAGGGACCGCCAAATCCGGGCCCGGCCAAGCCTTTGAGATAAGGCAAACTCAGGATCGTAGTGAGAAGACCGGCCACAATGAGTACGGCAGTTTGCCTGCGCTCACCCTTGATCCACGTGACGACCGTCCAAATTGAAAGAAAAACCGCAAATACAAACGCAACATCAATGGATGTGCCCACCAGCGTGGCCAGGGCAAGAGCTGCCAGAGCTGAACCTGTGAGCCGTTCGGCAATTGTCGACCGGGATGCCGCATGCCAAATCAGCAAGAATGCGATTAATCCGATAACGAGTGCCGACGTATGATGAGGAACCCAAAGCCCCGTTCCCCACCAGGACGTAACTTCGTGTTCATTCCACCATTCCATGTGGGCCCAGACGATCCCCTTTAATGCGAGGTAGATGGTTGGCAGCAGATCAAGACCAGTCACAGCGAACATCCCGATCGCAAGCAAGCTGCGACGTCTGAGCGCGGCGCCGGTCCAGCCGAAAAGAAAACGGAAATACAGCGGAACCATCGCAATAAGCGCCCATCCGGACCAGACCGCGCTGCCAATCATCGCTTGCCGCGCATCAACCACTTGTCCGCCCAAACGGTCGACAAGGCTACACGCCAAAAACCAAAAATAGTGATACCGGAGCGGCACAGGCCCCGTGAGGAAGTAAAACGGATTGGCGGGCCTTGCACCTGTCCGCGTGATGGCATCTGTGATCGCCGCGCGCACAGAGTAGTCGTAAGCAACTACGGAATAATAGAGGCGGGGCCCGATTTGGAGGTCGACTAAAGAGAACAACACAATGACGAGCCACGTTGCAGCGATCACCCAGCTGACGCGCGGAGTGCTTCTCAGGGAAACTACCCAGTTACTGAGACGTTCATGACCCCACGCTCCGGCGAATAAGGCAATACACATGGCAAGAATCAGCGCATAGAAAGCCCATACCGCTGCCCAGGAGAACGTTGACCCGAGCAGGAAGATCACAATCGGGCAAAGGGCGACCGAGAGCGGAATGCTGACCAGGAGCCGCCAAGGCACGGAAAGACCGCGAAAGCCAAAGCAGTCGAAAGCCCAACCGGCTACGTAACCGGGCACAAGCAGGAAGGGAACAAAAAGGAATACTGCGCAAAAGGCTCCGATCAAATCGGAGATTGTGTAGTTGCCTGCAAGCATCGGTTTTGTTTAATCTTTCGTTACTCTTTCCTGTTTCGGCTTGGCTTCCGAAACACCTCGTCCAGGGAAGCGATTCGGCAAGGAATTCGCTGATTCGAGCAGACTTCCCGAGCGCTGGTTGTCTTTATGCGTGTGCGCCACGGCGCAGCAGTGCTGGTTGCGACTCCGGCTCGGGATTTTGCGAGCTGGCCAGAAATTCCAGCACACAGCTCATTCCCGGAATAGGCCAGAACCAAGGCCCCGAGGAGGTTTCGAAGCGGCGGATCCTGTGGCCGAGTAGAGCTTTCAGATCCGAGCATTTCCGGACGTAACGTCCACGATCGATCTTGCCGAGGAGGAACCCGGGAACATTACTGAAAGTCTTTTCCGGTAATACAGGCTCCATGATTAGCCAGTACAGTGGCTTGCCTGCGAACTCCGACGCGCGGTCCAGAGCGGCGATGATACTGTTTACGCCCGAATCATCAATGTGGTGCACACAAGCGTGACAGAATACGAACGCAAACTGCGCCAACTTCGAGGAATCGAGCGTGGTCACGTCACCGGCTAGAAATTCATGGCCGGGATTAAGCTTCCTGGCAAGCTCGACGCGCCGTTGATCTATATCGATACCCGCGTAGGTGCCGGACGTGAAAAATCTCGACAAGGCGCCCGTACCGCAACCCAGTTCCAAAGCACGGCCAGGATGTTGATTCCTCATCGATCCTATGATTGCGCCAACGGCCTCGTAGTCTCCGTGCACGATTTTCTGAAGGCCGTTGTACAGCGCCGGCGGAAGATCAAAATTCACTTATTTGTCCTCAAGATGGCGGAAGAATCAGGGAGGTGCCCTTTCAATACTGTAATCCCATTTCAGGGTGGGGGAAAGCGGACGAGTTTGGCAGGCAACACGTTAGTTTGACAATCGGCGCTACAAGCTAACGTACAGGTCAAGCCAAAGTCAACACGCAATACTAAATTCATTGCCGCGGGGCCGAGGTTTCTTCCACGGACTTCACATGCATGGCGGCAAGAAAATGATCGGAATCTCCGAAGCGAAGAGACCTGATTTCGACGCCTTTCGATATGAGGTCGGATATTGTGGATTGGCATTCTGCGTTTCCGTAGAGAAGGAAATCGCGGTGCGACCGGAGAAACTCGCCGAAGGTCTCTGGTGGGTTGTAACGAATGTCGCACCATCGCCGGATGATGCTGTAGAGTCGATATTGCAGTTCGTTTGTGGACCCGCTCACGGAATAAAGCCGGGGAACCGCGCTCGGCCAGTAGTGTACGAGGTACAGGAAATCTAATTGGAATGCGACCGCGAGCGGAAGTGACGTGCCTGCATTCGAGACGAGCAAAGCGTGTTTCTCCAGCGGGTTTTTAATGGCCGTATTCATTACTAGGGCCTTGCTCGGCTCTATGAGCCGTTCTCCTTGCCAGTGAAGGCGATGCCAGACAACTGCGAAAGATTGGAAGATCAGTACGCCGGCGACGATGAGCGCCAGTATGACGGAAGGCCAATTACTCGAACGCCTGGGCTTGGCCGCGAACCCGATGACCAAACAGACGCCGATAACCGCTGTCATGAAGTAGCGCGCGAAAAATGGTCCGTTTCCGAGTTTTCCGATCAGAATACCGTAAACCGGTATTCCCAAAAATCCAGCTGTTAATAGTGCGTCTGAGACGGTGATAGCGGATCCTTCCTTTTTAGACGAAGATCGTGAAGACAGACCCGCCGCGTCGAAACTAAAGAGCGCGAGAGCACACAAGAAAACCAGAATGCATGGCGCCAGAAGAGAGACGTAAAAAGCCGGCACTTGAAAAAAACCCGCTGGAAAGGTATCGTTAAACCCCGTTCCCGCAACATTAGCGCGGAAGGAGCGCACTAACGGGATAAAATAGACAGCAGCAACTATAGCGGGGATTCCGAACGCGATCCACCTGCCGGGTCGGATTACCTTTGATCGGACTGTGCGCACCAACTCGACCAGCCCGAATGGAACGACGATCACGGGCGCGTAGCAATGCGTGAGAAATGCCGCTCCGAGACATCCCGCAAACATGGTCAGCCACAGACTCTCCCAGCGGCCGCTTTCCTCGGCAGCGTCCCAGCAGACCAGGGCTGCGCCGCAAAGACCTAAAACAATGCCGTGCGGGCGAGCCTCGTATGCATAAAAGTAAGCTCCGGTAAGAACCGGAAGGACCATGGCAGTCCAGCCTACAACCGGCCCCGCGCGTTTTGTTACAAAACGATAAAGCGAGAGGCAGAGAATCCAGAACCCGACCATCGCCGGCAATCGCATGGCGACCTGCCCTTCGCCGAAGAGTGCCCGGTCCGCTCTCTGGATGAGATAGAAAAGCGGAGGATCGTAATCCGCTCCATGCAGAACAGCATCCCATGCGGCGTGAAAGGCCGGCAACCGGCAGATATAGAGTGTGCACAACTCATCAAACCAGAACGTCTTTTCGGACGCCCGGATGTATGTCTCACCAAAATAGAGAAGAGAGAATCCTATTACAAAAATTAAACGGATCCTCAAATTTTCCAGAATGCGTTGAAAGATGCTTCGCGAGTTTTGAGCAGGCCCGAGCTGAGTCGATTTCATTCCGCCGCCTCGCCGGTGCAGCATATAACTCGTAATGCCAGGAGTGCCAATTGCGAGCCTCTCGATAAGAGTACATTAGTATCAGGGCTGGCATGAGACGTTGAGAAAAATCTAGCTTTGTGTTGGCAACCAAATGCAAGACTCTCTCACCCGAATTAAGACAAGCGACGGTACGACAGAGATGAGTCTCTGCGCCAGACTATGTCTGCGGCAACTACTCTACGCGGTCCTGATGCTCGGAGCTTGTTACTGCAATTGCCACGGCCAGACGAATGTCCTTACTTATCACAATGACAATGCTCGAACGGGCCAAAACCCGACGGAAACGATTCTGACTCCCTCCGCGGTGAAATCTTCTTTCGGGAAGCTGTTTACGGTTCCGATGGACGGGAAAGTAGATGCTCAGCCGCTGTATGTATCAGCCGTTGCCGTTCCGGGACAGGGTTTTCGAAATGTTGTCTATTCAGCCACGGAACACGACACTGTTTATGCTTTTGATGCCGACAACGGCGCGATTTGGTGGCAGCTCTCTTTGCTCAATCCTGGAGAATCGCCATCCGACAGGAGGGGCTGTGGTCAAGTCGAGCCTGAAATCGGCATCACGGCAACTCCCGTGATTGATCTTAAGGCGGGATCCCACGGCACGATGTACGTTCTGGCTATGAGCAAGGATGCGGCCGGCAATTATTACCACCGTTTGCACGCGCTCGACATCGCGACCGGAGCAGAAGAATTTGGCGGTCCCGTGAACATAGCCGCTGCTTATCCGGGTTCCGGTGATAACAGCAGCGGTGGCAACGTGATCTTCGACGCGAAACAGTACAAGACTCGTCCCGGTTTGCTCTTGCTGAACGGGACGGTGTACACGGGCTGGGGCTCGCATTGCGATATTCGGCCGTATACCGGCTGGATCATGGGCTACGACGAGCTGACGCTGCAACAGAGCACCGTGTTCAATTTCGCGCCGAATGGGAGTGAGGCCGCATTGTGGGCGGCCGGCGGAGGAATTGCTGCCGACACAAATGGAAATGTTTTTGTTGAGGTCGCCAACGGCACGTTTGACACTACTTTGAACCCGGCGGGATTCCCGTCCAAAGGCGATTACGGAAACGCTTTTGTGAAATTTGTATTGCCAGGCGGCCAATTGCAACCCGCCGATTACTGGACGATGGACGATACGGTGATCGAATCCAGCCGTGATGAAGATCTGGGTTCAGGAGGATTAATTCTGTTGCCCGATCTGGTGGATCCAAGCGGGAGGGTTCGTCACCTGGGTACGGGCGCGGGCAAGGACGGAAACGTGTATGTTTTCGACCGGGACAACATGGGCAAGTTCGATTCCATCGAAAATTCAACTTTGTATCAAGAGCTGCCGAACGGACTGGGTGGTGGCGAATACGGTACGCCGGCCTGGTTCAACGGAACGGTCTACTATGGGGCCGCCGGAGACGTTATTCGAGCCTTTCCGGTAAGTGCCGGGCTCCTTTCGACGTCACCATCATCCACCACTCAGAACTCGTTTCCGTATCCCGGCGCCACACCTGCGATTTCGGCAAGCGGAACGAGCAACGCGATTTTGTGGGCCGTGGAGAACAGCGACCCCGCAGTGCTCCATGCCTACGATGCAAACGATCTTACGGTGGAGCTCTACAACAGCAGCCAGACCGCAGAAGGACAAGACCAATTTGGAGCCGGCAATAAGTTTATTACGCCGACGATAGCTAATGGGAAGGTGTTTGTCGGGACTACGAATGGCGTCGCGGTTTTCGGATTACCGGAAGCACCGCAGCTGGGACCGCTGCTATTCGTTCCAGTAACTCCATGCAGAGTTGCCGATACTCGAAATCCTGGCGGCCCATTCGGCGGTCCGGGAATGGAGGCCGGCGGCACGCGTGCCTTTGCCATTTCGAACAGCGGCTGCGGGATACCCGTGACAGCCGCAGCGTATTCCATGAATCTGACAGTAATTCCGGATGGCCAGCTGACCTATTTAACCCTGTGGCAGGCTGGGCAACCGCAGCCAGCCACCTCGACTCTCAACTCGGACGGCAGGATTAAAGCAGGCTCGGCGATTGTCCCTGCGGGCGTGAATGGTGCCGTGAACGTGTACGTGACCGATCCAACTCAGCTGATAATCGATGTTAACGGCTATTTCGTGCCCGCCGGAAGTGCTCCGGGGCTCGCGTTCTATCCGGTGACACCGTGTCGCGCCGTTGACACCCGGCAGGGAAACGACGCGTTATCGGGTCCTTTCCTGAGTGGCGGAACGAGCCGCGATTTTCCGATTCTGGCCAGCTCCTGCGGCATACCGTCGAATGCACAAGCGTATTCGGTGACTTTGACTGCCGTGCCGCATTCGGCGCTTGCATATTTGACCACATGGGCAACGGGACAGGCGCAGCCGTTCGTCTCCACGTTGAATGCCTTGGGCGGTATCGTTACCGCAAACGCCGCTATTGTACAAGCGGGTTACGGCGGGAGCATTTCGGTGGCTGCAACAGATGATACCGACCTGATGATTGATATTGACGGGTATTTCGCGGCGCCCAGTGCGGGTGGGCTGTCTTTCTATACTGTGATGCCCTGCCGTGCTTTGGATACGAGAAATCCGCCTGGCTCACAGCCATTCAGTGGCGCGATTGCCGTGAATGTTCTGGGGAGCGGATGCGGCGCATCTGCGGACGCGCAAGCATATGTCCTGAACGCAACAGCCGTACCGCCGGGCGCACTCACGTATTTGACGTGGTGGCCTGACGGTCAGCCACAGCCATTTGTATCTACGTTGAATGCGCCGGATGGGGCAATCGCCTCGGATATGACGATTACGTCGACGATGAACGGCTTCATCGACTTCTTTGCGTCTGACCCGACGCACTTGGTTTTGGATTTATCAGGTTATTTTGCGCCGTAGCGCAGCGGCGCGAATCAATTCCACGGCGATACTGAACCTGGTTGGATTTGGTCCATATGGACGCCGCCTGAGCGGTCCTTGGGTGCCGGTGGGGGTCGTTACCGCTTCGCGGGCAGCATGCAGCGAAAGAAACTGGAGAAGCGTCGCTGGTTCAAAAAAGCACAGCGTTGGCGGACCGGCTGTGAAGGTCGCATGAGTATACTCAAGCGGCGGCATGGGATCGGCCGTTGCCGCTACCGTGGTCTGGAGGGAATGAAGCGTTGGGTCGGTTTAGGTGTCCTCGCCGATAACCTCATCAATATCGGGAACGCTCTGGCCGTGGCCCGTGCCTGAGACCGAATTGCCAGCTCCGCCCCGCGCTCGACGAGCAGAACTCGAAATCGCGATTTCAGGTCAATGCGGTTTGGGTTACGAGGAGCTTTTAGCCTGTCAGAAAGTGTATTTTGCGACGGAAAGTAGCTAGGCGCTTGCGGCTTGCACCAGCGGCGGATTCCGATATGCGGTGAGGCGCTGGTGCCAGTAAGGATAGGCCAACGTGGTTGTGCTCGCAAGATCGAGCTTCGACACTTGAGCAGCAGTCAGATTCCAACCTGCTGCACCGAGATTCTCGCGAAGCTGTTGCTCATTCCGCGCACCGATGATAACTGAGGCAACCGTTGGGCGCTGGAGCAGCCAGTTCAACGCGATTTGGGGAACGGTTTTTCCTGTTTCATTCGCGATAGAGTCGATGGCGGCCACGACACTATACAGCAGTTCGTCAGGAACGGGCGGTCCCGCTTCAGAAGTAGTGTGCAGCCGACTCCGCTGAGGGAGGGGCTGTCCACGTCGTAGCTTTCCCGTCAAACGGCCCCACCCCAGCGGGCTCCAAATCAGCGCACTTACGCCTTCCGCGGCGCCGAGCGGCATCAGTTCCCATTCATAGTCGCGACCGACCAGCGAGTAATATACCTGATGCACGACATACCGGCTCCAGCCATAGCGCTCGGAAATCGCCAGCGATTTCATGAGATGCCAGCCGGAGAAGTTGGAGCATCCTGTGTAACGGATTTTGCCGCTGGTTAGCAAATCATCAAGTGCCCGCAGTGTTTCTTCCATTGGTGTGAATGCATCGAACGCATGAATCTGATACAGATCAATGTAATCCGTGCCCAACCTGCGCAGGCTCGCATCACACGCTTCGATCAGGTGATGGCGCGAACTTCCGACCTCATTGGCTCCGGGTCCCATGGGGAAAAACGCTTTTGTCGCGATCAGGACGTCATGGCGACGGCCCTTGATTGCTTCGCCAAGGACTTCCTCAGAGCGCCCAGCGGAGTACCCGTCCGCCGTATCAAACAGATTGACACCCGCTTCCAGACTGATATCAATGAGACGGCGGGCTTCATCGGTCTCGGTCGAGCCCCAGGCCTTGAAAAATTCGCCGCGTCCGCCGAAGGTTGCAGTACCGAACGACAGAACAGGGACCCGAAGTCCGGACTTACCAAGTTGCCTGAATTCCATGATTCCTAGATGAACACACGAGCATCGCGTTGCAGAAGATCGCCGTAGGGATTGTTTGGAGTACGCTGGATGAAGAATCTCAAACTCGCATTAGAAGACGCGGAATGACTATAGCTTCGCGTATTCTGCCTTGGCCTGTTTGAGGAGCGGGATGTCCGAGTCGGCATCCTTCCAGAGCGTGAGGAAGTCTTGGTAGGCCTTTTTGGCGTTGGCCTTGTCACCCGAGACAACGTATGCTCTGCCTACTTGTAGGTGCGCCAGGGCGCTTATAGGATCGGCAAGAACGATGCCGCGATGATCGAGAAGCTTTCGAAATTCCGCCGCCGCTTCCCCGCCTTTCTGTGCTTGCAGGTACGCCTCGCCGCGGACATACGCAGGATAGAGGCCTCCGAATTTGGCAAAGAATGCTGTGCCCGGCAGCGCGAAGTCGTACGGGAGCGCCTTTTGCAATCGCTCGACCGCGTCCAACGGCGCTTGATGCGTGAGTGCAAACAGCGCATGCAGAGTGGGAAGATACTCGAATTGCACCGGGGTATCCTCCGGGAAGCGTTTCTCAAGGTCGCCGGCGAGCCTCTGAGATCCCGCAGAATCGCCTGAGAGCGCCAGCGCAAAGGCCGCGGCGTATTCCACATCGCGGTTTTTTGCAAGGTCGAGTGCCGATTGCGCCCGTGTCCGAGCCGCCGCAGCATTGCCGAAATGCGCTTCGCACACGGCTGCGCAGGCTTCGTAAATCGCGGCCATCTCCCGCCTGCCGGCCTGCTGCGCTAACGCGATGGCGTGCTCCCACATGGTCCGAGCCTGCTGCATTCGTCCGGAACGGGCCAGCACCAAAGCCTGATTGTGCGCCATCCAATCCTCAGCGTGCTCTCCGGAAGCGCGGGCGATCTCGCGTTGCATTCCTGCCTGATCGCCCTTCAGAAACGCGAGATAGTAACGCGTGACCAGCATTTCGGGGAGTTCCAGTTTGCGCTCCGCTGCAAGGCGCAGTACATCCTCGGACTCTGAAAACCGGTCGAGCGAAAGATAGTGCAGAGCGACGGTATACCCGAACGACATGTCCGGATATAAGCGAATAACGCCTTGGCCTATCTGAATTCCTCTTTCATATTGCCCCGTGCCCAATGCGACCCACCCGCCCAGAATGGTTGAGGCGTCGGAATCGTGAGGGTACGTCTGCACCCAGGCTTCGAGAGTCTCCAACTCCTTCTGCAGGTTTCCGGTTACCTCACGGTCGTAGAGCATAAGGATGTAGCGCCTCTCCCGATCGCTGACGCGATCGCGAAGGTTATACGCTATACGCACTTGCTCGGCTCCCATATCGGTTTGGCCCATATTCCACGCCATAAAGCCAAGTTGGGCATGCGCCATAGCGAATTGCGGATCGATGGCGATGGCCTGCTGAAAATGCGGAATCGCGGCAGGACCACCATGCGCGAAAATGGCGATTCTCCCTGCGCTGTATGCCTTCAAAGCTTCGAGCGATGAGGTAGTTGCCTGCTCGAGCGGCGTCGAGTGCCCTTGGATCGTAGCCAGTGACTCGCCCAGCCGGGTCCTGATTTGAAGCGCAATTCGGGAGAGCGCCTTCAGGACCTCTTCTTTCCTTCCTGCCTGCTCCTGCTCTTGAGCAAGGACATCTCCTGTCTCGCAGTTCCGGGCGCGTAACCACAAGACGTATTGGCTTCCGAGGCTTGCGATGGAACCTTCGAGCACGGCGGTGCCGCCGGTTCGCTCGCAGATTTCGCGGGCGACCTCCGGAGTGAGCCGCGTCTCGGCCGGATGAGTCATGAGATGGAGCACCTGCTGTATGCGCTGTTCTGAGACGAGTGTGAGGACCGGGGACTGTTCCAGTTGCACCGCCAAACCCTGGCGAAGGGTCTGATCAAAAATCGGATCGCCTGTCTTGTTCTCGAATTCCGCCAGGACAATCGTGTCCCTCGGGCTGAGTTTCGGCGTCCGGTGTAGATAAAGATAGCCGGCGGCAACCAAGATCAATAGGCCGAACGCAGCAGCAAGGACAAGTTTCCAGGGGTCCCCGGTGGCCCTAACGCGCGCGAACTCCCGTTCCAGCTCGGCAGCGGATTGCCACCTTCGTTCAGGCTCTTCCTCCAGGCACCGGTTTACGATCTTTTCCAGCCTGCGCGACGGGATGCGCCTCCGCTGGGATCCGACGCGTGCGCCGGTCAGCATCTCATGAAGCACGCAGCCGAATGAGTAAATATCTGTGCGCGCATCGGCAGGTTTGCCCTCCCTCTGCTCGGGCGCTATATAGCCGGGCGTGCCCATCAGCATGTGGCTGGCCGTAACCGTTTCGTCCGTGCCGGATTTCGCCAGTCCGAAATCCAGAACCTTAACTCCGGACTTCGCGATCATGATATTGCCCGGCTTCAGGTCGCGGTGAATGATGCCCTTGCCATGTGCCTCGGCCAGTGCAGCCGCAATCTGCGAAGCATACAGGTGCGCGGTCTTCACGGGAAGAGGTCCGCTCTTGAGCCGGGCCGCGATTGTTTCTCCCTCCACCAGCTCCATGACAAGGTAGTTCGGCCCAACATCGTGGACCGTGCAGATGTGCGGGTGATTGAGCGAGGAAATTGCGCGCCCTTCGCGCTCGAAAAGAGCACTAAACCGCTCATGAGCGATCTTGATGGCGACAGCGCGGCCTAATCGCGTGTCTATGGCGCGAAAGACTTCGCCCATTCCGCCTTCGCCGAGTTTCGATTCGATGCGGTAGGGCCCCAGGCAAGCGCCGGCGATGAATTCAGTGACGGTCACATCCTCAAGCAGTTCGGGGGCGTTCTGGATCGCAGGTCGATCCAGAAATTCGCCACCGGTATGTTGTGAAAGCAGGGATTCTACTTCGCGCCGCAATTCGGAATCTGTCTGCTCCAGTAGCGCCGCCCGCTGCGCGCCGCTTGTCCCGCGAGCCGCATGATAGAGCTCTTCAATTTGCCGGAAACGCTGCGGGGTCATATCTGCTGTACGGGGTTCCTTATTGTACGGCTTTTGAGAAACACGCGCAAAACGGGCACGGGCCACTTTGAATCGCGCACAACGCCAGCAACCGGCTGTGCGCTCACCGCTCCGCTTCGCGAGATGCCAATCGTACGTCTGCCTGTAGCGCCGACATTCACCGCATCATAGGTGCGCGCAATCTCGCGCTCACTACAGCTTGGCGTATTCCACTTTGGCTTGCTTGAGAATCGGCGGATGGCAAGAGCAGACGAAAATCAGGTCGCGGAGGCCATATAAGGGCGAATATCGGGGGTTTTCGCACGCCAAACAAAACCGTCGAGGCAAGGGGATGACGAGCCACGATGCCTATTGTCGGCCGCTGCGAATAGCCGCTTGGTCCAAGGCAGGCTTCAGCACGATGGCGGTAAATGCGATTGCAACGCCGAGAATCGTAAGGAACAGTGCCAAGAGCGTGTGGAACTCGGCTACGAGCGCCGCCATGACGAATGCGAACAGCCCGTTCGCCAGCCCCAGCGCGCGAAGCCAGGGAGCCGCCGCTTGCGCGTACTTGTGAAGGCTTTGCCGGTCCATTTCGCCCCAAAGCAGAAGCGCGGCGGATATTACCGTTTGAATCATACAGCAGGCTGTTACAAGAAGGAGCAGAATAAGACTCCATCTTCCAGTTGTCGCGTTTCTGAACCGCCAAGCTAAATACACGAGAACTGCGCACCGGATACATACTTTGAGGTGCAGAAACGTCCAGAACCGATAAGGCCTGGATTCAGCCGAACCGAGGAACTTCAGCAGGAGACCGTGCGATTTCTTCTGGGCAGACCCGGCGGGATCTTCACTAAAATCGACAGTTACTAGTTCCCGCTCCAACTCGGCAGCGGATTGCCAGCGGCGTTCAGGATTCTCTTCGAGACAACGGTTTACGATGTTTTCCAGCCTGCGCGAGGGGATGCCCTTCCGCTGGGTCCCGATTCGTCCGCCGGTCAACATCTCATAGAGAAGACAGCCGAACGAGTAAATATCTGTACGTGCATCGGCCGGTTTGCCCTCCCTTTGTTCGGGTGCCATATAGGCGGGCGTGCCCATGACCATGCGGCTGGCCGTAACCGTTTCGTCCGTGCCCGATTTCGCCAGTCCGAAATCCAGAACCTTGATTCCGGATTTCGCGATCATGATGTTACCCGGCTTCAGATCGCGATGAATGATGCCCTTGGCATGCGCTTCCGCCAGCGCAGCCAGAATTTGGGAGGCATATAGCAGCGCTGTCTTCGTGGGAAGCGGTCCGCTTTTGAGCCGGGCCGCTATTGTCTCGCCCTCCACCAGTTCCATCACAATGTAGTTCGGCCCAATGTCGTGGAGCGTGCAGATGTGGGGGTGGTTCAGCGAGGCAATCGCTCGCGCTTCGCGCTCGAAACGATCGCTGAACTGCTCCTGACTGATCTTGATGGCGACGGCCCGGCCTAATCGCGTGTCTACCGCCCGAAAGACTTCGCCCATTCCGCCTTTGCCAAGCTTGCTTTCGATACGATAGGGGCCCAGACACGCGCCCGGAGCCAATCCGGAGAGGGTCGCATCTTCGAGCAGTTCGGGGGCACTCTGGACGGCAGGTCGATCCAGAAATTCGCCATTAGTGTGCTGCGCAAGCAGCGACTCTATTTCCTGCCGCAATTCGGGATCTGTTTGGGCGAGCAATGCCGCGCGCTCTTCGGCGGTCCCTTCCCGGGCCGTATGATAGAGCTCTTCAATTTTCCGGAAAAGCTCCGGGGTCATGGCTGTGATGCTGATGGGCTCCTTATTGTAGGCCTTTTGAGAAACATGCGCAAAACGGGCACGGTATTGAGCGCGCCGCCCCAAGGTCAGGCCGGAAAGGAACAGGAACGTTTTGAGTAAACGGGACCTTGTCCTTTCTACAAAGGAGGAAATATGCCTTGTATTCCTTCGGTATGAGTGATATTATCGGCCCTCAGCACGTTGAATTGAGGTGAATTATGACAAAGGCTTCCGTCGTTGCGATTGGACTTCTCTCGGCGTTGGCGCCGCTCTGCGCGCAAGTACTCCCTCCAACGATTTCAAAATCGTTCAACCCGGCGGCGATACCCGTGGGCGGCACATCGACTCTGTCCCTAACTTTTGGGAACCCAAACACTTCGACTACATTGACGAATCTCAGCGTATCGGACACTCTCCCCGCCGGTCTGACAGCGACTGATTTTGCCAACCCCTTCTTCTCAGGAGGATGCAGCGCAATCCTAGTGCGACAATATTCGGCACTGGTACAGTTGTATCCGCCTCCACAACGTCTTTGGCTGCGGGCGCTTCGTGCACTATAAGCTTTATCGTGACCGCGAGCAACCCTGGCATTTTCTTCAACACGACCGGGACTGTGATGTCGACCCAAGGGAACGGCGGAACTGCATCCGCCACTCTGGTGGCCCCGGAAGATGCGTTTCAGATCAACTATGCTTCCAACCTGCAGTTGGGTGATGCCGTAGTGAACGTGACAAACGCCGGCACTTCGGCCGACGGGAACGTACCGGTTCCCACCGGCAACAACTTTGGCGACATTTGCGCCAACATCTATGTGTTCGATCCGGATCAGGAAATGGCTGCTTGCTGCACGTGTCTGGTCAGCCCCAACAGCCTGCATTCCTGGCCGGTCGGGTTCGGTAGTAACTCCTTGCTCTCCCTGGTAGGAGGCGGAAGCGCTCACCACTCCGTCACGATCAAGATGTTAGCGACCAACCCCAAGCCGGCTCCAAACGGCACGACTTGTGATGCGGCCCTGGAGTTTAGGGATGCTTCGGCCCATATCACTTTGCCCGCGAACGGCTACAATTTAGCGCCTGGAATGTCGGCGTGGGCTACTCACAGCCACCCGAGTAATACGTCCACTGTCGCGATCACCGAGACCCCATTCGTCCCGAGCCTCTTGAGCCCGGGAGAACTTGGCAAAATTACCCAAGAATGCGGCGGCATCATTACGCAACAAACCAGCGGGTTCTGCCCGGGCTGCGGTTTAGGCGGCTTGGCCGCGCCGGCGGCGAAGAATGCAACTCCGGCAAGTTCGCTGCGTCCGTCCCTGTAAGCAGCACTAGCAGTACTTCTGTAATGCAAAATCTACGCCGAGTGCCGAAAGAGTTGCGCGGTTACTCGGCGTATTTGCTGATTGTATGGCTTAATTCCCGCAACAGCCAGGCTTTGGCGAAATCCCAGTCGCGCCGGACGGTGCGCGGTGAGGTATTCAGGGCGGCAACGATCTCCTCTTCGGTTAAGCCGCCGAAATAACGCAACTCGACCACCTTGGCCTGGCGCGGAGCTACCTGCGAGAACGCCGTCAGGGCCTCGTCGAGAGCGAGAATGGACCGGTCGGCGGCCGGTGACAGGACGGCTGTTTCCTCGATATTCAATTTTGGAACTATTCCGCCGCGTTTTTGCGAACGCCGAGCGCGAGCGGCGTCCACCAGGATGCGCCGCATCATCTGTGCCGCGACAGCAAAGAACTGAGCGCGCGCCTGCCATTCGATGCTGGTGACGTCGACCAGGCGGAGATAGACCTCGTGCACTAACGCGGTGGCCTGGAGCGTGTTGCCCTGGGCTTCGTTTTTCATGTACCGCAACGCCATGCGGCGCAGTTCAGGATAGACCTGTTCCGTGAGCCGGACCAGCGCATCTTCGTCACCGCTGCCCCAGGCTTTCAACAGACCAGTGATTTCTGCAGAACGTTCGTCGATGGATAGCCCGTTCTCCCCGCGGGTATCAAAAAATATACAAGAAAGTGGCCGCTTTGTCCTGCCTTTTCCGCCTGTACCGGCGGAAGGAGAACGAAATCTTCACCATGATCTCCTCCCAAAAAATAGGAGACACACATGAAACACATAGCAACTATGGCACTGATGCTCAATCTCGGTGTCGCAGGCCTCTACGCACATGAAAAGCCCGTAAAGATGACATTTTCGGGAACTGAGGGGAGCAGCGCGATCGATCTAAAGGTCCCGGACCCAAATACCGGCCACACACATACCGGCGAATTCACTTTCGCCGGGAGCGGTACCTTAGGCTCATTCACTTTTCGTAATGTTGAGGCAAACGGAGATTCCCCGCAGCAGTCCAGCAATTGCTCGGCAAATCAGATTTATTCCCAAACCCTGGCCGGCGCGGCCGTATTTCGCTTCCAGGACGGAAGCCTATTGAAGGTCAATCTCACAGAGGGATTCGATTGCATCGATTTCACGGCTGGAGAGGCCCACTGTACCAGGATTTTTCAAATCACTGGCGGAACCGGCCGTTTCAAGGATGCGTCCGGCACGCTTACGTTGACCGAAATAGCGGCGCCGGTAATGGCCGATGCCGCCGGCAATGCCCGCCTTTTTTATCGCTACGGGCGAGTTTACAGGAACCATCTCCGGAGTCGTCAGAGAGGAGGAGGAACATCAAGAGGAGCAGAGATAGGAAAGGTTCGCCGCACCTGTGGATGGTTTACAGGACAAATGTGCAAGCAGTCTCGTGCGCACGCCAGAAGGTATTGCAGCATTGACGGCCGAGCGCATTTGTCCTACACTGTTAGTTATATATGCCACGGCTCGATTCCCTGGGTCAGTTTGAGCAATTGGTTCTTGCGGCAATTCTGGCGCTTCGCGACGATGCCTATGGCGTGACGATTCATGCGAAGGTGCAGGAACTGGGACGTCCGAAATCGGTCTCGCTCGGAGCCGTTTATGTGACGCTTGACCGGCTCGAGGACAAAGGATTCGTCGCCTCCTGGCTCTCCGATCCGACGCCCGAGCGGGGCGGCCGTGCGAAACGCTGTTATCGCCTGGAGGCTCTAGGTGAACGGGCGCTACAGGAATCGGCTGTTACTGCCAAGCGAATCTGGGACGGCATAGCAGAGGTTTGGGGGAAGGAATGGGCTAAAGAATGGGGCAAGCGATGGAGGAAGGAGACGGGTTAATGCGCTCCGCTCCTCCGAGAATCATCGCAGAGATCTTGTCCGTTGTCCTTCCACCCGCATGCCGTGAAGAAGTTCTCGGCGACCTCTATGAGGGCTGCGATTCCCTAGGTCAATACCTTCGCGAGGCGATGCGGGTCGTCCCTATGGTCATTGTCAGCAGGATCCGCCGCACAGCAGACTCACAAGTGCTGCTGATGCAGGCCGCGGCTCTCTATATGTCGTTCTTAGGCGCTGGCTGGAATGAGGGGAAAACCTTTCTCTTTGAAAGCTCCGGCCTGCTGAGGCTTGCTATCCCACCGGCATGGGTCCTGTTTGGCTTGATCATGGACGATGCTTACGCTGTTCCAGGTAAACGATCGCTGCTTAAGAAAATGCGAGGCCCGGTGCTGGGCTTTGGATTCGCCTACTTGTCCCAGGTCGCTCTCTCGGCTGACAATCCGCTCTTGGCTTTGCCGCTGCGGGTCATGTTCTTCGGAAGCGCAGCAGGCCTGCTCTTTTCTGTGGGCTTGAGGTATTTGTTTCCGTCCGCTATCGACCGGCCTGCCGGCGCTGGTGGACCGGCGCTTTGGCTAAAGCACACGACAGAGCCATTTCGAGTCGCGCCGGAAGTTACGTCGATTGCCAAGACCCTCGCGTTCGTTATAGTGCTCGCATTTGCGGGAGGGCAACTGGGCGGGCGAGCGCTGGCAACGGCTCTCGTCTTGGTTTCGGTACTGCTTCTCATCGTTCGTGAGTTGAGGAGGAGATGGTAGCGGTATCTCGCGCATTCCTTCGAAAATAGGCGGCGAGGCGCGGCTCGCCCCTACCGATCTTTCGGTTGAGGAATTACGCTCGCTAACCTAAGAACATCCGAATGCCAGATACTGTTTCCGATCTGCGTGCGCGGGGGTTGATCCACCAACTCAGCGATGAAGAGGCGATCCGAGGCCTGCTCAGCCGGCCGGGCGCGACTGTTTATATCGGCTTCGATCCCACGGCGGACAGTCTGCACGCCGGCAGCCTACTGCCCATAATTCTGCTGGCGCGGTTGCAGCGCGCCGGCCACCGGCCCATCGTTCTCGTCGGTGGAGCGACTGGAATGGTAGGCGACCCGAGCGGCCGTTCAACCGAGCGCAATCTCCTCGATCTCCAAACGCTTGCGGGAAACATCGACGCGGTTTGCAAACAGCTCAGCCGGTTTGTCAGCTTCGAAGGCCCGGCTGCCGCGATTTTGGTGAACAATGCCGAATGGACCGCGCCGATCCACTATCTCGATTGGCTGCGCGACGTCGGGAAACACTTCTCAGTGAATTACATGATTGCGAAGGAATCGGTACGGCGCCGATTGGAAGATCGGGAACAAGGGATCTCGTATACCGAGTTCAGCTACATGCTGCTGCAGGCGAACGATTTTTTACATTTGTTCGATCGGTATGGCTGTACCATTCAGGCTGGCGGCAGCGATCAGTGGGGCAATATCACCGCCGGAATCGACCTGGTTCGTAAAGCGCGCGGCAGCGAGGTGTATGGTTTTACGCATCCGCTTCTGACCACGGCAAGCGGCGAGAAGTTCGGAAAGTCAGCGGGCAACGCAGTGTGGCTTGACGCCCAGCGCACGTCGCCGTTTCAGTTCTATCAGTTCTGGATACATACAGAAGATGCCGATGTGGAAAGTTACCTGAAGCTCTTCACGTTTGAGAGCATCGAGGACATTGAATCCATCGTCGCGAGCCACCGCAGGCATCCCGAGGAGCGCGCCGCGCAGAAGCTGCTGGCTGCGCGCATGACCGAGATCGTGCACGGCGAAGAAGGCCTCCAGGAAGCTCTCCGCGCCTCAGAAGCGCTCTTTGGGAAGGAACTCACGGGTTTAACAGATGCGGAGCTTACCGCCATCTTCGCCGATGTACCTTCCAAGACATTGGAGCGCTCCAGTCTGACATCCGGATTGCGGCTATCGCAAACGCTTGTATCCGTGGGCGCGTGCGGTTCGAAGAGCGAAGCGGCGCGGCTGATCCAGGCAGGAGGTGTTTATCTAAATAATCGCCGTGTGACCGCCGATGACAGAATTACCGAAGCCCATCTCGCCTCAAAGTCAACTCTCGTCCTGCGTACCGGTAAACGGAGCTATTTTCTGGTCCGCTTCACCTGAGAGCGGTTTTTCAGTGCATGGGTGTTGCCGCGAAAAGCGGAGACCGAAGTGCCGCTCGAGCAGGCGTCGATTAGCGGCGTCCGCCGCCGCGTCCGCCGAAGCCACCGCCCATGTGGCCGCCGCCGCTAAAGCCACGCGCTCCGCCGGCGAACCCGCGCGCACCGGCAAACCCGCGAGCGCCGCCATAGTAGCCGCGGGTCCCAGCGTAATAGCCGCGTGTTCCGACGAAGCCTCGGCCCACATAGCCATATCCGCGACCTCTGTATACCGGGTAACGATAGCCACGATAACCGTAGCCGTAGCGGCCCCAATATCCGCCGCCCCAGAAGCCGAAATATGGGTATGCGTAAGCGCCGTAATAAGGATACGAGTAGCAGTAGGGGTTCACATACGGATCGCAAGCGGGATAAGCGTACGAATATGGATAAGCCGGATAGGCGGGATAAGCCGGCGCGACGCCCACGCCAAAAGCGACGGCCTGAGCTGATGCTGGGCTTGGAGTGGTCAGAACCAGCGCAGCGGCCAGCGCGAGCACCGCAAATCCCGTTTTCGCAAACATGAGTGCTCCTTCGGGGAACTTCCCCTTAGTACATCTACACCTTAGACGCGCCGCCGGCAAGTAACGGTTCATGCCCGTGGCTTCCAGCGGGGTTGCGGTCACAGCCGGCCGCCCGACCACTTTCCCATTTAGTTTTAATAGTTTACAACGTACCTCTGCACAGGGTCAGAGGGTCCCCTTTCTACTCTTGTGTCGGGAAGTACTATGCTTACTAAATTCAGACTAGCGGCCTCATCGGTTGTGATGACAGCCGCTTTACTCATCACGGCCGGTTGCAATACACAGCCGGACCACCCAAATCAGATCAATGCGTTCGATGGCGCCTGCTACGATTCGCTGACGCTGGCGCACGGCGCGCTGGCATCGTTGCGGACGGAACTCGCGGGCAGCTATCCCGAGTATGATTCGGCTTTCAATCAGGCTGCGGGCGCATACTCAATTGCGTTCGATGCGTATTCTGTTTTCCGCACCGATCTGAAGAAGCAGCCCGATGTCACTGTTGCGCTGGGCAATTTGGCGCTCGGCATCATCAACCTGGAGAACGCGATCCAAACCGATTTACATGTCTCCCAGAACACCGCGCAGAAAGTGCAGCGTCGCGCGGCGAAGATGCGCGCCATGGCGGGATCAAGTGTTACGGCCATCGATATTCTTACCGAACTCGAGATTGCGGCGTCGATTGCGGAAACGGTGCCGTCCGACAAGCCGTACGCGGAACTCGCGGCCCTGGTGATCGGAGCAACACAGCACGCATTGGCGGCAGAGGGCGCAGCTTCGGGACAGCCGATCGACCTCTCGACCGTTGAGCCAGTCACTCCGCTTCCGTAGGATGCCGGCGCAGCGTGCCCGGGACTTTCCACTTAGATAGGTTCAAATAGATTTAGCGATGTTAAGCCAGGCGAATCACTGGATGGAGGTCGCGGGCACGGCAATCGATTGTCTGCTGCTGGGCCGCATTTTGATGCTGAGGCTCCATCGAATCTACCTGTTCATCACTCTTATTTGCGTGATGGATGTGTTCTTCGATGGAGTGGGATTGTGGCTCGGGGAAAGCTCGCAGGGAGGGGCGGTTTTTCTGTACTCACGCTTTCTGTACGCTTTCCTGTTTCCGCTGGCCGCGTGGGACGTATTTGAGGAAGTGAAGACGGGGGTGTCAAAGCTGCGGCGGCTGGCGGCTGCGCGGCTGGTTTCGGGGCTGTTTTTCGCGGCCGTTTTCGGACTGATCGCGTCGGCGTTCTACGGCAATAACGATGCGGACGCCGGACCGGGCATCGCCGGAACCTTGGGGCTGCTCTTGTGGGTGGGGTCGTCGACGGCCGCCCTGGCATTCCTCTGGACACTTCAGCGGCAGATACGCGCGCAGCAGATCGCCCGCCCGCGCAATACAGGCGTGCTGATGATGTTCTACGAGCTTTACTTTGCCGGGCAGATCCTGAGCTGCCTCTGCCTGATTGTGGTTCAGCTACTCCCGAAGAGCCTCGACCTGATGGGGATCGTGTTGCAGAGCTATCAAATTCTGATCGTTACGTGGTGCATTCTCAAGCTCCGAGCAGCAGCCTCCGACGTGCCGTCGGAACCGGCAAACGCAAGCTTGTAGTCAGTAAGCTATCCCGTAATTCTCGAATCGCCCGCTGAACGACTCGCGCCCGACCCGTGGTAGGATTTGATGCAGCGCGAAGGGCGCTTCCTGTCCGCGGGAAAGGGCCGAGCCCACCGAGCTTGCAACGAGCTTTCGTTTTTTTCGATCTTCTTTCCGCCTGCCGCGCGGACGCGGGCAAATGAAAGGAGATCGTCATGTCCGAACCGTTAACGCCGCTTCCTGCGAATCCTTCGCTGAAACAATTACAAAAGCGAGCCAAAGATCGGGTGCGCGACTTGCGTGCCGCGGGAGATGCCAATGTAACGCTCGCCGACGCGCAATTTGCGATCGCGCGCGAGTATGGCTTTGAGAGCTGGGCTAAATTGAAGCATCACATTGAGGCGCTCCGTCCGCCGGGGATTGAACCGTTCGAACGGCTCGCAAATGACCTGGCCGCGGCCTACACGTCGGGCGACGAGAAGACCGTGCGCGCGATTAACGCCAACTTCGGCACGGTGTTTCTTACCGACTTTCAGGATTCCGACAAAGTGCGGCGGTGCATGCCCACATGGTACGCATCCGAGACACGCTTGCCCGAGTTGGCGATAATCGACGCGCGCCGGATGGTGGCACACGCCTATGCTTTCGAGACGTGGGCGAAATTTGCGGCAAGCATCACGCTACCGGCAGCCGATCCGCGGTCGGCGCCGGTGTTCTTAAGTACCCGGCCGCCCTTCTACTCGATCGATTGGGAGGAGAACCGGCTCGTTGCGCGCGGGCCACAAACACGCAAGGACTGGGAAGCGATTCTTGCCATTGTCGAAGCGTACGGTATTTCGAAACTGGAAGCCGGCGGAATCAGCGACGATGCCATGAAAGGTTTGGCAGAGCTCGAGTGCATCACGCACCTCAATGTGGGCGGATCGCAGGGGCTCACCGATGGTGGCGCGCAGCATTTGATGCGCATGCCGCAGCTAGTCGACCTGGAAATCGGCGGCTGGCATACGACGCTGACCGATCGCGCTTTCGAGCCGCTGCGGCATCTTAATCACCTGCGGCAGTTCAAATCGTGCTGGACACAAGGCTTCACCGATAGCGCCGCGGCGTACCTGGCGTCGTGCCCTTGTCTGGAAAGTGTGAATGTGATGGGCTCGACGGCCGGTGATGGTTTGATCCGTGCGCTGGCAGGCAAGACCGAGCTGCGTTTCCTCGATACCGGGCGTGGCGTGACGGACGAGGGGATTCCCGATCTACACCACATCCCAGCGTTCAAGAAGTGGGTCGGCGGCGATATCCAGGTCGGGCTGATGGGCGCGAGCAGGCTGCCGAACCGGTTAATGATCGATGGAGAATTCACAGACGTCGGACTCGCTGCTCTGGAGGGGCTCGACGGGGTGGCCGCCCTCACGTTGTTCCGGCATTCGAAGGCATTCACACCAGCCGGTCTTGCACCCTTGCGCCGGCTGCCAAGACTTGAGTTTTTCGGCATCGACGGCGACCAGTGCGGGGACGAGGCAATGCGGCAGATCGCGGCGATTCCCCGGCTGCGCCAGTTGCAAGCGCAGGGCGCAACGGCGGGCGATGCGGGATGGAAAGCGCTGAGCCGCTCGCAGACTATCGAGTACATCTGGGGCAGCGAATGTCCGAACTTCGGGAGCCGTGGATTCACTGCGCTCGCCAATTTGCCGTCATTGCGCGGCATGGGCATCAGTTGCAAACTGGTGGAGGACGGCGCCCTCGCGGCATTACCGCGCTTCCGCGAGTTGCGCCAATTCGTCTCGATTGGCGTTTCCGACGCCGGATTCCGCCATGTCGGCCAATGTGAAAATCTGGAATCGCTCTATTGCATGTATTGCCGAGACACAGGGGATGCTGCAACAGAGCATATAAGCGGACTCCAGAAGCTGCGCACTTATTACGCCGGGATGACACAGATTACCGATCACAGCCTCGAAATTCTCGGCCGCATGGAAGCGCTCGAGAACTTGGAGTTCTGGCAGTGCATGGCGATCACTGATGCCGGAGTGGTGCATCTGGCCGCACTCCCGAGGCTGCAGCGGATCGAGATCTACAACTCGCCCAAGGTCTCGCGCAACATTAGGCAGCTATTTCGCGAAACCGTACGCGTGCATTATTCCGGCTGAGGAGTGCGCATTGCCGTTCGCTATGCTGCAAAAGGGTGCGGCAAAAAGTAATTGTGTTCGGCGGAGGCGGCCAGCTCGGCCATGAGTTGTGCGCCGAATTCGAACGCCGGCGATGGACTGTGCAGCGTTTCGACCGTCAATCGCTGGATATTACCGATACGGCCCGGGTCGAACAAGCTGTTGCCGAATCGGATCCGCGAGTGGTCATCAATGCCGCCGCTTACAATCAGGTCGATATAGCCGAGAAAGAGCCCCTCGCCGCTTACCAGGTCAACGCGCTTGCTGTTCGTAACATTGCCATGGCCTGTCGCCAAAGTGACGCTCGCCTCGTTCACTATTCTACAGATTACGTCTTTGATGGAAGCAAGGGCCGCGCCTATGTAGAAACGGATATACCTCATCCCCTGGGCGCTTACGCGGTTTCCAAATTGGCGGGAGAATTCTACGCGCAGGCGTACCTGGACAACCCCCTGATCATTCGAACTTCCGGCGTGTTCGGGCCCGGGGGTGTATTCACAGCCCGCGGAAACTTCGTCGAACTCATGCTCCGGCTGGCGAGAGCGAATAACCCCATTCGCGTGGTCGCGGACCATGTCGCCTCTCCTGCCTATGCGCCTGCTATGGCGTCCCGCACGGCCGATCTGGTCGAAAAAGACATGAGAGGATTATTTCACTTGGGGGGTGGGGAGCCAATCTCCTGGTACGATTACGCCAAGCTGATCTTCGAGCTCGCCGGCCTGTCCCCGCTTCTTCAACCAACCGACGAACGAGAGTACAGGACCGCCGCCCGTCGCCCCAAGTTTTCCGCGCTATCGAACAGCAAGATCGAAGCGGCGGGCATCGCCCCCATGCCACCTTTGCGTGAAGCTGTCGCCGATTACCTGCGTGCGCGCGAGCACGTCACCGCGCATCGGGAGGTGTAGCGTAATATCCGCTTCTAGCCTGCACCCGGTCTTCCGGTTTATCCACTTTGATCTCGATATGCCGGAAGGAGTTGTCGCGCCTCGAGTTGATGGATTCGTAACCGATCGAGTATTGGTTGCGCAGCTCGTCCTGAATCTCGCGAAAGATCTCGTTAAGCGGGTGTTTTGAGCTGACCGTGAACACGTGCCCGCCTGTTTCCTCCGACATCTTTCGCAAGTCGGATTGGCCGCCGCCCCCGAGCATTCCGGCGCTAGCGTAGAAGCCGCGATCCACGTAGTAAATGCTATACACAATGGCGTCGGAGCGTTGCGCCGCCTCGATCGCGTCGCGCAGCTTATACGTGCTTCCCTGATCGTCCCCGTCCGTGATCAGGATCATCGCCTTCCGTCCTACTTCGCTCTTGAGCTTTTCGTTCGAGGCGAGATAAACCGCATCGAACAGCAGCGTTCCTTTCGGAGTCCCCATTTGGGGAATCGGCCCTGTGTTCACCGGAACCGGCCCCATCATCGGTGTTTGACCATCGCCCCGCAGGCCCTGCAGCGCGGCCGTCAGTAATTTCGGCGAGCTGGTATAGTCCTGCAGCAGCTCGGTATCCTTGCCGAAGGAAATCAGGAACGCCTCGTCCTTGGGCCGTATCACGCTCGAGAAAAATGCCGACGCCGCATCGCGTTCGATGTCAATCAGCCGCTCCTGGCTGGCGCTGATGTCGATGAGCAGCCCGAGCGTCAGAGGCAAGTCGGTTTCGCGCGAAAAGCGCTGGATCGTTTGTTGCTTGCCGTCTTCGTAAATTGAGAAATCGCTCTTCTCCAGGTTGGCAATCAGCGCTCCGCCCTTTTTGGCGCGCACGGTGAACAGGATATTCACTAGTTCGACATTTACGCGGATGGTCGGCTCTTGATTGGCTTGGTCCTGGTTGGGCGGCGGTTGAACGCCTTGTGCGCCGGCGTTGACCGGCAATATAAGCCCGGTCGCCACCACCAGAGCGGCCAGACCCAGGAACTGCGGTAATCGTATAAAACTGCTCATGTTGGCTATGATTTTAGAGGCGGATGAAGCTCGCAACATTACACCTTCAGAAATCGGATCCCGTAATGGCTGGAATCATCCAGCGGGTTGGGCCCTACCGTGTCGCGGTTCATGAACCAACCTTCGAGACGTTGGCCCGGTCCATCACGTTCCAGCAGCTTAATGGCAAAGCGGCCGGAACCATCTTCGCGCGTCTCCAGAAAGCCGTGGGCCGTCGCTTTACGGCCTCGGGTTTCCTGAAACTCACGCCGGAACAGTTGCGCGCTTGCGGTCTTTCGCGCCAAAAGATCGCATCTTTGACGGATTTAGCCGCCAGAGTCGCGCGCCGGGAGATCAATTTCGCGAAACTCCACCAGCTGCAGGACGACGAGGTCATAACTGTTCTTTCCCAGGTTCGCGGCGTGGGCGTGTGGACCGCCCAAATGTTCCTGATCTTTGCTCTCCAGCGGCCCAACGTAATGCCGCTGGCCGACTTCGGAATCCGCAACGCCGTAAGAAAGGCGTACGGATTGCCAGAGATGCCGACACCGGCCGCGCTGGCTAAAATCGCCGAGAAATGGCATCCCTACTGCTCTGTTGCAAGCTGGTATTTGTGGCGTAGCCTGGAGGGTCAGGCAGGAGATCTGATCGCCTGAGTACGAGTACACTGTCAGCTAAGGTTGTCTCTTGTGAACAAAGTCTTGATTCCATTTGTTATCGCACTCGCCGGCGCGTCGTTGCCCGCCCAGGATGCAAACAGCACTCGCAAAGCTCCCGAATTATCGTTCACCATTCCCGGCCAGGGGCAAAAACTGCTCAGCCAATATCGCGGAAAGGTCGTGGCACTCGAATTTATCCTGACAACCTGCCCCCATTGCCAAGCTGCTTCAAGGGTCATGACGCAATTCCAGCAGCAATATGGCAGCCGCGGCTTTCAGGCTCTCGACCTCGCGATTAACGGACTGGATGACGGCCGAAACGAGAGCCAGGCAAATGCGTTGGTGGAGACGTTTTCGAGGAGTTTTCAGGTCGGGTTCCCGGTTGGCTGGGTGGTCAAGGATCAATTCATGGGCTTTATGGGTTTTAGCGTGATGGAGCGATTCGTCGTACCTCAGCTTGTCTTGATCGATCGGAAAGGCGAAATCCATTACGCCACTCCGCCTCAAGGCGAGGAGAACGCGATGCGGGAACCCGTCATCCGGCAGCGAATCGAGGAACTGTTATCCTTGGACGCTTCGCCGGAACACGGCTCGGGAAGGTCGCGGCCAGCAACGGCTAAGAAGGGTTCCTGAGCGCCTGGCGATCTCAAGCCCGTGAAAGCTACTGTCCAGCTCTCGCTCGATTTGATCGATCTCGGTGAAGCGCTGGGAACCGCCGAAATGGCCATTCGCGCGGGCGTAGACTGGCTCGAAGTCGGAACTCCGCTCATCATCGCCGAAGGAATGCACGGCGTTCGCGAGCTGCGCGCCCGTTATCCCGATGTACCGATCGTGGCCGATTTGAAGACCATGGATGGCGGTTGGCTAGAAGCGGAGATGATGGCCAAAGCCGGCGCGAGCATGGTGGTCGTGATGGGCCAGGCACACGAGGAGACGGTGGCGCTGGTGGTGAAGGCCGGACGCGATTTCGGGGCCAAGGTCATGGGCGACAACATGGCCATGCCGGATCCCGTCGAAGGAGCAAAACGCCTGGAGGATCTCGGATGCGATTACGTGATTCATCACACCGGCTACGACATGCGAACTTTGCGGCGGGAGCGAGGACTCCACGCGCCCACGCCTCTGGACCGTCTGCAGGAGATTGTCGCGGCTGTTTCGGTTCCCGTACAAGCCGTCGGCGGCTTAACGCCCGAACAGGCGAGCGAGACCCCGAAGTACGGCGCGCCGCTGGTTGTGATCGGCGCTCCTCTCGCCATCGATCCGCATTCGTTCCGGACGGCGGCGGGCGATGTGGAAGGAGTGCTGCGCCTGATCTGCGAAAAAGTGCACGCTTACGGTGACGTAAAGGTCAAGAGGGAGGCTGCCGGATGAGCGAGGCGATGCCCGCGCTAGTGAACTACGCGCGGGAGCCGTTTTCCGTCGAGATGCGCGAAGTTCCCGTCCCTGAGATCGGCGAGCGCGATGTTCTGCTCCGTGTGGGCGCGGTCAGCGTGTGCGGAAGCGATTTGCACCAATGGCGCGGCGCTCATAGCTGGCATGTGAATTATCCATGCATTCTGGGCCACGAATTCGCCGGGACGGTTGCCAAAGCAGGGGATCGCGTCACGAACTTCAAAGAAGGCGACCGGGTGGTGAGCGAGACTGCCGCGGTAATCGACGAGTGCTCGCCTCTCAGCCGCTGCGGTTTGTATAATCTGGATCCCACGCGGCGCGGCTTCGGCTATGGCGTAAACGGCGCGATGACCGAGTACGTCGGCGTTCCGGAACGCTGCCTGCACCGTATTCCGCCGAACCTCAGTTTTCAGAAGGCGGCTCTCACCGAGCCATGCTGTGTCGCGTATAATGCCGTCTGCGTGAACGGCAGGGTTCGGCCCGGCGATCATGTTCTTGTCCTGGGGCCGGGACCGATAGGATTGCTCTGCGCTCTCATGGCCAAGCTCAGCGGGGCTGGACAGGTGATCGTGGCAGGATTGCCGAATGATCGTTTTCGGCTCGGTGTCGCGCGCGCGCTCGGCGCGGATGTGACGCTCGACAGCGACGTTGCCGGCCATGTTGCAAAATTGGGCGATGGCCTTGGCGTGGATGTCGCGATCGACGCATCCGGTGCTTCCATCACGCTGCAAATGGCGCTGCAGGCAGTTCGCCCCGCCGGACAGATCATCAAAGTGGGCTGGGGCCCTCAGCCTATCCAGTTCAGCCTTGACCCGCTGGTGCAAAAGAACGTCACGATTTCGGGCAGTTTCTCGCACAATTGGCCCGTGTGGGAGCGCGTCATCTCCATGATCGTTTCCGGACAGATCAATCTCGATCCCATGATCAGCCGGGTGGCGGCGCTCAGCGAATGGCACGATTGCTTCGAGAAAATGCATTCCGGAGACTACGTCAAGGCGGTTCTGACGCCCTGATGCCTCTGAAAATTTCAGCCTTTCCCAAGTGCTATCTCGAAGAAATCGCCAGCACGCGGATGACGGTCTTTGACTGGATCGAGATGGCAAAGCAGCTCGATGCCGATGGTCTCGAAATGTACGAGGGTTTTTTCACGAGCTTCGAGAGCAGCTATCTCGATCGCGTAGGCGACGCGATCCACGCAGCCGGGTTCGAGATGCCTATGCTGTGCTGCTCTCCGGATTTCACCGCGCCTGACACAGAGAAACGCAAGCGCGAGATCGAGCGTGAAGCGGAGATGATTCGCATTGCGCGCCATCTGGGAGGCCCGCGCGCGGTGTGCCGCGTCCTCAGCGGGCAGCGCTATCCGGAGGTCGGATGGGAGCAGGGGCGCGACTGGGTTTTAGAGGCAATCCACGCAGTCCTGCCCGTCGCCAGAGAAAACGGGATTGTGCTCGGGATGGAGAACCATTATAAGGATGGATTTTGGAAATACCCCGAGTTTGCGCAGAAGATGGATCGCTTTGTCGAGATCGTCAACGCCGTCTCCGATGCCGAGCACTTCGGCGTGCAGTACGATCCCTCCAATGCGATCGTGGCGGGTGATGATCCTGTCGAGCTCTTGCGAGAAATAGCGGAGCGTGTGGTGAGCATGCACGCAAGCGACCGCTATCTGGCCGAAGGAACGTCTTTGGACGACTTGCGGCAGAACGACGGCACAATCGGCTACTCCCCGAATCTGCGCCACGGAATCACCGGCAAAGGAATGAACGATTACCACGCGATTTTCCGTATCCTCGCCGAGCATGGTTTTTCCGGCTGGATCAGCATCGAGGACGGGATGAACGGAATGGAAGAGATGGGCGAATCGCTCGCATTCCTGCGAAAAATGGGCGATCATTACTTTTCATGAAGCGCGGTCGATGATGCGTCTCTTCAAACATCGCAAGCCCGATGACAACTCCGGCTCAGAGTTCGTGCTCGGACCTCTCGAGATCGAGATCATGGAGATCCTCTGGACTCGCGGCGAGAGCAGCGTGCGCGACGTGGTAGAGGAGCTTACGCGCCCTCTGGCGTACACCACTGTGATGACGACCCTCGACCGCTTGTTTAAGAAACGGTTGCTCGAGCGGCGCAAATCGGAACGCGCATTCTTCTATTCGCCCGCCTTTTCCTGTCAGGCGTGGGAGCAAAAGCGCGCCGGCGACTGGGTAGCCGGCTTTCTCGCCGCGCCGCGGCGATCGAGCGAGTTGCTGATCTCCTGCCTGGTCGATGCGGTCGGGCAACAGGATGAAGCGCTGCTCGACGAACTCGAGCGCAAGATCAAAACGAAGCGCACCGAGCTTGACCGGAAAGGGAAAAAATGATGCCCTATCTCTACAGACTCCTGTGCGTCTGCCTGGCTTCCTTTTTCTTGGTTCACCTTTTCGGCGGGTTTTTGCTGAAGGTGCTGGAAGAACGGGCGATCAGGCTGGCAAACAGGCTAAGCGCAAGCTCGGCCGCACGCTTTCTCTTCGCACTGCGATTGTTTCCATCGGCTTTTTCGACTGTGGCTGTAGCCGGATTCTGTCTCCCGAGCTATCTGCTGCTGGAACCGCGGGGCATCGATGAGCTCGTGGGCGCGGCCTGTAGTGTGGCTGCCGTCATGGGTTTTGCGATCTGCGCAAGACCTGTCTATCGCGGGTCGCGTGCCGTCCTCATCTCGCTCCGCGGGCGCGCTGAGCTGGAGCCGCCCTCTCCTGTTCTCGCTCTCGTGGGAGTTTGCCGCCCCAAGCTGCTCATCTCCCGCGAAGCATTGGCTGTTCTTTCTACGGAAGAATTGCAGTCGGCGATACGCCACGAGCAAGCGCACCAACTGGCTCGGGATAATTTGAAGCGCCTCTTGATTCTGTTCGCGCCAGACTTGCTTCCGTTCTGGAGCGCGTTCTCAGCCATCGAACGAGCCTGGGCGAGATCCGCCGAGTGGGCCGCCGACGATCATGCAGCCGGCGAAGATGCGGAGCGTTCGCTCTCTCTGGCATCGGCCTTGGTGCGCGTCGCGCGTCTGAGCTCTCCATTGAAACCTGTCCTGTTGATGACATCCTTTCTTGCCGACACTGGAGATCTCTCGGCTCGCATCGAACGGCTGCTTTGTAATGAGAGGCGGCCTGCTCGTCGCATGCACATCGCCATGGCGCCCGTTGTGCTCGTAGTCGTCGGTCTGCTGCTGGCATTCGCCGTTCAAGCCACAACCCTCAACTCAGTTCATGAACTCCTGGAGCGCTTGATTCACTAACTACGATCTGTGGTAGTAGCTGCTTTCGGCTTGTAGGCTGGAGTTTTTCACAACCATGCTTCGGTTGCGCACGCGCCTACTCATCCTTGTTCTTTGCGGCCTCCATCTGGCGGCACAAACGCCCGATACCGCTACTCTGAGCGGCCGGGTTGTCGACCAAAGCCATGCCAGCGTTCCACACGTGCGAATCACTGCGACCAACGCCTCCACCCGTGTGCAACACACAACGGAAACGGACGCCGCAGGCAACTTTTCGCTCGCCGGGCTTGCGATTACGGGAACGTACGATATCACGGCGGCGAAACAGGGCTTCTCGGAGGGCAAGTTGACCGGCATCACCTTGGCCGGCGGGCGAACGGCTGACGTCAACTTACAGCTTGGTGTTGCAGCGAACGAGACGCAGATCACCGTAACGGGGGTGGTGGGCGAGATTCGAACCGATGAGCCGCAGCTTGGCCAGCGGCTCGGCGCCGCACAGATGGAAGGGACGCCGCTGCTTAACCGCAAGATCACCTATTTGCCGCTGCTGAACGCAGCCAACCGGCCGGCTATCAATCAGGGCGATGTTTTTATGAACCAGAACCTGTTCACTACGAATGGGGCGGGCCGCCGGCAGACCTGGTTCGAGGTAGACGGCGCGACCGGCAACGACAGTTGGGGCCGCCAGACGATCTTCAGTAATATTCCCTTGACCGCCCTGCAAGAGATGGATGTGCTCACCAATGCCTTCTCGGCCGAGTACGGCGGCAGCACCGGCAGTGTAGTGAACATCGTTACAAAAAGCGGAACAGACCGGTTTCACGGCGAAGCGCTCAACGTCGTAAGGCCCTCCGCAACGGAGGCTGCGTTGTCCGGATTCACTTCCACGAATGCCGCCAGCGGCAACGATCTGACCAACGATACGCTCGAACAGGCGGCTTTGTCGCTTTCGGGGCCGATCGGCGCAAGCGGCCGCACGCAATTCTTGGCAGCCGGAGAGTACAGCCTTGAAAATCGCGCATCACCCGTGACTTCGCCCGTCGCATCAGGTAATTTCATCGGACATTACCGTAACTGGCTCGGTTTCCTGCGCCTGGATCATCAGTTCGGCCATCGCAACAGCCTTTTCCTGCGTAGCGATGTGGATGGATTTCGCGACACCAATCCCAACGGCACAGTAGGCGGCAACAACCTTCCCAGCGTGGATCGCGTCTTCAAGCGGCGCACCTATTCGGAAGCACTCGGCGAGACGGCCGTGCTGAATCCATCGCTGATCAACAACGTGCGCCTGCAATTCCAGCTAGCGTCTCCCATCACTGAATTCGATCCGGTCGTATACGGCACGCAATTTTCAGTTCCCATTTCGACCGGGGGAACGTTCACCTCTGGAACTTCTCAATCGGCATTGCTGCTCAATCGCCAATACGAGGTGAACGACACGTTATCCGCCGCCATGGGCCGCCATCAGGTCAGGTTCGGAGGCGATTTGATCTATGCGCGAAACGGCGGCAACAGTAAAGAGTTCGGCGGACCGATTTACCTGGGGCAATTTGTTTACAACACCTGTACGCAAAGCCTAGCGTTTTGTGAAAGCCCGGCCTATGTAGGTAACATAGCCAACGTCAGGAGTTACACCCAGAGTTACGGGAATGCCAATTACACAGTAAACGATACGCTCTGGGCGCTGTTCCTGCAGGACGATTACAAGTTGCGCTCCGGCCTGACGATCAATCTGGGCCTACGCTATGAGCAGCAGACGTTCACCGATTCGCGCAAGAACTTCGCGCCGCGCGTTGGATTCGCATACAACTGGCTCGGCAGTGGCAAGACCGTCCTACGCGGAGGATTCGGCATCTACTACTCGCAGATTGTGGATAACTCGGAGGCGAACTACGCCCTCACCGGCCCTACCGGGGTGTTCAACTATACGGCCGGGCCCGGACAGATCGGCTTCCCCGCGACCGTTTCGGCTGCGCCTCTACCTGCTTTTCCCGCAGGCGCTGTGGCTCCTGTTCGCAGTTTATATATCCGCCCCGGCCGCAGCGCATCTCTGAGCCCGTACTTCCCCACCTCTACACTGATCGGATACCCGGACCGGCTGCTGAATCCGTATTCCGAGCAGTGGACGTTTGGATTCGAGCATCGCATCGCGACCGGCTGGGTGCTGAGCATCGACTATGTCGGCTCACACGCGTTGAAGATCAATCGTCCTCTGGATGTCGATCCGCCATTGCCGTTCATTCGCACCGCGCCTGGGCAAATACGCTCCGCGCAAGCCGCCAACTGCACGCGTCCTTACTGGGTTTGGTGGTACAGCCAGGCCGGTGCGGCATGCAACCCGGTGACGGCGACAAATCCACAGCCTCCTTACAGCGTGATTCAGAGCGACGTGAATGACGGCTATGCCTATTACAACGCCCTGGACGTAAATCTCAGCCACACCTTCAGCCGCCGACTCTCCATGCTCGCGAGTTACACCTGGTCACATGCCATCGACAATGTAGATCCTGATATTCCCGGCCAGAACCCGAACGACGCGAACTTTACGGGTCGCGTGGAGAACGGCAGCGCTATTTTCGATCAACGCCAGCGCTTCGTGCTCAGCGGAGTGTGTGCACTTCCGCTAAAAATTAACTTCGGCGGCGTCGCGACGCTTGGCTCCGGCTTGCCGTATAACATTGTCACGGGTACGACAAATAGCGGCGACAATGGCGTCACCACAGATCGGCCGGTAATTGGAACGGTTGTGGTTGGCAGGAATACCGGACGTGGCCGGCCCATTTACGACGTGTCGCCTTTTATCGAGCGGCCATTTGCGCTGGGGGCAGAACGCGTGCAGCTAACTCTTCGTGTTGAAGCGTTCAACGTATTCAATCACGCGAACTTCGTAGGCTATAGCGGCACTTATGGGAACGCCGCGACACCCGGACCCGGTTTTGGAGCGCCGCTCGCTGGAATCACGAACCAGCTCCCTGCGCGGTCGTTTCAGTTTATGGGCCGTGTTACTTTTTAGTGCGCCGGCAGTTTCGCCCTCAATTGCTGCCACTGTCTCTCCACGTCACCGGCGGCCGCGATGGCTTGCGTTGTCGGCGCGTTATCGGAGCCTTGAATCACTTCATACACACGCGCCAGGTCGCGGCTCAGCCGCTGAAGCTCGTTCCTAAGCTCGGGCGCGCCGTTCGAGGCCCGTACTGCCGACAGCGCCTCATAATCCTCATCCATCGCGCGCGCCAGGCGCAGCGACAACGAGAGCTGCTGGGCCAAACCCGCCGCTGGAGTTTTGACGCGCGGGTCCATGATCACCGTCAGAGATCGAGAGTAGATACGCGTCCCCACGCTCAGCTTCACGGTGTACTGGCCGGGTAGAACGAGCGGCCCGCGCGGAAGCCGGGGAGTGTTCTTGTAAATCGCGGCGATCGGATATTCGTGATTCAGCACCTTCGGCGGCGGATAACGCAAATCCCAGACGAACCGGTGCATCCCGCCCTCGGCGGAAAGTATTTCAGGCAGCCTCACCCAGTAAGTGGGAACATCGAGTTCTTTCTGTAACTCCGCCTCGGTTATTTCGGGCTTATCTTCGCTCGAATAGTGGCGCACCAATTGATTCTTCGAATCGTATATGTCGAGAATAACCGGGTCGCTGTTCGATTGAATCGAGTAATCGAGGATGGCCCCGTCCGGCGGATTCTGTCCGGCCGGCTCTTCCGGCGGAAGCGGCGTATCGGTGTTCCGGTTCCAGCGCCAGCGAATTGCCCTTTCCGGCTCGAACAGGAACTCAAAACCGGCAGCCATCCTGTCTCTGGTCATTTGCCGCAGCGGCGTGATGTCGTCGAGAATCCAGAAAGATCGCCCGTGCGTCGCCGCCACCAGATCGTCGTCATGAACCACCAGATCGCGCACGGAGGTAACGGGAAGGTTTATCTGCAGAGATTGCCAGTTATCTCCGTCGTCGAAGGAGACAAAGACGCCGATCTCGGTTCCGGCGAACAGCAGTCCCTTCCGCTGGGGATCTTCGCGAACGGCATTCGCCACGGCGCGATCCGGCAGCCCGTTCACAATTTCTGTCCACGTTTTGCCGCCGTCGCGAGTGCGATAGATATGCGGTTTCAGATCATCCAGCCGGAAGCGATTAATGGCCGCGTACGCGCTCTCGGGATTGAAATGCGAAGCCTCAATCAGCGACACCTTGCTCCAGGGCGTGAGCTCTGCCGGCGTCACATCCTTCCAGCTCTTGCCGCCGTTGCGCGTAACGTGAATGAGGCCGTCGTCCGTCCCAGCCCAAATGAGATTCATATCTTTCAGGGACGGAGCGATGGTGTAAATCACTCCCCGGTGCTGGCCCTTCTCCGGGTCTTGGGATTCGAAGGCCTGAATCACCGGCGGCATCGGCCACTGTTCCCGCGTAAGATCGGGGCTGATGATTTCCCAGCTATGGCCGCCGTTTGCGGTCTTAAAAAGCACGTTCGATCCAAGATACAGAACGTGCGGATCGACCGGCGAGAACAACAGCGGCATGGTGCGCACAAACCGGTATTGGCCGCGCAGGATTTGCGGACTCACGTCCTGCACATCGCCAGTCACCCAATTGAAGCGCGTCGCTTTTCCGCCATAGACGATGTCGGGGTTCAAGGGATCCGGGGCTACATAACCGTACTCTTCCGCGCCTACCGGGTGCCAGTTCCGGAAACTGATGGAGCCGTCATCGCTTCTGCTCTCGACGCCTGCCGATCCGCTCTCCTGCTGTCCTCCATAGACCCAGTAAGGGAAGCGATTGTCCGTGATGACGTGATAGAACTGCGCGGTCGGCTGGTTGTACCAGGAGCTCCAGCTTTTTCCGCCGTTCACGCTGAGCGTCGCGCCTTGATCCACCCCGAGAAAAATGATGTCCGGGTCCGTCGGATTAATCCAGATCGTGTGATAGTCGTCACCGCCCGGCGCGCCTTTGATTCCGACGAACGTGTGCCCGGCGTCTGTTGATCTGTACGTCGTGGTATTCGCTATGTAGACGACATCCGGGTTCTTCGGATCCACCTGCACGCAAGCGAAATCCGATCCCCGACCCCAGATGCGATTCTCATTATTGATTTTTTGCCAGCTCTCGCCCGCATCCCTGGACGCATAGAGACCTCCGTATGCCGGCGAAGCATCCATCAGCGCATACATGCGCCCGGTGTCGCTCGGCGCAATGGCAAAGCCGATTCTTCCGAGACCTTGCGCGATCGTTGGCACGCCGTTCGTGAGTTGCTTCCAGGTATCGCCCCCGTCCGTGGATCTGAACAGGCCGCTTCCCGGGCCATTGAACGAATTTCCGATTTCCCATGGAGCCTGGCGCGCTGCCCACAAGCTGGCATAAATCTCCTGCGGATGGCCCGGCTGAATGGCGACCTCTACGGCGCCGGTGTTTTCATCTTTGTATAAGACTCGTTGAAAAAATTTGCCGCCGTCGGTTGAACGATACACGCCGCGCTCTTTGTTCGGCCCGTACGGGTGACCCAAAACGGCGACAAACAAACGATTCGGATCGTGTGCGTCCACGGCAATCGACGCGATTTGCTGGCCGTCTCGCACCCCGAGATGCTCCCAAGTTTTACCTGCATCCGTGGATTTATACATCCCGTCGCCCACCGACAAATCGGGGCGCTGCAATCCTTCGCCGCTGCCTACATAAATGATGTTCGGATCCGAAGGAGCAACAGCCAGCGCGCCGATCGACCCAGTGTCCTCGCCATCGAAGATTGACGTCCAGGTATGGCCGTAATCCGTGCTCTTCCAGACGCCTCCATTGTTGGGAGCCATGTAGTAGACATTCGGCTGCTGCACCACCCCGCTGATCGCTACGGTGCGGCCGCCTCGAAAAGGGCCGATGAGCCGCCATCGCATTTGTGGAAAGTATTTTGAATCGGTCGCGGCTGCGAGAAGCAAGCAGCAGCAGAGCAGGAAACCTGTCGGTAATCGGCGCATGATAACCACGCGCCATTTTATCGAGGGCACTCAGCGCCGGCGGAGTTTCATTAGTCAGAATGGAGCGACCAATCCTTCGCAGTAGCGCGGGTTACGCTGCGAAGAGTTGAATCCAGCGGCGCAGAGCCGCATACGAAAGGAATTGGTCGCATGTCTAAGATACGATTTGTTGGTTTGGATGTCCACGCGGATACGATTGCGGTGGCAGTAGCGGAGCCGAACGGGGAGGTTCGCTCGCTGGGGGTGATTCCCAACTGCCTGCCAGCGGTTCGCAAGCTGGTGGCAAAGCTCGGTCCGAGCAAGCAGCTGAAAGCCTGTTACGAAGCGGGTCCGACCGGATATGTTTTGTATTGGCAGTTGACACAGTTGGGTGTGAGCTGTGAAGTGATCGCACCATCGCTGGTGCCGGCCAAAGCGGGTGATCGCGTCAAGACCGACCGGCGCGATGCCGAGAAACTGGCGCGCTGTTACCGGAACGGCGATCTGACGGCGGTGTGGGTACCGGACGCGGCGCACGAAGCTTTGCGCGATCTGGTGCGGGCGCGTGAAGATGCCCGGCAGGACCAACATCGCGCCCGCCAACGGCTGGGCAAGTTTTTGCTGCGGCACGGAGCGCAGCCACCGGCGGATATCAAGAAGAAGTGGACCGCCAAATACATGACTTGGCTGCATGACCACGTGCACTTTGAGCAGCCAGCGCTGGAAGCCACCTTGACCGATTACGTGCACGAACTCCATCATGCCGGCGAGCGCATCACCCGGCTGGAGAAGGCGATTGACGAAGCCATTGCCAAGGCTCCGGAACAGATTCGTTCCGTGGTGGCGGCACTGCAAGCTCTGCGCGGCGTCGCGCAAATGACGGCGGTCACCATCGTGGCTGAAACTGGTTCGCTGAGCCGTTTTCCGAATCCCCGCCAACTGATGAGCTACAGCGGCCTGGTCTCGAGTGAGTACTCCAGTGGCAATCGCATCCACCGGGGCGCCATCACCAAAACCGGCAACGCCCATCTGCGGCGCGTCCTGATCGAAGCGGCCTGGGCGTATCAACATAAACCGTGGGTGGGCGGCTTTCTCTTGAAACGGCAACAGGGTCTCGATCAGAAAATCAAAGATATCGCCTGGAAGGCACAGTGGCGTTTGTGTACACGCTATAAGAAACTCGCGGCCGCCGGCAAAAACAAACCGCAGATTGTGACCGCTATCGCCCGCGAGTTGCTGGGTTTCGCCTGGGCCATCGCAGTTCAAACCGAACCACAACCGCAGCAGCAAGCTGCCTGAGAAAAGAACCTTGCAGGTTTTAGAAGCAGCACCGGTGGCAGGCGAAGGGCTCATGGCAAGGAGAACCCTCCGGTGTTTTATGCGATACGGCCCTGTGCCCGAACTCGCGTTCTTAGTCCGAGGCAGCTCCCGACGGATCACGATTGTGCGGTTTCGACCCGCGGATATCAGAGTGATCAACCGTCGCACTTGCTCCTCACTGCCACCCGTGCTGCTTCTCATTCGCACGCTGTTACTAGCATTTTCGGGCTGCGCCTATTTCGGCCTTACCTGATTACCTCACCCTTGACAAGGTCGCTCCATATCAAAACACGAACTTAAGCTGCAAGCGGATGACGCGCGCTCCGCCGTCCGCGAAACCTGGATTTAAAAAACGTCCCGCCGGGGAGGTAAAGACATTTGCCGATATCGTCGTCGTGCCCGAATCGAAGGGACTAACGCTCTGCACGCCATATTGCCGGTGATTGAAAATGTTGTAGATTTCCGCCCGGAACTCGAAGTTCATCCGTTCCGTGAGATCGATGCGCTTCTCGAGGGTGGCGTCAAGGTTGTTAATGCGCGGAGTCCGCGTCGTGAACCGGCCCAGATTTCCCGGCGCGCACGGGGTAGTGGTCGACGTACACGCCGGCAAGCCGATGTATTCCGCGTTCTGCGGGTTGATGGGCGTGTTTGGACCAGCCGGATCGTCCGGATTGACGTATCCGGTCGGACTCATGGTGCTCGGAACGGCCCGCACGCCTACCTGGCCTGCGGGATTGAATTCCGGCCGGTCAAGGTTGCCGCCCAGCCCGTCCGCGTCCTGGCCGTTCATGACATTCAGCGGAGCTCCCGATTCGACTACGTAAACGCCGGAGAGCTGCCATCCTCCGGCTATATGACCCAGAAGTCCTCTCTGCGCGTGCATGAAAGGCAGTTCGTAAACCGACGTTATCGCGAGGCGGTTGGGACGATCATACAGTGAAACCGACTCATCGTTTTTCTGTCCGCCAAATATGGACGGAATGGCCGCCTGCTGAGGCAAGTTGTTGCCAGCCGTGGAAAAGATGTCGCTGGCGTTATCCATGAACTTCGAGCGCGTATACGCCAAGTTGAAGATGATCCCGCTCGAATAGCGACGACTGAAGTTAGCCTGGAACGCGTTGTATTTCGATGAACCTCCATTGGTACGGATCAAACGCGACCCTTGCAGCGGATCATAGCGTTGTTGTATCTGCGAAGAAAGAAAGCTCGCAGCACTGTAGCCGGCTGGGAGGTGTTCCAGGGAAGGAGTTACGAGTGGATTCAGGTCTTCGTTAATGAACAATCTCGTCCCCTTCGTTCCCACGTAGGAGAGATCCATGACGACCTGATCGGGCAGTTCTCGTTGGATGCCCGCGGAATAGCGCTGGTAATACGGATTTACCAGATTGTCGATCACCAGGGTCTGTGAATCTAGCGGGGACAGAGGCCGAGCTACAGCAGGGAAAGCGGTCGAGAGATTGGCAAGGCCGCGTGGATTGGCAGTGCTCAAGACGGAAGGAGTGTTCGTGGAAACGAGATTTGGCGAAGAACCAGCGGCGTTCGATGCGATGTTGTTAAAAAACGAATCATATCCTATCTGGTATCCGGCGCGCAGAACCGACCGCTTGTTGCCAAAGAGTTTCCCAAGAATGCCAGAGGTTGCCGACGGCGAGTACGCAAGACCAATCGTCGGAGCAAAATTGTTTTTATCCGGCTTCACCGAATCCGGCTGGCTGTACGGTCCCGTGAAGCTCTTGGGATCGATGTTGAATAACCCTGTGTAAGCCGGCGTTTTGACGGAATTGATCGGCACGCCGAAATATTCATACCGAACGCCCAAAGTGACCGTAAGCGCCGCACTCGCTCGCCAGCGGTCTTGCGCAAAATAGGCCTGCCGGAAGAGCGAAGGGTAGTAGTTCGGATTCCCGAAATCGCGCGACGCACTGCCGCTCGAGCCGCCAAAGTCATCCAGAAAGTCCGCCAAACCACTGTAGGTTGTGCCGACTTGGTTGTAAACGAGAGTGCCACGGCCATTAAACGGCGCAGCCTGCTTGGAGCGCTGATCCAGCAATGAAGTCCCAAACCGAAAACTGTGGTTTCCTCGAACATAACTGACCGTATCTTGCAATTCGTAATTATTCGCCACGCGGCCTTGCGGCAAGTTATTGGGAATCCCAAAGGTGGATACCGCCCCGGCAATAGTGATTTGCGGCAGAGTTGCGGCAAGAGAACTGGAGGCGTCCTCCGGGAAAAAGAGGAAAATGCGGTTGTACCCAAGGTGAAGCTCGTTGGTCGCTGCGGCCGAAAAAGTGTGAGTTTCAGTAATGATGGCATTCTGATCACGCACCTTTTCGCTCGTATCAAAGCCCACGAAGCCGGTGCTGCCACCGACGGGTAACAGCTGATCGTCCAGCATGTAGCGACCGGAAAGCTGGTCTCGCTCGCTGAAATTGTGATCGACGCGCTCCTGTAATTGCCGGTCTCGGAATGGTGTCGGGACCGGACGTTGATAAGTTCCCAATTGAATATTCGGGAGCCCAGGTCCCGGGGACACATTGAAGAACTGGGAGTTAGCGTCCGCGCCAGATGTAACCGTCTGCAGGAGATCGGCGCGCGGATTTGTGCCCTTCGGGAAAAGCGAGGAGAGCGTCGCACGACCCGCAGACGACAGGGAGATCAGCCCGACTTGCGAGGTCGAAGTCTGCCGCTCCTCCTGGTAAGCGCTAAAGAAAAACGTTTTGTTCTTCTTGATCGGACCCCCGAGCGTTCCGGAAAAGAACTGATCTGTTCCAGGCAGAGGATGACCCCTCTGCAATACGGCTGGCGAGGTCTTTTGCAGGTTGGTCGGAGCATCGAAGACGGTCGATTCCAACGCGTATCGGGCTGTGCCGTGGAATTGATCCGTGCCGCTGCGCGTGATCACATTCACAACCGCTCCCCCGGCCCGGCCATATTCGGCGTCATAATTGCCCGTTTGCACTGAGACTTCCTGTACAGCGTCGGGATTCTTGATTTGGAACGCTTGACCGGTTACAGAGATATCATTGTTTTCCGTGCCATCGAGCATGAAATTGTTTGACCGGCCGCGAGAGCCATTGACAGAAAATGTCCCAGTTCCGAACGAATAACGATTGGTCGTGACGCCGGGTAATGTGAGAGCTAGTGAGACGGGGTTCTCACTGGCAATCGGCAGGTTCACGATGTTTTGACTGCTTAGAGTGCCACCACGAACCGGCGCTTCGCTCTGAATGAGTGTCGCATCGCCGGAAACTTCCACCGTGCTGCTAATTTGGCCGACTTCGAGCTGTGTATCGGCTGAGGCGATCTGTGAAGCGCGAACTTCAAAGGCTTGGATGGACGACGCTTTGAACCCGCTGGCACGGACTCTAACGGTGTAAGTCCCCGGGTCTACGGCGTCAAATCGATAAACACCGGCGTCGTTCGTAGCGGTTGAGCGGACCACCCCGGTCTGGGCATTTGTCAGCTCGACCGTAGCATTGGCGACACTAGCTTTGGAGGAATCCGTAACGATACCGGTAACAGTACCTCGGCTGGATTGCGCCGTTAGAGGTGAAGCTCCCCCAGCGATAAGGATGAATGCGCCGAAAAGTAAAAAGGCAAACCTACGCCGAGGCGGCGCACTGGGTGCGCGACATAACAAATCCTGCACATTCCCCCCTGAAGGAACGACTTTAGATAATCGTAACCCCCTCCTTGTTCGCGAGGAAAGAGCTTTCACAGAAGGTTTGCGAAAAGTTAGAAATTCGTTAGATCACGCCGCTGCTTGACTACTCGATCAAGAAAGGTGATCATCGAGATCGATTCAAGAACAAATGCACAATTCTTTCGCACTTCGCAGCAGGTTTTTGTTGCTTTTGGCAGTATCCAATCTCTTCGTGGCGGCCCGGGCGACAGCTCAGTCGCACCGGTTCACACTGGAGGACCTGCTTTCCGTTGAACCTGTGGGTGAGACCGCGCTGTCTCCGGATGGCAAGACGTTTGCAATCGCTCGCGGCGGTCAGGTGGCCCTAATGCCCTCGGAAGGCGGCTGGCTGATCACGCTTACCAGCACGAGCGGGGGAAAGACCGGGCTCAATTGGTCTCCTGACGGAAGGATGATCGCGTATGCGAGCGGCGGCAGCATCTGGACTGTGCCCGCTTCGGGCGGACCGCCCAAGAGGCTCACCCGCGCCTATCCGGGAACCGGCGATCCTCGAACGGCAGCGGATCGCGACCCTCAATGGTCTCCAACCGGGAAGTGGATTCTGTACGAGACCGGCAGAACAGGACGCAATAGCCTGATGGTGGTTAGCCAGGATGGCGCGGCGAACAATTATGTGGCCGAATCCAGAGCCGATGAAGACAGCTCGGCTTGGTCGCCGGATGGCGCGCACATTTCTTTCACCGAGCGTTCTCCGGAGCACTTCAGCGGCCAGCTCAAGGTAGTTTCATTTAATCCGAAATCCGGACAAGCAGGCGGCGATCCTGTAACTCTGTACACGTCTCCAACGGATCGCGGCGGCGGCTGGTCCATCCGGAAAGCTCAATGGTCACCGGATGCACATTCGCTTGCCGTGCTCCTGCAGGATAGCGGCTGGCAGCATGTGTACCTCGTGCCAGCCTCCGGCGGCACTCCTAAACAGATCACTCGCGGCGATTACGAAGACGAGAGCTGCGCTTTTTCGCCAGACGGAAAATCACTTGCCGTGGTGTCGAACCGCAACGCCCTGGAACAAGCGCGTATCTGGATTGTTCCCGCTAACAGCGGCGACGCCCGCCAGCTCGCGACCTTCACGACTCCCGGCATTGAATCGAATCCTGAGTGGTCGCCGGACGGAGAACGCATCTACTTCCATCGCTCATCGCCGCTCGAATCGACTGACCTCCTTGTAAGTGATATTAATAAATCCTCCACGCCGCGATATCTTTCCCATACTTTGCCGAAGAATTTAGAGGGCGTATTAACGATGCCCGAGAAAGTCACTTATAAAAGTAAAGATGGCTTGGACATCCAGGCGCTCCTGTACAAACCGCGCGAAAAAAAGACGGGCGCACGGCTTCCTGGAATTTTGTGGATCCACGGCGGACCGGAAGGACAGGATGTCTTTCGACTCGATTTATGGGCGCAGTACCTGGCGCAGGCAGGATATGTAGTCCTCGAACCGAATTACCGCGGCAGCACCGGTTATGGCGAAAAATTCCGTAATTTAAATGTGGAGGATAGCGGCGGCGGCGAGATGGATGATGTCGCCGCGGGAGCCGAATATCTCGTTTCAGCGGGTTTTGTGGATCCCAAACGATTGGCCATCGGGGGCGGAAGCCATGGCGGCACGATGGTCGCTTATGCGGTGACAAAATATCCCGATCTGTTTCAGGCCGCCATTGAGCTGTACGGAGTGGTGGATCGCGCCATTTTCGTCGAGCGCACAAACCGCAACTCCGCTGTTCGCTGGATGATGAAGATGGGCGGGACGCCTGCGGAAAAACCCGACGTATATCGCAAAGCCGATGCGCTTCTGGATGTCGCCAAAATCAAAACGCCACTTCTCGTGATGCACGGTGAAAACGATCCGCAGGTGCCTCCTTACGAGTCCGCCGAATTCGCCAAGGCGCTCAAGGAGAACGGAAAAGTGTTCTACTATTTCACCTATCCGGGCGAATTACACGGATTCAGCCAGCGCGAGCACCGGCTGGACGCCTGGCGGAAGCAGCTCGCGTTTCTGGAGAAATACATCAATCCCCAGTACGGCGTCGGCAGCACGTCTATAGACGATCTTCTGGTTCCGCCCGCGGCTCCCGCGCGAACGCAGCAGTAAAAGATTAGTCCACTGCCTTCACACTATCCATCAATCCAAAAAAGCCCTCCGCCAGCGTGGGGTGAATGTAAATAGCGCCTTTCAGCAGGGTGTAAGGCTTATCGGCGAGCATCAAGGCGGCCAGAATCTGCACTAGTTCTCCACCTTCCGCACCCAGGATAGAAGCGCCCAACACACGGTCCGTCTCCGCATCGGCCACAAGCTTCATGAACCCGGCCGTCTCGCCGCGTTCCATCGCGCGCGCGACGCGGCTCATGGGCGTCTTCCCGATTTTCAACCTGCGGCCCAGGGCGCGAGCTGCTCTTTCCGTCAGTCCGACTCGCCCGAGCGTCGGATCCGTGAAGACTGCGTAGGGCACGATGCGCGCGCTTGTCCTCAGATCTTTTCCTTCGTAGAGGTTTCCATAAATGATCTGGTAATCGTTGTACGAAATATGTGTGAAAGCCGGACCGCCGGTCACGTCGCCAAGCGCCCAGACGTCTTCGGCGGTTGTCTCCAGCCGATCGTTCACAATAACGAAACCCTTTTCATTGGTTTGGATGCCGGCTTTCGGAAGATCGAGATCTTTCGTATTGGGCGTGCGGCCGGCGGCGACTAGCAGATGCGAGCCGGAAACAGTGGTCCTCCCGTGAGTTTCGACGGTAACGCGGATCTCGCCGCGCTCTTGTTCTACTTCCGTCGCGCGCGCGCTCAGAAAAAATCTGATTCCTTCCGATTCCAAAGCCGACTGCAAATCCCGAGTGACATCTTCGTCCTCATTCGGCAGTATTCGGGCCGCGCTCTGGATGATCGTGACTTCGCTGCCGAACCGGCGAAACATCTGCCCGAACTCCAGGCCGATGTATCCCCCGCCCAGCACCATGAGATGCCGGGGCAGCTCCTTCAACTCCAGAATGGTGGCGTTCGTCAGATAGGGAACGGCGTCCAGGCCGGTTATGCGCGGAATAGCCGCGCTTGCACCCGTGTCGATGAAGATGCGATGGCACTCGATAGTCTCGCCGTTCACCAGCAGCCGCTTGGGCGCGACAAAACGGGCCCTGGCCCGATAAACTCGCACATTCCCGTTGCCTTCGAACGTTTTCTCCCAGCCGGATCGGAAACGTTCCACGATCTCTTTCGTTCGTGTCACCACCGCGGGAAGATCAACCCTCACGTCCCGGGCGTGGACTCCCCAGCGTGCCGCGTCGCGCGCATAATGCGCAATCTGAGCGCTCGCCACCATTGTCTTCGTGGGAGTACAACCTGTATTGATACACGTCCCGCCGAGCGGCCCCGATTCGATCAGAGCTACTCTCTCGCCACGTTCCGCCAGCTGCCGTGCAAGCGGATTACCTCCCTGCCCGGACCCGACGATGACGGCATCGTAGCTCACGATTGGATTCGGCATCGAATGCACTCCTTATAATTGTTTTGCTTAACTACGCAAATGGCTGGCATCGTGTTTGGTTCGCCATCTTGTGAGGTCTGAATGTGGATCGTCCGTCTTGCTCTGCGCCGCCCATATACCTTCGTTGTCTTTTCGGTGCTGGTCTTGCTGCTCGGCACTCTTGCATCCGTCGTGATGCCGAAGGACATCTTCCCCTATATCGACATTCCCATCGTTAGTATCGTCTGGAGCTACTCAGGCCTGACGCCGGACGACATGGAGAAGCGAGTTGTTACCGTCTCCGAACGCGCCATGACCACCACCGTCAACGATATCGAGCACATAGAATCTGAATCTTATACCGGCGTGGCGGTGATCCGGGTCTACTTTCATCCCAGAGTGAAGGTGGAAGTGGCGCTATCGCAAATCACCGCGATTTTGCAAACGATACTGCGGGTGCTCCCGCCGGGCATGTTCGCTCCGATTGTCGTGAAGTACGATGCCGCCAGCGTGCCGATCCTGCAGCTCGGCTTGAGCGGCGAAGGACTAACCGAACAGGATCTATTCGATCTCGGGTTAAATTTCATCAGAACGCGTCTTGCCACGGTCCAGGGCGCGTCGCTTCCCTCGCCTTGGGGAGGGAAGACCAGGCAGATCATGGTGGATCTCGACCCGAATGCGATGTATGCCAAGCATCTTTCAGGAATCGATGTGTCAAACGCACTCAATGCGCAGAATCTCATTTTGCCTGCCGGCACCGCGCGCGTCGGCGGTCTCGAGTATCTCGTCAGAATCAATAGCAGCCCGCTTACGGTCGAGGCCCTGAACAACCTGCCGATCCGAGCGGCCAACGGCGCGATCGTCTACATGAAGGACATCGGCCAGATTCGGAACGGCTTTGCCGTGCAAACCAATATCGTGAGGCAAAACGGGCGCCGCTCGGCGCTGCTGACGGTGCTCAGGAACGGCAAAGCTTCCACGCTCGACATCGTGAACGAGGTGAAGAAAGCGCTGCCGAGGGTGAAAGCTGACCTTCCCAGCGCGCTGAACATCACGCCCATGTTCGATCAATCGATCTTTGTGCGCACGTCGATCAATGAAGTCTTGCGAGAAGCCGGGGTGGCGGCCTGCTTGACTGCGCTCATGATTCTGCTTTTTCTCGGGAGCTGGCGCAGCACTTTCATTGTCTGCACCTCCATTCCTTTGTCGATCCTGACGTCCATCTGCATACTCGCCGCGCTGGGCGAAACCATAAACGTGATGACGCTCGGCGGTTTGGCGCTCGCTGTCGGCATTCTGGTGGATGACGCCACCGTGGAAATTGAAAACACGCATCGCAACCTGACCGTGCCGGGCAAATCGCTGGTGCACGCTATTCTCGATAGCGCCAGCCAGGTGGCCGCCCCGGCACTGGTTTCCACGCTTTCCATCTGCATCGTTTTCGTGCCCGTTCTCCTGCTCACGGGAGCGGCCAGGTATCTTTTTACGCCGCTCGCCATGGCGGTCGTATTCGCGATGCTCGCGTCGTACTTTCTCTCGCGCACTCTGGTGCCGACGATGATGCATTATCTGCTGCCGTCCGAAGTTGCTCTCTACCAGGTAAAGGAGGGTGAAGAACCCGCGGAAGCCAATAACTGGGTGTGGCATGTTCACCAGCGCTTTGAGAGCCATTTTGAGAGATTCCGGGAGCGCTACAAAACGTGGCTGGAGTGGAGCCTGCATCATCGCGCCGTCGTACTGATTCTGTTCGGCGTCTTCGTGGGCGGCTCGTCGCTGTTGACAATTGCCATCGGCCGCGATTTTTTCCCATACGTCGATTCCGGCCAGATGCGTCTGCACGTGGCGCCACCCCCGGGGACGCGCATCGAACAGGCGGAGCTGATTTTTGCGGCCGTGGAGGCGGAGATACGCCACACGCTTCCGCCCGACCGGGTGGATCTGATTCTCGATAACATCGGCCTGCCGAACCTTTCGTACAACCTCGCGTTCGGCAATAACGCCACCATCAGCAATTCAGACGGAGACGTTCTCATATCGCTCAAGCCTGGGAAGCGCGAAACGCTGGATCTCAGACGGAAGCTGCGCGAAAGGCTGCGCGCCAGGTTCCCCCAGGAGACCTTCTTTTTCACTCCGGCCAACATGACAAACCAGATTCTCGACTTCGGCCTTCCCGCTCCTATCGATCTCCAGGTAGTCGGCCGTAATCCCGAGCAGAATTATCAAATCGCAAGAGATCTGCTGCGCAAAGTCTCCGCGATTCCAGGCGCTGTCGACGTTCACATCCATCAGCAAGTCGCGTATCCGACCGTGCAGGTCAATGTGGATCGCAATAAAGCACAGCAGATCGGCCTGCAGCAGAGGGATGTCGCCAACAGCATGCTCATCTCGCTTTCCGGAAGCGGGCAGACAGCGCCCAATCAGTGGATGAATCCGGAAACTGGCGTCAACTATCAGATCGTTGCGCAAGCTCCGCAATATCGCGTTGATTCCTTCGAGGCTCTGCAGCGCATTCCGATTACCGCGAGCAACGGGACAAACAGCCAACTGCTGGCGAACCTGGCCACACTGCAGCGCAGCCAGACTCCGATCGTAATCGATCACTACAACATTCAGCCCACCTACGATATCTATGCCGATGTCGACCGGCAGGATCTGGGCAGCGTGGCGGACCGCATTCACGACATCATCAAGCAGACCAAGAATCTTCCCGGCGGCACCTTCATCGATCTGCGCGGCGAAGTCTCGACGATGGAGGAATCTTTTTCGCGACTGCTGCTCGGCATCGGGTTTGCTGTCATCATTGTTTATCTGCTGATGGCGGTGAATTTCCAGAGCTGGCTGGATCCCTTCATCATACTGATGGCGCTCCCGGGTGCCTTTTCCGGGATTCTTTGGATGCTTTATCTGACCCAGACCACGTTTAGCGTTCCGTCGCTGATGGGCTCCATTATGACGATTGGCGTGGCGACGGCGAATTCGATTTTGCTGGTCGTTTTCGCGAACGACGAGCGCGAGGCCGGAAAGGACCATTGGGAGGCGGCGCTTTCCGCTGGGTACATCCGGCTGCGCCCGGTATTCATGACCGCTCTCGCCATGATTATCGGCATGCTGCCGATGGCGCTGGCATTCGGCGAGGGAGGCGAACAGAACGCTCCGCTAGGCCGCGCCGTAATCGGTGGACTGCTGGTGGCCACGGCGAGTACTCTGTTTATTGTTCCGATCTTCTATTCATTCCTTCGGACGAAAGCTCCGGTGAACTACGATGCCCGGATCGAACGGGAGTACGGTAGCGAAACCAGGCCGCAGGAATCGTAACGGATGACAGAGACAAACGGGTCGCGGTCGAAGCCGGGTCATTCGCCGGTCGCTTGGCTCATTTTCGCGGTGCTATTGGTTGCGCTGGCGCTGCTGGTCATCTTCGTGGGATGGCTGCCCCGGCAAAAACGCCAGGAGGCAATCGACCGCCAGGCGAAAGAGCACGCGCAGGAATTGCCGCGCGTCACCGTGCAGGTTGTTCGCTACGCGCCACCGGCGAGCGAGCTGACCATTCCCGGCACCACGATGGCGTACACCGAGGCTTACATTTACGCGCGCGCCTCAGGCTACGTGACCAAGCGGCTGGTCGACATTGGCGATCGCGTGCGTGCCGGACAGCTCCTCGCCACCATCGACGCGCCCGATCTCGATAAACAGGTCGCGCAGGCGAGGTCCGCACTGCAGGAGAGCCAGTCCAATCTGGCGCAGATGGAGGCGCAGTTGCACTTGGGCTCCCTCACCTGGAACCGCTACAAGGTCCTGGTGGCAAAAGGCGTGCTTTCCCGGCAGGAAGGAGACCAGCAGGAAGCAAACTATCGCGTAGCGGAGGCCAATGTCGCCGCGGCCAGAAACACCATTCAGGGAAATCGCGAGAATCTGGAGCGCCTCACGGTTTTGCAGGCGTACGAACAGGTTCGCGCGCCCTTCGATGGTGTCATTACGGCCAGAAATATCGATGTCGGCGCGCTGATCGGTGCGCAAGGCTCCGGGTTGGGGACCTCGTCATCCTCCACGCCTGGAACGACGCAAGCGGGCGTCCAAGGAAACAACGAGGGCGCGTCGGGCAGCCTGAGTTCCTCGGCAAATCCGGCCACGGGCGGAGCGCAAGGCGGAGAGATGTTCGCCATCGCCGACACCAACCGGCTACGAATTCTGGTTTCGGCGCCCGAGGTCTACGCTCCCGATATTCACGTGGGGCAGCGCGCCGTGCTCTCCTTTGAAGAGATGCCGAACGAAAAATATGAGGGCCGGGTGACTCGAACCTCGGCGTCCATCGACCCGAACACTCGCACGCTGCTGGTGGAGGTGCAGGTGAAGAATCCGGCGAGGCGCTTGCTGCCCGGCATGTACGCGGTAGTCCAGTTCGTGGACGTCAAGGCCAAGCCTCCACTGGTCATACCGGGCGAAGCCATCGTTATACGCGATGGCAAACCCGCGGTCGCGTTGGTGCGAGATAACGTGATTCACTTCTGCTCTATATCGATCGGCCGCGATTATGGAACCGAATCCGAAATCGTGTCGGGGCTGAAGGAAGGCGATGTGATTGCCACGGTCGTTTCCGATCAGATCCGGAATGGCGTCAAGGTCATTCCCCGATTCCCGAATCCAAACGAGCAGCAGCAAAAGGATACCGTCCACTGATGAAGGCTGCATTCCTGGCGGCACTTGTGTTTCTGCAGATATCATCGGCGGCGCAGCACACGCCACCCAGCCCCGCGCCTATTCTGCGGCAGATCGAGAACGATAAGACGCAGCCGAGGCAAGAGCAAGCGAATATTCCCCCGCGAACCTCTCTATTCGACTTTGCCGCGCCTTACCGAAAAGCAACTGCTTCCATGCTTCAGCTCGGTCCCGCCGGCCGCGCTCAGCCGCTGATTCGGGATGGAGCGGTCTATCTCTCGCTCCATGACGCGCTGGCATTAGCGATCGAAAACAACCTGGACGTCGAAGTGGCCCGCTATGATCTCTCGATTGCAGGCACCGAAGCGCTGCGTGCATCGGGGGGCGGCAATTTGCGGGGCATCGATTACTTCGTCGCGGAAAGCCCGACGGGCGTTGGAGGACCGGGAAGTCCGCTGCTCAACAGCGCCGCTTCCACGGTTACGCCCAGCACTCCCACCGTGACCGATCTGACCTCGTTAAACCAGCTTGCCGAGACGCAGACTAATCTGTCCGAGCAGGGCACGACGGGATTCGCTCCAGGGCCGCCCGTGCCCGCGCTTCAGCCGACTCTGATCGGCCAGAGCGCGTATTTCAGCCGCGGCAACAGTTCATTGCTCTCTCTTGGCGGAAACGGTCAGACCGCTGCTCCGCCCGCGGAAACGCTGCACTTCGTCACCGCGAACTATGCGCTCGTTCAGGGTTTCGGTCCCGGCACGCAGATGGAAGCCGATATCAACAACGCGGCGCAAGCGCTCTATGGCAGCCGGAGCAGGCTGGATCCATTCTCGTCTCCCAATACATCTCTGACCGTGACACAGCCTTTGCTGCGCGGGTTTGGGAGAGACATCAATCTTCGCTTTATCCGGATCTCGGGCATCAACCAGAAGATCTCGCGCCTCATTTTTTACCAGCAGCTCATCAACACGGTTTACGGGGTGGCGCGGCTCTATTACGATCTCGTGAGCTTGAACGAAAACGCGGCCGTGAAGCGCCAGACGCTCGCGGCCGCGCGCAAATTGTACGAAGACGACCAGGCTCAAGTCGAGCAGGGCACTCTCGCTCCGCTCGAATTGACTCGCGCGCAATCGCTGGTTACGTCGAGCGAGCTGGATTTGATCCAGGCTGAAGGATTCGTCCGCCAGCAGGAAGCGATTCTCAAATCGCAACTGGCGCGACGCGGCACGGCGGACCCGATTTTAGGCGATCTGCGCATCATTCCCGCCGATCCTATTTCGATTCCGGCCACTGACGAGCTCCAGCCGCTGGATTCGCTCGTTTCGGAAGCGCTTTCGATGCGCCCCGATCTGGCGCAAGCCTCGTTGCAAATCGAAAGCGGCGAAGTCGCGGTGAAAGCTTCCATCAATGCGGCGCGCCCGGAACTGGATCTGATCGGAAACTTCCAAACGAAGGGAAGCACGGAAGTACCTTTTGCGGTACTCGGCACGCCGGGAACCGGGTTGATTGCCACGCCGCCGGACCTCGGGGTTGCCGGATTGCGCACGTCGCGCATTTACCAAGCCGGTATTCAGTTGAACCTGCCGCTGAAGAATCACGTGGCACAGGCGGACGCGGCGCGCGATATTCTCCAGCTCCGACAGGCCGAGGCGAGAACACAACTGCTCGCCAACCAAGTCAGAGAGCAGGTGGAGAACTCGGTCATTGCGCTTCGAACCGCGCGCTCGGCTCTGAATGCCGCTATACAAAGCCGTCAATATCAGGAACAGCTTTTGGAAGCCGAAAAGGACAAGCTGTCGGTCGGCGAATCCACCAACTTTCTAGTGATCCAACAAGAGAGCTACCTGGCGCAGGCCCGCTCGACGGAAGTAGCCGCCAGAAGCGTTTGGATCAAAGCACGCGTGGCGCTTGATCGAGCGATTGGAGATCTACTCGAGAAGAACGGAATCACTTATGATGAATCGGTTTTGGGCCAGTTGCCCCAGCGATAGCAGAATCCGCAGACGAGGCTACGCGATCGTCCGCGCCACCACAGTTTATTTGAATTCGAGGATCTCTTTTTCTTTGGCTTTGGCAGCCTGATCTATCTTGCCGATCTGACTGTCGGTCAGCTTTTGAATGGACTCGAGCGCCTGCCGCTCATCGTCCTCGCTGATCAACTTATCCTTTAGCATCTTCTTGAACTGCTCGTTGGCGTCGCGGCGAACATTGCGAAGCCCCACGCGGCGCTCTTCGGCGATATGGCTCAACTTCTTGGCGAGCTCGCGGCGGCGCTCTTCCGTCAGCGGAGGAATCGGCACGCGCACGATTTTGCCGTCATTCGACGGATTGAGGCCCAGATCGGCGCTGCGAATGGCCTTTTCAATTTCGCGGATGGTCGAGGCGTCCCAGGGCTGCACCGTGATCATCGCCGGCTCGGGCACATGAAGCTGAGCCACCTGGTTCAGGGGAACCGGAGATCCGTAGTAATCGACGCGCACGCTATCCAGAAGACCGATGCTCGCGCGGCCGGTCCGGATATGAGCCATCTCCTGCTGCAATTCCGTCAGCACTTTTTCCATGCGCGCGCGAGCGTTGGCTTCCACTTCCTTCACGTTCTTGAACGCACTGGTGCCACTAGGAGCTGTTTGATGTTCTTGTTTCATATATTCCCGGTAGATCCGATCAGCGAATCACGGCCGCTCCGCCGCTAACAGATCATCGTGCCGATCGGCTCGCCCATCGCCATTCGCATTATATTGCCCGTTACCTTGAGATCGAAAACCATGATGGGCATGCCGTTATCGCGGCACATCGCGACAGCCGAAGCATCCATCACGCCCAGCGCCTTGGACAAGACTTCCGTGTAAGTCACCTCGTCGTATTTGACCGCATCGGCATGCTTTTTCGGATCTTTATCGTAGACGCCGTCCACACTGGTTGCCTTGGCGATCAGCTCGGCGTGAATTTCAAGGCCTCGCAGGGTGGCGGCGGTATCGGTGGAGAAATAAGGATTGGATGTGCCCGCCGCGAAGACCACCACGCGCCCCTTCTCCATATGGCGAATGGCTCTTCGGCGGATGTAAGGCTCGGCGACCTGGTGCATCTGGATCGCCGTCATCACGCGGGTCGGAATTCCTTGCCGTTCGAGCGAATCTTGAAAAGCGAGAGCGTTGATTACCGTGGCGAGCATGCCCATTTGATCGCCGGTCACCCGGTCCATATCGTGGGCTGCGGCCGCGACTCCGCGAAAGATATTGCCTCCGCCCAGGACCAGCCCGATCTGCACTCCGGTCCGGGCGACTTCGGCCACTTCGCCGGCCAACACCATAACGCGATCCGGATCCAATCCAAAAGAGAGCGGGCCGGCCAAAGCTTCACCGCTGATTTTCAGGAGGATTCGCTTGTATTGCGGCACATGCCGGCCCATATGTAATCGATGATCCGGTTCAAGCCGTGACGGGAAGAGGACTTTCCTGCACTCCGGGCGCATCTCCCGCATCGCCTACTTTATACCGAGCAAACCGCTCGACGCTGATGCTGCCGCCGAGCTTACCGCCCGCCGTGCGAAGCAGCTCAGCGATCGAGATCGTGTTCTCGCGAATGAACGGCTGTTCGAGCAGGCAGACTTCTTCGTAGAACTTGCTCATGCGGCCCTCGGCGATCTTGTCGACCATCTTTTCCGGCTTGCCTTCACCCAGGGCGCGATCGCGCTGAATGTCCCGCTCCTTCTTCAGAAGGTCGGCCGGCACGTTCTCCTTGGCGACGAATTGCGGATGCGCCGCCGCCACCTGCATGGCAAGATCGCGTACCAGCGTCTTGAAATCGTCCTTCTTGAGGAGGTCGCCCGAACTGGTCCTCACCTCCAGCAGCACCCCGATCTGACTTCCCATATGAATGTAGGTGCCGATGACGCCTTCGCCGCGCACTTCATAAAGAACGAAGCGGGAAACGCTGATATTTTCGCCCAGTTTGGCTATCTTCGTTTTCACGAGCTCGCCGACCGTAGTGTTCTGATCCCGGGCGAATTTCTGCTCGTACAGAGCCTCATGCGCCTTGAAGTTCGCCCGCTCGGCTTCCGTTACTTCTTCCACGCGCACGACTTTCGGCCTAGTGGCAGCAATGTGCGCAGCGATATCGGCGGCTAGCGTTTGGAAATCCTCGGTGCGTGCCACGAAGTCCGACTCACAATTTACTTCCACCAGCACACCGAGCTTTGTATGGGGAGCGATGAAGGACGCAATGAGCCCCTGCCTCGTGGCGCGGCTCTCTTTCTTGCCCGCCGAGGCGATACCTTGCTTACGCAAGTAGACGATCGCTTCCTCGATATTGCCGTTGGTCGCAACGAGCGCCTTCTTGCACTCCATCATTCCAGCCCCGGTCAATTCGCGCAGCTTCTTTACCAACTGTGCATTGATTTCTGCCATAATTTCCGCCATTGCTTGTACCTTATCTACACACGATGAGCGACCAAGGCCCGTCCGGCGGGTCGCCCGCTATTCCCGACCACTTGCTTACGCGCGCGGCCTCATAACTGCTGCGACCGAAATTAATGTTCGCTGAGGGTGGTGGTAACCGCCTCCTGGGGCGCCTCGCTGCCGGGCCCCTTGCGCGGCGGCTGTTCAGGCTCATTGCTCGTCGTACCCAGGCTCTCCGACATCAATTGCTCCGCGTATTTCGGATCCAGGTATTGCGTGTACTCCTCCGGAGTATGCTCGGCCGCCAGCTCGTCCTCGCTTACGATCTTCTCGGCCGTGAATTCCTGCTCTGTGGTCAGCGACCGGCCTTCCACGACCGCGTCGGCAATCTTAGTTGTGAAGAGTCGGATAGCGCGGAGGGCATCGTCGTTGCCCGGAATGACGTAATCCACCTCGTCCGGATCGCAATTGGTATCGACGACCGCGACAACCGGTATGCCCAGTTTGCGCGCCTCCTTTACGGCGATCGCTTCCTTGTTCGAATCGATCACGAACAACAGATCCGGCAGACCGTTCATGTCCTTGATGCCGGCGAGATTCTGCTGGAGATGCTTGCGTTCGCGTTCCAGCCGCCCCACTTCTTTCTTAGCGCGGCCCTCATAGGCGTTGTCGGTGGACATGGAGTCCAGATCCTTCAAACGCTTTATGGATCGCTGCACCGTGGAGATGTTCGTCAGCAGGCCGCCCAGCCAGCGCTGGTTGACGTAGAACTGGCTACAGCGCGAAGCCTCCTCGGCGATGGCTTCCTGGGCTTGCCGCTTGGTGCCGACGAAGAGCACCGTTTTGCCTTGCGCGGCCATCTCGCCCACATACCGCATCGCGTCTTTGAACAGCTTCAACGTTTTTTGCAGATCAACGATGTAAATGCCGTTACGTTCGCCAAAGATGTACTCTTTCATCTTTGGATTCCAGCGCTTGGTCTGGTGCCCGAAGTGAACGCCGGCTTCGAGCAATTCTTTCATCGAAATCGATGGCAACCTGCCTCCTAGACTAATGGCAACGGACGGAATTAGAGAGATTCACGTGGCCCAAAGCGGAATTTGCGTGATCCGGGATCCTGTCCGGTTGTGCAACCGGCGGCTTGGAGGCCGCCATGTGCGAGGTAAATGCAAGCGCAAGGACGGCTCGGGGCCGTTTGTGCGCGTGGAACGTTCGTGCGAAAGAGGGACGTATTAGCGTTTCGAGAACTGGAAGCGCTTGCGGGCGCCCTTCTGACCGTATTTTTTTCGCTCGTGCGCGCGAGCATCCCGCGTGAGGAATCCGAGTTGCTTTAATTTGCCCCGCAGTTCGGAATTGAACTCAATCAAGGCGCGTGCAATGCCGAGGCGAGCCGCTCCGGCTTGTCCGCTCACCCCGCCGCCAGCGGCCAGAATCATGACGTCGAACCGCTCGGCCGTTTCGGTGGCGAGAAGCGGCTGCCGCACATAGGCGCGGGCCGATTCATTCACAAAATAATTTTCAAAGGGCCGGTGGTTGACCGTAATCTGGCCTTTTCCCGGACGCAGGAATACGCGCGTGGTCGCTGTTTTGCGCCGGCCCGTTCCCAAATGTTGAACTAACTTCGCTGGCACTCCCTGTTCTTTCCTTCCTAGACGGCGAGCGGCGTGGGCTTCTGCGCCGCATGCGGATGATGCTCGCCAGCATAGACTTTCAGCTTGCGGTACATCTGCTTTCCTAGTTTGGTTTTCGGCAGCATGCCGGAAACCGCCAATTCCAACATTCGCGCCGGACGCGTCTCGCGCATGCGCCGAGCCCCGGTTTCCACCAGTCCGCCCGGATAACCGCTGTGCCGGCGATACATCTTTTGACCTTCTTTACCGCCCGTCAGCTTGACTTTGGCAGCATTGACAATGACCACGTGATCGCCCGTATCCATCGACGGGGTGAAGATCGGTTTGTGCTTGCCCATCAGGAGCATAGCAGCGCGGCTCGCGACCCGGCCCAGGGCCACGTCGCTCGCATCAATCACGTGCCACGCACGAGTGATCTCGTGTTGGGACGGAAATTCGGTGCGCATGGACAGACTAATTCTCTCCGCTCGAAAACTCGAACACTTCAGTCTAGCGAATCTATGATTTAGGTGTCAAACGCGCGAGACGCGGTTCTGCCAAGCGATCGGGAGGATCAGGCGGCAGGCGCACGACAGGTGCCGGAGCGGCTGGGAGGATAGTAATGCGAGGCGGTGAAGAGGCTAATTGACAGGTCGCTCAAGTTGCGGTGGAAGGCGCGCTCGTTGGTGCTTTGAACGGTTCGCTCAACGTCCGTTGGGCCGATCCTTCATGGTCAAATGCCGGCGTACCAGGCGTAGCTGCCTTCTGGCGCGGTGGGACCCAAGCCTTGCCGCACCGCTTCAGGTCACGCGGACCAAAAATCCGCGCCACACTTTGGATAGCGGGTGGCAGCTAAAACCGGGGCTCGCGGCAAATCACGATTGAGATATCGCGGGGAAGACGGCTGCGGCTTTTCACGCGCAAGAGCGCTTCGAGATACCGCAGCTTGCCACGTTGGGGGGCCGGCAGCATCGATTCCAGGCGAGTAACACACTCGTTATCGGCCAGGAAATCGCCGGCTGCGTTCAGGGCTGAACCGCCGCTGCTTGTGAGAATCAAGACTGTACCCGTACCGCTCAGGTTCGGAACGAGCGCGATCATTGCGTAACCGTCGCCGGTAGTTCGAAAGCGATCCTCCAAACTCCCGGCTGCCGGTTTATCTACGGGATAGTACGCTCCGCGGGACGGTTCATACTTCCAACGCAAGCCCAAGTGTTCCTGAAAGGCCTCAATCCAGGGATTCGAGACGGCGCTGCCCAGAAGAATGGCGTTGTTTCGCTGCAGTTCGCGAAAAGAGTAGTCGCGAGCAAAGTGAATGTTCGCCGCCGTGTGGGACTCCCCGGCGATGCTTCCCAACTTCCATAGAAGCGTTGCGCTGCCATAGCCAGACTGGCGTTTCAACACGATGGAGCCGAGCACTTCTTGAGGCACACCTCCGCGAGCAGCGCCGGCACTGAGGCTGCGGAGGTAATTGCGGTTGAAGTAATCGGAAAGGCCCACTGGCGCGCCGGTCAACTCCTGGTAGAGCCCAACGCCTTCGTCATCGAGGACGATGTCCGTCTGTTGAGCCGCCGCAAATAGCTGCGACCACAACCCGTGACGGAACCGCGTGACGCCGGGCGTCCGGGCCACCGGAGGATTACCTTCTCTCAGCAGAAACAAGTTGAGCCCGCCAAAAATAACCGTCAGTCCGACGAATAACCACAGCGTGTATCGCGCTGCAGAAGAAGGTGTGCCAGCCGTTGGCGGAGGGGCCGGCCCCCGTACGGGCGTGTCGGACTCCAGAACCGCTTCGGGCACGTCAGCCGGAAACAGCAGATTCGTCTTTCGTTCCGAGAAAACCGGTGCGTAATTGCCTTTCGGCAGTTCGATAATTACGGGTTCATCACGGCCTTCGGCGGAGAAATACTGCTCCAAACGCTTCCGCAGCATCGAGGCATTGACGCGGACAATGTTGTCGGAGACGGTGTCGTAGTCCGGCGGTCGGCCGAAAACGGCGCGCCCAACTCCCTGTTCATGAATGTCGGTAGCGTTGTGCTCCAGAACCTGATCGCACAGATACAACAGCAAGCTCCGCAGACGCGTAGACTTGCCTATGTAGCGGCTCGCCACCACACGGTCAACTAAGAGTCTGCGGGTATCGACGGGGACCTGAACGCCTGACACGTCTCACAATCAGTGTAAACCGCACCGATCAGACCGTGTTAACAGAGCTTTTACGTAAAGGCTTTGTCTCCTAAGTTGCTCATAAGAGGAACCGCCCCTTATCCGAAATTCCTGCACGGTGAATTTACTTTGACGCGGTTGCGAATGCCGTTATCATCGTTCCGACATCGGCGGCGGATTTGATGAAGAAGACAGCTATCATCTCAGGTTTGATCAGTGGACTGCTTGCGGCCGCGGCGTTCGTCGGAGCGCAACAGCGTCCGGAGCGGCCCAAGATTCTTGGCGTTGCGCACATCGCCCTATATGAAAGCGATCTGAATAAAGCGCGAGCATTTTACAAGGATTTCCTCGGATTCGCCGAGGCTTACGCACTGAAGCGGAAGAACGGCGTGGACGACCGGATCGCCTTCATCAAGATCAACGATTACCAATATCTGGAGTTGTTTGCCGAGCCGCCCAAGCAGGATGGGCATCTGAACCACATCTCCTTCTATACGGAGGATGGGGAGGCGATGCGCATCTATTTGGCGTCGCAAGGCATCGCGGTTCCGGAAAAGGTGAGCAAGGGCCAGATCAAGAATCTGAATTTCAATATTACGGATCCGGATCATCACACGGTGGAGATCGTGCAGTACACGCCGGATGGCTGGAGCATGCAAAACAGGGGCAAGTTCATGCCGGAGACCCGTATCTCGGATCACATGACGCATGTGGGCGTGGTGGTCGGCAACCTGGACGCAGCCATGAGGTTTTATCATGGCGTGCTCGGGTTTCAGGAGTTCTGGCGCGGAGCAGCCGGATCAGGGAAAACGCTGAGCTGGGTCAACATGCGGGTTCCGGACGGAACAGACTACCTGGAGTTCATGTTGTACCGCAACTATCCCGGACCGGACCAGATTGGAACCAAGAACCATTTGTGTCTGGTGGTACCGGATGTACAGAAAGCGCTGGAGACGCTGAAGGCGCGGGCGGCGTTCAAGGATTACGCCAAGGAACTCAAGATTCAGGTGGGCGTGAATCGTAAGCGTCAACTGAATCTGTTCGATCCCGACGGCACACGAGTGGAATTGATGGAAGCGAACACGGTTGACGGTAAGCCCGCTCCCTCTTCCGACGCGCCCCCGCCTACGGCACAAACGACAGCGGAAAAGGAGTAGATCTGCGATGCGAGCCAAGTCGATCGCAACGTTTTTCCTGTCGATTTTTCTTCCCACGGCTTGTGTGTTCGGGCAAGAGAGCCGGGGCGAAATTGATGGCCGCGTGCTCGATCCCTCGGGGGCCGTGGTCGCCGGCGCCGTGGTGCAGGCGATCAACAGCGAGACCGGAACCGGCGCCAATAGCACGACGAATCATGACGGGATGTTCACGATTCCCTATCTGCTGCCAGGCGTCTATTCGGTGCGCGTCGAGATGTTCGGTTTCAAAAAACTGAACCGGCAGGGCATTGAAGTACGGGTGAATGACAAGTTGAATCTGGATCTTCAATTGGAGGTAGGTACGTCGTCTGAAACGGTGGAGGTGACCAGCGCGCCGCCGATGCTGGAAACCAACAATGTTTCGCTCGGCCAGGTAGTGGATAAAAAACGGATCCAAGATTTGCCGCTGCAGGCGGGGAATGCGGAGGAACTGGTGTTGACTGCACCGGGCGTGGTGAACACGACGAATCTCCGGGCCCGCAAAACATCGTTCAACAGCGCATCGTCCCAGTTTTCGACGAACGGAAACGCGCTCTATTCGAACGAGACCACGATTGACGGCATTCCGGACACCTTCGCATCTCCCTCGAACGGATCGAGCGGGCCGAGCATGGTTCCACTGGTGGCATTTCAGCCGCCCCAATCCGCGGTGGAGGAGTTCAAAGTACAAACCAGCGGCTTTGACGCGAGCCTTGGCCACACTCCCGGCGCGGTGGTGAACCTGATCACCGCGAGCGGCACGAACGAGTACCACGGGGAATTACATGAGTGGTTCTCAGCCAGTACTCTGGACGCGCCAACTTTTTTCCAGAACGCAGCGGGAGGGCTGAAACCGGAATATCAGGACAATCGTTATGGCGCTTCAATCGGAGGTCCGGTGGATATTCCGAAGCTTTATCACGGGCGTGACAAAACCTTTTTCTTTTATGCCTGGGAATCGAACCAGTGGGGAAAACCGGTCACCACAGTGGGTACGGTTCCAACGGCTGCCGAACGCAACGGAGATCTATCGGCGCTGCTGGAGTTAGGATCGTCGTACCAGATCTATAACCCGTTCACCATACAAGCCGCCAGTAATGGCAGATATAGCCGCGCGCCCTTTGCCGGCAACGCGATCCCGCCAAACATGATCGATCCTGTTGCGAAGAATATCCTCAGGTACTACGCCCTTCCGAACACGGCGGGAACGGCTTCAGGGCAGAATAATTACACACAAAGCATAAAAGACGTTTTTGACTATTACGTGCATGTCGCTCGGGTAGACCAAAGCTTTTCCGAGAAGAACCGCGTGTTCGTACGCCTGGATTACGATCACTACCTGGAGACTGATCCCGGTTTCTACAACAACATTTCCGGGGGCGTGAATCTGACGCGCATCAACAAGGGCGCGGCCCTGGATGATGTGATTGTTCTGAGCCCGACTTCGATTCTGGATTTGCGCTACGGCTTGACCCAGGAAGCCACTCCCGAGCAGCGAGTGAGCGCGGGATTCGACCTGGCATCCCTGGGCTTCTCGCCGGCTCTGGTGAGCCTATTCAGTCCCAAGACTGCGACGTTCCCCAATATTTACATGAACACGAAGGCGGCGACCTCATCGTGTACGGGGGCTTGTACCGGAACGTTCTCCGGCTTTGGAAACTTCAACAACGGCGACGGGACGACGACCGGCATGATCCACGATTTCGCGGCGAACCTGAGCATGCTTCGCGGCAATCATCAGCTTCGTTATGGCGCCGAGTTCCGGCTCTATCGGTCTTTTGGTTTTAATGGCGGTTACGATGTCTCTCCGGGGCTACAGTTTTTGCCCACTTACACGAACGGCCCGCTGGATAACTCGCCGGCAGCTCCCATAGGTCAGGAGTTTGCATCTTTTCTGCTGGGTATTCCGTCGGCCGGGCAAGTTACCAGGAGTGCCAGTTACGCGACTCAAAACACTTACACGGCAGCTTTCATTCAGGATGACTGGAAAGTAACTCCCAAACTTACGATCAATGCTGGCGTGCGGTATGAGTACGAATCCCCCATGTCGGAACGGTACAACCGGGCTGTGCGCGGGTTCGATCATCAGGACACAAACCCGATAGCCGCTCAAGCCCTTGCGAATTACGCGCAGCATCCGGTTTCGGGTCTGCCAGTGTCGCAGTTCCATGTTCTCGGCGGACTCACGTTCGCCAGCCCGCAAAACCACAATCTCTGGAGCCAAGGGCCAGGCAACTTTCTTCCTCGATTTGGAATCGCTTATCAACTCGACTCCAAGACCGTGATCCGGTCAGGTTATGGAATTTTTTCCGACACGATCGGGGTAAACCGGAGTCCGGCGATTCAGACGGGCTTCACGGCCACGACTCCAGTTATCGCGTCTTACGACAACGGATTGCACTACGTTGCCAATCTGGAGAATCCATTCCCGAACGGCATCTTGCCTGGCGGTTCACCCGCTGGTTTGACAACCAATCTGGGACAGCCGCTCTATTTGTATTCCATGAACCGCGTGCAGCCGTACTCGCAGCGGTGGACATTCGATCTGCAGAGAATGCTGCCGGGAGAATTCCTTCTGGATATCGGGTATGTCGGCAATAAGGCCATTCACCTGACCGACATTCGTAACATCAATGCGTTGCCGGACCAATATCTGAGCACCACAGGATCGCGCGATCAGGCAACCATCAACTATCTGACACAGACGTTTCCGAACCCGTTCTATGGCATTAACAGCATCTACCCGGCGACTATCACGCGAGCAGACCTGTTCCGTCCCTATCCGCAGTTTGGCGACATCAGTCTCATCGAGAATAACGGCTACTCCTGGTATCACGCCTTGCAGGTACGCGCGGAGAAACGCTTCTCAAAGGGCTACACGATCAACGTGGACTATACGTGGTCGAAATTCATGGAGGCGACCAGCTTCCTGAATTCGGCAGACGCTGCGCTCTATCGTTCCATCAGCCAATATGACCGGCCGCAACGAATAGCGGTGACCGGCGTCTGGAGCATTCCTTTCGGACGCGGCCAACGCTTCGGTTCAAATTTGCCGAAAGCAGCCGACTGGGCCATCGGGCAGTGGCAGCTTAACGCCTTTATCGCCCAGCAGAGCGGACCTCCTCTGGCATTCGGCGACGTGATCTTCACGGGAACGAACGCCAGCCAGATCAATCTGCATTCCGATCAGCGGTCCGTCAATATGTGGTTCAATACGTCTCTGTTTGTCCGCTCTCCCTCAGCGCAGCTGGCAAATGATGTGCGGACTTTTCCGAAATATTTCGCAAACGTCCGCGGACCCAATCAGGCCTCGTGGAACGTTTCGCTGTTCAAGAATTTCGCCTTCACAGAGCGTGTAAAGCTGCAGTTTCGGGCAGAATGTTACGACGTTTTCAATCATCCGAATTTCGATGCGCCGAATATGACCGCGACGGGCACAAATTTCGGCGTAATTACATCGCAGGGATCTCCGTCTCGGCAGTTCCAAGGCGCATTGAAGCTGACTTTCTGAGCGATGACGGAGGACATGCGATTGAGACACGAGACCACCCGGCGTAGCTTTCTTGAAGCAATCGGGGCCGCGGTATTGCCGGCAATGCTCCCGGTCCGAGCCAGAGCCGGCGCACCGGACCGGCTCGCCGGAATTCACTATGGCTACACGGCCATGACCTGGGGCAAAGAGGAACGGCAGGCGATTGAAGATATTGCGGCTGTTGGTTATGAGGGAATCCAGTTTCGCATCGACGCCACCACGGAATTTCAACCGGGCGAGTTGCGCGATATCGTGCAACAGCATCGGCTCAAGTTTGTCGCGCTCTCGAGCGGCGATGTGCTGATCGACCCTGCTGTTGAAGCTGACCAGATCGCCGAGCACACGGCGCATGCCAAGTACGTGCGGGACGCCGGCGGCCTCTATCTTCAGCTGCTCGACCAGCTCAAACCATATCCGCGTACGGTAACAATGGACGAGTGCAAACGGCTTGGGAAACTACTAACCGAGATCGGAAAGCGCACCGCCGACTTGGGCGTCCCGCTCGGATACCACAATCATCTGAACACGATCAGCGAGCATCCGCGAAACCTGCAGATTGTACTGGAGTCATCCGACCCGAAATACGTGAAGCTGGAGTTAGACACCGCGCATTTCCTGGCAGGCGGCGGAAACCCGGCAGAGGCAATCCGGCAGTATCACGACCGGCTGCTTTTTCTGCACCTCAAAGATGTCGTTGATATTCCGCTCGAAACCAAAGGGGCGAAATATCCTTTCAACTTTGTCGAGCTCGGCAGAGGCCGAGTGGATTTCCCGGCCGTATTTGGGGCGCTCGAAGAGGTCGGGTTTAGTGGGTGGGCCGTCGTAGAGCTCGACCGGATCCCGGACAAGTCGACAACGCCGAAAGAAGCCGCCGAGATCAGCAAAAAATTCCTAGAGCAGAAAATTGGAGTAAAGGTTTAGCCGCGGTCCGCTGATTCACTGCCGATCCCCACGTCTACCATCGATTTTGGATAGTCGTGAAGATTTAGACTTGGAGAATGTCAAAGCGGCTGCGGTGGCTTACGGCGTGGTTGTTCTTCCTGTGTCTTATTCTTCCGCTCTCCTCGTGGCAGCAGGCAATCGCGTCGAAGCAACTGCGCGTCCCCGGGTTGCGAGAAGGAGTGGAAGTGCTCCGCGATCATTGGGGAGTTCCGCACATCTACGCTAAGAACGCAGACGACCTCTTCTTTGCACAAGGCTATATCACCGCCCAGGACCGGCTCTTTCAACTCGATCTATGGCGGCGAATCGGTACGGGCAAACTGGCCGAGGTGTTAGGCCCGCAGTATATAAGGCGTGACCGGATCTCTCGCCTGGTCCGGTATCGGGGAGATTGGAACGAAGAATGGCGGAGTTACTCACTGGATGCAAAGGCGATCGCGATCGCCTTCACGCACGGCATCAACGCATATATTCGTTCTCTTAATGGTAAGCGTCCGATGGAATTTCGTATGGCCGGCTTCGATCCAGGGCTCTGGTCGCCGGAAGATGTTACGGCGCGCGTAGCAGGGCTGCTAATGACCGGAAATCTGCTGGCGGAAGTAAATCGAACGCTGGATGTGAAGAAGCTCGGGCTGGCGATGGACGAACGGCTGTTCCCGCCGGATCCTCACATTCCATTGTTCATCCCAAAGGGGCTCGAACTTTCAGAGATTACGCGGGCCATTGTTCGAGACTACATTTCGGCGATCGGCGCGATTCACTTTCCCGGCGAACAGGGCAGCAATAACTGGGTGGTCGATGGAACGATGACGAAAACCGGAAAGCCGATTTTGGCGAATGACCCGCATCGCGGGATCGAGCTGCCATCGCTGCGAAAGACAGTCCATCTCGCAGCACCCGGATGGAACGTGATTGGAGCGGGAGAGCCTGCGCTGCCGGGCATCGCGCTCGGTCACAACGAAAACATCGCCTGGGGCTTCACCATCGTCGGTATCGATCAGCAGGACCTCTATGTGGAGAAGGTAAAACCGGAAGATCCGACCCTGTACCTGTATCGGGGCGACTGGAAGAAGTTCGAAGTGGAGGAGCAGGAGATCGTCGTCAAGGGCGAAGGCCGCCGCAAAGTGGAATTGAAGTACACGATTCACGGCCCGGTGATTTACGACGACGAAAGCAAACATCGCGCCTACGCGCTGCGCTGGGTGGGGACGAGTGCGGGCGGCGCCGGTTATCTGCCGGCCTTGCAATTGGCGCGCGCGAGAAACTGGACCGAGTTCCGCTCGGCTGTAGCAAACTATAAAATCCCCTCCGAAAACCTTGTGTATGCGGACCGGCAGGGCAATATCGGTTGGATTGCGGCAGGTCAGGCGCCGATTCGGACCGGATGGACGGGATTGTTTCCGGTTCCAGGCGATTCCGGCGATTACGAATGGTCAGGATTCCTGCCTATCAGCGACAATCCGACGGCCTACAACCCGGCCCGTCACTTCATCGCGACGGCCAATAACAACATCCTTCCTGCCAATTATCCGCATGCGCTCAATTATTCGTGGGCGCCATCCACGCGCTACGACCGCATTGTGGAGATGCTGACGAGCGGCGGGAAATTCGACGTAGCGGATTTTGCTCGCATGCAGCAAGACACGGTATCGCTTCCGGCCCGCGATTTTCTAGCCATCCTGAAAAGCTGGCATCCGGCGGAGGGAGGCGAGCAAGATAAGATCCGTTCCGAGATGCTGAATTGGGATTGCAACGTGACCATGGACTCCCGAACCGCTTTGCTGTATGAGGTGTGGATTGAGCATCTGCATCGCGCCATTCTGCCGAAGGGAATTGCCTCCGTGCGGCTTGCGCTGGGTGTTCTACTCAAAGAACTGCAGGCGAATTCCGAAAGAGATGCGCTGCTTGAAAAGACCTTATCTGAAAGCCTTGCCGACATACGGGAACGGTTGGGGCCCGACCAGGCTCATTGGAAATGGGGCAATTTGCACAAGGCTTGTTTCCATCACCCTCTTGGAGTGCCCGCTCTGGATTTGCCGGCACATTCGCGTCCCGGCGACGCGTATACCGTCAATGCGACAGGCGGCCCTGATTATGCTCAGACCCATGGCGCAAGCTATCGCGAGGTGCTGGACGTGAGCGACTGGGATCGTTCCGTCATGACCAACGTACCGGGAGAATCGGGCGTTCCGGGCAGCGCACACTACGGAGACCTCATTGAGGGTTGGGCCGATGGACGTTATCACCCGTTGCCGTACTCTCGAAAAGCAGTTGAGGCGGCAACGGAGGAACGGGTGATGCTGATTCCCGGCGAGGAGCGATAGCGATGCGACGACGGTCCTTTTTATCGGGCGCGATCTCTGCTTGCGCGGTCTCGGGCTCTCTCGCGCCGGTGTTGCCTGGGTTGGCGGCGGCTCAGAGCAGAAGACCAAAGATTGCTCCATTCGATATGCTGCGGAACAATATCGAAAGCATCACGAAATCGGTGAACGCGAAGTGGGGGGTCTATGTGAAGTGTCTGGAGACCGGCGAGCAGATCTCGATTGAGGCCGATAACCAGATGGACACAATGAGCGTGATCAAAATCCCGTTAATGGTGGAAGGCTTCCGTCAAATTGAGGCGGGAAGGTTCCAGCTAAGCGATCGTGTGACGCTGCACGAGGACGATAAGCGGCCGGGGACTGGTATCATCCGCTCCCTCAACGAAGGAGTTTCGTTAACCATCCATGACCTGCTGACGCTCATGATCATCGTGAGCGATAACACGGCAACGGACCTGTTGTTCCGCCAAGTTGGCGGCATTGAGCCGGTGAATGCATTGGCGAAAGACTATGGGCTGACACAAACTCGCGCCGTTGGTACCACGAAGGTTTGGTTCGACGCGCTGCGCGCAGCTCCAAGCGCTGAAGATTTCCACCGCAAAGGCGATCATCCGTTCGGGTTGTCCTCTCCCAGAGATATGGGCAGGCTACTGGAACAGATGGAAATGGGTGAGGCAGTCAGCAAGCAAGCGAGCGAACAGATGTTAACTATCATGCGCGGGCAAGTATATCGGACACGGCTGCCGAAGTATGTGACGAATTTTGTGATCCCTCACAAAACGGGCGACTTCCTCCCGTACATCGGGAACGATGTTGGCATATTCGAAAGCCGGGAGCGGCGCATCGTCGTAAGTGTTTTCACGGCCAACCATTTTGGGAGCGGCGCGAATCTCGAGGATGCTATCGGGCGGATCGGGCAGCAGATTGCCGATTATTTCAGCTATCGGGGCTGAACAGGGATCGCCTGGAGGCCGGACTGTGGGGGAGTTAGCAGCTTCTGCAATCGATCGTGCGGCGACGCGAAGGCGTCCGTTAAGATCGCCCCGCGATGGGCGCCCAAGGAGCTGCCCAAGACTCAGGGGCTCGCGCTCTCAAGCGATGAAAAGATCTCTCTACGTCGCCGACTGGAAGCGCCTCCCGGGGTATGGCTGGGGGGAATGGATAGCCTGTTATCCGTGCCGAATGGCTTTATCGCGGTTAAGATCGGCGTTGGGCCGGAGCGTGTCCCGTGCCTTCGCTCAATCAACACAGGCACGGCGCGTTCGGGGTCGAGCGCGCACGCCGACGATCATCCTAAAGCTTCCGCTCTGACTTGCCGATAGTATCTGTTTCACGTGTTCTGACCTCCTGCAGCGCTTCATAGCGGCCGCGCCTGTTTTTCTCACGAACCGAAAAAACCTTCCGATGAGAATTCATCGGGCAAACGTCAAGACTTTCCTGAGCCGATCAATTGCGCTAGAGGTCAAAGGATCCAGCGAGAGCCCGCACAAACGGAATCTGAGCTTTCGGTAAATAGATGACTAATCGCTTCAACTACGGCGCTGTCAGTGTGTTCATAGGAGTCCTTTGTTGGACGAATTGCCTGGCGTCCGATCTCGCGGACCCGGCAAACGATGCCCCGAGCCCTTCCGCAACCGCTGGAGCCTTGAAACCGGATTCCACAGCGTTCGGTAATCCGGATCTGCTGCCGCGCATTCAGGCAGCGAACGAGGACCTCTATACCGCTTTGCAATCGTTCGTCTGTCAGGAGGAAATTCAGCGCTTCAAGAGCCGCTTGAACGGGGACAACGTCCGCCCGATCGATACCCTTAGCGCCAAGCTCTCCTTTGAAAACGGAACGGAACAATACACGGACATTCGGCAAAATACCCGGCAGCTCGCCAGCATTTCGAACGTCGGCGGAGCCTGGTCCATAGGCGAGTATGGAACGCTGCTGCGCCAGACGCAAATGCTCCTGGATACCCATCCCCCGGTCTTCCGGATGTACGCCGATTTCGAAGGATCGTCGGCTGCCATGTATCAGTTGGAAGTCTCTGAGCAAGACAGCCCGTGGGATCTGCTGGTTCGCTCGGAACACTTCCGCATCGCTTTTCGGACCCAGATCTGGGTTTCGCTTGCGACGGGACAGATTTTAAAGATTGAGCGCTCCAGCCTCAGCGTTCCGCCGCAAATGGGAATCTCTGAAATACGCTGGGGTGTCACGCTGAAGCCGGTCGAGTTAAACGGACGGACCTGGCTATTACCGCAAACGGGCGATTACGAAGTCTTGTACGTGCAATCAGGCCGTCGTGAATTCAACGTGATGACCTTCTCGGCTTACCGCCGCTACGGCTCGGAAGTCGCCTTACGTTTTCAATAACGCCGTGCGCGAAGAAAACAGACCCGCGGCTCCCAGCCGGGAGGTTTCCTTGCGTCAGGGCCTGCGAACTCGTACTCTTGCCTGTGAAACATTTCATTCCTCGAATGGTCTAAAGCCCGGAACCTAGCTCGTTTTTCCATCCGCGTGGGATGGATTATGCGCCAAAAAAGAGGCATCCGATCAGGGGCAGGGGCCCTGCTGTGGGCTGTTTCTGGATTTGCTCAGATTCAAAATCAGCCTGACGACGGTCAGTGGGCGATGGCGGCCAAGAATTATGCCAGCACACGCTACAGCACTCTCGATCAAATCAACACCAGCAACGTCAAGAACCTGAAGCTCGCCTGGACGTTTTCCACTGGCGTGACGCGGGGCCACGAAGCGGCGCCGCTCGTCGTCAACAACTCGATCTATATCGTCACGCCATTCCCGAACGACCTGTACGCGCTTGACCTCACCAAGCCGGGAGCACCCATGAAGTGGGTCTATCACCCAAATCCCGCTCCTGCTTCCCAAGGCGTGGCGTGCTGTGATGTGGTGAATCGTGGCGCGGCGTATTACAACGGCAAGATCTACTACAACACGCTGGACGTGCAAACGGTCGCTGTGGATGCGAATACAGGCAAAGCGGTTTGGATAACCAAGCTCGGCGACATAAATCTGGGTGAATCTATCACCATGGCGCCGATCGTCGCGAAAGGCAAGGTAATCGTCGGCAATAGCGGCGGTGAGTTTGGAGTGCGGGGATGGATGGCAGCCCTGGATGCCGATACCGGTAAGATCGCTTGGCGCGCGTACGCGACGGGTCCGGACAAAGATGTCTTGATCGGTGCCAATTTCAGGCCCTTCTATGAAGCGGACCGGGCCAAGGATTTGGGTGTAAAAACCTGGAGCGGCGAGCAATGGAAAATCGGCGGAGGAGCGGGCTGGAGCTGGATTTCATACGATCCCGATCTCGACCTGATTTATTACGGAACCTCGAATCCCGGTCCCTGGAACCCGGAACAGCGCCCGGGAGATAACAAGTGGACATCGAGCATTTTCGCGCGGCGCCCTGAAACGGGTGAAGCGATCTGGGCATATCAATTCAATCCTCACGACGTTCACGACTACGACGGTGTGAACGAAAACATTCTCCTCGATCTGAATATCGGCGGAAGAATTCGCAAGGTTTTGGCCCATCCCGATCGCAACGCCCGCATGTACATTATGGATCGGACTGACGGCGAGGTGTTGTCGGCGGAGACGTTCGCATACGCGAACACAAGCGAAGGCGTCGACCTGAAAACAGGGACGCTAAAGGTCAATCCAGACAAGGCGACCGGTTACAGGACGGTGCGCGACGCCTGCCCTGCCCCTCCCGGCGGAAAGGATTGGCAGCCATCCGCCTTTTCTCCCAAGACCGGCCTGATTTACCTTCCTCACAACAATTTGTGTTACGAAAGCCAGGGCGTACAGGCAAATTATATTTCGGGAACGCCATTTGTAGGAATGAATGTTCGGATGTACGCGGGGCCTGGAGGCAATCGAGGCGAGTTCTCTGCCTGGGACCCTGTCAAGGCAAAGACGGTTTGGGCCGTGAAAGAGATGTTTCCGGCATGGAGCGGGACGGTTGTCACAGCCGGGAACGTGGTTTTTTACGGAACCATGGATGGATGGTTCAAGGCGTTGGATGCCACGAAAGGCAGTTTACTGTGGCAATTCAAAGTTGGCTCGGGAATCATCGGGCAGCCCGTAACATACAAAGGGCCGGAAGGCAAGCAGTACGTCGCCGTGCTTTCTGGAGTCGGCGGCTGGTCGGGAGCAGTGGTCGCCGGCGGCATCAACACGGTGGATGGGACGGCTGCATTGGGCTTCACCAATGCTATGTCGGATCTTGGCAAATACACCACCAAAGGCGGAATGCTGTATGTGTTCTCGCTGCCTTAGCGTATTTGTCGCCGCAGCCCTGGGGTGCGCCGCCGCGAATATCCCCGTACTTCGTGTGTGCGCCGATCCGAACAACATGCCGTTCTCGAACCTGCAGAGAGAAGGATTTGAAAACAAGCTGGCTGAGATAACAGCCGCGAAGCTGGGGGCGGGGCTGGAATACACGTGGTGGTCGCAACGGAAATCCTTTGTCAAGAATTCGCTGGACGAAGGGCGATGCGATGTGTTGATGGGAATTCCTGCCGATCTTTCCTCGGTCGCGACCACAACGCCGTATTACCGGTCGACCTACGTGTTTGTGTTTCGCCGTGACTCGCGTCTCAACATCACCTCGCTGGTTGACCCACGGCTTCGCAGCTTGCGAATCGGCATTCAAGTCGTGGGAGATGACTATGCGCCGCCTGGCGTGGCGCTCGCGCGTCTCGGCGTGACCGCGAATATCGTCGGCTTCAGCATGTTTGGCAAATATGGCGAGCAGAACGCTCCGAGGAAGATCGTCGCTGCCGTGGCGAACGGAGAAGTGGACGTGGCGATTGTATGGGGGCCTTTTGCGGGATACTTCGCCAAGCTCGAAAGTGTACCCCTCGATATCGTGCCCGTCTCGCCCGCCATGTTTCTAGGCGTGCCTTTCACATATGAGATCTCGCTCGGCGTCCGCAAAGGCGATGATTCGCTCAAGTCGGAGCTGAATCGGATCCTGGCATCCGAATCGCAGGAAGTAAAACACCTTCTTGCGGAATACAACGTGCCTCAAATAAGCGAAGGAGGTCGATAGAGCGCGTGCGGATTACCAATGGAGCTCTGGGATGCTGCGCTCTGCTGCTCGTTGCATCATGCCAGCGGGAGCATCGCGACATCCGACCGTCTCCCACGCGCCTCGCCGTTTACGGAGATGCCGCGCGGGAAAGTCCGCTCCGGCCGGGCGGATCCGTTCCGCCGCAAGCGGTCGTCACGAATCCGTACAACGCCAGCGCTTACGACATTTCCGAAGGACAGCGGCTGTTCGATTGGTACAACTGCTCGGGATGTCATTCGCACGGGGGCGGAGGCATCGGTCCGCCCTTGATCAAGACGGAATGGATTTATGGAGGCGAGCCTGAGAACCTCTTCGACACCATCGTGAAGGGCAGGCCCAACGGCATGCCATCCTGGGGCGGCAAAGTACCGGAATACCAGATCTGGGAAATTGTGGCCTTTGTGCGCTCTATGAACGGCCAGCAACCGCGTTCTGCGACGGCGAGCCGTCTGGATATGATCGAGCCAAATCCGCAGACGATCGCCAACCGGACCAGCGGAGCGACAAAATGAGAGTGCGCGCACGGCTGACAGCTTTGTGCGGGCTTCTTGTTGCGCTTACCGGGTGCGCCGGACATCAACAATCGGCTCTGGATTCGGCGGGGCTGCAATCGGAGCGCATCGAAACGCTCTGGTGGTTTTTCTCCTGGGTGCTCGGTGCGATTTTCCTGTCGGTGATGGTCTTCACGCTACTAGTTCTCGTGCGCAGACATCGCGGCATCGAGCAAGAGCCGCTTGAGGCGAGACATCTTCCGAGCGAGGCGACAGAGTCGAAGCTGACGCGCGTCGTGGCCGGCGCGACCATCGGCACGGTTGTGATTCTCTTCGTTCTCCTTGTATCCAGCGTAGGAACTGGCAAAGCGATTTCATCCCTCAGCGAAACAAAAAACGGCATGGTCATCGAAGTCACCGGCAATCAGTGGTGGTGGTACATCCGTTATGCCAACGACGATCCGCGCCGCGTACTGAAAGCCGCGAATGAGATTCACATTCCGGTGGGCAGGCCGGTCATGATTCGTGGTACCTCAAATGACGTGATCCACAGCTTCTGGGTTCCGAGCCTGAATGGGAAGCGCGATTTGATCCCTTCGCGGATCACGACGGAATGGATTGAAGCGGACCGGCCAGGCGAGTATCGAGGACAGTGTGCCGAATTCTGCGGCTTGCAGCATGCGCACATGGCCTTATGGGTTATCGCGGAGCCCGAAGACAAATTCAAGGCCTGGATGCAACAGGAGCTGCAGCCCGCGGTTTCCCCTGCCGATCCGGAGAAGCAGCGAGGCCAAAAGGTGTTTTTGAATAACGCGTGCGTGTTCTGCCATTCAATTCAAGGCACTCCCGCCGCCGGCCGGAACGCGCCGGATTTGACTCACTTCGGAAGCCGTAAGACGATCGCGGCCGGCACGTTGCCGAACAATAAAGGCAATCTGGGCGGATGGATTACCGATCCGCAGAGCATCAAGCCAGGCAACCACATGGCGACCATCGCTTTGAAGCCGGATGACCTCAACCCGTTGCTCGATTATCTGGAGAGTCTGAAATGAATCAGACGCAGGGGTTTTCGCCGCTGGCCGGTCCACACAACGAGAGCGAAGCGCGCGATCTTCAGGATCTCGAGAATTCGTGGCGTCACCCCGGCGGGATTTTTGGGTGGCTCTCCTACACGACGCACCAGGCGATCGGAATGCGATACATCGTTACCGCGTTCATTTTCTTACTGGCGGGTGGCATCGAAGCCCTGCTCATGCGTTTTCAGCTCGCGCGAGCCAACAATAGCTTTCTCGGGCCGGATCGCTACAACGAAATCTTTACTACTCATGGCACCACGATGATGTTCCTGTTCGCCGTACCGATGATGGAGGGCATGGCGATCTACCTGGTCCCTTTGATGCTCGGCACCAGGAACGTGGCCTTCCCCCGGCTGAATGCGTTCGGCTACTGGATGTACCTGGCGGGAGCGCTGTTCCTGTACTGGGGAGTATTCACGAACACAGCGCCCGACGCGGGTTGGTTCGCCTACGCGCCGCTCTCCGGACCGGCCTTTTCTCCCGGCAAGCGTGTGGATTTTTGGGCGCAGATGATTACGTTCACCGAAGTTTCCGCCATGTGCGTGGCCGCGGAGTTGATCGCAACAATTTTCAAGATGCGCGCGCCCGGAATGACGTTGAACCGCATCCCGCTCTACTGCTGGTCAATGTTGGTCCAGTCGTTCATGGTCATCTTCGCGATGCCCGCCGTCATGATCGCCAGCTCGTTTCTGTTGTCAGACCGGACTGTGGGAACCCATTTCGTCAATCCGGCCGAAGGTGGCGATCCCCTGCTCTACCAGCACGTCTTCTGGTTTTTCGGACATCCCGAGGTCTACATCATTTTTGCACCCGCGCTCGGGTTCGTATCGCAGATTATAAGCGCCCACTCACGGAGAGAGGTTTTCGGCTATCCCGCGATAGTCCTGTCGATGGTGGCAACCGGCTTCATGGCTTTCGGTTTGTGGGTACACCACATGTTTGCCACCGGCCTGCCCCAGATTGGAGAAGCATATTTCACAGCGTCGAGCATGATGATCGCCATCACCAGCGGAGTTCAAATCTTCTGCTGGCTCGCGACGCTGTGGACGGGCCGGTTGCGCATGACCACGGCCATGCACTTCGTCTTCGGGTTCATTGCGATTTTTGTCTTGGGCGGACTCACTGGCGTGATGCTTGCATCCGTGCCGCTGGATCTGCAGGTGCACGATACCTTTTTCGTCGTCGCGCATTTCCACTATGTCCTGATTGGCGGATCTCTGTTCCCACTCTTTGGAGCTTTTCATCACTGGTTCCCGAAGATGACCGGCCGGATGATCGACGAGGCAGCCGGAAAAATCACTTTCTGGCTGCTGTTCATGGGGTTCAATGTGACGTTTTTCCCCATGCACATTTTGGGCCTGAAAGGCATGACGCGTCGCATCTACACGTATCCGGCCGAGCTGGGCTGGGAGCCCGCTAACACGGTCGCGACGTTCGGCGCCTGTATCATCGCGCTGGGCGGTATGCTTTTCATTCTGAATGTGCTGAAGAGCCGCAAGCGCGGAGGCATCGCCGGGAAAGATCCCTGGGACGCAGACACGCTGGAGTGGGCGTCGGATTCTCCTCCCAAAAACTACAATTTCGAGTACTTGCCCGTATCGACAAGCCGTTCGCCACTGTGGGTGCCATCCGAGGACCGCGCGTTCGTAACAGGCCTTCGGAACGACCGGCGTGAAGCCCTCGCCACTACGCTGATGGATGCGGAACCGCATCACCGGCTGGTGCTTCCTCCTCCCAGCATTTGGCCCCTCTTGACGGCAATCGCGGTCACGATCGGATTTGCCGGGTCCGTATTTAACGCCTGGTACATCACGTGGGGATCGATTCTCACCGGGATCTGTCTGATTGGATGGTTTTGGCCGAGAGGCCCGGCGGAGCTGAGGCCATGAGTGAATTCAAGACGCTCGACGTTTCGCATTTAGAGCCGTACTCGATTTCGAGCCAGGCGCCGTTGTGGTGGGGACAGGCTTGCATCGTTTGTATTGAGGGGACGATGTTTGGGATTTTGATCGCAGCGTATTTCTACACGCGTCTGCGCATGGATGTTTGGCCGCCCCCCGGAGATCAGTTCCCGCATGTGATTCTGCCAACCCTCGCGCTCATACCCTTGATCGCCAGCGCGTTCGGCTCTTATTGGGCGAGTGAGGCGGCAAAGAAGAACAACCGCGCGGGCGCAATTGCAGGCTTATCGCTCAATGTGGCGCTCGCTGGCGTGGCTTTGGCCATGCGCATCGTCGAATGGCACTCTTTGAATTTCAACTGGCAAACGGATGCGCAAGGCTCGTATGTCTGGGCGTTCCTTGGACTGCATAGCTTCGATTACATCGCCGACTTAGCTTTTACGGTTGTGTTGATTGTCGTTATTTTGAGCGGCCGCTACGGCGAGAAGGCACGCCTCGGAGTACACGTCGATAGCGTCGTCTGGTACTTCCTCGTCGCTATCTGGATTCCTATTTACACAGTGATTTATTGGGGTCCGAGAATTGTGGAGACATCAGGATGACGCGCGACATTGCGCTCTGGACCTGCATCTTGGCGGGTCCTATTGTCTGGCTCCTCAGCTTTGAAGCTAATTTTGCGCTGACGCCCTGGGCCTGCCACTTCGACGGGAAGCTTGCATTGTATGTCGTAAGCGTTGTCGCGCTGGTGCTTGCGGCCTGCTCGTTCCTGGTGGCGTGGCGCCTGTGGAAGGAATTGGGCAAGAAGTGGCCGGGCTGCGCTGGCGGCGCCCTCGCGCGCAGCAGGGTAATGGCAGGCGGCGGCGTTCTGATGAGCGCGATGTTCTTCGTGGTGATTTTTGCTCAGTCGATCCCCGAAGTAATTCTCGGAGCATGCCAATGAGTTCGGCACGCCTGCCGGTAATGGCCTTGCTTCTGCCGCTTCTCGCATACGCGCATTCGGGACAGCCGCTCCAGCCGCGCTATCTTTGGTCCGCGTGGAGCTTCGATCCCGGCGTGGTTATCCCGCTTGCCGTTACCGCGTTCTTATATGTGTGCGGAGCGCGGCAGCAAAACAATCTCTGTCGCTGGCAGAAAGCATCCTTCTGGTCGGGCTGGACGATGCTGGCCCTTGCTCTGGTCTCGCCCGTGCACCCGCTCGGAGAAGCCTTGTTTACCGCGCACATGATCCAGCATGAACTTCTGATGATCGTCGCGGCGCCGCTGCTGGTGCTTTCGCAGCCGTTGGTTACTTTTTTATGGGGAATGCCGTTTGAGTGGCGGCGCAGGGCCGGCGCTTGGGCGAAGTCAAGCTCCGTTCGGCGCGCCTGGAGCTTTTTGATCGATCCTTTTACGGCGTGGTGGATTCATGCGGCCGCGATTTGGCTGTGGCACGTTCCATTCCTGTTTGAACTTACGCTCAAGAGTGAACTCGCGCATACCGCGCAGCATCTGAGCTTCTTCTTTTCGGCATTGCTGTTCTGGTGGGCGCTCTTCTATGGCCACACTCGGCTGGCATTCGGCGCGGCGGTGTTTTACCTGTTCACCACCGCGGTGCACACCAGTATCTTAGGAGCCTTGCTGACGTTTTCGCCAGCCATCTGGTATCCCGCTTACGCCGCTACGACCCAAGCCTGGGGCTTGACCCCGCTGGAGGATCAGCAAATCGGCGGGCTCGTGATGTGGGTTCCGGGGAGTCTGGTGTACCTCGCCGCAGGGCTGGCGCTTTTCGCCTCGTGGTTGAAGGAAAGTGATGCGAGGCTGCAACGGGTGAACAGTGCGAAGTAGGACGATTCTCGCCATTGCCGCCGGGGCAGCGCTACTGTTTGCCGCCGGTTGCGGAGACCAGGCGGAGCGCATTGCCGAGATAATAACCGGGGGCAGTGCGCACCGCGGGGCTGCGGCGATTGAGCGCTACGGCTGCGGTTCCTGTCACATTATTCCCGGAATTTCGGGAGCGCAGGGCCGTACGGGTCCGCCCCTCTCCGGAATTGCAAACCGCATCTACCTGGCCGGCGTATTGCAAAACACGCCCCAGAACATGATGCGATGGATTGAAAATCCTCAGGCAGTGGACGAAAAAACCGTAATGCCGAACCTGGGTGTAACGCCAAAGGATGCGACCGATATAGCCGGATATTTATACACCTTGCGCTGAGAGATGATCTAGCAAGTGCGCCGGCGCAGAGGCGTTCTAAAGCAGGCTAGTTCAAAAGTCAAACTGAAGCCGCACGTTGCCGCTGCGGGGCGGTCCGACGGCCGTCCCGGAAAAAAGACCGGCGAAATCGATCACGTTTAGTTGGCCGGTAACATTTTGCACCTCGCCTTGCAGACGAAGAGCTGATGTTTCGTGCTTCCAGATATCAAAACCGGCGCTGAAATCGAGCGAGAAGTTTGGGCGCAGCCGGCCGGAGCTGAAATTGACGCGATCGACAATCTGAGCTCCGTATTGGTCCACCAAATCATCGCGATTTGCGTCTCCATTGATTTCAACCGGTAACCCGCTGCCATATTCAGCCGACGCGGAAACCCAAAGCCGAGGCTTAATTTGGTAACGCATCCGTGCGCGCGCCGTGTTTCGCTGATCTTGACTGATCGGAAATGAGGTGTTGACGCCGAGCACGCCAACCGTCTCTTCACCGAGGAACAATCCCCCGGCAACCGGCAGTTGCGCGATACCAATCAGGTTTGAGTAGCTTAGGAATCCCGACAGATTGCCCCATCGCGGCAGATCGAGCTTCACATCGACGCCTCGAACTTGGGCACTGCTAAACGCAATTGGAAAACTGATACCGGTGTTCAGAAAAACGTCATCGTCAGCAAAATTTTCGAAGGTGCGACGATAAAAGCTCACATCGAGACGCATCTTTTTCGCGATGCCTTGGCTGAATCCAGCCTCCAGATAGTTGCCGCGCGAGGGTTCGACGGGAATGCGCAGGACGTCCGGATTCAGCAGATCGAGTTGAGCGGAACTGGCGAGCAGCAGATTCTCGGTCGCAGGCGTCTGGAAGACGCGGTCATAGGAAAAGCGGAGCACCAGATCAGCCGCCGGCACGTACCACGCCAGCCCGAGCCGGGGGCTGAACGCGTGATCGTGAACAAGCAACGAATAGTGATCCCAGCGCAAACCCGCGCTCACGCTGAGATTTCCAAGCCGGATGTTGTCCTGCACCCAGAGCGCCTGCTCTCGATCGAGGGCGTGATCGGAGAAATTGAACGCGGGCCGCGTCCCCGGATCGAAAAAGGAGGGATCGGTGATCTTATATTGGAGCGCCTCGGTAACCGGCGCGTAGATCGCATCAGCGCCGATCTTGATGTCGTGGCGGCCATGATGCATGGAAAAGCTGGTGTTCAGGTAGGTGCGCCGAAATCCGCGCTGCTGCGAAGCAATGATCGGAGTCGAAAGAGTATTTGACCAGAGATTAGCGGAGAGATCCTCCGCCACAGCGCGCACATTGGTAAGCATCTCTGCCGATAACACGTGCGTCCAGGCAACCTGGCCAAGCTCTTCGGGGGCGTCCCGGTTTTGAAGCTGTCCGGCCGCTTGCTGCAGATTTTCATTCGGGACTTCAAACGAAGTCTGGCGGCGGTGAAACGCAAGGTGGATGCGATCGGAATCCGATAGGTCTTCATCATAGGCGGCTGAAAGACCGGCAGAGGTCCCCACGTTCGTGAAATTCCCGAGGACGGGCGGATCCAGGTATCGGCCGGTATGCTCGCCTGAGGCCGTTAGTGAAAAGGCGCTGTGAGTCCAGCCATATGTGCCGGAGAGAAGTCCATTTTCGCTGCCGAAGCTGCCGCCGCCGAGTTCAGCCGATCCATGCAGCCCGTGCCGCAGATCGCGAGCGGTTGTCACGTCGATGACTCCGCCCAGTTTTCGACCGTATTCCGCCGGGAAATTGCCGGTAAGCACGTTCATGCCCGAGACCTCTCCTGTTTCGAGACCGGGAGCGAACGCAGGTGAACGGTTCTCATCCATTGGCACGCCATCCACCACAAACAGCGTCTGGTATTCTGAGCCTCTGGGATGCAGCACGGCGTTGCCTTCAAATAGCCAGCCGGGTTGGGTATCGATCAGATCGAGAAGACCACGGCCGGGAGTGGACGATTGCTCTTCGTGAATCTGCTGCGATCCGATGGCGTAAGCTACTCCCGTTCGGTGCGGGTCAATCAACGTGGCCGCATCGCTGACCACGACCTCTGTCGAGGCTGTTTGAAGACTCAGCTGAACATGAATATCGCGCGGAACCTCGGTCCGGATTTCAACCACAGCCGAGTAACTCTTGAATCCCGAATGTTCCACGGTCAGGTGGTAAATGCCGAATGGCAAGTGCTGGAATGTAAACTGCCCCGCTGAATTGGTATTCACCTCGCGCCGGGTACGAGACAGCTCGCTGGCCAGCGTGACAGAAGACGGCAAGGCGAGACCGGTTGGGTCGACCACTGATAAGCGCAATTCGCCGTTTTCAAGCTGCCCGAAAAGGAACGAGCTTGTCAAAGTCGCAAACAGCACCCAGCGGCGCAGATGACGGGCGAATCTCATCCTCGCTGTTATTCTGCCACCTCTGGTTGCGGAGAAAACTATTTGATCTTGCTTGAATGCCCGTTACGCACCTTCGATACCAGAAGCAGACCTCCGGCAACCAGCAATCCTGCGCCGGCGCTCGCCGTGGCAAGTGGGTAACAAGGCTTCTCTTGAATCCACCCGGTTTCGACGGGCTTGTTTTTCCGCGGCGGCACGGGTTGATGGAGCGCCATCTGGATAACTTCGGCCAGATGCATGCCGTGCCGTGCCGTCCCATGCATAATCTGCTCGCGGCAGCTAAAGCCATCGGCAACAATGAGCGTGGCCTTATCAGCGGCTCGGATGCGCGGCAGAAGCACACGCTCGCCGATTTTCATCGACACTTCATAGTGGCCCGCTTCGTATCCGAACGAACCGGCCAGTCCACAGCAGCCCGAATCGAGTACTTCGGCTTCGAGACCCATACGGCTTAGCAGCTTCTGTTCGGCTTTCATTCCTACTAAGGCTTTTTGATGGCAATGGCCATGAATGAGCGCCTTTCGCTTTAGCGTTGGGGGATTGTAGCCGACACCATCTAGAAAATCGCTCAACAGCACCGATTGCTGGCGCAAGCGCTGCGCATCGTTGTCATCGGGCAGAAGAGCCGTAATCTCGTCCATGAACACGGACGCGCAGCTTGGCTCTAGAAAGATCACGGGCACACCGGTCGTGATTTGTGGGCCGAGAGCCGCAATGATTTTCTGAGCGTGTCTCTTCGCTTCATCCAGAAAGCCGTAATCGTAAAGCGGGCGCCCGCAGCAGAGATTGCGAGTGGGGACTTGCACGCGATAACCCGCCGACTCGAGAACCTCGACAGCCGCTTTTGCGGTATGCGGAAAGAAATAATTATTAAAGGTGTCCGGCCACAGGACAACTTCCGGACGATGACCGCTATTGCGGCGCGCACGCGCGTTGCGGGCGGCTACCCAGGCTTTGAATGTCTCTCTCGCAAACGCCGGCATTGCGCGGCGCTGCGTTAATCCCGCCACCGCCCTCGCAAGGTTCGAAAGTCCGGGAGTTTGCGTAATTACGTTCGCCAGATCGGGAAAGTGCGAGGCGATTTCGGCCCAGCGAAAAATCATCCCCATCGCATACGCGCTCATCGGGCGCACTCGGCCTTTATAGTAGTGGGTCAGAAACTCAGCCTTGTAAGTCGCGACGTCCACGTTCACCGGGCAGTCGCCTTTACAGCCCTTGCAGGCCAGGCACAAATCCAGAGCATCCTTAATATGTTCATCGCGCCAGCCGTCCTGAATGACTTCTCCTCGAAGCATCTCGAATAGCAGACGTGTGCGCCCACGTGTGCTGTGCATTTCTTCGCGAGTAGCATGAAAGCTGGGGCACATCGTACCGCCGTCCAACCCGCGGCACTTCCCTACCCCAAAGCAGCGCTCGGTAGCCTGTGCGAAACTGCCGTGATCTTCGGGAAACTTAAAGATTGTGAGTACAGGATGCGGCCTGTAGTCGGGCCCGACACGCAGATTCGTATCCAGCGGATAAGGATCCACCACCTTGCCCGGATTCATGCGCCAGTCCGGATCCCAAGCAGATTTTAATTCGCGAAACGCTTGGATAATCTCGGAGCCGTACATGACCGGAAGAAATTCAGCTCGCGCCTGGCCATCGCCATGTTCGCCGGAGAGCGACCCGCCGTAGCGCACAACCACGTGAGCGGCCTCCGTCATGAACTCGCGGTAATTCCGAACGCCTGCGGCGGTCTTGAGATTGAACGTGATACGCGTGTGAATGCAGCCGTCCCCGAAATGACCGAAAAGCGTGCAAGTGTAACCGTGCTTGTCGAGCAGCTTGTAAAAATCGCGCAGATAGTTTCCCACCTGCTCCGGCGGGACGGCGGCATCTTCCCAACTGGGCCAGGCGTCTTCGATTCCAGGGATGCGGCTCGCGCCCACGCCCGATTCGCGAATCTTCCAGATCTTCTTCTGCTCGCCCGGACTTTCAATCAAGCGAATGGCCGTGTGGTCATGATCTATGCCGCGGATCGTTTCCATCGCTTTTCGCGCCAGGCCGGTCGCTTCCTTCTGCGAACCGGCCCCGAATTCGACCAGGAGCCAGGTGTCCCCCTGTGGAAGCAACTCGGCGCCCTCCACCGTGTTTCCTTTTTTGCGCTCGTTCTCGATGACCTTGTGGTGAAAGCCCTCCAGTCCGATGGGCTCTGTGGCGTGGCGGAGTGCCGCCGTGTTATCGCCGGCCTTGAACACGTCCGGGTAAGCGATCACAACTAATGAGCGAAACGGGGGGCTCGGAACAAGCCGCAGTTTCGCGCGCAATGTGATGGCACATGTGCTCTCGGTTCCGACAAGAGCGGCAGCCACGTTGAAGCCGTTCTCAGGCAGCAGCTCATCCAGGTTGTACCCGGAAACCCGGCGTGGAATTTTGGGAAAGCGCGATCGGACTTGACCCGCATATCGGTCGCGGATGGATCTGAGCTTTGCATAAATCTCACCGCGCCGGCCGCCTTTGCGGATGATGGATTCCAGTTCGGATTCCGTCGTCTTGCCGACGGTCATGCGGACGCCGTCATAAGTCAGAATGTCTAACTCGATTACATTCTCAGAGGTCTTGCCCGCCATCACTGAGTGCACGCCGCAGGAATTGTTGCCGATCATGCCGCCTAAAGTGCAGTAGGCGTGAGTCGCTGGGTCGGGTCCGAACGTCAGATGGTGCTTCTCTGTCTCCTTTCGCAGCTCGTCCAATATGAGTCCGGGCTGCACCCAAGCGTACTTCTGCTTGACGTTGATCTCGATGATCTTGTTCAGGTACTTGGAAAAATCGATGACCACCGCCGTATTGCAGCACTGGCCCGCCAGGCTGGTGCCGCATCCCCGGCCGAGGATCGGCACACTGTGTTCACGGCACAGCGCAACGGTTTTGATGACGTCTTCATAACTGCGCGGCACCACGATACCGATCGGCGCCTGGCGGTATATCGAGAGGTCGGATGCGTATAACGCCCGTGATCCGGCATCGAATCGCACTTCCGCCCTGGTGCCGCGGCGCAAGGCGGCGGCAAGTTCCGCGGCTTTAGCATTGGGAATCGCCTCCTTCGCCGGAATCATTACTCCGCCTCTTTTTGCTTCCCGGGTAGTCCGAAGACCACCTCCACGCCCGAATCGATCAGACTTTCGACCAGGACATCCGATGCCGTCATAAGAACACCTCGCAACGGGCTTTGCGAACCGCCGCGCGTCAGCTTAGGGTTCGCGATCAGTGAAAGTAGTACTTTTTCTGGTCGCGGCTCTTTTTCTGTTTACCCGCGGATCTCGTCCGTGCTGGTGACGCGCCTGCGATATGCGGTGTTTCGCTCGGAAGTAGAGCCATAGCTAAACTAGGCTCGCTTATGCCACGTGCGCTGTCCGCTTGCGCGCGGATTTCTTCCCGTGCGATTTGGCGGCCGGAACGGATTTGCCGCCGGCGCTGTGCGAGAGACTCTGCCTCAAGGCGCTCATCAGGTCAATGACCGGCGCTTTCCGAGGCTGTCTGATCGGAATGACCTTCTGCCCTTTGCGTTTTTTCTCGACCAGGTGTTCGACATTCTCCTTGTACTCGTCGTGATACTGCTCCGGCTTAAACGGGCCGGCCAATGTTTCGATCAATTTCTTCGCCAGCTCGATTTCTTTCTTGTCGAACTTCCCTGCTTTGGGTAAGCTGGCGTCGCTCGCCTTTCGAATCTCATCCACGAAGTACATCGTGTGCAGAACAATTCCGTGCTCGGACGGGCGAAGAATCACAATGTGCTCGCGGCCGTGCATCGATAGCTTCGCGATGGCGTCATACTGCGTCTCCTTCATGGCGGCCAAAAGCAGCGCATACGGATGGCCAAGCTTCTCTTCCGGCGCGACATAATACGAAGTTTCAAGAAAAATCGGATCGATTTCCTGCATCCGCACGAATTGAAGAATTTCCATGATCGTGGCGGTGGTGGGTGCCATCTTCTCCAGTTCCTCGGGCTCGATGACCACGTACCGGTTCTTCGCGTATTCGTAGCCCTTCACCACGTCCGAACGCTCGATCGGTTTGTCCTCGCTCGCGCAGTACATTACTTCTCTGACGCGGGAAAGGTCCTTCTTGTGGAGGAGATGGAAGCGCACCGGCGCGGGGCGCGCGGCCGTAAACAGACGAACAGGAAAAGACACTAAACCGAAACTCAGATAACCCTTCCAAACGGTCGCCGGCATACAAAGAGTTTGTCACACGCTCGTGGCATTTTCCGTAAGCCGTCCCGCAGCGGCGCGGTGTAGACTGCCTAACGAGAACATGAACTTTGATATCGAGCGGCATGCCAGCACCAGGCTGGAGCACCCAGTTCCTGCCCCGGGCCGCCCGGGCAACGCTCCGCGTTGGACAACAGGCGGCAAAACTGCGGTCGGAACGGCAGTAAGTACCGAAAGCCGGGTTTGGTTTACGATTTCCGGTGGCGTACTCAATGAAATTTACTTTCCGAGCATCGATGAAGCGAACACCAGAAGCCTGCGCTTTCTGGTAGCCGACGGGAAAAACTTCATTTCGGAGGAGGAGACCGGAGCGCATCACTCGATTCGACCGCTCGCTTCCGGAGTGCCGGCATTCCGGATTGTCAGCGGCTGCAAACAAAATCGATATGAAATTGAGAAGGAGATCATCACGGATCCCCGCCGCGATGTTCTCTTGATCCGCGTCGGTTTCAAAGCAGGACCGGCCGAAGACCTTCGAATTTACGTATTGATAGACCCGCACGTCGGCGATTGTGGCAGTAACAACGATGCTTGGGTGGGAAAGTACAAAGGCCTTTCGATGCTCTTCGCCAGAAGAGAAGAAAGCGCTCTGGCTCTGGCGTGCAGCATTGGTTTCGAACAGATGACCTGCGGCTTTGCTGGCACAAGCGATCCTTGGGCAGACCTCAGCCGTCATAAACGCTTGACCCGCTTCTATACGGAGGCGACAGATGGCAACGTGCTTCTGGCGGGCCAAATCGGCTCTCCTGCGAGAGCCAATAAGTTCTCCCTCGCTCTCGGCTTCGGCGGCCACGCAGCCGAAGCAGGTCAAATGGCCCGCGCGGGGCTGTTGCAGGAGTTTGATTCCGTTCGAGACAGATATATAGATCAATGGCGCGAAAACCAGCGCAGCTATGTAGATTTTGGCGCGGCCGTTGAAGATAAGCGCGACATCTACCGCGCTAGCACGGGCGTTCTGCAGATACACGAATCGAAGCGCTTTCCTGGCGCCATGGTTGCCGGGCTTTCTATTCCGTGGGGCTTTGATCGTGGAGATGAGGATATAGGCGGTTACCACGTCGTTTGGGCGCGAGACATGGTTCAATGCGCCCTTGGAAAATTGGCTTGCGGAGACGCCGAAAGCGCGCGCCGCACCCTTTTCTTTCTCAAATGTACTCAGGAGAAAAACGGAAATTGGCCGCAAAACATGTGGCTCGATGGTACGCCCAACTGGACGGCAACCCAGATGGATGGCACGAGCTTCGGGATCCTTCTGGCAGATGCGATTCGGCGCGCAAACGCTCTCCAGGAACGGGATCCGTGGGCGATGATCCGCAAAGCGGCGGAATTCCTGGTTGCCGCCGGCCCCTACACGGAACAGGAAAGGTGGGAGGAAAATGCAGGCTACTCGCCCAACACAATGGCAGTTGAAATCGCAGCGCTGCTGGCGGCCGCCGACTTCGCTGATGAGCAGCGGGAAGCAAAGACTGCGGAGTTCCTGCGCGCGACCGCTGACGCCTGGAACGAGAGTATCGAAGAGCTGACATACGCGTCCGATACGGCTCTAGCACGCCAGCACGGTGTGCCCGGCTACTACATTCGGATCAGCCCTCCGGAGGTTTTGCAGACCGGGTTGACCGGCGAGACTCCCCTTCAACTCAAGAACCTGCCCGCTGATCGCGCGAAGAAACGCGCCGTGGACGTAGTCAGTCCCGACGCCCTCGGATTGGTGCGCTTTGGACTTCGGGCTGCGGACGATCCCCGAATTCTCGATACCGTCAAGGTGATTGACGCCACCCTCAAGGCGGAAACCATCACTGGACCCGTGTGGCACCGGTACACGGACGACGGGTATGGCGAGCATGAGGACGGCAGGCCTTTCGATCACACCGGCCGTGGTCGCGGATGGCCGCTGCTGGCGGGAGAGCGAGCGCATTATGAAATTGCGCGTAGAAATTTCGATGCCGCCCGCCGGCTTCTGAACACGATGGCGGCACAGACGAGCGATTGCGGTCTGCTTCCGGAGCAGGTTTGGGATAGCGGCGACATTCCGGATAAGGCGCTTTTCAACGGGCGTCCGACCGGCTCGGGGATGCCTCTCGCCTGGGCTCATGCGGAATACATCAAGCTCCTACGCTCACTCAAAGAACAAAGAGTGTGGGACATGCCGCCACAACCGGTGGAACGGTACCAGCGAGAGGACCGGCGGATTGGGTTTCAGATCTGGAGCTTCACTCAGCAGCGTTCCCGGCTATCGCGCGGAAAGAATCTGCGAATCGACTGCCGCGATCGCGCCAGGGTGCGATGGAGCGCGGACAATTGGAAAACCGTGCAGGAGACGGAAACCGTGGACTCAGGCCTGGCCGTGCACTACGCAGTTCTGCAAACGGCGGATCTGGAGCCGGGCACAGCCGTAATGTTCACGTTTTTTTGGCCGGCCGCGGCGAAGTGGGAACAACGTAATTTCAAAGTGAGTGTGCATTGAAAACAGTAGCGCAAGAAGCAAGAGAAGTCTTGAACGAGCTCGGCGTTGACCCGGCTTCCTTCAACAGCGGCGGGCTCGAGGTCCGAACCCCCATTAGCGGCGAGATCATTGGCCGCGTTCCGGCGACAACCGCTGCCGAAGTCGCTCGAGCCATTGAGACAGCTCATGAAGCTTTCCTGGAGTGGCGCAAGGCCCCGGCGCCCTCTCGCGGGGAATTAATCCGGCTGTTTGCGGAGGAGTTGCGGAACGCAAAGAGCGCATTAGGTCGCCTGGTGACCATCGAGGCCGGCAAAATCGTCTCCGAAGGCTTGGGCGAAGTGCAGGAGATGATCGATATCTGCACCTTCGCCGCCGGCCTGTCGCGCCAGCTCTGCGGATTGACGATTGCAACCGAGCGGTCTGATCACCGCATGATGGAAACCTGGCACCCGCTCGGTGTAACGGGCATTATCTCGGCCTTCAACTTTCCGGTAGCGGTCTGGGCATGGAATGCGGCCCTGGCGCTCGTATGCGGTAATGCGCTGGTCTGGAAGCCTTCGGAGAAAACTCCGCTGTCCGCGCTGGCAACCCAATCGCTTTTTGCGCGCGCATGCGCTCGCTTCGGGATGGCTCCCGCAGCTCTATCGTCGGTTCTCATCGGAGGCCGCGAAACCGGCGAGGCGCTCGTCGATCATCCACTCGTTCCGCTCGTCTCCGCAACCGGTTCCACCGCCATGGGCCGGCGGATCGGTCCGCGTCTGGCGAATCGGTTTGCGCGCGCCATTCTCGAGCTCGGCGGCAACAATGCGGGCGTCGTTTGCCCCTCCGCCGACCTGGACCTAACGCTCCGAGCGGTCGCCTTTGCCGCCATGGGGACGGCTGGACAGCGCTGCACCACCATGCGCCGTCTGATCGTCCATGAGAGCGTCTATGATCGTCTCCTGCCGAGTTTGAGAAGCGTTTACAGCTCCGTAACCGTCGGCGACCCGCGTAAAACGGACACTCTGGTGGGGCCGCTGATCGACGGGCACGCATTCCAGATCATGCAGCGGACGCTCGATCAAGTGAAAACCGTCAACGCCAAGGTGTGGGGCGGAGAACGCATTCCGCTCTGCGGAAACGAAGATGCGTTTTACGTTCGGCCGGCCGTGGTCGAGATGCCCGAACAGACGGATACCGTAAAGCGCGAAACCTTCGCCCCGATTCTCTACGTGATGAAATACCGAGACTTCGAGCAAGCGATGCGCCTGCATAACGATGTGCCGCAGGGCCTTGCATCGTCGATTTTCACGACGGACCTCCGCGAAGCTGAACACTTCGTCTCGGCAGAGGGGTCCGATTGCGGGATCGCCAACATCAACATCGGGCCTTCGGGTGCCGAAATAGGCGGTGCGTTCGGCGGTGAAAAAGAGACCGGCGGAGGCCGCGAATCGGGTTCGGACGTTTGGAAATCGTACATGCGGCGAGCGACGAATACGATCAATTACGGCAGACAGCTTCCGCTCGCCCAGGGCGTGAAATTCGATATTCCATAACGGCACAAGCGCCACTTGCGGGAAACCGCGAAACAGTGTGGCTGCCCGTAAACAGGGCTTTAGAACAAATTATCCCGCCGTGCCGTTCGTCCTGATACCGCGACTATGTAGGCGATACGCCAGCGCCCGCATCGCGCAGGTAAGCGAGCCCCGCATCGCTCTCGCCAAAGCGTCGCAACAAGCTCCCGGCAAGTTCCCACTGCCCGATGATCGGGTATTCCAGCATGGCGAGTCTGGCGAGCGCGACGGAACCCGAAAGTGCGGCTCGAATGATGGTTCTTTCGTACGTCTTCACGGCTTGGACGAGCCCTCGTATCGCATCGGGAAGCGGGCCGGTAGATCGCGGGCGCGCTCCGGTCCGGTCCACCAAACAAGGCACTTCAACCACATCCGTCGATTCAAGGTCCGGGATCGAAGCGCAGTTCGGAACATTGAGCACAAGCTCGCTTGCGTGCTCTGAAACCAGGGCGTTCATGACGTCGAGGGCAATCCGGTGATAGCCCGTGGACGCCGCGAATGGATCGTCGCGCTCCTCGGGAGCGGCAAACGCCGACCCCGCCTCGGCCTCCAGTTTCAGATAAGAAGCATTACGGCGCATGAGGTATTCGCGATATGTCGTTAGTGCCCGGGCGCTGTCTTCACTTTCGAGCTCTCGGAAGAGAGCGGCATTCATGCGCTCGAGTTCTTCGCCCCGCGTAGCGCCGGCCTTCCGCTGATTTTCATACGCCTTTCGCTGGCTGTAGTAAAAGAACAGGTACTCGGTCGGGATGAGTCGAAGCGTTTGGATGAGAAATGGATCGAACAGCTCCGCCGAATACAGGCGGCGTAAGAGATCCGTGTCGTTCAGTAGCCTGTCAGTGACATCTTCACCGCGCAATACGACGCGGCTGATCCAGCCCAGATGATTGAGACCTGCGTAATGAAAGGCGAAGTCGCTGTATGGCTCGGCCAGCGCCGCGGCGATCCTGTGAAAAAGCTCGGCCGGAGTATCGCAGATTCCGATCACTCGCAGGGAGGTATTTTGAGTGAGCGCCTGCGTGATGATCCCGGCAGGATTCGTGAAATTGATGAACCAGGCTCGCGGAGCGACGCGCTCAATGATCCGTGCATCGCCAACCGTTACCGGCAAAGTGCGAAGCGCCATCGCCGCGCCGCCTGGCCCCGTGGTCTCCTGCCCCGCCAGTCCATGCTCGATCGCGATTCGCTCATCTTGTGCCCGGGCTGCCATGCCGCCGGTTCGTACGCTGTTCAGGACGAAATCCGCGCCTTTGGCCGCGTCTTCCAGTCCTGTCGCGGTCCGGATCTCAAACGGGCTTTTAAATTGCCCCGCGAGTTCCCGGCCGAGCCGCGCGATCGTGTTCATTCGCCCCGCATCGATATCGAACAGGACCACTTCCCCGATCTGCAACTGCCGCTGGAACTGAGCCAGCCCGTAAATGAGCAGCGGTGTGCGCACGCCCCCTCCGCCGACAATGGTTACCTTATGCATGAGCTTTTGATAACTCGCGCTCGAGGCGCTCCAGCGAAGGAAACCCGACTATGCCGCCATACGCTTCGGTGGAAATCGCTCCGCAAGCGTTCGCTGTTCGAAGACAGCTTTCAGGGTCTTGGCCTTTCAGCCAGGCATGCAGAAATCCCGCATCAAAGCAATCGCCGGCGCCCGTTGTATCCAGTGCCGCGACCGGGTGAGGGCCGGCAAAAAACATACGTCCGTCCCACAGAAGAGCTGATCCGGCCGAGCCGCGTTTTAATGCCACGCGCGAAATGCCCCGGTCAGCAAACCCCTGCAAAATTCTACGCGGCTCTTTTTCGCCGGTCACGAGGCGGGCCTCTATTTCGTTCGGGAAAAAGAAATTGGTCCGCCGCAGAATGGCAATCGCCCGCGGATCCGCGAGCCACTTCTCACGCCAGCCTACGTCCAGAGACACCGTGCAGCCGCTTCCCCGTATTTCGTTCAGAAGTGCGCCCGCGGTGTCCAGATCGGGCGCCCACGCCAGGTGAACGTGGCGGGTGCCCGCCAATTTTCTTGCTTCGACGGCTTTCGTGAACTCCGCTTGGAAGTTGCGGTTCGCGCCGGAGTAAGTAAGGAAGGCGCGGTCATTCGGACTTGTGGCAATCACCGTGAAGGCGGTCGGTTCCACGGCATCGAATTGAATCATGCTTGGGTCAACGGCGTTTGACGCCAGTCGATTCACAACCCAGTCTCCCGTATCCACTCCTGCAACACCGAGAACGGCGGAGCGCGATCCGAGCTTTGCCAATCCGCACGCCGTGATAACAGCGCCGCCGCCAATTTCGCGATGAAAATGCCGAGCCAGGACTTCTTTGCCGGGCTCGGGCCAACCCTCGATGCCGCTCATGATCAAATCGATAAAAAGCTCGCCCGCCGCGATAACCTCCAAGGCCCCGGGCATTAGCGGGCCGCCTCGATCGCCTCGAACGGCCATTCTCCTGCCATGCGTGCGCGCCAAACGTACGCAATCGCTCCGACGCCGAGCAAAGCGAAGCCGGCAAGAATATATGCCAATCCGCTCGCGATCAATATGTATAGCCAGCCAAGCAATGCAATGAGACTCGTGAGCGGGTACAACGGCATCTGAAACGGACGCGCGATATCGGCGCGGAATTTTCGTATGAGAGTCACCGCGATCACCTGCGCCATGAACTGAATCAAAATCTGAATCACGATCAGTGCGTTGATGATAACCTCCAGATTCAGCAAGCAGGCCACTGCCGAGGCTATCCCGATGAACAGCACCGAAAAACTGGGGAAATTCTTCCTCGGATGAAGACGCCCAAAGGCGCGGAAGAAGCGGCCGTCCACGGCGGCGGCGTAAGGCACGCGCGAGTAGCCGAGCAGAACCGCGAACACGGACGAAAAAGTGGTCCACAATACGAGCACGGTGACCGCCTGCGCTGCCCGTATCCCATAAAGGCGGTTGATGAAGTCCGAAACAATCGAGGTTGATCGAATTGCCTCGCGCCAGGGCACCACACCGATGATTGTGACGTTCATAGTCAGGTACAGGATGGCGACGGCGATCACAGAGAACAATACGGAGCGCGGGATGACGCGTTCCGGGTTGCGAACTTCACCCGCGAAAAGACAAACGTTGTTATAGCCGCCGTAGTCATACATCGCGATCAGGGTAGCGCCGCCCAAGCCGAAAAAAAATCCGCGCGAAGGCGTAAACGCACCGGGTGGAAAATCGAATGCACGGCCCGGATCGAAATTCGTGATCCCCGCAAAAGTGATCCATCCGGCCGTTCCCAACACCACAATCCACATCGCAACCGACAAGCGGCCCACTGACCGGATGTCTCTATAGAGGAGGCCGGTAATGAGCAGACAGATCCCCATGGCAATCACTTTTTCCTGCCACCACGCGATATCCTTCGATAGAAACTTTGCATATTGCGCAAAGCCCACCGCGCCCGAGCCGATGGACAGCGGCGCAAGGAAGATGGTCTCCCAAATAAATAGAAAGCTCATGAGACGGCCGAGTCGCTTCGGTCCGTAGGCTTCGGAAAGATATCGATAGGGACCTCCGGTGCCCGGCATGGCCGCGCCGAGTTCCGCCCAGACCATGCCGTCACAGAGCGCCACGAGAGCCCCAATCACCCATCCGAGCATCGCTTGCGGACCGCCCGCTTTGCCGAGAAGAATGGGAATGGTGATAAACGGCCCCACACCGATCATCTCGAGCATGTTCGCTGAGACGGCTCCAAAAAGGCCGATGCCGCGTACCAGGTGGGGTGATTCGGCTTCGGCCAATGGCATAAGTTATCATACGGGTGCTTTGCGCAGGATCCTGATGTGGGCGCTCCTAGCAATGAGCATCTATGCGCAGTCATCGCTGGAACAAGCCGTCACACTGGCTCGCGAACGGCGTTACGCTGAAGCTCGCAAGGCGCTCGAAAACGTTGCGGAACCGGCCGATGCCGCCCAGCGCATCGCGTACCACCGGCTGAAAGCCGCCATCGCGTCAGGTCTGGGAGAAGCCTCGGCCGCCGCCGGAGAAATGCGCGCGGCCCTGGCTCTCTCGCCTGAAGATGTTGGCTTACTGCAGGGCGCGGCCATGGCGGAGTTGCAAGCGGGAGAGCTGGATACCGCGCTCCAGTACGCGCAGAAAGCTGGAAAGACGGCCACCGCGCAAGCGCTCATCGGCGATATACAGGAGAAGCGCGGGCACTTCGTCGAAGCAGCCAGCGCTTACCAGAGCGCCGTCTCGCTCGCTCCGGACCGCGAACCCTATCGAATCGCGCTCGGACTGGAGCTCATACAGCATCAGAAATTCCGGTCCGCCATCGACCTGCTCGAGCGATCCGCCCCGCTTTTCCCGAGATCGGCGGGAATTCGGACGCTGCTCGGAATCGCGCAATACGCCGATGGCGACGTGAGTGAAGGCATCGCATCCCTGCAAGATGCGATCGCGGCCGATCCGAAAATGGAGGCTCCCTATCGCTGCCTGGCCCGTATTCTATTGCAATCGTCGGCCGCTCCACCGCCGCGCGCCGTTACCGCACTCTGCCGGTGGAATGCGGTTGTGTGCAGCGCACTCCGCCTTCGCGTGGCGCGCGATGCCGGAGATGCCGCAACGGAACGCGCTGCCATCGCCACACTGAAACGAGCGCCACCCGGCGACGCAATTGCCGATTGCGAGCTAGGGCGAGCCTATCAGTGGACAGGCGAACTCTCCAGCGCTCGCACGCAAATGGAAGCATGCACCCGGCTCGATCCGTCGCCCCAGAATCATTACCGGCTCGCAGTCATTTATCGAAAGCTTGGTCTGGCTGATTTAGCGCGCAAGGAGCTTGCGGTGCGCGCCGAAATTTTGCAGAAAATGTCGGAGGAAACCGCGCTTGGCCTCGACGCTTTACAGAGCTTTCAGTATTCAGTGAAGTGATGCTCGCGGTGCCGTCATCATTTCAGCCGCAGCAGTGTAGAATCCTTGTTTGGTTAAGACTCTGCTGTCGGCGCTTTTAGCATTTATTACATTGCCCGCAGCCGCGCAGGAATTCGATCTCGTCATCCGCAATGGGCACATCGTGGATGGAACAGGATCCCCCTGGTATGCGGGCGATATCGGAATTAAGGCGGGAAGAATTTCGCGGATCGGATCTTTGACGCATGCTTCCGCCCGCCAGGTGATCGATGCTAACGGCTTGATCGTGGCGCCGGGTTTTATCGATATGCTTGGGCAGTCCGAGTTGTCGATGCTCGTCAATCCACACGTGCCTTCTAAAATTTTTCAGGGCATCACAACCGAGATCACGGGCGAAGGAGGTTCCATCGCGCCGCTCAACGAACAAATCCTTGCGGCCGACCGCAGTGGCTTTGCCCACTACCGCATCACCCCCGACTGGAGAACATTCGCCCAATACTTCGGGCGATTGGAAAAGCAAGGGCTCGGAATTAATCTCGCCAGTTATGTCGGGGCCACGCAGGTTCGGCGCATGGTGCTCGGAGACAATGATCGCGCGCCCAGCGCTCCCGAATTGGAGCGGATGAAGGCTTTGGTGCGCGAATCCATGCTGGACGGTGCCGTGGGCCTCTCGACCTCCCTTCAGTACGCGCCCGCGCCCTACGCGAAAACGGACGAGCTGATTGCACTCGCGTCAGAAGCGGCTGAATTCGGGGGCATCTATGCGACCCATATGCGCAGTGAAGGCGATGCGATCGATGCCGCTCTCGACGAAGCATTCCGTATTGGTCGTGAAGCGAGAATCCCCGTGGAAATCTGGCATCTGAAAGTGGCGGGAAAACGCAATTGGGGCCGCATGCCCGCCATTGTGGAGCGAATTGAACGCGCCCGCGCCTCCGGCGTCGATGTCGAAGCCGACACCTATGCTTACACGGCCTGGTTCAACACGTTTTCCGCCTTCATTCCCCCGTGGGCGCACGATGGTGGCGACTCCAGAATGGTGGAGCGCCTCAAGAACCCCGAGGCGCGCGCACGCATTCGCAAACAAATGGAAACCCAGCCCGCGGGCTGGGACGACGAATGGCTTGAGGTGCCGGGGCCGGAAGCGATATTGGTGAGCGTTGTTCAGAACCCGGAGCTGCTGCCGCTGCAGGGCAAGACGATTGCCCAGATTGCCAAGGACGAAAGCAAGGATCCGATCGATACGATTTTTGATCTGCTGATTCAGGACCCTGCGATCGAAGTAGCCGTTTCTGGCATGTCGGAGCAGGATGTCGCTTATGCGCTCAAGCAACCTTGGGTCTCAGTGGATAACGACTCGCAGGGCACTGCGCCGGATGGAATTCTCGGCCGCGAACACCCACATCCCCGAGCTTTTGGAACGTTTCCACGCATCTTGAGAAAGTACGTGCATGACGAGAAGCTGCTGACCCTGCAGGATGCTATCCGGAAATTTGCGGCGCTTCCCGCTCAGCGCATGCGGCTTGCGGATCGTGGTGTCTTGAAGCAAGGAATGTGGGCGGACATTACCGTTTTCGATCCGGATACTATCCGCGACCTCGCCACCTTCGAAAATCCGAATCAGCTATCGGTCGGTATGCGCTATGTCATCGTCAATGGCGTACCCGTCGTTCAGGACGGCAAAATGACCAATTCGCTGCCGGGAAAAGTATTGCGGGGCGCAGGAGCAGCAAAATAAGCTTTAAAGCAGAGGGCGCGCCTCTTCAGGCTGAACCGCTTGTGGGCGGCCATGATGTTCGACCGACGTTCGAATTCATCGCCCTCCGCCGTTCTACGTAGGACCGTAGAACAAACTCACATCATATCGGATTTGGCCGGCGCGTGGCGGCCACCGGAATTTCCAGCTTCGGCGCAGTCGCCAGCCCGAGCTGCTCCATTAAACTCAGCAGGTTCCAATCCGACCACTGTTCCACTACCTTCCTGTGTTCAATTCGGTTGATAGTCGTCCCCGAGACCGATACGGCGCGGTTCGTGGGAGCCATCCCTAGAAATGCGTGGTGGTGAGTGCCGCGCATGGTCCAATGCACGACAACCTCGTTACGTTCGGCAATCATATCGTCGATGGAGAGCCGAAGATCGGGAAATGCCTTTCGGAACATCCGAATGTGCTGCTTTAAGCTATTCGCGCCTGGAGACATGGAAGGAAATACGGGATCGTGAAAGTGACAATCACCTGACACGAGCCCGTCCACAGCTTCGAGTTGTCCTCCGTTCCAAGCATCTTCTAAGAGTTTCCAAACGGTTTTCTTATTGTCCTCGGACAAAAAAGATCACTCCTTTGGTCACGATTATATATCTAAATCGACCTTGGTTTTCAAGTAATTTAACTCAATTATTAGTCGATTTAACCTAGATTACCCTAGGAAAGGCTGCTCTCTTGCCGAGGCAGCGTTTCACGCAGCAAATCCTCGATATCGCCTATCTTGTCGCCCAGCAGATTGAGCTTGCCCGCTAAACCCTGAATTTCAGATTCCGCGCGCCGGTTGACCTCGAAGTCGAGCTCGCCGCGTAAGCGATCCTTCGTGTCCTGCCGGTTCTGGCTCATCATGATGATCGGCGCCTGGATCGCCGCCACCATCGAGAGAAACAGGTTCAACAGAATAAATGGATACGGGTCCCACGCCGAGCGTCCCAGCCTCACGTTCACCCAGGTATAGACGATCAGTACGATCAGAAAACCGATGATGAACTTCCATGATCCGCCAAGGCGGGCAACTGAGTCCGAGACCCGGTCGCCGACCGTGGCTTTTTCCTCGATCACCTCGTTCGGATTGCGAGTGGAGCGTAGTCGCACTAGCTGGTGCGACGCGTGGAACTGACGTCCCAACACAGCCAGCATGTCCATTCCGGCGAGCGGCTTGCGCTGCAGCAAAACGGCAATATCATCGCGATCCACTTCGATGCAGACGGCCTCGTCCAGGGCGATGGCGCCCGTCTGGTGAGGGGTTTGGTCCAGCATGGACGCGAAGCCGAAAAACTCGCCCACCGCCGGCTGATCCACTGTGATCTCTTGGTTATCTTCATCCACGGTCGTCACCCGAACCGCGCCCGACACCAAGATATAAGCCCTTCCCCCCGGATCGCCCATCTTATAGATTCGCTGCCGTGGAGCGAATTTTTTCAACTCCACCTGTCCGGCCAGCACGGCAGTCTCATCGTCGTCTAATAGCGCGAAAAGCGGAACCTGCTTCAGTGCTTCTGGTTTACATGCCATTGATCGCGTCCTCGGCTCACCTGCTATCGTAAGGCTCTAATGCTTGGCAGGCTGCATGATGTTGCCGCGTCAACGCGAAGAGCGCTATTGACGCAGAGCGCGTGTTCCGTATAGAATCGCGAGCATCGTTCCGGGCACGGCAGCTTCAGATGTGCCAAGGGAGGGTTAGTCATGATTACTCGTCGGATCGCGAGCAAGCGAACCGCTGTCTGTCTGGCTGCGGTGTTCGGCCTCTGCGGCATTCTTTTCTCACAATCGGGGCGGGGCACGATTTCGGGCACGGTCCGGGATACCAGTGGCGCTGTCGTTCCCGCGGCCAAGGTGACTGTGACAAACGTCGCCACCAATCAAACATTCGATCTCCTCACCAGCGATAGCGGAGACTACACGGCTGCCGATGTGCCGGTGGGCACCTACAACGTCACTGTCGAGAAACAAGGCTTTCGATCCGCCGGCGTCAAAGGCCTCACCGTAGATGCTTCCGTCAATGCCCGGGCGGACGTGAATCTCGAGGTCGGACAATCGCGGCAGGTCGTCGAGGTGCAGGCCACGGCGCTTCAACTCGATTCGGAAGATTCGCAAACTGCTGTCACTGTCAACCAAACGCTGGTGAACACATTGCCCTTGGTTGTGGCGGGAGCGGTTCGCAGCCCCTTCGACCTGGCTTCCATGACTCCGGAAGCCAAGAACACGGGGACCTCAGAAGGTTTTGCGCTGGGAGGGGGCCAAGCCGACAGCTATCAAGCGACCCTCGATGGTGTCTCGGTGAACACGTCGCGCGCTCTCCAGAAGGGCTGGGTCAGTTCGAATGCACCATCAGTCGAAGCAATCACGCAGTTCACCGTTGATACCAATGGCTTTAAGGCCGAGTATGGACACGCGGGTGGCGGCGTGATGATGTTCGTCGCAAAGTCAGGTACAAATCAGTTTCATGGTTCGGCCTATGAGTTTCTGCGTAACAACGATTTCGATGCCAATGACTGGTTTAGCAATCGTGCCGGCAAGCCCCGCCAGATCTACAAACAGAACGATTTCGGCGCTACCATTGGCGGGCCTGTATGGATTCCGAAGGTCTATCACGGTAAAAACAAGACTTTTTTCTTCTTTTCTTATGAAGGCTTCCGGAATCGAAACGGCGCCACGAATGCCACCGCGACCGTACCGACGCCGGAGATGTACAACGGCGATTTCAGTAACTGGGTGACTTCCAGCGGCGCCCAAATTCCAATTTACGATCCGACAACACAGGTGACGAATGGAACTACAACAACTCGAGTTCAGTTCCCCGGAAACAAGATTCCTGCCAGCATGTTCAACGCGACCTCGGTTCAAGCTCTGAAAGTGTTCCAGGCCAGCGGCGTACTTACTCCTAACAATGGAGCTAAACCCGGCACAGCGGCTTATGTGAACAATAACTACATCATCGCAAACGGATCTCAGGTGCAGCCTGTGAATAAGTGGAGCATTAAGGGCGACCATTTATTCAATGACAAACAACGAATCTCCGGCTATTACGGATATGACCGCGAAGGCATTGTACCGGGTCCGGAAGGTCCGGCGACACTGCCTGGCTTGTACTCAAACTATAACGACCTGCACCAAAGCTCAGACGTCCTGCGGTTCAGTTGGGACTGGACGTTCGGCCCAAACAAGTTTAACCACTTCTATGCTGGCGGAAATAACTGGCGCCAGGACCACAAACCGCCGCAGGAGTACATCGGAAACTGGCAAAGCAAGTTCTGCCTCGGCAACGTGCCAAATTGCAATGAGAATCTAGTCAACCTGTTTTCGGGCGGGCTGGGCGATACTTACACGACCTGGGGCGGCACCGCCGATAACGGATCCGAAAACACGATTTATTCTTACAACGATGATTTCACCTGGATTCGCGGCGCGCACACGTTCAAGTTCGGGGGGCAGTTTCAGATCAACCACTACAACGGCTTCGGAAGACAATGTGAGGCAGGATGCGTGGGATTCAGTTATGCCGAAACCGGGGTGCCGAGTATTACAGATCCCAATCAAGGCGGCAATGCTTTTGCATCTTTCCTGCTTGGTTACGCGGATACGGGTTCAATCGATACACCCCGCTTCATCGGCCAGCAGTTCCCTTATTTTGCTGGATACTTCCAGGATGACTGGCATGTCAACCGAAAGCTCGTCTTAAATCTCGGCCTGCGCTGGGAAACCAATCTGCCGCCTACGGGTCTCGATGATCGTTGGAGCGATTTTTCGCCAAACACTCCGAATCCGGGAGCAGGAGGAATACTCGGCGCAGTCATTTTCGCAGGTTCCGGGCCGGGTAGACAAGGTTCCCGCACGCTTGCCGACTCTTACTTCCACGCCTTCGGTCCACACATCGGATTCGCGTACTCATGGACGGATAAGGCCGTTCTTCGCGGATCTTATGCCCGCTCTTACGGACCGTTGATGGCGGTTACAGGTTCGGCTCACACGATGGGCTTCACGCTGACACAGACCTTCCCCAATCCAAATAATGGCGTAAACCCGGCCTACTTGCTAAACCAGGGCATGCCGCCGTGGACCGCGCCGCCCTTTATCAATCCCTCTGTATCGAACGGCGCGAGTGTTTCGTGGTGGCAGGGTTCCGAAACCACCCATCCACCGACGACTGACAACTTTAATTTTTCCATCCAGCGCCAGTTGAGTTCCAACATGCTTATGGAAGTGGCCTACAACGGGGTCATCGGATCTCACCTGCAGGCGGAGTTACTCGACTATAACCAGGACAACCCGGCTCTTCTGACAGCTTTCGGCAGTATCACTCAAAGTACAGCCGTGCTAGGCAGCAATGTCGGCTCGACGCTGGCAAACCAATACGGCATTGTCGCGCCGTACCCCGGCTTCAAAGGAACGGTCAAGCAAGCGCTTCGTCCGTATCCTCAATACACGCTGGTGGATACTTATGCCGGTCAAGGCGATCACAGTGGGCATTCCAGCTATCACTCCGCTGTGGTGCGCTTTGAAAAGCGCTACGGCGGAGGACTTACTTTTCAGGCCTCGTACGTCTTCTCAAAGCTGTTGACCGACGCCGATAGTTACTGGGGCAATGGGATTGGAGGGAACCTCAACGCCGTCGGTGGAGGCGGCGGCAGCTTTCTCGCCGCGGATCAATACAACCGCCGGCTCGAAAAATCGATTGGCGAATTCGATGTCACGCACGATTTTAAAGCCGGTTTCGTCTATGATCTCCCATTTGGGAAAGGAAAACAGTTCCTGACGCACGGGCCGGCCGCATGGGTTCTTGGGAACTGGGGTGTAAATGGCGTGTTGACTTACGCCGGCGGATTACCAGTCGCCCTTACGAGCAGCTACACTTTGCCGCTCTATGGAGCCACCAACGGGCGGCCTATACCTTACATTACTTCTTACGGCGGCTGGCAGCCTGCCTGGAAGAACGGCAGCTTCGATCCGTCGGTTGATAACTTCTTCGTTCCCTATTGCGGCACCACTCCCGGCTGCACGGGACCGTTTCCCAACCAGGGCGGAACAACTCTTAACGGATTCGGCAATTCCACCCGCTATAACCCGAAAGTGCGGCAATTCCCCAACCTCAATGAAAACATTTCCCTCACCCGCGGCTTCCCCATCCACGAATCGGTGCGAATGGAATTCCGCGCCGAGGCCTTCAACGTTTTCAATCGGGTTCGCTTTGGAACAGGGAGCACCAGTCTGCAAGACCAGAATTTTGGTCATCTTACCAGCAGCAGCGATCTGCTGAATTCGCCCAGGCAGTTGCAGCTTGCTTTGAAACTTTATTTCTAATACGGGGTGACCTGTCAGACGTTACATCGTTAGGGCCAGCGCCGGTCGAAACAGCCCGCCGATATTACCTTGCTTCAGCCTTCTTGTGGGCGAGCCGGTTGCAGGCATCGCCAGCTCCGAGAATCTTCAACGCGTCGCCGCCGGATTCAATGAAGTTGATCTTGCCGTCCGTATCAATCACAAAAGTCACACGGCCCGCAACGGCGGCTTTCGGGATATACACACCGTATTCCTGCGACACCTTGCGATCCACGAAGTCGCTCAGCAGCGGGAAACTCAACCCGAGACTTTCTGCAAATGCTTTCTGTGAGGGAGTATTGTCCGTACTGATGGCGAACACCTTGGCTCCGGATTCCTCAAACTTTTGCATTCCAGACTGGAATGCTTTCATTTCGGCCGTTCAACCGCCTGTGAACGCCGCCGGGAAGAAGGCGACGACGACCGTGCTCTTGCCGATGTAATCGGCCAAGTGCACTTTGCCGCCTTGCGTAGAGGGAAGAGTAAAGTCAGGGGCTGTATCGCCAACCTTCAAGGTGGTGGAAGGCGGAGCCTGCGCGAGCAGCGCGGCGGAAACGGATGCCGTTAGAACCGCTATATGGAACAGTCGCATAGAGGTGAGCTAATCCAAAATTAACACGACGGCGTTAGCTTTGGGAGGATGGCAGCGATGCGAGTGTCCCGCGAATGCCTTTCCCAGGAATACAGCAGCAGGACCGCGATCGCAATCAGAGCCAAAGTTAATCCGCACCACAAGCCGTATATCCCCTGTTTGAAGTGAAAGCAGAGAATGTAGCCTATGGGCAAGCCGAAAAACCAGTAACCGCCGAGGTTTACGAACATGGGCGCGCGCGTGTTGCCGAGGCCTCGCAACGCGCCGGTAGCGACAGTTTGCGTGCCATCGAAAAGTTGAAAGAGCGCCGCCCAGGCCAACAGCGCGGTCCCGATGGCGACAACGCCCGCGTCGGTGGTATAGATCAGCAGAATCGGTTTCGGAATCGAGATAAATGTGAGCGCCGAGCAGAGCATGAAGGCCACGGCCAGGCCAATGGCGATGAAGCCGCTTCGGCGAGCATCGCGAACATCACGGCGCCCGACCGCGTGGCCCACGGCAACGGCCGCAGCCGAGGAAATACCGAGAGGAACCATGAAGGTGAGCGCCGCGCAATTGATGGCGATCTGATGGGCCGCGAGCGCAATCGGATTGAGCCGCCCAGCGAACACGGCGGCCGTGCCGAAAGCCCCGATCTCCAGAAGTATTTGCGTCGCGGCGGGAAGCCCGATTCGCATGAGGCGCGAAAGACGGCTCCAATCCGGCCTGCGAAGGATATTTCGAAAACCAGGCTCCCGGCCTCTTTCGAACCACCAAATAGAGACGCCGAGCAGCCCGGCCATATAGATCCTCGCCACACAGGTGGAGAGCGCCGACCCTACTACGCCAAGCGCCGGGAATCCCCAATGGCCCTGAATCCAGAGCCAGTTGAAAAACCAGTTGATTAGATTTGCGGTGACGAATGCGACCATCACGGGACGAACGTGCCCGATTGCCTGGAGGTAGCGCCGGAAGGCGCCGTAGAGAAGAAGCGGAAGCGTGCTGAGACCTAGAGTGGCCACAAAGGATCCCGCCAGATCGCTGACGTGACGATCTATGCCCACGAAAGAGAAGAATGGCCGGATCGAAATGAACAGCAGCATGAGCGGGGCAGTCAGGAAAAGAGCAAGATAGATGCCTTGCGCGAGCGAGTGATGACAATCCTCGCGATTGCCGGCCCCGTAGGATTGCGATACCAAGGTGTCAAGGCCAAGGAGCAGCCCCATGCCGAAAATAGCGAAGGTATAAAATGCGCTGCCGCCAACACCGATAGCGCCGATTGCGTCCGGGCCCAATCGCCCCACCATGATGGTGTCGACTACGTTCATGCTCATCCAGCCGAGCTCGGCAAACACGACTGGGACAGCGAGTTTAGAGAGGCGCCGCACGTCGGTCCAGAACGCGGGCGCCGGTGAATTGGTCAAGACACTTAATATTTCAGACTACTGTTAAGACTATGCTGCGCACGGGCTATTCCCGTCTTTCTACACTAGGAACTTGGCGGCGGGAGCAGCCCGGTTGAGCAAAAGCCGCTGGACAGAATGACTGGAATTCCGGACAAGTCGCTATTCGAACAGAGCCCGCTGCCCATGTGGGTGTACGATCTTCATACTCTGCAGTTCCTGGCCGTCAACGAGGCGGCAGTCGCGCTTTACGGCTACACGAAGGAGGAGTTCCTTTCAATGACGGTGGCCGATATCCGGCCGCAAGAAGACGTGGCTGCTTTTCGCGAGCACGTTGCTCACTCCTTATCCACACTTCATATCGACGGACCTTGGCGTCACCGGGCGAAATCCGGCGCGGCCCTACATGTCAAGATCGCCTCGAACTTTGTTGAATTCGAACAGAAGCCGGCGCGCTTCGTTCTGATTGAGGACGTAACAGGAACGGTTAAGACCGAAGCGGCGCTCCGGCAGAGCGAGCTGCAATTCCGCCAGCTTGCCGATTTTGTTCCGCACATTATCTGGCGCGCCAGCGAAAACGGCCTGATCGAGTATGTAAATCAACGGTGGACCGAGTTAACCGACCTGGCCCTGCCTTTGTCCACCGAGCAGGCCTGGAAGCGGCTTCTGCATCCCCGGGACTTCGAACGGACCTGGGCCGAATGGACTGCCGCCGTGAGTGAAAAACAGCAATACGGGGGCGAGTGGCGAATGTGGCATCGAGGCCGCCGCGGATGGGAATGGTTTCTCTGCCGCGCCATTCCCATACGTGACTACGCGCGAGACTGCGTTGTCTGGTTCGGCAGCTTTACGGGTATCCACAATCAGAAGGAAACCGAAGCGGCTTTGCGCAAGGTGAACGAAGATCTGAATCAATTCGCTTATGCCGCCAGCCACGACCTTCAGGAACCGCTTCGAAACATGAGCATGTTTTCGCAACTCCTGAAACGCCGATGCTGGGCTCAGCTAGATCAAGGCGGACAAGAGTATGTAGATCTCGTCATCGATAACGGGCGCCAGATGATCGAGATGATTGAGGACCTGCGACAGTATATTCACGCAATAGAAGGTGAGGCTGCACAGGATTTGCCATTGGTGGACGCCGAAACGGCATTCTCACGGGCTCTTCGGAATTTGTCTTCCGCCATCGAGGCAAGTCATGCGGCGATCAGTTCATCTTCTCTCCCCTCGCTTCGGGTGAGATCCGTGCACCTCGAGCAGCTCTTCCAAAATCTATTGAGCAATGCGATCAAGTATGCAAAACCGGATCTGCCACCCCACATCGAAGTACATGCGTCGCCGGTGAACGATTCCTGGGAGTTCTCCGTTTGCGATGACGGAATTGGCATTCCGCCCGAGTATCACAATCAGGTCTTTCAGATTTTCAAGCGCCTGGACCGCTCTCGATTGCCTGGAACCGGTATGGGGCTGGCGATATGTAGAAAAATTGTGGAGCGCTACGGCGGCAGGATCTGGGTCGAGTCAAAACCTGGTCAAGGCTCGACGTTCACCTTCTCCATTCCGGTCGATACGGAAGGGGAATAGGCATCCGCACAGACACGGGCAAGCCCCCAATGTCGGTCGATGCAGCGCATCTGTCTTTTGCCGACGCCATTCGGCACGAGATCTGCTCATGAACTCGAAGGACTCAGCTCGGCGAAAATAGGGAAGGATGTTGCAACTCACCGGGGCTGGAAAGAGATTCGGACATAAGCTGCTGTTCGAAGACCTGAACTGGCTCGTCACGCCGAAAGAGCGGGCCGGACTGGTAGGTGGAAACGGCACCGGCAAATCTACTCTGTTGAAAATCATGGCCGGCTTTGAACCGCTCGACTACGGCTCGCTTTCCGCCATGAAAGGCATCCGCATCGGCTATCTTCCCCAGGACGGCTTGCGGGTCAGCGGACGCAGCGTTTTCGCCGAATGCATGAGTGTCTTCGCCGCGGTGAAGGAGCTCGAACAGGAGTTGGAAACGCTCACCGGACGGATGAGCGACCTGGATCCGGAAAGCGATGAGTACCACCAGGTGGCTGAGCGCTTTCATCAGGCCGACAATGAATTTCGTGCTCGCGACGGCTACACCATAGAAGCTCAGGTAGGCGCCGTGTTGACCGGTCTTGGCTTCGGCAAGGAGGATTGGCGCCGGCAGACGGAAGAGTTCTCGGGCGGCTGGCAGATGCGCATTGCGTTGGCCAAGCTGCTTCTGGAAAAGCCGAATCTGCTGTTGCTCGACGAGCCCACCAACCATCTCGATCTCGAGGCGCGCAACTGGCTGGAGGAATACCTGGCGAATTACGAGTTTGCCTACATCCTCATTTCGCATGACCGCTATTTCCTCGATGTCACCGTTAGTAAGATCATCGAGATCTGGAATAAGAAAGTTCACTTCTACACCGGCGGATACGAGAAGTACAGGCAGCAGAAAGCCGAGCGGCTGACGCAGCTCGAAGCTGCCTATAAGAACCAGCAGGACCGGATTCAGCAACTCGAAGCCTTTATCAATCGATTCCGCTATCAGGCCACCAAGGCCAAGCAGGTCCAGAGCCGAATCAAGGAGCTCGAAAAGATAGAACGCATCGAGCTGCCCCCGGAAGAAAAAACTATTCACTTCTCCTTTCCCCAGCCGAAGGCCAGCGGCCGGATTGTCGCGCAATTTAAGGAGGTGGCGAAGAGCTATGGTGCGAAACGCGTGTTCAGCGGTGTTAATTTCACGATCGAGCGCGGCGATCGGGTGGCTCTGGTCGGCGTGAACGGCGCTGGGAAATCCACCTTAATCAAACTGCTGGCCGGAACGGAGCCTCTGAGCGAAGGCGAGTACACACTCGGGCATAACGTGAAGCCTGATTACTTCGCGCAGGATCAATACAGAGAGTTGGATCCACGCGCTCGCATACTAGACGATTTGAGCACCGCAGCCCCGCGCACACCGCAAACCGAATTGCGCAATCTGCTGGGTTGCTTTCTCTTCAGCGAGGATGACGTGTTTAAACGGATCGAGGTACTCTCCGGCGGCGAGCGCAACCGCTACGCGCTTGCGCGGATGCTGCTCCACCCATCCAACTTCCTGCTGCTGGACGAGCCCACGAATCATCTCGACCTGCGCGCCAAAGATGTCTTGCTGGAGGCGCTCGAGAAGTTCACAGGCACGATCGTCTTCGTTTCGCACGACCGCTACTTCATCGAACATCTGGGAAATCGGGTATTCGAAATCGCAGACGGAGAGATCCGCGTTTACCCCGGTAACTTCGCAGATTATTTGTGGCGAAAGGAAGGCGGCGCGGAAAAGACGCCAACTCTCGATGATGTCCTGATCGGGGTACCACCCGCGCAACCGGTTTCCATGCCACCCCCGCCAGCGCCCGCGCGATCCAAACGCCTCAATCCCATCAAGCTGAAGCAACTGCAGGACCAGGCGCGCGAGTTGGAGACCCGCATCGCCGACTTGGAGGCGCAGATCCAGCAATCGGAGCTCGCCCTTTCCGACTTCGCCGGCGCGGACACGGCGATGCGTTTATCGAGCGCTCTGGAGACTCAGCGCACGGAATTGGAAACTATCGTGGAGCAGTGGGAGAAGGTCACCGAACAGCTCGAAGCAACGGCTTGAGCGTTCGGCACTGCCGGTTTCCGGAATTCGGGATACTAGTACGAGGCCTCACAGCCGCCCGCAGACCATCCCTCCCTCGATGCTTTCGTTTGTGCTAAACACGTTAAAGCGAATGGTTTGGCGGATTACATTTCGCCTGGAGGTATATGAAAAAATCGAGCCCGGTCACGGAGATTCTTGATTCGAACGAGCTATTAACGGCTCTGATCGCCTTCAAGAAGGGTGATTTTTCAGTGCGCCTTCCCGTAAACCAGGTGGGCCTGGCCGGCAAGATTGCCGACAGCTTGAATGAGATCTTCGAACTCAACGAGAACATGGCGGCGGAGTTGGCCCGCGTTAGCAGGGCCGTCGGAAAAGAAGGAAAAATCACCAAGCGCGCTTCGCTGGTGGCCGGTGTCGGTGACTGGGGATCCTGTGTCGAATCGGTGAACAGCCTGATTAGCGACCTGGTTCAGCCGACGACTGAAATCGCTCGCGTGATTGGCGCCGTGGCCCAAGGCGATCTGTCTCAAAAAATGTCGCTCGAAGTTGAGGGGCGGCCTTTGAAGGGCGAGTTCGTACGGACGGCGCGCGTGGTTAATACGATGGTCGATCAGCTTAACTCGTTCTCATCCGAAGTCACGCGAGTGGCTCGCGAAGTGGGAACAGAAGGGAAGCTGGGAGGGCAGGCGGTGGTCACCGGGGTGGCCGGCACGTGGAAGGACCTCACCGATTCGGTGAACTCCATGGCCTCGAACCTGACGAATCAGGTGCGAAACATCGCGGAAGTTACCACGGCCGTCGCCAAGGGCGACCTGTCGCGAAAAATCACAGTAAATGTCCAGGGCGAGATTCTCGAACTGAAGGACACCATGAACACCATGGTGGACCAGCTCAGCTCGTTTGCTTCGGAAGTCACGCGCGTGGCTCGCGAAGTAGGCACTGATGGCAAGTTGGGCGGCGAAGCGGTGGTCAAGGGAGTGGGCGGTGTCTGGAAGGACCTCACCGACTCGGTGAATTCCATGGGCGGCAACTTGACCGCTCAAGTGCGCAATATAGCCGAGGTCACCACGGCTGTCGCCAATGGCGATCTCTCACGCAAAATCACGGTGGACGTACGCGGGGAAATCCTCGAACTCAAGAACACCATCAACACCATGGTCGATCAGCTCAACGCTTTTGCGTCCGAGGTGACACGCGTAGCGCGCGAAGTCGGCACGGACGGCAAACTCGGCGGCCAAGCCGAAGTGCGCGGCGTAGCGGGAACATGGAAGGACCTCACCGATTCCGTGAACCTGATGGCCGGCAATCTAACGGCGCAAGTACGCAATATTGCCGAGGTGACCACGGCTGTCGCTAACGGCGATTTGTCGCGCAAGATAACAGTGGATGTGCGTGGCGAGATTCTCGAGCTCAAGAACACCATCAACACCATGGTGGATCAGCTCAGCTCGTTCGCTTCCGAAGTAACCCGCGTCGCGCGCGAGGTGGGCACAGAGGGAGAACTCGGCGGTCAAGCCGATGTAAAGGGCGTGGGCGGCGTGTGGAAGGACCTCACCGATTCGGTGAACTCGATGGCTTCCAACCTCACCAATCAAGTTCGCAATATCGCGGAAGTCACCACCGCGGTAGCAAGGGGCGATCTCTCGCGCACCATCACGGTGGAGGTCCGCGGCGAGATTTTGGAGCTGAAGAACACCATCAACACCATGGTGGATCAGCTCAGCTCGTTCGCTTCCGAAGTAACTCGCGTCGCGCGCGAAGTCGGCACCGAAGGAAAGCTCGGCGGACAGGCCGATGTAAAGGGCGTAGCTGGAACCTGGCGCGATTTGACGGAATCGGTCAACTTCATGGGCTCGAACCTCACGAATCAGGTCCGCAACATCGCGGAAGTAACCACGGCTGTGGCTAAGGGCGATTTGTCACGCAAGATCACAGTGGATGTTCGCGGCGAGATTCTCGAGCTGAAGAACACCATCAACACCATGGTGGATCAGCTCAGCTCGTTCGCTTCCGAAGTAACTCGCGTCGCGCGCGAGGTTGGCACCGAAGGAAAGCTCGGCGGACAGGCCGATGTAAAGGGCGTAGCTGGAACCTGGCGCGATTTGACGGAATCGGTCAACTTCATGGGCTCGAACCTCACGAATCAGGTCCGCAACATCGCCGAAGTAACCACGGCCGTGGCGAAAGGCGACCTGTCGCGCAAGATCACCGTTGATGCCCGCGGCGAGATTCTCGAGCTGAAAAACACGATCAACACGATGGTGGATCAGCTCAGCTCGTTCGGCTCCGAAGTCACGCGCGTGGCCCGCGAAGTCGGAACCGAGGGGAAGCTAGGCGGACAGGCGGATGTGCGCGGCGTCGCCGGCACCTGGAAGGATCTCACCGATTCGGTCAATTCAATGGCGTCCAACCTTACGAATCAGGTTCGCAATATCGCCGGAGTGACCACGGCCGTCGCCAAAGGCGATCTCACGACCAAAATTACCGTCGATGCGCGCGGCGAGATCCTCGAATTGAAAAACACGATCAACACGATGGTCGACCAGTTGAACGGGTTCGCCAGCGAAGTCACGCGTGTGGCGCGCGAAGTGGGGACCGAAGGCAAGTTGGGCGGTCAGGCCGATGTACGCGGTGTCGCCGGAACGTGGAAGGATCTTACCGAATCCGTGAACTCGATGGCCTCCAACCTGACTGCTCAGGTCCGGAATATCGCCGATGTAACCACCGCTGTCGCCAAAGGCGACCTTTCGCGCAAGATCACCGTCGATGCGCGCGGCGAAATCCTGGCCTTGAAGGAAACCATCAACACGATGGTGGATCAGCTCAGCTCGTTTGCTTCCGAAGTAACTCGCGTCGCGCGCGAGGTCGGCACAGAAGGCAGATTGGGCGGTCAAGCCGATGTGTACGGAGTCGCCGGAACCTGGAAAGATCTGACAGAATCGGTCAACTCCATGGCTTCCAATCTGACGAACCAGGTGCGCAACATCGCTCAGGTCACCACCGCTGTTGCCATGGGCGACCTGTCGCGCAAGATCACGGTCGATGTGCGCGGTGAAATTCTTGAGCTCAAGAACACCATCAACACGATGGTGGATCAGTTGAATTCGTTCGCCAGCGAAGTAACTCGCGTGGCGCGCGAGGTCGGCACCGAAGGCAAGCTCGGCGGACAGGCCGAAGTGCGTGGCGTGGCGGGAACCTGGAAGGATTTGACCATCAGCGTCAATCTCATGGCTGCCAATCTGACGACGCAGGTGCGCGGTATAGCCAAAGTAGTCACCGCGGTCGCAAACGGCGACCTGGAGCGCAAACTGGTCCTTGAGACAAAGGGCGAAATCGCGGAGCTTGCCGACACGATCAACGCCATGATCGATACGCTGGCTACCTTCGCCGACCAGGTAACAACCGTCGCTCGCGAAGTGGGTATCGAAGGAAAACTAGGCGGCCAGGCGCGTGTGCCGGGCGCAGCGGGAACGTGGCGCGACCTCACGGACAACGTGAACCAACTCGCTGCCAATCTCACCAGCCAGGTGCGCGCCATCGCCGAAGTAGCCACTGCTGTTACCACGGGCGATCTCACTCGCTCCATTACCGTCCAGGCCGAGGGAGAAGTAGCTGCTCTCAAGGACAACATTAATCAGATGATCGGCAACCTGGCGGAGACCACGCGCAAAAACACCGATCAAGACTGGCTCAAAACCAATATCGCGAAGTTCACGCGAATGGTGCAGGGCCAGCGCGATCTGTTCACGGTTGCGCAATTGCTTTTGTCGGAGCTGACGCCCCTCGTCAGTGCTCAGCGCGGAAGCTTCTATATTGCCGAGACCGTCGACGGCGAGCCGCAGCTCAAGTTCATGGCCGGATACGCCTGCGACGACCACGATAAGGTGCCCCTGCAGTTCAAGTTCGGTTATGGTCTCGTGGGTCAATGCGCGCGCGAGAAGCAGCGCATTTTAGTTCGAGACGTTCCGCAGGATTACATTCGCATCAGCTCCAGCCTCGGCTCTGCCACGCCCGTAAGCATCGTGGTTCTTCCCGTCCTCTTCGAACGCGAAGTGAAAGCTGTCGTCGAGCTCGCCTCTTTCCAGCAGCTTTCCGACGTTCATCTGGCATTTCTCGATCAGCTCACCGAAAGCATGGGCATCGTACTGAATACCATCGCCGCCACGATGCGCACCGAGCAACTGTTGCAGCAGAGCCAGGCGCTTGCCGAAGAGTTGCAGGAAACCAACGCGCAATTGCAGGAGAAAGCGCAGTTGCTGGCCGAACAGAACACGGAAGTTGAAGCCAAAAATCGCGAGATAGAGCAGGCCAAGGTAGCGCTCGAGGAAAAAGCCGAGCAGCTTGCGCTTACGTCGAAATATAAAAGCGAATTTCTGGCTAACATGTCGCACGAGCTGCGCACGCCCTTGAACAACTTGCTCATCCTGGCCCGCGTGCTGGCCGACAACACAGAAGGCAACCTCAACGCCAAGCAGGTAAAATTCGCCGAGACCATCCACTCCTCGGGAACCGACCTGCTGGCGCTCATCAACGATATTCTGGACCTTTCCAAGATTGAATCCGGCAAGATGGACGTCGAAGTCGGAAACGTTCATTTCGCCGAGCTTCAGGATTACTGTACGCGCACCTTCCGCCACGTTGCCGACGGCAAGGGCCTCGAGTTCGGAATCGAGATAGATCCTCAGTTAGCCTCCGAGGTAATCCGGACCGATGCCAAGCGCTTGCAACAGGTGCTGAAGAATCTGCTTTCGAACGCGCTGAAATTTACCCAGCACGGTTCGGTGCGCTTCCGAATTGAACGCGTGCGTTCGGGTTGGAGCGCCACTCACAGCGTGCTGAGCCGCGCGAAGAATGTCGTCGCGTTTACCGTTACTGACACCGGAATCGGTATCGCCCCGGAGAAGCAGCGCATTATCTTCGAGGCGTTTCAGCAGGCCGATGGCACCACCAGCCGGAAGTACGGCGGCACGGGTCTGGGCCTCTCGATCAGTCGCGAGCTCGCGCGCTTGCTGGGAGGTGAAATCCGCCTGGAAAGCAATCTCGGGCGCGGCAGCACTTTCACTCTCTATCTTCCGCAGGCCTATATCTCGTCGGCGCCCAAGCTGGAGACGGTCGATACCGCCTCCATTCGTAACGCGGCCGGGCCGCGCATCGCTTCCGAGGTTAACCTTATCGTTCCCTCATCACCTTCGCTGCCGGCGGAGGACCTTGCTGTGGACGACGATCGCGACCTGATCGGCCCCGATGATCGCGTGTTGCTGATTGTCGAAGATGACGCTGTCTTCGCGAAAATCCTGGGGGATCTCGCGCATAGTAAGGGCTTGAAAACCCTGGTGGCGCTGCGCGGCGGCGCCGCCATATCGCTGGCCCGCGACTTCCAGCCGGCCGCCATCACGTTAGATGTTCGCCTGCCGGATTTGAGCGGCTGGACTCTGCTCGACCGCCTGAAGCATGACTCCGCCACTTCCCACATTCCCGTTCATGTGGTCTCCGGCCATGAAGATAATCGCCGCGGTTTCGCCCTCGGCGCTATGAGCTGTTTTCAAAAGGCGCTCTCGAAGGAGGCCCTCGAAGAGGCGTTCCAGATCGTCCAACATTCCATGGAGCCTCGGACGAAGCGGCTCCTCCTCATTACCGATAATGACGTGCGGTTGACCGATATCCGCAATTTGCTCGCTGGAACCGATATCGAAATACAGACTGTGACCTCGCCTGCGGATGCCATCGACATTGTCAAAAAGGAGTATCTCGACTGCATCGTTCTTGATTGGGTGCTCCCCGATAGAACCGGACTAGACTTCATCGAGGACGTGCAATCCAAACTCTCGGCACATACGCCTCCCATCGTGGTGTTGGGGACGTGCAAGATTTCCGACGACCAGGTGGCGGAAATCCACAAGTGCGCTCGCGGGAGCGCGGTGCGATATGCGCCTACGATCGAACATCTCCTGGATGAGACTGTTCGCCTTGTACACCGGAATGAACATTTTCTATCAGACGATCAAAGAAAGGCCTTAGCAGAGGTGCGTGAGACCGATCCGAGCCTCGCCGGCCGCAAGGCCCTGGTTATCGATGACGATCTTCGCAACATCTTTGCGCTGACCAGCGTTCTGGAGCAGCGTGAAATGAAGGTCTTTCATGCTGAAAACGGCAGAGCGGGAATTGAACTGCTGAAAAACAACAGAGATATTGATATTGTTCTGCTCGATATCATGATGCCCGAGATGGACGGGTATGAGACCAGCCGCGCCATTCGCCAGATCCCCGAATTCAAGACCCTGCCCATCGTCGCTCTCACTGCAAAGGCCATGAAGGGAGACCGCGAAAAGTGTCTGCTGGCGGGCGCCTCGGATTACATCACCAAACCCGTGGATTTGGATCACTTGTTCTCTGTAATGCGTGTGTGGATGACGCGCGACGCCGATATGCGCTTTGAACAAGGCTCGCTTCCCATCCCGGCCTGGCTGTCCGAGCACGACCTCGCGATTGACGATGACCGTAGTATGATTCAGGCCGGCGATCGCGTGCTCCTGATCGTGGAAGATGACGTCACGTTCGCTCGCATCCTGGTAGATCTCGCTCATCGCCGCGGTCTTAAAGCGCTTATCGCCCTGCGCGGAAGCACCGCCATAAACCTGGCTCGCGAATTCCATCCAGGCGCCATATCGCTGGACGTGAGACTGCCGGACATGAGCGGGTGGACCGTGCTCGATTACCTGAAACACGATCCGCTGACTCGCCATATCCCCGTTCATGTGATCTCCGGACATGAAAACAACCGGCGCGGGTTCGCGCTGGGCGCGGTCAGCTGCCTCTCGAAGGCGCCCGAGCCGGAGGCTCTCGATGACGTCTTCAGCGTCATTCAGCACTATATGCAGCCTCGTACAAAAAAGCTTCTGCTCGTGACCGGAATCGAGCCGCTGCGCCAGGAAATCAAGGCCTTCATCGGCGCACCGGACATACAGTTCATCGATGCATCCTCCAGCAAGGAACAGATGCAGGTGATTACTAGCGAATATCTCGATGGCGTCATTCTCGACTGGGTCACTTCCGAGGCAGCCGGAATCGAATCCATTGAAGAAACGCAGGCGCGTCTGGCGCCATTCGTTCCGCCATTCCTGATATTTGGCGGCCGCAACCTCAACCCGGCCCAAGCCGCGGAGCTGCATCGTTTGTCCCGATTCAGCCTCGTACGATATGCGCCTTCGTTGGAGCGCTTGCTGGATGAAACGATGCTCTTGCTGCACCGGCCGGAAGATGCCCTCTCCGACAAGCAGAAGCGTGTTCTGGCAGCCGCGCGGCAGAGCGACCCCATGCTCAAAGGGCGCAAAGTTCTCGTTATTGACGACGATCTGCGGAATATTTTCGCTCTCACCAGTGTTCTCGAGCAGCGCGATCTGACCGTTTTTCATGCGGAAAACGGAGATGCCGGAATCGATGTTCTCCGGAGAAACCCCGATATCGATCTCGTGCTGATGGATATCATGATGCCCGGAATGGACGGGTATGAAACAACCCAGACAATCCGCGGCATTCCCGAATTCCGGAACCTGCCCATCATTGCCTTAACAGCTAAAGCCATGAAAGGAGATCGCGAGAAGTGCTTGCAGGCCGGGGCTTCGGATTATGTGGCTAAGCCGGTGGAACTCGATCATCTCTTCGCAGTGATGCGCGTATGGCTGGCGCGTGTTCTCGAGGGCGCGCAGGGAGTCGCCAACCCGGTCGGTGAATGGAACCCGAACAGCCGATGAATCCAGACGCTCTCACGGAATTGAGCGCAAGCGCCGAGCTGGCCGGGGCGCGGGAACGGGTGAAGCTCCTGCTGGTCGACGACGATCGCGACAACCTGCTGGCTCTGCAGGCCGTGCTTGAACCTCTAAAGCAGGAACTGATGCTCGCGCCGTCCGGCATAGACGCTCTTCGTCTTTGCCTCGATCACGATTTCGCCGCCATTCTCTTGGATGTACGCATGCCCGAGATGGATGGCTTTGAGACGGCGGAGCTCATTCGAACCCGCAAGCGCTCGCGCCACACGCCCATTCTATTCTTGACGGGCTATCGAAGCGATGAACAGCTCTTCCGCGGTTACGATCTGGGCGCGGTTGACTTCCTATTCAAGCCCATCGTTCCCGAGATTCTTCAAAGCAAGGTGGCCGTGTTCGTCGAGATGAGCCGCACCGAACAGTTGCTGCGCCAGCAGACCCAAGCGCTGGCGCGCACTGAGCAGAAGTTTCGAGCCGTGTTGGAAGCGGCCCCCGACGCAATGGTAATTACCGGACAAGACGGCGCAATCCGGCTAGCGAACTCGAGGGCTGATGTGTTGTTTGGCTATCCTCGCGAACAACTCATCGGTTTAAACATTACCTCTTTGATTCCCGATTGGCAATCGCCGAACCAAACCCAGCCGGATCCGGGGCAGCCCTCCTCTCTTGCCGAGACACGCCTCAGCGCAACTCATCGCAACGGGGAAGTGTTTCCTGTCGAGATCACCCGGAGTCCCTTCGATACCGAGGACGGACCGCTGATCACAACAGCCATTCGCGATGATACAGAGCAGGTTCTGGCTGAGCAGCGGATCCGTCGCATAAACATGGAGCTGGAGAAGCGGGTCGCGGAGAGGACGGCCGATCTGACGCGGTCCAACGAGGCACTGCGCCAGTTCGCCTGGGCCGCCAGTCACGATCTGCAGGAAGCCACTCGCATGGTCCTCTCTTACTCTCAATGGATCAACAAGTCGGCGGGCAACCAGCTCGATCCTGAGAATCTTGAAAGGTTGAATTGCGTTCTGGAAAATGGCATCCGGCTGCACAGGCTTCTGGAGGCTTTGCGCCAGTACATTTTCATCAGCGAGTCAGGCGATCAGCACTGGACATCCGTCGACTGTAACGCGGTGCTCCGGACGGCCGTTTCGTACCTGGACGGAATGATCGCGGAATCCGGCGCTTCCGTAGTGTGCGAACCCCTGCCGAGGATCGAGTCTATAGAAGTGCTGCTCTTGCAGCTGTTCCAAAATCTGATCAGTAACGCTATAAAATACAGGTCCGCTGAAACTCCTCGCGTGCGCGTGTCGGCGGCGCTTCGCGATGGCAACTGGGTCTTCTGCGTGGAAGACAACGGCAGAGGAATCGAGGGGGAGTATCTGGAATACGTTTTTGGAGTGTTCAAGCGCCTGCATGACCGGCAATCGTCCGGCACGGGCATTGGCCTTGCCATCTGCAGAGCCGCCGTGGAACGGCTCGGTGGGCGCATTTGGGTGGAGTCCACTCCCGGCCGCGGCTCCGCATTTCGGTTTGCCCTACCGGAGAGGCGGTCTTCTTAAATATCGTGCCCTGCCACATTCTACTGGTCGAAGACAACCCGGGCGATGTCGGCCTGATACGAGAATGTCTTCTCGCGCAGGGAATCGAATATCAACTGACTCACTGCTCAACTGCAGACGACGCCATCCGCATCGTGAATACGTATGGCACGGATTGCGCCAGGATTCCGGATCTGATGCTGCTCGATTACAACATTCCACGCGGCGATGCTTGCTCAGTGCTCGATGCGGCTCGCGGCAATCCCGCTCTGGCATGTATGCCAAGGGCGGTGGTAACTTCTTCGGTGGCGCCCGACGATCGCCGGGAAGCTCTGCAATTCGGAGCGGACTGCTTTATACACAAGCCGGCGGACCTGGATGCTTTTCTGGATCAGGTGGGCGGCAAAATCTCAGAATTGCTCAAAGGCAGCCGCAACCCGGTTCAGGGATGAGCCCTATTCTGAGCAACAGGTCCGGACACAACGGATCTTTGTGAAACGACCGGTCCGGCACAGAGATTTCCCGAGTCATAGTTAATGAACAACAGGTCGCCATCGAGCACTCCGAGCACTGTATATCCCTCACGGCATCCCGCAGGATAGTCAATGTGTTGCCATTCTTTGGTATCTGACGACCAGATGTAGAGCGGTCTCCCGGAAAGTCCTTGGGCCGCACCGTTGTGAGTGGTTTTCAGCACGTACGTTTGCGGCGAAACGCGGAACAGCATCAAGGGGCCGATTCCTTTGGGAAGTGGCGGTTCGCTGGTCTTGACCCGCTCAAATACCCCTGTATCCGTCTGGATGTTGACTAAATCGTTTGATTCAGGCATCCAGAACCAGAGAGTCCCATGGTCGTACCCTAATGTAGTAAAGCCGTGGTCTAGCGATCCCCGATTCATCTTTGCGTGAATCGGAAACGCGTCTCGCGTCAGCAAGGTTCGAAGCTCTTTTCCGGACGAATCGTATTCCACGATCATCGGAACATTGGAAGGTTTCTCGTCGAAACCGGAGCCCAACGTCATGGTCCAGATATTCTGCTGGTCGTCGAACGCTAACCGCGCAATCTCTCGGGAAGACGGAAGAGGGACGCTGGATTTTAAGCCTCCGGAGGAGTCGTAAATGAGAAGTCTTGCCTGTGGCGGCGCGTCCGGTTTGGTGAAGACGGCCGCTATGGCAATTGCCTGATCTTTTTTCACCGATGCATCGTGAACGCTTACAGCAGTAGCGTCGGGCAGCGTATCCGGTCTGTTTTGGAGGGGATCAATCCCAACCAGCAGGCGACCGGTAAGGTCATGGATTTCGACAACTTGGCTCTCAGTAATACTTATCATCAGCCCGTCTTCAACGGCCAGCCTGGACGGCCGCTGATACGCAAATGTCCCGACCTGTTCACTGAGCAGAAGCGTGCTTGAAAACGCCAAGGCCAACACCAACTTACTTGCGAAACCCATACCGTTATCCATCCGATCGCTCTCAATTACAGCCTATACACGGTAAAGACGTCATCGACATTGGGGGCGTGCAAGATGATATATGCGGACTCCTATTCACCTCAACTCGCCCGTACAAACGAGATGTGATAGCCGACCAACAAACAGTGGCTTCTGGTCAGAGACACCCAGCATGGTGGCACCGTTTATGCAGTCCGAGGGAACAGTAGCAGGGGACCACTGTCTTGATTCAACTGTATAAGAGGTCTGCCGGATCAGGTGACTGTTGGATGTTACGGTTACGGGTAGATAGGATGTATTGGCTTCCGGAGAGTCGAAAAACTGTGAACGGAACGACTCCATCGGCGAGATTGGGCAGCCCGGTCGTGAATCGATTGACCTCGCCAGTATCACTCTTTATGGTCACTAAGTCCGTTGTGCTCGGTAACCAGAACCAGACAGTTCCCGAATCATACCCCATATTTGGATGGCCGCTCACAGATGTCATGCGGATCAGTTGCGCGTGCGTCGAGAACGTATCCCTGGTGAGCAGCTTTCGAATCTCTCGCCCGGAGGAGTCGTATTCCACAATCATCGGCACGGCAGAAGGCGGCTGGCCTCCGGCCCCGACAGTCACGGTCCAGATGTTTGATTTATCGTCGAGCGCCAAAAGCCCGATCTCCCGAGTGGGCGCTAGCGCAAACGCAGAGCGCAGCTTGCCGTCGAAGCCAAACAACAACAAGCTAGCCTCAACCCCGGCGGGTTTGACGTACACAGCAGCGACGGCTATGCCCTGCCCCGGTTGCGCTGAAACGTCGTGGATGCTTACGCTCTTTGCCTCCGGCACGAGCGCCAGAAGGCCAAAGTGCGCTACTACTTTGCCGCTCAAATCGTAAACCTTGATCTCGTCCTTGGGGTCGCTCTGGTTCCCCTTCCAGCTCAGGATTAGACCGTTCTCTGCACGGTAACGCGTCACAGGCGGGAACGGAAACGTTCCTATTTGATCGCCAGCGGCGCAAGCCGCGAGGACCAGCGCTGCACACGTCCAACCGGATAGGACTTTCATGGTTGTCTCCTCTTAACTCTATACGCTGCAGGAAATGCAGTTAGCCGCAGCCGCCGTCTTGAACACACGGGCACCCCGGGGGGCTTGAACATGCCAACCAACAGGAACACTGGGTGGTGTAAAAACACTGCATGCTAATACAAAATTCATTACAATCGCCTTGCCATTCGGGATATGCGTTCGAAGCACAGCCATTAAGCGGGTACGTTCGCTCGCGCACTGCGCGTTCCCACAACTCGGGCATTGCATCGCAAGGCCCAGTCGTCTGTTCCCTATAAAGCTGCTCGCCATCACCGAAGCAGGTCCGGTCGAGACCTGCCCGTACGGCATTTTCAACGCACACTTGAGGGGTGCAAATTGACCGAATAGGTTGTGGATAACTTGACCCGTAGAGCCGTTAACGATCTTCAGCGGCTTGATGGGGGTGCGGTCCGCAGCCAAGGCGGGCACCGATAAAACAAGACTCAATACCAGCAATCCACGCAAGCGTCCCTCAACCTCCATTGAGACAACATGCAACCGGGCGAGAGCGCGGGACAGCAGGACGGCGCCGACCTAAGCTAGCCGAACTGACGCCCCGAAAACCCTCGCAGGGCGCCTGTATGCGGAAGTTTTAGTTCGCTTAACGCCCTTAGTCAAGCGCAAAGTGAACAGCGCAAAGTGAACAGAGCAAAGTGAACAGTCGCCGTCAGTGTGCGAGTAATCCGCTCTAATCCTCACATGATCTGTCTGCTTTGAGAAGCGGAGCAAAAGCGAACGACCCCGGAAAATTGGAAACCAACCAAGTCGAACCGCGGGGGATGCTTTTCTGGATCACGTGGGCGGCAAAATCTCAGAATTGCTCAAAGGCAGCCGCAACCCTCCCGAGCGGAGCCCGCCTGGCTAATCCGGCGGAGCCTGCGTGTCGCTGGGTCTCTTTTTCTGCACTTCATCCCAGCGGCGGACCAACTGCCGCCATTGATCGAACGTCAACACGCTGCGCAATTGAACGCTCATTTCCAGAAATACTCGATTGGCGTTGGCGCGCGCGGTCGCAAGCCGCTCAATCACCGGCCGGGCCGTTTCAGCACTCACGTCCTGATCGTTCAGAATATCTTCGAGGTCTCCTTCCGCCTTTTGCACGCTGTTACGGGCATCCAGTAACCGGTCGCGGTAGGAGCGCACAATCTGGCGAATCTTTTGGTTCTGCTCCGGACTGAGTCCAAGGTCATTCTTGACGGGGCTATTCCACCAAGGGAAATTCGCCCGGTTTTGGGCGAACGCGGACACGGCCAAGCCGATCGATAGCAATAAAACACAGAGAGGGCGAAGTCTCATTCGTCAAACAGCCCTTGCAGTGGCGCGGTCGGCTGCGGTTCGGAATCCTGAACCATGCGGCTCACCTCCTGTGCCAGTTGCACATCGGAGACCTTATTGTCCATCAATTGCTGGGCATGGTTTTGCTGGTACAGAAACAATCCACCGCCCGCCACCAGAAGCGCCGCCGTGGCCGAGAGCCAGCGCTTCACTTCGAAATTCGACCACCAATGCGTCGGCTCGGTTAGCCTGGCATAGATCCTGCGCCGCTGCGCAGCGAGAAAATCGAAACCCGCCTCCTCGGAAACTTCATTCCGGTCCATCGTCCGGCGATTCGCTTCCATCGCGGACAAGCGCGTCTGACAACCTCGGCATTCTTTAATATGGTTGTCGTCCGGACCTACGCCGTACAAATGTGCGATCAGTTGCTCATCTGTCCAATGCCCTGACAGTTTGGACTTGATGCTCATGTCACTCTTCGAACGCCTCCTTCCCCAGGAATGTACAAGTCTTTTAATTCTTCCCTCAGCTTCGCAATCGCCCGGAACAAGTGGGCCTTTACAGTCCCGATGTCCAGCTTCAAAACATCGGCAATATCTTCAAGCGCCATGGCATCGTAATGCCGCAGCGAAAAAACAGCCCGCTGCCGGTCCGAGAGCTTTGTGAGCGCCGCCTCCAGTCTGCGCTGGATTTGTTTAGCGAACAACTGACGTTCGGCGTCGGGATCCGCGCCTGCAGTCATCTGCAAAATGACTTCTTCGTCCTCCGCCGGCGGCCGCTTCCGCCAGATCTTCCAGGCCTTCGACCGCAAGCGATCCAGGCAGGTGTTTACCGCAATCCTCGTCACCCACTTGCCGGGATTGTCTAGCTCGATTCGCTCCCCTTTGTCCTTCCGCAGAGCTTTGTAAGCCTTGAGAAAAACGTCCTGAGTAGCTGAATCGGCTTCGTCGGCGTCCTGCAGCAACCGGCGGCACAGCAAAAAAATGCGCCGCTGTTCCGAGGCCATCCAACTGCTGAAATCCCGCAGATCTGCGCCTGCGTGGACTTCTCCCTCGAGTTGGTCCGCCATCGCGCCCATCATAGGCTATCTACATAAGGTAAACGGTCCCAGATCGGATAAGTTTACAGGGATAAGGAGGGGGCCTGCTCCTCCTCTCACTACCATCCACGAAAGCTCAGGAAGTGGCGCTTTAGATCTTTTACCGTATATCCTTGAAAACGTTACAATCCGGCACTGCGGACGGCAACCAACGCCATGCTCGACCAATCCAGGTCTTCCTGCCCGTGAGCCACGGCCGAAACCAGGTGATCTCGAATGACGCTGGCAAACGGCATGGGCGCACCAACTTCTGCCGCAGCTTCAATGGCTTGGCGAATATCCTTCAATCCCAGCTTCAACGGAAATCCCGCCGGTTCAAACTTCTCGTCCGCCATGGCCTGACCGTAGTTTTTGTAAACCGGCGATGCAAATAACTCGTTCATAACATCCAGGAAAAGATGATGATCGATACCGGATTTGCGCATGACGGCAAAGGTTTCGCTGAAGGTCTCCAGCATGCTGCCGATCATAAAATTCCCGCAGAGCTTGAGGGCGTTCGCTTGCCAGGGCTCGGACCCGACGTTGAATGTCCGGCGGCCGACGGCGTCGAACAGCGGACCGGACCGTTCGAGAGCCGAATTGTCACCGGCGGTCACCACGATCAGCCGGCGATTTTCTGCGGCTTCGGGCCGCCCAAACACGGGGGCGCTGAGCATGATCTGTTTCCGCTTGCCGTGCTCTTCCGCGAGATGGCGAACGAGTGCGGTGCTGATGGTGCTGCTCGATATATGAGCGGCGCCTGATTCAAGACCCGATAAGATGCCCTGATCTCCGAAAACCACTTGCTCTACGGCAGCATCGTCGGACAGCATCGTAAACACGGCTTGCGACTCCCGGCAGGCGGCGGCCGCGGATTCGGCGATCTCGATTCCATCGCTGGCGAGACCCTCGGCCTTGGCGCGCGTTCGATTGAAGGCGGTGACCTGGTGCCCCGCCCGCAATAAATTGCGCGCCATGCCGGCCCCCATTCTGCCCAGCCCGATGAAGCCGACCCTCATGGGCCTATGCCTGGAAGGACGGAAGTATGGGCATCGAGCGGAGCCGCACTCCGGTGGCGTTGTTGATAGCGTTCGCAATGGCGGGCGCTATGCCCACGATGGGTGTTTCCCCTGCCCCGGCGGATGGCAAATCCTTGCGATCGATCAGGATCACCTCGATCTTCGGCACATCGCCGAAGCGCGGGACGCGGTATTTCGAAAGCCGGGCATTGAGAATGCGGCCGTCGGCGAAATCGATGGCCTCAAAGAGAGCGCCTCCCAGTCCCATGACGATGGCTCCTTCCACCTGATTCTTCAAGTGCTCGGGATTCACGATTGCACCGCACTCCCAGGCCTCCACCACTCGTTCGACTCGAACCTGCCGGCTGGCTCCGATCGAAACTTCGGCACAACACGCGACGTAGCCGCCTTTTTCGGTGCCGCACGCGAGACCGAAGCCGCGATTCTTCGAAGGCTTGTTGCGGGCCCACCCAAAGCGCTCGGTGGCGGCCTCGAGCACCGCCTGAATGCGCGGGTTTTTCAGGTTCTTCAGCCGGAATGCGAGCGGCTCCATCCCGATAGCCGCCGCCAGCTCGTCCATCTGCGATTCGCGCGCGAAATGATTTGCGGTCGCCGCGAGACCGCGGTAGGAGCCTGGCCGCAGCGGTGACTCGACGGGATGGTAATGGATGCTCTGATTTTCGACCTCGTACGGCGTTTCTAGGGCCGAAGGCCCGGAGAGATAGTTGTGAAATTCCCAGGCGGTAAGTGTCCCGTCAGCGGAGACCCCGCTCTTGACCTCAATAACACCCGCGTACCGGAAATAAGCCCAGGTAAATTCTTCCTCGCGTGTCCAGATCAGCTTGACAGGTCTGCCGGCGCCCTTCGCCAGACGCGCCGCCTCCACGGCGCATTCGCCCGAGTGCTTGCCGCCATAGGCCGAGCCGGTGTCGGGCATTAGCACGTGAACCTGATCCTCTGGAAGATGGAATGCTTCGGCCAATTCCGAACGCACGCCAAAAGGCCGCTGCGTGCCGGTCCAGACAGTGAGTTTTCCGTCTTTCCATTCAGCGAGTGCGGCGCGAGGCTCAAGCGGCGTATGGGCAATGTAGGCGATGGTGTAACTGCTCGTGAGCGTTTTGGCAGCGCTTCGTAAGCCCTCCTCTATAGACCCTCGTACGGCGGGGCCGCCTCTCCCGGATTCGGGCTCACCAGCGTTGCTCTTGATATATGAAAATAGATCCTTCGATGAAATCTGCGGTTTTTCCTGCCACTGCGCCTTGATGTTTTCCATCGCTCTTTGCGCGACGTGCTCATCTTTCGCGGCAACTCCCACGAAGTCGCCATCCCGGATCACGGTTACCCCGGGTATCGCGGACGCCAGGTTGGTCTCGATTTCTGTAAGCTTTGCTCCGAAACTGGGAGGGCGCAACACGCGGCCATATAACATGTCAGGCACCTTGTGATCGGAAGCATACTTATGCTTGCCCGTCACCAGTTCCCGCCCATTCACTTTTGGCACACTTACGCCGGCCACTTGCCATTTCATCGGTGGCGTTACTAAGTCCTTATTTCCGACGACGTGCACCCAATCGACGCTTCCGGCGAGTTCACCGAAACTGAGACTCTTTCCCGACGCGGCGTTCTTCACACATTCACTGCCGACTGTAAGCGAGGCAGGGCTCGCGCCCCATTTCGCCGCCGCGGAGTCGACCAGGGCTTCGCGCGCTGCCGCAGCCATTCTGCGAACCACCGGAACCATTGTCGGAGTCGTCCGGCTTCCGAATGTACCCATGTCGAAGGGCGTTCGTTCCGTGTCGCCCATGATCAGTTCGATCGATTCAGGCCGGCAGCGCAGCTCGTCCGCAACCGCTTGCGTCAGCGATGTGCGAGCGTTTTGGCCGACCTCTACTTTTCCTGTGAAGGCGGTAATCTTGCCATCCGGCGCGATGTGCAGCCAGGCTGACACGTTTTGCGGCAATTGTTCGCCGCCGCGACGGCGCTGCGCCGATCCCGATTCCTGAGCGCTCCCGTCTTCGCCGGCAACGAAGAATACAAGGAATCCGCCGCCTAACGACTTCAGAAATCCGCGGCGACTCTGGAGATTTAAATCAAGCATGGCGGCGCTCCCTGGCTTCGCTGCTCATCGCGCTTCCCGCCTTTTGGACGGCTGCAACGATTTTGTTGTACGTTCCGCAGCGGCAGACGTTCCCTTCGAGCGCTTGTCGGATCTGCGGCTCTGACGGCCTCGGATTCTTATGGAGCAGGGCGACGCTTGCCAAAATCATGCCGGGCGTACAGTAGCCGCACTGCATGGCATCGCACTCGAGAAAAGCCTGCTGGACAGGGTGCAAGTGCGATCCGTCGGCCAGACCTTCGATTGTCGAGATCTGTTTACCGGCCACGCTTCCGACCGGCGTCACACAAGAGCGATGAGCGACACCTTCGATCAGAACCGTACAAGCGCCGCACTGGCCTTCGCCGCAGCCGTACTTGGCTCCTGTCAAATCTAATTCGTTCCGAAGCACCCAAAGAAGCGGGCGTTGCGGATCAACGTTAAGTTGGGAGCGCACGCCGTTAACCACGAGGTCCATGCTTCGATTCTAGACCTCATCGGGTGTTGTGTGATGGGGAGGCTGGAACGCTTGCCTCATAGCAATGCAATCCTATGGGGCGCTACAAGATAAAGACCTTGCTTCTCGCCCGGCCTGACGCTCGCATCAGCTTCAAGTAATTGTACTTAGCCTCGCAGCCTGAGTATTTAGCGTCTCAGGTAGAGAGGAAACGCTGAATGCCAGTACTGAGAGAACTACTTGTCGAAGAGATGCAGGACCTGCTGCACGCCGAAGGACAACTGATAAAGGCCCTCCCGAAAATGGCCCGGGCGGCGAAGGAACCCAAGCTAAGACAGGCTTTCGAAAAGCATTTCGAAGAGACCCAGGGGCACGTTGATCGCTTGAGGCAGGCGTTTGAACTCCTGGGCGCGAAAGCGAAAGCAAAACCTTGTAAGGCCATGCAAGGGCTCATCGAAGAAGGCCAGGAAAAGATCACCGAGGGCAAGCAGAAGGAGGAGAGCATTTCCGATCTGGGCTTAGTGGCTGCCGCGCAAAAAGTGGAACACTACGAGATCTCCGGATACGGCACCCTGCGGACAGTTGCCGAGCAGCTCGGCGAAAACAAAGTAGCTAAGCTCCTGGCGCAGACGTTAGCGGAAGAGGAAAAAGCGGACAAGCTGTTGACGCAACTTTCTCCCCCCTTGCTAGAACAAGCTGCAGCAGAAGCAGAAGAGTAGTTAATCCCCCTGAGTCTTGAGATCAGTAAAGATACGCGCCAGTAAAGCTACGCGTCGCTAATCAGGAGTGGAATTTCTACTTGATAGTGCCCGGCTTGCTATCTGCCCGGCACTTCTCTCACTGGGGGAAACATCATAGGATCATATATCTACCGAAAGCACTCATCGTGCTCTAACGATGGCCACTTTCGTGCTAGTTAATACCGGCGGAAGGGGAGAATGAGCAAGAAACAAATCATAACAACCATTTGCGGCCTTTCGTGCGATTGAGGAATATGCGGCTAAGTACGCTGGCACGGGCAACGTAACAAGTGAGTTGAGTGTGAAGGGCGATAGTAAATAAAATTCCTTCAGCACTTACTATTCGAGATCAAATTTCAATCAGGAGAAACTATGGCGGGAAAGAATACGGCTGTATATGGAATTTACAGAAGCCGCACAGATGCGGAGAATGCGGTGGATCAATTGTTGGCGGCCGGCTACCGGAACGAAGATATTTCGGTGCTGCTGCAGGACAACCCAGGAACGAAAGATTTTGCGCACGAGAAACACACGAAAGCGCCGGAGGGGACCACCACAGGCGCGGTGGCAGGTGGCGCGATCGGCGGGACGTTGGGATTGTTAGCGGGCATCGGAGCTCTGGCCATTCCTGGCGTCGGGCCGTTCATCGCGGCTGGGCCGATTATGGCGACGCTGGCTGGTGTCGGGTCTGGCGGGGTGGTTGGTGGCATCATAGGCGCCTTGGCGGGAATGGGTATACCGGAATTCGAAGCCAAGCGCTATGAGGGGCGGATCAAAGAGGGCGGCATCCTCTTATCCGTACACTGCGATAACAGCGAGTGGGTAACCCGGGCCAAGGATCTACTGAAGCGCACGGGCGCCGAGGATGTATCTTCTACTGGCGAGGCTTCCGCTGACTTCGCTAAGAGCGATAAGCCATTAGAGCGAACCGCCCGCGTTGACTAGACGGGAAGGAGGATGCACATGAAGTATCTGTTCGCATGGATACTTGGGGTTCCAGGAGGGATTATCCTCCTGTGGTTCCTCTTCAACCATATGCACTGAGTCCCCTGCCCGTTCTTCAGGCGGGCCAAGAAAGTCAACGAAGCGCCACGATCTCCACGTCGCCTGTTCTGCGTAAGATATCGACGCCGACAGTCTCGGCGTGCCGGGTCAAGGCGAGGTCTACCGAGGAACTGGCAACCTTCAGGTTGCGAATACGAACCTGCGTAATCGCCTCCGGGAGAGCGGTGTAGCGAAGGTAAACTCGTGACTTTTTCGCATCCACCGTAAGTCCCAAACATGCCTGTAAGGCGAGAAAGACAGCGCCGGCCGCCCAAGCTTGCGGGGAGCAAGCAACGGGGTACAGGGTCGGCGCTTTACCAGGGCGGCGTGAAAATCCGCAAATCAGTTCCGGTAGCCGGTGAAGCTCGGTAAAGATCGACAGATCCAATAGGGCCGAAAGAATTTTCAACGCCAGATCCTTTTCGCGTGAAGCCGTCAATCCGAAAGCAATAACCGCATTATCATGCGGCCAGACCGATCCGTTGTGATAAGACATCGGATTGTAACGCTTTTCATCCGTGGCGATGGTGCGAATTCCCCAACCGGAAAACAGCGCGGACGAGAGTAGTGAATCCTGCGTTCGGCGGCTGTGAGATGAAGACGCGATTTCCGAAAACAAACAGTGCCCCGAGTTCGAGCTGCGGACGTTGCATTGCCGCTTGTGCCCGTCAAGCGCCATGACGAACATGGAAAGCTCGTCGGACCAGAAGGCGGTCTCGAACTTTTGGCGCAGCTCCTCGGCCTGTGCGTGCAGTGTGTCGCTCTTCGCCTGAAGACCGAGGTCCGATGCGGCTACAGCGATTCGCGATTTCGCTGCGTAAACGTACGATTGAACCTCGCATAGAGCAATTGGGCCGCTGGCCAGGCTTCCGTCGGCATGAAAGACGGAATCCTGAGAATCTTTCCATCCCTGCTGCAGGAGGCCCGTCTCCGAATGTCGAGCGTATTCGACGAAGCCGTCGCCATCGAGATCGCCAAACTGATCGATCCAGTTAAGCGCCGCCTCAATATTGGGCCAGATGCTTCGTATAAATGCAATGTCAGCCGTTCGCTCGTAATACGCCGCAGCAAGCAGAACGAAGAGCGGGGTCGCATCTACGCTGCCGTAGTAGCGGCCAAATGGAACCTCGCGTAGCTTCGCCATCTCTCCTTTTCGCATCTCGTGAAGAATCTTCCCTGGCTCTGCGTCGCGGTTCGGATCGCTCACTGTTGCTTGTGTAGCCGCCAAATAGTTGAGTACGCCTTTTGCGACGGAGGGGGCCAGCCAGAGCAGCTCGAGCGCCGTAATGATCCCATCGCGACCGAACACGGTGCTAAACCAAGGAACGCCCGCATAAGGATATAGCCCGAAGGAAGTCGCGGCAATCATCATCTCGAGATCGGCCCGCGAGCGATTGATCCAGTCGTTAAACTGCTCATTCGCCGTGTAGATATCGATGTCGGCTAGCGGCGATGTTTGGCGTTCTCCGGTAACCCGAAGCAGACCGTCGTCGTAGCCTGTCACCGGCTGCGTCGCGCCGTCGGTTTCGAAGCCGAGCTTTAAGCAAAACACGGTTTCCTCGTGCGCTTCCAAGTGGATCGGGGCAGAGATCATTCCAGCTCGCGTCATGCAGGCAGATGTCGAGCATTCAATTCGCGTACGCCGCAGCACCTTGTCTAAACCCTCGTACAACAGCGTTACGCTGGATTTGTCAACCTGCTCGGGAAGACACGCACCACGGCGCTCCCGCTTTTGACCGCGTACCTCGAAGATGTCTGCGAAATCCGCTCCGAAAGCGAATGACAACTCGATATCTATCGGCTTTTGGCCGTAATTGTGGAGTAGAATCCGATCGAAACAGCCCCCATCCACCAGAAACTTGGTCCGGTACATGTGCAGCGTGCCCCGAAGCAGGGAGTCACCCGGCGAAAGTTGCATGTCCGGATTTGTTAAATCAACAGCAAGCAGGACATTGTCTTCCCGAACTGTGGAGCTTAGAAGAAGCGGCCGCAGGCCCGAGATACGAAGCTCCAGCCGCGACAGATGCCGCGTCTCGCGATGAAAAATACCCTGCTGACCAGAACCGACGGTCTGGATATCGCCGTATCGGTCGAATACGGCGAAAGTGTCGCCATGCAGCAGGACCAGCGTGCGGCTGTCCGCCAGCGATGATTGGGCACGAATGTAGAATTGATCTCCAACTTCGATTACATCCGTGTCTAGTGTGTCCTTCACGGGCATTTCGTGAACCATGCTCTCCGAAAGCTATGCTACCCGAGACTTACGCCGCCAGCGACAAACGTTCGCCGTCAGTCTTGAGATCGGGTTCAGTGGGCTGCTGGTCGCCCAATCTTTTGTAGACCTCAACATAGTCCAGGCACATGCGACGGGCGCTGAAGCGTTCCTCGAAAACCTGCCGGCAGACTTTTCGATCCAGCGAGCCAGTCCGGTGAACTGCTTTAACAGCTTCGTCCAGGCTGCTCACAATGTAACCGGTGGTGCCATCATCGATGACTTCAGGCACTGAACCCATCCGATACGCAATAACGGGAGTGCCACATGCCAGGGCTTCGATCATTACGAGCCCAAATGGTTCCGGCCAGTCGATGGGAAAGAGCACAGCGCGCGCGTTACCGAGGAAATCCGATTTGTCCTCCTCTCCGATTTCGCCGACGTACTCCACCAACGGGTCCTTCAACAGTTTCGCGATATTTAAATCGAAATATTCTTTATCTACCGCATCGATCTTCGCCGCAATCTTAATCGGCATCCCGGCACGTTTTGCAATCTCAATGGCGCGATCCACGCGCTTTTCTGGAGAGATGCGGCCCAGAAAGGCAAGATACTTACCTGGGACTTCTCGAGGCGTATATAAATCCTCCGGCAAGCCGTGGTGAACCGTCGCCGCCCAGTTTGCCCACGGCATCGGCGCACGCTGTGCGTTGGAGATCGACACTAGATTCATATCGTTGAACAAGCGATAAACCGCGATCACGTCGGGAATATCGAGCCGTCCGTGGAGCGTAGTGACCGCCGCGATTTTCTGCCGCCGGGTAACAGGAAAGTGAAGATAGTCGATGTGAAAATGAATTACATCAAATTCATCTGCTTCCTGCGCCACCATCTCGACCATCTTTATGTGGTGCGCGAGAGGATCGATCACCTTCTTTCCTTCCAGACGCAATGCCCGCTCGCAAATAGGGCGCAGCCTGGCACGAGTGGTTGAATCTCCGCTTGCAAAAAGAGTGACGTCGTGCCCTTGCCGAACCAGCTCTTCCGTCAAATAGGAGGTAACTCGTTCGGTTCCGCCGTACAGCCTGGGGGGAACACTTTCGTACAGCGGCGCAACTTGCGCGATTTTCATTTCTGCTCTCCTCGTCAGCGGGTTTCCGCCGCAAACAATTTGTGAGCAGTTAGCACAACGGCTCTAATCCACTTCCATGCGCTGTCTCGATACTCGGGACAAGGGCTCGCCTTCTGGCGATTCGCTCTGCAAAAGTTCGCGGCACCGCCCTTTTCATCAAAGTGCGGTTAATTCCTTGGTAATTCACCCAAGACTTCACTGTCAACTGGGTCGACTACGTATCCGGTGTTACAATCATTGTCCAAATTCGTATAATCTCATGAACCCAACGACACTGGCACGCGTTTCGCGAGAATCGCTTAGGTGCGTTCTGTCCCTAGGTCTGCTCGCCGCCCCCTTGTTCGGGCAGTCTACATATCAGGACGCCCTCAAGAATTTGAAGTTTCGCTCGCTGGGCCCCGCCATCATGGGTGGGCGCGTGGATGATTTCGCCGTGCAGGAATCGGATCCGCGCATTATTTATGTGGCTGCGGCCGCCGGCGGTGTTTTCAAAAGCGTGAATGGCGGCTCGTCGTGGGAACCCGTTTTCGATGAGCAGGACGTGGGGACCATCGGCGACATCGCCATCGCGCCCTCGGATTCATCAATCGTGTGGGTAGGATCGGGCGAACCAAACAACCGTCAAAGCTCGTCGTGGGGCAAGGGCGTGTATAAGTCGATGGATGGCGGCCAGACGTGGACTCACATGGGCCTCACGAATACTCAGAGCATCGGGCGAGTCGTGGTTCACCCGTCGGATCCCAACATTGTTTACGTAGCGGCACTGGGCCACTTGTGGGGGCCCAACAAAGAGCGCGGAGTTTACAAGACAGCCGACGGCGGGGCGACGTGGACGCAGGCTCTCTTTATCAACGAAGATACTGGCGTTTCCGATGTTGCGATCGATCCGCAGAGCCCGAATATTCTCTACGCCGCGGCTTATGAGCGCCGCCGTACCGTGTTCGGCTTCAACGGCGGCGGCCCTGGCGGAGGCTTGTACCGGACAACCGACGGCGGGGCGCATTGGACAAAGCTCACCAAGGGCCTGCCTCAAACCGGCGACATCGGGCGCTGCGCCCTGGAGGTGTATCGCAGAAACCCGAACATTGTCTACGCTCTTATTGAAAATGTTCACGGCGGCGTGTTTCGTTCCGAAGACAAAGGCCTCACGTGGACAAAGATGAGCGATACGAATCCGCGGCCTTCCTATTACAGCCAAATTCGGATCGATCCGAATAACGACCACAAAATCTGGGTGCTCGGGGCTCCTCTTTATTACAGCGACGACGGCGGCAGAACGTTTCGGGAAGACCGCTGGCAGAAGATACATAGCGATTTTCACGCCTTTTGGATCGATCCAGCCAATTCGGACCACATGATCGCGGGTTGCGACGGAGGCATCAATATTACTCGCGATGGCGGCCGCACCTGGGAATACGACAACAATGTTCCGCTCGGCCAGTTCTACGAGATTTCATATGACATGCAAAAGCCCTACCACGTTTGTGGAGGTCTTCAGGATAATTATTCGTGGTGCGGTCCCAGTGCAAACCTGATCACTAGCGGCATTACGAATGACGACTGGTACAACATCGGCGGCGGCGACGGCTTTGACACGAAGATTGATCCGGTCGAGCCTAATATCGTTTACACGGAAGCGCAAGATGGAAATCTGCTGCGACGCGATCTCAACACGGGGCAATCCCGATCGTTGCGTCCGCTCGAAGATAACGACAAAGCGCCCCGCTATCGCTTCCAGTGGAACTCGCCCCTGGTGCTTTCTTCGCATGATCGCAATACGCTGTATTATGGAGGCAATTTTCTCTTCAAGTCAACGGATCGGGGCGATTCCTGGGAGCGGATCAGCCCGGATCTCACGACTGGCGTGGATCGCGAGAAGTTGCCGGTCCTCGGCAAACTGCCCGACAAGGATATGCTTTCGCGCCATGACGGCGTGCAGAATTTCCCGTGCGCCACGACGGTAGCCGAGTCGCCCGTAAAAGCAGGAGTGATCTGGGTTGGAACGGATGACGGCAATTTGCAAGTAACGCGAGACGACGGCAAAACCTGGATGAACGTAGCCGGCAGAATCCCCGGGCTGCGCAAGGGCGCCTATGTCGCCAAGGTCGAGCCTTCTCATCGCGACGAAGGCACGGCTTTCGTCGCTTTCGATAATCATCGGAGCGACGATTTCTCGGTTTACCTCTACATGACCGAAGATTTCGGTAAGTCATGGAAGGCCATTAACAAGGGGATTCCGGAGGATGCCGGCACCCTGCATGTCGTGCGCGAGGATCCGGCCAATCCGAATCTCCTGTTCGCCGGAACCGAGTTCGGCTTATTCGCCTCGTTTGATCGAGGCGCGTCGTGGCAGCGGATGAAGAACGGCCTGCCCCCTGTTCCCGTATTCGACGTGCTGATTCAACCACGCGAGCACGATCTGATCGTCGGCACTCATGGCCGGTCCATCTGGATCATGGACGACATCACTCCACTTGAAAAGATGAGCGACAGCGTGATCTCTTCGGATCTCGATTTGTTCGATTCTCGTCCGGGCATCGAATACCGGATTGCCAATATGAAAGGTTTTACCGGGCAGCAGGAATTCATTGCGCCAAATCCGCCTTACGGCGTGATTCTCAATTACTATCTGAAAACGAAGCCGCAGCAAGGTAATAATCCTGTGCGGATCACAATAGCTGACCGGGCAGGAAACAAGATTCGCGAATTGAACGGACCGGCGGATGCGGGAGTAAACCGGGTGAATTGGGATTTGCGCTACGATTCCCCCGTGCGCCCTCAAACCGGCCAGCGCGGCGCCGGACCGGGCGGGGCGGCAGGTAATCCCAGGCGCACAGGTGGAGCGAATCCAGCCGAAGTCGCACCTGTCGAAGGCGGCACCGCCGAGGCCGGCGGACAAGGCGGCGAGGGCGCGCAAGGCGGAGGCCAGGGTGCCGGTGGGGGAGGCGGTGGCGGCGGAGGTGGCGGTGGATTCTTCGGCGGCGGAGGCCGCGGACCGCTGGTAGATCCAGGCGACTACACTGTGTCCATCGCTCTCGATGGAAAGTCCGCTTCAAAACCGGTTTCCGTGGAGCAGGACCCCCGCGTTCAGATGTCGCCCGAAGCCATCGCCCAACGGCGTCAGGCCATCGAGCGGCTTTACGGAATGATGAGAGAGGCGGATGCGGGGCGCCGGAAAATCGTGGCGCTTCGGACATCGCTCACGGCGCTCACCGACGGATGGAAGCGGCCCGCTGCGGCACAACCGCCGGAAGTGCTGAAGAAGCAAGCGGAAGGCATGCTCGCGAATGTGAAGGAAGTCGTCGCGACGTTCGAAGTCGACCGCCAGGGAGGCCTGGGCGACGCCGGCCCTCCCCTCAAGTGGACGCCGCCCCCCGTCAATCAGAAAATCGGCCGGCTCATGAATGCGATCGACAGCTTCCCAGGCCCCCCTACCGCCCGCCAGTTGGCCGACGTCGACGCAGCATCGACGGAATTGCAACAAGGGCTCGCGGCCGTGAAGAAGCTGACCGAAGAAGACCTGCCCCGGCTGAACAAAGCAATGGCAGAGGCCGGCGTACCCTATGTAACGGCGGACACGGGCACGGCGCCGGAAGGCAGCCGTCCAGGCAGGTAGAGTCCACCAGCCGGACCTAAAGTGATAATTTCTGTTCCCCGATGAACTATCACATCGGAGGAACCTTTTTTGAAGCTGACTCGTTCGTGCGCGCTCTTCCTGTCAATTACAGCGGGCTATGCATCAGGCCAGACGTTGAGCCAGACCGCTCTATCGTTTGGGAGCGTGGCTCTCGGGACAGCGAGCGCCGCCCAACCACTCGTAATTACCAACTCAGCTCTCTTTACACTGACGAATCTCTCGTTCTCTTTTTCCGGAAGCGATGCGGCAGATTTTCAGGCGACCACCACGTGCGGAACGATTCTCCCAGCGAGCACGAGTTGCGCTGTTTACGTTCAATTCACCCCGGCGGGAACGGACACACGCAGTGCAACTTTGACCGTTTCGCAAGACTCGGGGCCGCCGATCGCGGTATCTCTCACTGGGACGGGGCTGCCAATTCAACTGCTGGATCAACCGGTACTCGCATTTGGGACTGAATCTGTCGGCGTGCCCAGCGCCGCACCATCGATTACATTGACCAACCGGACGGCCTGGCAGTTGACCGGCATGGCATTTACTGTTGCTGGATCGAACCCGCAGGATTTCGAACTCACAACCACGTGTGGAACCGTCCTCGATGCAGGGAGTAGCTGCACCGTCGGAGTGACCTTTGTGCCGGCGGCGACAGGATCGCGCAACGCAGTCATCCGATTTTCCAGCGATATTGCAGCGCTTGATCAAAACGTAATCTTGAGGGGAACCGGAGCTCTGGGTTTCGCGGACCAGAGAGTTGTGACGAGAAGTCTGCCCAAGACGGTAGTGTTTACGAATTCAACCAGTACGGCAGCGAGTGTTTTCGTGAGCATTACGGGATCGAACGCCGGTGATTTCGTTCAGGCCAATAATTGCGGCACTACTCTGGATCCAGGCGCAAGCTGCACAATTGAAGTAGTCTTCGCCCCGCTGCTTCTCGGGGATCGCTCCGCTTCGCTATCGATTGCGAGCAGCGCCGGCGATACTCCGCAAGTGACGTCTCTGACCGGAACCGGAGTGGTAACCGGTTCATTCGAAATTCTGAATCAAATGACGGGCAAGCTGTTAAATGTCCCGGGTGGATCGTCTTTCAACGGAGCATCGATCCAGCAGTCGGCTTCCAAAGGGAGCCGGGGCCAGCAATGGGAACTCGTGCCCGCTGCCGGTGGCTACTACGCTGTCGCGAACGCCGCAACCGGCAAGGTGCTCGACGTCACGAATGCATCCACCGCAAACGGTGCGCAGATTCAGCAATGGGACGATCTGGGCGGAGCGAACCAGCAGTGGCAGCTCGTGCCCGTGGATGACGTTCATTACAAGATCGTGAACCGTCTCAGCGGCAAGGTTCTGGACGTGACGGGTGCCTCCGGCGCGGACGGCGCGCCGATCCAACAATGGGATTACCAGGGTAGCGGGCAGCAGCTTTGGGTCTTAATACCCGCAAACTCCTACAACATAACGAATCTGCAGAGCAATAAAGTGTTGGATGTGACAAATGCATCTGCCGCGAATGGAACGCTGATCCAGCAGTGGGCCGCGGATGGAAGCCAACAGCAGCAATGGCAGTTAGTACCCGTCGAAGGCGGCGACTACGTCATCCTGAGCCGGTTGACAGGTAAGGTTCTGGATGTCATTGGCGCATCACAGGCGAACGGCACACAGATTGAGCAGTGGGACTACTGGGGCGGGGCGAATCAGCAATGGCAACTGGTCCCGACCTTCGCGAGCGGCAGCCTTGTTTATCAGATCAAAAACCGGTTGAGCGGAAAGGTGCTGGATGATGCCGGTCTATCGATTTCAAACGGGACGCCAATGCAACAGTGGGATTTCCTCGGAGGCGCAAATCAGCTCTGGCAGCTTTCCTCCGTTAGCTCGTACAACCTTGTGAACCGTCAAAGCGGGATGGTGCTCGATGTGCCCAGCGGATCCATCGCCAACGGTATTCCAATTCAACAATGGTCCTCCGCCGGTGATGGACAACAGCAATGGCAACTGATCGCTATCGACGGCGGATATTACGCAATCTTGAATACTCTCACCGGCAAAGCCCTGGACGTGACAAATGGATCCCCCGCCGACGGCGCGCTCATCCAACAATGGGACTACCTGGGCAGCGCGAACCAGCAGTGGCAACTGGTTTCAGTGGATGCCGGCTATTACGAGATTGTAAACAGGGAAACCGGCAAAGTACTGGATGTGACTGGCGGATCCACCTCAGCTGGCGCGTTGATCCAGCAATGGGAGTATCTGGGCGGTGCCAACCAACAATGGCAGTTGCTTCCTGCTTCTAATTGAGAGATAAATGAATCCCTCGAGCTGTTTACCGGATTCCTGCGAATTATAGGCAGCGCGTCGCACTAATACAGTGGAAACCTAAGGAGCTTCCCATGAATCGCATCTGCGCCGCCCTATTCGCCATCCCTTTTCTCGTTGTGACGCTCGCCGTTCCGGTGTGCGCCAGCACGACGAAACCGACCTCCTCCGTTCAGCACGCCGGGACGCTTCCCGATGCGCAAATTGAAGCGACAATCCGCACGAAACTAGCTAAGTCCAAAATCGGAAAAGATGGCTTCCGTTTCCACGTTCAGCGCGGTGTGGTCACCTGGGAAGGGTCAACTAATGTTATTCAGCACAAAGGCTCCGCGACACGCATGGCGAAAGCCGCAGGGGCTATCCAAGTGGTTAATAACATTCAGGTTAGCTCAACTGCCAAGGCGGCTGCAACGGCCAATTTGAAGAAAGCCGCCGTCGTGCAGTAGCAGGGTGGCTGCCGCTCGATACTCCATGATAAAGTTGGGAGTATCGAATTGATCTTTGAATGAAAAGCAGTATCTCCCTACCCGCTCTTTTTGTTTGCGCAACTTTGTCATGGGCTCAATCGAAGAGTGCCCCTCCCCCGCCTCCTTCGGCGGGTCATGCATCGCCGTCCGGCTCCTCCACACAATTGAAGCCGCGCGGCCCCGAGGCAGTCGCACAGCAGGATCCGAACCGGATCGTTGCGACCATTGACGGAAAACAGATCACCGCAAAGCAAGCTGTCGAATTATTGAAGCCTCTGGGACCGGAGGATCGCAAAAAGTTCGACTCCAACCTCCAAAGTCTGATACAGCAGCTTTACATGACAGATCAGATCGCTGTCGAAGCCGCCAAGATGAACCTCGATCAGCAGTCGCCCTGGAAAGAACAACTGCAGATGGCCCGGGCGAACATTCTGACGCGCGCGTATCTCAACAAGATGGCGACCTCAACGAGTGGCGCTCCAGCCGAGGATCCCCAGCAGTACTACAACGCCCACCTCACGGATTTCGATCAGGTCAGGTTGAGCGGCATACTGGTCGCCTTCAGCCCGCCAGGAACTCCAGCCAATAGCAACAGCCCTACCGCTAGAACGGAGGCGCAGGCCCAAGATAAGGCCAACGATCTGGAAAAGAAGATCAAAGCCGGCAGCGATTTCGCGGCTGTCGCACGGACTGATTCGGATAACCAGACGACGTCCGTTCGCGGCGGAGACCTGGGCACCATCGTGATCGGTGAAGCCAACCTCCCCGCCGATATCAAGAGCGCCATCGAGAAGCTGCAGCCGGGGCAAGTCTCCGAGCCCGTGCGCATCACCGCCGGTTTTTACATCCTAAAACTGGAGAGCCGCAGCAGATTGCCCTTTGAGCAGGCCAAGGCCGGAATTACTCAGAAACTGCAGAACGAGAAAGGTCAGGCCGTCCTGAAGCAGGAGATGGATAAGTACAAAGTACAAGTTCAAGACCCGGATTTTTTCAGTGCCTCGGCTCCTCCAGTCGTCAACACTCCGACGCTCCAACGACCGGCTCCCGCTCAGCCTCCTGCAGCTACACCCAAGCCTCAGGGTAAGTAAAAGGGCTGGCGCCGGAATCCACCGTATTTCGAAGCGGTTGCCGGCATTATACGGCGCAGCGATCTGCGTAGTGGCGCGCCCTGAACTGACTGCCAAGGGACGCGAGTTATTCTCAGAGCGCCCGGAGCGAGGCTCTCCGGTTTACGCGGCCAGCTTCATCCGCGTTCGTCAAATCATCCTTGAAACCGAGTTGCTGGCGCAACCCCAAAGCCTGCCTCTCATCCTGGTACATGAAATCTTTCACTTCGTATGGGCGCGGCTCGGGAACAGATCCCGTCGGGAATACACCAATCTTCTTACTATCGAGGCACAAAAACGCGCCCGGGGCGAGCTTGGCGAGTCGTCCGGCATCAAAAAACACCTGCTTCCCGCGAATGCAGAGGCGGACTCGCTCGCCTGGCGCGATTATGTTTGTGAAAGCTTCTGCGATACCGCCGCCTGGATATATTCTGGCGTGCGGAATGATCGTGCGTTCACCCTCGCCGCGCGTTGGAGGTTGCATCGCAAGCTCTGGTTCCAAACGGCGATAGGGCGCGGTTGCCGGTGCTAGGCAGGGCTTCCCAAGCGATACACTAGAGGTTTGAGGTGTTAGTGACTAAGACAAACTGGATTGCGCTGCTGTGCATCGCCGGGCTCGCCTTGTCGGTCTCGTGTTCCGATACGTCCGCCGCAAACACTTCGGCTAAAGCATCCACCAATCGCAAGCCGGCCCCTGATTTTACATTGACGGATTCCAACGGAAAATCCGTCAGTTTGAGCAACTATCGCGGCAAAGTTGTCTTGCTGAATTTCTGGGCGACTTGGTGTGGCCCATGCGCGCTCGAGATTCCCTGGTTTGTCGACTTTGAACGGGAATACAAATCCCAAGGTTTCGAAGTTATCGGCGTCTCCATGGACGAGGACGGCTGGTCCGCCGTTAAGCCTTACATTGCTGAGCACAAGGTGAACTATCGAGTGCTCTTGGGCAACGATTCAGTAAGCCAGTTGTATGGCGGCGTAGAATCTCTTCCCACCACTTTTATCATCGATCGTGACGGCAAGTTCGCTTTCCCGCCGCACATCGGCCTTGCCGGAAAAAATGAATACCTTAGCGAAATTCAAAGCCTGCTCGATATTAAGCCGACGAACGCTTCCCGTTCCGTTGTGCATCCTTTTCCTGCCCTTCTTGTGCCTGGCCCAGCAAAATAAGCTGGCGGTAAGCCCGCCGCAACAACTGGCCGTAAAGCGCGGAGCTTCCGTTACCCAGACCTTGAAGGTCGCCATACTGCCCGGCTTTCACGTGAACAGCGACAAGCCCAAGGACGAGTTTCTTATTCCGCTTAAACTGACCTGGAGCGATTCGCCACTTCGGGTGAAGTCCATCCTCTACCCGCATAGCGAAGAGATCAAGGTAGGGGCCCAGCTTCTTTCGGTATTCACCGGGACTATTAGCATCCAGACCAATTTCGAAGCTCCGCTGGGGCCTGCTCCGGAAACCACCACGATTGCAGGAAAGCTGCGTTATCAGGCCTGCAATAACGAGATGTGTTTTCGTCCTTCGAGTGTTGATATTCGCCTCCCGGTCGTGATCGAGTAGATCAGCGACATGAGCCGGCTCTCGTTGTTCTGCGCTCTGGGAGTCTCCGGGCTTCTCGTATCCTGCAGCGGGCGCAGCTCCGCTCTGCGCGTAGACAGCTCTATCGAGGCGGAACTGCATAGCATCGCCGCCATTGACAATCACGCCCATCCGAAAAAGGTGGTTTCACCCGGCGAAGAGGATCACGATTACGACGCTCTTCCGGCCGATGCGATCGAAGATCCCGCGCTGCCTGCGCCCTTACAGGAAGGCAGTCCGTACTTCGCTGCGGCATGGGGCGCACTGTTCGGCTATCGTTCCACGGATTCGAAGCCGGAGCATTGGACCGAGCTGGAGGGTGCAAGGCATCGGATCGCGGAGCAAAAAGGCGATCTCTATCCATCCTGGGTTCTAAACCATACCAACACGGAAATCATGCTTGCCAATCGCGTTGCGATGGGCCGCGGCCTGCCGAGCGATCGCTTCAAATGGGTTCCCTTCGCCGATATGTTCCTGTTCCCCTTGAACAACGACGCTTTCAAATCGAAAGATCCGGAGCACCAGGCTTTCTTCGGCAGTGAGGAAGCTCTGCTGAAGAATTATTTGGCGACTGCTCAACTTACAAAACTTCCGCCCACCTTCGATGATTACCTGGCGTTCGTTTCGCATATTCTCGAAAAGTGGAAAGCGAACGGCGCGGTGGCGCTGAAGTTCGAGCTGGCCTATTTACGTGATTTGGACATCGGCAACCCGCAACGCGAGAACGCCGAGCGCGTCTACGCTATCTATTCGCAATCGTCCGAGCCTGCGCCCGAAGAGTATAAGATCCTGCAGGATTATGTTTTCCGCCATATCGCGCACGAGGCAGGCAGGCTGGGTCTTCCGGTCCATATTCACTCCTCCATCGGCGCTGGCAGCTATTTCCGCGATGCTAATGCAAACCCGCTCGCGCTCGAATCGCTATTCAACGATCCAACACTTCGCAAAACCAAATTTGTGATGCTTCACGGCGCCTGGCCCTTTACCAGAGAGGCTGCCGCTCTCATTTTGAAGCCGAACGTGTATCTGGATGACTCCGCGTTCATGTACCTGACGTATCCGGCGGGAGCCGCCCGTGCCTTGCGGGCGTATCTCGAGGCAGCTCCAAATAAAGTTTTATACGGCTCCGACGCGAGCCCGATCTCGGATCACGTCGGCTGGGAAGAAACCGCCTGGATCGGATCTACGAACGGCCGGCTGGCGCTCGGCATCGCCCTTACTCGAATGCTCGATGACAACGAAATCAGCCTCCAACGGGCGAAGCAGATGGCCCACATGGTGATGCGGGACAACGCCCGCCAGCTTTACGGCTTCTGACGCTGGCATGCGACGGCTGGTCATTCGCCCGGGCGCGATCGGCGATTGTATCCTCTCCCTACCGGCGCTGCAATATCTCAAGGCGGAGTACACGGAAGTCTGGATCTCATCGCCGGCGGTTCCCCTTGTTCAATTCGCGGATCTGGTTCGCCCTATCGCTTCAACGGGTCTGGACCTGGTCGGAGTAGGCGACCTCGAAATTCCGGCTTCTCTGAAAACGAAACTCCTGTCGTTCGATTCCATCGTCAGCTGGTACGGCGCTAACCGGCCGGAGTTCCAGGAGGCGCTGCGGCAGCTTGGAGTGAACTGTAAGTTTTTTGCCGCGTTGCCCCCCTCTGGTTACGCCGGGCACGCGACAGACTTCTTCGCTAGTCAAGCCGGGGCCCAACCGGGGCTGCTTCCGAAGTTCCATGCGGATCCGCTGTCGCCCCGGATGAGCATCGTCATCCACCCGTTCTCCGGCAGTCCCCGCAAGAACTGGCCGTTAGCTCTTTATCGCGCATTGGCGGCGCGGTTGGCGTACCCCGTCGAATGGACGGCCGGCCCGGACGAGCCCCTTGAAAACGCCATCCGATTCGATAGTTTAGCTGACCTGGCATCCTGGATGGCCGGAGCCCGCCTCTACATTGGAAATGATTCGGGAATCACACACCTCGCTGCGGCGGCCGGTGTGCCCGTGGTCGCTTTATTCGGGTCCGCGTCGCCGGAAGCATGGGCTCCGAGAGGACCGAACGTCGTCCTGGTGCGATCCGCCCACCTCGACCGGTTGCCCCTATTGACGGTATTGGAAACAGCTAATCGGCTGCTCGACTGGCCGGCGCGGACCGCGTCCAGCGCACAATAGGTTTTCGCGCGGCCGTCACTTCGTCAACGCGCCCGGTGCGCGTGGAGTGCGGCGCCTTTTGCACCAGCTGCGGATTTTCTTTGGCCTCATTGGCGATCGAAATCATGGCATCCGCGAAAAGATCCAGTTCGCGCTTGGTCTCCGTCTCCGTGGGCTCAATCATAAGCGCGCCGCGCACAATCAAAGGAAAGCTCACCGTGTACGGATGAAACCCATAATCGATTAGCCTCTTCGCAATATCGCCGGTCCGCACGCCTTGTTTAGCTTGCCGGTCGTCGCTGAAAACGCATTCGTGCATGCTCGGGGCCTTATAGGCAAGCTCATAATGCGGCTCCAGCAAAGCTCTGATGTAGTTCGCATTTAGCAGCGCATCCAACGTGGCTTGCCGTAGTCCGTTTCCCCCATGCGCCATGATGTACGCCAGGGCCCGAACCAGCACTCCAAAATTCCCGAAGTAGGCGCGCACGCGTCCTATGGAATCGGGCAGGTCGTAGTTCCACTTCCAGCTGTCCGATTCACGCTTCAGGCGAGGCCCCGGCAGAAATGACGACAGTACCTTGGCAACCGCAACCGCGCCGGATCCCGGTCCGCCGCCCCCGTGAGGCGTCGAAAACGTCTTATGCAAATTCAGGTGCATCACATCCACGCCGAAATCGCCGGGTCGCGTGACGCCCACCAGCGCATTCATGTTCGCGCCGTCCATGTACACAAGCGCGCCCTTGTCATGCATGATCCCGCAGATCTTGCGGATATTCCCTTCGAAAACGCCAACCGTATTCGGGTTCGTAATCATCAGTGCGGCGACCTCTTCCGTCGTGGCTCGATTCAGAACCTCCAGATCCACCATGCCCCGGTCGTTGGATTTGATGTTCTCGACCGTGTAGCCGACCATCATCGCCGTCGCCGGATTGGTCCCGTGCGCGGAATCAGGAACTAAAATCTTCTTGCGCGCCCCTCCGCGCTTTTCAAGAAGCGCCCGAATCATCAGGATGCCGGTGAACTCTCCGTGCGCTCCTGCCGCCGGCTGCAGCGTAACCGAATCCATTCCCGTGATCTCGGCGAGCGCCTTTTCCAGCGCTGCAATCACTTCCATGCAGCCCTGAGATAATGCGTCGGGCTGATAGGGGTGAGCCCATGCTAAGCCATCCGTCCGCGCCACCACCTCATTCAAGCGCGGGTTGTATTTCATTGTGCAGGAGCCGAGCGGATACATTCCCAGGTCTATTGCATAGTTCCACGTCGAGAGCCGCGTGAAATGACGAAGAGTCTCGAATTCGCTTATCTCCGGGAAATCCTCTATCTCCGATCGGACGTTTTCCTTGCCCAGAACTACTGTTGGGTCCACCTGAGGCACATCCAGCTCGGGAAGCTGATAGCCGCGCTTTCCAGGCGAACTCAGCTCAAAGACGAGCGGCTCCTCTTGGACGATGTGCTTGGAAACTTTCTTGATCATGCGCGCCTGTTCTCCGGCCTTATCGCGCTCCGAAAGCGGCTATCACGCTATCCATATCGTTCCGCTTGCTCATTTCGGTCGCGCAAAGCAACATGCAGTTCTTCAATTCCGGATAGAACCGCTCCAACGGAAGACCGCCAATAATTCGCTTCTCGCCCAGCTTCCCGTTCACCCGCTCGGGCGACTCGCCCGTTGTGCGTGCCACGAATTCGTTGAAGAAGGGACCGTCGAATTGCATTGGAAGATTAGCCGCCAGATAGTGGGCCTTCGATAGGTTCTGCTCGGCGAGTTCGCGCAGCCCTTCTTTGCCGTAGAGCGTCATAAACACGGTCGCCATCAGCGCCAGCAACGCTTGATTGGTGCAAATATTCGAAGTCGCCTTTTCGCGCCGGATATGCTGCTCGCGCGTCGCCAGCGTCAAGCAGAAAGCCCGGCGTCCGCTGGCATCCGTCGTTTCGCCGGCGAGGCGCCCTGGGATCTGCCTGATGTACTTCTCGTGTGTGGCAATAATTCCCGCATACGGTCCGCCATAGCTCGGCGATATCGCGAAGCTTTGCAGCTCGCCGACCACGATATCGGCCTCTCTGGGCGGCTCAATCAGGCCCAGCGCCACCGCTTCCGTAAAGACGACCACGAGCATCGCCCCTTTGCGCCCCGCGATCTCGGCGATCTCTTTCACCTGCTCCAGCACGCCGAAGAAGTTAGGCGTCTGCACAATCACGCCGGCGACATCGTCATCCAGCTTCTTCCTCAGATCGTCGAGATCGAGGCGTCCACTCTTCGCATACGCAAGCTCATCCACCGGTATGCCCTGATGTGTCGTATAGGTCTTGAGAACCTCCCGGTACTCCGGATGAACCGTGCGCGCGATCAGAATTTTTTCCCGGCGCGTAATGCGCACCGCCATCATGGCCGCCTCGGGAACCGCCGAGGAACCGTCGTACATGGAAGCATTGGCGACCTCCATGCCCGTAAGCTGGCACACCATGGTCTGAAATTCAAAAATGCTGGTCAAGGTGCCTTGCGAAATTTCCGCTTGATAGGGCGTATAGGATGTCAGAAATTCGCCGCGAGACACAACGGTGTCAACCACCACCGGGCGGTAATGATTGTAAACACCCGCCCCGAGGAAGCTGGCATACCCTGTAGCATTCTCCGCTGCCCGCTGCTTGAAGTAGTCCATAATCTCGTATTCGCTTTTGCCGTCCGCGATCGCCAGCCGGCGGCCGAGGCGCACATCGGCGGGTAGATACGAGACCAGGTCTTCTTCAGAGTTCAAGCCGATTGCGGTGAGCATCTCGCGGCGCTCGGAATCTGATTTCGGTAAATATCGCAAGAAGGTGTTCTGGCTCCGATGAAGTCGTCGCGATACTATTCGGCCCCTACATATTTCTCGTAGTCGGGAGCCGTCATCAGATCCTGAATCTCGGCGGGTGCGGACAGTTTCACCTTGATGAGCCACGCGCCGCCATGCGGATCTTCATTCAGCTTTTCCGGGCTCTTCGAGAGCACTTCGTTGGTGGCGGCAATTTCACCGCTGACCGGTGAGTAGATGTCCGAGACAGCCTTCACCGATTCCACCGATCCGAAGGCCTGACCTTTCGAAACCGCCGAACCGATTTTCGGCAGATCGACGAACACGATATCCCCCAACTCATGCTGCGCGTGATCGGTGATGCCAACCGTCCCGTGATCGCCTTCGACGTGCACCCATTCATGTTCTTTCGTGTATCTGTAGCTCTCGGGATAGCTCATCCTTTTGCTCTCTTATAAAACGGAGTTGGAACCGTAACCGCATCCACTGGCGCGTTCCGAATCACGACTTGAATGCTGATCCCGGGGACGGCGTTTTCGACCGGCAAGTAGCACAGCCCGATGTTCTTATTCAACGTTGGAGACGGTCCTCCGCTCGTCACCCATCCCGCGGGCTTGCCCTCCATCCAAACCTCATATCCATCGCGCCCGATTCCGCGGTCCCTCATCTCGAAGCCCGTCAGCTTCCTCGTAACGCCCTGCTGACGAGCTTTATCGAGCGCTGCCCGGCCGATAAACTCGCCCTTATCCATCTTGATGATCCACGCCAGGTCTGCTTCGAGTGGATTAATAGATGCCGTAATTTCGTGCCCGTATAGCGCCATCTTCGCTTCCAGCCGCAATGTATTGCGGGCGCCCAGACCGCAGGGCTTGATATCGAATTCCCGGCCTGCGTCCAAAACGGCTCTCCAGATCTGCGCTGCCGCTTCCGGCGCAACATAAATTTCGAAGCCGTCTTCGCCCGTGTAGCCTGTTCGCGCGACGCGCGCCGCTATTCCGTCCACACTCCCGTCGGCAAACCAGTAGTAGCGGATCTCGTTCAGATTAGTTGCCGTGAGCTTCTGCAATGTTTGAAGCGCCTTCGGCCCCTGCACGGCTATTTGCGCGTATCGCTCGCTGGCGAACTCCACTTCGGCATCGAAATGATTATGCGCTTTGATGTGATCGAAATCCTTCTCCTGATTCGAAGCGTTCACGCACAAAAAAAAATTGTTATCCGAGACCCTGTGCACCAGTATGTCGTCTACAAACCCACCGTGTTCATACAGCAGCCCGGAATACTGGGCCTGCCCTGCTTTTAGCTTTCCCGCATTGTTCGTCGCGACATAATCCACCAGTTTTGCCGCTTCGGGGCCCCGGATCTCAATCTCGCCCATGTGACTGACATCGAAAACTCCCACCGCATTCCGAACCGCGTTGTGCTCCTGAAGAATCCCCGAATACTGAACCGGCATGTTCCAGCCGCCGAAATCGACAAGCTTGGCGTTCAGTGCGCAATGCACCTCAAAGAGCGGCGTTTTTTTCAATTCGGAAACAGCACTCATCGGGCCAAGAAACCTCAGCGTAACATGGCGATGAGCCCCGCTCGGCGGTGTACGCGCCTCCCATCGCGCGAGATGGCGTCCTAGGCGGTTGCGTCAGCGCTTTCCGAAGCGCCGTACTCTTTCAACTTGTTGAAGAGCGTCTTCAGACTGATTCCCAGAATCTCGGCCGCGCGCGTTTTGTTGTTCTTAGTGTGTTGAAGCGTAAGCTGGATCAGCGCTTTCTCCGCATCGCTGACGGTGGTGCCAACCAGCAAGCGAACGCTTTCCGGCTCGAACACCTGCGCGGGTGGCCGCGAGCCGACGGAAACTCCAAAATCGTATGGCAAATGCGCCATCTGGATCGCGCCTTCTCCCGCCATAATGACCGCTCGCTCGAGCACGTTCCTAAGCTCCCGGATATTGCCGGGCCAGGAGTATTTCCGAAACGCTTCCATAACATCTTGAGTTACGTAAGTCACGTTGCACGAGTGCTTCCGATTGAGGTGGCTGATCAGTGTCTCGCATAACACGGACAGATCCGTAAGACGTTGCCGCAGTGGCGGGAGTGCGATTTCGAAAACATTCAGCCGGTAATAGAGGTCTTCGCGCAGGTCACCCTTTTTCAGCGCATCATCCAGGTTCCGGTTCGTGGATGCGATCACGCGAACGTCCACTGAGATCTCTGTCTTCCCCCCTAACCGCCGGACGCGCGAATCCTCCAGGACCCGCAGCAGCTTGGCTTGCGTTCCCGATGGCATTTCCGCCAGCTCGTCCAGCAGCAGAGTTCCATGCTGTGCCAGTTCGAAGCAGCCGGACCGCCGCTCCAGAGCGCCAGTAAATGCGCCCTTTTCGAACCCGAAGAGCTCGCTTTCCATCAGCGTCTCGGGCATCGCCGCGCAGTTGATGGCGATGAATGGCCCCCCTCGGCGATTACTCAATTGGTGAATGGCTCGCGCCACCAGTTCCTTACCGGTTCCGCTTTCTCCCACTACCAGCACGGAGGCTTTGCTCGGCGCAACCTGGCGAATCACCGAAAAAACCTGCTGCATCTGGGGCGAAGTGCCAACCATGTCCACCAGCACGCCCGTGTAGGACAATTGCCGCTGCAGTCGCTCGGCTTCTTCCGCTAGTTGGCTCTGCGATGCCGCGCGCTCCAGCAGCACGCGCAGCGCGGCGGGCTGAATCGGTTTCTCGAGAAACCAGTAGGCCCCCAAATCGTGAGTGGTCTGTATGGCCGTTTCAATGTTGCCAAACGCCGTCAACACAATTGTCGGCGGCATGTTCCCGTCCCCGCCCAGCCGTTTCATCAACTCGAAACCGTCCATACGCGGCATCATGAGATCCGTGACGATCACGTTTGGCGCAAAAGTCCCCAGCCGTTCGAGTGCTTCTTGGCCGTCGCCCGCCGTCTCGACGTTAAAGCCCCATGCCGAGATCATCGCCGCCAGCGGCGTGCGCTGCGACTCTTCGTCATCGACCACAAGGACGTTGACTGATTGGCGTGTGGATTGGCTTCCCACGGTCTCCTAGTGTACCGGACAAGTCTCGCTGCCGCTTCCTACAGCCATCCTGCGCGGCCGCAACTCTCCCTCGTTCGGAATCTCTAGAGTAATCCGTCCTGCGCCGCTCTTGCTACTGGCTGTCTTCCCAGCGCATCCTGAAAAGTAATGGAACCTTCAAATGCCTCTCGCCGGGATTACGAAGACGAATCTCCGCCTTTTTTGGGCTGTTGGCGTAGAGTATATTTGGCGGTTCTTTGTTACCTGTTCGTCCTTATTATAGGACTCTACGCGCTTTCGAAGATCTTCCACTATTAGAGAGTCGGACCCATCGACCGCATGCCCAAACTCCTCGAAGTGATTGTCACTTCAGCCGGCGAGGCCGCAGAAGCCGAATTGGGCGGCGCGGACCGTCTGGAACTCGTTCGCTCGCTTGAAGAGGGTGGCCTCACCCCTCCCTTGGAGATTGTTCGTCAGGTCCTCCAAGCAGTTTCCATACCCGTGAGGATCATGCTTCGAGAGAATGCCTCCATGTCAATCGCAGGGCCTGCCGAACTCGAAACCCTGAAAACCCGGGCCCGTGAATTAGCGAATTATCCGGTCGGCGGCTTCGTGCTCGGTTTCGTCAAAGGCGGCCGGATCGACCTGAATGCCACCCGTGAGATTCTCGCGCAGGCGCCGGACTGCCGGGCTACCTTCCATCGAGCCTGCGAGCATGTCGACGACTCGCTCCGTGCCATCGCCGAATTAAAGCAGATTCCGCAAATCGACCGTATTCTGACCAGCTCTGCCGGTGAATCCTGGCCCGAGGCGAAAGAGCGGCTGCTTTTCTGGCAGGGCGCCGCAATGCCCGAAATCCGAATTCTCGTGGGAATCGGCCTATCCACTTCTGCGCTGGAAGGCATCGCACAGGAAACGGCCCTCACCGAACTTCACGTCGGACGGGCCGCTCGTTCCCCCCAAATTTTTTCAGGAGCCATTAATCGCGCTCGCATTGCCTCGCTCAAGAGCGCCTTGAGATGAGAACACTCGATTGGGTGGTGCTCTTCATTTGGCTCGTGTCGCTGGTCTCCTACGGACTCTACCGCGGACGCGGCAGCACCACGGTCAACAAGTACCTGCTGGCGGGAAGAACCATGCCATGGTACGCCATGGGGCTTTCTATACTGGCGACTCAGGCCAGCGCTATCACCTTCATCTCCACCACCGGGCAGGGTTTCATCGACGGTATGCGCTTCGTGCAGTTCTACTTCGGATTGCCGGTCGCCATGGTCATACTGTCCGCCACGGCCGTGCCCATTTTCCACCGGGCGAAAGTCTACACCGCCTATCAGTACCTGGAACAAAGATTCGATGCGAAAACCCGCGCCCTGGTCAGTATTGTGTTCCTCATCCAGCGAGGACTCGCCGCAGGCATCGGCCTCTACGCGCCCGCCGTGGCGCTGGCATCCGTGCTGGGCTGGTCCGACCGGCTGATAACCGTCTTGATTGGGGCCCTGGTGGTCACCTACACAGCAACCGGCGGTATCAAGGCCCTCACCTGGGCGGACGTCCAGCAGATGACCATGATCTTTATCGCGCTCGTGGCCAGTTTGATCGTCGTCATCCACGCCTTGCCTTCGAGCATCTCCTTCCTGGATGCGCTGCACCTGGCCGGAGCGGCAGGCCGTCTGAACATCGTTACCCTTCGATTGAATCTCGATGACCGCTATAACGTCTGGAGCGGCCTGATAGGCGGAGGCTTTCTTGCGCTCGCTTACTTCGGCTGCGATCAGAGTCAGGTTCAACGTTACCTGACCGGCAAATCCATCGCGCAAAGCCGCCTCAGTCTCCTGTTCAACGCGACAGTAAAGATCCCGATGCAGTTGTTCATCCTGTTCATCGGCGTCATGGTTTTTGTGCTGAGCCTGTTTGTGCCCTCGCCCATGATCTTTCAACCGGTCGAGGCCGCGCGGGCGGCTAAAACAGCACAGTGGAATCCTGTGGAGGCCCGGTTTCGGCGCGCCTTCGTGCAGCGTCGCGACGCCGCCTATCAATTGGCCGGTACGCTGCGAGATCGGCCTGCCCAAAGTGGACCGGCTCTCGCCAGCTTCCGGTCGGCTGAACGAAGCTTTCTTCAGACCCGCGAAGCTGCCCTGCAGGTGGTCCAGAGCCTTCATGGAGGCGAACGGTTCGATGACACAAACTACATTTTTCTCTCATTTGTGAAAACTTATCTGCCGGTCGGCTTAGTAGGGCTGGTGATCGGCGTGATCTTTTCGGCCTCGATGGGCTCTACCTCCGGTGAAATTAACTCTCTGGCCACGGTTTCGGTGGTCGATCTGTACCGTCGCTACTTTGTTCGTAACCGCGATGATCGTCACTACCTGATCGCCTCACGGCTGTTCACGGTCTTTTGGGGAGCTTACGCCGTATCTTTCGCCGCGTTTGGCGCCCGCGGATTTGGGGCTCTGATTGAGCGAGTAAATATCGTCGGTTCCCTCTTCTATGGAGGAATGCTGGGCGTCTTCGTGCTGGCCTTTTTCTGCAAACAGGTGCGCGGGACGGCCGCTTTTTGGGGAGTCGTGGCCGGCGAAGCGGCCATCTTCGCCGCTGCCTGGTTCACCCGGATTTCTTTCCTCTGGTACAACGTCGTGGGATGCGTTGTCGTTGTGGCGGTGGCCATTGCCATTGCAAAACTTCAGCCTGACCCGAAAACCGTCAGCGTCAGGAGCTGACTGATTCGCGCGCAAGACAGCTCACCGAGAGCAATCTATAACGCTCGGAATGGATTGCGAATTGTGAGACGGCCGATCGCCTGGCCATCGCGCAGGTCTTCCGAGTAGAGCATGTCGCACGAAGTCTGCACAGCCGTCGCAATAATAAGCGAATCGTAAATGTGATATCCATGGCGCCTTGCGATTTGGAGCGCCGCGTCGTGAGTCTCGATAGTAATCGGCGCCGGCGAGGGGCAAAAAACACGAAGAATCGCGAGGGCTTTGGAAACTTCTTTCCAATTCTTCTCGAGTTTGCGCCGCGCCACCGCTACAAATTCGTTTAGCACTTGTATCGAGAGAACGCCGCCCTCGGCCAGCAATGTCTCGGCGCGCTTCTTGCGCGGATCGTCGTCGCTAAAAGCATAGATGACCACATTCGTATCGAGGAAATGCCTACCGTTCATTCGCTTCTTCGCGATCGAATTTGAATCCGCGAGGCAAAGACCAGCCGGTCTTGCGCAGCTGTTCTAGCGCCTTTTCTCGAGAGCGGTCGCGCGCGGCTCTGAACTCGCGCTTCCCGGCGATACGAATTTCGATCTCATCGCCTTCTTTTAGCCCAAGAGCTTCTACTATGGCGGCGGGGAGCCGCACCGCCAGGCTATTACCCCACTTTGAGACTTGCATGGATATACACAAATATTGTATATCTATCCATTCTGAGCACCAGACTCCTCACACTTGCAGCGTCGCAATGTCTACCGTCGACTGGTGTCCTTCGATCACCACGATGCCGCTGTCCGTAACGTGGTATTTCTCCCGGTCTTCCTCCAGGTTGTAGCCCACCTGCGCGCCGGGCGGAATTTTGACGTTCTTGTCCAGAATCGCTTTGCGAACTTTCGCGTGGCGACCCACGTCGCAGTTATCGAAGATCACCGAATCCTCCACGCTCGCGCCCGTGTGTATCCGCACCCCGCGCCCGAGAACCGAACACCTCACCATACCTCCGGAAACAATCGAACTGCCCGCAATGATGGAATCTACGGCCATGCCCCGGCGACCGTCCTGGTCAAACACGAACTTGGCCGGCGCATCGAAATATCCCGCCGTCCTCAACGGCCATTGGCGGTTATACAGATTCAGCTCCGGAGAAACGGAGCGCAAATCCATGCTCGCTTCGTAGTACGCGTCCAAGGTTCCCACGTCCCGCCAATACTGCGGGGAACCGACCGGGTCTCCTGGAATCACGTTGGTCTGGAAATCGTATGCGTACATATCCGCCCTACCGATAAGAGAGGGCAGAATGTCTTTGCCGAAATCGTGCGCGCTCTCTTCGTCATGACTGTCCTTGTACAACTCTTCGAGCAGCAGGTCGGTCGAGAAAACATAATTGCCCATCGAAGCATAGACCCGCGCTGGATCTCCCGGCATGGTAGGCGCGTCGGCCCGCTTCTCATGAAATCCGATGATCCGGCCCTCCGGCGTTGTTTCGACAACGCCGAACTCCGAAGCCATTTCCCGCTCCACCGGAATGGCGGCTACGGTAACGCCCGCTCGCTTCTCCACGTGGTATTCGATCATCTGCCGGATGTTCATGCGGTAGATGTGATCCGCGCCGAAGATAGCAACGACGTGAGGATCCGCCTGTTCAATCAGGTTGATGTTCTGGCTGATCGCATCCGCGGTTCCGCGGTACCAATCCTCCTGCGCGGAGCGCATCTGCGCGGGCACCGGAATGATGAAGTTGTTTTTTAACAGCCCGCTCACCTCCCAGCCCTCCCGCAGGTGCTGCAGTAGCGATTGGCTCTTGAATTGAATCAGAACGTAAATGGAATAAATGCCTGAATTGACCAGGTTGCTCAGAACGAAATCGACAATTCGATAACGTCCGCCGAAGGGAACCGCCGGTTTCGCTCGCTCTTTCGTTAACGGGTAAAGCCGGGTTCCTTTTCCGCCCGCTAACACAAACGCAAGAACGCGAAGCTGCATGTTGACTACCCCCGCCGTTTAGAATACCCAAACGGAAGGCGAAGCACCGCCCAGTCGATTACGCGAAAATATCGTCCGCTTACGCGGCGCTCGTATTCCAGTTCATCGCTAATTCGATAAACGTGCGCACCGCGACGCCCGTGGGCCCCTTTGGCATCCAGGCTTTCGCATCGTCCAGCCACGCAGTCGCGGCAATATCCAGGTGAACCCACGGTGTCGGATCGGCAAATTCGCGCAGGAACCACGCCGCCGTAATCGCACCTCCATACCGCCCGCCGATATTTGGCAAGTCGGCAAAAGCCGATTTCAAGTAGTCCTTGTAGTCCTCGTCCAGCGGGAGTTGCCAGATTTTTTCGCCGGCTCTGCGAGATGCGGCTAGTAAGCGATCGAAAAAAGCCGGGCTGTTGGTGAAACCGCCGATATTGTGGTGTCCAAGAGCGACCCCAATCGCGCCCGTCAGGGTGGCGGCATCAACCATGTGTGTTGCTCCATTCCGGTTGGCATACGTGAGCGCATCGGCGAGAATGAGCCGCCCTTCGGCGTCCGTGTTGAGCACCTCGATCGTTTTCCCCGCCAGCGACGTTACGATATCGCCGGGCCGCTGGGCATCCCCGTTAAGCATGTTTTCAACCGTCGGAACATACGCCGTAACAGGAATTTCGGGCTTGAGCTGGCCGATCGCTTTCATGGCTCCAATTACGGCCGCTGCTCCAGCCATGTCGTACTTCATCTTTTCCATGCCGTCGCAAGGCTTGATCGAGATGCCGCCCGTGTCGAACGTCACTCCTTTTCCGACCAGCGCCAGATGATCTTCACTCTTCGGCAGCGAAGGCCGGTATTTAATTACGACCAGGAACGGAGGATTGCTGCTGCCCTGGGCCACTCCCAACAGCGCGCCCATCCCCAGCTCTTTCATCGCCTCTTGGTCCAGGACCTCGCATTGAAGCGCGAGTCCGGCGGCCATTTCTTTCGCCGCCTCCGCCAGCGCCGCCGGGTTCAGCTTGTTCGCCGGTTCGTTCACCAGGTCACGCGCGAAATTCTGCGATTCGGCGATAATCTGGCCGCGCATCGCCGCATTCTGCACCGAGCTTTCGTCGCCCCCCGCCACCCTCACGATGAAAGACTCGATCTGTTTTTCATTTTTCTTGGGATCCGATTTGTACTTGTCCGGTTCCCAATGGCCCACGACAGCTCCTTCCACCACGGCCGAAACCTGCTCGGCCGTTGCACCGTCCTCCAGCGCAAGGGCAATCGAGCGCACTCCCTTGCTTTTGAGTGATCGGACCAGCACCGCTCCGATCCTCCTCGCCTCGACCGTGGAAAACTGCTCGCTCTTGCCGCCGCCGATAACAACCAGCCGCTTGGCGCTCATATCCTGCGGCCGGTGCAAAAGACTTAGTTCGTACAGCTTGCCCGTGAATTCACCGGTTGAGCGCAGTTCCGCCAGCCATCCTGATTGCGCCGCGATCTCGGGATCGAGCGTGGCAGCCGGCGCAACCGCCCGAGCGTCGATCGCCTGCTCCTCCTGCGCCTCAAAGCAAATTACCCCCACCGCGTCAACAGCCAGTTTCTCTACCGGCAAGGTCTCAATTTGAATTTGCATATCTAATTTTTCGTTCCATGCTCCGGCTGAGGGAGCGATCTAAGTACGCCGCTCTTACCTATTCGCGGGCTCGCCGGGCGATGGCAGCTTTCGCCTCTGCCTGCATCTCCTTAGCCTTTATAGCCTCCCGCTTGTCGTGAAACTTCTTGCCTCTGGCCACGGCAATCTCGATCTTTATCTTTCCGGCTTTCAAATAAAGCTTCGTCGGGACCAGCGTCAAACCTTTTTCTCGTGTTTCACCCCGCAGCTTTTCAATTTCCGAGCGGTGCAACAAAAGCTTGCGCTTGCGAACCGGGGGGTGATTCATAATGTTTCCGTGTGAGTACTCGCTGATGTGCGCATTCATCAGCCATGCCTCGTTCTCTGTTACCTCGGCGTAGCTTTCTTTGAGCTGAATTTTCCCGGTCTTTGCGGATTTCACCTCCGTGCCGGTTAGTACGATACCGGCCTCATACCGCTCTAGAAGATGATAATTATGCCCCGCGGCCCGGTTATCGCTTAGAATCTTGGTTTCGCCCTGCTGCGCCAACTGGATTGCCGTTTCGCCCTTTAAAATCTCGCCGCCTGGTACCCAAAACCTTGCACGGAGCGTCCCGTCCTTACGTCTTCCATTCGAAAAGGAGAGGAATATACTCCCGGTGCGACAGTTGTTCTTTAGGCCACTAGGTATCGATATGGAACTGCGGTCACAATACCACGGCATGCCCGCGTCCAACGGCGAGCGGTATTCAAGCGGCCGCGCGCTTTAGTAGTCTAACATGGACTGGGATGCATCTAAGGTGAAGGTTCCGAAGAGATTAGCGGCGTGCGCGGCGCTTTGCGCGCTCTGCCTGACGCTGACGCCAGTTCAGGCGGGCACAAGAAAAGGCGATAAATTACTGAAGCAGGGCCAGAAAGCGGAGGCCGAGAAGAACTACGACGCAGCCCTGAACTACTACGAGCAGGCCCTCCAAACAGACCCCAAAGAAGTCACCTATATGCTGGCCAATCAGGAGGTTCGGCCCAAAGCCGCGGACGCGCACATCGTCCAGGGTAGAAAATTGCAGCAGCAGCAGCACCTGGATGAAGCTCTGGTGGAATTTCAGAAGGCCTTCCTCGCCGACCCTTCCTCGCAGGCTGCTCTGCAGGAAATTCGCGGCGCGACCGCCATGATCAAGGAGCGTGCCAAGGCTCCGGCCGGAACTCCCATTTTGACGCCCGCCGAAAAGGCTCGTCAGGAAGTCGAAAAGCGCATTAATTCACTCGAGGCGCCGCCCACCCTGCGGCCCCTCAATAACATCATCAGCAGCCTTAGAATAAACAACCAGCCGACTCGGGTTCTGTTTGAAACGGTCGGCAAGTTAGCAGGCATCAACGTTCTCTTAGATCCCCAGGGCGTCGAGACAACTCACAACTTCAATCTGGATCTGACGAACGTAACGCTCGAAGAGGCTTTAAACTACATCGCTCTCGAAACACACTCGTTTTGGAAGGCGATCAGCCGCAACGCGATCTTTGTCACCACAGAGAGCGACCCCAAGCGCCAGGAATACCAGGACGAAGTTGTGAAAGTCTTCTACGTCCAGAACGCATCCACTCCAAACGAATTCACCGAAATCTTCAACGCCGCCCGCACAGGCGCCAAGTTGACCATCGGCATGTTTTCGGTCCCCAGCCAGAATGCCATCATCGCGCGCGGTACTCCCGACACAATCGCCCTCGTCGAAAAGCTGGTTCATGATCTCGATAAACCCAAGGCCGAAGTGGTGGTCGACGTGATCGTTATGGAGGTGTCGAGACAGAAAACCACTACGCTGGGCGCGGCGCTGGCTGGACAGACCGGCGGGCTCAACGTTCCCATCCAGTTCACGCCGCGAAATCCGGTGCTGTTCGGCACCTCGAGCGGAACAAGCACCGGCACTACCGGAACCACAACCGGAACAACGACGGGAACCACCACTGGGACCACCACCGGCACTACAACAGGAACGACTACCGGCACTACCACCGGAACCACCACCGGAACGACTACCGGAACCACTACGGGACTCACCACCGGGTTAACCACCGGAACCACGACCGGAACCACCACGGGCGGCTCGGGAGAGTTCATTTCCCTTTCGCGGGTCGGTCACGTTTCGACGAATGACTGGTCTCTCAGTTTGCCGGGCGCCTTAATACAGGCTTTACTCTCCGATGCGTCCTCGCGCATCTTGCAGCGGCCGCAGGTCCGCGTGACCGATAACGGCAAGGCATCCCTAAAAATCGGCAGCAAAATTCCATACGTTTCCGGTTCGCTCAATTCCGCCGTTGCCACACCCGGCTCCATTCCCTACGCCACAACCCAGTTCCAGCAGGTTGACGTGGGCACCAATATCGATCTGGAGCCTCATGTCAATGGCAATGAAGACGTCACTATGCACATCAAAGTGGAAGTGTCTAGCGTGCTTTCTACCGAGAACATTGCCGGCGTTCAGCAGCCGATTATCGAACAGAAGGTAAACGAAGCCAACATCCGCATGAAGGACGGCGAGGTCAGTGTGTTGGGCGGGCTTTACGACGATGAGAACAGCAACTCAGCGGCCGGAATCCCCGGAGTTACAAACGTCCCTGTGCTCGGATACCTGTTCGGAACTAAGATGAGGACGCACAACAAGGACGAAGTCCTCATAGCACTCATTCCGCACATTATCCGGGCTCCCGATTTGAGCAGCATGGCGGCGGAAGGCGTACTGGCCGGGACCGAGCGCAGCGCCAAAGTCGCGCGTCGGCCCGAAACTCCGCCCGCGGCCAATTCCTCGATTTCGGTAACTCCCGCAGGCGCCGGGACGGGCGTCCCCCAACAGCCGCCGCCTCCGCCGACTCCGCAAGCGCCGGTCCGCCGCATGCCGCCCGGCTATCCGCCGGTGGCGAATCCGCCGATGGAAAACCCGAACGGATCGCCGGCTCAGGGCCCACCCAACCCCTAAAATGGAGTCTGGAGGAGATGTCACGCGGTACTGAATGTCCCGCCTTGAAAAGAAGGCGAAAGAGCCAGGCGGGATTGACGCTGGTCGAGCTGATAGTCGCTTTCAGCATTCTGCTGATTCTCACCACCATGGCTGTTCCGACGGCGCGTTACCAGATCCGCCGGGAACGCGAGAGGGAATTACGACGCGATCTCGAAGAGATGCGGACAGCTATTGATAAGTACAAAGACGCTTGCGATCAGGGGAAGGTCCCGCCCGGAAACAATGACGCCTATTGTTATCCGCTCACTCTGGAATCGCTTGTCGAAGGCGTTCAACTGACGAATACGATCGCTGGCAACGGTCAAAGCGGAAAGATGCGTTTCCTCCGCCGCATTCCGAAGGACCCTTTCACTGGCGACACCGATTGGGGAAAGCGCAGCATGCAGGACGAACCCACCGCGAACTCCTGGGGCGGTCAAAATGTGTTCGATGTCTACTCGAAGACCCTGGATAAGGCCGGCGATGGAACGGCGTACTCGGAGTGGTGATGCTACTTCAGGTAAAAGAGAGCAATCGAATCAAGCGCGCGCTGCACGGCTTCACGCTCATCGAGCTGATGGTCGTGATGGCCATCATCTCGCTTCTGCTCGCGATCGCTCTTCCCATCTATCAGAAGTCCATCATTCGCGCGCGGGAGAGCGTGCTGCGCAACAATCTCTTCACCCTGCGCACCATGATCGACGAGTACACGATCGACAAGGAGAAAGCTCCCGATACCTTACAGGATCTGGTCACTGAAGGCTACCTGCGGCAGGTACCGCAGGATCCGATGACGGGCTCCGATCAAACCTGGAAAATCATCATGGAAGACACGGCCGTCGGAGGAAGCAGCAGCGCTCCGGGCATTTTCGACGTCAAAAGCGGCTCCGACAAGACCGCCCTAGACGGCACTTTGTATTCCGATTGGTGATCCGGCGCCGGTTCAGTTGCTAAACTGAAGTTCGTTTAACCACATCTCCCATTCCCCGATCGTCTAATGGTAGGACAGCGGCCTTTGGAGCCGTTAATCGTGGTTCGAATCCATGTCGGGGAGCCATTAACTTCCCAAAAGCGCGCTTGTTGCATCAGCAGGTTGCGTATCTCGATCCGAAGCACCCAGCATGAATTCGAACCACGCGGCGTGAGACGCATCGAAACGTGCGTGAGCCCATGCGCAAACCACTGCTTTTTGTTCTAGCGGAACACGAACTCCTACAATGAAGTCATGAAGACGACGACTGTTACCAAGACGCTCTCTTATTCGGTGTTCTATGAACAGCATTCCGAAGGTGGCTTCGTGGCTTTCGTTCCCTCTCTCCCTGGATGCCACACCCAAGGCGAGACGTTGGAAGAAACGGAGCGCAATGTCAAGGAGGCGATCGCTCTCTATCTCGAGAGCTTGGCGGCTCACAAGGAACCGATTCCAGTGGAGGGCCCGTCATTCCAGGGAAGGGTTACGGTTCCAGTCTCCATTCCCGCCTAGGATGGCGAAGCTTCCTTCTCTCGGTGCGCGGAAAGTGATCCGAGCTCTCAAACGCGCGGGATTCATCGAGGACCGGCAGAAGGGGAGCCATCTCATCTTGGTCCACCCCGAAACGAAGGCTCGAACGGTGATACCCGTTCATTCGGGCCGGGCCATCAAGGAACCACTTCTCCGCGCTATCATTCGGGACGCGAACCTCGGAGTCAAAGAGTTCATCGAACTGCTATGATCGCAGGCCACGCTGGGGGCCGCGCCTCGAGCAGAAGGGCGACCTTTTCCATGTCAAACAGGAGATCGTTTCCGTGATCCCGGCCGAAGGCAAAAAGTTCTAAAAGCATCCACAAGGGGGAGCCATGCTTCAGTTTTACGGAACGAAATGAACTGAACTGCTCTGTTTTAGCGCGCCCGGCCGGCAACTTGGCACACACTTGAATCCCAGTTGATTCGTTCGCAAGTGAGTTGCTGCGGCCATAGGTTTCTAAGGAGGGGATCGAGACCCACCGATTCCGAATCTTCTGCGGCCACTATAAATTCCGGCAGCGGGGCGATGCTTTCCCTCACAGCCTTTGAATGCATCAGGAGATCGCGAAAGCGGTCCGGGTAGTCATTTATGTAGGTGAATAGATTCGCAAATTGCTCGCCTCGGGCTTCGAGTGGAGAGAGCGGTAGGTCGAGCCAGGGAGCGTTCAACATAACGCTGTCGGTCTGTCGGAAATACCGCGCCGAAGCCCAGACGTAAGGATCGAAGGATACCGTTGAGGTATCGGGCCCGACTGGAGAGTTGACGAAAATCCCGCGCGTTCCCGGGGCTTGGGAGCGCACACATTCCAGAAGCGCTACTCGTTCGGCTACCGGCCTCACGTAATGATCTGTAAGGAGCAGCGCACCCAGAGCGAACAAGAAAGCTGCACTCGACGCAAACCGGTGGAACCGCGCGCTGCGTAAGGGTTGACATGCTGCTGCCCCGATCGCGCCGATCCAGATGTAGATAATCAAGCGATCTGCGAAGAAATCTGCGCCATTCATACTTCGCGGAAGAAGCGGGAAAGCAATGCCCAACGTCAAGGAGCCTAAGAGAAGAAGATCCGACACTTGAAGCTGGCGCTTGCGCCACCGCTCGCGAAAGCCTCGCAGAGCAAACCGGACCGCACAGGCAAGAATCAGGTAAAAGCTCAGTCGGTACGCGTATGCTGCCGGAGTCTTACCGATGATGGAGAGGCTCTTGAGGCTGGCAAGGCTCAGCAGCGTTTTAAACGCCATGTGAGCCGGGTGCAAATCATTGGGTGCGGGGTCGTGTTTAATAAACAGGGCGATATATCCAACGGCAAGCAAGGAAAAACTTGCAAATGCAATGTCAGTTCGCAGACCATGGAACCGGTCGGCGAACATGATCCGATTGGGCTTGGAAAACCACCGCCGAGTCATACGCAACAGTAATTCGGACACCGCAAACGCCACTGTTATGAGCAGCGGCACGGGATGCGTAAACAGGACCAGAAGAAGAAGTGCGTAGTAAACAGCCCACGAGCACGACGATCTTCTCGAAACTGCGTGCAGCCAGGCCGCCATCGCCCAAAAGCCTAACGCCATGGACAGGCAGAAATTGTGGAATCCCATTCCGACCATCCAGTTCAGCGAGAGCGGAACGATCCAAAGCGTCACCAGGCCGGCAGAAGGGCCAACTTTTCGAGCGAGAGCGCGGAATCCATACACGAATCCCACAATCATGAGACAAACCACGATCTTTTCGGCTAACAATGGGCGCACAAGCTTTGTCAGGCCAATAAGCAGAAGATAGTGGAATTGGTAAGGCGGCAGGGGATGGCGAATGGCAAAAAACTGTGAGTACAGCTGCGACCCGGACAAAAGGTGCGAGAGTGCCTGCGCGTAATAAAGGTGGACCGCACCATCCTGAGTCGGGAAGAGGGGTAAGGAAAAAACCCAGACACAGTAGGCCACTGTTAAGGCCAGAAGAGCGCGCTCCTCGAGGCGGCTAGAAGCTGGTTTCGATCTATCCCGAGTGGCGGGAGAGGGCTCGGTGCTGTGTGCCGGTCCCTCGTTTTGGGTCTCGTCCGTCAAGAGTAATTGTGACCCGAGCAACACCAAAGTTCTGGTGGACTCTGGAGTAACTTCCTCTCCGCAAGTGCTGTGAGTGCAAATCAGAGATACTCAGTTGTTTTGGACCGGCACAATCTGTATGCCATTGATCGGTGCTCGCGGATAACTATCGGTGGTCGTGCCGGGCGTAGCCGTCAGAGTGAAACCGGTGGCCTGGATCGTGAACATCACATAATTGCCGGCACTGCCGCCGCTGGCCTGTCGAAAGGTTCCGGCAAAGTTCTTGCTGGCTGAATCCGTCGCCGTGATCGTCGTGGCAGGAAGGCCCGAACCGCTGATCTGGTAAATGCCGGTCCGCGTGGCGCCCGGATTGTCTCCGTCCGTGTAGACATAGACGTTATAGCCGCTCGCGCTCGCCGGCAGGCCCGTTACGGTTACCACCGTCGGATTCCCTTTGCCGGTATCCAAATAGCCCTTCATCATGCGCGCGTTCCCGGCTGCATCGGAGATATTGGTCTGCCACGTGTTGTCGGACGTCCAGGTGATGGAGGCGCTCGTCGTGTTTCCGTTTTCATCCCGCAAACTCAACGGCTGCGTGCTGGCTGCGCCCGCGGCGCTGTTCCAATTCGCTTTCGCCGCCACCCCCGCCACTTCGCTTGCCTGCATGGGTGTGTCGAGCCCGACGAAATCCACGCTAATCGCGGCCGCTGATACCGATGTGCCGGTGACCGTCAACTGTGCGCTGACACTATGCGTAAGGGAACCGCTTGTGCCGGTGATGGTGAGCGGATAGACGCCGCTTGCAGTTGTGGAAGACGTACTGATCTGCAGCGTGCTCGTCCCGGCCTGCGAAATAGAAGCAGGATTGAAGTTCGCCGTGGCGCCCGCCGGCAGGCCCGAAACGCTCAAATTTACTGTGCCGGCGAAACCATTCAGGAAACCGACACTCACAGAACTGTTCGCGCTTCCACCTGCATTGACGCTTACACTGCTCGCCGCAACGGTGAAGTCCGGGGCCGGCAGCGGCACAATCTGTATGCCATTGATCGGTGCTCGCGGATAACTATCGGTGGTCGTGCCGGGCGTAGCCGTCAGAGTGAAACCGGTGGCCTGGATCGTGAACATCACATAATTGCCGGCACTGCCGCCGCTGGCCTGTTGAAAGCTTCCCGCAAAGTTCTTGCTGGCTGAATCGGTCGCCGTGATCGTCGTGGCAGGAAGGCCCGAACCGCTGATCTGGTAAATGCCGGTCCGCGTGGCGCCCGGATTGTCTCCGTCCGTGTAGACATAGACGTTGTAGCCGCTCGCGCTCGCCGGCAGGCCCGTTACGGTTACCACCGTCGGATTCCCTTTGCCGGTATCTAAATAGCCCTTCATCATGCGCGCGTTCCCGGCTGCATCGGAGATATTGGTCTGCCACGTGTTGTCGGACGTCCAGGTGATGGAGGCGCTCGTCGTGTTTCCGTTTTCATCCCGCAAACTCAACGGCTGCGTGCTGGCTGCGCCCGCGGCGCTGTTCCAATTCGCTTTCGCCGCCACCCCCGCCACTTCGCTTGCCTGCATGGGTGTGTCGAGCCCGACGAAATCCACGCTAATCGCGGCCGCTGATACCGATGTGCTGGTGACCGTCAACTGTGCGCTGACACTATGCGTAAGGGAACCGCTTGTGCCGGTGATGGTGAGCGGATAGACGCCGCTTGCAGTTGTGGAAGACGTACTGATCTGCAGCGTGCTCGTCCCGGCCTGCGAAATAGAAGCAGGATTGAAGTTCGCCGTGGCGCCCGCCGGCAGGCCCGAGACGCTCAAATTTACTGTGCCGGCGAAACCATTCAGGAAACCGACACTCACAGAACTGTTCGCGCTTCCACCTGCATTGACGCTTACACTGCTCGCCGCAACGGTGAAGTCCGGGGCCGGCAGCGGCACAATCTGTATGCCATTGATCGGTGCCCGCGGATAACTATCGGTGGTCGTGCCGGGCGTAGCCGTCAGAGTGAAGCCGGTGGCCTGGATCGTGAACATCACATAATTGCCGGCACTGCCGCCGCTGGCCTGTTGAAAGCTTCCCGCAAAGTTCTTGCTGGCTGAATCGGTCGCCGTGATCGTCGTGGCAGGAAGGCCCGAACCGCTGATCTGATAAAGGCCCATACGCGTGGCGCCCGGATTGTCTCCGTCCGTGTAGACATAGACGTTGTAGCCGCTCGCGCTCGCCGGCAGGCCCGTTACGGTTACCACCGTCGGATTCCCTTTGCCGGTATCTAAATAGCCCTTCATCATGCGCGCGTTCCCGGCTGCATCGGAGATATTGGTCTGCCACGTGTTGTCGGACGTCCAGGTGATGGAGGCGCTCGTCGTGTTTCCGTTTTCATCCCGCAAACTCAACGGCTGCGTGCTGGCTGCGCCCGCGGCGCTGTTCCAATTCGCTTTCGCCGCCACCCCCGCCACTTCGCTTGCCTGCATGGGTGTGTCGAGCCCGACGAAATCCACGCTGATCGCGGCCGCTGATACCGATGTGCTGGTGACCGTCAACTGTGCGCTGACACTATGCGTAAGGGAACCGCTTGTGCCGGTGATGGTGAGCGGATAGATGCCGCTTGCAGTTGTGGAAGACGTACTGATCTGCAGCGTGCTCGTCCCGGCCTGCGAAATAGAAGCAGGATTGAAGTTCGCCGTGGCGCCCGCCGGCAGGCCCGAGACGCTCAAATTTACTGTGCCGGCGAAACCATTCAGGAAACCGACACTGACAAAGTCATTTCCTATCCCGCCGGCGCCTATGGTCAGATTGCTCGCTGCCATTGTGAAATCCGGAGTCGTTGTGACACCCTGCAGCAATCCATAAACGGCAAGCGTGTTGTCGTACGTTACTGCGTACACCTTGCCATTTACTACAACGGGCGATACATACTTGACGAGGGTACCTAAACGATCACGGCTCGGTGACAGTTCGCTGTCCCAAAGCTCTTGTAAGGTTTGTGCGTCGAACGCGCGCAGAACCCCCGCCACGTTTCCGTGATCGCCATCCGCGTTAGTAGACAGCATCGCCCAGACAATGCCAGTGCCGGCCGAGTTGCCGGATGCCGAGACAGTTAAAGCTCCTCCCGGCGATCCCGGCGAAAGGAAGGCGCCCTGAGCGAAAACTCCGCTGTCCAAGGTTGTGCCGTTAAAGTGAAAGGCTTTCAAGAAATCGCTCTGCGGCCAGATATAAACCAGCGGGCCGGCCGGGCCGTCCCAGAACGCCGGACCGCCTTTCATTTCGCCGCCGTTCACGAAGATACTTTGAATGATTTGATTATTTCCTGAAGCAAAGTGGCCGAGGTTCGTGGAGTGCACCAGATAAAGAACGCTCTCCTTGCCACCTCCTACAAGAATGTCGGTGCCTGGAATAAGCATCGGCCCCGTGGAGCCGAGATCAACGTCGCCCGCATTTAAAGAGGTCACGTCGTCAGGCGTAAACCAATCGAGAATCGTCAGTCCTGACGTGCTGACTTTAAGCTTCAGAATGCTTTCGCCAAAGTTCGTCTGACCGTCCCAATCTCCGTTGCCTGTCTGGTAGTATGCATTTCCGGAAGAATCGATAACCGGCGCACGCCCACTTTGCCAAAGTCCGCCCTGCGTACCATTCGGCGTCATACATAGCATGCCAACCTGCTGTAGCGTGCTTGCGCTATAACCCATGATCCAACCGTGATAAGCTCCCATGTCTTCGTGAGAAGCCCAACTGATGAGGATCACGCCATTGGCCAGGGCCAAGCTGGGACGCTGATTTTGCATCCTCGGATCAAACGTCACTACGCCGTTCACCCCGTCTGGTGCTGACCCGGTTACTGAGCCGCTGATAATTACCGGGCTGTTGGGTGCTTCGGATCCGGTGACAATATCGAGCGCATGCAGGCGCTGGAAATACGAACCATTCTCTTTGGTCCTCGCGACCAGATACATGGTGTGCGTTGACAGATCGATGACAGGCGTACTCTCGATGCCGACATTGCCCACTATGTTCAGCCCGTTCGAGCCGACCAGGTCTGTGATCGGAACCGGAGTTATTCCGTTCGCGCCATCGGTGAAATCCCGCACCCACAACGCGGAGCCTGCCTGGTCCGCGTCGAACGCATACACCTTGTCATTCATCGTCGCGACATAAACGACGTTATGCGTGCCCCCGGCGATGGATAGTCCGGAAACATACAATGGCTGCGCGTACATCGCTCCGTCCACTTGATAGCGGTACAAGAGTCCAAACTGGTTCACGTTCACATTGGCTGTGTTTAGAACCGTTTCCTGTAAATTGGCGCCTGTTCGCGCGTTATCGTACCGGTTTGCGAGAACGTTGACTTGTGCCTGCGCTGATTGTATGAGAGTCAGCAAGCCCGCGCAAAGCAGAATACATGTGGGCAGGTTTTTCATAAGAATGCAGCATTAACTACAGGAAGATTGTATGCCTACCTTCTTCCGCTTCGTTCGGCAGAAGCCATGCTCCTGCTTTACGGGCGGGGCAAGCTTTCACACTTTCGCTATAGCCTTTAGCCAAACTTACTAAGTAAGAGGGGTATCTAACAAGCCGCTACTCCGTTCTTCTGGTTAGTGGCTATCCCGTAAGGGTTAGCTAATTGGGACGTAAGAATGGAGTTCCTTTGATGGCGAGTTGAGAGCCCGCGCGGACTGAAGTCGAGTCAGCCCGGCTGCTGAGGCGGACGCGTCCGACGGCCCGCGCTCTGATCTTTTGATTCTTCGAGCCAGGCCACATCCGACTTAGTGTCGCTAAAGCGCCGGATGCCCGCTTCGCGAATCGCCGCGTCGGGAACCTTGTGAAGAGGCGTGTAGCGCGGGTGATGCGATTCTTTGTAGGGATCGTTTCTAGCCGCGTTGTAGCAGCAGATCATGGACCAGCGCGGATGATCGGAACGGTTCTGGTCCGACCGGTGCAACAGATTCGAGTGGAAGAACAGCACGTCGCCCGGGTCCATTTCAACGTAAACCGTCTGCAATCGTTTCTGCGCCTCGCGCACCCGCTCCGCATCCGCGCCCGCCTGGTCGCCGGTCAAGACATGATCGACACGGCCCATATGATGCGATCCGCTCAGCACCTGTAGGCATCCGTTTTCGCGTGTCGCTCGGTCGACCGCTATGAATGCGCTACAGAGATCCGGAAAAAGCACGCCGTTTTGATACCAGTAGCCGTAATCCTGGTGCCAGGCCCATGCGCCCCCCACTTTGGCATCCTTCATGATCATCTTCGAGTGGTAATGGTACACCTCGCCGTCAAGCAGTTTTTCCGCTGAGTTGACCACGGTTTCACAGCGCGCAAACATGCCATAGATCGTGTCGCCCGGATGATTCCACAGCGAGAGGCGGACCGTGCCGCCCTCGCCGTCGCCCCTGCCGAAGGAGTGCTGATCCAGTTCGCGATCCTCCTTCGCAGCGCGGCGAAGCAAGCCGATCTCTTCGGGATCGAACATCCTCCTCACGAGCACGAACCCAGTGCCGCGATACTCGTGCGCCTGACTGTCGTTCAGCGGCCCCGCCGCCATAATCTTTCCTCCTTCTTTCGTGCTCCGTCAGCTGCGCAAGCCCTCGAACGCCGTTTCGATTTCCATCCGTGCTTCGGGTGTAGGCGGCACAAAAGGAAGTCTTGGCGGACCGCCGTAGTAGCCGTTCAAATCCATAGCGTACTTCAGGCCCGGAATGCCGTATTTCGACGCAATCAGTCTGGAAGCGGGCGTGATGCGATCCTGCCAGTCCTTCCCTGCTTCCTGTTCCCGCCTGCGGAATGCTTCCCAGATGGTCACGCAAGCATAGGGCAGCGCGTTGGCGATGGCGAGGATGGCTCCCGCCGCTCCCACCTGCAGGGCTTCCCAGAAGTTAATGCCCGCCCCTGAGAGGACTTGAAAGCCGGGTTTCGACATCCGCACGCTCTCGTTCAATTTCTCCAAATTCCCGGAGCTGTCTTTCATGCCGATAATGTTCGGGTGATGAGAGAGCTCGGCGATCGTATCCAGGGGCAAATCGTAACCAGTGACCTGCGGAATGTTGTATAGCAGCACCGGCAGCTTCGAGCGATCCGCAACCGCGCGGAAAAAGAGAGCTTGCGTGTCGGGCCGGTACATCTGCGTGCGGTAATAAAACGGCGTGAGGACCAGTGCGGCATGAAATCCCAATTCCGCGGCGCGATTCGCCACGCGCACTGTTTCGTGCACGCTCTCGGCGCCCACCCCCGCAATCAAGGTTCTGCCGGCTACGCTCGCCTCGCGGACCCAAGCCATCAATTCAAGCCGTTCGTCCACACTCAAAAGAGGCGTTTCGCCCGTCGATCCGCACACCACGTATCCTCCCAGCGCAATCTGATTCAGCCGCTCGATGTTGTGAAACACCTTGGCTCGGTAAAGATTGCCTTCATGATCGAACGAACTCGTCAATGCGGGAAGAATGCCCTGAATTTTCATACTGGCCACCAGGATATAAACGAAAAAGGCCTGCCGGCATCCCAGCAGGCCCTTTCGCGGATGAGCGAAATTAGCTGGCGATAAATGTGATCACAAGCGTGTAGAGCGCAAGCGATTCAATCAGCACCAGGCCAAGAATAAGCGCCACGCGAATGGCCGCGATCGAGCCGGGATTGCGCGCCATGGCTTCCGCCGCCGAAGCCGTGGCCCTTCCCTGCCCCAGCCCGCACAGCCCGGAAGCGATTCCCATTGCAATATAGGCAGCCGCCAGGCGTGTGGCATCGGAAGGCGACGTAGCCGGCTTGTTGCCCTGCGCAAGCATCGGACTCGCCAGTGCCAACAACGCACCGGCCAGCATCATGAGTTTGTTTTTCATTCTTTCTCCTATGAACTTGCTTCCAGGAGGTGGTTCGACACCGCGCGTTGGGACGCCGGGCGCTCACGCTGAAAGCCGATAAAGCCTAATGCTCGTGCGATACAGCCCCGCCTACGTAGACCATCGCCAGCAGCATGAAAATGTAGGCCTGCAGGAATGAAACGAATAAATGCAGGCCGATGAAGACCACGGGAACCAACAGCTTGGTGAGCCCGATGAATGTAAGATAGACCTGCTCCCCGGCAAACATGTTCGCGAAAAGACGAACGGTAAGCGAGAGCGGCCGCGCCAGGTGACTGATGATTTCGATCGGCAGCATCAGGAACGCCAACCACCAAAAGGGACCCAGGAACTGCCTGACGTAACCGGCGCCGTGGGTCCGAAGCCCGGTGTAGTGATAGAACAAGAACGTCGAAACGGCCAGCCCGAGCGGAACCATCGGATACATGGTCGGCGAATCGAAGCCCGGAATCAGCCCGATCAGGTTCATGAACAGAATAAAAAGAAAAATGGTCCCGAAAAACCCGATGTATTTCGGACCGTCGTGGCCCACGATCTCCTCCGCCGAAGCATGAAAGAACTCATAAGTAAGCTCCATGGTGTGCTGGAGCTTGCCGGGGCGATCTACCGACAGCCGTGCGCGCAGAATAGCGAAGAAAACCAGAACAAACGCGACCACCACGATCTCGCATACCATCCAGTCGCTCCACGGATTGGCTGGGTCGCTCGACGGCATGTGAACCGCATTCAAGAGCGAATTTGCCGGCCCCGCGAGATAGCTATTGAAGAGTTTTGTGATCCAGAGTTCGTGCATTCAGTCCATGCGTCCGCTTGCCCGCGAGCCCCCAATCGCGTCCACTATCGATGAGATGATTACCGCGGCGGTGCTGGCGAGAAGACCCAAAACAACCGCCAATGCGTTGACGCCTAAACCCCTGATTATGGCATAGGCAACCGCGAACAGAACCACGTAGCGCGCCGCGAACGCACCCGCCTGCCACGGCTTCCGAGGCGCATCTCCCGGCGCAATTCCTCGCGCCAGCCGCTCGAAAAGCCACAAATTACCGAACGAACCCAGCGCCCCCAGCGCGAAGCCCAAGGCGGAGCGCGGCCCTTCGAGGTAGAAATACGAAACGAAGCCAGCCAAACCGAACGAACCCGTTAGCCAGTAGAGCCGCCTGACAGACTGGACTGCGTCCTGGTCGGTCATGGGCGCGTGTTACCGCCCTTGCCCTCGCGTGACAGCTCCCGCACGATTTGAATCAACCCCGCCGCCATGCCAAGTAGGATGCCCAAAACGCGCAGAAACGCGATGCGAAGCCAGTGGTCGGCGAGCGCTCCCACGATGTAACCCGCCACAACCGACGCCGGCAAGGTGAGGGCGAGCGATAAGTACTTGCCAAGCCAGATCAGCGATTTGTCAGGCCTGGACGGCATTACGAATCGAACCCATGACCAAGGTACCAATTGGGTTCGTTTTTTCAAGTACCACGAGCTCTTGCATTGATCCCGATTTGGTGATAAATAGCAAGCAGCTCGCCGCGCGAAAAGGGGGACCCCATGCGTCACGTTTTTCTGCTACTCATGTCGTGCTGCTTACTAACTCTCCCTCTGTCAGCCGACCCGGTCTACACATACACGGCCACCTCAGTGCATATGTTCGTTATAGAGGGCCAGGGTTTTGCCAATATCAATGCAGGGGCGCCTGGATTTTCCCTAACAGGCGGCGCGGGAGGCGGGTTTCCTACGGTGTTTCGCGTTGGAGATCAAGTCCCGCTCACGATGTTTTTCGCATCGGAGGGCGATAACGATGGTGCAACTGTCGATTTCGGCGGGATAGTTCAGGATACGAATTCTATTACCGGCTCAGTATCGGTCAACGCTCTTTCAAGTAGCGTTTTCGTGATTCCGCCGAATCCAAGTTCGACTTACACGTTTTCCGCACAAGCCACAGGCCAATTCACTGCTCTGCCGGCTTGCGGTCCTCCTCCGTACCCTGTTTGCGGCACCTCTGCAAACCTTGTAATTGCCGAGCAGGGTGGGTTGACACTCACGTTAATTCCTTTTGGGCCGGGTGTCTACGAAGTAAACGAGAATTTCGTAGGTTCGCCCGTCCCCGAACCCTCGAGCAGCGCGCTCCTGCTGCTGGGCGCAGTGATGGTAGGTGGAATCTTGTTTTCACGAAAGAGGAAATCCCGATGCGAGGACTGTCCCTACTGATCGCGACGTGCTGCTTCGCCGCCACGCAGTTATCCGCCGACACCGTCTACACGTACACGGCTACTTCGGTCACGATGTCCGACACCCCAGGAATTGGTGTAGCGATCACTGCGTCAGTGCCCGGCTTCTTTCTATCCGGCTGTGCTTGCGGGTCTGGCAATCCGACGGTATTTCAGGTAGGACAGCAAGTCCCGCTTAACTTTAGCTTTCTTGCTGCTCCTGCTTTCGCGGGAGCAACGGTCAACTTCGGGGGGTTTGTGGAAAGCGTCAACAATGTCAGCGGCACTGCCAATGAGGTTTCAACTAGCGCGTCTTTCGTTATCCCGCCGAATCCCAATGCAACTTACACGTTTGCCGCCGAAGCAACTGGCACTTTCACCGCCCACCCGACAGTTTGTGGCCCTCCTACCCCGTTATCCTGCGACACCTCCGCGAACCTCTTGATTAACAACGGAGGCGAGTTAACGCTTCGCCTGTTTGCCGAAGGTCCAGGTGCTTACACTGTGGCCGAGAATTTCGCAGGCTCGCCCGTCCCCGAACCGTCGAGCATCGCGCTCTTGCTGCTCGGCGCAGTCGCGTTCGGCGGAATTTTGTTTTCACGAAAGAGGAAATCCCGATGCGAGGACTGTCCTTATTAATCGCGACGTGCTGCTTCGCCGCCACGCAGTTATCCGCCGACACCGTCTACACGTACACGGCTACTTCGGTCACGATGCTCAACAACCCGGGGCTTGACGTGGGGATCACTGTGCCAGAGCCCGGCTTTTCCCTATCCGGCAGTGATTGCTGTGGGAACGGCCCAACGGTGTTTCAGGTGGGACAGGAAGTCCCGCTTAACTTTAGCTTTTTTGCCCGCTCCCGATCTGGCGGGAGCCACGGTTGACTTCGGAGGGATCGTGCAACTTACCAACAACATCAGCGGCACGGTCAATGAGACTGCGGGCTAGCAGCGTTTTTCGTTATCCCGCCGAATCCAAATACAACCTACACATTTTCGGCGCAGGCTAGCGGCGAATTTACTGCCCTTCCGGTAACTTGTGGTCCTCCTAGCCCGTTATCCTGCGACACATCCGCTGACCTGTTGGTTAACGTTGCGGGGAGTTTGACGGTTCGCCTGTTTGCCGAAGGTCCAGGTGCTTACACTGTGGCCGAGAATTTCGTAGGTTCGCCCGTCCCCGAACCCTCGAGCATCGCGCTCTTGCTCATCGGCACGGTCGCGTTCGGCGGAATTTTGTTTTCACGAAAGAGGAAATCCCGATGCGAGGACTGTCCCTACTGATCGCGTCGTGCTGCTTCGCCGGCACCCAGTTATCCGCCGACCCGGTTTACACGTACTCGGCTACTTCCGTGAACATGCAAGCGACCCCAGGGGTCCTGGGCACCTCAATCGCCACATCGGGACCCGGCTTTTCTCTGTCGGGGCTGGTGGGGTTTATTGATCCTCCTCCGTTTTTCCATGTAGGAGACGCAATCCCGCTCGGGATGTCCATCACACTGGCCTTCCCTGACGTGGGAGGTACAGTCGATTTCGGCGGCATTGTGCAGTTCACCAACAACATCACCGGCTCGGCCCAGGAACTTTCCAGCAGCAGCGTCTTCGTTATTCCGCCGAATCCCGACGCCAGCTACACATTCAGCGCCCAGGTCACCGGCGAATTCACTGCGTTTCCTTCCGTTTGCAGTCCGGGTCCGCCATCACCCGGCCCTCCCTGCGGCACGTCCGCCAACCTGTTGATCAATCTGCCAGGGGAATTGACCGTCACCTTGGGTCAAGGCCCCCCATATTTTGTGCGCGAAAGCTTCGTCAGCACTGCCGTCCCCGAACCCTCGAGCATCGCGCTCTTGCTGCTCGGCGCAGGCATGTTGGCATTCGGTTTGTTTACTCAAACGAGGAGAGCCCGACGCGGGGTCCTGAAGATCAGCTACGGCTTCGTCTCTGTAGATAATTTTGAGATCCACTGCGCGAGAAGTCCTCGAACCTCTTCGGCCGGCACTCCCCGTCCTTCTTCGGCGTCCTGAAGCCCACGGTCAATCGCTGCCGCGGTTTCAGCGTCTACTTCGATCTCTTCAGTGGAAATGAGAGGATCAACCTCTGCCATACATTCAGCATAGCGTCAATTTCATACCTATTCCGGGACGAAAACTACCATCGCCGCCGCCCTCACTTTTCGGCAAATCCACCCCACCGCGACATCCCCGGCAGCTCCAGGCCGAACTGATCCAGCAGCCGGCCCACAATGTGATGAATAATGTCATCCACATCCTTCGGACGGTTATAAAACGCCGGTACAGGCGGCAGAATCACCGCGCCCATCCGCGTCAGCGCCAGCATGTTCTCCAGATGAATTTCGCTGAACGGACTTTCGCGCGCAAGCAGCACCAGTTTCCGGCGCTCCTTTAATATGACGTCGGCCGCGCGGCAGACCAGCGTCTCGCCATAACCGGTCCGGATCGCCGCCAGCGTCCTCATGCTGCACGGCGCCACGATCATCCCATCGGTTTTGAAGGAGCCGCTCGAAATGGCGGCAGCCTGGTTATCCTCGTGATGAACCACGGAAGCCAGGCTCTGCACCTGATCCAGCGTGTACTCCGTTTCGTGCGCAATCGTCGCGCGCGACCAGCGGCTCATCACCAGATGCGTCTCCACCTTCAGCTTCTGCAGGGCCTCCAGAATCCGTACCCCAAAGATCGCCCCGGAAGCGCCGGTGATTCCGACGATGAGCCTCATGTCTTCGGCGAATGAGCCAGTTGCGCCAGCAGCTCCTTGACGGCGCGGTCGAGCTGGCTGTCCTTGCCGCTGAGCGATTCACCCGCCATTCGCTCGACAAAAACATCTACGGGACGAGGGTGCATCTCCATCGTCTGGCCGTCTTCCGCCTGAACGCGGATGTGCGGCACGCGCAGCACCGAGCCGTCAATTAAAGGCGTGTTGAAGGTGTAAATAATCCAGCCGGCGGTGGGCTCGCCGACTACTTTGCCGAGCTTCAGCGCGCGGTACCCTTCCGTGAAGTCTTCGGCATCGGAAAGAGATCCTTGATTCGTAACCAGAATCGTCGGAAGCCCCAAAGCGCGTTGTCCGAGATACGACCGGGCCGGAGCGGAACTGCCGCCGCGCGGTGTCATCGTTAGATAATTCTTCCGCGTGAAAACATCGATCGCATATTCATTCACGAAGCCGCCGTTATTATCCCGAATGTCGATGACCACTCCCTGCCTGGTCTGATTTTGCACATCGAGATCGATGTAGAGCTGCGTGAGCGATTGGGAGGACATGTCGGCCAGATGGACATACCCTAACCGGCCATCGCTGATCTTTTCTACATAGGCTCTATTGGCCTCCACCCAGGAGCGATAGAGCAGCCCCTTCTCGGTAGTGAGAGCGACTGGACGAACGATGGCCTCGCGCTTCTTCGACGCATCGCCTGCCGCGCCGATCTGGAGGACAACGCGGCGGTCCACTTTGTTTTCGAGGAGCGAATCGAGATTCACGCGCGCGCCTACCGCCTCGCCATCCACTGCCAGCAGCATCTCACCCGGTTTGATCGTGCCTTCGAGTGCCGCCGGACCCAGCGGAATCACCTCCCGAATCGCCAGCCCCTTGCCGGCTTCGTACGGCTCCCGCTCAAAGCGCAGGCCTAAATGGCCGACCGGCGTTACGGCGGGCGAGAACGGCGATGGCGGCGCGGCGGAGGCGGGAGTGCGCGGAGGCGCGTTAATCCCGGAATGCGATGAGTTCAGCTCGCCGATCATCAGCCCCATGACACGCCGCATTTCATCGGGAGTGCGGCTGCCGGCAATGTACGGCGCGTAAATCTCGCGCAGCCGCGACCAGTTCTGCCCTCCGAATTCCGGATCGTAAAAGCGCTTCTTGAGCAGCGCCCAGCCCTCTTCGAACGCCGCCGTCTTGTCGTCGTCGAAGTTGTCCTCGAACACGGCCGTGATGTTGATCTGTTTCGAAGCGTGCGTATCGATTGGGAGGGAGGTGACATGGCCTCCATCGAGATAGTAGATCTGCTTTCCATCGGGCGTGAACTGGTAATGCGATTTCGGTGTAGCGGTGGATGTGAGCTGATGCACGGAGGGCGGCGTCGTAGCCAACTCGTCGAGCGGATAGGTGTAGAGATTGCGCTGATTGCCGGTGACCGCCTCGAAGAGAAGCGTTTTGCCATCGGGGCTGATCACGGGCTGCCCGGCATCGAACCCAAGCGGGATAAAGGTCAGCCTCTCGCGGATGCCGTCGAAAACCACGCGCGTGGGCTCGCTTTCGGGCTTGGCGGCTTTGCCCTCTTTTGCGGCCGGAGCGGCCGTGTTGGAAGGCGGAGCCGCTGGAGTATCGGCCGGTTTATCGGGAGACTTATCGGGCTGGCGCGAGGGCGTGCGCTCCTGCTGCGTGTTCCGGAAGAGCTCGCGAAACTCATCCTCGCGAAACTTGGGAAGGTGCGGAATCAAATCGACGCGCGCCATCTGCGATGGCTCGCTGCGTTGCGCGGTGTCGAACAGAAGATACTTGCCGTCGGGCGACCACGCGATGCGGCTCGCCGTCTCTCCGTTGGCGAGGAAGCTGACCGGCAAGCCCGCTCCACCGCTCGCGGCCACCACGTTCACGTTGCGGAACGATTTTGCTCCCACGCTGGTATAGGCAACGAATTTGCTATCCGGCGACCATGCGAGCACCGGATTTTGCAGGGCTCCCGAAGCGAGGGCGCGATCCTGATTCGAGTCAAGAGACAGAATGCGCAATTCGCGCTCGCCGCGCACGAATGCCAGAAGCTTGCCGTCGGGCGAGAACAGGGGCTCCTCGTCGTCCTCGCTGCTATTCGTGAGCTGGCGCTCTTTATCCTTCGTCAAATCGTATTCAAAGATCTGCTCATGGCCGTTGCGGCTCGAAACATAGACCACGCGATTGCTGTCGGGCGACCAGCGGACGGAGCTTTCCGGGGCGGGAGTGCTGGTGATCCGCTTGGCATCTCCTCCCTCGGCGGCCGCGGCCGCCAAGACCTCTCCGTGCGCAATGAGAGCCACCTTCTTGCCATCGGGAGACAGTGCCAGATCGGAAAAGCGCGAAAGCGGTTCATCGACTGCACCCGGGGTAGGGACCGCTCCGCGAAGCACCACCGGCACCCGCGCGGCCGCGCCCGAGCGAGTATCCACCTTCCAGATGCCGAAATCGCGCTCAAAGACGATCTCGCGGCCGTCATAGCTAATCGAGGGCCAAAGCAGCCGGCCATCGCGGAAGCGCGTGAGCTGCCGCGCGGCGGATTTCCCGCTGACCGGCTGGGCGAACAGATTCTCGGCCCCGCTCCGGTCCGATGTATAAAAAAGCGACTGGCCGTCCGCCGACCACATGGGCCAACCTTGTTTCGCGTCTTCCTCTACCACGCGCCGGTAGGGAGCGCTTTCGGGGATGCCTTTAATCCAGATCTCCGATTCATCGAGGTGACTATGCCCGTGACGCCACCACTGGCTGGAGCTGATGCCCTTGGCGACAAACGCCAGCTCGGCGCCGTCCGGAGACGGAGCCGCCCGAAATTCACTGTAGTAGCGATCCCGCGCGACCTCCAGTGGCGTGCCCCCGTCCACACTCACGCGGAAAATATCGTTCGAACCGGCCACATCGTTGCCGTTCGAGGTGAAATACAGCCATTTGCCGTCTCTCGACCAGCCGTCGAGCAGCTCCGGCGAATCGCTGTACGTGAGCCGTTTTAATTCGCCCGTCGCTAACGCCAGCACATAAACGTCTCCATTCCCGGTGCGCGTGGAGGTGAAGGCTAGCTTCGTGCCATCTGGAGAATAAAGCGGACGCGATTCGGTGGCCGGGTGAGAGATCAGCAGACGAGCCTCGCCGCCTTTCGCGGGAACGGTCCAGATGTCGCCTCCGGATACGAAAGCAATCTCCGAACGGTCGGGCGACAGGGCCGGCTCTCCCAGCGAGGGAAGCGCGGAGCTTGAAGTAGCGGCGGCGACGGGGAAGCAGATCAAAAGACCGGCGAGAAAGCGGACCATAGGCTGTGTCAAAGAGAGCGTATCAGAAGTAATCCGTAAGGACTTGTATCGTTTGGTTGGGATGTGGTAAGTTGCTCCCACCTGGCGAAATGCAGCCTGAACGCGGCCTGACCTGTTGCAGCGCATGCATGGCGGATCGCCGTCCGTCCGTGCCTCCGAATGTGCTCGCAACAGGTCACAGGTTTATTAACTCCGGAGCCTAGTACCCGGCTCTCCCTCTCTAGAGAAGGTGGGTGGTTGACAGGGGCTAAGCTTTAAGCTGAGACTCGAATAGTTGTTCTGATTTTTCTTAGGTGCTTGAAAGGACTTATGAGTAAGATTCTCTCGGCGGTGCTGGCTATGGCGTTGGTGGGGTTATGGGGAGCATCTCCAGCCCGCGCCGACGTCTGCGGCTCAACCAGCGGTAACATCGTTCAGAATTGCGGATTCGAAACCGGCGACTTCACGAATTGGACGCTCAGCGGTAACACGGCGGGCGGCGTAAACTTCAACGGAGTAGACAACGTGATGCCGAACAGCGGTTCTTACGCGGCATATTTCGGCGCGACGGGCGCACCCATTACACTGACCCAGACGGTCTCCTCCGCTCTGGCCAATGAACAGTATCAGCTTACTTTCTATCTGGCGCAGGATTCGGGTTCGACGGCAGACGTGCATGCATTCGATGTCTTATTCGACGGAACCCAGCTATACAGTAACAACAATGTGCCATTCTCTGACGGCTATCTGAAATACACGTTCTCTGTGACGACGGCAGCCGCGAATAACTCGAATCTGCTGCGATTTGATCTGCAGAACGACGACGATTTCTTCTCGCTGGATGACGTTTCCCTCGTAGATCAGGGTCCCGCTGTTCCGGAGCCGGCCAGTTTCCTGCTAGTCGTTCCGGCGCTCGCCGGACTATTCATGCTGGCGCGGCGGCGTAGAACGGCCTGACCGCACAAACGCGAGATTCAGCGCGCGCGGCGAGCTCTTCTCCAAACGCCGCCCGCGAGGAGCACGCCAAGCCCGAAGAGGGCAAAAGTGGTGGGCTCGGGAGCGGGAGTGAAAAGGCGATAGGTCGTTCCGTTGCCGTTGTAATCAGTCTCATAAAAACCGGTCGGTCCCGCACCGGCCCGGTTGATGGAAACAGAGTTCACACTGTAAGTGGACGGGTTCGGAAGATCGGTGGGGCCGTAGAAGAAAGCTATATCTCCGAGCCCGGTCCCTCCTCCCGTATTGACCGCGTCGTTGAAAATTCGAAACACATCAATCGTGGCGCCGCCGGGCGCGTGTAAGATCACGTCACCCGAAATACCGAGAAAAGTGAGCGTCAGAGCCTGATCTTCATATACGTTGCAGCTCGAGCCATTGGAGGTACAGCTCGAAATCGGATCGGCGCTGGCCACAGCCGAGAGCAAGCCCACCCCAGTAAGACAAACTACGAAGCTTTTCTTGATAGAGCGCACTACTTTCCTCCTGTCCTGCGCAATGTTAATACGTACTAGCCGATACTAGCAACGTTTATCTGCAGAGTTCGCGCGCAAAGGCAAACTAATAGTACTATCTGATAGAACTAAACAGGTGATATACTCGCGCTGCCGTCACCGAACCGATTTGTTTCTAGCGGAGGACTGGAAGAAATGCTTATGCGCTCGGAACGTTTGGCAGGAATGCTCGCGATTATCGCGGTTTTGGCGGTTACGCCCGCATATAGTCAGCTGGTCATCGATCTCGCGGATGGGACGTCAGTGAACGTTACCGCGAAATTCAACAAAGCAATCGAGTTGGGACCGGCTCAGGAGGCCACATCGCTACAGGCAAACGCGGCCGGGGGAGTAGCGTTTTACACCGCGAATTACACGTCGCTCGGCAGAGCAAATGCCTTCAATATTATTGGAACGGACCCGAGTTTAGGGGCAGCAACCACCACGATTCCGACTGTAATCATTCCGCTTAAATTCGTATTTCCTAACGCTCCGAGTCTTTCCCTGGACGGCACGAATGTTTTGCCCGCAGTCCAGAATTCGCCGTTATTCCAACTGGCCGATTACACCACGGGCGGAACGGACATCGGTGTTACGCAATACGGCGACGCAATTCAGCGCGCTGAATTCTGGAATTTACCGGGATTTTCGCAAGACGGCTATCACGTGCTGCTGGGAACCCCGGCAGTCGCACCAACGATTACGGTGAACGTGCCCACGGGAAGCGGGCTTCTGTACAGTCTTGCCGGCGGAGGGCTGCTAGGCGTGCTGCGTGAGAGCTTTTTCAGCGCCGTTCTAAATTCGTTACTACCAGCGTACACGGCGAACCAGCTCCCCATTTTCCTGACCGACAATGTGTACTTGAGCTCTGGCGGGACTATTTCGGGCTGTTGCGTGCTAGGGTTCCATAATTCCCAGAACGCGTCGATCGCGACGTCCAAGACCTGGATTTACAACGCGTATACGGAACCCGGAACGTTTAGAAACGATACAATTCTCGATGTTCAGGCGTTAAGCCACGAAGTGGCGGAATGGTTGAACGATCCCTTTGTGGGAGTGTTTAACCTGGGCGGAACTAATTTTGGAATTAACCTGGTTCCGCCATACGTGCTGCCTGGGCAGGGCGGCGCCTGCCAGATAAACTTCGAAACCGGAGATGCGCTCGAAGCCCCGCCGGTCAGTTTCCAGGTGACAACCAACGGCACAACCTACCACCTCCAGGATGAAGCTTTTCTGCCGTGGTTCTTGCAATCCACTTCCTTTTCTGCAAACGGTTTTTATTCATACCTCGGTACATTTACAAGCCCAGCCACGCTTTGCGGTCCAGGTTAGTAACTCGTTTAATTTGCCTTCTTAATTGATCTCCCATCAGAGCCGCGCGCGTCAGCGAGCGGTTGACCCAATTTTTCCGCGTGACATGCTGGAAGAGCGCCATGCAGATATCACGCAGGGAATTCGCTGGAACCGCGGCGATTGCATTACGGTCGTTTCTGCCGCTTACAGCAAACGGCAAAGCCAAGCCGTATTTTGATCCCGCTCGCAGCTTATTTCCGCTGGATGGCGATTGGCTGTTTGGAGGCAAGTTCAGCGAGGATGCCCTCCAGCCTGAATTCAAGGACCGGGATTTCTCAAAAATCACGCTGCCGCATTGTGTCGCGAAGCTTTCCTGGCAGAACTGGAATCCGGCCGAGTGGGAAGACGTTTGGATTTACCGGCGGCATTTCGCAGCGCCGCGCGAGTTTAACAATCAGCGGGTTTTTCTGCAGTTTGACGCTGTCATGGTGGGAGCCAGGCCCGTTATCAATGGTCATGCACTGCCGGAACATCTCGGCGGATACCTGCCGTTTCAGTACGAGATCACCAGTTGGCTGCGGCGCGGCCATAATGTGCTGGCGGTCGCCGTGGACGCGCGCTGGAAAAACGTGCCGCCGGAGGGATCGCCGAAAGGTCCGCGATCGATAGACTATCTGGAACCGGGCGGCATCGTTCGCAGCGTTGCTTTGCGTGCTGTTCCGCCTGTGTTTGTCAGCGATGTGTTCGCCAAGCCGGTGAACGTTCTCGATCCCGGTCGCCGGGTGGACGTCGTCTGCACCGTCGACGCAGGCACGTTGGTTGCGAAGCCTGTTCGGATCAAAGTTGAATTGCTGGATGGCGACCGCGTCATCTCTCGCGCACAACACGAGTTGAAGTTGCAAACGACGGGCCCGACAGAGGCGCAATTGAGCTTATCGAACCTCGGCAATATCGGCCTTTGGGATATCGATACGCCGCGCCTCTACAACATCGTGACGAGCCTTTCCGTGGATGGAAAGGCCTGGCACGAGCACCGGACGCGGATCGGGTTCCGCGAGGCCCGATTTGAGGTGGATGGTTTTTTCCTGAACGGCCGGCGATTGCAGATATTCGGACTGAACCGCCATGAACTGTATCCCTACGCGGGCGGCGCCATGCCCCGGCGCACTTTGCGCAAGGACGCGGAGATCCTGCGCCGCGAATTGAACTGCAACTTCGTGCGCTGTTCACATTATCCGCAATCGGAAGCATTTCTCGAGGCGTGCGACGAACTGGGTCTGATGGTGTGGGAGGAGCTTCCGGGCTGGCAATATCTCGGCGATGAAGTGTGGCGGGAACTGGCGGTTCGCGATGTGCGAGACATGGTCCGCCGCGATCGCAATCACGCTGCGATCGTGATCTGGGGAGTGCGAATTAATGAATCGCCGAATGATCCGGCGCTGTACCAGCGGACGAAAGAGGCGGCGAAATCGCTCGATGACTCACGGCCGGCTTCGGGCACCATGACGCCATCCTCTCTGAAGACGTGGCGCGAAGCCTGGCATCAGGATGTCTTCGCTTTTGACGATTATCACTCCGCTCCCGACGGCAGCGTGGGAATCCTGGAACCTCTGCCGGGCGTGCCGTACATGATTGCAGAGGCCGTGGGCCAGTTCAGCTACGCAGAACACAAGGGATTTAATGCGAAGTATAGACGGGCCGGAGACGTGGCGATTCAACAGGCGCAGGCGCTGCGGCACGCCCAAGCTCACGATCGCGGCATGTCGTTCGCACGCTGCTCGGGAGTTGTCGCCTGGTGCGGTTTCGAGTACGGCAGTTTGATTAACGCCTATGCGGGAGTGAAGTATCCGGGAGTGTGCGACATATTCCGTGTTCCCAAACTGGGCGCGTCGTTTTACGAGGCGCAGGCGGACCCTCAAGCCCGGCCTGTCATTCAGCCCAACTTTTACTGGGAATTCGGCGCGCAGACGCCTCACGGACCGGGCAAGAACGCCGCCATCTTCTCCAATTGCGAGCGGCTGGAAGTTTTTATCGACGGAAAACGCGTGGCGGTGCTGCGGCCCGATCGCGCCAATTATCCGCGTTTGACTTATCCGCCGTTCTTCTGCGATTTGGACGTGCAGGGGGCCGGCACTCCCGAGTTGCGCATCGACGGGTACATTGGCGACCGCCTCGCGCTTTCGAAATCGTTCTCCTCCGACACCACAAAAGACCAGTTCCTGCTGACGCCGGACGATTCGGAATTGATGGGAGATGGTTCCGATGCCACGCGGCTGGTTTTCAGGACGGCGGATCAATTTGGAGCAACACGGCCGTTCGCCGGAGGAGAAGTGAGTTTCTCGATCGCAGGCCCAGGCTCAATTTTGGGCGACAACCCGTTCCGTCTGGCAGAGAGCGGCGGCGTGGGAGCGATCTGGATAAAGACGGCGCCGAAGAGTTCGGGGTCCATTACGGTCAAGGCCACACACTCGGTTCTAGGGGCAAAAGCGGTCGAGATCAAAGTTCGGCAAGGCGGCGTTTAAGAAACTCCTGCTCCACCAAATTCTCCGTAAGCGCCAACGCGCGGCGGTAAGCCTCCGCGGCTTCCGGGGGACGATTCATCCTGCGCAGGATGTCCGCGCGCGCGGCATGAAACAGGTAGTAACGATCGAGCTCGCCTGAGGAGCCCAAATCGTCGATGCGGCGCAAGCCTTCCTGGTAGCCGGCGCTCATCGCAACAGCCACGGCGTGATTCAATGCAACCACTGGGGAATGGCTGAACTCAACCAGTCTTTCGTACAACTCGGATATCTGGGCCCAATCCGTATCCTGCGGAGCTTTTGCCTGCGCGTGGAGAGCGGCGATGGCGGCCTGCAATTGATACGGCCCGAGCGGACCGCGGCGCAAAGCGGCTTCGATGAGAGCGAGACCTTCAGAAATTTCATTCGCGTGCCAAAGCGAGCGGTCCTGCTCTTCGAGGATGGTGAGCTGGGAATTGCGAACGCGCGCATCGCGCCGCGAATGGTGGAGCAGCATGAGAGCCAGCAGACCGCGGGTTTCCGCGTCATCGGGGAGGAGCTTCGCCAGCACCCGGCACAAGCGAATGGCCTCCGCGCACAGATCGCCGCGCACGAGCTGCGATCCAAAAGCCGCCGCGTAACCTTCGTTGAAAACGAGATAGATCACGGCCTGGACAGAGGCCAGGCGCTCGGGCAAGCGCGCGGGCGGCGGGACTTCATAAGGGATGCGCGCCTCCTGAATCTTGCGCTTCGCCCGGACCAGGCGCTGTGCGAGCGTAGGTTCGGGAATCAGAAATGCTTTGGCGATCTCGGCGGTTGTAAGTCCGCCCAAAGTGCGCAAAGTTAAAGCGATCTGCGCTTCCTGATTCAGAGCTGGATGGCAACAGGTGAAAATCAGGCGGAGCCGGTCGTCGGGAAGCGTTAACATCTCTTGCTCCACAAGTGAGTCGTCGGGAAGGCTGACGGTCTCCGTTTCATAAGTCAAAGAATCTTGTTTTTCGCGCCTGGTTCGCTCGCGGCGGCTTTGATCGATGAGCCTGCGGTGGGCTGTCGCCGTGATCCAGGCGGCCGGATTCTGGGGAATCCCTTTCTCGGGCCAGGAGGCGAGCGCGGCAGCAAATGCTTCCTGCATGGCCTCCTCGGCGCGATCGAAGGAGCCCGAGATGCGAATCAGCGTGGCGATGATGCGTCCTGATTCCTCCCGGAAAACCGATTCGATCGTTGCCGGAGTGTCCATTATTCCGGTTGCGGCAGCTCAGCAACGGGACGAATCTCGATACACCCCGCGCCTCCTCTGCAACTGGATGGGATCCGCTTTGCCCAATCAATGGCTTCATCGAGATCACGGCATTCGAGAATGTAATAACCCGCCAGTTGCTCCTTGGTTTCCGCAAATGGACCATCGGTGGTGACCGCGGTTCCGCCGTTCATGCGAACCGTAGTGGCGGTGGCTGTTGGCTTGAGCCCGTTCACTGCAAGCAGCACGCCTTTGCGATTCGCATCGTCCATAACGGCCCAGTGGGCCTTCTGCACAACCTTGCCTTCTTCGGGAGCGATGCCATCCGGCGTTTCGCTCGTGTAAATCAGAAACATGTAACGCATGACGGATCCTTTGTTATTTTCGCCTGCTTGTTCCGATCAGACGACGTTCGGAACCGAGGCGGATCGACAGAAATTAAAAGAATTTTTTCGCCGCCCGAATTTGTGCAGAAGCTGTCGATCCAAAGACTGATGCGAGCGTCGCAACGTGTAGAACGGCTCGATTCGTGCGCCATGGTGCTCGGCTTGAGCCGCGAATTGAACTGCGCGCCGAGAGAAGTCCAATTGGCTGCGGGAGACACGTTGATTCTTTACACCGATGGCGTCACCGAAGCAACCGGCAGCGCAGAGGACGAATTTGGCGAAGCTCGATTGCTCGAAACGACCCGAAACGCGAGTGCGCTCGCGGTACCCAAGCTGCTCAAGAGCATCATCGACGCTGTTCACGGTTTTGCCGTTGGCGAAGCCGAAGACGACCTTACCGTAATCGCGGCGCGCTGCGAATGCAGAGTGCAATAGTTTGCTCGGGCGAGGAGTTCGGCCCTCGCGGCGCCCCCCACTTCGTTCCGTAATCGCCTCCCAGGTGGGGCAGGCTTTAGCCTGCGCGGGGCTTCAGCCTCGCTTCCGGATGCCGGCCCAGCAGGGCCCACATCTTTGTTCACAAATTTGAAAAATCTTCCATTCCTCTATCCTTCAGCCACTTCCGCCGAAAAAATCTCTTCCGCACGCTCGCCCTGCTGCACACTCGAAGCCGAAAAGCAGGAAGACTTCGACGCCCTCGCCCAAAGCTTGGCCGACGAATACCAGGAAGTCGATTCCCCCGGCTTGCAGCCCCTCCTCAAAACTCTCGTCGAGGCGCTGTGACCGCATAACTGGCCTCATCGGGCCGAATCCTCGGCCATAGAGACGCCCGTAGCTTTCCCAGCTTGACCCGCTAAAAAAAAAGCTAACAGATTTACAGCGGCGTCAAAAAGACCCCTAAATACCCGTTATCTCATCGTTTTGGAGGCTTTATGCCTGTTGCCGAAACTGGTCGATTCGGATTCTTATCTCGCAGCATTGAAATCGTCGCGAACTCCGCGACCATCCTTGTAATGATCCTACTCTCGGTGGTGTTGGTGAGGAATTATCTTCTTCCGACTTCCTCATCACGGCTGTTGCAAGCTCGACCGGCCTCAATCCGTCCCACTGACCTAACTACAGTCGGTACTGACCTGAGTAAGCGGCTTTCTGGCGTTAGCTGGAACAGAAATGGCTCGACACTTGTTCTCGCTCTCTCTACCCATTGCCACTTTTGCACAGAAAGTGCGCCGTTTTTCCGGCGGATCAGAGAAAGGGTGGGAAAGAACGTGAAACTTGTCGGCGTTCTGCCAGAAGCGGTTTCGGAGGCAGAATCGTACCTGAATCGGGAGGGTGTCCATCTTGATGAGGTTAGGCAGATTTCGCTCGACAAAGTAGGCGTGACAGGGACGCCGACCCTGCTGCTTGTGAACAGTAACGGGGTCGTAATGCAAACCTGGGTCGGAAAGCTTGCGCCCGACAAGCAGGATCAGGCTCTGAAGACTATTGGCGCGCCACACCCGAAGAAAAACGGAAATGCACTATGAGTTCACGATTTCTTAGGCACCCATCTTCGAGCGTCTTCTGCACGGTGTGGATACCTTTTGCGTTCGCCGGAGCTCTTGCAGGCCAGCAAGCTGGCGAGAAAATCCTTAGCGCAGTCCAGGCAGCGCAGATTACGGATGCGGTGATGATATCTAATGTTGCGGTCGGGGATAAGACGTTGGAGTGCGGATTGTTCATTAAGCCCCCGGCCGTCATGCAGCCTGTAACTCCGTTTTCAAGCTGACAGCGATTGGCTTCAACAGATGGCTATTTCACTCGTTAATAGAACTGATAAAACGATCGTGCGTGGTGGAATAATCATCCATTTCTTGGACACTGGCGACTGCCGCGCCGTACCTTGCGTCGGGGCCGAGCTTCACTTCGGTCAAATGCCTGCCGTCGATGCATATGACGGAAGGACGGGTCAGCCTCTCAAGCCCGAGCAAAGACCGCCCCTCGATTGGAAATCGGAGCAAACAATGGTGGTTCACGTAAATGACTATATGGCCGAGATTGAGAGTAGGTTGTCGAACTCTCCAACTCCACTCGCGGTGACGGCCCTAAACAAGCTGAACGTCTATCGTGGTGTCTTTTACTTTGAGGATGGAATGAGATGGGAGGGAGGGAGGTATTCTGTTCCAGATCCGGACCATCCTGGCAAGTTTAAGTACCTTCCCGTTGACTACTTTCCAGGAAAGAGGGCCCACAACTGGCCTCCTGGATATAACCGCTAAAGAGGCGCGTTGGCATGAAACAGCCAAACAACGGTATTCAGACTTTGTCTTACCCGCCTGTGGACTGCGGCTCTCCGACAAATAGCTGTCCTGGCGGTACCCAATACACCGGTTGTGGACAACAGCAATGGCAGCCCTGGCGATTGCTGTACCGGGCTCTGCGACCCTGATTCAGGCCTGTGTGTCAATTGTCTCAGTGAAGGCGTGGGCTGTTCTTCGAGCTCGCAATGCTGCAACGGTTACTGCAACGATTACTTATACTGTGGCCCCTCCTGCGCTCCTGAGGAATCGCAGTGCTCGCAGGACTCGGATTGCTGCGACGGTTCCTGCTGCTATGACTATGACGTCGAGGGAAGCGTATGTTCCAGTTACTGTGAGGCTCCTGGACTGAAAGTCGGCAATAACGTCATTCCGAGACGAAGCTCCCCAAACGTACCCCATCTCCCGTTCGTTCCGTAATCGCCTCCCAGGTGGGGCAGGCTTTAGCCGCGCGGGGCTTCAGCCTCGCTTCAGAATGCCCGCTCAGCAGGGCCCACATCTTTGTTCACAAATTTCAAAAATCTTCCATTCCTCTATCCTTCAGCCACTTCCGCCGAAAAAATCTCTTCCGCCCGCTCGCCCTGCTGCACACTCGAAGCAGAAAAGCAGCATGTCCGAAATCAAATCAGACGATCGCGCCCGCCGTTCCCCGGGCCCGACCAGTTCGCTCGGAAAGCAAGTCTCCAGCCGCAACGCCGCCACCCACGGCCTCAGTTGCGAAAACTTCTTTTTGCTTCCCAACGAAAAGCCCGTGTCGCAGGACGCTGGTATTCGGCCGCTTACTCACGCAGACTGACAGCCGCCGTTCCCCGGGCGCCTCGATCCCAAATAGCATAATCGAGCCGTGAAAGTGGCCAATCCAAATGTTTGCCGGCGGCCTCCATTAAAAGGAGAGCATCCTCGTCTCTGATTGTGCGTCCAACCGCCTCGGAAACAAAACGACGAATATGTACGTCCGGTTTTATTGTTTGTACTCCGAACAACATCCGCAAATATTGAAAGCCAGAAAGTCCGAAGCCTCGTACCCCGAACTTTTCGTAATCACCTGGTTGAACAGAGTGGGCCCAAGCTTTGAGTCGCGATGTCTCCTCTGAATGGTTGAAGGCCTTCTGCGCTTGCAGGAGGGTCTTCACGACGCCGACCAAGGTCGCGGCGCGCCCTTCATCGGAATAATTCAATTCCTTCACACTGAAATCGAGAGGAGTACGATAGCTTTCGATCAGCTTCAGAAGACTTGCCAGTGTACTAATTTCTTGATGTGCTTGGCGAAACTTCTCTACTCTCGGTAAGCAGAATCTATCATAGCTTCGATTTAAAGACAGAACGCAGTCGAGAACGTCCAACGCTGGCACAAACCAGCCTTCAAATTCTTTCGCTGGCGGAATCGGAAACTCACGGTGCAATTTCTCGAGGACTCGCTTGGTTGTGTCTTTCAAATAGTGATTCAATCTAGCCCTTGTGAATGAGTCTGGTCCTGACTGCGAATCTCTCACTGCCGACGCTCCTTCGCGATGGACGGATGATCGAAACGATTTATTTAAAGTTGTCAACGCGCCACAATTCAAGGAATGGGAACTGAACCGAAGAAGTGGACAGAAACGTCGCGGCGCTTAATTCCGGTTATCAGGCATCCGTTCCAGAGTGGCGCAATCCCGCCACGTCCCTCATTTTTCGTTCCGTAATAGCCTCCCAGGTGGGGCAGGCTTTAGCCTGCGCGGGGCTTCAGCCTCGCTTCAGAATGCCGGCTCAGCAGGGCCCACATCTTTGTTCACAAATTTCAAAAATCTTCCATTCCTCTATCCTTCAGCCACTTCCGCCGAAAAAATCTCTTCCGCCCGCTCGCCCTGCTGCACACTCGAAGCCGAAAAGCAGCATGTCGGAAATCAAATCAGACGATCGCGCCCGCCGTTCCCCGGGCCCGACCAGTTCGCTCGGAAAGCAAGTCTCCAGCCGCAACGCCGCCACCCACGGCCTCAGTTGCGAAAAATTCTTTTTGCTTCCCAACGAAAAGCAGGAAGACTTCGACGCCCTCGCCCAAAGCTTGGCCGACGAATACCAGGAAGTCGATTCCCCCGGCTTGCAGCCCCTCCTCAAAACTCTCGTCGAGGCCCTCTGGCTCCAGAACCGCGCTTATAAGAAGGTCTTCGAATCGGAATATGCGCTCGCCACGGCCGAATCCAACGGCAATTACGAAGACGCGGAAAAAATCTTCAAGCGCCTGCTCCTCATGCAGCGTTACAAGACCTCCTATGAAAACTCCTATCAGCGCGCCTTTCGCACCATCGAAGCCTATCGCAAAAACCGTCTCGCTACGTATATTGCGGAAGTTCGCCTCGAAAAAACCATGCACTCGACCGCTAATGACAGGCTCGATCTCTACGATCGTTTCCTCGAATACGGAAAGGCTCCCGATGAGGCTTGGATGATGATGAAAGAGATGACTCCGCTCTCTCAGCTAACCTCCGATCTGCCCCACGCCCTGCGCCGCAGATACTCCCCTTACGAGCCGCCGGCGGAGCCGCAACAGAATAAAACTTGATGACATTTGCGGCGATTTGGAATCCATAGAATGGCTCTTACTTTATCGCTACAGTATGTCCACACAGTTTATCGCCGCCGGCGTCGCCGCCTTACTTTCGAGCTTTGCCGCCCTTGCGCAGGGGCCAAACCTGCACGGCCTCTATGTTCCTCCAGCCAACAGTTTTATTCAGGACCCATCGGAAACGCGCATTACGCTGAATTTCGGATCGTCGCCCATAGCGGACATTCAAAGCAAGCTCGATGCCACGCGAGCCGCTGATTCGAATTCGCCGATTGTCTTGACCCTGACCGGCACGTACTTGATTACGAATACCCCGCTCACGCTGCCCGCGAAGACGTCGCTCATTTTGTACGGCACCATCAGAGCAGCACCGGGCTCATCGGCGCCGAGTCTGATCGCAATTAACGGGCAGACCGAAGTGGGCATCGCGGGTGGACTCCTCGACGGCAGGGCAGCCAACCTGACCGGAATTGACGCGGAAAACTCCGCGAAGATCGATATCGACGACGTCACGATTACAAACACCGGACGCGATGGGATCGTGCTGAACGGAACGGGAAATAGCGTATGGGATAGCGGCTCGGCCATTACGAGGTGCGAGGTCGGCGACGCACGGGGTAACGGAATTACCATCGGGTCCATTACGCAGACTCTGATTATCGACAGCTTTGTTCACGACAACAAGGGTGCAGGCATTCAAGTCAGCGCCGCCTACAGCTCGATCGTTAATAATGCCGGCGAAAACAACGGCATCGGCATCGAGGTAAACGCTAATGACGATCTGATCGCCGATAACCAGCTTCGGAATAACAAGTTGGGCGGGCTGCTTCTCGAAAGCTCCAGCGCCAACATCGCGGTCCTGCGTAATCTCGTGACCGGCAATGCCGGCGAAGGGATCGATCTAAACGGAACTAACAGCCTGATATACGCAAATGGCCTAAAGAACAGCGTTGACCTGATGGACCACGCTGCCGGCAACTGGGTTGTACCGCGCGGAGCACCGCTTCAGGCGTCATTGAGCAATTACTTCTACCCTCCGACAATCGACAACCCCCACACAGACGCGATTATGAACGGCAAAGGCCGAACCGATCTGAATCTGGGTTCGATGAGCATTACGGCCGTGCAGCAAGCCTACGATGCGGCCAGTCAGCAAAATCCGAACGATGTAATAGTGCTTCACCTGAACGGATCGTTTACGGTAGATGGGGCGCCATTAACGCTTGCATCGAACACAGCAGTGATTTTGAACGGGACCGTCAATATCACTTCCACAACCGCGACTAACCTGGTGACAGCGCAAAACCCGGTGGCATTTGTCTCACTCTCAGGCGGCGCCATCGATTGCGGCGGTAAAGCGATCGAACCGATCTCTTTCCCCTCGCAGACCATGGCATATATCGATCAGGTTACGATCGGCAATTGCGGCGTGCAGACGAATCGCACGACCAGCAATCTCCTGCATCTGGCGCACGGGAGCGGCTATAACATCATCCATGGCAACACGCTCAACGGCGGCGGAGGCCGGGGAATATGGACGCAGGAATCCAGCTCGCGCTACATAGTCCTCGATAATCACATCAGCAATGTCAACGAAGACGGCGTGGATTTCGATTCGTCTACGTCGAACAGCGTGGCGGCCGGCAATGTGAGCGAGAACAATCTCCGTTACGGAGTCTTTATCGAGCAGTCGGATTCGTTCAATAATGTGTACGGCAACAGCACGACAACGGCGGGGCTCAATGGCGGTACAGGCCACGGTGTGGGGGTCTACAACAATGCGACCAGCAGCGGCGTGAGGGGAATAACAGACAAGAACACCGTATTCAGCAACACCAGCGATACGATATCGAACGGGCTGCGGGTCGGATCCATCGCGACGGCAACCGGGGGAACGGCGGAGACGGCGCACAGCTTTCTGTTTAACAACGTTACCCGAAACAGCACGGGCGACGGGATACTGTTCGACACCGAGTTCGAAGGAAGTGTCGAGAATTATTTCTCTCAGACGGTGCTATCGGGAAACGCGACAGACATCGATTCTCATCCATCGAACGGCGCCACCCCGCCTGAGTTTTTCAACCCGCCAGGCGCGATCAACCTTGCGCTGCATCAATCCGCCATGGCTTCCTCGAGTGCCGCCGGCTCCTCTCCAAGTGCGGCGGTAGACGGTCTCGCCTTCACGAGTTGGACGGCGGGCGACGAAGCGCATCCCTGGATAACAATTGATCTCGGCGGACAGGTAAGCTTTCAGCACGTCCTCGTCAGGCAAACGAGCGCGCCGGCAATTCGCCGGATTCTCCTTCAAATCTCGAGCGACGGAATTAACTTCACCAACATACCGGGTGTTCCTCCCAGGGTGGAGTTCGCCGCTGCTGACAATATCGCGTTTCTTCCCGTCTCGGCAAGGTTCCTGCGAGTGCAAATCGACACGCTTATCGGGGGTCCTGCAGGCTTAGAGGAAATCGCGGTCCACCCGAACTGATCCGAGCAAGAGTGGTCTCCGGATAGCTGCACGCATTTCCCTGACCGGCATATATTCGGATATAACGGATATGCCCATGCCGAAGATCAATCGGCATGCGAGGAGGGAAGAACCTATGACGGATTGCCGAAACGGGCATGCCTGGGGCTTGAAAGCGGGCGCGATTGTCTTGCTGCTCGGGGCACAGCTTGTGCCGGCCGCCGACCAGGTCAGAACCGATGGGGGTGTCGTGGAGGGAATGGCCAGCGCCGATGCGAAGGTTCGTATTTTTGAGGGTATTCCCTTTGCGGCGCCACCTGTAGGCGATCTGCGCTGGAAGCCCCCGCAACCGGCAGGCGGATGGAGCGGCGTACGACGGGCAACCGGCTTCGGTCCACGCTGCATGCAGGGCCGAATTTATCCGGACATGATCTTCCGCGATAAAGGACCCGGCGAAGACTGCCTGTATCTCAATGTCTGGGCGCCTGCCGCGGAAGCCAACGCAAAGCTGCCGGTGATGGTCTGGATTTACGGTGGTGGATTTTCGGCGGGGGCAGCCTCCGAGCCGCGTCAGGATGGTGAAAACCTCGCCAGAAAAGGCGTCGTGGTGGTCAGCTTCAATTATCGGTTAGGAATATTCGGTTTCTTCGTGCATCCCGATCTGGCGAAAGAATCGGGGCACGGCTCATCGGGAAACTACGGCTTGATGGACCAGGCAGCGGCGCTCGAATGGGTGCACAAAAACATCTCCGCCTTTGGGGGCGACCCGGGGAACGTTACCATTTTCGGCGAGTCGGCAGGATCCTTTTCGGTGAGCGCGCTGATGGCATCGCCGCTCGTGAAGGGACTCTTCCGGCGCGCCATTGGAGAGAGCGGCGCGTTTTTTGGAAGTACGCTCCAGGCGAAGCCTCTAACGGAGGCGGAAGATGCGGACCAGAAATTCGCAAAAGAGGCATTCGGCACGGATTCCTTGAAAGAGCTGCGGGCAAAGTCCGCGGATGAGCTGTTGCAGGCAGCTTCCAAGCAAAGGGGCGCCCGTTTCGGTCCCGATACCGATGGTTACTTCCTTCCCGATAGCCCGGCCGCCATTTATGCGGCCGGCCAGCAGGCGCATGTTGCTCTCCTGGCGGGATGGAATGCGGACGAGGGAAGCTACCGAACAATTTTCAAAGGTGAGAAGCCAACTGCGCCCAACTTCATCTCGTGGGCGCGCGAACACTATGGCGATAAAGCCGAGATGTTCCTGAAACTCTACCCGGCGGCGACAGACGAGGAAGCCAAGCGCTCGGCGCAGGATATGGCGGGAGATCAGTTCATCGCCTATTCGACCTGGAAGTGGATCGAGATGCAGCTCGCCACCGGAAAATCTCCCGTTTTTCGATACCGGTTTGAGGATGCTCCACCGGCTGCGACCGCCAACCGGCCGCAGGGTGGAGCGCCGGAATCGCGAGGCGCTTATCATTCGGCCGAAATCGAGTTCGTGTTTGAAGCGCTGCCGTCAAAGGCCCTTCCCTGGCGCGCGGAGGACAAGAAGCTGTCCGATGAGATGTCCTCATACTGGACTAATTTCGCCAAGAGAGGCGACCCGAACGGCGAAGGGCTGCCGAAGTGGCCGGTTTACAACAGCGCGGACAATTATGAAGTTATGCATCTGAGCTTCGATCCGCATGCCGCGCCGGACGCTCACAGGGCCCGGTACGAATTTCTGGATCGAATCAGCGGCTCGAAGTAATTTTTCAACTGGAGAAGCGCGTAATTACCCAGCGCTGCTGATCTTTGTCGTAGGCGAACGATACGGTTGCGTCAAACTCTTTCGGGCTCGGCTGGTTTCCGCAGATTACGATGTGACTCAAATCTATGCTGGTCGGTTGAGATGTTTGATCGGGTAAATCGAGCCGGTACTCGCAACTGGGGTTCTGTTTTTTGACATACTTCATCCAGTCCTCGGCCTTGTTGTTGTAATGCAGCAGCTCGGCAGCGTTTTGCGGTGTCAGCGCCGGAACATCCCGCTTCGGTGGGCCACACGCGGTTAACAGAACCAGGCAAAGCACACAGACAGAGTTGCGCATGGCGTGCAGTGTACCATTTTCTCTTCAATTTCCGGCGCGGAAGAGGCGAACAGCCATGGCGCCGAACGCGCGGCTGGCACGGCTATCGCGGAGGAACATCCATTCGAGCGCACGGACAGAGACGGGTGTCCGCCAGGACGGGTTACGTTCCCTGCGCCGATCAATGATACCGGCGAGAGTCCTCTTTGGTTGAGTACGGAAGCTATCGAGCATAGCGGTCTGGTGCACGCACGAAATGGTGCAGAATGGCGCGCACGCCTTGGGCTTTGCGCCCTCGCGGATCAGATCCTCACGCCTATAGCGTTCGAGCGGAATCGCCGGGTACCCACGCTGCTGTGAGCAGTAATGGACTAGCCCATCTTCACAGATATACAAGAATCGGCCGCCGGCCGGACAATGCCAATCATTCGGGCGCGCCCGGACAATATTCGCCTGGAAGCCATCGTGATGAGCAAACGAAAACAAGCCGCTGCCGAGGGCGAGAATGCGCTCGTAGACGTCAATTTGCGGCGGGCTCAAGGGCCGTAGCTGGCCCGATCCATCGTGAAGAATTCCGAGAGTGCTGTTTAAACCCAGTTCTCGCGCGCGAACCGCAATCCGATAAGCATCTTCCGGCTCCCTGATTTCGCTTCCCAGGACCGAGTTGATGGTGACATCGAAATCGGCATACTCGGCGAGCCAGCGCAACTTGCGATCCAGCACTTTCAAGCTTTTCTTCGAGACGTCATCGGGCTGCACATTATCGATGCTGATCTGGAGGTAATCCAGCCCAGCGGCATTGAGGCGTTGAATGCGATCAGGCGTCAGAAGATAACCGTTGGAAATAACGGTCGCGATTGCTCCGCGCTCGCGGATTCGCCTGATCAGGACGTCCAGATCGGGGTGCAGCGTGGGCTCTCCGCCGCTGAAGGTGATGATGCTCGTTCCGAGATCGGCCAGCCGGTCGATCCGCTTCAACATCGCATCCGTGGGCACGGGGGCGGAGTGGCTGTCAAACTCGTTGCAATAAGTGCAGGCCAGGTTGCAGCGCCGGATGGGAATCATCTGCGCCAGGATCGGATGGCTCGCGGATGCCATGGCCCGGACGAACATCCGCGCTTCGCGCCATCTGCGGTGTAATTTAAGCAAAGCCCGCATAAACGGCGCCCCCCTTCAGCGTACGACAGCGTTCACCCTCGCAGCCGGCATTAGACTGTAGGCAGTGCGCCGCGAACCTGAGTACTTCGGCGAGATCGAGCTCGATCTTATCTACATGGCCAGCCGCCTGCGGGACGCTCTGAAGCTGGAAAAGCTGCTCTCCGATGAAGGCATCGATTACCTTGTCGAGACGGGCACCTATACGGGCGGCCTGCTGCTGAAGCGCGACTTGACGGGCGCATTCTTTTATGTCGCTCCGGTCAACATCGAGGAGGCCCGCCAGGTTCTTTTGAAGAACCGCTACAAGCCGTTCACGCCGGAATGAGCTCCGTCCGCGGCTCGCATTGCCGGAGATTCTTCGCCATTTCCTCCGGCGCAGTATCCGCGAGAAAGGTGCCGTACGCCGTTTCGACCGTGGCGAGATATTTAAGTTTGGTGGAGCTGCGCTGCAGCGGCAGCAACTGCACATACAAGTGATACGGCGCTTCAGGCATTCGCAAAGGCGCTTGACGCACCGACATCATCAAGGGCATGACAAAGCCGTAAAGATCGTCGTACTTCCGGCGGATAATGCTGATCATCCGAGCCAGATTCATGTGTTCTTCACCCTGCAGATCCAGCAGCGTTCGCGCATGGCGTCGCGCATAGATGGAAATCTCGGCCGGAAATCGGGCGGCGAAAGGGACAAACGCCACGAAGTGTTCGTTGGCTGCAACCACGCGCATACCATCGCTCATCTCTTTGGCCAAGAGCGAGCAGAATAGACATGCTCCGCCTTGCGCGTCTGAATAGGCGCGCGCGGACGCAATTTCCTTCTCCACGATGGGTGGGATGAAGGGAAAGGCATAGATCTGGCCGTGAGGGTGCGGCATGGTGACACCTACCGCCTCACCGCAATTCTCGAAAGCGGCGACCAGAGCAATATCCGGGTTCTCCGCGTGTTGGCGTGTCCGCTCGGTCCAAAGATCGATTACTTTGCCCCACGTCTCAACGCTCAGCTTGGAAGGCGGCAATGTATGCTCGGGCGAATACAACACCACATCGCAAGCCCCGCGCGGTCCGGTTTCAGCGAATAATCCGGGTTCCGGCTCGAACGGCCCGGCCGCGGAGGTGAAGGCCGGGAAATCATTCGGGTACAGATAGACGTCGTAGTTGTCCGGCACGCGGCCCGATCCCGGATCGAACGGGCACCAGTTGGCCGGCATTTGCGGACGATCCTGCCTGGCCGTCGTGACAACCACCCACTGCCGCAGGAGAGCGTGCCAGCGAAGCTGATTCATCGACTATTGGATTGCGTTGTCAACCGGAATCGTAACAGTATTGCTCAAACGGCCATCCTGGCTGATAAACAGCGATGCCGTCGTGCCGGGCAGATCGGGCGGGAGCAAAATTCGTATTTCGTAAATTCCGATAGCGCCTTGGGGCAGTGTCGCCGAAAGCACCTCCACCGGATGCCCGCTCATCACCGCCGTTATGGGGCTCAGAACAGGGGCGTCCGGCCCGTCGTAGGGCACGCCGGCGACAACCGTCTTGAGAGCATCGCCTGCATTCACTGCGCCGAGTCCCGCGGCCCAAAGCACAAGAACGTCTCCAGGCTTGCCCGGATTTTCGGCCGTAACCGGTGTAGGCGGCTCGGTCGATGTCACGGCAGCATGAAGCGTCATTCCGGGCCGCGGCTCATTGCCTGCGAATGCAAACAAACCGGGAGCGGTGGAGAGCAGCTTTACCTCCGTGGCATTGCTGGTTGTCACGCTGCCATCCGCATGTTCGGTTCGCACATATAAGCTCGCCGATGACGCACTACCCAGGTTGTATGGGAACTGAGCACGGATTTGCGTAGGCGAGACTTCCAAAACAGGCAGCGATTCGCCGTTCAGGAAGAGTTCCACGCCGGCCAGACTCACCGGCAGCCGTTTCCCGTCTCCATCGGACGCCGATGCCGTTGCTTCCGTTAGACCGGGGGCCGTGAGCGTGATCAAAGTTCCCGGAGCCAACGGTCCCGGAGCAAGCGTCGCAGAATTCACCACGACGTTGGCGGGCAAGGGCATGTCAGCGGCCGTGAACACCAGGATGCGATGGTCTCTGGAATCGGCTACGAAGAGATTGGTTCCATCGGACGCGAGCGCGGCCGGACGGTCGATCGTATCCGCTGCGGGAGTATCGTTCGCCGCCGCCGCAGTAAAGTTCGGCTGCCCCAGAACGGCGTCGGCCGGTTGGCCGTCAAAAACGGGAAGAGAATTCCAAACGAGAACCCGGTGCAAGGCGGCGTCGCCCACAAACAGGCGTTTGCCATCGAAAGCCACGGAGACCGGCTCCACTATAGTGGACGCCGACACGGGACCCGTATCCGCCGGCCCGCCGAGCACAACGTCCGGACGGCTGGCGCTGCGCGGCAGCGTGCTATCGCGCCACAGCAGCACCTGATGATTCGACCGATCCGCGATCACCACTGTCTTGCCGAACACGGTCACGGCCGCGATCCCGGGCAGAACGGATTGCGTAATGCTCGAAATGGGAGAAAAGCCGCAAAGGGAGCTAGGGCCTCCCAGCCGGTCGCTCAGGTCCTCCTTCGCTCCAGGAATCTGTGTCAGATCGAAAGTAAGCAGACGATGGGATGCATCGGCGACATATAAATGGCTGCTCGAGACGCTGAGATTGACCGGCGTGATACTCGCCTGACGCGCAGAAAACGACGGCTGTCCGATAATGGCGCGAGCAGCCTGCCCGCTCTGGAAATCAGCTGCCCAGATGGATGTGGCAAGCAGTGATAAAGCGGCGAGCCGCGCGATTCTGTCCATCCAAACTCTTGATGGCGGCAGTCCGCCTCTTAATAGACTACTTCGTTTTACGCCGATATGTGGCGGTAATGCGAGTTGAAATACCGCCCCGGGCGGCGAAATCACCCACCAGGGTGGCTCGTACCGGATCTGCCGCTTTCACCACATCCGCCAGAAAACGATTCACCGCGTTCTCCTGAAAGATACCTAGATTACGATACTCCAGCGCGTACATCTTAAGCGATTTCAATTCCAGGCAGCGCTTCAGAGGAGTGTAGATAAGGCGTAAAGTGCCGTGATCGGGAAGCCCTGTCTTCGGGCATACGGAGGTAAACTCCGGCATCACGATCTCGATCTCGTACTGTGAGTACTGATTCGGCCAAGTTTCGATCGCGGGGAGCACAGCGTTAACTCCAGCCGCTGCGTGCTCATCCGTATATTGGCGATTGCGTCTCATTCCTCCTGCAGCTTGCGTGCAAGCAATTCGAGAAAAAGCCCCACGTCCGTTACTACGCCAACGGCTTGACCCGTTCCACGATCGCTGACCTTGGTAGGGACCGCGGGATTGATGTCCACGCATACGATTTTGACCCAAGCAGGCAGCATGTTGCCGACCGCGATGGAGTGCAACATGGAGCTCAGACACAAGACCACGCCAGCGCCTTGCAGGTGTGCGGCGTAGGCGTCCTGCGCCTGGTTCATATCCGTGATAACGCCAGGAAGCGGGCCATCGTCGCGCAGACTTCCCGCAAGCACGAAGGGTACTTTGGCTTTGACGCACTCATACATCACGCCTCGAGCCAGCCGCCCCGATGCGACGGCCTCCGCGATACCGCCCGCGCGGTAGATGGCATTGATGGCGCGCATATGATTGCGGTGCCCATGTTCTTCGAGACGCCCATCGGAAATGCGCACACCGAGCGACGTACCCAGCAGCGCTGCTTCAATGTCGTGCACGGCGAGGGCATTTCCCGCCAGCAGGGCATCAATCCAGCCAGTGCGAATGAGCCGCGAAAGGGGCTGTCCTCCGCCGGTATGGACCACCACAGGGCCGGCCACGGCGACGATCGTCTTCCCGTCCTGGCGGACTTGCCTCATAATGGCTGCTGTTTGCGCGACGGCCGTCTCGACCTGCCGCTCCGAAGAGATCTCGTTGCTCATGAACGCGAAAGCCAGGCGATCTCGTTCTTTGGCTTCGGGCACCACTCGGATTCCCTTCATTCCCGTTACCACCGGATCGCCTGCTTTAACATCGCGAAGGCGCCGGCATTGGGCGATCCCATCGCGCACCACGATGAGTGCGTCCATGCGCTGCTGCTTCACTTCCAGCCACTGCCCGCGATGGCGCACCAAGGTCCGCTGATTGGTTGTGGAATAAAAATCTTCGGGCGCGCACCGGTCTCGTTCCGCCCTCTTCAGCTCCGCTTCGCCCGAATCGCCGGCCGTGCAGCCCAGTCCGAGCAATACGGTCATCATGCGCTCCATCTGCTCTTGCGAAGGCGCTTCTATTCGCAGGCGCAGCGAAGACGGATCGCTATTGGTGCGACCGATCGAAAAATTTTCCACCTCGAAGCGGCCGCCCGCCTCAACGACGGCATCGAAGATCCGCTCCATGATCTGCGAGTCGATCAGATGGCCCTGGGCTTCGACTACTTCGCAGAACGGCAGTTCGGCCGGCTGGGACAACGGTTCGGTCATGTTCAGACGTGTGTAAGGAACAGGGGCAGGCCTTCTTTGCTGGTGTAACTGGGCCGGTATCGTTCGGTGTTGTACATGTGTTCGACGTCGACCTTGCGCGGGCCGAGCTTGGGATCGGGAATCGGCACCATCGCGAACTTGCCCTCGGAGAGCGCCGCCATCAGCCCTGTCTTGTGCGACGTAATCGCCTCGTACGCCATGGTGCCGAATGAGGTGGCGACCATGGTATCGAGAAAATCCGGCGCGCCGCTGCGCAGATCGTAGGTCAGATCACTGACCACGGTTTCGGCGCCTGTTCTCTTGATCACTTCATCGCTAAACGCCTCGGCCACACTGAACTTTTTGCGGTGGCCGAAAGCATCGGGCTCGCCATATTCCTTGATCGTGTAGCCCTCCCACTGCGCGCCTTCCGACAGAATGATCAGGCAATAGTTGCTCGGATTATTTTTTTTGTCGGTCATCAGCAGCTCGATCATATGGTCGATGTTGAACCGGTACTCCGGGATGCCGCAGCGAGTGGAAGTCACGTACGCCGTATAGAGCGCCGTGTATCCGGCATCGCGTCCAAAAACACGAAAAATGCCGACTCTTTCGTGGGATCCAACGGTTGTGCGCTGTCTTTGCAGCGATTCTTGCGCGCGCGAAATGGCCGTCGAGAAACCGATGCAATACTCGGTGTTCCGAACGTCGTTGTCCATCGTCTTCGGTATGCCGACCACGTTGAAACCAAGCTTGTCTAATACGGCGGCATAGCTGAGGGTGTCATCGCCGCCGATCGCCACCAGGTGGTCGATGTCGAGCTTCTCGAGGTTCGACAAGACCCGTTTGCTCATGTCGTAAGTGGTCACGGTGACACCATCCTTCGTGCTGGTGGCGGCAGGAAAGTCCGCGGCTTTCAAGAAGTCCGGGACTTTCTTCATTCGTGAAGGATTGGTCCGGCTGGTGTGCAGAAAAGTTCCGCCGCTGCGATCGATGGTTCGCGTGTTTTCGCGGGTCAGGGGAAGAATGTATCGTCTCACGCTGGCCGGATCGTCCAAGTTGAGATCGGTAAGACCTTTCCAACCGAGGCGAATCCCGGCGACTGCGTGACCGTCCGAAGTGCTTCGATAAACGACGTTCTTAATAACGGCATTCAGGCCGGGAACATCACCGCCGCCGGTCAAAATGCCGATTCTTTTACCGGACATGAATCTCCTGTTGCAACAACGCGGGAATTGTCAGAAATCCTATTGTAACTTCGGGGATATTGCCAGCTTTACGCGCCCGCCGTTGCAAGCATAAACGCGGCACCGGCGGCGCCGCTCGCAGCGGGCATTACGAAAGCCCTAGTCCGATCGGAGATGAGCCCTTGGACAAAGCTTCGATGACGCGCTCGCGATCGCGCAGACCGCGCTCCACGGCGGATTCGGTGGCGATGCGGTAAACGACAATGCCGATCGCGAACTCGAGCAACAGAACTCCTAACAGCGCCCAGTTCGTCTGTAGCGCCCATCGCGCCAGGAAAGCGAAGCCAACCAGAAGAAACATTCCCGCGCTGGAGAGCAAGAACCACAACTGCATCTTTCCTCCAGACTGTTTCCGGAAGGTCTGTGCGGGATCGATGGGCCGCGCCATGGCGATGGAACTCAGGTTTCCAATGGAAAGGAAGTAAACACCCACAACGGCGGCCGCGGCAATGGCGTTGACGATGTTAAAAGGAGTTATGGAAAGCCGCAGCAACGCGGCAATGATCAGTACCGCGCTCGCCTGCAAAGCTATAAAGGCGATGGCAACCAGGTTTTTCGCTTTCAAAACTGTCGCGAACGGAACAGGCGTCACGAAATAGATCTGCACGGCGCGCCGGTCGAACCCGAATACGTTCAGCAGCAGCATATCGCTCATCAGCAACAGCCCGTAAAGCGTGACGACGGGAAGAAAATTATTACTGATGAAGCTGTCCCGGCCGTTGGCTGCATTGTTTAAGGCAACGGGAACGAAGATGACAACGCTAAAGATACAAGCCATTCCGAACATCACACGGAAACGCGGCATGCGAACGAGCGATTGAAACTCTTTTTGCAGCAGCGCGCCCAGAGGATCCCGGAAAAGCCGGCTCGGCAGATCGAAAATAGACTCCATCGGACCGCGCTTCGACGCCGCACCAGCCGGGGCGCGCACGAAAGATGCGCTCGATTGGAATCCTTCATCCTGTCGCAGGCCTTTCGCAAACTCCCACTTCGCAAGCGCAAAACAGAGGGCCGTCCAGGCCGCAAGGAGCAGGAGGTCGAGCGGGGAGAACGGCCCGACGCTGAGAGATGCCACTTGGTGCCAGGGCGTTGCTTTACCGCGCGCCAAGGTAAGTAAATAAGGCGCCAGTTTCCGGCCCAGGGCAGTGCGGGCGAGCAGTTGCGGAACCACCGTGATGCTAATGATCAACACCGCGAAGAGCTCGCGAAAGCGGTTCCGCTCGAAAGAGTGCAGAATCAGCTCCCGAATCCCAAGCGATAGAAACAGGTTGAGCGGAATGAACAGGAGCAGAAACAGCGGCAATAACAGGGGAATCCCGGGGTGCCGGAGCAATCCGGCCATTCCTCCCATGAGCACGAGAATCATCTCCGGAGCCGTGGTAACCCGCAACAGGGTTTCGATGCCAAAAAGCGCGGCATTGCTGACCGGATAGATTTGCAGCTTATTGAGCTGAAGTGACCATCCGGTGCTCAAGGTAAATAGCGGGACGATCTGCCAAAACGCAAATACCGCGAGTAAGGCGACAGGCAGCCACTGCCGGATAATTTCCAGTGAAAAATCGGGAAGCGCGATCGCAAAAAACACAGCCAGCGCCGCATACATCCCGTACCAGAGCAGCGATAGAGCCCAGAGGAGAACTGTTCCCACGTTGGTGCGGGGCAGATGGTTCCGCATGGTGCGGAATTGCGCCCAGGCGATAGCTCTGATTTGCTGCAGCATCCGGGTTCAGAGCCAGTCCAGCTTCTCGGTATAGCGCTCCCCGCCTACAAGCCGGACGAAAATATCTTCCAGCGTGGCGCTGGCTTGTTCGGCCTGTTGCCGCAGCTCCGCCATCGTGCCATGAACAAGCACCTTGCCGCGATTGATGATGGCGAGCTGATCGCAAAGGCGCTCCACCACCTCGAGAACATGGGACGTCAGAAAGACGGTGGCTCCACGGTGAACCTGCTCGAGCAGGATGTCCTTCATCATCCGCGCGCCCACCGCATCGACGCCCTCGAAGGGTTCGTCCATCAGAAAAAGTCGCGGCCGGTGGATAAGCGCGGCGGCCATAGCCACCCGTTTGCGCATTCCTTTCGAATACTCGCCGATCAGTTTGCGCTGATTTTCGTTGAGCTGAAATAGGTCGAGCAGCTCGCGCGCACGTTCCTTCGCAAGCGGCCGCGCGAGCCCGTAGAGGCGAGCCACGAACTCCAGGTACTCGGCGCCCGTCAGGTGATCGAACAGCAGGGTGTCATCGGGCACCAGGCCGATCTCCTTGCGGATCTCGAGCGAACGCTGCGGCATGGGCATTCCCAACACCTGCATGGTTCCGGAGTCCGGCTGAGCCAGCCCCATCAGCATCTTAATAGTGGTGGTTTTCCCAGCGCCGTTAGGTCCGAGAAAGCCAAAAAAACAACCTTGCGGGACAGTTACCGATAAACCGTCCACGGCGTGGAAACCGCTGTAAGTCTTGACTAAATCGCGGATCTCGATGGCGGGGACAGCGGACGGCGGCGCGTCAAGCGCGACGGCGCTCGACGGAAAGGCCTCTGCGGGTGTCATTGAGAAGGCGCCCCTCCTCTTACGGCGCGGACAGCGGCCAGCAAGTTGCCGGTCTGACGCAATATGGCAAATTTCGCTCGGGTGACCTGGGCCTCCGCATCGTATAACGCCATCCAGCGATCGCCTTCATCGAGCCGCGCCTGTTCCACGCGGCTGATGGGAACACGGCCTTCGGAGTTTTGGGACAGAAGCAGCGTCAGCTCCTCGCGGGCAAGATCGAGCTGCATGCGCGCCAGATCGCGAAGACTCTCCGCCTTTTTCCATTGCTCGTAATTACGGCGGGTATCGGTAAGAATGCGGTTGCGCACCTGGTCCATCTGAATACGCAGTTTTTGCATGTCAGTATACGCCTGCTGCGCGAGACCATTGGAGGCCGACCCAATCAGAATCGGAAGCGTGATGGAAGCGCCGATCTGAAAGTTATTGCGCTGGAACTTTTGGAAATATTGAGTGTAGTTATATTTTGCGAACAGCGCATACTGCGCGACCAGGTCGACCTGGGGAAGGCGCGACGCTTTATAGGACCGGAGATCCATCTGTTTGGCGAGAACGTTCGATTGCATCTCCCGCAGCTCGCGGTTATTCCGCAAGGCAATGTCGGCGGCTTCATCTTCCGAAACCGGTCCCGCAATGGACGATAGCTCGGAATCGACGGGCTTCACGCGGTCCGTGGCGGGAAAGCCGAGCACAACCGCGAGCATCATTTCGTAGTAATCCTGGTCGAGATGCTCGGAATCGAGGCGTTGCCGCGAAACCGCCAGATTCACCTGCGCCCGCTTCAGTTCCAGAGGCAATTCACTGCCCTCATCCACCGCGGCCGTCATGGCTTGCACGACCTTCTGCAGGCTGGGAAGCTGCGTCGAAATGGTCTGGCCTTCGTGCTCTACCTGGCTCGCGGTGAGGAACAGGTCCGCGGCCTGGTAAGCGACGTCATCGGCTTTTGCTTGCGCCCCGAACTGCGATCCACGCGCGGTCTCACGCGCGGCGGCAATTTGGTAGCTCTTCGGCCGGTTGTACAAAGCCATGTCGGTTCTCACCTCGAACAGACTAGGCGCGTTGCCTGCAATGCTGTTCGGGTAACCATACGTATAAGCCAGACCGCTGCCCCCGTATACCTTCGGGCGGAAAGGATCCTGAGCCACCCGAATTCCCTCATCCGCCTTCTGTTCGTCGAGTCTCGCCAGAGCGACGTCGGGATTCTGGCGCGCCGCTATTTCCAGGGCTTGTTGCAGCGTGAGGGAGTGCACTTCCGCACTGGCGGCAGCGGCGCCGGCGAGAAGCACGATGGCAAATTTTCGGGGCAACACAAGACCCATGCTAACGTGACGTCCACGACTCCGCAAAAGTTCGCTTCGCCCTGGATGGTCGGGAAGAAGGCCGCGATAAGGCTGCAGGCAATGACTGCGAAGCTTGCTATCAGCAGAACGAGCGGGTCGCGGGGAGAGACTTCATAGAGCTGATTACGAACGAGGACCAGCCCCAAGCCGGTCAGGGGCACGGCGCAGCCCAAGGGGCCACCCCACAAAAAAACTGGTTGACCCGACTTACTTAACGCCTGCCGGCGGCTTTACTGCAGCGGCTGCGCCCCCGGGCGTGACTCCGGCTCCGGGCTTGGGCGTACCGGGAGTGGTGGGAGCGGCAGCCGGACCGCCATTCGCCGAGCTCTTATCATAGAGCGAAATGATGTCTTGCGTAATATCGATGCCGCTCGATGCGTACAGCACCGGTGTATTCGGATTGCTGACGTCCAGGATCATCGTGTAGCCATTGTCTTTCGCGTACTTCTCGATAACGGCAAGCATGCGTTGACCCAGACCTTGCAGAACCCGCTGCTGCTCGGTTTGAACTTCTTCCTGAGCATCCTGTACATCCCGGTCGAGCCGCTTCTTTTTATCATCAATATCGCGAGCAAGCTGACTGCGTTTATCCTCGCTCATCAGGTTGCCGCTTTTGTTGTACTGATCCTGAAGCTGCGCGAGCTCATTGCGGCGCGTTTCGAATTCCTTCTGCTTCGGATTGAACTTCGCCTCGAGCTCTTGCGAGGCTTTCTGACCATCCTTTGTGCCGACGATAGCGCCTTGCACGCTGATGACGCCCACCTTCGCGGGCGCTTGCTGCGAATAGGCGGCACAGGCGAGCCCGAGCAGGCCCGCGACCGAAATTATCTTACTTCTCGTTACCATCTACTTCTAATTCCTTCCCTGATCTTTTCCCTATCGTCACACACTCGGTAAGCCGCCCCTGCCGTGAATCAAACTAAAACGTTCGCCCGATCGAGAAGCGGAAAATGGACCGCCGCTCGTCGTACGGAATCGCCAGCCCGAAGGATTGAAGCGCACTTTGATACGTTGCGTTATTCGGGAAAAACGACCGGTCCGCTACAATCGGGGGCTGCAAGTTTGTATTGACGTAACTAAGATTATACGCCCAATACAGCCGGAACGGGGCATTGACAACCGGCATCAGCACCTGGAGCTCAATGCCGGTGGAAACGCGCGGCCGTTGGGTACCCGGCGCTAACACGGCCCGCGGATTGAAATCGGCCTGCGGGAACTCTCCATTTAACACCTGCAAGCGCTGTGGATTCAAACCCAACTGGCCCGGCAGAGTAAGACGATCCACTCCGGCATCCACAAAGGGCGCCAAAGTGACGGGTCCTACAATTGGAATCCGGTATTCGAAATTGCCGTACGACGCGGTATCGCCGCCGGGCAGAATCAACTGATAGACAGGAATGGTTTGCGTTACGGGCGCAGTCCCGATTGAACCGTCGGGATTCACGATCTTCTGCACGCGCTGCGTTCCGTCGTTGTTCAGGACGTTGATGGTCGTGTCAGTGGGAATGAAAGCGACCGGGCTGATCGTCAGGAGATCGAAGCCGCGAATGTCGTCCTCGCCACCCATGTAGTAGCGCATGTAAGGCGGCGCGACCTTGCCGCCGAACCCGCTGACGAACCGCGTGTTCAGGTGCATCCCGATGACATTGTTCTTAAAAATTCCCTTACGGAAGTAGGCCACATCAAACGCCGGCTGCAACATGTTCACATTGCCGCCCAAGGCGCTCCCTGTGAAGCCCATGCTGAGGCTCAAGCGCAGTCCGCGCGTGGGAATGATCGGATGGTTGACGGTGTTATAGGCGAAAGTGGGCGTGATCGTGCTGCTGCGAATTCCGCTCAAGGAGTTCGGGCCGCCCACGCCTTGGAAATCGAGATAGTTGAAGTAGTTCGATGCCGCTGTTGTGAGAGGCCTCAACGTCTGCGTACTATAGCCGTAACTCAAACCCACCCGAGCAAAGCTCCGCCTTAACTGATAGCTCAAAAATGTTGTGAAGCCTCTGCCGTTCGTCACATAATTCAGCAGATTACAATTCGTCTGGCCTGTGGGACAGCCATAGGAGCCGATGGCGCTGTAGTAAGAGATCAGGTTTTGACCCGCCAGAATGGAGGCTTGCTGCCCTTGGTCGTAGCTGTAACGCTGGTAAAAGACCGTGAACCCGGCTTGGATCGGCTTATCAAACAGGTACGGCTCGGTGAATCCGAACGTGATGTTGTCGAGCAGCGTCCCGATCTGCGCGCCGAGGCTTAGCGTCTCTCCAAGACCCAGGAAGTTATTGGTTGAGTAATTGAAGCCGATGAAACTTCCCGAAATTCCCGAAACGCCGCCGTTGAGCTGAATGGAATTCTTACCGCGCTCCTTCACCTTCAGGAGCAGATCGACCGTGTTGGTCTTGGTATCGCGCGTGATCTGCCAGGCATCCTCCGGCTTCAGCGGATCGAAGTAACCAAGCTGGTTCAGCTTGAGAACGCTCGTATCCAACAACTGCTGGCTGTACAAATCTCCTTCGTCCACCAGCAGCTCGCGGCGGATAACCTTGTCACGCGTCGTCGCGTTGCCCTGAAAATCGATACGCCGCACAAAAAACTGGTGCCCTTCATCGACATCGATCGTGAGATCGATCTGATCCTTGCCCGGAACCACTTCCGGATCGGGCGATGGAACGAAATCGATGTATCCGAAGTTTCCGTACAGCTTACGTATGTCCTCCAGCCCTTTCTGCAGCTTCTCTGTGGAGAAAACATCGCCGGGCGCCATCTTGAACACCTGCCGTTCGATCAGGTCAGGCGTGCGAAACAGCTTCATGCCGACAAACTGGAAATTACGAAGATGGTACAAGTCGCCCTCGCGAAGCACCATCGTAATGTCCACGCGCTTGCCTGGTTTCTTGGGGTTAAACAGCGGAACCTTGATGCCGCGGCCGTAGATATCGTAGACCCTTTCGCTATGGTTGATTACCCGGGCCTGAAAATATCCGCGGGATTGATAAAACTGGCGGATACGTTCGGAGTCCTCATCGAGCTTCGTTGAATCATAGGTTCTCGCAAAGAGGTTCTCAAACAGGATGGAATGCGGAATTCCGATCGGCTTCAGATTCTTCATCGCCCGGACTACTGCTTTCGTGCTGAAGGCGTGATTGCCGTCGATGATGATGTGACCAACCTTCACCTTGGGGCCTTCATCGATGGCGAAGGTAACATCGACGCCTCCGGGAGGCACCTGCCGGATTTGTGGCGTTACGGTGGCGTACTGGTGGCCTCGCTCCGCTTCGTATTCTTGCAGAACGTTCTTGGCGCGTTGAACTTTTCCCGGATCGTACTGCGATTCAGGGGAGAGGCTAACCTTGCGATCCTTAAAGCGGTCGAGAATCTCGGATTTGCTGATCGATTTGTTTCCCGTGTAATCGATGGTGTGAACCGTGCGGCGCTCGGTCACCACAAAGCGCAGAATAATGCCGCCGTTCGGGGCCTTTTCCTTCTCGACCTGAAGATCGTCGAAGCGGCCGGTATTCCACAGCGCTATAAAGTCTCGATGGATCGATTCCTCGTCATACACGTCTCCCTTTTTTGTGAAGATCAGGGCACGCAGTGTATCTTGTGGAACTTTGTGTTGGCCTCGGAACTGCACCTCCTCGATGATGTTTTCGCCCACCGCGGCAGGTTTTGCTTCTTGAATGTTCGGGTTTGCGGGCTGTGCCGGCTTCTCCGGCGCGGTGGGAACATTCTCAAACGGATTAGGCGGACGCTGCGGCGGGTTCTGGGCTGGAGGATTTTGAGGCGGCTTCTGGGCGGGTGGATTTTGCGGCGCGGTGTTCGGCGTCTGGGCAGGTTGCGGGGTCTGCTGTGCGGGTTCCGCCGCCGCGCCACTTGCCGGTTCCTGTCCCGCCGCCATTCGTGCGTTCAGCGTCAGGAGCATGCAAATGCTTGCGATCGCATAAGCGGCCGATGCGGGCATGCGCAGGCGTCGAAGCCTGTGATGAATCATCTAAAAGCAAATCCTTTCCATGCCGCTGGACACACCCCTGACGTTGCGTGGCTCGCGCCGGTTTCAGCGTAAGCGAATAACCGAACTGACTGAAAGGTAAACGAAACCCCGAAACGCAAACTCAAACTCCCTAGTGTAGCCGATGGATCCTGTAATCAGCGTGCCGGTTTACCCGTGAGCAACCGGCATCTAAGAGCCTGCAAACTCAGCCACATCAGGACTGCGCCATGGAGCACCAGTCGAACAATAAGCGCCACTCCGCCTGTTGAATTTGGAGCGCGAGCGTTTCTGGGGCGCTGCCCGGATTCTGGCGCGCTGCTTCACACCACTCGATGAAGACGAAAGGGTCCCAACGCGGCCCGAGTTTCCAATTGGTTTCCCGCCCCTTCAATATGTCGGACGCCGCCTGGCGGAGGTCCGGGAAAACCGGATGCTGACCAACGCGCCGAAACCAATAAGCGGCATTCGAGGCATCCGGCTCGATGCGGTGCGCGATCCCGTGCCAGTAGCTTCCGTCGGAGCTCGCGATGTCCTGCGAAATCCGGTGGCTCTCCTCCCAGCAGCCCAGTATGAGCAGCAGCCCGCTGAGCGCCGCGGGCGCATTCCGTGCTCTCGGGAAAAGAGCGTCAGGTGAGGCTTCGATCAGCTTTCGAACATCCTCCTGGTCGCAATCGCTGCAGCGGGTCAGGGGCAGCGCCAGGTCGGGATGCTTCGCGAAAATTTGGACCACTACGTCGCTCGCGTTCGGTGCTTTCATGTCAATCTCGCCAAGCACTACCTTAACGCTGCCCTAAACTGAGGTTGATGAGCAAACAGTATTCGGCCGCACCGGCCATGAGCATCGATGCATCGAAAAAATACGCCGCCACGTTCGAAACGTCCCGAGGCACTATTGTTGCCGACCTTTTCGCCAAAGACGCTCCAAAAACAGTGAACAACTTCGTGTTTCTCGCTCGCGAAGGTTTTTACGACGGCACTACCTTTCATCGCGTTATTCCAGACTTCATGATTCAAGGAGGCGATCCGACCGGCACCGGAAGCGGCGGCCCCGGATATCGTTTCGAGGATGAGACGAAAGGGAACCCGCACAAACACCGCGTCGGTTCCTTGTCGATGGCGAATGCCGGACCCAACACAAACGGCAGCCAATTTTTCATCACGCACGTCGTGACGGATTGGCTGGATGGAAAGCACACGGTGTTCGGCCAAGTCCGATCGGGCCAGGACATCGTGAACGCGGTTCAAAAAGGCGACAAGTTAAATTCCATCAAGATTGAGGAGTCGTAAGCAGATAGCGATGACCAGAGACGAAGCTTGGGGAATTGTCTGCGAGTTCGTGCAGAGCGAGAGCTTGCGGCGTCATATGTTAGCGGTTGAAGCGTGCATGGTCGGTTACGCGGCAAAATTCCAGGAAAACGAGGAGCGTTGGGCGATAACCGCCCTTCTGCACGATTTCGATTGGGAAATTCATCCCGCCGCTCCCGATCACCCCATGGCCGGCGAGCCGATACTGGCGGAACGAGGCGTGGACGACGTCATCCGGCGCGCCATTCTGTCGCATGCCAACTATAGCGGCGTGCCCCGACTTTCACTTCTCGAGAGAACGCTGTTTGCGTGCGACGAGCTGGCCGGCTTCCTGACGGCGTGCTCCTACGTTAAGCCGGGGCGAAGCATTTTCGAGGTGGATGTCGCGTCCGTTAAGCGGAAGTTGAAGGACAAAGCCTTTGCGCGGAACGTGAATCGCGAGGACATCGTCAATGGCGCGGCGGAGCTGGGTGTTCCTCTGGAGGAGCATATTGGATTCTGCATCGAGGCCATGAAGCCGCGCGCGGCGGAGCTTGGACTGGCCGGCGCGGCTCAAACTCAGAATGTCTGATCGATCATCCTGCTCTTAATAGTGGCGATCGCGAGCGACTCTAAGATCCTCCAAATCGCGCGTCAAAGCATCACGGCTGCTGGCTTGAAGCACGTTGTGATCGAGGATGCCTTTGATCTCGCCGATCGCTCTCTCCAGCTCGCCTTTGTCGAACTTCCCCTTGACCAGATGACGATCGAAGGTCGAGAGATGACCTTGCGCGTGCCGGTAGCGTTCGCGCTGATCTTCTTTGCCATGCTCCAAGTCGGCGGCCATATGCAGATCGCTTTGCGTCCGGTCGACCAGACCGCGTAAGCCCGTGTACGGCGCCGGATAGGGTTCACCGGCAGGATACCCCTGCTGAGCCGCGCGGACTGACACCGCGCCGCCTAGCGCCAGCCCGACGGCGAGCGCAAAGGCTGGAAGCGATCGATTTAACATCCCCATGTACGTCCTCCTTGTACTTCCAAAGGTGAGACGCGCGGGGAGGAGTTGGGATTTTAGGGAAAGCAGGCCTACCTAGATTAATTTTTATAAGTATCCATCGGCCAGCGCGAGGGCGCCGTATAAAACGCTATCGTCGCCACGCTCCGCCGGGACAACCTCGCGCCGCGCGCGAGACCAGGATGTCATTTGCCGGCTCAGTTCCTCGCGAAGGGGTAGAAACAGCCGGTCCCCCGCTTTGCTGATCCCGCCGCCGATCACAATCCGCGCCGGATTCAAAATCATGAGCGCGGCTTTCAAGCCCCTTGCCAGGTGAACCACGTATTGGGCGACGAACTCCGGGTCGAGCAGCAGTTCTTTGGCCGAACGCCCGTAATCGCGCTCCAGCCACAGCCCGCAGCACATGCGCTCGAAACATCCTCGCGATCCGCACAAGCACTCAGGTCCGTCCGGAATGAGATTAATGTGCCCGATCTCGCCGGCAAAGGAATCGGCGCCCCGGTACACCTTCCGATCGACAATAACGCCTCCGCCAATTCCGGTCGAGAGTGTCATGTAAAACAGCGAATCCATTCCCCGGCCGGCGCCATAGGCGCTCTCTCCCAGCGCGCCGACGTTAGCATCGTTGTCCATAATCGCAGGACAACCGATCAGATTCCGCACGTTGTTCACCAGCGGGTACTGCGCCCAGCCTTCCACGTGCGTCGACAGAGTGACCGTTTGAGAGGGAAAATCAACGGGACCGCCAAAGCCGATGCCGCATCGCCCGGCATGAAAGTGCTTGTTCTTCTTCCAATCGCCGACGATCTCCTCGATCTGCGAGAACATCCACGCAGGCCCGCCCCGGCGCTCCGTCGAGCGACTCTCTCGCAGCAGCAGCCGGTCTCGCTCGAATGCGCCCAGCGTGAACTTGCTGCCACCTATGTCGATGGCGAGAGTTTTCATCCCTCCATCATGCACGCTTGCTGCGGAGATTATGCGTGCCGAGATTCTGCCTGATTTACGGCAAACCGCGGCGATCAACCAGAAACAACACCAGCACGATGATCAGGATCAGGCCGAAACCTCCGGGCAGGTAGTAGCCTGTGCCCCAGCCCGACGAATAACCCCATGTCGGCAAAGTTCCGATGAGCACAAGGAACAGGATGATGATCAAAAGCAGACGGAGCATAAAACCGCATACCTCCTTTGGTAAATGCCTTTCAAAGTATCAGAAACCGGATTGCAATGAGATAGGAGCAGCCTCTAGCCCCCGCCCATTTTCGATTGGATCGACTTGATGATATCGAGGTGGCTTTGAAGAACGGGGAGAGTCTGCGATGCGAATGCTTTTATCAACGGATCCTTTCCCTTCGCAACTTCCTTCTGAAACTCCTTCACGTCTTGCTCGTGATCCTTCACCATGCGCGCGACGTATGCCCGATCGAATGCGTCACCCGAGAGATTTTGCATGCGGTTGTACTCTGACTGATTCTTGGCGGTCATGGTTCTAGGCAGGGTCGCATTTTCTTTTTGAGCCACGGCGGCCAGATCGTCGTTCACTTTCGTATGGTCGTCCACCATCTTCTGCCCGAATGCTTTTACATCCGGACGGCTGGATTTACTCGCCGCGAGCTGTCCCAGCTGCACTTCGGCCGCTCCTCCTTGCGCCGCCTTCACGGCGAAGCTCATATCGGCCGATCTCATCATCGTCTTGGCGCCAGTGTCGATCTGTTGGCTCGAGAGGTGCTGCGAGCTAATCAGGAACAGGGAGATACAAACCAGCGCCGCGCTACGGGAAGCGCTTACGTCGTGCGGCAATAGCGTTCTCCTAGAGTCGATCGAGCCGGCCGATCAAGCATGGCTGTTCGACCGTGAGCACGCATGCCAGCGATTCGTAAACTTGAACGTTCAGGCGATATCGTTCGCAATCGCGTAGCGTGTCATCTGGGCCGTGGAATGCAGGCCGAGGCGCTGCATAATGGCCGCGCGGTGAAATTCGGCCGTTCGCACCGAGATGCTCAGTTGATTTGCTATATCTTTCGCGCTGCACCCTAACGCGATCAACCGGAGAACCTCACGCTGGCGCTGGGTAAGTTCCGCCTCGGCTGTGTGCGCTTGCAGCGAGCGGCCCTCTTTCGGCCCAGCCGCGAGAAGGCTTCCGCCTTCCAGCACCGCCCGGATGGCGGTAATCAGATTTTCGGCGGGAAGCCGTTTGGACAGGTAGGCCTTGGCGCCCACCTGGGCGGCCTGATCAATATAGCTCGAATCGGCATACATGGAGAGAAAAACGATCGGTAGCGAGGGCTGCCGCTCGAGTACCTTGCGGGCCGTCACAAAGCCGTCCCCTCCCGGCATGCTCACATCGAGTATTGCCACGTGCGGCTGGAAGGCGTCCACCGCATTGATAAAAGATTGGCTGTTATCGACGGCCAGAATGTCGAATTCATCCTTCATCATGGCCCGCAGGGCATCGAGGATAAGATGGTGATCGTCGGCCATCAAGAGCCTGGGAAGCGCGGGATCTGGCGAACTCACGGCGGCGGGTATCAAAGCAGAGTACCTCTCCTTCCACAGTGACGCCGGAATCGCCCCCGCTATTTCACATCGAATGTAGTTCATTTTGTCGATCAGCCAATCCAGCGAAGGAGATCGAAACCGCGCCGATACCAGAATTCAGAATTGGTAATCCGGCGGTTTGATCCCCTTTAAGCGCAGATAGACGTCGGCTGAGCCGCGGTGATGCGCCGCATGGGTGAAACCGCCCCAGAACAGTTCAAATTTGCTCATGGATGCGGAACGCATCTTAACGGAAGCCTGGAGGTCCGCGTCGCTCAGGCCCTGCAACTCTTCGATGCAAAAGTCATACGCGGTGTTCAGGTTCTTGACGGCGGTTGGCTTTGTATTGTCCGTTCCTTTGGCGAAGGGATTCTTCTTTCCGCTGGCCGCCGCGCAATAGTTCCCGTTTGCCAGCGCGATGTGGTTCATTTGCTCGCCAAAACTCATCTCCGCATCGGTTGCTTTGAAGCTGTATCCGTCTTCGGGCATCGCCTCGGCTACCGCCAGGGTGAACGTTTTCGATACCTGCCAGTGCTTCACAAGCTCGTTCACGAGCGTTTTTCCGCCGTCCTGAGCCAGGGCCATTTGACCGGCAAGTAGAGAAACCGCGAGAAAAGCGATTGTTTTCATATGTTCAGCCTGTGGGTTATCATACGACATTAAGCCTTCTCTCCATGCATGTAGCAATTATCGGAACCGGCTACGTCGGTTTAACAACCGGGGCGTGTCTGGCCTTTGTCGGTCACAACGTTTTCTGTCTCGACACGGATACGGCGAAGATTGACGCCCTGCGCGCCGGGAAGATCCCGATTTTCGAACCCTATCTGGAAGAGCTGCTAGGGGACGCGCGCCCGAATCTCCATTTCACGACCAGCTACTCGGAGGCCATTCCGGGCGCCGATCTGGTGTTCATTGCCGTGGGGACACCCCCGACGCCTTCCGGTGCTCCGAATCTCGAGTTCCTATCGCAGGCCGCCCGCTCCGTCGGGCAGCATCTGAACGGCAACTTCACGGTGGTGGTAAACAAGTCGACCGTGCCGATCGGAAGCGGCAATTGGGTGGAATCCCTGTTGCGGGACGCGGTTGAACAGCGGCCGGACGGATCGGCAACCGATTTCGCGGTAGCCTCCAATCCGGAGTTCTTGCGCGAGGGATCGGCGCTTCACGACAGTCTGTATCCGGATCGCATCGTCATCGGCGCGGACGAGCAGCGCGCGCTGGAGGTGCTTTATACGCTGTACCGGCCCATTCTCGACCAGACCTTCAGTCCGCCGACCTATCTCGCGAGACCGGAAGATGTGAGCGCCGTGCCGCTGGTCTCGACAGATTTAGCCTCGGCGGAGCTGATCAAATACGCGGCCAATGCTTTTCTGGCGCTGAAAATCAGCTTCATTAACGAGGTCGGACTGGTGGCCGAGCGGGTGGGCGCGAACATCGCGGAGGTGGGGCGCGGGATAGGGCTCGATTCGCGAATCGGATCGCGCTTTCTCAGCGCCGGGATCGGATGGGGCGGATCCTGCTTTGGAAAGGACACGGCGGCGTTGATCGCCACGGCCGGTGAATACGGCCTGCACCTGCCGATTGTCGAAGCGGCGCGCAAAATCAACACCCGGCAGCGCGATCGCGTGGTAGAGAAGCTGCTGCAGGAACTGAAGATATTGAAGGGGCGGACAGTGGGCCTGCTCGGCCTGGCGTTCAAGCCTAACACCGACGACCTGCGAGAGGCGCCGGCGATTGAGATCGCGCAAAAGCTGATTGACCGGGGCGTGCGCGTCAAGGCACACGATCCGATCGCCATGGAGCGATTCCATCGCGAGCACGGGGTCATCGGCGTTCAATTATGCGCTTCGGCCAGCGAAATCGCGGATGGATGCGATGCCCTGGTGCTGGTGACCGAATGGAACGAATACCGGGATCTGGATTGGGAGCGGCTGGCGGCAAGAATGCGCCATCCCTTCGTGCTCGACGGGCGGCACGTCCTGGATCGGGATAAGCTGACGCGAGCCGGTTTGCGTTACGCGAGCATCAGCTAATCACTTCTAGACGGCCTGGGGTTCGCCCGCAGTTGGGCCGGCATTCTGTTCCGCGGAAGGGAGGTCCCCGTTTCCCTCTTCCTTGGCTGCACGAGGGGGACGCCCGCGGCGGTTTGCTTTGCCCGCGGAGAGGCGCTCGAGCGCCAGGATGGCTTCGTCCAGCCGCTGCTTCTCGGCCTCGAGTTCCGAAATGATTCTGCCTAGGTCCATTGAGGTGTCCGGTCCAGGTCGGAGGCTTACTTTACGGTATCAAACGCCCGGCCTTGGTTGGGGTTCTCCGTCTATGGACACAAAACCCCGGCTAGTGATAACACTAGCCGGGGTTTTATTTTTATAATCGGGCGACTTCCTACTCTCCCACACACTCGCGCATGCAGTACCATCGGGGCTGAGAGGCTTAACTTCCGTGTTCGGGATGGGAACGGGTGGAACCCTCGCGCTTTTATCACCCGAAACAGCTTGCTTGGGTTTTCGCCTCGCTGAGAATCGCGGGCTCATCCAAGCAGAATTCGGGAAGCTTCTCGAATAGTATTGACGGGCAACGGAAGTTACTCAAAGCGCACAGTTCATTTTATGGTCAAGCCGAACGAGCTATTAGTAACGGTCAGCTCAACAGATTACTCTGCTTACACATCCGTCCTATCAACGTGATCGTCTATCACGGCTCTTCAGGGAGATCTCATCTTGAGGAAGGTTTCGTACTTATATGCATTCAGCACTTATCCTGACCGAACTTCGCTACCCAGCTATGCCACGGGTGTGACAACTGGATCACAAGAGGTTCGTTCACCCCGGTCCTCTCGTACTAAGGGCAAGCCCCCTCAAATCTCCTACGCCCACCACAGATAGGGACCGAACTGTCTCGCGACGTTCTGAACCCAGTTCACGTACCGCTTTAATAGGCGAACAGCCTAACCCTTGGGAGCTTCTACACCCCCAGGATGCGATGAACCGACATCGAGGTGCCAAACCGGAGCGTCGATGTGAACTCTTGACTCCGATCAGCCTGTTATCCCCGGCGTACCTTTTATCCGTTGAGCGATGGCCCTTCCATGCAGAACCACCGGATCACTAAGTCCTGGTTTCCCACCTGCTTGACTTGTAGGTCTCGCAGTCAACCTGGTTTATGCCTTTGCACTCGACCGCTGATTTCCAAACAGCGTGAACCAAGCTTCGAGCGCCTCCGTTACAATTTAGGAGGCGACCGCCCCAGTCAAACTACCCGCCTTGCAATGTCCTTCTCCCGGATCACGGGAGTAAGTTAGAACCACAGAACGATCAGGGTGGTATCTCACCGTTGGCTCCCTCAAGCCCAAGAGCCTGAGTTCAAAGCCTCCCACCTATGCTGCGCAGACCGCACCATAGTTCATTGCAAAGGTATAGTAAAGGTGCACGGGGTCTTTCCGTCTAGTGGCGGGCATCCGGCGTCTTCACCGGAACCACAAGTTCGCCGGGCGGAGCGCGCCGACAGTCGTCAGATCGTTACGCCATTCGTGCAGGTCGGAACTTACCCGACAAGGAATTTCGCTACCTTAGGACCGTTATAGTTACGGCCGCCGTTCACCGGGGCTTCAGTTCAAAGCTTCGCCTTGCGGCTAACCTCTCCCTTTAACCTTCCGGCACCGGGCAGGCGTCAGCCCCTATACGTCGTTTTCGACTTTGCAGAGACCTGTGTTTTTGTTAAACAGTCGCCTGACGCGTTTCACTGCGGCCCACCGAAGTGGGCACCCCTTCTCCCGAAGTTACGGGGTTAATTTGCCTAGTTCCTTCGCAGCTCCATCACCCGAGCGCCTTAGAATACTCATCTCGTCCACCTGTGTCGGTTTGTGGTACGGGTACATTCATTCTCCTTAGAGGATTTTCCTGGCACACAACCCGGCGGATTTACCAATCCGGATTTCACTCAACTCACCTTTGACCCTTCTCGCAGGCAAGCCTCTGTGGTGCGTCCCCCCATCGGTCTTTATCGAACGAACGTAGTCACGGAATATTAACCGTAGTGTCCATCAGTTACGCCTTTCGGCCTCACCTTAGGCCCCGACTAACCCTGAGCGGATTAACCTTTCTCAGGAATCCTTAGACTTTCGGCGGCCAGGGTTCCCACCTGGCTTATCGCTACTTATGCTGGCAGAGTCACTTCCTAGCAATCCAGCACTCCTCTCGGTATGCCTTCACTTCGCTAGGAACGCTCTCCTACCACCCAAATGGGTCCATAACTTCGGTGACATGCTTGAGCCCCGTTGGATTGTCGGCACCGAATCCCTCGACCAGTGAGCTATTACGCTTTCTTTAAAGGATGGCTGCTTCTAAGCCAACCTCCTGGCTGTCTGAGGAACTCGACTTCCTTTCCCACTTAGCATGTACTTGGGGACCTTAGTTGATGGTCTGGGCTCTTTCCCTTTTGACGATCAAGCTTAGCCCTGACCGTCTGACTCCCGTATTACTCGTTCTTGGCATTCGCAGTTTGGCTGAATTCGGTAACCTGGGAAGGCCCCTAGTTCAATCAGATCTCTACCACCAAGACGGACCATACGAGGCTAGCCCTAAAGCTATTTCGGAGAGAACGAGCTATCACGGAATTTGATTAGCCTTTCACCCCTACCCTCAGCTCATCCGAGCTGTTTTCAACCAACACCGGTTCGGACCTCCATCCGCTGTTACACGGATTTCATCCTGGCCAAGGGTAGATCATCCCGCTTCGCGTCTAATCCCAGCGACTGAACGCCCTATTCAGACTCGCTTTCGCTACGGCTCGCTTTCGCTTAACCTTGCCACTGAGACTAACTAGCCAGCTCATTATTCAATAGGCACGAGGTCAGACATTGCACCACGGTTTGACCCGTGGGCCATAGTCCTCCCACTGCTTGTAGGCATGCGGTTTCAGGTACTATTTCACTCCCCTCACAGGGGTTCTTTTCACCTTTCCCTCACGGTACTAGTTCACTATCGGTCGCAAGTGAGTATTTAGCCTTACCGGATGGTCCCGGCGGATTCCCACAGGGTTTCTCGTGTCCCGCGGTACTTAGGAGCCACTGGAAGCTAGGATTGCATTTTCAGATACGGGGCTGTCACCCTCTTTGGCCGGCCTTTCCATACCGTTCTCTTAACGCTTTCCTATAACCTCGTTACAATAAGACCCGCCTGGAAATCGCTTTCCAGCCGATCCTTATTGTTTGTGGTCCTGCAACCCCGCGCTCTCCTTTCGGATCGCACGGTTTAGGCTGTTCCGAGTTCGCTCGCCACTACTATCGGAATCACTATTGTTTTCTCTTCCTAGGGGTACTAAGATGGTTCACTTCCCCCCGTTCGCTCCAGTCGACTATGAATTCATCGAAAGGTAAGCCAGTTCCCTGGCTTGGGTTTCCCCATTCGGACATCCCCGGATAACGGATTGCTTGCATCTCCCCGAGGCTTATCGCAGCTAGCCACGTCCTTCATCGCCTACTTGCGCCAAGGCATCCACACGCATGCCCTTAGTAGCTTGACCATAAAATTAACTCTACGTTTTGAGTTCTCCACGATGAGTCTTGGCCTCGGACCCAGAGGGTACTGAGAGGCGCGGGCTCATCATGCGCCCACCTTCCACATCCGCTCCCTTGCGGTCGCGGCTCGGTTAGCGGGCGGCGCTGCTGATCCATATTGGTTTCGGACCAGCATTGCAACTTGTAGTTGCCCGTCAATAACTATTCAATTGTCAAAGAACTTTCCTGCGTTCTAAACCGAACCGCAGGAATAATCACTTGGCATATTAACAAATGATTATTTCTGCTTTCCGCTTTTTGGTGGGCCTGGGCAGACTCGAAAGTAAACCCGACACTGCGCAGCAAAGCCAAACTGGTGGAGCTGGTCGGGATCGAACCGGCGACCTCCTGAATGCAAATCAGGCGCTCTCCCAGCTGAGCTACAGCCCCTTTATCGTTCGCCGGCGTTTTGCGGCCTGATAGTTGGTGGGCCTGGGTAGACTCGAACTACCGACCTCACCCTTATCAGGGGTGCGCTCTAACCACCTGAGCTACAGGCCCGCTTTCTTACGGTAGGCCTGGGTAGACTCGAACTCCCACGCCTCACCCCTATCGGGGTGCAGATCCTGCTGAACGCGCCTTACGGCGCGCCCACCTGAGCTACAGGCCCGTCAGGCGCGAACGAAAAAATTGTAATCGAGGCCGATTGGACGCAGCCGCTCACGACCTGCATGAGCGACCAGAAGTAGATCAAACTTCTTAAGTGGAGATACCGGAGTATGGACTGGAAAGGCTGCTACTTACTTAATTCAGTAGCTCCAGCCACTGTCTCTCTTAGAAAGGAGGTGATCCAGCCGCAGGTTCTCCTACGGCTACCTTGTTACGACTTCACCCCAATCATGAATCATACCTTGGACCGCTGCCTCCCTTGCGGGTTGGCGTGCAGGCTTCTAGTACAATCCACTTTCGTGATGTGACGGGCGGTGTGTACAAGGCCCGGGAACGTATTCACGGCATCGTTCTGATATGCCATTACTAGCGATTCCAGCTTCATGCAGGCGGGTTGCAGCCTGCAATCCGAACTGAGAACGGTTTTTTGCGATTAGCTCCCCCTCGCGGGTTTGCAGCGCTTTGTACCGTCCATTGTAGCACGTGTGTAGCCCTGGACATAAAGGCCATGATGACTTGACGTCATCCCCACCTTCCTCCAACTTATCGCTGGCGGTCTCCTGAGAGTGCACCTTTTAAGGGGTTAGCAACACAGGACAAGGGTTGCGCTCGTTGCGGGACTTAACCCAACATCTCACGACACGAGCTGACGACAGCCATGCAGCACCTCGACTCCTGCCCCTTGCGGGGAAGCCGGTGTTTCCACCAACGATCAGAAGCCGTTCGAGCCCAGGTAAGGTTCTTCGCGTTGCGTCGAATTAAACCACATGCTCCACCGCTTGTGCGGGCCCCCGTCAATTCCTTTGAGTTTCAGCCTTGCGACCGTACTCCCCAGGCGGCATACTTAACGCGTTAGCTCCGGCACCGACCAACTGAATGGCCGACACCAAGTATGCATCGTTTAGGGCGTGGACTACCAGGGTATCTAATCCTGTTTGCTACCCACGCTTTCGTGTCTCAGCGTCAGCAATGGTCCAGAAAGCCGTCTACACCGCAGGTGTTCCTCCTGATATCTACGCATTTCACCGCTACACCAGGAATTCCGCTTTCCTCTCCCACGCTCGAGCATTCCAGTTTCCGGCGCACCCTCCCAGTTAAGCCGGGAGATTTCACACCGAACTTAGAGCACCGCCTACACACTCTTTACGCCCAGTAATTCCGAACAACGCTCGCTGCCTACGTATTACCGCGGCTGCTGGCACGTAGTTAGCCGCAGCTTCTTCTTCAGGTACCGTCATTATCGTCCCTGCCGAAAGAGCTTTACACCCCGAGGGGCTTCATCGCTCACGCGGCGTCGCTGCATCAGAGTTGCCTCCATTGTGCAAGATTCCCCACTGCTGCCTCCCGTAGGAGTCTGGCCCGTGTTTCAGTGCCAGTGTGGCCGTGTGCCCTCTCAGGCCGGCTACCGATCATCGCCTTGGTGGGCCGTTACCTCACCAACTAGCTAATCGGCCGCGGGCTCCTCTTCCAGCGCATTGCTGCTTTCCCTTCACAGGCTTATGCGGTATTAGCCCCGGTTTCCCAGGGTTATCCCACACTAGAAGGCAGATTACCCACGTGTTACTCACCCGTACGCCGCTTTACTCAGGGATTGCTCCCCTTTCTCGCTCGACTTGCATGTGTTAAGCGCGCCGCCAGCGTTGATTCTGAGCCGGGATCAAACTCTCGTTTGATCTTTTAGAGTAACCGGCGCCACATTGGACCGTTCGATCCAACGGGAACCGTAATCGCTCCGGCTTTTACTCAAAAAGTCTGACGAATTACTTCATTGCGTCCAACCAGATTGTCAATCAACTGCGCAGCGCATCCGACGATGACGAATTACTTCGCAAGATCGGATGGTTGCCGGCCTCGAAAGCCGTTTGAGCCACGCCTGACCCAGCCCGTATCAAGCAGGGCCGAGCGCGTGCAACTCAGAAAAAATTTCGGGGATCTAACCCAAAAAACTTCGGTAGCTTGGAAACCTCAAGAACTGCTGTTGTGCGTTTCCAATTCTATACGGCAAACCCGCTATACCGGGTGCCCTACCGGCAGGCGATTCTTCGATCGCCCATCTGTTAACTTATCAAACCTGCTCGATCGTTGCAAGCCCTTTGCAAGTTTTTTGCCTGCGCGATCGTTTCACCGCCGGCTTGCGCCCACAGCGACCCGTTCAGAATATCAAGGCTGGGGCCGGTATACAAGCCCCACAGGGCGACTTCCTGTGGAAATACCCATTCTGCGATAATTCACGGAATAGGGATCTATTGGGGTTCGCGAGGCCAAAATTTCCTCTGGATTTCCACCGAATGCCCCGACCCTCGGTAGGGCAACCAGCGTTTAATAGCGCCGGACCAGTATTTTTAACAGGCGCCGCAGCTGATGCGCGTTTAGGCGGCGCTGGACAAAATAAGACAGTTCCGGCGCCATGAAGATATTCGAAGCCGATGGCTGCACGTAAATTACGAAGTTGATCAGTTCTCCGGCGGCACGCGGCATCTAGTGCCCCCTTGCACTGAAGGTCAGCGTCTCGCGCTTTCCGCGCACGATAACGTTCTTGAGCGTGATCTGAGTGATTCCGGGAGGTAAAGCCGGCGGATAGCGCCGCTCGAAGCCGTTCGCGGCCAGGCGCATTCCGGTATATCCGAATACGAACTGCTGCAGGAACGCGCCGGCGCCGGTTATAAAGTTCGTGTTCTCGTTGCGTGGTGTTTCAGCGATGACATTGAACGGAGACCGCAGGTACGGCTGCGAAAGGGGCAGGAGCAATTGGCGGATGGCGTTACGGTCTGATATCTGGGCGGCCAGTATGGGATAGAATTCGGTCCCCATCATGGCGCCCGACCGCTGCTCGTGAATGCGGGTGATGATAGCCTCGATCGCCTGCCGCGTTTGCGGGAGCGGGTAGGCGCCCTCAAGCGGAAACCACAGCAGCGCTGAAGTGCTCGCCGGCAGATACATGTTTGCGGCTATGCGGTCCCACTTGGGATTGGCCGCCGTGTGGAGCACGTGCGCTGCGGTACTCGCCAATGCAAGATTTTTTCTCGCAACCGCATTCGTGTATGGATCGTTGCTGACACCGATCTCGGATTCATTCACGGCAACGACGTTGCCAATGACATACTTGCCGAGCTTGTTGTCGAAACTGACGCGGCTGGCCCAAAAATCAGCGGTGTCGCGGAGAATCGGCCAGCAATGATTGCGCAGCCAATCCTGATCGCCGGTTGCAAGCCAGTATTGCCAGGCAGCAAGCGCTACATCGCCGTTCACGTGGTTTTCGGAACTGGCGTTCTGAGCAGCGAAGCGGGGGGTTGTTTCCGCCCCGTCGGGACCTGCTTCCCATGGATACATGGCTCCCTGCAGGCCGTGAGATTTGGCGTTTTCATTTGCAGCCAGACGTGTGTGCGAGCGGAAGGAAACCATCGGTCTCGCCAACTCGGGATGCAGAACCACAAGCGCCGGAAACATGAAAGTGTCCGCGTCCCAGAAAATGTGCCCGTAATATCCGGCAGAGCTGAGCCCCATGGGTCCGACACTGGTGTTCAAATCTTCGCGCGTGCTTGCGATGAGATAGAACAACATGGAATGGATCATTCGCTGAACGTCGGGATCGCCCTGGACTAGAACGTCTGACTGCCAGAGCGTATGCCAAGCCTGTTCGCTCGCCCCAAGCAAGCGATTCCAACCCGCGCTGCGTACCGCTTGCGCGTCCTGTCTTGCGATGTACTGGACCTCCATCCCAGCATTATTGGCCGAGCGCTTTCGGGAAACGATGGCAGCAAACTTCGTAACCGTGTAGGACTGGTTTGGCTTGGCCTCCGCAGTGATTTCCGCGTCGGCCGACTCAGCCGTGGCATGCACCTGCACGGCGGAGTAGCGATCACATTCGATTGCAACCGCTTCACCCACGGCGACAGCGGTTCCAGGGGCCGTTGCTTGAAGTGACAGCGTGCGCCGCGCCTCATCGACGTTGATCCGGTCGACCTTCAACCAACCCGGATACCAGATTCTCCAGGGGTCTTTTTGGGCGGCCGGATCGAGTTTCGAAATGCGTTCCAGATCGTATCTGTGCGGAGCGGGCCAATTCCGCAGCGGGAGCCGGACAGCGATTCTTCCCGAAAATTCGGGAATGATCGTAACTTGTACCGCCGCGATGTGTGGACGATCGCGTGAAACGAACTGCTCGACGTGGACGCGAATGCCTCTACCCGGTTCTGCCCAGCGATATTCGGTGTCGAGAACTCCGTCGTACATGTCGAGCCGCTGACGGTACTGCTTTATAGAGTTCCTGGCATCACCCGAATTCAGCCAGTGAGTTCCGTTGTATATGTCCATTTCGCTCCAAGCGGGAGCGCTCACAATACGCGGCACGTCCCCTGGCGTGTGATCGTAGACTCCGGCGAGAAAGGATCGGGACGGTTCGGTTGCAAGCGGGGTTGTCGCCAGACTAAGCGCGCCATTGCCGAGATACGCGGGCGTGTACGGCTGAAGTTTGTCCGTTTCGAAGGTGAAGCTCGGATCTTGAGAACGCGAGGATCTTGCCGCGAGAGCCGCCGCAAGCAGGACAAACGCGCTCAACTTGCGGCCCCGCAGCTCGCGTTGGAGCATCAGAACGTGATATGGGCGCCGAACATCATGTTGCGCATGGAAGACGTCGGCCCGGCCTGGATATCGGAGATAATTCCGCCGCCCGCACCAGGATTAACCGTTGTGTTCGGCAGGCCGAAGTTCGTCGTGTTGAACACGTTGAATACATCCCAACGGAGTTCCATGCCTACTCGCTCGCTGAATTTGAACCCCTTCGCGAGCTGCCAGTCGGCCTGAAAGAAGTGTGGGCCGCGAAGGGAGTTTCGCCCGGCGTCACCGTATGTGTACAAGGGAGGCGTTCCATATGCCAGAGGATTGAACCATTCGTTTCTGTTCTGCGCAAATCCGGCAAATGGATCTCCGAACTGTTGCGGGCGGCTGTTGTCATCCGAATTCAGAAACGCGGTGTTATTCAAGCTTGGAGAAAATGGCAGTCCCGAATACCAGCTTGTGGTACCGCGGAAAGCCCAGTTTGAGACCACGGCGTTGGTAAATCGAGTGCCCCCTGACAGGTACTTCCGCCCGTGCCCGAAGGGCAATTCCAGCGTATGCGCTATCGTGACCGCGAATTCACGGTCAAAATCCGCGGGGCCGTAATCCGCGCGCGCGTTGTAGTTGTTTGTCGGGCGCGGCACGGCTTCCTGGGCGTAATCGATGGCCTTCTGCCACGAAAAGTTTGCAAGCAGCGAGTAGGCCGATGAGAACCGCTTATTCAACTGCGTCTGAAACGCGTTGTAGTTACTGCTGACGCAATCGCATTTATCGTTGATATTCTGCGGCAACCCGTACAGCACATTCAGCGGACGACGGGGTAGAAGCGGACCCGGTCCCGGCGGGGCGTGGTTTAAGGAAAATCCGCCATTCAGGTGACGGCCGACATTGCCAACGTAGCCGGCCATGAGCGTGAGTTGCGAAGCAATCTCGCGTTGCACAGTGAAGTTCCACTGATCCGAGTAAGGGATCTTTTGGTTTGCGGGGATATAGGGAGTGCTGATGCCTGCCGGAAGCGTAAGCCGGCCATTCGATGGAATTGCCGGGAAGACCACCGGGGGCGGCGCGGTCGTGATGGGGAACACAGCGAAAAATGGCGAGGAGGACGGAAGGCTTTGATTCACGATGGACGGGTAAATATCCGCTGCGAGGTCGTTAAAGGTCCAACCGAACGTTCCTTGCGAATAGCCTCGCCCATACCCCAGGCGCACCACCATTTTCGGATCGGGGGCATACGCAATGCCAATGCGCGGAGAGAAATTGTGCCATTGCGTGATCTGATTCGCGTTTAGCGAAACTCCACCGACGCCCGGTATGTAGACCGTGTTCGTCGTGACATCGTACCGGCCGCCCTGACCTGGATGCAACGAATAATCCGGGAACCAGACATCCCAGCGCACGCCGATGTTCAGCGTCAGTTTCGGCGTCACGCGCCAGGTGTCCTGAACGAAAGAGAACGAACGGTTCTGACGGTCTTCCTGTGACGTGGTGGCTTGTGCGAACCGGGCAAAACTCGAGGGCAAACCCAGCAGGAATGACGCCAGGGGAAATCCGCTGTTGGCGTTGCCCGCAATGGAAGTCACTGAAGCATTGAAGTTGTACACACCGGCTCTGTGATTGTCGCTTGGCAGCCGCTGGTTCCATGCCTGCTCCCAGGTGCTGCCAAACGAGAAGGTGTGGTTGCCGGCGACTTTCGTCCAATTGTTGATGTAGTCGATGACCGTCTCACGCTCGTGCAAGGGGCAGTTGCAGGAATACCCCATAAACAGATTGCCGTTCAGTTGAAGGTCCGGCAAGCCATAGGTATCTGGCGTGGTGTTTAATCCCGGAAGGCCGATTGTGTTTGCTAATGGCTGGCTCTGGTCGGGCGCGGAAACGGTTACGCGGTACCGTGACATGCCGATGCGAATATCGGTCAGCAGGCTGGGACCAATGGTGTAGGTAACATCGCCTGCGGCGTTCTGGTTCAGAGCATTGGATAATCCCGAAAACCCCAGCTGCGGGAAGGCCGGTCCTCCGTACAGCCCGAACGGACCCGGAGCGTTGATATTCGCCCCGAGGTAGTCATAGCGGCTAAACGCATGAACCTTGTTAGCGCCGCTGAAATAGTCGCCGCGTAAATCGAACTGGTTTGTGTTGTACTTCTCGACTGTGCTGGCTGCCAGGTTATTGGCGGTCGAGTTAACAGGAATGACGTTCGGCAGCGGCAGAGCATTCAGCAGGCTCGTGATCGGCGTCGGAATGCGGCTGGTCGGAACTGTGAAGTTCTGGAACGGGGCTCGCCCGGTACCGTCCGGGTTTCCGCTGGCGGGATCATAGATCGGGACGCCCAGATCGCTCAGATCTCCAGTGCGCTCAGCAGCCGTCGGAACGCGCACGGATTCAGAAGCGCCGATGCGGCGATACGTGCCCTGGTAATCGCCGAAAAAGAACAAACGGTTTCTCTTTATCGGACCGCCGATCGTTCCACCAAACTGGTTCCACCGCAGCTCAGGAATGCCGCGATGCGGCGGCGGCGCTTGGCCCGGTAAGACGAGCCCCTGCGTGAACGGGTCGCGCGCTTCGAAAAGATCGTTTTGCAAAAACTCGAAGGCGCTGCCGTGGAAGTCGTTCGTGCCCGATTTCGTTTCAACTGAAATCACCGCGCCGGTCGCATGATATTCGGCATCGTAATTGCTTGTTTGCGCGTTGAACTCGGCTACTGAGTCCATTGGCGGATTCACCATCGTGATGCCTAGCACTACATCGTTGTTATTCATGCCGTCGAGCATGTAGTTCGTATTTGCAAAGAGCACTCCGCCGGTATTCACGAGCGTCGATTGTTGCGGGTTCTCGCTAGGGGCATGCTGGTACGTATTGATTACCGAGCCGGGTGTGAGCAGCGCGAGGTTAGTGAAATTGCGGTTAGCTACCGGCAGCGAGCTGATCTGCCCGGCAGTGAAGTTGGTCTCCACCGTGGCCCGATCCGTCTGAATGGCCGGCGGTGCAGAAGTCACCGTTACTTCCTGGCTCTCTGTTCCGATTGTTAACTGGGCGTCAACACGCGTGGATTGACTCACAACTGCCGCGATATTTTGCTGGACGAACTTCTGGAATCCTGGCTTTGTGACGCTGATGGTGTAATCCCCGGGCTGCATTTGGGATTGCGTGTAGTTACCCGAATCATTCGTCATCGTGCGATACACGACGCCTTTCGAAACGTTTTGGATCTCAACGTTCGCGCCGGGCACAGGCGCGCCGGTTGGATCGGTAACGGTGCCAAAAATACTTCCTGTTACTGCAGTCTGTGCATTCAGAAATGCCGCGGAAAGGAGAACGATTGCAAAAAATACGTCTGCAATCGCTCGAACGTGCTTTATGAGCATGCTTATCCCCCCTGATAGCCTAATCGTGCAGTTTTATTGACAAGGAATCAAGGTTTTTCTTTCAGGCATTGAGCAGTACACCGGCGGGTTTGTGCAGCATGAGTCCTCAATCGAGGGAAGGAGCAACGATTGACGTGAATGCCTACAGCCCTGGGCTATGCGTAATCCAGCCCGGAATTTGGGATGCATAGTTCCGGATCAGTTGTTCAGAATCCATCCTCGGCCACCCTCAGTTATTGGAAGATACGTCAGTTCCGAAGGGCAGCTAAGGGATCGATTTTCAAGGCGCGCCGGGCCGGAAGATAAACGGCGACCAAAGCGACGAACAGGAACAGCAGCGAAACACGAATAAACGTCGGGGGGTCGGTGGCACTCACTTCAAACAGCAGCCCTTTGAGCAGGCGAGTAAGGACAAAAGCGCCGCCGACACCTAACAAGATGCCCGTGAGCGTGAGGATGACGGCCTGCCCGAGGATGAGAGCCAGGATATCGTTGCGCTGCGCGCCGAGCGCCCGCCGGATACCGAGTTCCCGGATCCGCTGCGCAACCGAATAAGCGAGGATGCCGTAGAGCCCAATTGCGGCGAGCAGAACAGAGGCCATGGCAAACAGGGACAGAAGCGTCGTCGTAAGGCGGCGCTGCCCAAGCTCCGCATCGATGATGTCGTCCATGGTCTTCACGGCCGTGACGGGCTGATCGCGATCGATGGCGGCGACCTCGGCCAGGACGGCGTTGGCGAGCCGCATCGGCTTAACCGCGGTGCGGATGGCGAACATGGCGAAAGTCTGGGGGACCTGAGCAACGGGGCGGTAGACGCCGGGCCAGATGTTGCTGCTTTCGAAAGTCTGGTGTATGTCAGCGACGATGCCCACGATCTGAACAGGCTGCGGGCCGGCTCCGATCAGAAGGCTTTGTCCGACCGGAGTCGGACCTTGCGGATAAGCGGGCCAGAGGCGGCGCGCCAGGCTCTCGTCGACGATCGCCACGAGGGGAGCGGCGAGATCGTCGCGCTCGGAGAAGACCCGGCCTCGCCGGAGAGGGATTTCGAGCGTGTGGAAGTGCGATGGGGAGACGATTTGGATGGTGGCAATGGGACGCCGATTCAGAAGCAGCGGCGGTTCACTTGCATTTTGCACGGGAGTGCCCGCGAAGCCAGTGAGCGGAAGCGTGAGAGTGATCGTGGCGGCTTGCACGGCGGGGAGTGACTCGACTCGACGAACGAGCTCGCGGTAGAACGCCGCTTTTTTCTGATCTGTGGCGTAGCGCGAGGGTGCGAGCGTGATCTGCATGGTGAGAAGATTCTCGGGCTTGAATCCGAGATCAAACCCGCGCGCGCGAAGCAGACTCTCCGTCAGAAGCGCGGCGCCGATCAGCAACAGAAGAGAGAGCGCCACCTGGCCCACGACCAGCAGGCCGCGCAGGTTGAACCAGCGTGTAGACGGCGTTGAGCCAGTCGCTTCGCCGCTGACTCGCAGAGCAGCAGCGAGGTCCGGCCGCGAAGCCGCCAGGGCAGGAGCGAGGCCGAAGAGTATGCCGGTCGAGATGGAGAGCGCCACGGCAAATCCCAATACGAGACCATCGAGCCGGATCTCCATGGCGCGCGGAAGATTGAGCGCGGTTGTTCCCGCGATAACGCGTAAACTCGCCTGAGCGAGCAGCACACCCAGGATTCCGCCGAGCCCGGCGAGCAGGACGCCTTCGGTCAGGAGTTGTCCCATAAGCCGAGCGCGCCCGGCACCGATGGCGGCTCGCACAGCGAATTCTCGCGCGCGGGAGGTGGCGCGAGCGAGCAGCAAGCCGGCGACATTGGCGCAGGCGATCAACAGCACGAGGCCGACCGCTCCGAATAGCATCCATATCAGCCGGCGAACTTTCGAAACGAGCTGGTCTTTCCAAGGTATGACGCGCGGGACCGTTCCTGGTTTGGCGTCGAGCATGGCGGGATGAGCCTTCATGTATTGCCGCTGGAGCACAGCCAGCTCGGCGCTCGCCTGCGCGATATTCACATCGGGCCGCAAGCGCGCAAAGACACTCAAGATGGGGCTAAGCGGGCGAACCAATTCCGAGGGCTTGGTCAGCCACACGTCAATGCCGGGGGAAGGAAACTGGAAGCCCGCAGGCAGCACGCCAATGATGGTGAAAGGCGCGGCGCCAAAATTCGCGCTGTGGCCGGCGATGGATGGGTTGCCGCCGAAGCGGCGACGCCAGAGTTCGGCGCTGATGAGCGCGACCGGAGGCCCGGCGGGCTCCTCTTCCGCGGAGCGAAAGCCGCGCCCGAGCAGCGGCTCGACACCGAGAATCGAGAGGAAATTGGCTGAGACGCGCGCCTCCTTCAGCACCTCGGGGAAAGAGCCGCCGCCGGAGAGCGTAACGTTTTCGATGATGCCGCGAAATTCGCCGATGGCGCTATAGGACCGTGCGGCGGCTCTCAGCTCCTCAAAGTGTGTTTGCGTCGCGCCTCCCGAAAGGAGGACCAGCCGGTCGGGATCCGCGTAGGCGAGCGGCTTCCATAACACCGCGCGAACCACGCTGAACATGGCGGTGTTTGCTCCGATGCCCAAGGCCAGCGTGAGCACGGCAGTCGCGGCAAAGGCCGGGTTGTTGCGCATGACGCGTAGGGTATGCAAGAGATCCCGCGAGAGGATATCCAAAATTCGGCCGGTGGCCATTGATCCATGCTATTAGGTCATCGTTCTTAAGGGCGAGATTTGCGCTGCCTTGCGCTTTTCGCTCGGATGCACTTGAGGTGTGTTTAACCTAGACTTGGCCGCTTGCGGAGCCGGATGCTTTTGGTCGAGGCAACTGCGCTCGTCTTAGCCGTCATTTCGCAATATAGATCAACTCTTTGTTGTGGTGCGGCAACGTGGCGCCTACGACTGCTCCGATTCCTGCACCAACTGCTCCCATCCCCGCTCCGAAAGCGCCACGCGAGATGCATATCCCTGGTCCGGGCTTGTCGCAACCGCCCCCCAGGGCGGCGCCAATCGCGAACCCGCCCCCGAAACCGATGAGCGCGCCGATGGCGGCGGTCTTTCCACGGCTCCATCCGCTCCGCCGGTAGCGCTCTACCTTGAGTACTTCCGCTTTTTTTGCGCTTACATTCCCGAGCGTCACCTGGTCTGACGTCCAGTTTCGGAATTCACCGCTCACCGGGCTGCGCGCAGTGAGCGAGAGGCGAACCTGATCGCCTGTCTTCAGTTGTCCAAGCGATTCCCAGTTGTGCCGATCCTGCGCCGCGGAGACCGTTGCGAGTCCCAGCAGGAAACTCAGTAAGCATAACCGCATAAAAACCTCCCCTGTCCGGCTGAACCGCAGCTTGAATATCTCAAGAACCCGATAGTGCGGCCCGTTTGGATTGGAGCATTATATAGAGTTTTTAGTCTCCTCAAAGCGGCGCTTGGGGAAAAAGGGCAAGATGAAGGTGTCCCCTGGAAAATATATAAGCCGACGTTAGCGTTACAGTTAGCGAATTTTATGGAAGTTTACCCTTTACAAGCAGCCTAAACGCGGATACGATGGCCTAAACCGTTCTCTACACTTCTACTTCGGGGAAACCGGGAGGTCTCGTTATGTCGGATGCTCTTTCATCGAATCTAATTCGCCCGATTGCGGCAATCCGTAGACGCCTTTTACATGCCGGCGCAACTATATTTGCATTCCTGCTTGCAGCCGGACCAACGTTGGGCCAAATGACAGTGACCGGTACGGTGAGCGGAACCGCGATGGACCCGTCGGGCCAAGTTGTTCCGGCTGCAAATGTGACTCTTATCAACGAAAAGACGGGCGACCTTCGTACGGTGACGTCGAACAATGAGGGATTCTTCAACTTTGTAGCCGTGCCGCCCGATACATACTCGATTCGCGTCGAGCACGGCGGGTTCAAGACTTACCGGCAGACAGGCATCGTTTTGACAGCGAACGGCCATCTGGAACTCGGGAACCTGCAGCTTCAAATCGGGGCGGTGACGGAGACCGTCAATGTAGAAGCACAGGCGGCAACGCTACAGGCCGACAGTTCCGAGCAATCGGCAGAGCTATCGAATAAGCAGCTTTCCAGTCTGACGACCCGCGGGCGGGAAGTGGCTTCGCTGCTCCGCACCGTTCCGGGAGTCCAGTATCAATCCGATCCGGATTCGATGGGGGGTAGCTATGGGACAGGAACTCCCAGTATTGCGGGGAGTTCGAACAACACCAACATTCTCGCTGTCGATGGTGTGGTCAGCAACGACGCGGGAACGCCAAACGTGTTTTCGAGCGTGACCACCATGGACGCCATCGGGGAAGTGAAAGTGATCATCAACAGTTATCAGGCCGAATATGCCGGCAATGGCGGGCCGGTGCTGGAGGTGGTTACAAAATCAGGGGGCAAAGAGTTTCATGGAACGGGCTACTGGTTTGTTCGCAACGAAGACCTGAACGCGAACGATTTTTTCAATAACCGCACAGGGGTCGCGAGACCGGAATACCGCTATAACACGGAAGGCGCGTCATTGGGTGGTCCGGTCTATATTCCGAAGGTATGGAATACGCAGAAGAACTTGCTTTTCGGCTTTTACAACATCGAAATGTTGCAGAGCGCCATCCCGCAATCGTTGAATCAATATACGATGCCGACGCAGCTCGAACGGCAGGGTAATTTCTCGCAATCGTTCGACGTTAACGATGCACTCATTCCGGTAAAAGACCCAACGACGCATTTGGTGTACCCCGGCAATATCATTCCGGCCAACCAGCTTAACCCGAACGGCCTGGCTCTGCTCAACACCCTTCCTCTGCCAAACTTTGCGAACCGGGTCATCAGCGGTGGAAACTACAACTATCAAATTCAGGAAGTTTTGCACTGGCCGAAACGGAGCCAGCTCTTCAAGGTGGATTATGTTCCCAGCGAGAAAGACAGGTTTTATGTGCGGGGAAAGACGTGGCTATCGGAGCAGCAAGGGTATAACGTCGCTGCCGGCGCAAAGCCCATCGGTTTCTTCGGGCAATGCTACTGCTTCACGGAATCCGGGATAGGCGCCGGCTGGACACATATCTTCTCACCATCGATCGTTATGGAGCTGACGTCCGGAGTCCGGCACAATCATGAAGCGTGGCATCCGTATCCCAATGACGCGCAACTAAACAAGGTTCTGAGATCGGCTATCGGATTTACGGCCGGACAGTGGTACCCGCAGGCGAACGGCCAGGGGATTATTCCACGGTTCTCCTTTGGCAGCGCGATTCCCGATCCTCCCGACGTGAGCTTTGACGACCGTTTTCTGACGGGCGGCACCGATTTTACATTCAGTCTGAACGACAACTTCACGATCACTCGGGGCACGCACACCTACAAAGCAGGTATCTCGACATACCGTCTTCGGGAGTACGAAGGCGAACGCAGCACGTTCAGCGGCACATTTAATTTCCAGCGGGACGCCAACAATCCGTTTGACACAAACTATGCGTTCGCGAATGCAGCCGCTGGTATTTTCGATTCGTACACGGAATCGAACGCGCGTTATGGAGCGAATGAACGCCAGAGCATTGTCGAATGGTTCATCCAGGACACTTGGAAACTAAGCAAGCGGTTTACACTCGATTACGGGATCCGTTTTAGCTGGTACAACCAGATGTATCCCAACGATCCCGGGCAGCAGTCCGTGCTCGCTCTGGGCCGTTATAGCGCCAGCCAGGCGCCCGTGTTCTATATTCCAGCGCTGAACGGCAAAACGCGTGTGGCGGAGAATCCGTTAACCGGCGAGTTTCTTCCCGCTGCTTACATTGGGCTGTTCGTCCCCGGAACGGGCAACGCGGCGCCCGGAGGCGTTCTATCGGGCGACAAAACTTATCCGCGGGGATTCATCAATCAGCAGCCCGTGCTGTACGGTCCGCGGTTGGGATTCGCGTACGACCCGTTCGGCAAGGGCAAAACAGTAATTCGCGGAGGCGCAGCTATTCTCTATAACATGCGGGTAAGCCGGTGGAGTCCGACGACGGAGAATCCTCCCGCCATTTTCACACCGATTACTTACTACGGCAACATCGCCACATTTACACAAAGCGCGGGCGTGCTTGGCCCGAGCAACACAAACACCTTCAACGTGAACTCAAAGACGCCGGATAACTACAATATTTCCTTCGGCGCGCAGCAGGATCTCGGCTTTTCGAGCGTGTTGGACGTCTCGTACGTAAGCACGCTGGGAAGACATCTAACGCAGACGCTGGCGAGTAATACGGTCCCGTACGGCGCGCGGTTTCTGCCGCAAAATCAGGACGTGACCAGCCCCGGCAAACCGCTTCCCGATAACTTCTTCCGGCCGTACCCTGGATACAATAATGTCACCGATACCGACAATGCATATTCGTCTAACTATCAGGCGCTGTTTGTTTCGCTAAACAGGCGCTTTAGCAAGGGCCTGCAATTCGGCATTGCCTACACATACTCGAAATACCTGGATTTTACCGGCAATGGCGGCACAAGCGGGAGCGGTTCATTGCCTATCTACGTACCCTTGCGGCGATGGAGCTACGGCTTCGATTCCGCCGACCAGACGCACAATTTTGTCTTTAATTACACGTATGAATTACCGAGAGCCACGAAGCTGATACCCAATCGCGTGGTGGGATTCATCGCCGATAACTGGCAGCTTTCGGGAATAACGCAACTGGTAAGCGGAATTCCTCAAGCCATCACTTTCACAACGACGGACAGCACCGATCTTACGGGCGGGGGCGATGGCCAGCGCGTGAACGTGATAGGCAACAGCTCATTGAACGGCGGAACGTTCTACCAATGGTTCAATCCGGCGGCGTTTGCGCGGCCCGGAAAGAACGATCCCGGCAATGCGGGCAAATACAACGTGCGCGCTCCCGGCGTGAGCAATTGGGACATGGCCCTTTCGAAACGATTTCCCCTCACGAGCGAGAAACGCTATTTCACGTTTCGCTGGGAAGCATACAACGTTTTCAATCACACGCAATACAACACGATCAACGTAGCCGCCAAGTTCGATCCAACGGGCGCTCAGGTTAATCCGTTGTTTGGCCAGGTCATCTCGACACGCACACCGCGCGTGATGCAAGGATCGCTGCGGTTTACGTTCTAGTCGCAACCTGAAGCATCGCCTTCGCGTATCCAACGTTGTACGCGAACCCGGTGTAGGACCCGCCGCCGGGATAATAGGGCGGCTTAAAGTTTGGGCGATCGCGATCGGCGTCGAGCGCGCGCGGATGCTCGGGGTAGACCGTGCGCGCGTACTTGTGCCGGACAAGTTCTTTCATGACGGCGAACATATCGACCTGGCCTTCGTCGATAAAGACCTCGGTGTATTTTTCATAGGGCACGCGGACGCGCACGTTGCGGTAGTGGACGTGATTAATACGATCGCGACTGGCAAAATACCTGCATACCTGTACCGGATCCTCTCCCATTTCGCGCGTGACGCCGCAATCGAAGGTGATTCCGTTGGAGGGGCTCGGGACGATTTCAACGAGATGCTTCCATCCGGCCACGGTGCCCATGATCTGCCCCGACCCGCGGCTGAGCGGCGCGGGTGGATCGTTGGGATGGAGCGCCAGCCGGACGTGGGATTCTTCGGCCACGGGCACCACTGCCTTCAGAAAATAGGTGATGTTATTCCACATCTCTTCCTTAGTGTGAGCGCCTTCTCGAGGCAGAGGCGGAAGTTCCTTCACCCGGTCATAGTCGAACGAGGTCAGCCCGGCGCCTCCACGACCGTTCTGTTCGTAGTAACCCTCCGTTAATCGGTGCGCATAGAAGTTGTACTCGATAACCGCCAGTCCAGCGCGCCCCGCCGCTTGAATGGATTGACGAACGTTATCGATCTCCTCGTCGCGCCCGGGCTGTCCATACAGCGTGTTGGGAAATCCGCTGATCATCATATTGAACAGCGTCAGCCCGGCGTTTTTGCAGCTTTCAATGCGCGAGCGTATTTCCGATTCATCCCATGGGATGCGCGGACCGCCCGTCAGCACATAGTTCACGCCGAGCTGTTTGATGCGCCGCAATCCGGCTTCGTCGAGAGCGCCGGCGGAAAGGCCGCCCGCTCCCGTCTCGAGGCAGAGCTTGGGCTCGTCGCTGCGTTCCACCCACTCACCCGGCCCGGTTTGGCCGTCCGCTGCGGCAAGCGACAGGCTGGCCGCGACTCCGCCTTGTATGATTCTCCTGCGCGAAACGCCCCGCTGCATGATTTTCTCCTTGGCCGCGACTTACAGCCGTCCGAAATGTGCGACGGCCTCGCGTATGGATTTGTATTTCTCGATATAGGGCAGCATGCTGTGCTCTGTTTCATCTAACTGCTGCGCCTTCTTTAGAACCTCGGCGGCTTGGGCCTTTGGCACCACCACAACACCATCCAAGTCGGCTACGATGATATCGGCCGGGCGCACCTGAACTCCGGCGCAATTTACAGCTACATTCGTCCCCGCGACACGGAAATGGTTCACGGTTGTGGATGGGACCACTCCCCTGCTGAATATGGGGAACTGGAGTTTGGTGACTTGCGGCGTGTCGCGCAGGCCGCCATCGATAACGGCGCCCGCGAACCCGCGATATTTCATCGCCGTGCTCATCAAGCCGCCAGCGCCGGCGTAATCCAACCCATTTTCGAGGACCATGACATAGACGGAGCCCGCAGGCGATGTGTCGATCACGTCCAGCATTGGCTGCAGCGCTTTCGAGCCATCGCTGTTTTCTTCTTTACGGAGCAGCACGGTCACGGCGGGCCCGGCAAACTTCGTCGCGGAGAGCGGCCGCATGTCGTGGAACATGTACGCTTTTTTGCCGTAAAGCTGCTCCATGGCGTCGGCCACCGATGCCGCTTCGACAACGCGGAAGCCGTGTATCAGGTCATCTTGCGACGTGTCCGCGTTCACGCGCTCCGGCGAAAGATGAAGGAACAGTCCAGCCGTGCCCAGGACCGCCATCACAAGCTTTGTGTTGATCCGCATATCTTCCATGTAAGATTACTCCTCGGAAGATAGAGGGACGCCGGCATTCGTTGCACAGGCGCATTTAGCGCCGGGCGAAGTATGTGGAATTAACGGCTGCCCTGCCCCGCGGTCGCGGATTCCGGGAGAGACGCGCAACTCCAGTTCACAGAATCGTTCACATCTCCAGTGTTTGAATATTTCGCAATCTGGGGATAAGGACAGAGCGGGCGAGTCATGCGAGCACCCTGGGCGGGAGCATCTCCGTTGTATTTCGTAGCGATGATTTCGGCGGGTGCTGCGCCGGTTTCCACCCACTGTTCGAGCGCAGTGTAGATGCCGTGCTCGGGCCCCTTGGCCGTGGCAGTGCCGAGCTGGCCGAAGAAATTCGGGCCGGGGCCGTGCAGGCAGTGCTCCATTCCGGGAACCATATATAAGCGCATGAAGCCCTCTGCGCTTGAAACGCCCATGGTCTTTTCGACGCTTTGGTAATAGTTGATGGAATTCAAGGGCGAGATCGCGGGATCATCCCAGCCGTGGTAGAGGATAAGTTTGCCGCCGCGTGCCTGGAAGCGGCGCAGATCCGGATCAGTGGCGTTCAGAGCACGCGCCGTCTTTTCGTTGGCCGCCCGTTCGGCACGCCCGGCATTCGCGGTCAGAGGATTCCAGGCAGGATCGTCAAAGACCATATAGCGGAAATAATTTTCGAGGTATCCTGCTGAAGCTCCGGGACCCTGACCCGTGATCCATTGAGCCCAGGCAACGTTTTCACCGCCCGGCAGAAGTCCGGGAAAAATTCGCTGACCCTGGGCGGTTTCGCCGCCCCCATAGATCTTTTTGAGCGAGGCAATTTGAGGATCGGTGAGGCAACTGCGCGACTCGACGCCCCGGCAACGCAGTACGGCGGGGTCGAAGCGGCAGCGCTGCGGATCGTTCAGAATTCCATCTTTGACGCCGTCCTGCGCGTCGCAGGCGGCAAGCGCGGCAGCAGTAATGGCCGGAAGCTTGATGCTCGAGATGTAGCCTGCCGGATCTTTCAGCATGGTCTGGTTGATATCGATTCCGGCAGTCAACAAGTGCGTCCAGAAGTTCGCGGGCGCACCGGCGAGAATGCCATCGAAATCTTCCGGAAACCGCTGAGCTTCCATCAAGGCTTCGCGGCCGCCATCGGAGCAGCTATCGAAGTACGAGCGCCGCGGCGCCTGACCATAGAAAGCCTGAACGAGCTTCTTAGCGTTCTCCGTCGTTTCGTGCAGGGCACGGTAGCCGAAGTCGATTACTTTTTCGGGATGTTTATAGGCCCAGCTCGCGTCGACGGCCTGGCCTTCATGCCCGGTATCGGTGCCCGCCGTGGCATAACCGCGGCGTAAGTTGCCGGCCAGGCCGCCAAACCCGATGGATCCAGCGAAACCTCCGTTGCCAACGCCCAGGTATTTGCCGTTCCAGTCAGAAAGAGGCAACCAAACTTCGAAGCGGATGTAGGAATCTGTAGTTGGCTTCATCACGCCCGCTACACGGCAGAACGCGGGAAGCTTGTCGATGGGATCGCCATAAGGCGGAGTGAATTTTCCCGCCGGAACAGATTCCACCGTTGTCAATTCCGTGTTCGGCAGCTTCAGGTTCGCGAGACGCTCACAATCGGCGGCGCTCACCGGAGCCGAGACACCCGCCGCAGCCAAGCACAGAAGGGGAATGGCGGCGATGGTGCGATTTCGCATGTTAGTGGTGAAATCATACCAATTCCGCGAGTCTTGATATGCTGCATAGCTTATGAAACGAATAGCGCTCGTGTTTTCGGTGTTGCTCCTGGCCGGCGCGGCGAACGCGCAGGTGTTTCAGTTCACGCGCGAGCAGATGATCGATTACACCAAGGAAAACCCATTCGACCGCTTCTCCGACGGGCGTCCGAAAGTACCGAACGAGCTTCTCAAGAAGCTGCAAGGCGTCAGCGCCGAAGAAGTCTGGACCATTCTCAACCGGCATCATTACAACAATCAGTTTTCCGGAAACTGGCGCATTCTGCATCCGGACAAGCATCTGGTAGGTCGCGCCGTGACCGCGCAGTTCATGCCATTCCGCGAGGACATCCAGTCTGTCGCCGAGGCAAAAGCGAACGGAAACGGGCCCCGTCGCAATGCAAATCAGCGCGTCATCGACATGCTGCAGGACGGCGATACGATCGTGGTTGACCTGTATGGGAAACAGGAGGGCGGCACCTATGTGGGCGATAATCTCGCCACGGCGATCAACACCTTTACGCATACCGGCATGGTGGTGAACGGCGCGGTGCGCGACCTGGACAGTATTTTCGAGATGGGGATGCCCATGTACATTCGCGGCGCGCATCCAACGCCCATCGCGAACTGCATGCTCACCGGTGTCAACATTCCTATCCGGATCGAAGAAGCCACCGTGCTGCCCGGCGATGTTGTTTTCGGCGATAGCGAAGGTATCTATTTCATCCCGCCGCAGTTCGTAAAAGAGATCATCGACAACGCCGAGGAACTACACGTGCACGACGAATGGACGCAAATGATGCTCAAGACCGGGAAATACAAGTCGAGCGATATTTATCCAACGCCGCGCGACCCGGAGTTGAAGCGGCAATATGAGGAATACAAGAAGCAGCATCTCGGACGCTGAATGTGATAAAGACTCGGTATGGCCAGTAACATCAAACGCCGCAACTTTCTAAGATCCGCCGGTATGTTTTCGATCGGCGCCCTGTGGAGCAATGAGGTTTTGGAGGCACTCCCGCAAAACACCAACACGGCCTCCAAACCCTCCGAGCTCAAAATTACAGACCTGCGAGTGGCGACGGTGGCACATGCGCCCATGCTATGCCCGCTGATTCGCATCGATACGAATCAGGGCCTCCACGGACTGGGCGAAGTGCGGGACGGCTCAACGCCCATATACGCGCTCATGCTGAAGAGCCGCCTACTGGGAGAGAATCCGTGCAATGTCGAAAAGGTCTTTCGGAAGATCCGGCAATTCGGCGGTGAATCGCGGCAGGCCGGCGGCGTGTGCGCGGTGGAGATGGCGCTGTGGGATCTGGCGGGCAAGGCCTTCAATGTGCCGGTGTATCAAATGCTCGGCGGCCAGTATCGTGACAAGGCGCGCATCTATTGCGATACGACGGAATCCGACGATCCCAGAATCTACGGGCAGCGCCTGAAGAAGCGGATGGAACAAGGATTTACGTGGCTCAAAATGGACCTGGGTGTCGACCTGGTGGCCAAGACACCCGGGGACGGTGAGCCGTCCGGCAGGCGTGTCGCTGCGCGGCGGGGATCCTCTGCCGCACCCGTTCACTGGAATTGAGATCACGCAGAAAGGCTGCGACATGATGGCCGAGTATGTAGCCGTGGTTCGCGAGCAGGTAGGCATGGATATTCCGCTTTCGGCGGACCACTTCGGGCACCTGGGTGTGAATTCCTGCATCCGGCTGGGAAAGAGATTGACCGAATTCAATCTGGCTTGGCTGGAGGACATGGTGCCCTGGTTCTGGCCGGACCTGCTGAAGCAAATTTCGAGCGAAGTGGACATTCCGCTCGCCACCGGCGAAGACATTTACAACATTGAGGGCTTCGAAAAACTGGCTCAAATGCACGCGGTGGATATCTTCCATCCCGATCCGGGGTCGGCCGGCGGCATTTTGGGCACCAAGCAAGTGAGCGATCTCGCCGCGAAGTACGGGATCGGATGCGCGGTGCATTTTGCGGGCACGCCGGTCGCGTGCATGGCGGGCGTGCATGCCATCGCCGCGATGTATGATTTTCTCGCCATGGAAAATCATTCAGTGGATGTGCCCTGGTGGGATTCGCTCGTCGAAGGCGTCGACAAACCGATTGTGAATCACGGCTTCATCGGGGTGCCCAACAAGCCTGGATTGGGAGTTACGCTCAACGAGGACGCTGTCAAATCCCATCTGCTGCCCGGCACCGGCTATTTTGAACCGACAGATCAATGGAACAATGATCACTCCAATGACCGCCTCTGGTCGTAGCGCGAGCAGGCGCATGCATTCACGCCGGGAATTCCTTGCGTCCGCGGCCGCCCCGCTCGCCCTGGCCCCACTCTCCGCCCGCGCGCTGCGAGGCATGCCCATTCCAAGAATCAAGGACGTCTCGGTCATTGCGACGGAACCGGCGGGCGTGCGCCTGGCGGTCGTGAAGATACAAACCGATCAGGACGGCCTCTATGGCTACGGATGCGCCACTTTCACGCAACGCGCCGACCTGGTGATTGAGGCCGTCAATCGCTATCTGAAGCCATTTCTTCTGGGGAGAGCGACGGATGCAATCGAGGATCTGTGGCAAGCCATGTACAACTCCTCGTATTGGCGCAACGGCCCTGTGTTGAATAACGCCATCAGCGGCGTCGACCAGGCGCTCTGGGATATCAAGGGGCGTCAGGCAGGCATGCCGGTTTATGAATTGCTGGGCGGCAAATGCCGGCGCGGAGCGATGATCTATTCGCATGCTGCCGGGCGCGAGATCGCGGAGACTTTGGATCAGGCCCGCAAGATTATGGCACGGGGGATTAAAGCGGTACGCCTGCAAGTAGGCGTTCCGGGAATGGCTACGTATGGCGCGCCCGCCTCCGCCAATGCGCAGGCAGGAAGCAGCGAGCCGCACGATGAGGTCTTTGAGCCTGAACCGTATGTCCGCCGCGCGCTAGCGCTATTCGAGGCCGGCCGCAAAGAGCTTGGGCCGGATATCGAACTGCTGCACGATGTGCATGAGCGCGTGCCGCCGCGCCTTGCCGTGCAGTTCGCGAAAGACATGGAGCAGTACCGGCTGTTCTTCCTCGAAGACGCGCTTTCGCCCGAGAACATCGATTACTTCCGCCAGATTCGAGCCAACTGTACGACACCGCTCGCCATGGGCGAACTCTTCAACAACCCGCACGAGTGGAACAATCTGATTCGCGACAGCCTGATCGATTTCATTCGCGTCCATGTTTCTCAAGCAGGCGGGCTAACGCCGTGCCGCAAAATGGCGGCCATGGCGGAAGCCTTCCAGGTAAGAACCGCATGGCACGGGCCGGGAGATGTCTCGCCGATCGGGCATTGCGCGAACGTGACGCTCGATATCGTTTGCTACAACTTCGGAATCCAGGAGTGGACGTTCCCGAATGACCGGATACAGGAGGTTTTCGACGGCTATCCGGCGTTCAAGGAGGGTTATGTCTTCGCGAATGAGAAGCCGGGATGGGGCGTCGAAATCAACGAAAAGGCTGCGGCGAAGTATCCTTATGGCTCGGAAAGCGGGTCGCGCAAAGCCTTGAACGGCGGGTGGGGCGTGGTGCGGCGCGCCGACGGCACGGTCATAAACCAATAACGACACACGCAGCAGCCGAGAGTGCCCTTTTTAGTGCGCACTGGATTCGTGTACACTAGAATCGTGAAGAATGTGACCCTTAGTGCGGATGAAAATCTGATTGAACGTGCTCGGCTCCGAGCTCTCCAAGAAAAGAAAACGTTGAACGCGGCCTTCCGTGAATGGCTGCAGCGATACGCCGGGGCCGGAACTGGAAGAACTGAATACGCTGACCTGATGAAGCGGCTCGGGCGAGTACAAACTACACGCCGATTTTCAAGAGATGAGCTAAACGAACGATGAGGCGTCAAGGAGGCAAGTGGTTCCTTGATACAAATATCTTCGTTTATAGTTTTGACACCAGCGCACCTTCTAAACGCGCAAGAGCGCGAATGCTTGTTGCGCAGGCCCTCGACGAGGGACTCGGGGTTGTGAGCTATCAGGTCGTGCAGGAATTTCTTAACGTCGCAACTCGCAAGTTCGCCCGCCCGATGTCCGTTCCCGATGCCGAGCTATATCTTGCCAAGGTCCTGATGCCCCTGTGCGAGATTTATCCGGATGCCTCTTTGTTTTCGCGCGCACTCTCCATCGCCGCCGAAATGAGCATCAATTTCTACGATGCATTAATTGTGAGCTCTGCGTCCGCTGCAAGTTGCCGAGTGCTGCTCACTGAAGATCTTCAACACGGCCGCCGAATCGGCGGGCTAGAGATACGCAACCCATTTCGTTAGTCTTTTCGCTAAGAGATCGGTAAGACTGGGATGAGACTGGGGCTGCCAGTTTGGCTCACCGATTCAGCGGCTCGTCGAATTGACCGCTTCCGGCTGCAAGTAAATAATTAGCGTCCGTCCATCGGATGTGAATCCTCCGCCGGTGGCAGTACGCGCTTCCTTAATGGGGTGGGCCGGCGTGAGGTATTCTTCCTTGACCACCATTCCGGTCTGCTGGAGGCTCTGGCCGATATAGTCGCGCTCGCCATCCGTCGCCGGATCGATCTTGTGAGTGATGCCGTTGTTGCGATTATCCTTGTCGAAGCCGATGTCGTGTGTGCCGGCGCCCGCCCAAACCGCCTCAGTGCCGGCCGTGAAGGGGGCTTTCCAGATGCGGAAGTGATGACGGGAGGCGACGACCTTCACGGGATCCGCCTGCGCATAGCCGAAATCCTGCACGCGTCCGAAGAGTTCGAGCTCACTCATGGGCAGCGTGACGTAAGCTTCCTTTGACAGACTCGCCAGCAAGCCGCTGAGCACGGCGTCTGTTTTCGTTTTGTCGACAGAAACCCATCCGGCGGCGCTCAGCGCGGATTGCAGTTTCTCTTGCGAGCCGATGACGATGAAGTTGACCCGGTCTCCCGGATTGTTCATGGCATCGTTGACCCGAGGTGGAATCTGGTCGAGCATTTGCTGCGTGAACGGTGGCAGTGTCGCCGGCGCCGCGCTTACCTTGGATGGATCGACGGGCGTGCGCTCGATGATAACGTGATAACTCCCCGTTCCGGGCGCACTCTCCATCTGGTTAATCCCAAGGAACAGCCGGCCTGCGACGGGAACTGTCCGCTGCGTGTGAGCACCGATTAGGAAAGGGCGGGCGCCCGGGCTGTCGCCGAAGCGTCCGACGAGGGCACCGCGACCTGACCCGTTGACTGGAAGCTGCATGATGAGCTCGGTCCATCCGCGCGGCAGACCGCCGGGTCCGGTGGATCGCGGACCTTCATTGGAACGCAGCCCTTGATACTGGACGGTTCCTGTGGCGCTGATCGATAGCACGTCCCCGGCTTTTAAGTCCATACCGGCGTCAGTCCAGGCCTGATCCGCTTTAACGTCGACTTCCTTCTTGTCAGCCGCCAAGACACTTGCCGCGATGACGCATAAGAGCAATCCTCGTGCTGGTACGTTCATACTCTATTTCCTACCGCATTCGGAGTGATGGAAGGCGCAAATCGAGCGCGGGCGTTAAACTACAAAGGTGCATGTCAACTGCCGATGATCTCGCGCGCTGTCGCGTGCGCATCGACGAGCTGGACTTGCGGCTTCTGGAGCTGCTGAACCAACGCACGGCAATTGTCGAGGAAATCGGCCGCATCAAACAGGAGCTTCGCATGGGTATTTACGAGCCTAAACGCGAGGATCAGGTGTTTGCCAACGTTATCAGCCATAACGGCGGCCCGCTGCCGGCCGATGCGGTCAAGCGGATTTTCGAGCGCATCATCGATGAGATGAGAACGCTGCAAAAGCTCAGGATATTCGAAGGAGAGACGCGGTAGCAAACCATGCTGGTTGTCATGCAGGAGGGCGCGAGCGAAACGCAAACCGAAGCCGTTATTAGTCGTTTGGTGGGGATGGGCTTCACGGTGCATCGTTCCACAGGCGTGCGCCACACCTTGCTGGGAGGCGTGGGGCCGATTGACGATTTCGATCCCGCCACTCTCGAGGTGATGGAGGGCGTGAAGGAATGCCACCGCATCGTCTCACCCTACAAACTCGCTAGCCGGCATTTCAAACCCACCGGAACCACGATCAAAATCGGAACCGTCGAGATCGGCGGGTGCCGGGTGGTGTCCATGGCGGGTCCTTGCAGCATTGAGAATGAGGAGCAGATCGAACGCTCGGCCGAAATCGTGGCCTCCGCCGGAGCCGAGGTGATTCGGGGCGGCGCATTCAAGCCGCGCAGCTCACCGTACAGTTTCCAGGGTCTCGGCGAAGAAGGCCTGCGATTATTGCGGACCGCGGCCGACCGGCTTGGTCTTCTGGTTGTGAGCGAGGTAATGGACCAAATGCAGATTCCTCTCCTGCTCGAGTATGCGGACATCCTGCAGGTGGGTGCGCGAAACATGCAAAATTTCAATCTGCTGCGGGAACTGGGAAAGGTCCGCAAACCGGTTCTGCTGAAGCGCGGTATTGCCGCCACGATCGAGGAGCTTTTGCTATCGGCCGAATACATCATGTCGGGCGGCAATTACGAAGTAATCTTGTGCGAGCGCGGCATTCGCACGTTTGAGACCAGCACGCGGAACACCATGGACATCGCCGCCATTCCGGTGTTGAAGCGCCTGACGCATCTGCCTGTGGTGGCCGATCCGTCCCATGGCACGGGGAAACGCGACTATGTTTTGGCCATGGCGCGGGCGGCCACGGCGGCAGGAGCCGACGGACTTCTGGTCGAAGTGCATCCCGATCCGGACCGAGCCGTGAGCGATGGAGCACAAACACTGCGCCCCGATCAGTTCGCCGAGATGATGCAGCAGGTTCGCGCTGTCGCAGCCGCGATAGGGCGGTCAGCCTAAACTCCGGCGCTTCATGGAAAGGGTTGCGATCGTCGGCGTGGGGCTTATCGGCGGATCGTTTGGACTGGCTCTTCGCAAGGCGGGCTTCACGGGCGAGCTGCTCGGCGTAAGCTCGCCACCGGCCATCCGGGCGGGCCTCAAAACGGGGGCCATTTCACGGAGCGGGACTCTGGAAGAAGCCGCGGCCACAGCCGATCTTATTTACCTGTCGCAGCCTATCGATCGAATTCTGAAAACGCTGGAAGAGCTTGGGCCGCTCGCCCGGCCGGAGACGCTCATAACGGACGCCGGAAGCACGAAGGCTGCCATCGTTCGAAAGGCCTCGGAATGCTTGCGCGAGAGCTCCTTTCTCGGCGGTCATCCCATGGCCGGAAAGGAGCAAAGCGGCGCCGAATTCGCCGACTCGAATCTGTTCAAAGACCGCCCTTACGTGCTAACCCCCACGACGGCGGATATCGGAGCTACCGGCGAGGAATTCCGTTGCTGGCTGGTGCGAATCGAAGCAAAAGTGGTTGAAATGCAGCCTGCCGAGCACGATTCCGTGGTCGCGCGCACCTCGCATCTGCCGCAATTGATTTCGACCGCGTTGGCCGTTGCGCTCGCCTCGGAAGGCACGGAAAAGGCGCCGGAGGTTTTCGGTCCTGCGCTGCTGGATATGACCCGCCTAGCCTTGAGCCCACCGGAGGTGTGGATGAGCATTCTGGCTACCAACCGCCGGGAGGTGACGGGAGCGATGGATGCGTTTATCGCCTCGCTTGTTCAGATTCGCGACACGCTGGCGACCGGTGACGTGCGCCCGTTTTTTGAGGCTGCCAACGGTTTCGCGCGTACTATACGTAATCGGGTTGAATAAACAGTTGCATAAACTAGCGCGAATATGCTACTTTAACTGGCCTAACCTTTTCCTAGCATTTTTTCCTGGGCTTGGAATGTACAACTGCATATAATTAGAGAACATCGGGTTAACACTGTGAATCCTTTCGCGTCCGCAGTACGGAGCTTACTGTCAAATACGCCGGAAGTAAACCGCCTGAGCGGGCTTCGCCGCTCGACGTCGCTCTTTTCCCAAGGCCAATCGGCCGATTCCCTCTATTTTCTTGAAGATGGGCTTGTCAAACTGACACGGGTAAGCGAAGGCGGCGGCCGAATTATTCTGACGATTCGTGGTCCAGGTCAGGTAGTGGGCGAGGAGGTTTTGGGGCGCGAACAGGAGAGCTACTATGCCGAGGCGGAAGTGCTTACTCCGGCCAGCGTCTATCGAATTCCGCGCGACCTGCTGGCGCGGGGAATTTCAGAGAGCTCGGAGCTTTCCTCCGCGCTCATTAATTTCTTGCTGGAGCACCGGTTGGCGCTCGCCAAGAAGGTGGAATTGCTGTGTCTTCACGATGTGGAATACCGCATCTTGCACTACCTGGCCGAGCTTTCCGGTTTGATGAGACCGGTGGAGGACGGGCAAGGCTATCAGGTCCCGATCACGCAGCTCGAATTGGCGGATTTGATTGGAGCGACGCGCGAGACTACTTCCACAACGCTCAATCAGCTCGAGCGGCGCGGACTGTTGAAGCTCTCCAGGCGCATGCTGACCATTCCCTCGCCCGACACGTTGCTGAACGCCGCTTTGGCAAAGTACGCTCCGCCTCCACAAACCGCAGCCAACGGCGCGGCTTAGCGTCAAAGCGAAGCACACCGCAAAACACGTATTCCGCCGCGTATCAAGCCGCTGGGGAAAACGGATGCCGACCGCAAGAGCTCCCGCACCACGGGAATGTTGCAGACGCGCCCGTATGATGAGATATGGCCGCTACCCTTCCCGCTGAGCCGCGGGTGACCTCTTCGTTCGACGAAATCAAGGATCTCGAGCAAAGCTATTTATTACAGAACTACGCGCGATATCCGCTGGCTCTGCATCGGGGGAAGGGCTGCTATGTCTACGATCTGGAAGGGCATCGCTACCTCGATTTGATCAGCGGTATCGGGGTGAATTCGCTCGGCTATGCACATCCGCGCATTACGAAGGTGATTCGGCAGCAGGCCGGCCTGCTGCTTCACACGTCCAATCTTTACTATCACGAGTACCAGGGCCGTCTGGCCGAACGTCTGGCCAAAATCAGCGGTCTTGAGCGCAGCTTCTTCTGTAATTCCGGAGCCGAAGCCATGGAGGGTGCGCTCAAGATGATCCGGGCGCACGGCAACTCGGTGAGCCGCAACAAGCATGAGATCGTCTCGCTCGATAATTCATTCCATGGCCGCACCTTCGGCGCACTATCGATCACGGGACAGCCCAAGTATCGCAAGGATTTCGAACCGCTGCTTCCCGGCGCTTCCTTCGTCCCTCGAAACGATTTGTCGGCGCTCGAAGCGGCGGTCGGTAAGAACACCGCCGGGATTGTCCTCGAGTTCATCCAGGGCGAGGGCGGCATTTATCCTATTTCGGAGCAGTTTGCCCGCCGGGCGCGCGCGCTCGCGGACGAGCACAATGCTCTTCTCGTGTTCGACGAGATCCAGTGCGGCGTGGGCCGGCCCGGCGCCTATTTTGCCTACCAGTTGCTTGACCCGGTGCTGATGCCGGACATCGTCATCGCGGCCAAACCCATGGCCTGTGGTATTCCGCTGGGCGTGATCATCGCGAACGACAAGGCTGCCGCGACGATCAAGCCCGGCATGCACGGTTCCACCTATGGAGGGGGCCCGCTCGCCTGCCGCGTTGCGCTCGAATTTTTCGATATCCTGGACGAGCTTCTCCCATCCATCACTGCCACCGGCGAGTACTTTCGCATGAAACTAACGGAGTTGATGCGGAGTTTCTCGTTCATCAAGGAAGTGCGGGGACCGGGATTGATGATCGGAGTGGAATTGGAGATCCCGGGCAAGCAACTGGTACTCGATGGAATTAAAGAAGGGCTGCTGTTCAACTGCACGCATGAGACGGTTCTGCGCTTTCTGCCGCCCTATATTCTTACCGAACAGGATGTGGATCGCGCGATCGGGGCGTTGGCAAAAATCTTCCGGGGAGTAAAGCGAGAGAACGGATAGATGTCACCCTACAGCAACTCCTCCCGCTTCTGCTTCTCCAAAGCTTTGACGATCCTACTGACGTCTTGCGCTCGGCCGCGGCTCGCCACCAGCAACGCATCCGGCATATCTACAATCACCAAATTTTCCACGCCCACAAGCGCCACAGTCTTGTTCGCCTCGATATAGTTGCCGCGGCTATCTTCCGCCACCAGTTCGTTGCGAGCGGCATTCGCGTTGCCGTCTTTTTCAGCCAGATCGTAAACCGCTTCCCAACTACCTACGTCATTCCAGCCGATATCGTCGAGCGCGATGCCGGAGACGCGCCGCGCCTTCTCGATAATGGCGTAATCCACCGAGATGTCCTCGCACAGCGGATAGGCCTCCGAGAGCTTGGACATGAACTGCTTATTTCCGAAGGAGGGCAGTCCCGCCAGCAGAGTTGCCGTTTTCGGCTGATGATGGCGCATCAGATCGAGCACCGCGGAGGTCCTCCAGAAGAACATTCCGGCATTCCAGAAAAAATTGCCGCGCTCGACGAAGCGCTTGGCCGTTTTCGCGTCGGGCTTTTCGCGAAAGCTTGTGACGGGGAGCGCATCCAGGCTCCCGGCCCTGACGTTTCTCGGGAATTCGATGTAGCCGAAACCGGTCTCAGGCCATCGCGGTTGGATTCCCAGCACCACCACATCGCTGCTTTCCGCCGCCCGGAAGGCGGCCTTCACGAATCCCCGGAATCTCGATTGCTTGAGGATCAGATGATCCGCCGGAAACACTCCCATCACGGCCTCGGGATCGAGCTCGGCAAGAATATGAGCGGCCAGTCCGATGCAGGGCGCCGTATTGCGCTGCGAAGGCTCGGCGATAATCTGCTGCCTTGGTATATCCGGCAGCTGTTTCCGGATCTCCGGCTGCAAAAACTCGTTCGTGAGGATCCAGATGTTTTCGGGCGCGATCACCCCGTTCAGGCGATCCACCGCTTGTTGAATGAGACTGCGCTCTCCGAAAAAGCGCAGGACCTGTTTCGCATTCCTTTTGCGGCTTCGCGGCCAGAAACGTGTCCCGCGGCCGCCGGCCATAATAAGGCCGTACCGATGGTTCGCCATAGACTTACCCCAGTGTAGAGGCCTGCAGCGGCGGGGCGGATTACGGATTCGGAGAGCCTGCGTTCAGCGGCAGAGGATGGTCCGCCAGCCGCGAATCGGGAAATCCGCGGATAACGTGGAGGGTCCGGTCCCAGCGCGTTCGCGTGAAAAAGTGCTCGCCCAGGTCCACAAAATGGCTCAACAGTGAACCGACCGACGATCCGGCGAGATCCTCCGTCGAAGCGCGATAGGACCAGTAAATCAGGAGCGGCTTGCCGATGATGTTGTCGCGCGGAACGAAGCCCCAGTAGCGGCTGTCGAGTGAGTTATCTCGATTGTCGCCCATGGCGAAATAGCTGTTGGGCGGAACCACGACTTCTCCGTTTACCACGTGATTGTCGAGCATGTCGCGCTGTAATTGCGCCTGCAGCCCTTCCGCTCCGAGCGTCGGTTCGCCGGGAAAGTTGTCGCGGCTGGGATCGTATGGAAACTTGTGGTAGACGTATGGCTCGTTCAGCATTTTGCCATTCCGATAGACAATCCGGTTGATCATCTTGAGGTGATCTCCCGGCAGCCCGATGACACGCTTGACATAGGTCTGCTCTATGTCGTGCGGCGGGTGGAAAACAATAATATCGCCGTGCTTTGGCTCTTCATACGGCAGGATGTACTTACTCATCGGACCCGAGGGCGCATAGGCGAGCTTATCGACCAGGAGGTGGTCGCCGATCAGAAGCGTGTCTTCCATCGAGCCCGTTGGGATCACAAATGCCTGAACCAGGGTGGTGGTTCCGAAAAGCAGCAGCAAAATCGTAACCGCCCATTCTGCAATGCTGTTCCGGGACACCTCCCGCTTCGGAGGTGCGTTCTGGTCCGCCTTGACAGGGCCGGCGGTAGCTGTTTGTTGTGCCATTTGAGTTAGATCGATACTCGTGCGCGCATCGCGATCCGCGGAAATGCGCAGACGTTAACCTTAATTGTAGCTTTTGCCCGACGTTCGCGGCTCTAACAATCAGGGCTACCCGGCTGGGGAGCCGTTGGACCTTTGTCGATGGAATGGCCTCTCCGGGAGTTTCAGCCGCCATTGCAAGTTTTTAGGAGGAGATATGCACCTCGTTAAGACAACACTGCTCGTCGCCGCCGCCTTATGCGTCTGCACGGTCGCATGCGGCACGAAGAGCGCGAGCGATCAAGCACTGACGACGGACATTCAGTCCAAGCTATATGCCGATCAGACCACGAAAGCCGCGAGTGTGAATGTCGCCGTGAAGGACGGCGCCGTCACTCTGAGCGGAGACGTGCCTAGCTCCGATGTCGAGCTGGCGGCTATGAAAATCGCTAATGGCACGGCCGGGGTGCGCAGCGTAACGGATCAGATGAAGGTAAATACAGCACTGGCGGCGAATCAGAATCCGGCTGCAACGGCTGGAGGGCCGCAAGGGGCGCCATCGTATCCGCCGATCTCAGCACAGCAGCCCGCACCCGGTTCCCAGCCGGCGCCTGCGCCGAAACAGCAGGAACCGGCACCCGCTCCCATGGAAGGCACGCCGGCGGCCGCCCGCCCGGCCGAAGCCGCGGACGCCACAATTCCTGCCGGCGAGCGCGTCAGTGTTCGCACGATCGACGCTATCGATTCCAAACAGAGCGCTCCTGGACAGACGTTCCGGGCGTCGCTCGACGCTCCTCTGGTCTCCGGCAACCGTGTGTTGATTCCGGCGGGCGCCCCGGCCTCCGTGTTGTTGGAAAACTCCGTGAGCGCGGGCCGCATTAAAGGCCGCAGCGAATTGGAAGTGCGGCTATCGAGTATCGAGTACCACGGCCGTGCCTACCGCGTTAACAGCACCACGGTTCAGGAGGCCGGTTCGTCGCGTGGGAAGCAGACCGCCGTGCGCACGGGTATCGGTGCTGCCGCGGGAGCAGTTATCGGAGCTCTTGCGGGAGGCGGTAAAGGCGCGGCGATCGGGTCGGCTGCCGGCGGTGGCGCCGGTTTCGGGTACAACTACTTTACTCACGGAGCCCAGGTCAAAATACCTTCGGAAAGCGTGCTGACGTTTCGCCTTCAGGCGCCGCTCACCATCCGGGAACGCCGCTGATCAGCCTGCTTTCCATCGCACCCCGGCTGTGCCCAGCGCTCCGAAGGCGCTGAGCACAGTCCTGCGAACTTGCGTTCATTTTCCCGGTATACGGCCACTGCGCTGCGGAGCGTTTGGTATTCTGGCGTTCGAGTTCGGGGCTTGATGCCGCCCGGCCCGTTTGTTGCCGCCCATGAATATCTCCCTTGCGAACAAATCCGCGATCGTCACCGGTTCGGCCCGCGGCATCGGCCGCGCTATTGCTAAAAAGTTGTGTGCCGCCGGCGCGTCCATCTTGCTGGTGGATGTCGATGAGGCCGCCCTCCAAGAGGCCAGCGCGGCGCTGCCGAATTCAGCTGGCAAGCTCGCGAGCATCGCCGGTGACCTCACCAGCGTCGATTTTCCGGCTGCCGTGGTTCAAAAGCTAGTCAATGAGTTCGGGTCCGTCGACATCATCGTTAATAACGCAGGCTACACCTGGGACAACGTGATCCAGAAGACCAGCGATGAGCAGTTTCAAGCCATGCTCGATGTACATGTTGTGGCCCCCTTCCGCCTGTTGCGGGCTGCTTCGCACTGGATCCGCGAGCGCGCGAAGAAAGAGCAGGAGCAGGGGACGCGCGTGATGCGCAAAGTGGTCAACATCACATCGATTTCCGGTTTGGACGGCAATCCCGGGCAGGTCGGCTACGCTTCCGGCAAGGCGGCCATCGTCGGCATGACGAAGAGTCTGGCGAAGGAGTGGGGCCGCTACAATGTCACGGTGAATGCCGTGGGCTTCGGGCTGATCGATACTCGCTTAATCAAGCCCATGGACGATGCGGAAACCGCCATAGCCATCGGCGAACGCCACGTGCGCGTCGGCATGCAGGCACAGGTGCGGGAGCAGGCCGCCAAGATGATTCCGCTGGGAAGGCTGGGCACACCCGACGATGCCGCCAACGCCGTGTTTTTCTTCTGCTCGCCGCTTTCCGATTATGTAACCGGTGAAGTGCTAGTCTGCAGCGGAGGTATTCACTTCTAGCTTCTCTTCCAATTGGGAACGCTTCCGGCTATTGACCACCTGAAGAACCGGCGGCAGCAGCGAAACCGCGATGATCAGCAGCACGACCTTCTCAAAGTTATGGCGGATGAAAGCGATTCCGCCGAGTTTATAACCTAGAGTGACCATCAGCGTCACCCAGCCGATCGCTCCCACGATGTTGAAGGTAAGAAAACGCCCGTACTGCATTTTTCCAACGCCGGCGATGAAGGCGGCGAAGGTTCGAATGATCGGAACGAACTTGGCGTAGATGATCGTCTTGCCGCCGTGTCGCTCGTAAAAGGCGTGCGTGCGATCCAGGTACTCGCGTCGGAAGATGCGCGAGTTCGAGTTTTGGAAGAGCCGGTAACCAAGCGTGCTTCCCAAAAGGAAGCCAATCCCATCGCCTAATATCGAGGCCGCCGCCAACATGGCGATGATCGCTCCAATCTCGAGCTTGCCCGCTCCCGCCACAATCCCAACCGTAAACAGAAGAGAATCGCCGGGAAGAAAGAAGCCCACCAGCAGGCCGCTCTCGGCAAACACCACGAGGAAAAGGAGCAAATACCCGACCCAGCCCGTCATGCTCGTTGACAGGAGCGCGATCAGCTTGTCGGGATTGGTGAGACTGCGGAGGATTTCTATAAAGTGCACGTGCAGTAAGCCCTAGCTTTGATAAGAGCTCAGCATGCGGCTCAGAGTGGCGTCGTTAATCTTGATCTTGCCGCGCCGCTTCAGGTCAGAGACGACACTGTTTCGAAACAGGGGCTGCTGTAAACTCTGGCGCTGCTGATTCAGGCTCTGCACAATAGCGTCCTTGTTCTTTGCGAACTGGCTCATATCGGCCGGAATCTTCTCGCTAATCTTGCATACAAACTGGCCGGATTGCTCCGCGACCGGGCCGATTACGTCGCCAACGTTGCTCTTGAACCCGGCTGAAAGCGAACTGGCTGCCCCAATTCCTTCTGCTGCTCCGTCAATAGTGAATGGCGCGGCGGTCTTGACGGTGAGGCCATACTGCTTGGCGATCGCCTCCAGGCTTTCGCCTTTGCGCGCTCGGTCTGCGGCGCCCCGCGCGGCCTCCTCCGAAAGCCGGAGCGATTCAGCCGTCGTGTAGCGCTGGAGCACGTCGCTTTGTACTTCCGCGTACTCGGCATTCCGCGCCGGAGTAATGTTTGTAATCACGCCGAAGGCTTCTTTGGCTTGATTGCCCAAATCCACGATGCCGGTAACGCTGCCCTTGGCGGCCCCAAAAATGGCGTTCGTTAATTCTGGCTGGCTGTTCACCTCCGGAAACTGCTGGCCGGAAGTGAAGTTCTGGAGCTTGAAAAACTTCAAATTATATTTCTTCGCGATGGCGTCCGCTTGCGCCGGGTGCTGCAGAATTTCTCGATGCGCCGCTTCAATCGCTTTCTTCAGATCCTCGTCGCCGGCCTGCTTTTGGGCGTCGGCCAGCAATTGCGGCTTCACATCCTCGAAGCTTTGGGTGTGAGCCGTCTCCTTCTCCTCCACCTGGATGATATGGTAGCCGTACTCGGTCTCCACCAACCCGCTCAGCTCGCCTGGCTTCAGCGAGAAGGCGGTCTGCTCAAAGCTCGGCACCGTCTGCCCTCGTACTATCCAGCCCAGCTCGCCGCCTTTTTGGGCCGAGCCCGGATCTTCCGAGTTCTGCTTCGCCAACTCCGCGAAATTGCCGCCATGCTGCAACTGCTTCAAAATGTCTTCCGCCTTGGCCTTCAGTTTCGGCGCCTCTTCCTTGGGCTTGCCCTGCGTCTTGATAAGGATGTGCCGCACTTTTACGCGCTCGGGCACGCGATAGCTGTCGATGTTGTCCTGATACGCCCGCTGAAGGTCAGCGTCCGGCACCTTGGCGTTTTGCACGAAATCGGCGGTGGCGCCCGTAATCAGGTCGAAATCGCGCTTTTCAGGGATTCGAAACTGTGCCCGGTTCTTATCGAAATACGCCTTGAGCGCCACCGGATCTTTGTTCGCCTTCGAAACGAAATCCTTGCCGTCGAAAGCGACATACTGCAATCCGATCTTCAGGTTTTTGCGCTGATACTCCGCCCGGGCATCCTGGTCGGAGACAATTAACGACTGCATTTCAAGGTTCTCCAGCCTCATGCCGAGCATTGCTTCGCGGCGCTGCTTCTCGTAATCCGCCGCAGTCATGCCTTGCTGTGCCAGCACCGCTTGGTAGATATTCATGTTAAAACTGCCGCCCGTTTCGCTCGCGAACTCGGATTGAATGGCATCGCCGAGCTCCTCATCCGAGATCCGCAGACCCATCTCGCGGGCCTTGTAGGCCATCGCTTTCGCTTCAATCAGCTGATTGACGATGGACGGAACGTACATGGCGAGGATTCCTTTCGGAAGATTGGCCTGTCCCCGCGTTATGTTCTGGACCGCCCGCTGCACGTCATTCGTCGTGATCTTGTCGTCGCCCACCGCCGCTACAACATTCTGACCGGATGCGGCGGGCCCGCCGGGCCCTCCTGGAATGAGATACACGAGCATCGAAAGCGCAACTAAACCCAGCAGCGCCCCGAGCAGGATGCGCACACTCTTCTCTCGACTGCGAAACAAATCAAACATAATGTGGGACGGAAACTCCTGCTGAGAACTTCAAATGCGGCGACCGGCGGACCTAAAACGCGGCCAACATACCCTGCCGCCAGTATAGCGAAAAATACGGCCAAACCACTCGTTTCGCCGAGCGGAACAGGCGCCTTATCTGCTCGCGCTAAGGATCTGGTGGCGGGAGGCAGGGATTCGAACCCTAATTCGCAGATTCAGTATCTGCGGTCCTGCCGTTAGACGACCTCCCGTCCGGTTTAAAGTGTTTTCTGTGCTTCAGGCCGGTTCAATGGATCCGCCGGCGCTCCTCCGCGCGCCTTTCCAAAGCGCGAACCCAAGCACCCCTAAGGCAACAATTCCCCAGGTGCCGGGCTCCGGCGCTGCTGTGGGCGGGTCGTACATCCCGGCCGGTGTCGAGCCATCCGCTTCCAGGAAGCGAAAGGCGATGGCGGTCTGATCTCTTCCTTCGGAAGCCCCGGAGAAGAGATCTCCGTTGACTGTGGCATTCTGGGCGAAATCGAAGGTAAACGACTGACCGAGAGTAAACGGCAGAAAAAGAGCGTTGTTGGTCCCGATGTAGTAACCGCCCGAGGCGCAAACAGCATGCCCGGTAGACTGGCAGGAAACCGTGACCGATCCGATGGCGAGGTTCATTTGGCCGGAATAACCCTCCGGCGCGTCGATCCAGGAGAACGCAGAGAGTTCGACCTCGAGCAGCCCCGCCCGTACAGGACCATCGGTCGACAGATTCAAGCGGATCTCGGCCGATGCCGCAGCCGACGAAGACCCTGCGCCGTTCGATCCCGGAGCCGGCACTTCGCTAACGTACTCTGTGATTCCCGCCAGCGCAAACTCCGCCGGCGTCAGCGGGAGATTCGCCACGGCGGAAACCGCTGCCCGAGCTTCCGGGCCCGTGGCGTAAGCTATCCCGCTGCCCTGCGCGCATTGCGCCACGCCGGAAGTCGCACCGTCGCCGTAGGCGGCGCAACTCGCATTGGTAACCACGTCGCCCCAAAGCGACATGCCCAGGAACCCCAAACACGCCAGCGCCGGCACTCTCCGCATATGTACAAGAAAACCAGACGGTTAGCACATTGTGAAGGGCTAAGCGAGTACTTCGGGTACCGCAGTACGCCAAGTCTTCCGCGCCTACTGCATGCACAGCAGCAACGAATTAGTGGACTACCGCCTCTAACACGCAAAATGAGCTTCCTCCTGGAACAATGCCCGAAGTGTGGATCGCATAACATCTTGAGATCTCACCGGAGGAATCCCCTCGAGCTCGCCCTCGGTCTGGTAATCTTGCCGTGGCGCTGCCGTGATTGTTATTACCGCTTCTTTAGACCGCGCTGGTTCCACGGGCGTGACGTCCCGCCGCCCAGCCCGCCGGTTCAGGGCTTGGCAAAGCGCGCCGGCGCCGGCAAGTCACTTCGTGTGCGCAAACAGGCCGCTCCACGAATCGTCAAGCGAGATCCAGCGCTGGGATTCCTCATCCCAGCTTGGGGCAAGGTGCGGAACGTGCAGCAGGCCATGACCCTCGGTGCAAAGCAGCTCCGTTCCCGACCAGTCCAGCAATAGACAACCCGGGCAGCCGATTCGGACCGGAAAACACAACAGACGCAAACATACGCGGCAGCGCGCTCTCTGGTCCGCCAGCGACCAGAAAACCACGCCCATCGAGCCGAGTACGTACAACCACACCAGAAACGGGCCGCTGGCAGGATCTCTGGACGCAAACAACACCGACGATTCCGAGCGGCTCCATTCCAATCCGGCAGTGAATACCAGCGCCAGCGCGAGAGCGGCTTTCCCCAGGAAAAACCCCGCGCGCCTCAGCATCTGCTTCTTGTTCGCCGCGCGCAGCGCGATCGGAACGTTTCGGATGCGCACCCGCCAGACGAGCAGCGAGATCAGGGCCGACATAAGCACGGCTACGCCAAACGATGCGAGCGGCGTCAAGGTGGCGGAATCGAGCGACTGGAGCCGCAACTGGGAGCTGAAAAAGTAGTAGCAGGTATTTTCGGCGATTTTCGTCAGCTCTCGATCGATCTCGTCGAAAGTGACTCCCGGCCGCGCCCTCGCCAGCACCATCACGTCGCCATCGCCCGCGTATTGCTGAATCAGGTAAATCGCAGGCTGGCGCGTGAGGAATTGGAAGCTCCGCGGAAGCACAGCCGCCACCCGGTACTTGTTTCGCCCCACTTCAATTTCAGACCCCACCGCCTTGGCATCGGCGTGAAACATCGACGTCCATGTACCGTGATCGAGCACAATCGTCCCGCGTTCCTCTGATTCGCGACGGCGCGCGCTTTGCCCGATGCCCGGAATCGATCCTAACGCCGGCCGCGCCCGCAGTACCTGAAACAGCCGCGGATCCGTCAGCACCACCAGGCCGTTCCGCGCTGCGCCGCGCGCCGTGACCACCCGCTGGTGCCGGATCGCAAAAGGAGCGACGCTCTCGAGCGATGTGCTGTGCGTGGCCCATGCGGGCACGACATCCGCCGGAAGTCCTCTATCGCCGCCCCCGACAGCCGGATGGAGCCACACAAACAGCAGGTTCTGGGATCCCAGGCGCGAGGCCGACATCAAGAGTTGTCGCGTGGCGGGGTATCCCGACGTGAGCGCGGCTAAAAGCAGCAGAAGCGCGCTCAGCCCGCCCAGACACGCCCACGGCGAGCGCGGCCAATCGCGGACGCGTACCTGTACCTTTTCGTGGGACACGAAGTGCCACGAGGCGTCAGCAAAGGCGCCCAGGCAATTGCGAACCAGGCGCAGCGATTCAGGCCGGCCCCACGCGCCCGCGTGATAGAGAAATTGCCATCGATGCCAGATCTCGGCCAGCCACTCGCGTTCCCAATCATCTCGTTGAGCCGCCGGAACAAGCCGCGCGATTCCGCGGATCAGCCAGTTGCAAAACGCAACCGAAATAGGTATCTGTGGATCCGCTTGCATGTCGCTGTCTCACCGGCGCTGCTTCTCTCCAGCCAGCTTCGCCAGCAGCGGGTAACGCCTCTGAGATTGTTCCAGCACCTGCGCACCGGAGCGCGTGATGCGGTAATACTTGCGCGCCGGGCGCTGCTCGGCAACCGCTTTTTTCCCCGATTCCCATTGCGAGGCAATCAGCCCTTCGGTCTCCATGCGGCGAAGCGCGGGGTAAACGGTGCCGCTTGGCAAACCCGTCGCGTCCATGATGTCGAACCCGTAGCTGCAGCCGCTATCGACGGTCTGCAGGATCAGGGCAGCGGTATGGGAAAGTTTCGCCGTGTCGCTCATGCCTGTATAGAATCCTACACCTTTTATGCCAGCTTTAGAAACTCGAAAGCGGGAGGCGGCGCATCTTCGAACGTCAAAGTGCTTTGGTCCGCCGGAATTTCGCGCCGGTAACGATCGAGTGCCAAGCACGCGAGCACCAGCAAAACTCCAAGCGCTACGAAGCGGAAGGGCTGAATGAGCATCCAGCGCTCCAGTTCCGAAAACACCGGCACGGCCACGGTGACCGCCATCATGGCCGCGAGAAGCCGGAATAGAAGGCGCTTGATGTCTGGGTGGGCGCAGCAAGTAAACGGGATTTTGCGAAATTTCAACAGCGCAGCCTCCATCAACAGCACGCTCGCAACAATCACTGCCGCCGTGTGTAAGCCGGCGATCCGCCATCCGTACACCCGGGCCGTCAATGGCGTCAGCACGAAGACCTCCCAGGGCAGCGTCGCGGCCAGCATGAACTTGCGGGCCAGCAATATGGGCGGCGGATCCGATGTCTCAGTCGTCAAACGGAAAATCCAATTTGCGTTGAGCGCCGCGGGCATATCAAACACGAACCGCAGGCCCGCAATGAGAAAAAAAGCAATGGTAGTTGGAAGCGCAAGCAGTGCCGCACTCGGAATTGCTCCTGATGCTCCTGCCGTCACGCTATCGGCCAGAGTTTGCGCTACCATCACCAGCCCAATGCCCAGAAATGTGCCGAAAAACATCAGATGACGCTCGCTGCGCATCAGCGCTTTCATCGTGAAGCCCGCGCAAGCCCGTTCGAATTCTGACCGGAAGAACAAGCGGGCAAGCCAGTCGGGAAGCACCAGCCGGAAGACATGGCGAGGGCTCGCCACCACGTCGAACGATTCCGCCAATCGCATGAAGTGCCGCCGGTAGCACAGGGCATAGGCGAGGATCGAGACGACCACCACCGCCAGCAGAGCGTACAAGGCCTCGCGCCCGAGTCGCGCCATCTCCGATCTGGCCAGCCCCGTTGCCGTTTCGTAAACTCCCAGGAACCAGAAAGGAGGCAGCAGCCGCGCATAGGCTTCCCGCAGATGCGGAAGTTGCCCGGCGAGTAGCTGCAGAAACAAGTTCGAAAAGAATTCGGTAAGTAATCCGACCACCAGCAGCATGCGAGCCAGAATCGAGGCCGGGCGAAAGAGCCGCTTCGGCAGCGCAAACATCATCACGCCGACCAGCGCAAACACGCCGAAAAAGCTGAACAGGCTGGCCGCCATCACGGTCACGAAATTACTGGCTCCAAAACGAAAGAACGTGCCCATGTCGCTGCCTTGCATGGTGACGAAGAGCGGAAACAAGACCGCCGAAACAGCGTTCACGTCAATGGCGAATACCAGCGCCAGCCCAAGCAGCGCGATGAAGTTGGCCAGAAAGATATCGCGGATGGCGATAGGCAGCGCGGCCAGATTCGAGAAGTCTCGTTTATCCGGCAAGAGGCGGTTCCATCGCAGCACCATCACCAGCCCGGTTACCGTCATCGATAACACCACGAAGAAATATTCGTCCGCTATCGACGCCTTATAGGGATTAAAATTGTGATTTCCGCGCAGCCATTGCAGCAGCGTCGAATACTTATCCAATAGGAATATCGACGCGAATGCGCCGGGAGACGCCAGAATCGCCAGCACGGCTCCCAGGCCTAAACTCACCTCTTGTGTGTCTCCCTCGTCATCGCTCGAGATGATTCGCTTCACAAAATGCGCGACCAGATTCCAGAACGGAGTCTCCGGCAACGCACTTCTGAGAAAACGGCCTCCGCTCATCGGCTGACCACGGCGTCCAAAATGGCCTGCGCGCATGCCTGCGTGTCCACTTCCTGGACCAGGTTCGAGAAGGCCGCCTCGAGCGACGGCATCGATTGGAAATTTTTCAGGTCCTCGACGGCTCCGTAGGCGAGCTGTTTGCCTTTTTGCAGGATCGTCACGTGCGAACAGACCTTCTCTACCACCTCGAGCACGTGTGAGCAGTAAAAGATGAGCTTCCCCTCGCGCCGCAGACAGGACACCAGGTTTCGAAAAATCAGAGCCGAGGTAACATCTAATCCGGAGAGCGGCTCATCAAAGATGATCAGCTCCGGATTGTGCAGCAGCGCGGATATCAGCAGTATTCGTTGACGCATTCCCTTCGAATACGCCGCTATGGCGGTATGCCGGTGCGGATGCATGGAAAACAGGCGCAGCAAGGCGTCAGCGCGCTTTGCCAGTAGCCCGCTCGCGAGGCCCCGCAGCCGGCCCACCAGTTCCAGGTACTCCAGGCCGGACAGAAACGGATAAAGGTTCGCTTCCTCGGGGACATACCCCAGGAGCCGCTTGTAAGCAGTCAAATCATCTTTAATATGGGTGCCGTTGAAGAATACGCTTCCATTCGTGGGTTCCAGCAGCCCCGTAATGATCTTTACGGTGGTGCTCTTCCCCGATCCGTTGGGGCCGAGATAGCCCAGCACCTCACCGGGCTTTACCGTGAAGCTGACGTTGTCCACGACCGGAACCGAGCTGTAGCATTTAGTGAGCGAACGAACTTCTAGCACGTTAAAAGTAGGATACTACATAGGGGTATCGGACGTATATAGTCGAAACCTACGAACGGTGGAATCTAGCGCGCCGCTTCTTTTCCGTTTGACGTGCGCGCCCGGATCAGGCGGAGAACGATTTCCTCGACCTCGTCCAACGAGAGCCCGGTTGTATCCACCAGTTCGGCATCGGGCGCCTGCACCAATGGCGCTTCTGCTCTCGTGCGGTCCCGCGTATCGCGCTCGCGCAGTTCGCCCGCCACAGCGTGAACGTCCGCGCTATTGCCTTCCCGCCGAAACTCCAACGCCCGGCGCCGTGCTCGCTCCTTCGGCTCGGCATCCAGAAAGATTTTGACCTGCGCGCGAGGAAAAACTACGGATCCGATGTCGCGGCCTTCCATGACCACGCTATTTTGCGCGGCGATGCCCCGCTGGAGGGCGAGCAAAGCGCGGCGTACTCCGGGCACCGCGGAAACCTTCGAGGCCGCTGTGCTAACGGGCGCTTCTCGAATCGCTTCGCTAACGTCTTCCCCGTTGAGAAATACACGATCTTCGCCCGGCGCGAGTTCGATTTTCGCTTCTTTGGCGAGTTGCTCGAGGCGATGCATGTCATCCAGCCTGACACCCAGCCGCATGGCCCACAGTGCGATAGCCCTGTACATGGCGCCGCTGTTGATATAGACAAATCCCAGTTTTTCGGCAACGCGTTTGGCGAGTGTGCTCTTTCCCGCACCCGCCGGTCCGTCGATCGCGACGACAACTCGCTTCTCGCTCATCCGCGAAGCCGTTTCAACGGCCCTGAATGCCGAGGACCGGGTTCCAGTCGTCCCGAAACACCTTCCCCTCCTTCATCACAAACCGAACATGCTGCAGTTGTTCGACATTCGCCCGGGGATCTGAATCCACCGCAATGATATCGGCAAACGAGCCGGGTTTCACCACTCCGGCCTTTCCTTGCAGGTTCAGCAGCTCCGCCGCGTTCACGGTTGCCGTCCGGATCGCGTCAATCGGCTTGGCACCCCATTCCACCATGGTTGCGAACTGCTTGGCGTTATCGCCGTGCGGATATACTCCGCCGTCGGTGCCGAATGCGAGCGGCGCGCCGGCCAGATAGGCTTTTCGGAAATTAGCGCGCTGCAACTTGCCGATGGCCTTTTCCTTCTCGATGGATTCCGGCAGCATGCCCGCCTTCGCTCCCTCGCGCAATATGTAATCGTCGTTGTAAATGTCGAAAACCAGGTATGTGTGACGCTGCTTGGCGAGCGCAATCCCTTCGTCGTCAATCAAACTGGCATGCTCGATGGAATCGATTCCGGCCGTGATCGCGTCCTTAATCGCCTGCGTGCCGTGAGCGTGCGCCGCCACCTTTCGGCCCAGCTTATGCGCCTCTTCGGCAATCGCCTTCATCTCTTCCGGCGTATATTGTTCCGCGCCCGGGGAATCGCCCTTCGAAAGCACGCCGCCGGAGGCGCATATTTTGATCAGGTCGGCGCCATATTTGATGACTTCGCGCACTTTCTTGCGTGCCGCCCAGGGCCCGTCGGCAACTCCGAAGTCGGTGAACTTGTACTCCGGAGCCAGCAGATTGTTATCGCAATGGCCGCCCGTGATGCCAAGAGGCGGCCCGGAAACGAACAAGCGCGGACCCGGAATTTCACCCGCGTTGATGCCATCGCGCAAAGCTACATCGCTGAATCCGCTGGCGCCTACATTTCGCACGGTCGTGAAGCCCGCCAGAAGCGTGACCCGCGCGTTCTTGACGCCAGTTACCGTCTCGGCGGGAAGGGAGACTCCGAGGGATTTGTAACCCGATTGCGTCGGATCCCCGGTCAGATGATCGTGTACGTCAACTAATCCCGGCAGGCAAAAACCATTTGAAATCTCAATATTCGCCGCTTTCGCCGGAAGCTCCGATTCGCCCGCGCCCGGGATCACCTGCTTCACCAATCCCGCCTCGGTCACAATCACCACGTCACGCGAAACAGTATCGCTTTCCGGATCGAGCAGTGAGCCGCAGCGCACAGCGACGCTCAGTTGTTCCGCGAAAGCCGAGGCAGCGAAAATCGCCATCGTGGCGAGAGCGGGAAGAAACCTTGTCGCGTGCAGCCGTGCCATCGTGTCAATCACTTCGATTTTCCGAGTATGGCACGTGGTCCGGCCGGTTCTTCGGGCCGCCCAGCCGTCGGATTTCCGGGACCTCCACGACTCGGATTCCCGCCGCCGGATGCGCCACCACCGCCGCCAGCGCATGGACCATCTCCTGAATCGTCACCAATCCCAACCGGCGAGCTCCCTCCCGTGTCGCGTGTATCGCCTCGGCGATTTGATACAGCGGAATGAGGGCATACGGCCAGCGATGTCCCGGCCCCAGCACATACCACGGTCGAACAATCGTTGAATTCAGCCCGTTTTCGCGAATCGCTTGCTCGCATTCTCGACGCACGGCGGTGTATGCTTTCATCACCGGCGCCGGATGAGCCACGCTCAGGTAAACGAAATGCTGAATTCCGCTTTCTTTGGCGACTCGAATCGCCTCCAGGCCCGATCGCAGGTCGACCTCGACAAATTCACGCGACTTCGCGGGACTCGGACGCGAAACACCGACCAGTTGTACAAATGTCCGGGCGCCTGCCACATGCTGCTGATAAGACTGGCCGTCTAACGCGTTCCCTGTGACCGCCGTGCACCCGTCCGGCAGTTTACCTTTCGATTCCGGACGGCACAGTGCCACAACTTCGCACCCTGAGTTGTGAAGGAGCGGTATCAACCGGCTGCCGACATAGCCGGTGCCGCCGGTAAGAAAGACGCGATGCCTCTTGTCCATGGCCGCCTTTCAGCATATGCGGAATGGAATGCTCAATCGCTGTTCAGCTCGCGCCAGCGCTGCACGAGGTCGTGGCAGGCGCCCCGCCAGTTCGGAAAATGAAAGTCGAAGCCCTCGTCCAGCAAACGCCGGGGCACAACGCGGCGGCTCTTTAGAACCAGCTCGGTTTCGGTGCGCAGGAAAATAGCGCCCAACTCCAGCGCCCATCGCGGCGTGGGCAGCCCGATGTAGCTGGTGCACCAGGCGTGGCGCAAATTGCACATGAACTCGCGGTTGGTGACAGGGCACGGCGATGCCACATTCACCACGCCTCCCAGGTCTTCGCGGCAGATCAGGAACTCGACCGCTCGAACGAAATCGACATCGTGAATCCAGGAGACATATTGTTTCCCGGAGGCGGTCCTGCCGCCCAGGCCCCAGCGCACGAGGCGCAGAAGCTCATCGAACACGCCACCCCGGTCCGGGCTCATCGTCATGGCGCTCCGCAGCGCGACTCGGCGCGTCCGCGGCGCGTCCGCCGCAAAGAAAGCGCGCTCCCAACTGGTAGCCACGTCAATGCTGAAGCGCCACGTATCCGGAGCGTCGGGCTCGTTTCCGCCTAGTTCCCCGGTGGCCTCGTCCATGGCCCGGTCCAAAGCGTGGCGATAGATTGTCGCCGTACTCGCGTTCAGCCAGATACGGGGCGGGTGCGCTGCCTGCGCGATCGCTTGCCCGATCAGGCCCGTGGTAATCACCCGCGAGTTCTTGATCTCGCGCCGGTTGGCTGCCGTGTATCGGCAGTTCACGCTGCGGCCCGCAAGATTGATGATTACGTCCGCGCCGTCAATCGCCTGCGTCCACGGCCCCAGCTCTTGCGCATCCCAGGGCACTGTTTGCCACTCCGACGGCTTCACATGCCGCGCGATCACGGTTACCGAGTGGCCTTGCTCATGAAAGTGGCGGGCGAGAATATGCCCGATCTGGCCGGTGCCTCCGGGAATTACGATCCGAAGCTGCCCGACAGACCGCATTCACCGCATTTTAGCGGACACCGGCGCATTCAGGCGGTACCAGGACTCCTGGTTTCAGACGGCACCGGCCTACTGGGTCGCCGCCCTCATGTAGTTGATCTCACTATCGGTGATCGCAATTTCGACGCGCCGGTTTATCGCACGCGCCTGCTCGGTCTCTGCGTTCACCCGCGGGTTTGTTTTGCCGAAGCCCTTTGCGTTCACAATCAAAGGCTCGATGCCCGCTTCTACGAGGTAGTCGCGCACGGCTTCGGCGCGGCGCTCGGAAAGTTTCTGATTGTACTCCCTTGTTCCTACATCATCCGTATAACCGAAAACAGATAAGCCAAAGCCCTTCGAGGCCAGAAGAATTCCCGCCACGCGGCTCAAGAGTTCCCGATTGCGCGGCTTCAATTCAGCGCTATCAAAATCGAACTTAAACGTGGAGCCGGACAGGACCAGCACCATTCCGTTGGGTGTGCGCTTCGTTTCGGCGACGCGGTTCAATGCCTGTTGCATCTGGTCCAGCTCTTGCTCACGCTGCTTTTGAAGCGCTTCCAGTTCTGTCTTCGTCTGGCTCGCTTGTTCCGCTGACTGCCGCGCGGCGGTCTCAGCCTGCGTTTGTGCCGCTTGAGCCTGATTGCGCTGCTGCTCCGCTTGTTGGCGCGCCCCCGCTGCGATCTCAGCACGGGATGCTGCTTCCGTAGCTCGCTGGCCGGCAGCCGATGCAGCCACCGACTCTTCTTTGGCAATTTGCATGGCTTCCGTCACCTGCCGTGCGAGGCCGGCGACTTCCCGGTCCGTTGCTGCCAGCCGTTTCTGCACACAAAAAATCGAATAGCCGGCGGCTCCTGCGAAGAGCACAATCGCCGCGATGACAATAAAACGTCTCACACTCTTATGCTAGCCGGGTAGAGTCCCATCGCACCGCTGCGGAGTGAATTCTCATACGTAGGCGGTCGCCCGCTTTCCCTGTTACACCCTCGAAAATTACGCCATGGCATCGGATATTCGCGGTGTGAGCTGTACCTCATATCCGAGTTTCTTCAGTCGTGCTACAAGTCTCTGTTGCCTCCGCTTCAACGCAATTGGCGTTGGTGCCGGTCCGTATTCCGCGTAGGAAATTCCTTCGTGAAGGACCTTCCAGATCAGTCGAGACAGACGATGGGCAATAGCCCAGACTGCTTTCGCATAACCCAAACGGGCGGATAGGCGGCGGAAGATGATCTGGAGCTGACAATTTTCCTTCCGGACCGCAGCGTGAGCGAGTTGATTCAGGAGCCGACGCATGGAACGGTTACCTTTGGCTGAGCGGTCGCTGCTCGATACCCCGGCACTCTCCTGGAGTCCGGGACAAACTCCAACCCACGAGGCCAGTTGGGCCGCCGACGGAAATGCGGCTGCGTGCAGTCCGATTTCCGCGATGATTTGCTGCGCCGAGTCGATCCCCAGACCCGGCAACTCTGCCAAGCGGAGCATTGCATCCCGGTGCGCTTTCATGACGATCGAGTTCTTGTTGTATCAAGGTCGGGTCTTCCAGCAGGCGGATCACCTCGGCCCAGACAATCTGGTCGAGCAGGTCCTGTCGAACGAGGCGGCGGTTGTCGCAAACAGGGCCGCCCAGTTTTCGCCAGCTATCGGAGCCAATGCATTTGTAGTAGTGGATCTTGTGCGCGCTCGTGCACGTCGAGGTACGCGAGAAGGCGTAGCCACATTTCCGACAACTGACCAACCCCTGCACCACACTGGGCTCGATGGTGCGCCGGCGCGATCGAATTTTGTTTTCCTGGAGAAGCTCTTGAGCACGGGCGAAGCTCTCTTCGCTAACCAGGGCTGGCACCGGGATCTCGATCCACTCTTCGCGCGGGCGTTCGTGACCTACTGTCGCGCTAGGCACAGTCACGCCTCGTCGACGATGTGAGCGCATCACGCGGGTCCGCGTAGAGACGCGAGTCTTGCCGAAGCAGGCGACGCCGCGATAAGCGGGGTTGCGCAGTACTGCCCAGGCAGTCGAGCGTTCCCAGCGAGCGCTTAGTTTGCGAACCGGGATACTTTCAGCGTTGACCCGGCGTGTGATCTCGCCAATACTGAATCCTTGCACTGTATACATCTCATAGATGCGCTGCACTACACGAGCCTCGGCTTCATACACGGTGTAAGCGCCCGGCGCCTCATCGGTTTTGCGGATATAACGATAGCCATACGGAGCGCCGCTCAGCACGCTGATTTCGCCACAGTGCGCCCGGTGTCGCCTACCGCGGCGCGATCGCTCCAGAATCTGTGCCCGCTCATATTCGGCAATCATCCCCTGGAACTGCACCAGCAACTGATCTTCCGCACTGTCGCCTTGCGGCGCTTTCAAAAACAGCGTCTCGACTCCGTGTCGGGCGAGTTCCTCGATCAGCAGAATCTGATACGCGTACTTCCGGCTGAGGCGGTCCGGGGCGTAGGCGAGCACAACTTGGATGTGGCCTTCGGCGGCCAGGTCTCGCACTCGCTCCAAGCCCGGCCGTTCCAAAGTCGCTCTACTATAGCCTTCATCTTCGAAGACCCACTCTTCGGGTACCTCCAGATCGTGCTTCGTTGCGAATTCGATCAGCGCAGCTGTCTGGCTCGCAATCGTGTTCTCCTCGCGCTGCTGCTCGGATGAGACCCGTGCGTAGATGGCTGCCATCCTCATTCTTGGACTCCTTTAGGCATCCACCGACCGGGCGTTCCCGAGTGGGCACCAGAATATCGTAGGCCTGCGCGAGTTTTGACTCGAGCAGGCGATCAAATGAATAGGAAACGTGAATTTGCCATGAGCCGCTTTTGAGCCGCGGCTCAGCCATGTTTTCGTAGGCTGCGTAGAAAGGCGTTCAGCGCGGCTGTCACGATCGCTCCAATGGTTAGGCCACTGCTCCGCGCGTATTTCCGCAGCCGTTCCACTGTGCTTGGCGGAAGCTTGAGCGTGATCGGCACGGTAGCTTCGGTGACTTCGACTGGTCGATCCAGCTCGGAGGCCTCTTCCAGGTACCGATATGCTTGACGCTCTGACAGATTGAACTTGCGCGACAAGCGCTGCACTGCCTCGGGCAACGCAATATGGCGTTGGAGTAGGCCAAGAGCAGCATTCAGATGCCGAGCCTTCTCCGGTTTGGTCGAGCGCGCCATACGTCATAAACATATTACTTCTTAAGGCGTAGGTCAAGCACCGGATGCTTTGTTCGCCAACCCGTGACTATGCGTTCGAACTGAAAGTTACCTTTTGTGTAAGGGGAGTGATCGGGCCGCCTTGTGGGGTCCCTTCCACACTTGGGCTGAGCAATCCGTTCTCCATCACTCCCGCGTTCAAGAACGCGCGAATGAGTCTCAGCAGCCGCTTATCCTCGATCCGCTTTGCGATCTGGCCCATCAGTTTGTCCTGATTGACTCGGTCGAAAAATTTCTCCAAGTCAAGATCGACCCACCAGCCGTAACCTTCGGCGTAATCTTCTGAGCCTGTGCTACTGCTTGATGAGCGGAGCGCCCCGGTCGAAAACCGGTAGCTGCTGTCGGAGAAGGTCCGATCGCAGCGTCATTCTCTGCTGACTTCTGCTCTGCGGTCAGACAGCCTTTCGGCAATCTCAGTCGCTTCCGCGACACAAAGCAGATCTCCTGAGGTAAGTTCAGCTGCCTTCTGTGCACAGTCGCCGAATCTACATTTCGCATCCATGATGAATATGGACTTCGCGGTAAGTTGCCCGCTCGTCCGACCCTAATGCCTTGTATCCGGTTCTTGTCCATCGACTCGCACATTTGATCCATGCTTCTTTCAGATCCCGCCTCGCGGCGGTAGCCCTTGCATCCTCTCTAGCCCTTCACCTCCATCAGGTTGGGCAGGGACTTTCACCTTTAAGCTGCTGAACCTGCTCAGCACACAACGAAGCCGCTGAGCGGCGGGCGCTACGCGCTATCGGTGAGCGGTAGTTAGAGAAACGATACAGTAGCGGGTCACAAGGAGGGTTTCCCTGTGACCCATTTACGCAAGATGATGCTGGAGGAACTCCAGCATCGTAATTATTCCGATAGTACAGCGCGCGGCTATGTGCGTGCGGTTGCGGCATTCGCCAATCACTTCGGAAAACCGCCCGACCAACTCGGACCGGATGAGCTTCGGCGCTATCAGGCGTACCTGCTCAAAGAGCGCAAGCTCGGCGTGAATACGGTGATCGCTCGCGTTGCGGCACTGCGCTTCTTCTTTGTTCGAACGCTGAAGCGTCACGAGTTTCGGCAAGACCCTGGAAGAAACCACGCACCTATCTGTTTCCCAGTGATGATGGGCACCGTGGCAAGGACCAGCCCATGTCCGACAAGAGCGTATCCACGCACGCGGCAGCCGCTTTCTCGAGAAGTATCGATCGACTTTTGGGTATCAGAAACTCAAGGCGTTTCGCGCTATCCAGAACTGCCGCACGGCGGCTCTGGGCGGCCATCTCGATGCTTGTTCTGAATGCGGTCAGCAAGCCATCTCTTATAACTCCTGCCGCAACCGGCATTGCCCAAAGTGCCAGGCGCAAGCGCGTCAACGCTGGATCGCAGCCCGCGAGCGCGAAGTGTTGCCGACTGAATATGATCGGCCGATACCGATCCCCGAACAATCCCTACTTCCCGTGTGTGACAAATCTGCCGAATCAGATCGCGCGCACGCTCCGCCACCTCGCCGCGCAGAATCTTGTAACGATATTTGGTGATCCACACCAGGTGATACTTGATATCGCACACCGCGTGCCCGCTCTGTCGATACTCGGCCATTCCCTCATTCTCGTAGAGAACCGCTCAAAGCTGACCGCCTGAAAGATGGCAGCTAAGCCGAGCGGCAGCCCATCTGTCGTGACTGCCAGCCGCACACCGTATGTTGCCTTGGGCGGCCGCTTTTCTCCCATCCCGTGAAGGAGATCTTGAGGACGCCTATGGCGGCTGGCGACTCCCGGGAAATCGGGCGATCAACCATTCACTTATTAACCAATCATCCGCGCAAAGTTGTGGGCCTGGAGGCCTTCGGTATTCAGATCACAAAGCTGATCCCTTTCCCGGCCTCGGTGACCCCCGACCTGGGGCCGGCAATGGCATCGCCTCCGTAGCAATTCCGATATCGCAAGCCTGAGGCTCACCTGAAAAAGTACAATGGTCGGTTTCATGCTTCGCCTGGCCGCCGCATTACTCGCCTTTGCGTTTCTGCTCCCCGCGCAAGAGTGGTCGCTCGACCATCTCTTCACCAGACCTTATATTTGGGGCACCTGGCCCAGCCGCATGGCGTGGGCCAAACACGCTCACGTTCTCGGTTTCCTGTGGAACAGCGGGGGCGAGACTTTTCAGGATCTCTACGCTTATAATGCCGATACCAAGAAACTGACGCGCTTAACGGATCTCCGCGGGTTGAAGGACCCCATCAACGAGTCCGATGCCGAGAAGGACCCGCATAGGAAGGACTACCTCCCGCCACCCGGCGGCCTCACTTCTTTCGATCTGTCGGAAGACGGCAGCAAGGCCGTCTTCTCGTATCGGGGAGACCTGTTCCTCGCGCGCACCAATGGCGGTCCCATTATTCGCTTGACGAAAACCAAAGCGGCGGAAGGGAATCCGCAATTCTCGCCCGACGGCACAAAGATCGCCTTCACACAGGCAGGACAGATTTATGTGTTGACGCTCAGCGGAGGGATGCTCGAGCAGCGAACCGATGTTCGCGCACCGGCATCGCTTACGACTTACAGGTGGTCTCCGGACGGGAAGTACTTCATGTATGCGGTGCAGCCTATGCCGGGACGCACCATGCCGCTACCGAATTACTCCGGTGAGTTCGTGGCGGCTCCTACATTCGCGCGAACCGTAGCGGGCGACGCGCCCACACCCTGGCAGTACTTCATCGTAGAAAGCACTGGCGACAATCCACCGCGGCCGCTCGAGACCGGACGCGGATTCGGCTTTCGTCCGCCGCAGTGGTCGGAAGATTCAAAGCATCTCGTTCTGGCGTTGCAATCCACCGATTATAAGAGCGAAGATATCCGCATCATCGATGCGAACACCGGTAAATCAAGAGTGGCATTCCATCAAACCGACGACCGCTGGATCGAAGTGTCCGATGTCGGATGGGAACCTTCCTCGCAACACATCTGGTTCTTGAGCGATAAATCGGGCTTTGAACATCTCTATACGGCTGGCATTGATGGCGGTAACCCCAAGCAAGTAACAAACGGTTCCTGGGACATACACAATGACCCGTTTTCTCACGGCCCGCAATGGATTGGCGAATACCTCTACTACTCGTCGGCGGCCGCAGGCACAATGGAGCGGCAGTTTTACAGAGTGAAAGCCGACGGGCCGTCGGCGCCAGAGCGCTTGTCCGAGCACAAGGGCCTGAACATCGGTTGGGTTTCCGAAGACGGCAAAGCAAGCGCGCTGCTCGAAGCCGACATGAAAAACCCTTTCGATCTTTATGTCAATGGCACTCGCGTGACCACTTCGCCGCTTCCGGAGTTTTATAAGACGCAATGGGCAGACAGCCGTTTTGTGACTTACCCTTCGCTGAAAGATCACAAACCGGTATCCGCCCGCATGCTTTTACCGCCCGGCTACAACCCGGATAACACCAGCCAGAAAAACTTTCCGGCGATCGTTTACATTCATGGCTCCGGGATTGCTACCAGCGTTTTAGATCAATGGGGCAGCTATCAGGAGCAGCGCTTTGCGTTGAATGAATACCTGGCGCACTCCGGATACGTGATTCTCGAGATGGATTATCGGGGCAGCACCAATTACGGCCGCGACTGGCGAACGGGCGTTTATCTCAATATGGGCGGTCCGGACCTGGAAGATGTGCTCGGCGGCGTGGAATATCTGCGGGGCTTAAAGAACATCGACATGTCGCGTGTCGGCATTTGGGGCTGGAGTTACGGCGGGTTCATGACGGCCATGGCCATGTTTCGCGCTCCCACAACGTTTAAAGCCGGCGCGGCGTTCTCAGGCGTCTACGATTGGACCAATTACAACGCCACTTACACGGACGAGCGGCTAACGTCGCCGGCCGAAAATCCGGAAGCCTACCTTCGCAGCTCACCTATCCATTTTTCCAACCAGTTGCAGAATCACCTTCTCATCCTGCATGGAATCGTCGATAACAATGTGCTGTTCCAAGATGCCGTGCAACTCACCGAAAAGCTGATTCACGAGGGCAAGCAGTTCGAAGAGTCGTTTTATCCGGAAGAGAATCACGCCTATGCCCGGGACGAAAGCCTGAAAGACGCCTTCGGGCGCGCTGCCCGGTTTTTCGATCGATATCTCAAGCCGGAGCAAGTGGCGGGGACAGCAAGGTAGAGGCTTCGACGTGTCATCGACTACACCCTTCCAGCTTCCACGTTTTTATCCCATCCTGGACACCTCGGCGCTTTCTGAGCGCAGATGCCCGGCCGGCATTGCGGCGGAAGCGCTCATCGAGGCCGGTGTGCGCATCTTGCAATACCGTCATAAGGAGACTTGGACGCAAGCGGTTCTTGATGAGGCGAAGCACATTGCGAGTCTGTGCCAGGAAGCGGGCGTGCTGTTTGTCTTGAACGATCGCGCCGATTTTGCGCGGCTCGCTGGGGCCGCGCTTCACGTGGGACAGGAGGATTTGCCGCCCGTCGCCGCACGCCGGATCATGAGCGATGAGGTGATGGGGTTCTCGACCCATAATCGCCATCAGCTCGTTCGAGGGGACGAGGAGCCGGTGGAATATCTTTCCCTCGGACCCATCTTCGCCACCCGGTCGAAAATTCGGCCCGACCCGGTGCTTGGTCTCGAAGGTTTGCGGCAACTGCGCCCGCTTACTAAAAAGCCGCTGGTTGCGATCGGCGGCATCACTCAGCTCGAGGCTTGCGATGTGTTGAACGCTGGCGCGAACTCGGTCGCGGTCATCTCCGGAATCCTGCCTGAGATCTGCGACCGCAAAACGCTCAAGCGGCGCGCGGAAGAGTGGCTGCAGCTTGTGAGCCAGGCTTAGAGCAGCTCGAATTGCTGAATCAAGCCCGCAGGGGCCGGCAATCAGGGCCGGTACGCTGCTTATTGCGCCACAATTTGCAGTTTGTTAGCCTAACGTTAACTTATGAGCAGCCTGTTTGCAACCAAGCCGCTGGATACGCTTCTGGCGGAAGCGGAAGGCGAGAAGGGACTGAAGCGAAGCCTCAGCGCGCTGTCGTTGGTAGCTCTAGGCATTGGCGCGATTATCGGCGCGGGCATCTTCACGCTGACGGGAGTGGCTGCCGCCACACACGCCGGTCCAGGATTGGTCTACTCTTTCATACTCGCCGCCATCGGCTGCGCATTTGCCGGCCTCTGTTACAGCGAATTTTCGACGATGATTCCCATCGCGGGAAGCGCGTACACCTATTCTTATGCCACTTTGGGCGAATTGGTCGCCTGGATCATCGGCTGGGCGCTTGTTCTAGAGTACGCGGTCGGAGCGGCCACGGTTTCGGTCAGTTGGGCCGCCACGTTTAATTCCATTCTGATGTCGTTCGGAATCAATCTGCCGAATGGCATAGTCGCTTCCCCGTTCGATCCAATGCCCGGCAAGATTAACGTGGTGGCGGTTATCATCATCTGCATCATCTCCGGAATTTTGATTCGCGGCATCAGCGAATCGGCCAAATTCAACGACTTCATCGTGATTCTGAAAGTCGCCGTCGTGGTGTTCTTTATCGGGATCGGCTACTTCTTCATTAACTACAAGAACTATCATCCGTTTCTGCCGGCGAATACCGGCGAGTTTGGCGTATTCGGCTGGAGCGGCGTGCTGGCGGGCGCCGGACAGATATTCTTCGCTTACATCGGCTTCGACGCCGTTTCGACAGCAGCGCAGGAGGCCAAGAATCCAAAGCGCGACATGCCCATTGGCATCATCGGCTCACTGGCTATCTGTACAGTCCTCTACATCCTGTATTCACTTGTTCTCACCGGCATTGTGAATTATAAGGATCTGAACGTGGCGGCGCCGCTCGCTCTGGCTGTGGATCAGATGAAGAGCATACCGTGGGTTGGTTTTCTCATGAAGCTCGGGTCGCTGTGCGGACTGACCTCGGTGATGTTAGTGATGTTGCTTGGGCAGTCACGAGTGTTCTATTCCATGTCAAATGACGGGTTGCTGCCGAGGCTATTTTCGGAAGTACATCCGCGCTTCCGTACGCCCTGGAAATCGAACCTGCTGCTGATGGTCTTCGTCTCGCTGGGGGGCGCATTCATTCCGATCAGTGGATTGGGAAACCTCACCAGCATCGGTACGCTTTTCGCGTTTATCGTGGTGTGTATCGCGGTGGTAATCATGCGGCGGAAAGAGCCCGCTCTGCCGCGCCCCTTCAAGACTCCTCTGGTTCCCTTGGTGCCGATCCTCGGCGTGATCGTGAACTTGGGACTCATGGCGGGCTTGGGGTTAATTACGTGGGCCGCGTTTCTCAGTTGGATGGCGATTGGGCTGGTCATCTATTTCACCTACAGCCGGCACCGAAGCTCGGTTCAGCTTGCCGAAGTGATGAAGTCCTGACAAATCGAGTGCTAACCGGCTCCTTCGTCCAAGTTTTTACTGCTTTTCGATCGTAGGCGGAAGCATCATAGGCGAGCAGCACGGCTTTTGCACGGGGGCGAATTCCATCAACTCGGCCCTCGTGTCATTCGGGTCATACAAATTAAGCTGCCATTTGCCGTCTCTTCCGATCTTCGGAGGCTGCGGCGGCGTCAAACCACGACCGAGCACCAGATGATACGCATCCTGAATACTGGGGACTCCGAGGGCCAGGTGATTCATCACGCCCAGGGTGTGCACGGATGGATTGTGGACGTTCAGCATGTACTCGAGCCAGTCGCTCCCATCGGGCACGCGCATGTCGACCCAGTCGACCTGGTTGTCGGTTCTACCGCCGTACCACATCAGTTGGAACCCGAGAACGTCTTTGTAAAGAGCGTCAGCCGCGGCGCGATCCGGCACGGTGAATCCGACATGAATTATACGTTTCGAAACTCTTGAATCAGACGTAAGTTTTCCGAAGTTGCGCCCGTGAAGGGAGGCTGGCATGTATTGCACGAATTCAACATTGTGGCCGTTGGGGTCTTTGATCATGAAGCTCAAGTTGCCATCAGCGCCCGGTTGCAACTTTTTGGGCACTTGCACGTTCCGGCTTTCCAGATAGTCGCGAAGCTGCCGCGCGTTCGTGGTCTCGAATGCGATGTGCGAGAGGCGGTCTTGCGTCTCGGTTTTCAGATCGGGGAAGATTTCGATGTATTGATGATCGTTGACTTTGAAGTAGGTCAGCATGAGGCCGCCTGCGGGTTTATCCAGGCTGAAATCGGAGTAGCCGAGAACATGCCCGTAAAACTCGTGCGCTGCGGTCATGTTGTTTGTTTCAAGTCCGATATGCGCCACGCCGATGATGGGGGGACGCTCCGGGCCGGCGGCGATTGCGGGAATTGTGCAGGCGCAAAAGGCGAGGAGTAACAGGCTTCGGTTCAAAATCATATCCGAGAAACAAAGCATATCTTACCCGTCTCGAAAACTCTGCGCTACTATGCCGGGTAAGAAGCAGATTTGACGGCTATTTGGGCGGTACAGTATCAGTCTCACGATCACATTTTTTCGGGGAGCGTTCACGAACAGATTCGTTTGGCTCGTTCTCGCGTTTGGGTTCGTTTCGCAATTTTGGTGCATTCAGCAAGCGGGCGCCCGCGCGCGTTGGACCGAGCTGAACATCGGACCTTTTTACGTCGATACGGACGGCGATATCGGGGCCGCCCGCGAGGCGCTCACGCAGCTCGAACAGCTCCGCTGGGTCTTGGGCGGTCTGCTTGAATCGAAAGACCTGCCGAGCGTCTGGCCATTTCGCGTTCTGCTGACGAAATCGGAAGCGCCGGCGGGTACGTCCCGGGCGGGACAGTTCGTTTTGCAAAACGGGCAGTATATTCTAATTTGCGCCCCGGGAACACGCCTCCCGCTCGGCCAGGCGGCAGGCATTTTGCTCGATGCCAACACGCCGCGCCTGCCCGCAGAAATCGAATCGGGCCTGCGCGAGTTATTCGACTCGCTCGAGGCCAAAGGCAGTCGAGTCACCTGGGGCGGCTCGCCTGCCCATCCCGATTTGGCATGGGCCCGGGTGCAGCTTTTCGCCACGAAGTTCGAATACACTCTCAGCTTTCATATCTTTCTGGCCGCACTGAAGGGAGGGAGCGGACTCCAGGCTGCCGAGCAGAACGCTTTCGGGAAGGCATCCGCGGTTTTGGAGCAAGAGGCGCAAGCTAATCTCGCGGCGGGCAGGTGGCAGGCCGTTCCAGTGTCGGGGCGGCCGCTCGACCCGAAGCGGGACTTCGGCGAGCATTCGATTGAAGGGCTCGACGACCTGAAGGCGTTCCTTTCGAAGCCGGCGCAAACCGGTGTGCGGAGCGCGTTGGGCTATGTTGCCGCAGCGAAAGGACTCCCACCCGACCAGGCGATCCCTTTGCTTAAGAAAGCGGCGCAAACAAATCCGCTGTGGGCTGAACCGGTTTTCCTGCAAGCGCAATTGACTTCGGACCCGGCTGAAAAAGAGACCCTCCTCAAAAGAGCGGTGCAGCTTGACCCGCGCGCTACCCCTTATTGGGTGGAACTCGCTCAGGTTCAGACGACGGCCGGGCAAGCAACAGCCGCGCAGGGCAGCTGGCTGCGAGCCGAGGACTCGGCTCCCTCGCCGGCCGAGCGCGAACAGATCCACCAGCTTCGTCTCGGGTCGGAGAAGGAACGTTTGGATGCCGCAGAAAACGCGCAGCGCCGCGAGCGTGAGGCGCTTCATCTGGCCGATGAACGAGCTCAGCAGTCCGAGGCCGAACGCATCCGCGCTGCTGAAGCGAAAGCGAATCAGTCGCTGGATGCTGCCGCAGGCGGCGCGAAGCCCGAGAACGTGGTCCCCTGGGATGCAACGGTCCCACGAAAAAGACTGGAGGGCATCTTAGTCCGGGTGGATTGCCTCGGCCGCGATGCTCGGATCTGGATCAAGGACAAGGCCGGCGCCACCATCCAATTACTTCTGAAGAACGCCGGGGATTCAGGCCTGACATGTGGGCCTCAGCAGCCGGCGCGCCTCTTCTCCGTCACATACGCAGCCCAGCCGAACGAACGGCTTCGCACATCGGGAACCGTTCTCAGCCTCGGCTCAAAGTGAATCTAAATCTCCGCGAGGTTACGGCCGCCGACATTCCGCGGCTGATCGAAGTGGAACAGGAATCGTTCCCTGACCCGCACTGGCAGGCGCAGCACTTTCTGGGAAATGATTGCGTGGTCGCGGAAGCCGATGGGTGCATCCTGGGATTTCTCGTCTCCCGGCAAGTCTTTGCGGGTGACCAAAGCACTCCGCCTGAGCGCGAAATCCTGAATCTGGCGGTCGCCAAACCATTCCGCCGGATGGGCGTGGCCACTGCCCTGCTCCGCCACGAACTGGGCCGGCAAGCGACTTTTTTTCTGGAGGTTCGCGAATCGAACCGGGCGGCTCGAGCGCTCTACGCCAAATTCGGCTTCCAGGAGGTAGGGCGGCGGCCGTACTACTACCGGTACCCGGACGAAACGGCTATTGTCATGAACATGAAATAATGCTAATTGTTGGAATGCGGGTGGCCACTGGTGACCAGCCCGCGAGTGAATACATACATGCACTCAAACCCACCGGGCCAGATTCTTTCCCCCATACATCCAGAACCAGACTCGGCGTGGTTACTCAATAAAGGAGAACCCTTGATGGAGAATCACACGCAAGAAGATTTGAAAGCGCATCTGCTCGCCACGAATGAGCATTTTCGGACGCTTGCCGAGCAGCATGCGCAATTAAAACGGCAGATTGAGGAAATCGAGTCCAAACCTCACGTCACGGGTGACGATGAGCTCGAAGAACAACGTCTCAAGAAGCTGAAGCTGCACATCAAAGATCAAATGAATGATTTGATCGCGCAGTATAAGACGGCAAGCGTCAGTTAGTTTTCCTGTTAGGCGTCGGGGGACCGCGCCGACGGCCCCCTCAGCACGAACGCCGTCAGCTGTTTTTCAGCCACTCCGGCGAGACCAAGGCCCGGATTTCGGGTTTATCGAGGTCCGCCTGGAGAACCACGCGAGCAGGCAGTTCCACACGCTTTTGCGGCGTCTTTCCGTTCAACTTCTCCGATAACGATTTCACAGCCTCGTACCCGATACGAAAAGGGTCCTGAACGAGCATAGCGTCAATTGTGCCTTCTTTCAGAGCTTCCACGTGAGTCTTGCTGAAATCGAAGGTCACCAGCTTTACCTTCCCGGGGAGGCTGCGGTGCCGGATGGCTTGAATACTGCCGAGCGAAGCGGCCTCGCTTGAGGCGAAAATGCCCGCCAGATCCGGATGCGCCGTGAGGATGTCCTCGGCGGCGGCGCGCGATCTCGCCGGGTCGGCCATGCCATATTGGCGCGCAACGATCTGGATGTTACGAAACTCTTTGCGGATGGTGTCGTCGAAGCCGCGCTCGCGCAGCACAGTCGATGTGCCGCCGGGTTTCTGCATCACCATACCTACCTTGCCGCTATTACGAATGAAGCCTGCAAGTGTTCTGGCGGCCGTACATCCGGCTGCGTAGTTGTCGGTGGCTATAAAGCTGACATAATCCTTGATATTCACGGCCGAATCGAAGACGGTCACCGGAATACCGGCGCGGATCGCTCGCTCCAGCGGGGCCACCAGGGCCTCTTCGTCCGTTGCCGAAATGGCAATCGCGGAGACCTGACGCGTAACCATAGCATCTACAATTTCAATCTGGCGCGCATAGTCGGTTTCGTTTTGCGGGCCGTTCCAGACCACATCCACATGCAAGTCGCGTGCCGCCCGGTCGACACCGGCATGAACCGACAGGAAGAAGAGGTGCGATGTGGCTTTTGGAATTACGCCGATAACCTTTCGTCCCGAACGGCCGCAAGCTGAAAGAAAAGCTAACGCGCCGCCAACTGCTATGCTGCGCCGCGTGTACATCATTCACTCCCCAGCGAGGCCGTCTGCTCGAGATTGACCACGGCTTTCATTCCGGCTGAAATCACCTCCTGCGCTCGCACGCCGTCGCGATGGTTCGTGGGAAAGGGAGCCTTCGAGCGGCAGCACTCGATGAACGCCGCCAGCTCCGATTTGTACGCCGCTCCAAAGCGATCCACGAACTCAGGAAGGGCACGGCCGTAATCGCGCATCTCGAAGGTGCGATGAGCGAGCGGCTCAGCGCGGCCGCGCCGGCCATAAGCTTCCACGGTTATTTCGAACGGCTTCTGGTCGAAATGGCCGACGTGAATTTGTCCTTCTTCGCCGAAGAGAATGGTCTCCACACGATAGCCGGAGACGTGATTCCGGCTTACCTGAATCTGCGCCACCATCTCGCTTTCGAACCACAGATAGAGCAAGGCATCGTCAAAATCTTCACCCGAAGTTGTGAGGCGATGGCTGTAAACACGGGAGCCGATGGCGAGCGCGGCGCGAGGCACGCGTCCGGTGAGCCAAAGTACTTCATCCACGTTGTGAACGGACATGTCGGGCAGAATACCGCCGCTTCGGTACCCGTTGGGAGCCGGATTCGAGTCTTCAAGCGCTGAATAAAGCTTGAACACGCGTCCGATTGCACCCGCCTCCATCAGCTCTTTCGCATACTGAAGGGGCGCGTCGAAGCGGCGCTGGAAGGCGAGCATCAGCGCGTCCGGATACGCACGGTTCAGCTCAGCCGCGAATTCGCGATCCGATGCCAGCGTTCCGGTCAGCGGCTTCTCAAGCAGAACGCGATTGCCGGCGGCGATCATGATGGCCGCGTGTTCGCGATGGTTGTCCGTGGGCGTGACAATCACACAGGCCTCGCAGGGGCCCGCGCGAGCCAGTTCCTCGATGGACCGGAATATCGGAACGTCTTGGCCGATCTCGCCCGTGAACTGCAGTGCCCGTTCGCGATCCAGTTCCGCTACCGCAGCAAGCTGGCAAGCTCCCGTGTCGCGCGCTAGTTCATGAACGTGAAGGGCGTGGATTCTCCCCATGCGCCCCAATCCGGCGACGGCTACTTTCAGTGGCTGAGACATGCAAATTACCTTACCTGATGAGCCCTTTTCGTACCGAATAGAGGATCAACTCGGGAATGCCATGGACATTGAGCTTCTGCATCAGGTTGCCGCGGTGCGTGTCTACGGTATGCGTGCTGAGGTGCAGCAGCAACGCAATCTCCTTGGCCGATTTGCCTTCGGCGATCAGCTGCAGCAACTCCCGCTCGCGGGACGTTAACAAGTCGTAGGGATCTTCAAGACCTCTCTGCCGCACCTGTCGAAGATAATCGTCCGCGAGTACCTTGCTGACGGCAGGGCTGAAAAAAGCTTTCCCGGCGGCCACGGCGCGAACGGCCTGGACGAGATCGCTTTCGGCGGAGTCTTTCAGCAGGTAACCGCGCGCTCCCGCTTTGAGGGCCCGCAAAATATAGCTTTCATCCGAATGCATGCTCAGGATCACGACGGACGTTTTCGGCTGCGCCGCGGCGATACGTCCGGCCGCCTCAATTCCGTTCATTTGCGGCATGCCGATATCCATGATGACTATTTGGGGCGCTTCCCGCTCGACTAGCTGAACAGCTTCCCTTCCATCCGCGGCTTCGCCGACAACTTGAAAATCCGCTTGCCGCTCCAGCAGCACACGCAGGCCATTCCGCACGATGGTGTGGTCATCGGCCAGCACAATGCGAAGCGAAGTCATACCGCCAGGGCGACAGCCTCCCTTGCGACAGGCAATTCAATGCTGATGAGAGTGCCTTTTCCCACAGCCGAATCCAGTCGAAAGGAGCCGCGCAGATGGACCACTCGCTCTTCCATTCCTAAAAGACCCACCCCTTTATCGCGCTCTGGAACGAATCCTCGCCCATCGTCGCGGATCGTGAGCACCAGGCGCGCCTCCTGTTGTACCAGCCGAATCTGAACGCTCTTGGCTTCGGCATGACGGACGGTGTTGTGAAGGGCCTCCTGAACCACTCGAAATACGCAGGTTTTGTGCTCGTCGGGAAGATTTTCGGAAATCGAGTCCGCGACAACCTCCACAGAGAGACTCTTTGTACGAGCCACTTCCCGAGCCTGCCACTGAAGTGCGGGAACCAGGCCCAGATCGTCCAGCATGGAAGGGCGAAGGAGCAGCGACATATCGCGCACCACGGCGACAGTCCCCTCAGCGAGCCGGCGAAGTTCATTCAATTGCCTGCTTGCCTCCGCGTCGAGCGCCGGGGCCACGTTGGCAGCGATGTTGCCGAGACCGAGCAAGAGAGCCGAGAGCGACTGGCCCACTTCATCGTGCAGTTCACGCGAAAGCGAGCGGCGTTCGGATTCCTGTACTTGCACCAATCGCGTGGATAAGTCCCGCAAAGCGCTGCGGGCTTGGGCTACTTCGTTCAGGCGCGCCACGGTCTCGTTTTCCAATTTCAGGATGCGGTACATGCTGCCCGCGGCAAGTGCCGCACCTCCGAGCAGCGTGAGGACAAGCAATAACAGGAGCGATGCGCGAAAGCGGGCGAACAGGTCGGAGACGTTTCTGGCGCCGCCCTCCATTTGGCGCTGATTCACCCTGCTGATCTGGTCCGCGAGCCGTACAATGACGGTCCGCCGCGGCAACAGGGAATTCTTCATGAACGAGTAGCCAAACGCCCGGCGTTCGGCTGCATTCCATTCGAGGGCCGGCCGCAGGGAGCCGAAGTAGGAGGCGAGCTCGCGCTTGAACTGCGCAAACGGCGCCTTCTCTTCCGGCCGCAGGATCTGGTCGTATGCTCTGACCATGGATTCAATGCGGGCTCTCGCTGCATCCAGCTCCTTACGGTGCAGGTCCGCCAAAGCCGGATCAGGCTCCAGAAGGAGATCTCGTACATATGTGCCGGAGAGGTAGATATCGGAGCGCAATTGCTGAAGAATGCCATCGCGATTAATGTAGTCCTCCCGGATGGTTGCATTGCGTGTCTGAATACGGCTCAGCACAGATAGGGCGTTCAGGCCGAGGAACGCAAGGAGCAGCAGGAGACCGCCGAAGCCAATCAGAAGCAGTGTCCGTGTCTGGATCGCGCGCCTTTTCATGTAGATGATTTCTCGCAGAATCGCACCGTCATGTCTCGCTATTAACATTATTCCGGTCTGGCGACGCAGGCGCTGAACTTCTGTTATACAGCCTCATCTGAAATAGCTTTGCTGAGCTATGATTAGCTTCTCTGTATCAGTAGAGGCGTGCGTGGCGGAAGCCGGTGAATCCGAATCAGGTAACTGGCTGCGCGTCGAAGCTCTCTTCAATCAAGCTTTGACTTTGGACGAAAACGCCAGGCCCGAGTTTTTGCGGCAAGCCTGTGGCGCCGACCCCGATCTGGGAGCCGAAGTCGAATCGCTATTGCAGCATTCCGAAGCCGATATGGTTTCCGGGCTTAACCATCCCAACATTCTCACCATCTACGAATTCGTCATCACGGCCGGAGTTCAAGTTCAACTTCCTGCTGGTAACCTGACATCGAGGTGGCGGCTTGCCGGTAGTGGCTGGAGTGGATCTTGGCGGAACGGCTATTAACTACACGTTCTTAAGCACGCAAGAGCAGTTTCTCATCGAGGGTTTGTGCGAGCATCCAGCCCGGTCGAAAGAAGGTCCTGAAATCTGCCTTCAGCAAATCGCGGACGGTCTCGAGATAGCGGCCCAGAAGGCCGGTCTTTCGGTTCGCGATGTAGTCGTAGTGGGCTTGGATACGCCCGGTCCGGCGAGTGCGGGAGGCGTATTCAGCGCGCGCGGTTCCACAAACTTCGCGCACCCGGACTGGGCCGGCTTCGACATTCGCGCGAATGTGGAGAACAAGCTCGGCAAGCCGGTAACTTATCTGAACGATGGTAATGCGGGAGCGCTGTGGGGCCACTTCGTGCTTTTTGGCGCGCTAAGCCGCGCCACATCCGTCTCCGCGATCATTGGAACGGGCCTGGGCGGCGGGGTCATCATTGATGGCAATGTGGTTGTCGGCAGAAAAGGCTTCGGCGGCGAGCTAGGCCATGTGCTCATTCCGTATCACAGCATCCCGGGACTCGGCGAATCGAAACCCCAATGCAATTGCGGCCGCGTAGGCGACCTCGAGTCGCTGTGCTCACTCACGGCGATCGAGAAATGTTTGCTTCCGTTTTGTCTGCGGCGGGACCCCAATCACGAGCTCGCAAAGCTGGGCAACCTTCGCCAGGCAGCCAAGCTTGTCCGGGGCAAGGCGGAACGCGGCGATCCCTTATGCAAGGAGATCTTTCGTGTACAGGCGCGGTCGCTCGGCCTGTTCTTCGATGCCATGATCAACACCTTCGATCCGGATGCGCTGATCGTAGGCGGAGGAGCGTTGGAGACAGAGCCCGGCTTCCAGCTCTGGTTCATTGAAGAGATTCGCGCCGGTATGCCCAACCAGCGCGAAGAGCAGGCGGATATTCCGATCTATGTTATGCCCAACGGAGACACAGCCAGTGCGCGCGGCGCGGCCATTGAAGCGCTGAAGTTCGCGCGCAGCCGCGGCTTTGTATAAGAACCAGACCAGCCGATGAGATTGCTGCTTGCGCTTCTGCTCTTAATCGTTCTTCTAATGCTCCCAGCTTGTTCGGTGCGCAGCCAGCGCGGCATCGCGGACAAGCGGAGCGAATTTCGAGCATTTCTACCCATGAAGCAGAATCCTGCAAACGATGGGCTGCGGCGCGTGAAGCCCTACTTCAAAAGAGCGAACCGGCCGGAGATTCTGCGTGCGATTGAGCGAGCCTGCGAAGGACATAAGGCCGGAAGCTCCTATTTCAACCCTGCAACCAGCGAAGGTTACTATGTGAACTGCAACCCACGGAACCGTCAGCTTCTGAATGGATACGTGCCGGCGGATCCTTCCAGGGCGCCGCGCAGCCATCCATAAGACCACATACTTCATGCGTTATTCACTTCTAGCCATCACCTGTTTCGGCGCTGTGACGCTTGCGCAGCGCGGGGCAGCACAAGTGCCCGAAATACTCTTCGAGTCAGTCCCGAATTTCCTGCAGCTCCCTCGGGACTTGTATCTGGGCGAGGCCGCTGGCGTGGCAGTAAATTCGCACCGGCACATATTTGTGTTTTCGCGCGGCAATACGACGGGCCCCGCCTATGGCGCCACGGCCGCGCAATTACTGGAGTTTGGTCCCGACGGCAAATACATCCGCGAGATCGGCAAGAATCTTTACGCCTGGTCGTTCGCCCATGCCGTTCGGGTTGACAAGGACGACAATATCTGGGCCATAGACAAAGGCTCGGACATGATTATCAAATTCGATCCGCAAGGCCGTGTCGCCATGGTGTTCGGCCGGAAGAAAGAGGCGTCGGATGAAGGCACCGCGCCATGGACGCACGTGAATCCTCCGCGACCCGCCGTGAACGGACAGTTCCGGCAACCCACCGATGTGACATGGGATCTAGAAGGAAACATTTTTATCAGCGATGGATACATTAACTCGCGCGTAGCCAAGTTTGACGGCAAGGGGCGTTGGGTAAAACAGTGGGGGCAGCCCGGCGCCGCGCCCGGTCAGTTCAATACCCCGCACAGCATCGCCAGCGATGCCAATGGGAACATTTATGTGGCAGATCGCGGCAACCGGCGAATCCAGGTTTTCGATCACGACGGCGCGTTTCTGCGCGAGATCAAGATCGACGTTCCCGTGCCGGCTGATGCGCAGCCGTGGATGGGCGAGCGGCCTGGGCCTCAGACAGCGGCGACGATGCAGAGCGGCGCGCCCTGGGCTATCTGTATCACGCCTGGGCCGACGCAATATCTGTATGCTGCCGATGGCTTTCCCGGGCGCGTGTATAAACTGACGCTCGACGGCCAAGTACTCGGCGTGCTCGGCCAGTCAGGACGGCAGCTCAAGGAGTTCGGCTGGATTCATGAGATGGCGTGCCCGTCCGAAAACGAGCTCTACGTCGCGGAACTGTTGAACTGGCGGGTACAAAAGCTGCTGCTTCATCCGCAGAGATGAAATAGAGCGCTCGGCTACGGGATCGCGAGCTGTCGGGCTGCACCGATCTTGTCCGGATTCTTGAGCTTGCTCTCACTTTCCGGACGATTGCTTTGCGATCACCAGACTAGCGATTTTGTTATAGGTTGCTTGTGGGATGATATGACGCCGGACGAGGTCCCTTTTAGCCCTGTACGGGCTACCGCACTCCTATAAAAAGTCGGCTGATCGAGTAAAGCCCGATCAGCCTACCTAGTTTGGGTTGGAGGAGAAGTATTGACGAAAACTCAAAATGAAGTCGAACCAAGTAACCAACGACTCGCCGCAACGGCGAAACTCAGCCGGAATAATAGCCTCGCGAATTAAATTTTCTTTAGTATGGGCCAGCCGCCACCGCCTGTCAAGGCGAAAGATCGGTAATATGTGTCACTTAGGGCGAGAGCGGCGGGTCAGGAGAAGAATGAAGTCGGGTAGCGCACTAAATCGGTGGTGCGTGAACCCTTCCTGCTGCCGGTTGCTGCGTTAGCTGGGGGGATTCTGCTTGCCCACTTTGTTTTCTTCAACTTGGGCGACCTCCTGGTACCGGACGCTCTGGCGCTACTCACTCTCGTTGCTGCATTTGCGCTGGCGGGGGGTCTCCGAATGCGGCTGGCCGCTGTGTGCGCCACATTTTTTGTAGCGGGAATCGGTACACAGATTTTGCACCGGCAGGGCCGGCCCCCGCGCTTGAACGCCGAAGATACAGAGATGGTTCTGCTTTCCGGCTGCGTGATCAATCCCCCGGTGTTCTCGCCTAACCGGGAGCAGTTTACGCTGGAGCTTGCACCCAAAGCCTCTGCCCGCCTGTCGGTAGTGCTGAAGGACGGTCAGAAGCTGCCGCTCGAATATGGCGAACGAGTCGAGGCAGCGGCAAAAATCCGCTCTCCTCGCAATTACCAGAACCCGGACTCTTTCGACTACACCGGTTATCTCGCGAGCCAACACATCTATTGGACGGGTTCAGTATCGAGCCCGAGCGACGTTCACCTGCTCAAAGGACAATGCGGGTCGCGAGCGCTGACGTGGCTCTACGCAGCGCGGACTTGGGCGCTCGAACGGCTGACCCAGCTTTACCGCGGCGATCCGCATACCGCGGCTTTGTTGCAAGCAACTCTCATCGGGGAGACGAGCGGAGTAGAGCGGCGGTGGACGAACGATTTTCGAGTGACGGGCACCTACCATGCGCTCGTGATTTCGGGGCAACACGTCGCGGTGCTGGCGCTGACTCTGCTGTTTCTGCTGCGACTGCTGCAATTCAGGCGCGTGCCGGCTCTGGGCGTCGCCACCATCGCAAGCTGGCTGTACGCGTTCATCTCGGGACTCAGTTCACCGGTGGTCCGTGCGGCGGGCGGGTTCACCCTCTTTCTTTTCGCCAGCTATTTCTTTCGGAAAACGCGAATACTGAACGTGCTCGCCGTGGTTGGCTTGTTGTACCTGGCTTTCGATCCGGACGAGCTATTCGATCCGAGCTTTCAATTATCCTTCTTGTCGGCAGCCGCCATAGCGGTCTTCGCGATTCCAGTCATGGAGCGGATGACGGAACCGCTTCGCGCGGCCGTGAAACGCTTCGATCAGCGTGCGTACGATCCGCAAGTGGAGCACCGGGCCGCCCAATGGCGCAGCGAGTTGCGGCTGTTGGCTGAAACGTTGCGGCTGTGGACCGGCCTTCCGGAAGCGTGCAGCCGGCAGATCGTCTGGCGCGGCACGTTGCTCACCGCTTTTGTCCTCGAAGCTATCATCGTCTCGGCTTGCGTGCAGTTCGGGCTCGCGCTGCCGATGGTGAGCTACTTCCACCGCCTTTCGATCACGGGTTTGTCGGCAAACATCATCGTCATACCGCTTCTGTCACTGGTTGTGCCGTTGGGTTTCGCCTCGATCCTGAGCGGGTGGCACGTGCTCGCACTGCTCACAAAATTGCTGCTTTATTGGGCGGAACTGGTGGCCGGCTGGCACGTACGCTTTGAACCGGCATGGCGGATGGCTGCGCTGCCGCTATGGATCTCCATCGCCTTCGGGATCTCTCTGGTGGTCCTGGCCGTATGCATTCGCCACACGCGCCGCTGGAAACTGGCAGCGCTCGCCTGCTCACTCGCTCTTTTCGGAACCATTTGCCTGCAGCCCTGGAAGCCCGATACGCGGCCGCATTTTCTGGAGCTCACGGCGATTGACGTCAGCCAGGGCGACAGCCTGCTTCTGGTGTTTCCCGACGGCGAAACGATGCTGGTGGATGCCGGCGGCTTTCCTGGCGCCGAACGAATGGCGCGCAAGCCGCAGATCGACATCGGCGAAGACGTCGTCTCGCCATACTTGTGGAGCCGCCGTATCCGGCACCTCGATTACGCCGTTCTCACGCACGGACATTCGGACCACATGGGCGGCCTGGCCGCCATTCTGGATAACTTCCATCCGCGCGCGCTTTGGGTTGGCGCGGAGCCGGAAACGGCCGAATGGAACAAGATCCGGCACACTGCCGATGCCGATCGCGTGCGCATCGTCGGGCTCAACCGGTCGTCTCCCGCCGTCGCGATTGGGGGCGCTAGAATCCGTGTCCTCGCGCCTTCGTCCGCGTACGTTTCCGGCGAGACGGCAACTAATAACGATTCGCTCGTGCTCGAAGTCACGTATGGGCACAGAAGCATCCTGCTCACGGGCGACGCCGAGCGGCCCGTAGAAGACGATATGGTCGGGAGCGGAGAGCTTCATCCCGTCACGTTGCTGAAAGTCGGCCATCACGGCAGCAAAACGTCGTCGTCGGATGAGTTTCTCAGCCAGATCAACCCGCGTTTCGCATTCATCTCGGACGGGTACAAGAATCAGTTTCACCATCCCCATCCAACCGTTCTTGCCCGCCTCGCCGAACATCATGCCGCCGTGTTCCGCACTGATGAGCGGGGCCTCGTCACCTTCCGTACCGACGGCGATCGCGTGGAGATACAGACTTTCCGCTGAGCCAAGCCACAGACCGCCTGATTCTGTTTCTTTTTCACAATGATCCCGTTCGAGCATAGAATGAGAACGGAGGAAAGGGGATGGATCGCGATAACAGTTTTAGCGCAGTTGGATGGTTTCTGGGCGGGATTGCATTGGGCGCAGCCACGGCCCTGTTAATGGCACCGGAATCGGGCGCGCGCACGAGGCGCAAGTTGGCCCGCCAGGCGGATCGCAGCCGTAAGACGATTCTCGAGTCCGGACAGGAACTCTTTGAGCGCGGGCGCGAATTGTATGAGCGGGGCCGCGAAATTGCCGAAGACGCCGCGGAGATGTTCGAGCGCGGACGCCGCATCGCAGAGAAGCAGTTCGAGGACCGAATCTAGGCGGTCGCGCAACGCATCAAATAGCTCGTCCCGATTATGCCAGCAATTGCCTCTCCGCCTGTTTCCGTTGCGCCATTCGTAAACGAGCCGTATGCCGATTTCAATCAACCCGCGCACGCGCTTGCCATGCGCGCGGCGCTCTCGAAGGTGCGTTCGGAATTCGGCAAAGAATACGATTTGCTGATTGCCGGCGAGCGGCGGAGATCCACGTCCAAGCTGGAATCACTGAACCCTTCGCGCCCCTCAGAAGTTATTGCCATTCATCAGAAGGGATCGGAGCAGGACGCGCGCGACGCGGTCGAGCGCGCTTACGCGTACTTCCCGGCCTGGGCAGGCCTATCCATGCAGGACAGAGCGGCTTTGCTGCTTCGCGCTGCCGAGATTCTGCGAGAAAGGAAATACGAATTTGACGCCTGGCTGGTGTTCGAAGCCGGCAAGACCTGGGCTGAGGCCGAAGCCGATGTTTCCGAAGCTATCGATTTCTGCGAATATTATGCGCGGCACGCCCTGAAACTGGCAAAGCCCGAGCCGGTGGTGCAGCTCTCAGGCGAGCGCGACGAAATGGTGTATCTGCCGCTCGGGGTCGGTATTGTCATTCCGCCCTGGAACTTTCCTCTCGCGATACTAGTCGGAATGGCGACTGCGGCTCTCGTGGTTGGGAACACGATCGTAATAAAACCATCAAGCGACACTCCGACCATCGCTGCCAAATTCGCTGAGGTGCTGTTGCAGGCGGGATTCCCTCCGCAGAGCTTTTCGTTATTAACAGGCAGCGGCGCGGCCATCGGCGATATCCTTGTCTCCCACCCTAATACTCGCTTCATTTCCTTCACGGGATCGCGCGACGTGGGTCTTCATATCAACGAACTTGCGGCGAAAACGCCGAAGGGCCAGCTCTGGATTAAACGGGTGATCGCCGAGATGGGCGGGAAGGACGCGATCATTGTCGATCAGGAAGCGGACCTCGATCAGGCGGTTCTCGGAGTTTTGTATTCCGCATTCGGGTACCAGGGCCAGAAATGTTCCGCTTGTTCGCGGGCCATCGTGGACGAGCGTGTTTATGACGAATTTCTGGACAAATTGAAGGCGAAGGTGGACACGCTTACGATTGGTCCTTCCGACGATCTCAACAACTACATGGGCCCGGTGATTAATGCCCGTGCCAAGGAGACGATCCTCAAATACATCGAAACGGGCAAGAGAGAAGGGCGTTTAATCGCGGGCGGCGAGCCTGGGCAAGGCGAAGGCTACTTCATCAAGCCCACCGTGATCGCCGACGTGAATTCCAAGGCCACAATCTTTCAGGAGGAAATCTTTGGCCCCGTGCTGGCTGTCACCAAGGCAAAGGATTTCGACCACGCGCTACAGCTTGCGAATGACTCCGAATACGGGCTGACGGGAGCGGTTTTCACCACCAACTCCAATAAGGCCGAGAAGGCGAAACGGCAGTTTTTCGTCGGAAATCTCTACATCAATCGCAAATGCACCGGGGCGATGGTGGGCGCGCATCCGTTTGGCGGGTTCAACATGTCGGGAACGGATTCCAAAGCCGGCGGCCCGGACTATCTGCTGCAGTTCGTGCAGGCTAAGTCGATTGCCGAAAAGGTAAGCTGACCGCGGGCTATACTCAAAGTGCCCCGATTCGAAGGGGACCAACTAGTCACAACTCTAGGGTCGATCACGATCGACGCGACAAAAGGGAGCCGCATGGTTCCCTTTTCGCTTATGATGGGTCAATCTCCGGCCTATTCATGACCAGCAACAAAACGCGACCACTTTACGTAGGGGCGCTCGCGATCTTCGCGGTAACCCAGTTGCAGCCTCAAACCGCCCAGCAGCCCGTCAACGGAAAACGTTACGCACGGCTGGCTATCCGCAACGCGATGATCGAGGACGGCAACGGCACTCCGGCATCCGGTCCTAAAGACATTCTCATCGAGAACAATCGAATCGTCGCGGTGGCGGCGCTCGACCCGGTCGCGCTGCACAACGGCCGCGGCAAGAGGCTTCCGGCCGACGTGGAGATCGATGCCACCGGCAAATATGTCTTACCCGGCCTCATCGATGCGCACGCGCATACCCAGGATGAACGAGGCGGCATTCCCCAGCCGCTCGACTACGAGTTGAAGATTTGGCTGGCGTGCGGAATCACCACGGTGCGCGACGTCGGCAGCGATACGAAGAAGACGCTGGCGCTGCGGGCAAAGAGCGAAGCCGGAGAGGTCGCCGCGCCTCGCATTTTGGTTTATCCCATGTTTTCGGCGCAGCCGCCCGTTCCGACCAATCCGGAGCAGGCGCGGGCCCGTGTTCGCGAATACAAGCAGATGGGCGCAGATGGAGTGAAGTTTCTGGGCATTCAGCGGGATGTTATGGAAGCGGCCGAAGACGAAGCTCACAAGCTGAATCTGCCGGTGGCGCACCACGCGGGGGTGGAAGAGACAAACGCCTGGGACGACATCCGGTTCGGAACGCGCAGCATCGAGCACTGGTACGGGATCCCGGACGCCGCGATTCCCGACGGGGTTCAAAATTTTCCGGCGGACTACAACTACAACAACGAAACCGACCGCTTCCGCTACGCCGGTCATCTGTGGCGAGAGGCCGACCCGAAGCGTTTACAGGAAGTGCTCGCGGCGATGGTGAAGGCGAAGGTGGCCTGGGTGCCGACGCTCGATATTTACGAAGCCAGCCGCGATCTTCAGCGCGCGCAGACGCAACCGTGGTTCAACGAGTATCTGCATCCGACGCTCGAAGAATACTTTCGACCCAATCCGAAAAATCACGGATCCTATTTCCTGGGCTGGACCTCGAACGACGAAGTTTTCTGGAAGGAGAACTACCGCATCTGGGAGGCAGCGCTGCGCGATTTCGAGCGCATGGGCGGCATGATCGGCGCGGGAGACGACGCGGGCTTCATCTATCAGATTTATGGCTTCGGCCTGTTGCGCGAGCTTGAACTGCACGAGGAAGCGGGCTTCCATCCCATCAAGGTCATTCAGCACGTGACGGGAAACAATGCCCGAATTCTCGGCATGGAAGGAAAGATCGGAGGCATCCGTCCGGGTTATCTGGCGGATCTGATTGTGGTGAACGGGAATCCGCTGGAAAATATGAAGGTGCTGTATCCGACGGGCGTTGAAGCAATCAGAGATGGAAAACAGGTTCACACGGGAGGGGTGGAATGGACTATTAAAGACGGATACTGCTATCACGCTCCGACCCTGGCAGCCGAGGTGCGTCAGATGGTTGCCAAAGCCAAGGCGAAACAGCGGAGCTCGTCTTCCACCAACTGAACGGCGAAGCGCGACAATAGAAGTGTGAAGAAGGGGCGTCGCCTTACGGTTCCATTCCTCTTCGCTCTACTCGCGGCCATGCCGGTATTTGCCAGCGCTTCCCGTGCGACGGTGATCGATACCGGATCAAGCAACCGGCGCGGTATGCGCGTGACGATCGATGAAGATGGGCGCGCGACTGTGGACGTTCGCGGCGTGGAGCCTCGGCAGGTGAAATTAGGCGATAAAATGTGCGCGCAGTTCCTACGCGATGTGAACGCAGCCACCCCGCTGAGCGACATTCCAGCCCGTCACTGCATGAAAAGCGCTTCGTTCGGCTCGTCTCTGTATGTTGAGGTGAATGGCGAACGCAGCCCCGACTTAAACTGTCCCGACCAGGTAGATCCGCGTGCGGATGCGCTGCAGAAAGGCGCGAGAGACATTCTGCGCGCCGCGCAGGAAGCGTCGGGCGTGAGCAGACGAAGAGTATTTAGCGCGCCGATTGTTTCGCCCAGATGAATGGCCTTGGCAGGTGAGTGACTCCGGGATGATAGGCTGATCGTCTCGGAGGTTTGAATGGAGACAGGCCTGAAAAACCGGGCCGCGCTGGTTGCGGGCTCGAGCCAGGGTCTAGGGCGCGCGGCGGCCCAAGCGCTGGCGGCGGAAGGCTCCCACCTAGCGCTTTGCGCCAGGAATCCGGACGCGCTCGAACAGGTTTCCTACGATATCCGCCGGCGGTTCGGTGTCGAGGTCCACAGCGAAGCACTCGACGTGCGTGACAGCGCAGCCATTGGCCAATTCGTAAAGAACGCGTACAGCGTGTTCGGCCGTCTCGATATTTGTGTTGCGAACGCCGGTGGCCCTCCCGCAAAGGAATTTCTCGAAACAACCGACCAGGATTGGGACGATGCATTCGCGCTGAACTTGCGCAGCGCCGTCGCCCTAGCGCGCGCCGTGATACCGTTCATGCAGCGACAGCGCTGGGGCCGGGTGATTACTATCAGCTCCATCACCGTGAGGCAGCCGCAGCCGCAACTGATTCTCTCGAACGCGGTGCGAGCGGGCGTGATGGGTCTGGTGCGCAGCCTGGCGAATGAATTCGGCAAAGACGGGATTACAGTCAACAATGTTGGTCCGGGCTATACCGCGACTGACCGGCTCAAGCAGCTTCTGACGCGGCGAGCCGCCGCTTCGGGGCAAAGCGAGACGGAAATCCGGCAGGCGTGGGTGAATCAAATTCCGCTCGGCCGTCTAGGGCAACCCGAAGAAGTCGCCGACGCTGTTGTGTGGCTGGCCTCCGAACGCGCATCGTTCGTGACGGGTCAGACAATTTTAGTCGACGGCGGTATGTACAAAGGCCTTTGATGGCAAATTTTGCAAACGGAGAAACAGGAGAGTAAACATGAGTGAATCGGCACAGGCAGTCACCGCGAGCCAAAACGAGGTCAAACACGTTCGCTGGGATGAGGTCCCGGTTGAGAACGTAAATCCGCTGTTCGATCGCCAGCTTGTGGTGGGCGATCAGGTGATGGTGGCGCGAATTCTCTTGAAGAAGGGTTGTGTTATCCCGATGCATAGCCACTTCAACGAGCAAATTACGCACGTCCAGTCAGGCAGTATGCGTTTTACCATCGCGGGTAAAGACATAACTGTCCGGCCAGGCGAATTCCTGTGTATTCCGCCCAATGTGCCGCACATGGCCGTCGTGCTGGAAGACACCGTGGACGTTGACATCTTCACGCCGCCGCGGCAGGACTGGATCGACAAGACCGATCAGTATTTGAGGCGCTGAAGGGCGGATTGATGCGCCCGGCGCCCCATTCCGCCCGCGGCAACCCAATCACTCGACCTTTATTCCGACGCTGGTGACCGCGTTGGCTTCGACAACCGTGTGGATCTCTTTGCCTTGCCTGATCACCACCAGGTGCAGATTGAGCGGAGAAAGCGGATTCCCGGGAACGTTGATCACTGCTGTTCCAGTGCAATTCGAGTTGAGGCTGTAAGTGCCGCTGCCTGCGGTCCACTCCTCAGACGGGGGCATCCCGTTCACAAGGATATGATCCACCTGCGTTAGATTGCCTTTGCCATCGAAGTGAGTCAGTGCTACGCCGCGAAGCGGAAGAGCCGTTCCGGGTGGAAGCGTTACACCGGGAATAGCTAGTATCACGCCTTCCACAGCGAATCCGTAATCGCCCCGAAGAGTGCGGTTCGAACATGCGCCTTCGTCCTCCGGCCGCGCCGAATTATCGTTCTGCGCCCACAACGACGATCCCATAGCAAGCAGCGCGCAAACGATCGTCATGCGGCTCGCGATCATCGAAACTCTCGAAATCGGCATTCTCATTTCTGGACCTCCTATTGGTCTGATCCATACTTTAGGGTCGGATCGTCGGCGAGCTCAATGGCCGGTGCATTCCATGATTGTCACGAGATTATTCCCTGACAACCATCTCGGAATCAGCGGATTAGAGAGGGCGCGCAGCCCAAACGTTGACGGGACCCGGGCGAAGTGTTGAGATGTATTACTGTCTTTATGGGAAACGCATCGCCGCGCATCCATTTTGGAATATTCGAGGTTGATCTTAGATCAGGCGAGTTATTCCGGCAAGGCGCCAAGGTCAAGCTGCAGAATCAGCCATTTCAATTGCTCGCGGTTTTGCTGGATCGTCCGGGTGAAGTGGTGTCTCGGGAAGAACTTCGAAAAAGGCTGTGGCCGAGAGACACGTTCGTCGATTTTGATCACGGGCTGAACAAGGCAATTAACGGCCTGCGGACAGCCCTGCGAGATCAGCCAAAGAAGCCGCGGTTTATAGAGACCCTCCCGCAGCGCGGATATCGTTTTATTGCGCCGGTCGAGCCGGCGGGAGTGAATTCCTCGAACGCGGCGACATTACACGACGGCATTCCGACGCAACAGGCTAGCGGAATTAGCTCTCTGGCGGTGTTGCCTCTCGAGAACCACTCCGGCGATCCAGCACAGGAATACTTCTGCGACGGCATGACGGAGGAATTGATTTCCGCCATCGCGACGACCACATCATTACGGGTAATTTCGCGGACGTCGGTGATGAGATACAAGGGAGCACGCAAGTCCTTACCGGCAATCGCAAGGGAATTGCACGTAGACGCGGTGGTGGAAGGCTCGGTAATGCGATCGGAGCAGAAGGTCCGCATCACAGCGCAACTAATCCATGCGTTGGACGACCGGCATCTGTGGTCTGGACGATACGAGCGCGAACTTCGCGAGGTCTTGCCACTGCAGGCTGAGATAGCCGCGAGTATCGGGAGCCAGATTCACAAGCTGGTGGATCCGAAGCCGCAATCCTCGGCCGGACCTCGCCATGTCCACCCGCAAGCTTACGAAGCTTGTCTTAAAGGGAACTTCTTTCGGGACAAAATGACCCCGGCGGATCTGGAGAAGAGTACTGAATTTTTCAACCAGGCGATTGACCTCGATCCTGCGTACGCTCGAGCTTACGCAGACGTCTCCCAGTCTTATTTCTATCTCGGCCTTTTCGGCGTGACGCCTTGCGATGAAGCATTCCCGAAGGCGAAGGCGAATGCCGTGAGGGCTCTCGAACTGGACGAAACCACAGCGGCCGCTCACAACGCCTTGGCTGCTATCCACATCTTGTTTGATTGGGATTGGACCGCCGCGGAAACCGAGTGTCGCCGGGCGCTGGAATTACGGCCGGGGGATTCAGCGACTCGCGCGCATTTGGCCGACTACATGTCTATCCGAGGGCAGCACGACGAGGCAATCAGGGAATACAAGCGAGCGCTTGAAGTGGATCCCATCTCGCGCGTGCGTCTGGGCCATTTCGGGCTGATCCTCTACCGGGCACGCCGCTACGACGAATCGATCACGCAATGCCTCGCTGCCCTGGAGATCGACCCCGCGTACCCCAATGCCCTATGGTTTCTGGCACTCGCTTTGGAACAGAAGGGGCAGCTTGAGGACGCCATCACGAAACTTGAAAAGGCGGTGGATCTTTCGGGCGGCCCGCATTATCGCGCGCTGCTCGGCCGGGCCTACGGCCTAGCGGGCGAGAAGGCGAAGGCCCTGCATATTCTCGAAGAGCTGAGAGCTTTGTCTGAGCGAAGATGCGTTTCCCCTTTTGATGTCGCCGTAGTCTATATAGGTCTCGGCGACCTTACGCAGGCTTTCCAGTGGCTGGAGGACGCGTATCGTCAACGGGTGTTCCGAATTATAGAATTAACGTTGCCGATGTTCGATAGTTTGCGCTCGGATTGGCGCTGGCAGGACCTCGTGCGTCGCATCGGCCTTCCGCAATAGTCGCCGGCTGGGGTGGCCTCAGTCGCTCGCGTAGATAGGCTCGTCCGCGCGCCGGACCGGCTTTGCCGCCCTTAAATCGACCACCGGGCTGATCCGGTTCATCACGGTAAGCACGCTCTCGGCGTACCCCTCATAGGGGTTGTAAATGCGCAGCTTGCCCGGCACATCGCGATTCCGGTAGAGGGGGCTCTTTCCGAGCTTGAACGCCACGGTGTTGATGCCGGCTCGAATTGTCGGGAACAACTCCTCGCCCTGGTTCCAGCCGAAGATATTGTTATTTTTGTAAGCCTTGCCGCCCCCGGACTCAATTACCGAGATGCTGGGGAGCAGCCGCCAATCCAGATGATTGTCATCGGCGGCGTGCACAAAGTCCTCCGCCAGGTTGGCTACCGGGCAGTGCAGGTGCGAGAAGAATTTCACCAGGCGTACGGTGCGGGGATCGGGAGCGGGCGCTACTGCGGGTTTAAAGGATGCCGGCTGCGCCGTGGCAACTCTTTCAAATCGCGTCGTTGCAGGCAAAACCGCCAAGCCCGCAGCGATGATCGCCGCCTGCCTGAAGATTAGTGGCAGCCTCTTGGGAAGGCAGCTATAACCAATCTGCATACGTTTATAGTACCAGACTTATGCCATAAATCTCTAAAGGCATGTAGAGCGTTGGCAGCAATGAAGCGGCTACCAAAGCCGTAAGACTGAATCGCTGGACTATGGTTTCGCTGTGGAATTTGGGAGAACGGCCAGAGAGGCTCTGGGAAAGGCGAATTTCCGGCCGAATTCGTCGATGAGATTCACCTGGCATTCGTATTTCCCAGGCTCAATCTTCGAGACCGGGACCTGCAGCCAGACCGGCAGGGTGGAGTTCCGGTTGTCGCTCAGCCGGTTCGCGCGGACCGGCGGCGTTTCCAAGACTTTCTTGTTGTCCTTGTAGAGCGCCAGGCTGGCCTCTACGTCTGCCCGACGAAAATTTTCAGGCAGGTTGGCTGGAATCGCCGGATCGTACACTTCCACGTATACCAGCATGTTCTGGCCGGGCCGGAACACCCTTGTCACGTTCGGCATCAGCTTCTGACCGTTGTCGATCAATGGATTCTCCGCCATCAGCTTCTTGGCGTTTTTCACTCCGGCCACCTGCTGGCTGATCGGCTCGCGCTGATCGCTCAAAATTACTGAACTGACCCGCAGCGCCTTTCCGGCCGCAAGATCCGGAATCGCAAAGGGGGTCTCGAAAGTTCCCACTTTCCCTTCGCCATTCTCACGCGCCACAAACCGCAGTTTGTAATTGCCGGGAGTCAGCGTCACGCCAGTGTCGTATTGAATGCTCTTACGGACCACCTGCCCCGCGGTGGGCTGGTCCACCTTCAATGGGATGGTGTCGCGTACGGTTGCCGCGGGCCGGTTCCGGGCATCGAAGACTTCGGCTATGAAGTCGAGCTCCGTCCCCTGCCGCGCTCCCTTGCTGTGAAAGGCCAGCGCCGAGCCCGGAATCTTTACCGAGATGGGCGCGAAGTACTTGTCCTTATCCAACCGGAAATAGTCGATTTCGACCGCGATCGGCATATCCGTCACCGGGTTATCTGACAGCAGGGCTTGCGAGAGCTGCGCCTCCTTATCTACATCGCGCATGTGCGCGAATGTGGTGGGTCCGTAGTAGCCTTGCCGGTAATCCAGTTTCGCCCTTAACGCGGCATCTTTCGAGGCCAACTTCACTTGAATGCGGCGGTAGCGGCCGTCCAGTGCGGTGTTTGAGCTTACATACGAAAGAACGTAGTAACTCGTGAAGTCCTTCTGGACTTGGCGCATGCCTTCGGTCAAATCGTTTGAATCGAGCAGCGCTTTCCCGCCGGTATCCAAAGCCAGGGTCGCCAGACTCTCCTGCTGGTTATTGAAGTTCTCCTTTAAGGACCGCTGGCCGGCCCCGCTATAGAGGTTATTTCCGGCTGCCCCGGCCTGTGTCGCGTCTCCTCCCGGAACCAGCGCCGACAGGCCGCGTGCGTCGATCGGATAAAAGGCAACGTTAGCCCGAATGGCGGTGTTCACCGTGGCGCGAAGCTGGGACTGATTATCGACCCCGTTCTTCTGAATTCCGCTCGAGATGTAAATTAACGCCTTTTTCTCCGGATATTGGCTGAGTTTGCGAGCCGCATCCTCCAAAGCCGCGAGTTTCAGGTCGGCGTTGAAGATATTGAACTCGGTCTCGTCAGCCACAAACTGTCCGCTCTGGTCCTGAGCATCGGCCCCTTCGTCGGCCGTGGTGGCGTTTTCACTCGATTCGCCCACTCGAAACTTGTTTATCGTATTGATTAGCAGGTCCCGATCGGAAGTGAAGTCCTGAACCGTCTGAAGCTCCGTTCCGAAGGTCATGATCGAGACCGTGTCGCTCGCGGTCATCTGCGCACTCAGGAATTTAATGGCCGCCTGCTTAGCGCGAATCTGCTCCGACGGCTGCATCGACGAAAAGTCGAACAGCATGATCATCAGCCGCCGGTCCTGGTACTTTGACAGCATTTCAGTCTTCAGCGCCGATTTTTCGGCATCCGGGTTATAGCCTTTCGGCTTTTCCGGCGGCAGGCTGTCCGCTTCGGTAGCCGGTGGCAGGACGCGCGTGTTCAGGCGCTGCAAATCGACGGCTTGCAATTTCTGAAGCTTGCCATCTTCGTAGACTTCGAAGTCGTCCCTGGTCAGAGTCTCAATCGGCTTGCCGTTGCGATCCAGCACCGTTACGTTGACGATAACGACATTCGTGGTAGTCGAAAATGTCGGCCGCTGCTGGGCCAGAACCGGCTGCATGGCCGCCAGTAACGCCGACAGGAAAAGCGCGTTTGCTCTCAAAATCGGAACCTCACAACGGCATCTAGCGTGCGCATGGAAGCAGCGGCGCTCGGCAGGCCGTAGGTGATCGAATTGACGACCGTGTAGAAGCTCGTGTAATTCACGTGATTTAATACGTTGTTCGATTCCACGCGGAACTCGAGCCGCCTCCGTTCGCTAAGCGTGAAGGAGCGCGCGAAGGCCAGGTTCAGGTTTACCAGACCCGGACCCGGAATTGTGTTTCTGCCGGCATTGCCGTAAGTTCCCAAAGGCGCCGTCGTGAACGCCACTAAATTGAAGAAACCGGTGTTCGATTCAATCGGCAGCCCGGTGGCCTCGGCCCGCCCGCTGCCCGTTCCGCCTGTCTGCGCCAACTGCTGCGTATTTCCCAGTTCGCGCGCGGTGAGCGGGTTTCCAGTTTGAGCCGTGATGGAGCCGCTCAATTGCCAGTCCTTCAGGAGCCGTCCCAGTTTGCTGTCGGAAGCGATTCGCGAGGCCCCGGCGGCAACCGGAGACGTCCAGACAAAATTGGCGCTTAACTCGTGGCGAACGTCGAAACTCGAAAGCCCCCGCTCGGCCGCTATGTCGAGCCAGTTCTGAGCGACGGTATTGCCTGCTCCGCCGAAAGTAGACGAATCATCAATCGATTTCGCGAATTGATAAAGGACATTGAGCGAAATTCCGCGGTTGAAGCGCCGCATCAAACGCGCGTGGAAGGCATTGAAAATCGAGTTGCCAATGGATTGATCGTAGGTGAATCCGGACGCATTTCCCAGTTGATTGCCCTGCGTGAGCTGCCGGGGACTTCCGGGGGGCGGCTGGTTCGGCGCAATCCGCACGTCCAAGCCCGTTCCCTTTGTCCCCATGTACAATACCTCGGTGAAAAATCCTTTTCCGAGATCGCGCTGGATCGAGAAATTCCAGGTACCGGCGTACGGCGTGCGGTAGCTGGGATTCACAGCGAACGTGTTTGTCACCTGGCTGGGGCTGGTGGAAAGAAACCCTCCCTGGACGCAACCTCCGGCCGGCGTATAAGCCGTGCAGCCTAGCGTAAGCACGTTCTCGGCACTCGTGTTCACCGAATTGGAAGTGGCAAACGGCGGCTGTAGAGCCAAGAGGTTGCCGAATTGAACATACGCCTGTTCGTTGTAATAGATTCCATAGCCGGATCGAATCACCGTCGATTTCTTGAACGGCAGCTTCCAGGCGATGGCAAGCCGGGGCGAAAAATTGTTGCGGTCGGGAAAGATCAGGCCGCTCGGAAGCGCTCCGTAAGTTCCAGCAGAATTCGGCGTGACGCGTGACACACTGCTAAAACCGGGGCCGATCTCCAGGTTTGCCATGCGCCCGTACTTCTCGCTGAGCGGAGAGAAGTATTCATAACGGACACCTAAGATCAGCGTCAAGTTAGGCCGCGCCTTCCACTCGTCTTGCGCATACCCGTTGAATTGATTCTGCAGAAAGTAGTTGCTGAACTGGCTGTATTGAATGGAACTCGATTGAGGATACCCAAGCAAAAAATCCGCCAAGTCGTAGCCTGACCCCTGCTGCACTTGCGAATTTTGAACAACGCTTGTGGCAACGCCCGTGAAGTTGAATGTGCCGCGTCCGTTCGGATCCGTGCGGGCGCTGAGGTCCGCGCGGGTGTACCCGGCACCGAGCGAAATGCTGTGTGTGCCTCTCAGCAAGTTGACGCTGTCGCTCGCGCCCTGCGATTGATTCCGGCTCAACGTAGCCGTCGAATCACTGAGGGAACCGAAGTTGGTAAAGTTCAGCGTGGGCGGACCAAAATTCAGCGGATTCGATGAAACACCCGGAATGCCCAGCTGGGACGCGACGTCCGGCAGCAGCGAAAAGTACGGAACAATCTGGTTGTAATTGCGGTTGAATCGTATCTGGAAATTGTTAATCGCCGTCGAGCTTAGATTCCGCGTCCATTGCACCTGGCTGGTTAAACCATACCCTTGTGTGGTGTCCGAGTATCCGAATGGCTGAGCGGTCGTTCCGTCTCTGCGCTGATACTGGAAGTTTACGGACAATCGGTCTGCCTTCGTGATACTGCGTTGAAAACGAATTCCGAGGTTGTCTGAATTGCTGGCCGCAGCGGTCTCGAACTGATAGTTGTTCGCGATTCCCGGCTCGTTCGGAAGCCGGTAATAGCTCAACAGACTCCTGGCGATCGGATCCTGCCGGTTAAGCGGAATCACGTTGCCCGGGAAGGGCTGCCCGCTGAGCGGATCGAATATCTTCACAGAAGTGGTTGCTCCCGAAATACCGGCGGTTTGCACAGCTTGCGAAAAATCGCCGTTCCTCTCCGCTTCCGTCGGGACGGTCTCGGTGAACAGCTTTGGGTTGCGCGCGCGTGTGCCGAAATATGTGACGAAGAATTGTGTTTTTGGATCCTTGACTATCTTGGGGATCATTAACGGCCCGCCTACGATTAAACTGAACCGGCTCTGCGCATAGGCTGCTTGCGGGATATCCAGGCCGTTTATGGAGAATGGCTTTGCATTCAGAGCGGAGTTGGTCAAGGTAAACGAAGCCTGGCCGTGGATCTGCTGATTCTGCCTTCTTCGATTGCCGAACGCTGCACCTGCCGTCTGACCGGGACGCCTTCCGGTTCGACCGCCTGGCCCGCCAAAGCCTCCGCGGCCTCCGAAACCTCCTCCACCTCCGCCGCGGCCGCCAAATCCTCCTCCTTCGCCCCCGCCCCCGCCCGGTCCGCCGAAACCCGGAGCCGCCCCTTCACCACTCGCTACGCCCGGTCCACCCGGGCCGCCGAAAGGATTGCGCCCCTGCCCTCCGAACCTCATGTCCGGCCCGGAATCAGCCTCGCTACCCTGCGCCATACCCGGGCTGAGGCTTCCCGACACGAGGAACGATTCGTTGCCGGCCTCGGTGCCGGGCCCTGGAGCTGCTATCGTTTGTTGCTGCGAGTTCAGCTCGTTCTGTAACTCTTGATCGATCTGCTGAGTGCCGCTTTGCGCATTCGTTGCCGGACTGCTGGCCGCAGTCCCCGGCGCTCCATTGCGCCTGGCCGCGAACTGCTGCAAGCGCTGCAGAATGGGCGATTCTTTCAACTGCAGGCTGAAGTTGACGGGCGCCGTCGCGCTCGCGTAGTCGATATCTTTCTTCAATGGCTCGAAACCGAACATCTCGATACTGACTGTCCATGTTCCGGCGCCCAGCGGTGGAAACACGTAGTGTCCGTCCGCATCGGTTACCGTCGAGAATGTTTGGCTGCCCTGGCTTACGGTGATCGTCGCCCCCGGAATCGGCTGATCTCCCGACTTCACAAATCCGCTCTGCGCAAAAATCTCGCCGCAGGCGACGAACACCAGGAGGAGTAAAAGACAAAGGCGGCGCAAGGTCGGATCGCACTCACTTTCAAAAGGAGAGACTTCTTGTAAACGATGCCCATCGAGAGCGCAAGGTTACCCTTCGGATGAGGTATGCTCAGCGCACGACGCACACCTATGTAAAGAATTCTGAATCTGATAGCTTGTAGCCGATGGCTCTAGATCTGGAAACACTAAGAGCGGAAATTAAGGCCTACTTCGACGATTCTGGAATTGCTGTCTTCCATGGCTATCGTCGCGCCGTCGACACCTTGAATTATGTGTACTGGGACATCGAAACATATCCGCACTTTACGGACTTTCTGAGCGTGGGACGCAAGGCCGGCGCGCGGCTTTTCGTTTTCCACCATCGGGCATTCTCGTTGGATCAAATCGATGAGGCCCTCGATCAGCTTGAAGATAGCGATCTCAGCCGCGAGGAGAAGCGAAATTTCGAGAACCGGCTGCGCCAGTTGCAAGCCTATGAAGGGTTCACCTGTGCAGTGGAGCTTTCCTTCACCGTGGACAGCCAGACCTACGTCTACGAACTGCACACCGAGTGGTACCAGGCGTTGAATGACATTCTCGCCGAGCTCGAGGCCCTCGCCGAGGAGCAGGAAGAACGCGACGATGGGACACTGGGAGGATACTTCTCTAATAACTGATGGATGATCCCGTTGTCACTCCGGCGTGGACGCGTCCCGCCGCGCGCTGGCTCTTACCTCCCAGCTCGCCGGAAACCATGGCCGTGCTGCGGCGGACGTTGGGTGTGCACGCCATCGTGGCCTCCGTGCTCGCCAATCGCGGCTTCGCGGATCCAGCTGCCGCTGCCGAGTTCCTTTCTCCCCGGCTTGATTTACTGCACGATCCATCTCTGATGCGCGATATGGATCGCGCCGTAACACGCCTTCTGAAGGCGATCCAAGCGCGCGAGCCGATCCTGCTTTATGGAGACTACGACGTTGATGGCACCGCCTCCATCGTGGTCCTCAAGAAAGCGATCGATATTCTCGACGGCCGCGCCGAGTTTCACATTCCACATCGCCTGAAAGAAGGCTACGGGATGCGCGCCGACGTGATCCAACGCGCGGCCGAGCAAGGTGTCCGGCTGATCGTCAGCGTTGACACCGGCATACGGGCAAGCGAAGTAGTCCGCCATGCAAATTCGATAGGTATCGATGTGATCGTAACCGATCATCATCTTCCCGAAGCCGAGTTACCGCCCGCGCTGGCCGTATTGAATCCGAATCGCCGCGATTGCGAATACCCCGAAAAAAATTTGTGCGGCGCTGGCGTGACGCTAAAGCTCGTTCAGGCATTGCTGAAGCGCAGTCCCTTGCCTCCAGGGCGGCAATCGGCGCTTCTCGACTCTTTCTTGAAGCCGGTTGCGATCGCGACAGTTGCCGATATTGTTCCGCTCACCGGGGAGAACCGCGTCATTGTGCGACGTGGGTTGTCCGGCCTGCGCGATGTCCGCAATCACGGCTTGCGCTCCCTTCTTCGTGTGGCGGGCTTTGACGACGGCGAATGCCCCTCGGCCCACCAGGTGGCCTTTCGCCTAGCGCCTCGCATCAACGCCGCCGGCCGTATGGCAACGGCGCTGGACGTGATCGAGCTTTTTCTCACCGCCGACGCCGACCGCGCGCGCCACTTGGCCGAGCAGCTTGACACGCTCAACCGGGAACGGCAGCAAGTGGAAAGCGAGATCGTCGAAGCCATTCTGCGGCAGTGTGAGTCCGAAGCCTCCGCTTACGATTTTCCGGCGCTCGTCTTCTCAGGATCCGGCTGGCACTTGGGTGTGCTCGGAATTGTGGCGAGCCGCCTGGTCGAGCGCTTTAGCCGCCCTGTCTTTGTCCTGAGCGATACTGCGGCCGTCGAAGGCGAAGAGCCCCTGCTTTCGGGCTCCGGCCGCAGTATTCCGGCTTTCCACTTGCTTGAAGCGCTCGAAACGATGCCAGAAATGTTCACCAGATTCGGCGGCCATCGCCAGGCCGCCGGGCTCACCCTGCGTGCAAGCAGACTCGACGTGTTCAGACAGCGTTTCGGAGATTTCGCCGCCGCCCGGCTTACTCCGGAGGATCTCTGTCCCCAGTATGCCGCCGATGCAGAGGCTTCCTTTGCGGACTTAAACGATTCCTGCATTCAGCAGGTGATGGCCCTGGGACCCTTCGGGTTCGGAAACCCATCGCCCCTCTTCTTTGCGGGCGCCGCCGAAGTCGCCGGCCCCCCCAAGTCTTTGAGCGAGGGCAAGCACTTCAACGTGCCGCTTCGCCATAATGGCCGCCTGCTATTTTGCAAGGCCTGGAACTTCGCCGGTCGCGCCGCTCTGCTTCAGCCCGGAACGGAACTGGACCTGTTGTTTCAGATCGAGGACGATCCGATGAGTCGCAAGCGAGGTTATGGTTCCTGGTGCGTGAGTTTAAAAGATGCCCGGCCGTCAACCTAGCAGTAATCCGCGCCCTACGCTTGATAGCGATTCCCTCGTCGAAGCCGCGCTCGCCGCACGCGGGCGTGCCCATGCGCCCTATTCCCATTTCAAAGTGGGCGCCGCCATCGAAGATGAAAACGGGCGCATTTTCACGGGCTGTAATGTCGAAAACGCGACCTACGGCCTAACGATGTGCGCGGAACGTGTAGCCATTTTCAAGGCCATCTCAGAAGGCGCAGCGACGTTGAGGCGAGTCGCTGTCGCCGCCGATACGGACACGCTGACCCCGCCCTGCGGTGCTTGCCGGCAGCTGCTCTGGGAATTCTGTCCTGACGCCGAACTAATCCTTGCGAATCTCGCCGGCAAACAGGAAAGCATGACCGTCAAAGAGATCTTTCCCAGGCCATTCGATGCGACATTTTTGTAGCGCGCTCTGTGTCGCTGCGCTGCTCGCCATGCGTGCCGCGGGCGCTGACAGCGCGGATTGGATCATTCGTGCCCGCTACGTTGTCACTATGGACGCGCGGCACCGAGTGCTGGAGCACGGCGCCGTAGCCATCCGCGCTACCCGCATTGTAGGTGTGGGCACGGAGGGTGAAATAGCTCACCGCTTTCAGGCGGCGCACACCTTGGATAAATCGGAGGCCCTGATCGCACCCGGTCTCATCGATACGCACACACACGCGCCCATGTCCCTGTTCCGCGCCATCGCCGACGATATGCGCCTCCAGGATTGGCTGAACCATTTCATCTTTCCGGCCGAATCCAAGAACGTTAATGCTGATTTTGTGCGCTGGGGAACCCGTCTCGCTTGTCTCGAGATGGTGCTCGCCGGTATTACGACATACACCGACATGTATTACTTCGAGGACGTCGAGGCCGAAGTAGCCAGAGACGCGGGCTTGCGCGGCGTGCTCGGACAAACCGTCATCGGCTTCCCCGCCCCCGATTACAAGACCTGGAAAGACGCGCTCGCAGGAACCGAAAAATACATCCAGCGCTTTCGTCATGACGAGCTGATTGTTCCGGCGGTTGCGCCTCACGCTATCTACACGACGCCGGACGACGCGCTTATCGCCTGCCACAAGCTCGCCGTCAAATACGGCGTTCCGCTCGCAATCCACCTCGCCGAAACACGGAAGGAACACGACGATTCACTGGCCAAGCGCGGCATGACACCTACGCAGGCGCTCGATAAGCTAGGCGTACTCGACGGACGCGTGATCGCGGCTCATTCGATTTGGGAGGACGATGGCGATCTGCGATTGTTGAAACAGCGCAACACCGGTGTCGCGCACTGCCCCTCGAGCAACATGAAACTGGCGGACGGAATTGCCCACGTCGCGCGAATGCTGAAAATGGGCATTAACGTGGGGCTTGGCGATGACGGCTTTGCCGGAAGCAACGACAGCGCGGACCTCATCCGCGAGATGGATCTGGCCGCGAAGCTCCAAAAAGTCACGCTGATGGATCCCACGGCCTTGCCCGCCGAGCAGGCACTGAATATGGCAACCATGGGCGGTGCACGGGTACTGGGCCTCGACGAACAAATCGGCTCCATCGAGGAGGGCAAGCGCGCCGATCTCATCACCATCACCCTGGCGCACCCGAATGCCGTTCCTCTTTACAACGTCTATTCGCAGATCGTCTACGCTTCGAAAGCCGCCGATGTCGAGGACGTGTTCATCAACGGGCGCCCTATCGTGAGCGCGCGCCGCGTTCTGACGCTCAACCAGCAGGATATTTACCGCAAGGCTGGCGAGTACCGGCAACAGATCCTTGCCAGTTTGAAGCACTGATGGCGCCTGAGCCTTAGCTGGAAGTTAGTCGCTCATCAGAAAAAGGCACGGGCGTTCCTCGTCGGTTCGGGTCGATTCCCAATAATGCTGCAGGATCGAATAGACCATCCACCCGGTCTCGCCTTCTCCGAGCAAGAGATAACGAAATGCCTGGTGCATGGGATTACGCCGTGTCAGGCGAAGGAAAACCGCGACCGGATGTATCAACTCCGATAGATAGGCGATCGCATTCGCACGGGCCACGGCCTGCGAAGCATCTACAAGGTATTGCCCGCCGTCCTCTCTGACCGAGATTTCGATCGGCGATAGAAACTCGCTTCTGTTATCCAAAAGTCCAACATGAACGAAGGCGAGGGGTCCTTCCAGCTTGTAGTGACTCCTGATCTGCTGCGCGTAACGGTTGCGAACTGGCGGCTCGAGGCTTTTGACCGGAACAAGGTTCGCCTTTTGGGAAGCAAGCACGCTCCACAGGCGCTCCGATTCAGCATCGCAGAAGCGATGACCTTCGACCCGGAGCTCGGTAGAGCGCATATAACGGCTGATGCCACTGAGCAAAAGGATGAACAAAATGAAGAAGGTGGCGATAATGATTCCGTCGGTGCGCTCTATCATGTTTGTGATAGTCGTGTAGACGAACACAACGACAACAGCCCAGCAGTAAAGGCTGCCCCAGCGCGATTGCTCGGCCCAAAGCGAGATAGCCGAAGCGAGCGTCGCTGAAGTCATCAGTACGAGGACTCCCGTGGCATAGGCACCGCCCTGAGCCTCGACGTTCGCGTGAAAGACAAGGGTAACCACAACATCAAAGACAAACAACACCAGAACCAGTGGGCGGGCGTAGGCGACCCACTGCGGCGCGAGGCCTACCCTTGGGAGGTAGCGCGGCACAAGGTGAAGCAGGCCGGCCATCGCGGAAGCCCCGGCAAACCAGAGAATCAGAATAGTAGAGATGTCATAAACCGACCCGAAGACATTCCCCATGTAGAGATGCGCCAAGTAGGCGATGGCGCGGCCGCTCGCTGGACCGCCTTCCCGATACGCCTCGGATGGGATTAACAGGGTGGAGACAAAGCTCGATAGCAGCAGCATTACGCTCATAATGGCCGCGGCGGTCAGCAGCAGTTTACGGGTATTGCGGATGCGTCCGAGCGGCCTGTCTTGCTCGGAGTCGGTGGCCCCGCCGCGGATCAGCGGCATAACCGAAACGCCGGTTTCGAACCCGCTCAATCCAAGCGCCAGTTGCGGAAACAGAATCACCGCGGCCAGCCCCACATGCGACCAGTTACCCTGAACATGCAATGCGTAGCGCCAGTTTGGGAGTACATCCGGATGCCGCAGGACCGCGATCAAAGCGCGAACCAGCACGACCGCGTTAAGCAGTAAATAAGGCAGGCAGACGGCCGTCGCCAGCCGAATCGCCTCTTGGAAGCCCTTCAGAAAAACGATCGCCAACAGAGCCAGCATCAAGAGAGTTATCCCGAGCTGGGCGTTCCCGAGAACGGGATGCAGATAGGGGTTCTGGGTAGCATGCGTCGCAGCATCCGCGGCGGACAGCGTCATGGTGATGACAAAGTCAGTGGCGGCGAAGCCCAGCAGCACGAGTACCATGATCCGTCCCCACCAGCCGGGCAGAAGATTCTCCAGCATGGCTATCGAACCCTGCCCCACATAGGACCGCCCGGCCACCTGCGAATAAATCGGAAGTGCGCCTGCGAGTGTCACGGCCACTAGTACGGCCGTGGCGATAGGAGAAATCACGCCTGCCGCGAGCAGGGCGATGCCGGGCTGGTATCCGAGCGTGGAGAAATAGTCGACACCGGTGAGCCAGATGACCAGATACCAGGGCTGGGTTCGCTCTTCGAGGCCGTGTGACGACCCGAGGACGCCGGGCCCTCGGATCCATTTGCGCCATCCGGTCAGTGGAGCGCCGGCGGGCGCCTCATTGAGCAGGGACGTGACGTTAGTGCTCAAGATTAAAGAGTGGGGGCCACGGCGACATTTGTCCCGCTCGCTTGATCGTGCTTCTCCTGGTCGGTAAGACAGTAGGAAGCCCAGGGCACGGCTTCGAGACGCGATAACTCAATCGCCCGGCCACAGTCGATACAGTGGCCGTACGTCCCGTCCTCTATCCGTTGCAGTGCCTCGCGCACTTGCTTCAATGTTTCGGCTGCCAGCGTGTTTTCCTGGAAGACCGAGGATTTCTGCTCGGACGAAACTGCCTGGTCGGCTTCATCCCCCACTTCATCTGTCCGCGCATCTCGCGCCTGGTCTTCGAATCGCGCCATATCGGCAAGGAGTTCCTGTTCCTTGGCGAGCAGGCGCTCCCTCAGGGGTTTTGTGTTCATCGGGCTCCTCGTTCACGGATTCCACGCCTGGATACAGCCGTTTCAGGCGCTGCCTATATGATGTCGCTTCTGCCCGGATCAGAACACGGCTTTCGCACAAAGCGGACGCCAGTCAAAAAACCACACGTATGGCACATTCAGAGCTTCAGAACCGCCGACTTGCCAATAATTTTACGGGTTCGCCGCCTGGCCGCATTCGCCCAGGTTTAACTGGAAGCGGTAGCCGCCCGCTTTTGCTCCTCCGGCAACACCTCTTCGATATCTTCGAACTTTTGCGAGCGGTGCAGAAAATAGTACACGCAAAGCAGAGTGAGCATGAAAATTGCCAGCACCACCATCACTACCGCGAAACGCTCGAGCGCACGAATGGGCGCGGCCGCCTGATGCTCGGGCTCGCTGACAAGTACCACCCAGCCGAGGTTATCGAAATGCTGTTTCAGTCCGGTGGCAGAGTAGCCAACCAGATAGGGCCCGTTGTTCAGACTCGCGAGTTGCCAACCCGCTTGCCGCCCTTGCGCCGAGCCTAAGGAGTCGCGAATGACTTCGTATTCCTGCGATTTGACGCGCGCAAATACATCCGCATTGGGCGCGCTGACCACTGTGCCGTCATCGTTAACAAGCACGGCGCGCGCGCCGTTCCCGATCTGATCTTGCTGGAAGCGCGCCAGCAGCGGAGAGATGTTCACGGCCGCCGTTAGCACGCCGATCAGGCGCCCTGAATTCGGATCCCCAATAGGCACTCCGATGTTCACGTAGTAAGCTTTCGTGAGTTCATCGAACAGAATGTTGCCGATCTTTACGGCGCCCTCACCTTTGTTGTAAACACTTTGCCAGCCTTCATCCTCCGCGTAAGATTTAGGCGCGCGAAACGTACCGGCTACCGGAACGCCATTCGTGTCCGTCGCCACGATGCTCAGGAATCGGGGGTCCAGATTCCTGCGCTGGCGCAGCACTTCGGAAGCGGGCGAGGAAGAACTGGCTCTTGCGCCAGGCTCCGTTGTCGAAGCGGCGGCAGGTTTCGGGTTAGCGCCGCTCTTGTCAGCGGTGCCGACCGCGCTTACCACGGCAGCATCGGCAGCCATCGCATTCACGTCCGATACCCGGTCACGGATATACTCGGCGACCTGGCTGCTATAGGTTTGGGCCAGGGCCTTGAAATCGTTTCCGATCGCGTTATCGAGCGAACGGTCGCTGCGAGTAGTCAGAATGAGACCCACAATGCTCAACGGCACGATTACGATGAGCAGAACAAGAAGAAGCTTGGTAATGGAGACGCGTACTTCGAACCGATCCATGTCACACCTCCTGTGGTGCGTCGATCGCGGAGGCGCGCCAGGACCCGGGTCGCGGCTAGGCGAGTCTCGCCCGTCTCCCTGGGCCGTTTGGCCGCTTCCCGTTTAGATCATACTCTAATTGACGTGGCAAAAACTTTATCCGGTCAATTTATTCTCTGTACTACCCAGGCGAACCAATAAAGAGGCGGTAAGCCCGATCAGACCGAGCAGGTACAGGGACAATAAGACAAACACCACTGGCACACGAGCCAACGTCAAACCCGAAAGAGCATCCTTCGGATTTCCCCGCCACCAAGCCCACAGGGCATGCAGGGTAGACCGGCCGTAGAATCCGCCGTAGTAAGGCAAGAGCTTCGCGACGTACGTTAGGGCGGCCACCCAGGCGGTGAGAAGTGATAGGAAGGCAGCAACTATGCGTCCCGCCAGGCCATTTCTTTGCAAGCCCAGGAATGCCAATACCCAGATCGCGGGCACAATGCATGGAGCATAGTACGGGCCAGTTGTAGTCTGAAGCCCGTGCGTGTCAGCCCATGCCACGCACAAATCATAGAAGAGAGCGCCAACAAAAACAGCGCTGCCGGCAAGCGTCCAATATTCGGGTGGAGTGCTTTGCCTGTATCGCCAGATGAGCAGGACAAAACAGGCGAGGAGCGATACAAGGATCAAATCGAGAGTATGTTGCGAGAAGGATAAGTGCGATTCGTTCCCAGTCCAAAGGCTCCATCGCGCGGATTCAACAATGGTTCTGGGCCAATCAATGTCGATCGCCGCGCGCAAAATCCGGTTCGATCCTACGCCGCCCACAATCTCCTGCATACCTGTGGGGCTCCCGTAAAGATAGAGGTTGCGTAGATACCAGGGCCCGGCTATAACGGCAGGCACAACCAGATACAGCAAGCCGTCTCGCAGCGGCTTCCGGAAGCGGAACACTTGATACAAAACAACCGCTATGAACACCGGTACAAACGCGAGGAAATACGCTTTGGCGAGCAGGCCCACTGCGACCACGAAGGAGAGTACTAACATGCCGCAGGCCGCTCTGTTGCGCACAACCTGCACGAGCATCGCAAAAAACCAGGCCGCCGCTGCAATGGCGAGCCAGTCGTTTGCGACATGGGCGAGCCCGGCCCACACGATCTGAGTCTCAAAAATTGCCATCATGCAGGCGGTCTGCAACGGCCCAGAAACAGCAAGACCGTCGCACAATACCTGGCAGGCGAAAAAGAGCAAAATCGTGCTGCTGATCGCCACAATCAAGCGCAGGATCAGAATTCGTCGCCGGAGATCGACGCGTGAAAGCGCCATGTCGAAGGGCGCCAGGATCAAATACGCGAGTGGCGTTTGCTGAGCTTCGTAATTCAGCAGCGTGGAAGGTTCGTTTTTTAATTGCGGAGAGATGCCGGCGATCGCCTCTTCGCGCTCGCGTCTAAGGACCCGGGGTAAAGCCGACCAGTCCTGAAATGCGATAGTACCCGGCAAAACTCGCTTGAGAATAAAACTGAGAGGCGTTTGGGCTAAGGATTCAAATATCTCCAGCGAGACATAGCTGTGGCGCAGCACGGGCAATCGATGATCGACGGAGAGCGATTGCACGTACGCATAATGAAATGGCTCGTCAAAGCCTTCCCAGAGAGGAAGCATGCAGGAGTAGAGAACTGCATTTGTGATCGCGAACAAAAGCACAAGCAGAGTGGATTTGGATCTCAGCTTGTGCATGCAGTCAGAAAAAAGGGCGGCCCCGATCGGAGCCGCCCGAATTGGCTTTTTGCGTTTTTCCCTTTTTTAGATTTCTTCTCCGGCCCCCAACGCTTCTTCTCCAAGATCTTCAGAGAGGCCGCCGGTGTACACGCCGGCCGTCTCGTCCGAGTAGTCCTGGAGACCATCGGCAAGCGCCAGATCCTGTTCCGGAATCGGCTCTTCCTCGATCACATCCTCGCCGGCAATCTTGACGCGACGGTAGTACTCCATGCCCGTCCCGGCCGGAATCAGCCGTCCCATAATAACGTTTTCCTTGAGGCCTCGCAAATAGTCCACCTTGCCGTTGATTGCGGCTTCGGTAAGCACACGCGTGGTCTCCTGGAAACTGGCGGCGGAGATAAATGAATCGGTCGAGAGAGATGCCTTCGTGATACCGAGCAGAATCGGTTTTCCAGCCGCGGGCCGGCCGCCTGCCTCGATCACTCGACTGTTCTCTTCGCGGAACTTGAACTTATCGACAACTTCTTCGGGCAGGAATTCGGTATCCCCGATATCCTCGATGCGCACCCAGCGCATCATCTGACGCGAGATCACTTCGAGATGCTTGTCGTTGATGTTCACGCCCTGCAGCCGGTAGACTTCCTGGATTTCGTTCACCAGGTACTTCTGCAGTTCCTTTTCACCGAGCACGGCCAGGATATCGTGCGGATTGCGCGGCCCATCCATAAGAGGATCGCCCGAGCGCACACGCTCGCCTTCCTGAACGTTGATATGGACACCGCGTGGAATCGAGTATTCCTTCTGCACACCGTCGTCACCGACGATGTACAGCTTGCGCATGCCCTTGGTCACTTCGCCGTACTTAACAGTGCCGTTGATTTCCGCGATCACGGCCGTTTCGCGCGGCTTGCGAGCCTCGAACAGCTCGACCACGCGAGGCAGACCACCGGTGATGTCTTTGGTCTTCGTAGTCGCGCGCGGAATCTTCGCCAGCACATCCCCGGCATGCACCTGCTCTCCGTCCGAAATCATCAGGTGGGCGTGCGTCGGCATGAGATATCGCTTCTCTTCGGAGCGCCCGCCACCTTCCGGGCGAACCACAATCGTCGGAAAGCGTTTCTCGTCGGAGGATTCGGTCACCACCACCTGCATATTGCCGGTGATTTCGTCCACCTGCTCCTGGGTAGTGATGCCGTCGACCAGGTCCTTAAAATGGATAACGCCGCTGACCTCGGTCAAGATCGAGAAGGTGTACGGATCCCACTCGAGCAGGATCTGGTTCGCCTTCACGGGCGCCCCGTCTTCCACGTTGATCTTCGCGCCATAGACCACCGGATAGCGTTCGCGCTCGCGATTCTTTTCATCCATGATGATCAGAATCCCGTTCCGGTTCATCGCGATCAATTCGCCCTTATTGTTACGGACGGTATTGATGTTATTGAACCGGACGAACCCATCGCTCTTGGAATCCTGGGTTGATTGTTCGCTGATACGAGTCGCCGCGCCGCCAATGTGGAAGGTACGCATCGTGAGCTGGGTACCCGGTTCGCCGATCGACTGGGCCGAGATGATGCCGACGGCCTCGCCACGTTCCACCATCCTGCCGGTCGCAAGGTTACGTCCGTAGCATAGCCGGCAAACCCCGCGCTTCGATTCGCAGGTCAACACCGAGCGTATCTTCACGCGCTCAATACCGGCCGCTTGAATCGCGCTCGCCAGTTCTTCGGTGATCTCTTCGTTCACCCCGACGATGATGTTGTTTTCGTAGTCGCGCTGATCTTCGAGAGCAACACGCCCGACAATGCGGTCGCGCAACGGCTCGATAATCTCGCCCGATTCGATGATGGGCTCAACGTAAATACCGTCTCCCGTGCCGCAATCGTCCTCTGTGATGATCACGTCCTGGGCGACATCGCACAACCTTCGCGTCAGATAACCCGAGTCGGCCGTCTTCAGAGCAGTATCGGCCAAGCCCTTGCGCGCGCCGTGGGTCGAAATAAAGTACTGCAGCACGTTCAAGCCTTCGCGGAAATTCGCTGTGATCGGAGCTTCGATGATCTCGCCCGAGGGCTTGGCCATCAGGCCGCGCATGCCGGAAAGCTGCCGGATCTGCTGCTTCGAACCGCGAGCGCCGGAGTCCGCCATGATGTAAATCGGATTCAGAATGCGGCCGGTCCGGTCATCTTCTTCCATGTTCTTAAACATTTTGTCGGAGACCGCTTCGGTGACCTTCGACCAGATCTCGATGATCTTGTTGTAGCGCTCCGACTGGGTGATCGCGCCTTCCTGGTACTGTTGCTGAACCTCCACCACCTGCTTCTCGGCTTCGCGCACCAGGCCGCTCTTCTCTTCCGGAACCACCATATCGTCGATGCCGATCGAAATTCCCGCGCGCGTGGCGTAAAGGAATCCGAGCTTCTTGACTTCATCGAGCATTGGCACGGTCGTCTGCAATCCGAATTTCAGATAGCAATACTGAACCAGTTGCGCGAGACCTTTCTTCTTCAGGAGACCGTTGATAAAAGGCATCTCCTTGGGAAGAACGTCGTTCAAGATCACGCGGCCGACCGTCGTGTCCATGTACTGCTTGTTGAACTCGATCGGCTCGGTGTACATAATGTTCTGGTTGTCGAACGCCTTCGTCAGGTCGATCACCTTGCCCGTGTAGCGCAGCTTAATGGCGGTGAGCGTCTCAACCTCGCCCATCTCGAGCGCGATCAAAACGTCTTCCATCGAAGCGAATGTGCGGCCGGAGCCCTTGGAATTCGGGCGCATTTTCGTGAGGTAATAGAGACCCAACACCATATCTTGCGTCGGAATGGCGATAGGCGCGCCGTGCGCCGGCGACAGGATATTATTTGAAGCGAGCATTAACGTAGACGCCTCTATCTGCGCTTCCGGGGAGAGCGGAATATGGACGGCCATCTGGTCGCCGTCGAAATCGGCGTTAAAGGCGGTGCAAGTCAGCGGGTGCAGCTTGATCGCCTTGCCTTCGACCAGCACCGGCTCGAAGGCCTGAATGCCCAGCCGGTGCAGGGTGGGAGCGCGATTCAGGAGGATCGGGTGGTCCTTGATGACTTCTTCAAGGATGTCCCAAACTACCGGATCCTGCTGCTCCACCAGTTCCTTGGCTTGCTTGATTGTGGTGCAGTGGCCGCGCTGCTCCAGCCGGTGATAGATAAATGGCTTAAAGAGCTCGAGGGCCATCTTCTTAGGCAGCCCGCATTGATGCAGCTTCAACTCGGGGCCGACAACGATCACCGAGCGGCCCGAGTAATCGACGCGCTTGCCCAGCAGATTCTGCCGGAACCGGCCCTGTTTGCCCTTCAGCGTGTCGGATAGCGATTTTAGCGGACGGTTGTTCGCTCCACGAAGCACGCGGCCTCGCCGCCCGTTGTCGAACAGCGCATCCACGGCTTCCTGCAGCATGCGCTTTTCGTTCCGCACAATGACGTCTGGAGCGTGCAGCTCCATCAACTTCTTGAGGCGGTTGTTTCGATTGATAACGCGGCGATACAGATCGTTCAGATCGGAAGTAGCGAAGCGGCCCCCATCCAGTGGAACCAGTGGGCGTAATTCCGGAGGAATGACGGGGATCACGTCGAGGATCATCCACTCCGGCTTGTTGCCCGATTTGCGAAAACTCTCGACAACGCGGAGCCGTTTCGCGTACTTCAGCTTCTTTTGAGCCGAAGTCTCGGTCTTCATCCTGTCGCGGATTTCCTGGCTAAGCGTCTCAATGTCAATCTTTTTGAGAAGTTCCTTCACGCCTTCGGCGCCCATCATGGCGACGAATTTGCCTGGGAATTCCTGGTCAAGCTGGCGTTTACGCTCGTCGCTGATCACCTCGCCCATGTTGAGGCCGGTGGCCTCGCCTGGATCGATGATCACGAAGGCTTCGTAATAGAGAACGCGCTCCAACTCGCGGAGCGTGATGTCGAGCAGATAGCCGATCCGGCTCGGCAGCCCCTTGAAGAACCACACGTGGGAGCTGGAGCTGGCGAGCTCGATATGGCCAAGCCGCTCGCGCCTCACGCGTGAGAGCGTTACTTCCACGCCGCACTTGTCGCAGATGACTCCGCGATGCTTCATGCGCTTATATTTGCCGCAGAGACACTCCCAGTCGGCCACCGGCCCGAAAATTCGGGCGCAGAAAAGGCCGTCGCGTTCTGGTTTAAAGGTACGGTAATTGATAGTCTCCGGTTTGGTCACTTCGCCGTGTGACCAGCTCCGGATCTTCTCCGGAGAAGCCAGACTGATTCGAATGGAATCGAAGTCTGCAATTAAATTCGCTCTGTCGTACGGAGAGGAACGATACATGAATTGTCCTTAAACTCCCTTTTCAGACGGGCCCGTTTTCATTCTCAAATCGCGGACAGGGGCGTAGGGCGCCAAAAGAACGTCCTATCCGCCATGAGTATCCACCTAATCCGCCGCATGCGCCAGATCCTGTATCTCGCGCGGCTTCTTCATCAGTTCCACATCGAGACATAGGCTCTGCAGCTCGCGGATCAATACGTTAAAAGATTCCGGCACGCCGGGCTCGGCGGCCGCCTCGCCCTTCACGATGGCCTCGTAAATCTTGGCGCGCCCGTAAACGTCGTCGGATTTTGCGGTAAGCAACTCCTGCAGAATGTACGCCGCGCCGTATGCTTCGAGCGCCCACACTTCCATTTCGCCGAAACGCTGGCCGCCGAACTGAGCTTTTCCACCAAGCGGTTGTTGCGTAATCAGCGAGTACGGTCCGATGGAGCGAGCGTGAATCTTGTCGTCCACCAGGTGGCTCAATTTCAGCATGTAGATGTAGCCGACAGTGACCGGCTGTTCGAACATCTGTCCCGTCAAGCCGTCGTAGAGCTCGATCTTGCCCGAGGTCGGCAACCCTGCTTCTGTCAGCCGCGCCTTGATGTCCTTTTCGGCCGCTCCGTCGAACACCGGAGTTGCGAAATGTAGTCCCAATTTCTGCGCAGCCCACCCGAGGTGCGTTTCCAGAACCTGACCGACATTCATACGAGAGGGAACGCCGAGCGGGTTCAGAACGATTTCCACCGGCGTGCCGTCCGGCAGGTACGGCATATCTTCTTCGGGAACAATGCGAGCGATTACTCCTTTATTGCCATGCCGTCCAGCCATCTTGTCGCCCACTGAAAGCTTGCGCTTCATGGCGATATATACCTTGACGAGCTTGATAACGCCCGGAGGCAGCTCATCGCCCTTGCGTAGTTTGGCGATCTTCTCTTCTGTTATCTTTTCGAGAACCGCGATCTGACGCGACGTCATCTCCTCGATCTCGTCGATCTGCTCATTGAGCCGCAAATCCTTCGATGACAGCCTCATGCGCTTCAGATCGCGAGCGCGAAGCTTCTCCAGCACATCGCGCGTCAGCGGAGTCTCCTTGGAAAGGAGCTTCTTGTTGGTCTTCTCGTCGTGCAGGTCGGCTTGCAATTCCTTGCCGCTGAGCAGTTGCTCGAGCCGTTTGGCCCGCTCATCGCTCAGAATGCGTTTTTCATCCTCCAGGTTCCGGTGAAGCCGCTCTTCCTGAAGCTGCAAAATCTGTTTGGAGCGCTCATCAAGCTCCGCGCCCTTGCGTGAAAAGACCTTGCAATCCACGATGGTCCCTTCAATGCCGGGCGGGCAGTAAAGCGATGCGTCCTTAACGTCGCCGGCCTTCTCGCCGAAGATCGCGCGCAGCAGTTTCTCTTCTGGAGTGAGCTGAGTCTCGCCCTTGGGCGTGACTTTGCCGACCAGAATGTCGCCCGGTTTTACCGTGGCCCCGATCCGGATAATGCCGCTCTCATCGAGGTTCCGCAGAAATGACTCGGCAATGTTGGGAATATCGCGAGTGATCTCCTCCGGCCCCAGTTTCGTATCGCGCGCCTCAATTTCGAACTCTTCGATGTGGATCGACGTGTAGTAATCGTCTTTCACCAGCTTCTCGCTGACGACGATCGCGTCTTCGAAGTTGTATCCGCGCCACGGCATGAACGCCACCAGGACGTTCCGCCCGAGCGCCAGCTCGCCCACTTCGGTGCAAGGCCCATCGGCCAGCACATCCCCCTTCCTCACCTTTTGCCCCTGTTCGACAATCGGCTTCTGGCTGATGCATGTGTTCTGATTGGAGCGCTTGAATTTGGTGAGCTGATAAATATCCGCGCCCACCTCGCGCGACATCTGCCCTTCATGCGCGCCGCCCTCGACCCGGACGATAATGCGTTCGCTATCGACCGAATCGACCACGCCGGAACGCTTGCAGATGACCACCGCGCCCGAATCGCGAGCCGTTACCCGTTCCATACCCGTTCCCACGTAGGGAGCTTCGGCGCGTAGCAGCGGAACAGCCTGGCGCTGCATATTCGAACCCATCAAGGCGCGGTTCGCGTCATCGTTCTCGAGGAACGGGATCAAGCTGGCCGCCACTGAGACGAGCTGCTTCGGACTCACGTCCATGTACTCGATCTCATCGCGGTGCTTCAGGACGAAGTTACCTGCCTGACGCGCGTTAACCAGGTCATCGACAATCCGGCCGTCGTCGTCGATAGCCACATTCGCCTGGGCGATGATGTATTTGTCTTCTTCCCAAGCCGACAAATAGTCGGAGTGAGCTTCGAACTCGGCGTGCTGCTTTTTCGCGGGAGCGCGCCCGAGCGCCTTGTTGGCGGCATCGATCTCCTCGCGCGGAACCACTTGCCCGACCTTGAAATCCGCATCGCCGGGATTGAGGATTCTAACCTCATCCACCAGCACGCCCTCACGCACGCGCCGGTATGGACTCTCGATGAAGCCGTATTCGTTGATGCGCGCAAAGCAGGATAGTGACGAGATCAGCCCGATGTTTGGACCTTCCGGCGTTTCGATGGGGCAAATGCGCCCGTAGTGCGTGGGATGCACGTCGCGCACTTCGAATCCTGCGCGCTCCCGCGATAAACCGCCCGGTCCTAATGCCGACAGGCGGCGTTTGTGCGTGATCTCCGATAGCGGGTTCGTCTGATCCATGAACTGCGAGAGCTGGCTCGAGCCGAAAAACTCGCGGATCGCCGCCATCACCGGCTTGGCATTTACCAGGTCGTGCGGCATGGCCGTTGACATCTCCTGGTACACCGACATTTTTTCCTTGATCGCCCGTTCCATGCGGACCAGTCCAATGCGGAACTGGTTCTCGAGCAGCTCGCCAACCGCCCGGACGCGGCGATTCCCCAGGTGATCAATGTCGTCCACCGCACCGATGCCTTTGCGAAGCTTCAGCAGGTAAAGAATGGTGTCGGTGAAATCTTTTTGATCGAGCGTGCGCTTATCGAGCGGGGTCGCATCCGCCTTGTCGTACAGCTTGATATTGAACTTCATCCGGCCGACGCGCGAAAAATCGTACTTGCGCGGATCGAAGAACATGCCCTGGAACAGTTGCGTAGCCGTATCCAGCGTTGGCGGGTCGCCTGGACGCAATTTCCGGTAGATCTCCAGCAGCGCGTCGTTCTGGCTCTTGACACCGTCTTTGCGCAAAGTAGCCGAAATGACATTACCGGCATCGTCGCGATCCGGGAAAAATACTTCGAAGCTTTCGATACCCGCTTCGGCCAGCTTTCCGATTCCGGTCGCGGTTAGCTCGTGATTGGCTTCAATTAACACTTCGCCAGTGGACATGTCGATTACATCGGCCGCCACATAAGCGCCTTCCAGATCGTTGCTGGCAACTTCGACCTGCTCGATCTTTGCCTTCTGAATTTCACGGAACACCGAGTTTGTGATCTTGCGGCCTTGCGGCACTACCTGGTCGCCGCCTTTGGTCGAAATCGCGTGCGACAGCTTCATTCCAATCATGCTGTCGTTCACGCGCCAAAGTAGCTTGCTGTTCTTGAGCGAGATCGTGGAGAGCTTATAGAACGCGCGGATGATATCCGAATCTGTCTTCAGGCCAAGGGCGCGCAGGAAGACCGTTCCATAAAACTTACGCTTCCGGTCGATGCGAACGTAAAGCAGATTCTTGTTGTCATATTCGAATTCCACCCAGCTGCCGCGATACGGGATGATTTTGCCCAGGAAGTAACCCTGCGCCTGAACACGTTCGAAGAACACGCCCGGCGAACGGTGCAGTTGCGAAACGATAACGCGCTCGGTGCCGTTGATGATGAACGTGCCGTTATCCGTCATGAGCGGGATCTCGCCGAAGAAGACCTCCTGCTCCTTGATGTCGCGCACGGTCTTGTTGCCGGTCTCGGCGTCTTTGTCGTAAACCGTGAGCCGGATCGTCACCTTCAATGGCGCCGCGTAAGTCATGCCGCGTTCCTCGCACTCCGGCACGTCGTACTTCAGCTGCAGGGCTACGGGATCGCCGCAGCGGTTGCAGAACGTGACGATGTTCTTATTGAACGTTCCGCATTTATGGCACAACACGTCCCCTGCATGGAAGGGATCGGTTCGAATTTCAGCGCCGCAGTTTGGATTGCGGCAGATGGTCCGCAGGTGATGCAGACCTTTCAGGTTTCCGCATTTGCATTCCCAGTTGCCGATCGAATAATCGACAAACTCGAGCTGGCTCAGCCCGCGGAAATCGGAAATTGGAAATACGGAGCTGAACACACTTTGCAGGCCTGCATCTTCGCGCTCCTTCGGGAGCAGGTCCATTTGCAGAAAGCGCTCGTACGAACGCTTTTGGACTTCAATCAGGTTGGGTATCGGGATCGAAGTCTTGATCTTGGAAAAGTCAACTCGCTCTCTGAGCGAACCATTCGACACGTTGGGCATTTACGCTTGTCCTTTAGGAAACCAACTCACACAATGACGACATTCGGCAATCGGCTACGCACAACCGCCTGGCTTATGCGACGGCGGCCATCCACGATGAACCCGGTGATCCACCGGCAACGGCTTGTGCGGCGCTCGCAAAAGTGGGCCGCACGGAGAAAAAAATAGTGTTGAGAAGAACCGAAGCTGACGATAACGATTTGGTAAGCCTCGGGCTCAGTTCAGCAACTCTTCGCGACGATGGGAAAAGGGGAATCAGCAAAACCTGAATTCGGACATGCGAAAGCTCCGCTGACCCGCACAGGTCCGCGGAGGACTCTTACGACTCTGAAAATGCAAAACTGATGCTGGACCGTCCCGGCTTGACGTCTTTCCTTACAATAGCACAATTCTGACGGGCTGCGTCAAACGCTGCAGCGCGCCATGGAAACTCTTTCAATTCAGCCTATTACAAACGGCCTACTTCACCTCGACGGTAGCGCCCGCGTCAGTGAATTTCTTTCGAATCGCCTCCGCCTCGTCCTTATTGACTCCCTCTTTCAGCGGCTTGGGCGCGCCGTCAACCAGATCCTTGGCTTCCTTCAGACCCAGGCTGGTCACTTCCCGGACCGCCTTGATGACGTTGATCTTGTTCGCGCCGACAGCCGTCAACACTACCGTGAACTCGGTCTTTTCCTCTGCCGGGGCCGCTGCCGCGCCGGCGCCGCCACCCGCGCCCGGAGCCGCAACCGCGACGGAGGCCGCCGCTGCCGATACACCAAGCTTCTCCTCCAGCAACTTGACAAGCTGTGAGGCCTCAAGCAGGGTCAAGCCTTGAATCTGTTCTGCAATTGCGTTGATATCCGCCATTTCCTTCCTTTACTCCCTTACGATTTGAACTTGTTTTCTTTGCCTGCCTGGTCCAGCACTACCGCCAGGTTCCGCCCCACGCCATTAACGCAGGTGACCAGCCGCGTCGCCGTGGCATTGATCAGGAAAAGAAGCTTCGCATAGATCTCTTCCTTCGGCGGCATCGAGGCGAGATCCCCTATCGCTTTCACGTCGATGACCCGGCCCTCCACCATGCCGGCCTTGAAAGTAAACGCCGCGTTTTCCTTTGAATACTTCGTGAGCGCTTTGGCGAGCGCCACCGGATCTTTCGAGGTATACGCCAGAGACGTCATACCCTTCAAAGCTCCCAAAAGATCGTTGGTCGGGCTCCCCTCGGCCGCTTTCGCCGCCAGATTGTTCTTGACCACGCGGTAATTGCCGCCCGCCTCGCGCACAGTTTTTCGCAGCAGGTAATCCTGACGGACCGTCATCTTCTCGTAACTCGTAACAAAGAAATTCTTATTTTCCGCGAGCGCCTTCTGCAGATCCTCGACGTCTTTTTTCTTTTCGTTCTTATCCTTCATGCCGCTGCCCTTTTCGTCTCGAACCGGCGCTAAGCCGATTTCGCATTAAACGTAGTCACGTCCAGATGCACGCCCGGTCCCATGGTGGAGCACAGGGTAGCGCTCTTGACGTATTTGCCTTTGGCTGCTGAGGGCTTAGCCTTGATCACTGCCTGAATCAGGCTGTTCGTGTTCTCCAGCAGCTTGTCGGTTGAAAAACTCACCTTCCCGACGGGCGCGTGAATCACGCCGGTTTTGTCGACGCGGAACTCCACCTTACCGGCCTTGATCTCTTGGATCGCCTTGCTCACGTCCGTCGTAACCGTGCCCGTCTTCGGGTTCGGCATCAGGCCGCGCGGGCCGAGCACTTTTCCTAACCGGCCCACTGAGCGCATCATGTCGGGCGTGGCGATCACGGCGTCGTAGTCGATCCAGTTCTCGCCCTGAATTTTGTTGACCATCTCATCGCCGCCGGCAAAGTCGGCACCGGCTTCCTGCGCCTCTCGGATCTTGTCGCCGGAAGCGATCACCAGAACTTTCTTCGATTTGCCCAAGCCGTTCGGCAGCACCACGGTGCCGCGCACCATCTGATCGGCGTGTTTCGGATCGACGCCTAACCGCATGTGCACCTCTACGGTCTCGTCGAATTTGGTGAACTTGATCTTCTGAACGAGAGGAACAGCATCCGCGAGCTGATAAGGCTTAGCCTCTACCTGCTTCGCCGCGGCCTCGTACTTCTTACCCGGCTTTTGGCTCATATTGTGGCTGGTTCAAACGGCTCGGGCAAGCGCAGCTAGCCCGTGCCTCCCAAAGTGATTTGAAATCGTTTTTAGAATAGCACAGTGGTCAAGAAATCGCAGTTCCGAGCGTCCATCTGGTGGAGGAGTTATGCGATGCTTCATCGGCACATCGATGGTATTGTTCCTCACGCTCTCGCTGCATATTCTGGCCCAGCATGGAGATCATCAACACGGCGGCGCCCCGCCCGCCGGGCAGCACGGTGGGTATCCGGGCGGTCACATTCCGGCGCACGGCCCAGCGCCGCAAGCAGGCGCAGAGCATGCTACACGTGGCGCTCCACCATCACAGGCACAAGAGCATGGGACTCCTGAGCGCGGCGGGAACGAGCACGATTTTAGGGATCAGGCGGGTCATCCCAATGCCCCGCATGTCCACGCCAACGATCAATGGGTGGGACACGCTCCCGCGAACGACTCGCGGTTCCACTTGGCGCATCCGTGGGAGCACGGACGTTTTACCGGTGGCTTCGGACCCGGCCGGGTCTTTCACTTGGCTGGCGGCGGCCCATCCCGCTTCTGGTTTAACGGGTGGTATTGGAGCGTAGCTCCTTGGGAGCTTTCTTACGTCGGTGATTGGATCTGGACTTCGGACCCGATCGTGATCTACGATGATCCGGACCATCCGGGCTGGTATTTGGCGTACAACGCAAGGCTTGGAACTTACGTTCACGTGATGTATTTGGGATAGAGATACGCGGTGCGGGCTTACCGTATGGCCGAAAACGCCAGCGGCCGCAAAATCACGTTGCTGACATTCGCGACGATTTCCGCATCCTGGAGCCCAGGCTGGCTCCTCAGCTTTTTCCATTCCGGATCGTTGCTGAACTCCGCCCACAGGCGGTCGCGCGCGGCGAGATCCTCGTAGGACAGCATGTACGTCAAACACGGCTGCCGGGACCCTACGATACTTTCGCCGAAAAATACCGGTCGCATTCCGAGGCGCTCGAAAATCTGCATCTCGCCGCCGTTGAACATCCCGATCTTCCGGGCGAGCGTCGTGAAGGATTGCGATTCATAAGTACGCAGTTCGAAAATCCGAGGCGACCCCTTCTCACCACGCTGAGGAATGGCTGCCTGGGGCATACCGTCGAAGCTCCGCAGCAGGCTGCTCTCGACGCGAACAAACGGCAAGCCGGACCCAGTGCACAGCTTCTTGAGCGCGCCCTGATAGGCCTCGTCTTGAGCGAGCTTGCTAAGAACGCTCTGTACCGCAGCAAGCGACGCGTACTGAGTCAGCGTCACATAGTAAGGTCCGTCAGGGCTGATGACATTTGAAAATACCCCGGCCAGTTGAGCCCCGGCACGGCCAATCCCCGGTTGCAAACCGTGCTCGAGGAAGTCCGCCAAGCGTCGCGGCTGGTTCTCGTCGCTGTTGTGGAGGCGCCAGGTCTTCAGCTCGAGATAGGTACTTTGCGCCCCTGCGGCCCTACCCTGGCCTTCGTTGCCGAAAAATGCCGATGCCGCCAGTCCGGCAAGCACTTGTCTGCGCTCCATCCCCTCGACTGTACAACAGGCCGCCGGCTTGCCCGTCATCAGTCCGCTAGGAGTGCTCCCGCATAGCTTGTATCAGCGCTTCCATATGGTCCAGGTAGCGCTCGAAGGCCTTGCGGCCCGCGGATGTGAGCCGGTACTCGGTCTTTGGCATCCGGCCCTGGAAACTCTTTGTGCACTCCACGTATTCGACTTCTTCCAAACGCCGAGCGTGCACGCTCAGATTACCGTCGGTGGTCTGCAGCAGCTTTTTGAGCTCGTTGAAAGTCAGCGATTCATTCACCGCCAGAGCACTGATAATCCCAAGACGCATCCGTTCGTGGATGATCCGGTCTAGATTCGGAAGCGCGCTTTCCAGTGTCTGCTGCTGAACGCCCGCCTTCGCTTTGGAGCGCACCTTGTCCGCGGCGCTTACAGGTGTGCGCGCCATGGCGGTTCTAGCCACCGAACCTCCTGGCAATCACAATTCCGAAAGCAATATGCAGGCCTCCGAAGCCCAGCATCAGAAACGCGTTCCCCCAGGCCGCTGGAACCAGCAGACATGCTGTCCCTACGAACATGAAACAGAGACCCATCACTGGCACGATTCGCACGGAAAAAGCTCCGCCGGTCACAACCGCTGCTCCGTAAAGCAGAAGCCAGAGACCGGGAAGCACCGGCAGCGCCCCCTCGCGGTAAAGCACCGCGCTCAGAACCGCGCCGGCCAGAAGAGGAGGCATGAAACTTAGCAGTGCGCGCCGCGCTGCGCGCGATTGCAGCGACAGCGCCAGACGCCTCGACTTCCACTGCACCGCGAAGAACGCCATCAAGATCGCCAGGATGGCTTCACCCAACCACACGAAAAATTGTTCCCGGGTAGAACAGTAGAATGAGATCGCGCCGGCGCCCAGCGCGGTCAGGCCGATCGCTACTCCACCCCAACCGGGAACCGCGGTGAACGCCGCGGCGCGCTCCATCGTGTCACGAATGAAACGCAGATTGTCCGCTGCCCGGGTTCCAATCGGAACGGGCTCGTTCAGAATGCGAGCGCTCTGCGCAGAGGCCATACGCCCCGAGTATACGGTAAGTTCTCTTGGCCAGGCAAGTTCTTTGCTAGGCAAAGAGGCTTGCCCGAGCCGGAGAGCCGCCGCTAGAAGCTGAGGTGGATCCCGCCTACCGCCCACCGCCGCGGCGTTTGAAAACCGTCTTCATAGAGGCTTTGATCGATTGCATTCGACACTCGAACATAAAAGCGCGCCGAAGTGCGGTCACTCAGGGCGCGTGAGTATCCCGCTGATAACCCAAGCTGCCGCGGACCTTGAAACACGTAGGCATAACCATAGAGTGGATACAAGTAGTTACTTCCTCCGCTGAAATCCAGTGCGAAATCGGTGTGTCTTCCGAGCTGTTGCATTGCCACGATACTTGCCTCGTGGGGTAAAACGCGCGGTGACTGCAACGGCGCGGTGCTCGTTCCAGTGAAGTATTGCGAAGTTTTGTCCTTCGCGTTCGTGTATGTGTAAGAGGCAAAGATCGACGTATTACGCGACGGCCGCCACTCGCCGCTGAGTTCGACTCCGCGCGCCAGGCCGCCACCAGTGTTGTAATAGCCCGCTGTGCGCCCGTAAGGATCGATATAACCGGGCGCAAAACTTAAGAATCCGATCACCTGCTGGAGATGTGAATAGAAGTAGGTGCCGCTGAATTTCAGGCGGTCGTTTTGAAAGTATTGATCGAATCCCAAATCGATGGAAATTGCGCGCTCCGGACTGAGTCGCGGATCCCCGTAAGCATAGTCGATCCCATCGAAAAGAAATCCACCGAAACGCTCATAAAGCGAAGGAAGCCGGAAGCTGTTTCCGGCATGTGCACGTAATTTCGTCGACGTGGCATGCAGAAAGTACGCCACCGACGCATCGCCCGTGTATGCCGCCGGGGGCGAGGGCACTTGCGTGTACGGTGACGAAGCTCCTAAGAAATTGGGTCGGTCGAGGTTAGCCTCAGTAAAGCGGCCCGAAAGCAGAACCTCCAACCGGCCATTCAACAATCTCAGCTCGTCTTGCGCAAAGATCGCATGCGTGCTTTGCCGGGCGCTGGTGCGCTGATACACGCGCTGCGCCGGATCCGGATTCTGATCGCTCGCGATATTCAGATAATGTTCTTGTTCGAACTCGTATCCGGCTGTAAGGACCTGGTGAGAGCCAAACAAATAATTTACTCGCGCCTGAACCGTGTCGATCCGGCCGGCGTACCTGTCTGAGGTGTTATACAGCGGCTGAAAAAAGCCTGGCCCCCCGGGGCCGTTGGTATTGTTGCGAACCGCGTCAACAATTCCATAGGCAATGCGGTAGGAAAGTCGCGAGCTCGCCTGGTCTTCAAGGCTATACATGGAATCGATGAAATGCGAGTAGCGTCCCGCATCCGGATCTCCCAGAGATGGCACGAATGTAGTCGATGGAATCGCCGGAATGATGCCGCCGGCCGGAGCCGTAGCGCTCGGCATCGGACTTACATTTTCCTGAAGAAAACCTGTATTCGCAAAAACCTCGGCTCCCAGCCGGATCCCGGAAGTGAGCGCATAGGTCAGGCTGCCCTGCCCGCTCCAGTCGCGCACTGCGCCAGCATCCGCAACGCCCTCGGTGACGTTCAAATCCGAAAGAGCCGCCGAGTAAGTAATGCGGTTGCGCAATGCGCCGCCCCCAAGGCGGGCAACCCCGCGAAATAGTCCTAATCCTCCGCCCTGCAGGTCCAAATCGCCATGTATGGGACCGCCGCCCGAATCCGTAATGATATTGATGGTTCCGGACATGGAATTCGTTCCATAGAGCGACGAGCCCGAGCCGCGCAGCACTTCAATCCGCGAAGTGTCTACCAAAAGCAGATCGCCAATATAGGCGCTCGCGTCTCCTTGAGTGCCGGTAGGATCACGGAACCGAAAGCCGTCGATCAGCACGGCGGTGTCATACGTGCGCAGGCCGCGTGTCTGAATCGTCGTAAACGTTCCCGGGCCTCCGCGAGTGCTGACGCGCACGCCCGGCATGAACCGGACCGCATCGGCGATGGAAAAGATGCCGCGCCGCGCCGCATCCGGAGCGCTTACGACATCAAGCGCTTTCGAGACTTCATCGACCGATTGGGGTTCCCCTGCGGCGGTAACGCTTATCTGCGTTCTCACGGCGGAGACCACCAGGTGGATCGCAACGCTCCTGCGCTCGCCCGAGGCCAGGCGTAAAGTTTGCGGTTCCGCGATGGTTAGGCCAGGCGCGGAGGCATCCAGCAAATATTCTCCCGGAGCAATATTCGCCAGCGTGAAATGCCCGGCCGAATCCGATCTGGCCGTCGAAAGGCCGGACCCAGAGAATTGATGCAACCGAACCGATGCTCCGCCGACCGGAGCGCCCGAATCGTCATTAACCAGTCCGATGAGCACGGATGTCTCGGCGCCATAGGATAAAACGGCGGCAGCAAAAACCAGCGCGACGATGCAACGGAAATATTTTAACGGCACGAGCGGCCCTCCCTCGAGGCGGCGAATCATTCCGCTCCTGTTGTGGTGCGGGCTGCGGCAGGTCTTCGGACTTGCAGGCCGGCAGTCTGTTGCGACTGCTTTTCTACTGGCCCGGCTTCCCGCCCGCGAATTGCGAGACAGTGCCGTTTGGGCGTTCGTTCCTGCTTACCGCTGCGGGGCAGTCCTGGGTTCTCACCAGGTTCCCTCTTTCAACGCTTCGGCTCGCTTTCGAGCTTCCACGTACCGTCAGCGATATTCAGAGTAGCGAAAGGAAGGGCAAATTGCAAACTAAATCGGACGCCGATGGAAGCGCGAGCTAAACAACTTCGACGCCCATGCTGCGGCAGGCGCCCTTTACCTGCTCCATGGCCGCTTCGATCGTAAAACAGTTCAGATCGGGCATCTTGATCTTGGCGATTTCCTCGATTTGTTTCTCGGTAATCTTTCCAACTTTGTTCTTATTTGGCTCGGCGGATCCCTTGGCGAGATTCACGGCGCGCTTGACCAGTATGGCTACAGGCGGCGTCTTGGTGATAAACGTAAACGACCGGTCCGAATAGATCGTAATCACTACCGGAATGATCAAGCCTTCCTGATCTTTGGCCGACGTCTTTGCGTTGAAAGCCTTGCAGAATTCCATAATGTTCACGCCCTGGGGGCCGAGCGCGGTGCCTACCGGGGGAGCCGGCGTCGCCTTCCCGGCTGGAATCTGTAGCTTCACTTCCGCTGTAACTTTCTTTGCCATGAATGTAAGTCCTAGTTAGTGTATATACCGCCTTATTAGCGCGGCTCAGATCTTTTCTACTTGCAAGAAATCCAATTCGACCGGCGTGGAACGGCCAAAGATCGTCACCATAACCCGCAGCGTGTTGCGCTCGCTATTGATTTCGTCCACTTTGCCTGAAAAATTGGTGAACGGGCCGTCGATAATTTTTACGGTTTCGTTCTTCTCAAAGGTCATCTTGGGACGCGGCCGGTCCGCGCTCGCCGCCTGCCTGTAAAGAACCGCGTTTACTTCATCTGCTGTTAAAGGCACAGGCTTTGTTCCGCCCCCGACGAAGCCGGTCACGCGCGGCGTGTTCTTTACCGCGTGCCAGAGCTCGTCATCCATCTCCATCTCCACCAGAACGTAGCCGGGATAGAGAAGCCGCTTGCTGGTTACTTTTTTCCCGTTCCTGAGCTCCACCACTTCCTCCGTCGGGATCAAAATCTGGCCTACGCGATCCGCAAAACCAAACGCCTGCGATCGGGTTCTTAACGACTCAGCGACTTTTTGTTCGAAACCGGAATAGGCGTGAATGATGTACCAGTTCTTCGTTGGACCCGGTTCCTCCGGCGGCGAGGCGGGCTGCGGAGCCTCCTCAACTCCCTGCTCCATCTCAGCTTCGTGCTCTATACCGTGAACGCCATCGTCTACCTCGGGATGAATCTCTGTTTCGTGAAAGCCTTCATCCTCTTCCAATTCGTCCTGTTCCTCGACATCCGCCGGCGGGACCTGTTCTTCCCCGTCATGCAGCGCGTGCACGGCCTTTTCGTCTTCAAACTTCTCGTCGGCCATTTCCACCAACTCCGTTTCCCGATCCGATTCCGTCATGCGCGGTGGGTGAAGTAATTAATAATACGGGTCACCACAAAATTCACGGCCGCATCTATAACCCAGAAGTAAGCTGCGAACAGAAAAACCGCCGCGATCACCACACCTGTAGTCGCGCGGACCTGCTTCCAATTGGGCCACGAGACCCGCTTCATTTCCGCCTTTACCTCGTCAATATAGGACTTGGTCTGTTGAGGCCAACTGCCCGCCTTCGTCAATTCCATAAATAATCACCTGAAGAGTCGGTCTGTTCGTACTGTTCCCCTGGTACCCGGAAGTGCGAACGGCGGGGACGTTTGGCAGGGGCAGAGGGATTCGAACCCCCACTCGCGGTTTTGGAGACCGCTGGTCTAGCCGTTAAACCTATGCCCCTACTGTGAGCCTTCGTCTCGCGCCAATGAGCCCGCGCCTTTCGGCGAGGCGAAGATTCAAATAGCAACCCGGGCTCATCCAAACTTTGGGTCTCATCCAAACCTGGAACTTCAACTACAGCCTAGCAAAATCGACTCTATTTTGTCTCCCGGTGGGGCTGATGCTTCCGGCAGTATGGGCAGAACTTCTTCATCTCCAGACGCTCCGTCGTCGTCTTCTTGTTCTTTGTCTTGCTATAGTTTCTGTTCTTGCATTCACTGCATTGGAACTGAATAATCTCGCGTGGCATCGTAGCGTGGTCCTTTTAAAATCTCCGCCTAATTGACAATCTCGGTGACGGTGCCGGCGCCCACGGTGCGTCCCCCTTCGCGGATCGCAAACCGCAGCCCTTTATCCATGGCCACCGGCGTGATCAGCTCCACTTCGATCGACACATTGTCGCCCGGCATCACCATCTCCATCCCTTCCGGCAGCTTCGCCACCCCCGTCACATCCGTCGTCCGAAAGTAAAACTGCGGCCGGTAGCCATTGAAAAACGGCGTGTGCCGCCCGCCCTCTTCCTTCGACAGCACGTACACTTCCCCCTTGAACTTCTTGTGCGGCTTGATCGTCCCCGGCTTCGCAATCACCTGCCCGCGCTCCACATCGTTCTTCTCAATCCCGCGCAGCAGCAAGCCTACGTTGTCCCCGGCCCGCCCCTCGTCCAGCAGCTTCTTGAACATCTCCACCCCCGTCACCACCGTCTTGCGCGTGTCCGTGAAGCCCACGATCTCCATCTCTTCCCCCACCTTGCAGATCCCCTTCTCGATCCGCCCCGTCACCACCGTCCCGCGCCCCTGGATCGAAAAGATATCCTCGATCGGCATCAAAAACGGCTTGTCCACCACGCGCTGCGGCAGCGGAATATACTCGTCCACCTTCGCCATCAGCTCGTCCACCGACTTCTCCCACTTCTCTTCCCCGTTCAACGCCCCCAGCGCGCTCACCCGCACCACCGGCAGATCGTCCCCCGGAAACTGATAGCTCTTCAGCAGCTCCCGCACTTCCAGCTCCACCAGCTCCAACAGCTCCGGATCGTCCACCATGTCGACCTTGTTCAAGGCCACCACGATGTACGGCACTCCCACCTGCCGCGCCAGCAAAATGTGCTCCCGCGTCTGCGGCATCGGTCCATCCGTCGCCGCCACCACCAGAATCGCCCCGTCCATCTGCGCCGCCCCGGTGATCATGTTCTTGATGTAATCGGCGTGCCCCGGACAATCCACATGCGCATAGTGCCGGTTCGCCGTCTCGTACTCCACGTGCGCCACCGCAATCGTGATCCCGCGCGCCTTCTCCTCCGGCGCGTTGTCGATCGAATCGAAACTCCGGAACTTTACCTTCGGATTGTGCTTCGCCAGCGTCTTGGTGATCGCCGCCGTCAACGTCGTCTTCCCGTGATCGATATGCCCGATCGTCCCGATATTCACGTGCGGCTTGCTGCGGTCAAATTTCTCTTTCGCCATATAGTAAGGTTATTCTCCAATTGCTGGAAGTGTTCTTTAAGCTTATTGAATTCTTCTTCTTACCGAAGAAGGAGGCTGGAAGGGTGATTGCACACTACAGCCCGGGCACACCCAACGTAGGATAGCACGAGGCTGCTCATTCGCTCTATCATCGAATTGTGTGAGTCCTCCTTTGCGTATCGCGGCGCATTTCGCGCTATGCTCGGTCGCATTAGCCTGCGTTGTTGCTATTGCCGATTACGTCGTCCCGATCAACGCGACCACGGCGGCTCTGGTCATGCTTCTCATTGTGCTCGCAGTCGCCGTACGATGGGGATTCGCCGAGTCGGTCTTCACCTCACTGAGCGCAACTGCGGTCTTCAATTTCTTTTTCCTCCCGCCAGTCGGCACGTTCACCGTTGCGGATCCGCAGAACTGGGTAGCCCTTGGCGCGTTTCTTGTTACAGCCGTAACAACCAGTCAGCTCTCGACTAGTGCCCGGCAGAGAGCGGCTGAAGCTATGGCTCGACGAGCCGACATGGCCAGGCTGTACGAACTCAGCCGCGCTCTTCTGATGATTGACAGTGAGGACCCGGTACGCGATTCCATCACGCGAACAGGACAGGTGCTCGGTATCCCCGGAATCGCGTTTTACGAAATCTCCACGGATTCGGTATATGGCGACGCGGCCGCTCTTGCCTTTACGCAAGCAGATCTCCGCCGGATCGCCGAGAGCGGCGAACCCGCAACGGTGGCCGGGCAATCCGCCGTTCCCGTCCGCCTCGGGTCGAAGGTTATCGGCAGCCTCGCCCTCGCGGTTTCAAATATGCCGGGCGAAATGCGTGATTCGGCTGCTTCGCTGCTGGCAATCAATTATGAGCGCACTCGCGCGCTGGAGCAAGCCAATAGGGCGGAGGCGGCGCGGCGCAGCGAGGAGTTCCGCGCATCATTGATCGACGCGCTGGCGCACGATCTGAAGACTCCCTTAACAGCAATTCGCACCTGCATCACCAGGCTCATTCAGATCCCGCCACGAACCGAAGAGGTTCGCCAGGAACTGCTCAGCATCATCGATCAGGAATCCGAACGCCTCCGAAAATCGCTGACGCAGACGATTGAGCTGTCGCGCATCGAAAGCGGTGCTCTGAAATTACGTCCGCGCGATACGGCGCTCGAAGACCTTCTGCCCGCGGGGCTACCCGTCGACGCGCCCGCCGGAGTTGTGGCGCGTGTCGATGCCACGTCAGTCCGCAGTGCGATTCAGCAGGTTGTGGATAACGCAATCCGGTATTCGCCCGCCGGAACCGAGGTCCGAATCGATGCCCGTAGCGAGGCTGGTCAGGTCAGGATTGCCGTGCTGGATCGCGGCCCCGGTATCGCGCCGGAAGAACGCGAAAAGATCTTCGACAAGTTCTATCGCGGTCGCCACTGGCACGGCAAGGCCGATGGTACCGGCATGGGTCTCGCTATCGCGCGGGGTATCATCGAAGCGCAGGGCGGCCAAATCCGAGCCGATGCGCGGGCTGGCGGGGGAACGGCCGTGGTAATCACGCTTCCTTCACCGTCATGAACACAGCGACAATTCTCGTTATCGACGACGAGCCGCAGATTCGCCGCACGATGAAGGCTACGCTGACCGATCTCGGTTATTGCGTCATCGAAGCAAAGAGCGGAGAAGAGGCGATCGAGAAGATGCGCCACGATACGCCGGACCTCATTCTGCTGGACATGAACATGCCTGGCATTGGTGGGCTTGAAACCTGCCGGGCGATTCGCGGGAAATCCGATCTGCCTATCGTGGTCCTCTCCGTGCGCAACTCAGAGCATGACAAAGTGCAGGCGCTAGACGCCGGCGCCGACGATTATGTCACGAAACCTTTCGGTATTCAGGAGCTGCTGGCGCGAATTCGGGCGGCGCTGCGCCGCGCTCCCGATGCAGGTAATGCCACGCTCAGCTTTTCAGACGGGGATCTGAGCGTCGACTTCGAGGCGCGCCGCGTGATCCTGAACGGAAAGACCTCGCGCCTGACTCCGAAAGAACTGGATCTGCTGAAGTACCTGGTGGCGCACGCAAACACCCCGGTAACGCACCGCAAGCTGCTGCAGACGATCTGGGGACCGGATTATGGCGATGAGGTGGAATATCTGCGCGTGCTTGTCAACCAGCTCCGCCGGAAACTTGAGCCCACCCCTTCTGAACCGCGACATCTCGTTACGGAGCCCTGGGTCGGCTATCGCTTCATACTCCCTCGCTGAACTTCCTCACGAGTTTTTAATTACTTTCTTACGGGTTGCGCCCGATCATTTCAATTGAAGCGAGAGAAACGGCAGCAGCGCGACGGCGCGCTTGTCGTTCTCGAGGAGTAATGTCAGATGCTTGATGTCATCTATGTCCTGCTCATCGTGAGCTTCTTCATCGCGGCGTGGTACTTCACGCAAGCCTGCGAGCGAATGTGAGGAGCAATATGGATTATCTTATCGCCGGAGTGATCGCCATCGCGCTCTGCATCTATGTACTCTGCGCCTTGCTGAAACCCGAGAAGTTTTGAGCCCGAGCATGACGCCTAATGGTTGGCTGCAAATCGGTTTATTCTTTCTTCTTGTGCTGGCTTCGGCGAAGCCGCTCGGCACGTACATCGCTGCCGTGATGGAAGGCCGCAGAACCTGGCTTTCTCCAGTTCTGCTTCCCATGGAGCGAGCTGCCTATTGGCTTTGCGGCGTACGTCTGAATAGTGTTGGCATGCCCGAGGAACAACATTGGACGCGCTATTCCGCCGCTCTGCTCGCGTTCAGCGCGTTCGGCGCGGTGCTGCTCTACGCAGTCCAACGCCTGCAGGTCTGGTTCCCGTTCAATCCCTTGAAATTTTCGGCAGCCAACGTGAGCCCCGACCTTGCCTTCAACACGAGCATCAGTTTCACCACTAATACCAACTGGCAGAGTTACGTGCCAGAGACCACCATCAGCTATTTCGTGCAGATGGCGGGGCTTACGGTGCACAACTTCGTCTCAGCCGCAGCGGGGATCGCGATTGCCATCGCGCTGGTGCGCGGGTTTTCACGACACTCGATGCGGACGATCGGGAACTTCTGGGCGGATCTCACCCGGGCAACTTTATACATCTTGCTCCCATTGTCAATCGTCGCGGCCCTGGTTCTGTGTTCGCAGGGCGTTATCCAGAATCTGAACGCCTACACTGCGGCAGTCACACTCGAGGGGGCGAAGCAGATAATCGCGCAGGGCCCGGTTGCATCGCAGGAAGCGATTAAGATGCTAGGCACAAACGGGGGTGGATTCTTCAACGCCAACTCCGCGCATCCGTTCGAAAACCCAACGCCGTTCGCGAATCTGCTCCAGATGTTTTTGATTTTCCTCATCCCCGGCGCGCTTACATATACATTCGGCAAGATGGTGCGCGATGTGCGGCAAGGTTGGGCATTGTTCGCCGCGATGAGCGTGCTGTGGTCTGCGGGCGTGCTGGTGGCTTACCGGTACGAGCAGGCTGGAACACCCGCGCTGGCCAAAGCTGGTATCGCGCTGCACGCTTCACCCACACAGCCGGGCGGAAACATGGAAGGAAAAGAGACGCGCTTCGGGATTGCTAACACCGCGTTATTTGCCACGGTCACCACGGATGCGAGCTGCGGTGCGGTGAACGGCATGCACGACAGCTTTACGCCAATGGGGGGCTTGGTGCCGCTCTTCAACATCCAGTTAGGCGAGGTGGTCTTCGGAGGGGTCGGCGCGGGTCTATACGGAATGCTGACGTTTGCGATCCTGGCGGTCTTCATCGCCGGTCTGATGGTTGGACGCACGCCGGAGTACCTGGGCAAGAAGATCGAATGCAAGGAAGTGAAGATGGCCATGCTCGCGATGCTGATCCTCGCGGCGAGTATCCTCTTCCTGGCTGGCGCAACCGCTGTGGCGGAGTTTTCAAAGAACGGCTACTGGAATCCACCAGGGCCAGCGGTGGCAAACACGAACAATCCCTCTGCGCACGGGATGTCGGAAATTCTATATGCCTATAGCAGCGCGACCGGCAACAATGGCAGCGCCTTTGCCGGCATTAGCTCCAACACACCCTGGTACAACCTGACGCTTGGGCTGGCAATGTTTGCCGGGCGCTTTTTCATGCTGCTTCCGATCCTGGCGATCGCCGGCTCGCTCGTGAGCAAGAAACAAGTGCCGGTTTCGGCCGGAACGTTCCCTACGCATGGTCTATTGTTCGCCGGCCTGCTGGTCGCTGTCATCGTGGTTGTGGGAGCACTGACTTACTTCCCGGCCCTCTCACTGGGCCCCATTGTTGAGCACCTGATGCTCTGAATGAAACGCAAATGTCCCTCCAGATTGAGCTCTATCCAGACGAAATTGCAAGTGAAGTCGCCGACTCGATTTCCACAGGTCTTTCGAAGGGAAAACGGTCGCAGCCGCTGTTTGACCCACCCATCGTTAAGCGCGCGATCGCGGATTCCTTCGTCAAGCTGAACCCGCTGACGCTTGCGAAAAATCCGGTCATGTTCGTCGTGGAAGTTGGCGCGACACTGACCACAAGCCTCCTCCTCCATACGCTCCTTAGCGGTGGCGGGGAATGGGCCTTTGAACTGCAGATCACAGCTTGGCTGTGGTTTACGGTTTTCTTCGCGAACTTCGCTGAAGCCCTGGCGGAGGGCCGAGGCAAAGCGCAGGCCGACAGCCTACGACGTACGAAGAGCGATCTGATGGCGAAGAAACTGCGCGCTGATGGCCGGATCGAACGGATGCCGGCTTCAATGTTGCGCAAGGGCGATATCTGCCTGTGTGAGCCGAACGATCTGATTCCAGGAGACGGCGAAGTGATCGACGGCATCGCGAGCGTGGACGAGTCGGTGATCACGGGCGAGAGCGCCCCAGTGATTCGCGAGTCGGGCGGAGATCGAAGTGCGGTCACCGGCGGAACAAAGGTGCTTTCCGACTACATCAAAGTACGCATCTCTTCGAATCCGGGCGAGACGTTTCTCGATCGCATGATCGCGCTCGTGGAAGGCGCGCAGCGGCAAAAGACGCCCAACGAAATCGCGCTTAACATCATGATCGCTGGTCTAACGCTGATCTTTCTCTTCGCCGTGATTACGCTTGCGCCATTTGCGCAATACAGCATAACGCAGGCACGAGCCGGTTCCATGCCGAGCGTGATCGTGCTGGTTTCGCTGCTCGTCTGCTTGATCCCCACTACTATCGGCGGGCTCCTCTCTGCAATCGGCATCGCGGGCATGGATCGCGTGATGCAGCACAACGTTCTCGCCATGAGCGGCAAGGCCGTGGAGGCGGCGGGCGACGTGAACACGCTGCTGCTTGATAAGACGGGCACCATCACGCTCGGCAACCGTCAGGCGGTGGAGTTTGTTCCCGCGCGTGGCGTGGCCGAAACTGCGCTGGCCGATGCGGCTCAACTGTCGAGTCTTGCCGACGAGACTCCCGAAGGTCGTAGCATCGTCGTTCTGGCGAAAGAGAAGTACGGACTGCGCGGACGCGAGATCGCTGAGCGCGAAGCAGAGTTCATTCCGTTCACCGCGCAAACGCGTATGAGCGGCATCAATTATGAAGGCCGCGCGATCCGCAAAGGCGCGAGTGAGAGCGTAAAACAGCATGTGATCGCGTTGGGCGGTGCGTATCCACGTGAAATAGCCGACGTCGCCGATGCCATCTCGCGCACAGGTGGCACCCCGCTTGTGGTCTCCGAAGATGCGCGCGTGATCGGTGTAATTCATCTGAAGGACATCGTTAAGGGCGGTATGCGTGAACGATTCGGGCAGATGCGTGCGATGGGTATCCGCACCGTGATGATCACAGGTGACAATCCGTTGACCGCCGCCGCGATCGCCGCCGAAGCGGGTGTCGATGATTTTCTCGCTCAGGCCACGCCCAAAGACAAACTGGACCTGATTCGCCGCGAGCAGGCGGGTGGGCGCCTCGTCGCGATGACCGGCGATGGTACGAACGACGCGCCTGCACTTGCGCAGGCGGATGTCGGAGTAGCAATGAACACCGGAACTATGGTCGCCAAAGAAGCGGGCAACATGGTGGATCTAGACAGCAATCCGACAAAACTGATTGAAATCGTCGCGATCGGCAAGCAGTTGCTCATAACGCGCGGCGCGCTCACCACATTCTCAATCGCCAATGACGTCGCTAAATACTTCGCTATCATTCCGGCCATGTTCACCGTCACGTACCCGGCGCTGAACCGTTTAAACATCATGGGCCTGCACACGCCCCAGAGCGCAATTCTCGCGGCGGTGATCTTCAACGCGCTAATCATTATCGCGTTGGTCCCGCTAGCTCTCCGGGGCGTTAAGTACCGGCCGCTTGCTGCAGGCGTGTTGCTTCGGCGCAACCTCCTGATCTACGGGCTCGGCGGCGTGATTGCGCCATTCCCGGGTATCTGGCTCATCGATCGCGTTCTGTGGTTACTGAATCTTGCATAAATGAGGCGCACGCCATGCTGTCTGAACTGAAACCGGCAATTCTGATGACGCTGTTGTTCACTGTGCTCACCGGATTGATTTATCCGCTGAGCATCACCGGCCTTGCGCAAGCCTTCTTTTATCGGCAGGCAAACGGCAGCCTTGTCGAGCAAAACGGCCGTATCATCGGCTCTCAACTCATCGGTCAGAATTTTTCGAAGGCAGAGTATTTTCATCCGCGACCCTCGGCCGCGGGTACGAACGGCTACAATGCAGGCGCCTCGGGAGGCTCCAATTTGGGCCCATCAAATCCGGCGCTTATCGACCGCCTGACGAAAGACGCCGCACAGTTTCGCAAGGATAATCCTGACTTCACAGGCGAAATTCCCGCGGACGCCATCACAAGTTCGGGCAGTGGTCTCGATCCCGATATCTCGCCGGCAAACGCACTGGCGCAATCCATGCGGGTGGCACGCGCGCGGCGGGCAGAGCCAGACGCCATCCGCAAGCTGGTCGAAGCTCAGACGCAATCTCGCCAGTTCGGCTTGCTCGGCGAGCCCAGAGTAAACGTGCTTGCACTTAATCGCGCACTCGATAAGAATTTCCCGGCGAGGCCCTGATTGCGTCCGCACCCCGACGAACTGCTTCGGCGGCTTGAAGCGAGCGAAGCAGAGGGCCGCAAAGGCCGCCTGAAAATCTTCCTTGGGTATGCTCCGCGTGTCGGCAAGTCGGAGCAGATGTTCGATGAAGGCCGGCGACGGTGCTCCCGCGGACAGGACGTTGTGGTCGGGGCCATCCAGGCGCGAGGCTCCGAAGAACTTGAGGACGCAATCCGCTGTTTCGAAGTAATACCGCTACGCGAAGGCGCAGTAGACGTTGATTCGATCCTGCGCCGCAGTCCGCAGGTCTGCCTCATTGACGAACTGGCACGCCGCAATCCCCCGAACGCACACCGCGCACATCGCTGGCAGGACGTCGAAGATCTGCTTGCGGCGGGCATCAACGTCGTAACTGCGGTGAATTTACAGCACGTTTTCGAGCAGCAGGAGGCTGTCTTGCGGATCACTGGCCAACAGGCGCAGGACTCGGTGCCCGAAAGCTTTCTCCGCGCCGCCAACGAGATTGTGGTTATCGACGCGCCCGCTGGCGCTTCGGCCGCGCAGAAAGAACTGCGTGAAATGGCTCTTCTCGTCGCCGCGCAAGTGGTTGAAGATCACTTGCAACGGTACATGAATGATCACGGAATTCGCCAGAGCTGGGGGACGCAGGAGCGCATTCTAGTATGCATTACGCCGCGAAGCGACGCGCGCACCATGCTGGAGAGCGGGGCTGAAAGCGCCGCACGCTTCCACGGGCAGATGTTGGCGCTGTATGTTCCACAGACTGAGCTGAATCGTGAAGACGCAGAGGCGATCGAGCGCCATCTGAACCTGGCGCGAGGCTTGGGAGCCGAAGTTCACACGGTCAGTGGCTCCGACCCGATCGGCGCGATTCTGGAGTTCGCTCACGAACATCGGGCGACACAGATCTTCCTCGTCCACCCGCAGCGGTCTGCGTGGGAATTCTGGAAGCAGTCTCCCGTCGAACGCCTGATTCGCGATGCTCACGGGATTGACGTACGGCTCTTCCCTCAACGAATGAGACCGTTATGAAAGGGCGGCTGAAGGTATTTTTGGGATATGCGGCTGGCGTAGGTAAGACTTACCGGATGCTGACCGAAGCTCGTGAGCTGCATAGCCGCGGCGAGGATATCGCGATCGCATACTTTGAGCCGCACGACCGGGCAGAAACGATCGCGCAGGCTGCCGGGCTGGAGTTCGTCCCGCGGGCTGTTTACGAATACCGCGGCGCACAGTTCGAAGAGATGGATACGCAGGCGGTCATCGCACGCCGCCCATCAATGGCCATCGTGGACGAGCTTGCGCACACGAACGTACCGGGCTCGCCGCGCGCGAAACGATGGCAAGATGTGATGCTACTTCGCGACGCGGGCATTCACGTGCTCACGACTTTGAACGTGCAGCACATTGAAAGCCTGAACGATCAAGTCTGGCAAGTAACTGGAGTTCGGGTCCGCGAAACGATCCCCGACTGGGTGGTTCGTGAAGCCGATGAAGTGCTGATGGTGGATGTTACGCCTCGCGCATTGCTTCATCGTTTGGAACGGGGCGTCGTATATGCGCGTGACAAAGCTGCTGCGGCCCTGCAGAACTTCTTCACCGAAGCCAATCTGACGGCGCTTCGGGAACTTGCGATGCGTCAAACGGCACAAACTTTGGACCCGCCCGTGTCTCCCGTGCGCGAACGCATTGCCCTGTGGATCACGCCGCATCCGGCTACCGCAATGGTGATTCGCCGCGCGAGGCGGGTGGCAGATTTCCTCTATGCTCCCTGTCAGGCACTGTACTGCTCTAGCGAAATCGCACTCCTCGATCAACACCTTGCCTTCTGTCGCAGCTTGCATATCGATGCCCGGGGCATCGGCGGCAGAGCTTGTGCTGAATCCATCGCTAAGTGCGCGCGAGAGATGGGTGCAACGCAGCTGTTCGTCACACGCGCCACGCCCGGCCTCAAGCATTTGGTAACTTTTTCTCGCGACATTCAGGTCACGATCATCGCCGAGCGAACCCGTTGATACCCCGTGAAGCACGACATTCCGCTATTCCTTGCGACGCAGTTGGCGTCACGTGGCGATGCTGTCACTTTGAACGCTGAAAATGGAAATCTCGGAGATAGGCTATATACAGGGACGGCTAACGAGTTGCCGGAAGGGTTGGTTGAACGAGGATGACATGACACAGAACGAACCACCTGATCAAAGAACCGATCCACAAATCAGATCCTACCGTGGATATGCCGGGCTTGCGCCCCTCGCCGGATTGCAAACAATGGAAGAGGCACTCACCAAAGGCCTGACAGTCCTCGAGTCGGTAAGCCGGCTCAAACGTATTCATTGGGCACTTAAACGACTGCATGACATCTTCGTCTCCCGAATCGCGGCCACGCCCGTATACGAATTGAAGATGGCCTTCAGCCTGCATGCCTATTACTGCGCGGAGCACGTGGGCGAGTTTGCGGCGCGTGTGCGAGAGATGCGGCAACCTCCCTATGGTTTGGAATCATCGCCAGACAACGCTCTCGACATTTTCTTTGACGAGATTTTAGCCGCTCCTCAGATGGAGGATTTGGTTTTTGGCCTTTACGAACACGCGGTACCGGCGATCATCCGAGCGCTGGAACACTTGATGGCGGACACGAATAAGCTGTTCGACCATCCTACGTACCGCTTATGCCGGCTCACATTGCTGGAGATGCAAGAGGTTGAACAGTACGGCCACGAGGCTGTTCGATGCCTGCTGGACCAGGATCGGATAGCATCCCTCGATAACTGGTCCGATAGTCTGAAACGCATTTTGAATGTCGCGGGGGATCTGGACGGCAGAATGCCGTCCTTGGAAGGAAAGATTACCCGAGTTTTTTCCGCGATTCCATACCGGTATGACGGCGTGGTCCAGCGCGATGAACGCTTCAAGGATCGTTACAACATGGGCGTGAACGCTGAAGCGATGCTATTCGACCCGGATGTCGAACCGCTTCCGAAGACAATCATGCTTTACTTCAAGCGCATGCGAGAAATCGACGTACCCGAAATGATTTCCAGCATCCTGGCGGAAACCAGGGATAAGCCTTGGGACTACTGTCGCGACATGACCCGTCAGCTTTGGGACGAAGCTCGCCACGCGATGATGGGCGAAATCGGCTTCGCATCGCTCGGAATTGATTGGACCGAGGTGCCTCTCAACATAACTTGGGCTCTCGGGCTGAATACGAAACTCACTGCGAAGGAGCGTCATGCTGTTCTGTTCACGATTGAACAGGGGCTCATGCCCAAGAAGAACGGGAAGGAGTACGAATGGCAGATCGCGCTCGCAACCGCCGATCCCCTGGCTGCCTTGATTCAGGACTACGACTGGGCAGACGAGGTTCTACATGCTCGGATCGGTCGCAACTGGATTGTGCCGGAGTTGGGCTCACAAGCCGAAGCTCAAGCCTACGGCGACAAAGCATGGTCTCGAATTTTGGTGGACTGGAGCAAGTGGCGGGATCAAGGTCTTACAGAGCACCGCAACTGGTGGCCGGAAATCTATCGAACCGCCTGCCGGCATTGGGGTATCGAGCCGAATCCCGAACTGCTCGCCTATAACACCACTTACGAGAACACGCGGCCGGATTTGAAGCGCGTGGCATCGTAAGGCCCGCGGCATCGACCTGCTTAGATAGCAAAATATCGAATACGCTTGCTGTAGCCTCGCATCAGTTCAATTAACGCATCGTCGCTCGCGCCCGGTACATTCACGCTACGAAAGACGGGGACTGGGGACCCGAGTCGCAGAAGTTCAACAGCCGCCTCCATCATGATGGAATGAACAATCGCCACGCCCGTCACGGTAGATACAGGCCCCATCCGGGAAGCAAGGCCCGGGATGCTCATAAGAGCATCGCCGAGCGGCGCTCCGTTATCGACAGTGATATCCGCCACCTCAAAGAGCCGCTTACCTGATATGTGAGCGGCCGGCGCGGATCGCGAGTGATCCAGGCTGGTAATAGCAACGACCACGATGTTCCGCGATTTCATTTCCATTGCCATCTCGATGGGCGCCGTGTTCCGGCCCGAATTAGAAATGACGATGGCAGCATCGCCCGCAACCGCGTTCTCCTTTTGGAGCAAAGCGGCCGCCAACCCCTCTTCCCTTTCTGCATGCGTACTCTCAAGCGCCCCCCGCAGGAACGTGAGCCTTTCGTCCAGAATCGGATTAACCGGAACAATGCCTCCGGCGCGAAAGAACGACTCTTCGGCAATCAGATGAGAATGGCCGGCGCCGAACACATGCACGATGCCTCCGCCGCGAAGGGCCGCCGCTATGGCAAGCCCGGCACGCTTTATGCTATCCGCCTGCGTCGCCGAAATTAGATCGAGAATCCCATTCAAGGCGCGGATGTAGTCTTGAAACATTATTCGAGAATCGCCTTCCAGTCGAGCGAATGGCACGCCAGCAGATAAGCGCCGATCACCGGCCTCCACCTGGGAGGTTGCAAGCGGGCCAGTGGCAATTGTTGCCGCAACCGCTCTTCCATCCGCTCGATCAGCAGCGGACAATTTTCGGCAACTCCTCCCTGATAAGACACCACCGCGGGCGAGCGGTCCACGCCAAGCCGCCGAGCGACAGTAACTACCCCCTCCGCCAGTTCTCCAGCGGCGTCGTCAAACAGCGACCGCGCAACGGTGTCCCCCTCGACCGCTGTCCTGTAGACAACTTCGCACAGTGAAGCGACATTGCGTGGCTGCGGTCCATAGACAACGGAAATAGAATCCCGGAACTCGGAAAGGCCGAGGTTCTTTGTGAGCGCTTCCAGCAAAGCGCTCGATGGCCCGCGTCCATCGTAGGCTCGGGCAGCAGCCCTCAGGGCATGCTCGGAAATGCGCTGGGCGCTTCCTTCGTTCCCATAAACAGGCCCCCAACCGCCCACTTTCACGCTACGGCCCGAGGCATCGATGCCGAGAATCGCCGATCCGGTTCCAGCGAGCACAATGATTCCCGGCTCCATCTCCAGCGCGGCGGCGTGGGCGATCACGATGTCACCATGAATGAGACAGCGTTCGAATCCAAATCCGCGAAATAGCGCCATCATGGGTTCCGCGCCATAGCCGTCGTAATCCACGCCCGCCAGGCCGGCCGAAACGCAGACTATTTCGTCTTTGCGCAGATTCGCGAGTCCAAGCGCTCGCTCAATAACCTCTGCAAGTCTCGTACGGATAGCCACCTCTGTTTCCTGCAGGTGGTTGGATGCGCCGTTCTCAGCCTCGCCCAGTTTTCGCCCCGACCGATCGATGGCCACGCAACGGGTACGCGTGGCGCCTCCATCTATGGCGAGAATCGCTTCCACTAAATCAAGCCTTCAACCACTTGTCGAGCCACCCATAGGCTCGCGAAGAGGCCTCTTCCGGAAAGCTGTGGCCGGCCCGGAAGTAATAACTGGACAGATGCTCTTCGGCTCCGAGTAAACGGTAGAGCCGCGATAGCCGCGCCACAGACTGCCGGGAGCTCCAGCCCCCGTTTGGGAAAACAAAATCGTCATCCGAAGCCGTCAGTATCAAGGGCCGGGGCGCGATCAATGCGAGCATCTGATGCATGTCGAACGGAGTGCGGATCACTTCGGAATCCGGCACAGCCCGGTAGAAATCCAGGTTGAGGTAGGGACTACTTGTATAGAACCCGAGGCGAGGCAGGAGGGCCGTCGCGCGGCTCCATCGAAAGGTATTGCCGTCGATCCGGAAAGTGTCAAATCCGCAGTTGCTGGCGCCCGCGGAGATTCGCGGATCGAGGGCCATGCCAAAGAGAGTGGTGATTCCTCCATGCGAATGTCCCACACAGCCGATGCGTTTTGCATCAACAAAATCGAGAGTCTCCAGATAATCGATGCTCCGGCTCAGATCCCAAATCATTTTGCCGATCAGGGACCATTCCGGATGCCGCTTGTAGAACGGGATCGCATCGCCATAATGTCCCGATGCCGGATTATGCCGCTCTCCGAAGCACAGGGCATCCCAAGTCAGCGTCACGTAGCCGCGCTGCGCCAGGCGGAAGGCGGTATGCTGTTCGGGAACATCGGCCAAGCCCGCGGGACTGTCTTTGCCGGCCGGCGTGGTCTGGTGGGGACAGAGTACGGCTGGGCCACGGCCTTGCAGGTTGTGCGGGATCAACAGATAAGCGGGCACCCAGTCGCCAGCTTCTGATTGATAGCGCACTTTCCGCCGCGTAAAGCCATCACTGCGATACTCTTCGAGCACTTGGGGCAACAGCGGCGGTTTTGAAGCGAGCGGCGCGCCGAAAAACGGCGCCATGACTTCCTGGAATGTTTTTTGGCGTTCGGGCCAATCTTTCCGCTCCTTGGGCGCCAACTCGATCAACTCCGCTTTACCGCTCTGCTCGCCTGTGAGTTGAGGCCGCTGATCGCCGGTGATGCGCCGCCAGCGGTCCCAACTCCAGTCGATATAATCAAACTCATTATTGGACGCGCTCTTCGGCTTTCGTTTCGTTTGGAATGTCCCTGCTGCCGCCAATGTCGTTTCGACAAAGTGCCGTCGCGTCACCGTTTGTCCTCCCAAGTGAACTCGAATTCATGGCTGCCCGGTTCGACGGTGACTTGCGCCATCTGACCATCCGGCTTGTGTAGCCGCACGGTCTGCGCCACGGCGGAGTACACGTTCAGCGTAATGCGTCCGTTTTCATAGCTGGCGGCGAAACTCGCGGGTCGTTCGCTGCTAAACCAGGTCTCGCTGCCGCGCTTTAGACTCGTGACCCCGAGCCCCGCAAGCAGCTGCGGTCTATCCAATTCGCGGCGAATGGACCATGCGGCCGCATCGGTGGACCAGGAATCGAACTCACCCGGCTGAGCCGCGGGTCCCTTGCGGAACAGCAGTCGATGGTTCACCGGGCCATCGAGCTCCACGCCTATCCAGTCCGGCGTATCGAGACGGCGCAGGCTCTCAATCCGTCGGCGGGCGGTCTCCGACGATCTTGCAGGCGCGAGCACAGCAAGAAATCGGATTGTGCCGGACGAAGCCGCGGTGCTTGCATTCAATACGGCTGGCTGCAGTGGAACAACCGCCGGCGCAACCGGATTAAACACGGTATATGGAAGATGCCCCTCGCTTACGCGCAGCCTCAGGGGGGCGGGAGACAGAAAGCGAACTGCTAGCGACGCAGTATCTCCTCGGTAGATCGCGGTGTCTGCTTCCGTCACCACCTGCGAAACATCCGGAAGATGCAGCAGCCAGTCAAATGCCGCGCTGCCCCTGGGAACGAGTTCGTCATAAACCACCACGTAATCCGGCTTGAGGAACACAACGCGGCGGACGAACCGCTTCAGACGTCCGCGATAGACCTGCTGAAGTTCACTGTCCACTGCGTCGAAATCCGCGCTTGTAACGACATTCACAATCCGCGGATATTCGTGAAGAGCCGCGAACGTCAGGGTGTCCGCGACCTCCTGGCTAGCGGGATCTCCATCGACCAGAACGGTGTTGTGGCCGGCCGCCTGCTTGAAGTAAGTGTCGTAATAAGGATCTTTGTAATAGTCTGCGTATCCGGCTTCCGTGACCAGATTCTCGCCCAAAGCGCGCAGCAGAAAGGATCCTTGGTCCGCGTGGTTGTGATTGAAATCAGGACCCGCGCGAAACAGAAGAATGGCGTCATTTGGCTTCCATCCGGTGCGAAATACTGCCGCGCCCTTACGCGGGAAATAACGTGAACCGGGAGACTTCGGAGTCTCTGATTTCAGCGTGTCGTCGGCGAACAGAAAATCCTGGAAAGACGACGGCGCGAAGTGGTTCTGGTACCAGCGGAACACCGGGTTACGCGACTGCGCGACGACCGGCGCAACACTGTGGCCACCCGGACAATGCGTATCGCCCATATCCAGACAGCCGGAGATTGGATCTGCCAGTGTCGATAGCGGATACCAGAGTGAATCCTTCACGTACGAAGAGCCCCAATAATCCAGTCCGAAAACGCGGTTTAGAGCAGTCAGGGCCGGAGCAAGAGTCTCCAGATCGAACTCCTGGTAACTGATGCCCTCTCCATAACTGCCGCTCGGCAGGTAGCTCGCGGCGATATGTGCCTCGAATTTGTCGAGCAGTCCGTTTATATATAGGTCCAGATCGGGATCCGCGTTATCGCCCTTGACCACGGCAGCCGCGAGAAGCGAGCCTGCCACGCTATGCGCGATCCAATTGCTGGTGTTGGCTATAACACGATCGTCCAGCACATACTCCTGGTATGCGGGCAGAATCCCTTTCCGAATGAGACCTTCGCGGACAATTTTCCGCTCCTCAGGCGAGAGCTGATCGTACAGTGCGTCATAAGCGAAAGCCGCCTGCGCAGTGAGTTGGCCGGCCGGATAATACGTCGCTTGGCCATGGGCGGGAAACCATGGAGGCGCCCAACTATCCCACTTCATCACCGTGAGCAGCGCCTCTTTTGCCGCCCCTCGCGCCTCGGCGTCGCCCGAAACGTAGGCCACGAGGGCGTTGTACTGGATGCGATTCCCGGCCTTTGTAATCAGGTCGAAATAACCAGGCAGCGTCGGCAGGAGGTAGCCGCTATCCAGCATTGGAAGGATGGCGGCGCCGCGGCTCAAGTCGCCGCTATTCCGCGACAACTTCGCCTGAGTGACGAACTGTTGCCACAGCGCTGCGTACTTCGGGTCGCGTGTGCGCGCAGCCAGTTTCGCGCGATCGGCCGGGCTGAAATACAATCGCGGGTGAACGTGAGATATCGAGGTTGTGCGGACAAGGCGCACCGTGGTTACGAGAACATCGCCGTTAGCCGTGACACCGTTCAACGACAATTTGTAAACGCCGGGGTGGTTCGGCAGGTCAGGTAATGCTTCATTCGTCCAGATGCCATCATGCGCCGTGTGATCGCCGTGGGTAGCATCATCATAGAGCGGCGCGCTCGCGGTGGTCTTGCCGTCTTGATCTTTTACAACGCACTCGGCCCTCGCCAGCGCAACGGGCGAGTTTGCTTCAATGCCCAATGCGCCTCCCGCCTCGAGATTTATCGTGGCAAACAACTCCTGCCTGGGTTCCAATGCTACGGCGGGCGGCCGCAGCAGTTGAAATCGCATTCCCCGTGCCGCCTGAAACAGGAGATCGCCAATCAGGAAACGATAAGTGGCGTCAGGGTCGGCATGCGGTAGGCCGGCCACAAGATACAGGGCCTCAATGCCAACCCCTGCCGGCGGCGGAAGACGCGATTCGTCCCGCAGGTCCGCCAGGCCGAGGCGCACTCTGTGCCAGATGCGGCTCGTCCCGGTCTGCGTCACGGCGGCATAGCGGCGCCCGTTTGCGGCGGCAATTCCAATCTCGATGCTATCGCCCGGAGAAGCCCCATCCAGACGATAGGAAAAAGATAGGCTCGCGTTGGCCGCTGCAACCAGGTCAAGACGGCGAATGAATCCAAAGCGGACAGGACCGGATCTCACCGGCTTCAGCACGCGCATCAGAGCGCGTCCACCCGGCGCTTCAGAATCAGATACCGGCAAGATCGAAGGATCGTATCCGGCATCCTGCACCGGCGGATAGCTGGCAAACTGGCTCAGTCCCGCTCCGTGGAAGCTTTCCCGCCAAGTGAAGGGCGCTGTGACAGGATGCGCCGCGACACCGGCTGCGGCCGCGCAAACCGGGATAATCGCGGCCAGCCCGATCATCACGCCGCATCGCAGATTATTTTGTATGAAATTCGAGTTGCGCATGCATTCAGCGAGTACTCGGCGAATCTGCCGTCTCCATTGCCAGCGAGCGAAACATGCCCCGGCGCGCCCAGCGGCCGATAAAGAGGCCTCCGCTCAAGGCAAGGACAATAAAAATTATTCCGAGCACGCCCCAGTGGCGGCCGATGGCCGCAATCACACTCATAATTGCCGAGGTCGCGAAAACGATGCCGAGCGCGCAATCCAGCAGATCGCGTGCTGTTTCGGCGCGGATGGCGGCATGCGCTTCACGCCCAAGGGATGCCGTGACCGGGCCCCATGATCCGGGCGGGCGGCAGCGTGTATAAAACTCGCGCAAAGTCTCCGCGCGTTCCGGCGGCGTTAGATAAGAGATCGCGACAATCGCCACAAAGCCGGCCCCGAACAAAAGCAGAAAGCCATGCCAGAACGGATGCACCGTTTCCCTCGAAAATCCGAGAGGAAACCAGACGATGTAACTCAAAGGAAGCCCGATGATAAGCGCCGCAGCCTCGCCATAGATGTTCAGCCGCCACCAGAAGAACCGTAGCCACGAGAGCGGCAAGATGAACGCGAACACCACGGAATTGATGAACAGGAACCAGGCGCGCAGGCCATGCACGAAAAAATACGCCACCACCAGTGATAGCGCGAAGATGAGGATTGAGCCTCCCCGGCCCGCCCAAACATAGTGATGTTCTGCTTTTCCGGGGCGCAGCGGCCTGTAAAGATCGTTGACGATATACGAAGCGCCCCAGTTCATCTGCGTGCTGATCGTTGACATATATGCGGCAAAGATGCCGGCTACCAGCAGCCCCATCAATCCGGGCGGCGCGTAGCTGCGCACGAGCCGCGCCCACAAATCCCCGGGCTCCGCCACTGACTTCGGCGCATAGAGAGCGGCTGCGATCATCCCCAGAAAGAGAAAGGGCACCACGCGGACTATAAGGGTGAGCAACGTGTTGAATAGTTGGCCCACCTGCGCGTGAAATTCGTTGCGGGCAGCCATGAACCGCTGCGCCGTAAAACCCTCTCCGCCGGTGGGCGAAGCCGCGAAAAACAAGCCTTGCACGACGAACGCCAGAATGGTCAAGCCGCCAAGATCGCGGGCCGGTAACGTCACGCGGAAAAACGATGATGCGGATGCCCCGCGAAGCGTCTCAATGGAGTGATACATGCCGCTCATTCCGCCCGTAGCCGCCAGCGCGATCGGAACCAGAATGATGTTCCCGAGAAGAAAAACTCCGAACTGAAAGGCATCCGTGTAGGCCACGCCGTAGAGTCCCGATGTAACCGTGTAGCCAGCGGCGATAATGCCGGCGAACAGGATAAGTTGGACCGGCTCCCAGCCGAGAATGGGTCCAAGCGCCGCTCCCAGCCAACCGGAAACATAGCCCATCAAGAGCACAATGAAGCCGAAGCTCATGAAGGCCGAATAGACCGCGCGATATCTGTGTGCAAAACGGCCGCCATAGCGAATCTCGATCATCTCCGCGGATGTCACCGTGCCGAGCCGGCGCCAATATTTCGACCACAACACGGCTCCGAGCGGCATCCAGATAACGTAGGGAATCCACCAAACAGCGTTGCCGAGAAGCCCGCCCTGGTAAGTGAGCATCGTGACTGCGGGCGCGAGCCCCGCATCGGTATATGTGGCGACCGCGGATAACGCGATGATCCACCACGGGAGATTCCGCCCGGAAACAAAGTAATCGGCGACGCTGCGGCCGGCCCGGCGTGTGAAATGCAGACCCACCGCCAGCATGGAGGCAAAGTATAGGCCGACCACGCACCAGTCGACAGGCTTCACGCAAGACGCCTCATTAAATCGCTCTGGGTTTACCGCCGCAAAATTCAGCCAGCGTGAGTCGCATTTTTATTTACTTCCACAGCGGGTGCCGATTTTGCACGCACCGTCCGCCGGTGGAGAAGGTGAAGCCCGGCTCCTATCAATGCGAGCGCCAACCCCGCCCCGATATTGATCGCGCGCCCTGCTCCCGAGGTTTGGACCAAGGCTGCGCCCCATAGCATGACGCCTGTGGCAAAGGTGATCCAGCCCATGATGAAAAATGGTGAAAACGGCGCGCTATCCGCCGCCCGATCCGCGCGTTCGTTCCCGATCGGTGTATCGAGGCGCGCGAAGAATGCAGCGATTTTGTTGCGCTCCGCCGCGCTCACGCGCTCGATCGCCGTAACCAGAGCAATACTGGCGACGGTTGCGCCGAAGTTCGCCAGAATGCTCATGCCTTCGAAATCGTATCGGAGCCAGTTCACATCAATCCAGGGTTCATGCGAAAGCACCAGCGTCTTGTAGAGAAATAGCCCGAACCCTGTTATAAACCCCGCCACAATGCCGGCCGCGGCTCCCCGCCACGTGAGGCGGCGAATCAGCAGACCGGCCAACATCGGAATCAACATGGGCCCCACGAACAGACCGAATAGCGTGACCATCACTTCGAACAGCCCTTGCGCGGCGGATTGCACAAGTACAACGCCGATTCCGACTGTCGCCCCGCCGACCAAAAGCGTGGCCACGCGCCCTACCAGCACCAATCGCGATGGGCTAGCCTCCTTATCGATCAGCCGTTGGTACAGATCGTTCGTGATGACGCTCGCCATTACGTTGTAATCGCCGCTCAAGGTAGACATGGTGGCGGAGAACATGGCTGCGATCATGAGTCCCATCAATCCGGCCGGCAGGAACCGGAGTGAAAGGGCCGCGTAAGTGTATTGCGGGGAATGCGGCGGCTGCATCAACTCGGGCATAAGTGAGCGCGCTGCCATCGCCGGCAGGATAAACAATGGAGGCCCGGCGATTTTCAGGATGGTCGCCAGCATGCCCGCCTTGCGCGCCGCGCGTTCGTCCCGCACCGAATAGAATTTTTGCGCAAACGCCCAATTGCCGTTGTAGCTCAAGAGCACCAGCAGATAAAAAGCGATGATATACAGCGGCGAAAACGGCGCTCTCGCCGGATCGAAGAATCCCGCCGGCATGGAGAGCACGAACGCGCTCAACGACGTGAAGTGGACGAACACCAACGGAAAGAGCACGATCACGCCCAGCGTCAGAATGATGAACTGAATGTAATCCGTTACGACCACCGCCCAGATTCCGCCCATGAATGTATAAAGCAGCATGACGGATCCGCTGACGATTACGCTTGCTTTGAGCCCATAACCGAATCCGGCCGAAATGAAAATGCCGGTCGCATAGATCTTCAGGCCGTCGTCGATGACCTTGAGCGGCAAGCCGGCCCACGCCATGATCTGCCGGATGCTCGTGTTGTACCGCGCTTCCAAGAACTCGATCGGGCTCAGAATGCGCGCGCGCCGCCACTTTCCGGCCAGAAACAGGGTGCCTAAAAACATCGCCGCGGGCGCGCTCCAGGCGAGCGTGATCGCCACGATGCCATACCGGTAGGCCATCTCGGCGTATGCCACAAAAGTAAATGCGCTGAATGCGGTTAGATAAAACGAAACACCCGCGAGCCACCAGGGAATGCTATTTCCACCGGCGAAGAAATCGCTTGCGTGGCGCATGCGCTTCCAGAAGTAAATGCCGATTGACCCGAGCAGCAGGAAGTATCCGACAATCACAACGTAGTCGGAGGTGTGCAGAGTTGTCCGCATTCAGGACCGCGTCAGCTCAGTGCCGATGCTCCAGGCTGCGTGACATTGCAGCTTCGGCCCACGACTAGTGATCGCGAAACTGCATCTAAAACCGCGCTCACCTGCCGGCCGTCAAACGCGGTCACCTTCGGCGGCGTGTCGTCTCGAATCGCGGCGATGAAGTCGTTCAGACACTCCACGAACGCGCCGCGAAGTTTTCCAAAGATTTCCTGTAACAGAAACGTCTTCGGATACGAGAACTTTTCCTCCGTACTCATCTCGATGGATTCGCGCTTTCGGTCAAAATGCAAATGCCCTGTCGAACCGATTACTTCAACAAACGAATCCGTAACCGTCGGGAATGTGTTGGGGTAGATCCATGCAGATTCGACAGTGGCGAAAGCCCCGCTTGCAAATTTTATCTGTGCCTGAATGATGTCGTAGGTATCGATTCCTCGCGCGGCAAGCACGATCTTGGCGCCGTAGGCATGTACCTCCGCCGGCTCGCTGGCGAAGTACCATCGCAGCAAGTCAATATCGTGCGCGCCAAGGAAATGGATGGGCGTCGATCGAGCGGCCCAGTTAATCATCTCCGTCGAGACCCAAATCGTGTCGTTCTTGCGCGCATAACCCGCTAAAACGCGGCCGATCGAGCCTTTTTGAATGGCTGCGAACCCCTGATAATACGCTCCGAGCCACCGGTGATTAAAAGCGACTTGCAGCTTTTGCCGCGGGCGGTCCTGGCTCAAACGCAGCAGTAGGTCCGCTTCGCGTAGATCCGTCGTGAACGGCTTTTCGCAAAGCACGTGCAGGCCCGCTTCAAGAGCCGCTTTCACAGGTTCATAGTGTGCGAAATCGGGTGTCGCCACACAGACCGCATCCAGTGGGGCCTCCGCCAGCATCGCCGCATAATCTGTGTAACGCGCTTCAATCCCGTATTTCTCGCCCATCTGCTGCAGTCGCTCGGGGTTACGCGTCGCGATCGCAGTCACCTCGGCAAACGGGTGGCAGCGGTAGATCCTTGTGTACTGCTCGCCCATGATGCCCAGGCCGATCACCCCGATGCGGATCTTCTTACTCATGGCGCTGGGCCAGCGCCCCCTCAAGGCGCATCACGCCTTCAAACAGCCGATCTTCAGCATCCGCGTCGCACTTGGCGGAAACTACCTCATACCCTCCGGTGTTATACGCCTTGCGCGAAGGCAGGTAACCGATGTACCCGTTCGTGATGCCCGCTACAAACGTCCGCAAAGGGCACTTGCTCTTGAGGCGCAGGCCGATTTCCACGAACACTTCCCCGGGTACAGCCACAAAAACGCTATCATCAATCTGAATCGCTTGTAATTCGATGGGTAACACGCCGTCACTATATTTCCTGGTTTCCCGCGCATAAAAGTGAGTGATGGAACTGTAGAGCAGCTCCGACTTCGCTTGTCTGTACTCCGGGGAAAGGCCGTTCGTCGAAAGCTCGTTCACCCTTCTCTCCGCTTCCCGAAGAGCTTTTTGCGTCTGCGTCGCGTCAGGATACGACTTGAGCGGCAATTTCGCCACGAGCGTGTCGAAACCCAGAGCGATGCTCGCCCGAGTCGCGATCAAGGGAAGCGCTTGCAGAACCGCATCGCCGAGTTCATGGCCCAGTTCGGTAGCTCGTTCGAAGGTGCGTCCCGGCGTGATCACGCCAATGGCGCTCAGCTCCGACGAATGTCCAACGCTAATGTCCCCCTGCGCCCCGTTTACGTACATCGCGAAACTACCAGCACCGAGCTGACCTTCCACGCGATCGATCGCCATCGCGGGAAAGTCTCCCGAGGCCAGAAGATTATCAGGGCCCAGCACCGTCGGATGACATCCATAGTTGATGAGCACCGCCTTTGTTCGGCCGTGCTCATCATCGACCTTCACGATTCCGATCTCGCGATCGACCGGCTCTCCGTTGGGCGAACGCCGGTTCACTCCGAGCCCCGCGATCGTTCCCGTTCCAACGCCCACTCGCGCCGCGAACCGCACTTGCCATGCCGCCTCGACCGCCTCGACAATGGCGTTGCCAAGGTGAGTCATGTATCTCGCATCGAGCGATTCGTCAGGATTAAAAAACGTGCTGACTGTAACCGGGCCCGCGTGAGTGTGCGTCGAAGCGATCAGAATGGCCGTTGGCTTGATGGGAATACGCGCTGCGATAGCGTGCCGGGTTTTTTCGACGAAGTCGCTGGCCACGCCAAGCAAATCGAGGCTAACCATCACCACCGCGGTGGGAGCATGTTCAATCACCAAAGCGCGCGCGAACAATTCGTCATGTATGCCTTCGCAGACCCCCTGGCGCGCGGCGAAGCCGGCCAGCGGCGCCCCAATCGGCGGCGAAATGCCCCGCTTCCCGAACCCGACCATCAACAAACTGTTCCCTCCTTACCGATCAGCCGGCCGCCAGGGCCTGCTTGGTGCGGCTCTCAGTAACGCTTACTCTTGACCGCCTCCGACGACCTGCGGATGAATTCCAGGCAGCTCTCGCCGAGAGCCACCGCAACGGCCACAGAAAGAACATCGATCACGCAGAGCTGCGCGATCCGTGATGTCAGGACTTCTCCTCCTAACGGAGTATCGGGCGAGGCGGTAAGCAGAATGACATCGGCGGCTTTGGTCAATGGCGACGGGCTGAAATTCGTGATCGCGATCGTCACTGCCCCGCAATGTCGGGCAGCGGCCAAGGCGTCCACAACATCTTTCGTGCTGCCCGAGTGTGAAATCCCAATCGCGGCATCTCCCCCGCGCAGCGCTGTTGCCGCCATGATTTGCAGGTGGGCATCTCCGTAACAGTCGGCCGTCAGTCCCAGACGCGTGAACTTGAGTTTTCCATCTAAAGCAGTGAACGAGGAATAGCCGGCTCCGTACAAATCGATCCGCCGCGCTTGAGCCAGAGCCTTTGCGGCAATTTCCACCATGCCGCGGTCCAAAGACTTCATCGTGTCTTCGACCGCCTTCATGTTCGTCTGAAAGATCTTCTTTGTCAGATCGTCAATCGAATCGTCGAAACTGATGTTCTCGTGAATGTATTCGACCGGCTCCACCAGATCCTGTGCAAGCCGCAGCTTAAACTCCTGGTAGCCCTCATATCCCAGCGCGCGACAGAAGCGGATCACAGTCGACTCGCCTATTGAGGCTTGCTGAGCCAGCTCTGAGATAGACATGTGAATCACGCGCTCAGAATCGGCCAGAACAAAATCTCCAATGATTCGCTCGGCCGGCTTCAAAGTGTGAATCATGCTGCGCAGGCGGATGAGACAGCCTGCAGTCGAACGCTGAGCAGGCAGGCGCTGAGCTTTGGTGGAGGATTTCAATGATAACTCCAACGGTGGAATATTACTTCATACCACGATTCGCTGTCAACAAGAGCTGAGCCTTACAACTTTATCCATTGACCTCACTCCCGGGGAAGTAATATACCGCCATAGCTTGATCGGTTGAAGGTTTCTGCCAAACCCGCGTCACCTTCTGCTACCTGTTCGGCTACCTCGAAAATGCCGGCTGGCCGCACTTGCCCGCGAGCGGCGAGGAGCCGCCGGGAAGAAATCTCTTTGCGATTTGGAGCAGCGGATCCGATGTCTCGAGCGAAATGTTCCAAATCATCGTGCCATCGGAATGCTCGCAGCTATCTTCCAAAGTCTTCTCGAAGACGGCAGGTACCGGATTTCCTTGCTTGTGCCATGAAGTCCAGTGAGCATATACTCCGCCGTAAACTGGAAAGCGCCCGGACACGGCAAGTCTGGTGTTCTCCAGAAACGACCGCATGCCTGTCGCATTCTCCAGGTTTACCCACCATAGCCAGACTCCGTCGACGCACCCGGCGAGCTGATCGGCGACTTTCCGATCGAGATCGTAAATGGTGGGCACAAAGAGCAGCCTGGGATTGACCTTCTGCTTCGCGCTATAAATCTGACACACGTAATCGCGCGTGAAAGTCTTTGTACTCACGCCCGAATGGAGGTCATCAATATTTAAGCCGCGCACGCGGGGAAATTGCCGTGAAAGCTTAGCGACCGCCTCTACCCACGCGACATAATCATGGCCGTATGGCGGTGAGGCGCCTTCGCTGGGGGGAAGAATCACCGGCCAAATATCGATGTTCGCCTTGTTTGCCGCGGCGGCAAGCTTCTTGAATCCATCCCAGCTCCTCGCCGGGTCGCCGCCAATCACCGCGATTTCGCAAGTGAAGCCATCCTCCTTGAGCAGTTGCATGGTCCGATCGATATCAAGCGAACCATCTGGCTTTTGCACTGGAATAGACCAGGCGCACGGTGCGGCGGTCATCGCGTGCCAATCCACGCTCGATGGGCCGTCGCGCCCGGTCGTCTGCGCCTCAGCGACGGCCGCGAGTGCAATAAAACTACACAGAAACGCGAATCCTCTGATCAAGGCTCCTCCATTTCAATCGCGCGAAATCCGCCAGCCGGGACGAGAACTTTCAGAGATTTTCTATCCAACGGAAAGATCTCCTTACCGCTAACCAAATCAATCCAGTCACCCTGCCCATCAGGATAGAAATCAGTGGGGCGCATTGTGACTTCCAGATCCTGTGCGTTGTGGTTGACAATAGCAAGCGCAAAACCTTCGCCTATTTTTTCAACTGCGATGTCGGTGCGCTCATTCGTCCCAAGAATATCCACCGGACGCTTAACGCCGGCGCTCCCGAGTACGTAATCAACGGCATCGCGAACAAGCTGCGGAAAGTAGCGCGCCGACGTCTCCGCGTCGGGAGCAATCATCACCGCCTTGCCTTTTCCAAACGAAGTCACAATAACCGCCGCCGAGCCATCCTCAAACCGAGCAATCGCTCTGCCCGCGCTGGCGGTCCAGGACGGAATCCGGGTCTTTTCGAACTCAAACCGGCTCCCCGCCTTAATGCGGTTTCCGAGCGCCTCGTCGACAACAATTCCAGTGTGCATTTTGGTTTCCGATTCTTCGCCGCCGAACAGATCGCGGCGTTCATAGCTTCGCCCCATCGGAATCTCGGGTCCAAACGCAATGACAGCGCCACCTTGCTCGACGAACGCTTTTATCAAGTCGCTATCGGTTTGCTGAAATCCTGAGACATTGGGTAACACCAACACGGTTCGCCTTCTCAGAAGGCGGGCCAAAGCCTCCCCGTTCATGTGAATCGGGTAATAAGGAAGGATGGCTTCTTGGCGCGGTGGTGCGTAGGGCAGCACGTCTACCGGAATGCCGAGGACTCGAAAAGCGTCCAGTGCAGGCAGGAACGAATTGGACCAACGCTCGATCACCCAATCGGAGTAGGGAAAGTAGAACGCCAACGGGTTCGGGTCGCGAGAAATGCGAGAAGTGATCAATTGGAACGCTGTCAGGCCATCGACTACGGCCCTGCGGCTCTCGCGTATCTGAGAATGTTGCTTGAGAGCATTGTAAATGTGGTAGTGATAAGTGAACAATACGATCCCATCCGTGTCACTGATCGTCGCCGCACTCAGAACCTGTTGATAAATGTTGTTATAGCCGGTTGTGAAAACATCCGCCGTCAGGCGTTGCTCAAGATACCCGAACAGTTCGACATGGGTCAACGCGATCTTGTGTTGTAACTGCTTGGCTCCCGCGGCCAGAGAACAAAAATCCTTCACGCGCCGCAGTGGGTAGGTCTTGCGATTGTCGGCGCGATAGCTGCCCATCACTCCCGATTGCCAGATAATGATGTCCAAATCATCGAGCGCGCTTAGATAGCCGGCGAGCAAGGGATCGTCTACATACGGAGCGCAGGCCACGAGCAATTTGGCGTCCAAGCTTTTGGCATGACGACAGAAGTGGCGAATGTACGGAACATAGTACGTCCCGCTGCCCTCCTGAAATGAGTAGAATCCGGCAAATGATGGGTGCTTGACGTATTGACGAAACAGATTATCCATGATCGCCTCGCTCTCGCTCATTCGCTGATCGTAAGGAGCGTCCCGAGTCATGTCCCAACTGACCGAAAGCAAAACAGCATAGCCGCGTTTGTCGGCTTCGCTAAGAAGCAGTCCAACAACGTCTGTTCCAGCAGCCGCACCGGCGCTTCGCTTGCAAACGCTGCACGGAAAATATGTCTTGTCGCTGGTAATAAGGTTATGCGCAATCAGAAAGTTGCCGCCGAGCTTGCGAAAGTCGTCAAGATAAGCTTTCAGATCGTCCGCTGGATGTGTTTCGTCAAGCGCGGATGCAATAAGGAAGTCGCCCACGATTTTCCCCAGCAGAAAGCTGGCTTTGCCCACTCCCGATGGATCCTCAAGGCTTCCAGTCCAGGCATGGATCACATAAAGGCCCGGCGGTGCGTTTTGCGGCAGAACAATATCGGCGGAATACTGGCCCAACTGGCTGGGCATCGGATGGAGCGCGATAGATTCGACTCCGCGCGATGGCATCAGGAGCTTCGCGTGTACCGGCTCTCGCGAAGAATTCCCGTTCCGCGCAACGGCAATTCTCACCGGCACCGCTTGCCCCGCTTCCGCTCTGGACTGACTCACGAAAACAGTCACGCGATACTTCAGACTCGAACCGGCCAGGGGAATGCCGCTCGCCATCGACAGCGCAAGAATAATCGTTACGTTCGAAACAAATCCCGGTGCTGTCCGCGGAAGGTGTCGTGCCAGGTAAGTAGCAGTTACACTCGTCATCGCTCCTCTCATGCAAAGAGATTCGACACTCGTCCGCCGCGTTGGATCATTCTTTTCACCGCAAGGAGACTGAGCATGAGGTGGCGCGGATGATGATAGTTTTCTACCCGCTTTGGCAGCTTGGCAAACTCCTCAAAGGTAACCTTGCGATCCGATTGATACATCCAGAGCGGTGAGCCATGCGCCTTTAGCGGATATTTCGAGCGTACATACTTGTACATTTCTTGAAACAGGTCTTTTGCCCATTGAGCTCCGGTGTGTTCGATCACCATCAGCGCCCCCGTGAGCACTTCCTCCTGCGCCCATAACACCTTATCCATGGAAAAGATGTTCTGGTCGACGTCCTTTAAGTCACGAAAAATACCGCCGTAGACACGATCCATCGCAACGTCCACATGATGCCGGAAGCGTTCGGCCGCGATTTCAAACAGACGCTTGTCCTTGCGCCGGACGGCCTCATCCAGCATCATCCATGAAATCTCCACCGCATGGCCGGGATAAACCAGCTGCGAGTACAAGTTTGTGGGACGCGAGAGATCATGGTTCAGCAGTTCGTTGTTGAGACCGAATTCCGGGTTGTAGTGGTAATGGATGATCGCGTCAATGCAGCGATCGCTGACTTTTTTGACTTCCGGGTCAACACCCTGTTCGATCATCTGGGTAGCGAGCCGGATCAGCACCATCCATACACCCTGGATGCGAGCCCCCGGAAAGGGTGGCGACTCAGGCCCCAGATAAGTGCGCCCAATGAGAGGATTGTAGTCCGGCTGATCGTAGATACGCACGCACTTCGCCAACAGACGTTTGGCATGTCTAAGATGGGAGAGTTCGCCGCTGGCGGCGGCGTATGCCGTGAGGCCTTCCGCAATGAATAAATCCCCGTAAATTTCGCTGTCAGGGCTCGTGAGTGGCTTCCCGTCGCGAGTGAATTGCTTTGCCCACAACGCATCGCCCGGCGGTTCGCTCTTCAGAATAAATTCAAGGGAGCGGCGAGCAATTTCCAGATACTTGGATTCGTGTGCAAGGTGTTTGTACATGAACGAGTAAACCCAAACGCCGCGGCCCTCGTACCAGCTGTATTTCTTCTCATCGCCTCGCGTGCCGTCATACCCCGTGTCACACATGAACCCGCCATATTGGTGATCGATCACGTACCTGTCCATGAAGGGCAGGAAATCGTCGAAGAGGTCGCTCCGGAGCTGCTGGTGCAATTCTTCCAAGGTGAGGCCGGCGAGCCTCCCGATAGTTGTGGCATTACCGCCGGCTGATGGGTCAATTTCTTGAGCTGTCCAATTTACGGGATTGGCGGTCGGAACAGTGCCTGCGGCAATCGATCCCGCCAGGAAGTCACGTCGCTTCATCCTGTCGGAGAGCATCGCATTTGGAAAATTCAAAACGTGTAGCGCAGCGCCAGCTGGAGTATGCGGGGCGTCCACAAATTTTCTTCGCCCAGCGGAGCCGTGATGCTGGTTCCGGGCCGTGGAATCAGCGCGCCGAAGTTGGTCGCCGCGATCCCGTGCACCGGGAGGCGCTCGATGGAGTGCCAGCTCGAAAAGATATTAAAAATATCCAGCCGGAATTGCAGGTTTTGCCTCTCGCGAAATAGAAGATTCTTTAGAAATGACACATCTCCCCTGCGAATCATCGGCGCGCGCAGGATATTGCGGCCGCTATCGCCAAACGCTCCCAAAGCCGGGACCGTAAAGGCAGCTTCATTGAACCAATCGGTCAAGGTTTGCGGGGTGCCACGCGGATTTTGCCCGCTCACCAGATCGGCGCGCAGGCGGTCGCCAAAGGGATCGCCCGTAAGATCGGTCTGCTGGCCGCGGGTGCAACAAAAAATGCTAAACGGAACACCGCTCGCGAGGCTGACGATTCCACTCGTCTGCCAGTTGCCTAAAATCCAATTGGCCGGCCCAAGCGAAAACCGTTTACCTTTACCCACCGGGAAATCGTAAACATAAGAGAGCACCAGGCGATGAGTCTGATCGAAATCGGCCGGACCGTAGTCTCCCCGCAGGTTGTGCGTGTTCTGAAGCTCATTGCTTCCCCCGCTTCCGCTTGAAAACGTGGCGATCTCCGAATTTACGTCCAATGCCTTGGACCAGGTATAATTTGCCAGCAAACTAAGTCCATACTTCAAACGCTGCTCGATGCGAATTTGCAGCGAATGGTAATTGGAGTAGAGGACATTAGCATTCGCATACGTTCCGAGAGAACTCGGCCCGAGATTGGGATAGGGAATCCGCGTATCGATGGGCTGAAAGGCAGATCCAGTAGCCGTGCAACCCGCAAACTTGCCGGTAGCCTGAGAAGCATCAACCAGACCGTTACATACCGCGCCATTGGAAAGCGTGTCCGGCGTGAGAGGCAGCGTTCCGTCGTTATAGAAATACTGGATGGGCTCATTCCGCGAGCGCGAGCCGACATAACCGATGTCCAGCAGCAGATCCTGCGTTAAGGCGTACTGTGTGTCCAGGCTCCATTGTTGAATATAGGGCGGTTTGTTCTGCGGCCATTCCGATTGAAAGCCGCCATTCTGCCACCCCGGACTGAAATCGAGGGAATTGGGAGCGATCGTCACCGGAGGGAGGAATAAAGTATTCAAGGCGAACGGCGACACTGATTCCGCACCCGATGCAGCCGTCGCCGCGTAAAACGGGTTTCGCTTAAAGACGTAGAGCAGATTACTGGCGTAGTTGGCCCCATCGTAGAAACGCATGTAGAGGTCGTCATACATCCCATAGCCGCCGCGCACAACGAATCGGTCCGAGCTGAAGGGACGCCACGCAAAGCCGACTCGCGGCAGGAAGTTATTTACTCTTCCCGATACCAGTTTGTTACTCACACAGCACTGAAAGTAAGTGGCGCGTGCTGCCGGGTCGCTTGTCCCATAGGTATTGACAAAATTCTTGTCAGCCCATGCAAGGCCGCCTCCGTCTCCCAAAGTTATAAGCGAACCGCTGTTGTCCAGTGCATGAAAGCTCACCGGAATTTCGTAGCGCAAACCAAGATTCAAGGTCAAGTGCGAACTGACTCTCCAGTCGTCTTGAATGAAGAACCCCATTTCCGTGCCACGTAAGTTGATGGGAGCCGAAAATGGGCCGGGAGCCGAAACCGTGCGCGGGTCGCCGAGTAACAGATCAGCAGCGGCATTGCCGTTTACGGCGCTCGGAGCGCTGCCCGCCTTGGTTGGATCGGATGACGTGTACGCCCCATTGAAATTCAAGGTGCCGAAAGTGCCAAATCCAGAGAAGTTCTGCAGTTGAACCCGCCGGATGTCCGCGCCCATGTTGAAAGTGTGCGCGCTTCGCACCCAAGTAAAAGTCCCCGAGTATTGATAGATGTTGTCGATTTCACGATTCGCATTGTTGCCCTGAACGGGACCGGCGTAGGACGACGTGATACTAACAATCGGAATTCCGAAGAAACCGGGGGGACTCGGTTCATTGGCAAACCCAAGTTTAGAGCGCACGCTGGAATCATAAGTGGCCGGGGCTCCGTTGTTGTAATTCTCGCGGGTATATCCGGCGTTAAATTGGCCCAGCAAATGATCGCTGAAGTTGCGCTGATATTGCAACCCAAACAGGTAGGAATGCACCACCACATCCGTGCTGAGCAGAGGCAGCGGCGAAAGGGTGGTTTCCGTATGGCGTCCTGCATTGCCCGTAAAGGAGAGCTGGTCTCTATCGGTGAGATGATGATCGATCCGGGCTGTGATTACATTTGTGTCCAGAGGATGCGTGGAGCTGCCGGCAAAATTCGAGCACGGCAGAGCACAGGCAATATTGGGCAATGGATAAACGAGATTCAGGAGATTGAGACCCTGGCTACTCTGGCGATCCGAAGGAATTTTGTTGCCGGCATATGGGATACGGCCGGTCGGATCCAGGGCGGTAGACGGCGACGAACCCGTGCTGGCCGGGTCGTAAATAGGAAAAGGCCAATCGGAAAAGTCTCCTTGCCGCTCTTGCGCGCTCGGCACCTGAAACTGCTGGGCTGCCGATGTCTCGCGAAGCCGCCCTCCTTCATAGCTGGCAAACCAGAAAGTCCGGTCCTTTCCGTTGTACAGTTTTGGCAGCCAGACCGGTCCTCCGAGTTGTACACCGAATTGGTTCTGCTTGCGAGGCGGATTCGGAAAACCAGTGAAGTTATTGACCTGCGATTTCAGATAAGTATTGACCGGATTCTTGGGTTGGAACGCCGAATTCTGAATAAAGTCGTATAAGCCTCCGTGGAGTTGGTTTGTGCCCGACTTAATCGCCACATTGACCTGCGCCGATCCAAAACCGTACTGGGCCGAATACAGCCCGTTCTGCAACTTAAACTGCTCTATCGTATCGGCGGCCGGAACGTTCGTTGGCCGGCTGAAGAACAGATCCGTATCGGTGATCCCGTCGATAATGTAGCTGATCGACGACGGCCGCGCTCCGTCAACACTCACAGAATGAAATTGCGTGTTCAGTCCATGCGGGTCGAACAGCGTGGTCTGGATGCCGCCGACTGCTTCTGTGACCCCCGCATTGGTCGAGAGCAAGTTCGTGAAATCCCGGCCATTGATCGGCAGCGCTTGAATTTGCCGCGTCGTAATCACCTCTCCGATGGTGGAGTTGTCGGACTGCAGCATCTGCGCGTTTCCCGTAACCGTGACCTGCTGCTCGAGCGTCCCCAATTGCATCGTAAAATCCTGGCGCAGCGTCTGATCCACTTGCAAGACAAGTCCCTTTGCGGTGGAGACTTGAAAGCCTTTGTTTTCGACATTGACGTCGTACACCCCGGGAATGAGGTTCACAACCACGTAGTCGCCCGTGGAGGTCGTAAAGAAGGTTTGGCTCACATTGGTGTTCACGTTTCGAACCGTCACTTTGGCGCCGGCAAGAACGGCTCCGGAACTATCCGCCACATGTCCAAGAATGGTCCCTCGTTCGTTCTGCGCCCACAGCGGCAACGTTGTTGGAAAAAAGAACAGCGCCCCGAGCGACAGTTTGATTAAGCTTCGCAACATAGCGTCCTCCCTGCGATGAACACCGGCTCTTCCGTCTACCCACCTGTCAGAACACCGCTAACCTCTGTGTTGGTGCATCTTTTCATGCATTATATCGACGGAGGAATATTACTCTATAGCGAGAGGCCTGTCAATAGGATTGGCTTGCTGCGCCGTGATCGCATGTAGTAGAGTGAATCTCAAAGCAATGGAGTAATACTCCATCAGGATCACGTAATGTCATCTCTTGCCCTGTTCGGCGGTGTTCCCGTTCGACGGAAACCGTTTGCCGCGTGGCCCGTCTTCGACGAGGCTGAACGCCGTGCGGTCCTCGATGTCCTCGAAAGCGGAGCTTGGGGCGGATACAGTCCGAAGGTGTCCGAGTTTGAGCGGGCTTTTGCTGAGTATCATGGCGGCCGCTTCGGCATCTCAGCGAGCAATGGAACCGTGACACTCGAAGCCGCGCTCCTCGCCGCGGGAATCGGACCCGGCGATGAGGTGATTGTCCCGCCTATCACATTCATCGCCACCGCCACCGCTGTGCTTCGCGTGGGCGCTGTTCCGGTTTTCGTCGATGTGGAACCGGCAGCCTGGAATCTCGATCCGCGGCGGTTAGCCGGAGCAATTACGCCGGCGACCCGCGCTATCATCGCGGTCCACTTTGCCGGCCATCCCGCCGACATGGACGTGATTCCCGAAATTGCGCGAAAGCACGGCCTGATCGTCATTGAAGACGCGGCGCATGCGCACGGCGCATCCTGGCGAGGCCGCAAAGTGGGCGCCTTTGGGCACTTCGGTTCTTTCAGCTTCCAGCAATCGAAGAACATGACCGCGGGTGAAGGCGGCATCCTGATTGCCAGCGACGCGGATCTGACGGCAAAGGCCCGCAGCATCTGCAATCAGGGCCGCCAGCAAGGCGGCGCATGGTATCAACACGTCACGCTCGGCACCAACTATCGGCTCACGGGGTGGCAGGCTGCCGTCTTGTTGGCCCAGCTTGCGCGTCTTCCCGCACAGATGGAGAAACGGGCGCGCAACGCTGCCATCCTTACCCGACTGCTTTCGAACTCCGTACTTCAGCCTCCGGTGACGGACAGCCGTGTTACTGGCCACGGCTTATACCTGTACTTGCTGCGGCTCAACACTGCGGCGCTTCCGGGTGTTTCGACGGACACCTTTATCAAGGCCCTTTCCGCTGAAGGAATTCCAGGCGTCTCCAGCTATCCGCATCCTATCTACGCGAACCAAGTGTTTGCGAACTTTGCACATAAACGGCTTGACTGTCCGGAAGCAGAGCGGTTCTGCCGGGAGTGTTTCTGGATTTCGCATGAAATCCTTTTGGCTGATGAAGAGGATCTCGTCGATTTCGCGCGGGCTGTCGAAAAAATAGCCGCTTCCGCACCGGCCCTGGCTTCCGCGGCGGCAGCGTCCTGAAATGTATGTCCCGCGGCATCGCTCGCGGTCGCAACCGGGTTCTCCGGCGCAATCACGATAGATTGACATTCGAGGGGCACATGAACAGGCGCATATTCGTAGAGCAGACATTGGCTGGCGCGATGTTGCGGCCGGGTTCGGCATTTGCGATGGAAGGAGTCGAATTCCTGCCCGAGCCGGAACTGGTCATCGAGCGCCCCATCGCCGGAACGCCTCATTCCGGAAAGGTCCTCGTTGCCATTCAACCGCACGCCGACGATATTCCCTTATTTGCCGCGGGCACGGTCGCCAAACTGCTGAAAGAAGGCTTCAGCGGATATCTCATTCGCGTGACCAATGACGATATGGCCGGGCCAGGCACCATCGGCCAGACCGTTCTGGCCAACGAGCGCGATACCGCCGACGTGGCGGGCGTCCTCGGCTTTCAAAAGGTTTTCAATCTGAACTACAGCAATCACCGGATGAACGGAATCTCGCCCGCGGAGTTGTGTGGACGCTTCATCTTCCTCTTTCGCCTACTGAAGGCGGATACCGTGGTTTGTTACGATCCGTGGGCCCACTACGAGGAGAATCCCGATCACTACATCACGGCGCAATGTGTAGAAGCGGCCTGTTGGATGGCAAACGGCAGCAAAGACTATCCGGAGCACTTCGATGCCGGTCTCAAGCCTCATTGGGTCAGTGAAAAATATTATTTCGCCCGTTTTCAGCAGCAGGTTAATCGCATTGTCGATATTGGGCCTACCATCGAATCGAAGATCGACGCTCTGCTCAAAAATCGCGCGCAAGGACCGGCTGGCCAGGCGGGTGCGCGGCTTCGGGCCAGTCTTGTATCGCAAAGCCTCCGTCTGCCGGTTCTCGGCAACGACGACCTGACGGCGAACCGCGAATACATCCGGACATTTCTGCTGAAGGAAAATGCCGAGCTCGGCAGGAAATATGGGCTGGAGTATGCCGAACAGTTCCACTACATCAGCCCGCCAAAAGATCTTGTGAACGACTATGTGAAACAACACGCCGTCCCTTTGTGAAGTTGACGCCAGCAGCCGCGTCAGTGCGCAAGACTCGGTTGACTTGGCGAGCCGGCTCACGCCACCGTCCGCATTGATACAGTCTCATTTGAAACGCCTATATGAGCATCCCATCACTCGTAGAGATTGCGCATTCATTGAAACAGGAGTCATGGTCTGAACGAAATAAGGCCGCATTTGAAACCCTTTTTGGCAGTTCGGCGGGACGTTATCCAAAACAATCTTCAAAAACGCTAACGGTCCGCGCTCCGGAGATGAGCACCGATTCCGGGGTTCCGTTTGTCGCCTACATTCATCCGCAGAATCCACCTTCGGGTCCTTACAGCGGGCTTTCCTTTGTGATGTTCCCGGTGCCAGACCAACCTTGCCTGATCGGAATGGTGGTGGGCACACAAGGGCTTGCGCCGGACGAAGCAATCCTTGGGCGTCCCGGTCACGCCCGAAAAACACAGGCGATCTGTTCCTGGCTCAATCAAGAATACGGTCGAGGAAGATTCGTCGCGTGGGCGAAGCAGGACCCAACTCGGACCGATCTTTCTATCCCGGAGAACGTTGCAAAGGAATGGCCGGCGTACAAGAGCGTTTTCGACCGGTACGGCAAGGAAATGTACGCTCTGTATTGTCCAACTGGCGACCGCGCTGGCACCGAGGCAGCATTGACCGCTTTTCTCGACCTTCTTTTCGAAGAACGAGGCTACCAACCTATTGCCAGTTGCCAGACCAGCTACCAATCTATCCTTGCCAGCTGGTTTAACCATCTCATGCCGGTGATCGAGCACAGCCGGGTGGCGGATTTGTTGATCACCAGGCGATATGTCATCATCCAGGGTCCACCTGGTACCGGAAAAACGATGATGGCGACTGAACTCCTTCGCGAGACTTATGGTGAGCGAGGACGGACCATACAGTTTCATCCAAACACTACGTATGAAACTTTCATTGGTGGTCTGGCTCCGACGAGCACAGTCGCTGATTTTGGTTTCCGATTCACGCCCGTGCCTGGATTTCTTATGGAGGCAGCGGCTCAGGCGCTCCGAGACCCATCAAGCAATTACCTTCTGCATGTCGACGAAATCAATCGCGCGGACCTGGGCAAGATTCTCGGTGAAGCGATCTTTCTGCTGGAACCAACAGCCTCGCACCGAAGGATTGAGCTTCCCTACGATTTTGGCGAGCCGTTTCACCGCACTTTTTTCCTGCCGGGCAACCTGCACATTTTGGGAACAATGAACAGCGCGGACCGTAGCATCGCTATTGTTGACGTTGCGGTGCGGCGGCGTTTCGCATTCGTCGACCTATGGCCACGGATGAGCGTGGTCGAGCAGCACGGATGCGCCACGATGCAGAAGGCGTTTCGGGATTTGATTTCGATATTTATCGAGCACGCCGCTGAAGACGCTTTCCCATTGGTCCCGGGGCACTCGTACTTTCTGGAATTAGATGAAAGCCGTGCTAAGCGGAGCCTTCTGGTGAACCTCGCACCTCTCCTGGAAGAGTATCTGACGCAGGGTTATGTCGGCGGTTTCGCAGAGCCCATCCGCGGTTACTTGCAGGAATTGCGAAGTCTGTGAAGGCCCCCCGCACTCCCCGCCATCAGGGAACCGTCCCATTGAGGGCACCACTTCGCGCACAGGAAGTCTGTCTGGAACTGGTAGATCACTCGATCACTCAGCGATCAGCGGTCAATTTCTTCGGTCTTCGCGGGATGCGCGATCCGCACGCGCAAGCCGCTCGAATGGCGGAACAGTTCGTAAGACAGAACCGAGCATTGATGTCGTTGTTAGAGGTTCGCATCGAACGAGAGTATGACGGGAACGACGTACATCTGGTGATCCAAGCTGGAAGTGCAGCCGGCGCGATCCCCCTGGTTTCTCCCACCACGGCCAAGCCCGATTTTGGCCTTGTCGTTCAACCCAGGTTTCCTTGGGCAGGCATCGGTCCAATGCTCGCCGAAATGGGGTGGCGAGTGAGTCCAATACCGCTGCGTTTGCCCCTTCTGCGCCGCTCGGAACGCCGAGTACCTGTGTGGGTGCTGTCCTTCATGATTCTCATAAGGCTGAAAGCTCTGCTAGAGTCGCTCGATCGCAGATTTGAACTCACGACCAAGACGCTTCGCGCTCCCCGTGGCCGAGTGCGCTGGGCGGAATATGCGACGAGGAGTCTGGCGGCCGCGGCCTTCTTATCTATACCCTGTACGTTTCCGGATCTTCGCGATGATCGACTTCTAAAGGGGGCTGTTCGACATGCCCTGGAACGTCAATTACGCGCGCTGGAGACGCAGAAAGAGCACGGCGCCTTTGTTCACAGGCTGATTGAGTTTGGGCAGCAATTACTTCGTCGAGTTCAATCTGTTCCGGTGTATGTGCCGTCCCCAATAACCCTGGGGTCCTGGCTTCAGCGCCCCCTGCGCACTGAGCAGTTCGTCAACGGCCTGCAAGCGATCGAGTGGACGATTGAGGAACGAGGACTCGCTGGAATAAGCGACCTCGAAGGCATACCTTGGACGATGCCGATGGAAAAATTCTTCGAAGCATGGGTGGAGACCGTGTTTCGGATCGTTGCGCAGCGCACGGGCAGTCAAATGAGAGTTGGCCGCAAACGAGAAACAACCCATCCGATCAACTGGGAGCCATCCTACCTGGGCTCACAAAAATCGCTCATACCGGACATCTGGTTGCAGTGGGATTCGGTAACACTGATCGTGGATGCAAAGTACAAGCGCCATTGGGAGGAATTGCAACAGCACTCGTGGCGGAGCGCGGAAGAAGAGCTCCGGGAGCAACACAGGAACGATTTGCTTCAAGTTCTCGCCTACGCGAACCTCCCACGGACTCCAAACGTGATCGTGTGTCTGGCATATCCCTGCTCGCCCGATAACTGGGCTTCCTTACGCAAGCGAGGACGCCTGATTCATCGCGCGCAGCTAACAATCGGCTTACGGGCATTGCAAGTCTGGTTGACTGCTGTCCCTATGGCGACAGCGGTGGAACAGATCGCACTGCCCTTAGCTGATGACGTCCGCAAGGCGATCGCCGGCGTTTCGACCTACTCAGGCTAGCTCGCGGCGTTTAGCCTTGACACTGCTTGCGTCTTGACGTGCTTCCGCTCATGTTCTAACAGCCACCGCTTGCGTTGGAGACCTCCGCCATAGCCTGTCAGCGATCCGTCAGATCCAATGACCCGATGACACGGCACGACAATCCCAATCGGATTAGCTCCATTCGCGAGACCCACGGCTCTCACCGCCTTCGGGCGAGCGATTTGTTCGGCAAGTTTTCCGTAAGAAACGGCGGTGCCGCAGGGGATTCTCCGGAGTTCATTCCAAACGCTGCGCTGAAAGGGTGTGCCAGCCGTTTGTACAGGTATATCGTCTATCGCTTCGACATCACCCGCGAAGTAACGGTTGATGCCATCCCTCAGACCATGAGGATTGTGAGCCGGTTCGAGCTCGAACCTATCCTTTCCATAGTGCAGCCGCAGCAGGCGGAGCATGCGCAATTCGTGGTCAGCCCAATCAACAGCACGTAACTTTCCAGCATCGTCTGCCACGAACAGCAATTCTCCGATTGGCGTATCTATGCGATCAATAAACAACAGTAGAACATCATGCATAAGTGCTCCGGGTTTCTGAAGTAATAACTGCACCCGCCGCCCAGAGGTGCTGTGCTGCGTAAGCCCGCCACGGCCGCCATGACTCTGACCGCATCAAGAGATTGGGCACTGTGGACCTTGCTCCATCCACCACCTCTGCGCCGCGAAGCAAGCCAATATCAGTGGCAGGGAATGCATCCGTCTCGCGTAAAGCGCGGAGTGCGATGTACTGTGCCGTCCACTCGCCCACTCCGCGGATTTTGCGTAATCTGGCGATCGCCTCTTCGATCGTTCCGAATGAGCGAAAGAGATTCCGATCTGCCGCCGCAGCTTCGGCGAGTTCTTTCAATGCAGATCGCCGCGCAGCAGGCATGCCAACCTCTATGGATTTCGCCGCGGCAAGGCGGTTGGCTTCAGGAAACACATGTGTTAATCGCGGTTCGCTCACGAAGTCACTCGACACCCGTTCGCCATGGGCGGCGACGAGTTGTTCAGCGAGCCGGCGGGCGGCAGCAACGCTCACCTGCTGACCCAGAATCGCCCGCGCCGCCAACTCGAAACCGTCCCACCCACCAGGAGCGCGCAAGCCTGGACGTTGCGCTACCAGCGGCGCCAGTCGCGGGTCCTGAGATAAGTGAGCGTCAATCGTTTCGATGTCCGCTCCGAGGTCAAACAGGCGACGCACGCGGCTGATGATTGCTGGCAGCGACTGAACGTGCGGGAAACGGATCGTCACGCCCAGGCTCTCCCGCTCCGGCAGATGCGTAACCCGGACGCTTCCAGTAAATCCATCAATCCCGATCGTACGTAGATAACTTCCGTTCTCGACAACTTCTACGCCGGTTATCGCGCGCGCTCGCAAGTAACTGAGCATCGAATCCCAGTCATAGGGCGGACGATAGCACAGCCGCAGCGTCACGCCAGCTTCAGGGCTCGACGAATTTGATGAAACTTTTCGTCGCAATGCGCTGGGAGGCCTGTGAAAGAGCGCGCTAAATGTCTCGTTAAATCGCCGGATGCTGCCGAATCCAGCTGCCAATGCCACTTCGGTCATGGGCATTCTCGTTTCGTGGATGAGTTGCTTGGCGAAGAGAACTCGTCGGCTTTGCGCCACCGCGATCGGCGAGGCGCCCAGATGCTGAACGAATAATCGCCGCAGATGACGTTCGCCGATACCGAGCCGCTCTGCGAGCGCGTCGACGCAGGCATCGCCTCCGTCAAGCGCGCCATCTGCGATAAGCGCAAGTGCTCGGGAAACTGTGTTCGAAGTTCCGCGCCAGGAAGCCAGATCGGGAGCCGTCTCCGGGCGGCAGCGCAAGCACGGACGAAAACCCGCTTCCTGTGCTGCCGCGGCAGAACCGAAGAATCGGCAGTTCTCGCGCTTTGGGGTGCGAGCGGGGCACACCGGGCGGCAGTAAATACCGGTCGAAGTAACACCCACGAACAACAAGCCGTCGAAGCGCCGGTCGCGGCTCTGCAGAGCGCGATAACAAATCTCTCGCGCGGGTAGCTCCATATCGACATTCTCCCAGTGGCCGGACAATCAGACTAGCGGTTTTCGGACATCAACAATTTGATCGAACGGATTCAAAACTGCGCGGAATCGAGAACTCAAGTAGGCCGCTCGCGGGGTGCCCGATCGTTGTGGGTCGCTATCTTTACTCCCACGTGCGCTCACCAACCTGTGAAAATCGATCTATGGCAGCCAACCCGCCCGCCCAAGCTGCGGATGCCATTAATCGCCGCCGCATTCTTGGCGGCCTGAGGTTCGTATTTGCCCTCGCGCTGCTCGCCGTGCTTGTCCTCTGCCTGGTCTTTTCCTGGACCACGCGCGATGCCATGGCCAGCCTTCCGTTTCTCAAGCGGCAGGCCAACAAACGCAGTGTCGCCATCCAAAATGCGCCTGTAGATGTGCGGCCTTGGCAGACCGCACAGGCCCTCGCGGCTTTGGCCGTTACCGCGGAGGAGACCGAATACGCCCGTGACGCCGAGCGTTTGGCTGACCACGAAGTCGACCAGGCTTTCGCTTCAGCTCTCCGTGAAGCCGCCCCACAACCCCACCAGCTCACGGGCGCGGCGCTCAATCTCTCACGGAAAATCGAGCATCTGCAGCAGATCGTCACAGAGGACAAAGCCGCCGTGCAGAAACTCACGCAATCTCCCGCTCCGAAAACCGGGCGTGTACCCTCCGCCCTTGGCGCGGACGATCTCGCCGTCGCCAAAGCGCAGCTTGGCCTCGATTCGGATGAGCTGGCCGATGCCCAGCGGGATTTTGCTCGCGCTGTAGGCGATGAGCGTGCCACGATTCAGCACCAACTCGCTGCGCATGAGGCCGCCATGCGTAAGTATGATGCTGAGGTTCGCAGCCCGCAGCCGGTCGCCCTCGCTTCGGCTCGCCAGGAAGGGACGGTTGCTTCACGTCTTAAGGCTTGGCTTGATCAACGAACACGCTACCAGTTGATCCAGCAGGCGCTCCACGAAGCGCAAGCAGATTCCCTCGCGCTCACTCGTCAGCATGATCGGCTTGAGAATCAGGCGAGCACTGCCGCCTCAGCCGGTAATGCACCTCAGCCCGGCGTAAGTGCCGCACCCGCTTCCGCCCCGGATGAGACCGCAAGGCTTGCGGCTCTGATGAGCAGGACCGCACAGCGCGAACTTCTCGGTATCTATGACGACCGCATCGAATCACAACAACAGCTCGCCTCCGTTTACGAAAAATGGTCCGCTCAGGTACTGCTGCAGCATCGCATCGTCCTCCACCTGCTGCTGCAATCGTTTGCACTGATCGCGTTTATCCTCATGTGCGTGATCCTCTTCGATACCCTCGTGCGCCATCTCGTACGTCGCCCTGGCCTTGACCGCCGCCGCATGTATACCCGGCGCATCCTCTTCACGCTCGCCATACAGCTCGTCGCTTTGGTGCTCATCCTGCTGATTGTCTTTGGAACTCCGCGTCAGATGCCTACTATTGTTGGCCTCACCACGGCGGGCTTAACAGTAGTTCTGCAAGACTTCATCCTTGCCTTTTTCGGCTGGTTCGTGCTGATGGGTAAGAATGGCATCCGGGTCGGCGACTGGGTAGAGATCAACGGCATCGGAGGCGAGGTCGTCGAAGTTGGACTTCTTCGCACGACCCTGCTCGAAACCGGCAATTGGACGGATAAGGGCCACCCAACCGGCCGGCGCGTGACCTTCATTAATAGCTTTGCCGTTAAAGGCCAATACTTCAACTTCTCCACCACTGGGCAGTGGATGTGGGATGAGATCATGTTCAGCATCCCAGCAACTAGCGATGCCTACGCCGTAATCGAACTCATCTATCAAGCGGTGGTGAAGGAAACCGAGCAAGAGGCCCGGCTGGCGGAAGAAGAGTGGAAGCACGTTACTCGGAAGAATGATTTGAGCCGTTTCACCGCCGACCCGGCGGTAAGCCTGCGCCCCGGCATTTACGGAATCGAGATTGTCGTTCGCTACGTCACCCGTGCATCAGACCGGTTCGAAATGCGCAATCGGCTGTACCAGTGTGTGATTAGTCTGCTGCACAAGGAAACCGCCTCCCGGCCTGATTCTTCTTCGACGAAATTGGATCAGCCCCAGACACCCATCTCGGCTTGAACACTTACGGTTTCAGAACTTTCGCAGTCGACGACGCCCCGATGCTGCTCCCAGGCCAGGCTGCAACCAGGTTGTATGCGTTGACACTGCCGATCCCCGTCGCGAAGTCCCATCCGACGGCTGCACCAAAGGCTGGTTGATACGAGGTGTCCGAGGTGGAAAGCACGCCATTGGTTCCTCCCGGCTGGTAACAATTGTTCGATCCCCGGCAATTCACGTCAATATCTCCCAGCGTGACATCGTAGAAAATGCAGCTGGGATCCGGAAACAAGCTGTTCGTCGAGCCGCAGCCCGCGCTTCCGCTTGCGCCATATTCGCTCGCTGCGAGCGCATAGTACACATAGTTCGGATTCCCTTGAAGCGAGTTTGTCGCTTGATTGACCAAGGCCTGAATCCCAGCCATGATGGGCGATGAGAACGACGTTCCGCCTGCGCCCGCCCAGTTGATAGGTTGCCCGGAGCAGGGAGCGCCGCCGAAGTCCGGACTCGGATCGGAATAACAAATCACGTAGTAGTGCGACCAAATGCCGTTGGCGGCAAAAAGCGAAACATCGGGTATATCGCGCACTCCGTCGTTTGGATTGCCCAAAATCGTCTGATACAAGGGCTTCGAGTATCCCGCGCAGTCTCCACCTACCACAGGAGGATTCAACGGGCTTCCGGATGCGCAATTGCTCGGCCCGCCGCTGCCGGCGTCGGTGTTCAGCAGCCCGTTTTGTATGGCGAAGGTATTGTTGCAGAAACCGGTAGGGCCGTATGTGACCGCGCTGCCCGTCACAGTAAAAGCGATCAATTGGCTTGCGCACGAAGAGTTCCATGGAATTTCGGGAATGTAAGAGACGGCTGAGTTATAACTCAGGCCATTCATATCGCTCCAATATTGCGAGTTGATGCCAAAAAAGCTATCGGCGAAATCCGTTCCGCCCACCGCCACATTGTTTGGCGTTGTAGCGAGTCCGTTCGTCGTGATTCCACTCCGCGCAACGCTGTGGCTTTGATCCGCGGCTGCCGCTCCCGCGTCGCCCGTCGAAACGAACACCGAAACGCCTTGCACGACCGCGAACTCATAGAGCGAGTTGATATAAGCATTGAAGTCGGAGCCGAGATCCGTCTCTGGTGCGCCGAAGCTCATGCTGATCACGGAGGGGGGCGTTGCGCTGCCTGTCAGCAGATTCTCCATCGCAATGAGGATCCCAAAATTGAATTCGGTGTCCGCGCACGACGCCAACATAATCGTCGCGTTCGGCGCCGCCGCGCTGGCCCATTCAGTATCCACCGCCGCTTCAACGTCATTTGCGTTCACGCCCGGATCGCCGCAGTTACCGGCCATCCCGGGCTGGGGGTGCACTGTCACCAAATTGCCGTGCGGGTATTTTCTTGCCAGCCCGAAGGCCTTTCGAAATAGATTCCAGTCTCCGGTACTATAGAGATCGCTCTCTCCCAGCACTGCGATCGTTTGTCCCTGACCCGAAATACCGGCCTGATAAAGGAGGTTGATGTTGTAGATGGTCTGCAGATCTCCCGGGACGACCAATTGGAGGGTTCCGAATTCAGTGGATGCGGTGTACTGAGAACGCGGGCGGCTCATCCTCCGAGGTTTGAAATCGTGCAACGCAACGGGCCCTTGGACCGCTGCTGCAAGAGCTGCTGGAATTTGCGGATCCCGGACATTCGCCATGTGATGCTCGCCATCCACGTTCAAATTGTGAATTTCAGTGTGAAATGCCGAGCGGATTTGACCTGCCGTTCCCGAAAAATCGATCACCTGATTCGGATATACGAAATTGACCGTGAAGCCGTGCGACTGCAGCCATTCCGTAACCAGGGTTACGTCCTGCTGAGATGCCCCGAAGCGTTGTCCAAACTGCGCTGCCGTTAGCCATTTGTGATAATTCGCCGATTTAGGGCTGTGCAGGTCATTAATGTACTGGTTCAGCTCCGCCTGCTGCTCGGCGGAACGCTTTAATTGCAAAAACATATGCTGCAGCGGGTGCGCATCCGAGACCGGGCCCAGGTCATTCGCCCGGTAAACCGCCGGATGCGTATTCCCATGCAGCGTTACCAGCTTACCTTCATCTACTGCCTGCGCAATTAAGGTATGGGTGCGCGATATTGCTTGTCCGAATAAGACGGTATTAAAAATACCAAAACAAGCTGCAAAAGTCGTTAATGAAAGTAGTATTGCATTCCGAGACATAAATCCTCTTTCTGAAACGGCAACCGCACTGCCGCACCAGCCTGCCCAAAATTTTGCCAGGTGACGAGCAACTTACCACACTGCAAGCAAACGGTACAAGTCCGTCCGGGCTAGTCTTTCGTAAAAATTGGTATCCCGGGATACTATAGGCCGTCTGATAACCGTGTTTATTTGCACTGCTCTCGGGCGCGCGGTACTCTAAGTACTCTCGCGTCCGGCAGGTTACCTTCGCAACCGCGAGCCCCGTGCAGCATGAAGGCTGTCGCCGCGGTGGCCGGCTTGCTCGATCGGTTCGGGCTCGTGTCTCGGGTCGATTTACCGGGGTGTTACTCCGTTGGTCGGGGCGGTTTGCAGTTCGGCCAGAAAATGACCATCAGCAAATTTCAACGCCTCTATCCGCCCACCGGCGTGAACAAACGCCTCCAGTCTGCCGACTGCACCATCACTCCCATAAACGAAAAAATGATGAAATTCATGAACAAAATCATCATACGTGTGCTCGGAGTTATATTTGATCGGAGACCACCGGCCGAAGATTTGCAGCGCCCGCATGTCGAAGTCGTTCGCGCCTCCGCCAACGGGATAAATGCGAGGGGAAAGCTCCGGTGAATAGTGCACCAGATACGGCAAATCCAATAGCCAGGGAACCGCGATAGGGAGTGAGTTGCTGGAGACCGACAAAAGGAGGGAGTGTGAGGCAAGAGGCCGGTGCGGAGTCGTGTCCAATAGAAGATCGGTGCTGGGTTCGTTCAGGGTCTCGCCCACTCCGTGATGTCGATCCCGCACGAGGCTTCCAAACTGCAACGCGATAAAGCAGGCAATGGTTACGGAGAGGGTGATCGCGACCCAGTTCGCTGCATTGCGAGCTCCTACGCCGAAACCGATCAGGATACAAAATCCGACCAGTGCAGATATGAAATACCGGCTGAAAAAAGGCCCGTGAACCAGCCGTCCGAGCACGACACCGAAAACCGGTAAAGCGAGGAATGACACTGCCAGCACCACTTCCGGCCCGATCACGTCCACTTCCCAAATGGTCAGGGCTTTGGAGGAAAGGCCGGTTGTTACGTTGATCGCCAGCAAAACGATGGTCACAACCGTGATCAAAATGCAGGGAGATAGGAGGAAGACGTAGAACTTTGAAAGCTGGGACCAGCTTGCCGGGAATACGCTACCGAAGTCGGTGCCCACAGTGAGTGCGTGATAGGCCCCAAGCAACGGCACATAGCTCAGGCAAGCGACGATGGCAGGGATGACCAGAGCAATCCACATTTGCCAATGCATGCGCCTGGACCGAACCGTCCGGAACACTTCCGCCGCAGCAAACGGGGCTGCTATGACGAGCGCATAGCAGTGCAACATGTAGGCTGCGAACATGGAAATGGCGAATCCGATCAACCAGCGGCGGCGGCGCGGTTCTTCGAGTGACATCTGCCAGAAAACGAGGGCCAGGCCGCAGCATCCCAACACCAGGGCGTGAGGCCGCGCTTCGTAAGCGTAATAAAAGGCTCCGGTCAGAACCGGCAAGGTCATCGCTATCAAGCCCGCCAACAGGCCCGCGCGACGGTTGACAAAACGAAACAGGCACAGGCACGCTATCCAGAAGCCGATTATCTCGGGCAATCTAGTGCTGATAAGGCCTTCACCCCAAATCCCTTCGCTCGCTTTCGTGAGCAGATGAAAAAACGGGGGATTAAAATCGACACCGTGACGCAAGGCTCTCAAAAGAGGCACAAGACCCTGGATGCGGCAGACGTATAGAGTCACCAGCTCGTCATACCAGAAATGCTTTTCTGATGCGCGGAGCCATATATCCGCAAAATAGAAAAGCGAAAAGCCCGCCAAGAGCAAAGGAGTCACTACAGCGTATCCCTTCCACTGCAGCGGCCTACGCTCTTGTTTCAGTTGCGTCGCAATCATCCCCACTTTTCGAGTGTAACTGGCTGTGCCCGGCTCGACACGCAATATAGAGCTAGTACTGAACAGGATCCGTTTCGACGGCTCGTGTACTCCAGTCACTGCGGGACATTCTCGCAGCCAGGGCACGCACCGCCCAAAAACCCAGTATCCAACTCAGTACTTCCGTCATTCGAAAGAAAGATCTAGGCGTAACAAGCTGATGGTATCCGCCATAAAATTCTAAATAGGCATCGAGATGCTGCTCGGGCGATGGAATCTGCATCCAAATGCGATTGAACAGAATTACAATCGTCACCATCGCGATTTTTTCCCATAGCCGCACATGTCCTTTGTCCAGAATGACCGCGAGTACCAGGATTTGAACCGGCAACGAGTAAGTCACAAAAATAGCCAGGTTAGTACCTCCGTACATTACTAACAAAAAGTGAAATCCGAGGTACAACGCGCATATTAACCGGTAAGGTTGGAGCCGCTTCCAGACGAGTATCAGGCGGTTTCTGTTAATGAGCAGCAATATTGGCAGCCAGCAGGCAAGATAGGAAAAAATGATGTTGAAATCACGTCTCCGGCTGGCCGGATATAGATATAAGCGGCGCAACGTGGAAGGATCGTTAATAGGATCAATGTCCTGAAAAGTTTGCACGACATGAATTGTCAATCGCGGCACAATGAAACATACGACGAGAACGAGTGCCGTTAGACCTAGCGGTCCAGCAAGGAGTAACCAGCCGCGCCGCCGCTTTTTGATGGCCACAACAGCCGCTTGAGTCAGCAGCGGTAACAACATGAATTCCTTAAAGAACAGGCCTACTCCCGAGACGGATAGACAAAGATAGAACCGCCGCTGAAGAAGCGCCCAGAAGGCAATCAGGATGAGCGGGTAGGCGTAGATGTCCACCATCTCGCCGGCGAAAAGAGGCCATTTCACAATATTGAAATAAAGCGCAAGCGTCACGGCGGAAAGTCCGGCCGTACGCTTGGTGGCGCCGGTCGATGTGGCGAAATAGAAACAAGACAAAATGAAAACCACGCCCATGACATGGGCGCACATGCGAAATGTCGATTCCGGGTCCGTCTTGAACAGATGTGCGATAGCGCCGACCAGTAACGGAGCCGCGGGTCGATAGGCAAACGGGGCAACTAGTCCTTTGTTCCCGATCAGGCCGTCGGTGGCGATGTTCAGGTAATACTTCATATCCCATTGGGGAGGCATGCGGTTAGTCAACAGGCTGATAGCTGTTACGACGAGCGTAGCCAGCACGAGCATAGTCGCGAAAACAAACAGCTTACGCTCTAAACCTGGAATGCCGCGGTCTGGAGTCTGGGGCACGTGAATATAGTACTGCGGGAATTTGGAGCTCTCCGTGAAAACAGAGTAGGATGATGGCTTAAGAATGCCGCTGAATCTCATAGACATTGCGAGCAATATCGAACCCGTCGAAGAGGGTTTATGGTCTGCCCGAACAGATTCCAGCGTTTCCTATCCGGAAGCCGGCAATGCAGGCTGCTTCGCGCTGGAAGACTCTTCTTTCTGGTTTCGGCATCGCAACAACTGTATTCTTGAAATCATAAAGTCCTTCCCGCCTCCGGGACCCTTCTTCGACGTTGGAGGTGGAAACGGCTATGTCGCGCATGCGCTTCAGCGGGCAGGTATAGAGGTGGTACTCGTTGAGCCCGGACCAACTGGTGCACGGAACGCAGCACGGCGGGGTATTCGTCAAGTCGTGCGCTCCACTCTGCAGGATGCGGGTTTCCGCCCGCAAACTCTTTCTGCCGTGGGTTTGTTTGATGTAGTCGAGCACATCCAGAACGACCGTGCATTTCTCGCGACCATTCACCGGCTTTTGATACCGGGCGGGCGGGTTTACATAACAGTGCCTGCCTACCAATTCCTCTGGTCACAAGAAGACGACGACTGTGGACACCAGCGGCGCTACACCTTAAACAGCCTCTCCAGGCTTTTAGAGGCGTCTGGTTATAAAATAGAATTTGTCAGTTGTTTCTTCGGCTTCTTGCCGCTTCCGATTCTTGTGCTCCGAGTTCTTCCATACCGGCTTGGTGTGGCGCGCAGAAATGAGGCGGCGCGCTCTGAGCACAAGCCGGGCAATCGTTACGTGAACCGCTTGCTGGATAAGCTGACGCAGCGTGAACTTTCGATGCTAGCCTCCGGACACAGGCTCAGGTTCGGTAGCAGTTGCTTCATGGTGGCCCGTAAGCTTGAGCCGTGGGAAGCGGAGCCGCGGCCGGTAACCGTCATCGCGACTGATGAGGGCTGAAGAAAGCGATGGGACTGATTCGAACCGGATACGAGCAGCACTTTGAGGATATCTGCATCGGCAATCCCACGCTGGGCCGGGTCTGCATTGTGCCGTGGGACACGGAAACCTTCGGCTTCCGGGTGGCGGCCTACCAGATTGGGGCCGATCAACTCGATCAAAATTCGCGGGATGAGCTTGCTGAACGTCTTGCCTCTTGGGCGGGGCAAAATCAGGTGTCTCTTTGCTTTTGTACGATTCCCGCGGCAAATCGCTTCTGGAAATGCTACCTCCCTGAAATGGGCTTCGGCTTCGTCGACTTCGGGCTGCGAGCTTCGTTAAATGGATTGCAGAATATCCATCTGCCGGAAGCACGCACTCAGTTGCGCATTGCCCGGCGGGAAGACTGGGAAGCTGTCGAAGCGATTGCAGCGCAGTCGTTCCAGCATGGACGGTACCACGCAGACCCCGTCTTTCCCGTCGAGCTTGCTGATCTTAGATACCGTCATTGGGTTCGGCGGGCGCTTGCCGGGCAAAACGGTTCTGATCGCGTTTATGTGATGGGAGATTCCGGATCGGTGCAAGGGTTCTATCATGTGACCATCGAAGGCCCGGCGTCCGATTTACGCTTGGCAGCGGTGACTCCTGAACTGCGCGGCACGCTGCTGGGATTCGATCTTTACGTCTCAGTCCTGCATTTGCTGAAAGGCCTGGGCATCGAAAGAATCGTGACGAGCATTTCCGGCGCCAATACTCCGGTGATGAACGTCTATTCCATGCTCGGTTTCCACTTCTCGGAACCGGAAGCCATTTACCACTGGCATGCGGAAGGGATGGATTGGGGCGCCGGAAAATGATTTTGCACCACGTGGGCATTGTTGTAGAGGATCTCAGCGCATATACGGAGGCATACCGCACCTATCTGGGCTTGACCGTTGAGTCGAACACATTTGAGGATCCTCTCCAGAAAGTCCGGATTCAATTCTGCCGGGATGGGCGGGGGAACCTGTTGGAATTGATTGAGCCCGCCGCACTGGATTCACCCGTCCAGACGGCGCTGCGAAAGGGAGGCGGATTGAACCATCTTTGCTACGAGGTGGAAGATATCGACGAGCAGGTTCGCGCTTCGCTCGAAAAAGGGGCCGTTCCAGCCACCGGTATCGCTCCCGCTATCGCCTTTTCCGGGCGTCGTGTCGTCTTTCTTTTTTTTCCTAAGCTTAATCTCGTTGAGTTCGTGGAGGCTCCGCGGGATTGAACTCCGATATCCGCCCAGCCGTTTCGCTGGCTCTGCTGTCGAGCTCCACGATTCAATTTCTGGCCGGCAGTCTGCAGACCGAACTGGAGAATTGGGGCTGGGAACCTCGCCTCTGGCAATCGGGCTTCAATCAGTACCGGCAGGATATCGCCGATCCAGCTTCGCGCCTCTATCGCGAACGACCCGAGGCCGTTATTCTATACCTGGAAGGCGAAGACATCTTCGCCGATTTCCTGCGAAACCCCTTCTCGGGTGATCGGCGCGCGCGCGATGAGCGGGTTCGTGACGCGATCGCGGAGCTTGAAAACTGGATCCGCGTGATTCAGACGCAACTGCCGGGCTCCGTTCTCATTCTGAATACCGTCTGCCTGCCACCGGTCAACGCGCTAACCGGCCTCGAATATCACTCGCCTTGGGCACTCACCGATCTCGCTGTGAACTACAACACGGGCCTTCGCCGAATTGCCGCGGAATATTCCAACGTTCTTGTGAATGATGTCTCGGCTCTTGTTACTCAGATGGGTTATCGCCAGTGGTTCGATCCCCGCCTGTGGTATCTTGCCCGGTGCCGGTTGAGTTCTGAAGCCACTAGGGCCCTGGCTCGCAGCACCGTATCGGTTCTTCGCGCCTGGAAAGGTCAGACACGCAAATGTCTGGCCCTCGACCTGGATAACACACTTTGGGGTGGCGTCATCGGCGAAGACGGCATCGAGCATATCGTGCTTGGCGAAGAGGGTTTAGGGCTGGCTTATGCAGAGTTTCAGGAGGAACTGGCCAACCTCGCTCGCAAAGGCATTCTGCTTGCAATTTGCAGCAAGAACAATGAGGAAGACGCGCTCGAAGTTCTTCGAAAACACCCCTCGATGCGGTTGCGGGAAAGCGACTTCGCAGCGCTCTCAATTAATTGGCGCGATAAGGCCGCCAACCTGCGTGAGCTCGCCAAGAGCTTGAATATCGGGCTGGATGGTTTCGTCTTTGTCGACGATAATCCCGCCGAGAGGGCCTTAATCAGGGAGTCGCTGCCGGAAGTGCATGTCCCGGAATGGCCGCAGGATGTCAGTGATTTTAAGGCTGCTCTGCAGGAACTGAGCACCCGATGTTTTCCGCGAATTTCACTGACAATCGAAGACCAGCAGCGCTCTGCGATGTACCGTTCCGAAAGCGAACGCCAAACGCTTAAAGCTTCAAGCACGAGCCTTGAAGATTACTATCGTTCGCTCGAAATGCGAGCTGAGGTGGGCACTGCGGATCGTTCCTCGATTCCACGCCTGGCGCAGTTGACACAGAAAACAAACCAGTTCAATCTGACGACCCGGCGATACACCGAGGCAGAGATTCAGAGCCTGGCATGCAGTTCGAAGGTGCTCGCCTTATGGCTCAGGCTCCGCGACCGGTTTTCGGACGAAGGTATTGTGGGTGCTCTCATTTTGAAAGAGTATGAGCCTGGAGCCTGGATGATCGATACTTTTCTTCTAAGCTGTCGGGTGATTGGCCGCACGGTGGAAAGAGCCTTCCTGGGTTGGGTCTGCCGGATCCTTCAGGAACGCGGGGCGCGGGTCTTGGTGGGCGAATATATTCCTACCAGGAAAAATGGTCTGGCGGCCGACGTGTACCGAAACCTGGGTTTTGAACTGGTCGAGGAGTCTCAGGGCGTTACCAGATGGCAGCTCGTCATTGCCGGAGCGCATGTTACTATTCCCGAATGGATTGCCGTTGAGGTTCGAGAGGGATTGCTGCATGCTTGATCCGCGGTTGGTGGGGGCCATATCGGAAGTGTTTGGCATCTCCAAAGAGGAAGTGGCTCCGGAATCCAGCCACGACACCATTGAAGAGTGGGATTCTGTCGGCCATCTGAAGCTGATACTGCGAGTGGAAGAGATATTTCGTCTCCGCTTTCCCACAGCGGAAATTCCCAAGCTCGTCTCGGTGGCACAAATCCAGGAAAGTTTGAGCAGGCTTCAGGATTCGGCTTTAGCGTCTTAAGGACAGTGCGAATTTACTAAACCGCTATCCTCCGGATGCGATTTATGTCGACGACCCTACACGCCCTCAGAACTGAACCACCATGGGCTGGGGTGCTCCGATGGTTTGTTCTCCAAGCAGAACGTTTGACGCCCTGGATAGCGGGTGCAGCGCTGACCGCCTTCGGTGCTCTTGGAATTGCGAAAGCGTTCTACAAGCCGTTCTGGCTCGACGAAATCATGGGTGTCTTGATCGCAAAGACGTCTGTAAGCTCGGATATCTGGGCTATTTGCAAGTCGGGAGCCGATAACCAGCCGCCCTTTTATCACTATGCGATGCGCTCGAGCGTTCGCCTGTTCGGCAACGACGCGCTCGGCATGCGCATTCCTTCGATCGTAGGCTACATTCTCTTTTGCCTTTCTCTGTACTGGTTTGTAGGTCGTCGCACATCCAGGCTCTACGGGCTGATCGCGATGTTGTTGGCTGGGACTACAGGATGTTGGGAATACGCGACTGAGGCGCGGCCCTATGCTCTCGTTTTGGCCTGCACGGGCATAGCAGCCGTATGCTGGCAATCAATTGCCCTCGATAAGTCGCGCAGGTTCATGCTTTTTGCGCTTGGCTTGTCTTTGGCGTGCGCCTTCAGCCTACATTACTATTCGCTGCTACTGCTTGCGCCATTTCTTATTGCCGAGTGCTTTCGAAGCTACAAAAGGAGAGTGCTCGATTTTCCAGTGTGGCTGGCTTTGACGGCTCCCGTTCTGGCCTTAATCCCGTATTTACCGGTAATTCAGGCAACGCGAGTCAACTCGGGAATCGCGAATCCCTATTACGCGAGACCTGCATTGTACGGTTCATTCCTGGGTTACGCCTTTCAGTTTCTTGCCCCGAGTCTGGTTGCACTGATTGGTATCGGCTGCATCTATGTGCTCTTCCGGATTCTTGTGTACTCGCCTCAATCCCAAACCCGCGATGGGCAGATCTCGAACCGGGAGGAACTTATACCAGAACTGGTCCTTCTTTTCTCACTCGCGTGCGTCCCTATTCTGGCAATCGCGCTCTCAAAGTTCATAACGCATATCTTTTTTAACAGGTATGCAATCGGCTCGATGTTTGGAATTGTGGCGCTGATCTCGATTGGAATGTGGCTGGCTTTTAGTGGGCGCAAGGAACCGGCATTAAGTATTGCGCTCGTTCTGAGCGCCGTTTTGGCGCATACAGCTGCTGGGGAGATGATGCAAATTCGTGGCGAGCGCGGCCATCCCATCCAAGCTGCCATTCTGCGTCGAATTCCCGCAGATGCGCTGCGGAACGATCTGCCAATCGTAGCGGCCGGCCCGAACGAATTCATGGACCTCAGCTATTATGGCGATCGGGCGCTGCGGAAAAGGCTGTTTTATCTATCCAGTGAAGAATCCGCTAAGCGCATCCTGGGCTTTACATTCTTAGAGCGAATGATGATAGGATCGGCCCCGTACTTCGGCACGCAGGTAGTCGATTACAATGCGTTCCTGAACGCCCATCGAAGTTTTTACGTGTTCGGCAGCCCGCAGTGGTGGCTTTACCCTCAGCTAATCAGAGATGGAGCGCAACTGCAGATGCTACAGGGTGGCCCGGTCGATTCTCAGGGCGGTTACGCCGATCTTTTCTTTTTCGGGCAGATGCCTTCCAGATAGCCGCAGCAAACTCGGGCGCTCACAAATCCGCTGGCGAAATCCCGCCCGACCTGCTGTGCTGAACCAGGTTTACTCTCTTGTTTAAATGAATAAGTTGGAGGGTCTGGCGTTAATTACCGATTCCGAAATATGCGCTTTCGTTGGCGCTGATTTCGCGGATATTGCCTGCGGAAAACGCCTGATCCCAGATCATCGCTTCCGAGAACCATCCCGCCGCGTATGGCCCGCCGATTGTGTTGATGTTGCCCAGTTCGAAGCCATAGGCTTGGATGCGCACTTCGTTAGAGGAGTTGGCAACCGTTTGCGCTCCGAGCGGAGTGTTGTTCACGAAGAAGCTCTGCGTGTAGCTGTCGAACCATGACCAAACCGTAAACAAGGTTTGATTTGAAATCGGGAGATCCGGGCCGTTGCCGGTATGCGCCCAATGAATTCCCTTGTATGACGAATTCGCGCTGGCAGGTGCAAACAATGCCGGATTGGTGTTTGGATCACTTTCGTAGTCGAAGAACGTCATGTACGTGCCCCACAGATTAGAGGCAGCCGCATCGACGGCCATCACCGCATTGGCCGACACGGTAAATGAGTAAAGGAAAAAATTGTTGTTCGGCGTAGCAAAGCTCTCGTAACCGTCATCGTAGAAGCAGTACGTGTTGTTCGGCGGGCACGTCGTTAAATGCACGGCGTGTGCGCCGAGAGAGTTAATCGACAGCGTATTGCCGTGTCCCGATTGGTCGTACCATTTCGCCAAAACGCAGTTACCCAGGAACGAGCCGCAAAAGTTGTTGACAGCAGTCGCATCGAGGTTGCCGGATGCGTCGGTGCCGATATCCTGAAACCGCCCGTCAGTGACGTTTTGGAGATTCACGAGCGGATTAAATCCCCAAGATGTCAGCAGTTTCCGAACGCTCCAGGCGCCAAACGGCACGCCTTGCGAATCGAGCACGAATTCACCTGAGCGCACATCGCGCGCTAGATAAATCTTTCTGGCGGACAAATCGGCAATCACGGCGTTTGCCGTCGCGCGCACCGCATCCCCATCGTGGCTTGTATTGTAGAGCAAGAACCGCGCGATCTCGCCCGAAAAACCTTGCCCGCCGAGCGTGAAGCTGGAAGCGTTCAGCCGGCTTGGCCCCGGAATGTTGGGATACGGGCCGCGGAAGATCGAGTATTGATTGTACGTGTAGACTTGCGTGCCGTTGTAGTTGACGACGAACATGTTCCATGAGCCGTCATAGCCCGTGTTGTAATACACTCCGTTAAAGGTCGAGGAGTCGGACCACTCCGTTACGGCGCCGTTAACGTTGATCAGCCAATCGTCGCGGTTCGTGCCGCTGCGGCAGATGGAAATCGAACTGCCTTGCACGATGCATTCGTTGTTGTTGGGGGCCTGCAGTTTGCGGTACGCGACATAAAGCGTGAACGGGCCGGTTACTTGCACGGGAACGCTAACCGAGTACTGGCCCGTGACCGCGCTGTTTCCCGGATTCTCGACGTTGAACCAAATGCCATCGGCATAGTTGGAGCCGAGCGTATGCGTCGCCGTGTAGCTGCCTGTTGCGTTGTTGCCGTTGCCGCTGTAATCGGTAATGGTATTGCCCAGTTCCGGTAAAAACGCAAGATCGACGAGCAAGTTGGATTTTGGCACGAAGTCGCTGAAGGCTGCTGCATTTGCCGTAACCGCGCTCGTGGGGCTGGCGGTCAGCGTGATCTGCTTGAAGATCGAGCTGTAGCTTTGATCTTCGGGATACAAATCTTGCTCGGCATTGCTGTCAGCGCAGCCGCTGTACTCTATCAAGAACTCCACCGTGGCCGGGCTGGCGTTTATCGTTGTGACTGTGTCCATCAAGATCGAAGGGCCCTGCGCAAAGGCCTGATCGTGTTTCGTGTAGCCGGTCTTGATCCACGGCCCCGTCAGGTTCGAAGCAATCCAAAACTCAAACGAGCCTTGCGCGTTGTCTTGCACCAGGACGTAACTCGAGACGCCATCCAACCAATAGATTTGCGAGCGGAAGCCCGTGACGTTGATAATGGGCTGCGCTCCGATCATCGTGTTTGACCAGTTCGAGGAGCTTGATATATCGCCGCCCGGCTGCCCAACCCAATACTCGTAATACTGCGCGCCGGCGCCGGTATTCGCGATCTGGGATTTCGGCACGCGCGCCAGATAATAGTTTGTGTAGGAGCCCATGTTTGTATCGCCCGCGCCCATAGCGGTCAAGTAGATGTAGGAGCCGCTCGTAAAGTTGTCCGCACGTCCCGTGGCGGGGCAGTTTATCGTGTTGTCCTGGCAGTATGTGACCGGAACGAAGCCGGCAATCGCCGGACCTTCGTCGGTCCACAGGATTCCGCAGTCGGAAGTTGGGCCGCCGTTGGCGGACCAATTTCTGGCCATCGTTGCGCACGTTCTGCCCGCATTGTTCGCGCGTTGATTGTGGCCGTTCGAGTCAAGAACGTAGGTGCCGGAGCTGAACAACGTGTTTCCGTACCAGCGCACACCGACGTACCACATTGCTTGATTCGCTTGCGGTGGGTTGCCGCCAGCGCTCGGCGTCGAGTTCCACGGATTAAGCCACGTGGCGCCGTGATCGCAGCTCTTGACAATTGTCGAAGATCCATTACGAAACCCGTTGAATACACTTTGTGCTATTCCATTCGGCGGGCTGCCGGTTGTGTCGTAGTCTTCCTGCCGCTGAACCGTGAGATACACGCAGCCGTTATATGGTGCAATGCCGCTGGTCTTCCATGTGCGGTAATCAGTCCAGCCGTTTGGAACATTAACAGCAGAGCCGCCGCCGTAGTCATCCATCGTGTTTGCGTGCGCAAGGCTCGTGTAATCGCCTGCGTTCATCACCGTCAGCCCAATGTTTCTGAAATTCAACGCCGAAACCCCTGTAACCGAAACGGGGGTTGGGTCGGTGCCGTCGTTGTACGTAATCAATTCCTTGCCGTTGTCCATCCATGCGGAGGCGTGTGTATCGCCGTTGTCCCACATGCCAGTATTTCTCGTGTTCAACAACCCATAGCCGGTATCGTTGTACCGGATCGGCGGACCTTCGGTGACGTTCAGATATTGCGCGGAAGCGCCGGCACAAAGAGACAGCGTAAGCAAGGCATAGCTACATTTCACGAAACGGCCCCTTTCACCAATTCCATTGCGAAATTCTTAACCGCAGTACCAACGAGCGCGGCCCAGTAAGCTGAGGGAAACACGGGAGCTACAGGCCCTGGTCGCGTATTACGGCTCGGCACGCGATAAGCCGACCGCGAAGCTGTCAATCGTTTCTACAGCGCCGTTCAGCAGAGTCTTCATTTTAACGTGCTGTTTCGCAGCACTCTGATACAATACTGCCAACTCGTACTAGTGGCGTCATAGTAGATTCAGTACTGTCACCATAACCCGAGCCCAGTTCTATATACTTAGTTATCATACTTGCCTTTAGTAGTACTAACCCAAACCTGCTTCAGTGGTATTGCCGAACGTAATTAACCCCCCTACACTTAGAGCGGCTTAAAGGATTATCCTTTCGTATGCCACAGGGCGTATGATTCACGCTTCCCCACCGGCTCGCTCGAGCCGCATTCCCGCTCTCGACGGCCTGCGAGGCTTTGCCGCATTAGTAGCAAGCTGTTGACACTCATTGATGAGGCCCGATTTCGTGGGCAAGCTACACCTCCATCTATTTGCACGAAGCCTGTATGCCTGATTGCGTGGCCTGACAAAACCGCTCGGAGTATCACCGGAAAGATTCGAGAGTGCAAGATCACTTCGGTTCGGGCATAGCTTTCCCGAACGGGCTACTGTCATAGCCATACAGACAAAGTTGGTCGGGTCCAACAGCTCAAGAGAGTGGTTGGTTTGTTCGGCCGACTCAGGTAGCGTAAACTAAGCCGCTTCGTTAAATCGTGGCTTACTGCTTCTCAAATACGTACCTGTTATCTACCGCTCTCCCCTTCGGGTCCTCTCCCTTTTCACTTGCAGTCATGGTATTCCCGTTCTCTGAGACCGCAGCTCGCCCGGAAAGGACAACGTTTCCCTGTTGCTTGACGGTAAATCTGATCGTGCGATCGTTTACGCTGCTCACAGCAACCGTCATGCCCGGCTGATCGATGGAGTGGTCTTTCCCATCCCAGCGGATCGTGCTGTTTTCGTTGATGGGTTTTCCATCCGGATCAGTGCCGGTCGCAACGCGCTTGACTTGATCGCCGACCGCCTCGAACGTCATTGTTAAATCCTTCGTTTCGGTACCAGGAGCAAACTGGGACTTACTGGCATCGAGTTTCCATGTGCCGATGAACGGATTGTTTGCCGCAATCAGCGACATGGATACCGCACAAACTGCGGTCAGAAGTCTAAATCCTTGCATCAGAAACCTGCCAATGGGCTGGGGCACAGTATATCGCGAATTGCCGGACGCCTGATGGCATTGGGCGCGCCTGCGGTTTGCAACCGGGCATGAAGGCCGTGAACGGCATGACCAGGGATTGGCGGGAACGATGATGATGAGAACAATGATGAACGGAATAATCGTGATGCAAAGATAGAAGGCCAATCGATTTTCACAACCCTGATGCTTGAGTCGGTTGTGTCCGCCGGTGCCGCGAAGAAATGGATTTCTTAGAATCCGTTCTGCGACAGGTGCGACACGATGCACAAGGTTGTATAGAAATTCCATATAAAGCGTTACGAACACTTTCTTCCGCCTGTGATGCGGGCTCCCATTTTGGTATATACTCTTCTCACTTCGCTACCAGAGGACTGGTCCGAGCGAAATCCGAAGGAGAACGCAAATGAAATCACAGCAACTTGTCAAAAGCGCAGCGGGAGCTGTCGTAGCGCTGGGTGTGGTAATTCTCGCAGGAATTTTAGGCAGTTCGTCGCGCGTACAAGCGCAGGCAGACAACAACGAAGCGTCAATGATCGAGCGGGGTTTTGAGATAGCGCCCGTCCCCCTGAATCTAGAAGGAAAAGACCCGGATTTGGTTGGGCTTGGCAGTTATCTTGTCAACGCCGTCGGTGACTGCAATGGTTGCCACACAGGCGGCAATCCTCCCAACTTCAATTACGTTGCTGGGCGAAACCCTTACTTTGGCCAGAAGCCCAAAGTCGATCCGAAAGTCTACCTGAGTGGGGGCCAGGATTTCGGCCCAGTGGGGACTCCAACGGGGTCTAATGGGTACGCAGGCCCGGACATGATTTCGCGTAACTTGACGCCGGATAAGACGGGGCGGCCGGAAGGCGGCCACACGCTGAAAGAGTTTAAGCAGATCATTAGACGCGGCACGGATTTTGATCACCTACATCCAGTCTGCACCGCAGCGCAACTGCAAGACATCATTCAAAACGGTGCCACTCCGCCTTGCATTCCCACTTCACCGGATAATCCGGTCGATGGTAATCTTCTCCAAATCATGCCGTGGCCTACATTTCATAACATGACGGACCACGACATGGATGCCATCTACGAATATCTAAAGGCCATTCCTTGCATCGAGGGCCCTGCAGACCCGAACGACCCGCTTCACAACGACTGTGGTTGAAGGCCAAGATCGGTAGCGACGGCGGGGTAAATCGTCACAACTGCCCGGCTGTTTGCCGGGGGGTCTTTACGAAAGACCTAAGAAGAACGACGCCAGGAAGAAAGACGCTTACCGCTCGGAGTATCGGCACCGGGATTCCAGCACAAGAGAACACTGAGCTGGCAGCTCACCGTTTTCGCAAGCTGCCGCAGCTAATCTTTCGGCAAGGACTGACCCCGATGGAATGTTGCCTACCGAGTTATTTGCCGTCGAGGCAGCCCTTCTGACCCAAGCTGTTCGGATAGCCGGTTCCCGCTGTATATGCGGCATTCGACCATTCGCCCTGAATCTTCCATTGCGTTCCGTTGCTGAAGGTTACCAGGGGGACGTTGAACGTCCACGCACATTTGTCTCCGTTCTCCTCGCCTGATGAGTCATACCAACCTCCAGGCGTATCTGGATCTGTGCGAGCTTCTGACAGCTCGTGTCCACTCACGTTCGCGAGTGCGGCGAGCCCCTGCGAGTGCTGACCGGAAGTATCCTGCGGGTCGCAGCCAGCATCATTATCCAAATCGAAGAAGAACGCAAATTGCACTTGCACGCCATTGCATGTTCCGGCACTGTGATAGGCGCAATAATTGGCGTGGCCGCGTTTTACGTCGGTGTAAACGGGATAATAGCCGTTACTAACGGGATTCGTAATCACTTTCAAACCTCGCGCGGCCTACAAAAATCATTTATTATTGCCAGCCACGCTCTGGTATGGCTACAGCGGCGTGCAGCTGTTTTTTATTCTTAGTGGCTTCTGTCTTGTTTATCAGGTGTTCTCGCGTCCAGATCGTCCCTACAGTTTTAAAACCTACGCCCTACATCGGTTCCGGCGCATTTATCCGCCATATTTTGCAAGCTTACTTGCTGCTGTGTGCCTCGCCGCGGTGGCGTGGTCGAGAATCAATGCCCACTTGCACTGGGCAACGGAACCCGTTAGCATCCGCAGCCTCATAACCGCTTTGATGCTGGTCGAATCCCATTATTGTCTTCCTTTCTGGAGCCTTGTAATAGAGATGCAGTGGTACATTATCGTTCCTATTCTGGCAATTTTGTGGAAGCGTTCGCGTTGGGCGATGCATAGCGGCACATTGTTTGTGATAGGCGTTGCCGCTGTGTTAGACCAACTGCAAGTCTTACACCTGCGCCTTCTGGTAATGTATCTCCCTATTTTTTGGATCGGCATTGTGATAGCGGATATTGTCACAATGCAGGACACGCGCGTCCGGTTACTCTTGCAGCGCGGAATATGGCTGGTGCTGATGTTGGCAGGAGCATTAGCAATTTATATCTACGTTCCACCGCCTCCGGTCTGGGGGCAGACCACCGCACATACGTATCCATTCGCAATTTTTTACACCGGCCTTCTATCGGCAGCCCTATTTACAAAAGTCGGTCGACGTCTATTTTCTTGTCGATGGTTGACACAGGCAGGAGAATGTTCCTATAGCCTTTATCTTGTGCATGCGCTGGTTATATACGTCGCCATCGTTTTGCTGGACCACTATAAAATCGGTGGCAAGCGCGAGTTAGCTATCTGCGTTACAGCTCTTCCTCTCATTTGCGTCAGTGCAGGTTACGCATTCTATCTGGCCCTTGAGAAGCGAATAACCCATCGAGGTGAGGGCGCGGGCCGGGCTCTCGTATGCTGCTTCAGCGCATCCGTCAGACCGACCGCACCGTTGATGGGAGTGAAGGAATCATGGCTCCAGTTAGACGCGGACGGCAGCCCAAGCTGAAGGGGCATATTGTTTGACACGCAGCGCGGATAAGTTCGCCAAGCCGGGCCGCACAGCGACCAGATAATCGCGAATCGGAACTCTCAGGCAGCGACAATGGCCTGGCTCGCTGCAGGCGCAGAGCCTGACGTGCAGGGTGATCGAAATCTCTCTTCGCGTGCCTGGGCGTCAATCGCAGATAACTCATCGATGCGCCGATCTCCGCGCGGCTTCGCCGACGCGACCCACTTGCCTGCTCGTCGCTCATGCAACAACTTCGCCAAAGTAGAAAAGCGAAAAGATTGCCAGGACAGCCCCGATTAGTCGCTTGCTGGTGACCGCTGTAGTCCGGCTGATTGGTCGAATCTGTACGTCGGTAGACATGTATAAATCAAGGATCCGCAATCGCTCAGGCGATACGGGTTAATGCTGGTATTGCAAATTCACATCGCGCTGGTTTTCAGCTAGGGGCAAGCCTTTGCTAGGTATCTGGAGAAAGCAAGTCTGAACCTGCGAAGCACGCCTCCTGTGCTGGACCAGGTTCACTCGGTTGTCCTGTAATATGCCGTACGGCATAGGGCGGTCGGTTCATGGTGCGCATGTGCATGCGGGCGATGTACTCGCCGATAATGCCCAACGCAAACAGTTGTGCGCCCGAAAAGATGGAAATCGCGCACGCCAGGAAGGCGAAGCCAGGTACGCTCCCGCCTTGCATGAAGTAGCGTGTTAAGACGTACACGAGCGCTGCAAACCCAAATAAAGTAAATGCGAATCCGAGAACGCTTGCAATTTGCAGCGGAACCACACTGAAGCCTGTCGCCATATTCAACGCGTGCACAATCAGCTTTCTCAGCGTGTAATTCGAAACTCCAACGGTTCTGGGCCTGCTGTTCACACGAACCGAAGCGAAGCGCTGTGTCGCCCACGTAAGCAGCACGTCCACAGATACGTAGGGCGCGCTATAGCCTTCAAAGGCCTGGCGGAGATCTGTGCGGAACACTCGGAATGCACTAATGTTCCGCGCGGTTTCGGCGCCCATTGCGCCTTGCAGCGTAATTTTGGTCACCTGCGAAGCGATATTGCGCAGAAGTCCGTGAGTCTGCTTCAGCGGCGTACCATACACAACATCGAAGCCTTCGTCGAGTTTGGCGAGCAGTTTGAAAATTTCCGCGGGCGGGTTCTGAAGGTCGTCATCGATCGTGGCGATCACATCGTATTGCGCGGCGCGAATTCCGCACAGGACAGCATTGTGTTGTCCGTAATTCCGCATTAAATCGATTCCGCGAATCCATGGATGTTCTGCCCTCAATTTCTCGATAACGTTCCAGCTTCGATCCTTACTGCCGTCATTTACGAGGATGAGCTCGAAAGTTCTGCCATCGAACGCCGACACCAGTTCTGCAACCAGGGCGGCGAGCGTGTCTTGCGAGTTGAAAACGGGAACTACGACAGAAACAGGTCTCAAGCACTTGCTTTCGTTTCGGCTAAACTGTGCATGTTCCAGAGCCTCTGCGGCTTTACCTCGCGCGCGATTTCTCGGTGCAGCGGCGAAGTTTCATCCTAACAGGCGGGACGGGATACCTGCTACCGGGTAACAGTACCACGGACAGCCTATACAGTTCGGAAAATGTGGGAAGATGCACGCAAGCGGTCACTACAGGCGGAGGTCATTTGTGCCCAGCATCCCGTTTAACTGCATCGGCAGGATTGGTACGGAACTGCGTTACATCCAGGAAGCATTCGATCGCATGCACATTTGCGGCGACGGCGTGTTCACCAAAAAATGCAGCGCCATTCTGGAGCAGACGCTTGGCATACCCAGAGCCTTGCTGACCACTTCCTGCACGCACGCCTTGGAAATGGCAGCGCTGCTCCTCGATATTAAGCCCGGGGACGAAGTGATTGTTCCCTCCTTCACGTTTGTATCCACGCTAAACGCCTTTGTGCTGCGCGGCGCCAAACCGGTGTTCATCGATATCCGTCCGGATACGCTCAACATGGATGAACAGCTATTAGAGTCCTTAATCACGCCTGCCACCAGGGCAATCATACCGGTCCATTACGCCGGTGTCGCTTGCGAGATGGACGCCATTCTCGCCGTTGCCCGGCGCCATGGGATCGCGGTGGTGGAAGACAATGCGCACGGGCTGTTCGGCCGTTACCGCGGGCAATTTCTGGGAACGTTTGGCTGCCTGGCCACGCAAAGCTTTCATGAGACGAAGAACTTCAGTTGCGGCGAGGGGGGCGCGCTGCTGATCAACGATCTCCAATATTTGGAACGCGCGGAAATTTTGCGCGAAAAAGGAACCAATCGGGGCCGCTTCTTCCGCGGGGAAGTGGACAAGTATACCTGGGTGGATCTCGGCTCCAGCTATCTGCCCTCCGATATTCTGGCGGCCGTCCTGTACGCGCAATTGGAAATTAAGGACGTCATTCAGGAGCAACGGCGGACCATATGGGAGCGCTACTGGGGAACCCTGAAGGAATGGGCGGCCGAACAAGACGTCAGATTGCCGGTAATCCCGCCACATTGTGAGCAGACCTATCACATGTTCTATCTCTTGCTGCCGGATTTAGAGACACGGCAAGCGCTCATAAGACATTTCAGGGAACAAAATATCCTCAGTGTTTTCCATTATGTGCCTCTGCACCTGTCCGGCATGGGCCGGCAATTCGGAGGACAGGACGGGGACTGCCCGGTGACCGAGCGTGTAGCGGACCGATTGCTCCGCCTCCCGCTCTACAGTGGATTGCGCGAGGCGGACCAGGAAAGGATCGTCGAGGCTCTTTACGACTTCGACTTTCCTGGCGTTCGCGCAGCAAGGGCGTACACGGCACGAGTCTGATACCCCCCACCCAAGCAGTCCTCGGATCCACGGCAGCGGCCGCTCGGAGGTTTTCTCGCACGGCAGGCCGGTCGATCTGTCTCGACGCCAAAACCTAGTAAAATTACTGGAGCAGTCATGATTCACGCCAAAGAAAGCGATTTAGCCGTCCCGGACTTCAAAAAGTGAGCCAAGTTACGCGCGTACCAGTACTCTCTCTTTCGGAATACTCCAATTTTGGGTTGTGGACTATTCCCAAGCGTGGTAGTGTTTTTCCTGGAGGTCCAAGATATATCTTTATGAAACTTTTCGTCTCACTTGCCGCACTCCTGCTTCCAGCAGCGCTGTCCGTGCAAGCTCAATATCTTAATGACAACACCGGCCTGAACTCGGACGCGTTCCAGATCAACTACGCTTCTAACCTGCAACTGGGTGATGCCGTAGTGAATGTAACAAACGCCGGCACTTCGGCTGGGGCCGCGGTGCCTGTTCCGTTCGGCAACACCGTTGGTGACATTTGTGCCAATATCTATGTATTCGATCCAGATCAAGAGATGGCGGCATGCTGTACTTGTCTGGTTAGCCCCAACAGTCTGCACTCCTGGCCGGTCGGGTTCGGCACAAGTGCCTTGTTGGCCGGCGTGGGCGGCGGAAACCAACACCACTCGGTCACTATCAAGCTGTTGGCTACCAATCCGACGGGCGGAACGACTTGTGATCCGGCCTTAGGCTACAGGGACGCTGCGGCACACACGGCTCTTCCCGCTAATGGTTACAACTTGGCGCCTGGAATGGCAGCGTGGGCTACGCATTCCCACCCGACCAACACGTCCACCGTGGCGATCACCGAGACTCAATTCGTGAACAAGACCTTGAGCGCCGGTGAACTCGGCAAACTGACGCAAGAATGCAGTGCGATCGTTACGCAACAGAGTAGCGCGTTCTGCTCGGGCTGCGGTTTGGGTGGCTTGGCCGTACCGGCAGCAAAGAATGCGACGCCGGCCGGTTCCTCTCTGCGCCCCGCTCTCTAAGGAAGCGTAGGACTAGTAATAGTAGCAGCAGTATTAAAACTTGCGCCGAGTGCCGAGAAAATTACCCGGTACTCGGCGTATTTGTCTAAGCTGTAAGCAGGGTTGTTTAATCTGTAAAAAGGAAGTTCGAAAGGAAGCTGTAGTTGATGATCCGATCATTCTGGACTCTTAGTTTATTTCCGATAATTCTAACCGTCGTTGCATTCTCGGCCATTGGAGCGAGCAGCGATACGAACTCCAATCCGAATACCGTCATCGCGGAAGTAAATGGCACGAAAATTACCATGGGCGAGTTTGAGCAAAAACGCGCGGACCGTCTTTTTTCGGCCCGAGACGCCTTTTATCATCAGGAACGCACTGTGCTCGAATCGTTCCTTGACGACTATATATTGAAGCAGGAAGCCGAGAAGGAAAACCTGACTGTCGATCAGTTGATCGATCGTCATGTGAAAAGCAAGCTCCCGAAAGATCCGAGTGAGGATGCGCTGCGCGTCTACTACGAGGGTCTGGATTCGAAAGAGCCTTTTGAGGCCATGCGCGGCAAAATTCTTGATCACATCCGCGAGGTTCGTCTCGAGAAGGCCAAGGCCGCCTATATGCAGGAACTGCGAGCCCATGCCAACCTGGTGATCAGCCTGCCTCCACCCCGCGCGGATGTGAAGTTGGACAACACACCGATTCTTGGGTCGGTAACGGCTCCGGTGGTAGTCGTGGAGTACGCAGACTATGAATGCCCCTACTGCCAGCAGGAAGCTCCCACCATGCTGAAGCTCGAAGAGCATTACAAAGGGAAAGTGGCTTTCGCTTTCAAGAATGTGCCGCTGCCTATGCATCCTCACGCCGAGAAAGCAGCCGAAGCGGCCGTTTGCGCCGGCGCGCAGGGCAAGTATTGGGATTATCATGATGAGCTGTTTGCCACGAAGAAGTTGGAAGTGCCCGATCTGAAGGAGCATGCTCGCAAACTGGGCCTTGACGCTGCTGGATTCGACAAGTGTCTGGATTCGGGCGAGAAAGCCGATGCGGTGAAGGCGCAACTCACGGAAGCCTCGGATCTGGGAGTGCAGGGGACACCGAGTTTCATGATCAACGGGCGCTTCATGAGTGGCGTCGTGGATTATGCTACGCTAAGCTCCGCGATCGATCAGGAACTGGCAACCGCAGGCGCGGCACAACCAAAGCAAACCGCCCGCCGGTAAGTAGTCCGAGCCGAACTCCAGCACCAGCAGGGTTAACCAATCGCTGCGCAGGAATTGTGATCGGTCGGCTTCTCCGAGGCCGACCGTCCGGAGTCATCTGGAGCCACCCGCCGGGATCGAACCGGCGACCTGCTGATT
>CAWBDN010000008.1:0-110605 GCA_963787575.1 uncultured Acidobacteriaceae bacterium
AGGCTGTCGGATGCCATAAGAGATGCCGAAAAACTGATTCTCCGAGGATTGCGAGAAGGGCGCCTCCACTACATCTGTCCAATAACGAGGATTTCACGGGTCGCTTCCACGACAGGTTTGGTCAATTCGCTCAGCGCATTGATTTCCAGAATTCGTTCCATTTGCGTGAGCAGACGATTCAGCAATCGGAAGTTGCCGCCGGTGATGCGGATGGTCGCCGCGGATGTTTCCGGGTCCAACGGATGCTGGGGAAGATGCACGCAGGCAGGCGCCCAGCGCTGGTCTAATAATTGGCGAATTTCTCGGGCAGATAAAGACCGAAACTCATGCACAAAACCGATGCGGGAATAGAACTGCGGATAGCGAGCCAAGCGCTTCTCCAATCCAGGCATTCCAATTAGAATCACTCCAATGTGCCCTGCATCGAAGATCGCGCGTACCTGTTCGAGGCTGGCCATCCGAAGCCGGTCCGCCTCGTCAACCAGGATCAGCGTCGTCGGATCAGGGATCTGCAATTCTTTCGCTGTGTATTCTTTGGCAACCTCACCGTAAGTCGGATGGAGTTCTGGAATCGCGGGCCGGCCAACTGCGTTCTTCCAGTGTCGTGTTTCGTGATCTTCATCCCGCTGACGAATGGACTCCAATCTCTTCGCCTTCTCTTGTAACAGCGGGCGTTTGGCCAGATTTCGGAGCGTCTCGCACGAGCGCTTGATATCGGCATCGATCCCGTTCGGGGCGTTCACAACGAAAGGCGTATAGAAAACCGTGTCGAATATTGGCGACTCGGCAGGTCCTGCGCTCCAGCGGTCTGATTCTTGGACCTTTTGCCAACGGCTGTAACTCCGCGCTGAGAGGGTTTTTCCCACGCCCGGGGCTCCGTAACAGAGGCCGATGTATCCATAACAGCGGCACGCATCGCAAAACTCTGAGAACTGCCGGTGTTCTAGGGTTGGCACCATGTTCGGCGGCGGAGCGCTATTCGTTCCGGTATCGCTTGAGGGCGGGCGCCGAGTGCTTTGCTTCGGGCTTGTCTGTTGGTGCTGTTGTCTCATCTTCTTTCTCGGCGACCTCTCCGCGTTTGATTTCGAGCAGCGTATCGACGGCGCTCTGACGGTCCCTTAAGATGCCGCGTAGCTCTCGACGCCGCTGATTCCGGGCACGGACGATGTCTCTCAGAGGAACTGTCGTTCCCGCCAACTCAGGGCAGATCGCCCGGCAGAGGAAACGGTCACCGTGAAAGACTCTGATCTCAGCCATGTCGCGCGGATCAAACCGCAGGGTGACCGTTTCTCCCACGTATGCCGCCAAGGTCGTCGTTCGGTGATCTCGATCCCAAGTTTGAGCAATTCGCCGTGTATTCGTGGAGCACCCCACGTCGGATTGTTTCGACTCATCATCCGGATCAAATCGCGACTGTACTAATGGTCCTGCCGCCGTGGGCGATCCGTTTGTCTCGGTGTACAACAATCAGCAGCACTTTGCGTACAGAGACGACGCGGGCCGCATCCAGGACGCGTGGTATGACGGCGCTACTAACACTTGGAACCTGGGCAGGCTATCTGAAATCACTGCCGACCAAGGTAGGCTGATTCCATCGCGGAAGCGGATCGTGTTGCGCGAGCAAACGAAGAAGCTCACCGCCGGTAGTTTCATCAAACAGGCTGTGAATTAAACGGTAGACGCGATCTACGACATCGATCATCAGACGCTTCATTTCCTCGTCGTTCAAACGGGACACTTTGGGCCACGGAATCACACCGTATGGGCTGCTTACGGTCACATCGAAATAATCGCCGACCGCTGATGATGGCGAGAGTCCCGCATGCAGGTCCTCTAATATCGAATTCCGAAAACACTGGTGGACCATATACTTCGCGAGTCGCTGCTGAACCAAAGAATCAGTGAGGAATGCGCGGACCTCGTTACGAGTGCTTATAAGATTTCCAAGACTGCTCTTGACTATGACATCAATGCGTCGGCTAGGAACTGCGGTTCTTTTATTCCGGCGCTGAATTTACAAACAAACGTTGCCAATCCTAGGACTGATTGGAAGGTCGACCCCTGCTTGTAAGGCAGGTACTGCTAGCAGGCTTATACCCCGATGCCTGTTATTTGGGGGCTGCCAAGGAGCGCCGGGCCGAACAGGTGTACGATTTTTCTTGAGAGCCAGGCGAAAGGTTCGGACGTGCGAAAAATGTGAAAGAAATCGGCCTCAGCGCCATCTGCGGTGAGCGGAAGCAGACGCCCCGATTTGATGTAAGCCGTTGGAATTACGGCGTGGTTATAGAATCAATGGAAGGTCGGCCCCTGCTTGGGGTGCAAGAGGTCCCGGGTTCAAATCCCGGCGGCCCGACCATGGTTTTGGTGGCGCGCTCGGCCTGAGTATCGAAGTCTGGGCGGGAAACAGGGCGTCCAAGAAGTATCTGATCGGTCCCGCAGTCGAGCTTCGCCTCCCGCTTGACCTTTCCGTGGAAGCCGATGGGCTGTACCATCCGTTAAGCTTGGCATCTCTGGGTTTCGAGGCAGGCATTCCAGGCGTGACTCTGTCGCCGCCCTCGATCAAGACGTACAGTTCCTGGGAATTTCCCATCCTCGGCAAATACAAATTCCGCGCGCCATTCGCTCGCCCATGTCTCGAGGCCGGCCCGACTTTCCGGGCTCTTTCATCGCCACTGAATCAGTATCTTTCAAGCTCCGGAATCACAGCCGGCGTAGGTGTCGAGGCAAAACTCTGGAAAATGCGCATTGCACCGGATGTGCGCTTCGTCCACTGGGGCAAAGACGGCGGCAATGCATATCCGTTCTACGCATCTCGAAGAAATCAGGCAGAGTTTCTGGTCGGATTGTCGTATTAATTAACAGAACCACTCGCCGGCAACCACGCAAGAAGCTCCCTCAGCTCATAACGACAATTCCCAATCGAATCTCCAAAAAAACATAGTAAACAGAATCATAGCCAACTCCGGCGCGCGACTTGCGCTAAAAAGGCGAGTACGAATACGGAGAAGATCGAATGAATCTGCTCGGCGGCAAGCAAATGTAAGATTAGAGATTGGAACGCGCACCTTATCCGTGGACAGCACCTCTAACCCAGCCTCACAGCTCAGAGTTGGTCGCGCTTCGTGATCCAAGTCTTGACCCCCTTTTCTGGCGAGCTGAGCGCTTCGGGACAATTAGCGCGTGGTGGGCGCATGTGCCATTCGCACACTGGCTTACGACAGTCATAAGGCCTCGCATGTTTGTGGAGCTTGGCACGCATGGAGGAGTCTCCTACACAGCGTTTTGCGAGGCCATCGTTCGAGGACGTCTTGAGACTCGCTGCTTCGCTATTGATACTTGGCGAGGAGACGAGCATGCTGGATTTTACGGTGAAGAAATCTACCAACAATTCAGCTCTTTTCACGATGAGCGGTATGGCCGGTTTTCAGTGCTCTTGCGCAGCACGTTCGATGAAGCGGTCGATAAATTTAATGATTTTTCTATCGATCTGCTACACATCGACGGCCTCCATACCTACGAAGCAGTACGACACGATTTTGAGATCTGGCAACCGAAGCTTTCCGAAAGGGCAGTGGTCCTGCTGCATGACACAAGCGAGCGGCAAGGGGATTTCGGAGTTTGGCGTGTGTGGGATGAGCTTCAGGAACAATTTCCGAGTTTCGAATTCTTGCACGGGCATGGCCTGGGAGTACTCGCGGTCGGGCAGGATCCTCCACCTGTTGTCGTATCCTTGTGTTCGCTAAGCGATGCGGCCGCAGTGACGACAATCCGCGAGCGCTTTGCCTTCGCTGGCGAGCGTTGGGCGGGTGAAATGCATGAGCGGTGGATGAATGAGGTGCACCAGTTAAATGCACGCAACGAGCTGGGGATCAGGGATGTCAGGCTTCGCGAGGTGGAGCAAACACTAGATAGCGCACTCCGGGAAGCGGCTGAAACGGAGAGCCGGGCAAACGCCCAGATTCAAGCGGCGCACTGGGAGGCTGCTGAAGAAAGAAAGGCAGCACAGGCCGAGGCTCTTGCCCGAATCGAGATCAAGAGCCGCTTGGAAGCTGTAAAAGCCCAAGCGAGGGAGGACGTCGACAAATTGCGCCGGGAAGTTGCTGCTCTCGGGGCGCAGATAGCGGCAGCTCACTATGAAACAAGTGAGCTGCAGCGGCGCGCGGAACGCGAGGAGCTGAGTCGGAAGACGGCCGAAGCGGCGAAGTACCGGGAGCTTGACGCAAAGTATAAGAAAGCGCTTTCCGAGTTGCAGGGCTGGCCGACAGCGATGCGCGCCGCTGCACGGCGTCTTCCGGCACCCGCGCGCAACGTAGCGCGAAAGGCCGCGAAAATTGTCCTGTGGACCGTTACCCGGCGCCTGAAGGAGAAACTGCGCGAGCGCCGCGAGTCCGTGCAGAGCTTAGATTTAGTAGCCAAATCTCGGCTATTCGATTCCAACTGGTATCGACATCGGTATCCCGATGTTTCGGCGGCTGGGATTGATTCAGCCTTTCACTATGTCCGGCACGGCGCGGCAGAGGGAAGGAATCCGGGGCCCGCTTTCGATGCGAATCTCTATCTTGAGACCTATCCCGATGTTGCCGCAACAGGCGTCAATCCGCTCCTGCATTATTTACGCTTCGGCGAAGCAGAGGGGCGGGAGATTCAGCCTGTGAACTCTGACGATCGGGCCAAATCTGACGACGCTGTCGAATTGATTCGCACATCTTCCCTGTTCGACGCCGACTGGTACCGTGAGCGGTACCCCGAAGTCGCCACTGCTGCTATTGAGCCGGTCCTTCATTATCTTGAACTAGGTGCCGCAGAGGGGAAAAATCCGGGACCCCGATTCGATGGTAATTGGTATCTCGAAGCCAATCCCGATGTCGCCGCCGCAGGCCTCAATCCGCTTTTTCATTACTTGCAATTCGGCGCGACGGAGGGACGGGAAATTCGAGCTCTGTCGTTAGCAGAGGCGGGCTATCCAAAAGAACGGGAATTGCTTGAGCAGATGCAAGTGATCGCCGATTCCTCGTTATTCGATGTTGATTGGTACCGCAAACGGTATCCTGACGTCCTCGAATCCGGCATGAACCCGCTCGTGCACTACATCAGATTTGGTGCGGCCGAAGGACGAAATCCTGGCCCTTACTTTGATGGCAACTTCTACTTGCAGCGCTATCCCGACGTGGCCGAAGCAGGATTAAATCCGCTCATTCATTATGCGAAATGGGGCGCCGCGGAAGGGCGCGAGATCCGGCCTGTCACCGAAGAGAGTACCGGGATCACAGCCTATGGCCGATTTTAAGCGTACGACTGTGGCCGGGCTCCGGAACTGGTGTGTTGCACTGGAATCGGTTATTGATTGCCTGACGCTGCAGTCTAAAGAAGGCACTACTTCTCAAGTTTTTCGGGGCCTTCACCCCTTCTTGCGCCAGAAGACTCCTGTCCAATCGACTTGGGTTATGGGTGATCCTATCCAATGCTTAGCACGAAACTCGTCAACGGCGGCCTTGCATGCGGGAACCGCGCCATAATCATCTACTATCACGAAGCCGCCCGGCGAGAGTTTCGGGTAAAGATGAGTAAGCACCATCCAAGTGGACTCATATAAATCTCCGTCCAGCCGCAAAACAGAAATCTTGTTTACAGGCGCATTTGGGATCGTATCTCGGAACCAGCCGCGAATGAAGCGAGTTCGTTCATCCAGGAGGTCATAGCGGGCGAAGTTCGCACTTACGTCTTCGAGGCTGACAGCCAGATAATTGTTGTACATCCACAGGTCGAGGCCTTTGTCCTTCGGGAATGAGCCAGCGTCCGGCTTCGGCAAACCCTCGAACGAATCGAAAAGCCATGTATCCCGGCTCTGATCGCCCGTCGCAGCAATTACAGCGCGCATGAGGATTGCACATCCGCCGCGCCAAACTCCCGTTTCGACAAAGTCTCCGGGAATCCGACCACGGATCGCGGAAAGACAGCAATCTTCCACGTTCGCCAGTCGCTTCATGCCCACCATTGTTTCGGCGCTGATAGGCCAGTCGCGGCCGTCCTGCCGCAAAACCTCATCGAAGGGCAGAGCTTTAAACGAGTCAGGGCCTCCCTCGTAACGACCATCTGGAAAGAGATCACGGCAAAGACAACGTTCTATCAGGCGGAGATACCGTCGAATGGAAGCAATCTCGTCTGCCGCTGCTCCAGGCATTTCAGCCGGAGCGTCTTGTTCCAGATGTCTCATGGAATTTTAATTACCGAGTGTAGCAACGCAGGTGGGAACCAAATTCTGCTGTGAGAAAAATAATTTTTGATAGCACGAGAAGAGAAGAGGGAAACCTATGCTTTCGGGGCGCGGCCGCCTCACTCGTGTAATTCTTGTGTTTGTGGGCTTGGGCGCCTTGCCGCTATCGGTGATTTGCGCCCAAACGCCTTCCATTTTTGTTGCAATTACCCCCTGTCGTGTGCTCGACACACGGAATCCAGCCGGGCCGCTTGGAGGGCCGTTCTTGGCGGGCGGTTCTAGTCGGAGTTTTCCGATACCGACAGCGCCGTGTGGAATTCCTGGAAATGCGACAGCATACTCGCTCAATATATCGGTCGTGCCGCATGGGGGACTTGGATACATTACCGTCTGGCCCACTGGGCAGCCCATGCCGCTGGCAGCGACGCTTGTATCCACCACAGGCCAGGTCCTATCCAACGCAGCGATCGTGCCCGCCGGCGCCAGCGGAGCGGTCAGCGTATTTGCCACGAACCCGACTGACTTGATATTCGACCTTAACGGCTACTTCCTGCCACAGACGAACTCCGCAACCCAAAGCACCGCCATTGGGGCCGGAGCCTCCAGTGCCGGAGCGCAGAATACCGCACTCGGCTTCAATGCACTCCAAGTGAACGGCGGACAGGGCAACACAGCGACAGGTTCAAGTGCCCTTTCCAACAACAGCATTGGGAACAACAATGTTGGCATCGGGTCCGGCGCCTTGCAGTTTAATACTTCCGGTTCGGCGAACACGGCGGTTGGTACACAATCGCTGCAGAATAATTATCAGGGCAATGGCAATACCGGGATCGGGTTCAACTCTCTGTGGAACAACATGACCGGCTCCAACAATACCGCTATCGGCGTGGATAGCCTCTCAAATAACACCATTGGAACTAACAATATTGCAATCGGATATCTGGCCGCGAATGCTACGGCTTCTGGAAGTTACAACATCGAAATCGGAAATCAGGGGCAAGGTTCCGATACAAACGTCATCCGTATCGGCATCCCTTATAACGCCGGTGCCGGGCAATCGAGCGCGTACATAGCAGGTATATATGGTACGGCTGTGAGCGGTTCCGCGGTGATCGTTAACTCGAACGGCCAGCTTGGCATTTTGCCATCCTCACAGCGCTTCAAAGAAGATATCCATGACATGGATGACGCCAGCGACCGCCTGATGGAGCTTCGTCCGGTTACCTTCCACTACAAGCATCCAGAGGAAGGCGGAGCGCGGCCGCTTCAATATGGACTTATCGGCGAAGAGGTTGCTAAGATTTATCCCGAGCTGGTTGTCTACGGGCGCGACGGGCAGGTGGATTCCGTGCAGTATCACCAGCTTCCGGCGCTGTTGCTCAATGAACTGCAAAAGCAGCACCGAACGATTCAGGAGCAAAACGCGCGCATGATGGAACAAGAAGAACAAATCCGCTCGCTGGAAACGCGGCTCGCAGATCTCGAGAAATCGGCCCGCGCAAAATAGAAACTCCCCGCGCGGACTCACGTTTGAGGATTCCGTATTTACGCTGACGCGCCGTAACTATTCCGGGCGGATCTGTTGTCTTCACCGGACTGGTCCTGCCGGTAAAGGGGAGCTTTGCGAAACTTCAATAGAGCCCGGATCCAGGTAAGCGGATCGCGAAAAACTGTGACCTTCTTCCCTTCTTTCATAGATCTTGATCTGTAGTTCACGGGGAGTTCTAACGGCTTGTAACCTTTCCTCAACAGCTTAATAACAATTTCATAATCGAAATCGAAGCGGTTACATTCAAACGCGAGCCCGTACAAGCACTCACGCCGGAAAACCTTAAACATTGTGAACGGATCCGTCAGATGTTGCGAGTACAGCACGTTAAACAAAGTTAGGAAGAGAATATGTCCAAGATTGAAGAATGCCGCCAATCCGGGGGCGTCGGAAAATCTTCGAATTTTCCAGCTATTCTTTCCCTCGCTATGCCGTGATCCAAGCACAAAATTGTTTTGGAATCTCAGTAGCGGCGCGACCAGGCCATCATAGTCGTTGACGTCGTACTCCAGGTCTGCGTCTTGAAACAGGACGATGTCGCCGGTCGCGATCGAGAGCCCGCTTCTAACTGCATGTCCCTTTCCCTGGGGCTTGTCCTCTAACAGAATTTGTACACGCGGGTCATTCTTATACCGCATGACAAGCTCCCTGCTGCCATCTGTTGAATTGCTCTCGACGATAATGACCTCCATGTCCACGCCATCGATGGTTTTGGCGAGCAGTTGCTCGATCAGCTCTTGGAAGGTAGCCGCTTCGTTGTAGACCGGAACTATGACGGACAATCGCGGCTGCGCAGACTGGCGTTTGGATCTCACGAGGAATCGGGTCCTTCCCTGCAAGAGCCGGAAGGTCTTGTTTCTAAGCACCGGGCTCAAGGACATTATTCGACGCAGCCAGCGAAAACGCCGCAGATCGCGCGGATTCGCGGCGAGCCTCTGCCGCAGATAGTTTAGCGATGCCAACGTGCGATCCGGCGCAATGATCGGATCGCCGAACCCAGCCTTGACCAGAAGGTTTTGCAGCGTATCGACTGAGAAATAGAACAGATTCGTTCGGTTAAACTCCCACCACGAGGTCTGCAGCAGTCGCGCGGTCCGGCTGTCGGTAGTGGGAGAGACGACCATCAGACATCCGTCGGGTTCTAAAATACGGCGCACGGTCCGAAGGGTCCCCAGCGGGTCGCGCATCCGCTCGAGTGCACAAAACAGGACCGACAGTCGAATGCCGGTCGATAACCCCGCTATTGGGAGCGACTCGAACTGGCGAGCCGAGTACGCAAGAACCTGGAAACCGGATTTTTCTGCTTCTGCAACCAAGTGAGTGTCGGCCCCGACGAGAAGCAGTTTGCCGCCCTGAAAACCGGAATACGAGATTAACTCGCGCATCCTTTCCGAAGCATTCGCCTCGTAAATTTTCTTAAGTGAGGGACTATATTCCGGCTGTGTTTCGTATGTGGCCGTCGAAGACGGACCCGGCTGGGGGTTTAGGAACAGCAGGCCACAGCCTTGACAACTGCAAACGGGCGACTTGTCGACGATGAACTCATATTCGAGCTGCGCTGAGCTGCAGATAGGACATTGGGTCTGGGCCCTGCCAATCGGCTCGTGTCTGGCTTTGCTTAGGGTTTTCAAGGTTCTTGCTTATCGCGAGATCAAATCGCATTCTACGACGAGGGACGGCCCCGCCCGAGTTAGTTCGATTGTTCGAGGCGGGGGCGCGGCTGTATTGAAAGTAGGCGTGCTATAGTTAAGTTGTCTTTGCCCGCATCTTCGTTTCGAGTGCCTTCTGGCCGCCCTCCCGTCCTTACCAGCCTGTCCGGTTTTGGTCTCAAGAGCAGTCTGACAGAGACAATTCACTTCATTAGGAAGAACCCATGACAAATATTTTCGTTGGAAACCTGAGTTTCCAGACCACTCAAGAAGACCTCTTGGCGACCTTTTCTCAATATGGCAACGTCGAGCGTGTCAACATTATCACCGATCGAGATAGCGGGCAGCCGCGCGGTTTTGCGTTTGTCGAAATGACGGAAAAGCGCGATGCGGAAACAGCGATTTCGCAGCTGAACGGCGCGGAATTGAATGGCCGCGCCATGAACGTCAATGAAGCACGTCCCAAGCCGCAGGGTGGCTCGGGATTCGGCGGCGGCCGGTCACGTGGAAACGGCGGCGGCCAGCGCAGCCGCGGACCGCGCTGGTAAGTAGACGTCGCTGAGCCGTTTTCCTGCTGCAGGGAAGCGGCCGATGCTGATTTAAGCGGCCGGCGAACTGCCGGCGGTCGGAGCCTCTCGCGTTTGGTCATCACATGGCGAGACGTGAGGGGTTCTGACTGAAGATAAGGAGGCATTATGCCGGGTCGTGGACGGCAGACGTTCAACAAACGTCTAAAAGAGCAACAACGTAAAGAAAAACAGCAGGAGAAATTTGCCCGCCGGCAACAGCGCAAGCTGGAAAAGGAGCATCCAACGGAGGAATCGCAGCAGGAGCAAAATGGCATTCCGCCCCAACCGGAAGAGCACATTGAAGAGCAGATTTAGAGACGTTTTATCGTGATAGCCGCACCGATGAAAGGTTAGCCCGTGCAATCCACGATGCTCACGCAATCAGTGGCGCTACAATCGCGCGGCGCATGGACATTTGTTCGTTCGCTGCTGCGTGATCCCGCGTCGGTGGGAGCCGTGGCGCCGAGTTCCTGCCACTTATCCCGACTCATCGCTTCGCATGTGGATTCGGGGGCTTCAACGGTGCTCGAAGTGGGCGCCGGCACGGGATCGGTCACAGGAGCTCTTCTCAGCCGCGGAATAGACCCTCGGCGGCTCTTTCTCATCGAGCGCGATCCGGAACTTGCCGCCTATTTGCGAGACCGCTTTCCCCGAGTGCGTGTCCGATGCGGCGACGCTGCGCACGCCAGCAGCATATTGTCAAATGAGGCCATCGGCCAGGTGAACACGTTGCTGTCAAGTTTGCCCATTCGCAACCTTCGGCGTGCGGAGCAGATTGCGATGGTGGGGGCCATGCTGAAGGTCTTGGCTCCTGGGGGGCAGCTGATTCAATACACGTATGCTCCACGATGCCCGATCCCCATCGTTGCTCTGGACCTGGATGCCGAGTGCGTCGGACGGGTGTGGAGAAATCTTCCCCCCGCTGCCGTGTGGAGATTCACCCGTAAGCCTGCGCCCGTGCAGTAACAACTGATCGACGAATTGGCTTAGAACAGCTCTTAGATCTGGCGCGGGGCGAGGTGTGACATTAGGTGCTCCCCATCGCACCTCAGCTTTGCAAACTAACTCGAAGGGACGAAGGCGAACGAGACCGGGGATGAAATTTCGAAAACCTGCCCGGTCGCAGTCAGATGACCAGTCTTCGGATCGATGCTCATGATCGCCAGGCGATTGGATTTCTGGTCGCCGGTGAACAGCCAGTGGCCGCTTGGATCGATCTCAAAACCCCGCGGCCAAGTGCCGCCCGTTTCCGCAACTTGAACTTGCCGGAGCGTTCCGTTTCCCGGATCAATTGTGAAGACCGCAATCGTACCCGGACCCCGATTGGAAACATATACGAAGCGGCCCGTCCGGTCCACCTGTATCTCCGCCGGGGCGTTTTCACCCGTAAAATCCGTGGGAACACTGGAGACGTTTTGAATCTCTTTGAGAGTTCCGCTCGCGGGATCGCGCGAGAAGGCAGTAACAACGGACTTCAGTTCGTTTGCCACATATGCGAACCTGCCGTTTGGAGTGAAGGCGATGTGGCGAGGGCCGAATCCGGGCTCTACTTTCGCGAAAGCTGGTTCTCCTAAGGCGAGCTTTGCCAGCGCAGGCTCAAGCCGGTATATTCGGATCTGATCGAGGCCCAGATCGGGCACGTACGCCAGACGATTATCCGACGAGATCACGGCTTCATGAGCGTGAGGTCCTTTCTGACGCTGCGGATTCACGCTGGATCCTTGAGCCGCCATTAAGGACGACATCTCTCCCAGCCGGCCGTCGCGGCCAAGTGGAAATGCCGAGACGCCGCCGGTACCGTAATTGGCGACAAGCAGCATCCTGCCGGTGTGATCGACAGCCAGATGACACGGGGCCTCGCCTCCGGATGAAGCGCTGTTCAAAAACTGTAGCGAGCCCGTCTTCCGGTCGATGCTGAACGCAGCGACACCGCCGTTCACCTTTCCCTCCAGCTCACTCACGGCATAAAGGTGCCGAAAGTCTCGATCGGTCGCTAGGAAAGACGGGTTGACGATCTCTCCGGCGATGCCGATCGGCTCAAGCTTTCCGGTGGCCGCGTCGAAGCGATAGGCGTAAATTCCTTTGCCATATGTGCCGACATAGACAAGATATTTCCCTAAGGACGCGTCAGGTGACGCACTGTACGTCTGTGAAGCGGACATAAACGTAATGATTATTCCCGAGATGACAACGGCACCGAAGTTCACTGTCCTATATTGACTGGCAGAGCACGCCGAAAGCAACGTTCCCCGGCCTTTCAGTATGCACTTCGACCTGTCCGCGCAAGCTGATGCCGGAACATATCCGAGTAGGGCTTCCAAGCCGGCGAGCGTAGTTCATCAATCTGCACCTTCATCTTGCGCTGCCAGTTCGGATACTGGGCCGTACTGCCGGGCAGGTTCTGCTGGTCTGTCTGTTGTGTGAAGTCTTCCTGATTGAGCAACAAGATCATCGATGGCGCCTGCGCAAGAAACCCGATGATCGCATTGTGCAGGTCGCCGTCTATTTCGGGCACCTCTCCGGCATCGCGTGAATAACCGCGCGGCAACAAATGCTCATGATGCAGCGCGTTCAACAAGCGCTGTTTCTCGCGTTTGCGATCTTCCACTTGGCTCCAATAGCCCGCTTCGTCGACCAGGCTCGCGGTCCTTCGCGATTCGATGTCCCGGAATTTCCAAAAACCTGCAATCGTGGGAAGGTCGTGAGTGCTCGATGAGACAAGCGCCTGCCGCGGATACTCCCAGCTCGCTTTGAAAGACCCATCCTGCGCGTGTTTCTCAAAATAGAACAAGCGATAACTCAGAATCCGAAAGCGCTGCAGGGTATCTCGAATCTCATCAGTAACTGTTCCCAGGTCTTCGCCGATAATGATATTCTTGCTGCGGACACTTTCGAGCGCCAGAATTCGCATCAGATCCCTTGCGTTGTCTCGTACATAAATTCCTTGTGCGGCGCTTACCCCATCGGGAATCCAGAACAGCCGAAAGAGCCGCATAACATGATCGATGCGCAGAGCTCCCCCAAGATGAACGATCTTCCGAATACTCTCGCGATACAGACGATAGCCGTCATCGCGATGAACATTCGTATTCGGAGGAGGAAATGCCCAATCCTGGCCATTAGGCGAAAAATCATCGGGTGGCGAGCCCACCCGGCAGCCTTTGACGTAAGCGCCGCCGTGGGCCCACAAATCCGACCCGCAACTATCGGTTGCCACAGCTAGATCGTGGTAAAGACCGATCGGCATGCCGCAACTCTTCGCGTATTCTTGCGTAGCCGCTAGCTGCTCATCAATTACGAACTGCACGTACTTGTAGAAGTCGAGCGCGCGACGGTGTTGCCGGGAGAATTCTTCGCAGGCTTGCGAATCCGGCGAATGATATTCAATCGGCCAATCGCGCCACGTCCAGCGATTGCGATCCTGCTTGTGCAGGAGTTCGTCGAGCGCGCAATAGAGCGCAAACTTTTCGAGCAGGTCTCCCTCGCGTTCGCAGTAACTGGCAAAAGCTTTCGCCCGATCGGAGCCTCGCGCCGCTGCTCTCCGGAAATCACGAAAGAGGAGCTTCAGAAATCGCGCCTTTAGACGGTGGACAGCCTGGTACTGCACGAATTCCGCCTCGCGCAGGCAGCGTAGAGTTTCCTGCATGCGCGTGGAATGCAAGAGCCGCTGGGCGCATCTATAGCTTTTGAACTCAGGCACGCTCTCCATATCGATATAGATCGGATTCTTGTAAAACATCGAAAGCGGAAGATAAGGGCTGGTGTTGTATGGAGCTCGATTGTGCAAGGCATGCAAAGGGTTCAGACCGATGAAGCTGAACCCGATTTCCTGCCGCGCCCACAAAACCAGGTTTCGCAGGTCGGTGAAATCCCCGCATCCCCAGTTCCGATCGGAACGAAGACTGTAGAGCGCAACATTGAAACCCGCGATCTTGCCTCCACCCTCGAGGCTTTCCGGAAGGTAAGCCCGGTCAGGGCAAATAATCAGGTTGCTGCGGGCGATCGCGGCGCCGTTCAGCGTGATGATGACGGTGTGATACCCGAGCGGCAACTCCGCGGGGAGGCGAAGCTCGAAAGTGGTCCATTGCCGGTCACCGGCACTGATTTCGCAAGTTCGCCTTAGCTCGGCGGCCTCGATGCTTCCAGCTAGCGACTGGCCCTCTTCCAGCAAAATTTGAAAACAGATGGATTGATCTCCGGGAGCCGGCAGAGTAAGCGGAACCGCGCGATCGCTATCGCTGATAACCACCGTCTTCGGCAACGGAGCGATCTTCTCTTCGAAGCGCCTGGCTCGCTCCTGTTCCAGCGTTTCGAGAGTTGAAACATCCCACCCCATGGCTTGAAGCATTCTACGGCGGACGTCAGGTGAGACCTCGTGACGCTTTTGAAAAATGTCCCAATAATCGCGATAGATGCCGCATTCGTCGGCGGCTCGTGCCAGCGCGTCCTCGTAACCTGTCGCTTGTTCGAATTGCATCTGCGGCATTTCACTTCGATTCTAAGGCTCCCGCGTTTTGAGGCTTCCATTGCAAATTGAAGCCGGGGGCGTTCCACATGGGATAATTGGACGGTGGGCGACTACGAGAAGTTTGAGATTAGTCAGCCGCCTGAGCTTTTCGCGCGCGCGGATCAAGAGGCAGGGGAGGAATTCCGGGAAAGCATCATTACCACCACCCTCGATAGCGCACTCAACTGGGCGCGTAAGAACTCGCTGTGGCCGATGACCTTCGGCCTGGCGTGCTGCGCGATCGAAATGATGTCCATGATGGCATCGCGCTACGACGCCGCCCGGTTCGGAGCCGAAGTCTTCCGCGGTTCTCCTCGTCAATCGGATTTAATGATCATCGCGGGACGCGTCTCAAACAAGATGGCGCCCGTGATCCGGCAGCTTTATCGTCAGATGCCCGAGCCGAAATGGGTGATTTCCATGGGCGCGTGCGCCACCTCGACAGGTGTTTTCAGCAACTATGCTTTGGTTCCCGTGAATCAAGTAATTCCCGTCGATGTGTATGTCCCCGGCTGCCCGCCGCGACCCGAGCAATTGATTTACGCCATCATGCTGCTGCAGAAGAAAATCCAGGACGAGCGCGGAACGATGCGGAAGACGTTGAACCTGGCTTAATGCTTACACCTCGGCTCGCGGGAGACCGCTCTAAGACCCATTTCCCCTAGCGCTTCAACGGATCTTCCATCCAAGGTGGCGTGGCATCGACGAATCCGGCGAGCATCGGATCCAGGCGTTCCAGTGCTGATTTCATCTCCCAGGCGATTTTGCGATAGGAAAAATGACCTTTCACGCCGCTTCGCAGTCGCGAGATGTACTCCAGCTCGGCGAAATCCATTTTGAAAAGAAATCGCGAGCGTGTCGCCAGTGGCAGCAAGTATTGCGCTGCCGGTTGGGGTAGCTTTTGAATCGCCGAATCCGCTTCTTCGAGGCTACGCGAAAATACGTCATCGGCTCCGCACTTTTCCACCAATTCAGGCGTTTCGTAGCCGAGCCGATGCGTATACTGCTGCCGGAACTGCTGGCTGCGCCGGTGCCGATGTAAGTCGCGGTACGCACCGATATCCATTACGATGTCGAACACATAAGGAGCGCTGCGGAACTGACGTGGCAGCTCATCGCCTCGGCCGCGAGCGCTAAGAGCCAATCCTAACAGCTCCTGCCTTCTATCCGTCGTCCACTGACACGCAATCTCGTACAGCTGGCGATACGGGATGTCGGTAACCGGATAGAGAAGCGTGGCACAGATGTCCGCCACATGGTCAGAAGGCTGCAACAAATCGACCGCCGTCATCTTCCGCGGGTTCCGCCGCGGAAGATGGTCCGACGCCCATTCCGCTAGATTCGCGCGCAATAGGCTGCTACTTGCATCTCGGTTCGCATGGCGCGCGAGAGTAGGCGCAAGCGCTTCGCCCGGCGCGCCGTTCGGGCCCCAGATGCATTCGGGAGCCGCGCCGCAGGCTTGCGCCATTTCATCGGCCAATTCCCTAAGCTCCTGGAATTCAGAAACTCTCAGACGCCGTATCTGCTTCTCGAGTGTTCGGATGCTTGTGACCTGACCCACGCCGGTAGGCACGCCAAATGGCAACAGATAACGAGCCACGTCGAAGGCCCGGGCCGCCAAATTCCGCCGGTATGCTTCCGGTTTCATGTCCGGTGGTTGGGGAAACTCACCGCACAGATACGAGAAGGCTTGTTCCTGAACCCTCGCGTAAGCCTCGAGCAGCTTCTCCGCGGCAGCTCTGTAAACCTGTACCTCGTCCGCACTGAGTTCGGCAGGCACAATCACTCCGGATTTCGAAAAATCCTGATACCGGGAGCTCCTCGCCTGCCCGTCCCAAAGCTGTTCGTCCTCGATTTCAGTCGCCGCCAGCTCCGAGATCCCCTCAAAGCACACCGTGACGTGTCCCAGGTCGGCGATCGATGCGTGCCCGTATTGGAAATAAAAGCTCTCGAGAAATTTGGCCGAATCATGCGTTCGTACCCACTCGACGGAATCCCGGATGGAATCGGGCGAACGGCTGTAGCGGGCCAGCGCATAGGCAAGCTTTTCTGCGGGCATTGGCGCAACGGTCAACACACGCTTTGCAGAGGGTTTCTGTACCGTAATCGGTCCAGACATGAAGTCGTTATCATAGCGGATTCGTATGCAAATTCGAATTAAGAGACTGCGGGCGGACGCTCACCTTCCGGAATATGCGCATGGACCCGAAGAAGACGCAGGTATGGACGTCCGGTGCGTCGAAGGTGCGACATTGGAGCCCGGCGTTCCTCAAGCTATTGCGACTGGCTTGGCCCTCGAAATTCCTACCGGGTACGAGGTGCAAATAAGGCCCCGCAGCGGCTTGGCGCTGAAACACGCCATCACTCTGCCGAATTCGCCCGCCACGATCGATCCTGGATATCGCGGAGAGCTGAGAGTCATCATGCTGAACCTCGGGAGGTCGCCTTACCAGGTACACACAGGCGATCGCATCGCACAAATGGTTGTAGCCAAGTACGAGCCGGTGAAGTGGGAAGAAGGAGAGTTAGCGGAGTCTATCAGGGGAATCGGCGGCTTCGGCTCCTCGGGCCGCTGAAATCGTCGAGCCGTTATCCTTTACTGCTAACTTCACTTACTGCTAACTTCACTCGTCAGCTTGCTTGCGAGCGGCTGAGTCTGTCCTGCGTATTTGTTGCCGGCCTTTTTATAGTACGGAACCGCTACCGGCGATGAGAGCTGCTCGAAGGTGAAAGAGCAGATGCGCATTCCTGGGTAGAGGGCAACTGGCATGATTCCCAGATTGCTGAGTTCCAGGGTCGCTTTGCCGCGCCAACCTGGATCGAACAACCCGGCCGTCCCGTGAACGATGATACCGATCCGTCCCAGACTGGAACGCCCTTCCAGGCGGCCAAGCACATCGTCATCGAGCTCGAGAGTCTCTTCCGTAATGGCCAATGCGAATTCCCGCGGCTGCAGAACGAACGGCTCGCCCGCTTTCACGTGAATGCCTCGCATGATGTCCTGAATCGCACTCTTTTCGCGAACGTCGATGTACGCGTGACGGCTATGTTCAAAAACGCTGAACTCGGCGCCCAGCCGGAAATCGACCGAGCAACTCCCGAACTGGTCCGGGGGGAGCTCGGGTGAAATCCGGATCTTGCCGCGTTCCATGTAGCGGCGGATATCGACGTCGGAAAGGACCATGTTTTGGCGCGTGTGAACAGCCATCCTAGCATGCGGAAGATGGTATATTGAGGGGGCGCGGTAAGCCGTTGCACCGAATCGCAAGGCAAAAGTTGCGCATTTCGCAAGCAGTGGGCGGCTAGCTCAGCTGGGAGAGCACCACGTTCGCAACGTGGGGGTCGTGGGTTCGAATCCCATGCCGTCCACCAGACCGCACGGCACAGCGCGATTCCTCAACTCACCTGCTATCCTGATCCAGTCCGCATGCCCATGCCGCAATCCCTTCCCCGCATTTGCGTGGCTTTGGGTTTGGAAACGCCATTGCAATTGAGCCGCGCCGCGGATCGCGAGTACAAAGACGGGAACACTTTTCTCGAATTCCGGTTGGACTATCTCCCCGATCCTGCCGCCGGTATCGACCTCATTCGTGCTTTCAGCGGCCGCTATCCGGAAGTCCACATTCTCGCCACCTGCCGTCGCAAGCAGAACAACGGGAAATTCCGTGGAGGAATAGAACAGCAGATTGTCATCCTGGAGAAGTGCGGCGCGGCGGGCGCCATCGCCCTCGACCTGGAGATTGAATCCGCGGAGAGCGCCAAGGCCGCCATCCCTCGCCTGCGCGAGTCGGCTCCTCTCGTACTCTCCTATCACAATTTTCAAAACACGCCGGCGCTTGATCCTATCCTGCGCCGCCTTCGCTGCATACCGGCGGATGCGTATAAAATCGCTACCACTGCTCGCAAGCCGGCGCACAATCTGCGCGTTCTGGAATTCGCGCGCAAGCACACCAAGTGCCCGCTCATTCTCTTTGCGATGTCGGAGGTCGGCGTTGCGAGCCGCATACTGGCTCCTTCGCAAGGCTCGCTTTATACCTATGCAGCGCCTTTCGAAACGGATGGTACGGCGCCCGGCCAAGTGTCCGCCAAGCTGATGCGCAATCTGTATCGCTGCGAAAAAATTGGTAAGCATGCGCGCGTCTACGGCGTAATCGCCGATCCTGTTGCGCATTCCAAATCTCCGCTAATTCACAATCGCGCGTTTCAGGCCCGGCGCCTCGATGCCGTGTATCTTCCTTTTCTCATCCCGACTCCTCAGCTCCGCGATTGGATGAGTCTGGCTGCCGGACTTCCGGTCGCGGGATTCAGCGTCACCATTCCACACAAGCAACGGATTCTTCACCATCTCGATGTCGTCGAACCGCTCGCGAAGCGCATCGGCGCTGTCAACACCGTGTGGCGAAAAGCCGGAAAATGGCGCGGCGGCAATACCGATACCGATGGTGTTCTTAAGCCGCTCGGTCGTCACCTTCCTCTGGCGCACGCTTCCGTCCTGATCGCCGGGTACGGAGGCGCGGCTCGGGCTGCCGCCATCGCACTCGCCGATGCGGGCGTCAATGTTACGATCACCGGGCGAAACACAAAGAAAGCTCAGGCGCTCGCCGCTGCAATCAAGGCGGACGTCATATCTCTCGGTGCGGCCCAAACCGCCCGCTTTGACGCGCTCGTGCACGCTACGCCAGTCGGAATGGCTCCTAAACCGAACGCATGCCTCTTCCCGGGCAAAATTCCTGCGCGGATCGTATTCGACATGATCTACAACCCGCACGAAACAGTTCTGCTGAAGCGAGCGCGACAGCAAGGCTGTACCGTCGTTTACGGCTCGGAGATGCTCTTGGAACAGGCTGCCCGCCAGTTCGAGATCTGGACCGGTGAATCCGCTCCGCGCGCCGTTATGCGAAACGCGCTCGAGCAGCTCGGTTGATGCGATGCACGCGTGGCGCACTTTACAATGTGTGAATGAGTTCCCGCCGCATACATTCGAACGATTTTACGCGCAGGCAATGGGCGGCTCGCCTGACGGCGATGCTTGCCGCGGCGCCGCTCACCGCTCAAGTAACCTCGAAAGTGCCGCCCCAAGGAGCCCCGGCGCCATCGAATCCGTCTGCTACCCCGGAACAGAAACTGCAGAAAGCTTACGCCGATGTCCGTCAGGTCAGTGACCGATTATCGAAACTCGAAATCCCGATGAACATAGAGCCGGCCTTCGCATTCCGGCCATAACGGCCCATGAAGAAGCCGAAGACGAAGCTAGACGAAGCTACTCTCGCCTTTGCTACTATTCCTGAACTCAATGCGGCGTTGCGAAACCGCCAGATCTCGTCCGCCGAGCTGACCAAGTTTTTCGGTAAGCGTCTGAACAAACTGGGCCCTCATTATAATGCGCTGGCTTTCTCACTGGTCAAGCAGGGCCATAAGCGGGCCAAAGATGTGGACGACGAACTCAAGCGCGAACGTTTTCGCGGCCCTCTCCAGGGCATCCCGTATGCCGTGAAAGATCTGATCGCGGTTGCCAAGCACCCCACAACATGGGGAGCAAAGCCGTTCGCCGATCAGGTGTTCGATTACGACGCAACGGTCGTCGAGCGTCTCAATGACGAGAAGGCCATTCTGATCGGTAAACTCTCGATGGTTGAGCTGGCTGGCGGCGGTGGGTACAGTTCGGCATCTGCATCTCTGCAAGGCCCGGGACTGAATCCTTGGAACACGCAGTATTGGTCCGGAGGCTCTTCGAGCGGTTCTGGCGCTGCTGTTGCCGCCGGACTGGTCCCGTGCGCGCTTGGTTCGGAAACGTCCGGCTCTATTCTTACGCCTGCGTGCTTCTGCGGAGTGACTGGCTTGCGCCCTACCTACGGCCTCGTGAGCCGGCATGGCGCGATGCCGCTCTCCTGGACGCTCGACAAAATCGGTGTCCTCGCCCGATGTGCCGATGATTGCGGCCTGGTGCTGCACGTGATCGCGGGTAGGGATGACAACGATCCGGGGTCCGCGCGCAAGAGCTTCTACTACACGCCGCAGTACTATCAGAAGCTCAGCGATCTGAAACTCGGCTATGCGGAGATCGATTTCACCGCGTGGCCCGATGAAGCCTTGCGGCCGGCATTTACCGACGCCCTTGCGGTTGTCAAAACTATGGGTACTCAGATGGTTGAATCCAGGATTCCCGAATTTCCGTACGGCCCCATCATAGGGGCGATCATCGATTCCGAAGCGGCATCCGTTTTCGAGCAACTCATCCGCAGCGGCCGCGTCGATCAGCTGGCTGACCAGAGTCAGATTGATGGCCTGAAGGCCTCCATGAACTATTCCGCGCTCGATTACCTGAAGGCAATGCGCGTGCGCACTCAAATCCAGACTGCATTCCGTGACCTATTCGCGAACAGCGTGGACTTACTTGTTGCCCCGACGCGCTTCAGTTTGCCGGATCGCTCGGATCAGCCTTTCGATGAAACTCCTCCGAAGCGCCCGGATCAGAAAGGCGTTGGATCTGGTCTGGTCCAGGCGGGCAATCTCTGTGGCCTTCCGGCGCTCACCATGCCTTGCGGGTACGTGAATGGATTGCCAATCGGAATGCAGATCGTCGGACCGCCCTTTTCGGAAAACCGGATTATTGCGTTTGCCCGTGAATTTCAGAACCGTACCGATTTTCACAAGCGGCATCCCTCATTGCCGGATCATTCCGACTAGCAAGAGCGTCGCGAAGAAGACGAGGACAACACCGGCATTTCGCCAATTCGGCAGAACGGCGTGAAATCCCAGAAACGCGAATCCGCCGGCGATGATGGCGAGCATCACGGCTGTCCACCACGCGCCAAATTCCTCCACTCCGTAGTGATTCGCCCGCGGTTCGATAAAAGCTCCGGCGAGCGTCAGGAGTTCGATCCCGCCGCTTGCCAGCCCCGCCTTCCATTTCGAATGCAGGGATCTGCCGGTAAGCCAGCCGAGCGCGACCCCTTCCGGAATTTTGTGTAGCGCGAGCCCCAGCGGCACAGCGATATCGGTCACCCGGGCGCCCGCTACAGCGCGTACGCTCCACCCATCCAGTAAGCTGTGCAGCGCGGTAGCGGCCAACACCGGACCTACAACCCCATGCCGCGGCGAATGACCTGTATGGATCAGTGCGCGGTCCGCGAGCATCAATGCCAGACAAGCAGCGATGGACAGGCCGATGGCTTTGGGCCAGCCTGCCGTCGGCGCGATGTCTGGAAGTAGCCAGAACAGTGCAATTCCAAAAAGCAGTCCGCCGCCGGCTGCCGCCAGATGAGCCGACAAGCTGCGCGATTGGCCAATGAGTACTCCGGCGATCACGCCCGTGAGCGCCAGCAGAGTCAGAAGCCACGCGACGGCCATCTATTGGCCGGTCACCTTGACAACAAAATAGGTAAACGGGTGGCCTTTGTGAATCAGCACCTGATGTGGTGTGCCTGCGGGAATGTGAACAATGTCTCCCGTGGCAAGCGAGTGGCGGTCGCCCCCTTCAATGGAAGTTCCCCGGATCTCGCCTGCCTTTTCAGTATGCGGATTGACAATTTTTCCGCCGGTCACGATGGTCGCGTCGCCGCTCTCGACCACGAAAATATCGGCCTCGTGCTCGTGCACTTCGGAGGAGCCGGTCGCTTCCCGGTACGCGAGCATTGTGTAGTGGTTTCCGTAGCGGGCGATATCCTGGCTGGCGAATGGCGTCCGTTTTTGCGCCAGTTTCGCTTCCATGCCTTGCAGATCCTTCGCCGAGTAGATATCCACATGCGATTGCGCCCAAGCCATACCGGCTGCGATAAACAGCAAGAAAGTAATCTGTTTCATGATTAGTGCTCCTGTTGCTTGTTATGGATTTTCACCAAACGAACCCAGATGGGTTCGTTTGGTAAAAGAACCTGGGTTCGTTCCGTAATTTGGTGGGCCCTGTAGGATTTGAACCTACGACCAAAGGATTATGAGTCCTCTGCTCTGACCGCTGAGCTAAGGGCCCACGTAGTGGAAACCGTAGTGATTCTCTGCACCGACACCTCCTCAGCGGACTTTCTTTGCATTGTACCGTTCATCTTTTCCAGGCGCTCGAAAGCAAGCTCAATGGTTTCCGGCGAAGGATGTACGTATCGCTGTGACACCGTCACTGAGCTGTGCCCAGCGATTTTCATGATCGTGAACGCGTCTGCTCAAAACACAGATGCTTCGTTGTTCGTCTAAACAAGCATCATTGCTGTCAGTCCGTCATGCACCGGTGTCTGGTTGTGCCATGCCGAGACCAGGGCATGAGTACGGATGGCACAGCGAGTTTCCGATTGCGGATTAGCCCACGAAACGCTAACTATTTATTCGCGGACGGAACAGCCCTTCGCCGCAACGCCTCTTCATACAGGCTGGCGCAGGATAACGAGCGCACGCATCTATCGTTCAGCGGCACGACGGGATGCGACGTGTAGTGTCGCAGGACACCATCGACGACCTTTTGCAGCCGACCATCGGCAGGTCTATTGAACTGCGAACTGGGAGGCCGGAACGTGTATCGCAATGGGCCAAGCCTCAGGGGAAAATAGCCAAGGCGATCCTGCGCAATCGTATAACTAAAGGGCGTCGACGTCCTGGATGTAGCTGACGTAGCCTGCATAGCGGAGCAATAATTCGACCGCAGCAGACTCAGAGGTGCGGAACTGCCGTCGTTGTACATTCTACCTGTGAACCGCTCAATCATCTCCAATGTTGGTGAGGGGGCGGCGATGTGGGGGGTGCTGAACAACTGCTGCGGATTGCGCGACCTGTCGTTTTGACAAAACACCGCAACACCCGATACAGCCAGCAACAGTGTAGCCTTCGACAGTACATTCATTGGCGTCACCTGCCATTACCGCGAATGAGAGGTAAGAACAGAATGGCAGACACTCGCGATGAACCACCATTCCCGGTGACGGATTACGCCGTACTAGTACAGCAACTGCAACACCGTTTCCGGAGCTTTATTGGGTTAGAACCGGCCCCACAGCGCAACCGGGAGCGTAATCGCATCCCAGATATTCCCTGCAACCTCGCACGGGCAAGCCGCCAATCCTGTACTCTCTGAAGGATCACGTTTCTGACGAAACGGCGATACCAGCGCGCCTCGCGAAAGCAAGTTCGCCACAACTGGCCGCACGATTCGCCCGATAAGTTCAATAGTCGATTCACATTTGGCGGGAGACGTACCGTGATCGAGGGCATCCGAGAACCGAACGCCATTTACCAGAAGGGCCCCGTCGCGAGACTCGGTGCTTCCGTCAAACTGCCTGATATCGATAGCTTTGATGCTCGATTGTGAACGCTCCTTCTTTCCAGGATTTGATCAGCCAACCGTTTTCCGCGCGATCACGAGGCACGGAACTCATCGGTGATCGACCACACCCAAGCACCCAGAGGTAACTGGCCACCACGGACAGCAAGCCCAATTTCTTTATTTTGTGGGTCCAGGGCGGGTCAAAGTTGAGTTTATGGCGGGCACCCCTTGGACAATTCGGGGCAGCAGACATGTAGAGTCTAAACGCATTGCGTCTGGATTTATGTAGTGGAAACTGTAGCGCGGATATGATTCAAAGTTGATCGTCGTGGACGCGGGATTATTCGCGGGGAAATTCCAAGCCAACCTTATACCCGCTCTCCATAGGGGTACAGTGGCAGACGCGGGCTAGATACCGAACAAACCGGTTTTCCAGATACAGTATTTCGCCATTCCACACGCGGCCGTCCATCCGGATCCCGAGTCCGCCGCGCGATATATCGAGCAACATCGCAGATCCGATTCGTTCTTTCCTGCCGGCCCGCTCGCGAAATACTTCAATAAGCCCCACTTGCGGCGCGGCGGTTCGCTCGAAACGCCTGGCTTTGCGGCCGGGAGGTATCTTGACCTGCTTTGCTGGGATCGTCGCCACGTCTAGTGAATACATCGGCAGGACGAACCCATCGCTTTACGCTCTCTGGAACATGATTGCGCCGTCGTATCCTAAATATTCCGCAGTTCAGGCGCGCCCTATTCCTTGGGAGCGATACCGAGCGCCTTCATTTTCCGGTAAAGGTTGCTGCGTTCAAGCCCCAAAAGCTCGGAGGCGCGGGTAACGTTTCCTCCCGTTTCCTCAAGCTTACGCAAAATGTAATCGCGCTCAGCCGCTTCTTTAACGTCGTGAAGACTGCCGGAGTTGTCCGACGGACGGACATGCTGGCCGCGGCGAGCGCCATCGAGCGGAAGGTGCCGCACCTCGATACGGCGCTGAGGATACAAGATGACAATGCGCTCCATAAGGTTGCGCAGTTCGCGCACATTTCCCGGCCAGGGATAGCCCATCAGCGCCTCCAGCGCTTCCTGGCTGAGCTCTTTGGGCTTGCGGCCATACGCGGTTGCGAATTCCCGCAGGAAGAAAGCGGCCAACACAGGAATATCTTCGGCACGGTCGCGCAAAGGAGGAACGGTGAAGGGAATCACGTTCAGCCGGTAGAAAAGGTCCTCACGAAAATTGCCGCGTTCGATCTCCTTTTCCAGATTCTTGTTGGTGGCCGCGATCACCCGTGCATCCACCTGAATGGACTGCGGCGCGCCAATCGGCTCGAACCGGTGTTCATCGAGTGCTCGGAGAACCTTGGCCTGAGTCCGCAAACTCATATCCCCCACTTCATCGAGAAAGAATGTTCCGCCATGGGCCTTCTGCAATTTGCCGATTTTGTGGTCCGCGGTTCCGTCCAGATTCGTGCGGCGATAGCCGAAGAGCTCGCTCTCGATCAGATCTTCGGGAAGCGCGGCACAATTCACCTCCACAAACGGCCCATTGGCTCTGGCGCTTGACCTGTGAATGGCGCGCGCGACCAACTCCTTGCCGGTTCCGCTCTCGCCATAAATCAGAACGCGTCCGTTTGTGCCCGCCATAAGCTTGAGCTGCTGCCGGAGTGCCTTCATGGGAACGCTGTCGCCGATGATCTCCGGCAGTCCCGTGTCTTCGCGGAGCCGCTGCAACTCCAGATCCATGCGGCGCTGTTGAACCGCGTTCTTGAGCACCACGCTGACTTTGGCGATAGTCAGGGGTTTCTCGACAAAGTCAAAGGCGCCCAGCTTCGTGGCCTTTACCGCGGTTTCAATGTTGCCGTGACCGGAAATCATGATCACGGCCGGCCGCGACTCGGAAGGTAGCTCCTGGATTCGGGCCAGCGTGGCAAGACCGTCGATTCCCGGCAGCCAGATGTCCAACAGCACGGCTTCGTAAGATTGACGGGCGAGTTCGGCCAAGCCGGCTTCTCCGCTTTCCACGGCCGTGCAGTCGTAATTCTCGTCGCTCAAAACACCGCACAGCGACTGGCGAATATTCGTCTCGTCGTCGACAACGAGAACTTTGGGCCCTCGGAGAGGCATGTGACGCTATACCTTCAGAGTAGCCGCGCGCCCGTTGCCCGTCTCGGCCCAAACCTCGGTGGCGGGGAGTGCATTCAGTTCAACAGTAAAGCGCGCTCCGCTGGGGTAATTGTCTTCTACTCTGACGCGCCCGCGATGCTCCGTCACGATGTGGCTCACGATGGCAAGGCCCAATCCAGTCCCACGCTGTTTGGTAGAGAAATAGGGAAGGAAGAGCTTTTCCTTGTCGCTGGCGGAGATGCCGCAACCGGTGTCGGTGACGGAAAATTCCACCGTATCGGGGCCCGATTGAGAAGTGCACAAGAGGAGCTTACGAATGGGAGCTGCGCTCATAGCCTCCGTGGCGTTGTCAATCAGATTCACGATGACTCGTTTCATCTGCTCCTTGTCCGCCATCACCAGCGGTATCTTGCGATCGAGATTCAAGGAAGCGGCGATACCATCCAGGCGTTCGGCGAACACGGTCATCGCACTCTCGACGATTTCGTTGAGATCGGTCGGAGCAAACTGTGCGCTCGGGAACCTCGAGAATTGCGAGAACTCGTCAACCAGGCACTTGACCGTTTGCACCTCCTGCTGAATCGTTTGCGTGCACTCTTCGAGAATGGCTCGGGTATTGGCGTCCACCTGCAGGCGCAGCATCTGCCGCGCAAGCCGGTCGGCGCAGAGCGATATCGGCGTCAGCGGGTTCTTGATTTCATGCGCAATCCGGCGGGCCACCTCTTGCCAGGCCGCCGCTTTTTGCGCTCGCAACAGATCGCTCGTGTCCTCGATCACCATCACGAATCCGCTTTGCTCTTTGAGCGAGGCGGCAGTGACGGCCAGATGCAATAGTGAGGTGGAATGCTGGACATCGAGTTGACAGGCGGCCGCTCCGGTGCGCCGGGCTCGTTTGAGCAGATAACGAATCTCTGCCAAGTCGTCACCTGAAAAAAGGTCTTGGAGGCGCTTTGCCGAAACGGCAATGTCTCGCGGGAAAATCCCGGCCAAGGCGCGATTGACGCGCTCAATCCGCTCGTCAGCCGAGACGGAGATCACACCTGTGGGGATGCTCTCCAGGATGGCTTCCGTGAACAGCCGGCGAGATTCCAATTCGCGTGAATTCGCCTCCAACTCGTTCGTCATTTCATTGAACGCCCGAACCAGGGTGGCGAGCTCATCGATGGCGTTTACACGCACGCGATAAGAAAGGTTTCCGCGCCGCACTTCTTGTGCCGCGCCCAGAAGCGCGGATATGGGAATGCTGATCTGCTGCGACAATTTCTGTGCGGACCAGGAGGCGAAGAAGAGCACGAATACGGTGATCAGGCAGATCAGCCGGAAATAGGTGTCATGATAAAACTTCCGCCGTCCGGCTTGAGCGTCGACAAACTGATGAATAGTTTGTTCCTTCGCGAGAACGTCGCCCGCCGAGGGATCGCTGCTCATGGCGGAAAGGACGCTCAGCCGTCCCAGCTTTGTATCGCTATCCGTCACATCGGCACCGGCGCGGAGCAGGCCGGCCTCCGATTTCTGAAAACGCTGATACAGCAGCATCGGCACGCCGCTTTTCCGCTGAAGCAGGAGCTGGTAGATCCCATGTTCCTGGCACAAGCGGCGAAAGAACACCGCGTCCATGCGGCCGGTTTGGGCGGCTTCGCGCGTCTGCGGCAGCAGGCTGATCCAGTTCGCCTCGGCCTGCACCCGCTCCTGCGATTCCCTCCGATAGGAGGTGTCCAACTCATGAAGGGCGGTTTCCGTGTCCTTGCTGAACCATACATCCAAATGCCGGTTCAGAACCCATCCACTGAAGAGCACGCAGAAGAAGGTGGGAGCCAAGGTAAGCACTAGAGCGCCCGCCAGCAGCTTCGAGCGCAGGCGCGATCCTTCCTTGTTGCGATGCCGGTCGATATAAACCTTGATTCCCGCTCGAAAAAGCATGAACGCCAAGGTGACGGTAAGCAGAAAAATGAGGGTTGAAACTGCCCACAGGACAACGGTTTCGCTGGTATCGGACGGCGAGTAGGAAATTCGAAACGAGCCCTGCCAAATGAGGAGGGCAAGAAGAATGACGAAGCTTAACGCGGCCGCAGCAGTTGCAAGGCGTCGCACAACACTGTCATGGTAGCCCAAATGTAGGTTGGCCCGACGGGCTCACTGTTCAGTGCGTGAAGGCAGCTTCGCGGTCCAGATATTCCCGGTATCCTCGAACTCCGCCACCACGATCTTGTCGCGCGCAACAGCCAGCCCGATTTTGCCGCTGTCGAGTACCCGCAGCGAACGTCTGGCTTGGTGAAAATGAGCAATTGCGAATGGTTCACCGACAGCTTGCTTTGTATCCGGGCGCAAGCGCTGCGCCCAGATGCACCGGAAAGAGTCGCGGCTGGAGATAAAGTACAGGAGATTGTCGTCCGGCGACCAGCGGATCAGATCAGCGTTGCCCCTCAACAACACTTTCCACTGGTCGGCGGCAGGTGGGTCCGCGTTGATTACGGATGCCACCAGAACTCCGACTCCAGACTGTTGAGCTATCACCCAGCGCCCGTCATGAGAGAAATGAGATTGAAAAACGTCATGAGAGCGCCGGAGAAACGGAGTAACCTGACGGCTCGCAACGGTCACGCGATCAATACTGACCGGCCGGGGCAGGAATTTCATGGCCAACACGTATTGGTTATCATTCGACCAATCCCAAGGCAGGTAATCGAAGCCGTCGTACACCTTGTCTGGAGACCCACCCGATGAGTCAACTACGAAGCCACCCAGCGGCCTGATCGAGTTATGGGAGACAAAAAGGATGCGTTTCCCATCGGAACTGATCACCGGGCGTGAGTCGTAGTTAGGCGATGAAGTCAAGGCTCGTTTCTGCGCGGATGGAAGGTCCATGATCCAGATGCGTCCTTTCCCACTCTGTTCGGCCGAGTAAGCCAGCTTCGTGCCGTCCAGAGAGATCGAGGGGAAGGCTGCATTCAACGAATCCTGAGTGAGTCGGTAGGGCTCGCCGCTCAATTTGGCGCGATTTGTGTCGGCCGGAAAACTCCAGAGATCGGAACTCGCTGCCTCACTCGAGAGCACGACGGTCCCGTCACGCGCCACGGAGAGAGACTTGGATGTTCCCGTGCCGAATGTGAGCTGGTGAAAACCGCGAACTCGCCACGGATGCGGCGCTAGATCCACTTGCCATAGGTTTGTTCGGCCCCGGACTTCCGCCTCAGCTATGACACGGTTGTCGGGCAACCAGGCGTCCAACATGCCACCGGACAGGCCGGCTGGAATGGGACCATCGAGGCGAACCTTCTCCGCTTTGCCGCCGTCTCTGGAGACAACGAAGAGTCCTGCATCACCCAGACTTGCACCGACCTGAAAGCCGATAAGCAGAATCTGTCGTCCATCAGGAGACCAGAGAGGAAACGCAACTCCGAGGAGTTCCGGAGCAAGCTGCTTTCGTTGAGCCCCCGGAACGGCGATGTTCAGAGTATACGCGTGCCTTGAGACGATGCCCGGATCGGAGAACAGGATCTCGGTGCCATCTGGAGAAAAATGTGGTGACGCGCCGCCCTTTGCAATAAGCCTCGGCTCTCCGCCTCCAAGTGAGGAGACCATGTAGATGCCGCCGCCATCCTGTGTCGAGCGATAGACGATCTGAGTCCCATCGGGCGAAAAAGAGGGCTGCATCTCATCTGCTGGGTTGTGGGTGATCCTGATCGGTTCGCCCTGGAGATACTGGACCCAGATATCGAGATTACCTTCGCCTGCGCGATCCGATGCATAAGCGATCAACTTACCGTCCGGCGAAATCGCGGGATCCGTTGTTAGGCCGCTATCGAAAGTCAACTGCTCCACGGCAAGCGGAGTTGCAGAGGGCTCACGCCAAATGCGCCACCAAGCCCATGCCCCAAACGCCAGGAGTATGGAGATCAACGCCACAATCGCATAAGGCAACCAGGAGTGACGCTTCGGTCTCGCGGCCTGTACACCCGAATTACTGTCCTCTTTAATCTCTTCTAGCGTCAGTTTCAGATCGCGTATGCTCTGGAAACGCTGCTCGGGATCTTTGCGCATGCACCGCGTGATAGCGCGTTCGAGACTCGGCGGAACGCAAGGCTCGAGTTGGTGCAGTGAAATAGGATCGCGTGAGATCACCGCCGCCATAATGCTCGCAGCCGTTTCGCCGGAGAAGGCTGGTCGCGCGCAGCACATCTCATACAGAACGCAACCGAAACTGAAGATGTCGGTTCGCGTGTCGACCGGCTTCCCTTGGGCCTGTTCCGGGCTCATGTACGCCGTAGTTCCAACCACCGTCTGTGGTCCGGTTAACTCGCCAGGTAATGTCGCGATACCGCTCCCACCGTTTACGGAACTCGGTTCGCGCAGCTTGGCGAGCCCGAAATCGAGGATCTTCGCTTGCCCACTCTCTGTGATGAAGATATTCGCCGGTTTAATATCGCGGTGGATAATGCCTTTGCGGTGTGCAGCATCGAGACCGTCCGCAATCTGTACGGCGACGCTCAGCAGTTCCTTGGAATCCAGCCGCTTGTGTTGAAGGCGCTGCTGCAGTGTCTCTCCCTCCAGCAGCTCCATAACCATGAATGGCTGGTGGTTGTGTTCGCCAACGTCGTAAATGGTGCAGATGTTGGGGTGATTGAGCGCCGAAATGGCTTTCGCTTCCCGCTCAAAGCGCTCGAGTGAATTTTCCGAGCTGCCTAAGCGGAAGGGCAGGACCTTCAAGGCAACGCTCCGGTTCAGGCGCTTGTCTTTGGCTCGATAGATCTCGCCCATACCCCCGGCGCCAACTCGGGCTTCGACGACGTATGGTCCAACTTCGGTAGCCGGCGGCCAGGTTGGAAGGGAGTTGCTCTTAAGCAAACTCGCGATCTCCGGTTGATGCCAGGCGGGCTGCTGCAGGAGCGAATCCGAGCGCTCTCCCGCTTGGAGGAGCGATTCGACTTCCTTCCGAAGCTCCGCGTCAGTGCCGCAGGCGGCCAGGAGAAATCCCGGGCGTTGGCCCGTATCCCGTTCGAGGGCCGAGTGGTACAGCTCCTCCACGTGGCGCCAGCGGTTCGGGTCCATGCTGCTCGATACGCCGGCCGAGGCCGCAAAATGATTCGGGTTCGAGACGGCCGTGCGCCGTCATTATATAGCAGCTACTTACTAGGAGCGCTGAAAGGTACAGCCGAGCCGTCTGTATTTCCAGCGGTAGTCGTTTGCCTACCTCGTCGGCAGGGCAGTAATGCCCGGGCGGCTCTGGGTCCGGAATTCGTATTGCTGGATTTGCAGAGCTAACTGGCCTTTGGTATGCCGAGTTACTCTTCCTCGCGCCACCAGGTTCAAGAGGCACTTCTCATTCAACTGAGCGGGCCAGCTAATGGAAACCTCCAGGCGCGTGCCAACGGGAAGATCGTGATCCGATGTGAAGAGGACGCCGGAACTGCTGATATTCAGTGTTTTGCCGTTGCCCGCGAGGATTTCGGCGCGCTGGTTCAAAGTCTTGTAGCGGACTTCACGCTCAATCGGGAAACGGCTCGACCGCCGCCGCTCCGTCGTGGTCACTTCCGGAGTCTCTAGACGTCTACTCAAAGTCAAAGTGTTTTCAGACACCGTGTCAAAACTCCGATCTTTAAGCTTACACAATGACAATACATTTTATTGATCGCCTCCAACAGCGGGTTTGTCGCGCCTTTTTGCGAGCCATTCCAGCCGCTCGCGTAGCTTTTGTTCAAATCCGCGCTGCGTTGGCTCATAGAACCGCGCCCCCAGCAGAGGCGCCGGAAGACAGCGCATGTCGGTAATCGCATCCTCTTCCTTATGAGCGTGTTTGTAGCCTTTGGAGTACCCCATCTCCTTCATCAGGCGTGTGGGGGCATTCCTGAGGTGAAGCGGTACAGGAGGAGCCACGGTATTTTCAATAGTCGCGTTCACTCTATTCAAAGCTTGGTATGCCGCGTCGGATTTGGGCGCCAGCGCCAAATAGATAGTCAGTTGGGCGAGCGCTTGATCTCCTTCGGGAATACCTAAAAAATGAACTGTTTGCATGCACGCGATGGCCTGCTCGACGGCTCGGGGGTCAGCCAGCCCAATGTCCTCAATGGCCATGCGCACAAGCCGCCGGGCCAGGTAGAGCCGGTCTTCGCCGGCTTTCATCATGCGAGCCAACCAGTAGAGGGCCGCGTCGGCCTCGCTCGATCGAACCGACTTGTGCAACGCGGAGATCAGGTTGTAGTGCTCCTCGCCCGATTTGTCATAGAGCAGTACTTTCCTCTGCAAGGCGTCCGCTACGGCCTGCCGGTCTACTGTTCCGTTTTGGGCCAATTGCGCCGCTATCTCCAAGGTGTTAAGTGCAGCCCGCGCGTCGCCGCTCGATGCTACTGCAATCTCATCGAGTAGTTCGCCGGGAACCTTTAGGTCCAGGTGGCCCAGGCCGCGATCCCGAAGTTCGAGAGCCCGCTTGAGAAGGACAACAACCTCCGGCGTCTCGAGCGCCCGGAGCGAATAGACCTTGGTCCTGGAGAGAAGGGCCGACACAACCTCAAACGATGGATTCTCGGTTGTCGCGCCGATTAAGACCACATCGCCGCGCTCCACATAGGGCAGGAAGGCATCCTGCTGGGCTTTGTTGAAGCGGTGAATCTCATCGATGAAAAGGACCGTTCTGCGACCCAGCCGGCGCGCTTTTTCGGCATCCGCCATGGTTGCCTTGATCTCTTTTATGCCGCTCAGGACAGCGCTAAAAGGTATGAAGTCGGAACGGCTCCTTTGGGCAATCAGGGAAGCCAGAGTTGTTTTTCCCGATCCCGGCGGTCCCCACAGAATCAGTGAGGTCAGATGACCGCTCTCGATTTGCGCCTGGAGAGGCTTGCCGGGGCCGAGGATATGCTCCTGGCCAACGAATTCGTCCAAGTTTTGCGGGCGCATGCGGTCGGCCAGGGGACGGTCGCCGGCACGGCCTTCCGGCGAGGATGAGAGCGGCGCTGGATCGAAGAGGCTCATGTGGAGTTTCTCTTGCGATGGGCCTCAAACAGCGCGATGGAGCAGGCCATGGCCGCGTTGAGCGATTCCACCTTTCCGGTCGGGATCGATATTCGTTGGGCGCGCGCGGCGAAGGCTGGCGAAACACCCTGGCCTTCATTCCCCACCACCAGCGCGAGAGCGCTTCGCATATCTGCCTCAATAATCGTTGCCCTAGCCCCGGGATCCAGAGCATAAAGCTTCAAGCCGCTGGATCGCACCTTTTCAATGACCTCGTCGATCGTCATCCCTTCGAGGAAGGGTACTCGGAAAATAGATCCTGCGGTGGCGCGCAAGAACTTTCCGTTGGCAACACGGGCGCAACCACTCAAAAATACGATACCGGTAGCACCGAAGGCTTCCGCCGATCTAACCATGGTCCCCGCGTTTCCCGGATCCTGGATGCCGTCCAAAACCAGCAGCAGAGGGCGTTCCGTCGCGGACACATCATTCCAAGGCCACTTGCGGGGCCGCAGCAGGGCCAATACCTCCTGTGTGTGCTGAGTGGACGAAATGGCGGCAAAAGCACGCGATGGTATCTCAATAATTTCCGCATCCAATTCGGCCAACAGACCGGCGTGACGGGCGCGGGCTTCCGGCGTGGCGAACACCTGCTCCACCGTCCACTCGCTCCGGCCCGCTTCCTGAACAAGATGCGGGCCTTCCGCGACAATCAGGCCATCCTCCGTGGGACGCCCCTCGGCGGCCGCGCGGCGAATTTCCTGCAGCCGCGGATTTCTTGGACTGATGAGCTGAGCCATGGGGTGCGAAGTTGCGCTTGCGGCGTAAACTAGAGTTTCAGCATATTTAAATGACTGCGCTGAACTCGGCGGCATGAAGCGCGCTATTGCAGCTTTGTTCCTCCTGCTCCTGAGTCTGCTCCTAGGCTACCTGTTCTATGTTGCGAAGCAAATTGAGCGGGAGTCGGCCAAGGAAGAGGATCATCCGGCCGATGTGATCATTGTTCTGGGAGCGGCGGAGTATCGCGGGAGGCCCTCGCCGGTATTGCAAGGCAGGCTGAACCACGCCCTTCTTCTTTATCTGAGGGGACTTGCTCCCTACATTCTCACGACGGGCGGCGCCGGAGGAGACCCGGTTTACACAGAGGGCGAGGTGGGTCGCGACTACCTGGTTCGCCATGGTGTTCCGTCGGAAGCCATCCTGGTCGAGCCGGAAGGCTCCACGACCGCTCAGAGCCTGGACGCGGCGGCCGAAATTATGCGGCGCGAAGGCTTGCATTCCTGCATCGTGGTGAGTGATGGCTATCATATATACCGCGTCAAACGGCTGCTGCAGGCTCAAGGAATAAGAGTCTATGGCTCGCCGCGGCCCCCGGCCGGATCACCGAGTTTAGCCGAACTGCGCTGGCTTTATTTCCGGCAGGCGATTGGTTTCGCCCTCTGGCAGATCGGCGTGAATATCTGAAGTGACGGGCAGACTACGAACCAAACGAGATTCCCTTCTTTTCCCGCCCCAATGCGGCGATCACGGCCGTAAACGCAAAAACGGTTCCAGCTGTGAGTGCCATCGCAGCTGCATAGCTCATATGCTCGGCAAACACGGCTTCCAGATATCCGACCGAGCTTGCTGCCAGCACGCCGCACTGATACGCAAACCCGGGCAGAAAGCCGCGCACGTCGTTGGGCGAAAGCTCGCTCAAATGAGCTGGGATCACGCCCCAGGCGCCCTGCACGAAAAATTGCATCAGGAATGCGCCCGCGACAAGCAGCACGATACCCGGCGCATACGCCCACAGCGATGTCAGCGCGATGGCCAGCACCAGTGAGATTACGATGGCTACGCGCCGGCCGATCCGGTCCGACAACAGCCCTATCGCGACTCCTCCGATCAAGGCGCCGATCATCGAAATGGCCGAAATGAGAGAGCGTTCCTGCGGGCCGAAGTGCCAGAAGCGCTGCAGGAAAGTTGGATACATGTCCTGCGTCCCGTGCGAGGCGAGATTCATCCCGGTCATCAGCAGCACGAGATACAGAAAGAGTTTCCAGTGCCGGGCGATGCTTGCGCCCAGTCCGTGCCAGCTCTCCTGCTTCGATTTCCGCCAAACCTCCGATTCCTTCACTCGGAATCGAATAAACAGCGCCAGCAAAGCGGGCAAGCCGCCCAGAAAGAACAAAGGACGCCATCCCCACCTGTCAAAAAGGAAGTAAAAGCAAAGAGCCGCCAGCAGGTTGCCGAGCGCATACCCCTGCTGTAGAACCCCGGAGAGTGCGCCGCGCCATCGCGGGGGAACTTTCTCCATGGCCAGGGAAGCACCGACGCCCCACTCGCCGCCCATGCCGATTCCGAACAGCGCGCGCAAGATGAGAAATGTCGTGAAGTTCGGGGCGAAGCCGGTTGCCACTTCGACAATGGAATAGAAGACCAAGTCGATCATCAGCGGCAATCGGCGTCCGTAACGATCCGCCAGCAGGCCGAAAAAGAAGGCGCCCACAGGTCGAAACGCCAGCGTCAGCGCCAGCGATAGGGCAATCTCCCGATCGGCTTGGCGAAACTCTTTCCCGATTGCCGTGAGGCAGAAAACGACCAGGAAAAAATCAAACGCATCGAGCGCCCATCCAAGAAATCCGGCGAGTAACGCGCTCCAGTGGTCGCCGGCTGCGACATCTGCTTTCGTTTGTGTAGACACTATGGCGCCGGCATCAACAGCTTACCCGATGCGCGGAAATTGACCGCCTGTGCCGGCCAGCCCTTCAGCGCTGCTGGTACAGGCCGATCACGTTTCCACCCTTCCGTTGCTCGAGCTTCATACAGAGGCCGCGCGCTGCTGCAGCAATTCGCGGACCTCATCGCTCGCCTCCAGATCATCGGTTATCTTTGGTGCTTTCGCTCCTTCGCTGAGAAGTGCTTCGACGGTACCAACATAATCTCCGGTATCGCGATGCCATCCGTTCATCGACCCGTGAAGCGCCGATCCGAGCGCGGTAATTCCATGCTCGTTATCCTTCAGCTCGAGCTGCGGATGATATCGCAGAATTTCGCGAACCATCTCCACATTCCCGTGCCAGGCCGACCATTGCAACGGTGTCATCTGGTACTCGCCTTTTGTGTCCACAGGCCAGCCCGCTGCCAGCATGAGGCGGACAGCGTTCGTATTGTTGTTTTGTGCGGCATCCGGGAGCCGGCGGCGATCCTCATCGGACAGCGCTTGCGCCAGACCCGGTCGCTTGGCCAGCAGCGCCTGAAACAGTTCGTCATCACCCAACTCGCATGCCTGCGCCAGTTTCAGATCCTCCGGGCTGCGCTCCATCAGCAGCCGGAAAATTTCATCGTGTCCGAAATCACGTGCGACCTGGTGCGGCGTTCTGCCTCTCCCGAACTGATTTATGTAGATCGTCCCGGCACTTTGCGGATTGCGTTTGGGAAAATATTCGTCCGACACTCGCATCCGGATGCATGCCGGATCGGCTTGGAGATGCCTGCGCACCATCGCCAGATCCCCAAGCGCCGCAGCCATAAGGATGTCGGTTTCGCAGCCCCGAGCCACGAGATAGCGAGCGATGTCCTGGCGGTCGCGGCGATAGTGACGGCCCTGAAGCACGCGAAGCATGTGCTGCGCCGGTGTGGATTCGTGCTGCAGGTCGCGAGCATCGATTTCCGCGCCGTTATCGAGCAGAAATTGCGCAATCTCCAGCGTCGAAGCGAAGTGCAGCGGCGTTTGCCCGTTCTCTCCCCTAGCATTGACAAGGCTTGGATTTGCCCCTACGAGGTTCCTTAACTCTTCGAACATGCCGAGGCGGGCCGTCGAGTGAGCATCCAATATCGCGCCGCGCTCGATCAGGAATGCAGCCAAATCCTCCCCGCATTCATCCAGCACCCCGCGGCCTCCCGCCCACCAATGACTCCGGGCGTTGATGCTCGCTCCGGCTCCGAGCAAAACATCGATGGTCTTGCGATCGCTCCTCTGTATCGCGGCAAGCAGAGGCGTGACACCTGCTCCATAGTTGGCCATGGGCCGGTCTAACTCCGTCTTTAATTCGGGATGCTCTTCGAGCACGTGCGCTGTCTTCTCCGCGTTGCTGGCGCAAATCGCCGCCGACAGTAACTCCGCCGGTGACAACACGCGCGTCAGCGACTCTACGTGTTCCTTTAGCTTCGGCCAACTGGGAAAGCCGTATTCGTGAGCAATCACATGCAGCGCATCGGCAAGTTTCGGACTGCCCGCCGACGCGGCGGATAGTGTGGCGAAGCGTCCTTTTGCGGCGCTTTCACCCTGCTGAGAATCTCGCAGTAGCTCCTTGGCTTGATTCTTGAGATGTTCGAGGTTTGGTTTTTCTGGTAGTTCGCGAGACATCATTCTCCTTCTTTTGCCCGATGTCCGCTATTGCGGGCCGAAGTGAGATTAATGTTCGGTACTACCTACGAGCCCAGGCCGGGATCATCCCTTTCCGCGGACGGGGTGCAACCTGGAATGCAGCTTTTACTATATAACAAAATTCGTTGTGCTCAGTCGTCGAGCAACCATCAGCCTTGCTCCCCACTCGCCGACGCATTCGGTTTCCACAATGTCTCAGGCACGCCCAGCGCGTGATTTACCCAGCGGCTCCAGACGAAGAGCGCATCGCTCAGACGATTCAAGTAACGCAAGCCTTCCTCCGGCACGGTTTGCGCTCTCGACAAAGCGACCAACGATCTCTCGGCCCTCCGGCACACGGTGCGGCAAACGTGGAGTTCGGCGTCCAAACGGCTTCCGCCAGGCAGCACAAAGGAGCGCAGCGTTTGCAGTTCTTCGTTCGCGGAATCGATTTCGCGCTCGAGCAGCCGGACCTCCGCATCTGTGACGCGGGGCTGCTTGGGATGCACGTCCTCGGGGAGAGTCGCGAGTATGGAGCCTAGATTGAAGAGCTCGTGTTGGACGCGTTTCAAGGACGAGGTGAAATCTCTAAAACGTTCGCAGCGCGGAAGCCACTCCTCCGCCGTCGTGCGCGCCACCCCGATAAAAGCATTCAATTCGTCGACGGTGCCGTAACAATCGATTCTCAGATCGTCTTTCGACACGCTTTGGCCGCCGGCCAGCCGTGTCTGGCCTCCATCGCCCATCCGGGTGTAAATGCGGTTTAAAGCGATGCGGGGTTCGTTGAAGGTCTGATCATTCACGTCCGTCTGCCTCCTGAGCGCGGGTAGCCTGACCGATGCAATCGGCTATCCAGATTTTCTTACGTTCTATAATCTGGACAGCATAGGTATGGACATTCCCATTCGTGTGCTCGTCGCCAAACCTGGCCTCGACGGACACGACCGCGGCGCGAAGATCATAGCACGCGCCCTTCGCGACGCCGGCATGGAAGTGATCTATACCGGTCTCCGGCAAACCCCGGAAATGATAGTGAATGCAGCTCTACAGGAAGATGTCCAGGTAATTGGCCTATCCATTCTGTCAGGCGCGCACAATGCTATTGTGCCGCGCATTATGGAGTTGCTGCGCGAAAAGGAGATGAGCGACGTCCTCGTCGTCGTGGGCGGGATTATCCCGGACGAAGACGCGGCGGAACTCAAGAAGATGGGAGTGGCGGAAGTATTTCAGCCCGGCGCATCGCTCGAGAATATCATCGCCTTCATTCGCGGTTCAGTAAAACAGATAGCCTAAGCAGGCTGGGACAAAAAGATCCGTGCAACCCCGATTCGTGCAAAGACGGACGCACGGGCAGAAAAGGAATTTCATGCAAGACAGACTGAACATTGCCGTGTTCGTTGATTATGACAACATAGAAATCGGCGTCAAATCGACATTACGGCGTGAATTCGACGTGTCGGTGGCGCTCAGTGCACTTAAGGAGCGCGGCGATGTCGTCGCGAAATTCGCTTATGCGAATTGGGGGCGCCAGGAAGGGGCCACCCGCCAGATGGCTGAAAACGCCGTCCAGATGGTGCAGCGTATACCTTCCCCCCGCGGCGACAAGAACGGAGCCGATATCAACTTGGCTCTCGATGCGCTCGAAATGGCGTTTACGCACGCGCATGTGAACGCATTCGCCATTGTCAGCGGCGACAGCGACTTTATTCCACTCGTTAACAAGTTGAAGGAGTATGGCAAGACCGTATTCGTCTTGGGTGGGAAGGCATTTACCAGTACCATTCTTCAGCAGAACTGCCACGAATTCGTGAGCTATGAGTCGCTGCTCGAAGATGGGGACCGCATTGTGCCGCAGGCGATGCCGGACCGGCGCGAACGCGGCGAGCGCGGCGAGCGTGGCGAGCGGCCGGAAAGAAAGGACCGGAAAGAGCGCGGGCAGCGGCCAGCTCCGCTCGAGCTATCTCAAGTCATGCCGCTTGTCGAGCGCGCCCTGCAGGTGCTCGAGCGGCGTGCCGTGCAGCCGCAGCTTGGTCTTTTGAAGAGCACCATGTTGCAACTCGATCCGGCATTCAGCGAGCGGGCCTATGGAGCCGGGAGCTTCTCCGACTTTGTGGAAAAGCTGAAGAAGGCGGAGTTCATCAATGTCAGCGGCTCCGGCGGACGCTACATCATCGAACGCCGCGGGGGGCACGGGCCGGAAAAAGTCGCGCCGAAACCCGAAGAGGCCCTGCCGGCCTTGCGCGACATGCTGGAAACGCATCGCATGGAGCTCGAAGAAGGCGCCACGGCGGAGGAACTGGAGCAGTGGATGCAAACCGAGCATCCCGACTTCAATCTTCAAAGGTTCGGATTTCAATCATTCGATGAGTTTCTGAATTACGCACAAGACAAGACCGTGGTGCGCACCGAACCGGATGAAGAGCGGGGCTTGATTGTCCATTTGGGCGCCGAATTTTATCCTCCTGCTTTACCCGAACCGGTTGCCGAGCAAGCGGTAGAGGAAGAGGAATACGAGCCGCAACCCATAGTGGAGGGGCAGCCGACTATTTTTGAACCCAATCCGCCGCCTCCCAAGCCAAAGAAAGCCGTAGGCCGCAAGCGGGTGTCAGGAGGAAGCGGAGGGGCACGGCGTCCCCGGAAGAGAAAGCCGGAATAGGATCGAGCGACCATTTCGCGGCAAACTAGGCGGGCACGGAAGGGTGCGTTTGCGAGAATGTTCCTCATGATCTCGCCCGCCGAACTTGAAGAAGCGATACCGTCCCTGGAGTTTTACGAGCTCGACGATGAAGATGAAATCGTCACTCCCGCTTTGCTTATTTACCCGGCCTTCGTCGATGCGAACATTGAGGCCACGATCCGGATGGCGGGAAGTGATCCGAACCGCTGGCGTCCGCACATTAAGACAGCGAAAATTCCGTTCGTCCTGCGGCAACTGATCGCTCACGGCGTTCGCAATTTCAAATGCTCCACCACGCTCGAACTGCTGACAGCTTGCGAGAGTGGGGCCAGCGATGTTTTGGTGGCTTTTTCCCTTATGGGAGCCAACGCCCGGCGCGTCGTAGCGATTGCGCGGCAGTTTCCAGCGACTCGCATTTCGGTTTTGGTGGAAACCGCGGAGCAGGCGGAAACCTGGCGCGATCAAAACATCGGCATCTTCATCGATGTGAACCCGGGCATGAATCGGACCGGCATTAGTCAGGACCGGGTGGCCGATATTGTGAAGCTGGCGCGAGAATTGGGCCGACAGTTCCGCGGTCTTCACTATTACGACGGCCACATGTCGGGTGTTCCGGCAGCAGAGCGTGAGAAGCAGACTCATGCCGGCTATGATCATCTGATTCAAATCGCCGATGCCCTCTCGGCCCCGCACGTGAAGGTCGGAGAGATTATAACTTCGGGAACTCCGGCCGCGCCGTTCGCGATGTCATATCGCGGATTTGAGGGCGCCGGATTCATTCATCGCATTTCGCCCGGCACCGTCGTGTATAACGACATGACCAGCATCGAACAACTGCCCGAATTCGGCTATCGGCCGGCGGCCATTGTCCTCTCCACCGTAATCAGTCACCCCACTTCCCGCTCCGTCACCTGCGATGCCGGGCACAAAAGCGTTTCGGCCGATGCCGGAGTTCCGACCTGCGCTGTCATTGGAGATCCGGGACTTAAGCCTCAGAAGCCAAGCGAAGAGCATCTGCCGATTGAATGCCCTTCGGAGCTGGAGCAAGACGTCCCCTGTCTCGGTGAGAAGCTGTACCTTATACCACGCCATGTTTGTCCCACCGTCAACAATTTCGACGAGGCTCTGATCGTCGAGGACGGGCGGGTTTCCGGCGTGGAACGAGTGGCGGCTCGCGGGCACGAAAATCCGCTTGCTCTACTGACGTCTACGCGGCGATTTCCGGATGCTGCTCTCAAACCTTGTTGAAACTTCCCGCCGCATCGCGAGTACCACGAAGCGGCTTGAAAAAACGGACCTTCTCGCGACGCTTCTGAGACAACTGCGGCCCGATGAAGTGGAAACGGCGGTTGCATTCCTTTCAGGCGCAACACGACAGGGGCGCGTGGGTATCGGCTACTCCGCGCTTCGGAATGCAACGGACGCGGCAGCTCCGAATGCCAGCCTCGAAATTCTCGATGTAGATCACCTACTCGACGAGATCGCCACGGTGAAAGGGGCCGGTTCGGAGGTGCGGCGGCGAGAACTCCTGGGTGCCCTGTTTGGCCGCTCCACGCGCGAAGAGCAACAGTTTCTCACCGGACTGTTGATGGGCGAGATCCGGCAAGGCGCGCTGGAGGGCATTATGCTGGAGGCCCTGGCCAAAGCTTCCGGCGTTTCCGTGAATCGTATCCGGCGCGCCGCGATGATGGCGGGCGGCGCTGCTCCCATTGCCCATGCCGTGATCGAAAAGGGCGAAGCCGGTCTGGATCAATTCGATTTGAAGTTGTTCCGCCCCGTCCAGCCGATGCTCGCGCAGACGGCGGAAGACGTCGCGGGCGCGCTGGGTGACCTGCGGGAAGCATCGCTCGAATATAAGTTCGATGGCGCTCGCGTCCAGGTGCACAAATCGAAAGACGAGGTCGCGATTTTCTCGCGCCAGTTGAATGATGTCACTGCGGCAGTTCCGGAAGTTGTGGATGCCGTGCGCGCTCTCCCGGCGCACGACCTGATTTTGGATGGCGAAGTTCTCAGTCTCGATCCCCAAGGCCGGCCTCGCCCGTTTCAAATCACGATGCGCCGCTTCGGCCGCAAGCTGGATGTCGAGCGAATGCGCTCCGAGTTGCCAATGACGCCGTTCTGGTTTGACTTGATCTATTTGAACGGAGGTTCTCTTATCGACGAGGCGCAGACGCGGCGTTTTGCCGAGCTGCGCCGGCTCGCTCCGCCAGAAATGCTGGTGCCCAGCGTGGTGACCGGCAGCCCGGAGATCGCCGAAGACTTCCTCCACGGTGCTCTCGCGCACGGCCATGAAGGCATCATGGCGAAATCCCTCCTCGCCGGGTACGCTGCCGGCGCGCGCGGTCAGAGCTGGCTCAAAATCAAGCGGCCGCGAACGCTGGACCTGGTTATTCTGGCCGCCGAGTGGGGAAACGGGCGGCGGCGCGGATGGCTCAGCAATCTTCATCTAGGCGCCCGCGATACTCACAAAGGCGGGTTCGCCATGCTGGGAAAAACATTCAAAGGACTCACCGATGAGATGCTGGCTTGGCAGACACAGGAGCTGCTCAAGCTCGAGGTCGCGCGTGACCACTACACCATTTACGTCGAGCCCAAGGTGGTTGTCGAGATCGCATTTAACGAGATTCAGGTGAGCCAGCGCTATGAAAGCGGTCTGGCGCTGCGTTTCGCGAGAGTAAAACGCTACCGGCCCGATAAGGCGGCTGCCGATTCCGACACCTTCGAAACGGTTCAGAAGCTGGCCGGTATGACAACCTGAATCGCTGCTTCATCCGAACATTTTTATCCCCTATTGTTCCCATCGTTAAACTCGAGTAGAGTGGAACAAAAGGCGAACAATGAGTCTTACCCTGGATTTTGGACATCCCGCAAAATTCCCGGACAGCGCGGAGATTGAACCGGTCCCCGCCGTTCCCGCTCTGGCGGCCCAATTCGAACAAATGATGGAGCAGGATGCCTCATCCGTGTGCGCCGTTCGGCATCAACCCGCTAGGGAAGCGAAGTTCGCGCCTTTCCCCGATGCACTGAATCCCGCCATCCGTACCGCTCTGGCAGTGCGCGGCATCGAGAGCCTGTATACACATCAAGCAGCAGCCGTGACACACGTGCTGGCAGGACGCAACACCGTGGTGGTTACTCCCACCGCCAGTGGAAAGACGCTCTGCTACAACCTTCCCGTCGTGCAGACGATGCTTTCAAATACCGCGGCACGAGCGATTTTTCTTTTCCCGACCAAAGCGCTGGCAGAAGATCAACGCTTGGAGTTGCAAAAGTTAAACGAGTCGCTCGGAAATCTTTTTGCCTGCCATACCTATGATGGCGACACGCCACAAGATGCGCGGCGCGCGATTCGGGACAAAGCCAATATCATTCTGACGAATCCGGACATGTTGCACGCCGGCATATTGCCCCATCACACAAAATGGGCCAAGCTGTTCGAAAATTTGCGCTATTTCGTCATTGATGAACTTCATTATTATCGCGGCGTTTACGGTAGCCACCTCGCCAATGTTTTGCGGCGATTGAAAAGAGTCTGCGAATTCTACGGCTCGAGGCCACAGTTCATCTGCTGCTCCGCGACCATCGCCAATCCGAAACATCTGGCCGAGGCGGTGACCAGCGAGCCTTTCGAGGTAGTGGACGAGAATGGGGCGCCTTCCGGCGACCGCTACTTCGTGTTTTACAATCCGCCGGTCGTGAACCGCCAGCTCGGCATCCGTCGCAGTTATCTGAACGAGACGCGGCGAATCGCTCTCGAATTTATCCGTCAGGGGCAGCAGACGCTGGTCTTTGCGAACAACCGCCTGGCAACCGAAGTCCTCACCACTTATCTGAAGGATGCCTGCTCATACCTTCCCTTTTCGAATGAGGCCGTGCGCGGCTATCGCGGCGGCTATCTCCCCAAGGAGCGCCGGCATGTTGAGCAGGGCTTACGAAATGGCGACATTCGCGCTGTGGTTGCGACGAATGCTTTGGAATTAGGCGTGGATATCGGCTCTCTCGACACCGTAGTCCTGGCTGGCTATCCAGGAAACATTGCGTCTACCTGGCAGCGCGCCGGCCGCGCAGGCCGGCGTCAGGCGTCGTCGATGAGTGTTCTGGTGGCGTCCAGCGCTCCGTTAGATCAGTACATTGTCGAGCATCCCGAATATTTTTTCGGATCGCCGCCGGAAGAAGCGCACGTAAATCCCGACAATCTGGAGATCTTCCTAAGCCATCTCAAGTGTGCAGCCTTCGAGTTGCCGGTTCGCGATGGCGAGCCATTCGGTAATCACAATCTCGCGCAGGCCTGTACATTTCTCGCGGAAGAACTTCAACTGCTTCACCATTCCGGCGACTGCTGGCACTGGGTGAGCGATAGTTATCCCGCCGATGCCGTGAGTCTGCGGGCCGTTACGAGCGATAACTTTCTTGTTGTAGACATAACCGCCGATCATCGCATCATCGGGGAAGTTGATTTCCCTTCGGCGCTGACCACGCTGCACGAGAAAGCAATCTATCTGCACGACGCCCGACAATACCAGGTGGAAAAGCTCGATTTCGATGGCAGAAAAGCATTCGTTCGTCACGTGGATTCAGACTACTTTACCGACGCCATCGTCTACACGCAGATCAGTGAATTGACACGCTTCGATGCTTCAGTCGTTTCCGGTCATCCATCCGCGCAAGCGGTACACGGCGAAGTTCGCGTGAAGCGGCAGGTAGTGGGATTTAAAAAAATCAAGTTCTACACACTCGAGAATATTGGCGCGGGGAATCTCTCGCTGCCCGAGCAAGAAATGCACACAACTGCCTTCTGGCTTCATTTCGGCGCGGATTTTTTCGATGGCTTCCAAGGCTATTCGACCGCGGACCTGCAGGACTCGCTCCACGGGCTGGCAAAGATTTTACACACGGTGGCCGCGGTTCTGCTGCTGGCGGACCCACGCGATGTTGCCACAGCCGTACTCGACGATTCGCAGACCATGGTCAAAGCTTTCGAACCCGATGTGGTCCTGTACGACAACTATCCCGGGGGGATCGGTCAAAGCGAGCCGTTATTTCGACGGAGCGGAGAGCTCATGGCCACAGCGCTGGATCTCGCCTCCCGCTGTTCGTGCGATTCGGGATGTCCGAGTTGCACGGGTCCGCGAAACGAGATCGGCTCGCGCGGTAAAGAAGGAGCCATCCGAATTTTGCGCAAAGCTCTGGCCCTGCCGCAAGATGGAAGCCGAAGTTAATTGGAAGGCTTGCTCTGCTCGTTGTCTTCCGGGAAAACAGCGTATCCGGAAGGCGGAGGATAGAGGTTTTTGAGAAGACTTAGTCGTTTTCGCAAGTAGCGGCTGGGAAGCTGCCTGGGACCGGTCTCAATGTCGATATCGCAGCAGATTCCGTGCAAATACAGCGTGAGAGTATCGACGAAGGATTGCCGCACGTAATCGGCAAATAATGGACTCTCGCGCTTCATATTCGCCTGCCGTCGCAGTAGCATCTGCTTTGCCTGCCAGCTTTCGTCGTCGACTTCGCCGTGAACGCCTCCCGTAAGCTCTTCCCGGATGGCCGCCTTGTAGCAGGAAGCAGCATCCCTTGACCACTTTTCCGAGACCAGCGCGGAAAGGCGGCGGTAGAGCCTGTAATGGTACTCAGCCACATCCTGTTCCTTGAGCGCAAAGAACAGTACCGTCTCGTTTTCAAAACTTACTTGAGAAGCCCAGGATTGCCTGTCGTCGGCCGGCCGTTCGGCCACTACGAAATCGCTCATCTTCTCCAAGGCGGCGCGAGTTTTTCGCCTGGCGCGCCGCACTCCGGAGCGTTCCAGATAGGGGACCAGCAAGATGGAAATATGAGGCAGCACCGAAGCTAGAGAAGGAGGAAGCGCGGCAATCGGCTCTTCCAGGTACTCCTTAACTACTTCTTCGCTCATCGGAACCGAGGCGCAGAAGTAGCCGAACGTGTTGCTCAGGGGAATAACCTCGCCCCGGAACCGTTCCGCGAATTGACCGACACTGACCCTGGCAAGACTAGCTGGAGCCAGATTGCCTGGCGTCGGCTCTCTTTGACTGGACATCTATTTGTTTTTTCGACCTCGATTCTAGCATTGAGGCTTCGTTGCAAGATGCCGCAGAAGTACCATTTGCACTGGTACACTTGGGGATAAACGCAGTGCAGTTTTTGGTTTCCGCGGGCGAAGCGTCGGGCGATTTGTACGCCGCCGGCGTGGTCTCCGGCTTATCGCAAACTTTCTCCTCCGCGAAATTCTACGGCTGTGCGGGTCCCCGCCTGCGAGCCTCTGGCGTAACTCCTGTAATCGATTCCGCTGACCTGGCTGTAGTCGGCCTGGCCGAAGTTGTTAGTCATCTCCCCAGGATCTATCGCCAATACCGGAAGCTGATTCGCTTTGCGCGCGAGCACGTGCCGGACGCGGCTTTGCTGACCGACAGCCCCGATTTTCACCTTCCTCTCGCACGTCATCTAAAGCGACTGCAAGTACCGGTATTTTATCTTGTGGCCCCGCAGGTCTGGGCTTGGCGCCAGCAGCGCATTAAGATCATTCGCGAACGGGTCGACAAACTTTTTTGTCTCTTCCCCTTCGAAGAGGCCTGGTTTCGTGAGCGCGGCGTAGACGCAACCTATATCGGACATCCGCTGGCATCCCTCGTCCGCCCTCAATTCTCCCGGAATGAGTTCCTCCACCGCCACGGTCTCGCTCCCGATGCCAGGATTCTCGTGCTGCTTCCCGGAAGCCGGATTGGCGAAGCCCGAAGGCACATGCCCGACCTCCTGGGGGCTGCCGCAGTGCTCCGACGCCGCCACGGCCTCAATCTAGTGCTCGCAACCCCCGGTGGCTTCCGCACACACCATGCTTTTGCAAACTTTCTGGAACCCATCCGGTCGCTGTCCATCAAAGTAATTGAAAACGAGACCTGGGATTGTATTGGCCATGCCGACCTGGCGCTGGCTGCGAGCGGAACTGTGACGATTGAGGCGGCCGTGCTGGGGACCCCGATGGTGACCTTTTATAAGGTCAACAGCCTCAGTTGGTTCGCGGGCCGCCGCCTCGTTAAGGCGCCCTTTTTGTCCATGGTTAATCTGGTGGCCGGACGCCGCATCGTTCCCGAGTTGATTCAGACAGATATGACGCCGGCAAACATCGTGGAAGCTGCGAAAACACTGCTGACACAACCTGCCGCAGCCGGTTCCATGCGCGCTGAACTGGCAAGGGTTCGAGCTTTGCTCAAGCCGGAAGGCGATCCTCTGCGCCTCACCGCCGGTCTCATCGCGCAATCATGCGGCGCATCCGGCGGAAGCCTGGGAGATAAGCCTGACTTGGTCCGGGAGACAATAGGTTAGATGGTGCGTGTTTGCAGGTGGGCGATTCTTCTTCTGGCCTTGGCCGGCGCGCTCGAGGCGCAAGATAAATCGCCGCACATTCAGGTACAGAAGTACACGATCGAAGCGGACATAAATCCCCGCACTCAATCCCTCGTCGCGACCGCGAAAATCGATTTCACTCCGCTCGATTCGCTGAGCGAGGCGACTTTCGAGCTGAACAATGCGCTGACGGTGTCCAAGGCGGTGGATAGCCGGGGACAGAGCCTCCAGACCGCGCGCAATGCTCCGGATTTCACAGTGAAAGTTTCGTTTCTCGCGAGTTTGCCCAAAAGTCAGCCTTGTTCGGTTGCCCTGAGCTATGACGGCAAATTTACCGGTAACGAAGATTCTCCGGTTTCGGGAATTAAGTTTGCCGCTCTTCACCCCGATTTTGGATACCTGCTTTATCCGGCGCGCTGGTTCCCGGTCAGCGGATATACGGTGAACCGCTTTGCGGCCGATCTGCGAATTACCGTACCGGCCGAATACCAGGTGATTGGCAGCGGGGATTTGAAGACCGATCGCGCCAGCAACGGCGGCACGGTTTATTCGTTTCACTACGACAAGGCCAGCTTCCCGGGAAGTATTGCCATCGTCAAAGGCGATCCCGTGCGGGTTTCCTCGCAAGGTATCAACACAAACATCTTTTTCCGCGATCAGGCGGGAGCTGCCGCGCAGGCCTATGGCGATGAAACAGGTAAGATCATGGCCTTTTTGACGTCTGAGTATGGCCTTGCTCCGCAGGCAAGTCTCGCCTTGGTTGAGACCGAAGCCGGCGCCGTGAACGGATATTCCGCTCCCGGCATCGTTTTTCTTGCGCCTGGTTCTATCGGTAGCAAAGTCAATAGCCGCGTCCTGGCGAATCAGCTGTCGCGGCAGTGGTGGGGCAATTTGGTGTCGCCCGCGAATCGGAACTATTTATGGCTCGAGAACGGGCCGGCGCGCTATTCGGAGCTGCTTTACACCGAGCACTCCGCGGGCCCGGGCGCGATGGATACCGATTTGAAGTCCACTTACGTCGAAGCTCTCACCGTAAAGGATCCGCCGGTGCTGCAAGCGTCGCGCCTCGAGGATTACTCGCCTGAATATTGGGCGCTCACGGCAGCCAAAGGCGCAGCGGTCCTCAACATGCTTCGCAACGTTGTGGGCGACGACAACTTCAAGAAGGGGCTGCACCTCTTCATGGACAAGTACAGCTGGCAATCCGCCACGAGTGAAGATTTCCGGAAGGCCATGGAGCAGGTATCGAACCAGGATCTCCGTTACTTTTTCATGCAGTGGCTCGAATCGAGCGGCTCGCCCGAGTTCAAGCTCGAATATACGGTTCTGAGAACGCAGCAGGGATTCCGGGTAGTTGGCAAGATCAATCAGGATTTAGACACGTTTCGCATGCCCGTGGACCTGAGAATCGAGACGGAAGGCAATCCCGAGGATAAGAAGGTCGAGGTGACCGGAACGTCTTCAGAGTTCAGCGTGGATACCTTCGGCAAGCCCCGCAAGCTGACGCTCGATCCGAATCATGTTCTCCTGCGTCTGGATCCGAGCATGCAAATCGCGGTTGCGATCAAACGCGGCGAGCAGTTTGTCGAAATTAACGATTATGCCAGCGCCTTGCGCGAGTATCAAAAGGCCCTCGACGTAAACCGCAACAGTTCGCTCGCGCACTACCGCATCGGCGAACTCTTCTTCAAGCAGAACAATTTTCAGTCCGCGGCAAACGAGTTCCGCTCTGCCCTCAACGGAGATCTCGATCCGAAATGGACCGAGGTCTGGTCGCACGTCAACCTCGGCAAAATTTTCGACGTGACGGGCTCGCGCGATCGCGCCGTCAATGAGTACAAGCAGGCGATACGCACGCACGACAACACCGCCGGAGCGCAGGAAGAAGCCGCCCGGTATTCCACCAAACCCTACGAGCAGAAAAACTCCGAAACGTAGGGACATCTTTTGTGGGGCAGGCCCTCGGCCTGCGCGGAGGACTCTCAGCCCCGCTACATCAGAACCGCGCCCTACGAGCAGAAAAACTCCGAAATCTAGGGACATCTCTTGTGGGGCAGGCCCTCGGCCTGCGCGGGGCTCTCAGCCCCGCTACATCAGAACCGCGCGCCGAGGCGTAGTAGAACGGCAAGAGCCAAAACCAAGACTGTGATCGAGAGGCGCATTGTGCGGAATGCGCAAGTCACAGCCCAGCCGAAAAAAGATTCCTTCTGCCGATTCTACGATTTCGCCGCTAAAACAGCATGCGTCCGGCAACGCCGCACTATCCTCAGGTCGCAGGAAATGCGCCAAAGCTGCGGGGGCGCCCTCCGGGGCCTCCGCACCGCTCTTTATGTGTGGGGCGGGCTTGAGCCTGCGCGCCGATTTCAATCGGCGCTCGTAAACTTGCCTCCCACAATTCCGAATCAAAGGAGACCTCATCATCATGTCAACCTCAGCACAAATCGCCGCGAATCAAAAGAACGCTCAATTGAGCTCCGGACCGAAAACGGAGGCAGGTAAGGCGAATTCCTGCCTCAACAATTTCCGCCACGGCTTCACCGGCGCTTTCACCGTTCTCCCTTCCGAAGACCAGGAAGAATTCGACACCTTACTGCACGGCCTCCGCGACGAGCATCAGCCCAAGACCCTCACCGAATCCCTGCTCGTCGAAAAAATGGCCCAGCACCACTGGCTCGTTCAGCGCGCCCTCCAGCTTCAGGAACTCACCATTGCCGCCAAAATGCCGATGCGTGACCAGGAACGGCAGTTTGCGCTCTATATGCGCTACCAGACCACCAACGAGCGCGCCTTCCACCGCAGCTTGAACGACCTGCTAAGGCTCAGAGCCGAAAGACGTAAGCAGCAAATTGGCTTCGAATCGCAAAAGCAAAAAGAAGCCGCTGAAACGCGCCGCGAAGCGGGCGAAAAACGCAAGCAGGAGCGTCACAAATTCGACATTTTGCTCGCCGAAGCCAAGGCCGACCACCAAGTTTTGCGGAATTTGAATCTCGAACATGCCGCAACGGCCGCTTCCGCCCACGAAAATCACAGCCGCGAGGCAAAACGAGCCGCGTAAATCCCCTCCAACAACTGGAATCGGCACAGTTCCGCACGCCTAGTGTGCGCCAAATCCTCCTACCTCATCCCGCGAACTTTGTACGGCATATACTGCGGGCATGGGCGAGACAGCGGTTTTTAGTCAAACGAACAAAGCCTCCGAAGTATCCACTCTCCGGGTGCGCCTACGAATTAATGGCGAACTGCGGACGCTCCAGTTAGACCCGCGCACGACTCTGCTCGATGCCTTGCGCGAGCACTTAGGATTGATCGGCGCCAAGAAAGGATGCGATCACGGGCAATGCGGAGCGTGCACCATCCACGTAAATGGGCGTCGAACGCTCGCGTGCTTGTCGCTCGCGGTAGCCCATCAACGGGACGAAATTACAACCATTGAAGGATTGGCGCAGGTCGGGGAATTGCATCCCATGCAGGCCGCTTTTATGGAATGCGATGCCTTCCAGTGCGGCTACTGCACGCCCGGGCAGATCATGTCCGCGATAGCGATGCTTCGCGAAGCGGCGGAAACCGTGCCGAGCCACGCCACGGCCGATGTATCGAACCCGCCATCGCTGGAGGCGCTCTCGCTTGACGAGATCCGTGAGCGGATGAGCGGAAACATCTGCCGCTGCGGAGCCTATCCGAACATTGTCGATGCCATACGCGACGCGCAGAGCATCACTCGGGGAGGGCGCTGATCATGTATCCGTTTTCCTTTGTAGAGACGGACAGCGCGGAGGCAGCGCTTAACGCCATGGCCGAAGAGCCACGCGCCGTCTTCTTCGCCGGCGGAACAACGCTGATCGATCTGATGAAACTGGATGTGATGACGCCCTCGGAACTGGTGGACATCAATCGCCTCCCGTTTTCCTCGATCGAGGCCGATCGCAGCGGGGTGACGATCGGCGCGAATGTTCGCAACAGCGATCTGGCGCATCATCGCGCCATTCGGGAGCGTTTCCCCGTACTCTCGGAAGCCCTGCTGGCGGGCGCCTCCGGACAACTGCGCAATATGGCGAGTACGGCGGGAAATCTGATGCAGCGTACCCGCTGCTCTTATTTCAGAGACGTGAATTCGAAGTGCAACAAGCGGCAGCCAGGATCGGGTTGCGACGCCATTACGGGTTTCAACCGCGGCCACGCTCTGCTTGGGACGAGCGAGCAATGCATCGCCACGCATCCCTCCGACATGTGCGTGGCTTTAATAATTCTGGAAGCTGCCGTGCTGACGCAGCAGCGCGGCGGGCGCATGCGGACAATTCCGCTCGCCGAGTTCTACCTTCAGCCGGGGAAAACTCCCGAGCGCGAAACGGTCCTCGAGCACGGCGAACTGATCACGCACGTCTACGTGCCGGACCTGCCGCTGGCCCGGCGTTCGCATTATGTGAAGGTGCGAGATCGCGCCAGCTTCGAGTTCGCCTTGGCTTCAGCCGCGGTCGCACTCGAGCTGAACGGCGGCAGAATCGCGCGTGCGCGTGTAGGTTTGGGAGGAGTCGCCACCATACCGTGGCGCTCGCATGCGGCCGAAGCGGCCCTCGAGAACAAACCAGCCATTCGCGAGACCTTCCGCGCAGCCGCTGACGCAGCGCTGCGGGATGCGAAGCCGCAACGGCACAACGCGTTTAAAGTGGAACTGGCAAAACGCACCCTGGTTTTAGCGCTGGAAGAATTACTGCTCAAAGCCTAGGCGCATCGGAGAACAACTGAATGGGAACAACATTGATAGGTACGCCCGTAAATCGCGTCGACGGCCGCCAGAAAGTAACCGGAACCGCCCGGTATGCGGCGGAAATGGATCTCGCTGAAATGGCGCATGCCGTGCTCGTGGGGAGTCCGATCGCTGCCGGCCGAATTCGAAAAATCAGCACCGAAGAGGCCGGGCGAGCGCCCGGCGTGCTGCTGATTCTCACGCATAAGAATAGGGACTCGTTTGGCGCTATGCCCGATTCGCTCGAAGCCGGTGGGTCCGCCGCCGAGAGTAGGCACCCGCTCGCTGACGAACGCATCTTCCATACCGGCCAGTACGTCGCCATGGTCGTGGCCGATCATCCGGAGCAGGCGCGATACGCCGCATCGCTGCTGACAATCGAGTATGAGAGCGATCGTTTCGCCGTGGATTTGGAAGATGCGCGCGGCGCGAGCCACAGGCCCGAGCAAGCGCTCGGAGAGCCTCTCTCATTCGAGCGCGGCAATGTCGCGCAGGCGCTCGCGGCGGCCGATGTGCTCGTCAACGAGACTTATACGACCCCTAACGAGCATTCCTGCGCCATGGAGCCGCACGGGGCCATCGCTTCGTGGGCCGGGGATACCTTGACCGTCTATAACTCGACACAGTGGGTCATGGGTGATCGCGTGGTACTCGCAGCCGCTTTCCAACTTCCGCCGGAAAAAGTAAGAGTGCTCTGCCCGTTCACAGGCGGAATGTTCGGATCCAAGGCGCTTACAGGAGCTCACGTTCTCCTGGCGGCGGCCGCTTCCAGAAAACTCGGACGGCCGGTTAAGGCAGTTCTAACCCGTTCGCAAGTCCTCAGCGAGGTCGGCCATCGAACCCAGACCGTGCAGCACTTCGATATAGGCGCCAGGCGGGATGGGACCCTCACGGCCATGAATCATCACGTCCTGACCCATACGGCCCCAAACGATGAGTTCGTCGAGTTTGCGAGCGTCACCTCGCGCATGTTGTACGCCGTGCCGCACTATAAGACCGAGCATGAAATGCTTCGGCTGAACGTGATGAAGCCGTCCTGGGTGCGCGCTCCGGGAGAAACGCCAGGTCAGTTCGCTTTGGAGAGCGCCATCGATGAACTGGCCTGCAAGCTCGATATGGATCCAGTCGAGCTGCGCCGGCGAAATCATGCGGAAATAAATCTGAATACAGGCAAACCTTTCTCGAGCAAGCATCTGCTGGAATGTTACGAGCGCGGAGCCGAGCGCTTCAGGTGGGCCGCCCGGAGCGCGCGTCCGCGGTCGATGCGAGATGGAGATACGCTGCTCGGATGGGGAACGGCGACGGCCACCTATCCCGGGTACAGGATGGGAGCCACCGTCAGCGTGCGCATGGAGCGGGAGCCGGAGGGAGTGCGCGCCATTGTTTCAACGGCCGGCAGCGATGTAGGGACGGGCCTGTACACGATGCTCGCCGTGACTGCGGCGGAGGGGCTTGGTTTACCCGTGGAACGCGTGACCGTTGAACTCGGCGATTCGAATCTGCGGCCCTGTGCGGTAGCCGGGGGCTCGAACCTCACGGCCAGCACGGCTCCGGCCGCTGCCGCCGCTTGCGGCGAGATCAGGCGAGAGCTGCTCAAGATCGCCGCCAAGACAGCTGACGGCTTCACCGGGGCAGAAGGACGCGAGAGCGAGTTCATCTTTCGCAACGGCCGGCTGGCCCATCGTTCTGACCCGTCGCGCGGCATCGGCTACGCGGATTTGCTCGCCTTGGGCGGACGCGATGCGATCCAGGCACAAGGCGAGACCACGCCCATCTGGGGTCGAAACGATGATTACTCGTTCCAGTCCTTCGGCGCCCATTTTGTGGAGGTACGTGTTGCGGAAGACATTGGGCGTATACGCGTTTCGCGCGTCGTAAGCGTGTTCGATTGCGGACGAATTGTGAGCGCGAAAACGGCCCGGAGCCAATTTATCGGAGGCATCGTCTTCGGAATCGGCATGGCTCTAACGGAGGAGTTGATCTATGATCGCGAGCACGGACAGCCGGTCAATGCCGACATGGCCGGCTACCTGGTGCCGGTGCATGCAGATGTGCCGGAAATCGATGTAAGTTGGATCGACGAACCGGATTTTAACTTCAACTCCGTCGGTTGCCGCGGAATCGGCGAGATCGGAATTACGGGTGTAGCGGCGGCAATTGCAAACGCGGTTTATCACGCCACCGGGAGACGAGTGCGCGACCTGCCCATTACGCCGGATAAGCTGTTGAGGGGCTGAGCTCTCTGCTGGATTTACTAGTGCAAGAAGCCATTTTGGCCACATCGGGCCGCTGATCGTTGGTAAATCTCCGAATCAAAGTGTAAATCCTAGGGCCTGCGGCATCAAATAATCGGATCACGGCTTCGTTCCTTTGCACTAGTACTCAGACGGCCTTATTTCGTTACTAGCCGGGGTCTCTGGGGCAGGCTCGGATATTCGAATTGGGTGATAACCTGAAGGTGCCCGGGAAAGGGGAAATTTTGGACGATAGATTGAAGGAGTTGATGCAGGAACTGGGCAACGCCATCAATGAATCCCTCTCCGATTCAGATCGGATCGCAGGTGCGATCGGGGAAATCAAGCGCGCTGGCTACGACGTCTTCCTCGTGCTGGAAGCAACAATCGGATTCAACAAGCGTGAGGGGGAGGCCGATGGCGAGGGTGAAGAACATGAATCTGAACAGCCGGTGACGTATGAGACGGCAGGAAAAATCCGCCTCACCTCACAGGACCAGAAGTTTCTCCGGGCCCTAAAAATCTCGGTCGAAGAAGAGCCAAAGTAAGTCCCCGCCTATCCCATCAATTCCTTATACACCTCGTAGGTCATACGGACCGTTCGTTCCCATGTATACAGGCTGGCGCGCCCAAGTCCGCGTTCGATGAGCCTTACCCGCAGATCGGAATCGTGAATTGTCCGCACTAAGGCCGCCTCCAATTGGCCCGCATCCTCCGGGTTCACAAGCAATGCGGCATCCCCCGCCACTTCCGCGAGAGCAGAACGATTGGAAGTAACCACGGGCAATCCGTGAGCCATCGCTTCCAGCACCGGGATACCGAAGCCCTCATCGAGCGAGGGGAACGCGAGGATAGCGGCCGTCGAATACAGCCTCTCCAACTCCGCGCCTGAAACATAGCCCGCGATTCGGATCCGGTCGCGGCTGGAGCTTCTTTCGATGCGTTCCAGAATGCGGGAGGCTCCAAAGCCATTCTGAGCGCCTGCGAGAACAAGCCTCCAGTCCTTCGGCAAACCTTCAAATGCTTCGACGAGGCGCTCGACGTTCTTTCGGATCTGCAGAGCTCCCACAAACAAGATGATGTTGTCGCGCGGAGTTGAGGTCGAGTGTATTGGCGCGCGAACGCCGTGCGGAACGACACGAATTCGCGCCCGATCGATGCCTAGTAAATGGCTGAGCTGGCGTGCCGTGAATTCCGAGACCGCAATAATGAGGTCGGAGTTTTCGGCCGCGCGCCGTGCCTGCCCGGTGAATCGGCCGCGAAACTCGGGGGTCGAGTACTCGCCTGTCATCACGAACAAGTCGTGAAAAGTAGAAACGACTTTCGCCGTTGGCCGCCGGTCCACGCGTTGATTCAAGGCATGAAATAGATCGGCTCGAAACGTCGGAAAGGGCAAGAGCAGGCGGCGGGGGATCGTTCGAAATACATCGAGCGGCGGAAGACGAAACTGCTTTGGCCGGTAGCAGAGAAGAAAATCATCCTGCGGATAAAGTCGCGCCAGTCCGGAAATCACTTCGCGCGAATAGACGGCTATACCGGAAGGATGGTTGTCAGCGCTGTAAGTAGCATCGAGCGCGATTCGCACGCTCCCAGTCTTACAGGCCGTACTCTTTCAGCTTGCGATACAGGGTGGTGCGGCCAATTCCGAGCATGGCAGCGGCCACCGTGCGATCGCCTCGCGTGTAGTCGAGCGCATCGAGGATGGCGCGCTTCTCGACATCCGCGAGCGGCACAATGTTTTGCGCAGTATGGTTGCCGCATGGAGAACTGGAGCACGCGCCGGGCGTCGCGCTGCCGCCCTCCAGTTGGCGCTCCAGGGAGCGATTCACAACGGTGGAGGGGAGATCGGCCGGCCCGACCCATGGCCCGGAGTTCATGGCAACCATCTGCTGAACGGTGTGCTCCAGTTCGCGAATATTTCCAGGCCATTCGTACTGCCCGAAAGCGTCCATGACATCGCTACTCAGCCGGTGGTCGTTCCCATGAAGCTGAAGGAAATGCGAAACGAGTACGGGAATATCTTCTTTTCGCTCGCGTAACGGTGGGAGGCGCAAACGCATCACGTTCAGGCGATAATACAGATCTTGCCGAAAGCGCTTCGCCTCTACCTCCGCCGCGAGGTCGCGATTAGTCGCCGCGATCACGCGGAAATTCGAGCTTCGCTGGGATAATCCGCCGATCGCGCGGAACTCTTTTTGCTGCAGCACTCGCAAGAGCTTCATCTGCAGCTCGAGCGGCAGCTCCCCGATCTCATCGAAGAACGCCGTGCCTCCGTTAGCGGCGTCCAGAAGCCCGAGCTTCTGGTTGTGCGCGCCCGTAAATGCGCCTTTCGCATAGCCGAAGAGCTCGCTTTCCATCAGCGGCCCGACCAGCGAGGAGCAATCCACCACCACAAAGGGACCGCGGCCCTCCATGTTGTGAATCGCGCGCGCGGCAACTTCCTTACCGGTTCCGGTCTCCCCAAGTATCAGGACCGGGAATCGCGACTTGCCCATGCGCGAGACAAGCCGGTGCACCTGACGCATGGCAGGAGAATTTCCCACGAGCGTGGAAAGCGGAGAAAGATCCAGAGCAGTTTGCGGTGTCACGAAGCGTATCCGTCCGGGGTTCGCTCAACCGAGAGAGAGCGGCCCGTTGAAGGGCAAGAGTCCTTCGTGAAGCTAGTGCGGCTGGCTGGAAGAAATTCTCCCCTGGCCAACGTTCGGAGTAGTCTCATCCAAACGGACCACGAACACCTCTTTGCCTTGTGTCCTGAGTTCGGCGGCAAGCTGTTGCGCGGCCTGTACCGAGGGCTCTTTCCCGACGAGAACCCGCCAGAGAGGAACCGAGCCTTGCTTCACCGCCAACTGAGCCGTGCCAAAGCGCTCGGCATACTGCGATCTCAACCGGTCGGCGTTGGCGTAGAGAGAGAATGCCCCTACCTGAACGGTGTAAAAGTCGTTGGACGGGATGTCGGCAGGCGCAGCGATCACCTGCAAGCGAACTGTTCCAACGCCTGGGCCGAGGAGATCGATCCGTCTCGCCGCCGCTTTCGAAAGGTCAATGATGCGGCCGCCCACGAAAGGACCGCGATCGATAATTCGGACGTCTACGCTCTTGTTGTTCGAGAGATTCGTCACCCTCACCCATGTATTGAAGGGCATGACCCGATGCGCAGCGACAAGGGTTTCCATGTCATAGATTTCTCCGTCTGCGGCGGGGCGGCCATGATAAGGGACCCCGTACCAACTGGCGACGCCTTCTTCCGTATAGCCCACAGCAACGGATCCGCGGCTGGGCTGAGAGGGTACGCTCACGGGTTGTGGGGGCCGGGGCGCGCGCGCAACGTGGTGCTTCCGCCCACAACCGGAAAGCGCGATGACGCAAGCCGCAATCGCCGCCATGGGTACCGGCGAAATCTTCCTCGGCATGATGGTTGGTTGTGCGCGCCCGGGCAGACTCGATCCCCGCGGTGCGCGACTCAAGAAAAGGATAACGCTCATGGGCGCTCAGGTGGAAGACGTAAAGAGGTGCTCCGGAGGGTAAAACAAATCTCAGTTTTACGTTTTAGCAGCATCCGAGGGGCCAAGAGACCTCCCCCGGAGCTCGATTATCATTTTTTTCTTGACTTCTATTGCGAACAACCTTATATATGAATCACGCTGCGATCTGTATAAGATTGCAAATTTACGTTAGGGAGAATCAAAACGATGAAGAACGCAACCAAGAAGGCTGCCAAAAAGACCTCAAAGAAGGCCGCACCGAAAAAGAAGAAGTAACCACGACCCGCGTTAGCGGGAACAATGAACCTAGCGCCCCCGGTTCTCGGGGGCGTTTTTATTTTTGGCGTCGGGAACTCCGCTCTCCATCCCCCGGGTATTTCTCACAGACGCACGACCTCTCGAAGATTGTCCCCTCCCGATAAACTAGAGTAGATTCGCAATGTCCGAACGTCCTTTCGTTCACCTTCACTGTCATACCGACTACTCGCTCCTCGATGGCGCCTGCGACATCAGGCAGCTGATGGACGTTGTCAAACGCCAAAAGATGCCTGCGATTGCGATGACCGATCACGGCAATCTGTTCGGAGCGGTCGAATTCTATAACGAAGCCCATAGCAACGGCATTCATCCGGTTATCGGCTGCGAAGTATACGTCTCGCAGCAGGGCCATAAGATTAAATCCGATTCCGATCGCTACAACCACCTCGTCCTCCTGTGCGAAACGCAAGAGGGCTATAAGAACCTGATCAATCTCGTCTCGACGGGTTACCTGGAAGGTTTTTATTACAAGCCCCGGATCGACAAGGATCTGCTGGCGCGCCATTCGAAAGGCCTGATTGGAATGTCTGCCTGTCTGCGAGGAGACATCAACGAAGCGATTCTGGCGGATCGGTATACCGAGGCCAGACAACTCGCCAATGAGTACGTCGACCTCTTTGGAAAAGGCAATTTTTTTCTCGAGATGCAGGATCATGGCCTCGAGCAGGACAAGACTGCCATGCCCCAGGTTCGCCGCATGGCTGCGGAGACGGGAATACCGCTCGTGGTGACGAACGACGCGCATTACCTGACGAACAACGACGTACGGGCCCACGAGATTCTGCTGTGCATCCAAACGGGCAAGACCATGTCCGATCCAAATCGGATGCGCTTCACCACGCCCGATTTTTATGTAAAGTCCCGAGCAGAGATGATGGAACTTTTCGGCGAGACGGAGGATGCGGTCGATCGGACCTGGGACATCGCCCAGCGCTGTCACGTCAAGCTCGAGAAAGTGAAAGATCCTTTCCCCCGCTTCGATGTTCCGGGGGAACACACGATCGATAGCTATTTCGCGTACGTGGCGCGTGAAGGATTCGAAAAACGCCGCGCGCGCCTGGAGGCCTTGCGAAATCAAGGCCGCCTGAAGCACGACCTCTCCGAATATCAGGAGCGGCTGGAATTTGAGATCCGGATGATCCAGCAGATGAGATTTTCCGGGTACCTTCTCATCGTGTGGGACTTCATCCGCTTCGCGAAGCTGCGAGGAATTCCGGTCGGCCCCGGCCGCGGCTCGGCGGCCGGCAGCCTGGTCGGTTATGCCATGGAGATAACGGATATCGATCCACTCGAATACGGTTTGCTCTTCGAGCGTTTTCTTAATCCGGAACGCATAAGCATGCCCGACATCGATATCGATTTCTGTACCAACCGGCGGGGCGAAGTGATTCAGTACGTTACCGAGAAGTACGGGCGCGAGCAGGTGGCTCAGATCATCACGTTTGGCACGCTGGGCGCGAAGGCTGCTATTAAGGATGTCGGCCGCGTTCTCGATATGAGCTTTGCCGAGGTGGATCGGATCTCGAAGCTCGTCCCGCGCCAGCTAAACATTAAGCTGGAACAGGCCATCGAAGATCCGGAGCTGAAGGCCGTGGCTGCGAAGGAACCGCGCGTAAAAGAAGTATTGGACGTTAGCTTGCGATTGGAGGGGATGGCCCGGAATGCCGGCATGCACGCCGCCGGGGTGGTTATTTCATCCGTGCCGCTGAAGGACCTGGTGCCGCTTTGCACCACGAACAAGACCGAAATTGTCACACAGTACGACATGGTAGGCCTGGAAAAGCTCGGCCTGCTCAAGATGGATTTTCTAGGCCTCACGACGCTTACGATCATTGAAGAGACCTTAAAGCTGATCGAGAAGCATCGAGGCGAAAAAGTCGTAATCGAGGATCTTCCGCTGGACGACGCGCAAACCTATGAGAAGATCTTCAGCACGGGATGCACGAGCGGTGTTTTCCAGTTTGAATCGAGCGGCATGCAGGACATCTTGCGCCGCTATCAACCCAACCGCATCGAGGATCTCTGTGCTTTGAATGCCCTGTACCGCCCAGGCCCGATCCAGGGCGGCATGATTCCCGACTTTATCGACCGGAAGCACGGCCGGAAACCGATTGCCTATGATCTGCCGGAATTAAAGGAGATTCTGGAGGAGACCTACGGAGTCATCCTTTACCAGGAGCAGGTCATGCAGATCTCAAATAAGTTGGCCGGGTACTCTCTCGGAGACGCCGACATCTTGCGCCGCGCGATGGGTAAGAAGAAAGCCGACGAAATGGCTCAGCAGCGCGAGCGTTTTATCAAGGGCGCGACCGAGCGCGGCCTGCCTCCCAAGAAGATCGCCAAGATTTTCGATTTGATGGAGCAGTTCGCGGGCTACGGGTTCAATAAATCCCATTCCGCTGCCTACGCTTATCTCGCCTACGTCACGGCCTATCTCAAAGCCCACTACTCGGTCGAGTTTATGTCCGCTCTTTTGACGTCCGAATCCGGCAATATGGATAAAGTCGTCAAGTACATCAACGAATGCCGAGAGATGGGCATCCGCGTCCTCCCGCCTGACGTTAATGAAAGTGATCTGAACTTTACTCCGGCCGAGGATGCGATTCGTTTCGGCCTGGGAGCTGTTAAGAATGTCGGACAAGGGGCAGTGGAGGCGATTGTGGCGGCCCGCCGAGAGGGGGGCCTTTTCACTTCCATCTACAACTTGTGCGAGCGCCTGAATCTCGCGAATGTAAACCGGCGCGTTCTCGAAAGCCTTATAAAGGCGGGCGCTCTTGACTCAACCGGCGGTAATCGCGCCCAGTTGACCGAAGCGCTGGACCGGGCGCTTGAATCCGGAATGCGCTCCTCACGCGATCGCGCCATGGGCCAGCACGGGTTGTTCGGCGTATTCCCAGGCGAGCAGAAGGTGGAGTATCCGCTCGCCAACCTACCGGATTGGACGATGGAGCAGAAACTCGCCGGCGAAAAGGAGATGCTCGGCATTTATCTCTCCGGCCACCCGCTGGATCGTTTCCGGGACAAGGTCGCGGACCTGGCAACCCATTTCACGGATAAGCTCGAGGATTTGGAGAAGAACACGGAAGTAAGAGTTTGCGGGATCGTTACGAGCATCGTCCGGAAGACAAACCGCGAAGGGAGATATTGGGCCGCGCTGAAGATAGATGATCGTCGCGGCACAGCTGATGCCATGGTCTTCGCGAATCGTTATGATGAGCTGCTGCCGGTCATGAAAGAGGACGCCGCGGTGTTCATTCGCGCCGCTGTGCTGCCGGAGGAAAGCGGTCCGCCGAAACTTTCCATTCAGGAAATGGTCAATTTGGAGGATGCGCGGATTGATCTGCCCTCATTGATCTCGATTCGGATCTGGCTTCGGGATGAGGGTTCCAACGAAAAGGCGAACGCCTTGAGCGATTTGTTTATTCGAAAACGCGGCGAGACCGAGGTCCGACTGCGATTGGAGAAACCGCGCGATTTTTCGGTAATTATGGACGTCAGCAACAAAGTCCGGCCGGACCGCGAATTCAGGGCGGAGCTTGAGAGGATCTGCGGACCCGAATCGATGGAGGTTCTGGCGAGCTGATCTATGGCCGAAGACGAACCGGCTGAGATGTCGGGCGTGCCGCTCGAGGACGCTGCTCCGACCATCGAAGAGTCGCCTGCTAATCCAAGCTGGCAACGAGTGCAGCTTGCGCGCCACCCGAAGAGGCCGCATTCACGCGATTACATACAGGCGTTAATCACGGATTTTGAAGAGTTGCATGGCGACCGCTTTTTCGGCGATGACAAAGCCATTCTTGCCGGCCTGGGATTCTTCGAAGGCGCTCCTGTGATGATCATCGGGCAGCAGAAGGGGCGTGATACCAAGGAGAAGCTCCTTCGCAATTTCGGAATGCCAAAGCCGGAGGGTTACCGCAAGGCGCTTCGCGTGATGCAGCTCGCAGCAAAGTTCCGGCGGCCTATCATCACGCTCGTGGATACACCCGGCGCCTATCCCGGAATTGATGCGGAGGAACGCGGGCAGGCGGAAGCAATCGCCTACAATCTGCGCGAAATGGCCAGGCTGGCTAGCCCGGTTATCTCGGTGATTATTGGCGAAGGCGGCAGCGGCGGCGCATTGGCGATGGGCGTGGCAAACCGTGTGTACATGTTTGAGAACGCCTACTACAGCGTCATCGCACCAGAGAGTTGCGCGGCCATCATATGGCGCGATTCCGGGAAAGCCCCGCTTGCCGCGGCGGCATTGCGAATGACGGCTTCCGATCTTTTAGAACTGAAACTGATTGATGGCATCGTACCCGAGCCGCCGGGAGGAGCTCACCTCGATCCCGATGCCGCAATGAAAGCTCTTCGCCAGACCTTGAAGCAGGCCCTTGAGGAACTTGCCAATTTGACTCCCGAGCAGTTGATTCAGGAGCGTTATATGAAATTCCGGCAAATGGGCAATTTCTTCAGCGAGGCGCTGAGTTGAACAAAATCGGTGTCATCATCACCCTGTTTGTCGCTGCCTTCCTTGCCCTAATTGCTTACTCTACCCTGCACGGCCCGCGCTATCGCGTCGAAATCTGCATGGCCTATCAGGGGCGATCGGCTTGCAAAACCGTTTCTGCAAAGAGTGAGCAGGCGGCTCTCCGCGCCGGCGCCGAAAATGCATGCGCCGATATTTCCTCCGGCGTGACGGATACTATGCGCTGCGAACAAGCGGAGCCGCAGAGCGCCCGTTGGCTGGAGCGGCCGAATCGCTGACCTGACACGCCTTTGCCATCTATGGATCTCCTCGTCAAGGGAGTGATTCTCAATGGCATTCTGATCGCCGTCATCGCGCACGCACTTGTCGGAGTGACCCTGGTTTGGGATAAAGTTCTGCTGAAAAAGCCTGCCACGCAGAATCTTCTCTCGTATGTCTTCTGGTTGGGAGCCATCAGCATCTTCGGTTTGCTCCTGATTCCGTTCGGTTTCAAGATGCCGGATATTCGACTGGCGAGCATGGGTTTTGCAGCCGGGCTGCTCGATTTGATCGCGTCCTATTTTTACTACTCAGCTCTTAAAGCGGGAGAAGCATCAGAGGAGCTCGCCGCAATGGGTGGATTTGCTCCTGTAGCGACCGCGTTGATCGCGATTCCGTTGCTCAGGGCGCCGCTCGGCGGCGAGACGCTCGGCTTCACGCTCATGACGACCGGCGGCTTTGTGATGTTTTTCGCTGAGAAGAGGCCCCTGAAAAAAATGGTTCCAAAGATCGCGCTGGCCGCGGCCGGATTCGGGATGATGAACGTTCTGCAGAAGATTGTGTTCAACCGCACGAATTTTGTGAGCGGTTACGTCTTCTTTACCGTTGGAACCTTCGCCGGCTCGATTGCCTTATTGATCCCGCCCTCCTGGCGTCGGCAGATCTTTGAGCACTCGGAGGAGGCGCCGCCTTCCAGCAAATTTGGGTACATGGTGAACCGCTTTCTGGCAGGAGTGGGGTCCTTCCTCGTGGTATACGCTCTCAGCCGGGCCAACCCTTCGCTGGTGCAGGCGACCTCCGGTGTTCGCTACGCCACGATCTTCCTCCTCGCTTACTTGATCACGCGCTTCAAACCGAGCTGGTTTCGCGAAGACTTCCACGGCTGGGCCTTGGTGGCGAAGGTCACGGCGACGGGTCTGGTGATCGCGGGGCTTGTTCTGGTGGGGCTGCACGGCAAGGCGGGGAACGGGGGATCGGGTTAATGAGCTATTGAGTGATGCTCCGGGCGCCTCGTGAACGGATTGATCACACGAACGCGACCATATACCTGTCCATTGTTGAGATCTTCGGAGTAGACCGTGGTGGGGACCCAGGTTTTGAGCCGCGGAAAGGATTGCGGCATCCCAATAAGGGGAGGGTGCGAGTTTCCGGGAGTTCCTGCGACGCTTGTACAGCATGTATTTTGCCCAAGGGATTCCCGCGCATTCGCTATTTCGGCTGGCTCGCCAATCTGGCATCCTGGAAATTTGGCTCTCACAGCGCGCCTTTCCACCGGCTCTCATCGAACAGCAGCATTGAAAACCCATAACTAGCGGCATTCCGGACGCTGCGCCAGCCGCTCACTTGAAACGGCTCTTTGTCGGCATCCGTCGAACCGCCCCCCACCCACTGATTGAAAATAAATGTCCAGTAGCCGCAGTCCACCTGCCCAGATACCCCACACGACCCGAGCAGAAAATAGGTCATGCCCGATATGGCGAAGCCGCCTCGCGATCAACCCGCAATTCTGGCCGCATCCGCCGCGCATCCTTCCGCCGCCTGCGGCCCTTGGGTTCTCGCCGCTACGATACTCGGCTCCAGCATGGCCTTTATCGACGGCACAGCCGTGAATGTCGCGCTTCCGGCGCTTCAATCCGCTCTGGGAGCGACTGTATCTCAGGTTCAGTGGGTGGTCGAATGCTATGCACTTTTCCTGGCCGCTCTTCTGTTGGTAGGCGGCTCGCTCGGCGATCTCTATGGCCGCCGCAAGATCTTCGCGGTTGGTGTCATTCTCTTCGCCGGCGCCTCCTCCTGGTGCGCCCTCGCTGCCAACGTCGGCCAACTCATCGCAGCCCGCGGATTACAAGGGATCGGTGGCGCGCTTCTTGTGCCCGGAAGTCTTGCCTTGATCAGCGCCTCCTTTCCTTCCGAAGAACGAGGGCGCGCCATCGGAACCTGGTCCGGCTTTACGGCCATCACTGCCGCCGTCGGTCCTGTTCTTGGTGGCTGGCTCATACAACACGCATCCTGGCGCTGGGTGTTCTTCCTCAACCTGCCGATCGCCGCGGTTGTTCTTGCGCTCACGTTCTTTCGCGTTCCGGAAAGCCGTAACCAGGAACAGAAGCACGAAAGTCTCGATTGGCCCGGCGCTCTGCTCGTCACCCTGGGATTTGGCGGTGTCGTGTTCGCGTTAATCGAACCATCCCATGCCGCGATCGCAGGCATTGTCGGCGGTGTGTCCCTGATAGCCTTCTTCCTGGTGGAAGAGCGCTCCCGGGCGCCGATGCTTTCTCTCGATCTGTTCCGCTCACGGGATTTCACCGGCGCAAACCTGCTTACTCTGTTTCTCTACACGGGCCTGAGCGGAGTATTCTTTTTCTTTCCTTTGAACTTGATCCAGGTTCAGGGATACACAGCTACCGAAGCCGGCGCCGCGCTACTGCCGTTCATCTTGTTGATGTTTGTCCTCTCGCGCTGGTCCGGTGGGTTGGTGGACCGCTATGGCGCAAGGCCGCCGCTGATCATAGGCCCTACAATAGCCGCCGGCGGATTCGCCCTTTTTGCAAGGCCGGCAATTGGTGGAAGCTACTGGACGACGTTCTTCCCGGCGGTTGTCGTGCTTGGGTTTGGAATGGCTGTAAGCGTCGCACCGCTCACGACAACGGTAATGAGCTCCGTTTCCCAAAACCGCGCCGGCGCCGCTTCGGGCGTCAACAATGCAGTCTCGCGGATCGCGGGTCTGCTCGCCGTCGCCGTTCTTGGCTTCGTGCTGATCGGCGTATTTAATCGAGATCTCGATCGACGCCTGGATCGTCTTTCTGTCTCATCCGAACTCCGCCGGCAAATCGATTCGCAACGATCCAAACTTGCCGCAATTCAGACAACAGACTCTGATGCTCGCAAAGCCATCGGCGAATCTTTCGTTGTGGGGTATCGATCGGTATTGTGGATCGCGGTGGCCCTGTCGATGGCAAGTTCTCTCAGTGGCGCGCTCTTTATTAAGCCGAAACGGTAGCGCGCTCCGTCGAAAACTATTTACAGAGGATGCGTGACGAAGAGATTTGTGGTGATCGGCGCTATCTACGGCGAGAGATGGATCGCGAATCATCGCGAGCAGCGCATGGGCCGCTCCATCCCTCAGCCCGGTTAGGTTCATGGCGATCTGCTCGATTCACAATACAGTTTGAGCTTTTGTAGCGCCACACCCCAGTTGTAGTTGCAAAAGCCGAAGTACTCGTTACTCTCATCCCAACCCGTGTGCCGGAAAGTCAGCGTGCTCCCCCCGTCTCGTTCCGCTATATCAAAAATAATGTGTGTACCCGTCCAAGCAGAGGCGGGGCTGTTTTTCGCATGGGTGCTGATGCACTCCCACTCCACTCGCTGATCGGGAATCGTATCGAGTACTCTCATCTTCAATACACCGTGTCCCGGACCTGGACGAAAGTCCAAGATAAGCCCATGCTCAGACTTCACGGCAACTGGCTTGTCCCACCAGCTCCCGATTCCGTTTTCAGTCGTGACGGCCTGATACAACTTCGTAGGCGGTGTGCTTATTGAAACTTGATGTCGTATCGTCGCCATTATTGGTGTTCCTCCCAACATTGTCGGACGAGTGGGACTCGAAGCCAGTGGTGTCCAAAATTGCTTGTGGGCTTGAGGGTGAAATCTCTGCTAATTTGCGTTCATTCCACGCAAAGGACGAATCCATCCGGCCAGCTGGCAAACGGACCTGCTCGATTCTTGGATATTGCAAAGCCGTTCGACACGGCTCTCAATGCAGTGAGCAAACACTACGTGCGACCCTAAGGAATTGACAAAAAGATTCAATCAGATGACCTATGGGACCGCTCAGTAGATTGATGTGCCCCAAATAAAAAAGAAGTTCTCATGTCAGCTAACCGGGCGAAAGCCCTATCGTCCTACAATCAGGCTGTCTATGAGAGCTGACAAAACGAAGGCCGATCTTTTGCCTGGCACGCTGGATATACTCGTCCTCAAAATATTGCTGCGGGGCCATTGCATGGCTATGCGATCGCGCAGCTCATTCAGCAATTGTCCGATGATCTGCTGCGCGTCGAAGAGGGTTCCCTTTATCCGGCGGTCCCGCTGCAAGAACACGTGAGCGGACGAGTGCGTCCGGCGCTTTTGTACTGGCCTCTGCAGTCGGCGTAATGATGTTGATTGTGTGCGCGAATCTTTCGAATCTGCAATTAGCGAGGTTAGGCGCGCGGCAAAAGGAGATGGCAACGCGAGCGGCGTTAGGAGCGGGACGTTCACGGCTAGTGCGGCAGATGCTCGCCGAGAGCGTGACGCTCGCGTGTTGTGGCGCTGTATTCGGACTTATCCTCGCCGTGGCGGGCGCGCGTGAGCTGGCGCATCTCGATGCATTTAATCTTCCTCTGCTCGAAACCGTTCGGATCGACGGAAGCGCGCTCGCTTTCACTTTGCTGGCGGCGGTCGCCACGGGCGTGGTTTTTGGCCTGCTGCCCGCATTGCAGGTTCAGTCGCTGTCCCCTCACGAGCAGTTGCAAGATGCCAGCCGCGGGTCGAGCGGTGGCAAGCGGCACGCCTGGATGCGCGACGGACTGGTGGTTTCCGAGATTGCTTTTGCCTGCATACTGCTAGTCGGCGCGGGGCTGCTGATGCGGAGTTTCTTGCGCGTCCTCGACGTGAACCTGGGATTTCAACCCGAGCGGGCGGCGGCGCTGAGGATCGATCCAAGTTTTCGGATTTCGAGTTTCGCGCAACAGAACTCTTTCATCGATAATGTGCTGCAAAACACCCGATCGGTCCCCGGCATTGTGGCGGCCGGCACTACTGACTGCCTGCCGCTGCGGGACGACAGGTCCTGGGGAGTCGCCGGCAAAGGACAGGTTTATCCCAGGGGTCACCAGCCGGAGGCGTTCGTTCGAATTGTGAGCGACGGATACTTCGAGGCGGCGGGAATCCGGTTGCAGGCGGGGAGAGCGTTCACGGAAAGGGATCGCAAATCCAGCGAACCGGTTGTAGTGATCAATGAAACGATGGCGCGAACACTCTGGCCCGGCCAGAATCCAGTGGGGCAAATGATTACGACGGATGGGGGGCGGCGGGTCGTAGGCGTAGTTTCCGATGTGAGGCATGAGGCTTTGGAGAAGGCAGGAGGGTCTGAAATGTATCTGCCGATGCGGCAAACCGGGGATTAGCGCGATTCGCGGCTTTCGCCCTGGTACTCGCTTCCCTGGGGATTTACGCCGTAATCTCGTATTCGGTGCGCCAACGAGTCAAAGAAATTGGAATTCGTATGGCGCTAGGAGCATCCGCCAAGACCCTGCGAAGTCGAATCGTTCTCCGGACATTGGGATTGGCTGGCTTAGGACTCGCGTTGGGGATGGCAGCATCCCGGGCTCTGTCGAGCGGGCTGGGAAGCCTGCTATTCGGGGTGACATCCGGCGATCCGGCCACATTCGCCGGAATGGGAATGCTGCTCACCGCGGTGGCAGCCCTCGCTGGATATATTCCAGCCTGGAAAGCATCGCGGATTGATCCGATGGCTGCATTGCGATCGAATTGAGGGAAACGAATGAGCGGGTTCTGCAGGAGTGGGCGAGTAGCGATTGCGAGGCGCGCGGGCGATGCGGGAGGCTTCGGTGAAGATAATTCTCGATCGAGGACATCGCGCGAGCGCCAGACGGGTTCGTGGCGGGCGCCGCAGGTCGACGATATGACACCGATTATGGTGTGGGTGAACTGATATCTCACGGCGACATGTGGCCTTTTAGCACGCTGTTCGAGCTTATCCGTTGACGCGGAGCACGACCAAGGTCATGTCATCATGCTGGGGAGCACCGGCAGCGAAGGCCTCGGCGGCGGCGAGAGTGTGGCTCATCACTTCCAAAACGGGAAGGCCATGCGAGGTTTTGACGCAGCCAATCAATCTCTCTTCACCCCACTCTTCCGAACCAGCATTCATGGATTCGGATACGCCGTCGGTAAAGAGTACGACCAGGTCTCCTACTTCGAGAGAAAAGAATCCCTGTTCATAACGATGCGGCCAAAGCCCGATCACGGGACCGCCGATTTCCAATCGCAAGACGTGATAGAAGCCGACCGAATTCCGCAAAACGATGGGCGGGTTATGACCTGCGTTGACGTAGGACAGGCGGCGGCCGAGAGGATCATACTGCGCGTAAAAAAGCGTCGCATACCGGTTCGCGGCGGAGGCCTGAAGGACCTGCCTATTGACTCGCTCCATCAACTCCGCTGGATCGTCAACGACCGAGGCGAGCGCGCGCAGAGAGGCCTCGAGGCTGGCCATCATGAGCGCAGCGCCCACGCCCTTTCCTGAAACGTCTCCGATGGCGAATCCGAGCCTGCCATCGGTCAGCTCGAGAAAATCGTAGTAGTCTCCGCCAACTTCGCGAGCGGGCCGGCATTGACCGCAGTAGTCGAGACCCGCGACCGGTGGGAGCCGCTGAGGAAAAAGGCGCTCCTGCACTTCGCGCGCAATTTCCAACTCGCGATTCAGGCGTTCGCGCTGTGCGGTCTCGCGTCCAATCGCCGTGGTTAAACGAGCGACTTCTTGAGCGAGCGCTGTCTGGGCGGTGGATTCGGTCTTCACGCCATCGAGCGCGGTCGAGATCGCGCGTCGTGCGAACTCGTCCGTTTCGATTTCATGCCAGACGATAAGATGCGGGGCTAAACGCTCCTTGTCCCGACTGTTCCGCAGGGCGCTCGCGACGAGGTGCCGCAGCCGGCCGTCAGCCGGAGAAGAGATCTCCTCCAGAAACGCTTGGAGAGTAGAACCACCCGAATCGAGAACCCGGAGAAATAGATTGCGGGCCTCGCGTGGATCCTCAACCGCGACTCGTCGGAGCTTCTCATGAAGAGATTCAGCCTGCGGAAACAGATCTGCTTGCATAGCGCTTCGATCTTAGTTCGAATGCCTCTCTTCCGCCTTCGAGCAGATCGATGATTTGTTCGCGGCATTCATCGACGCTGCCGCACTTCTCAATGGCTCCGACGCGGCCGTCCGAATTCAGCACCAGCACGAGTTCCGCTTCCGCCAGCACTGGGATGTTGGCGTTGTGGGTGATAAAGATCATTTGCCGGCTTTTCTTCAGCCGCTGCACAGCGTTCACGACCGTTTCAAAAATAAAATGATTGTCGAGATTGTCTTCCGGCTGATCGATAATCAGCGGGTTGTCTCGTCTGGCCAGAAGGATCGGCAATAACGCCGTGCATTTCTGACCACGGGAAAGATCGGATGCGTCTTTGAAGTGCGGACGTCCTGAAGTGGCCACATTTAATTCAATGCCAATTCTGTCTTCGATCGCGATTACCTCCATGGCCAGTGGGTCGATAGCATCCCGAAACGAATCGAGGATCTTGCGCGAGCGTTCGGTTCCGAAATGCGTCAGGTCCTCAAAGGAAGCGAGATCATTACACTGAATGAGCTGGGCAAGCTGCTCCGGGCGGAGTTGCATGAGCGTCGCGATGATTTCGTTTTGATTCCGGACCCTTGCGCCTTTGAGGCCATCCACCAGCATCTGCTGATATTCCAGGTGATCGGCATTGCGCATGACGCGAATGCGCACGCGCTCGCCGGCTTGATGCTGGAGCTCGGATGCGATTTCGTCGCGAATCGTGGAGATCTGATCGCGCTTGAGAATGTGATCTCTTTTGAGCGACTTTCGCTCCTCAAGCAGGGTTTGCAATTCGCTCCCCAAGTCGGCGCGCTGCCGTTCGAGGGCCTCTAGTTTGGCCACCTGCTGTTCAAAGGACGCACGGATGCGCGCCTGTTCGCTGGCCGCCTGGTTGCGCGCCGTCAACTTGGCTAATGCGTCTGTATGAGTGGTGTGGATCCCGGTGACTTTTTGACGGGCTTCGGTCAGCATTCCCTGGGCATCACGAATTTTATTGTGAATCCCAGAAATATGTTTTTCGACCGGCGCTAGTGCGGCTGCGAGCAGCTCATCATACCGGCGCAGAGTGTCCGCATTGGCAGACTGCTCTTCGACGAGGCGCGTGGTAAACAGATTCTGTGCTTCCCGTTTCATTTGCTCAACGGTTTGAGCCAGGGTTCTGAGATCCCGGTCGGCAGAATCGAGCTTGGCGATTTCGCGCTGATTGAGCTGCTGCTGCCGCGAAAGATGGACAAAATCGCCCGCAGATTCATCTTCGGATGGGGTAAGAGCGCTGAGCCGGACGCGAACATCACCCAATTCTTCCATCTGCTCGGTCAGGTCATCGATGGTGCGCTGCACGCTCCGAATACGATCCGCATTCGCCTCCAGCTTGCGCGTGGTTTCGGACAGCGACAGATGGATTGTCCGCATCTGATCGTCACGAAGTTCATCCAGCAGATTACGGCGCTTCTGGCCGAGGACTTCGTCGGCGATCTCCTCAATCTCGAAACTGCTGTAAGCATCCAAGGGCAAGAAGGTGCCGCGATCGACGTCAACGGTATTGATGGCTCGCCCGTCCGATGTCACGAGGACTGGGTTCTGCTTAAGGCCGCGGCTGATGGTGTAGCGGTTAGCGCCTTCCGCGAGGCTCGTAATTGTGACCAGGGCGCCGCCCGCGAGATTGGCTTGAACCAGGTCAATACAATGCTTGGGTACAGCCGAAATGCCGCAGAGAGCGAATCTTACGGCTTCCGCAAGAGTTGATTTCCCGCTGCCGCGCGCGCCAATGATACACGTCAAGCCGCGCGGAAGATTGACGGCAAGACCAGGTAAAAACCCACCAGTGATTTCGATCTTCTCAATGACCCACATATGTTCACCCGCTGCCCGGGCCTGGGACAAAGAGTGGCAACCCAGCAAGCTTTCCTGAAAGCAAAAATCGGCAGCTTACGCCATTTATATCAGACCTAGTTCTTGGCCGGCGGTGTTCAGGAGTTGTAAATAGATCCCGGGAAGTCATCCTGTGATCTGGAATGCCTGGATGGCAGAAGCCGAGCGCGTCTATGGGAACCTATCCGGTCAGAGAACGATATTCTGTTCGCGCCCAAGGGCTTGCGGATCTCGGTCTCCACAAAGGAGCGGCAGCGCGTTTTTCATCCATGTGGCGTTTCAAACGAGCGTACCCCGATTCCAGATTGTAATGATCGGGCGGCATTAGGCTCGCCAGCGCCTGCTCCCTCGTGCGGACCGTCATTTCAACAGTGTTTGAAGTAGCTACTGCTCTCGGACGCGGCATCTTCCCCTATCTGGACTTTCTTGATGGCAGTCAGGCCGGCCGGGATCGGAAATTGGAAGTGGCGAGGGAACAGCGGAAGAATCGCCAGTATCGGGCCGGACGGCCCACCAGGAATTTGAAACCCTCACGCGGCTGTCAAATGTTTCTATATTTGGCAAATAGCGTCTCGCGAACCTTTGAACTTCCGCAATTCCACATTGCCGGGACGAACGCGCCAACTTCGGTGCCCGGTACCGGTTGTTGCTCTACAGATCCTCGATCCGCAGCGTGACGTCCGATCCCGCCCACGCTGCCTCGAACTCGCGCTTCACCGATTCTGCTTCCGGCGTTTTCCCCTGCGCCGCCAGGCTCTGCCAGAGTCCGAACAGCATGCGCCCGTTACGCGGAGATCGCCTCACCCCCTCGCGAAATACCGCCGCTGCTTCGGCCCACTTGTCCGCGCGCAGCAGGCACGCGCCTTGGGATTCCCGCACCGGGTAATACCAATCCGGCGGCTCGTCATATGTGAGTTGATCCTGCGCTTCCACGGCCCGAGCCCAATGCTCGCAGGCACTCACGGCATTGGGCGTGGTGCGCGCCATCAGCGCTTCGGACGCAACCTTCAGCACGTCTTTCGCTTTGCTCTGGCCCCATGCTGCGTCGTCTGGAATAGCCCTTCTCAGCTTCTCGAAAGTCTCGCGTTCGAGCGCCGCGCCAGGGTAATCTCCGGTCGCCGCAAGCGCAGTCGTCCGCGCGTACGAGTACGCGGCCTGCATCGCCATCATCTTGTCGCCTGGCTTCGGCATCGCCAGAATCTTCTTCCACTCGCCGAATCGCACTAGCGCAAAAGTCTGAACGCTTAGGAAGGAATCTACCATTTCTGGCATCGCAGCCGCCATCTCAGAGCCGGCTTGCGCTAATCGCTGTGCAGCTTCCAGTGTCTTACCCCGCCGCCCCTGCATGCTTCGTGCATAGACAATGAAGTGGATGTTGTGCAGGTAATAAGGCTCGTAAGTGCCCCCATTCACCTGGGTCGTCCTGAAATACTCGCGATCCACGGCAACCGCCCGCTCATTCACAGCCGCGGCCGTTTCCCAATCGCCCAGTACCAGCCAGATATGTCCGGGCATGTGCACCATGTGTCCGGCCCACGGCACGATTCCCATCAGCCGCTGTGCGCTCGCAATTGCCCGTTCGGGCGTGGGGGACGACTCGACGGCGTGAATATATAGGTGGTTCGCGCCCGGATGCTGCGGCCATCTCCGGATCACGTTCTGAAGAATCGTCTCCGCCTCAGCGACGCCCTCTGCTGGAGCGCCTTTCCCGTCATACCAGTGCCAGCGCATCCGTACCATCAAGCTATCAGCACAAATCGTCTGCGCATCCAGGTCGTCGGGATACTTCTGTGCCAGCTTGCGCGCTGCATCCACGTAGGCGTCCGGTTTGAATTCAGGACACCAGGAAGCAGCCACAGTCAGGTAATCGCGCTCTATCTCCGGCGCTGTGTCTCGAACCTGGAAGCCCGCTTGTATCGCCGCGCACGCCCCCTTCGGATCGAAACTGGGATCGCCGTCCATATTTATGTATGGACCCTGCGCCATGGCCATTCCCCAGTACGGCATTACCGCATGGGGATCCAGTTCCGACGCACGCCGGAACGATCGCAAGGCCTCATAGCGATTGAAGCTCCACGCAAGCGTCAGCCCTTGGTCGAAGTACCTTTGTGCCTCAGAGTTCTTCGTCGCAATGGCATGATGCCAGCTGCCCAACCCTGTGTACAGAGCGACCAGCTTCTCCGTCCCATTCGCATGCGCAAGCAGCCCAGCCAAAACCATCCAACCAAGCCATCTCATCCCATCTCTTGTATCAGAAGCGTGGGTATCGCGGGTGAGGCGCAGAGTGAAGCGGTAAACTCCTGATAGACCGCTTGTATAGACCTGGAACGCGGCCGACCTGATTGGTGTCGTATCACGGGCATCCCGTCAACTGGGCCGTCGCCGGTATCGTAATCGCCCGCCAGCGCCGATCGATATTCGTCGATGCGTATGCCGGCAGATAAGAAAGCACGTGCCCGTTCCCGCGCAGCCGCCCGGCGTGAATCGCGATACCGACCAAGGCGGAAAATACAGCCTTCGTGGCGGAGTTGAGATAGTGCCTGGTTTCGCGATTGTAGCGGGGCCAGTAGACTTCCAGCACGAAGCAGCCATTTCTCGCGATGAGCAGACTGTGCAGGTGTTTGGTCCCCCCAGAGAGAAGGCCGCGGCTGAGCACAGCCGAGTCCATGCCCTGGTCCTCCGCGTTGCTAACGCACAGCGCGCTTTCCTTCGATGAACCTTTCGCCGGGGATGGGCAGGTGATCACACGGCCGTCTGCGCTTCATCCTACAATGTCGTAGTCAGCGCACCTGAGTGAAGCGGTGAGTTATGGCAATTCACTACGCTTGGGTGTTTCTAGCGCATCGAATTGATTTTGGATGCCGGAATAAATTCAGTAAGGCAGACAGGACAAGCATGAAATCGAGAATCAGTCTTTTACGCGTGCTCGCGCTGGTGCTCACTATGATGGGCGCCGCTTCGGCGATGGCGCAACAGGTTGGGGCGGGACCCAATGTTCCTCCGGCCAGGCCCAAAGGCACATGTGACATCTACGCCGCCGCTGGGGATCCCTGCGTCGCCGCCCACAGCACTACACGCGCGCTGTACGCCTCCTATAACGGCCCGCTCTACCAAATCCTGCGCCAGTCTGACGGCAAGACTTTGAACATCGGTGTCGTTCAGCCTGCCGCGGCGCCCTATCCGGATGCGGGTGGATACGCGGATGCAGCCGCGCAGGATAAGTTCTGCGCGAATACGTATTGCTGGATCGCAAGGATATACGACCAGTCGCCCAAGCACAACGACCTGACACAGGCACCGCGCGGCGGATTCAGCGGCCCAGCCATGGGTGGGTTTAACAACCTCCCGCTCGCTGACATGGCGCCGATTACGATCATGGGCCACAAGGTATATGGCGTCTTCATCGTGCCCGGCATGGGCCTGCGCCAGAACGATGTGAAAGGTACGGCGGTGGACGACCAGGCTGAGGGGCAGTACTGGGTGGTTAACGGCCATCACTTCAACTCCGGCTGCTGCTTCGACTACGGCAACGCGGAGATCGACAGTCGTGACGACGACAACGGCACCATGGAAACCGCCTACTTTGGCAACGCGACCCCGTGGTACAGCGGTCGTGGCTCGGGGCCGTGGATTATGACCGACCAGGAGAACAATCTGGTTGGTTGCGTGAACCCGGATGGATCCAAAGGCTGCCCCAACCTGTCGAGCATCACGTGGCGATTTGTGACCGCGATCGCGAAGGGCGAACCCCACCATTGGACCTCCATGGGAGGCGACGCGCAAAAGGGCGCTCTAACGGTGATGTTCGACGGCGCACGTGTAAATGCCACCTATGACCCGATGCGAAAGCAGGGAGCCATTCTGCTCGGCAACGGCGGCGACAACAGCAACAGCTCGCAGGGAACATTCTATGAAGGCGCGATGACCGCTGCGGGCACCTTTCCGACCGATGCGACCGATCAACTGGTCCAAGCCAACATCGTGGCTGCCGATTACAACGTGGCTCCACTAACCCTGGCGCCCGCATCGGCAACGGCAACGCCGCCGGGAGTGCAGACATTCTCACCGGGTTCTTCGCAGGACACCACTCTGAAATTCACGAACACGACGGGTACGCCCGCGGCGGGCGTGACGTTAAGCATTTCCTTGCCCAGCAAGAGGTGGACTTCCTTTGTTGCCGGCACTAAGGAGACGTCGAAGACTTTCGCTGGCCCGGTTGCTCCAGGTGCGAGCGTAAACGCCACGTTCAAGGTAACGTCGGGGCTGCCGCCCTTCAACGGCGACCTAGTGGGCAACGCTTCGTGGACGAATCAGACCAGCGGCGAAAGACAATCCCAGACAACGGCCGAAAAAGTGCGCAACGTCAGCCCAGTCAGGATCAACGAGTTTCGTATTAGCTCAGGCTCTCCCGCCAACGCGACGGACTCGTTCATCGAGATCTACAACGCCAGCTCCAAGAGCGTCGACATTTCCAACTGGACCCTGACCGAGCACCCGACGCAACAGGCCATCTTCTCGACGATCAAAATCCCGTCCGGGACGAAGCTCGCAGCGGGCGGCTTCTACCTGCTCGGCCTTTCCAACTCCGGGCTGGTGGTGTCGGCGCGCACAGGCGATAGCACCATTCACGTGAGGAGCACGACTGGCATGTCGGCGGGTGATACGGTCAGCATCGGCACAGGCGTCAATACAGAGGAGCGCAAGATTGCAGGTATCGGAACGGCGGCAAGCAACCCCACAACACTGTGGCAACCGCTGCCCGATGGTCCGGTGATCACGATTCCCGTTGGCTCGACCAATGTGCCTGTCACGAACGCGTCGGGCTTCGCAGTCGGCGAGAAGATTGCGATTGGCTACGGGGCGATTTACCCTGCGACAGCACAGGCCGAGGAGAAGTACGAGGTGGCAACGGTCACTGCGGTTGGCAAGCAAGGCACGCAAGCTTATCTGGGAGCAGATGCGGCCGCCGGCGCGACGAATATCCAGGTGACATCAGTCTCCGACATCTCGGTGGGTGACAAGATCAGGCTGGACATCGACAGCGTCGGCCATGGGATCGAGACGGTCACGGTCACGCGCGTCGGCACGGCCACGCGCCGCACGAAGCTGCTGGAACAGGCGAGTGCTGGCGCGACGAATATCAAAGTTCGCAACGTGAATGGCTTTGCGGTCGGCGACGAGCTGATCATTGGCACTCGGGCGAACAAGAACACGGTAACCATCACCGCCGTGGGCACTGCGGGGCCGAACGGCACCGGCCTAGACTTTACGCCGGCCCTCGCCGCGGCGCATGTTGACAGCGAGGATGCGGTGGTCCCGGGCACGGGCCTCGACCTCGCCGGGCCATTGAAGTTCAACCACGCAGCCAACCTTCCCTTTAGCGATCGGGGAACGGGAATCAGCTTCGCACCGGCGGCGGCGTTTGCTCATTCGAGTAACGAACCCGTCCAGGCGCTCGGCACTGGCATCACGCTCGATAGTTCGCTCACAAACAGCCATCCGACCGACGCGGTTGTGCGGGACGCCGCAGTTACGATCGCCGGCTACCAAGGGAAGCCGACGCCTAATCAGTGGTTCGGGGGCCCCGAGTTCATCACCAAAGCGGTCGCATTCGGGAGGCTCACAGTCATCTTTAAAGAGGGCAACATGGTGCTACGCGACGCCTCTGGCCTAGTTGTCGATAGCCTCAACTACGGCGGCGTGGTCGACCCCTGGACCGCCGAAGGTTACCAAGGCGCGTCGGGTTCGGAGCAGAGTGGTTGCTACGTGCCTACGCCCGGTGCAGCTGTTACCAACGGGCCGACCGCTGCGGCTGCAGCTGACACCAATACGAGCGCGGGCCGCTTTCCCGACGGCGCCGATACCGACAGCAACTGCAATGATTTCAAGACGCAGGCCGCTGCGACTCTGTCGGCCGCTTCAAATGCCGGCGCGACGAACATCAGGGTTGACAGCGTGGAAGGCTTCAATGCTGGCCAGAAAATTATGATTGATACGGGCGCGAACCTCGAGCCAGCCGTCATCGCGAAGGTAGGCACGGCCGGCGCTACCACCGTGAGCACAGCCATCGAAGCGGGCGCGACCGCGATCTCTGTCGCCCGCGCGATTGGCTTTCGCAACGGCCAGACCATCACCATCGGCAGTGGCACAGACTCCGAAACGGCGGTAATAGCATCCGTCCGGAGATTTGGTGCCATCTCAATCACCCTTTCCGCGCCGTTGACACGTGCACACGCCGCCGGTGGACAGATCTCTGGTAGTGGCATCACGCTCACCTCTGCGTTAACGCGGGCGCATGCGATCGGGGCGCAGGTTACTGATAGCGTTCCCACGCCCGGTGCGCCTAACCGCTATTACAGAAAACGTCCTTGAAGATGTTTGTGGAACCGAATGGGACAGCAGAACGTCTTCACGAGTTTCCAGATCGCCTTCGACGTGAAGCCATTTCCCCAGACCCGGCCGGCTTTGTTTATTGCGTGGAACGCGCGACCGCTGTTGATGCCTGCAGCTGAAGTCAAGTTATCGGCGGCGACCTTCACCCCAAGTCGCTTGACTCCCTTTACGCGAGCGATTCCGGCCGCCAGGTCTGGGCTGAGGAGACCAGTATCCGCGGCTTCGATCCATGATGCAAAAGGTCGCAATCCATTAACTGTGACGCTGAGCCTTCCATTGAGGGTTATGGTCCGTGCTGAATGCCCGTATTCGGTGCCCGCCGTTTCGCCGTCTAACTTCCCCTACATGGAAGTTCGGGGACGAAGCGCCATCAGATCGCAATGATCTAATTAAGAATGGGCGGATGGGCCATGACTCGGTAGTCGGCGAGTTCCCATCCAAGTGCGACCGCCTTGTCTCTGCTACCGCGGACTACCACTTGATACGAACTCGGCACCTGTTTCAACCCGTCCTTCTTGAGCCGTTCCAGCAAGGTGGACAGCCCACTGGCGGTCGCGAAAAAGTGCATGGCCGCCCCTGAACCAGCGCCTGTAACGCCCGACACAATGATCGTTCGGGAGTTCTGGTCCGAAAGCGGCTGGTTTGAGAAAACGGTGATCAGCCCATAGACAACCGTGAGCGAGCGGGATCTGTCGCGTTTCGGAATGAAAACTTTTCCGTTGGCGGCGGTCGAGCGTTCTCGAATGACTTCCTCGCCGATGGTGCTGTCCTCGGAGATAGTAAACGGCGTGTTTCTTAGAACCCGTTCCGCATACTCGCTGTAGTTGTAACTACCAATCAACAGCACGTTGCGACTACGTAGGGCGGCCGATCCGACCGTGTTCTCCGGAAGGAAGTCAATGCGTCCGCCTGCGGACGAAATGAGTTGCGCTGCGAAGACGGCCGCTTCCGCGTCCCCGAAAAGGGGAGAGTCGCCGGAGTAATACATATAAGGTTGCCCACCGGAGTTCGGAACCTTCAGACGGGCGAACCATGCAGTGTTATCGGGCACAAGAGGACGAAAAATGCCAGGGTCCGGAGCTTTGGAGTAGGGTTTGATCAGAAGGGAGGGAGGAGTTGCCAAGCAGAGTAAAACCTGGGAACCGGGACGCGCAAGTGGACCCCAAAACTGTTCGAAGATAGGGTCCAGTCGACTCCTTTGCAAGTAAAATGCTCGTGTGGTCAGAACGGCCCCTGTCACGAGCAGAAGATTCAAAGCCAACGCTCTCAGCGGGATTCTGCCGGCTGGAGGCGGGGGATGTGCCGGCTCCAAGATCAGAGGTTGCGTTACGAGCTTCGGCTCCGCCTCATAAAAGAACGGCGTATAGGAGCCCTTTCGAAGGCCGATCCGGACAGTTGCGCCTGGATTCTCTACTTCATAAAACTGTTCAAGCTTCTGGCGAAGATCGTGAGCTCGGCCGCGAACGCCGGAATCGGCCGCAGGAGAGTAGCTGCGAGGACGTCCGAGTGCGTCAGTGGCAATCGAGTATTCCGTGATTTCGTCGGCTCGGCCGGCTTGTTCCATTTCGCATACATATCGAAGAAACCTCTTTAATTGATCCGCTCGAGCAAATGTCTGGCTCGTGAGTACAGCTTCCAGGGCCTGCTGCTTTTCTCCGGCACTGAACGTATGTTCGGGCAACGTTCGCATCTGTTCTGCCGGGAATTCTATCACCATTGCTTCCGGTGAGTGTTCGAGAACAGCCCACACCGGCTTGCGCCGTTAGATACCTCTTTCGGCGACGGTTTTAGGTCGTTTGGCACATGTTAGCGAACGTTCTGTGACTCGAATAAACGTTGAAAAGCACTAATTCCGGCAGAAAAATTGTTCTCAGATCCCGCCGGGAGTTGAACCATGTATTTTGTTCAGAGATTTCTTTGTTTCAAACGAAGCTTGTTCGCGGCTTCTTCCGGCCTGTTTGTCATGCTGAGCGTATTAGGATCGGTCCACCGGGTAGGTGCACAAGTGATCGCGAGTGCCGAAATTAGGGGCCTTGTGACGGACGCAAGCGGAGCTGTTGTTCCCACGGCAAAGATCGCGCTCGAAAATTCGGACACTCACACGTCGCAGACGGCGTCGGTGACATCGACCGGCGAGTATGTGTTTACCGCCCTTCCTCCGGGGCACTACCGGCTCCGGATGGAGGCGCAAGGATTCAAGACTTTTATCGTTTCAGAGGTGACTCTTGCAGCCGGCGACAAAGTTCGCGAGGACGCGACGATGCAGGTGGGCGCCGTTACCGAGAATGTCGAGGTGCAAGGTCAGGCACCCGCTCTTCAAACCGACAGCGCTACGTTTGGGACGCTCGTAACCACGCAGGCGGTCCAAGATCTGCCTCTCAACGGCAGAAATTTCATGACGTTGGTTCAGTTGACGGCAGGCGCCACGGAAGGCCTAGCGAGCAATACTTTGAGTGGAAATCGGCCAGACGATCGCCGAATGAGTTCTGTCCTCGTGATAAACGGCGCTAGTGTGCCGAACTGGCTGCTGGACGGAATGGATAATTTCGAGCGAATCCAGAACGATATCGTGGTCAAGCCGTCAGTTGACGGCATTGCCGAAATCAGAGTACTTACTAACAATTTCGACGCCTCTATCGGGAGATCAGCGAACGGTGTGGTCTCAATTACCAGCAAGTCGGGAACAGATGCTTTTCACGGGACCCTCTACGAATACTTTCGCAACGACGCATTGGATGCAAGAAACTTCTTTGCCCGCACCAAAGCAGAGTACCGGTTCAACGATTTTGGCGGCAGCATAGGCGGGCCAATCAAAAGAAACAAGACGTTTGGGTTTTTCGATTACGAGCGTTATTTTCTGCGACAAGGCCAGACTTACACCTCTACTATTCCCACCGTCGCGATGCGAAATGGCAACTTCAACGGCATAGCTTTGATTTTCGATCCAGTAATGACGGCGCCAAATCCAGCCAAACCGGGAACGTATGTGCGAACGATGTTCCCCAACGACACCATACCCGCAAACAGGATCAGCCCCATCGCCACCAACTTCATGAACCTTTATCCTGTGCCGCAGGCGAGTGGCCTGGTGAATAATTACACGTCCAATCTTAAGAAAACGCAGAATTACGACACATACGACGTTCGCGTCGATCACCACTTCAATGAATTGAATACGTTTTTTGCCCGCTATTCCTACAACGACGGCACCACCTACACGCCAGGTGCATTTCCGATTGTGAACGGAATCGATCCGGGTGGCAACGCGGGCGTATTTCCCGGACCAGCGCTGCAACGTTCTCAAGCTGTTCAGGCAAATTTTGTACACATATTTACTCCGACGCTGCTGCTCGAGTTGAAGGCTGCGTACCAGCGATTCGCGCTCGACTCTCAGTCAGTGGATTTGGGTCAGAATCTCGCGATGCAGTTCGGGATCCCCGGTGCGAACCACGATTATGTGAGCACTGGCTTGCCGCTGATGCAACCCGCCGGCTATGAAACACTGGGGGGCGCGTCGTTTGTTCCGCTCATCGAGTTCGAGAACACGTTTGATTATCAGGGGTCGCTCTCGTGGACGAAGGCCTCGCACAGTATGAGAATGGGCGCTGCACTGATCCGGCGCCAGGTTATCGATACGCAAAGCTCTTATCCGCGCGGCGCATACAACTTCGATGGCAATGCGACGAACGATCCCTCCGGCGCGATTGCTTCAGGTAACGCTATCGCATCGTGGCTGCTCGGATTTCCCTCTGTCGGACAACTGAACGAGAATCTCACCTGGAATGGCTACCGCATGTGGGAGCCCAACGTCTGGTTTCAGGACGATTGGAGAGTCAATCGTAAGCTCACGTTGAATCTGGGCATCCGTTACGACGTATTTACGCCATTAACGGAAGTGCACAATCAGATCTCAAACTTCGATCCAGCAACTAACAGAATCATCGTGGCCGGAGTAAATGGGGTCTCTGATACGGCTGGCGTAAAGACGGACTACGCGGACCTAGCGCCGCGATTCGGGTTCGCTTACCAGCCTGGCCAAAGCTGGGTGGTTCGAGGCGGGTTCGGAATTGCTTATGTTCCGGAGTTCACTGGCTCGAACGGACTCCTCAAGAATGCTCCGTTTACGAATGGCTACTCATTTATCCAGGATCAGATCTTTCCGACGTATACGCTGGCGCAGGGATTTCCACCACCCATGCCCGAGAGCATCACAAACCCCACGACCGGTTTGATTGCGGTGGCGGAGAATTTTCAATCGACGCGTGTAATGCAGTACAACCTGACTGCGCAGAAGGAGTTTGGCGGAAATGTCGTTAGCGCAGCGTATGTGGCTGCCTTGACCAGGCATGGAGTACTTTCGCCAAATATCGATCAGCCTCTGCCTGCTCCTGGAAACACAAACATCCTGCGGCCATATTATTCGCTCTTTCCAAACATCTCGACCATTTCGTATCAGTCGAGTTCGAATAACGCGAATTATCATTCCATGCAACTTGTATTTGAGCGACGCCTTCGTCACGGGCTGACCATTAATTCGAACTTTGTGTGGGCGCATGCTCTCACCGGAGGCGCGCCAGGCCAGCTAATCAACAACTGGCACCTGGAGCACGGCAGCGCAAGCACAGACATCCGGCTCCGGTGGACCGCCACAGCTGATTATCAACTGCCCTTCGGCTCAAAATCGAATAAATGGCTGAACGGAGTGATTGGCGGCTGGGATTTCAACGCAATCGCCGTAGTGGCAAGCGGTCTGCCCTTTACTGTGACGAATGCAACACCTCGCGAGAACATTTCGAGTGCTGCAACCCAGCCCGGAGGAGTGACGGTTTCTGATCGGCCAGATCGCGTTGCTGGTTGCAATGCATACGCGGCCAATCCGACTGTTACCAACTGGCTGAACGGGGCGTGCTTTTTCTCGCAGCCGCTATATACGGCTGGGAACTCCGGGCCGAACATCCTCTACGGCCCGCCTAATCGGCACGTCGACGTTTCGCTGTTCAAAGCGTTTCCCGTCAGGGAGTCAATGCAGCTGCAGTTAAGGGCCGAGGCGTATAATTTGACGAACACTCCCAGCTTCGCCAACCCAGGTTCAGCTTTCGGCAGCGGGACTTTTGGTGTGATCAGCGCGACAGTGGGAACGCCACGGCAATTGGGATTTGTGCTGAAGCTCCTATTCTGATTTGAGTTGCCAATGAGGAACGAAAAGGCCATGCGGCGGCGCGACTTCTGTGCGGCAGCGGCGTTGCTTTCGAGCCTTACGCCCGCACCGGCGCAGGAATCCCTGACTGATGAGGGTTTCCGACCGATATTCGACGGCTCGTCCCTGAACGGCTGGAAGCCCTATCCACGCAAACCGGGGGATTCAAATACCGGCAAATGGGTCGTCGAGAATGGCATTATATCCGGCGGACAAGATCCCCCGGGTTCGGGCATAGGCGCGTATCTGGTATCGGAAGAGGCGTTCTTTAACTTTGAACTGCAACTGGAAGCCCGGCCGGATTGGCCGATCGACACCGGCATCTACGTCCGCACAGTGCCGGCTGGAAACATCGGTATTCAGGTTCTGCTCGATCACCGTCCGCTGGGCGGCATCGCTGGATATTTCGGCAACGGGTTGGGAAGTTTTCACGCGATGGAGTACGGATTCATCGGCGAGCCCGGCAAGGACGGCGATGAACGTCACCCCGAGCGGCTGATTCCGGTTAGACCCGCCGAGCCGACAAAGCATGTACCGCTTGAGTTCGCAGCTCCGGCGCCAGTCTTTCTCCACGCATGGAAATTAAACGATTGGAATCATTTTCGAATCCGCTGTGTGGGAGAGATACCTCGCCTAACGACCTGGATCAACGGCGAGAAGATAAGCGAATTCGACATTAATAAGGTTCACGCGCCCGACTTCGATTCGAGAGCGATTGCCGCCGCAGTCGGCAAGCCGGGCCACATTTCCTTCGAAGTGCACAACAATGATGCATTTCTAGGAAAGCTTCGTTGGTGGCCGGGCGCGGTCAGCCGGTGGCGAAATATCACTATCAAGAGTCTTCCGGGGTAATTTGCAGTACTTTGAATCAGCCAGTTAGCTGACGTCCCCGTCACGTTAGGCGACACTTCACGCACTTGAGTGAGGCATGGAAGCGCCTTAGTATCAGCTTTGTTAAAGCGCAAGGAGGTAGTTTGAATGTTTGATGTAGTTCGGAAGAGCCCCAAGGCAATGGGACTGATGGTCTGCCTTATGGGTAGTTCGATCGCAGCTTGGGGGCAACAGCAGCCGCCAAGCCAGCCTACCGATACCCAACGGCAGGCGCTCCAGGCGCAGCACCAGGCGGAATTGGGAAAGGAGTATCAGCGTCATCCTACGCTCGCTATTGGGGCGCAAGCGCCAGATTTTAATTTGCCCGGAGTAGATGGCAGAAAGCATCGGCTGAGCGAGTACAGCAAATACCCGATCCTGGCAGTGATCTTCACGTGCGATCACTGCCCGACGGCGCAGCTTTATGAGGGTCGTATCAAAAAGCTAGTAACCGATTATGGGCCGAAAGGCGTGGGATTTGTCGCCATCCAGCCGAACGCGGTGGCCGCCGCGTCTGCGCACGAGATGAACTACACGGACGTCGACGACTCACTGGACGGCATGATGATTCGGGCGAAGTACCGCCATTTCACTTTTCCATACCTCTATGATGGAGAAACCCAAACGACGGCAGAGGCTTATGGTCCTAAGGCAACTCCTCACGTTTTTATCTTCGACAAGAACAGAAAGCTGCAGTTTGAGGGAAGGATTGACAACAATCAACGCGAATCGCTGGTGAAAACTCAGGACACGCGGTCGGCGCTAGATGCGATGCTGGCCGGCCAACCTGTAACCGTTAGCACCACTCCAGTTTTTGGGTGCGCAACCAAATGGAAAGACCAGATCGAGATGAAGCAGCGCGAGACGAAACAGTTCGATGCTCTGCCGGTGAACCTTGAAATGGCGACACCGGACGTGCTCAAGACGTTGCGATCAAATCAAACGGGCAAGTTCCTGATGGTGAATTTCTGGGCCACCTGGTGCGGGCCTTGCGTCGAGGAGTTTCATGACCTGTTGAACACGTTTCTTTGGTATCGCAGCCGCAACTTCGAGCTCGTCACAGTATCGGCGAACGCGCCAGAGGAAAAAGCGGATGTGCTGAAGTTCCTGCAAGATCAGCATTCAGCCGTGCGCAACCTGATCTTTTCGAGTGACGATACCTATGCCATGCAGGCGGCATTTGACCCCAAATGGGACTCGGGCGTTCCGTACACCATTGTCATCGCTCCGGATGGATCGATCGTTTACCGCGAAGCTGGCGAAGTGCACCTGCTGGACCTCCGCCGGGCCATTCTGGCACGTTTGCCCGAGATGGGCTATCCGGGCACGAACGCATACTGGGCAAGTAAGTAGCCGCCGAGCAAGACACGAGATGTTCATTCGGCGAAGAATTCCTCAAATGTTCGCGCCGTTGTTCCTCGTCGGATTCTACTGCGTGGCGGCTCACGCGGTCGAGGATGCAGTGCAATGGACGCTCACTCTTGACCGGAAGACAGCGCCGCTCGGAGGCGCCGTTGTAGCCAGACTCACGGCGGAGTGCAGGAGGGCTGGCATTATCCGAAAAAAGTGGACCAACCAACACACCCCCCCATGTGACGCGCGCCCGCTTTCTGGCTGCCTGGATTGTGCTGTTCTCGGTAGCGGGACTCTATCTTTTTGGGCTCATACGATTGGAGGGCATCAAGCCTGATGAGCGAGTGAGTGTAACCCACGCGCTTTGCGGTATTTTCTTCCTTGGGTTCTCTATTTCGCTGATACCGGGGCTGTTTGGCGCGATGCTTGGTAAGCTCGATGCGTATGTTCCACCGCAGAATAACTCGGTGACATCGCCTTTTATGAAAAAGTTAATTAAGTTCTCCGCATTGATCATATCTGCAGGAGCGTGTTTCCTTGTTCAAGGCAAGCAATCTCCGGGTGGGAGTTTAGGCGCCTTTACAGATCACCAAGATGTCGGCGCAACGCCTAAAGCGGGTACGGCTGAATATGATGCAGCGACGAAGGAATATCGCGTCACCGGTGGCGGCGCCAACATCTGGGGCAAAGTGGACGCCTTTCAGTTTGTCTACACAAGATTATCTGGCGACGTGACTCTTACCGCAGACGTAAAGTTCGTGGGCGAAGGTGTCGAGCATCATCGAAAGGCCGCGCTCATGGTCCGTCAGAGTCTCGAGCCGGATGCGCCGTACGCAGACGTCGCGCTGCACGGTGACGGGCTGACGTCCTTGCAATATCGAGAAACGACGGGCGATGTGACGAAAGAAGTCCGCTCAGACTTGAAAGCACCAATTCGGATTCGCATCGAGCGTCACGGAAATCAGTTCACTATGGCAGCGGGAAGCCCGGCAGAAGAACTGAAGCCATCGGCGCCGGTAATTGTTAACTTGCAAGATCCTGTTTATGTTGGTTTAGCCGTGGGTTCCCATAATGCCGACGTCTTGGAGACAGCGGTTTTCTCAAATGTGACTCTTCAGCAGGGCGGAGAGCAGAAACCAGCTCCAATAAAGCGCAGTAATGTGTCGGTTTACGACCTGAAGAGCAGGTCAATCCAAGTCATTTATTCGGCGGCCCAGATGATCGAAGCGCCGACATATTTCCCCGATGGGAAATACCTGCTGGTGAATTCGAAAGGCGATCTTTGGAAGCTCCCCATTAGCTCCGAAAATCCGACCTTGCAGAAGATACCGCTGGGCCCCATCACCAAATGCAATAACGACAAAGGAATTTCGCCAAATGGGAAGCTGATCGCCTTTTCCTCGGGAGCAACCGGACACGGCTCGCAAGTGTACACGGTTTCGTCCGAGGGCGGCACCCCGAACATGGTGGTCTCGGAGAGTCCGAGCTACTTCCATGCATTCTCACCTGACGGGCAATGGCTGGCGGTGGTCGCACAACGCAACAACAACTTCGATCTTTTCCGGCTGCCTGTGGGTGGCGGCGATCAGCAACGCTTAACTTTGAATCCGGGGTATGACGACGGCCCTGACTACTCCCCGGACGGCAAATGGATTTACTTCAACTCGGATCGGTCCGGGAAATGGGAGGTCTGGCGTATGCCGGCAGACGGCGCCGGGCCCAACGATAAGAACGCGGAACAGGTGACGAGTAATCTAGACGAAGAAGACTGGTTTCCGCACTGCTCTCCCGACGGCAAGTGGGTTGTGTTCATAGCGTTTCCTAAAGGAACGGCTGGGCACAACGCGCACGTGAATGTAAAGCTGCAGATGATCCGTCTACCCGGCCAAGAGATCCAGCGGCAGCCGGCGCAAACGCTCGCCACATTTTTCGGCGGTCAGGGAACCATCAATGTAAATTCGTGGTCGCCGGATTCGAGCAAGATCGGTTTCGTCAGTTACGAGCAATAGAGAACAATGTGTACTCAAGAAGAGACTTCGGAAAAGCAGCACTGGCAAGCTTTCCGCTCTCGCTGGCATTCGCGAAAATAAACTCCAAGATCGACGGGGTTCGCCTTGGCGTTCAAACATATAGCTTTCGCGAACATTCAGGGCGCAGGTACCGGCTTCGGAAGCGCTTTCTCGATACCGCTTCGTCCCATCTCGAGAGAAGGCAGGGTGACAGTTGGACCGCGTTCGCACAAGGGATAGCGCGGATGAGTTCCTTCGCGAGCTTTTGCTCTGACTCCGATCGAGCTCGTTTCACCAAACAGGAATCATGAGGTCTAGCGCGGGTCCTTTGGGCGACACAAGGCGAGCTGACACTTCCGAAATTTGCACCTAACCTCCGCGGCGGCGACAAATGTGAATTGGTAAGCGACACGAAACCAAGTTTGCCATCGAGACCATAGACTATGACCGCCACGGGTTGACGATTAACAGGGCTAAAGCGAGCGGCCCGCTGCCGGACCGGTTCAGCCTCATTCCGGACGAGATATTTGATGAGCGCGCAATTGTGCAATCCATAGAGCACACTCTTCGGCGCTATCTGGCGACCGGAGAGCTACCCCCCGGCTTTGGAGGTCTTCTTTACCGGCGGCGGCCGCGGATGCGCGGATCAACCGGTGGGCCTCTTATTCAGGAAGGCGGGGACGTCCTGGTTGGTGCGAAACGCATTGTGCTTGGATTGGATCACAGCGCGCTTTGCATTCAGGGACCGCCGGGCTCTGGCAAGACTTCCAAGGGGGTCAGGGGATCGCCGAACTTCTCGATGCCGGCAAACGAGTCGGGATCTCATCGAACAGCTACGATGCAATTTGTGAATTGATGAAATCTGCCGCTGAGGCCGCGACCAAACTGGGCATACATTTCACGGCGGCCAAATGCGGGGAAGAGGATCGCGTACCTTTCCATCCGGTAATCGAGATTATCCCTGAAAACGCGGCGGCATTCCAGAGGAAAACGTTGCCTGACCTCGTTGGCGGTAGTGCCTGGGTTTTCAGCCGTCCCGAAGCACAGGGGCAGTTCGACTACCTGTTTATCGACGAGGCCGGGCAAGTCTCTCTCGCCAAGCTCGTCGGAATGGCTCCCTTCGCATCCAATCTGATTTTTTTGGGAGATCAGATGCAATTAAGCCAGCCGATCAGGGGGTCGGGGCAGTTTTGGCCCCGTTTGGGCGGCCGGGACGGTTTCGGAAATCGTGGAAGTGGTTTAGAATCAAGAAAGCTTTACTTGTCGGGGCGTAGCGCAGCCTGGTAGCGCACCTGCCTTGGGCGCAGGGGGTCGGGCGTTCAAATCGCCCCGCCCCGACCAAAATTCCCGCTGATTCCAAATAACTTAGTCGATCCGCCTTCCATCCCTTTTCGCTGATCCTTTGCCTTACTGTGCCAAAACTGTGCCAAAACCCGGCACAGAACGGCCCTGTGCTGTGCCAAAGCCAGACCCTGCTTCGTTTGCAAGGCGGTTGAGTTTGGCCAGCGCCTCGCGTTGCATTTGTATCTTCATCTGCGAGTACTTCTTGAACACCTTCGCATCGCCCTGCCGGAGCAGTTGCGTAACCCATTCGTCTGCGACACCGCCAGCGCTGAGCCGCGTGGCGTAAGTCGAACGAAGATCGTAGATACGAAAGTAGGGAACACCTGCCCGCCGCAACGTAGCGTGCCAGACGGTTTTGAAACTCTTCTGATGACCATCTGGATTCTCGTCGCTGGGGAACAGGAACGGCCGTGGCCCTGAGATCGCAAGCTGATTCCGAAACGCGTCCACTGCGATATCGGTAAGCGGAACTTCCGCCACGCCGTTCGGAGTCTTCGAGTCCGGAATCCAGACGATTCGGTTCTGCAGATCGAGCTGATCCTTTTTCATCGGCGCCAGCTCTTTGTAAATCCGAAGTCCGGGTCCGTGATGATCCGGATGACATTGCGCAGGTACTCCGGCGCGCTGAATTCGATGTTCTGCTGCTCTGACCATGTCATGTAATGCGGCCGGAACAATCCATCGACTCTTGCCGGAAACTCGACCCCTGCGCATGGATTCGCAAACAGAAACTTCTTGCGCACTGCCACATTCAACATGCGGCGGAGCACGCGCAGCTCCTGATGCACTGTCGTTGCCTTCAGCACATGCTTCTCCACGAACCCGTCCTTCGTCTTCACCAGTGCTCGCTGCTTCAGCCGCCGACGAAGGTACATCTCGATATCGTCGGCCGTTAGCTCCGCGAGTTTGGTATTCTCGAATATTTTTCTCAGGTGCTTCAGCGCGCGCTGGTTCACTTCATGCGTTTTGGGCGCGCGGAACGGCGGCTTAGAGAAAATTCTCCAAATAGAAATCCGACCATTCGCCAAAAGTAAGATCCTGTGCGCGGCGCAGCGCGGGCAGCGTATTGTTGTCTCGGGCTTGCAGGCGCTCTCTGAGGCGCTTCTGCGCTTCGTCCCACTCTTCTGTGAAGGTCGATTCACGCTGGCGAGCACCGTCTTTGTCGCGGTATCGCATCCACCAGACCTTCGATCCTTCGCGTTTATACAAGCTCCCGTCATGTTTTACTGGTCTTGCCAATTCACCACCTCCTGTTTGAATTGCGCGCGGAAGGGCTCCAGCTCCGATCTGAGGAATCGGATGTTGCGGCCCATCACGCGGAGATGGGGAATCTGCTTTCGCTCTACCCAAAGATACACGGTCTGAATGCTGACCCCCAAAAATCGGGCGGCGTCGCGAACCGTGAGCGGCATCTCATCGATGGGGAGTCGAACGTGAGACGTATGATCTTCGTGAGAGTGGGGGTTGAGGTTGTTGGTAGTGATGCTGGCCATGGTTGGCTCTCAAGCAAACGGCATTTGCTCTAGCTGCGCAAAGAGATCCGTTCGCACGCGGTGGAGCCGGGATTTGTCCACGATAAAGAACTCCTCGGACGTAATGGCTTCCTCAAACGTGAGCTTTTTCTCGCGCATGCGGCGGATCGTGTGGCCAAACGTGTCGGGGCTCCTCTGCGGAATCGCAACGGCCGTCAGAACTTTGCCCTGGTTTTCGAGGTAAACCTGCATTTGGTTGAAGGTTTTGCCGTCACGCTCTACAGGACCAAAAAATTCGTTGATCTAGACCACGAGGTTTTGCTCAGTGGCGCTTTCGGCGAGGGTCTTGAAACTCAGCAAAGTATCGTTCAAAATCTCGCCGCCACCAATCGGGACGTGAATGTACACTTTCCGGCCGGCAGCACGGAGCGTTGCGATCAAGTCGGCCTCGATCAAGTAGCTCCAGAACGGAAGAAAGGCGGTGGCTCCATTATCGAGGACGAATATGGCGTCCTTCGCGAGGAACCGTTCGACAAGGCCGTCGTACCGTGTCCGGTCCAGCACACCGTCTGCATTAATGAGATCGAGTTTATCGGCTGAAAAGGCTTTGTATTGTGCGAAGGACCGGTTGACCGGATCTCCATCAATACACCGTACCGGCTGACCGCGTTTGATCAAAAACTCGGCTAACCAGCTTGCAACAACGCTTTTTCCGACCCCACCCTTGCCTTGAAGAATAAGATGAATCGTAGGCTGACCGCTCGGGCCAGCGCCGTTGTTCGTTGGGGTGCTTTTCGACATTAATTTTCGTACTCCTGAAATTCAAATCAAGTTTTTATCCCTCGGATCTCCGTCGCCATGTACTTCGCGAATATCGAAGCGGCGCTGATGCAAGATCGCCATGGCAGATGCGAGCGGATCATGCGGTGATGTGTTGCGGGCATCCGAGGCGCGATTTGGCGTTGCGGTGCTCTCATCCGCCCGCGTTTCGCGTGCCATTGTGGGTTGCGCTGCGCTCTGGCGCAATTCGCACCGGCGAATCCGGCTAATGTACGAGGTCAGGCTCGTGATGCTGAGCGACAGACCCGCATCCTCTTCCAACCATTCGCGAATGGTCTTCAAGCTTTGGCCTTCTGCGAGGGCGATTCTGATCTCCGGCCACAAGGCGCGGATCTGGCCCGCTTTTGTAGCAGGTTTTTCCCCGCGGCGGGCGGCAAAGCATCTGCGTGTGGCCGCGATCCAGTTCCGCGAAATCTCGGTACTCTGTACGGGCACGAAAAAGAGCCCCTAAGTACTAAGGGATTCCCAGAGCAATTTGAGAACGCTAAAACGCAAATCTTTTTTGGCTAGCGGTCAGTCTGCGACGATTTGCGGCTTTTTGCGACAACTTGCGACAGAACGTGGCAAAGGGAGCAGCTTGGGGCGGATTGCGGCACATTGCGACAATCCCGGCAGCCAACATCGTTCCAAAACCACCGCCGAGCCGGGTAGTGGAACATAAAGGAAACGTTTGACACAGGCCGTGCTCCTCGTGCCCAAGCGGATGTGCAATCAGCAATTTGCTTCGTGCTACGAAATCGCACTTCTGTCAGACACATGTCTGACCTGCAAATTTTTTTCGCTAAAAGTGTCCCGAAGTACCCTTCGCCAATCCCTTAGTACTTAGAGGGACGAATTTATGCGGCAAGCGACCGGCGCGACTCGAAGCGCCCGAATTGCGGTGAGACTCAGTCAAGAAGATCGGCATCAGATCGACCAGACCGTCAAAACGCGTGGGTACGAGAGTCCGAGCGCACTTATCCGGGCAGCGATCCGCAATGAACTGAATGGACGGCCTGAGCTAACCGAGACCGAGGAGCGGATTGCCGGAGGGTTTGAACGGATGTCGCGGGATGTGGTTCGGCTTGCGCGCGGGCAGCAGGCCCTGTTCGCCTTGATCGATACGCTCGCCAAGACAATACTGACCTGCGTGCCGGAACCTCCACCCGACGCTCGCTCAGAGGCGATTGCGCGAGCCAAGGAAAGATATGACCGCCTCATCAAGAGCGCAGGCCAGAGCATGTCAAACGGTGCTCATATAGCCATGCAGGACCTGACTGGGCATGGAACGAACTGACGAGGAACGGAAATTCCGGCTCCGGCCGAGAAAGCCTTCCATCACTCGCACTGGACGCGCTGGGTGGTCGACCGGATTCAAGCTGCTGATGCACTACGCTCGCAGCACAAGTAAAAGGCGTATCCGCCGCGCCTGCGCTGGAAAAGGAAGGGCCACACGGCCTCACCAGCAGCGTTTGTTCGTGTTGCCTCACGTAATTTTCTTACTATTTGCCTCACGAGGATTCTTACTTTTGCCCCATCTCGCTAATCAGATGGTTTGTTTTCGTCGTCGTCGATTCTTGCCTTCGGTTTTTTTAATCATCCGTCCGGAGTCGTTATTCACCAGGACCGGAATACTCACGCCAGAAGCTCCGGTTCGACGGGATATGCCTACCACGAGGCTCAACCAGTCCCAGAGCCGACATCTTGGGTGGAGTCTTGCATCTCACAGATTAGTCGCTTCACCGCTTCGTGTCGCCAGCACTTGAGCCGACGCTGCAATGTACGCAACTGCCCGGCGGTGTAGCAATCCGGGTACTTAGATCTTAGCTTGGTGAAGAGCTCAAGGCCTGTTTGATCAGGATCTTTGCCAAGCCATTCACACAGCTCGGGCCAGTGCACCTCGAACGGATCGACTCGCGTGCGCCAAGTGCGCGGCAGCCCCGATGTTCGATTGCTGCGTTTGCCGATCACCACGCCGCGCGCACGTGCGTCTTCACGCCAGAGATTGACACGACGGGTCAACGCTGCAAGTTGCCCGAGGTGGAAGCGGCCTGAATACTGGACTCTCAGCTCATCGAGTAACTCCGAGGCATTTAAGTTTGGACGGCCCTCGAGCCGTCGTTCAATCAACGGCCAGACCAATGTAAAAGCATGTATTCGCCGGATGTGTCGTCTGGCCAAGTCTTGTCGCTGAAGTTCGCAACGCCTTTCGGCTTCAACATCCAACTGAGGCGTCGACGGTCGAACGGTGGTGACGACGGTTGGTTTGTTTGTCTGCGATCTTGGTTCCGATTGCGGCGTCAACTGTCGTGTTACAACGGTGGCGAGAGGAACCCGGAGTGGTCGCAGATAACGTGAGTGCGCCTCTTTGGAGTGGGTCGGTCGTACTTCGCCTGCTCGCCACGCGCTAGACAGGCTGGCCAGGAATGTCGGCAGATCCGGCTCTGGCATTGATGGCGCATCGGGTCTACCCCCATCAGCGAGGACCACCAGATGACTTTGCATGGCCCGCACTTCCTCAAGCAATTTCAGTGGATCGAGCGCAATACTAACCTCACGCAGCTTAGCCTTGATGGCGTCGGACAGCGTTTCGGTCTGCAAAAGCCGCTCGTACGGCGTCTCAGGTGGATGGTAGCGCTTGCTCACCTGTGCGCCTTGCCTGTGTTTCTCCGCCAGCTTGAACGAAGGCTGGAAGAAGTTCACGAACAGGCGCGACGCCCCATAAAGGCGCCCTATCGCCTGCGCCGCAGCGATGCCTTCAAACCGGCGATAACCGAGGAGTTTGCGCACGACGGCACCATTCTTTTGTTCGATCCACGCCTGGTCGTTCTTCCGATAGGGGCGCGACCGCGTGAGCTCGATGTCATTGCGGAGACAATATTGGATCATTGCCTCGTTTACGAACTCGCTGCCATTGTCGACATCTAATGCGCGAAGAGCAAAAGGCAGACCTATGCGGATGCGCTCTAGCGCCTCGATCAGCAGGCCGCCTTCTCGCACGACCAGCGGTGCGCATTCAGTCCAGCCGCTCGCAATGTCGGTGAGTACGAGACTGTTAACGTAGCTGCCTTTGTTCATTTCTCCGCAGTGCGCGACAAGATCCATTTCCATGCTGCCCGGAAGTGGCTCTTTCCAGTCGGCAAAGGTTCGCAACGGCACGCGGCGGCGGATCTCCGGCATCACACGGCGAGTCTTCTTGGTGCGTGTCGCATCGCGCGGCGTTCGCAAACAACGGTCGATCGTTGCGGCGCTCATCGTCAGCACCTTGGCCCGGATCGCCTCATCGAGCTTCAGGTGACCGTGCCGCTCAAGAGCTGGCAACAAGATGCGCAGCAGCGGCTGCAGCCGTTTCCCGCAGACCCGGTCGGACGCTTCCCACAAAACGATCAGCGCCTGGCGTGCCGCATCGTCGTAGAGGCTCGACCGATCACGAGTCTGCGGTCGCTTAGGCAGGGCCGCGTCCTCTGCGTTGAGCAGGTGTACCGCGTACTTCGGGTGATAGCCGGTGCTGGCAATGAACTCGCTTAAGATCAGCTTCTTGGTCTTGCTACTGCTCGACTGGTAACGCCGCCGCAACGAGTCAGCCAGTTCAGTTCGCGATGCATGGGTAAGTTTAGTGTCCATTCGAAGACCTCCTGGGTGTGAGGCCTGAAAAGTAACATTTTGCCTGAGGCAGTCCTTCCCTTTAGTTAGATTTCTGGTGAGGCAATGCAATCAAGCGTTGAGCAGTCCGCGTGACGTATCTCAAAAACAAGATACAAGGACAGTGGAAAGCGCACGGGCGCTACCTGGCGCGCGAGAGCGCTGCTCATGAAGGCCGCGATGATGGCGCCGGTTTCAGCCGTGACAATCAAGGCATCGACATGGCATCGGAGCTGGACGCGTGGCAGAAGGCGGGCGATCAACGGCTCTGGAAGCTGATCGTATCTCCGGAATTCGGTGAAAGGGCCGATTTAACTCGGCTGACGCGCGATCTGATGGCACACATGGCCAAAGATCTTGGAACGGACTTGCAATGGATGGCGGTCGAGCACTACAACACTGAGCATCCGCATGTTCACATCGCCCTCAGAGGGTTGAGAAATGATGGCACGGCATTGCGCATGAGCCGCGAATACGTGCAGCAGGGGATTCGGGAAATTGCCGAGCACCTTTGTACCCGTCAGCTTGGATACCGCACGGAACTCGATGCGGAAGAAGCCGAAAGGCGTGAGATTACCGAGCAGCGATTCACCTCAATCGATCGGCAACTCATCAAAGATGCGCCCGAGATCAGTTTGGCGGCCGGGCGCCAATGCTTTGCAGTTGAGACCGCCAGGCTCCGTGCTCCGCATCAGACTGCTCGGCTCGCCGTCCTGCAGCGAATGGGCTTGGCAGAGCCGACTCGTGCCGGAAACTGGCTAATCCGCCAGGACTTCGAACAACTCCTTCGAGCGATGCAACGAACCGCCGACAGGCAGAAAACACTTTCCGCACATGGAGCTTTGCTTTCGGACGAGCGGCTCCAGATCGAAGCACTCGACCTGTCCCGAATGGCGACGGTTGAGGGTCGCGTCTTGGTCCACGGGCAAGACGAGCAATCCGGGCGGAATTACTTGATGCTGGAAAGCACGAATGCAAAAGTGTATTTCGTTCATTGCTCGCCGGAAATCGAGGAAGCACGCAGCCGCGGCGATTTGCGGGTCAACTCGTTCGTGCGAATGCGAAAGGCATCCCTGAGCGGAGCCGTGCAGATTGAAGATCTCGGCAATGCGGATCGCTTGCTGACCAAACCGGGACACTTCACTGATGCCGCAAAGAAGCTTGTTGACCAAGCAGTCATGCCGACCGAGGACGGCTGGGGAGGTTGGTTGGGACGATATCAGGCCGCGCTTGTCAAATCAGCCAGCGAGATAGCTCACCGCCATGAAGAACGGCCGGTTCGTGAGCGCGAACGCAAGCGACAGCGAGACCAGTCGCTTGGACGGTGAAGCTCTTTCGTATCCCCGCCTCTTAGTTTTGATCTATTAAGCGATTTAAAACGCCACGGTATGACACTGATCTAGCCGCGCAGGCAAGTTTCCGACAACCCGACCTGAACGAAGCGGCTGTCGCGCGGACGCTACGCGTGCCTGAAAAGGAGCGAGTGTGTGCCGCGAATGCACGCGCATAAACGCGAATCAGAGATCGCGCACCACTCGGCGCCATTCGACTTTGGGTCGGCGGAAGTTGATCAGCAAGGCCAAGTGCAGCCCAGAAGCTTTCAAGTAGTTGAGGCACTGCGCCAGGTGCTCGGTCGAGAACTGGTCGACGCATTTGACCTCCACTAACAAGCGGTCTTCGACCACGAGATCTGCCGCATAGGTGCCGACATGCTTGCCTTTGTAAGCAACGGCGAAGGGCACTTGGGCCTCTACGCGGAGACCGCGCAGGCCAAGTTCTTCCATCAGCGCCCGCTCATAAATCTTTTCCAGGAATCCCGCTCCCAGAACATTGCTCACCTCATAGGCGGCGCCCACCACTGATTCCACTAATGCTTCCAGCGAGGCACGCTGCTCTGAGCCGAGTTCGCCCGCTTTGCTTCGCTGTTCGTGGGTTAATTTCTTCGTCACAATAAGCACCAGCCCACGCGCCGCCTGTCAGCGATATTGTCGGGTCACAGAGAAAGAAAGGAGGTCCCTGTGACCCGTTTACGCAAATTGATGCTCGATGAACTCGAGCGTCGTAATTACAGCCAGAATACCCGAAGAAGCTATGTGTTGGGTGTTAAAGATTTTGCCTGTTATTTCCATCGCTCGCCAGACCAGTTGGGTCTCCAGCACATTCGTGAATATCAGGCGTACCTGTTTCGTGAGCGAAGGCTGCACGCGAATACTGTACACCAACGGGTGGCCGCGCTGCGCTTTCTGTTCGTGCACGTATTGAAGCGGCGTTGGACCATGGAGGAAACACCGTATCCAAAGCGTCCGAAGAAGCTGCCTACCGTGCTCAGCCAGGAAGAAGTGGCGCAACTGATTGAAGCTGCTCCCACACTTTTGCATCGCGTCATTCTCATGCTGCTTTATGGCACCGGATTGCGCCGCGCCGAACTGATCCGACTCAAGATCGACGATATCGACAGCAAGCGGATGGTGGTGCATGTGAAAGGCGGCAAGGGACACAAAGATCGCGATGTGATGTTGAGCCCAAAGCTACTGGAAGCGCTCCGTGCCTACTGGCAATCACTGTCTCACAAACCCAAGGAATGGCTGTTCCCTAGCCGCTACAGCCGTCGCGCCGGCAGTCCGATCAGCGATAAGGTCGTTTGGTGGGCCTGTCAGCAAGCCGCTCTCCGGGCCGGCATCCAAAAGAAGCTTCATCCCCACACGCTGAGACATTGCTTCGCTACGCATCTGCTCGAAGCGGGAACTGATTTGAGAACCATTCAGATTCTGCTTGGTCACAACGATCTGACGACCACCGCGATCTATCTGCACCTGTCGACCCGTCATCTGCACGAGACCGCCAGTCCGCTCGATTCCTTGGTGCTGAAGACAGATCCCAACAAGCCTACCCCAGAAAAATAGGTGAATCGGCCATCCCTGGAGATGGCCGATCTGATCCGCGCTGCCGGAACGAAATTCATCGATAAGAGCCGCCACTGGCTGACCTGGCAACATGTCAAAGTGCTGCGGGCCATTGAGCGTTGCCGCACCGCTGCGCTCGGTGGCCATCTCGATCGATGCCGGCAATGCGGACACCAGGCCGTCTCTTACAATTCGTGTCGCGATAGACACTGCACAAAGTGTCAGATTCAGGCGCGCCGCCAATGGGTGGAGGCACGCCGCGGTGAACTGCTGCCCGTGCATTACGTGCATGTCGTGTTCACTCTACCGCACCACTTCGCTCCACTGGCTTTGCAGAATAAAAAAGTAATCTACAATTTACTGTTTCGCACCAGTGCGGAAACACTGCTCGAAGTGGCACGCAACCCGTTGCATCTGGGCGCAGAGTTGGGCTTTTTCAGCGTGCTGCATAGTTGGAATCAAAAGCTCCAGTTTCATCCCCATGTCCATTGTGTGGTTCCTGCCGGCGGATTATCGCCCGACCGGCAGCAGTGGGTTCATCCGAAATACCCTTTCTTTCTTCCGGTACGTGTGCTGGGACGCGTGTTTCGCGGCAAGTTTACCGAAGCCCTGCGAGCCGCCTTCGAACAAGGCCAGCTGAGCTTTCACGGGCAGTTGAGAGCCCTGGCTCAACCCAAGCTCTTTGGCACGCTTCTGCGTAGCGCCTACCCGCAGGACTGGATCGTCTACGCCAAGCGCCCCTTCGGCGGCCCCGAGCACGTCCTGAAATATCTCGGCGGATATACCCATCGCATCGCCATCTCCGATCACCGCCTGGTTGCTTTTGCAAACGGTCAAGTCACGTTCCGCTGGCGCGATTCGGCCCACAAGAATAAGAAACGGCTGATGACTCTGCCGCTCGACGAGTTCCTGCGCCGCTTTCTACTGCATGTTCTGCCACGAGGTTTTGTCCGTATCCGGCACTTTGGTTTTCTCGCCAATCGTTCCCGCGCTACTTTGCTACCGCTATGCTTCACACTGCTCAGCGCAGCGATGCCGTCTAGCTTAACCTCCCCGGAAGCCGTAACTGCGGGATCATCTCCCTCCGCGACTATCTGGCGGTGTCCGCGCTGCGGCGGCATCATGATACTCGTCGAACGGCTGACCGCCTTACAGATTTATATCCGTCCGCCACCGCAATGCCCTCAGCTTTCATGAATCCATTCCTTACAGCTCGACTTTGCTGCACGCACCCACGCGCTTGTGATCGCTGTGTCCAAAAACTGTTACGAGCCCTTTTCAAACTTCAAAAGCAACCCAGTTTCGAAGCTCAGCCCACCGCTCTAATCCCTCATCGGACCCCCTTCGTTCGTTACCCCGATGCTTCGCACAGACATTTTGCGGTGCTGCTGACCCCTCATCTCGAAACAAGATTGCCTTGTTATCTAATAGTCCCGATTGAATACCCAATAAGCCCGCCAGCTCGCCTAACCAGCTTTAGCCGCTCATCGCCAGCCGCTTCCTTCAAGTCGCAGTATCGAAACCGCGCCGGCGCTCGCCATTTACCTGCATTTCGACCTTTGCCCGCCCTCGCGCTTCCGATACTGTACTAGGACTTAATAGCCACTGAGGCAAATATTGGTGCGGGGCCGTCACAGAGGATCTATTCCGCTGATCTTTCATCCAAAACCTGAGATCTTTGCCTTTTCGTTTTTCCGGCGGATACAAACGCCCGCGTGCTCCCCGGCACATTTAAGGATCGAATCGCCTGGATGAGCAAGGCTGCGCCGCCACATGCCGTCAGGCGCTCTTCGATCGGCTCGGGATCGATGTCGATCGGTAACAGCAACGGTTCGTCGGCATAACGGCCTGTTTTCCGCATCGCGCTCGATTGTACGCTGTGCCTTTACCTCTCCGGCGCAAGTTGCTTTCATCTACATCGAAAACTGGTCATTGACTTCAACCAATACGGAACCGCCATCATAGCTTCTGCTCTGCCGCCGACGTTTAACTTCAAAATCTTACGGACGGATTACGGTATTGACGGGTGCCGCGCCTTTAAGATATTCTCATCGACTACCTGCTCAGATTTGAAGGGATGACGGTGTATGTTCCAGAGGACGATGTCCCATTTTTCTCGTTCGCCGCTCATCTGCGCTTTCCTTCTGCTCTCCTTACTAGTCTCAGCTCCTGCTGCAACCGCCCAAGTGGTGGTCGATTCATGGACAGCAGACAACGGACTGCCGCAGAATATTATCCGGGCAATCTGTCAGACGCCCGACGGTTATCTCTGGCTGGCAACTTTTGACGGTCTCGTTCGATTCGACGGCCTGCGATTCACGACTTTCAACAGAAGCAACACGGCCGGGATCAACGGTAATCGGTTTGATTCTATGTCCTGTACGGCCGATGGTGATATCTGGGCTGGCACGGAGGGAAGCGGCATCACACGTTACCACGGAGGCAGCTTCTCAACGTACACGGTACGAGACGGATTGGCTTCAAACGACGTGTTCGGCATCACCAACGCCGGAAGCAAACTCTGGGTGCTCGCTCGCGGCTCTGTCAATGAATGGCATCCCACAGAGCGGAGATTTGTTTCACTGAAGCCGCAAGAAGACGGGTACTTGGCAGCTCTGACTCCCAACGGGCGAACGGGATTCTGGAAAATCGACGATCGGGCATTCTATTTGTTTGCTCATGGCTATCGATCGCGCTACGAGCTCCCGTCCGGATGGCCTCGAACGGCGCCAGCGCAGGCGGGCCTCGACCTCAATAGTCAAATCTGGTTGGCCACAGAGAGCGGGAGATTGGCACGTTTTGCCAACGGCCGATGGGTAGCCGTCGCGTGCGATCATGCCCGGCTATCCGCTTCGCAAACGAGAACCGGTCTGCCGTCAGCCTATCGCGACTCCAAGGGGAATATCTGGCGCAGCAACATGGTTTGGTCTCCCGGCACTGGCTGGGTGCAATATCTGGAACTGCCAGGTGCTACCCGGCCGTCACAAATCGCCTTCACCACACTTTTTGAAGATCGCGAAGGCAACATATGGCTCTCCACAGACGGCCAGGGACTTTTTCGCCTTCATGCTCAGACAATTCAGGTCTACTCGAAAGAGGAAGGCCTGCCGGATCGAAACGTATATTCCGTGTACCAAAGTTCCAATAAAACGCTATGGTTTGGGACGTGGAATGGCGGTCTGGCCAGCTTCAAAGAGGGGCGCTTCAGAATCTTTACAACAGCCGATGGTCTGGTATCGAATCGCGTAGGCCCCATTCTCGAGGACCGGAACGGAATCCTGTGGGTTGCGACGCAGCCCGGTCTCCAATATATGCGAAGCAACAGGTTCAACCCGGTTCAGGGCGATGCGTGGCTGCGCGGATCCACAATTCGCGCGATCCACCAAGACCCGCAGGGTGCCTTGTGGTTTGGCGGAGACGAAGGTCTCAAGCGGCTGCAGAACGGCTGCTGGACATCCTTCACGAAAACAGATGGTCTCGCGACCGACGATGTCCGGGTCATCATCGACGGCCAGGATGGCGCGCTGTGGGTCGCTGGATACGGGGGACTCTCGCGTTTGCGCGGCGGCCACATTCGCGCCTGGACAGAACAGGACGGCCTTCCGAGCAACACCATCCGGGCGCTCTACCAAGATGCTGATGGGGTTCTCTGGATCGGAACCTACGACGGTGGTCTTGGCCGCCTCGAGAAGGAAAAGTTCACGAAATACACAGTTAAGCAAGGTCTCTTTAACAACGGGGTATTTCAAATACTCGAAGACGCGCGGGCCAACTTATGGATGAGCTGCAATCGCGGAATTTATCGTGTGAGCAAACAACAGCTAAATGAGTTTGCTGCAGGCAAAACGAACACGATTACTTCCATTGCTTATGGCAAAAGCGATGGCATGCGGAACCTTGAATGTAATGGAGGACTGGGCTCGGCAGGTGTTAAGACAAAAGATGGCAAACTCTGGTTTCCCACACAGGACGGAGTAGTCGTAGTGAATCCGGAAAAGCTGGTAACCAATCCGAAGCCTCCGCCACTGGCCATTGAATCTTGTCTGATCGACCACGTCTCTACTCCCCTGGATGTTCCGGTGCCGGTGCGCGTGAGAGGGGCCAATGAAAATATCGAAATACAATACACTGCTTTGAGCTTGAGCAACTCGGAGCGCATCCGATTCAAATATCAAATGCGCGGCTTAGATCGCGGCTGGGTAGAGGCCGGTGCGCGACGCACCGCATACTACTCGCACCTGCCTCCGGGCAACTACACCTTCGAAGTCACGGCCGCGCAGAGCGACGGGCTCTGGAACCAGGCGGGAGCGGATTTAGCTTTTATTGTATTGCCGTCGTTCTATCAGACCTGGTGGTTCATTTTGGGCGTCTCAGCCCTGGCGTGTGCGCCGTTATGGCTCGCCTGGCGCTACCGTCTCGGCCAATTGCAGCGAGCACAAGCTGCGCAACAAATTTTCTCGCACCAGTTGATCGCCTCGCAAGAAAACGAACGCAAGCGCATTGCGGCCGAACTGCACGATAGCCTGGGACAGCAATTGCTCATAATCAAGAACTGGGCCACGCTGGCGTTGAGAGGCTTGAACGGAAACAGCGGTTCAGAGGTGCAAAGGCCGCAAGCAGCGCTACCAAACGAGGAGAGTTCGGCCGGTTTCCGAGGCGCCTGCGGCGCTCCATTTTGCGCTTGTCCGCCAAGCGAGCCGCTGATGGAGATTTCCACTACCGCCTCACAGGCAATCGATGAGGTTAGAGCAATTGCCTATAACCTGCGGCCCTATCAACTCGAAAAACTGGGGCTTACCGCGGCCATCCAGGACCTGGTCGATCAAATCGCCGCCTCCTCCGCCATCCGGTTTTCGAGCGAAGTGGAACGCCTGGATGGCGCCTTCCCCAAAGACGTGGAGATCAGCATCTATCGCATGGTCCAGGAGACCCTCAACAATACTGTCCGGCATTCTCAGGCTACCGAAGCACGCGTTCTCGCCTCACGCCGGTCGGGATTAGTGAAGCTCACCATTCAGGACAATGGCCGGGGCTTTACAGCGCCGGGCGCCGGCGCGCTAGCACCGGGCCGCACTGGCTTCGGTCTTCTAGGGATTACCGAGCGCGCGCGGATGCTGGGCGGTCAGGTGGCGATTCAATCCGCTCCCGGCGCCGGAACGACCATCACTATTTCTCTCAAAGTGCAGGAAACCGGCTGATGAGAAAGATTCGGATTGTCATTGCCGACGATCACCCCATCTTTGCCCGCGGCCTGCGGCAAGTCCTGATGGGCGATCCTGGTTTAGATGTCGTCGCTGAAGCCCGGGACGGCGAAGCGGCTCTCGAGTGCATCCAGGAACACAAGCCGGACGTTGTGATTTTGGACGTCGACATGCCGAAAAAGGATGGTTTCGAAGTGGTCCGGGCGATGGAAGAACGCAAGCTGTCTGCCGCCGTTATCTTCCTCACTATGCATAAGAATGAAGCACTTTTTAACGGCGCCCTGGATTTGGGCGTGCGCGGCTACGTGCTGAAAGACAGTGCCCTGACCGAAGTGGCCGATAGCGTCAAGGCCGTGGCGTCCGGCCAGAACTTCGTGAGCCCGGTGCTGTCCACTTATCTGTTCGGCCGGCGAAAACACGGTCAGTCATTGATGAAGGAGCAATCCGGCCTCAAAGATCTGACTCCCGCCGAGCGCCGCGTGCTGCAACTCATCGTCGCAGGCAAGAGCACCGGCGAGATCGCGCAGGAGTTGTACCTCAGCACTCGAACGGTGGAGCATCATCGCGCCCACGTCTGCAGCAAACTCAACCTGCAGGGCAGGGACGCCTTGCTCCGTTTCGCGATCACCCATAAGTCCGAACTCTCTTAGCGCGGTGTCCTAGAGATAACAAGATACCCACGCAAGCTCATGAAGCCGCCGTGGCGCACGCACTCCTGCGTGCCGCGTCGAGAATCGTCTCGACGCATGGGCGCGCGCAGCGCGCTTCTTCCCGGGTCTTCGTGTCTGTGTTGTTGATCCTCGAGGCATCGGCATGGGTACTTCTGCCCATCTGAGGTGGGTAGTTGTACCTGAAAAATAGGTACTTCCCGCACGCAAAATGGGCACTACCGCCGTCACGCTTCCCTCGCTTCATGCTGCATTCTGATCAAGGAATGAAGGGAACTGGCAGCGGCCATCATGAAGGTCCTGATCGTGGAAGATGATCGCGCCATGCGTGAGCTGATGAAGCGGGTGCTTGGCGATCTGGTGGACAGCTTTTGCGAATGCGGCGACGGCCGGGATGCGCTGGCAGCTTACGAAGCGGATCGCCCCGATTGGGTGTTGATGGATATCCGCATGAAAGACATTGACGGCCTGGCAGCCACCGAACAGATCGTCAACGCCTGGCCCGGCGCGCGTGTCCTCATTGTCACCAGTTATAACGACGCCAGTCTGCGGGAAGCCGCACGGCTGGCAGGCGCACGTGGGTATGTCCTCAAAGAGAACCTGCTCGAGGTGCGCCCCTGGCTCGAAATCAGAAATCTCAACCCACTGGGCACGACCGCGGGAAGCATTTAAAAGAAAAGGACAGCCTGACCATGAAAACGCAAAGACACACCATCCCTCCTGAAACTCCAGGAGGATCTATGAAACTGAAGCGAGTTGCCCCGTTTGCTTCTACGGTAAGCCTGCTGGTTAGCTTTCTGGCCGCATCGCCGGCCGCTCTCTATGCCATAGGAACCACTAGCCCGGCGCGGGGAAAAGTCTTCGCAAAAACCGGAACCTTTCTTGATAAGAGCACGATCAAGGCACAGGTGCTGGCAGGCTACATCGGCGCTCAAAGCGGGAGGCGCTTGACTTACGCCCTCTTCGTCAACGATGCAGGGCAAATTGCGGGCATATCCGATGTCCTCGATGTGATTGAGGACGAAGCTCAAATTTCGACAATCATTCAGCAATCGAATTGACGATTGGCAATCGACATCCATGTTTAGAAAACCTATTGGAGAAGCGCAAATGAACAATATTCGACTTCGGCTATCGCCGGTAGTTATTCCCATACTCCTCTTGTGCCTAGCTAGTTGCCACGCCAGCGCGCAATCTCCTGAGAGTGCGGGAAGCCTTCCATCGGAAATCAAAGCTATCTTCGATGCACCCCGTTACAAAGGAGCTATTTGGGGCCTACGTGTCATCGACCTCGAAGGGCAAACGCCGCTCATCAACATCAAGCCCCATCACCAATTCTTTATTGGATCCGTCCGTAAGGTTTTCTCTGTGGGTGAGCTAATGAACCAGGTCGGTCCCGGCCACAGGTTTGATACCTCCATTTACGCGCAAGGCTCCGTAAGCGATGCAGGTGTCCTGCAGGGTAATCTCGTCCTCGTAGCTTCGGGCGACCTCACCATGGGTGGCCGCACAAGACCCGACGGCAGCGTCGCTTACAGCGATTTCGATCACAACGAAGCGAATTCCCTTGGCAACGCAGTGCTCACCAGGCCGGACCCCTTGGCCGGGTACACCGATCTTGCCGATCAAATCGCAGCACGCGGGATCACACGAATCAATGGAGAAGTAGTGATCGACGACCGGCTCTTTCAGCCCTTCAACTTTCGTGGGGAGTTTGATGTTAAGCCTATCTTCGTCAACGATGATGTGGTCGATTTGATTATCAACCCGACAAATCTTGGTGAATTGGCTTCTCTCGAGTATCGTCCGCAATCTGCCGCACTGGCCGTAGTGAACGAGGTCACCATGTCTGCCGCCGGCACCGCAATCAGCATCGTTCCGGGCGTGCCGCAGTGTATCGGCCAACCCGGCTGTACCGCAACACTGACCGGCAACCTTCCGGTCGGCTTTGTGCCTCCCTTAGCGGCCCGCTACCCTTTGATCCGCACGTTCCGCATCGCCGATCCAGCAAGCTACGCCCGCACTGTTCTCATTGAGAAACTCCTCGCCGACGGCATTACTGTCAATGCACCGGTCGTTGAACCGAATCCTACTCAGATCTTGCCGCCAACAGACGGCTACAACCCGAATATGCGCGTGGCGAAGCTCCGGGGCTTGCCTTATTCTGAAACTGCCAAACTCATCAACAAAGTCAGCTACAACATTGGGGCGGACACAAGTATCGTTCTCTACGGCCTGACGCAGGGTGTCGACGACATGGCATCAGCTCTCGTAGCGGAACAGAAAAACTTGCGAACCAATTACGGCATCGACCCGAGTGAATACTTTTTTATAGATGGCAGCGGAGGCGGAGACTCCACGGCCACTAACGTAGCGGTAACCCGCATGCTGGCCGATATGTACGCTGCTCCTGTCTTCCGGGACTATGTTGCCGGCTTTCCGATCCTCGGTGTCGACGGCTCCCTTGCAAGCGTGAACCAATTTGAACAGAATCCGACTCTTGCTCCCGCGAAGTCGCACATCAAGGCAAAACCGGGCACCTACGTTGAGGGGCCGCTTATTAAAGGTCAATCCCTCGCAGGCTACATAAATACGAAAAGCGGAAGAAAACTGGTTTACGAGGTGGTTGTCAATAATGTCCCGTTAAACAGTTTCGATGACTTGATTCAAGCTTTTCAGGACGAAGGCATTATCTCGGCGATTCTGTGGCGAGACTACTAACAAAGAAAGAGAAGAAAGTGAAAGTCCTACGTCGTTATATAGGTTTTGCGCTCACCATCTGTGCCGCTGCACTACAAGCTCAGCAGGCAACACAATTGCCAGTGTACGATGTGACGCCGGATAGCTCAGCCGAGGTTCGGGCCAACGCTATCCAGGCCCTCAATCAAGGTTACATGCTGCGGTTTGTAGGAGCATCGCAGCAGGATATTGAGCAGATATTCGGCGCCCGGCTCGGAGACTTCAAAATCCTCGATAGGCAGCGCAGTTCAGCCGGACCGGAAAGGCGGGAACGGCTTGTACTCAAAGCGATCGCCGGATATCGCGATGCACAAGGTGTTCCGCATGTACTCGAAAGCTACGCTCCTGAAAACGATACGGGCCAGGATGGCGAGCCTGGTTGGCAGGGCAACCTTGACGCATGGATTGCGCAGGAGCAAGCGAGAGCAGCCCAACTCGTAAACGATGATCCGACTCCACCCGCCGACACTTGGATCAAGCTCTACTACGCTACCGTGCAAGCCCGGTCTAGTGTAGCGAACGTGGCACAGGAAACGATGGGCGTTTACCGCCTTGCCTCAACCGGTTCCAATTCGGATTACTACATGGTTTACACCATTCCCCAGGCAACACCGGATTTCGGCTATTGCAACGGCTACGATCACTGTGGCTGGCACACCACCAACAGGGGCTTCCATATCGTCACGACTCAGGCCACGAGCTTAGCCGATCACGGACCGACAGGCACAGTCGGCGGAGGAGATGGCGGCGTAAGCGTAACAATTGGAGCCGACCTGTCCGCTTCCTTTGCTTTCAACTGGTCGCAACAGGACGTTACGACGGTCGACGCCGCAACCGGTACGAGTGCAAACTGGTACGAAACGTTCAACATCCCCTGGCCACAATGCAATCCCCTGTTTGGTCGAGTGCCGGGTACGAGCCAATCGACCTTTCTTAGCCGCCAGGCCGCGATTTTCGCAGTCCCGAGCGGAACGCAGCAGGTAAATTTCAATATCGTCTCGGATTCTGGTTTCTGCCTGTACGATCAAAATGTTTTGACGGGAACGCAGCGTGACGGCGTAAGCATTGCCGCCAACCTTTTGCTCGGACCTCCACAGCTCTTTGCATCTCCACAATCTCTGGTCATCCCTGCGGGCGGTTCCGCCACCCTCCTTGTCAACGCATTCATTCCAAATTCGCCCATTGGTTTTGCCTGGACCTCTGCTTCCTCTCAGAGCTGGTTGACTATCCCAAGCGGCGGTCCTTTCTCGGGTCCGAAAGCTCTTCAGGTGAGCGTTGCGCCGGACACCCCTAAGGGCGCCACCGGTACAATCGCCATCAACAGTTCACCGCCGTTTGCAGCGCCATCTGTCGGAAGCGGCCCCATAGAGATTTCAGTCACCGTCGGCACACCCCCCTCACAGAACACCGCAGGTGTACTGATATTCGGAGGTTTGAGTTCACCCAGCCAGATTGCAAACACCCCGGAATACTATGACCCGAGCGCAAAAGTGATCCTCCCCACCGCACGCCAGTTTTCGTAACTTACAGGAACACGGCAACTACACTCAGCTCGGGTGACATTCTAATCGCGGGAGGGGCAGCGGCCGCGCCGCAAGGTGTGTCCCCGCCAGTCCCAATCGCGCAGGCACAACTGTTCCACCCCGCAAGCAAGACATTTACCGCGACAAAATCGATGATCACTGCTCGCCATTCGCATACCGCAACCCTGCTGCCTGACGGGAAAGTGCTGATCGTGGGCGGCTACGGCGCCAACGGATTGCCCTTGGCGAGTGCGGAGCTATATGATCCGGCAAGCGGCGCATTCTCCTCAACGGGATCGCTCAACACCGCTCGAGTAGGGCACGCGGCAAGTCTGCTCTCGGGTCCTGGCCAGCCCACGCGAGTCATCGTCTACGGCGGCAACTTAGGAAGTAAGGTCTTCAACACGGCTGAGATCTGGACCGAGTCCACAGGCGCCTTCACGCAGGCTGGCTCGATGGCAATGGCTGCCACCAGCGTTCCTCCGCCGGTGGAGTTTCAGGATCTGGGCATCGCTTTAGCTGGCGGGTATGACGAGAACTTTCGGATCACGGCCAACGAACAACTGCTTGATCCACAATCCGGAGCTTTCAGCGGCGGCAAAACCATGAATGCTGCACGCGTGGCGCACACGCTAACCCGTCTGGCTTCCGGCGACCTGCTCGCGATTGGCGGAATCACTGTTGGCGGAAACGGCCGCAGCGTCACGAGTGCGAGCGCCGAAAAGCGTACTGCCGGAGAATGGACGCTTACATCGGATTCGTGTCCAAACACCGCATGCCTGCTGACTGGTCGCGCTTATCATACCGCTTCAATCCTGCCGGACGGAAGTGTCTTTGTAGCCGGCGGGGTCGATCAGAATGGACTGTACCTGTCTGGAACAGAAGGGTTCGATCCCTCTTCAAACACCTTCTCAGCAGGACCTCTCGCTGCACCACGCGCTTATGCTACGGCAGTGGCGTTTGCAACGAGCACCACGACGCTTACTGCGAGCCCGAACCCGGCGCCCGTGGGCGATAACATCGCGCTCGTCGCCACAGTGACTGCATTGATGAGCGGCACGCCGGAGGGCACCGTTGTATTTCGGGACGGTTCGACCCCTTTGGCGTCCGTAGCGCTCTCGAACGGCCAGGCGCTTTTCAACACATCCACCCTTACGGTAGGATCACACACATTGACGGCCGCTTATTTCGGAACCGGATATCCGGGCGCAAGCACATCGCCGCCTGTAACCGTCGTCGTGCAGAAGCAACAAACTACCGCCGCTCTTGTATCCTCACCGAACCCATCCACCTTACGGCAGACAGTTACTCTTAGAACAACCATTTCCCCTGCAAACGCCTCTGGGAATGTAATGTTTCAAGACGGATCTGTAGCACTTGGCACTGTTCCTGTTGCTAATGGAATGGCGCAGTTGCTTGTCGACAATCTGGCGATCGGATCGCATTCGATTACGGCCGTGTACTCGGGCGATACGGAACACGCGGGCTGCACGTCGCCGGCACTCATTCAGGTGGTCACATCGATTGGAACCAGCACATCGCTTCGCGTGACTCCACCCGAGCCGGTGTTCGGTCAAAGCTTAGAGCTATCTGCGACCGTGACATCAGCCCTCGGTACCCCAACGGGCAATGTCACGTTTCAGGACACAAACACAGTCCTCGGCACGGCGCCCCTGGTGAACGGAACCGCGATTTTCCACACCATTCCCTCAGCGGCGGGACTTCACACCTTCGAAGCTGCTTATTCCGGGAGCAGTGTTTACGCCGCTAGTTCCGTTTCACTGACAGTATTTGTGCGTCACGCGGCTACATCCGTGGGTTTGACTTCCTCGCTTAACCCGGCGCCCCAGGGACAAACCGTTATGTTCACCGCGACAGTATCTGTTCCCATCGGGACGCCAACCGGATCGGTGACATTCCGGGACGGTACCACTCATTTGGCAACGGTGATTCTGGCACACAGTGTTGCAGCGTTTTCCACGTCCACTCTCCCGCTGGGCACTCATCTCATTACTGGCGTTTACAGCGGGGACAGTAACTTCGCCGGCAGCACCTCGCCGGTGCTAAGCCAAACAATATCTCCGGCCGGAAAAGTTACGCCAACTGTGACGCTCACTGTGAATGGAAGTAACAGCGCCACCATCCAGCCGGGCGATATCGCCACCTTTTCTGTACGCATCCATGCCGTCGCCGGATACCCGTGGCCAACGGGCAGTATCACGATCAGTGACAGCACCAACGCGGATCACCGTTACGGTGCAGGCAATCTCACCAAAGATCCCAACTCGAATGACGGAATCGCTAGCGTTCCGATCGCCTGGATGACGCCGGGCAGCTACACTCTACTCGCGACCTACGGCGGAGATAACGAAGGCAAGTACTACAATGGCGCTCAGTCCAATACGGTAGCGTTAAAGGTGAGCAACCCCTCTCGCTGACTATCTTGCTACGATCCGAAACCTCGACACGGACCCGGAAGCGTAAGCGTAATGTCGTTTACCTTATTACTTAAAGGTGGTTGCATGGGGAGTCAGATGGTCTCCAATTCTATCGTGAATCCGTCTTGCTTCCGAGCCGCACTGCTCGCCATTGTTGCATTTGTATCGCGAGGGTGATGAGAATAGCAGCCGAGAGTATGAATGCGATGATGACGATTCCGGCCTTCCGGTAAGCTGTGGACTTTTCCCTGTGCGCTTGCTGCCGGATCCAAAGCAGCCATGGATCATTTGCCGAGTGAAGCTGCTCATTTACTTATATTGCTCTCCAAGATGGCAAAGCCTGCTCCGTAATGTACATACATTCAGATGAGCGGCTGCAGAATGGGAACAGACGGAGCCGTAATCCTTCGTCTCGTCTATTGCAGGTTCTGCAGGAAGCCAGCAGTGATCCGTCCCTCGATTTCCATGTCGCAGAACTGTACTACACAACGGAATCCCTTGACACTGGGTTTCTGCGACGGTCCGCCTGAGGCCCACAGCTAACAGGGTTTTAGCGGAAGCCCTTATGCCCAAGGGCTCATCTGCTGGTTGTGAAACC
>CAWBDN010000009.1:0-543124 GCA_963787575.1 uncultured Acidobacteriaceae bacterium
CTCTCCGGGAGTTCTCGTTCCGACTACGTGCGCAACCCCTTCGTTTCGAGCAAACGCGGCAATCATTTCGGCTGCGCTCCTTGTGTACTCATTCACCAGAACCACAACGCGGCCGTGAAAGCGTTTAGACCCAAGGCCTTCGGTGAACAGGCGGAAAGAGCGATCTCGATTTACTAGCTTAAATCGGATGGCAAGCGGAAGTAGTTCCAATTTACTGCCTGGCAATCGGCGGATTGCGGGCAGTTCGGATGCATTCCTTTTGCGATCGCGGCCGAGGCGGGTGAGACTGTAACCGATGAGCCTGCGATCAGGAACAAGCAGGCTCATCAGCCGAACCGACGAAAGACCTCCTCCACAATTCGATCGTAGGTCGAGAATGAGCCGATCGCATTGTTTGGCGTCGAAAATTGCGAGAGCGCTTCTTTAGATCGCGCAGCAAGTCAAATCCAACAGCGCCGGGAAAGGACGTCACCTTGAGGACGGCGATCCCATCTTTGACTGAATAGGTTAGTGGCTTAGCCTCGGTCATCGGCGGCCGGTCCTTAGGGCCGCGGCTCGGAAGGGTAATATTAGCGCGCCTTCTCGATGCCGTTTCGGAGCACGTTCAATGTATATGAGCCGCCGAGTTGAAACCGCGGCTCGTTACCGTCAATGTCGTGGCCATTGATACCGGCCAGAACATCTCCTGGACTGATTCCCGCACGTTCCGCCAAGCCTCCCGGAAGAACGTCCCAAAAAACGAGCGGGCCGTCATCAATTCGCTTGAGTGTGGCGTTAATTGCGAAGTACGCAGGTAAGCCGCTTCCGGGTCCACGCCAGAAACCGGTGTGGCTGAGCTTCAACTTACGTAGCCAATCGTTAACTCCCGATTCGATCTCGCCAGCCGCGACCCAAGCGGGCCAGAGGTCGGTGAATTCCTCACTCAATTTCGCGAGCTCGGCGTTATCTTTCTCCGGGTGAAAGAGCTTGCTCTGAATGAGACCAGCAATCTTCAGTCGAATGTTGTCGTATGAGGTTTCAGGAGAAGTCATTGGATTGTCAAACCTCGAAGTTGCGCTGCTTGCGTCTTACGAAGGGTGCTGTCGCCATTGCCAAGGAGCACGAAGCCTGCCCAGGACGATGGAGAAGCATCTCCTCCACCTAGCTTGCTGAGCAGATCGCGTTTTGCCAAAGCGAGTGCAGACGCTACGTCATCGCCGCTCACGAGGTGCTTATAAAACGCTTGCATCAAGAATAATGAATCCATGTCATCTACCGGCCAGAGAGTGGAAATTACGCTGTCGGCCCCCGCCTGCAGGAACGCACGAGCAAGATTCGCCACTCCCACCTGGCCTTGTAGGCGCCCCACTGCCGTATCGCACGCTGACAGCACAATCACCCGAGCGCCGAAATGGAGCCGGGCTATTTCGCGCGGTTCTAAAAATCCATCGTCATGGTGCTCGGAATCTGGAGGAAAGATGAGTGCCGCACGGCTTGGGTCGCCCTGGCTGGCAACGGCATGGATTGCTAAATGAATTACCTCGAAGTTTGCTAACGGCGCATGAGTAAATGCAAATTCGGTGGCTGCCTTGCCGACTTGAAGAGTTTCAGCTCCAGCAACGTCTCGCAGAATGTTGGCTGCGGTCTGAACTTCTTCGCGTGATCCGGGCAGATTCGGGAGCTTGGCCGGGTCTACGCCGAAGTAACCGCCGCGCGGATTTGATTTAGCGAGTGTGAAGGTTTGCATACCAGCTTGGTTGTATATTGCGCCACCGACTCCCAGAAACGCGCGCTGGATTTGTGGCTCCGAACGCGCCTTCAACAAAACATCACTCATCACGGATGGCGCATAGGAGGTGACAGCAGTTTCTCCAAGTAGCTTCCCGGCCGGTGAATAGAGAGCATCAAACGGAATAAGGTGGAGAGCGCCGTCCGGAACAATGGTGAGTCGCTTGAACTGAGTTATCTCGCGAATCGGAGCCAGAACAGCATCGTATAGTGCCCGCGCATCCTCCTTCCAAGGTTTGCCGGATTTCACGTTGGCAGTGAAGCTCTGTGCCAGCGTCGATATCTTTCCCGCCGGTCCCAGCGGCACAATGCGCGCGTTCTTTCGCGATAACAAGAGGCAGTAGGCCTTACCTTTTTCCGGAAGAACATACTCAAGGATGGCCTCCGCTCCGCCAAGCTTTTCTGCCACGCGCTTAACCGCAATCGCCTGGCTCTTCTCAATAGCGAACGGCGCGGGCTTGTCGTCGACAAATCGTTGCTGTTCCGCATAGAAAAGTCCGTCGATGAGCCGATCTCGATCAATCGGCGCAGTCGCCTTCAGGAGCTGAATTTTAAGATTTCTGATCTTGTCCTCAAGCGCCATGTCCATCGGCTGTTGGGATACGCGGGCTGGTTGCAGGAGAGTCTCGGTAGTAATTCGGCCCCGAACTCTCTCGACAATTGCAAACGCGCCCTGCAAGTCGCCACTCTGAGCAGCAAATGAGAAGGCCGTCTCATAAGCGGAGCTCATTGCCGTCAGCAGCCCTTCACGAACGGAGCCACTGTTTGTCTGGGAGAGCAGACCTTCTGAAACTTCAAGCGCCCGCATGATGCTGCGGCGTGCTTCTGCTCGTCGTCCCAAGTCCCACTGAAGCTGCGCCGTGAACTCCAGCCGGGCCGGCGCTGTGAAGAGATCTTTGGTCAGGTGCGTATGTGCGGAGGCGCCAGAGGCGTAACGCTCGGCGAGACCGAGCTTGTGTTGTTCGCGGTAGATTTCAGCAAGCTTCATTTCCGCATCCGCCAGCATCCGGGTCTGATTGCGCCGGGCCAGCGGTATCGTTTTCTGTAGGATCTGAATCGCCCGTTGCGTTTGCTTCTCGCCTAGCGCAATATCAGCGTCAAACAACATAAGCTGAGTCAACTTGATCAATTTATCGCTTTGCGTCGCTTGCGCCGAAGCCTTTTTCACCAGGTCCTCAGCTTCTGGAAAATGAGCCTCTTTGATCAGCGTTTCGACTTCGCCGGCTACAGTGAGAAACGGATAACCAACATCAGGATTTTGTTTTGCGAGCAACTGTGCCTTCTGAAAGTAACCCAGAGCCTCCTGGTACGCGCCGTTCCACTCGATGCCGGTCCCGATTGCTGACAAATAGCGGATTTCTGCGCCAATGTCCCCCATCTGGTGCGCCATTCCCAATCCCGCCGCAACGCTGCGTCGCCCGGTCGCGATGTCGCCTTGCAAATAAGCGTTGAATCCTGCTTCGGCAAGCGAACGCGATTGCCATTGCTTATCGCCGAGTTTGGCCGCGACCCGATGCGCCTCTTCCCAATCGGCCCGAGCCGACGCGCTATCCATTTCGCCATCAACATCGCCTTTGATTCCTAAACACCACAAGCGCAGGCGCGCATCAGACGCCATTTTCGGCGAGCGCAGCAAGGTGCCGAGATAATTCGACAACTCCGGTAAAGAGCGCTCCTCCATCGTGGCTCGCAGATAGCCCAAATGCGCGTGAATCTGCTCAGCGCTACCGTGAGGCAATCCGCGATCCGCGGCTAAGAAGAGCGGTTTGGCGGAAGGCCAATTGTACATATTTGCGTAATGATCGGCTTTTCGCAGGGAATCTGAAGCATTGTTGTTGGCTGCGGCCATTAATACGTTCGCGAAAAAAAGTACGAGCGTAATGCGCGTCATAAAACCAATGGTACTTGGGTCCGCTCAATCGCGATAGCGATTGTTGTCCCCTCACCTGTGTGCTACTTTTCCGCTCTCAGTTTTTCCACATTTCCACAGGTGCGGGAGCCGCTACTACTGGTGCGTTCTATAGGGCATACAGGAGTAAATAATAGAAGCGCCCCTAAAGTCCCGTACAAGCGCCCCCAAAGTCCCGTGATTGTGGCCCTCTAACCGCCCCTAAAGTCCCGTGGATTGCGGACGCGTTCCACACCCGTTGTGGGAAAGCGCCCCTAAAGTCCCGTGCCGAATTGAGTAGTTTTGCGAGGCAAGTTCGTTCGAAATTTCGAATGCTCCGCCGGGTTTCGTTTGCAAAGCCAGGCCTCATGTCAAAACGAGGGGCAATTTTCATGAATGGAAACGGCAATCAAGAAATCCTGACGTTGCGAGAGGTGGCAGTAGTGCTGCGCTGCTCGAAAGCGCACGTCTCCAAGTTGCTTAACGGAAAGGTGCCCGGCGTCCCGCCACTAACGCACATGGCTATCGGCCGCCGCAAGGTTACTCGCCGCGATTGGCTGCAGACATGGATGGAGGGCTATAAGCAGTGCTAACATCTGTGTTCTATGCCAGGGTTGGTCGCTCATGACGCAGAAATGAGGCTATTGAATGCGTCGGAAGCGATTTCAGCGAGGAAGTCTGACGACTCGCAAGAGAAGTGGAAAGAACTACTGGTTTGCACAGTGGAGAGAGGAGGGCAGGCCAAGAACGAAAGAAATTGGGCTCTGCTCGAAGATGAGCAGGGTGGCGGCAGAATCGATTCTGCAGGAGATCCTGAAGCCTATCAACGAAGGAGTCGAGCGAATGGTCGTGAAAGACTGCACGTTCGAATCGTTCGTGGAATTGACCTATCTTCCGGTTTACCGGCGGAAGTGGAAAGGCTCAACGGCCATGACCGAACCTAGCCAAGTCCGGTTTCATTTGGTCGGCGGTCTGGGCGACAGGAGAATGCGAGCAATCGACCGAGAGCAGTTGCAGGCATTACTCGACGCAAAGGCTAAAGAATGCTGCCGGAGCGTCGTCGATCACCTGCGATTTCGCCTGCGATCGGTTTTTGAACTCGCATTGAGTGAAGGAGTCGTGGATCGGAATCCCGCAATTTCCCTATTTACTCCCAGGAATTGCAAGGCCGGGCGCGAGCGACGTGTCTTGACGCCCGTTCAGGCCGCCGCTCTTTTCGGCTGCTTAGGTTTGCGCGAACAGGTTGTGTCTCGGCTGGCAACATGGGAAGGAATGAGGCCAGGCGAGATTTTGGGGTTGCAACTCGAGGATCTCGACGACGATTCGCTTTGGGTTAAGAGGCGGCTCTATAGAGGCGACCTGGATGATCCAAAGAACGAGCGTTCTGCTCGCCAAGTGGCGCTGACAACTGGAACGAAGTTGCTTCTCGATTTGTGGGTTCAGCAACTGCAAATTGGATCGAAATCGAATTGGGTGTTTCCTTCGGAGAGAGGTACACCCATGCGTCGCGATAATCTTTGGCAGCGTTACATGCTGCCGAAGCTTGAGGCTATCGGGCTCAGTTGGGCCACGTTTCAAGTGATGCGGCGGACCTTTGCTACTTGGGCAAAGAAAGCCGGCGTTGACGCTCATACGCGCTCGGCGCAAATGGGCAACACAGTCGATGTGAACGAAAATGAATACGCGGTCGCGACGTTTGAACAGAAGCTCGCTGCCGTCCGGAAATTGGAGACAGCCGTTGTTCAATAACGGCGCAGGGAGCGGCACGATGAGGCTCTTTGAGGTAGAGGCTGCGCGAGTGATTTTGGAATTGGTTAGAGGGTGTTGCAGCACCCTCTAACCGGGCTCCGCGAGGTGATCGGGAGCTTAAAGCATTAATCGCATTAAACCTGAGAAAATGAAATCTTCCCAAGTCATTGAAAACATGGAGCGGGAGACGGGGATCGAACCCGCGACGTCCAGCTTGGGAAGCTGGCATTCTACCGCTGAATTACTCCCGCATTGCTTCTTTTTTAATGACTTTCGGAACCGCGTTCCATTCTGAACACCAAACGAACACCGCTATTGTACCAGCAAGCTTTCCAATTGGTTAACGATGACTCGACGACTCTCAACCGGCTACTGCGTATAGCATTCTGGTTCACGTCGAGCGTATGGCGGAGCTGGTCCGCGACTAGTTTCGGATCAGCTCTCAACTGCTTCATCAGTGTTGAATGCGTCCGTCGCATCACCAGAAAATTGGCCCATTGGAGTCCGACGGTCTTGCGGTCGAATATTTCGCCACCAGCAATTATCCTTCGAAAGCGATGTCATCCGCTCCGAAGGGAACACCCAAGCGTCATCGCCGGTTTCAACCGCCAAATTCCGCCACGCTTCGATCTCCGCCAGCAGCCCTTCGGAAAGCGCTGCCAGCCGATATGAATTGTCGGTCTTCGGCGTGCCAATTGATCGGTCAACATCTGGAGAACTCGTCTTCGGAAATCTATCAATCGCGATAATACTAATGTGTTTGCCGATTTGCGGCTCGATTCCCCGCGGAAATCCCCGCAGGCGAGAACCTCATTGAGGAAACACGGGATCTCAGGGACGGTGAAAGGCTAATCCTGACCGCTGATACAGCGCTGCAGATATCTTAAGAGCGCATCGTGTGTATGCGAAAAGCCGAGATCATCGAGCGCAATAGTTCGATCGAGCCGTTCAGTTTGAAATAGCTAGCCAAATGTGTTTTCGAAGATGTCCGCACGAACGCGAAATGGGTCCAGAATTTGCTGTGCTGTTCGCCAGCTGCTGTATGAGGCGCCTCCATCGAACATCCAGCCTCTCACGCGTTCTTCGTCCTCGATTGGGGGCAAGTGTGTCAGTGTCAGAAAGTACCCTGATTCGAAGTGAGCGCCCTCTTGCATGAATTGCTGGCGTCGCTCATCGTCGATCACGCGCGTCGTAGCGCCCGGGGAAGCTCCACGTTCCAGATACCCAGGTGCGCGCGACCCAAATCGCGTCACATTGCACCATTCATCCACTCCCCTGGCGAAGAGCTGAATTGAGCCGCGCGCTCAAAGCATTCATCTCGGCCGGGTGCGGCAGACATCATGTCCGGCCCACGATACGAGCACCCAGCCATGAGCGACCGATCCTGTTGTAAAAGGATTCCGTCGTCAATCAGTGCGTACGACAACAGGAGATCGGCCAATCCACGAGGATTTTCGCGATGCTCATTTCGGTACATGTAAAACCTCTGATGCTGTTGAAAAACTCCTGTTCGCGCCCGGCCTCGCCCGCGATTTGTCAATTTCCGCGCAGCCGGTTAGGACCAAGTCCGGCGCGGGCAAGTTCGGCGATAAGGCGGCGAGAAATGCCAAGTCTAATCCGGTAATTTGCATCAGCACGCTTCTAATCGGAAACCGCCGAGCGCAGCTACTTGAGCGCGTATCGGACGGTGATCTTCAGTTGCCGACCGGGCGTTCGATGTGTTCGACGGTGTATACCGGCAATGTGTCCTCTTGCGGTTTCAGTTCGAGACCGAGTTTGCCCAGGACCGTGAAGATCGTGGGCAACCCAGCGAAGGGGTTGGCTTCCGGCGCGGCGCCAGGTGGCGGAGGGGGCAATCGCATGGGGCCCCAGCCTTCCGTGTTTACGGTGAACAGCCCGTCGAGTGCCGTACGGTTCACGACGGGTAAGTCTGTCCAGTTCTCAATGTAGTGGGCGATGTCGTCTATATCAATGGCTCTTGCGTGCAGAGGATGGCCAAAGCCGATTATGAAGCTATGGCAACCTTCCGGGTCTGTATCGAAAGTGCATTCCTTATCGCTAACAGGCGACTTCTGGAGCTTCGGACCTCCGCGGGCTACAGAGAGAACATAAACTCGCATCCTTTTGTTCTCAACCCGCATTACGAGCCTGAAACGATCGGCAAGCAATCGGCGAATCATTTGCCGCGTTCGGCGTCGCAGTTCTTCGTTCTTCTGGCCGGAGGGAACGGCGTTGGCGGGCGCCTTCGCTTCAATGTCGTACTTATCAGGAGCGGCCCAGTCGGGAAGGCCGGAAAGACGAGGCGAAGGATTGGTTGGCACGTCGTACGCGAAACTCAAAAGCATAAGCACGGAGACCGCTCTGGCAACCAAGTCACCGTTAGGCAACACTCGCATACGTGCGTTCCGCGGGTCGACAGAGCGGGAAGATTTAATGGTGATCGTTACAAACGCTTGCGGCTGAGCAATGGCAGGCAGAATGAGAAGCAAGTAGACGACCGCTTTGCAGAACACGTAAAAATCCGCCTCTTTGCAAAATTCGACGGTTGTAATGCAGAGTTTGTTCCCGATGTGCCAGAAATGATTCCGCCGCTGCCTGGATTCAGCAGACCGGAAGTTGATCGATCAGCGAAAAGTCACAAGGTTAAAAAGTCCGGAACAATTCTTTTCCTGAATGTTTCGGCGACATTCGCACATTCGCGAACGTCTTTCTTTCGAGCTCTTTGATGTCGTTCTCGATCAACTTCCGTGGAGGCGCACTGCTCGTAATGATGGGCCAGCAAACTCGTTCCGAGTCGCTCTTTTACTACTTCCGCTTGGAGGATCACATTCCCGAAGACCATCTCCTGCGGCTTGTTGATCCTCACATCGACTTCGCTTTCATTCGCGAGACACTGAAGGCGAGCTACAGCGCGCACCACTCGACTTTCTCCAAGAATCGGCACGGACGTTTTCAGGAGTCGCCGCTTTTTCTCGAACTCCTCGAGCGGATCGTCCAGCAGCGTATGAATGTCGGCTGTTGAGGGGTACCGATTTGTCAGTGGACAGCACGCAGATACGCGCCGATGCCAGTCCTGACCGGACGATCACATGCGAACAACTGGCAAAGGCCGCCAAAGTCAATCGTACGGTGCACCAATATATGGAGCAGGTCGAGCGCGAGAACGTTATCGCGGAGCAGGCACAGACACCTGATCCAGCTTCGTCCGAAGGGAAAGGTAAACCCGAATTGCGCCGCACATATCGGAACTCACCACCGATAAAGATCTCGACTACTGACCCGGAAGCAGCCTTGTCAAGCAAGCGAGGAGCTCCAGAGTTCGCTTATTACGACAACTATCTGATCGATAACCGCAGCTGGATCATCGCGGGCGCCATAGCAACGCCGGCACGTCTCAGCCAAGAAATCATTTGCGGCCCGGCAGATGTTGGAAAGAGCGAAAGACGGCTTCGGGTTGCAACTAGCTACTTTCCGTCGCAAAAATGAGGCTTCTGGTCAGCACCCATAAGGAATCAGAGCGGGACTTTGGTGCCGAAACATTTAGTATTGATCTTGTTTTGCTTCGCGCTTACCATAGGGCATGTGCAGGCCCGCCAACAGAACTCGGTAAGTTCACCGCCCACAGCATCGCCCCGCCCGCGGCGATCGCTATACTAATCAGTCCAATCGCGTACGCGACGGGACCGATCAAGGATGTGGCGATCGCCGTCGTTGATCTCCCCACGGCAAATTGCCGCCTGCCGCCGCGTGGGGTGAATGCTGAAGGCCCACATCAGCGCCGCGAGTGCGGTGACTCTGGAACGAAAAGTCGTAAACTTGCGAACGAGATTCATATCTGTAAAATCCTCCCAGGTTTGTTAATTGCTGTTTCAGACATGCTCGACCTGATATCGGCCGTCCCAGTACCCTGTTAGGAGCAAGACCGCTCTGACTTTGCGGGCCGGCTTTTAAATCGGGCTCTTCGTCAACGAAGATCACCAAATCCACAGCCTCCGCGATCAAACTTGCTGAGGAGCGCTCGTCGCCTCAGCAATCAAACTCTCGAGGCGAATCAAACCGCTCATTGCATCGTTTGCGTGGCCGGTAGCGGCCCTCCAGGATGGCCTGTATTCCACGCTCTCAAGAGTGTGTATGCTTCGGCGCCTCGAACTTCGCCAACAACGCTTCGAGTTGGCTTGAGACGCATGCACGCCCGGAGGCATTCGAGCATACTAAGCTTGCCCGGCTCGCAGATTGACGTAGTTCTTTACTTCAGTTCGGTTGTGTCCTCGATTGAGATCACACGGTCGTCGGCCGTGATCTGAGCAAGCGCGTCGAGAATCGCGTTTACAAGCGTCTTCTTTCCAATGCCTGTTGAGCCAACGACCAGAATGTTTTTTCTCTCGCGTATTGCGGCGCGGATTATCTCACCATGATTTAGATTCCGCACAAACGCCAAGAAATCGTCGGGACGGCGCAGTCGATTCAAAGGGTCACCCTTGTCGGTGATGATTCGATCCGATTCGTAATCGCCGAGAGTGAAGATCTTTCGGGGCGGGAGCCGTATCGCAAAAATTGGATGACGAACTACCAGAGCGACAATACCTTCAAATCGGCTCCCGTCAACTGGAAGCTCAGTTTCCACTGCGGGGTTGTCGTGATTTAGAACGGTTCCGCGCCAGGCGGCAATGGTCCCGAGCGCGCTCGCGGCCTGAGCTGGGGCCATTTGCCCAAACTTCAAGGAATCCCTCGCCCATATGCTCCAGAGGGAGGAACTGGGTTCAGTAGAATGTCTCCCATGTGAGTATCCGCGAAGAGCGACAGAATAGAATCGCCCAGTTCGCGTTTGAGCTTCACCTCCAAGCGTTGTCGTTCATCTTGAATTACGGCCAAATGCCAGCTGTTGGTAGCACGTCAAGATGTCCGGATTAAGTAGCAAGTGAAATGTCCGGTTTTTCCAGCGCTGCCATCTTGGGATAAGCTTTGGAGATCTGGGCGGAGGGTAGAGCGCTGCTGAGGAAGCAACTCGAGCGCCGACTCACGGCCGGAGATTGCGGGAGTGAGATAGCTTCCTCCCGTTCCAGCAATCTTTGGCTGAAAGCGAAAAATCCCGGAGGTCTGGAGGCAGAGCCTCCAGCTAAACAGAGGATCACTACCGAATTTCTTCATGCTGCCCGTCCGGTGGGGAGCCGTGGCGTGCGGCGCCATTTTGGGACTTGGGGCGGCAACTCATTTCCGCTGTACTCGGCAATGAGATGAGGCCCCATAGCGAATGGACATACATCATCCAGGTGCTCATAAAGGGTCACACTTTGGCCAAGCCAGCTATTCCTCCAACGCGTCTTTTCGAGCTGAAACACGCGGTTCTCCAACAGGATGGTATTGTTGTGTTTCCTGTGAGTCGCCCTGCAATCGCAATTACAACTGCGGCGGCCGTCGGGAGCGCCCCTTGGGCTGCGGGGAGCGTCCGGCAGGCCATTATGACCGGCCACTTGCACCTGTCCGGGAATCTTCACCGCTCCAACACGGTCGCCAGATCACTCCGATATTCCCGCCTCTGCCCGGATACCACCGGTTGAATCAAGACCGCTGTCGTACCCGTTTCCGGTCCGAAAACCTCCGCACTCCCTGTCGGAGTCAGGGTGGCAGCCCGAAATGGCCCTCGAGCATCGGGAGGACCAGCGGGCCATCTTCCGACACTCGAAAAACTCCTCGTCGGCGCCGGACAATCCTCCACCGATAGCAAGAGACCGTCCGACCGCACTATCTCAATCGGAACGTTTGTCTCGATTCGTTCGATCGAGGTGGCGTTGTCCAAACGATCATAAAAAGCCACTGCATTCTCCGAAATGAGGGCTATTAAAGTGCTCGATTTGTTCGACCGCGAACTCGTGCGAAGTAGTCCTGCGAGCTCCTCGGAAACTCGCCTAGGCAATAGCTCGCTGATATATAAATCGATAAAGGTATATGTGAAATCGAACCCCCGTGACAATTCCGAATGGAAAAGTTGCTCTATACCGTACGGGGTCATTTTTGAATTTCTTTCACCGGTGCGCCGTCCCCGCAAGCTCACCAGCGTGTCCTGCGTTTCCGTATTTACTCGAAGATTACCCATGCTCGGCAAGGCGTGTAACCGTTTGTCTTCCAAAGATATGCACGGATCAAATGTATCGAAAAGCTTTATGCAACACCGGACGGAAAAAGAAGTCTCTGAATAGACGGTGGGCAACCGCTATGATCCGAATTTATCATTAATCTACTCGCTTGAGTTCGAGATTACGAAGGTTTCGTACGAGTACGCTACGTCTGTACACAAGTGTTTTCAACCGTTGACTGAAAAAATCCGGCTCGTTACACTGGCATCACGTGAGAAAAGCATAGAGCGGCCAAAAGCGGTTCTATGAGCTTACGTCCCTTTTCAAGGACCGGCTTGCAACGAAAATGGGCGAAGCCTGCCTGAATATTAAAAAACGGAAAGATATATGTCAGATCTGAATTGGTATGCGGTGAAGGTCAGAACTCGGTCAGAGAGTGTGGCTGCTGCGTCGCTCCGTCATCACGGGGTGGAAACGTACTGTCCACAGATAGCCAAACGCCGCAAGTATTCCGATCGAGCAAAAACGGTTTTGGAAGCGATATTTCCCGGCTATCTTTTCTGTCGCTTCGATGTTTTCAGCAAAGCTCATCTCGTGTTGGCCAGCGTGGCCGTTGAATATATCGTCAAATGCGGCACTCAACTCGTACCGGTGCCTGTGTCGGAACTCGACGCGGTCCGGCTAGCAGTTGAATGCGGCGGGATGGCTGCCGCTCATCCGAGCGTGGGTGAACACGTTCGCGTCGTGGCGGGACCGCTTCGGGGTGTGGAAGGAATTCTCATCCGGGATAAAGACAGATCGCGTTTCGTGGTATCTGTGCAGCTAATTAACGGATCGGTCTCCTTGGACATCGATCAAGATTTCGTTGAATCCATTGCGCCCACCGGTCAGCGCCCCATCACCGGCTTGATCAACCATCGAGCGTGCGCCGTCAAGACCGGAGCGATATTAAGCCGCACGTTAGCAAGAGTACACGAGCCCCAAAGCGTACTCACCGGCAATGCGGGCCAGCCGAGCCGCAACTCTGTGAGCGTTTCCAATCTGTCTTGATAGGGTACGATGAGGCGCAACAAGAGAATAGGGGATCCTTCGATGTGTTGCGGGAAGTGCGACCGCGCCCGCAATATGGCCTCTTTGTTGCTTTCAAACTGCCGTCAACAATTCTTGCTAATCCAAATGCAGGTGTATGTCAAATAATACCGATATCGCGAGCGATCCGGCAACGCATCAGGAGTCTTCACAACTTCAGCCGTTGTCGATACTGAGAATGGTCTGGAAGCGCAGGTGGCTTGCGTTCTTGCTGTGGGTCGTTGGCACCACTGTCTCCATCCTTGTAGCACGCATCCTTCCGTCCGTGTATCAGGCGGAAGCCGTTGTGCTGGTCAATTCTCAGAAGATTCCTATCGATTTTGTAAGCCCTACGGTGCGTGGGGATGTGCCGGACCGCCTAGCCTTGATAACGCAGAGCATCATGACAAGTGCTCGTCTTCTCAATATCATCGACACATTTCACCTTTATGAGCGCGAGCGCAGGCACTTGACACAAGAAGAACTCTTGAGCAAGCTACGTTCGGACATTTCTGTTAGCTTCGAGAAAAGCTGGACAGGCGACCGCATGCATGCATTTCAACTCTCGTATCAAGGCAAAGACGCGAAGACTGCTGCTGAAGTAACGAATCGCCTTGTAAGCTTATATGTAGCTGAAAATGCGCACGCTCGTGAACACCAAGCCGAAAATACCGTCGTCTTCTTGAGGCGGCAGTTGCAGGAAGCGAAAGCCAGCCTGGATCAGCAAGAAGCAATGGTTGCGCGTTTCAAGGAAGAGCACAACGGCACCCTTCCCGAGCAGCAGAGTTCGCTCTTAGGAACTCTGAACAGCCTGAGCGTGCAACTCCAGGGAATTCAACAAAGCATTGAGCAAGCGCAAGAGAATAAGTCGCTGCTGGAGTCTTCTTTGTCGGCCGCAGAGTCGGCAGAAGGAACTATCAACGCAAACCTAAGGGCATCCAATGGATTGGATGGAGTTCCAAAATTGGACATTTTGAAAGAGCAGCTTCGCACTCTTCGTTTAAGGTACACGCCGGATTATCCGGAGGTGCTGGCGCTTGAGCAAGAGATTGCGCAGGCGGAGCGCGAAAAGTCTGGGTACTCCGTTGCGGCGCAGCCCAGCGGATCCGAAGCACCTCAGCTTAGGAAAGATGAGGTTTCCGGCAGACCAATTAAGATCGTTCCGCCAGAGCTTGTGCAAGCAAGAGAACGAATCGCAACTCTCCGGGCACAACTCGAGGCGGCAGAGCACCAGATCGAGTCGCTTGAAAAAGAGCGAAAAAAGACAATTAGTGCGATTGCCGACTGCAAAGACAGGATCAACAAACTACCGCTGGTCGAGCAGGAAATGGCTAGCCTCAAGCGAAACTACGAAGAATCGGAAACCAATTACAATTCGCTGCTACAGAAGCAATTAGCTGCCGGAGTGGCGAGCGACATGGAGCACTCGCAAGAATCCGAGCAGTTTACGATTGTCGAGCCAGCGCGTATTCCGGAAAAGCCGGTGAAACCGAAGCGTGGCGTACTCGCAGCGGGCGGATGCATTGCAAGTCTAGTAATTGGGCTCGTCATTGGCTTCGCGCTGGAGTTCCGCAAGCGGAGCTTGCTCGGCGAATGGGAGCTTCACTCCGGCATAGCCGTACTTGGGCGCGTTCCCGTGATTGACATGACTCGTTACAAATTCGAATCAGACTAGACCTTAAAATGTCGTATCTTCGGTACTTTAACCTTAAAAAGAATCCGTTCTCATTGACTCCCGATCCCGGGTTTTTATTCCTGACCGAGAAACATCGCGAGGCGATTGCCGGCCTGCTATTCGCGGTTACGCAGCGCAAGGGATTCCTGGTGTTGACCGGCGAAGCCGGTACCGGGAAGACCACTCTGATCCGAAAGCTACTCCTGTCCACTCCAGTTACGTGCGCACAATTTAGCGTAATCGTAAATCCAGCCCTTACACGGGCTGAGTTGCTGGAGAGCATATTAATGGATTTCGGCGAGCGCGAGATTCCGGCCAGCAAGCCCCTGCGGCTTTCGCTCTTCAAAAAGTTACTTCTGGACGCACATCGAGAGGGTAAAACATCCGTGTTGGTTGTTGATGAAGCACATTTGCTACAAGGTGAACTACTCGAAGAGGTCCGTCTACTGTCAAATTTCGAGACGTCGGAGTATAAGCTCCTGCAGATTATCCTGGCTGGCCAGGAAGAGCTGAATGCCGTGTTGAATTCGAATTCCATGCGGCCGGTCCGGCAGCGAATCGCCGTGAAGATGCATATCGATCCGCTTACCGATGTGGAGGTAAAGCGGTATCTCCATACGCGCTGGACTCGCGCCGACACGCCACGCCAGCTTCCGTTCTCGGACGACGCGATCGGGACGATCGGGCAACTTTCAGGCGGGATCCCACGCCTGATCAACGTAATTTGCGACGCGGCCCTGGTAAATGCCTACGGGACGGGCGGGACTTCCATCGACCGTGCACAGATTGAAGAAGTGGCACAGGACTTGGGTCTCAGTCCAATCACGAACGGCCGTTCTTCAGTATCGCTTCCGGTTGTGGCAGCCGCGGCTCTTGAATCTTCCGATTCACAGCGGAAACAGGAGTTTCCAGCGATCCCGGCGACACTGGAGCGATACGTCCCAGCCAAATCCGAGCCTCCCAGATTTTGGAAACTCGGGACCTGGTTCAAACCGGCACAATAGGAAGCCTATGAGCAGAATATTCGACGTGGTCAAGAAAGATACGCTTATCGACTTCAGCGAAGTAGAAGTATATGAGTCGAAGGTGGAGGTCTCGGAAGATATCCAAAGGCCGCCGGAGCAACCTAGAAGTCTAGTTAGCCAGAGCCGGTTCGGTGACGCCACACGTCTTGCCCACCTCCGGGTTTCTGCTTTGGCTCCCATTTTCCCCTTTGATACCCGGCACTACGCCGCAGCCGACCAATACCGGATTATACGAACTAAGCTTCTGCACCACCCCAGAAAGCCACGCCTGGTGGTTGTTTCCAGCGCGTCGAGCGGAGATGGAAAAACCATTACCTCGATCAATGTGGCGGCATCGCTTGCACTCAAGCCCGACGCGCATGTGCTACTAGTTGACGGGGACTTCCGCCGGCCGAGCATTGCCGGTAAACTCGGCATTCCCGATGAGCCGGGCCTGGCTCAATTACTCGATGGTTCCGTCAGTTTCGAATCCGCGGTTGTGCGCGTCGAACAAATTCCGAATCTTTTTGTGCTTCCTGCCGGCGGGTTGCGCGGAGATACCGCCGAGTTGCTTGAGTGCCGAAACTGGCACGCGTTTATCGAGCAGATTCGAGACCGGTTCAGCAACGTAGTTTTCGATGCGCCTCCGATAGCTACCGTCGCCGATTATGAACTTTTGCAGCTTGCCTCCGACGGAGTCGTGGTCGTCGCCCGGCCGGATCACACAGACCGGGCGGCATGCATGAAGGCGCTGGAGACGGTACCTCGAGAGAAACTGCTGGGCATTGTTTTGAACGCTGTACAGGACTGGTGGCTTTGGAAATCTCCTGTTTATGGATACACTCAAAAACATTCTCCGAAGTCCACGGACTGACGTTGAGCTGGACGATTTCCCCCAGGTATCCACGCGATAACTTCCGATAACCCGCTTTCGACCGAGAGAAATCGCTGGCAACTCGGATGCAGATAACAGGTTGACCGAAAAGTTGTTTCGGGGGATCGCTGATGGCCGCGATCGGCCGGTAGCGAATGCCTGTTGCAGCAAAACGTCACTGGCGAAACAAGGTGCAAAGCGATCGATGGGATCGAAAGGGAGGCAGCTTGCCTTCGCCAAGCACTTTTCATATAGCGAATGGGTGCGGCCGATGGAACTCCGTATAGACGAGCCGGCAGAACCTAAGGTCGTGCAGAACCAGCCAGGAACTCCAGCCCAGCGGAACTGAGGAGGAAGATTCAGAATGCTTTTCTATTGCATATCGCTTTTAAGTATGGCTACGTATGCGGTCGCCGGTTTCATTCGGGACAGTTCGCAATCCGGCATTCTCATCACCGTAGGTTTACTCTTCTTTATAGTCGGTACAATCTTGCGCCGTCATTCGCCGGCAGAGGAAGAGACGGCAACTACGCATACACCCATCATGTGGGAACGCGCGATGCGTCTGAGGACCCAGGTAAAGGCGCCGGATGGAGCTATGGCCATCTATCCCACCGCAGGCCGGAGCCAGCAACTCGTATTGGTTCGTCACGTGGGCGGAGTCCATATCCCCGAACACGTATCTGAAACCGTATGATATTGCCGGTACAGCAGCGCCAGGCTACAGTCACTTCATCAATTGACTTTTTAAGCATACCTTCAAGGGCAGAAGTTCTTTGATCCGCATTTTTAGCAGACCTGTTCCCGTTCGCACGGTAGTACTCAGGATTTGCGAGGCACTGTTTATCTTCGCGGCTTTGCTCCTGGCGTGTACGGCCGCCAGCGGGCAAAACGTGGTTTTGACGCCCGACACCTACGCCCAGATTGCCGTGGTCGAGAGCATCCTGCTGCTTTGTATGTACTGCCTGGATCTCTATGAGCCGCACGTGACAACACGCCGGGCACACAGTTTCCCACGACTATTCCAGGCGTTAGGTCTAACTATTCTGGTCGTCGCAGCGCTGCGGCAGGGCTTTATTCCGCTACAAATCGATGCGGCGGCCGTGTTGATCGGTATGCTGCTCACGGGCGCCATCCTCGCGCTATCGCGCTACTTATTCGCGGAGCTTGCCTGCCGGTACATTCTCGCCGAGCCCACTGTTATCTGGGGAGCTGGACCGCTGGCGGCGAGTATCATCCGCGAGTTGCGGGAGCGCCCTGATATAGGGATTCGTGTGTTGGGCGTCGTCGATTCCGACTACAGCGGCGACACGTTCATGGGCGTGCGAAATCTCGGCTCTCCCGATCTAATTTGGGCGATGGCGGAATGCTGCCAAGTCCGTCGAATTATTATTGCCATCGGCGACCGCCGCGGCTCTTTGCCTATTGAGAAGCTGATTGCACTGAAAGCGGCGGGATTGAGCGTTGAAGACGGCCCCGAGTTATATGAAGCACTGACTGGAAAGGTTTGGCTGGACACTTTTAGCATCAGCTCCTTATTATTCTCGCGAAACTTTGAAAAATCCTGGGGTAGACGCATTCTGAATCGAAGTGTGTCGCTGTTGTTTGCCGCCATCACTCTTATCGTTACCTGGCCCTTGATGCTGATGATTGCCGCTCTGATACGGCTGGAATCCGAAGGGCCGGCGATCTTCCGCCAGCAGCGCATCGGTGAAAGCGGCCATTATTTCACTCTGTTCAAATTCCGGTCGATGAAAATAGGGTCCGAACTTGCGAAGACGTTCGCGCCCGCGATAGTGGATGACCCTCGCTGCACGCGGGTCGGCAAGTGGCTGCGGCGTTTTCGCCTTGACGAACTGCCGCAATTGTTCAACATCCTGAAAGGCGATATGTACTTCGTCGGGCCGCGGCCTTTCGTCCCCGATCAAGAAGCAGTGCTGGTCGAGCAAATACCCTATTACCGCCAGCGTTGGACGGTACGGCCAGGCACCACCGGTTGGGCCCAAGTGCATCGGGGTTACAACGCTTCGGTTGACGATAACGTGGAGAAACTTTCCTACGACTTGTTCTACATAAAGCACATGTCGCTGACTCTGGACTTGTTGACGATGATGAAGACGTGCAAAATCGTCTTGCTTGGAAGAGGTGGACGATGATAACCGCAGCAGGGCTATTCTGGCTGAGTGTCGCCTGGCTGGGTTACGTCTGGATCGGTTATCCGCTAATACTCGCAGCGCTATCCCGGCTACGTTCCTTCCGCTCACGAGCTGCGGATAACTATTACCCGATGGTAAGTGTGCTCATAGCAGCGCGCAATGAAAAAAAGGACATTGGGTGGAAACTAGCGCAAACCCTGGCATGGGATTATCCTGCCGGTTGCTTGGAAATATTGGTAGGATCCGACGCCTCGACCGATGGCACGGACGAAATTATTCGAGCCGTCGGTGACGCTCGCGTCAGGTTCGTACGCAACCAGGAACGCACTGGTAAGGCTGCTACCTTGAACGTGCTCGCCCGGCTGGCACAGGGCGAACTTCTCTTCTTTACCGACGCCAATACGCATATTGAGCCGCAATGTTTAAAGGCTATGGTGCGTCACTTCGCGGACCCGCGCATAGGCTGCGTGACCGGCATGGAGCGTAACGTGGCAGGCCCTGAGGTCTCGACGATGGCAGCCGGCAGCAACGCTTATCTCGACTATGAGTCCACGATCAACTCGCTGGAGAGCAGGCTGGGATCGGTCTTGGTGTGCGATGGGTCGGTTTACTGCTTGCGGCGCAGCCTGTTTACGGAACTCGATCCCGATCTCGCGAACGATCTGCAACACCCGCTTCACGCCGGCGGCGCAGGTTCGGCGATCCTTTACGAACCGCGGGCAAGATCTTATGAATACTGTACGAGCTCGGAGACCGAGGAGTTCCGCCGGAGGCGCCGGATCGCAGCTCAGGGCGCTCTGGCCATGTGGCGGTTGCGGCGGGAGTTGCGCGGGCTGCGGCTCTGGCAGTTCCTATCTCGCAAGTTCTTGCGCTGGCTCACCGTGCTTCCAGTGGGTCTTGCGCTGGCAGCGAACTTCCTCTTGAGGCATGAGCAGTTCTTTGCAGTAACCCTAAGCTTACAGATTGCGTTCTACGGCCTAGCCCTCCTAGGCGCCCGCACGCAGTTCGGCCTCACGGGTTTGCTGCGGCTGCCGTTCGTTTTCCTGTTGGCCAATGTCGCGGTATTCATGGGCGTCCTGGACGCTTGCCGCCGAAAGACATTCGCCACTTGGAATATTGCCGAACTGTCCCGTGGGTCCAGCCCACAGCGCGGTTAAAGATAGCCATCACAGGTCCCATAAATAATAAGCAAACTATGTCAACTCCGTTAGTAAGCATTGTCATTCTGAATTACAAGCGTCTGACTGCGCTGGAGCAGGCCCTCCGGTCAGTTGTCGACCAGCAGTATCCATGCAAAGAAGTCATTGTGGTCGACAACCACTCGGAAGAAAACGTGGCGGCAGTAGTGCAGAAATATGGATCCGATGTGCGGCTAATTGAACTTGAGGCGAATCTCGGGGCCTGCGGCGGCAGAAATGCAGGCATCCGGGCGGCCCGCGGTGAAATTCTGATTACTCTGGATAACGATGTCAGTTTTGTAGCGCCCGACGCGGTTGATAAAGTTGTTCGCGTTTTTGAACAACAGCCCGAGTACCATGTGTTAGCGTTCCAACTCCGCGATTTGCAGACTGGGAAGCTGCGCATTCGGGAATGGTGCCATCCGAAGGATTGGCGTAACTTCGCAGATGAAAGCTTCCCAACCCACTTTTTTGTGGAAGGTGCGGTGGCCTACCGACGTGAGGTTTTCGGCCGTGCAGGTTTGTACTTCGAGCCACTGTTTGTCTACCACGAAGGATGGGACCTCGGCCTGCGAATTTTGGACAACGGCTATCGAATTCTTTACACCCCTGAAATTCAGGTCTATCACTTAATGTCGCCGGAAGGCCGGGCGAATAGCCGTCCGACGTTCCTATTTACCCGTAATTACATCTGGATCGCCTACCGGGAGTACCCGCTATGGTCAGGCTTACGTTTTGTATCATTCCGACTCTCTATGATGGCTTACCTTGCCTTGCGCACAGGACACTTTTTCACTTTTCTTGAAGGTATCTGGGCCGGAATTCGCGGATGCCGGAGCATGGAGCGCGCTCCGGTGCATCGAAAAACGATCCAGTACGTTAATTCACTTGAAAGCGAGCGCCCCAACATCTTCGTTCGCTACGCCAGACATCGGACTGCTCCGCAGCTATAAGAACAGAACTTCGGACGGCGGCTGACCTGCAATGGCAGTCGAGTCCTGTACTGAAGCGCAATGATCCTTTTCTACATCCTGGTGGCCATCTCGCCGATGCCGAATCACCCCCTCTTTGAGGCGCCGTTTGCGGGGCTCACAGTGGTCAAGTGGTTGGGCGTCCTCTGCTGTGGCTATGCACTCTTCCGGCTATTCTTACGGCCGAGAGTGCCCGCGTTCTTCAGAGGCTGGGAAATTCGCTCCTTTCTAATGATGCTCGTTCTCGCAACGGGTTCTTATGTCACCCTCAGCAAGACAGAGAACCTTACGTTTAATCCCATGTTCATGTATTTCAATTATCTGCCGCTCTTCTTCACAACGATATGCGTCGTGGATACATATGAGCGGTTGCGAAATACGTTGCTGGCGGCGATTGCCGGAGAGCTGTTAACGTCGCTGTATGTGATTCGCGAGTTTCAGGCGTCCGGAGGCACCATTTTACGGCCGGGATACATCGCAGGTGACGCAAATTACTTTGCGACCTGTCTGCTGCTGGTGTTACCGATGACCGCGTATTTTGTGAAGATCAAGGGCTCGCCCTGGCGGCGCTGGTTCTGCGCGGGATCCCTGGTGATCATGCTGGTCGCTTTTACGCTGGCATCCTCTCGCGGCGGCCTGGTAGGGCTATGCGCAGTCATCCTCTATATGATTGTGTGCTCGGGCCAAGCACGGCGCGGGGCGGTTGCGATCGCAATTTTATTGCTACCGATGCTGCTATTCTCTCCGGCCTCTCCTTTGCAGCGCATGTTGCACCCCGATTATGGCGATTACGTGGGGGCTCAGGTACGGCGGGAATTTTGGAGTGTCGGGCTGGACATAATCTCGAATCACCCCCTGACCGGGATCGGCTTGGGCAACTTCACAGCACATTCGGTATCGGAGGTGGCGGAGGATTTCAAGGGGATCGCATGCAATACGTTCCTGGAAGTTGCAGCCGAGTTGGGGGTCCCCGGATTTCTCGCGTACTGCGCGGTTGTGACGGGCGCGTTATTCTCCGCGGGCAAGCTGCGCAGCAGAGGAAACAGGACCGGCGATATCCGCTTGCAGTATATCGGGCAGGCGATGCAAGCCGGCTTGCTCGGCTTCGCAGCCGCGGCGGTGTTCGTTTCCGCCGAATATCAGAAACCGTTTTGGATCATGGCAGCGTTAACCGCTACGGTTCCGACACTGCTGCGCGATATTCGCGACGAAAGCAGCAATCTGCAACAAGCGAGTGCCGTTCCCGTTACACAGCCGAGTTCGACCCAATTGTACATCGATGATGCGGGCTGGGCACCGCTGTCCAGCCCCACGGCACGGATAAGCAACTAAATGCCAATTTTGTTTCACCTGCGACAAAAGATTACTCGCACCGCAGAGGAGCGGTTCGAAAGTCCAGGCGTAGGAACGCGCTTGCTGCCTATGGAGGGATTGCGAGGATTGGCCGTTCTGGCGGTGTTTTTCGTTCATGCGCACGCCTTTTTTGGCCGGTATCTCGGTACCTATCCTCGCCTGTTCGATATCTCGGAATATCTGGGCCGCGTTGGCAATGTGGGTGTGGACCTATTCTTCGTATTGAGCGGCTTCCTTATTTACGGTGCACTGGTTCATAAGCGCGTTGGCTATGTCACGTTCTTGCGGCGCCGGATGAAACGCATCTACCCCACGTTCCTCGCGGTTTTGGTTTGCTATTTAGCGCTGTCGATACTATTTCCCAATGAGAGCAGGATACCTACGCCCACCTCGGCAGCCGTAAAGTACATTCTTGAAAATATTGCTTTTTTACCAGGGCTCTGTCCAATCACGCCCATCGTTACGGTGGCCTGGAGTCTCAGTTTCGAGTTTGCTTACTATCTCGTTGTACCGCTCCTCGTCGTCATCTTGCGCCATGATAGCGGCAACAAGGTCATCCGGCTGGCCTTCTTAAGCGCAACGGGAGTTGCGTTCTCGCTATTGGAAGTGTTCTTCCTGCAAGGCAGTCAAATCAGGATGCTGTCGTTTATTTCAGGTATGCTGCTTCAGGAAGTCACCGGGAGCAGATGGATTAAGTCACTCCTTACGCAAGCGGGACAGTGGACTTCGATCGCGGCCCTAATCCTTCTGGCGAGCTACCATTTTGCGCTTCCACCGAGCGGGCCGGGAGCCAATTCCATCGGGGTCTTATCCACAGCCCTCATGAGCCTAGCCGCTTTCTTTGTTGTCCTTTACACATTGGAGTACCCGGGGGGTTTACAGAAAGTGTGCACCTGGAGACCGATGCGGTATTGGGGCAATATCAGTTACTCCTATTATTTAGCGCATGGTTTAACTTTGAAGGGCGTGGCTATCTTGCTTGCGCACGTTAAGCCTGCACGGCATTCGATGTTGCTTTACTTCTGTGCCCTGGGCGGCGGACTGATTGCTACGTGGATGAGTGCAATTGTTCTGTACATCCTGGTAGAGAGGCCCCTATCGCTCAACCTCGAGAGACCGCGCGCCAGCACACCAGCGGTTGAAGGGACAGCGCTCTCCGGATGGATGCGAAGAGGGCGGCCTGCCACGGAAGTTTCCGGCAATCGATAACAACTGAATCCAGTAAACCTCCGAGTTCCGGACATGCAATTTATTGATAAACAGCGGTCAACCGACACTCGCATTTCCGTTCTGCACTTCACTAACTCGACGTTGTGGGGTGGAGTGGAAGGACACATTTGTGGTCTGCTGCGCAACCTTTCGCCCAGACTCTTTCGAGTGCATCTTGTATGCGATCCGGTGCTCTACGGCCGTTTCAAAGACGCCATCCCTGCCGATATTACGATTACGCCGCTTGCGCTTTCGAGTCCGAAACATCTTTCCTCGGCGCTGCGCTTCTTTAGGCTCCTTCGCCGGAAGCAGCCGCACATCGTGCACTCGCATATGTTCTGGAGCAGCCTGTTCGCGAGCCCGATCGCGTGGGCATGTCGTGTTCCGGCGATTATCGAGACCCTCCATGGCACCGAGGCGTGGCGTACAGGCTGGAAGGCAAACTATGTACTGGACCGTGCGACGACTCACTTTGTTTCGCGCTATGTCGCCGTTTGCGATTCTGACGCGCGGTTTCTGAAAACTAGAAAGCGTATACCAGAGAAAAAGATCTCGGTCATTCACAACGGAGTGGATGCGCGGCGCTTTGATGTGCGGGAAGGCACGCGTCATGCGATCAGGCATTCTCTGCGATTTTCAGATTCGGACTTAGTTCTCATTGCAGTCGCGCGATTTCACGCCGGCAAAGGCCATCCCGTTCTTTTCGATGCCATGCGCCAGCTCTTACGCTTTTACCCAAATGCAAAGTTGATCTGTCTCGGCGAAGGAGAACGGGAACCGGAGCTGCGGGCCTTATGCCAACAGCTTGGCCTGTCAGATTGTGTCCGCTTCGAGGGTTATCAACAGAATGTGCCGGAATGGCTTGCGGCGGCCGACATTCATGTTCTACCCACGTTCTATGAAGGCTTCCCCTTGACGGTACTCGAGGCAATGGCTTCCGGGCTGCCCACGGTGGCATCGAACGTCGGCGGCATTCCTGAAGCAATAAAACATGGCATCGAGGGATTACTGGTACCTCCGGGAAACTCACACAATCTAGCCGATGCACTCGCTCTGCTGCTGGGCGACGTGGCCAGACGTGTGCAGATGGGACATGCTGCCCGGAAACGGGTACATGAGAACTTTGTTCTCGAGCAGCAGGTCCGTTACACCGAAGAGATGTATCTGGAGCTGTGCGGAAATCGGACCATGCCAGAACGAGGCCTATCCTGCACGGAGACCGAGCCAGCTTACAACACCGCGTCTTTCTAGCATAATGACTCGCAACATTCTATCGAACTGGATTGGACTAGTGGTGTTGGCAGCGAGCACTGCCCTGCTTACACCTATCATGGTGCACCATCTCGGCGCCGTCGATTATGGCGTCTGGGTGCTTGCCAGCTCCATCCTCGACTATTACGGCTTACTCGACCTTGGCATGCGCTCTGCCATGTTTCGATATGTTTCCTTGTTTCGGGGCGGGTCCCAGCGCGAGGAGGTGGATCGAACATTCAGTTCCGCGCTGCTGCTGGTGATCGGGACTGCTGTCCTCATCTGCATGCTTTCCATTGGAATGGCGTACCTGCTGCCCCGCTTCACGCATGTCGACGCTATAACGCCTCGAATGTACAGTTGGCTGCTGTTTCTGTTGGGCACGAGCGTCGCTGTTATGTTTCCGACGCGCATGCTGGCTACCTATATTTCCGCACATAACCGGTGGGATTTGTACAATGCCGCGGGCATTGCGAACACCGTCACCCGCGCCATTATCCTGGTGGTTGTTCTCAAACTGGGCTATGGGATTCTGGCTGTCGCGGTTGCCACGTTGGTAGTTGCATTCGCGTCTTTGGGGCAGCACATCGTCTTCCTGTTTATTGCCGATCCGCGGGCACAAGTAAATTTCCACCTGGTGACCTTACGGCGCATGCGCGAGTTATTCGGGTTCAGTATGCGGTCGCTGCTCGTATCGCTCGGCGATTATCTCCGGTTTTATTCCGATTCCGCTGTGATTGCTTCCGTGTTGGGAGTGGGTTTCGTTACCCCATTCAACATCGCCACCCGACTGATAGAGTGCTTCAAGTCTGTCGTGGTTGCTGCCGGCGGACCAGTCTTAGGCGCAATGACCGAACTGGACGGGGGGCGCCGGCAAAAAGACCTGCAAGCCCTTCTGCTCCGCTCAACGCGATTACTAGCGCTCCTTTCCATATTGGGAGGAGTCTTGCTGCTCGCGGACGGCCGCATGCTGCTGCACCTCTGGGTGGGTGAAGAACTGGTATCCGCTTACGCCATAGTCGCGGTCCTGGCGTTCGGATATATGATCAACCTGACCCAGCACGCTGCGCTACTTATCGTGATTTCCAAGGGCCAGCACGGCCCGCTTGGCTGGTGGACGATCGCAGAGGGAATTGCCAACATTGTCCTCAGCGTGATCTGGGGACGCTCCTACGGTTTGATCGGCATTGCCGTGGGAACGGTAGTTCCCATGATGGTCGTCAAGGTGCTCATTCAGCTCCGCTATGCGCTGCGGGCCGCCGACCTGAGTGCCCGGGACTATTTGCGCGGCGGCCTGGGGCGGGCATTGGTGGTCGGCGTGCTGTTCTTTGCAGTTGCCGCGAAACTCGCGCTACGGGCTGATTTGACATTCGCCTCCTTTGCCGGCACGGTGCTCGTGCAATTGGCGGTGTTCCTCGCCTCGACTTGGTTTTTCGGATTGACGAGGATGGAACGTCAATGGCTGACCGGGTATGCCCGGCAGCACTTACGTTGGCCCGCACTGCGCCGTTCTCCCGAGCTTGATTCTCCAAGCAGCAAAGCGGATCTCTTTATGAAAGCGACACAAACTATGCCATCGAAGGAAGCACATAGCCAGCAAGCCACGAGCGCCCCGACGATCTCGGTAATTATTCCGACGAAGAACCGTGCCCGCGATCTGCAGCGCGCACTAGACAGTGTAATGATACAGACGCGCAGGCCGGACGAGATCATTGTTTTGGATCAAGGTTCCAACCCTGCACTGGAATCACCGGCTTTTCCGATTCCGCTCACCTATATTTATGCCCCGTATCTCTCGGGTCTCACAGTGGCGCGGAATGCCGCTACGGACCGGGCGAAGGGTGACATCTGGGTGTTCCTGGACGACGACGTCATTCTCGAGCCGGAATATCTTGAAGAGCTCCTGCGCGCGTATTCGCCGGAAGTCACCGGAGTCTCAGGAATTTTCACGAATTACACAATACCGCCTCTGTTGCGGCGCCTGTTCGAGAAGGTGTTTGTGAGAGGTGCATTCCACGACGACCGCCAGCCTATTTATTGGCATGCGAATCGTCTCCGGGAGCGCGGCCTGCAGCGCGTCAAACAGTTTACCGGCGCGGCGATGAGCTTCCGCGCATCCGCGGTGCGTGCTTTGCGCTTCGATACGAATCTGACCGGCGCTTCCATCGCGGAGGACATCGATTTCTGCGCGCGTCTGCCGCGCAGCGCGGTGTTGGTGATCGCGCCCAAGGCCCGGCTGTTCCACAAGCGCAGCGCCATCGGACGGGCAACCGCGCACTGGCTCGACGAACATGCGCAATCAAGCGCGTATATGCGGCGGCGTAACTGGAACCGCGGTTTAGGAGACGACCTCTGTTTTGCCTGGCTTCAGACCGGATACGGGGTGATGGCAGCCATTGGATCAGTGAAGCGCGGCTCGTTCGAACCGTTCCGGTCCTGGAGACGAGGCAGGGCGCGGGGCTATAAACTCGCGTCACCAAACGTAAAGCCGTCCGATTCGGGAGTTGCCAGCTTTGCCTAATCTGAGGGAACGGCGATAACTGGCGGTCATCAACGCTGAGCAATCCTCTTTGTATTTTCCTTCGAGCCTTCTTTCGATGAAACAGGAAACGAGCATTACCACTGCCGACGAATTTTACTATCCGGCAGACATAGCAGATCCGTTGAGCAGCAATAGCGAAGTCGCGAAGGCGTTTATTGTCAGCGAAGGATCGCGCTTGTGCGTTGCCGCAGCAGATTCGGGTGCCCGGGCCATCGTGCTTACGGGCAGCATGTCCCGCGGCGAAGCAACCTTGAAACGCGACGATGCCGGCTGGCGCGCACTGGGCGACGCCACATTCCTGCTCGTTTTCGACAGTTCCGTCCGGTTAAGTGTTTCGGATTTGGAGCGAGCCATTGAGGCGAGCCTCCTGGCGAAGGGAATCCGGTGCAAGATAGCCGTCGTGACTTCGAGCAGTGCGCAGTTACGCGAGATGAAGCCACACATTTACGCGTACGAGCTTCGCGAGCGCGGCATTGTGCTCTGGGGCCGCAAAGATACGTTGCGTCTGATACCGCCATTTACCGCAGCTCACATTCCGCAAGAGGATGGCTGGTGGTTTCTGTGCAACCGGATGATCGAGCAGCTCGAATCGGCAGCAGATGCAAATGGGTTTGAGGAAAACCAGACCGTGGTGCGCTACCGCATAGCCAAGCTGTATCTCGCGATGGCGGCTTGCTACTTATTGGCTACCGGGCAATATGCTCCGAGTTACCGCGACAGGGCGGCGCGCCTCGAAGAGCTTGCGGCTTCCCTTGATCCGCAGCCAGCGCCGGTTCCTTTGCAGCGCTTCGCCGGCTTAGTTTCGCAATGTACCAAGCTGAAGCTGGAAGGCGAGATAGCCGGTAATCCCGATGCCTTTCCACAATGGCACGATGCGGTTTCGGATGCCGAGGCGCTCTGGCGTTGGGCGCTCGCTCGCATAACCGGTCGAAGCGCAACCCTCGCACGCCGAGATTTGCTGGCGGCGCTCGCCGCTCAACAGTCGATATTTGCGCGAGCGAAGGGCTGGGCGCGTGCTGCGTACGTATCGCGGCCGGGGCTGCGCCGTAACTGTCTCCGCTGGGGCCGGCTTGCGTGTTCCATGTCTCCGCGATACCTGGTTTACGGCGCCGCGAGCGAATTGTTCTTCGCGACTGCAGAACCGGGTGCTCTCACACCAGATGAATTGGCGGAAATAGTGGCGCCGCTTCCTGTCACGCTTTCCGATGCACACAAGCAACCATCGTGGCGCGCGGCAGCGCAACTGGTTGCACACAATTTTCACGTATTTCTCGAATCAACCCGTTCCTAAGGTTCTCATTCCATGCTTATTGACTCATTGACGTATCACGTGCGCGAATCCGGCTGGCGGCTTAAGAAAGCTCTGCGCTGGGGACTGGCTAAGGCCAGCCAAGTGCGGACAGCTTCCGATGAAACGGATCCAAATGCAGCCGCCACGATTGGATACAGCCATTTACACCTGTCACCTGCACGCAACGCCTTGCAGCTTCGCGATTTCGCCCCCGAGAGTATGCTGCGGGTGCGCACTAGCGAGATTCGCCGGGCACGATATCCGGTCATTGACGTTCACTGCCATCTGAATGACGGCGTGGTGATGCAGGGATCCGTCAATCCGAAGCAGTTCATCCGCGTGATGGACGAAATGAACGTGAAGGCCGCCATCAACCTGACCGGCGGCTGGGGCGAGCGGCTGCGCAAGTCGATCGACAATTTAGCCGGGAATTTTCCAGGGAGGTTCTTCGTCTTTACTCAAATCGACTACTCGCGCATCGACGAGCCGAACTACCTGATAGAGAAGCTAGAGGAGGCCCACGCAGCCGGCGCCAAGGGAGTCAAGGTGCTGAAGGATCTCGGTCTTACCGTGCGTGATCCGCGCGGCAGACGGGTGCGCATCGATGACCCGCGCCTCGATTGCGTTTGGGAACGGGCGGGCCAATTGGGCATGCCCGTGGGTATCCATACAGCCGATCCCGACGCTTTCTTCGCTCGTGTCGACCGGCACAATGAACGCTATCAGCAACTCATAGTACATCCCGACTGGAGCTTCTTTGGCAAAGGCTTTCCCGGCAAGCCGGAGCTGCTCGCACAGCGCAACCACGTCTTTGAGAAACACCCAGGCACGCGCTTCTGGGGATTGCACATGGCCAATCACCCGGAGGATCTGGACGAAGTCACGGAATGGATGGAAAGATATCCGAATCTGGCCGTCGAACTGGGCGGCCGCATCGCGGAACTCGGGCGCCAGCCGCGGCGGGCCCGCCAATTCCTCGAGCAGTTCCAGGATCGTGTGATGTTCGGCATGGATACGAGACTATCCGTCGATTGCTATCGCACGTACTTCCGATTTTTTGAAACCGACGACGAGGCCTTTGACTATCCAGGATATCCATGGATGGGCGCCTGGAAGATTTATGGCCTCAATCTTCCTGAGGACGTCTTGCTGAAGTTTTACCACGACAACGCGGCTCGCGAGCTTGGATTGCCGCAGCTTGCATGTAGCGAGCGCCTGAGCTATGCAGGCGCTTTCGCCTGATAGCTACTTGGGAATTAGCAAAACTGCAGAAGGACTAGCTTATGAATACCCGCACGAACTCCGGCACTCGCAACCGCCGCATCTCTTTATGCATCCTCATCGATGCGCTGGGTTGGAAAATTCTCGAAGACCAGCGTTTTCTCAACGACCTGCTTATCTATAGGCAGCCGGTGAAGACGGTCCTAGGATTCAGCTCCGGTGCGATTCCCAGCCTGCTAACTGGCGAACCACCCAGCAAGCACGGCCACTGGAACTTATTCTATTACGATCCGGCCAACTCACCTTTCGCCGGGATGCGCTGGCTGCGCCATTTTCCCGAGAAACTTGCGAATCACCGCGTCACTCAGAAACTGATCAAGGAAACGGGACGCCGCCTATTTCACATGGGGCCTCAGTTCGAGTGCTACGTGAAGCCGACACTCATGCCATTTTTCAATTGGGTGGAACGCCGGTGTATCTATGAACCCGGCGGTATTTCCGGCGCCCCGTCGATTTTCGACAAACTGGTAGATGCTCAAATTCCCTACCGCGTCTACTCGTACCACCATTGGAACGATCAGCAGATCCTTGAGCGCGCCCAGGAGGATCTGGAGAACTCGGATGCCGAATTTTTCTTTGTTTATCTGTGTGAGCTCGATGCCGAGCTTCATACGTTCTGGGCTTATCCTGAGCGGCTGGAGCGCATGCTCGCGGAGTATGAAAAGAAGCTGCGCAGGCTCTGCGACACGGCATTGAGCCTCGATCCAAGCGCCTCGCTTGCAATCTTCTCCGACCACGGCATGGCTCCGGTAACAGACCGCTATGACCTGATGAAAGACATCGATGCGTTGGGCTGGAAAATGCCCGACGACTATCTCGTCGTGTATGACTCCACCATGGCACGGTTCTGGTTTTTTAACGAGAAGTCACGCGCGTCTGTAAATGCCTGTCTGGCGGCCCAAAATTGCGGCCAGGTTCTCGGCGACGCGGAACTGCAGGACCTTGGCCTTTATTTTCCTGACCGCCGGTATGGAGAAACGATCTTTCTGCTCAATAGCGGATTTATGTTCTATCGCAGCGACTTTCATTCCGGAAACTGGCTGCCGGAGGGGATGCACGGATATCATCCGAATGATCCATACTCCGATGCGGTTTTCCTGAGCAACCGCCCTCCTGCCTCACGCTTAAGTTCCATTCGCGGATTTTACGATTACATGGAGCGGGCCGCCGGTCTGCGCGCAGCTGAACTAGTGTCCTGACCGGCGGCGGACGGCCCGTCCGCCAGCAGGCTGTCGGCCTGCCCCACGCGAAAGCATCCCAACAATTTTCTGAAATTCACAATGAGCGATATCCAAATTCGTACCTGTACCGAAACCGATCGTGAGCGGTGGGATGAGTTCGTACTCAGCCATCCGGAGTGCACGAACTATCATCGCTGGTCGTGGAGATATGTATTTCAGGAGGTTTTCGGCTGGCCGGCAATTTACCTGGCGGCCGAAGAGAACCTCAGGATCCGCGGGATTCTGCCACTCATCTCGCAGAAATGCCTGCTGCGCAGTTATTTGTCCTCCATGCCACACCTGAAAGGGGGAGGCATCGTGGCGGACGAACCCAAGATCGGGAACTTGCTGCTCGAATCCGCCATTCAGTGCGCGCGGCAGAGCAATGCCACTTATCTTGAGCTACGCCAGACGGCAGAGCACGCGCTGCCGCTAGTACCGCGTCAGGACAAAATCGCTGCCGTACTACCGATTGAGAAGGACGGCGAAACCCGCCTGGGCCGATTGGATAAGAAGACGCGCAACCTGGTACGCAAATCGCTGACCTTCGGGATGACTGCGGAATTCGGCGGACCGGCGCTGCTCACCGAGTTTTACGAAGTATACCGCCACAACATGCGTGACCTCGGATCGCCATCTTATTCGAGTGATTTTTTTGCAGAAATTCTTCGCCGGTTTCCGGATGACACTCGCATTTGTGTGGCACGCCTGGAGAATAGGACCGTTGCGGCGGGGTTCCTGCTCGGCTTTCGCAGAACACTGGAGGTGGCATGGGCTTCGTCTTATCGCAAGTTCCTGAACCTCAAGCCCAACATGTTTCTTTACTGGAACATCCTCACATTCGGCGCCGAACATGGCTATGAATGTCTGGACTTCGGACGTTCCAGCCGTAATTCCGGCACATACGACTTCAAACGCCAGTGGGGTGCGGTGGCGAGCGACTTGCACTGGGGTTACTGGCTCAACCGCCGCGCCGCGATGCCGAGTACTCACCAGAATGGAATGCAAATAGCAACACGTATGTGGCAGCGGCTACCGCTGTCACTGACGAATGTTCTTGGTCCCAAGCTCGTCAGACACATTCCCGGGGTGTAGGGTATCTTGTCATGCAGAAATCCGGGCAATGCATTTTCTCGATTGACGTAGAGGACTGGTTTCATCTTCTCGATGTACGTTCGGCCCCCGATATTGCTTCCTGGCCGGCGCTCCCGTCGCGAGTGGAAGCAAATTTTCTGCGGCTATTGGATCTGTTCAGCGATCCCGGCGCCGGGCAGCCAAGACATGCGACCTGTTTCTTCCTTGGTTGGGTAGCGGAACGTTATCCCCACCTGGTTCGCGAAGCGGTTGCCAGAGGGCACGAGATCGCGTCACACGGCTACGCACATCGACTTGCATACACGATGACGCCGAGCGCGTTTCGAGCGGACGCGCTGCGTTCACGGCGGCTATTAGAGGACATTAGTGGAAGTGCGGTCATTGGTTATCGAGCAGCGGGGTTCTCCTCGACTGAGGCAATTCCCTGGTTTTTTAGCGAACTCTGCGCCAGCGGTTATCTCTACGATTCCTCGGTATTTCCGGCGCGGCGCGGGCATGGAGGCAATCCGAACAGCCCGCTGGGCCCGCACTTTGTTGCGGAGAAGAGCCTGATCGAATTCCCCGCGACGGTGGCAGAATTGGGGCCGGCAAGGATGTGCTTCTTTGGGGGCGGTTATCTGCGCTTGTTTCCTTACCGTGTCATCCGGCGTATGAGTAGACGCGTGCTGGCCGATGGCGGACCCGTGATGTTTTACATTCACCCGCGCGAGATCGATCCTGATCACCCACGGCTTCCGATGCCATGGCGGCGGCGCTTTAAATCTTACGTTAACCTGCACACGACTGAAAGAAAGATCTGCAATATCATCCGGGATTTTCCCGTAACCACGTGCCGAGACTTTCTGTTTGGCGAAAGCTCCGAACTGAGATGTAGAAATCCCGCGCTGCAAGCGTTCTTCAACAAAAAAGACCGTGTAAGGTTGGCGCATGCATAGCAGGAAAGCCAAGCGTTCCGAGAAGTCAGGGGCACGGCAGCCTGAAAGGCCGCGCCAGGTAACTTAGCGACACATTCATTCAGACATCGCTGTCGCTGTCAAGGATTCCGGCCCTGAGTTCTTGTCGTCAGGCAAATGGGCATGTAACATTTTTGCGTAATTTTAGGAGAATTAAGATGAAGGTCATATTAGCAGTTGCAGTTTTTCTCGCGAGCTTCGGTTCTGCCAGCCTTTGCCTGGCCCAGACCGAACTGGTTAGCGATAACTTCGATACGGGGCCTAACGGCTATTATCTAGGGGCGAACTGGACAGGTTGCGGCTTCTACCGGGGCACCTATAACAAGTTGGTTTACCAGAACACCCACGCAGGCGGCGGCGGATATTGGTCCCAAAACTGCGCCGTCTACACCGGCTATGGCGCCTTTCCCAGTGACCAGTACGCTACGGCGACGGTGGTAGCACCAACTCCGTCCAGTACGACACAGGCGGGAATCCAACTCCGGCAGAATGTCACACCGTCTGCTCCCGAGTCTTATATTGCTTGCGGTTGGAACGCGCAGGACTTTCCAGCCGACTATCACTATCGCATCTGGAGCATGGGCCCGAACCCTCCCACGGGCGGCCCGACGAGCCTGTATCTAAGCAACGTGACGCCAGCTACCGGTGACGTGGTATCGTGCCAGGTACTTGGGACGATGGTCTCCATGAAGGTCAATGGCAGTGTGATTGCGACGGTGGCCGACAATTCCGGTGTAACTAGCGGCTATCCCGGCTTATACTATGTTGATCCGAACTTCCAACCTTCCGCGAGCGATGTAATCTGGGATGACTTTTCGGCCGGAGCTGGTCCGGCTGTTGTTTCGCTGAACATCGCTCCCAGTTCTGTCACTGTTACGGAAGGATCTTTCGTGCGCTTCACCGGAACGGTTAAATATGCGGATGGAAGCAGCGCAAGCATTAGCAATTGGTCATCCTCTAATAGCTCTGTAGCGGCCATTGATTCAACGGGCTTCGCTTATGCCGCGATCCCGTCCAGTGTGACGATTACAGGCTCCGCCGGCGCGGATAGCGGTACCGCGATTCTGACAGTGAGAGCTGCATCGGCTTACACGCCGTTGGTGTCCGACAGTTTCACCGGGCCTACGGGATACTATCTCGGATCCAACTGGGCAGGGTGCGGATACTATGGCGGCGCGTACAGTCCCCTCGTTTACCAGAACAATCAAGCGGGCGGCGGGGGATACTATTCGCAAGAGTGTGCTATCTACACTGGTTACGGAGCATTCCCGAATGATCAGTACGCCACGGCTACCGTGGTAGCAGCGAATCCCGCCAGCACCACACAGGCCGGAGTTCAACTGCGCCAGAATGCCGCGCCGTCTACTCCGGAGTCTTACATTGCCTGCGGCTGGAATGCCCAGGACTTCCCCGCGGATTACCACTATCGCATTTGGAGCATGCAGCCCAATCCTCCCACAGGCGGCCCGACCAGCCTGTATTTGAGCACGGTGAGCCCGAAGACCAATGATATCGTCTGGTGCCAAGTTAAAGGTTCCACAGTGATCATGCAGGTCAATGGGAGGACCATCGCAACCGTGACCGACACGTCGGGCGTTACTAGCGGCTATCCGGGCCTCTACTATATCGATCCGAATGGCGACGTACCACCGCCTACCGATGTTATTTGGGATAACTTCGTAGCCGGGCGCATCAATTAAGCTCTGCCGGCGTGCGCGAATGCACGCCACCATACGGTGACCGTGACAACAAACCTCGCTCGATTGTCACGGTTACCGCGGAAAGCGCAAGGCGAAACCTACTCTACTCAGATTTTTTTCAGCCTTGCAAGAGATAGACAAACCATGTATTCCAACCGCTACATTATTGCGATAGCAGGTCCGTCGTGTGCAGGCAAGTCAGAGCTTTCCAAAGCGCTGGCACAGGAACTCTGTGCTTCGGTGCTGGTGCTGGACAGCTATTACCGCGACCTGACTGCGCTGGCACCCGCGGCGAGGACACGGGTGAACTTCGACTCGCCCGATGCGTTGGATCACGAGCTTCTCATTGAGCAAGTGCAATATCTGAGCAGAGGCGAAGTTGTACAGCGGCCCGTCTACAATTTCGCAACGCATACGCGCGACCCGCACGGTGAGCATTTTACCGCGAGTGATTTGTTGATTGTTGAAGGCATATTCGCGCTCTACTGGCGCGAATTACGGCAACTTGCCGGCACGAAGATTTTCGTCGACGCTGCGGATGACGTGTGCTTTCGCCGCCGCAAACTCCGGGATGTCGCGGAGCGAGGGCGTACTGTGAAGTCAGTGATTACGCAATTCCAGGAAACGGTTCAGCCCATGGCTGCACGACACGTACGGCCCACCTCTGCGTACGCGGATTTGGTTCTCTCCGGCGAGCAGCCGCTGGCCAGGTCCGTCGAAAGGGCTATCGCACACGTATATAAGAATTTGCCACCGCAGCTGACGATCCCCGCGTCGGCAGCCCGAAACGGAGCGGGAGAAACGGCTATAGTAACCAATTTCGCTGACGGGCGGCGGTGACCAGTATCCCGAAGTATCATGGCTCAAGTGTGTACCCGGGCGCCGCGCTTTTTGTCAAAAGACTTGTTCGCCGCCATATTCGCAGTGTTGTGTTTGCCGCTGAGTGCAGGAGCTCAAACCTATACGACGAACTCGCTCTTGACTACGGGCAGCCCTTTTGCTGAGACTTCCACTGCTCCCGGCACACGCGGAGCCGTAGGGCTTGTTCATTTAGCGTCAAATAGCTCGACAAATCTGTTGCTCCTCTATACCAATCCTTGGGCTGTGAAGACCGGCAGCGGAACCATCTCGATGAACTATACGGGTTCCGGATCGATCGTTGCCAACGTTAATTTGAGCGGGCTTCCGGGCGGAGGCGTCGATGGCTCGCCGTTCGTCCTATTAGGATGCGATCAGTGGGCGGGTTGTCCTGCTGCCGGTCAACCTTTGCAGTTCCCCATACAACTGTCCGCAATGTCGTCATTGATAGTTGAGTATGGTTACGCTCTCTCCGGCAACATCAGCGGAAATCGCGACATAGACATGATCTGGGACGAATGGGTATGCAATTCGAGTCACCCGAACGGTATCCCCGATTGTCTGGAAGTGGAAATATTGCCTTACTACAATTTTCGCTACGGCCACGGTGGGGCAAAGTTCGTCCGCACGGTGAAGGCGCCGGTGACCCTGAACGGCGCCTCGACAACCTTGAGTTTCGACGAATACACCTGGCGTCAAGCGGTCCTTTATTTTCCGCACAACTTGCCGGGTCTGGCGTCGGCGTCGATCCGGTTCGACATGTTGCAGTTGCTGACTCAAGCCGCAAGTGATTTCGGCGACTCCTCATTCTCGTGGCTCATGGGAATGGAGGCGGGAACAGAATTCGGAGCGAACCCAACGCAATCGTATGCATTCACGCTCACAAAGCTGGATTTCAAACAGACATTGGCTGGTGGGCACGCGCGCTAGCCAGTTCCCGAAACAACTCCGTCGTTCGCAGCCGGACAGCGCCAAACTCGTCCCAGCACAGCTTCGATCTTCCGCGTCGAGGCCCTTTCACTACGGCTTTCTGAATCACACTAATTAAGGCTTGTTCGCTGCGCTTCCGGTTCTCGATTAAGCTCAACACATAGCCGCTTCCCATACTTTCGGAATTTGTAGTGATGGTTGTAGCGGGGCCGCACGAAGCGCTCGGAAGAGCGCGTGACACATCGCAACGGACGTCGAGAGCGACGGTGGAATACATGCCATTGTCTGCCTCCTCTGTGGTAAGCGTCGAGAACTTCCACTGCAGACAGGCTCGGCTCGTTTGTCAAGCCCCCATAATTTACACTCTGAATTTTAGGCGGCCAGCGAAGCTACCGGGTTCAGCTTTGCGAGCGGCAGGTTCCGCCGATCACTGCATCGTGAACAACAAATAGCCGGAATACTCTGCAAGCGAGCGGGCTTATAGAGAATCTCGCTAAGCACGGCCTGCGACAAACGGAAACTTGTCTTTGTTTAGCACTTCTGCCTGTTCCATCAAGGCGCGCCATTTTGCCATTCGCGTCAGTAGTCAGCTTCGTCAGCGATTCCACCCGAAACGACTCCACAGATTCTCGCACTCCTATCGCGTGATACTGCTCAATGTCCAACTCGAGTGCGGCTTCGATTTGACAGCACCGGTGACCATTTTAGATCGCGCATCATTTTTTGGACCCCATGAAAACATCCCGATGGATGTTATTCCCAAAGCGCAGGCGAAAGCGCCTACTCCAGGTTAATGATCATCAATCAGTTGCGAAGCTTGTGAAGTACTGGTACCCCTTACTCCACCAATGGCAATCGCGGAGCTTTTAGCAGTTTTGATACATCTTTTAGAGACAACAAACAACCGGGCAACTTACGCCCGAAAGGATAAAATGTGAAACAAAAGTTATTTCATTTGACGGCAATCATTGCTTTGTCTTCAGGAATGTGTTGCTCCGCGGCGAGTTTAGTTAACTCGGGATTCGAGACGGGTGATCTGTCCGGTTGGACAGTCACAAATACGAACCAGGTGACAGCGGTCGGCCAGACGACGGCCACCACCTACAACGGCGTTAATTGGACAGTGTCTCCAAACGGAACCCACATGGCTCAGGTGGTTGGAAACTCCACCAGTGCGGCGGATCTCGACACATTCTTTGGCCTCGCACCCGGCACAATCGAGAGTAACGTTACGCCCGGTGATGGGCCCGCGTCGTACGGGGATGGGATCAAACAGACGTTTTCAGGATCGGCAGGAGAGACGATTTCGATGTCTTGGTCGTTGGTCGAAACCGATTACTCGCCCTATAACGACACGGTTTTTGTGAGCATTAATAATGGGAGCGGGAACAACATCTATTACGAAAACCTGGGTTGCATTGTAAGCGGGTGTACTTACCCTGTAGGAACGAGTGGATCACAACCGTGGGCGGCGTTTAATTACGCACTTCCCTCGACAGGAACTTACACCATTGGATTTGGTGCGGTAAACACATCGGACTTCGACTTGAATCCGTATCTGTTTCTCGATAGCGCAGCCGGCGATTTCACTGCCGCTCCGGAGCCCGCCAGTGTCGGCTGTTTTGCAGCGGGATTGCTCGGTATTTTCGGTTTACTGAAAAGCCGTAGTCGCCGTTCCTCCTCGGGTGAGTGATCGTTTACCCCTTATGGTCGGGCTCCGGACTTTCGTGGAGCTGGCCATTGCGCAGACAGGGGGTTCTTAAACTCGGCGGCCGTTTGACCGTGAAATCTCAACGCGGCTGCCGTCCTGCCGTTCGCGCCCTCTTCGAACCGCGCTTGCACGTTTGGCGGGAGCGGATGCTTGGGTCTCCAAGTTCACTCCGTAAACGCTTTTTTATTCACCATATACTCGGTGCGTGATAATCTTCAAAATCTGCAGGCGTTCCAGGGCTGATCATCAGCGCCAGCGCGTTTCCTAGAGCATGGGCTCGCGCAGAAGTTGCGGGTCGTTGCAGCATGGCGCATGACGGTCTTGAAGAGCAGTGCGCAAGCGCAGTCCTTAATGTTGCTCGTAGAGATTGGCGGCTTATGCGGACGAAGGCGAATTTCTCTCTCGTCGTCAGTTATCAGCCCGTGGCACCAGGTCGCTCATAGCCGCTCCCTTCTTAAGGTCGCATCTGTGTGACGCACTACACTAGCTTCACGCCGCCTTCTATGGAGAAGGAAGTAGGACTGCGCTGTTCCGAACAGGTGGTGCCGAGAAACGGCAGGAAATCTGGAACGCTGCGAGATGCTCAGCGCCGGATGCGGCGCTGTGTAGTGTCGGGAAAGAAGCGTTCCACCATATTGAGCCAGGAAGCGCTAATGGGAGTAAAGTGCATATGAAATCGCTTGTGCGTTGCAGCCAAATCTTCACACTCGGATGTTTATGTGCTGAGTAGTTATCAGCGATGATGTGGATCTGCTGATCCTTGCGTGTACCGCGGTCGATTATGCGCAGGAAGGCGGCCCAGTCCTCGTTGGCATGGCGCGGGCGACATTGACTGGGTACCTTGCCGGTAAGTGTATTCAAGGCCGCAAACAGTGTAGTGGTTCCATGACGTTTGTAATCGTGGGTCATCGTTTCGTCACGGCTTTTCTTCAGGGGCAAACTTGGTTGCATCCGGTCCGGCGCCTGAATCTGGCTTTTCTCGTCAACCGAAAACACGACCGCCTGCTGTGGTGGGTTGAGGTACAGCCCGATAATGTCTTCCAGTTTCTGGACGAACTGCGGATCGCGGCTGACTTTAAATGTTTCCACCCGTTGCGGTTTCAGCCCGTGTGCCTGCCAAACTCGTCGCACGGCGCTGCGGTATGTTACGCGGATGTGAAGGAAGTCACTGTACGATTCGAGACAGAGTTCATGCATCCTGCCGTGTTGATCCCGCCATCCCTTCTCTCGCTTGCTCGCCGGCCGCTTCGTCTACTGTTTCTCCAGCACGGGCTTCGACAGCTGAATCCCTGGCAGCACCGGCATCAGTTCCACCTTCTCGTCCTTCATCAGGAACGTCATCGAAAAGCCATCAGGAAACTCGTCCAGCAGGTAGTGGTCTCCGCCCGCCGGTGTAAGCGCAAAATCCGCCGCATACGGCTGATGCTGCCGGTAGTAGAGCCTCTCGTTCTTCGCCACAATCTCGAACTGCGGTCTGGCAGGCGCTCCAAAAACGCCAGCAACCTGCTTCGCGGTCAGGCTTGGCTCACCGCTCAGCTTCGCTTCGGCCAGTGCGGCCAGCGTCGCCTGCTGCTGCGGATCGCTCGTGCTCTCCTCCAGTCGCTCCGCCGCCAGCGACCACGCCTTGCCCAGCGCATCGCTCGCCGGCACGTCCACCTCCGGCTTCACGCCCACGCCCTCCCAGTTCGTCCCGGTCGCCGCGCTCACCACGTAGCCCGTCGGCACAAAGGCCGAGAACCCATGTCCCAGTTGCGCATTTCCGCCGTTCGTCGGATTCGCGCCCCCTCCGGTCGTCTCGCCCACAATCGTTCCCCGCTTGAATCCTTGAATCTCGTACGCCAGTCCCTCCGCCGCGGAAAACGTCCTGTGCGAGGTCAGCACGTACAGTGGCTTCTTCGCGCCGTACGATAGCGCACCTAGGTCACTCGTCCGGAACACCTGCTCGCGTGTCGCGTCGCCCTCTCGCCAGTACGCCGTCGCCGCGGTGTACGGCGCGCCCTCGCTGAAGTAGCTCATGAACAGCTCGGCGTACCCGCTCCCGCCCGTATTCCCCCGCAGGTCCAGAATCATCGCATCCGTATTGTGCAAGAAGGCGAACGCCGCCGCAATCGCCGCCTTAGCGCTCTCGTCCTGGAGCGCCATCGTGTTCACTGCCATGTACCCGATGTTGCCGTCCAGGATGCGCGCCTCTACGATCCCGCCGTTCTCCCGCGCCGACGCGGCCAGCATCTGCGCCGAGGGTTTCCCACCGCGCCGCATTATCATCATCGGCCCGCGTGAGCCACCCGGCCTATCGCTGAAGAACACATTCAGATGCCCGTCGTCCACCACGGAGCGTGCGTCGGCCGCTAGCGCTGCCGCAAACTTCCACGGCTCGGTGATCTTGTCATACGCGCCTGCCTTCAGCCGCGCCCGGATCGCTGCCGCCATCTTCGCGCCCTTATCGACGTATACATACCGGTCGGCCACTGCCTGGGCATACTTTTCCGCCACGTCGGCCCGCACCGCCGCCGTCAGTTGCTTCGGGATCTCATTGTTCGCTGTTTCCGCCTGCGCAAGGCACGGCCGGCTCGCGGCCATTCCACAGAGAAGAACAACTGCGCGCACCATCCCGGTTTTCATGCCATCAGCATGCGCCGGATGTCATGTTTGGCGTGCAAATTCTATGTAAGGAATGTAAAGCTCAGACTGCGAGCTTGTAGCCCGCGCCCTTCACGGTCAGCAGAAAGCGCGGATATCGAGAGTCCTCCTCAATCTTCCGCCGCAGCGCCGCAATGTGCACGTCCACTGTGCGGCTCATCGCCTCCCCGTTCAGGTTCCACACCTTCTCCTGCAGCTCCTGACGCGTCACCACCGCACCGCGCCGCTCGATCAGATACTCCAGCAGCCGGAACTCCAGTGGCGACAGCTCCACGCGTTTCCCTGCGCACAGCAGCTCGTGCCGCGCCAAGTCCACGCGCACCTTGCCGAACTCCGCGTGCCGCCCGTGCACCGCCGCCTCAGCCGTACGCCGCAGCACCGCCTCGACGCGCGCCAGCAGCTCCGCCGGATCGCAGTTCTTCTGTACATAATCGTCGGCGCCCAGCCTCAGTCCCAGCACCCGGTCCACCACCTGGCCGCGCGCCGTCAGCATCAGGACCGGCGTGTGCACGCCCTCGCCGCGCAGGTCGCGGCAGATGTCGAATCCATTCTTTGCCGGCAGCATCACGTCCAGAACTATAAGGTCGAACGCCCGTGTCGCCGCCATCCGGAAGCCCTCCGTGCCGGTCTGGGCCCACGCCACTTCGTAGCCCTCGGACTTCAGCCTGTCCGTCAATCCCAGCGCAAAGGCCGCCTCGTCTTCCACCAGCAAAATGCGCTTCATACGGGAATACGCATCGTGAAAATGCTGCCGCCGCCCGGCCGCGGCGCAACGCTCACGTCTCCGCCGTGCGCCTGGGCCGCGCCGCGCACCAGACTCAGCCCCAGCCCCGAGCCAGGGATCTGTGCTTCTATAGCCGCCCGTCCGCGATAGAAGGGCTCGAAAATCTCCGACTGCTCTGCCGCGTCGATGCCCGCTCCACGGTCTTCGACGCTGATGCAGATCTCCTTCTTCCCGGCATCGAAATCCGCACTGATTCGAATCCAGTGTCCGTTCCTGCCGTGTTTCTGGGCGTTGCTGAGCAGGTTGTCGACCGCAGTCTGTAGCAGCCCTTCGTCGCCCCACATCTTCGGTAGCCGCCCACTCAGTGCAACCTCTACATCGAATCCATCGCGCTCGAGCTCCGCGCGCCGCGCCTCCCGACGAGGTCTCGATCACCCTCCGAACATCGATCTCGCGGTGCGGCCGCTGCTGCGCTCCCGACTGCATGCCCGCATACGCCAGCACCTGCTCTACCATTTCATTCAGTCGCCGGCTCTGCTGATTAATCAGCTCACCATATTGCTTCACTTTCTCCGGATTGTTCACCAGCCCGTCCGCCTGGTTGCGTGCCAACAGGCTAATCGCGGATACGGGCGTGCGCAGCTCGTGTGAAACGCCTGCCACAAAGCTCATTTTCTGGTCCGCAAACTGTTGCATCCGCCGCACCCCGATCAGCAAAACCGCGATCGCTGCCAGTAGCAGCGTCTCCACTCCCAGGCTCAACAGCACGTTCCAGTTTGCCTGCCCGCTCGAAGGCCGCCGTCAGGGGCTCTCCCTTGTGCGCAAGCTCCAGCTCCCAGATCCCCGTCCCGAACAGGTCCATCAGGTTCTGCGCGTTCTGCGATCCCCGCGAAACAATCGTCGACTCAAAGTGCTGCACGCGGAGTCGAGGCTGCGCGCCCGCTCCCGTTGCTCCCTTCTCCGGAAACAGAACCGGTCCGGGCCGCAGCGCAAAGAAGGGATGGGTCAGGTCCGCCTGCAGCGGCGCTCCATACACGGCCTTCTCCTGCTGGCCGCGCCACAGCACGGCGAATGCGTACTCCCGCGCCGCCGTTTTGCCAAAGGTCTTCTCGATCATCTGCGGCAAAATCGCCGTCCGCAGCGCTTCCTCTTCCATCTGCGCCACAAAGCACCGGCTCAACCGGCCGCCGAAGGTCCGCACGTAGCGAATCCCTTTTTCCTGGTGCACCGGCTGTGTCGAGAATTCATAGATCGGAACCACCAGCGTGGGCGGCCGCTCCATGACGGACAGCACGCACACAGGCTTGGTCATCCACGCCGGAGCCGCTGCAGTTACAAAGCTTCCATCCGCCGCCAGCCGCTTCACCCGCGCTCTCCCCTGCGCGTCAATGTCCACATAGTACAGCTCGCCGATCAGGCGCGGCAGCTTTTCCAGTTTCTGCCCTGACTTCACCGCCTGCGACGCATTCGACTCCAGTAAGGCAACCACGTCGCTGACCATGCCGTTGAACTCACTGGCAAACAGCGAGGCTGCCGACCGCAGGTGCTCCCGCTCGCGCTGCGCGTCCGCCGCCGCCACGCGCCGCGACGACCGATACTGGATCACGGCCGATGCCGCCAGCAGAATTATCAGCGCCGTGCAGGCGGCCACCAATATGCGTGAAGCCTGAAGCCGCGCTTGCATATCAGCATTCTCTCTGAACTAACTCCGCGGACTCTCAATGTCCAACGAATCGCTTGAGACGTTCTGATCAATCGGAGAGTCATCCCTGTGAGCGCCCAACTTATCCTGGACAGTAATTTCACCGGTAAGTTGTAACTATGCGCTGCCACGCAGCGGATCAACGTTGACGTGTCATCCCCGCCTGGGTAACTGCGAAGGAATCGCGCGTTTACAGACGACCATCCGGTGATTGGCCAGATAAGGGCTTTACATCTGTAATCGCGACTTCTGCCGAGACTGTGGGCTGCTCTACGCATTGACACTGATCAACTGAGTTTCTTTAAATCGTGCCGTAAGATGGGGCGCGGGGGAACGTGGCGAGCCACAACCCTGAATCCCGCCCCGGATAAAGGTTGAGGCATAGCCGATACACGTCGCGCTTGGCGTCAGACTTGCATCTAAGGGGTAGGCTTCCAGCGCGGGTGCACCTGCCTCTCTCGCGGCTTTCAACGCTCCAGCGATTAGCGCGGATGTAGCACCCTGTCTGCGATAACCCTTGCGCACGTAGAAGCAGGAGATCGACCATACCGGGAGGTCGTCCACGCGCCTGAGCCGCCAGTTCCGGTCCAACCAAGAGAGAGGATCGCGTGGCGAAACTTGACACCAACCGACAGCAACATCTCCGCGGAAGGCAAGCAGGCCGGGCGGTGGACCATTCTTAACGATCTCGTGAAATACTGCTTTGTTGGCCTCCCTCGGCTGCTTGCGATACACGCTTCCGATTCGCCAGTACATGCACCAGCAGCCATTGCATGCGCCTTTGTCGCCGAATAGGTCTTCGAGGGCAGGCCAGAGGTCATTTGTGAGCGGTACAACCCTGAGCTTCATCGCGAGCACGAAACGGACTACAGTATCAGGTCGCAAGTCCGCTGGCCAGTGCCCTCCTCCGTACACGAACGGTTTTAGCCACGCGTTGCGGACCGGCGTGTGGTGGCCACGTTTACGGGCGAGCCCGTCAGCGCACAAACGGTTTCCAAGCTCACCCGCGAGTTGGACGACGCAGTGCGCCAGTTCCATTCGGCCGAGTTGAAGGACGAATGGGCCTACCTATTTCTGGACGGAGTGAGCTTGCGGATGCGTCGGCCCGGAGGACGCAAACGAGTGCATATGCTGGTGGCCTACGGTGTGAAACAAGATGGCACGCGGCATCTGTTGGCGTTTCAGCGCAGCTCAGGCGAAAGCCAGGCGGCCTGGGAAGGACTGCTGCAGGACCTGTACCGTCGCGGTTTGACCGGTACCGGCTTGCAACTTATCATCACCGACGGCTGTCCCGGATTGGCAGCGGCCCTTCAGGTGATCTACCCCAGAGTGCTGCATCAGCGCTGTTGGGTGCACAAGATGCGGAACATTCTCGAGAAAGCCCGTAAGCGAGATTACGACGAACTCAAAGCAGGAGCGCAGGCGATCTATCTAGCGGAATCGCGCCATGAGACACGACCTCTCGACACAGTGCGCTAGAGGGCCCTACGATAGAACTTCATAGTGACTGAGTTGAACGCCTTGAAAATTCATCAAGTAACCCATGCTCTGCTAGCAGCGGCGCAACGAGTTGACGCCTTTTTGCAATGCATTCACACCAATCTTGCCCCGCTCGAAGTCGATGGTAAGATGCTTCGGCGTAGTTTTTTGTTTGGTTCCGCTCGGTGCCGGTCTGAAACCCGCTCTGCTTGTCTGTCTGGGCGACTTTATCAACGCTGCCCGGCACCGCGAGACATTTTCCCGCCACGCTGCCGGCTTGTTTCCTTCGACTTTTCGGCGCGTTCTTCAGAGGCAGGCGGCTTCTTCAGGTTAGCCAGGCTTTGGCGCAAAGCATCCGCAATGTCCACCACCTCGGCCTGGCGTTTGGCAGTTTGAGGAACTGATATTGGTTGCCCCTGCACTCTCTTCGCAATGATCGATTCCAGCCGTTCGCGATACGAGTCCCGATACTTTTGCGGTTCGAAGCGAGCCGTCAGAGAACGGATCAGAGTTTCCGCCAGAGTGAGCTCCTTCGCCGCAACCAAGTTTGCGTCGGCCCGGTATTCCTCCTCTGACCGCACCTCGGATGCGAAAAACATCGTGTGCGCCAGAAGGCCTGTCTTGCCAGGACGGAGAACGGTCACGTGTTCGCGCGTGTGCATCGCAAACTGAGCAATGGCTGCAAGACCAGTCGTCTGCATAGCCCGGTAAAGGAGCGCGTAGGCCTTTTCACCGGCCTGCTCGGGCGCCACGTAATAAGAGGTCTCGAAGTACACAGGATCGATCTCTGCGAGCTCGACGAATTCCTCGATCGCCATGTCCGTGGAGGTCTTCGGTGCGACGCTCTTCAACTCGTCGGGTTCGAGAGCCACAAAGCGGTTTTTCTCGTATTCGTAGCCCTTTACGATCGATCGTTCAGGCAGGACCTCGCCGGTTCCCGCCCGAACGGAGACTTGCTGAACGGGGCGTAACGCCGAAGCGGTGAACGATTGTTCTGCGAACGGCGCGCTGTCCTTCGCGGGAACGACCTTCGCCGAGGCTGCTCCCGCCTTCATAGGCGGGCGTTCTTCGAGTAACGCATCCGGTCGGTTTTCAGGCGCTTGCGGCTCATCGGGCACTGTTCGATGGAGGCGCCGCAGACTAACTCTTTCAGCCCGTGCCGCACGAAACAGACGAACCGGAATTGAGATCAGGCCAAAGGTTATGTAGCCCCGCCAAACCGTTGAAGCCATTTCGCCTCTTATACGTGGATCTCAAGAAAGGCGAAAAGTTTCACGAGAGCGCTTCTCCGGAATCGAATTCCCCGGCGCGTGCATCTCTGGTAACAGTGTTTAAACGCGAAAAGGCTTATGGCAAGACCGGTTATTCTGACGATCGACGATGATCCAGACGTATTGCGCTCTATCGAGCGCGATTTGCGGCAGCGCTACAGCGAAAAATATCGCATTTTGAGCGCCGAATCCGGCATGAGCGCGCTCGATCTCCTGCGGCGCCTTCAAAGAAGAAACGATGCTGTCGCATTGCTGCTCGTGGACCACAGGATGCCGCAAATGAACGGCATTGAAACGCTTTGCGAGGCGATGAAGCTGTACCCCGACGCCAGGCGCGTGTTGCTGACCGCTTATGCGGATACAGAGGCGGCCATCAAAGCCATTAACGATGTTCAATTGAACCACTATCTGCTGAAGCCTTGGCACCCGCCCGAGCAGCAGCTCTATCCGGTAACGGATGATCTTCTCGACGATTGGTACGCGAACTATCATCCGCCGTTTGAGGGCATTCGCGTTCTTGGCACCCGGTGGTCTCCGAAATCGTACGAGATCCGCGATTTCTTGGCGCGCAACCAGGTTCCCTACCAGTGGCTGGATGCCGACGCGGCCGAGCGACTGCCCGAAGTACGGCGTTTGCTGGCTAGTCTTGACGGCGGACTGCTCAAACTTCCCGCGGTCCTGTTTCCAGATGGCGTACGTCTCGAGCAACCAGATCCACAACAGGTGGCGTCCAAGTTAGGTCTGCGCACGCGCGCCGGTCTGGAGTTTTACGACGTGGCGATTGTCGGCGGCGGACCGGCGGGATTGGCTGCCGCGGTGTATGGCGCTTCCGAAGGATTGAAAACGCTGATGGTCGAACAAGAAGCGCCGGGAGGTCAGGCCGGACTCAGCTCTCGCATTGAAAATTACCTGGGCTTTCCCTCCGGATTATCGGGGGCCGTTTTCGCGCGCCGCGCCGTGGACCAAGCTCGCCGTTTCGGAGTTGAAATCGTGTCTCCGCAGCAGGCGAGCGCACTCCGTGCCGATGGCCCCTACCGCTACTTGCACTTCGTTGATGGAACCGAGCTTTCTTGCCACGCTTTGATTCTTGCGACGGGGGTGCAATGGCGGAAGCTCGGTCTTCCGGGCGAAGATCGCCTGCAGGGAGCGGGTATTTACTACGGTGCCGGCTCCACCGAGGCGGTTTCTTGCAAGGACGAAGAGGTGTATATCGTTGGTGGAGCGAATTCGGCCGGCCAGGCGGCGGTCTTCTTCTCGAAGTATGCCAGCCGTGTCGTCATGCTGGTGCGCGGCGCGTCCCTGGCCGCCACCATGTCGCAGTATTTGATCGATCAAATCCAGAACACACCGAACATCCGCGTCGAGTGCCGCACTCGCGTGACGGAGGTTCACGGAGAAGACCATTTGCACGGCATATCGGTAATCTGTGACACCACCGGCGATGTGCACGAAATCCCAGCCACCGCGCTCTTTATATTTATCGGCGCCGAGCCGCGAACCGCGTGGATGGATGGCGTCATCGAACGCGACTCGCGCGGCTTTGTGCTGACCGGCCCGGACCTCATGAGGGACGGCAAGCGGCCCAAAGGCTGGTCGCTCGATCGGGATCCGGGACTTCTCGAAACCAATGTGCCCGGGGTGTTCGCGGTGGGGGACGTTCGCCACGGTTCGATAAAACGTGTCGCATCGGGTGTTGGCGAAGGTTCCGTGGCCATCCAGTTCGTTCATCAATACCTGAGCAAGATCTGAACATGACCGGCGCTATCGACAGGATCCCAACGGCGCCTCCTCCCGGCGTCGACGAGCTGCGGGAAATCTCCGCTTTTTCGGATCTCAGCGAAGATCAGCTTTCGTGGCTCGCGGCGCAGATGACTGCGGTCGATCTCGAAGCGGATGAGGTCGCACTGTACCAAGGTGCGCCCGCGGAGCATCTCTTTGTGCTTCTCAAGGGCGAATTGAGAGCCGAACGGGAAGACGGCCGCGTGTATATAGCTCGCGCCGGCCAGGTAACCGGGATGCTCCCCTATTCACGGCTGACCCACTATCCAGGTACGATTCGTGCAGTTGCTCCTACCCGCGTAGCAGCGCTTTCGAAGGAACTTTTCCCGGAAATGCTTCAGCGCATGCCGGTGCTGAATGGCCGCCTGGTGAATTTGCTCGCCGATCGCGTTCGCGAGGCCACCAAGGCCGACCAGCAGCGGGAAAAGCTTATGGCGCTCGGCAAGCTTTCGGCAGGACTGGCGCATGAACTGAATAACCCCGCCTCGGCAGCGCGGCGGGCGGCCGATAATCTGCGAAGGGCTTTGCAATCGGTCCGGGGCGCCGCGCTCGAACTGGACCGGCGGGGCCTGCCTCAGGCATCGCGGCTCTTTCTCGCGCAATTGGAGTGCGATTGGGAAAAGGAGACGGGTCCCCGTACGGCGCTCGACACCTTGGAGCGTAGCGAGCGCGAGGAGGAATTCGCCGAATGGCTCGAAAGTCATAATATTCGCCAGCCCTGGAATTTTGCTACGGCTCTGGTGGATCTCGGCTGCACGAAAGAGACGCTGGATCGAGTCGCCAAGGAGATTCCCGCCGATTTTCTCAGCGAGGTTCTTACTCGCATAACGGCCGCCTTCACTATGTCGAGGCTGGTTGACGAGATCGAGAGCAGTACCGTCCGCATGTCCGAGCTCGTCCGCGCCGTCAAGGAATACTCGTACATGGACCAAATGCCGGAACAGGAGATCGACATCCACGACGGCATTGAAAATACGCTGATCATGTTCCATCACGGCTTAAAAAAGGGAATCGAGGTAGTTCGCGACTATGACCGGACTTTACCTAAAGTGTGCGTGCGCGGTAGCGAGCTAAATCAAATCTGGACTAACCTGATCGCCAACTCCATCGATGCTATGAAGGGCAGTGGCAAGCTCCTCATTCGCACGAGCCGGGATGGGAAGTGCGCGCGGGTGGAAGTAATCGATAACGGGCCGGGCATTCCAGCAGAGCTGCAACCCCGGATTTTCGAACCATTTTTCACGACCAAAGCGGTCGGCGAGGGCACCGGTCTGGGATTGGAGACCGTTTACCGCATCGCCAAGAATCATGGCGGCGACGTCGCGTTTGCATCGCGGCCGGGCGAGACTCGCTTCAGCGTGCGTGTGCCGTTCGCCAGCTCCGCAGCCGGTAGGTAACGTGCCTTCCTTTCGCTCTTTGCTGCTCCAGCACGGATATGCGTTCCTCTTTTGCTATATTTTTGCCGCGCAGGCGGGTGTGCCGGTTCCAGCCGACCCGCTGCTCCTCATCATGGGAGCTTTGTCCGGCGATCACCATTACACGCTGTGGCTCTCTCTAATGGCGGCGACGCTTGCCGCTGTTGCGGGCGACTGTCTATGGTACGAATTAGGCCGCCGTCGCGGCCGCTCCGTCCTGAGATTGCTGTGCAAAGTGTCGCTCGAACCCGACACTTGCGTGAGGAAAACGGAGGCGGCGTTCACGCGACGCGGCGCGGGCACGCTGCTCTTTGCAAAATTCGTTCCGGGAATGAGCCTGGTTTCCATGCCGCTGGCGGGGGCGACTCGCATGCCCCGCTGGCGCTTTCTCCTGGCCGACACGGCGGGCTGTCTCCTTTGGGCGGTAGCGTACCTGGCCGCAGGGGACCTGTTTCACAATCAGGTCGATTCCTTAATCGGCTGGTTGGGACTGTTTGGCCGGAGGGCGGGTCTTGTCGCTCTTTCGCTCTTCGCGTTATACATCGCCTGGAAGTATTTGCAGCGCTGGCGGCTTCGGCGCGAAATGCGCATCAATCGGATCACGCCACAGAACGCGCTTGATTTGATTTCAAGCGCTACACCACCCACGATAGTCGACCTGCGCCATCCTTCCGATATCGAACGGGAAGGTCTCAAGATCGCAGGCGCTATCCTCCTGCATCCCGATGAGGTGCGTTCGCGCTCGCATGAACTTCCTCAAGGGCAGGAGATCATCCTCTATTGCACCTGACCGAACGAGGCAACCAGCGCCCGTGTGGCGCTTCAATTACGGCGCGCGGGGATCCGCCGGGTACGTCCCTTGGGTGGAGGCTTCGAAGCCTGGTACAAGCTCGGCTTCCCTGTGGAAGCCGTGGGCGAACGAGCCCTGGCGAAAGACTAGGCTGGGCTACTGTTTCTTCTTCTTTCCGAATTGGTTGAGTATGGAGTTGATCGGGTTCTGCTGCTGCTGATTTTTCTGCTGTTGATTCTGCTGTCCGGCCGTCCCTCCCAAAATCCCGTTGAGAACGCCGCCGGCGCCTTTCTTGCCCACAACAGAACCGATGAGGCCAGTGGTCAACTTACTCGGATCGCCGGAAGTGGGCAGAAGGTTGTTGAGCTTCATCTTCGCCAGTGCTTGAACATCTGGCGACACGATCGGTTTTTCCGTAGTGCCGGTCACCAAGACCGGCAGCACCAGCTCCCCGTTCTTGTTGGCGAGCGCCGTATTCAAAAACCCGCCCACGCCCGATCCGCCTACGGTCTGGCTAACCCCGCTGGCGAGCACCGCCGTTACGTGCATGTCGATTCCCTGATTCACCAGATTCAGCGATCCGTTCGCCGCAAGAGATCCTTCATCCAGCGTGCCAACCAGGTTGTTGGTGTTGGCAATTCCGTTCGTGATATTGAACGTTCCCGAGAACTTCTTGAGAGCGGTCCCCGAGCCGGATTGAGCGGACGTCCGGCCGACGAATTTCCCGATTCGAGAGAGCTCGTTGAGCATGTTGATGTTTTTGAGCTGGCCGTTCGTTACATCGAAGCTCAAGGTGCCGTTTAAGGTGCGCGCCAAGTTAGAGCTCGAATCGATCGTAAAGCCCAAATTTGCGTCGGCCGCGAGGCTGCCATAGAGCGTATTCTTAACCGACGTGGCCGCACTCAGTAGTCCATTTGCGTCCACTCCCGCAAGTTTCGCTTTGACCGAGCACTGCGGATGCGCCGGCTTCGTATCTACAGTCACCACGCCATTCACACTGCCGCCGTAAGCCGTGGCCGTAACGGGAGCCAGATCCACTACGCCATTGACCATCTTGCAATTGGCGTGAACATTGCTCAAAACGAATTCCTGCGCCTGAAGCGTCGGTGACGTCAGTGTTCCGGTGATTGCTAGGGCGCTCACTGGACCTTTCGCCGCGAGATCCGCGCTGATGGATCCCTTCACCTGGTCTCCAGGATCGAATGCTACATTAAATGCGCTGGCGAGCCGGCTCAGTTCGACGATGGAAGCGTTGTTTGTGGTCAGCCGCACGTCGAGCAGTGAAGGTTGCGTTTTTTGATCTATCGTGCCGGAGAGCGACATCGCTGTGGGACCCATCTTTACTGATCCGGAACGAACTTGCAGCAGTTCGCGGTTCGCATCCAGACCGAGATCATAGGTCACCTCGACAGGATACGCGAGCTTGGCCCCGCGCACCATCGCGCTGTCGAATTTCATGTTGCCCTTGCACGTAACGCTCGCGTTGGCCGACGCAACTTCGGCATCGCCGGTTATGGTGGCATCGGTCTGAGGGGGGATTGCGTTGCCGCTGAAGCTATTCAGGCCGGCGAGTGCAATCTCCTGTAACGATAAGTGGCCTGTAAACGGAACGGCCGCGGTGTTTCCCTGAAGCGGCCCTCCTTTTCCGGTGAGAGCCAGCAACTCTTTTCCCTGACCGGGGAAATGCACCTTCGCCTCCAGCCCAAACTGCCGGCCGGGAGAAAAATCGGAGATCTGCGCGTCAATGTGATCGTAGACTGCGCGGGGTTTCCGTGCGAGCTCATCCGTGACCGCCACCTGGCCGTCTGTAATCTTCAACAGTTTGAGCGTGAGATTGGTATCCCCATCTTGCTGGTTGTTCGTTCCCGTTGCGCTGCGCTGGGGGTTATTCGCCGCTCCTCCGGTAGCACCTGCGGCATTCGTTCCTCCTCTATTTGCGCCTCCCAGGCCCGCGAAGTTCCACACGCCTTGCGCATTGCGGATCAGCTCAATCTGCGGACGTTCCAGGCTCAAGGATTTTATGTCGGGCTGATGGCGAATGATCGAAAAGAGGCTGGCACTCGCCGATACGTCAGTCGCCTTCGCGAAGGGAAGACTGGAAGTAAACCCGGCTGGTTCTCCGATGGTGAGATCGGCCGCGCGAATCGAGAACGGAAACAGCCGGAGACTCAGCTGTCCCACCGTTACCGGACGGTTGAGCTTCTTTCCCAATTCAGCCTGAATGGTGGGCCTGTATCGATTTACATCCACCAGTGCGGGCAGCGCAAGTAATGCAATAACGATAACCGCCACGATGATAGCTGCTGCGATAACCAAGCGCCGGCCCATATTCACCCTCCCTGATGTTAGAGGCAGCAGATTTCCCAAATGCGACAGCCGGATTCCAGCTTCGGGGCTTGCTTATTTACGAGCCGAATCTCGCTGCGCAGCACCTGCCCCAGCCGCTGGAACAGGAAGCAGCAGAATGCCGCTCCGTGCAGGCAAGTTCAACGATATATTGCCGGCAGCTACCTTGTAAGTTCCGCCGCTCAGGGCGTCGCGAAGCGGAGTTCCATCCCGATAATAAGCCCCGGCGGGAATGCTGGGTGAGTTGGTTCCGGAACCGTTGTTCAGCGCGATAATTGCTGTTTCATTTCGGCCTGCCCGGGCGTACGCGTAAGTGTTCGGCGCATTCGCCGCCTCCTGTGTATCTCCGGTTAAAAGGGTCACAAATGTGCCGCTTGAAAGGACGGAGTGCTGCTTACGCAAATGGCATAGCTTTTGATAGAAGGCGGTCACGTTCTGATCCGGCGGGCCATACACGGCTGGATCACCCGGTTGATCGGGCCACGGAAACGGCGCGCGCGAATACGGATCGCCTATCGGACCGTTCGCGCCATTCGCTCGGGATGGCGCATTTAATGCCCCCTCATCGCCGTAAAGCACCATCGGGGCGCCCACGTATGTGAATTGGAAGAGCGCGGCCAGTTCAAGGCGCTGTTTCGCTTGTACAAGGCCGCTGTCCCCTAGCTCCGTCAGAACGTAAAGCGCGCGGTTGGTGTCTGGCGAGTCGATCAGATTCAGCGCCACCGCTGTGGCTTGCGTAGGATAGTCATCTCTCACGGCCCTGTTTGCCGCGTCAAACTGGCTGGGCGTGAGCGGAACGATGGAATCATTTCCGTTATCGTTGTCATCCACCCACTCATAGGCCCCGCGAGCGAAGCCCGTCACGTTTCGACGGAACCGGTAATTCATGGTCGAATCCAGTTGATCTCCCGCCAGCCACTGGCTTGCGTTTGACCAGATCTCGCCAAGGAGGGGTCCATCGTTTTTGTACTTTTTGGCAAATTGTCGCGTAGCCACCCACCAGGCGTGCGGGAAATTGGGATCCGGAGCTACGTCGAATCTCCATCCGTTTGCGCCCGCGTTGTACCAGTGCAGCATCACGTTATCCGATGCGCCGCTGTAAAAGAAGTTCTGTACTGCCGTTTGCGTATGATCAAAAACCGGCAAGCCATCAAATCCATCCCAGCCTGGATAGTCCGCCGAAGCACACGGGACGTTGCCGTTGTTGAAACGAAACCAGCTTCGATAGGGCGATTTCAGAGATTGGCAAGCCCCCTGTGCCGGGAAGCGGTTATAGCGGTTGAAATACATGCTGTCTGACGACGCGTGATTAAATACAGCGTCAAGAATAAGCCGCATCCCGCGGCGCTTCATTTCCTTGACTAGCGATTTAAATGCCGCATTGCCGCCCAGCGCCGGATCCACGTTCATATAGTCGTCGGTGTCATAGCGGTGATTGGAGCTGGCCTGAAAAATGGGAGTGAGATAGAGCGTATCGAATCCCAAACCTTGCAAGTAATCCAGCTTGGTCTGAATTCCGAGCAGGTCGCCACCATAAAAAACGCTGCCGAAATTGTTGTAGCATGGGCCGCTTGAATCGCGCGGATCGCAAAGCAGCGTATTCCAGGTGGGAACCGCGACATCGGACGTTGGCGGCATGCCATATAAAGAGGGGCAGCCGGTCCGGGTTCCATCGAGGCAGTAATCGTTGGTGATATCTCCATTACGGAAGCGATCCGGGAAAATTTCGTAAACATTAGCGCTGGCCATCCACGCTGGCGTCTGGAAGTTCGGATCGTATACCGTCATCTGGAACGAGTCGAAGGGTTCGGCGTCCGATGCAGTGCCTGCCCCGCCCTTGTTCACGTTGTCGTAATCGTCGATATAGTCATCACTGTAGAAGCCGGATGTACTTCCCTTGGTAATTCTGAACTTGTAGTAGCAGATAGCCGGTTTTGACGGGGCCGTCAGTGTAGCCTTCCATGTGTCGTACTCGATTCCGTTTGCATTAATGTTCTGATCGAATGGCATCGCTGTATCAAACGGGCCGGTCGTTTCTCCGGTCGCGGTATCGAAGAGGTACATGCGTAATGTCACTCCATCCACGGCAAAATGTCCCGTCCGGAAACGGAGTGTGACTTCCGAGTTTTCGGACACAGCTCCCTCGGAGCTCCGGTAGAACCCATCGAAGGTATTGTGAAGGAAGGCTGCCTTGTCGGCCGCGCTGAACACGCTTGACTGTTCATGCGAAAGTGGAGGCGCAGCCAGCGGCGTACCCAGGATCAAAGCTCCCAGCAGCGCAGCGCTCGCGACGGTAGAACGTGTGCCGAACAACGTCTATGTTCCTTAGTGCTCAAACTAGCAGGTTTCTGCCCAAATCAGGCGGATATCTAGAGATCTTCTGCGGGTGACAGGGAACATTCCGCCGTCATTCCGGGTTAACACGTCTCATGCGCGGCCGATACTCGGAGAGAAACGATCGCGGTTATAGCTGCAGGACAGAGCGCAAGCCGGAATCTATTGATTGTTGCGGTCCCCTGTGTGTTACGTTCGCCCTTCCCTACGGCCTCTTCATCCACTTCTCATACTCCCGCGTGTGCCGGGATTCCAGGCTTACCTCGCGCCCCGCGATGAACATCTGCTTGATGTTTGTCTTCGCCTCCAGCGGGTCGCCGTCCGTCAGAATCAGATCTCCCAGTTTGCCCTTTTCAATTGATCCCAACTCATCGCCTGCGCCCAGAATCTCGGCACTGGTGATTGTCAGGGCTTTCAGGGCTTCATCGCGCGGCAGTCCGAATGCAACCGCTTGCGCCGCTTCGAACGGAACATTCCTGGCAAACTCGACGTCGAAGGTCCCGAAGCAGAATTTCACGCCTGCCTTGTAGAAATCCGCCGGAAGCGTATAGGGAGCATCATAGGGATCGTCATCACGCATGGGCAACTGAAATGTCTTTCCGAGCACCACCGGGATATTTTTCGCTTTCAGCAGCGGACCGGTGCTTCCAATCTCCCTTGGATCCGCGATGATGATTTTCACTTTTTCCTTGTCTGCGAAATCAACCGCATCTTTGATCATGCGCTCGCGCTCCGCGCGTACGAACAGCGGCAGCTTTCCGTCAACTACGGGAATCATGGCCTCCAGCCGCACATCACGCTGAAAATCCGGTCCACCTGCTTCCTTCGCCTTCTCATAGCGCCGAGCCTGTTCGAAGAACTCACTCAGCTTCACTAGTTGGTCTTTGTACTGCCGCTCCTGTTCCGCATACGTGCGCGTCGGCGCGCCCAGCAAGGCCGCAAACTGGCGGGGCACCGTCTGGATCTGCGGGAACAGCATATCCATCACAGCGCTGGGCTTCACCGCCATTTGTTCCCAGGTCCAGCCCTCCAGGTGCATCAATGCGCCCTGGCCCGTGATCATGGTTGCGTTCGCTCCGCCGCGGCCGCCTCGTCCGCCGCTTCCTGGCAAACTGATCACCGTGGTAATGCCCGACGCTCGTGTCACATCGACATGCTCGCTCGATGGATTGAAAGCAACTTCGGCTCTCAATTCGGGATTGAAAAGGCCAATCTCATCCAGATCCACCGTGTCGCGAATGGCGGAAATCTCGGACAGCCCCACGTTCGTCGCCGCGTTGATGAGCCCCGGATACAATTGCAACCCGTGTCCATCCACCACGCGCGCGCCGCCTCTTGCCCCAACGCGCGGCCCGACATCGGCGATTTTTCCGTCGATCACCAGAACCGCTCCATTGTGAATCTCCGGACGGCTCACTGGATGGATAGTCACGTTGCGAATCAGTACCGAATTGTCTACTGCGGCGAGTGCCACCCACGGAACGGCACAGGCACAGCCCACCGCAAACAATCTTCCGATCTTCGTCACTGCATCACCTCCGCCATCGGAGTACCCGGCGTGGTCCCGGTACGGGGTCTTCCGGTTCGCTGCGCCGGTCCGCTCTGCGCGTTCTCCTTATCCAGCAGCATTTTCTTGTCCTGCTCGAATTTGGGCCGCGTCTCCAGATCCTTGTCGCGATCGAAATACTCATGCCCGTCGATCCAAACCTTTAAACACTTTGAAAAGTTGGAAAGCGGGTTCTGGTCGAACAAGGCGAGATCCGCCGACTTGCCGACTTCGATGGAGCCGACTTTGTCATCAATGCCGAGCTGTTTCGCCGGATTGATGGTCACCATCGCCAGCGCCTCCGTCTCGCTCATCCCGCCATAGCGCATCGTCTTCGCCGCTTCCAGATTCAGGTGCCGCTGCAACTCATCGGAATCCGAATTGAGCGAGACCACCACGCCCTTGCGCGTCATAATGGCCGCATTGTACGGCGTTGCGTCGTAGGCCTCGATTTTGTAAGCCCACCAGTCGCTGAACGTGGAAGCGCCGGCGCCATGCGCTTTAATCTCGTCCGCCACCTTGTAGCCCTCCAGCACGTGCTGGAAAGTCCTGATCTTGAATCCCATCTCGTCCGCTACCCGGATCAACATCAAAATCTCATCCGACCGATAGCAATGCGCGTGAACGTAGCGCTTGCCTTGTAACACTTCAACGAGCGGCTCCAGCCGCAGGTCTTTTCTGGGCGGAATCGGATGCTCGCCGCGCGCGACGCGATCATTATATTCTTTCCATTCCGCTTCATAATTCTTCGCTTCCGTGAAGCTTTGCCGGATCACTTCTTCCACGCCCATCCTGGTCCCGGGAAACCGCCGCTCTGGCGCGGGTCCCTGGCTAAAGAAGTTCTGCGATGGCTCGCCCGCGCGTTTCGGATTCTCTCCGAGCGCAAACTTTATCCCCGGCTTCGCCCCTTCAAACAACATCTCGGGCGCGGTCCTTCCCCAGCGAAGCTTGATCACCACCGTCTGGCCGCCGATTGAGTTTGCACTGCCGTGCAAAACGTTCGAAACAGTCAATCCCCCGGCCAACGCGCGATAAATGTTAATGTCGGACGGATTGATTACGTCCTTGATGTTCACCATCGAGGAATCGGAAACCGTTCCCTCGTTCACTCCACCTTCAATCGCAGTATGCGAGTGACAGTCAATAATGCCCGGCATAAGGAATTTGCCAGAGGCATCCACTACGGTCGCATCCGCCGGGGCGCTGACGTTTTTTCCGATCGCCGCGATCTTGCCATTCTCAATGAGAACACTCCCGTTCTCGACGGTCCCTTTCGTTACGGTGAGTACCGTTGCATTCCGGATCAAAACGGTCTGGGCGCCGGCTAACGCTCCGGCTGCCGTTGCGACAAAGACAACTGTTAATATGCGGCGCACTAGTTCTTGTCCCCCTGCGTCATTTCGTCAGAGGCGGGAGTAGGTCGTCTTCCCCGCCCCGTGCCGTTCGCCGGCGCCTGCTCTTGCATCTCTTTCGACGGCTGGAACTGTTTTCCATCCACAAACACGTATTCGATGGTCGAGTTGTCATCGAACGCATTGCCCTTCGTAACGACCAGGTTCGCAATCTTCCCTTTCTCGATGCTTCCCAAGCGGTCCGAAACACCGTATATTTCGGCCACATTCAGCGTGAGCGCGCGGATCGCATCCGCCCGCGATAAGCCTGCGTCAATAGCCTTCTTAATCGCTCGCTTCAATTCCGGCGCGGTGTCCACTCCATCCGAGTAAAATCCGAATTTCACCCCGGCCTTAGCGAACATTCCCGCCACCGCGGGAGCCTGCTCGCGCATCACGAGTTCGCGGTAATTCGGGATATCGTCGGGATTCGCATCCCTTGGCTTCTCAGGCCATTTCAAACCGATCAGCAGCGCCACCTTGGCCTGCTTTAATTCATCCACGCGTTTGTACGCCTCATGCAGGCCATAAAGGACAAAGGGCACCTTCAATTCCTGCCCGAAGCTCAGCATGCGGTCAATCTGCTGCGCCTCGTCGGCGGGAAGCAGGATGCGGGGCGATTCGGCAAGACCTTCCAGATCGTGATCGTACTCCGGCCTTCTGTTTCCAGCGGGGCTCGCCGCATAAAGCTGTTTCGCCTGCTTGTATTGGTTGAGATCGAGATACAACTGCCGTACGTATGCAATGTTGCCCATGAGCGAAGAGGGAAAGGAGCGTCCCATTCCGCCCCCGCCCGTGCGAAACATGATCTGCTGCCCGATGGGCTGCGCTACTACCATGTCGCGGCCGCGCTCACCGGCGAGATCCACCATCGCGCCCAAGCCCTCCACAATACCTCGATTGGGGAATGTGGCTGCGGTGGTGAAACCGGCTGCCCGCGCCGCTTCCAGGCGGTTATCGGTCGGAGCCACCAGATCAGCCGCACGTTCGAACGAATACGTTTGCGGCCGGTCTTCGGGACCATGAACTCGTGGCTCCATTGCGGCTTGCGCCGGCGAGTTCGGGGTCGCCGGAGCGGGTGTTGCCGGATTTGGTGTTGCCGGATTTGGTGTTGCCGGCGCTGGCGTTTGGGCCGCTCCCGCACCCCGGGCAGGCGTCGCCGGCGTCTGGGTCGCCCCCGGAATTCCCCATGTACTCAACCCATCGATAAATCCCGGATAAACACTCAACCCTGTGCCGTCGATCACCCAGGCATCCGCCGGGATCGTCACGTTCGGCCCTACATCCTGAATCAACCCGTCCTTCAAGAGAACGGTCGCTTTCGGAAGGTCCTCGCCGCTGACCGTGACGATGTGCGCAGCTTTGATCGCTATCGCAGAAGGCGCTTCGGCTCGTACGGAGGGTGCAATGAACAGCAGGGCGATTGCCAGGTGTGCATGTTTCATGAGAGTGGATTTCCAGTCACAAGCTCAGTAAATTTCCCCATTTTGTCATAGGGAGGCGAACTGTGTTGTCCCACAGTTACTTAAGGGGACAGGAAATTTGCTCCCAGCACCGGCCGCCTCCGCCCATGCTCATGCGAATGTTAGCCTCGCTGGCATGAAGTCCAATGGAAGCCGAGACGGATCCATTACGAAGCCTCTTTTGAAGCAAGTCGTGGATCTGGACAAAGCAAATTCAAACGCTGTGAAGCAAACTCCCGTGGTGGAATCGACGCCGTTGGCTCCTCCCGACCTCTATCAAGATGAGGGCGGCGGATACAATCCCGATTTCACCTTTCCGCAAGAGTAGGGCCAGGTATGCCTGGCCAGTAGGGGTTGGGCGGGTCCAAACTCTCAGGGCAGGTTTTCATGCCTGCCCTGAAACTCGCATCCGCTACACTGTTCCTTCGGCAGTGAGCGCGCAAACAAGCTACCGTGACGCGGGCGTCAATCTCGACGAAGCAGAACGTGCCGTTGCGCTCATCAAGCGCCGGGCCGCGAAAACCCTCACCCCCGAGGTCCTCACTTCGATCGGCAGCTTTGGCGCCGGCTTCTCGCTAAAAGGTTGGCGCGACCCGGTCCTTGTCAGCTCCGCCGATGGGGTTGGCACAAAACTCAAAATCGCTTTCGCCACTGGCCGCCACGACACGATTGGCGAAGATCTGGTCAATCACTGCGTTAACGATATCGCCGTACAGGGCGCGAAACCGCTGTTTTTCCTCGATTACTTCGCGGTCGGCAAGCTCGATGCACGCGTTTGCGCCAGTGTTGTGGACGGAATCGCGCGCGGCTGCCGGAAGAACGGTTGTGCCCTGATCGGAGGCGAAACCGCGGAAATGCCGGGCATGTACGCTCCGGGCGAATACGATCTGGCGGGTTTCATCGTTGGCGCGGTGGAACGCAAGCGCCTGCTGACCGGCTCCGATATTGAGCCCGGCGACCTCCTGCTCGGCCTGCCTTCCCAAGGACTCCACACCAACGGCTACTCTCTGGTTCGCAAGCTTCTCCCCGAGCTTTCAGACGCTCTGGCGGATGAACTCCTCAAGATCCACCGTTCTTATCTGGCACCCATTCGTGCGCTGCATGACGCGAAAGTCTTGAAGGGCGCCGCTCACATTACCGGAGGAGGGTTGACCGATAACATTCCTCGCGTACTGCCGCCAGGCTGCGCCGTTGAGATCGATCCCGCCTCCTGGCCCAAACAACCCATTTTTGATCTGCTGCAGCGGCTTGGCAATATTCCCAACGAGGACTTTCGCCGTACCTTTAATTTAGGGATCGGCATGGTGTTCATCGTGTCGCCCGGAAAGATTGGGTTCGTTTCGCAAATCCTGAAGGGGCTCCGGGAACCCTGCTTTGAAATCGGCCGCGTCGTCTCCGCCAGATCCAAGCGGCAGCCCAAGGTTGCCTATCTGTGAGCAAGACATCTCGGGCCCGCCTCGGCATCCTCTTGTCCGGCCGCGGATCGAATTTCGAAGCCATTGCCCGCAACGTCCTGGATGGACGCCTGGATTGCGAAATTGGGTTCGTCTTTTCAAATAAGCCGGCGGCTCTCGGCCTCGCTCGCGCCCGCGAACTCGGCTTGCCCTGGGGCTCGATCGATTCCAAAGGCATCGATCGGGTGGCTTTTGATTCGCAAGTTGCTGATTTACTTCAAGAGCATCGGGTCGACTGGGTTTGTTTGGCAGGCTACATGCGCTTCCTTAGCGGGGAGTTCGTTCGGAAATATGAGGGTAGGATCCTCAATATCCACCCCTCGCTGCTGCCATCCTTTCCCGGTCTCGATGCTCAGTATCAGGCGCTAAGCCACGGCGCAAAGATTACGGGGTGCACGGTCCACTTTGTGGATGAGAACCTCGATAGCGGCCCTATTCTTCTTCAATCGGCTGTTCCGGTACTCGATCACGACACGCTTGAAACGCTGTCATCCCGCATCCTGATCGAAGAACATAAGATTTATCCCGAAGCGATAGCTTGGGTCACGAAAGGCAACTATCGTATCGAAGGCCGCCGGGTCCTCAGGACATAGGAATCTTCCAAATCAGATGTTGAAAACCGTATTAGCAGTCGTCGTAGTCGTCATCCTGGTTCTCCTTGGGTTCGTTTGGTTCTCAGGGAAGCAGGTCAATCTGAAGCTCGCCAAGGCGGTGCCGGGAATCGGGGCCGCCACGAGCGTCAGCGTCGAAGCCGACGGGCCGCACGGCGTGAAGTCGTTCACCGCTTCGGTCGAGCAGGACGGGCAAACGCAAGCCGTCTACCAAGACAAAACCAAGTCGAAACAAACTAGCCGTATTTACACGTTTACAGCCGGAAAGAAACAAGCCGGATTCCTGAAGGAGGGCCCGGCCAAACTGGTTCTGAAGGCGAGTTCCAATGATTTGCGGGGCGCCACCGCCACGCTATCGCAAGATGTTCAGGTCGTGCTTCGGCCGCCCACCATTGTTGCCGATGGACGGCAGCACTACATCAACCAGGGCGGCGCGGAGCTCGCCACACTCGACCTGGGCGGCAGTTGGACCGATGCCGGTGTTCGGGTCGCCAATTATTCGGCCGGCACGTTTCCCATGCCGGGCGAGCCCGACAACAGCGCGCATCGCTTCTCCCTGTTTCCGTTTCCCTGGAACGTTTCCGCCGAGACCGTTCCCTTGGCGTTCGCCCGTAACGGCGCCGGAACCGAAGTAACCACCACATTCTGGGTTCGGGTCTTTCCGAAGAAGTTCCGCGAAAGCAGCATCCAGCTCAGCGACCGGGAACTGCAGAAGGTGGATGGCGAACTCGATCCGGAGGGCACGGGCAGCCTGATCGATCGCTTCGTCAAGCTCAATCGCGAAATGCGCCGGGCGAACAACCAGACGGTCTACAATCTCCGGACCAATACGGAAAAACGCATTCTCTGGTCCGGTCCCTTTATACCCGTCAAGGGCGCCCGCGAATCCTATTTCGCCGACAAGCGAAGCTACATTTACAACGGGCGAAAGGTCGACGAACAGGTACACCTGGGGTACGATCTGGCCCAAACGACGAATATGCCCGTCAAAGCCGCCAATTCCGGCAAGGTGATTTACGCTGACCGTCTAGGTCTTTACGGCAACTGCGTAATCATCGATCACGGCTATTCTCTGCAAAGCCTCTACGGACACATGAGCAGGTTGCTGGTGAAGGTGGGAGACATGGTGCAGAAGGAACAGCAGATCGGCGTGAGCGGATCCACTGGCATGGCTTTTGGCGATCACGTGCACTTCAGCATGATGATCGCGGGTATTCAGGTCGATCCCAAGGAATGGTGGGACGAGCACTGGATTCACGATCGGATTTTAAGCAAAATCGGGCCGCAGCAGAGCGTCGAGGCGACGCCGGTGAAGCCAGCTAAGAGGGAATACCATGCGATGTCCAGGAGGGGACATCGCCGATAATCCGTTATTTTTTCTCTTCGCCGCCTTCGCCTTCGGCGCCTTCGCGAATCTGTTTAAGACGCTCTTCGCGCCGGGCCGCTCGCTCGGCTGCGCGCTTAATCAGCTCGGAACCGACCAGCTCGAGTTTGGCAGTTTCGGCGCCATCGCCCTTGCGCCAACCGAGCTTTACGATGCGCGTATATCCGCCATTGCGCTGGTTGAATCGCGGCCCCAGTTTGTCGAACAGCTTTGCAACGGCTTCCTTGGTGACCAGGAACGCAGCCGCCTGACGGCGGGCATGCAAGTTATCTTCCTTGGCAAGAGTGATCATTTTCTCGACCAGCGGCTTGGCCGCCTTCGCTTTCGGGACCGTGGTCGTGATCCGCTCCTCTTCGATGACGTTTGTGACCAGCCCGCGCAACAAGGCGCGCCTGGCACTAACGTCCCGCTTGAGTTTTGCTCCGGCCTTGCGATGGCGCATGATTATTCCTCAATTCCGGCGTAGTTATCCTGGCCGAAATCGGAGGAAGGAGCAGGAGGAGCGCCACCCACGAGCCGGCCCTGCGCGTCGAACTTCATGCCAAACGACAGGCCGAGACCAGACAGAATTTCCTTGATCTCGTTCAGAGACTTGCGTCCGAAGTTCTTGGTCCGCAGCATCTCCGATTCCGACTTCTGCACAAGGTCGCCGATAGTCTGAATGTTCGCATTCTTGAGACAATTGTAGGAGCGAACGCTGAGCTCCAGTTCCTCGACGGAGCGGTTCAGCACCTCACTCATCTGGTTCGCGGCGCGCTCTGCCGGCTCCTCGGCAATCTCCGGAGTCTCTTCAAAGTTGATGAAGATCGTCATGTGATCTTTGAGCAGCTTGGCCGCCTGACCGATGGCGTCTTGCGGAGAAATCGCGCCGTTCGTCCAGACCTCGAGGGTGAGCTTGTCGTAATCGGTATTCTGGCCGAGACGCGCCGCTTCGACGGTGTAGTTCACCTTCCGGACCGGCGAATGCACGCTGTCGATCGGGATATATCCGATCGGCAGATCCTCGTCGTAATTGCGGTCAGCCGACACGTATCCGCGGCCGCTCTTGATGCGCATCTCGATACTGAGCTTGCCGCCCTCGCCAACAGTGGCGATGTGCAGATTGCGATCGAGCACCTCCACATCGTTATCCGTCTCGATCTGGCTGCTCATTACCTCGCCGGGGGTTTCCACTTGCAAGCGCGCGATGCGCATTCCCTCGCCGATCATTTTGAACGGAACCTGCTTCAAGTTCAGGATGATGTCGGTGGCATCCTCGACAACGCCCGGAATCGGGCTGAACTCGTGGGAGACACCTTCGATGCGCACTCCGGTGATGGCGGCACCCTCGATTGAACTCAACAGAACGCGCCGCAGACCGGTACCAATGGTGGATCCAAATCCACGTTCGAAGGGCTGCGCCGCGAACTGACCAAAACGCTCCGTGAGCGATTCGGTGTTGGCGACTAGACGCTTGGGCTTTTGAAATCCTTTGAACATATATTTTCCTATTTCGATCCTCTTCGTCGATTTCCCGAAGCAGCTACTTCGAGTACAGCTCGACGATGAGCTGCTCGTTTAATTGAATCTGCACCAACTCGTCACGTTTGGGGTGCTGCAAGACACGCGCTTTAAGCGCGTCGCGATCTACCTCCACCCACGATGGGCTCGGCGTGTGCGCAGTGGCATCGCGAGCGGAAAGAACGGTAGCGTTGTCCCGGCTGCTTTGCCGCACTTCCACGGTATCGCCGGGTTTCACTGTGAATGAGGGGATGTTCACCTTCCGGCCGTTTACCTGAAAGTGGCCATGCCGGACCAACTGGCGTCCCTGCGCACGGCTGGTTGCCAGTCCCATGCGATAAACGACATTATCGAGACGCCGTTCGAGCATGGAGAGCATCAGCTCTCCGGTAATACCCTTTTGATTCACGGCTTTTTCATAAAGATTCCGGAACTGCCCTTCGAGAACCTGGTAGTAACGGCGCGCCTTCTGCTTTTCCCGAAGCTGCAGGCCGTAGCCGACCACCTTGGCTTTCTTATCTTTTCCATGCTGACCCGGGGCGAAATTGCGCTTCTCGATCGCGCATTTCTCGCTGTGGCAGCGCTCGCCCTTCAAGAACAGCTTCATGCCCTCTCGCCGGCAGAGCCGGCAGACCGGACCGATGTAACGTGCCAATCAAAACCTCCTAAACTACTCAAGGTGCGGTTTACGACCGGCATGGCCTTCTTCCCGCTTAGAAATCTCCGCTCCCTCACGGTCGCGGTTCCGTTGTTCAGTCGCCTGGTTACACTCGGCGCTTTTTCGGTGGACGGCAGCCGTTGTGCGGAATAGGGGTCACGTCCTTAATGCCCCGCACTTCAATCCCGGCCGTAGCCAAGGCGCGAACCGCCGACTCGCGACCCGATCCCGGGCCTGCCACTCGCACCTCCACGGTCCGAAGGCCCGATTCTTTGGCTTTATTCGCGGCCGTTAAAGATGCCTGCTGGGCAGCGAACGGAGTACCTTTGCGAGAGCCCCTAAAACCGAGCGAACCGGAACTGGACCAAGCCAGCACATTTCCCATCGGATCGGTAAAAGTCACGATTGTGTTGTTGAACGATGCCTGAATGTGCACCGTTCCGAAGGGAACGTTCTTCTTTTCCTTCTTTTTAAAACTTTTCTTCTTCGTTGTCTTTGCGGGTGCTTTCGCCATTACGATTCAATCTCCGAGACTAGGTCTTTCCGGTCGCCTTCTTCTTATTCGCGATGGTGCCCTTACGCGGTCCCTTGCGGGTTCGAGCATTGGTATGGGAGCGCTGGCCGCGCACAGGCAGCCCGCGCCTGTGGCGCAAACCGCGATACGAACCCATCTCCATGAGGCGCTTGATGTTCATGGAGACTTCCTTGCGCAGGTCGCCCTCAATCGCGCCCTCGCCTTCGATCAGGTTGCGCAGATGGTTCACTTCTTCTTCAGAAAGATCGCCGACCTTCTTGTCGGGGTTTACCTGGGCGCGGTGAAGAAGAGAGAGCGCCCGCGTACGTCCGATTCCGTAGATATAGGTCAGCCCGATGACTGCCCGCTTTCGGGCCGGTAAGTCAATGCCTGCTATACGCGCCATATACGATACACCTCTAGCCTTGCCTCTGCTTGTGCTTGGGATTAGTACAGATCACACGCACCACGCCGTGGCGGTGGATCACCTTGCACTTGTCACACAGTTTCTTTACGGATGCCCGCACTTTCATGGTAATCTTTCCGAACCGCGCGCCGAAGCGCGCCCTCAATCTTTCGCCAACAACTCCAAAACCCGGCCCCGGGTCCGGTCCTGCACCGAAAGTGCCACCCGTACCCGGTCACCAACACGCAAACGCACAAAATTCACGCGCTGCGTACTTGGAAGGTGAGCGATCAATTGATGCTCTCCTTCCAGTCTGACACGCACCAAGGCGCTGGGCAGCAGCTCGACGACGATTCCGTCGGCTGTACGTTCAGCCTCGGTTCCGGCCGTCTTGCCTGTCCTGCTCACAACCCGCTCTTCCGGCCCTTGCGATTGGCTAAGGCCGGGACAAAACCCACGGACCATTGTCGGTGACGGCCACCATATGCTCGAAATGAGCCGAGTACGATCCGTCTTTCGCGACCGCGGTCCATTTGTCGGGCAGAACCCTGGTGTCGGGCTTGCCTGCGTTCACCATCGGCTCAATTGCCAGTACCATACCGGGCTTCAGCCGCGGATTCTCACCTCTGCGGTCCACGTAGTTCGGGATTTGAGGCTCCTCGTGCAACGAGGTGCCGATCCCATGCCCAACAAATTCGCGGACTATCGAGAAGCCGTTTGAGACCACGTGCTTCTCTACGGTTCCGCACACGTCAAAGAGGCGATTTCCCGCGCGCGTGCGGTCAATCGCCAGTTCCAAGCTTTCCTCGGTGACCTTCAACAGCCGCTTCACCGAATCGTTCACTTCGCCAACGGCGACCGTGATGGCCGAATCGCCGTAATATCCTTCGAGCAAGACGCCCGTATCGATGGACACGATGTCGCCCGCCTTCAACTTGCGCTTCGCAGAAGGCATGCCATGGACCACCTCGTCGTTCACGGACGTGCACAGAACAAACGGATACTTAGTACCCGAAGCCTGTGAATAGTAGCCTTTGAAGGCCGGCTTTGCACCCGCGCTTGCAATCATTCTCTCGGCGGCGGCCTCAAGTTCCTGCGTGCTGACACCTTCGACCACCATGGCCTTGAGATCTTGCAAGATCCGGTAGACCAGCAAGCCGCTGCGGCGGAGCTTTTCCAGCTCTCCTGCGCTTCTTCGCACAATCACGGCGTCACGCTCGCACGCGGAGCTCCCAATTTCACGTCCGCGGCAGATGGAGCCGCCAAGCCGGCCGACACCAGGGCTTCACAGATCTGCTCCGCGATCTGCTCGGGTGTCGGTCCCGCTCCCTGGATTTCAAACACCGGTACGCCCGCCTGGCGAAAGTAATGCAGCAGCGGGTGCGTCTGAGAGTCGTACTGCTGAAGGCGCTCCCGAATGACGGATTCGCGATCATCCTCGCGCGTTATCAGGGCAGCCCCATCCAGGTCACACAAACCGGTAACCTTAGGCGGATTTGTCTTCAAGCTGTAAAGAGTTCCACAGACGGGGCACTGCCGACGCCCATTGAGGCGAGCTACAATCCTCTCGTGGTCAACCACCAAGTGTACCACGCCGGGCCGAAAACGGTAACGCTTCATGAGCCCGAGCAGCACCTTGGCCTGATTCAACGTTCTAGGGTAGCCATCCAGGATCGCTCCGGAGCGACAATCGGGCTCGCCGAGTCTCGCCTCGACCAACTGGTTGACCAACTCGTCGGAGACCAGCTTTCCGGACTTAATCAAACCCGCCGTATCGCGCCCGATCTTGTCGCCGGCCTCGATGTGCGTTCGTAGCATATCGCCGGTGGAAACATGAGGACCGTTCAGGCATTGGCGCAGCAGCTTGGCTTGCGTGCCCTTGCCGGAGCCAGGCGACCCGAACAGGATCACTGCCGGAGCGAGCGGTTTTTCGTTTTCAGGATGCAATCGCTTTATACGGTGGTGCTGCGCCGGCCCCGTATCCGGCCGGATCGCGGGGTGAAACCTTCGTAGTGACGCATGATCAATTGGGCCTCGATCTGGTTAACCGTATCCATGGCCACGCCGACAACAATCAGCAGCGAGGTGCCACCGAAGAAGAAGTTCACGCCCAGCCCATCGAGCAGCCAGCGCGGGAAATGAGCATCGATAAAGTTACCCACCACAGGCAGACGCTGCAGCTTGATGCCCTGAATCATGATCTGCGGAATCAGGGAGAGGATAGCCAGATACAAGCCGCCCACGACGGTGATTTTGGACAGGATCTTGTCCATGTAATCGGCAGTGTTCTTGCCCGGCCGGATGCCGGGAATGAAGCCGCCGTACTTCCGCATGTTGTCCGCCGCTTCGTTCGGGTTGAAGATGATAGAAACGTAAAAAAAACAGAAGAAGATGATAAGTATGACGTAGGTGAGATAGTACAGCGGCTGCGCGCCGCCGAGCGCACCCAGCATGTTACTGAGCCAGGGGCTGCCCTTCACAACAGGAAACTGCAGGGCAGTTTGGGGCAGGGCCAGCAACGAAGAGGCAAAGATGATGGGGATCACGCCGCCCGCGTTCACTTTGAGAGGCAAATGGGTCGACTGTCCGCCCATCATTCGGCGGCCGATGACGCGTTTGGCATATTGCACTGGAATCCGGCGTTCTCCACGTTCGACCAACACGATGAAGGCCACCACCGCCACCATGATGACGAGAATGATAAACATCTGCAGCGCATTCCATTGGTGGGTGACAAACGTATTCTGGTAGATTTCCTTGATGGCGTTGGGCAGCCCCACGATGATGCCGACGAAGATGATCAGCGACATGCCGTTCCCGATTCCGCGATCCGTGATCTGCTCGCCCAGCCACATGATGAACGCCGTTCCGGTGGTGAAGGTGAGCATCGTGAGGAAAATGAAGCCCAGCCCCGGATTAAGAACGAAATTGCCGTCGGAATTCTGAAGCGCGAGCGCGATCCCGATGGACTGGATGATGGCGAGCGCGACGGTCAGATAGCGGGTCCACTGAGTGATTTTGCGGCGCCCGAGCTCGCCCTCTTTCTGAAGCTTGTCGAGCGTGGGAATCACCACGGTGAGCAACTGCAAAATGATGGAAGCCGTGATGTAGGGGGTGATTCCGAGGGCGAAAATCGTCATGCGCCGGAGCATGCCGCCGCTAAACAGATCGAAGTAACCAAGGAATCCGCCCGCCGCGTTCCGCGTGAAAAACTCCTCGAAGCGCGTGGTAGCGATCCCGGGCGTCGGAATATAGGCGCCTATGCGGTACACCGCGAGCAGACCGAGCGTGAAGAGCACGCGCTTGCGCAGATCCGGAATCCGGAAAACGTTGGCGAGAGCTTCGAAAAACTTTGTCATCATAGGCGTCGTTAATGCTACCGGTTCCCGATCCGGAGGCGATCCTGTCAGTTGTTACTTGCCGTTACCGGCTTTCCGCTCCTCGGGCTTGGTAAGTATCTCTGCGGTGCCGCCCGCTTTCTGGATTTTGGAGAGCGCGGATTTGGAATACACGTGGGCTTTCACGTCGATTTTCCTCGTGAGCTCGCCATTTCCGAGGATTTTAAGGCCGGCATTCAGCTTTTTCACGAAGCCGCCTGCGGCCAGGGACTCAGGCGTGAATGCATCACCTTCCAGCTTTTCTAATACGCCAACATTTACAATGGCGTACTCCTTGCGAAAAATGTTGTTGAAGCCGCGCTTCGGAAGACGGCGATGCAGCGGCATCTGACCGCCTTCGAAGCCTCGCATCTTACTGTAGCCGGAAACGGATTTGGCGCCCTTGGCGCCGCGCCCCGAGTACTTGCCGCGCCCGCTGCCCATTCCCTGACCGATACGTTGCTTTTTATGCTTTTGACCCTTGGGAGGCCTCAAGTTGCTTAAGTTCATTTTTCTTTTCCGGCGAGCGCTATTCTTTCACGATTTCGAGCAGATGCGGCACCTTCGCCACCATCCCGCGAAAAGCAGGGGTGTCCGGGCGCTCCACGACACGATTGATTTTGTGAAGTCCAAGCGACTTCACGATATTTTTGTGCTTCTGGGGCGTGCAGATCGTGCTGCGCACCAGCCTGATTTTGATTTTTCCTTCGGCCATTGTTAATTTCTCCGTTTGCTTACGCGCGCGGTTCGTTTCTAAGCCTTCGCTGCTGGGCCCAGGAAGCTCAATTTCATAACTTCTCCACCGGCAAACCACGCATGTCGGCGATAGCATTTTTGTCACACAACTGCTCGAGCGCGGCGATGGTCGCCTTCACAACATTGTGCGCGTTATGCGAACCAATGGATTTGGTGAGCACGTTGGGAATCCCGACCGCCTGAATCACGGCGCGGACCGGACCGCCCGCAATTACGCCAGTACCTGCCGGAGCTGGTTTCAACAGCACCAGGCCGCTGCCAAAGCGCCCTAAAACAGGGTGGCGGATGGTGGTTTCGAGCACGTGGACTTTGCGAAGATTTTTCTTTGCGGCTTCGATGCCCTTCTTGATGGCGGAAGGAACTTCCTTCGCCTTGCCCGTTCCGAACCCGACCACTCTAGCACTAGGATCGCCGACAACCACCAGGGCCGAAAAGCTCATATTCTTGCCACCCTTGACGACCTTGGTGACTCGATTGATGCTGACCACCTGTTCCTTCAGGTTCAGGTTTTGCGTATCGATCCGTTTAGATGTTGCGTTGGATTTCATTCGATTAAAATTCCAGTCCTGCCTCGCGGGCGGCATCGGCGAGCGCCTTCACGCGGCCGTGGTAGAGATATCCGCCGCGATCAAACACGACGCGCGTAATGCCCTTTTCCTTGGCGCGCTGAGCAACCGCTTTGCCGATCAGCTTCGCTCCTTCGACGTTACCGCCCTTGCCACGCATATCTTTCTCGGTGGACGCGGCGGCGACCAGAGTATGTCCCTGCTGATCATCGATCACCTGAGCGTAAATATGGTTGATGCTGCGGAAAACCGCGAGCCGCGGCCGTTCGGGACTGCCCGCCACGCGTCCGCGTATGCGCTTATGAATCCGCAGCCGGGTCTCATTTCTAGATTCGCGAGCCATTATTTGCCTCCGGCGCCGGTTTTGCCGGCCTTCTTGCGCAGCGCTTCGCCGGTGTATCGCACGCCCTTGTTCTTGTACGGGTCGGGTTCACGCAGGGCGCGAATTTGAGATGCGACGTGACCCACCACCTGCCGGTCATACCCGGTGAGGACGAGATGCGTCTGCTTATCCACTCTGAGATCCACACCGGGAGGAAGCATGAATTCGATGGGATGCGAATAACCGAGCGTGAACGTAGCGATCTTACCTTTGACATCGGCGCGAAAGCCGGTGCCGACTATATCAAGCTCGCGGGTGAAGCCGGTAGACACGCCCTGCACCGCGTTGGCGGCAAGCGCGCGCGTCAGACCATGCAGTGCGGCCAACTTGTCGTTATCGCGCACGGCTTCAAGGTGATTGTTCTTTTGCTCGAAGCGAATCCCCGGCGGCACCGGAACGGTCAGCTTGCCCTTCGGGCCTTCGACCTCAAGCTGCTCGCCGATGGTGATTTTCACGCCTTTCGGCAGTGGAATGGGCTTCTTTCCTACGCGTGACATTCGTTAATCCTCAATCGCGCACGACAGGCTACCAGTCGCCGGTGCGCTCGTCCTTTACCAGATCTGGCAGAGCACTTCACCGCCGACCCCTTCCCTGCGCGCCGTGCCGCCCGTCATCACACCCTTGGGCGTGGTGAGGATATTAATACCCAGGCCGCCCAGGATGCGCGGAATTTCCTTGCTGCCGACGTATACGCGACAGCCGGGACGCGATACGCGCTCGATGCGCGAGATCACGGGAAGATTTGACGGCGTGTACTTCAAATAAAGACGGATGTACTTTTTGGAGCCTTCTTCCGTGAGTTTGAAGTTCAGGATATAACCCTCGTCCTTCAGGATGCGGGCAATCTCATTTTTCAACCGCGATGCAGGGACGTCCACTTTCGCGTGCCGCGCAATCAGAGCGTTGCGCACACGTGTGAGCATATCGGCAATGGGGTCTGCTGTCATCTAATCAGCACCTTTCATTACGTTTCATCGATCTACGAGCATTCAGCCGCCGGCATTCGTTACCAGCTAGCCTTGGTAACCCCGGGAATCTCGCCAGCCAGGGCAAACTTCCGGAAACAGATCCGGCACAACGAAAATTTTCGAAGAAATCCGCGCGGCCGGCCGCAATTTTTGCAGCGATTCCGCAAACGGACTTGGAACTTGGGTTTCTTACTCTCTTTTGCAATCTTTCCAGTGGTGGCCATCAGATGTCCTTCTTAATTACTGCCGGAACGGCATTCCCATGTGACGCAGCAAGGCCAAACCTTCGGCGTCGGTCTTGGCGGTAGTGGTGATGCTGATGTTCATGCCCTTCACTTTTTCCACCTTGTTGTAATCAATTTCGGGAAAGATCAACTGATCCTTCAATCCGAGCGTGTAGTTTCCGCGGCCATCGAAGGACTTCGGCGAGACGCCGCGAAAATCGCGGACGCGGGGCAGCGCCACGTTCATCAGACGGTCGAGAAATTCGTACATGCGATCGCCGCGCAGAGTCACCATACAGCCGATCGACATTCCTTCGCGCAGTTTGAAGGCGGCAATGGACTTCTTGGCCTTAGTAACCACCGGCTTTTGTCCGGCGATGGCGGCCAGTTCGTTCACCGCGCCATCCATCAGCTTGCTGTTGCCCGTGGCTTCGCCCAGCCCGATATTGATGGATACTTTCTCGACTTTCGGAACGGCCATCGGATTTTTGTAGCCGAAGTCGTTTTTCAGGGACGGGACAACGCTCTTCGTGTAATGCTCCCGCAGGCGGGCTTTCGAGCCGCCACTCTTTGGCCGCGCCTTGGGATCGACAGCCTGCTTCGGCTCTCCCTGCGCGCTTGCATCCGCCTTCTTTCCGCCGCCCGCCGGCTTGGCGGACTTGGGCTTGGCCTGCCCTCCGGGATGGGTGTCAGTAGTTTTTGCCATTCATTCTTTCCTGCTATTTCTTTTCCAGTGTTTCTCTGCCCTTGACGGCCACGCGCGTGCGCCGAATTTTTCCTCCGACCGTATCGACCTTGTAGGCGATGCGAGTGGGCACGCCGCCCGCGGTCAGGATCATGACATTGGAAACATCGATCGGCATGGGCTTGTCAGCGATACCGCCCTTGATCTGCTTGGAAGGGTTTGGACGCGTATGGCGCTTGACCACCATGACGCCTTCGACGGTTACTTTGCGCTCGAAGCGATCCACTTCGAGTACCTTGCCTGTTTTGCCCTTGTCGCGACCGGCGATCACTCTCACCAGGTCGTCCTTCTTGATCTTGACGCGGAGCGGCGTCCGCTCGCCCCGTTTCTGACGCCGCTGATACGCAATTTTTGGCATGACTAAATCACCTCCGGCGCAAGGGAAACGATCTTCATAAAACGCTTGTCACGCAGCTCCCGGGCGACTGGCCCGAAAACACGCGTTCCGACGGGCTCGCCCACCTCGTTAATCAGCACGGCCGCATTCGAATCGAAACGAATGTAGGTGCCATCCTTGCGGCGCGTTTCCTTCCGCGTACGTACCACAACGCAACGCACTACCTTGCCCTTTTTGATATTGGAATCGGGCGCCGCCTCTTTCACGCTGGCCGTGATCACGTCGCCCAAACCGGCGCGAAGCCCCAGGTCGCCGCCGCGGGGCAAGATGCACTGCAGCTTGCGCGCGCCGCTATTGTCGGCTACTTCTAGAATGGTTCGCATTCCAATCATGACGTTTTTCTCTCCCTGCCCGCCAGACACGGCCGCGCGTTATAAGCGCGATCCGTTTCGCCGCGGCTTATTTCTTTTTCACCGTCTTCTTCACGCGCGTATCGGCGTCTTGCGCCAGCGCCGGATGATCGATGCCAACCTGCACCGCGCGCCGGAGCACGGTTCCGAGCTGCCATCGCTTCAGGCGGCTCAGCGGGCGACATTCAATGATCCGGACGATATCCCCGATTTGAGCGGTTCGCTGCTCATCGTGCGCATAGAATTTTTTTCGATTCGTGACGATGCGCTTGTACACCGGATGAGCCACCCGGCGCGTGACCTCCACCACGATGGTTTTGGCCATTTTGGTTGAAACTACTTCACCGATCTTCTCGTTCTTATGCGAGGCTTTGTCTTGATTTTGCGTTGTTGCCGGCATGATTCAAGTATTCCGATTTACTTCTTTTTCCTTTTGCCGGCAGCCGCTGCTTTCGCCGGAACGGGCGGAGGCGGAACCTCGCCATTGACTTCTTTTTCGCGAAGGACGGTCAACATGCGCGCCCGGTCCTTCTTCAGATTGCGGTATTTCTTCAGACCCTCGGCCTGGCCCATGCCCATCTGAAAACGAATACGGAAGAGCTGTTCTTGCGCCTCCTGTGACTGGCGCTGCAGGTCGCCCGCATCAATGCCGCGCATCTTTTCTGCTTTCATGATTCTGCTCTAGCTCACTTTCGTTGTTTCAGCCGGCTGATTGCGGGCCACGAACTTGGTCGGAACGGAGAGTTTTGCCGCCGCGAGACGCATGGCCTCGGCCGCAACCTGTAGCGGAACGCCTTCCATCTCGAACAAAATTTTCCCGGGTTTCACGACCGCCACCCACGCTTCCGGAGCTCCTTTCCCCTTGCCCATGCGCGTTTCAGGCGGCTTCTTGGTGATTGGCTTGTCGGGGAAAATGCGGATCCAGACCTTGCCGCCGCGCTTGATAAAGCGCGTCATCGCGATACGGGCGGCCTCGATCTGACGGTTGGTGACCCATCCGCAACTGAGCGACTTCAGCCCGAACTCGCCAAATGAAAGCGTCGAGCCGCGCCACGCCTTGCCGGTCATGCGACCGCGCTGCTGCTTGCGAAACTTGACTTTTTTCGGCATCAACATAGCGATAGTTTTCCCTTCGGCGAACGAACGCCTTTACGGATTGGGCTCCTTATTCTCCGCTTCCATGGGATGCTCGCCGTTCACGGCAGGCTCGCCGGATGGGCCTCTCTGTTCCTGCTTCCAGGCGGGCGCCACGGGCGCGAGCGGGGGAATGATAGGCGCGGTAGCGGGCCGAGGCATGTCTCCGGGCGCCGGCTGAACCGCCGGTCCGGCTACTTCGGGCAGTGGAGTGACAGCCCTGCGCTCGCGTTCGCGGTCATCGCGGCGGCGGCGGCGCGGCTCGCTTTCATTGCGGAGCGAATTGCGCCGGCCTGCTCCATCGAGCACTTCGCCCTTGTAAATCCAAACTTTAATCCCGATGACTCCATAGGTCGTATATGCCTGGCTGAATCCGTAATCGATATCGGCGCGCAGCGTGTGCAAAGGAAGCTGCCCCTGCAAGTACCACTCGCTACGTGCGATTTCGGCCCCGTTCAGCCGGCCCGAGACACGAACCTTGATTCCCTTGCAGCCGAACCGCAGCGCCGAATCGACAGCTTTGCGCATGGCGCGCCGGAACGCCACGCGTTTTTCAAGCTGCAGAGCGATGGATTCGGAAACCAGTTGAGCATCCAGCTCCGGGCGATGGACTTCCTGAATATCGATAAACACTTCACGCTTGGTTTTCTTCGCCAGATCGCTCTTCAGTTTTTCGATCTCGGCGCCTTTTCGCCCGATTATGATGCCAGGACGCGAGGTGCGGATGGTGATTCGCAGCTTGTTACCGGGCCGGTCGACTTCGATCGAACTGACGCCGGCCGCCTTCAGGCGCGTGAGCAGCGATTCCTTCAGCTCGAGATCCTCGTGCAACAGCTTCGAGTAGTCCTGCTTGGCGAACCAGCGCGACCGCCACGTTTTGGTGACGCCCAGGCGGAAACCGTAGGGATGTACCTTTTGACCCATGCCTTTATTCCTCTTCTTCCACTTCCGCGCGCTCGCCCAGCTTGAGGACGATATGCGCCATGCGCCGCTGATAGCGGTAGGCGCGGCCCATCGGAGCGGGCCGGATACGCTTCTGGCGCGGACCTTCATTGACATACGCTTCGGCTACAAAAAGCCGGTCGACGTCCACGTCTTGCGAGAGGTTTTCGGCGTTCGCGATGGCCGACCGCAAAACCTTTTCGACCGCCGGCGCAATGCGCTTGTTGGTCGCGCTCAAAATGTTGATAGCATCTCCGGCTTGCCGCCCCCGGATCATGTCGATGACGAGCCGCGCCTTCTGCGCGGAGATGCGAATGTAACGGGCTTCCGCCTTCGCCAAGATCGGTGTTGCGAGAGCCATGATTACTTGACCGCCTTCTCGGTCGCCTTCGCCGCATGGCCCTTGAAGGTGCGCGTGGGCGAAAACTCACCTAATTTATGGCCGACCATGTTTTCGGTGATGTACACCGGAATAAACTTCCTGCCGTTGTGCACCGCGATCGTTTGCCCGATGAATTCGGGCACAATCGTTGAGCGGCGGGACCAGGTTCTCACCACGGTTTTTTGGCTCTTCGAGTTCAGATCTTCCACCTTCTTCAGCAGGTGGTTATCGGTGAAGGGCCCTTTTTTGAGCGATCGACTCATTAGCGTTTCTTGGCCTTTCTCGTCACGATCCAGCGGTCGGTACGTTTGTTGTTCCGTGTCTTGAAACCGCGCGTGGGCTGCCCCCACGGCGTGACCGGATGACGTCCGCCGGAGGTCTTTCCCTCGCCACCGCCATGCGGATGGTCCACCGGATTCATCGAAACGCCGCGATTGTGCGGGCGGCGTCCGAGCCAGCGCTTGCGGCCCGCCTTGCCGAGCGATACGTTCTCGTGCTCCACGTTGCCTACCTGACCGACAGTCGCCATGCACTCGATCTGTACCTTACGGATTTCGCCCGAAGGCAACTTCAGGAGGGCGATGCCGCCTTCCTTGGAAACCAACTGCGCCTGCGCGCCCGCCGAGCGCGCCATTTGGCCGCCTTTGCCGGGCTTAAGCTCGATGTTGTGCAGCACCGTGCCGGCCGGAATGTTTTTGAGCGGCAGAGCGTTGCCGACCAGAATGTCGGCCTCCGGCCCCGAACTCACAAGACGCCCCACCTCGAGACCCACCGGGCAGATGATGTACCGTTTTTCGCCGTCGATATAGTGCAGCAGAGCAATGCGCGCCGACCGGTTCGGATCATACTCGATGGCCGCGACTTTGGCTGTGACACCAAACTTGTCGCGTTTGAAATCCACGATGCGATAGGCCTTCTTGGCTCCGCCGCCTCGAAAACGGCTCGATATCAAGCCGCGGGCATCGCGCCCGCCGGTTCGCTTCTTACCCTCGACAAGCGACTTCTCCGGCCTGTCCTTGGTGATGTCCTCGCGCGTGACAAAGGTTTGAAAGCGCCGCGTGGGCGTAACTGGTCGAAAACTCTTGATCGGCATGACGTGATGCGTCCTTCCTGTATCGCCCTAGATCTCCGCGTACTCGGGCACTTTTTGTCCCGCCCGCAATCGGACGTAGGCCTTTTTCCAGGCCGACGAATAGCCGGTAAAACGGCCCCGGCGCCGCAATTTGCCGGTATAGATGCTGGTGCGAACCTCGGCTACCTTTACCTTGAAGACCGTCTCGACGGCCTGCTTGATCTGAATCTTGTTGGCATCCGGATGCACTTCGAAGCACAGGGTGCGCTCGGCTTCGCGCTTGACATGGCCCTTTTCCGTGATGAGGGGCCGGCGGATGATGTCGTATACGTTCATTGCGCGAGGGCCTCCGATAACTTTCTGGCCGCCGATTCGGTAAGCAGCACTTCCTGATACTTGAGCAGGTCGTACACGTTCACGTCGCGGGTGGGGACCAGCTTCACACCCGGCAAATTCCGCGAAGCCCGCGAGAGCTTCGTGTTTTCGCCTGCTTCGACCAGCAAAATGGTCTTCTTGGCGTCGAGCGCTCCGAAGACATAAACCAGGTTCTTCGTTTTGTGGTCGGCCAATTCGAAGGCCCGGACGACGCGCAGTTCGCCATCGCGAAGCTTTGCCGATAAGGCCGAGCGCAGCGCGCCCAAAAGCATTTTGCGAGGCAATTTGTATTCATAGCTGCGCGGCTGGGGCCCGTGGACCGTTCCACCGTGGCGCCACAGCGGCGATCGAATGGATCCCATGCGCGCACGCCCGGTACCCTTCTGCTTCCATAACTTCCTGCCTGAACCCGAGACCTCGTGGCGCGTTTTGGTGGCCGCCGTTCCGGACCGGCGAGCGGCGGTATGCTGGCGTACCGCTTCATAGAGCAGCGCTTCATTCACTTCGGCGCCGAACACCGCATCGGAAAGCTCGATGGAGCCTACGGTCGCGTTGTTCAGGTCCACAACATTTACATTCGGCATGGTCTTAGTTCCCTACGCTTGCCCATTCCTTACCGTTTAACCATTGCTTATCGCTTCGCACGGCGCACCATCACGTAACCACCATTGGGTCCGGGGATAGCGCCCTTCACCGCAATCACGTTGTCCTCGGGATCGACGCTGACAATTTCCAGGTTTCGCACAGTCACCTGATCGGCGCCCATGCGGCCGGCCATTTTCATGCCCGGAAAGACACGCGAGGGAAAGCTCGAGGCTCCGATCGAACCCGCCGCGCGATGAAACATGGATCCGTGCGTTGCCGGACCGCCGCGGAAGTGGTGGCGTTTCACCAAGCCCGCGAACCCCCGGCCCTTGCTCGTCCCGATCACATCCACCAGTTCTCTCGGCTTAAACTCCTCGGCGAGAACGCGGTCACCCTGCTTCAGATCTCCGGTTCCCTGGCCGAGGTGGAATTCACGCAGGAACTTCACGCCGTCGGCGCTCGATTTCGCCAGGTGCTTCGACATAGGCTTGTTCTGCTTCCTGGCGTATTCGACCAGCCCCAGTTGTACGGCATCGTAGCCGTCCGTGGCCGGGGTCTTGCGTTGCGTGACGATGCACGGTCCGGCCTTGACGAGCGTCACCGGGACAACTTGCCCGTCCGCATTGAACACCTGCGTCATGCCAATCTTCTTGCCGAGAATTCCTGGACTCATCCTTGCTTACCCTTTGGGCTTTCCCCTTTGGCTCCTCTGGCGCGCTTCCTATTTCTTTCCGAACGCCTTGATCTCGACGTCCACGCCGGCCGGAAGATCAAGCTTCATCAGCGCGTCGACCGTTTCCTGCGTCGGCTCGAGGATGTCGAGCAGGCGCTTATGCGTACGAATTTCAAATTGCTCGCGCGATTTCTTGTCGACATGCGGAGACCGCAAAACCGTATAGCGATTCTTCAAGGTCGGCAACGGAATCGGCCCGGCGACAGTGGCGCCGGTGCGCTTGGCCGTATCCACGATATCGCCGGTCGATTGATCGAGGATGCGGTGATCGTACGCTTTCAGTCGGATGCGAATGCGTTCTTTCATTTGGTTTCGTTTGGTGTCGGAATCCGCTGGCTCACGCGGCTCCGCCTAGTTGACAATCTCGGTGACGGTGCCGGCGCCCACGGTGCGTCCCCCTTCGCGGATCGCAAACCGCAGCCCTTTATCCATGGCCACCGGCGTGATCAGCTCCACTTCGATCGACACATTGTCGCCCGGCATCACCATCTCCATCCCTTCCGGCAGCTTCGCCACCCCCGTCACGTCCGTCGTCCGAAAGTAAAACTGCGGCCGGTAGCCATTGAAAAACGGCGTGTGCCGCCCGCCCTCTTCCTTCGACAGCACGTACACTTCCCCCTTGAACTTCTTGTGCGGCTTGATCGTCCCCGGCTTCGCAATCACCTGCCCGCGCTCCACATCGTTCTTCTCAATCCCGCGCAGCAGCAAGCCTACGTTGTCCCCGGCCCGCCCCTCGTCCAGCAGCTTCTTGAACATCTCCACCCCCGTCACCACCGTCTTGCGCGTGTCCGTGAAGCCCACGATCTCCATCTCTTCCCCCACCTTGCAGATCCCCTTCTCGATCCGCCCCGTCACCACCGTCCCGCGCCCCTGGATCGAAAAGATATCCTCGATCGGCATCAAAAACGGCTTGTCCACCACGCGCTGCGGCAGCGGAATATACTCGTCCACCTTCGCCATCAGCTCGTCCACCGACTTCTCCCACTTCTCTTCCCCGTTCAACGCCCCCAGCGCGCTCACCCGCACCACCGGCAGATCGTCCCCCGGAAACTGATAGCTCTTCAGCAGCTCCCGCACTTCCAGCTCCACCAGCTCCAACAGCTCCGGATCGTCCACCATGTCGACCTTGTTCAAGGCCACCACGATGTACGGCACTCCCACCTGCCGCGCCAGCAAAATGTGCTCCCGCGTCTGCGGCATCGGTCCATCCGTCGCCGCCACCACCAGAATCGCCCCGTCCATCTGCGCCGCCCCGGTGATCATGTTCTTGATGTAATCGGCGTGCCCCGGACAATCCACATGCGCATAGTGCCGGTTCGCCGTCTCGTACTCCACGTGCGCCACCGCAATCGTGATCCCGCGCGCCTTCTCCTCCGGCGCGTTGTCGATCGAATCGAAACTCCGGAACTTTACCTTCGGATTGTGCTTCGCCAGCGTCTTGGTGATCGCCGCCGTCAACGTCGTCTTCCCGTGATCGATATGCCCGATCGTCCCGATATTCACGTGCGGCTTGCTGCGGTCAAATTTCTCTTTCGCCATCTTTAACTCTCCTGTGCTTATCTGGTCGCGATTCCGCCCTTGTTGCGGTTGATAATCTCCTCGGCGAGGTTCTTTGGAACTTCCTCATACCTGCCGAAATGCATGCTGAAGCTGCCGCGGCCCTGGGTGCGCGAGCGCAGCTCGGTGGCATAGCCAAACATCTCCGACAGCGGCACCATGGCCTTAATAATGTGCGTGCCGCCCACAATCTCGGTGCCTTCCAGGCGCCCGCGGCGCGAAATCAGGTCGCCGTTCACCGTGCCCATGTACTCCTCGGAAACCGTAACTTCCACGCGCATGACAGGCTCGAGCAGCACGGGCTTGGCGCGGCTCGCCGCTTCCTTGACGCAAATGGAACCGCAGATTTTGAACGCCATTTCGGAGGAATCCACTTCGTGATAAGCGCCGTCGAAAACGGTGACCTTTATGTTGTTGAGGGGATAGCCGGCCAGAATGCCGCCCTCCAAGGCCTCGACCACGCCTTTTTCGACTGCCGGAATGAACTCTTTCGGAATGTTGCCACCGGTCACTTCGTTTTCGAATTCGAAATCCTGCTCCGGGTCAGGCTCGACGCGCAGTTTCACGCGCGCGTACTGGCCGCTACCGCCAGTCTGTTTCTTGTGCGTGTAGTCGTATTCGGCGCGCTGGCGAATCGTCTCACGATAAGCGACCTGCGGCTTGCCGACATTCGCCCCGACGTTGAACTCGCGCTGCATCCGGTCGACGATGATCTCCAGATGCAGCTCGCCCATGCCGGCCAGGATGGTTTGTCCGGTTTCCGGATCGGTGTTCACGCGCAGGGTCGGATCTTCGGAAACCAGCTTCTGTATCGCCATGCCCAGCTTCTCTTGATCGGCCTTGGTCTTGGGCTCAATCGCGAGCTGGATTACGGGAGCCGGAAAATCGATCGATTCGAGCAGAATCGGCGCCTTCTCATCGCAAATCGTGTCTCCGGTGACCACCTGCTTCAGGCCGACGGCGGCGCAAATGTCGCCGGCCAATACTTCCTGAATTTCCTCACGTTTGTTGGCGTGCATCTTCACCAGGCGTCCGACACGCTCTTTCCGTCCCTTGGTGACGTTGTAAATCGAATCGCCCGCGTTCAGCTTGCCCGAATAGACGCGGACGAAGCAAAGCTGCCCGACAAACGGATCGGTCATGATCTTAAAAACCAGCGCGGAGAAGGGCTCCGCGTCGCTGGCCTTGCGCTCGAGCGTCTCCTCGGGATTGTCGACGGCCGTGCCTTTCACCGGCGGAATATCCACCGGCGACGGCAGGTAGTCACAAACCGCGTCAAGCAAATTCTGGACGCCCTTATTCTTGAAGGAGGAGCCGCAGATCACCGGGAAAATTTTTTGCGCGATGGTAGCTCTGCGAATTCCCGCCGCCAGCTCCTGCTCGGTAACCGCCTTGCCTTCGACGAATTTTTCAAACAGGGTGTCGTCAGTCTCGGCCACCGCTTCGATCAGCTTTTCGCGATACTCGCGGGCTTGCTCGATCAATTCGGCCGGAATATCGACGTCATCGTACTTGGCGCCGAGCGTCTCGTCGCGCCACAGGCGCGCTTTCATTTTGATGAGATCGACTACGCCCTTGAACTGATCTTCAGCGCCGACCGGCAGTTGAATCGGCACGGGACGAGCGTTCAGGCGCTCCACAATGGTTTCGACAGAATGATAGAAATCGGCGCCCACGCGGTCCATTTTGTTGATGAAGCAGATGCGCGGCACACCATACTTGTCGGCCTGGCGCCACACGGTCTCCGATTGCGGCTGCACGCCGGCCACGGCGTCGAACACGGCACAGGCGCCATCGAGCACGCGCAAGCTGCGCTCCACCTCGGCCGTGAAGTCCACGTGGCCGGGAGTATCGATGATGTTAATCGTCACGTCGCGCCACTGACAAGTCGTGGCGGCCGACGTGATCGTGATGCCGCGCTCCTGCTCCTGCGCCATCCAATCCATGGTGGCGGTTCCCTCGTGCACCTCACCAATCTTGTGAGTGCGGCCGGTGTAGTAGAGAATGCGCTCGGTGGTGGTGGTCTTGCCGGCATCGATGTGCGCCATGATGCCGATGTTGCGCATTTTTTCCAGTGGTACGGTGCGGGCCATAAATTACTCGAAAACCTGATTACAGTTACCAGCGATAGTGCGCGAAGGCCTTGTTCGCCTCGGCCATGCGATGCACATCGTCCTTCTTCTTAACCGCGCCGCCGCGCATATTGGCGGCATCGTTCAACTCATTTGCCAACTTATCGGCCATGCTCTTGTCCGGGCGCGTACGCGCATTCGTAATGATCCAGCGCAGCGCGAGACTGGTGCGGCGGTTTTGCGGAACCTCTACCGGCACCTGATAGTTGGCGCCTCCCACGCGGCGCGTCTTCACTTCGAGCAGCGGTTTGACATTTTCAACCGCCTTCTTGAAGGCCTTCAACGGATCGTCGCCCGAGCGCTCCTTGAGCGTATCCATGGCCCGATAGAAGATCCGCTGCGCCGTTGTCTTCTTGCCATCCCACATCATGGAGTTCACGAACTTTTCGACAAGCGTCGAGTTGTACAGGGGGTCCGGAACAACTTCTCTCGGTTCCGGTCGTCTACGGCGTGGCATGTTATTTGAATCCTCGGTTGGCTGAGAGGCGCGGGCTCATCCTTTCTCTTTACTTCTTCTTGGCCGGGGCCGCGGCAGCGCCGCCCTTGGGCCGTTTCGCTCCGTACTTGGAGCGCCCCTGCTTGCGGTTGGCGACGCCGGCGGTATCGAGCGTTCCGCGCACGATGTGATAGCGCACCCCCGGCAGATCCTTCACGCGACCGCCACGAATCAGCACGATCGAGTGCTCCTGCAGATTGTGACCGACACCCGGTATATAGGTGGTGACCTCGATCCCGTTGGTGAGCCGAACGCGGGCCACCTTGCGCAAAGCCGAATTCGGCTTCTTGGGAGTAGTGGTGTACACACGGGTGCAGACGCCGCGGCGCTGGGGGCAAGCCTGCAAAGCGGGGCTGGCTGTCTTGTAGCGGGTAGCCTTGCGGCCCTTTCGCACAAGTTGGTTAAACGTCGGCAAGAATATCCTCTCTGAATGTGAAAAACTGCGTTAGCCCGCGCGGATACGCGACACACTCCCGCTCGGGGCTGCTTCAAAACCGTTAGTATGCCCGTACAGGGCGTCCGTCAAGCAGGCGCGAACACTGCCGGCTGCAATTGATTATCGCCAGGAGGCTGATATAGCGTTTTCACCAGCCCCAAAACGCGAGGGTAACTGCTTCGGGTTTGGCCCATGCCATTTGACAACGTCACCATCCGGACGAACCGGACCGCTTATTGTCCCGGCAGCGGGGCCCGACTTCCGGCCGGATGCCTATCCGAGGTCTTCGCTTTTGACCGAAACGTATCCGATCACAAGCTCTTCCTCTTCAGACACGGTAGCGCGGAGGCCGAAGAATCAACTCGCCAAACTTTCCTAGTTTAAGGGCAGCCATCAAAACTGTCAACCACTTGACGGCTCCCGATCTTTATTTCTTATCATACCGTTCCGGAAAGCGGTTCCGAGCCCGGCCATTCGACTGGCCGGCCAAAATCCGCCGTCTGACCCCGCTCGAAAGCGCTGCGGCCTCCCAGGCGCTTCGAATCAAGCGTTAGCTTTGGCGAGCGATTCTCGATAAAATCGCCAGGGAGGTATTTGTATGCCTAGTAAAGTTAGCGCAATTCCAAAGGGCTATCACACGGCCACACCCTATCTGGTAGTCAACGACGGCAATCGAGCGCTGGACTTCTATAAGCAAGCCTTCGGCGCCACGGAAATAAACAGAATGAAGAGTCCGAACGGAAAAATCGGTCACGCAGAGTTTAAAATCGGCGATTCCGTGATTATGCTGTCCGATGAGATGCCGGGCTCCGGTAACCGTTCGCCGCAATCGTTGGGAGGTTCTTGTGTCAGCATCTTTTTGTATGTCGAAAATGTCGATGCGGTTTTCGATCAAGCCGTGAAGGCGGGCGCCAAACCGGACATGCCGCCGCAGGACATGTTCTGGGGCGACCGGTTTGGAAAACTGACCGATCCATTCGGGCATCTATGGGCAATCGCCACTCATATAGAGGATGTCGCGCCGCAGGAGATGGAGAAGCGCGCCAAGGAAGCGATGGCGAAGATGGCGCAAACGGCGGGGCAAGGGACTTAAGATCCCGTATTGACGAGAACTACACCATAGCCGATCTCGGTGGCGGTTTTACCGCCATGCCTCTTTTTGTCCAGTGCTGATCGTGCCGGGCGCTTTTCTGCCAGTGGACGAGTGATCTCACGCGAGACATGCTTTTGCTGGCCAGGGTGGGCGTGTTCATGTCCACGTTCCCGCGATCCGGTGTCATCTCGGATAACCATCTTGAGACGCCTTGATTCCTGCCGGCGCAATTCGTCTTGCCGCTTTGGGCGGCTGATGTTTTTGCCTCGCGCTGACGGCGAGAGGCTAGACTTGTAGGGTGACGATTTCCGAGCTGGAGCTGCACCAACCACGCCAGATGCCAGGTCGCGCGCGGCCCTGGACGAAGTTGCCACGATCTACATGTGCCGGCTGCTCGGTGCGATCTTTTTGACCTTCCCAATATGGCGTTCAATCTCAGTACCGGACCCACCGATCCACTGCCAGGAGGTATAGCTTCGCGGGAATCCGCGTCAGGCCCTCGAAGTTGGGCGCTGCCTCGGCCCGAGTGATGACCACAATCCGCAGACACGAGCCGGCGCTGGACGGCATTCGAGGAATTGCAATACTCCTCGTTCTTTTTACCCATTGCAATTGGGTGTTCCGCCAGACGAAGGTGACGAAGTGGTTCTTGCCTGCCATGACGTTCGGATGGTGCGGGGTAGACCTGTTCTTTGTGCTTTCGGGCTACTTGATAACGGGAATCCTCCTCCGTACAAAGATGGCCACGAACAGGACGGCTTCTTTCTACGCCCGACGGTTCTTGCGAATCTTTCCTATCTATTACTTGTGCCTGAGTGCCGTGCTGCTGGCCGCTCCTCACTGGGCCTGGATGAAGTCGCTCCTGCCTTATTACCGTATAGGGGATCGCATTGCCTACTTCGCGTACCTGCAGAACTGGCTTTCGTTCCGGCACTCTTTGCAAACCCCACCAAACATTTTGGGCCACTTCTGGAGCCTTGCGGTAGAGGAGCAGTTTTATCTGGTTTGGCCGATCCTGGTGTGGAAGGTGCCGGAAAAATATCTCCTTCGCCTATGCGTCTGGGGAATTGTTGCCGGTCTTGCGTTGAGTTCCGCCCTGGTTTTGTATTTCGGCCCGCACTTGTGGATCGATGTCCTTACCCCGACTCGAGGGTTGGGGTTGCTGGTCGGCTCCGCACTGGCGATCTACCTCGCACGAGATGGCCATATTAGTGGCCGTGCTCTGCTCGGGATGGCTGCTGCCGGCGCGAGTATCATTGCCTTCATTGCTCTCGAGGACCGGCGAGAATTCATGGATACTGATGCCGGTCCTTACATGTATACGATCGCAATCCCTGCGCTGGCACTGATCTTTGGAGCTCTCGTCGGCTCTTCGCGGCGTTTTATCCCCGTACTCACGCCGGCGTTGAACAACAGTTGGCTAAAGAGCTTCGGCAAGTACAGCTACGGGATTTACGTGTATCACATTCCTTTCTTCGTGCTCGTAAGTCGATCTCTCTCCGCGAAATTTGGCGTTTCCTTTCCGCTCGAAACACGATATGGCTTACTATATGTTGCTGTTGTGATCGGAATAATTTTCGGTCTCGCCTGGTTAAGCTACAACCTGTTCGAGAGCAAGTTTCTGGAGTTGAAACGGCACTTCGATCCGATCTTTGAAACTTCAGAGAGCACGACAGTGGCAGTGCGTGGCGCCAGCGCGGGCGGCGCGCACTGATGCCCGACCCCTCTTCTGAGGACGTGCCGGAGTTGCAGTCCGCGGCGGAGAAAGGCAGCATCGCTCCGCTGCCCGACATATCAGGCCTTCTTCCCGTTGTACAGGGCCCGTCCAGGCCGCGTTCCAGATTCTTGTACTGGGTGATCGCCTTAGCGTTGGCCGTTGTTTTCCTTTACTTTTCCCTGCGCGGAATTCAATGGGCTCAAGTGTGGAGGATTCTTTCAGGCGCAAAGCCGGGTTGCATTGCGGGGGCGGTGGCGGTGGGATCGTTCGCGCTTTTCCTGCGGGCTGTACGTTGGCGAATTCTGCTGCAGGCGCAAAGACCTGTCGACGTCGCAACCGCTTTTTGGGCCACCGCGGCCGGCTATTTCGGGAACAATTTTCTTCCGGCGCGCGCAGGCGAACTGGTGCGCACAATGATGATCAGCTCCCGAACCGGCCTGGGCAAAACGTTTGTTCTTACGACGGCTCTCGCCGAGCGCTTGACCGACGCCATTACGCTGGTCATCATCAGCTCCGTGGTGCTGCTCAGCCTTCCGACCCGACCAGGTTGGTTCGATCGCGCTGCCCGGCCGTTTGCAATCATTGGCCTGTGCGGTGCATTCGCCATTGCTGTTTTACCTAAGCTCGAACGGCTCTGGAATTATCTGTTAGGCCGCGCTCCGCTTCCTCATCTGCTGCGAGAAAAGCTTCTGATAATTGTAGAGCAGATACTGGTGGGTGTCCGAACGTTTCACGATGCCGGACGCCTCTTTCGATTCTTAGCCCTTACCCTGGTGATCTGGTTTTGCGATGCTTTCGGCACGATCATTGGAATGCGGGCCTTGGGACTGAGCGTCCCATTGCCGGTGGCCTTTCTCTTGATCGCCGGCCTGGGACTCGGAAGCGCGCTGCCCTCGACGCCGGGTTATGTAGGCATTTATCAGTTTGTAGCGGTCAGCGTTTTGACGCCATTCGGCTTCAGCCGTACGAATGCGATCGCATATATCCTGCTCGCACAAGCCATGCAGTACGTGTTGATTACCGGGTGGGGACTGGCTGGGCTAACGCGATCGCGGCGTGTCAAAACAATGAGCGGCGGCTTGACAGCGCGCGGTTGACTCTTCCATGTCGGCTCTCTTTCCAGGAGAGGCGCATTCCAGTTGAGCGGTGCATTAGAGCTCTCAAGTGCGAAACGCGTGCTGGTGGAGCTTGAGATTGACGCGTTTGCCGCGAAAGGTGACGCCCTCCATTTCCAGGCGCAAGCGCTGTTCCGCCGCCGCCTCGAAGCGGAGTTTAATCTCACCGCCGGCACCTACCACGCGCTGCCACGGGAGCTTACCGCCCGGTCGGGTTTGCAAGAGCCGGGCAACGGCACGATGGTACAAGGGATAACCGGCAGCAGCGGCGATCTGCCCGTAAGTGGCGACTTTCCCTTTCGGGATCGACATGATTACGCCAAGGAAAGCGGTGTCACGAACATGGTTAGGTTCCGCGCCATCTTTGAGAATGTGCCGATCGAGATGGCGGCCCCTTGCAATCGAACCATTCGGTCCGGTCATTGATGTTTTTGGCACTTCCTACGCGCCTCGTATGCAGTTTACTAACCGCCTTTCGGCAAGCCCGCTGAAAACCGGTTGACTTGTGCACGATACATGCATAAACTGGGGTGCACACGTGTGCAGGGGCCGGTTTGCTGAGTTTCCGCCATCAGGAATTCACGTACACGAGTTAGACTGGCCCTCTGCACAACTGAAGAAATCGCCGGCGCCGCCGGCGGAGGGGGAACAGCGATGACGGTTATACGCTTCCTATGTCTCTGGATGTTCGTCTCCGGACTCTTGTTGTTTGGACAGTTTGAATCGGGAACCGTATTGGGAACTGTTCACGATCCCAGTGGCGCAACCATAGGCGGTGCGAGCGTGACGCTTGAGAATACCAAGACCGGCGTCACCCTGCAAAGCAAGACTGACTCGAACGGCGATTACGAGTTCGTGAATGTTCGCCTGGGCGCCTATCGCGTGCGCGTTGAGGCGCCGGGCTTCGAGACCTCGACCACCGATAGCTTCGATCTCGCGATTAACGCCCGGCAACGAGTGGATCTTGCGCTCCAAGTCGGTAAGACATCGGAAAATGTTACTGTCACGGGCGCGGCCGAGCTGCTCGAAACGGAAAATAGCACGCGCGGCCAGGTGATCAATCCCAAGCAGATCGTCGACCTTCCGCTGAACGGCAGATCGTACGCCGATTTGACGCTACTGGTGCCCGGCGTCGCCAAATCGCCATTGGAAAATCAGAGCGACAGCAGCCGCGATGCATCGTTCAACGTCAACGGTCAAAGAAGCGAGCTGAACAACTTCCTTCTGGATGGGATCGATAATAACGCCTACGGCACCAGTAATCAGGGATTCTCCAATCAAGTGATTCAACCGAATCCCGATGCACTGGCGGAATTCAAGGTGGAGACCGATAACTACAGTGCCGAATATGGCCGCGCTACAGGGGCGGTGATCAACGCCACAATCAAGAGCGGGACGAATCAGCTGCACGGCGAACTGTGGGAATTTCTCCGCAATACCGACCTGAATGCGATTGGCTTCTTCAAGCCGGTGACTGGAACCAAACCGGCGTTCAACCAAAACCAGTTTGGCGCGGCCGCGGGCGGCCCGATCTTGAAGAACAAGATGTTTGTGTTTGCCGACTATGAGGGTTTCCGCCGCGTATTCCATCCCGTTCAGTTCGCGACGATCCCAACAGTCGCGATGAAGCAAGGAAATTTCGGCATACCGATACAAGAATCCAATCACGGGAACGGTATACGCCAATGGCGTTGTACCGTCAGCAGCCATGATCCCATTCGCTCAGACCGTGCTGTCGGAGCTGCCGGACCCGAACTTGAGCGGGAACTCGAATAACTTCGAATCTGCGCCCGCGGATACTATCAAAAGCGACAAAGGAGACATTCGCTACGACCAGTACATCGGCCAGAAGCTTACTGCCTTCGTACGATACAGCCAGGACGACGAGCGAATCTTCAGCCCGCCTGGTATTCCCGGCCCCGCCGGCGGAAATGCGAACGGCGACGTGTATATCCGAAACAAGCAATTGGTACCCGGCGTTACCTGGACGATGAGCCCGACATCGGTTCTAGAAGTGCGTGCGGGCCTCGACTACACCGAAGGGGGAAAGACTCCGATTGGGCTCGGCACTTCGAATTCTCAATACAACATTCCCAATCTGCCGACGAATCCGGCTTTTGGGGGCGGACTGTATTCTTTGAACTTCGGGGGCGGCTTGTCGCAATTGGGGCGGCAAAGCAGCAATCCGCAGTACCAGTATCCGATCGTGCTCGACCCGAAAGTAAATTACTCCAAGATTCTGGGCCGGCACAGTTTGAAGTTTGGATTCGAATACCAGTTGATCGATACAGCCGTTCAGGACTTCCATCCCAAGTATGGCGTCGACAACTACACAGGCTTCTTTAGCAATCCCGGTTCGAGTAGCGGATTGACAGCGCTCCAGCAGCAGGTTTATAGCGTCGCGGATTTTCTTTTCGGAGCTAGAAGCCACTACGAGATCAATAACTATGCCGTCGCGCACTTGCGGCAACGGATGTATTTTGGCTATGTCCAGGACGACTTCAAGCTCAGCCAGCAGCTCACCTTGAACCTTGGAATTCGTTATGAATTCGCCACACCGCAGTGGGAGCGCGATAATCGACTGGCAAATTTCAATCCGCAAACCGGCTCAATGATTTTCGCTCAGAACGGGAGCCTTTATAACCGGGCGTTAGTTCATCCGGACCACAATAACTGGGCGCCGCGGGTTGGGTTCGCATACCAGGTCGCGCCAAAAACCGTCGTGCGGAGCGCGTATGGCATCAGTTACGTTCAGTTCAACAGGCTGGGCGGAGAGAACCTGCTGGCTTATAACGGCCCAAATATCGTGGATGCCACTATCGACCAGGTCCCGGGGCAAGGTACCGGAACCTGTACCTCGGTGAACGATCTGGCCGGCTCGTGCTTTCGTCCTACTTATTTGGGCTTCCCGCCGAATTTCGCGACACCGGCGGCGTTCAACACCGCGACAACACAAGTACGCTACATACCGAGCAATCTCAGAACCGGTTATGTTCAGACGTGGCACTTCACTGTGCAACGGGAATTCAGTCACAATCTGTTGTTCGACATCGCTTATATCGGCAATCATGCGGTTGGGCTAATGATCCTGACAGATGCGAACGAGGCGGTTCCCAACAACGCGGGCCAGAACCTTTCGGTAAATGCGCGGCGTCCGATTCCAAACTTTACAACTATCGAGGAGGCCTACAACGGCGGCTTCGGCAGCTACAACGCGCTGCAAGCGAAATTGGAGAAGCGCTATTCCGGCGGACTCTACTTCATCAACTCTTTTACTTGGTCGAAGGCGATTGACAACGCTCCGGGGCATCTGGAGAACTACGACGGCGACAACTCGCGCATCAACATGTACAACCCTAAATCCGAAAGGGGAATCTCGAGCTACGATCAGCCGTTCAACAATACGACCTCCGTCGTTTACGACCTTCCTTTCGGCCGAGGGCGCCACTTTAATATGCAGAATCGGGCAGTGGATGCCGTCGCGGGAGGATGGTCGCTGGATATCATCAATACGGCGACATCCGGCTTGCCGATCAATATCACCTACAGCCCGACCACGCAAGGAAGCGTGAGTCCGCTGATTACTCCTCGCCCGAATTTGACTGGCGCCTCATTGTACTTATCGGGAGCGGATCCGACACACTATTTGAATGTCGGGGCGTTTAGTGTTCCCAGCTTTACGCAGCCGTTTGGAAATGCAGGCAGAAATATTGCGCGGGGCCCCTCTTTCGAGGAACTCGATCTCGGCGTGCACAAGGGTTTCGCGCTTTGGTCCGAATCGAGCCGGCTGGAGTTCCGCGCCGAGGCGTTTGACCTGCTCAACACCACTAATTTCAATGTGAATTCGGGACTCAACACTACGTTTGCGCCGGGCTCCACCTCATATGGCGTCTTTACACAGGCTTATCCGCCGCGGCAGATCCAAATGGCGCTCAAGCTCGTTTTCTAGGAACAGCACAAGCCTGTAGCTACTTTTCGGCTCTCGCGGCCGATTGCTCGACAGCAGCCCCATCTCTGGGCTCCTCCGATGCGCGCCGGAAGTCGTTCGGCCCTCCGGCTGACGGCAATACCAGCGACTCCTGAAAGGGCACGGCGAATCCGACATTCAGTCGCGACGCTGTCTCTAAGATTTTGAGAAGCAGGACGGACTGCACGCGCAAATACTCGTTGCCATCGGCTGTTAACACGTAAGCAAAAATTTCGAGCGAAAAAGCGTCATTCGAAATCTTGGTGAACCGAAGAGGAACGCCGGAAGCATCCACCAGCGGATGCTGCTGCAGTATCGCCGTGACTGCCTCCATCATGCCGCCGATCTGTTCGGCTGTCGTATCTCGGCGCAGCGGCAGTGTCGGATGAAATAACATCCGGTCGCGCTTTGAGAAATTCTCGAGGGTCATGGTCGAGAAAACGGAATTGGGAATCGTTACGACGGTGCGGTCTGGGGTGCGGATCCGCGTCGAACGTAAGCCGATGTCCTCCACTGTGCCAACCTGAGTACCGAACTGACAAACGTCGCCCACCAGAACGGGCCTGTCGGTTATAATCGAGATCCCGCCAAAGAGGTTTTCGATCGTCTTTTGCGCCGCGAGAGCAACAGCGAGACCGCCTACGCCCACCCCCGCAAGAATCGTGCTGGTTGAGTATCCCCACTGAGACAGGACGGTGAGAACGGCGAGACAGAAGATGAAGATCTTGACGATTCTGACGAAGAGCGGGATGACGGAATAGGAGAGGGCCCGCTGCCGTGGATCGAGGCGCGACGTCACCTGGTCCGATATGACATCCACCACACGCATCACGACGGATGTGACGCCCAGAATGAACAATAGCGTGAGGAGCCCGATGATATACGTGCGGGCCAATGCAGAAGGAGCAATCACCTCCATGCACGCGCGAAACACGAAAATCGACAGCAAAAGCCGAAGCGGTTCCATGAAGGCTTCCAGCCTGTAAGCCTGAACCGACTTGGCGTAACGCTTCGCGAGTGGTTTCAAGACCGCTATGAGGATCCGCGACAAAATCCGCGATAGCAAGGACAGAATGAGCGCAATGAGTACGAGCGCAAGCCATACCCAAAGAGACGTGCCGATCAGCTTGATGCGAATCAACGGTTCTGGTATCCGCTTTTCGATGGGTGATTCCGCGGCTTCCGCATTGAGCTGTGCAATGTGAGAGACGCTATCGGCGGAAACCTTCCAGATACCCATGCCCTGGTGCATCACGCGCTGCATCTGCAGAGTCACGATGTGGCCTTTCGAGCTGAAGGCGGCGAGATTGTCGAGATCCGGTGAAAGGCCGTCACTGACGTTGCCCTCCGGAGTGTCGTTCAAACGGTTAATTTCAAATTGCGGGTTGCGGTCCAGCAGCTCACCGAGTTCCCGCGCCAGTTCCTGGCCCTGCGTCGCCTGTTCGGCTTTCGGCAGCTTGCTCAAATCCAAATACTGTGCTGCGAGCGAAAAGTTGTTATCGTGACATGCTTGCAGGAACTCATAAATCGCGCTTCGAGGAGTGGTTCGCTTGAACGGATCGGTGCCAGCGGGCGCCCCCGGCGTATTCTTGTTGCCCGATAGCAGACCGGAGAAACCTTGTCCCATGACAGGAGTCGCCGTGATCAGGAACGCACTGAGCGCGCACCAGCCGAGGAGCTTGTTAGCAGGCGTCCGAAGCATTTGCTTTATTCAGGTTAAATGTTCGCGCCTTCAGAGTTGAAATTAAGCACGTCGCATGTTCGTTCACAAGGTACGGAGCATCCGGCTAAACGTCACCAACTTATTCATTATCAGCATCTTCGAGCACATTGCGTAAAGTATCACGTTAGCCACCCGGGCCTGCCCAGCCGTTATCCTCACCGGCAGGAGTGAGAATTTTCATGTTTTCCGATGTGATTTTGTGCGGAAGCCATCGCGAGCACCCGATCGATTCGGTGCCCGCTGGCAAACCCGCATTCGATGAAATTATTCAGATTACGTTACTGCTAAAGAGGCGAACGGAAGCGGCTGAAACAGCCTGGATGGAGCGCCATTTGTCGCACGACGAGTTTGCGGCGCTGCACGGCGCCGATCCGGCAGACATTGAGGCAGTTGAGGCTTTTGCCGCCGAAAATAACTTTTCCGTTGGGCGCGTGGAGGTGGCCGCCCGGTCCATTGTCATTTCCGGTCCTGTTTCGGCTCTGGCTTCTGCTTTCGGCGCGAATATCGAAATGCGCCAACTTAAAAGCCGCACATTGCGAACCAGACAGGGACATCTTCAAATACCACAGGCGCTGGCTGGGCGCGTGGTGGCGGTGCTTGGCTTCGACGAACGCCCTGCGGCCCGGACGTATCACCGCGTGGTTCCGAGCGCGGCGAATCCCATGTCGTATACTCCAACGCAAGTCGCGCAGATTTACAGTTTTCCGCAGAACAGCGGGAAGAATCAAACCATAGCCCTGATCGAGTTAGGAGGCGGCTATAAAACTTCGGATCTTCAAAAGTACTGGAAGCAGCTTGGTTTGAGCAACGTTTCAGTAACCGCTGTTTCCGTAGATGGCGCTCAGAACGCGCCGACCGGCGATCCGAACAGCGCTGACGGCGAGGTGGTATTGGACATCGAAGTCGCAGGCGGCGTCGCGCCGGCCTCGCGGATTGCCGTTTACTTTGCTCCAAATACGGACCAGGGCTTTCTGGACGCGATCAATGCTGCGATCCACGATAAAGTGCGTAAGCCGTCCGTGATCTCCATCAGTTGGGGAGCCGCGGAAAAGGAGTGGACGCCGCAAGCGATGAATGCATTCAACACAGCTTTCCATGACGCCGCGATGTTGGGTATTTCTGTATGCGCGGCGGCCGGCGACAACGGCTCGTCTGACGGTGAAACCGACGGTCGCAGTCATGTTGACTTTCCTGCTTCGAGCCCCTGGGTCTTGGCCTGCGGAGGCACAAATCTCATTGCGCAGAGCGGAAAGATCGACTCAGAAACAGTGTGGAACGACGGGACAAATGGCGGTGCGACGGGAGGAGGAGTGAGTTTGCAATTCTCTAAACCGTCCTACCAGGCGGGCACGAATGTTCCGAAGCCAACCGGAACGGTCAATGCAAGTGGCCGTGGCGTGCCGGATATCGCCGGCGTAGCAGACCCGGCAACAGGATACACGATCCTGGTCGATGGCGAACAAGGCGTCATCGGCGGGACGAGCGCCGTGGCGCCACTCTGGGCCGGACTCATCGTTTTGTTCAATGAGCAGCTTGGAAAGAATGTGGGCTGGCTTCATCCGATACTTTACGGCACCATAACGCAACATAAGGCGCTACATGACATTACCTCTGGAACAAACGGCGTCTTTAAAGCCGGCCCAGGTTGGGATGCGTGTACGGGACTAGGATCGCCAAACGGGCAAGCGATCCTGAACGCACTCAAATCAACTTCGACGAACTAACGATTCAACTCTGCAGCGGGGCGTGGCTCGGGCGTCCCGCTCATCGCCCTCTAATTTCGTCCAGGATCTGCTCGCAGGCTGCGCGGGGATCCTGAGCGCTCGTTACCTGCCGGCCAATGACGAGATAGTCTGCGCCCGCAGCTATGGCCTCACGTGGCGTGGCAACGCGTTTTTGATCTCCGGCGCGGGCGCCCGCCGAACGAACTCCCGGAGCAACCAGCGTGCGATTCGGTCCACTTATTTCGCGCACGCGAGCAACTTCCAGCGCCGAGCAGACGATCCCGTCAATACCGCTCTCGACAGCCTTTCGCACGCGCAGTTCGACCAGATCGGAAACCGGCACTGCGTAACCGAGGTCCGCCAGGTCATCGCTATCAAAGCTCGTCAGCACCGTGACCGCCAGCAGTTTTGTCTGGCTCGCACCGCGGCCTTCCACAGCCGCCTTCATAACGGCTCGGCTGCCGTGCACGGTTAGAAAGGCTACATCAGTCGAAGTGCAGATCTGCCGGGCCGCGCGCCTGACGGTCTCGCTAATATCGTAGAGTTTCAGGTCGAGGAAAACACGTTTTCCCGCGGAGCCCACCTGTCTTACGACATCCATTCCGCCGACCGCATACAGCTCCATTCCGATCTTGTAAGTATCGGCGGCGCCCCCGATCCTTTCGATCAGCTCCAGAGCGGTCGCGACGTCATCTACATCCAGCGCGATGATGAGTGGATTCAGATCATGACCTCGATTGGTTTCGTTTCCCGGTAATTCACCCTCCCGATAACATACGCCTCGGATTCCGTTCGCAACAGTTTTTCGGCTTCCTCACGTTCCAAAGAGATTAGCAGACCTCCCGATGTTTGCGGGTCGTACAGCAGAGCCTGAATTTCGGCTGGGATAGCGGAGGCCATCGCGACACAGCTCTCAACGAAATCGCGATTGTTGTTCAAGCCGCCAGAATGCGCGCCCGCTTTTGAATATTCAATCGCACCCGGCAGGAACCGAACCGCGCTGGCCGATATTTCGAGCGTTACGCCGCTCGCCAAGGCCATTTCACGACCGTGACCGAGCAAGCCGAAACCCGTCACGTCCGTACAGGCGTGAACTCTGAGAGGCAGCATGGCATCGCAGATGCGACGATTGAGCATCAGCATCTGCTCGATCGATGCGGCCATATGGCTCGCTTCCGCAAATCCTTTCTTCAGGGCGGTCGAAATCACTCCCGTGCCAATTCGCTTTGTGAAGATAAGTACGTCTCCTGAGATTGCGCCTGCGTTCGTCCATATGCGCGCCGGATTAACCAAGCCGGTGACAGCGTAGCCGAACTTTACCTCCTCTTCGGAGATGCTGTGTCCGCCGAGAATCACGCAACCGGCTTCGTGAATCTTGTCGGCTCCGCCCGTCAGAATCGCTTCCAGGTCCGCGATATCGCCCTTCGCCGGGAAGACGACGAGTGAAAGAGCGGTGACGGGACGGCCACCCATCGCGTAAATATCGCTCAGCGCGTTTGCCGCCGCGATGCCGCCGAATGTGTAGGGGTCATCGACAATGGGAGTAAAGAAATCGACTGTCTGCACCATTGCAAGCGGCTTTCCAGCCGCTTCGGTCAGATCGTAAACCCCGGCATCGTCGGCTGTGTCGTAGCCCACCAGAACCTTTTCGTTCGTTACGCGTGGAAGGCTCTTGAGCGCGCGATCCAGGATTTTAGGACTCAGCTTCGAGGCGCATCCGCCTGCCTTCACATTCGCAGTTAATTTTGTCGGCATTCAAATCAGTTTACGGTGCGATCAACGCTACCTTTTCCTCGAATTGCCATTCACGCCATCCATCGAGCAACGGAAAATAAAGTCCGAGCCAGAAGGGCCCTTCCGACAGACGGGACATCAACAATGCATAGCTCTCCAGCTGTTCCCGATAGCGCCGTTGCTCTTCATCCAGGAAGGATTCGAGCCGGGCGCCTTCGTGCTGACTGGTTTTGAAATCGACGATCCACAAGCGTCTCTGTTCATCGCGAAAAACACGATCAATGCTCCCGCTGACGAGCCTGTCCCCAACGCGCCCGCCGATCGGCCATTCCGAACGAGCCTCGGCATGCGCATGCAAGATCCAGCGCCCGCGTTCGCTTCTGAGAGTGTTCCTGACAGCTTGCATTACTTGGACGGACGCATCTGGCTCATCCTGGCGACCAACGCCAAGGCGCAAAAGCTCCGACTTGATCAGGGGCGCTGATTCCGCCAGGTGTTCAGCCGTCCAAGCGGCGCTCCCTTCCCGCGCCACTTGCTTCAGCAGTTCGTGCACGACGGTCCCAACGTGGCGACGCGCGTCGCTGACCCATTCGTAGCTGACTTTGCGGGTAGAGGCAGTGGCCCGGTGGAACTCCGGACGCCATTGGACAGAATGATCAAACGAAGGCGCGTGCCATGTGGCAGGCAGGCGGCGCAAAATAGTTTTCGGACGCGCCTCCCCACTCTGCGTGAATAGATCTGTTTGGACGGGCGCTCTGCGCCGCAATTGACTTTCGAACTGCGGCTTGGCGCTTGCCCAGATGAGTTTCAAAAAACTACCACTTTTTGCCTCACTGCATTCGGTTCCACAGTTCTTCGTTTTGACGTTTCCCAGCAGATATAAAGCGTTCTTCGCCCGCGTACAGGCGACATAAAACAGCCGTTTTAGCTCGTGCTCCTCCTTCTTCTTAATAGCATCCGAGACGTAGCTGTATTCCTGCGTGTCCTCACCCTTTTGCGGCTGGGCCGCGATAAGCAGATGCGTTTCGCCGTCGTCTCCTGTTTCTTCGGCCCAGATCAAGAGGTCGCGCTCGGATTGTCTCGATTGCCGGCCAATCTGCGGCACGATGACTGTGTCGAACTCCAGGCCCTTGGCTTCGTGAATCGTCATCACATGAACGTGGTGCTCCCCTGCCGCCGGTTTCGCATACAACGACTCGAGACGCTGATTCAACAGGCTGAAATCAAGAATCGTTCCGGCCTCCTCAAAGTTCTGAAGCAGTTCGAAATAGGTTTCGAGATCCTCCAATTGGTTCGGTTCCGGCAATATGGCTGGACCGCCTAGTGCCATCCATGCGCTCTCCACCAGGTCCCGCAATGGCATCCGGCCGGCCATGGCGACAGCGCCCGCGAGAATTTCCTGTACGCGGACTGCCCTGCCCCGGCCATCTGGCGAGAGGCGTCCTATCGCTTCCGAATCGGAGAGTAAATCGAGAATCGTGCGCTGCGGTTCGGATTCGGCGAGCGCGCACAGATCCGATAATGTAAGCCCGCACCAGGGCGCGCGCAAACAGGCGAGCCAGGCCACTCGGTCGCCGAGGTGCACGATCGCCCGGGTGAGAGAGATCGCATCCATAATGTGCTGCTGCTCTTTCAATTGATCAATTTCAATGGCTTCGTATGGGATGCCCGCCTCCCGCAGCGCGGGAAGAATGGAAGCGATGTGCGTTCTGCTCCGAACGAGGATGGCGACTGAGCCTTTCTTTTTCGCGCGTTCGATGATTTCGGCAACGGCTTTCGCTTCCTTGTGCCCGTTGTCATCGATGAACCAGATAGTGTCCGGTTTGAGGCGGCTGTGGGCTCTGGCGGCATGGGATCGCCTGAAAGCGACCGCGCCCTCCACCGGATCATCCTCCAACATAATGCGGCTGAATCTTTCTTCGATCCACTCGAGAATTTCCGGGGTGCAGCGAAAATTGGCCTCGAGCGCAATGCGGTTGAGCCGCACCGCACCGAGCCGCTCGGCATCCCAGCAGCGCAGGAACAGCGACACGTCTGCCTCGCGGAACCGGTAGATGCTCTGCATGGGATCGCCAACCAGAAACAAGGTGCGCCCGTCGCCTTCCGACCATTGGCCCGTCAGCCTGTCAATCAGATCGTACTGGCCTCGTGACGTGTCTTGAAACTCATCCACCAGCAAATGTTCGATCTGATAATCCAAAAAGTAAAGCAGATCGCTCGGCTGATTGTCCGTGCCGAGCGCCGTCACCGCAGCTCGCGTTACTTCGGTGAAGTCTACCTGGGAGCGCTGTCGAAAGACATTCCTGAGCGCTCCTCGAGCGCGATGAAGCACTTCGCAAAGAGCGTCGATAAGAGGCGGATGCTTTCCAGGTTTGAGGAAATCCCACTGATCTCGCTTCTGGAGCATTCGGGTTATCTGACTTTCCAAAACCGCGACATTGTTGTCGAAGTAAAGCGCCAGAACCCGAAACAGATCCCGACTGTGCTCGTCGCCTTCGGTCAACTCCCGTAAGGTGCGTCTGGCAGCCAAGCGGTATAGTTCGGCTGCGTCCTCCACAACCTCTGTCTGACCGCCGAAGCCCGACACCACCGGCATCTGTCGCGTAAGAAGCGCGCACAACGAGTCTATGGTTTGGATCTGAAGCCGCCCGGTATCTGTCAGCAGATTCCAACCCAGTTGCCGGTCACGTTCAAGCGCTGCGAGCGCAAGCTCTCGAGTGCGCCGTTCATAATCATTGCCGGTAGGAGATCCCAGCTCGGCCTCGATCAAGGCATCATGTATGCGCTCCTTCATCTCGGCAGCGGCTTTCCGGGTGAACGTCATAGCGACGATCGACTCGGGCCTGCTCACGCCGCTTAGGAGAGACAAGTACCGGTGGGCCAGAAGTCCGGTTTTGCCAGACCCGGCCGGGGCTTCAACAATGAACGATTCTGATGGATCGAGCGCCCAGTCGCGCTCGGCCTGATCGGCCGTCATTCGACTTCCTCATCCTGGCGGAGCCGCTCATTCACCCGGCACAGCGGCTTGGTTCCGCAATATTCACAAGCGCCGTTCAAGGGGTCGACTGCCGATTGCCCAGCCGCGAATCCGCGAGCGAGTTCCTCCACTTTCGCGCGTCGGTCCGCCAGAAAGATGTACCAGTCTTTCTGGACCTTGCTCTTCCTGTCGTTGGTAATCGCTTCTCTGGAATACCCTACAAGACGCGGATCGCGCGGTTTCAGTTGGGCAAAAAAAATTCCATCGACGTCATCGCCGATGGCCGCCGCATAGATCAGCAACTGAGGCTCTCTGGGCCTGTCTCTATCCAGATGCGACGCGCTGGGCTCGCCACTCTTGTAGTCGATCAGCACGAGCTTGCCGTTCGAAAGACGATCGATCCGGTCAATCCGCAATCTCAACTGCAGACCTGCAACATTGTAGGTTCGTTCCTCTTCGGTTGTCACAACCGAGAAAGGATGCTTGCGATCTCGTTCTACTTTCAGCCAATCCTGAATGAGTTCGCGTAGCCTCAGGCGCTCGGCGGCTGAAGCTTGCTCGCGCAACGGCCCATTCGCCTCGTTTCCGACGGCGGCGTCGACGGCTTGCTCGATTAATGCGCGCAAGTCGCTTTCGCCTATCTTTTTGAGCCGCTCCTGGGTCGCGAGGCAGTCCCACACGTACTTCAGGGCATCGTGAAGGAAACTTCCCCGTTCGAGGCTGTCGAGCCCGAAGCAGCCCTCTTCCGGCCCTGTGGCGTTAAGCCGGCGTTCGGCGAAGGCGCGGAAGGGGCACAAGGACTGGAGTTTGATGAGGCTGGTTCCGCCGCGGGGCCGCGCACCTGGCTGATAGGGAGGAGCGTTCGTATCGTCGAGCGAATCGAGAAGCGCAGGGGTAAACGACTGGCGCGGCACTTTTCCTTGCCACTGGGGCCAATCGATGGCCTCGCGCGCCGAGTATCGTTCGATGACCGGCGAGATCCGCCCCGAATACGTCAGCAGGATTTCTTGGGCTGCGCCTAGAAGGTTTTTCGTCATCCGATCGCCTTCGAGTTGTACGCTTTCGGGCGATGCGCCCGGCACATCACGGAGCTTTTGAAGTTTCAGCGGGACCAGCGGCGAGGCGGTCACCAGTGGGGGCCAGCTTTCTTCGGAGAGCCCTGTCAGAACCGCGTAGTCAAATCGCAGACCGTAGGCGTTCGAGGCGTCCAGAATCTGAACCGGCGACGACCAGTCTCCCCGCTCAGGTCCGCCCGACTGAAGCAGGCGCCGTAACTCAGAAACGGCGGCATCGAAGGAAACTGGCCCGCACACCAAACCCAGCGACGCCAAGCCGGAGAGCGCATCCTTCCAAATCTCGACCGCTTCCTGTTCTTCGGCGGCAAGGTTCGTATCGCCGGGCCAGCCGACCGCCTCAAGTACGTCGTTAAAGAAGCGTGCCCAGCCTGGAAAATCCTGTTCCCGCTTCATCAATCGCAGCACGCGGCGTACTGCGGCCCAAGCCTTCTGTAACTGTGGCGCGTTCCTGGACACAGATTCGAGGTCCTCCAACGCCACATCTAGCTCGCGGCCCTTACGCAATTGGAGTTCGGCTAATGCCCGAACGTTCCGCTCTGCGATGGAGCCGGCCAGAAACGGGCAGCGGAGGATCGCTCCCGCATCCGTCGCCTGTATGCGCGTGCGCGCAAGTTCCAGTGCCAGCAGAGCGCTTGCGATTAGGGGATGATCTTGCAAGGGCGCAGCTTCGACATGAAAAACGGAGTCAGCTGATTGCAGTTCGTGTGGCGCCGTCAAGTTCCGGCCTCGAAACAGCCCGGCTGCCGAAGGATAAAACACGTGCTGAAATGTCCGTTCCACAAAAGCGCGACGAGACCCGAGATCCGAAACAAATACACCAATCGAAGATGACGCTTGCTGCTCGAATCTTCCCCTCGCCCAGCGCGCGGCCGACTCGATCTCCTGCTCCAAACTCGCGAATTCCTTCACCGGTACGGGTTGCTTATTCGTTAACGGAACGGGCTTTTCAACGGGCGCTAACTCGCCGAGGGCTTGCCGTACATCGTCGAGGGCCGGCGTAAGCCGATCGAAGGCGGCGAAGACGGTCAACTGCCTCCCGCAACGTTCAGAGCGGATCCATTGGGGAAGCAGGCGCCAGCCATCGGATCTCGTCATCCAACCTTCTTTGCGACACCTCCGCCGAAACAGCTTGTGCCAGCGTTGAAACTGCTGCGCGTCCGTGAAGCCGTTCCAAACGTCCTCCTCAATCGGGATATGCCAGTCGGACAAAAGCTTTGCCGCGCGCCGCGCCAACGCAGCGGTTGCGCCAATATCAAATAGGTGCGGCTGTTCCTGCTCAATGATTAGCTGCCACAGCAGGCCCTCCTGAGCCGGGGAAAGGAGCGTTGGAAACTCCCCTCCGCCGTAGCGCGCTTCTTGCCAGCGAGTGACGAGCCACGCATCGGCACTTTGAATTGGAGGTCGCTGCCAGCTTTGTAGACCGGCCTGCAATTGGTGAGCGGAAAATTGGTGGGTCGCAACAGCGGCGAGTAGCGGTGACGGCGTGATGATGACAGCCCCTCGATCGAACCACGAGGAGAGGCCGTCACAGGCGAGGCGCATGAGGTATACAACTATTATCCGGGTCGCCGGAACGGGCGCGTCAACTCGCGGACCGTGCCACTGAAGAACGGGCCGCCGAAAACGCCGATCGCCAGTAATCCGCCGAACAGGGCCATGGCTTCATAACTTTCACGGCCTTGCCGCTGCCAGTAGACATCGCTCAGATTCAGCCACAGTGCGAATTCATCCAGCGTCAGAGCGGCCGCTACGCCGTACAGCATCGAAGTAAGCTGGCCCGTCCAGCGCCGCGACTCAGGCGACCCGGTTCCGATCTCGACCAGCCACGAATAACCTACAAGAAGCAGCAGCAGGATGCCCCATACCATGTGGTGGATGTGCCGCCCATGCATCGACACGTTGTGAAAAGGGCCTATATTGTTGTGAATCGCAATCGTTATGCCGCGGACGACGGCGGCAGCAGTAAAAAAACCCACCGAAGCGAGAAACAAGCGCTCACGCCGGCTTTCCGCCAGCTTCTGTGCGTAAATATCTCGCAAGCGCGTGCGCGAGACAATCAGCGCAAGAATCGACAGAATCGCCGCGATAATCAACGGGCCGAGCCAGAAACTTCGGTGCGTCCAGGGCATCGGTTGTCATTTTAGTGCTCGGGGGGACGAGTAAGCTGAAACAGGAGAAATCCATGCCTCAATGTAGCCACACGGATCAAATTAAAGACGTGACGCCACGCACAGGGGGTTGCGAGGAATGTCTCAAAACGGGCGACCAATGGGTCCACCTGCGCCTTTGCTTGAGTTGCGGGCACGTCGGCTGTTGCGATTCATCGAAGAATAAACATGCCACCCGTCATTTTCATGCGACAAAACACCCGATCATGCGATCGTTCGAGCCGGGCGAAAGTTGGGGCTGGTGTTACATCGACCTAATGGAATTAGAATTCGCGTAACACCGATCAGCGGGTCACAAGTTCAGCGTAAATTGGGTAGTGGTCCGAGCCTCTGAAGTCTTTGCGAATTCTGCCGTCTTCGATCTGAATCGGGCCCTTTGCGAAGATCCAGTCGAGTGCCATCGCGATTGTATGAGTGCGCTCGATGCGCTCGCCCGTAGCGCTCTGAAAGCCCTCGCGCTGCAGTTTCTGCAGAAAAATTGATGGGAAGTACTTCGTGTTTAAGTCGCCTCCCAAGATCGCGGCAGTATCGGGCGGGTAGCGCTTCAAATCTGCCAGTACCTCGTCCAGTTGCTCGGACTGAATGTGTCCCATGCTTCGGCTCTCGAAATGGACGTTGTATACGACGAGTAAACGACGCGCCAGTTCGAGTTCGGTGATTAGAGCAATGCGGCTTCCAAGCCGCCGCTGCATGAATGGCAGCGAAGAAGGAATCCAACTGCGAGGCTTCCAAAAACCGGATTGGTTTCGGAACCGGAGAATTCTCGAAGCTCGGATTGGCAGGCGTGTCAGAGTCGCTTGCCCACTGTACGCAGGGTGCCCGTGTTCCTGGCTCAGCTCCTCAAATTCAATCGCATAAATCATACTGAGGCCAAGCCGTCTCGCGAGCTCAGAGGCGACGTCCAGATTGCCGGCTCGAGCGGTATTCCAATCGACTTCCTGAAGGAGGCACAGATCGGGTGGATTATGTTGAAGTTCCGATGAGACGATTCCCAGTTGTTCTCCGCGGTCGATATTCCAACTCACGATGCGAATAGATTTGAGATTAGCGGCGGGTGCTCCCATTTTCACCTGCCGCGGCGTGTTGAATACAGGCGAGAGCGTTGAACTCGTGCTCGCCGGCGTCGACGACTGAGCCTGGAGCAGGATAGGAGCCAAAACAAGAGCCGTGGAAACGCAGGATCTCACTTCGCTACACAGCGCGTGTCATTGGCCTGTATACGTAACTCGCCAAATCGATTTCGATCCGTCGTCGGTCACCATCAGCGAACCGTCGGGCGCAACAGCGACGCCGACCGGACGCCCCCAGACTCCGCCGTCCGGCGTTACAAACCCGGTGAGGAAGTCTTCGTAAACCCCATCCGATCTGCCATGGTTAAGCGGCACTCGGATCACTTCATAACCGGCGCGAACGGCTTTATTCCAGGAGCCGTGCTCGGCCGCGAAGATGTCCCCCTTGTATTGGCGAGGGAACTCCTTACCTTCGTAAAAAGTCAACTCCAACGAAGCATTATGGGGCTGGAGCAGAACATCCGGAACGGTTACTTTGTCCTTGAGCTCCGGATGCTTGCCAGCCAAACGGGGATCCTGATGATCTCCCATGTAGTACCACGGCCAGCCGTAAAAACCGTCTTCCTTGACTGAGGTAATGTAGTCGGGTACGAGATTATCGCCTAGCATGTCGCGTTCGTTGACGGAGCACCAGAGCTGCCCGGTTGTCGGATTAATTGCGATGCCCACCGGATTTCGAATTCCAGACGCATATACCTTGATGAATTTACCTTCTGGAGTGAACTCCAGAATGTTTGCCCGATGAAATTCCCGGGGATGCGTATCGGGATCGTCGACATTCGACGCCGACCCAACAGAGACGAAGAGTTTGCTCCCGTCCGGGGAGAAAGCAAGATCGCGCGTCCAGTGACCGCCGCCGGCGGGCAGTTCGGGAATGATCGTTTCTGAGGGGCCGCTCGCCTTCAGATCGCCATTGTGATAAGGGAAGCGAACCACGGAGTTGGTGTTGCCGAAATAAACCCATTGTGGATTGTTCCCGAGCGGATAAAACGCGATTCCGAAATTGTTTCTGAGACCCGTTGCAAACACGGAGTGTTGCTGCGCCTTTCCGTCGCTTGTGATACCGCGGAACACCTCGACTTGTCCAGCGTGGCTCTCGGCTACAAACATGTCGCCATTTGGAGCAGTTCGAATCTCGCGCGGCTCGGGTAATTGATCCGCATACAATTGAACTTTGAATCCTTCCGGCGCTTGAGGCCAAGCATCCGCGGGCTTCGGCACCACGGTCGGCGAATTTGATACCCCTTGTGTCGCATACGGCTGGGGAAGATCCGCAACCGTAATCTTTCGGAACAGACCCGGTTTTTCGGCTTTGTAACTAGTGAACGCCGCCGTTCCCGTTACGACATCCTTTACATCGGATTCATCGAGTCCCGGAACGGCCGCACAGATGAGGAAGGCCGTCGTGAGGCTGAGTGCGCCGCAGGCCGCGATCCACCGGATCGGATTCAGTTTCATCTTCTGGATAACACCTCAGGTTGGTTTCGTTACGTTAGATGTGGAAACACGCCGGAACGTAGCAAAACTCCCGGCAATAATAGGGCGCTCAGGGCTGCGATGCGGTTACGGTATTCAAGGCGCGAAGGTCCCTCAAATCGAGGCGGCCAGTATAGATCGACATGCCGATTGCGCAGTGGACATTCATTTCCAATAATGACTTCACGTCATCTAGCGTGGTAATGCCCCCGGCGGCAATCAACTCGCGCGTGGTACTGTCTCGCAGGCGTCGAAACCATCCGAGATCGGTCCCCTGCATCATGCCTTCCTTGTCCACGTAGGTACACAGAAAACCGGAACAAAACCGCTCAAGCTCGCCGATCACATCGATAGCAGCCCAGTCCGTGGACTCTTGCCATCCTTTCACGACGATGCGCCCGCCGCGACTATCGAGCGCGATCGTCAAGCGCTCCGAACCAACGGTTTCGCTCAGTGCGGTCAGGAACGTCATATTTGGACCCGCGTTGGAAAATGCTGCCGTCCCGACAATCACACGGAACGCTCCTTGCCGGATCAATTCCTGAGCGCGTTCTACCGTTCTTACTCCGCCACCTGCCCGCACCGTAGCGCGGCCGGCGAGGTGCTCGAGAATCCTTCCATTCGAGCCTCTGCCCATGGCTGCATCGAGATCGATGACCTGGATTTGCGGAAATCCCGAGAACAAGGCCAGCATTTCGTCCGGCGACTTTCCTTCGAGCACCTTCTCGCGCCCCTGGACGAGTTGGACCACTTTCCCGTCCATCAGATCGATGCAAGGGATGATCACGCAGCCGGCCTTACAGGGATGTGGGCTTCCTCGAGAACCCGCTTCAGATCGGTCACGGTGTACTTTCCGTAATGAAATATGGAAGCAGCTAGGGCGGCGTCTGCGTACCCGTCGGCGAACAGCAGAACGAAATCTTCTGGCATTCCTGCGCCGCCGGAGGCAATCACGGGAACGGTCGTCACGGTGGCAACCGCCCGTGTCAAAGCACAATCGAAGCCGGTCTGCACGCCGTCGGTATCCATGGAGGTGAGCAGGATCTCGCCCGCACCAAGAGCTTCACCATGCTGCGCCCATTCGACAGCATCCCAACCTTCGTCGCGACGGCCGCCTTTCGTGTAGATGTTCCATTTTCGGTCGCCCGAACGCTTCGCGTCGATCGCGAGGACGACCGCCTGGGACCCGAACTCGAGACTCAGTTCGCGAATCAATTCGGGGCGATGCACTGCGGCTGTGTTCACGCTGACCTTGTCCGCTCCAGCGAGAATAATTTTTCGCGCATCCGCTACACTCCGGATACCGCCGCCAACTGTTAGAGGAATAAAAACCTTGCGCGCCGTCCTGGCGACGAGATCAGCCATAATTTCCCGCGCATCGCTGGATGCGGTGATATCGAGGAAAACCAGTTCATCGGCCCCTTGCGCGTTATAGCGCTCTGCAAGCTCGACCGGATCCCCGGCATCCCGCAAATCGAGGAAGTTAATGCCCTTAACGACACGCCCGCCAGTGACGTCGAGGCAAGGAATAATGCGTTTCGCCAGCATCACACATCAAGAAAATTTTGCATCACCCGCAACCCGACCGCTCCCGACTTCTCGGGGTGGAACTGCACCGCGCAGACATTATCGCGCTCCAGGATCGCCGTGTACGGATGAATATACGTACAAGTGGCCGCAGTGGCGTCGAGAATTGGTGCGTAGTAACTATGCGCAAAATACGTGAAGGTCCCTTCCGCAAGTCCGCGCAATAACCGGCACGGCTTGGTTTGGAAAAGAGAGTTCCAGCCCATATGAGGGATGCGCGCATCACCGGCGAACCGTTTGATTGATCCAGGAAAAACGCCCAGTCCCCTGCTTCCAACCGCTTCCTCGCTGCACTCGAAGAGGCACTGAAGACCAATGCATATCCCCAGAAATGGCACTCCCGCGCCGATGCGCTCGAGGATCGGCTCACGCAGGTCCAGCTCGTCGATCGCGCGCATCATTTGTCCAAAATGGCCAACGCCGGGAAGGATGAGCACGCGCGCCGCTTTCACGATTTCAGGGCGATTGGTCACCTCGTAATCCGCGCCCAGTTCCTCAAGCGTATTTTGGACCGAGCGCAAATTCCCTGCCCCGTAATCGACAATCGTCGTCACAACAACCCTTTCGTCGATGGCAGCTGGTCTTTCAACCGTTCATCCGTCGAGCACGCATATCGCATCGCCCGGGCAAAACATTTAAAAATCGCTTCAATCTTATGATGATTCGAGCGTCCGTAGAGCACTTTCGCGTGCAGATTCGCGCCGGCATGGTGAGTGAAGCCGGCGAAAAAATCTTCCAGCAGCTCCGTCTGTAAATCGCCCACGTGCACCACATTGACCTGCTGATCATAGATGAGCGCCGGCCGGCCGCCTAGATCGACCGCAACCACGGCAAGCGATTCATCCATCGGCTGCACAAAATACCCAGCGCGATTAATACCCCGGCGATCGCACAGCGCTCTTGAGAACAGATCACCCAAGACAATGCCCGCATCTTCGACGGTGTGATGCTGATCCACGTCCAGATCGCCGCGCGCGGCTACCTCCAGATCAAAGGCGCCGTGCTTAGCAAACAATTCGAGCATGTGATCGAGAAATCGTATCCCCGTAGAGATCTTGTACGATCCGGTTCCTTCGATTCGAAGAAAGCCCTTGATCTGCGTCTCTTTTGTGTTACGCTCGACTGTGGCTTCCCTCATTGCCTTTGTCGCGCTACTCCGTTCACGAGCGCCTCTAATTCATTAATGTCGGCGAGGACGGCAAACGCGCCGAAGCCCCGCAATATCTTCGCAATCTCTTCATGCCGGGGGTTCTGCGGCGTGGAAACACCGATGAACGAGACCCCCGCGGCTTGCGCGCTGCGCGCATCGTCAACGGTGTCGCCCAAATACCAGATCGTCTTTTCCGGATACTCATTCTGGATCAATCGCAACCCGTCCGGCGCCGGCTTCGGATTTGACACGCACTCATCCGTAATGAGCGGGTGAAAGCGAACTCGATTGGCGTAGCGCTGCAGCGTCACATCCGCCTCATATTTCGCCCGGCCCGTAAAGATCGCCAGCGCTGCGCGGCCGGCGAGCCGTTCGAGCAGGCCTTGAGATGGCATCCACTTCTCATGGCGGATTAAACCATCGTCGTTTTCGCCCATGAAAATCTGATTAAAGTACTCAACAACTTCGCCGTATTCGATTTTCTTGCCGCGATCGGAAATCAGACGGTGCGAGAGCAGCCAGTCATTATTCCACCCGCCGGCGTTCTTGAAATTTTGGATCTCGTCATGCGAGACAAGCTGTCCGGTAAAGTGCCTCACCGTTTCGCGAATGGCTTCGCGATAGGACTCCATTACCTCAACGAGCACGCCATCCATGTCGAAGACCAGAACGTCTGGCGGTTGATTCGCGATTACCAAATCTGCTCCAACTCGTCCAGAAATCGTTGGATTTGATCGCGCGTGCCCAAGGTGACACGGACACAGCCGGGCAGCTCATAGCTCCGGTCGCGGACCAGTATGCCTCGGCTTCGCAGTTCATCCCGGATTTCAATGGCACGATCGCCGGCCCGAAATAAAACGAAGTTCGCCTGGCTCCTGATATAAGGAATTTTCAGTCGCTCGAGTCCGACGTACAACAACTCCCGCGCGGTAAGCACCTCAAGCACGTATTCTTCCACGAAGACCTGATCCTGAACGGCAATGCGCGCAGCCATCGCCGCAATCGTATTGACGCTGTACGGCGACTGCGCTTTCCTCAGATGCGCCACATTGGGGGCTTGCGAGAAAAGGCATCCGCAGCGCATAGCAGCCATCCCATAGATTTTTGAGAACGTCCGGCTAACAAAAAGGTTGGGATGCTCGGTGAGAAGCGGCAAAACCGTGACGCCGCTGAACTCGTAATATGCCTCGTCCACCAGAACCGCCGCCTTCGATGCTCTCGCGAGAAGCGTCTCAATGGCGGCGACCGTCGTACCCGTTCCGGTCGGATTGTTGGGATTGCTGATGAAGATGGCGCGTGTGGCGGGCGTGATGCGCTCGAGAAGCTCGTCGAAGGGAAATGCCAGAGTCTCCGGCACATAGTCGATTTCGCTGATTGCCGCACCCGCCAGCTGGCTATAAAACTTGTACATCGCGTAAGATGGCCGCAAAATGAGCACTTCATCGCCATCGTCGATATATGTGTTTATCAAAAGCTGAATCGCCTCGTCGGTGCCGTTTGTGAGAGTCAGCTCCGCTTCGTGAACACCGAAATGGCGGGACAGATCCTCGAGCGCGTGCTCATACTCGGGATAGATACTGAGATCGGCGGCGGTGAGATAGCGCTTGATGAAGTCGAGCACATGCGGAGGCGCTCCCACCGTGTTCTCATTGAAATCCAGGCGCAGCTTGTTCCGGCGTCCGCCAGTAGGAGGATGGTACGCGTCCATCCGCAGCACTGCTTCCCGAGGTGCGAGGGCTCGCTGCTGCGATTCTGCATTTATCTCGATTGCGGAATTAGCTGACAAAACGAACCTCCACGGCGCGCGCGTGCGCCTCCAGACCTTCTGCTCTTGCGAGCGTTGTAATTGCGGGTGCGAGCTCATTGAGCGCCGATGGCGAGAGCTGCTGAATGGCGATCACTTTGACGAAATCGGCGGCTGACAGACCGCCTCGAAGCCGAGCCGCTCCACCCGTAGGTAAAACATGACTTGGGCCCGCTGCATAGTCGCCCGCGGATTCCGGCGAGTTTGGACCCAAGAATACTGTTCCTACGTTCTCGATCATCGGCAGCAAAGCCGGATCGTGGAGGCTCAAATGCTCGGGCGCCCAGGTATTTGCAATTAGAACGGCGAAACGCATGTCGGAGACCAGGAATATTCGTCCGTTCTTGTCGATCGATTGGCACGCCACCTCGCGTGTCGGCAATGTCTGGAGCTGCCGCTCCAATTCCGCGCTCACCGCGTTTGCCAGGACTTCCGAAGTGGTGACCAAGACCGCGCTTGCCTCTGTATCGTGCTCGGCTTGCGCCAGCATGTCGGCCGCGATCACCGTCGCATCGCCGTCTGCGGCCAGGATCATGATCTCGGTAGGGCCAGCCACAAAATCGATGCCGACCTCGCCTGCCAGCAGCTTCTTCGCGGCAGCTACGTAAGCGCTCCCCGGCCCGACGATGCGGTCCACGCAAGGGATTGTTTCAGTTCCGAACGCCATGGCGGCAATAGCCTGCGCGCCGCCCACTCGATACACTTCGCGGATGCCCAACATGTGTGCGCAACCCAGGATTTCCATCGAAGGCTTCGGCGAGGTCACACAGATGCGCGGCACTCCCGCAACTTGCGCCAGAACGGCAGTCATGAGCAGGGTTGATGGCAGAGGATAACGTCCCGAGGGAATGTAACAACCCACAACCCCAAGCGGCCGCACAATCCAGCCTAGTTTTCGGCCAGGCGAAAACTCTTCCAAATACTCCCCCGGTAATTGCCTCTTCGCAAACTCACGAATGTTCGTAATGGCTGTTTGCACGGCGCGTTTTAATTCCGGAGAAATTGTTCCCTCGGCAGCTTGCAGTTCGGCCTCGCTCACTTTTAGCGCCAGATCGCCGAGCTCATCGAATTGCCGGGCATAGCGAATCAAGGCTGCATCGCGCTCTTTGCGAACGCCCTCGATGATTGGCCTCACAACGTGTGCATACTCGTTCCTGGCAGGCCCATGGCCGAAACTGGACTCGTTCCGAAAATCCTGAATCGTGATCATGACGCCCTACATCACAATCTTGTTCAGCGGGTACTCCACGATTCCCTGAGCGCCGGCCTCTTTGAGGCGTGGAATGATATTTCGAACTGTCGTCTCTTCGATGATCGTGTTCACCGCGACCCACTCCTCGTCGCTCAGTTGCGAAATCGTCGGGTTCTTTAGCGCGGGAAGCACGGATAGAACCGCGCACAAATCATTTCTCCGCACGTTCAGCATCAATCCGACTTTCCCGAGCGCGCTGATCGCCCCCTCCAGCAGCAGCTTGATATCTTCGAGCTTCCTGCGCTTCCACTCGTCCATCCAGGACTCGCGATTGGCAATCAGTTGTGTGTTGGATTCGAGCACCGTTTCAAGAATTCGAAGCTTGTTCGCTCGCAGGGACGATCCCGTCTCCGTCACCTCCACAATCGCATCCGCCAGCTCGGGCGGTTTCACTTCTGTTGCACCCCAGCTAAACTCCACCTTCGCTCGCACGCCCTTACTCGCCAGATAGCGCTTGGTAGCGCCCACGAGCTCCGTCGCAATCACTTTGCCTTCCAGATCCTCGGCTCGGCGATACGGCGAAGCCTCCGGGGCGGCCAGCACCCAGCGAACTTTTCCGAAACTCTGCTTGGCATAGATGAGATCGGCAACAGTTTCGACCTGCGCCTCATTCTCTTCCACCCAATCGCGTCCGGTCAATCCGGCGTCTAGCACGCCGTCCTCCACATAGCGTGCCATCTCCTGAGCCCGAATCAGCATGCATTCGATCTCCGGATCGTCAATGGCGGGAAAATAGCTTCGGCTGCTCGTCGTGATGTTGAAACCCGCACGCCGGAATAGATCGATGGTTGCGTTCTCGAGGCTGCCTTTCGGTATCCCGAGCTTCAGCTTCACTGCTTCGCTCCATAGACGGCATCCGGATCGTAAACTTTCGGCTCGCCCACTGACCAGCCCTCGTTTCGCCACGTGCGATAGAAGCAGCTCTCGTAGCCCTCGTGGCAGACGCCGGGGCCAATCGGCTCGGCCTGGACCAGCAGCGCGTCGCCATCGCAATCGGTCGCGATGGACTTGAGCAAGAGGTAATGTCCCGAACTTTCCCCTTTGGTCCAAAGCTTATGGCGCGATCGGCTGAAGAAGGTCACGTGTCCGGTCGCGAGCGTTTTTTCCAGCGCCTCATTGTTCATATATCCAACCATCAGCACTCGACGCGTTCTTGCGTCCTGCACCACGGCTGTAATCAAGCCATTCTGCTTGTCGAAATCAAGTCCTGTCATTGTCTGCCCTAATGAAAAAGCCCGCCAGTTGGGCGGGCCGTCGCAATTCGATTTAGAAGACTGAACGCAGCTCGCCTTACACCACGGGACGGTGGTGACGATGATGGCGATGGGCGTTGCGAATCATCACTCGCAGTATAGCGCAAGCTGCCGTTCGGCTTGCGCTTGCGCGAGCAGCGAAATCGAAGCAAATTTTCTGCTAAAACAATATCAGGTAGAAATGTATTGAGGAAAGGCCTGTGGAAATCCATTGCCGAATTCCCGCAAGTTACAGGCTCATTTTCCGCTTCGGTCTTTCCTCCAGAATTTGTCCGGAGGCTATTGCCCGCGGCGAGCGAACCGGTTTAACGTAAGCGAGTCCCCTGTATGGCTGTTCGTGATCTCAGTCTCGATCATCCGTTACCCGATAATCTGGATGCCGAGCGCTTCATTCTAGGAGCGATCATGAGCAGCGATACTGCTTTTCTCCAGGTTGCGGGAGCCTTAACGCCCGAGGATTTCAGTCTCGAGAAGCACAAGCGCATCTTTCTCCGAATGGGAGATCTGCACGAGCGCGGCGAAAAAATCGATCGCGTCACGCTGGCGAACGAATTAATGAAGCAGGGCCAGCTTCAGTCGGTGGATGGCCTCAGCTACTTGGTCTCCCTCGATGACGGCCTTCCGCAACTTTTCAATCTTGACAGCTATGTCGGAATCGTTAAAGAGAAGGCTCTTCTTCGCCGCATCATCACAGTCTCGCAGGACACCATTAACCGCTGCTTTGTAGGCGACGAGGATCCCAAACAGATCCTGGGCGCCGTCGAAGACGCATTCATGAAGCTGGGCGATGTCCAATCCAAGAATGCCCTCTCGAATCCCGCGCAAATCCTCACAGAGTATGAGGGAGGCATTAACGCTTTCCTCGATACCAGTAAACGCATCAAGGGCATCAGTACCGGGTTTCTGAAATTCGATGAAATGACCGGCGGTCTGCGTGAGGGCGAGTTATTTATCTTGGCGGCGCGTCCGGCCATGGGCAAGACCGCCCTTGCTTTAAACATCGCTCAGCACGTGGCAAGCAACCCCAAGTCTCCGAAAGCCGTGGCTGTTTTCTCCCTCGAAATGTCGAAGGAATCACTGCTCACGCGTATGTTGTGCGCAGCGGCGCGCGTGGATCAACAGCGATTTCGCGCCGGTTATCTGAGCGGCGATGAACGGCGATCGTTGCAGGACGCGATGTATCGAATGGTCGAATCTCCGCTGTTCATCGATGACACGGCGGGCACGAACCTCATGGACGTGCATTCGAAATTGCGCAGGCTTCAAGCGGAGCAAGATCTGGGGCTGGTCGTGATCGATTATCTGCAATTGATGCAGGGCCGCGGCCGCTTCGAAAATCGCGTCCAGGAGATCAGCTCGCTTTCGCGCGGCTTCAAGCTGATGTCGAAGGAGCTGCGCGTCCCATTCCTGGTCCTCTCCCAACTGAGCCGGGCGCCTGAGACGCGAACCGGCGATCACCGCCCGATGCTCAGCGATCTTCGGGAGTCGGGCTCAATCGAGCAGGATGCCGATCTGGTCGCCTTTATTTTTCGTGAGGAAGTCTACCGGCCCGATAAGGAAAGCTTGAAGGGTCTCGCTGAGCTGATCCTGGCTAAGCAGCGCAACGGCCCGACGGGCAGGCTTAAGTTAGCCTTCCTCAATCGCTATACAAAATTTGAAAATCTGGCTTCAGACACGGGCGAGGATGGCGCGCCGTTCGAATAAGAACCGCATCGTGATGCATAAGGTAGTTCTAAAGCGCAAAAGCCCCGCTCAGCCACTTAGAGTGCACTGAAGCGGGGCTTTACTGTATAGCCTTGCGGCTGTACTCTAGCTACGTTACGCGCGACGCGAGCCGGTCCACAGGAACTTCGGCGTCGTCACTGAACGAAACCTGAACGTACGAACGGCGACTTTAAGAGTCGGCCACCTCGCGCGTGGATTGTATGCTACAGTCACTACCAGAATTCATTTCGACTGGACCACCTCCTTCCTCAGTGATGCTTTGATTGTATAAATTCTCTCCGGAAAGTGTCAACGAGTCACACGGAAGTTCTCGCAAAAATATCTCAGGAGCGCGGTGCGCGGGAGTGGACCTGTGGTTTCCTCTTGCTCGGGATCCTGGTAGGCCTCCTCGGCTCACTGTTGATCGCCTGGCGGTATCACATCGATACCGATCCTCAGTTGATCGGGCTGCATTTCCTGGCCCTCAATTTGGGATACGTCGTGGGAGCCGCGACAGCCCAGCGGCTCGTTGTTCGATTCTCGATTCGCGTGGTGGCTATAATCGCGTGCGGTGTCGCTTTCGGCAGCCTACTCGCGTTAACGTTCCTCGTTCCTCCCATCCCGACTTTTTGGCGGCTGATCGGACTCGCTTGCATGGGCTCCTCGGGCGGTGCTTTCGCTACCGCTCTGTTGTATGTCTCGGAATCTAGGTTCGAAGAAGCGCCCGCCGTTTCGGCCAATCGCGCGGGATTTCTGTTTGGTTGCGGCTGCTTTGTGGCGACGGCAATGATCGGAATCACGTATTTTGCCGGCTCGGTCCAGATCGAAACCGCGCTGCTGGCCATTGTTCCGCTCATCTTTCTAATCCTCTATTCCGCAAACAGATTCCCGCCCGCTCTAAGGGCCGTTCCGCTTCGCAACGAGGAGAACAGGATCCGCGAGACTTTGCGAAGCATGCGCAGCATAGCCGCGGTCCTGTTCAGCCTCCTGCTCTTCTTCCAGTTCGGAAACGAATGGGCCATTGCAGGGTGGTTGCCGCTTTTTCTCATACACCGGCTCGGCGCAAATCCGGTCTGGGCTATCTTCGCTTTGGCCGCGTACTTTTTGGCTTTAATGCTTGGACGCTTGGCGGCCCCCAGCTTGCTCGCGCGAGCGAATCATCGTACGTTTCTCCTCGCCGGCAGCGCGGTAGCCATGCTCGGTTACCTGCTTCTGAGTCTTACCACTACGATGCCGCAGGCATGGATTGCAGTTGTCATCATAGGAGCTGGTTTTGCTCCGATTTATCCGCTCGTCGCCGAGACGCTGGACGACCGCTTCTCCTATCACCCTGGCTTTTACAATGGCATCTTCTCGATCGCCATCACGGGCGCGATGTCTGCGCCCTGGCTGCTCGGATATGTGGATGCCTATTTGGGAATGAGATATGTAATGCTATTGCCTGCACTGGGTTCGATCATCGTACTCATTCTCGCTTTGCTCATCATGTTGGAAGCCCGCGTCATGGGAGGAATGAAAAACGCCAGAAAGCGTCAACACGCCGTCCCCGCGGCAAAACAGTAGCTTGCCTCTCAAGCTTCTTTGCGGGATTCTTCTCATCGCGCATGCTTCGAACGCGCCTTGCGCTTCCTCTCACGATAATTCTTCCTGGCGTATCTCTCGAGTGCTCCGGGCTCACCCGCTCGTTCAGCGCGGCCACGTCGGGTTCAGCTTCGTGGACGTTGAAACAGGGAAGGTCCTGGCACAACACGACTCTTCCCGTCTTTTCACGCCGGCCTCTAACACCAAGCTCTACACAACAGCCATGGCGCTGGTCCGGCTCGGACCTAATTACAGATTCCGGACAGAGTTGCGCACCCGGAAATCTTGGGTTCCCGGTCAAACCGCGCTGCAGGAGCTTGAATTGGTCGGCGGCGGCGACCCAAATCTTTCCAATCGCACGCTGCCATATTCCGTTAACGAGGAAAGCTCCGCTAGTCCGCGAATTCCCGCTTTGGAGGCGCTCGCCGAAGAGCTTGTGCAAAGCGGCATCCGCGAAGTAGATGGAAACGTGACGGGGGTCGCAACGCGCTATTCCGGCGATCTCTATCCCAATGGCTGGACCATCGATGACAGCCTGTACGGCTATGGAGCTCCAGTCACAGCGTTGGCCGTCGACGATAACACGATCACGATCACCTTGCATCCGACGTCCGTGGGTGAAGTGGCGGCACTCGAAGCGCATCCCGCCGCTGCTCACATGATAGTTCTCGATAAAGTCGTAACAAGAGCACCGAAAGAAACCACAATTCACATGACTCGGCGGCCGGGCACGAGCGAAATCGTCCTTTGGGGCGCGATCGGCCGAAGCTCGCCGGATTGGCGCGCAGAGGTCGCGCTAGACAATCCAGCCCTGTTCGCTGCTGACGCCCTTATCGGCATCCTGCGAAATCGGGGCGTTGTCATCCGCGGAGAGGCGCGCTCGGAGTACCGCGATCTCACCGAACTGGCGCCGGCAACCCCGCTGAACCGCACTTCCGCCGCTGAAACAGTTCTGGCTGTCTATGATTCTGCCCCTCTTTTCCAGGTTCTGCAAGTGGTGAATAAAGTGAGCCAGAATCTCCACGCCGAAATGCTGCTGCGTGAAGTCGCGCACGTCACATCGGGAGTTGGCACATTGCAAGCTGGCGTGAACGAACGCCAGGCGTTCTTGGACAGCATTGGCATCACTCCGAACGGAACTGGCTTCGCACTCGCAGACGGATCCGGCCTCGCGCGTCAGGATCTGACCACCCCTGATTCGACGGTTGCCCTCCTGCGGTATATGTGGCAGCGGCCGGACCGCGATCTGTGGCTCGCAACACTGCCGGTGGGCGGCGTTGACGGTACTCTACAGCATCGATTTCAGAATATTGCCGGAGCGGAACGCATCCACGCCAAAACGGGCTCGCTCTCACATGTTAATGCTCTAAGCGGCTATCTCGAAACCCGGCATCACCGCTGGCTGGTATTCTCCATCATGGTGAACGGAACCTCGGAGCATAATTCCGACGTTCACGACTTCATCGATCAACTCTGCGCAGCCTTTCTCGACGATTGACCCTCGCGCGGCCCGCCAACGCTATACTCACGAACGATGAACCGGCATTACCTCGCCCTTGATTTGGGTGCGGAAAGTGGACGCGCCATTCTCGCCCAGTTCGATGGCCACAAGGTAGACCTCACGGAACTGCATCGCTTTGCGAATACGCCCGTGCAGCTGCCGACTGGCCTGTATTGGGACACCCTTCGCCTCTTTCACGAGATCTGCGAGGGGATTCGCGCCGCGAGCGCCGTTGTCGACACCTTGGATGGAATTGCGATCGATACCTGGGGCGTGGATTTCGGCCTGCTCGGCCCGGATGGGGAACTTCTTCAGAATCCCAGGCATTACCGCGATGGCCGGACGCTCGGAATATCCGAGGAAGTATTCAAAGTCATCCCGCGTTCCGAGGTGTTTCATCAGACCGGCATCCAGTTCATGGAGATCAACTCCCTGTATCAGCTATACGCGATGCATCGCCATTCGCCGCAGCTTCTCGAAATGACTTCAAAGCTGCTGTTCATGCCGGACCTGTTCAATTATTTTCTGACTGGCTCACTTGTTTCCGAGCGGACCATCGCCAGCACCTCGCAGATTTACGACCCGGCGAAGAAGAGCTTTGCTACCGACATGCTGCGAAAGCTCGGAATGACATGCGGTTTCTTTGCGGAGCTGATTGACCCCGGCACGGAATTGGGACCGCTTTTGCCTTATGCCGCCGAGCATTGTGGCATGAAGCGCGATGCGTTAGTCTACACCACCGGTTCGCACGATACAGCCTCGGCGGTTGCGGCTGTCCCCGCCTCGGACGGCGGTAAGTGGTGCTACATCAGCTCGGGCACATGGTCATTGATGGGAGTGGAGATAGACGAACCGATCATTAACGATGCCTCCCGGAATGCAAATTTTACGAACGAAGTGGGTGTAGGGCGCAAGATCCGATTCTTGAAAAACATTCCCGGGCTGTGGGTGTTGCAGGAGTGCAGGCGCACATGGGCAAGAGAGGGGCAGGAATACTCATATTCCGAGTTAATGGAACGTGCGGCCGCCGCGAAGCCAATGAAAACGATCTTGGATCTCGATGAATTCGTCCTGCCGGGTGATCATCCGCGCAAAATCGATGATTATTGCCGAAAAACGAATCAAGAAGCGCCATGTGATCCCGGATCCGTTACCCGTGTCGTCTTGCAGAGTCTGGCTGTTCGATATAAGCAGGTGCTCGACATCTTGGAAGAGCTCACCGGGAGCACCTTCGAAGTCATTCACATCGTCGGCGGTGGATCGAGAAATACTTTGCTGAACCAACTCGCCGCAAGCGCGACCGGCCGGCGTGTCATTGCTGGCCCTAGCGAGGCTACCGCGGCCGGCAATGCTTTGACGCAAGCCATGGGCGCCGGCGATATTCACTCTCTGGACGAATTGCGCGCTGTAGTAAGGCGATCCTTCAAGCTCGCGGAATTCACAGCCCGGCAGTGAGCTTTTCGTTGTGCGACTGCAACAGGGGACGAGCGCCTCAATGCGCGCGCACGAAAAATCGCTGCTTATCCACGCCGGGATCCACTGCAACGTCGAAAAAGCCCACCATCATCTCTGCCCAGGTCTGCTCGCCCCATGTCACGGCCGAATCAGGATCGGGATTGTGCGGATTATTCTTTGAATTGTCGAAGGTGGCAACCGCCTGTAGTGTCACGCCGGCCTTTAGTGCAATCGGTTCGGCTAGCCGATAGCTGAGCTGCCAGTAAAAATCGTAATGCGGAATCCGCAACAGCGTTCGTATCTTCCCCCCCGGCCCCAGAAGATTGTACTCGAAACTCTTCCCGCGAAGATGCATGTGGGGAAAGAAGCTGAGCAGCAAAGCGTTATTGGGCAAGGTTCCATGCACTTCCACGCGGTGGTCCGGATCGCCGGGTGGAATCAGGAAATGATCGTTCGTCAACTGCAGCGTCAGCACGCGTTTTCGCGGAGGCTCTTTGGAAAACACCAGGCCGATGCTGGTTTTGTCCTGTGTCGCATGCCCATGTGTGGTGTAGTGCATCTGCAGGACGATATCAGAGCCTGCTGGTACAAGCTTCGCAAAGCCCTGCGGCCACTGATCCGGCAGACTGCCGGGAGCATAGACCAAAAGAATGTCACTGGTTGTCCACATCGCATCGCGCCGTAAAGCTTTGGTCGGAAGCTCGTCCGCGCTGAACGCGGCACCGACCGGCGCGCCGCTCAGCCAGGGCGATCTTGGATCGCGTATATAGGCCACTGCATGATGCACCACCATGCGATTCCCCGGCCGTATCTCCGACATGCGAACCCACCGATCTTCCTTAAAGTGAGTAGGAATGATGATGTATTGGTACGGGACATCGCCGCTCGCGGGAATTTGCTTCGCGATTGGCATGGAAAACACCACCTCCGGTCTTTCAATATTCCAGCCCTGCGTCCAATGCTTGGGAGGCGGCCCGTCGCTCGGATCCCCTTTCGGCGCGCCCGCCGACGCCCATGCGGCGAGCATCGCGATTTGCTCTGCCGTGAGAGATGGATCGTTCGAGAAACGTCCGCAGCACGGGTCCGCGAACCAGGGCGGCATGATTCCCTTTCGTGTTACCTCGCGAATTTCTCCCGCAAAAGCGCGAGTCTGTTGATACGTTTCGAGCGGCATGGGCGCCATCTCGCCTTCTCGGTGGCACCTTTGACAATGCGATTGCAGAAGCGGCAGAACGTCCCTGTAGAAAGTCGGAGAACTGTCATCCGCCGGCGCGCTCCGGCAAGGCACAACAAATGAGGCGAAGAGCGAAAGGAGAGCGGAGGCTCGTTTATGTGTCAGTTCTGTCGTTTGGCCTTTCCGCTCGTTTGAGATTCTGTGTGGGTTCTGTGGTCTTCGTAAAACTTTCGCGGCATGCTCGGCCAGTGCGGATCGCGCTTGTGTTTGAAGGCGTCGTATCCTTCCTTGAAGTCATCGCTCTCCATCAGTTTTTCGCGCAGGGCCCTTGCGAGATGGCCCGCCTCTTTCCATGGCTTGCCGCGTGAACCGTGAAAATATTGCATCCCGGCGGAGATCGCGGCCGGACTCGCCTTAGCAAGCTCGCGCGCCAAAGCGTTTGCACGATCGGGCGCTTCGGCGTTGGGACAGATATAGTGCGCCAGCCCCCAATTCAAGGCATCATGCGCTGAAAAAAGCCGCCCTGTCAGGCTGAGCTCAAGCATGCGCCCGGTGCCGAGGGCTGCTTCCACGGCACGATAAACCAGAAAGGGCCAGAGTCCAATGCGTATTTCCGGCAGCCCAAAAGCAGCGCCATGCCCGGCCACTACCACATGGCCCTGAGCGATCAATCCGAGGCCGCCTCCCAGCGCTGGCCCATTCACGCAGACCACAATCGGCTTCAACGAGTTCGCGCCAATTGTGAACAGATCCTCGTGCAAGTCCGATAAGTTGATCCCTTCGAGATGAGCCGCCTCGTCCAGGTCCATTCCAGAGCAAAAAACCGGGCCGGCCGCGCAGATCAGCACTGCGCCGATATCTTCTCTCTCCTGGGCCGACCGAACGGCCCGGACAACACCGGAGCACATCCCCGAAGTCAGCGCGTTTCGTTTGTCCGGCCGGTTCAATGTCAATTGCAGAACGCGGCACTTGTTCTCAACCACTAGATCCATCGGAAGCCCCGCTAGAACCTTTCAGAAATCCGAGTAGCAATCAGCTGACACTCACAACTTGAATCCACGATGCTCTTGCCCGACTGCCGCCATCTGCCCCCAGCCCTCCTGAAAGCCCAGCAACTGGAGCGGTAGATGTTCGGTTCTTTCGTTCGCGCACGCCACTTCAAAGGCGAACGCCAGCAGCTCTCGCGTATTCTTTGGATCTATGATCGCATCGCAATATCCTCGAGCGGCCGCGTGTTTTGCGTCCAGCCAGAGCTCGTAATCCGCTCTTGTCTGCGCGATCTTGTTCTCAAGTTCCTTCGGCGTGGGCTGGCCCAGCGCCCGCAGTTTGTCGAGTTCCGGACCGTAAACAGCCTGCACTGCCGAATCGCCCTCCATCACACCAATGCGCGCACTCGGCCACGCGAAAGTGAAGTTTGGGTCGAAACCTTGTCCCGCCATCGCGTAGTATCCCGCCCCGCTTGCGTGATTAACTGTAAGGACAATTTTTGGAACCCTGGCGCATGCCATCGTTTCCACCATTTCCGCGCCGGCGCGAATGATGCCGGCGACTTCCGCTTCTACGCCTACCATGAACCCTGAAACATCCTGGATGTAAAGTAGCGGCAGCATGCGCCGTTCGGCGTTCTCTACGAAGTACGCCACTTTGCGCGCCGATTCCGTGTATACGATGCCGCCCACGCGAGATCCGGATGGCGTTCTTAGAAAACCGCGGCGATTCGCGATGACGCCGATGTTACGGCCCTTCAGTCGAGCTGCGGCGCACAGGAATTCAGGTGCATGCTCCGGCTGGAACTCTAGAAAGTCATCCGCATCTAGAACGCGATCGAGAACATCCTCCATTCGGTACGGAAGGCGATGATCGGCGGGAAGCACGTCATACAATCCCTCGGCATCGAGCTTGGCAGCCTTGCCCTCGGGCTGCGTCGCGGAGGTTGGCATTGCACGGAACTGCTGACGCACCATCTCGAGACAAGCCGCGTCGTCCGCCGCGCGATAGTGGGCCACGCCGCTAACGGTTGTGTGCATTTTCGCGCCGCCAAGCGACTCGGAATCGATCACCTGTCCCACCGCGCCCTTCACTAGGTTGGGGCCGCCCAGGCCCATAAAACTGGTCTTGTCGACCATAATCATCACGTCGCTGAGCGCCGGCAGATACGCCCCGCCGGCAATGCACGGACCCATAACCGCCGCGATTTGCGGTACGTGCATACGGCGTCTCATGAGCGAGTTGTAATAAAAGATTCGCGCTGCCCCATACTGCCCGGGGAAAATTCCATCTTGGAGCGGAAGGTTCACGCCGGCGGAGTCGACCAGGTAAATAATCGGCACCCGATTCCGCATGGCAATTTCCTGCGCGCGCAGGATCTTTGTGATTGTTTCCGGCCACCAGGCCCCCGCTTTCACCGTCGCATCGTTCGCCACGATTACGGCCGGCCGACCCTCGATTTGCGCCAGCCCGGTGACCACGCCTGCCCCGGGGGCCTGCCCCTCGTATCGGTCATATGCCACGAGCAGACCGATCTCCAGGAAAATCGTCCCGCCGTCAATTAGCCGGTCAATGCGTTCACGCGCGGTCAGCTTTCCGTCGCGATGCTGCTTTTCAATCTTCTTGGCGCCGCCGCCAAGGCGGAGCTTCCGCTCCAATTCATGCTGTTCCTGTACAAGGCGCCGTATGTCGCGCGCAAAAGCTTGCATCAGTTGCTCAATTCAAGTACTTGGACAACCCTGTCAATCCCTGAGTACCTGCTAGTCTAGCAATCATGCTGGGGATCGATGAGCGGGCTCTGCGCATCGCCTGGACGATCTTCCTATTCGGCCTTCTATTAGCCATTGTCTATTTCATCCGCGACACTCTCTTCATTTTTGCCGCATCCATTTTCTTCGCATACATGCTGTCACCGGTTGTGGGACTGGTCGAACGGCTTCTTCCGAAACGCCGCACTCTGGCGTTGACGGTGGTTTATATTTCCCTGGTCGGCCTGCTCGTATTGCTCGGATTTGAATTGATCCCCGCGGTTACCGCGGAAGCGACCAATCTTCTGACTCGGTTGCCGACCATGGTTAGCGGCGGTGGGCTGGCTCGTCTGAATTTGCCCCACTGGTTGGATCCTATACGAACGCAGGTAATAGGCGCCTTGGAACGCGAGGCCACCAACCTCCAATCGAGCGTCGTTCCTTTCCTTCAGAAAGAGGGTACCCAGATTCTATCGGGCATTCGGTACATCGTGCCGTTCATCCTGATACCAATACTGGCCTTTTTTTTTCTGAAGGACGGTCATTTGATTCGCGGCGCAATTGTAGGCTCTGTGGAAGGCGGGCGCGATCAGAAAACTGTCAGGCTGATTCTTGATGACATCCATGACGTGCTCAGGAATTACATTCGCGCCCTGGTCTTCCTGGCCATCGCTTCATTCGCAGCTTTTGCCATATTCTTAAGCGCCCTGGGTTATCCGTACGAGCTTTTGCTGGCCGGCCTTTGCGGAGTACTTGAATTTCTGCCGGTGGTGGGACCGGCAGCGGCGCTGTTCATATTGCTCGTTGTGTGCCTCGTGACGGGGTCGGGCGGCTTGCTGTGGATCGTGATTTTTTGGGGATGCTTTCGTATTTTCCAGGATTACATTTTGAATCCGTACCTCATGAGTTCCGGAACCGAGCTCCATCCCCTGCTGGTGCTGTTCGGGGTGTTGGCAGGCGACAGTCTGGCAGGCATTCCCGGCATGTTCTTTTCCGTCCCTATTCTTGCCATTCTGAAAGTCATCTACGTCCACTTAAGGACCTCTTATTCTCAGCGGCGTCTCTCGAGAGCCGGATAGTGGCGGCCCGTTAGCGGCCTTGTGCATTGCCCGCCCAGCACTCGTGCACGAAATCTGATGTAAACCGGTTCGTCACATCGGCCGGAACATCGGATTCTTCCAACTGGTGAAATTCGAACTGCACGGGATCGTCCTTCGATTTACCGATGGTGCCGACCAGATATCCGTAAACATTGGTCTTGGCGGCTTTGGCGTCTCTGGCGTTAGGGGGTAGCCGGTAACGCTCCGCCCCTGCTGTTCCCACGATCCAACCAGGAAGAACGCCTCCATTAGAGCGCCAATACTCCGTGTTGAAAATGCCCTCCATATAGAAGTGCGAGTGGCTCGCCAGTACATATACCGGCTTGCCGGACTGTTGCTTGAAATCGAGCAGCCAATGATAGACTTTTTGTCCGCTCTGCTGCCCCTGCGCCGACTGATCCATGCTGTGATTGCTCGAGATACTCTCTGGAAGCGCCTCATGCATTCCCACAACCAGGGCGCGCACCGAAGCATCCGACTGATCGCGGTGTAAGACAGCCTGAATCCATTTCATCTGTTGGGCGTCGAACTCGTCCGGAGATGCATTGTCCAGCGTCATGAAATCAATGCCGTCTTTTATCCAGTGGTAATACCCCCGCACCGTGTGATCGCGAGGATCGTCACGCAGCCGCTGCTCGCGAATTGCAGGAGCGTCCAACCAGTCCGCGAACTGCGCGATCAATTGGTCTCGTGTCTTCGGCGGAATCAATTCGTGATTTCCGAATGCCAGAAACACGGGTATATTTCCGAATGGCTTGAGCTGATTGTCGATGAAATCCTCCCACGCATTCGTGAGATACGCCGTAATATTCATCGGATCTTCAGGCTTCGCCGGCTTGTGCTCCTGCGCGTAATCCTGATCGAATCGGTAGACGGCGCGGTAATCGCCCAGGTGCCAGTAAAACGCGGCGTGCTCAGCGGCGGCGCCCTTTGCGATCGCCGGCATAACTACATCGCCGCAGTTTCGCGAATCACCCGAAACCGCGAATCTCCAAGTCTCCTGCTGCGCCACCGCTCGATGGCCCAGAAATAGATAGAGTAATGGCGCGGAGAAGCGCAAGAAGCGAGAAGTCATCCCTAACAGTCTATTCCGCGGGATTGGATCGCGAGCCTCGCGCCAGAATCTGGCCCATGACGTCTTCGCAGTGATCTACGTAGCCGGCAATGAGCCTCGAAAGCGGAATCGGCGGCTCAACTCCGATGCGGCAGGGCGCTTCCAATTTGTTTACCGGTACATGCGCGAGTACATGTACCAGGAGCCGGTTCATGCAGACCCAGAGGTCCACGAGATCCTGCCAACCGAACTGCAAATAGGCTTGCGCCTTCACCCATTCCGGTGCAGGATGTCCCGGGTTTACGATTCCTGGCTCTAGAAGCGCGCGGACAAACCATTGATGGTGTGCGGTCGCCCAATCCACTAAGTGGCCCAGGGCTTCCTGACGCGTCATCTGCGCATGCTTCAGGCGTAGTTCGCCATCGGTTTCAGGCTGGTTATCGAGATGCTCCGCGGCCCTCTCCACGAGCGTTTCCAGTCGAAGCGCTACCGGCTGCAAGGCGGGAATAGCGGTCTGGGCGACAGGAGGCCGGTCAATTTCCTGCTTCTCCCCGATTACAAACTCGGGCCTTGGTTTGTGAAGAGCAGATGTACTGGGCCCCTCACCATGCACGCCAACCAGTCGGACAAACTCCCGGTATTGCTCATATTCAAATCCGTTCTCGCGCAGAATAGCGGCCGCGGAACAGCCGCCGGTGCGCAACAGGCCGAGCACAATATGACCCGAGCCGATTACCCCGTGCTGGAATGAAACGCTCTCTTCGGCGGCATAGCCGAGCGCACGCTTGCAATCCAGGCTTAGCGGCAAGTCGCAATTAGTGGGAATCTTCTTCGCGCCTGGGGGAACAAGAGCTTTCAAATGCTCTCGGACCGCTTCTATTGCACCGGCCTTGAACCGGTGCCTGAAATCTCTATCCTGCCGAGCGAGGCCAAGCAGCAAGTGTTCCGTTTCGATCGACTGCGAAGAGAATACGCTCGCTTCGAAGCGCGCGAAGAAAACCACCTGCCGCGCGCGCTCACTGTAGCGTTCAAACATTTTGGAAACCGAAGCCCGTGATGATGCACTTCCACTCCGACTTGAGGACGTTTTGTTACAGCAGCCCTATCGTTCAGAAACTGGTTATGTTCCCGTATTGTTCCAGGCGGAGTAAACAGCCATCGCTGCTATCGCCAGAGCATAAAGGATGACGGCTATCAACAACCCATTCTTCACTTTGTCGACTGTTTCCAGACGCTTTGCCAGAGTCGTCTGGGTGGTGATGATGCTCGAATCGTGCACATCGTCATGCAGGTGAATGTATGGGTCGTCGCGGTTTTCCAGCCACCTCTTGTAGAGGAACATGGCCACCGTAATCACGACCAGGATTCCGCACAAGATCAGATTCACAATCAGGTTCATAGAGAGGGATTGCTCCTTTCTTTCGGATGGACAACTCTGTGAATAGAGCCGCGCCCAGGGTGCATAAAGGTATCGATCACGCCGGCGCACGGGCACGGCGCTGATTTCGCCCTCTGCCCGGAATCATACGCTTGTTTTTCGCCCATTTCAAGTGGCCTTCGTCTTGACCGCTATAATCGTGTTTCTTGCCGCCGGCATGGCCGCTCAGCCTTCCATCGACTGGTTCCCACTCTGGCTCAGCCTCCGCGTAGCCATCATCGCGACGGCGTTCGTTCTCGCGGTCGGAACGCTTTTCGCCTATCTGCTCTCTCACAAAAACTTTCGCGGCAAGGCACTTCTCGATTCACTGATTACTCTCCCACTTGTACTTCCCCCCACCGTCCTCGGCTATTATCTGCTCGTGCTGGTCGGACGCACGTCACCTTTCGGGAAGGTTTACGAGACGCTTGTAGGCCAGCCCTTGGTGTTCACCTGGCAAGCAGCGGTGATCGCGGCGTTCCTGCATTCGGCTCCGATCTACATCAAAGCGGCTCGCGCCGTACTCGAGAGTGTCGATTTTCGATATGAATGGGCGGCCCACAGCCTGGGAGCCTCGGAATGGCGAACCTTTTGGCGCGTCACGCTTCCTCTTGCCCGCCGCGGCCTCGCATCTCTTGCAGCGCTCAGCTTCGCCCGCTCGCTCGGCGATTTCGGGGTGACAATCATGGTCGCGGGGAACATACCAGGGCGAACACAAACCGTGTCGGTAGCCATCTACGATGCGGTCGAATCCGGCAATGGCCACCTCGCCCGCATTTTGGTGATCGTCATTTCAGTGATTGCCTTGGCCCTGCTGTGGCCCGCCACGTACGTGTCGGGAAGTTCGCGGTTGAGCAGCGCCGGCTGATGACTCCTGGTCATCCGGTTATCGACGCCCGAATTGTTAAACGCCTGCCCGCCGCTGCGGAGTCGGAAGCATTTGAACTCAACATTCATCTGCGGACGGGCGCCGGAATCACCGTCCTTTTGGGACCAAGCGGCTCCGGTAAGACGCTGACCCTTAACTGCCTGGGGGGTTTTACACGTCCCGACGAAGGCCGCATTCTGGTCAATGACAAAATCTATTTCGACGACGCAAGCCAAGTACACTTAGCTCCCCAGCAGCGGCGCTGCGGTTACATTTTCCAGGATCACGCCTTGTTCCCGCATATGACCGTACGCGACAACCTGCGCTTCGCGTCATCCAGCGGCGGGTTTGGAAAGAATCGCGGATTGACCCGCCGCCGCCGGATCAACGAGCTTCTCGACGCCTTCGAGTTGACGGATCTCGCGTCCCGAAAGCCCGCCCAACTCTCAGGAGGCCAAAAGCAGCGCGCCGCCCTCGCGCGCATCTTGGTTAGCGACCCGCGCGTGCTTCTCTTGGACGAACCTGGGCGCGGGCTGGACGCGCGCCTCCGCACGGCGTTCTATGACGTCTTGAACAAGGCTCGCGAACGTTTGCAAGCTCCTGTCCTTCTGGTCACGCACGACCTGGAGGAGTGCTTCGAGCTCGCCGACACGGTTTTTCTCCTAGACCGCGGCCGCTTCCTGCAATCCGGCCCGAAACGCGAGGTGCTTTCCAAGCCCGCCACCACCGAAATCGCGCGATCGCTGGGCGTCTACAACATTATTCCGGCAACGATTACTGCGCTTGATCCCGGCCGAGGCACCAGCCGCCTCAAAATTCTAGGTCATGAACTGGAAGGACAGTACCTGCCGGGCCACCTTCTCGGCGATCAGGGTTTCGTGTGTGTGCGCAAATCTGAATTGAAGATTCTTCCCGCCGACGGAGCTGCGAGCCCCGATCAGTTCGTCTTGCGAGTACGGGACGCGAGCGTGACTTCGCGGGGCGTGCGCGTGGCGTTCGAACAGGACATTACAGCCGTGATCAGCGAGGCCGAATTCTCGCCCTTCGTCCATAGCGAACGCTTGCGGATCCAAATTCCCCCCAGTGCTGTATACTTCGTCGGGAGATAACAGCGCGCTTGTCGGCATGAAACGGTATTACATAACGGATCGCAGAGCCGTGGGCGGTTTCCGGCCGTTGCTAGAAGTGATCCGCGATCAGATGCACCTGGGCGTCGATTTCATCCAGATCCGCGAGAAAGACATTACCGCCCGCGAGCTCTTCGAGTTTACGCTCGCGGTGTTGGAGGTCCGCGACCATGAGATCCGCTCGCATCTTCCCGCCAAGATTTTAGTTAATTCGCGCGCCGACATTGCCGTGGCGACAGGCGCCGATGGCGTGCATCTACCTTCCGACGCTCCCCGCCAGACGCTGGGCGAACTGCTGGTCGCCCGCTCCTGCCACACGCTGGATGAGATCAAGAGAACCGACGCTGCCTTCGTGACCTTCGGACCGGTTTTTGATTCGCCGGGCAAAGGCGCAGGGTTAGGCCTAGACGAGCTCCGCGCCGCGTGCCAGCTCGGGAAGCCGGTCTACGCTTTGGGCGGAATAACGTGGGACAACGCCGCGCTTTGCATGAAAGCGGGCGCCGAAGGAATCGCCGGAATTCGTCTCTTCCAAGATCCTGGATTGTAGCGCTCGGCTGTTACACTGAAAATCAGCAATTGATGCGCTGGGGCGTTGTTCTCTTCTTCTCTACGACTGCACTTTTTGCGCAGAGCACGACCCCGCAACAGCCGGGTTCTTTGGATCAATTGCCGAACACGGTTTCGGCACCTAGTTTCACCGTGCGCGACAAGTTCGATTACCGGATTGTGCAGAGTTTTGGGCTCCGAGGTTTTGCGGGAGCGGCGATTGGCGCCGCGATCGGACAAGCTCGCAACGCGCCGCACGAGTGGGGACAAGGCTTTTCGGGATTTGCTGAACGCTACGGGTCTGGGGTCGCCGGCAATCTGGCGCGCCAGACCTTTGCGTTCACGCTCGAATCGGCGTTTCATGAAGACCCGCGATACTTTCCCTCGGAAGAGAGGACCAAGAAATATCGCGTCATCAATGCCCTTAAGCAGGTAATCATTTGCAAAACCGACAGCGGAAAGGCTGGAGTCGCATACGCGCGCGCGTTCAGCAATTTCGGAGCCGCCCAATTCGATAACCTGTGGCAGCCGAAGAGTACGGGATCCGTCTCGGATGGCTTGATCCGAGGAGTCATCGGACTGGGAGCCGACGCTGCTTATAATTTCATGCAGGAATTTCTTCCCTTCACGCGGCCGCGTTCGCTGCGGCACCGGCACTGAAAGCGGAATCAGGCGTAGGGGAATTCGCAGGCGAGCAGCTCGGCCGGGGCGTCGCCAATTTCCCTCATGCGAGCTTTCAATCGTTCGCGGAGCTGCGCTTCCACCGCGACGGTCTCCTTGCGTCCCGCTAGGTTCACGAGCTGGTGAGGATCGGCCCGGTTGTCATACAACTGAAAGGCCCAATATTGAGGCGCATTGGGTTTGGGCGTATGTTTGCCGTTGACTCTCGGAGCAGTAACCACATAGGTCCACTCGGGTGTTCTGAGCGCGCGTGCATTCCAGTATTCCGACATCTGGACGAAGACTTCGTTCCGCGAGTCGTTCACCTTGCCCTGGACTGTAGATGGAATGGGAATGCCGGCCGCGTTTAGCAGGATCGGCATCACATCCACCATGCTGACCAGTTCGTCAACTCGACGGCCCCCGCTAAAACCTGGACCCTCGACAATTAGGGGAATACGAATCGACGCATCGTGCCCGCTGCGCTTGTACTCCGTGTTACGAGTCATAAAATGGCAACCGTGATCGCTAATGAAGGCCACAATCGTATTTCGATCAAGCCCTGCTTGCGATAGAGTTGTCCGAATCTCGCCGACGGCCTCATCCACTCGCTTGAGACATCCGTAATAGTCGGGCAATTGCTGCTGCCAGTTGCCCGGAAAGTGCTTCAGGTCAACAGGCACATAGGGGTTCTGATACCGCTCGGCGTATTCCTTGGGCGCCACCATGCGCCCCATATCGTTCTGCTGGTGTGGCTCGAGATCGGAGACCACCAACAGGAACGGCGCGGTCTTGCTAACGTTCTGGAGGAAGCGTTTCGCGCGGCCCGTGAGGAAATCGACGCGGTATTCGTTTTCGAAATGCATCGGTCGGCCGTCGCCGTCGTAGATGTCGCCTTCGTAGGGATGCGCCGTGATCTCGAGCTCGTTCGAGGCTTCCCATAGATCGAGAAATCCGCCGCGGCCGGCCGGCGGGACCTGGCCGCGGGTACCGGCCGCCAGATGCCATTTACCTATGTAGTTGGCTGAATAGCCAGCTTTGCGACATTCCTTAGCAAGCGTAGTTGCGCCGGGAGAAAGACCAAGATCGCTCCCGGCGTTCTTCCACACGCCATGTTTGGCTGGATACTGGCCCGTAAACAGGCAGGCCCTCGACGGACTGCATACCGGCTGATTGGTACACATGTTCCGGTACAGAGTGCCTTGCCTTGCCATCACGTCGATGTTCGGCGTCAGATCCATCGGATTTTGACCGTAGGCTCCCACCGCATCCGCGCGCACCTGATCCGCGATGATCAATACGATGTTCGGACGCCCTTGCGGCGGCTGAGCGCCGGCAGCCAGAGGCAGGGCGGAGGCGGTCTTCAGTACGTCGCGCCGTGAAAATTCCATTGCCAGCCCCTACACTCCCGACGCCTGAACAATCTCTCGCGCGTGCAGCTCCTGCAAGCTCCACACGCGAATGGGATCGCGTCTGCGAGAGACAATCGCCTCGGCGGCGGCTCTCGCGCCGCTCATGGTCGTAATGCAGGGCGTCCGATAGGTCACGGCGTTCCGGCGTATGGTTTGTTCGTCGGGAAACGAATGGCTGCCAGTGGTTGTATAGATGATCAGGTTCAGCTTACCGGCCTTCAGCAGGTCCACTGCGTTGGGCCTGCCCTCGTTCACTTTGAAGACAGTCTTGCAGGGTAGTCCGGCAGCCTTGAGAGCTGCGGTTGTACCGCGCGTCGCGAACAGTTCAAATCCGAATTCGCGAAACTTGGCCGCGACTTTGATGGCCGCGGGCTTATCGCGGTCGTTCACACTGATGAAGAGCGCGCCTTCGTTGGGCACGGGCGTTCCGGCAGCAAGCTGCGCCTTGGCAAAGGCTTCGCCGAAGCTCTCTCCGACGCCCATTACTTCCCCAGTCGAGCGCATTTCCGGCCCCAGTGCGGGATCGACGCCGGGAAACTTGGCGAACGGAAATACAGGACTCTTTACGAAGTAATTCGGAACCGGCAAGACGCCGTTCACGACGCCCTGAGTCAATGCCGTAAAGTCGCTCAACCTTTTGCCGAGCATCAGGCCGACCGCAATTTTCGGCAGCGGAACTCCGGTTGCCTTGCTGACGAACGGCACGGTCCGCGAGGCGCGCGGATTCACTTCCAGGACATACACATCACCGTTCTTCAATGCATACTGAACGTTCATCAGACCGATCACATTCAGAGCCCGAGCGAGCTTCGCGGTGTACTCCTCGATTTTTTGCAGCGTTCGCTGTTCGATCGAAATGGCGGGCAGCACGCAGGAGCTGTCGCCGGAGTGCACGCCTGCTTCCTCGATATGCTCCATAATGCCTGCTATGAGCACATTCTGGCCGTCGCACAAGGCATCCACGTCCACTTCCGTCGCGTCTTCGAGGAAGCGATCGATCAAAACAGGCCGCTTCACCGAAAAGCTGGCCGCCTCCTGCATGTAGCGACGTACCGTATCTTCGTTATAGGCAATCGCCATGGCCCGGCCGCCCAACACGTAACTGGGTCGAACGAGAACCGGAAAGCCTAAGTGTCGCGCGACCTCGCAGGCTTCTTCCACGCTGGTTGCCGCTCCATGCGCGGGCGAGGGAATTGCCAAGTCATTGAGCAATTTTCCGAACAGCTTGCGGTCTTCCGCGAGATCGATGTTGCTGGGATCCGTGCCGATGATGGGCAGCCCGAGCTTTTTGAGCGGCATCGCCAAATTTAACGGCGTCTGCCCACCAAACTGGACGATCAGACCGTCCGGCCGCTCGACATCATAGATGTTAAGCACTTCCTCCAGTGCGAGGGGCTCGAAGTACAGCCGGTCGCTGGTATCGTAGTCGGTCGAGACGGTCTCCGGGTTGCAGTTCACCATGATGGATTCGTACCCGAAATCCTGCAGCGCAAAGGAGGCGTGGCAGCAGCAGTAGTCAAATTCAATTCCCTGCCCGATCCGGTTAGGGCCGCTGCCAAGAATCATTACCTTTTTGCGATCTGTCGGCGCCGCTTCATCTTCCGATTCATAGCTCGAATACAGGTACGGAGTAAAGCTCTCGAACTCGGCCGCGCAGGTATCCACCCGATTGAACACCGCTCGCACCCCCAGCTTCTTTCTCGCTTCGCGAACCTCCAGGGGTTCGACGCCTATCAACTCGCCAATCTGCCGGTCTCCCAATCCGTCCCGCTTCGCCCGGGAGAAATCTTTTGTGCTCAACGAATCCAGGTTTTGGGTGCCGAGGGATTTTTCGAGACTCACGATTTCCGCGATTTGGCGCAGAAACCAGCGATCGATGCTCGTCATCTCGAAAATCCGATCTACACTGTAGCCCTGCCGCAATGCGAAACGAATGTAATCCAGTCTGTCCGGATTCGGTGTTATCAGGCGTTTTGGGATAAGGGCCGGATCGAGCGATTTTGCATTGGACGACTTGCCGGTTTCGAGGCTCCGCATTCCTTTGCCCAAGGCTTGCTTAAACGTGCGGCCGATTGCCATGACCTCACCGACAGATTTCATTTGCGTGCCGAGCACCGGTTCCGCCCCTGGAAACTTTTCGAATTGCCAGCGTGGAATCTTCACCACGACGTAATCGATGGTCGGCTCGAAGCAGGCCGGTGTGGCGCGCGTGATATCGTTCTTGATCTCATCGAGCCGGTAGCCGACCGCCAGCTTGGCGGCAATCTTCGCGATAGGAAAGCCGGTCGCTTTCGAGGCCAGCGCCGAACTGCGCGACACGCGCGGATTCATCTCCACGATCACCATGCGGCCATTTTCGGGATTGATGGCGAACTGCACGTTCGATCCGCCCGTGTCGACACCGATTTCGTTCAAGCACCGCAAAGCGGCATCGCGCATCATCTGATATTCGCGATCGGTAAGCGTCTGCGCGGGCGCAATGGTGATGGAATCGCCTGTATGGACACCCATCGGATCAAAGTTCTCGATGGAGCAGACGATGATGCCGTTGCCCGCGAGATCGCGCATCACCTCGAGCTCGTACTCCTTCCAGCCGAGCACGCTTTCTTCGACAAGCACCTCGTGCACGGGCGAAAGATCGATGCCGCGCTCGAGAATTTCCTCCAATTCCTCGCGATTGTAGGCGATGCCTCCGCCCGTCCCGCCCAAAGTAAAACTCGGCCTGAGAATGATGGGGTACCCGATGCGCCCGGCGAATTCGAGGCCGTCCTCGATGTTGTTCACCAACTGCGATTGGGTCATATCGAGCCCAATTTTGCGCATGGCATCTTTGAAGAGAAGCCGGTCCTCCGCCTTCTTGATCGCATCAATTTTTGCGCCGATCAGTTCGACGCGGTATTCGTCGAGGACGCCGGATTCTGCCAGTTCCACCGATAAATTGAGCCCGGTCTGTCCGCCGACCGTTGACAGCAGCGCATCCGGACGTTCCTTGCGAATTACCTCGGCGGCGAAGGCCAAGTTCAGGGGTTCGACGTAAGTGCGGTCCGCCAGCTCCGGGTCGGTCATGATCGTGGCCGGATTCGAGTTAATCAGGATGACCTCGTACCCTTCCTGCCTGAGAGCTTTGCAGGCTTGGGCGCCGGAGTAGTCGAACTCACAAGCCTGGCCGATGACAATCGGACCTGAGCCGATGATCAGGATGCGCTTCAGATCGGTCCGTTTCGGCATGATCTATTTTGGGTCGCGCACAACGGGCACCGAACGCCCTGTGCGCTCGTGCTTGTTTTCTTTCATGAGCGCGGCGAAATCTTGGAAGAGGTAATGCGAATCGTGGGGACCGGGCGCCGCTTCGGGATGATACTGCACACAGAAGACCGGCTCGCTGCGGTGCCGGAGGCCTTCGACGGTTTGATCGTTCAGATTCATGTGCGTAATTTCGACTTCGGAATCGCGCAGAGAATCCGGATCCACGCAGAAGCCGTGATTCTGGGAGGTGATTTCCACTTTCCCGGTACGCCGATTCAGCACCGGGTGGTTGGCTCCGTGATGCCCGAACGGCAATTTGTACGTCTTGCCACCAAACGCCAGCCCCAAGATCTGGTGACCGAGGCAGATCCCGAAGACGGGCACTTTGCCCACCAACTTTTTGACTTCTCTGGATTGCCGCTCGAGCGGCTCCGGATCCCCCGGTCCATTCGAGAGGAACACCCCGTCGGGCCTGAGGGCCAAAGCCTCTTCGCTGCTGGCTTCAGCGGGAACGACGGTCACACGCGACCCGATCTGCACTAAGTGACGCAGAATGTTTCGTTTAATGCCATAATCATAAGCCACAACATGAAAGTGCGGCTCTTCAGGTGCAGCGACCTTGTCCGACAGCGAAACAGGTTTCACGCCTTCGGTCCAATCGTAGGCGACGTGAGTTGAAACTTTAGAAACCAGGTTTTGCCCCGTCATGGTGGGAGCGCTTCTGGCCGCCTGGACGAGGGCGTCGTAATCGCCCTCCCCGACGCCGATTACGCCCCGCATCGCGCCGCGATCCCGCAAGTGCCGCACCAGCTTGCGGGTGTCGACGCCGGCAATCACGGGTATGCCGTGCTGAGCCAGGAAGTGCTCCACCTTTTCATCCGAACGCCAATTGCTCGCCACAGGCGAAATTTCACGCGCCACGAGCCCCTCGATGTGCGGGCTGCCGGCTTCACAATCGGCACCATTGGCGCCGTAGTTGCCGATTTGCGGATTGGTGAGAACGACAATCTGCCCGCAATAGGACGGATCGGTGAAAATCTCCTGGTATCCGGTGATCGCGGTATTAAAGACGACTTCGCCGGTTCGCCGCACGGGCGCACCAAAGCTTGTCCCCACGAAGACTGTCCCATCTTCCAGGGCGAGAACTGCTTGCTCCAACTATGAAGACTCCTAAGAAAATAATTATGAGCGCTGCGAGAAGATGCAGCCCGACCGGGACGGGACCGATCACTCTATTTGAACATGTCGGGCTCCGCGATTCCAACGAAACGAAGCCAGCGATCCGCCTGCATTCCTTACGCGCGCGTTGTGAATCCGATCACAGGAACCAGTTGCGAAGGAATCGGTGTTCAGCCGGACCTCGCAATTAGTGCCATATCGCCCAACCAGCTCAATTGGGCGGCGCTCTGGGAGATTCTAGATACCAACGCAAGCTTGCCCGGCTACGCCCGTCAAGATATCACGAACGCGATTGAACAGCTTTTGAGCCAGTTAGAGCAGCAAGCGCCTGGCACAACCCGCATGATCCGGCAATCCTTGAAAATCGATTGAACCTAAGAATCGAGACAGCCATGAGACGGCAATTTTGGGCATGTAACCATCGGCGCAGTCGAAATCTGCTTACTGGAACCGGCGCTTACCTCATTCGGCGAACCGCCACTTTCCAAGGAGACTGAGCGGATGTTCGAGACGGGCTCTCGAGTTTCTAGCGGCACGTTCCTGGAAGATAAGATCGTGCTCAGTAATGGCTGATAGGGAAAGCCGAGACCCTCGTATGACATGATCGAGAACCAAGTCTCTAGTCCGATTCGCAAGGACATCGTTGTCAAATCCTGACGAAGCTCCCTTCAGTATTCGGGCAGCGCGAGATTATCCTTGATATCACGAGCGAAAATGAGATCAGCAAACCAGTGCACTCGGAGGAGGTTCATAGCCTGGTTGCGCAAGAACAGCGCAATCGATGATTCCGGCGCAAACACGCTCGCAAAGCGAAGTGCCACCTTCTGCTTTGCACAGACAAACGGCGCAAAGAGCTCCCGATATCGTTGAAAGGCCTTCACGTGGTTCCGGCCGCCTTGTATAGCTCGCCAAAGGATGTCGGTCCGGTGAATGAAAAATTGCCTCGTTGATGTTTCGCGGCCGCATCTGCCCGACTTAGAAATACACGGGGAATTCACCAGCCGACCGCGTAGGACTTTGGGAAGGGGGCATTTAAAGGCTCACTACTATGGATGGGATCTGCGGGAGCTGGCCGAAGTCAAGCGCACTTGTTTGAGCCGCACACGGAAATCATTCGTAAGGGTAAGGCCAGCAAGCCAACTGAATTCGGCAAACTGGTGCAGGTACAGGAAGCCGAGAATCAGATCATCACGCATTATGAAGTTTTCGACGAGCGACCCAGCGATCGAGAACTGCTGCTGTCCTCTGTGGAGGCGCAGATACGCAAACTCGGCCGCGTGCCTCAGTTGGTGGCGGCAGATGCGGGATTTTACTCGCAAGCGCAAGAACGAGCGGTTCAGGAGAAAGGTGTGAAGTGGGTGGCAGTGCCGAATCGCAATACGGGCAGCATGCAGCGAAAGAAACTGGAGAAGCGTCGCTGGTTCAAAAAAGCACAGCGTTGGCGGACCGGCTGTGAAGGTCGCATCAGTATACTCAAGCGGCGGCATGGGATCGGCCGCTGCCGCTACCGTGGTCTGGAGGGAATGAAGCGTTGGGTCGGTTTAGGTGTCCTCGCCGATAACCTCATCAATATCGGGAACGCTCTGGCCGTGGCCCGTGCCTGAGACCGAATTGCCAGCTCCGCCCCGCGCTCGACGAGCAGAACTCGAAATCGCGATTTCAGGTCAATGCGGTTTGGGTTACGAGGAGCTTTTAGCCTGTCAGAAAGTGCTATTTTGCGACGGAAAGTAGCTACTATGATCGATCGAAAAGCCGGTCGGTCTGAATATCGATCCACGGGAGAAGCATGATCATCGCGGCACCTCAATGTGCAACCGCCGCGCAGACCAAGTCTCTAAGGTGAACCAGGCCGGCAGCCACATCTCCACCTAGATGCACACGCAGGGCGCGACGATGCCGGTCAGCAAGCACCTTGAAGTCTCCTCGCGCCTGCGCCGCCTTCACAATTCCAAACGAATATTTCTGCTGCGGAACTGGCAAATCTTCAGCTTCATCGCACGTGATCTGCAAGAAAACGCCTGTATTCGGTCCGCCCTTATAAGCTTGCCCAGTGCTGTGCAGGAACCGCGGCCCAAATCCCAGCACCGTCGCGACGTGCTTGGATTTCAACACGGCCTTTCTCATCTCCTGCAACTCGGTCTCATACTCGGGAAACATCGGGATGTAAGCAAGCAGCCCGAAGTAGTCTCCAGCCTTCAGCCTGTCGAGATGTCTCCGAATCACCGCGCCCAGCGTGTTTCCGCCATTGACGAGAGCCTTAGCATTCACTCCATCCGTAAAGAGCTTGATTCCATCCTGCTCCAAAATTGGTTCTTCGGCAGGAAGCGAACCGGTCTCCTCAAATTCTGACGTCAGATCGCGCGTCACTACCTTGCTCGCTTCCACATCCGGCTGGTTGAAGGCATTGATGCCGATTACAGATCCCGCAACCGCGGTCGCAATCTCCCACTGGAAGAATGTCTGCCCGAGGTCGTAGAGGTCCTGCAACACAATCCGTGCAATTGGCTGCCCCGCCTCTTCCAGCGCGCTGACAGCTGCTTCCATTTCCGTTTCGTTGTCCGCCGCATACTTGATGTAGGCAAAGACACGATCGTTCCCGTAGTTGTCGGGGCTGAGCAACGGTTCGCGATCTACGGGAATGAGCCCGCGGCCGTCCTTGCCAGTGGATTCCGCGAGCAACTGTTCAAGCCAGGCACCCAGATCGCCAATTGATTTTGAGCAAACCAGTGTTACTTTGTCACGGCTGAACTTGGTGGCCGCGATGCCCAGCACCAGCCCCAGCGCCACTCCTGGATTCTTCAGGGCATCCGCACTCTTGCATGCCTCCACCATGGCCGCAGTTCGCGTGAGAAACTTCTCAGTATCCAATCCGATCGCGGCATGGGGAACGAGACCGAAATCCGAGAGGGCCGAATAGCGGCCGCCTATACTCGCGACACCGTGATACAACCGCCGGAAGCTCAATTTCTCCGACACTGCTTCGAGTTTCGAGCCCGGATCCGTAATGGCAATGAAGTGATGCCCGGCGCGATCTCCGACGGATTTCCTCGTCTCCTCGAAGAAATACTGCATATAAATGTTGGGTTCGAGCGTCGTTCCGGACTTGCTCGAGACGCAGAAAAGCGTCCGGGCCGGATCGATCTTGGCACGCACCGCCCTGATTTGAACCGGGTCTGTCGAGTCCAGCACCAGAAGCACGGGCGAGCCTGCCTGCCGACCGTAGGTAAGGCTAAAGACCTCCGGGCATAAGCTCGAACCGCCCATGCCGAGCAGCAGCATGTGGGTAAATCCATCTTCGCGGATTTCAGCAGCTAAAGCTTTGAACTTCGAAACACTGGACAGTTGCTGGTCCACAATATCCAACCAGCCAAGCCATTTCGCCTCGTCGGAGCCTGTCCAGAGCAATGCATCCCTGCTCCAGAGCCGTTCCGTTTTTTTGGATCGATCCCAATTCTTCTGCGCCTCGTTAACAGCCTTCACCAGGTCGGCTGGCAGCGAGTGCGCAAAGCTCGCGGGATCGACGGCTGCTCTGGGATTAGCGGAACTCATTTCGTTCGATTCCTTTCACCTTGTTGAGACGGCGCACATGGCGCTCTTCACCGCTGAAGGTCGCCTCCAGAAACGCCTCGGTGACATCTTGAGCCGTCATCGAGCCGATGATTCTTGCACCTAACACCAACACATTCATATCATCGTGCTCCACGCCCTGGTGAGCGGAGTAGTGATCGTGACACAAACCGGCGCGAATACCCTTGTATTTGTTTGCGGCCACCGAAACGCCCACACCGCTTCCGCAAACAAGTACGCCCCTTTCCGATTGGCCCGACCGGATATTCTGAGCAACGAGTGTGGCGTAGTCGGGATAGTCGTCAGGTTTGTCGGGCTCGAACGTACCCACATCATAAACGCTATGCCCCAGTCCCTTGATAAACCGAATCAGCTGTTCCTTCATCTCATAACCAGCGTGGTCTGCCCCAATTGAGATCTTCATGTCGGCGAATTGAACCTCTTTTTCCTCACTAGGACTGTAGCGGTGGGGAAATCACAACGTTTAGACGCATCGGATGTCGGAAGTCGCTTCGCCACAAGTTTACGCCCGTTTCAATACCAGCGTGGCGTTCAAGCCGCCGAAAGCAAAGGTATTCGAAACTGCAGTTTCAATAGGCGACCGGCGCGGCTCATTGGCAACGATATTCAAGTTACAAGCCGGATCGGGTGTATGGAAGTTAGCGGTGGGCGGCACAAGCGCGTTTTTTAGTGCCAAGACTGTTACGACAGCTTCGATGGCGCCGGCAGCACCCAGCGTATGACCGTGCATCGATTTCGTCGAGCTGACAAGCAGGGAGTCGGCATTTTTTGAAAAGACGGATCGAATTGCTTGCGTCTCAGTGATATCATTCGCCTGCGTACCAGTTCCGTGTGCGTTGATATAGTGGACCTCCGCCGGATCTAATCGCGCGTCCTTTAATGCCCAGGCCATGGACTTAGCTGGTCCCTCTATAGAAGGCTGAGTGATGTGATGTGCGTCCGAGCTCATTCCAAAACCTACCAGTTCCCCAAGGATTTCAACTCCTCTGGCTTTCGCATGCTCCCAATTCTCCAGAAGCAACATCCCCGCTCCTTCGCCGAGCGAAAGTCCGCGACGGTCAGCCGAAAACGGCCTGCAGACATCCGGAGACACCACGCGCATAGCCTCCCATGCGCGCAACAAACCCTCGGCAAAAACGGCTTCACTCCCGCCCGCAATGGCAGTTGTCACCTGTCCGCTTCGCACCATCCAGAACGCCTGCCCAATCGCGTGATTCGAAGAAGAGCACGCGGTTGCAACCGTGTAGGCTGGACCCTGAATGCCATATTCGAGCGAGATACGGCTAGCGCCCGCATTCGTCATGGTGCGGGGAATGGTAAGAGGAGCAACCCGGGGGTTATTCTCTTTGTACAACCTTTGATAGCCCTCTTCTTCGGAGAACTGGCCTCCGACGCTGCTGCCTGTCACAATTGCGCAGCGGTCCTTGAGTTCGCCCTCGAACCTGAGACCGCTTTGGGCCACCGCTTCTCGCGCGGCCACGGCCGCGAACTGGGCAAAACGTTCCAGGATGATCAAATCCTTTTCGGTGAAGTGATCAAGAGGTCTAAAATACCGCGCCTCCGCGCCTTTTTGAAATTTGTACGGAGGAGCCCCGGGGCTTCGGAGTGATCGAATGCCGCTTTCCCCGGCCGCTAATCGCGGCCAACATTCACAAACATTATTGCCAAGCGCGCACACCAGACCTAGGCCGGTCACCGCCACTCGATTCACGCCGCACCCGGTGGCACCGCTTGGATCTTCTCCTCAACAAGCTTACGTACGCCCTCTACTGTCTCCCGAATCGAATGCATGTTCTGTACGCCTTCATCGGGAATATTGATTCCGAATTCATTCTCTAGGGCAAAAATAATATTGATTCCGTCGAGAGAATCAATCTTAAGTTCCTCAAACGTACTTTCCAGCGAGATGGATTCGCGGGGGATGCGCTGAGTCTGGGCTATGACACGTATGATATGCGCCCCCAGATCTGTTTCCGAGTGTTCGGACATGTGTCGAACATTCATGATAACTCCCGTGCGGGAGCACCCCGGTGAGGACGGCGTGCGGTGAAAAAAACCCGAGCTTACCGGGCCGGCTCGCTTTTTCCTCAAAGCGTGCTCACCTGGCAAAGCCCGGGCTGCTAGGACCCGGCGGTGAAGCCCATTTGGTCTAAGTAAGGAGGCCTCCATGCCCCAAGCAGGCGATTTCCCAACCGGAGATGCGGTATTTGGCCAACATCGGAGGTAAGACTAAATCTAGAATATTCGGCTTGGCGGAACGGAAGCAGCAAGGCGCGGAGACGATGGGGATATCGTTCTTGTAGCTCAGCATCAACAAATTGCCTGGTTCGACCGGCGCAAGAAACCTCTCCACGTGCGCTCCGAGGCGCACGAGCGCTCTGCCAATGACATCTTCAGGGCCAGCCGGAGCAGTGGTGGATGCGATGAGGATCACGTGCGGCTTGCTTCGCAGCAGATGTTGAAGGGAACGCGTTACCTGCTCCTCCTCCTCTACGGAGGACAGCGCAAAGCGGAGATTCGCTCCCAGGCGCTCGATCCGCGTGTGAACCACGTTTTCAAACAGAGTTCGAGCCCGATCACCGTGCACCGGGTCGGTATATAGGACCGCAATCCCCGCGTCCCTGGCGATCGGCCGAGCCTGCAGGATCGCACCCCTTTCGTTCAGAATTGATAGAACCGTTTCCAGTTGCGCCTGCGATACCGCAAATGGGGCGCTCTTTACGGTTGCGATTCTTTCGCCGGCCTGCGCGAAACGGTAATTGGGGACGGTTGCGATTACGACACTGCTGGTGCAGTTGATCTGCCGCAAAAGGTCGTCGTCCACCAGAGCGCAACAGTTTTCGGTAGCTACAAGATTGGCACGGCCGCCAGCCGCCAAGCGCAGTTCCACAGAGCCACAGCACATCGCCTCGGCGACGGCCATGACGGCGTCGTCCTCGCCGATTTCTCCCTCCTCCAACTCCGTCACCCATACCTGGCGCATGCCTTCGGTCTGCAGCAAACGAATATCTTCATCACTTAAAACATGTCCTTTTGCCAACAATTTCCTGCCACCAGGCTTGAAAATAGTACAACAAAGAATCCGACCGGCCGAATTTTGAACATCAACGGTCAAAGCGCGCACGATTTCCTCCCTTTTCTCGGTCCAGTACTACGTGACCTAGTACTTAAACCGAGTATAGGAGCAAATATTCGCTAAAATCCAGTAAAAAGTTCGCACTTTTGAAATTTTTTACGTAGTACTTCGACAGTACCAAGTCAAACTAGGAGCCGAATTCAGCCCAACCTTTATCTGGACGTCGAATGTCGGACCGTGGGAAGTTGAACAAACTCCTCACTATTTATCGCCTGATGATATAAAAAGCCCGGATTGTGGGTGGCCGGTTTGAGGCGTTTTAGGACCGCAATTTCATCGCAATTCTGAAATTTTGAACAGCGCAAGCAATCCTTCCATGCCTTTAGCGGAAGCTCGCCGCGCTCGACTTCAGCAAACCCAAGCCTCTCGAAAAATTGGGGCACGTAAGTGAAGGCGAAGATGGAATCCAAGTCATTTTCGCGCGCCTCCGCCTCAAGCGATTCGACCAGGGCCCTTCCAACACCCTGGTGCTTGAGGTCCGGTCGGACGGCTAACGATCTCACTTCGGCGCTGACCGGCGTGTAGAAGTGGAGCGCACCGCACCCGACCAGCAAATTCCCCTCGCGCGCAATGGAAAAGTCGCGGATGTTCTCCGACATCTCAAACTCGGTTCGAGGCAGCATGCTGCCGTTAGCGGCGTAAGCGTTGATTAGCGACAGAAGATCCCGTATATCCGTCATAGCCGCCTTCCGAACCGTTATGGCGGTTTGCGTCATACCGCAATACCTCTCCAGGGCACCGGCTCAAGCCGTATTCGGGTACCGAGCTCTTCACCTGACAGGAGCCGCTGACAAGCATTGTGTTGCTCGCCCGGCGCCACTATAACTTCATCCAAACCGGCGTGCAGCGCCGCAGTTGCCGCTTCCAGCTTTGCCTGCATTCCGCCGCGCGCTACGCCGTGCACGATCAGTTCGGCAGCCTCGTTGGCGGCCAAGTGTGGAATCAGGCGACCGTTTCGATCCTGGACGCCCAAGACGTCGGTTAAAAACAGCAACTTGTCGGCCCTCCATCCCATGGCGCATGAGACCGCCATTTGATCGGCATTCACGTTGAAGATATGTCCGCGCCCGTCTCCGGCAACACAGGCAACCACGGGCAGATATCCGGCGCTTACAAGCAGATCGAGGAGCCGACTATCGCTGGCGCTCGGTTTTCCGACGTTTCCTAGCTCAGGATCAAGCTGAACGGCATTGGTGAGAAGGCCATCGATTCCCGAGATCCCGACAGCCGCTCGGCCGGATGCCACGAGGTCCGAGACCAATTGTTTGTTCACGCTGCCGGCAATGACCTTTATCACAGCGTCGATGACTGCTTCATCGGAAACGCGCAAGCCCCGCACGAAGCGGCTCGATTGACCTCGCTCCTCCAGAAATTGCGTAACTTGCTTCCCGCCTCCATGTACGATCACCAGGTCGTGTTGACCTGCCACGTCAGCCAACTGCTCGCTGATGCGCCTTCTCTTTAGGGCATCATCCAACAGCGTGCCGCCCACTTTTACGAGCACCCTCACAGCAGCGCCTCGGTTTCCGGAAATCCAAGCATCAGATTCATGTTCTGAACCGCTTGCCCCGCGGCACCCTTCCCCAAATTGTCTTCCGCCGCAACGATGATTGCGCGTTGGCTCTCTCCATCAAAAACAAAGCCGATATCACAGAAATTGGTGTATTGAACCGTTCGTAAATCAGGCACCTTGCCGGGCGCGTACAGCCGCACGAAAGGCTCATTAGCATACCGCTCCTCATAAATCGAGAGCAAATCGACCGCTTTTTCTATTCGAAGCGTCCGGATGTAAATCGTCTCGAGAATTCCCCGTTCGAGCGGTAAAAGATGAGCAGTAAACGTAAATTCGCGCTCTCCGAGTCCCGAGTTCTGCAATACTTCCGGAACGTGCCGGTGCTCCATCACGCCATACGCGCTGAAGTTCTCGGTGACCTCACAAAAGCTAGTCTTCAGGGCAGCCTTCCTCCCGGCGCCACTAACGCCCGATTTGGCATCGCAAACAATCCCGCGACTGCGATCCGCCACCTGAGCGTCGATGAGAGGGCGAATGGCCAGATTGGCCGCTGTTGGATAACAGCCAGGATTCGCCACCAGCCGAGCCGCAGGAATGTGATCCCTGTAAAACTCCGGCAAACCGTAGACCGCTTCGGCGAGCCATTCCGTCGCCGTATGGCGCTCTCTGTACCACCTTGAATAAGTCTCACTGTCGTGCAGCCGGAACGCGCCGCTAAGATCTATCACTTTGACTTCATTCTCGAGGATCTTGGGGGCTAGCACGATTGAAACCTCAGCTGCAGTAGCCAGAAACACGAGGTCGAGCTTTTCCTGCCGAATTGCCTCCGGCGTGGCGGCAATCGTTTTTAACGGCGTTTGTCCCAGGGGGCCTACAGGGGCTTCTGAGTCCGAGCGGTGCTCCAATAGGACCAAGTCCACCCCTTGATGACGGCGTAGAATTCGAACCAGTTCAGCCCCGCTATATCCTCTGAAGCCCGCAATGCCAACGGAGCTTCGTTTTGAGTAATTATTCACTCCAATGAATAATTATACTATAATTGCTCACTCGTTGAGCGCGCCGCTAGGTCGCCGATGACGGGCAGACGGACCTGCTGCTCTCGAGAGGCCTGGATCAGAAGGTAAATCCAGCAAATGTAAATCGCGAACTTTACCATTCCGACGAGCGCGGCTTCGATTCCCCATCCCGGAATGCCTGTGAAGAGAAGCGTGGGTATTGCCGACGAAACGATGAGCCATGCAACAAACAGATATAGAGCCTGAAAGGCATCAAATCGCACTCGCGAATTGGCGCGGTATTTCTGCGAGGCGAGAAATACGATGGCGGGAATTACGCCGAAGATGGGAATATAACAGAGGATCGATGCCGTCCGGTCGCTCATACCGGCAAACAGGTCGGTGAACTCCGGGGCCGCTCGTGGTTGGCGGGTTCCGCAATTGTGGCAAAACGAGGCCCTCGGGTCGACACCGGTCCCACAATTCGTGCAAAAAGGCAAGTCGTTTCTCTCCCGCGTTCCTGTTCTACTCCAAAGTACGCCAAACAACCGTGGATTGTTCCGGCTACTCGCGTCGGCCGCTTTGATACGATCAGGCGAAATGCGGGTTCGCCTCACGCTCGTTGTATTTTGCGGTTTTTTGCTAGCTCTGGTAGCTCCGGCGGCCCCGAAACAGCTTCAGATCTTCATCATTGACGTGGAGGGTGGTCAATCGACACTGTTTGTTACGCCCGCCCATCAGTCCATGCTGATCGACACGGGCTGGGGCTATAACGCCTACAGAGACGCCAATCGGATTTTGGCCGCAGCCAAGCGCGCTGGCATCAAGAAAATCGATTACGTGCTCATCACGCACTATCATGCGGACCACGTGGGCGGCGTGCCCCAGCTTGTCTCGAAGATTCCCGTCGGAACGTTCATCGACCACGGGCCGGATCGCGAGCAGACGAACGCTGCCAGCCATTTGTACGCCGATTACCAAGCCGCGATCCAGGGCTCAAACCACATCCTCGCCAAACCCGGCGAGCCATTGCCCATTAAGGGTATCGATGTCACCATCGTGAGCGCGGACGGCAATCTGATCGATCAACCGCTCACAGGCGCGGGGCAACCCAATCAATTCTGCTCGGGCGTTGAAGAAAAAGCTTCCGACCCCTCGGAGAACGCGCGTTCAGTCGGTACGGTCATTACGTTCGGACAATTGAGAATCGTCGATTTGGGCGACCTGACATGGAACAAGGAGCTCGAGTTGATGTGCCCGAACAACAAGCTCGGCCGTGCGGACATTCTGGTAGTGTCTCATCACGGAATCGATCAGAGCAATAGTCCGGCGTTGGTGCACGCCCTGCAACCGCGTGTAGCCATTATCGACAACGGAGCCAAGAAGGGCGCGGCACCCTCGGCATGGGATATCGTGAAATCGTCGCCCGGGCTGCAGGATATCTGGCAACTCCATTTTGCCGACGCCGGCGGAAGCGAACACAACACTTCCGACCCGTACATCGCGAACATCACCGAGGCGGACACGGGCTACTACTTAAAATTGACGGCAAATCGCGACGGCAGCTTCGAAGTCTATAACGCGCGGAACAGGTTCGAGAAGCAATATCCGCCTATTCGCTGATCACCCGAAAAAATCCCGCACTTTTTCAAAGACGCTCTTTACATGCGGCGCATTATCGGCGGGCAGTATCTCGCGCAGTTCCTCGAAGAGCTTCCGCTGCTCGCGAGTCAATTTTTTCGGCACTTGCACGTCCACATGCACATAAAGGTCGCCGCGCGCACGGCTATTGAGATGGGGGACCCCGAGACTTCGCAGCCGAAACTGAGCTCCCGATTGCGTCCCCTCGGGGATACGAATCTTCTGCGGGCCATCGAAAGTCTCAATCTCAATTTCAGCGCCCAGCGCAGCCTGCGCGAGGTTTATGGGGAGCGTACAATGCAGGTCATTCTCGCGCCGTTCGAAAATCGGGTGCTCAGCGACCTTGATGACAACGTAGAGGTCGCCGGCTTGGCCGCCGCCGGACGGTCCCGGATTGCCCTCCCCAGCCAGCCGCAGACGCGTTCCATTATCCACACCGGCAGGAATATTGACCTTGAGTTTCTTTTCGGTACGATGAAATCCTTCGCCCCGGCACTGAGAGCAAGCCTGCCGGATGACCTTGCCTCGCCCGCCGCACGTAGGGCATGTCTTGCGGATCGAGAGGAAGCTCTGCTGGTAAAGGATTTCACCGCGCCCGTGACACGCCGCGCACGTGACCAACCCTCCGTTAGGCTCAGCCCCTGTCCCGTGGCACTTGCCACAGGCCTCCATGCGCGGTATCTGCAAATCCGCCGACAAGCCGCGCATTGATTCTTCGAAGCTGATTTCAAGGTCGTAGCGAATGTCCTCGCCGCGCTGCACTCGGGATCGCCGTCCGCCGCCCCCGAAGATGTTCCCCAGACCAAAAAGGTCTCCCAGAATGTCACCAAAATCGGCGAATGCCGTCTCATCAAATCCCGCGCCGCCCGCGCCGTTTACGCCCTGATGCCCGAAGCGGTCATAAGCCGCGCGTTTCTGCGGATCGCTGAGCACCGCGTAAGCCTCCGCCGCCTCTTTGAACTTTTCTTCCGCCTCACGATTGTTCGGATTTCGATCCGGATGATATTGCAGCGCAAGCTTGCGGTATGCGCTTTTGAGCGTTTGCTCGTCGCACTCGCGCGAGACGCTCAGCACCTCATAATAGTCTCGTTTTGCGACGCTCATCGTATTCTGGTAAGCGGTTTGAAGAAGATCACGGATTAACTGCGACTTTCACCATGGCAGGACGGAGAAGCCGTCCCTTGAAGTAATATCCCTTCTGATACTCCTCCAAGATAGTTTGATCCGGGTGATCCTTTGTATCAACCATTTCGACAGCATGGTGGATATGCGGATTGAAAAGCGGTACTTCCTCGGAAACGGGTTCCAAACCCAGCTTCTTCAGCGTCTCGACGAGCCGTTGATAGATGATCTCCATTCCGCGGGCGTATTCTTTGTCGGCGCTTTCCACTCTCAGCGCGCGTTCAAAATCGTCCAAGACCGGCAATAACGCCTTCACCGCATCCATGGCGGCATATTCGAAGAGATCCACACGTTCCCGCTCCGTGCGCCTCCGAAAATTCTCAAATTCGGCCTGCCGCCGCTGCAACAAGTCCTGCAACTCGGCCTTTTCTTTCGCTAAGCGGTCGCGGTCCGCGATCTCCGGTGCGCTGGAAACCTCCGACGTGCGGACGGCCGCTTCGGTATCGCCCATATCGGCGGAACGCGATTGAACCTCTTCCATAGCGACACCGCTATTGCTGTTTTCTACTGATTCCATTGACTACACCGATAGGGATGCAGGATTGCACTCCCCTTCGATTCAAGCGTAACAAACCGGGCGGGATTGCGGAAAGGGACTTCGGCTTCCGGCGGTCCCGGACCGCGCTTCGTATGTGCCTGAACGGCTAGAAATGCAGTTTCAGGGCGAATTGAATGATGCGGTTCGTCCCCTGTTGCCCAGGACCGGAGGATTGCGTAGCCGTAATCTGGCCATAGGTGCTACTACTAAGATTGCTATTCGGCGCGGCAAAATTCGTGTGGTTTAGCACGTTGAATCCTTCGGCACGCGCTTCCAACCGCCATCTCTCGGTGATGGCGAAGATACGGCTGAGGGAGGCGTCAAACTCGAAGGTCCCGGGGCCAACGGCCACATTATGTGCGACATTGCCAAAAGTGCCGGTTGCGTTCGGAACGAATGCCGCTCCATTCAGATATTGAGGAAGACTCGAGCCCCAGTTGGAGCTGTAAATATCCGGCAAAACCTGGACAGGCCGGTCACGCCCCACGCCAGTCTTCGAGTTGTCCTGCCCTGTTGTGATGTCGAAGGGCAAACCGGTATGAGCCTGGATAATAGGAGCAAATTGCCAGTTCCCCAGAATCTTACCCCAGAGTGCGCCACCAATGTGCGGGCTGATGCCCACAAATGATGCATTGAAGATATGCCGAACATCGGCCGCGCAAGATCCGCGATCCTGCCGCAAGTTGTATGGATTTTCGAAAATCGGCCCGGTTACCTCGCCGGTGAAATCAGCTTCCGTAATGCAATGCGAATAGGTGTAATTGGCTATGATCGTGTAATTGTGGCTGAAGCGATGTTGAAGAGAGGCGAGAATGGCGTTGTAATTGGCGTTTCCACCGTCATCTGCGATGGGCAACGAACCAATGGGGCCTCCCTGCGTGGCATTGAGCAGCGTAAGCACTCGCCGATTCTGTGTGCTCGCACTGCTGCCGGGGATGTAAACAGCGGGATTGGTCTCCTGGCCGATCCAAAGGTGACTGGTCTTGTTTCCGATGTAATTCACTGATGTGAGCCACTCGTTGCGAAACTGGTGCTGATAACTGGCGTTCCAGGTGCTGATGGATGTCGGCTTGATGTTCGGCGGCATGATGACGTAAAGAGCCGCCGATGTCGGAAAGAACACTTTCGTACTCGGGAAGGGATTGCCGCCGGGGAAACTGATCCATGGATTGGTGAATAGGCCATAGCCATTCGCCGTCTTGGGCAAGATTCCTTGAGCATTGAGAGTCCAGCTTTCATCGATTTCATTGACGAAGGGTGGATTTGACTGTACCCGCTCGTCAAAGAACAGCTCCGTAGTGTCGTACAGGATCGCTCCACCCACTCGGAATGTGTCATGCCCGCTCTTGCCAGGAGAAAAAACCAATCCGAGCCGCGGAGCGAAATTCAAGAATTTGTCGTGAACAAAGGCTTTCGGGATACCTGGATCGCCGAAATAGAGCATCCCCGCGGGCGCATTGGGATAAACGATGCTATGCACATTGTTCATGAAATTCGACAAATTAAACGAACTGCCGCGGCCGAAGAAATCCTGAGGAAACAGCATAGGCTCCCAGCGAACTCCCGCTGTGATGGTCAAATGTTGGTTCGCGCGGAATGTGTCCTGGACGTAAAGCCCGGGATTCGTTTGGCGATTGGCGGTCGCCTGCACCTTGCTCTGGCTGAAAGTCGATAAATCGCCGAGCATGAAATCAGAGAGATTATCGCCACTCAGATTCTGGCCGAACCCAAAGCTTCCATCGAGGTCGTAATTGTTATTAAAATTTCCTTGCGTGCGGATGATGTTCGCTCCGAACATGATCTGATGCCGCCCGCGGATTAGTGTCATGTCGTCGGTATAGGACCAGGTGTTTGTATTGAAATAAGCGTGATTGCAGGTCCCACAATAAGTGCTGAAATAGTTGGTCACAGTAACCAGGAGAAAGTCAGGATCCTGCGAGAAGATCTGCGATCCAATCGTTTGGGGACTGATGCCCACCCCGGCAGGTCCGCGATTATCCCGGCGTCGCTCGAAAGTGAAATGTGCCGAATTGAGTGTAATCGGGCTGAGCGTGTATGTGTCACCCAGCGTGATCGTCTGCGCGCGCTCGTCGTTCCCGGGATTGGTGGTCACCAGCGCATTAGTGGGAGAAAAACTGGCGTTCAGGAGGTAATCGTCGATAAAATATCGCGCGAAGAAAGTGTGCTTCGCGCTGATGATCCAGTCCGCGCGGCCGATGGTTTCATACTCGTTATTGTTCGCAGGAATACCGTAAGTTACTAGGCCGCATTGGTTTGTTGGGGCGGGAAGATACGGCAGCAGCTTGACCGCGGCGGGATCGAACATGGACACCGGAATTTGATTCCCGGCGAAAGCCACTCCCGTAAACGGATCCTTGAGCTGTTTATTGGTGTGGGTCGAAGTGCAGGCAGCAGATTCAATTTGAGAAAAATCGCCGCTCTCCACCGCTGCCGTCGGTACGTGAGAAATAGTCGAGGGCGGATTAGTGCGGGTTGGAGTGCCTTGGAAGCCACCAAAGAAAAACAGCTTGTCCTTCACAATTCTGCCGCCGAGCGTGCCGCCGTATTGATTCCGCTTCAGAGTGTCGCGCGCGGTCGCAAAATACCCGCGAGCGTTGAAATCACCATTGCGCAGATAATCAAAAAGATCGCCGTGAAAATCATTGGTCCCGGACTTGGTGACAGCATTCATGACTCCCCCAGGATGTTCTCCATACTGCGCGGGAAGAGTGCTGGTTTCCACACTGAACTCTTGCAAAGCATCTGGGAATGGATATGGCATATTCACATTCGTGAAGGTGTCCACGTTATAGCCGCCATCGAGAAGATAGTTGGTCGCGTTGGCCTGGCCGCCAGCGATAGAAATCGTGGTCGAGCTGTAGAAATTCTTGCTACCGGTGAGGTCACCTCCTGATGGGCTTACCGTAATGGCCGCTCCCGATGCGAGGATCAGCTGGGTAACGTATCTGCCGTTCAAAGGCAGATCGTTGATCTGCTTCTCATTGATCACCTGCGCGACATGGCTATTTGTGGTCTCCACCATGGCTGCTCCGGCTTGCACCTCGACGGTCTGCGTTACGTTGCCGAGCTGCATCGTAACGTTTGCTGCCACATTGCTTCCGACTTCCAATTCGATGCCGGTTTGGACGTACTCCTTGAAGCCGGCGGCTTTCACGTCCAGCCGGTACGGTCCGACCGGCAGTTCGCTGAACACATAGTGACCCGTTGCGTCGGTCACGGCGGTATGCGTTACACGCTTCTCGGTTTCAATCATCGTGACATTGGCGTTCGCGACCACTCCCCCGGTTGGATCCGTAACCACCCCGGCTACGCTGCCGCCAGCCACGGCTTGCCCAAATGCCGGCGCTGCAGAGAAGCACAAAGCTATGGCTAAAAGGAAGACAGAGACAAAACTGAAATAGACGCGGTTCATGCTTCACCCCTTTTTTACGCAATTGCCGCCCGGAGGCTAACCTGTGTACTTCGGGCTGTGGATGCTTCTAGTTAACCTAATTGGCCGCTGCAGTCAAGCTAATTAAACTCAAGGCGGTGTTTAGGAAAATTAAAGCAGAAGCTCCATTGCCTTTCGCTGCCGAGGTTTCTCGGTCTCTGGAATCACTCGCGGGAGGCAGTCCGGCGGCTAGATTCCCGCACAATCAGACGCGGCGGGATCAACACGCAACGTGGTGCGGGAGGGGTCTTCGCCCGCATACATTCAACCAGAATCCGCGCCGCCTTTTCACCAATTTCCGATGCCCCTTGGTCGATTGTGGATAACGGTACCCGCAAGAGATCGGAATAGTGGACGTTCCCTGCCCCGACGATGGCTACGTCCTGCGGAATGCGACGTCCGCTCTCGAGGACCGCTTTGATGGCTCCGGCGGCCACAGGATCGTTGTAGCAGAACACTCCATCGGGTGGCCGTTTCAGTGCGAGCAATTCCTTCATGGCACGGTAACCCCCGTCGTCATGGCTTCCGCCGCTAACCACGTAGTGAGCGGCCAATTTGCGGCCGTTCTTCTGGGTGGCCCTCTCGAATCCTTCAAGGCGGCGGACCCCGTTCGGATTCTCTGGACCGCGGATGTGAGCGAGCCGGGTGCAACCTTCGTCAATCAGATGTTTCGTCGCCAGTATCCCCAGATCCTCGTCGCGCGTTCCCACGTAGTTCACGTTTACGCCTGACGGCATGCGATCGATCAAGACGTAAGGCGTGTCGTGGCCTTTCAACAAATGCGGCGTGCTCCGCCGCCAGTCGCGTTGCGCGGAGGCCACGACCAAGCCATCCACGTTCCTCGCCAGCAAGATCTCTATCTGCGCTCGTTCCGTGTCGGGGCTTTCGTCCGAGTTCAAAATGACAATCTGATATCCAGCCGGCCCCAGCTCTTTGTTGAGTCCGTTCGCAACCTCCGCAAAGAATGAGTGCATGAGGTCGGGAATCACTAGGCCGACGATAAACGTCTGGCGAGTGACCAGGCTGCGCGCAACCCAATTCGGCTGGTATTTCAGCTCGCGCGCACGGCACAAGATGCGCTCGCGAGTTTCCTCACTGATATCGGTATGGCCGCGCAAAGCCTTTGAAACGGTCATCAAAGACACGCCCAGGTCATCCGCAATGTCCTTCATCCGGACAGCCACAATTCCGCTCCTTAATGAAATTCTACTCAGTGTACGTCCGAGGCGTCCACCAGTCAACGTAGTACTTTATCGTTGCATTTAGCGTTAAAGACAGGCAAAAATCACTTGACATCGCCTGCCACAGCTATACAATTGGACTCAACGTTGGTCTTAGTCCTGCAACTTTGCACACATAGGGGGATTGAGAAGTGCGATTGACCCGATCTACAGCCGCATTGTTGGTCTTTGTGTCCTTAATTTTCACTGCAACGTTGCTTGCGCAGACGCCGACGGCTGTGGTGAACGGCATCGTGCGGGACGCCACTGGTGCCACCGTGCCGGAGGCAACGGTAACAGTTGTCAACCAGGAGACGAATGTCGTAAGCCGGAAAAATACGAGCTCCGATGGGGCGTTTACGGTGATCAACCTTTTGCCGGGCCGTTACGTGCTTACGGTCGAGAAGAGCGGCTTCAAGAAAGTCGAGTTGCCCGCATTCAAGCTCGACGTGAACCAGACGCTCACTCAAAACATTACGCTCGACGTCGGCTCAACCACCGAAACGGTGACCGTCAACGCCGACGCCGTGGGTGTTATGATCCAGCGGGCGAGCACGGAATTGGGCACGACGCTTGATGAACAGGCGATTCATGAGCTGCCGCTGAACGGGCGCAATTTCACTCAATTGCTGATCCTGCAGCCGGGCGTGAATCCAGTGAATACCGCCCAGGGCGGCAATGGCGTTGGCAGCGCGGATGGCGGGAACATTGCTATACCCGGCTCCACTATTTACAGGCCCTCGGTCAACGGCGCGGGTAACCGTTCGAACGCCTGGTACATGGACGGGATCATCAACACCGACGATCGCGGCGGAGCCTGGGCGATTCCACCGATCGCCGACACCATTCAGGAATTCAAGGTACAGTCGCACAACAACGACGCGCAATACGGGAATGTGCTCGGCTCGGTGGTGAACATTGTGACTAAGTCGGGTACAAATCAGTTCCATGGCTCGGCCTGGGAATTTGCACGCAGCGAAATATTCGACGCTCGCGACCCGTTCAAAGGTTTTTGTACACCGGCCAATTGCCAGTCGCTGGCCAACAAGCTGCAAAGTCAGGTAAGTGCGGGCACGCTCACTTCATCCGCGGCGGCTGCGATCCTTTCGGGTACGCCTACCTCGCCGCTCGGTTATTCGCAGAACGAATTCGGCAGCACCTTTGGCGGCCGTATCATCCGGAACAAGACGTTTTTCTATGCTGCTTACGAAGGTTGGAGGTATTCACAGCCGTCAAATAGTTACGTGATCGTCCCGAGCGCTCAGGAACTCGCTGGCGACTTCAGCGGCTCGGTGAGTCCGGAACTGATCGGAGCAGTAAATTCAAACAAGACGGCGATCACTCCAAACACGATTTACAACCCCTTCTCCGAAAATGGCCCAAACTCGGCCGTGCGATTTACCTGTGATTCAGCGGGGAATCCCATGCCGCTTCAAAATCCGGGCTTGGGCTTCGGCCAACAGGGATACGGAATTCAAGCGGCTGGAGGCACACCGTGCAACAAGATTCCCTCCGCCCTGATCGATTCGAAGTTAGCCGCCGCGATCTCGGCTTATACGGCACCGCAATTGAAGAACTGCGCCTTCACGCCGAACCTCACCTTTGCAGTAGATAACTGCCTCGATTCACGCAACACCATCAACAATGCAAACAATTTCGATTTCCGAGTGGATCACCATTTCAGCGAAAAGAACACGGTGTTCGCCCGCGCTTACATGTTGTGGGACACCAACAACGGAATCGTAGCGGGTACAACATCTATCACTCCCAGCCCGTACCATACGTGGAACATCGGAGGAGCCTGGGATCACATATTCACGCCCAATCTCATCCTGGAGGTTCGCGGCGGTCTGAACATTCGCCCCGTCCAGGTGAACGCTACGAATCCCGATGGCTTTAAGCCTGAATCTCAAGCTGGCTTCTCCAACCTAGAGGCAACGGCCGGCTTCTTCCTGAACGTCAGCAACTATATTGGCTCGGCCAATAACGGAATCGGCAATGTGGGGCCGCAATTCCGTGGGAATCCGGAGCACGACATCAACAGCACGATGACCTGGATACACGGAAAACACAATATCCGCTTCGGCGGCGAGTATCTGTACGAAAACCGGCTGGAAACGAACCTGTACGAAACGTTCGTCTCGAGCACCTCCCAGACCTGCCCCACAAACGCCTCCGGCCTTTTTGCCTGCGGCAGCAATCAAGGCAACGCTTTGGCCTCGCTGCTCTTGGATGTCCCCTCCGCATTAACGGTAAACGTCCCTCAGTATGAGGAGGTCCACGTCAAGATGGCCCCGTTTGGCTTTTTCGTCCAGGACGAATGGCATGTGCGGCCGAGCCTGACGATCAATTTCGGTCTGCGGTATGACTACGACCCGGCAGTCGCATTGATCGGCAACCCCGCCGAGACAGTCAACGCCTTGAACCTGCAGGGGCAGCAGTTCATCATCGGATCGAAGCAAACCGCCGCGTATACGACCGGATGCGGTTCCCCGCAGATGCCACCGTGTGTTCCGGGGGGCCTCACCAGTGCCAACCCTGCATTTCTCGTGAATGTCGGTGGGGTGACCTACAACACGCTCAACAACATCGTGTTTTCTTCCAGCCAGCCGGCTTTAAAGGCCATCAGGGACAACATCGGTCCACGTATTGGCGTGGCCTGGCAATTCTTGCCAAAAACCGTTCTCCGGCTTGGCTATGGAATCTTCTACGATCCGATCAGTTATCGCAGCCAATACGCGGAAAACACATTGCAGGGTTCCATCTGGCCTTGGACGCGTGGTGTCTCCGATACGCTAAACACGGCACCGATGGGAACAGCCGCCGCTCCAACGGTTGCGCCCATCTGCAACAGCGCGGAGAGCTGTGGCCCGTACGGCGGCTACGGTACGTCTCAGCTCACGGGATTGGTGGGAAGCAACCCCATCGTGGTGGCGCCGACACCGTGGGGTTCCACTTTTGGCGGTTACACCAATGCTCCAAACTATAGCGACCCGCGGTCTCAGCAATGGAACGTGCAAATCGAGCGCCAACTGTCGGCCACCAGCATGGCTTCCATTGCTTACGTAGGAAGCAAAACACAGCGGCTCGACTATTGCTGCAAGGCCAATTATCCGCAGGAGGGCCCCTTCTGCCAAAACAACCCGGCCCAGGGGTTCAAGTGTCCGTCTACACCGTTGACGCCCGCGGCGATCAACCAGCTCCAGTACATGCCCTTTGCGGCGCAAGGCTGGAATTACTCGGAGTCCACGGGCTATTCGAATTTCAACGCGCTCGAGGCTCAGTTCCAAAAGCGCTGGGCGGGAGGGCTCGAGACTCTTGTCGCATTCACTTGGGAAAAGTGTCTGGCGGACACAAACGGTGACTTCAATGCCGAGAACGGATCCGAGGGCGCGCCGAATCAATACTTCTTCAGCCCTCGTTTGGCTTACGGACCCTGCGCGTTCGATGTACCAAAGGTGTTCACCTGGACGGCGGTCTACGAGTTGCCATTCGGTCATGGAAAACATTGGCTGAGCCACGGCTTCCTGTCGCACGTGCTCGGTAATTGGGAGACAAACTACTCATTCCTGGCGCGGTCAGGCGAAGCGTTTAACCCGAGCTGGGGCGGCGTGAGCAACGCCTGCACTTCCACAGGGACCACAAATTGCGTGCCAGCCGCGATTGCGGGCGTTGCCCCGACCCCTACCGATCCCGCTAATCTTTCTAATGCTGGGGGAGCGATCACGGGCTACAGTCGGCCAAGCTTACTCTCCGGCTGCAATCTTACTGCTAATCAGAGCATTTCGCAGTGGTATAACCCGTCGTGCTATGTGAGTCCGGCATCGCTGCAAGTGGGTCCGGGTTACGGCCTCGGCAACTCTCCCATCGGCAACCTGCGATCCATGCGATGGATCAATATGGATTTCGCACTGGCGAAAAATATCGTGATTACCGAATCGAAACAGCTTCAATTCCGCGCCGAAGCATTCAATCTTTTCAACCATATGGTGCTTGGGATACCGGGCACATCGATTGCGCCCTCGTTCTCCAACGGAACCATCAGCTACGGCTCGGCTGGCGTGATCAGCAGCATCCGGAACACGCCGCGGGAGCTGCAGCTGGCGGTAAAGTTCACATTCTGACCAACGCAGCCGGGAGCGAAGATCACCTTCTGAACGGACGTAGCTTCATCAAAGCCGGGATGGCGGCACTCGCCAGGCCAAGTTCAGGTCAGGCGGCTGAAATGCTCGCGATTCCGGCAACAACGAAAACAGAAATCGCGTCTCCCGCGCCGACAGCACTCCCCGAAACCGCATAAGCTTGGGATGGGGGCGGCACCTTCACGTGATGTTCCGGTTGAACTGGACAGAAAGATTTCACAGCCGTTTCTCGAGTTTGATCATTCGATGGAGCGCCGGATAAAGAGAGCCCTGCTCCACCTGCAGCACATCCTCGGAATTCATCTCGATCGATTTCGCGATCGCGTGGCCGTGAGCCGGTCCGAGCAGGAGAGTGCGAAAGGATCAGGAGGTCGAGGGTGCCTTGCAGCAGTTCGGTGCGATCACTCTCGGTTCGGCGGATAGATTGAGTATCATCCAGGAAGACCATGCCCCAGACCGATTCCGCACTAAATCTTGCCGGTAAGACGGCGCTCATCACCGGCGCAAGCAAAGGATTGGGGAAGGCAATGGCGCTATCGCTCAGCGCAGCCGGAGCAGCGATCGCGCTCGTTTCGCGAAATGCCGAAAACCTGAATGCAGTGAAAGATGAGATTGACAGCAGCGGCGGCCGGTCGAAAGTGTTGGTTGCCGATGTAAGCGACGAAGAGAGCGTAAGGCGGCTCGAGTCGGATGTATTCAGCCAGCTCGGCGCCGTGCAGATCCTCATCAACAATGCGGGCATCAATGTCCGTAAGCAACTGACGGAGTTTTCGCTTGCGGAATGGCGCAGCGTGCTGGATACGAATCTCACCAGCGCTTTCCTGATGTGCCGCGCCTTCGTCCCCGGCATGAAAGGCGGCGGATATGGACGCATCCTGAATATAACGTCGATCATGAGTCATGTTTCGCTGCCCGGGCGCAGCGCCTATTCCGCAAGCAAAGCGGGGCTGCTGGGGTTGACCCGCGCGCTGGCGCTCGAGCTCGCATCAGAGGGCATCACGGTCAACGGCATTAGTCCGGGTCCGTTCGGAACCGAAATGAACACGCCTATCATGCAGAATCCGGAAGCGAATGCTCAATTTCTGGCCAGCCTGCCTGTGGGCCGGTGGGGAAAAGTGGAAGAGATCGGCTCGCTCGCCTGTTACCTGTGCTCCGATGCGGCGGGCTTCATAACCGGTACCGATATCCTGATCGATGGCGGGTGGTGCGCACGATAGGTTGGCCGCCGAGGTGACGTGTGATGGATTCCGCGACCGAACTGAACTTCACGCCGGAGTTTGAGAAGCAAGTCTACCGGCGGGTGACGCGCCGGCTCATTCCCTTCCTCTTTCTGTGCTACATCTTTGCCTACGTCGATCGCGTGAACGTCGGCTTCGCCAAGCTTCAGATGCAGCAGGACCTGGGCATCAGCGATGCGGTATATGGCGCCGGCGCCGGCATCTTCTTCATTGGCTACTTCTTCTTTGAGGTGCCTTGCAACATCGCGCTGCAGAAGATCGGCGCGAAATACTGGCTCGGGCCCATCATGATTATTTGGGGCCTTGTCTCGGGCTGCACCATGCTGGTCAAGACCGAGGCGCAATTCTACACCGTCCGTTTCCTTCTGGGCGTCGTCGAATCCGGATTTTTTCCCGGCGTCATTCTTTATCTGACGTTTTGGTACACGAGCAAACATCGCGCCAAAATGGTCGCGGCATTCATGACAGCCATCCCGCTCTCCGGCGTGATCGGAGGACCTGTTTCGGGCTGGCTTCTCGACAAGATGACTTCGGTCGGCGGGCTTCGCGGCTGGCAATGGCTTTTCCTGGTGGAAGCCGCTCCCTCTCTCATCGTTGGGTTCATCACAATGTTCTTTCTGCAGGACGGACCGCACAAAGCGAAATGGTTATCCGATGCGGAAAAGTCGCTACTGATAAAACGCCTGCGAGAGGAGGATGTCTTAAAGAGGTCCGGTTCACCCGGCCACCACAATCTGGCGCATGCCTTTCGCAGTTCCAAAGTCTGGCTATTATGCCTGGTTTATTTCGGAGTGGTGATGGGCAATTACGGCATCAGCTTCTGGCTGCCGCAAATCGTGAAAGAAACGCTGACCAAAGATCCACTGTATATCGGTTTGCTCACGACCATTCCGTGGGCTGCCGCCGCGGTTGCCATGCTGATTGTCGGTCACCATTCCGACGTTACGGGCGAGCGCCGCTGGCACGTTGCTCTTTCGGCCATCGCCGGCGCAGTGGGTCTTGCCATATCTGCGATACCCGGCATTTCGGGCGTGCTTGGTCTCGCCGCGCTGACCGTCGCCACAGCCGGCATCATTGCTGCTTCTTCCACGTTCTGGTCGCTTCCCACGGCATATCTTTCCGGAACTGCCGCTTCGGCCGGCATTGCCTGGATTAATTCGGTGGGCAATCTGGGCGGCTACTTCAGCCCCTTTCTGGTCGGCAAGATTCGCGATGCCACGCAGAGTACAACGCTCGCTCTGTTGATGCTGTCGCTGTGCTGTATTGGGTCCGCCGCTATCACGCTGCCGTTTTTCAAACGCCGCCCCCAAACGGCAGCCCAGGTCCGATTGAAAGAAGCCTCATAAACCGGCGCGCATTTCTCCGGAGCAGCTGCGCCGGGATTTCCGCGACATTTCTTTTTCCGTTTATGGCCGAATCTGAAAACCACGCTCCACAACACAAGCTCGGAATCGCGAGCACTTCGTACATGATGGCTTGGCATCCCCAGGACACGCTTGAATTTCTGGAGCACTGCCATTCGCTCGGCGCTGCCGGTATCCAGGCGCCGATTCATGGCGATCCAGCCAGCATTCGCTCACGCGCCGAGCAGTTCGGCATGTATATCGAAGCCATGGTTCCGCTGCCGCACGGCGACGACACTTCCGCTTTCGAAGCGAGTCTCAAAACGGCTATGGCGGCGGGCGCGGTCGCGTTACGCTCGGCTTGTCTAGGTACGAGGCGCTACGAGACTTTCAACTCACTCGATCAATGGCGGGATTTCGTGGCGCGCGGCCATAAATCCGTGGAAACCGCGCTGCCCATCCTGGAGCGCTATAAATTGCCGCTTGGTCTTGAAAATCACAAGGACTGGACGGCGGATGAGATGGCGGCGCTGCTTGAAAAGCATTCCAGCGAGTATCTCGGCTCGTGTCTTGACTTCGGTAACAACATCTCTCTTTTGGATGACCCGATGTATGTCGCCGAAAAACTCGCCTCGTACGCCGTCAGCACGCATCTGAAGAACATCAGCGTTGAGCCTTATAGCGACGGCTTTCTACTCTCGGAAGTATTGCTAGGCGATGGGTTTCTCGATCTTCAGCGCATCGTTTCGATGGTCCGCGAGCGCCGACCCAAGACGCGCTTCTCGCTTGAGATGATCACGCGCGACCCGCTGAAAGTGCCATGTCTGACCGATCATTACTGGATCACGTTCGCGGACCGCAACGGCCTTTACTTGGCGCGAACGCTGAAGCTGGTGGAGACAGATCACTCTCCGCAACCGCTCCCCCGTGTTTCACAGCTTTCTCATGAAGAGCAGCTTCACGCCGAGAACGCCAACGTCATCGCGTGCCTGCGCTATGGGGACGAGCACCTCGATTTGTAGCTATTTAGCGGTTGATCCAGCGAGCCGTTCGTGCGTTTTGCGCTCCGCCTGGGCGCGTTCCGGCTCACCGAGGCGGTCATATACTCGCGCCAGATGGTAATGCGGCATGGCCTCTTTCGGGTTCAAGCCGATACTGCGCGTCAGCTCCGCGGCCGACCCCTGATAATCGTGCTTGGCCGCCAGTAGCACGCCGAGTTCATAGTGGGCTTCCCAGTCATTCCCATCAAGCGCGATGGATTCATGCAGCAGGCTCTCGGCCCGCGCGTTACTCCGGTCTGTCGCGAGGAGCGCCTTGGCGAGCAGAAGGTTTGCCTTGGCATTTTGCGGCTCACGGGCTGCGAGCGCTTCGTACGCACTCGCGATGGCGGGCAAATGGGGACCTGCCTGGTCGAGAAGCCGTCCCAAAAATAAGTACGGCTGCGGAATTTGCGGATTAATCTGAATCACTTTCAGAAACGCGAGAATGGCATCGTCGAACCGCCGCTGCCCATACCGCGCGACACCGAGCGCCAGCGTCAGTTGTGCATCGTTCGGGTGCACCGCAAGAGCCGCGCTCACGACGTCCGCCGCGCGGGTAGCGTCTTCAGAACGGAGCAGCGCCTGCGCGAATTCGGTGGCAGCTTCAGGATCCGTTTTGGCCCCTTGCCAGACTCGCTCTTCCGCTTTGGCAGCCCGGCCAAACTGTCGCGCTTCGGTGTAAAACATTGCGAGCGCGTGATCGATCACCGGGTTGCCGGCTCCGATTTTCTCAGCAGTGTCAGCAGCGGCTGAAGCGTTCCCCGGCTCCTTCAACTTGAGATACGTTTCCGCCAGGGAGGTCCAGACAAATGCGTTGTTCGGGTCCGTTTTCGAAGCGGTTTCGAGAGCGTCGCGAGCCTCCGCCAGTTGCCCGTGCTGCAAAGCGATCAGTCCGCGCTGAAGCAGAAGCTGAGCCTGTTTCGGATCCGCGATGAAGAGCAGGAGAGCAAGAGCGAACGGCAAATATCAACCTACATCAGGGACATCGGCTGCAGGTTGTATATAATCGCATATATACCAAATTTATGGCCATCTATATTGCGAACGCGGAGACGTGTGAGCTGATCGACTGCTATGCGCAACGAGTGGGGAAGAACAAAACCGCAGCATTGCGTGATTTGCTGAAGCAAGAGTTGGAGAAGATCGAACGGGCGGCAGGCGCTCAGGAGCGTTACGAAAAAGTCATGAAACGGCTCCGGCCAAAGCTGAAGAAGGGCCCGGTCCCCGCGCTTCCGAAGAAAGTGTTCGATGACATGTTCGCTTACCTCGACGAGGAACGCGAGCGCCTGTCCCGCACCAAGCCGCCTGCGAGAAGGCGGCAAAAGAAATCGGCTTAGATGATAGTCGACACGTCCGCATGGGTTGCCATCGTTCGGGCTGAGCCGGAGTCCGAAGCCCTGGCCCGCGCTATTGCAGCTTCACGCGAGACGCCCCGAATCTCCGCGGTATCGCTCGTAGAGGTGGGCCTGGTGCTCTCGCCAGCAGAGTACAAAGATTTTCTGGAAGACCTTCGGGACACTGGCGCGATTATTCAGCCATTGGATGCAGAAACCGCATCTTTGGCGGTCGCGGCCGGCCAGCCGTACGGCAAAGGCCGAGGCAAAAGCAAAGCCCAGCTCAACTTTGGCGATTGCTGTTCCTATGCGACCGCGAAAGCGCTGCGAATGCCGCTGCTCTTCAAGGGCAGCGACTTCGTCCATACCGATATCGAACCGGCCCTGAAGATTTCACAATCGCGACGGTAAAGAGTTCAGAACTGCAGGCGAAGCGCAAATTGGAAGTGCCGCTCCGTTCCCGTCTGACTACTTGTTATCTGGCCGAACTTCGCGTCCTGCAGGTTGTTGTCCGGCAGGCTGAACTGGGGCGTGTTCGCGAGATTGAAGCTTTCCGCGCGGAACTGCAATTTCCATCTTTCGGTAAACGGAAAGTCTTTAAAGATAGATAGGTCGAGCGTGCGCGTGGGCGGACCATAGTTCGTCTGCAATCCGACATTGCCTTGTGTTAAGGGCGCCGGTGTCGTGAGATTAGCTGTGTCAAACCACGCGCTCGGATTGCGGCCATTGGCCGGAGCGGCATTCGGGTCTGTGCCAGCTACTAGATTGGGTGAGCAGCCCGTATTGAATACGCCCTGACAACCGGTAGCGCGCAACGTAAATGGCTGCCCCGTGTGAAGCGTCAGAATGCCGTTCAATTGCCAGCCGCCCGCTACTGCATCCATAACGCGGTTGAGATTCGCTCCGTACATCTTCCCGCGCCCGAACGGAATGTCGTAGTTGAAACCCGCGGTGAAATTGTGCCGGATATCCCAAGCCGCATTCGAGTACGAAGTGTTATAGTTTGTTGGGTCTTTCCAGTAAAATCCGCTTGAACCGCTAAGGGTTGTTCCTGCGTTACTCAACGCATGGCCAAAAGTGTATGAGGTCACAAACTGCAAGCCCATCGTTAGTCTCTTTTCCAACTTTGCGCTCAGACCTTCGTAGTTACTTACGAAAAAGGTTGACGTACCGGAGATGCTGCCGACGGTTGGCTGAGGCCGCAGGTTTTGGCAAGTGATGCTCGTGTTGGTTGTCGGGAAATTGGGGCAGTTATTGAAATCGGGTTGCTGGAGCTGGTGCGATCCGTGGTTGCCCGTGTAACTTACTTCGAGAGCCATTTGGCCGGGAAGCTCCTGCTGCACCGAGAAGTTCCACTTCTGGACCAAGGGGTTTCTAAAATCCGGCGCAACTTCGCGGAACTGAAGTGAAGAGACCGGGAAGCCGTTAAACACGTTTAAGGGATAGCCAACGGATACTCCATCCGTCGGATTTCCATTGGCAAACAGCGGGTTCGGTTGAAATGTACCAACTCCGCTGGGCCTATTTAGCTGCGGAGATAGATTGAATGGCGCCGCCTCACCACGGTTCGGGTTGCCACCCTGGTTTTCCTCGCCGCCGTAAAAAGCCCCATAGGCTCCTCGGATCACGGTCTTCGGGAATATGTTATACGCGAATCCGATGCGTGGACCAATATCCAGTTTGTCCCACGGAATGAGATATGGGCCCACCTGACCGCGTGACACTTTTACCGTTGGAAAAAGCGCCGGGAAAGTGATGCCATTGACCGTGGCCGGCGCATTGAAATTCGGCGGCAGCGGCGCGTCCTGGTTGGGTCCGCGCGGAATATACAAAGTCAGATCTTGCAAAACGAAGTTGGATTGTCGCGCAAACTGCTCACCTATCGGCGAAAACAGCTCGTATCGGACACCGATGTTTAAGGTGAGTTTACGCGAGACTTTCCAGTCATCCTGCGCATAGAAGGCGTAGGCTTGTTTGGTGGAGGAGATGAAGTTTGTCGTTGAAACTTGTCCGCCGTTCAGAGCACCCAGCAGGAAGGATGCCATCTCATCGCCCGTATCGGCGCTGAAGGTGCCGTTCTGGCCGCCAGAATCCTTTGCCGTGGATGGGAAAGAGGTTTCATTACGCGAGAAGTTCATCTCGCCATGCGGGTAGGGCACCTGGAAAAACGGAAAATGGATCGGCCGGAATTCAGCGCCAAACTTCATCGCGTGATCGGCTTTGGTGAGGGCCAGATTCTCGATGAAGTCCCAGACATTGTTGTATTCCTTTGTAGGTAGCCAGTCGTTGACGTTGTTGCTATAGCGCCCCAGGCCGAATTGCGGCAGACCGCCGTTGTTGTTGGCGGATCCGGTCGGATCGTAGCCACCGATACCCACAGCCTTGAATTCGTCAATGTTCGCGTTTGCCTGCAGGCGCGATGTAACCAGGCGACTGAAAGCCACTCGAGACTCTGATACGACGGCGGGGCTAAAAATGTGGGACCAACTCAGCATGGCGTTTCGCCCCAGGTCCGTCTCGGCGACTCCTTGGAAATTTCCGCCATCCAGCGGTCCCTGGAAAGGCGGAACAAGGGATTTGGAAGTATTTGACCAACTGATGCTTCCGAAAATGCTGTTCTTGTCGTTCATGTGGTAGTCCACGCGCCCGTCGCCCTGATCGGTATTCAGAGCGCCTGGAGTGGTGGTGAAGAAATCGTTCTGCGGATAATTACCCGTGGGGACGGCCTGGTTGGAGGTAGGCAGAAAGCTGGCGATCTTGAAGGATGCCGGATCCATCATCTGTACGGGAATCTTGTTTCCCGGAAACGGATTCCGGGTGTAGACAGGCGTAGCACCGGGAGCGGCCGCTAGCGAACCGGCGACGCAGCCACTGATGCAAGCCGTGGTCGTCGGGTCAAAAATCTGATTCTGAATAACCGATTGCCCGGTCGCGGGGTCTGTACCGATCGCTTTTCCGAGCAACGCGGAGAAATCGCCACCTTTCATCGCTGTGGTCGGAACCGTGTAGAAACCGCCATATCCCAGATTCTGAATCACGCCACCCGCAGTGGCGATGCGAGTGCCTTGATAGTCGCCAAAGAGGAAAAGCTTATTGCGGATGATAGGTCCGCCAATCGCCGCGCCGAACTGGTTCTGCTTCAGAGTGGGCGCCGGTTTGCCGGCCAGGTTGTTTTCCCAGCGGTTGGCATTGAGATCGGTGTTCTGAAGAAACTCGAATAGCACGCCATGCACGCTGTTGGTGCCGGATTTCAAATTGACGTTCATGACACCGCCGGCAGCGCGGCCATATTCGGCGTTATAGCCGTTGGTAAGGACCTGAACATCGCCGATCGCTTCGACGGACGGACCGATAACGAAAGAGGTCTGATTCAGAAAGTCGATCACGTTCACGTTATTGTCGACACCGTTCAGCAGGAAATTATTCTCGCCGTTCGAATGTACTCCCGCGGCCGAAAAGCCGCCGCTCTGTGCATCGCGCGCACCTTGTTCCGCCGGGAGAACCCCCGGCGCCATGCGCGCCAAATAAGTAAACGTGCGCTGGCCCCCGAGCGGCAACTGAGCAACCTGCGCCGCATTCAGGTTTGCGCCTAACGCTGGACTCTCGGTCTGCAAAAGCGGAGCCTGCGCGGTAACTTCAATCGTTTGGTTGACGTTGCCCACAGTCATCGTCAGGTTAACGGCGGTCGGAGGACCAGGGTTAACAACAATGTCCTTTTGCTGGGTCTTCTGAAAGCCGGACGCCTCCACGGTCAACGTATAGGTGCCGGGCTTCAACGCGGGAAGCGTGTACAGCCCCGATTCGTTGGTCCGCGTATTGGAAGCGATTCCCGTGGCCGTCTCGACAATGGTCACCTTCGCATTGGGGACCACAGCGCCCTGCGGATCGGTGACCGTTCCGGTGATAGTCCCCAGATCTCGCTGCCCAAAGGCGACGCTGCTGCACAACAGACACACGAGCACAGACCCCAAATGGACACGCCGATGTAGCATAAACCCCTCCTGGGTGGAGTGTAGACCGCTGAACTGGTGTAGAACGTATCACACGTAAACGTTTACTTCAAGAGTTTTCTACTACTTTGGTTGTAAATTCACCTCGCCCCTGTAATGGCTGCCAAACGCTATAATGGCGAATCCGTGAGACGCCCCACTGTTATCGCCTGCCTTACTCTTTCGGCGCTGGCATTGGGCGTCGCTCCGAACTTTCAAGTCGATTTCCGCGATATAGCTGCTTCAGCCGGACTCGATGGCAAGAATATTTACGGCGGGCTCGAACGCAAGGATTACATCCTGGAGACGACCGGGAACGGCGTCGCGATCTTCGATTATGACGGCGATGGGCGCAACGATATCTTTATTGCGAACGGGACGCGGCTCACGAATTTCCCGGATGCGGCCGGCCTCCCGCAGCTCTATCACAACGAGGGGAACGGGCGTTTCAAGAACGTCGCCACGCAGGCGGGCTTCAAACCGACCGGGTCAGAGCGGCAAGGATGGGCACAGGGCGTTTGCGTTGGCGATTACGATAACGACGGGTGGCCCGACCTTCTCGTCACGTATTACGGCCATAACGTGCTCTACCGCAATCGCGGCGACGGGACGTTTGCAGATGTCACCGAAAAGGCCCACCTGCCCGTCACGGGTCTGCGCTATGGCTCCGGCTGCTCGTTCGTCGATTACGATCGCGACGGCTATCTCGACCTCTTCGTCGCCAACTATGTGGATCTTGATTTAGCCAAAACGCCACGGCCGGGGCACGGCGATTACTGCGTGTGGAAAGGCATTCCAGTGATGTGCGGGCCTCGCGGACTTCCACTCGCGCACAATGTGCTTTATCACAATAATCGTGATGGAACCTTCACCGATGTCTCGGAAGCGGCTGGAATCCTGAAGCCTGGCGGCCGTTACGGGCTCGGTGTGGCCGCCGCCGATTTCGATAACGACGGCTGGCCGGACATTTATGTCGCTTGCGACATGACCCGGAGCCTTCTTTTCCACAACCTGCATAACGGCACTTTCGAGGAGCGTGGGGTCGAGGCCGGAGTCGCGCTGAATTTCGATGGCGACTTGCAAGCGGGGATGGGGATCGCGGTGGCCGATTATGACGGCGATGGCTTGCTCGACATCGCGAAAACGAATTTTTCTGGAGATCTGACTTCCCTATATCACAACGATGACGGTAAGTTCTTCACCGATGTGTCGCGCGAGGCAGGCCTCAAGAGCCGTCAACTGCTCGGCTGGGGCGTCGCGTTCGTAGATGTGGATGACGACGGCTGGCGTGACCTGGTGATCGCCAATGGGCACGTGTATCCGGAGGTGGAGGGCAAACAGCTCGGGGATACCTACCTGCAGCCAACGATCCTGTACCGCAATCTCGGCAATGGCAAGTTCGATGACGTGACGGCGCAGGCGGGTCAGGCATTTCAGGTTCCCCGCCCCGCGCGCGGCCTGGCCGTGGGAGATCTGGATGGCGACGGCCGTCCCGAAATTGTGCTGGTCAATATGAATGCAACTCCGAGTCTGCTGAAAAACAGCGGCCCGCATGGACACTTTCTGAATTTGTGCCTACGGGGCACAAAGTCGAACCGGAGCGCGATCGGTGCTCGAGCGATCGTGACGGTACAGGGCCGCAAGATGATCGACGAAGTGATGAGCGGCGGCAGCTACTATTCGCAGAACTCTTTCACGCTGCATTTCGGATTGGGGCAGGCGGCCGAGGCGGAGAATGTGGAGATTCGCTGGCCGAGCGGAATCGTGCAGCCGATCGGCCGTGCGAAGGCGGACCAGACACTGAAGGTCACGGAACCACAGCAGTGAAGCCCAAGTTTCGCATTGAGACGCTTACGCGCCGGCGTTTTCTGCTGTCGGTGAGCGTGCTGCCCGCACTGACATGCCTTCCCACGCGGCGCGCTCTCGGCGCCGACCGGCATACTCCGCCCTATCTGGCGCTAGAGAAATTTATCGCGCCCGGAAACGACGAATTTTCGGAAGAGAAGACCGCGATGGAGATCCGGCAGGCGTTTTTGAAAGCCCTCGAAAGCGCTGAATTGCCGCTTGCTTCGGCCGCGCACGGGTCATCGCCATGCCCGCGAGGCTACCAACAGATCACGCCGGATCTTCAGTCGGCCGTTTTCGATCTCACCGATGCCAATATCGCGCAGGGCTGGAAGCGGTGGATACAGTCGTTAGGAACAGTTCGCCGCGCGCAATTCTACCCGTTGCCGGACGGCACTGTGCGTTACGAAGTCGCGAGCGGGCAGAATGGAAAGCTGCTTTATCGCGTCGGAAGCTGGAAGCAGAGTTGGAAAAACGGCAAGCTGGTTACATTTTCACCGCTGGAAGAGCACGCCGCGGAAGCCGCTCAGCCCTGGTTCCACGATGTGACGGCCTCCGCCGCTCGCGGTGCTCCCGAGTTCACCCGCCAGCTCTCACGCGGGGTGCCGTATTGGCGCGCGCGCCTCGATCCCGCAACCGGCATCGATATTTACGGCAGCAACGGGATCGCGGTTGGCGATATTAACAACGACGGCTTTGATGAAATTTATGTATGCCAGCCCGGTGGTTTGCCGAACCGGCTCTACAAGCTCGATTCGGATGGCTCGCTCGATGACATCACGGGCGCGTGGGGCGTTGGCCTCCTCGATGACACTTCGTCAGCTTTGTTCGTCGATCTGCGCAACACGGGCCGTCAGGATTTGATCGTGCTTCGCAGCAGCGGCCCCTTGCTGTTGCTAAACGAAGGCCATCGTTTCGCGCTGCGCACCGACGCTTTTCGCTTCGCCACGCCTCCAGCGGGCGGATTCACCGGAATGGCGGCAGCCGATTTCGATCGAGACGGCAAACTGGATCTCTATCTCTGCTGCTACGTCTACTTTCAAAGCGAAGCGCAATACACCTACGCCTCGCCGTACCACGACGCGCAAAACGGGCCGCCGAATTTTCTCTTTCGCAACCGCCTGAATGCAAATGGCAGCGGCTTCCTCGAAGACTGCACCGCGGAAACCGGCATGAATGAAAACAACGACCGCTTCAGCTTCGCCCCTGCCTGGTGCGATTTCAACGGCGATGGCTGGCCCGACCTCTACGTCGCCAATGACTTCGGCCGCAAAAACCTGTACGTCAATCACAACGGCCGGTTCCGCGACATGGCGCAATCGGCGGGTGTGGAAGACATCGGTCCTGGAATGAGCGCGAGCTGGTTCGATTACGACCGCGACGGCCACCCCGACCTATATGTCGCGAATATGTGGACGGACTCGGGACAACGGGTAGTGCGCGATCCGCATTTCGCGCCCGCTCGCGGCAAAGCGGGCGAAGAAGCCTACCATCGCCACACCAAAGGCAATTCGCTCTATCGCAACCGCGGCGACGGTACATTCGAGGAGCGCTCGCGCCAGGAACACGTCGAATTCGGGCGCTGGGCCTGGTCCTCCGGCGGCCACGATCTGGACAACGATGGCAGTCCCGAAATCTTCGTGACCTGCGGGATGCTGACAAACACTTCGCCCACCGATCTGATGAGTTTCTTCTGGAGGCAGGTGGTCGCGAAATCTCCCGTAACGGCCGTGCCGTCGCTGGCCTATCAGAATGGCTGGAACGCTATCAATCAATTCATTCGCGAGGAGTACAGTTGGAGCGGTCGCGAGCCCAACGTTCTTCACGTTCGCCGCGGCGAGCGTTACTACGACTTCTCCGGGGTGAGCGGGCTCGACTTCGCGGACGACAGCCGCGCATTTGCGATTACCGATTTCGATGGCGACGGCCGGCCCGATATTGTTCTGAAGAGCCGCCTCGGTCCGCAAGTTCGTCTGCTGCAAAATAATTGCGCGGCTTCAAAACGATCGATCGCCTTCCGTCTGGAAGGCACAAAGTCGAACCGGGATGCCATCGGTACGCGGATCGAGGTGGACGGCCAGACGAAATGGCTGGAGGCCGGATCGGGTTTTTTATCGCAACACAGCAAGCGAATTATTTTCGGCTTGGGCGATTCGCCTTCGGCACAGCGCGTCCGCATCGCGTGGCCTTCTGGAACCGTGCAGGAGTTTTCTGCTCTCGATGCGGGCAAAACGTACAAGATTGTGGAGGGCTCGCCGGAGCACACCGCCCACTCCTTTCACGAGGCGCGGAGATGGCCGTCTGAGCCGCTTACGGGCGACAACACGCTTGCCCTGGAAGACACATGGTTCATAGAGCCCGTACCATTGCCCGAGCCGCAGCGCGGTCCAGGCTTATTCATCGTCAAAGACGCAACGTCGATTTACGAGATCTTTCGCCGCTATCTCTTCGACTGGCGCGCATCGCTCACGGTCCCCCTTGCTTTTCTGTTGAACCAGGATGGCAGCGCGGTGAAAGTTTACGCCCGCGTTCCCTCAGAACAGGAGCTCCGGTCGGATCTGGAGCGCATCCCCGATCATCCTAAGCTTGCGTTGCCTTTCGATGGCGACTATGTGCTGCCACCGCACCGCGATTTTTTCAAGTTCGGAGCGGCCTTCCTCTGGTCCGGCTATCCCGCGCAGGCGCTCCCGTATCTCGAAAGAGTGCTGCAGCGAACGCCCGATAATGCGCGCGTGCTGGTGCTTGCGGGACAGATTCATTTGGACCAGGAACACTGGAGCGCGGCGGAAAAGTACTTCGGTCAAGCTCTGCAACTTGACAAGCAATCGCCTGAAGCATGCTACGGGCTCGGCCTGGCTTTAGCCAAGCAGGAACATTTCGATAGCGCGCGCGGCTATTTTGAGCAGGCGATCAAGCTCCGTCCCGATTACGCCGACGCTATCAATGACCTCGGAGCACTTTACATGCAGCAGGGCCAGATCAACGACGCCATCGGGGCCTTTCAGTACGGCATCCGCGTCTCGCCGGATGAGGATATACTCTATCTAAATCTGGGGCGAACTTATACGCGCTTGGGCCGGATTGACAAGGCCCGTGAAGTGATGCAGCAGTTGCTCGATAGAAAACCCGGCAACACGACCGCGCGTCATGCTCTTCAGGAGCTGAACGGAAAATAGAGCGATGCGGATAATCATCTTGCTTGTTTGGCTTCTCATGCCTGAGCAGTCTCTGATCCAGCAGGCTGCCGAATCCGGCCGGTGCGCCGAGGTGGCGCAGAATCCGGATGCCCGGGTCGCTCCAGGTGCGGCGATCGCGCCAGGACCGCCGCCCCTCCTCAGCTTCCGCTATTACGAAGGTAAACTGCATCACCGCTTCGGAAACTCGGAGTTGATGTTGGACGATGCCGGGCACTAGCCGAATTGTTCTGCTACTCTTCGCGGCACTGGCGACACACGCGAACGATGCCGCCGCTCCCGCGACGCAGAAAGGCATTGAGGCGTTCAATCAGGGACGCTATTCTGTCGCCCTGGCGGAACTAAAGAATGCGCAAGACTCGCCCGGACGCGCATTCTTCGCTCTCGCACAGGCGGCTTCCGGCGATTGCAAGGCGGCGCTTCCCGGATTAACCGCCAGTTTCGCCGACCCCGTACTCACTCGTCTGACAGGTCTCGCCGCTGCGAAGTGCTACAGCACGTCGGGAGATGCGGCGCATACTTTTTCGCTTCTGGATCGCCTCAAACAACGATTTCCGAACGATCCCGATGTCCTTTATCTCTCGGCGAAGCTGCACATGAAGTTCTTCAACGATGCGACGTTCGCCATGTTCCAGCGCGCCCCATCGTCCTATCGCGTGCATGAGCTTTCGGCGGAAATCTTCGAAGTGGAAAACCGCTACTCGGAAGCCGTGACGGAATATCGAAAAGCCATCGAGTTGAATCCGAACGCGCCCGAACTCCACTTCCGCCTCGGGCGCGCCATCCTGCTGCAGAGCCATGGGCCGGAAGCGCTAGAACAGGCTGCCGGCGAGTTCCGGGCGGAGTTGAAGCTCAGCCCCGAAGACGGCGCCTGCGAGTTTCAGCTCGGGCAGATCGTGCAAGTGAAGGGCAGCACAAGCGACGCCAGATCTCATTTCGAACGCGCCGTTTCGCTCTCGCCTCAGTTCGTTCAGGGATTGATCGCGCTCGGGAAGATCTACACGCAGGAGAGGCGATATCCAGAGGCCATCGGCCTTCTCGCACGCGCGACGCAAATCCAGCCCAGCAACGAAAGCGCCCACTATGCTCTCCTGACGGCCTATCGCGATGCGGGTCAGATGGAAAAAGCAAAATCGGAAAAAGCGACGCTCGAGCGGCTGCAGAAGCCGCCTGAAGGCGAGTTCTCCGATTTCCTGAAGCGGCTGGGCGAGAAACCTCCGCAGCAGTGAATCTTTTCTGGTTGCTTTCGTTGATCGCAGGCGCTGTAGGCAGTGGACCGGATTTCCGCAACATCGCGACGCAGGCCGGCTTGACCGCCATTTTCCCGAACGGCGGGACCAGTTCGAAACAGTACATCATTGAGACGACCGGCAGCGGGATTGCCTGGATCGATTACGACAACGACGGGCTGCTCGACCTGTTTGTGCTGTCGGGCGAGGGCGGCACAAACCGCATGTACCGCAACGAAGGAAACGGCAGGTTTCAGGATGTGACGGATGCTCTCGGATTGCGCTCGTCAGGCTGGGCGCAAGGGGTGTGCGCCGGCGATTACGATAACGATGGTTTTACCGATCTGTTCGTTACCTTTTGGGGCGCGAACCGGCTGTATCGCAACGTGCAAGGCAAGCGTTTTGAGGACGTCACCGCTGCCGCGCATCTCACGCAGAACCGCGTACGCTACAACACCGGCTGCGCCTTCACGGACATCGACCGCGACGGCCGCCTCGATCTGTTCGTTGCCAATTATCTGAAGTTCGATCCCGCCACGACACCGAAGCCGGGAGCGAATCCGTACTGCTATTACCGCGGCATCGCCGTCAACTGCGGCCCGCGAGGCTTGCCGTTCGATCGCAATATTCTTTATCGCAACAATGGCGACGGGACTTTCGCCGACATCTCGCAAGTTTCCGGCATCGCGGCGCCGGAAGGCCATTATTCGCTCAGCGTTCTCACCGGCGATTTCAACGAGGACGGTCTGCCCGATATTTACGTCGCTTGCGACCAGACGCCTTCGCTGCTCTACATCAACAAAGGCGGAGGAAAGTTCGAGGAAGAAGGCGTTCTGCGCGGCGTGGCCTTCGATCAAAACGGCAAAGCGATGTCGGGCATGGGCGTGGATGCGGCCGATTACACCGGTGATGGCCGCCTGAGTATTTTCCGAACGAACTTCTCGGACGAGTTTGAAACTCTCTATCGCAACCGCGGTGCGGGCAACTTCGACGACGTGACTCTCGATGCCGGGCTCGGCCAAAACAGCCGTTATGTCGGCTGGGGAGCAGGTTTTTTCGATTTCAATAACGATGGATGGAAAGACTTGCTACTGGTGAACGGCCATGTCTTCCCCGAAATCGACCGCTTGCATATTGATATTCACTACAAAGATCGGGCGATACTTTACGAGAATCTTCAAAACGGCAAATTCCTCGATATTTCAGAACGCGCCGGGCCGGCATTTCTCGAAAAGCATTCCTCGCGCGGCGCGGCATTCGGTGATTTCGACAACGACGGCTCCGTCGAGATCGCCGTTAACAACCAGAACGAGGCGCCGTCGCTCTTTAAGCAATCCGGGAAGCGGCCGGGCCGTTGGGTGATCCTGAAGCTCAACGGTACGCGGTCGAATCGAAGTGCAATCGGCGCGCGCGTCAAGGTGATCGCAGACGGTCACACCCAATACGGCGAGGTGAGGAGCGGCGGCAGCTATCTCTCGCAGAATGATTTGCGTCTGCACTTCGGCCTGGCTTCAGCCTCCGCCATCGACCGGATCGAAATCTCCTGGCCTAGCGGGACGAAACAGGTGTTTAGGAATCAGCCCGTAGATCGCATCCTGGAGATCCGCGAAGTGATGTAGCAGGCGCCTCCCGATCCAAGCTGCTATGATTTCTGCGCCGCGCCAGCTTGCATCGCTTCCATACGAGCCTGCTGTTCAAGAGTCAAATGCGGCGTGATACCCAGCATGCGCTCGATGAGCATGAGTTGCGCGCGGTGGTGCATCTCATGTTCCTTCACAGCGGCAAGCATGTCGAAGCGCGTGCGGCTGGGAGGAGTTCCGCCCGGCGGCATAGAAACGCTGTGTCCCAGGAAGTCGTCGGACAGTGACTCCACCGCCCTGGCATACTTTTCACCCTCCTCTTTGAGAAGCGCGATGATCTCCTTTTTGCTGCGCGGCTTTGCTATCTCCGCTGCATGTTCGCTTCTGAATTTAAAGAAATCGAACCCTTCCATGGAAGAACGCTTCTCGACCAAAACGATCTGTTCCTGAAATTTCCCGCCAAACGCGATGTGAGCTAGCATTTCCGCTACGGTCCTGGTTCCTTCCGCCGGACGGTAGCTGTATTTGTCCTCCGGAATATCTTCTGCGATCTTCAAAGTGTTGTTGCGCACCGCCCGAAAAGACGCGGCAAGCTCCTTCGCTCCGTAATAATTCATACTGCCCAATCTATCGCGCCGCCCGCGCAAGAGGATTAATTACCGCTCGGTCCACACCGCGGCTGCGCCCGGCGCAACCTCGCGCGCACCAACGAGTATTTGCACGTCCGCACCGGCCGGAATTCTTTCCGGCTGGCTCGCAAAATTCGTCGCTACCCAAAAGCCATCGCGCCAATCGACAAGAAAGTTTGGATCCAGATTCGCCGGGGTTGCACCCGCAGCCTGAAAGACGCGATGCATCAGCGCGCGTTCGAGCTCGCCATCCAGCGTATCCACTCCGATGTAGGTCACTGTTCCGCGCCCAAGCTTATGCGTGACCGCGGCGGCGCGCCCGGAATAGAACTGATCCGCGTACTGCGCCAGCACCTCGGTGTCCGCTTGCGGCTCCAGGATGTCACCCCACGAGCCCCACGCATACGTTTTCCCGCCTGTCGCTACGTGCCCGTTCACGCCCACCGGCAAATCGTCATAAATGGGAATGCGGGCGCCGATCAAGCCATAAATTGGCTCGGCCCAGGCCGCTTCCCAAAGATGGCCGTGCGGGTCTTTTTGCCCAGTGCGGCAAGTGAGTATGAGATGGCCGCCGTTCTGCGCGTATTCCGTCCATCGCCGGATTAGCTCGTCATCGACAAGCTGATACGCCGGAGCAACCAGGAACGGATAGCGGCTGAAATCGCGGTCTGGAGTAATCACATCCACGGGCGCCATCATGCTCTTCAAAGCGCGGTAGTAGCGCATCCAGTGCGCGGTCGTATCCCAGCGTGCGGTCTGCTTGTGATCGTCGATATCCCACCAGTTGTCATAGCTGATCAGAAAGGCAGTACGGCGCGCCGCATACGACTGGGGTTCGCGTGCATCGGGACGATAATGTTTGCGAAGCTCGACCACATCTCGCATAGCCTCGGCATACTCGCGGCCGCCGGGCGATGGCGTCACACCGTCTGTCTCGGCCAAGCCCTTGTGATACAACTCGGAGCCAAATAGAGGCTGCCGGTAGCGATACGTGCACACCAGGCGCGCTCCTGCGCCGAACGCGCGCAGTAGCCACATGTGAATCGCGCCCGGCAGGGGCCACGGATTCACGTTTCCCCAGTTCACTTGCCCCGGTTGCAGCTCCATCGGGCCGGAGATGCCGTTGAAGGAGCGCATGAAATCGTGCATAAATGACATGACTTCCGCCGACCCGAGCCGAAACCCGAGCGGGCCCTCGTTCAGGTCGCCGTGCACGGGGTAATGAGTCCAGGTAAACAGATCCAGCGTCTTCTGCGCGAGCGATGGATCGACGTCCTCATGCAGAGTCATGAAGTTCGTGGTGATCCACTGATTCTTCGTGTATTGCCGGAGAATGGCAGCCTGCATCTTCAGGTAATCCGCGGCTTCGTGCGCAAACCAGCGCCGAAAATCGAGAACCGCGTGCGGGCTGGGATCAGCTACCAGCGTGTCCGCATTCGGAATGTCGATCTGATCGAAATTCTGATAATTCTCGGACCAGAAGGCCCCGCCCCAGGCCGTATTTAACTGCTCAACGGTTCCATACTTTTCGTGAAGCCATTCGCGAAATTTGACCGTTGCCGCTCTTGAATAAGAGAAGCGGCGGCCGTAATGGCTCAGTTCGTTATCAACTTGCCAGCCCCAAACGCGCGGATCGTTGCCGAATCGTTTGGCCAGCTCCGTGTCGATTTTGGTGACGTACTGACGGTATAACGGCGAGCTCCAGTCGGCGTGTTCGCGGCTGCCATGATCCATGGTCCGGCCCTGCTCGTCGACCATCAATATTTCGGGATGCCCGCGCGTGAGCCAGATCGGCGGCGTGGCGCTTGGAGTGCACAGGACTACCTTCAATCCGTTCCTGGCAGCAAGATCGATATTCTTCTCCAGCCAATCGAATTGATAATGGCCTTCCTGAGGCTCCATGTGGTACCAGGCGAACTCGCCCATGTGGACGAACTCCATTCCCAGCTTGTGGATGTTCCCCATGTCCCGCGCCCATTGGGATTCCGGCCATGCTTCCGGGTAATAGTAAACCCCAATTGTCAGCATGTCTCGTTTAGGAAACCAATCCGGGTTCTGCGCCTGCAGCACGGAAATCCATGAGGCGAAAATTGCCAGAAACCGCGCGAACCTTCGAAAACCAGCCATGATTCGATCATTAGATCATCGCTCGACAATTCAACTCGTACAATCGAGACCATGCGCCGCATTGCCCTGCTTGCTTTTGCCATACTTTACGCAGCGAGTTTCGCCTCCGCTCAAACCATTCAGTATTCGGAAAGCCGCAAGATCTGGCTGCTCACAACGCCTCACAGTTCTTACGCGATGGGCGTGAGTCCGGACGGCCTTCTGCAACACCTCTACTGGGGCGGCCCCATGTGGAGAATCGAAGATATTCCGGCGGCCGCGACGCGCAGAGATATTTCGTCCTTCGATCCGCACGAGATGCTCGAAAACGAAGAATTTCCCGGCTGGGGAGGACCGCGCTACTATGAACCCGCGCTGAAGATAACGCGAGCCGGTGGCGGCCGCGATCTGGTTTTGCACTACGTCGAACATCGCTTCCAGGGAAACGATCTCGACATCCTGCTGAAAGACATCCGGGATGACGTCGAGGCAACCCTGCACTACCGCGTCGATCCGGAAACCGGAGTCATCCGCCGCTTCGCCACCATTCGAAATAAAACACCGCAGCTCGTCATCATCGAGAGCGCGCAATCCGCAACTTGGTACATGCCGACAGGTGAGGGATATCGCCTTTCGTATCTGAGCGGGCGCTGGGCTGCCGAAACGCAGCTCAATCAGGAGCCCATTCATGAAGGCATGAAAGTGCTGGAGAGCCGCCTGGGGCACACGGGACACAATCTGAATCCCTGGTTCGCGATCGATCCCGGCGATGCCGGCGAGGAGCAGGGGCGCGTGTGGTTCGGATCATTGGCCTGGAGCGGCAACTGGCGCATCAGCGTTGAGCAAACGCCTTATCGCCAAGTGCGCGTCACGGGCGGATTTAACACGTTCGAGTTCTCCTATCCGCTCAAACCCGGCGAGTCTCTCGAAACCCCGGAATTCTATGGCGGCTACTCGGAACACGGCTTCGGAGGGGCTTCGAGGCTGCTGCACAATATCGAACGCGCGGAGATCGAGCCGCACGGATTGAAGGCGCGCCCCAGGCCGGTGCTGTACAACTCCTGGGAAGCCACCGAGTTCAATGTCAGCGAAAAAGGCCAGGAAGAGCTTGCCGATAAGGCCGCCAAGCTGGGCGTGGAGCTGTTTGTGATGGACGACGGGTGGTTCGGAAAGCGGAATAACGATCATGCAGGGCTCGGCGATTGGTTCCCCAACCCGCAGAAGTTCCCGAATGGCTTGAAGCCGCTGATCGATTATGTGAACCATCTCGGCATGGACTTTGGCCTGTGGGTAGAGCCGGAAATGGTGAACCCCGATAGCGATCTGTATCGCGCGCATCCGGATTGGGTCATGAATTTTCCAGGACGCCCGCGCAGTGAACTGCGGAATCAGCTGGTGTTGAATCTGGCGCGAGACGATGTCAAGGAATACATCTTCAACGTGCTGGATAAGCTCGCCAGCGAAAACAATATCAGGTACTTCAAATGGGACATGAACCGAACCTTCGCTGAACCTGGATGGCCGGAACGGCCCGTTGCCGAACAACGCGAGCTCTGGGTGAAGTACGTTTGGAATCTCTATGAGATCCTCGGCCGTCTGCGCGCGAAGCACCCGAACCTGGAAATTGAATCCTGCTCGGGAGGCGGCGGTCGGATCGACCTCGGTATCTTGCGATTCGTCGATGAAGTTTGGACATCCGACAATACCGAAGCATTTGACCGGCTGCGGATTCAGGAAGGCTTCTCGGAAGCGTACGCGGCGAAGTTCATGTCGGCATGGGTCACCGACGTTCCCAACATGAATGGGCGCAGCACGCCGCTCGAGTACCGGTTCCTTGTGGCGATGCAGGGCGCGCTCGGTGTCGGCGCAAATCTCAACAAATGGTCGGAAGCGGATGCGGAACTCGCCACAAAGATGATCACCCTCGATAAGCGCATCCGCAATACGATCCAATTTGGCGATCTCTACCGGCTCTTATCGCCGCTCACAAGCGACACGACGGCCAACGAATACGTCTCGCGCGATGGTAAACAGGCAGTGCTGTTTGCGTTTCGCCATTCCCAGGAATACAGCACTTCCCCGCCTGTGATCCGCCTGGAAGGGCTTGACAGCCGCGCCGTCTACCGGCTGGAATCGATCGACGGCAAGCTAACGGATCGGCAATCGGAGCTGAGCGGCGCCTACCTCATGCAGAATGGGTTGAACCTGCGCCTGCGCGGCGATTACGACAGCACCGCGGTCCTGCTGCAGCGCGTGGGGCGGTAAACCAAGCTCAGGTTTCGCGCCAGTTGCGCGGGCGGACCGCGATCGATCAATTGTGGCGGACTTCGGCTGAAAGCGATCCAGTGCAAAACGGAACCATGGTAGGGCCGTTTTGGCTTAACTGATAGGGCACTTTCTTACCACCGGGAGCAGAATCCAGGGCAGGTCTCGCGACATACGAGATCTCCAATTTCCAGGGACCCTTGAACTGGCTCAGTCGTTTTGCAGAGCGGCGCTGGGCTACGTCGCTCGTCGCACTCCTGAGGCTATAGCTGCCCCGGGCAGGCATAAAGATAACCCATGGATCGGCTCTTCCTTCGTACACGGGCTCGGCCATGACATCTGCCGCAGAGCTCCCAGTGATACTAGCACCGGAGATTGACAGAGTGAACGGGTAAAAGGGCGATAGACAGCCGATCTTTACTTTTCGTTACATTCTTTCTTTTTATGACCGGTGTATATTAGCCAGATATGAAAATATCACCATATCTGGTGTTTATATCAGCCGCAGTACAGACGGTTTTTGCTGCTACCGTTAATGTCCCGGCCGGGGGAAACCTGCAAAGCGCGCTCAATGCTGCCCAGCCGGGCGACACAATCGTTCTGGCGTCGGGGGCGAGTTACGTCGGCAATTTCTACCTGGCGCCGAATCCGGGCCCGCAATCGATCACCATCCAGAGTTCGGCTATGAGTTCGCTCCCGGCCGCGGGCAATCGCGTCTCCAACAGCCAGTCGGCCGCCATGCCGAAGCTGGTTTCGCCCAATGGATCGGCGGCGCTCGTAGTGCCCGATGGCGCCAATTTCTACCACATCATCGGAATCGAGTTTCTAACAGCGCCGGGCCTCTATGTCCAGGATTTGATTGACGTCGGCACTGCATCGGATTCATCGACTGCTCAACTTCCCCACGATATTGATTTCGATCGCGACTACATTCACGGCGATCCGGTGGCGGGCGGCAAGCGCGGTATTGCGCTCAACGGCGGCAGCACGGTGGTGGAGAACTCTTATCTCTCCGGTTTCGTAAGTACCTGGCAGGATACGCAAGCCATCTGCGGTTGGGACGGACCAGGTCCTTACAAGATCATCAATAACTATCTGGAAGCGGGCACCGAAAACGTCGCTTTCGGGGGTTCCGCTACCTCTATTCCGAACGTAGTGCCTTCGGATATCCTGGTCCAGAACAACACGTTCTACAAGCCCTTGAGTTGGAAACCGGGTAGCGCTACCTATGTCGGTGTACCCATCTGGGTGAAAAATCAGCTTGAGCTCAAGAATGCTCAGCGCGTAACCATCGACAGCAACACCTTCGAGAATACTTGGGTGGGAGCCGACCAGCCGGGCTATACGTTCGTCTTCACCGTACGCACCGAATCCGGCGCCGTGCCATGGGCCGTGGTGCGCGATATTACGATCACCAACAACGTCATCAATCATTCCGGGGCCGGCGCCGTTTTTGCCGGCCATGACAGCGACGGCACGGGGAGCAGTGGAAACTTCCTGGTGCAAAACAACGTTTGGGAAGACATCAACTCCTCGTGGGGCGGTAATGGCCACTTGTTCGTGATCTTGAATGACGTGCAGGGAATCACCATCGATCACAACACCGCTTTCCAGACCGGAGCTCCCATGCTGTTCGACATTGCTCCGAGCCGGAATCTCAGTTTCACCAACAACATCACCCTGAACGGCTGGGGAGTGGTGGGGGACGGCACTGGCCAGGGCCTCACCACATTGAACAACTATGCCCCCGGCTGGACATTCGCGGAAAACGTGCTTATCGGCGCTCCCTCAAGCCAATATCCGGCGAATAACTTTTTCCCGGTCACCGTCGACCAGGTCGGTTTTCTAAACTTCCTTGGCGGCATTTTTCAGCTCTTGCCCGGCAGCCCGTATAAGAATGCGGGAACCGACGGTAAGGATATTGGAGCGAACCTCCAAACGCAACAGCAGGCGCCACCCCCGATCCCTACGCCTGCACCTGCACCCTCGCCCATCCCGACCGGCTGGGTAAACATCATCTCCAAGCTGAGCGGAAAATGTCTGGATGTGACAGGCATCTCCGTTCTCCCCGGAGCAATTCTGCAGCAGTGGGCTTGCTGGGGCGGCGATAACCAGAAATTCATGTTCACACCCGTAACGGGCGGCTACGAAATCACAGTGAAGAATAGCGGCCTGCAGCTCGACGTCGCCGGTGGCCCGTCGTACACATTTGACGGAGACCCAATCATCCAATGGCCGTACTGGGGAGGTACGAATGAAATCTGGCAGGCGAACCCGACCTCCGACGGCTACGTCACTCTCAATCCTCAAAACAGCGGGAAGTGTATGAATGTAAGCTGGGCATCCACGGATGACGGCGCGACGGTCGTCCAGTATGCCTGCGTGGCGGGGGCCGACAACGAGAAATGGGCGCTCGTACCGGTAAGTAACTAAGCTTTTCGCCAGGAGGTCCTCGGAGGCCTCCTGGCTTTCTAAAACGCCTTCCAATCGCTTCGACCATACCTCTGATCGAAATTTTTGATTGGCGTTCTGCGGCGACGTCAGAGTACGATCGAGTAATTTAAGTTCAAGTAACTTACCCAGTCTGTAACCCGGCACTCCGTTCCGTGTCGTTTAGCATTTTCGAGAGGGAACATGCGAGTATTTCGGGTTTGTATCGGTCTTCTCATTGGTTTAGCTTGCGCCGGCTCCTTGGGTTGGACGCAGACACCGACTCCTGACTCGGGTCAGGCCCAGCCGGCAGGCCAGAATCCCGCTCCTTCCGGCCCGGCAGTGCTCTCGACGCCTGCCATAACAGGCCCGCTTCAGGGCATTCCTCCAGCCACCTTCGATGCCGGACCCTTGGGCAAGCTTTCGGCAAACGGCCTTGTTGATGGCTTGGGCATGTGGCAAGGTAACCATGTCCCGGGGGATAACCCGACACAGGCGGCTTTGAGTAACGGGCAGGTCTGGATTCAAAAGACCGACGGCTGGTTTCAGTTCTACTTGCAGGCCGGTGCATACACGCTCCCTGCGCTGGCAACGCCTTTCCTGGATAACGGCAAAACACTCACCGACTTCTATGGCGCAGTACCGGTAGGCTTCGTGAAGTTGCAGGCCGGCAAGAATACTTCCTTCGAAATCGGCTCGCTTCCCACATTGATCGGCGCCGAGTATACGTTCAGCTTCGAAAACATGAATATTGAGCGCGGCCTTTTGTGGAATCAGGAAAATGCCGTGAATCGCGGGGTCCAGGTAAACCAGACGCTGGGCAAATTCACTGCCTCGCTGAGTTGGAATGACGGCTTTTATTCCAACCGCTACACATGGCTCACGGGTTCTTTGGCTTATGTCAACGGGCCGCACAGCCTGGCATTCGTGGCGGGCGGTAACTACGGGCAGACGGCATATCAAACGATCGCCACGCCCGTGCAGAACAACAGCAGTATTTACAACGTCATTTACACCTACACGAAGGGTCCTTGGATCGTCCAGCCTTACTTTCAATACACGGATGTGCCGGCTAACCAGAGAGCCGGAATCATCAAGGGCGCTTCCACTCGGGGCGGCGCCATACTGCTAAGTCGCGCCTTCAAGAAAGGCTTTTCGCTCGCCGGGCGCTGGGAATATATCACCAGTACAGGGAACGCCAAAGATCCGGATGTTGTGAATTTGATGTTCGGTCCCGGTAGCGCCGGTGAATCCGTCACTTTGACACCTACCTTCCAATACGGCGGCTTTTTCTTTCGCGGAGACCTTGCCTGGGTCCACGCCAGCAGCATCACGCCGGGTTATGCTTTCGGCCCCAATGGCGTGAATCAAAACCAGCCGCGAGCCGTGGCGGAAATAGGGTTCATTTTTGGCAACAACATAACGGAGAAGAAGCAATAACTTACGTAATTAAGCCGCGAGCATTACGAGCGGGTCATGCAAGGAGATAAATAAATGGCTGAAAGTAGTCCAGTTGAAATGAAACCGACCCTGGGTCTGACCGGTCTGACAATGAACGCCATGGCGCTCATCGCGCCGGGAGCGTTTCTCTGGCTGACCTTTCAGATACAGGCCAATACCGGGATTACCGGGCCCTCGATGTGGCTCGGCATTGTCCTCGCGCTCTTACTTTGTCTGGCGACGGCGGTCTGCTATGCGGAGATGGCCAAGCTCTATCCCGGCACGGGTAGTTCTTATTACTTTGCCGAACAATCATTTCTGAATCACGATAAAGCCTGGCGCTTTGCACGGCTTTCCAAGTTCATCGTGGGCTGGGGCTCCCACCTTTATTACTGGATCTATCCCGGTGTGATGGTCGCTGTTATGGGCGTGCTTTGCGGCTACTTGGTGGGAACCATCTGGCCTAACTTCATGAGCGCTTCGAATCCCGGGCCGGCTTTCATGGCGGTGATTGCCGTTATCTTCTCGTTCGTCGTCGCCTATATCGCGCAGCGCGGTGTGAATGGCTCGACATCTGTGAATATCGCAATCAATGTGATCCAGATCTCGGCTCTGCTCGTCTTTTCGGTCCTGGCTCTCGGGTACCGAGTGAATCACCCGCCAGGAAGCGTCGCCTTTCAGTTCGATGCAAACTCAGGAGCGGCGTACACTTACCAGTTCGCGACCACAAAAGTCGTGGATAAGGGCCAGACAACGGACGTGATCGCCCGCGATTCCAACGGTGTTCCCAAACCCAAACTGGACTCGTCAGGGCACCCAGTGCCCTTTCGTATCAGCTACCCGGAGCGCGACGAGAAGGGCAACTTCCTGAGCCATCCCAGTGCCGGATCGGTGGTCGGAGTACATAATTTCGGCTGGGTGTTTATTCAGGCCACGGTGGCAATTCTGATCCTAGTCGGTTTCGAATCGGTCACCGCCATGGGTGGAGAAGCCAAGAACCCGAAGCGGGATGTTCCCATCGCGGTAATAACATCGCTGTTAGTACAGGGGGCGTTCTGTTACCTGATTGAGTATTTTGCCGGCAATTACTTTTTGAATAGCGGCTACTCGATGCAAAGCGCATCCGGATCCGCTGCGCCCATCGGAGACATGATGGTGGTGGTGGGAGACGCGATCTTCGGCCCCGGTCACGGCCGGATTTTTATGTTTGTCGAGGCATTTACCGTTTTTCTTGCCATCATCGGGACCACGCTCTCATGCATGAACACAGGGGCCCGAGTTACTTACGCGATGGGCAAGGACCAAGAGTTACCCGATCATTTCGGCGCCTTGCACGTGAGCAATTTAACCCCCCATCGCGCCATTTGGACCCTCGCCGCTATTTCCGCCGTCATCGGCGTCGTCGGTGTATCTTTGGCATTCGGCGATGCGGGCGCTCCGGCCGATTCCGCGGTGCAAGCTCTTCCTCACGGGTTCTGGTCGACTTTCGGGTATTTTTCGCACGATAAGATGGCCGCCCTCCCGAACAGCTTGCTTACAGTTACACTTGCCTCTAACTTCGGAACGTTTCTGCTTTATATGCTGAGCTGCATCATTTGCATCGTGGCGTATCATAAACACCCGAAATTTAGCCTGGTTAGACATTTTCTGATTCCTGTCTTCGGACTCGCGGCCAACCTGGCCTGCATGGGTTTTTATTTGGTAGGACCTTTCATGGGCTTCGGCACCAAGCTGGAGCCGTTACTCGCCTTGGGGATTGCTATTGTCTGGGGTCTGTATGGGGCTATTTATTTCATCCGGACCAGCAAGGCCGCCCGCCGCACCACGCTGATAACCCGGGAAGCGCGTGCCTTGATGATGTAGGCTCGGTCGAACTGATTCTGCGCGACGCGAGTGGATCGTCCGCCCCATCTTGCCGATGCTGGATGTCGAATTCGCACAAGTTTCCGATTCGGGCTTGCTGCGGGAAGATAACGAGGATTGTCTTGGTTGCGTATTGCCGCAATCGCCCGAAGACGCTCGCACGCGCGGATGGCTATTCGCTCTCGCAGACGGTGTTGGCGGCCAGGACCGCGGCGAGGTAGCATCCAATATCGCCGTGGAGAATCTGCGCGAGGGCTTTCGCAGGTCCTCCGGGGGCGAGACTTTGGCAGCCCTTCTTCCCCGCCTCATCCAAGCAGCCAATGCCCGCGTTTTTGAAACTGGTCTCGCCGCTGCCCCGGGCGGAAGCTCGATGGCGACCACGGTCGTCGCTTGCGCTCTCCGCTTCGATCGCGCTGTCGTTTCGCACGTCGGAGACTCCCGCTGCTATCTTATACGCCAGCACTATGCAGTGCCTTTGACTCGCGACCACACCGTAACGAGTGAGCAGCTCCGGCTTGGATTGCTCTCCGCGCGCGAGGCTGCCGGCGCTGTCACATCCCATCTGCTGAGCCGCGCCTTAGGGAACGATCTGTTTATCAGTGTTGAAACCAGCGAGCACCAGATCTTCGCCGGCGACGTGCTTCTCCTCTGTTCCGACGGGCTGCATCATTCCGTCGCTCCGGACGACATCGCCTCCATTGCCGGAAACAACGGCGATTTGGAGACAGCCGCCCACAAGCTCGTCGAGATTGCCAAGCAGCGCGACGGCAGCGATAATATTAGCGTCCAGTTGGTTCGTGTTCGAGGCGTTGAACGCGTCGGCATGTACCGCGGCAGGCACTATAAGATCCTTTGAGGCTGCCTTCTATTTCCAGCGCTAATGACCTCGCTGCATCCAGGCGATCGGATCGATAACTACCGCATTGACGCCTTGGTGGCGCGGAGCGGAATGGCCTCGATCTTTCGCGGAACCGACCTCCGTACCGGCGCCTCCGTAGCTCTCAAGATTCCGCATCCGGAAGTGGAAAGCGATCCCGTCTTCTTCGATCGCTTTCATCGCGAGCAAGACATCGGCATGAAGATGGATCATCCCGGCGTCATGAAGGTCCTCTCCGATCCCGATCGCACCCAGGTCTACATGGCAATGGAATGGGTTGATGGCAAGCTGTTGCGGCAAATTTTGAAGGAAGAGACCAAGCTACCGCCGGAGCGCGCCGTTCGCATCACGCTCGGCATCTGCGATGCGCTCGACTACATTCACGCGCACGGCGTGGTGCACCGCGATCTGAAGCCTGAAAACATCATGCTCGGCGAGGGCGATAGCGTCAAACTAATTGATTTCGGCATCGCCGGGCAGGAGGGAGCCAGGCGCCTGACCTTCGCCAAGCTATCCCAACTAATGGGAACACCGGATTACATCTCGCCCGAACAGGTGAAAGGAAAACGCGGCGACGCTCGCAGCGATATTTACGCGGTTGGCGTGATGCTCTACGAAATGCTTACGGGGAAAACACCGTTTCAGGGTCCGAACGCGTTTGCGGTCATGAACGACCGTCTGTTGAACAACCCAGTGCCGCCGCGCGAGATCGATCCCGCAATCAGCCCCGAGTTACAGGAGATCGTCTATCGCGCCCTGGAGCGCGATCCGAAAAATCGCTACGCGACAACCCGCGAGCTCGCCTGGGATCTGCGGAACCAGGATCAGGTCGGCGTCTCCGACCGGCCTGAAATGCGGGAGTGGAAGCATCGGCGCTCTCCGTGGCAGCGCAAAATTCTGTTCTATCTCATGCTGGCCGCCATCCCGGTCGCGGTCTTTGGATTGCTGCTATACGTCGCCCGCCATAGCTGAGCCCGGGAGGCCGGGCAGAGCATCTCCCGACAAGTCCCAAAGCGAGTAACACGAGCGACCACGGCTCAGGAACCGGCGTCAAGAGAAACCCGCGCTCTGGGCCAGGACCATCAAAGTATGAACCGGCGATTTGGCCGAGATTGTTGATACCTCTAGGTACAGGGTCGACGCCGGGGACATTGAGGGTAGTTAACACACCGTCAGCGTACAAGAATCCATGATCGGTATCGCTGTAAAGTTGGCCCACTATCTGACCGGGATTATTGATGCCAAACACAGTTGCATACGGCTTGCCGGGCATGACTAATGTGGTATGGCTCCTATAAGGAAACAAAGAGATCGGCCGTTCGTGAATCACCGGATCCTGCAAAGGATGTCGGGCACGATACGGGTTCGCCAGAGCAACACTGCGGCAGTTACTTTCCGTATTTCTTGACGGCGTTGTCGATTCCAGGACTAGCCGTGCCAAGGTCTTCCGGATTCATAACCGGCCGGAACGAAACTTTCGCGTTGAAGGCGAGAAACCAGGGCTCAGCGATGGCGGGAATCTCCGACGAGTCCTTCATGTCAAACACAACGGAGGCTGACCGCTGGCCGTTGTCATCGGCGAAGAAATAGGCCGCCTCCGGCTTGAGATCGCCTAGAATTTGCTCGATCGTGGAGCCCAGGGTTCCAGCCTTGATCGCGGCATTCCCGGTCTCTATCGGGATAGATACTCTCAGCAACATTCGCATTCGTTTTCCTCCTCAGGAAAAGGCCGAGCGATTATACATCACCGCGATTGTTCAACCGCCGTTTGAACAATTGCTCCTAATCGCGCCGTATCCTGCGGTTATGAGTACCCAAACTGCCCAAAGCATCAATGCGTTGAATCCGGAGAGAAGCAACGAAAAGGTAGAAAGAATTTATCGCGAGTGGGATGCCGCGCTGGCGCGGCTCGAAGAGCTCCCACCCGAACGGCTCGATGAAGGAGTCGAGTCGTTATTGAATCTCTATGAGAAAGATGCAGTCATTGAAAGTCCGCTGATTCCGCACCTGATGAAAGTAGATCGCGGGATCTGCACTGGACATGAAGAGATGAGGCCGTTCTTCCGTGAAGTCGGCCGCAGAAAACCGGGTCTTCGAAAGTACTACCGCACAGGATATCTGACCGATGGGAAAAAGCTCATTTGGGAATATCCTCGGGCGAAACCGGATGGCGAACAGATGGACTTCGTGGAAGCCATGGAGCTCAACGACCAGGGCCGGATTCAGCACCATTGCGTGTACTGGGGCTGGCGAGGCGTCAAGTTGATTCGCGAGGACGCCTACCGCCGATAGCGATTGCATGAGCTGCCTCTGGTGGCGCCCTTATTGGATCCTGCGAGGCAGGTTGGGCTCTATGCCCAGGTGTTTTGTGCCCCAGGTACACATCATTTCCATTTACCGGCACCAGCTCTCCACCAGCGTCACTCAGCATGTAATCCACGCGGCGAGGCCAACATCCGCGGCTACCCGTCTGATAACCCCATCCTGTTCGAGCGCGCGTAGCTCGTGAACAGCGCAATGCGGCAGTCATTCGTAAAAATATGTCTCCCGAGTTTTACGATTATGACGTGCAGGCGGCAAGCCCGCCGGTATCGATATTGTCGCAACATCTGGCGCTGGACGGACCCTTCATCGGGGTAGGAAGATGCAGTTTCACGGGTTCGTACTGTCGCGTTTCGAAGACGACAAAATTGCAGAGCATTGGGCAACCGTTACGACCCCCGCTGAAGGCACTTCCTGGAAGACGGAATCGGTTCAGACGATAATGCCGGAGAGGACCTTATGATTCTGATTACAGGCGCGAGCGGCAACGTCGGTTGAGAAGTTCTCCGGCAAATCGCGCAAACAGGGGTGCGCGTTCGCGCTGCTTTCCAGTCGTCTGGCAAGGCGAGTGCACCCGCCGGCATCGAAATCGCGATTGTAGACTACAACCAACCGCAAACGCTGAAACTTGCTCTAAGGGATGTCGATCGCGTGTTCCTTGTGGCGCCGCCCGTCGCGGAACTTCCCAGCCTTGAGCGCAAGGCAGTCGATGTCATTGCAGCATCAGAGGTTCGACAGCTCGTAAAGCTTTCGGCTATGGGCGGGCGCGAAGCGACGTTTCCTCGCCAGCATGCCGAATCCGAAGATTACATTGCGTCTTTCGGTCTGCCATTTACGTTTGTACCGCCAAACGGCTTTATGCAGAACCTGGTTCTCTACAACGCTTCAACGATCAACAGCCGGAACGCGTTTTATGGAACCGAGGACGATGGCCGCGTAAGCCAGATCGATTATCCGTGATGTCGCCGCGGTTGCAGTCAAAGTTCTAACCGAAGACCGACACGTGGGGAAGGTTTATACATTGACAGGTCCTCAGGCGCTGAACAATGCGGAGATTGCGCGTATGCTTTCCGACGTCGTCGGGCGCGAGATTCGCTTCGTAAATCTCCAGCCGGCCGAGTTGAAGCAAGCTTTTTTATCGGCGGGCACTCCGGAGTGGAACGCGGACGCCCTCCTCGATCTGCAGCGGCTTTATAGGGGCGGCTACCGTTACTCGTGACGTCCAGGAGATCCTCGGCCGCGAGCCAACCAGCTTTCGCACATTTCTCCAGGACTACCGCGACGCTTTCCAGTCCCACCAGCACGCGGCTGTTTAAGGAGTGGTCCGCACTATCTGATCTGTTGCCCCGAAAGCCGCATTTATCCCTTACGCTTTCGCGCGCTCTATCGCCGGAAAGAATCTTCTCTGTGTGTCACGAACTCCGGATACGCTCCCGCGCCCAATTCGAACAGGTCCATTCCCTGGCGCTCGCCTTCGGAAGCGACTCGTTGCGGCAATACTCGATTCAGAAGCGCATTCGCGGTATAGGTAAGAGGCAGCACAAAGCCGAGCAGCGTTGCCACTCCTATTAGCTGCGCGAGGAACTGGCCGGAGCCGGTGTTCGCGTCCGGGATGCGCCCGAAAATTCCAAGAGCTAGAACTCCCCATAGGCCTCCCATCGCATGCACGGAGATAGCGCCTGCCGGATCATCCACGCGCATTCGCAATTCGACGACTTCAATCGCGAAGATTACCAGAGCGCCTGAAACGAGGCCAATCAGCACCGCTTCCGCCGGTTTGACGAAGGGGCCGACGGCGCTGCTCGCTACCAACCCTGTGATCCAGCCATTCGCGCTCAGTGAAGCGTCGGGGCGGCCAAAGCGCACGCGTGTAATCAGCAGCGCGGTCACCGCGGCTGATGCAGCCGACAGTGTGGTATTCACCGCAATCAGCACGGTGCGTGCAAGCGGTTCGGACGCCATCAAAATCGCGCCTGCGCTATTGAGGCCTAGCCATCCGATCAAAGCCAGCAGACACCCAAACAGCACAAGCACCGCGTTGTGACCCGGCATCGCCGTCGGTATACCGTCCGCTGTGTACTTCCCGCGTCGAGGCCCTAGAATCCACGCGAGTGAGAGCGCCGTCAGCCCTCCCACTGCATGGATGCAACTCGCTCCGCCCGGATCGATGAACCCGCGGGCCAGCCCGAAATTCGCGCCAAGTTGAGCCAGCCATCCGCCGCTCCACACCCAATGAGCGAACAGCGGGTAGGTCCATCCGGCGAATACCGTGGTCGAGGCGCTCATAGCGGCCAATCGCCATCGTTCTGCTCCGCTTGCCACTGGTATCGTGGACGCCAAGCCAATACCGACGAGTTGGAACAGCGCCATCACCGAGGCGCGCGAACCGTCGAACGGAAAACCGGCAAAGAAGAGCGGACCGGCGCCCAGCCAGTCCCAAGAGGCCCCGGCGATGTGAGCCACGTGCGCCGGCGCGCCGTTTACGGACTCAAAGCTGAATCCCCACGCGAAGTAAACCAGCATTCCGATCGCTGCCGCGCACATCGATCCGACGATGCCGTGACTCGCGCTCCGCGTGCGGTTCAAACCCGTGTTGATCAGCGCAACGCCCGCGCCGGCGAGAGGAATGAGAAAAATGAAAACGAGGCAAATGCCCAGCAGCGGGTCAGGCATTTCGGTTACTGTCCGAAAGGTGTAAGTGAGATCGCGCAGCGAGCGCGACCCCCAGAATTTCTATGACCATGCCCGCAAGCGCGAACCCGGTTCGCAATTCGAGGGACCGTAGCAAGATAAGCGCCGCTAATACCAGAAACCAACCGGCCATCGCCAAGAGAAATCCCGCAACTCGCACGAAACGCTCCAGTCTGTGGGCTTCAAAATAGCATAGGCTACACGCTTTTCGTAAGCTCCACGCCTCTTATAAACCGGATTCAAAGATTCGATTAGCGTGGGGGCCGCGCTCGGGCTTACGCTGTTATTTTATTCAACTCCATGTCCAACGACCTACATGAACGCTTGGCGCTTCCCTATTCGGAATTAGAGCAGCTCAATCTGCAGGCGAAAGAGCAACGAAAGAATCGCGTTCCCCTCGAAACTGTTCGCGAATACCGTCTCAAGTACCTGACCGATGAAAAGCGCATCAAGGCCGTCACGGTGCTATTCAGCGATCTCGAAGGGCGCCTCCACATGCTCGACTATGACAAGCAATTTCTGGTCAAGAGCTGGGATAATCTCACCTTCGATGGTTCTTCCATTCGCGGCTTTACCGCGCAGCGCGAAAGCGACCTGCGCCTGGGAATCGACTGGTGTGCCTTCTATTGGGCCCCCGCCGATATCTTCGGACCTGGGAAAGTACTGGTTTTCGGCGAGGTGATCGATAAGGACGGATCTCCTTACAGGGCAGACATTCGTGGCGCTCTGCACGCCTATGCCAACGATGTTTACGAGAAACACGGTTACACGTTGAATGCCGCGAACGAAATCGAGGGATTTCTCTTCCGCGGCGCCGATGCCGAACGCCGCTACCACGAAACAGGGAAATTCGAGTACGTCAATACCGGCGGATATTATCATTCGCTTCCTGGCGACCCGCTGCGGCTGTTCATCGATGCATCCGCCGGCGTGCAGCGCGCCATGGGATTCCAGAATGAAAAGGATCATCCCGAAGTCGCTCCCTCGCAGTTCGAAATCAACTACGGCTACGCCGACGTAGTGGCTGCCGCCGATCAGATCCAGCTTTACAAACTAATCTGCCGGCAGGTCGCCACGCAAATGGGGCTTACCGCCAGCTTTCTTCCGAAGCCGGTCGTGGGCGTCAACGGGAATGGAATGCACACCAATGTATCCATCAGCCAGAACGGCAAAAACATTTTCTGGGATCCGAACGGAGAAGAGAAGCTGAGCAACTGCGCATGGCACTTCGTCGACAGGATTCTTACTCACGGCAACGACATTTGCCTCTTGCTGAACGCGAGCGTCAACGCCTACCGCCGGCTCGATCCACACTTCGAAGCTCCGAACCAGATCAAGGCTTCCGCCGTGGATCGCGGTTCCATGATCCGCGTCCCCCTTGGCAATGAACGCAGCGCGCGCGTGGAAGTTCGTTCCGTAGGGCCGGACGCCAATCCTTACCTGGTACTCCTTTCGGTCTTTCGCACCGGTATCGAGGGCGAAATCTCTCCGCACGAGAATCTTCGCGCCGCGCAGCGCTATCTGCCCGACAACATCTACGATGCTCTGGACGATTTTCGAAACTCAGATTGGACAGCCGATCTGCTGGGCTCCGAGGTCAAAGCCCGTTATGCCGAACTGAAGCAGACCTCCGCCGACCGTTGTCCTCGCCTGCTCGGCACGTTCGTGAAAGCGCCCGAGGTGCAATATCATCACGAGGTCTACAACCAATATCTCTGGAACATGTTCTAGGCAGCGAAAGGGGCAGTTTGGTGAAGGATGATATACTCCCGCCAGAATGAAGCAGTGGCCAGCATTGAGTCGTTTTCTATACATCTCCGCCCTTCCGCTTGCGTTCCTCGTTCTCGGTAGTTGCGCGGGTTCGCCGCACGAGCCCACTGAGAAATACATCCTGGTCGCCACTAGCATCAAAGTCCCCTATTGGCAGAGCGCGTCAACGGGCTTGAATCACGCCGCGGCGGAAATGAAGGTCAAATCCGAGACGGATGGTCCGGACACCTACGACGCCAAGGCTGAAGTGGACGAATTCAAGAGAGCTGTCCAGCAGAAGCCGTCCGGGATTCTCGTTTCCGTGGCCGATGCCAACGTGATGGCGCCTGAGATCGACTCCGCCATCAGACAGGGAATCCCTGTGATCACCATCGATTCCGATGCCGCCAGCAGTAAACGGCTATTTTTCGTGGGAACCGACAACTACAACGCCGGTACTCTCGGCGGACATCTCACCGCCAAGCTTCTCAACGGCAAAGGCAACGTGGTGGTGTTTACGATGCCCGCGCAGGCAAACTTGCGAGACCGATTGCACGGTTATCAGGATGCATTCTCGGAAACTCCGGGCATTAAGATCACGCAGGTGGTGGACATAAAGGGCGATCCCACCGTGGCGTTCGATACCACCAAACAGTTGATCGACGGCAAGGCCAACGTTTCCGCGTTTGTCTGTCTGGTTTCGATCGCTTGTCCGGAAGTGGGCGAGGTGCTCAACCGCGAAAACATGGGCGGAAAAGTGAGCGTCGTCGCCATGGATACGGATCCCCGAACGCTGGATTGGATTCACAAGGGAGTAGTCTCGGCCACCATCGCGCAAAAGCCTTTTACTATGGCTTACTACGGCACCAAGCTGCTCGATGACATCCATCATCACCCGCCAACTCCGCTGGCGGCGAACTGGGCCCAGAACTCTCTTTCCCCGATTCCCACATTCGTTGACACAGGCACTTTTGTCGTGGACAAAACGAATGTCGCGGCATTCACGCAGCAACAAAGCCGGTCGTCCAGCGGCCAGACGCCATAATCGGTTGAGTCCCGTAGGGCGCAAGCGCCTTCGCGCCTCAGCGCACGAGAAACTCAGAGGCGCTTTCGACACTCGCCTCGCATTCTTCCACGCTCTGCACATGCGCTGCCCTGGGCCCCATGTGAAGCGCAGCCGCAAGCTCGTTCAGCCCTGTGGCAGGCCCCACGGCATAGACCTCCACGCGGCCGTCACTGAGATTTCGAACCCAGCCCGCAAGCCCGAGCGCCGTCGCCTTGCGCTCGACGAAAAACCGGAACCCGACCCCCTGTACCTCGCCTCGGACAAACCATCGCTTTGCCGCTTTCCGGTCCATACGAACATTTTCAGTCACGGCCTTCTGTAACACTGAAGGAAATAACTCATGGCTTTTCCTGTGCAGCGTCCCCGACGCCTGCGTTCATCCGAATCGATTCGGCGCCTCGTGCGGGAAACTCATCTCGCTCCATCGCAATTCATTCTTCCGTTGTTTGTCTGCCCCGGAGAAGGCGTCCGCAAGGAGATTCGCTCCATGTCAGGGCACGCGCAAATATCCATCGACAATCTGGTGCGTGAAGGAGAGGAGTGCAAGCGCCTCGGCTTGGCGGGCGTTATTCTCTTCGGCATTCCCGAAGAGAAAGATGAGCTTGCTTCGGGCGCTTACGCCGCCGACGGAATTACGCAGCGCGCCGTTCGCGCCCTGAAAGATAACGTACCCGGACTGCTTGTCATCACAGACGTCTGCAATTGCGAATACACCAGCCACGGGCACTGCGGCATCGTGAGGGGCGGCGAAGTGGATAACGACGCCACTCTGGAACTGCTGGCGAAAACGGCCGTTTCGCACGCCCGCGCCGGCGCTGACATCATCGCCCCTAGCGATATGATGGACGGCCGTGTCAGCGCAATTCGCCGCGCGCTCGATGCGGCTGGGCACATCAACGCACCAATACTTTCCTACGCCGCCAAATATGCTTCTGTTTTCTATGGGCCTTTTCGCGAAGCCGCAGAGTCGGCTCCCCAATTCGGCGATCGCCGCGGTTACCAGATGGACCCGGCCAACGCCCGCGAAGCGATGCGAGAAATCGCCCTCGACGTCGACGAAGGCGCTGACATGATCATGGTGAAACCGGCCATGCCCTACCTCGATATCGTGCGTGAAACACGCGAGCGCTTCGAGCTTCCCTTAGGCGCGTATCAGGTAAGCGGCGAATTCAGCATGATCATGGCCGCCGCGAACAATGGCTGGCTGGAACTCGACCGCGCCATTCTCGAATCCCTCACGGCTATCCGCCGCGCGGGTGCGGATTTTATCCTCACTTATTTCGCCAAACAAGCCGCCAGGCTCCTCGCCTAAGCGGGGCGCATCACACGGCTGATCGCCGCAGCCATCTGTTCCCATTTCGATTGCTCCAAAATGAGCCGTTTTCGTCCGGCCGGCGTTAAGCGGTAATAGCGCGCGCGGCGTTTCGTCGAGGACGTTTCCCACTTACCCGCTACAATCCCGCTCTTCTCAAGCCGGTAAAGTGCCGGGTATAGCGAGCCGTGGTCCACTTCTAGTACATCGTCAGACTGCCGCTCGATCGCCCGCGCAATCTCATATCCGTTTGCCGGCCCCCCGAGCAGCGTCCGCATGACCATCATGTCAAGCGTCCCCTGCAGCAGATCGAGCTTTGCATCGGATTTTAGCGCCATTGAATCTTGTCTTTTCATGTTAGCAGCAGATATGGTAGGTTATCAATAGGTAGACAAACCACTATGGCGGCCTTCAGCAGAAGATGGTTTCTGTGCTGCGGTGCCGCTTTCGCATCTTCTCCGGCACAGCCGGCCGGAACGAAGAATGAAACTGTCTACCATTTCGGCGCCGGCGACTATGATGTGCGGATGAGCGTCGAATTCTACGATCGCTATTCGAGCAACGGCTTCTGGTTCGACGATCGCCGGACCAGCCGCCACTATTGTCTTTCCGCGAATGGCGAAAAGGATCGAAGCTGCCTTGCAAGCTTTTTCGGCTCCATCGCAGTGGCACGCTATCGGATTCGATCGCTTTCCAAATCCCCGAATGCTCTTACATTGCGAGAGCGCGTCCGCGTAATCGATCAGGACAGCCGGTTGCGAGACCGCCCTCCCTTTGAACGTACGCTGGAAATTCAAGGAGGCGTAGCCAGCGACATTCAAGCGTTCGGATATGAAACCAGTTCTTCCTCGCCCGCGCTCACGCACACAGCAAACTCCAATGAGCCTTGGTGCTTCATGCGTCAGGATCTGTACTTCGCGGCGCCCGGTCCGCCCTTTCTGGTTATTCACTGGAAGCACACCTTGAGCGCCATCCGCTTAGTCGATGTCATTCCAGGCGAAGAGACGCAGTTCATCATCCAATAGAATCCGGAGAAACCTTGATGATCCAGTGGCTATCGCGCGTTCGCCGCCGGATAAGTCGCCTCCGAAGCGACGCGGATATTCAAGACGAGCTGCGTGTCCATCTGGAATTGCAAGCCGAAGATAACCTCGCTGACGGCATGTCCGCGGACGAAGCACGGCGTCGGGCCGGCGCCCGGCTTGGCAAAGCCTCCGCGATTATCGAGCGAATGCGCGACCAGGATTTCATCACCGCCATCGAGAGCTGGCAGCTCGATTTTGTTCTCGGCTTCCGCGCCCTGCGGAAGAACCCTGTATTTTCTCTCACCGCCGTTCTGACGCTCGCTTTCGGTATCGGCGCGAACACGGCAATTTTCGCTCTGCTCTACGGGATGTTATTACGCAGTCTGCCGGTGAAGGATCCGCAGCAGCTCGTCCTCATTTCCTTAGTGAGCGCCGGCTCTGCATTCAAGGGCGCACCCATTATCCCCTATCGGATGGCGCAACAGCTTCGCGCCCGGCAACACTCGTTCGCCGATATCTCCGTCTGGACAAGCTGTAGCTTCACTCTGCGCGACAGTGAAGGAACCCTGCGAGCCTACAGTGCCCTCCTGGCAAGCGGGAACGCGTTTTCATTGCTCGGTGTGAAACCCTATCTCGGAAGACTCATTAGTCCGGAAGACGACGTTCGCGGAGGCCCTCCCGAGGGCTGGCCCGCTGTCCTGAGCTATGGCTTCTGGAACGAGCGCTTCGGCGCCGACCCGCAAATCGTCGGAAAGCAAATTAAGATTTCCAACGTACCGGTGACCGTCATCGGCGTAACCCCGCCCGCGTTTCGCAGCCTGGCGCCCGGAGCGGATTTCAAGATGTACTTCCCGCTTCAATTTCTCACCCCGCTGATGGGAAAGGATGTGATCAATACGCCGGCCTCATTTTACCGGTGTTTGGCCATCGGCCGTCTAAAGCCTGGCGCTTCTGTTGCCGGCGCGGAAAACGAGATCAGGGCCTATCGAAAGTTGCTATTTGAATCAATTCCGTTGCAGTACCGGCATTTGCCTTTTTTCGAGAAAGCGATTTTGCGAGTCGAATCCGCGCGCAATGGGGTGCCGACATACGTCACCCACGTCTATTCGCAGCCCCTCTGGATCATGCAGGGGCTGGTTGCTGTCGTTCTTCTGCTGTGTTGTGTGAATGTCGGCGGTTTGATGCTGTCGAAAGTTTATGCAAGACAACGCGAGTTCGCCGTCCGAACGGCCATCGGGGCCGCCCGCTGGTGCCTCATACGGCAGTACCTGATTGAAAGCTTCGTGGTTGCTCTGATGGGAGCTGCTCTCGGCGCGGTATTCGCCTGGTACGGGAGTCTCGCTATATTAAGCTTCTTCCGTGATCCAATGATGGGCGAGCCGATCTCGGTCCGCCCGGATACTACCGTGTTCTGGACAACCGGTTTTTGTGCGATCGGCGCCACGCTGCTGTTCGGAACTTTGCCGGCCTGGAGGGCGGGCAACTCCAACCCCGGCGCGCTGCTGGCTTCCCGAACCACTGCCGGAAATGCCAGGCCCATGGCCGGCCGCGCGTTCGTCCCTATTCAAGTCGCACTTTCTCTCGTTCTTGTCGCATTGGCGACACTGCTATCCCAGAGTCTCATCCGCATTCGCAACGACCGTACTGGATTCGACGTAGATCATGTCACAATTCAGACGCCGCCCTCCCCTTTCGTCCAGCAGAAAGGGGAGGCGTTGCTTGATCTGTATCAGCGCATGGTCGACCGGCTGGAACAGATGCCGGGAACCTCTTCGGCCGCTGTCACCTGGTATACACCGATGACCGGCTTCGATTCCAGGGCCCGTTTTCAGGCATTGATTGAGAGACCCAACCCGCCCGAGGATTCGCACGTGGCCTATAACGCGGTCGGCCCCGGATACTTTCGCACCATGGAGACGCATATCCTGGAAGGCCGCGAATTTGCAAAGAACGAACGAGCGCCCAACGTTTGCGTGCTGAATCGCTCGGCAGCGAATTATCTGTTTCCACACGAACAGGCGTTGGACCGTTACGTTCGCGGCGAGGATTTCAAAGATTTCCCGAGTCACGGCCCTCTCTCCTGTCGTGTTTATCGGCATCGCCGAGGACGCAAAATTCGCCAGCCTTCGCGAACCCGCTCCTCGCACGATTTACTTCCCGCTTTCAACGAAAACCATCAGCAGCGGTCTTGGTGTTTTTGATGAATTCGCCCACGAAAGCCCAGGCGGCCGCTGCCTATCGAGAAACTCTGGCTGAGATCGCCCCCACAATCCCGGTGTCGCTGTTCGCTACGTTGAAAGATCAGATGGATGCCGCGCTAGGCAGCCAGCGCCTCATCACCTCCATGAGCAACCTGTTCGCAGGACTGGCCCTCTTTCTGAGCGCGATCGGGCTCTACGGGCTGTTGTCGTCGAACGTTGCTCAGCGAACGGGAGAGATCGGCGTCCGTATCGCGCTAGGCGCGCCGCGCAGCAGAGTTCTGCGCATGATCTTATCGGAGGCCTTGTGTCTTCTCGCGGCGGGTGTGCTGCTGGGCGGAGCGGCACTTCTCTTTGCGATGCGGTTTGTACAGAATATGCTGTTCGGCATCTCCGCTTTCGATCCTGCTACTTGGATCGGAACGCTGTTTCTGCTCGCGCTTGTTGCCGTAGCGGCCGCTCTGCCACCCGCCCTGCGCGCCGCCTCCGTCGATCCGATTCAATCCCTGCGAGCGGAATAGGCGCCGTCGGCGCGCCTGAAGCCCTAAACCCGTCAGTTTTCCGGCAGGCGTCCCGACAAATAATATCGTTGCGGCTGTGTTGAAGTACGGCGTGCTCCCGGCCCCGCTCCACGCACGATGTGAACCGCCACGGCCTGGCCGGGCTTCAAGTTCGACTGCAGCTTCATGATGTCATCCGGTGACGAAACGGGTTGTCTGTTGATCGACAGGATCGCGTCGCCCTCCACCATGCCGATGTCATCGGCGAATGAGCCCGGATCGACGGACACAACCTTCACGCCATCGCGCGCATCAATTCCCAGGTCCTGGCGTTCCTTTTGCGTCAAACGCATGATGGTAATGCCGAACTTAGCCGGACTCAGCGGTTTCGCGGCGGAAGGCACGTCTGGCCGGCTCTCGGCAATCTGCGGTTCGTCTTTCCACACGACCGATCTCTCTTCCACCGGCACTTTGAAATCCAGACGCTTGCCATCCCGATCAATCGTGAACAGCGCCTTGGAACCGATCGGCAGATCCGCCACCTTATTAACCAGCTCCTGGCCATCCTTTACCGGTTTGTCGTTCATCGCCACGATCACATCGTCGGCCTTGATACCCGCTCTTCCAGCCGGCCCGTCGGAAGGCGCGTTTTCCACCAGTACGCCGTGGTCAAGACCGAAGGCCTGCAGCGTATCTGTCTGGCTGCCGTTCGTTGTCCACTTAATGCCGATCGAGCCGCGCACCACTCGACCTTCTCGAATGATGTCGTTATAGACTTTGACGGCCATATTCGACGGCAGCGCGAACCCGATTCCCTCATACGACCCGCTCCGCGTGGCGATCATCGTATTCACGCCGATCACCTCGCCGCGCGTGTTCAGCAGCGGGCCCCCGCTATTGCCCGGGTTGATGGCAGCATCCGTCTGCAGGAAGTTTTGAAATGCCCCCGCGCCGGGTAGATCCCGGCTCGTTCGCTCCGCGCTCACAATTCCCGCCGTTACCGTGGCCTGCAGCCCGAACGGCGAGCCGATCGCAATCACCCAATCTCCCACCTGCACGCTATCGGAGTTTCCGATCTGCACCGGAATTAGCGGCTGTTTGGCGTCAATCTTCAGAACCGCCATGTCCGTTTCCTTGTCGTAGCCGATCACGCGCGCCCTATATTCCGCTTCTTGCCCGCTGAGCCTCACCTTAATTCGATCGGCCTTCTCGATCACGTGGTGGTTGGTGAGAATGTAGCCGTTCTTGTCCACCACAAAACCCGTTCCCGATCCTTCCGTGCGGAACGAACGCGGTTCCGAATCCCCAAAAAACCGCTTGAACATCTCCGATGGATCCTGGCTTCGCGGCTGTGCGGTGCTATCGTCTTCGTCCGGTTCCTGATTGCGCCGCGTGTGCTTCCCTGGCTTAGGAAGATAATCGGATTCGATATAAACCACCGAGGGCTCCACCCGTTTTGTCAATTTGGTGAATTCATTCGAAATGGGAACCGCCTGCGGAATATTCAGCGGCGTCGCGTCGGGAGCAATACTCGAATTCTGCCGGTCCGCCTTAACCCCTGTGTTCAGCACGGTTCCAATGACGATACCCAGGGCGAGAGTAAACAGCAGCAGCACGAAGCCAAGCGGCTTTTGCTGCTTCATCTTCTGGATGATCGGCATGAAAAAATCCCTTTTCGGAGCGGTACCTATAAGTATAGAGAAGTTGGCGCGGTTTGAAGTGTGGGAAAGATCCTAAACCTCTGTCTTATTGTCCGATGTCAGCGGCGAATCCCCGGTTTCAGCTCGACAGCTAAAATCCCCGCTAGAATCAGCGCGCCGCCCGCCATTTTGGCCCCGGTCAGCGCTTCGCCCCCGGCCGCCACCGCCGTCCCGAGCGCGAATACCGGCTCCAGTGCGAAGATCAGGGCAGTTCTGGTGGGAGTCGTATATCGCTGTCCCCAGGTCTGTAGCGCGAACGCCGCGGCCGTCGCGAAAACAGCCGTAAGCACGATGGCGAGAACCAGGCCCGGGCCCCAGTTGGCTCTCGGCGGGTCGGCTGCCAGCGACATACTAGACAGCCCGGCTGCGCATACGATTTGGCCCAGGGCTACTGCTTCGAAGCTCTCGCGCTGCGAAAAATAACCGAGCACCAGCAGGTGAATCGCAAAAGCAATCGCGCACCCGATGGTCAAAATGTCCCCTCGATTCATCGGCGGAAACGGTTGGACCGAGGGAATCGTCAATACCACCATGCCCAGGCCCGCCACTGCTATCCCGGCCAGTTCTCGCGATTGAGGCCAACGCCGGTACACTCCCGCGCTGATCAGCGGGACGAGAATGACATACAGCCCTGTTAAAAACCCGGAATTCCCCGCGCTGGTGTATTTCAATCCGAAGGTCTGCAAAACATAGCCGAGCCACAGAAACAATCCGGCAATCGATCCTCCCCGCAGGCCGCGCCCCATCGCCTCCAGCTTGCTCCGTCGAAATGCCGGCAGAAAAATGGCCGTGAGGCACACACTCGCCAGACCGAAACGCGCGGCCAGGAAATACATCGTCGAGATTCCATGCAGCGCTTGTTTGACGACGACAAATGTCGTGCCCCAGATCAGCGCCACTAGCACAAGAGCTGCGTCGGCCTGCCAGCGAGCGGGCGACTTTTGAATGGAACTGGGCGCGGCGCAGCTACTCACGCGCGGAAGGGGACACCGGCGGCATCGTCTGCGTTGAGAAAGGTTCCCCAGCCAGAGCCGCCAGCGTCAGCAAAATGCGCCGCAGACCCAGCTCCCGTCCCTCTGGCTGATACCATTCCTGCGGGCTGTGGGCACCCCCGCCTTGCCCGCCCGCCCCGATCGAGATCGCCGGAAGCCCCATGGAGAGCGGAACGTTAGCGTCCGTCGATGCGCAATCGATTCTCGACCGGATGTTCAGGTAGGCATCCACCGCCTGAACCGTACGCAGCAGGTCCGAATGCTCTGGAAGCTTCCCTCCAGGCCGCGCACCAAGCTCCTTGATCTTCGCCGCGAGCCGCCCCGAGCGCACTGAGCGATTTTCTCGCTCCACGCTCCGCTCTACCGCCCGGCTGAGTAATCCGGAAAGCTCATCGAGCACCCCTGGCTCCTCCGACCGTACATCCAGCTTCGCTCGCGAACTCGATGGAATCGAATTGATGCTGCTTCCGCCTTCGATAATCCCGAAATTAAACGAGCAGCGGGCTTTTCGCTCTCCCGTGTTGCGCCCCTCCGCCGTCTCCACGAAGAAAGCCACCGCGTCGCTGAGCGCGTGCACTGGATTCGGAGTCCCATAGTCGTTCCAGCTATGGCCGCCCGGACCGCTGAAACTGATCTCGAACCGCCGGCTGGCGAGCGCCTGCGCCGTGATGTGATCCGTCGATGGTCCGTCCAGCACGATAAACGCGCACACACTGGAAAGAGAAAGCTCAGGAGACTGGCGGCACAGATAACGCATTCCGTTCAGATTGCCTTCGCCCTCCTCCCCCACATTCGCCACCAGCAGAACCGATTCCGCCAGGCTGCGCAATTCCCTCGTCTCAGCCAGTACCCGGCCGATCGATAGCAGCGCCGCCAGCCCGGAACCGTTGTCGGAAACGCCGGGTCCGAACAGGCGTCCATCAGACGCGTAGTTAATCTCCTCGGCTCGTGCGGGGGCGAACACCGTATCCAGATGCGCCGATACGATGAGAGCTCGCTGCCGATCGGCCGTGCCAAACGAGGCGAGAACGTTTCCAGCGCGATCGAGCCGCGCGTTCCACCCGAGCGCCACGAGATGAGCTCGGAACCACTCCGCGCGCGGTTGTTCGAAAAACGTCGGCGCCGCTACGCGGCATAGCTCCAGATGCTGCTCGTTGATCCACGCCCGTTCGCGGGTAAACCAGCGTTGGGCGTTCGAAAGCGGCGTCTGCTCCGCCATTCTCGCGATCCGGCGGCTCTCCGGCGAGAGGCGACCGATTTGCGGCAGCGACTTAGATTGAGTGGCCAAGGGATTGCCTGTTCCTGTAGTTTACTGTGCCTCCCGCTCGCGCTCCTACCTACGAATCTTCGGGCCGGCGCTTAGCCCAACCGCCACAATCAGGCTTCTGTGCGTCATGTCAAATGTGTACATCATGCCATCCCGGCATTCAAGGGCCGCCGTGCTCGGAACGCATCCTAGGCCTGCCGTATGGTTGCAGAGCTTAGTTCTCCTCGAAAAACGCGCGATTGAAGGGCGGCTCAAGCGCGCCGGTCCATCTCCAGTGGATCGATTACAACCGTGCCGTCCGCATTTTGACAAGGTAAATTCCGCGGCGCCTTCGCGCCGGAAGCGACGCCGCGATTGGCCGTGTCCGCGATATCAAAGCGCTCGGGGTTCGACCGGACCCAGGATGCAAGGGCCCGCCAGTGAGCTTGCAACCAGTGGCCGTTGAATACATACCTTGTGTTAACCCGCCGGTTCGCGGGCCGGTCTCTGAAAGCGATACCTTCGAAATCTCTTTCCGCTGCCGGCTGCGGCGGAATGGAAAAATCGAATTCATGAAGAGGCGTACGCACCGTAATCGTGTGAATCGCTCGAAAAAGCGCGGCTTTGTCGCGGAGGATTTTATTCTGTTGATAGCCCTCGTTCAAAGCGGGCCGTATCACCCGGTCAATCCAATCCTTGGGCCCCAGCGTGGCGAAAGGCGCTGCATCCTGAATCACGATTCGGATCTCGCGCGAGGAACCCGCCGGCGGCGATTCTCCGCCCCCGCCGCTCAACTGCCATCCGGCTTTCCCGATGTGTTCTTGAATTTGTGATATTCCCGTACTAGCCGCCACCTTCAGCTGTAGCGTCCGCGTTATACCCTTCCCGAAAATTACAATATCGCCACCTTCGCCCTTCACCCCGCCCAACTGGATGCGCCGCGAGTAGTTAACGGCCTGATCGTAGGCCAGCAGCAGCTCTTGAAACTGTCCAGCAACGGCGCCGTCGAATGCTTGCGGCTCGCTGCGCCAAAGTTGCCGGTGAAGCCCCTGCTGCAGCGCGAGAAGGCCATCGCTATTGGCGACGTTCTCCGACTTGAGCAGCGGTGCGATTAGTCCCTGATAAATGTTGCGGCTGATTCCGAACCGCCAATGATCCGATGCCATGCTTCCCTCTCGAGCGACAGGCTATTGTCGTCTCCTTTCTGCAATCGATATTACGCATAGTGTAAAGACCAGCCCGCTCCAGCACGAGCCGGTCAACCAGGCGTCAGACAAAAGAGATTAAGCGAGCGGCACCACCAGGAACGGTGTTGTCGTGGGCGCGGCCGATCCGGCGCGGGGCTCCACGGTAACTGCAACCGCTTTGGTATCGGGACTCACTGCTAACGACGAAACATTCACGGAATCGCCGGCGGCGTTGGGGCGAAACAGTCCGACAGGGCGCGGAGCGCCGGCAGCCGGAATCACCCAAAGCTCAAATGTCTTGTCGGCTGCGAGAGCCGGCAGTTGAGACCCGACGAAGACAAGGCCTCCGGTGCGATTCACCAGAACACGTCCATGCGGATGTTCAGCCCTGCCGAACTGTACAGTGCGAGTGTCGGACTTGCTGAGAAGCTCGACCGCGGAGCGCAGCTCATCACGCTCTTGACGAAGGCCGCTGAGCTGCTTTCGCAGGCCGCCCATCTGACTGGCGGACCAAGCGGAAAACAAAAGCAGGGCGGCACAGGCAGCGCTCAGCGAAGCGACAGCAAGGGTCCAATAACTGGAGCGCTTAGGCTGGCGCACGCTCCCCAGCACACGCTCACGCAGCCGGTGAGGCGGCTGGACTGGCTCGGCTACGTTCGCCAGCGCCGCGATCACGGTGGACGCCTCGCGGACATGCTCCAAGCAGTAGGCGCATTCTTCGTCGATATGTGTCTCAATCTCAGCAGCAAGCTCCGGCTCCAAAACGCCGAGCGCGTACAGATCATAAAACTCGTTCATCTCGGCGTGTGTCATACTCTGGGTCCGCCGATGGCCACGCGCAATTGTTCCAGCGCGGACCGCATCCAACTCTTGATTGTTCCAAGAGGCTCCTCTAGACGCGCAGCTATTTCAGATTGCGAGAAGCCCTCGAAGTAGGCGAGCTCCATCACCCGCTTTTCATTGGGCTTCAGTTTCGCAAACGCCGCTTCGATCGCCCTTGCGTTATCTATACGAGACTCAGGCCCGCTCGGATGGTAGGAGAAACATAGCTGATCGATGCGATCGATAGAACGAGCACGCTTGGAAAAGCGGGCTTGCGCCGACCGGACATAATCGATTGCCAGGTTTCGCGCTATGGAAAGAAGCCAGACTCCGAGCGCTCCCTTGTTTGAATCGAACTCGCGAGCCCGATTCCATAATCGGAGGAACAGCTCTTGAACCAGATCTTCGGCTACGCCCTGATCATGGGTAATTCGCAAGAAGAGCGAGTAGGCGAGGCCGGCGTACTGGTCGTACGCCGCCGACAAGGCGTCGGGATCACGGTTTTTCAGCCGCTCTACCAGAGCCGAGTCTGGGCTGCGATCGGAGGGCATTAGTTTCGGGACCGAATCGCATGTACTACTGTTTGTAATTTTGTATATAGGAATCGCGAGGCATTCCGAGCCCGCGAGCCTGCTGCCGCATGCGAACAGCGTCTTCGCGAGTCATGCGCCCGCCGGCAGTGACCAGATACGGTCCGCCTTGGCCGCTTGGCGAAAACACGTCCGCATTCAGCCCGGGATGTTTCGTATTCACTGCTTGAGCACGGCTCCGCGCGTCCTGTTCACGAGCATAGGTGTAGAGTACAACTCGCCACACTTGGCCCTTGACGGTATTGGCCGGAGGCTTCGCGACTGCTGAGGTCACGCGCGACGGCGATCGCTCGACCGGTGACGGCCGCGCGGCCGACCTTCTGGTGGAGGCGTCTGGAGGAGTGAGAGTGCGCGTCTCCCAGGCACTAGCGGGGGGGGCGGGCGAATGCGCCGCTTTCGATACGGCTTCAGGGTGCGCCGGTGCGCGCTTCGGCCGGGCGATCCAGATGGCCAGCAGAACGATCACGACCCCAGCGAGCGCGTAAATCCAGCCGCGTGACGATATCGGTCGGGCTTCCGTCCGAGCCGGCTTGACACGGCGGGCAATTGACGCTTTTGCTAACAGGGGCTTTTGGGCCTCGGGCACCGGAGATGACGCAACCAGCGGTACCCCGCGCCGCTTGTACATAGGCAGGATTTCCGAGATCTTACATCGCGTCTCGGAATCCAGTTCCAGACAGCGCTTTACGATTGCGGCAAACGGCGTCGGCAACGTGGCAATCTGCTCGTGGCTGCTCTCTGCGTACTTCTTCTGCGTGAGAATCTCAAACAGAGTCGCGCCCAGACACCACACGTCAGCGCCAGGCGTGAGATTAGTACCGGACGATTCGGGAGCCAAGTATTCGGCGAAAAAAAGGTCCACCGGCGGGCGGGTGTTAATTTTCCGGAGTGAGGCGATGGATAACTGGATCGATTCACCAATCGCAAGCACCTGTTCCGGCGAAACACAGCCATGCACGAAGCCCTGCGCATGCAACACCTCGAGGCCGCGGACCATGCTGGTGAGCACCTCACCTGCCTCGTCTGTCTTGAGCGCACGCTCGCGAAGAGCGCTGTTCAGGCGTTCATCCGGACGCTTCGAAATGATATAGATCAGGCTCGCCCCGCTGAACTGGGTCGACCCAGCCGAAACAGGTGTGCTCAGATTCGGGTGATCCAGTTCTCGAGCGTTTTGCCAAAACTCGATCTGCTCCTGGGCGGCCGCTCCTTCCACGTGAAAAAGATCCACGTATGCGTGAACCGTGTGCGCCCCCAGAACCCTGACCTTGAAAGATCCTCTCGGACCATCGGCCTGGAGCAATTCGTCGATCTGATAACCGCCCTCGAGGACCGTGCCGGAGAGAATCGGCCAGTTTGGCTCAATGATGTTTCTTGGTTCCGTAGCCATGTCCGCGATTGAGACCCAGCAACGACGATCGCCTTGTGTCAGCGACATTCCAAGGCGCGCCAGCGAGTCTTAACCCTGCACTATAGCATCTGATTGTGTCAGTGGCCGGGCTGCGAACCGCGTGCCGAGATCTCTACGTCACCGATAGCAAGCCACGATTTTCTTTGGTAGAAATATCGGCGAGATCGTCCGCGATGATACGATCGATCAGTTCGGTCACGCCCTGACCGGCGGTGCCGCGCGTAACAAGGTGCGACCGGTCCTTGAGCGCGGGAAGCGCATTGGCCACGGACACGGCGCATTCACAGGCGTGCAAAAAGGCATGATCGTTTTCGGCATCCCCGACGCCCACAGTCTCATTGAGAGATAGGCCAAGCTGATCCAGAGCGGCCTTCAAACCCGTGGCTTTGTTCACGCCGGACGGCAAAACCATGAGCGCTCCCTTGTTAAATATGAGTTGCAATTCGAGACCGAACTCCTGAATCGTATCGAGCACGATCTGCTTCTGATCTTCGAGGGTGGCGACCAGCACACGCCCGACGGCTAGCGGCTTCACGCCTTTTTTGGCCAAAGCCGTGGCGAACGTTTCGGGCGGCGGCTCACCGAGCAATGTCTCGCTCTTCGAGACTGGATCGTATAGAAGAGCTCCGTTCTCAGCCACGATACGTCCGAAAATCGCGTATTGCGGAAAGACCGTTATCATGTCAGCCAGTTCTCTTCCCGTCACCAGTACAAGGTGACGGCCGCTCTGACGAAAACGCCGTAGCGCATTCAAGGTTTCCGGTTGAACGATGCCGTGTCTTGCGAGTGTTCCATCGTAGTCGGTGGCAAGGGCGGAGTAGCGCAAATTCTAAACGAACATAGAGTAACACGCGCGGGAACCTGACCCGGTAAGGCTTCGTAGAATTTGTAGAACAGGAAAGGTGAGCGATGACGCTCTGGAACAATATTCGCCACACGATCCGGCAGCTTCGAAGGAGCCCGGCTTTTACGATTACCGTGATTGGCACGCTTGGGCTTTGCATTGGCGCCAACACCGCCATTTACACGGTGGTAGACACGCTGTTCTTCCGTTCCCTGCCCTACCCTGAGCCCGACCGGCTCGTGCTCGTGACCACGGTATTTCAAAAGGGCGGAGCGTCGAATCTGAATACCAGCCAGACCGGCTTACAGTGGGAACTCACGCGGGACCACGCAACATTTCTGGACTCAGCCGTGTACGGCAGCATTGAGGGCATCAATCTTTTTTCCGCCGGCCGGGTCGAGTACGTTCAGCAAGAGCGAGTCAGCGCCAATTTCTTTCATGTCCTGGGCGTTTCCCCGTTCATTGGCCGTGAATTCGCGCGGCAGGAAGACGTTCCCGGCGGACCGGCTCTCACCGTGCTGAGCTACGGATTGTGGCAGCGCGTGTTTCGGGGCGATCCCTCGGTAGTGGGCAGGACGATTGATTTGCGCGGGGCCCCCCACACGGTGGTGGGCGTCATGCCTCCGGGCTTCCGAACAACAGAACCGGTAGATGTCTGGACACCTTTGCAGCCGTCACGTTTCGGAGAGGGATCCGGCGACAACTATGGAGTGATTGGCCGGCTGAAACCGGGCGCTACGTTCGCGCAAGCCAACGGCCAGTTGAACTCGATAATGGCCGACGTGTTCAAGCAAATGCGTTCGGAGGCGGGCGCGGCAGCGGCGGGGGTGTCCTTGGAAGAGCAAGCAGTACCGTTACAGTTCGGGCTGACGAGCGATTTTCGATCCAGAGTCAATCTGATGTGGGCCGCGGTCGCGCTGGTTCTGCTGATCGGTTGCGTGAACATTGCAGGTATTCTGCTGGCGCGCTCCGCAACGCGGTCGCGCGAGATTGCAACACGTTTGGCGCTGGGAGCCGGGCGTGGCAGAGTGATCGGGCACTTGTTGGGCGAGGCTCTGCTGCTTGCGTTGGGCGGAGGGTTGCTCGGGCTGGCCGTAGGGCAAATCGCTTTAAAAGGTCTCATCCGTCTGAACCCTGGACAGTTTGAGATATGGGGACCTGTGCACCTGGACTGGCGCGTGATGGGCGTAATGCTCGTCATATCAATCGCGACGAGCGTCGTATTCGGCTTATTTCCCGCGCTAGAAGCGACGTCCGTGGATCTGCGATCCGCGTTGGCGGAAGGGAGCCGTGGAGCTGCGGGCAGTCGCCGCCACTGGAAGCGGCAGGCGCTGGTGTTCGCGGAGGTAGCACTGGGAGTGGTGCTAGTGGTGGGCGCGGGCCTGCTGATCCGAACCTTCGCGACGTTGATGAATGCCAATCCGGGGTTCAATCCCAACAGTGTGATGACCGCTTCTCTCTCGCTGCAGGATGCGCGGTATAAGACGGCTACGGCAGGCGCGCGCCTGTTTCGCGACAGCCTCGCCCGCATACGGGAGATTCCCGGCGTTGAATCAGCCGGGGTCGCGCTGAGCATGCCTTATCAGCGCCCGCTGAACATAGGCGTGCAGCAGGTGTCAGGCCAACAAGTCAGACGCGGCGTCACGAATTTCACTTACGCGACGCCGGGCATGTTCGAAGCGCTCGAAATCCCGCTGTTGCGGGGCCGCATTTTCACTAACGCCGATAACACGACGGCCGCCAAGGTGGCGGTAGTCAACACGGCCTTCGCCAGGCGTTTTCTCGCAACACAACCCGATCCGCTGGGCACCATAGTCAAGATCGGTAACGTCAACTATCAAGTCATGGGCGTTGTGAGCAACGTCCAGCAAAAAATGGGTTGGAATAATACAGGACCTATTGATGTCTTTCCACAGGTCTATGTGCCGGCCGATCAGTTTCCCGACGGGCTGTTCGCCATGGCGAACACCTGGTTCTCCCCAAGCTGGGTGGTTCGCACACACGGAGACATCCCAGGTCTGGCGCAAGCAATGCAGCGGGCGCTCGAAGCAGTCGATCCGCGGCTGCCGTTTTCGAGCTTCCATAATATGGCCGATCTGCGCGGCACGTCCTTGCGGGAGCAGCGCTATCAGGCCATCCTGTTTTCGATACTGGCCGGTTTGGCGATTCTGCTTGCGGCATTGGGCGTCTACGGATTGATTGCGCAGTCCGTCGCTCAACGCACGCGCGAAATGGGCATTCGCCTCGCGCTGGGCGCCACTTCCACGAGCGTCGTTCGCAGTGCAGCCAGCCCGGGCATCGTGCTCTCGCTGGCGGGCATTGGCGCGGGACAGGTTTTAGCTCTGTTCGCCACGCGCCTGCTGAAAAGCATGCTTTGGGGCGTTCCAGCCACCGACCCGCTGACGTTCGCCATCGTCGCGCTGCTGCTGATCGTAGTGGCGACTGCCTCGAGCGTCATCCCGGCGCTACGATTGTCGAAACTAGATCCAGCCACTACGCTGCGTGAGGAATAGTTAGCTCCAGGACGCTTTCGACTTCCACGCGATACTAAGAAATGAGTATGCGCATGGATGAAGCCGCGGTGTCCTCGGATGCCGACAACATCCGTACCCGACAATCCGCGAATTCGGAGGGCCATTCTCTCCCGGAAGTCCATGAGAGTGTCGCCACGTCGCATACGAAATTCTGGCGGCGCCTCTTCGCCTTTGCGGGTCCGGCCTACCTGGTTAGCGTCGGATACATGGACCCCGGAAATTGGGCGACGGATCTCGAAGGCGGCGCGCGATTTGGGTATCGCCTGCTGTGGGTATTGGTGGCGTCGAACCTCATGGCTCTGCTTCTGCAGACGCTGAGTTCCAGGCTTGGCATTGTCGCGCGCCGTGATCTTGCCCAAGCGTGCCGGGATGAGTATCCGAAAGCAGTTTCATACGTGCTGTGGCTTCTGTGCGAGCTGGCGATCATCGCCTGCGACTTGGCGGAGGTGCTCGGCGCGGCGATCGGGCTGAATCTCCTTTTTCATCTGCCGCTGTTAGCGGGCGTGCTGCTCACCGCAGCCGACACGTTGCTGGTGCTGTGGTTCACGCGTATGGGGATTCGCGTCATCGAAGCCTTCGTCCTGGTGCTGATCGCGACCATCGCGGGGTGTTTCGCGTTCGAGATTTTCTTTGCCCGGCCCCATGCGGGCGAAGTGCTGCCAGGCTTGCTGCCGAGACTGAATTTCCAAACGCTGTACGTCGCGGTTGCGATTTTCGGCGCAACAGTTATGCCGCATAATCTGTATCTGCATTCCGCGCTCGTGCAAACGCGCCAAATCGGCGAGACCGAAGAAGAGAAGCGCGCCGCTTGCCGGTTCAATTTTATCGACTCCGCTATCGCGCTCAATGGCGCCCTGTTTGTCAACGCAGCCATCCTGGTGATGTCAGCCGCCGTTTTCTTCAAGCGTCACATCATCGTGACAGAGATTCAGCAGGCCTACCAGCTTCTTACTCCACTCATGGGCACAACTCTCGCAGGCTTGTTGTTTGGGCTGGCGCTACTCTGCTCGGGACAATCCTCGACTCTGACCGGGACCATGGCCGGCCAGATCGTAATGGAAGGGTTTCTACGATTTCGCATGCAACCCTGGTTGCGGCGCGCGATTACACGCGCTTTAGCCATTACTCCCGCGGCTTTGACCATCTATTTTGCCGGTAATACGGGCACGTACAAACTGATCATCCTGAGTCAAGTCATTCTCAGCTTGCAGCTTCCTTTCGCCGTGATACCGCTGGTGCACTTTACGAGCGATCGGCGGCGCATGGGAAAGTTTGCCAATGGAACATTGCTCAAGACGGCGGCCTGGGCCTGCGCGGCGTTTATTCTTGCCCTGAACGTTTGGCTACTTTGGGGACAGGCCCGCGATTTGGGCGCGAATAGCGGCGCGTACCGGCCGTTTGCGCTGGCGGCCTCATCCTTCCTCGCGATAGCATCTGGCCTTCTGCTCGTCACGGTTACGTGCTGGCCCTGGATCCGGCGGGCGCCCGTTCCTTCCGAGCGCGTGGCCGTTACCGTTCCCGATGAATCCGCTCCGGTATTTCCTTCGCGGACGTATTCGACTATCCTGGTTCCGCTGGATCATAGCGACTCGGATCATGAGGCGCTCGGTTACGCGTTGACGGTCTCCAAAATGCATCAGGCGCGCATTGTCCTGCTGCACGTCGAAGAAGGCGTGACCAGCCAGATGTTCGGTTCCCTCTCATCGACGGCGGAAATAGCCGAAGGGCAGGATTATCTCGCCAATATCATCGCTTCCTTGCGCGGGCAGAATGTCACGGTGGATGCGGTCGTTCGACATGGGAACCCGGCCAAGGAGATCGCGGCGGCGGTTCGCGAAATTCAACCCGACCTCCTGGTGATGGCTTCACATGGTCATCGCGGGCTGAAAGACCTGATCTTCGGCACAACCATCAATGACGTTCGACACCACGTTAAGGTGCCTTTGCTGATCGTCAGGGGACCCTAACTAAATATGACCGATCTTTCAAGAGGCAGGATTCTTGTGACCGGAGGCGCCGGCTTCATCGGCAGCGCCCTTATATGGGAGTTGAACCGGCGAGGGTTAACGAACATTCTGGTGGCCGATTTTCTGGGCGAAGACGATAAATGGAAAAACCTCGTACCGCTACGATTTTCCGACTATATCGAAGCCGATGACCTGCTGGCGCGGCTCGATCTTTCGGCGCAGCGCTTCGACGATATCAATGTGATTTTTCACCTCGGAGCTTGTTCGTCGACGACCGAAACGAATGCCGCTTATCTGATTCGAAATAACTTCGAGTACACGAAGGCTCTGGCGCACTTTGCATTGGAGGGAGATCGGCGTTTTGTGTATGCGTCCTCGGCCGCAACTTACGGCGGGATTGAAGCGAGTATGCCGGAATCAGCGCCGCTCGAGACCTTGCAACCGCTCAACATCTACGGCTATTCGAAGCACCTGTTTGACTGCTACGCGGAGCGCGCCGGAATTCTGCCCGGCATCACCGGCCTGAAATACTTCAATATCTTTGGTCCAAACGAGCAGCACAAAGGCGAGATGCGCAGTGTGGCCCATAAAGCGTTCCATCAGATTCTGGAAACGGCGCAGGTTTCGCTGTTCAAGAGCTACCGGTCCGACTTCAGGGACGGCGAGCAGCGCCGGGATTTCATGTACGTTAAGGACGCTGTCGCCGCAACAGCATTCCTGGCCGAGGAGGTGAAAGGCGGCGGGCTCTTCAATATCGGTTCAGGACGAGCAAACACGTGGTTAGACCTGGTAAACGCCATATTTCGGTCGCTTGGCCAGATACCGAACATTCAATTCATCGAAATGCCCGAGATCCTACGTGAAAAGTATCAGTACTTCACTTGCGCGAACATTGAGAAGCTTCATTCCGTCGGCTTTACCCAACCCATCACGCCGCTGGCGGATGCAGTGCGCGATTACGTGGTCAACTATCTGATCCCCGACCGCCGCCTGGGCGACGAACCCAGGCAATGAATTTTTTTGGCCGATACGTCGATCCCACGCTGGCCCGAACGACAATATCATGGCATGAAGCATCGAAAAATAAATAATAGGAGAGAGAAATGAGCAAGGTACGGGTGTTGGTCGGCACGCGCAAGGGCGCGTTTGTGCTGGAATCTGACGGTAAGCGGAAACAGTGGGATGTTAGCGGTCCGCATTTTGCGGGCTGGGAGATTTACCACATGAAAGGGTCACCCGCGGATCCTAACCGGCTGTATGCCTCGCAATCCACCGGATGGCACGGGCAATTGGTACAGCGCTCCAACGACGGCGGCAAGACGTGGGAACCGGTCGGAAATAAATTTACCTACGAAGGCGACGCGGGCACTCACCAGTGGTATGACGGCACGCCTCATCCGTGGGAATTCAAACGCGTTTGGCATCTTGAGCCATCGCTGACGGATCCGGAAACGGTGTATGCGGGAGTGGAGGATGCCGCTTTGTTCCGCTCCAGCGACGGAGGGAAGAACTGGCAAGAACTTCCGGGGCTGCGCGGCCATGGGACGGGACCTCGCTGGCAACCGGGCGCCGGAGGGATGTGCCTGCACACGATTCTCTTGGATCCGAGCGATCCCAGACGGATCTTCGTTGCCATCTCCGCCGCGGGCGCTTTCCGTACGGACGATGGCGGCACAACCTGGAAGCCGATCAACCGCGGGCTGCACTCTCAATACATTCCGGATCCGAATGCCGAGGTCGGCCACTGCGTTCACCGCATCGCGCAGCACCGATCCCGCCCGGATGTGCTGTTTATGCAAAAGCACTGGGATGTGATGCGAAGCGATGATGCCGGGGAATCCTGGAGAGAGGTCAGCGGTAATTTGCCGACCGACTTCGGATTTCCAATCGACGTGCACGCGCATGAGCCTGAAACCATTTACGTGGTACCAATCAAGAGCGACGCGGAGCATTTTCCATTGGATGGAAAGTTGCGCGTATACCGTAGCCGGACGGGCGGAAACGAGTGGGAGGCGCTCACCAATGGTCTGCCGCAAAAGGATTGTTATGTAAATGTATTACGCGATGCAATGAGCATCGATTCGCTTGATGCGTGCGGCGTGTACTTCGGAACAACCGGAGGGCAGGTGTATGCATCGGCCGACGCCGGCGACAACTGGAGTCCGATTGTCCGCGATCTGCCGGCGGTGCTGTCGGTCGAAGTTCAGACACTGCAATGATCCGCATCGTTTTACCCGCACATCTGCGAACGCTGGCGCAGGTGGGTAGTGAGGTGACAGTGCAGGTCGAGGGTCCGGTCACCCTGCGCTCGGTGCTGGATGCTCTGGAGGCGCGCTATCCCACGTTGGCAGGCACGATCCGTGACCATGTCACGCAACAGCGTCGGGCATTCGTAAGATTCTTCGCCTGCCAGGAAGATTTGTCGCATGAATCGCCGGACGCTCCGCTGCCCGATGCGGTCGCATCGGGGAAGGAGCCATTACTGGTCATTGGGGCGATCGCCGGCGGTTAACGCCTGGAATCCCGATTACGCCAACCCCGAGCAGAGTCAGCAGGGTGGGCTCCGGAACCAGTTCTACCCCCACTTCACCGATCCCGCCTGGTGGATCAAGATCTGCAATCGTAGTCACGTCGCCAGCTTTGACGGTAAATTGGACGGCGCTGAACAAGCCTGATGCGAAGGCGGAGACAGAGTTACAAAACATCGATAAAATAGCGGTCGGTTGATAATCATTTTATGTTTCTCTGCAGTTATTGCGCGATGTCACCGTAGATGATGCCGCGTCCATCCATACCTAGATAAACCCGGCCGTAAACACGGGGATCAGCTTGAATGAGGGTGGGACCACCGTACTGGTGCAGATCGTCATTGATCCGCAGCCTGGAGGCGCCGTTGTCGTCGGAGCGATAGGTTCCGGAAAGGTCCAATAAAAGCCGGGGCACAGCGGTACAAGTTTAAATCACTGCTTAATCTCTTTCTCCTATTATCCCGGGTCCGGGTGGGTGGTTGCGAACTGCTCACGTATACTGTGTAGTCAGACTAGGTCCTTCGGCAGGAGTGACCGCAATGTCGGCCAGCGCAGACGTTCTTGATTCACAATCTGGTTCCGGTCAGATCTTAAACCAGGAAGTTGAAAAAATCCTGAAGAGCAGCACGTTCCGCAGTTCTGAAGTTCTGCGAAATCTGCTTTCCTTTCTCGCGGCGTGCGCATTCGAGAGACCAGCGGAATCCATCAAAGTAAAGAAGCTCGCAACGGTAGTTTTCGGACGTTCGGACAACTTTGATTCGCAGAGCGACTCGGTCGTTCGAGTCCACATGGGCAGGCTCAAGTCAAAGCTTGCGGAATACTACGTGGATGAAGCGGCGGATCACGACGTGGTCGTCAGCACTCCAAAAGTTAGCTATACGCTTTTTTGGCATCGGCGCCATCAGACGGCCTCGGTTCCTGATACAGCCGCTGAGGCGGGAGCCGCCGCACATCCGCTTTCCCCTTCAACGCGACTGCCTCCAGGGATTCGCGGAACCCGCTATGCAATTCTGACGTTCGTTCTCGTGACGGCTGCTGTTGGAGTGGCATTTTGGGCCGGCAGCTCACACGACAGCGGATATGCGGGGCAACAGAACACGCCCGCGCGGAAAACCTTCTGGCACGGCTTTGCCGCCGGTAAAGAGACGTCTCTGGTTGTGTTTTCAAATCTCAAGCTGGTCGGTTCCTTGCGAACCGGGATGCACGTGTACCGTGGAGATCCGGCGGATCGTGAGAAACCCGTGATCGAATCCTGGAGTACTTCTCGGCCAGGTGATGGGCGTGTTTGAAATCGCCAGAACACTTTCGCTCTTCCACAAGCCTGTGCAAGTCAAGCGCGGGCCGTTGCTCACCTGGGATGACGCAAAAGACAGAATGTGATTTTCGTCAGCAGGCCGCTGGCGGAGGGGCCGCTACGCGACAATCGATTTTTCGTGAATTTCAATTCGAAAACGGCAAACCAGGAATTCCCGCCGAATCCCGGGCTATTGTCAATGTGGATCCCCGAAAAGGAGAAGCGCCCATTTATCTGGGTCCCGTGACGCGACCCTTTCCGTTCGACTATGCCGTGATCTCGCTCCGGCACAGATTCGATAATAACCACCGTGTAATGTCGCTGGCTGGGATTACAGAGTGCTGGCGCTGGAAAGTGGCCTAAGGTTCAATTTCCTCATGCTTAAGAGCAAGGCGTGTTTAGCGGTCGCACTGTTGGCCGGGTTATCGTGCGGCGTGGCGTATGGACAGGCGGCTCGAGCCGTTTTGAACCGGGGCGGCAGCACCATCGTTCTTGAGCCATACGCCGCCAACATCGTTCGCGTCACCCTCGGCAAATCTCAGCAGCAGGCTACGGCGCCCCCGGGCTATGGGTTTTCCGCTTCCCCCGACGCGCACGGCTGGAGCCGTCAAGATAGCGCGAGTGGAACCACATACCGCTCCCCGCGCATGGTGGTTTCCGTGGAAGCGGGGCACGCGGGCAACCCGCTTCCGACGCAAATCGATATTTCGAAATTCTTCTCGGGGTCCGCCCCGCCGGCTCACATTAACTTCACCACACCGGAAGGCAAGGCTCTGTTAAAGCTGGAGGGCTGGCAAATGTCAGTGCCCAATTACAAGGATGGCGATGCGGGCATTCTTCACGACAGGCGTCCTTCAGATGAGCCGTTTTTTCAGGTAGGCGCCACTTTCTATTCTCCGAGCGATGAGCACTACTACGGCTTGGGCCAAAACCAGGAGGGTTATCTAGATCACAGGGGCCACACGGTGGAGTGCTGGAATGACTATACGGCCGCGGGTGGTCCGAGCACCTGCGTGCCGTTCCTGGTCAGCAATTACGGTTATGGCCTGATCTGGGACAATCCCTCGAAGACGACCATCGAACCCGGATTCAATGAACAGACAAGATGGATCTCACAGGTGGGGAACCGCGTTTCGTTCTTTGTAATCGCGGGTAAGACCATGGATGAAATCTATTCCGGCTACCGCCAACTTACCGGGGTGACGCACTTACTGCCGAAATCCGCGTATGGGTTCATTCAGTGCAAGCAGCGCTACAGCACACAAGACGAGGTTCTAGCCGTTGCTAGAGGCTATCGCGAACGCCACCTTCCCGCCGACGTGATCGTCGTCGATTGGTTCTATTACACAAAGATGGGCGAAATGGACATGGATCCGGAGAAATGGCCGGACCCAATCGCTATGAACCGGCAACTCCATGCAATGGGTTTTCACAGCATGATTAGCATTTGGCCACGTTTCGTGCCAGAATCCCGCTACTACAACTTCCTGCTTCAGAAGGGCTGGTTTGAGCATCTTGGGGACGGCACGCCCACGAACGGCTTGCCTTACGACCATGCCGGGTCCGATATCGACACGACCAATTCTGAAGCGGCTAGCTGGTATTGGGACATTATTCGTCAAAATTTTGTAAGCAAAGGCTTCGACGCTTTCTGGGCCGATGAAACTGAACCTGACCTGCCGCCGAACGGCAGTTACTTTCATATAGGGCCGGGCACGCGCTACTTTGATGTTTATCCGTTATTCCACACGGCCGCTTTCTACGACGGATTTCGCCGCGATCTGAAGCAGCGCGCGCTTATTCTTTCCCGCGACGCTTACATCGGCGCCCAACGCAACGGCACCATCTTCTGGTCTTCCGACATTTATCCGACCTGGGAGACTCTGCGACGCCAGATCCCCACCGGCCTGGACTTTACGGCTTCCGGTTTCGCTTATTGGGGCAACGACATCGGCGGCTGGCAATATCTTCCGCATGAACACCATCCCATCCACCCGCCCCTGATCGATCCGTCTGATGCGCGCGATAACATCGGCAACTACGATGACTATCCGGAACTCTACGTGCGCTGGTTTGAATATGGAGCTTTCCAGCCGAACTTCCGCACTCACGGCAGCCGCAGGTATAACGAGGTCTGGTCGTATGGCAAGCAGGCTGAGCCAATTCTAAAGAAGTATCTGGCGCTGCGCTACCGGTTAATGCCTTATATCTACGCGCTTGCCTACAATACTTATGAAACGGGCGCTCCCTACATGCGCGCGTTGTTCATGGACTTCCCAGCCGATCCAAAAGTTGCGCAGATAGGTGATGAGTATATGTTTGGCCCCGCATTCCTGGTCGCACCCGTTACCGAGCAGGGGGCCACATCGCGTGTGGTTTACCTTCCGGCCGGCTCAGATTGGTACAACTTCTGGACAAATGAATGCGTTCACGGCGGGCAATCCATACGAGTAAGTGCGCCCATCGATACTCTGCCGGTTTTTGTACGTGCCGGCTCGATCATTCCGCTTGGTGAACCCATCCAAAACACAAATCAGCTGCAGCGAATTGCGAAAATTCGGATTTACGCGGGCAGGGATGCCAATTTCAACTTATATCAGGATGACGGCAATACCTATGCCTATGAGAATGGAACCCGGAGCATTACCAACCTGCACTGGAATAACTCCTCTCGTAAATTCAGTTACACTGGCCCCGCTGCGTGGACCGGACCCGAAACCGAACTGACCCAGGTTATCGGGCACTAGAGGGGGTATTATGACTAACTGGTCACGCGCTGTCGTTTCGGTAATAATCCCGGCCGTCTCAGCCGTTCTGGTGGCCGCAGCTGCCGTGGAATGGCAAGCGCCAGCCGTCGAACAGGGTCACTCGCGGCGGGATTATCCGTTCCGGAATCCGCAGTTGGGGATCGAGCAGCGAATCGACAACATCCTCAGCCTACTCACTCTCGAGAAGATCGCCCAACGCGATCTGGCTCGCGACCCACGTTGGGGTCGAACTGAAAGAATCCTATTGCGAAGATCCCTTTCTCACCGGAACCATGGCGGTCGCCTTCGTTAGAGGCCTTCAGGGTTCAAATCGAAAGTACTGGGAAAACGGCTCCCCTGCTTAAGCACTTAATGGCGAATAGTAATGAGCAGTGCTGAAGCGGATCGTCTTCCGATTTCGACCAACGGTGCTTCGAGAATATTACTCCGTGCCGTTTCGAATGGGCATCGAAATCGGTGGGGAGCGCGCGTTCATGACGTCCTACAACGCCGTAAATGGATCCCGCTGCATCGACGCCGGCGCGCTGACGAACATGGTCAGCACCGATACACCATCAACTGGATAAAACAAAACATTCCCGCCATTGTGCACATGGAGCACAACAGCGAGGAAGAAGGAACGCTATCGCTGAAGCCCTGTTCGGCGTAGTGAGCGATCGCCCGGGCGACGATGGGAGGTACGTGCTGGTGAATTCAAGAGGCGACCTTTGGAAACTGCCTGTAGGCTCGGCAAATCCCGTCTTGCAGAAGATACCGTTGGGATCCAATCAAGACTGCAAGCCTTTCCTCTGGACCGCCGCCAATGCCGATTTAATTCTCGGCAAGGTCCAACGGTTTTCTGAAACAAACTTCTAACTCGGCCCACTAGTTGGCGATCTTCGGCGGCACAAATTGTACGTTGATAAAGACCTCGCGCTGAATCGGCGCGGCAGCCGGGCTGTACTGTGTCTTCTTCACCGCATCCACTGCCGCCGAGGCCAAGGCACTATCTGCAATCTGGAGTGGTTCCGCTTCAAGGACGTGGCCTTCCCTGGTCAGCACTGCATGGACGATGACCGGCCGGATTGTTGCCGAATTATCTGCGGACAAGCTCGGGAGGAACAGCGGGAAGCGAAGGGGACCTCTGATCACAATCGCGGGACTCTGCATGTCCGCTGAGGGCGTAAATTGTGCCGGGTCGTCCGAAACATCCGTCACGCTGTCGAGCTGTGCCTGAATGACCGGGGTATCGGCAACGAGGATAGATATCTGATGCGGTAAGGCGTGTCCGTGAAATTGAACACCGCTGGCGTAATCAAAAACCGCGTAGATTCCGGGTGCCACCGAGTAGGTCTGCAAGAGCCCGGATTTTGCGTCGATGCAAAACTCCTCTTCGTACCAGCGGCGGCCGGGCATCGCTAAGTCTTTCGAGCGTGCACCGGAGGTGAGAACGCAGTCCACTGGCGAACCGTTCCAATTCGAAGGGCCGATACGCAAAGCGGCGTTAGCGAAGTTGCCCACAACCGGCCAATAGATTGCCGAACGCAGCATCTGCAGGCGCAGGGGCATATAGGCGCCGGGATTCGAATCGTATCCCCTTCCGCGATAAAAGACCCGGGATTCGGAGTAGCTGCCCAGCCGGGCGGTCCAACGCGAGAGCCCATCGCTGACCCACATTTCCTCCATCTCGCCGGCGCCCGAATACGCCGTTTCGCCGCCAGCGTTGAACGAGACCTTGAGATGGTAAGGTGCGCTGCCGGACGTACGCAGGTTATAGTTCTGTCGCGCACGCTCCAGCAGAGATAATGCCTCTGCGCGCTGATCGGGAGTCTGAGGGATCTCGAGCGGCCCGGTCGCCAGTTCCAGGGGATCGTCCGGAACCGGCGCCATCTGCCGATCCGATTGGGACAGGCACGAGCCTGCAATGAGAGAGCCGGTGAACAGCAACAGGAAGATGTGAGAGCAGCGCAAACCCTTTGCCTCCTGGGCGTCAGCCTACCATGAATTCGCGCCCTCCAGATTTAGGCGCGAGTTTCTTGACTAGACCTGGCGCGCGGTTCGGAACGCGCTCTCGACCGCATCCGCAAAGGCTCGCAGCGAAGCATATTCGGCATCCGGAACAACGGCGGCATTAGGAGCAAGTGTCGCTCCATGTCCTACCTTGCCTTGCCTGCGATTAATCCAAACCGTCGAGAGTCCCAACTTCTTTGCGGGCACATGATCGTGATACAGGCTCTGGGCGACATGCAGCACACGATCTCTTTCGATTCCCGCTTCCGATATAGCCGGTTCAGGAGGGCGTGAAAATTCGTTAGCTTCGGCTTATATGAGCCTACGTCCTGAGCGGTCAGGACCAGATCGAATTTAACCCCGAGGCTGCGGTTCGATTTCTCGAAACTCGCGCGGTCCACGTTGGTCAAAACACCTAATTGGTAGCGTCGTTTGAGCGAGCGCAGCGCCTCGATCGTGTCAGCGAACGCCGGCCAATCGCCAACGGAACCGGCCAGTTCCACTTGGGCTGCGAAGTCCCGAGGGGTCCCCGCCTGTTCGGCCATGGAGGCCAGCGCTGCGGCCAGCACGTCGGGGTAAAGCATCGACGGATGCTCGGATTCGACGCGTGCTTCCGTTTCCGCGAAGACCTCAAGCAGCTTCTCGCCGCGCAGACTCGCATTATTCCGCTTCGCCCATCGCTGCAAAATAGGAAGCAACCCCGACTCCCAATCGATCAGCGTGCCGTAACAATCAAATGTCAGGGCTTCGAACGAGCGGAAGGCGACCATCGCGACGTCAGTTAAGGTCCACCGTTGCGCTCAACAGCATAACAGGCGTCTCGCACATCTTCATAACCACCAGCGTCATATCATCGTGCTGCGAGGCGCCCGACGCGAACTTATCGGCCGCCGCCATGAGGCTCGGGATAATTTCGGCGGCACTTCTTTCGGCGTTTGCCTCGACCGCAGGAATCAACCGCTCCTCTCCCCACTCTTCCTCCGCTTTGTTCATCGCTTCACTGATCCCATCCGTGAAGCCCAGGAAGAGATCCCCCGGTTCCATAACGAGCGATCCCTGTTGGTAAGGCGCATTTGGGAATAGGCCGACAACAGTACCTCCCGTTTCAAGCCGTATCACATGAACTGTTCCATCTTTGGCATGTCGCAAGACCATCGGCGGATTGTGCCCTGCATTGACGTATGTAAAGACGCGGCTTTCGCGATGATATTGGCCGTAGAAAAATGTTGCGTAGCGATTGATCGGGGTTGCGTCGTAGACGAGTTGATTCACATTGCACATCAACCGGGCCAGGTCCCCCTGGCCCATCATCGCCTGCCCCCGCAGGGAAGCTTGCAAAGAGGCCATCAGCAGCGCAGCCGCGATGCCTTTTCCTGAGACATCGCCGATGGCGATCCCCAGATCTCCGTTTGCCAGAGTCAGAAAGTCGTAATAATCGCCGCCCACTCCTAGAGCGGGACGGCAAGCCCCTGAATAATCAATCCCTGCGATTGCAGGCAGCCGCTGAGGGAACAATCGTTCCTGTACTTCGCGAGCAATTTCGATTTCGCGGTTCAAACGCTCGCGCTGCGCCACCTCCTCGGCAACGGCCGACATCAACCGGCTGTTTTCAAGCGCTAAGCCGGTTTGCAATGCGACAGAGCGCAGAAGTTGAATGTCCGTCCGCGAGTATGGCTCCTCGGAAAGCTTCGGCCCAAGGCTGAAAATCCCGAGCAGCTTGTCCTTCAAGCCGATCGGCAAGAGCAATTGCGCATGAATAGCCTTCAGCGTCAGCAGCTCCTTGTCAGATGTCGTATGCACCCAATTGTCTTCCCGATCGAAGTAGATGCGTGGCGGATCCTTTGTTTGCTTCACAACATCAACTGTCCTGGAATGCTCCGGCAAAAGCAGTTGGGGCGCGGATTCGAAACCAAGGCAGTAGACAGGGCGAAGCGCGCCATCGCCATTCAGCAGAATAGCCACATGCGGCACATGCAGCGACTCGGAAATGCGCCGCGCGACGGTATCCAGCAACTCCTTCTCGTCAACCATCGACCGAACGCTCTCGCCGAGATCCTCGAGTAGGCGTTCGGCGTCGTATGCTTCACGAAAATATTTCCGATCGATCCAGACGAGCAGACGTTTGCGCGTTCGACGGATTGCAACTATCAGAATAATCACGGCGGAGCCGACAATGACGAACTTGGCGATCAAACTCAGCCGGGACCCGAAGACCAGGATGTTAAGCAACCAAATGATGCCGGCCGCTATGACACTCAGCACGACCCGCATTCCGCCGCGCGCCAACGTATACCGCACGCCCTGGCGAATTACCATCCGCAGATCCATGGCGCGCTCAACGACGATCACATAGGCCAAGCTCAATGGAAAAACACAGAAAAGAAGCCCGACAACAACCTCGATCGATTGTGAGACCTGATTGAACTCGTTTCTCTTCGACAACACCTGATAAAGGACGAGAAGGCCCAACGGTCCAAGGCCGATTGCAGCCCCGAAATACAATATCCGCAAGCGCCGCTTCGCATCACGTGTTTTTGCAATACCCGTTTTGATACCCAAGCTCACAAAGAAGAACGTAATTGCGGCCGCGATCAGCAGTTGCAGAATTGCATCTAAGTGGGGAGTCGTGTGATAGGCGAACTGCCCGCTTACTGCCTCCGAGACGATGAAGGAGTCCAGCAGAATTAACGGACCGAGAAACATCCATTTCAGCCAGGGCCGCTTCACGTCCCACTCAAATCGATGCGGGAAATAGAGGCCGAAGCATACCAGCCAGATGTTCCAAGTCGCGATTGCTCCGGCGTACCAGGCATTCGCGAATATCCAGAAAAATTCCGGAAAGTGATACCAAGCCGCGGATCTGACGATTTGCGATAGGGAGATCATCAGGCCGAAGAGAATCAAGGCGCGGATATCATTCGGAAGAATCGCGGCAACATAAATGCCGACCAGCACGCAGAACAGCATCATGCCGGTGAGCACAACGGCCACAGCAAAATCGCCGGCAGTAGATGGTTCCCCGCTGTTCGCCAAAAGGGGAACGCGCAATGTGTGCCGGCTAGACTCGCCTTTGGAAATGACCGCGAGTACGAGCGATTCGTTCGGTTTGTGCTTGCGTATCTCCTGATAGAGTACGCGCTCGTTTTTCAGAGCTCTGCCATCGACCGCAAGAATGCGGTCACCTATTTTCAAGCCGGACTGTGCCGCACGCTGGCCGACGGCTCTAATAATGCCGTCGCCGGCTGAAAACGAGCTCTCCGCGATCTGCATGCCATGGATTTGCAGATCGAACACAACGATCGAATACGTAATCTGATAGAACAGCGCAGCCGCAAACAGCGGTATCAGGAAAATGTAATTTCTATAGCGGTGCCATTGAAACTTTTCCATCGGGCCGTTCGGAATCCACTTAAATCATAAGGCAGAATCTTCGCACGCCAATTATCCTGGTCAGATGCGAGAGCCGGCGTGTCTATCATTGATTTCTTAATCGGAAGCCCAATTGCGAGCTCGGATGAACGGGCCGAACAGATCAGCGTTGCCAAAGGCATTCCGATTTTCGGACTTGACGCCCTGAGCTCCGCCGCGTACGGTCCCGAAGCGGCGCTCACACTTCTGATCCCGCTGGGCATCGCAGGGCTGGCCTACGTCGTCCCGCTGAGTCTCAGCATCATCGTGCTTCTCGTCATCGTGTTCTTTTCTTATCGGCAGACGATTGCCGAGTATCCGGGAGGAGGCGGCTCATATACAGTTGCCCGCCAGAATTTGGGCACGTTCCCGGGCCTGCTGGCCGCAGCAGCGCTGACAATCGACTATGTTCTGACTGCGGCCGTAGGGATTTCGGCCGGAATCGGAGCGCTTACCTCAGCCGTTCCCTCCTGGCATCGCCACACGCTGATGTTGTGCCTGGTGGCGCTCGCGATCATCACGCTTGTAAATCTGCGGGGAGTCAGCGAGGCCGGGGGCGTCTTTATGGTGCCGACTTATCTGTTTCTCGCATGCATGTTTGCCGCAATCGCTATCGGTGTTGCGAAGGCGATTTCAAGCGGCGGAAATCCGTCGCCGGTTATTGCTCCTCCAGCGCATGCCGCCTCCACGGCCGCCGTAAGCGCGTGGCTCCTGTTGAAGGCGTTTTCGAGCGGCTGTACGGCGATGACGGGCGTAGAGGCGGTCAGCAACGGTGTACGAGCGTTTCGGGAACCTACCACAAAGCTGGCCCAGCGGACGCTCGCCGTCATCATTGCTTCACTCGTCATCATGCTGGCGGGCATCGCTTACTTGGCCCGGCAATACAAAATAGTGGCCACGGATCCGAACGGCAGCAATTATCAGAGCGTGCTCTCGCTGCTGTTCCATGCGGTTGCTGGGAACGGTTGGTTTTACGATGCGGCCATCTTTTCTGTTTTGCTCGTGCTGATTTTTTCAGCCAACACAGCATTCGCCGATTTTCCGCGCGTCTGCCGGTTCATCGCGGAGGACCGTTTCCTTCCCATCTCCTTTGCGTCTCGCGGACGCCGGCTTGTCTATACGGAAGGTATCTGGGTGCTTGCGATTCTTACCTGTATTCTCCTGGTCGCGTTCGGAGGAATTACAGATCGATTGATTCCGCTCTACGCGGTGGGGGCATTTCTGGCTTTTACCCTTTCACAGGCCGGCATGGTGGCGCATTGGCGACGCGAGGGAGTAGCCCGAGCGCGGCACAGCATGTTCATCAACGGCTTGGGCGCGCTGGCGACGGGCGCGACCGTCATTGTCGTGATCGTGGCAAAATTCACCGAGGGCGCGTGGATCACCGTTGTCACAATTCCCGCCATCCTCGCGCTGATGTATGGCGTGCGGCACCATTACGACAACCTGCAACGCGAGCTCGCCAGCCCTGCTCCACTGGACCCGGCCGGGATTTCACAACCGCTCGTGGTTATCCCCATTCAGCACTGGAGCAAAATCGCCAAGCACGCTCTGTGTACGGCCCTCGCGATGTCGAAGGAAATCACGGCGCTCTATGTAGCCGAAGAAGACAAATCGGATGAGATTTGCAAGAACTGGACGCGGGATGTGATTGAGCCCGCGCGGGCGGCGAACCTCCCGGAACCGGGACTGGTGATTCTCAAATCGCCCTTTCGATACGTAGTGACGCCAATTGTCGATTACGTCATCAAGATTGCGGATGAGAATCCGGGCCGGCGCGTCATCGCCATCGTTCCGGAAGTCGTGGAGAATCGCTGGTATAACTACTTCTTACACTCGCAGCGCGCGGCATTATTGAAAGCGCTGCTGCTGGTTAAAGGGAACGACAGGATCTCGGTCCTGAATATTCCCTGGTACTTCAAGTAATCCGCGGTAAAAAAGAAACAAGTTGGTAATCATGTGTTATTTGAGAAGGCTTCTCAGTTGCGCGGCCCTGCTGCTTACGACAACCTCGTTTCAGGTAAAGGCGCAGACGGCTGCCGGAGCCCAAACCAACAACGCGCAGAGAAGAGCTCCGAACTCGCGTGTCGAGCATGGCCGCGAATTCCTTGGGCTCGGTCCAGCGCCTGACCCGGCGGCGGCCGCACGCGGACAAAAGCTCTTCCTTCAAAGCTGCGGGTTCTGTCACGGCTCCAAGGCGACGGGCGCGGAGGGTCCGGACCTGCTCCGCTCCACTGTGGTGCTGCATGATGAGAAAGGCGAACTAATCAGGCCAGTGGTTCTAAAGGGGCGTCCGGATAAGGGAATGCCCAGCTTCTCGGGCATGACCGACGCCCAGATCTATGACATCGCTGAGTTTCTGCATGCGCGTGTCGAAGAGGCAGCGAACCGGTTCGGCTACAAAGTGCAGAATGTTGTCACTGGAAACGCCAAAGCCGGAGAAGCATTCTTCAATGGGGCCGGCAGATGCGCCACCTGTCATTCGGTGTCCGGCGACCTGTCTCATATCGGCAGCCGCTTCGAGCCCGCGGATCTTCAGGGGCAGTTCCTCTATCCTTCCCAGTCGTTCGAGGCGGGCGACAACTCTAGGAAACCTGCGCGGGAGACCATAACGGTCACCTTGCCCTCCGGCGAATCGGTGACGGGCACGTTGAAACGCATTGATGATTTCGAGGTTTCCCTGTGGGACTCTTCCGGCGAGTATCGTTCCTGGCCGCGCACGTCGGCCAAGGTCGAAATCAAAGACCCTCTCCGAGGCCATCGTGAATTGCTGGCGAAATACACCGATGCCGATATGCACAATCTCCTCGCCTATCTGGTGACCCTGAAATGAATCTGAACCGCATTCTGCTTTTCCTTTCGATCAGCTTGCTTCCGTTCGCAGCCGCTGGTCAGATACTCAATCCGGAGAAGCTCCTGAAGCCGCCAACCGACACCTGGCCTACTTACAACGGCGATTACTCGGGCCGGCGTTACAGCCCTCTTTCCGGTATTAACGCATCGAACGTCGATTCTCTATCCATCGCCTGGATGTATCGGACAAACGTCGGCGCTATGCGAGGCGTGGCGGGCGCGCAAATCAAATCGACTCCTCTCGAAGTAAACGGGATTCTGTACTTCACTATTCCCGATCACGTCTGGGCCGTGGACGCGCGAACCGGCGAAGAGCTCTGGCATTACAGTTGGGTTGACAAAGGCGGCCACCTGATCGGGAATCGCGGCGTCGGCATGTACGGCAACTGGCTGTACTTTATGACCCCGGATGGCTGGTTCATTTCTTTGAATGCCAAAGACGGAAAAGAAAGGTGGAAAGTTCAGGTTGCCGACGCGAAACTTCAATACTTCACCACAATGGCGCCGCTGGTTGTCGGGAATCACATCGTGGTCGGCGTGGGGGGCGACGCGATGGATGTTCCGGGTTATCTCGAATCCCGCGATCCGGAAACGGGAGCGCTGCAGTGGCGCTGGAATACGGAGCCGAAGGCCGGCGAAGCGGGCGCGGAAACATGGCCGAATGCAGGCGCGATGGGACATGGCGGAGGCATGACATGGCTCCCGGGAACCTACGATCCAGAGCTAAATCTGCTCTACTGGGGCACCGGCAATCCGAATCCGGTATACGCCGGGCAGGGACGCAAAGGCAGCAATCTCTGGACGTGTTCCATCGTGGCGTTGAATCCCGACACAGGGAAGCTTGTGTGGTACTTCCAGGCTTCGCCGCACGATACGCACGACTGGGATGATGTCGAGACACCGGTCCTTTTTGACGCGGAATTCAAAGGCGAGAAGCGAAAGCTGCTCGCCCAGGCGGCGCGCAACGGGTTCTTTTTCGTGCTGGATCGAACTAACGGAAAGAATCTCGTTACCGCGCCCTTCACAGGAACGGATTGGGCAAAGGGCGTCGACGCGGCGGGCCAACCCATTCCTGACCAGAAGAAGGAGCCCCAGCCGGACGGCGCGCTGCTCAACATCAGCGCCGGCGGAGGCACGAATTGGTTTCCACCTAGTTTTGATCCCGACTCAGGGCTGTTTTACCTTAGCGCCTCGAGAGGTTATAGCCTCGCCTATCTCGCCGATACCAGCGACAGACCGGAAGGATACGGGGGCAATGGCCGCAACCTGTTATCCCAGCCCGTGCTCGAGGCGATCGATTACAAAACCGGCAAGATTTCTTGGAGCCACGATTTTCCCGGAAAGGGCGCCGCTGCATCTGGAATACTCACGACGGCCGGCAAGCTTTTGTTTAGCGGCGATCCCTCCGGAAACCTGATTGCATGGGACCCCCCTACGGGCAAGATCCTGTGGCATTTCCGCCTGACTGCGCCCGTTAGCAACGGACCGATGACTTACGAATTGGACGGCCGCCAGTATCTCGTGGTCGGTGCCGGCGACACACTATACGGCTTCGCGCTCCCGCAGCGGTTAGGGACTGACCCGGCTAAGTGATTTCAGACGGCTTGATGATCTTCGATTCCGTTTGGGGCGCCACATCTGTCGCAAGCTTCACCATCTCCTGCGGATGCTCGTGCGGGCGCGAGCCGTAGTGACAAGCGAACACTCTTGTGAATTCCGCTCCCAGGAAGAAGATCTGGCCCGAGTAATAGACCCAGACAATGAGAACCACGATGGATCCTGCCGCCCCGTACAAAGATGTGTAACTGGCCCGGCCGAGGTAAATGCCCAACAGCAGCTTGCCAACCGTAAAGAGAAGCGAGTTTACCGCGCCGCCTAAGATTACGTCACGCCATTCGATTCGCACGTCCGGCATGACTTTGTAGATGGCCGCAAAAAGCGCCGCGATCACCACAAAGGAAATCAGGAAGTTCACAAAGTGCAAGATGACTTCCCCTCCCGGAATTAACGAGGCCGAGAACTCGCCCAAAGCGGCTATCCACGTACTCACCGCCAGCGAAACAACGAGCAGAAACCCGATCGCCACTACGATGGCGAACGAAAAAAGCCTTTGCTTGAGGAAGCTCTCCACCATCGCAAATCCGCTCACGTTTGGAGTTTTGACTTCCCAGATCGTGTTGAGGGCATCCCGAAGCTCGATCACTACTCCTGAAGCACTGAATAACAATGTCACCAGCCCGAGAAGAGTTGCAATCAAGCCGTGTGTCGTGTTCTTTGAGCCCGCGAGCACGCTACCGATCACGTTTGCGCCCGCCGGTCCTACCAAAGCGCCGGTCTCTCGAACAATCTCGCGCTGCGCGGCCGTGTGTCCAAATACAATGCCCGCTATTGAAACCACCACCAAGACCAACGGCGCGAGCGAGAGAAGCGTATACAGGGCCAGCGAAGCTCCCAAACGCCCGTCGTTGTGCCTGCTCCAGGAATTCAGGCTTTCGCTGAGCAACGCCTGAATGTCGCGCCAGCGAAAACGGCTGAGCGGCTTCCTGTGATGCCTGGCACCCCCGGCCGCTGTGCCCACCTCGGTTCCGTGAGGCTCAAGAACGGTTTTGAGCTTACCCTGCGCTGGCGTCGCCATGTAATTAAGACGACCCGCGTCCGGATTGTATTTCGGATGACTGCTGGCTGCCTAAGAGCGCATGAACTTCCGGCGAAGCGCCGGGAAACAGGGCAGCAAGAACAGACTTGCCAGAGGTAGCAACATTCCTGGTTCCGGAGCTGCGGTGGCGGCGTTCACAGTTATGTTGTCGACGCCGAAGGCATTCGCCGGCGAGCTTAGGACGATCTCATTGAAGCTGGCAGAGCTAAATGCGGCAACTCCCTCGGCAAAGGTGAATCCGCCGGGCGGCACGGAATCCGTTGCCGTAACTGAACCAACAGGAGTGCCATTGTTGAACGCTTGCAATATCAACGGAGTAGGAACAGTGGTCTGGACGACGAAGTTCATGCTGACGTTCGGAATGCTGGAACTGAACAAAATCGTAAGCGTCAAGCCGCTCTTGGTGTTGGCCAAGTCGTCGATCAGTACGTTGCCCGTTAACGTGCTGAAGAAAACATCAAACGTTGCCGGATTTTCCACGACAAATCCATTCGGATCGCTTGAGCTGCTGAAGGTGGCCGAAATGCCATTGTTCGTATCGGTGAACGTGGTTCCCTTGCCTGCGGCATCAGCGTCGAAATTGAAAACACTCGTTGCCATGGCTGCCGAAGACGCAAGAGCCAGGAGTGCGAAAAGAAAAGAGACACGGCTTACGTTGTGCATTGTTCCTCCGCGAACACGGATCAGACCGCAAACCCTAATGTGGGCACCTCTGATATTAACCCCATCATCAGAGTCTAAGTTGCTGTAGATTCTACTGGGATTCAACAAGTACCCAAAAACCGTGTCACCATCACCAGGGCAGAGCAGTGCCGCCGTTGCTATCCTGATATTTCGCTGCGAATTTCTCCGAACAGATTTGAACACCCTTTGAAAATCGGATTTGTAAGTCTCGGCTGTCCCAAGAACCTGGTCGACACCGAGGTCATGATGGGCCAGCTTGTTGCCGGCGGCCATGAGTTGACGCCGCAGCCGGCCGAGGCCGACGTCATCGTCGTAAATACGTGCAGCTTCATCGATCCCGCCAAAAAGGAATCGGTCGACACCATCCTCGAGATGGCCGAGTACAAGAAGACGGGTAAAGCCCAGCGGCTGGTGGTCGCCGGATGTCTGGTCGAGCGCTATCGCCCGGAGATTCAGAAGAACATCCCGGAAGTGGATGCGGTGCTCGGGACCAATGAGCTCGAAAAGATCACTGCGCTCTGCGAGGGTCTCACACCAAGGGAGCTTGTACCCGAACCATACCTTTATCACGATCTGACGGCCCGCATCTTCACCACGCCGCGGCACTCGGCATACATCAAGATCGCCGAGGGATGCGATCACCCCTGCTCGTTCTGCATCATTCCGCAGTTTCGCGGCCGGTTCCGAAGCCGCCGCTTTGAAAGCGTGATCAACGAAGCGACGCGCATGTTTGCGATGGGCGTGCGCGAGATAAATCTGATCGGCCAGGATACGACTTGTTACGGCCAGGATTTGGGGCTGAAGGACGGACTGGCCGATCTTCTCGCGCGGCTCGCCCAAATTCCCACAGAGCTGCCTAAGTGGATCCGCTTTCTTTACGCTTACCCGAATAAAGTAACGCCAAAGCTGCTCGACACCCTCGCGGAGCACCAGTCGCTGGTGAAATACATCGACATGCCGCTCCAGCATGCCAGCGCTTCCGTACTGAAGCGCATGAAACGCGGCGCCCATGCGGATATTTTTCTGAAGCTGCTGGAGCGCATCCGCGCGACCATACCGGGCGTGGCTATCCGAACCAGCATGATTGCGGGTTTCCCCGGCGAGACGGATGCCGATTTCGAGCAGTTGTGCCAGTTCGTACAGGCAGCGCAATTCGATCGCCTGGGAGTGTTTTCTTACAGCGACGAGGAGACCAGCCGGAGCTACAGCCTGGAAGGGAAAATCGACAAGCGCACGATTTATGCTCGCAAGCGCAAGCTGATGGCGTTGCAGCGCCGCATTTCGCTGTCACGAAACAAGCGGCTCATCGGCAGCGAGCTGCCGGTGCTCGTCGAAGGACTATCGAAGGAGACAGAGCTTCTTTGGGAGGGCCGGCTGGCTACACAGGCTCCCGAGATCGACGGCGTCTGCTACATCAACGATTTTAATTTCGCATCAGCCGCGGACGGAGGCCAACCTCGCCCTGGAGAGATGCGAACTCTGCGCGTTACGGAAGCTCACGATTACGATCTGGTAGGCGAATTGATTGGTCCCCCCGAACAATTCGACTTGCGGCCGCAAGCGGCTGCGAATCCGTTCCCCATCCTCGGTTCTTCACCGCAGCGGACGGGCATCCCCGTTCGATAATGTACTTGAGAGCGCATACACCGGCGCGCGCTGGCCGGTTGGTCGCGCTGGGAGAAAACCGGTCGATGGCTGCCACCGTATCGTGCCCGATCTGCGGGAAACCCGTTCCGCTTGACGATGCGAATATGCCTTTTTGCAGCGATCGCTGCCGCTTAATCGATTTGGGCAACTGGGCATCGGAGAAATACGTCATTTCAAGCCCCACCAGCCAAAGCGAGCTGGACGAAACGGAAGAGCCGGAAGGGTCCGAAGGCCAGCGGCAGTGAACGGACTGGCAATGGTCCTCGCAACGTGGTTCGGATGCGGATATTTTCCGCGAGGGCCAGGAACCGCCGCGTCGCTGGCCGCGCTTGCAATCGCCATTTTCTTGCACGTTTTTTGCGGCGCGGGCCGGCTCGTGCTGCTCGCACTCATCCTGGCGCTACTCGCACCGGCGATATGGGCGTCCACGGTTACGGCCCGAACGCTCAATAAACAAGACCCAAGTATCGTGGTGATAGATGAGGTCCTCGGACTATGGGTGACGTTGTTAGGCTCGACTGTGCTCGTCTGGAAAGCGTTCCTCGCGGGCTTCCTTTTGTTTCGTTTGTTCGATATTTGGAAGCCATGGCCGGTACGCAGGCTCGAAAATTTGCCTGAAGGTACAGGCATCGTTGCTGATGATGTCGCGGCTGGGCTCTATGGGGCGCTTATCTTGTATATAGGCGGGGCATTACATCTTTACTGACTATGGCAATCAAACAACCGGCAGCCGATCAGCTCAATATGCGGCCCATAATCGCGAAAGTAGAACCACCCGCGGCGATTACGGGCGGCGAGTTGCACATCCGAGGCCAGCATCTCGCTTCCGGCGGCAGGCCCACCGTGCGCCTTGGCAACCAGCAGGCGCACCTTATCGTTGCCGGCGATTCATATATCGTAGCCCGCGTTCCAGATGCGGCCATGGTCGGCGAGCTGGTGGTCTCAAACGGAACTCTCGAAAGCGAACTGAAAGAAACACACCTGGGTATCCAGATTGCCGATAGCCTGCATCCCGTTGCGAATCCGGCGGTCGACCGCGAAGGCAACGTCTATAGCACGTTTAGCGGCTCGCGCGGCCAGAAATCGCCGGTGTCCATCTATAAAATCGACACGAATTACAATTCCAAGCCGTTCGTCACAGATCTGATGAATCCGACCGGGTTGGCTTTCGATCGCGATGGTTTGCTTTATGTGTCCAGCCGCTATGACGGCATCGTTTATCAAATCACGCCGACAGGAAACATGTCCGTGTTTGTGGAGGGCATGGGCGTCGCCACAGGTCTGGCCTTCGATCGCGATGAGAATTTGTACGTAGGGGATCGCAGCGGGACCATTTTCAAGATCAGCAAGTCCCGCCAGATTTACGTTTTCGCCACGCTCGAGCCGTCCATTGCGGCCTATCACCTGGGGTTCGGTCCGGAGGACTATTTGTACGTTACCGGCCCCACGACGTCCAGTTTCGATACCATCTATCGCATCTCTAAAGCCGGAGAAGTGGAGACGTTCTATCGCGGGCTGGGCAGGCCGCAAGGACTCGCTTTCGATGCCAAAGGGCGGTTGTACGTAGCCGCTTCGCTCGGAGGCCGGCGCGGACTTATCCGGATCGACGAATCGCGCAAACCCGCGCAGTTTCTTTCGGGCCCCGGGATCGTGGGTTTAGCGTTTACGCCCTCTAAGTCTCTGGTTCTCGCCACGCATAATGCGCTCTTCCGGGTAGACGTGGAGATAGCCGGGCGCCCCATGTCTTAGCGCTCTTTCATGCCCAAGGACGCTGAAATCATTGCCATAGGCAGTGAGCTTTTGACTCCCCGCCGGGTGGACACCAACTCGCTGATCGTGACCGAACACCTGAATCTTCTGGGTGTGGAAGTGGTCACCAAACAAGTGATCGGCGATCAGCGCGACCGGCTCACCTCCGCCATTCGCACCGCGGTAGAGCGCACGCCTATCGTGGTCCTGATCGGCGGACTTGGCCCGACCGAAGACGACGTGACGCGTGATGCCGCGGCCGCGGCGCTTGGGCGGAAACTCGTGCTCTCTCTGGAACAGGAATCTGTCTTGATTAACCGTTTCCGGCAGGTCAACCGGCCAATGGCCAAGAACAACCTGCGGCAGGCCTATCTGCTGGAAGGCGCGGAACCAATGCCGAATCCGAATGGAAGCGCACCCGGACAGTTTCTTTCCACCGACCGCGGCGCTCTGGCGCTTCTCCCAGGACCACCTCGCGAACTGGAGCCGATGGTTGCAAACGAGCTCGTTCCGCGCCTGCGGCATGTTGTCCCGCCTCAAGTGATCAGGACTCGGAGCTTTCGAATCACCGGCATTGGCGAGTCCGATTTGGATTCGCTTATTGCGCCCGTGTACACACAGTATTCGAATCCGGTAACCACCGTGCTTTCATCGCCTGGAGATTTGCTTGTGTATCTGAGAGCGCGGGCCGAGACAGGGAAAGAGGCCGAGGAATTGTTGCGGCGAGCGGGCAACCCGATTGCGGAATTGCTCGGCGATCGCGTCTACAGCGAAAATCCGGAGGAGCCTCTCGAACAGGTCATTGGCTGTCTGCTACGAAAGCGTCATGCCACTGTATCTACCGCGGAAAGCTGCACGGGCGGGCTGGTTGCGGCACGCTTGACGGAGCAGCCGGGCAGCTCTGATTTCTTTGTCTCAGGCTTTGTGACGTACACCGAAGCGCAGAAGCACGAATTTCTCGGCGTGCCAAAGGATCTGATCGCAAGGCACAGCGCCGTCAGCGAGCCCGTGGCGGCGGCCATGGCGGAAGGAGCCCGGCGGCGAAGCTCGTCCGTTTATGCTCTCTCCGTGACTGGATATGCAGGTCCCTCCGGCGGAACGGAGTTCGATCCGGTGGGCACGGTTTATCTAGGGCTTTCCGGACCCGCCGGGACGCGCGTCATCCGGGTTCGTTATGGCGGCGCCGACCGCAACCGGATTCGCACGCTAGCGACACAAGGGGCGTTGGATCTGCTGCGAAAGAGCCTGATGAAGGTGTAGCCGAACGGTTTTCATGGGACGTGAACGTTAGCTGAGGCCGTGGCCGCCTACTCTTCAGCCGGCGGAGCCCAGGCGGGCCAGGTTCGCGGCGACCGGTAACCTGGAGATCGGCGTCCGGAGGCAGTACATACTGGAGAGTAAAAGTGGCTCATCCACTGATGCTGCGTCCGATCGCGCTGGCAAAGAAGAAGAACGACAGAATCGATGCCAGATTGCGGACTGCTTACGTTGTGACTTTCTGCCGGAGTGCCACATGGCGTCAGCAGCGATCCGGGACCGGCGTCGCACGTTGCGCTATCGGCATCTGCTGGTTCGGCCGATGGTGCAGACGAAGAATCGGGTTTCCGGTTTGCTTCTGGAGACTGGCGTGGGCCACAACAAGCAGCGGCCCACAAGGTAAAGTACTTCCGTGAGTTGCTCGCCACCAACGGCTATCGTATAGGCTCAGTTGATTCGGGCTGCCTAAACGAGCCGCTGGAACCGTAGACCATGAGCGCCTTCTTAGCGAATGCCGGCTTTTCGCCGATCTCCTGGTCTTTTCTCGCTGCACGGCTGGCAAGTTCGTTTGTTGCGAGCACCGCCTCTTCCGTCTTCTGAAGCGATACCAGCATCGAGCCTCGCGATGTGCGGCGGACCACCGGGTTGACAAGCCATCGAAGCGCAACCGGCACATCGCGACTCAGTGCGACTGCTTCCAACTCGACGTACACACCGCCGTCCCGCTGCTCGAATCGGGAGACGTTATAAAGGCGCCAGATGAACCCATGCCCCGTGTTCGGTGGCAACTCACGTTGATCCGCTTGGCCATACTCCTGAATTTCGCGAATCCGCGTACTATAGGCCACGCTGTACCATCGGTTCTTATCCAATAGTGCGTAAGAATTTTGGAATTCCGCATCCAGCGCAAATTTAGCGACGACAGCTTTGTTCAACATGAGTAATGAAAAGGCATCGTTCGTACCCGTCCGGTGCAGAAGACTCGAGTCGATGACGTTCGGAGCATAGAACTCTTTGTATTTGTCGTAATCACGCACAACTTTGAGCACGTGATCCAGATCCGTGTGCGGTAGAAAAATAGCACCGATCCAATGATGAATGAGCCCGTGCGCAATGACCTTGGGGTTCTCGCCCATGGGAGCAACCAAAACTTCCCCGTCGTGCAGACGGCGAATCCGATCCGGCGATTGGTCGCTCCATAGAAACGAGTCGGCCTGGCTACTTTCCGCCACGCGTAGGTTTTGGGCCTGTACGTAGTCGTTCCATGCGCTGAGAGTCTTCGGATTCAATTCCGCGGCCTTTGACTGTTCGGAAGCGGCGACAATGACGAGCACCGCCGCGATGAGGGTCCAGACTATTCGCGTGCGTTCGCTCCTCGACAGAATAGGAACATTCACTGTCTTTCTCTGCCTCACCAAGACCGCACTCTGCGTGAATAGGTCTTTCCGTAACTCTCGTCCCATTCGGATCTCCATCTGCTACGATCCAGATGTCTAAGATCATGGACGAGAGACAGGAAAATCGTCCAGATTTGTTGTCTGTTCGTCCGATAGCAAGGAGGAATGTGGACCCAATCACAGACATCTTCACTGCCATGCAGATCGAGAGCGTCGTTTACGGCCGCATCGAATTGACCGCCCCGTGGGGACTCAGATTCGAGCCGGGCGATTATGCCTGTTTCGGCATTCTTTCCCGAGGCAATGGCTGGTTGACTGTTGAAGGGCTACAACAGCCAATCCCATTAGCCGGTGGCGACTGCTTTTGCTTATTTGCCCAAGGCCACGCGCATACCCTGGGAGACCATCCGCAGACGCCTGCCAGCAACATGCAAGACGTGGCGCGAACAAAATGCGACAACGCCATTCGTTTCGGCGGAGGAGGAGTTCCAACCACCATCATCGGCGGTAGATTCACCTTCGACAGGACCAACAGTGGGCCTCTTACCGACTTACTCCCGCCCTTCATTCTCGTTGGCAACGATCGTGCTCAGACGCTGCCGCTTCACCAGACTCTGCAACTGTTTGCGGCTGAGGCTGCTCAATGTTCTCTCGGCGCGTCTCTTGTGCTAAAGCGGCTTGCCGACATCTTTCTACTTCAAATAATCCGCGAACACATCGCCTCGAGCACGTGTCGCCAGACAGGGTGGCTGCGCGCTCTCTCCGACCCCCCAATCGGCGCTGCACTGCGCTCAATGCACGAGAAAATCGAGCAGCCGTGGACTGTTGCGGAACTGGCCTCCGCCGCTGGCATGTCCCGATCAGCCTTTGCTTTGCGCTTCAAGCAAATCGTGGGCGAGACACCGCTCGAGTACTTGACGCGCTGGCGAATCTATAAGGCCGGTCTTCTGCTGCGCGATGGAGATAAGAAACTGACTGAAGTAGCGAACGCGGTTGGTTACGATTCGGATGGCTCTTTCAACAAAACATTTAAGCGGATCGCAGGGCTTACACCCGGCGAATATCGCCGCACAAGTAAACGGCGTGCCGGGGACCTTGAAAGAGTCTTGTGTGAGTGATCCCCAACCTGACCGCAGCGCTTCGTTTTCAGTCGACTTACGCTCTTGCCGCGTCGAATCCTTCAGAGGTTTCCCTCAGAGGTTTCACTGCATAGCGGCTTGTGATGGTTGAACGAGGTAAACGGCTACGAGCTTGGCATCCAGTCTTAAGCACGGCGGGATAATCAGATATCTGCCATGAGTGACGATCTGGTCGTCTTATTTGAGCATCCCGAGTGGCAGAAGCCCCTTTTCTCTGCTCTCAAACGCCGAGGGATTCGCTTCGCAACATACGATCTCAAGCGGGCATGCTTTGATCCGGATTGCGTTCCGGAAGCGTCGCTGTATTTCAACCAGGCAAGCCCCAGTGCTTACGCCCGCGGAAACGCACGTGCCGTCCCACTCGCGCTTTCGCTCATGCGGTCGCTTGAACTTGGTGGCGCACGAGTGCTCAACGGCTCGCAAGCGTTCTCGCTCGAATTGAGCAAGAGTACCCAGGCGGCTCTTATGCAAAAACTCGGCATACCGCATCCACAAACACTCGTTTTCAACAACGTGGACATAGCACTCGGAATGTGGGACAACCGCTGGCCTGCTCTGCTGAAACCGGAACAGGGGGGCAGCGGAGCACGCATGTACCTTCTCCACTCCGCAGATGAACTCGCGCGCCTTCTTCGCGATCGCCCTGATCTGTGGTTCCCCGACAATCTGCTGATGCTTCAGGAATATTTCGCGACTGATGCCTCGCAAGGAATCGTACGAATGGAGTTCCTCGATGGTGAACTCCTTTACGCGATGCGCGTGATCTCGCACGGCGGCTTCAATCTATGTCCCTCTGAGGTGTGCAACCCGGAAAACGGGCGCTCACAATGCGAAGTACCCGAAGCCGCATCGGCGCAGGCGGTCGAGTTCTATCCTTATCACCACGTTCCTGCCGCGGCTGTGGAAGTCGGTAGTAAGCTCGTTGCGGCCGGCCGATTCGATGTCGGCGGAATCGAGTACCTGGAAGCTCCAGACGGTCGAATGGTGTTCTACGACATGAACGCCAATTCGAACCTGCGCGCGCCCATCGCCCGGGCCTTTGGCTTCGATCCTTTCGAGCGCGTAGTGGATTTCTTAACGGCCCGGATGACAGTGGCTTCGCCTAGATAGACGCAGGTTAGAGAACCGACTCTGCGCCCCAGCAACAGCTGAGGATTGCTGCTCTATATCTTCGCGTGTAACCCGCATTGTGGAAGTTGACCGGTCGGAAACTAAATTGCGGTCTCGAGGGGCGGGGACTCATGATGCGCAATTTATCCCTTTCTTATGCCATCCAGCCAAGTCAGGGGCGCAACGTGGCGTTATCGGTAAAGTGCTGCCTATCCCTCCAAAGCGCTCTCACGTCCTACTTTTCCAGTTCCTTACGCAAGCTCTGTCCTGGGTTACTATTGCTTGTGTTGCTCCGCCTGAATTTTTTCCGCTGCCAGCTTCTCCGCAGCAGTTAGAGCATCCGCCGCAGAGACTTTCACGTCCGGCTCGACGCCGGTCCCCTCCCAGTCCGTCTTCGACACCGGATTGATAGCCTTCGCAAACGGCACTCCGACCATGAAGTAGTCCGCCACCGGATGTCCGCCCACTGGGTGCGCGCCACCTCCGGTCGTCTCTCCGACAATCGTGGCCCGCTTTTGATTTTTCAGGTCGTAGGTGAACTCTTCAGCTCCCGAGAAGGTCCGCTTGGATGTCAGCACAAATACCGGCTGCTTAGCCAGACGTTCGCCCGGCACATACGATAGCGTCCAGAACTGCTGCCTCGAGTCCTCCTTCCGGTTATACAGATCGTTCAAATGCGTAGGTTTGTCGAATAAGAAGGTCGCGATGAAGGTGACCATCGCCGGATCGCCACCGCCATTGTCGCGCAGATCAAAGATGACGGCATCTGTATGCGCCAGAAAGCCCATTGCAGCCACCACCGTTGGCGCGCAAACATCGGCAGGCATAAATCCATCGAACTTCACGTAGCCAATGTTGCCCGGTAGAACTTCCACTTTCCTGAATGCGCAGTTGTTATGTTTCATCTGCTGCTGCATCCGAGCAAGGTCCTCGGGACTTGGCGTCCCTCTGGCTGGCATCTTGAAGGGGCTGAAGTTCACGCCCAGGTGCTTATCGTGACTCACCGCGCGCAGGTCTTTCGTCAATTTCGCGGCAAAAGCGTCACCGTCCGTGATCGAATCATACTCGCCGGCTTTTTGATGTGCTTGTAGAGCATCCTGCATCTGCTTGGCTACCCCTGCATCGATATAGAACTCCGCGAGATTGCTATCGATGCCGTCAATCACTCGCTTCCGAAGCGCCGCATCAAGCGTCACGCTCACCGGCACAACTCCTGGTGGCAGAGCTCGCAGCCCGAAGGTTTCTACTGTGGGCGGCTGGCCGTCCTTCACCAGCAAATTTCCAAGCGCCGTTGTGGACCCGCCCTTCTCCTTCACCCGGAAGCGAATATGCAGCGGCTCACTGCTCTCGATTGACAGTAGGTCGAATCCACCTGTCTGATTGCGGAACGAGATCATCCCGTCTGCCGACTGTGACGGATCCACTGTTCTCACGTATGTCTCGATCTTGGCCCGATCTCCGCTGTTGAAAGCATCCATCCATGCTCGGAGTGTATGCCCAGCAGGGGTGTCGGGAACGGGAGTCTGTGCCACTCCACACACGACACTCACCAGCAAAAAGAAAGATAGACGGCGAAGCATTTTATTAATCATGTGGCCTTGGACGTGCTTACCCACCTATTGAAGTTACAAAATTCCATCCGGGCGGATTTTCCAGCGAATGAGAACCGCTCGCACCGCCATCGACAAGAGAGTGGCCGAGTTGCTCAGAATTTGGAGCACCTACGCCCTCACTGTCCGCAAACCCTGTTTTACCGTCCCGAGTGCGAGGTGCTCGACATCGGGAGGTGGTGAAGTAGGTTGTGTAAACCGCAAGAAAGGGCAGTCCCTCAATCCTCGGAACAAATCACGATTGGGCTTCGTCAAAATCAGATAGCATCACGAGAACTCAAGGCGAGAAGGACTCTATCAATGGCGAGCGGTTTCGGAGACCGGCTGCTTCAGGATTTGCGTTATGGTTTCCGGATGCTCATCTCAAAGAAAGGCCTAACTGCGGTCGCGGTCCTTTCCGTCGCGCTTGGCATCGGTGCGGCCACGGCAATATTCAGCGTCGTCTATGCCGTCCTGATCGATCCATATCCTTACCGTGCCGCGGATCGAATTGGAGGACTTCGCATCAGCGCCAAGAATAATACCTGGCGCGGACTAGATTACTCAAAGGCGCAATACCTTGATCTCAAGTCCCGAATCCGCTCCATGGAAGACGCCGTGGCAGTTGATTCGAGTGAGGTCGTCCTGACCGGCACAGGTTTGGCCGAAGTCGTCCAACGCGAATACTGTTCCCCAAACTTTTTCGATTTTTTCGGCGTGCCGCCCATTATCGGCCGAACGTTCACGACCAAGAACTCTCCTCAGAACGCCGCGCCGGGGCAGATAGCGGTCCTGAGTTATAAGTTCTGGCAGCGTGTTTTTCAAGGGCGTCTCGATGTTCTGGGCCGGAAAGTGCGGCTCAACGACACTATTTACACTGTTATCGGCGTCTTACCGGTCCGCTTCACCTGGAATGATGCAGACGTTTATGTGCCTATGGATATGCGGCCCAGCACGCACGATTACGTCGCCGTGTTTTATCGCATTCGTCCGGGCGTGAGCCAGGGTCAAGTAAACCGGGAGTTTCAGCCGATACTCGAACAGTTCCGAAGGCAACTGCCGCCCTACATGTATCCGGAAGGCGCGTTCAAAGTCAAATTTGTAAACGTCAACGAGGGCATTCTGGGAAAATTTGCCAATACCTTGCTTGCCCTGTTTGGCGCCGTCACTCTGCTGCTGTTGCTTGGCTGCGCCAATGTCGCGAATCTGCTGCTTGCGCGGGCAGCCACCAGGGAAGGCGAAATGGCGATTCGCGTCTCCATCGGGGCGACGGGGCTGCGCCTGGTCCGCCAGCTCCTCACAGAGAGCGTATTGCTGGCACTGACGGGCGGAATCGTCGGCATCGCTTTCGCCTGGGGTGGCGTACGCGCCATCATCGCGCTCATGCCCGAATACTCCATTCCACACGAAGCTGTTATTGCCCTGAATTGGCCGGTACTGTGGTTCTCCTTTGCCGTTTCCGTACTTACTGGAATTATCTTCGGACTTGCCCCTGCGCTACAGGTCGCTGGCGTAAATCAGACCGACACACTCCGGGGATCGGGTCGGGGCGCCACAGTCGGAGTCCGCCGCCGACGCCTGCACGATTCACTTATGATTGCCGAAATCACGCTCTCGCTCATTCTGCTGACAGGAGCAGGGCTCGCGATCCGCGGCTTATTCGCTTTGCAGAACCAGAGCCTTGGTTATAATCCTCAAAACGCGTTAACATTTCTCCTGCCGCTGAGCGAAGGACATTACACCCAGTGGGCCAACCGCCAAGCCTTGTATCAAGGCATTGTGAACCGCCTGCGCCGTCTACCGCAAGTCGAGGCAGCGTCCGTTTCCGCCACGGGTACCCCGCCTTATAACGGTTTCGGTACGAAGGCGATTTTCGATGACCGCCCTGCATCACAAGCGCCTGATATTCGCGTGAACCTGGTTCAGGACGGATATTTTGCAACCGTTGGGACGCACCTGCTGCGCGGCCGCGACTTAACGGAGGCCGACGTTTTACAAGGCCGGCCGGTGGCCGTGATCACTGAGGACATGGTTAAACGCGACTTCTCGCGGAAGGACCCGCTTGGGCATCACATTCAAATCGATATTTTCAATCAAGCCATTCCTCGGCAGTTGCTGAAAGCGCCGGATTTTACGAATTCATTCGAAATCGTGGGCGTGGTCGCAATGGCGCGCAATCGAGGCCTGAACGATCCGCCCATCCCGGCGGTGTTTCTGCCCTACTCCCTTCTGATCCCGCCAGAAACTTTTATCATTGCGAGGACCAAGGGCGATGCCGACGCGCTGATTGGCCCGGCGCGGAATGCTGTCAGAGCCGTCGATCCCAATCAGCCAATCAGCTTAACCCGCACTCTGGAAGGATGGCTCGACACGGCCACGGCATATCCGCGTTTCGCCACGTTCCTGTTCGGCGTCTTCGGCGGAATTGGGTTATTGCTCGCGGCCGCCGGTGTGTTTAGCGTTGTCTCTTATGCAGTTGCGCATCGCACACGAGAGTTTGGCCTCCGCATGGCTCTTGGAGCGCGGCCACGCGACGTACTCCAGTTGGTGCTGCTTGCGACCGGACGCGTCCTTGTGGTGGGTTTATCGGTTGGACTTACCATCAGCATTTTCTCCAGCCGCCTGCTCGCCGATAAAATGCAGGGCATGGGGACAGCCGATCCGATTCTCTTCTTACTCGTTCCCGCTGTGCTCATTCTCGCCACGGCAGTGGCTTGCTTCCTTCCTGCCCGCACGGCCACGCTGATTCAGCCGATGGAAGCCCTTCGCCACGAGTAGGCGATGCAGGAATGGCGCGTCGTGTGGATGAGCGTGAGGAGCTGAACATGATCACCGGCGGTTTTGCGAATTCGCGTCTGGATTCGGTTCACTCGGCGATAGCGCTGTTAACGAGTCCGTAAGCTCCGGTAGCTAGCGAGATATGCTGTCACGGTCCCCTTGCGGCTTGCGTTATCGCATCGCGAGTTGCCCCTGCAGGAAGTGGGCTCCTCAGCTCCAGCTCGGAGCTGAGTTCGTCGCCCATGATTTGTGATAGGAGGATTCCCCCAAGCTTTCGTCACTATCCGCACGGAGTATCAGAATTTGCTCGGCGACGCCTTGCCCACGCGGTTCACGTGTGAATTAGACCAAACACCTTACGTGTTCACGACAATTTTTACAGCCAATACGTTGACACGTACCAAATGGCTTTGATATATCTCACTGCGACGCCGCAAAGCATCATCAGGGGAACTAAATATGAACGACCGTCTCCAGGTTCCAGATAAATATGTCGCATGGATGCTCTCGATTGCAATCTGCATCGCAATGTCAAGCTTGCCGCTGCGCGCGCAAACCACCTATGGTTCGATCACCGGTAACGTCACCGACCCGTCAGGTGCGCCTATGGCGGGAGCGCAAGTCGCCTTAACCAATCTCGGCACTTCCGAAAAACGAACACAACTCACCGGGAACGACGGGCTGTTCCTGTTTGTGAACTTGCTTCCGGGCCGCTACAGCATTGACGTCGAGAAGACTGGGTTCAAGCGCTTTACGCGCTCGGAGATCGTCGTGGACGTGAATCAGACCGCCCACGTCGACGCCGTCATGCAGGTTGGCGAAGTCAATCAGGTCGTGGAGGTGACCGGCGAGACTCCGTTGATTCAGACCGAAACTTCCTCGCTGGGCCAGGTGGTGGACACGCGCGAAGCCAACGAGCTTCCTTTGAATGGCCGGAATCTGTTCAACCTGACGACGATCACGCCTTCCGTGGTCCCGCAGGGAAACACTCTCGGCACGGTAGTCGGCAAGAATCCGTTTGACTTCGCGAATTATCAGATCGGCGGGGCCTTCGCAAACGAGGGCGCGATCTATCTCGATGGCGAGCCGCTCAACACCGGCTATATCAATCTGCCCTTGGTGGTTCCCACTCAGGACGCCGTTTCAGAATTCAAGGTCCAATACAACAATCTGGGACCTGAATGGGGAAAGTTTGCTGGCGGTGTCATCAACGTGAGCACTAAATCGGGGACCAACGAACTGCACGGCTTATTGTATGAATACTTGCGTAACAGGGTTCTTAACGCCAATGAGTTTTTCCTGAAAACATCGCAGCTCAACGCCGGCCAACCTAATAAACCGCCCCCCTTCACCCAGAACCAGTTTGGAGGAACCATCGGCGGAGCGGCGATCAAGAACCGGACCTTTTACTTCGGCAGTTATGAAGGCTTCCGCTTGCGGCAGGGGGTACCCTACACCACCACGGTCCCGACCGCGGCGGAGCGTACCGGAAATTTTTCCGCGCCCGGGCTCCCGACCATTTATGATCCGCTCTCCGTCAATCCGAATTGCCCGGCCGGGACCAACTGCGCACGCACGCCGTTTGCGGGTAATGTCATTCCGGCAAACCGCACCAATTCGACATCCAATTACCTGCTTGGTCTTTTCCCCCTGCCGACCAGCCCGGCGCTGACGAATAACTTCACCACAGCCGCCAGTGGCGGCGGGAATACCGACGAATACGTCGCTCGCGTGGACCAGACGATCACAGATAAGCAGCAGCTTTTCGGCAGGTACGCCGACTGGAAGCTGCTCAGCCTGGCGCAAAATCCATTCGGCACGGGGCTCTGTAAGGACCGCTGTGAAGAGGACACTGACAGCAAGAGCCTTGCCCTCGGCTACACGTATGTACTCAATCCCACAACCACCCTTAGCTTGAACGCCAGCCTCGGCCGTTTTACCTACCTGCGCACACCCAAGAACGAGAACTTCGACGTCACGAACGAGGGTTGGCCGGCCGCTTACAACGGCGTCGTCCCCCCCATCGAGCGCAATCCGCTGACTCCTTGCCTCGGCATTAGCGATGCGCTGGTTAGCTGTAGTCAGGGGCAGAGCGCGATAGCCGACTACGATACGATGTACAATCTTTCTCCGCAAGCGACGATGATCCGGGGACGTCACACCTTCGTCTTTGGCGGCCAGCTTCAGTACACGTACGATAACTACCTTCAGACCAACAATGGCGGTGGAATCATTTCGTTCAACGGTTCTTGGACCCAAAGTCTGGCGCGGAATGCGACGGGCGCAACAGGCGGAATCGATATTGCCGACTTCCTGCTCGGGTTCGGCCTTGGCGCCGGTGCGGCGTTCGGAAACCAGACCACCGGTAACCTGGTCATATCCCAACCGGTCGCCGGCAAAGAGACCTATCGCGCGCTGTATTTTGCCGATAATTGGCATGCCACGAATAAGCTGACTCTGAACCTCGGGCTTCGCTACGAACTGCAAGGTCCTTGGTCGGAACGCTACAATCGCTTGACTTACTTCAATCCGGGCGCCGTCAATTCCTCCGTTACGGGCTGCAGCGGGGTTGCCGGCAGCCCCTGTCCAGGTGACCTGTTTCTGGTCGGCACAGGCGTGAATAAGGGTGACAACAACCTGCCACTCCCGAAGACGAACTTCGCGCCCCGGATAGGTTTCGCCTACAGCGCGGACAGCAAGACGGTCCTCAGGGGCGGGTATGGGATTTTCTATATCCCCAATTTCGTTTCTTTCGGCGTAAATCCGTATGCTGATGTGCTGAACAGCGCCACTTCACCCTTCTTTGCCAGCAATAATCAAGGGCTGTTCCCCGCGAGCACGCTGAACCAAAGCAACTGCACTTTGACAGCGCCTGGAGCGGCTAATTTCAGTTGTTCGACTCCCGGCCCATTCGGCCCGGCGCTCGTCGTCCCGCCGGGGAGGAATCCACAGCCCAATGTCTCCGTCTACGGCCTTCAACAGGCCGGAGGTTTGTCGTCAACTGGTTACACCCTGCAGCAGTCAGGTTATACCCAGCAGTGGAATCTGGACCTTCAACGCCAATTGCCGGGCGGCTTCTTTGCCGACGTTGCTTATGCCGGGTCTCGCGGCGTGCATTTGCCCCAATTCAACACTAATATCGATCAGATCCCCAATTCACTCATCAATCAGGCGCAGCAGCAGTATACGGCAGGTCAGACGCCCACCATCGCGCAGAAGGTCGCAACCTACCCATTCAGTATTCCTCTGCCGGGCAGCTTAGGACCGGGCAATCTGATTCAAGGGCAACTGGACCGCCCCTATCCGGAGTATGGCGGGCTGAATCTGAACGGCTACGGCTGTTGCAGCAGCAGCTACAATTCGCTGCAGGCAACAGTAACCAAGCGTTTTTCAGGCGGCGGAACGCTGCTGGCCGCTTACACGTGGTCGAAACTGATGAGTAACACCGACACTCTGACCTCGTGGCTGGAGGGTGGGACAACGGGCGGTGTTGGTTCGGTTCAGGATTGGAATAATCTCGCCAACGAATGGTCGCTTTCGTCTCAGAATGTTGCCCAACGCCTGGTAATCAGTTATGTGCTCGATTTGCCGTTCGGCAAAGGCCATAAGTACCTGAGCAATGCGAGCGGGTTCACGGGCAAGCTCGTATCCGGCTGGGGTATGGACGGCACCACAACTTTTCAGACCGGCTTCCCGCTAAAGATCAGCGAAGCCAATGGCACTCCCCTCTCAGCTTTGGGCTTGGGAATCGGAACGCTGAGGCCGAACGTAACTGCCGGGTGCCAGGAGACTGCATCCGGCAGCGATACACAGAGACTGAACCAGTGGTTCAACACGGCCTGTTTCACAGCCCCTCCGGCCTATGGTTTCGGCAGCGAGCCACGTGTCGATGGGCGCATTCACATGGATGGCCCTGCTAATTTCGACTTCGCCGCGTTCAAGCGAACCACGTTCGGCCCCGGGGAAAAAATGGGCATTGAATTCCGCGCCGAGTTTTTCAACCTGTTCAACCATCCGCTATTTGGACCACCCAATGAGTCGGCTGGCAGCAACACGTTCGGAGTGGTCAACTCAACGGTGAATACGCCCCGCTTAATTCAGTTCGGGCTGAAGTTCGCATTCTGATCCAATTGGAGGGATGCCTCGCGGGCGCTTTAATAGACGCGACTTTCTTCGGCTGTCGACCGCGCTGGGAGCGGTGCCCATATTTGATGTGAAGCTCCCGCGCGGCCTCGATTTCACGCTCCTGAATTCGCCCACCTCGCAGAAATACCTCATCGAAACCATGCCGGGCGGCGTGGCGCTGTTTGACTACAACAATGACGGATTGCTCGACGTTTTTCTGGTAAATGGCGGGCGTTTGACGAGCCCGATGTCGCTGCCGGAGAGATTCGATCGCGAAAATCCCCGTTACTGGAATCGGCTCTTTCGCCAGAACAAAGATGGCACCTTCTCCGACGTTACTGCCGCGGCCGGGTTGCGTCACGCCGGCGCGCAGAATTACGGCATGGGCGTGGCGGTGGGCGATTACGACAACGATGGCTACCCGGATCTCTTTGTCACCAGCTATGGCAAAAATATTCTCTATCACAACAACGGCAACGGCACCTTCACCGACGTGACCGCCCTGGCCGGAGTGGCAGGCGGCGGATGGTCCGTCTCTGCCGGCTTCTTCGATTTCGATAATGACGGCCGCCTCGATCTTTTTGTCACCCGCTACATGGAATGGGACACCCGCCACAGCAAAACCTGCGGCGGCGCCTGGCGCACCTATTGCCCGCCCGGAGAATTTCCCCCCACCACGAATCTCCTGTACCACAATCGCGGGGACGGCAGTTTCGAGGATGTCAGCGAAAAATCCGGCATTGCCGTCAAAAAAGGCCGCGCCCTCGGAGTATCTTTCGCCGACTACGACGGCGATGGCTTCACCGACATCTTCGTCGCCAACGATGGCATGCAGCAATATCTGTTCCACAACAACGGCAACGGCACCTTCACCGAGTGCGCTCTCGAATCGGGCGCCGCGCTATCGGCGGACGGCAAGCCGCTTTCCGGAATGGGTACCGTCTTTCAGGACTACGACAACGATGGCCGGCCCGACGTCTTTGTCACCGAATTGCCGCGGGAAATCTATGCCGCGTACCATAATGATGGCCAGGGCTTGTTCAGCAATCGCAGTCTCGAAACAGGTCTCGGTGCGCTGACGGCAGGAAGCTCTGGCTGGGGCGTCGGACTCGAAGATCTCGACAACGACGGCTGGAAAGACCTGCTGGTCGCGCAGAGTCACGTGCTCGACAACGTCGAAGCCATCGATCATTCGCTGCATTATCTCGAGCCGCCGCTCCTCGCCTTAAATCGGAATGGCCGCTTCGAACGCGCCGCCTCGGGCGTCACCGCCCCCATCGCCGGCCGCGGTTTGGCTTTCGGAGATTTGAACAATGACGGTTGGATGGACGCGGTTGTGACCGTGCTCGGCGGACCTCCGCTCGTTTTGATGAATCGCGGCGGCAACCGGCATTGGCTCACCATCATTCTTCGCGGTAAACGCAGCAATCGCGACGGGCTCGGCGCGCGCGTCCGCGTCAATGGCCAGACCCGTTTTGCGACCACCTCGGGAAGTTATCTCTCGGCCAATGACAAGCGCCTTCATTTTGGCCTCGGGTCTCAAACCGCCGCCAGCGTGGAAGTCGCCTGGCCTTCCGGCGTCCGCCAGACCATCGATCGGGTGGATGCCAATCAATTTCTGGAAATCAGCGAATCGGAGCACGCCTAATGGGTCCCGTTCTCATTCTGTGCTTCGCGCTCCAGTCCGTTTCACCCGCGGGTGCGCAGCATATGCAGGCCGGTGTCGAAGCCCATCACCAGGGCCATTTGGACGCGGCCATTGCGGAGTTTCGCAAAGCGACGGAAACGGATCCGAATCTTCCCGAAGCGTTTCTCAATCTCGGCGAAGAGTACGTGCAAACTCGCAACTACGCTGCCGCCATCCCACCGCTCAAGCGCGCCTTGGAGCTGCGCCCCGATCTCGAAGACGCCCATCTTCAGTTAGGCTATGCGCTCTTGTCGCAAGGGTTCGCCGCCGAGGCCATCCCGCATCTCGAACGTGCCCATGCGATCGAAGCTTTGGGAATCGCCGAAATCGAGACCGGCCAATACCAGGAAGCAATCGGCAATCTCAGCGCGGCGCTGCTCAAACATCCGAATGAGCCGGACCTCTTGTATTATCTCGGCCGCGCCAGTGGCCTGCTCTCCAAGCGCTCCATTGACACCCTCACCGAAGCCTACCCGGATTCTGCGCGCACACACCAGGCCATGGCCGAGAATTACTTCGTATTGCGCCAATTGCCGCAGGCGGAGAACGAGTTTCATGCCGCCCTGCAGCAGCGGCCCGATATTCCGGGCCTTCATCTGGAGCTTGGCCTCGTGTACGCAGGCGCAGCGCAATGGGCCAAAGCGGAAGAAGAGTTTCGAGCTGAAGTCACTCGGCAGCCCGGCAATGCCGAAGCCGCCTATCGTCTGGGATCCGCCTTGCTGCAGCAGGGCAAAGCACACGAGGCCCGCGAGGAGCTTGCTCGTGCGGACCATTTGCAACCCGGAATGCCCGAAATCCTGTATGCGCTCGGCAAAGCAACATCCCTCGAGGGCGACTCGGCTGCGGCGGAAAGCGCCTGGGTGCGTTTACTAACCATCGAAAAAGAGAGTTCGCTCGCGGCCCAGACGCATTTCGCCCTGGCCGCTCTCTACCGCAAGCAGGGTAAAAAGGCGCAAGCCGAAAGCCAAATGCAAGAATTTCAGCGATTGCAGAAGCTGATTCAGCCTGTCGACTCCAGATCTCCGAACATCCGAGACCCGCTCAGACCGCCACAATAAGAGGTCTCTTGGGCTTCATACGCTGCGCATCCCAACAACTCTGTGCGGCCTGGCGTGCAATGTTCCCTTGCAGGACCTCCGGGCCAGCGCTCCGAAGTCGGTATACTGAGAGTTGCCTCGCGCGCGTGGCGCTATCGTCTAACGGTTAGGACGGAGCCCTCTCAAGGCTTAAATAGGGGTTCGATTCCCCTTAGCGCTACCAAAATTCATCCGCAATAAATCCTACACTGCCGGCTCACGGTACTAGTAGTACTTTTATTTTCCGAACAAATTTATCGTAATTAAGTGTCAAGTGGACGGTTGCCGGTGCTCCAATTCGGTTTACGCGGTTAATTGCGCGCGTTTTACGATCGGTCATGCACGGGCTCGGGAGGTATCGCGTTGCGTAAAGTTCAGTTGATGCGGATTTCCGCTGTGCTGTTCGCGTTCGCTGCTTGCATGGCGAATGCCGAATCGGTTGCGATTAATCTCTCAAGCGCCGCAAATGGTGCATGGTGCAATGTGGGAGGCGGCTACCTGGTGAACTGCGAAAGCATGCCCTCCGGCCAGCAGCTTTTTAATGCTAGCCTGTTCTCCATTGCCGGGGCGAATGGCGGAAATAATGCCTGGTTTTCGTCCGTTGCGGCGAACAACGGCGCAGGTTCGGTCAGCTTGGCGATTCCCGTAAATCTGCCGAATGTGACGTCTGTCCACACGCTTTTGAACACCTTATGGGGCCAGAACGGGACGTCTTACGATACGGTCACTTTTACCGGTTCGTCCGGGGCTGTTTATTCAGTTAATCTTACGGGAAATTACGCCATCAGGGACTACAACCAGTACATATGGACGAACTCCCTGAATCCTGCCGCGAATAGCGTTGCGGTGTGGAATAATTACGCGAGCGGCGGCGGGCAGCGCCTGGACGAACAGACGTTTATTTTGCCACAAGCCTTCGGCGATCAGACGCTCGAGACGATCACCATTACCGACAATGGAGCGAACGTTTTTTCGCGCATTTTCCTGGCGGGCCTCACCGTGGATACGGCGGCGGCCGATCCAGCCAGTTCTGTTCCCGAACCTGCCGTGCTTCTACTGACAGCCGGTGGTCTCATTGCCATGGGGCTTCTGAGACGTCGCAGCCGGAAGTAATCAAGCCCAGTCCGCCTTCGCGAAAGCGGCGCACAGCGTTTCAAAAGCCTGCCGGTAACAATTATTAAGAGGATGGATTTCAGCGAAATTGAGGTGCGGGCGCTCGGGGGTTTCGGGTATTTGGGGTGAAGCGCCCGCCTTCGCTACGGGGATGTACCTGTAGAACGCGTTATTTGCCGCAAAAGTTACGGCTCCACAAACCTTTTTCTTGTACCCAAAAAATGCTAGTCGAACATTCCCTCGAATAAAGCCGAACTGAGGTAGCGTTCTCCGGCATCGGGAAGCACCACTACTATCGTTTTTCCAGCCATTTCGGATTGTTGCGCCACCCGCACGGCAGCGGCCACAGCGGCGCCGCAGGAGATTCCGCTGAGCAGTCCCTCCTCCATCGCCAAGCGCCGGGCCATCTCAATGGCTTCTTCGTTGGTGATCTGTTCCACCCGGTCAACCATTGCCAAATCCAGCGTTGCGGGAATAAAACCCGCGCCCAAGCCCTGAATCTTGTGCGGACCCGCTTTCACCTCCTCCTTCTTGAGAGTTTGGGTGATGACGGGACTGCCGGCTGGTTCCACCGCAATGGAGAGCAACGGATGTCTCTTTTCTTTTTTTATATATCGGGAAACGCCCGTGATGGTTCCCCCGGTTCCCACGCCCGAAACGAGTACATCCACTTGCCCGCCGGTGTCTTCCCAGATCTCGGGGCCGGTGGTTTGAAAATGAATGCGGGGATTGGCGGGATTATTGAATTGCTCGGGAATGAAGTAGCGCGCAGGATCGGAATTCCGTAGGTCGTCGGCTTTCACCATCGCCTCCTGCATGCCTTTTGCTCCTTCGGTGAGGATCAGGTTCGCGCCGAGCACTTTCAGGACCTTGCGGCGCTCCAGGCTCATGGTGTCAGGCATCATTAATGTCACGGGATATCCTCGAGCTGCCCCTACAAAAGCTAATGCGATCCCGGTGTTCCCGCTGGTGGCCTCAATGATTTCCATACCGGGCTTCAGTACACCGCGTTCTTCAGCGTCCCAGATCATCGCCGCGCCGATGCGGCATTTTACAGAGAACGCAGGATTGCGGCCTTCCACTTTCGCCAGAACAGTCGCCTTCGCGCCATTCACTACGCGATTCAACTTGACGAGGGGCGTCCGGCCGATGCTGAATGAGTTGTCTTGATAGATCAACAGTTGCCTTTCAGATTTCCCAGTTGGGAACGTATTGCGTTCGTTTCTCGTGCCACAGGCGCGCCAACTCTGCGAATGTGGTCTGATCCAGGACCTCGGAGACGGCGGAGTCGACTCGATGCCAGATGGCTGTGAAGGGGTCGTCTCTCTGCCCGCGAGCAATCGTTTTCACGTTCTCCACCGCTCGGAGCACCTCGCCCACGGTGATCGATTCAGGCGGTCTCGCGAGCAGGTATCCGCCCTCGGCGCCGCGGCGCGAATCGACGAACCCGCTCTGCTTCAGGCCGGCCAGGATCAGCTCCAGAAATTTCTGCGGAATCTTCTGGCGCTTGGCAATATCCGCAATTTTAACGGGCGGCATGGGCACGGTGGTCTGCCGGGAGGCGAGATATTGAGAGGAGAGATCGAATACAGCCTTGAGCGCATACTCGCTCTTGACCGAGATGTTCATCCGTTTTCCACTAACGATTCTAAACTCTAGACGACTTAAGTTATTGATTATTCGCCGATGACTACGTGCGGCGCGCGTCATCGCCACGCGACGTATAACATGAGGATTGCAGCTTTTAACTCTCTCAGGAGAACGCTTGTCCAGACAACTTTTCGGAACCGATGGAATTCGCGGCGTCGCCGGTGAGCCGCCGCTGGATGCCAGGACTGCTCATGCGCTGGGAGTGGCGCTCGGCACATGGGCGCGGCAGATGGCCGTACGAAAGGGCGAGACCAGCCAACCGGAAGTGCTGATCGGCACCGACACCCGTGAAAGCGGTCAGTGGCTCGCCGCCCAGGTAGCTGGCGGACTGAACCGAGCAGGGGTTACGGCGAGGTTTGCCGGAGTTATCACGACTCCCGGCGTCGCTTACTTGACGCGCACCGGACCGTTCGTTGCCGGGGTCATGATCTCGGCATCGCATAACCCTTACTATGACAACGGACTCAAGGTCATCAGCCACTCCGGATACAAACTGGCCGATGACGTGGAGTTGCAGTTGGAAGGCTTAATTTCCGACTGGCTCCAAACAGCGGAAGAGGCCAGAACGGCGGCTGTCACAGTAGATCAGAGCCTGGATAATCTGTATGCTGATTACCTGGCGCGCACGGTTAGTGGAAAGTTTCCCTGGCGGCTGGTCATCGATTGCGCCAACGGCTCGGCTACGGAAGTAGCTCCCCGCCTGTTCGAACATCTCGGCGCGGATGTCGACTGGATCGGCGCGTCGCCGGACGGCCGCAACATCAACTTGAATTGCGGTTCGCTTCATTTGGAAGGATTGCAACAGCGCGTATTGCAGACCCGCGCCGATTTAGGAATCGCCTTCGATGGCGATGCGGACCGCGCGCTCTTCGTCACCTCCAGCGGCAGAATCGTGGATGGCGACGCGGTGCTCTTTATGGCAGGCTCCAGCCTGCACCACGCCGGGAAACTGCCGGGCGATCTGGTGGTGGCCACGGTGATGTCCAATCTGGGCCTTGAAAAAGCTTTTCAGGCCCGGGGAATTCAGATGCTTCGCACACCTGTTGGCGATAAATACGTTTTGGAGGAGATGCTGAAACGCGGCGCGGTTCTGGGCGGCGAGCAATCCGGGCACGTGATCTTCTCCGAATATGCCACCACCGGAGACGGCCTGCTTACGGCTTTACGCGTTTTGGAGATTGTTCGCGATTCCGGCCAGTCACTCGATGCTCTAGCCGAGGAGGTAAAGACCTTCCCGCAAAAGCTGGTGAATGTGCGCGTGAAGCACAAGCGCCCGCTCACGGAACTCGAATCGGTTCAGGCGGAGATACGTGCGGCCGAGCGCGAATTCGCCGGCAGCGGCCGCGTGCTGGTTCGATTCTCCGGCACCGAGCCGCTGGCGCGCGTCATGATTGAAGCGGAATCGCACGAGGAAGTAGATAAATGGACCGGTCGCATCGCGGATGCGATTCGGGCAGAGCTGGGCGCGGCGGGCTGAAAGGCTGGCGTCACAGCATGATTCGATCTTTTGCGCTCGCACCGATTCTGTTGTCCACTGCTGTTCTCACCATGACTGCCCAAAGCTTCCCGGAAACTGAAATTTCGAACGGCGTCATTCACGCCAAAGTCTATTTGCCCGATCCGGAACACGGCTATTACCGGGGCAGCCGCTTCGATTGGGCAGGCGTCATCGCGAGTCTCATCTGTGGTGGCCATGAATATTTCGGACACGTGGTTTGAGCACTACGATCCCCGGCTTCACGATGCGATTACCGGTCCCGTCGAGGAATTCCGCTCGCAAGACGGCGCGCTGGGTTTCAGTGAGGCAAAACCCGGCGGGATGTTCGTGAAGATCGGAGTCGGCGTGCTTCGCAAGCCGGATGACCGGGAATACAGCTTCGCGCGCGGGTACGAGATCGTAAATCCAGGCCACCGGATCGTCCGTCCGGAAGCCGATCGCGTGGAATTCGTTCACGAACTCACGGACGGCGATGGTTACGCCTATGTCTATCGCAAAACCGTGCGCCTGGCGAAGAATCAGCTCATCCTCGACCACACGCTTAAGAACACAGGCCGCAAAACCATTGAAACCGGTGTTTACAATCATGATTTCTTCATGCTCGACGGCCAGCCCTCCGGCCCGGATTTCACGGTTCGATTTGCATTCACCCCCAAAGCCACACAGGACCTGAAGGGTTTGGCCGAGATTCGCGGTAACGATCTGGTCTACTTGCAGGAATTACAAAAAGGGCAATCGGCCGCTACTTATATCACTGGGTTCGGCGATAGCCCATCCGATAACGATATTCGAGTGGAGAACCGGAAAACCGGGGCGGCCGTGCGCGAAACGGGAGATCACCCGCTCTCAAAAGTGTACTTTTGGTCGATCCCAACGACGGTTTGTCCGGAGGCCTATATCGATTTGAAGATTGCCCCTGGAAAACAGGAGCACTGGCGGATCACATACGAGTTCTACACAACCGGAAAGGGCAAGTAATCACGCCCCCGCCGAACGTGCGGCCGTCGCCAGGTGCCGCTGGAACCAGCCGGCAGCTAAGCGGGCTACTTCTTCAAGCGTTCCTTCTTCTTCGAACAGATGGCTCGCTCCGGGGATAATATCCATCTCCTTCTGGCAGCGAAGCTCCTTGAACGCATTCTTGTTCAGCTCGATCACCTCATCGTCGAGCTCACCGACGATTAGCAGAGTGGGCGCTTGCACATGCGTTAGCGCATCTCGAGCGAGATCCGGCCGGCCACCACGGGAGACCACAGCTCTAACGGTCTGCGGCAACCCGGCTGCGGCCACGAGAGCGGCGGCGCCTCCCGTGCTGGCGCCGAAATAACCGACAGCCAGGGATCTGGCTTCGGAATCGGCGCCCAGCCACTCGGTAGCCTCGTGAAGTCTTTCGGCCAGTAAGCCGATGTCAAAGCGCAAACGCCGGGTTTTTAGATCGACCTGTTCCTCTTCGGCGGTCAACAAATCGAGCATCAACGTTGCCAGCCCGCCTTGCTGCAGTACCCGGGCAACAAAACGATTGCGCGTACTGAGACGGCTGCTTCCGCTGCCGTGCGCAAAAACCACCACGCCGGCGGCGCTGGCTGGCATAACGAAATCCCCGGCGACGCCGCTGGGCGGGATACGAACGGATCGTTCGGGCGCGCTTCCGCGAGTTGTGAAATTCTCAGTGTTCACCGTTTAGAGGTGGACGCCAAACAGGCCTCGAAAGGTTTCCGCGGGTTCGCGATATGTCTTTCTGGGCGGGTCGCATCCGGCGCCACAGCTACTGGAAATGAGTGATACACTCCGACCTCCTGGGGGTGTACCGCTTGAGTTGAGGACCTGTAGAACGCTATCTCACGATAGAATGAAATTGCTCAGAGATTGTGAGACTCTCACCGTAAATGGCAGCCGCCTTATCACCTCCTCAGCCTTTCGAGCAGCCGGCGGTCCCATACAGCCACGTAGTTCAACTCTATGGAAGCGACAAGCGCCTCCTCGCTAAGAGTGTTTGCCGTTACCTTCATGAAGGATTGCTTCAAGACGAAGCGCTGTTGGTAATAGCCACTGCGGAGCACCGGGAGGCATTCACTCAAGAATTGAACCTGGTTGGCGCTCAGCCGCAAACGGCCGCTGAAGAAGGCCGGCTCCTGTTTTTGGATTCAGAGGATACGCTGGCCAACCTTCTAGTGGATGGCGAGCCGGATTGGGACCGCTTCGAGAGCGTCATCGGAGACGCCATTCGAAAAATACGCCCGCACGACGGTATCCGGATACGCGCTTATGGGGACATGGTGGGGGTACTTTGGAACGCAGGACGGGTCCCCGCGGCAGTTCGCCTGGAGGAGTTCTGGAACAGGCTCTTGCAATCGGACGGATTCAAGCTTTTTTGCGCTTACGGTATCGACGTATTCGGAGAAGAGTTTGACAGTCCCGGCGTTCAGGATCTGCTTTGCGCGCATTCGCACGTAATTCCAAGCAGCGACAAAGGAGAAGTCGAAAGCGCGTTACGGCGGGCTATGGGCGAGATTCTCGGACCTGAATTCGAGAGTCCAGTTAAAGTCTTAACGAACGGCAACGGCAGCTCATCCTGGCCGTCCATGGCCGGCGGCGAAGCCGATATTCTGTCTCTGCGAAGCAATTTCCCGGCTTACGCGCAAGAAGTACTGGCGCGCGCCCGGAGGCATTACGAAGGGGAGAAGCGGTTTCGCGCCTTAATCGAGAACAGTTCGGACGCCATCTCTCTGCTGGATTCCGACGGAAATGTGCTCTACGCGAGCGCCTCCTCGAAACGCGTTCTGGGATACCCTCCGGATGAGCTCGTTGGTCGAAGCGGATTTGAACTGATTCACCCGGACGATGCCGGCCGTGCAGAGCGGGTATTTGCAGAAGCAATCGCCAGCCCGCGGTTCCCCGTACAGTTCCAAGCCCGCATTCGTCAAAAACACGGCTCTTGGTGCTGGGTGGAAAATACCCTGTCTAACCTGCTCGACGATCCGGATATTCGCGCCATTGTCTCGAACTGCCGCGATATCGATGAGCGGAAAACGGCGGAAGAGGAACGACAGCGGCATGCCGAGGAATTGGCGCGATCGAATTCAGAGCTGCAAGCCTTTGCCTTTGCGGCGGCTCATGATTTGAAAGAGCCTTTGAGAACGGTTTCCGCTTTCACTCAGCTTCTGACGCAGCACTGCCAGCTTGATAAGAGCGGCCAACAGTTCGCCGCGTTCATCGTCGATGGCGTCAAGCGCATGTCCGGCTTGCTCGACGATCTGCTTTCCTTTACGAGCCTGAGCTTCGATGCTCCGTGGCAAAGAGTTGATTTAGAGCACGCTGCGAAACAGGCGATTCAAAACCTGGAGCACGCCATCTCCGAAAGCAAGGCGTCTATACGAATCGATCCGCTGCCGGCAGTGCAAGGCAGCGAGAGCCATATTGTAGAGCTGTTCCAGAATCTGATTGGTAACGCGATCAAGTACCGTGGAGAAGCGCCGCTGGAGATTCGGATTGATGCTTCCGAGATCGCGCACCAATGTGTCGTGCGGGTAAAAGACAACGGCATCGGCATTGCGCCGGAATACCGGGATTACGTATTCGGAATTTTCAAGCGCCTGCATGGCCATGAGATAGCTGGTACCGGAATCGGTCTCGCCATTTGCAAGAAGATTGTAGAGGGCTTCGGCGGCCGTATCTGGGTGGAATCGGAGCTGGGAAGCGGCTCGACATTTTCATTTACGGTCACGCCCGCGGAGCTAGACGGCCATCAGCTCGCTTCTCCTTGTAAGACCACAACGAGTTCGGTTGCCTGACCGGCCTGCCTGCGGGGGGGGCGCTGGTCTCCGTGACGGCGGCTCCTTCACTCAGCTTCGTAGAGAGCATAATCGGCGTTGTCAAATACGCGGCGCCAATGCTGAAACGCAAGGGCCGGCTTGAGCTTTGTCTGGTCTTCCTCGTGGTGCTTGGTAATGAGTACGTAACCGGCTCGCGTGCGCTTGAAGAAGGCGGCGATAGAGGGCTCGTCCTCCTGAACGGGATAGTAGAGGCTATCGCGATCGGTAAACAGCGCGAGAAAGCGCGCACTATCGCTTACAATGCGGGCGTTCCGCGGGATCCTGTTTCGGATAAAGTCGATGGTCGCGAGATAAGTAGGGGTCCGTACCCCGTCGGTCATGGCCCGGTGGTCTAACCGGAACACGGATCCGATAGAAGCAATCGACATCAGCAGCAGGACGGCGATCATCGCATACCGAAGCACAGGCTGGGGCGAAATGCGCGACCAGAGCGCACGCATACCGATGAACAGATAGAGGAAATAAATCGGCATTAACGGGATGAGATAGCGTCCGTTCGCCACCCAATAGAAATAGAGAACTGCCAGATAGCAGACCGCGTAGAATTCCGCCGGCCCCGGCCCTTCGCGACGAAATTTGCGCGATCCGCCAAGGAGCGCAATCGAACTGGTGAATACCCACAGGATGATTCGCGGCCAGCGTCGCCCCGGCATTCCAACCCACAGCTCCAGACTGGCAATTACATAATCCTTTGTGTTCCTGAGATTGGTTGCCAAATTGAAACGAAACTGCGTTCGATAAGCCGTGTCGCTGTGCAGGAACAGATTCTCGATCCCGACGAGCGCAACGAACACCGCGGCGGCCATCAGCAAAAAGCGGGTCGGGCGGCGGTTGCGGTAAAGATCGTAGAGCGCGATCCCCACCATCAGCGCAACGCCGATGGACCGGGTAAAATCCGTGTACGCCGCCAAAGCGGCAGCCACGGTTCCCCAAACCCATGGGCTCGTTTCGTTCCGGCGCGTGTCGTAGATCCAATAAACAACGCAAAGCGCGGCAAAAGAGAAGAGCAGGTATGGCTGTTCCGACCCCACGTTGTGGATGAGCGACAGCGACCACCGATTGATCGCCATGAACGCGAGCGCGAGACAAGCCAGCCAGGGACCGAGCCAGCGTCGAAAGAAAAAGAACACCGGAATCCAGGACAGAACCAGAAGAACCAGAGTGTAATCGCGGAGAACTTGCAGGTTCAGCCCACTCCAGGCGTAGACCGGAGCAAGCAAAAGCGGAAGGCCAGGAGGGAAAGTGGGCGTACCCTCCATCCAGGCCTCGTCATCGTACGCATAAGGCGTTTGCGCGTAAGCATGGTGGGTCGCGAGATTGCGCGCGTGCATGATGTAGAGGGCCGAGTCGCCACCCCAGGGATAACCAGGTTGTTGGCTGAACTTATAAATCCAGAGGACGGACAAGAGCAGAAGGGGGAAAAGCAGCCGCGTCGCCCACCGGGAGGAGATCGCGGCAAGCTTTGCGTTATCGTCTGGCATCCGTCGAAGTGCGGCTCCTCTCTGCATTGGCGCGGCGCGCCAGTATCGCTTTTCGGAATGCCAGCCAGGCGGTGCCGCCAGCCGCCTTCAACAGCTTCTTGCCATTCCAAGTCACGAAGCGCCGCACTTTCGGGAGCGTCCGATCAGCGATTACGCTGGACACCCATTCGTCCGAAGTAGAGTTTTGGACACAGAACCGCCCGATAACCAGGCAGCCGTCGATTGTCGCGCTATTCGTGACCGGCTCGGAGGTGAATAAGACCCGAATACCGGCCGCGGCGGCGGTTGATGCCACTCGGCGGCTATAGTAACCACCGGGAACGGAGGCAGTCGTCACCTTGTGGCCAAGAATATCCTCCAGGCGATGCACGCTATCCCGCCATTCGCGATCCAACTGGGAAGCGGAACAGGCCGCCATCCGCGGCGGATGGGAGCACGAATGGCTGCCAATTACGTGCTTGCGCGCGTCGAGCGAGCGTAATTGCGTTTCATCGAGAAAACCGGGTTTGCCGATCCAATCCGTAGTCATGAAAAAGTGCCCGGGCCATCCGTACTCTTCCAGCATTTCAGCCGTGTACAAGAGGGCGCTGACGCCGCCATCGTCGAATGTCAGCATCAGATGCCGGCGCGCGTCATCGGCGCCGGCCAGGTCAACACTTTCCGGCTTCATCTGAGATTGCGCGGCGATTATGTTCAACTGGCGGCGGAATTTTTCGCAATCCAACTTGTAAATGTCGGCATCAGGGCTCTGAAAACCGCTCGCTTTCCATCCGCCTTCCGGAACAACATCATGGTATAGGAGCGCAGTAGTTCGCATCCGTGAATTCACCGCTGGGCGCGCGCGAGCCGCTTCCAACGCAGATAAGAACTGAGCCAGGGCTGTCCCCAGGCGCGCGATGGGCGTCCCGTCGTATCAAGCGGTTGCGCCACGCCTGCCAGGATTTCGTCGAATTTGGCTCGAAGAGCATCCAGATTGTCAAACACCACCTTATTTTGAATCATATTGTGAGTTTCGCGGGTTTCATCGTAACGGCAGCGATAGTAGCCATAAACCGGACCCGTATCCACCCCTTCATCAATTTTGAGCAACGTCATGCCGACATTTTCTGTATCCCGCTGCGCAAGAGCCCAGAAACAGCCATGAGCATTGCGATATTCGGGGCAGATGCCGGGGTGCATAACAAAGGTACCGTAACGGGCCTGCTTGAAAATTCGCGGGCTCAGGATCGTCTTGCAGCGCGCGACGATGATATCGGGCTGGAGTTCGCGCAACAGTTGCTCGGCTTCAGCGCTGTTCGGACTGGACGTGCGCAATATAACAGTTGCCGGGCTAAGATCCGAGTATCGAGACTCCAGAACACCGAGCAACCTCTCCTCCCATTCTTTATCCTGGCGGTCCAGAATCAGCCGGCTGTATAGGCGAAAAGCGAGAACGTCCAAGAATCGCCCGAGTCTCACACGTTTGTACTCGCGCTTAATGCGCTTCCAGAGTCGGCCAGGACGCTCATGAATCTCAACTACTGCCGCCAACTGGGTCCAAGAGGCCATCCAACGGGCCAGGCCAAAACGGTTCAAAGGTTCGCTGTCGTGGCAGATCAGCACGGTGCGAGTGGCGCTCACGTCCACGGGTGTTCTCTAATTATCTTCACTCTTGTAAGACGGCCTTCAAACGTCCTGGCCGGCGGTTCGGCCGCGAATTGGTATCGATCGTGCAACAATCCGAGTATAGAAATGTTGATCTCCGGCAGCCGCGGAGACCACTATCCTTAGCAGTAAACACGGACGAATGCCCAACCAGTCTAGAACAGCCGCAATCGCTCCTTACGTGCCGTATGGCCGCCAGGATGCGGTTGCTCTACCAGAAGCTGACCGTCCTACAAGCAAATTCACCTTGCGCCTGCTCGCGCTTTACGTTTTTCTGATCGTCAGCCGCCTACTCGATTTATCCCCCATCTGGTGGATGCGCATTCCACTGATCCTGTTGATGTTGTTGATCGTGCTTACGCTTGCGCGCGGCGAACTGGGCTTCGCCTTCTCTTCGCCAGTCACGCGCGCTTTGGGAGCGTTCACGGTATGGGTGGTCGTCTGTTTTCCCTTCAGCGTGTGGCGGTCCGCGAGCATGGACTCGGTCCGAATGGCGGTCGAGTCCTTCGTGTTCTTTCTCATCGTGGTACAGCTTGTCCGAACGGTGGAGGACTGGCGGGCGCTAGCGACAGCATTGGCTTTCGCTGTGCTGGCCGCCGCTTCCTACGGTTTCTTTCTCGCTCGCGATGTGGACGGGCGGCTATCGATAGTGGGTGGCACGCTGGCCGATCCGAACGAATACGCCTTGACTCTATTAGCCGGCGTACCTTTCTGGTGGTTGAAGGCGAGCCGGGCTACGGGTCCGCGGAAGCTTCTGTATTTGGCGTGCGCGGTTCCGGCATTCATAACGTGCGCAAGAACGGGTTCGCGAGCCGGACTGCTGGCACTCGCAACCATGATGCTGGTCACCTTCTTCTTTGCCAAAGGAGGCCAGAAAATGGTCATTTGCGCTGTTACGTTGGTAGGTCTCGTGGCGGCGCTTATCTTTCTTCCGCCTTACCTGAAGGCGCGGTATCTATCCATGTTTTCTCCCCACGGAGTGGAGCAACTCGACGAACACTCGCGGGAGCGCCTGCTGGGAGCGGACCTCGACTCAAGCGACATGCGTCAGGTACTCTTGTGGCAAAGCATTCACATGACCTTCGAACATCCGTTGTTCGGAGTAGGTCCAGGAGTATTCTCGTTTGCTGCCTGGGATGAACGAAAAGCAAACGAAGGGCAGGGCGGAATCATCCTGGTCACGCATAACACGTACACGCAGGTTTCCAGCGAGACGGGCTTCATTGGTTTCATTCTGTTTGCAATCGGCACAATCCTCTGCATAAAATCCACCGCTTCGGATTATCGCCAGGCAAGATACACGGACCCGGAGGTGGCCAATTGCTCCCGGTACTTACTCAGTGCGTGGCTGGCCTTCGCGGTGGGGATCTTTTTCCTCAGCCTGGCGTACACGAACCTGGTAGCCGTCTTCTTCGCATTAGCGGTTTCGCTGCACAACGTTGTTACAGCCAGAGCGAAGCACCCTCCGGCATCGGCCAATCAGGCCATTGGAGCGCCAGCTCCCTTGAAGCAGCCAATAAACGTTCGCCGCGAGCCACGCCGGCCGCCGAGACTATCGCGTAGGGATAGAGAGGCACGCCGCCTCACCTAGTGTGGCGAAGCGTCTGATCAGCTAACATGCTGTTCAACTCGCCGCAATTCCTGATCTTCTTCCCCATCGTCACGGCGCTGTTCTTTTCCTTGCCTCATCGCTTTCGATGGGCGCTCTTGCTCGCAGCGAGCTGTTACTTCTACATGGCCTTCCGGCCTGTATATATCTTCATTCTGATCTTTACGATCTTGATCGACTATTTCGCCGGGATAGCGATCGAATCAGCACAAGGGGACCGCAGGCGCAGATACTTACTGCTAAGTATCTTCGCCAATGTAGGAGTGCTTGCGGCTTTCAAGTACTTCAATTTCGTTAACGGGAATCTGATGGGGCTCAGCCACGTGCTCGGAATCGGCTACCCCATTCCAAATCTCAATATCGTCCTGCCCATTGGCCTTTCTTTCCATACATTTCAATCGTTGAGCTACACGGTTGAAGTCTTCCGCGGACGTCAAAAAGCAGAGAGGCACCCGGGCATTTTCGCGTTGTACGTGATGTTCTACCCGCAATTGGTTGCCGGTCCAATCGAGCGACCTCAAAACCTGCTGCATCAGTTCCACGAAGAGCACAATTTCGACTACCGGAACGTCACTGACGGACTAAAGCTGATGTGCTTTGGCTTTTTCAAGAAAGTCGTCATAGCAGACCGGCTGGCCCCTTTCGTGAACCAGGTCTATTCGGATCCCCGTCACTATCCCGGCATCTCGCTGGTCCTTGGCACCGTTCTGTTCGCCTTCCAGATCTATTGCGATTTCTCCGGCTACTCCGACATTGCCATCGGGGCGGCAAGGGTCATGGGCTTCCGGCTGATGAATAATTTCAATCGTCCCTATTTCAGCAGCTCCATTGGAAACTTCTGGAAGCACTGGCACATTTCATTGTCTACCTGGTTTCGCGACTATTTATACATCCCCATGGGTGGCAATCGGGTATCCACATCACGCAAATATTGGAACCTGATGGTCACATTCGTAGTCAGCGGGTTATGGCATGGAGCGAACTGGACCTATATACTTTGGGGCGCGATCAATGGTTTTTATCTGATTGTCGAACAGCTAGCAGGCTCCTTCGAGCGCCGAACAGGCGTTGATACGATGATTGCCCATTGGCCGAAAGCGTTGGTAAGATGCTTCCGCGTCGCGCTCACGTTCTCGTTGACCTGCTTCGCCTGGATCTTCTTCCGCGCACGAACGACAGGCGATGCGTTCTATATCGCATCGCATCTGACCGCTGGCTGGCGGTCTCTTCCTTCCGATCTGCAAAATCTGGTGTTCGTAAAGCTCAATCTTCTAATGCGGCTGGATAAAACCGAGATGGTGATCGGGCTGGTCGCCGTTACCTTACTCATTATCATCGAGCTGATGCAGCACTTCGTCAATCTGCGAGACTGGATGGCGCAACAGCCCATCTGGCTGCGGTGGGCCGTCTACTATGGCGCGCTATCGAGCATACTGTTCTTTGGGGCCTTCAATACTTCACAAGAATTTATCTACTTCCAGTTTTGAGCCAATACACTCTTTTCTTTCGTAAAGCGATTCTCTTTGCGGCGCCCATCGGCATCTATTGTTTGCTGATCGGCCTGATCGATCCATTCGACTACTTCGAGTCCCGTCTGGTCCCCGACCAAATCAAACTAAAGACCTCCGTGCCCTTGAACCAGTGTTTATGGAAAATGATCGAATTCAACCGGGCACCGATGCCCAACATCCTGCTGGGTGATTCACGGATGGGCCTGTTCGATGCCGGCATGGTCGACCGTGCCAGCGGGGAGCCGTATTTCAATTATTCTTTTGGAGGCGCCACTCTGCAGGAGATCGACGACGCGTTCTGGGATGCCACATCGCGCATCCATCTGCGGAAAGTATATGTTGGGATCGATTTCAACCTGTATGACGACTACAATGTTACGCATCGCACTGACACGTATCACACCATCAAACAGGATCCGCTTTTGTATTTTGTAAATCGAACGGTAGTTAGGGCCGCCTACTACAACCTGAAGTATCTATTTTCAGGAGTTGATCCTAAATTCGGAGTTCCAACTGTTTCGCGGGAAGAATATTGGCGTGAGACAGTGGGTCCGTTTCTAACTGCTGCTTATAGCCATTATGTCTATCCGGTACGTTACCGTCGGGAGCTGCTGCGGATGGCGGAGTATTGTCGAAAACATGGAATTGACCTGACGTTTATCATCTTCCCCACTCATGAAGATGTTCGACGGCGGCTGCGGGATTTCCACCTGGAGCCCCAATTCGCAGCGTTCAAATGCGATCTGGCTGGAATCGGCAAGACAATTGATTTTGATTTTGCCAACGATCTTACAACCGACAGTCGGAACTTCCGAGACCCTCTGCATTACACTCGTCCAGTCGTCGAAATGCTGGCGAACGAGATCTGGCGAGGACCGCTCGTTCACGGCAGGGTCGTTGCTGCGGACAGCCGGAATAATCCGGGCCGAAGCGGCGACGCAAATTGAGATCCGGCCCGGATTTGCCCCACATCCCTGTAAGCGAGACAATAGCTTAGAAGATGTGTGGAATCGCGGGATTCGTCAATTTGTCGCCTGATGGAGGCTCAAGCGCCGATCTCCGGCGCATGACGGAAGCAATCAGCCACCGGGGACCGGATGGCCATGACATTTACGAGGACGGTGTTGCCTTTCTGGGGCACCGCAGACTGAGCATTATCGATGTGGCTGGCGGGCATCAGCCCATGTCGAATGAAACCGGCGGGGTCTGGATTACCTACAACGGCGAGGTGTTCAATCACGCCGCGTTGCGGCCGGATTTGGAGCAGGCAGGCCATCGCTACCGGACCCGCTGCGACACGGAAACCATCGTGCACGCCTACGAGCAGTATGGCTCTGGTTGCGTCACTCATTTTCGTGGAATGTTCGCCTTCGCCATCTGGGATGCCGCCCGGCAGCAGCTGTTTTGCGCACGCGACCGGCTGGGAATTAAACCGCTGTATTATTTCCTGAATAAGAATGTCTTCGCCTTCGCTTCCGAGATAAAGGCGCTTTTAAGACATCCGGCCATACATGGCGTCTTCAATGAAAACTTGCTTCCCGAGTACCTGACATTCGGCTACGCAAGCGGGGACGAGACCCTGTTCCGGGGCATTCGCAAGCTGATGCCGGGTCATACGCTTGACACTCGATGCGGCCTCGGGGAACATCGAAATCCGGCGCTATTGGGATGTGCCTGGGCCGGCCGTGCGCAACGACAGGAGCGACGAAGAATGGATTCGCGAATGTCGCGAGCGTCTGGAAGAGACGGTACGGCTGCGTTTGATGAGCGATGTGCCGCTGGGGATGTTTCTGAGCGGCGGCGTCGATTCGAGCGCCATCGCGGCGCTGATGAAACGCATGCGGACGGAGCCGGTGAAGACGTTCGCGGTGGGCTATCACGAAGCCGCTTACAGTGAATTGTCGTATGCGCGCAGGGTTTCCGAGGTAATCGGAACCGAGCATCACGAAGTCGTCGTGGACATGGAGGACTTCTTCAATGCTCTGCCGCGCCTGATCTGGCATGAGGACGAGCCCATCGCGTGGCCGTCAAGCGTATCGCTCTATTTCGTCTCGCGGCTCGCCTCAGAACACGTCAAGGTAGTGCTCACAGGCGAAGGCAGCGACGAGTTGTTCGCGGGCTACCTGCGCTATCAGCATTACCTCTTCAATCAGAAATGGGCGAAGGCGTACGGTGTGGTTCCGAACGTGCTCCGCACCCGCATCCGCAAGGCAATCGAAAGCTCTCAACTGCTGTCGGCGAACGTGCGGCGCAAACTGCAGCACACATTTCTGGGCCGCGAAGCGAACGTCGAATCCTTACAGTTGGACAATTTTTACGGAGCGTTTTCGGCCGCCGAGCGCAATGAAATGCTGGCGGGTAACTCCTGGACGGATCACAATCCATATGCCACGTATTTGAGCTACTGGAATTCGCGGAAGGGATCGGCGCTTTCACAAATGCTCTATGCAGACCAGAAAACGTATCTGGTGGAGCTCCTGATGAAGCAGGATCAGATGAGCATGGCGTGTTCAATCGAGAGCCGCGTGCCGTTTCTGGACCATCCATTTGTCGAATTCGCTGCTCGTGTTCCGGAAAGCCTCAAGATTCGGAATGGCGAGGGCAAGTACATTGTGAAGCGCGCGATTGAAGATCTTCTTCCGCGCGAGATTATCTATCGCAAGAAGATGGGATTTCCTACGCCCTTGCGCGGGTGGTTCCTCGAGCGCCGGGCGGAGCCGCTATTTGACCTTCTGCTCGACCGCAACAGGCTCTTGGCCGAATATGTCGATTTATCGTACGTGAAGCAACTGATCGAACGGCAGAGGAGCCACTCCGAGGACGCAACAGACCGGCTTTGGCGGCTCTTGAATCTACAGCTTTGGGGCGATCTCTATCTCACCGGCCGCGCTGAAGATCATTGGGACGGGCTGTTTCAGGCGCCGGCGGCGCAAGCGCTGGCATGAAGATCCTGTGGGTAAAGACAGATTTCCTGCATCCGCCGACGAAGGGCGGACACATTCGCACGCTCCAAATGCTGCGGCAGCTGCACAAGCGGCACGAGATCCATTACGCGGCATTTGAAGATCCGCATAATCCGGAAGGCTCTCAACACGCACCGGAATATTCGACGCGCGCTTATCCGATTCCACATCGGGTGATTCCGAAGCTGTCGCCACGCTTCGCCGGGCAGGTTGCTGCCGGTTTGGTTTCGCCTATGCCTGTGGCTTGCGCGCGGTACCGGTCCGCGACCATGCGCGACCAGATCGCGCGCCTCGTCCGCGAGCAGGATTTCGATGCGAAGGTCTGCGATTTCATCTTCCCGGCCATCAACATCCCCGATTTGAGCGGCTGGGTGCTGTTTCAGCATAACGTCGAAACCATCATCTGGGAACGCCATGCGCAAAGCGGCCGGACTTCCGCGCACCGCGCCTATTTCGCCCGCCAGGCAAAACGAATGCTCGCCTGGGAGCGGTCGGTTTGCCGATCGGCGGCGCACGTGGTCGCCGTTTCTCAAACTGATGAGCAGATCATGCGCAGCCGTTTTGGGATACGCGACACTTCCTGGGTCGCCACAGGGGTCGATCTCGCTTATTTCAAGAGGCCGCCGGCGCCGGTGCAGGAGCATGATCTGGTTTTCGTCGGCTCCATGGACTGGATGCCGAATGTCGATGGGATTCGATGGTTTCTGGCTGAGGTACTGCCTCTGATTCGCGCCCAAAAACCGGATTGCCGCCTCGCTATCGTGGGGCGCGAACCGCCCGCTTCACTTGCCGCGGAAGCAAAGGATGGTCTGGTTTCGATCACAGGCACCGTCCCCGATGTGCGCCCTTACCTGTGGAACGCAGCAGTTTCGATCGTGCCGCTGCGCGTGGGGGGCGGCACGCGGCTGAAGATTTTTGAAGCCATGGCGGCGGGAACGGCGGTCGTATCGACCACCATCGGCGCTGAGGGTTTGCCGGTGCGCCATGGAGAGACCATCCGGATTGCCGATTCCGCCGAGGCTTTCGCCGCCGAGTGCCTGCATTTGTTGGATCGGCCCGATGCGCGAGCTGGCATGGCTGGCCAGGCGCTGCAGTTGATCCATGCCAACTTTTCGTGGGACCAGGCCGTGCGCGGTTTTGAAGAAACGCTCTGCTCGGTTCAGACCGCCGCGACTCAAACGGCATGAACGCGGCAACGGCTGCCTTCGCCGCAAGCGCAGCGCTGGTCGTGTATGTTCTGGCCGGATATCCGGCTCTTCTGGCGATCTATGCGCGCCTTTTTCCACGGCCCATCCGCAAGGCGTCCGCATATCCTCATGTCTCGATTGTGGTTCCCGTGCGAAATGGAGCGCGATGGTTGGAAGGGAAAATTCGTTCGCTGCTGGACTCGCACTATCCGGAGAACTTGATCGACATTCTAATCGTTTCGGATGGTTCCACAGACGGCACCAACGCGCTGGTGCAGCAATACCCTGATTCCCGCGTCCGGCTGCTCGCGCTGCCCGCCGGCGGAAAAGCCACGGCGGTAAGTCAAGGGATCCAGAACGTCCACGGCGAAATCATCGTGCTCACGGACGTTCGCCAGGATTTTGCGCCTGACGCGCTAGCGAATCTGGTGGCCTGCTTCGCCGATCCAGCCGTCGGCGTTGTGACCGGCGAACTGGTGATTCGCGAAGGACGCAATCGCGAAGAATATAATACGGGACTTTACTGGCGCTATGAAAAATGGATCCGCCGCAATTTGAATAGGGTAGATGCGATGTTGGGAGCCACAGGGTCGATTTACGCCATTCGCCGCGAGCTAGCCGCCCCTATTCCCGCGGACATTCTGCTGGATGACGTTTACCTGCCGCTTGTCGCGGTGTTCCGCGGTTTCCGCATTTATTTCGAAGACGCCGCGAAGGCTTACGATCTGCCCACGTCACTGCATTCCGAATTCTGGCGCAAAGTTCGTACTCAGGCCGGTGTTTATCAGATCGTGTTCCGATTTCCCGCCCTCCTTTGGCCCGGCAATCCGCGTTTTCTGCACTTCCTCTCCCACAAGATAGGCCGCCTGATCCTGCCGTTCGCCTTGATCGCAGTGTGTCTCAGCAGTTTTGGATTGAGCGGCCCCTGGCGTGAAGCAGCTCTCGCGTGCCAGGGCGTGTTCTACGGCATCGCGCTTGCCGATCCAGTTATCGCGGAGCGGAATGTGCTCAAAAGAGTATCGGCGCCTATCCGAGCGTTTGTCGTTCTGGTTGCGGCGGCTCTATGCGCCACGGCCGTTTTCTTTCTGCCGGCTCAACGCCTGTGGAAAGAGGCTCGCCCGGGCATGGTACGGCCGTCGAGCTAAAATTTACGCCAACGAAATTCGCCTACTGTTCTTGGCGGCGTCGTGCCGCCGTGGCCGACGGGAAGAGCCGCGCATCCCGCAAGGCCTGAGCCGCTTTTCGCGCGTCCTCCGTATTCGGGTACGCCTGGATGAGCGCACGCAGTTCCTGCACGGCTCGGCTGCGCTGGCCGTCCTTGGCGAGAGCCATGCCCTTCATGAGGCGCGCATCGGCCGTCTTGGGATTCTTGGGATAGCGCTCCAGGACGGCATCGAAGGCCTGCACGGCTCCCTTGAAGTTGCCTCGGTTATAGTCAATCTCGCCCATGTAATACTGCGCGTTCGCCGCCAGCTCGGTGTTCGGGAAATACGTGAGGTATTGCTGATATTCCTGGTACGCGAGATCGACGTTTCCGGTCTGCTGATCGCGGCGAGCGTCTGTATATGTCTTCTCCGCGCTCATGCCCATCGGTGCACCCGTGGCGCCGGGAGGGCCTTGCTGATTGGGCGTTCCCGGGGCTGGCATGCCTCCGGGACCGGTAGCAGGAGAAGTGTTCGAAGGCGCGGCCGGCGGATTTTGCATGATTTGTATCTGGTTCTTCAGGTCCGTGATCTTGGCGTCCATGCGTTCCAACCGTCCGCTGAGGTCCGCCAGCGCATCTCGCAGAGCGCGCACATCTTCGCTTGTGGATTCGACCTTGTTACCGAGGCCTTGCACCGGAGCAAGGGAGCTTGTGACGGTGTTCCGCAGCACATCCTGCATGCCCGCGACCTGATCCGCGGTTCGCCTCGAATCGTTCTGAATACCCTGCAGTAGGCCGCCCAACGTATCCAGCCGGGAGTTGATGCTTGCCTGCATCGCATCCATTCGAGCTTCGAGATCGCGTTGCAGCGCAATCAAATCTTTGTTTACAGCGAAGGAGAAGCTGGAAAAACTTAGGGCGAGAGCGGCGAGGCGCAGAAATTTCATCGGATATAACTCCTCAAGAGGAGGGGACGGTCCCAGGCCGTCCCCGTTTCACGAACTGTCTCTAGTGTAAGAGAAGCGCGCAGCGGCGAGAATTCTCTTACTGGCCCGTGGAGAAGTGAGCGCGGCGATTGCGCGCATAGCACTCTTCCGTTGCGTCCGTGCAGAGCGGACGTTCCTTGCCATAGCTGATGGTCTTGAGTTTGTCGCCGGGAACCCCCATCGATACCAGAGCTTCTTTAGTTGCAGAAGCGCGGCGATCCCCAAGCGCCAGGTTGTATTCGGCCGAGCCGCGCTCATCGCAATGTCCTTCGACAGTCACAATAAAATTCGAGTCCATCGAGAAGATCGTCTTGAGAGCGTTTGCATCCGCCTGCAGAGTGGCCTGATCTTCCGGTCGAATGTCACTCTTGTCGTAATCGAAGTGAATGTCCTGCACTTGCCTGGCGAGCAATTCAGCCGGCGTTTCGGTGGGTTGCTGCGGCACGGCGGCGGGTGCAGGAGGTGCGCTGACTGTCACCGTGACGTTTGCATCCTTGCTCCCGCCGGCCCCCGTGGCTGTCATGTGATAGGTGGTGGTCGCGGTCGGGTAGACGGCGCGGCGGCCTTCCGGACTCACTTGTCCGATCGTGTCAATTTGAACATTCGTGGCATTCGACACGGACCAGCGTAGAGAAGAAGGCTGACCGCTGCTGATGGTGCTCGGCTCAGCCGTGAAGAAGTTGATCACCGGCTCGGCGGCAGGTGGTGCGACAGGCGCCGGGGGCGGCGGCGGGGGCGGGGGCGGTGTTTTCTTATGACACCCCGCTGCCAAAATCAGCACGAGCGCTGAAGCGGACGCCAGCAAGGCTCGGCGTTTTCTCATGATCCTTGAAGTTCCTCCCTGATTGTTCATTGCTGTTACTTTATCGTCATGCCGCTGCTACTGTTCGGCATTTACCCATACCGGCTTCTCGTTGCTCCCGATTTGGGTCAGCGGGTGTTTCCCGGTTCCATCGGCATTCATAACCCAGATTTGCGAGTCGCGACCGCGCTTTGAAGCATACACAATGTGCGCGCCATCGGTCGCCCAACTCGGATTCTCATTGCGTCCCTCAGCGGACGTAAGCTGGGTGATCTGCCGCGAAGCGACGTCCATTACGAAGATGTTGTAGTTACCGGGTTCAAAGCCTCTCGTCCAGGCAAAAGCGATGTGCTGCCCATCGGGGCTCCAGGCGGGATTCGTCGCTTCTCCGGTACCGCCGCTGAGCCGCTCTACGCCGGTCCCTTCGAGACTCATATGGTACACCTGCGGCAGCCCACCGCGGCCGGACACATCGACCAGATCCGCGCCGGTCTTCGGATTGATCTTGGCTTCGACCTCGATGGCGCCCGATGCGGTAATGCGGCGGAACCCGCTGCCATCCACACCGGCCGTGTAGAGCTGCGCCGGCCCTCCACCGGCAGTGGACGAGAATACAATGCGCCTTGAGTCGGGAGTGAACGTGACAAAAGCATTCATCGACGCGCGTTGGTTATAAAACGGCAATTTGCGACCAGTGTCAAGGGAAAACATCTGAATTGCTGGATAGCCGGGCGCATAAGTCGTAAAAGCTACGATGCGGCCATCGGGAGACGCGGACGGGAAGGTGGAAATAGAGCTGTAATGCGTCAACTGCCTTTGGTTGGTGCCATCCCAATTCATTACCCAGATCTCTTTTGCGCCGGAGCGGTTCGACACAAAGACGATCTTTGTGCCGACCAGGCTCTTGCCGCCGAATTGCGCCAGGATGTCGGCAGCGTAGCGGTGGCCTGCATCAGCCGCTCCCTCTTGATTGAGTTGCGCCGTATAGACCTTGCCGAAGACCTGCGCTTGCTGCAGGGTCGCGATAGTAGGCGATGTGCTGTACAGCCACCCAAAGATAACGAAGAGCCCGTGGTCTTCCGCGCCGTAGCCGATGCCGAGGTAATTGGTGGCTACGGGAGGCAGACTCCAGTCGGTGAGGCGATTGCCTTGCAGCGTCACGGCGCCGCGGCTGGGCGGTGCCACGCCGGCAATCAGGTCGGAGGGCTGCTGTGGAACTTGCAAGGGGTAGAGGGTCTTGGGAACGAAATTGATGAGTGGCGAGCTCTGCAAGTCACCAGCAACCGTGCTATTAAAAGCGGCGATGAAGGTGGCCGCCCCTCCGGAGGCGCGGAAATCCGTCACAGCGACCAGGGGCTTACCGGGATTCTTTTGTATTGTCCCCTGAACCTGGGGCTGCTGGCCGGCAGCCAGCCACGCTGCGCCGGGCAAGAGGAAAAGAGAAGCTATCGATATTCGCATCAGCGTAAGTTAAATGTGAATTGGGCCGAGATGTAGTTTTCGCTTACTTGCAGCGGAAGGGGCGGTAAGGGGCTGGAGTTGTAGACCGCACGCTGAGCCGTGTTGTCGATGGACGGGTTGCCGCTTGATTGGGCGATCTTGACGTCGCGCACGCTCCCGTCACGCATAATGTAGAAGCTGACGATGGCAGGGGCGCTCTGGGTTCGAGCATCGAGACCGTTGGTTTGCCAATTCTGCGCGATCCGCTGGCGCACGGCTTCCGCATACCACCCCAGACGATTACCGAGCGGTGAATTAGGCCCGATACCGACCTGTCCGGCGCCGCTTTGCGCCGAGTACATGGGATTCGAAAGCGCCTGGCGAGACTGGCTGTAAACCTGATTAGGCGGAGCAGGCTGCTGGTACTGCTGCTGGTGTATGGGCTTCTCAGCTTCTCGCTTGGGCTTCTTCTTCGGAATTTCAAATGCGTTCTTATCGGGAAGCTGTAGCCGCCTTTCTTGCGGCAGGTTGGCGGGAAGCGTTGGCACCAAGGACTGCGTATCGTTTGCGACTGGATTCGCAGGCGCCTCGCGCTGAGGAATCGGAATGTTGTGAACCGGAGAGACGGCGTAGGCAGGCCCGCCCGCGGGATGGAGTTCGCCGAGCGTTTCACGGCGCTGGTTCATCCAATACCAACCAAAAAACAGGAGCGCTACTACTCCGGCATGTATCAGAATTGAGCCGACGAAAGGAAAACCGAGCGGGTCGCGTTCGTCCAGTATGTCTAGAGGCTGTGCCATGCGTTAATGTCGCTGGCGCGCGGCCTGATCGATCGGCGCGGTAACCATTCGCACCTCGAATTTCGCTTCCCCGAGTTCAGCGACGATCTGCGCGATGGGGTCCCATGGCGTTTGACTGTCGGCGCGGACGTAGACAGCCGTGGCGCTACGAAATCTCTGCCGGATCCCGCTCGCCAGCGAATTGATGTTGATGGGCTTATCATTCAAGTACGATTCGCCGCTCTTGGTGATGCTGACCACGGGCAAGTCCTGCGCCGTATTCTGAACGCGGCGCACTTTCGGGACCTGGATGTCCAGGCCAAACTCCATCACGTTGGCCGTAATCATGAAAATGATTAGCAGCACGAGCACCACGTCGACGAGTGGGACGACATTGATTTCGGAGACCGCCGTCGGTCCACCGAAACGGTGTCCCCGGTGTCCGTGACTGCCGAATGAGAATGCCATACTTCGTTCTCTGCGGGTCCTGCGTTATCCGCCGAAATCCCGCTCCGCGAAGTTTTGAAACTCGATCGCGAAATCTTCCATGCGCGTCCCCATTTCCTTGATCCGGCTGCCGAAAACGTTGTAGAAGATCGCTGCGGGAATGGCGGCAGCGAGTCCGATAGCCGTCGTTACGAGCGCTTCCGAGATGCCCGGCGCTACGGCGCGGAGACTTGCGCTACCGGCATTCCCAAGTCCTTCGAACGCATCGATGATGCCCCACACGGTCCCGAACAAGCCGATAAAGGGCGAGACCGAAGCGACCGTAGCGAGCCAGCTCATGTTCATTTCGAGCTTCGTGACCTCTTCACTGATGCCGAGCTGAAGGCTGCGCTCGACGGCATCTTTATTGACCAGCGCTCCCCGTTGCTTGATCTGACGCTCGATCTCGCCATAGCCAAAATCGAAGACGGCCACCAGCGGTGCGGCGCTGAACTGCTCGCTCGCCACGGCCACGGCTTGCAGGTTACCGGCCTTCCGAAACGCGCGCAGGAAACTGCGGTTGTTGCGGCGCGCGCGGCTGAAGACACTGCCCTTGGAGAATACGATGGTCCACGAAAACAGCGAAAACAGGATCAGAATTACGATAATTGCTAAGGGGACCGGTCTAAGGTTTTGAATAATGTCCCACAGAGTCAGATCCGCGAGAACCGTTACAAACGGCAATATTAGCTTGTCCTCTCGTTACTTCTTTTCATTATAAGAAGGCAGTCGCTTTCCCAAGAACATTTTTGATTAACAAGGTTACATGATGCGTTGAGTTTTGGCCCCCAAGCCGCCGTATAATTCGGTCACATGCTGGTGGAGCTGATAGTCGAGAATTACGCGGTGGTGGAACAAGCTCGCATCCGTTTCCAGGAAGGATTGAACGTGCTGACCGGCGAAACCGGCAGCGGCAAGTCCCTTGTCGTGGACTCGCTGGGGCTGCTGCTTGGCGCGCGAGCATCCATTGAGACGATTCGCAGCGGCGAAACAAGAGCGCGGGTCTCCGGCATCTTCGCCCTGGAATTTACCGAGGAACTTAATTCGCTGCTGACCGGAGCCGGAATCGAGCATAACGGAGATGAGGAACTGATTGTCGAGCGCGAGGTGGCCGCCAACGGCAAGTCGCGCGCATTCGTCGCGAATCGTCCGGTGACCACTGCCTTGCTACGGCAGCTGGCGCCCGTTCTGGGGGATATTCACGGACAAAACGAGCAACAGCAGTTGTTTTCCATGCAGGTGCAGCGCGAGACTCTGGATGGGTATGCACGTGCCGGCGAATTGCGCAAGCAGGTGGCGAGCGTATTCCGCGCCTGGTACGAAACGGGACAGAAACTCGACGAGCTGAACAAGAACGAGCAAGAAACACTGCGGCTGCTCGATCTGTGGACATTTCAGCGAAAGGAAATTGACTCTGTCCAGCCGAAGGCGGGCGAAGACACTGAGCTCGAAACGGAACGAAAAATCCTGTTGAACGTTACGCGCCTGCAGGAAAGCGCCGCGGCGGCATTCTCGCTTCTATACGAGGCGCCCGACAGCGGGATAACGCAATTGCGGCAGGCAATGAAACGAATGGAGGAGTTGCTTCGGGTCGACGAGAGCTTATCCGAGACCGCGGCTTCGCTGAAACAGGCCGCGGTTCTAGCCGAGGATGCGTCCTACGCCTTGCGCGATTACCTGGGTCGCCTGGAGGGTGATCCGGCGCGCCTGGAAGATGTGGAGAGCCGGCTGGCGGCTCTGGATCGGCTTAAGAGGAAGTACGGCCAAACACTGGAGCAGGTAATGGAGTTTCGCGACGATGTGGCGCAGCGGGCGGATGAAGTAGAAAACGCCAGCGAGCACCGGTCCTCGCTGGAAAAAGAGCGGGCCGCGCTGGCCGAGCAGTATGAGAGGCTCGCGGGCGAGTTGACGCGCCTCCGCACCGCAGCCGGAAGTCGATTGAGCAAACAGGTGGAGGCCGAGTTAAAGGGCCTGGCAATGCCCGGAACACAGTTTCGGGTTGCCGTCACATGCGGGGCCTGGACGGCAGCGGGTGTGGACGAGATTGCATTTCTTGTATCGACCAACCGGGGCGAAGAGCCGAAGCCGCTAGCGCAGATCGCATCCGGAGGAGAACTGTCGCGAATCGCGCTCGCGCTCAAGACAGCCATGGGCGAGACCGACAGGCATCCCGGTATTCCAACGCTGGTTTTCGATGAAGTAGACGCGGGCGTGGGTGGCGCAGCAGCGGCGGCCGTCGGCAAGCGATTAAAGGCGCTCTCGACGCGCAACCAGGTGATTTGCGTCACCCACCTGGCGCAGATCGCCGGATTCGCGGACCATCACTATGCCGTCGCGAAGCGCGAAAGAAAAGGACGCGTAACGACGGAGATCGTGGAGCTTGGGCGCGAGGAGCGAGCCAGGGAAATTGGCCGCATGCTCTCGGGCGAGCACATTACTGCTGAGGCGCTGAAGCAAGCCGAGCAGCTAATTCAGGCCGGCGCAAAGTAGCCTGGCTGTTCGCGCGCAATGAAGTGGCCGATGCGAACCTTCGCAGGCCGGATATCACCGGCAGAATGACAGCCGATGGATAGCCTTTCTCGTGAAACACTGTTTGGCGCGCCCTGGTGAACTTCGTCTCATCGGCGTTCGGACGCGCCGAGTTCAAGTTGCGATCGAAGCGGGGAAAGTTGCTGCTCGAGATTTCAATCCGAATCCGGTGTTCGGCCGCGAAAACGTAACTCGTCACGCCCGCGTCGATGCTGATCTGGTAGGCCGTATTGCGTTTTACGAAGACAGGCTTGTTCAGCGACAGGCGGTATCGCAATCGCTGTATTCCGTCGGTAACAAGGAGCGGCCGTCCATCCGGCTGAACATCAATCAGTTTCGCCGTGAAGTCCGTATCGTTGGCCGAGGTGGAGACATAAAGCACGACACGAATGGGGCCCGTCACTTCCAACTCCTCGGTGAGCCGCGGCGAGGTATAGACGAGCACGTCGGAGCGCGTCTCGATGGCGTGTTGGTCGAGCGGTCCGGGCGGCAGAATCGTCGGCTCGCAGCAGATAGCGCCGCCCGCGGTCGGCACGGGATTTTTTGGATCATAGGTGAACGTGTCGAAATGGTCTTTTTTCGGCGATTGCCACTGCAGGATTCCATCACCGGCCCCCGTATTGGCGTGGCCTTGGCTGCGCAGGTAAAGCGGTGTGTAGTGAGTGCGCGCAAGCGGCCACTCGTGCTCTTCGCGCCATACGTTCGGTCCCATGATGAAGATGTGGAGCACAGGGCGGGTTTCCGGTTTTTCGACGGGCGTTTTTTCCCGCAACCATCTGTCGAACCAAGCGGCCTGTGTTTGCCGGATTGGGATGCGCGACCGTGGACCGAAATCGATCGTCGGGAATCTCCAGGCCGGGTTGTGCGCCCAGGGTCCAACCCAGGTCTCGATAAATTCACCCCGCTTGGCCAGGTGTGAGAACGCATCCAGATCGCTCTCCACGTAGTCGTCGAACCACCCTCCAAGCGACAAAATCGGGATGTGGATACCAGAAATGCGATCCCGGATACTCAGATTCCGCCAGTAAGTGTCGTAGGAAGGGTGAGCCAGAGCGGTTCTCCAGAGCGGCAAAACAGCGCCTGTCGCGGCGACATCGGCTGTTCGTAAAGGCAGATGCTCGATGTAACTGCCGAACAGCGGCCGAAGATGCGAGGGAGGGGTGAGATTCTCCGCCAGCCATAGCAATCTATGCCCGATCTGCAGCGCTCCGCCTGTGGAATAGAATCTGTCGGAATATTCGTCATCGCCCGAGCACATCGGCGAAATAGCGAGTAAATGCGGGTTATGTTCAACCGCCGCCCACCATTCCGAAATACCGAGATAGGAGCTGCCGGCCATTGCCACACGCCCGTTGGACCACGGCTGTGCTGAGATCCAGTTGATGGTGTCGTTCCCGTCTGGCCCTTCCTGTTCCGGAGAGCCGAACGTTCCTTGCGACGCAAAGCGGCCGCGGACATCTTCGAGAAGCACGGCATAACCGCGGCGCGCGAAGAATCGATAACTGATCATCGCCGCGGATTTGCGACTGTATGGTGTGCGGACGAGCACCGTCGGCCAGCGTTCACCCGCGCGCGGCAAAAACAGATCCGCAGCCAGGCGGATCCCGTCGCGCATGGGTACGGCGAGACCCAGTTGTTCCGGCGCACTCGCCCGTTGCGGAGTTTGCGTCGCTCTTTGGCACAGCAGCGCAACTGGAGCGAACAGGGCGACCAGGAGCCTCTTGTCCATCATGCGGAGGGAGCCATGTTCCTGGCGGGTTTAGGTCGCGCGCCAAATATCGCAGTCCCCACGCGTATGATCGTTGCGCCTTCTTGAATGGCCACCTCGAAATCGGCCGACATGCCCATGGACAGCTCCGGTAACCGGTACCGGCGGGCGAGTTCAGCCAACTGGCGAAAGTATGGCCTGGATTGCTCTGCATCTTCGGACCAGGGAGGCATGGTCATCAGACCCGAAACGTGCAGATTGGGGCAGGTGGCCGCCGCGTCCAGGAGTGCCTGTATCTGTTCTGGCGCCGCCCCTTCCTTGCTTTGCTCCCCGGAAAGTTTGATCTCAAGAAGCGCTTCGAGCACGGTATCGCGCTGTCGGGCGGCTGCGTTGAGCCGCTCCATCAGCCGAGTCGAATCGACGGTCTGGATTACCTGAAACAGCTCACAGGCCAAGCGGGCCTTGTTGGATTGAAGATGCCCGATCAGATGGAATCTTGCCCCCGGCAAATCCCGCAATTCCGGTGTTTTCTCGGCGAACTCCTGGACGTAATTCTCGCCGAAATTCCGCAATCCTGATTCGTACGCCTCCCGGATCCTGCCGGCAGAAAATTTCTTCGAAACCGCCACTAGGGTTATTTCGGAGCGCTCGCGGCCAGCGGCAGTCGCGGCGTGTTGAATACGTGCTTCGACGGCCTGCAAACGGGATACAAGACTGGACTCTTCGAGTGGCAAAACTCTATGATAGAAACTCCGCTGAGCGCGCCCACCCGGCCGAGCCGGAGGCGTTGCTTGCCGGCATCCAAACGTTTCTTGGCGCCTGCCGAACACCCGCCGTGCTCGAATACGGCGAAGAAATCGTTGCACTCAAGCCGGATCAGTACACCTTGGAGACACGATCGGGACGGCTTTGGCTGGAGGTTTGGACGGAAACGCGCGGCATCTCCCGCCGCATTCTTAGCATCGAACGACAGGCTGCGGGCGTGCTCGATTGCACGGTTCACCGCTTCGGCGGCAAGCCTGGAAAATTGAGTTTTCTCGATTTGGACCGCCCGCAAACGGCGCATAAATCGCTTTCCGGCATCCGGCAAAACTTCAGCGAGCAGTTCCGGCGGATGCTATTCCGGCAGTTCCCGGGCTGGGAGATCGAATCCATCTCCTGCGGGCCCGATTTGCAGCGGTCGTTTTCATCCCTTTTCCCGCGAGCGCGCCTTACCCGCGGCAATCAACAAATCGCGGCAGTGGCATGTCCGGCCAGCCAGGAGGAGCCGGCGATGCTCACTTTCGCGCTCGTATGGCTGGATCACGTAAGCGGGCACGGACAGCGCGCCCCGCAAACCTCGCTCTGTCTTTTTCTGCCGGAGACCGCCGGCAACCTGACCGCTCACCGGCTCCGATGGCTTACCGGGCAACCGCTCCGGCCGCGCATTTTCCGATTTAACGGGCACGGAGCGGCGGGTGAGGTCGATCCGCAGGATTTGGGGAATTTAGAGACGCGCGTCAGTCCGCACTATGCATGTCCTCATGTAACCCCTGAGATCGCCGCGCTATTATCCCGCCTCACGGCCGTGCCCGGCGTTGGCTGCTGCCCGGAGCTGAATGGAGACATGAGCATCCGCAGCCGGGGAGCGGAATTCGCGCGCATCCAAAACGGCAAGTTATATCTGGGGCTCGAAAGAAAGCAGCAGATGGAGGCATCGCGGATGGGCGACGTGGAGAACTTCGCGGTCGCGCTGTCGCATATGGGGGAGAGCGCAGGCTCGCCGCAGGCCGCTCAGGGTGTGGGACCGCCCAGCTTCCCGGAACGGTGGTTGGAATCCGCGGTTCGATCGAACATTACTGCCATCGATCCAGCGCTGCTGCCGTCGCCGATCCATGGGCAAGTGTTGACCTTCGCCGGTGGGGACCGCGATCTGATCGACCTTCTCGCCGTTTCACCCGCCGGACGCCTGTCCGTCTTGGAGATGAAGGTTTCGGAGGATATCCACCTGCCGCTGCAGGCGCTGGATTACTGGATGAGAGTCCGCTGGCATGGGCAGCGCGGAGAGCTTCAACATCTTTTCCCTGGCATCGCGCTGGCGGACACAGCTCCCAAGCTGGTGCTCCTGGCGCCCGCCATGTCCTTTCATTCCTCGACCGCAACGATTCTTCGTTACTTCTCGCCCGAGATAGAGGTCGAACGTGTGGGCGTCAACTCCGGTTGGCATCAGCAGTTTAAAGTGGTGTTGCGCCTCTTGGGCGCGGATAAACCTATATCTCACGGGAACTCGCATGGCCATCGAAGGTCTGATGAATATTAAGAAGGCACTCAGCACACTCAACCCCAAACAGATTCGCCAAATGAGCGAACGGCCTCTGCACGTCGCGCTGAACGCGGGCAACCAGGACGCTTACCAGCGTATGGAGGCTTTCTTTCTAGGCGATCTGAGCCCCGCGAGACGTCGCGAATCCGCCCAGCTCCTCACGCGCGCCCCCATTCACGCGGGGAGTCCTAAAATGGATCTCGCCGTATACGATGAGACCGCGCTTGCGCCCCACGGCGCGCTCATTTTTCATCCGGACCGCCCGCATCACTTCGTCACCAAAACCTTGACGACCTATCCGGAGTTGGGCGTTCCTCTCGCCAAGTCATTTCTGCCTTTCCGGCGGCCATTCGTTGACCGCGTAATTGCGAAGACATGCAGGGAAAACACGCTGTTCTCCGTGGTTACAGCTCTTCCCGACGTGATTCCCAATGTGATCGAGTTGCCGTGGGCATTTGCCGAATTCGCCTCCGACACGGCTTTCCTGACCATGAATCAGGTCCGCATGGCGTTTCTAATCGCCGCCGCCAGCGACCGGCATGTCGGGTATCTGGAGCAGAAGCCCGAAATCGCTACCGTCATTGGCAGCGCATTCGGTTGGCGCGCGCTGGCACGCCAGTTAATCGGGAAGGTGCCGTTCGGCGGAGGGTTGATAGCTAAGGCCGCCGTGGCTTACGCCGGCACGAAAGTGCTCGGCCTGTCGCTGAACCACTTGTACAGTATCGGCTTCACCTACACTCGGGAAGAACGCGACCGCTTGTACGCAGAGGCATTTCGGCAAGGCAGGAAAGTCGCCACTCGCGTCCTGAGGTATTTGCGTCCGGATTTGGCGGACCGATACGCCGCGGAAGCGGCTAAGGCCGGCGTGCATTCTGCGCGATCGATCGGTGCTGCCGGATAACCGCTCAGCCTTTGAAGTCACTCTGGCAGGCGACGCGAGCTCAGCCGCCGGAAACCGGAACACGCGAGCCACGTCAGTTCATTAGACTGGATACGAAAGGCGGCGAGCGAGACGGCTGAATCGCACTATAGTAGAGAACTTGTGATGACTTTCATAAATGGACGCGTACTTTTATCGTTTCTGGCTGCGGCGGCGATGTTGGCGGGGGACACGGTCGTTCTGCGCAACGGCAGCAGCGTGGAAGGAACTTTCGTGGGCGGTGACAGCCGCTCTATCCGCATCGCGGTTGGAAATCAGATCAACACCTATTACGTTCACGATGTGGAATCCGTCCGCTTTAGCGGACCACCTGAAGGACCCGCAGCAGCGAACTATCCGCCCAATCCACCGAATGCGCCGCGTGTGAATTATCCGCCCGCGCCAAACAGTGCTCCGGTGAATCCAACCTATTCCCAAGCCGGGCCGCTGAATCCGCCGCCCGATACGTATCCTGCTTCGGCGAGCGCGCCCCCAAATAGCCCGGCTGCGGGGGTGGAAGTACCTGCCGGAACACAACTGGTGGTTCGCCTCATCGACTCCGTGAATTCCGAGCGCGACAGTTTGGGTCAGACTTACCGGGCGAGTGTCGATCAGCCTGTCATCGTAAACGGGCAGACGGTGATTCCGCGCGGATCGGACGTCATTGCTACTTTGATCGATGCCAAGAAATCCGGGAAGATCGAGGGCCGAACCGTACTTACGCTGGATTTGAAAACTTTAACCGTCAACGGCCGCACGTACGACATCGTGACAACCGGCGTCTCGCAAGCCAGCAGTTCACGAGGTGCGCGGTCCGCCAAAGTGATCGGCGGCGCAACGGCATTGGGAGCCATTATTGGCGCGGCCGCAGGCGGAGGAAAGGGTGCTGCCATTGGAGCAGGCTCGGGCGCGGCCGTCGGAACAGCGGCTGAGGTGGCAACGTCCGGACAAAAAGTGAGAGTTCCCGCGGAAACCCGGCTCACCTTTACGCTTCAGAACCCAATCGATCTTTGAGGGTTGAGTCTGACGCATCCCGAACCTAAACCCATTGCGCTCGTCACGGGCGGCAGCCGCGGCATTGGGCGCGCCATTGTTGAAGAGCTCTCGAAGACACATCAAATCGCCGCCACTTACAATACAAACCGGCAGGCGGCCGAATCCGTGGCGGAGGCGACCGGTGCGAGTATTTTTTCCTGCCGGCTCAACGAAGCCGCATCCATCCACCAGCTTCTGCTTGACCTTCACGAGCGGTTCCCCGCAATCGATCTGCTGGTAAACAATGCCGGTGTCGCTCCTCGTGAGCGACGCGACATTCTCGAGGCGACTCCGGAAAGTTTCGACGAGCTCTTTGCCGTCAATTTGAAGGGACCGTATTTTCTGACCCAGCAGATTGCTCGCTGGATGCTGGAGAAAAAGAGAGGGCGCATCGTCTTCGTCAGCTCGATATCCAGCTTTACCGCCTCCATCAACCGCGGGGATTACTGTATGACGAAGGCCGCGCTCAGCATGGCCGTGAAGTTATTCGCGTCCCGCCTTGCGCCCGAGAATATTCCCGTTTTTGAGATTGAGCCGGGCATTATCCGGACCGACATGATTGCGGCCGTGGCTGCCGATTATGACCGGCGGATCGCGGAGGGCCTGCTGCCGCAGCGGCGCATGGGCGAGCCGGCGGATGTGGCCCGCGCTGTCCGGGCCATCGCGAACGGCGATCTCGATTACTGCACGGGTCAGGTCCTGCATGTAGACGGCGGGTTTCATCTGAGAATCTTATAGAGAAAGATGGAATTACTCGGCCCCCCCGAAGTTCGCGTCCTAGGTGCGCTTATTGAAAAAGAAGCGACAACGCCTGAGTATTACCCGCTCTCGCTGAACGCTCTCATCAACGCCTGCAATCAGAAGTCGAATCGCGATCCTATCGTGAACTACGACGAGGACACGGTACACGATGCAGTGAACCAGTTGCGTGAGAAGAAACTCGCGTTCATGATCACTGGGAGCGGTCGCGTAAACAAATATAGCCAGCGCATCTCGGAGACGCTGAATCTCGGCCGGCGTGAGCTGGCCGTCTTGTGTACTCTCTTATTGCGTGGTCCGCAGACGCTCGGCGAAATCAAGGACCGCAGCGAGCGCCTGTTTGCTTTCGCGGATCTAAGCGAAACCGAGAGTGTTCTCGAAAAACTGGCAGGCTGGCCGGGAGGCGGCCTCGTTACCAAGTTGACGCGGCAACCAGGGCAGAAAGAATCGCGTTACGCACACCTGCTGTCGGGCGAAGCAGCGGCCGAATGCACCTCAGAATTAACCGCGCCTCCACCATCGAGAGTCGCTCAACTGGAGCAAGACCTGCAGCGCCTGCGATCGGACTTCGAGGAGCTGAAGCAACGATTCGACCAGCTCGAATCTCAATTGCGATGAATCGCTCCTTCAACCCTGCAGGGCGCCATGGATCAGGCTGAACAAAAGAATCGCCAGCACGAGCGCGGTAATCACGACATAGGTGCGATCCCGCTCCAACGCGAAGCCTATAAGGGAGAAGGCGACGCGGGCGATGGGAGTAGCAATCAGGAGCAGCATTCCCAGTTGAATAATCGATCGCGCGCGGAGCGCAATGGCTCCTTTAACGATCTGGCCTGCAACGCGGTCAATACTCGGTTGTCCGTTGAAGTAGTGGTAATCAGTCAACTCGGCGCCGTGCCGGGCAATAAAGTAGACGCCGCCCGCCAACACGGTCGCACCGGCGATCAAAACGCCCGTGCGGAGAAGAACACTCACCATACGCTCGATGCCGGTGTCGGTGACCCTCGGTGCGTTCATATTCGACCCTGGATACCGCTCCACATCATCTCTACGGCGATCACAGCCACGACAATCGCAAACGCGCGCCGGAGCAGCGCCACTGGAAGACCCGCGAGGAACCGTGCGCCCAGCATGGAGCCGCCGAGCACACCCAGCATTACCGGCATGGCAATGCTTGGATTCACGTAGCCACGGCTCAGGTATACGCTGGCGCTGGCGGCCGCGGTTACGCCGATCATGAAGTTGCTCGTCGCTGTCGAAACCTTGAACGGGATCTGCATAGCCTGATCCATCGCAATTACTTTTAGCGAGCCTGACCCGATGCCCAGCAGGCCCGACAGGGTACCCGCGCCGAACATCAATGCGAAACCGCGCTTAACACGGTGAACCTCGTATGTTGCGATTCCCTCGCTACTGCGATAAGACCCGTTCAATTTCAACATGTCCGCAAGAGGATCGGGCGGGAGAGCCGTTTTAGGTCCCTTGTGCCCACGGCTTGTCTGCCATGCCGCTTCGAGCAGAATCACTCCGAAGATGACGCTCAAAGCGCCCGTGGGCACGTGCGTTCCGAGAAACGCGCCGAATAGCGCGCCGAGCGTTGTGGCGATCTCCAGGAACATGCCGATGCGAATATTGGAAAAGCCATCGCGAACATACGCCGCAGCGGCGCCGGAGGAAGTGGCGATTACAGATACCAGGCTGGCGCCGATCGCATATCGGATATCCACTCCCAAAAACAACGTCAGCACCGGGGTAATAATCACTCCGCCGCCCAATCCGGTAAGGGATCCCACAAAGCCCGCAAGCAAGGAGGCGCCCAGAACGACGGGGGTAAATTCGGCCACCGTCATCGCGCGAGAGATAAGCTGTTCATAGTCCCTGCGGAGAGTTTATCGTGACCAGATCCCTTTTCTTTCTATTGCCCATAGCGAGCCTGTGCCTCGCCCAGCAACAACCCCCGCCTCTTCAATCACCGGAGGTTCATGCCGATAGGAGCGTCACCTTCCGGTTTCGAGATCCTAACGCACAAAAGGTCGCTGTCAACGTAGAGGGCGCCAAGGCACCTCTCGCGATGCAGAAAGACGATCAGGGAATATGGACCGCTACAACAGAGCCCCTTGCGCCTGAGCTGTACGGCTATTCCTTCAATGCGGATGGCGTTCATCTCCTCGATCCTTCGAATACACGGATCAAGCCCAATCTCTTAAGTCTGAACAACGAGGTGGATGTACCGGGCGCTTCTCCCATGCCCTGGGACTTAACCGATATACCGCACGGCGCTGTTCATCAACATTTCTATAAATCGAGCATCGTCGGCGATAACCGCGATTTCTACGTTTATACGCCGCCTGCATACGACCCGAACGGCAAGACTGTTTATCCCGTGCTCTACCTGCTTCACGGATACAGCGATGACGCGAGCGGCTGGACAGCCGTCGGCAAGGCGAATCTCATTCTCGATACGCTGATCGCGCAGAACAAGGCCAAACCGATGATCGTAGTGATGCCGCTCGGCTACGGAGCGCCCGAGATCGTTCACCGACCCCCCGGCTCTGGCGCGCCGTTCAACAACGCCGAGTTACGCGAAAAGAATCTCACTAATTTCCGTTCCGCGCTGATTGATGAAGTCATTCCCGCGGTGGAACGAATGTATAGAGTCCAAAGCGGTCGAGATTCCCGCGCCATTGCGGGCCTTTCCATGGGAGGCGCGGAGTCGCTGCTTACCGGGCTCAATCGCCTCGACAAGTTTTCCTGGGTAGGAGCTTTTAGCGCGGGCGGCCTAGGCGGCGATTTCGCAAGCGATTTTGCTCATCTGGATTCCTCGGCGAATGAGCGGCTGCATTTGCTGTGGATTGCCTGCGGCACGGACGACCGTCTAATCACCGCTAACCGGAGTCTGGTGAACTGGCTCAAGGAAAAAAACATTCACCTGACTCAGATCGAGACGCCCGGCATGCACACCTGGATGGTCTGGAGAAACAATTTGATTGAGTTCGCGCCTCTTCTCTTCCGCAGCGGTGGAGCGAGTTCGCAGACGCCTACGGCACAGACGAAAACGGCTGTTCCATAAAAACTCGTCGAGCGGAGCGGGCCGGGCAGGCCACGGCCCCTAGCGGCCGACCTGGTGGCAGGCGGCTGCGAGGTGTGGATCTTCCTGAAGCTGCGCGGCGACCTCTTCGATGGAGCGCTTCGCCACGTTTTTCCACATCCAAAACGGGATGCGCGTGTGGCCGGGCAGGTCGGCATTGAGCATGCCTTCGATTTCCGTCTTCTGCTCGATATCTTCGGCCCTGGCGTTTGCCGTTCGAACCCGCGCCTGATGCAGCTCCTGCTTGCGGGCCTCGGCGGCTTCTTTTGCTTTTTGCCGTTCGGCTTGCGCGGCTTGCTTTTGCTTCAAACGCTCGGCATCCATGGCCTCGCGGTGTTTTTGCCGTTCGAACCCAAGCTGCTCGCGGAACTTCTGGGCGCGGATGCGCAGCAGATCGTTCAGACATTTCGAGAAGCCGCGGTTGTTTGTGGTCTGGTAGCGCAAGTAGAGGGCAAAGGATTTCTGCTGTTCGCGCGGGTCGTCATCACTGGTGAGGGCGAGATCCTGGAGCCGCTCGGCACGAAGGCTGAGCCAGAGATGCTTGGCGAGCTGGTCGACGAGGGTGTCTTCGCTCGGCGTGGACGGCTGATGCTCTTCGCGGTAGGAGGCGAGGAGATTGTCGAAGTCCTGCTGGTTTTCGGAGGGCAGGACGGAAAACTCGCCGCGGAAACCGTGTTTGAAGTTGTTGCGCGAAGAGATGGCGAGTCCAGCGGCGGTGGTCGGGCCGGTGCTGAGTTGGGCATTCGGGCGATTGGCGGCCAGACGTGCGGGGGACAGAGCGGGAGCCGCGGACAACGCCACGCCACCTTCAGTCACGATGTTTGAGGCCACTTCCTGACGGTCGTGGTTCTGTTCGGTCATGCCACAAGTTACGCATGGGCCGGATCGGACACCAGGACGAGTGGGCCTGTGGAAAAAGGCGGCAATTATGAGCAGCGAAAGGGGATAGAAATATTTTTGCGAGCGGCGATTTTTTGTGACTGGGAAATGGAAGCGCAAGCCGGGCGTCAATCGCCGGACTCGCAATAATCCCCGTTGCAGTCGTATGAGCAGCAATCCCCGTCGTAAACACAATACGACCCCGCAGGAAGACAGCCTGAGTTACCACACGTCTCATCGGCGCAGGTCCCGCTGCAGCACTGGGAATTCAGATAACAGCCCGTGCCGTCACTCAGGCAGCTAACACACTGCCCTATATTAGGATCGCAGAGCCCGCTACAGCAATCGTTGGGGGTTATGCACGAGTGCCCGTCGTCTAAGACAAGTCCCACATGTATTATTCGAAAGGCAGATAAGACCAGAGCAGCAGGTTCCCTGATTGCAAGGAGTACCTGATGTAGAGCAGCAGCCTCCATCGATTACTGCCACAGTATAGGATACAGTTCCGCAATCCCCACCGTTACATGTGCCTCCGCCACAGTTTGCGTTTCGTTGATCACTACTTTGATTACCCCGCGAGGCGTCGACAACCCCATAGATTAATTTGTGTCCTGCGGCTGGCTGGGACAGCAATCAAAGCAGGGGCTTCCATTCCTCCGTGGCAAACCGCTTAATACACTCGTCACCAAATTGCGCACGAACAAGTCGGCGTACGCATGAACCACAATGCACATCCGGTAAGAACCGTGACTCGTAAGAGCTGTTTATCTTCTCGTGAGTGCTCGCATGCGACGTACGACTGCTCACTGGCTGTACCCCGGAGGCCAGTTATGACCCTCTTTTCCCAGGGAAGTAATTGTCAGGAAGATTTTGAACTTGCCGTGGTGTTCCGGGTCGGGAACAGAGTAAAAACCAAGATCCATCTCATTCCATCATCGAAAAAGAAAGGACCAAGGTGGACCGCCACTTTGGTTACCGCTGTCACCGGGGCGGAGGGTTTGCCAAGGTTTCCTCGATCTCTGCGATATAGTCGCGCACATGAACCGCCAACGTCTGCTCGGATTTCCAATCGAGAGGAGGCCTTTCAGGGTGATCGGGCTTAAGAGGTTGACCGGTCCTTCTGAATAGGCAGCGATAGCAGGAACTTGCCCAAGACGAATCGTGTAGATCGCACACGGGAGCGCCTGACAGTCTCCGGTATCTAAGAAGCTCAAATGTATCGCGCCAAACACAATGGTTTTCTCTGTCCGGTTAATGAGGGAAATGGTCATTTGCTGAAGCCAATCGCTGCCAGCCTGAAACGGAGTCACAGGCTGCGCAATGGCATGGAGGTTTGACAAACAGCCCGCACTCAACGCTTTTACCGGCGACTTCAATATCGCTTATCATCACCGCATCCGTAATCTGCACTGACATCGTTGGCCTGGACCAATTTCTCGCCGCTTTGCTGAGCGAGAAACCGATCCTGCCAACACGAGCATCTAAACCGGAGAAGACACTCGAGTACGGAGTGGTTAAGAAATGTGGAAATCATAGCGCACTTCCACTTTTCTTCACGTGGGCTGCGCCAATGGCCTTTAGAGCCTGATCCTGTTTGTCGGGCGCAAGCTTTCCGACCCAGGTCTGCATAACGGCTCCGTTACTTGTTTACAAGCAACATGGTCGGTGTCCCTGTCACGCCGGTCTGGTCGAGTGAAACCTGCCTTAGCTCGTCGAGGTGTACGCCCTCTCCATTCAGATATGCTTGCGATTCCGCGACAGACTGGGGCAGAACGCCGACCATTTTCACATCCTTTCCAACCCGTTCCTTGAGTTGTCTAAAAAACGGTGCGCTTTCTGTACAAAAGTGGCAACGCGTGGAAAGGACAAGAACAAGTGTCCGGCCATTCTTGTTCCAGTTAACGCCTGGGATCCGCTTACTCAGGTTGCTGCCGACTGTCACAAGATCGGCCGGACGCACTGAGGTCGAACGAGCCTGCAGCAGCCGTGGCGATGGAGTCGGAACAAGATAGTTCCTTACTAGCACCACGGAGAGCAAAACCATAACAACGAGCGTCGCGATGTTCGCGGCGATTTCAATGCTGCGAGATAAGAATCCGGATCGACCCGTTTCTGCAACGATGGGCATCGAGCCTCCAAAACGACCGAAACTGAACGTAAATTAGAGGTATTTTTGAAGTCGCTGTAAGTGTACTAGCGCTTTTCGGGGGGGCAAGCTGGGAAAAATTACTGGATCTGTGTGGCGATTACAGCCGCTAAACCGATTATTGACGTACGCGGCTCATGAGGCGCCTAGTGCTCCCACACAATAAAAAAGGCCGAGCGGCACGCTGACCGTTCGGCCTCCGTTTCCCAGAGCGGTGGACAACACTCAGGAGAAACTATTTGCTCAGATCACCCGGTGACTTCGGACCAGGTGTTGCGGCGGGCTGATTGGAGCCGGCGACGACGCCTTGATTGACGAGCACCTTCACTTCTACTCGACGGTTCAATTTACGTCCCGCGCTGGTCTTGTTATCGGCTGCTTCGTGCGTGATTCCCATAGCCGCGGGCGTAAGAATCCGGTGAATGGGGATATCGCCTTGCTGCAGCAAGTATTGGATCACGGTATTCGCGCGCCGCTCGCTTAATTCCTGGTTAAGCGCCACACTGCCCGTCTTATCCGCGAACCCGGCAACCTCCACGGCATAGCCCTTTTCGTTCTTGGCCTCTTGCGCTAAATTGTCCAGCTTTTGCTTGTCTTCCGGTGAGAGAGTCGCGCTGTTCAGCTTGAAGTAAACCACCTCCGAATATTTCTCTTGGTAGTTATCCAGATTCGTCACGCGCTGATTGACGTTGTCCACGCCTTGATTGGCCTGGTCGGCTTCCGTCTTCACTTGCCCGACTTGCGTCTGCACCTGACCGACCTGCTGTATGGTCTGCTTCGCCTGTTCATCGAGCTGGGTCTCACGCGTTTCTAATTGTCCGGCACGGCTCTCAAGAGTGCCGGCGCGTCCTTCCAACGCGCCCGTCCGGGCTTCCACGGGAGCAACGCGCGCGTCAACCTGGCGCGAGGCTCGCATCGAGTTCGGATCGAAGATAACCTTATTAGCGACCAGGTCCCCCTTTTCACTTCCTTTTCCTTCGGCTTCGATATGAAGTCCGGGAACCAGCGAATCGACCTTCATGTCGTTCTTGCGGCCAAAAATCCCGTGCTTGAGCTGGATCTTTGTATCGTTCGTCAAGTCGATCGTGCCGACGCTGTCGTCATCGCCTCGAAGCTTCAGAGTGTCCCCGTCACGCGAGAGAATTACGCCCTGTACTTTCTCTTTTTGGCCGGCGGTGAACGTGCGCGTATTTGGTTCAACGCTCAGGGCCAACCCGGCCGTCAAGAGCGCCGACGCGGAAATCACTGCGAGGGCCTTGTACTGCTCCAATCCCGGTAAATATCTCATAAATAACCTCTAAATGCCTCCTTTGGTGGTTTTGCCAGCGGGGCTTGCCACCCCTTTATAGACTGGTAGTCTTTCGGGGCTGTTCGATCTGTTAGACGCCAGAGCGTGAGCGTTGTGACCGGGATTTTCATCGGGATCCCGATTAAAGTCCACTAACGGTACTGCAACCACCGCGGTGATATAACCGAAGTTCAATGCCGAACGGTACGAAGCCTTTGGTCGACAAGAAGCGCAGATTTTACGGTTGGTGGATTGTTGCGGCCACGGTGGTCACCTTCGGCATCGCCGTCGGCGTTCCCTATTACAATACGCCGTTTTTTTATGACTACTTTCAGCGAACCTACCACTGGGATCTCAGCGAGATAACCCTTGGGTTTCCGATTGCAGCCCTGTTGACCATTTGGGTTGGGCCGGTGGTCATACCGTACTTAAGTCCGCGTAAGCTCATCATTGCGGGCACGGCGCTGACGGCAATCGCCTTTTTTGGATTCAGCGCCATGAAGGGCGCGCTTACCATTTATTTTCTCCTGTACTTTGTCTACACCGCCGGCTACCTGTTCTCCGGGCCGATACCGCATCAAATTCTGGTCTCCTACTGGTTCCAGAAAAAACGCGGAAGGGCGATGGGCATCGTATACGTAGGCGTGGGCTTGTTCGGAGGGCTCGGTTCGTTCTTTGTAAGCGGTTTGACGGCCCGCTACGGCTTCCAAACCGCCCTAATGGCCGTGGGCGGCCTCATGTTCCTCGCGTGGCCGCTGGCAATTCTGGTCTTAAGAGACAAACCTTCCGAAATGGGCCAATACCCGGACGGCGCCGCTGGACCGCCGGCGGATGTCAAACTTGCTCCGCACAGCTTCTGGCGTCTGCTTCGCAGCGGGCCCTTCTGGCTGCTGATGATCGGAAGCATCTGTTCCATCGGGTCGATCGGATCCATCAACCAGCACATGAAATTTGTATTCCGCGATGAAGGATTTACCGATCAGAAGCTGTTGGATGCGACGTGGACGACGGCCTCCGTAGTTATTTTGTGGTCGAGCATCGCAGGCCGCCTGAGCATCGGTTATCTTGCGGATCTGTTTTCCAAGAAGCGCGTCATGACAACAACCTACTTTGTCGTTGCCGCCACCATCCTGCTGCTGCTCCTGGTCCGTCCCGGAAACCAGATCTCGCTTTACAGTTTCTCCCTGCTATTCGGATTTTCGATGGGCGCGGATTATTTTCTCATCCCGCTGATGGCAGCCGAGCAGTTCGGCGTCAACACCCTGGCGCGAGCGATGGCGATCATTCTTCCCGTAAATACCATCGGGCAGACGTGGTGCCCGTATTTCGTTTCGAAGCTCAGAGAGCACTACGGCAATTACACAGCCGCCATGGCAGTCGTTTTCGCGATTGCCATGCTGGGAGCGCTTGCCATCGCCGCTATGCCGCGCCACATGCCTCTGTTTGAGCCCTCGCCGGCGGATCCGATCGAGGCGGGACAATAGGAAATGATGAGCGAAAAAGCTACTTTTGGCGCGGGATGTTTTTGGGGTGTTGAAGCAACGTTCCGGGAGCTCGATGGCGTCGTCGATGTTGCTGTGGGCTATGAAGGCGGGCACACTTCAAATCCCACCTATAAAGACGTCTGCACGGATCGCACGGGACACGCCGAAGTTGTCCAGGTGGAATACGATCCGGCCAGGGTCACCTATGATCAGCTCCTTGAAGTATTCTGGAGCGCGCACGACCCCACACAAATCAACAGGCAAGGTCCCGATGTCGGGACGCAGTACAGGAGCGTGATCTTCTTTCACACGCCGGCGCAGGAGCAAGCCGCCAGGGCTTCGAAATCAAAGCTGGAAGCGTCACGCCGGTTTCCGCGCCCGATTGCGACGCAGATCGAACCCGCTCAAACATTCAACCGCGCCGAAGAGTATCACCAGCAGTACCTGACCAAACGAGGGCTGCGGAGCTGCCACATCTAAAGGGCGAGCTCGTCAAGGTTCGGTGACCAGCTAGCGTGCCGCCGTGATGCTCTTGATGTGCAGAACGTCCGCATCCTGGTCATAGCTGCCGGTGATCTGAACCCGCTGACCCGCGAATTGCTGGACTTTTTTCTGATCTTCGATCGGGTAGACCTTCTTCGTCTGCGTATCCAGAAGCGCGTAGGAGCTGCCGTTTTTCACGCAGGCCAGTGTGCATTCCTTGGCATCCTTAGCGCCTTCGCTCTTCATCATGTTGTCGTGTGAGCCCATCTGCGCGCACTGCTTATCCATTATTTCCCCTGTAAACGTGCCGTTCTTGCCTTGGGCGACGAGAACGGAACCGGCGGCCAGCAAGAGAGTTATAAGCGGAATCTGTTTCATGTCTTAGCTCCAATCTATTGGAAGCAACAGGTGCGTCGCCTGTATCCGAGGGGGTTGTAAAAGAGTTGTGAAGGCCCGTCGCTACGTGCCTCAGGCCATTCTCTCTCAGACATCTAGGAGTATGATGTCTGCATGCCGCGTGAAAAACTTCAGGGCGCCCTCGATCTGCTCATTCTTAAGACGCTCGCCCGCGGCATGGCTCATGGGTACGGAATCACCTGCGCCATTCTGAACGCATCTCAAAACCAGCTTCGAGTCGAAGAAGGCTCTCTTTATCCCGCGCTGCACCGCCTGGAATCGGATGGCCTCATCAAAGCCGAATGGAAGCCTTCGGATAACAATCGGCGGGCGCGCTATTACGAGCTCACGCACAAGGGTTGCAAGCGTCTCCAGCGAATCGAACACGAGTGGCGCGCCCACACCGCCGTGATTGAAAGCTTCCTTGCATTCGAGGAGTGAGGCTCCGCAATGATTCGCCGATTCCTGAATGTCTTCCGCCCGAACCGTCTCGAAGCCGAGATACGCGAAGAGATCGAGTTTCACCGTACGCAATCGGGCGGCTCGTTCGGCAATCCGACTCTCATTGCGGACCGGGTGCGCGACGCCAGCACCATCACCTGGCTTGAAACATGCCTGCAGGACATCCGCTACGGATTCCGGCAGTTGCTGAAATCCCCCGTGTTGTTATCCGTCGCCGTACTCTCACTGGCGCTCGGCATAGGCGCTAACACGGCGATATTCACGTTGATCGACGCAGTCATGCTGCAGCTTTTGCCGGTGCGTGATCCGTCGGGCCTGATCCTGTTCAACGATGGGATCTCCGAAGGCACCAGCAACGGTGACCTGATCGGCGACGCAATCTCGTACCAGTTCTATCAGGATCTGCGCGCCCATAACGACTCTTTCCAGGAGCTGTGTGCCTTTCGGCAAGGCGAGGACAACGTCATCATGCATGTCGCCGGCGAGCCCGATACCCGTGTCGGATACGCTTCGGTCCACCTCGTCTCGGGCAACTATTTCAATGTGCTGGGAGTGCAAGCCGCAGCGGGCCGCGTATTGCGCGATTCCGACGATACACCCGGCTCCGCGCCGGTGGCTGTTATGACCTACGGTCTGTGGAAGAACCGCTTTCACCTTGACCCCAGCATTCTCGGCAAAACCGTGGTGTTCAACGGAACCGCTTTTACTGTCGCCGGTGTCGCTGAAGCGTCGTTTTTCGGCGAACGGATTCGAAAGTCTCCCGATTTTTGGGTTCCGCTCTCGTTTCAGCCGCAGATCATGACACGCCAACCATCGCTGCTGCACGCCATGGATTTTTATTGGCTCAACTGCATGGGACGCCTCAAACCCGGCGCTACACTCAAATCCGCTCAAATCGCGGTCAATGCTCAGCTTCATTCGTTCTATCTCGGGCAAGCGGGTGCGCGCCCGACACCCGACACTCGCCACAAGATTGAACGAGTTCGAATCACGTTGAAACCCGGCGGCAGCGGTATTTCCGGTCTGCGTTATCGCTACTCGAAGCCGCTAGGCGTGCTCATGGCGGCGGTGGCCCTCGTTCTACTGATTGCCTGCGCCAACCTCGCTGCGTTGTTGCTCGCGCGAGCTTCTGCCCGGCGTCAGGAATTCGTATGCCGGCTCGCTTTGGGTGCGGCCCGCGCGCGCGTGCTGCGGCAAGTCCTTACCGAAAGCATCCTCCTCGCGCTCATGGGCGGCCTGGCAGGCACACTTTTTGCCTGGTGGTCGGTTAGAATTCTTGTTCTACTCCTGCATTTCGACCCGATAGTGAAAGTGAAACCCGATCCTGCCGTACTCGCGTTCACGCTTGTGCTTTCCATCGCAACTGGCATCTTATTTGGCATCGTTCCCGGCTGGAAGTTCAGTCGTCTCGATCTGCGTCTCGGCAGCGCGGCGTCCGTGGGTTGGCGCACGCGTCGATTTGGCGCCACGCAAGCGCTCATTGCCGCGCAGATCGCACTCTCGCTTTGCCTGCTCATCGGTGCCGGTCTGCTCACGCATAGCCTTCTGCAGCTCGAGGAGCAAGACGTCGGCTTTACACGCAATCACATATTGCTGATCCGCACCGATGCGCATCTCGCCGGTTATCAACCGTCGGAATATGCGAACCTCTACCGTGACATCGGCGACCGCATCAATCAGCTCCCCGGTGTGCAATCCGCCGCGGTTGCTCGGTTTTCTCCGGCAAGCGGCTACAGCTCGTCGGGCAATTTCTCGTTGGAGGGGTATCATCCAAGCCCGGGCAAAGAGATGCGGGTGTGGGATCTGCCCATTGGACCGCATTTTTTGGAAACCCTCAAAATTCCGCTTATCCTTGGCCGCGCCGTTGAGACTCGCGATACTGCGACATCCAAACCAGTCGCTGTGGTGAACCAGGCATTCGTTAACGAATACTTTCCCGGCGCCAATCCGCTCGGCCAGCACATGGAACATGGCGCCCCGTTCAAACCGCCCGGATCGGAAATCGTTGGCGTGGTCGGTGATTCCAAATTCTTCGATATACGGGAGAAGCCCAAGCCAATGGTCTTCTACCCCATTTCCCAAAAGACGGCTGACAGCTTTGAGCTCGTGTTGCGCACAGCCGCCGAGCCGAAGAACATCGCCGGCGAAGTGCGCAGCGCGCTGAAGCAGATTAACAACCGGCTTCCCATACTGGAGCAGCACACCCTCAACGATCAGGTCGAGAACTCGCTTCAACAGCAGAAGCTAATCACGAGTTTGTGCAGCATCTTCGGCCTGCTCGCGTTGCTTCTTGCCTCCATAGGCATTTACGGAACTCTCGCTTACTCTGTCGCAAGCCGGACAGCCGAGATTGGAACTCGTATGGCAATTGGCGCCCAGAAATCTAACGTGATCGCCCTTGTGTTGCGTGATCTGGTTTTCGTCCTTCTCGCCGGCCTTCTCTTCGGATTGCCATTTGCGTTGGGCGCGACCCGCTGGCTCGAAGGCTTTCTATTCGGTGTAAGGCCGCTCGATCCGCTGGCGCTCTTAACTTCACTCCTGCTGATCGCCGGAATCGCCCTGCTTGCGGGTTACCTGCCCGCACGTCGTGCTGCCAAGATCGATCCCATGCGGGCCTTGCGCCACGAATAGCCTTGACCCACAAATAATCTTCCGGCCTTCTCCAGACTCGGGCGAAATAGGCCGATAAGACTACAGTGCTACGTATTTGGTCCAGATTGCACATGGTCTACGGCCCTATAGTCCTTTTATTTCTGTTCGCTTCACACTTCACAGCAACAGAGATCACCGGGAACATCGTGCTTAAGAAAAATCTGGCCAGGAAAACGGTCGATACCGGGATATACGATCTGCGCGGCGCAGCCATCTCAACGAAGCCGAAGCAGGAGCATCAACCCTATGGTCGAGTTGCTGTCTGGCTTGAGCCGAGCGCACCGATCGCCACCAGGCCAAGCAACGCAGAGATGCAGCAAGCCGGGCGTAATTTCGAACCGGATTTCCTTATCGTGCCGGTTGGATCCACGGTGGAATTCCCCAACCTCGATCCCATCTTTCACAACATATTCTCGTTATCGCGATCCAAAACGTTTGATCTCGGTTACTACCCGAAGGGAAAGAGCCGAAGCGTACAATTTCCGAACCCCGGTGTCGTGCAGGTGTATTGTCACATCCACGCGGATATGTACGGAGTCGTCGTGGTCACTCCGACTTCGTGGTCCGCGGTGCCGGCAGAGGACGGCTCCTTTTCACTGACCGGGGTGCTGCCTGGACAGTATCATCTCGCCGTTTGGCAAAAGACGAGCGGTCTGACCCGGAAGAAATTATCGGTACCGGCTGCAGGAACCGTCCGTATTAGTGTTGCTTTGCCGGAAGAGAGTGATCAATAGCACGCACTATGCCGCGCCTGTCTCTTACCACGCGAGCATTTCTGTTCTCGTTTGTCCCGGTCTCGATCGTGCTGCTGTGCTTAATGGTTGCGGTAAACACGGCCGTTCATTCTCAAATCAGACGTGAGCTACGGGACCAATTGCGGGAATCCGATCTCGTGTTCAATCGCATGCAATCGACCTATTCGCGTCGCGTCGAAGCCCTCGTATCCAAGCTGGCCGAGAGCGCTGGATTGAAGGCCGCTGTCGGCCTTTTGAGCGAGGTGCGAAATGATGCGGAGTTACTGAAAGAGGCCCGCGACACCATAGGTGTGGAACTTCGCGATTTTCAGACCTCTTCCGGCTTCGAATTTCTCGCGATTACAGACTTGGAGGGGAAGATTGTAACGGCTGTGCCCTGCGCCGGGTGCGCGGAGGACCCATCGATGCCGCGATTACCCCTTGGACCGGGAGTCATACAGGTGAAAGGCAAGCTTTACCAGGTTCATTCGGTGCCTATCACAGCAGGCGGAGACGAGATTGCCGCCGTGGTTCTGGGGATCCCATTCGACATTCGTGCATTTTCTCTTCACGGCGAGGCAGCTCTACTCCGAGATGGCAAGGTCATTTCCTCCACATTCCCGCGCGAGCTGACAAATTTCATAGAGCAGGAAATCCATCATCACTGTTCAGATACCCAACAGAAGTGCGAGCTCTCGATTAACGGCGAGACATTTGTTGTATCGGAAATGCAAAAAGGGCAGATGGGCTCCCGCGATCGCCTGTTCGGCTTTCAGTCTCTCGACCGCCCGGCCCGGGACTTCATGTCGGCCTTCGTCAAAGTGCTCATCGCAATCGCGGCCGCGGGAATATGTCTGGCGCTGGCCTTCACGTTCATTACCTCACGGTCGCTATCGCATCCAATTCGCGCTTTAATTGCCCAGTTGGATGAAAGCAAGCGCTCCGGTGGCCTGTCGATGCATCTGACGGCCGGAAACGGGGTGAGCGAACTGGCTTCTCTAGCGGCCGCATACAACAACGTTGTCGATTCCGAGCAGCGCACGCGCAGACAGCTCGAGTCGGCTCGAGACGCTGCGCAGCTCGCGAATCGCCTCAAAGACGAGTTCCTCACGAATGTCAGTCATGAGCTGCGAACACCTCTTAACGGCGTGCTTGGGATGACCGAGCTTCTGCTTCAAACGCCTCTGGATCGCGACCAGCAGGAATTTGCAGAAACAGCCAAGGCTTCCGGCGAAGAGCTGCTTACGCTGATTGAAGGTGTTTTGAACTTTTCTCAGCTGCAAACCGGACAGGTTAGCTTGCAGAAGGCGCCTTTTGAACTGCGAAAAATAATTCAGGACACCGCAACGGCAATCGCTCCGAAAGCCGAAGCGAAAGGACTCCGGCTAGAAGTCGAGGATGCACTGGACCTCTCTGGATCGGTTATTGGAGACGAGATGCGGATCCGTCAAATTCTCGCGCAGCTTTGCGACAACGCTTTGAAGTTTACAGACACTGGCTTCATTCGAATTCGGGTGGAAGGCGATCAACGGACGAACACCGCCAACTTTAAAGTAGCCGTCGAGGACAGTGGAATCGGAATCGCGGCAGAGCAACAGGATCTGATCTTTGACCGCTTCACTCAGGCGGATGGCTCGCTGACGCGGGAGAGAGGCGGCACCGGCCTTGGACTAGCCATCGTAAAGGAACTCGTCGACTTGATGAAGGGCCAGGTTGGCGTCGATAGCCGTCCCGCCGGAGGATCGACGTTTTGGTTCACGCTCGAACTTCCCATCGCAGGATCGGGCTTTCATGCGAGCACGGATGCTCCTGCGAAGGAAGGAATCCTCGCGTGAGGAGATTGCTACTTGTATTCTGCTTTTGCATGGCGGCGACATGTCGTCCATCGGAGGACGAGTCAGCGTCTGGCATCTCGGTGCCGGTAACTGTCTCCGGGGCACTGCTGCACATCGATGGCGCACCGACCGAGGATGACGCGGGAAGTACGACCACACCGGCTTTTCGAGCGATCGTCTCCCCTACTCTCCGGCTCGGCTCTCATTGGTTCATCTACTCGGCAGCGGCTGTGCAGTCGGCTTCGTACTTTAAGGGCACTTCTTACAGCTACGATGAGGATTCTGTCAGTGCAGAACTGATGCAGGCCTTTCTTGGCTACTCTGCCAAAGCCGGCAATCTGTCCTGGCTGTTCAAGGCGGGTGAGCTCAGCTCGGCTTTCGGATTGGGTCCTCTCGAGTACGACGATGCCAAAATGCCCCTTTTCGCGCCTCCACCCTCGTACACCTCCGCGATTGCGTTGTCGACCGATCAGCCTCCCTGCGGAAACACGTATTTGAAGCGTCAGCAATACGGTGGCGAAGTCGAATTTCTCTGTGCGGGTTCAGAATCAGAAAATTACGGACTTACGCCGGACACACTCTACGCGTTGTCGGGTGTTGAAGCGGAGATCTCGGCAGGCAGGATCGATGGGCGGTTGGAAATCACAAACAGCTCTCCGGCGAATCCCCAAGGCGTACGCTCTGGAAGTCATTTTTTGCAATGGGCCGCCGGCGGGGGCTATAGCCTCGGTGGCGGAGTTCATGTCGGAGTATCGGGTTTCCGCGGACCCTACCTGAATGCAACCGTTAAGCCACAGCTTCTGGCGGGCGAAGATCTCAGTCGCTTCAATGCGTCGGGTTTGGGAATAGACGGCCAATGGTCGCAAGGGCAGTGGTCTGTGGAAGGAGAGTGGCAGTACTTTCGATTTGATTTGCCGGGATTCATCGTCTCTCCAATGGTTCAAACGGCATACGGGCAGGCAAAGAGAATCCTTTCTCCCCGCGTCTTTCTCGCAACACGATTTAGTTTCGAGCGCTTTGGTCTGGTAGAGGATGATTGGCATGCAACGGCACGTCACTTCCAGGCGCCGCGAAAAGCTGCCGAATTCGGGCTGGGCTACCGGCTGAACCGGCACCAATTGATAAAAGCGGGTTTCGGTCTCTCCGATTTTATATCCGCGTCAAGTTCGTACGGGGATGGCTTGCAGAAAACGGTTGAGCTGCAGCTTGTTACCGACCTTACTGCCATCTCTAAAGCGTTTCGTTGATCCTTATCATTGATGCGGCGCAATGTGAGAAACTGCGGGTCGCGCGATTACTACCTAGAGAGTAATCTCAATGATCTCCCCAGGCAATCGCAGAACGTCGTCGCGCGCGCGAAAAACGGAGCGCGGCGCGGCGCTGCTTCTTTTCACAATCTTGACGGCCCTGGTCCTGCTTCCCTTAATCGGGCTGGCCATTGACGGCGCAATTCTATTCTGGGCCAAAGCGAAGCTCTCCGCCGCGGTGGACGCCGCCGCACTGGCGGCCGGCCGCGACCCGTCGGCGAATGCTACAACCACAGCCCAGCAGTACGTGTACGCTAATTTCCCTTCAGGATGGATGGGAACATCCTTCCCGTCTGCGCCGACCGCCCCGGTTGATTCGCCCCAACTCGGCACGCGGCGTGTCACAGTGACAGCCACGGTTACAGTGCCGCTATTCTTCATGCGGATCATCGGACAGCAAAATGCGAGCATTATGGCGACAGCAGCATCGTCGAGACGCGATCTGAACCTCATGCTGGTGCTCGACCGTTCCAGTTCAATGAACATTGCGCGCTCGGATGGGACCGTTCCATGCCAGATCATGAAAGCCTCCGCCCAGACCTTTGTGAACTATTTTGTTGATGGGCGCGATCAGCTCGGCCTGGTTACGTTTCATGCAGGCGTTCGTCTGGACTACCCGCCGACAAAGTCCTTCAAATCGAGCTCTCCGAGCCTGACTTCCGTAATCGGAAATCTACAATGTGGGGGAAATACAAACTCGGCCGAGGCGCTGTATCAAGCCCATGCAGCGATGACCAATCCGTTGTACGCCATGCCGAACGCGCTAAATGTAATTGTCTTTTTTACGGACGGGATGCCGAACGGTGTTTACGCCAATTTTCCGGTCCTTGTCGCCACCTCGAATCACGAGACACGGTACGATGTGGCACCCAACACATCGAATACGGTGACAGCCGTAACCAGTGGCTGCACGTTGCCAATTGTTACCGGGGTGATTGCGCAATGGAACGGCGGTGTGGGCGCAACGGGCAACACGGACGGTGTTATGCAACCTACGACGACCGGTATCAGTGACACCAGCACTCCCGCGGTGTCTGCTCCGGGATGTGCGTTCACGAGCAGCGGGGACGATTACATGAGACGGGATGTGGCCTACATACCGTTCACGGACATTCGTGGGGACTCGACGCGGGGCGGATTTATCGATAATTCCGCGTACCTGATCAGCAGTGGTCCCAATACCGGCCTTGGGTACGAGGCTGACGTCCCAACTTCGGTCATTTACGCCTCATTCAACGCCGCCGACAGTCAGGCGACCACCATTCGCAACGACACGATTTACAACCCGGTCTTTTATGCGATCGGCCTGGGCGGCGCGACCGATTTACACGGCGATTTCACCAAAGTGGACGCGTTTCTTCACCGGCTCGTAAATGACAGACAAAGCTCAATCTACGATTCTTCGAAACCCAGCGGCGTGTTCATATTTTCGCCGGACGATTCGCAACTCGCCGCGGCTTTCCGGCAGATTGCGTCGCAGGTACTTCACTTATCCCAGTAAGCGCCGTACACGCCGATCGCTAGAACACGGAGCGAGCGGTTATTTGAGGAGTCCCGAAGAATCCGCCGAAGCTGTAGTCCGGCGAAGTCACAACCATTTCCGCAAGGTATGCAGATTGAGAGCTGGACGTCAACGTGATCACGCTGGAAAACCCTGTTGCAATGGCGCTGGCGTCGTTCAGATATCCCGGGTTATTTCCCGCCCTGCTTCCCGGGAGGACGTCGCCGTTCCCGCTTGGGTCCATGATGCTGGCGCTCGGGGCGCCGAACGCGCTCACATAGGGAGTGCCCGAACTGTTGCCGACCACAATCCGGCGGGTGAAGACCATTTGATTTACGTTCGGACAGTTGCCTGACGTGTATCCGCCTGTCGCGCAGAGTGTGGCATCCACGTAGGTGATGGTGGATAAAATGATCGCTCCATTTCCGCCGGTCGTCGTTATGTTCAATCCTGGAGCCATGCTGACGATGAGATTCCGTGCCGCGGATTGAGAGAAATCGATGCCGTTCGAATACATGTGGCCGGCGTCGCGGCACACTTGTGTCACCTGAACAGCCCTTATAAGATTGAAGCCCATGATGAGCGTGCCGATAAAGAGGGGCAGCCAGAAGCATGAGAAACAGAGAGCAAATTCGATGATGGCGCTCCCGCGCTCTCGTTCATCCGTTTTGTTGGGTAGGGCAGTTACGGGCATGGCGGAATCGGCGAATTTTCCATAACGTCTAATGAGGTTGCGGACAAATGGATCGGCGTGAACTGTCGCAGGATGGCACCGAATGTGCCCACCGAGACACCGCTGGCAGTCACTTGAAGTACGTTTCCACCCGCCGTCGCGTTTGAGCCGGTGACCGGCTGGAGCGTAGTCGGATCCAGATACGTGACGGTTACCTGCGTTCCAGCATTCGCGGTCGTGATGAATCCGAATGAATACCGTGTCACGACCGATCGGATGGAATCGCCCAGGCAGGTTGCCGGCAAGGTCTGGCCCGTTACGCCATACCGTACGCCCTCCCGTACACCTTCCTGCACGCTCGCCCAGCCGAAAAGTATCCACGCAAGATCCATCAACATGAGCAGGAATGCGAGCGTGGGAAGAAGGACGAGAGTGAACTCAATCAGAGCCGAACCGCGCTCGCGCCGCGATATGCGTCGCCTCGTCCCGGCACCGCCGCTAAGATTGCGTACATTCATCCCGGAATTCCGCTCCGTAGAAACTGTCCTGCTTAAGGAGGAGTGCTCGCGAAACGCGAATCTTCGCAGTCACTCGTGGCGGAGTTAGCGGAGCACTCCCAAGCCTTTGCGGAACAACACGACAAGTGAGCTCATCAAGCTGCGGCTGCTCATTTTTCGGTATGTTGGCGCAACCGGCAGGCTACCCACAAGTCTTCGGTAAGCCGCGGGAAGGGAGTGATAAGGAATACCTGGGAAGTAATGATGTAGGGCGTGGTAGCGCAGGCCGACCGGAGCCCAAAGCTCGGTCCAGGGTGCGCCGGGCGTGTCGATCGAATCGAGCAATTGCCCCGTGCGATCGAACGGCTCGCCCGTGCTCTCATACGCATGCGCACCGAGCGCGCGCAACGCATTTATGAAGCTGAAGACACTGCTGATCGCGAGCCACAGAACGAACACTCGCCAGGGAAGAACACCCGCCGCGGCAAGGGCGATTGCGGCGGTCCATACGCCAAGAATGGCCAGACTATGCCGGTGGACCTTTTTCAAGAGTTCCGAACTCGGTTCGCGGCGATAGTGAACATTCATGGTCAGCGATGAAGCGTGGATCACAAGCCACTTTTGAAACTTTCCGGAAAGCAGCCCCACAGGCGTGAGAACCAGGAACCGAATGAGAAGCATCACGGGAGTGAGGAAAGCGTGTAAGGCAAAGACCGCCGTCATCGCGCTGGACGAGGCGAACGGAAGATATTCGGGATCCTGCACGGTTCCGTAGACGCTTATTTTATGGTGGCTTTGGTGGACGCCGGCGTAGGTGAACGACGGCAATAGAAGCGGATATCCCACGAGAAGATTCCAAGTCGTCTCGAAGCCCGGTAGACTGCGCCGGCTTTGATGGCTCACCTCATGCACGAAACACAACGCGCGGTACAAACCAAACATCGCCACCGTCGCCGAGCCTAGCATCACCGGCGAGAAAGGCCGCGCGATCACGGCTATGAGGAAGCCGGCCCATCCGACGCCGACCGTCGCGATGAGATCGGTCCAATAGATGGCCGGGTTGGCTTGGTGCAAATCCCGCACTAGCCGCCTCATCTCACCGTCGTCAAGATGGAAGGATGGCTGGGATCGCAAATGCTTTCGAAATTCCCGCAGCGTGGGAGCGCCAGGCTGGGGCACACTCTCCCTGCCTGTGCTGTGTTCCGTCCTGGGCGGATTTTCTAGAAGGCTTGGCTCGGGCAAACTGAGTAAACCCCTATTAGACCACAAGTATAAGCCGGCTTTATGGGCCGTTCTCTACCAATAGGGTTCGACTAGGGAGGATCTTCTCTCAGGCCTCGCTCGGATGCAAAGCAGCCACGCTCGACTACGGGTGTGTAATAAATTCCGAATGCAGGAGGAGACCCTCAGGGCCCCTCTTAAAGATCCTGTAAGATCTGTGCTTCTTGCTCTTCGGTCAGAAAATCGTCGACGACGAGCGCACCCGGATCGCCGGTGCTTTCGTTGTACGGTTCGACGTCTGCCATTATCGAAATGGTTAACATGAACCCCCTTTGTACTTTTTTACATGACTGCACGATTCCGTTTCCTGTATACTGCTCTCCTATAAGCTGTACTCTTGTGTTCTCCCGCACCCGCAGCGCACTTCGAAGTACCGTCTGCGATGTTTGGGACTGAATAATTTGTACTACTTCTTCCCGCGACGGGGAGTTCGGGCTTTCGGACCAGCAGAGCAACATGTGGGCTGTGTTACGGAAGGAAGTGCTGGAAGCTGCAGACATTTTAAGAACTTCTGGCCTCTAAGACGACTCGTTCTATATCGAGGACTTATTCTGCGAGGACGTACGCGGCAAAAAACTTCTGTGTGGTATAAAATTTTCGTTGCGTCCTGGCGACAGTGGCGTACTACAATAAGTGAAAATCATTTCATCATAAGGTGAAGAGCCTAGCATCGGTCGCTCGCTGACCCGCGTGTGCCTGAAACGCTCCGAGCTTTGCCTTCGGTTTAGGAATTCTCTGGAGAAGAACACCGCATCCTTTTCATGCGACAGAATTACAGATTTCAACTACTGGCTCCTCCCCAGACCCGCTCTGCGATCGGCGGGTTCTGCCGTACAAAAGTTGATGAGCAACTTTATGGCCAATACCTGGCATCCATGCAGCGGTTACGTGCGCGGGCCTATCTCAGCGACGGCGCTATTCAGCCATGCGAGATCGACGACGACGGACGTTTCCACATGGCTGGCGATAAACAGAGTTGGCATTTCCTTCTTATAGACGGCAACCAGGAGGTAATCGGGTGCGCTCGATATCTGGTTCACCCGAACACAGTCGGGTTCGACAAGCTTCGGCTCCGTCACGCTGCCATAACGAGGCACCCGCTGTGGGCCGAGAAGGTTCGCCTGGCTGTTGAGAAAGATCTGGAACTGGCCCGCGAACACGATTTTTCGTATCTCGAAATCGGAGGTTGGGCGCTTTCCGAAGAGTGGCGCGGAACACGAGCGGCCCTTGAAATTCTGGTTGCCTCTTATGCTCTGGCTCATCTTTGGGGAGGATGCATCGCCTCGTGCACGGCCACAGTCCGGCATCACTCGTCCTCCATTCTCCGGCGAATCGGCGGATCGAGCTTTCAGCTTGCCGACGAGGATCTGCCCGCTTACGCAGACCCGCAATACGGCTGTCAGATGGAGTTGCTGCGGTTCGATTCGCGGCGTCCGGCAAAACGCTTTGTGCCGCTGATCGCGCAGCTCAGGGCAAAGCTGGCGATGGCTGTTCCGATCAGACCGCAAGCCAGGCAAGGCTGGATGGTGCCGGGCGAACTCGGGCGCGCGCACATCGGTCTCGCGCTCACGCGCTAATTTTCAGCGGGTTTTCCCGTTTCGAGCACTGTTTCGATCACATCGGCGGCGCGGCGCACTCCGCCCGCCTGCCGAATGGATTCCGCGAGCTTGCGCGCCTGTGAACGATAGGTGGGCGCTTCAAGGACCTTGCGCGCCAGATCGCGGAGAGGGCCTTGGCGAAGCCGCTTGAGCGGAAGGATCTCGCCGGCTCCGCACCAGCGCACGCGGGCCGCAATCCCCGGCTGCTCCGCAGTAATGGGGATCGCCACCATCGGCACTCCCGCGGTCAGCGAATCGAGCACCGTGTTGAGCCCGGCGTGTGTGATTGTCAGTTGAGCCCGCGGAAGAAGTTCTTCCTGTGGAACGAAGGGCACAATCACGGGCCGGCCGGGCCAGCCGCTGATTTCGGCTTCGCTCAGCGCGCCACCGTGGCTAAGGATCAACTGGAGAGGCAAATCCTCGCACGCCGCGGCGATGACGCGAAAAATCTCCTTCTTGCCGCCATGCAGGCTGCCAAGCGACGCATAGACCAGAGGCCGCCCGTCCAAGGCCTCCCAACGAAAGCCAGGCGAGCTGGCGCGCGGGAAGCGAAGCGGCCCGACATAGTGGAAGCAGGCAGGCAGTGAGTTGCGCGGAAAATCGAAAGCTGCTGTTTGCTGGCTGATCTGGGCCAGATGAGACATCGTGTCGTCGGGATTCCGGTACGGCGGGAAGCCCCAGCCGCGCCGGAATTCATTCAAGACGCGCAGCACGGGCCTGGTGAAAAAGTCCCACACTCCATAGCCAAGCCAGTTTCGCAGAACGTCCCATGGCCGCAGTGAGTACCCGGCGTTCACGAAAGGAGGCGGAATACCCGGCTCGCGATGGAGCGCCATGGCCATGCACAGCGTGACATACGGAAGTTTGAGGAGTTCCGCTACGGCAGCCCCCGCCGGCTCGGTCTGGTCCACCAGCAGCATCTCTATTCCGGCCGCCTGAATGGCAGCGGGCGCGTCGCGGCAGATCATGCGCGTGGTAGCCGTGATGGCCTGGACCGTAAATTTTAACGCATGTAGGCCGGATAACCGGCCGAGTTGGGTGAGCGATTCCGGTAGAGACCCCGGCGGATGATCCCGCTGGCCCAGAGTCCAGAACTCCAGCTCCTCGGTTCGGGCTTTCGCCTCGACGTCGGCCATCTGGAGCAGGGTTACGCGGTGTCCGCGGCGCTGCAACTCGCGCCCGAGCGCTCCAAAAGGGTTCAAGTGTCCCGAAACCGGCGGGCTGACGATCCCAAAATGAACCACGGCCTAGCTTTGCTTCTGTTGAAAACTCTTTGGCGGCGAATAGCGGCCCGGGGACATGATCCCCTTCGGGTCCAAGTGCGCTTTGAGCGCCTCGACCAGCCGCCAGTAGACCGGCGAGGTGGTTTCTGAGAACGACCGCATAGCGGAGATCGGTAGCCGGTAGGGATAGCAGCCAAACTCCATGCCGCCCTTCCAAAGCTCCGCGAAACAGGCGTGAGCCCTGTCTTTGTCCTGTGGGCGCCGGTAGATGATGGGGAAAACACCCATGCTGCAAGTGCTCGTCAGGGTCGTGAAGGAGACGGCTTCGCCGAACCCGTACTTCCGGAGTCCGTTTTCGACCAGCGCTGCCATTTTTAAGACAGTGTCCGCCTTCCAGGGCACAATGGGCGCATACCAAATAATTCCCACCCCGTCCCGCGCGGGATCGAGCGGTTGATCCTTGGGAAGCGGCACGTATTGATAGACCAGCGGGAGCTCCAAGCCGCGGGGCTCTCCTCCGACGATGCTCAACAGATCCAGGATTCGCTGCGCCTGGTGCTTCAGTGGACTCCCATAGCGCGGTGGCAGCAGCCGGCTGATTTGGCCGACACGCCGAGCGCGCGCCCGGTCCATAAAGGCCAGCTTATCGACATAGGGCCGCAGCCGGGCTCTAACGGCCCTGCGGAGCGACGTCAGCAAGATCCGGCGGGTTCGGATCACGCCGAAGCCGACCCACGCCGCGCCTTCGGAAACGCCCATTCCGACTCTTTCGCCCTGAAGTGTCATCCGGACTTGCTTATCGTTAATGAATTTGAGCGGACCCAACACACCGGGCAGCTCAGCCAGCAAGGTTCTCGAGGCCTCGACCAGCGCCGGAAGCCGTGACGCATCCTCGAGAGTGAAGAAATAAATTTCGGTATGCTCAGGACGCCGGGCCAGGGCGATCTGCATCGAAGTAACGATTCCCAGACTGCTTTGCGAAAAGAGCCCGTCGGCGTAGGGCCCTACGCCCCAGCGCCAGACTCCCTGGGCGGCGCGCGCGCCCATCTCAGCCAGAGGCGATTGGTAAACGCTGCCGTCGGCCAGCACGACACGCAAGCACGTGGCGGCGGCAAAATGGTCCTCGAAAGGGGTCATCCCGAAACCGCGCTCCAAAGCGTTCCCGAAGACGCTGGCGGTCGGGCCGGCCCCGATGGTCGGGACGAGAAAATCGTGCCGCCCGGCCTTTAAATATTCGAACAACTGCTGCTGAGTGACGCCAGGCTCGATCGTTATGAGTCCCAGGTCGGCGTCCATGCCGGTGATCCGGTTCATGCGCGAAAGATCCACGATCACGCAGTTTTCGGTTACCGGCAGCGAGGTGCCATATCCCCAGTTATGACCCGTGCTTATGGGGTAGAGCGAGATTCCGTGGCGCTGAGCCGCGCGCACGATTTCGATAACTTCGTCTTCGTTTGCCGGCTGCACGACGGCAGGGATGGAGCGCTCCAGGCTAAGGCAGTTTTCTTTGTAGCGCTGGAGCGCGTCGCCGGTGAGGACACGCCCTTCGGGAAGGACAGATTGCCATTCCTGGCACGCCTGTTCAATGGCCATAATGTCGCGTACTCTCATTATGGCTATGACGAAGCGGCCGCTCTAGCAGAGCGGCCGCTTCGCCGATGCCTGAAGAGGCTACTGGTTGGAAGGTGCGGGGTTGCCGTCGCCGTTATTGAGATCGGTGATCATCTCCGCGCTCGGGAAGGCTCCCGGAGCGCCGCCAATAAAGACGCGCTGCTGGTAGTTCCAGGCGCCTGCGCCGTTGCTGAGCCACGGCGCAGAGAATCCGTCGCTCGCCCGAAAGATGAGCGCGTCGGCTTTGCCGTCACCGTTGAAGTCGCCCGTGAGGAGCTGGGCACCTGTGAAGCCGCCGCCGCCGATGGCAACGAGGGATTCATAGGTCCAGGTTCCATCGCCGTTGCTGAGCCACTCGGCAACCAGCCCGTCACTGGCCCGGAAAATCAGGACGTCGGCCTTCCCGTCGCCGTTATAGTCGCCCGCGACGAGTTGCGCTCCTGTGAAGGCTCCGGGAGCCCCACCGATATAGAAGTCGGGCTGATAATTCCAGCCGCCAGCACCGTTGCTGAGCCACTGCGAAACGAACCCATCGCTTGATCGGAAAATAAGAATATCGGTTTTTCCATCCCCGTTGAAATCGCCGGTCAGAATCTGCGCTCCCGCAAATCCGCCGCCGCCAATATACACTCCAGGCTGATAATTCCAGCCGCCAGCACCATTGCTGAGCCACTGCGAAACGAACCCATCGCTCGGCCGGAAAATAAGGATATCGGTCTTTCCATCCCCGTTGAAATCGCCGGTCAGAATCTGCGCACCCGGGAAGGCTGCCGGAAACCCTCCAATAAAGATCCTGGGTTGATAGCTCCAGGTTCCATCGCCATTGCTGAGCCACGGTGAAACGTAACCGTCGCTCGAGCGGAAGACAAGGACGTCGGTTTTGCCATCACCGTTAAAGTCGCCTGTAACAAGCTGGGCGCCCGAAAACCCCCCGCCGCCAATCGCAACCCAGGGCTGATAACTCCAGGTGCCGTCTCCATTGCTAAACCAAGGTGCAACAAAGCCGTCGCTCGACCGGAAGATGAGGAGGTCCGTTTTGCCGTCGCCGTTAAAGTCGCCGGCCAATAGCTGCGCTCCCGTGAAAGCCCCAGGAGCACCACCGATGTAGACTCCTGGCTGGTAACTCCAGCCACCGATGCCATTGCTCAACCATTGCGAAACGAAGCCGTCGCTCGGGCGGAAGACCAGCGTGTCTCCCTTGCCATCCCCGTTAAAATCGACGCCTACGGGAACTCGCCTGCCGCCTGGCGACAAACGACCGATGTTGTTTCCAAAAAATTCCGTGAACCAAATGGCGCTATCGGGTCCTTTCGTGACTCCGTAAGGACCGCTGCCGGTCGTCGGTACGGAATATTCATTGACCGCGCCCGAGGTAGTTATCCGGCCAATGTTGTTCGAGCCGGACTCCGCGAACCATAAGGCTCCGTCCGCTCCGCTAGTGATCCCGACAGGTGAGCTGCCCCCTGCCAAGGGAAACTCGGTGACACTCCCCGCCGTTGTGATTCTGCCAATCTTGTTACCCGTATATTCGGCAAACCACAGTGCGCCATCGGGTCCGCTCGTAATATCGTAGGGCTGGCTGGATGATGTCGGCACCGAATACTCTGTGATCGCCCCGCCAGTCGAGATTCTGCCGATTTGATTACCCGCAAATTCCGTAAACCAAAGCGCACCGTCCGGCCCGGCCGTGATTCGCACGGGCTGGCTGCTCGCCGTCGGAATGTTGTACTCAGTGAATGTACCGCCGGTTGTGATTCTCCCGATTTTGTTACTGGCAAATTCGATGAACCACAGAGCGCCATCGGGACCAGCGACGATGCCTTCTGGAGAGCTGTTGGCGGTTGGTATCGCGAACGTGGTCACCGAACCCCCGGTGGTGATCCGTCCTATGACATTGACGCCCGCGCCACCGGTTGTAAACCAGAGCGCACCATCCGGTCCGGCAGCGATCCATTCGGGGTCGCTATTAGCGGATAAGGGAAATTCCGAAATCGATCCGGACGGCGTGATCCGTCCGATCTTGTTGCCGGCAGACGCGGATTCGACAAACCAGAGGTTTCCGTCGGGCCCGGCGGTTATCTGCTTAGGACGGCTGTTAGCCGTCGGGATCGCATACTCAGAAACTGTCACCCCTTGCGCGAGCAGAATCGTGGCGGAAAACAGCGCCAGACCGGCAAGGCGGACAACTGCCGCTTTTCCGGAGAATGTCGAAGGGTTACAACGAGAGAAATGCTCGAACAACGGCATAGGCATCCTAATTTTCAGGTAGTCTACTCCTCACGGGTACAGGGTACAGGATTAAAGTTAATCAGGCAACAAAAAAGGCTAGGCTTGAGAGCCTAGCCTTTCTTTTTTATCTTCTCAGTCTATGAGGAGGCGCTGAGAGATACGCCTTCTATACATGACAATCCCGGGGGACCGTCAATTTGTGACTGCGCTTACTCTGATCTCCGGCTTTTCCGGCGAGAGATTAGACCGACGCCCAGCAGTCCCGCACCCATAAGGAGAACGGAGACCGGCTCTGGAACTACGGTGGCGGAGAATGTAGCCGAGAACGGAGTGTTAACGGGCAGAGAGGTAATCAACTGAGCTACCGTCGTGCCATTAAAGGTTGCCGAGAACGTTCCGGTGAAAGGCGTTTCGGTCTTCGTCGTCGTATCGTAGACGAAGCCGTTAGCGTTGAAAGCCGCCGTCGCGCCGTTTGCAGTGTCAGTCAGGGTAAACGGTGAGCCTGGTAACGTTCCGAGGGGCAACATGGTCAGATACAATTGCAGGTTGGATCCGCCTGTGTTGAACGTCATGAAAGGCGCCGTAACGCCGGGGGTAGGTGTCAGGGTGACACCGGGAGGCTCTACGGCGACGTTCAGACTCTGAATCGCCCCACCCTCTCCAGGTGTTACTCCACCGGTCTGAAATATTCCGGGGTTCACCAGCGATACCAGGAACGACCCGTAGCCCGGATACGGAACAAACGCGTCCCCGGTTGACGGATTCCCGAAATTAATAAAGGTCGTACCCACATCGGCGAGACCGTTAATTCCTAGCAGTATTGGAGCCGCAGAAGACGGCAGCGCGGCAAGCACGCCCGCGACTAGAAGCCCCAAAAAAGATGTTTTCCTAAATGTCATTTTAAATTCCCCTCCTCCTAGAGGATTAAGTCTATCGATGCGCTATTCCTAAGGAGTGATTAACACCGGGCCAGCGCGCGAGAGCTCCACTGTTAGATCTTACCAGCAAAAACTTAGTACAGCGTATTTTTACTAGTTCACTCACACTCACGTAAACAAAAGTGCCTCATACCTAGGCCCCCATCCGATAGGGTTCCCAGGCGAATTCAGTCTAGCATGAGGTTCGGGCGCTTTCTATATCGATTAACCCTAGTCTAGGCCGAAACCCGGCGTAGCCCCTACCCTAGTAAGGTGTAGAAACGAGGACTGGCTTCTCTTGAAAACCTATACGCAGCAATGTTTTATTGCGGCTGGAGAGCGTAGGCCCCGGAGGATCTGGGGCAGTACCGAAAGTACTAAGTCAATTGTTGACAGTCTTTGCGCAGGGCGCCGGATTACACTGCGCGAGCCGCCTAGCGGTTGGGGAGGTAACACTCTGAAGGCGCTCCAGTTATCCTCATCACTATTCTCGAAATCCTTCAGCAGTTCCGCCTCCTCTTCTTCGGTCAGAAAATCGTCGACAACGAGAACGCCCGGATCGAGGTCCCACTCACGCAGGGCGGCCGGCGTTTCGCTGCCGATCGAGACGGTGAGAACGAAGGAACCGCTTTCCGCCCGGCAGGAGCGCACGACTCCCTGCCCTGTGTAGTTGGTTCCCGATAGCTGGACCGCGGTGTTCTCGGGGATCTTGAACGAGGTGCTTAGGATTGCTTCAGCCGATCGCGTTTCTAATATGTTGGCAAGCTCGCGCCGCAGGGGAGACTGGGGTGTATCGGACCAGCAGAGCAGGACGCGGTCCCATGCGCCGGCGGAAGCGCTGAAATCTTGAGACATTGAACGGCGTGAGGCTCCCCCTGGTGGTTCTATAATAGGAAGCCATTCAGGGGAAAAGCAAGATTATTTGGGTGAAATGCTCGCGGCCGGGGCCGGGGGCCCCGCGCAGCCTGAGAGCCTGCCCCATCAGGAGTGTGAATCGATCTATAGATGTAATGATATGCTTCCCTCCAACCTCCATACCCAGACGCCGGGATGGCGTCGCGACCTTCGGGCTGGCTCTGTCAGGAGACTTGCTTACGGATGGAAGACGACTACACTTTTCAGCTATTGTCCGCGCCTTCAGGCGGAACGTTCGGCCAGGCCGAGGTAAACGAACAGCTCTACCGAAATCGATCCGCCGCGCTACAGAAACTCCGCGGACGCGTATATGCCGAGCGCGGAGTGATTCGAAGGGAGGACATCGGCGAAAATGGACGCTTCCCGATGTATGCGGACCAGCAGAGCTGGCACCTTCTTCTGCTCGATCGGGGGGAGGACGTCGTAGGGTGCGCCCGATACCGGGTCCATCCGAATACCGCCGGGGTTGAACAGCTGATGCTGTGGCGCCAGAATTGGACCGGGCATACCGCCGCCACAGGCGAAGTGCGAAGCGCTATCGAGCAGGAGCTCGAAACGGCTCGCAAACAGAATCTTTCGTATGTGGAAATGGGCGGATGGGCGCTTTTGGACGCGTGGCGCGGGTCAAAGGCCGCGCTCGAGCTGCTGCTCGCCCATTACGTGCTAGGTGAATTTTGGGGAGGCGCTTTGGCTGTGTGCCTGGCAAGCGTCCGGAGCGGCTCGCCTTCGGTTTTGCGCAGAACAGGCGGATCGCCGCTTCTAAGCGATGGGGAGTCCCTGCCGCCCTCGGTAAATCCTCGCTATACGCGCCCGCTAGAGCTGCTGAAGTTCGATTCCCGCTCCCCGGCGCCCCGATTTGCGCCGCTTATCAAGCGCCTGAGCGCGAAACTGGCGAACTCGCTCATTGTTCAAGCGGACGCAAGTCGCGAGGCAAAGGGGATTTACCGGAGCGCCGCTTTCGGCGCGGCTTCCTGAGAGCGCGCGTATCTCTCGCGAAATTGGAGCTAATCAGTCGTCCAGAACGGGTTCGAGCCGCTCCTGAGGCTGCGGGCGCAGTTCGTGGTGGCGCATCAGCGTTCGCGCACAGGTGTTCCAGCGAAGGATGGAATCGTCGTTGCCGGACGGCCGCAAACGTTCCGCCTTTTCGTACCAGGCCATGGCATGCACCAGCTCCTCGTAGGCCTTGAATCCGGCGCTGGGCAGTCCCTGGCGCATGTGAGCTCGGGCCGAGCGCTCCGAGATGATTCCGGCATAGTAAGCGCGGTCGTATTCGCCTTCCAATCTGCCGAGGACCTCGCGTGCGCGAGCGGCCGTCGCCTCGGTTCCGAACTGGTCAGTGAGGGCGAGCAACAACGTAACGAGCGCGCTTTGGTTGGTTTGATCGATACGGAGAATGTCCAGGCAAATACTTTCCGCCTGCGAAGGCTCATTGAGCAGCCGGTAGCGCTCCGCTTTGCCCAGCGCCTCCGGAATCGCCTCGGGCGAGAGCGATTTCAACTCGAACTCCATACGGTACTCCTTTTCGCGCTTATCCTTTAAATATCCGAAACAGCTTTCGCAACGGATCGAAGTGCTCGTCCACCACACGTTCCTTCAGCGGAATGATGGCATTGTCGGTGATCCGGATACTTTCCGGGCATACCTTCGTGCAGCATTTGGTGATGTTGCAGTATCCGATTCCATGATTGCGCCGCAGATCGTCCGTCCGGCCGGCATTGTCGAGGGGATGCATCTCCAAAGCAGCGGCGTAGACCAGGAAACGCGGACCGATGAACTGATTGTGCAAGTGATGCTCTCTCAATACATGGCAGACGTCCTGACATAGATAGCATTCGATGCACTTACGGAACTCCTGGACCCGATCGACATCGTCCTGAGACATGCGCCAGGTTCCATCCGCTGCATCCGGCGGCCGGGGTGTGAATTTCGCGATCGTCTTCTTTACAGCGTAGTTCCACGAGACATCCGTCACCAGATCTTTAATGGAGGGAAACGCCTTCATCGGTTCTATGGTGACGGGTTGTTCGAGAGGAAGAGCGTTCAGGCGCGTCATGCACATGAGCCGTGGATTTCCGTTAATTTCCGCCGAGCACGACCCGCACTTCCCCGCTTTGCAGTTCCAGCGCACGGCGAGGTCGTTAGCCTGTTCCGCCTGAATACGGTGCACCGCATCGAGCACAACCATGCCGGGAGACACCTCGGCTATGTAGTCGCGGAACTCGCCTTTTCCGTTGCTGCCTCTCCAGATCCGAAAGGTGGCGCGAAGAGTTTCGGTGGGCATAATCCTCTATTTCATTTCTTCGATAATCTGCTTCAGCTCGGCAGGCATCTCCTTCAGGGGTTCTCGCGTAAGATGCGCTTCTCCGGAAGGGTCTCGCCGGACAACGACATTGCAGCGCCCTTCCTGCTCGTTTTTGGACGGGAAGTCGTCGCGGAAGTGGGCGCCGCGGCTCTCTCTGCGCTCGATGGCGGCGCGGGTAATCATGGTTGAAACAGCCAGCAGATTGCGCAGATCGAGAGCGGTGTGCCAGCCGCCGTTGTACTCGCGATTTCCGGGCACCGCAACGGATTCGGCGCGCTCGTCGAGCTTTCGCAGTTCAAGTAAAGCGTGCTGCATCTCTTCCTCGCGCCGCACGATTCCCACGAGCTCCTGCATCAGATCTTGCAGGCGGCTCTGGACTTCATAAGGGTTATCGCCGGCGCGTTCGAAGGGGGCGACGGCGGCGCGGGCCAATCTGTCGATCTCTTCCCCATCCGCGCGGGCGGCGCCATTTTCGCGGGCAAATTGAGCGGCGTATTCACCGGCGCGCTTGCCGAATACCAGCAGGTCGGACAGCGAGTTGCCGCCCAACCGGTTGGCGCCGTGCAGACCGGCCGCACATTCGCCGGCCGCGAACAGACCGGGCACATCCGACATTTGCGTGTCGGCGTCGACGCGCACTCCGCCCATCATGTAATGCGTTGTGGGACCGACCTCCATGGCTTCTTCCGTGATATCGATGTCGGCGAGCTGCTTGAACTGGTGATACATGCTGGGCAGCTTGCGCTGAATGTGCTGGGCGCCCTTGGGCACGCGGTTTTTGATCCAGGCGATATCCAGGAAGACGCCGCCGTGCGGACTGCCGCGCCCTTCCCGCACCTCGCGCATAATGCAGCGCGCCACGTGATCGCGCGTCAGGAGCTCCGGCGGGCGCCGCGCATTGCGGTCCCCCTGCGTGTAGCGCCAGCCCTCTTCTTCGTTGTCGGCTGTCTGGAGCGCGGTAGTTTTCGGGGATGTCATCGAACATGAAGCGGCGGCCCTCTTTGTTCTTGAGGACACCGCCTTCTCCGCGCACTCCTTCGGTGACGAGAATGCCGCGCACGCTGGGCGGCCAGATCATGCCGGTGGGATGGAATTGAACAAACTCCATATCCATCAGGGAAGCGCCGGCATGATAGGCGAGCGAGTGCCCGTCGCCGGTGTATTCCCAACTATTGCTCGTAATCTTGTAGGCACGGCCGATTCCTCCCGTCGCGAGCACCACGGCCTTGGCCCGAAACAGCAGAAAGCGCCCGCGCTCGCGCTCGTAGCCGAACGCGCCGGCGATGCGCCCGTCATCTTTCAGCAAGGTCAGGATGGTGGATTCCATGTGAACTTCCATCCCGAGGTGGATTCCGTGATCCTGCAGAGTGCGGATCATTTCGAGGCCAGTGCGGTCGCCGACGTGCGCCAGGCGCGGATAGCGGTGTCCGCCGAAGTTGCGCTGCAGAATGCGGCCGTCCTGGGTGCGATCGAAGAGCGCGCCCCAGGCCTCGAGCTCGCGGACGCGATCGGGCGCTTCTTTGGCGTGCAGCTCCGCCATGCGCCAGTTGTTGATGTACTGGCCGCCGCGCATGGTATCGGCGAAATGCACTTTCCAGTTATCGCGCTCATCGACGTTGGCCATGGCCGCGGCGATACCGCCTTCGGCCATGACGGTGTGCGCTTTTCCGAGGAGACTCTTGGTGACTACGCCGACACGCGCGCCGAGTGCCGATGCCTCGATCGCTGCTCTTAATCCTGCTCCGCCCGCCCCAATTACCAGCACATCGTAGTCATGCGCCTGGTATTCCGCCATCAGACAATTCTCCAGTCGGACCAGATTCCCATCGCGCACAGCCGCACGTAAAGGTCCGCGAACATGACGGAGAACAAGCTCATCCAGGCGAATAGCATGTGACGGCGGTTCAGCCGCCCGACACAATTGTAAGTTTTGTGCTGCAAGGGCGATTTCGAAATCTCATCGAGCCGCCCGCCAATCAAGTGGCGGAACGAGTGACAGCCGAAAGTGTAGGCGGTCAACAAGGCGACGTTGACGGCGAGCACGATGGTTCCGAGCCCGATTCCGAATTGAACGCGGCCGGTGGCCGTGTCGGTGAACCAAAGCGCACGCCAGACGTCGAGCGCCAGGATGACGAGGAAAACGAGCGACAGATATAGGAAGTAGCGGTGCACGTTCTGTAGGATCAGGGGGAAGGAGCGCTCGCCACGGTAATGCTTGCGGGGTTCGCCGACGGTGCAGGAGGGCGGATCGGCCCAGAAGGCTTTGTAATATGCGCCGCGATAGTAATAGCAGGTGAGGCGGAATCCGCCAGGAGCCCACAGGATGAGCAAGGCGGCGGAGAGAGGCGCCCATCCGGGCCACCAGCGTGGCCACCCGCCAAACCAGGCATGCGCGGGATCGCCCAGCACCTCAGGAGAATAGAACGGCGACAGATAAGGGCCGAAGCGATAGTCATTGCCCTGAAACGCTGCCCAGGTAGCGTAGACGATGAACAGGGAAAGGCCGAGGAAGGTGAGCAGCGGCTGCACCCACCACAAATCACGACGCGACGTGCTGCCGAAGCGACTGCCCTCGAGAGGGACGTCGATCGAGGACATGCGCGGTCCTCCTAATAAAGGAATTCAGGAGCTAGAACTAAGTCAGAATAGCATCGCGGTCTAGCGCCGTCGCAGGCCGGCGGAGATTGTGTCCGGCAACTACTTTCAAGTGCTTGGAGTGATTCTCGGCTCGGAGACAATCGCGGCTGCCTTTATTCCTGCGCGCCGCGCTTTGGGCGTAGATCCAACAGACGCGCTGCGAGTCGAATAGTTGTCGGTTCAACGCCGCCCATCTTCCCCGCCCCCCGGCCCGCTCGGAGGAGCGCTCGCCGGCTCCATCCACATGTGCATCCCTTTAAAATCGAATGTTACCGTCCCTAGCCGCAGCAGCCCGCTCCCCACTGTCGCGTCGAACTGGACATTGGGCGCATGTTCTTCCCCCGTCATGAAATAAACCGGCGCGCCTTGCAGGAGCTGCACATCCTGATAGCTCTCCGTCGCCCCGTCCGCTCGCGCCAGCTGCACGCCCGCCTGAACGTACGGAAAAAATTCCTTGTGCTTACTCTTGCTCTCTTTTTTCAATCCAAGTTTCTGCACCGAGCCCGGATACACCAGCACGGTCCCCGTAAACAGCGTGTCCAGTTGAGCATCCACCGGCTGGTCGTTTATGGCGAACCCATGCGTCGTCAGCGTCACCGGACCGTAGCTGCCTGCGTGCTTAATCACCAGGTCCGTGCAACTCTTCGGGCAGGGCTGCGCTGCCTCCTGCGGTTCCGAAATGCGCGCGATGTGATTGGCGTAATCCATCTGCAGCGTCCTGTTCTTGAACGCGTTATAGGTAAGCGTTCCGTCGCCGGGCAGCGGTTCTAATTTCTGATTCGGCCGGTCGGGCTGCTGCGTCGTATCCAAAACCATGAATGGAAAATCACCCATCGGCAGACCGCCCAGCTTCGCTCCCGGTACAACGGTCTGCTGTACCTCGGCGATGGGCTTGCCGTCGCTTCCCTTCAGCGGTTCCAGGCTCAGCCCCAGCGTCTGCGCCGCTTTGGTATCGAGATACGAGTTCGCTTCGGCCGTGTCGATCAGCAGCCGCAGCGTCTTGCCGTTCGCCGCCGTCATCTCGACACACGGCAGCCCTCCGCAATCGAGAAGAGGAACATCTACCACCTTCGGACCTTGCCCCCGCAGCAAGAGCGGAAACAAAAATATCGCGGCAAGCGCAAAGCTCGTCCTGGTACTAGTTTTCACACCTCTATTGTCCCTGACCAGGCGCGGCTGCCGCGAAATCGGAACCCGCGTTGATCGGTGTTTATCGGCGGCCAGTCACTGCCTTATCCTGGACTGTCCGTCAGCATCGTCTGCAATCGCGGACTCAACTGGCGGCTGTGCCCGAACCAGGCTTGTAATTTCTCGAGATACAGATAAACCACTGGCGTGGTATACAGCGTCAGCAGTTGGCTCACCATCAAGCCGCCCACAATCGTAATGCCGAGCGGCCGGCGCATTTCAGAGCCCGTCCCCATTCCGAGCGCCAGCGGCAGCCCGCCAAACATCGCTGCCATCGTCGTCATCATGATCGGCCGGAAGCGCAGCAGGCAAGCCTGATAGATGGCGTTCCGCGCCGAGGTGCCCTGCTTCCGCTCCGTCTCGATCGCGAAATCGATCATCATGATGGCGTTCTTCTTCACAATGCCGATTAACAGAATGATCCCGATCAGCGCAATCACCGTCAGATCCGTTCCGAAGATAATCAGTGCCAGCAGCGCGCCCACGCCGGCCGACGGCAGCGTGGACAGAATCGTAATCGGATGAATATAGCTCTCATACAGCATTCCCAGCACGATGTACACCGCTACGACGGCCGCCAGAATCAACAGCGGTTCCGATTTCAGCGAAGACTGAAAGGCTTGCGCGGTCCCGGCGAATGCTCCATGCACGTTGGCGGGCATGCCGATGTCCTGCTCCGCCTGTTGCACCGCATCCACCGCTTCGCTCAATGCCACGCCCGGTGCCAGCGCGAAAGAAAGCGTGATAGAAGGAAACTGTCCCTGGTGATTCACGGTCAGCGCGCTCGTCGTGGTTTTGACGTGTGTAAAGGCCGAAAGCGGAACCGGAGTCCCGGTATTCGAACGCACGTAAATCGAATTGAGCGACAGGGGATTCTGCTGAAATTCCGGCAGCACTTCCAACACCACATGATATTGATTGATGCCGGTGTACATCGTCGAAACCTGACGTTGTCCGAACGCGCTGTATAACGTCGTGTCGATGGCCGAAGGACTTACACCCAGACGCGAGGCCGTGGTTCGGTCGATCACCACCTGGCTGGTAAGCCCGTGTACCTGCTGATCGGTATTCGCGTCCAATACAAGTGGAATCGTCTTCATCTTCGCCAGTAATTTCGGCGCCCACTCGTTCAGATCCTGCAAATTGTCTGATTGCAGCGTGTATTGATATTGGGAATTGCTTCCGCGGCCGCCGATATGAATGTCCTGATGAGCTTGAAGATAAAGAGTTGCGCCCGGAATCCGCGATAACTTGCCGCGCAGCCGGTTAATCACCTGGTCCGCCGAAGCGTTCCGCTCGCTGAGCGGCTTGAGCTGAATCTGTATGTGAGCCGAATTCAAAGTACCGCCACCGGTGAAGCCTTGCACATCCTCCACCGCTGGATCGGTCTGCACAATGCGCACGTAGGCACGCATCTTGTCGCGCATCGCCGCAAACGAGATATCCTGGTCGGCCTGGATCATGCCGCCGATGTAGCCGGTATCCTGCTGCGGAAAAAATCCTTTCGGCACGATGATATAAAGATAAACACTGACGGCGATCGTCACCAGAGTGATGACCAGCGTCAGTTGTGGATGCTTCAGCACCACCCCCAGCGACCGCGCATATGCGCTATGCACCGCATCGAAACTGCGCTCGCTCAAGCGGTACAGGAAATTGTGTTTCCTGTCGTGCTTCGATTTCAACAGGCGCGCGCACAGCATGGGCGTAGTGGTCAGCGAAACAACCAGCGAAATCGCAATCGCAATGGTCAGAGTGACGGCGAACTCGCGAAATAGCCGTCCCACCACTCCCCCCATCAGTAGAATCGGAATGAAAACCGCCACTAGCGACGTGCTCATCGAAAGCACCGTAAAGCCGATCTCCTTCGCACCCTGCAGCGCCGCTTTAAACGGCGTCCAGCCCTGCTCCAGATATCGCGTGATGTTTTCGATCACAACAATCGCATCGTCTACCACGAATCCCGTCGAGACCGTCAAGGCCATCAGCGACAAATTGTCGAGCGTGTAGCCGAGCAGGTACATCGCCCCGAACGTCCCGAGCAGCGATAGCGGAACTGCGATTCCGGGAATGAACGTCGCCCACACGTTCCGCAGAAATGCAAACACCACGAGCACAACCAGGCCGATCGAGATCAGCAGCGAGTACTCGACATCGTGTACCGAGGCCCGGATCGTCATGGTCCGATCCTGCGCCACGTTCAGGTGGATCGATGGAGGAATCGATGCCTGCAACTGCGGCATCACGCTCATCACCCGGTCTACCGTATCGATGATATTCGCCGCCGGTTGGCGCGACACCGCCATGAGAACGGTGGGCTTGCTATTGTCTACACCATCATTCCGAACGTCCTCAACGGAATCGATCACATTGCCCAGGTCTGCCAACCGGATTGGCGCGTTGTGCCGGTACGTCACGATGAGCGGAGCGTACTCCTGCGCATGGAAGAGCTGGTCGGTGGCGTTCAGTTGCCACCGGAACTCGTCGTTGCTCACTGCTCCTTTGGCCTGGTGCGCGTTCGCGCTCTGCAGCGTGGCCGCTACATCCGTCAATCCCAGTCCCAGGTTGTTCAGGAAGGTTGGATTCACCTGGACCCGAACCGCCGGCCGCGAACTGCCCCAACTATGTACTTGCCCGACTCCTTCAATCTGCGAAATTTTTTGCGCCAGCACGGAGTCGGCGATATCGTACATGTGCGGCCGATCGTAGACATCGGAGCTCATCGCGAGCACGAGAATCGGCGCATCCGCCGGGTTCATCTTCCAATATCCCGGATTGCTCGGCATGTCGGCGGGTAATTGTCCGCGCGCCGCGTTAATCGCCGCTTGCACGTCGCGTCCCGCCGCGTCGATATTGCGGTCCAGATCGAATTGCAGGGTGATGGACGTGCTGCTCAACTGGCTCGACGACGTCATCTCCGTCACCCCGGCAATGCGCCCGAACTGCCGCTCGAGCGGTGTAGCCACCGCCGAAGCCATCGTCTCCGGACTCGCGCCCGGAAGATTGGCGTGAACCTGAATCGTCGGAAAATCCACTTCGGGAAGCGGAGCTACCGGCAGCAGCCGGAACGCCAGTATTCCCGACAACCCCAGCGCCGCCGTCAACAATGATGTGGCAACGGGCCTCTTGATGAAAGGTGCCGAAAGATTCACGATTCGATACCCCTGATCGATGTGATGGTGGCGCGCGCTTTCAGCGTGCCGCCGCGCGCTTTAGCCTGTGATTGACTACTCCGCATGCACGGGCTCCCCGTAGGGCTCGCGGGCCGGAACGGTCACGTGCGAGCGCGTCAGCCGCTTGGCCAGACGGTCGAAGAAAAGATAAACCACCGGCGTCGTGTAAAGCGTCAGCACCTGGCTCAAAATCAATCCGCCCACGATCGTGATGCCGAGCGGCCGGCGCAGTTCCGACCCCACCCCGCTCCCCAGCGCCAGCGGCAGCCCGCCGAATAGCGCCGCCATGGTCGTCATCATGATCGGCCGGAACCGCAGCAGCGATGCCTGGTAGATCGCCTGCCGCGGCGTCTTGCCTTCATGCCGCTCCGCGTCCAGCGCGAAATCGATCATCATAATCGCATTCTTCTTCACAATGCCGATTAGCAGGATAATGCCGATCAGCGCCACCACGTTGAAATCATCGTGGCAGATGAAAATCGCCAGAATCGCGCCCACGCCCGCCGAAGGCAGCGTCGAAAGAATCGTGATGGGGTGAATATAGCTCTCGTACAACACGCCCAGCACGATGTACACCACCACCAGCGCCGCCAGAATGAGGTAAGCCTCGTTTGCCAGCGAATTCTGAAAAGCCGCCGCCGTGCCCTGAAAGCTCGAATGTATGCTCAGCGGCAGTCCGATCTCCTGTTCCGCCTGCCGGATCGCCTTCACCGCGTTGCCCAGCGATTCGCCCGCCGGCAAATTGAACGAAATCGTCACCACCGGAAATTGCCCCTGATGATTCACCGTCAGTGGCGTCGTGGTCTGCTCGAAATGCGTGAATGAGCTGAGCGGAACCTCCGTTCCGTTCGACGAGTGAATGTAAATATCGCTCAGCGAATTCGGGTTCCGCCGGAACTCCTGCGCCACCTCCAGCACCACGTGATACTGATTCAATTGCGTGAACATCGTGGAGACCAGCCGCTGCCCGAAGGCGTCGTACAGCGTATCATCGATCTGCTGCATTCCAATCCCCAGGCGCGATGCCGTATCGCGATCGATCACCAATATCGTCTGCAGGCCGCCGTTCTGCTGATCGGTCGCCACGTCGCGCAGCGATGGAAGAGTCTTCAGCTTGTCCACCAGTTTCGCCGTCCACGTATTCAGCTCGTTCGCATCCGCGTCTTCAAGCGTGTACTGAAATTGCGTTCGGCTGACGCGGTCCTCCACCGTGAGGTCCTGCACCGGCTGCATATACAGCGTTATCCCGGGCACCTGCGCCACCTTCGGTTGCAGGCGGCGGATGATGTCGCTGGCGCTGATTCGGCGGTCCTCCAGCGGCTTCAGGTTTACTTGAATTCGCCCGCTGTTGATGGTCGTGTTGATCCCGTCGATACCGATGAACGAAGACAGGCTTTCCACCGCCGGATCCTGCAGAATCACCTTGGCAAGCGCCTGTTGCCGCTCCGACATCGCGGTGAACGAGACATCCTGCGGCGCTTCCGAAACCCCCAGAATCACGCCCGTATCCTGGACCGGGAAAAAACCCTTCGGCACCACGAGGAACAGCAGAATGGTCGCGGCCAGCGTTCCCACGGTAATCGTTAGTGTCAGCGGCTGATGCCGCAGCACCCATTGCAGCGTCGTGCCGTACTTCGAGATCACCCAGTCAAACGCGTATTCCGACTTGCGGTAAAACCAGCCCTGCTCGTGCACCTGTTTGTGCTTCAGAATCTTGGCGCACATCATCGGCGTCAGCGTCAGCGACACAACCGCCGAGACCAGAATCGTAATCGCCAGCGTGATCGCAAATTCCCGGAACAGCCGTCCCACGATGTCGCCCATGAACAGCAGCGGAATCAGCACCGCGATCAGCGAAACCGTCAACGAAACAATGGTGAAGCCAATCTGCTCCGATCCCCGCAGTGCCGCCCGCAGCGGCGTTTCGCCCTCCTCCAGATAACGCGATATGTTCTCAATCATCACAATCGCGTCGTCCACCACGAATCCGGTTGAAATCGTCAGTGCCATCAGCGTGAGGTTATTCAAGCTGTAGCCCAGCAGGTACATCACGCCGAACGTTCCCACAATCGAAAGCGGCACCGCCACGCTCGGAATGATCGTCGCCGACAGGTTGCGCAGGAAAAGAAAGATGACCATCACCACCAGCGCCACCGTCAGCATCAATTCGAACTGCACGTCCTTTACCGACGCGCGAATGGTCGTCGTCCGGTCCGTCAACCGCGCCACGTCCACCGCCGAAGGGATCGAAACTTTCAACTGCGGCAGCAGCGTCTTAATCCGATCCACCACCGCAATGATGTTGGCACCGGGCTGTCGCTGAATATTGACGATCACGGCGGGCACGGTATTCATCCACGCCGCCTGACGCGTGTTCTCCGCGCCCTCCACCACCGTCGCTACGTCCTGCAGCCGCACGGGCGCGCCGTTCTTGTACGCGATGATCACCGGCTTATACCCGGTGCTCGTCAGAATCTGATCGTTCGCCCCGATCGTGTACGCCTGGCGCAAGCCGTCGAAGTTTCCCTTGGCTTGATTCAAATTGGTTTGGTTCAGCGCCGTCCGAACGTCTTCCAGGCTCAGCCCGTAGGCCGCCAGCGCCGTCGGATTGATTCGAATGCGAACCGCCGGCTTCTCTCCGCCACTGATCGTCACCAGCCCCACGCCTGGGAGCTGCGAAATTTTCTGTGAGAGGGTCGTATCCGCCAGGTCCTCCACCTTCGTCAGGGGTACTGTTTTCGATGTGAGCGCCAGCGTCAGAATCGGCGCGTCCGCCGGATTCACCTTGCTATAAATCGGCGGATTCGGAAGGTCCGGCGGCAGATACGTCCCCGCCGCGTTGATCGATGCCTGCACTTGCTGTTCGGCGATGTCGATGTTCAGATCCAGGTCGAATTGCAGGGTGATGATCGAGCTCCCGAACGAGCTCGTCGACGTCATCTGTTTCAGCCCCGGAACCTGTCCGAACGTGCGCTCGAGCGGAGCCGTTACCGAGGACGCCATCACCTCCGGGCTGGCCCCCGGATAAAATGTCAGGCACTGAATGGTCGGATAATCGACTTCGGGAAGCGCCGAAACCGGCAACTGCTTATATGCAATGCCGCCCGCGATCAGGATGCCCGCCATCAGTAATGACGTGGCAACCGGCCGCAGAATAAACGGCCGAGAGGGGCTCATTACGGTTGTCCTTGCCTCGCGCCACGCGCGCCTCCGCGATTCGCGCCGCCTTGTCTTCCGCGTGTCTGGCCGCCCGCCGGAGAATTTCCGCTCGCCTCGCGGACCGTCACCTTCATCCCCTCCGTCAGCTTCTCTGCGCCGTCCACCACCACGTTCTCACCCGGCTGGAGGCCGTCTGCGATCGATACGTCGTTTCCTTCGGAAAGCCCCAGCTTCACCGGCCGCACCGCCACCGTGCTGTCATCCTGCACTACATAAACGAAGGTCCCGGTCGGGCCCCGCTGGATCGCCACCGACGGGATAATCGTCTCGTTCCGTTTTGTCTCGAGCGATAGCCGCACATTCACAAATTGATTCGGAAACAGCGCGTCGTCACCATTTGGAAACACCGCCTTCAGCCGCGACGTGCCAGTGGTCGCGTCAATCTCGTTGTCCACCGTCAGCAGCGTCCCGTCCGCCAGTTTTTTTGTCTGGTCGCGGTCGTACGCCTCGGCCGGCAGCTTCGCTCCCACCCGCAGCTTCTGCAGCACCGGAGGAAGTTGATCTTCCGGAATCGTGAACAGCACCGCAATCGGTTGCAGCTGCGTAATCACCGCCAGCCCGTTGGCATCGGAGGCATGGATCATGTTGCCGGAGTCCAGCAGCCGCAGCCCGATGCGCCCGCTGATCGGCGCCGTGATCTTCGTGTACGTCAGATTTAGTTTGGCGCTGTTGATTGCCGCCTGGTCCGCCGCGATCGCCGCTTCGTCCGCTTGAATCGATCCGCGCACCTGGTCCGCCGTCGCCTGCTGCGTATCCAATTGCTGCTTGGCGATGATCTGATCTCGGAACAACTCCTGATCCCGCTGGTAATTTACTTGCGCGTCCCGCAGTGTTGCCTGGTCCTTGGCTAAATTGCCCTGGGCCTGCGCCAGATTTCCCTGCGCCTGGTCCAACGCCACTTGGAACGGCCGCGGATCGATCTCCGCCAGAACATCGCCCTTCTGCACAAACTGCCCTTCTTTGAAATTCACGCTGACCAGCTGTCCGTCAATCCGCGTCTTCACTGTGACCGTGTTGAAGGCCGTCACCGTCCCCAGCCCTTGCAGATAAACCGGCATGTCGCCACGGTGCGCGGCCGCCACCACCACCGGAATGCTGCGCGGCTTCAACGCGCCTTTCCGCTCCGCGATCGCCGCCTTCTTGCCGGTTTCGTACTGGTACAGCCGGTAGCAGCCATATCCGATTAGCCCGAACACCAGCAGCCACACCCACCAATACCGGCTCCCGGAGCTGCTTTCACTCTCCGCATCCAGGTCCGGAAAACGATTCGCGCGCGGCTCCCCGGAATGGACCCCCGGCTCGTGTGGTTCTGTCGGATGCGGTTCTAGGGTGCCTGGTGGCTTCATCCCCGTTCTCCCCTCGATATCTTTAGCAGAAAGATTTACAGCAGAAAGGCGACAAAAGCCCCCTCATGCATTGTCTCTAATAACACTGTGAATTAGACGCAAAGCAAGCCCTGCGTTACGTCGTACGACCCAAAAGACGATAACATTCTTATAGACGTTACGGGGACCCGGGCGCTTGCTCGCCAAAGTGCTGAGTATAAATGAATCTTTACAAGTCCTCGGTCAGAGGCCCGAACGTTCCCCGGTTTCGGTTCCGTCAGCGGCGGCTGCCTGACGCCGATTTCCAGGCGCCCTTGGCCCTCGGACCCGCTGCTTACATCGATGTAACCTGGATGAAGAAACCTCGATCAGGCGCTCATGGATGAGCTCGAACAAATCCTGCAGCTCTGGAACCACGCCGCCGGCTCCCGCGAATCGGCCGTGCTCGCCACCGTCGTCAAAACGCAGGGCTCCGCTTATCGTCTGCCCGGAGCGCGTTTGTTACTCACCGCCAGCGGCCGGCGCGCCGGCTCCGTCAGCGGCGGTTGCCTCGAAGACGACCTGCTCAAGAAAGCATGGTGGCTGACGGAATCGGGCCCCGCTCTCCGGCGTTACGATACAACTCCGGAGGGTGAGATTGCGGACGCCTTCGGCCTCGGCTGCAATGGCATCATCCACGTTCTCCTCGAACGCTTGGAACAGGCCCACGCCCCGCTGCTCGAACGCATCCGCCAAGTGCGATCCGAGCGTTCGCCCGCTGCCGTCGCTCACGTGCTCGAACCCTCCAGCGCGGTCGGCCAGCATCTCGTGCTCGAAGCTTCCGGCGTAATCACGCACAATCTCGCTGACCCGCAGTTGCTCCCCGCCATCGAGCCCGAAGCCCGCTCCGCCCTTGTCCAACACGCCTCCCGGACCGTTCGCCTCGATAACGGTGTCGAAGTGTTCCTCGAAACCTTGGTGCCCCCCGTGCGTCTGCTGGTTTTCGGAGCTGGCGACGATGCGGTTCCGCTCACTGCTCTGGCCCATTTCCTCGGATGGCACGTTTCTGTTTTCGATGGTCGCGCCAATTATGCCCGCCGTGATAAATTCCCTCGCGCGCGCGAGGTGCTGGTCCGCCCCGCCGGCCAATCGCAAGCCGAAACGGATCCCTGGACTGTCGCTGTTCTCATGAGCCACAGCTATAGCCAGGATCTCGCCAATTTGCGCGAGCTGTCATCGAAGCCGCTGCCTTATCTCGGCATCTTGGGGCCGCGTAAGAGAACCGTTCAGCTTCTCGCCGAAGCCGGTCTCGACGGCGCCTCCCTTCCCGCTCTGCACAGCCCCATGGGGCTCGACATCGCTGCCGACGGCCCCCAGCAAGTCGCTCTCGCCGTCCTCGCCGAAATTCAGGCCGCGCTCCACGGCCGCTCGGGCGGATTGCTGCGTGACCGCGCAGGCTCGATTCACGCCCCCGAAGATGCGGCCGCGGATCCAGAGAAATTGTGGGTGCAGTCGATTGCCTGCGCCTAAACCAGTCGCAATCTTTCTCTCCTCGGTGGCGCTGGCCGCTGCCTTCCTGGCCTTCGCCCAAACCCCCGCCCCCGCCAATAAAGGGAAGGACATCGTCGATCGCGCCATCGCCGCGCTCGGTGGCGACCGCTTTCTGCACATGCAAAACCACGTCGCCGGCGGCCGTGTCTACTCTTTTTTTCACAACGAGCTCAGCGGCCTCGACGTCGCCAAAATCTACACCGAATATCTGCCGCAGGCGCCCGCCCAAGGGCTTGCCGTCCGAGAGCGCGAAGTGCTCGGCAAGAAGCAGGACTACTCGTACCTGTTTCTTCCGGACCAGGGCTGGGACGTTACCTTCCGCGGGGCTCGCCCCATTTCCGATGAAACGTGGGACCGATACGCCAGGATCACCCGCAACGACATCCTTTATATACTCCGCGTGCGTTCGAACGAACCCGGAATCCAGTTCGATTACGTGGGCTCCGATGTGCTCTTCAGTACGCACGTCGAAATCGTCGACATCACCGACGCCCAGGATCAAACCGTGCGCGTCTATTTCGACCACAACAGCATGCTGCCGGCCCGCGAAACCTACACCTGGCTCGATCCGGAAACCAAGTACCGCAATGACGAGGTTACAGATTTCGATAAGTATCGCGATATAGGCGGCGGCATCATGTGGCCGTATTCCATCGAACGCCAGCGCAACGGATACAAGACCTACCAGTTGTTCGCCGGCAGCATCGATGCCAATCAGCCGCTCCCGCCCAAAATCTTCGAGCTCCCGCCCGGCGCCAAGGTCCTCAAGAAAGTCCAATAATTGCCCGCCCGGGGTTGCCATATAAGCCGCTGCGGATAGATCGTCTCGAAGCGCTTGAGCATCTCGACGAAAGCCGCGATCTTTTTCTTCCGTCCGGCTTCGGTCTTCATGTTGTGGACGCGCAAGACCTCACTCGTCGCGCAGCAATGTCGAAGGATCGAGCGAGAGCGCGCGCTGCGCGGGAATCCACGTAGCCAGCACGCCCAGCAAAGCCATGGCGAGCACGACGCCAGCCAATACCAGCGGATCGCGGGAACTTGCCTGATACACGATGTGAGCGAGTACCCGGCTCGCCAGAATTCCGAGGATCAATCCTGCTGCCGAACCAAAAGCGAGCACTTTCAATGCTCCTCCCAACGCTGCTTGTAATACTTCTTTACGCTGCGCGCCGAGGGCCATCCGAATTCCCAGCTCTTTCAGCCGCTTGCTGACCGAGTACGCAGCCACTCCAAAGATGCCTGTGATGGACAACATCGCGCCAATCATACCCAGCACACCCAGCGACACCGTCGCCACGTGCGGGGCAAACAGAGCGAAATCCATTTCTTTGCGCCAGCTTCCTATGTAGAGAGGCAGCCCTGCATCCAGCGACTGGAGCCTGCTCCTTAATGCCCCGCTGAGTTGCCGGTCTGTGTTGGCACGCACCACTAACCAGGTCTCACTTCGCGGTGATTGCAGGAAGGAAAGAAACATCGCCAGCCGTGTATTTTCGGTGAGCGTTTCATATTTTCCGTCTTCGACAACTCCGATCACTTGCATACGCGTTCCGTCCCGGAGCTTGTAATGGCCGCCGATGGCGTTGGTGACGGAACCGAAGATTTTACGTGCGAACTCTTTGTTGATTACGGCTGTGGGCGGCGCATTTTTGTCGTCATGCCAGGTAAAGCTTCTGCCAGCCAAGAGGGCCGTGCCAGCCGCGTTGAAGTATTCAGGAGAGATGCTGAACCTTAGCGCTTGAGCAGCGGCATTCGATGGCCTCAGATCGGTCTCTTCATCGGTAAAAACGCTTGTGCTACTCCAGCCCGCGGTACATAAAGCCGGCCAATCAACCAAGCCGGCAGACTTCACACCTGGAATGGCCTTCGTGGCATCGAGCATGCGCTTTTGCATTTCGGTGATTTTGTCATTGCTGTACCCGGCCAACCGCAAGTCTGTATTCACAAGAATGGCGTTCTCCGGTTCAAAACCGAAATCGCTGTCCAGCGAGCGCATGAGTCCACGCACCGCAACCATCGAGGAAGTAACCAGCACCGCGCAGATCGCAATCTGTACGACAAGCAGCAGCTCTCGGACAGTGATGCACCGCCCGACCGTGCCAGTCGATCCCAACTTGACGATCTGGTATGGACCGGTCCGGAGCACCTGGCGCACCGGAGCCATGCCGAAGAGCATCGCGCTCGCCAGCGCCAAAACCAAGGCCACTTCATATACCTTTGCGTCCGGAGTGACCGGCACATGGATAGGCCATCTGGGTACCGGACGCCAGACGCTCAGGCCGCGCAACAGCGCCACGCTGCCCCATAATCCGGCAGCGCCTCCGGCGAGTGAAACCAGCACGGCTTCGGTAAATAGTGTCCGCAGAATGCGGTTGCGGCTCGATCCAAGAGCCAGTCGCAGCGCGACTTCCTTGGAACGGTCGGCCGCGCGCGGCAAACAGGCTGCCCAGATTGGCGCAGGCAGCCAGCAGAATCAACCCCGCCAGCAGCATTAAGGCCGTCAAAAATGCTCGTGCCGGACGGCCAAGGAAATCGCCATAAAGACTGGGGCGCGCCAATGTAAAGGTTCTCTGATAATCGTCTTTGGAATAAGTCTTTTCCAGATACGAGCCGATCGAGTTCAGATCGGCAATCGCCTGTGCCGGCGTGATTCCACTCTTCAGATGCCCCATAGCCATCAAAACCGAACGGCTTCCGCGCCCATTGAGGAGGTTCGTCCCTTCTACCTGCTCCTGGTTAACGATCGGTACCCAGAAATCGGGGAAGAAAAATAATAAGGTCCCGTGGAACTCAGGCGGCGCTACACCCAGGACGAGAAAAGGATGCTTGTTCAGCCGGACAGTACGGCCCACCACGCCGCGATCATCCAGAAAACGACTGTGCCAGTACTCGTAGGTGAGCACGACATACGGAGCGCTGTTCGGGCCGTGCTCATCGGAGTCGTGGAAGAACCGCCCCAAATACGGTTGAATGCCTAGTACGTCGAAGTAGTTTCCACTCGCTTCCTCGATCCATGCCCGGGAGGGATTTTGGCCCGTGTTCAGCACCCCTTGAGCAACGTTATACGCTGCCAAACCATTAAAGCTGCGGTTGCGATCGCGCAGGTCGAGATAGTCCGGATACGATTGATACGAGTCAGCCTCGTTTCCGTGCTGGATTCCCCAGAGGCTCTCTGCCTGAGGGACATCCAGCGGCCGCAGAATCAGCGCATTCAATACAGCAAAAACCACGGCGTTTGCGCCAATCGCCAACGCCAGAGTAAAAATCACGACTAGTGTAAATCCCGGCGACTTGCGCAACACGCGAAGGCTATAACGCACGTCCTGTATCAGAGTCTCGATAAAATTTCCGCCAAACGCGTCACGGGACTCCTCTTTGAATCGCCCGTGGCCGCCAAACTCGATGCGCGCGAGGCGTTCGGCCTCGACCCGATTCAGGCCGGAACGCTCCAGATCATCCGCGCGGTGCTGGATATGCGAGCGAAGCTCCTCTTCCATCTCATCCTGAACCTGGGAACCGTGGAAAAACTGAGCGGCAACAGAACGAAAGTAGGCCAGAAGTTTCATATTTTCTCCGGTTGAGCGGCGAGAGCAGAGGCCATGGCGGCGGCCACGCGGTTCCAGCCCTCCGTTTCCTCTCGCAAACGCTTGCGGCCCGCAGCCGTAAGCTCATAAAACTTAGCGCGGCGGTTGTTTTCCGATGTGCCCCAGCTTGCTTTCAGCAGGCCCTGGCGCACCAGACGGAACAATGCCGGATAAAGCGCTCCCTGCTCAATGAGCAGCGCTTGCGCGGAGATTTGCCCGATGCGCAAAAGAACCCCGTAACCATGAAGGGGCCCGAGCGAGACCGCCTTCAGAATCAGAAGATCGAGAGTTCCTGGAAGAAGCTGGGCTTGGCCGGACATCCCCACTCCTAAGCTAATCAGGAGTATAGTGCAGGCTTTCCTAAGCTGTCAAGGAGAGAACAAGACGCGAATGATAGGCCCCGCACGTCGCGCCGCCAATGGGCGAAACGGACTGTGTCTCGCCATTCACCCTGCCGCCAGTACGTCGAAAACCTGACGCAGGATCGAGATCAACTGGCTCCTCGAAATGGTTTTCGGATCGTAAGCCTGTTCCAAAACGAGGCCGTGCAGAATGGCCCCAGCCGCTACTCGCCGCGCCTCCTTGGACGGAGCGGTCAGCTTCAAATGCGGATGCAGAAAGCCTTTGATCTCTGACTCCACCGCCTCGCGCACCCGGCGGTGCGATTCGGCCAGCTTGCTGCGAAGCGCCGGATGGCGCAGCGCGAAAAGCTTGAATTCCAGCATCAGTACGGACCACCCCCGGTCCTTGGCGCGGCGCACGAAGTACTCTCGCAGCACGCGCCTCTGCTCTTCGGCCGTCCGGCAGGCGCGCGTCAAACTCTGGATCTTATAGGCGTGCTCATATCCCTGCTGTTCGAATAACGCGAAGAACAGGTCCTCTTTACTGTCGAAATGCGCGTAGAAGGCGCCGCGCGTGTGCCCGGCGGCGCTCGCTATGTCTTCAATGCGGGCCGCTTCGAAGCCGTCCCGCGAGAAAATGCGCTGCGCCGATTTCAGCAGCTTGCGCCGCATGGCCTCGGTCTTCTGCTGATGCTTGTTGAGGTCGGCGGACCGCTTCATGTCCGTTTAATATTATATACATGCGTGTATGCAATGTGATACATCTATGTATGTAATTGCTTGGGAGTAGCACTGGAGCGCGTTTTGATCACCCGAACCCGGTATTTCCAGAATCGAAGTTTCGTCCTCCGCTTGGCCGTGCTGCCCTGCTTTTTAGGTGCCGCCGCGTTTGGGCAGATCCCGACCGGCGCTCCGGGCAGCGGAATGAGTCGCGCCACGCAATTGCCTCCCTCCGGGCGCACATCGCCCGGTTCCGCTGCTGTCCAGCAGGGCACGAGCTCCGGCGCTGGCGCCGCTACCATCAGCAGTTCGGTTCAAATTTCCGGAGATTATCAGAGCAGCGTTCCCGCCGCCGCTGTTCCCAGCGGTCCCATAAAGCTCACCTTGAATGATGCGGTGAAACGGGGGTTATCCGCCAACCTGGGCATGGTTTCGGCCGCTAACTCGGTGAGCGCGGCCAGGGCCGCGCGCGTTCAGGCGCTCGCTGCGTTGCTGCCGGATCTTTCCGTTAGCGCGGGCGAAACCGTCAGCCAGGTCGATCTCGCCGCTTACGGCTTTCAGTTCAAGGCACCCGCCGGCTCCTCCTTTTCGATTCCCACCGTCGTCGGTCCGTTCGCCTATTCGCAGTTGCAGGGCAATCTGAGCCAGTCGGTATTCGATCTTGTACAAAGACGCAACTGGAAAGCGTCGAAGGAGAGCGAGCGCGCTGCCGTGCTCTCGGCTCGCGACGCCCGGGAAGTGGTTGTGCTCGCGGTCGCCGGAACGTATATGCAAACCATCGCTACTGCCAGCCGCGTGGCCTCGCAACAGGCGCAGGTCGATAATGCCCGCGCGGTTTACAACCGGGCCGTCATTCGCCAGCAGGCGGGAACAAACGCGCGCATCGATGTGACGCGCAGCCTCGTCGAGTTGCAAACCGGGCAGCAAAGGTTGAGCTCGGTCGAAGCCGATCTGCGCAAACAGAAGATCGGCCTCGCCCGCCTCATCGGCCTTCCACTGGATCGCGACTTAATACTCATTGATACGTTGAGCCCGGCCGGAGCGCCGTTGCCCGATGCCGCAAGCGCTATTCGCGGCGCCTTCGAACATCGCTCGGATTTGCGGGCTGCGGAAGCGCGGGCGCGTGCCGCTGAAATCGCCTTGTCGGCCGCGCATGCCGAGCGCCTACCTTCCCTCTCGCTGAGCGGCGATTACGGAGCGATCGGGCCGAATCCTGCGTCGACCCATGGCGTCTTCACGGCCGCCGGATCGCTCAATGTCCCCATCTGGGAAGGCGGACGAATCAAGGGCGATATTCAGCAGGCCGAAGCGACACTTGCACAGCGGCGCTCGGAGCTCGCCGACCAGCGTGGACAGGTGGAGCAGGACGTCCGGACCGCGTTAATCGAACTCGAAACGGCCGCCGGTCAGGTTCGCCTCGCCGCCAGCAATCGCGATTACGCCAACCAGACTTTAACTCAGGCCCGCGATCGCTTCAATGCCGGAGTCGCCACCACCGTCGAGGTCGTCCAGGCCCAGGAGCAGGTGTCAGGCGCGGAAAGCGACTATATCTCGAGCCTTTTCTCTTTTAATTTGGCCCGGCTCTCGCTCGCCCGGGCCACCGGCGAAGCCGAAACTGCTTCCCCCAACCTGCTGAGCGGAGGTCGCCCATGAAGAGCGGCCAGGAAGTGGAGGAAAGGAGTAGCCCCTTGCCAGCAAATATCGAGTCGAGGCCGGGCGACACTGTGATTGTGTCGGAGCCGGTAACATCGCCCGCATCCGCTGCGCGGACTCCGGAGGCCACCGCGCCTCCGCTGACGCGCGGCCGCCGCAAGGCGTTCTTTATTTTCTTCGTCGTCCTGTTGGTGATCGCCGCCGCCGGCCTGCTCTACTGGCTGCATGCGCGGCAATTTGAAACCACCGATGATGCGCAAGTCCAGGCGCATTTGACTGCCGTGAGCTCGCGCATCGACGGCGCCATCACGCGCGTTTACGTTGACGATAACCAGATCGTGAAGGCGGGCGATCCACTGGTGGATCTCGATCCGCGCGATTACCAGGTCACTCTCGACCAAGCCTTCGCGCAGCTCGCCCAAGCCCGCAGCATGGTCATCGCCGAACAGCCCAACGTGCCGATTACAGAAGTCGAAAACACGACCAACATCTCCAGCGGCGAAGCCGATGTCGCCAACGCCGATGCTGGCGTGGCGGCCGCCGAGCGCGACCGGGAATCATCGACCGCCAAGGTGCTGGAAGCCGAGGCCAATAACGGAAGAGCGCAAGCCGATCTCGCACGCTATCAGCTTCTGATTGCCAAAGAAGAAGTCTCGCAGCAGGAGTACGATCAAATCGCCGCTGCCGCCAAAGCTCAGGCCGCCAGCGTGGCCGCCGCTCAGGCAGCTCTTCAATCCGCCGCGCGAGCGGTCGATCAAAAACGTGCGCAACTCGATCAGGCGCGCAGCCGGCTGGCCCAGTACAGGCGCACCGCGCCGCAGCAGATCGCCATCCGCCGCGCGAATGTCGAATCTAATCGCGCCAGCGCGCAGAGCGCCCAGGCGCAGGTCGAACAAGCGCGCCTGAAGCTCAGCTACGCCAAGATCGCCGCGCCCGTCGCCGGAGTCGTTATGAAGCGTTCCGCGGAAGTGGGAGAACACATTTCAGCGGGACAGCAGTTGATGCAGATTGCGCAAACCGGCGATCTCTGGGTCACGGCGAATTTCAAGGAAACACAGCTTCGAAATATCCAGCCGCGGCAGCCGGTGCGCATACACGTGGACGCCCTCAAGAACGATTTCGACGGTTACATCGAAAATATCGGCGGATCGACGGGCTCCATTGCCAGTGTTCTGCCCCCCGAAAACGCAACCGGAAATTACGTGAAAGTCGTGCAGCGCATTCCTGTGCGCATCCGTTTCAAGCCGCATCAAAGCGGGCTCGATCGCTTGCGGCCGGGAATGTCCGTCGAGCCCGAAGTGCGCATCGGAGGCTAACGTCCCTTGGCCTCGCAAGTGTCCCATCACAACTGGAAGCCTTCGCACAACCCGTGGGTGGTTGCCTTCACCGTGACGCTCGCGACCTTCATGGAAGTGCTGGATTCCTCCATCGCGAACGTCTCGCTTCCCCACATTGCCGGGTCGCTCGGCGCGACCTACGACGAGTCCACCTGGGTGCTGACCAGTTATCTGGTCTCGAGCGCCATCATTCTGCCGGTCTCGGGCTGGCTCTCCACCGTCATCGGGCGCAAGCGCTTCTACATGACCTGCGTCGCGCTGTTCACCATTTGCTCCGTCTTTTGCGGACTGTCGACGAGCCTCCCGATGCTGATCGTGGCCCGCGTGCTGCAAGGTTGCGGAGGCGGCGGCCTGCAGCCCTCCGAGCAAGCCATTCTGGCGGACACATTTTCCGTGGAGAAGCGCGGCATGGCCTTTTCCATGTACGGCATGGCCGTGGTGGTTGCGCCCGCCATCGGTCCCACGCTCGGCGGCTGGATCACCGACAATTTCAGTTGGCATTGGATCTTCTTCATCAATCTGCCGGTCGGACTCATCTCGCTGTTCTTGACGCAGCGCTTCGTCGAGGATCCGCCCTGGCTCGAGGAAGAACGGAATTCCGGCATCCGGATCGATTACATCGGCCTCGCACTGATCGTGCTGGGCGTCGCTTGCTTCCAGATCGTTCTCGACAAAGGGCAGGAAGAGGACTGGTTCGGCTCGCCACTCATCACCACGATGTTCAGCATCGGCGTGCCCGTCTTAGTCGCGTTTTTCTTGTGGGAATGGTACAACGAAGATCCGATTGTCGACGTGCGCCTGCTCAAGAACCGGAACTTCGGGACGGCCGTGTTCTTTTCTTTCATTCTGGGAATCGTGCTGTTCGGTTCCACCGTCCTGATTCCGGAGTTCCTGCAGACCAGCCTGGGCTATACGGCGGAGCGGGCGGGAATGGCGCTGTCGCCCGGCGGATTCGCCCTCATGCTGATGATGCCCATTGCCGGACGCCTCACCGGGACGAAGATCGATCCGCGGCTGCTCGTTGCCGGGGGGTTTCTCGGCATGGGCATTACGCTTCACCTGATGACCGCCATCTACCCCGGCATCGACTTCCGGACCATCGTTTTTCTGCGCGTCATTCAGGTGCTTCCCATGGCGTTCATTTTTATTCCCATCAGCACGCTCAATTACATAGGCGTCCCGCGCGAGAAGAACAACCAGGTATCCGGACTATCGAACTTCGCGCGCAATCTAGGCGGCAGCATCGGCACCTCGCTGCTGACCACGTTTATCGCGCGGCAGAACCAGACACACCAGAGAACATTGGCTGCGCACACCAGTTACGGCGATCCTAACTTTACGCAATTTCTGAACGGGCTCAAGGCCATGTTTCTCGCACAGGGGTATGACGCAGTAACCGCCGCTGAGAAGGCTCTAGCCATGGCTTACCAGAGCGTGAACGCGCAGGCCGCCGCTCTCAGCTTCAAAAACAGCTTCTGGGTGATGTCGCTGATCGTCTTGTTATTGACTCCGTTTCCATTTCTGATGCGACGGCCGGCTATGGGACAGAAACGGGCGCCGGCGGTGCACTAAGCATAAAGCGGCGCAGGCGAAATAGCTATGGTTCAGGCGCTGTGTGAGCGTTCCTGAACCACCTCGTCGGTGATGACCGCGAAATTTTTCAGGCGAATCTCTCCAAAGGACGTGGTGATCGCCACGTCGGCGGCGTCGCGCCCCAGCGCCATCAGCACGCGTCCGATACGCGCCTGGTTGTGGCGAGCGTCAAAAGTCCACCAGCGGTCTTCGAGATATGCCTCGAACCAGGCGCTGAAGTCCATGGGATAGGGCGCTGCCGGCACCCCGATGTCGCCCAGATATCCGGTTGCGTACCGGGCCGGAATATTCAGCGCGCGGCAAAAGGCAATCGCGAGATGCTGATAATCCCGGCACACGCCAGCGCGCTCGGTGTAAACGTCGAGAGCCGACTTTGTGGACCGCGCGAAATTGTAGCCGAACGCTATTTTGTCGTGTACCCAGTTGCAAATGGCCTGTACTCGTGCCCATCCGGGCGTGAGGTGCCCGAAAAGTTCGACGGCAGTGCTGGAAATCAGGTCCACCTCGCAATACCGGCTCGCCAGAAGATAGCGCAGGGCTTCGAGGGGCAGCTTGTCGACGGGAATCTCCTGTGCCTCGGGGTTTTGGGGGTCGGGCCGGCCGGAATCTTCAATGAGCGTCGAATTCCAAAGCCGCACCGCGCCGGGTTGCGCGAGAAACCGGCAGCATTGATTGCCGAAGCTATCCATATAAGCTTCAATACTGGCGCACGGTTCAACCCGGAGCCGGTCCGGTTCGCGAAGATCCGCGGAGCGCGAAGCATGGACGTTGAGCATAGCCACAACGGGCACTCTCAAGGGGACTTCGAAAGTGATGTCATAGCCTAAGCGAATCAGCATCGTTGTAAGGATAACTTGCAACAATAGGACAGCGGGGCGCCTGGCGCAGGAGGGACATGACGTATTGTTTGGGCATTGTGACAAACGAAGGCCTGGTGATGGCCTCCGATTCGCGGTCCAATGCCGGGTACGACCAGGTAAATGTTTGCCGCAAAATGCGCAGCTTCGCGCAGCCCGGCGAACGAGTGTTTGTAATTTTGTCGAGCGGCAGCCTGTCGATCAGCCAGTCGGTGCTTACTTTGCTGCGCAGCGAGTTCGATGCCGGCCAGGGCTTGGCCAGAGCCGAATCCCTGTATCAGGCGGCGCGGCTGGTGGGCGACTGCGTGCGCCGGGTCTCCGATATCGATCGAGCGGCGCTCGAGCGCGATCAGTATTCGTTCAACGTTCACTTGCTGCTTGGGGGCCAGGTAAGAGGCGCAGAGCTGCCCGGTCTTTATCTCATTTATCCGCAGGGGAATCCCTTGCGGGCCACCGAGGATTCGCCGTATCTGCAGCTCGGTGAGTGCAAATACGGCAGGCCCATCCTCGATCGGGGCGTCGATTGCAACACTTCTCTCGAGGTGGCCGCCAAATACGCGTTGCTATCGTTCGATGCGACCATGCGGTCCAATGTCACTGTGGGGCCGCCTATCGAACTTCTGCTTTATCGAAAGGATAGTTTCGAGCTGTCATGCTACCGGCGCTTCTCGGCCGCGGACCAGGAATTGAGCTCGATTCACGCCTCGTGGGAAACTTCGCTGCGGCGCGCCGTGGAGCAGCTTCCGGAGATCCAGTTCCGCAGCCCGCCGCCCGATATCTCGGCTTGAGCATGGCTACGCTTCCACAATCGGCGGAATCTCCGCGCCGAGAACCGTTGCCGCATTATGAGATCGGCGCGGCCTACGACGAAATGTTCCGGTCGCCGGGCCGTCCGCGACCCCACTACCGGGCGCTCTTCGCTCGCCTTCTGAACCTGCCGGCGGAGGAATTGCGTCGCAGCAAGCAGGAAGCGGATCTTTCATTTTTTAATCAGGGCATCACATTCGCCGTTTACGGACGAAGCGAAGGCACTGAGCGCATTTTTCCTCACGACCTGATCCCGCGAATTATTGCGAGCGCCGAGTGGGAGCTGATTGAGCGCGGCCTGAAACAGCGCATAACGGCTCTGAATCTTTTCCTCAAGGACGTTTATCATGAGCGGCGCATCGTGAAAGATGGCGTCATTCCGGGAGAAATTATTTACACCTGCAAGCATTTCCGGCGGCAGATGCGCGGCGTCAAAGTGCCGCGAGACGTCTACGTCAGCGTTTGCGGCACCGACCTGATTCGAATGCCGGATGGAAATTTCGTGGTCCTGGAAGACAATCTGCGCGTGCCGAGCGGGGTCTCCTACATGCTGACCAGCCGCAAGGTGATGAAGCAGATTTTTCCGCTGCTGTTCCGCAAGTGCGGCGTGCGGCCAATCGAGCAATACAGTCAGGTTCTGCTTTCCACCTTGAGATCGCTTGCACCGGACGGACGCTCGAACCCGACCATTGTGCTGCTGACACCGGGAGTACACAATTCCGCGTACTTCGAGCACACCTATCTGGCGCGCCAAATGGGAATCGAGCTGGTGGAAGGACGCGACCTGGTCGTGCACGACAACGTCGTCTACATGCGGACCACTTCGGGATTGCAGCGCGTGGATGTGATCTACCGCCGCGTGGATGACGACTTTCTCGACCCGCTGGCTTTCCGGCCCGATTCTTCCTTGGGATCCGCCGGGCTGTTCAATGCTTACCGGTCCGGCAACGTTGTGCTCGCGAACGCGCTCGGCACAGGAGTGGCCGACGACAAGGCCATTTATGCTTATGTGCCGGACATTATCCGCTACTATCTGGGCGAAGAACCGGTGCTAAACAACGTTGAGACCTTTTTGATGACCGACCAAGCGCACCGTCAGCACGTATGCGTCAATCTCGACAAATATGTGGTGAAGGCGGTGGGTGAATCCGGGGGCTACGGGATGCTTATCGGGCCGCATAGCACGGCGGAGCAGCGCGAAGAGTTTCGGGCGCGGATTAACGCGGAGCCGAGAAACTTTATTGCACAGCCGACACTCGCCTTATCCACAGCTCCGTGCTTCACGGAGGAAGGCCGGATCGAGCCGCGGCATGTGGACCTTCGGCCATACGTCCTGTTCGGAGAGAAGGTCACGATTGTGCCCGGCGGTCTGACGCGAGTGGCTCTGAGAAAAGGCTCCCTGGTCGTGAACTCTTCGCAGGGCGGTGGTTCGAAAGACACCTGGGTGTTGCAGAACTGAAAAGGCAGGCGGAATGCTGGCGCGCGTGGCCGATAGCTTGTACTGGATGAGCCGCTATTTCGAGCGCGCGGAGCATTGCGCGCGGGTCCTGGAAGCAAACTACAATCTGATGTTGAATCCATCGAAGCCATCGAGAGAGCAGCGATGGCATCGGATCACGGCATCGCTCGGTTTCACCGGCGGCAGCGTGGGCGCGGATCCGCAAATGAACGTGGCGAGATTAATAGGCGAAGCCGGCAATCGGGCCTCCATTGTCTCCTGCATGACCGGCGCTAGGGAGAATGCGAGCCAGATTCGCGAGCAGATCAGTTCGGAGATGTGGGAACGGCTGAATCAGCTATATCACGAACTGACGCATTCCAGCGCTCGTGGCGGATTCGATGGCGATCCCCTGCGATTGATTTCAGCGTTTCGGGAAGGCGCGTACAAGTTTCACGGCGTCACCGAAGCGACTATCAATCACGATGAAGGCTGGCATTTCATCCAACTCGGAAAGTATATGGAACGAGCCTGCGCGTTATCGAAGCTGCTGGACGCGCATTTTTCGGCTGCGGCGGGAACCGATCATCTGGATTGGGTGGGCCTGCTTACCAGTTGCTCCGCCTTCGAGGCGTATTGCAAAGTCTACACGGCTGACTTGCAAGAGGATCGCATCGCCGAGTTTCTGCTCCTGAACCGGGAGCTGCCCTATTCCGTCCGGTACTCGGCGGAGCGGATGCAAACGGCATTGAGCGCCATAGCGGAGGTGACGGCAGCGCGGAACACATCCGCAGTCGACCGGATTATCGGAAAGCTGCAATCGTCGCTGGCTTACTTACAGATCGATGAAATCATGTCGCGCGAGCTGCACGGCTATTTGAACGGCGTCATTGTGCAATGCCATCTGCTGCACGGCGCCGTTTACGAAGTGTTCATCGATTATCCGGTGGAATCCGCCTTCGAGGCCTGATGTTCTACGCCATTCGCCATTTCACGAGATACCGCTACAGCCGCTCTGTCTGCCAGAGCGTGATGGAAGTGCGGATGCATCCGCGGAGCGAGCACATGCAGCGTTGCTTCACGTTTCAGCTCTCAGTGAGCCCGCGCGCCCGGATCTTCTCCTATGGAGATCATCTGGGCAATCTGGTTCATCACTTTGACATCCCGGCGCCCCATAACCAGCTCACCATCATCGCGGATGCCCTGGTGGACGTCGATGCGCCCCCTTCGCTGCCCGAATCGCTGGGGACCGAGGCCTGGGCCGAGCTCGATCAAATTATTGAGCGGGAAGATTACTGGGACATGCTGCGGCCGAGCCATTTCGCCAGGATCTCGCCTGAACTGGAAGAGCTGGCGCGCCATTTCGGAGTGGAAAAGCGCGATGGATTCGATCCCTTGAAGCTACTCCGAAATCTGAACGCGCAGCTCTACGAGACGTTCGAGTACGTGAAGGAAAGCACGTCCGTTGACTCGCCGATCGAAGATGCGCTTCGAACACGGCAGGGCGTGTGCCAGGATTTCGCCCACATCATGACGGCGCTGGTTCGAAATTTACGCATCCCGTGCCGTTATGTAAGCGGATATCTACACCACGACCCGTGGTATCAGGACCGCTCGGCGGACGGCGCGACACATGCCTGGGTGGAAGCGCTGCTTCCCGAATTGGGATGGGTGGGCTTCGATCCGACGAATAATTTGATCGCCGGGGGAAGACACATTCGAACCGCGGTGGGGCGTGACTATGCCGACGTGCCGCCCACGCTCGGCATCGTCAAAGGATCAGGTGATAGCGAACTGCAAGTGCGGGTGAGAGTGACGCCTTCGGAGGCGATACTGCCGCCCGACCAGGAATTCGCGTCGGATGAAGAGTGGTCCCGGTTCCTGGAGAAAGATCAGCAAGCCGAATCGCTGCACGCATTGCAACAGCAACAGCAGTAGCGGCGTCTTCCAAGCGGAGAGCCGCACTGAATGGCGGAACCCGAGACTACGGCTGAGCAGACGGTCAGGACGAATGGCTGGGGCATTGACCTGAATTATAAAGATGCCCTAGGGAAGTGGCACGAGACACCTCCCGGAACGATTCAGGCTATTTTCGAGTCCATGGGCGGCGATGCGGTCACTATCGCGCCGCAGAACGATCCCGCTGTCATCGTTTTGCGGACCGGCGAACAGCGTAAGTTTGCGAGTAGCGGTACTGTCGTGCTGGAGCACGGCGAGACGATCACGTTCGAATCGCGGTTACCGGCTGATCTGCCAAGCGGATATCACGAACTGCGATTGGACGGAGCGGAGCAATCGACACGCCTGATCGTCAGCCCGGGAAAGTGCTGGATACCCGAAAATTTACAGACTTGGGGCTGGGCGGTCCAGTTGTATGCGGCACGTTCGCGGGAGAGCTGGGGCATGGGCGACTTGTCCGATCTGAAGCGACTCGCGTTCTGGTCCGCCAAATCACTCGGCGCGGGCATGCTGATGGTGAATCCGCTGAGTGCGGCAACGCCAACAGCGCCACAAGAGGCAAGTCCTTACTATCCGACATCGCGGCGCTTCTTCAATCCTCTCTGGATCCACGTGGAGGATGTCCCCGGGGCATCTACAGAGACGATCCCCCAGCTCGAAGAGCTCGCCCGCGCGGGACAAGCACTGAATAAGCAGCCTCTCATCGATCGCGACAAAGTTTTCGCGCTCAAAATGCGAGCGCTTGAAATGCTGTGGCTAGAGTTTACAGGCAACAGTGCATTCGATTGTTTCTGTGACGAGCAGGGACTCGATCTTCACCGATTCGGCGTGTTTTGTGCCCTGGCTGAACTGTACAAGACGGGGTGGCACCGGTGGCCGGAACAACACCGCCATCCGGCCGGGAGCGCCGTCGCCCAGTTCGCCCGCGAAAACGAGAATCGGGTTCGGTTTCACAAGTGGCTGCAATGGCTTTTTGACCGGCAGCTGGCGCGCTGCGGGAACGAAATCTCTCTCGTGCAGGATTTGCCGATCGGGGTCAATCCCGACGGCGCGGACGCATGGGCGTGGCAGGACGTTTTCGCCAAAGATGTCGGAGTGGGAGCGCCGCCCGACGAATTCAATACGCAAGGCCAGAACTGGGGCCTTCCTCCTTTCGTTCCACACAAGCTGCGTGACGCAGGTTATGAGCCGTTCATCCAAACGATTCGAGCCGCGTTTCGAAATGGAGGCGGCTTGCGGATCGACCATGTCATGGGGCTGTTCCGGCTCTTCTGGATTCCGAACGGAATGAAGGCGTCGCAAGGAGCGTTCGTGCGATACGATGCCGACGAAATGCTGGCGATTCTAGCCCTCGAGAGCGAGCGCGCCGGGGCATACGTGGTGGGCGAGGATTTGGGGACCACGGAGGAGAATGCGCGGCAGAAATTAGCGCAACATCGAGTGATGTCATACCGTCTGTTGTGGTTCGAGAAAGATGCTACCTCGACGTATCCGCGCGAGGCGCTGGCCGCCGTGACGACACACGACCTGCCGACCGTGGCCGGTTTGTGGACGGGATCGGATCTTCGCAAGCAGCGTGACCTGAAGCTGCAGCCGAATGAAGAGAGCACAAACGAAATATGCGAGCGGCTTATGAGCATGGCGAATCTGGACCCGGAAGCGCCTCTGCCTGAGGTGATCGCCGGAGCCTACCGGTTGCTCGCGAACGCGCCGTCGAGAATTTTGACTGCATCGCTGGAGGATGCGGCGGCGGTGGAAGACCGGCCGAACATGCCGGCCACCAGGGTGGATCAACATCCGAACTGGTGCGTCGGGCTGCCTTTGCCGATCGAGGAATTGATGGAGCGCGATCTGCCAAAGCAGATCGCGGCGGCGCTCGCGAGAGGTTCAGCTACTCATACCGCAGCGCGATAGCGGGATCGATGCGTGAAGCGCGCCATGCGGGACCGTATGCGGCGATAAGGCCGATGAGGCACATCACCAGAACCGCGGCGGCCAGGACAAACGGGTCCATAGCGCGCAGTCCGAAGAGCCTGCTTTGAATGAGCCGTGTGACGAATAGGGAGATGACCAGGCCAGCGACGAGCCCAACCGCGATCATAATAACTGTTTCGCGCAGAACCATGCGGACGACGTTGCGGGTTTCCGCGCCGACGGCCATACGAATCCCTATTTCGCTGGTGCGCTGCGAGACTCCGTACGCGAGCACGCCGTAGATCCCGACGGCCGCGAGGATTATGGCGAGAGCGCCAAAGATGCTGGTCAAGTTGGCGATGAGGCGATCCTGAGCAACGCGTTCATCGACGAGCTCGCCGAGAGAACGAGCGCTGAGGACCGGAAGGTTGGTGTCGACTCCCTGAATCACGCGCCGCAAGGCTTTGAGCATGAGCTTGGGATCGGCAGCCGTGCGGATTTCAAAATTCACCGCGGGCGGAAAGCCATAAGAGTCCTGGTTCGCTGCGACGAAAAAGCGAGGCGGCACCTCTCCGCGGAGCGCATGATCGCGCGAGTCATTGGCGACGCCAACGATTTCGAATGGTATGCGTTTGTCGCCATATTGATCAGTAACATGTTTGCCGAGGGGATTGCGATTCGCAAAGAATAGTTTGACGAAAGCCTGGTTAATGACGCAAACGCGCAGGCCACCCTGCTGATCGTGTTCATCGATTTCACGACCGAGGAGCAGCGGAATTCCGAGAGCCGAGAAGTAGCCCGGACCAATCTGATCGAAGCGGGAACTGCGATCCTTGTCGCCGCGCGGCGTGTAGCCTTCGACGATAACTCGATCGCCACTTTCCGTTCCGCTGAACAATCCGTTTTCGGAAAAAGTAGCGCGACGGACGCCCGGCATGGTCCTGAATTTGTCGAGGAGCTGACGGTAAAGAGCGACGAGCCGCTCGTCCTTGTAACCCGCAGTAACACCATCAACGCGAATCAACAGGAGCTTGTCGCGGGCATAACCCAGGTTGACGCTTTCGAGATTGAGGAAAGTTCGCAGAAACAGACCGGCGCCGACCAGCAGGACCAGCGACAAAGCGACTTGCGCCACGACGAAGAGCTTGCCCAATCTCAGACGCGCAACCGAAGACGTAAGGCCTCGGCTGCCCTCGCGGAGCGTTGTGTTGATATCGGTACTCGCAGCGCGAACGGCCGGCGCCAGACCGAAAAACACAGTGGTCAGAATAGCGACGGCCGCTGTAAACAGGAGGACGCGCGAATCAAGCGAGGCATCGAGCTGAATCGGGTTGTCGGAATTCGAGGCCATTCTCAACAGCAGTGGGGTTGCGGCGCTCGCGACAAGCAGACCACCAAGCGCTCCGAGAACAGATAGCAAAAGGCTTTCGGTCAATAGCTGGCGAACTACGCGAGCTTTATTTGCGCCGAGAGCGAGCCGGACCGTGATCTCGCGCAGCCGTGAATTGGCTCTCTCCAGCAGCAGATTGGTTAAATTCGCGCAGCAAATCAGCAAGACCGCGCCGACTGCACCGAATACGACAAATAAGGGCTCGGTAAAGCGCTCACGGATGTCGGATGCGCCAGTCGCGGCCGGCCTCAACCGCAATTTCTGATCCATGAACGGCTTTTTCGCAGCCGTCGACAGAGATTGGTAGCTGACCTCGAGAGAGCGTTTGAAGATGGAACTGGCCTGGGCTTGCGCCTGGCTCAATGTAGCGCCCTGTTTCAAACGTCCGAACACTTGAAGCCACATCACTTTTTCGGTTGGATCGGGAAGCGGATGCAACCAGTCGCGGCCCGGCTTCACCTGGAGCTCCATACTCAAGGGCAGCCAGACGTCCGGACGCTGGCCGACTGTTTCGCCGAAGAAAGAGGGCGGAGCTATTCCGACGATGGTGAATGCAGTGCGCTGGAGGGTGAGCGTCTTTCCCAGCACGCTCGGATCACGACCGAAGCGGCGCGTCCAGAATTGGTCGCTTAAGACAGCGAATGGCGCGTTCCCGAAGTGATTGTCCACCGAGGCATCGAAAAAGCGGCCGGCCTCCGGTTCGACTCCGAGAACGGAGAAGAAGCCGCCGGACACGAGCTTGCCCTGAATCTCTTCGGGATCGCTCGATTCAAGGCGAACCTGCCAGCGGTTGACGCTACTTTCAACGGCAAATAGTCCGCTAAACAGAGTGGCACTTTGCTGCATCTCCTGGAATTCGGGATAGGACAAGAGCCCGCGCTCTCCGTTTGAAGAGCCGATAGCCACGCCATTGCTCGAAGGATCCGTCAGCATCACGAGCTGCTGAGCGTTCCGTACCGGAAGAGCTTTCATAAGACAACTGTTCAGGAGGCTGAAGATGGCGGTGTTCGCGCCTATGCCCAGCGCGAGCGACAGGACGGCGACAATGAGGAAGCCTGGCGTTCGCGTCAGAGTGCGCCAGCCGTACAGCAAATCCTGCAGGAGGAACATCATTCACCTCAAAGCGGGGGTAAATAGGTGCACCCTGAGCGCCAATGTACCGGAAACGTAAATCATTGGAATTGCGATGCGGCCAAAACGCGCCGAGGAGGCCGTTGTTCGCAAATGGGATAAGAGCGCGCGGGAGCGGATCGAGACGCCCGTCTTAAGATGTGGACGTCCGCAGGTTGCAATGGCGGAGAAACTCCTCGACTTCCACTTTGCTGCCGACGACGAAGGGAGTCCGTTGGTGGATGTCGTGCGGTTCTATTTCGAGGATTCGCTGTTCTCCGCTCGTGGCGAGACCACCGGCCTGCTCCGCGATGAAGGCCAGCGGATTTGCTTCATATAAGAGCCGCAGCTTGCCGCCGGGGTAACTCTTGGTACCGGGATAAAGAAAGACACCACCCTTGAGAATGGTGCGATGAAAATCGGCCACCAGAGAACCGACGTAACGGGAACTGTATTCGCGGCCGAGTGCTCCACCCCGCAGAGACGCCAAATAGTGTTGGTAGGCATCGGGAAAGGTGTGCGCCTGGGCCTCATTCACCGAATATGTGTTGCCTTGCTGAGGCATCTTGAGATTATCGTGACTTAGAACATACGCTCCGATGGCCGGATCGAGCGTGAAGCCAAAGACGCCTTGGCCGGCGGTGTAGACAAGGATCGTGGAGGAGCCGTAGACGACGTATCCGGCCGCTACCTGCTTCGAACCGGGTTGAAGCACGGCCGCGGAGGGATCCCCGCTCTTCTTGTTGGGCCGGCGAAAAATGGAAAAGATGGTTCCGACGCTGACGTTCACGTCGATATTGGAGGAGCCGTCGAGCGGATCGAAAAAGATGACATACTTGCCGGATTCAGGCGCGCGGTCGAACGTGACGGGCTCCTCGTTTTCTTCCGATACCAGGATGGCCACGGTATCTCGCAGCCCGAGGCAATGCAGGAGAGCCTGATTGGCATAGACATCCAGCTTTTGTTGCGTCTCGCCTTGAACATTGGTCTGCCCCGCGCTGCCGAGCAGGTCAAGCAAACCGGCTTGGCGAATTTTCGCCTGAATCATTTTGGTCGCGAGCGTAATGCCGGACAGGAGCCAGGAGAACGTGCCGCCCGCCTCCGGAAAATGCGCCTGCTGCTGTTGCAGGATGTGCTGCTGGGCGGTGATGATCAATTGATTGCCTACCATCTCACTATTCGGAGCCACGGTTTTCATCTCGGCGTTCCTTTTGTTCTCCATTGAGCCGCTGGTTGCGAAACGGATTCTTCCCTGGTTCGGAGGATCGGCTGCCGTCTGGGGCACATGCCTGGTGTTTTATCAGACGGCGCTGCTGCTTGGTTACATCTTCGCCCGAGCTTTGACAACACGGGCGGCGTTGCGGCGCCGGGCGGCGATTTACATCGGTGTGCTTGCCGGGTCGCTCGCCTTTCTACCGATTGGGCCGGGTGAGCGCTGGCGCCCCGGTTCTGCGCGCGATCCGGCATGGTTGATTTTAGAGATGCTGACGGCCACCATCGGGCTGCCATTCGCGATGCTTTCCGCTACCAGTCCGCTGCTTCAGGACTGGACGGGACGTGCCGGCCATAAGAGCCCTTACTGGCTATTTGCCATTTCGAATTTTGCGTCTCTCGCCGCACTTCTCGCTTATCCCACGCTCATTGAACCCGGCCTGGATCTCACGGCGCAACGCATGTGGTGGTCGGGACTATATGTTCTGTTTGCGGCACTGTGCATTTTGAGCCTGTGGAGGAGGAGCCGGGCGGGCGCGGCACAAAACGTAGCAGCGGTTGATTTCGAATGGACTACGCCGTGGAAAGTATGCGCCTGGTTCGTGCTGGCAGCCTGTGGCTCCATGCTGCTACTCTCGGTGACCAATCATCTACTGCAGAACGTGGCGGCGATTCCTCTGCTTTGGGTGCTACCGCTCGCAGTATACCTGCTCACGTTTGTGCTCAGTTTTGGGGCGCAGTCGATTTACGGCCGCGCGATATGGCTGCGGCTGCTGGCGCTGGCGCTTGGATTTCTCGGGTACGCCATTTATAGCATCAACGCAGTGGAAGCCATTCAGGTCAGCTTACCTATTTTTCTTGGCGGCTTATTTCTTTGCTGCATGTTTTGCCACGGCGAGCTGAATAATCTGCGCCCCGGCACATCAAACCTAACGTTTTTCTATGTGATGATCGCGGCGGGAGGCGCGGCTGGAGCGATTTTTATCGGACTGATAGCCCCGCATATCTTCAGGGGCGTTTACGAGCTTCCCGTAACTCTGGTGACGACGGCCGCTATGGCCGTAGCAATGATCTGGAGTGAAGGGAACTGGCCAGTGCGGTTGCTGTGGATCGGAGTGACGGGCTGCATGGCCGCCGTGCTGATCGTGCACGTCGAGGCGTATGGCGAAAACACCCTGACGCTGCGGCGCAGCTTCTATGGCTCGCTGCGCGTGGTGCAATCGCCGAGAGCCGGCCCTGAGCAAACTCGAACGTTATTTCATGGGACCATCGAACACGGAGCGCAGTTTCTATGGCCGCCACGCCGCCTGCATCCGACAACTTATTACGGCCCCGATTCCGGAATTGGAATTGTGTTGCGTGAATGTTTCAACAGTCCCAAGCGCATCGGGCTGGTGGGACTCGGGATAGGAACTTTGGCGGCCTATGGACAGCCCGGCGACACATTCCGTTTTTATGAAATCAACCGGCAGGTGGTGGAGATCGCCGAATCGTCGTTCTTTTACCTGCGCGAGACGCACGCGGCGGTCGAGATCGTGGAAGGCGATGCGCGGCTATCGCTCGAAAGGGAGAGGGGGTCGCGGTTCGACGTGCTTGCGATTGATGCGTTCTCCGGCGATGCGATTCCGCTGCATCTGCTGACGAGGCAGGCCCTCGCACTCTACTTGAGGCATCTGAAGCCTGACGGTGTAGTGGCATTTCATGTCTCCAATGACTATCTGGACCTGGCGCCGATTGTCCGCCAGCTCGCCGAAGAGGCCGGATATCACGCTGTGCTGGCGCGAAATCACGCTGACGATTCCGAGCAGATCCTGGCGGCAGATTGGGTGATTGTGACAAATAACGCGACCGTACTCGAGAATGCCGGGATCAAGGTACATTCGGTCCCGATTGCGAGCCGCACGGGGCTACGCCCCTGGACGGACGACTACAACAATCTGTTTCAAGTTCTGAAAACGCCGCAATTAAGACCTTAGACCGACGCGCTCACTTTCTTGGCAATTATCTTTCATCAAAGAGGACCAGGATTTCGCGTCCAGTAACACGCGGTGTAAACGGTCACGTACTCACCGCTATGAGCGATTTGGTCAGCCCGAACGCGCGCTCGCGAACAATTGTTGATCCTGGGAAAAGCTCTTGGAGCTCGGCCGCATCGAGCAGCCTGAGGTCGTTCAGGAAGTGATGGAGATAAAACGCGCGATCTCCTTCGTTTGGATGAACCAGCAACTCCCAAACGGTAAAACGATTGACAACGAGTCGTTGAATCGACTTAGGAAGGTAATGGATGAAGGGAAGCATGACATGGGCTTCGATCGGGAAGCGTCGATTTGGGGTTTGGACCCAATAGTGGCGGCCCACACGGGCTACCTCGTCCGCAAACCGCTGCTGGTCAGCGCGTGTTCCGACATGCTCGACTACCGAGTTGCTGAAAACGATATCGAAGGCCTTGTCCTTGAACGGTAGGGAGCGGCCATCGCCGGCTACTGAGTCCACGTTTGCTGAGGCGGGCTGTACTGCCGAGGGAAAATTCAAGATGGTCAACCGGGGGCGCACGGCCGCAAATTCCCAGATGAGCGGAGAGCCACCGACGTCGAGCACGCGTGTGTTTTTCGAGATTTGAAAGGTTTGCTCAAAACGCCGCATGCGCCGGGAACGGAAGTGCCGGAAGGCGCGATGAAGAAGCTCAGAGCGGCTCACACGAAAATGATGCTATTCATAGCGGGGGTCGCGCAGGCGAGTTTGCCGGACCAGTCATCACGGGTAAAGGCGCGGCTTTCGATGGGCTCCATACCCAGCGTTCGAAGAAAATCTTCGGAGACCGCCGCCATTCCGGCAAATTCAGCGTTGGAGTCGATGACGATGCTTTCAACGCCGTCATCATAGGCGGCCATGGAGTCGAACGCCGTGCTCTGAGCGCGAAAGTCGACGAAATCGGGGCCGGAGATCTGGAAGTAAGCTCCGTCTTTACGGCTCGCGTTGCTCACGGAGACAATCCGCTCCGAATCGCGATAAGGCAGAGCGCGAAAAACTATGGCATGGACCACGCTGAAGATGGCGGTATTCGCTCCGATACCGAGGCTCAGAATGCCAATGGCAAGCAAGGTAAACGCGGGAGTTCTGCAGAGCGAGCGCAGCGCGATTCGGAAATCCATCTCGTTCTCTCCAGATGCCAATGTAGCAGCGGAAGTTCATACAGAAAGCGTGTTATGGTTGAAAATAAATCGCCGGGCCCTTAGCTCAGTTGGTTAGAGCGCTACCTTGACACGGTAGAGGTCGCAGATTCGAGTTCTGCAGGGCCCACCATTCCTGCAAGAAGGTTTACCCACTCGATGGAACACGCCCCTAACAGGGCTGAAATTCAATCACGGGTCAGAATGTTCCTCGCGGAACAACTTTTGGGCATACTGGCCTTCGTGCTAACCCTCGCGATATTTTATTGCACCCCAGAGTTGGCTCGCAGGAGGTTCCCGTGTGGAGGCGATGAGTGCAATCAACAGTTTTGGTGGGAATGCAAGGTGTTGCTGGGCCCCGGCGCACTGGGCGCGTTCTTTACTGCTTACTTTCTGACACCTACCTTTGCCGCAGTAAGTAACCGGTTCCTAAACCGCTGGCGACCCATTTATTCAGTCATCATACTCGCCGCTGCGTGCACGGCTCTCGGAACTTTCATCTTACATTTTGGTAACCGGCAGTTCGGCGGTTGGGACTTCAGCATTCTGATCGACACCGGGTGGAGGCAATTGATCGGCCAAAGACCCTATACCGATTTCATTTGCACAAATCCGCCGGGATTCAATTTAGGACTGAAGTATGCGTTTCAGCTACTCGGCGCGAGCTGGAACTCGCAATTGTATGCAACCGCAATTTTCGCGGGCGCGACTTTCCTATGGAATTACTGGCTGCTCGACATTCTCGTCGAGACGCGGCCCGCGGCTTTCCTGATGGCTTTAGCTGTAGAGTGCGCGACCATGTTGCCGCTTGATTTCTGGTGGTATAACAACATAACAGCAGTTATCGCGGCGGTTTTTTTTCTCTCGTGTGTGGCTTATCGCGAACAGCCGCTCGCAGCAGGTTCGCAGATTTCGTATGTCGCTTCTCTTGCCCTGTTGGGTTTGATGAAGCCTAATGTCACAGGCGTCCTCGCTGCGGGAGCCGTGTTCTTTCTTTTTTTTGCAACACAGCGCAAGAAGCGGCTAACGGTTCTGACGTTAGCGGCGACGTTGCTCACGATTCTTCTGCTGGTGATGAATGGCATAAACATCTTCGCGATGCTGAGGAGCTACGCAGCGGCCGCTATTGAGCGCGGGGGATTTCCTAAAACGAACTTAGCTGGAGTCGGATTTCGAGGTTACGCTTTTCGGAGCTGGTTTTTCATACGAATCGTTTTTTGCTTCGTTGCACTTATGACTCCTATCGTGTTCTGGGTTCCTTATCTGTGGGCGGCGTTAAAACAGGTGAACTTACGCGATATTGCGTATCAAATGCTTTTTGTAATCGCACCGATCGTAAGTATCTACGCCATGCTGACGAATGGAGATCTCAAAGATGTAGAATGGGCTATTCTTTTAGCCGCCGACGCTGTATTAGTATTTCAATCTTTCGGAAGCCCCTCGCGTCTACGTCGTTTCTATGTGGCTTTTGTCTGCGCCCTGATAGTTTCTGATCTGTGTACCGGCGCGGTACGCCTGCGAGTCATGGGTATCGGTCCTTATTTCAATTCGAATGATTCGCGGAGCCGGGTGGACTCTTCATTTTTTAAGGATTTAAGGGCCAGCACGCGCTTTCACGAGATGGTGGATCAGATTCGTGAAGCGGTATCAACGAGTCCGCGGCCGGTTTTCTTCGGTCCTCGTGTTGAGTTCGCCTATGCGGCGTTTCGCGTTCCCTCTCCAGAACATCTGCCGCTATACTGGACGCCTGGTACGGCCTTTGCGGCGTGGCAGGAATCCGAGCTATTAGAAGAATGGCGTAAACATCATTTCAGAACGTTGATTTTTTTCAAGAACGATTTCACTTTTTATTCGCCGCAATTCCTCCAGCTTATAAACGACCTCTATTCCCGCGACGATCATTATTCCGAGCTGACCGTCTTTCATGCCCGTCCTATGTTCTACTGAAAAAGAATGTCTCGCCGGTGGCTTTCATCGACCCCCAGCATTCCCGAGGTGAACACGACCCAGGAATGCGATGCCGTGTTATCCGAGAGCTTGGCGGTCCTCTTTAAGCACAGCCCTACGTGTCCCGTAAGCTGGATGGCGCATCGGGAAGTAAGCCGCTTTCGCGAGGGTCAGCCCGACGTGCCTGTCTATTTGCTTTCCGTGCGGCAACGACGGGATCTTGCGCGGCATATTGCGGACCGGACAGGAGTTCGGCACGAATCGCCGCAGATCATCATCGTCCAGGAGGGACGAGTGACGGCTTTCGCGTCGCACGGCGAAGTCACCGCGGAGTTCCTACAGAACTTCTGCTGATATTTTGATAAAGATGTCCACCACTGCCACCCGGGGAATTGCCCCACCCAAGCGGCTGCTGTTTGGCCCTGGCCCATCCATGGTGGATCCGAGAGCCTATGAAGCAATGAGCCAGCCGGTGCTGGGTATTCGCGATCCGTATTTTCTCGAGCTCATGCGCGAGATCCAAGCCGGTTTGCGAGAGGCGTTCGGCACAACAAATCGCATGACATTTCCCATTCCTGGCGGCGGCAGCGGCGCCATGGAAGCGGCCATTGCGAATTTCGTTCGCCCTGGTTCGAAGTTCGCTATTTTCGCAGCCGGAATTTTCGCTGACCGAATGACCGCTATGGCCCGGCGGCAGCGAGCCAATGTTGTGCGGCTGGAGAAGCCCTGGGGCGAGGTTTTTTCACTCGAAGAAGCCGAACAATTCATCGAGCGCGAAGAACCGGACGCGGTCGGCTTTGTGCAGGCCGAAACCTCCACCGGGGCGTACCAATCCGGGCGGGCCATCGTGCCGGCGGCAAGGAAATGCGGAGCGCTGGTCATCGCCGATTGCGTGACCTCGTTGGGCGCGATGCCCGTTGAGCTGGATGGGGTAGGGATCGACGTGGCGTTCAGTTGTTCGCAAAAGGGCTTGAGCTGTCCGGCCGGCTTGTCACCTGTTTCCTTCTCGCCGAGAGCCGCGGAATGGCTGGGAAAGCGTCCGGAGGAACCGTTTACGTGGTATCTGGATTTGCAATTAATCGCGAAGTACTTCGAACCGCCGCACACGTATCACCACACCCCCTCGCCCCCGCTTTATTATGCGATGCACGAGAGCCTGGCGGCGATTGAGGAGGAGGGTTTGCGCAATCGCTGGGAGCGGCACCGGCGCGCCAACCGGCGTCTCATCGCAGGCTTGCAGAAGCTGAATTTTCAGCCGCTGGTCAAGAATGCGGACGATCGCATCTGGCATCTCACGACCGTGATTCCGCCCGCGGGCGTTGACGAAGCGCAGCTGCGGCTGCGGCTGGTTGAACGATACAGCATCGAGATCGCTTCCGGCTTGGGACAACTGGCAGGAAAAATTCTGCGCATCGGAACGATGGGACCGCTCGCAACCGAGGAGAACGTGGATTTTCTTCTGGATGCGATCGCGGCTTGCGTCAAGTGAGATATGCCGTCCGATTTCATCGTGCATTTAGGCCTGTGCCAGTTACAACTCTTGAAGGGTGATATTACCGGCATCGCCGTGGATGCGATCGTGAACGCCGCGAACTCGCAGCTGGCTGGGGGCGGAGGAGTGGACGGAGCGATCCATCGGGCCGGCGGCCCCGAGATCATGCGCGAACTAGATGCCATTCGCGAGCGGATCGGCCGCTGTGAAGCAGGAGACGCCGTGGTGACAGGGGCCGGGAAGCTGCCCGCCAAGTACGTTTTCCACGCAGTAGGTCCGCGGTATCGCGACGGCAAGCACCGCGAGGCGGCCGCGTTGGAATCGTGCTACACCACATGCCTCAGGCTCGCCGCCGAACGCGATGTCAAAACGATTAGTTTCCCTTCCATCAGCACGGGTATCTACGGCTATCCCGTTGAGGAGGCCGCCGAAATTGCCGTTAGAGCGGTAGCGGCCTGGTTGCACGATCACAGTGAACCGCTTCGCGCGGTGAAGCTGGTGCAGTTTAGCGAGAGCGATCACGAGGTTTACCGGCGGCACGCGCAGAGTTTGCGGAGCCAAGCGGCCGCAAGCCGCAGTTAGGATGCACCGCTGATGCAAGTTCTCGACGCCGGGCCGAACAAGTATCTGCTACTGGAGCTGGATCCGGAGTCTATCGGCAATATAGCGCGGCAAGCCGGGTTCGATTTTAAAATCGACGATCAGCAGAGGGTGCTGTCGCTGGATTTAGCGGCACCGGACCGGCAGGCTCCCTTGCTGCTGTTTGATGCGGCGGACCCCGGAAATCTCGGCTGGTTTTCGCGATGCCAGTTTTACGTGGACGGCAAGTCGGGCAGTGTTCTTCAAACGCCGCTCTCGCTGGCTAACCAGCTCGACAAGAATGGCCGCACGCTTCCACATGCCGTTCGGCTGCAAATTGCAAAGGAGCTGCCCGGCACTTTCAGAATGCCGGGGCGGCAACCGGTGAGTGAGCAGGTAGTATACGCAGTGCTGATCAATCTGCTGAACGCACTGCTCAATACCGGGGTCGGGGTATGCGGTGGGTCCGCGGTAAAGCCGCTGGCGGGCCGGACCGAGAATATTGGAACGAGGAATTAGCGGACTGCTGAAGCCCGGGTCGTTTTAATTTTGCTCTGGATGGGAGTGCACCCGCAAAGCGCTATGCCTCAAAACTCGCGCTGCGCAGCGTCGGCAGCGGAGGCCAGGTGCATCACCTTTGTGAAGAATGCCTGGGGTTGGCCGAGGAAAAGCTGGTCCGCCGTGAAAGCTTGAATCGTAGCCACGGCTCCGCCATTCCTTGTCAGAACGGGCCGGATCACCGAACACGCGGGCAGTTTCGGGCTGATGAATTCGCAGGGCTCGGGCAGAATCAGGTTCGTCTGGAACATTTCACTGCCGGCGGCCTGATCGGCAGCGGAAAGCTTCGAATTCTTCTGGTTCACTGGGTTGTTGAAGTCTGGAAACGCCAGTCCGGTTTCGGGATCGACTACGCCGGCCAAGGGTTGAGCTATCGCGTTTCCCGCTTTATCGTGCCAGAGCGAAAAGTGATCTATCTCTACTCCACCGATGCTGAGCAGGATTTTAAGAACCTCGAGGCTGGTCGCTTTCAGGGCCAGAATCGGATAGAGGCTGGAGCCGCCTTGCTCGATAAAAGTAAAATGGAATCCGGCGGTGTTGGCAATTGCTTGCATGCGAAGTGTCTGTGCGCTCTCCGCGCCGGTAAGCGGGGGAACCGCGGCCGGCGTATCGGGCGGGGTGTCCACATCGTTTAGCGGAATTGCGGGTTGGTTTGCGATGGTCAGGAGTTGAGGAAAGGCAGCGCCGAAATCCGGGTTTTTCGTGCTGCGGTATCGAAAATACCAACTGGTATCGACATCAAGACTCTGAAGGTTTGTGAGTCTTCCCAGACCCGCATTGGCGCCGGTAGCCGTGCTGCCTTGCAAGGTTCGGAACGCATCCAAATCAACCGGCTCCTCGCCCTTGGAGATCAGATAGGCATTCAGAAAGGCTGCGTGACTTATCTCGTCGTCGGTGTTGTCGGAGATGTACTGCGGCATATCGCCGTCCAGATTTTCAAGCGCCGCGATGTAGGCTGGATTTCCTCCGTTCACGCCACCCAGCTCGTTATACTGCTGCCAGAGATCCGCTTCAATAAGTTCAGCCACGGCCGCAAACCGCAACAGAGCAGCGTCGCCTTTAGTGATGACTCTGTTGTCGCCATCGGCTGCGAATAATGTCGTCGCTGACAACGTTGCGCCAGCCGCGCTCAGTCCCGTCAAAAACGAACGGCGCTTGACAACCTGACGCCAGCGAGATTCAACGTCTTCTTTCTCAGACGGCGTGGATGGATCTTCGTTTTTCATTCTTGCACTCCCTCTTTTTGCGCTCATTAGCGCGCGACGGGTAAATCGGGACAAACGTTTATAACGTTCGGGTGTCTCGACCCCTTCACGATGAAGTGTAAGAGTATGCCGCTCCTAGTGGTGTTCGCTTGGTGTCAAAGCTTTGTAAACTCCAGCGATATCTTTTAACACGGCGCTCGGAGGCGTTTACGTGGCGTCGAAAGCCGCGGCAAATCCGAGAGATCAGCGGCAGCTTAGCTATGAGCTGATGACGTGGAAGTAGCTTCTTTTTGGGATAGCCAGAACTCAAGCTTGCGGCTGAGTTCCGCCTGGCGCACCGGTTTGGATAAATAGTCCGTCATTCCCGCCGAAAGGCAAGCTTTACGGTCTTCAACGAAAGCATTGGCCGTCATGGCGATGATGGGCACTTGAGCGCCATGGTCGCCCGCCGCGCGGATGCGGCGTGTAGCCTCGAAGCCATCCATCTCCGGCATGATGCAATCCATCAGAACGAGATCGTAGTCGCGCGCTGCGATTCTCTGGAGCGCCTCTTCACCATTGCAGGCAATATCCGGCTGCAATCCTAAATTCTTCAGCATATGCAGGGCTACTTTTTGATTCACTGCATTATCTTCAACCAGGAGCACGCGGGCATCAATCACTGGCTGGTGATGCACGGCGGGCGAGGGGCATGGGGACGGCACCATGGGAACGGGATGCACCGCGGCGAAGGTCCTAATCGTAAACGAAAAGGAAGATCCCTGACCGGGCTGGCTGGTCACGTCTATGGTTCCCCCCATTATTTCAACGAGGCGTTTGCAGATGGCGAGACCCAGGCCCGTGCCACCGAACTTTCGTTTCGTCGATGGCTCGGCCTGACTGAACGGCTGAAACAACCTCGCTTGTTGCTCCTCGGTAATTCCGATACCTTCGTCAGCAACGCAGAAGCGCAGCTCGTATTCACTCTGCGAAAACGATGCCAATTCCACCTTCAGCTGAATATCGCCGTTCTCCGTGAATTTGATCGCGTTACTGAGCAGGTTAAGGAGAATCTGGCGCAGCCGGCAGATATCGCCGCGTACCATTGACGGCAAGGCTGGGTCGAATTCGGCGCCGATCCGTATGCCCTTGCGCGCAGCCGCGCCGTGTACGATCTGAATGGCTTGGTGGACGGCGGCGGCTACTTCAAAAGGCGCACATTCGAGATCGAGCCGGCCTGCTTCTATCTTCGAAAAATCGAGAACGTCATCAACTATCGAGAGAAGGGCCTCGCCCGAGCTCCGTATGATCTCGACGCAATCCCGCTCAGCGGAATCCAGTTCTCGGGCTAATAACACGGCCGTCATGCCGAGAATGCCATTCAGCGGCGTTCGTATTTCGTGGCTCATCATGGCGAGGAAATTGCCCTTGCTCTGCGCGGCTTCCTGCGCCTTGCGTGTGGTCTGGGCGGAGTCGTCCGCCATTGCACAGAGCTCCTTCGCGTATCGCTGCAGGTTTTGCCGCGAATACTCCGACTCGAGAACGTATTGCAGCATCTCCTCCTCGGAGCATTTCCTATCGGCGAGCCCGGCTGGGCGGCAATCTACAAGCCCAGCGGACCGGCGCACGCTGTTCGGCCGAAAATCATGAGGCCTCGCCAGAGGCTCTTCCACGAGCAAGGAACCGGTTTGGAGATCTGTCATAAGAGGGCCTGCGAGACTCCCTAGTCTTCCGGCGAGAGTTCCACGGCTGATTACCTTTTCGGCAGGCCCAGGGTTTTTTCTAGGCGCTTGCTGAGTTTTTCGACGGCCAGAAGCGTAGCCGGTCAGGAGTAACGGGTTGGTACGCTGAACGAGGTCGACGAGCACGTTCGATCTGTGACCATAAGAGAAGATGCGGAAGCTCTCGTTGCACGGAAAGCTGTGGAATTGGACGGGCTTTCGGAACCGCGAGGACCAACTCTTAATTCTGTTGAGCCTGGTAATAGGCGTAATCGTTGGCCTGACGGTGGTAGCTTTTATTCTTCTGACTGGACGGCTGGCGGCGCGGATGTACCCGCCGGAAAGCGTCGCCTGGAGGCGGATGCTGGTTCCGGTGGTAGGAACCCTCGTCAGCGGATACCTGCTCTTCCGGTATTTTCCGAATGCGCGCGGAAGCGGAATTCCGCAGGCCAAGTTTGCGCTCTTCATTCAGGACGGCTACATTTCGCTGCGCACGGTAATTGGAAAATTTGTTTGTTGCTCTATCACCCTGGCGAGCGGGATTGCGCTCGGACGCGAAGGTCCTGCCGTCCACATCGGGGCGGGTATCGCCTCGGTGCTGGGCAGACGCTTCGGACTGAGCAAGGCTGGAGTAAAGGCCCTGGTGCCGGTGGGCTGCTCGGCGGCTCTCGCCGCGGCGTTCAACACCCCGATCGCGGCCGTTCTCTTTTCACTCGAGGAAATCCTGGGCGATCTTCATGCACCGGTGCTGGGCTCGGTAGTGCTCGCGTCGGCAACCTCGTGGATGGTGCTTCATCTCATCCTGGGCGATTCGCCATTGTTCCACGTGCCCGCCTATCAACTGGTGAACCCACTGGAATTCGGGATTTACGCCATCCTCGGTCTGGCGGGCGGGTTCGGCTCCATCTGTTTCGTCAAACTCCTGCTGCGGTTGCGCGTATGGTTCAGGGGACTGCCGGCTTCGACACTGTGGCTACAGCCTGTCGCCGGAGGTCTGCTGATGGGCGTGTTCGGCCTGTTCATGCCACAAGTGCTGGGGGTGGGCTATGACTATGTCGACCGGGTGCTGGGAGGGGATTTTCCGATTAAAACGGTGGCGCTGCTAGCGGTGATGAGGATCATCGCGACACCGGCATGCTACTCATCCGGAAACGCGGGCGGGATCTTCGGTCCCAGCCTGTTTATCGGCGCGATGATAGGCGGCACGGTGGGAAGCGTCGCTCACGGTTTGCTTCCGCGCCTCACCGCTAATCCGGGCGCCTACGCCCTGGTGGGCATGGGAACGGCCTTCGCGGGCATTGTTCGAACACCGCTTACCTCCGTGATCATGATCTTCGAGATGACACGCGACTATTCCATCATCGTTCCGCTCATGATTTCGAATCTCATCAGCTTCTTTGTTTCCCAGCAGCTCCAGCATGAGCCCATCTATGAAGCCTTGGCTTTGCAAGAGGGCGTTTATCTTCCGACGGGTGAATCGAGGGAAGAGCTCACCGGTATCCGGGTGAGCGAGGTTATGGAAGCGGCGGCCGAGCCGCTGCCGGCGGAGGCGGATATAGATGCCGCAAAAGCGCGATTCGACGAAGAAAAATGCGCTTCCTGGCCGGTGGGAAGTCGTAATTACCTTGAAGGCGTGGTCAGCAGCCATCAGATTGAGTCCGCGCAGCCGCGGCCGGCGACTTTGCGCGAGCTTATAAAAGATAGCAATTACCCGTACGTCCACTCCGATCATCCCTTGAGCTACGCTCTGGATCGGATGGGATCGAGCGGTGTTGACGCTGTTCCGGTGGTCAGCCGGGCCAACATCCGCCAGATGTACGGCGTGGTTACTCTTTCCGATATTCTGGCGACGTACGGCGTAGCCGGAACACGAGCGGCGAATAGACAGAGATGAGCGCTCCGAGTCCGACAAGTCCCGCGACACAAGGCTCTCCGCAGGCCGAACTCCTGTTGGTCGTCGCCGCCGTCATCGCCGCTCTCGCCTTCGGCGATTCGTTCCTGGAGAAAAAAGAACAATCGGAGGCACACAAGGAGGCGAGCCAGGCCCACGCGAATGGGATGGCACTTCTGACGCAAGGGCAGCCAGCGGCGGCAGTGGACGCGCTCCGAAAAGCACACTCGCTCGAGCGGGAGAACCTCGAGTATGGGCTTGATTTGGCGAGTGGCTTAATAGCTGACGAAAAAATGAATGAAGCCGAGCCGCTGATAAACCAAATTCTGCAGGATGAGCCGAACGACGGGCGTGCGAATCTCATTGCCGCCCGGATGACCTCAAAACAAGGCAAGCTCATTGATGCGGAAGCGTATTATCATCGCGCGATCTACGGAGAGTGGCCGGACGACGCGGCCCGCCATCGAATTGCAGCGCGCTTGGAGCTAGTGGATTTTCTGGCGATAAATAGCAAACAGAAAGATATGTTGGCGGAACTCCTGCCGCTGGAGGAAGAAGCGGCCAAGGTCGCGGGGTTGGAAGAGAAATTGGGACATTTATTTCTGGCGGCGGGTTCTCCCTCTCGAGCGGCAGCGGTATTTCGCACATTGATTCAGCAGCACAAGGAAGGAGCCGCCGCCTACGCCGGGCTGGGTGAAGCAGAACTGGAAGAAGGCGAATTTCACGCCGCGCATTCGGCCTTTTCTGCAGCGTCATCGCGTAACCCGCATGACTCCGCGATTGACCGGGATCTGGATTTATCGGGCAGATTGACTGCGCTAGATCCCAGTCCTCGCTGGCTGCGCTCGTTGGAAAAGTATCGGCGCAGTATCAGCATCCTCGAATTGGCGCGCGATGATCTTGATCAATGCGTCGAAAATCATCCATCAGTCGCGACCGGCGAAGCCAGCCAGTTGCTGGCGTCCGCAAACGATGTTCTGGAGCGAAAGCGCCCCAAGCAGGCCACAAATGAGTTATCGGAAAGTCTGCTTTCGATGGCGCAGAAGCTCTGGCAGGTACGGACCAAATCCTGTGGACCGGCTACATCGCCTGAAGAAGAGCCGCTGCGGCTGATTATGGAGAAGTTATCGAAATAGCCCGGGATTCGCAGACGCGGGCTCGACTACAGCCTCACGCAACGATGGAGGGTGTCCTGCGCCTCTTCCACGAGAGCGGCGGAGTCGCGGGCCTTCTTGTCCTTGGCCTTTTCGGCCTCTTCCTCTTCGCGCTTCTTCTTTTCTGCTTCGGTCTCTTCGGCCTCGGCGTCCTTCATGCAGGCGTCGAAAGCCTTTTCATCGCGCGCCTGGAATGCCGCGCGCAGTTTGTCAAAAAATTTGAGTTTTTTCATCGTGTCTCCTATTGCGCAGCGGGAACCGCAGCGTCCTTCATCGACCAGAGCGAGGTGGTTGCCGATGATGTTGAATTGGCGGCCCCGGCCTGGTTGAATTTCTTCGTACTCGGCGTCGTAGCCGCACGAAACCTGGCGCAGCCCTTCTTCGCGGACCTTTTTGATGGCTGCCGCTTCTGTGATCAGAACGTCGGCGACCAGAAAATCGTCGTCAATGCCCGAGCCGCGGCGCACGTCCTGGACGATGCCTTTGGCGAGCTCGCTCCAGTTGTCGGGCGTTACATCCACGGGCGGGTGATCGATCGTGAATGCTTTGCCGTTGAAGCTGCGGACGGTGGTGTCCGCGAACACGTCCTCGGGCAGCCGCTCGATGCGGATCAAGCCGTCTTGGTCGGGCGTCACCGGCACTTCGCCGGCCGCGTACAGCATGGTGCCGATGCGCGCGATGGGCACGTTGCGGCACAGCAGGAAGCCCTCGGGCGTGAGCTCCATGTTGGCGCTCAGGATTTCGGTTGTGTAGTAATGCATAGTGGACCTGAAATACGAGCAGGAATTTATGAAAGCGAAGCGGAGCTTACTCGGGACTAGGCCTTGGTACAAGGTCCTTGCCGGTTGGCTCGCGCATGCGTTCCGCCGCTGCGATGAGTGGTGTTTATGGTGCTCGGGGTGTAGGCGGCGCTAAAAAAAGGGTTTTTAAGCCACCTGCGGCAGGCCGTTCCAGCGCTCGAATTCCGCCCGGCTCATCCACTCCAAGTGCCCGTGCACATGAATCTTGTGCGGCCAGCGGATCTCGTCGAGCAAGATCAGCGGCAGCGCCAGGCACCTGCAGTTGGGGGCTCCCCCGGCGTGGTATGCGCCCAATTTTGAAGGCACGCCCGCCAGGCGTTCCGGCGCCGGCGGATCGGTCCAGGCCACCAGCACGTTCTCTAAAACGCGGTGCGCCGGCCGCACGCGCTGGTCTTTACTCGTGGCCCAGTCGTACCAATAAAGCCCCAGGCGCTCTGCCCGTGCCTGCGTTAAAGCAGTCTCGGCTTTTGATACTTCTGTCCGGGCCAGCATGCGGGCGCGGCCGTGCGCGAAGGCCGGCAGCTTCGCCCGAAGCTCTTGTTCAATTTCGGAAGAGCGCAGGCCCTTCTGCTGCTCGCGCGCGATATAGGCGGCCGTGCGCTGGGCCAGGTCCTCGGGCAGGCTGAGGATCAGCCTCGCGTTTTCAGCGACCAGCTCGTCGAAACGCACGCCGACGGATGAATCCATTTCCGCCCGCAGCGCCTCAAAGATGCGCTTGCCGGCGAGCGACTTTCTGGCCGCTTCGCGCCAGGAGCTGGCGTTGCTGATGGCAACCTCCGTCACCATGCGGCGCGCGATAGTTTCGGCCGCTTCGAGCGCCAGCTCCTCGTCAAACGGGAGCTCTACGGTCGGTTCGAAGCCCGAGCGAATCGTCCAGGGAATGAACTCCTGGACAAAGGCTTCCAGGTTCGCCAGGTAGGCGCGCGAGTTACGCAGCGGCCGGCGCCAGTCGTCAAAATTCGCGTGATGTCTGGAGTACTATTACTGCCGATGCTTGCAATAATCAAGCAGTTTGATTACTATTGAATTGTGAGGGCGAACGGAGAGAGAAAAGGACTGGCAAACGCCTGTGAGACTGCGCACCTAGGAGCAGCCGAGCGGGCGACCGAGAATGTGAGTCTCGGCCTTTATTTCCCCGCTTTGCTGCGGAAAGGGGGTAAACCCTCTCATGCAACTCACGCTGAAGGTGGTGTCGATCCTTGGCACCATCGTTCTGAAGTTGCGTTGGCGGCGGAAACGCCGTTAGCGCTTCTTAAGGACGAAGCGGGTGGCAGCAGCTACTGCTGCCCGCTCCCTTCAGTATTATACGCGAAAATCAAACTAGTTTGAATGATGCAACAGTACAAATCCACGTGGGATATCGCTTCGATTCCCGATGAAATTCTCTATTCCGAAATCGGCCGCCGCAATGCAGCGCGCCGCAAAACCGCCGGCGGATTTCGCCCTGGCGCCGGCAGGCCTGCCGAACGCGCTCGCTGCCCGCGTTGCGGCAAGCAGGTTACGAAAACCGAAGCCCGCCGCGGGCACGGCTGTCAAGCCGCCTGATCTTCTTTCCCAAACGGATCTTTCTCCCCGAACTCGCCGGTGTTGACGTCGTCGTCGGCCGCCTCGATCTCTTCGTCCGTGATGTTCGACCAGCGGCCCGTTACGCGGCTCGACTGCCGCAGCTCGTTGAGCGCCGTCTTCCGGCCCACCAGGCCGCTCGTAAACGCGGATGTAATGGAACTCGTATCGGAGGCGGCGATCTGCGCCTTCTGCTCATCGCTCAACTGCCACAACGCGCGGAACGTGAAATCGGAGCCTTCGGGCAGCGGCTTACCGAACTTCGATTGATACGACACCTGCAGCAGCTTCGTGATGGGCGAGCGCATGCGCCGCTCCTGCTGCTGCGTGAGGCCGTAGTAATAGTTGCGGATATCGCTTTCGCCGGTCGAATTCAGGCCCGCCGGCGACTGCCCGAAGAGCTTAACCAGCGGAATATCGAGCGCGCCCGAGATCTGCTGGCCGAATTGCAGCAGCACCGTGTCGAGGCCGGCGAAGGTATAGCTGTGCGATTCGAACTCATCTTTCGTATCCATGAGGGTCATGCCCTCATTGGACTGCGTCGCGCGGACGAAATCGATCTGCTTGGTCAAGCCTTCGAGCGGCGCGCCTCCCATCGCAATCACCTCGCGCAGGTTCTCCACTTTGTAAGTGCGCAAGTGGGCTTTATAAACTAACTGCGCGGCGCCCTGCGTGGTCGAGTCAAACGCCAGCAGGCGGTCAAACAGCCGCTCCAGCACCGACTGGCCCCACAGATTTTCGGCGATCTTTTGCCAGTAAGGCAGGTCCTGGCCGTCGAAGCGCAGCACGCGCGAATAATGGATGCGGGCGCGCGGGATAGCCATCGAGTCGGCAGAGTTCCGTTTCGGCCAAGCAGCTCGTGAGCTTTACTAGGATCAGGTACCTGAATGCCGCAGCAAGATAAGACCTACGTGACTCCCGAGGAAATTGTGGGATTCCTCCTCGAAGAAATGGAGGCGGGTATCTGCCCCACGTATTACAGCAATGTCGTTCCCAGCGTTTATGACATATATCTCCATGGCGACGACCTCGAGCGCCTGCGCCCCCTTCAGCAGCGGATGCGCGATGAGGCGGTAACAGCCCTGGGCGAGAAGCTGGCCGCGCTGAACAAGGCCGCCGAGCCGCGGCTGAAGCTGCCGCTGGCCGCGCCAAAGAAGCGCGTCAAGGGTTATGAGACTCTCGACGAATGGTCCGTCGAGTTCCACGAGAATACGGACGATGATGCCGATGAGAATCCGCTCGTCATTCATTCCAGTTTTCCATGCGCGTCCGAACCGGATGACCGGCTTGGCACCCTGACGGAGCGTGTCAGCAAGCGGCGAAGCGATGGTCAGACGATCACAACTTCCACGCAGCGAAGCGGAAACGTTGAAACGCACCGGGCAGCGGGCATTGTCTACGCCAATCTTGCCTATGAAGATGAGACCGGTGCGCACACGTACCAGATGACCAAAGATCTAATCAAGGCGGGCCGCGGGTCGGCCGATCACTGGGTAGATTTGAAATTAAAGGCGAAGAAGGACGTTTCGCGCGAGCACCTGCAGATCCGTCGCGATGCGGAGACGGGGCATTTCTTCATAAAAGACTTGAGCAGCCTGGGAACCACTATTGACGGCAAACGTGTGCCGCCCAGCATCCAACAGCTCAATGGGGAAGACGTCGATAAGAACGTGGAACTTCCGCTTCCTCCTAAGGCGCGCATTGGATTGGCGGGCGTTATGTTCATCGACTTCAAGGCAGTCAAGCAGTAATGGAGCGCTTGCACGCCGCGCGTTATGTATTTCTGGTCTTGCTGCTTGTCTTCGCGCTCTGCGCCGCTTTATACGCGAAGAAGGTCTAGTTGATGCCGCCGGTCGCACCCCGCTTCACTTCGGCCGCCTCCAGCGATCAAGGCTCCGTTCGTCCCAATAACGAGGACCGTGTCTATCGCGATGATGCGCGTGGAGTCTTTCTGGTGGTCGATGGGATGGGCGGCCATGAAGCTGGCGAGCAGGCCGCGGAGATCGCGATCGAACGCTTGCGTACCCGCCTGGAGCGCCAGACCGACAGCGCGGAACAGCGGATCAGGGAAGCAATCACGTTAGCCAATAACGCCATCTATGAAGCCGCGCGACAAAGGCCCGAATGGAACGGAATGGCGTGCGTGCTCACGGCGGCGCTCGTCGAAGATGGACAGGTGACGGTGGGCCACGTGGGCGATTCGCGGCTCTACCGCATTAAACGCGGCCGGATCGAAAAGGTGACTCATGACCATTCGCCGGTTGGAGAGCGCGAAGATACAGGCGAACTGACCGAGACGGAAGCTATGCGGCATCCGCGCCGCAACGAAGTGTATCGTGACGTGGGAAGCGAGCAGCATGCTCCCGATGATGAGGATTTCATCGAAACGCTTCAGTTCCCCTTTGAGCCAGAAGGCGCTCTGTTGCTTTGCAGCGATGGCCTGAGCGACGCCATCCCTTCGGGGAGAATTTTGAAGATCATTGAACGGAGTGCAGGCGACGCCCGGTCCAGTGTCCGCGAGCTGATCGCGGCGGCGAACAAATCGGGACATGACAACGTATCCGTCATCTTGATAGAGGGCCACGAGTTCGCAAATTCATTCGGCAGGCGTTCCGTGCGCCAGCGCGGGGAGGGGGATGCTGCGTCCACCGAGAGCACAGATCGAATGGGGGGAATTCACGCCTCGCGCACTGCCGCGTGGTACCGGAGCGGTCCGGCCTATACGTTTTATGGTGCTTTACTCGGCGCGGCGATCGCCCTGGGAGTGCAGATGTTCCTCATTCGCGCGAACTCCACGCCGGCAAGGCATCTGCTGCGAGTGCGCGCGCCTGAGACGATTACGGAAATATTGGAGAAGTCGCGGCCTGGCGACACGGTTTCCGTTGCTCCCGGCACCTACGCGGAAAGGGTCCGGCTGCGCGAGGGAGTCGATCTGATTTCTGAGCGGCCTTACGGTGCAACCATTCAAGGAACGGTCACGGCGGATGACCTGGAACACAGCCGTCTGGAGGGATTCCAAATTCGGGGAGCGGACATCGGCATCCGGATTCGCGACAGCGATGTCATACTCGCCCGAGATGACGTTGGGGGCGCACATGGTCCAGGCGTCGAGTTTAGTGGCGACTCGCGCGGCTCGATTTTTGGCTGCATCATCCACAACAACAGAGGCGGCGGCATTATTGTCAGTGACGCCTCCTCTCCGGCGATAGAAAACAATTTGCTGCTGAATAACGGATCGGAACCCGAGACGTTGCGCCCCGGTCTTCTGATACGCTCTGTTGTCCGGCCGACCGTGATCGCAAATGTCTTCGCGGGAAATGGTGCCGAGGCCCTGTGGCTCGCGGCCGCCGATGAAATAATTGTTCAGCGGAACTATTTCGCGGGCCCCGATGCGGATCGCCGACCCAAGTTTCGCATCCTTTCACCCCAGGAAGGCAGGCCGTGAACCCTGGCGATCGCTTCGGCCGGTATCAGATCATTCGCCTGATCGGGCGCGGTGCCATGGGCGAGGTTTTTCTTGCGCATGACGCGGAGCGCGAAATAGCGCTCAAGATCGTGTACAAAGGCCCTGAAGCCGAAGATCGGGACATCCTCGATGCCGAGCGCCTCGGTGCCGAACTGCAGAAACGCCTTAGCGGCGTAGATAAGCGCGTGGTCGCAGTGAACGGATACGGCGATGTGTCCGGCGATTTGTTCATTGACATGGAATTCATCGACGGCGAAGATCTCTCGACCGTGTTGGCACGCGGCCCGGTGAGTGCCGGGTTCGCGGTTCACGTTGCGAGAGAGCTGTGCGAGATGCTCGAGAACTTGCGCGCCTTCACGACCACCATCGGCGACCGGCGGTTCTCGGGCGTTATTCACGGCGATCTCAAGCCGCGGAATGTGCGCATCGACAGGCAAAACCAGGTAAAGGTGCTCGATTTCGGCATTGCGAAGGCCTTATCTCACACTCGCAAGTACACGATGAACATTTTCGCGAGCACGGCTTACTGCTCGCCGGAGCGGCTTGAAACACAAAATATCGACACACATTCCGACCTTTGGTCGGTGGGCGTTCTGCTTTATCAAATGATTGCAAACAGCCTGCCGTTTGACGGTGCTACGAAGGAGAGGATGGAGCGGCGTATCCGATCATGGGAGCCCCCCACTCCGCTTCCATCGTCGTGCCCGGAACAATTGCGCCGCATCGTTTTCAAGATGCTGGCGCGCGAACCGACGCAGCGCTATCAAACGCCGCGAGAGGCGAGCAACGATTTAGGCCGTTTTCAGAGAGGACAGGAAGTAAAGGCCGAAGCGCCTCGTCCGCCTGCCGCGATCGATTCTGACGCGACTACACGCACCGCCGACTCGACAATGCGCACAACTGAGGCAACCATGCGGACCGCACCGGGTTTCCGTGGAACCGCCGCGAATGACCGCACCGTGCGCCCAGGACCGGTATTCCGTTCTATCGTCCTGCCAAAACGCAGCCATCGCCTTCTGGGCTGTCTCGCGGTCTTCGGAGTGGCGGGGCTCATAACGGGGTTATACGCTTTTGCGCAGATCAATTTCTGGAACGACGCGGGCCAGCTAAAAATCGATTTGCAAACCGAGCGCATGACCAATCTCGATCAGGCTTGGAGCCGCTATCAAACTCTCGAGAAACGATCCCATTTGCCGCTGTTTTTGTGGGGAGCGAAGCGGGCGCTCAAGAATCGCCTGGTCGCCGCGGCCGATGAAACCGTTGCGGAGTATCGCAACAGCGACGCGCCATCGATTTACGAACCACAATGGATCCAAGCGCGAAGCAATCTGGCTCGGGCCTTGCAACTGGATCCCGACAACAACGAAATCAAAGGAAGATTGCGGCTTTGCGAAGGGCACATCGACCGAATTGAGGCCGCGTCGCTGCGGTCCGCGGCCCGTCAAAAACGGCTGAATGCCGCAGTGGGCAAGTTCGATGAATCCGCTGAGCTGCTGAAACATTCGCCAGACCCCTATCTGGGCCTCGCCAATCTGTATATATACGATCTGAACGATGTGGATCGGGCAGAAGACGCGCTGAAGAACGCCGCACATCACGGGCATCCAATCGGAAAGCGTGAAACTGCCCTGCTCGCTGACGGTTACCGCCGCCGCGCCGATCGGACATGGCGGCAGTCGCGCGGTTTTTCGCATTTGCCGGGTGAAGAGCGGGATTATCTGGACAAGGCGAGACAGGATTACATCCACGCTGAGGATCTTTACCAGCGAGCGGGGTTGTTCGGAGACGCGGCGCGAAACCGGTTGCAGGCGATTCAGTCGGAGCAACGCGTAGAAGAGCGCCTCAGCGAGCTACAGGCAAACACAATTACTCAATAATGAAAATCTCGAGGGACGAACTCGCCACCCGTGAACAGGAACGCCGCAGAGCGGAGCAGCGCGCGCGCTCCGCATCCCGTAACGTGGAACTGGTCTGGCTTGTGGCCGCTTCTCTTCTGATCGCGACGGGACTTTACCTGGTGTATGGTGCCAAAGCTCACGATTTGGCGGAAGAAGAGAAGCAGACGCTGAATCTGAATGAGCTCACAAGCGCTCAACAGTTGCTCCCCTACCTCAGTGCGATCACGGCGCCCTCGGATCAGGATGCGATCGCTAACGGAATCTATGACGCGAGACGTCGTGGCGAGCAATTCGGCAACGTGGGAGCGATCGCGAGACTGCGGGGAACGCGAGCGGGGCACATCGAATCCCGGCTCCTCACGTCCTCTGAGTTCGCAGAGTTGAAGCCGCATCTGAGGGTTCGCAACGCCAGCGCGTATCGAGGAAGTCTGCTTCTCTGGATTGTGGCGTTTTTCTTGGCGTTTTATGCGGCCCACGGGGCGTGGCGCGTTCGTGGATTCGCCGGCGACAATCTGCTGCTTCCCCTGATTCTCGCTTTGTCCGGCAGCGGCTTGATTCTTATGATCGGCTTGCGGGATCCTTTGCGCGACACCCTCCTCTTCGCCGAGTTCACGCAAGGCGTGATCGCGGGATGCGTGGCGCTGCTGCTTTTCAGCGTGCCCGATTATGAGCGGCATTTCAGCAAGCTGAGCTACGTCCCTCTTTTGGGCGCCTTCCTGCTGGCGCTCGCGCTCGGCATTTTCGGGAGCGGGCCAGGAACCAGCGACGCCAAAGTAAACCTCTTCTTTTTTCAACCTGTCGAAATCATTCGCATTCTGATCGTTTTATTTCTGGCCGGGTACTTCGCGCAGAACTGGGATGCGCTACGTCATCTCAAGCAGCAGCATGGCGGTTTGCAGAACGCGAGCGGACTTTTCAGTGTTCCGCGCCTGGATTACGTTCTTCCTGTGGCGGCCGGGGTTGCGGTTTCGATTGCACTTTTCTTCTGGTTGAGCGATCTGGGGCCGGCCCTGGTAATCGGGTGCTTGTTCCTCACAATGTATAGCATCGCGCGCAAGCGCGTCCTTCTTGCGTTGAGCGGATTAGGGGTGATCGTGGTGGGATTTGCCATCGGATACCTCACCCATCACCCGCATACCGTGCGCGAACGAGTCGAAATGTGGAAGTCGCCCTGGGACAATCATGTTCGCGGCGGCGATCAATTGGCTGATTCCCTTTGGTCGCTCGCCACCGGCGGTCTTACAGGCACCGGCCTCGGCTTGGGCGATCCGCAAACCATTCCCGCCGCTCATACGGACCTCGTCGTCTCGGCATTCGGCGAAGAGGCCGGCGCGCTCGGGATTCTGGCGCTCTATGCGTTGTACGCCGTGTTGATTTACCGTGGCCTGCGCATTGCGGTGAATGCGCCCGGCACATATTCTTATTTTCTGGTGATTGGCCTTACACTAATCACCGCTTTCCAATTGCTCCTGATCACGGGGGGCCTGCTCGGTCTCATTCCACTGTCAGGCGTCGTGTCTCCGTTCCTGAGCTATGGAAGGACGTCGATGGTAGGCAACTTCGTACTGTTCGCGATCATTCTATCCGTTTCGAGCAGAACCAGGGCCAGCGGCCAGGAAACGAACTTCGGCTCGGCGACGCGGGCGTTGTCGGGAGTGCTAGCCACGCTTCTCCTCGTCGTGCTGGCGCGCTTTTTCTGGATTCAGGGAGCCAAGGCGGACACTGTATTAGCTCGACCCAGCCTTGTGATGCAGGCTGACGGAGTGCGGCGCTACCAATATAATCCGCGCCTGCTCGACGTCGCGCGCCAAGTTCCAAAAGGAACAATTTTCGATCGAAACGGGCTGCCGCTCGCAACAAGCGACTGGCATCAGATCGACGCGCATCGCGCGGACTACCAGAAGTTGGGCGTGGCGCTCGATAAAACCACGTCGAGACTCGACACGCGCCAGTACCCTCTGGGCTCCCCAATGTTTTATATCCTGGGCGATGTCAGAAGCCGGCTGAAGCGCGGCGCCACCAACACGGCATTTCAGGAAAGTGCATCGCGCATTCGTCTGCAAGGCTACGATGATATTGCCGAGCTCGAGGAAGCGCGGGATCCTCAAACCGGCCAGATCGCGTCGCGCATTAAACGCGATTATCGAGCGCTAATTCCCTTGCTGCGGCACCGCTATGAACCCGATAATCCGGCAGTGAGGCAAATACTTGAACGTCCTCGTGACGTCCACATGTCAATCGATGCGGCGCTGCAGATGCGTATCTCGCAGATTCTTGACCGCGATCTGAGGAAGCTGGGGAAGGAGAAAGGGGCTGTGGTGGTCATGGGTCCTTCCACTGGGGATATGCTTGCAGCCGTCAGTTATCCGTGGCCGTCCGAAGCGGAGTTCGCGTTGCTGAAAACCGGCGCGCAGGCCCCGGTTCCAGACCTGGACCTGCTTGACCGCGCACGGTTCGGATTATACCCGCCTGGATCCTCTTTTAAGATCGTCACAGCGATTGCCGCATTGCGCAAGGATCCCAATCTGGCGCAGCAGCGATATGACTGCGTCCGCTTGCCCGACGGGCGCGTCGGAAATTTCGTCTGGAGGCGCGAGATCCGCGACGATATTAAGGATACGCAGCCGCACGGCTCGGTGGATATTGAGAAAGGCATCATCGTATCTTGCAATGCATACTTCGCCCAACTTGGCGCGAACAGCGTGGGAGCGAAAATGCTGTACGATACCGCAAGCAAATTGGGCATCTCTGTTGCTCAGCCAAATACGCCTGAAAAGCTGCAACAGTTTCTTCCGCAGGCTTCTTATGGCCAAGGTCAAGTGGTGGCCTCGCCTTTTCAGATGGCGCGCGTGGCCGCTACGATTGCAAATGGCGGCGATGCTCCGGAAGGGCGTTGGATTATTGACGAGACGAATCCGCGAGCGCATCTCGCGCAGCCGCTCCTTCCCGCGCCGCTTGCCGCCCAAATCGGCGGGTATATGCGCGCCGTCGTAACCTCGGGAACGGCCCGCGTGCTGAACGCGTCACGTATTCCAATCGCCGGCAAGACCGGAACGGCTGAACTGGCGAAGGCGCCGTCGCACGCGTGGTTTCTGGGCTTCGCTCCGTATGGCGCCAAGAATGGTAAGCAAATCGCGTTCGCTGTGCTTGTGGAAAACGGGCAATATGGAGGGACGGTCGCAGCCCCCATTGCGGGTGATATCGTAGCCGCTGCGCGCGAACTGGGCATCATATGAGATCGTTGGAGCAACTCGACCGCTGGATTACCGGTAAGGTCAAGGCTTGGTCGGCGAGGGCATCGGGCTCTCCTCATGGCCGAGAGCTGTTGGAAATTCGACGCGACATTCTGGCGGACGTTCGCGACCACGTCCGGCCGAAAGGCGGAGGCAAAAGCGTCTTCCCGTACAACATCATTGCGGTCCGCCTTACCGCCCGGAATACCGATGAACAGGCGCTCTTCGAAGCGGCTTTTGGCGAGGGCAGCGGGCTGGAAGAAGACATCCGTGCGCTGCTCACCGAAGCTGGTTGCCCCGTTCCTGGTGGTTTGAGCGTGACTGCCGCTGTCTTGCCGGAGGGCGACCTCTCGCCGTCCGATCCGTCATTTCAAATCGTTTATTCCGCCAGCAAATCCGCGGCCGGTTCCAAACAGGTTCGGAGGGCTCGGCCCAACGCCAGGCTTATGGTCACTCGGGGGAAGGCCAACGCCTCGGAGTACACGATCGCGTCTGATCGCGTGAACATCGGACGCCTGACGGAAGTGATCGGAGACAAAGAAGGTCTGCGCCGCCGCAACGACGTGGCGTTCGCCGAGACCGAAACCACGGTTTCGCGCGAACATGCCTACCTTCGTTTTGACGTCGAGACCGGAGCGTTCCGGCTGCACGATTCGATGAGCCGGCGTGGAACGAGTGTTTTCCGAGAGGGGCGGCGTCTCGAGGTTCCGAAGGGTCCGACGCGAGGCCTTCAACTCCGGTCTGGGGACGAGATCCATTTGGGAGATGCGCGAATTGCCTTCGAGATTCAGGAAGCATGAGCGACAACAGCACTAAGGGTAGCGTCCTGCTGGCAGACGATTTGACGGGAGCTTGCGATTCGGCGGTTCAATTTCAGATGCGGGGAGCGAAATCGATCGTTCATCTCAATTCAGCCCCCAGCGCCGCAGGCCTTTTCGACCTGGAAGCGTTCAGCACGAATAGCCGCGATCTCGAACGGCATGAGATCGAAGAGCGAATCCGGGCTATCGCGTACCGTCTGCCGGGTTCCCAACCGCAAATCGTGTTTAAAAAAATCGATTCCACTCTGCGCGGGAATGCAGGATGGGAGATTATCACGGCTCTGCGGGCGTTCGGTTGCGATCTTGCCGTCATCGCTCCAGCTTTTCCGGAAATGGGGCGTTTCGTGCGCGGCGGAAAGCTGCACGTAGATACGGATTCCGGCTGGACGCCGATTGATCTCGCTGCGCTTCTTCGCTCCCAAGGCGCGGACCGGTGCGCTCATGTTGCTCTAGGCGCCGCTTCGGACGCCATTGCTCGCGGAGATCGTTATCTTACCTTCGATACGACGTGCAATAACGATCTCAATCTCATCGCCGCGGAAGCGCTGCGGTCCGGGCGGCGCGTTCTTTGGGCTGGATCGGCCGGATTAGCGGCCGCGCTCGCCCGCGCGCTTTTTTCCGATAGCGAGAAGCGCCGTGCCGTGCAATACCAAACGCATCGTCCCGTGCTGTTCTGTATCGGGTCGGATCACCCGGTGACGACTGCCCAAGCGGCGGAAGTTCTGCGAGGGCGCGCCGCGTCCGAACTTAGCGCGGCCGGTACAACAGCGGGTAAGCTTGTGGAATCTCTCCGCCAGGGGCACGTCGTTTTGCGGATTCCACACGGCTCCACCGCGCCGGATCGGTTACGTTGCTTGTTAACCGGCGTCCAGGAACAGGTGGGCGCGATAGTCCTTTCGGGAGGCGATACGGCGTCCCTTCTCTGTCGTTCTATGGGCGCAGGCGCGATCCTTCCAGTAGACGAGATCGTTCGGGGTTTACCGTGGGGAAGGATAAGCGGCGGCTCGTTTGATGGTCTGCCCATTGCGACAAAATCGGGCGGATTCGGCCAGGCTGATGCCTTGCTTCAGGCAGCGGATTTCTTTACATGCCCGGGCAGATAAACAACTCACTCCCAACCATTGCGCTCAGCATGGGTGACCCATCCGGGATCGGGTCTGAAATTATCGTCAAGGCGTTGGCCGATCCTGAGGTGAAACCGCTAGCCCGATGGATTGTAGTAGGTGATGAGCATGTGCTTGAATTGGCGCAGCGAATCTCGAACGTGAAGCTGCAGGGCGTCGAGCTTCGGCGTCCACCTGCTCTTCCGTCGTTGGGTGACTTCGTTTTCGGCAAGCTCGACGCGCGGCATGGGCAAGCGGCCGTCGAGTATGTACGCGAAGCGACGAACATGTGCCTGCGCAACGAAGCCGATGCCATGGTGACCGCACCTTTGAATAAGGAAGCGGTGGCGCTGTCCGGTCGCGCTTTTTCCGGGCATACGGAATACATCGCGGAGCTCTGCGGCGCAACAGAATCGCGAATGCTGCTGGCAAACGACCGCCTCTCGACAGTCCACGTTTCGACTCACATCGCACTGCGCCGCGCATGCGATCTGGACACGGCCCGAATTGTCCGCACAATTGAGCTAGGCAACAATGCCATGAAACTGCTCGGCCACGCACGGCCTGGCATCGCGGTCTGCGGCTTGAATCCGCACGCGGGCGAGCATGGCTTATTTGGAACGGAAGACGAGCGTCTGATTGCCCCGGCAATTCACGAGGCGCGCGCAAACGGTATCGATTGCACCGGACCGTTTGCCGCCGATACCATTTTTCTTCAGGCCTCTCGCGGAGCGTTCGATTTGGTGGTAGCTATGTACCACGATCAGGGCCATATCGCGATGAAGCTGATCGATTTCGAAGGCACCGTCAACATTTCCCTCGGAATTCCGATCATACGGACGTCCGTGGATCACGGCACGGCATTCGACATCGCCGGAAAAAATAAAGCAGATCCGAGAAGCATGAAGCAAGCTATGCGCGTGGCAGCACGCATGGCCTCCGCCCGCTTCCGGTCCGCCGTTGACTCGCATGCTCCCGGGTAGGAGAAGAACTTACCCGCCACCGAGCGAGAGGACGCCGCAATCGATACGCATTGTCTCTCCCGTCATCGCCGTCGCGTCGGCAGCCAGGAACAGTACAGCCAGCGCGACCTCTTTGGGCGTTGCAATGCGCTTCAGCGGCGATTCGGCCGCTCCTTTAGTGAACGTTTCTTCGGGCCACCCCGCAAACCGTGTGTGCACCAGCCCCGGCGCAATCGCATTCACTCGCACATCGGGGGCCAGAATCCGAGCGAAGGACTTCGTCATCGTGACAACGCCGGCTTTCGACGCCGCGTAAATAATGGTGCTTCCACCGCCCGTATAGGCCGCAACTGAAGCAATATTGACGATGGAGGCTCCGCTCTGCCGCTGCAGAAAGGGGGCCGCCGCGCGCATGCAATAAAACGCGCCTCGTAGATTCGCATCGAGCGTTCGATCCAGAATCTCTTCCGTCAAATCTTCCAGTAAGTGATGCGGCGTGCGCTTGCTCCATCCCGCGTTGTTCACCAGAATGTCGAGCCTGCCGAAGCGCTCTTCCGCCGTTTGCATCAGTTTTCGAGCATCTGAATCCACGGCTACGCTTGCTTGGACGGACAGTGCCTCGCCGCCGTTATTGCGTATGCCCGCTGCAACTTCCTCGGCAGGTTCTTGCGACTCGTTATAGTTGACGATCAGTCGCGCACCCTCTCGCGCGAGCAGTTCACACGTCGCACGTCCGATCCCGGTCCCGCCGCCGGTCACGACGGCAACTCTACCGCTCAGTTTCATAATTCTTTCTTCTGAAAGCGTTTCCGAAGAAGCCGTTCGGTAGATGATTGCCTGCTGCGCGCGAACTGCTCCGCCGCTGCTCGAAGATAAGGCCGGAATTCGCGCTTCCAGTACTCCAGGAAGCCCGTCCGCGAGATCTCACCCAAAGCTTCTTTATAATGCGTCAACAGACCATCGCCTACGACCTCACCAGTTCGTTTTCCCGCAATGCGCGCCGCGCGAGAAAGCCAGAGCAGATTACATGGCAATTGCGCAAGCGATGATACAGCGAGCAGCGAGCAAACCGCAAACACGGAGCGCTTCTGCTCCGCCGCCAAGTCCAGCAATTCATGCCAGATTCTTTGCAAACGAGCCGGCGCGGGCAGACTGCCCTTTGCTACTCTTGGCAGGTCTTGTTTCAGTTGCGTCCACTCGCGGCGTAAGCTCTCTACATCCAGCGGCGGAACGTTGAGAGTTTCGGCAAGATGCGCGCTGGTTTTCTCCAATCCATCCAGAAGCTGATCGACGTTTTCAAAATGAGCGTTTGAATCGAGCAAGCCCTCGCGCTGTAAGGCTTCGGTGATCTCTACAATCAGTGAATGCCCTGCTCCGCTCGCGTCCGCAAGCGCGGCGAGAATCCAGATGGGGGAGACGTGCAGGGTCAGTAATCCCAGAAGCTCAATGCCGTGGCTGGCGCCGCGTTTCAGCAGGAAATTCTGGGCCAGCCGCCTTTCCAAGGGATAGACATCCTCCACCTGCCCCACTTCCTGAATGAGAAATCGAAGCGTGACTTCGACCATTGTGCGATAGAGCGCGGTTCTTCGAATACGAGCGGGCAGCGCCACTTTGCCGACTTCACGCAAAAGGCCGCCCGAAATCGCTCCCAGCGAGCGGATGATTCGCTCGGGAAGCGATAGCAGGAATTCATAAGCGCTCGCTTCGGTGTTCATCTGGTCATCGACGTTAAGCCCTCTGTGCCTGAATGCCGGCACCCGGACGCCCTTACCTCGTCTGTTTATCGTAAAATGCGAGACAGCATGTGACCGGGTGTAGAGGGGTGCCGGACATCGAGTGGAAGCGACGATTTCATCGCTGATTAGTGCGGTTGAACGAGGTGATGGCGCCGCCGCCGAACCGCTCTTCGCTGTACTATATTCCGAATTGCACCGGCTTGCTAAGTGCGAACTCGCGCGGCGCGGTGTGGTGAGCCTCAGCCCCACAACACTCCTGCATGAGGCTTACCTCAGCATGGCTGCGCGCGACGCTCAATCCTTCCCGGACCGCGCCCGCTTCATGACTTATTCCGCGCGCGTGATGCGGGGCTTGATTATCGATCATGCCCGCAACCGGCATGCCCAGAAGCGCGGCGGACGATTCGAGATTACTTCAATAGGGACGGAAGTTCCGGACAAGATGGTCGATGATCGCGAGCTGACTCGCATCAGTGAAGCTCTGGATGAGCTCGCTGCTATTGAACCATCGCTGGTGGAGATCGTCGACCTGAAATTTTTTTGCGGTTTCTCACTCTCCGAAATAGCGGCGATGCAGGATGTGTCAGAGCGCACGGTTCAGCGGAAATGGGAAAAGGCCCGCATTTACCTTCATCGCAGCATTCGCTCGCCTTCGCTCTAAGCAAAAGATGTCCACACTCAGTTCGAATTGGTGGCACGAGGTAAGCCCGTATCTCGAGCATGCACTGACGCTCGCGGCTGAAGACCGCACTCTCTGGCTCGCCTCGCTGCGCCAACAGAATCCACTTTTAGCGGCGCGTCTGCAGATGCTTCTCAATGAACACCACGTGCTGGCTGAAGAACGTTTTCTGGAGCGACCTCCCGTTGAGTTTCCGGATCGGCAAACACGCGCCGGCGAAGCCATTGGCGCCTATAGCCTCGTATCGCGCATTGGACAAGGCGGAATGGGGAGCGTATGGCTCGCCGAACGCAGCGATGGCCGGTTCGAACGCCGGGCGGCAATCAAGTTCCTGAGCATCGCGCTCGCCGGCCGCGCCAGCGAGCAGCGGTTCAAGCGAGAAGGCAGCATTTTGGGCCGCCTCACACATCCTAATATCGCCCAGCTGATCGACGCTGGCGTTTCTGCGGACGGGCAGCCTTACCTTGTCCTCGAATACGTGGAGGGCGAACACATCGATCGATACTGCGAGCGCGGGATGCTGGATGTGGAAGCGCGCGTCCGCCTTTTTGTGGACGTGCTCGGCGCCGTTGCCCATGCGCACACGAATCTCGTGGTGCACCGCGACATCAAGCCCTCTAACGTGCTCGTCCGGACCGACGGTGAAGTGAAACTGCTCGACTTCGGCATCGCTAAGCTGCTCGAAGACGACGGGACGGCGGGAACCGCGACGCTCCTGACGCGCGAAGGCGGTATGGCGTTGACGCCCGAGTATGCTGCCCCGGAGCAATTAACCGGTGAGCCCGTGACGACCGCGACCGACGTCTATGCGCTTGGCGTCCTTTTCTATGTCTTGCTAACCGGACAGCATCCGGCCGGTTCCAGCCTGCGTTCTCCCGCGGATCTCATAAAAGCGGTCGTGGATACTGAGCCTCCGCCGCTGTCTCAAGCAGTCGCGCGTAAGAAGACGACGGAGAGCCTCGACAACACCACGGCGGCTCTTCGCGGCACAACACCGGAGAAGCTCGAGCGCGCGCTTCGCGGAGATCTCGAGACGATTGCGGCCAAAGCGCTCAAGAAGAGCCCGCATGAACGCTACACCTCGGTAGCGGCGTTCGCCGACGATCTTCGACGGTATCTCAGGCATCAGCCCATTAGTGCGCGTCCGGACAGATTTGCCTACAGAGCCGGCAAGTTCATACGCCGCAATCGGGCGGTGGTCGCGCTCGCGACACTGGCCGGCATGGCCTCCGCGGCCGGACTCATCGGCACCGTAACCCAGGCGCGAACAGCGCGCGCTCAACGCGATTTTGCTCTCCGCCAGTTATCGCGTGCCGAAGCGGCGGGTGATCTGGATTCGTTTCTCCTCTCCGATGCCGTCCCCTCCGGCAAGTCTTTCACCACCGATGATTTGCTCCTGCACGCGCAGCATATCGTCGAGCGCCAGGCCACCGGAGACAGGAATCGTCCTGAACTCCTGATTTCAATCGGGCGGCAGTATACGGCCCAGGACGAATATGGAAAAGCTCGCCCTTTGCTGGAGGAAGCCTACCGGCTTTCGAGAGCTTTGCCGGACCCTTCTACTCGCGCCAGAGCATCGTGCGGTCTGGCGCAAGCGCTCTCCCGAGTGGGTGAACCCAAACGCGCCGAGGACCTGTTCCAGGAAGCAATGCGAACGCTTCCCAATGAACCTATATTCGCGGCGGACCGCGTCTCTTGTCTGCTGCGGGGCAGCGAGGTCGCGCGAAACCGGGGCGACACACAGGGCGATATCTCTCGCGCCCAAGCTGCGCAACAGGCGCTGAGGGGCTCCCCTTATCAATCCGACTTGCTGGAACTGGATACGCAGATAACGCTAGCAGGCGCCTATAGTGACGCCGCACGGCACCACGAGGCCGACGTCGCATTCGAGCAGGCAGCCGCTCGCTTAGCCGCACTTGGACGCGACGACACGCAAATGGCAGGCACCGTCCTAAACAACTGGGGCGTTGATCTCATTCTCGCCGGACGGCCGCTCGAAGCCGAGAAAGTTCTGCGACGCTCGATAGCTATTAGCCAAAACGGCGGAAGTGAGCAAAGTGTTTCATCGCAGTCCCTCGTAAATTACGCCCGAGCGCTCCACGATTTGGGGCGATTTAACGAAGCCGCGAATTACGCCGAGCGAGCCTATGCCAAGGCGCGCCAAGCTGGCGACGAGGCGCCCACCTCCCAGTCCTTATCGCTGTTATCGTCCATCTACCGCAACAGAGGCGAACTCGAACGGGCCGGGCAGATGCTTTCTGAGCTGGAACCCCGCCTGCACCGCAATCTCCCAAGCGGGCACATTGCATTCGGGTCTCTTGCGCTACAGCGGGCCCTGAACGCGGAGGCCCGCGGAGACAGGCAGAGCGCGTTGCAATTTGCTGATCAAGCCGTATCCACGGCTGAAAACCTGGTGAAGAATCGCCATCACGGCGGAGATTACCTGGCGCTCTTCCTTGTGCAGCGATCCGGGATCAGATTGCAATTCGGCGACGGCAACCGCGCGGCTAGTGACGCCACCTCTGTCCTGAATCTGTTGCGCGGCTCCATTCAGTCCGGCGAGTTCTCCTCGACCGCGGGCCACGCTTACCTGACACTTGGACGGACACTGAATTCCCAAGGCAAACGCGAGGAGGCCCGTGCCGCGTTCCTGTCTGCCACCGAACACTTCAAAGACGCCCTCGGGCCTGACCACCCCGACACACGCGCCGCCCGGCAGCTCGCGAATAGTCCCGATTTCTCGCGGCAGTAGTGCGTTCACCGGCTACACCCCACGGCCGGTGTCATCTTCTTGAGTGCGTTTCCGATACCTGTTATAGAGCCGAACGCGCTCTGGTATTCAGCGTGCAATAAAAAACGGCCTCGGAGGAAAGTAAATGCGTATCGAGATGAGGGGTGGGCTAGTGTGTCTGGCGATAGCCGCGGGCGGCTTAACCGCCGCCGCGCAGTCACTGCCCAACCTGTTTCCATTTCCCAATGCTGCCGGCCTGCTGGAGACCTATAACACTCACAACCAGCCGATCGATCTCAGCGGCCCCTTTTTTCAATCTCTCGGAACGAACGGGCGCAGTTGCGGATCGTGTCACCGGCCGGCTGAGGGCTGGAGCGTTTCGGCTGACGAGGTGAACCTGCGTTTCGAACTGACGCAAGGCCTCGATCCCATCTTCAGAACCAACGATGGCTCCAACTGCGATCACAACATCGACACGTCTACCGTTCACGGGCGTCGAAAAGCGTACAGCCTGCTTCGAACCAAAGGTGTATTCCGGATCACGCTGGACGTTCCGCAGCCGGCAGAATTTAGCGTGATGGGAGTTACGAATCAATACGGCTGCAATGACACCCAGACTCTCTCGGTCTACCGGCGGCCCCTTACCTTCCGCCAATCTTGCGCTTCCTGAGCACAGTCATGTGGGACGGGCGCGAATCATCAACCCAAACCGGCACGCAAAAGATTACATTTCTCACGAATCCGAGCGATTTGCTGGCCGACCTGGCCCATCAGTCTGTGGACGCAACGAATGGCCACGCTCAAGGTTCTATTCCGCTAACAGCTCAGCAGCAGCAGGAGATCGTGGATTTTGAAATGTCGCTCATAACAGCACAGGCCTTTGATTACCGGGCCGGAGCACTGGATGGTAACGGCGCAAGGGGCGGTCCCATGGCAATCGCCAAGCAGATCATGCCCGCCTTTTTCGTCGGCATCAATGACCCGCTCGGCGGCAACCCGCACGGCAATCCGTTCACATCCGAAATCTTCAACCTATTCGATGCCTGGAGAGACCATTACTCACATTACCGGGACGATGACCCGGACCGGGACAATTCAGAGACGCGTCGCGCCCGCATTGCGCGCGGAGAAGCGCTCTTCAACTCGAAGCCTATCAACATCACCGGCGTCGCTGGATTAAATGACGATCTGAATCTCGCCTCTATTCCGGGCACATGCGGAACTTGCCACGATTCGTCAAATATAGGCAATCATTCGCTCTCAGTACCATTGAATATCGGCGTTGGCGATCCGGATAGTTCGCTCGATGTGAGTTATCTTCCCGTGATAACGCTTCAGAACAAGACCACGGGTGAACTCGCCCGGACTACCGATCCGGGGCGTGCGCTGATCACCGGACAGTGGAAAGATATTGGCAGATTTAAAGGTCCGATCTTGCGAGGTCTTGCCGGCCGGGCGCCATATTTTCATAACGCCTCCGCCAAGACGCTGGATGACGTTCTCGATTTCTACGATAAACGCTTCCATATCGGCTTTACTCCACAGGAGACAAAGGACCTGATTGCATTCTTAAACACACTCTGAGCGGCATCGCGGGGATGGACATAATTTGAACTTGAATTGTGGCGTAGGTCCGGACTCACGCTCGAGGAGCTGGCAGTCGTATCGAGGTTCTCATCGAGCCGTTCGGCAAGTCATCCATCTCTGTGCGCCCTGCTGCCTGGAGTGAGGCTGAGCGACTGGCTACTTCTTGCGGCTGCACCCTGAAGCTTGCCTGGAAAAATTAAAGCGCCGTTCGCCTGATGCGATGGCCAACGGCTCGTTGTGTTTGCGTCACCTCTTGAAGAAGCCGTTCAGTTCGGCAAATGGAACCAGCCCACTAAATCCTCCGAATGTGCCTGTTTCGGCGATTTCTCGGGCAGCGCGCATGAATGCAGTCCAGGCGCTGCGCGCCAGAGAGGAGCCTACGCTAATCCGCCGAACGCCCATCGCCGCTAGATCGGAGACTCGTACGCCCGTCGCGGAACTCATCAGAATGTTGACAGGCTTCGGCGCGACGGTTGAGACTATCGCCTGCATCTCGTCACGCTTCATCACTCCAGGAGCATACAGGACATCGGCGCCCGCCTCGGCGTAAGCTTTGAGGCGCCGAATCGATTCCGGAAATGCTTCGGGATGATGTACAAGAAAGCACTCCGCGCGAGCTGTAAGCAGCACTCCGGTTCCGGATTTATCGATGGCGGCGCGTGCGGCCCTGATGCGATCGACGGCAAGGTCAAATTCGTAGAGCGGCCTGGAGTCGTCGCCCGTTGCGTCCTCGATCGAAAGACCAGCAACACCTGTAGCCACACACCTCGTGACATTTTCGGCTACTTGCCGGGGCTCGTCTGCAAAACCAGACCCGAAGTCCGCATTCACAGGTAGCTCCGTCGCTGCAACAATCTCGGAGATGTGGGCCAGCATCTCATCCTGGGCCACCGCGCCATCAGGCAGGCCGCGTGCAAAGGCAAAACCGGCACTCGTCGTCGCTAAAGCCTGGAATCCAAGATTCCGGAGGTACCTCGCCGTGCCCACATCCCAAGGATTGGGAATAACGAAACATCCGACCGCATGAAGAGCGGCGAATTCCACGCGCCGGGCGCCTATCGTAGCCACTAAACTAGTCTATCTAGAGCTCTGGTGTTCGCTTAAAGGTGAGAATGGAACGTGATGCGCACTAGATTGGACAAATGGCTATGGGCGGCACGATTTTTCAAGACTCGTACGCTCGCCGCGCGAGCTTGTGAGCTCGGCAGAATCGCGTGCAACGGTCAAAAAGCCAAGGCCTCGCGCGAAGTTCATGTGGGTGACGTCTTGCAAGTGAAGACCGAAAACGACACCTTTCAATTAGAGGTGCTCCTTTACAGTGACATGCGTGGGCCAGCAGCCGTAGCCCAGACGCTTTACTGCGAGACGCAGGCAAGCAGGGACTTGCGTCTAAAGCTCGCTGAGGAGCGCAAGGCGATGCCGCATTTCGAGGCGCTTCGCGAAGGCAGGCCGTCGAAGCGTGACAGGCGTGAACTCAACCGGGTGAGGAGAAGAGCGTGATCTCTTACCCGGCATCCGCTACATTTTATAGCGGCCTAAATCTTCGTCATTCAGGTTTTCGAGCCACTTTCGCAGCTCTTCGTTATTGACCTTTTCTGAAACAGCTCCGGAGCTCTTGGATGATTGAAGCACCTTCTCTTCCACGTATATCGGACAATCGTGACGCAGAGCCAGCGCGAGGGCATCGCTGGGACGCGAATCGACACTGATCAGTTTCCCTTCCCGCTCCAGCCAGATCAGCGCGAAAAAAGTCTCATCCTTCAGCTCACTTACAACTACTTTTTTAACGGACGTGTCCAGCCCCATGAGCAACACTTTAATCAGATCGTGTGTCATGGGCCGCGGAGTTGTGACCTTTTCGATCTCGAGGGCAATCGCGTTCGCTTCATAAATGCCAACCCAGATCGGTAAGACAGAATCTCCGGTTAGGTCCTTCAACACGACAATCGGCATGTTGGTCGCCGGATCCATCATTAATCCGCGTATCTTCATTTCGACTTCCACTTTTTCCTCCCTTGCCATGGCAGACCGTTATTGCACTCGAGGCGCTTGCGCGCGCTCGCCCGCCAGGCTGTTCGGACCGGCGCGCGTCACCAACACATCCGCATAGCTGCCTACCAATGAACGCCCGTCAACTGGCTGCGGCAGGCTCGAATCACAAAAATTCAGCGTCTTATTCTGACTTGTACGTCCGATCCATTGGCCGGTCCCCAAGTTATAGCCTTCTACATGCACCTCTTCTATCTTTCCGATATATCCGGCGTTGCGCCGGATCTGAATTCCTCGCTGGCGCTCCTGCAGATACATCAGCCGCCGTGTCTTTTCCTCTTCTGAAATGTGATCTTCAAGCTCCAAAGCAGACGTGTTCGGGCGCCTTGAGTACTTGAAGATAAACATCGAATCGTACTGTATTTCATCGATCAGCCGAACCGTATCCTCGAAATCGCCTTCGGTTTCACCTGGGAAGCCCACAATAATATCGGTCGTAATCGCAATATCGCGCTTCGCGTTCTTCATCCACTCAATGCGGCGCAGGTACTCGTCCCGGGAGTACAGACGCTGCATGCGCGAGAGCACGGCGGTTGAGCCGGATTGCACCGGCAGATGAACGTGATTGCAGAGCGCTGTATTGTCGTCGATAGCGTCGATGATGCTCTTGACGAAATCGCGCGGATGTGACGTAGTGAACCTCACACGCTGGATGCCTGGAATCTTCGCGGTGTGGGCCAGTAACTCCGCGAAGTTCCAGCCCGATGCTGAAGGATCGCGGTAACTGTTCACGTTTTGTCCAAGCAACTGAATCTCGGTATAGCCCGATGCGGCTAGAGAACGGGCCTCTCGCAGCACGCTTTCACTCGTGCGGCTGCGCTCTGGCCCGCGCGTAAATGGGACAACACAATAGGCACACGTCTTATCACAGCCTTCAATGATGGTGATGTAAGCGCGATGTGGATTGCTCCGGCGCGTAAGCGGGGTGTCGAATGTTTCCTCGGTATCCAGACTGAGGCCGGTCACGCGCCGGTTCCCCGTCTGCAATTGCACGAGCATCTCCGGTAACTTGGTGTAGCTTGCCGAACCTGCCACCAGGCTTACATGTGGAGCGCGCTCAAAGATCCGCTCGCCTTCCTGCTGCGCCACGCATCCCAATACTCCAAAGACTTTTCCCTTTCCTGCTTCGCGCTTGAACTGCTGGAGGCGGTTGAAAACCTTCTGTTCCGCCTTGTCGCGAATGCTGCACGTGTTATACAGTACGAGCTCCGCCTGCTCCGGCTGGTCCACTTGCGTATAGCCCTCGTGAAGCAGCGTGCCGATTACTTTCTCTGAATCGTGCGCATTCATCTGGCAGCCGAATGTTTCTATGTAGAAGGTATTCATGGGCCCGTCCAGTCGATCTGAAAGAAATTAGCCATGTAAGAGGCGCATGAACCAACCGATGCCGAAAAGGGCCACCATAAAGCACCCGAAACAATACAATCCATACTGGACACGCTCCCGGTCGGAGCGCTTGGTTACGAGTCCCAGCACGATGCTGGAAAAAAGCGCGAATAAAATCGCCACGGCGAGATGATCCAGATTGAGCGGCATGATGATCAGTCCTTTTGACGGCTCGCGATCTCGTAGGCATCCACCATCGCGAGAATATTCAGCAATCCCGCGGCAACCAAAAACTTCGATCCGTAATCGGCGGTGTGGCCGGCGCGATCCGGCGGACCGTAGCCAAGCCAAACGGAAATGAAGTAGAGCAGTCCCGTCGCAAGGTCGCCCACAAACCCGCCATACTGAATAACTCGGGAGAGCAGATCGCCGCTTCCACCGGGTTGGAAGATGGGTCCACGCATCAATAACCCAACAGCAAAGCAGGCCACCACCGTGAAGAAGATGATGAGGCCGCGGCCGCGGCGAGCGACAAGAAAATGTCCGGCGCCCGGAACTAACCAGGCGGCAATTGTAATCAGCAAGGGTGAGCGGGCGGGCGCGGTGGTGCTCCCGGTGGTCGAAATTGCTGGCATTAATTCAATTTTAGCTGGAGCCAGGGACGACGCGCTGAGGGGGTTCGCTAACGAGAGTTTCAATCACTGCCCGAACGCGCGAAATTTGATTCGTTTTGAGGATCAAGTAGCGGCACTTCCCTTCTCGATCGGGCGTGAAAATGGTAGTGCTCTTCGGTCCAAGCCTCACCCGGCCTGGTCCCGACAATTCGAAGTAGTTGCGATCCGGGCGAATGGCTTCCAGAACTGCTGTAGGGTCCCACGACGGGCGGTCTTCATGTTTAGGAAGGAAGATGTTGTACGCCTCCGCAACCGGATGATTAGCAGCATACGCGAAATCTTTCTCTATACTCTTGTACGGAAAAAGAACAGCCGACCCGATCTCAAATCCACTGAAGATCATCGGCGTGGGCCATTGCTGGAGCAGAATTCGAGCGGAATCCGGATCCGTATAGATATTGTACTCGGGTTGTGGCATCGCGAAGTTTCCCGCCATCAAGCAGAGCACCTTTACCTTTCTCTGGACCAGATCGCGACCGCCCGATGCGTTCAGCAGTCTTGCAAGATTCGTGCTGAATCCGATCTGCGCAATGGTCACAGAATGGTCGGGCTGATCGGATAGGATGCGAGCGAGCAACGGAACTGCGTCTTGCGCAGGGTGACCTGGAGTGAGGGTGTGTGAATAAATGTAGCGGCCCCCCGAATCGCGCCGCTGCGCGGGAATGCGAACCATCGGCGAATCCTCGGGCGTTTTCCCGTCGTGAACGGCGCCGATAGGAATGTTCGGGCGGCCGTAGAACGTGTCAATCAGATCGACGAACGGAGCACAATATGGATTGTCCTTGGTGATCGTGACGGCAAGCAGCCGAACCTCGGCCCGGTTTTCGAGCGCATGAATCATCGCCAGCGCCAGCGTATCGTCAATATCGTTTCCGATGTCGGTATCCAGAATCAGGCGCACCGGTTCCGCGGCCAGTGCTGTCCAAATGTGAAAGCAAAAGAGAGCGGCAAGAAACAACCAGATCAGACTCCGCATGTACTTGGGCGAGATCGTATCACGCGTGGATTAGAATAAATGAGTCTACCCATCTTGCGGATGTGGCGGAATTGGCAGACGCGCTAGATTCAGGTTCTAGTGTTCGAAAGGACGTGGAGGTTCAAGTCCTCTCATCCGCACCAATCCGGCAGAATTTCATCGAGTTCCGCTACCCTGCGCCAACAAAGGAGCGACTTTCTCACCTGCACGCGTTTGCAGCGACGCGTCTGTTATCAACCACGCCTCCGTTGCACACGTTTGCATCACTGTGATACGATGCCGCCACGCTGTTTTATCGACTGAGGGGTCCGAAAAATGACGACCGGCAAACGCTACTTCTTTCTTCGATCGAATATCCGTCCGATGCTCGCGTTGGCGACCCTACTAGCCAGCGCCGCCTTCGCTCAGATCGACACTGGGTCGATCGTCGGAACCGTTCGGGATCCGAGCGGCGCAGCTATTCCGAAGGCAACAGTGACTCTCACCAACAAAGCCACCAACCAAGTGCAGACCACGGCCACCAACCAGTCTGGTGAATATCAGTTTAATGCGTTGCATCCGGGAAATTACTCCGTCCGAGCGGTAATCAGCGGGTTCAGCGCGCAAGCGATTGACGATGTGCCCATTGACGTGCAGTCGCGTCCCTCCATCGACTTCACGCTGCAAGTTGGAAGCGTGACTCAGACGTTGGAAGTACAATCCATCGCCCCGCTCCTTAACACGCAAACGGCGGACGTGGGCGGAGTCGTCCAACAGCAGCAGATCAACGATCTCCCGCTGAATGGCAGGCGTTATGCGGATCTCGCGCTCCTCGAACCCGGGATTCAGAAGAACCTCACAAACCCGAACAACACGGCTCCGGACCGCTTCAGTTCCAACGGAAATCTCGAAACTCAGAATTACTTTTCCCTCGATGGCGTCGACAATAATTCGGGATCCACGAACTTGCAGGAGGGATCCGTGCAGACAGTACAGCCCCCGCCCGACGCTCTACAGGAATTTCGAGTTCAGACCCGCACGTATTCCGCTGAGTTCGGCACTTCAGCCGGCGCCGTAATTAATGCCTCAATTAAAAGCGGATCGAACCAGTTCCATGGCGATGTGTGGGAATTCCTTCGCAACAGCCGTCTGGATGCGAACCCGTTCTTCAATAATCTGAACGGGGTGCCCCTCGGCCACTTCAGTCAGAATCAGTTTGGCGGAACCATCGGCGGTCCGGTGATAAAGGATAAAACCTTCTTCTTCTTCGACGCGCAGGACTTTACCAGCCGGAAAGTAACTCCGGTGGGACCTTCCACCGTCCCGACGCCCCTGATGAAGGCCGGTAATTTCACCGAGCTCAAGGCAGGGGTGTTGAAAGGCTCCAATGTCGCCGGTCAAGGAGCCTGTATCTCGGGCGGCATCATCGCCCCGTCCTGCCTGGATCCAGCGGCTGTCAAGCTGCTTTCCCTGTTTCCGGATCCGAACATCCCATCCGCGGTCGCGGTGCAAGGTGTCCCGTCCAGTTGGACGGGCGGATCCAACTACACGTTTCAATACCCGGTGCCCGTCGACACGTTCTCTTACGACGTTCGCATTGATCACACGATCAATCAAAATAACCGGATCTTCGGCCGGTTTAGCGACTACACGGTGGATCGGCAGGACCCACCCTGGACGTCCAACCCGACCGCCGGCAACGGAAACTTCGCGACGCAATATCACATCCGCGGCAAATCGGTCGCTCTCGCCTGGACCGACGCAGTTTCCCCTTCCATGCTGAATGAACTTCGCGGCGGGTTCAGCCGCGATAACGCCCACAGTGATCCCCTTGGTCTGAAGGTTGGCGCGTCCCAAGCGGCCGACTACGGTCTAAGCGGTATACCGGCCGGTCCTTTCGATGCTGGAATTCCGCCTATTAACATCAGCGGCCTGCAGCGTCTGGGTACGGCGCCCTGGCGGCCGCAAGTGCAGGTTGCCCAAGTTTGGCAATTACTCGATACGCTCAGTTGGCTGAAAGGCGATCACAGTTTCAAGTTCGGTTTTGAACACCGCCACACCAGCGATAACTTCCTCGATGCTCAATCGCTTCAGGGACAGATCTCGGCAAGCGGCATTTACACAGGAAACAGTGGACTGGGGGTACCTGATTTCCTATTGGGCGATGTCAGCACTGCGTCCTTCACCACGCCCGCTGTCGTACATAACTATAAAGTCGGCTATAGCTTCTTTGCGCAAGATAGCTGGCGCGCGCGCAAGAATCTTACCGTCAGTTACGGTGTTCGTTATGAATTATTTTCACCCATTTTGAATCACCAGAACGCGCTTGCGAACTTTACTCCAGCCAATGGCGGTGGCTTTGTGCAAGCCACTAGCGGAGACTGGTTCCAGCGCTCGCTCATTCATCCGGATAAGAACGACTGGGCTCCCAGGTTTGGCTTAACCTATCAGCCGCTGGAGCGCCTTGTGCTGCGCGGCGGCTACGGCATCTTCTATCAACACGACGTCCGCATCGGGTCGGAAAGCGTCCTAGGAGAGAATCCGCCGTTCTTCCTCGACGAATCGCTCTCGCAATCGAACGGCAGCAATACCCCTGTCTTCTTATTGCACAACGGCTTTCCGTCGAGCCAGTTCGGTCCAGCGCTGCTCGATCTGACGAAGCTCCAGATTCGTGCGCAGGATCCGAACCAGCGCACGCCCTACGTGGAACAGGTGAGTTTCGGCCCGGAGTTCCAGTTTTCCCAAAGCACGGTTCTGGACCTGTCCTACGTTGGGAACTTTGGGCGGAAAGAGAATCGCCTCAGAAATGCCAATCAGGGGATCATTACAGGCTTCAACTCGGCAGGACCCATCACGCTCTTCCCCTATGCCAATCTCAACACGAACGTCAATGTGCTCAACCCGGGGAATCACGCATTTCTGGAACTGGCGACCGACGATGGGAATACTAACTACAATGGCCTGCTTGTCTCTTTGCGAAAGCGCTTTTCAAAGGGACTCGGTTATGGCATCAGTTACACATGGAGTAAGAATTTTTCCGACTATGTCGACAATCTGACAGGCGGATCAACGCCTGCGAATGCCTATAATTACAGCCTAGAGCGAAGTTTTTCGCCCTTCGATGTAACTCACCGCTTTGTGGGCAACGTGCTCTGGAATTTGCCTATCGGCAAAGGAGGCATGATTCTGAATGGCGGCGGATTAGCCAGCACGCTGATCGGCGGATGGCAGATTAACAGCATCGTCACTCTCGAAACCGGAACGCCCTTCAGCGTAACAGCCAACGATGTAAGTCAGACAGGCGGTAATCACCAAAGCCGCGCGAGCTGCATAGGAAATCCCTACTCCGGCGCTAGCACCAACCCATCGCAGATCGTTGGAAATGCTGCGCCCGGGTTTTTCCTGAATCCCGCCGCTTTCACGACCCCGGCCATTGGCACCTTCGGAACGTGCGCTCCGCGCGCGTACCATGGCCCCGGGCTTGAAAACGTGGATCTGAGTATCTTCAAGCAATTCCTCCTGACGGAAAGCTGGAAACTTGAATTTCGCAGCGAGTTCTTCAATGCGTTTAATCACGCCAATTTCACGAACCCGAACTCTAGCATCACGCCATCGCAAGTCGGCTCGTTCGGTAAAGTCATGAATACCGTGACAGATCCGCGAGAAATTCAATTTGCACTCAAGTTATATTTTTGATCCGGGTAATTTGAGACATATGAAGCCGTTCCTTGCATTCTTTCTGACGGCGTGTGCCTTCGCGCAACTGCCATATTCCACCGCCATTCAGCCCACGACAATCGCTCATGAGATTCCGATAAATCGTGGCTCGGCCGCGCTATGGCAGAGTCTCAATAAGCTTCATACCCGAGCCAGCCTCATCATGGTCACCGCCCATCCCGATGACGAAGACGGCGGCATGCTGACATACGAATCGCGAGGCATGGGTGCTCGGGTCGCTTTATTAACATTGAATCGCGGTGAGGGCGGCGCCAACGTGATGTCCTCGGATTACTTTGACGCCCTGGGACTCGTTCGCACAATGGAGCTTCTGAGCGCCGACCGCTATTACGGCGTCGATCAGTACTGGACGCGCGTGATCGACTACGGCTTTTCCAAAACGAAAGCCGAATCCATCGGTAAATGGACGCATGATCGCGTTCTGTACGATGTCGTTCGCGTGGTTCGGATCGTGCGCCCGCTGGTAGTGACTTCCGTATTTGTGGGCGCACCTAGCGACGGTCACGGAAATCACCAAACGGCGGGTGCGATGGCTCAGGAGGTTTTTAAGGCCGCCGGCGACCCCAACGTTTTTCCGGATCAAATCAAGGCCGGCTTGCGGCCATGGACTCCGCTGAAGGATTACGCACGCGTGCCGTTCTCACGGCGGGGAGGAGCGGGCACTCTCTCCGCCAACGTCGAAATCCCGGAGGGCGCTTACGATCCTGTTCTCGGCGCATCTTACGTCCAGATTTCTCGAGAAGGACTGGGCTTCCAGAAGTCCCAAAACGGCGGTAGCGCAATTCCGAAAGCCGGGCAGATGCTCAGCCCTTATCATCGCTTCGGTTCGAAGGTTGAGGCGCCAGAAAAAGAAAAGACGTTCTTCGATAGCATCGACACTTCAGTACTCGGAATCGCCGCGCTCGCTCAGGGCGGCGATGCCGGATTTCTAAAGGACGGCCTCGCCAGGATGAATGCGGCTGTCGAGGATGCCATCGCCAAATTTTCCGCGCAGGAACCCGAGAAGATCGCTCCCTCGCTTGCCGGCGGCTTGAAGGAGACTATCGCGCTCATCGACCAAGTGGCCAAGAGCAATCTTTCTGACGATTCCAAGTACGACATAAGACACGAACTTGAAATCAAGCGCGTGCAGTTCAATGACGCGCTGGGGGAGGCGCTTGGCCTGTCTCTCACAGCGACCGTCGCTCCCGCTACTGAGCCAAACCCGCTGATGCTCATGTTTATGGGAGATCCCGAAACATTCCGCACCGCTATTCCTGGCCAGAAGTTTGGCGTCAACGTGCACGTGGTGAATCAAAGCTCCGCGCCTGCGCGTTTAGTGCGTGCAAGCGTCGAGTCGTACATGCAAAAACAGCCTTGGACAGTGACATCTGCATCGCACGAAGTTCCGGGCGACATCGCGAACGACCGCCCCGTCGACACTAAGTTCACCGTTACCGTCGCGGAGAACGCGACTTACACACGCCCTTACTTCACGCGCCCCGATATCGAACAGTCATATTACGATATCCGGGACGAACGCTTTCTGAACCGCCCCTTGTCTCCCTACCCGCTGGCGGCGTGGGCGGATTTCGAATATGATGGCGCGCCGGTTCGAATCGGCCAATATGTGCAAACCATAAAGCGCATTACGGGAGAAGGCAGCGTTTTCCGGCCGCTCGTGGCAGCTCCTGCCATCGGCGTTTCTATTTCGCCGCGCAACGGCATTGTTCCGCTTACAGAAAAGTCGTTCCCCGTGACCGCCGTGGTCCACAGCAACGTAAAGGGCCCGGCCAAAGGAAACGTTCGGCTTGAACTTCCACAGGATTGGAAATCGAAACCCGAATCGGCCGAATTTGCTACCTCCGACGACGGCCAGGATCAGTCGGTAACCTTTCACATCATGGCCGGAGCCCTGAGCGAGAAGCCTTACGAAATTACAGCCGTGGCGGAATACGACGGCAATCGCTACAGCGAAGGATATGAGACAACCGGCTATCCGGGCTTACGTCCTTATTTTCTCTATCGACCGGCCACTTACAAGTTGTCTGGTGTAGATGTTACGGTTGCGCCCAATCTAAGGGTCGGGTACGTGATGGGTAGCGGCGATGATGTTCCTTCTTCGCTAGAGCATCTCGGGATTCACGTGAGTTTCCTTGGACCTTCCGATATCGCCACCGGCGACTTCAGTAAGTATGACGTAATTCTGCTCGGCGTTCGTACTTATGCTGCGCGCGACGATCTCCGAACGTATAACAGCCGCATTCTCGATTACGTGAAGAACGGCGGGGTGGTCATCGTGCAGTACAACACTCCCGAATTCGATCACAATTACGGGCCTTATCCCTACTCCATGACATCGAATCCCGAGGAAGTCACGGATGAGGCTTCGAAAGTGAATATCCTCGCGCCCTCGAATCCGGTGTTCAACTGGCCCAACAAGATCACGGAAGCCGATTTCGGCGGCTGGGTAGAGGAGCGCGGCTCGAAATGGATGAAATCCTGGGACCGGGAATACGAGCCTCTTCTGGAGACTCACGACGAAGGCCAGGAGCCGCAGAAGGGCGGTTTGTTGTATGCCAAATATGGCAAGGGAATCTATATTTATAACGCTTATGCGTTTTATCGCGAGCTGCCGGAGGGCGTGCCCGGGGCTTACCGCTTGTTCGCGAACATGATCAGCTTGCCGAAAAATCCGCGCCGCTGACGATCAAGCCTCTTCCGGGGCGCATGATATATTTTCACCCGGAATCCTTTATGCGCCTCCGAAACGTCCTTACAACAACCACATTAGTCGGCTTTGGGCTGCTCACAACGGTCGGTGGCCAAACCATGAAGGCCCCCGATATTACTAAAGACCCCACTCTTTATGTAGTTCCATATGCACACCTCGACACGCAATGGCGTTGGGAATTTCCGCAAACCATCAGCGAATATCTGCTGAAGACCATGCGCGTGAATTTCGATTACATCGAAAAGTATCCACATTACGTCTTCAATTGGACTGGGGCGAATCGCTACCGCCTCATGAAGGAATACTTCCCGTCCGATTACGCCAGAATGAAGCAGTACGTCGCTGCGGGCCGCTGGTATCCCGCCGGTTCCTCGATGGAGGAAGGTGATGTCAATCTGCCGAGCGCGGAGGGAATCATCCGCCAGGTCCTTTACGGCAACACTTATTTCCGGAAGGAGTTCGGCAAGGCCAGCGCCGAATACATGCTGCCCGATTGCTTCGGTTTTCCCGCCTCGTTGCCCAGCATCCTCGCTCACGCAGGAGTAAAGGGATTCTCCACTCAGAAACTCAGCGCGGCATGGCAGCCCGCACCCAAAGTGGGCGGCCCGAGCTCACCAGAAGATACTCCGGAGGGCATCCCATTCAATGTGGGCATCTGGACCGGCCCCGACGGCAAGAGCGTTATCGCAGCCTTGAATCCCGGCAGCTACAACAGCAACGTTTACACCGATCTCAGCAAAGCGCCACCGCCGCCTCCCCCGCCGCCGCAGCTTACACCGGAAGAGCGCGCCCGGCTTACGCCGCAACAGTTGCGATTTATCGAGCAGCCCCGCCAGTTCGAGCAGGATTGGCCGAAGCGCATCGATCTTGACGGTAAAGTGACCGGGATCTTCGCCGATTATCATTACGTGGGCACCGGCGACACTGGGGGCGCCACGCAGGAATCGACAGTCAAACTGCTGGAGGCTATTGTCACCAAGAGCGAGACCGTGCTTCCCGCTCCGCCGCGATTCGGTCGCCGCCAATCGCAGGAGCCGCCGCAACCTTCGGGCCCGCCTGTACTGGTCGGCGATGGCCCGGTGCATGTCATGGAATCCGCGTCCGACCAGATGTTCAAAGACATCAAGCCTGAAATGACCTCGCGCATGCCGCAGTACCAGGGCGATCTGGAACTGATCAACCACTCTGCCGGCTCACTTACTTCTGAGGCCTACCACAAGCGCTGGATCATCAAGAACGAATTACTGGGCGATGCCGCCGAGAAAGCCTCGGTCGCTGCGCAGTGGATGGGCGGACGCCCCTATCCGTTGGAACGCCTCGATGACGCCTGGACTCTCGTGATGGGTGGACACTTTCACGACACCGCCGCGGGCACCGCAACGCCCAGAGCTTATGAGTTCGCCTGGAATGACGACATCATCGCTCTGAACCAGTTTGCCGGTGTTCTGACAAGCGCCACTGAAGCCATCGCCTCTGGAATGAATACACAGACGAAAGGCACACCGATCGTCGTTTACAATCCACTCAATATCGCGCGCGAAGACATCGTCCAGGCGGCGATTTCCCCTCCAACGGGGTTTAAGGGAGTAACCGTCTATGCCCCCGATGGCAGCGAAACGCCCGCTCAGCTTGAAGACGGTAAAGTTATCTTTCTGGCAAAAACTCCTTCGGTCGGATACTCCATCTATGACGTGCGGTTTTCCGAGCGGCCTCCGGCAGTTGTCAAACCGGTGAGTCTTTTCGCCACGCAATCTTCCCTTGAAAACGCGCGCTACCGCGTCAAACTCGATCAGAACGGTGACGTCTCCAGCATTTTCGATAAACAGCTGAATAAGGAACTGCTCTCCGCTCCCCTTCGCCTGGCGATCTCGACCGACCGCCCACAGCAATGGCCGGCCTGGAATATGGATTTCAGCGACGAGCAAGCAGCGCCGCGCGCCTACGTCTCTGGTCCCGCGCAAATTCGCATCAAAGAGAATGGCGCAGCCCGCGTCTCGCTCGAAGTCTCGCGTGAAGCCGAGGGTTCCAGGTTCGTCCAGACCATTAGCCTCTCGGCGGGTGACGCGGGCAATCGCGTTGAATTCGGCAACGTCATTGACTGGAAGGATCTCGCCGCGAATCTTAAGGCGGTTTTCCCGCTGAGCGCGTCGAACCAAAGCGCCACTTACAACTGGGACATCGGAACCATTCAGCGGCCGACCGAAAATGAGCGCCAATTCGAAGTCGCCTCGCATCGCTGGATCGACCTTACCGACACGAGCGGCCAGTTCGGCGCGACCATTCTCACCGACTGCAAAAATGGCTCCGACAAGCTGGACGCAAATACAATTCGTCTGACACTGATGCGTTCGCCCGGTCTGCAGCCATCCACGAATGGCCGCCCCGTGGGATACAGCGATCAGGCGAACCAGGATTGGGGCCATCACGAATTCATATTCGGCCTGGCTGGACACGCAGGCGACTGGCGCGAGGCTCAGACGGACTGGCAAGCTTATCGCTTGAACGATCCGCTCATCGCATTTGAAAGCCCGAAGCACCCCGGCGCGCTGGGAAAGAATTTCTCGCTCCTGCATGTGAGCAATTCGCGTATTCGCGTCCTGGCGCTTAAGAAAGCGGAAGCCGGCGACGAATTAATTCTGCGGATGGTCGAAATGAGCGGTAATCCGGCCCATAATGTGCGAGTCGGTTTCGCTGGACCAATAGTGGCTGCTCGCGAGGTCAACGGGCAGGAGCAGGCGCTCGGTCCCGCATCGATGAATGGCGGCGAACTCGTGACTTCCTTCACCGCTTATGAACCGCGCACCTTTGCTCTTCGCCTGGGTCCGGCGCCCGCGAAGCTTGCGCCCATGAGATCGCAGCCCGTCGCCCTGAATTACGATCTGGCGGTCGCCAGCAATGATGACAACAAGACGGAGGGCGGGGGGTTCGATGGCAAAGGCAATGCCATTCCGGCCGAGATGCTGCCCTCTGAAATCGCGTACTACGGGGTGAAATTCAAACTCGCCGAGGCCAAGACCGGCGCTCCGAATGCGATCGTGGCAAAAGGCCAGGAGATCGCCCTGCCCGCCGGCCGATACAATCGCGTTTACATCCTCGCGGCCTCTGCGGGCGGTGACCAGACCGCCGCTTTCAAGGCTGCCGGCAAGTCGGTCGATCTTCGCGTACAGGATTGGAGCGGCTTCATCGGCCAATGGGACACGCGCGTTTGGAAGAATGAACCAGTGCGCGATTGGGCTTTCTCGGCCGGTCACGCGCCATGGCCTCCTCCCCCGAACTGGCCCAAGCAGTGGTCGCCGCGCTACCCGGACGATTACGTCGGCCTTCAGCCCGGCTATGTGAAGCCGGCTGCGCTGGCCTGGTACGCCTCGCACCACCACACCGCTGACGGCCTCAATGAGCCTTATCAGTATTCCTACTTGTTCGCGTATTCGATGGATCTTCCCTCGAACGCCAAAACTCTCGCTTTGCCCGACAACGACAAAGTCCGCATTCTGGCCATCTCGGTAGCTGAGGAAAATCCGGCGGTAAAACCGGTTCAGCCGCTTTACGACACCCTGAATCGTACAGAGCCGGGGCAACTCGAACAGCGCGCTTCGCGATAAGGTCGCCGGAAAAACTGCGTTACGAAAATCCGGAAGATCGCATCCAGAAAAACAGTGTTGGTTAGTACCGCGCGGTGCTCGCTCCGCGTTCGTTATTGTCTGCTAAACCGCGATTGAAAGGCTTGTGAGGAGACCTATGTACGGTTCCAAGAAGAAGTGCAATGCCCTTGCGTCTATACTCGCCGTCTTGTTCGTAAGTTCCACGCTGTTATTGGCACAGGAGTTTCGCGCCACCCTAACTGGCAGTGTGACCGATCCGTCCGGGGCTGTCGTTCCCAATGCCAGCGTTGAGGCCGTGAATAACGACACACAGCAGAAGTACAACGTCACCACGACTGGCAAAGGCGACTATTTCATTCCATATATGTTGCCCGGCACTTACACCGTGACAGTCACGGCGCCAGGCTTTCAGAAGCAGGTACAAAACAACGTCGTACTCGAGGCAGCGAAATCCTTCGCCGTAAATTTCAAATTGCAGGTAGGCGAAGCCAGCCAGACCGTGCAAGTTACATCCGCGCCGCCGCTTATTGAGACGGCCAATGGTTCGGGCGGCACCATTCTGACCCAGCGCGAACTCGAAAGCGTGCCGCTCAATGGCCGCCAGGTATATACGCTGCTCGGGACCACCCCCGGTTCGCAATTTTATCAAACCCAGTTCGGCGCCAACGGCTTTTCCGGTAACCGCGGCTGGGACGTTAACAACTCCTACACGCTGGGCGGCGGCGTCCAGAACTACCAGCAGTTTACATTGAACGGCACCAACATGACCGTGCAACAGGGTGGCGGGTCGCAAGGCGAGGGAACCTGGGAAATTGCACCGAATCTTGATGCCCTCCAGGAAGTGAATGTGATGACCACTACCTACGATGCGCGCTACGGACGCACCGGTGGCGGAACGGTAAATATGGTCGTGAAATCCGGCAGCAACCAGTTCCATGGGAACGCGTACGATTACTTCGAGAATGGCCATCTGAACGCTAACAATTTCGAAAACAATGTCACCGGCATTGCGAAGTCCATGATCCACCAGAATCAGTTTGGGGGTACATTCGGCGGGCCGGTCAAGAAGGACAAAATCTTCTTCTTTGGAAGCTTCGAAGGTTACCGGGAATCAATACCGTTCACCACCGTTGCCAATACCATCCCGACTTACTTACAGCCTTCAGGTAGCGGCGTGAATTTTAATAACACGGCCCAGAGCGGCGTTACTTACCTGGTCTACGATCCCCTGACAACTACGTGCCTTTCTCCCGGCGGAAGCCTCTCGAATTGCTCCGGCAACAATTATGCCCGCACCTTGTTTCCGAATAACACCATTCCGGCGAGCCGGATTAGCCCGATCGGAGCGGCCATTCTGAAGTTGTATCCTGCGCCTAACAGCGGCGGCGGGGCGTTGGACAACAATCTGGTCGTCAACACTCCGGACGTATATAACTACAACCAGCCCATGGCTCGCGTGGATTATGACACGAGCGATAAAACCCGCTGGTACAGCCTCTTTGCCTTTCAGCATGGCACGGAGGATCGCAATACCAACGGGTTGCCGGGCGTTGCCGAACGCTGCAATTGCGCTCACATGCGCCAGGACCTCACCGCGAGCCAGGACATGACGCATATCTTTTCTCCCACACTGCTCGCCGATTTCAAACTGTCATTCAGCCGCTTCGTGGAAAACTCAACCGACGGCAACCTTAAAGCTGCCCAGCCGGCCAGCAGCATCGGGCTGACCATGCCTGTCATTCCCACTCGGCCCGTCGCCGATTTACCGGAGATCACGCTGAACGGGACTCCTGGATTCGCGACTGCAGTCGGCAATAGTGTCAGCGACTGGGTCTATAACAATATGTTTTTCGATACCGACTGGACGAAGACCACCGGGAACCACACCATCCATTTCGGTGGAATGCTCGGCGAATACCAACAGGCCGATCCGAATACTGTAGGAAATCCGAACGGCGTGTTTGCTTTCGGTTCCGGATACACACAATACAATCCCAAGCAGGCTAATAAATGTCCGGGGTGTGCAAGCAATGTGCAGGATGGATTCGATGTGGCGGATCTGCTGCTCGGCTATCCCGACAGCGGACATGTCGATTACAACTACACCATCTTTGATTACACTCCCGTGTGGGCGGCTTACGTTCAAGACGATTGGAAAATAACTCGCCATTTGACGGTGAACATCGGTGTGCGCTATGACGTGCAGGTAGGCACCCGGGAACATCACAATTATCTGAATCGCGGCGTTTGCATGACCTGTGTGAATCCGATCACCAACACTCCCCAGTTCCAAGCCAATGTCAACAATCCGGCGAACATTGCTGCCTGGGCGGCCGCAGGTATCGATCCTAACTCCCTGAAGGTGGCTTACGGCGGTCTCGAGTTTGCGGGTGCCAATGGCCAACCCAGAAACGCGTACGACACCGATTGGTCGAATATCGAGCCCCGATTCGGTTTCGCTTACCAGCTAAGCCCCAAGACCGTGATCCGTGGCGGCTATGGTGTCGAGTTCGCCGTCGGCCTCGAAGGGGGCAACACCGCCGGAGCCAGCCAATCCACGGGCTATGTCAACAACCTGTCAGACGGCATTACGCCCACAAACTACTTCTTGAGCGGCACGCCCTTCCCGAACGGCGTCGCGGTTCCGACAGGCAATACGTTGGGCTTGCTGACGAGCGTCGGTAGCCAGCTCGCGGTAGATTTTCCGGAGCGCAGAATTCCCCGCTCGCAGGTCTTTTCTTTCGGCTTCCAGCACGAATTGCCCGCACAGATGGTCCTCGATGTTAGATACGTCGGTAATTACACGGACCGCTTGCGTAATGGGACGGCGAGCAGTAACGGCGGTAACGTTTGGCTGAATGGAACCATGTCTCTGGCGCAGTACCAAAAGGCCCTCGCCGATCCTAACTACTTCAGTAAGCAGGTGCCAAATCCGTATTACGGCGTCGTGCCTATCACCGCAAGCCGAGGCCAGAATCCAACCATAAACGCCGAAGCGTTAATGACCCCATATTCCGACTTCAACTTGATCGGTCAGCCTGACGACCCTCTCGGTAAGGAGCGCTACAACGCGCTAGAGGTAAAACTCAATAAGCGATTCACACAGGGCTTCGGCTTTCAGGTCTCTTACACTTACTCAAAGACCATGCAGAAGAACGGCTATATCAACGGTTGGCCGTATCAAGATGCGCAACTCCTTTATCAACTCGTTCCCACTGATCGCACTCACGTGTTTACCATGACCGCCGAATACGCCCTCCCGGTCGGCAAAGGAAAGAAGTTCATGGCACACGGGGTTCTCGGGCAGGTCGTGAACGATTGGAATATCAATTGGATCACGGCCATACAGACAGGTTTCCCTTTGGGGATCAGTCAAGGCAATGACTATCAATGCAATCATCCCTATCGCCCCGACGGCGGACCGAACAACACGGACTACCTCTACAACAACTATAGCTATCAGTACAATGGCAAGACCTCTCCGACCGGTTGCTGGATCACGAATTCGACGATTTCGCCGTACTTCCTGAACTATCTTCCGCAGCGCATCGGCCAGGTACGCGCACCATCCATTCCCAATCTCGATGTATCGGTGTTCAAGGATTTCGTGCTTCGCGAATCGCTAAGGTTGCAATTCCGCGCGGACGCTCTGAATATTACGAACAGCGCGCTTCGTCAGGCCGTGCAGACGGATCCCACGAAGGGTCCAGCCGTATACCAGGGCGGCGTGTGGAACGGTTTCGGAACAGTCAACGATCAACAATACAACTTCCCGAGAATTATCCAGCTCGCGATGAAGATCACCTTCTGAAGAACGCATCAATCGGGGATCAGTTCGCTTGCATTTCCCCACCGTCCTGAAAACACGGACTCCCGAAAGGGTCGCCGCTGGCGCGGAGCTAGTTCTTTCTGCTGCGTCTCTGGTGACAGGGTTTCGAAGTCGCCGAAATAGCCGGTGGCGATTACGGACACCGGTTCGTGGGTGTCGGGAATCGCAAACACCTTGCGGGCTTCCGTCCTGTCGAATCCAGCGATGAGGTGCGTAAACAGTCCCAGCGCGGTGGCTTCGATCGTGAGATTTCCAACCGCCAGACCCACATCGTGCAAGGCATAGTGATTGATTCCTCGCCCCGCGTCGAGGTGCCGCTTCGCGACAGTGAGAATAAGAACCGGGGCGCGCTGGGCCCACTTCCGGTTTGACGACGCGATGCAGTTCAAGAGAAGATCGTAGTCTTTCGGAACTTCGCTCTTGGTGGTGAGGAGAAAACTCCAGGGCTGCTCGTTGTACGAGGACGGCGCCCAGCGCGCCGCCTCGAACAACCGTTGCAGCTTTTCTACTTCTACCGGCCGGTCGGCGAAGGCCATCGTGCTGCAACGCCGCCGCAACACATCTTCAATCGGGTACTTTGTGTCGGCCAGTTTGCGAATCTCGAGTTCCGCGCATCGTTCAGCGGCTATCGTTCGTCCTTCTTTGTTGTTCACGGGGTACCCTGCCCTATTGTCCGCGACCGCTTCGATAAGGCCTCACTCGGCGTACCTCAATTCGTCATAAACGGCCCATTCGTCCTGTCCGGTAGTCCTCGAAAGCCTGGCGCAGCTCGGCTTCTGTGTTCATGACGAACGGACCGTAACTGGCAACCGGCTCAGGGATCGGCTTGCCGCTCAGAACCAGCACCAAAGATTCCCGCTTCGCCTCCAGGGTGACTGCTTCGCCGGACGTGCTCAGCGGCGCGGCCTGCGCTTCTCCCTTCAGAATCGCCGATCCGTTCACCACAATCTCGCCTCGCAGCAGCACAATGACCGAATTATGCCCGTTCGGAAGGCTCAATTCGCCGCTGCCGTTCGCTTCCAAACGGATGTCGAAGACATTCACCGGCGTAAACGTCTTCGCGGGACCCTTCACGCCATTTAGCTCGCCGGCGATAATGCGGGCGTATGCTCCAGAACCCAGCTCGACGCGCGGGATCTCGGCGCTCAGCATGCCCTGATAGCGGGGCTTCGACATCTTGTGCGCCGCCGGTAGGTTCACCCAGAGCTGCACCATCTCGAAATCGCCGCCTTTGGCCGTGAAGTCCTTTCCGTGCATCTCCTCGTGTACCACGCCGGAAGCGGCCGTCATCCACTGCACATCGCCTGGATTAATCGTTCCCGAATTCCCCCCGGAGTCGCGATGATCGACGCTGCCCTGATAGGAAATAGTGACGGTCTCGAATCCGCGATGCGGATGCTGCTCTACTCCTCGCGGCCGGCTGGACGGCTCAAATCGCGCAGGACCAGCATAGTCCAGCATCAGGAACGGACTCACTTCGGTCACGCCTGGCGAAGGGAAAACGGTCCGTACAGGAAACCCGTCTCCTACCCAATGCGCCCCTGCTGCCCCATAAACACCCAATACTTTCTTTCGTTCTGACATATCTTAATTCCTTCCTTTCTTCTCTCCCGTACTCTCCGTTCTGTCGGAAAGCATCGCTTCCGCCTCTCGGCCCAGCTTGCGCAACAAAATTCCGAGCGTGCTCCGCTCCTTTTCGTCAAGCCGCGCAAACACCCGCTCCATGTCGCGCTCGTGCCCGGCAAAGGTTTTGCGAATCAGGGTGCGTCCCTTTTCAGTCAGGCGCACGATCCGCGCGCGGCGATCCGAGGCGTCCGGTTCCCGTTCGACCAAACCGCTCCGCGCCAGCCGATCGACCGCTGCCGTCATCGATCCGCTGGAGAGCAGCACCTTTTTCCCGAGCGCGCTGACCGCCAGAGGTCCTTTGTGAAGCAAGGCTTCCAGAACCCCGAAATCGCTCAGACCGAGATCGGTCGCTTCCACGCTCCGCCGGGCGTGCGCTTCTGCTGTCTTACTTGCCTTCCAGAGCAGCAGCCAAAGGTGAACGCCGCTCGTATCCGGCCGGGCTTCATTTCGCCTTTTCATTTACCTTGATATCAAGATGCTTGAAATCGAGTAAAGTTGCAAAAGGCGCCCGTCCGGCAATCGCGCCGCAACCCGTCGTCCCGTCGAATCCCCGGCGCGCCTTTCGTTTAGACTACGGAAATGCAACAGAAATGCAATGCCAGGAACTCATGGGAAGGGGTACGGAATTGAAGATTTGCCGCAATGCTTTTCTGCTGGCGCTTTTACCTGCCTTATTACTCATTGCGCAGCAGCGCCAGCGCGGACCGCAGGGCCAGCCGCCGGGCGCCGCTCCGGATGCTCAGAACGTTCCAGGCGGCGTCGAGCCCGTCAAACATCCCGATCAGGACGAGCCCCCGGAAGAAAAGCCGTCGGTGACGCATCACAAAATCAGCCTCGGGGGAAAGACGCTCCAGTACACCGCCACTGCCGGGCGCACCCCAATTAAGAATGAGCAGAGCCATACCGAAGCGCAGATGTTCTATGTGGCGTATACCCTGGATAACTCCGGCCCCAGGCGGCCGCTGACGTTTGCCTTCAATGGAGGTCCCGGATCCGCCACCATCTGGCTTCATATGGGATGCTTCGGTCCGAAGCGCGTCAAAATGCTTTCGAACGGTTTCATGCCCGCTCCTCCGTTTGATCTGGAGGACAACCAGAACACCATTCTCGACAAAACGGACCTGGTATTCGTCGACGCCATCGGCACCGGCTATAGCCGCGCGCTAAGCGCCGATCTGGGCAAGAAATTCTGGAGCGTCAACGGCGATATCGCCGCCTTCGGGGAGTTCATTCGCCTTTATTTGCAAAAGAATTCACGCTGGACATCTCCCATCTATCTCGCCGGTGAGAGCTACGGAACCACTCGCGCCGCCGGCCTCTCGGGCTATCTCGTCGATCACGGCATCGCGCTCAATGGAATCGTGCTTATCTCAACCATCCTGCAGTTCGGTACAGCCAGTTTCGTGAACGGAAACGACCTTCCGTACATTCTCTATCTCCCAACCTACGCTGTAACCGCTGCCTATCATCACAAACTCGCGCCCGAACTGGAGAAAGATCCCGAAGCGCTGGCAAAGGAGGTCGAGAAATGGGCATCCACAGACTATGCCCTCGCCTTGCAGCAGGGCGACGAACTTCCGGCCGCCCAGCGTCAATCGATTGTGGATCGCCTCGCCCGCTACACTGGCCTCTCGAAGCAATACATTGAGCGCTGCAATTTGCGCATAGACCTCTCGCACTTCGATACAGAGTTGTTGCGCGATGAAGGCAAAACCATTGGCCGGCTGGACGGGCGTTTCACCGGGGAAGACGCCACCCAAACCGAGCAGTCTCCCGACTTCGACCCCAGCGAAGCGGGTATTCGCCCGCCCTACACGTCAGTTTTTGGCGATTACGTCAAACAGGAACTCGGCTATCAGAGCGATTTGACTTACTACGTGCTCGGCGGAGGCATCGGGCGCTGGGACTACGGGACTAATGGCTGGTCGGGCTTCGCCGACACCAGCGAGGCTCTGCGTCACGCGTTCGCGAAAAATCCTTACATGCACGTCTTCATCGCGGAAGGACTCTACGATGCCGCTACCCCGTACTTCGCCGTCGATTACACCTTCAATCACATGGGGCTAAAACCCGAGGCCCACAAGAACATCACGCGCGATCACTTCGCCGCCGGACACATGGTCTATATCGATAACGACTCCATGGCGAAGCTGAAGCGCGATGTAGATGCTCTTTACGATCAAACCGCTCCCAAATGACCCGCCTGTTCGCGTAGAGTCAGGACAGCGATTTCGCTGTCGCTATCCGTTGAGCTCGCTCATCTTCTTGCCGACCGCGCCCGGCCCGAAATTGATGCGCGCGTCCTTGATGCTTGTTCCCGCCACCTCAATTCGGTTCAGATCGGTCGTCCCGATGCCTACCGCTTCCGCCAGCTTCAGTGTGTTATCGCCGCGAATGAACGGAGAAGCCCCTCGGTCCGCCTGCGGACTGTAGCTCATCACCGCCATGCCCACCGCATCCACGCAAACCGGATTCCGGCCGGCTATGATCAGCCCGGGCGTCATTCGCTCCAGGCCTGGCAGCCACGGGCCTTCCCCACCCCGCACTGTTTCGACACCGTCCACAATCGCCAGATCGATCGGCCGGATGCCAACCTGGTCCACAACGATGCGCGGCACCCGGTAGCCCGGATCGCGTGGCGAGTCCGGATGGAGCTCCGCATCCACTCCTGACGGCGCTTTCGTCTTGCCCGCGTGAAGTACATCGCCGCGTTCCTTAGTCGGATTTTCATTACCGTCCGGCCCGCAATCGCTGCCGTACAGTGAACAAGGCGTGTCGCCGAAATTGTTCTTCATAGACATGGTTACGCCCGCGATCCAGTGGTTCTTAAGCTTGGCGAGCGAAGTGTATACGTCGCAATCGACAAACGCCTGGTTGAGGTGGTACGCCGGATACATGTAGCCGCCCCACGGCACCTTCAGGCGAACGTATTGCTTGTACTTGCCGAGGTTTTGTACGTTCTCCCAATCCACCGGAACGCCGAGGTTATTGATCGCGTTCACATCGATCCCATAGCGCGCCCACAGACCCAGGTCCTCGGTGGCCGGAAAGAAGCTTTCAATCAGCCTCACGCGCCTTGCGCCCGATTTGGCCAGCAGGTGGACGGTCGCCGCAATGGTCTGGCCGTTCGTGCGGTACGGAAGATCGGGCGTAAGTGGAAAGTTCTTCGGGTTGCCGGTCAGATTCAGCTTCACGCCCACTGTCTTCCCGCGAACTAGTTTCTCTATACCGCCGATCTGATCCAGCGCGGTCGAAAGTTTGGCGCCGAACTGGTCATAATCGCTGCAGCGTACAATTGCCACGGTGCTCGCCGGGGCGCTCGCTTGCATCAGTTTGGGTACTCCGAGCGTGGCCAGCGCCGCGGCTCCCGTTCCCCAAAGCATCTCTCGACGGCTAAGCGCTGTCGCGGGAAGGTCTCTATCCATGGGTGGTGCCTCCTCTCCTATCCTAAACGCCCGGCCCCCTGTGCCGCAGCCGCTCTTTCCATATCGATCAGCACGCGCTTTCGATCTAACCCCCAGCGGTAACCGCCGAGTTCACCATTGCCTCTTATGACACGGTGGCAGGGGATCACAATCGCCACCGGATTCGCGGAGCAGGCACGCGCAACCGCTCTCGATGCTTTTGGATTCCCAAGCGCCGCGGCAACCTCTGTGTATGACTGCACCTCGCCCGGCGGAATCGACTGCAGATATCTCCAGACCTTCCACTGGAATCCCGTCGCGTGTACATCGACAGGAACATCGAGACGGATGGCTTCCCGGCGCAAGTACCTCAACAGCGACTTTATCCAGAAGTCGAACTGCTCCGGATAGGGCGTCTTCATCGGCTCCAGTTCCGCGCGTGGATACTCTGAGCGTAACGATTGAAGAAGTTCTTCGGTCGATTCGCCGAACTGCACGAAGCAGAGGCCCCGATCGGTCGCACCAATCATCATCACGCCTAGCGGGCTCGCGACCGAAACGTAGGAGATGGATATGTCTTTGCCGCCCTCCCGATATTCGCCTGGCGTCATTCCGAGCCGGGTATCCACCCGTTCATAAACCCGACTGCTGGAAGCGAAACCGGCTGCATAGATGGCGCCAGTCACGGAATCTTCGCCGCGCAGGCTTTCTTTCAGTGCATCCATCCGGCACGCCTCCACGTATTCTTTCGGGCTCATGCCCACGACAGTCTTGAACGTCCGCTGCAGATAAAAGGGGCTTAAACCGGTTTCGCGGCTGAGCTCTTCGAGTCCCAGCGACTCTCCACTCTGGCAGTTCGCACGAATATATTCGCAAAGCCGTCGGATGCGAACCCGGTTGGCATCCTCTGCGACAATCGAAGCCGGGCGGCATCGCAAACATGGACGCAGCCCATCGTGCTCCGCTTCGCCGCGGCTCTCGTAGAAGCGTACATTCTTGCGGAGCGGCGTACGCGCGGGACACGATGGACGACAGTAAACGCCCGTTGTTACGACGCCGAAATAGAATCGCCCATCCTGCGTTTTGTCTTTCGCCAGCACCGCCTTCCAACATTCATTTTGATCCAGCATTTTCGTCCTCATACGGCGATGTTAGACATTCGCAGCGGGCCGCCGCTATCCGATTCTTGCTCGTGAATTGCCGGGACTGCTGCCATCCGCATGTATTATGAAAACTCGGCATGAAGCCACTGACTCGTCGAGCAATTGGAAAGCTCCTGGCCGTCGCGCCGGTTCTCCCGCACTGTTTTGCGGCGGACCGGCACATGTTCCTCTCGTTAAACAGCGTTTTGATCTCCGGACGAGTTCCATGGCCCGACTTCGCTCGCCTGGCGGCTAAAGTCGGGTTCCCGGGCACCGACGTCATGCTCGGACCGGCGATGAAGATCGGGGCGGCCGGAACGAATGCTCTCTTTTCTGAGCTCAAGATCAAGCCGGCGGCAATCGAATTCCCGGTCGAGTTCCGCAAAGACGACGCAACTTTCCGCGCCGGCTTACCGAAGCTGGCCGATTCCGCACAATTCGCCGCCGCCATACATTGCCCCCGCATGGTTACCTGGATCATGCCGTCTAGCGATACTCCGAAAGCCGAGCTTCGGAAGATCTATAAAGACCGCTTCACCGAATGCGCCGGGATTCTGGCCCGCTCGCATGTGCGCCTGGGACTCGAGTTCATCGGGCCGCTGCACATGCGGAAAGCACATCCTTATGAGTTTATCTGGCACATGAACGAGATGCTTGAATTTGCTAAGGAGTGCGGGCCGAATGTCGGGCTGCTGCTTGACTCCTGGCATTGGCATCATGCCGGCGCGACAACGGACGACATTATTGCCGCGGGGCGCGATCGCATCGTTCATGTGCATTTCAACGATGCGCCGAATGTTCCTCCTGACCAGATTCGCGACAACCAGCGCCTGCTGCCGGGCGAAGGCGTGATTAATCTCGTTGGTTTCTTAAGGGCGCTGCAAACAATCGGGTACACGGACGCTCTCAGCGTGGAGGTTTTCGGCCGGCTTAAAGATGTTCCTCCGGAAGAGGCGGCCAAACGCGGGCTCGAAAGCTCACTCGCGGTTTTTCGCAAAGCCGGCGTCCCCGAGGGTTGATCCGCGGAGTTGTGAGAGCCGCAGCGGTCATCACTCTCGCCATTCACCTGATCTGGATTCTATTCGTTGTTTTCGGCGCTTTATGGACCAGGGGGCGCTCTCTCTTGACGGCTGTCCACCTGGCCTCTCTGCTCTGGGGGATCATTGTGGAGTTGACGCCGCTGCCCTGCCCATTAACGCTCGCGGAACAACTCTTCGAAGCGCGCGGCGGTATTGACCCATATCGCGGCGATTTCCTCATAAATTATCTGGACCGCCTCGTCTATCCCGACATTCGCGAAACTCTCTTGGTCTATTTCGGCGTAGCCGTCTGCGCCGCAAATCTTTTGATTTACGCTAGGCGCTTTTGGGCTGCCCGGCAGCTTCATCGCACCGAACGCAGTTGAGCCTGGTTCCGATAAACTGCGCGCGCCCTTCCGGAGAAACGACCCAGGGCCGGTTCTCCCAAGGCGGATCATGGCGCACGTGGCGCGTGTGCCCGCACTCCAGGTCGGCCACCCAATGCCCTTCCTCGTCTTGATGAAAGCCCGTAATCGCGCGCTGCATCGCTCTCCCTATGCTCGCGGCATAAACAGCGAAAGCTGCTCGCCTCCGGGTGCCCGTTTCGCTTTTCGATCGTCGAAAACGCTGCGTCCGCCGAGGCTTGGCGAAATCGCGTGCTCTTGCGCAATGACTCGTTCCAAATTGGCTTCAGGTTCGAGCCGCTCCTCGGCTGCGCGAACCAGGCGGTCCAGGCGTTTGAATCCGTCCACTTTTTCAGTGTGACCTAACTTCGCTGCATCGAGAGCGTTCCGAAGCACCTGCAGAGACTCATCGTAGGTCTTGAGTGGAACAGGAAATGGATGGCGATCCTTTCCGCCCAGGGCAAACGAGAAGCGCGCCGGGTCGGAAAATCTCACGGGCGTGCCGTGAACCACTTCCGCCACCAGAGCCAAAGTCTGGAGAGTTCGAGGACCAAGGTTTTCCACGAGAAGCAGCGATGCGAAATCGCGCAATTGCCTGTCATGACTCACGGCCAGGACCGCGCCTAAGCGCTTCAGATCGACATCCTTGGCGCGCACGTCATGGTGCGCCGGCATGGAAAGCTTCCGAACCTCGGTAATCGTCTTGTCCGGGTGATCGCTCGCTATCGTGAGTAGCGCATCCTGAGCGGGCCTTGCGCGCCGGTCCACCAGATTGAGAATGACTCCTTCGCTCTCTCCGACAATCGCGTTGTGAGGCTCGCTCGTGAAATCACGGACGGATGCGGAGTGCCAGTGGTATCGCCGCGCCAAACCGTTCGCCTCATTCATGCCTTGCTGAACAATGGCCCATTCGCCCGCCGCGGTCAGAACGAACGCGTGCAGATAAATTTGAAAACCATCCGCGATGGCATTGTTGTCTATCTTCGCCGCCAGGCGGCTGGTTCTCACCAGCGCCGCTCCATCTAAATTCTTATCGCCTGCGATCGCAAGCAATTCGCCGGGCGTCTTGCGTGACTGCTTTCCGCGACCTCCACAGAAATAGATCCCCACCTCGTGCGCTCTTGGATTCAGCCCGCGCTTCAAAGCGCCGAGCACAGAGGTCGTGATCCCTGACGAGTGCCAATCCATGCCCATGACACACCCGAGCGCCTGAAACCAGAACGGATCGCTCAAGCGCGAAAGAAACTCCGGCGCGCCGTAGTGATACACGATGCTCTCCACAATGGCTGTGCCGAGTCTTTCCATGCGCTCGGCGAGCCAAGGCGGAACACGGCCGCCGTGAAGCGGCAAATCGGCCAGTCCCGAACGTTTCATCGCTACTCAAATCTTAATCGCACGCAGCCGGCCGGTGCCCCAACCCTTTATGCTGGTGGACTGCACGCAGTAAACGCGCTGTGAGTACATGGACCCGCTGAAAGAATACGTTTCGCGCCGGGATCGATGGAGGGTCGAACAGGCTGATCTTCAGCGGCGGTTCATCCGTATCGGTAACTGGCGCTTGGGAGTGGGTCTGCTCGAGGCCGCTCTCGCCCTGCTCGTTTTCGGCTTGCATGTTCTAAGTGGCTGGCTCCTTGCCGTTCCAGTGATTGCCTTTATCGCACTCATTGTCCGGCATCAGCGCGTGATTCGCCGGCGCACTCTGGCGGAACGTGCGATTCGCTATTACGATCAGCGTTTGGCGCGCCTGGAAGATCGCTGGATGGGGTCTGGCCGGCCCGGCAATGAATTTCGGGATCCCTCTCACGTCTTCGCGGACGATTTGGATGTCTTCGGGAGAGGCGGACTCTTTGAGTTGGTTGCGTCGGCCCGCACCGCGGCCGGCGAACGCATGCTTGCGAAGTGGCTGCTCTGTCCTGCGACACGTTCTGAAGCGCTGGCTCGCCAGCAAGCGATCGCCGAACTCTGCCCATCCCTCGATCTGCGTGAGGATATCGCGCTGCTCGGAGAAGACATTCAGGCGGAAGTCCACATCGATGCGTTGCGAGACTGGGGCTCTGCTCCGCCCGTGGAATTCCCGGCGTTTCTACGGCCATCCATGCTGCTGCTCGGTTTGGCGGGCCTCGTCACTCTCATAGCGCTTTTTGCGCAGACCCTTCCGCTGTGGCCGATTGCGGCTGTTCTCTGCTGCAATTTTGCGCTGCTGTTTGCGTTGCGCCGCAGGGTCGCCCGCGTCATGGAAGCCACCGAGGATCCTCTTCACGGCCTGCGCATCCTTGCCTTGCTTCTCGCGCGTCTGGAAAAGGAAACCTTCCAATCGCCGCGCCTCCAGCAACTGCGGGCAAGACTCCAAGTGCATGGCCTGCCCGCCTCAAAGAGATTAAAGCGGCTCACCCGCTGGCTCGATCTGCGGGATTCCGGCGACCACTTCCTGATTCGCATTCTGCGTCCCGTCATCTTGTGGCATGAACAGGTGGCCATGGGTATCGAAAACTGGCGGCGGGAGAACGGCGCACGTCTAGCGGCGTGGCTCGAGGCCATCGCCGAATTCGAAACGCTGTCCTCATTCGCCGCACTATCTTTCGAACGGCCGCATTGGACCTTCCCGATTCTCATCGGAGCCCCGGAGCCGCACTTCGAGACGCAGGCGCTGCAACATCCGCTGATGTCTCCTTCAAAATGCGTTCCTAATGACCTCAAGCTCGGACGCGACCTGCGGTTGCTTATTGTGAGCGGGTCGAACATGTCTGGCAAGAGCACCTTGCTGCGTTCGTTGGGGTTGAACACGGTCCTTGCCTGGGCCGGCGCACCGGTTGCCGCCAAGCAGATGCGTATATCGGCTCTCCGCACCGGCGCTTCCATTCGAGTTACCGATTCGCTGCAGGACAACCGCTCGCGCTTCTTCGCGGAAATCACACGTATCCGGCAAATCGTCGACCTGACGCAAGACTCCCAGACCGTGCTCTTCCTGCTTGACGAACTCTTGAGCGGTACGAACTCGCATGACCGGCGCATCGGGGCGGCCGGCATAGTCCGCAAACTCGTTGACTCGGGCGCAATCGGGCTGATCACGACGCATGACCTGGCGCTGGCTAAAATCGAGCAGGATCTCGGAGCGCGCGCAGCGAACGTTCACTTCGACGATCAGATCACGGATGGGAGAATCGAATTCGATTACCGTTTGCGGCCCGGCATCGTCACACGAAGCAATGCGCTGGAACTGATGCGCGCGGTGGGACTGGATATTTGAGGTTTTCGGTATACTGCCAACTGTTGATGTAACCGCTTTCATACGCTTTTATGAGCACAATCGTTGCCGGAGCGGATTTCGGCACTCTCAGTATTCGTGTTTCGATCTTCGACAGCGCTAAGGGAAGGCTCGGCGCAGGCGTTGCCGAATACCCGCTGCACCGGATGAAGAATGATCCCGATTACGCCACGCAGAGCCACACCGATCATACGCACGCATTGATCGAAGCGATGCGAAAGGCGCTGGCCGATGCGGGCGTAGAAGGCTCAGCAGTGAAGGCGCTCGCGATCGACACCACAGGGTCCAGCGTTATTCCCGTGGACGCGCAGATGCAGCCGCTCAACGAGTATTACTTGTGGTGCGATCATCGCGCCTGGCGCGAAGCGGCTGAGATTACGCAAAAGGCCCACGAGTTCGGGCTGGAAGCCATTAAGTGGTGCGGGGGTGTGTATTCCTCCGAATGGGGCTTTTCGAAATTGCTGCACTGGCTGCGGCACAACCCCGGCAAACGCCGACAGTTCGCCTCCGCTTTCGAACATTGCGACTTTATCGCCGCCACACTTTGCGGCGTTCACGAGCCCGCGAAAGCGTTTCGTAGTGTATGCGCGATGGGACACAAGTGGCTGTGGAACGAATCGCTCGGCGGACTCCCGCCGGAGGAGTTCCTGATCTCCGTCGATCCGCTGCTCAAGGGAGTGCGCGAAAAACTCAACGGAAGGTACGCCACGTCCGACACCTTGGCCGGCACTTTATCCGCCGAGTGGGCCGCCCGGTTGGGCCTTGAGCCGGGTGTGCTGATTCCGGTAGGCGCGTTCGATGCGCACTGGGATGCGATCGCAGCCGGCGTCCGATTGGGCGACCTGGTGAACGTGATCGGCACATCCACCTGCATCATCGGCTTGAATGACAAGAGCACGCTCGTGCCCGGCGTTTGCGGCGTGGTTCCCGGGTCGGTGCATCCGCACTTGACCGGCATTGAAGCCGGGCTTTCTGCGGTCGGCGACATCTTCGATGCCATTGCCCGGCGGTCCGGCTCGACTGTGGCCGAACTCTCGCGGCAGATCTCCGCCTACAGTCCGGGCCAGAGCGGATTGCTGCGGTTGACGTGGGATAACGGCGATAGAACTGTGCTGGTGAATGCGGTGCTGGGCGGCATTACTTTGGGCTGGCACCTGACAAGCACTCCGGCCGACGAACTTTTCGCGGCCATCGAAGGCACCGCCTTCCACACGCGTGTAATTCTCGAGCGCATGGAGGAATATGGAGTGGAGATCAAGCGCGTGATCAATGGCGGCGGAATTCCGAAGAAAAACGAGCTGCTGAATCAAATTTACGCGGATGTATTGAATAAGCCGATTCTCGTGCCGCAGGGAGATCTCACCAGTTTGGGATCGGCTATTTTTGCGTTTTTGGCGGCAAAGGCATTCCCGACGATAGAAGAGGCGCAGGACGCGCTTTGCCCGCTGCCCAGGATTTACAATCCTCAGCCGCGGCATCGCAACATCTACGACCGGCTCTATGGATTGTACCGGCGGCTCTATTTCGCCTTCGGCAAACCGGATTCGCAAGCGGTCGAACTGGGCGATGTTCTGCCGCAGCTTCGCGCCATCGCCGCGGAAGTGAGGCAATAGAAAAATGCGATTGAGGGAATTGCGCGAGCAGGTGCTCGAAGCCAATCTGGAGCTGGTCCGCCGGAACCTGGTCGTCTTCACGTTCGGAAATGCAAGCGGGCTCGATCGCGCCAGCGGACTCGCGGTCATCAAGCCCAGCGGCGTTCCTTACGACAAATTGGCGGCAGAACAGATGGTCATCGCAGACCTGAACGGAAAAATCATTGAGAGCGATTTGCGCCCTTCGTCCGATCTGCCCACTCATCTCGCGCTCTATCGGGCATTTGAGGGAGTAAATGGCGTAGTGCATACGCACTCGCGATACGCGACCGCCTGGGCGCAAGCGAACCGCGAGATTCCGTGCTTCGGGACGACGCACGCGGACTATTTCCACGGGTGCCTGCCCGTGACGCGGCCCATGCATCCCCAAGAAATTCAAAGCGAGTATGAGTGGAACACCGGGCAGGTGATCATTGAGCGATTTCGCGATTTGGACCCGCTCTCGACGCCGGCTGTGCTGGTGGCCGGTCATGCGCCGTTCTGTTGGGGGCCTTCGGTTGGCGAAGCGGCGCATACAGCGGCAGTCGTCGAGGAGATCGCGCACATGGCGTTTCTCACGCTAGTCATCAATGCCGATGCCGCGGCCATTTCCGATGCGCTACGCGACAAACATTTTCTGCGCAAACATGGCCCTGACGCATATTACGGACAGAAGGCGTCGGCCTGATAGGCGGCCGCTGCAGCGCATTCCTGGCTGCGTGACGCTTTGCTGTCTTTTATGCGCCTCTGCGCCCGCGCAGCGTGCGTACTCGCTGAGCGGCGATTTCTGGGGAACTCACGATCCCTCCATCGCGAAGGAAGGACACACCTGGTACGTTTTTGCGACGGGCAGAGCTCCCGGAGGCGGACAGATCGCGATACGCTGCTCGAGCGATCTCGAGCACTGGCGCTTTTGCGGCCACGTCTTTGACGCGATCCCCGCCTGGATCCACGAGGACAGCCCGAAAACAAGAGATCTCTGGGCTCCCGATATCGCGTTCTACAGAGGCGAATACCGGCTCTATTACGCGTACTCGCTGTTCGGAAAAAACACCTCCGGTATCGCGCTCGCGACCAACAGAACGCTGGATGAGAACAGTCCGAACTATAAATGGATTGATAAAGGGCTGGTGCTGAGATCCACCGCGGCGGACGATTACAATGCGATCGATCCGAACTTTGTTGTCGATGCGAAAGGCCGGAGCTGGCTTGCCTTCGGCAGCTTCTGGAGCGGCATCAAGCTGCGGCGACTGGATGCAGACGGTAAGCCCTCGCACGACGATACGAAGATCTATTCGCTTGCGACGCGCGAAAAACCTGCGGACGCGCCGTCCGTCAAGCCCGGAGTGCCGGCGCGCTGGCAAGCCGTTGAGGCGCCGTTCATCGTGCGGCACGCCCGTTACTATTATTTATTCGTCTCATGGGATCTCTGCTGCAGAGGCTCGAAAAGCACTTACCGCACCGTGGTGGGACGAGCCAAAGAGATTACGGGACCCTACCTGGACAAGAATGGTCAATTGATGGAGCGCGGAGGCGGCTCCGAAATTCTGCACGGTAATCAGGAGTGGGTCGGGCCGGGCGGGGAGTCCGTGCTCCTGGGAACGCCAAATGACTTGCTTGTTTTTCACGCCTATGATGCAGTAACGGGCAGACCGGCGCTACAAATCTCTACCATTAAATGGTCGGGTGGCTGGCCGCACGTCTTGCTCGGCGCCCGGCACGCGCCGCCTCCGCCACGATGATGCGTTGCAACATCGTCCTGATTCTGACAGCCTTGATTCTGCGGGCTCACAGCACCACAATCACGAGTCAGGCTATTATCTCTGAGCTTCGTTCGGGCAAGTACACCGAGGCGCGGGCGATGCTCTCATGACTGCGAAGAGGCAGTAAACGAATTTGCGCGCGCACCGCGACTGCCGAACCGGGCCCGCCCGGAAACAATCAGAGCATTGAAATTCGAATAGCGGTCGTTCTGTGTATAAAAGATCACGGCGGAGTCAAACAAAAAGTAAGCGCTTGCAAGAAATAGCCACGTTGCGGCCGCCGCTTGCTCACGACCGCAGTTCCGCTTTACTATCGCCGCAGGCGCTATAATTCTTCCCAACCGCGCCATGCAGAGGGGAGCACAACAGCATTCGGAGGAAGCCTCGGCGGCAGACGTCAGCCGGCTTCTGCTTGCGTGGAGTGAAGGGGACCGAGTGGCGCTCGACAAGCTGACGTCTATTGTTTACGACGAGCTACGCCGTCTCGCGCGGCGCCACATGAGGGGCGAACGCCCCGGCCATAGCCTGCAGACCACCGCTCTCGTGAACGAAGCGTACATGCGACTAGTGGACTACAAGCGCATGCAGTGGCAGAACCGCGCTCATTTCTTCGCCGTGTCAGCCCAGTTAATGCGGCGAATTCTGGTCGAACATGCGCGACGTCACAACCTGAAACGCGGGGGCGGCGTGCAGCACGTGTCGTTGGAGCAAGCGGCGGTAATTGACCATCAGGCTGAGGATCTGGTCGCACTCGATGATGCGCTGAGCGAACTCGGCGCGCATCGACCCTCGCAAGGCTCAGGTAGTAGAACTGCGCTTCTTCGGCGGATTGAGCGTGCCGGAAACGGCGGAAGTTCTGAAGGTATCCTCCGTGACCGTGATGCGGGACTGGAGCACTGCCAAAGCCTGGCTTTATCGTGAACTGAAAAACGGGGCTGCCAGTGAATCGTGAGCGATGGAAACAAGTCGACGCCCTGTTCCAGTCTGCGCTGAAGCAGCCAACGGGTGAGCGCGAGAATTTTTTGCGCCGGGCGTGTCGAGGCGATGGGGAGTTGGAACGCGAGGTCCGGTCCCTGCTGAGTTCAGAGCAGCAGGCTGGAAGTTTCCTTGAAAAACCGGCCATGGAAGTAGCTGCGCGGGGTTTCGCGGTTACAAGGACCGAGGAGGTACAAGAGACCGGCGGCACGTTGATCGGCCAAACCATTTCCAACTACCGCATCGTTGAAAGGCTGGGCGGCGGCGGGATGGGCGTGGTCTATAAGGCCGAAGACATCCGGTTGCATCGCTTGGTTGCGCTCAAGTTTCTGCCGGACGAACTGGCGCGCGACCCGCAAGCCCTTACTCGCTTTCAGCGCGAGGCGCAAGCCGCTTCGTCGCTGAATCATCCGAACATCTGCACCATTTACGACGTCGGTGAGCAGGACGCCCGGGCCTTCATAGTGATGGAGTATCTGGAAGGCGCAACACTGAAGCACCGTGTCGCAGGGCGGCCGTTGCCGCTGGAAACGCTATTGCTGTTGAGCGTTGAGATCGCTGACGCGCTCGATGCCGCGCATACGAAAGGAATCGTCCATCGCGACATCAAGCCGGCAAATATCTTCGTCATCCAGCCCGCACACGGGTGCCCCGAACGCGCCAAGATCCTTGATTTCGGACTGGCGCAGTTGATCGAGGCGAAAACCACGGAGGAGCCTCTCACGCAATCGGGCATGGCGATGGGCACTCCCGGCTACATGTCCCCGGAGCAGGCGCTCGGAAAACCGCTGGACGCGCGGACCGACCTATACTCCTTCGGAATCGTGCTCTGTGAAATGGCTACGGGGCGAGTTTCGGCGACTCGGGTCAGCCTGAATGGCGTGGTGCCCGAATTGGCGCGGATCGTAACCAAATGCTTAGAGAATGACCGCGATCTCCGCTACCAGCACGCCTCCGAAATTCGCGCGGATTTGCAGCGGCTGAAGCGAGACACGGATTCGGGCCAGCCCATCGCAACGGTGGCGCGCAGCCGAAGTAAGGCTTGGCGGCTTCGACTGGTGGGTGCCGGCGCCCTCTGCCTGGCGATCCTAACCTATGTGTTGTTGCGTCCACTGCCGCCGCCGCGCGTATCGAATTACGTTCAAATCAGCAACGATGGCCAGGGGAAAGGGCCGGACCTGGGTGCGATGGTAACCGACGGGTCGCGCATTTATTTCGGGGAAGGGTCGGGCATGGCGAGCGTGATTGCCCAGATTTCCACAGATGGCGGGGAAACAGTTTCATTGCCGGAAGCACCAGTCGGACAACCTCTGGTCCAAGACATTTCGCCAAGTCGCTCCGAACTCCTGGTCTCTAATTACATGGGGTTTGGACAGGAATTTGGGTGGCCTTTATGGGTGTTGCCAGTACCGGCGGGGGCGCCTCGACGGGTTGGGAACATTTTGGCGACATGCGCGGCCTGGTCTCCCGACGGGCGGGAGATCGCCTTTGTGAAGGATCGGGATTTATATCGGGCCCGGCGCGACGGAAGCGAAGCCAGGAAACTCGCGACTCTACCCGGCACGGCGTGGTGGCTGCGGTGGTCGCCTGACGGAAGCCGTCTGCGACTAACCCTGGGCCATCCCTTTGCCCGCACCGGCACACCTGCAATTTGGGAAGTTTCAGCGGATGGAACACGCCTTCATGCTTTCTTGCCTGATTGGAACCAGCCGCCCGCAGCGTGTTGCGGCAACTGGACACCGGATGGAAAATATTTCGTTTTTCAGGCTACCCGCCACGGAAAAACTGAGATTTGGGCCACTCGAGAAGGAGGCAGTCTCCTGGATGAATTCCGAAAAGTTGATCGCGAGCCGGTTCAACTCACGGCCGGTCAATTGAGCTCAATGGTGCCCGTGGTTAGCCCCGACGGCAAGAAGCTCTATGTCGTTGGCCAGTTACCCCGAGGCGAGCTTACGCGGTACGATTCCAAGTCTCGCCAGTGGGTGTCGTACCTTTCGGGCATTTCAGCGGACTTGATCAATTTTTCGCGGGACGGGCAGCGGGTCGCCTATGTCAGCTTTCCGGACGGCACTTTATGGCGGAGCAGAATCGATGGCAGCGATCGCCTTCAACTCACGAGTTCTCCCATTCGGGCCACGGCGGTGCCAAGCTGGTCTCCGGACGGCAAACAAATCGCCTTCTCGACAGTAGGCAAGCCTTGGAAGATCTACCTCATTTCCGCGGAGGGTGGCGCCCCTCGGCCACTATTTGAGGAGCAAAGCAATCAAGCTCGCCCTGATTGGTCGCCGGACGGGAATTCCATCGTCTTCAGTTATGTCCCAGGCCCCGACGCCGCACACGGAGTCGTTGTCGTGAACCTGGCGACCCACAGAGTAGAGCGCCTGCCCGGGTCGGCGGGACTCGTCCTAGCCACATGGTCACCTGACGGCCGATATATTGCTGCCCGTACCTCAGACCATCAGGCCATCATGCTATTCGACTGGAAAACGCACAAATGGACGGAACTGGTCAGGCGCGAACTCAATTGGTTCAACTGGTCGCGAGACGGTCGACACGTCTATTTCGAACAACACGGGGCGCACCATGCCGTATTGCGTGTGGGCATAAACGACCGCAAAGTGGATGAGGTTGTCAGCCTGCAGAATTTGAAACGAACCGGACTTAGCTTCTGGTTTGGCCTTGCTCCGGACGATTCTCCTGTCGTGCTGCGCGACACCGGTACGCAGGAGATCTACGCGCTGGACTGGCAAGCCCCGTAGATCTCCTGAAGACTATCTGCAGCACTACGTCTCAGCGATCCCGGTCCCTTGGTGTCGCCAGAAATGCATGAGTTTCGCCGTTGCTTGTCTGCGCGACGCCGGTGATCTCTCCGCGAGAATTGATGGAAACTGCTTCCTCGAGAGACAGCCCCGGATTCCCCGCAATCAGCGTGTTGAGGTCCGTGAGCGCACCATTCTTCCATAGGGTCGCGCGCAAATTAAAGTTCGAGTCTAGGGACGCGCCAACCACCTCGCCTGAGTCGTTAATGCCGAGGGCGAGGCTCGCATAGTCGCCGTCCAGCGTACCGAGATCCTGCATACCTGTCTTCCGGGTCCATAGAAAGCCATGAAATGTGGTGTCATTGGGCAGCTCCGAATGACCAACCACCTGGCCGCGGTTGTTCAATGAACAAGCGTGATTCCCCGCAATCCCTCCTGTGCCGCCAAGGTTGCCGAGGTCATGGACCGAACCGTCCTTTTCCCAGAGCAAAGCATGATTTTCGACGAGATACAGCCCGGAATTCGGATTGAAGCTTCCGCAAGTGCCGGACGCGCCGGCCGCCTGGCCCTCATCGTTGATCCAGGCGGCGACTCCCGCCGGGTCGCCGGGGAATGTAGGGAGTTCGTGAATTCTGCCATTCTTCCAGGTGACAGGCTTGAACTGCGATACTGGACAGTCTGCATCCTGCGTATTGTTCTGGGCTAACCCTACCGCTTCGCTTCGATTGTTAATCATGTACGCCGCGCCGTTCGGGCCGCCCAGCGTGGGGAGCGGTGTCATCGAGCCGTTCTGCCATAGAAAAGGAAGGCAAGCCGTGCCGGCCGTAGGAAGTCCGCGCTGATGGAAGCCGCAGAAGTCCTCGCTGTTCGGATCTAACGTTTCCGCTTGCCCCACCGCCTGAAACCTTTCGTTGGCGCCGAACGTTTGAGTATTCTGGCCTCCGAGGCCGGGTGTGGCGATATCTGCGGCCAGCCCCTTGTACCAGAGGGCGGCGTGCCATATGCCGTCAGACAGACTTGCTGTGCCACCCACTAAGCCGTTATTTCTTATGACGGAGGCTTCGCTAAAGCTGCCGCCCGGCAAGGGGCCGAGGTCGGTAACCGTGTAGCGAGTTCGCTCCGGCTTCTCTTTCTGTATCGCTGACTGATCCTGCGCGATGGTTTGGGACGGTATCGCCAACGCAGCGAATAGTGCTGTCCCGGCAATCCGCGTTAATGTCGTGGATTTCATTCTTGTCTCCTTCGTCTAAGGAAGGCGCAAAGAGCGGGACAGAACTATCACGATCTGGAGTTTAATACAAGCGGCGTTCCCTTCCGACCTCGACGTCTGAAAGCGATGGGCGAGCAGCCTGAATGAACCGCCCTGCCCGCTACCAGCTTCCGCGCTCGCCGAGAGCGTCGATCAATCTTGAAAGGCGCTGGACGCCATTTTGCCAGTTGATCTGAATGCCCGCTTCCGCTCCATCCGCGTCGCCTTTCGAAATGGCCGTAATGATCTTTTCGTGCTCGGCAACCGATTTGTCCAGCTCGTCGAGAATCGCGCCGGCATAGAGCCGCCAATAGCGTTCCGCCTGGGGCTGCACCGTCTTGTGAAGCTCCAGTAACCGCGGGCCCGCACCGGCCTCGACCACCGTTCTATGAAAGTTCAGATCCAGTTCGAAGATGCGGTTCGCGTCCGAGTGGCGTGCTCGCGCCAGCTCCGCCAAGCCGGCGTTGTACTCCTTCAGCCGGGCGTTGAGCCCGGCACGTTGGGCGGCCCCAAGCTGTGCCGCCAGCCGCGCGCCCAAGCCCTCCAGGTGCCCGATGATGGAATACAATTCGCGGGCGTCCTCTTTGGTCAAAGGCGAGACCAGCATCCGGTTCTTGCTTCCGTTCCCGGCCGCTACCACGTAGCCTTCGCGCTGCAGCCAGTGAAGGGCGCCGCGTATCGGCGTTCGGCTGAATCCGAGCCGGCCCGCGAGTTCCGCCTCAATAATCCAGGTCCCCGGGGAGAGCTTGCCGCTCACAATCATTTCGCGCAATTGCTGAAAAGCCAGCCGCAGACTGTGCCCGCGCTCCGCCTCCGGCTGCATCTTCTTCCCCGGACGTAAGTTATGGGCGGGCACCGACATGTGACTCAACTCAGGGTACCGCGAAAAGCAACTGGCGCCTTAACCGCTCGTCGCAGCTCGTCTTGTAAGCGCTCTCTTTTTTCTTGCACACCGGCAGAAGACTGTGATAAGTAGGGGTTGGCTTCTTGTATACAACCTTGCATACAATGCCGCAGGGGTCCAAGCCGGGAGGCAACCATGAGTTTGCGTTTATCCAAGTCGATTTTCGGAACCGTTCTGCTAGCGGCGTATTTCCTTGCCGGAGCCTCGCTTTCCGCGCAGACCACCACGACTGGCACAGTCAATGTGACAGTGCTCGATCCCGGCGGAGCGGTGGTTCCCGACGCCAGCCTGCAGTTGCTCAACATAGAAACCAACGACGTGCGGAAAGGGGCGACGCAATCGAACGGCGCTTACGAATTCCAGGGCCTTCCCTTTGGAAGGTATCGCCTCGAGATCACGAAGCCCGGTTTCGAAACCGCCGTGGTTGCTTCCGTCGAGGTCCAGACGGCTCGCGTGACGGATGTGCACTCGACGCTCTCCCTGGGCCGCACGAACCAGACCGTTGAGGTCGCGGCAGCAACGCCGCTGATCGAAACTACTTCGAACACGCTCTCGACCACCATCGATACGAAACAGGTCGTGAATCTCCCCGTAGTCGGGCGCAACGTTATGAGCCTGGCCTTTCTGGTTCCCGGCTGGTCCACGAACGGTAACGGCGGCGCGACGGGCACGAATGGCACCTGGAACAACATGCCGGGTGGCGCGGTGGTCAGCGCCGATTTCGACGGCACGCCAGGCATTAGCAATCGTTTCCGCAGCGGCGGCTTCAACTACGGCACAACTTCCGTACAGCCGCGTATTGAAGACGTCGCCGAGATGACCATCTCAACCGCGCAGCTCGATCTGAGCGGCACCGGAACTTCCGCCATGCGCATCAGTATGGTCACGCGGCACGGCACCAACCAGTTTCACGGGCGCGTGTACGAAGATTTCCGCAACAGCGTCCTCAACGCGAATTCCTGGATCAACAACGCGCGGGGTGTACGCAGAAACGTGCTCAAGTTAAACGATTTCGGCGCGAGCGTCGGCGGCCCGGTCTGGAAGAACAAACTGTTCTTCTTCGGCACGTGGGCGCAGTCGATTCAGCCCGCAACGACTAACGTCACTTCCCCGGTTTTAAGCCAGGCAGCGCAGCAAGGCAATTTTTCCTACCGCGATTCCGGCGGCGTTTTGCGAACCGTAAATGTCCTGCAGATCGCCGGCGCCGCGAGTTATCCATCTGCGATCCATCCCAACATCGCTGGCCAGTTGCAAAAGATCAATAGTGTCTCCGGTCAAGCCGCTCTTACGGCCACCTCCGACCCCAATATCTTAAGTCTGAGTTTCCAGGTTCCTGCGAAAACCACTATCTATTACCCAACCGTTCGATTCGACTACAACGCCACAGAAAACGTACGGCTGAATGTGTCCTATTCGCAAACCAAAGAGAACGACAATCACGCCAATCCGCCACAATTTCCCGGCGGCATTGATCCTTTGGATTACACCTCGAACGTTGCCAACAACCGCATCGCGGGCTTCGGCGTGGACTGGACGCTTCGCCCCACCATGATCAACCAGTTCCACGCCGGCTATATGTATCAGTACCGCGCTTTCGACACAGAAAATCTGGGCATCGATATCCCTAGTATTTATCGTCAGACGTGGAACTATGGCTTGAGCCTTTACGGCAGCGCTTATCCGCGTCTTCCGATCTCATCGTTTTATCCGCTCCTTAACGCAAACGACAGTTTCACCTGGCAGCACGGCGATCATTCCCTCGTTTTCGGAGCGTCCTGGTATCGGGAACAGGATCACTACTGGAACGGCCCCGGGGGCGAGCCGCAATACACATTCGGGGTTTCCGCGCAGGATCCTGTGGGAGCTGTCTTCACTTCTGCACTGGGGAGCCTGACCAGCACCAATCTAACCAACGCCGAGAACCTGTACGCGCAGTTGACGGGAAGAGTGAGCCGCGTCAGCATTGCGGTCGGACGGCCGCTCGATCCCGCCACGAAGCAGTACAAGCCGTATGGCGCATACAACCTGGATGAAGTACAGGCGGGAACGGGCTTGTGGGCACAGGACCGCTGGCGCTTGCGTCCCAACCTGACGCTCAACTACGGATTGCGCTGGGATTTTGTGGGCGACGATCACGACGTCAACGGGGGCTACAGCACGCTGCCAACACTCGGCGATCTTTGGGGGCCGACACCGGTCGGGGCCATCTTCAGTCCCGGTATGCTCGGCGGCGTTCAGAACCCGCAATTCGTCGCGCAGGTCCACGCTTATAAAGCATCGAACGTGAATCCGTCCCCAGCCATCGCGATCGCCTGGAATCCGCAGTCCGATGACGGCTTCGGAGGGAAACTGATAGGTAGAGGGACAGTGATCCGCGCCGGATATTCGCTGAGGCACTACACCGAGGGCGCGCAGAATTTCTGGGCGTTTGCCTCCAATGCCGGACAGTTCTTTTTCCAGAGCGGAACGCTGACTTCGAATCCTACTCCGGCGCTTGGCAACTTTGTGCCTGGATCGCTGGCTTTCGGCGATTCGCTGCCGCCGTATTTCCTGAGCCCGGCGACGTACTCGACCTCGGTTCCCGCCGCCAATCTCTTTCCGGGTAACTTTTATGGCTTGAATCCGAACATTGGACAGCCTTACGTCCAGCAATGGAACTTCGGCATCGAGCGCCAGATCGGCTCGAACAGCGCGCTTGAAATTCGCTACGTGGGCAACCTCGCCCTCCATCAGTGGCTGTCTTACGACATCAACCAGGTGAACATTTTCGAAAACGGCTTCCTTGGTGAATTCAAGAATGCGCAGAACAATCTGACCGTCAACAAGGCCGCCGGAAAAGGGAATACGTTCGCCAACCTGGGCCTGCCCGGAGATGTTCCGCTGCCCATCCTCACCGCGGCATTCGGCAGCCCGACGTCTTCCAATTTCACAAACGGCGGCTACATCACGAATTTGACGACCGGCGCAGCAGGCACGCTGGCGAACTCGATCGCCGGTAACACAACTTTCTACTGCAACATGGTCGGCACGGGGGCGTTTCCGGCTTGTGCCAGTAAGGTCGGAAATGTGGCCGGCGCGGGATACCCGGTTAATTTCTGGCAAGTGAACCCGTTCGCCACAGGAGGAGCTGTCAACTATCTGGATGCGGCCGGAAGTTCCAACTACCATGGCTTGCAAGTCGAATTCCGGCAAAGGCCGACTCACGGGATGGAGTTCAACGTCAATTACACCTGGAGTCATTCTCTGGGAATCGCGGCGCAGAACGGCATCCAAAGCCAAAATCCGCTGATCTATTACACAGACCGCAATTTCAGATTGAATTATGGGCCGAGCCTCTTTGATATCCGTCACGTGGTGCACGCCAGCGGCACTTATGATCTTCCATTCGGCAAGGGTCGCGCGTTTTTAGATCGCGGAGGTTTCGTCAACGCCGTCTTGGGCGGCTGGACGCTGGGCACGATTTTTGTCATCCAAAGCGGCACGCCGATTCAGCTCCAGGGCGGCTACGGCACAATCAATAACAATGACGCCGGAATCTACCTCAACGGTGTCACCGCCGGTCAGGTTCAGAGCAGCGTGGGTGTTTACAAGTCCGGCAATCCCTGGGCAACCGTGATCAGCCCGCAATACATCGCCAGCAACGGCGCCGCCACCAGCGCGCTGACTCCGGCGAACATCCCCGGCGTGCTCGGCTACCGGCCCTACATCTATGGACCGCGCTGGTTCAACGACGATCTGTCGATTAACAAGAGCATTCCGATCACTGAAAGAGTTCGCATGACACTGCAAGCCGAGTTTATTAATGCCTTCAATCATCCGACGTTCGCAATCACCAACGGCGGCCAGAATGCGCCGGAAAACACGAGCGTGCAGAGTCTGACCTTTGGACAGGTGACGGGCGGCCCTACCAGCCCGCGCGTCATTGAGTTTCGAGCGAATATAGAGTTCTAAAAAATAATGCACGATCAAGAGAAGAATCCAACTCGGCGAAGTTTCGCGGTTGCGCTCACGGCTATCGGCGGTGCAACTTCGCTGCTCGGTGCGCAGTCTACACCGCCGCCACCGCCGAATTCGGCTACACCGCAGGCGCCCCAGAACGCAAATGCGACTCCGCAAAATGCACGCCGGCGCGAGCCCCCACCCGAGGTCCCTCCTTTCGGAGAAACCATCGCGTTTACGCGCAAGCCCGCGCCTATCGAAGTGCAGGCATTCGAGATGAGCGAGGTGCGTCTGCTGCCCGGAATTTTCAAGGACTCGCAGACGGCGAACCTCGGCTATCTCAAGCGCCTCGATTCGGACCGGCTGCTGCACAATTTTCGCGTGAATGCCGGCCTTCCCTCCTCGGCCCAGCCGCTAGGCGGATGGGAAAAGCCGGATTGCGAACTGCGCGGCCACTTCGTCGGCCATTACCTGTCGGCCTGCGCGCTGATGTATTCGTCAACCGGCGACAAAGAAATCAAAGCGAAAGGCGACTACATTGCCGGTGAACTCGCCAAATGCCAGGAGAAGCTCGGCGGCGGCTATCTGAGCGCATTCCCCCTCGAGTTCTTCGATCGCCTGAATGCGCGCCAAAAAGTTTGGGCGCCGTTTTACACCATCCACAAAATCATGGCCGGCTTGTATGACATGCACCAGCACTGCGATAACCAGCAGGCGCTGGATGTGCTGAAAGGCATGGCAAGCTGGGCGGATAACTGGACCGCGCCGATCCCTGAGCCGCACATGCAGGACATTCTCAACACGGAATACGGCGGTATGAATGAAGTGCTCTACAATCTGGCGGCACTGACGGGAGACGATCACTACGCCGCCGTGGGAGACCGCTTCACGAAGAAGAGGTTCTTCAATCCGCTCGGCCTGCGCCGCGACGAGCTTCGGGGGCTCCACGTCAACACACACATCCCGCAAGTCATCGGAGCGGCCCGGCGCTATGAGATCAGCAGCGACGAACGCTTCCATGATGTTGCGGATTTCTTCTGGTGGGATGTGACGACGGGCCGGGCTTACGTCACCGGCGGTACCAGTAACAGCGAGGGATGGCTCGTGGAGCCGCGCCGGTTGGGCGCCGAGCTCAAGCGTGGATCCAACACCACCGAGGATTGCTGCGCCTACAACATGCTGAAGCTCACGCGCCATCTCTATCAATGGACGGCGGACCCGCGCTACTTCGATTACTATGAACGCACGCTGCTGAATCATCGCATCGCGGCGATCGATCGCGAGACCGGCGCGACGCAATATTATCTTTCGATCTACCCCGGCGCCTGGAAGACCTTCAATACAGAGAACGATTCCTTCTGGTGCTGCACCGGCACAGGCGTCGAGGAGTTTTCGAAGCTCAACGACAGTATTTACTTTCATGACGGAAACGGACTGTATGTCAATCTGTTCATTCCGTCAGAGCTGAACTGGAGCGAGAAGGGTCTGAAGGTCCGTCAGGAAACGGCGTTTCCGGAATCGCCCAGCACCACGCTGATCGTCAGCGCCTCCTCACCCGCGCGCCTGCCCATTCATCTGCGCATCCCATACTGGGCGCGCTCTGACGCCGCGGTAAAGATCAACGGCAAAGCGATGGATGTGACGCCCAGCCCGGCGAGTTATCTCACCATTGCGCGAACCTGGAAGAACGGCGATCGGATCACACTCGAAATGCCGATGCATCTGCGCGTCGAGGCCATGCCCGATGAGCCCACGACCCAAGCCATTCTCTACGGTCCCTTGGTGCTGGCCGGTAAGCTGGGGTCCGACGGGTTGACAAAGGAAATGACGATCGGCCCGGAAGGCCCGAGCGTTCGCCGTCATCCCATGGAAGTGCCGTCCTTCCGAGCGCAAGGCACAGAGATCGAAGCCTGGATCAAGCCGGTTTCCGGCGAAGCGCTTGCGTTCCGCACTACCGGGCAGGAAAAAGATGTGACGCTCGTCCCATTCAATCGAACCTTCGGCGAGCGCTACTCGGTGTACTGGACCGTTTCATAGCGCCAGGTTCATCGCAGCAAGCATTGGCGCGGTTTGCAGCGAGACCGGCACCTTCTTCCACTAGAATGGCGGTATGCCAAGCAAACAGCCGTTCCTGACAGATGTGCAAGAGTTGCGGGCCAGAGCTCGCAAAAGTATCGGAGAAGGCGCGGTCACTCCGGCCTACCAGGGTGACGTTAAGCAAGCCGTCGAGATCCTGCAGACCGTTCTCGCTACCGAGATCGTTTGCGTTCTCCGCTACACCATGAACGCGATCGCCGCGTCGGGTATTTCTAGCGACAGCGTAAAAGACGAGTTTGAGGAGCACGCCAAAGAAGAGCAGGAGCATATGCGCAAGGTGGCCGAGCGCATCAACCAGCTTGGTGGAACGCCGAACTTCAACCCCGAAGGGCTGGCGACGCGATCCGCTTCCCAATATGTCGAAGGCGCCAATCTGATCGAAATGATCAGAGAGAACCTCGTCGCCGAGCGCATCGCGTGCGAGCATTACCGCGAGTTGATCCGCTACTTCGCCGACAAAGACCCCACCACGCGCGTCATGATGGAAGGCATTCTGACCAATGAGGAGGAGCATGCGAACGACATGCACGATCTCCTGGTTTCGCACGAAGGCAAGCCTATGCTTGCCAGGGCCTAGCGGAATCCCACGGTGCTGGTCGCCGTCGCCGAAAGCGTGACGCTCTGGGCATTCGAGCTGAATGTGGCGAATTCGTTATTCGCTGTGATTGCGGGCGCAAAGCTGACGCCGTGTTCGAGCCGGCTTTCTCGAATCCTATCAAGCGTTTCTATATCAATTGAGTATTCTCATGGACGAAGCCACCGTTCTACCCCTCGCCGGATGGGTTAATTTTTATGTCATTGTCGGCTCCTCGGCCGGAGCTTTAACAGGGCTGCAATTCGTGGTGATGACGCTGATCGCGGAAGCAGAAGCAACCGGCAGCAGGCAGGAAGTCCGCGCGTTCGGTACCCCGACGGTGGTCCATTTCTGCACGGCCCTCCTGGTTTCCGCCATCATGACCGCGCCTTGGCTGACCTTGCATCCCGTAGGTCTTGCGATCGGCATCTGCGGTGCCGCGGGTATTCTCTACGCATCCAGCATCGTCCTCCATGCGCGCAAAACCGCCTATACTCCCGATCTCGAAGACTGGATCTGGTATACCGCCCTCCCGCTGGTCGCGCACGCGGCATTGCTAACGGCGGCAATCCTGCTCCGCCGCCGCGTGGCATTGTCTCTGTTCGTGATCGCCGCCACCACTCTGCTATTCCTGTTCATCGGAATTCACAACGCATGGGATACAGTGACCTACATCGCCTTGCGGCGCGCCCAGAAATCGCGGCACAGCGGGAAGATGAGCGAGAGCTAGCCGCGCTATTCTTCGCGCAGCGCCAGCATTGGATCAACGCGTGTGGCGCGCCGCGCCGGAATATACGTCGCGAGCACTGCAATGGAGGCAAGCATCACCACGACCGCCAGAAACGTGACGCCATCCGTAGCGCTAATTCCGAACAGCAGTCCCGCCATGACTCGTGTCAATGCCAGCGCGCCAATGACTCCAGCCACGATTCCCGCAGCCGCCAGGCTGGCTCCTTGACGCAATATCATCGCCAGCACATTCGACCGCTGCGCCCCGAGAGCTACCCGTATGCCGATATCGTGCGTGCCCTGCGTCACCAGGTAGGACATCACGCCATACACGCCAATGGCCGCCAGAATCAGGCCAAACAGCGCAAAAGCGCCCAGCATAGTAGTAGAAAATCGCTGCCGCGCGAGCGAGTCGTACAAGCGGTCCTGCATCGTGCGGATCTGATACACCGCCACACCGGAATCGGCCGCATGAATCTCGCGAACCACCGCTCCGGAAAGACGCGCCGGATCCGAAGCCGTTCGCACCGCTAGAAACATTCCATTCCCCGGCTGCTGCTGATGTGGAAAATAGGCGACGATCTTGCTTTGGCTGTCGAGCCCATACTGCTTTACGGAGCCCACCACGCCCACGATCGTCATCGGCTTCTTCGGATCGAACCATATATGTTTGCCGATGGGATTGTCATGCGCCCAGAAGCGCTGCGCGAATCGATCGTCCACAATGGCCACTGCTTGCATCCCGGCTGTGTCGTGGTCCGAGAAAAATCGCCCCTTCCGCAGCGGAATTTCGAGCGTTCGGAAATAATCCGTCGAGGCCAGGCGAAGATCCACCTGCAACTCCTGGCCCGCTGCCGGATGGAAGCCTTCGACATCGATCTGTCCCCATCCCACCGCACCCGTAAGCGGGAGCGCCGAGACGACACCCTGCGCAATCACTCCCGGCAGATGACGAATGCGTTCGCCGATCTCTTTATAAAACTGCGCGACCGCCTTGTCGTCCCGATATTTCGCCCCGGCGGCGGCGACTTGCATCGAAAGCACGCGATCGGTTGTGAATCCCGGCGGCACACTCTCGATGCGCGCAAAGCTGCGGATCAGCAGCCCCGCGCCCACCAGCAGCATCAGTGATAGCGCCATTTCAAAAACCACCAGCAGGCCTCGCAACCGCTGCCGGCTGACTCTCAGGCCGCCGTTCGCCTGACCGCTCCGTCCTCCGGCCTTAAGCGAAGTATTGAGATCTACGTTGACGGCGCGGAATGCCGGCGCCAGGCCAAACAAAATACCAGTAACCAGCGAGACAGCAAATGTGAAAGCCAGAACAGCTCCGTTGATCGAGATATCTTCCAACCTCGGAACGTTGCCGGGATTGATCGCACGCATCACCTGAAGCGCGCACCAGGCCAGCGCGAGTCCGGCGCCGCCGCCCATCACCGCCAGCAGCACGCTTTCGGTCAACAGTTGCCGTACCAGGTGCTGCCACCCCGCCCCCAACGCCGCGCGAATGGCCACTTCCTTTTCGCGCCCCGCCGCGCGCGTGAGCAGAATATTTGCGACGTTCGCACAGGCGCTCAGCAGCACCAGCACCACCGATCCGAGCAGCACCAGCAGAGCCCGCCGCACATCGCCCACCACCTGATCCAGCAGAGATACCACCGTCATGCCGAACGTGGCGTCGCGTTTGTCCTTCTTGCGAATGCGGGAGGCGATGATATCGATTTCAGACTGCGCTTGTCGAACCGATACACCCGGCTTCAGCTTCGCGAGCAGGTTATAGTTTTCGTCGCCCCGATTGCGCGCCGCATCGGCCCCCAGAGGCAACGGCACAAAGAGCTCCACTCGATCCATCGGCCCTTCGGCTGGCATCACCTCGGTGCTTAGCCGGAAGTCCGGATGCAGCACACCCGCTACCGCAAACGGATTGCCGTCAAGCGTGATGCTCTTACCGACAATGTTCGGATCGGAGCCGAACAGTCGGCTCCACAGTCCGTAGCTGAGAATCGCGACCGCCGGCCTGCCCGGCTTGTCCTCATCGGGCAGCAGCAGCCGCCCCATCAGTGCCTTGGCCCCGAGCATGTGAAATAAGGTCGACGAGGTACGCATCCCATCAACACGCTGGGGCTGATCGCGCCCGGTGAGAACCCAGCTCCGGAGACGCGAAATAGACATCTCCTCGAAAGAGTGGTTCTCGTTTTGGATATCGACATACTGGCCCGGCGACGGCCAGTCGCGGAAAATGCCGATGCCGGGCGAATGCAGCCAAATGGCGGCCAGCCGCTCCGGTTGCGGATAAGGCAGCGGCCGCAGCAGCAACGCATTCACCACGCTGAAAACCGCCGTGTTCGCGCCGATGCCGATAGCGAGCGACAGCACGATCACCGCCGTCAACACCGGCGTGTTTCGCTGCATGCGCAGCGCATAGCGGAAATCTTGGAGCCAGGCTTGCACGACTACAAGGTCTTATTAAGTAGCAATGCCAGCCGCAAGCCGGCCTTCGTGAGCTGCTCCCGAACCACCGGTTTCATCGCGTCCACGTACAGCATATCGATGCGCGGCTTGAAGTCCGTGATGGACAGCGGCGCCTCGCTGCAGTTCACCGGAAACTCCACCGGCTCGACCGGCACATGCAGCTTTTGATAGATGTCCTTGTCCGCCAGTTCGTGCGACTCCCACGCCCAATCGTCCGCATCGCCGCCCTCCTGTTCCCGCCGCTCATCCTCCCCGAGCGCCTGAATATCCCTTTCCAGGTCCGCCGCTAGCGCCTTGTCGTTTACGTCCATTGCGTTGATGATTTCACCGTCCCACAGCGCGTGCAAATTTCTCGCTCTACCGATCGGAGGCTCCAGCATCTCGCAGTTGCCGCCCAGATCGGCATCCGAAATGGCGTGCAGCGGCTGGTGTATATCTCCCACGAAGTGAACCACAAATCGCAGCGCATCCAGTTCGCTCCAGCGCGACTGCGCGATCGGACTGCGAGACGAGAGCTGCGCCGCAAACAGCCGGATGCGCGCCGGAGCGCAATTGTTGTCCTTGCAGCGCCGTGGGATGTCCGATTTCCGGTCTTGCAGCGCCAGATCGATGTAATGCCACTCCCCTGTCTTGGTTTCGTTCTTCGTCTCATCGGCCCAGGTCGAGGCTTTCGCCAGCGCATCCGAAACCGCCTCCGCTGTGTCCGGAACATCCAGGATGCGGGCCACGCGCGTCCGCGCTGCCGGAGTCAGGTGTGCAGCGGCAATTCGCGCCACTGTCTGGTGCCCGGTCTCCCACCACGAATAAGCCGCGAAAGGAGAAAGCAGGCAATACGTCAGCAGAACTGCAGGCAGGCGGCGCATAGCACGTACTAACTTTAGCCCAATCTCTTATATTCCAAATCGCAAAACCCACGCCTAATAGAAATCTGCTATCCTTAGCCGCTATGCGCTTCGTTCCCTTCCTGCTGATTCTCGCCTCCACTTCCTCGCTCGCCGCCACACAGGAATCCATTCGCGATTCGGCCAACCGTGCCATCGCCCTGGTTCAGTCCTCACAGAAGAATTGGTATGGCAAGCAAAGCTGCGCATCGTGCCACAACCAGATCCTCCCCGCTATAGCCATGCGTGCCGCGCGCAATCACGGGCTCGCCGTTGACGAGAACATCGCACGCGCAGATGCCGCACGTTCGTTCGCGTCGTATGCGGACCTCGATCGCGCCATCCAATACACCCATTTCATCGACACCGCCATGGACGATGCTTACAGGCTGTTGGGCGCGGATGCCGCTGGTGTAACGCCGAATCTCTCCACTGCGCTGTACGCGCGCTTTATCGCTTCGCGGCAGAAACCCGATGGCCATTGGGTCACTTTCGACGTGCGCCCGCCGCAGTCTTACAGCTTTATCACCGCGACGGCCGTGTCACTCCGCGCGCTTCAATTGTTTGCTCATCCGTCCTTGCGCAAAGACAGAGACGAACGTGTTGCAGGGGCTCGAAAATGGCTGAGCTCCCAACGGCCGGTCGAGACAGAGGGACGAAGCTATCAATTGATGGGACTGCATTGGGCAGGCGCTTCCAACGCGGAGTTAGCGAGCCTCGCTGGCCAACTCGCCGCGACACAGCGCCCCGATGGAGGATGGAACTCGGTAGCGGGCCGTGATAGCGATGCGTATTCCACCGGAGAGGCTCTGGTCGCTCTGCACGAGGCCGGGGGTGTTCCGATCAGCGACCTGCCTTGGGCACGCGGCCTTCAGTTTCTGCTCAGCACGCAAAAGCCGGACGGCTCCTGGCATGTAGCCACGCGAATGGTAACTCCTGTTCAAGTCAGTCCTCCGTATTTCGAGAGCGGCTATCCCTACGGGCACGATCAATTCATCTCCTTGATGGCCGCGAGCTGGTCCATTCGAGCGCTTGCTGCTGCCCTCGGTCCCGAAAAACCGGTCGCTTCCGCGAAAGTCCCGGACGCCTGTCCGGCCGGCGCCAAACCGTGGATGGAAACGATTCTATTCGGCTCCGCAAGCGATCTCAAAACACTCCTCGATTCCGGGTTTGATCCGAACTCAGCGATGCAGCGAGGCACCACGGCCTTGATGATGGCCGTCCCTGATCTCGAAAAATTGAAGCTGTTGGTCGGACGCGGCGCCAACGTCAACGCTCGCGCACACACCCGCTACTCGGCTCTTCTAGTGGCCGCCCAATACCCTACCTCAACTCCCGCCATCCGCTACTTGCTCGATCATGGAGCGGAGCTGCGGCTTCCGCCCGGCGCGGGCAAGCCGCTGTTTAACGCTACAGGTCTGTCTCTCGCCGCCATGGCCGGCAACTCCGAGGCACTGTCCATCTTCGCTTCACGAGGCGACCGGTTCGACGAGACCTTCTTCGCTCTGGGCTTCGCACCCATTCCGGCGCCGTTGTTTCCGGCCTCTACCGGTGACCTGAGGACTGTCGAAGCCCTGGTACAAGCTGGCATGCCGGTTGACTTTGCCGGCCCCGATGGCATGACCTTACTCGGGGACGCCGTGCTCGCGAATCGGATAGAGGTAGCCGAGTGGCTGATTGCGCACGGGGCCGATGTGAATCATCTCGACAGCTACGGATTGAGGCCGCTCCAGGTTGCTGCCTACATCGACTTCGGAGATGCGCGGATGATTGAACTGCTGAAACGTGCCGGAGCGAAGACGAACACGCGCGATAAAAATGGTTTGACGGCGCTTGATGTAGCCCGCAAACATAAGCACGCGAACCTGCTCGCGAGTTTGGCGAACTGAGAGCTTTTTGGTTGACTCCTTCTTATCTGCTGTTCAGATAGTCATTCATGGCGAGCGGTCGCATCCGGCGGGCCGCCATCGCTGCCGCTTAAACAACAACACGCAGGCCAAGATGGTTGACGAACGGGTCGAAATCTCCGTCATTGTGCAGCAGAGCATGCCTGCCCGCAATGCATCGCGTCGCGATGATTGTATGGATCGTTTTACGAACCGTAACGCCGAGACTGCGCAACACCCTGAAGTTCCGTGCTGCCTGAATGGCGATCTCCTGTCCGCCCAGTTCGATGACCGTCAATGAGGTGAGCAGCTTTCGGGCCTCGTTGAACGCCTCTTCGTCTGAAAAGCCCTGTAATACCTCGGTCAAGATCAGGTCACCAATAGCCAGTGGCTCCTGGCTGAGCAGGTGGTCGAGCCTTTCCGTCGGTGCGTTGCTCACTCCTCTGAAATAGTCGATCCAAACACTGGAATCCACAAGAATCAACGCTCGCTCCTCATCGCCCCGAGATCGCCCTGCCACTCCAATTTGCCGCGCAGCCGGCGAATCTCCGCTTGCCTGTTCAGGCGCAGCAGCGTTCGCAGACCAAGTTCCACCGCCTCACGCTTCGTTTTCAGACCAGTTGCGCGAAGCACATCGCGCATCAGCTTATCGTCAATAACAATGTTCGTCCGCACCGATGTGTATCCTGGTCATTCATTATACACACGAGCAGAGCGCCTACTCCGAAATCATCCCGATCATCCCTAGCCACGTCTCCACCAATGGAGGCCATGAAGTTATCGGAAATTTCGTCCGGCGCAGGCCAAACGCATGCCCGCCGTGGGCATACAGATGCATCTCCACGGGAACCCCAGCCTTCTTCAGCGCGATGTAGTAAGCCAGCGAGTTGTTTACACTGTCCACGGGGTCATCCTCCGCCTGCAGCAAGAACGTAGGCGGCGTCTGGCTCGTGACATGGAGATCGGGATTCAACGCAAAACTTTCATCGGCAATCGAAAGATGATCCGGATGAGGGACCACAAATTTCTTGGTGCCCTGCTTGGCATCCCATTCCGCCGCGGAAAGCGACAGATGGCCCGGAAAAATAACCACTGCGAAATCGGGACGGCAGCTCTCTTTGTCGGCGGCATCGACAGCCGGATATAAACGTGTCGTTAAAGTGCGTGCTCATCGCTGCCGAGAGATGTCCGCCTGCCGAAAACCCAAGCACGCCAATCTTATGTGGATCGATGTGCCACTCCGCCGCGTGAAAGCGCACCAGCCCCACCGTCCTCTGCGCATCTTCCAACGCCATCGGTGATTCCGGATACGGCCCCGATTTCGGATACGGTCCGACATCCGTCACCCGGTATTTCAACAGCACGCACGTGATCCCTTTCGGCGTCAGCCAGTCACAGACCTCCGTGCCTTCCAGATCGATGGCCAGACCCTGATAGCCCCCACCAGGGAAGACGACGACCGCTGCGCCCGTATTCTTTCCTTGTGGCGAATAGACCGTCATCGTAGGCCGCGACACGTTGCTCACCCCCACCACCGGCCTGCCGGCAACAAGAAAGTCTTTCCCCGACGCCGCAGCGAACTCCGGCCCCGCGACAGGCTGGGGGTCGGGGGCCGCTCCGGGCCATATCGGTATCTGCGTATGTCCCGGCGTTGGCTGCCAGATACGCTTCTGCGCGCTCAGGCCACCAGACCCCAAGACAACACAAAGAGCAAAGTTCAAAGGCTTCATGACAAACCCCCATGGGCAGGATAGAGCAAGACGCTCCTCCTTCGCGTCCTCGCTCAGCGGCCGGTCAGTTGCTCCAGCTTTTCGGGGTACCGCGCGCCTTGCACCGTAATCTTTGAAGCGGCGATATCGATGTTTCGCACATCGTCGGGAGTGACTTCGATTGCCGCTGCACCGATGTTCTCCTCCAAACGATGCAGCTTCGTGGTGCCTGGGATTGGTACCATCCACGGCTTCTTAGCCAGCAGCCACGCGAGCGCGATCTGAGCCGGTGACGCCTTCTTTCGATCTGCGATGCTGCCGAGCAAATGAATGAGGGCTTGATTCGCCTTGAGCGCATCGGGTGTGAAGCGAGGCAGCGTGCTGCGGAAATCGGAGCTGTCGAAGGTCGCGTTCTCGTCCATCTTCCCGGTGAGAAAGCCCCTGCCCAGGGGACTGTACGGGACAAACCCGATTCCAAGCTCCTCCACGGTCGGTATCACCTCTTTTTCAGGAGTCCTGGTCCACAGCGAGTACTCGCTCTGGAGAGCAGTAACCGGCTGGATTGCGTGTGCGCGGCGGATGGTTTGCACTCCCGCTTCGGAAAGGCCGAAGTGCTTGACCTTGCCTTGCTGAATCAGATCCTTCACCGCCCCCGCTACGTCTTCTATGGGCACGTCCGGGTCAACCCGGTGCTGATAGAGCAAGTCGATTACATCCAGCTTGAGCCGTTTGAGCGAGCCCTCCGCGGCTTCCTTGATGTGCTCTGGCCTGCTGTTCAGGCCCGGCGCGCCCTTCATCTCGCGAGAATTGAAATCAGGACTGACGTCGAATCCGAATTTCGTGGCAATCACCACTCGGCCGCGAAAGGGAGCGAGAGCTTCGCCCACGAGCTCCTCGTTCAAGAACGGGCCGTAGACCTCGGCAGTGTCGAAGAAGGTGATGCCGCGTTCCACGGCTGCCCGGAGAAGAGCCGTCATCTCCTGCTTGTCCTTGAGCGGGCCGTAGGAAGTGCTCATTCCCATGCAGCCGAGACCGATGGCCGAAACTTCTAAGTTGCTGTTTCCGAGTTTGCGCTTCTGCATTGTTCTTGTCCTTCAGAGCCGGTCGTTGGATAGAGATATCTTAGGCTCAATTTCATGATGCCGAAGGCCGGAAGTTAGCAGCCTCCGGCCCCCGGGCAATACCAATCTCAATTTAGTGCTCGTCGTTTTCGCAGCACTCGCGGCCTTCGTGGCGGTGGCAAGGTGTGGCGAGGAACGCATGCACTTCTCCCTGGATCAGGCCTTGTCCGGCGATCTGCCCGGCTGCGTTGATCCCCGCCGCGGATTGCAGCATCCATGGCGAATTTTTCGGGATCAGGTCATTGAGATCGACCATCGTGCCGTCCTTCCACAGGAAGGCGTGCGAGTTGAAGTCAGTGCCGAACATGAAGCCGACAATTTCGCGGCGGTCGTTGATCGTCTTACAGCACGGGTTGACGGCGCCGACAAAGCCGTTTGGAGTGTCCAGCCTGAGTAGCGTGCGGGATTCCGGTGTCCAGAGAAATGGATAGGGGGTGCCGTCGGCAGTAGCTGACGTTCCCGAGACATCGCCGTGGTCGTTGATGGCCGAAGCACCCGAACCACCCAAAGCGAGTGGGACGGGCGTGCCATCGGGCTCCCAGAGAACCGCGTTGGAAGAGCTAACATACGGTGGTGGGGTAGTGTTGGCGCAGACGCCCGAGTTACCTACTACCTGGCCCCGGTTGTTGATTCCGAATGCATACGCTACGGTATCGCCGTCCAACGGCGCGAGCGGGCGAACCCTGCCGTTCGGTTCCCAAATGACCGCCTGAAATTGAAAACCCGCTGTTCGAGCAGCGGCGCAGTCGGGATCGTACACATCGGTATCGGAGAAGCCTACCGCTTGCCCGCGATCGTTCAAGTCGAGCGCGTATGAGTTGTTGCCGCCGGGAAGGAGCGGGAGCGCGGTGAGCCGGCCATTTTTCCAGGTGGCGGCCAGGCACTGCAGGTTAGTGCCAAAGGCGCAGACATCCTCACCTTGCCGGCTGAGGTTTGCGGTTTCCGAGTCCACCACCGCGAGCTTCGAAAGGTTGGTTGCTGCGCCGGCGCTATCCGGTCCGCCGAGGGTGCCGAGATTGCGAAGACGGCCACGATCCCAGAAAAATGCCGTCTGTGGAGCATTATTAACAGCTTGGGTGGGATCGCCATTTTGCGTAGCGGTTGCAGCGCCGCCGGTGACCACGCCCGCGTCATTCAGAGAGTAAGAAAAGCTGTAGGGCCCGCCTAGCGTGCCGAGGTCTTCCACGGTGTAGTGGGGGAAACGATCCGCTGCATGGGTCTGCTGTTGCTGTTGTGCAATGAGGGGTACTGAACCGGCCAGCGCCGCGACCAGAGCGGCTTGGTAAAGAGTTCGCTGAAAATGCTGTACTGTCATAGAGCCTCCTGTGGCTTCAAACGGATTAGCGAGGAACACGTACAGGAGCTGTCATAGCCTCCAAATTTCTTCCGACCCGGGATACAGCACAAGCCGTATGAATTCCGAATCTACTCACCAGATCACGGCATTGTTGCAGGCCTGGAACCAGGGTGACCACGAGGCTCTGCACCGGCTCACGCCATTGGTCTATAACGAATTGCATCGGGCGGCGCGACGATGCATGGTGCGAGAACGAGGGGCGGACCCGCTGCAAACGACAGCCTTGATTAACGAGCTGTATCTCAAAATATTCGATCTGAAGCGCGTGAACTGGCAGAACAGGGCGCATTTCTTCGCGCTTTGCGCAAGGCAGATGCGGCGCATTCTGACCGATTTGTATCGAGCCGGCGTTTGCCAGAAACGGGGAGGGAAGCTGGATTCCATTGCGATCGATGCATCGACGATCTGCGCGCGCGAGCCGGTGCGCGATTTAATCGCCATCAGCGACGCACTGGAACGGCTGGCGCACATGGATGCGCGCAAAAGCCAGGTGGTCGAGCTGCGATTTTTTGGCGGCCTCAGTGTGAAGGAAACGGCGGAAGTTTTGCAGGTATCCGCGGAGACGGTGATGCGGGATTGGAAGTTCTCCAGGGCCTGGCTGCTGACCGAACTGCGGCCTGAAAGGCAGTCTTGACATTTTCGGGAGATCTCAAGGAAGCAAGTACATAGCGGTCCCCGCCGGGGCGCCGGCAGATACACCCCTGAATCGGGCAGTCACTCCGTTCGAAAGATTCTTCGCTTTACGGCTGATAGGGGCGCTTTACGGAACGAACTGCCGGACGGCGACGGTTTTTGCGAAACGAAGCCGGAACCCAATCAAGCCTCACGCTCGCGGCCCGGTTTGGGCGTTTACGGAACGAAGCCAGATTGCCTAGCGAACCCGAATTACCTTTGACTTCGTTTCGTAAAACGGGCTCCGTGCGTCCACAGAGGCAGCACCTCAGAACGGTCGCCGTAAAGCTGAGTACATTTCGCTAAGATTATTGCATGGCTACATGCTAAGGTGTTACACTGTTATCGAAGACTCTACAACCCCATGGATTTCAATCGACTGACGGAAAAATCGCAAGAAGCCATCCGCCAGGCGCAATCAACGGCTATTGACCACGGCAACCAGCAGGTAGACGTCGAGCATCTGCTGCTCGCCATGCTCGAACAGGAGGGCGGTCTCGCCCCCTCCATTCTTCTGCGCGCCAATGTTCCGCTCGAGGCGCTCCACCGGCGCTTGCTGCAGGAAATCGACAAGCTCCCCAAAGTGAGCGGTGGCGCTGTCCGCCCCGACCAGGTCTACATCACTGACCGCCTGTCCCGGCTGTTTACTCACGCCGAAGAGCAGGCTAAGCGCTTAAAGGACGAATACGTCTCGATCGAGCACCTGCTTCTCGCGGCCGCTGAGGACCAGGGCACTTCCGGACGCTTGCTGCGGGAATTCGGCTTGACTCGCGACCGGCTCATGAAGGCGCTCCTCGAAGTGCGCGGCAACCAGCGCGTCACCACCCAGAATCCGGAAACCACCTACGAGGCGCTCCAGAAATACGGCCGCGACCTTACCGACATGGCCTCCAAGGGCAAGCTCGATCCCGTGATCGGGCGCGACGAAGAGATCCGCCGGGTCATTCAGGTTCTCTCGCGGCGCACGAAGAACAACCCGGTCTTGATCGGCGAGCCCGGAGTCGGCAAGACGGCCATCGTCGAAGGCCTCGCCCAGCGCATCGTGCGGGGCGATGTGCCCGAAGGGCTGAAAGATAAGCAGGTGGTGGCGCTCGATATGGGCGCGCTCATCGCCGGCGCAAAATTCCGCGGCGAATTCGAAGAGCGCCTGAAGGCGGTTCTCAAAGAGATCCAGTCGTCCGAAGGACGCATCATCCTCTTTATTGACGAGCTCCACACGGTCGTTGGCGCGGGCAAAGCGGAAGGCGCCATGGACGCGGGCAACCTTTTGAAGCCCATGCTGGCGCGCGGCGAATTGCATTGCATCGGAGCCACGACGCTCGATGAATATCGCAAATATATAGAGAAGGATGCTGCCCTCGAACGGCGTTTCCAGACGGTCTTTGTGGATCAGCCGAGCGTCGAAGACACCATCTCCATTCTGCGCGGCTTGCGCGAGCGTTATGAATTGCATCACGGCGTGCGAATCAAAGACACGGCGCTCGTCGCCGCGGCCGTGCTTTCGAACCGCTACATCACGGACCGCTTTCTGCCCGATAAAGCCATCGACCTGGTGGATGAAGCCGCCGCCAAACTGCGCACCGAGATCGATTCTATGCCGAGCGAGCTCGATGAGATTCTGCGCCGCAGCATGCAGCTTGAAATCGAGCGGGAAGCTCTCAAGAAGGAGAGCGATGCCGTCTCGAAAGAACGGCTGACGCGCATCGAAAAGGAGCTGGCCGAGTATAAAACGCAAGCCTCGGCCTTGCAAGCGCAATGGCAAACCGAAAAGGAAGGCGTGCAGCGCGTCAGGGCATTGCGCGAGCAGATCGATCAGACCAAGGTCGAAATCGCGCAAGCCGAGCGCGCCTACGATCTGAACAAAGCGGCGGAGTTGAAATACGGACGGCTCACCGAGCTCGAGCGGCAGTTTAACGCCGAGCAGGAGCGTGTCTCCGGTAAACCCGGCGGGACGCGCCTGTTGAAGGAAGAGGTAGACGAGGAAGATATCGCCGAAGTGGTGAGCCGCTGGACCGGCGTGCCGGTATCAAAACTGCTCGAAGGCGAGATGAAGAAGCTGCTGGCGCTCGAGGACGAGTTGCATAAGCGCGTGATCGGGCAGGACGAGGCCGTCATGGCCGTGGCCGAAGCCGTCATCCGCGCCCGCTCCGGATTGAAAGATCCCAAACGGCCCATCGGAAGTTTTCTGTTCCTTGGACCCACGGGCGTCGGAAAAACCGAGCTGGCGCGAGCGCTCGCGGAGTTCCTCTTCGACGACGAGCGGGCCATGATCCGCATCGATATGTCGGAGTACCAGGAGAAACACACCGTCTCGCGCTTAATCGGCGCCCCTCCCGGATACATCGGCTTCGATGAAGGTGGTCAACTGACGGAGGCCGTGCGGAGACGCCCGTACTCGGTGGTGCTGTTTGATGAAGTCGAAAAAGCGCATCACGATGTATTCAACGCGCTGCTGCAGGTCTTGGACGATGGCCGCCTCACAGATGGTCAGGGCCGGACCGTCGATTTCAAGAACGTCATTGTCGTCATGACCTCGAATGTCGGGAGCCATCGCATTCTGGATTACCGCGGAGCTTTCGAGGGCGACGAATACCGGCGCATGAAGGACACGGTTTTGGACGAGCTCCGGCACGTCTTCCGGCCCGAGTTCCTCAACCGCCTCGATGAGATCATCGTGTTCCACGCTCTGAGCGAGGAGCATTTAAAGAAGATAGTGGAGATCCAGTTGGCGCATCTGCGAGCGCGCCTCGAAGAGCGTCATATTGAGCTGAAGCTATCGGATGCCGCCCGTACGCGTCTGGTACGTAGCGGGTATGATCCGAACTATGGAGCGCGGCCTTTGAAGCGTGCCATTCAGCGGGAGATCGAAACTCCGCTGGCCAAACGTATTGTGGGCGGCGAGGTTCGCGACGGACAAACCCTGTGGATTGATGCTGACCCGGCGGGCTCCGGCCTGGTCTTTCGCACCGAAGTTCCTGAAAATGCGGAGCTGGCGGCCGCCCAGCGATGAAAAGCAGTCTGTAAATCGAATTTTGAATTAGTGCGTCCAACAATTTGAGCGCGGCTGTATTTTGCCAGGCCGCTTTAAGGAAAGGATTTTAAAAGGACATGTCAAACGTGGTCCAATTTCGCCGCTCGACGGCAATTCTCACGCTGGTCGCGGCCTCTATCGGCGGCGGCCTGATTGCGGCCATTGCGGTCGCTACTCACACCGCGAACGCCCCCGTTTCGGTGGTCGCTCGCGCTGACACCAGTAATCAACGCGTCAGTCAGCTCTCGAACTCCTTCGCCGACATCATCGAAAAAGCCTCGCCCGCAGTGGTGAGCATTCGGATGACCAGAATCATCAAGGCATCGGAGCAGCAAAAGGACAACCCCTTCATGTCCGACCCGTTTTTCCGCCAGTTCTTTGGCGGCCCGAATGCCCGCCCCCGCGATCAGCGCGAGCAGGGCCTCGGATCGGGCGTGATCGTCAGCCCGGCCGGCTACATACTTACCAACAATCACGTGGTCGAAAAGGCGAACAGCTTGAAAGTGGAGTTCGCCGATGGCCGTGAGCTCTCCGCAAAGACGGTCGGAACCGATCCGCAAACAGATCTGGCTGTAGTGAAAGTGAACGCCTCCGATCTGCCTACCCTGCCGTTTGCCAACTCCTCCGGCGCGCGCGTCGGCGATCTCTGCTTCGCGATCGGCAATCCCTTCGGGCAGGATCACACCGTGACCATGGGAATTGTGAGCGCCAAGGGCCGTCATTTGGAATCACAAACCCATATCCAGGATTTCATTCAAACCGATGCAGCCATCAACCCCGGGAATTCCGGCGGCGCGCTGATTAATGCGCGGGGCGAATTGATCGGTATCAACACGATGATTCTTACCGGAGGCAGCAGCTTCGGCGGCGAGGGCGGAAACGTAGGCATCGGGTTTGCTGTTCCGTCCAATCTGGCTAAACAAGTGATGGACCAGATTGAAAAGAACGGCAAGGTCTCGCGCGGTTACATGGGCGTTACTTTGCAAAGCGTCACTCCGGAGTTGGCGCCGCAGTTCGGGCTCAAGGAAGCGAAAGGCGCAGTTGTCGCTGATGTAACGCCGGGCGCGCCGGGCGCCAAGGCCGGCTTGAAATCCGGAGACGTAATCACGGGCATCGATGGAAAGAAAGTCGAAGGCTCCGATGACCTTACGATGGACGTGATTTCCCATGCTCCGGGCACCTCAGTAAATTTGGATGTTCTCCGCAATGGGCAGCCGGCCAAAGTGACTGTCACTCTCGGCACCCGACCTACCGGCATTGAATGGGGCAAGGACAACAACAATGGTGGTAACAGCGGGAACGATAACGAAGACAACGGAAACACCGGGAACACTACAGCGCGCGGTATCAGCGTCGAAACGCTAACTCCGGATCTGGCGCAGCAGGTAGGAGTTCCGGCCGCCGTTCACGGCGTGGTCGTGGATAGCATCGACCCGGACAGCCCGGCAGCCGACGCCAATCTGAGCCGCGGCGTGGTAATCACGGCAGTAGACCGGCATCCGGTGAACAATGCCCAGGAGTTCAAGCGCCTAATGGCCGAGGCGCAGGGTAAACCGGCTCTGCTCACTGTCAATACGGGCAACGGTAACCTCTTTATCGTGGTGCAACCGCCAAGTAAATAAACCGTTTTAGAGCCATTTCGTAGCAGCAAAGCCCGGGCAGGTGAGAAGCCTCCCGGGCTTTTTTAGCCGCTTCAAAGGTTGAGTATATGACGCGCAAGGAATCGCAGCTTCCTGCTGTTTCCCTGCATCGAAAGGATAGAGAACCCAAATCATGGCGACCCAAGAAGTCCAAGTGCTTCCAGCATTACCGCTGAAAAACACCATCCTGTTCCCCGGATTGCTACTGCCTTTGTCCGTGGGACGGGAGAATTCGCTGCGTGCCGTCGAAGCAGCCCTCAAAACCGAGGGGAAAGAGATTGTCCTGATTGCCCAGCGCGATGCTCAGGTGGAATCGCCGCAGCAGGACGACCTCTACACGATCGGCACCAAAGCGGTAATTCGGAAATCGTCCCGGCCAAACGACTCCGTGATGGAGATTTTGGTCCTCGGCATCGAGCGCGTCGTCGTGATGAAGCTCGAGACCGAAGAACCGTATCTCACCGCGAAATTCCGCTTGCTCCCGCTCCCTGACGATGGCGGCTCTGAGGTGGAAGCACTTTCGGGCGCTTTGCTTGAAATCGCCGGCAAGGCGATCGCTCTGTCGCAACCGCAATCGGCGGCCGAGCTGACCCGCATGCTGGCCGCAAGCGAGGATCCGTTGCGGCTCGCCTACCTGCTCGCCAGTATTTTTAGCTTGGATTTGGCGCGCGAACAGAAACTGCTCGAGGCCGAGACGCGCGTCGACGCTCTGCGCTTGATGCACTCGTATCTCGCGCACGAGCTGCAAGTGCTCGAGTTGCGCCAGAAGATCGCCTCCGACGCCCGCGATGAAATGTCGAAGGAGCAGCGCGAATATCTGCTGCGCCAGCAACTCCGCGCCATTCAACAGGAGCTCGGCGAGAAAGATTCCGACAAGGCCGAAGTCCAGATGCTGCGCGAGCGCTTCGAAAAGGCCAACCTCCCGGAAGAAGCGAAGAAGGAGTTCGAGCGGGAACTGGCTCGCTTGGAACGCCTGCCGGCCGGCGCTCCCGATTATCACGTTACGCGCACTTATCTCGAGTTCGTTCTCGATCTGCCCTGGAACGCGACGACCGAAGATAATCTCGACATCGCGCATGCCAGACAGGTTCTGGACGAAGACCACTTCGGATTGAAGGAGATCAAGGAGCGCATTCTGGAACACCTGAGTGTTCTGAAGCGCAATCCGGAAGCGAAAGCCCCCATCCTGTGCTTCGTCGGGGCTCCGGGCGTGGGCAAGACTTCGCTAGGGCAGTCCATTGCGCGAGCGCTCGGCCGCAAATTCGAGCGCTTCAGCCTGGGCGGCATGCACGATGAGGCGGAACTCCGTGGTCACAGACGCACCTATATCGGGGCGATGGCCGGGCGGTTGCTCCAGGCGATGCGTCGCGCCGGAGCGCTGAATCCCGTGCTGCTGCTCGATGAAGTCGATAAACTGGGGCGCGATTTTCGCGGCGACCCCGCGGCCGCGCTGCTCGAAGTTCTCGATCCGGAGCAGAACAAGACTTTTCGCGACAACTATCTCGATCTCGCCTTCGATCTGTCGAAGGTGTTATTCATCACCACCGCGAACTCGCTCGATACCATTCCGCAGCCGCTGCTCGACCGCATGGAAATCTTGCGGCTCTCCGGCTACAGCGAAGAGGAGAAGCAGCAGATTGCGCGGCGTTATCTGATACCGAAACAGTTGAAGGCAACCGGCCTCACCGCTGAGCTGATCGAGTTCACCGATGAGGGTTTAAGAACCATTATCGGCGGCTATACACGCGAAGCGGGCCTGCGGCATCTGGAGCGGGCCATTGCGAGGGTAGCGCGAAAAGTGACCCTGCGCTTTGCCGAAGGACAAACCGAAAAAGTGTCGGTGACGCCAGACGTTCTAAGCGATTTGTTGGGACCAGAGCTCTTTCTGCCGGAGCAGATGCGCCAAACCGTGCCTCCCGGCGTGGTCACCGGACTTGCCTGGACCGAGAGCGGCGGCGACGTTCTCTACGTTGAGAGTGCCTTACTGGCGGAAGGCAAGGGCTTAACGATGACCGGACAACTCGGCGAGGTGATGCAGGAATCCGCCAAAATCGCCCAGAGTTACGTTTGGGCGCACGCGGGAGATTTGGGAGTGGATCCCGACGCCATTAAAAAGAACGGCGTTCACGTGCACGTTCCGGCGGGCGCCATTCCGAAAGACGGCCCCTCCGCCGGCGTGACCATGACCACCGCCATGGCATCGCTTTATACTGGGCTTCCGGCTCGCAGCGATGTGGCCATGACCGGAGAAGTAACGCTCGCGGGGCTTGTACTTCCCATCGGAGGAGTGAAGGAGAAAGTTCTGGCCGCCAGGCGCGCCGGCATTCACCGCGTGATTCTGCCGCAGGGCAACAAGAAAGATCTGCGCGATCTGCCCGATCATGTCCGCCAGGAGATGCAGTTCCACTTCGTGGATCGAGTCGAGGAAGTCCTCTCGCTCGTCATCCCCGGCCTGAACGTGAGGCCGCTGGCTCTGGCAAGCTAACGGCTGTAAATAACGAGCATGTCCAGCTCGTCGAGGGTCATTGGCATACTAACCAATGAGAGAGAGCCGGACCGGAAAATTCTCAGGGTTAGGAGCCGATTCCTAACTACTCCAGCCGGTAATTCGGGGCTTCCTTGGTGATGATCACGTCGTGTACGTGGCTCTCGCGAAGCCCCGCTACCGTGACACGCAGAAACTTGGCTTTTTGTTGCAGCTCAGGGATCGTCCGGCAGCCGCAGTATCCCATGCCCGCCCGCAAGCCGCCCACGAGCTGATAAGCCAGCTCCGAAAGTGGTCCTTTATAGGGTACTCGGCCCTCGATTCCTTCGGGTACCAGTTTCCCGTTCGTGGTTTGGGAATACCGGTCGGAACTGCCTTGCGGCATAGCGCCCATCGATCCCATGCCGCGATAGCTCTTGAAGGTGCGCCCCTGATAGAGAATGGTCTCGCCAGGGCTCTCATCCGTGCCGGCGAGCAAGCTGCCGATCATCACGGAATCCGCGCCCGCCGCGATGGCCTTGGTGATGTCGCCGGAGTATTTCACGCCGCCGTCTGCAATCAAAGGCACGCCGGCCTCGCGAGCCGCCCGGGAGCATTCCGCAATGGCCGTAATCTGCGGTACGCCGGCGCCGCTGACCACGCGCGTTGTGCAGATGGAGCCGGGACCGATTCCTACCTTCACGCCGTCTGCGCCGAGCCGGATCAAATCGCGCGCGCCTTCATAGGACGCCACGTTTCCGGCCAGCACCTGCACGCCCGGCAGCGCCGCCTTCACGGTTTTCAGGGCGTCCATCACGCGCTGGCTGTGCCCGTGCGCGGAATCGATGGCGATGACGTCCGCTTTCTTGCGAACCAGCTCTTGCGCGCGCTCGAGAAAATCTCCGGTCGCGCCGATCGCCGCCGCTACCCGCAGCCGGCCCTGCCGGTCCTTGGCCGCGTTCGGATACTTGAGCTTCTTCTGAATGTCTTTGACCGTGATGAGGCCCTTCAGGGCAAAATCCTTATCCACGACCAGCAGCTTCTCGACGCGGTGCTGGTGCAGGATTTTTTGCGCCTCCTCGAGCGTGGTGCCCACCGGAACGGTGATGAGATTTTCCTTGGTCATCACTTCCGAGATGGGCAACTCGTAGCGGGTTTCGAATCGCAGATCGCGATTGGTGAGAATCCCGACCAGCCTGCCATGGCTGGTCACGGGAATGCCGGAGATCCGGTAGTGGCTCATCACCTCGAGGGCCTCGGAAATCTTGCGCTCCGGCTCAATCGTGACGGGATCGACGATCATCCCGCTCTCGCTGCGCTTCACGCGGTCTACTTCCTCCGCCTGCCTTTCGATCGGCATGTTTCGATGGATGATGCCGATGCCGCCTTGCTGAGCGAGAGCGATGGCCATGTGAGACTCCGTGACCGTATCCATGGCGGCGCTCACAATTGGAATTCTCAGCTCGATTTTCGGCGTCAGGCGAGTGCTCGTATCTGCTTCGGCCGGCGCAACTTGACTGTGCGCGGGCTGCAGCACCACATCGTCAAACGTGAGTCCTTCCTGTATAACCTCAGGGATCATCGCGAGATACACTCATCCTAACAACAGGTGAAAAACGCTCCGGTTTTGCCAGTATTTCGAGCCATTTAGGAGCGTTTGGCGCGTTTATACTTAAGATAAGTGAACCAGGTCGGCCGCTATCAGATTCTTGAAGAGCTTGGCCGCGGCGCCATGGGCGTGGTGTACAAGGCGCTCGATCCCGCGATCGGCCGCACGGTTGCCATCAAGACCATCCGCCTGCTGGATCTGACCGACCCCGATGAGCGCCGCAGAGTGCGCGAACGATTGCTGCGCGAGGCGCAATCGGCCGGGGTCTTGTCCCACCCGAACATCGTTACCATCTACGACGTTCTGGAGAAGGAAGACTTCGCCTACATTTTCATGGAATACGTGAGCGGAGCTTCGCTCGAGAAAATGCTCCGCGCGCGATCGCTGCCCGACAGCGCCTCGTTGATGCATTTCCTGCGGCAGGTGGCCGGAGCGCTGGATTACGCGCATCGGAAAGGCATCGTTCACCGCGACATCAAACCGGCAAACATCATTATTTCGGAGGGCGCGACGGGAGCGGAACGGCTGGCTAAGATCGCCGACTTCGGAGTCGCTAAGTTCGTCTCGCAGGAGATGACACACAGCGGGACGATGATTGGCACCCCGAACTACATGTCGCCCGAGCAGATCGAGGGTGCGCCGGTTGAAGGGCGCTCGGACCAGTTTTCGCTGGCGGTCGTGGTTTATGAGCTGCTCACTGGAGCGCGACCCTTTGGCGGAGACAGTCTGCCGGCGCTTTTTTATGCCATCTGCAGACAAGAGCCGAAGGCGATCGAGCAGGCGAACGGCACACTCACGGCGAAGGTGGGGCTGGTGCTGCAACGCGCACTGTCGAAGGATCCGGCTCAGCGCTTTGCTTTCTGCATCGATTTCATCGGGTCGCTATCGACCGCGCTGGCCGAATGTCCCGATTGGCTGCCCGTCAACGAATCGGCCGTCGCGCGCGAGGCGAACGCGCTCGCCGAAACGGCAGGAGGCATCCGCCAGGCTTCCGCTGAACTTCCTCTGAGCCGCAAGCTAAACGGAGGCAGCGGGAACGCATTCGAGGAGCCGGTGCGAACCTCCGCTGTCGGAATCGTATCCGGTCCGGTAGGCGGCGCGCCGGTTCCGAAGAGTTACGAAATGCCGACCCGCCTGAGGCGCCGCCGCGGAGAGGACCTCGAAGAGGACGAATCCGGACCTAGTGGCTCCATCGGGAAGAAACTTGGGCTGATTCTGGCGATGATCTTCGCGATAGCGGCGGCCATTGTCTTCATTGTCCGGTGGAACTCGGGACCGACGGTCCCGGTCCAAACGCTGGATGCGAATTCGGGCGCTACAACAGCGCCGCCCGCTGGAGACATTACGGCTCCGAAGGGCGAAGCGAAGCCGCCGGCGCAGAATGCCGGTTCAGGAACGGGTGCGGCGCCAACCACGCCGAGCAAGATCACCCCGGCTTCCAACAAGGCCGAAGACCGGTTTCAGGTTCCGCCCGCAGGTGCGCCGGCGCCCAACCATGAAGCTGCAGCCGCCGTCGATGATGTGGAGATGCTTACTGAACCGCCAGGCGCGAAGCTCGTCGTCGACGACCGTCCGGATCTGAGTTGCCAGTCTCCTTGCACGTTGTCGCTCCCCGCCGGACGGCACACGCTGGCAGCCGAACTTAACGGCTACAACCTGGCCCACCGTATCTTCAGCGTGCCGAGCGATAGCGATTTGTTTATTCCACTGAGCAAGAGCACGGGGACGCTGTTAGTCACGTCATCACCCAGCGGTGCCATCGTGCTGGTCGATGGAAAACAATACGGCAAAACTCCGCAGACGCTGCACCTGCCTGCCGGGGTTCATCAGTTGGCCTTTATAAGCGGTTCCATGCGGCATGACGAAACGGTAGTGGTGACCGCCGATACATTGGGCAGCGCCAGTTTCCAGTTTCAATAAAGCTCCGCCGGCTCAACCTCTGGCAAGATCGCGCCAGGCAGGATATCCGGGTATTCCAGTCGCAGCGATAACAGCGCGATTGACAGCGCGAGCCATGGCTTCCGCTCCAATGGCGCCAATGGTGCTGGCATCCGCCTTCACCCGACTGCCGGCGGTAGCAGCCGCGAAGATGGTGTCGCCGTCGTAGGCCGTGTGGGTTGGATTGATGGTTCGGGCAAAACCATCGTGCGCCATTTGCGCCACCTTCGTCATTTGCGTTTTGTCGAGGCCGGCGTTTGTGGCGACGATCCCGATGGTTGAATGAGCCCCGGCCTGCGCTGTGATGGTTGCGCCGCTCGCGATGTGCTCCATGCTGTTCAAGAAGCGGTTGGTGTTGGGAACACGAGCGCCGGCTAAAATCTTTCCGGTCTGGCGATCGATCACATCGCCAACGGCATTCACGGCGACAATAGCGGCCACCACCAGGCCCGAGCTGCCGACCTTGATACTGGCTGTACCGATGCCGCCCTTCATGGCGCCGCCGAAACCAAAGAGCGTGCCCACCGTGGCGCCTGCTCCGGCGCCGACATTGCCTTCCAACACTTTCGAATTAGAGGCGGCCTGGCAGGCAGCGTAACCGGACTGAGCGTCAGGACGAATCTTGTGATCGCCTACATGGAGGTCATAGAGAACCGCCGCAGGCACGATGGGCACGACGACAGAACCCATGTGGAAGCCAAGACCCTGCTCCTCGAGATAGCGCATCACACCGGTCGCGGCATCCAAGCCAAAAGCGCTTCCGCCCGTGAGAAGGATGGCATTCACCTGCTGCACGGTGTTGATCGGACGGAGGAGATCGGTTTCGCGCGTTCCGGGCGCCGACCCGCGCACGTCGACACCCGCCGCCGCAGCGCGATCGAAGATCACAACAGTGCAGCCTGTCGGCCTGCGCGAGTCGGTAAAGTGACCAACACGCAAGCCGCCTACGTCTGTGATGCACCCCTGATGTTCGCTCGTGCCCTCACCAATGAGGGAGGGGCCGGCAAGCCCAGCCAGCGCCGCCGCTTTCAAGAAGCCACGCCTCACCACATCGCTACGATCGTATACGTCCATGCGTTCTCCGGTTTCGTGGCGGTGGTGTGCGTTCGGTGTATTCGTCATTTCCTCCACGTTGAACTATCTCGATCGCCAGTTACTCAGTACGCTCGCTCCTTTGATTATGACGGAGCTAGGCTTCAACCAGACTGGATTCGGTTGGCTGATTTCCGCATTCTCGATGAGCTATGCGGCGAGTTCGCTCTTGACGGGATGGTTCCTGGATCGCGTGGGCGTAAACCGTGCCATTTCAGCGGCCGTGTGCTGGTGGTCGACAGCCGCCGTGAGTACCGGTCTCGTGAGCGGCCTCACATCTCTGACATTCTGTCGCGCAGCTCTGGGTATCGGCGAATCGGCCGGAGTTCCCGCAGTCGGGAAGCTGAACGGCATGTATCTCAAACCCGAAGAGCGGGCTTTGGGCGCAGCAGTCAATCAAATTGGCTTGAGCCTCGGTCTGGCGCTCGCACCGTTATGGATCGGAATGGCGACCGCGCATAGCTGGCGCACTCCGTTCGTCATTACCGGACTGTTCGGATTTGCATGGATTCCGGTATGGCTGGCCGTCAGACGCTTTATCCCACCGCAGTATTCGTCGGACAAGACTGCGATTCAAGAAGCGCGCCGCCGTCCAGGGCTTTCCATCCTGCGGGATCGATCGCTACTTGTTCTGGTGTTGGCGAATGTTCTCTGGATGGGCAGCTACTCGCTCTGGTCAAATTGGACGACTCTCTACCTGGTGCACGTTTACCATTTGACTTTGCAGCAGTCTGCCCGGTACGTCTGGATCCCTCCAGTTATTTCAAACCTGGGAGGCTTTTTCGGCGGGTGGCTGTCATTGCGTTGGATGCAGCGCGCGGTTGAGCCTGTGGCGGCGCGCCGGCGCGCGGTGTGGGTGAGTGTCGCGGGATCACTCATCACTCTGCTGCTGCCGCTCGCGCCGGATGCACAATGGGCGACCGCAGTGATCTCCATCAGCTTCTTCTTCGCCCTCGCAGGAAGCGTGAATATCTATGCGATCCCAATCGATTTGTACGGCGCGGCGCATTCCGGACTGGCCATTGCCGCACTCACCTGCGCATTTGGCTTGCTACAGACGGCAATCTCGCCGCTTATTGGTTACCTCGGCGATCACAAGCTGTATGACGAGGCGGTTTGGATCGTCACGATTCCCTTGATCTTGAGCGCGGCCGTACTGACAGGCTGCCGTGATTTGAAGCGCTAGATTGCTCGTGCACAGCGAAGTGAATCGTGATACGATTTCCGCTCAGAAGTTCCCGCTCGAACAACGACTTTAAGGGGTCGCGTATGAATCCAGAGAAATGTATTGCAGTTCGCTTGTTGGCCGCCGCTTTGGCGCTGGCCGGATCTTTGGCAGCGCAGACGGCAAGTTCCGGCACGGTGGTGGGAATCGTAACCGATCCCAGCGGCGCCGTTGTCCCGAAGGCTCAAGTTCAGCTTCTGAACGCGAACACGAACGCCGTGGCCACGCAGACCACAAATTCGTCCGGCGCTTTTACGTTTACAAATGTCACGCCGGGCGATTACAAGATCACGGCCGCGGCCGCCGGGTTCCGTACGACACAAGTGCCGAATCTGACCGTTGATGTTAACAAAAGCCTCAACGTGCCGGTACAGATGGAGGTGGGCTCGCAGAGTCAGGTGATTGAAGTAACGGCGGCCGCAACGGTGCAATTGCAGACCACCGACGCGCAAATCGGCAGCGTGATCGAGACGCAGTCGATTCAGCGTTTGCCCACTTTGCAGCGAAACGTGACTGAACTGATGAATTTGCAATCCGGCGTGGTGGCCGTGAATTCCGGCACCGCCGGTCCGCTGGAGATGCGCACGACGGGCGCTTTAGAAGACCAGAACACCGTTACTCTCGATGGCATCGACATTACCCAGAGCGTCATCTCATCCAGTACGGTTGTGCCGACGCCTGCCGATAGCGTGGAAGAGTTCCGGGTCACCACTTCCGGTCCAAGCGCCAACCTGGCAAAGGCATCGGGAGGCCAAGTTACGCTGATCGGACGGCACGGCACGAATACATTTCATGGCGCGCTCTACGAATACTTTCAGAATTCCGATCTGAACTCGAACACCTGGGATAACAATCACTCGCATATTGCGAAGGCGCCGATCCGAGACAACCGGTTTGGAGCGCGCCTCGGCGGGCCCATCATTCACAACAAGACGTTTTTCTTCGCCAACTATGAGGGGCGGCGATTCTCTGCTGTTTCGCAAGTAACGCGCACGGTCCCGACAGATTCATTGAAAGCCGGGATTTTGAGTTTCCGCGATGGGTCAGGAAGTGTCGTGCGATACAACCTGGCGAACGCGACACTCTGCGGGCCGTCGGGAGGGGTAGCGTGCGATCCGCGCGGACTGGGAATTAGCCCTTCAATCAAAGCACTGTGGGCTCTCATGCCGGAAGGCAATATTCCGGGTGGTGACGGGCTGAACACCACCGGGTATCTCGCCAACATTCCTACTCCGATCACCGAGGACTACTACGTGATGCGGCTGGACCACACGTTCAACGACAAGCTGGTTTTCAATGGGAGCTACACTTACTTCCGCCACATTGCCCAGAGTTCTAACGAAATCGCGATCGAGAACGGGCAACCCCGATCAGTTCTGTCGAGTCCGCAACGCGGCGATGTCATCACGGGTGCTCTAACGTGGACCATTCATCCAAATCTGGTGAATATCGTCCGGTTTGGCTGGACGCGCAACCGCAGTGCCGGCCAGGCCACAACACCCACTCAGTCTGCCACGATATTGAACATTTCCGGTACGCAAACGTCTGCGGGTCCGATCGCCATTCTGCCGGGCAGCGGTGTTACAGCGGGTATCGATGCTCCCATCGATATGGATACGCAGCGTGCCCGATTCCAATCGGATTACAACAAGGATATTCAGTACCAGGACGACGTAAGTTGGATCAAAGGCAATCACACATTGCAAGTCGGAGCTCAGATAAATGATCTGCCGTATACGCACATGCGCGCCGATAAGGTTTTGGGCTCAATCAGCTCGCTAGTGGCCGTGGAAGACGTTTCGGGCGCTTCGGGCAGCTCGGCTTTGGCGCTCACGATTCCGAGCGTGAATGCTCCGCCCACCTGTACGGGGAGCCTAACCACAAATTGCCTGAGTTCCACCGACGTTACGAACTGGGGGCGGTATTACGCTTCCGCGCTTGGCTTGGTGGATAACGTAAACATTCTTGCCGTCCGAAATTCAAATTTGCAACCGCAGCCGTTCGGCACTAACTTAGTGAACGTCACCACGCAGCAGGCGTATTACTTTTACGGTCAGGACACATGGCGGCTCTCAAAGGATTTCACCTTGACACTTGGGCTTTCCTACGGCTGGCAAACGGCGCCCACGGAAGTGCAGAACCGCCAGACAATCATGATCAATGCCGACAACGGACAGCCGATTACCGCGGAGAACTATCTGCAATCCAAGCTGCAGGCCGCGCTCGCCGGCCAGACTTACAATCCGACCGTCGGCTTCCAACCGGTTGCCAACGCCAAGCTGCCCGTTTACAACGTCGACTATGGAGATGTTTCCCCACGAGCCGCGTTTGCCTGGAATCCATCCTACGCAGCCCCGGTGCTTGGCTGGCTATTCGGCGATCGGAAGGCGGTAATCCGCGGGGGTTTTTCGAAGGTATTCGATCGCTCCAATACCGTGCAGAGCGTCGAGATTCCGATCCTAGGCGTCGGTTTCGATCAGACCATCAATATTCAAACGCCAAGTTGTGCGTTTTCCGGAACGCCGGGGCCCGGATGTAATGCCACCCTGGGCAGCGCCAACCCGGGACTTTCGAATTTCCGGGTCGGCGTGGATGGAGCGCTTCCCTTGCCCGTGCCTTCGGCAGTTACAGCGCCTGTGATTCCACCCATCAATGGCGAGGTCCTCTCATTCCAGGTAGACCCAAACACTAAGATCGGGCGAAGTTACAACGTGGATTTCAGTTATCAGCGCGAAATTCCGGGCAACATGCTGCTCGAAGCCGCGTATGTGGGCCGTTTTGCGCGCGCTTTGCCGCAAGCCGTCGATCTGTCGCAATCGCCGTACATGTTCAAGGATGCGGCTTCCGGCCAAACCTTCGCTCAAGCGTTCGATAATGTCGCGATCGCCTTGCGAGCGGGGCAAACGGCTGCCACTCAGCCATGGTTCGAAAACCAATTGCCGGGATATGGAGCGAAGAACGGATCGGCCACATCCACCGCTTTCGTAGCGAAGCAACTTTCCTCCAGCTTCGTTAACGGCAATGTGAGCACGATCTTCGTCAATCTCGATAACTACCGCCGCGCTCTCGGTCTTCAAACTTACAACAATGAGCAAGCGCAGATGGAGTTCATGCGCACTTACATCGGGGTGTCAAACTACAACGGCCTGCTACTTACATTAAACAAGCGTACGTCGCACGGGCTTAGCTTCACCGCGAATTACACGTATTCAAAGACACTGGATAACGATCAGCAGTGGCAGAACAATGCTGGATACTACCAAAACAGCTTTTTCCCAGGGGTGGAGTACGGCCGCGGGCTATACGATCGTACGCATGTTTTCAACGGCTATTACGTTTACGATCTTCCGGCCGGTAGAGGCCACCGCGTAAGCACGGGTAACTGGATCGATCGCGTTCTTGGCGGCTGGTACACCTCAGGAATCGTCAGCGCCTGGACAGGTCTTCCGCTCTCGGTCGCGGAAAGCTCGCAGGTTTGGGGAGGCGGAACACAGGTCGGAACCAATACGGGCGCTATTCCCGTGAATGGCGTGCCAGCCTCCGGCCTGAACGGAAATGTAGCAGCATCGAATGGCGTGGCAACAACAGGAACCGGAGCAACCGGCACGGGCCTGAATCTGTTCGCGAATCCAGCCGCGGCGTTTGCTGATTTTCGACCCATTTTACTCAGTCAGGACACGAGCAGCGGGCGCGCGAATCCTATTAATGGTCTGCCCTTCTGGAATATGGATATGAGCTTCGGTAAGACGACGAGGATCACGGAGCGGGTGACCACTCGTTTTTCGGCCGACTTCTTTAATATCTTCAATCACCCGAATTTCGCCAATCCGACTCTGAGCCTACAAACGCCGCAGAACTTCGGTGTTATTTCGACGACTTACACACCCCCGAATCGCACGAACAGCGCGCGTTGGATCGAACTAGGCTTGCGCGTGGAGTTCTAAATAGAAGCTAACAGGAGTTGCATGCCTAAATACGTTATCGAGAGGGAATTGCCCGGCGCAGGGAAACTTACATCCGGCGAGTTGCAGGCCGATTTCACAGAAATCCTGCAGCGTGTTGAACGGCATGGGACCGCAGATCCAGTGGGTGCAGAGTTATGTCACCGACGACAAGGTGTACTGCGTCTACATCGCACCGAATGAAGAGGCTGTTCGGGAGCACGCCAGACGAGGAGGCTTTCCGGCGAACCGGATTTCCGAGGTGCGGTCGACGATCGATCCGACCACGGCAGAGTAAGGTCGCAGGCGGGACCGCTTGCTGACGCGCCCGGTTCCGTTTGCGGGCCGGGCAAGCTACGGCCCCCCCTACGTCTTACGGACGCGAGCGGCGGCGGCATGTAATGACGCCTGTATTCATCCCTATGGTGTTGAGACCGCCGAAAAAGCGAGCGTGCTCGATTTTCATGCAGCGATCCATGACGACCTCAAGCCCGGCGGCTCGGGCCCGCTCAGCCGCCGTTTCGTTAATCACGCCCAGCTGCATCCATATCACTTTGGCGCCGACCGCAATTGCCTCCTCGACAATGGGGGGCACGGCGGACGATTCGCGAAAGATATCGATCACTTCGACCGGCTCCGGAATCGTCGTGAGCGAAGGATAACTCTTGCGGCCCAGCACCTGAGATTCGCGAGGGTTGACCGGGACCACATCATAGCCTTCGGAAATGAGGTAAATCGCAGCAAAATGACTCGGGCGGAAGGGATTCGACGAGAGCCCGACCATCGCGATGCGGCGATAAGTTTCGAGAATCCGCAAGCGGTCATAGGCCGTTTTCGCGAACTGGCTGCGATTAACGGGCGAGTTGCCGCCCACGCCATCGGCCAGGAAATCCGCAAATCCAACGGGGCACTCCATCAGGCGCTCGCTCTCAGTGCTTGATCCAGATCCCATAAAATGTCGTCAATCTCCTCCAGGCCTACAGAAAGGCGAATCAAATCGTCAGTGATGCCGGCGGCGAGCTTTTCTTCGGACGTCAATTGCTGGTGCGTGGTGGAGGCCGGATGAATCACAAGGCTCTTCGCATCTCCGATGTTCGCAAGATGCGAGAACAGTTGCAGAGATTCGATAAACCGGCGGCCCGCTTCCAAGCCTCCTTCAATGCCAAAACTCAGAATCCCACCGCTGCCATGCGGAAGATACCGCTTAGCGAGCGCGCGATAGGGACTGCATTCCAGCCCGGGATAGCTCACCCAGCTAACGTGGTCATGATGCTGCAGAAACTGCGCTACGCGGAGCGCGCTTTGAGAGTGGCATTCCATGCGCAGCCTTAATGTCTCGAGCCCTTGCAAGAAAAGAAAAGCGTTGAACGGGCTGAGCGCCGGACCGAAATCGCGCAAACCCTCGACGCGAGCTTTCATGATGTAGGCAAAATCGCCGAATGTTTCGTAAAAGCGAATGCCGTGATAGCCCTTGCTCGGCTCAAGGAGCTGCGGGAAGCGGCCCCGATCCCAGGGGAAACGGCCGCTGTCGACGATTACGCCGCCGATAGAGGTTCCGTGCCCGCCGATGAACTTGGTGGCCGAATGCAGCACGATATCGGCGCCGTGCTCTACGGGGCGGCAGAGATAGGGTGAAGCAAACGTATTGTCGATCAAAAGCGGAAGATTATGCTCGTGCGCAATGGACGCGACGGCCGCAATGTCGAGCACATTCATGCGCGGATTGCCGATAGTTTCGGCGTACAGCGCGCGCGTGCGAGGCGTAATGGCTCGACGAAAGTTTTCCGGATCATCGGGTTCGATGAAGACGGCCTGAATGCCAAGCCGCCGGAAGCTTACGTCGAACTGAGTGTAAGTGCCGCCGTAGAGCGTTTTTCCCGCGACGATCTCGTCGCCTACGCCGAGCAAGCTGGCTATCGCAATGAACTGCGCGGCCTGTCCACTCGCAACTGCAAGGGCGCCCACACCGCGCTCGAGCGAGGCCATGCGCTCCTCGAACACAGCCGTGGTTGGATTCATAATGCGCGTGTAAATATTGCCGAATCGCTGCAAGTTGAACAAGGCGGCGGCGTGTTCGGTGTCGTCGAAAACGTAGGAAGTGGTTTGGTAAATAGGGACGGCGCGCGCTCCCGTGTCGGTGTCGGGCCGTTGCCCGGCGTGCAGCGCGCGTGTCGCAAAGCCGAAAACGCGATCCGGAGTGGAAGGCATCTCTTCAAAGTACCCAACGGGCCGGGGCGAATACAAGAAAGGCCGTGAATGCAGGAGCTTCCGCATCCCCACCGCCTCCTTTTCGTGAAACTTTTCAATTACTTTTTTCGTAAGAGATAGCTATGGAATCTCTGCTTGCCGACACACGACAGGCTTTCCGGATGATGCGCAAGAGCCCGACATTCACCGTGGTTGCCGTGACGGCGCTGGCTCTCGGCATCGGAGCAAATACCGGAATTTTCAGTGTTATCGATAAGGTGCTGCTGCAGCCGCTTCCTTATCCAGAGCCGGATCGCCTCATGAAGCTGGGGCGCAAATATCCACAAGGGGCGAGCTATTCCAATTCGATTCCGAAATACATGGTGTGGCGGCGTAACAACGTGTTTTCCGCGATGACCATTTACGATTTGGCCGGCCCGGGTTTGAATCTCAGCACAGGCGACCGGCCCGAGCAAGTGAAGGGAATTCACGTATCGGCGGATTACTTCAAGGTGTTTGGCGTGGCTCCCATGATGGGGAGGACATTCAGTTCGTCGGAAGACGCGCCCAACGGCCCGAAGGCGGCCTTGATCAGCCAGCGATTATGGCAATCGCATTTTGGAAGCGATCCGCGCATCCTTGGCAGGACAATTACTCTCAACGGAGATCCGTATCCCATCGTCGGGATCCTGCCGAACAGTTTCCACGCCGATCCACCGTCGGACGTGTGGATCCCGTTGCAAGCAGACCCCAACAGTACCAATCAAGGTCATTACCTCTCTGTCGCGGCAAGACTCAAGCCCGGAGTGACCATCGAGCAAGCGCGCGCGCAGATGAAAGTGCTCGGCGAGCAATTCCGGCGCTTGAATCCGAAATGGATGGGCGAAAACGAGAGTGTCATCGTCACTCCGATGCGTGAGGCGATGGTTGGCAATGTGAAGACCGCGTTGCTTGTGTTGTTGGGAGCCGTGGCGCTGGTGTTGCTCATCGCTTGTGCCAATGTGGCGAATCTGCTGCTGGCGCGAGCAGCGAGCCGGCAGAGAGAACTCGCGATCCGCGCCGCTGTGGGAGCGAGCCGCTGGCGCGTCGTGCGTCAATTGTTGACGGAGAGCGTCATTCTCTCCACTCTGGGCGGAATCGCCGGATTTCTGCTGGGTGCGTGGGGAGTTCGCGCGCTGCTGCTTGTAGTTCCCGGGAACATACCAAGGCTGACAGAGCAAGATCACATGCAGCATGTTTGGTCTATTTTTGACTGGCGCGTAGCGCTGTTCACGCTAGGAGTGTCGTTCCTGACCGGGATTATTTTCGGGCTGTTCCCCGCCCTCCATATTTCGAATCCGGATGTTGCTTCCACGCTCAAAGAGGCAAGCGGCCGGTCGGCGACGGGCCGCGGGCAGAACCGGCTCCGAAAGACACTGGTCGGTGCTGAAATGGCTCTGGCGCTCGTCCTGCTAGTCTCGGCGGCACTCCTGATCAGGACCTTTGTCGGCTTGAGCACCGTCAACCCGGGCATTGATCCTCATCACGTGCTGACCGCCGAGACATCGCTCGCGGGCGGAAATTATTCGACGACCCAGAAAGTAGACAATCTCGTAGTGCAGGTAGTCCGTCGAATTGAGGCGCTGCCCGGTGTCCAAGCGGCCGCTATGGCCCTTGCGCTTCCGGTGGAAACGGAAATCGATCTGCCCTTCACGATCGCCGGGAAACCGCCGAAGGCCGGTCAGCCATACAACGGGGATGAACAGTGGCGTTTTGTTTCGCCGCACTATTTCGCCGTCTTCAAGATTCCGCTGCTCAGGGGCCGCGTGCTGAATGAGAGGGATGAAAAAAATTCAGCAAACGTTGTCATCATCAATCAGGCCATGGCGAAGAAGTATTGGCCCAACGAGAATCCGATCGGGCAAGTGATCACAATCGGGAAGGGCCTGGGGCCTCAGTTTAACGATGAGCCGCGCCAGGTTGTCGGCGTGGTAGGCGATGTGCGCGAGACTGGCCTCGCCGATCAGAATGTGGGCGTGATGTACATCCCGCAGAGCCAGGTTCCGGAGGGGTTGACGCAGCTTGCGAACAGCGTGATGCCACTCTCCTGGTGCATTCGCTCCGAAATGGATCCGAATTCTCTTCGCACGGCTATTCAGAAAGAGATTCAAGCCGTAGATGGCCAGCTGCCGATTTCCAAGGTGCGGACGATGGACCAGGTGATCGCGGAAGGCACGGCCCGGCAGAACTTCAACATGCTGCTGCTGAGCATTTTTGCTGGAATCGCCTTGGTGCTTGCCGCCATCGGGATCTATGGATTGATGTCGTACTCCGTCCAGCAGCAGACGCAGGAGCTCGGCATTCGCATGGCGCTTGGCGCGGGACGGCAGGAGGTTTTGAAGCTGATCATCAGGCAGGGAATGATGCCGGCGTGCATCGGAGTCGGAGCCGGATTGGCGATCGCGTTCGGATTGACGAGACTGCTGGCGAGCCTGCTTTACGGGGTAAAGGCGAGCGATCCACTCACGTTCGCGCTGGTAGCGGCGATACTCACCGGAGTTGCCCTTTTCTCCACCTATGTCCCGGCACGGCGGGCCATGAATGTCGATCCGGTGATCGCGCTGCGAGACGAATAGGTGCCGCCGCATGTTACAGTGCCTGAAGTAGCGATTCAGACATCTAATAGTTGTGGCATACCGTTACGGTTACTACAGACGTCCGCGAAATGTGAGCGGTGCAACGACCTTTTCCGGCCGCGTGATGCAGGTTCCGGAAACGGCGCGCTTCCTACGGCGCGCCGCCCCCGCCTTTTTCCGTGAGCTTTCGAAGGAGTACAAGCGGGAGAGTCTTCCGGCTCCGCGGCAGCCGGATCCGAACCAGTGGCCGGAAGAGGGTTTGCACGCCGCATGGCTGGGCCACACGACCGTCTTGCTGAAATTGGACGGCTTTACCATTCTCACCGATCCGGTTTTCAGCGCCCGGATCGGAATAAATCTGGGCCTGCTCACAGTAGGCCTCAAGCGGCTGGTAGATGTGGCAACTCCACTCGCCGAGCTTCCGCCCATCGACCTGATTCTGTTGTCGCACGCGCACATGGATCATTTCGATCTTCCGAGCCTGCGGCTGCTCGAATCACCTGACACCCGGATTGTCACCGCGGACCGGACCTCCGACCTGTTGCGCGTTCACAATTACAGAAGCGTGCATGAGCTGCGCTGGAATCAACGCGTGCAAGCCGGCGCGGCAACGGTGACCGCATTTGAGGTGTTGCACTGGGGAGCCCGAATGCGCAGTGACTTATTTCGAGGCTACAACGGGTACGTGATAGAGACGGAGCGCCATCGGATTGTGTTCGCCGGAGACACGGCCTACACCGACGCATTCCGGCAAATTCGATCTTCGCGGCCGGTCAATCTCGCCATCATGCCGATTGGCGCGTATGATCCTTGGATTCGCGTGCATTGCAATCCGGAGCAGGCGTGGACCATGGCAAATGATGCGGGAGCAGAGTTCGTTCTGCCGGTGCATCACCGGACGTTTCAACTGAGCCGGGAGCCGCGGAACGAACCGATCGAGAGGATTTTGAGCGCCGCGGGATCTTCAGCCGATCGCGTATGCCTGAGAGAAATCGGCGAGGAATTTCATTTATAAGGACGCCGCCATTTCGTAGTGTAAAATCGCGGTTCGGCTCCGAACTTTTGCCATCTCTTGAAATTGCGCGGTGCAACCACCTCTGTTGCTTGGGTTGCGCCCATCTAGCCTCGGAGCGGATTCATTCCGCTCTGCATAACGCGCGGTTTGCCATTCGCAGGCATTGCAAATCCCGGGCGCTGGACCTAACATCAGTGCCGTGATTGGATCATTCAGAAAGACATTCGTGGCGTATTCCGGAAAGCGATACCTGGAGCTGGCAGGCGCTCTCGTAATCCTTCTGGGCGCTGCGGGATGGGCACCGGCGGCGATCACGGTGGATACGACAACGGACACGGACTGGAAAATCAGTAATGGGTCATTAACGGTCGACTGGAATTCGAAGTCAGGCCACATTTTTAGCATGCATCTCGCGGCTTACCCAGGCGATGAACTTATTGATGTTACTAACACGTCCGGCGGACAACCAAAAGGCCTGTACATGGACAATACGGGCCTCGGCAGCGGCGCGACAACGGCTAGTTACTACCAGGATGGCGACAAATACGTGGATTGGTGGATTTCCACTGCTTCCAACGCGAGCAACGCCTTCAGTTACTCACAGCATTTCATTATGGCCGGGAACGATCCGGGCATTCATGTGTATTTCGTTGTCAATCACGGGCCGGCGGATATAGCGGGAAGCATCGGGCAAGTCCAGTTCGTTTTTCGCGTAAACCTGAACCTTTTTCCAAATACATATGCCGTAAATACCGGCTTGAACAATATCGGCGCGACAGCGGTAACGCTTCCGGATCCGAGTGTCTATGGAACCACGGACCCCGGCCGTCAGGTACAGGATGCTACCGTTGATCTGCACGGGTTCTCTTTACCTGCTGCGTTTCGCAGGCAATTTTACACGAAATACGACTACTCGAGCTATGAATATCTGCACCGAGCGCATGGCGTGTACGGTCCGACACTGGCCGCCTGGACAATCGTGCCAAGCCGCGAATCTCTTGTGGGCGGTCCGACCAAGCAGGATTTAATCTTCACGGACAACATTCTCATCATGGAGTGCCAATCGAATCACTTGGACAATGGACTGCCGTTTCCAGTGGCGGCGGGAGCTGCATTAAACCGGCTGTATGGCCCTTACTATTTTCACTTCAATTCATTCGACGCCGGGCATTCGACTGCTGCCTCCCTATATGATGAAGCGCTCGCTTCGGCAAGTTTGCTGGATTCGTTTTATGACGGAGACAACGTGCTAGTGCAGAGCGGCTACGTGCCTTCCACGGCGCGCGGCAGTGTCGTCGGCCTTTTGCGAGGCGCTGAATCCTACTGCTCCCAATACGACCTGGGCGGTGTTGAGCGATAACCAGACAAATTTTCAATATTCACACGCTGGCCGGCAATACTGGACGACGGCAATCTGGGGTGGAATCGCGGCACTCGGCAAAGTGGTTCCTGGCATTTATAGACTCTCGGCTTACGTCCTGGGCCAGTGGGGTGAATTGCGCGCGGACAACGTCAATGTAGCCGCGGGGCAGCCAACGCTCTTATCGCTGAAATTCACGCCCGAGAACTTCGGAACCGCTCCTCCCGTTTGGACAATCGGGACGCCTGACCGCTCCGCTCACGAATTCCTGCACGGACAGATCAAGAATCCAGTCGATCTCGATCCTAACTATTTCGACCAATATACATTTTTCGTGAATAACTCGGTGCAGGACGATCGCGAATTCTGGGGCAATTGGAATTACTGGGCGGATTTTGCGGCGAACAATGGGGCCGTGATTTACTATGCGACTCCGGTCGGTTCCACACCGGCCACGAACGATCTGACCAAGTGGAACTATGTCCAGTGGCAGAACTTCAATCCTGGGCTGTATGCCGGCGTTTACAATTCCTCGGACGACACTACGGACGGCTATAAGTACATCTGCCCGGCATACGTAGGAAATTGCTCGACCGCCGTGGTGCCGGATTGGCAGGTTCACTTCACTACGACTGCGGATCAACAGGCGCAGGGCCAGTATGTCGCGCTATCCGTCGGCTTGGCCGCGACGGAGGCGAGTTTGACGGTATCGTTGAACGGGACGCCGCTCGTTTGGCATGGTTTTGGATTGAAGAATGCCGACGCGGGTGTTCGGAGCGGGTTTTCCGGGACTTACCAGTGGGTGGTTTTCCAGTGGAACACGAATCAGCTCAATCCCCCGGGCGCCGACAACGTTCTGACTTTCAATGTGAATCGAACTCAGGGAGTGATGTACGACGCGCTCCGCATGGAAATTACGAACACTTCCGCGGCCCACGAGGCGACGGGTTGGAACGACTACGAGTACGTAAACAGCAGCACGTACGAACCGGCGGACGACACTCTGGCGAATAATAATCGCTGATTTCAGGCAGACGACAAAGGCGATGGTCTGCCCCACGACCAAACTTTAACGGTCGCTGCTGCGCTCCAGAACCTGCCAGAGATTGCTGTAGTCGTCGGTCCAGACGCGCATGTTGGCTGGCACTTGAATCCTGGACAGCCGGCCTTTCAGGAGAGACTGCTTGAAAAAATCGGAGCGGCTGCTGACGAGGACATAGCTCGCGCCGAAGATCTCGCGCGGATCGTCATCATCGCTCTCCACGGCCCATGCCGGTTTGCCGAATTCTCTGGCGGACAGCATGACGACGGGCCCCAGGTTCAAGTATCGATTTGAGATGTGCACCACCAAAACTCCGTCCGGCTTCAGGTGCCGCCAGTAGATCCGGAACGCTTCGCGCGCCAGTAGGTGTATCGGTATAGCATCGCCCGAGAAGGCGTCGATCACCAAAATATCGAAATTTTGGCTCGCCTCATGCGCCAAGGCGAGGCGCGCATCTCCCAGCACGATGTCGATGTGCGCGGCGGAATCGGACAGATACGCGAATTGCTTCCGCGCGATCTCGACAACAAGAGGATTGATCTCGTAGAAGCGCAGCGTATCTCCGGCCCGTCCATAAGCCGCCAGCGTTCCCGTGCCGAGACCCACCACTCCCATGCGCAGCGGTCCGGACCGCTCGAGGACTCGCCAGGCGAGACCGACTCCTGAATTCCTTCCGTAATACGTGGTGGGCATATGGCGCATCGCCGGATTCAGGAATTGCACACCGTGCGTGATGGTTCCATGACTCAGTTGACGGATGCGGTTTTTGTAGTCAGTCAAGTCGTCCACTCGAAGCGTCCCATAGAAATTGCGGGCGAGGAGGGTAGCGGAGCGCAGATTCCGGAAGGTTTGTTCGGTGACATAGCCGGCGAGCAGAACGGTGCCGGCCAAGCCCGCCATCCAAAACTGGAAGACGAGGCGGGTTCTGTTGGAGCGTTGCTGCTCGCGCCAAAGAACCACAAGCAGCAGCACCGCACAGCCGATAAAAGCGATTGGATATTCATAGTTCGCCGGGAAAAGGTGCGGAGCAATCAGGGCTATAAATAAGCCGCCCAGGGCTCCTCCGGCGGAGAGCGACAGGTAGAAGCCGGTTAGCTTTCCAGCGGCGGGTCGGAGCCGCGCGAGTTCGCCGTGGCACGCCATGCAGCAGACGAAGAGCGCCGCCGAGAGCAGGGGAATTTCAAGCGAAATTAAATCGTTCCCGAGCGGGCCGGCAGCCGCGGCAAGACAGCCGAGTGCGGGAAGGGCAAGCGGTAGGAACAGGATGCGCTTGTACCAGCGGTCGCTTTCAAAGCATAGGATGAACGAGAGCAGATAGATGCTCAAGGGAAGCACCCAGAGAAGCGGCATTGGCGCAATGTTCTGTGTAAGCAGGTTGGTGACGGCCAGCAGCAGGGCGGAGGCGCAAGCCGATAAGCTGAGCCACCGCAGAATACTCGATTTTGCGGACGCGCCGGTATTTGCTGCACTCTCGGAAGCGGTTTGCCGGGACACGCGGCCGAAACCTGAAAAGATGGCCGTCGCCGCGCAGAGAAATGCGAACAGCACAAAGGCGCCGGACCAGATCCAGGCTTGTTCGTGCCCCGTCAAATACGGTTCGATGAGGACCGGGTAAGCGAGAAGGGCGACGAGAGAGCCGGCATTTGAAAGCGCGTAATAGCGGTAAGGCAATGAGCTGAGGCCGGCTCTGGCGTACCAGCTTTGAAGGAGCGGGCTGGTTGAAGAAAGCAGCACATAGGGCAGCCCGACAGAAGTCGCGAGGGCGGCGAACACGCGCCAGGTCGGATCTTCTCCGGGCTTCGCTTGCCACATCGCGTTGGGAAGCACCGGCAAGGCAGCGAAGCTCGCGGCCAGCAGCAGCATATGTACAATCGCTTGCTGCTTTGCGCTCAACTTCGTGCCGAGGCAGTGCGCATAGAGATAGCCGAGCAGGAGGCCTGACTGGAAGAAAAGCAGGCAAGTGACCCATACGCCGGAAGAGCCGCCGAACCACGGCAGAATCAGCTTTGAGATAAGCGGCTGAACGAGGAAGAGAAGACAGGCGCTCGAGACAATCGTTGAGCCAAAGAGCAGCCGCGGCGCGATTTTGGGTCGCCCGGAGATAGCGATCGGAGCGACGGGGGAGCCGGTTGTCGAGAGAGATGCCAGAAGCTTCTACGCTCCGCGAGCAGCGATGCAGTGTTCTTGATCAAACATCGTCACATGGTGGCGCGACTTCCCGATGCAGGGCGTGCCAGCGCTGTTTGGATGGCTTGCGATGCCAGCGGCGCCATGACTTCATAGCCGGCATCGTTCGGATGCAATCCGTCATAGGTGAGCTCTTTTTTGAACATCTTATTGTCATCGATCAGCGCAGAGTAGTAATCCAGATACACGAACCCGTTCTTGGCGCAGTAATCTTTAACCCAGGCGTTGAGAGCAACGATTTTATCGGGCGGCCGGCGCTCCGTTTGCGGCTTGATGTAGTCGCACACGGGCATTACCGAGGCGAGAACCACGCGGATGTTGTTGGCTTGAGCGAGCTGCGCCATGGAGGCCAGATTGCCTTCGATCTCTTCCATCGTTTCCGGCCCGGTATTGCCGGCCAGATCGTTCGTTCCGGCCAGGATTACGACGACCTTCGGTTTCAGATCGATGACGTCCGGCCGGAAGCGAATGAGCATCTGCGGAGTGGTTTGGCCGCTGATGCCCCGGTTTACATAGGGCTTATCGGGAAAAAACTTGCCGCGACTGCGCCCCCAGGCGTCGGTGATCGAATCGCCCATGAAGACGACGCGGTCTTCGCCTCCGGCCGCCGCGCCCAGCTTTGCGTTGTCGTCGCGATAGCGGCCCAGATTGGCCCAATCCTTGAGTGTTTTCTCGTCCTTGGCTAACTGGGCCTCCAGTTTTGGAACATCCGGCTGGTCGGCGACCAGTTCGGGCTGGGTGCCTTCGCGATGCGGCGGCACGGCCTGCGGATAGGCCATTGCGGATAGGAAGAATGCGAGGGCCAACGCTTTCATAAGGTTCCTCTCGTTGGAGATTAGCGCACTCGAAAACAGAAATCTAAGCGGACGCACGCCGCTTCACGTCGATGTTCAGTCGCTTTATCTTTTGGTTCAACGTGGAGAGCGGAATGCGCAACGACTCCGCGGCTTCGGTCTGGCTGTAGTTGACCAGCTCCAGAGCTTCGATAATCTTGCGGCGTTCGAAATCGGCCACCATTTCGAATAGCGACGCGTCCGGTACCAGCATGCCGCTGTGATCGCGCGAAATATGCATGCCGCTTGCCTGCTGGAGATGATCCGGCAGAACATGCGCTGGGACGATGGAGGTAGTAGTGAGCACAACCGACCTTTCCACCGCGTTTTCGAGTTCGCGCACATTTCCCGGCCAACTGTGCTCCATCAGAATCTCCATGGCTTCCGGCTCAAAGCTGAGTACCGAGCGCCCGTCAGCATTCAAGAATTTTTCGTTCTCGCGGGAGTAACGGGTGAAAAAATGGTCCACTAATAGCGGAATGTCTTCTTTCCGTTCCCGCAGCGGGGGCAGGTTCAAATTGATGACGTTCAGGCGATAGTAAAGGTCCTCGCGAAATTTCCCTTCATCGACCAACCTCCGCAGGTCGGAATTTGTTGCCGCGATAATGCGCACGTCCACACGCACCGTGTCATTCGAGCCGAGCGGCATGAACTCGCGGTCCTGCAAAACACGCAGAAGCTTTACCTGGATTTCCGGGGTGATTGTTCCGATTTCGTCGAAGAAGATCGTCCCCCGGTTGGCGGTGGCAAATAGCCCTTTTGTGTTCGCGATCGCGCTCGTAAAGGAGCCTTTCATGTGTCCGAAGAGGATGGACTCAAGCAGATCCGTGGGAAGCGATCCGCTGTTGACGGGGACGAATGTCTGATCGGCGCGCGCCGAATGCGCGTGAATTGCCTTGGCGATCAGCTCCTTGCCAGTTCCGGTTTCTCCGGTGATCAGAATAGTGGCGCGGCTGGGCGCAACCTGCGCTACCTGATCCAGCAGGCGCAGCATGCGCTCGCTCTTTCCGATGATGTTGGGAAACGCGTAGCGCTGCTTCAGGGCACGCTTGAGCTGAGTGTTCTCGCGCTCCAGGTGGCCTTTCAAAATCATGCGATCGATTTCGATGAGCAGCTTTTCGTTGTCCCAGGGTTTGGCGAAATAATCGTTAGCTCCGGATTTCAAAGCGCGCACAGCCACCTCGACCGAACCGTATGCGGTCAACATGAAAACAGGCGTTTCCTTGTCGCGCTCGCGGATGTCCGCGAGCACTTCCATGCCCGAGCGATCCGGCATCATCAGGTCGAGCAGCACCAGGTCGTAAGGGCTGGAGTCGAATTTTTGCAGCCCCGACGTGGCGTTGTCCGCGAGATCAACAAAGTAGCCTTCTCCTGTTAGCAACAGTTCGAGACTTTCTCGAATATCGGCTTCGTCATCGATGACGAGAATACGCCGCCGCTCCGGAGGGCCGACCCGATCGGCCGGCAGATCTTGTTTGGGAAAGCTCACTACAGTGGTTGTACCAGACATCGAGAACGAGGCAGAAGGGCGGGTGCCAACGCGATATTAAGCGGGCAAGGCTTCACGCTCGGCGTTGCGGGCGACGCTCGGCCGCGTGCCGAAACCCGGAAACTCCAGCCGGAAACGAGTGCCGCGGCCGACCGTGCTTTCCACCTCGATGATGCCGTTATGCTCCTGCACGATGCCGTACGTAATCGAGAGGCCGAGACCTGTACCCTTTTTGGGTCCTTTGGTGGTGAAGAAAGGATCGTAAATGCGCGCCAGGTGCTCGACGGGTATACCCTGGCCTGTGTCCGCGATTTCGATGTGGGCGAAGCCGTGTTCCGCCCATGTCCGGACCGTCAACGTGCCGCCCCCCGGCATCGCATCGCGCGCATTGATGAAGAGGTTCAGGAAAACCTGTTGCAGCTTGCCCCCATTGCCGCGCACAGCCGGCAGTTCCTCAGCCAGGTTCAGCCGGGTGGCAACTCCGGCTTTCTGAAATTGATGATCCACCAGCGCCGAGGTCTCGCGGATGACGCGATTGAGGTCCAGTTCGATGAAATCGGTGGGCGATGTGCGGGAGAAATTGAGCAGCGAATTGACGATCTCGCTGGCGCGGAAGGTCTGCTTGGCGATTTTTTCCAGCAGCTTCGACTTCTGGTCGTCGCCCGAAACTTGTTTCGCGAGCATCTGCGCATAGGTAGAGATCACGGCAAGAGGCGTATTCACCTCGTGCGCAACGCCCGCGGCGAGCAGGCCAATTGAACTGAGCTTGTCGGCTTGCACCAACCTGCGCTCCAGGTCATCTCGATCCGTTACATCGTCAAAAATAATCAGCCGCCCGATTTGGTTCAGGTCCTTGGACACCAAAGGCGCGATAGCGAGATTGATGATCGATTCGCGGACGGGATGGGCGGTTTTGGCGAGCTCCAGGCCGCCATGGCCGTTTCGCGAACTTCCGTTTTCATTCTCCATCGAAACAGAAGACTGAACGACGGGGCCGGAGCGGCATTTTGTAGACGTTATGAATGCCATCCTGGCCACGGACCTCATCGAATTTCTCGCACAGCTCGCCCGGAAACAGTTCGCACAGAGGCCTTCCAATGGCCTCCTGACGGGGAATGCCCGTCAATTTTTCGATTTGACTGTTCCAGCTCTCGACGCAATCGTCCAAACCCGCCGCCAGGATGCCCACGTTGATGGATTCAACAATGTTTTCGCTAAATTCCTTGAGGCGCTCGTATTCGTCGGCCTTACGCTGCAGCGAGCTGTAGAGCCGGGAGTTCTCGATGGCAATGGCGACATAGTTGGACATTGTCACCAGAAGATCGATATCGTCGCTCGAAAGAAAATCTCCTTCCGTGGTGCGGCTGACCCCGAAAAACGCTATCGTCCTGCCACGCGACTTGCAAGCAACGTAGTAAGTAAAGTCGAGCTCGGCGATCGCCTCTCGAACCGACTGCGGCCATTCCTGCGACACGATATCCCGCAAGTGTTTCGGACGCTCGAAAAAGAGATAGGGCTTGTCGGGGGTCAGTTCAAGAAAACGCAGATCAAGCGATGAAGCCAAAGTCTTCGCGGGGCGTCCGGATTTCTGCGACAGCGAGTGCAACTGAAAATGCCCGGACCCTTCGTCCATCACGAAGAACCCGATCTGCTGAATGGAAAGCGTTCTCAGAAGCCGGTCGGAGACCTTGGCCAGCATCGCATTCTGGTCCGTCTCGGAGCTAAGCTCGCGCGCGAACTCGATCAACGTGAGCCGCGAGTCATAGCGGTCGCGATAAAAGACCCAGCGGTCGAGTTGTTCCTGAATCCAGCGCCGAATCGGCTGAAAGACAAACGTCGCGAACGAGATCAGCACCACGAACGCAGGAGGTGTAATGGTGCGCGTGTTGAAGATGACAAAGATCAGACCATAAAACGTCCCGATGACCGCAAGCGTCGCGAGCGTATAGACGTAGCCCTGCTGGAAAATGATGTCCACATCCATCAGCCGGTAGCGCGTGATGGCGTAAGCCCAGGTCAGCGGAATCAGACCCATGGAGAGAACGCTCAAGTTCATCACGTGAGTCGGAACCATCCCGGCGATGTAGGGGACAGCGTAGAGGAATGCAAATGGCGCGAGACCGACGAAGGCGCCGTTACGCAGATATTTCAACTGGCGCCGTATGACAGGATCTTCGGTATGGCCGAAATCGAAGCCGAGCGCGGCGGCTCCGGCGAAGTACAGAAGCATCGAAAATCCGAGGGTCACGCGATCCAGGAACCAGCGCACCTCCAGCAACGGAGTAGAAAATTTGATCAGGCCCTCGGCGGAAGCCGCCAGAAGTCGCCAGCAGAATGGCGGAGGGAAGATATAGCGCCAGCCATCCGGCCCGAGTTCGCAGGAAGCGGGGACAAAAGTGGAAAGTAAGGCAAAAGTGCAAAAAGATGGCGGGGGCCAACAGGTTGGCGGCGATGTTGCCCCAATACATGGCCTCATCGAACGTGTTCAGCTTGCCCGAATAGTGAAAGCAGGCCGCGGCGAAGGAAGCCAGGCACAACAGGTAGAAGTGCAGCGATTTGGCCGCGCTGGTCCGGCGGAAATAGACGAAAAGGCCGATTGCCAGATAGGCGAACCCGACGGCGTATTGATAGTAAACAGCGGAATCGCGCGGGGCGGCTTGGATAAAGATGTCGCCTTTTTGAAACTCGATTCCATCCCGCCGCAGCGTGTACCGTGTTTGCCCCAGAAGCGGAATTTGCCAGAGCGCCTGAGGGACATCGAGCGATTTCGCAATCGGGAAGCCCTGTATCTTGATGAGTTCATCGCCTAGGCGAACGCCGGCCTTGTCGCCCGGGCCGCCCGGCGCGATGTAGGCGGCAACTACATGGTTCTGTCCATCGGGAGCCTTGCGGTCTACCCAGGTAATGCCATCGTCATGCAGAGGGTAAGAACGGAGATGTTCGAAGCTCAGGACAGCCGCGATGACCGCAGCCACGGCGCACAGGAGCAGCAGAGTACCTGCGAATTGGTTTCTAGCCTCGCTCACGAAACACCTAAGCCTGTGGCACACTTCCTGCCACATACTCGAATCATAGAGTACCCTGAGCGTGCACGTCGGCAACCATTTTGTAAAGTTTGCTAACTGATTGGGATTGCTGGAGGATGAGCCTTGTAGCACGGCATTCTTTTGGCTGTATTCTTCATTTTGGGAGCGCTTCTACGAAATCCAATAACTGCCCCTTAGCCACGCCCGTGCGTGGCATAAGCGAAAAACCGCGGGGCAGTCATTCCTGACGGCGGTAGGGCCAGGGCTGCTCCACAGTCCGTCACGATATGCGATCGAGGATGGACTGATTTTCGGTACAGACGGGGCAGTCGCAACCAGGGCGCTCCTTCGGGCGAGGCAAATTGCCGACCGGCGTGAGGTGCCCGGCGGGGTCCTGTTTTTCGCGCTCTATGGCCTGGAACCAGGTATCGACGGTCATGCGCTGAATGCCGCGGCCGCCAAAGCGCCACTTCTCTTCGTCGTCGGTCGACCAGCGGTACTCGGGAGGAACTCCGTCGACGAAATTGAGCCGGCGGTAAATGAGATCGGGAGGAGGGGTGGTCGTTTTCACTTCCTCGATGAAGTCCTCGTTCGGAGGATAGAGTTCAGTGACCGTTTTGCCGTCTTCGACGGTGATCTCCACCGATTGTTCGAGAATTTGAAGTTTGCACGGCTTTTTCTGGGTGCTGGGCCGGTCGGACGGCTTGGCCGATGCCAATTTCTCCGGTGGGACGCCTTTTTCGAGCGCCCGGATCTGCTCTTTGAAGGCGCGCTGCTGCTCTTTGAAGGCGCGGCACTCGTCCTGGAAGGAATAACGCATATCCCGCCATACATCGCGCTGGGCGCGGCGCAGATCCTGTTCCGCCTGCCGCACTTCCTGAGTGCGGTTCTTGCGCCAGCAATCGGCGGCGCGAATGGCGCGATCGAGCGCACGCTGCGCCTCGCCTTTGTAGCGGTTCGAGAGCTGGAATTGCTTGTGATCTTCGGGCGTCCAATCGACGAAGTTTTTCTGGGCGAGTTTTTCCTCCATTTGGTTGTATCTCTTTAAAGTGCGCTGAAAGAACCAGTCGTTCAGAACGATCTGTTCGACAAAATGAACGCCGGCATCCGTGTCGGGCTTGAACTCGGCCATCCAGCGTTCCCAGGTGGCATCGAAATCCGACTGCTTCTCGCCGGGGAGAATGACGGTTTTGGCGCGGCAGCCGTGCTTGACGGCATTGAGGCTGGAATCCGGGTGATGTAAATTCGATTGTGTAAAAGCGAAGAGGGTGTAAGTTGGTTTCGCCTTAGCAAGCAAACCAAACTGGAAAGGATGCTTACACCCATGGAAAGATAACACGATCCGAGTCACGAGCAGTTTGAAGATTTTTTGAAGGATTTAAAAGAGAGCTTTTGGGGCGATCTGTACGGGCGGACGCGCTGGCCTGGAAGAAGTTTTGGGAGGCGCAGTCGCTGCGTGAGCGCGACAGCTACATGAAAACGGGCTGGTACGACCGCCTGGAGCCGGGCCAGCGGGAGGATTATCGCAACGGTTTTTAGAGCGGGAGTATGTGACGCGTTTGGGAACCATCCGGCTGCGGATCGCGCGAACGCGCGGGAAGAACTTCTGCCCAAGGCTTGGAGAAATTCGAGCGACGTGCCGAAGATGTGGCGATTCTGATTCGGGAGGCTTTCCTGCGCGGGATCTCGACACGCCAGGTAGGGCGTGTGGTGGCCACGTTTACGGGCGAGCCCGTCAGCGCACAAACGGTTTCCAAGCTCACCCGCGAGTTGGACGACGCAGTGCGCCAGTTCCATTCGGCCGAGTTGAAGGACGAATGGGCCTACCTATTTCTGGACGGAGTGAGCTTGCGGATGCGTCGGCCCGGAGGACGCAAACGAGTGCATATGCTGGTGGCCTACGGTGTGAAACAAGATGGCACGCGGCATCTGTTGGCGTTTCAGCGCAGCTCAGGCGAAAGCCAGGCGGCCTGGGAAGGACTGCTGCAGGACCTGTACCGTCGCGGTTTGACCGGTACCGGCTTGCAACTTATCATCACCGACGGCTGTCCCGGATTGGCAGCGGCCCTTCAGGTGATCTACCCCAGAGTGCTGCATCAGCGCTGTTGGGTGCACAAGATGCGGAACATTCTCGAGAAAGCCCGTAAGCGAGATTACGACGAACTCAAAGCAGGAGCGCAGGCGATCTATCTAGCGGAATCGCGGCGCGAGGCCCGCGAGCTCTTCCGCCGCTTCCGCAAGCGTTGGGGCGAGGACTATCCGGTGATGGTCAAAGCCCTGGAGAAGGACTTGCCTGAGCTGCTGAGCTTCTTCAGCTTTCCACGTCATTTGCGGCAGAAGCTCCGTACCACCAACATCATTGAACGTGTTTTTGTAGAGGTCCGGCGGCGCACCCGCCCCATGGTCTGTTTCGTGAATGTGGCCAGCGTCGACGGATTATCTATTCGATCTTTTACAGATTCAACTTAGAGTGGCGAAACCGCACCTCGGGTTTTACACAAGCCGCTTGAATACGGAATCCGTTCGCTCGCCGCTTGTGTTTCGCTCGTCCATTCCGATTTCGCACGAATATTCACACGACGGCGTGCGGAAGGCGGCGAAAAAGGCGGGCAAAGCGAGGATTCGATTCGAGAAAATTTGTTTTGTTATTTTGAACCGAAGGAGATGGAAAAGCGCGGACGGAGAGAGCGGCGATTTAACCAAACGAAATTTTTCGGGGGTGGAGTGACCGCGACAACCGGTCGAGTTTCCAAAAAAGAGGACGTCTCACTTAGGCAGGCGGTCGAGCAACCGATGAAGCTCCGGGGGCCCCACGGGCTGCCGGAGTCCCGTCTGTTCCAGGCAGCCGTGTTCAACACGCGCCTTTATATCCGAGTACGCCGCTTCGATCAGCGTGCTTAGTGCTGCGACGGTTTCGCTTCTTCCTGGTTTCACCTTCACATGGCGCATAAACTTGCCGGTGCCTTGCAGCAGGCGAGCTGGATCCGGCAGCGATGCGCCCTGAAAGAATCCCACGTTTACGTGCGACGTGAATACGTTGACGTAGCCGAAGGCCGCATCTCCCAGACATGCAGTCGGACAGCCGTCATGCAGAATCTCCCGGACTTCGTCTCCGCAATTTCGCATCACCTCAAACCACTTTTCCGCGATGTCCCGCAATTCACCAGGATGCTTTTTCATCCAGCGCTGGATGGCCGGATCACGCTCGACGGCGCCGTTCAGGCGAAACAATTCCGTTCTCGTGGTCATGGCGTCTTTAAAGCGACCTCCCGCTTCCAAGGGGCCACGCTTTCCTCATATTCCATGGGATCGCCGAAACCTTCGGTTTGGACCCCGAGTTGGCGGAGAGCGTGCAAGGCCATCAATCGGCGATGCGCGTTGAATGTCATGATGTGGGCGAAGACGCCCCCGAACGTGAAGGTCTCGGCCGGCTCGCAAAGTGCGTCGACAAACGTGTCATCCCATGCAGCACGGTTTCGGACGTTCCCCAAAATACGATGGAGTTCAGCATCGGTCTTTTCGAGCCTCTGCAGCATCTCTTTTGGAGAACGCTGCGATTTGGGAGGGCCGTTCATATCCATTTCAGTCCCGGCCAGCGCGGCGGTCCAGACTTCTTTCGTGAAGATAATGTTCTCCAACAGTTGCCTTAGCGTCTTGTTCGATTCCCGCCAGGGCAGCAGTTCCACGACCGTGGGCAGGGATCGATCGAGTTGTTCCTCCGTTAAAGTGCTGGCGTACTCCAGCAAACGTCGCGTGTGCCATGAGTCGTTGCCTGCAAAGCGATCGAATAGATCCATGTCTTTTCCTCCTTCTGCTAAGGAACCAGGGGCAAGAAAGTGAATTCCGTTGGGCGCAGGCAGATGAAAGTGCGGCTCACGCATGCGCCGGTAGATGCTGGGAGAGATCCGAAATGCTGTTCGGAAAGCGCGAGTGAACGCCTCTAATGAGTTGTAGTTGGCGTCCAAAGCGATCTCCGTGACCGACATTGCGGTATGCGCCAGTTGGCAGGCTGCTCTTTCCAGCAATAGCCGCCTGCGCATAGCTGCGGGAGTCTCTTCGACCACGGTTCGGAACAGCCTGTGGAACTGGGTCCGGCTTTGGTAATTTTGCCGCGCCAAATCTTGCGTTCTCGCCTGAGTGTCGAGGGAGTTCGCAACAAGTGCAGAGAGGCGGTCCCGCGTGTCCTGACCATCCGCTTTGTTCATGCGTCCGGGTCCTCAACTGGATCATAGACGAAGATCAGGCGTTTCGCCTGATCGAACGTACCAACCTTCCAATCTTCTGTCTCAACAACAGGACCACAGACAAAATGCTGAAAACCGCGTGTGCGCGAACATCTCGCATGGACCTGCTGTACTGACGAGAAGGCGCAACGTCCAGGATTGTCGCCAATCGGGAAAGTTGATCCCTTAGCAACGCACAAAGTGGCGAAGAACGTAGAGAACACTCGAGCAATTAAATCTTTGTGGTGAGGTTCGAGATGGAAAAGCGCGAATCGGGAGAGCGGCGATTTAACCAAACGAAATTTTTCGGGGGTGGAAGCGTTAAGAGCAGAGGCGAATGTTTGACGGGTAACGCTAATTCCGAATCGTATTCCGATTTGGACGGGTTTCGGCGGTCATGTCATTACTCACTGCAGTGCTCTTCTCAACGGGGGCGCCGCGGCACTCTCCAATTCTCCCGCCCACATCGCTTTACGCAAATCGTCCACCGATCTTACCGAGATCCTGCCGCCGTTCAAGAAAATAGTCGGAGTGCTGTTGATGCCGAGATCCATAGCGAGCTGTTGATCGCGCTGCAGCGATTCCTGAAAAGCTTTCTCCGCAAGACACGAGGTGACTCTTTGCGGATCGACTGCCTTGTCTTGGGACAAAAACTCCAGCGCTTTGCCGACGAGCGTCTCCTTCGATAACGCCTGCTGATTTGAGAACAGAAAATCGTGCAATTTCCAAAAGGCAGCTTTGTCCTGTAAGGCTACACATGCACTGAGCGCGGCGGCATCTTGCGCCCAGGAGTGGATATTCAGCGGCAATTGCCTATAGGTGATTTGTAACTTCGCCCGCTCTTCCGGAGTAAGGTCGTCGAGAAAACCGGCAAATCGCTTGCAGTAAGGTGCAGAAATTGCCTTTACTCCTTCTGGGGAGGTTGTAAGCAGTTCGGCGGCGTGCTGGATGCGAACGTCCCGCAGATACTGCCTAAAGGGGCGTGATGTCTGCGCTTTGAACATCATCCCTAAGTCGCGCCTCGATATATTGAGGGCCACGCTTACCGCTCGAAGCGAGAGCGTGGGATCAGAATATCTTTCGCGAACGATACGAGTTGCCTGTTCCCACACAGAATGACGGGGTTGTTGCCCCAGACTTATGCCGGCATAGGAGGGCGTCGTTGCATAGGAATTATGTAGTAACGTTAACAGCAGTTTTAGATTCCCGATGAAGAGGGCTCGCTCTGCTTCATTGGCGCAGCTCGGGACAAAAGCGACAAATGGGGCTGATTCCAACCAGAGAGCCAGCAGGCGTTCGAAATTCGTTGAAAGGTCGTGCAGATACAAAATAGTATCCGCGTGTTGTTGTTCCAGCGAACCAGCCATCCAATCTCTCCACAGTAGTTCGTGAGCCACACGCATCGCATCATCGGCTTCCTCGTTTCCCAACTGTTTTGTGAGCCGAGAATGATGATAACGGCCGGTCAGCGGATCACGATGGCTCGCGAGACAGGCCAGCCGACCCAGCGTGGAAAAAATGCCGCTCAGCATCTCTTGCCAGACAAGTGCAACGGGATACTGAGTGTTGCTCATGGGAAGGATCTTCGCTTTTCGTTGTTGAAAGAAAGCTCCAGGCAGAATATGTGATGGTAAGTACCGAATCAATCTGTCTTTTCTTCGACCCGTACTATTCCCCTCAGGGGTATATGGCGGCAGGTGGAAGCCAAGCGTCCCGAAAAGTCGGGACGGGGCAGCCTGCGAGGCCGCGCCATTTAGTCTTGTGTGGGCGACGCTTCATCTCCCCGCACAGTCCTCCGGCTGCACCCTTCTGATCTTGTTGAATTCTGTGAAAGCCGGGCAGGGCGCCCGGCGCAGGTCAGGGGACCTGCCCCACAAAAAAGTTCACCTGCGGGAAAACTGAGCGGCCTTGGCCTGAGAGGCTGCGCCACGTCTTTCGCATTACAAGGCAACCCACGGCAGCCTTCCTACGTCGGAGGCGTTGACGCTGAATCGAAACACACTTAGACTTGAAGGTATAGCCCCTGTGCCCCACCGAGGTGTTGTTTCTATGAAGTCCATTCGTTTCTTCCATTTACGTCTCCTGGTCAGTCTCTCGACGGCGGTCTTCCTTTGCGCCAGCGCCTCAGCCCAGGACAAGAATGCGGGTTCGAGCAGCAGTTCGAGCGACGCAACCGTGGCTAAGCCGCTGACTAAAAAACAGATTGCGAAGAAGCAGAAGGAGCTGGAAAAGGAGCTCGCCGGGCCGTGGAAAAAGTGGCTGAACGAGGACGTCGTCTACATCATCACGGACGAGGAAAAGCAGGCTTTTAAGCGCCTGAAGACGGACGAAGAGCGGCAGCAGTTTGTGGAACAGTTCTGGCTGCGCCGCGATCCGACGCCCGATACGGAAGAGAACGAATATAAGGAAGAGCACTACCGCCGCATTGCCTATGCCAACGATCACTATGCTTCCGGTATTCCCGGCTGGAAAACGGATCGCGGCATGATCTACATCAAGTACGGCCCCGCGGACGAGGTTGACTCCCATCCTTCGGGCGGCAGCTATGAGCGTCCCATCGAAGAGGGCGGCGGCGAAACGTCCACCTACCCGTTCGAAGATTGGCGTTACCGCTACATCGATGGGATCGGCAGCAACATCATCATTGAATTTGTCGATACCACGATGAGCGGCGAGTACCACATCAGCCTTGATCCGGAAGAGAAGGACGCTTTGTTGATGGTTCCGGGCGCCGGGTTAACGCTTTCCGAGCAGATGGGGCTTTCAGACAAGACGCAGCGGTTTCAGCGCACCGATGGAACGCACCTCGGGACAGGGAACCAGCCCCTTCCCGAGAGCATGAACGAATTCACGCGCTTGGAGCAGTACGCCAAGCTGCAAAAGGCCCCCGCGATTAAGTTCAAGGACCTGGAAGCGGCCGTAAATTCGACCATTCGTTACAACACGCTGCCGATGCAGGTCCGCGCCGATTACATTCGTGTGACGGACGCGACAGTGCTGACGAATTTGACGCTGCTGTTCAAGAACAACGATCTGAACTACGCGACGAAAGACAAAGTGGCGAAGGCGACCATCAACCTGTACGGGCGCATCACCTCGCTGACGCGCCGTCCTGTGAACTGGTTCGAAGATACGGTGAGCGCGCAAGTTCCGGCGGAAATGCTGCAGCAAGCCATGAATGGCTCGCAGATCTACTCGAAGACCATTCCTCTGGCGCCGGGCACCTATCGCCTGAATATTGTCGCCAAGGATGTCGTCGGCAACACCATGAACAACTTCGAAATGGCGCTTGTGGTGCCTCACTATGACGAAGACCAGCTCGGCTCGAGCAGCGTAATTCTGGCCGATCAACTGGAGCGGGTTCCGACCAAGAGCATCGGCGCCGGCCCGTTTGTTATTCGCAGCTCCAAAGTGCGGCCGCGTGTGGGCGACACCTTCAAGCAGAACGAAACGATGGGAATCTATACGGAGTTCTACAACTTCGGCATGGATGAGAAGACAAAGAAGCCCGACGGAACCGTGGAATATGACGTGGTTAACGCCAGCAATCAGACGGTGTTGAGCCAGACAGAGGATCTGAATGCCATTCCGAATTCCTCCGCGTTTCTGGTAACGGTGGAGAAGAAGCTCCCCTTGAACACCTTACCCCCGGGGAAGTATACCCTCAAGCTCAAGGTAACGGATAAGCTCAAAAACCAGAGCCTTACCCCGTCGGCCCAGTTTACGGTAACATCATAGATATCTCGGGTATACGCGCTCGAGAACGGGAAAGGCGATCTTGAACTCGGGTTCGACCAGCGAACAATCCGTTGCGGTAGTCCTCGAGCGTATGGCATCGGGGAAACCTGGGATGCGGTGTGCCTTCGGGCTGGCCGCTCTTGCGGGCGTCCTGATCTTCACGGGTGCCAGCCGCGCAGCCGACCTGTCCTTACCTGTCAGCGGCAACCTTCTGGGTTCTGTAGCCGATACGGGCGGCACCCCGCAGATGGGCGCAACCGTCCAACTGTTTAACAAATACGAGCGGCTGATCGCCAGAACCGTCACAGCCATGGACGGGCGATTTGCTTTTACGAGCCTTCCGGCCGATCTGTATTCCGTCCGCGTTTCGCTATCCAGTTTCCTTCCTGTTTCGCGAGACCGAATCGCTGTCAAAGCGGGGTTGGATAGCGTGCTGCAGATTCACCTCGCGACGCTGTTCAGCAGTGTGGAACTGTCCTACACCGTTCCCACCAGTGCCATGAGTGACGACTGGAAGTGGGTTCTTCGCTCATCGCCTGCGACGCGGCCCATCACACGTTTTCTGCCGGACGACGAAGAACAAGGCGCGCGCGCGGAGATGCGGCCCCGCATCTTTTCAGGCACTCACGCGATGCTCTCGCTGTCAGGAGGCGATGGAGGATTGATCGACTCCGACTCCACCCAGGGCGACCTGGGCACCGGCTTTGCCCTATCGACGAACGTGATGGGAAAAAACCAGGTACAACTCGCGGGCACTTTCGGGCAGAACACAAATTCCGGACCTTCGGCCCTGGGACTATGCGCCATCTATAGCCGAGATGCGAATGGCGGGTTCGGCGAACCTCCCGAAGTGACGCTTACGGTGGCACAGCTTGGGAGACTAGGTTCTCTTCCCGGATCGCCGATTTCCGCCGCCGGGTTGGGGAATGCTCCCGCCGTGCGAACGATGTCGCTCAGCCTGTACGAGGTGATCGATCCGGTCGATCAGGTTCACATCGAATACGGAATGACGGGCGAATCTGTGGATTACCTGCAGCACACCAGCAGAATCAGCCCGTTCGCGCGCGTAACCGTGGACCTGGGGAATGCAGGACAAGTTACGGCCGCCTACAGCGATGGCGGCAGGCCTGACGAACTCTCCGCGCATCAGCAGTATCGCGCGGCCGAGGTGGACGGCCACCGTGACGATCTGGCGGATGCCGTCAACACTCTTGCACGGTTGCCCCAGCTTTCCGAGAGAAACGGCCGGCTGGAACTGCAGCGCACTCAAAATTACGAGGTCGGCTACCGCCGCACATCCGGATCACGCACCTACGCGGTCAGCGCATTTTATGAGGATGTATCGAACGGCCGGATTAATGTAGGCGGCAACGTCTCATCGTTAACCGGGGAGGATCTGCTTTCCGACGGCACCTCCGAGACTTCCACCTACAATGTCGGCAACTATCGCCGCCAGGGATATCTCGCTTCCGTAAACCAGCGGATGAGTGATTCGCTCGATCTCGCGATAGCCTACGGCCGCATGGGCGGATTCGTCGCCAACGCAGCGGGGCTGTCGCAAGGCGGGGGCGGGCAGCTAAGTTTTCTGGACGAGAAGAACCATAACGTTGCATCGGTAAACGTGGGCGCTCACCTTCCGGTTTCGGGGACGAAGGTCTCGGCCAATTACGGATGGGTGGACTCGGGAGCCGTCATTCCGCGGCACATTTTCACAACACAAAACACGTACACAGCACCCGGATTGAATGTGGAGTTCCGCCAGCCGTTGCCCACCTTTTTTGGTCTTCCCGGACGTTTGGAGTTGACCGCCGATCTCCGGAATCTTCTTGCGCAGGGTTACTTGCCGTTCGATACAGGCAACGGGCACAGGCTCATAATTGTTCAGGCACCCCGGGCCATTCGGGGCGGCCTGAATTTCATCTTTTAACCGCCCAGATGTTTCGCAGCATCACGATTTCACTCCTCCTGAGTGGAGTCACTGGTGTAATCGCGGCGGGTGCCCCGGCCAATCCTTTCGCCTCCCCGGCACACGCTCGCGTACTTCTGTTCGTCCGTACGGACTGCCCCATCACGAACCGCTATGCGCCGGAATTACAGCGAATCAGCGCTGAGTTCAAGGACCGCGGCGTGGAGTTTTGGCTCGTTTACCCGGATGCTTCAGAAACCGCGCAACACATCGATGAACAGATGAAGGAGTACCACTTTCCGGGCACGCCGTTGCGCGATCCACGGCATGAGCTGGTGAAGCGGGCCCACGCCACGGTAGCGCCCGAGGCCGCGGTATTTGACGGCTCGGGCCGGCTTCTGTATCACGGGCGCATTGACGACAGATGGGTGGATATCGGCAAATCGCGGCCGGTGGCGCAAACCCACGATCTGGAAGATGCGATCGCAGCCGTGCTTGCGGGAAAGCCGGTTGCCCAGCCGGAAACACGCGCCGTCGGATGTTCGCTCGCAGACATCGAGTAACGGGCCATCGAGTGACGGGATCGGGCGTTGCCGCCTGCGTCTGCTTGTTGGCTCAGCAACCGACCCCGGCGCCGACATTTACTCGTGACATCGCGCCAATCGTCTATCAAAACTGTGCTCCTTGCCATCATTCCGGCGGAGCCGGCCCGTTTGCGCTCCTAACTTACGAAGACGTTAAAAAGCATGCGAGGCAAATTGCGGCCGTAACTCAAAGGAGGTACATGCCGCCTTGGCCGCCTCAAGCTGGTTATGGAGGAGAGTTTCAGGACGAGCGGCGGTTGACGGACGCTCAGATTCGCCTCATCGCGCAGTGGGTGGAGGCGGGTGCGCCCCAAGGCTCAGCTTCCGAGCTTCCATCCCCAGCGGAGTTTGTGGATGGCTGGCAGCTGGGACAACCTGACCTGATCCTCCAGACATCGCGGCCTTTTACCATGCCCGCGGCCGGTCCGGACGTCTTCTGGAATTTCGTCTTCAAGCCGCAGATTGAGGCCACTCGATATGTGCACGCGATTGAGATCCGGCCGGGCGATAGCGGTGGAGCGCGCAATGTTCATCACGCCAATCTCCTCATCGATCGTACCGGATCCTCGCGCCGTCTCGAAACAATCCCTGGAGCAGGCTTCCCCGGAATGGATCTCACCATCGACCGGAATCCGCTTGATCCCGACAGCCACTTCCTTTTCTGGAAACCCGGCACTCTGCCCTACTCTGAGCCGGACGACATGTCCTGGCGGCTCGATCCAGGCAATCTCCTGGTGCTGAACACGCATCTGCAGCCTAGCGGCAAACCGGAGCGGGTTGCACCAAGCGTTGGCCTCTACTTCACCGACAAGCCGCCGGCGCGTTTTCCAATCCTGATCCAGCTCGAACACGACGGCGCGCTGGATATCCCGGTGGGCGCCCGTGATTTCTTAATCACGGACGATTTCCGAATGCCCGTGGATGCGGATGTGCTCGCCATTTACCCGCACGCGCATTATCTCGGTAAGTTGCTCGAAGCGTATGTCACGCTGCCCGATGGCGCGCGCCAATGGCTGATCCGCATTCCGGATTGGGATCTCAACTGGCAGGCTGTGTACCGGTATCGCACACCCGTTTTCCTGCCGAAAGGCTCCGTCATCTCGATGCGCTTTCACTATGACAATTCGGCGGCCAACCCGCGCAATCCGAACCATCCTCCAAAGCGCGTCCGCGGCGGAAATCTGGCGACCGATGAAATGGGCCATCTCTCGCTCCAGGTTCTGCCGCGCGGTAAAGGCGACCGTCGCCGACAAATACAGGAGGCGCTCCTGCGGCACCGGCTCGAAAAATATCCGGAGGATTTTTCGGCTCACCTGAATCTTGGTGCCTTATTGCTCTCGCGGCTCGATGCGCAAGGGGCGGCGACGATGCTCCGGGAAGCCGTTCGCATCGATCCCAAGCGGCCTGAGGCCCACGACATGCTCGGGTCCGCATTACGCGCGGTGGGCCGCTCGGGCGAGGCGATAGAGCAGTTTCGCATGGCGCTGGCAGTGGAACCAAACTACACCGACGCGCGTTACAATCTGGCGAACCTTCTCGCGCGTGCGGGCGAACTCGATCAGGCGATCGATAATTTCCGCCGGGTTGCGGCTGCATTTCCGAACAGCGCCCGCATACAAGACGAGTTTGGCAAGTTGCTCGCTCAAAACGGCAAGTATTCCGAAGCGCTCGCACAATTCGACAAAGCCCTGGCGCTCGATCCGGGGGACGCAGAGGCGCGCCAAGAGCGTGCGATAGTATCGCAGCAGATCGCAGGCAAGTGAGAACAACGAACCCGCCACGCGGTAGCCGTCAATCGAGCCGCAGAGCGTCCGTGGGGCTGACGTTCGAGGCTCGCCATGCGGGGACGAATGCGGCCGCGAGCGCCCCGGCGGCTAGGACCGCGGCAGCGCCCGCGACTGTCGGGGGATCGGTGGCTGTAACGCCGAACAACTGGGATTGGAATAGCTTGCCGAGGGCCCCAACGCAAGGGAGGGCGATCCCCATTCCCACGGCGATCATGGCAACGGCGTCGCGTAGGACTAGACGGATGGCGGAAGCACTCGTGGCACCAAGCGCGAGGCGAATGCCGATTTCGCGGGTCCGGCGGGTGACGACGAAGGACATCACTCCGTAGAGACCAATCAACGACAGCAGCAGCGCCAGCGCGCCAAAGCTGCCGGAGAGTGCGGCGAGGAGGCGCTCGGTGGTGAGTGAGCGATTGACCTGATCGTCCAGAGTGCGGAACCAGAGGATCGGTAACCGTGGGTCGGCCTGGCGGACAATGCGGCGGATGGACGGAATCGCCTGCTCAGGGGCGCCGCGGACCTTGACATAGAAAGTCGCGCCGGCATCGTCGCCTTCGAACATCGGGAAGAAGGCCTGCGCGGAATCGTCGCGGAGGCCACGGTAATTGAAGCTGGCGCAGACGCCGACGATCACGATATTGGCTTTGACGTCGGGACCGGAGCCCTGGCCGATGTGGAGACCGACAGGATCGCGGCCGGCCAGATAGCGCTTGACGAAAGCCTCATTCACGATGGCGGAGCGGTGGCCGGTTTCACCGGCCGGGTGGGCGTCGTGGGCGTCGAAATCGCGGCCGGCGAGGATGCGAATCCCGAGGGTGGAGAAAAAACCGGGAGTAACAGCGTTAAGGTTTACGTTCTCAGTTACGATGCGCTGATCGGTCTGGATGGTCATGGCATTGTTCCAGCTTCCGCCGGTCAGGAAGGCCCAGCGGGCGGCGCCGGAGTTACGAGTGGTGGGTAGTGCGCGGACCTCCTCGTCAAGGCGGCGGACGAGCCGCGCGGCGCCCGGGAGGGAATAGCCACTCTGCACGGGGGAGATGGCGAAGGACAGGATGCCGGAAGTCTCAAAGCCGGGGCCTTTGGCGAGCAGACCGGCGAGTGTCCGGACAAACAGCCCGGCGGCGATGACGAGGATGAGGGAGAAGGCTACCTGCAGAGTGACGATGCATTTGCGCAACCGGACGCCGCCGAAGCCTGTGCCGGCGCGCTCGCGGAGCGAACTGACGAGGCTGCCACCGCCGGCGTGTAGGGCAGGAGCGAGGCCGCTCAGGAGGCCGGCGGCGAGGCTGGCGAAGAAGGCAAATGCGAGAAGACGAAAGCTGAGACTCCCGCGCAGCGCGCTGGTGGCGAGATCGTGCGGCAGAAACGCGATCAGCGCGCGGATGGCGAGCGGAGCCACGGCCACACCGAGGACGCCGCCGGCCAAGGCAAGGAGGACGCTATCGGCGATGAGTTGGCGGCCAATACGGCCACGCGAAGCGCCGAGAGCGAGACGAGTGCCGATCTCGCGAGCTCGTGCGGAGCCGCGGGCGAGGAAGAGGCCGGCGACATTCATGCAGGCAAGGCTGAGCAGAACGCCGGTGGCGGCGAACAGAAGCCAGAGCGGCTGCCCGAGACTGCGGCGCAGCGGCGAATGTCCCTGTGGCGCGGAGGTGAGTTCGAGAGTGGAGGCCAGGTAGTCGCGGCGGCGATCAGCCGTAATCCTTGGAAAGCCGGGTCGAAGCATGTTGCCCTGGAGCCACGCCTTGAACCATGGCTGGAGAGCGGCCTGCGCGCGGGCGAGCGTGAACTCCGGGCGAAGGCGGGCAAGGATCTGCAACCAAAACGTGGGTCGCCGGAACAGATCTTTAGCGTCTTCGGCGCCGGGGAACGCCTCCGCGTACATGGACGTGGGAATCCAGAGAGCCGGGACGGCACCGACATCGACGCCGTGGAAGGCCGCGGCGGCGACACCGACCACGGTCATGGGGTGCTGGTTGATGAGGAGCTTGCGGCCGACGATGTCCGCTGCTCCGCCAAACTCGGTCTGCCAGAAATCGTGCGACAGGACGACGACCGGACCGGCGCCGGGAGCAGCGTCATCAGACTCTTCGATGAGGCGGCCCAGAGCGGGGCCGACGCCGAGCACCGGGAAATAGCTGCCGGAGACGATTTCGGCAGCGACAGGTTTCGGATCGCCGCCCGCCGAGAGATTCACTTGGATTTCAGCACGGCAGAGGACGCCATCGAAGAAGCGAGTCTGCTGCTGGAGGTCGTGGCACATCGGGTACGACATCAGGTTCCAGGAGCCGAATCCGCCCCCCGCCTGTTCGCCTTTCCAATCGACCAGCACGAGATGGCCAGGATCGCGGACGGGAAGGGCGTGGAGGATGACCTGATCGACCAGCGAGTAGATGGCGGTGGTGGCGCCGATGCCTAGTGTGAGGGATAGCAGCGTGACGGTTGTAAAGCCGGGGCTGCGGGAGAAAGACCGGACGGAGAAGCGGAGATCGTAGAGGAAATCGCGTAACCAGCGGGTGAGCCAGACGTCTCGGACTTCCTCGCGTACCTGGGCGAGGCCGAGCTCGACGGCGACGCGGCGGCGAGACTCGGGCTCGGAGATGCCGGCGGCGGTGAGGTCAGCCACGCGGCGATCGAGGTGATATTGGAGCTCGCGATCGAGGCCGCGCTCCAGCGACCCGCGGCGAAACCAGTTGAAGAGCCGGATCATCGGCTGCCCTCCTCGAAGATCAGGTTGACGGCACCGGAGAGACGCGCCCAGCGGGCGTAAGGGAGTAGAACTTGGCCTCCCGGCCGGTCTCCGACTGTTCCACTCGGCGCGCAGCCAGCCCTTCTGCTGCAGGCGGTGAAGGGCGGGATAGAGCGAGCCCTGGTTGACCTGGACCACCGAGCGCGAGATCTGCTCCAGCCGCTGCGCGATCCCATACCCATGGGCGGCTTTGAGCGATAGGATCTGGAGAATCAGCATTCGAGCGTGCCTTGCGGGATCGGAAAGCGGGGAGACGGCATGAATGCGTTACCTCAACCTTCGACAGATAAGCATTCGAAAGTCGAATCAAGGTATCGAGGCCAGCGCCAAGCCTAATTGTGACAGTCCTATGCGGCGGCCGACCGATCCTGAAAACCCGACCGCTCATCGCTAGCACCTCTGGATGGATTGTTTATACTTCTTACTTCCTGGAGGATCTTTCGTGCGAGTCGTTAGGCTGATCAAGACGCTGGCCCTTTTCGTAGCATCATTCACCGCTCTGGCCCAGTCGTTTGATCCTAAATTGTTCACCGAGATGCGGTGGCGCGAGATTGGGCCCTACCGCGGAGGCCGCACGCGAGCGCTGGCTGGCGTACCGGACCAGCCTAACGTGTTTTATATCGCTGCTGTGAACGGCGGTGTCTGGAAAACGAACGACTATGGACGGACCTGGAACCCGATCTTCGATCACGAGCCGACCGGATCGGTCGGAGCCGATTGCCGTTGCGGCTTCAGATCCGAATATCATTTATGTCGGAAGCGGTGAAGGCTTGCAGCGGCCGGACCTTTCAACCGGAGATGGAATCTACAAATCGACCGACGCCGGCAAGACCTGGACACACCTCGGCCTGCGCAACGGCCAGCAAATCCCACGCATCGCAGTCGACCCGCGCGATCCGAACCGGCTGTTTGTCGCGGTGCTCGGACACCCTTACGGACCGAATGAGGAGCGGGGAGTATATCGTTCAACGAACGGCGGCGAGTCCTTCGAGCGCGTGCTCTATAAAGACGAGAACACCGGCGCGAACGATGTGGAGCTCGATCCATCAAACCCGAATGTGCTGTATGCGGCCATGTGGGAGGCGCGGCAAGGTCCATGGGAGAACGCGGCCTGGAGCGGAACCGGCGGCGGCATCTTCAAGTCCACGGACGGGGGGAACACCTGGCATCCATTAACACAGGGCCTTCCAACCGGAGCGGACGGCGTGGTGCAGGCGAATCTCGCGATTGCACCCAGTGATTCGAAACGTATCTACGCCGCGGTCGCGAGCGCTCGCGCGCTGGGCATCTATCGGTCCGACGATGCGGGCGACAACTGGACTCGCATCACGAACGACCCGCGTCCGGCAGCGCGTATAGGCGGCGGCGATGCGCCTGTTCCCGCCGTCGACCCCAAGAACCCCGACATTGTTTACAGCGCCAGCGTTGTCACCTGGAAATCAACCGACGGAGGCAAAACCTGGACCGGCATTCGCGGCGCACCGGGCGGGGACGATTATCAGAGCATCTGGATCAACCCTCACAATCCTGAAATCATGCTGGTCGTTAGCGATCAAGGGGCGATCGTGACGGTGAACGGCGGCGAGACCTGGAGCTCCTGGTACAACCAACCGACTGCGCAGATGTACCATGTCGCGGCGGACAACGCGTTTCCTTACCGTGTCTGCAGCGGCCAGCAGGAGAGCGGTTCGGCGTGCGTGGCGACTCGTGGCAACGATGGTGAGATCACGTTTCGGGAATGGCATCCGGTCGGGGCGGAAGAGTACGGATACGCCGTACCCGATCCGCTTGATCCGGATATTGTCTATGGCGGAAAAGTAACTCGCTACAATCGCCGCACCGGACAGGTGCAGAACGTCGCGCCGAAACCGATCCGCTCCGCTGACTTTCGCACGGTACGCACGGCGCCATTGGTCTTTTCGCCCGTCGACCCGCACATTCTATACTTCGCCGCCAACACACTTTGGAAAACGAGTGACGGTGGAATGCGCTGGCAGCAGATCAGCCCCGATTTGACGCGAAAGAACTGGGAGGTTCCGGCAAGTGTCGGCAAATATCGCGATGCTCCCAGCGCCAGGCCATCACAGCGTGGAGTCATTTACGCGGTCTCGCCGTCTCCTCTCGATGTAAAGCGCATCTGGGCAGGTACGGATGATGGATTGATTCAAGTCACCACGGACGGCGGACTCCACTGGAGGGACGTTACTCCGCCGCAGCTCACTGCCTGGGCGAAAGTTTCCATCCTCGACGCCGGCCACTTCGATCCGGAAGGAGCGTACGCAGCCGTCAACACGTTCCGCTTGGACGATCTGCGCCCGCATATTTATCGCACCCACGACGGCGGCAAGACCTGGACTGAGATCGTCAACGGAATTCCCGATGGGGCAGCCGTGGATGTCGTGCGCGAAGATCCGGAGCGTAAGGGTCTGTTATTCGCCGGCACCGAGCGAGAGGTCTACGTCTCTTTCGATGATGGCGATCACTGGCAATCGCTACGCCTGAATATGCCGGCGACTTCGATTCGGGATCTGCTGGTCAAAGGCGACGATCTGATTGCCGCTACTCACGGCCGCGGCTTCTGGATTCTCGATGATGTCACCCCGCTGCGACAACTCGGTTCGCCCTCGGTCGATTCAAAGGCCTTCCTCTATCGCCCGGAAACCGCTATTCGCGTTCGATGGGACATGAATACCGATACGCCTCTGCCGCCCGATGTTCCGGCGGGAGAAAATCCTCCAGACGGCGCCATCATTAATTACTATCTGGCATCCGCGGCATCCGGCCCGGTGACGCTCGAGATATTCGATAACTCCGGAAAGTTGGTGCGGCGCTATTCGAGCAGCGATCCGGTGCCCACGATCGATCCCATGCTCGCGATTCCGAAGTATTGGGTTCGGCCTCCGTCGGAGCTTTCGAGCGAGGCGGGAATGCACCGCTTCCTTTGGGATATGCATTACGCACCGTTGCCGGAGCGCCGGCCCAATTATCCAATGCAGGCTGTCTTTCGAAACACCGCGCCGGCACACAATTCGCCATGGGTTATGGCGGGCAGCTTTAAAGTGAAACTCAGCGTTGATGGGCAAAGCTACACCCAGCCTCTGACAGTCAAAATGGATCCCCGTGTTCGCACGCCACTGGCGGGTCTGAGGCAACAGTTCACTCTCTCAAAGCAGCTCTATGACGATCTCGAGGAGGGCTCCGCCGCTCTTGAACAGCTCCGGGCATTGCGGGCGCGCCTGAAGGAATTGCAGCAACAGGCGCAGGGTTCCGCAGGAGAGTCGATCGCCGAACTGGATAGAAAAGCACAAGCGCTCGAAGGCGCTCCCGCGGGCCGCCTCGGCGGTGGCGGCGGGCGTGGCGCGGCGCAGACCGGACCCGATACATTTGGCAGCGTCAATGGCTCGCTGAACTCGCTAATGCAGAATCTTCAGGAGGCGGATGTCGCTCCGACAACACAGGTGGTTGCAGCGGTCGCCGACCGCCGGCGCGCATACGTCGGGCTCATGGAGCGTTGGACCGCACTCAAGACCCGAGATTTGGCGAATCTCAATGCACAATTGAAACAGGCAAACTTGCCGGCGGTGACGCTCGCATCGACCGCAGCGATGCAATAGGCAAGATCCTACTCTTTCGCTCTGTCGAAAACCAGAATATGAGTGGCGCTCGCACAGTGGGTCGGGGTGAAGCCCTTACGTTCGTAGAGGCGAGCTGCGCTTAGATTTTCAGCACGAAGGCGCACACCGCAAAAGCTCCGCCGAGCGACACACAAAAGCGTGTCCAGAAGTGCTCCTCCTATACCCTGGTTGCGCCACGCCTGTCGGACGTACAGACGTCTGATGCGACCCACTCTGGGGTCGTCCAGAAACGGATCGCGATTAAGTCCGCCAACCGCGACCAAAAAACCTTGGATTAGATGCCCGCACAGCATCTCGCCGGGAGCATCGAACCGGTTTTCTCCACTGAGCCATTCCTTCACCAGGGTATCGAGGAAGTTGTATCCCTCTTGGCGGGCCTCGGCCTGCATTTGCTCGATCCCAGGAGCGGGAAGCTTAATCTGCTGTATCGGCACTGCCGGTGTCAATTCCCTTCCCCCGAACAATTTTGTACCAGCTCGCTCTGCGTTCGGTTAGGGGTGCAAGGCCCGCACTCTCATTCGACCGAAAACGTCGTAGCCCTCGTGCATCGTCGTAGAACGGAACCGGATGAATCAACTAACGCCCCACTGCGCTCGCAGATCGGCGGGTATGCTGAAGCTGGGCCGGTTTCCGCCGCGCTCCACATAAACAATCGATTGAATCAGCAAATGACCCACCCGTGCAGCGAGAGCATTTATCCCTTTCGAATGTTCCAACAATTCGCTGACCTCGAAGCCGAGCAGCCGCAGCGGGACGCACGCCAATTCGGTCGCCGCGGACTCTTCGATGCCTAACCAACCCGCCCATTGCGGCCCAAGGAAGTAGCGGATCAATACTGGCGGGATGTGTTTGAAGACAGTGCCGGGCAGAATGTAATCCATCGAATCGATAAGCGCGCGTGTGAGCGCCTGGCCTTCCGCGCAAGGCCCGAACTGATGATGCGCGATTGCCTCAGAGAGCGTCTGCGCGGCCGCCAGATTCCCGGGAAGCAGCTCGGCGCGAATCCCGAGCAGACAGCCGATAACCAGCCAGCAATGCAGGTACGCCTGGCGATCGGCGTCGGATAAGCCGATCCCGATTTTGCTGAGCCCATCGAGAGCCACCCAGGAGAACGACATCAGCGTTCCCGCCAGGTCTTCCTGGTTGACAGGTAAACCGTATTCAGCCTTCCAGGAATTGGAGGAACCGGCGAGTTTTCGGATCGCGCCGTGCATGAGCCGGACTTTCTGAATCGTCCGGCGCCCCCGGCCATGCGGCTCGGTGAGACCTCCTGGCTGCATGACATCCACCAGCATCTGGGCGGTTTCCGCGATCCGTCGCGCGGGACTGCTCATCAAGCGAGTGGTTAGGGCCAGGGCCTGCACTCCATTGCGCCCGGCATAACAGAACGGCAGCGAATAGCAGTACAGAATCAGTATCAGCTCAGGTCCGTACCGCCAGAACACCTGTTCGCCGGCCTGGATAAGCTTCGGATCTGTCCAATCCGGCAGATCGCCGCTGCGCGCCAGATAGCCGCGAACCACGGAAGGCAGACTCTCCGGCGCGGGATACTCGTTCGCAATGAGATTCCGCATGAGCGCGTTCACGGACGCAATTTCACCGCCGGCAAAAAGCTCGCTGATGACATTATCCGCAAGCGGATCGCCGGCTTGTCGCATCAGTTCGAGAATGGAATCCGTCCATGAGACCGGGGGAGCAGCGCCCTCCATAGCGCACAATATAGCGCGAGGCACGGGCCATTCGCGGTATCCTGACTAACTTGTATGAAGAGCTTCGTCGTTCTCGCCGCGCTGGCACTTACCGCCTGCGCGCAGACACGCTTTGAATATTGGGCGGGTGCAAAGTATGACCCGGACATTCCCACGGAAAAAACCGTGCTCCGGCGCGATCCCGGTGAGCGGATCTCCTCGCACAGCGAAATCGTGAGATACATGGAGGCGCTCGCAGCGGCGGTCCCCACGCGAATGAAGATTTTCACATACGGAGAAACGTGGGAGCACCGGCGGCTGATCTACGGCGTGATCGGCTCGGAAGCCAACATTGCTCGGCTCGGGGAAATTCAATCCGCGATGATGAAGCTGGCAGACCCAAGAAAGACCAGCCCCACAGAGGCGAAAAGCTTGATGGCCGGAATGCCGGCCGTGATCTGGCTCGCGTATGGAGTCCATGGGAACGAGATCTCATCGCCCGATGCAGCGCTCATGGCCGCTTATCATCTGCTCGCATCGCGCGAGGACAAGCTGGTCCAAGAGATCCTCGCGAACGATCTAATCATCATCGATCCACTCCAAAATCCCGACGGTCGGGAACGTTTTCTGCATGACTTCACGACGGCCGAAGGACTTGAACCGGATCCCAGCCAGTTGGCGGCCGAGCACAATGAGCCTTGGCCTGGCGGAAGAACGAATCATTATTACTTCGATATGAATCGCGATTGGTTTGCACTGACGCAGCCCGAGACTAAGGGGCGAATCGCCGCCGTGCGCCAATGGCTCCCGCTCGTTTTTGTGGATCTGCACGAGATGGGATCCGATTCCACGTATTACTTTGCGCCCGAGGCCAATCCCTACAATCCATACATCACGAAAACGCAAAAAGCCAGCCTGGAGTGGTTTGGGCAAAATAATGCCCGCTACTTTGATCAACTCGGTTTCAGCTACTTCACCAAGGAAGGCTACGACGAGTTTTATCCAGGCTATGGCGCGAGCTGGCCGCTCTATTACGGCAGCATCGGGATGACTTACGAGCAGGCATCCACGCGCGGCCTGATTGTGAAGAAGGCGGATGGCTCGGTGTTTACTTACCGGGATACAGTCAGAAAACACTTCATAACATCCATTTCAACAGCGGAAACAGCAGCCCGAAACCGGGAGAAGCTGCTCGAAAATTTTTATGCGTATCGCAAGGAAGCCGTCGACGAGGGCTCGCACGGACCCACGAGAGAATACATACTCCCGCGCGAAGGAAACGTTTCTGAAGTGGACAAGCTGGCCGCCAATCTAGCAGACCAGGGCATCGAGGTGAAGCGCGCGGCGGCCGAGTTCGAAAATACCGGCAAGCGCTACCCTGCCGGCAGTTATGTGATTCCGTTAGCTCAACCCTCTTACCGGCTGATTCGCGCGTTGCTGGACACGCAGGTCTCAATGGAGCCGGATTTCCTCGCGGGCGAGGAGAGGCGGCGGCAGGCGCGGCAACCCAGCGAGATGTACGACGTTACCGCTTGGTCCATTCCATTGCAGTACGGCATTACGGCGGTAACGGCAGCCCAGGAATCCAAGGCCAATTTCGAGCCGGTGCCTGGCGAATACAAACCCGCTGGACAGGTCATTGGAGCCACACCCGAGGTTGCGTACTTAGTGCCGTGGGGACTCTCCGCTTCCGCGCGCTTTCTAGCGGCGGGACTGCGGCAAGGCCTGCGTATCGCTACAACCGACAGAGCCTTCACGCAAAACGGACGCAAGTATCCGAATGGAACTCTTATTATCAAAGTCAAAGAGAACCCATCGAACGTAGCCGATATCGTGGCGCGGTTGGCGGCTTCGACCGGTGCTGACGCATTCGCCGTCAACAGCGGATGGGTAGATGAGGGACCCAACTTCGGCAGTCACTGGGTAACGTATTTGCCCGCGGACTTGAAAATCGCGCTGGCATGGGACCGACCGACCTCCTCGACTGCGGCAGGCGCAACGCGGTTTGTTCTGGAACGCGAATACGGGTATCCGGTAACGGCAGTTCGCACATCACAACTTGCCTCGGGCGATCTGAGCCAGTTCAAGACGATCATACTTCCGGACGGAGGCTTCGGCGAAGGATATGAGTCGGCGTTGGGAGCGAATGGCGGCCGAAGATTGCGGGACTGGGTGCAGAATGGGGGCACACTGGTGGCGTTGGGCCCTGGCGCGATCTCGTACCTCGCGGACAATCGAAATGGAATGTTGGCCATTTCGCAGGAAAATGCGGTGCATGAACAAGGACCGAAGCCGGCTGCTGCAAGCGGCGCACCGGCGGCGAGGCCCAGCGCTGAGGCCGCACCCAGCGCCGGCGCTGCCGCCCCCCCGGTCTCCGGTCGCGTGCCGGGAAAACTGTTCACGTCCGACAAAGATTTCAATCAAGCGATTCTCCCGGACGCCGAGCTGCCGGATTCATTGCACGGCGTGCTGCTTCGGGCCAAGGTGAATTCGGATAGCTGGGTTACTGCCGGGGTCCCGGATACAGTCAACGTTATGGTCACGGGCCGAGCCATTTTCACGCCCGTTAAACTCGATCACGGCGTAAACGCCGCCTACTTCGAGGCCTCCGATAAGATTTTGGCGAGCGGCTTCATGTGGGAGCCGAACCGAAAACAACTTGCTTATAAGCCATTCGTGGTTGTGCAGCGGGAAGGCCGTGGAAACGTAGTAGCTTTCACCGCGGACCCCAATTTTCGGGGCTACATGGACGGGCTCAATCTGCTGTTCCTGAACGCCGTGTTTCGCGGACCCGCTCATGTTTCAGGCAGCGGCGGTTTCGGCGAAGAAGAGCAGTAGGCTTCACTGCGAATCGCTAAGCGCCACGCCCGGCTTGTCCAGGTACGGAATGCCGTGCTCCATCCAATCCGGTTTCGGCGCGCCTTTCAAATAATAATCGAAGAACTGCTGCAGCCGTATCGTGTAATCTTTTTGGTTTGCGCGGCGGCGCAGGTTATGAGGCTCGCCGTTATACGAGAACATGTAAACTTCCTTGTTCAAGCGGCGCAACGCCAGATAGTACTCGATGCCCTGATACCACGGCACGGCGTCGTCGGCATCGTTGTGGATCATTAGCAGCGGCGTGTTCACGCGATCGGCCATAAAGATGGGCGAGTTTTCGATATAGCGCAATGGTTCTTCCCAGATCGTGCCGCCGATGCGGCTCTGCGTGCGCTCATATTGGAACTGGCGCGGGATGCCAGGTCCCCAGCGAATTCCGTCGTAGGCACTGATCATATCGGCGACCGGGGCGCCAGGCGCGGCAGCTCGGAATCGGTTCGTGCGCGTCACCATGTAGGCGATTTGGTATCCGCCCCAGCTATGCCCCTGGATCCCAATTGCCTTCTCGTCGACAAAGCCCTGGTTCACTACCTTTTGTATAGCGGGCAGAACACAGTTCAAAGCGCTTTGACCGGGATAGCCAATCTTGTAAGCGATATCCGGCTCCAACACAAGATAGCCATTGCTCACGTAGTAACCCGGGCTGATCACATTCGCCGGTCGAGGCTCGAGAAAATTGTGAACGTTCTGCGAGAGCCGCTCGTAGATGTAGACCAACAGAGGATATTTCTTGGCGGGGTCGAAATTTTCGGGTTTGTAAAGTGTGGCTTCGAGCGGAACTCCGTCCGCGCTTTCAAAGTGGACAAGCTCGGCCGTGCCCCATAGAAGATCTGAAAGCTGCGGGTTGGCATTACTCACCTTGCGAAATTCCCGAAACGTACCGTCCGTGACCAGAAGATCGGGATATTCGTTGAAGGTGGAGGCAGCGGTAACGTAAACCTCCGTATCGCGAGCCTTGATGGGAGGCGCGAAATTCTTGGCCGTCATAACGAGCTTTGCGGGCGGAGAACTCGCATCGATGTTTGTCCGATAGAAGCCACTATCGTGCGTATTTTCGTTCTCGGCGCGCAGCAAAAGCGCTTTGCCCGGATCGATCCACCGGTCGGCGGGATCATCGCGTTCAAAACGCACGAGACGAAACACCAGGCGAGCCTTGCGGCCGACCGCATTCGTAAGATTCACCGCGGAACTGCCGTCGGGAGTGAGGCGCCAGATATCGAAGCGGTCGTATAGGAGAACATAGCGTCCGTCTTTGGTCCAGCCGGCGAGTCCGTAGGCAGGCGGCAGCCCCGGCGAGTCGTATTCTTCCCGGCCGAAGGAAACCGGAAGCTTCGCCGTCAGATTGAGTGCTTCTCCGCCCGGGACGGAAATCCTGATCCAGTCCTTGCCGTTGAAATAGACGATGTACTTCGAATCGGGAGACCAGGATTCCCGGCCTACGTGCCGGCTCGCCACGAGCTTTCTCTGGCCGGTGGCCGTATCGACAAGATAGGAATCCTGATATCGCTCGTCGTACTCCTGCATGCGGCGATACGCGCGATCATCCCTGCCCAGCGCATAACTGCCCTCATCACTCGGCACTAAGTCGTACATACTCGCGTCTGCAAGTTGAACGAACTTCCGGCGGCCGATGTCGTAGGCAGCGCGATAAGAGCGCGAGCGCTCGACGGCCGCGCGAACCTTCTGCATGGGTTGAATATAGTCGTCCTTCCAGGACCAGAGATCCACGGAAACGCGTTCGTCGGCGGGCGTGGTCTCGGGCTCTTTGTCAGGCGGCGGCTGGGGCGCAGTTCCGAAGAAAATGCGCTGGCCGTCCCTTGAGAACGATATGTTCGCTTTATCCGAAACGACCCAGCCTGACCTGAGTCCAGGCGTCTTCGCGGACACCAGTTGGGCGGCCGCGTCGCCGCGCCGGTCCCAACTGTACAAGGCAAACCGGGGATAACGCGCGCCAGCATCGTCGTGATCGCTCACAAAGGCGAGGCGGGTCTGATCTTCATCCCAGGCCAACTTTTCGTACTTTCCTTTTCCGGCCAGAAGCGCCACGGCATCAGCAGAACCTCCGGTCTTGAACGCGTAAATGCCACACGAATCCGGCTTCATTGCTGCGACGGCATAAACCACAAGCTGCGCATCTTTGGTAAACGCATATTCGGAAACATCCTGGAAGCGCCGCTCCGTGCCGTCGTTCAGATTCCGAAGAACAAGCTCTCCAGTTTCAATTCTTTTCGGTTTCGGCTGATCCCTCTGTTTCTCCTCTGTCGCTTTCGCAGCGATAACTTTCTCGGGGACCTGCAGGTAGGCGAGATACCCATTGGTTTTCGTCGGAAGTTGAAAGCTCTTGACGTGACGCGCGCGAAAAACAGAACCGGTCGCGAGATCGATGACGACAAGGTCGCCTTTCGGCATGTCTTCCGGCCTTCTCTTTTCTCGCTTCGCTTTTTCGATCTCCTCATGAGGAGCAAATGTCGAAAAAACCACTTTGCGGTTGTCTGCCGTAAACTTGACGGCGATTCCGGGCGGCGGAGGCGGCGGTTCCTCCACTTGCGGATTGCTGTAATTCGGCGGAGGCGGTGGCGGGAGTTCGCCAATCGGCTGTCGAATTTCCTTGCCGGTCAACAGATCTCGAACAACCAGCTCTCCGTCGCCCTGCTGCGGAAAAAGCGCATACGCCAATTGATGACCGTCGCCGGAAAGCTGCTGATTTTGAATATGTCGCCACGTGTCGTAATCACTGTGGGTCAGCGGCCGTTTCGCGGCTAGGAGCGGGTATACGAGAAGCGCGGCAAGAGCAAATCGGTAGAGCATTTCTTGGCATTGTAGCCTTATCGCAGGTTCGTGCTCGTGTGTTATATTTTAGTTCGAGTCAACAACAAATGGATGTAGTGAACCGGCGATCCTTTTTGAGGTCGGGCCCACCGGCAGCGTTGTTTTCGATGCTGCCGGGCGCCGCCTTCGATATGCAGGCGGGTGAGCGCCCCATTGTGCATGAGACAGCGGCTGCCGGAATCGCGGTCGAAGAGAAGGCCAAGTATTCGATCAGGTTCTCGGTGATTGGCCTCGATCACTACCACATCATGAGCATGACAGCGGCCGTGCAGCGCGGCGGAGGCGAACTCGTTTCCTTTTATTCGACGAGTCAGAAAGCAATCGCGGACTTCCGCCATGGCTTCGGCGATGTAAAGCTCGCCAGAAGCGAGGACGAGATTCTTAATGACCCATCGATTCAATTGGTGGCAGCCGCGCCTATTCCGGACCAGCGGGCTCCGCTCGGTATCCGCGTGATGCGGCACGGCAAGGATTATTTGAGTGACAAGCCCGCCATCATAACTCTGGAGCAGCTTGCCGAAGTGCGCAAAGCGATCCAGGAAACCAACCGCATTTTCGCCATCATGTACTCCGAGCGGCTCGAAGTAAAGGCTGCGATCAAGGCGGGCGAATTGGTGAAGGGCGGCGTCATCGGACGGGTGGTTCAGACCGTGAATCTGGCTCCCCACCAGATCAACCAAAAGAACAGTTCGGCCAGGCCGGAGTGGTTCTGGGATCCGGCGCGTTACGGCGGCATTCTGTGCGATATCGGGTCACACCAAGCCGACCAGTTCGTCTATTACACGGGTTCAACCGAGGCAGACGTAACAGCCGCTCAGATCGCTAACGTGAATCATCCGGACAAACCGAAATTCCAGGATTTCGGGGACATGATGCTCCATGGGAATGGGGGCGCCGGATACGTGCGCGTCGACTGGTTCACTCCGGATGGCCTCGGTACTTGGGGTGACGGCCGGTTGTTCATTCTGGGAACCGGCGGTTACATCGAGCTGCGGAAGTATGTGGACATTGCGGGCCGCAAAGGCGGGAACCATCTTTTCGTGGTGGATCAAAAGCAGGCCCGCTACATCGACTGCAATAACATGACGCTTCCGTTCGGCCCGCAGTTCGTCGCTGATATTGTGAATCGCACGCACGTAGCGCAGAACCAGGAACAGGCTCTGCTGGCAACGGAGTTGGTGCTGAAGGCGCAGAAGAATGCGAAGCGGCTGCATTTCGGCTCCGGCGCAGCCAATTTGTAGTGAGAAGGAGAGTTTGCGATGAAAGTCAGGATCTCGCGGCGGAAGCTTTTGAAGACAAGCCTTGGCGCCGCAGCCATTAGCGGCTTCCCCGCTATCGTGCCGGCGACGGTGTTCGGTCCTATGCCGCCCAACAGCCGGATAAACGTGGGCGCGATCGGCGTGGGCCGTATCTCGCGCGGGCATGATCTGCCGGGAGTCCTCAAGTACGATTCAGCGCGCGTAATCGCCGTCTGCGATCTTGATTCGAAGCGCGCCGAAGAAGGTAAGGCATTGATCAATGGCTACTACGCCAAAGCATCGGGTAAACCGTACAACGGCGTGACGGTCTATCACAACCACCACGAGCTGCTGGAGAACAAGGATATCGACGCGGTGATTATCTCAACGCCCGATCATCAGCACGCCATCGTAGCCGTTGACGCCGTTCGCGCTAACAAAGATGTATATCTGCAGAAACCTGCTTCCCTGACCATCGCCGAAGGACGATACCTGAGCAATGCGGTACAGGCTTCAGGAAGAATTCTACAGATCGGGTCGCAACAGCGTTCCTGGAAGCAGTTCCACAGGGCCTGCGAACTTGTGCGGAATGGGCGGATTGGCGAAGTGAAGCATGTGGAGATCGGCTTGCCCGGCGATCCTGCCGGACCGGATGCGCCGGAGATGCCGGTGCCTCCGAACCTGAACTACGATGCGTGGCTAGGATCGACACCCGTGGTCTATTACACCGAAATGCGTGTTCATCCGCAAAATGGGTTTGGCCGGCCGGGATGGCTGCGCTGCGAGCAATTCGGAGCTGGGATGATCACCGGCTGGGGCGCCCACCACGTGGACACGGCGCACTGGGGCATGAACACGGAGTACACCGGTCCCGTAGAAGTGTGGGGCACGGCTGAGTTCCCCACGCACGGGCTATGGGACGTACACGGGAAGTTTAAGACGGAAGCCGTTTACGCGAATGGCGTGACGATGTCTATCTCGGGTGATTATCCCAATGGAATCAAATTCTATGGCACACACGGATGGATCTTTGTCACTCGCGACGAGACGGTAACGTCCAGCGACCCTGGCGCGGGCGCAAACCAACTCAAGCCTCTCATGGCCAGCGATCCGAAGATTCTGGACAGCGTGATCGGGCCGAATGAAATTCACTTGTACAAGAGCGAAGATCAGCACGGTAACTGGCTGGATTGCGTGCGCAGCCGCCAGCAGCCGATTGCACCCGTGGAGATCGGGCACCGGGCGTGTTCGACCTGCCTGATACATCACATTGCAATGAAAACGAAACGCAAACTGTATTGGGACCCGCAGAAGGAACGCTTCCACAACGACGATGATGCGAATGCCAGGCTCAGCCGACCCCAAAGGGCGCCCTACATGTTCAGTTAACTTCGCACACCTTACGGATTGCTGGAGCGGCGAAGACAGGAACAATCACAGATCCTTTTTGGAAGTCCTGGCGATAAAGCACGCCTAGAAACAGGTGCTCTTCGTTCACCGGCAATCCGAGGGCGTTCGGGCCGCCCCGCTTTCCATACAGGCAGCGAACCCCATGCTCGGCGAGTACTTCAAAGGTTCCCGGCGCGCCTGAATAGACAGTGAGCGTATCGCGCTGCCCTCCCGTAAAGTCTTGCGCGTAACCCTGCGCGGCTGTGTAGACGAAGGCCCCATTCCCGAGATCCTGCGGATTTCCCATCTGCACGGGCCCTGCGGAAGCAAAGTAGCTGGCGATGGGCTGATTCACCGTTCGATCCGGAAATCGCCCCTGGAATGTCTCGTATTTCTCGTAATCCGGGAAAGCCGCCTTCGGAGCGCCGCTCGGATCGAGCACGCCGTAAAAAAGACCGCCGGCGGGATTATCCTGCCACTGAAACCAGATTGCCATTTCAATGTAGGGCGTTTCATCGATGGTCTGGAACGCAGTAACCAGGTTTTCATCTTGTACCTGCTGAGTTACGGCCTTGGTGTTCCATCCGAACTCGGTGATGAATGTTCTCTTCGGGGTGTTCTGGCCTTCGTACTTGACATAAGCCTGGCGCAGGTAATCTTCGTAAAGACGGAAGTCGTCCGCCGGAACCAGGCCGCCGCTATTGATGTAGATGTGCTGACCGATGCCATCCAACGGGTACGTTCCATAGCGGTTCTTCATTTCCGTGAACGGCCCATACTGAATTCCCGCCTGATAGGTATCGTCGAGATACTGAGCGCCGGCCTTGTCGTATGAGTATGGGCCCCCGATGTTGTGACCGAACACGCCTCCGCTGAGCAGTACGACGGGAGCGCGCAGGTCAACATGTGCGGCTTCCCAGCTATTCGCCATCATCCAGGCAAAGTTCGAGGGATACAAAAACGTGCCGCCGACACCGTAGCTCTTGGTCCAGGCATTTGGCTCATTCCAGATTTCGTAGTACTTCACACGGTCCTGAAAATGGGCGACGATAGTACGCACCGCCTGCTGCGCAAATTGGGTGACGTAGTCGTTCTGGCCATTTCCACCACTCGCTTCCGCGCTGTTGGACTCCCAGGCGGATTGATTGCCCGGCCAAGATCCGCCGTCAACCAGCAGCAATACCTGTAATCCAGCGCCGCGCGCGTTATTTACAGCCGTGTCGTAGTATCCGAGTATCTGCGGATCCCAAGTGGTGTGTCCGGGAATCAATCGCATTTCGATCCGTATCCAGCCCGTGCCCGCGTTCACCATACTTTGCGCTATCTCTGGTGTAAGCAGCGGCGACCCACTATTGGAAATGGCCCACCCGTTGTCGGCCCCGTACGGTCCGCTCGCGAGCAGAGGGACAGTCAGGAGAAAAGGGAAGAGCAATTGAGATAGACGTGACGCGCCGAACTTCATACGAAAAGGGACGCGTTCCATGCGAAGAGGCTGCAAAGTTTCCTCACAAGCCTAATACTTATATAGGAGCTTCACCACTCGATCCCACTCTGCGCTACGATTCCGATATGGCGAACCAGGCAAGCACAACTTTTGAGGTGGCGTGTCCATGTTGTGGATCCACGCTGCAAGTGGACTCCGAGATGCAGATCGTAATCCAGCATCGGGAGCCGGAGAAAAAGCCGCTCATTGAAGATCTACACTCGGCTGTTCAGCAACTGAAAGGGGACGCCGAGCGCCGCAACGACGTGTTCGAAAAGAGCTTTGCCTCGCATCTTACGGGCGAAAAAATCCGTGAGAAGAAGTTTGAAGAGCTGCTGAAACAGGCCAAGGAGGACAAGACCGGAACACCACCGAAGCGCCTGTTCGATTTGGACTGAGAGCCGGGCGGACCTATTCAGCTTCAGCGAGGACGTGCGAAAAATCCCCTCGCGCGAGCCGCCGCACAAAGTCGAGGTCTCCGTCAAGAAAATCCAGTTCGGGAAGCGAATGCAACGGGGCCCAGCATATCTGCTCAAACACTCTTCCGGTTGGCTCGCCGAGGAATCCGGGCACGGAGAAGAAGAGCAGATGCACCCGGCTTCCACTTGGATAAGCGTGCTCGTAACGTGCTAATTCGGTGCCAACCTGTGCGTCGATTTGAAGTTCTTCGCGGAGTTCGCGGATCAGCGCATCCTGCGGTGTCTCGCCCGACTCCACCTTTCCGCCTGGGAACTCCCACTTGAGAGGATGCCGATCACGTTGGCGGCGCTGACCTATGAGTACTCGGCCGTCATGGTAGATGATCCCTGCCGCCACCAGCAGCGGACCTCGTGTCTTGTTTGGTTGCATCAAGCTGAATGCATGCCGCCGGGCCGATGCGCTTGGGTTCAGACAGTCGCAGTGCTGGTTGAGATCAATTGCCGCAGGACAAACGGCAGAATGCCGCCGTTCCGATAGTATTCAGCTTCTTGCGGGGTATCGATCCTGGCCTTTACGGCGAAGTCGATTTTCCCGCCATCCGGCTTGGCAGCCGTGACCGTTATCGCACTGGAAGGAGAATTGAGGGCGGCCGGCACTCCTCGCAGATCGAAGATTTCTTCTCCGGTGAGGCGCAGCGAGGCGTGACTGTCGCCTTCCTGGAATTGCAACGGGAGCACTCCCATCTGCACCAGGTTCGAACGATGAATGCGCTCAAAGCTTTCGGCGATGACGGCTCGAACACCCAGCAACAACGTCCCCTTGGCGGCCCAATCGCGCGATGAGCCGGACCCGTACTCTTTGCCCGCAATGATCAGTAGGGGAACCCCTTCCGCCTTGTACTTGACGGCGGCATCATAGATGAACATCTTCTCTCCATCCGGCATGTGCCGCGTCCAACCGCCCTCCGTTCCAGGCGCCATCTGATTTCTCAATCGAATGTTTGCGAAGGTTCCCCGCACCATTACTTCATGGTTCCCCCGTCGCGATCCATAGCTGTTAAAGTCGGCCTTTTTGACACCCAGACCGATGAGATATTTGCCGGCCGGGCTGTCGACCGGAATAGAGCCGGCGGGCGAAATATGATCCGTCGTGATAGAGTCACCCAAAAGAGCCAGGGCCCGAAGGCAGGTAATGTCCTGCACAAACGTAAGTGGGTCCACGAGTGCGTCAAAATAGGGCGGCTGTTTTATGTAAGTGGAAGTATTACTCCACTCATAGATACTACCGGCCGGCACTTTCAACGAATTCCAGTTGCGATCGCCGGCGAAGACTTCGGAGTACTCCTTATGGAAAAACTCGGTGCGCGCCGATTGCAGGACCACCTTTTCGACTTCCGCGGGCGATGGCCAAATGTCCCGAAGGTGAACGTCGTTTCCGCGACTGTCCTGGCCAAGGGGTTCTTTGGTCATGTCGATATCCATTCGTCCGGCGATCGCGTACGCAACCACGAGAGGCGGCGATGCGAGGTAGTTGGAGCGCACAAGCGAGTTCACACGTCCTTCGAAGTTACGATTCCCGCTCAGGACAGCGGCCACGTTCAGTTTGCCTTCGGCCACGGCAGCGGCTACATTGTCTGGAAGCGGCCCGCTGTTACCGATGCACGTAGTGCAACCATAGCCGACTAAATGGAAGTTCAATTTTTCCAAATACGTCATCAGCCCGGCGTCGGTCAAGTAATCAAAAACTACCTTCGAGCCCGGAGCCAGCGACGTCTTTACCCAGGGCTTCGCACGCAGGCCTTTTTCCACCGCCTTTTTCGCCAGCAGACCCGCGGCAACCATTACCGACGGATTGGAGGTGTTGGTGCAACTCGTAATGGCCGCAATTACGACTGCGCCGTCCTGAATCTTCTCTTTATGATGATTTACTCGCAACTCGACGGTTTTCTGTTGCCCGTCGAGACACGATAGAAAATTTTCCTTTACATGGGGCAGATCGATGCGGTCCTGCGGGCGTTTAGGCCCAGCCAGGGAGGGTACGACTTTGGACAGGTCCAGCGAAAGCGTATCCGAGTAGGCCGGTTCGGGAGAATCGTCCGCCAGAAATAAGCCCTGCTCCTTCGCATATGCTTCCACTAAGTGGACGTGCTCGGCGGAACGGTTTGTAAGTCGCAAATAATCGAGAGTTACTGAATCAATCGGGAAAACACCAATGGTGGCACCGTATTCGGGGGCCATGTTACTGATCGTGGCCCGGTCTGCGAGAGAAAGGGCGCTTACCCCAGGTCCATAGAACTCGACGAACTTACCGACTACGCCTTTCTTGCGGAGCATCTGTGTGACTGTAAGCACCAGATCGGTAGCCGTAGCCCCTTCCAACAGCCTGCCGCTCAGCTTGAAGCCGACCACCTGCGGAAGAAGCATCGAAATGGGCTGACCGAGCATGCATGCCTCGGCCTCAATACCTCCCACACCCCAGCCCACGACTCCCAGACCGTTGATCATGGTGGTGTGCGAATCAGTTCCCATCAGAGTATCCGGATAGGCCTGCAGCGTGCCTTTCGAGGAATCGCTGAATACCACACTCGCCAGGTATTCGAGGTTCACCTGATGAACGATGCCTGTATCGGGAGGCACTACACGGAAATTCCCGAACGCCTTCTGACCCCAGCGCAGGAGAGCATAGCGCTCCTGGTTACGCGAAAACTCGAGTACCGCATTCTCCCGAAACGCGTTTTTCGTGCCGAATGCGTCCACTTGAACTGAATGATCGATTACGAGGTCAGCCGGAATGAGGGGATTTGCCAGTTTCGGGTCGACTCCCAATTTCTTCAGAGCATCGCGCATGGCAGCCAGATCGACGACGCATGGGACGCCCGTGAAGTCCTGCAGCAGAATGCGCGCGGGACGAAACTGAATTTCTTGCTGCCCAGCCTTGTGATCCCATCTAGCAACGTATTCGATATCGGCCTGCTTTACGGTCCGGTGATCTTCGAAGCGCAATAGATTTTCAAGCAAGATCTTGATCGAGTACGGGATCCGCGAAACCGAAAAGCCCGCTTTCTCCAAGACACCGAGCCGAAAGATCTGGTAATCGCGATTGTTGGCGCTGAGCGTCGCTGCAGCGCCGAACGAATTCTTGCTGGCCATGTTTGTTTTCCAGGCGCATTGGGCGGCAAGGGTCAATCCCCGGCATGTAATGGCGCCCTTAATGCGCGTCTAACTTAAGTGTAGAACCTACATATACCGGGGCTGTTCAATCCCCAGAACGTTCAGGGCTTCGAGCAACTGATTCCGAACGTATTGCGTGAGCCACAGCAGAACCGCGCGCTTTTCGCGATCTTCTTCCGAGATGACCGCGTGCTCGTGATAGAAGTTATTGAAGCTTTGGGCAAGCTGGAATGCATACTTCGCCACATGGGCGGGTTCGCCCGATCCGATGGCGCGCTCGACAACGCTGTCCGTTTTCGAAGCAAGCAGCAGTAATTGCCAAAGACTTTCGGTTTCGAAGTATCGTTGAAGCAGCTCCCTGCTCAAGAGATCTTGGAAGCGCGGAAGCGGCTCACCGCGTTCCACAAACTTTCGAAGAATATTCCCGGCCCTCACCGCAGCATATTGCACGTACGGTCCGGTCTCTCCCTCGAAACTAAGCGCCTCTTGGAAATCGAACGCAATGACCGAATTTCGCGTGAACTTCAGCATGAAGTAGCGCAGGGCGCCCACGGCAATCAGCTCCGCGATACTTCTTCGTTCCTCGGGATCTGCCTCCGGATGGCGGTCTTCCACTTCCGCCAGAGCCGTTTCGATGAGCTTGTCTATGAGATCATCGGCCTTGACGCCGAGTCCTTTGCGACCGGACACCTCGATGTAAGCCCGTCGCTTGTCCTCATCGGAAAGTTCGATGCCCATTTCAGCGCACGTTCTTGGGGAGAGCGCCACCATTTCATACGAAAAGTGAACAGACGCCTCAGCCTGCTGGTTGAAATTCAACGCGCGCAACCCGGCCAGCACTACATCTTGCAGATACGACTGCCGCGAATCGATGACATTGAACACCTTTGCGGCGTGCCCGAAGCCCGGAGAACCGTCGTGTGTGGGCTGGTCCGTGGTGACCCAAACCCGATGTCCATCCGGATAGGACGACCACAGGCGGTAATAAAAGTCTTTCCCGAGCAATCCGAATTTCCAAAGCTGGTAGGCGATGTCTTTTCCGACGTACGTGACGGTTCCGTTCGAACGTACGATCACCTTGCTATCGTCCTCGTCGCCTCCTTCAGCGGATTCGCCCGCCGCTCCTGATTCGCGAAAGGCGGCGGATGGCATCACCCAGCAACCTTTATTCTTTCCCTGCTCTTCGAAGTAAATTGCATTTCGCTGCTTCAGCAATTCGAAGGCAGTGGCCCAGAATTTCAAATGAAGGATTTCGCTCTCTCGAGGAAGCAACTCGTATTGAATGCCTATTCTGTACATCGTCTTCAGATGTAACCCGACGATGGCATCGGCCACGATGTGACCAAGCTCAGCTATTTCCCCTTGCCCTTGCTCGATGGCATGCAACGTCTGCCCGCGCCATTCGAGGGCAGCCGGATCCTCCTTGTAGTAAGCGGAGATTCTGGCGTACAGATCCCAGCACAGATAGTCAAAGCGCTGGGCGGAATCAGCGATTAAAGCCCGCACTTCTAGCGGCGTCTTCTTTTCGAGATAGTGGAATGCGGCTGCCACATCGGCCACCTGGACACCTGTGTTGTCGATATAGTTCTGAACTTCCACGTGGTCTCCGCGCTTGCGCAGCATGCGGACAAAGGTATCGCCGAGGATCGCGTTTCGCAGATGTCCGATGTGTGCGGCTTTGTTCGGATTGATGTTCGTGTGCTCGACGATAACTTTCCCGGCTGCAGGAGAGGCTCCGGCCGGCGCCGTGCCCGGGCGCACCAATGCCACAGCGAAAACTCCCCGGTCCAGCCGAACATTAATATAGCCATTGCCTGCGATCTCGAGCGACGAAACACCTTCGATTTTCGCGAGCCCGCTTGCCAGCTCTTCGGCAATCTGACGAGGCGAGCGCTTCAATTGCCGCGCCAATTGGAAGGCAACCGGAACCGCTAATTCGCCGAACGAACTTTGCTTGGGCTGTTCGAGTACGACTTTATGCTTCAGGTCGAACTTCGCGGCTAACTGCTTCTCAATGGCGGAAGCCAAATCCGCTTCAATTTGCTCGAACACTAGTTTCCAGTATGCCGGAGGGCTGGAAAAGGAAGCAGAGGAGGGCTGATTTGGCAAATCGAGCGCGGCGGCATGCCGGCCGAATATGGACACACTCCCAACATCATAAGCGCCATTACAAAGGGTGGGACCAACGAGTTCCATGGCACCTTGTTTGAATTCCTGCGAAACGATGCGTTCGATGCGCGCAATTTTTTCGCCGTCAGCAAGAATGCGCTCAAGGTTGGAAGGAATCCTGTGCCTACCAACGAGCTTGCCCGGAATGGATCTCCGGAAAAGGACATTGAGCGTCGATCCCGCTTAGATCGCGTGTTACGGCATAGTGTTTGCTAATCCGTCTCGGGCCTGAAAGCTGATCATTTCTCTACACATCGCGACTACTCGTTCGGAATCGTAAAGTCCCGCAGCAGCGCGAAACAGTCGCTCCCCGTTGGTGGCGCGTTCTGCCAGCGTTTAGGCGTCCTTTGCGAGTGACCTTGCCCCCGTTTTGCCGCTAGACTTGCTTTCAGAGGGCGCGAAAAATTGGTAAGCAATTTCGCCTCTCGCTTTGGGAATGGCTGATCGTTTTCGAGTTCTGTCAGTGATGGGGCGCCAGCTGGATGGCACAGGGATTCCCAGCCATGCAGTATTGAGGCTTGCCGGATTACCCTTGCAGCTGTTCCAGCAAACGCGCATATGGCTTACCTCCGAGGAGATGCGCGCTCTGTACGACGCCATTGCTGAAGTAAGCGGTGACCAGGCCGTCGGCCTAAGGCTGGGCGCCGAGGAGCGGCCCGAGAACTACAGCCCGATTGCTATCGCTGCTCTGTTCACTCGCTCGTTCCGAGATGCACTGAACCGCGTCGCCCGCTACAAGCGATTAACCTCCCCACAAGAAATTCGTCTTTCGGAGCGCGGCAACGAGTTCGCAGTTCAATTCCTGTGGCTCTCGGCGGAGGTCGAAGAATCGCCCATCTGGATTGACAGTTGCTTCGCATGGACAGTAACCATTGGCCGGCGTGGAATCGGGCGCAACATACATCCGCAGCGCGTCGAGTTGCGTCACGCCGTCGCAAACAAAACTCCGTACGAGGACTTCTTTGCCTGTCCTGTAAAGTTTGGCGCACGGCAGAATCGGCTGTTGTTTCAGGTAGAAGACGTCGATCAGCCGTTCATAACGCACAACGCGGATCTGCTTGAAGTTATCGCGCCTCAATTGGAAGCGCAGCTAAAACAGTATCTGACCAGCAACTCCCTTAGGGAGCAGGCGAAGGGTATCCTGAAGCGCTCACTTGCTGGGCAGCGCCCGCGCTTGGAAGATGTCGCGGTTGAGTTGCGCATGAGCGCGCGCACGTTACAGCGGAAACTGCTTGAAGACGGAACTACGTTCCACACCTTGATGGAAGAGGCGCGCCACGAAATGGCGCAGCACTACCTACGGCAGCCTTCGCTCGAGTTGAACGAAACAGCGTACCTGCTCGGATATGAGGATCCCAATTCTTTCATCCGAGCTTTTCACAAATGGGAAGGGACCTCCCCAGGCGAGTGGCGATCCAACCACTGGCAAAGAGTCCAGTAAGCAATAGGCGCAACTTACGGCGTCGGATTCCGTCATCACGACAGCACGTTTTGCGGGCTACGGCGTGCACGCGTGCACTGAGCAGAGAGTCCGATGCATATGGCGTCGGGAGAGCGGACGCGTTTAGAAACGAGGATAGGTAAGAAGCATGAGTAACGCTGTTTTGGATTTCACTGGGAAGGTGGCACTTGTGACCGGCGCATCGTCCGGTATGGGCTTGGCCACGGCTCAGGCCTTCGCTGAGGCTGGAGCCAGCGTCGTGCTCGCTGACGTCAGAGAGGAATTAGTGAAGGCGGAAGCCGCAAAGCTGTTCGCCCTCGGTCACAAGGCAATCGCGGTCCGGTGTGACGTCAGTGACGATGCTCAGGTAGCGGCGATGGTGGACCGCACCGTTGCCGAATTCGGGCGGCTCGACATCGCCTTCAACAATGCCGGGGTGATGGCCCACATCGCCCCGACGGCCGACAGCACGCGCGAAGAGTGGGACCGCGTCATCGGCATCAACTTGCGCGGTGTTTGGAGTTGCATGAAGTACGAACTGCGACAGATGGAGCGGCAAGGCAGCGGCGGTGCCATCGTCAACAATGCCTCGGTCGGCGCCTTAACGGGAAACCCGGGCATCGGTTCGTATATCGCATCCAAGCACGGCGTGGTTGGCCTGACGCGCACGGCCGCTCTGGAATACATCAAGCACGGCATCCGCGTGAATGCAGTCAATCCCGGATTGATCGACACGCAGGTGGCTCGTCATGTAGTTGCCGGTGACGAGCAGGCATACGAAGACAAGGCAAAGCAGGTGCCCATTGGTCGTGCGGGCAGGCCGGAGGAGATCTCATCGGCAGTGCTGTGGCTGTGTAGCCCTGGCGCAAGCTATGTAGTCGGCCACGCGTTAACGGTGGACGGCGGGATGACAGTGATCTAAGGAGGTTCATAAAATACAGTGACAATTTTAGAACAAAGAAGCCTGCTTCCAGCAAGCAGTAATAATGGTGCGTCGGCGTTGCATCGAACGCAGGGCAGAACGGGCATCGGCAGACAGATTCCAGAGATCGCGGGGGCAGAAGTTAGCTAACTCATGTTGCTTGAGATGGGCCCAGATGTATTCGGCGGGATTCAATTCAGGAGCGTAGGCGGGCAGGTAAAAGGCTTCAATTTTTCCGTTTAAGCTGGCGAGGTAGTCCTGCACGACGCGGCTGCGGTGTCCTGGCAAACGATCCCAAATGAGCAGGATAGGCTGAGCGATCTGCTTTGAGAGGTGCTGCACGAAATCGCGCACTTCCTCCTTTCGCATAGTTCCCTCGTACAGTCGAAAATAGAATTGCCACAGCGTAATACCGGCCGCAATCGACAGGTTGTCCCAGTTGAATTGATGTTGGAGGATCGGTGTCACACCGCGCTTGGACCAAGTGCGAACACGGTGCGGCCGCTCGCTGAGGCCGCTCTCGTCTACGAAGACGATGAGACGGCCTTCTTGCCGAGCTTTTTTTTAAGAGCCGGCCAAGTATTTTCCTTCCAATCGCGAATAGCCGCCTCGTTCCGCTCGCGTGCGCGACCCACCGGACGCTGGCAGCTCCAACCCAATTTTTGGTGTAGAATCCACCACACGTGACCGGAACGATACTGCACTTTAAAGTTTTGGCGAATCAGTTGTGCGATCCGGTCCAGCGTCCACAATCCATTGGGGAATCCGGCCTTCTCGGGGCCCGCTCGCAAAAGCGCCTCCAACTCTTTGAGTTCGACCGCGCTCAAGCCGGGCGGTCTTCCTGCACGCGCAGCCTTCTTTAAACCTGCCGCCCCTTGCTTCGCGATCTGATTCGACCAGCGCCGGACGCTTTCTCGACTTACTTTCACTTGGCGTGCCACTTCCGCCTGACGCACTCCTCGACTGAGCAGCTTCGCCGCTCTCATCCGCCGCCGCTCCAACTGATCAAAATCCCGAGTGTTCTTTGCGCGTGACCTCATTACAGTCATGGACGCATCCAGCGAGCCCTTGTCACTGTATTTTATGACTCTCAGTAAGGAGACTCAAATGAAAGCAACTGTGCTCTACGGTCCACGAGACGTTCGTTATGAACATCGACCGGACCCTACGATAATGAACCCGACAGACGCCATCCTGCGGCTATCTGCAACTTGTATCTGCGGATCGGACCTGTGGCCCTATCGAGGCATTGGCAACTTTGCGGAGCCGCCGACGCCGATGGGACACGAGTATTGCGGGATTGTGGAAGACGTAGGGAAAGAGGTCAGGAATGTTAAACGGGGCCAGTTTGTGGTTGGCTCGTTTGCCACTTCGGACAACACTTGCGTCATCTGTCGGGACGGTTATCAATCCTCGTGCGTGCAGCGGGAGTTTATGAGCACTGCACAGGCTCCGCTGTTGCGCGTTCCGCTTGCAGACGGCACGTTGGTACCGACGCGCGACGTTCCTCCCAAAGAACTGATCCCGAGCCTGCTTGCGACCTCGGATGTTCTTGGGACCGGTTGGTTTGCAGCAGACGCTGCAAATGTGAAACCTGGCAAAACGGCTGTCGTTGTAGGTGACGGCGCAGTCGGTCTGCTCGCTGTTCTTTCTGCAAAGCAGATGGGTGCTGAGCGGATCATTGCGATGAGCCGACACGAATCGCGGCAGAAACTCGCTCGGGAGTTCGGCGCAACCGACATCGTCACTGAACGCGGTGAAGAAGGAATCGCGCGGATCAAGGAACTGACGAACGGCATCGGTGCTGATTCTGTGCTGGAGTGCGTTGGCACGCAGGAATCCATGCTGCAGGCCATCCGTTCGACTCGTCCTGGCGGGTACGTCAGCTACGTTGGCGTGCCGCACGGGGTTGAACTTGATGGGGGACAGTTGTTCTTCGCTGAGGTCCATTTGCATGGCGGCCCAGCGCCGGTTCGGCGGTACCTGCCTGACCTGATCAACCTGGTGCTGAGCCAAAAAATCAACCCGGGAAAAGTGTTCGATTTAACGCTCCCGCTCGCTCACGTCGCCGAAGGTTACCGTGCAATGGACGAGCGACGGGCGATCAAGACACTGCTGCAGACCTAATCGTTATGGCGCTTATGGAAGCAAACAGAGAATCAGCGGCGGTGGCCGGGCGCTCGGAGGCATTTGGCGGCCAGAGTTGGAGTGCTGTCTATTCAATGGCGCTCTGCGTGGCCTTGCTGATCGCCTCCGAATTTGTGCCGGTTAGTCTCTTGACTCCGATCGCCACGGATCTGCACGCAAGCGAGGGCATGACGGGCCAGGCAATCTCGATTTCCGGGTTTTTCGCGGTGATCACGAGCTTGCTCATCGCGACTATCGCTGAGGGGGGCATCTCGCGGGCAAAGTATTAGGACGAATATGGAACGAGTTCGACGGGTGATAGGGAGAGCGCTTTCGGCGGCTCGAGCAATTGACGCTCGAGGCCGTAGCGGAAGCGCCGCTGGTTGCACCTGGCGAGCTGCTAGTCGATGTGGAGGCAAGTGGCATCAACTACCTCGACGTGTATCAGCGGAGCGGCACATATAGGCTGCCGCTTCCATACTCGCTGGGCTTCGAAGGCGTCGGACGGATTCAGCTACTCGTTGAAGGTGCAAGCGCGTACGGTTTTAGGGAGAGAAGAAGTGATTCGCACATGAGAATGACAGGCGGAGCAGTGGCGGTTCCGATTTCGATCCTCGTCTCCACATTGTGGGCGCAAAATGGATCGGCAAAACAGGAAAGGAATTCGAAGACGATGCAACCTTCAGATGTGGTCAATGTAGAGGGCACCAACTTGGTCCCTACGGCGCTTGAGAAGTACGCGCACGGACCCGTTGCAGAGCTATGGAACGGTCCAGGGCTCCCGCGGCGAGATCGCAGCGTGATTTACTCTTGCAGCTCTGATTGCGCGAAATCAGACAATCGAGATGGCGCAGTACATGAATCTCGCGCTCGATAGCGGTCTGAAGCCGCGCGAGATCTCCAAGATGATCACACATCTTGCCTTCTACGCCGGATGGTCAAATGCCATGTCTGCAGTCGCAGTAACGAAAGATGTCTTCGCGGCTCATCACATCGGGGCCGATCAACTCGCCGCTGGGTCACCCACTCTGCTGCCCCTCAACAAAGAAGCCGAGGAGAAGCGTGCGACGAGCGTTGAAGAGGAGTACGGGAAGGTGACTCCCGGAGTCGTTCAATACACTACCGACGTCCTGTTCCTCGATCTCTGGCTCCGTCCCGGTCTCGCTCCTCGCGACCGAAATCTGGTGACGGTCACCGCACTCATCGCGAACGGTCAGGCAGCGCAGGTCGTCTATCATCCTCAACCGGGCCATGGACAACGGACTTACGCAGATGGAAGCGGCGGAGACAATCACGGACTTGGCCTTCTATGTCGGTTGGCCGAACGTCTTCTCGGCTCTCCCGGTCGCAAAAGATGTCTTCGAGAAACGAGCACGGTGACAACGTGAGAATCAAAACCGCTCTGGTCACAGGTGCGAACCGCGGCATTGGATTTGCGATCGCGGCTGGGCTGAATAAATCAGGGGATGTGAAAGTTCTGGTCGGCAGCAGACGTGCCGAGGACGGCGAGGACGCCGCCAGGACACTCGGCGGGAATGCGGTCGGCGTGCAGTTGGATCTGTCCACTGCCAAAGATCTTCAACGCCAGGTCAAGACAATGATGGACACGCATGGCCCCATCGACATTCTTGTGAATAATGCCGGGGTGCTGGAGAACGGGAACATACTGGAAATCGATAGTGAAAGGCTCAACCACTCACTAGAGGTAAATTTCCTCGCGCCTCTTCAGCTCATCCGAGAACTCGTGCCGGGCATGAATGCCCGAAGGTATGGGCGGGTTGTGAACGTCTCTTCCGGTTGGGGGTCCTTCGCTGAGGGACTGTCCGGACCCGCTGCTTACTCCATCAGTAAAGCCGCGCTGAACGCAGTAACCTTGTCACTTTCGAAGGACCTCGCGGAGAACGTAAAAGTCAATAGCATGTGTCCCGGATGGGTACGCACTCGAATGGGAGGTGAGGGGGCGCCCCGCACGCCTGAAGTAGGCGCGGACACCGCGATATGGCTGGCCACCCTGCCAGACAACGGTCCATCGGGAGGGTTCTATCGCGATCGGCGATTGATCGCGTGGTGAGCCGACGTATGGAAATGGTTAGGAGTGTCATCCTGAGATGCAAAGCATATCGAAAAATCGGGTGAGACCTTACATCATCTGTCACATGCTGTCGTCCGTCGACGGGAAGATTGACGGCGCTTCACTGAAGGGACTTACTCCCGATGGCGAATACGAGATGACTGGTGCGCAGTTGAACGGCGATGCTTGGATCTGCGGCCGTACGACCATGCAGCAGCATTTCGCCGATCCCGCGCCCTTCATTCCGTCTTCTCATAGCCCAGCAGGTCCGCAACCCGTGCATGTCGCTCGGCGTGCCAAGTCCTACGCCATTGCAGTTGACACGTTGGGCAAGCTTCGGTGGTCAAGCGATGACATCGACGGCGACCACCTGATCTGCATCGTTTCGGAGCAAGCTCCCGCAGATTACATTACGATGCTGCAACGAAGAGGCATCTCCTATGTTGTTTCGGGCACAGGCGAGATTGATCTTATCCAGGCCATTAGCCTGCTGACGGAGCACTTCGGTATTCGCACCTTGCTGCTCGAAGGCGGCGGCCACATCAATGGAGCTTTTCTCGAAGCTGGGCTGGTCGACGAAATTAGTGTCCTCATTGCGCCTGGAATCGATGGACGTCATGAGATTCCTGCTTTATTCGACGGCATGAAGCTCAGCAGCGGCAAGGCGGTTCCTCTGAGGCTCAAATCCATCGAGCGGCGCGAAAAACATACGCTCTGGCTTCGGTATGAAACACAGCGATGATGGGCAGACTCTGATCGTTACGGCAGGGCTCGGCTGGGTGCAGCGAGTTGGCGGTCCGGTTGAGGAGATCCGGCCCAGCGACGTCGTGTGGTTCGCGCCCGGCGAGAAGCATTGGCATGGTGCTTCGCCGACTACCGGCATGACACATCGCGATCCAGGAGAAGAAGGATGGCAAAGTTGTCGAATGGATGGAGCACGTCAGCGACGAGCAATACCGAAAATAGTTTTGGCTCGTTTTCCCGGCGCAGCTTTCTCGCCCAAAGTTCAATCCTTCTAGCTGGCCACAGTGCGCTCACGCATGCGCGAGCATTGGGGGCATCCGAATCGCCTGACTATGCCGAAGTCAAAACGGCGTACGGGCGGCTTCGCGGAGTCGCGAAGAATGGTGTGGTTACGTTCAAGGGAGTTCCGTATGCGGGTTTCGTGTCCGGAGCGAATCGGTTTAAGGCGGCGCCAAGGCTCCAGCCTTGGTCAGGCGTGCGCGATGCTTTGCAGTTCGGCACACCAGCGATGCAGCAACCGGAAAGACCTTCTTACGGAACCAACCGAACCAATGCCGGGTGAAGACTGCCTCTCCCTAAACGTCTGGACTCCCGCCGCCGGCGGGCGCAAACGCCCTGTTATGTTTTATTCGCACGGTGCCGGTTCACTACCGGGTCAGCTGGCGCTTCCTATCAGGACGGCGGAAATCTGGCGCGCACTTGGCCAGCGTATGACACGGCGCGACGCGCAACGATGGAGATCGACGCAGAATGCAGAGTTGTAGATGATCCGTTCCATGGACAAGGCGCAACAATCTTCCACGCAAAGGTCTTCGCGAAGGCGCTGCCCCTCTACACGCACCGGGAGGAACAATGATTGATGATTTTGTGCACGTAGCGATTAGCTGCCGGGATCTTGAGCGAAGTGTTCGTTTTTATGAAGCACTTGGACTCAAGGTCCTCAAGCGTCTCGGCGAGGTGAATGAAAACGGAATTGCACGGGGTTTTCAGTTGCCGGCAGCCCGGCTCACGGTTGCTTATCTTGCTCTGCCGAACGCAAGCAGCAGGATGTTCATCGACCTGGTGCAATGGTTAGGGCCCGCGGTTACAGGTGAGCCGTATCCAGTTTTGAACCATTTGGGGATAAACCGCATCGCGTTTCGCGTGTCTGATCTCGATGCGACCACGGCGGCTTTGCGGGACGAGGGGATTACATTTTTGAGCCGCGAACCTCAGCTTTTCGGGGAAGGCGTCCGGTGTATCGTGACAACGATCCCGACGGAGTCTTCATTCAGCTCATCGAGGGTCTATAGACTTACCAATGATTCAGGATTTTCAGCATGTCTGCATCACGTGTCGGGATTTAGAAAGAAGCATCCACTTCTACGAAAGACTTGGACTCGAGGTCATCGAGCCTGTCAGTGAACTCAACGAAGATGCGATTGCGCGAGCATTTCAAACACCGAGGGGCCACGTCAAGGTCTTTCATATGGCCCCGCCTGGGGCGCCGAGCAAGATGTTCATAGACTTGGTGCAATGGTTGGACCCTGCGTCCACAGGCGAGGCTTATCCTGCGGCGAACTATGTCGGTATCAATCACCTCGCGTTTCCCGTATCTGACATCGACGGGACAACAGGACCGCACGCTGAGCGACAAGAGGCTGTTCGCGAACATGGGCTCTGACGGCATGACGATCGACGAAGGCGACATTTATATGACCGGCAACGGCGTGACTGTATTTAATGCCAAAGGCGAAAAGATCGATTACACCCCCATTGACAAGCGATGGACTGGCAACATCAAATTCGGCGGCAAAGATCGGGACACTTTATTCATCACCGCGAGTGACTCGTTGTATTCGCTAAAAACGCGCGTTCATGGAGTGCGGTGATTGATTATTTCCACGACTCGTGGTTATTCCTCCAGAAATTCCACCAAAAGAGTTAGTACTCGGTCAGGCTCGTCGTGCTGAACCCAGTGACTTGAGTTTTCGAGATAGGCGATCCGACCATTCCTGCACAGCTTTGAACTAGCTTCCGCAAGTTCTGGCACCGCGTACACATCACGCTTTCCCCAGATCACCAGCGTCGGACAGGTAATCTTACGCTCCGCAGCCGCCAACGGCGGCCTCCTCAGTAGTGCGCGATAGTAATTGATCATGGCGGTAAGCGCGCCTGGCTGCGACCAAGCGGTTCGATACTGCTGAAGATCTGTTTCCGTAAATGCATCCTGTCGTATGCTGCTATGGAAACCCTTCGCGAGCATTTTCGAGCGATCGAGCCCGATCAGCAATTCAGCCAAGTACGGAAACTGAAAAACCCGTACATAGCTGCTTTTGCGTTTCTGGACCGGATTGTTGCGCATTGCCTCGAGCCACAGGACGGGATGCGGCGCGTTCAGCACGGCGAGCCGCCGCACGCGTCGCGCGTGTTGTTCTGCAAGCCACCAGCCAACAGATGCACCCCAGTCATGTCCGACGACAGCGAATGTCTCCTCGCCGAAGTAATCTGCCAACCCAATGACATCCGCGGCGAGTTCGTTGAGATCATAGCTCGCAATACCTTTCGGCTTGTCGCTGAGATTGTAGCCGCGCTGGTCTGGCGCGACCACATGAAATCCACGTTCTGCGAGAGGTGCGATTTGGTTCCGCCAGCCGTACCAGAATTCAGGAAATCCGTGAAGAAGAATCACCAGTGGGCCATCGTTCGGGCCAGCCTCGGCCAGGTTAAGGTGGATTCGGTTCGTTCCGATTCGAGTACTACGAACTTTATCCTGGACATCCGTCATTGCGCTCCTAAATTTTTCGGGCGATACCTGCGCGCGAATGATGCCGATCACTGCCCTTGCACCCATTCCAGCCGCCGTGGTGCGAATCCGAACTCCTTCTTCGCTTTCTTGTTTGAAGCGGCGCGCAATTGCGTTGCGTAGTAAACGGCATCTGGACCACCGGTTTCAAGTGCTTGTTGTTCACTTACGTGTGGTGGTGGAGGTGCAGCAATAAAGCTGGCAAATGCCGGCAACCACACAGTCATCGCAACCGGATCGTTGTCGACGATGTTGTAGACGCCTGGTCGTATTTCTAAGGCCGCGACCGTTGCAGCGGCGGCGTCTTCGACATGGATAAATGAGAACACGCCTGTTCCGGGATCAATCACCGGATATTGGCGCTGACGAACCTGCTCGGAGATGCTTCCATTCTCCGGATCGTGGTATGTCCCGGGGCCGTAAAAGAATCCGTAACGCAAAGCGATCCCTTCCAGGCGGGGATTACTAAAAACCCGATTCTCAATCTGCGTATACGTGGCCACGCTACCGGCGACCGCCGGCGACGCGCCGTGTGCAAGCGAATCTTCCTCCGACGCGAGCCCGCGGCCCGGGCCATAGAAGAAGCCAGTGGATTGCACGACGTATCGTTTTACGCCCGTTTCTATCGCCGCTCTTTGCAGATTGCCTCCCCCTTCCAGCCGCAGTTGACGATCCCGCGGAGCGGCTGCGCGCATTTCCGGCCGCGTATAGCGTTTTGGCAATGACGTGAGTTCGTCAATGATTGCATCAGGCCGGATTCTTCCAATTTCTGCCGTGACCGCGGCGGCATCCAGCGCATTCACAACCACGCCTTCGGCCCCCATTGCACGGAGCGTTTTCACTCCCGCATCCTTGCTCGTCATTCCAATCACTTCGTGCTTGGCAGCGGTGAGCGCTGTGATCAACGGCCTGCCGATGGCGCCAGTTGCGCCCGCGACAAATACTTTCATCAGTAGTAACCTCGTTGTTAATTACGCTGCCCTCGAAATGGTTGGCGCGCATACTGTACCCCTCAAGTGTGCTCCAGAGATAGCAAGCGCCTGATTTCTTTGACTCGGTTCGCGACCGAAGCCGGAGCGATCGAGATAATGTCAAAACCAAACTCCCGATAGGCCTGTTCATGAAGCTTTTCAAAACGGACCGTCTCTTCATAACTGATCCGGCGGGCCTCCGTCGGGGTAATAAATCCTAGATTTCTCACGAACAAAATCCTTCTCTCAAAAACGTCCTGTTCCTGCAACCGCTGCAGTTCGTGCAAGAGGCGGTCAGGTCTCGGAGATCCCAAATAGTCGGCTAATGCCGCAGTACATACGACCGACCGATCATGAAATTGGACGGGATCCGGCACCCAAGAAGCGCGCCGTTCTCGCGCTTGCTGCAGGCGGACGACGGCGTCGAGAAAGTCCGGGGCAGTCCACGGCTCAGCGATTCCGTTTGCTTGCGATAACGCAATCACATCCGTAGCGGCTTCTTCAACCACGCTAAAGCCGTCCAGTTCCAGTTGACGAAGGATAGCTGTCTTGCCTGCGCCGGGCGGCCCTGTCAATATGTATCGTTTCATGCTCGTTTGCAATTGCGCGTGCACAGAGTGGCTCAGTCAGGGTGTCGAGCTAAGGGCGGCGATGCATTCCTCGCGTATGCGCCACAGATCCGCCAAACAAAATCGCCCGACCTTTCGTTCAGAAATCCAGGAAGCGAGAAATTGCTGATGAAGGGCGATTTTGAAGTCACCGATTTGATCAGGCGCGATGGTTTCGATCGGGATGTTCGCCATGAAGTTTGTGGCAGAGTTGGCGACCTTTTTCATACTCAGGAGTACGTTTATGCTGTTTCATCATGCGTGTATCGCCTGAGGCTGGTAAGTTCCAGGAACCGTCCGGAAAGCGATGGCGATGCGGTTCCAGCTACTGCTTGTGATAACTGCCATGGTGAGATTGACGATTTCCTCTTCTGTGAATCGTTGGCATAGCTCGTTGTAGAGCTCATCGGGTGCATGGGTTTCGTTGATCAATGTGACCGCTTCCGCCCAAGCGAGCGCGGCGCGTTCCCGATCCGTGAAGAATGGAGTTTCGCGCCAAGCGGATAGCGCATAAAGCCGCTGCTCCGATTCGCCGTCCGCTCGTGCTTCTTTGGTGTGCATGTCAATGCAAAAGGCACATCCGTTAATCTGTGAAGCACGCAGCTTCACCAATTTCAACAGCGCCGGCTCTAACCCCGCATTTCTGATATACGTTTCGAGCCCGAACATAGCCCGAAATGCTTGGGGCGCGACCTTCTGAATATTCAAACGTGATTGCATCTGTTTTTCCTCTCAACCTCAGCGTAATCGTCTGGTGGCCCGGCGAGCGGACCATAATTGAAATTTGGAGTAGTCCACTGTGGGCAAAGCCGATGTGTTTCAGGATCTTCCGTTGCAAGCTCCGCGTGATGCTAAAGAGTTGTGGCAGTGGTTGCGGGATGAGCTTCGTGACGCGATTCTAAGCGGCCGTCTAAAGCTTGGAACCCGCATGCCATCGAGCCGCGCTTTGGCCCATCAATACGAGTGTTCGCGCGGGACGGTCGTCGCTGCTTTCGATCACTTACAAGCCGAAGGTTACATCGAAGCGCGCCGTGGGACGGGCACATTTGTAGCGCTCTCATTGCCGGACGATTCGCTGTCGGCTAAACGGAGTACCGCTCGACGGCCAAAGCGACCTTCACGCGCGGCCTTATCAGAGCGGGGCCGCTCGGCGAGTGAACACATGTCAATGCTCCCGGTCTCGCGATCCATTGGCAAAGCTTTCCGAGCGTATGAGCCAGCAATCGACCTGTTTCCCGTGGGACTATGGTCCCGAATCGCTGGGCGAGTGGTACGCCGCGCGCCGAGATCGCTGTATGGGCAGGGGGATGCTCGAGGATACGCACCACTTCGCAAGGCAATCGCCGAATATGTCGGCAGCGCGCGAGGAGTTCGTTGCGATGCGGATCAGGTGATCGTCACCGCGGGCGCACAGCAAGGCCTTGATCTGGTTGGCCGATTACTGCTCGATCCAGGCGATGCCGTGTGCATCGAAGATCCGGGCTATCCCGGGGCCGCATTTGCTTTTAAAGCAGCCGGCGCGAGAATTGTGCCGGTTCCGACGGATGGCGACGGCATCCAAGTCGAATGGGCAGCTCGACAGCCGCACCGCCCGAAACTGATCTACATAACACCTACCAGCCAGTTTCCGATGGGCACAACGATGTCTCTGCCCCGCAGGCTGCAGTTGCTGAATTGGGCAATCAAAGAAGGAGCCTGGATTGTCGAGGACGAATACGATGCTGAGTATCGCTATGTTGGCCGCCCAGTGCCTGCATTCCAGAGTTTGGATGAGTCCGGCACGGTCATCTACATCGGAACCTTCACGAAGATGCTCTTCAATTCGCTGCGCCTTGGTTTTATTGTGCTCCCGGCGAGGATTGTGGACGCCTTTGTCGCAGCCCGCAGCTTGGTCGATCGGCATTCCCCCACATTGCAACAGGCAATCCTGGCTGAGTTCATCCTGGAAGGACATTTTGCCCATCACGTTCGGCGCATGCGTCAGGTTTACGCAGAGCGGATGACTGTGCTGGTGGAAACTGCGAAGAAGAAACTGACCGGCCGGCTTGACGTGGAACGTGCCGCTTCCGGCATGCGGACGATTGGCTGGGTGTTGACCGGAGAAAAAGATCAAGCGGTGGCTGGGCGCGCGCGTTCGCAAGGCCTCGAGATCGCGGCGTTATCGCAGTTTGCCATGTGTCACTCAGCACCGAACGGCCTCGTTCTGGGGTTCGCCGGTTGCGCGCCCGCCGAGTTGCGTCGCGGTGTGGACGTGCTTGCATCAGTATTAAGTGACTAAAGACGCAGAGAGTAGCTCGATGAACTCTAATGAAACAATTTCGTTGTTTTCCGATGAATCGCTGAGCAGCAAATTTGATTTCATCCTGGAGCTTGACAAGCTCAAGCATGTGCTCAGGCGAACGGTTTTGATGGATGGGTCGCGGCGGGAAAACGCCGCGGAGCACAGTTGGGAGATCGCTACGATGGCGGTTGTCTTGCACGAATCTGCAGAACCCGGAACAGATCTTTCAAAAGTGGTTAAGATGCTGCTTATACACGATCTGGTCGAGATAGATGCCGGAGACACGTATGTTTATAACCAGAGTGCCGTGAATCACCAAGCCGAGCGGGAAGCTGCCGCTGCTGAACGGATTTTTGGATTATTGCCGCAACCGCATAGAACCGAGCTGCATGGCCTTTGGAAAGAATTCGAAGCTCGGGAGACCGCAGAGGCTCGATTTGCCCGCGCAATCGATCGGCTTCAACCGCTCATTCATAACTACTGCACGAAAGGTCAGGTATGGCAAGAAAATCGCATTACCGCTGATCGGGTGCGCCAGACCATGTCGGTCATTTCCGAGGCATCCGACTCGCTCGGGCGCTTGTCCAATTTCCTCATCGATGAGGCTGTAGCCAGGGGATTCCTCGAATCGCGGTGAAAAGCCGACAAGGCCGCGCCGTTACAATCCGGCGGCATGTTCGAAAGAGATTATCGGTACTAGACACTGGACTACTCCAGATTTCGATTGTGGTCTGTTCATGGATCCACTTTGCGATCTACGCTGGACGTGAAGAGTGACGTATGAAAAAAAGAGCGCCTGACACTGACGTTTTGATAGTAGGTGCCGGACCAGTAGGGCTTTTCTGGGGAAGGCGTGCGCGCGACGCGGTCTCCGATCGCGGATCGTGGAGCAGCGCTCAACCCAATCGAAACATTCAAAGGCGCTGGCGATTTTCCCCCGAACGCTCGAGATTTTCGACATGGCCGGAGTCGTGCCACCTTTTCTCCAGGCGGCGAACCGCGTGACGTCGCGTCGGTCGCGGTGATTACGCATGGACGTTCCCTTGCGCACATGCGATTTGAACCGACGGAAACCCCTTATCCCTTCGTTGCCATGGTCCCTCAGAACGTAACTGAGAAGTTACTCGTGGAAGAATTGCAGCGGAGGGGTGGGCGCGTTGAGTACGAAATGAGTTTCGCCTCTGCGGGTCAGCGCGATGATTACGTAGATATCACGCTCGAGCGCAAGGGCAAATCGGAAACGATGACAGCTTCCGTTGTGGTGGGCTGTGATGGCGCCCATCGTAACGTTCGCAAAACGTTGAACCTGCCGCTCGAAGGAGGAGAATACGACTCTCCTTTTATGTTGGCGGATATCGAAACGAATGCAAGTCTTCCCGCCGACGAATTGCAGCTATGTCCCAGCGAATTTTGACCAGTCGCGATTTTTCCGATGAGCGCCACGCGGCGGCGTGTGGTCGCAACTGTCGACCGTTCGGATGGAGACGCTCCGTCACTGGAACTCGTTCAGAAAATATTGGCCCAGCGCGCTCCCAGCGGAATCGAGGCGCACGCTCTTCATTGGAGCAGTTATTTCCGCATTCATCACCGTCATGCGGCGAAGCTTCGGATTGAACGTATCTTCATAGCCGGCAATGCTGCTCATACCCACAGTCCTTTCGGTGGTCAGGGGATGAATACAGGACTTCATGATGTTTGGAATCTCGTGTGGAAGCTGGACCTCTTCTTGCGTGGCTATGGAAACGAACGGCTGCTCGACAGCTATGACAGTGAACGCATTCCCGTCATCAAGAACGTCATTGAGACGACCGATTTTTTGACAAAGGCTATGGGAACGCCCAACAGGCTCGCGCAGGTTCTGCGGGATGCAGTACTCCCTATGGTTTCACTTCGCTCCGTTTCAGCACGCCTTCGTACACAGGCTTTCGGAACTGGGTATCGCTTATGGTGGAAGTCCTATTGTCGAGGGATCGGCGAAACGATACTTCGTGGACTCGATCCGCGGCGGCGAGGGTATCAAGAGCCGCTTCCTGCTGATGATCGCCAACGATCAAAAATCATCATTGGCGGACGTTGCGAGCGGCCTCGGAAAATCTTTCGGCGATATCCTCGAACTCGATGGCAAAGGGCATTTCCCGGTTTGCCAGCCACTGCCAACGGAATCAGTCACCTCGATCGTAGCGGCGGATTTCGACGGCGATGGCGCGCTCGACCTGTTCGTACCTCATCGCGACGGCGGCCAGAGCATCGTGCTTTGGAACGATGGCAAGGGCACTTTCCGACCTCGACCAACGTAGGGGCAGCTGAAGCTTGGATTCGCATGGGCGCGGCCGGCGACCTCGATGGTGACGGACGGCTCGATCTGGCGATCATCGATGAACGCCTCAAGGCTACTTTCATCATCTTTAATCGCGGCGGACGCCAATTCGGAAAACCGGTCAGGCTTCCCGGCCCCGAGCGGCCTCCATACTGCCTGGCGATCGCCGACTTGAATCGCGACAAGCGGCCGGACATCATCGTCGGCTATGTGGAACTGCCTGGATCGGTATACTTCAACACTGGGCAAGGCCGCACGTTCCACGGGGTCCCCTGGAACAATGGCAAGGGCACCGTGTACGGCCTGGCCTTCGCCGACTTCGATGGAGACGGTTGGCCGGACATCGTGGCGGCGCGTTCGATGCTCCCAATGGCATCTGGTTTAATACGAAACCGGGCGGTGGGCGCTAACTCTCTATGATCACAAAAGCGTCGCGAACTATGTTTGATCATGGCACGTCGAATTGGCTCTGGCGCCAGCGCCAGCATCACGGATTAATCCCCCGGAAATCCGCCTCGATCCCTTAAAGTCCCATGTCTGGGTTTTTCGATAGCTGTCGAGAACGACAGCAAACATTGTGTCCGGACCGCCGACGATCAAGAAGGTATCTTGCCGGTTCCTTTTGCAACCAGCAACTCCTAAAAGCACTTGGATGAACGCAAGGCCATCGGCACTGACTGCGATGTAGCGCGATCAATTGCACGGTGATCTCCGTGCCACAGCCGGGTTGCTATGGTTCTCTCGTTAGCACTTCCGCCCGATTGGGAGGAACCTCAAATCAGATCGACTTCACGATCGCGCCCGAGCAATTCCGCGAGTGTGCTCAATTCGGACTGACTTGCACCCGTATCCTTCCAAACCAGGCTCAGCTTCACCTGCCGCACTCCGCCGATCGGCAACTCCAGCGGAACAAGTTCGCCGCGGTCGAGTTCCTGCTGTATGCGATAAATCGGAAGCCACCAGAAACCGATTCCTGCGCCAATCGCGGCCAGTGCCGCGTCCACCGTGCCGACCGGCAACGAACGTTGCAGCGGGCCTCGCGGTTGATGCATCCTGCGGCCGGAACCGGCATTTTCGATGATCACCAGAGTATGCTGCATCAGGTCGATGCACGTGGGCGGCTGCGCCATCCGCGCGAGTGGATGGTCTTTGTTAGCCACCGCCTGCATGCGCACCTGCAGCAGAGGTTGCAAAAACCACTCGCTCGTCGTGGCGCCGGAAATGCAAAGTTGAGCGTTGTGCGCCGAAAACTCGGTATCCGGCGACAGAAACGTCGATTGCCGCAGACGAGGGCGCAGATACGGGAACCGGCGCATCAGTTCTGCCAGCGCACAAAATAGCTGTTCATTCGGGAAAAGACTGTCGACGGATAAACGGATCTCCAGTCCCTCGCCCGCGCCCAGCGATCGAGCCCGGTGTTCGATCTGTCGGAATCCCGTGAGGTACGGCTCTGCTTCGGCCAGCAATGCCCGGCCGGCCTCGATTAAGCAGGCCTTTCGTCCGCGCAACTCGAACAGCTCAATTCCTAACTGTTCCTCCAGCCGCTCGATGGCGTAGCTGATGGTCGATTGGGAACGATGGAGCTTTTCCGCGGCCGGAGTGAAGCCTCCCAAATGAACGACGGCCTGCAGAATCTCCCATCCGTCTAACGTCGTTTTCATCTTTAGCAGAATACATCGAAAATTGCGATTGATTGCCGCCGAAAAATCCAACTTTCTTACAGTTCCCGCTGTCATATCATGGCAATCGGGCTATTTGGAGGCTGAAAAGATGAAATCCAACAGACGGCAGTTTGTATCGACGCTTGGAACGAGTTCGGCTGGAATCGCGCTGGGCGCGACGACGGTAACCGCGAGCCCGCATATGGCCGCGGAAAAGCAGGAAAAGCAGAGTCTGCTCATAGGCGAAAACATTGCGGTCACCCAGACCGAATACGGCAAGGTCAGAGGCTACGTTCTGCGTGGAATTTATCACTTCCTGGGGATGCCGTACGGAGCCGATACCTCAGGCGCAAACCGGTTCCTGCCGCCGCAGAAAGCGAAGCCCTGGAACGATGTGTATCCGGCCGTTTGGTGGGGCAATTCGGCGGCTCAAAACACGGAGAACCGGTACCAGAGGCCATTCTCTTCGTTTCGCGATCACTGGAACTACGGCGACGTGAACGAGGATTGCCTGCGCATCAACGTGCAGACGCCCGGAATCAACGATGGAAAGAAGCGGCCCGTGCTGTTTTGGATCCATGGCGGCGGGTTCTCGAGCGGAAACGCGATCGAACAGGATGGGTACAACGGCGAGAACTTTGCGCGTTTCGGCGACGCGATGTTTTGCTCCATCAACCACCGTCTCGGGCCGCTGGGGTTCTGCAATCTGGCGGGCGTAGGTGGAGAAAAGTTTGCCGATTCGGGGAACGTCGGCATGTTGGACATTGTGGCCGCTCTCGAATGGGTCCGCGACAACATTGCCAATTTTGGCGGCGATCCCGGCAACATCACGATCATCGGGCAGTCGGGTGGCGGCGCGAAAGTTTGCACGCTGACGGCCATGCCTTGCGCGAAAGGACTGTTCCATAAAGCGGTTGTGCTCAGCGGGGCCATGCGCAAGGCCGGGGATAAAGCCCATTCGGAAAACCTCGGGGCCGCGGTGGTCAAGGAAGCAGGATTGACCGCGGATGAGTTGGCGAAACTGCAGGCGATGCCGTGGAAGGAGTTCTATGCCATTGCCACGCGAGCGCAGCAGCAGATGGCCAGGAACGCGGGTCCCGGCGGGGGATTGACGCGCGGATTCGGGCCGGTGGTGGACGGTAAAGCTTTGCCGCAGCATCCCTATGACCCGGTTGCGGCGCCGACAGCAGCCGGAGTGCCGATGATTATCAGTTCCGTTGAGAACGAGCAAGCGCCGAGTTTGGGCGATTGGTCCATGCAATCGATGACGCTGGAGCAGGCGATCGAAAGGGTTCGGCAAAGAGCAGGTTTCGGCCCGGGTCTTGGAGACAAAGCGAAGGATGTGGTGGAAGCCTATGCAAAGGCGTTTCCAGGACGCAAGCCGGTCGAGATCTGGTCGCTGGTGAGCAGCAACCGGCAAAGCGTGGTGGCGTTGGCAGATGCGAAATCGAAACAGCCCGCGCCGGTGTTCGTCGATTGGTTCACTTGGCAGCCTCCCCTATTCGATGGCCACATGGGTGCGTTCCACACGCTCGATATTTGTTTCTGGTTCTACAACACAGATTTGATGCTGACTCACACCGGCGGCGGCGCGCGGCCGAGAGCGCTGTCGGCCAAAATGGCAGGCGCGCTCTTGCAGTTTATGAAGACCGGCAATCCGAATGGAGGCGGTCTTCCTCACTGGCCGAAGTACTCGTCCGAGCGAGGGGAAACGATGGTTTTGGACGATACCTCCGAAGCGAAGAATGACCCGGACCGCGAGGCAAGGAGTGCGCTGCCCTCACTGACCTGACCCAGCGAGCAGGAACCATTCGCATGAAGGCGTTTGTAATAGCGGCCGTTTTCGCCGTATCGACGACAGGGTTCGCAGCGCAGGTGCAATCGTACGCATCAACGCCGCCGCCGGTGACCGCGCACCCCATTCCAAGCGTCGCGGAAAAAGATGGCCGCTACGCCTTGATGGTTGACGGCGCGCCTTACCTGATGCTGGGCGCGCAGTCGAATAACTCGAGCGACTGGCCGGCCACCCTGCCTGCGGTCTGGTCCGCCATCGAATACCTGCATGCCAACACGCTCGAGATACCGATCTATTGGGAGCAGCTCGAGCCGAAGCCGGGAGAATTCGACTACTCGCAGGTGGACCTGCTGCTCACCCAGGCGCGGCAGCACGACGTGCACCTTGTTCTGTTATGGTTCGGGACCTGGAAAAACGGCAGTCAGCACTATATGCCTGTCTGGATGAAGCTCGATCCCAAGCGCTACTTCCATGTGATCAACAAGGACGGCGAGTATGTCGATTCGCCATCTCCTTTTTGCACGGCTTCGCTCGATCGGGACAAGCAGGCGTTTGCGGCGGTGATGCAGCACCTGAAAGAGGCCGATTCGGAGAGAACCGTGCTGATGGTGCAGGTGGAGAACGAGACCGGCACCTGGGGCGGAAGCATTCGCGACCACTCTCCGGAAGCGAACAAGCTCTTTGGCGGCCCGGTTCCGCCGGAAATCCGGAAGGCGATGGGCAAGACTTCGGTTCCCGCGGGCGCCGATTGGGAAACGGTCTTCGGTCCTGAGGCGGAAGTGTATTTCCATGCCTGGGCCATCGCCCGGTATGTCGGGCAGGTTGCCGCCGCGGGGAAAGCCGTGTATCCGCTCCCGCTGTATGTGAATGCCGCGCTGCACAATCCTCTTACGCCGGAGGTGCCTGTCACGTACGAAAGCGGCGGCCCCACCGACAATGTGATTCCAATCTGGAAGGCCGCAGCGCCCGCCACCGATATCGAGGCTCCCGATATTTACCTTCCTGCCACCAACGCCTATCTGAAAACTCTCGAGGTCTACCATCGCCCCGATAATGCGTTGTTCGTTCCGGAAACCATGGGTTCGCCTCTTGCGGCACGGTTCTTCTTTTCGGCCCTGGGGCTCGGAGCCATCGGCTATTCGCCGTTCGGCCTGGACTATACCCGGACCCGTCCCGCGCTGCCCGGCGAGGCGGATTCGAAGAATGCTTTCCTCGAGCCAACGGCACAGAACTACCGCTTAATTGCCCCGATGATGCGCGAAATCGCCAGACTAAATTTCGAAGGCAAGCTGCAGGCCACAGCGGAACCCGATGATGAATCACCGCAGATCCTCCACTTTGGAGACTGGGACGCCTTGGTTACGTTCAAATTTCGCCGCTTTCCCATGCAAAACACCAATGACAAGCACCAGCCGCTCGGACGCGCGCTCGTCGCGCAACTTGGCCCCAACAAGTTTCTGGTCACCGGAATCGATTGCGCCGTCGACTTCCGTCCGGCCGGAACGCCCGAACAGCAGAAGGCTGGCGGTATCGTCTTTGGAACCGGTCAGGAGCCCTCTGCCAGGATCGGCGGCAAATGGATACATCGCCAGTTTCTGCGCGTCGAAGAGGGTCAGTATGTGAATGGAACGTTTCAGTTCGAGCGCATCCTGAACGGCGATCAAACCGACTACGGGCTGAGGTTCACTTCGGCTCCCGAGGTGCTGGACGTATCACTCGCAACTTACTAAAACGCGCTCGCGGACGACTTCTTCCAAATCATCGAAAGCGAGAAGAACCCTTCGGCGGCTCTGCCACGTCCCAGCCTTCCTGTCCTGCGCTTCCCATCTGGCAGCCGCATAAACTCTCCGGCTCGGTCGGAGCCCCAAGCGATGTCCATGCTTGCGCCAGAGACTGTGTATTGCGGCCTCGGTGATCTCCGACGCGCGCCAAACATCATCGAGCCAATTTCTGGCGAGCGCCCGCAAGGGGTCTTGAACCCGAGCGGCGGCTTCAAACCAGCCCCAATCGATAGGATTGCCTTTTTCGTCTGTCGACTTTATGCAGATCGGGACAATTTCAATCGCGCATTGCAAGGAAATATATCACAACTGGAGACCACGTCAAGTGGCTAATTTGGCGAATTTGGCCGTAATTCACGATGAACAGCACCAGCGCCTCGAAGTGAAGCTCAGGCGCGAGCTGGGCGATGGTGTGCTCTCGCTTCTTGAAGACGACAGAACGGAAGACGTTCTTCTCAACCCAGACTCAACGTTGTGGGTCAAGCGCATGGGCGAGGGGTTCGCAAAAGTCGGGCAGATGCCCTCTGCCCAGGCCGCGAGTGCACTGGGGACAATCGCAGCTTGGCGTCGAACGGTTCTGAACCATGATCACCCGATTCTTGAAACCGAGCTTCCAATTGACGGCAGCCGGTTCGAAGGCATCGTGGCGCCGGTGGTCCGCCGCCCAGTTTTTGCTATCCGGCTGCGGCCGCGAAAGATCTTCACGCTTGCCGATTATGAAGCAGGCCGCATTCTCACCGATAAGCCCGATCCATTGAACCGCCTTCGACGGCGTGATGATTTTGGCGCATTTGGTTCGCGGCCAAAGTCATGCCGATGTAATCCGCAGCGCAATACGCGCAAAGAAAAACATTCTCGTCGTTGGCTCTACCGGAAGCGGCAAAACAACCCTGGTAAACGCAATTCTCGACTCGTTCGCGCAATTGACGCCTCATGACCGCGTGATCTCGATTGAGGACACGACAGAGCTACAGTGTGCCGTTAAGAATTATCTTGACCTCCGGGCTGTTGGGAAAGTGACCATGCTCGAATGCCTGAGGGCGTGCATGCGCCTCAAACCCACTCGCATCGTTGTAGGCGAAGTGCGTGGAGCGGAAGCGCATACCCTTCTCAAAGCTTGGAACACAGGACATCCCGGTGGTGCCGCCACGGTACACGCCAATGATGCCATTAGCGGTTTGATTCGCCTCGAAAGCCTCGTGGCTGAAGCCACGAATGCACCTCAGCAGACGCTTATCGCTGAGGCGGTGGATCTCGTGATCTTCGTTGACGAAGAACCCGACTTGAAGGCCGGGCGCAAAGTCAGGGAAGTGTTGCTCGTAACTGGATATCGGGATGGCCAATATCAGGTCGAGCATGTCTGAGTAGGTAATTCAAAAACTCGGAGAGTATTCCAACATGAACGTAATTCGCAAATCAAAATGGTCAGGCCCGGGTTCACGGCTCGCGGCTTTCTTTACATTGGCGTGGACCTTCAGCGTGTGGGTGCATGCGGCCGCAGGCGGCAACCTGCCCTGGGAGAGGCCAATGACGGCAATCGCAACCTCATTAACCGGGCCGGTCGCATACGCGATTGGATTGATCGGCATAGCTATCAAGTTCGGCCCGAAGCATCGCAACGCCGTCGCTGAAGCTGTCTTGCGGTTACAGCTCTCGCCGACGAGAACTCTTACGGAACTGTCCGCGAACGTGCAGGATACCGACATTCGCGATGCGCTGCAGCATTTCACGGTAATGGGACCAATGGGGTCGCTTCTCGATGCGGACCACGACATGCTGGGCCATGGCCGTTTCCTCAGCTTTGAAACCGAGAACCTGATGCAACTGGATGACAAGGCCGTAATTCCGGTTCTGCTGTATCTTTTCCGGCGAATTGAGCAGCGGCTTGATGGTTCTCCGACTCTCATCCCGTTGGATGAGGCGTGGTCATATCTACAGCATCAACTCTTTCGTAACCGCCTGAAAGACTGGCTGAAAACGATGCGCCGCAAGAATGCAGCGGTCGTGATGGCGACTCAACAAATCAGCGATATCGCGAAATCCGATATCGCTGATATCGTCCTGGAAAACTGCCCGACGAAGATTCTTTTGCCCAACGCCGAATGCAAGAATGCCGGATCGCGCGATTTCTATGAGCGCGTGGGATTGAACGAACGTGAGATGGAAATCCTACAGCTCAGCATTCCGAAGCAGCACTACTACGTAGTCGGCGCGCTCGGTCGGCGTCTCGTTGATCTCGGTGTCGGAAAAGTGGCTCTGTCGTGGGTTGGTGTTAACGGGCGGGAAGAACGGCAGATCGTCCAGGGTGTGATCGAAAGATTTCCCGACTCTTGGCGGTCGGAGTGGCTTCGGCTTAGAGGTTTGAATAAATGGGCGGAATACTTCCGCTCGCTAGAGGTTGAAGAAAGCGCGGAGGAGGCATATTTATGCGCAAGCGCCTGATCGCTCTTATTGTTTCGTCCGGGATTGCTGTGCAAGCTCCGCCGCCAGCGCAAGCTGGGGCATTTGCGACGGAGGTCATCCAACTGCTCAATCATGCGCAACTCGTCATGGCGTACATCCGGCAAGGGGTGCAATTACAGAACGAGCTGAATATGTACGCAGACATGGTCAGGAACGCCCGTCCACTGCCGAATCAGGTCTTCGGCCCAATTACAGCCGACCTAAACGCCCTCGCTGGCATCGTGCAAGGCGGTCGGGCGCTCGCATATTCGCTCGGCAACCTCGACGTACAGTTCAGGAATACTTTTCGGGGATATTCAACGAATCCCAACATCTATTACCGCCAGTATCAGAACTGGTCGCAAACGTCCCTGGACACCACGCTCGGAACTCTTCGCGCCGCTGGTCTGCAAGGCCAGCAGCTCCAAAGCGAACAGGCGGTGTTGAATTCACTGCGGGCGATGGCGTCGAGTTCTGATGGCCGGATGGAGGCCCTTCAGGTCACGGGACAGGTTGCCGAGCAGCAGGTTCAGCAACTCATGAAACTCCGTGAGTTGATGCTGGCCGATATGTCGAGCAAGCAAGCGTATCAAGCTGCGGTTATTCAGCAGCAATCGCCAAATGAAGCGGCAACGGAGTGGTATTTCTCCTCGGGGCACGCTGCGAGTGACGGGCGAGGATTCTGCCCGGATTGCGGTAATGATTGGTTGAGGTGACGAAGTATGAAGTCATTGTCGCCGCGAATTCGGATCGCCGGGTGTCTCGCGGTGTTCGCGTTTTTGGCTGGTTGCGCCCGCGAGCCGAGGAGCCCAATCGTTGAGAAGGCGGAGCAGGCGGGTGCTGGAAACCTGTCAGCTGTTCCAACACAGGGAATGCAGGACTGGCTGGGAAACACCGCGACGTAGCGGTTCAGGTTGATGAAATGTGCAGCCGGTTCGGGAGAAAGCGCCAGCCGAGTGGAGCGGCACAACCGAGGGGAGACTGTGTACCGCCGCTCGTCAGGTCGCCTTTTTTCGATGGAGTCCTGCCCAGAGCGACGGGAGGAAGTTCCAGCCCGGCGTGAAATAGCGTTCTGAACAACATACGAAGAGCTGCTTGCGCCTTGTGCGCGGGACAGGAAAGGTGTGCGTGTCTAAAGGAGGTTTGCGATTTGTCGGATTATATGCGCCGTGTATGGCTGCCTCTCATTGCTATTGCCGCGATTGGTGTTCCGGCGGCGTTGGGGTAAAACAATGGGCCATTCCCGACCACAAACGCGAACGACATTCTTCAGCAGTTCAAAAACCAAAGAATATTGTGGACGACAAATATCTGGGTCTATGCCAACGGGCTATTCGGAATTCTGGCAGTAATCGAGTTCGCCTGGAGTGCGGCAGTGATGCTCCTCGAAAAGACGGACCTCCAGAGTTGGACATCGGCCTTGATTCGAAAACTGATGTGGATTGGAGCCTTCTACGCGCTACTGATTAATGGCCGCACCTGGATTCCCGCGATCATCGATAGCTTCAGCCAGATCGGCGCAAACGCCGCCGGCATGGGCAGCCCGCTTTCACCCGGTGACGTGTTCGTTCAAGGTCTGAATATCGCGGGCGCCTTGATGGACTCTGGAAGCACTTCGGCGTTCTTTACGAATCCCGGAACATCGTTGGCTCTGGTCGTCTGCGCCATTCTGATCATGGTTTCTTACATCATCATCACGCTCAATTTCATCGTGACGATGATTGAAAGCTATCTCGTAGTTTCAGTTGGCTTCATCTTTCTCGGCTTCGGCGGCAGCCGTTGGACAGTTCCTTACACGGAGCGCTACATTGGCCTGGCCGTCTCAATCGGCATCAAGATTGTCCTGCTGTATTGCCTAATCAGCGCCGGTATAAACCTGGGCCTTGGGTGGATCGACTTGGCGCAAACCGTCGGGAACGCGCCCCATCCAAACATGGTCGCGTTCGATGTCATGGGCGCTGCTCTCATTTTCATGATGTGCTGCTGGCACATCCCGAGGCTCTTTGCGGCGGTCCTGGGTGGATCTCCCGCACTTGCGGGCGGAGACCTTTGGGGAACGGGCATGGCGGTGGCCGGAACTGGACTCGCGGTCGCCTCTGTCGGAGCGAGTGCCATTGGTGCCGCTGCGGGCGGAACCGCTGCGATGGCTGGGACGGGCTCTGCCGCGAGCTCTGGAAGTTCGAGCTCGGGTGTGGCGAGCGCAGTGGCGGCGGTTGGGTCGAACGGCTCGTCCGGAAGCACCGGCGGCTCTGTTCCCCCTCCGTCGAGTGCACCGCGCGGCCCAAGCACGAGTGATGGTGCGAGTCGGGTCCAACCTGATCCGCCTAGAAACGGCTCTGGCCACGGTGGTTGGACGCCCGGCTCAGCGCCACCTTCATTGAGCAGCAACGGGAGCGCCCGAGTCGGGAACCAGTGGAGCGGAAGTTTCAAGTGAAGGAGACCGCTCAAGCTCAGCACTTGCCGGAATCGGCGGCGAACCACTAGCCGGATCGGGATTTGAAACGCAGAGCGCTGCTAAAGGATTCAGCCGGTCCTCAATACCTCTGGGTTCTGCTGAAAGAAATGCGCCGCCATCATCAGGATCTTCCGGGTCGCGACGCAGCAGCATCGAAGATTCTGAAGGCGGAAATGCACCGGCCGATGTCAATGCGTCCGAACTCGCTATGGGAAACAGCGGAGCTGAGTTGCCTTCACAAGTCGGTTCCGTTCGAAACGCAGCCAACTCGCCGGAACCGCCAACGCCAAAGCGTCGAGAAGGACTTGGGGCCGTCGCAGCTAGAGTCGGCGGCTCATTGCGCGGCACATCAAGGCGAATAGATAACGTGCGGCGGAGGATAGTCAACACACGATATCCGTCCGATGCTGCGCCCCACCAGACGCCGCCACGGATCCCGGTTGATCACGAGGAGTAACAGAAGATAAGGATGCCGATTGCGTTAGGTCTGCGGAAAAGACGGTCAAGTGTAGCGGAGGATGCGGAGTTTCGGAAGAATCAGTCGCGCGAAAATTACAATCCGGATCTGGCAGCCCGGCGCGAATGGGACGAACGATATGGCGATCAGATCACGCGCGCCCGAAACTGGCGGACCGTTGCCGTACTCTGCGCCTTAGTTGCCTTACTTGAAACAACAGGCTTGCTTTGGATGTCATCGCACTCGCGTGTGTTTCCGTTCATCGTGCTTGTGGATAATCTGGGCCGCCCTATAGCTTCAGGCTTTGCCGAGCAGACCACGATAAACGACGATCGGGTAAACGCTCGACGATATTCGACTGGGTAGAAAATCTGCGCCTAGTCACACCGGATGGCATCGCACAGAGGAAAGCCATTGATTTTGTTTACTCGCATATTGCAAAGGCAGTTCAGCCCAAACATTCATAAGCGAGTTCTACCGCGCTGATCCGCCGTCAAACCGAGCTCAGACGGAGACTGTTGCCGTGGAAGTCAAATCCGTTCTTCCCACGAGTGATCGCACCTATGAGGTGGATTGGGTTGAAACGACCCGCGATCTATACGGTGCGATTAAGGCAACGGATCGCTGGAAGGGATCGTTCTCTATCGCGCTCAATCCGCCGACAGACGAGCGTTTGGCGCGGATCAATCCGCTCGGGGTCTATGTGACGAACGCGAGTTGGGCCAAGGTTCTTTAGGAAGGAGTGAATGTGATGCGTTCAATCGCCGTTTTCTTTTTGTTGGTCGGTTCTGGCTCGATGATTTTCGGGCAGCAAGGTTCGTCTCAGGCGGGTGCGACTAACGGCCAACGCTGTCCCAATTAAGCGGGTTCCGCCGGCTCAGCCGCGCAGCGAATCCGTCCCTCCGCTTTTGCAACAGTATGATTTCGGTGCCCAGATACAAGCTCTGCAGCAGCCAGACGGCTTCCCCGGTCCAGCCGATGTGACACCCGAGTTCGTGGTCGGCGGTGCGAGATTGAATGCACCGTCTACGGGGATCTCGGTGCCGAAAGATTATCGGCCCAAAGAGGATGTCGCTCTTAGGGCGACGGCACTTGAAGCGGTGCGGGTTAGCGAGCGGTGGAGAGGCGAGAGGAACCCGCCCGCACCAGGTCGCGACGGCGAGTCGTGTATTCGTTTGGTGCTGGATTGCCCACGGTGGTTTGCGCGCCACTGCGCGTGTGCATGATCGAACTGCAAGCTGGTGAAAAGATCATCGGTGAGCCGCACATCGGCGATTCCGTCCGTTGGAACATTTCGCCAGCGATGTATGGCACTGGAGAAGACTCGACTCCGGTGATTGTACTTAAACCTCAAACACCGGGGCTCGATACAAACCTTCTCGTTATGACTGATCGGCGTGCCTATTACATCCGGCTAATCTCAAAACCCGAAGAGTATGTTGCACGGGTGGCCTTTGATTACCCGGATGACGACAACAACCGCAAATGGCAGCCGCAACTTGCCGAGCAGCGCGCTCTGGTGAAACGGGAACCGCGTGCAGCATAGGTCTTGCTTGCCATGATTGCAGTCGAAAAGATGAACTTCGATTATAAAGTCCGGGGCGGCGATGAGCATATCAGGCCGCTACGCGTCTTCGACGATGGAGCGAAGACCTTCATCCAAATACCTGAGGAGCTTCAGCACCGGGAAATGCCCGTTTTGGTTGTTGTTGACGGAAACGGGAAGGGCGAGATGACGAATTATCGGGTGAAGCAACAAACGTATATCGTAGATCGGCTATTTGATCGCGCAAATCTGGTTCTCGGCACAGGCAAGAAGAGGCAAAAAGTGGAGATCACTCGTGGACAACCCAAAGGATAGAGACGATCTACAAGCGGAAACTGGGCGTCAAGAGTTTCAGACGGAAGGTCATCGCATGGGTGCACCCAGCGGGCTGGATCTTCACTCGGAGCCGCAGCAGGCAGTTCGGATGCGTAAGCGGGCGAGTGCGGCAATCATTTGTGTGGGCGTTGCGCTTCTGTTGGCGTTCGCCTACGGTGGAAATCGGCGTGCTCAAATCGCGCAGGTCGCCGCACGACAAACCGGCTTGCCCAAGAGTGTCGCGCCCGCGACGCAAGCAGGGAATGAGTTCACCAATTCGATTCCCGCTGGAAATGCGCCGCTAACGCACGGTAATCCGAATGACTTGCAGCCGCCCGCACCGGCTTCACAGACTAGTAGTACGCCAGTTTATTCGTGTGGGGTTGATCCTCGTACGAACGAGCCATACCGTTATAACCCACAGACAGGCCAGCCCTGCGACGGACTTCCACAGGAACGGGTTGTCGTCAGGCAAGCGCCGGTTATGCGATCTCAGTCAGTTCCACCCGCTCCAACCAATCGCAAATCAGCCAACACCCGAGGAACAGCGCCTCGTAGCGGCATATCAACGCGAGCAAGAAGCCAGTCTTGCTCCTACAGGAATCCGTAGCTCGGCTATAGCATCATCCGGGGCAGGCGCGTCGCTTGGCTCATTCGGTACACCCATGTCGACTCGCCAAACTGATTCCGATCTCTCCCAGGTAGCTGCGATCAGCCACGCGCTAACTAACGGGCGACAGCAAAGGTATGAGCGCAGGAGAGATCACCAGAAGCCTCGCCTCACCTGACGATGAATACGACAAACAGAACATGCAGACACGAAAGGAAGCATTTCTGGCTGCGACCCGGAATCGCCAGGCCGATGATTATCTCGGTTCGACACGCAACGCCCCGCTATCGAGGTACGAGATCAAGGCCGGTTGGGAGATTCCGGCCGTTCTTGAACAGAGTTTGAATTCCGATCTTCCCGGCGAGTTGAAAGCTCTCGTCATGTCGAACGTCTATGACACGGCAACCGGGATGTATCTTTTGATTCCGCAAGGTTCGAGGCTCATTGTCAAATATGATTCACGCGTGTCATACGGGCAAGAGGGGGTGCAAGTCGCTTGGAACCGGATTATCTTCCCTGATGCATCATCAGTAGACCTTGACGGAATGGTCGGGCTCGACTCGCATGGAAATTCCGGCCTTCGGGAGAAGGTGGACCACCACTACAAGAGGTTGCTCGGGTTGTCTGCCCTGACCAGCATGTTTACGGCTGCGTTTGCGATATCGCAACGGACCAATCAAAGTGTGCTTGCCTATCCGAGTCCGAGCCAAGCCGCATCACAAGCAATCGGCCAGGATCTGAGTCAAACCGGTTCTCAGATCACGCGCCGCAACCTGAACGTGCAGCCGACGATAAGGGTTCACGTCGAATACAAGTTCACCGTTCGCGTGAACAGAGACATTCTGTTCGAAGCACCTTTTCAGCCAATCCAATCCGATGCGTCGGTTGAACTGCAGTCGAGGCAAAAACAATGAAAACAGATCTTGCTAAGGAAGTGTTCGCAATTGTTGAGACTAAGGTGAGAGCCACGCCGTCGCCGAGTGAGTTTGAAATGGCGTACCAAATGCGGGTTGCAATGGACTGCATCCGTTTCGCTATCAAAGCGACCGAACAGCCAGGTCATACGGCAGAGCAGAGTCAAGAGGTGGGTCTCCAACTTATGGATGCTCTGGACAGGCTGGAATCGGCGGAGCGCAGCTTTCAGTTTCGGTTCCGATCCCGAGCGCCGGAGAAAAATCTGAAAGCGGGGCATTCGAGCGTGAACGGTTTGCCCAATTCGACTAGCCATGGAGTGTATCCATGAGCACCGGCGGCGTAAATTCGCAAATCTTTTCGATTCAGAATGGGAGATCGGAAAAAAGCGAGCGTGTGAGCGCAGGAGACGCTATGATCGATGCCATCGCGGAAGCAGTAGCCTTGAAGCTCGAACGTATCGCGGGCACATCGCGACGCCTCCTGGACATAGATGAAGCTGCCAAATACCTCGGCATGACTCCGCATGCGCTCCGGCACAAGGCGGCGGTGGATATTCCATGCGTACGGATTGACACAAAGCTGCGATTTGACCGCCGCGATCTTGACAGGTACATTGATCGTGCGAAGCGCGAGGGGATCTAGGAGGATCGGTGCAGCTATGCCTAAAGGTGAACGTGGAACCGCAAAGCCGTATGTCCGTGGCAAGATTTGGTGGATTAAATATTACGTGCCGGGAGAGGCGCAGCCCAGATACGAGTCTTCTAAATCCACGAGCAAGAACGACGCGATTCGACTCCTGAATCAGCGTCGTTCGGAGATCGACAGCCGGCAAGTGTCCTCAGCTAATGCAACGGCAGGCGACCTCCTTAAGCTTTATCTAGCTGATCAGCGGAAGCAGGCCGGCACAGCTACAAGCAAGCGGAAGGGTATGTTCGTTTGCACCTCGATCCTGCGTTCGGCAAAATCAAAGCATCGGCAATCACAACACAAACGATTGATCGCTTTTTGGAACAGAAGCAAATCGCAGGATATGCGAATGCAACGATCAATCGCTGGCTCGAGGCATTACGCCGCGCCTACACGCTCGGCACAAGCGCGCTGCCGCCGCTCGTCTACGCCTCTCCGAAAATCGAAATGCTGGAAGAGGACAACGTGCGCGAAGGCTTTCTCGAACACGAGCAATATCTCGCATTTCGCAGTGAGCTGCCAGATCATCAGCGTTTGATTCTGGTGATTGGGTATCACTTGGGGATGCGCCGGGGTGAAATCCTCAAGTTGCGATGGGATCAGGTGGACTGGAAAGAAAATCTTATCCGGCTTGAAAAGAAGCAGACGAAGGAAAAGCAGGCTCGGGTTGCTCCACTCTACGGAGAGCTGCGGGCTTGGCTGGAAATGGCCTGGCCTACGCAGGAAGGCAAAACGACTGCCCGTTTATCGTTTCGTGGAAGGGAGCGGGAATCAACGAAGTTAAAACCGCTTTGGAACAAAGCCCGCGAGCGCGCGAAAGTACCTAGTTTACTCGTTCACGATTTGCGACGAACGGCCGTCCGCAACATGATCCGACCAGGCATCCCCGAGAAACAAGCGATGCGGATTAGCGGTCATAAAAGCCGCAGTATCTTTGATCGTTACGACATCACGGATGAACGGGACATCCAGCTCGCCGGCCAGAAGCTCGCTCGCTACTTGGAGGAAAAGGGCAAAGTAGTGACAAAAGAAGTGACAGCCCCATCCTCGGCGGCTGTCGCCCAAAGAAGGGAGCTTCAATAATTTCAGCGATTTAGATTTGGCTCCTCAGGTAGGATTCGAACCTACAACCCTTCGGTTAACAGCCGAATTTCAAGGCGAAGCGGTGCGAAGTGGAAAACGCAAGTTATTGAAAATAGAAGGGCTATAGCCTGAAAGCCATTCGCCGTATCGCATGGCTTCCAAGAAAAGTTCGTACAAAAGTTCGTACAGTCGGGGTGGCGCTAACCGGGCGTCGGACAGCGTTGTATAGCCTAGCAGGACACCTTTCTTGGGCGCGTGAAGCTTCTTTCCAATCAATCCATTCCGTTTCGCGTTCTCTCAGCCTTTCCAATCCTCCGTCCGGCACTGGTGGAGAAACGGCGGGTCGTGTAGGCGGTCGATCTCATTACGGCATCGACGAAACGCGCAAGCCCGTGAACTTCTGCTCGATAAACGGACGGATTCTATCCTCTGCGAATTGAGGGATACCTGTTGGAACAGGGACCTCGATCCCCATTTGGGCAATTTCGATTGGGAACTGATTGTCGGCGACGGTTTTTTTTCCATCCAATATCGCTCTGATCCGAGGTTCGGCGTTCTTCCCGCTGATCTGGCACACCGTTATAAATGCGCCGAATGAGCAGAGGAGATCCCGGTCAAAGGACGGTACGTGGGATGGGTCTTGTATGATAGCCGCCCTTTTCTAACCCTTCGTAGGCGTAGCCGGCCGTTACACGGCCAATCGCGACGGCTGAACGGTGCTTAAGCGGAAGCAGCTTGCCGATGGACCTCTATTCCATTGAAGCGGAGATGAGTTCAGACAGAGCAGAGCTATCACCGGTCTGAAAACTTTCACGGGAAGCTGCGATCATCTGATCTGGAGTTATGCGGCTCCAATCCACCACAAAGCCGGCCTGACGCCCCAACTCTCGTATGAACTCTCTTTGAGTGCGACCGTTTCCTTCTCGGAATGGGTGCGCTGCATTGATTTCGCTCAAGAAATATCCAGCCCGGCTGGCGAACACCTTGGGATCTACTGCCTGAAGATAATTCTCTGCAGAGAGTTTCTGAAGCAGATCGTTCAGAGCTGACTCAACAAAAGCGGCAGCGCCGAAAGGATGGCCACCCTTCGAGATATTAACTGTCCGAAATTGGCCGGCCCACGCATAGACATCCTGGAAGATGTGCTTGTGAATCGCCTTCAATCGCGCCGTATCAAACTTCCCAGGCACTGGAGCGCTGATTAGCTGGATGATTCGACGTGAGGTGGCCTCTGCTTCGAAACGGGACAGAATGTCGGGATCGCGAATGTCGCGGAGATTCTTAAGGACGTCCGTGCCCGGGTACAGGTACGGGTCCGTACTCTCTGTCATGCAGCGCCTCGATCTCGACTCCCATCTGTTCAATTGTCAATTCGCCGTCAACGTAGCGTTGATAGATGGAATGCGCTTCATGGCCAGGCTCAAGTCCTTCTAGACGGACTGAAGCCAAAGCCTGTCGCACTTCATCCAGGCGTTTTGCCCGCTCTTGCTCGGTAATCTTGAGAGTTAGCGGCATCGAGGTTTATATATTCAATTTTAACAGTTTGGGCGACGGGCGAAAAGCCGTTCTGCCCTTCGTGTGCGCTGCGCAAATGAGGAATTTCCGATGTGCATTCATCGCGTCAGCAGCACTCGCAGATGATGGCTGATTCGGTTTTCCCTGACGGGACCGACGTAGCGGGAATCGAAGCTGCGGCCGTTGTACGAGGAAGTAACCCAGACCGTCCCGGTTTCGACTCGATACTTCGCAAAGGACCAGTGCTGAAGCCTCCGCCCTTCAGTATCGACGTTCAGGGAACGCGGAATTCGGAAGCGCATTGCTATTTACGGCCAAACCGCAGCCTCACCATGCTCCGCAAGAACATCCAGGACGGCAACGTCTTAAAAAATGATGCGCTGGAGAAACCGGGCTTTTGAGCGTGTCGACCTGGGGCCAGCAGATTGTCGCCGCACTGTGGCGACAATTCCGCCGAGCAGCCTCGTGGGGCGAAATCTGCGGGTAGCGTATTCTACACAAGAGAGTCCCGCTGACTCTGCATGTACACCGAATTCGCTGCCGCCACCACGGGTCACGCTCTCGCTCGGGGCTGGGATCGATATCCGCAGACGCAGGAGTTGTTTCGATACGGGCACGTCACGGACCCAAATCTATGACAAACGCTGGCGCCACCGCTGAAAGCGCTTTCCCTGAGGTCCCGCTGTGAGTGATCGCAATCGGGACCGCTCACAGCGCGCAATTCCGCAGACAGTGTCTGCGGAATCTGCGCTAATAGATGGGCAGCCTATGAAGGAAGTGCGCACGGCCGTGCTGGCTGGGTATGCCGACTTTCTGGCCGATGTAAAGCTGCGCATCCAGACCGCTCAACTCAAATTGAGCGCTGAGCCGGCTGAAGGGGAATGACTCCGCATGTTCACCTATAAGGCGCTGAAGAACGCTGCGGGAATCGCTTTGTTCTCGGATTACTTATGCTTGACGCGAGCACATCGAATTCTGCACGACGTGAATGCACGATCTCCCTTGATCGGCGATAAAGAAGGATTCTTTCTCAGCCTCGCCTACGATCTCAGGAAGGCTTACGAAGGGCAGCGTCGCCAACAGAAACGAGATCCTCTGTGCCCGGAAGCCGGGCCGCGTTTCGGGGTGGAAGTGTTATGGCCGTCGGTGATGGTGCAATGTCGGCAACTGCGCGATTCGTTGGCTTTCATCGACCACGGCAAAGAGCATCAAATTGTGGCGTATGAATTGGAGTTTGTGATCGAGCAAGCCGTGGAGGCAGAGTTCCGGCAGAATGCGACGGAAATCCGGGAGCAATGGGATCGTCTATCAGCACGCCATCCTTATCTCGAAGAGAACGCCGAGTCGCGCGCGGCTCAGTTTTCGGCATGGACGAAATCCGAGCGGATCGCCGGTTTGGCCGGGCTGCTGAGCAGCTTGGACCCGATGTACCCGACCACCTACTCCATGGCAGTTCGGAGTGGGGTTGGCAATTTAGTCTCGCCTGAGGAATACGATCTCTGGAACGACCGGGAATTTCCCGATCCGCAATGGTGACTCCAAGACGACGGCAACACTCCTAAGTACCTGAAGGCAAAGATTAATTGCGTGAGCTGCGTGGTTGGCCGCGCACGAAAGCGAAGTCGATGTGTTGGTCGACAAGCCGTAACAGATGATCTTCTGGAATATGGCCTTCCATCCGGAAGTAGTAAAACAGCGACTCTGACGAGTCTATTGACCCACCATGACCAGTGCACCTCCGCAGATTTCAATCGAGAACGTCACACAGGAGCTCGATCCAGAGACGTTCACGAAGACGTGCACGTCACCGGAACATTTAAGAAAGAATTGTTTTGGCACTGTCTTTATTTGCTCCTGCGTAGAGATCTCTTGGTGGCCCAACTTCCGGGCTGCCAACCAGCCGCCAATCACTCTCCGCAACGGTGAGTTCGTGGCTAAACCGCACGTCAGGAACAAAATGGTATGCGGAAGGGTCAAAGGTTTTGTGCGCCTAGTCTGGATTTTTCTGCTCATCAGTGGTTTACTGCTTGGGTCTTGTGCGGCGTCAAATCGAAATGCGCTGCAACTTTTCCACGAAATGCAATCAGCACTCGGCGGCGCGCAAAACATTGCGGCGATACGAGACTTCGACGAAATTGTCAGGGCGGAGACGTGGGACCGCAATGGCCGGCCTTTGGGAACTGTGCGTAAGCGCGTGCGCTGGATCAGACCCAACGATCTGCGGATCGACCAATCAGGTCCATACGATACATATGTTTTGTTTTTCAATGGTAGTGGGGGCTGGGAAATCATGCCCGACGGATCCGTTAAAGAGCTTGCTGGCGGGGAGCTAACGTTCGCTCAGAACTACCTACACAGCCTTGACGTGAACGTGTGGCTTGCGGACCGTGATCCCAGCTCGGAGATCACCTGCCCCGCCGCGAGCACAATCCTTATCGCTCACGGAACGGACCCCTCGCGCTCAACGACGATCACACTCGATCCCATCACGCACCTGCCTGTGAAGCAGGGAGGCACCTCGCACTCTGACCCGAATCATCCAGTAACTGCCTATACGACGGTAGACCATTGGGCGAACTATCAACGGAGTGAAGTTCCCTGGCCGCATTCGCAATGTCCACGAAGAAAGAATGCTTGCCGAGATAACTCTGGAAGCAATGCACGTGAATATCGGCCTGAAAGCAAGGGCCCTTTCTGCAGAACCGACAGATCTAAAGCCGGTCATGTCTGGAAATTGATCGCGCAGGAACGTTCATAGCTAAACTGCGGCAGATCCTGAAAAGGTATTTGAGCCAACTATCAGCACCTGATTCAAAGATCTGGCTTCGACTACGGGCACTTTGAATGAATTCCAAAATTGCCGAATGAAATCGTGGCTAGCCTTGCTCCTTTTTACTAGCAGCCTCCTTGGACAGCCTGCAGCCGTGCCCCTGCCCGCCGAAGTGATCAAACGTCAATCAAACGCCGGTGATGTCAAGCGGCTTGTGTAAAAACCCGGAGGGTGCGGTTTCGCCACTCTAAGTTGAATCTGTAAAAGATCGAATAGATAATCCGGTCGACGCTGGCCACATTCACGAAACAGACCATGGGGCGGGTGCGCCGCCGGACCTCTACAAAAACACGTTCAATGATGTTGGTGGTACGGAGCTTCTGCCGCAAATGACGTGGAAAGCTGAAGAAGCTCAGCAGCTCAGGCAAGTCCTTCTCCAGGGCTTTGACCATCACCGGATAGTCCTCGCCCCAACGCTTGCGGAAGCGGCGGAAGAGCTCGCGGGCCTCGCGCCGCGATTCCGCTAGATAGATCGCCTGCGCTCCTGCTTTGAGTTCGTCGTAATCTCGCTTACGGGCTTTCTCGAGAATGTTCCGCATCTTGTGCACCCAACAGCGCTGATGCAGCACTCTGGGGTAGATCACCTGAAGGGCCGCTGCCAATCCGGGACAGCCGTCGGTGATGATAAGTTGCAAGCCGGTACCGGTCAAACCGCGACGGTACAGGTCCTGCAGCAGTCCTTCCCAGGCCGCCTGGCTTTCGCCTGAGCTGCGCTGAAACGCCAACAGATGCCGCGTGCCATCTTGTTTCACACCGTAGGCCACCAGCATATGCACTCGTTTGCGTCCTCCGGGCCGACGCATCCGCAAGCTCACTCCGTCCAGAAATAGGTAGGCCCATTCGTCCTTCAACTCGGCCGAATGGAACTGGCGCACTGCGTCGTCCAACTCGCGGGTGAGCTTGGAAACCGTTTGTGCGCTGACGGGCTCGCCCGTAAACGTGGCCACCACACGCCCTACCTGGCGTGTCGAGATCCCGCGCAGGAAAGCCTCCCGAATCAGAATCGCCACATCTTCGGCACGTCGCTCGAATTTCTCCAAGCCTTGGGGCAGAAAGTTCTTCCCGCGCGTTCGCGCGATCCGCAGCCGGATGGTTCCCAAACGCGTCACATACTCCCGCTCCTAAAAACCGTTGCGATAATCCTCCCGCTGGCCCGGCTCCAGGCGGTCGTACCAGCCCGTTTTCATGTAGCTGTCGCGCTCACGCAGCGACTGCGCCTCCCAAAACTTCTTCCAGGCCAGGCGCGTCCGCCCGTACAGATCGCCCCAAAAGCTCTCTTTTAAATCCTTCAAAAAATCTTCAAACTGCTCGGTGACTCGGATCGGTGTTATCTTTGCCATGGGTGTAAGCATCCTTTCCAGGTTTGGTTTGCTTGCTAAGGCGAAACCAACTTACACCCTCTTCGCTTTTACACAATCGAATTTACATCACCG
>CAWBDN010000010.1:0-255118 GCA_963787575.1 uncultured Acidobacteriaceae bacterium
CTGGCGGAGAGAGTGGGATTCGAACCCACGTTAGAGTTTCCCCTAAACACGCTTTCCAAGCGTGCGCCTTCAACCACTCGGCCATCTCTCCGGTTGCGAACCGTCAGCGCGCTGCTCTGCGAGTGTGACTTGCCTCGATAAATCGCTCTCAGTCTAACATCCGCTTGCGCTATGCCAGGTCGAACTTCTCGTGGTGCAGAGTTAAATCGCCGCGCACCAACACAGGCCGCCCCAGAATCTCTTCAATTTCCTCCAGGTACCGGTTGTCGCTGGCTTTCAACACCTTGGCCACTTCGGGATGTACCCGCAGCACGACGTCCTTGCCCTCAATCGCTTTCGCGATCTTCTGGGCTTCCACCAGGATCTCGCCGATGATCGTCTGCACGCTCTTCACGTACCCCGCGCCTTCGCAGTACGGGCAGGGCGCGCAGAGCGTGCGCTCCAGGCTTTGTTTCACGCGCTTCCGCGTAATCGCCACAAGGCCAAAATCGTTGAATTGCAGAATCTTGTAAGGCGCTTTGTCGGCGCGCATCGCTTCTTCGAGCGCCTGCATCACCTTCTGACGGTTCTTGCGCTCATCCATGTCGATGAAATCGACAACAATGATTCCGCCCAGATCCCGCAGCCGGATCTGGCGCACGATCTCTTTCACAGCCTCTGTGTTTGTCTTCACGATCGTGTCTTCCAGACGGTTCGATTTGCCGACATATTTTCCCGTGTTTATGTCGATCGCCACCAAGGCTTCGGTCTGATTGATCACGATGTAACCGCCGGATTTCAGCCAAACCTTCGGGCGCAGAGCCTTCTCCAGCTCCTGCGTAATGTTAAATGCGTCAAAGATGGGCGCAGACCGCGTGTACATCTTCACCTTGCTTACAAGAGCCGGTTGGAAACGCTGTATGAAATTCAGAACGTTTTCATACATCTCCTCGTTGTCAACCCAGATGGCCTTGAAATCCTCCGTCACCTGGTCTCGCAGCACACGCTGGACGATGTCGAGATCATAGTGCAGTAATGCGGGCGCCGGCTTCTTCTCCGCCTTCTGCCGGATGTCCAGCCACAGGCTGTAAAGGAAGTTCATGTCGGCGGCAATTTCTTCCTCCGGCACCCCTTCGCCCGCAGTGCGCACAATGAAGCCGCCCGTCGTACCTACGCGGTGAGTCTGCAAAATGCGCTTCAATCTCTGGCGTTCCTCGTCGCTCGCGACTTTTCGTGAGACTCCCAGATGGCTGGCGCTGGGCATGAAAACCACATAGCGTCCCGGCAGCGCCACGTGCGATGTAATGCGCGCGCCCTTTTGTCCAAGCGGCTCCTTCGCAATTTGGACAATGATTTCTTGTCCCGCTTTCAGCAGATCCGAAATCGAGGGCATCGCGCGCTCCGGCTTTTCGGCTGTGCGTTCTTCGGCTCCAACACGCCGGAACTCCGGCTCCAATGCCGGCGCCGCTCCGGTTCCGACTCCACTGGAAACGCCTGCTGCGAACTCGGAGGATTGCCCAAACCGGTTACCGCCACGCTTGCGTCGCATGCGCCGCGACATGCGGTGCATGTAACGCCCCCCCTGCTCGCGAACGGTAGCGGATTGTGGTTCGGAGCTGGTCGATGGCTCTTCCGCATCGGCCGGCGCGCCGGCGCGCGGTTCGGGCGTCTCGTGAGAACCGCTCTCCGGATCGAGAATCTCGAATTCTTCCAGGTCGAGCGCCTCGCCTTCCAATTGTCCCGGAAAAGTAAGGATCTTGCTCTCCGATGGCGATGACTCCTCGGATTCCAACGGCGCGGCGGTCCAGCTTACGGTTCCGGCCGGCGGCTCTTCTCTCGCGGCGGATTCCGATTCCTCTGCCGTCGATGTATCTTCGGCCAGAGGCTGTTCTTCCTTCACCTCGTCGATTTTCTGTTCCACCCCCACCGGCGATAAGTCATCATGATGCGAGAAAACTTTCTCGGACAGCTCGAGTTCCTCAGCCTCGTCCGCAATCGCCGCTTCCTCGGCTTCTGCGTCGGGATCCTGCTCGGGCGTCGCGTGCTCCTGGGCCCCGGGACGCTCTGTGCCGGGGCCTGCGTGCCGGTACTTCGCAAGGGATTCGCCCGGAAGAATCAGCACGTCTCTCGCGTTTTCGGTCTCTTCCACAGGTTCGCTCACCGCCTCCGACCTGGCGGAGCTCACCCCGGCGGGCTGAGCATACTTGGTCTCGGGGAAACCTCGTCCCCGCTGCCGGCGTCTTCGCGATCGCCGGCCACGCCGGTCACCTCGAAAACTCCGGTCGTCCTGATTTTCCGTTCGCTCTCCCGTGCGAATCTCCACGGGCTCGGAAGAAACGGCCGGTTCCGGCGGCTGGATACTCTCTTCTTCAGCGATTTCGGGTTCGGCCGCTTCCGTCGTCTCCGGTTCCGTCGCAGCGGCACGCAGCTCGCGGGCTTCGCGCGGTTCGTCCTTGCGTTCTTCGAACACGCGCTGGGCGTTGCGTCGCGGTCCGCGTTCCCTTCGATCGCTCCGGACGGGCTTCTCTTCCGCAACCGTATCTATGTCTTCGTTTTCCTCTTCGAAGAAATCGGAGACGTAAAGGAATGTGTCGCGTTCGAGCCCTAAATCCACAAACGCCGACTGCATTCCCGGCAGCACGCGCGTGACGCGGCCCTTGTGAATGCTGCCCGCGAGCGAATATTCATTCCCCCGCTGAAAATAAACTTCGACTAGCTGATCCTCTTCGAGGATCGCCACCTTCGTTTCGTGGCGATTGGATCCAATCACCAGTTCCTTACTCATTAATCACCGCCTTACCAGGCAGCTAATGAGAGAACGTAAACTCCGGACTTGCCTGCGCTTGCCGTTCCTGAAATGCGGGAAACGGAAGCAAAATCTCTGCCACGAACGCGAGCGGAGCGCGCCAAGTCATGTCGCTCGATAACACCCGCCTCATAGAATCGTTTTCACCTTCGCTAACTTGAAAATCCCGTTAGCAATCCGAAACTCTTGTTCCACTCATTCGACCTGGTTCGCCTTGTCGAATCAGCCTTCCCTTGGAAGGCGCATCCTCAATTTACAAACCTTCGCAACCTGACGCTGTTTACCAAGCCCAGCATCAGGAAAATCGACCACGTGTTCGATCCCCCCGAACTCATCAGCGGGAGCGGAATCCCGGTAATAGGCATGCGGCCCACCACCATTCCAACATTCACCAACACGTGAAACAACAATAGCGCGGCAACGCCCATGCAGACGTAAAGGCCTGCCTTGTCCGGCGCCGTTTGCGCGTTCTGCACCACCTGCATAATCAAAAGGAAATACAGCACCAGCGCAATCACGATACCCACAAACCCGTGCTCTTCCGCGAACGAGGAAAAGATGAAATCCGTATGCGGCACAGGCAGAAAGCCCAAATGCGTTTGCGAGCTCTCCTTGGCCCCGCGCCCCCACATCCCGCCATTTCCAACAGCGATTCTGGATTGGATCACCTGAAAACCCGTTCCCTTAGGATCACGGTCTGGGTAGATAAAACTAACGAGCCGGTCCTTTTGATACGGCTTAAGAAAATGATATCCGATCGGTAACGTAATCACGAGTATCCCCGTGATAATCAACAGATATTTCCATCTCAATCCGGCCATGAGAATGCCGCAGATCAGGATCGGAAGATAGGTCAGCGAGGTGCCCAAGTCCGGCTCTTTCATGACCAGCAGCATCGGAATGCCCACGAATCCCGCCAGCCACGCCAGGTCCTTCCATTCGAGCTTCTCCGCCTTCAAATCGGTCAGATATTTGGCAACCAGCAGAATAAGGACGATCTTCACAAACTCCGATGTTTGCAGCGTGAAGGGGCCTACCTTGATCCATCGCGTTGAACCGAAAATCTTATTCCCGGCCAGCCCGGTTGTGATCAGCAAACCGACCGCCGCGGCGTAGAAATAGAAGACTCGGCCGAGAAGCGTGTGGTAATCGATCAGGGACGTGATCCACATCATGGCGAGTCCTGTCGTCACCCAGATGATCTGCTTCCACCATGCGTCTTCCCAGCGCGTACCGGCCGTCGCGCTGTAGATTTGCAGAATTCCCAGGCCGCACAAGGCCAGGGTGACGACCATCAACGGCCAGTCGAGATCGCGAATAGAGCGGTAACCGGTCACTAACGCGGCAGACCTTCCGGTAATGGCGCAAGCACCGTTGCCATTGCGGGTTGCGGCTTCTCGAAGAGAGCGGGTACTGTAAACGGATGCGCGCTGGCGTTCAGCGTCAGTGCTTTCGATCCGCGAGCTTTTTTGTCGAAATAAGACTTCAACACGTCACGGACGATCCACGCCGCGCGATCGCCGTGCTCGCCGTTCTCAAACAGCGCAACCACCACGATCTCCGGCGCTTCTTCGGGCGCGTAGCCCACGAACCAGGCGTTATCCTTCATGGACTGTCCCAGCTTCGTCCCTTTCAATACCTGGTTTGAGGCGAGCTGCGCCGTCCCCGTCTTACCGCATACCTTGACATCCGGCAGCCTCGCCGGATATCCCGTTCCTCCCGCTTCGTTCACAACGCCGGACATCCCGGAAATAATCTGTTGAACGTTCTCGGGATTGAGATTGCCGGTGCGAAGCAGCTTCGGCGCAGCGGTTCTTGCCAAGTGCGGCTGGTACCACTTGCCTCCCACCGCCAAACCGCCTTCGGCGGCCGCCAGTTCCAGCGGTGATGAGGTCACAGCGCCTTGCCCGATTCCTACCGAGATCGTCTCGCCCGCGTACCACTTCTGCCGGAACATGCGCATCTTCCACCGGGTGGATGGCATCGTGCTTTCTCGCTCGTTGGGTAGATCGATGCCGGTCTTGTGCCCGAATCCCGCCAATTCGGCGTAATGGGCCAGACGATCGATGCCCAGCTTGTTCGCGACATTGTAGAAAAACACGTCGCACGACTGCGCAATGGCGCGGTGCAGTGAGATGTTGCCGTGGCCGCCCTGTTTCTGCCTCCAGCAAGCGAAATAGTGCCCGTAGAAGGACGCGCCTCCCGGACAGTGAAATTCCGTAGTGTCGTCGATCACGCCGGTTTCAAGCCCTGCCAGCGCCACGAAGGGCTTGAACGTCGAGCCCGGAGCGAATTCCGCCTGAATAGCGCGGTTCATCAACGGTTTGTAAGGATCGCCCGCAATCTCGTTCCAATCCTTCCGGCTGATCCGCCCGGTGAACTTGTTGGCATCGTAGCTGGGACGGCTCACCATCGCCAGCACGTCGCCGTTGCGTGGATCGAGCGCCACTACCGCCCCGCGCTTGTCGTCCATCGCGAGTTCGGCCACCGCTTGCAGATCGAGATCGATCGTAGTGCGCAAGTCTTTCCCGGGGACCGCCTCCTGCGCATTCTCCATCTGGCGCTCCCGGCCCATGTTGTCCACCAGCACGCGCTGCTGCCCGTCCACGCCGCGCAGCGTCTGATCGTACTGCCGCTCTAAACCGTCCTTGCCGATGATGTCGCCCTGGTGATAATCGATGAACTGCGGCGAATCCAGCTCGGATTCGCTGATTTCTCCTACATACCCGGTCAGGTGCGCGGCGAAACCGTCCTGTGGATACTGCCTTCGCCAGGACTTGATCAGTTGCATTTCAGGATACGTGTTGACATCCTGGTGCGATTCGATCCAGGCCATCTCGTCGCGGCTCAACTGGTCCTTGATGATGATCTGTGGAGTCGAGCCCATGCGGCGAATCTTGGCCGCCAGCTCGCCATAGTCAAGCCCTAACGCGTCGGCAATGGCGGGCAGATGCTCCGCCTTGATCTGATCGCGATTGAGCAGCAGCGAATAAGACGCCTTGTTATCGACGATTACCCGGCCGTCCCGATCGAGAATCTTCCCTCTGGGCGCCAGAATAGGCACGCTCTTAATGCGATTGCGTTCGGCGGCCTCGCTGTAAACATCCGGATTCTGCACCTGCAGCTTCCAAAAACCGGACACCAGAAACACGAATACTGCCACCGTCAGGTATTGAAAGACCGCAATCTTGTTCGCTGCCTCTTTGGGGTCGTCTCGAGGACCACGTTCCGGCGAGATGGGATCTTCTCGCTGGCGCTCGCTTTGGATCATGGGCACGTGGGTGATTCCGGGTGGGTCCTGCCTACGAATTGCCGGCTAACCTCATTTTATCGAGGATGGCGAATAAGGGAATGGCAACAATCGCATTTAACGCGCCGTGCACAAATGTTTCCTGCGGATCGAATGGGACGATCTGGCCCAACAGCGCCCGCCGCATAATCCAATAGAAGAAGGCGTGGAAAAAGTAAAAGAAAAAGCACAAAACCATGCGGATGAAGGAGTGCTCGACGTTGAAGCGCTGCCCGACGGAGGCGGCAAAGTATCCCACCAGCGTCTTTGTGATGCCGTACATTCCGATGGGAAGGTTGGCCGGCGACAACGAATCTTCCGCCAATCCGACGAATGCGCCAAAAAACAGGGAAGCGATCGGATTTCGGCGGACCAGGCCGAAGTAGATTGTCAACAGCAGCGGCAGTTCCAGCCATTCCGTGTTTGGGACCAGGCGCGGTAGATAGAACTTGCCGATAATCGCCACCAGCGTAATCGCGCCGAGCGCGACAACCTGGAAGCGGCTGAACAAGCTTTCCTTGACAGGCTGCCGCAGAATCTGATCGCTGGTTTCGTTCATTGTTGAGGCGGCGGATTATGCTGAGCGGGCGGGGGCTGCTGCGGCGCGGCGGCCGCAGGAGGCGCGGGCTTACGGCGAGGCGCTCCTAACGGAAGAATGGGTCCGGTATCTATATCGATTTGCGGTTTTGAGGCGGTCGTGCCGGAGGAGGTCGATCGGGTACCTGGCCGCGCTCCCAGCACGGGCGGAGGAGCGGCCGGGGCTGCGGGCGCAGCCGCCTGTTGCGGTGGCCGAACCACGGGAGCTGGTCCCGCCGCCGGCTTTCCCTCGCCGGCCGGCTTCGGATTGAAGTTCGGCACCGTCGAGCCGATCGCACCGTAGACGTGCCCCTCTTGTTTACCGAGCGTATCGTACTTTTGCAAAATCTTGTCGGCTTCCGTCTGCGGTTTGGCAATGATACCCCCGCTCTCACCCGTATCGGGCGGAGGAGGCAGCATCTTCGCCGCTGTCTCGTCGGGCGCCGGAGCAATCGGAATCGCCTGGTGTACGCCGTGCAGCACCACCAGCACTTCCTCGACTCCCCCCGGAGCTCCGCTCAAATTCAACTTAATATCTTTCATCCCTTGTCCTGGCTGGGCTGAGACAACCGTACCGACCGGAAAACCTCGCGGGAAGATCCGGTCCTCCCCGGACGTGAAGAACCACTCTCCGCCGTCCACTTTGTCCTCGTTCTGAATCTGCTCGACGGTACACTTGCCCGTTCCGCAATCCAGGACCCCGTGGATATGGCCCTTCTGCGATTCCACTCCGACTTTGAAAGTCGGATCGGTCACGAGCAGCACCTGTGAGACCAGCGGATAAACCGCCACCACCTTGCCCACAATCCCTTCCGGCGTTACCACGGCCATGCCCTTTTCGATTCCGCTTGTAGACCCGCGATCTATAAATACGGCCTTCGCCGTCACAACCGTGCTGTTTCCAATCACTCGGGCGGCCACCGTTTTCGAGGGCGATTGCGCTTGAAATAAGATCAGCGCCCGCGCGTGCTCCGCGGTCGAGAGCTGGTTGCGATAGTAGACGTTTTCCATTCGCAGCCGGTCGTTATCCGATTTCAGCTTGCGGTTCTGTTCCCGCACATCCAGAAGGATAAAGTAGTCCTCGAGAAATCCGATCGTGTTGTGGCGCACCGCTTCCACAATGCCCGCCATCGGCGTCACGGCGCTCACCGCCCACACACGGATCAGGCGCTCGTCCCGATTCGTCTTGACCTGGTATCCGAGATAAATAAGTTGGCCGACAACAACAATGAGCAGAACCGAGAGGTTCCGAAACCGGCTCAACAGCGCTTCCATGGCTTACTTCTCTAATGTAAAGGTGTGCTGGCGAGCGTGCCAAGCGCTCTGGCAAAATCTCTAATCAATTGCAATTCGCCGCAGAAGCTTAAAATCGGTGAGCATTTTCCCCGTGCCGAGAACCACGGATGCCAGCGGGTCCTCGGCAATCGAAACGGGCAAGCCGGTTTCTTCCCGGATGCGCCGGTCCAGGTTCTTGATCAGCGCTCCGCCGCCCGTCAGCACGATGCCGCGGTCGCTGATATCGGCGCTCAACTCCGGCGGCGTCCGCTCCAGCGCCACCCGAATTGCATTAAGTATGGTGGCGATGCACTCGGAAAGCGCTTCCCGGATTTCACTGTCTTCAATCGTGACGGTCTTCGGCACACCCTCAATAAGGTTACGCCCCTTGATCTCCATTGTGAGCGGCCGGTCCAGGGGATAGGCGGACCCGATCTGAATTTTTATCTGCTCGGCCGTTCGTTCTCCGATCAGCAGGTTGTACTTGCGCTTCAAATAATTCATGATGGCGTCATCCATCTCATTGCCGGCAACGCGCACCGAGCGCGAGTAAACAATGCCGGACAGGGAAATGACCGCCACATCGGTGGTGCCGCCGCCGATGTCGACCACCATGTTTCCGGAAGGCTCCGTAATCGGCAAGCCGGCCCCGATCGCCGCCACCATGGCCTGTTCCACCAGGTGCACTTCGCTGGCTTTGGCCCGGTAAGCCGATTCGCTGACGGCGCGTTTCTCGACTTGCGTGATCTCGCTGGGAACGCCAATGACAATCCGCGGATGAACCATCATTTTGCGTCCGTGCGCCTTCAGGATGAAATAGTTGAGCATTCGCTCGGTGACTTTGAAATCCGCGATGACGCCATCCTTCATGGGCCGGATGGCGACGATATTCCCCGGAGTCCGGCCGACCATCTCCTTGGCTTCCTTGCCCACCGCCTCGATTTCGCCATTGTTCTTATTAATAGCGACGATGGATGGCTCATTAACGACGATCCCTTTGCCCTTCGCAAAAACGAGCGTGTTCGCGGTCCCCAGATCGATCGCGAGATCGGAGGAAATAAGGCTGAAAACGGACCTGAAATTCATGCGGCGGCTAGTGGATGGTGCGAATGGAAACCTCAGAGTAACATAGGGATAGACTGAACGACCGCCGTGTCAGACGGCAATTTTTCAAGTGGCCTTCCCGTGCAAATGACCCGGCGCGAGTGGATCGCGCTCGGCGGACTCCTGATTTCCAGCGCCTGCGGTCCGAAGAAGGGGACCGGATATGCCGGTTACGTTCTGATTGCGACTTCCGGCGATCCGAGCCTCGCGGTTGTCGATCTGACGGCTTTCCGCCTGCTTCACTCCATCCCGCTGGGCGCCGCTCCCGCAGCCATTCTGCCGGGCGGTCCGGACGGCCGCATTTACGTGCTGACTCCCTCTGCCGGCAGCGTGTACATTCTCGATCGCGCCTTGAAAATCGTCGCGTCGAGAAAGCTGGCCGACGAGCTCTCCGAGATTCGCATCACGCCGGACCGCCGTCGCCTGGTAGCCATCGCCGCGCCGAGCCGGCAGTTGATCGAGGCGGACCCTATTTCGCTGCAAGTCCTGCGCCGGCACCGCCTGGAGGCCGCACCCATTGCGTTCGACGTGCCGCCGCCGCCTGATTCCGGAAATCCGCCAGCCCCGCCGTACGTAGCGGTGTCGACGGGCGCGCACGGGACCGTGAGCCTGTTCCAATTGGACAGCGGGCAGCACTCCCGCGCCGAGCTGCAAGCCGAACTAGGGGCGGTTCGATTCCGTGCGGACGGCCAGCTCCTTCTCGTCGCCAATCTCCAGGACTCCTCGTTAACCGGGCTCTCCGTCACGGCGCTCGACCGCATTGCGGATCTGCCGCTGGCGATGAAACCGGAGAACTTGTGTTTCAATTTCGATCAGGGCCAGCTCTTTGTCTCCGGTGAGGGAATGGATGGCGTCGCCATTGTCTTTCCGTATCACATGCTTCAGGTCGATCAGACCGTGCTGGCCGGACGAGACCCCGGAGTGATGGCGTGCTCGGCCAATCCTCCTTATCTATTTGTTGGCAGCAACAACGGCTCCGACGTGTGCATCCTGAACATCGACACCCGCAAAGTCATCGGAATCGTCGACGTGGGACAGCGTCCCTCCTACATCACCGTTACGCCGGATAGCCAGTACGCTCTGATTCTGGATGAGAGGGAGGGCGATCTGGCCGTGATTCACATTCCAGCCATCCAGGCATCGCAGGACGCCGGCTACAACTTCCGGCGAAAGTCCGGCGCCTCGCTGTTCACGATGCTTCCGGTGGGCGATAAGCCGGTTCATGCCGCCGTGGTTCCGAGGAGCCTTTGAATCGTCAACGAATCCGGGACGCCTGAACAATGGCGAGCGCCGCCATTGCAGCCGTCTCAGCGCGCAAAATATTTCTGCCCAAACTACACGCCATCCAACCTCGAGCCAAAGCCTCCGCGCGCTCCTCGTCTGTCCACCCGCCCTCTGGACCTACTAATAAAGCGGTGGAATCGCCCGCACCCCGTCCGGAGTGCAGAAATTCAAGAATCGACGGAACATCCGGATTTTCGTCGAGCAGTAACCGAACGGCGCCATCCGATTCGAGCGCTTTTACGAAACGAACCGGCGGATCGATCACCGGCAGATGGGCGCGCCTGGATTGCTGGCTGGCTGCGATGCCGATCTTCTCCCAGCGGGCAAGACGGTTAGACGCTGCCGCGAACAAGCCGCGCTCGGTGCGCGCCGCTTCAAAGGGCTGGAGACGGGTTACGCCGAGCTCGGTGGCCTTTTCGATGAGCCACTCGAAGCGATCGAACTTGATCAGGGCGGCTACAAGCGCGACTTGAGCATCCGGTGGGGGCGGCTCGATCCGCTCCAGGACACGAAAGGACACCGCCGATTTGCGAGCCGTCTCGATTTCGGCTAGATACAGGTCGCGGTTGTCGGAGATCTCGTATACCTGACCGGGCTCGGCGCGCAGCACCCGGACCAGATGTTCGGCATCCGGGCCGGTCAATTCGGCCGTCCCGCGGCAGACCTCGGGGACGAAGAAGCGACGCCGCGCCATAGAGGTAAACCGCATTTTACGAAACGAACCCAATTACGGAACGAAGTCAGGTGGCGCTGAAGCCCCGCGCAGGATGAATCCTACCCCACCTTTACATTACGGAACGAACCGTCCGAGGGGGCTGCTAACCTGTTTTGAATGACTTGCGGTGATTTTGCCAAACGAACCCACGCCCGGCGCGAAATTGGGTTCGTTTTTTCAAAACGCTCTCCAGCCCGCGAACTCGTCTCAATGCGGGATACTGAGATCTTCAGTCTGTAAATGGCAACGAAGAGCAATGCTTCGGCAGCGGCGAAGGTGGTCGTTGCCACCACTGTAGCCCTCTCCTTTATCAGTTACTGGCGCGGAGCGGCGATCGTGCTGAGCGATCTTGCCTCCTCCATGTTTTACGCCGGCGGCATCGCCGAGACAGCCATCGGGAAATCGGCCGCATGGTACGTGCTGGGCGTGATGATTTTCAGCTTTGCCGTGCGCTCGGTCTACATGGAGAGCTGCGGCATGTTCGTCCGCGGCGGCGTTTATGTCGTGGTGCGCGACAGTATGGGGCCGTTTGCGGCCAGGATGTCGGTTTCGGCGCTGGTATTCGACTACATTCTGACCGGGCCTATCAGTTGCGTGGCTGCCGGGCAATACCTGGGCCGCCTGATTAACGAGCTCTTCGGGTTCGCGCACCGGAATGTTCAGGTCGATCCGAATACCTTTGCGGCGTTCTTCGGGGTGCTGGTCACGCTGTACTTCTGGTGGAGCAACGTCAAAGGTATCGAGGAATCGAGTACCGCTGCACTGCGGATTATGCAAATCACCACGGTGATGGTGGTCGCCCTTGTGATCTGGTGCCCGCTGACGATTTTGGTTCAAGGGAAGTGGCAACTCCCGCCATCTCCTTCACCCAAACATCTGTTTTTTACGAATGAATCCTTAGGCTGGTTTAAAGGAACCTTCTGGCCGACCATTCCGATTGTGGCTGTAATCATCGCATTCGGCCATTCGCTGCTATCGATGAGCGGATTCGAGACGCTGGCTCAGGTTTATCGCGAGATCGCCTCTCCCAAACTAAAGAATCTGAAGATTACCGGCAATATCGTCTGCTGGTACGCGACGGTGTCCACCGGCATCATTACGCTCTTCGCGGTGATGATAATTCCCGATGCGATTCGAAAAACCTACGTGGACAACCTGCTGGGCGGGCTAGCGATGAATCTGGCTGGACCGGAAATTTTGCGTCTCGCATTTCATGTCTTTGTCGTTATCGTAGGCATCATGATCCTTTCCGGCGCGGTAAACACGTCCTTGATCGGAGCCAATGGCGTCTTGAATCGCGTCGCAGAGGACGGCGTGCTGCTGGACTGGTTTCGCAAACCACACGCGCGATTCGGCACCACGTTCCGCATCATCAACCTGATCACGATCCTGCAGGTTGCAACCATCGTTTTGAGCCGGGGGAACGTCTACCTGCTCGGCGAAGCGTATGCTTTCGGCGTGGTCTGGAGTTTTGCCCTGAAAGGGCTGGGTGTACTGGTGCTGCGGTTTCAGCGCAGCGATCAGGAATACAAGGTACCGCTGAACCTGCACATCGGGGGCAAAGAGATTCCCGTGGGGCTCAGTGTTACGACGATGATCCTGCTGGCCACCGCGATCGCAAACCTGTTCTCTAAAGAGTACGCGACCATTTACGGTGTCGGCTTTACCATTGCGTTCTTTGTTCTTTTCACGGCTTCCGAGCGCATCAACGCGCGAAAGCACATGGCACACGAAGAACATGCCATCGAAAAGTTCAACTTGCAGCAGCAACCACAGGTAGACGCGAGGTCGCTGCATGCGCGGCAAGGCTGCGTGCTGGTGGCTGTTCGCAATCCGGCGAACCTGCAGCATCTGAGGCGCACTCTGCAGAGGACCGACCTGCGCCGCAACGACATCGTGGTTATGACGGTCCGACTGATGGGAGCCGACAGCGAATACGACTTGAACGAGGACCAGGTCTTCGGCACGGACGAAAAAGCGCTGTTCACGGCGGTGGTGAACGTGGCCGAGAAAGAGGGTAAGCCGGTGGAATTGCTGGCGGTGCCTTCCAACGATCCTTTCGATGCGCTGGTGCAAGCCGCGAATCAATTGAAGGTGTCGCGCCTGGTAACGGGCGTTTCTCCTCGCATGGCGTCGGATGAGCTGGCGCGCCGCATTGGTCTCGCATGGGAGCGGCTGCCCGAACCACGCCATCCGTTTTCGCTCGAAATTATTACTCCGGGCCGGCCCTCGACATATGTGAACCTGGGGCCGCACCCGCCGCGCCTCTGGCCGCAGGACGTGGACAAGCTGCACAATCTCTGGTTGAAGCTGAGCGCCGACGAAGCCTTGGGATCGAAGCTTCACCATCGAGATGTGGTGGGACTGGCGCTGCGACGGCTGGAACAAGAGTTGAGCGGACCGGAGCGCGAAGAGTTGCTGCGGCAATTGGATCAGGAATTGAAGCAGCACTAGCAGAGCAATATCTACCCACAGCCTTGGAAGAGCGTTCCAATTACAGACCGGCTGTACCTGGCCACTCCGGCAATAATCATGAAAGGAAAATCGAGGGCTTCAGAACGCCGGGCAGTTGCTGATGACTTCTGCAGAGGGAATAAAGACGATTTCCATGATGGTCGGTTAGAAGGCCCTCGATTACGGTCGATCCCGCCGTGGCGCAGCACCAGAAGCAGGAGGAATTACAAGCGCAGTTAATTTCCTGAGCGCTACTGACCTCAGGTGCAAGCACCGCCCTGCTAGACAGATGGTTCTCACCGCTGACATCGCTCTCAATTCTGCCCGCGCGCATCATTTACTGCGCTGTTCCGGGTCGTGCGGATTCGGTCTAGCCTACAGAGTCTTGTGGCTGAAAGCTTGCAGCATTGTGCCGCCATCTCGTACGGATATTCCCCCGGGTCTATGGATAGAACTTTTGCCCGCTTAGCACAGGAAGGTGATGTCCCCGCCGATACTTGCTTGGAACCCATACCTTTAGCTTCTGGGTATCTTCCGACTTAACCAGAAACTCCCGAAAGTACATTCTCGACAATTGAAGTCGCCTATCTCAACATCTTCAACTTCGTAGAACGCGATCTGAACGATGTAGCCTGACGGTTTGCCCGGCTGGATTTGTCTGAGCCGATGATCCGTTATGGTCAAGATCCATAGCGTCAGATCGTGCTGCCCTGCGTATTCGGATCTGTCCAGAAGGATCTTGAGAATTTCACAGTCAGGGAAAATATTTTTCGCAAAGCCTGTAGCTTCGCTGAGTGCACTTATTCCCTCAATCTCTGCGTTCGTTGCTTCTCTCCAACCCGTATAGTCGATTTCTTCCGTCATCGGTCATTTTCGCCCTTTTTGGCGTAGCAACGCTTTATACCGCGCGTCCGGTCGCTGGTCTTTTCCTGATAAACGAGAGCAGCAATGGCACTGCCGCGATGAACAGCGCGAGCGTTCCAGGCTCCGGGGCGACTTGCACGCTGGCGCCCGGAAGAACGCCGCCGCTCGAGTTCGTCACAACAAACGTGGGCGCCAGAAGCAGGGCATCCGCGTCCTCACTTATGTAAGTGCCGTTATTAAACATCGATCCCGCCGCCGAGTCGGTGAAGGACACGGTAAACGGTATGAGTACGCCGAAGTTCACGGGTGCGGTCGCCGTGAATGGCGCAGGCGCTCCATTGGCAAGTGTCACGGATTGAGAGCTCGTGCCAATCATTATGCTTACCGGACTCACCGTGCCCGGCTGATTTCCTCCGGAGGTGTCCTGAAAGCCGGAGAACTGCACGTCGAGATTGCCGCTGCCGGTTACTCCCGTGACGATCAAAAAAGCGGAAAAACTCACGGAGGCGGATGCCTTCGCTAATGGGCCGTTCGCATGCGTGATCGCTTCCAGGCTCCCGGTCGGCGATAGCCAGGTGGCTGCGGCGAGCGCGCTGGATGTTTCCGGGCCGTTGGGCCCTGAAGTGGTGCTGGTGCACGACGCGGTATCGGAGCCGGTTTGACTGCAAGCGTTCGTACCGGCGGCGGTGGTGACCGAGGTGATGGAGGAGCCCAGGGCGAAGCCGGAGAGAACGGTCGTCGCGAGCAGAAGTCTCGAAGATCGGTTGCGAAAGAGGAGCGGCAGAGGCATAGCAATCTCTAGAGAGCAGATTGATAAAAAGGTTTCGTGTCAACTGGAGCGCGCTTTCGAATCGTGGTTCGAGTAATGTGCACCTCGTGAGCCAGGCGCCGGAGGGCTCCTTAGGCGCCTGCTCGAGAATGGTGGGGGCGGCGCTAAAAGCGTCCGAGATCTTCGACGAATTCCGAAGCCGGATTCACTCCTGTAACCAGCAGATGATCGCGCGCTCGTGTGCACGCGACATAGAGCAGATGCCGCTCGGTATTGTAGATTTCTTCCAGATCCGCTTCATCCGCGACGCTCTCGATGCGCTCTTGCAACGGGATCACCTCGTCGTCACAGGCCATCACAGCAACCGCGCGGAACTCCAACCCCTTCGCAAGGTGCATGGTGCCGATGGAAACATACCCATTCACCGTTTCAACATTTTCGTCTAAGACCTTAAACGAAAGACCGCTCTTTCCCGCCGCTAACCGGGCTCGGTCCATCTCGGCCGCGGAACGGACGAAAACGCCGATCTCATGCGGTACGACACCTTCATCAGCTCTTGCCCGAAGCCATTGGCCCACCGCTTTGGCTTCGTCCTCCGGTGTAGGCAGGACCTGGATCGCTGGCGGCGCTCCATTGAATACCGAAATAGTTCCTCTACGGTCTTCGGTATTGCCGTCCACGTCGGATACTTCGGGACTCAGCAGACGGTCGGCCTGCATTCTGATCTGATGTGACGTCCGGTAATTGATTTTCAAGGTAGAGGATCGTCCGCGAATATCGACGCCCAGCGCCTTCCAGGAAAAAGGCTGCTGAAAGATGCGCTGGCCCAGATCCCCGGCAAAGAACAGCCGGTTCGGTTGATTCGCTCCCAACGCAGCAAGAAACCTGAGCTGCGCTATCCGGACGTCCTGCGCTTCGTCAACAACAGCAAAGTCGTAGGGAAGGTTTCGGCTCTTCTCAAACTTCGACGCCAGCCGGCTAAACAAGTCCGGGTACGTGATCAGATTTTGGGCCTTCAGGCCAGAGCGCACGCGTTCGAAAATAGCCCAGGCGAGGGCGCGCTGCTTTTCCGGCAGGCGCGTCTTACGCCCAAGCCGCGGAACATCGCGATAGCCTTCCCAGGATTGCAATTGCCATGGGTCCACGACTTGCTCCCATTCGGTCGCGAGGAAATGCGGAGAAAATTTGTGGCCAGGGACCTCCGGGGCCGCTTTCGCGACAAGTTCCTGAATGGCCGCGCGCGACGCCATGTGCGGCCGGCCAAAGTTCAATTCATACAGCCTGCGTCCGAGCGTATTGATGGCGTGCACCTCCACGCGTTCACCAAGGCGCGGTTCGTTGCTGATTAGATACCGAAGCTTGGTTCTGAGTGCGTTCGCCAGATTGTCTGAAAACGTGGTGAGCAAGATCCTCGCATCCGGGTGTTTACGCGCGAGAAACACCGCGCGGTGCAGAGCAACGATGGTTTTCCCGGTTCCGGCAGAGCCCGCCACGCGGGCCGGGCCGCTATAGTCGCGCTCGACTAGCTGGCGCTGCGCCGGGTGCAGGAAAACCGTCCACTTCTCCCACGGAAACTCGAGCGCGCGCGTGAGTTCTTCGATGCTGCCCATCACGCGGAAACGGCGCTGCGCATCGGGGTGCTCGAACGGATTCGCTCCGGCCGGCAGCTTCACCGCCGGTTTGGGCTTCGCGCCGACCGCCAGATCGAGGACCGCTTCGGCGGCCTCCGCCGGCAAGTGCGTAGCGATGACAAGAATGCTGTCTTCATCCGCCGCTTTGATTTCCTGCAGCCATTCGGCGGGAACGCCGTAGCCCAGCAGCTCGCTATCGGGAATGTGCGCAAACAGCACCGGCTTCGGCTGCGCCACTTCCACGTACTTGGGAACGATAATCTCCTGAACCGTCTCGCGAATCTCCACAAGCTGTGCCGCGCCGGTCTTCGGATGCGTCTCTAATTTGCGCTTCTCAGCCCAGTCATACGCCTGATCGTGGTGATTGGCATAGCAGAGCAGCAGGCTTTCTTCCGATCGATGCACAATCAACCGGATATCGCTGCCGGCTCGAACAGACCAGAAGCGCTTGTCCTTGGCCTTCTCGAGCTTGTGAAATTGCAGGCTCGGATGAGCGGGATTCAACTGCAGGTCGAATGCAGTGGTCTTTACGGCTTTCTGTTCTTCCCCGGTCAGGCGAGCGAGGCTGTCCGTAAAAGTATCGGCGATCCGGAATTCCATTGCTACATTACGCGGAAAATTTTCATCACTTCATCGCCGAGATGATTGATGACCTTTACCGCAATCCGCCCCGATTTCGGCTTATCGAACGGCCGCGAAACATCGCTGTTCAACGTCGACCAGGCGTCTTCGTTGATTTCGGCCTTGAGCGTGGTCTTCAGCGACTTGTACGGGTCGTTCGCGCCCAGAAAATAGGCGTGGCGGACGAAGAAGCTCTCCTCGTTGTAATCGGTGTCGATGAACCAGCACGCGATGCCTTCGGCGCCGTCGCTGCGGACCTCGCCCGTATTGGGGTGGAACACATCCACGCCTCTGATCTTCACTTGGACCTGGCGGTCTGAGGCGCTCAGGATTTCAATATCGGGCTCGCCGAAGATCACGAACAGGTTGCCTTTCCCGGTGTTTTTCAGATCTTCGGCCATGTGCAGATCGGCATTCATGCGCGCTTTCAAGACCGGGATGCGGCCGAGCTTGTGGAACTCGGAACAGTGCGCGTCGTAACTGAACGCGCAGGCGATCAACACATCGAATCCGCCATCGGCGGCCTCACGCGCGGCTTCCACGAGATCGGGGCGCGAGACGGTGCCGAACTCGGGTCCAATAAAGATGGCAGCTCGTTTCTCGTTACCGCTCTCCAGATAGCGCCCTTCGGCGCAGACAAACGAGCCCGGCCACGGTGCGACGGAGGAGAACGAAATCTTGTCTTCTTTATGCGCCTGCTGCACGCCGGCGGTTTTGAGATTTTCGAGGATAACCTGGGCGAAATCTTTCGCTTCGCCCGACTTGGCCTGCCGGTCGATGAGTTCCTCGTTCTCGTCTACTGTCAGCGTGCGGTGCGGAGAGAGGCTCTCGACCGTAAACGGGCCCGCTACGCGGACCTTCTTGTTGTCATCGTACGGCTTGTCGTAGAGATATTCGTATTCGGCCTTGGCGGCAATAGAGGCATCGATCTCTTTTTGGCGCGCGATGCGCTGTTTCCACCATTCGGCGTGCAGATCTTTGGCGGGCTTCGGCCACGCGGCGTCGGCTTCGCGCGGGATCTGCCATTCTTCCCAAGCTTTGCTTGAGCGTGGCGTTAAGCTGCTGGCGCAGCGGCTCGAGCGCTTGTTGGAATTTTTCCCAGATGACGTCGATTTCGGCGTTGTTGGCGATGGATTTCAGCGTGATGTGCGGGACGCGCTCATAGACGAAGCCCTGACGGAGATTGCCGTGCATCGGCATGGCGGAGGGAATGGTGCGAGTGATCTCGGCTTCTTTGAGCTGGCCGTCGCGGCTATCGGCGAGCAGGTAATACGGATAGCGTGCGCCCATGAGACGCGCGCGAGCGAGAGCGAGTGCGACGCGGGAAGTATCGATGGTGATCCAGCGGCGGCCCCATTGTTCGGCGACGTAGGCGGTTGTGCCGGAGCCGCAGGTGGGATCGAGTACGAGGTCGCCGGGGTCGGTGGTCATGAGGATGCAACGCTGGACAACCGTCCGGCTCGTTTGCACGACATAGATCTTTGCGTCTGTAAACTCGACCGTGTCGTCCCATAGCATTGTCGAATTGTAGGCAGCAGGGAAAGTCATCTACGAGAAACGTTTGTATCGTAAAGCTCGAGCCTGAAGTGAACAGGCGATCGGCCTTAGCAGCTAGTCGATGCCATCCCATGCGGTCGCCAGTTTTCCACTAGCGTCGGCCAGGACGAAACGTTCGCCCCTGGAAGCTTAATCGGAAAATGCAGGCTGGCGTGTCCCAGACGAGTGAGATTGTCACGTTGAAACAACGATCATCTCAGCGACTGTCACGTCTGGCTCTCGAAGCTCCTCCGCATTGAAAGGCCGATCGAGAGCCACCGCACTTTCGTCGACAATTGGTTGACTCTCGCCGATTAAGCCGCCGAACTTCGACAGCTCTGTTTATAGCTGTCGCGGTACTTGAACGACTCTCTGTCTTTGCAATACCAGATAGCGAAATGTCGAATACGTTGCTCAAGCTCGAGCCGATGCCCTCCTGTCTTTGACCGGATGATTAGGCGATATGAGATTCTGGCCTCCGAATACTTCATCCAGCAGCGCCCATAAGTGATGCACGTTCTCATCGCCGATCTGCACAAAGATCGAACCTGAATCGGCCAGCAAATCACGGGCAACGGTCAGCCGGTCGCGCAGGTATGTGAGATAGGAATGAATCCCGTCACGCCACGTATCACGAAACGCCTTCACCTGCTCCGGCTCGCGAGTGATGTGATCGACGTTGCCGTCTTTCACGTCGCGGCTGGTGGTGGACCACTGAAAATTGGAATTGAACTTGATCCCGTACGGCGGGTCAATGTAAATGCACTGCACCTGGCCGCGCAGTCCTTCGCGCTCGGCTAGCGACGCCATCACCTGCAGGCTGTCGCCGAGGATCATCCGGTTCGTCCAGTTGGCGTCGTGCTGGTAGAACTCGGTTCGAGCGCTTTCGCTCGGCAGGCCGTTGAAGTCGCCGAAAAGATCAATCTGCTCACCAGCAGGTTTTCCGTTGCTTCCAGCCGCGGCGCAGCAGATCGTCAATCAGCGCCTTCGGGTGCACCTTCTCCTGGATGTACAGCGGCGGCACGGGTACCACCAGGTCCGACCAATCCTGTTCGTCCTTACCGCGCCACACCAGTTGCGGATCCAGATCGCGATTCCGCCTCTGATACGCAAGCTGAATCGGGCTGAGCTGTTCCCGCTCCATCACCGGCTGGTATTCGGCAGTCGGGATGTTCTTGCGCGTCGCTTCCTCATGCGTGAGCGTCACAATCGTTTTTTGGGTTGGGCTTCTTGGAACTTTTGTTGCCATGCTGATTTCTTACGCCACCGGCTGCGGAGTTACTGACTCGATCATCTTGTTAAACTCGGCCTCGACCTTCGCTGCAAAATCCGCTTCAATTTCGTAGGCCTCTGTAAATTCGGCGAATGCCCAGCGGCCGTATTGACCGTTTTGGTTGATGCCTGGCACCCAATAAGTCTCCGCAAAACTTTTTTTCTCTTTTGCATCTTCACGCCGGTAACCCTTGATCTCGACAATGAGATGCAGCAGGTCATTTTCGCCATGGCCGTCGTCGATCAAAACGATGAAATCCGGAAAATAGGTTCGCGTTTCCGAGCCGCAGCGATAGGGAATCTCAAAGCCCAGCCCCTGATTCTTCACATATGCCTTCACGAGTGGATGCGCCTCGGCGACGCGGCAGAACTCGCCTTCCCAATCGCTATCGAGAATCACCCAGTTGATGTGACAGCGGCGCGCGTCCGTCTGCCAGCGGCCGTTTTTCGACGTGTTGAACTTGACGTGAATGGTGGAACCTGTGGGATTGTAAGGGTCGAGCACGGCTTTGACGGGATTGCTGCCAATCTCGGACCGTGTGATGGCAGCGGTGATGCGTTCGCAGGCCCGGTCGGCGAGCGATTGATACAGAAGCTGAGCCGGATACGTTCCGCCCTTGCAGACGAGACACGTATCGAGCCACTGCTTCGTGATGCGCTTAAGCTGCCCGAAGAGATGGAGCTTGGGCGCCTGCCCAGGGTCACGCCAATGCTTCTCGACTAATCGCTTCGTTAGCTGGAACAGTACCGTCGAGAGGCGCACATCGCCGAGGTGTTTTAGATTCAGATCGATACCCTCGCCAACAAGCGGCTCCATTCTGGTAATGGAGGGGCCAACCAGGTCGGGCGTGAGCTCCAGCACCGAATCGGCGTCGAATTGCGCGGTGAGCCGGTCCTCCGGCAGTTCGACCCGATAGCCCGACACGCGAGGGAAGCGTATTTCGAGGCGATCGCGGTCGGGCCGCACGGCTTTTACCTGAATCGTCTCGCGCGGCGGCTGCGGCGGCGCAACCACTGGCTTGGCCGTAAAATCGAACGGGATGCCGAGCACATCGGCATATTCGACATTGAACAAACCATTTTCATTGAGGTCGTAGGATTGGCGGCGTAATGCCCGGCCAATCACCTGCTCGCATAGAAGCTGCGTGCCGAATGCGCGAACGCCGAGAACGTGCGTCACGGTATTCGTGTCCCAGCCTTCCGTCAGCATGGAGACCGAGACTACACAGCGAATAGATTCGCCGAGCCGCCCCTCCTTGCCGACTGTGTTCATCACTTCGCGAAGAAGTTCCTGGTCCGTGATGTCCTCCGCTTTCCTCTGGTCGCCCGTGCGCTCGATGATTTCGCGGCGAAAACGTTCGATTTCCGGGGAGGCCATGGCGCGGAAGTTGTCGTCCAGGGCTTCACCAGATTCGAGCTGCTCGCTATCGATCAGCAAGGTTCGGGGGCGGGGAAACGGATCGCCATTTTCATCGAAATTGCGGAATAGCGGCAGGCGTCCGTTCTCAAACGAAAAGGAGCCGTCCTCGTTTTCACGATGGAATCCGGATATGTAGTCATAAACGAGCTTGGACGCGGAGGTATTGTTGCAGACCACGATGAAGCAGGGCGGAACCCGGATGCCGGCTTTACTCCAAAGATCAAATGTCTTTTCGTAGTGGCCGTAGAGAGCTTCGAGCGCGGTTTGTAATGCAGTCGGAATATCGAGAGGGTCGAGCGTTCCTGCTTTGGCGCGGCCTTTTCGCGGCATGTGAACGCGAATGTGATCCCACAGATTGCGAAAAATCGGTGCTTCGCCGCCGGGAATGTTATCGGCTACGGGCACGCGCGGCAGCTTGACGATACCGCATTCAATCGCATCCATCAGCGAAAAATCGCTCATGGTCCAAGGGAACAGGGTCCCTTCCGCGTAGCCGGAACCGCGTAAGAAGAACGGCGTGGCAGACAAGTCAATCACGCGTGCGATGCCGAGCTTGCGGCTAACGGCTTCCAGGCCCGAAATCCAGAGCCGCGCTTCCTCGTTTCTCTTCTGCGCCTCCTGCTTTTCCTCGCCTTTCAAATCATCTTCGTCATCGTCGCCGGGCTTTTGACGGTAGCAGTGATGGGCCTCATCATTGAGTACCAGAATGTTCTTGAGGCCCATCAGTTCCGGCATGACGCGCTGAATCATTTGCCCTTCGGTTTCGAGAGTGTTCAAGGGCTCGCCGCGCCCCTGCAGCAGCCCGCGAGTCCCCTTTGCCAGCTCCATGCGCTCGCGGAGTTTGAAGGCGTGATAGTTGGTGATGACGATCTTGGCGCGCTCGAGATCGCCAAGCATGTCTTGAGGGACCAGCTCGCGATTTGCGTAGTAGCTGTCCGGATCGTTAGGCTGAAGCACGCGGAGACGATCGCGGATTGTCAGGCCCGGCGCGACGATGAGAAAGCCGCGCGTAAATTTCGGGCTGCCGGCGTGATGCTTTTCGTTGATGGTCTGCCACGCAATGAGCATGGCCATAACTGTCGTCTTGCCCGCGCCCGTGGCCAGCTTCAACGCCAGCCGCATGAGCTCCGGGTTGGCATCGTTGTTTGCATCGGCCAGGTAAGTTTCGAACTTCTTCCCGACTTTACCCAATTTGGGCGCAACCTCGATCAGCCAGATAGCGACTTCGACTGCCTCTACTTGGCAGAAGAATGGACGAACGTCATTGAACTTGTGGTGTCGCCAGTATTGGAGAAGGCGAGCCGTTTCCGGCGTTACCAGCCAATCATTGGGATTGGGCAACCGGCGCCACTGATCGACATACGACCGAAGTTCGTTGATATTGGCTGCAGTAAGCTCATACTGCTGGTCTTCCGTCGAAAGCCCCTTGCCCTCGTCGAGCCCGAGTGCCCTTTGCTTCGTTTTACGCTTCCTGGGCCTCGGTATAGGCGTGATGAACTCGGCGCGCCGCCGGTTCTCAAGGATTTGCTGGGTTGGCTGGCCTAGTGCGTCAAGCTCCCAATGCCGCGAGGGGTATTCGTAAGGAGAGTTGAGAATCGGCCGTTCGAAGAATGGATTGCTCACGTGTGCTTGTTTGCCTGATGTCCCGCGTACGCCGGCTTGAACGGAGCGAGCAAAAGCACGTCACTCCCCGCTCATCCGAAAAGACTTTCGGATGAGAGAGCCGCAACACGAATAGAAGGAATATCATAACGTGATCTCCCGCACAGATGTTTCAGGCGGGCTCGTCAGGGCATAAGAGCCATGTCAACGGAATCCCGGAACGTACTATCGCGGAGGGCCTCGGTGGGGATTGACGTTTGTACATACAAATGCCATCATCATTATGGATGACGGATCGATAGCCGGATTCGAATGGGATCGGGGGAACCGCGCCAAATGCCTGAAGCACGGTGTTTCGGTGGAGGAGATAGAATCTCTTTTCCTGCAGCCGGTCATGATCCTGCCGGATCAAACGCACTCAATGACGGAAACCCGTCTTAAAGCTATCGGCAAGACTGCAGCGGGCCGCCATGTCTTTCTGGTTTTCACGATCCGCGAAAACAAGGGCAAGAAGTACATCCGGCCCATCAGCGCTCGCTATATGCACGTAAAGGAGGTTCAACACTATGAAAAAGAAAATCCCGACCTTTAAGAGCGACAAGGAGGCGGAAGCCTTCGTGGAGACCGCCGATCTCACCAAATACGATCTTTCCGGCGCAAAACCCGTCCGGTTCGAATTCGAGAAAAAGGAAGCGCGGGTGAATATGCGCCTTCCGGAACCTTTGCTGGCGGCTGTTAAGGACAGCGCCAAGGCACGTGGCATTCCGTATCAGCGATTCATCCGCGAGGCCCTTGAACACGCGGTGGAGGCCAGGAAGCATTAGAGGGCGGCGAGCCACCGACGACGAGGAGTCCGGCGCGGGGCATCTTCTCAGTCGGATTCTGACCCCCTTCGCCGCCACCGAGATCGAACGCAAGACGTGGTTAACTCTCGTTCCCTCCCTGACTGCATACTTCGCGCCGCGCCATTATCGGCAAACAAGCCAAGGCAACGCTTGGCCTGCCTCTCTAGTGACATAATATTTCGACAACGAGCGAATCTCGATAACATCGGAGGAGGCTCGACAAAAATGAAGACCTCCATCCTCCTCTGCGCTCTGTTGCTCTGCGGTTCTCTTTGTTCTATCGCGCAAGTCGTCACCGGCGATATTCTGGGCACCATTACAGACCCTAGCGGCGCCGTAGTGGCCCAGGCCAAGATCGTCATCACCAATACTGGAACACACGAAACGCACGACTTGATCTCGAGCAGCGCAGGCCAGTACATCCAAACCGCATTGCCCAGCGGCTATTACTCCATCACCGTCACTGCCGCCGGCTTCAAGACAGCGGAGGTGAAGGACCTGAAGTTAGATGCCGGCAGTCGTCTGCGCCAGGACATCAAGGTGACCCTTGGCGCGACGAACCAGAGGGTGGAGGTGGCGGGAGAATCACCCGCGCTAGTAACCGACACGGCGACGCTCAGCTCGGTCATCACAGAACAACGGGTAGAAGATCTGCCCTTGAATGGCCGCAACTTTTTTCAGTTGGCCGATCTTGCGCCCGGCGCTAACGAAGGGCCGGCAGCCCCGCTCGCGAGCGGTACCCGGCCGGATGACCGCCGCGAATGGGCTTCGGTCTCCGTTTTTGCGCAGTCGGACACCTTGAACAACATTATGGTGGATGGCCTCGACAACAATGAAAAGTCGATCGGCAGCACTGGCATACGGCCTGGTGTCGAAGCCATCGCGGAGTTTCAGGTGCAGACCAACGATTACCCCGCGGAGGTCGGTAAGACGCCGGGTGCCGTGGTCAACGTGATTACGAAGTCCGGGACGAATGCTTTTCATGGTGCGGCGTACGAATTTGTCCGCAACAGCGAGTTCGATGCCGTGAACTTCTTCACCAAACCGGGCGCGAATGCCGAGTACAGGCAAAATCAATTTGGCGGGGCCTTCGGCGGACCGATTCGCAAAGACAAGACCTTCTTCTTCACCGACTACGATGGTTATCGAATTGTCCAGGCCGTCGCGTATGTCAGCACGGTGCCGACGCTGTTCGAGGAACAGCACCCGGGAAATCTGTCGGACGTCGGCGGGCCCGTGTTATCAGCCAGTCAGCTCAATCCGATTGCGCTGAAGTATTTCGCGCTCTATCCGGCGCCGAACCTGCCGGGCACGGTCAGCAACTATGCGTCGAGCCCCAACCGCAGGCAAAACAGCGATTCATTTGACGTCCGCTTAGATCACAATTTCTCGGATAAGGACCGCTTCACCGCGCGGTACAGCTTTAACAAGGTGAACACCATCACGCCGGATAGTTTCCCGGAGGTCAACGGCATTCAGCCCGGTGGTAGCTCTGCATCTTATCCGGGTACGGCGCCTGATCTGTCGCAGCAAATCCTCCTATCGCAGACGCATATGTGGGGCGCCAACAAGGTCATTGAGCTTCGAGCGGGCTACACCCGGATCAATAACGCCTCCTACCCTGTGAATTACGGGCAAGACCTTGGGAACCAGTTCGGGATTGTCGGGTCGAACATCAACAACACGACAGCTTGCCTGCCTCAGGTCAGCATTACCAACTACACCGGAATGGGCAACTGTGGCGCATTGCCGTTGATCGATCTCGACAACATATTCCAATTTGAGGGCTCATTGTCGCAGACGATCGGCAAACACACTCTCAAGTATGGAGCGGGGCTGCTTCGCAGGCGCGTCTACAACTTCCAGAATGGATCCGGTCCGGGCAGCTTCAGTTTCACAACGCTTCCGGGCATAACGGGAGTTCCGACCGCGGCCGTGCCCCTCGTCAACTTCTTCGAAGGCGATTCTTATTCGGTTTCGCGCAGCGTTCTGTTGTCCGCTTACTATTTTGAGAGATGGGAGCCAAGCGCCTACGTGCAAGACGATTGGCGCGTGAAGCCCTGGCTCACTTTGAACCTGGGCCTCCGCTATGACGTCTTCACGCCCTACACCGATGCCAGCGGAAATCAGCAGTTTTCCTGCTTCGATCCGAATACGGCCACGCTTCTGACAGCCAATCAGAATGGGGTTTCCCCGACCTGTAACGTTAAGACCGATTTCGCAAATCTGGCTCCTCGCTTCGGCTTTGCCGCGGGTCTCGGCCACAACACAGTGCTGCGGGGCGGATATGCGCTCGTCTATTTTAACGATCAGACCGGGCCCTTGTTCCCATTTCTGAATCCGCCCCTGTACAACACCTACTCGCCCAATGTTGAGACTGTCGGGTTATCCACTCCGCTCCCGTTGCCGTCGAACTCGGCCGTGGCGTCCTCGCGATACGGAATACAGAACGATTACAAAAATTCGCGCGTGAACCAGGTCAACTTGAATCTCCAGCATTCGTTCAACGGGACGGTCGTAACGGTGGGTTACGTTGGTGAGTTCTCCCGCGCGCTGCGCATAGTGCCTAATATCAACGTGGCGCCGCCTCAGCCGCCGCCGCTAAACAGCTATGTCACGAAACGCCCTTATTACAGCGTGCTGCCGAACGTCACGGGCATCTATATGGTGTCGTCGTTTGGCGCGGCGAACTACGATGCTTTGTTGACCACCGTCGAACACCGGCTCTCGCATGGCCTGACCTTTATTGGCAGCTATACTTGGGGTCACTCGACCGGCGATTTTCAGAGCTACTCGACGGGAGGCGGCTACTACAGCGCCATTCCCTCCCAGTACGGCAAATTGGAGTGGGGCAATACGGATCTTGACATCCGGCAGCGGTTCTCGTTGATGTTGAACTATGCCCTACCGTTCGGCAACAGCCTCACAGGCTGGGAAGGCGTCGCGCTCAAGGGCTGGCATGTCAATGCCATCGCCGTCTATCAGACAGGTTCTCCCTTCTCGGTGCTGAATTCCACACCGCAGAGCAACACCGGCGTGAGCAGCGACCGCCCAGACCTGATCGGTAATCCGTATCTTGCGAATCCCACCATTCACGAATGGTTCAATCCATACGCATTCGCACCGCAGGCGATAGGGACGATCGGCTCCGAGGGTCGCAACATTCTGTTTGGGCCGCCGTTCCGCCACTTGGATTGTTCCATCTTCAAGGATTTCAAAATCCAGGAGCGCTACACGCTGCAGGCACGCTTTGAGGCGTACAACATAACGAATACGCCCAACTTCGCATTTCCAGCTGCGACACTGGGAACCACTACCATCGGCACCATCACCAGCACCAGAACCGGCAGCACCCCGCGCGATTTGCAATTTGCGCTGCGCTTTTCATTTTGAAATCTTCCGGGATGAGATCGGTTGCCGCCCTCTTCATTGCTGTTTTTGGAAGCCGCGCGCTGGTCCTGGCGCAACAATCACCCGAACAGACGGGTGTACCGCAAAATCCATCGCCGATGGTGGAGCATACACGCGCTCACCTCCGCTTGCCCGAGCAGAGCCCGGAAGGTCGCCGCGAGAAGCTGTCGCTTGGCACATTATTTGTCCCCGCAAGACTTCAATCCAAACCTCTAGCACCGGTGCTCTTCTTCTTCCACGCGCGAGGTTCGGTGCCCGAGATAGCTGCTGCCCGCAACAACATGGTCGTCGTAAGCGCCGTCTTGGGAGCGGGCTCTCGTGTTTATGCAAAGCCCTTTCTGGACTCTGCCTTCTTCGGTAATTTGTTGCGCGAAGCAGAGACTCGCGCGGGAATGAAACTTGGCCCGATTACGCTGGCCGGCTGGAGCGCGGGTTGTGGCGCCATCCGCCAGATCATGAGCACGCCGGAATACTATGACAAAGTTGCCAATACCATCATGATCGATGGCATCCACACTTCTTACATTGGCGGGAAGCCCGGTCCGGTTGAATCTCAAATTGATCCAAAGCCTCTCGAGATTTTTGTCAAGCTCGCGCGCGATGCGATGCAAGGCAAGAAGCGAGTCATCATCACGCATTCGGAAATCTTCCCGGGCACATTTGCCAGCACTACCGAAACGTCCGACTACATTCTGAACGCGCTGGGATTACATCGGCGGCCCGTTGTGAAATGGGGCCCGATGGGAACACAGGAATTGAGCGACGTGCGTGCGGGCAAGTTCCTCCTGGTCGGCTTCGCCGGTAATTCCGCGCCTGACCACGTGGATCAGTTGCACTCTCTTCCTGAATACTTAAAGTGGCTGAAGCAATAGCTGGTGAGCTTTCTGCAACCGTGCGTAGCTCGAGCGGGAGGCGACTTGTGGCGCTCGAGTAATCGGGCCGACCATGCCGCCTCATCCCTCTACAGACCGGTGCCCTGGAGCCGACGTCGCAGGTAGAGAAAGCCACCCCAACAAGTCAGCGCTCCCAGACAAACGAGAGCCGTTGCCTGAGGGGGCATCTCTTGCAGGAACGTCCACATGATCCGGCCGTTGTCAAACCGGAACGAAAGCGGCAGCATGGTCAGGAAGATCGCGAAGCCCATCAGGATTCCTCGCCACCGCAGCAATTGTTTCGTCATATTTAACGTCTCCTTTTCTTGTGTGGGTCCCAACGCGACGGGCAGCTCCGGCAGTGGGCTGGCGCGTAATGCTTCGACTGTGCGGGCCAGATCTGGGTCCATTCGGAGAAACTCCTCCACCAAGGCTACGGTGTCGGCGCTCGCTTCGCCGGCCAGGTAGGCTGGCAACAGGTCATGGATCACATCTTGCGTTATTTTCATGCGGATACCCCTTGGTTGCGAATCTGTGCGAGCCTCAACCGCGCCCGGTGTACCTTGACCTTCACGGTCGCAACTGGCAGGCCAAGCGCTACCGCAATCTCCTCGTAGGGTAGACCCTCGTCAGCCCGCATCAAGAGTGCCGCCCGGTCCACTTCCGGGAATTGCTGCAAAGCGCGCAGCACCCTGTCGAGCTCATCCTTCACTTCCACCTGGCGCAACGCGCTCTGGCCGCTGTCAGGAATAGTTTCGTCCAGCCCCTGACGGCGTAAGCGGCGCCTGCGCTCCATCAACCACAGATTGCGGGCGATGGTTAGCAAATAGGCTTTCACGGTCGCCAGGCGTACGGGCTCCGGCGAACTCCAAACCCGGATGAAGGTCTCCGATGTGACATCATCGGCCAGTGCTGGGTCACCCGACAGGTACAAGGCGAAGCGGTAGACGTCCCGTGAATAGCTCTCGTATAGCTCATGAAATCGAGTCATGGGAGCGGTTGTGGCTCACGTACAGAATATGTCCTCACCCCCAAAAAGTTCCCGCTGAAACCGCCGTCTATGATTTTTTCCGCGGTCCTCTGCCCTATGGCCAAAAACCTATGCGGCTTTGCCCCGTCAGGTGCCCCGATTTCCGGCCATGTTCGAATGACCCTCCCGCCCTAGCCGCAGTCGATCGTCTCCGGCCATGTAGCGGATCATCATACTACGCTGCTGTGGGCTCTATGAGTCGCACCATCGTCTCGCTAATTCCACGGCATCCATTCGGACGGATGCGTAGACAGTTCGGCGCTATGACGCAGCAGTTCCGTGAGGTAGTCGAAAGGATTGGCTCGATTCAGTTCACACGTGTGGATCAAACTCAAAGTGGCTGAAGCAATAGCTGACCCCCTAAGGATTCTGCCAGCCGCCGCCTAGTGCGCGATAAAGCTCCACGATCGATAACAGCTCACTTTTGCGCAGTTGCGCCAGGGTCAGCTCGCCTGAAAACTCGTTCCGCTCCGCGTCTAGAACCTGCAAGTAGCTGTCAAGCCCTCCTTTGTAGCGGAGCGTCGAAAGCCGGTCGGTGTCCTGCAAGGCCTTCACCAGGAGCTCTTCCTGGGAACGTTGCTGGCGATTTTTTTCATAGTCAGCAAGAGCGTTTGAAACTTCTTGAAAGGACGTCTGAATCACTTTGCGGTAATTGGCAATTGCTTCCTGTTCTTGTGCTTCCGTTAGGTGAAGATTGTTGCGCAACTGCCCCGCATTGAAAAGGGGCAGCACGCCCGCCGGGGCGATACTCTCGTTCCGCGCGGGGCCGCTGAACAGGTCGCCAAGCGCGCGGCTTTGCACGCCCAGTACGCTGGTCAGGGAAATCTGCGGAAAAAAGAGCGCTTTCGCCGCGCCGATTTGTGCGTTATCCGCAATCAGAATGTCCTCTGCCTGCCGTATGTCGGGACGCCGTTCCAGCAGCTCCGAAGGCAGTCCCGCCGGAACCGCCGATGGACCCGCCAATTCGATGAGCGGCTTTCCGCGAGGCACGTCGCCGGGGTTCTGGCCGAGTAAAACATTGAGCGCATTTTCGGTCTCCGCGATCGCGCGTTCGGTCGCCGCGATCTGCGCCGTCGCTGTGTAAAGGAGTTGCTCTGCCTGCCGGACATCGAGACCCGTCGCTACCCCGCGCTCTACTCGCAGCTTCGTCAGCTTCAGGCCATTCTCCGCCACATCTCTCGTCTTGCGGCCGATTTCGAGCTCCAGATCCAGCTCCCGCATCGTAAGATACGTGGTGATCACATCCGCGATGAGGCTCGAAACCACACCGTGGCGCGCCTCTTCCTGCGCCAGGTACTGGGCTCGCGCGGATTCACTCAAACGGCGAATCCTCCCCCAGATGTCGAGTTCCCAGGACAGGTTTAATCCCGCTTGCGTGTAGCTGACTGCCAGGTTAGTGCCCGGCGGAATGAAATTGAACGATCCAATGCTCGACGTGCGCGCCGCTGTAAAGGAACCCGATGCTGTGACCTGCGGTGCAAGTTGTGAGCGTGTGATCCCGAGTTGTGCGCGAGCTTCAAGGACCCTCTGCGTGGCGGCTTCAAGATCGTGACTCTGTGCTAGTGCCGTTTTCACTAACTGCGTGATCACATCGTCGTGGAACAGGTTTGCCCAGGCAAGATCCGAGAGTGATGGTTTCTCTGCAGGTCCGGTAACGGGGACCGGTTGCCGGTACTGCGCCGGTGTTTGCACTACCGGCCGTTTGTAGTTCGGACCAACCGCGCACCCCGTCAGCAAAGATAGAACGGCTGTGACGACTACCGCCTGCCCAAAACGCATCCTAGTCTCGCCCTCCCGCATGAACAGGCTCGATGCTGCTACGAACCTCGCTCGTAGCCCCCCTCCGCCGCGTCGCGATGCGATTCACCACCACGTAGAGCACCGGAACGATAAAGACCGCCAGAAGCGTTGCCGCAAGCATTCCGCTCAATACAGTTGTCCCGAGCGCTCGTCGCGCTCCTGCTCCGGCCCCAGTCGCGATGGCCAAAGGAGTCACCCCGAGGATAAAAGCAAACGACGTCATCAGAATCGGTCTCAGCCGGAGATGCGCCGCCTCCAGCGCGGCATTTTCTATGGATCGCCCTTCTTCCTGCCGCAGTTTCGCGAACTCCACAATCAGAATCGCGTTCTTTGCCGCGAGTCCGATCAGCGTAACAATTCCGATCTGCGTGTAAACGTCGTAAGCGTAATTGCGGAGAAACACTCCCAGCAGTGCGCCAAATATACCCAGCGGAACGGCAAGAATCACCGAAAACGGCGTCGACCAGCTTTCATACAGGGCGGCAAGAAACAGGAACACAAGAACCGACGCCAGGCCGAATGTGTATCCTTCCTTCCCTTGCGCGAGTTTCTGTTGATACACTGTCCCGGTCCACTCATAGCCGAAACCGTTGGGAAGGTGCTTCGCAAGATCTTCCATGGCGGCAGCGGCTTGGCCCGAACTATAACCGGGCGCCGCGCTGCCCAGAATTTTCACCGCGCGGTACCGGTTGTAACGATAGATCACCTCTGGCCCCACAACGGGCTCGGTCTTGGCGAGCGTGCTGAGCGGCACCATGTCGCCCTGTCCGGTCCGCACATAGAAGCGGTTAATGTCGGAAGGCTGGCGGCGGAAGCCCGGTTCAGCTTCCAGATAGACCCGCCACGTGCGCCCGAAGCGATTAAAATCGTTCACGTACAGTCCGCCCAGGAACGTCTGCAGCGCATTGTAGACATCCGTAATCGGGATCCCTAGCGTTTGCACCTTATCGCGATCCACATCCACTTTGTATTGCGGAACCGTGTCGCGAAAAGTGCTGATCACATTCTGCAGCTCGGGTCTGGTGCGCGCCGCGGCCACCAATTCGTCCGTTGCTTGTGACAGCGCCGCGATGTCGCCGCCCGAGCGATCCTCCAACATGAATTCGAAGCCCCCGGATGTGCCCAGCCCCAGGATCGGAGGGAGGCCAAAGGCAAAAATAAAGCCGTCCTTGATTCCGTAATAGCGCTGCTGCACCGATCCCAGTATGCTGGCGAACTGCACGTTCTTCGCTTTACGCTCGTCCCACGGCTTCAAAGTCGCGAATACGGTGCTCACGTTTGAATTATTTGTCGCGGTCGGAATATCGAGGCCGCCGACCACCGATACGTCCTGTATGCCGGGAGTGGTTAACAGAACATTCTGAACCTGCTTGCTGCTCGCGAGGTTTCGTTCAATGGAAGCGCCGTCCGGTAGGCGCACCGACGAGATGAACACGCCCTGATCTTCATCTGGAAGAAAGCCGCCCGGCAGGATTTTGAACAACGCTCCGGCGCAGAAATAGACCGCGCCTAAGGCCACCAGAGCCAGAGCCGCTTTCCGGATTAGGCCGCCGACTCCGAGCAAGTAACGGTTCGTCGTCCAATCGAATCCCTGATTGAATTTGCCGAAAAGCCTGGAGAGCAGGCCTCTCGATGCGCCTTTTGGCCTCAGAATGAGCGCGCTGAGAGCGGGGCTCAAAGAGAGTGCATTGAACGCGGAAAGCAATACCGACGCCGCGATGGTAAGCGCAAACTGACGATAGATTTGCCCGCTGATGCCGCCCAGAAAAGCCACCGGAATGAACACCGCTGCCAGAATGCAGGCGATCGCCACGACCGGACCCGATACTTCCTGCAGAGCCCGAATGGTCGCATCCCGCGGTTTCATGCCACGGTCGATATTTAGCTGGACCGCCTCCACCACCACGATCGCGTCGTCCACCACAATTCCGATGGCGAGCACAAGTCCAAAGAGGCTGGTCGTGTTAATCGAAAAACCCAGGGCCGGAAAGAGAGCGAACGTGCCGACCACAGCCACCGGCACCGTTAGCAGCGGAATGAGCGTCGCTCGCCAATTCTGCAGAAAAATGAAAACCACCAGAATGACGAGCAGCACCGCCACAAACAGCGTCTGAATAACTTCGGAGATCGACTTGGTCACAAAGCGGGTCGAGTCGTAAGGGATGGCGTACTCGAGGCCGGCCGGGAACGATTGCTTCGCCTGCCGCATGAAGTTTACAACCTGCTGCTGTGTTTCCACCGCGTTTGCGCCGGGCGCCAGGTAAACGATGATGAATGCCGATTGTCGCCGGTTCCAAAATGTGAAGTTGCTGTAGTCCTGTGCCCCTAGTTGCACCTGCCCGATATCGCGCACGCGAAGCAGTGATCCGTCCGGCTCGGCGCGGATCACGATATTGCTAAACTGCTCGGGCGTCGTCAGGCGGCCGGTAGCATTGACGGGATATTGATAGTCGATCCCTCTCCCTACCGGCGGCTGCCCAAGCGAACCGGCTGGATTTTGTCGGTTCTGCGCTTGAATCGCATTGTTGATATCCGTTGCGGTCAGCCCGAGTTTCGCCATCTTATCCGGATTTACCCACACGCGCATGCTGTAATTCTGTTGTCCGGCCAGAACCGAATTTCCCACTCCGGGAAGGCTGCCAATCTTATCCACCAGATTGATGGCCGCGTAGTTATTCAGGAACAGTGTGTCGTAGCGATTGTCGGGAGAGGTCAGCGCGACAAAGAGAAGAAAGGAGGAAGAGACTTTCTTGGTCGTGACGCCCACCCGCTGCACTTCTGGAGGCAGCAGCGGAAGCGCAACGCTTACTTTGTTTTGAACTTTTACCGTTGCCAGATCCGGATCAGTCCCCAGTTCGAACGTGACGTCGATTGTCAGCGTGCCGTTGTTCGATGCGCGGGCGAAGTAGTACAGCATGCCGTCGAGCCCGGTGAGCTGCTGCTCTATCGGTTGCGACACGGTTTTTTCCAGATCCGTCGCATTGCCGCCTTGGTAGACGGCGGTAATTTGCACTACGGGCGGCACCACTTCCGGATACGTGGCGATGGGAAGCGTCGGGATGACGACGCAGCCGAGGATGACGATTACGATCGCAATAACGATCGCGAATACAGGACGATCGATAAAAAATCGCGCCATTGACTAACCCTGTGCTCCCGGTCGAGCGGCCGCTTCGTGTGGTTTGTACGGGCTTGGCTGAACAGGAGCGCCCGGCCGCACCTTTTGAACGCCCTCCACGATCACCCTGTCGCCCGGCCTCAAGCCTTGCGTCACAATCCATCCATCTCCCACGCGATCTCCCGTTACGATGGTGCGTGCCTCGGCCTTGTTATCGGGGCCGACCGTGAAAACCGATTGCATGCTTTGTAACTCCTGCACGGCGCGCTGCGGAACGACAATAACGTTCTTGGCCTCATGAGTTAACAGGCGCACTCGCCCGAATTGGCCCGGCAGTATCGTATGCTCCGGATTAGGAAACGTGCCTTGGATCTCGAGCGTGCCGGTCTTTGCATCCACTTGATTGACGGTATTTCGAATCTGCCCTTCGTGCGGGAACACGGAGTCGTCCGCCAGTACGAGCCGGATAGGCATGCCTAGGCTGCTTTCTTGCCCCTTCGATTTCCGATAGTCGAGATATTCGGCCTCGCTCACTTTAAAGCGGACCCAGATCGGATCGAGCGGGACAATCGTCGTCAACGGCTGCGGCGCCGCCTTCGAGACCAGGCCTCCCACTTCGATCAAGCTATCGCCGACCCGCCCCGAGATCGGCGCGGTCACGGTTGCGTAACCGAGATTCAGTTCAGCGGTCCGGAGAAGAGCTTTGTTCGATTCCACCTGCGCGGCCGCGGAATCGATATTTGTCCGGGCCTGCAACCGGGTCTGCTCCACATTCGCGGTGAGCGCGGCTACATTCGCTCTGTTCGCGTCGAGCGCCGCAATCGCGTTGTCCAGATCCTGCTTCGCCGCAGCTTCCTGACTGACCAGAGGCCGGAGGCGATCCACGTCCTGCTGCGCTTTCGCCAGATTGGCTTTCGCTTGCGCCAAATTAGCCTCCGCTTGGATAAGCGCCACTTGCTTCTTGGCGAATTCCAGATTGGCTTCGCTTTGCGCAAGATCGCCTTTGGCTTTATCGACGTCCGCCGCATAAGGCCGCACATCGAGTACATAAAGTGTTTGGCCGGCGCGAACGTCGGAGCCTACTTGAAACAGGCGCTTCTCGATGTAACCGTCCACCCGTCCGCGCACTTCAACCATGTCGCGCGCGAACGTTTGCGCGGCGTACTCACTGTAAATCGGAACATCCCGCGGCTGAACCTCCACCACCGACACAGGCGGCGGCGGAAATGCCATCGCGCTTTGCGCTTTCGAGGTGGATTGGCACCCCGCCAGGGCGAAGGTCGCCGCCAGCAAAAGCGCCAAACCGCAGCCCTGCGCGATGCTCGAACGATAAATAATTTTTCTACTCTTGATTCCCACGTCTAAGCGCATAATTCCCGTACCGCAGTACTCTGAACGATGCGGCTCGGGAAGCTTAGGATTCAGCACTCTTGCCTTCCAAGACCACTGCGATCGTCAGGGACCGTCTGCCCCGCGGTAAGAACTATTTTCGCGCTGAGGTAGTTACAACGTTAGATCCGAAACCCGCACCCAATCAACTACCAGCCTCTGCGGAAATTTTGTTGTCTCGTCCGGATTCCCCGGCCACCCGCCGCCCACGGCGAGATTCACCAGTAAGAAAAAAGGATGATCGTACACCCAAGCCGTCCCTTTCGGTAGCGAACCAGGCGTGACGGTTCCATACACTTGGCCATCGAGAAAAAATCGGATAGCGTCTGGCGACCATTCGGCGGCGTAAACGTGGAAATCCTCCGAAAGCGGCCGTCCGTCCGGCAGCGCATATTTTGAGCTGATGCCTCCGCTTCCCGAGTACCCAGGGCCGTGCACAGTGCCATGCACAACACCCGGCTCTTTTCCGATGTTCTCCATCACGTCGATCTCCCCGCACTTAGGCCAGCCCACGGTTGCAATGTTCTCGCCCAGCATCCAGAATGCCGGCCACATGCCCTGCCCTCGAGGGATCTTCATCCGGGCTTCCACCTTGCCATATTTGACCGTGAACTTTCCCTGTGTCTTGAGGCGCGCTGACGTAAACTCGCCTGCCTCGGTCTTGATCGCTTGAATGACCAGGTGCCCGTTGCCGTCCTGAAAGGCGTTCTGCGGATTTTTCGTATAGATCTCCAATTCATGATTTCCCCAGCCGCCGCCTCCCACGTCGTACGTCCATTTCGAAGCGTCCGGCGGTGCATTGGTCGGACCGTTGAACTCGTCGCTCCAGATGACATGAGACCGGTGGGCAAACATCAATGGGAGACCGGCGAGCAGGAGCAGCAGCGGCGCTTTCGTCATAATCGATCTCTCGCGTTCTATCTTTTATCGGGCAGCAACTTCACACGTTTCTCCCGGATCGCCTTCTGAAACTGCTCAAAATCCGCCTCTGTCTGCGATGCGTAATCCAGGCCATATCGAGTGACGGACTTCAGAACTTTATCCGGCGCGCCGATGTAGCCCTTAATCGCCAGAGCATCGCCCGATCGCGCGTGTCCGCGCGCAAGCAATTCACCCGCAATACCGGCCAAGCTGCCCAATCCTCCACCGCGCAGATTTCTCAAATCCACGCTGCCCTTGTGATCGTTCAACTGCCGCACCAGATAATCGTGCTCTCCGATCCTGGTCCATCCGAGCAACAGATCCGATAACGGTTGAACTTTCCGCTGCCCTTCGGCCACCCGCTGACCTTGGTTCGCGTACGGTTCGCTTTTCAGATACGGCGCATACGCCGATCCTGTCTCTTGCTTGAGCTGCAGAAAAAGAAAATCCGTCGGGCCGTTGCCCTCCATCAGCAAAACGTAATCGCGCAAACCCACACTGCCCGTGCCCACAACCTTGAACGCCAGATCAAGGGGTCGAAAGAAATCGAACAGATGCAGACGTTCCGGCGGTAGAGATCGCTTATACAGCGCCAGACTGTCCAATATCTCTGTCCGTACCCTCCCGTGCAGTCTCCAGATCGTGTGCTCGATCTTCTTGAAATGAATTTTTCCGCCTGCGCCGTTCTCCGTGTACTTCTTTATCAGGTCGGTAGGCCGCGCTCGTGCCGCTTGCTGCAGCGCCGCCGAGATTGCCTGAGCGCTTTGCACGCGATGAATCTGATGCCGCGCCGCATCCAGGACGGGCTGTTCGGCGAGGGCTTCGAGAGACTTGCAATAGCTCGCGGCAAAAGTTTCCACCGCGCTGGCACAGGCCGATCGCCGGTGGCTCGAATCATATCCGGCCAGCACGATACTCGCCGCCATTCGCTTTACATCCCATTCCCATGGTCCGGCAATGGTCTCATCGAAATCGTTGATGTCGAACAACAGGCGGCCATCTGGCGCTTCAAACGAACCCATGTTCTGCACGTGAGCATCGCCGCAGAGCTGAACCATCAGACCCGTGTGTGGCCCGCGCGCCAGATCGGCCGCCATAATCGCCACCGCCCCGCGAAAAAACGCGAACGGCGAAGCCGCCATGCGTGAATACTTCAAAGGCAGAAACGCTGGAACCCTGTCTTCTGCCGCGGTCAACAGGATATGAATCGGATCGAAATTGTGCGGCCGCGGCTCTAACTCGCCCAGCTTTGCGCGGCTCAACTGTTTGCGGCAGCCACGCCCTTGCTCCAGACGATGCTGCCGTGTACGGAAACTTCCTTTTTCGACAATGACCGCCGCGCCCGCACTCATAACATCCTCCGTATATTGTGCTCAATCCAACAGCGTCAGCGCCGACTCGCTTTCTTTCTTCACCTGTGCCAGCGTGCAGTCGCGCGGACGCTTCTCCGGCCGCCAGTTCAGAAGTTTCGTGCCGTGGCGGAATCGATCTCCCGAAAGATGATCGTATTGCACCTCCACCACCAGCTTCGGAGCCAGCGGTTCCCATTCACTGCTTCGCTCCGTGCTCCAACGGCTGGGGCCCCCGGGGGCCGACCCAGTAAAACCGGGGGGCTCAATCAACGCCTCCAGCTTCTTGGTCAAGGCCGCCTTGCTCGCCGTCGCCAGCCCTGAAGTAAATCCAACGTGATTCAATAGCCCGGCGTCATCATAAAGGCCCAGCAGCAGTGATCCCACCAGCTTGTTCTTTGCCCCGTATCGAAATCCCCCCACCACGCAGTCCGCCGTGCGCAGATTTTTTATCTTCACCATCGAATTCCGCTCGCCCGATGCATAAGAACGGTCCACCCGCTTGGCCATCACCCCGTCAAGTGGGCCGGCCATTCGCTTGAACCAGGATTTCGCCGTGTCAAAATCCCGCGTACGTGGAGAGAGTCGAACCCGCGCCTTAGCGCCGAGAAATTGCCGCGAGAACCGTTCCAGCTCGCTCCTCCGCTCATCGAGCGTCCAGGACGTCAGGTCCTTCCCGGCCTCGTTCACGAGCAGGTCAAAGACGACGAATGTGGCCGGCGTCTCTTTCGCAAGCTTGTTGATGCGGCTCTGGGCCGGGTGAATTCGCTGTAACAGCGCATCGAAATCCAGCTGCCGCTTTTCCGTGACAATCAGCTCTCCATCCAGCACGAACTTTTTCGCCGCCAGCGACTGAAGCGCCTCCTGAATTTCGGGGAAGTATCGCGCCAGAGGCTGCCCGGATTTCGATGACATGTGAATGCTAGCGCCGTCTCGAAACGCGAGACAGCGAAAGCCATCCCATTTCGGCTCGTATTCCCATTCCGGACCTGACGGAATCTCGCGAGCCGTGTCGGCTTCCATGGGTGCGTAGTCGATCGGCAGTGGAAGGCTCACTTCAGCGCCTCTAAAGGGCAGCGCGATCGTTGCCGCAGCACCGTCTTGAAAAGATCGCCCAATTCCTCGACGCGCTGTGGAACTGTGTCCATCGTGAAATCGGAAATGGCAATGCCGCGCTCGATTTCCTCCCACGTGACCGGCGCGGAAACAGTAGCTTCCGGCTTAGGGCGAACCGAATAAACTGACGCCAGCGTTCGTCCCCAGGCATTTTGGTTGTAGTCGACCAGCACCCGCCCCGCCGGCCGCTGCGCCACTCGGTATTCCGATGTAATCGAGTTCGGGTGCTCTTTGGCAAGCTCCACCGCGATTCGCTTCGCCACCCGCCAGACTTCCTTCTGTATCTCTTTCCGCTGAAGCGGCACATAAATATGAATGCCGCGCGACCCGGTCGTCTTGGCGTACGATTCAACCTTCCGTCCATCCAGATATTTTTTGACCAGCAGCGCCACCTTGAGCACCTGCGCGAATTCCGCCGGAGGAACTGGGTCCAAATCGAAGTGCAGAAAATCGGGCCGGTCCACGTCATCGCACCGCGCGTACCAGGGATTCAAATCAATGCAGCCCAGATTGACGATCCAGAGCAGGGAAGGGAGATCCTGCGCGATCGGAAAGTCGATTATGTTCCCCGATTTGTGAGCGATCGAGCAGGTCTCAAGCCAACCCGGCCGATAATCCGGCGTTCTCTTCATGAAGAAAAACTTCCCTTCGATCCCGTTGGGATAGCGCTTCATCACCATCGCGCGATCCTTCAGATGCGGAAGCAGAGCCGCCGATATGCCGGCGTAGTAAAGAAGCAGATCGCGCTTCGTCTTTCCGAGGCCGGGCCAAAACACCTTCTTCAAATTGGTTAGCGTGATCTTCTTTGTGCCGTACTTTACTTCGCATGAATCGGCATCGGGGGGAATCTCAATGGGCATCCGGCCTCTTGCTGCAGGCTCGCTAGATCGCGTCGCGTGTAAGCTGCCCATTGATAAGCCGCCAGATCTTCCGCGGATTCGCGTTCTGTATTTCGGATGGCAAGAAATTTTCCGGGAAATTTTGATAGCACACGGGACGCGCGAAGCGATAGATGGCCGCCGCTCCTACCGATGTGAATTTCTCGTCGCTGGTTGCGGGATAGGGCCCCCCGTGATGCATCGCGTAGCCCACCTCGACTCCGGTTGGAAAACCGTTAAAGATCAGCCGCCCCGCTTTGCGGCTCAGCACGTCAAGCAGTTCGGAATTTCTGGCCAGCTCTTCTTCGGTTCCATGAATCGTCGCGGTTAAACTTCCTTCGAGCGCTCTCGCCGCCTCCAGAATCTCCGCTTCCGATCCGCAGTGAACCAGCACCGTCGCCGGCCCGAATATCTCTTCGTGCAGCCTTTTGTCGTGAAGCCACGCCCCGGAATCGGTTGAAAATACCGCCGGTTGGGCTTCGGTCTGTTCCGGTTTGCCCGCCTGGGTGGAAAACTGGGATCGAACTCCTTTCGTTTCGGCTACGCTCTTTACTCGCTCCGTATAGCCTTGGTAAATGGCGCCGTTCAACATAACAGGCGGCGACGCCTGCTCAAAGAGGCTGGCCAAGCTGGATCGAAATTCCCGGAATGCGTCGCCCTCAATGCCGAACACCAGGCCGGGGCATGTGCAAAACTGGCCTGCGCCCAGAAGTACGGACTTGAAGAGGCCCTCCGCGATGCTGCTCCCCCTCTTCTTCAACACTTCGGGCAGAACGAATACCGGGTTCGTGCTGCCCATTTCCGCGTATACAGGAATCGGATCGGGGCGTCGCGCGGCGGCATCGAACAGCGCGCGCCCGGCTCTCAGCGATCCGGTGAATCCCACCGCTCTTGTCTGCGGATGAGTGACGAGTGCCACGCTGATTTCCGGGCTGCGGCCGTGAAGCATCGAAAACGTCCCTTCCGGCATCGAGGTGCTTTTCACGGCCTGAGCGATCGCCATCCCGGCCAGTTCCGATGTCGCCGGATGCGCCGGATGCGCCTTCACCACTACTGGATTGCCGGCTGCGAAAGCCGAGACTGTATCGCCGCCCGCCACGGAGAACGCCAGCGGAAAATTGCTCGCGCCAAAAACCACCACCGGCCCCACGGGTTGGAGCATACGCCTGATGTCCGGCCGCGCCAAAGGTTTGCGATCCGGCAATGCGGTATCGATGCGCGCATCTACCCACGACCCCTCTTTCACAATGTCGACGAACATCTTGATCTGATTCGCCGTTCGGTCGCGCTCGCCTTGCAAACGCCCGGTATCGAGCGCCGTTTCGCGCGCGGCGGTCTCGATCAACTGATCGCCCAGGCCGAGGATCGCCTCCCGCATCGCCATCAGAAACTCCGCGATCCGATTCGGTCCCAATCGCCGCATCGCAACCCCCGCTTGTCCCGCGAGTTCCAGCGCGCGATCTGCTTCCGGCCGTGTCGCTTCGTGAAAACTGTTATCGAGGTCCTTCCCGGCGCGCGGATCATGCGATCGGAATATCTGCGCCCCCGAATTCGAAAGCTCCGAGCCGATGATGTTCTTGCCGTGGATTTTCATAGTCAGTGCCTACCGCTGTTTCATCTCTGCCTTGGCGCTCGCGATGTCCGTTGTCGTCGGCAGCAAGCCATCGAGCCGTGTCAACTCCAGCATCTTGTATAGATGGGAACTCACCTCCACCAGTCTGATGGGGCATCCGCGCCGGGTTGCCAGAGTGTAAATCACCGTCAATTCGCCAAGCCCCGAACTGTCGGTCGCCGTCACTCCAGCCACTCGCAAGATAATCCCCGACAATTTGGCCGAGGTGAGGAGCTGGCGTGCGCTATCGCGCAGCGCATTCAGAGAAGGGCCGAGCGTCAGCGACCCCACTACATCGAGAATCGCGAAATCGTCTTCCAGGCGTGACTCCACGCTTAAAGGCATTTCTAAGTTCCTTCCATTCGTCGCTGCCGCATGCCGCCATTATCCGCCGGACTAACCTGAAAAGGCCTCGATTATCCGGCTTGTGCTACGAAATTCCGCCCCCATCGTCTTTTTCGACACACTTTCCACGCCGCTCCAGGCGGTATTTGAACTGCATGTATGTTTTTGCGCTTTTCGCGGCGGCATGGCGGTCTCCGCGTCTGTCACTGCAAACGCGAAAGCGCACCGCTCACTAGGTCAGGCGATAACTAACAGCGCGTTCGTATCTCGGACGCGCTTTTTTTCAATAGGTTTCTATTTTGCGCTGCTGGTACGGCGGAGTGACGAACGCAGCCACCGGGCTCTCGTTTCCATCTTTATCGATCGCCTTCACGCCAAGTACGACTTCATCGATGTTCACATTCGGAAGAGTATACTTCGTGACGTTTCCAACGAAAGTTTCCGATTCCCACGTGGGCGAAGTTGTCTTTCGCATCACGATCGAGTAGCCGAGAAGATCGGGTTCGGGATTGTCGTTGTGCCAGGTCATCGCAGCGTCATATCCGCCTCCCCTGCCCAGTGGTGATCCGAACGATCGTCCCCCGGTGGGTGCCGGAACGCGGAGTACCGGAGCCTTCGGAGCCAGCGCCAGGCTCGCGATACCCGCCGCGTTTGCCTTCGCGACCAGCGCCGTATATGCCGGGGCCGTGTTCGCAAATGTATCGGTCGCGGTGTGCTGGTTGGAATAGTTCTCCATCGGCGTCGTGACGCGAATGGCCGCGTATCCGGCGGCGTTGAACGGGCTGTGGTCGCCTCCCCGGCCGAACCGGTCATGACGAAAAACCAGGTTGACGCAAAAACCCGGCTGATAGCGTTCATTAGCCTCCTGCATGTAGCGCGCAAGCTCGCGGGAGATCGAATCGTCCGGATCCTCCGAATACACGTTCACGTATCGGTTCGATGTTTCTCCGTTGCCGGTAACGTCGCTGCCGATCACGTCATTGTTGAACATTCCGTCGATAATCTGATGCTTCTCCGCGGCTTGCTGCGCGTAGAGGCTGCTGCCGAACAGGCCGTATTCTTCTCCCGCAAACGCGATAAAGACCACCGTCTTTCGAAATTGGTATTGGCTCAAAACGCGCGCCAGCTCCATCACCGCCGCTGTCCCGCTTCCATCGTCCGTTACGCCCGGCGCCGGCGCAGCTACGGTGGCCTCTGCATCGAGTTGCCGCCTCCCGTCCGGACCCGTCTTGTACACCATGTCGATCGAATCGTAGTGACCGCCGACGATCACCTCTCGCTCCGGTTCACTCGTGCCGGGAAGAACAGCGACAACATTCCAGATTTCGACATTCTTGAAGAGACGCTGCTTCGGATCGCCTGCTACTCGATGTTTGTCGAAGGAGACCTGCAGCTTCGGGCTGTAGCTCCGGAACTCGTCAGCAATCCACTGCCGCGCCGCTCCGATTCCGTGCGCTGGGTCGTCTGTCGCCGAATAAATGTTCCGCGTGCCGAAAGTTTCGAGCCTCTTCTGAATGTCTGCAATACGATCCGCCGAGATTTGCGATACAATCGCCTGCACCTGCGGATTCGGAGACTTTTCCGGGGCGGCAAAAATCAGACTGCTTCCTGCCGCCGCGAGCAGTAACGTCGATCTAAGCATATTAAGGTTCGCTACGTATCCTAACGCATGACTCGTGCTCGAACCCAAGGAGAATTGGGAGATGCCATCCAAAGAAGCAATGAACGGAGTGACTGTGCGCCGCGCGCGCCCGGAGGACGCGCCGGTCTGCGGACGAATCTGTTTTGACGCCTTCACCCGGATCAACGAAACCCACGGCTTTCCTTGCGATTTTCCGGGACCCGAGGTCGCGCTGGGCGTGCTCTGCATGATGTTTTCCCATCCTCAGTTTTACTGTGTCGTCGCGGAAACGGAAGGGCGCATCGCCGGCAGCAATTGCCTCGATGAACGATCTGCAATTGCGGGCGTCGGACCCATCACCATCGATCCCCAATTGCAAAACCGCGGGGTTGGAAGGAAGCTCATGCACGCTGTGCTCGATCGCGCCCGCGACCGCAATGTCGCTGGAGTCCGCCTCGTCCAGGCAGCCTTTCACAATCGTTCTCTCTCGCTCTATGCCACTCTCGGGTTCGATATTCGGGAGCCGCTCTCCTGCATGCAAGGCCGGACCGTGCAGCGAAGTGTTCCTGGATGCGCGGTGCGGGCCGCGCAAACCGCCGACCTGGATGCTTGTAACGCCCTCTCGCGTCAGGTGCACGGCTTCGATCGCGCACAAGAGCTCGCCGAAGCAATTCAGCAAGGAACGGCCGTCGTTGTCGAACGCGGCGGCCGAGTGACAGCGTATGCTTCTGTACTCGGATTCTTCGGCCACGCCACGGCGGAAACGAACCTCGACTTGCAAGCCCTGATGGCCTCCGCCGATTCCTTCGCCGGCCCCGGTATCCTGGTGCCGTCCCGTAATAACGCGCTCTTTCGCTGGTGCCTCGCGAATGGCCTGCGAGTCGTGCAGCCCATGACTCTTATGACCGCCGGACTCTATAACGAACCGGCGGGCGCCTGGCTGCCCTCGATCCTCTTTTGATTTCGCCTACGTCAGCATCGGCTCTAGTTCCTGCTGGCGCGGAGCTTCTGCTTCTTCCCTCTTCGAACGCAGATTGCCTGTCTCCTTGAATCGCACCGAGACCAGCTTCGAAATCCCAGGCTCCTGCATGGTCACGCCGTACAGCGATTGCGCCGCTTCCATGGTGCGCTTGGCGTGCGTGATCACAATGAACTGTGTCCCCGAAGCCATCTCGCGCAGCAATCTGGTTAGCCGGTCTACATTGGCGTCGTCCAGAGGCGCGTCCACCTCATCCAGTACGCAAAACGGACTGGGCGTGTACTGAAAAATTCCCATCAACAGCGCCATCGCCGTAAGCGATTTCTCGCCTCCCGATAGCAGCAGCACGCTCTGCAGCTTCTTTCCGGGCGGGGACGCCACGATATCGATTCCCGATTCTCCCAGATTCTCTTCATCTGTCAGGCGCATCTCGCCAATGCCGCCTCCGAAAAGGGTCTTGAACATTTCCCGGAAATTGGCATTAATCGCCTGAAATGCCTCAGCAAATCGCTTCCTCGATTCGTTGTCGATTTCGTGAATGGCCTTCTCCGTGTCGCGTATAGAGTCGATCAGATCCTGCCGTTGTGCATTCAAGAAATCCTGACGTTGCTGCGCTTCTTCGAATTCTTCCAGCGCCTGTGGATTCACGGGTCCAAGCGCCTCGATCTTGCGCCTCGCTTCCATGTATTTCGCATCGATCTCCGCGAGCATCGCTTCATCGGCCACCGTCTCCGCCTCGCCGGCGAGCTGCGCCAGCGATGTCCCGAGCTCCTTTTCGCACGTCTCTTCAAGGTGCTTCAAATCCGAATCCGCTCGCGCCAGCGCCACCTGCAGCTCAGACCGCTTCTCTTGATTCACTTGCGCCGCCGCCCGCAGGCTCTTCAGCTCCTCTTCGGCCTCCGTCAGCCGTCTCCTCAAATCCGCCTCGCGCTCGGCAAGCATGGCCACCTTCGCTTCGGTTGTTCTCGCCGATTCTTGCAGGCTGGCGCTGCTGGCTTCGATTTCTTCGTTGCTCGCGAGGAACTGCGCGCGCTCCTCGGCCAGGCGCTTCATCTCGCCTGCCAGTTGCGCCTGCCGGTTTGCTAAATCGTGTATCTGGAATTCGAGCCCCGCCCGGCGTCCCGTGAGTGAGCGCCGCCGCTCTTCCAGGCTCGCCAAATTAGCGCGCAAATTCGCATGCTCTTCTGCCGCGGTGGCTACCTCGCCTTGCAGGCGCGTTAATTCTTCCCGCGCCGTCTCAAGCGCCTGTTCCTCTCTGCCTCTCGCCAGTTCGGATTCTTCCAGCGACGAGCGATCGCCTTCGAGCGTCTCCTGCAGCTTGATCCGATCCCGAGCCAGGCGGTCCAGATCCAGCCGGGCCTGCGAAAGCCGGGTCTGCGCTCGCTGAAATTCTTCCGCCAGTTTCCGGCTCTCATGATCCAAAGCCAGTACGTCCTTCTCCTGTGCCTGTTGCTTGGACCGCAGGTGCTCCAGATCTTCCACCAGCTTGGCAATATCGGCTTCGAGGCCCATCAGTTTGGCGTGGGCCGCACTCACTTCACTCTGCTTCGCTCCCTCCAGTCGCACAAGCTCGCGCAGCTCTCGTTTAAGCGCCAGCGGGCCCGCCCCCGTCTTTTTCCCGCCGCTGAGGGTGTGCCCGTGATAGTTCACGCCGTCCGTTGTCAGGAACCAGCAGTGCGGAAATTGCGGAGCCAGCTGCTGTGCAAGGGCGCGATCCCCTGTTACATAGCAGTTTGCGATACGCGGCAGCGCCTGCGCCGCGATGTTGCACCCGCTCGTGAAACGGAGAACGTCGGTCAGCTTTGTGAGACCGCTCGTTTCAAGGTTGGGATTCGACGTCTCGGCCTCCCCCATAGCCGCTGCATTCCTGTCCACCAGGAATGTGGCGCGCCCGTCCAGGTCGCTTCGCATCAGCTCAATGCCGCGCTCCGCATCGCTCCAGTCGCGTACCACTACATATTCGAGTTCGTCATGTAGAAACTCTTCCGCTGCTTTTTCGAGCTGTGCATCCACTTCCAGGAAGTCCGCCAGCACGCCGGCTGGATGCAGATCCTGCGCCTTCCCGCTTTCCACCGCCGTGAAAAGCCGCTTCACCGTTTCCGTGGTGTAGCTGCGATGCTGAATGATTTCTTCAAGCGAGTCCTTGCGCGCTTTCACCCGCGAATGCTCGCTGCGCAAACGGTCCAGCGTTTGCCGGTCCTCGTGCAGCGCGGTCCGCTTGGCCTGCAACTCCTGCTCCACGGCCCTGCGCTGGTCCGTCACGGAAAGCAATTCCGTCTGACGAGCCGCCAGCCCTTCGCTGAGCCGCGCTCTCACCTGCTGAATCCGCTCGAGATCGGTGTTCGATTGTTGCTCTTCCGATTTGGCCCGCGCCGTGTCGCGGTCAGAAGAGGCAAGCTGCGCCTCCGTTTGTGTGAGGCGGTTCCTCAGGTTCGCCGATTCTCCCAACAACCGGAGTACCCGCTGGCGAGCCGCCTCCAAACCGCGCTCCTGTTCTGTCAGCCGGTTCTGTGCCTCTTGTCGCCGGGCGGATTTCTCGTCCAGTTCGCTCCCGGCTTTGGTGCATTCCGCCTCCAGCCCCTCCAGCTCCGTCGTCTGCCGCTCGAATTCACTGACTCTCTCCCGCTCCTGTTGAGCCAGAGCTTGCGCCTCTTCGCCGCCCGCCGTCAAGCGCTGCTCGATCTGTGCGATTTGCCTGGTCTGGTACTCCAGCCGGCTGCGCGCCCGTTCGGCCTCCACATGCAGATCGGCAAGCAGTTTACGCTCCTCCGTCAACTCCTGTTCGTTCGCATAGGAAGCTTCGAGAATCGAGGTCTGCTCCGTCTCCCTCTCCGCGATCGCCGCGTGCGCGCTCTGTAGCTCGCTCGAGGCCATGTTCAGCTCGATCGCGATCTTCGCCATCTCGCGTTCCAGCATCCGGAATCGCGCCGCCAGAAGCTGCCGCAAGTAACCCATCGCTTCCGACTTCAGTTCCGAATAGCGCTTCGTCTTCGCGGCCTGCCGCTTTAGCGAGTTCGCCTGCCGGGTCACCTCTTCCAAAATGTCGAACACGCGCGCAAGGTTTTGCTTGGCGCTTTCCAGCTTCGCCTCCGCCAGCCGCTTTCGCGTCTTGAATTTCGTAATTCCGGCCGCTTCCTCAATCACATTCCGCCGGTCTTGCGGCTTGTTACTCAGAATTTGGCCGATGCGGCCCTGCTCGATGATCGCGTAGCTCTCCGGTCCCAGCCCCGTCCCCAGAAAAAGATCCTGAATGTCTCTCAAACGCGCCATCTTGCCGTTGATCAGATACTCGCTCTCGCCGGAACGGTAAAGCCGGCGAGTGATCGTGATTTCCCCCGTTCTCTCGGCCGTCTTGTGTGCGTCTGTCTTATGGGGCGTCTGCTCTACGAGTCCTGTCGTATGCCCGTGCGTGTGTCCCTGCCCGTTGGTTCCATGAGCCGCGGCCGTTTCTTCCTCGCCGCCCGCGGAGGCTGCTACAGGCTGTGCCGGAGCCGCGAAATTCGCTGCCGCAATCGCCGCTTCGTCCGGCACCAGGGTCATCGTGACCGACGCCATGCCCAGCGCCTTCTTATCGCGCGTCCCGGCGAAGATCACATCCTCCATCCGCGCGCCCCGCAGGCTCTTCGCCGATTGCTCCCCCAGCACCCAACTGATGGCGTCGCTGAGGTTCGACTTGCCGCATCCGTTCGGACCCACTATGGCAGCAATGCCGCTGCCGTTGAACTTCATTTCCGTTCGATCGTAAAAGGATTTGAATCCTTGAATTTCGACGCGCTTGAGTTTCAGCAAACCGGAGGTACCCTTCCTAGCTTTATTCTCGGGGGTGTCTCTATGGTAACCGGAGTCCGCAAAGCTGTAAAGGCTCCATGCCCCATTGCTTTGGGTAGCCGTGCCATTCGTACCATATATATAGGGGTCTCATGCCGTATGCTCTGAACGAGGGCGCGCGCCTTTACTGGACCGCCCAGGGAGAGGGCATCCCTATCCTCCTTATAATGGGCCTCAGCTTCACTCACGAGATGTGGTACCGGGTGGTGCCGTGGCTTTCGCCGGGTTACCGCCTCATCCTCTTTGATAATCGCGGCATGGGCCGCAGCGATGTCCCGCCAGGTCCGTATTCGATTCGCCAGATGGCGCGCGACGCGGCTGCCGTCCTGGATGCGGCCGGTGTTTCCGCCGCCCACGTTGCCGGTGCATCCATGGGCGGCATGATTGCTCAGGAATTGACCCTGTCCCGGCCGGATCGCGTGCTCAGCCTCGTGCTCGGCTGCAGCACATATAGTGGTTTACTCGGCAATTGGCCGCATTTCCGCCGCGGACCCAACCCCCTCCTCTGGAGAAAGCTAAACCGCTGGGAGCGTGAGCGAGCGCTGTGGCCGCTTCTCTATTCCGACACCACGCCGCTCGAACGGATCGAGGAGGATCTTGCCGTTCGTTGCCGCTGTTGCTGGACTAGCAAAGGATTCTTGAATCAGCTCGCCGGAATCATGCTGTGGAGCTCTTACCGCCGGCTGCCGCGGATCAAAGTCCCTACGCTTGTGATCCATGGAGCCGAAGATCACCTGATACCGCCGCGCAGCGGAGAAGTCCTCGCCTCCCGCATTCCGGGCGCCCGCTTCCATCTGGTACCCCATGCCGGACATATTCTCCTTACCGATCAACCGGAGGTCTGCCGGCAATTATTGACAAACTTCTTGAGCGCCCAAACCTGCTAACACGGGTACGCTCTCTGGTCGTTTCAGTTTGCGAAACGAGCTCATGCGCATCAGGAGCCTCTATTCGCGATCGAAAGTAACCATTTTGCGGAATAACCCGCACTTCCACGGTTTCGTGTTGCGGAATGCGCGTCAGAAGCCGGAATCACTTTGACGGCGCGTGTGGTTCGCGGCAATTTATAGCTGTCCTCGTCGAGCTTCTACGGGAGTCTGCCAATGCAACGCCAGCGCTTCGCTTTCCAGCGCACTCTTCTGAGCGCCGCCGCCGTCCTCCTGATCCTCGCCGTTTCCGGCCATGCGCAGGATCCGCGAGGCAGCATTAGCGGCAAAGTCACGGATCCTCAAAACGCCGTCATCGCATCCGCGCAGGTAACTGTCACCAACATGGCGACCGATGTCGCGAGGCATACCATCTCCAACCAGACGGGCTACTACGAAGTCAATCTTCTCGACCCGGGAAAGTATTCGGTCCAAGTGGACAGCGCCGGGTTCAAGCACTATGTTCGGTCGAACATCACACTCGACACCGGTGACCGGTTGGCCGTCGATGTACAGCTTGAAATCGGCCAGCCGACACAATCAGTTCAAGTAAGCGCCGAAGCGCCCTTGCTCAACACAACCAATGCGGCCACCGGGCGCGTGCTCAATACGCGCGATATTGCGCAGTTGCCATACACAACCATGAATCCCTTCGCCCTGCAGGCCATGGCAGCCGGCATGGTGTACACCGGCAATTTGCAGCCTGACAATAGCCGCGCTCTGGATCATGCCGCCACGGCGAACTACGCTTCGGGCGGCCTGGGCACCGGCACCAACGAGTTTCTGCTCGATGGCAGCCCTGTCACCGGAACCAACGGAGGCCGCGCCGGTTATGTTCCCAACGCCGAAGCAGTAGACGAAGTGCGCATCGAGACCAATCCGTTTGACGCCTCCATGGGACATGCCTTCGGCGCCTACGTCAGCGCCAACATCAAATCGGGCACCAACGCGCTGCACGGCGCGGGCTTCTGGCAGTTTCAACAGTTCCGCTGGAACGCCACGCCCCATTTCACTCGCTTGAACTACGAATCCGGGCTGGCCGATGGCAGCATCGCACCCGGTACTCCTGAGCAGGCCTCGGGGCGCGTCAGCCAGCCGGGCTTCGGTGTCGGCGGCCCCGTCTATATTCCGAAGCTGATTAACGGCAAGAACAAACTCTTCTTCTATGTGATGTACAGTAAGCTCACCAGCATTGCTCCACCGGTTGCCACCCCCATTTACACCGTCCCAACTTTGGCCGAGCGTCAGGGCGATTTCTCTGCGCTTCTCAAAGTTCCCACCAACCCCTCGCAGTACATCATCTACGATCCACGCACGGCGAAATTAGTAAGCGGCCACGTCACGCGCGCTCCGTTCCCCAATAACGTCGTTCCTGCCTCCATGATGACCAATCCGATTATTAACTTTTACTCGCAGCTTTACCCGCTGCCGAATAATCCGGTCGGGCTCGTGCAGCCGGATGGCTCCAATAACTTCTATGACGGGAGCCAACCTAACAACGACTACTTCCCTGACTTCGTGAACCGCTACGACTACAACATCACCGATCGCCAGCACCTCAGCGGCAAGTGGTATTTCAACCGCCGCACGTCGGATCAATACGATTGGGCGCACTCGACACCGCTCAAAGGCGTCGAGTCAAACGGTTTATACCGCCCCACCCGCGGCGGCAGCCTTGATTACACCTTCGCCTTGAATGCCACCAATGTCTTGGATGTCAGGAGCAGCATTACCCAGTATTCGGAAGGCGACCAGAAGCCGATCGACTTCAAGTACACGGCGGCGGATGTGGGATTACCAGGTTACATCGATCAAAAAGCCGGCAGTTCCGACGTGCTCCCCTGGATCAATATCGGCGGTCTCAACTATAACGGCTCGACTTACACGGGCACAACATACGCCAACGCCGCATCTACCAGCTTCATTGGCGCGCCCGGACTCAATCAGCGCGGCACCACCGCGCAATTGGATCTTCAAATGACCTCGGTTCACGGCAGCCATACGTTCAAGTACGGCTGGGAAGAGCGTCGCTATCACTATGCGACCGTCAACCCGCTTGGCAACACCACCGGGTACTACACATTTAATGACGCATACGACAGGCAGGCCGACAACACCACCACCGCATCGAATATCGGGCTGTCGTGGGCCGCATTCCTGGTGGGAATACCGTACTCGTCCACTCTCGACACCAACGATACCGGCTATTTCAGCACGCCCTATCACGCCTTGTACTTTCAGGACGATTTCCGCATCACCGGCAAGCTGCGCATTGGTGTTGGCCTGCGCTATGAACGGGAGGGTGGAACCACCGAACGTTTCAACCGCGGCTTGGAAGGCCAGTACGACTTCAGTTTCGTGCCTCCTTATGCAGCGGCCGTGCAGTCGGCGTACGCGTCCCTGCTCTCGAGTTCTGCCGGCGCGTCCAATCCGGCTATTCAACTTTTGCAGCAGGCGATGCCGGCCAGTAGCTTTTCGGTCGCCGGGGGAGTAACGTACCTCGGCCAGAAATACGGTAACTACACGGCCGGCACGAACCGCTTCCTGCCGAATGCCAGTCTCGTCTACCAGATCACGCCGAAAACCGTGCTGCGCTTCGGTACGGGTTGGTACACCGATACCTTCAACACAATGGTGGGAACCAGCGCTCGCCCGCCCCAAAGCGGTTACAGTCAAACCACGAGCACGACTATCAGCAATGACAACGGACTCACCTTCTGCTGCGGTGTAGGTCCAGCCGCCAATCTGGGAACGTCCAATCCGATGATGGATCCGTTCCCCGTTCTCGCCAACGGCTCTCGTTGGGTTCTTCCTTTCGGCAATTCGCTTGGCTCGAACATTTTAGACGGCCAGGGCTACACCTACTATCCGCGCGGCTACACCCCTGCCTGGGAGCAGCGCTATACGCTCGGCATCCAGCGCGCATTGAGCTCAAACAATATGATCGAGGTGTCCTACAACGGAGGGTACGGCTCCGTTCCGTTCACGCGCAATCTCAGTTATCTGCCGGCACAGTATTGGAATTTTTCGGACAGCTACAGCGCCGCCACGGACAATGCGATGAAAGCCACGGTGGCGAACCCTTTCAATGCGGCTCTCACTTCCCTGAAGACATCCGATCCGTCGCTATACAACTATCTGAGCACCGTCGGTCTGTTCAATTCCACCACGTTGCAGGTGCAGCAATTACTGCGCGCCCATCCCAACGCTGGATTCAATCTTCAGCAGTACGACGCCCAGCGCGGCAAAATCGTCGACAACGAGATGCGCTTCGTCTATGAAAAGCGCTGGTCGCAGGGCTTTCAAACCATGGTCCAGTACTCGCACATGTGGGGCCGCCAGCAGTGGCTCGCCAACCAGTTCGATCAGACGCCGGAGTGGCAGCTCAATCCCAATATCCGTCCCAACCGCCTGGTGTGGAGCGCGGTTTGGGAATTGCCCTTCGGCAAGGGCCGGCAATGGCTCACGCACGGACTGCTCGAGCACATCGCCGGTGGATGGCAGGTAAGCGGGATCTATACCTACCAAACCGGTTCGTTAATCAGTTGGGGCAACCTCTTCTACTACGGCAGCCTCGACCAGGTAGTGGCCGCCTTGAATCAGGACAAGATACACGCCCAGAACATTCACCTTTGGTACGATCCGGCCGCTGTTTGGACCGGGGCCGGCGCTCCTCCAGCCGCTTTCGCGGGCTTCGAGGGCCGCTCGGCCCTTCAACCGGGAACCTATCAGGCGCGCGTCTTCCCCCAGTACGTCGACAGCCTGCGCGCCGATAGTATTCGGGATTGGGACACGAAGCTTCTGCGGCGTTTCAGTCTCTATGAAAGGCTTAGCCTGACCGTCTCAGCAGATTTCTTGAACCTGACCAACCACACCCAATTTGGCGCACCGAATACAACCGTGACCTCAACCAGCTTCGGTCAACTGACGAGCCAGGTGAACTCTCCTCGCATCATTCAGTTCAACACGCGCATCGAATTCTGACACCGATTGTGGAGCAGGCGTTTTCGCCTGCATCTTTTCTGCTAAACCGTTGCCACGGCTTTGTCCGTCAACGCGGCCACGCCTGGCAGTTCGATACCCCCCAGAAATTCGAGCGACGCGCCGCCGCCCGTCGAAACATGCGAAATCTTATCGACCACTCCGGCGCTCTTGATCGCCTTTTCGGAGTCTCCGCCTCCCACCACCGACACCGCATCTGAATCGGCTACCGCCTTCGCCAGCGCCACGGTGCCCTTATCGAAGGGCGGCATTTCAAAAATCCCCATCGGCCCGTTCCAGATGACGGTCCTCGCCTCGCCAATGATATCGGCGTACGCCTCCGTTGTCTTCGGCCCAATGTCGACGCCGATCTGATCCGGCCCGATCCGCGAGACGGTCTCCCACGCCGCTCCCGCCTTCACTTCACGTACCACAATATGATCCACCGGTAGCGCCACCTTGCTCCCGGCGGCCGCTAGAAGCTGGCGCGCCAGCTCGATCCTGTCTTCTTCCACGAGCGAACGTCCCGTCGGCTCACCCTTGGCTCGAAGAAACGTGTACGCCATGGCTCCGCCAATCAGTAGCTTGTCCACGGCGCCTACCAAATTCTGTATAACCTCGATCTTGTCGGAGACCTTAGCCCCGCCCAGCAGCGCCACGCACGGCCGCTGCGGATTATGCGTCACTCGCGTCAGCCATTCGAGTTCCCGGTCCATCAGCAAGCCGGCCGCCGCCAGCGGCAAATACGACACCATCCCCACCGTTGAGGCATGCGCCCGGTGCGCGGATCCGAACGCATCGTTCACGTAAATATCGGCCAGCGAAGCCAGTTGCTTCGAAAAGTCGGGATCGTTCGCCTCTTCCTCCGCATGGAACCGGAGATTTTCAAGCAGCAGGATTTCTCCCGGTTTCGGCTTCATCGCAGCCGTTTCCGGCCCTACACAATCAGGCGCCATTTTTACCGGCTTGCCCAAAAGCTCGCTCAAACGGCTGGCAATCGGAGCCAGGCTCATCTCCGGGTTGCGCTTACCCTTCGGACGCCCCAGATGACTGGCCAAAATCACCCCCGCGCAGTGTTCCACCGCGTATTGGATGGTCGGAAGCGAGGCCCGAATGCGCTTGTCGCTTGTAATCTCAGTGCCGCCCGCTGCCAGAGGAACATTGAAATCCATCCGGATGAAGACGGTCTTATCCTTTAGATCGAGGTCCTTGATCGACAGTTTGGCCATGCAGCCATTGTAGGAAAAGCGCTATCTCCCGCTTGTGCGCCGGACCGCCAGGAAAACGTCAGTACCTGTGGAAAAAAGCTACAGAAACTTTCGGATTAGGCCGAACAGTACTTCAGGAGGATTCCAACGGCTAAGCGGCCCGAAATTTGCTAACGGAAACCTTGGATTTAGCACTATAATCTGTAAGCAACCTTATAGGGAGTTCTAGGCCTTTGGTTCTACGTGTACCAGAGGGGTCTTGAGCTCGTTGGGAAGTGTAGGATGTCAACCGTACCAATTCGCGTGTTAGTAGCAGACGCGCATCCAATCGTCTTGGAAGGCCTGCGCGGTGTATTAGCCCAGCACCCCACGATTCAGATCGTCGGAGAGGCCCAAGATGGTGTCGACGCTATTGAAAAAGCTGTACATCTGGATCCCGACGTGGTCATGCTGGACCCCCGGTTGCCTCGCGTCGACGGCCTTACCGTCTTGCGTGGTATCCAGACGCGCGCGCCGCGTTCGAAAGTGATGCTTTTCGCATCCGGCGAGAGTAAGGACGATTTCGTGGAAGCCATGAAGCTTGGCTGCTGCGGCATCTTGTTGAAGGACGCTCCCACCGCGCTCATCGAAAAAAGTATCCAAAAGGTTTATGACGGGGAGATTTGGTTAGATTCCAATACCACCGCCGCCGTCATCCGCCAGTTTGCGTCGCCTGCGGATTTCCCCGCCGCCCACACGAACGGGAAACCGAGCCGCGAGCGCGCGCAACTCAGCCAGCGCGAACGGGAGATTATTATCCTGATTGCCCAAGGTTATAAGAATAAGGAAATCGCCGAAAAGATGTTCATTACGGAGCAGACCGTAAAAAATCATCTGCACAACGTCTTCGATAAACTCGGTGTCTCCGACCGGCTCGAGCTCGCCCTCTACGCCATTCACAATAGCCTCCACGTCAAGTCCTAAGGCGTTCGACTTTGTGGGGCAGGCCCTCGGCCTGCGCGGGGCTCCCAGCCCGCTATTCCGCGGTCTTCCCGCGGCGTCCGCCCCCTACTCCTCTGCTCCGCCCGTCCGTATAGCCTTTGGGCCATTCCTTGCGCGACAATCGAAGGACGCAAGACCTTTGGGAAATGCGGCCCCTTCTCGCGTAAATGCCCAGTCTCCGCAAGGAAATTACGAAAACATTTCGCCGGCTCAGCCGGTGGAGTAATCCGCGTCCTTCCCGGCGCGAACCGGCGGACACGATCGCACGGCCCGACGTCCGCGAAGGCCACCAGCTCGGGGCTTATCGAATTCTCAAGCGCCTCGGGGCCGGCGGCATGGGGCACGTCTATCTCGCCCTCGATACTCGCCTGGGGCGTCATGTCGCGCTGAAGTTTCTTTCCCCCGAGTTGACGGCCGACCGCGCCATGCTTCATCGCCTTGAGCAGGAGGCTCGAACCGCCTCCGCCTTGAATCATCCGAACATACTCACGATTTACGAGATCGGCGAACTGGCCGGCGAACACTTCATCGCCAGCGAATACGTGGACGGCGCCACTCTACGGACCGTGATCGATCGAGGCGCGATCGAGCCGGCAACCGCCATCGACATCGCCGCCCAGGTCGCTTCGGCTCTCATGGCCGCGCACGCCGCTGGTGTCGTGCATCGCGATCTCAAGCCTGGCAACGTGATGATTCGCCTGGACGGCCTTGTCAAAGTAATCGATTTCGGACTGGCCAAGCGCCTCCAGAAATCGGAGCGGGGTGTCTCCGATCCTTCCTGGACCGGCGCCGGCGGGATGGTTGGCACCGTCGACTACATGTCGCCCGAGCAGGCGCGCGGCGATGAGATCGATCACCGCAGCGATCTCTGGAGTCTTGGCGTTCTGCTGTATGAAATGATCGCGAACCGGCGGCCTTTCGAGGGCGATACCGAGAGCCATGTAGTCGTTGCCATACTCGACCACCCCGTCCCGCCTCTGCCCGATGGCACGCCGGAACGGGCAGACGTTTCCCGCATCCTGCAGCGGGCGCTGGTGAAAGATCCGGCGAAGCGTTATCAAAGGGCGCACGACATGCTGGCCGATCTTCACTCAATCAGCCACATTTCCCGCCCCGGCAGCAGCGTCCGCCTCGCCGCCCTCTCCCGTCCCGACTCGCCGAAAAAAAGACTCGTCGCCTTGATTGCAGCCTTGGCTGCCTTGGTTATCGTCGGCGCTTTCTTCTGGTGGCGCGCATGGAGCGCTCCGGATTGGTTCCAGATTCAATCGGTGCGGCAACTGACCTTCAACGGCCGAACCAGTCTCGCGACAATCTCGCCTGACGGCAAATATCTCGCCTATGTCGTCGGCGACCCGGCCGGACTGCAGGCTCTTTACCTGAAGCAGGTGGATTCTCCCGGCGAAACGGAAGAAATGAAGATCCCGCCCCGCGGAAAATCGAATACCAGGACATGACCTTCTCGCCCGATGGCCACATATATCTACGAAGTCGAGCGCGATGAGAGCTTGATGGGCAAGTTCTACATCATGCCTCTCCTGGGCACGCGATCCACCAAGCCAGTCGTCGTAGACCCGGTTGTCAAGGACATAGATGGACCAATTTCCTTTTCCCCGAGCGGAGAAAAGATTGTGCTTCGTGAGATATCTGCATGCGCGCGTCGAGCGGACATGAGCGAGACGGAAAGCACCATCAATCTCGCCTCTAAGGACGGCTCCGAAGCAGCAAGCCTCGTATCCATTCCGATCTCTACCATTTCCCGCCGGATTGCGTGGTCACCCAAAGGTGATCGCATCGCCGCGTTTCTCTATAGCGATTTGGGGGGCCGGACTGCCGAAGCGATCCTGGATCTCGTCGACGTCTGAGCAAGGAATCAATCCCGAAACCCTTCGCAGATTGGCGGCAATCGGCCAAGCCTGCTATGACAAGCAACGGGCAAATCATTGATCGTCTCCTCGGCAGACGGTAACGAGGGAGGCAACGATGCCCAGCTCCGGGAGATCGATATAAGGACCGGCTAGACATGCAACTTCGTGAAGATGTTGGTGGGTTACCGAAGCGTGGGTTTACCGCCGATGCGCAGCGAACTAGCCGCCATTGAAGCTCGAGCTCAAGGCAACCTTTGGATTTCCGCTCGGAAGACATTCGGAACACCGGTCAGATGGTGCCGCCGCGGTAGCCGGCAAGAGCGGCCTACTCTTGCTGGTTGGGCGAGATGGTCTGATAGTCAATGCGGAGCGCGGTGGATACCCGAATTTATGGCGTTTCAATATTGCCACCCAGGATCCCGACATCTTTGACAAATGAGCCCAGTATCGAGCAGGATGCGGTGCCCGTTCCAGGAAACAAAGTCAATCATTTTTGCCTCAAACCGACTCGGACAGTTTCACCTTTGGCGATCTTGATCCGGAACAAAATTAGATGACTCATTTAACCTTCGAGCCGGAGTACAGTGACGATGCTCCGAGTGTGTCTCCGGACGGCGTTGGGTTGTTTACACCTCTTGGGCTTCGACAACCCCGCAGCTGCACAGCATCGCTATTACAGGCGACGCAAAGTAGTCGATTGGGGACTTCCTCGCGCAAGATGCCCAGATCTCGCCCGACGGAGATCGGATCGCTTGCTGGCTGCAGGACGAGCAAGTTCGAAATGGAGGCGTCGCGATAATTCCGTTTAACGGCCCGGGCCAGCCTCATCCGTAGCGGGGGCTCAGAGGCCGTTCCGATGGTCGCCCGATGGGAAGGCCTCACAAGCGTCATCACCGATGCGAAAGGAGTCTCGAACATCTGGAGAGTACCGGTTGACGGTTCAGCACCGCAGCAATTGACCCGGTTCGATGACAATGTGATACTGGCATTTTCGTGGTCGCCCGGCGGGAGACAGGCTTGCGTGTGTTCGAGCGAGCTTGGGATCCGACGTTGTCCTTTTCAAGCAGGCAAAAATCGAGATAATTGGCACGCACGATTGCACTTCAATTAACTTCGACATCGATCCACCCAAAAGAAAGGAGCAATTAGATATGGATGATGTAGTGGTCCTTCCGATCCCCACGATCAAATAACCTCAGCGGCCGTAGCTGCTGCGCGATGCAAGGTGCCTTCCACAGGTGAGCAGGCCAAAGCCTCAGCCGAGGCGACCGATGTGCGGGCAGGGCCCTTCGATCCCCGCGATAACTAGCAGCTCGATGAAAAGGAGTATCCGACATGGATGACGTCAGTGGTCCTTCCGATCCTCACGATCAGGACACAATAACAGCCGCAGATAGCGGTGATGACAACGGTGGCAGCGGGCCTTCGGATCCGCACGACCAGGCAGAGGTAACGATCACCTCAGGGCCCGGAGATCCTCGCGACACGGAGTGGCTATGCCACATGGCCAGACAACCCAATCCGTCTGCCTTCGGCTGCACCTCCACAAACCCCATCCGTTCTCCGTGTATCTCTCCAGTCCCGCAGGCGATGCCGTCAAAATCCTCGCCCTGGAGATACTTATCCGGAAACGAGACGCTTCCATATTCGACAGCATTCTCGCTGTGAAAAATCCAATCACTCTATCGTCCGATGCCTGTAACGTGTTTTCCTTCACAGATGAGCAACTCTCTCGGTTGCTGCCGCATCTGCAAGTCGGCACGACCGTGAAAGTCGATCTGTCGTACTCCGCACCAGTCGGGGCGAAAGTCACCATCGGCATCATCGGGAAGCATTCTCATAAGATGCTCGGGACCTTTATCGAACGCCTCTTCCATTCAGAACGCTAAAGCGCCCTCCCGGCGCGGCGCGATTCGGAAACTACGCCGGCAGCCGCTAAAATGAAGCTAGTTCGCTATCTTCATGAAATCCTTTGATCCCGAGGCCCAGCGCACCCGCCGCCAGGCTCTCGAAGACGCCCTCAGCACTCGCATCCTGGTCCTCGATGGGGCGATGGGTACGATGCTGCAGCAGCATCATCTCACGGCCGAGGATTTCGGCGGCCCCGCGCTCGAGGGCTGTAACGAAATCCTCGTCGCCACCCGCCCGGATATCATCGCCGGCATTCATCGCGCTTACTACGAAGCCGGCGCCGATATCGTCGAGACCAACAGCTTCCAGTCCAGCCGGATCGTGCTCGCCGAATACGGAATCGCGGATCGCTCCTACGAACTGAGCTTCAAGGCCGCCGAGTTGGCGCGGCAAGCGGCCGATGAGTTCTCGAAAGCCGGACGCCCGCGCTTCGTCGCAGGCTCCATGGGACCAACCACCAAGGCGATTTCGCTCGGCGGCGCGGTCACTTTCGACGAGCTGGTCGCCAGCTACTACGAGCACTCGAAAGGCCTCGTCGAAGGCGGCGCCGACATCCTGCTGCTCGAGACCTGCAACGATACGCGAACCGTAAAAGCCGGCCTCCTCGCCATTCATCGCCTGGGCCGCGAGCTTAATTATCCGATCCCTGCTATCGTCTCCGGCACTATCGAACAAATGGGTACTATGCTGGCCGGCCAGACCGCCGACGCTTTCTACGTCTCGATCTCTCATGCGCCTCTGCTCGCTGTCGGTCTGAATTGCGCCACGGGCCCCGAATTCATGACCGATCACATCCGGTCCATTCACGAGCTCGCCTCCACGCGCGTCTCCTGTTATCCGAATGCCGGGCTTCCCGACGCCGACACCGGCCAGTACCTCGAAACGCCCACCAGCCTTGCGGCTCAGCTCGAGCGCTTCATTGACCACGGCTGGCTCAACATTGTCGGTGGATGCTGCGGCACGCGACCCGACCACATCCGTATCATCGCCCAGATGGCCGAAGGCAAGAAGCCCCGCGCCCCGAAACAACCCACCCATCGCACTTACTTTTCCGGAATTGAAGCCGTGGAAGCGGAAGACAGCAACCGCCCGCTGATTGTTGGCGAGCGCACCAACGTCATCGGTTCGCGGCTCTTCAAGAAAATGATTGCGGAAGAAAAGTGGGAAGAGGCCACCGAAATCGCGCGCTGGCAGATCCGCAACGGCGCGCACGTCGTCGATGTCTGCCTGCAATCGAGCGATCGTGACGAGCTGAACGACATCCCTGTTTTCTACGAAAAGCTGATCCGCAAAATCAAAGCGCCGATCATGATCGACACCACCGATCCGCGCTCGGTCGAGCTTTCCCTCACCTATTGCCAGGGAAAGAGCATCATCAATTCCATCAATCTGGAAGACGGCGAAGAGAAGTTAGAGCGCATCTGCCCCCTCGCGCGCGCTTACGGAGCCGCGCTGGTGGTGGGCTGCATTGACGAAGATAAAGTGCAGGCGCAGGCTTTCACCCGGGAACGCAAGCTCGCCGTCGCCGAGCGCTCCGTCGATCTGCTCACCACGAAATACGGCATTCCGCCCGAAGACATCATCATCGATCCGCTCGTGTTCCCTTGCGCCACGGGCGATGAAAACTACATTGGCGGCGCGGTCGAGACCATCGAGTCAATCCGTCTCATCAAAGAGAAGGTCCCTTACGTCAAAACCGTCCTCGGGAATCTCCAACATCTCCTTCGGTCTTCCCGCTACGGCCCGCGAGGTCGTCAACTCCGTCTTCCTCTATTACTGCACCAAAGCCGGGCTCGATCTCGCCATCGTCAATGCCGAAAAGCTGGAACGCTTCGCGAGCATTCCGGAAGAAGAACGCCGTCTCGCCGAGGCGCTCCTCTTCAACACCCCACCCGTAAATGTTCCCGCCGATCATCCCCATGCCGCCCTGCTCGAAGCCGTCCCCGAGGACTGGCGTGTGCAATCCCGTGACCAAAAGATCGCGGTGAACCAGTTCCACATCGCCGCCATCTCCGATCACTTTCGCGGCGCGACGGCACGAACGAAGAAGAAACCCGCCGACCTCCCGCTCGATGAGCGTCTCGCAAACTACATCGTCGAAGGCACCAAAGACGGCCTTATCCCTGATCTCGATCGGAAGCTCAGCGAAGGTATGGCGCCGCTCGACATCATCAATGGGCCGCTCATGGCCGGCATGAGCGAAGTAGGGCGGCTCTTCAACAACAATGAGCTGATTGTTGCCGAAGTGCTGCAATCCGCCGAATCCATGAAAGCCGCGGTCAATCACCTCGAGCAATTCATGGAGAAGGCCGATTCTTCCACTCGCGGCAAAATCGTCCTCGCCACGGTCAAGGGCGACGTCCATGACATCGGCAAGAATCTCGTCGAGATCATTCTCAGCAATAACGGCTACCGGGTCGTAAATCTTGGCATTAAAGTTCCGCCGGAAGACCTGATCAAAGCTTTCCAGCAGCACAAGCCCGACGCCATCGGCCTCTCCGGTCTCCTTGTGAAGAGCGCGCAACAGATGGTCACCACCGCCGGCGATCTCAAGGACGCCGGTATTCACGTCCCTCTGCTCGTTGGGGGCGCAGCATTATCCGAAAAGTTCACCAAAACGAAAATCGCGCCGAGTTATTCCGCTCCGACGCTGTACGCCAAGGACGCCATGACCGGCTTGCGCCTGATGAACGAGATCACCGACCCGGCGCTGCGCGAGGAAGTTCTTTCGCGGCACATATTCCGCGATGTTCCGGCGGAAACCGTTCCCGCTGAACAGCCCGCCATTCCCTCGGGCGAAGTTCGCAGCCCCAAGGTCCGCGCCGCTGTCCCGATTCCGCCCGCGCCGTATCTCGACCGTAAGATTCGCGCCATCCCCAATCTTGCCGAGGTCTGGAGCTATATCAACCCCTTCATGCTTTATGGCCGCCATCTCGGCTTCAAGGGCAATTTCGAAAAATTGTTAGCCGACCGCGATCCCAAAGCGCTTGAGCTCTTCCACAACGTGGAGGATGTCAAACGTGAGGCCGCTTCCTTCATGAAAGCCCGCGCCGTCTGGCAATTCTTCGAAATCGAGCGCGATGGAAACGCTCTTCATCTCTTCACACCGGGTGGGAATTCGCCCATCGAGACATTCCGCTTTGGACGTCAGGCGAAGTCGGATGGCCTTTGCCTCAGCGACTACGCTCTGGACCCGCAAGACGGCCGCCGCGATCATATGGCGCTTTTTGTCGTCACCGCCGGCGAAGGCATTATCGAACGCTCGGAGGAAGCGAAGCAGCGAGGCGAATACTTCAAAGCCCACGCGCTTCAAGCCCTCGGGATTGAAACCGCCGAAGCCTGCGCCGAATGGCTGCACCGCCGCATCCGCGAAGACTGGGGCTTCCCCGATCCTCCGGCGCTCACCATGCACGAGCGCTTCACCTCCCGCTATCGCGGCAAGCGCTACAGCTTCGGCTACCCTGCGTGTCCCAACTTGGAAGATCAGGTGAAACTCTGGCGTTTGCTCCGCCCGGAAGAGATCGGCGTTCAATTAACGGAAGGTTTCATGATGGAGCCCGAGGCAAGCGTCTCCGCTCTCGTCTTCCACCATCCCGACTGCGCCTACTTCAGCGCCGCCGAAGAACCCGAACCGGCCTACGCATAATACCGCGATTTTTTTGCAAAGAGTCACAGGGCGCTCTTTGGGATAGAATATCCAACAGTTAGACTGTTGGAGGTCTTCGCGAAGATGGAGCTAGTAACGATCAAGGATAAATTTCAAATCGTCATTCCGCAGAGCATCCGAAAAATGGCCGGCGTAGGCATCGGCGACTTGCTGGAGGCAAAGGTTGAACATGGCAAGATTACTTTCACGCCCAAGAGCCTCATTGATCGGCATCTAGCCGAGGGCTTGAATGATCTTCGCGAGAACCGAACGCATGGCCCCTACAAGTCAGCAAAAGAGGCCATTGCCGCCCTTGAAGCCCGTGCCAGCCGGAAGTCAAGAAAACGTTAATCGATGGAACTCCGCTTTACGCGGCGTGCCGATCGAGATTACGCCGATCTTTCTCCGGCCCTTCGAAAAGCGCTTAGGAAGCAGTTGGATTTGCTCCTGAAGAGCCTTCAGCATCCGTCCTTGCATGCCAAGAAATACGACGAAGGACAAGACATCTGGCAGGCACGCGTCAATCGTGCTTGGCGCTTTTATTTCAAAATCGTGGGCGATGAGTACGTTGTCCTCTCGATCATTCCACACCCGAAATAGTAGTTCTTCCCTGTTTCCCTACTCGCTCTTCCCGGTCATCTTTCTTATAAACACGACCTCTGAAGGCAGGTACGCCACTCCGTTCTCATGAAAGATTTCGTGGAACCACAGCGTCGGCGCTCGATCCACGTACGGCTGCTGCCACGAATCCCACGGCAGGTAAGTCTGCGTCTTTCCGGCCGCGAATCCCCAGTTGATCGCGCCCACTTTGTAGCGCTTCGCAATCGGCAGCGTCCCTTCGAACGTGCTCTTCTCGGCGCGCGCCATGTATTCGGTGCAAATCAGCGGTCTTCCTTCCTGCTGTAGCCACTTCACGCGCTTTTCGAAATCCTCGGGCGGTCCGTAGTTGTGAAAAGAGATTACGTCGGAAAGCTCGAGCTGCTCTTTCGCTATGGGATCGAGTTTTTCGGGATCCGACCAGTCGCCGCGCCAGACACCGCTGGTCAGCGGCTGCTCGGGTCTCGCGGATCGCGCCCAGGCGAATGCCTTTGGCAGCAGCGCCAGCACCACGCGAACCTTGTCGTCCGGTTCGGCGGGGCCGTAGCTCGAATCATTCGTGTTGTCCGGCTCGTTCCAGACATCCCATGCCAACACGCGCGCGTCATGACCGAAGGCGCCGGCCACGCCTTTCACGTAAGCCTCCAGACGCGGGTACTGCGATTCATCTGCGAGCGCCTTCGCGCCCGGACTCTGCACCCAGCCCGAATTGTGGACACCCGGGCTCGGCGCGCGCTGCTTTCCGAGCTTCGGGAACGGATCCCAGCAGGAGTCGAACAGCACGAAAATCGGCTTGATCTTATGCCGGCTGCAGATCTCCAGAAAAGTATCGATCCGTTTCTTAAACCCCGCGCTGTCCTGTTGCCAGAGCAGATCGTGCAGAAATACACGCATGGTGTTCATGCCGAGGCCTTCCGCCCATCCGAGCTCCATATCGATGCGCTTTGGATCGAAACTCGCCGCCTGCCACATTTCCAGCTCGTTAATCGCATCCGCTGGAATGTAGTTGCTGCCCACCAGCCACGGCTCGCGCGCATACCACTCGTTGGCCCTTTCCGGCGTCCAGCGATCGACGGGCCTTTGCTGCGCAAACAGCGGAACGGCCGCGATCATCCAGGCGCATACCGCCAGCTCTCTAGCGCGCACTGAATTCGATCCTTGTGACGCTCTCATGCCGGAACGTAAATCGTACTTCCGAATTCGCCACTTCCACGCTCGATTCCGCCGGCTTGATGTACCCCGGCCGCAGTTCATCGTTGCCCTCGTAGATGCTCGGCGCTGACAGGGATTCCACGGTTCCGGTGGGCCGCGGCGCAAACCCGCTGATCGAGATATTCGCAGGAATATCTTCCGTCAAGTGCCGGTTCACGCAAAACAGTGTAAGGCGGTTCCGGTCTTTATTCAGAACCGCGACCGTATCCAGATAGGGAACATTCTCGATCTCCGGCAGGCGCGTTACTCCCTGGTGCACGTCGTAGTGCCCGCTCTCATTCTGCACTTCGACGGGAAGGTCGGCGTCCGCGGTCGAATACATGCGGAAGACATAGTAGGAAGGCGTTCCGTATACGCGCGCTCGCTTCTTCCAGATGCCCGCAAACTCGATAATGCCTGTCATATCCGAGATCGGCACAATATCTGCGTTCTGCATCAGCATGTTGAAAAAGCCGCCCGCCGCCACCGCCCCACCCATGTTGTCAAAACGCGGCGCATTGGCCGCACTGTTCGCGCCGCCGCAACACACGAACAGCCATTCCGTGAACGCGATGTGCGCCTTATCGCGAAAATTTCCGCTCTCGTTGATTTGCGCCTGCATCGCCCGCAGCCGCCGCCCCAGCTCCACCGGCAGCGCAAACGTCGCGGACGCCATCTCGTCCAGACTGGCATTCCGCGCTGCTACCCGATCGGTCGTCACAACAAAGTGCGTCGATAGAAAATTGAACGTGTTCGGCGGGTCTGTCAGCTGTGCGCCGTTCCACTTCTGGTAAGTATCGGGGTCCTGCCCCGTCGCAATCAGCCGTGCGTCCGGATCTACGCTCCGAACCGCCTTGCTGAATTCGAGCGTCCTGCCGGGCAACTGCTCCAGCGTCGGGTACCCCAGATTCCAATTCCCCCACAGCTCGTTCCCCAGTTCCCACAGCAGCCCTCGATGCTTTGGCCAGTGCTCATCTACGTAACGCACCCAATCGGCCGCTTCCTCCGGCGTACCGCTTCCCAGATTCAGCGCAATCTGCGGCTGCGCGCCGATCAGCTCGCAGAAGCGCAGGAACTCGTCTGTGCCGAACTGGTTGTATTCCGGAATGCCCCATGCGACATTCACCATGCTCACGCGCTTGTCGCGCGGGCCAACTCCATCGCGCCAGTGATAACCGGACGTGAAATTCCCGCCGAATCGCACCAGCGGCGTCTTCATCTCCTTCGCCATCGTCACCATCTCGGGATCGAGTCCGTCCACCGCATCCGCGGCCATTAAGCTCGCTTCGTCAACCAGCGCTCGCTCATCACCCTCTACCTGAATCACGAAATCCGCCGGCTCGAGCGGCGCCAGCTGCCCGCTTTTCACATCCAGCGTGAATGTATATTTCCGCCATTCCGGAGCCGCCGCGCTGACGTGAGCTTCCGCCAGCACATCCTCCGGATGATTCCGCCTCCTTATAGATATGCCGATCCCCTCGGGTCCACTCAGATGCTTCACGTAAATGCTGCCCTCGTAATGAAGCTCGCGGTAAGTGGGCAGGAATATTTGCTGCTTGATGCCGGTCTCGTGTCCGGGCACTCCGAAGACCGCGAGCGATTCCCAGGAATTCGCCGCGTCTCCTCGTCTCGGTTCATAGCGATTCCCTTGCCTCGCATCCAACGGCTCCCACGGCAGCGGCAGCGCCAGCCTCGACGCGCCTATCAGCGCCGGTTCCTCTCGGATCATCCGTGCCACGTTCGCCGCGCTCCACAGTCCCGATTCAAAGCTCGGGTTCTGCAAAATCTCGGCCCACAATCCGTTGTAGGTCGAATTGCCGATGGGCTCGAGAAAGCTGCCGAAGATCGTGTCTGGTATGTGGAAGGCGGCGGGCTTTGCCGCATCGATCCGAATCGTCGCCGCCTGGGCCGCAAAAACAAATATGGCTACCAGGATTGCTCTACGGCATTCAATGAGACGCATTCTCATTTACACTTTCTGCTCCCGGCAAAACCAACCGCAATTGTGTTTTGCTCGCCTGATTTACGGCGGCATTTAGACTAGCGGCGATCGTCTTCTCGCGCTCGCCGCGCTCCGCCTCGTGTTTTCGAAAGTAAAGCAGCGACAGTTTGTAATGCGCCGCTGCCAGCTTCGGGTCCTCGCGAACCGCGGTCTCGAGAAACTTCTGCGCCTCATCCAGTCTTCCTCTTCGCGTCATGATGTCTCCCATTGCCATGTTCGCCTTAGCGTCTGCGGGACTCTGCTTTAAGACCTCGTGCAGAAGGTCTTCGGCCGCATCCACCTGCCCGTCGGCGAGATCGAGCTGCGCCAGCTCATAGCGCGGACCTGTCATGTGCGGCGCCCGCGAAATCGCTTCCCCGAGTTGCCGCCTCGCGTCCTCCGTGCGATTCAACCGGATATCGAGCCAGCCCATCGCGTAATAGGCAGGCGCGAAAGCGGGAACGCGCTTCGATAATTCGCTGAAAAGATCGTAGGCTTCCTGCCAGTTTTCGAGCGCGATGTTGGCGCGGGCCAGCAGGTAGAGCACCGCATCATTCTTCGGTTCCAGCGTGTGCGCCTTCGCCAGCGCGTCCCGCGCATCGGGTCCTAAGTCGCGCCGGATACAGACCTCGCCGAAGTGCACCAGCGTCGGGACATCGTTGGGATGCGCCGCGCGAGCGCGTATCAGGTAAGCCAGAGCTTTTTCATCCAGGCCCTGCTTTTCGGCCGCCGATGCCGCGCCATTCAGTGCAGCGAGGCTGTCCGGCTGCAACGCGAGTGCCCGTCCGAAGCTCGTTTCGGCACGGCCCGGATCATTCAGAAGCTCCGCGCGGCCGCGCTCCTCCCAATAATCGGTGGAATTCGCGAGTGCCGGCTCCAGCGCCTTCAATTCCGCCAGCGCTCCGGCCGGCTCGCCTGTTCGCAAGAGCGATGCTGCCAGGCTGAAGCGCACACCCGGATTCTTGCTGCCGAGCTTCACGGCTTGCTGTAGATATTTTTTGGCGTTTTCGTAATCGGCCTGCCGGTAATAAAGGAACCCGGCGTTTTCGTTCAACGAAACAGAGTCGGGCGCCAGCGCCAGCCCGCGCTCAAAGGCAAGCTTCGCCGCATCCGGATCCTTCAGTTCGGTTTCGGCGATACCCAACAGATTCCAGAGTTCTGCATCTTTTGGATATTTGTTCAACCACTGATGCAGAAGCTGGCTGGCTGAGCGGAAATCGCCATGCTGAATCTGATCCGTCGCCCGCTCTGTCGCAGTCCTCACATTATCCTGAGCGATGAGCAGGCAACTTATCAGCAATACTCCAGTCTTCACATGAGATGAAACGACGTGAATAGACTCTCGTTCCACACAAATAGTGTCTTATTCCGAGATCGGTAGTTTTTCGGAAACAGAAATACAGCGCTGTGTGTCCGAATTAGGAATATAATTTTGCCGCTGGGGGTCCCATGAAAACCTCACTTCGCGCTTGCCTCGTGAGTTCGCTGTTGCTTTTGTCCGCATCGCTTCCTTTGAGCTTCGCGCAGACGAATCAGGGCATTCTGGCGGGTACCGTTCTCGATCCAAGCGGCGCTGCGATTGAAGGCGCAGCCGTCACCGCGAAGAATGAAGCCACCAGCTACACGCTTACGGCTAACACAGGTCCAGGCGGCGCGTTCCGCTTCCCGTCCATTCCGATCGGCGCTTACGACGTAACCGTCGCGCATCCCGGCTTCAGCTCCGTCACCCAAACCGGCATAACGGTTCAGATCAGCACGACCACGGCAGTCACCATCACCATGAACGTGGGCAGAGCGGAGCAATCCATAACCGTTCAGGCAGATACCACCCGGATTGCGACGGAAAGTTCGGATGTCGGAACTGTCATCACTTCCAAGCAGGTGGTCGAACTTCCGCTGGCGCTCGGAGGCGTGGGCGCCATGCGCTCGCCGGAAGCCTTCGTATTCCTCGCTCCGGGCACGGCAGGGCCGGGTACCGCAAACAGCAATAACGGTATTTTCATTTCTAAGATTGGCGGCGGGCAAAACTTCGGAGCCGACGTTCTGCTCGACGGCACCAGCATCCTGCGCTCGGAAAACGGGTCATCGTTCGACGAAGCCGCCCCTTCGGTGGAAGCGATCTCCGAGTTCAAAGTGATGACTTCGAGCATGCCCGCGATGTACGGCCGGACGACCTCCGCCGTCGAGACATTCACCACCAAATCGGGAACGAATACCTTTCACGGCACGGCCTACGACATCGTGCAGAACGAGGATTTCAACGCGAATTCCTGGTTCAACAACGCCTTTGCCGCTCAGTGCCCTCCCGGCGCCGGCAACGCCGGGTGCCGCTCTCAATACGTGCGATCTCCCGACAAGAAGAACGATTATGGCGCCAATCTGGGCGGCCCGGTCCTCATTCCAAAGATTTACAGCGGAAAGGACAAGACCTTCTTCTTCTTCAATTGGGAACAGTACAACCAGCACATCGGCGGCACCTCAACAACCATCGTGCCTACGGCGGGCGAGCGCACGGGCGATTTCTCCGGGATCCTGAACACGGCCGCGCCTATAGGCACAAACCCGTGCACAGGCCAGACGGTCTATCAGGGTCAGATATTCGATCCGAACACGACCACCATCGGACCCAGCGGCGTTCCCTGCCGGACGCCGTTCGCGGGTAACGTCATCCCGGCGAACCGGATCTCGAAGGTCTCGCAAAATTTCCTGGCGCTGATTCCCGCTCCCAATGCGAGTTTGCCGAACGGGCGGAACTTCGTTCTCTCCAGCACGACGCCTCTGCAGAACACCACGTACACGATCCGCATCGATCACTCGCTTTCGGACAAGAGCAAGATCTTCGGGATGTACGATACGCGCGATAACGCCCGGTTTACCTCCGGCAATTACAACCTGCCGCCGCCGCTCGATTCGAATGGATGGGAGCAGAACTTCGTGACGCATTACGGCCGCGCGGGCTGGGATTACATCATCTCGCCCTCCGTGTTGAATCATCTTGCGCTCGGCTACAACCGCACGAACAGCCAAAACTACTCCGATGGCGCGCTGCAAGGCATAAAGGGCGTGAACTGGAACTCGCGATTCGGGATTACCGGCATTTCGGGAGTCCAGTTCCCGCTGACAAACCTCGGCGAGGGCGTTCCACAGCTCAGCGCCAGCAATAACGACAACGAAGTGGACAACGGCGAACGCCTGAACGATACGCTCACCTGGATCAAGGGGAAGCATAACTTCACCTTCGGGTTTGACTTCCGCAATCAGAATTTCGGGCGGCTTGGAGGCAATAACGATTCCGGCACCTACAACTTTGCGCGCGCGCAAACGGCTGTCGATCAGGCACTGAACGGCACCAGCGGCAACTCCATTGCGAGTTTCATGCTGGGCACGCTCAACAACGGCAGCGCATTCATACCCGCGCACACGCCCCGGTGGATCTCGCAATACTACGCCGGATTCGCGCAGGACGATTGGAAAGTCAGCCCGCACCTCACGCTCAATGTCGGATTGCGATGGAGCGTGGACGTGCCGCGTAGGGAATCGTACAACGATACTTCCGATTTCAGTCCGACCGCGCCGAATCCCGCAGCCAACAATATTCCCGGCGCGCTGGTCTTCGGAAACCTGTGCAGCGGCTGCAACGCGAAATGGGCCACGACGAAATATCACGATGTCGCGCCTCGCTTGGGTTTCGCCTTCAACCCGAATGGCGGGCGCTTCGTCATCCGCGGAGGCTACGGCGTGCTGTACTCGCCGCTGCAATACACGGATTTCGGCGGAAACCAGATCCAGGGGTATTCCGGAACGCCGGTGTTTCAACAGCAACGATAACCTCTCGCCGGCATTCAACTGGGATAGCGGATTCCCGGCCTCGCCGCCGCCTCCGTTTACGAATCCCTCGGCTGTAAATAAGGGCAATCCGAATTGGATTCAGCCGCGCTTCGGCCAACCCGGCATCATCCAGAGCTGGAGCTTCCAGGTTCAAGGGCAGGTTTCGAAAGACATGGTCGCTACTCTCGGCTACGTCGCGAATCGCGCTCAAAATCTGCGCTCGGCCATCATGAACTGGAACAATATTCCGGTGCAGGACATTAGTCTCGGCAACGTCCTGAACCAGCCTCTAACGAATAATTCTTTGGGAGTCGCTGCTCCTTATCCGAACTTCTTCACGGATTGGGGGAACAACGCGCCGGTCTGGAGAGCCCTGCGGCCTTTTCCGCAATACGATTTCATCTACATGGATGTGCTGCAGAACATCGGCCAATCGACGTATGAATCGTTGCAGGCAAGCCTGGAGCGCCGGCTCAGCGCGGGCCTGAGCGTGACAGGCGCGTTTACGTGGTCGAAAACCATCACGGACGCCGACAGCATTCTTCCCGGCACCAACGGCGGCATCTCGCAAGTTCAAAACACCGCCAATCTCAGCCAGGAGAAGGCGCTCAGCAGCCAGGACGTGCCGTATATCTTTACAGCCTCTTTCCTGTATCAACTGCCGTTCGGCAAGGGCAAATCGATGCTGACGCACGGCATTGCGGGCGCGGTTCTGGGCGGGTGGGAGATCGGCGGCGTGCTGCGCTATCAAACCGGAGTTCCCATCTCGTTTGGCTGCGCCAACGGCATTCCCGGCTGGCAGAACTGCATTCGCTTCAACCGGCAATCGGCGCCTCCGGAGAATCCTGCCGTCCAGAACGGCAGTTTCAACCCGTTTACCCAAAACTTCTTCGATCCGGTCTGCACTTCTCTGGGACAAGCCGGCTGCGCCTTTGCCGATCCGAATACCGAACTGATCGGACCGAACAGCACGGTAACCGTTCAGCAGGCCCGAGGCGGCGCGTATTATTTCGGCGATTACCCGCGGAACAACAGCGATGCCCGCACTCCCAACTTCTACAACGAGGATTTCAGCGTCCTGCGAAACTTCGCGCTGTATGAGCGGGCCACGCTTCAATTGAAAGCCGAGTTCCTGAACGCTTTCAACCGCCACATCTTCAGTGCGCCGAATGCCAGCCCATATGCCTCGACATTCGGACAGGTGACCGGAACGATCGACGCTGCGCGGGTCGTGCAGTTCACGATGCGCCTCAATTTCTGAAGATCGGTACCAGTCCGCGCCGCAAACGCCCAGTAAGCGAAATCAGCGAGACCCCACGCGAGACCGACTTGACAAATCCGAATAACTGGCGCATACTTCCATCGATAGCCGATGGGAAACAAGACCAGTTCTTTTGACCTGCTTCCCGGCACCCTGGACATGCTGATTTTGCGCTCGCTCGTTCGAGGGCCGGCTCACGGCTACGGTATCGCGCAGCACATCAAACTTGTTTCCGGGGAAGTACTTCAGGTGGGGGAAAGTTCGTTGTACCCGGCTCTGCAGCGCCTGTTGCTCAATGGCTGGGTCAAAGCTGAGTGGGGGGCCTCTGAAAACAACCGCCGCGCTCGCTTCTATAGCCTTACAGCCGCGGGTCGGAAGCAGCTCGCATCGGAGTGCGAAGAGTTCCACCTGATGATAACCGCCATTCAAAAAGTCCTTGGCGCCGTCTGAGATTCGCATGCGCTTGCTACGTCGTTTGTATTATCTGGCCCGGCTTCGTCATATTGAAACGGAAGTTGCCGAAGAAATCGAATTCCACCGTGCGCGCCAGCAGGACGAGTTGGAGCGCGGCGGCCTTTCGTCTGAAGAAGCATCGGCTACTGCTCGGCGAATCATGGGAAACGTGACATCTGCCCGTGAAGGCGTCCGCGCCACGTGGCTATTCCCCTGGCTGGAAGGCGTCCTTCAGGACATTACATATGCCATTCGGAGCCTGCGCGCACATCCAGGCTTTACTCTGGTGGCAGTTGGAGCATTGGCGGCAGGCATAGGGCTCAACACGAGCTTGTTTACAGTTTTCCGCGCTGCGGCGCTCGAGCCTTGGGCCGTACCCGATCCCGGGCGCGTGGTAAACGTGTATGGGCTTCCGGTCCACGCCCCGGAAGGCGTCCGCGGAGGTGTGGGATTCTCCATTGCCGAAGCTCGCTTTCTTAATGCGGAGAGCCGCACGTTTTCCGGTATCATTGCCATGCGCCAATCCGCGGTTCACTTCGGGCAGGAAACGGCTGGTCATCCCGTCAATGCCTTAATTGTGACCGGCAATTACTTCCGCGTACTGGGCGTGGAAATGGAACGAGGCCGCGGCTTTGTGGCGCAAGAAGATCGAGCAGACGCGCCTGAGCCGGTGACAGTGCTTAGCTATTTTGCGTGGCAGAACCGTTTCGGAGGCGACCAGGAAATTATTGGAAAGCAGATTCGGCTCGACAATGTTCCGTTTACGGTCATAGGAGTAGCCTCGCGCGATTTTGGGGGCACGGCGAGCCTCCGGACCGGCGTTTGGATTCCATTAGCAGCGCTGCGGCTGCTGCGGCCGCTCGATGCATCGGTCTCGGATTTTTTGAACAAGCCCGATTATTGTTGTTCCGCCGTGGCCGGCCGGTTGCGCGCGGGAGTGAGCCGGCAACAGGCGCGCGCTGAGTTGGATTTACTCTGCCGTCGTTTTGCTGCACTATCTTCGCCGGGCCGGAGCTCGCTTGAACAGAGGGCCATTCTGCTCACCGGCACCGCGCAGCTCTCCCATCCGGAAACCAAGAGCACGGTAATCACTGGTTTCACGCTCATGTTCGTCGGAGTGATTCTTATGCTGCTGCTTGTGTGCGCGAACGTAGGCAATCTGCTGCTGGCGCGCGCAGCCGCTCGCCAAGTCGAGATCGCTACAAGGCTATCGCTCGGGGCCAGTCGCGCTCGGGTGATCCGGCAGTTGCTGACCGAAAGTATGGTCCTCGCCGGTGCTGCTTGCGCCATCTCCATTGCAATCGCCTGCGTCCTGCCGCCATTTATTCTCGGGCACATGATTCAAGATGCATTGAATATTCGCTTGCAGCCGGATTTTTCGGTTCTCGGCTTTTCCATAGCACTCTCGATGCTTGCTTGCGTCGCATTCGGATTGGCCCCGGCGCTCCATGCCTCGAACATGAACATCGCCGCTGCGATGAAAGAGCAGGCTTTCGGATCGCGCCTGTCTTCAAGGAGCGCGCTGCTGGCCATTCAGGTAGCTTTCAGCGCAATTCTGCTGGTTTCCGCGAGCCTCTTGGTTCGTGGCATCCAGCATGCCCAGACGCTGAATCCCGGATTTCCCGTTGAGCGCATCACCGTGGTCTCCTTCGACCTCCCGGCCAATTCATATACACGCAGCCGGATACAGACCCTTGTGGCGGATCTTGACCATGCGCTCGGCGAGCCCCGCGGTTCGAAGACTTACGGCTTGGCCAGAACCGCACCGTTTGCAAACGGGCACTGGTTCACCAGTTTTCGTCTTCCGGGCGAGGACGAAAACCATCAGAAATTAATTGAGGACCAGGAAGCCACAGCCGGTTATTTCAGGGTGCTGGGAATTCCCATTGTGGCCGGCCGCAACTTAGAATCGTCGGATGCAGCGCGGCGGGCGATTCTTATCAATGAGACGATGGCGCGGCGCTATTTCCCGGATGCCGCGGCGATCGGTAAAACCATTATCGTTGGCAAGGAAGCTCGGGAAATCGTCGGCGTGGTGAAGAACGCCTATACGACCAGCCTGGATTCGGTCGACCCGCTCATGTATGAGCCGGTGTCCGGAAGGGAAATGCCTCAACTGCTGGTCCGCGATTCGGTACCGGCTTTTATTCAACGGGTAGAAGGAACAGCGCGGCGTCTCGACCCGCGCATTCAAATTCGAACGGAGCCGTTGACGACGCAATTGAGCCGCTACCTTGCGCCTGCACGGACAGGAGCCGCCTTGGCAAGCGTACTCGGGTTCCTCGCGCTTGCTTTCGCGTCGGTCGGAATGTTCGGCGTGTTCGCATACATTGTGCGCCAAAGAACCCGGGAGATCGGCATACGGATGGCGTTGGGAGCGAAGCCAAATCAAATCCTCGCCTTGGTCTTCGATGCAAGCTCCCGTTCCGTATTCATCGGCCTCGCCATTGGCCTGGCGATCTCGGCCGCAACATCGCGATTAATGCACAAGTTCCGGTATGGGCTCAGTGGGCTCGATCCGCTACCCTATGTCTCGGTCTGTCTGATCCTGTGTATCGCTGCAATAGCGGCGACCTGGGTTCCGGCGCACCGGGCCATCCGCATTGATCCGGTCCGTGCCCTGCGCTATGAGTGAGCCATGGCGCTTTTATAAGTGCCGTCGCTCTCCTTGCCGGTTTCTTTCGCTTTTCTCCTGAATACGTTACCGCCACAAGGAGTGTTGCCGTCTGCCATGCCCACCTCAAAATAACCGGGATTAGCCAACTCCGGCCCAGGACGAGCTTCGCCAAGCGGTCGTGAAGATTGGGTTCGTTCCGTAAAACGCCTGCCGGCCAAGTTCGTTTGGTAAAAAAGCCGTTCCCCCAGGGATTGGCTTCGTTCCGCAGTTGGGTTCGTTCCGCAAAACGGCCGCCCCGGAGCTCGTCTGTCAAAATGAAAGCTCCCGGCACTAACGAACCGCGCCCCGGTCCGCCTGTGCCGTTTTTGTATAAGTTAATCTGATAGATCTATTGCTTTGCCAGGGTAGACGATCATTTAAGGAGGATGACTGTCGAGCGAGCGAAACATACTTGTAATCGAAGATAACCCGGGAGACGTCCGCCTCATGCGTGAAGCGCTCAAGGACATCCATCCGCCGGTCACTATCCACGTGGCAGCCGATGCCGATGAAGCCCTTCTGTTTCTCCGGCGTCAGGGCCCCCATGCCGGCGCGCCCGTGCCCCAGCTTATCTTTCTCGATTTCAATCTGCCCAAATCCAATTCGCGCGACTTGCTGCGCGAAATGAAACAGGACACCCGCCTGCGCCTCATTCCGGTTTCCGTTCTCACCACCTCGGATGCGGAAAAGGATGTTCGCGAAGCCTATGAATTGTATGCCAATTGCTATCTGCGGAAGCCCGTGGACCTGGATGGATTCTTCAGCACCATTCGCGCGGCGGCCCATTTTTGGTTGGAAGTAGCTCATATCCCGTCCGATTGAAGGGCAGACGCAGCGGGCACCTTCTTTCTGCTATGATTCTTGGCGCATGACCGCTTACTCCGTTGGCGTTGATCTGGGCGGCACAAACCTGCGCGTCGCGGCAATTGACGCGAGCGGGCAGGTCCTCGGCAGGGAATCGGTTCCGGCGGTCTACGACACCGGCCCCGAGAACGTCGTTCGAGATATTGTTCGAGCCATTAAAGACGTTCGCAAGCAGGCCGGACCCGGTGGCCTGCGAGGCGTGGGCATTGGAGTGCCGGGGTTCATCGATATCGATACAGGAATCGTGGTGGGCGCCTCGAATCTTCCCGGCTTTCAGGGCTTTCCGGTGCGCGATGAAATTCAAGCCGCTCTGGGAACCCCGATTGTCCTCGAGAACGATGCCAATGCCGCGGCCTTAGGCGAAATGTGGATGGGCGCGGGGAACGGCGTCAAGGATCTCATCCTGATTACCCTTGGCACCGGAATCGGAGGCGGTATTGTCGTCGATGGCAAAGTGCTGCATGGATTTCTCGGCATGGCCGGCGAAATCGGACATATGACCGTGTTCCCCGATGGCAATCCCTGCGGCTGCGGCAACTGCGGGTGCTTGGAAAAACATGCTTCCGCCACGGCCATCGCCGCGATGGGCCGCATGATGCACTTCGGACGTAATAATGTTACTGCCGCCGACGTATTCAAGCTCGCCGCACAGGGCAACGAGCGAGCCAAACTGGTTTTCGTATCTGTTGGTAGAGCCCTCGGCATTGCGCTCGCGAATTTGATTAATCTGTTCAACTTTCCTTTGTATCTGCTGAGCGGCGGCCCCTTGCCCGCCTGGGACATGTTCGCTCCCAGCATGTTTGAGGAGGTCAAAAAGCGTTCCTTCACCTTTAACCGCAACGGTACGCGAATCGAAAAAGCGCTCCTCGGAGCGGATGCCGGTTTATTCGGGGCGGCTTACCTCCCTTTTCACCAGGGGATCTATCAGCGCACAGCGGCGGCCGCGCACTGAGATGAGATCCTGTTTCCGGTCATGTACTGGCTCGGACTAGACGTCGGAACCGGCGGATCTCGAGCTCTTCTCGTGGACGCAACCGGGCACGTCCGCTATTCGTTCACCGCGCCTCATTCGGAGATGCGAATGCCCAGGCCGCTTTGGGCGGAGCAGGATCCTGATGACTGGTGGCGGGCATCCGGACTCGCCATCCGCGGCGTGCTGCATGCGGCCGCGATCAACGGCAGCTCCATTTCCGGAATTGGCTTGACGGGTCAGATGCATGGGCTCGTGCTTCTCGATCACAGCCGCCACGTCCTCCGTCCCGCCTTGATCTGGTGCGATCAGCGCAGCCAGCGTCAGGTTGACTTTATCAATACGAAGCTTCAACCCGAGAACGTCCTTCGCTGTACGGCGAATCCGGTGTTGACGGGATTCACCCTCCCGAAACTGCTCTGGGTGCGCGACAATGAACCCCGGCTGTTCGAGCAGGTTGAAAAGATTCTGCTCCCGAAGGACTATGTTCGCTTCAAGCTGACGGGCGAATTGGCGACCGATGTTTCCGACGCGAGCGGCACCGCCTTGTTTGATGTGGTCAACCGGCAGTGGTCGAAAGAGATGGCGCGCGGTTTGAGCCTCGATCCGGACATTCTTCCCAAGGCCTATGAATCGAGCGCGCTCTCCGGCCGGGTATCGGAGAGCGTGGCCGAAGAAACCGGGCTTCCCGCCGGCATCCCGGTGATGGCCGGCGCGGGAGATCAAGCCGCCAGCGCCATCGGCAACGGAATTGTGGAATCCGGCGCGCTGTCTTGCACCATCGGTACTTCCGGCGTTGTGTTCGCCTATCTCGATAAGCCCGCGTATGATGCGGCTGGACGCGTCCACACCTTCTGCCACGCCATCCCGGGTGCATGGCACGTCATGGGAGTGACGCAGGGCGCGGGCCTGAGCCTGCAGTGGTTCCGCAATCGATTCGCTGCCGACCTGGAGTACGACGACCTGACGGCCGAAGCGACGCTCTCGCCCGCGGGAGCCGACGGGCTCTTCTGGCTACCTTATTTAATGGGCGAGCGGACGCCGCATCTCGACGCCAACGCGCGCGGGGCGTGGGTCGGGCTTACGGCGAAACATCTGCGGGCAGATTTGATTCGCGCCATCCTCGAAGGCGTCTGCTATAGCCAGAGAGATGGGCTCGAAATCATCGCGGCGCTCGGCGCCTGTCCTGCCATCGTCAGACTTTCCGGAGGCGGCGCCAGGAGTCCCTTTTGGCACCAGCTCTTCGCCGACATTTTTAATCGGCGGGTGGCGACGCTCCAGACGCAGGAAGGTTCCGCCTACGGCGCGGCTTTGCTGGCATTGATCGGCACGGGCGAGTACTCGAGCGCCGTCGAACTGTGCAAGGCGGTAATCCAGGAAGTGAGTGTCAAAGATCCGCAGCAATCTGCAGTCGGGTTTTACGAATCGCGCTACAAGATCTATCGCTCGCTGTATCCCGCGCTGAAGCCGGCCTTCCAGTCCATCGGCGAGTTGGATGTCTGAGGCCCGTTCCCGGTATTCCGACGTCGCTCTTCCGGTACCGCTCGACCGCCTCTTTACCTATGAGCTTCCGCTCACGGTCGGGCGCCGTGTCCGCGCCGGTTGCCGGGTTTGGGTTCCGTTTGGCAGCCGCAAGCTGACAGGAGTCGTGCTGCGCACGCATGATCGGCCGCCCGAGCAAGATGCTCGGGAAGTGCTCAGCCTGATCGACGACGAACCGGTGCTCGACCCGGAACTTTTGGATCTCGCGCAATGGATCGCCGAATATTACTGCGCCCCCATCGGCGAAGTATTAAAGGGCATGCTCCCGTTGAGCGGTGAGATGCGGAGAAGCACGCAGTATTCTCTGACCGATCTGGGGCGCGATGTCGCTCGTCAATTGATCGTGAAGGAGAATGCCGATCCCGCATCGGCGGTTCTGGCCTTGCTCGAGCGGCGATCTCGATCCGCCGAGTCCTTGGCAGCCAAAGTGAAGAACGCGCGTAACGCGCTGCGAGCGCTCGTGAAGCGAGGCTGGGTCGTGGCAGAAGACACCCGCGAAGAGCGCGACCCGCTCCGGGCGTCCGCGGAGCGCCTTCGGGCCGAGTTTCTCGCGCGAGCGGCCCCGGAATTGAAGTTGAAGAAGAGCGAGCGGGAGACGCTCGCTTTTCTGGAACTGCATCCCGGCGCGCACAATGTGGCGGAGCTTGGCGAAAACGTGAAGAACGCGAGCGAGGCGGTGCGTTCGCTCGCCAGGCGTGAACTGGTGAGGCTTGAAACGGAGGATTTACAGCCGCCCGCCGGATTTGAACACCCGGTGCCTGTACTGAATGCCCACCAGCAATCGGCGTTTGAGAGTATCCGCGCAGCGCTCGAAGCGAATCGCTTCGAGTCCTTGCTGTTGCAGGGAGTGACGGGCTCCGGCAAGACCGAAGTCTACATGCGGAGTATTGAAGCCGCCCTCGCGATGGGAAAGAATTCTCTGCTGCTGGTCCCGGAGATCGCGCTCACCCCGGCCGTGGCGGGCCAATTCTTTCACCGCTTCGGCAAGCAGGTTGCTATTCTGCACTCCGCCTTCGGCGATGCCGAAAGAGCCGGGCAATGGCGGCGTATTCGGAGCGGGCAGGCTCGCGTGGTGGTGGGAACCCGCTCGGGAGTGTTTGCCCCCGTCCAGAACCTGGGTCTCGTGGTGGTGGACGAAGAACACGACGGCAGTTACAAGCAGCAGGAGACGCCGCGCTACCACGGACGCGATGTGGCCCTCGTTCGTGCCAAGCAGGCCGGAGCCGTTGCGGTGCTAGGATCTGCCACCCCGAGTGTGGAAACTCGTTACAACGCCGATCAAGGCAAGTACAAACTTCTGAGTTTGCCCGAGCGCATCGCACGGCGTCCCATGCCGGAAGTACAGATCGTCGATATGCGCGTCGAGTTCCTGGAAACGAAACGGCAGGCCACGTTCTCCCGCAAGCTGCTCGAGGAGATGCAGCAGCGCCTCGCGCAAGCCGAGCAGACCATCTTACTGTTGAACCGGCGCGGATTCTCGAATTTTATGGCCTGCCGGGCGTGCGGCGAGCGCCTGCTCTGCCAGAATTGCTCGGTTGCCTTGACGCATCACCGGCGCGACCGTCGGATGCTTTGCCATTACTGCAATTACGCCGAGAAGATACCCACCGAGTGCCCGAAATGCGGCAGCGATTATATCCAGTTTCTCGGCACGGGGGCAGAGCGCGTTGAGGATGAGCTTCATCTGCACCTTCCTGCCGCCCGCATCGCCAGGCTGGACCGCGATACCGCCGCCGGAAAGGGAGCATTCGAGCGCATCCTGCAAAGGTTCCGGAACGGAGAGCTTGACATCCTGGTCGGCACGCAGATGATCGCCAAGGGGCACGACATTCCGAACGTAACGCTCGTGGGCGTCGTGCTCGCCGATATCGGTTTGAGCATGCCCGATTTCCGTGCTGCCGAGCGCAGCTTTCAGTTGTTGACGCAGGCCGCCGGCCGGGCCGGCCGGGGCGACATGCCCGGAAAGGTAGTTATCCAGACGCTCAATCCGGATCATTATGCAGTGCGGTTCGCAGCGGCACAAGACTACGAAGATTTCTATAAGAAGGAAATTGAGTTCCGCAAGTGGCTGCGCTATCCGCCCTTCTCCGCATTCGCAAGTGTTTTGGTGCGCGCCGAAAAACAGGAAGAGGCGCTTCGCAAGGCGACCCAGCTTGGATACAGGCTGAATCCACCGCCGGAAGGGATTCGCGTCATGGGTCCGGCTGAGGCGCCCGTGCTTCGCTTAAAAAATGAATATCGATACCAGGTCCTCCTGAAAGCCGCCAAGCGCGCCTCGCTGCGCCACGTTCTGAAGGATCTGCGAGCATTCGCAGAAAAGGAAAAGTGGTCTGCTACCGCGCTCGTAATCGACGTAGATCCCATCAGCTTGATGTGAAGCGGATGTTAAAGTGAGGATATCGATTGACCTGCCACGGCGGCTGTAGCTCAGTTGGTAGTAGCGCCAGATTGTGGTTCTGGATGTCGTGGGTTCGAATCCCACCAGCCGCCCCAAACGGTTCCCTAATCCGCCGCAGGAGCAGCTAGGAGACTACACGCTTCGAGTCTTCAAGCAATCTATCACAACCTCGCGCAGTCAACGCCATCATCGTCAATGTCGGGTGCTTGTCGCCTGTCGATGGGAATGCATTGCCGCCAAAGACATATAGATTTGGGATATCGTGCGACCGGCAGAACGAGTCCAGCACGCCTTCCTGCGGGTTTTCGCTCATTCTGGCGGTTCCTACTTCGTGGATGGAACTGCCAATCCTATCCGTAGGAGGAGCGGCGGCGCGAGCGGGTGACGTGTCTGGAGAACCCGGCGCACCCGGGAAGCCGATCGGACCCGATCCTCCCATGCTCTCCATCACTTCGCCTCCGGCCTTGCGGAACAACTCTTCAGCTGTCGACTGCCAGTGCGCGAAGAGCTTCCGGTCGTTGTCGCAGTGCGTGAAATGGATCTTCAGCACCGGAATACCCCAGTGATCCTTCACCTCGGGATCGAGCTCGACGAAATTTTCTTTTCGCGCGAGCATTTCGCCCCCGGCGAGCCATACTCGCGCCTGTGCCACATAACGCGACTTTACTTCTGTCTTCCACGTGCTGCCGAATCCGGGTAACTGCCCCGCGAATAGTGGGTATTCAGTTTGGCCGCCCGTAGCATTCATCGCGTATCCGCGGATGAAATCCTTCCGGGCACTTTTGGAGTCAAAATTCACCAGGGTGGGAATGGTGATCCCGGCAGACTTGCCGTCGTCGAGCCTACTCGGGCCGCCCTTCAGCGTCGGCAGGAAGCCAGCCACGCCGCCGCCGCCGAGCTGATCCATCATGTAGTGGCCGAGTGTCCCGCTGGAGTTCGCCAGCCCCCCCTTCGCCGAGAGCAAGAGTAATCTCGTGTTCTCAAGTGTAGAAGCGGCAAGAACTACGTATCTGGCATCGACGTCCACCGATTTTCCAGTGAAGCGCTCGATGTAAGTCACGCCTTTAGCGCGGTTCTCGTTATTCATGCGGACCTCGGCAACCACCGAATCGGTTCTTACTTCGAGTTTGCCGGTCTTTAGCGCGGGAGGCAACGTGGTTGATAGTGTGTTGAACATCGCTCCCACGTCGCAGCCATTGACGCAGTTGCCGCAGTAGTGGCACGGTGGCCGGCGATTATGCATCTGGGTCAACTGCGCCAGCCGGCGGTGCGTCGTAGGCCAGCCGAGGCTCTTACATGCAGCAGTAAAAATGGATTCCGCGCAGTTCAGCGGCATCACGGGAAGAAATTGGCCATCGGGAAATTGGCGAAACCCCTCATGTGCGCCACTTACTCCTATGAACCGCTCGACACGGTCGTAATAAGGACTCATTTCGGCATAGTTGACCGCCCAGTCCAAGCCATAGCCATCGCGAGAGGCTGCTTTAAACTCATATTCCGCAAAGCGGTCGCTGGCCCTGGCCCAGTGAAGAGTGCGTCCCCCCAGCACGCGCGATCTTCCCCAGCGGTATACCGTGTCCGGAGAGGTCGTGTACGGGTTCTCGCTGTTATCGATCATGATCCGGTAATTACGCTCACTGCCGCTGTATTTGCGAAATAACCCAGGCTTGCCGCGGCCGCGGTAATCGAGCTCATAAAGAAAGACGTGCCGAAAATTGTCCACGGCACTTCCCGCTTCGAGCATCAACACTCTCATCCCAGCTTGCGTCAACTGCATTGCGGCCCATCCGCCGCACGCCCCTGACCCGACTACGATCGCATCGTATTGAGTAGGCATCTAACTAACCGTCTGGTGTTCAGGATGGTTACAGGCGGGGAACACTGCGTTGTATGAATTCCCCTTGTAATCGAGCGTCTCAATCATGCCCGCTCGCGATGTGTAAAACGCGAATGCAGTCTGTTGCTTGATCAAGCGGTATGCGAAGAACGCCGGATGGTGTGCTTCACGATCTATCTCGGGCCGAGACATCGCGGTGACGAGTTCCACGCGGAGCCGCGGTTCGGCAGTGTAGAATCCCGTCTCCTTGACCGCTTGCATGGCTTTGCGCCAAGCACTTTGTGTTTGCGGCATCTCACCGGAGGCCTGTAGTACGAAGTCAATGAAGTGCGCGCAGTAGGCGTCGCGCGCGCCAGGCGTATCATCGGCTGGAATCAGGATTTCGGTGAAAGCCTGTAGTGCGTCGAAATCTTCGCGCGAGAAGAATTTCGGCGCATAATCCCGCAGAAGTTTAGGGTCCGGTGGGGCCGTCGCTCTACCCTGATGATCATGCCCCTGCGTGGCTTTCATCCACGAGGAGAAAAACAGTGCAGCGCCGGGAAGGGCAGCCGCTCGAAGCGCGAGTTCGGCCATTTCGCGCCGCGTCAACAATCCTTCAGTCTCCATACATAAGTTCATTTTCACGCTACATATCGAGATTCCGGTGCGCGTACTGAATGCACGCTACGTTGTACGCGTCTTCGGCCTTGACAAGATTCTCCAGTGATAGCTTGCCTGGTCTCGGAAGCGGAACCTTCGGCGGATTCTTTCGCACCAAATCGAGTACCTTGGCCACGTCGCGGCCCGGAATCTCGGTCGAGGGATCGGAGAACGTCGCCCAGTACTTATCTGTAAACACCGGAACCCTCAGCGGATCGCGCGTGATCATTTCAATGCAAAAAAGCATCTTCGGATCTTTCTGCCGCAACTGGGCCACGCGTTTTTTGAGATCGATGACTCCCTGGCCGAACGGCACTTCCGAGAGTAGAAACCCTTCGGGATAGTCCTCCAGCCCCATGTCTTTCATATGCGAGAAGATGGCATACGGAACAAGTGCATCGAAGGTCTCATCCGGCATCTCGCACAGCGACAGGTTGTTGCCCATGTCGAGGCAAACCCCAACCCACTCGCTGCTCAGCCGCTTCATCCACGCGGCCTGCTCGGCCGCACGCCAGCCTTTGTGATTCTCGATCGCCAATCGCATGCGGTGCTTGCGCAACACCGGCTCAGCGAGTTCAATTGTCCTCTGGCATTGGGCAAAATTAGCCTGGAAGGCTGTCAAGGAATCGAACTCCTCATAACGCCGTTGTGTCATTGCGGCGTGAAGTGCGATCGCGCCCGCCTCTTTGCACGCTGCCACCGCCGCATCAAACTGCGATATGTCGCTTTCAGTCTTCGGCAACCGAGTATTCAGAACGACAACCATGTTGTATTCGTCCACTTTGCGCCGGATTGCTTGAACCGCGTCCGGGGTAGGCACCATCAGAATGGACTCCGCGCCGGCTAAACCCAGTTGATGGCAGTGCTCGATGATGTCGAACTGCTCTTTGTTCTGACGCGCCCACCTTGCACGCGCGCTGAAAGCGGTAGGCGAGCCTCCCAGCACTGCCTTGGCGTCAGCGGCTTCCCCCACGCCCGGCTTCGGAGCTATAAAAGTGGAAGCGGCTCCCGCGGCTAAGAGTTCGCGTCTAGTCATAATCAGCTTGCTCAGAGTCATCATATCCGCGAAGAGTCGACGATGTGTCCCAACAATCCCATCGGACAGCCGGCATATACTTCGTTTCGAATCACGGACCAAGAACGCCAGCACGCCGGAGTTTCATCGATGGCATTCGGCCTCCGCTATGTGTCGGCCTCCGCTATGTTGCGACGGCACATCGCAGTGTGACATACTATGGCGCGTCTAAGGGATTTCTCCGGCACCTCGTTGTGCCGTTTTTCTAAGCAATACGGGGGTATTTGTATGCGCCACGTCACTGTCTTGCTGTTTCTTGCGGCAAGTTCGGCATTCGCTCAGGTCGCCGGCTCCGGTTCAATTGAAGGGACAGTTACCGATCCTTCCGGCGCGGTCGTGCCCGGCGCTGCCGTGACTGCAACTAATGTTGCGACTGGAGTCAATACCAGCAAAAAGACCACCAGCTCGGGCGTTTTTGCAATTTCCACACTTCCGCCTGGCGAGTACACCGTCACCGTGACAGCCACGGGATTTCAAACGCTTAGGCAGGAGCACGTCGTGGTGGATGCGCTCGCGACTGTCCCAGTGAATCCCAAATTGCAACTTGGCGCGACCACTCAAGCCGTCATCGTACAAGCTGAACCCACTGTCCTAAAAACCGACGATGTTGCGCTGGGCTCTTCTATGGAGAATCAGGTTTATGATGCGCTTCCGCTCGCCATGAATGGGTCTGCGCGCGATCCCACTGCATTTGCCGGTCTTTCTGTGGGCGTGGATAATTACAGCACGCAGGCCGCCGGTCCTTCGACAGGATCCTTCAACGGCGGCCAGACCTATCAAAATGAGGTCTACATCGAGGGTCTTCCTTTGACCAGCGCTGGAACAGAGGCCGATACGCGCAATCTGGCCTTCGGAGTTTCCGTAGAGGCGGTGGATCAATTCCAGGTTGAAACATCAGGGGCCAAGGCCATGTTTGAAGGCCAGGGCGTAGAAAATTACGTTTTCAAATCGGGAACCAACCAGTTCCATGGCGGGGTCTTCGAATATTTCCGCAACACGGATTTCGACGCCCGCGGCTTCTTTGCGGCCACTACTCCGATTGAGCACCAGAATGAATTCGGTGGCACTATGGGCGGCCCCATCATTAAGAACAAGATGTTTTTCTTCGGCAGCTACGACGGTTACCGCTATGATTCCGCATCGCCCCCTGGATACCAAAGCATCCCGACCGCGGCCGAACGAACCGGCAATTTCAGCGCCTTTCCGCAGCTCATCTACGACCCCACCAGCGCGACCGGCAGCAACGTTCGGACGGCGTTCCCGAACAACACGATTCCGGCAAGCCGCATTTCTTCAGTTTCGCAATCGTTCCAGTCCTATCTGCCCGCTCCCACTAACGGCAACATCCAAAACAACTACCTTGCAAGCCTGCCGATCCTGGTGAATAACAATAACAGCACCGATAAGGTCGACTACAACATCTCGGACAAAAACCGAGTGTTCGGTCTGGTCAGTTGGGGTAAGTACTCGACCAACTTCACCGGCAGTCTTACCCCAATCAGCACGTCCACTTTGCCGCCGCCCTATACGGACGCGCGTGTCGTAGCGGAGACCTCGACAGTCGGTCAGATTCACGACACCTATACCTTCACACCAAATATCGTGAATGAGTTCAGTGTTTCCTATAGCCGATTATGGATACCGCTCGGAAGTGATTCGGCCAACGGCAACTATCCCAGCAAGGCGGGCCTCACCGGCCTTCCGCTCGGACTGGGAAGCACGGCATTCCCCGATATGACTTTCAACGGCAATAATGCGCCCGTATCCTGGGCGGGTACAAACTCGCATGTTTTCAATGAAGCTCAAAACACCTTTGACCTTCAAAACAACGTACTCTGGATCAAAGGCAAGCACAACCTTACGTTAGGCTTCCAATTTCAGGCTCTGCAAGATAATGAGACCTTTGCGCAAACCGCCGGCTTTACGTTCAGCAACAACGAAACGGCGCAGTTCAGCCCCACCGGAACACTGATGAGCACCACCGGGCTCAGCTATGCCAGTTACCTGCTCGGCGCTGTAGACGGTGCGAGCGCGCCCCAGTATGCCGTGACCGAAACCGGCGGGCGCTACAAGACTTACGCTTTCTACGCGCAGGACGACTATAAAGTCAGTTCACGCCTGACCTTGAACTTAGGTCTGCGGGAGAACATCTGGAGTCCGTTCACAGAAGTAAACAACGTCATGTCGTTTTTCAATCCCTCTCTTGCCAACCCTTTGGCGGGAGGCATTCCGGGCGCTCTGCAATTCGCCGGCAACGGCCCGAACAGTTGCCGTTGCTCAACTCCGGTTAAGCAGCATGATCTGAATCTCGCTCCTCGCCTTGGTGTCGCTTACCGGATCGACGACAAAACCGTGATTAGAGCCGGGTTCGGCATCTTCTATGCGCACGCCGGCGGGGTGGGCGGACGCACAAACGGACGCCAAGGCCTGAGCCAGATTGGTTACATCTCAGGCAACAGCTTCAGCAGCACCGTGACTGGACAGCCGGCGTTTTATTGGAACAATGGATTCCCTTCGAACCCGCTTCCGCCGCCATTCTTCAATCCGAGTTATGGAATTGGTTTCATCACGGCAACCGCGGGCGCCTCCATCGGCGCCGGGCCCAGCACAGCCCAGACACTGGTTTACGGCGATCCCAATTTTGGCGGCAAGGCGCCTTACTACGAGGATTGGAGCGTTAACATCCAGCGTTCGTTGACTCCAAACCTGTTACTGAGCGTTGCTTATAGCGCAAGCGCCGGACACTGGCTGCCGGGCGCGGGTGTGGCAGGACCGTTCACCGATCAGATTCCTGAGCAATATCTTCCGCTGGGGTCTCTGCTGACGCAAACACTGACTCCGGCCACTCTGGCGCAAGCTCAAGCGTTGTTTCCCGATATTCATGTGCCATTCCCCAACTTCACCGGCACCATTGGTCAGGCGCTGAAGCCGTTCCCTCAGTACAGCAGCATCTCAGATCCGTGGCTGGACGTGGGTAATTCGACGTACAACTCGCTGCAAGTGTCACTTACTAAGCGAATGGCGCATGGCTTGACGTTCATGATCAATTACACGTATAGCAAGGAGCTTGACGATCTGTTAGCTACCCCGCGCGATCCAAACAAAGATTTTCTGGAGAAGGCGCCAGGGATCATCGATCACCCGAATGTTGCGACTTCTACGTTCGTATGGCAACCGCCTATCGGCGCGGGTCACAACTGGAACAGCTCGAATCGAGTCCTCAGCGCGCTCATCAGCCACTGGCAGTTTTCTGGAATCTTCACATTCACCAGCGGAGCTCCCCTGACCATCACCGGCACCTGCGTCGGGGGCGGAGTGATCGACGCGACGTGCTTTCCCAATTACAACCCGAGCTTTTCCGGCAGCGTTTGGCAGAACGGCTCAATCGGAAGCGGAGGTGCGAACGTCGCTACCACGCCTTACCTCAACAAGGCGGCTTTCGTTAACCCCGCGAATTATACGGTTGGCAACGTTGCCCGTTCCGCTCCCTATAAGCTCTTTGCTCCGCATACAGCCGATGTCGATCTTAGTGTACGCAGGGAATTTTCGGTAACTGAACGAGTGAGATTGGCATTTCAGGCCGATGCGTTTAATATCAACAACGCGGTTCATTTCGCCGCCCCGGGAACAGCAATCGATTCCGCGAGCTTTGGCATTTTCTCATCGATGGCGAACCAGGCGCGTAAGCTGCAATTCAGCTCGCGGATCTCGTTTTAGCGGCGCCCCAAAACAGTTCAAGCTTTCAAAACGCTGCATTGCGTTTCCTATTTTGACAAAGGCTTCAATATGTCGTTCTCCGCCGCCGGATTGCTGATTGCAGGTCTGATGTCGGGAACTAATATATTTACCGACGTTGCCCGCAAGAAAGCAGTTCAAAAACATTCATTGATTCCTACAACATTTTGGTGCCAGGTGTCAGCGGCTATTGTGTTCGGGTTGGTAGTCATTGCGCTGCTGCTAACTGGGGCTCACATCGTTTTTCAGGATGCTGGGCCATTGTTTGGCATTTCCAGCGTTCATCTTTCGCCTGTTGTTACTTACTCGATCTATCTTCTGGTTGACGTTCTCTTGGTGTCGATTGCGAACGTGCTTTACTTCAAGGCTTTGCAGGTATCGCCTCTATCTTTGTGCATTCCGTTTCTCGCATTTACGCCGATATTCCTGATTCCTACGGGATTCGTGATGCTCGGGGAATTACCTCCAGCGGCAAAGTTACTCGGCGTGGCCTTAGTGGTAATCGGATCGGTATCGATACATCGTCGCCTGTTCGCGGTAGGGTGGTCAGCGCCTTTTAAAGCCGTTGTTCAGGAGAAAGGGAGCCGCTACATGTTGATTGTGGCGTTTATATTCTCCATCACGAACCCGCTTGAGAAAAAGCTGGTCCTGATTAGCGGCGTTTACACTCAGGCATTTGCTTTCGGCATCGGCTTGTGCCTGTTTTTTTTCATTCTGACGCTTGCGCGACGGGAGAAGTTTGGCACTGCTCTCCGCGGAAACGTGCTCTGGATCTCCGCCGCCGGGGTTATGGACGGAGTTTCGCTGCTTCTGCAGTTTGCCTCCTATCACTACATCGACGTCGTCATCTCCATTAGCATCAAAAGAGCGGGAATTGTCCTGGCGGTCGTCTTCGGCTGGCTATTTTTCCGGGAGCGTGGAATTCCGGATAAGGCGATTGGATCATCCGTCATGCTCATCGGCGTTTTGATCATCTATCTTCCCGTAAACGCCATCGAAGCGATCACGATGACCGCCCTTAGCCTGGCCGCAGCGTCAGTCGCGCTCTATGCGACTCGGAAACCAGCCGTTGAGCAGGAGCCGAAAGTAACAGGCGTTCGCAAATGAGCACGCCCGGCACGATTAATGTCTCGATTGTCGGCTGCGGCGGAATGGCAAGCCACTATTTGAATGTCTATCGAGACCTGCCTTGGGTGCATGTTGCTTCGTGCATAGATGTGAATCCCGAGTCGGCGAGCGATGCGGCGCGGCGGCTCTCGGCGCCTCTCGCGACCTCGTCGTTCGATGCGGCGCTATCCGAAGGGGTTGATGCGGTTATTATCAACACGCCGAACCATTTGCATCGGAGGCAGGCGATTGCGGCAATCGATGCCGGCAAACATGTCCTGCTGCAAAAGCCCGTTGCAGCGAATGTCGAGGATGCAGAGGTCATCGCCGCGGCGGCTGAGAGATCGGCCAAGATCATCGGTCTCTACATGAGCTATTTCGATCAACCGCTGATGCACGACCTTCGCGATCTGGTTTCACAAGGATTCCTCGGAGATCCGGTCCACGCTTATGGCCGTTACATGCATAAGGGCGGCATGGTTAGTTCGGCGCGCGCACTGGAAGGCACCCGCAGTTGGCGGACATCGCTCTCTGAAACGGGCGGTGGCTGTTTCATTCAACTTGCCGTTCACTACATCCATCTAATGGAGTGGATAACCAACAGCACGGCTACACGCGCTAATGCGCTCACAAGAAATCTGCACAGTCCCGGGATTGAAGGCGAAGACCTCGCATGCGCCCTCCTGCAACTCAATAACGGTGCTGCGATGACAATTGACACGGCTTGGTGCAGCAACGGAGAACAGCTCTCGCTGCACGGCACGCTGGGAAGAATTGAATACCGGAATAGCCGATTCCTGAGCATGGCTTCGGCAAAAGGTGCATTCAGGGGACGTGCTATCGATTACGCGGGAGGCATCGAAACCTCGTTCGACGGCATGCACGGCGTTGAACGGCAAATGGAGATCTTGCCTCCGGCCTTCGACGATTCGAGCAATCCATTCAATCAGCACAGAGTGTTTTTGGAGGCTGTGCGAGACAACAAACCGGCATTCTGTTCAATTTCTTCGGGTGTGCACGATCTGCGATGCGTACGTGCCGTTTACGATTCGGCGCTGTTCGGTCGTGCCATCGATATTTTTTAACAACTCCAGGAACGATTATGCGCCTCTGCATCGGCAAGCTGAAATGCATCGCCGTTTGATCGCTTACCGTGTGACAGGGATCAACTCTGGCCCCGGCACATCCGTTAGCCTTGGCTTCCGGGGATTGAACTTCCGGGCCAGTTCCGGAGTGGGCTCGATCTCCGAAGCCGGAGCATCTGTGGCTTTATTAACCTCAACGCCGAAGACATAGCTGGGTCCGAACATATTACTGGTGAAGATCACCAATTTTTTGTCCGGCGAGAAGCGAACGTTTGGCTCGAGATGATAGTCGTGGTGCGCCATGTTAACGAGGTGCTCGGAATGGAAGACACCAGGTTGCCAGAAGCTCGGAGCATCTAACGCGGCCGAGGTTTTTAGCATCTGCGGATGGAAGAGTTCGATCCATTCGCCATCGGCCGCTTTGGCTATTTGACCGGGATCGCCGCCGTCGCCGGTGAACAACGTATTACCCTTTGTGAGATTGAAATGAATGGACCATTCATTACGCTGCATGTGGAACGCGATACGCTGGTGCGTTTCTAAGTTATAACCCGCCAGGAAGAAGTCTTCGCTTTCGGGAAACTGCCAGTCGTACCAAATGCTCTTGCCGTCGAGTCCCCAGAATTCATGGCCCGCGATTTCCATTGCCATTGTGCGCTTATGGATCAGCGTGTTGTTCGTACCGTCGGTATGGATCATCCAGATGCGGTCTACCTTCTGCCACGGGCCTTCGTGGCAGTACATGAGGAGGGTGGGATCGACAGGCGAAAAAAGCATGTGACCAATCCAATCGGTGGAGTGAAGGAGGGGTACGACTTTGCCGGTTTCCAGGTTGATCGCATAGAGGACTACCGGAATGTGAGCGGCGAGACGGCGCTCCATCATTTCGGCTTTGTCTTCCGCCTGGACAAGATTGCCGGCTTGCTGCGGGCGACGGTTCCCCGGCGTTGCTGCCGCCGCTTGTGGGCGGTTGCGCCCATACTCCTGTTGAGCTCCTTGCTCTGTTTCGTTGTACGTTCCAACTCCAAGCGTTTCGTCCGAATTGATAGTCGCCACACTCGCGCGCGGCGGCAAAGTCACAAGCTTCTTTACCTCACCGGTGTACATATCCGTCTTGTAGATGGTGCTCAATCGAGTGGCGGGGTCGAGCTTGGAGAAGAAAACGCTGTTCGTTTTTTGGCCTACGACAATCGCGTGTATGCCGCTGCGGAAATAACTAGGACTGCGCGGAGCGGCATCCGCAGGGTGCGGCGGATTTGGAACAATCAGGCGAGTCTTCATGCTGGTCAAATCAAGTACGTGGATGCCGTCAGGCGCATCGTACGCCATCAATTTGCCATCGGGCGAGTAGGCATTGACGTTGAAGTAGAAGCCGGATGAACCGGGTTCATGGGTGAGGCGAATGACGCGGTGACCGGTGTCTTTATCGACCCATGACGAGGGTGGCTCCTGCGTTTGCGCCAGAAGGGGAATGAAGGCCCAGGTGCTGAGAGCGCCGGCAATGAGACGGACCATGAAGTTACTCCTTTAATGAAGCGATGCTTGCAGAAGAATCTCACCGACCCATCGCCAACGTACCGATTTTAATACTCGCGTGCCGTGTCAGTGACCTCGATCGAATTAACGAGCGAGTCCCAGCGAATCGCAAGCGCGAAACCGCCCGCGAGCGGGTGTTCCGTTGGAAGGAATGCAAGCTTCCTTATCCCTTTAGAGGGACACGAGCTTCTCGCGTGAAGAATCAATAGTTGCCGAGTGGTGCTCGGACATTAACAAATCGTGAACTGTTTTCGTGCGCAGCATGTCGTCAATCGCGCCTTGCAAAGCGCGCCAGAGAGTTCGAATCGAGCAGTCCGTCGAATGAGCGCAGTTTGATTGGTTGCCGGGATGGCGCTTGCAGAAATCGTCTTCGTACATTCGGCCTCCGAGAGCAGCCAGCGCATCGCTGATATAGATTCGATCTGCAGGCAGCGCGAGCGTGTAGCCTCCAACCTTGCCGCGCGACGCCTTAACGAAGCCGCCCTGTCGCAGAATACGCATCAGCTTGGCTACATACGGAGTCGAGATGCCTTCGCTGCGGCCGATTTCAGGAATGGTCCTGCTGCCCGTGGCGCCCTGGCTCGCGACCTGCAGCAGGCAGCGCAATCCGTATTCTTCGTGAGAGCTAAGCTTCATCGCTGCAATCTGGTCAGCGGCACTGTATCGGGCTCCAGGTCGAAGCCCAGGGCCAGCTTTGCCGCGTCCGACATCCTGCTGCGATCCCATGGCGGATCAAATACGAGATCGACCTTAGCCGATCGCACGCCCTGGACACCCAAAATTGTCTCCCTCACCTGGCCCGGCAAAATGCCGGCCACGGGACAATTCGGCGCGGTCAATGTCATTTCGACCGACACGTCACCCTCGGGCGTGATCCGCAGATCGTACACGAGCCCAAGCTCATAAATATTGACCGGAATCTCGGGATCGTAAACCGTTCTGAGCGCCGCTATCACGCGGTCTTTCAAATCTTGAGACATTCTTCACTCCGTTGAGACCGGTTGCCCCTCGCCGCGAAGTGCCGCGCGAAGCGTATGCCAGGCAAGGGTTGCGCATTTCACGCGCATGGGATATTCGCGAACGCCGGAAAATACAGCCAGCTTGCCGAGGTCCGCAGCGGCCGGGCGCTCTTCGGTCAGCAGCGCATGGAACTTTTCAAATACCTTCTCCGCTTCCGCCGGCGTCTTGCCTTTCAAGGCCTCCGTCATGAGAGAGGCCGACGCGGTGGAGATGGCGCAACCGGCGCCTTCGAAGCCGATTCCCGCCACATGCCCGTCTTCGATCTTGAGCTGAATTCTGACCCGATCTCCGCAAAGCGGGTTATAACCTTCCGCGCTGTGCGTCGCTTCGGCGAGCGCGCCCTTGTTGCGCGGGCGCTTGCTGTGATCAATGATCGTTTCCTGATAAAGATCGTGCAGGTCAGACATTACGAAAAGAACCTCTGCACCTTGCGAATTCCTGCTACTAGCGCGTCGATCTCCGCGTTGGTGTTATAGAACGCCATGGACGCTCTGGTCGTGGCCGGGACCTGAAAGCGGTCCATCACGGGCTGGGCGCAGTGATGGCCCGTTCGCACCGCGATTCCTTCCTGATCGAGAATCGTGCCGACGTCGTGAGGGTGCGCGCAATCGAGCACGAACGAGATCACGCTGGCCTTTTCCGGAGCGGTTCCGATAATGCGCACTCCGCTGAGCCGCGAGATGGCTTCCGTCGCATAGTCCAGCAGCTCGCGTTCGTAGGCTTCGATTGCGTCCAGACCGATGCTGTTGATGTACTCGATGGCAGCACCCAGTCCCACAATTCCGGCCACGTCGGGGGTCCCGGCCTCGAACTTGTAAGGCAAAACGTTATATTCCGTCTTGGCGAAGGTGACCGAGCGTATCATGTCGCCACCTCCCTGGAAGGGCGGCATGGCGTCGAGCAAGGCCCGCTTTCCATAAAGGACGCCGATACCCGTGGGCCCAAAAAGCTTGTGGCCTGAGAACGCGTAAAAGTCGGCATCCAAGGCGCATACGTCGACCGCCATGTGCGGCACAGCCTGCGCGCCATCCACAACCACTGGGATGCCCCGTTGATGGGCCATCTCAATCATCCTGCCCAGTGGATTGACCGTTCCCAGCGCGTTCGATACGTGCGAGAGCGCCACCAGACGCGTGCGTTCGCTAAGAGCTTTTTCAAACTGATCGAGCGGAATGATGCCCGAGTCTTCTATCTCGACTACTCGGAGACGCGCGCCGCGCTCATCGCACAGCATCTGCCATGGAACGATGTTGGAGTGATGTTCGAGGCCCGAGATCAGCACCTCGTCTCCGGCTCCGATATTACGGCGTCCGTAGGTCTGGGCCACAAGGTTCAGACCCTCTGTCGTGCCGCGCACGAAGACGATCTCATCGGTCGACGCGGCATTGATAAATCGGCGGACTTTCTCCCGCGCCTTATCGCAGGCCTCCGTGGCCCGAACGCTCAACAAGTGCACAGCGCGGTGGACGTTGGCGTTGTAATGCGAGTAGTAGTCGACAAGGGCGTCGATGACCGTTTTCGGTTTTTGCGTTGTGGCTGCGTTATCGAGATAAACGAGAGGCTTGCCGTGAATCTTTTCGCGAAGGATCGGAAAATCCTCGCGCACCCGCAGCACATCCAAGACGGCCGGAGGGTTAAGCAGCTCCGTCTGAGGGCTCATGAGGCTGACTCCGCGAGTGAGCGCGAGTGCATCAGGGATTCAAAGATGGCCCGCTCCAAATGCTCCCGAATTTGAGCAATACCGATACGATCGATGATGTCACGCGCAAACGCATAGATCAGAAGATCGCGCGCTTCCGTTTGGCCGATGCCTCGCGTGCGGAGATAAAACAGCGCTTCGGCATCGAGCTGGCCGATCGTCGCGCCGTGCGTGCAACGCACATCGTCAGCCAGTATTTGAAGCTCGGGCTTGGTGTTGATCACGGCGTTTTCGGAAAGCACCAGATTCTTGTTCGTCTGCTTGGCGTCCGTCTTTTGCGCATCCTTGCGCACGAGAATCTTTCCGTTGAATACCGCGCTGGAGGAACCATCCAGAACGCCTTTATACAGCTCGTGACTGGCTGCATGAGGGGCCGCATGATCGAGCGCGGTGTGATTGTCCACATGCTGCTTACCCTTCAGCAGGTAGAGACCGTTCAGCGTACCCTCGCACCCGCTGGAGAGGACCGCGTTTACGTCGTTCCGCACCAGCAGGCCGCCGAAGCAGATGTTGTGAGATTTGAAAATGGAGTTGCGCGCCTGATGCACCTGGATTGTGGCTACATGAAAGGCGCTTCCGCTCTCTTCCTCGAGCTTGACGTGCTCGACAATCGAATTTTCGCCCACCACGATTTCTGTGACGGCGTTCGTAAAGTAACGGCCGGCGCCGCTGTATCGTTCAATGATTTGAACCTGGCTGTTGTCGCCTACAATGATCAGGTTGCGGGGGTGCGTTGTCCGGTCCTGTACCGCCGTGACATCGATCCGCACCGGTTCCTCGACCACCGTGTTAGCGCCAATCTGCACGAATCCGCCGTCTTCGAATTGGGCTGTGTTTAGCGCGACAAAGGGGTTGCTCTCGTAAGCCGCGTAGCGGCCGAGATAATCTTCGATGAGCCTGGGCTGGCGTTCCAGCGCGGCACGCAGGCTCTGCCCTTTGATCCGCGGCGATGCTATCGGAAATTCGGCCTTGGCGATAGGCGCGACATTCGTAAAGCGCCACTCCTCCTCGCGCGTTGTGGGGAAACCCCGCGCTTCAAAGTGCTCCGCGGCGCGCTGGCGAATGTCGGCAAGCTCGGACGTCATCGTCGCGATCATTGAGCCGTCTCCGCGAACTCCTCAATGCCCGCGTAGCCGCTCTCTTCGAGTGTCAACGCCAGCGATTTGTCTCCCGATCTCACAATCCGGCCTTCGGCAAGAACGTGAACGTAATCGGGAACGATATGATTCAGCAGCCGCTGATAGTGCGTAATAACAATGATGGAGCGGTCCGGGCTGCGAAGGGTATTCACGCCGTTGGCGACGATCTTCAAGGCATCGATATCCAGGCCGGAATCCGTTTCGTCTAACAGAGCCAGGCGCGGCTCCAGCACCGCCATCTGAAAAATTTCATTGCGCTTCTTTTCGCCGCCTGAAAACCCGGCATTGACGGCGCGGTTCAGCAAACTCTCCTCCATATCCATGAGCGCCATCTTCTGGCGTACAAGTGAGAGGAAATCCATGGCATCCAGCTCTGACTCGCCCTTCCTCTTGCGAGCCGCGTTCAGCGCAGCCTTGAGAAAATAGAGATTGCTGACACCCGGGATTTCGACGGGATACTGAAACGCCAGAAAGATTCCTTCCTGTGCGCGCTCCTCGGGATTCAAATCGAGCAAATTGCGGCCGTCATAAAGCACTTCGCCACCCGTAACGCCGTACAAATCGCGCCCCGCTATTACTTGCGCCAGCGTGCTCTTCCCAGACCCATTCGGTCCCATGATGGCGTGCACTTCTCCAGCGCCTACGGTTAAGTCGATTCCGCGCAGAATCTCCTTTCCGCCCGCCTTGGCATGCAAGTTCTTGATCTGGAGGATTGGGTTATTCGACACTCTTCTCTCCTTCATGGACTATCCGACGCTGCCTTCCAGGCTTATGCCGAGCAGCTTCTGCGCCTCAACCGCAAACTCCATCGGCAACTCGCGGAAAACTTCCTTGCAAAAGCCGTTCACGATCATGCTGACAGCGTCTTCTGTGGAAATTCCGCGCTGGCGGCAATAGAAGATCTGGTCTTCGCCGATCTTTGAAGTGGATGCTTCGTGCTCAACGCTGGAGGACGTATTCTTCACTTCCAGGTACGGGAACGTGTGCGCGCCGCACTTGTCGCCCAGCAGCATGGAGTCGCATTGGGAATAGTTGCGGGCGCCGGTCGCGCCTTTCAGAATCTTCACGGCGCCTCGATAGGTGTTCTGGCCGTGGCCAGCCGAGATGCCTTTCGATACGATCGTGCTGCGCGTGTTCTTGCCGGCATGAATCATCTTTGTGCCGGTATCGGCCTGCTGGTAGTTATTCGTGAGCGCGACCGAGTAGAACTCGCCAATCGAATTTTCGCCGATCAGCAGGCATCCCGGATACTTCCATGTGATGGCCGAGCCGGTCTCCACCTGAGTCCAGGAGATTTTGGAATTGACGCCCAGACACTTGCCCCGCTTGGTGACAAAGTTGTAAATGCCGCCCTTACCTTCCTTATCGCCCGGATACCAGTTTTGAACGGTCGAGTACTTGACGGTGGCGTTATCGAGCGCTATCAATTCGACTACTGCCGCATGTAATTGGTTGGTATCGCGCATCGGCGCGGTGCAACCTTCGAGATAGCTGACGTAGGCGCCTTCGTCTGCAATGATGAGCGTTCGCTCAAACTGCCCCGTGTTTTTCGCGTTGATACGAAAATACGTGGACAATTCCATGGGGCAGCGTACCCCTTTCGGTATGTAGCAGAACGATCCGTCGCTGAACACGGCCGAGTTCAAAGACGCGAAGAAGTTGTCGGAGTACGGAACGACAGTGCCGAGATACTTCCGCACCAGTTCCGGATGCTCCTGCACCGCATCGGAGAAGGAACAGAAGATGATGCCGAGCTCGGATAGTTTTTCCCTGAAGGTAGTGGCGACGGAAACGCTGTCAAAAACGGCGTCAACAGCAACACCGGCCAGCAGCTCGCGCTCGCGCAACGGGATGCCGAGTTTTTCATACGTCTTGAGCAGCTCGGGATCGACTTCATCCAGGCTCTTGGGGCCGTCTTTGTTCGCTTTTGGCGCGGAATAGTAGATAATGGCCTGGTAGTCAATCGGCGGGTAGTGGATATTGGCCCACGTCGGCTCTTTCATGGTGAGCCACTGCCGGTAGGCTTTCAGCCGCCAATCGAGCATGAACTGCGGTTCTTTTTTCCTGGCCGAAATCAGGGCAATTGTGTCTTCGTTGAGACCGGCCGGAACAGTATCGGCGTCGATATCGGTAATGAATCCCCATTTATATTCGCGGTTCGCAAGCGTTTCGATCGAGTTGAGCTGTGTGGCCATCAAATGCCTCTAATTCCAGGCTAGAGAATCTGTACCTTTAAGTCAAGATTGCTAGACTGGAAGCAGACACTCATGATTTCGGTCACCTCAAACGCAGCCAAACGCATCCGGGAGTTGCTTGAAAAGCATAACTGTCCGGGTGGCCTGCGGCTCGGGGTGCAGGGCGGCGGATGCTCCGGTATGAGTTACCTTTTCCGCCTTGATCCGAAGCCGAAGGCGACGGATCACGTTATGGAGTTCGAGGGAGTTCAAATATACGTCGATCCAAAGAGCTATCCGTTCCTCGATGGACTGACGCTCGATTTCACTCAGTCACTGATGGAAAATTCGTTCGTGTGGCACAACCCTAACGTGAAGCGAAGCTGCAGTTGCGGCAAGAGTTTCGCTGTTTAGACGACGCATCGCCCGTTCCTAGGCGGCTGATTGATCCGCCAGCGTTTCCAGTTGCCGCAGATGGTTCAAATCGTGCCCGGCCATGGTCTCGACCAGGGTGCGAAATGTCATGGAGCCTCGTTCGGGGTGGCTGACGGGCTTTCCGAACGTGTCAGGAGAAACAGTATTGAGCAGCGCCAGGTTCCAACCGCGCAGTGCCGAGAAAACTTCGAGGGCCGCTTTGGGCTGTAGCGATCCATAGGGCTTTGCCCAACTGTCCTGATCGAAAGGTTGTACGACGTGGTTCGGTTCCGCGAGCGCCTGGCGCAAACGGAAGCTAAACGCGATCTCGCAATCGGCCAAATGGCAAAAGATCTTTCCGGCATTCCATTTTCCAGGCGCCAGGCTGCGTTCGAAGCCGCTCGGCCCGAGACGCTTTGCAAGATCAGCCAGCTGCGATGGAGTCTCCGAAATTACCTTACGCGGATCGAGATCGCCCAGTTGGGCGGCATAGGGATTGGCGGCGGGCATCAGTATTTCCTCAAGAAAGCGGCAACGCTCGGCTCCTGGGCGCTCTTTTCAGCGATGCACACATCGATGCTCTCCAGCACCTGTGAGAGCGTTCGCGGAGCGCCGGTGAATTTTTCCACGCGCGGCCCCAGGAAGTCTTGCAGCTCCCGCTTCGACTCTGCGTCACAATAACTTGCTCCTACCTGTGGAAGCACGGAGCCGAAATCGAAACCACCGCCGGTCGGCCGCTTGGCAATGATCTCATCGTAGTGGGCCTTCAGAAACTCAAATGGTATTTTGCGGGTGGCCTGCGAACCCTGGCCGGCAAACAGTAAGAATCCGCCCTCAATGAACGGGATCTGCCCCGAAACGACAGCATCCATGCCGGCCTTGAGCGCCGCGGGATCGCGGAAAGATCCCATGGCTCCGATAATTCTCTGCCGCTCCTGCCGGTCGTGCGTCTTCTGGAATTCCGCGAGGAAGCGGTCAAACAAGGCCTTATCGCCATAGTAGGCCGTGGTTCCGAGAATAGCGCTCACCAGGTTCGGATTGATCGAGTTGTGGTCGTGAAACCATTGTTCCGTCAGGTCTTTTGCCTGCTTGGCCAGGTCCTCGTCTCCGGCATAGGTCGCCACGTCGCGCAGCAGAATCGGCCGCAGCAGCCGCACATCATCTGATTCCCCTGGCTTCGGCACCCAGCCGAGCTCATGCGCTCCCGCCTGGAAGTTGTCACGGAGAAAACGCTGATATTTCGACTCCAGATCTTCGGGGACAAGATGCGTGCGAGGCGCCAACGCCAAAGCGAGCGCGCTCTGCAAGACGTAGCGCTCCGGGTCGGCGTGAAACGTTTCGACCAGCCCAAGTGCCTGGGCGGCGGGCAGCTTGCCGGCATTCGTGAGAGCCTCGGCGTTTCCCATGAAATCCACGCGCTCAGGCGCGCTCAACCGGTGGCCGACGTCGCCCTTGGTTAACGCGGACAGCAGCCCAGGTTCGTAATCCACGCGATAGTAGCCCACCGCATTGTCGTTGGCTTGCACCCACCCCGGGCAGCCTTTGGTTTTCAGATTCCAATCCATGTTCGACTGCGTCATCAGCATGCATTCACTCTGACCGCTTTGGCCGCTACCGTCGCGAATGCAAACGGGAATCTGCCAGACCTGATCGGACGAGCCTTTCGACCCGAGCGGAAGAAATCGCTGCTGCCGCATGTGAAGAACGGGAGCGCCCTGCTTACAATCGAGCGCGATGGACACCAGCGGGACGCCGGCCTGATTCAAAAATGTCGAAAATGGCTGAGTGATATTCTTGCCGCTGGCCGAACTGACGGAATCGAGAAACTCTGGAGCGGTTGCATTGCGAAACGCATACTGTTTCAGATACGCCTGCACGCCCTTCCGAAACTCCTGCTCACCAACCCAGCTCTCGAACATCCCGATGACAGCGGCTCCTTTTTGATAGGTAATGTTATCGAAAGCATTGCTGATATCATCCTTGGTTTTGATTTCCTGGCGAATCTTGCGGGCCGAGATAAGGCTGTCTTCGGCTTCCGCTCCCAGCTTGGATTCGACATCCCCGACGCGGGTTTTCCATTCCGGCTTCCACTCGGCGACGAGCTTTTGCTCCATCCAAGTGGCAAACGCCTCATTGAGCCAGATATCGTTCCACCACGCCGTGGTCACCAGATCGCCGACCCACTGATGGGCGAGCTCGTGTGCCGCTACCGAGGCGTACTCGCGCTGCCGGCCGATCGTGTCGCGGTCCGGCTTGGCGAGAATAATGGTCTGCGCATAGGTCACCATACCCGCGTTCTCCATCGCGCCGAAGCCAAAAGTTACGGGGATCGCAACGTTATCGCATTTCTCATACGCGTACGGTATTCCGAAATAATTTTCCAAGCGCGTCAGAATCGTCGCGGTCACCTCGGCGGCATATTTCGCTTCATCCGCGTGTCCTTTGGGAGTGACGATACGAACCGGTACGTGGTTCTTTCCGGCGCGTCCGGCATCCACATATTCGAATGGCCCCACTCCGAACGCAACCAGGTAGCTCGGCAAAGGCGGTGTGCGCTTGAAAATGTAGATGGTGCGATCGCCTTCGCTCCGTTGCGTTTCGATAGGCGTATTGCTGATGGCCGTGTCCTGCCTCGGAACGTTCAACGTGAGCTGCCACGGCACCTTATAGGAAGGCTCATCGAAGCACGGGAATGCCGCCCGCGCATCGGTGGATTCAAACTGGGTGAAGAGATAGCGGTTCCCGTTGTCCTGCATTTGGAAAACGCCCGAGCTGTCCTGCTGGCGGACGCTTCCGGTGTAACTGATTTTGATTTCGGCGGCGCCGGCCGGCACAGGCGACTCGAATTGCAAGCCCAGGAACTCGTCTCCGCCGGGCACAGCCTTTGCCGCGAACGTCTTGCCCGCCGCGCTGAGCGAAGCATCCTTCACGTTGATCTTCGTGCCGTTTAACCAAATCGTCTCGACCGCCTGTTTGATATCCACCTGAATACTGACCGACCCGGAAAAGTTTTCCCTGGCGGGATCGAGCGTCAGTTGGACCTGATAGCCGGTGGGCGTTACTTCTGCCGGCAACCTCAACGCTGGCGGCTGCTCGGCGGCGAATGCGATCGAGCAAAGAAGCGCGCCAGTGGATAGCAGCGCCACAAGGCGCAGTTTAGTTGCCATAAATCGCTATCGTGACACACTTGGAGCGTAGCGCCTCGCCCAAAATCCCGCCAAACGCTCAAAACCGGAACCGGTAGCGCAACTGAATCCAAATCTGCCTTGGGTCGGCGTAGTGCGTCCCGCCGAATGTCTGGCTGTTATCGAGCAGGAATCGCCGGTTTGCCACGTTTAGACCATTGATCGACAGAGACCAGTTCTCACCCATGGACCTGCCAAGCGACAGATCGAAAGTCGTGTGTCCGGGCAAGTGGGCGGGATAATCGATGCTTCCGTCGGTGAATCCCGACCCATAATACAGACTTCCCGCGGCCCACGCTCGCCACGGTAGGTCGGTCTGAAAATTTGCATGGAAGGTATGGCGCTGGTCGTGATCGAGCAGAAAATAGCCGCTGGCAGGAGGCGAGAAATCGGTCAATCCGCCCGTTACGGCGCCCTCTCCTTCCGCGTGCTGGTGCGAGTAGGCGATGTAAGCCTGTGCACGATGAAAAAGGCGCGGCGACCGCACGGTCAGCTCCTCGCCGCGTATGCGGGCTCCGGCGATGGAGAGCGGGAAGAACACGCTCGAATTCCCGATCGCGTTGTGATCGAAATAATTGGTGGCCCACATCCGGAAACTGTTCACATCGAGATTCCATCCCCGGAACGGAATGCTCAAGCCGACCTGGTTTTCTTCGTCGCGCTCGCCCTTCAGCGGAATAACGCCTAAACCTTGAAGGATCGCGAAATCGAGCAGCGGACCTGACACCGTGGAAAGCGGCGGTGCCTGATAATAGGCGCCATAGAAGCCTCGCAACACCCAGTTCAGATGCGGAATCCGCAGCGCAAGACCCGCTCTCGGGTCAGCGGCATTCTCGGAAACACCACCCGAGAAATGAGTAAATCGCATGCCGCCCGTGATCGTCAACCATTGGGTAGGCTTAAACTGGTCCTCGAGAAACACGGCTTCCAGATGACCGCTGGCCGGCTGTTGCGCTGTAATGCGATCATTGGATCCATCATTCGCGATCAGCCTGACCAGCTCATCGTCGTGCTGGCCGAAGCCATAGATTCCAAATCTCGCATCGTGCCTTCGGGTAACGGCGTTCAGCATAGCCTCGGCGCCCCCATATGTGGAATCCAGATGTTGGGTTGTGCTCACCGGCGTGTCATTCGCGTCGCCATCGTAATTGGCTCGATTAAAATGCATGAACGGCGAAAGGGTAAATAGAAAACCCGGTGAGAACGTGTGGACCCAGGTAAATGTTGCAAGCGCATCTCGCTCCCGCTCCACATCGCGAATGCCGTCGCTCATTTGGTCGGGCGTATTCGGTATCTGATAATCGTCGTGGCGCGATGACGCGACGAAGCGGAGCTGGTTTGAGGGATCGGCGTTGAAGATCAGCGACCCGAATCCTCCCAGGCCCCAAGCCCTGTCGTGCAGCACGTGCGGGCCAGGTGTTTCCAGCCCGTAATCGCTGCGATTGCCGTCAATACTTGCAAAATAGGCGAATCGCTCGGTGTGATCGCCGAAATTGATTTGATTGTTGGTCTGATAGAAACTGCCAAATGTAGTGTTGATTTCCATTTGCCGGTTGCTCTCGAAGCCTGTGCGCGGCACAACGTTGAACACGCCGTACGTCCGGTCTCCATATTCAGCGGAATACCCGCCACGCCCCACTTCGAGTGTGTCGATGTCCTTTGGATCAATCTGTGGGCCGACATTGCTCGCGATATTGGTGTTCGGTATGGGCACGCCATCGATTGCCCAGGTCACCTGGTGGCCGCCGCGCACGTGCAGTTGATCGTGCGTCATGTACGCGCCTGGGACGTAGTCGGTAATCATGCCCAGGCTGTTCGTCAGGCTGGCTCCCGGAGTTTGCGCGATCTGCCGCCGGTCGATCATGGTTGTTGGGGTCATCGATTGCGGGTTTACGCCCTCTGGGGTCTCCGCCACCACGATCGATTCCTTGCGAGGCGCGAGCTGTAGCTGGAAATGCAGAATAGGCGCGGTGCTCGACACGACGTATAGCGGCTGCCGTTCCGCGGCGAACCCCGTTTCGCTGACATCCACCACGTACTCGCCGGCCGGCACGGATGAAAACTCGAACGAGCCGTCGTCCTTTGTGTTCGTGGATTGCGTATACTCGGAGCCTTTCGCTCGAATCTTCACCTGGGCTCCCGAAATAGGGCGATGGCTTGGGTCGTGAACGATTCCACGAACCGTGCCGAAGATAGTCGCCCAAGCTGTTGCGCTCAACAGCACGAAACATACGAGCCAAGTAGAGAAGGGCTCGCGCAAACCATGATTCCTCTTCATGTTGCTCCCTGAGAGATCTCTTGCGGACAGCAGTAAAGAATCGGAGCGCGAAACGGATAGACGCGCCCGTGCCGCCACGGTAAACGTTCAAATGTGAAAACGGCTAGGAGTTGAAAGAGGGAGGTCCGCGTTTTTGCCGGCTTCGGCTGAACGGAATGCGGAATCGGGCTTCTGCGCGGGCCTGCGCGCTAACGGGCCTTTCGACCAGCCCAAAGCAGCATTGAGATACCCGGGGTGAAAGCGTCTTCCAATGGATGGCGAGCGTGCCCGCAATCCTGGAGAATGGACATCTTTCGCTAACGCCTGCCCAGGATGGACCCGAGGTTTGCTGCCCCGCGAGCGCGTCCTTCATTGCGCATCGATGCTTCCCGTGGGCGCGGCAGCACGGCGGCAGATCGGCAGATGCGTCTCGCGAAGCTGCGGGCGCGATCAACCAAAAGTTGATTACGCTCAGCAGGACAATCGCCAGAAAGCGCGCCACGTGTCTATTCTAGTCCTGGCGAATCGGGCCGGTGCGCTCGTAGCAGTTAGACTGAGATTTGCGCTCCGTCCTTCTGCGTGCCGAGCCGGATGAGGAAGATCAGCTAGCGGGTGAGCTGTGGCAGCAGGGAACCGTTGGCATTCTGGAGCAACCCGGAACGCTGCGCGCCTTCTTCGAGGATACCGTCGAGCTCGAGCAGCTGATCCGGGCGCATCGGGCCAGGATAGTTGAAGTGCGTGAGGAGGATGAGTTCGATCCCTCTCGTTTTGGCCGCGACGGCTGGGATCCCATTCTTATCGGGAATCGCTTCTTCATCGCCCCATCGTGGGTCGAAATGCCGGCGCCCCCAGGGCGCATGCGTCTGGTTATCGATGCCACGGACGCGTTCGGAAGCGGTCGGCACGAGAGCACTCAATTGGTGATCGAAGCCATGGAGAGTTACGTCCAAGCCGGGTTCACAATTGTTGACGTCGGCTGCGGCTCCGGAATTCTTTGCGAGGCGGCAAGACTGCTCGGCGCGGGCCGGGTATTCGGATGCGATATTCACGCGGGTGCAGCCGCCGCGGCACGCAGACGCGTTGCATCACCTGTGTTTCTGGGCAGCGTGGACTCTATCGGCGATCATGTGGCGGACATGGTGTTAGCGAACATCAGCGCCAAAGTGATCGACGCGCTCGCCTTCGAACTCAAGCGCATCGCCAAGCCTGGCGGGCTTCTTGTCCTGGCCGGATTTATTCGTGAAAATCCTCCCAGGCGTTTCATGCCCGAGAAGGTTCTTAATAGCGGCGATTGGCAATGTTGGATCTGCCAGCCGCATGCGATCGCGGCCGCCGAAGACGATGGCCGTCCTTTGCAGCCTTACGCACCGCAATGGTGGTAGCGGGCGACGGGATGTGTGCTGGCGCGATTAGGGGCACGACTCTGATCAGAAGCGCGACAGAGCAGGACATGGACGCGATCACGCGAATCTACGAGCATCATGTCCGGCACGGTGCGGCAACGTTTGAAATCGAGCCTCCGGATGCGAGCGAAATGAATCGCCGGCGGCTGGAAATCCAGTCTCGACGCCTTCCTTATCTCGCTGCCGAGACGGGTGGTGTCGTTGCCGGTTACGCCTACGCTGGTCCCTACCGCCCCCGGCTGGCATATCGATTCACGGTGGAAGATTCCATCTACGTTCATCCCGAATTTGTGGGAGGTGGGCTGGGCCGGCTTCTGCTGAGCAGGTTGATTGAGTTCTGCGAGACGAATGGCGCGCGTCAGATGATCGCCGTCATCGGAGATAGCGGCAACACCGCTTCCATTCGCCTTCATGAGAAATTCGAATTTCGCGCTGTCGGAGTCCTGCGCGGCGTGGGGCGCAAATTCAATCGATGGGTAGACACCGTCATTATGCAGCGCGCGTTGTGCCCGGGCGGCCTGCTTCCGCGGCTTGAGCATCTCGCCGGGCGGGGCGAAGGCCGCGCTGTGATCCTGAAACAAATGGCGGATCTCTTGCGGCGAAGCGGCAATCATCGCTGGGTGGGTCTGTACGAAATCGACCACGCGGCGGGCTTGGTGCGCAACCTCGTGTTTAGTGGACCCGGTGCGCCTGCCTTTCCGGCCTTTTCGCTGTCTAAAGGCCTCACGGCCAAAGCCATCCGCGAGCGAAGAACGATTAACGTCGGAGATGTCGCCGCCGATCCGGCTTATCTCACAGCATTCGGATCGACGCGTTCAGAGATCATCGTGCCGGTTTTCGATGCTACAGGGGAAATTGTTGTCGGCACAATCGATGTGGAAAGTGAATATCCGAATGCGTTCTCCGATGACATTCAGATTCTGCTCGAAGATTGTTCGGACGCCATCCGGCGGCTTTGGGAAAAGTGAGCTCAGGAACCGCGGTCAAAACAACGTTCAAAGATTGCTCTCTTCGATGACCACGTTTTCGCGCACTATCAAGCGCGAATGAGCCATCTCACGGAGCCGCGGCAGCACTCTGGACACATGCTCCTCGAAGTCCACGAAGATGATGACGACGGGCAGGTCGCCGCCGGCTTCCACCAGGCTGGATGTATGGACTCTGTTTCTCCCGTTGAATCCGGCGACCGCGTGGAATGCGCTCGCGCCCGCCACATTTTCATCCCTCAAGAATTGAAGCACCGCCAGATGCAGGGGCTTATGGTTCCATCGATCCGATTCATTCAAATACATCGTGACCTGGACCGCGGTTTTCATGATTTGATTGTCCTAAAGGCTTCGGGCCAGGATAGCGCCGAGCGCGGTTCCGGCCAGGCATAATAAATTCGTAGCAAGTATGTTGATGCCGCATGAGAGCCACTGGCCCTGCTCAAAGAGCGCGAAGCTCTCAAAGGCGTAGCTGGAAAAAGTGGTGTAGCCGCCACAAAAACCGACCGCGATTAACAGGCGCCAGCGTGCATCGGCCAGCACCCGCTCCGTCGTCCAAATCAAGAAGAAGCCCAGGATAAAGCTTCCGCTGAGATTGATGAGCAGCGTGCCGTAAGGGAGACTCGACGGAATCGCCCTGGCAACGAATTGTCCAACGAGGTAACGGAGGTTCGCTCCAATGATCGCGCCGATCGAGATGAAGAGGAAGGTTTGCAACATGAACTCCTACCATTTGAACTGGTAGGAGTCATCAGCCCCCGCGGGCGGTTCCGGCGAACTCCATCGCCACTGGTCTCCATACTAGCGCGCTGTTTTCGCGCCATCCATCGGAGCCGGCGCGGAATTCTCCAACGATGGCACGTTCACTACCGACGCGGGCGCAGCTTGCCAGTAACGGCTGCGGCTACTTCGTCGGTCGAGTTTTTGCCGCCGAGATCGGGCGTTCGGATGCGAGCTTCACTGATCACGGATCGCGCGGCATTGTCGATCTCGTGCGCCGCCCCTGTCAGGCCGAGGTGATCGAGCATCATCGCCGCCGAAAAAATCGCTGCCAGCGGGTTCGCCATGCCTTTCCCCGCGATATCGGGAGCGGATCCATGGACAGGTTCAAACATCGAGGGGAATCGTCTCGACGGATCAAGATTGGCGCTCGCCGCCAGGCCGATGCTTCCCGTCACAATAGCTGAGATGTCGCTCAGAATGTCTCCGAAAAGGTTGGACGCGACGACAACGTCAAACGATTGAGGGCGGCGCACGAAGTTCATGGCAGCGGCATCCACCAGCAGCGATTCCGTTTCGATTTCGCCGTATTCGGAAGCTACCTCTTGAAAAACGCGGTCCCACAGCACCATGCTGAAACCCTGAGCATTGGACTTCGTTATCGAAGCGAGCTTTTTCCTTTTGCCGCGTTTTCGAGCCAGCTCGAAAGCGAATCGGATGATCCGCTCAACTCCCTCGCGGGTGAACACGGCGGTTTGAATTGCGACGGCTTGCGGCCGGTTTTCGTGAACGAACCCTCCCACCTGCGCATATTCGCCCTCGGTGTTTTCACGCACCACCACCATATCCACGTCGCCGGGGGCCAAATCCTTGAGAGGCGACGATACGCCGTCATAAAGAATCGCCGGCCGGACATTGGCAAATTGATCGAAGCCACGGCGGATCGGCAGCAGTAAACCGTTCAGCGTAACGTGGTCGGGAACTTTCGGATGGCCCACAGCGCCCAGGAGAATCGCATCGTGCCGTCGAAGTTGATCGAGAGCGTCCGGGGGCATCATCCGCCCCTGCTGCAGATAGTAGTCGCTCCCCCAATCGTAAGTCGTGGATCCGAGTTCAGCGCCTTGATTCGAAGCGGCGCGCCGGGCCACCTCGAAGGCCGCGGGCGTGACCTCCCTGCCGATTCCGTCGCCCGGTATGAGTGCGATAGAAAACTTGCTCATCTCAGTCCGGGGTCACTGCTGATTCACCCAACTGGGAACCTGTGGAATCGCCTCGCCGTCCGCGCGCGGATCAGAGGCGCCGTAGTGTACTCCGCGCCCGTCGCTCATGACCACATTTCCTCGACCCATATCCGGCGAGTACTGATTGAGCACTCTCAACTGGTGGCCCTTTGCGGTGAGCTCGTCTCGGACCGGTTGGGGGACCCGCGACTCTATGAGGAGATCGCATCCGGCGAAAGTCGGCTTCGTAAAGCGCGCGGCGCCGAGGGCGGCTTGTATATTCATTCCGAAATCGACGACATTCGACACGAACTGCGCGTGCGCCTGAGCCTGATTGAAACCGCCCATGATGCCGAAACCGATGACTTGATCGCCCTTTTGCATAAAACCGGGAATGATTGTGTGGAGAGGACGCTTGCGCGGAGCCAGAGAATTCGGCTCTCCCGGCTTCAGAGTGAAGAGCTGCCCGCGATTCTGGAGAGCGAAGCCGGTTCCGGGCGCAACAAGACCAGTGCCGAATGAACTGTAATTGCTCTGAATCAGAGAGACGATATTTCCCCGCTGATCGATCACCGTGAGATACGTGGTATCGCGACCCATGGCATTCAATTTTTCGCTGAGCTCGGAAGGCAGAACATCGCAATGCGCGTGCGAAGGATCGATGAGGTCGGCCCGTTTGCGTGCGAGATCCTTCGATAAGAGCTGTTCCACGGGTATATGGGAAAACCGGGGGTCGCCGATATAGTGAAGCAGGTCGGCGTAGGCCAGTTTCTTCGCCTCGATCATCACGTGCAGGGCTTTGGCGCTATTTTGGCCGAACTCGCCCAGCGGAAATTGTTCCATGATGTTCAGCATTGAGAGCGCGGCGATGCCCTGTCCGTTCGGCGGCAGCTCCGAAACCGTCCAGCCGCGGTAGATTGTCGAAATCGGGTCTACCCATTCAGGCTGAAACTGCGCCAGGTCTTCTTCGGTCATCGTGCCGCCTTGCTCTTTTGAGAATGCGATCAGCTTTTGCGCGGTAGAACCTCGATAAAAGCCATCGCGTCCGTGCGCGGCGATCAACTGTAGCGATTGAGCCAGGTCCGGGTCGCGAAATATCTCGCCGGTTTTGGGCGCATGGCCGCCGGGCAGAAAGGTTTGCCGGAATCCAGCTTGATCGTGCAGGATCGCGCCCGCCGTGGCCCAGGTTCGCGAGACCATCTCGGCTATCGGAATGCCGTTCTCGGCGTAGTAAATAGCAGGCTCAAGAATCCGGCCGAGCGGCAAACTGCCGAAGCGTTGATGTAGCGCGTCCCAACCTGCGACAGCGCCCGGAACGGTGACGGATTGAATGCTCTTTCGCGGTAGCGATTTGACGATTCCCTTGGATTTCAAGAGATCGATCGTCAATCCCGCCGGCGCCCACCCGCTCGAATTCAGTCCGAACAGTTTTTTTGTGCGGGCGTCGTAGACTATGGCAAACAAGTCCCCGCCAATGCCGTTCATCATCGGCTCCGCGACGCTCAACACAGCATTGGCTGCGATTGCCGCGTCAACCGCTGTCCCGCCCTGTCTCAGAATGTCGGCGCCTGCTGCCGAGGCTAGAGTTTGGCTCGTGGCGACGATTCCCGCGCGGCTGACCACCATCGAACGGGCATAATCGCGTCCCTTCTCCGGCGGCGCGGGCGCGTCGCCTTGCGCGAACGCTGCGGAAGCGAACGCGATCGTAAGGAGACACGCCATCCCCAATTGAATGCGCATGAAGACATACTACTCAAACGGGAGCGCGAGAAACGGTCGACGGCGACGGTCACTACCTAGAATCGAGGTGGGTTCGTTGCCGGCGGCGGATTTACGGTTCCCGGCTGAACGTTCGGCGGCAGCGGATTCACGTTGGGTCCGGTTGTGCTCGGAGGAGTACCGATCTTCACCCCGATGACTTCGCCGGAGACAACCAACTCGACGCGACGGTTCAACTTTCGTCCTGCTGAAGTGTCATTCGAGGCAACGGGATAGTTTTCGCCGTAGCCCACAGCGGTCATGGTCTGAGTGTTGATGCCCTGCTGCATCAGGAAGTCACGAACGGCGTTGGCACGCTGCTCGGATAGTTTCTGATTGAATTGCGCCGTCCCTGTGCTGTCGGTGTAGCCCTCGATCTGAAGATTCAGCCCGGGATGGGATACCACGATACCCGCAATGCGTGCCAGGGCCAACTTTGCCGGCTCCTTCAACGTGTACTTGGCGGTGTCGAATAGCACATCCTGCATGTTGACCACGAGTCCGCGCGGGGTTTCCGTGGTCGGGAGAACCGCGTTGAACTGTTGCAGCAGTTGCTGCCGCAACTGATTCTTCTCCTGCTCTGCCTGTTGCCGCAGGCGATCGGCTTCCGCGGCCGCCTGATTCGCCCGCTGAGCTTCCGCCGCCGCCTGGGCTCGTAATGCATCTGCTTCTTTGGTGGCCTGTTCCGCAGCCGCTCTCTGCTGAGCCTCTAACCGCGCCTGCTCTTCTGCCTGTTGCCTCTGTTTGGCATCCCGCTCGGCCTGCTCCTGAGCCTCTTTGGTTGCCTGCTGTGCTGCGGCCTGGCGAGCCGCCGCGTCCTGGCGCTCCTGGTCAAGAGCTAACTGCTGCTGGCGGCGTAGGGAAATCACGCGAGCGTCCTCGGCTTTCTGTACAGCCTCTCGGGAGGTCATATTCGCCGGACTCCATTGCTTCCGTTCCGTATAGTCTTGCGCCTGCTGGAGAAGCTTCTGAGCATCCTGAAAGGTGTCGCTCGCATACTGATCGGCCTTGGCAAACCGTGCGATCTGCACAGCATTCATCGCTTCATACAATTGAAGTGGACTCTTCTTGTTCGCGTTCATCGTTACCGGGTGGATCTGCGATTCCGGAACATGGTAGGTGTACTGCCCTCGCTGCAGCAATTCGTACTTTGCGTCGATCACTTCGTACTTGCCCATCGTGTCCTGGCGAATTACGTTTTGCATGACGACCACATCGCTTGGCTGGCGCACGGCAAAGTAAGGCTCGGCTGTGATAATTAGGCCGAATGATTGTAGCGAAGTGGTGAGGCTGCCCTTGAAGCGTCCGTCGGAATCCACCAGAACTTCGCCCAAGTTGGCGGCGTGCCCATCGGGAGTAATGGCCCACAGCACGTAAGTAAGAAACTCAGGCCCGAAAGTGCTCGCCGCTGGGAGATTCTTCACATCCACCCTGACTTCCATATAACCGGGCCGGCTGTTCACGTCCGCGGTGCCTTTGGCTTGCGGTGCAATGGATGTGCCCTCAAAATTCACACGAGTCCAGCCACTTCTATTGCGATAGCTGACGGCCTGTATGGAACGGGACACCACCTGAACGCGAAAAATCGGGTTGGGCCCGGCCTGTTGATTTTGCTGGTCTTTGGACTGGGTCGGGTTGGGTTCCTGGCCGAAGGCAACAGCCCAGGGTAATAATACGAGCACGGCGGACGCTAACAGTCTCATAGCAGACGTTGAATGTGCACGATCTGTGCCAAACTGCCAGGTCGCTAAGTTTTCTGTAACTTGCGAATAAACAGCCAAGCAGTTACTAGGTACTTTTTGCAGTGAAGGAATCCCCGAGAACGCGATTGCTCCTCGCTAAGATCGTATAGTGAACGCGCCGGAGGCACAAACGACCGACGTGAGGCCCGTCAGCCGGTTTGCATCCCCGCTGCTCCCCATTTTCCTGATTGTGGCGGTGGACGTCCTGGGGTTCACGATCATACTGCCTTTGTTGCCGTTTTACTCCGAGCGGCTCGGCGCGTCGCCGGCCGTGATTGGCGAGCTGGTTTCGACCTACGCCATCTGTCAGCTCATCGCCGGGCCTATTCTGGGGCAGCTCTCGGATCGCTTGGGCCGTCGGCCCATTCTGCTCGTCAGCCAGGCTGGAACGCTGGCCGGTTTTCTGCTGCTTGCCTTCTCGCGGCATATCTGGGTGCTGTTTATTGCGCGCGCCATCGACGGCGCCACCGCGGGCAATCTGACCATCGCGCAGGCTTATATCAGCGATGTGACGAAACCCTCCGAACGCGCCAAGTCATTCGCCGTGATCGGCATCGCCTTCGGCTTCGGATTTCTGGTCGGGCCGGCTATCTCCGGTTTCCTGGCGCGCTATGGCTATCAAGCGCCCATCTTCGCTGCCTCTTCCATGTCGCTGAGCGCGATTCTATGCACCTTCTTCCTGCTGCCGAGGCGCGAGGTGATTCACGATCACAACCAGGCCGCCTCCGAAGATCCCGGGCCGGGAGGCAGACGCTTGTCTCTGATCTCCTGGGGGGAGTATCGCAAGTACTTTCGCGATCCGGAATTAGCGCGGCTCTTGATGCAATGGCTGCTCTTTTCCTTCTCGTTTTCTACATTCGTCTCCGGTTTCGCCCTATTCGCGGAGCGCCGCTATGTGTGGAACGGCCATCCCGTCGGTGTAAGAGAAGTGGGGTACATCTTCGCCTACACCGGATTCCTCGGCATCATCATGCAGGGCGGCGTTGTCGGCCGCATGGTGAAGTGGTGGGGAGAGCGCCGCGTCGTGCAAGTCGGTTTCATCAGCTCTTTCCTGGGAGACACGGCCATCGGGTTCACGCATTCCATCGGACAACTGCTATGGGTTGCCGGATTGGCCAATGTCGGAGGCTCGGGCCTCCGCCCTGCATTGACAAGTTTGATCACGCAGAAAGCGGGCAAGCGCGAACAGGGCGTGATTATCGGACTGACGCAGTCGCTGATGTCCGTCGCTCAAATCACGGCGCCCATCATTTCAGGGCTTCTGATCGACGCGAGCGATAAGAAGCACGACCAGCGATTCTTGGTTGCCTGGGCGGTTTGGGCCGGCGCCCTGGCGGCTCTCGCCCTGTTTTTTCAATCCCGGAAGTACGCGACAGACCCGGCCGGGCTTTGACAAACTTCGCGTGGCGGCCGCAGCTTCGGACATCGGAGTGGGCGCTCATCGGCTTTTTCACTTACATCGCCGCACTTACACCATTTTTCCCGGATCGCCCGAATCTGAGTTATCAGCCTGTTATCATCCTGCTCGTTGTTTTTACCGGATTGTGGGCATTGGCCTGTTTGGACCGCAACGAACGGCGATCGATCGATATCATTCGCGATTGGCTGCCGGTAGTACTTACATTCGCGGCCTTTCGCGAGATGGAACTGTTTCTGCCGCCGCATTTTGGTTACCGGTATGAAACCGCCTGGATCCCCTGGGATCGATTTGTCCTCGACCACTGGCGGCTGCGTTCCGCGATTGAAAGCGCCGGAAAGTTACTCCCTTTTTATCTGGAGCTTTGTTACCTCCTTGTATATGGCGTGGCCGCGTACTGTGTCGGCGTTCTTTATGCTCAGCGGCGGCGTAAGTCCATCGATCCGTTTCTAACGGTATATCTCGCCGGAACGCTGGCAGCATACGCCCTTTTCCCCTATTTCCCTTCGCAGCCGCCGCGGATCGTTTTTCCGCAGATCGATGATCCGGGCGTGCATACCTGGGCGCGCGCTCTGAACCTCTATCTTCTGAGCAAGGCAACCATTCACGTCGGTGTTTTTCCCAGCGCGCACGTCTCTTCGGCCTTCTCTTGCGCGTGGGGCATGTTCCTTGTGCTGCCGGAACGTAAGCGATTCGGTTGGGGGCTGGTTCTGTACGCGCTCAGCGTTTCTATCGCAACTGTATATGGCCGGTATCACTACGCCGCTGACGTGCTCGCGGGCTTTGTCGTGAGCCTGATAGCGGGGGCGGTGTGCCTGTGGATGCGAGGCATCATTGATACGCAATCAACGCATTAAACAGCAGCTTGAACGATTGATAGCTTTGCGCGCGATATTGCGGACGCATCCCGAACAGCACAATGTGCCCTTCGCCTGTCTTGGCATCCACGATCGCGCTTTTGTTAGCGATTAGGTTTGCGCCCAGTAGCCAGCCGGAGGCCAGGATATCGGAATTCGGATAAGTGGCTACTGATGTTTGATTGCTGGTGAATGCGGGACTTTGCTCGCTCCAAATCGTGATGTGCTCAGGAAGACCGCGCGTGAGTGGGCTCGACAGATCGAGCTTCACATTGAGTAGCGATCCGGGAGAGTAGAAATCGGCATTTCCTCCGCGCCCCGTTGGCTGCGCTGCGCCGGATTCGCGTCCGGCCCGCCGCCCCCCGCGCTCGCCGCCTGCTCCAGGTGTGGCGTTGTTGCCCCTTCCGCCCTGATAATCGCCCGCTGCGTTGGCTACCCGGCCGCTCAATACATTGGTAGCCTCCGCGCCCACGTCGTCGGTGCAGAAAGCCGTGGAATGATTAAAGCAGAGAACCGTCCCGCCGGCATTCGCGAACTCCTTCACTGCTCCAATGCCGTTTTCGCCGATTCCGCCGGTATATTCGTCGGGCATGGAGCCTTTTCGAAATCCCGTGGCGATGCTGGCCTCCGTCTGGTCGGGGAAAATGATGACGTCGAATTTCTGCTTCAGGCTGCCCGCCTGCAGATCGGCGTTGGTTACGTCCTTATAGTTGAAGCCGAACTTGTCGAACAGCCACCGTGTCCAGCCTTCGTCCATGCTGGGAATCCAGCTCTTGTAAAGAGCGATGCGCGGTGCCGTGACTTTCTTCCAACCCGCCCCTTTGTCCGATGCCGAGAAGTCGCCCGTCTGCTCATTCCGCCAAACAGGTTGGCCTGCCTTCCAGCGGCGGGCGGCGGTGTGCCAGGAGTCCGTATCCGCCGCGCTATACGCATCGGGCGCCGGCGCATCGAAGGGAAACTTTTCGTTCGTGAGCGGTCCTTCGACGGGCTCGTTCACCGTCTTCGTCTCTACTCCAAAAAGCAGGGGTAATGTTTCCGCTGTCGTGTCGTAAGGGCGCTTCGGAGGTCCTCCCGGATAAAGATGCTCGTCCGGATAATGTTGCCGTTCAAGCAGCGCTTTGGCGTAGCTGCTGTAGGGCTGCTGCATGAGAATGACATGATCGCCGTTGGATGCTTTTTTGATTTCGACCAGGCCGTAGGCGAGCGTCTCCAGCATGCGGCGCGTCGCGCCAGGATCGCGCTGCTCCGCCGGAATAACAAATGCATAGGGTGTCGTGCGCGCCACGGCTCGCTCCCCCACCTTATAGAAATTGCGCAGCATGTCCTCGCGGTGGATCGCGGCATTGTAGAGGCACGATTCAAACGCGATTAACTGGTAATCGATAATGTCGCGCAGATGCCACGCTCCTCCTGGCCAGGGCTCCAGAAAATTCCAACTGCGCTCTTGCGCGTTATAGCCGAGCGGGTGCGTATCCAGCTGATCGAACTTCAGCGTAACGGGCGTAGCCAGCTTCGCGCTTGCCGATTCGGTGAGGATCCGCAGCCCGCCGTGGAACGCCTGATAATGGCGCGATGGCGTCCAGAAGTCGTATGCCGCGTGGATCGCCACTCCCACCTTGCCGGCAGCGGTGAGATCCGTCGCCATTGAAATTCCGATCATGTTCATTTCCTGCGACAGAATGGCATCCACATTCGGCTCGATGGGATCGAGCCACGGCGGAATGAAAATGCGCGATGCCGTCTCGCCCTGCTGGTGAACGTCATACACAATCTCGGGATGCCAGACGTTCTGAATGCCCCCAATTGTGTTGCGGGTCTCGGGCTGCGAGAAGATGTACCAATCGCGATTGTTATCGTGCCCCACGTAGTGCTGCCACAGCTCCGGCGGCTGCGTGCCTTCGTACGGCGTATTCAGAGTCTTGCGATACCAGCGCGTCACGATGTCCACGCCGTCGGGATTGAGAGAAGGCACCAGAATCAGAATCGTGTTCTGGCGTATCGTCTGGAATCGCGGCGACTGGTCGGTCAGCATCTTGTAGGCGAACTCGACCGCGCTGTGCGTCGACGCCACTTCGGTCGCGTGAATCGAGCAAGTCATCAGAATAATGTTCTTGCCCTGCGCAAACAGCGGTTCCGCTTGCGCCGGCGGCGTGATACGCGGGTCAGCCAACCGCCGTTGAATATCGCGGTATTTATCGAGCTGCCGCAGCGTTTCGGGCGCGCTGATGATGGCTTCGATGAACGGCCTGCCTTCAACCGTCTTGCCGAGTTCGTTGACGCGAATGCTACCGGGCGCGGCTTTCTGAAGTTTGTAAAAGTACAAAACCACTTGATCCCAGTCGAGAAGCACGCGGTCTATGCCGATCTTATGGCCGAAATGGCTTTCCGGCGTGGGGATCGCCGCCGCGTAGAGTGCCGCTCCGGCGAGCAGCGTCGCCGTGAAGCGTGCGAACGGGGAAGCCTTACGCTTCCATCTCTGTTTTACGGCGGGATATTCAATCGCCAGTTTTCTTTTCAGCAGCACCGTAATAGATTCCGTTAAAAATGAATTTGAATGTGGCATGCGGCTGTCCCCGGAACGCGACTTCGGGTCCCATCAAGAACACTTTGCCCGATCCGAGATTCGATTCGGCAACCGCCACGCTGCCATCCAGGTATTGTTGTCCCCAAGCCCACCCGCTATGAAGAGGCGTCGCATTTGCGAACCAGGCCACGGGGGTCGTTCCTTTCAACCCGGAGTCCGGATTCAACCGGAACGCGGGACTGTTGTCGAAGAACACATCGACTTCGTCCGGCATTCCGTAGGCGAGAGGATTCGTGTTATCCACGCTCGCCGTCAGCAGAGATCCCGGGATGTAGAACTTCTCTTGCGGAAGCGGCCGCTCTTTTCCGTCCGCGCCCCGTTCCGTCAGGGCACTGCTCAGCGGAAGATTTAAATAGCCCGCCAACGAGGTGGAGGAGCCGATCGCGATCACCGCTCCTCCGGCTTCCGCGAATTGCCGGATGCGCGGAATGGTTTTATCTGGCGTGATACGGCCCAGCCAGCTCCGATATTCAGCCGGGATTTCCTCCGGCTTGGGCTGGCGTCCGAAGAATCCTCCTCCGCCGCCTCCGCCGAAACGCGTCAGGCCCCCGGCGGCACGAATCGAGCCGTCCGTAAAAACAAGCACGTCGTAATTCTTGTTGAGATCGCCGGCATCGAGTTCCTGCGGATACACAACTTTGAACGGAAACTCAAACTGCTCGAAAATCCAGCGAGTCCATCCGGATGGCATCAAGCCGCCGTACTGATCGTCAAGCCCGATGCGCACCGGCTTCAGCTTGATAGCCTCGCCGCCAGGACGCCGAGCGGCCGCGTAGACATTCACCCCGAGCTCTTTGGCGCCGCGCTCCAGGATCTCGCGCGCGGAGGCGCTGGCCGGAACCCAAATCGCGCCCGTCCCCAGATCCTTGCCTTGCTCCGCTTCGCCAGGCGCGCTCCTCAGCCAATAAACATCGCATTTATCTTTCAGCAGGCGATTGATCAGAATGAACGAGTTGTTGACACGGTGGCTAATCAGATAGCCGGCCGGGTGCGCTGGTCCTGAGAGCGAGCCGGGCGGCGGATCCAGAAGCCCGTTCACGCGCTCGAACGGCCCATCGAACCCATCCAGAAGGCGATCGAACTTCACGCCCATCTGGAACGCCAGTGTGTAGCCGGTCGCGTCGTACGGCGGTATGGGAGGCCCGCCCGGGTAGCGAAAATCATTCGGGTGGTCCTGCGGCTCGAACATGTCGAGAACGTGCGGACGAAAGGCCTGCGCCGTTTTCACCACGTAAGATCCGGCCGCGTAACTCTTCCCGCCGGCTTCAAAACCGGCTGTAGCGCGTTCCACCAGCACCCCGTTCTTGATAAGCGCGTTCAAAAATTTAATGGTGGTCGGAAGATCCGGCTGATCCGGCGGCATAATGTAGCCGCGCGGGTCGCGCATGGCGGGATCGTGCATCACGCTGTCATAGAGCTTCGCCGGAACCGTGCGCGTGCCGCCGAACCCCGCCGCCATGGGGTTCACCTGCGCGTTGCTCGACGCCTTCTCCTCGGCCGCCTTGGCCTCCACCGCTTCAATTCGTTTTGGCGTAATGGTCCATGAATCCGTCCCGCCGCGCTCGATCGAATTCTTGCCCATCCGGTAGATGTTATAAAGCAGCGTTTCGCGATACCGTGATGCGAAATCCAGCACAGCCCGGTTGGCAGTGAGCGAATAGTCGATCGATTGCCGGAAATGCCACTTCTGCGGCGCGATGGGGAAGGGAAGATCGCCTCTCGGCAGTTGCATCGCCGGAACAAAAGGTATTTCCATGGGCGTGGGGCTGCCGATGATCTCCGTCAGCAGCCCAATAATGTTGTGGAAGTAAGTCGTTGTACGAAGGCCCCCGTTGTACCACGTCGAGTAAGTCGCCGCGCTGCGCATGCCGGCCCCCGGCTTATTCTCCGCCTCCATGCGGCTGTGCATCGCTGAGCCCACCTGGTCAAGCTCCATCATGATGAGCGGATCGAAATGATAATTGAATGGATCCCGGAAAGGAGGCATGAAGATCACCGCGCCCGGCGGCCCCGTCTGATGGTGGTTGTACATGATCTGCGGGAACCACTCGCGATAAAGGACCCGATTGATGTTGGTCGATTCCGGCATGTTGCACATGAAGAAATCGCGATTGTCGTCATGGCCGATGTACTTGTGCCAGAGTCTGGGCAGACCGGCATCGGAGCGCTTCGCCGGATCCGGATTGCGCATGTACCAGTCCGCGACCAGTTCCTGCCCGTCCGGGTTGTCCTGAACGAACAGAATAATGACGTCGTTCAGAAAGCGCATCGTCTCCGGATCGCTGCGGCTGACCATTTGATAAACCATTTCCGTGAGGGATTGCGCGCACTCCACTTCGCTCGCATGCAATCCGCCATCGATCCACACAACGGCTTTCCCTTGCCGCGCCAGCGCATGCGCCTCGTCATCGGACAGCCCTTCGGCCAGCGCAAGCTTGCGCGAGATTTCTTTGTAACGATCGAGAGTTTTCAGGTTTTCCGGCGAACTAACGATCGCCATGTACTGCGTTCGCCCTTCTGCCGTTTTGCCGATAGGGACCAGCTTCATCCGGTCCGATTCGGAAGCAAGCTTTGCCCAGTATGCGCTCAACTGCGTGTAATTGGTGAGTTGATAATCATCGCCCAGATTGAAGCCGAACTGCTCCTTCGGCGTCGTCGTCTGCAGCGGAATTTTATAGTACTGAGCAATTTGGCCCACTGCAGGCCAACCCGCCAGCGCCACAACTACCGTCAACAACAGTGCGCGAGAACCCCGTTTGGCTATTGGCATGAAGTGCGAAAAACCCAAGTCTAGAACAATGGCTGCGAGGAAGCTCAAATGGTTACGCGGCGGCTCGCAAAATGCGCTAAATGGGGAGCGCGCCGCGCTTCGGCTCCGCTGCTGTCAGGACTTGGGCTTTTACGCCGATAACTCGCGATACAACTGCGCCCACTGGTCCCGGACGGGAGCGCCCCGGTAGCGCTGTACTTCCTCGAGCGCGCGGGTCGTCAACCGCTCCACGAGACTCTCATCTTCGAGCAGGCGCATGGCGCTCGCGGCCAACGCTTCGTGATCGTTAATGTCCACTAGCAGCGCCGATTCGCCATCTTGCGCGATATAGGGAATGCCGCCTGCCTTCGTCGCCACAACCGGCAGGCCGGAGGCGAAGCACTCCAGCAACGATCCCGGCATGCAGTCAATATTCGGGCTGGTCAGATAGATGTCCGCTGAATCGTAAAGCTCGGGAATCCGGTCGTGCGGAACGCGGCCGATAAATCGGGTGTTGCGAAGCCCCAATTCCCCGGCCAGCTTCTCGAGTCCCGGCCGGCAGCATCCATCGTGCGCAATCGTCAGGCTCGCGTCCGGATAGCGTGCCTGAATAATACCGAAAGCTCGCAAGATGCAGTCCACGTTGTAAAGAGGCTCCAAGATGCGATTCGTCAGAAAAATCGGCCGCAGCTTCCGCCGCTTCCGATAGATGAAACGGCCGGCGTCGATGACGTTGAAAATCGATTGCGCCTGCACGCCGTGCCTTCCGAAAACGTCCACCAGGAAACCGGAAGGAGTCACCACGCGATCCGCCAGCCGCATGGTTGGTTTTGCTGTCCGCCACTCGGTTACGTGCTGCTCCGCCTGTCCGTCCCGGTAATTCAGGATGAGTTTCTTCCCGTAAAGACGCCCGATCAGCAGCGCCGGAATGCTCCACAGCGTGTAGGACGACAAACCCGCTGAAAAAATATGCAAAATGTCGTGCTTCCGCGCCGTCATTGCCAGCCGCGTCGAATATTGCGCAAACGTCACTAGCGTTCGCAGATAGGGAACGCTTCGGATAAACGAAAATGCCTTCGGGGGGCGCGGATTGATCGGAAAGAATGTCATCCGCACGCCCGGCACGTCGCTCAGCACGGACATCAGTCGGGTGGCCTGCACCGCTTGTCCGCCCAAAATGTCGAGCGACGGACCGATCAGCAGCACCCGAATCGGTGGGGCCTCGGAGGTTTGCCGCCCATGAGAAGCAACTCCGGAAGACTCGGTCTCCTCGGACACGCTAGGCAACGACACGCTCCCAATCGGTCGATTTCGGCTCCAGATCTCGCGCGGATTCCAGCATGCGCAAGCAGCAGATGGTGGATCGGGCCCCATCGCGCACCGTCACGGAAGGCGGTTTGCCGGCGCGCAGATCGCGAATGAACTCCTCCATCTGCGCCGCGTAGCCTTTCTCGGCGAACATCCGCTTCCGGCTCTGGCGCATTCCGCCCGCAATCGTCAGCCGCTTGAAATTCTCGGTCTGAATTCCCAAACCCTGCGCGTACGCTTCCACGCGTTCGCCGCCCGACGTACGGCTTCCCACCGTGCAGTAAGTCAAATTGCCTATCGAGCCGTCCGCGAACCGGAAGCAAGCCACCATGTTGTTCTCACCCACCGGGTCCTGTTTGCCGGTCGGCAGCGAGTACGCCGACACGCTCAGCGGTTCAGAATCGAGCAGCCAGTACATCAGATCGACAAAGTGGCACGCCTCGCCCAGGATCGCCCCGCCGATCGCGGGATCCGCCATCCAGTAGGCGCCGGAAATTCCCGGCGAGTTGATCCGGCATTGCAGCACCGCCGGCGAGTTCCGCTTCGCCAGGTGCGTCTTCAGCGGAGCATAAAAAGGTGCAAAGCGGCGGTTGAATCCCACCGTCAAGTGCCGCCCGCTTTCTTCCGCCGCGCGCATCAGTTCCCGGCACTCTTCTTCGGTCAGCGCCATCGGCTTTTCTACAAAAACGTGTTTGCCCGCGCGCAGCGCCTCCACTGCCTGTCTCGCGTGATGCTGATTGCGGCTGGTGATGAAGACCACATCCACGTCGGCGTCGTCCAGTATTTGCTTGTAATCCGTGGTGCAATACGCCGCGCCAAAACGCGTTCCATAGCTCTTGCCGCGCACGCTGTTAGTGGAGTGAACGGCGCGCAGGCTCACACCCGAAATCTTCTTCAGGTTTGGCAGGTGCGCCCACCGCGCCAGGTTGCCGGCCCCGATCAGCGCCGCCTGAATCTGTCCCCCGTCCTTCGCTCGAGGCTGGATAGCCACGGTTCGCCGGGGCTCGAAGTGGACCGCTGCGGCATCGTCCGGCGTTCGGTATTGCAGCAGCACCGCCAGGCTGTTGGAGCTTGCGTCCATGATCGTTTCGTACGCTTTCGGCCCCTCGCTCAGCGGGAAGCGATGCGTGATGAGCGGATCCAGCCGCACGTCGCCGCGGCTGACGAGCCGCAGGAATTCCTCCATGTTGCGGTTCTCCGTCCAACGGATATAGGCAAAAGGATAGTCCCGGCCCTGCTTTTCATAAGCGGGGTCGTAGCTGCCCGGGCCGTACGCGCGCGACATGAATAGCTGAATTTCTTTCAGGTACATGTCGTTCCACGGAAAATTCATTTCCACCGCGCCTAGCACAACGATGCGCCCGCGGTCGCGGCAGATATCCAGCGCCAGCTTGCAGGGCGCGGAAGATTTGGATGCCGCTGCGATGATCACCACGTCCGCTCCGCTGCCGTTTGTCACCGCCGCCACCGAATTCTGGAGTGAGCCGCCTCCAAAGATCGGCTCCTGCACCCCCAGTTGCCGCGCCAGCTCCACGCGCTCCGCTTTGAGATCCGTCGCGATGACAACGGCTCCTTGCAATCGCGCGAGTTGCGCCACGAGTTGCCCCACCAGCCCCAGGCCGATCACGGCCACCCGGTCTCCCAGGCTGATATTCGCAATACGGACAGCGTTCAAAGCAATGCTGCCCAGCGTCGCGAAACACGCGTGATCGAACGGAACGTTGTCCGGCACGCGCGCCACCAGGTTCCGGCCCGTCACGATGGTCTCGGCGTGGCCCGTTCCCTCGCCTCCGTAGGCGACGCGGTCTCCCGGCTCCAGGTCTGTCACTGTGGGATGCTTCTCGACCAAAATTCCGGCCCCGGAGTAGCCCAGCGCCGCATATTCGGAAAATTTCGCGCGTACCTCCCGCAGCGTCGCCACCGGTCCGTTCGTCTTCATCACGTCCAGAACCTTGCGAATGTGCGAAGGATTATCGGCTACCTCCTTCAGCACGCCCTCCTGGTGAATACTCGCCGTCTCCGTGCCGCTGCTGATCAGCGAAAACACAGGGCGAATCAGCACGTGGTGCGGAGTCGCCATCGGGTCCGGCACCTCGTCGACAATGATGTCTTTGATGCCCTTGCGCAGTACCTGTTGCATTGGTTCTTCTATTCTCTTATCGGTTATCAAGCCGGGCGGCTGGCGTTCGATGCCCCCGCCGTTGCGGGCTCCGCTGTGCCTGGCTTCGTCCTCACGTCCTTGATCACCACGCGGGCCGGATTCCCGAGCGCCAGCGAATACGGCGGAATGTCCGTGATCACCACGCTGTTGACTCCGATAATCGCGCCCTCGCCGATCGTTACACCCTTCATGATGTAGCAGCCCTGGCCGATCCAGGCGCGCCGGCAGATCCTTACCGGTTTGACTTCCTCCGGAGGCGGCGGTACATTCTGCGCCCGCAACTCCGGATCGCGCGGATGCCCGTCGCTGTCCACAATCGAGACATTGGAGGCTATGTTCACGTCCTCTTCGATGATCACTTCTTTGTTAACCGTAATGAAGACGTTGTGCCCTAAATCCACACGGTCCTCGATCACCAGACGCGGCTCGTCGAACACTCGCCCGCTACCCACGCCCAGATGGCCGTAGAGGCTCACGTCGTTTCCGATGTAAATCTTGGCATGGCCTCTCACATCCGGCATCAACCACAAGCTGAGATTCCGGCCCACGCTGGTGCACCGGCTTCGGAAGGCCGGCTCACGATAGAAATAATTGATTGCCCAGCGAAACGCAAACAGGACGCCGAAATACAGCTCGTACAGGAATCGATAGACCGGCTTGAGAAAAGACGGCACCGGAAAATTGGACCGCAGAAGGCCCTTCAAAACCTTGCGAAGGGCCCCGTAAAACGGTCCTTCCCCGCGCCGCACCTTCAACGCGAGCTCGTTAAAAAAACTCATTTAACTCTCTCCCACCGCCGCGAGTGGTTGGCGCTTCGGCGAGGTGTTCTTCCGGTAGAACGCATACGTCGCAACCGCCACGAAGGCGTCCAGAGTGATCCCGGTAATCGATACCGCCAGCGGCGGCCATATCAGATAGATCAGTGGGATCAGGATCACGAAATTCAGAACCGTCGTCTGAAGAATCACCCGCGACCACTCCTTTTCATACCCGAACGCCAGCATGTAAAAGGTCGAATAGGTGTGCTGCACCGCCAGCAGAAACGGGCTGAACGCCAGAATCCGCAGAAGAGGAATGGCCGACACGTACTTCGCGCCGAATAGAATCCGGATTATTGGCGAAGCGCCTGCACACAGCACCAGCGAAGCGGCTAAAAACGGCAACCCCAGCAGAAATCCGTATTTTCGCAGAAATACGACTGCGTTCTCGCGCGAATTGAAAGCCATGTGGCTCATATGGGGATATATCGCGGTGACTGCAGGTGAGACAAGGGTCCGTACCGCGACAATCAGGCGATAGGCTACCGAATATACGGCTACGTCCTCCGGCCCGGAGCGCAATCCAAGCACAAATGTGTTCGTCGACGAGGAAAGCGTCATCGCGGCCACCGACAGAAACACCGGCCAGCCTTCTCGAAACGCCGTCAGCGACTCGCGGATGCTCGGCCTCGTCCATCGCACCGGCGTCAAAAATGGAACCGCGCAAAGGCCCACCACGCCCGCCACTGCCATGGATCCAGCCTGGAACCCGGCAGCCCAGAGATACTGATCGTCCCGGCGCACAAAAGCGAAAATCAACGCGAGCGATAAGAATTTCGCGCAAAGATCTCGCCACACCAGGTTTTCCATCTTCTGCAGCCCCTGAAACAGCCAGAGCGGAAACAGCAAGTCACCCAACACGCCCAGGTACATGATGATGAACAGGATCAGGTTCGGTCTCAATTTGGGCACCGCGACCACCACGGCCACCATCAGCCCGAATCCGATCACCGTCAGGGTGGCTTTCGCCGCCATCACAGAACTGAAAATACGCGAGATCACCGCGGGTTCGTCTTGGTGGATCGCAATTCGCCGCGTGGCTGTCAGGTTGAATCCATAATCCACCAGCGTCATGAAATACCAGTTGAATGCGGTGGCGAAGGCAATCAGCCCGAAATGTTCTTTCGTCAGAATCCGCGAGAGATACGGAAGCACGATGAGCGGCGCGGCATAGCCGCTGATTTGGACGACGAACAGCGCCGCCGTGTTCTTTATTAAACGGTGACGCAGCAGTTCGCGCGCACGGGCAAGCGGGCTCATGGGCGCGCGTTCGTGGCCATCTTAGGCCGCGGGGTGCGCGATCCTTTCGTTCACATATTCGAGAATTTTGGGGAACGAGGTCAACTCGGCCACCTCGCCGAAATCCATTTGGATGCCGAATTCTTCTTCAATCAGATTCATCAACGTGATCGCTGCCACCGAATCCCAATTCTGAATGGAATCCTGCGATGCGGTGCGTATCTCCGCGACCGGCATATCCGGAAATACCGTCTCGAAAACTTTCTCCAGGCGCTGTTCTGAGTTATGCATGCTTATCTATGATCTTGTGGTGCAGCTTCGGACATTTCGCTTCGAAAGCCTCGCGGCTGAGTCGCGCTTCCCCTGCGGGCGCTTGACCCAGCATCGCCTTCAAAAAATCCTGAGTGGGTCCGTTTTTTGGAGTGGCCTGGAAATCGAAGACGATCTCGTCAGCCGCGAATCTCTGGAAAATCTGTGCCAGGCATTGATACTCGATGTGCCGTGAAAATGCGCGGCAGCTCATCACCCAGCTGCCGATTTCCACCAGCGCTCCGCGTTTCACGCCCCGCATGACGGCTACCTTGCCCAGCGGCCCGAACTTGTCTTGATACGCGACGGCCAGCGAAAAGCTGCCTTCTTCGGCCAGCGCGGTCGCCCACTCCGAACCGCTGTAGCGAATGCCGTTCAAATTGAACTGATTCGTCTTGTTGACAAGCTCGAGGACTCTTTTGTCGTATGCCGGAGGATCGTACTCCAGCGTAATCGTCGCCTCCGCCGTCTCCAGGAAGTGCTCCGCCGAGGCGCCGGAGCCGTTCATATTCGCAAGCTGCTGGTTGCGGCGAATGCTCGGGAGGCGGTATGTGTCCTCTTCCGAGAGCTGCGACTTGCCGAACAGATCTCTGAGGCGGCGAAGAAACTGGAGCCCGGCGCCGTAGTCGGATTTCGGGAAAAGAATGCACTCGATCCCCGGATGCGCCGCCCGCACCTCTTCTAATTCCATCGCACTGTCGTCGACAAACACCACGCTGTCGTCGCTGATGTTCCAGGCCTTCAAAATTCGGGCCACCGAGCCCGATTTCGGCTCCCAGTGAACTTCCAGCGGATACATTTTGTCGCGTGCGATTAGCAAGTCTGTTCGTGCCAGGCCCCTCTCCGCCACCTCGGGGGAATTCTTGCTGGCGATCGCGATCAACACTCCTTGATCCGCCAGCGCGTGCAGCATCTGCTGGTACAGGCCATGGATCTGGCTGTGGCTCGCCAGGTCCCACGATATGTTTTCGTGCCCGGCCTCACCAATGAGTCCCGACCACAGCGTATCGTCGAGGTCGGTGATTAAGCCTTTTTTGGGCGCGGGCGATTCAATCAACGCGGCCAGCGCTCCGCCGAGTGCGTCCGCATGAGCCATCGTGTAAGGGAATCCCGTGTGCAGATCCGATCGGAAGTCATAGCGGCCTTCGGGAGCCGACAAGCCATCCAGCTTTTGCATGTTCACCAGCAGCACGGACGGATGAACCGCTATCCGGTGTGCGAAGCCGGCCACTGCGTCTTCCAGCGCCAGTTCTGTCTCGCTCGCTTGCCAGCCTGTGGTATGAAAAGCCGGGGGCAGTGGCAAGGTAGGCGGTGAAACCGCAATCTTCGATGACACTGGAACAGCCGCCAAGGCCGTCTCCAACCGTTGTAATCTCGCCTGCACTGTTTCTACGATGCTGACGGCGACCCGCGTCCCCCAGCCGCCGAGCTGCCGGTAACCGAGCCGCGGATCCAGATCCGACCATTCGATGGCGAGCGCGCCTGCCTGAGCCCCGGTGCCGGCAAACTGCTCCAGCGTTCCTGGAAGATCGTCGTATAACCCCGTCAAAACCGAGACCTTGCGGCTCGGCATCGTCTTCTGCAGATGGGCCGCCATATAGTTTTGCAAATGCAGCGGAGTGAAGCCGCACGCCAGCAAGACCCGGAACGCCGATGCATCCGCGGGAGCTTTTTGGATGATGGATAATGCCTCTGCGAGTTTCACTAGTGCGCCAAAGTTCTCGTAGCGTGGGACTTCCTCATTTTATCGAGGCCTCGCATGATTTCCGCCGCACCCGCCGGAGGCGGATTCCGCAGGCGTTCAACCATTTCTGCCGCCATCCGGGCGGGCGGGAGCGCATTTTGGCGACCCATCGGCGTGTTCGTCATCTCTGTCAGCAGCCGCTCCGGGCGCACGATCAAAACACTGATTCTCGGATACTGCAGCGCGGCGACGCGCGCGAGCCCCTCAATCGCGCTCTTCGCCGCAACGTAGTGCGGCCATTCTCGAACCGGGCTCTCCACCGCCGCCGAAGAAACCACCACGGCGCATCCGCCACTTTCGTTCAGCAATTCGAGAAAAGTACAGAACGGCGCCAGCACAAGATTCGCCGCATGGCTCAAATAGCGCTCTATGCGGCCGAAAGCGTTCGGTTCCAGCCGTAGTGCCGGTATCGCAGGGAACGCGTTGCATATCAAGTAATCCAGCCGCCCATGCTTCTCGACGATTCGGTCGCGTAAGCCGGTAAGCCACTCTATATTGGCCGCGTCGCCATTGGCGCTCGTAATCCGCGCAGCCGCCTCCGCCGGAAGAGCATCTTTCAGTTCCGGCGCCTCGGATCTAGATGCAGCGACAACGCTCGCCCCTTGCAGCGCCAACGCGCCTGCTGTGGCCGCGCCCAACCCGCGGCTTGCTCCAATCACCAGCGCTACCTTGCCCGTGAATGCATCGGAGACTTCGACCTCCGCCGTTACATCGGACGACGCCAGTTCGGGGCGTACGAAGGCCAGCAACTGCCCGGATGCCACCAGGTGTGCTCCGGAACTCAGTTCCACGCCCATCCGTAGTTGTGAAATTCGTACATCCATGCGCAGGGTTTCGGCTCGATAGATAAGTGGCTCGGCGAGCGGGGAGATCGCTTCGAAGTTCAAAGAAAACTTGAAAAACAACGCGCTTTGGCCCGGTAGTTCCATGCCTATGAAATAACTGCCCCAAAGCAGTGCCTCGGCCACGAACGGCTCCACTCCCACGTGCCATCGCTCGCATAGAGGGGCCAGTAGCGATGGGTCGGCTCGCCACCGTCCCTCCGCCTTTAGGCCGGTTACCAGGCGCTCTTGCTTCCACTGCGCCGGCTCTCGTCTTTCAAATAGCGGGCCCTCGCCCCTCGATCGCTCACTTCCGGGACCTGCGGCAGACGCAAATGCGACCGACAAGCTGAGGACAGGCGTCGACCCGTCGAACAGGCGCACGGAGCACACCTCGGGGCCATCCGTCGCCTTGAGTTGATAATCGACGTCCAGAAACATAGGCCGGTGAAAGTCTGTCGTCAGCCGCGCTACCCTCTTTCGCGCATCCGCTTTGACCCAACCTAGAGCAGCCAGTGCCCCGAGTGCTCCAAAAACAACCTGTTCTCCATAAGCGGTTCGAGACGCATATGCGGCCGAAATATGTAAAGGATTCCGGTCCCCCGAAGCCTCGCTGAACAGTTGCAGATCTTGTTCGGTGAATCGAATCATAAGGCCGTTCATGCAATCATGTGCGGCAGCGCGCGCGCAACCTGTCCGTCGATCACTTCAATCGTTTCATCGCTGTTGATCGTGTGGGTACCCAGGAGATGCGGATGCCAATTTGGCTCGATGCGCCAGAGCGCCCTCTCGCGATAAGAATCCGGCGATAAGGTCTCAATTTCGTTTAATTGGCACGCGTATCCGTAACGCACCGAGCAGTCCTGAGCGGGGCGAATCAGCCGCCCGCGACTCCGAAAAATCTTCCCGGCACTGCGGCTCAGCCGCACGTCTCCACATATCGGATTGTCGGGATGCTCCCTCCACTCGCCCGTCAGATTGTCCGCATAAAAGAGATACAGATCCTCGTTGGCCGTTGTGCCCCTTTCGGCGATGTTCGTGAAGAAATAAAAGATGCCGTTCTCTACCCACAATGTCGTATCCACCGCGCGAATTCCGTCCTTCAAAACTGCGGCGAATTCCCAGCGCGCCGGCATCTCTGCGGCTCGATACAGTTCCACGCGATTGGCAGCGATCGTTTCCGGGATCATATAGATGCTTCCGTCGTGCTCGAAGACAAACGGGTACGACAAGTGATAAGGCCGTTGTAGCGCCGGCGTCGCTGGTTCAATCCTCCCGCTCTCGTTTAGCTGCATGACGGAGATGCACCCGCGGCGCGTCTCGTAAGGATAATCCTCGACGAAAATGTAAGTCCTGCCCTCCCACCTCAGCACGAACGGATCGGCATAAAAATGTCCCTGAGGCGCCGGAATGACCGTAAACCCCTGCGGGTCGAAGCGATCGGTATGCGCCGCGAATCTCTTCGGATCGCTGCGGTAAGCGATAAACCAATGCGGATCGTTGTTGGTTCGGTGGGCACGCCGCGCAATCGTGCGCGCCGCATTTCGCGCCAGGAAATTCACCATGTGCGTGTTGCCGGGAAGTTTCTTGGGGTTTATCGTGGGAATTGCTCTGGCCGGTTCGACAGTCCCATGGCGCCGCAATCGTCGCAGACAGCACAAAACGCAGACGGAAGCTCGCCAGTACGGAACCACCCCGTTCTGCCGCACAGACCAGCCCTGCTCTGTGGAAGAGAATGCCGTGTGGAGCACCTCGCGCTTGTCTTCTGGCGTGGGCGAGGCCACTACCGCGGTCCCGCTCACTGGATTGCGTTCGTACAGCTCCCAAAAGTAAGGCGCCTCTCCTGAGTAGCGCCGCGGATCGCCGAAGTGGATACGCCAGATTCCGTGGCGCGGAGGTTTTCCGGGCCAAGCCGGCTCTCCATTTTGCGCCAACGAAAGCAGCACATCGAGATCGCAGGCCTGCCTGGGAATTCCCTGCAGCTCGCTCGCGATGTCCACCGGCTTCAGCGGGTCGTCAGCCGGCTGCACGCGCGCTTCATCCCAGCGCCGATACCGCGAGTAAAGCCAAGACATTTTTCCACGCTTGGCATTCTGCGGCGGCTCCGCCACTGCGCATTCGATCCGGGCGAGCCCTGAAGTCTTCAGGTCAGAAATGAGCTGCGCCGCCCAAGCAGGCACGATGAGCGAATCCACCAGCAGCCCAACACGCGGCAATTCATCCTGCTCATTGCTCGCCTCTCCGAACCCCATTCGCACGGCCATTGTAAACCGTACAGTATTCTGAAGAGAATTTGCAGCACCGTAATCCCGTCAAAGCTCAGCCCGGCTGGCCTCCGGTGGTGGTCGCCGGAGCTTATCAAACGGGCGTAGTCCTCATGCGAAATCTGGCGCGGAGAGGCCTTCAGGTTCACGCGTTCGATTGCGTTCCCACCCAGCCGGGTTTCAAGACCGTCTATGGCAAAACGGTCTTATGCCCCAACCCGGACGATGATCCTTCTGCCTGGCTTGCGTTCATGCTCGAGCTGGCCCGGAACTTGGGCGGTAAACCTGTTTTGATTCCGAGCGCCGATCGGTTCGTCAGTGCCGTGGGAGCTCACGCAGAGGCTTTAGCGGGCCATTTTGTCTTCTGCCAGTCGGCCGCTTCCGTGCAGGCTCTGCTCGCCACCAAAAAGCGGCAGTATGAAATCGCTTCTGCACACGGCCTCCCCACGCCGCGCACTCTGTTCGTCCGATCGTTGTCCGAGTTGGATGACTTCGCCGCGCGCGCGCGCTTTCCCTGCCTGATTAAGCCGCTACACAGCCGGGAATGGGAGCGTATGCCCGAAGGCCACGCTTTGCGCGACAGCAAACTCGGGCTCGCCGCCTCGCGCGATGAGCTGCTCCAGCTTTATCAGTCGGTCTCCGCATTTACGCCGGAGCTCGTCGTCCAGGAAGTCATCGAAGGCCCCGATACGGCCAAGCTGGTCTACATGGCCTGCTACGCCAGAAGCGGTAAACGTCTGGCCAGTTGCGTCGTCCGCCAGGTGCGCACGACGCCTATCTACTTCGGCTCTGCCAGCGTCGTCGAGCCTGTCCATGATCCGGAGGCCGATGCCTTGTCGGATGAATTTCTCAGGAGCATTGGGTACGCGGGGCTCTGCGAGCTCGAACTGAAGCGCGATACTCGCGATGGGAAAGTCAAGCTGATCGAAGCCAATCCTCGCTACAGCGTCACGGCCGACGCCGCTCCCTACGCTGGAGTCGATCTCGGATGGCTGCACTATCTCGATCTCATCGGAATCGATGTAGAGCCCGTTCAGCAGGGCTCTGCGAATTACCGCCACATCGTCCTGCAGCGCGATTTCTCGACCTTCCGCAGCTATCGCAAAGCGGGGCTGATGACCTGGGGAGCTTTCTTTCGCTCCTATCGGCCCCCGGTTCACTTCTTTGATTTCGATCTCCGCGACTGGCGCGTAACGTGGGACACCGCCGTCGAGTTGCTCAAGATCCTGGCCGTGCCCTACACACGCCGCCTCTTTCCGAAGCGGCGGGCTAATGCAGAGCAAGCGCCGGAGCGTTAACCGGGCTTCCGATCAGGTCCAGAACCGGCAGTCCGGACTGCTCAATCCGGTGCATCACCGCCTCGCTCTGCTTCTGCGCCACCACCACTTGATCGGCCCATCGCAGCAGATCTTCGAGCGAAGCGTCCATCAGCCGCCCAATGTGCGGGATACTCTCCAAAATGAAGTTCCGGTTGCTGCCGTAGATCGCGTCGAGCCGGATGTGCGGATCGAATACCCGGACCTCGCGGCCCTTTCCGATGAGTTGCTCGAGCATCGAAACCACCGGGCTCTCGCGCAAGTCGTCCGTATTCTCCTTGAACGCGAGTCCCACCACCCCAATCCGCTTCGTGGTCAGGTCCAGTACCGATGCGATGCTCCGATGAAGATGCTGCTCATTGCTCGGCAGCACGGATTCGAGCAGCGGCAGCGTCAAGTCCAGCCGTCCCGCCCGATACACCAGCGCACGCAAATCTTTCGGGAGGCAAGAGCCTCCGAAGGCGAAGCCCGGCTTAAGATAAGCGGCCGAAGCGTTCAGTTTCACGTCTTGGCAAACCGTCTTCATCACCTCCTGCCCGTCCAGGCCCAGATTCGCGCTCAGCGCGCCTACCTCATTCGCGAAAGCGATTTTCAAGGCGTGAAACGCGTTGCAGGCATACTTGATCATTTCCGCCGTGCGCAGCGAAACGAGCGATGCGCCCGCGCCCAGCGGTTCATATAACTTCGCTACTCGCTCCACGGCCGCGCGATCCGTGCCGCCCACCACGACCAGCGAAGGCTCCATGAAATCCCGCACCGCGACGCCTTCGCGCAGGAACTCGGGATTCGAAACCACGGGAACTCCTGGCCCCAGGGCTTTGGCGACGATCTCCTCACACGTCCCCGGAAACACCGTGCTGCGGATCGCCACGATCAGTGGCTTGCTCCGCAAGCCCCGCGCCGCCGCGATTTCGCTCACCACTCGCTGAAGCTGCTGCAGGCCTAGATTTCCGTTCTTTTCCGAGGGCGTTCCCACGCACAACAGAGCCACCTCTGCCTTTCCGATTGCCTCGCTGAGCGATGTTGTGGCATTCAATCGTCCGGCCGCCGTGTTCTCGCGAATCAGCTCCTCCAGCCCCGGCTCGAAAAACGGCGCGCGCCCCTCCAGCACGCTCTTTACTTTGTAATCGTCCCGGTCAACCCCCGTTACTTTATGTCCCAGGCTGCTGAGGCACGCGGCGGTGACGCAGCCGACATATCCGAGACCCACAACGGCAATCTCGGCGGGTGAGTTAGTAAGTTTCAAATTGAATCGGTCCTTTTTTCAAGATGCCGTCAGGCTTCATTCTATCGGCTCCAGCGTCATTGTCATGCGCGTAGGCAGCGGGCCCCGCACGGTGGCGATGCGGGCGCGTCCGCTGCACCGGGTCCCGTAAGCCGGCGAATACTGGGAACGCTGCTCAGCGGCCGGAACGGAAAAACTGAACTTTGCCTTCGATGCGGCCTCGCCCAGTTGCCAGATCTGTTCACACACGTGATCGCCCGCCGGCCCTTCGATTTCGTCCGCTACAACCAGCTTCTCTGGCTGCAGCTCCACTCGGCGCCGGTGAGTAAACCCTTCGTATTCACACCGCGCCTGCACAACCCCTCCCGTCGCCCTGGGCTGCCATTCTTCCAGTTGCACTCGCGGCTTCGCCGTCCAGCGAAACGGTCCCGCTACGCGCGCCTGGTTGAGCCCGTCAATCCGCACGCTATTGTGCGCCGCGGAGCCCCGAAACCAATTGCGCTCCTCCGGATCGCTCATGTAAGTGTAGGTGCCCGGATCGAGCAATACTCGCTCGCCATTGAGCGAAACAGTGATGCTCAGCGTGTCCGAGTGGCTGTGCCCGGCCCCTGCCCACCCGAACGGGCCGCAATCGATCTGAACAAAAAGATCGCCCGCTTGCAGAAAGGCCATACCGCTGTTTTCAAACAGACGCGACCCGGTAGGTGGCTCTTCGTTGCCGGCCTTCTCCAGCGATTGGGGACCCAGCCACCAAGCGGCCTGCTCCGCGATCTCGTGTCTGCCCCCGATCCACTCGTCTCTGCCCAGCACCAGACCGCAAGTCGCGAGCGTCGCTCGACCAAACTGATTCCGCGCTCCATATGGATGAAACACGCGCCCGCCGTCATCGTCGCCGAAATAATCGATGCGCCGAGCGGTTCCTAGCAGCCAGTGCAGATATTCAGCCATCTTCTGTAGTCTTGGCTCCAGCTCGGGTGGACGCCCGCCGACCAGGTAAAAAAACAAGAAGAAATCGAGAGCATAGACGTGATAGTAAGTCGACTGCTCGAAATGCGAGCCGTCCGGCTGCACTTGAAAATCAAGCTGCTCTATCACGATCTCGGCACCGCGCCGTTTCCATTTCGCCGACCCGGGAAACGCGGGGAACAAGGCGCCAAGCGCATGGAGCGCCACGGCCTCTCCTAGTAAGTGCGTATTAGGCGAAAAATAAACCGACAGGTTTTCGGCCAGGTGCAGCCCGTGCCGGTACAGCCCCGTCAAAAAGCGCCGCCGGAAAGCCTCCGGCATCTCCGAGCCCGCGAAATGGAAAATCCAGATCCACGACAGCGTCCGGAGACCCACCTCCAGCGCGCTCGCCCAATTGATTCCGCGTTGAAACGGATTTTGTTCGAACCAGCTATCGAGTTCGGAGAAGATCTCCTGTTTGAACTCCTCGCGCCCGGTGAGCAGAAATGCTTCTGCCAGCAGAACCAGGTGCTGATGCCGGTTCAGCTCCCAGACGAACTTATGATCGCCAACCGAAGAGAAATCCAGGTATCGAATCCGGCGAAAATAGTTCGTTCCGGATTCCTTCCCATGCTCGTAATCGCGCCGCCAGCGGATCTCCGGCCCTGTGTCAATCGTCACCCCCAGCAGCGACAGCCGGTGCGCCAGCACTTCTTCTGCGATTCGCTCCACCTGCAGGGCGTATTCCCCTCGGCTCAGCGCGTTCGCCGTCGCGCGGCCATCCGGCAGCGCCAATGACAAAGGCGCTTCGCCGGAAAATGCCGGCTGCAACGCCAGCAGAAGTAAGTTCGCCGCCTCCTGCCGCGCGCGAAATGTTATTTCAGGGATGCTCCGCATTCAAAACGCGTGGTTCGTACTGCGTCTTTTTAGGATCTCGCATCGAATACGTTAGTTTCGACGGCTTATCCTCGTAGATCTGCGCGGTTCACAACCTGCTGCTGTGCGTTCTATTAGGGGAAGATGAGCATTCTCGATCAAGCTCCCGTCAGTAACCCATCGCAACCTGCAAAGCACCCGCAGCCGGGGCGTTTTCAGGGGCGCGGCGTTGTGCGGGCAATCGGATTGGGGTTGATCACCGGTGCTGCCGACGATGATCCGTCCGCGATAGGAACTTACGCCAGCGCCGGCGCGAAAATCGGCGCGCGTTTCTTGTGGGTGGCCCCCGCCATGCTTCCGATGATGGTAGCCGTCGTCTATCTATCGGCGAAGCTCGGCTTGGTCTCAGGCCAAGGTTTGTTTGCCATTATCCGTAAACATTACTCGCGATGGTTCCTCTTTACTGTTCTAACGGGCGTACTCATTGGCAACATTATTGAAGCGGGAGCTGATATCGGGGGCATGGCCGCGGCCCTAAAACTGTTCCTTCCGGTCCCAATGGGCGCGATTGTGATCGTTGTCGGGCTCCTCATCCTCGCGCTACAAATCTGGGGTTCTTACACCTTTATCAGGAATGTGTTTCGAGTGCTCTCGCTGGCTCTGTTGGCCTATGTGGTATCCGCCGTGCTCGCGCATCCTGAGATCGGCACCGTGCTGCGCGGGACATTTATCCCGACAGTCCGCTTCGACAAGAATTTTCTCGCGATGGCGGTCGCGGTAATCGGCACTTCGCTTTCGGCCTATATCTATACCTGGCAATCCAACGAAGAGGTGGAGGAAAAAATTGCCGCCGGACAAAGGCACGTGATGGACCGAAGAGGTACCACTCGCGGGGAACTGAAGCAGTCCATGTGGGACATCGTGTTCGGAATGCTTTTTGCGAACATCGTGATGTACTTCATTATTCTCTCCACGGCCGCGACTCTGTTCAAAGCGGGCAAGACCGATATCAATTCAGCGGCCGATGCGGCGCAGGCCTTGCGTCCTCTCGCGGGCAACGCGGCGGGCCTGCTCTTCACACTCGGAGTAATTGGCGTGGGCTGCCTTGCGGTTCCGGTGATGACCACCGGAGCTGCCTACGACCTCTGTCAAAGTACGGGTTGGAGGAATGGTCTCTATCGTAAACCGGCAGAGGCGAAAAAATTCTATGTAGCGATCGCCATCTTTACCTTCATCGCGATTGGGTTGAACTTCTTTGGCATTAATCCAATGCGGGCGCTCGTCCTGGCCGGTATCGTTCAAGGCTTTTCCACTCCGCCTCTGATGCTGTTGATCATGCGCATGACGAATAACCCCGCGATTATGGGAAAGCGGGTAAACGGACGAGCGATCAACATACTCGGCTGGATTACGACCATCGCAATTTTTGCGGCCACTGCCGGTTTAGTGGTCAGTTGGTTGGTGTAGGGCGCCACAAGAGCACAGGCGAAAACGCCTATTCACACACAACTACCGGCCGGCCTGGTGGCAGGCGGCTGCGAGGTGTGGATCTTCCTGAAGCTGCGCGGCGACCTCTTCGATGGAGCGCTTCGCTATCTTTTTCCACATCCAAAACGGGATCCGCGTGTGGCCGGGCAGGTCGGCATTGAGCATGCCTTCGATTTCCGTCTTCTGCTCGATATCTTCGGCCCTGGCGTTTGCCGTTCGAACCCGCGCCTGATGAAGTTCCTGCTTGCGGGCCTCGGCGGCGTCTCTTGCTTTTTGGCGCTCGGCTTGTGCGGCTTGCTTTTGCTTCAGGCGCTCGAGCCGGGATTTTTTGTGACTGGAGTTTTCGCCAATCGAAAGTAGCGGGTTGCCGCTGGGCGAAACAGGCAATACGCCACGATTGCGCAAAACACGCTGTGAATCGCTAATTCCGGGACCGTGTGAAACACGCTCAGGATGACATGGAAGGCCATCCAGGCGAGTGCAAGCCATCGCGCCCAATTCTGGCCGCCCAGCGTGTACCACCCAAACACAATGGCTGCGACATCGATAACGGCAACCAATATCATGTCGGATGGAATCGGATAGCCTATCTTGCCGAGTTGAAACGCAAGGCCAATCGCGCCGCCAATTATATAGAGCCAGCCAATGACGGTCACCGAAAGAGGAGGTTTGTTCATCGCGTTCCGGCTTCTCTTCTCGTCTGGCGCGTAACTTCCTAACGAGCGGCTGCTTCTATCTCCGGAGTGTCTATGATATCTCTAGCGAAGAAAGTTCTGCTGCTGATCTCGATGCTCGCTTGCACTCTCGCGAGCGCCAGCTCCCTCTATGTTTCTGCATCGGGCCAGTTCTCCAGTTCCGATGTGGCGAGTCAACTGGTCGCGCCCAATGCGAAATTTTTGCTGACGTTTGTGGTCGACACGAACCCCACGCCCCTCCCGGGCTCCGTCACCAGCCTCGGCTTCGACGTGCCCGTGCAAGCCTTTTCCTATGCCCTGAACGGCAGCTCAGTCAGCGCCTTACCCAGCGAGATTCGTTTCAATACGCTGGCGAATGGCGGTCTGTTCGATGTCACCTTCGGGTCCGGTTTCAATGCCCCGGAATTCAGTTTCCAGGGCGCGCAGGCTTTTTCCGGTCTTACCTCGTCTCCGGCGTTTTCTTCGGGCACATACTCGCTATCCGGTTGGACTTACTCGGATGCGAGTAACTACGATTCGCAAACTGCAGGCGCCGTATCGCTCGCCCCCACGCCTGAGCCGCGTTCCGTCCTGCTGATTTTATGCGGCCTCGCGGCCGTATTCGTGCCTGACCTTCGAAAAGTGGTTGCTGAGGAGAGTGAAAAATGAACTCTAGCCTCTTGCGCGCGTCCGCGCTCGTCTTCGCATCCGCCGCTCTGATACCTGCGCAAGTGCCAATCGCGCCGGTAATGAACATCCCCAACACTGGTCAGCAGATCACGCCGCTGGCCGCCCGCGGCTCCCGCTTCACGTATCTCAATCCCGGATTGGCCGCTTATCCGGATCACGTGGTCGGCCAGGCCGTCACCGCCGTCGTCAGCCCCGACCACCGCACGCTTCTCGTGTTGACCAGTGGAGATTACGGCATCTATACCTCGACCGGAAGCAGAGACACGGCGGATTCCACCGACTGGGTTTTTGTTTTCGATATCACCACCCCGGTTCCCGTTCAAAAGCAGGCACTGCAAGTGCCGAACACTTACAACGGCATTGTCTTCGATCCCAGCGGCACGGCTTTCTACGTAGCCGGCGGCAGGGACGACAATGTGCATGTCTTCACCTTGACCGGTCAGCTTTGGAGCGAACAGGCAGGCAAATCCATTGCTCTGGGCCACACCAGTCAGGCCGGAGGCACCCCGCCTGAAGCCGCAGGCATCGCGATCAGCTCCGATGGTTCCAAAATCGTTGTGACGAATTATGAAAACGATTCCATCTCCGTGCTCACCAAGTCCTCCGGCGTTTGGTCCAAGACTGCGGATTTCGATCTGCGTCCCGGAAAAATAGATCCGTCCTTGTCCGGAACACCCGGCGGTGCTTACCCGTTTTGGGTGACCATTCAGGGCAATAGCACGGCCTTCGTTTCCAGCATTCGCGATCGCGAAATCGACGTGGTGAACATCGCCGGCGCTCCATCGCTCACCACCCGCATCAAGCTGAAAGGTCAGCCCCTGAAGTCCGTTCTTAACGCCGCCCAGACCGTACTCTACGTCGCCGAGGATCAAACCGATTCAGTCGCTGCTATCGACACCGCTTCCAATACGGTCTCCACTGAAGTCAGCGTCGCCGCGCCCCTGGGGATTCTCCCGGCTTCCCGAGCCGCGCTCTCCGGCAATAACACAAACAGCGTCACGCTCAGCCCCGATGAGGCCACGCTCTATCTCACCAACGGCAACACCAATAACATCGCCGTCCTTAGCGTCCCCCAATTAGGTGGTGCGAATCCCGTTCTAGGCCTTATTCCGACTGCCATGTATCCGAACTCGGTTGTATTGAGCAGAGGCGGAAACTTTATGTATGTCGTCAATGGAAAATCGCCCGCTGGTCCGAATGCCGGGCACTGCCGTGGAGGCGGTAGCATTTTGCCACCACTCACCTCTGCCGTCTGTAATTCCTCGAATGAATACAGCCTTCAGCTCACCAAGGCAGGCCTGCAGTTCATCCCCACGCCACCCCTCTCCCAGCTCGCCGCACTTACCAACCAGGTCGCCATCAATAACAACTATCAGAGTGCGGAGAGTGCCTCTACCGCGGCCACCATGGACTTTCTGGCAAGTAAGATCAAGCACGTGGTCTACATCATCAAGGAAAATCGCACTTACGATCAGGTGCTCGGAGACTTGCCTTACGCGAACGGTGACCCATCTCTCACCGAATTTCCCGCCGTTGTCACGCCCAACTTACACACCCTCGCTCAAAATTTCGTGACCTTGGATAACTTCTACGACACTGCCGAGGTCAGTTATGACGGCTGGGCTTGGTCTACCGGCCTCATCGCGCCTGACATAGTCTTGCGCCAGACTCCCGTCAATTATTCCTTCCGCGGCGGAGTCGCCTACGAATCGGAAGGAGAAAACCGCGGCATCAATCTCGTTTCCCGCACCGGCACTAACGCCAGCGATCCGAACGTTCTCCCCGGTCCAACCGATGTCGCCGCTCCCGACGGGCCGGGCAGTGAAGTGAACACCGGCTATATCTGGGACCAGGCGATCCGCGCCGGCCTCACCGTCCGCAATTACGGCTTCTTTGACAGCAATATCGGAGGCGCTGTCGCGTATCCCAACAACACCAAGACTCCCCAAGTGCACCCCGCGAACTTCGCCTTATCTCCCCTCACCGATGTATTTTTCCGCGGATTCGATCAGAACAACGCCGATTACTACCTCTATCAGGAGTGGTCTCGCGAGTTCGACACTAACTTCGCCGTAAGCGGCTTTCCCGCGTTGACTTTAATTCGTTTGCCTCACGATCACACCGGCAATTTCAGCACCGCACTTTCGGGCGTAAACACCCCGGAGCTCGAAGTGGCCGATAACGACTACGCCGTGGGCTTGGTGATCGATAAAATTGCTCACAGCGCCTACGCCTCTGACACTCTGGTCTTTGTTATCGAGGACGATGCCCAAAATGGCGGCGATCACGTCGACGCCCACCGCAGCACGGCCTTCATCGTGGGAGCATACGTCAAGCATGGCGCCCTCGTCTCGACGCAATACAACACCATCAACTTCGTTCGCACCATGGAACGCATTCTGGGCCTCGCGCCTATTCATCTCACCGATGCCCTCGCACAGCCCATGGCTGACGTTTTCGACACCGCGCAGTCCTCCTGGACCTATACGGCCGCTCCTTCCGCGATGCTCTACAACACATCTCTTCCGCTACCGCCGAAGGCGGCCGGCCTCCAGGTTCCGAAGCCTACTCATGATGCCAAATACTGGGCCCGCGTAACCAAGGGACTCGATTTCTCCACCGAGGACCGCGTCGACCCCGTCACCTATAACCGCATTCTGTGGGAAGGATTGAAAGGCGGCGCGGTATATCCGGGCGATGCCAATCTCGCCCAAACGCGCCAGCGCTACAAGGAAGCCTTGAAAAAACGTAAGCTCGCGGCCCCAGCCGATCCCGACGGCGAATGATTTCCGGCGGAGTGCCTCTTCAGCGCTCCGCTACCAGCAGAATCTCGTACGCAAACAGGCCCGGAGCAAGCAGTGTCAGCCCCCGCAGCAACTTGTTCGCGAACCGCAGCAGCGCATTATGCGACCGCATCGGTATCACGCGCTCCACCGGCATCACCGTATACTGGCGCCCCGTCACGCGGTATCCGTTCTCTTCGCACAAGGCGCGAATCGTTTTAGCCGTAAAAAATCGCAGGTGCGACCAGTCGAGAATGCCTCTGTCGGCATAGCGGAACTTACCGAACAGCACCATCAGCCTCACGGTGATGTTCACCGTATTCGGCGCCGTCACAATCAGCCTTCCGCGGCTCGCGAGTAAACGCCTGCAATCGCGCAGAAGCTTCCCGGGGTCTTCAAGATGTTCAAGAACGTCCAGCATCAGAATGCGGTCGAATTCCTGGCCGGATATTCGAAGCGCATCCACCATACCTGCGCCGATATCGGCTTGGATCACGCTCTCATAACCCGCTGCCGCGAGCGCCTTCGAGCTCCTGTCGATTCCCACCACCCGGTTCTCTGCGCGCGCCAGTTCCCGGCCGAACGCGCCATTGCCGCAGCCCACTTCCAGCACCCGCTGGCCCCTTCCCACCAGCCGCGACGCGAAATAGTGAGCCGAATAAAGGCTCCGTTTCATCGCGTTCGGCACGAAATATTCTTCGTACTCCGGATAGGAGCGCACCGCTCTCGAAGTCTCCATGTACCGGTACACCGCGCGCAGAATCGCCTTCGCGTACTTCAGCCCGTTCACATAGCAAATCTCGTCCCCGTAAAACGTGGGAATCGGGACTTCCTTGATTCGGAAATTCTGGTGGTGCAGCTTGATGATGATTTGGGTATCGAAATGAAAGTCGTCAGTGAGATTGTCGAGGCGAATCTGCGCCAGCGCATGCACGTTGTACGCCCGGTAGCCGCTGTGAAACTCGGTCAAATGCAGTCCCAGCGCGCGGTTCTCAAACGCCGTCAGCAGCCGGTTGCCCAGGTATTTATAAACCGGCATGCCTCCCTTCAGCGGCCCGCCGAAATCCTTCATCATGCGTGAGCCGAACACGGCGTCCGCCTCGCCGCGCACGATCGGTGCATACATGTGCGATAGCAGCTCCGGCGCGTACTGCCCGTCGCCATGCAACAACACCACAACGTCGAATCCCTGCTCGATGAAATACCGATAGCCTGCCTTCTGATTGCCTCCGTAGCCAAGATTCTTCGCATGCTTCAGCACGCGCAGCTTGGGTAGATTCGTCATCGCTTGAATGCCCACCGCCAGCTCGTACGTCGCATCCTGGCTCGCATCGTCGAAGACGACCACCTGCTCGACGTTGCGCCACACCTCCGGCGTGATGCGCCTCAACACCTTGCTCAGCGTCGTGAGGGCGTTGTACGCAACAATGAAAATACCGATGCGCTTCCCGCGGTTATTCGCTCGATCCGCTGTTTCCTCGAGCGCATTCTGGCGGAATTGAGGGAGCGGTTCGAACGGAAGCGTCAGGCTCTCTGGTGATTGGATCGCGGGCGCGTTTGTCGTCGTGGGATCCATCGCTGCCGGCCGGCGGACGCAGCGCTCCGCCTACGCCCTGATCGTAGCATTAAAAAAGCGCCCCCGCGCTTCTCACCCAGTCAGGCTGCTCACCACCATCGTGCCCGCCAGAACGATCATTGTCACCGCCGTCGTCCAGCCAACCACGTTCTGCCATCGCCGGTTTTTGAAATTCCCCATCAGGCGCGGCCGGTTGATCAGCCGCAGCATGTAGACAAGCACAAATGGCAGCAGCACCCCGTTCGCCACCTGCGAATAAAGAATGAACTTCAGCAGCGGCAGATGGGGAAGCAGAACGAATGCCGCGCCTCCGCCAATCAGCAGCGTGTACAGCCAGTAGAAAATGGGCGCTTCGGAAAAGCGCTTGTCTATGCCCGATTCGAACCCCAGCCCCTCACAAATGTTATACGAAGTCGCGAGCGGCAGGATGGCCGCCGAAAGCAGCGACGCGTTTATCAGGCCCGCGGCAAACAAAATCGAAGCGAACTTCCCGGCAAACGGCCGCAGCGCGACCGCCGCTTGGGCCACGTCCGTGATTTCCGGATGATTCGAATGGTAAATGGTCGCGCCGCACGCCACCACGATGAAAAACGCGATTACGTCCGTCACGATGCACCCCGCGATCACGTCCACCCGGCAAAGATTATAATGCCGGCTGTCGATGCCTTTTTCAACCACCGAAGCCTGCAGATAAAACTGCATCCACGGCGTAATCGTCGTGCCGATCAATCCGACGATAATCACCAGGTAAGCCGGATCGCTGCTCAGCTCCGGGATCACCGTTTGCTTCAATGCCAAGTCCCAATCCGGCTTCGCCAGAAAAGCCGAAACGGGGTAAGCGAAATAGATCAGCGAAGCGAGTATCAGAATGCGCTCCACCGGTTTGTACCGCCCGCGCACAATCAGCGTCCACACCAGCGCCGCCCCGGCGGGGACCGCTATGTACTTGCTCACTCCGAAAATAGCCATCCCCGAGGCCAGTCCCGCGAACTCGGCGATTATGTTGCCGAAATCCGCCATGCCCAGCACGAGCATGGTGAAGAACGTCGCCCGCAAGCCGAATTCTTCCCGGATCAGGTCTGATAGACCCTTCCCGGTAATCGCGCCCATGCGCGCCGCCATCTCCTGCACGACAATCAGCGCGATCGTCGTCGGAATCAGCGTCCACAGAAGGCGGTACCCGAACTGCGCGCCGGCCTGCGAATAGGTGAGGATCCCGCCCGGATCGTTATCGACGTTGGCGGTAATGAATCCCGGGCCCAGCACCGACAGGAATAAAACCAGCCGCGCGCTCAGTAGCGCGATGATGGGTCTCCTGCGTAGTGCGGTCTGGATCATGAGTCTCGTCGGCTCGCAAAACTTTTATTGTGGATGACCGGTGTTTCAGGTGTGTGAGCGGCTCTATTGCGCCCCCGCCGCTTTCGCTGTCGCGGCGGCAGCCTTCGTATGCTCCGTCAACCACTCGATCACCGTGGCGTACCAGAATTGGCTGTTCTGCGGCTTCAAAATCCAGTGGCCCTCGTCCGGAAATTGCACTAGCTTGGAGGGTACCTTCACCTCCTGCAGCGCCGTGAACAATTGCTGCCCTTGCCCGATCGGAACCCGGTAATCTATTTCGCCGTGCGTCACCAGCGTCGGCGTCTTGAAGTTCTTCACATAGGAGCTGGGCGACCACTTCTGATATAACTCCGGATTCTCCCACGGCAATCCCTGAAATTCCCACTTCGGAAACCACAGCTCTTCCGTCGTTCCGGCTTCGCTGCGCAAATCGTACACGCCCGCGTGCGACACCAGCGCCTTGAAACGATCCGTGTGCCCCAGAATCCAATCGATCATGTAGCCGCCGTAAGACGCTCCCGCCGCCGCCATCCGGTCCTTATCTATGTAGGGCAACCCGCTCACGTAGTCCACCGTCGCCATGATGTCGTCGTACGCTCCGCCGCCCCAGTCCCCGTTCACGGCGTCCGTGAAGCTCTGCCCGTAACCGGCCGATCCGCGCGGATTCGGCAAAACCACAACGAATCCCGCCCCGGCGAACACTTGTGCGTTCCAGCGATAGCTCCAGGATTCGCCCCAATCCCCCTCCGGCCCACCGTGAATCGCAAAGAGAACCGGATACTTCACGGCGGGATTAAAATCCGGTGGCTTCACCAGGTAACTCTCCACCTTCGTCCCGTTCGCGGCGCTCACCGAAATCTTTTCGAGAGGCGTGAGCTGAACCTCGTTCAGCACCGCGTCGTTCAAATGCGTGAGCGGGATCCCGCTTCCTCCCTTCGAGCTCGCTTTGTTGATTTCCACAGGTTTCGATCCGCTCTCCTCCGTGTAAATCATGGTGTGGTTATCGGGCGTAAACTGCATCGCCCCCACCGAGGTTGGCCCCTGCGCAATCGTGCGAATCGGACCGCCCGTCGCCGGGATCATCAGCAGCGGAGTCGTTCCGTGATCGTCGATCGTAAAGAAGATGTTCTTAGAGTCCGCCGACCATACATAGCTTTCTACCCAGCGGTCGAGCGTGTCGGTCAGTGTGTTCATCTTTCCGCCCTGCAAATCGAGCACCGCCAACCGCCACTGGTCGCTTTCGTACCCGCTGCGAATCTGCGTGCGATAGGCGAGAAATTTCCCGTCCGGTGAGTAGGCCGGCCCCTCGTCCGCTCCCGGATTCGTTGTAATCCGCTTCGCTTCGCCCCCGGCCGCGGCCACCGTGAATAGATCGCTGTTGGTGCTGGTCGAAGGGTCCGCGTCCGTATTCGCCACGTAGGTGATTTGCACGCTGTCCGGCGAAAACGCATACGCCTCCGGTCCGCCCAGCGAAAACGGCGGCACATTGAGATCGCCCGGAGTCAGATCGCGCGCTTTGCCGCTGCCGTCCAGCATTTGGATCAGCAGATGCTGCCGCCTCTTGCCTTCATAGTGCGTCCAATGCCGGTACAACAGCGAGGTATAAACGCGCGCTCTCATCTTGCTGGCCGCTTCCTGATCCAGGTTGGTCTTATTGCACGCCGGATCGTAATCCACGCCTGCCGTCGCATTCGCCGCTTCGCACGACGGGTAAACGGCGCTCGTGAACAGGATCAGCTTGCCGTCTGGCGATATCGCCTCGCCATCCGCTTCCGTCGGGATGTTCGTTACCGCCTTTGCGTCGCTCCCGTCCGCTTTCATCGACCAGATCTGTGTCCCGTTGCTCCGGTCCGACACGAATACAATGCGCTGTGAATCGGGAGTCCAGCGGGGCCGCGTGTTCGACATGCCCTCGTTCGTTAAACGCTTGGGCGCGCCTCCATCCAGCGCAACAACATAAATATGAGCCGGCTTGGTGTTGCCGGGCATATCCACCGTCTGCACCGTGAAGGCGATCGTCTTTCCATCCGGCGATAACTGCGGATCGTTGATGCGGGCAAGCCTCATCATGGCGTCGAAACTGAACGGAGCCTTCGCGCACAACGCGGCCGTCGCGCTCAGCACTCCAGCAATCAACGCGCACAGTGCGGCATTTCGCATGACTTTCATTCTAAGCACTGCTTGCGACGAGCCACGAGTGTCATACTCCTAAAAAGATCGCTTCACAAACCGCCAAATCCCTGCCCTGTGCCGAGCCGCAAGATTGAACATCAACTCGAGTCCCTCGCGATGCTGCGGGCCTGCGGACCGAAGCAAGCTGCTCTCCTGCCGCTCCGTAACGCGCTTGCCGATCGTGTGAATGTCGTAATCGCCAAAGCGGCGAGCATTACTGCGGATCTGGAATTACAGGATCTGATCCCGGATATACTCAGTGCCTTCGATCGCCTCTTCGATCAGGCCGCGAAAGCCGACCCGAAATGTTGGGGCAAAGAGGCTCTTGCCAAAGCGCTCATAAAGCTCGGCCAGTCCGATTCCGCCCCGTTTCTTCGCGGTCTGCGGCACATTCAGATGGAACCCGTCTGGGGTCGGGAAGTCGATACAGCCGCTGCTCTCCGAAGTGTTTGCGCGCTAGCCCTGCTGCAATGTACCGATCTCACCCGCGAAGAAAAGCTTTGGCATGAAATGCGCGCCCTGACCGATCTCGAGCCTGGCGTGCGAGCAGACGCCGCCCGCGCCTTGCAGGAGCTTGAAGGAAGAGACGCAGCCTTCCTCCTGCGCCTGAAGGCCCGCATGGGCGATAAGGAACCGGCCGTAATTGGCCAGGTGCTCGAATCGCTATTGCATGTGGAGGGCGATGATGCTATCTGTTTCGTGGCCGAATTCCTCTCCGCCAAAGAGGAAGAGCTTCGGGAAGAAGCCGCGCTCGCGCTGGGAGCGTCCAGGCTCCCAGCGGCACTCGCTCTGCTGATTCAAACCTGGACCCGCTCGGGAAACTCACAGTCGGGCGAGTCGCTCCTCCGTGCGCTTGGCGCGTCACGGCACGATTCAGCCATCGCCTTTCTGACGGAGCTCATCCGCTTTGGCGAAGAGCGGGAGGCCTTGGCAGCGCTGGCAGCTCTCGAACCCCAGCGCGATTCGGCGGAAATCCGCAACAAAATCGCTGTCGCTGTCGGAGAACGCCCGGAGCGGAGCGTCGGCGAGTACTTCCGCGAGCGTTTCCCCCCGCTTCATCTCATTGACATCTAACCGGCCGAGGGAAACCGGCGCACTCCTCGCCAGTCGAATGTCTGCGGTTTCCCGTCCACAACCCGGCCCGGTTTGCCGAAGTGCTGGCGGCGATCAGCGCGTCCGGCGGCGCTCCGGAACGATAATCTTTCTATCGCTCCGTGGAGGGTGCTCCTAAGTGAAGGTTGGATGTGAATGACGGTTTTCTAAATGGCTTGCGAGCGGGTTTTTTCAGGGCTTTCTCCGCCGCCCTCCGCGCGCGTTCGACGAGTAATGCGCGAAAGTCCTCTCCCACCACTCTGTAGCTGTGAAATCGATCCAGACAGTTTGATCCGTCACCCGACGCGGTAGTGAGCAATTGGAGGCAAAACATCGGTCCATCCTGCACGGGCACTCGGTTCTGCAGCAACAATTGCAAATCGACTTCAATAGAGAAGACATTTACGGGACTGCGCTCTTCGATGCCTCGGAATAGAAAACATCTTCTATCGCCGTCCTGCGTGAAGCCCTCATAGGTGAAATGCATTTCCACTCTTCCTTTCGAAGCGCTCCTGCACAGACCCGACGTCGTCAACGGCTGGCGCGGGCACTCGTGCTTGCGGGGTGTGCCGTCTGGGCCCCCGGCTCATCGCCGCACTTGCCAGTTTGATTCTGGAATCATGGGACAGCTTACTGCCTCGGCTTCATCGGCCGGGATCCGGGAAACAGCTGTCTAAGTTTGGTCAGAGCATCGGCGCGTGTATCGCTCGGCTCGTCGGATATGACCGTGAAATCTGTCTTGCGTTTTAGCAAGTGACCGATTTGTTGCGGATCTGATTCCCAAACGGCAGGGACGCCGGCCTTTTGAACGACATAGAATTTTGGCACTGTCTTTTCCTTTGCGTGGTGTAGATCAAATATGTTCTGTTGGAGCGGGAAAGTCTTCAAATCCGATAAGCATTTCCTTGGCGTTGACGTCATGATGACCTGGCGAGCTCTTAAAAAAACGCGGTATCACGCTTCTTCGTGTCCAGGCTTTCTTTTTGAGATTCGTAATCAGCCGGTTGTCGCCCCGAACCTCCCCTATATAGTCACCGGCGCATCCATAAACCTCATCGCCTTCCGCGAAATAGCCAACCTGATTTCCATTACGGCTGAACAGGCAGTCGGCGCTCCGATACCCGACGTAACGCCCGTGCCAGTTCCAAAAAGATTTCGCGTCTTCCACGTCTTCTCCTCCTACTGCGCTTGATCCCTTCTTGTCGTCCGGAGGCATCCGGAATGAGCTATTCGGCGAGCGCAAGACTTCCCTAGTCGGTTACTAAGAAGCGGCGTCCAGAAGATCTGACTTAGTTCAGAGGATCTGAAGAGTGAGCGGCAAGGCTCAGACTTCTTAAGTATACGCCTAAATTAGTCGCGAGTCTATCTCTAGTCTTGTCTCAGTCTTGTCCGGTACAGGTCACCATCGGAGAACGCCGGCGCGAGCAAGTGGCTCATTCCGGTGCTCGAAAGCCATGCTGGCGCACAAAGCCGTCGCAACCAACTTGATTGCGATTTGACAAAGTGAGCTGTGCTATGTAGAATGCTACTACAAAGAGGCCCTTTCACTTTATGCGAACACTCGCCATTAGCTATCTCCGCAAAAGTGGCAGTTCCAAGGCGGGCAGATAAGCGCCGGGAAATTGCGTTCGATCCATTGCTCGAAAATCCGCGCGCTGCTCTGCTGCTGAATGGCACCGGGACGGCAACATATTCGTAGTCACTGGAAATGGCGATTTCGAACCAGTCAGTGGCCACGATTACGGCGACACCCTCTTAAAGCTTGCGCTTGACCACAATAATTTGATTGTTCGCGACTACTTCACGCCGCACGACCAGGAAATTCTCAGCACGAAAGACTTGGATCTCGGCGCCGGTGGTCCCCTACTTCTTCCTGATCAGAACGGAACCCATCCTCATCTCGTGCTGGTCGGCGGAAAGGATGGGAATCTGTTCGTTATCGATCGCGAAAACATGGGTAAATACAATTCTGCAAGGGATGATGTCGTGCAGATCGTAAAGCTCAGCGGAAACCTTCATGCTGCGCCCGCCTATTGGAATCAGCATGTATATGTCTTCGGCGATAATGACGTTCTTCACGATTTGGTCATTCGAGACGGAAAGCTGCAACCAGCGACCGAGGGAAGGATAAGACCGGTGAATCCGGGCGCCACACCGACGGTTTCGGCCAACGTGACTCGAGACGGAATTGTCTGGACAGTGAGCACGAGAACCTGGGAAGTCTTTCCTGAGAGGCTAGCGGTACTTCACGCCTACAATGCAACGGATGTGTCACAGGAGCTTTACAACAGCGAAGAGAATTCGGACCGCGACAGGGCAGGTATATCGGTTCGCTTCACAATTCCCTCAGTCGTGAATGGGAAAGTCTATGTAGGAGGAAGGAGCGAATTGGATGTCCATGGATTGAGCCATAGCAAGCGGAAGCCAGAGATCAGTCTGGAGCAAGAATTCCTTCTCGGCTTTGCGCCTCATAAAGAGAAAGGAGCGGTCAAAAAACTACTTGAAAGTCACGGACAACGAAAATATTGCCGCCCCTATTTTCCTCAACAACTTGGATGCCAAAATTTGGACCCGCCTTGCTGGCTGCCGTTGATCTGCTTGTATTCTTTTGGGGTGCAAACAGCAAGGGGCCAGACGGAGACGGCGGGGGTGTGAATCGCTCTAAACTTGGGTTCGTTTCGTAAAACGATTGACTTCGCGGAGTTCGTTTGGCAAAGTAGCCGTACCGAATCGTTCCATCTGGGTTCGTTTCGCAAAATCACCGAGCGGTTCGTTTGGTAGAGTGAGCCGCCATCGAATTGGGTTCGTTTCGCAAAAACCCGTCCGGGACCTCGTCTGGCAAGATAGCCGGCGCGATTCCCGGTTTGGCTTCGTTTCGTAAAATGCGCTGACCCAATCGAATTGGGTTCGTTCCGTAAAACGCCCCAGCGCCTCTGCGGTTCGCCATTCCGCGCGCCCGGATGTTTGACAACCGAATAGAACCAGTTACTTGTGCGGCCCGCCGTTTCTCTGTTTGGGCCGCCCAAGCCGGCTTTCAAGTGCCAAACGCCGGATCTCAATAGGTCATCGGATTGCGGATCCCTTCGAGCACGATCTCCGCGAGCGAGTCGGCGTAGCGCTCCGAAAGCCGGCCGTGGCCGATGAGCAGGCGATAGTACAGCGGCCCGTACATCGCGTCCATCACCAGGTCCAGATCCACGTCTTCGCGCAAGCCTTTTCCGCGATGACGTTCGAGGCCGGCTTTGGCCGCGGCTCTTCGCGGATTTCTCCAAACGGATTCGAAGGCTTCGGATACTTCCGCGTCACTTTGGGCTGCCGCTACAAAGGCCTTGAAGATTCGCCCGCGCCGCCCGGTCAGCAGCTTGACGAAATTGCGTAATTGAAGCCGAATATCTTCGCCGAGGTCGCCTGTTTCGGGGAACGGCAGCTCCTGTGCCACGGCCTCACGAAGGGCTTCCACCAGTACCGCCGACTTATTCGGCCACCACCTATATATGGTTGCCTTGCTTGCGCCGGCGCGTTCGGCGATGGCATCCGCCGTAATTTCGGCGAAAGGCATTTCCTCGAGCAATTCGAGTCCTGCTTCGAGGATCCGCGATTTAGCGACCTCGCAGCGCGGCCGTCCCCGCCCCCGGGCAGGCGCTTCCTCAACGATTTCTTTAATCGGCATGCATAACCACGTTTATATGGATGCATTTTTCCACGACTACGCCGCCCGATTTTCGAAACTTAGCAGTATCGTAAATTATCTGTATACCTGAGTGTGGATCGTAAGAGTAGCGCTGAACCGGCCTTACACCTTTATAGTACTGGCCTTGCTGATCCTTCTGATCAGCCCCATCGTCATCCTGCGAACCCCCACGGATATTTTTCCCAATATCAACATCCCTGTCATTTCGATCATCTGGACCTACACCGGCCTCAATCCGGAGGAATTCGAAGGCCGCATCACATCAGTCTACGAGCGCGTCCTTACAACCACAGTCAACGACATTGAACACATTGAATCGACCACGTTGAATGGTACGGCGATCGTAAAGGTTTTTCTGCAGCCGTATGCAAACGCGACCACAGGCGTGGCGCAGGTAACGGCGGTATCGCAGACCATTCTTAGGCAAATGCCTCCCGGCATCAATCCTCCCATCGTGCTCAGCTATAGCGCATCGAGCGTCCCAATCCTTCAGCTTGCTCTCTCGGGCAAGGGATTGCAGGAACAGGATCTCAACGACATCGCGCTGAACTTTTTGCGCACACAACTGGTGACTGTGCCCGGAGCGGTGGTGCCGTATCCATACGGTGGCAAGCAGCGCCAGGTGATGATCGATCTGAATCCGGCGCAGCTGCAGTCTAAGGGACTTTCGCCATTTGACGTCGTCCAGGCGGTCAGTAATCAGAACCTGCTGTTGGGATCGGGAACCGCCAAAATCGGGCAGTTCGAATACGACGTCGACATGAACTACAGTCCGAAGAAGATTGCCGAGATCAGTGATTTTCCGGTGAAGGTAGTGGGGAACTCGACGATTTACGTTCGCGACGTGGCAAACGTGCGGAACGGATTCGCGCCGCAAACCAACATTATCCGCCGGGACGGGCACCGCGGCGTGCTGGTCAGTGTCTTAAAGGCCGGCAGCGCTTCCACGCTGGATGTAGTGCAAGGCATCAAGGACCTTCTGCCGCATGTGCAGGCGAGTCTTCCGCCGCAGCTTCAGATCCAGCCGCTGGCTGATCAATCGATTTTCGTGCGCGCCGCGATCAGCGGAGTGATTCGCGAAGCGATTATTGCGGCCTGCTTGACAGGATTGATGATCCTGTTGTTTCTGGGGAGCTGGCGAAGCACTTTGATTATCGCGATCTCAATTCCGCTGTCGATCCTGACCTCGGTGATCGTCCTGAGCGCGCTCCACGAAACCATCAACATCATGACGCTGGGCGGCTTGGCCCTGGCGGTCGGAATTCTAGTCGACGATGCGACGGTGACCATCGAAAATATTGAGCGGTATTTGGAAGAAGGACACGACCTGCGCACGGCGATTGTGGAAGGCGCGGCCCAGATCTCCGTTCCCGCGCTGGTTTCTACGTTGTGTATCTGCATCGTCTTTCTGCCGATGTTCTTCCTGAGCGGAGTAGCAAGATATCTGTTCGTTCCGCTGGCCGAAGCCGTCGTGTTCGCCATGCTCGCGTCCTATATTCTTTCGAGAACGTTGGTTCCGACGCTCGCGATGTACCTGCTGCGCGCGAAGCGGCATTTCGCAAGAACGCGCAATCCCTTCGTCGCCTTCCAACGTGGGTTTGAGCGCGGGTTTGAAAGAGTACGGGCGGAGTATCAGGCGGTATTGACCACTCTGGTTTACCGGCGCAAGTTGTTCGTTCCGTTCTTTGTCGGCCTCTGCGTTTCGACGATGCTGCTGGTTCCATTTCTTGGGCAGGACTTCTTTCCAAGCACCGATACCGGTCAATTCAAGCTGCACGTCCGTGCTAAGACCGGTACTCGCATTGAAGAGATGGCGCGGCTATGCGATCTGGTGGATGCCTCTATTCGCAGGCAGATTCCGCCGGGAGAACTGGAAACGGTGCTCGACAATATCGGCTTGCCGTATAGCCAGATTAATCTCTCGTACAGCAACTCAGGACAGATCGGCGCGGCCGATGCCGATATTCTCGTGACGCTGAATCCAAAGCATCGGCCGACGGATGATTATGTGCGCCGTTTGCGCCGTGAGTTGCCGCGAGAATTTCCAGGTACAACCTTTTATCTGTTGCCGGCGGATATTGTCACGCAAATTCTGAATTTCGGACTACCGGCTCCGATCGATGTGCAGGTCGTCGGAAACGAGGTGCAATCGAGCCGTGCGTTCGCGAATCGCATTCTGCCCCAATTGCAGCGCATTCCTGGCGCGGTGGATTTGCACGTACATCAGGTATTCGACGAACCGAAGCTTCACATCGAGGTGGATCGGACGAAAGCGGCCCAAAGCGGGTTTACGCAGATCGATCTGGCGCGGAGTCTGCTGACATCGCTGAGCGGCAGCTTTCAAACGCAGCCTACTTTCTGGCTCAATCCAGTGAATGGGGTGAGTTACAACCTCGTGACGCAGACGCCGCAATACGCTATTCAGTCGATTCAAGACTTGCGCAACATTCCGGTCAGCGGGCCCGCGCAGAAGCAGCCGGAAATCCTGAGCGACATTGCGGATACTGCTCGCACGAGCGAACTGGGCGTGGCGACGCACTATAACATCCGGCGCACCGTGGATATTTACGGATCGGTACAAGACCGCGATCTGGGCGCGGTGGGGCGTGACATAAATAATGTTCTGAATGCAAACCGCAAATATCTGGCGCGCGGATCGCAATTGATTGTTCGTGGGCAGGTGGAGACGATGCACAACTCTTTTATAGGGCTCTTGGCCGGCCTGGTGGGGGCAATCGTTTTGATTTATCTCCTGATCGTGGTGAACTTCCAGTCGTGGCTTGATCCGTTCATCATCATCACGGCGCTTCCGGCCGCGCTCGCAGGCATTGTGCTGTTTCTTTTTGTGACTCACACGACCATAAGTGTTCCGGCGCTGATGGGGGCCATCATGTGCATGGGCGTGGCGACGGCGAACAGCATCCTCGTAGTCAGCTTCGCTAAAGAACAGCTCGCAAAGCATGGAAGCTCGAGCGAAGCGGCGCTCGAGGCGGGCTCCACGCGGTTTCGCCCGGTACTAATGACCGCGCTGGCCATGATCATCGGAATGGTCCCGATGGCCATGGGCATGGGCGAGGGCGGGGAACAAAACGCGCCGCTCGGACGCGCCGTAATCGGTGGGCTGTTGTGCGCCACAGTCGCGACGCTGTTCTTTGTGCCGGCGGTTTTCAGCTTGCTGCATGGAGTTCGCCGCGTGGACGCGGCATCGAAAGAAGGCCCTGGGAGCAACCCAGGGATTCACGCAGGATTTTCGGGGGACAGATGACGGCGGAAGAAGAAAAAATCGAAACGCAAGCAGCTGGGGAGAGGGTATCGCAACAGCGGCCCGGCGGCTCGTGGCGCGCGCTGCTGCTGATAATAGGGCTGGCCGCTGTAGTTTTTGCATACATTATCTTTTCTGGTTTGACGGCGCGGGCAAATGCACGCAAAGCCTTGGCGCACGAGACCCTTGCGGATTCCGTCCCAACGGTGGCAGTGAGTCATCCGCAGGTGACGGATGGAGCGGACGAGATCGTGCTGCCCGGCAATATGCAGGCCTTCATCGACACGCCGATCTGGGCGCGGGCGAGCGGATACCTGAAAACCTGGTACGTGGATATCGGCGCGCGCGTGAAACAGGGCCAGCTTCTCGCGGAAATCGACGCGCCTGAAGTGGATCAACAACTGCAGCAGGCGCGCGAGCAACTGAACACGGATGAAGCCAACCTGAAGCTCGCGCAAATAACGGCGGAGCGCTACATCACTCTGTTCAAGACGGATTCGGTGGCGAAACAGGATGTGGACAACGCGGTTCAGGCGGCCGCGGCAAATACGGCCACCGTAAAATCGGCACAAGCGAATGTTTCGAGGCTCGAACAAGTAGTGAGCTATGAGAAGGTCTATGCGCCGTTCGATGGCGTGATCACCGCGCGGAATATCGATGTCGGCGCGCTGGTGGATGCAGGCGCGAACACACCGGGAAAGGAACTCTTTCACCTCGCCTCGAATGCGACACTTCGTGTATACGTGAATGTTCCGGAGGTTTACTCGCGCGCTACGAAACCCGGCGTGACTGCCTGGCTGAGCTTGAGCGAATTTCCGGGGCGTCAGTTTCGGGGCACGTTGGTTCGCAACGCCGATGCGATCGATGTGGCATCGCGAACCCTGTTAGCGGAAATAGATGTAAAGAATCCTACGGGCGAGTTGCTGCCCGGGTCTTACGTTTCCGTGCATTTGAAGCTGCCTTCCAAAGCTTCCGCCGTTACGGTCCCGTCGAGCGCGCTTCTTTTCCGTTCGGAGGGTTTGCGCGTCGCGGTTGTCCGCAATCAGCATGCTGAGCTGGTGCCGGTAAGTCTTGGAAGAGATTTTGGAGACCGCCTGGAGATCCTGTCGGGCATTCGAGCCGGCGATTCTGTGATCGTCAATCCAAGCGATTCGATCCTGTCCGGCCAGGAAGTCCGCACCACGGCTGATAGTTCAGATCGGGCGGAGTAGTTTGAAAAGTTGATGAGAGAGTCGGGAATATGAAATGCAAAGCTGTTTTCGCCGCTTTGCCCATGGCAGTTTTGCTCGCCAGTTGCACGGTGGGGCCGAAGTATACAAAACCAAACGTTCCGGCAGCCCCTACCTATAGCGAACAGCCGCCCGAAAAGTTCAAAGAAGTGAACGGCTGGCAGACGGCGCAGCCCAGCGACGGTGTGATCCGCGGGCAGTGGTGGGGGTTGTTTGGCGATCCGCAATTGAATGCACTCGAAGATCAGGTTGTGCCGGCGAATCAGAGCATCAAGGTCGCCGAGGCAAATTTTCGGCAGGCGCGGGCGGCGATCAAGTTCAATCGTGCAGCTTTATTTCCAACGGTGAGCGTGGCGCCGAGCATTACATCGAACCGCAACTCGGCGCATAGCGCGACGGGCATACAAGGCTACCAGTACGCGAATTTTGTTCTCCCGGTAGATGCCACCTGGGATGCGGATTTCTGGGGGCGTATCCGGCGAACCATCGCCAACGCGCGCGAGCAATTCCAGGCGTCCGCCGCCGATCTTCAGAATGTGGAGCTTCAGCTACAGACCGAACTTGCCGTCGATTATTTTGAAGCGCACAGCCTGGATGCCGAAAAACAGCTTCTCGATGATACCGTGGTGGCGTATCAAAAAGCATTGGATCTAACCCAGAACCGTTACAGCGGTGGAGTGGCGTCGCGGGCCGAAGTAGCGCAGGCGGAAACGCAACTGGACCAGACGCAGGCGCAGGACATCGATGTCGGCGTTGCGCGGGCCGAGTTCGAGCACGCGATCGCGGTCTTGGTGGGAAAGAATCCGGAAGAATTCAAATTGCCCGCCATGGTGCTGAAGGCGCAGCCCCCCGCGATTCCCGTCGGCATACCCGCGCAACTGCTGCAACGAAGGCCCGATATCGCCGCGGCGGAACGACAGGTCGCTGCCGCCAACGAGCAAATCGGCATTGCCAGAGCGGCCTTCTTCCCTGATTTGCTGATCAGCGCGACGGGCGGTTTCCAGGCCGGCAGTATCGTCAACTGGTTCACGTGGCCGAGCCGTTTTTGGGCCGTCGGGCCTCAACTCGCCGAAACCGCGCTGGATTTCGGACGCCGCCGAGCGCAAGTGGAGAGCGCCCAGGCGGGATACGATGCCACTGTTGCGAATTACCGGCAAACCGCGCTAACAGCATTTCAGGAAGTAGAGGACAATCTGTCGACCCTGCGCATTCTGGAGCAGGAATCGGCGAAACAGCAACAGGCCACAGCGGCGGCGGAGAATTCGCTGCAGCTCTCAATGAATCGTTACAAAGGCGGACTGGTCACTTACCTGGAAGTCATCACGGCCCAAAGCACGGCATTAACGAACGAACGAACCGAAGTGGATTTGCTTCGCCGCCGCATGGACGCGAGCGTTCTGCTCATCAAAGCTCTCGGTGGGGGCTGGGATGTGAGCAAGCTGCCGCAGGGGTGAGCGCCCGGCTAGAGTAGCTTTTCGATTTCGAGCTCGCTAAGGTTTCGGACCAGGATGTCCGGCTCCGAAATCTGCAATTCCTCGAGGGGAGTGAGGCCGGTGGCGACGGCGATGGATTGGAAGCCGTTCGCTTTCGCGGCCAGAACATCGTTAGTGTGGTCGCCGATGAGCGAAATTCGGCTGTGGCGGCCGATGAGACCTTGGTTGATCGCGTTTCGAGCGGCGACGCGCGCCAATCGCGCCCGAGTTGTTCCATGCTCGGCAAATGCGCCCACGGAGAAGTAGCCGCGGAGACCAGCCAGTTCCATTTTTCTCCAGCCGATGCGGCTTAGATTTCCGGTGACGAGTCCCAAGACCGCTCCGCGCTCGTGGAGCCCAGCGACGCACTCGCGAACGCCTGTACACATGAAAGGCGCGAGATCGATGGCGCAATTGGCGAGATACGCCTCCTGACATTCGGCCATGATTTGGCGGAGCGCCACACGAATGCGGCGCTGACTGTGACCGCTCGCTTTGAGCATAGAAACGATGAGGTCTCGATCGAGCATGCCCGATGTCGGCACGCCCTCCAGATGCGTGGAGATGCCGGTCACGCGGCGAATTCCTTCGATCAACGCCTGCTTATGGTGAGGGCCGGCACCGCGCATCAACGTTCCGTCGATGTCGAACAGCACTAAGGCTCGCGGTTTAGGCACGGGGCAAAAGCTTGGGGAGGAGATAGCTGAGAAATTTCAGGAAAGTTCCCGCCACACGATGGCCGATTTCCAAAACTTCGGCGTGATTCAGCTTCTCGACGCCGAGACCGGCCGCCAGGTTCGTAACGCAGGAGATGCCGAGCACCTCCATGCCCATGTGGTTGGCGGCGATGGTTTCGGCAACGGTGGACATGCCGACGAGATCAGCGCCGATGATTTTGAGAAACCGGATTTCCGCCGGTGTCTCATAACTCGGACCGAGCACGGCCGCGTACACACCTTGCTGGACGGGAATGCCAAGCTCGCCGGCCGCTTCCAATGCGAGCCGCCGCAGCTCCGGCGAGTAGGCTTCCGTCATATCCGGAAATCTCGGGCCGAGCTGGTTGTCGTTCGGACCCAGCAGGGGGTTCACGCCCTGTAAATTGATGTGATCCGAGAGCACTACGAGCGCGCCTTTCGCGTATTCGGGGTTGATGCCTCCGGCGGCGTTGGTAAGGACCACGCGCTGTATGCCCAACTCGCGAAACAAGCGGATTCCGGTGGTGACCTGTTGCGCCGAGTAGCCCTCGTACAGATGGAAGCGCCCCGACATGACGGCGATATCCACCGCTCCTCGGCCGTTGGCGCCTAGGGTGCCGACGACTAATTCGCCGGCGTGCCCCACGGCCGTGGCAGCAGGGAAGCCGGGGAGGTCGCGATAGGGAATGCGGATGGAGTGCAGGAGCGCATCGGCGAACGCGCCGAGACCGCTTCCGAGGACAACGCCTATCTTGGGTCGAATGGAAGTTTTCGATTCAATAAATCGAGCAGCATCACGCATGTTGGAGTCTTATTGGTTCATTCCTGGATTTCACCTGGCAGAGTGAAGTGGAAAGTCGCTCCCTTGTCGACAGTCGATTCGGCCCAAATCCTTCCACCATGGCTATCTACAATTCGGCGGCAGATCGCGAGGCCAACGGCGGACCGCGAATATTCAGGGCCGTGCAGTCGCGTAAACGGAGTAAAGAGATATTCCTTGTACTGTTGGTCAAATCCAATGCCGTTATCTTTGATTGAAATGATCCAATATTTGCCCTCTTCTCGCGAGGAAATATGAACGGCCGGGTTTCGCTCAGTTGACCGAACTTAATCGCATTGCTGAGGAGATTCTGAAAGACGCGCACGATTTGACTATGTACCGCAACAACCGTCGGAAGCGGTTCGTGCGTCGCCGTCGCGCCGGCTTCCGTACGGCCATCCAGGCCGATGAAGAAGATTGCATAATCTCTTAATTGCCGAACCTGCATGCCATGGAGTCGCTGAATTTCGTTCTCGGCCGAAGTGCTGTTGTTTGCCATCTAAACTCAAAACGTGGGATATCGATTTCCCAGAGAAATAGTACCGTAGAGCGGTTGCACACCGGTTCTCAAACCCGATCCCGTGTGTAAGCCTCGCAAAATTGCGAGAGCACTCCTTCGTTTCTGGAGGAATTCATGCAATTGGGTCCGATCATTCGGCGTCTCTTTGACGAGAAGCGTGCGATGCCAGGCATTCAGACAAATCCAAGAGGTGCGGCATGATCCCAGACGGCGCGATGGTCCATCTCGCTGTTAGGCACGACATAACAGACCGTAAGGACGCAGAACGTGCCGCACTCTTATTGAGCGCGATTGTCGAGTCATCCGATGATGCCATTATCAGCAAGAATCTCGATGGCGTTATTACGAGCTGGAATAAGAGCGCGCAACGCCTTTTCGGCCATACGGCCGAAGAGGCGATTGGCCAGACCGTCGCCAACCTTCTCATTCCGGAGGATCGGCAGGACGAAGAGCCAGACATTCTCGCGCGTCTCAGGAGGGGTGAACGCGTCGATCACTTCGAGACGGTGCGCCGTAGGAAAGATGGCTCGCTGATTGATATCTCGCTTACGATTTCACCCGTAAGGGATGCACAGGGCGTAATCATCGGTGCTTCCAAGATTGCCCGCGACATCACGGAAAGCAAGCGCATTCAGGCAGCCTTGGCGGAGAGCGAGGCGCGGTTTCGCCAGCTTGCGGACACGATGCCGCAAATCGTGTGGACAGCGCGGCCCGACGGAACCGTTGATTACTTCAATGAACGCTGGTTTCAATTTACCGGCTTTAGCCGTATTCCTTCAGCAGATATCAGTTGGGAGGACATTCTGCATCCCGACGATCTCCCGCGAACTCGCGATGCCTGGTCTGCCGCCGTTCGTTCCGGACAATCTTACGGTATTGAGTACCGCTTTTTAGACCGGCAGGAAAATCGCTGGCGCTGGTTTGTCGGGCGCGCGGTCCCCGTCCGCGATATGGGCGGGGAAATCGTGAAGTGGTTCGGCACGTCGACCGATATCGATGAACAGAAGCGCGTCCAGGACGAGCTTCGCCGGGCCAACGAGGACCTGGAGCAGTTCGCCTTTTCGGCAAGCCACGATCTTCAGGAACCCTTGCGCGGCATTAAGATTTACAGCGAGCTTTTGGCGACACGCCATGCCGATAAGCTCGAGGGCGAGGCCCTGAAATTCATGCGATTCCTACGCCATGGCGCGATACGCATGGAAACACTGCTCCGCGATCTGCTGACCTATACACAGGTGACAAGGTTTGATCAGCCGGTCGAGGTCGTCGATGCGAGCGAATCCGTGAAAACGGCGCTAGCGAACCTTTCGAGCGCGATTACGGACACCGGGGCTCAGATCACGGTCGGTCCGCTCCCTTCGCTGCCGGTAAACTGCACGCATCTGCAACAACTGTTCCAGAATCTCGTCGGGAATGCCATAAAGTACCGCAGCCCGGAACGGCCGCCCATCGTGCATGTCTCGGCCGAGCGTCAGAACGAATATTGGCTTTTTAGTGTTGCCGACAATGGCATCGGTATCGATCCCGACTACAAGGAGAACATCTTTGGCTTGTTCAAGCGTCTACACAATAGCAATGAATACTCAGGAACCGGTATTGGATTGGCTATCTGCCAGCGAATCGTGGATCGGTATCATGGGCGCATCTGGGTCGAATCGGAACCTGAGCGAGGATCAACCTTCCGCTTTGCGCTCCCCGTCTGACAAAACGCCGCCGGCACTCCCAACCATGTGCTCTTTGTCGAAGATAACGAATCCGACGTATTCCTGATACAGGAAGCGATTGCGGCGATGAAGCTTCCGCTCGCGCTCCACATGGCAAAGGATGGAGACCAGGCTGTGCGGTTTTTCGACTCGGCCGACGCCGATGCTGGTATGCCTTGTCCCGCCCTTGTCATTCTCGATATCAATCTGCCGAAAAGGCAGGGTGGCGACGTGTTGAAGCATATGCGCCAGAGCCGCAAATGCGCCCAGGTTCTTGTCATCGTTGTCTCATCCTCCGACTCAGCCCGAGACCGCGAGCAGATGACAAACCTCGGCGCGAATGGATATTTCCGCAAACCGTCCCAACATCACGATTTCATGAAACTCGGCGACATGATCAAGGCTTTACTTAGCGCTCCCGACCGCCAATAACATCGGTCCGTGGAAAGTGACGGCTTCGACTGCTGCTTCATCTAGAGCAGTATGCCGGCGATGCAGGCGGACATGAAATTCGCGAGCGTTCCGACCAGCATGGCTTTGACGCCGAGGCGCGCCAGGTCCGACTTGCGCGAGGGCGCCAGCGCGCCGATGCCGCCGATCTGGATGGCGATAGAGCTCAGGTTAGCAAAGCCGCACAGCGCGAAGGTGGCAATGACAAACGATCGCGGCTGCAGCATCGCTTTCAGCTTTCCCAGGTCCACGAACGCGACGAATTCGTTAAGCACCATGCGGGTTCCCAGAAGATTTCCGATGGTGGCGCAGTCATTCCAACTGACACCCAGGGCCCAGGCAATGGGCGCAAATAGCCAAGCGAGAATTTGCTGAAGAGAAGACGGAATCCACGCGGCGAAGGAATGCAGCCAGCCGAGGCCGCCATTGATCAAGGCGATCAGAGCGAGGAACGCAATCAGCATTCCGGCGATGTTCAGGGCCAACTGCAATCCGTCGCCTGCGCCGCGCGCGGCGGCGTCAATTACGTTGACTCCCTGTTTTTCGACATCCACCTTTACCGTACCGGCGGTGACGGGCTCGCCGGTTTCCGGAACGAACATTTTGGAGAGCATGATAGTCGCGGGCGCGGTCATGATAACGGCCGTCAGCAGGTGGGTGATGGAGACGCCGGCGATAGCGACGTAAGCGGCCATCACGGATCCGGAGACGTGCGCCATCCCGCTGGTCATGACGGTGAAAAGCTCCGATTCGGTGAGGCTTTCGAGGAACGGCCGAATAGTGACGGGGGCCTCCGTCTGACCCATGACGATGCTGGCGGCGACGCAAGTGGATTCAGCCCCGCTGGTGCCCATGAATTTCTGCATTGCGACGGCCATGGCTTTTACAAACACCTGCATGACGCCGAGGTAGTAAAGAATGGCGAACAGCGAACAGATAAAGATGACTATCGGGAGGACCTGAAAAGCGAAGATAACGCCGAACTGATCGTTGCGCAGTCCCAGTTTGTCGCCGAAAACGAAACTCGATCCCGCGGCGGTATAGCCCAACAGCGCGTTGACAAACAGGCTGACGCCGTAAAACAGTCCGCCGACCTTGGTCTTGAGGACCAGAAAAGCGAAACCGAACTGGAGGGCAATTCCCCAGAGCAGGATTCTCTTTTGGATGGCCGCGCGCCGCGTTGAAAACAGATAGGCGCAGGCCACGATGGAGACCAACCCAACCAGCCCGTCGAGTTTCGCCATCCAGAACTGACGCTAGCTGACAACTTCCAAAATCAGATCGCGCTCTTCCACTGACTGCTGGGAAATCTTGAAAGCGTCTTCGACAAGGTCAGCGGCTTCCTGCAAGTGTTCTTCGCTGGTGTAATAGATACGGCACAAGATGCTTCCAGCCTCGATCTTTTGTCCAACTTTGACTTCGAGGATGACGCCGACAGCGGGATCAATGGAATCTTCCTTCATGTTTCTGCCGGCGCCGATCATGGAAGAGGCTTGGCCGATTAACTCGGCATCGATGCCGCTCACATAGCCGCCGCGGCTGGTGGTGATTTCCTGCGCGCCCGTGGCGTTAGGAAGCAAATCGAAGCGATCGAGCACCTGCGGATTGCCGCCCTGCGCCGCAATGACATCCTTGAATTTCCGGTAACCGGAGCCGTCGAGCAGGTTGGCTTGCGCCATTTCGCGAGCTTCATCCAGAGTCTTGGTGATCTTGCCCAGAAAAATCATGCGAGCGGCGAGCTCGAGCGAGATGCGCGTCAAGTCGGCGGGGCCGGCATTCTGGAGCGTCTGCGAAACTTCCATCACTTCGAGCGCATTGCCGATGGCGTAGCCGAGCGGCTGGCTCATGTCGGTGATGAGGGCCTGAACGCGCTTGTCGAGCCGGCGCCCGATTCCGACCATCATCTGGGCCAGACGCCGCGCCTCCACCTGCTTCTTCATGAACGCTCCCGAACCCACCTTGACATCGAGTACGAGGGCATCCAGGCTGACGGCGAGCTTCTTCGACATGATGGAAGACGCGATCAGAGGGATGGATTCGACCGTTGCGGTGGCATCACGCAGCGCGTACAGCTTGCCATCGGCAGGGGCTACCTCCGGTGTTTGGCCGATGAAAGCGAGATTATGCTCAGCGAGGAGAGTCCGAAATTCGTCAATCGTAAGGTCGGTGCGAAAACCCGGAATGGATTCGAGCTTATCGAGCGTGCCCCCGGTGTGCCCCAAAGCCCTTCCGGAGATCATGGGTACCACGACGCCGGCCGCTGCCGCGATGGGAGCCGCAATCAGGCTCGTCTTATCGCCCACTCCGCCTGTGGAATGCTTATCGACCTTGATTCCAGGAATAGCCGAAAGGTCCACGATAGAACCCGAGCTCATCATCGATTCGGTCATGACGCTCACTTCGCGATCAGACATTCCGGAGTAGTACACGGCCATGAGGAACGCGGCCATTTGATAATCGGGAATTTCGCCACGGGTGTAGCCATCTACAAGAAATTGAAGCTCTTCGGGAGCAAGTTCCTCTCCGTCCCGCTTGCGATGAATGAGGTCAACTGTACGCATTTTTCGAATTCTAAGCGTACCATTCTGAACGATTTGAACCGTTGAAACTGCGCTAGGTCGGGACGCCGTGCTACGGCCCCTTGCGCTTCCGCGGCATGTCAATCACGAGACTTCCCCCGCCAGCGTCCGTGTCAACTCCGCGATGGGCACTCGAAGGCCCACGTAGAAGCTGCCGAACAACGCGTAGACGGCGCTGACTTCGTCGAATCGCATTTCATAGATCAGCTTTTTGAAGACCAGAGGGTCGTCTGCGAACAGATCGACGCCCCACTCCCAATCGTCGAAACCGATTGAACCGGTGATGATCTGGCGAACCGAATCCGCATAGCGACGGCCGATGAGGCCGTGCTCGTGCATGAGGCGCTGGCGCTCGGCCATCGGGACCTGATACCAGTTCTTTTGTGCATCGCGTTTGCGATCCATGGGATAGAAACAGAGATATTTCGCGGCGGGAATGGGCGGATAGAGGCGAGACGACATGGCGGCTGCTTGGCGGGACATTACTTCGGCGATGCCGGCATTCCACTCCGGCGAGTGCGGCTCGAGGTCTTGCTCGGAAAGCTGGGCGTAGGTTTTGGCGGACGATTCGTAGAGCCCAAGCTCCACCACCGAGAGATAGGAATGAGTCATCTCGAGGTAATCCGAAAGCTCCAACTGTTCGACGGCCAGTTCGGCGCGGTGGAGCTCCTCCAGGGAGTCGCGGAAATGGAGGAGCAGCAGATCGCCCTTGTGGCCGACGAGCGAATACATGGCGGATTGAACCGGATTTCCTTGCTTTGGACTAAATTCCAAGGCACTCAATGCGCGCCCGGCTCCTTCCAGGATGCGCTCGCGATGATACACCTCGGCATCGCGCCAGGCCGAGCGCCGGAAGCGGAACATCTGATGAAGAACCCAGGCGCCTTCGAGAGTCAGAGGAACGGAGGGAAGCTCAGACATTCTGCGCCGCCCATTCTTCGGCTGGAAGCGACGGCATGTCGTATCGATAACGGCCGTCAAAAATATCGGCAAACAGGTCGAGCGTCTCGCGGTGAATGGATCCGTTATCGGCAAGCACATATTTGCCGTGGAGGTCGAGCGGCTCGCCTCGCATTCCGGAAGCGCATCCGCCAGCCTCCTGGACGAGCAGGGTGCCGGCAGCCATGTCCCATGGATTGAGGCCGAATTCCCAGAAGGCTTCCAGACGCCCGCAGGCTGTGTATGCCAGATCAAGCGCGGCAGAACCGCCGCGGCGCACGCCGTGCGTCACCATGGCGAGCTGGTAATAAAAATGGATGTTCACGTTGAGGTGGCGCTTGCGACTGGGGAAGCCGGTGGCCACCAGGGAATCGTTCAGGACGCGCGTTTTGCTGACGCGTATGGGAGCACCATTGAGGCGCGCCCCGGCGCCGCGTTCAGCAGCGAATAACTCGCGATTGAGCGGGTCATAGACAACGCCCGCGATGACTTCTCCCTTGCGGGCGAGCGCCAGCGTCACATTCCACATGGGGAAGCCATGAGCGAAGTTGGTTGTGCCATCGAGCGGATCGACATACCAACGCATTTCGGCCTGCATTTCGGCGCGACCGCCTTCCTCGGCGACAATGCCGTGGTCGGGAAAGCGCTCTTTGAGCCGCTTGATGACCAAGTGCTCGCTGGCGCGGTCGGCGGCAGTAATCAGATCGTAATCGCCCTTCAATTCGAAGCTCACGCCGCAATGCGCGAGCAACAATTGACCTGCTTCGCGCGCGATATCGATCGCCGCGTCCACAAAACTAAACATATCTGTTATTCAGTTCAGCATAGGAGGAGATCGAGACGCTTCACGGCTCGTAATACCCCGTGCGCGCGTTCACTTTGAGGAAGGGCTGGCGCACTTCCACTTTCACTTGGTGAAAGAGGCGGGGCTGCTCGCGAACGTCGCGCGGATAGAAGCCGAGAAGGTATTGCGTCCGCAGCTCTTGCAGGATGTCCGAGAACGCGGCGTCCAGTTGTTCGAAGCCCTCGGGATAAAAGATACGGCCTCCGGTGGAGGCGGCCAGTGTGGCGAGGGCATGCTCGCCTCCCAAATTGCGGCCCGCATCGTTGGCGATGGGAACGACCACGATGGGATACATCACCACGTCGGCACGCTGCGCGGCAGCCAACGCATCACCGTAATGCTTGTAGCTGGTGGTGTCGCCACCGTCCGTGACGACTACCATTACGTGGCGGCCTTCTCGTTCAGCCAAGGTATCGCTTGCCAGATAGATGGCGTCATAAAGAGAGGTTCCGCCCTCGCCTCGCAGCGCATGCAGAGCGTGTTCGGCGCGCTTCGGATTTCGAGAAAAATCAGCTTCGAGAGCCGTTCGCCAGTTAAAACTGAAGAGCGCAAAGGTGTCGCCCGAATTTCCCGCTTCGAGCAAAGTCGGAATGAATCTCAAAACGGAATCAACTTCATAGTGGAGGTCTTTCTGAGTGCTGCCGCTGGTGTCGATCATGATGGCGACGGAGAGCGGGAGGGAGGTATTGCGCTCGAATACCGCGATTTCCTGGGGGACGCCGCTGTCGAGAACGCGAAAATCCTGTTTAGCTAGTTTCGTAAGCAAAGCGCCGGACATGTCGCGCACGGAAACGAGCAAGCGGACCAGGTTCACCTTAACGGAGAACGTGGGTGCCTCGCCGGGGGACGAGGTATTCCTGGAAGAGGGTTGCGCCGGCGGCGGGTTAGCAGGTTTGAACTGAGCGCATGCTGCGGCGGCGATACCGAAAAAAACGAAAGCGCAAATAACAGCAACGGGGGGCGTGCGCCGGCGTAAACTAGCCATGCGTCTGGGAGTTCCCGAGGAGCCGTTCGTCCCACTCGCCTTCGACCCAAACCGCGCCGCCGGCGAAAAACTCTTTCTTCCAGATGGGCACCTCGCGCTTGAGGCGATTGATGGCTTCGAGAGCGGCTTCAAAGGCGGCCTTGCGGTGCGGCGCAGTAGCCACGACGGCCACACTCGCTTCACCGATCTGCAAACGTCCCAGCCGGTGCACGATGCCGATACGGCTGATAGCGAACTGATCGGCAATCTCATTGCCGATGTCAGTCATCTGCTTGAGGGCCATCGATTCGTAACACTCGTACTCCAAAAAGAGAGTGGCGCGCCCCTTCGTGTTGTTGCGCACCACGCCTTCAAATGTCACAACCGCGCCGTCTTCCGGACGCTGCAACCCGCTGGCAAGCGACTGGGCATCGATGGCTTCGCGCGTAATCATAAAGATATGGCCGGAGGCTTCGCCCGGCGGCTTCGACCCGCCACTCACCGGCGGCAGGAAGGCTACTTCGTCGTTGTCGGATAGAGCGGTATCTGGCGTGGCGAACTCCCGGTTTCTCGCAAATAGAATCGACGGACGCTTGTCTCGCAGGGTTTCGAAGCGTTCCGAATAGGCCTCAAACACGTTCGCCAGAGTCGAATGGGGCTGTATGTCGAGGGTTTCTTCGTACCTGCCGACGATGTCTTTCAGCACTCCAAAAAACAGTACCCTGACGCGCATGTCCAAATGCTAACAAGGCAGCCGCGGCCGGCTCGAATGAGGAGCGGCGGCTATAGTCAGACCAGGAGAGTAATCCTTGCGTCCGGATTCAACCGCCGTTCCCAAGCACGAAACACGCTTGCGGGTTCGCTACGCCGAAACCGACCAGATGGGCGTCGTGTACTATGCCAATTATTTCGTCTGGATGGAGATCGGGCGCGTCGAACTGGTTCGTTCCCGTGGATTTCACTACAAGGATATGGAATCTGAAGGGTTGTTCCTGACCGTCATTGAATCGAGCTGCCGCTACATTTCTCCCGCGAAATACGATCAGGAGATTATCGTGCAGACCGAGATTGCCAGCGCCAATCCCCGCGTGATCGAATTCAAATATGAGATCCGCTCGGCCGAACCCGACCGGCGGCTGGCGGAAGGCTCAACCCGGCACATGTGGCTGAACCGGGAGTGGCGCCCGTCGCGCCTGCCGCAGCGATACTGCGAAGCGCTGCGAATAGGGCAGGGAAGCGCCTCATGATTCACGCTGTTATTCCGGTCGGGCTGCTGCAATGCAACTGTTCGGTTTTCGGCGATGAGCAGACGCATGATGCGATCGTGATCGATCCGGGGGATGAAATTGAGAAGATCGCCGGCATTCTCGAGCAACACGAACTGAAGGTAAAGGCGATCGTGATCACGCACGCGCACATCGATCATGTTGCCGGCGCGCACAAATTGCGGGCGCTCACGGGCGCTCCGGTCTATATGAATGAAAGCGACATGGAGCAGCTCGACATGCTGGATATGCAGGCGAGCTGGCTGGGCGTCAAGAAGCCGGAGCGGACGGAGGTGGATGCGGCGGCGAAAGAAGGCACCGTGTTAGAGCTCGGCAAGGCGCGGTTCCAGGTGCTCCAAACGCCCGGGCACACGCGAGGGAGTCTGTGCTTGTGGATTCCCGAGGAAAACAAGCTGGTGGCGGGCGATACGTTGTTTCGCGATTCTATTGGCAGGACCGACCTCCCCGGAGGTGACACACGCCAAATCCTATCGTCCATCAAGACAAAGCTTCTTGACCTGCCGTCGGACGCCGTCGTGCTTCCGGGCCACGGCCCCTCTACCACAATCGGCAGAGAGAAAGAGCGAAACCCGTTCCTGCATAATTTATAAGCGCTTTTCCCGATCGATACCCGCGCAAATTCCGATGAAACGCTTCTCCACGCTTCCGCTTATCGCAGCCATCACGGCTTTCCTGCTGGCGGCAATCGGCCTGCTCTCAGCGATTCAACAAGTGGCGCTCGCTTTGTTCTCGCTGGTTCCTTTGCTGGCAGGTATCGGTATTCTGCGCAAACAAGTGTGGAGCGCCTATGGCTTCGCTCTTTTTGAACTTACGCAGTTAGCAGTAATGCCGTTGCTCCTGCTGCGCGCTGGGAGCATCGCAAGGGCAGCGATCGTGTTTACTGTCGGACTGGATATGGCGCTAGTCGCGTTGTTCTTCCTGGCAGGCAAGTCGCTTGCCGCCTCTGGCGCGCGCCGCGGCTCTCCTTTCCTCTGGATCGGCACCTCCTGCTTCTTTACCGTGCCGTTGATCTTTGTGGAGGCCTTTGTCATTCCGACGGGCGGAATGGAGGACACCCTCTTGATTGGAGATCGCATCCTGGCCCGGGTGCTTCCGCGAGTGCATCCCGGACAAGGCGATATCGTGGTGTTCCATTACCCCATGGACCCGCGCCAAGTATTCGTGAAGCGCGTGGTCGGATTGCCCGGAGACCGCATTCGGATTGCTTCGAAGATCGTTTATCGCAACGGAGTTGCTTTGACGGAACCGTATGCGGTTCACAAATTCAGCACTGTTGATCAATACCGTGATAATTTCCCAAGCGGTTCTGCCAACGTTGGGTTGCAACCCGGCTCGCGCGAAATGCTCGGCATACGCGATATGCTCCAGAACCACGTCGCGAACGGCGAAGCCATAGTTCCCGTTGGAAAGTATTTCGTGCTGGGCGACAATCGCGACAACTCGCTTGACAGCCGCTACTGGGGTTTTCTAGACATCTCCGATATCATCGGCAAGCCGATCCTCATTTACGATTCCACAGAAGCGCCGGTTGCAGGAGTGGGGGCCGGGAAGACAGGTCTACGCCGCCCGAGACGGTGGGGCCGCCTTTTCAAACCGCTTTAATCCACCGTGGCCACTCGCAAGAAATCGAAGCAGCATGCCGCGCTGCCGGCTCGAGAACTCCGCGCTATCTCGCGCGTACTTTCCGATCCGCGCCGTTTTCAAATTCTGAAGCACATCGCCGCTGGATCTTGTATCGCGTGCTCTGACCTTCGCGCTGCATTTCCTATCACAGCCGCCACACTTTCGCATCACTTGAAAGAATTAGAGTCGGCCGGCCTCATCGAGACCGCTCGTCGAGGTAAGTTCGTCGACACGGTCTTTCAACGCGCTACGTGGAAAGCGTATCTGGCGGAACTGCAAAAACTTTGATTTGGCAAAATCGCTGAAGCCTGGCGGCGCCTCCTTTCATCAGTTAGATGGTTGTGAAAGTATTAAAACGAACAGGAGATCGCCACCATGAGTAAACTCGCCGGAAAAGTCGCAATCGTTACAGGAGCTTCGAAGGGAATCGGTGCTTCCATTGCCGAGCACCTGGGCGCTGAAGGCGCATCGGTCGTCGTCAACTACGCCGCCAGCAAGGAGGGCGCGGATGCCGTCGTTAAGCGGATTACGGAAAAAGGCGGCAAAGCCGTCGCGGTTCAGGCGGACGTCTCCAAACCTCAAGACATCAAACGGCTCCTGGCCGAGACGAAAACGGCTTACGGAACACTCGACATCCTGGTTAACAATGCGGGCGTCTACGAATTCGCGCCGCTCGATTCCATCACGCCAGCGCACTTCCACAAGCAATTCGATCTGAATGTTCTGGGCCTGCTTCTTACCACCCAGGAAGCGGTGAAAGTGTTCGGCGAGAACGGCGGCGCCATTATCAACATCAGCTCAATTGTCGGCCCCATGCCTGTCGCCACGGCGTCTGTGTACAGCGCCACCAAGGCTGCAGTGGATGCGATCACGGTAGCGCTCTCAAAGGAGCTTGGTCCCAAGAAGATCCGTGTCAATTCGCTCAATCCCGGCATGGTAGAAACCGAAGGTTTGCACGCGGGCGGGCTCGCAAATGGTGAATTCCGCAAGGCCGTCGAATCGCAAACCCCTCTGGGCCGCATTGCGCAGCCGGAAGATATCGCCCGGGCTGCTGTCTTCTTCGCTTCCGATGACGCCGGGTGGGTGACAGGCCAAACGCTTCTTCTCACCGGAGGTCAGCGCCAATAATTACCGCTGCTGGTGTTTCATAAGCGATCGCAGAATCGAGTCGCTCCTTGATGAATTCTGGGACGTGCGTCCTCGATGTGGCAAGCCAGCCCGCAAGACAATCAGATCCAGCGTGCCCTGCAGCACGATCATACGCCCGCCATCTTCACTTGCCATGCAAGTAAACCATGCGGAAAGTATGAAGCACGATCACTTGCCAAGTGAACGCGCCTCATAGCGCCGCCGCAGGGCCGCCACCCGACATTCGGGAACGCGATACTGGAAGTTTGGAATCATGAATATCCCTTCCTGGCCGCAAGCCGGCGAACGCGAGGCTGAACTTGTGCGCATGGTGCTCGAGAGCCCTCAATGGGGCGGCTTTCACCCGTTTGTCGCCGAATTCGAGCAGAGCTTCGCGCGTTACCAGGGCGCGGCGCACGGGATCAGCGCCTTCAACGGCACAGTCGCGCTGGAACTGGCGTTGAACGTCCTCGGCGTCGGCCCGGGCGACGAGGTCATCGTCCCCGCTATCTCGTTCATCTCGACGGCCACGGCTGTGTTGCGGGCCGGCGCTGTACCCGTTTTTGTCGATATCGAACCCGCATCGCTCAACATAGATCCCTGCCGCGTGGCCGAGGCCATTTCGCCGAAGACCAAGGTTGTCATGGCGGTGCATTTCGGCGGCACGATGTGCGATATAGACGAGTTGGCGAGCATCTGCCGAGAGCACAACCTCCTGCTCCTCGAAGACGCGGCCCACGCGCAAGGCTCCGAGTGGAACGGTAAACGAGCGGGCAGCTTCGGGGTTGCCGGGTCCTTCAGCTTTCAGAACGGCAAGGTGCTTTGCTCAGGCGAAGGCGGGATGCTGGTGACCTCCGACGACGAGTTCGCGGAAAAAGCTCGCTCTGTCGCCAACTGCGGCCGGGTGCGCGGCCGAAGCTTTTATGAGCACCACCGGCTGGGAACCAACTTCCGGCTGACTGCCTTCCAGGCCGCTGTTTTGTTAGCCCAATTCGAGCGTTTGCCCGAGCAGATCGCGCGCCGCGCGGCGAACGCCCGCCTGCTGCGCAAACTCCTGGCCGACGTTCCGGAGATCGCCTGGCAAGAGCAGCCGGCGGAGGTTACCCAGAACTCCTGGTATCTGGTGTTGGGGCGAATTCGAGGGGGCGCGAACCGGCGCAACGAGTTTCGAGAGCGATTGACGGCGGCGGGGGTGCCGTGCGCGTTTTATCCGCACACGCTGTATCAGAATCCGGTATTCAGAAACGTCGCGTGCCTGGTCAACGAGTGCCCCGCCGCGGAAGCCCGTATAGGGGACGCTTTCTGGCTGTCTCACCGCGTGCTATTGGCGGAAGAAGAAAGCATTCAGGAGGTTGCGGAACTGATGCGCGAAGCCGTGAGGGAAAACGCAAGGAAAGCAGCGCCTGTTAATGAGACGGTTTCGACTCGCCGCTAAGCGCGGATGGGCCATCGCCGGGCACAGGGGCGGTTCGCTGGCCTGAAACCTTGAATTCGGTGGCGCCCGGACGAACTTTTCCGAGGTTTTTCTCCACCTCCACCTCTTGCGTGGCGGGGTCGTTCTTCAGCCGTTCAATGCGCTGTTTTTTGGCTTCGATATCGCGGAGCAGGTTCGCGTTTTGCTCTTCGAGCGTCCGAATTTCGTGACGCCTCTCCTGGAGCGCCCTGAGGCCTTGCGGTCCACGCAGCATGATAGTCGCGTATGCGGCAAGTCCCGCCAGCGCAGCCACGATGGCCAGCGGTCGGAGAATCGATCGTAACACCTGTAAAGTAGTCCCTTACATCTCTTTATAAACTTGTTTTGACGAAAGGTCTAGCGGAAACCAAATTTTTATGGCAGATGAACTAGTTGTGCTTTGCACCTGCAGCAGTGGCAGTGAGGCGCGCCGGATCGCGAAGAACCTGGTGGAGTCTCGCCTTGCCGCCTGTGTGACCATGCTCGGATCGCCCGTTCGAAGCGTTTTTCGCTGGAACGACAAAGTGAAAAAGTCCTGGGAGGAGCTGCTGCTCATCAAGACGAACCGGAAGCGCTTCCCGGGGCTTCGCGACCGCATCGCCGAACTGCACAGCTATGACACGCCTGAAATCATCGCGGTCCCGATTGCGGACGGCTCGGAGAAGTATCTGAGCTGGTTGCGCGAACAGCTTTGATCGAGAAACAATCGACTACATGCGAACCGCTCCCCTTATGTTTCTGGGCGCCGTAAGCCTCTTGCCGGCCCAGGAAGCGCCGCTTACAAAGCTGCCCTACACCCCCAGCCTCGACACCCAATTCATGGATAAATCGGCCGATCCGTGCGTCGATTTTTACAAGTACGCGTGCGGAAACTGGAACAAGCTGAACCCGATCCCGGCCGACCAGGCACGCTGGGATGTCTATTCAAAGTTGACGAACGAGAATCAGCGCTTCCTGTGGGGCATCCTCGAGCAGGCGTCGCATCCGAGCGCCTCCCGTACCCCGAATGAGCAGAAGATCGGCGATTTCTTTCACGCCTGTATGGATGAGGGTGCCGTCGAGGCGGCGGCCGCCAAGCCGCTCGAGCCGATGCTGAAGGAGATCGCGAGTCTCAGTTCCATCAATGACATCGCCCGGTACGTCGGGGACGAACAGACGCAGGGTGTAGATCGCGGAGTGTTATTCGGCTTCCGGTCCGATCAGGATTTCGACAATTCGTCCGAGGTGATCGCCTTCGCCGCGGCGGGCGGCTTGGGGTTGCCGGACCGCGATTACTATACCAAGACCGATCCGCGCTCACAGGAGATCCGCCACAAGTATGTGCAGCATGTGACGCGCATGCTCCAGATGATCGGCGAATCGACGCCCGATGCGGAAGCGGACGCCCAAGCCGTCATGTCCATTGAGACGGAGCTTGCAAAGGCTTCGCTTACGCGCGTGGAAAAGCGCAATCCTTACAATCTGAAGCACAAATTCTCGCGGGAGGAGCTGAACCGGATAGCGCCGGCTTTCGATTGGGACACCTACCTGGAGCACCTCGGCGCGCCGGCATTTAACCAGGTGAACGTGACCGAACCCAAGTTTTTCGATGAGTTAAACAATGTGCTGTGGGCGCAGAATCTCGCCGCCTGGCGGGCCTACTTGCGCTGGCACCTGGTTCACGCGCAAGCGCCCTATCTTTCCTCTAGCTTCGTTCAGGAGAATTTCGACTTTTTCAGCAAGTATCTGCAAGGCGTGAAGGAGATGCCGCCGCGCTGGAAGCGCTGTACACGGCTCGTGGATCGCGAGCTGGGCGAAGCGTTGGGCCAGGTATTCGTCGCCAAGACTTTTTCCCCGCAAACGAAGCAAGATGCCCTTAAGGTGACGCAGGAGATTGAGCAGGAAATGGGCCGCGACATCAAAGACCTGACCTGGATGAGCGATGCGACGAAGCAGCGCGCCCTCGAAAAGCTGCACGCCGTCGTGAACAAGATCGGATATCCGGACAAGTGGCGCGATTACAGCTCCGTGCGGATCGAGCCCGGCGATTTCGCCGGCAATCTCATACGGACATCGGAATTCGAGGAGCACCGTCAGCTCGCCAAGATCGGCAAGCCGGTGGATCGCGGCGAGTGGGACATGACGCCGCCTACCGTAAACGCCTACTACAATCCGCAGATGAACGACATCAATTTTCCGGCCGGCGTGCTGCAGCCGCCTCTATTCGATCCGAAAATGGATGCCGCCCCGAATTACGGCAATACAGGCGCGACCATCGGGCATGAGCTGACGCACGGATTCGACGACGAAGGACGGCAGTTCGATGCGCAGGGCAACCTGAAGGATTGGTGGACGCCGCAGGATGCCAAGGCCTTCGAGCAGCGGGTGGCGTGTGTGCGAAATCAGTACGCGCAATACGTGGTAGTGGACGATATTCACATCAACAGCAGCCTGACGCTGGGCGAAGACGTGGCGGATCTTGGCGGCACACTGCTCGCCTACATTGCCTGGAAGCATGCCACGGCGGGGCAGGATCTCAAACCGGTCGACGACCTGACTCCCGAGCAGCGGTTTTTTGTCGGTATGGCGCAGTGGGCCTGCGGAGACGAACGCATCGAGAGCAAGCGTCTGCACGCCATCACCGACCCGCACTCGCCGGACGAGTACCGGATTAACGGCGTGGTAGCCGATTTGCCGGAGTTCGGACAGGCCTTCGGGTGCAAGGTGGGACAGCCGATGATGCGCGCCAACGGGTGCCGGGTGTGGTGATTAGAGGTTCTTGATTCGAATCGCCTGCTTCACGACCCGATTCGGGTTGATTGCGTAAGCCTCCGGCTTGTCCGTGCTCGTATCGTGAACCGCGAAAGTAGGCGCGCACTCTCCCCAAGAACCGGTCGAAAACTCGGCGCCCATGATGGGGCCCGGGTTGATGAGCAGGCAATCGCGTTCGTGGGAAATCTCAAACGTATGATTATGGCCGAAGCAGACAACATCGTAATCGCCCGATTTCGCCATGGGCCGGGCAATGTAATCGAAATGGTTTATAGCGAAGCGTTTGCCGTCGAACGTGGTTTGAAACAGTTCGCCGTGCACACGGCAGTTGGGCGTTCTGAGCGCTTTTGTGGTGATTCGGTATAGATCCGCATCGTTGTTGCCGAAGACGATGTGGACGTCTCGCGGAAATTTCGCCAGCTCATCGATGACAAAAGGCGAGCAGAGGTCTCCACAACAGATCAGCGTATCGGCGTCCTTCACCGCTTCGATGGCGGCAGCGAGGTTCCAGAGATTGTCATGGATGTCCGAGAGAATCGCAATCCGCATGGCTATTCATAGAAGTTGCGATTCCAGGCGTGGCGCTTGAGAATCGCCAGCGTTTTCTCATCGAGCATACCGGAAGCCGCCGCCCGGCAACTGCTCTCCACGGTCGCAATGCGGCGCATACCCGGAATAACGGACGTCACAGTGCGATTCGAAAGGCAGAACCGCAGCGCGATTTCCGGCAAGGTGCCCGGCACGGCCGCCAGATCGCGCTTCAGCGCTTCCACGTGCTCCATCACCTGGCGCTTGCGATCGCCGCGAAAATACGACTCGCGAAATTCGCCGGGTTCGAACCGGGTATTCTCGGTGATCGTGCCGGTCAGTCCGCCCTCATCCAGAGGTACCCGCGCGAGGACGCCGATTTTCATCTCCTTGCAGAGAGGAAACAGATTCGCCTCCGCGGTTTGATCGAAGATGTTGTAGATGACTTGCACGGCGGTAATGGCCCCGGTTTTGATGGCTTCGAGCGCCGAATCCGGATCGTGTTCCGAGATCGAGATCCCGAAATAGCGGACCTTTCCGCTTCGCCTCAGGTCTTCAATCGCACGCCGCCACTCGCCGGTATTTGTCCAGGCGTCCGTCCAAACGTGAAACTGCTGCAGATAGATCTGCTCGACGCCCAGGTTCTTCAAACTCTCTTCCGTGCACCGGACGATGTAGTCGTAGGGGAACACTTCCCCAATGGGTGTCGATTGCGATGCCGGCCAGACGCCGTTCTTCGGAGGAATTTTGGTCGCCACGTAGACCTTGCGAAAGCCGCCTTTCACCGCCTTTCCGACCAGTTGCTCGCTATGGCCGTCGCCGTAAGCAAGCGCGGTATCGACGAGGTTTACCCCGAGCTCGAACGAGCGTTTGAGCGCCCGCACCGATTCGTCGTCCTGGGCGCCTTGCCACTGTTTGCCGCCGATGCCCCAGGCTCCGTAACCGATTTCGCTGATTTCGGCTTCCGTCGCGCCCAGTTTCCGGTATTGCATGTGTTGATTTTATGTCTGGCAGCGTGGCGGCGTTTGAGAGTACTATCGAGTGAACTCAATTCCTTTTAAACTTGCTAGAATGTCGCTACTTCATGGCTTCTGCGTCCGAAAGCACCAGCGTGGGACGGCTGCTCGGAGAATTCTGCCAGGGTAGCCGCGCCGCGGCCGGCGAACTTGTTGAAGCCTTATATCCGGAGCTTCGCCGTCTTGCCGCCAGCAAGATGAAGCACGAGCGCCCGGATCATAGCTGGCAGCCCACCGCGCTCGTGAACGAGCTGTATCTACAGTTGATTCAAGCCAAGGGACTGAATGCCGGCAACACCGGAGAGGCAAACCAGAAGCAAGCCTTCTATGGTCTCGCCGGGCATATGATGAAACGGCTGCTGATACACCATGCCCGCCCTCTCAGCCGCCGCGTAGAGAAGGTTCCGATCGAGGAAGCGCCAAATAGTAGCGCGGGAGTTGGCCCACTTCAGGAAGTTGAAGACGCGCTGGATCGCCTGGCAGCCATACATACGCAGCTCAAGTCCATTGTTGAGATGAAGGTGTTCGAGGGATTGACTGTCGAGGAGATCGCGCAGCGGCTCAACTGCTCTCCACGAACAGTAGCACGCGATTGGAATTTCGCCAAGCACTGGCTTGCAAAGGATCTGGAGTCAGGCCGCCGTTCATGAAACAACAGTGGCGCCGCGTTTGGGAGATTTACACGGCCGCCGCGGAGTTGCCCGAGCAAGAGCGCTTTGCATTTGTTCAGTCGTGCGGCGGCAGCACCGAGACACGGAGTGAAGTGCTTGCGCTCCTGAGAGAACTAGAGCAGCCGGCGTCTCCTCCTCCGAACCAGGCATCCGGCCGGGCCAAGTCCGCTCGCTACGTATTGCTTTAAGAACTCGGACGCGGCGGCATGGGGCGGGTGTTTGCCGCGCGCGACACCGAACTCGACCGTATGGTAGCGATGAAGTTTCTCTCGCCCGCTACGCTCGCCGGCACGCCAATCGAGACGCTGGTTTGCGAAGCAAAGGCGGCTTCGGCGCTCAACCATCCTAATATCGTTACGATTCATGAAGTGATCGAGTCGGAGATGGGCCTGGCGATCGTGATGGAGATGGTGGAGGGAACGGCGTTACGGTCGCTGATCGATAAGCCGTTCCCGATCGCACAGCTCACTCATTTGGGAATACAGGCGTCTGAAGCCCTCAGCGAAGCGCACGCCCGAGGAATCATTCACCGCGACGTGAAGCCTGAGAACATTCTGCTGCGGCGGGACGGCTATATCAAGCTGCTCGATTTCGGCCTGGCTCGCCGAGTCGACACCGATCCGACGTTTTCCGGCAGCCTGGCGGCGGGGACATTGCGTTACATGTCACCGGAGCAGGCGCACGGCGACATTCTCACGCCGGCGTCCGACGTCTTCTCTCTCGGCGTGGTGTTCTATGAACTGGCAACGGGAATCCATCCGTTTGAAGCGCCCTCACCATTCGAAGTCGTATACTGCGCAGCAACTCTCGAACCGAAGCCGCCCTCCCGCCTGAACCCATCGCTCCCGCTGAACTTCTCCGCTTTGTTGCTCGCGATGCTCGATAAAGTGCCGGAGCGCCGGCCTTCAGCACGGGATGTCGCCGCTACCCTACAGCGGATCGGCGGCGAAGTGGCGCAGCCTCGCACCAAGCCGGGCCGAAAAGCCATTGCGATCGTAGCAGCAATGGCCCTGCTCATGATCGCGACCGGCAGTTTTCTTTTCCGAAAACGGCTCGCGCCCGAAGAGAAAGCGACATTCCACCAGATCACGACGACAGCCAGTGAAAATCGGGTGACGGCCGCCGCCCTCGGACCCGATGGACATTCGTTGCTCTTTGCCGACGCGGAGGGCGCGGTTCACCTGCGCGATATGAAGACCGGCGACACACGGACTGTCTGCACCATTCGCGACAGCCATCTCAACCGGCTTGCCTCGTTTTCGGATGGCTCGCGAGCCGCTGCGTTCGTCCACTCGTTTGAAGCTCGCAGTGGATCGGTAGCCGCCGGGTGGAAGCATCTCCTCTCACTTTTCGGCAAGTCGGGATACCGGACAAGTGCCGCAGTCAAATGCCCGGTCTTCAATCTACGAGAACCCGGTTTTATCGGGGTTAAGACTGCGACAGCTTAAGCTATTCTTCTCGGAGCGCGGGCATCGGATCCATAGTAGCGGCGCGGTGTGCCGGCAAGCTGGCAGCGAGGAAGCCGGTTAATAGCAAGAGTCCGATCGTGGTTCCAGTAACGAATGGATCCGCTGTTTCAATTCCAAATAGCAGAGATTTGCATACGCCCAGAACAGCGAACCCGGATGTCAGGCCAACGATGATTCCTATGCCCATCAAAGCCGCGATGTCTTTTAGAACGAGTGAAACGATTTCAGCGCGACGTGCGCCTAGCGCCATTCGAATGCCAATCTCTTTGGTGCGCCGCCCGACCGAGTAATTCACGAGTCCGAACAGGCCGATGCCCGCGAGAAGAAGGCTGAAAACGGCAAATGCTCCGCCCATCCCGGCGAGCAATTTCTCACGCAATAACGTGTTTCCGATGATTGTTTCGAGATGAGTCACCTCGTGGACCTGCATGTCAGATCCGAGGCGGCGCGCTTCGCGCTCCACTATGCGCATAATTTGACCTAATGGAAGCGGGGAGGATACATAGAGGGTGAACGCGGTGTTGCCGTTAATGGGAAGGTAGGCGATCGGAGGTGCGGCACTGCGTAAATTGTAGTAGCGCGTATCCGCCACCACGCCGACAATTATCTGACGCGGCGACGAATGATCCATGCGAGACACATAGCTAAACTCGCGACCCAAGGGGCTCGCACTGTTGAAGTATTTCCGTGCAAATGCTTCATTCACTATCGCCGGTACCGGCTGCCCTGCGCTGTTGTCCGTTGGTTCGAAGTCGCGCCCGGCTACAAATGGGATGTGGAGAGCTGCGAAGTAGCCGCGAGACACGGGGTAAAGAATCTCTTCCTCCTTCGAAGGCCCTCTGTCCGGTACAAAGATTTGTTCTAACCAACCTCCGCCGCCGAAGTTGAGCCACCAAGCCAAGGCGGCTGCCTGGACTCCGGGCTGACTCGACACTGCTTGTTGGAGCTGAAGCATGTCATTGCGCAGCCGCGCTTGCCCGGGTTGCCGACCGCTCAGCCACATAACGGAATTTTTAGCAGCTTTCGTGGTAAGGCTCAAGACGGCCACGTTCTGTGGGTCGAATCCAGGATTGATGCGAAGCAGATTGCCAAGGCTGAATAGGAAAGCCGCGCCAATAACTATCAGACAGAATGCGCAGACGACCTGTATGCTGACAAAAAGCTTTCCGAGTCGGAGTCTCCCAATCTGTTCGGCCGAGGCCCGCAACCAGCGCACCGGCTGCACGCCCGAGGCTTGCCACGCTGGGATTAGGCCGAAGAGGACAGCCGACAGGGATGACACTGCGATGCAGAAGAACAGCACTCGCGTATCGATTGCGAGTGCAAGCTGCAACGGATCGCGGGTTGTTGAAAGCAGATGCACCAGCAGGGGGCCCGCGCTTCGCGCGAGCAACCACCCTAATGCTCCTGCCATGAGCGAAACAATCAGGCTCTCCGTTAGCATCTGACGAATGAGGCGCATTCGTTCAGCGCCAAGTGCTACTCGCATCGCCATTTCACTTGCCGCGGGCCGTCGAGCGCGCCAGCAGCAGACTGGCAACATTAGCGCAGGCCATCAGCAATATTCCCGCCGCCACGCCGAACAGAATCCACAGTGGCCGTAAAAAGGTGTTCCGCAAATCGGATACTCCAGTGGTGGCGGAATGGACACGAATCTTGCTTTGTAGGAATTGCTTCTTAATAACGTCCGGCATGGCCGGAAAGAGCTTCACAAGCTGGGCTTGAAAATCGTGGAATGGGGGTTGAAGATGCGCTTGTACTTGCTCGGGCGAAATTCCTGGCGCGAGACGGCCGATAATCTGGAGCCAGTATGCCCCTGGATTCCTAAGGACATAGGGTGCAAACAATGTCCCGGGGAGCCACACGTCCACAAATTTCCCTGGCTCTACGCCCCAAAAGCGATTGTGCGTGACGCCGATAATCTCCACCTCTTTGTCATCGATTACGATTCTCCGTCCCACAACAGTTGGATCTCGCTGAAAGCGACGTTCCCAAAAGTTGTAACTGAGGACGGCAAGCCCGCGGCCTTGTGGAAGACGGTCCTGCTCTTTAGAAAAGAAGCTTCCCATCGCTGGATGAATGCCCAAGATGTCGAAAGCCTCTCCAGAAATGTATGCCCGGTTGATATTTTCGATGGGCGCGTCTGGCGTGAGCGTTTTCATTTCGGCGCGAAACGGTCCGCTAAAAAGCCCCAGACGCGCAAGGGATTTGGTGGCCTCAACGAATCGGAGAAATTCGGGATAGCTGAATGAGTCCCTTTCGGTCCCAGCCGGAGTTCCAGGGTCCGCTGGCTCTGGCCAGGAAAGCGTGAATAATTGATCGGGCGCACGTACGGGCAGCGGCCGTAGCACGGCGGCATCCGCGATGGAATAGATAGCTGTGATTGCGCCAATTGCCAAGGCCAGCGACAGCACGGCTATAACGGCAAATGCGCGAGATCTGCACATACCCCGCCAGCCATAGCGCACGTCTTGAATTGTTCCCTCGAGCCAAGCCAACAGACGAAACGCACGGCTCTCTTCTTTGAGACGGGCGACGTTTCCGAAACGCACATGGGCCACGCGCTGGGCTTGTTCGCTGTTGAGTCCCTTGGCGCGTAAAGCGGCAGCGCGCCGTTCCAGGTGATCTCTGATTTCCTCGGCTAGATCTTCATCCATTCGGCGCGGATACAATGCATTCTTCAGTCGTGAAAGCAAGGACATAATAAGAACTTCCTCAAAGCATTGCTATGCGTAGCGCAATACGCGCGAGACGCCGGTGGAGAAGGTCGCCCAGCGCTCCGATTCAGACTCCAATTGTTTCTTGCCCGCTTTAGTAACGCGATAGAAGCGCGCCCGGCGGTTCGTTTCGCTCACTTTCCACTCTGCGACAATCCATCCAAGTTCTTCCATTCGATGCAACGCGGGATAAAGCGAGCCTTCCTCAACACGAAGCGCTTCCTGCGACAATTCTTCAATGGACGTGGCAATTCCATAGCCGTGCAATGGGCCGCGGCGATCAAGAATTGTCAACACGAGCAAATCAAGCGCCGTTTGAGCAGAATTAGGTTTGGTCAAATTCATATACTACGTTCACTAGGCATAGCGATCTAATTATAACGACTTTGACTCGACCAGCTTGGCATCACGCAACGAGCCTGGCTTCTGCTTTGGTGGGGTTGTCAACGGAGCAGATGACGCATTGGAACTCCCGGCGCACGCGATAACCGGCTGCGACAGGCAGATAGTAAAACGGGTTGCCGCTGCAAGCTTGTAGCCGCTATGTGCGCGCACACTGACTGAGACTGACTGCTACCAAAGATGAGTGGCCAAAATCCGCGGGCGGCCCGACGTGTGGTTCACCACGGGAACACGGAGAACGATTTGCAGATTCTTCTTTTGCCAGTCGGCGGGCAAGCGGCGCGCTGCTTCAGAGAAATACTCAGGATTGGTAAGAAACTCACCGGCACCCATCGTGCCGTATTGCGTAAGGCCCGCGGCGATGATTACGGGACGGTCTGTCGTGGTGTCGACCATGCGCGTCACGATGGCGTAATCGAAGGGCACGTCCCAATTAGGCCAATAATTGGTGAGCGTCCATTCGGAATTTTCAGGATGCTCGCCATCGCGGACCATCCCGATGTCGCGTTGGCTGTCCTTGCTAAAGGTGAATCTCAACTGGCCGGCGGTTCGCAGCGTCCACGGATTATCGAAGGCTCCGATCAGCACCGCCGGTGTGTCCCGCAGGTCTGCAAACGACGTGGAGTGCTCCACGCGGATGCGATATGGCTTCCGATGCTGTTCAAACAGCGAGGTAATTCGCACGAGACAGAGGGCATCATCGAGAGCAATGTACCGGTCGCGCAACAGGACGAGATCGTCGTCGCGAATAGGCTGATTTGCGCTGACATCAGGCGGGTTGCCGACTACCCCCTGAATCGCATCCTGGGCGTGGGCGGATCGTAGATTGTACGCGGCCTGCAACCCAACGCAAACCAGAACCGTGCTCGGCGACTTTAGCATCGGCGCCCACAAGTCTTCCAGGTCGGTACGGTGCCAGTTCCAGAAGGCCAAAACGCCCGCCCCGATCAGCGATCCGGCGAGGGCGAGCCAGGCAACGGCGATTCGCTGAGGCCGCAGGTCGCGTGGCGGTTGCGCGACTGGCGCGGGTCGTCTTTCCGCATTGAACTGAAACTCGGCGAGATAGGACCCGGGCGGCAGTTCAATGCGAGTTTTTGATTCGTGGCCCGCTTCCTGGTAATACTGCGCCAGCTTTTTGCGAACCTCGGCAGCACTGGCACGAACGATGGGATCCTGGCTGGTGTCGTAGTCAGGTGGACGGCTGAAGACTTCAATACCCAGCCCTCGCTCCTTGAGGCGATTCACGTCACCAGTTATGGTGTGCTCGATGATGCTTCGCAGCAGGTTCTGACAGCGACGGCTGGTACGGAAAACCGGACTGGCGAGCACCCGGTCCAACTCGGCCAACACCTGCGCGGCCCTCTCCGGCGGCAGGCTGGCCGTCATAAGGAGGTTAGGCCGACGTGACATACCCTGTTCATGCAATCCTAACACCGCTGTACAAAGTACGGTACATATTTCGCAACTGTCTGATTTCAAAGGTGCATATTGTATTTCGCCGTTAGAGCCTTAACAGGACCTCTGAAAGCGATTACACTTCACACGATCAGCCGTTCGTTCTTCAGATCTCAGCGGGTCTCGCGATAGGGATACCAGATCTGAAGCCAGATTCGGAACGGCCCGGTGAGGAGATTACAGATGCACAGGGGAAAGAGTCAACTTAATTCGAGGAGATTACACGGCAGCTTCGTATTGCTGCTTGGCGTAGCTGTTTTGAGTACCGTAGCGTACGGCCAGGAAACGGCCAGTATCGTGGGGACCGTGACTGATGCGAGTAACGCCGTTGTACCAAACGCTCAGGTCACAATCACTAACACAGATACCGGGCTCGTACGTTCGATCACAACCAATTCCACGGGCAACTATGCCGCCCCCGAACTCTCGATCGGTCACTACAACGTCCAAGTAGCGCTGGCCGGCTTCAAAACGTACGTACGGACCGGCATCACCCTCAACGTCAATGACACGGTCCGGGTCGACGTGCCCCTCGAAGTTGGTGCGACTCATGAGAGCGTCACCATTCAAGCTGAGGCGATTCAGGTTCAGTCGGACAGTAATGAAGTCAGCCAAACTATTACGGCGGCGATGGTTTCGGATCTCGCCACCAACGGGCGCAATGTCATACAGCTCGCAACTTTGGTGCCCGGCGCCTCAGCCTCCATTCCGGATTTCGATTCTCCAATGGCTCAAAACCAGAACCGGACCATTTCCTTCAACGGCCAGAGGCCCGACCATAACAACTGGCTCATAAACGGCGGAGAAGCATATGACCGGGGCGGCGGCGGGATTCTGATCGTTTCTCCCTCCCAGGATTCGCTTCAGGAATTTAAGGTCATGACCAGCAACTATGGGGCAGACTTGGGGCAATCCTCCGGCGGAATGATCACCATGGCCACCAAGAGCGGTTCGCAAAAGTTCCACGGCGGCGCCTGGGAGTACGTTCGCAATGACGCTTTCGACGCAAACACCTTTTTTGCGAATCTGAATGGCCAGCCCAAACCGGAACTCCGCTACAACACATTCGGCTTTAACCTGGGCGGGCCTGTTCCCATCGGCCACGAGAAGAAAACGTTCTTCTTCTACAACATGGAGTGGCGGCGGCTGATCCAAGGAGGCGAGATCAATGCGACATCTGTTCCCCTTGCCGCCAGATCAGGCGACTTCAGTTCCCTTTCGACAGCCATCAAGGTGCCGCAAACCACAGACCCGGCCGAAATTGCCAAGTTGGCCCAGTATGGGTTGACCCCCGGACAGAACTTCCCGAATAATAAAATTCCTGTCGGTCTGCTCGACTCCAATGCCCTCGCATTATTGAATGCCGGCATGTTCCCGGCAGCCAACTCTGCCAACAATCTCTACTATGCCGTGAATAATAACGATACCTTCTACCGCGAGGAGACCGCCCGGGTCGATCATCAGTTCGGTAGCAAACTAAGCCTGATGAGCTCTCTGATTTGGGATAACGGTACGCAGTCGCAAGCTCCACCATTATGGGCCGGCGGCACGTATCCAACGGCTGGTTCGGTAATGTCCGTTCCCTCCTGGCAGGGTGTCATCCACGCCACCCACACCATCAGCCCTAGCCTGCTGAATGAGGCCGCATTCAACGTCAATGGCAACAATCTCGACATCAGCGCTACCGGGCTGTATCAAAAGCCGACCGGGTATACCGTAAAGAACTTTTTCGATGCAAACGTGAATAACAAGCTGCCGGGGGTTAGCATTGGATCTCCGTACAACATCAGTTACACCCCGGGATGGTGGCCCTGGACCAACACCTGGCGTAGTTATCAGTGGAAAGACGATTTGTCCTGGTCTCATGGCAAGCACAACATGAAGTTCGGCGGGTCCTATATGTACACCCATAAGAACCAGCAGTTTCAGTTGAACGCTGGCGGGCAATTCAATTTCAACTCCCCGGCAACCGGCAATGGGTTTGCGGATTTCCTGCTCGGGTTCGCCTCTTCGTACAGCGAACCAGCCAGCGTGAGTTTCGTGCACATCTCCACGAAGAACTACAATGTCTATGCCCTGGACGACTGGCGGATCAGTAACCGCCTCACCATCAATTTAGGCCTGCGTTGGGAAGGCATCCCCCATGCCTACGATTCCGAAGGTGATGCGTCAAACTTCTATCCGAACCTTTATAATCCAGCGCAAGCGCCGATCTTCCTGCCGAGCGGCGCTCTAAATACGAGCGGCCCGGGGTTTGCCACGGTTCCCGGCATTCCTCTGTCGAATGTGAGCTTTTACCTGAATGGAATAGGCATAGCCGGACGGAACGGAATTCCGAAGGGCCTGGTTGATAACCACTGGGACACTTTCGCGCCGCGCATCGGGTTTGCCTATGATTTGACCGGACACCAGAAAACCATTCTGCGAGCCGGAGGCGGTATTTTCTATGAACGTATCGCCGGCAACGAAGAATACAACATGGGCCAGAACAATGTTCCGTTTGCTTATCAATCCAACCCGACGCAAGTGTATTTCGACAATCCGGCGACGAGCTATACCAGTGGACAAGCAGCAGCGGTGCCGTACTTTCCTGCCACCATTACGACGGTAGCGCAACAATACAAAATACCTACTTCTGCTCAGTGGAGTTTCGGAATCCAGCAGCAATTGCGCGAGAATGCTGTGTTGACGGTGGGCTATGTGGGCGACGAGAATTATCACCAGTCGGAAGGTATAAACATCAACCCTTTGGCGCAGAACGATCCACACCGGCTGGGTGTTTGCGGCAGCACTTGCGGTTACACTGGAACCCAATTAAACCCGAACCTATACAGGCCGTATCTAGGCTGGGGAGCCATCGCTCCCATGGAATTGGGGGCGAACTCCAACTACAACTCGTTGCAGGTGACAGTACGGGCCACGGCTTGGAAGAACCTGACGCTCAATAGCACATACACCTGGTCGCATGCTTTCGATATTCTCGACGGCGAAATTTTCACCAACGTCGATAATCCGTTCAATACCAAATACGACTACGGTCCGGCTGGCTTTGACAGGCGGCAGATCTCGATCACGAGTTTTATCTACCATATCCCGTTCTTTCAGAATGCGAGCAGCGGCGTCACCAAGGCAATGTTGGGCGGATGGGAGCTTTCCGGCATCGCACTATTTGAGTCCGGGACCCCCGCTAGCATTGGCGCCGGACCCGACAACCTCGGCCTAGGAGGCACCACGGGCAACCGGGCCAACATAGTCGCGCCTATCACCTATCCAGGAACTCGGCTCCAGTGGTTCAGCGCCGCTTCATTCCAGCAGCCAGGCCCGCTCCAGTGGGGCACTGCTGCGAAGGATGACGTGGTCACCCCAGGACGCAACAACTGGAACGTGGCGCTGTTCAAAGCCTTCCAGTTCAAGGAAAACGCCCGGTTCGAGTTTCGGGCGGAAACGTTTAACACTTTCAACCACACGCAATTCAATAGTTTGCAAACGTCGGTGACCTCCGGCAACTTCGGTCAGCTAACTGGCACCGCAAGTCCGCGGACCTTCCAGTTGGGCGCAAAGCTGCTGTTTTGAGTAGTGTCGAGGCCGGCTCGCCTATTGGCGCCTCTTAGCGCGGGTAGGCGAGCGGCGCATCGTGCGATTGCGCGACATACGCTGAATTCACATCTATTTCCGCGGCTTTTTTCTGGTACAAAATTAGCAACGAATATGATCGCGCGTTGCGTCGGCGTGTCTGTTCTCGTGCTGGCTGCGAGCCAGTTGTGGGCCTCAGCTCCAGAAGCCGTTGCGGAAGCGGCGCGCGGCACAGCCTTCGCCCGGGAGGGCAAATACGAACTTGCCATCCAGCACTACAAAACAGCCCTGCGCCTGGATTCGCATTTGCCAGGTCTGTATCTGAACCTCGGACTGGCTTATTTCAAATCCAAACGGTTTCCCGAAGCGGCGGCGGCGTTCGAAGAGGCCGTCCATGCGGATGCGACAAATTTCCAGGCCCGTACCCTCCTTGGCATGAGCTATTACGGCTCGGCTAAGTACGTCATGGCAGCAAAGCAATTGAAAGCCGCGGCTGAGTTGCAGCCCGAGAACTTTGAACTCCGTTATACGCTCGCCCAGAGTTATTTGTGGTCGGAGCAATATGCCGAAGCGATCGACGAATTCCGTTTTCTGCTGAGCAGGAATCCCGATTCGGCCCCGGTTCACGTGCTGCTTGGCGAAGTGCTGGATGCGGCGAACCGGTTTACGGAGGCCATAGCCGAATTCGAAGCCGCCGTGAAGGTTTCTCCCAATGAACCCGAGGCCCACTTCGGACTTGGATACCTGTACTGGAAACAGCACCGCTATGACGAAGCCTGCCGCGAATTCGAGACGGAGTTGCGCGGCCAGTCGCAGCACGTACAGGCGTTGACTTATCTAGGCGATGCGGAAATGCGTCTGGGGAACGAAGGGGCCGCCCAGGACTATCTCCGGCGCGCATTGGAGCTGGATCCGAAAGTGCGCCTTGCGCATCTGGATCTCGGCATCATACTGGCACGCAGGAATGAATCTGAGCCAGCGGTGCATCAGTTCCGGGAAGCGATCCGGATCGACCCGTCCAAGTCCGATGCACACTACCGCCTGGCCCGGCTGTGGAGTTCCATGGGCCGCGATCAGGAAGCACGGGCCGAGTTTCAGCAGGTCAGAAAGCTCGAGATTGAGGAATCTCCCGCACCCCTCTTCCGTGTGGAAGGACATAAGGACCCGTGAAGAGAAGAGCGCCACGCCCGAAATAAAGTCTTATGAAATACGCGCTTGTGTTAACGGTTCTCGCGTTAGCGTCGCTTGCCTTGGCGCTCGAAGGCCAAATTGGCATCCACGATCCCTCTACCGTGGTGCTCTGCAACGGCAAATTGTATACGTACGGGACAGGGGGTTCGTCTCTGGTCTCCGACGACGGCTGGACCTGGCGTCGCGGGACGCCGCTTCCGCGCCGCGGGTTGGCTCCCGACGTCATACACATCGGCGATCGCTATTACGTTTATGTTGCCGCAAATATCGGGGCGCAGCCCAAAGCCGCAATCAACCTGATCTGGAGCAAGACTCTCGACCCGGACTCGCCTGACTACAAATGGGAAGAAGGTGGCGTAGTCGCTTCATCGGATGGCATTGAAGATTCCAATGCCATCGATCCGGGCGTGTTTCTCGATCCCACCGACGGCAGGCTATGGCTGACCTACGGCTCGTATTTCGGGTACATTCGGCTGGTTGAGCTCGATCCTAAGACGGGCAAGCGCATCAACCCCAACGACCAGCCGTACAACATAGCCATTAACTGCGAAGCCTCCGACATGATTTACCACGATGGCTGGTATTATCTGCTGGCCACGCACGGCAGTTGCTGTCGCGGCGCCGACTCCGGCTACAACATACGCGTCGGCCGCTCGAAGAAAGTGATTGGTCCTTTCCTCGACAACATGGGTGTCGATATGATCCGGGGCGGCGGCAAGCTATTGGTTGGCTCCGGCGGCCGTGTTATCGGGCCGGGGCATTTCGGGCTCCTCGATCTAGGCGACGGGGTGGAGAAGTTCTCGATGCACTATGAAGCCGACCTGGACCGGGGCGGCGCGAGCGTGCTCGACATCCGCCCGCTGCTGTGGAAGGAGGGCTGGCCGGTGGCTGGCGAAAACCTGAAGGTGGGGACATATGAGATCGAATCTGTGCGCACGGGTACAGCGCTCGAGCTTGCGGTAGAGGGCGTGCCGGTGGGCGGCCGGATCGTCAGACAACGCGGCGGACCGGGAGGAATGTTCGGCGGCACAGGCGCGCCCATTCCGCAGCAGGACGCCGCACAGGTCTCGACGAACTGGCCTGCGGGCAACATTGATGTCGCGCATGGCCAATTACCTGTGTCAGGCCCAGCAGAAGTGGGCGATTACCGCGGTGCCCAACGCCGGTGGCTATCCTGGCTCGCCGTATTTCAAGATCACGATCGCCGGCACTGACCGTACTCTGGCCGCCTCTGAAGACGCTGAGCTGGTGGTACTGCCTGCCTTTACCGGCGGGCCCGAACAACTGTGGCGCATCGAGCAGCTTCCGGATGGCACCTGGCGCATGATGCCCAAGTCGGTTCCGAATTCCAAAGACGCGCTGGCCCTTTCGGCAGCCGGCAGCAGCTTCGCGACGCTTGCCAGATTCGATCCCAAGAGCGATAAACAACGCTGGCTGATCAAGACCCCATGAACATCGATCGAAAATCACTCGCCCTCGTTCTGGCGATTGCTGCCGTTGCGATTGGGGGCGCCCAAGTTCCGGCCCCGAGCCTGACGAGCCCCACGTCTCCGGAAAAATCCGTCGATGCTGACGGCTTTATCCCGCGCTGGCTCCTGCTGGAACCGATCGAGGCCAACGGACTCACCGACAGCGCTGTTCAAGCGGCCGTAAAGAAGGAGTATTTTCCCAATCAGTTCACGGGCATTCCGCACGATGGCGACAAGGTGACCGTCGGAAACGCGCAACTCACTTGGCACGCCGTGGACACGAAGCTTTATAACGTGAACCTGTTTCACTTCGCCCGAGCATTGGGCAAGCCGACGTCGAACGTTCTGTTCTGGGCCGTGACGATCGTCAACTCGCCGCGGGAGATGTCCGGCGTGCGGCTGGCGGTCGGTTCCAACGCGGCGTCGGTCTGGTGGGTAAACGGCAGAGAGGTTATTGGCATCTACGGCGATCGCCAGACCGTTATTGACGATGGCGTTTCCAAACGCCTCACGCTGAAAAAGGGGCCGAACATCGTTCGCGCAGCCATCGTCAACGGCGGCGGAGCGACCGACTTCTGCGCGAGGTTTCTTGACCCCGACGATCGACCGCTGAAGACCTTAACCGTACGGCTGGACGAGGTGGCCGCCACCCCGGCTCGTTTTGGACAACGCGCCCCGATTGAGCAGCAGCTCACCTTCAAGCCGTATCACGACGGTGGCATCTACGACACCGGCGAAACGGTAGGCTGGACCGTAACGCCAGGCCCAGTGACGCCTACATACGCCTATAAGTGGACCATTCGGCGCAATAACGCGGTCGTTCTCAAAGAAGGCAAGCTCGATCTTTCCGCGGGCAGGGACAAAATCGAAATTACCGCCGATCAGCCCGAAATGATCTACGTTGCCATTGAGCCGTACGCCCCGCCCGCTACTGCTTACGTGGGCGGTAATACAGGCCGCAATAATGGACTCTACGCTGTCGGCGCCGCGGCTGCACCGAGGAAGATTGGGCTCTCGACGCCTCGGCCGGGCGACTTCGACGCATTCTGGGACGGCAAGCTGGCCGCGCAAGCGAAAGTCCCTATAAACCCCGTCCTCACGCCGGTCCCGACAGACGTGCCGGGAGTCGAGTTGAGCATGTTCGCCCTGGACGCGCTGGGATCGAAAGCGCACGGCTACCTCGCGAAACCTGCAAGAGACGGCAAATTTCCTGCGTGGGTCCAATTGCAATATGCGGGTGTGTACGCGTTGAATGCACACGCCGCCGCACAGCATGGCGCTGAAGGGTGGCTGTTTCTCAACGTCGATTCGCACGACAAGCTACCGTCCGATCCCTCTGGCAACATCCCGCGGGACTATCAGAGGATCGGCAACACCGATCGCGAGAAATCGTATTTTCTGAACATGTATCTGCGCGACTCGCGAGTTCTGGATTATCTTTTGACACGGCCCGATTGGAACGGCAAAACGATGGTGGTGACGGGAGGCAGCATGGGCGGACAACAGAGTCTCGCGCTCGCAGGGCTGCAACCCGAAAAGATTACCGCAGTACTGGTCTGCGTGCCGGCGGGGGCCGATACGAATGGCGATCTCCACGGCCGCAAAGCCGGTTATCCAAATTGGCCATCGGACAACCCTGACGCGATGAAGACTGCACTCTATTTCGACACCGTCAATTTTGCTTCGCGCATTAGGGCCCCAGCGATGGTGGGAATGGGTTTCATTGACACGATTTCACCGCCCGCCGGGGTCTGGACGGCGCTGAACCAGATTCATGGCCCCAAGGAACCGCTGCCCATGATCGAATCCGAGCACGACAACCTCACGCCTCAAAAGGGAAGAGCTTGCCCTGCGCGAACGCAAGAAATACTCGATCTTATAGTAAAGGGCGGCGAGTTCCATCCCAGCGACCTGACGCAGTGAGATCGACTGTCTACATGCAACTGAGCATCAGGGTGACAGCCCAGCTAAACTAGGGATCAACCAAATGCGACAGCTACTGATCATAACCGGAGATGGCGGCGAATCCTACGAGGCTCTCTATGCGATTCACCGGTTCCGGGAGGCCGGCTGGAAACCGCTGGTTGCTGCTCCTTCCGCGCGCCGTTTGCACCTCGTCATACACGACTTCGAGGCAGGATGGGATACATATATCGAGCGCCAGGGGTACGGCCTCGACGCGGACATGAGTTTCGACGACGTGAATGTGGATCAGTTCGATGCGGTCCTGATCCTCGGCGGCCGCGCCCCCGAATACTTGCGCAACAACAGAGGCTTGCTTGAGTTGGTTCGAGGATTCGAAGCAGGTGGAAAATGGATTTTCGCCATCTGCCATGGGATTCAAGTGCTCGCAGCAGCCGGGCTTATCAAAGGGAAACGCGTCACCTGTTACGAGCACGTTCGATTGGAAGTGGAACAAGCAGGCGGTACGTTTGCAAGCCAAGAAGTCGTGCGCGATGGCTGTATGGTTACCGGGCAGACCTGGCAGTCTCACCCGGAGTTCTATCGAGAGGTCTTCGGATGCCTGGCACAACCATCGGAAGCCAATCAATTCGCCTCGGTCGAACGGCGCTAGATCCACCTGTACGTTGAGCCGCTGCCGGCGATAAGACTGGCACCTACCACTCGGCTACGGATCCATCTTCGTGAAAGACTCGAGCCATTGGTCGTGTGCCGCCAAACGGGTATTTTGCAAGACTGACTTCCGATAAGTCAAATCCAAGGCCCGGCTTTTCGGAAAGCGGGAAGCGTCCATCCACCATTCGCATGGCGGGGAATCCCAACCACTCTTCCCAGATCTTGTCGGTTGCACTCGGCCTCAGTTGACCGCAGATCTCCTGGACTACAAAGTTAGGCATGGCCGCATCTACCTGAATGGTCGCGAGACCGCCGATCGGCCCCTCACACGCGTGCGGGGCCATTGAGATCGATGAAACATTCGCCGTGGCCGCAACCTTCCACAACCCCGTGATGCCACCTACGTGATTGATATCGGTCTGCAGGATATCGACCACGTCCATTTCAATCAGCTCACGGCAACCATAGGAGGCGATGAGCCGCTCCCCGGTGGCGATTGGGGTTGTTGAACGGCGCGCAATTTTCGCCATCGCCTGAACATTCTCAGGAGGGCATGGCTCCTCCACGAACAGCAGGTTTAGTGGCTCAACTTCTTTTACGATGATCGAAGCGACGCTGGGGCTAGTCTTGGCGTGGAAATCGACCGCGATATCAATGTCCGGACCAAGAGTCTCACGCAGGAGCTGAATAGCCTTGATCGCCCGATCGATTTTCGGCCTGCGCTCAAGCCATTCGTAGTAGCCGGGAATGCCGGCCTTGACGCACGTTATGCCCTGTTCGCGAGCGGTCTCTCGGATTTGTGCCAACTGCTCGCGCCCAGCTCCGCCGACGTGGTAATATCCGCGCACGCCGCGCGCATCGAACGGCCCACCGAGTAACTTATAGACCGGCATTCCGAACACCTTGCCGCGAAGATCCCATAGAGCCTGATCGATACCCGAAATAGCGGATCCAATTATCGGGCCGGCCCGATAGAAGGAATGGACGTACATCGACTGCCAGACGTGCTCCACCTGCATGGGATCCGCGCCAATCAGAAAATCGCGGAAATCGTTTATACATGCCATCACGGCTCCCGCCTTACCTTCGAGGGTCCCCTCGCCCCAGCCGATGAGCCCCTGGTTCGTCTCAAGCTTTACGAACACATACGGACGATCGGAGTTCGGCGTAAGAGAGACGCCGAAAACTTTCATCGCGGTGATTTTCAAACCCGAGTTGATCTCCGAGAACGCCTGAAGGCCCGCGGGACTGGCTTGCGGCACCAGCGAACAGCCACACGCGTCCATGCCCCGGTGAATGCGTTTGGGAGTCCCAGCCAGAGTGAGGCCAGCCGTTCCAAAAGCAAGAAAGTTTCTACGACGCATGATACTTCTCCAGAGCGGCCTCGTTTACGGTAATTCCGAGCCCTGGCGCGTTCGTCAGTTTAAGGAAGCCGTTCTTAGTGGACTCCAACGCGGGGGACACAAGCTCACGCCGCATTATGCGATCCTGTTCCGCCGCTGGAAACGGCACATGCTGAATGAAGAAATTGGGTATACTCGCTGCGACGTGAATTGCCGCAGCAGTACCTACCGGACCTCCGTCGTGTCGTGGCGCAATGGCGACGTAATAAGTTTCGGCGAGCGCAGCCACGCACCTGATGCCGCTGATTCCGAAGACGCCGATATCGGGACGCACAACATCAACTAGTCCTTCGCGTAAGAGCGCCTGGAAAACGCCGGGATCGTTTATGCCAGCGCCGAAGCCAAGCGGAATAACGGTTTCATCCGCAATCTTCCGTACAGCCTCGAGATTGGAGTGAGCGCACGGTTCGTCGAACCATAGCGGATGCTTCGATTCCAGTGTTCGCGCGACTGATGACGCATCTCCGGGCGTCAGGAGCCCGTTTCCAGCGAGGATGAAATCTTGTTCTGCCGGAACTGCGTTCACCAGTTCCAAAATTTGATTTTGATACGCCTTGCCCTGATTTCGCGATGCTGGTGTGGGGACTTCGACTACTGCAACCGGGAACTCTTGCGTATGCGGCGAAATGTACGCACGAATCTTGGTCCGCGTGGGTCCTCCTAGAATCCGGTACACAGGCGCATTTGCGGCTCGGCCGAGAATATCAAGCAAAGCGATATCGAGAGCCGCGCGAAACGGGCCTGAAGGTGGGATGGTTGCGTACGCACTGGCGGGTCTGCCGACCCAGGCCGACTGGACGACCGTTATATCCGCATCCGGATCGTATCGACATTCACCCCAGCCAGTGAGTCCGGATCGGGTCGTTATCCGCAGTAGCGAATAGCGATTGCCTGAGACCGGCTCACGGACCGGGAAATGGCGAATTTCCGTAATGTCCAACTGGTTAGGTTTGCCTGCCGCGGTCGCTTGGGGCGCGAAACTCGCGAGTAAACGTGCTCTTCTTTGTGCGGTGAGGTGATTCATGGCTGAACTTTCACCTCACCTGCAACTCTTGGCGGCGCACAGATTCTTGCTGAAAAATGGCAAGACGTGGTTCTGGAAGCGGTCGGCCACAGCGCTCGTGTGAGTACCGTGATAAATCTCGAACGTGTTAGCGATCCCATAATTATCGAGAATTTCGTGCAGTTTGCCCGCGCCCGCGCGCAAATTGTCCTGGTCGCCTACATCGATCGCAATTGCTCGATACCGTCGCAAATTGGTTATATATTGATCGACGAAGGCCAACGGAGCATTCGCCGCCCATTTCGCGATTACATCCGGTTGTGGTGAGCCGTCCTTGGTGGCGAGATCGAGATAAAGCGGAGGGTTCTTTGGATTCGGCGACCAGGCCGCGGCCGACGCAAGCTGCGCGCGAAGGCCGAAAGGCAGAGTGGCTGAATCTGCCGGGGTCTTAACCGCCTCTAAAGCTTTTTCATTCTCAGGATTTGCCGGGCCGGCGCCTCGAGCCGCCAAACAGCATGGACTCATGATGTACACGCTGCCGAAGACATCCGGATGCTTCATGCCAATGCGGCTGGCGCCGTAGCCGCCCATAGAGTGTCCGGCCAAGCCGCGACTCAGCCGGTTGGGTAGCGTCCGGTAATGAGCATCGATATAGGCCACCACGTCGTGAGCGATGAACTGCTCGAAATCGCCGGTTGTGACGGAACTGGAGTACATGGAACCGCCATATGCCGTTTTCGAATCGGGCACCACCACGATCATCTCTTGAGCCCCTTGCGCGAATGCGCCCTCGATGGTTTGCGGCACATGGATTTCATGCGTCCACTGCTCTGCGCCTATCGAATAACCATGTAGTGCGTAGACAACGGGATAACGCCTGCTCTTCTGAGATGTGTAGCTGGGCGGCAGGAATACGAAGACGTCGCGGTCGACGGCATCACCTTCCAGATTGCCCTCAAGCGCGGTGCCATGAATTTTGATGTGTTCCACGGTTACAGGCTTCGCACCGGAAACGACAGGGGGCACCTCCGTCTTCACTTGCGCCCTCATCGATACTGTGACGATCAGCACGAGAGGGATCACAAGGAACATCGTCCTTCTCATTGCCAACGCCTTCCATCTTTTTCACTCGCTGAGCGATTTAACATAGCCATTATTTGAACAATCGCGGCGCAAAATCATTCAGACAGCGCCGCCACGTCAGCCACTCATGCGCCGTACCGGGCGATTCGAAATAGACGTTGTGAATGCCGGCTTTAGTGAGCGCCTCGCTGAAGTTCTTCGTCCCCTGCCCTTCGGCAGAACCTATACCGAGGAATAGTAATTTCACTTTCTTGTTGAATGCGGCTGGGTCGGCAAATGCTCCCCCGCAGGTCGTCTTCGGATCGAAATTCGTATCTCTGCCGCCGCAGCTTCCGCTAAATCCTCCTAGATACGCGAACTTATCGAGATTGTCGAGCCCGGTTTTGAACGTCTGCGCGCCACCCATGGAAAGACCGGCCATCGCACGGTTCTCGCGCCCGGGAAGCACGCGATAAGTTCGCTCGACCATGGGGATGAGATCGGTGAACATCATCTCGGTGAACGCCTGGCCCCAATTGGCGGGAAAGAACCCGCGCCCTCCACCGGCCGGGGGCCTTGCTCCAGGGGGCGGCGGAAGATCCGCCATTGAGCGCCTGGCAATGATGCTTCGGGCCCAATACAAGCTCGCGTCCTCGCCCGGTTTGACTGCGTTCAAGTTGTCCATGACGATCAGCATCGGCTTAGCCTTCCCTTCGGCAATGAGGTTATCCATTATGAAATCCAGATGGCCTTGCGTGTGCCATCCCTGCTCGTTTTCGCCCCAGCCGTGGAGAAGATAGAGAACCGGATAGCGACTCCGCGGATTAGTTTCATACTCGGGCGGCGTGTAAACGTAACAGCGTCGCCACTTGCCCGTAATCTTCGAGTAGTACCAACGCTCTCTCACCTCGCCGTGCGGCACGTCTTTCGCGGCGTAGAAATCCGCGTCTTCTGCCGGGATCTCAACCCCGCTGTTATCCCACCCGGAGCCGAAAAATGTCCGCGTCGCCGGGTCCGCAACGACGGCGCCGTCCACCACAATGCTGTAGTAGTGGAATCCCACCGGCTGCGGCGGAATCGTAACCGTCCACAGGCCGTCCTCCCCGCGCGTCATGTCATGCGATCCGCCCAATCGCACCTGCACCTTCTGTGCGTCCGGCGCGGCAATGCGAAACGTTACCCGGTGATCCGGATATACGCACGGATAAGGCGCGCCCGGAATGTTGAGCGAAGAAGGTTTGCAGTCGTCTGTGACCTGCCCCAAACACATTCCACAAACAATGAGGGAAAAAAACACGAGCCTCACGAGTCCTCCTCAAAATGAATACTTAAGTCCTAGCTGGATCTGCCGCATCGCAATGGCCGTACCCGTCACCACTCCGAAGGCCTGACCCTTCGCAATGACGTTCAGATTGGGCATCCCCCAGCTCGGGTGATTGAGAGCATTGAACGCCTCAAACCGGAACTGGAGCATGTGCCCTTCCTTGTACGGCATGCGGAACTGTTTATGTACTTCGGCGTCGAATCCGATAATTCCCGGGCCCTCGATCGAGTTACGTCCGACATTGCCGAACTGGCCTGGGGGAGCTTCCGTAAACGCGGCGAGACTCCAATATCTGGAAGGGGTAGGATTACTGAGATACGGGCTGATCCCGGTAAAGTTGGGACGGTCATAGCCGCCCTCCGCCGTACTCGCGTTATCGGTACCGCCGATCGTCAAAGTGCCTGGCATCCCGCTCTGCAGAGTCACGATGCCGCCCGCTTGCCAGCCACCGATGATCGTGTTCGCGATCGGGTTTCTTATATCTAGCAGCTTGCCGCTACCGATCGGCAACTCATATAAAACAGAAGTGACCATCCGATGACGTGTATCGAACGCAGAAAGTCCACGTTCGCACGCGAGGCAATAGCTGTTCTGCGGATAAAGTGTATCGAAACCCTGATTGCGGATCCCGCTCGTCGTATCGATGGATTTCGCCCACGTATAGGAGCCAATCACGCTGAAGCCCTGACTGAAGCGCCGCGTCGCCTTAATACTTAGAGAGTTGTAATCGCCGTTGCCTCCGTCCTGCACGTATTGGATATTGTTGAAACCGGGGTAGGGCGCCCGCGAGACGGCGCTGCCAACCGTGCCGGGAATGCTTTGGTTGACATCCTGGAATCCCTGCAGGTGCCGGCTCAAGCCGCCCAGATATCCTGCCTCGAGCGCCCAATTTGGAGTAACCTGCCGCTGAACGTTGAACAGGTACTGCATCGAGTAGCTGGTGCGATGGTCCACCGCCATGGAATACGCAAAGGGTGACGGCACGTTGGCGGTGGCACCGCTGCCGCCTGGGACAGCATTGCTAAAGAACAGGTTGGGTATCCCTGCACTCGAGGTGAAGGTTACGCGGCCGGCAATGTTCCGCGCCAGATCGAAATAGGCATTCCCGATGTCCTGGTTGTAGAAGATGCCGAATCCCGTGCGGATTACGGTTTTCGAATCTGGCGAAAACGCAATGCCGACACGCGGAGCAAAATCCGTATAGGACGTGTTCATCAGTTGATACGGCAACGCTCCATTACTGCATCGCGCACTTACGGTGGTCCATCGAATGTTTATCGAAGGGGGGCCGGCATAGGGATCACTGCAGTTCCCTTGCCGCTGTTCGTACGGAGTCTCGGAAGCAGGCACGTTCGAAACAGCATAGATGTGCGGCACCGCCACGCTGAATAAGTTATTGAGAGTGTCGGTCCAGGGCGGTGTCAATTCATACCGTAAGCCGAGGCTTAGCGTCAGTCGCGGCGTGACCTTCCAGGTGTCGTCGATGAATGCCGCCTCCGCGTTCCGCTGAAATTTCGCATTCGCCAATGCCACGGCCACCACCGATTGATAGAGATCGCCTAGCAGGAACTCGGCGAATGCATCGCCCCCGGTATTAGCTGAACTCTGAGTCGCATTGGGTTGGAATACAAACTGGCCCCGCGAGAACTGGTTGCCGATCTGGTTGAAGTTCTGGCGGCTATATTCGAAACCAAAACGAAACGCGTGTTTGCCGTGAATCCAGGACACGTTATCGACTAGCTGAAGGGTGTTGTCATTGATGGCGTATGGACCGTCGGTCGAATCTCCAATGCCAGTGAACCCGTCACCGTTGAAGGAAACCGTCGGGACTCCCCATGTGACAGGGGCGCCCGCCTGGAGGTTCGGTATCCCCAGTCCGGAAACCGAATCGATGTTGTACGCCGAATATGTCCCGAGCGAATTGCTCAGCCGCGTATAGCCGAACCGGGCCTCATTCACCAGCGTCGGCGAGATCGTCCGCGTGTTCGTCCCTAGATACTGCTCGTAGCCCGTCAGAATTTTGCTTCCGGTAATGCTGATGCCTGTAGAAGATTGGTCCTCAACGCCCCAGCTATATCGGCCCGACCACTGCGATTTTGCAGATTCGACGAAATCCATCCGCAGAGTGAACTCATCGCGGTTATTGGGAGAAGAGTTCAACTGCGTGTAATTGTTCGCGAGTCCAGGTAGATTGGAAGGGACGTAGTATTTCAGAAATCTTTGCGAGATGGGGTCAATCCGGTTCGAAGGAATTATGTTCCCGCCAAACGGCGTCTTGCTTCCGCCGTTGATCGCGCTATTCGGATCGTAAATCGTGCTGCCTAAGCCGCTGAAGTTGCCCGTGAACATTGCGGGCGTCGGAACCGAATAGACGGCCTGAGAATTCTGACGTTGGGCTTTCCATTCGTCATTTGCCATGAAGAACAAACGATTGCGCAAGTCAAGCAGTTTGGGAATTCGTATTGGGCCATCGATTTCGAATCCGTAGTCATTCCATTTGAAAGGCGATTTGGCGGGGTGCGTCGCCGTGAAGGCGTATGGTACGGCATCGAACTTATCGTTTCGGAGGAATTCGAACAGCGCGCCGTGGTAGGCGTTACCACCGGACTTGGTAACCACGTTGATCTGGGTGGATTGGTGCCCGAACTCGGCCGGATAGACGCCGGTTTGCACCTTGAATTCCTGAATCGCATCGATGGATGGCAGCGCGATATATGTCGTAAAGTCTGGATCGGTGTTGGTGACGCCATCCAGGGTGAAGTAATCGAACATGATTCGGTTGCCGCCCGCCGAAATAGATTGCGATGCGCGATCGCCGCCCTGGCGGCTGCCGGCCTGCCCCGAACTCGCCGATAGTGTGTTCGTGTTCGCAGCCAGACCAACCAGGCCCAGATAGTTGCGCCCGTTGAGCGGCAATTCCGTAACGCCCTGGTTCTCGATCACCGTCCCGAGCGAGACATTCTCCGCTTGCAGCATCTCCGCTGATGCCGAAACTTCTACGCGTTCGGTGACTTGCCCGACCTCCAGTGTGAAATCGAGCCGCACTGTCTGCTGAACTTGCACTTCAACATTGCTGCTGCTGGCCGTCTTAAACGACGGCTGTTCCACTCTGATGTTGTAAATTCCGGGCGCAACGTCCGGGAACGCATAGTCTCCGGAGCCTGTTGCCACAGAAGCTCGCATAGCATTCGTTGCGACGTTCGTCAGGTAGATTTTTGCACCCGCAATTGCCGCGCCGCTAGGATCGCTGATGCGGCCCGTTATCTCGCCGAATGTCTGAGAGAACGCGGGACTCACCGAGAGAGCCCCAACCGTAGCTAAAAATAATAGAAACCGCCTCGTTCTTGCGCACACAAATTCACCCCCAATTTGGCTTGCTGCCATCCTGCCATCAGAGTCGCGGCTCGGCTAGGTTTGGTACGGTATGCCGCGGGCAAGGTTAATAGAATCTGACCCTTGTGGGCGTGTCCAAAACCTCGGTATTTGGTTCGATTAACTGTTAACCCGCGCTGTTAAGAGCCCTCCATTTCACACAAGAAATTGTGCTATCATCCCCAGGCAGCAGATGGTGAAACCCGAAGGGACGGAACTCGGCGAGGCACGCGAGCGCGCGGTACGGACCGAACTCGATCGCGTGCTGGACAGCTCGGCGTTTCGCACCAGCAAGCGATGCCGGGAGTTCCTCGAGTACATCGTTGAGCACACGATTAAGGGCCCGAACGGCGCTCTCAAAGAGCGCTCCATCGGTGTCGAACTGTTTCAGCTTCCGCAGGATTTCGACACCGGGCAGCACACGATTGTGCGCGTAACAGCTAACGAAGTTCGAAAAAGGCTCGCTCAGCACTATCTCGCTGAGAACGGTGCGTATCATCCAGTAAGAATCGATTTGCCGCCGGGTTCTTACAGCGCGGAATTCAACTGGCAGACCCTGCCGGCCGAGACTCATGTTCTTCCACGGCGGCCCTGGCTGACCCATGGCTTTATCGCATGCGCCGCAGCCGCCGCCGTTTTAATTCTTGTGGCGATGCTTCTTCTATGGCCACGTCACCCAGTCAAGTCTACTTCCGTTGACGTTAAGCCCACCTCTAGTTCCTACCCTGTGGCAACATCCTCGTCGGGCAGCGGAGATCTTCGCATGATCATGGGCTCCGCCAATTCTTACACCGACCGCAGCGGACACACATGGGGGTCGGATCGGTTCTTCTCCGGAGGCTCGGCGCTCGTTCGCCCCTCCGAGAGAATCTTTCGAACGCTGGACCCTGATATTTACAGGCACCTACGCCATGGGGATTTTCGCTATGATATTCCGCTGCAGCCGGGCTCTTACGAACTGCATCTGCATTTTGCCGAGACAGGCTTGGCAGACTTTATTAGCGCAGAATCGAGCGGCGAGGGTCAACGCCTCTTCCGAGTCTCTGCCAATGGGAAGCCGATTCTGGATTTCTTCGATATAGTGGCGGATGCCAACGGTTCGAACGTCTCGGATGAGAGGGTATTTCGAAACATTTCGCCAGCCGAAGATGGATTTCTTCACCTGAGCTTTACTTCCATGAGGAGCACTGCGATCCTGAGTGGAATTGAAGTGCTGCCGGTCAGCCCGGGAAAGGTAAGACCGGTTCGAATTCGAGCGGGCTGGCCCACGTCGTGGCAGGATTCCGCTGGCGAGCAATGGCGGGCTGACAGCTATTTCCTGGGAGGAAATGCGTTGGTCCGCACTACAAATCCAGCTCGAGAGAACAATTCCCCTGACGTGGCGCTTTACGCCAGCGAGCGCTGGGGGCATTTTTCCTACGCAGTACCCGTAGCCGATGGTCGGTATCGGGTGAAGTTGAAATTCTGCGAAGGCCATTACGGACGTCATAATACAGGCGTGGGTGGAGTTAGCAGCCGCGTGTTTGACGTGTATTGCAATGGCGTGGCCCTGCTGAGAAACTTCGATATTTTTAAAGACGCTGATGGAGAAGGCAAGCCTTTGGATCGAACCTTCTCCGGCGTTCAGCCCACAGCCCAGGGCAAGATCGTCCTTACTTTCGTGCCTATCGCGGGAATGGCATGTGTCAACGGCATTGAGGTCGTCGAAGATTCGAAATAGCAGTCAAGCGGCAAGCGCTGCGAGTTAGCTTTACGCGGTTAACCGTACCAAACCTAGCCAACGGAAGATTTCTGTGGCACGATACAAAGTCGATTGTCCTACAAATTCCCCCGGTTACTCTTAGTCATCGCAGTTCTGAATGGCCGGGCCGCGGCGCAAGCCGGCGGCTCGGCGGAAAAGAGCATCACCATCAGCGTCGACGCTAGCAAAACGCGGGAGCCGATTTCGCCTTACCTTTACGGGCAGTTCATTGAGCACATTGGCGACTTGGTAAACCGCAGCGTGTGGGCCGAGATGCTGGACGACCGGAAGTTCTACTCCCCGATCACCTCGCAAAATACGGAAACCGTGGCGTCTAAGCCGCCGCCAGGCCCACGTCGAGGCCGCCAGCCCAATCGTTGGCGGCCCATTGGCCCCGACTCCGCGGTGATAATGGATCGCGATCATCCGTACGTAGGCGAGCACAGTCCGCTGATCAAGCTGGCCGGAGCGGAGACGCGCGGAATTCAGCAGGCTGGACTATTTCTTCGAAAATCCAAAGTCTACTCGGGACGTGTCGTGCTGGCTGGCGAACCGGGTGTCACGGTGAGTATAAGTCTCGTTTGGGGATCGCGTCCAGGCGACCGCCAGACTGTCCCCATCAGCGATCTGCAAGCCTCATACACCAAGTTTCCATTCAAGTTCACTGCCGGCGGTGATACCGACGATGGGCGGATCGAGATCGCCGCGAAGAGCGCCGGATCTTTCCACATCGGTGCTGTGTCTCTCATGCCGGCTGACAACATTCGCGGCTTTCGCCCGGATACGATCGGCCTGTTGAAGCAGCTCCACTCTGGTATGTACCGTTTCCCCGGCGGAAATTTCCTTTCCGCCCACGACTGGCATGATGCCATTGGCGATCCGGACAAACGGCCGCCAAGATGGGATTATGTCTGGTCCGCCTTGCAGCCGAACGACGTTGGGACGGATGAGTTTCTAATGCTATGCGAGCTTCTCGGAGTGGATGCGTTCATCAGCGTAAACGCAGGTTTCGGAGATGCTCACTCTGCGGCCGAATTGGTCCAATACGTAAACGGTGCGCCCGATACACCCATGGGAAAACTGCGCGCCGCAAGCGGGCATCCCGCTCCTTACAATGTCAAGTGGTGGGGCATCGGGAATGAGATGTATGGGCCATGGCAGTTCGGTCACATGGTGCTCAAGCAGTACGTGATCAAGCACAATATGTTTGCTGAGGCGATGCGCGCGGTGGACCCAACGATCACATTGCTGGCGACAGGAGCAACGCCGGATGAGATGACCGTAAACGGAATTTCTTTGGGGCTTACCGGGAAAGTGGCTGCTGAGTACGGCACGGAGGCCGACTGGACCGGTGGGCTTCTCGCCAACTGCCTGGATAATATCGACGTGATGTCGGAGCATTATTACAGCTACGACCATCAGCGATTCGATCTCACCCAGAATAAGAGAGTCGCGGTTGAGGAGCCTCTGGCAGATACGCTTTACCGGCCTGCAAACCGGGTGCGAGAGAAAGTCGAGGCATACGAAGAGTATTCGCGGCGGTTTCCGGCCATTAAGACAAAGCACCTACAGATCGCGATCGATGAGTGGGCGTTCACGCGCCTGCCTGCTAACTTGAAGCAGACATTGTCCAATGCTCTCGCCTTGCAGGAGATGTTCCGCCACACCGACCTGATCCGCATGGCCGGCCACACTATGGGGATATCCTCCATTGAGTTCAATGCCACGGATGCGGCTCTCAATACGACTGGCCTGCTATTTCAGCTCTACCGCGATCATTTCGGGACAGTTCCAGTTGAAGTCGACGGCGACTCACTGCCTCCCCTGCCGAAGTATTCGGTGGGCGGCGACCAGCCGAAGGTGAACGCTGGAAGCCCGAGCTACCCAGTAGACGTAAGTGTCGCGCTTACAAGTGACCGGAGGTTTTTGACTTTGGCAGTGATCAATCCGACCGAATCCGCTCAGAGACTTGATCTGACCATAAAGGGAATTGAGCTCCAGGAAAGAGGCAGAGCCTGGCGCATGACAGGCACTGGACTGGGGGCGGTAACAGGTCTAACCAAACATGAAGTCCAAATTGTAGAAAGGCCGACGAACGAGATTCCGAAAACGCTCGAGGTCGCACCTATTAGCATTGAGCTCTACAATTTGGAGAGTCGCTAGGCGCGCACAAACGTGCGTCTATTCTGGCAGGAGGAGTTGATGCAACCACCGAATCGCAGAACTCTGCTGAGGAGTGGCCTGCTGTCGATCGCCGGTATGGCGGGCCTACCATCTCTATCGGCCGCGGTGGAGGGAATGACCACCCCATACAACCGCCCCAAATTGAAAGTAACGGAAATCCGCACGGCCGAAGTGCGCGTGCACGGTTATCAAGTACACGTCCGCGTCTATACGGATCAAGGCATCGTCGGCCAAGGTGAAACCACGGACGCGGCCGCAGGCAACGTTCCGCTGATCCGCTCCTTCTCGCGCATGCTCATTGGGCAGGATCCCTTGAACATTGAGGCGGCGTTTGAACGGATCCGCACATCGGGTGTATTCGCCGGCGCGCAAGGTGGCCAGTACGTGACGGCGCTGACCGGCGTCGAGATTGCGCTTTGGGACCTCGCCGGGAAAGCGCTGGGGCTGCCAGTGTACCAGTTGCTCGGTGGGAAAGTGCGCGACCGGGTGCGGGTCTATTGCGATTCCGGTTCGCGTGAGATGATTCCCGGCGACGAGGGCTCCAAAGCCCGCATCCGCCAGATTCAGGAGATGGGTTTCACGGCCGCCAAGATCGACATCGACGACGCTCTCGACCCTGCGCGATTCGACCGTGTGAACTGGACCGCTTCGAACGGCGAGGTCGATCACATGATCGCGAAGGTCGCGTTCACGCGCGAGCTTTATCCCAAGAATTTCGACCTGGCCGTTGACATGCACGCGCGCTACGACCTGGATACGGGCAGGCGGGTCGCCAAGGAACTGGAGCCGTTTAAGCTAATGTGGCTCGAAGAACCAGTCCCGGCTGAAAATATTGACGCCATGCGCGAGGTACGCGCCTCTACCAGTACGCCGATCTGCTGCGGAGAGAACATCTATCTGCGCTGGGGTTTTCGCGAGATTCTGGAAAAGCAGGCGGTCGATATCATCGAGCCTGATTTTCAGAAATGCGGCGGTCTGCTGGAAGCGCGTAAGATTGCCGATATGGCGCAGACGTATTATGTACCGGTGGCGCCGCATGGGGTTACGTCGCCGATCGGCACAATGGCTACCGCACACGTCTGTGCCGCTATTCCGAATTTCTTAGCGCAGGAATGGCACTGGATCGATTCGCTCGATCTGTGGCGGGACTGGGTGAAGGAAGGCGAAATCATTCAGAAAGGTTTCATCAACCTACCGGAGCGGGCCGGTCTTGGTGTCGAGATGAATGATGACACGGCGCGGAAGGCGCAGGTGCCAGGCTCGTCGTGGTTCGAACCGATGAAGAGAGGATGACGATGCGAATATCGGCACTCTTTATTGCAGCTTTCTGCGCGGCTTCGGCGTTTGCGCAGCCTGGGATTTTGACAAGGGAACTGTTGATCAAGTACACGCCCGATTGGAAAGGGGAGCGCTTTGCGGACGGCCGCCCAAAGGTTCCGGACGGCATCCTGCAGCGTATGAAATCAGTGACTCTCGAAGAGGCTTGGGCGCAATTGCGGTCTGCCGGCTTCAATCATGAATACGAGGACGGCTGGTATTGCATTCATCCGGACAAGGTGCTGGTGGGCCGTGCACTTACGGCGCAATGGTTGCCCGGACGCCCGGACATTCAAAAGGTTATCGAGGAGCAAGGTAAGAAAGACGGGCGCATTGGGGGCGAGAACGCATGGCCTGTCGACATGCTACAGCCCGGAGATGTTTACGTGTGCGACCACTTCGGATTGAAACAGGACGGACCATCAATCGGCGACAACGTTGGCAATGCGATTTACGCCAGAACACATAACGGCATTGTTTACGACGGAGCTGTGCGCGACATCAACGGTCTAAGGGAACTGGAGGATTTTACGTCTTTTGTACGTTACTACGACCCGTCTCATCATTTCGGCAGTCTCGCCAGCGGTCCGCGTCTCAATTCTTCGATGATCGGCATCAATATTCCGATTCGCATCGGCAAGGCCACCGTAATGCCCGGAGACCTCGTGTTAGGACGGGATGGCGGTGTTATTTTCATCCCTCCGCAATTAGCGGAGCAAGTTGTCCAGTATTCAGAGATAACGCATCTTCGCGACATGTTCGGCCACCAGCGTCTACGCGAGGGCAAATACACGGCGGGCCAAATCGATGCAGCATGGTCGCCGCCGATCGAGGCGGATTTCACCGGTTGGTTGCGACAGAACATCGATCATCTACCAGTAGCGCGAGAACAGGTTGAGGAAATCTTGAAGCGCCGTCAGCGGTGACGGCCTGCCCTGCAGGCCGGTTACCAGAAGTAGGTCTTGACAATACTCGGCGGCCCCGGCGTATCCTCAACAATCTTAGTGCGCAGGAGCACCTGCACGTTCTTCTTCGGCCAGTCTGGCGGCGCAATTCCGGCCAACGCCGACATGAGCGGTGCGGAGGTAAGGAATTCGCCCGCTGCTCGCGTGCCGTATTGGGTAATCCCGGCAGCAGCGATCAGCAACTCGCCTGTTTTGGAATCGAACACGCGGGACACAATCGCGTAGTCCTCCGTAGTGCGCCCGTCCGGCTGTAAATTCGCTGGAGTATATAAGCGACTATCAAACCTGTCTCGAATTCTTGGGTGCTCGTCAAAGACGAACCGCAGTTCGTTCGTCATCTGTAGCGTCCATACATTGTTAAAGGCACCGATCAGGATCGAGGGCTGGTATCTCAGATCTCCGAACGTGAGATCCTCGCCATATCGCATCTGGTAGAGCTTTCCCTTTCTAGAGAAGAGCGAACCAAGCACCACACTGGCGTAGGCATCGCCGATGCAAGTGTACTGGCCGCGGATCGGAATGAAATTCTGCGCGCCGGGAGGGGTCGGAGAATGAAAAACGGTGGTCGTGGCATTGTAAACCAGAATGGGTTTCGGGCTGGCCATCGCCGGGGCCCAGAACTGGTCCAATACAGAGGCCGCGGGCCCGTGCAACACACGCACCAGAACGGTGGTACCCGCAAGCGCGGTAAGCGCCAGCACTAACCAGCGCCATCGGCGGATGGACTTAGACGGCTGGACTGCCGGAGCAGGGACTTGGCTGGGCTTCCACTGAAACACTGCCCGGTAGGAACCAGGTGGGATATCGATCTGGACGATGCTCTCGGCGCTATTTTGATAATACTGGGCCAGCCGCTTTCGTACTTCGGCCGCCCGCACGCGAACAACCGGGTCATCACTCGGTTCGTAATCGGGGCTGCGGCCGAAAACCTGAGTCCCGATCACACGTTCCCGAAGCAAATCGCTCTCTCCGGCAAGCGTCCGTTCAACTACATAGCTTAGAAAGATTTGGCATTGACGGCTGCTCCGGAAGGGCGCGCTCTGAAGGATGTCGCCGAGAGCCTCCCGGATCCGCAGGGCTTCGGCGTGCGGTGTAACTCCGGAACTGGCCTCCGCTACTGCCCCTAACCTGCTGTGCACCTGCTCCCCACAGGTACTCTACCCTTTCGTCAGAGGCTTTGCAAGTCCGAGAGGAGCACTGCGTGCCGAGTAGCGCACAGTAAAGAACCTTGTGAAACTCGTTCAAAAGAAATACACTTCCGCCAAATGGGCACGGGAGTGTGCATCCCGCCCAATGTCACCTCGTGAAAGGTCTTCCATGTTGAGAATGAACTCGCTCCAAAGCAGCTCGGTCTTGATTACCTTGGCAGCCGCGCTTGCGTTCCTGACTCCGGCAGCGCGCTCCCAGACGGAGGCCTTCAGCGCTTCATTAGCCGGCGTGGTCCACGATGCTTCGGAGGCAGCGATCCCGGGAGCCAAGGTCACACTGTCGAGCCCGGATAAGGGCATCTCTCGAAGCTTTACAACAGATTCGGAGGGACGCTATTCGTTCACGCTGTTGCCGCCCGGCACATACTCGCTGGTGATCGAAGCTACCGGCTTCTCCATTTACAAGGAGCAAGGCATTCAGCTGCAGGCCGGGCAGGCCTCCAGCGAATCCATCACATTGAAGCTCGGGCAAGTGCAAACGGAACTGACTGTGTCTGCAAGTCAGGCGCCGCTGTTGGCAACGGAAAACTCGAATGTCTCCTCAGATCTGAACGAGCAGCAGGTCCAGCAACTGCCGGTCAATCTTCGCAATGTCTTCGGTCTGGTGTTGCTGAACTCTTCGGTAAACAATTCGACCCAATTGCAACTGCTCAATGGGGGCGGCCAATCGGGGACGGCGGACCAGGATATCTCGTTTCTGAACTTCGGCGGCGGCTATTTTGGAACCACGGCCTATTTGCTCGACGGGCACTGGGATACGGCGGCCGATTGGGGAGGCGTCATCTACGTGCCCTCCATGGATTCGGTCCAGGAAGCCAAGATCCAGACGAATGGGTTTACCGCGCAATACGGCTGGAGCACCGGGAATGTGTATAACGTGGTAACTCGGTCTGGAAGCAGCAGTTTCCACGGCGACGCGTTCGAATTCCTGCGCAATGACAAACTGGATGCTAACTTTTTCTTCGATAATGCCAATGGCATTCCGAAAACGCCTTTCCATCGGAACCAGTTCGGGATCGTTGGCGGCGGCCCCGTATACATTCCCAAGCTCTACGAGCAGCGGAACAAGACTTTCTTTTTCGCTGCTTATGAAGGTCTGAGGCAGTCATCGCCCGTCGCCTACACCGCGACTGTGCCGACCGCCGCCGAGCGAAACGGGGACTTCTCCGCGATCCCGCAAGCGCTGTTCGATCCATTCTCGACCCGCCAAACCGCGAACGGATTCACGCGCACTCCGTTTCCAAACAACCAGATTCCGGTGACCTCGATGAGCACGGTGGCCAAAAACCTGATCAGCTATTATCCGATGCCCACTACGGGCGGCTTGGCCAACAATTTCGTAACGACAGCGACGGCCCCGACCGCCTCGGACGAATGGAGCATTCGCCTCGATCACAACTTCACCGACAATGTGCAGGCCTTCGCCCGCTGGTCGGACAAGCACGAGTACAAAGTGGGGAACCCTGCTTTCTACGGCGCAAATGACCCGGGAGGTCCGTATCTGCGGCAGCCGAATAATCGCATAGACGGCGCTACCGCTTTGACTTGGGTGATCAATCCAACCACCGCTCTGAGCCTCAATTTCGGTCTCAATCACTGGTTGGAAGGCAACGTAGTGCAAGGCTATCCGTTTGATATGACGAAGCTCGGTCTCCCTGCATTCATCAACCAAACTTCAGATCAGTTCCCTGTCGTGAACATAAATGGCTATGCGCCTTTGGGTCCGCAGAACGGATCGGGTGAAGGTGGATTTCCGCGGAACACTTATACCACGTCGGTCAGTTTGAGCAAAGTGATCGGCGCGCACTCCCTTTCGGCGGGTGGCATGTGGGTGGTACTTCAGTCCGGCGGCGGGCGCATTTATCCAACCACATTTAACTTCAGCTCCACCGCTACGGCCGGGCCGAATCCCGAGACGGCTTCTCCCAGCACGAGCGGGGATGCTTTTGCTGCCTTGCTGCTCGGAGTTGGCAGCGGCGGGTCAACCGGCGTCTCGGTGCTCTCCTATAATTCGAAGCACTACTACGGCACATTCTTCGAAGATGACTGGAAGATCACTCGCAAGCTCACACTGAATTTGGGCCTTCGTTGGGAATATCAGACCGCGCCCGTGGACCGCTTCGATGAGCAATCCTTCTTTGATTTCAATGCTGTCAATCCGATCAGCGCAGCACTCGGTTCGACGGTCAAGGGCGCGGTCGTGTTCAATGCGGTTAACGGCGTTCGCCGCGGCTTGTACATCCCGCCGCGTACAGATTTCTCGCCGCGAATCGGGCTGGCGTATCAAGCTGCAAACAAATTAGTAGTGAGGGCGGGATTCGGCACGTTTTATGTCCCGTCCTACTATGGCGGCGGCTCGACGCAGGGATTCGGGCAATCTACTCCGTGGGTCGCCGTCCAGTCGAATGGATTTACACCGCAGGACACTTTGAACAACGCCTTTCCCAGCGGCTTGCTTCCACAAACCGGCAGTAGCTTAGGCCCGCTGACAAACGTTGGGTTCTCTACCGGCGGAACTGAAGCGCGCCGTCCAGATCCCTACATGGTCCAGTACATGAGCGGAGTGCAATATGCGCTCACTGGCAATGACATGATCGATGTCAGCTATGTGGGAACCCACGGAATTCACATCCAGCAGGGGAATATCGACTTCGATCAGTTACCGACAGCGGATCTCGCGCTCGGAAACCAGTTGTTACAGCAGGTCCCGAATCCGTTCTACGGCAAAATCGCCAATAGTGGTTGCGGGCTCTCGAGCGCGACCATCTCCTACGGCCAACTGCTGCGGCCGTATCCCGAATTCTGCGATGTGAATGTCGGGCAGGTTAATAATAGTTGGTCCCACTATAACGCTCTAGAGGTGAACTACACGCATCGCTGGAGCTCGGGCTTACAGGTGCTAGCCTCTTACACATTCTCGAAGTTCACCGATGACACCAGTGGAACCAACGGCTGGGCCCAAACCAACTCAGTTCCCATTCGGAACTACTACAACCTGGCGGAGGAGAAATCGGTGGATGCGGCCGACATTACGCACAGCATGGTTGTCAGCTATATCTATGAGCTCCCGGTAGGAAAGGGTAAGAAGGTGGGCTCAAATTTCAACGCCATTGAGAATGCCGTGCTCGGGGGCTGGCAGGTGACCGGTGTTTCGACGTTTAAATCGGGGTTCCCGATCGGAGTGGTAGGAGGGGTGAACAATACTAGCTCGTTCGGAGGGAATCAAAGGCCGAATCTGGTCGGCGGCCCCACCCTGAGCAGCAGGAGCCTCCAGGAGTGGTTCAATGTCTCCGCGTTCCAGCAGCCGGCTCCGTTCACGTTCGGCGACGCACCTCGATACATGTCCAGCATCCGCGCGCCGGGGCTGCAGCAGTTTGACATCGGCATTCAAAAGTGGTTCTACTTACGCGAATTTCTGAAGCTGCAGCTCCGGGGCGAAATGTTCAACGCCTTCAATCGCGCTAACTTCTACGCGCCGGATGCTAATTTCAACGATCCGGCGTTCGGGCGAATCTCGGCCACACTGCCGCCGCGCGACGTGCAATTTGGGTTGAAATTGTACTGGTAGTGCGCGTTCTTCTCTTTATGCTGGCAGCTTGCTTGCCGGCTCTTGCACAACAGGATGCGCCCGAGTACTGGAGCAATCTTGGGCTGATGCAATACGAATCGCATGAGTATGCTGAGGCCGAAAAGGCGCTACGGCGGTCGCTCGGGATGAATAAATCGTTGTTCGTTCCGAACCTGTTTCTCGGTCTCGATCTGCTCGAATTAAAGCGCCCGCAAGAGGCGGCCGGGTACCTGCTCGCCGCGCAAAAACTGAATCCGCGCGACGTGCAAGCGCCGCTTGCTCTGGGACGGGCTTTCCATATCCTTTTCGACCCGGCCCGATCGCGGGAGTGGTACCAGCGCGCGGCTGATCTGGCCCCCCGCAACGGCGATGCCTGGTACGGCTTAGGTATTGCGTATTTTGATTTGGCGGAATCCGCAAGTGCGAAACTACTCGCCGAATTCCCCAGCTCGCGGTATATCGCCGAGCTGAAGGCCGAAGCGCGACATTCCGGTGGGGCAGACAATGTTGTCATTTGCGAGCATCCGGAGCCTGCGGAGAAGCACCCGAACGACGCAGAGGGCTGGTATCGAAGTGTGAAAACCTATCAGGAACTTGGTATCAGCGCCCTTGCGTGCGCCAGTGAGGTCGCACCCGAGTCCCCAAGAATGCATATCCTGCTCGGAGATGCGTACCAACAGCGAAGGATGTTTCGCGAAGCCGAGGACGAATACTCCAAAATCCTGGCACTCGAACCGGATAACCTTGGCGGCTTGGCCGGGCTGGCCGCCGCCTACTTACATGATGGACACTTCGACCAGGCTCGCGCTGCCGCACAGAAGGCGCTCACTCGTGACCCGGCGGATAGCGAAATAAGTCTTCTGATGGGCGAGATTCTCGTGGCGCAAAAAGAGTACGCACAAGCAGAGCCCTATTTGGAACACGGCCTGCACGCACGCCAGGATCTTCTGCCGCGTGCTCATGCCCTCCTCGGCCGCGTATATGCCAGGGCCGGCCGCACCAAAGAAGCGATCAGCGAACTTAACCAAGGCCTTACGAGTGACGATGACGGTTCGGTTTACTATCAGCTTGCCCGCCTTTATCAGAGCTCTGGCGACAAGAAGGCCGCGGCTGAGGCGTTTGAAAAATCCGAGCAGATCCGCGCGAGACGTGACACTCACATCTTGTTAAACCCTTGATCCTGACACGCATCCTTAACAAATGAAATTTAAATTAGTGCTGCCATTGTTATTTCTCTCGTTTGCGCTGGCGCTGCCGGCCATCACGGTCGAGCACGATGCGACTGGCGCCACCATGCGAAATGCGGGAGAAACGGTCCGCGTCGCTGTCTGCGGGCCATCAATGCTGCACGTAGTTGCCGGGCTGGGTGATCCTCGGGGCGCCTCTCCCAAGGAGCTGTGGTTTGTCGAGCGCTGTAGGCCGGCTTCATTCGACTTCGCGCAGGATGACAAGAAGGCCACGCTCTCGACTTCGGCCCTCCGAGTGTTGTTCAACTTGAAAGATGGCCGCCTGACCTTCGAGGATTCCAGGGGCAATATACTCCAGAACGAGTCCGACCGCGAGCCGCGCCGTTACGACAGAATTGAGGTCAACGGAGAAAAGCTATACCGCGCCACCGAGAGATTCTTTCTGGGCGCGAATCAGGCGCTGTACGGCCTTGGCCAGCACCAGAACGGCGTGTTTAATTACCGCGGAACGGTTGTGGAACTGGCGCAAGCCAATACCGATATCGCGTTGCCGTTTCTGATTTCCTCGAATGGATCGGCCATTCTCTGGAATACAGCCTCGCGTTCATGGTTCGATGACCGTTTTCCCCCGGAGCTAAAACTGACCGCCGACGCCGCCGATGCGATCGATTATTACTTCCTGTATGGCCCCGAGCTGGATTCGATCATTCATCAGTACCGCGATCTGACCGGGCATGCGCCTCTCTTCGGGAAATGGGCGTATGGGTTCTTGCAATCGAAGGACCGCTACAAATCCGCGCAAGATTTGCTCGATGTCGCAGCCAAATATCGGGCTGAGCACGTGCCTCTCGACACTGTAGTTCAGGATTGGTTTTGGTGGAAGTGCCAAGGCGATCCGGAGTACACCGAGACCTACCTGAAGCCGCATCCGGATGTTCCGGGCGCCTTGCGCGAACTGCACGATGAGCACGTACACTCGATCATTTCCGTGTGGGCGGCGATGGACCCGAAATCGACCAACTACAAGGAATTCGAGCGTCGCGGGTTCATCATTCCGGGAACGTACGATTACGATGCCACCGATCCTGCCGCCCGCGATGCGTACTGGAAGATGCTGATGTGGCCGATCCTGCAGCAGGGTTGGGATGGATTCTGGCTGGATAGCTCGGAGCCGGAGATTCTCAACGGCCGGAGCGATGCTGTGCTGTTTGATAAGAAAATCTTCCTCGGCAATGGCGCACGCTACACGAATGTGTTTCCGCTGCTGCACACAGGTGGCGTGTACGAGCACTGGCGTGCAAGCGGGAACGAGAAGCGCGTTTTTATCCTGACGCGCTCGGCTTTCCTCGGCCAGCAACGAAATGCCAGCACCGTGTGGTCGGGCGACATATATAGCACGTTTCAGGCGCTCTCGCGGCAGATTCCGGCAGGTCTGAATTTCGCGCTCTCCGGTATGCCTTATTGGACGACCGACATCGGAGGCTACGGCTGGCCGTCATTTCGCGATACTGGCGACCCAACGTATCAAGAGCTATTCGCGCGCTGGTACGAATACGGCGTCTTCTGTCCCATTTTCCGCACCCACGGTCATCGCTCCAACGACACCAACGAGCTCTTTTCTTATGGACCGGTAACTGCGATTCTGATTCGGTACGACAAGCTGCGCTACCGCTTGCTGCCTTACATCTATTCGCTGGCCTGGCGCGTCACGAATGAGGACTACACAATTCAACGTCCACTGGTGATGGATTGGCGGAACGATTCGAAAGTAGCTTCGGTTGGCGATCAGTTCATGTTCGGGCCCGCGATCCTGGTGAATCCCGTGAGCGAAGAAGGCGCGACGAGCCGCTCGGTTTACCTTCCCGCAGCGAGCGCTTGGTACGACTTCTGGTCAGGCGAGAAACTCGACGGCTCCCGGCGCATCACGGCCGAGGCGCCGCTGGATCGAATTCCACTGTACATTCGCGCCGGCTCCATCCTGCCGCTGGGACCGGAGGTCGAGTATGCCGAGCAGCGCACGAACGAGCCGCTTGAGTTGCGCGTGTACCGAGGCGCGGACGGTAACTTCACGCTTTACGATGACATGGGCGATACCTATGCGTATGAGAAAGGCGAGCACGCCCTCATTCCGCTGCGTTGGGACGATAAATCCGCGGCGATGACGATCGGCGCGCGCGAGGGTGAATATCCGGGTATGCCGCGAGAGCAGGAGTTCCGGATCGCGCTGGTGGACGGATCGAAGGTGGGTTTAACAAAGCAAGTCCGGTATGCCGGGCAAGAGGTAAAGGTGCGGTTCAAGTGACTAGTTACTTTCCGTCGCAAAATAGCACTTTCTGACAGGCTAAAAGCTCCTCGTAACCCAAACCGCATTGACCTGAAATCGCGATTTCGAGTTCTGCTCGTCGAGCGCGGGGCGGAGCTGGCAATTCGGTCTCAGGCACGGGCCACGGCCAGAGCGTTCCCGATATTGATGAGGTTATCGGCGAGGACACCTAAACCGACCCAACGCTTCATTCCCTCCAGACCACGGTAGCGGCAGCGGCCGATCCCATGCCGCCGCTTGAGTATACTGATGCGACCTTCACAGCCGGTCCGCCAACGCTGTGCTTTTTTGAACCAGCGACGCTTCTCCAGTTTCTTTCGCTGCATGCTGCCCGTATTGCGATTCGGCACTGCCACCCACTTCACACCTTTCTCCTGAACCGCTCGTTCTTGCGCTTGCGAGTAAAATCCCGCATCCGCCGCCACCAACTGAGGCACGCGGCCGAGTTTGCGTATCTGCGCCTCCACAGAGGACAGCAGCAGTTCTCGATCGCTGGGTCGCTCGTCGAAAACTTCATAATGCGTGATGATCTGATTCTCGGCTTCCTGTACCTGCACCAGTTTGCCGAATTCAGTTGGCTTGCTGGCCTTACCCTTACGAATGATTTCCGTGTGCGGCTCAAACAAACTCACCACCTTGCCCGGCATCTGTGTGATACCTTCGAACACCCGCGTCCTAGTCTGCTTCACCACTTGTCGTACTCGATCGGCCATCGTCGATAAGCTCTCGGCAAGATGGCGCAGGCCCTTCTTGCGCTTAGCCGACATCTCTTCCACCTCTTGCATCGCCCGCTGCGTGTCATTCAGGATCTGGCGCGAATAGCGCAGTAACTCGCGATACTGTTTCTGGCGGCGCTCCTCACGGCCCGCTGCTTTTTGCCGGCTGGCCATGGCAATTGCCCGGACTCGCTTGTTCACGCTGCGGGTTCGATCTCGCACCTTCCGCTTCAACTTCCCGGCCTGCTTCTCGATCCTCTTCATGCTTCGCGTCAGCACGCGTGCTCCATCGCCCAACAAACTCGAATCGGTCGGGTAATGGATATTGGTTTCTACCACCGTGGTGTCCACGCGCATCTTGCGGCCTCGCACCGCGCCCTTCTCTTGGGCTATCGCTACCAGCCGCTCATGCAATTTCGCAATTACCTCCCCGCCCAAGACTTGCGCGATGCGAGCCAGCGTTTTGGCGTCCGGCACTTTGCCGAGCCCAATGCGTGTGAAATCACGATACGCCAGGTTCATCTTCACTTCACGTTCCAGCGTGTCGAAGCTCCAGTTCCGTACATGCTTCAACAGCAACAGCCGCAATACCATCTCGGCGGGTGTTTGCGAGCGGCCCCGCGTAGCACTCTGCTGGTGACGTTCGCCCTGCGCTTCGTACACGAGCTCGATCAGTTCTTCATCTTGCAGAAGCTTGTCGGCTTCCACCATCCACGGCTCCCACAGCGCACGCACATCCTCGTCTACTACGCCCTCCCACAGCGTCCTTTGGCCTTGCTTCCGTCGAGTCATGCCCCATAATAAGCGCGCATTAAAACAACATCAATACCAAATGTTTTGGCACGCTATTCCCGAATGACTTCTCATTTGACGCTGGCCAGAACTCTCATTTTTGCGACGGAAAGTAGCTAGCCATCCTCCATGTTAGGCAGGCCAAGCTTTCTGCTACTTCAATCAAGTACAGAAATGATAGATGCCATCCTCGCGCGGGGGAATCGGACGATCAGCTTCTCGTCCCCGCCCAGCAGCTCAATCCCGAGATTGTCCGGATAGACAATACGGGCGTTGGGGCCGTGAACAGATATCTCGACTACATCCTCACCGTCGAGGCGCCACACTGCTATGACGCTCCAGCCGGGCGCACGCATTCCGAGCGCGATCGGATCCCTGCGATTCGTAACGTCCGGCATACCGAGAGGATAGAAAGGCACAGCTTGGGGGATGTGCGTCCGAATTACATCCTTGTATATCCGGATTCCGTTTCTTACTTGAGCAGCTGCATCACCTACAATTTCATCGAGTCTCCCGCTCTGGTGAATGCGGCACAGCATGGCCGTGACCATGTTAAAGCTGGCCTGATCGGCGCCGGCAGTCGCTAGAGGATACGACCAGCAAGCAAGCTGCTCGGGAAGCACTGCGGCACTCGCGCCGGTGATAATGGCGGGCAGGCGGAGGTAGTCTTCCTGGTCCGTAGCCGATTGAAGCTGCAGGCGGGAGAGCATCGCATAGTCCATCCGCCCTCCACCGCTACCGCAGTTCTCAATCACAAGAGCGGGATAGCGCTTGAGTATCTGCTCCAGCCAAGCCAAATGTGCCCGATTGTGCTCGAGGAGGCCCTGTCCAGGGCTGTCTGCGTTCCGATCGGTACCTTGGAGCGAATCGACATTGTAATCCATCTTGAGATATCCAACGCCATAATCGCGAACGAGGCGAGCAATCACCAGATCAAGGTAGGCGGTGACCGCAGGATTGCGGAAATCCAGTAAGTAGCGTGCGTTCTTCAGAACTCGCTTTCCGTGCCGCACCAGGAACCAGCTATCCGGCTGTCGTGCGAGTTGCGAATGCAGGCCGGCAACTTCAGGCTCGATCCAGAGGCCCGGAATCATGCCCAATTGCCGGATCCGATCGAGCACAGCAGGAAGACCATGCGGCCATCTCTCGGGAGAAGGTTCCCAGGCTCCGATGGTCTGGCTCCAGTCCTCGTGCAGGGCTGCGTACCAACCCGCATCAATGACGTAATATTCACAACCGGCTTTGGCGGCTGCTTCGATCAACGGAAGTTCCTTGGCTTCTGTGGGATCGCCCCACAAGCAATTCATGTAGTCGTTGAAGATGACCGGACATCGTGTGTTTTCGGGGCGCGGTAGTATACATGCTGCGCGGCGGTAAGCCGTTAGGGCGGCAACGGCTTCAGAAAAACCTCCGTGAACGCAGCCGACTGCGACTGGAACGGACTCGTAGCTTTCTCCGGATTGCAGATTCTTCCATGCTGCCGAGTGCAGATCATCCGGCCCTCCTATCCACGCATAGACATCCGTAGCCTTGTTGCTGCGGTAGCCGACGTTCGAAATCTCCCAATACCAGGAGCCGCTGTGTTCAATCTGCCAAAACCAGGTGATGCCAACCCGTGTGTTCTCGACCACGGCCATCGGAAGGTACCTTTCCGTAGACCAGCTCCCGATGCTTCCGGCCCGTGCCTCCGACCAACTGGTACGCTCGTTCTCAACGAATCCGAGTTCCGATGGGCGAAGAGCATGCCACTGGCCCTCCGACATCCAGCTGTTTAAGGCCAGATGAATAATCAGCTCGTTCTCGTAGTTTTGGGCATCCGCGAGAGCATGCAGCATTGCCGAACTAAGGAACTCAATGCCTACGCTTGCCAGGCCACTATTTGTGACTCTTGTCCATCTGCGAACTACCGACGCGCCGTAGAAGGCCTGATAAAAAGACTCGACACGTGTCTTCGTTACCGGATCGGAATGACTGAGGATCAGGCGTGGTCCGTGGATGGTTGACTGTTCGCGCCGGTCGATGAAAACGAGGCGCGCGCCGGGTTGGCCGACGCCCTGCTTCGTGCCCTGATCCGGCGAGTTCTCGCCGGTTAGCTGAATCGCTGTTTCCACTCCGGAAGATGTTGCCGGTCCGAGGGTCTTCGTCGAAAAGCCGGTGGGCAGAAGACAGCTCTGGCGCAATCTTTCGCCCGAGAACTCATACGCGAACTTCAGATCCCGCGTCATCCACTCGAATGGCGCCTTCGCGGCGTCTTCGGCCTTGCTAACGCCGGCGTTTCCAGGCAACCCATATCCGACACCAGCAATGCCGGCGGAGCACAGGAAAGTTCTGCGAGTCATGTCTACGTTGATGTCCTTCGATACAGAGATGGTTCGTTCCAACCAATGCCAAGCCTGACCGGACAGGTCGATGACATTGCGGATGTGCTCGTGATGCTGGCAGCAAACGGTTAAATTATCGGTCAGACCGTCAACATGAATGGCCGATGCTACATGACGAGCCAAGCTGTTTTGCGTTACTTCCGCGCAGCGACAACTACGTCCTGGCCAAAAAGCCTTGGGGCAAAATCCTTGAGATCGCGACGCCACGTCTGCCATTCGTGCGCTGTCCCGGGCGATTCATAGAAGACGTGCTGAATGTTCGCCTGTTGCAGTGACGTGTGCAAGCGCTGCAGCCCTTCACGCATTCTGGCAGGCTCTTCTGTCCCGACCCCGATCCAGAGCAAGTGTACCTTCTTCGCGAATGCAGCCGGATCGGCAAACACTCCGTTATAGGCAGTCTTCGGGTCGAACTTCTGATTGCCAAGCACCATCGCACTGGCCGCGCCACTGAATCCGCCAATGTAGGAAAACAGATCGAGGTGTTGCAGCGTTACCTGAAAAGTTTGCATTCCTCCCATCGAAAGACCCGCCATAGCACGGTGGTCCCGATCTGGAATGGTTCTGAAATTCGAATCGATAAATGGGATGAGGGCCTGTGTCATGTCATCTTCGAACGCCGCTGTCATGTCCTGCATTGCTTTGATCATCTCGGGTGAGCCAAAGGGCTTGCCCGTTAGATCGGGAGGAGCTTGGCCGGCGCGCCTCGCATAACCGTAGGCCATGACCAGGATCATTGGCTTGCATGTTCCGGCAGCGATCAGATTGTCAAGTATGAAATTTGAGTGGCCTTGCCTCGTCCAGCCAGTCTCGTCCTCACCGGCGCCATGCTGAAGGTACAGCACGGGATAACGAACGCTGGTCTGCGTGTCGTATTTCGGCGGCGTATAGACCAGCGCATGCCGCCAGGTTCCCGTCACCTTCGAGTGGTACCAGATCTCACGAACCTGGCCGTGCGGTACGTCTTGAGCCGAATAGTAGGTAGAGCCAGGCTCAGGGACCTCAACTGCACTCGCGTACTTACCACTACCAAAAAACGCATCGCTATTGGGGTCGCTAGTCTCGGCGCCATCGATATTGAAGGTGTAGTAGTGCAAGCCGGGAGCAAGAGGTGGTGTGGTTACGGTCCAGACTCCATCCGGTTGCTTTGTTAAATCCAGTTTCGGCCCACTCCAAAAATTTGCCTTGACCTTGATGGCGTCGGGAGCCTTAACGCGCAACTCGACCCTGCCTGCGTTGTCGACGCGGGGATATTCCGCTCCCCAAACATTGCTTGTGGCGGGCTGGAAATCACCCGAGGTTTGCGCATAACAAAGACTCGCGAAAACAAATATCAATATTCCAGCTGGTTTCATGATCAGTATTCTCGTAAGATCATATGCGATCTCAATTCCCGCGGGCCATTAGGTGGCCTTTTTTTGTGCTGGCTACGATTGCTTCGGCCCAGGAAGTAAACCCGTGCTCCGGTTTGATGGCCTTCAAGAGTCCTCGCGTCGAAATCACGAAAGCGGCGGCGATTGCTGCTGGAAGCACCGAGCCGAATCCGTGGGGCCAAGGGCATAGCGCGCCGCTTCCCGCATACTGCCGGATCGAAGGCGTGATCAACCGTCGCACCGGCGTGGGTGGCGAGGAGTTCGGGATCAATTTTGCGTTAGCGATGCCAGATAAATGGACCGGCGACTTCCTGATGCAAGGCGGCGGTGGCGGAAATGGAGTCGTGCAGCCGCCGCTTGGTTCCACTGCCGCGGGAGATACACCGGCTCTTATGCGCGGATTCGCCGTGGTCAGCACGGATACGGGTCATAAGAGCCATCGCGGAGCCTTCGATTTCGGTTTTATGAAAGACCAGCAGGCCTATTTGGATTTCGCATATCTGGCCAATGCCGAGGTGGCGGCTCTCGCCAAACAACTTATTGCCGATCATTACGGCAAGTCTGCCGCTTATTCTTACTTCGCCGGCTGTTCCACCGGCGGCCGTGAAGGCATGATCGTGTCGCAACGCTATCCGACGCTGTTTAACGGCATCATCTCGGGCGATCCCGCTATGCGCACCGGCCTTTCGAACCTGGCGATTGGCAAGTGGATTCCCGTAGCGTTCAACCAGATTGCGCCGACAGATGAGAGCGGAAAACCGATTATTGCGCAAGCTATCACAGATAACGACCGAAAGCTGATCGAGAACGCTCTTTTGAAGCAATGCGATGCCAAAGACGGGCTGGTGGACGGGATGATCTCGGATCCCCTCGGATGCGATTTCGATCCCGCGGTGCTGGCGTGCAAGGACGGTAAGAGTGAATCCTGTCTGGCTTCGAACAAGGTTGCTGCGATCAAGAGAGCTATGGGCGGGCCGAAGACCTCCGAAGGAATCCAGGTCTATCCAGGATTCCTGTACGACACAGGCATCACTGCGAGTTCTCCGATCCGCGGAATTCTCGCGCCCGGCCCAGGCATTTTCGGACCGGCAACGACGGCTATGTCCGTCGATCTAGAAAAAGAAGCGCTGGCCGACACGCAGCCGCTAGTCGACTCGATGTCTACGAACCTGACAACTTTCTCCGGACGCGGGGGAAAGCTGATTTTTTATCACGGCGATAGTGATCCGTGGTTTTCCCCGCTGGATACGTTCGACTACTTCAGAGATATGGCTGCTGTGAATGGCGGGCTCGAGGGAGTGTCTCAGTGGAGCCAGTTTTATTTTGTGCCCGGAATGGGGCATTGCGGCGGCGGCCCGGCACTCGATCAGTTCGATTTGCTGAGTGCAATGGTTAATTGGGTGGAGAAGAGTGTTGCGCCGCAGTCTGTCATAGCGACCGGTAAGGCGTTCCCAGGTCGCAGCCGCCCATTGTGCGCTTACCCCAAGCACGCCCACTATAAAGGGCAGGGCAACACGGAGGATGCGAACAGCTTCGAATGCCGCTGATCGTCAGAACCCCACTATCTTTATATCCAGCACAGGCGCACGATTTTCGGATAGAAACTGCCAGACCGAAGTACGGCCAGACGCTCAGGTTAGAGAAGCTCGAAGGCGAATCCAGATACATGTAGGTTGCAATCGTTTCGTTGGTGAGTGTGGGGCGTAGTCGGCCCGGAAGTGAAACTGCCACTCTTTGACAGTGCCAAAATACGGCTTGACGTAGTCGTAGCCGCCGCTCGATGTCGCGCCTGCGACATTGCGGGCTAGAAACTGCTAACCTAACGCATGCTTCTAGCTCGCCCGCTCGTCTCTCCGCGCCATCACGGCATCACCTTCGGCAGTTCGCAAACAAAGTTGCGGCACTCGTAGACAGTGATCCTGCCCTTACGCTCCGGGCCACCCAGGAAGGGCGCGATTACCTGCAACGCGTCAGCCGCGGCGTCCGTAACCGCCAGAACGATTGCGTTTGGTGCAAACCGCTGCCGGTAGCCAGCTAACAATCCTTCGATTTCGCTATCCAGAGCGGTGCACCGCACGATGATCTGCTCCGGTTCGACGAGCGTCCGCCCCAGCGCGACGAGCATCTGGGGGGCCATAGTCGGCTGCGCCTTCAATTTCGGAGCAAAAGACCGCAGCGACTTCCAGGCCCGTTCACGGAGTAAATTGTTGCCCGTCAAGTGCGCCAGCCGAAGGAGCACGTCCGTGGCAACGGAGTTGCCAGAGGGCTCCGCTCCATCGTAATCATCCTTCATGCGGAGCAACAAGTCGCCCGCACCTTCGACCGTGCTGAAGAAACCACCATTCTCGAAGTCCTCGAATTGAGCCATGCCATCGTTTACCAGCTGCGCGGCCGTTTTCAGGTAGCGTGGCTCGAAACTCGCTTCAAAAAGATCCACAAGCCCTTGCGCCAGGAAAGCGTAATCATCGAGAAAGCCCGGGACTGCCGCTTCGCCGTCGCAAAAGCGGCGCAAGAGCCGTATCCGGTTCGCATCGTACATCCGGGAGAGCAGGAAAGAAGCGGCCTTCTCAGCCGCTCGAAGGTACAGGGGCTCCCGGAGAACGATATGTCCCTTCGCCAGAGCCGAAATCATAAGCCCGTTCCACGCGGTTAGTATTTTGCTATCGAGGTGGGGTCTCGGGCGCTTGTTTCTTGTCTCAAATAACTTCTGCTTCGCGCGCACGAGCAAGTCCCTCGCCTGGTCCAACTCCATCCCGGCGCTACGTCCCGCCGCTTCCTCGGTTTGCACCTGAAAGAGAATATTGCGTCCCGTAAATTCGCCTTGCGGGTCCTGGTGTACATTGCCGTCCGGTTCCACTCCATAGCGCGCGCAGAACACTTTGGCGCCATGCTGGCCCGCGACCGCTTCGATTTCGGATTGACGCCAGATATAAAACGCTCCCTCGCCCGAGTGAGGCGGGTTCTCCGGGTCGGGACTGTCGGCGTCCTCCGCTGAATAAAAGGCCCCGTTCGCATCTGTAAGATCGCGGAGGACGTAAGAGAAAATGTCTCGCGCCACCTCCGCGAATGTTTCATCCCCGGTCGCCGCATACGCCTCGAGATAAGAGATCGCCAGTTGCGCTTGATCGTACAGCATCTTCTCGAAATGCGGCACGAACCAGCGCTCATCCACCGAGTACCGATGAAAGCCTCCGCCCAACTGATCGTGCATGCCCCCCGCAGCCATGGCGCGCAGCGTCCGGCTCGCCATATCGAGCGCTTCCCCATTGCCTTCCGCGGCGTGATAGCGCAGCAAGTAGTTCAGAACCACGGGACGCGGAAACTTCGGGGCGCCTCCAAATCCACCCCACTTGCTATCAAAGGCTCGCCGGAACTGCCAGAAGGCAGCATCGAACAACTCTTTGTCCGGCTCCAGTGCAGCCTTACCGGACAGAGTCATCGCCTGAAGCTGTTCGGACACGTTGGTTCCCGACGCTTCCACCTTTTGTCGCTCCTGTTTCCACGCCCTGGCCAGATGTTCGAGCAAATCGCGAAACCCGGGCCGGCCGTATCGCGAATCGGGCGGGAAATAGGTTCCCCCGAAGAACGGCTTGAGTTCCGGCGTCAACCAAACCGACATCGGCCATCCGCCACTCCCGGTTGATGCCTGCACGAACAGCATGTAAACGCGGTCTACATCGGGTCGCTCTTCGCGATCCAGCTTGATCGGGACGAACTCGCGGTTGAGGACTTCCGCCACCTGCTCGTTTTCAAACGATTCGTGGGCCATTACATGGCACCAATGGCAAGTAGAGTATCCGATCGACAGAAAAATCGGCTTGTCTTCCTGGCGCGCCTTCTCAAAAGCCGCCTCGCCCCACGGCAGCCAGTCGACGGGGTTATGCGCATGCTGGCGAAGGTAAGGGCTCTTCTCATGGATAAGCGCGTTGCTGTGCATGCGCTTTCAGTCTAGGCGATAGCCCTGCTTCGCTCGATAGGAGTCCCACAGCCGCACAGCGAGTTCCAGGAAACGCGCTTCGCCATGTGCGCCGGCGGCTGAAAAACCCGACAATTTATGGCTCTCTTGTTGGCACAAAAAATGCTTTGCGAAAGGCCCAAAGGGTATAGCCGTGATACAGCGCAATCGGGAATTGGTAACGGGTCAACTTACGCTCGATTATTTCGTGCGAAAAGCGGCCGAGGGCTGGACCTTGGCCGCAGTGGAGTGGGTTCGGGAGGTAGAGGCCGACGCCCACGAAGACGCCTTCAAAGTCTCGCTCGATATTGAGAACATCCCCTATGGTCTCCGCATCTCGGAAGATGGGATGCACCTGGAGCCGAATCTTCTGGAGCGAACTGTGCTCCTACTCATACTCGAGAAGATTGTGAAGGAGAAGCGGGTGACGGAGATTGCCGCCGAGTTAAACGCCGAAGGAATGAAAACGCGCCGCGGGTCGGCTTGGACACCGACCGCTGTTTTCGAACTTTTCCCGAGGCTGATCGAGATGGGCCCGGCGCTCCTGAAGAGCCAGGATTGGCGCGAACGCCGAGCCAGATTATGGGCGCCAAATTAGTCTCCTATTTCACCGGGGCCGCCGGCAACGGCTTTCGCGGCATCTCTTCCACACGATTGGCGATGTCATACGCCAGGGTCGCGATCACCGCCGAGGCCTGCATCAGGTCTTCGGGAACCGCATGGCTGTATGTGTCCATGTCCGAGTGATGCGTAACCGTTCCGTAGTCGAGCGGATCCTGGATGAACTGGAATCCCGGAAGCCCTACATCGTCAAACGAAAGGTGGTCCGTGCCTCCGGTGTGCTTCAGCGTGGTGGTGGTCACCCCCATGTCCCGGAACGGCTCCAGAAATTGAGCAAAGACCGGGCGCGCCGCATCGTTCCCTTCCAGGTAGATGCCTCGAATCTTCCCGCTCCCATTATCGAGGTTCAAATATGCGTCGAACTTCCCGTGCTCAGGCTTTACTTGCATGGTCTTCGGATCGGCAAAGTGCGCCTTCACATAGGCCTTCGATCCGTATAGCCCCTGCTCTTCGCCGCTCCACAGACCGATGCGGACAGTGCGGTCCATCTTCAGATTCAGGGCTTTCAAAACACGCATTACCTCAATCATTACGGCGCTTCCCGCGCCATTATCCGTTGCGCCCGTTCCCGAATGCCAGGAATCGAAATGCGCTCCGATCATGACCACTTCATCGGGCTTCTTTTCACCGGGAATCTCTCCGAGGATGTCCTCTCCGTCCACGTCGTGATCGGAAACCTTCGCCGCCAGATTCAGTCGGAGCGAGACCGGCTGTTGCTTCTCGGCCAGCTTGGTCAACCGCGCGTATTGCTCTTCCGTGACGACAAACGTCGGGGGCGCCATGGGATTAATGCTCTTTTCCGACCCGGCCTGCTCTGCAAAGATCAGTCCGTTATGGGCGCGGCCATCGGCGCGAATGACTGCCTCCACGCCCTCGTCCCGCCAGAAACGGCCTTCCTGAGCGAGAAATTCCTGACGGCGGTCGAAAAATTCATCAACCAGCGCGCTCGGAAGCGTGCGGAAATACTTTGCCGCTTCTTCGCGGTCGGTTGGAATCTTTAGCTCGTCGATAGAAATGTTCCGACGCACGGTAGGTTCTGGAGCTTTCGCGATGTCCGCGAGTTCTGCATCCGTATAGCGCCGGAACAGCGGTTGAACACTGGGCGCTGGCTGCCTGACTTCGGAAACCAGAACAATCTTTCCCTTGAGCTTGCCGTGCCAATCCGTCTTATACTTCTCGAACGCCTCTTTGTTCTTGGCAAGATCGAAAGACCCCGTGTCGGGTATGGGGGCGAAAAGCACTTCTCCACTCTCCGGGCCTTGTGTCGGAGCGCTCCAAGCCAACGGCGCGGCCACCAGATGCGAATAGCGCGGAGCAGTCATCTCGAGGGTGTAGCTCTGAAGGGACCAGCTCCTGCCGAAAGGTCCCCACTTCTCCTCGTGCACATTGGAGAGACCGTATTCCTTCAGCCGCGACATGGCCCACTCCGCTGCTTGATCAAATTCAGGCGAAGCGGTAAGACGAGGGCCATACCGATCGCTAATGTAATAGAGCTGGTCCATCACCTTCGAGTTATCGAAGGCTTCGGTTTTGATCTTGCGAACGACATCTAGAGTCTTTTCGCTCTTCTCCTGGGCGGAAGAGCCGCAGACCCAGAGCGCAGCGGAAAACGAGAAAATCGCGAGACGGCGCATCAGCTTGTTTTTATCACGCCTGGGCCCAAGCGCAGAGCCGCGTTAAATCTGCGAATATGACGCCGGGTTCAGAATGAGATTGGTGATGTTCGAGACGATCGCCTCATAGTTGAATTTGGGAGAGGCCGTCAGTTTCTTCCAGTCCGGATCGGCGCCGAATGCTTTCCATTTCGCATTGAGTTCCGCAAGATCTGGAAAACTCAGCATGTAAGTCAGATTGGGAAGCCGCGAGCCGATCAGCGTGTCCCCGAAAAAAACGTTCCAAAAACCGGTCTTCTGAAAGATATCGAATTCTCCGCTGTGAAACATCTCGATCTTGCGGCGGTGGTCGTGGTTACTCGGACTCTCATACGTTCGCATCTGAAAAACCCGCGCGCCGTGCTGAGCCGTCGCCGGCGGAACCGTAAGGCGCGGCCAGCCTTCGAAGGCAATCATGAGGGAACTCTCCACCCTCGCGTACGCCGGCTCTTTGGCGGGCGCAGCCAGGAATTCCGCCGCGCCTTTCATGTATTCCTCGTCCTGCGCCAGGCGAAATTCGGCATTCAGCAGAGTTTCTGGCGACGCGCTGGGAATAAGCAGATATAGAGACGGCGTTTCGGGACCGATGTACAGGTCGAAAGCTCCCACCGGCTTGATCCCCAGCCGGTTTAACGCCGGAATCAGGGCCTCGGCCACATAGCGATTCGTAAGTTTTGTTTGCGGGCCGGACTCCAGACGGTAGCAGCGCAGCTCATAGTACTCCCGCGCCTTCCCCTCGCTGCTCTGCGCACCAAAAGCAGCCGTGGAAGCAGCCAGTGACGAAATCAGAAAGCGGCGTCTTTCCATGGTGTTTCTCCCTAAGCATTTCGAATTGTATCGACATGACCGCCGCTTCACTGCATTTTTTCGATCGCGGGCAGCGGATGCAGAGCTTTCGAACTCAGCCAGGCTTGTCGAAACGCCGCAATCTCGGGGGTAACCGGCTTGCCTGCCTGTTCGTACGTGATCAGCTCGAAGGCTGGGTTTTCCTTTAAAATCACATCCAACTCCTTCTCGCCCGCGCGCGTACTCGCTTTAAGATGGATGCGGTCCCCGGGTTTGCGCTTCGCAAGGCAGGCATCGAGATCCGCGCCCGACTTCGGAACCTTGCCCTCGCATTGCAGGATCCGGTCTCCCTTGTCCAGTCCGGCATCGTAGAGCGGGCTATCCCGCAAAGTGTTGGCCGTGATCTCCGCACCCATTTCCGAGAATCCAAAGTGCTGCGCTCCCAGCCACGCCTCACCGGAATGAGCTTTTCGGAGCAGAAGACCGGCGCTTGCCAGCAACGCCTCGTAGTTGAGTGGCTCCTTTCCATAAATGTGGTGTTGGAAGACCAGGTCGGCGAACTCCTCGCTTCCCGTGGCTTCCGCGAGCGCGCTTTGCAGATCTTCCAGCGTGTATGGCTTCTCGATGTCGGGGTGCTCCCGCCACATCGTGCGCATCCAGTCATCGAGCGACTTGCCTGGAAAACGCTCCCGAATCGCCAGATCGATACCCAGGGCGAGCGCCTGGCCGTAAGTGTAATAAGAAATGAAGGTATTGGCGAAATTGTTCGGGTCGATCGAGGTCGCGGCATCCACGAAGGGCGCCATGCGGCTCATTTCAATCACATCGAAGATTTTCCGTCCGGGCGCTGTAAGCACGGTATTCACCGCAAAGCCCATATTTCGCGCGAACTGGTCAATGGTGGAGAGCCCGGCGCGTTTAAGGACGAGCGGTCCGTAATAGTTCGTAAACCCTTCCGCAAACCACAATTCTCCGGACATATCAGCGCGTTCGAAATCGAAAGGCTCCAGAGATCGCGGCCGGATGCGCTTCACATTCCAAGAATGGAAGAACTCGTGGGATACCGTTCCAATCATTCTCGAGGCCGATTCCTTCAACGCGCCCGTTCCCGTGATCACGGTAGAATCGCGATGCTCCATGCCGTCGCCGGATACGTACGGCAGATAGTCGACCAGGAACGTGTAAGTTCCGCTGTCGTACTTCGGGAAAGCTCCGAAGACACCTTCCTCCTCCAGGACCACTGCCTGGCACATCTGAGCATATACGGCTGCCTCCTGCTCCGTTCCGCGATGATGCAAGGAGAGACGGAACGTCGCGTTCTCAATCTTCCACTCAGGAAGCACATGCGCGCTCATCTCGACCGGGCTGTCCATCAGCCATTCAAGGTTCGGCGCCGAAAACGTGCCGTCATCCCGCGGAATCAGTTGCGTGGCGACCTTCCAGTTCGATCCTTCCGGTAGATTAAATTTCAAGACCGCCGGCTTATCCTCAAAGCCGCGCGCCCAGACAAGCGTCGCCGGCAGGTTCAGGTGAGCGTGCGTTTCGTCAATCCCGTCATAAGTGCCATCCGCCCGGTCACCATACAGGGTATATTCGACAATCACCGTTCCGTCGTGGCCGGAGACGTTCCAGCCGTAGGGACTCGGCCGTATCGTATGAAGCGATCGGCCATGGCCATCCGTGGCCTGGAAATGATAAACGTTCTTTGCGAATTCATGCAGCGCGTACCGGCCGGGCGAAGACCGGCTCATCAGCACTTCCAAAACCGGCTGCTCTACGCCTGTGAAAGTGGCGCGCACTTCCGCCTCGTGGTGCACGGCATTTGGAAATCGCAGCTCGTACCGAACCGGCGCTTGCGCCATCAGCGAAAGCGGGAGCATGGTGTAAAGTACCCAAAGCTTCAATGAAAGACTCCTTGAAAGCACAGACGCTCGATCTTCAAGTTAACGCATGGAATCGGAAAGCCGCTGCGGCGCATCGATAAGGAATGGGCCGTACTGAAGCAGCACGGGTCTTATCGGTGAATGTCGGCCAACCGCGCCAGGTGCAGACGCGGAGCGGAACGGTCTTGACCAGCATTTTCAAATCGCCCATCGAAGGAAGAACAGCGGCGCGGGGCTACAACCTGGAGGGCGACCGGCAATCGGATCTCTCGGTTCATGGCGGACCCCACAAAGCTGTTTATCTCTATGCTTTCGAACATTACGCCTATTGGGCGGAGCAATTGCCCGGCATGCCTCTGCCATTCGGCGCATTCGGCGAAAACCTGACTAGTGAAGGATTGCTCGAGGAAACAGTTCACATTGGCGACCGTTTTCGAATTGGCACGGCGGTTTTGCAAGTCACACAGCCAAGAATGCCGTGCTACAAGCTGGGCGTGCGCTTCAATCGCGATGACATGGTGAAACGGTTTTGGCTGAGCGGGTATTCAGGAGTCTATTTCTCCATGGTGGAAGAGGGCGAACTCGAGCCCGGCGATCTTATCGAGCAAGTGGCGGCCGGTCCGCAGCAGATCAGCGTAGCCGATGTTGTACGCCTCTATAAGGGCCACAACGCAGACGCCGATCTGTTTTGGCGCGCTTTAGAGGCGCCGCTGTCCGGCAGTTGGAAAGAAGGCATCCGGGCACGCTGGGCGGAACGCTAGTCTCGCGATAACGGGAGAGGCGCGACTACTCACGCCTTCGCAAAAGCTTGTCCAGACTGACCGGACCCGCCCCTGCGACGCAAAGATACAAAAATACAAAACAGTACACCACCGCCAGCTCGCCGCCGTTCCGGATAGGCCAGATTCCCCGTGGATTATGCGCATGAAAATAAGCCACCGCCATCTCGCCGCACAGAATAAATGCGACCGGTCTGGTGAACAGGCCCAGAATGATAAGCAGCCCTCCGAAAAACTCGAGCACTCCGCCCGCCCCAAACAATGACAAGAGCGTGGCTCGCGCGCCGTGCCCGCCCATGCCGCCAAAAAGCCCGAACAGCTTCTGCGCTCCGTGACAGAGAAAAGTAAACCCAATGATGATGCGCATTATTGAGAGCGCGTAGCGCGCGGCATTTTGTGTTCGTGGCAACATTTCAGTTGATAACAGGCAAAGTAATACTTTAAATCATCGCACTGCAAATCATCCGCCATCGCGTGCGATTCTGGCGGTCGCGCCCGTTATACAATCTCCCCGTGAAGATAGCACCGGTTTCCGCGTTTATTCCCGCTGCCGCCGCTCTCGCCGCGGCGCTTCTCCTTCAACCTGCCGGCGTTTCACAAGGCACAGCGGCCGTCGAACGGTTATCCCCGGATATCGGCAAAATCGTGCCCGTGGACGCCAAGGTGGAACGCGTCGCCAGCGGATTTAAGTGGACAGAGGGGCCGATCTGGATACACGCGGGCTACCTGCTTTTCGCGGAGATCCCCAGCAACAGCATCCGTAAATGGGCGCCGGGACAGGCGTCCAGCATTTTCATGCAGCCCAGCGGATACAAAGGATCCGTGCCCTACGGCGGACCCGAGCCCGGCTCGAACGGTATGACTCTCGACGCTCGCGGACGGCTGACCGTCGCCGGCCACGCTCAGCGCGATGTCTGGCGGCTCGAAACATTGGACGCTCACGCTCAGGCAACCGTGCTCGCAGACAGTTATGAGGGCAAGCGCCTCAATAGTCCGAACGATCTCGTCTACAAATCGGATGGCTCGCTCTACTTCACCGATCCACCGTACGGGCTGCGCACCCAGAGCGATCGCGATCCCGCCAAGCAACTGCCGTTCAGCGGAGTTTATCGGATTCCACGCGCCCTTTATCAAAATCCGGGCGCATCTCCCGAGCCCGCAAAGCTTCAGCTATTGATAAACGATCTGCCCCGGCCAAATGGAATCGCATTTTCCCCTGATGAAAAATACCTGTACGTCGACAATTCCGAGCCCAAGAAAATCTGGATGCGCTATGAAGTGAAGCCTGACGGCTCCTTGAACCCCGGAACTCTCTTTTTCGATGCCACTTCGGACAAAGCAGTTGGAGCGCCCGATGGCATGAAAGTCGACAAGCAGGGTAACGTTTACAGCACGGGCCCCGGCGGAATTTGGATCTTTTCACCCCAAGGCCAGCACCTGGGGACGATTCGCACCCCGGAGCGCGCCGGCAATCTCGCCTGGGGCGATGAAGACGGAAAGACCTTGTACATCGCTGCCAGCAGCAGCATTTATCGCATCCGGCTTAACAGCGTGGGTGTTCGCCCTTAGATTCGATTATTGGATGGCTCGAAACGGTGAGTAGCGGGCTGCGATACTAATGATCGCCGCAAATCAGTAGACCGGGACTTTGACAAGCTGGCGGTCGTAATCAGGTTCTGTGCGTCTTTTGCCGTTCGCGCCTCCCGCCGGAGCCAAAAAACGCGTATTCTGGAATTTTCCGGTGTTTATCTCTTAAGAGACCTATGGACGCTCCTCGTGTCTTTTCCCTCCTGCTGCTGCTCCCTGCCCTTCTGTGGCCTCAGAATCCAAACAACCAGCCAACCAATGCGGCCCCACTTCAGGCGGCGCCTCTTCGGGTCACGACACGGCTCGTCCAGGTAAATGTGTTGGTCCACGACCGCCACGGCGCGCCGATCGCCGACCTGAGAAAGGAGGATTTCGAGCTTACCGACAACGGCAAGCCGCAGCCGATCGGCTTGTTTTCCGTAGATGTCCTCAGCCCCGCAAACAGTGCTGGAAGCGGGCCAACGAAACCCGCGCAACCGGTGTTGCCGCCCAATATCGTGACGAACCGCCCGGAGCGGCAGGCCAATTCGCCCACGAGCGTCACGGTTTTGCTTCTGGACATGTACAACACCAAGCTTACCGATCAGATGTATGCGCGCCGACAGCTGATTAAATTTCTGCATCAGATCCGACCGGAGGACCGGGTGGCTGTCTATCTTTTGAACGGAACCGGCTTCAGCATCGTGCACGATTTCACGAATAATGCGGAGCCGCTGCTGGCGGCGCTCGCCAAAGTCGTGCCCGGCTTCAGCCATGAGCTGGACGGCTCCGATCCGGATCCATCCAACACCGGCAATGACGATATGGATAGCTTTATGGATGCTTCGAATACCGTCATGTCGAATTTCTACACGCGCAATCGCGTCCTTAATACATGCGCGGCGTTCAAGACGCTGGCCAATCATCTGGCGGGAGTGCCCGGGCGTAAGAATGTCGTCTGGGTCTCCGGCGGTTTTCCGATCGCCTTCGGATTTGGCGATACCGAAGATCCCACCGATCAAAGCGTAATCAACCGGGGCGCCGCAGCCAACGATCGTGAGCTATTCGCCGATTACATCGAAGACGCGAGCCAGGCCATGAATACCGCGAGCGTGGCCGTTTACCCGGTGGACGCGCGCGGCCTGCTGGGCTTGCCCATGGCGGACGCCAGCAAGAGTATAAAGGTCAATCCGCGCACTCATCAGATTCCCGCCTCCATGATGCGCGTGGACCACAGAAACATGGACACCATGGATTACATGGCGGAGCTGACGGGCGGCCGGGCCTTCTACAACACGAATGATATTGGAGGAGCGATTCGAAAGGCGATTGACGACTCTGCCGTCACCTATACCTTGGGCTATTACCTCCCGGAAGAAAACTGGGATAACCGGTTCCACAAATTGAAAATTAAGGTGAAGCGTTCCGGAGCGAGCGTGAGGACAAAAAAGGGTTATCTGGCCCAAGCGCCCACTGCTCCCACGACGAGCAAGCTGGATCAGACGCTTCACGAGGCGGTGTGGAGCCCGCTCGATTCCACTTCGATCGGCGTGAGCGCCCGGATCGACCCGAGCGCCACGCTTCCGAATGCCAGCCGCTTGTACTTTGCCCTCGATCCCGCAGAAATCCAGTTCAACCAGCAAGGCGATAAATATGCCGGGGCTCTGGACGTGGTCTTTGTACAGGAGACCAAGCGCGGCATGCGAATCGCGGACAGCCGCAAGACACTCAACATTACGGCCACCGCGGCGCAGTTCGCCGCGCTCAGAACGCGGGGACTCAAGGCGGGTGAAGACCTGGCGTTAAATACGGAAACCGAAGCGGTACGCATTATTGTCATGGATCGCGCGACCGGTTCCACGGGGTCGGTAACGATCCCGGTCTCGGCACGGGATAAGAGCGGCGCTACGCTGCCTTCGAGCGCCACGGCACCCCCTCGGTTTTAGGACTTCACCACAGATTAGGAGTACTAGTAGGACCCTATCGGGCTCTTCCTAACACATTGATTCCAATCTTTTTTCTTGCCCTGGACGGTCAGTTCTGCTACATTGTAATGCAGATTTTCCGATGCAAGCTGGTTGTATTCCTGCGAGCCCCGCTGATGCCCGGAGCGCGAGTCGCTTTCCGTTCTTCAGCGAGGGTCAACGGGCATTCACTCGCATCCAATAACAGGAGATTAGTAGTGAGAGAAAAAGGTGTTGTTAAATGGTTTAACGCCGCAAAGGGCTATGGATTTATCCAGCGTTCCAACGGCGATGATGTTTTCGTGCACTTTTCGGCGATCCAAATGGGTGGTTACCGGACGCTGGAAGAGGGCGCGGAGGTGGAGTTCGAAGTCAAGCGCGGTCCCAAGGGATTGCAGGCGGAGAACGTCGCCCGTCCGTAAATACAAACCAGCATAGTTCAGGCCGCCGATGCGCAGCGCGCACGGCGGCCTTTCTGTTTTCATCCCGGCCTTTTTAGCCGCTCCTCAAAAAATAAAACCGAGCAGTTTTGGCAGTTTCGGGCGGCCTTTCAGCCCCCCTACGTATGAATGCCGCGCTAACTTGCGACAGCTTTCACAGGACCTCATATGAAAATACCGACCCGACGACAACGAACAGCGAGCCTTATTGCTGTATTATCAACACTTCTCTTAGCGGCGCTTCCGGCCGCTGCTCAGCCTCAGCTGCATCTGGGCGGATTCAGGGCGACCTCGCCAGTGGCGCGGACCGGTTCCTTGCGCTCGATTTGAATGGGGATAAGAAAACGGACTTTCTCTACTACCGTCCCGGCGGCAAATACGTGGAGGGCTACATTTCGCATGGGGACGGCACATTCCGATACGTGCCTTATACCATACCTGGACAACAATTCAACGGTTTCACAGGCGATGCAGCCGATTCCAGAGACACGGCTATCGCTCTCGATTTCAATGGAGACGGAAAGCAGGATTTCCTCTGGTACCGGCTAGGCGGAGGGTGGGCCTTGCTTTACATATCGAAGGGTGATGGCCAGTTTTACCCAGGCTGGGCTTTGCAGAGATTCATCGCCATTATGCCTTCACTTTTCAATTATTTACATGACGGGAGCTAATGCGCGCATGGTTAAATAATTGTCTTATAAGTATAATGGTTGCAATAACTTGCGGAAGCTAATGGGAGTCGAACCCACCCGTGACATCGAACGTGCCGCACTCCGGTTTTGAAGACCGGGCCCTGCACCGGCAGAGTCTAGCTTCCGACTGAGATTGTAACGTTTTGCGGGGCGCGGAACAGCTCCGCATCCATGGCCCATCGGAGCTCTTCGATACCCGCACCTGTCACACTCGATATGCCGTAAAACGGAAAACCATGTTTCGCGGCCTTCGAACGAACAGCCTCGATGCGCGACATATCTTGACACGCGTCCGTCTTCGAGGCAGCGACGATCATCGGCTTCCCCGCCATTGCTTCGCTGAATTCTGCAAGCTCATCCAGGATCACATCGAAATCTCGACCCGGGTCGCGGCCGCTCAGATCGGAGACGTCCACCAAGTGTATGAGCAGGCGCGTGCGCTCGACGTGCCGCAGGAATTGAATTCCCAAGCCGTGTCCTTCATGCGCGCCTTCGATTAGACCGGGAATATCGGCGAGCACAAACGTGTGGTCTCCGGCTTGCACCACGCCGAGATTGGGCTCGAGTGTCGTGAACGGATAATCGGCCACCTTCGGTCTGGCAGCGGATAGACGCGAAATCAGAGTCGATTTGCCCGCATTGGGAAATCCAACCAGGCCGGCGTCGGCTAGCAGTTTCAACTCCAGCCGTAGCTTTAGAAACTCGCCCGGCTTACCCGCCTCGTGTTCCGTGGGCGCCTGGTGCGTTGAGGTAGCAAAACGTGCATTCCCGCGCCCGCCGCGTCCGCCGCGCGCCACCACGTGCCTTTGACCCGGCGCCGTGAAATCGAATAATAGCTCTCCGCTTTGCGCGTGATAAACGATTGTTCCAACAGGTACCGGAACTTCGATGGCCGCTCCGTCGCGCCCCGTCCGGTTGCTGCCTTCCCCATGCCGCCCGCGCTCAGCCGTATGCTCTGGATTGAAGCGAAAGTGGAGCAGCGTGTTGTAATGCTCGCTCGCTACCAGCACCACATCGCCGCCGCGTCCGCCATCCCCGCCGCTCGGTCCCCCGCGTGGCACGAATTTCTCTCGCCGGAATGCAAGACAGCCATTGCCGCCGTCGCCGGCTTTTACGGAAATCGTGACTTCGTCGATGAACACGTTGGAGCGCGGTTGGCAGCAGGGAAGACTTTCGAGCGCAATGGCGAAAAGCGCTCAGAAGATGAAAACGAGCCGCTCTAGACTTGGGCGGCGATCACGTTGACGAACTTTCCCATTCGGCCCCGGTCCCGAAATTCAACCGTTCCGGGAACAGCGGCAAACAAGGTATCGTCCTTTCCGACGCCAACGTTCTTGCCAGGCTTGTAGCGGGTGCCGCGCTGGCGGACGATGATCGATCCGCCCGTTACGAATTCACCCGAGAACACTTTTACCCCGAGCCGCTGCGAGTTTGAGTCGCGGCCGTTTTTTGAGCTGCCTAAGCCCTTTTTGTGTGCCATTGAAAATCCTTCCGGGCCGCTCCGCCCTACGCGACAATCTCCCGGACTTCCACTCGCGTGTAATTCTGGCGATGGCCGATCGTTCGCTTGTACTGCTTCTTGCGTTTGAATTTGAAAACCAGAACCTTATCGCCCCGGCCATGCGAAGCGATTTTTCCGCGCACCCGAGCCGTTTTCAAAGCGTCGCCCAAAACCAGTTCATTGGAATCGTTGGAGATCGCCAGAACGCGATCGAATTCCACATCCGCGCCGACATCGCCCGATACCGTATCTATTTCAATAGTCTGGCCTGGCATTACGCGATATTGCTTGCCGCCTGTTTCAATCACAGCGTACATAAAGTAACCTTTTTGCTTAACTTAGGGTTCCCAGGGCGAGCGCGCCTGCCGGGCACACCAACAGATCCTGCTGGAAGTTGATCCGAAGCCTTTTTCAATCATACCGAACTCGTGTTGAGTTCCGCTACGCTGCCGCGGCCCCGCTCTCGCAGTTACCAGATGTATTGCTTGGCCTGCTCGCGCCGGCCATAGCCGTCGAGCACGTGAACAACCCGTATCTTTTTGAGCTTGGTTGGCGAAAGTTGCCCGAGAGGGATGTACACAATCTTCCGGTTGAAGCGCGTGGCTAGTTGCCGGAACATACTCCGTGGAGGTTTAGCGGCGATGTAGATGACGTGCCGCTCGACGGAATAATCGAGCGCCGCTATTAGCAGCCGTTCCGCCTTGCTCTCGGCGAGTTCGTAATCGCTGTCGGCCCATACATCGTATAGACGGCGCGGCGGCAAGGTCATCAGCAACCCGCCGTACTCAGCCCGCCCGATGCCCGGCCCGACAATGTGTTCGAACGGCTGTGTCGAATAAAACGCCATGTCGGATTCATTTTGATGCTCACCCAGCCAGGTGGTCAGATATGTATAGCGATCCTGCCGGTCCTCGTCGAATATGATTACCACTGCCCCGACATCGCCGGAGAACTTGCCTGATTCGCGGACATACAGCTTGCCACGGTGCCAGTTCCGAATCGTCTCCCGCAGATCGATGCCATCGAGCGTCGAGGTTGTGAACGGCTCGACGCGAGACCTTTCCTCGGAAAGCATTGTCTTCGCATAACGCTTCAAGAATTTGCCGTAATTTTCAATGACCAGGTCTTCCGGCGGATAAGAACAGATGGACGCGCCGTTCGTCTGGCTGGCCCATTCACCCTTGAATTTTTCGCGTTTCCGCGCCTTGAGCCCGGCAGGCTTGAGCATCTGCTTCATCCTCGGCAGGCGCCTGCGGATCCGTAGTTTTCGAGTCTTGAGCCAGACTTCGTTGCCGGAGATATTCAAGGTCTCAAGCGGAGGGTCCTCTGCCTGTTGTGGGCTGAATCGGTTCGCCATCTGCCAGACGTCATATCCGAAGTTGTCGTCAACGATCGAACGCGCTCCAAGCGCCAGGTCGTAAACACCCGGCAGCAGCCGCCCGTCGAGTATGGCCAGGTTGCGCGTGAACTTGGCCAGACTTATGCGCTGCCACGATCGGATTTTCTCGCCCGTATTTATGGCGTATTCTTTCTCCGCATCGCGCAGCAGAGCCATTTGCCAGCGCGGCCGGTCGAGTTCGAGAGATTGAAAACCCTCCATGCGAGCCGCTTCGTATCGTTCCTGATAGTAAGGCGCGTCGCTGGTTACCTCCGCCAGGCAATCGGGATGCAGGTTGAATATCTCACTACCCCCAAATAGCTTGACGCGCGGTGCGGGCGGCTCCTCTTGCGGCATCTGCATCGCATCCAGGAGAGGATCCAGCATATTAAGTGACACGACCGCGCATACGGATGCAAGCGGATCGCTTCCCTGTAGCTTCCAAGCCATGGCTGCCGCATGCGATTCGCTTTCCGGAGTGCGCCCTTGCGGATCAAGGCGATATGCATCCACGTAGCGCTCCATGCCGATCAACTCTAGCGAATACGGTTCGGGATAAGTATCGGCAACATGCGGCCTTTCGTGAGTCGCCGGTTCGAGGAATATAATTTCGGCCTCTAGTTCGCGCGCCGTGCGAAGCGCTTCGACAAACGGATCACCCGGTTCGACGGGAATATAAACCGCGCGCTCTTCCTCATCGTCGCTATCCTCGGGGATCACGATCACAGACATCCGCGGCATGCGCTCTAAGGCTCTGTCGTATTCGCGCTCGAGCGATGATGGGAGTTCCACAGCCACCGCGGCGGGCCGGTGTTCGAGCAGGTAACGCCGCGCGCGGATAGCGGACTCTATCCGTCCTGGAATCACCGGCAAATACGTGATGTTTCCGCGCGCGATAGTGCCGGCCGCGCTCGATTCCTGCATGCGTTCCCTAGCGCCCGCTGTAGCGGAGGGCCTCTTCCCCCAGCACGGCTTGCAATGCCACCTGCAAAAGCAAGCGATGCGGCTGTCCGGTCCCGTTCCCCAGTTTCAAGGCATAACGAGCGATGTTGATTCCATCGCGCACAGTATAACTCTCGTCCGCCGCGTGCGCCTGCTGCAAAAAATTCGTGACGTACTGCAGGACGTCATCGGGCGAAAATGGCAGATTCTCCCGCAGGATCGCGAGTTCCTCCTCGCGTTCAGGAAAATCAATGAGAATCTGCGGCTGCAGACGCGAATGAATATACTCCGGCAGATCGAAAGTCGAGGAATCATCGTTCATCGTCGCCACCAGCCGGAACTTCTGATGCGCCTTGATTTTCAGGCCGGCTACAATCGATTCCACATAACGGCGGCTATCGAGCAGGGGCGCCAGACTCGCCCAGCTTTTCTCGCTCATGCGATTGCCCTCATCGAGAATGGCGACGCCGCCGCGGATCATGGCGGTCACCAGCGGCGATGCCACGTATTTCAATCGCGATGTTCCTTCGATCACCGGCGTAATCAGAAGGTCTTCCGGCCGCGTGTCCACCGTGGCCTGCAGAATGTACACTTCCCTCCCGAGGCGCTTGCCGGCGGCGTACGCCATGGTGGTTTTCCCGACACCTGGCTTGCCCAATAGCCGCGGGTTCATGGGTACGTCGCGTTGATCGATTACCATCCAGGCCGCCATCAGTTGGCGCAACGCTTCTTCTTGTCCCACCCACGTGATCTCCAACTCGTCCGGGTGGGCAAGATTCAGTTCTATTCCTTCAATGGTGACTTTCATGGGTGATGGCTGCCTTGGCTGAGGCGCTTCGCGAGCTCAGGCCAGCGGGCGCAATGTAACTCGTTACCTATTTACTTTCCATCGTAGAATGAGAGTGCTCTGCGGATGCCGCCAAAACTGCTGCGCCTCGTATATGCTTTCGAATTTCTCATCGCTCTGGTCGCGATTTTCACGGCATGGTCTGAGATCGGCGGGCAGGCGGCACTCGATCTCATGTATTGGGCATGGAAGCTGGGCTTAAGTGTCGGTCTGGCGGGCGCCATTGTGGCGTATACCGTGGCGCTCGTCTCGGAAGATTCTCGGTGGACTATGCGATCCGCCCGCTGGTTGATGGCCATTATTGTCGTGGCGGCTGCCATTGGAGTGGTCACTTATTATTACGCGCTTCAAGTCGATACGGGAGAATCGGACCAGATCGGCACTATCTCCGCGCTTCAGCCGCCGTCTTCTCTCGTCGCCCCTAGGTCATGACCCCCACCGATGCCGGCGCTGACTATGCTTTTTGGACTGCACCAGGAGCCTCGTTCACGGTTACCTATTCGCTGGCGCTATTTCATGAGATCGACTTTCAGGTAAACGAAGGCTACCGCCGGATCCCACATGGCGGAATTGAGACGGCCGGCCTCCTTTTCGGCCATCTCGAAGGCAATTCCGCGCGCATTGAAGCGTTTCGGAATATCGAATGCGAACACTCATTCGGGCCCTCCTTTGTACTCTCGGAGCGCGATCTGACTCGTTTGCGGGAACAAATCGAAGCTGCAGCTTCCGATCCGGAACTCCAGGGATTTCAGCTTTTGGGATGGTTCATAGGACACACGCGGAGCCCGCTTGCCATGAACGACCGCGAATGTGCTCTCTTCGACGAGTTTTTCGCCCAACCAGGCAAGATCACGCTGCTAATTAAGCCGGAGAAGTTTCAGCCCACGCGGTTCAGCTTCGTGGTGCGGCGCCCCGATGGCCGCTTCGATAAAAACGCTGCCGAGCAGGCGATAATCTTGCCACTGGCCGGCCGGGCGAGCCGCTCAGCGGACGGGCCGATTCCCTCCATTCCCGCCCCTGTCGAAACACCGCCCGCGCGTCCCGCCCCAAAGCCGGATGCCGTTGCCGCCGCAGCGCCGCCCCTAAAGCCCGAACCGGCGCGAGTGATTCCGCCTCCTCGCGCGGATATTCATCCGGAGCCGGAGAAGGGTTCTGCGCCTTCTCCACGAAAACCGGCGTGGCAACCAGCGCAAATCGAAACTCTGGATGAGCACCTGGCGCGAATCGAGGCTCGCGAGCGCGCCAAAACACCCGCGCCTGCGCAGGGGGCCACCCCAATATCTCTGCCCAGCACGGGCGAGGTCCGAACGCCGCTTTCAGACACCGCTGGGGAAACGATCGGCGCCGCAGTTGCCGGTCACCAGCGCCCCACGAGGAAGCTTACAAGTGCCAGCAAGACTTTCAATCTGGGATTAGTGCTTGTTCTCTTGTTTGCCGCCGCCCTCGGTTGTGCGGTTGGTTATTGGGCTTATCTGCAACTCCCGTCGGCTACGATCACCTTGAACGTGCACGCCGAAGCATCGAAGCTGCTTGTATCGTGGCCTCCGGACCAAACGCGTCACACGGCTTATGCCGCCATCCGTGTAGACGATGGCCGGCCAGTGCCCCTCTCGCCGGAAGAGAAAACCGCAGGAGAGGCTCAGATTACAACGACCTCAGACAACGTGAAAATCGAGCTCACGGCCCAGCATTGGATGCGCGATTCACGGGGCATCGTTCGCTTCCTCAAGGCGCTGCCGCCCCCGGCGCAGTCACCCCCCGCGCAGTCACCCCCGGCGCAACCGGAACACTAGGAATGGCCGCTCACCCGAAGATCCGCGCCTCTCATCTGGGGCGGCTTCGGCAAGCCCAATATTCCGAGCACGGTAGGCGCGATATCCTGTAACGCGCCCTCGCGCCGCAGCCTCACATTGTCATTCGCCAGAAGGATGAAGGGGACGCGATTCGTGGTGTGGTACGTGTGCGGGCCTTTCGTGACGGGATCCAGCATCGTTTCCGCGTTGCCATGATCGGCCGTGATGAGCCAGGCGCCCCCGCGACGCTTCAATGCCCCGTAGACTTCGGCGAGACCCGCGTCCACGGCCTCGCACGCCCGGATGGTAGGGGCAAGCTTTCCGGAATGGCCTACCATGTCTGCATTGGCGTAGTTCATGATGATCACGTCGAAGCCGCCCTGCTCAATAGCTGCCACCACTTTCTGAGTAACCCCGGACGCGCTCATCTCCGGCAGCAAATCATAGGTGGCGACTTTGGGGGAGGCTACCAGCTCTCGCGCCTCGCCTTCGTAAGGTTTCTCATGCCCGCCGTTAAAAAAATAAGTTACATGCGCGTACTTTTCCGTCTCTGCCACGCGCAAATTCTTCCATCCCGCCTGCGCCATCGCCTCCGCTAGGATGTTATCGGGATGTTCAGGGGGCAGCGCAAAGGGCAGCCCGAAGCCCTTGTCATATTGAGTCATCATCGTATACGTGAGGTTCTTCGGAGCAAGTGCCCGCGCAGGTGTCTCGAGCGAGAAATCTGTTAATGCTAGGGTCATCTCGCGCGCCCGGTCCGCCCGGTAGTTATACATAATCACGCTATCGTCATCCCGAATGAGGCCCACCGGCTCATTCCTGCTATCGACGATGGTTACCGGCTCTATGAACTCATCCGTGACGCCGCGTTCGTATGACCTGCGTACCGCCTCGGCCGCGGACTCGAATTTGGCGCCGTTGCCCACTACCATCGCGCCGAACGCGCGCTCGATCCGATCCCACCGCTTATCGCGATCCATGGCATAGTAACGGCCGGCCACCGATGCGATTTTCCCGGTCCGCATTTCGAGCATCTTCCGCTCGACCTGCCCGATGTAGCTGGCCCCACTCTCCGGCGGCGTATCGCGGCCGTCCATAAAGCAATGCACGAATACGTCGTTCAGTCCGTGCTGCTTCGCCATTTTTAGCAAGGCGAAAAGATGGGTGAGCTGCGCGTGCACGCCGCCGTCGCTGCATAGGCCCAAAAGGTGCAGCCGGTGTCCCTCCGCCTTGCTCATGGCATTCAATAAAGCCGGATTTTGAAAAAACTCTCCGGAGCTGATAAGCAGGTCGATACGGGTTACATCCATGTAAATCACTCGCCCTGCGCCCATGTTCATGTGGCCGACTTCGCTGTTGCCCATCTGCCCTTCGGGCAAGCCGACATGCGGACCTGACGTGTGAATTAGGGTATTTGGGTAAGTCTCGAGTAAGTGATCGTAAGTAGGCTTATTCGCGAGTGCGATTGCATTTCCTTCTACGCTCGGCGAGTAGCCCCACCCATCTAAAATTGTCAGGACCAGCGGCCTTACTATCGCCATTTCTATTGCCGGAACGCCTTCCTGCCCAAATAAATAGCCTCGTCTCCTAGCTCTTCTTCGATGCGCAGGAGTTGATTGTACTTGGCAATACGGTCCGTTCGGCTGGCCGAACCGGTCTTGATCTGGCCGGAATTCGTCGCCACCGCTAGGTCGGCAATGAAGGCGTCCTCTGTCTCTCCGGAGCGATGTGAAACCACGGCCGTATAGTTCGCCCTTTCCGCGAGACGCATGGCGTCCAATGTCTCTGTAAGCGACCCGATCTGATTCACCTTCACCAGAATCGAGTTTGCGATGCCTTTGTCGATACCTTGCTGGAAGATCTTCGGATTGGTGACGAATATATCGTCTCCCACAAGCTGAATCTTCTTCCCGAGCGCTTCGGTCAGTTTCTTCCATCCGTTCCAATCGTCTTCCGCCATTCCGTCCTCGAGCGAGATAATTGGATACTGCTTCGCCCAGTTTGACCAGAACTCAACCATTTGCTCAGAGCTTTTTTCGCTCTTGTCGGATTTCCTGAAGATGTATCGTCCCTTGTCCTTGTCGTAGAATTCACTGGATGCTGGATCGATCGCAATCGCAATCTGCTCGCCGGGTTTGTAGCCAGCCTTCCCAATCGCATCCATAAGTACATCGAGCGCCTCTTCGTTCGATTTCAAACTCGGCGCGAACCCGCCTTCGTCACCCACCGCGGTCGAATAGCCTCTCTTTTTCAGCACACCCTTCAATGTGTGGAATGTCTCGGCGCCCATCCGCAAAGCCTCGGAGAATTTCGAAGCACCCACCGGCGCAATCATGAATTCCTGCACGTCGACGGAGTTATCCGCATGTGCGCCGCCGTTGATCACGTTCATCATGGGTACGGGCAAAATACGGGCGTTCACGCCGCCGATATAGCGATAGAGCGGTGTCATTTGTGACTGTGCAGAAGCGCGGGCCGCCGCCATGGAGACCGCTAGAATGGCGTTCGCGCCGAGCTTCCCCTTATTGGCCGTGCCGTCGAGCCCGAGCATCGTCCTGTCTACGAGTGTTTGATTCGCGGCGTCCATGCCGGCCAGAGCAGGCGCAATCTTCTTGTTAATGTTCTGAACGGCATCGCGAGTGCCCTTTCCCAGGTAACGGGATTTGTCGTTGTCTCGGAGCTCGATAGCCTCGTGCTCGCCTGTCGACGCGCCCGACGGAACGGCAGCACGGCCTATGATGCCGTCGGCAAGGTGCACATCGGCCTCTACTGTCGGGTTACCACGGGAATCCAGGATCTCTCTTCCAACTATCTTCACTATTTCCATTTCTCGATGGTCCTTAGAATGTGAATTCGTTATACCCGAGTCGCGACGTGACTCGATGCGATGCGCCTCACGCGAAATTCTCAGCGTATCAGGAGCACGTTGCTGACGAACAGTTCAGTACGTTCGTACTGGGGCATTGCGCGCAGCCCTCATCACTTCAGTACTCAAATACCACGCACCGCTTGGTCCGCAAAATACAAATTCCTACAAGCAGTATCCGGTCAGATAATCTGTTTGGAGGATATTGCGTTCGAAACGCTTTTTGTCTCGCGAATCGTCGTGTAACTTCCAGTGACCCTAAGTTCTCCGGGCTGGCCGCGTGCGTGCAGTTGAATCGCCCGTCCAGGGCAACTCTCAAGCGTTGCTCTGGCGAAGGAAGGAATTAGATGATTACATTACGTAGGAAGTTATTTTTGTTGACGGCTATTACCATGTTCTGTGCCGCCGTCCAACCGGCCGTGCTCTCCGCGCAAACCACAGGCGTGGGAAGCGATGGCTACACCCGAGTGCTCTGGCGAGCTACTGATTCCAGTGTTTCTCTTTGGAAACTGGATTCCAGTCTTAATTATTCGACCGGCAAAGTATACGGACCGATCAACGGTTGGGTACCCGTGGCGTTAGTCACGGGTCTGGACAATTACACCCGGCTGCTCTGGCGGGCCACCGATGGGAGTGCCGCGTTGTGGTTGCTCGATTCCAATCTCAACCTGGTGACCAGCGCCAACTACGGAGCATATTTTGGATGGACGCCGGAATCGCTCAGCATAGACAGCGCCGATCGAACGCGTCTGATCTGGAAAGAGACAGACGGCGCAATATCGGTGTGGATGCTTGGTCCGACTCTGGCCGGCATCACCTCGCATGTATATGGGCCTTATTTCGGATACGATCCGGGCCCGGCTGCTGCACAGAAACCCGGAGCGGCGGCGCCCACCACCAGCGACATACCACAAAGCATGCAGCGTGTGCCTTCAATCCCCATCCCTCCGCCTGAGTAAAAGAGAGCTCTGTCATAAGGGAGAACACTGCCATCCGTTTTCATAACCGAACGCCGTTCGACCTATCTGCCCCGGATCAATCTGCAGACTGATCTGGGGCTCTTTTTTATTCGGGCCAGACAACGCTTCGCGTTACAATAAACAAACTACCCGCTGGCCGTGATAAGCCGGTGGGTCTTGCCGGAAGGTGGTGAATTTTAGTTGGCGGAAGTTCATATCCAGGAGGGAGAAACTCTTGAGAGTGCGCTGCGCCGTTTTAAACGCAAGGTTCAGCAGGAAGACATTGTTAAGGAAATAAAACGGCATTCGTTTTACCTGAAACCGGGCGAGAAGCGCCGCACGAAAGAAGCTTTGGCTCGCAAGCGCAATCGCAAGAAGCGCCCGCGCGACATCGAGTAGTCCACGCCTTTTTGAAAGTAAAGCCCGCTCATCGTGATCCAGGGTCGAGCGGGCTTTTTCGTGTCAAATCCCAAACCGAATCAGTGCCGCTGTTTTTCCTGCTTGTAATCGGGCGGTACATTGAACTTTGCGTCGTCGACCGCTGTTTGAGTGAAGTTCGACGATTGATCTTCCATCTGGAGAAGGGGAGTGTCTGGATCGTTCTTTCCGCTGCCCATCATGCCCGCCATTGGAGAGGAAACGCCGCTAACGCTGATATCGCTCAGAGCCGCATAACCATCCAGCTTCTGCGCCTCGCGCATCGCTGCATTGATTCCACCACCTGCCGCGCCTAAGGCCGGCGACCAGCCGGCAAACGCGTAAGAAAACTTCTCCGCCAGCCGTTTCGAATAATCGCTAAGCTCCCGTGTCGCGGAACTCAGCGGCACCACCCAGGCATCCACTTTCACAACCATTTGGCCGCTCGCGTTGGCCGATTTGGCGGTTAGCGTCATCAAAGTCTCTGTCGCCGTTTGCCCGTCAATGTTGCGCGTCTGGCCCGTCTTGTCTACCTTCACGTCAAACTGCACATCGCCCTGCTGATTCTTGTTCATCCGCTGCTGCATGCGTTCCATCTGCTGCCGCATCTCGTCGAAAGTCGTCACCGTGTAGCTGTGCTTTTCGTTGTTGATGGTCGTGATTGTGCCGGCATCGAGATCGTATATGGTGGAGAACATTCCGCCCAGCCGCGCCATCTTGGAACCCTTGACGAAAACCGTATACGTCTGATCCTGAAAAGCGTTCCTCAGGTTCGCGCCGCCCAGCCGGCCGAGAATCGGATTGCTCGCCATGCGCTGAACACCGTCGCGCAGGGTCCCGCCCGTGTATTTCATCGTCTGTGTGTAGGTGACGTCCGACATCAGGCACGCCGCCGCCGCCGCAGCCAGTATGGCAGCGCGAAGACAGTTGTTCATTGTTGTTCCTCCAAATTGAAATTTCTTGTGTTAAGCCAAGCGGCCCTTGAGCATCGTGAACGAGTGAGCAGGGAAGCTGTACTTGAACGATGCGCCGCTAGCGGGCGCAGACTTCTCTTGCGTTCTTACGGGCGACGCGTCGAAATTGTTCTCGGCCTTTATATCCGGCCCGTTAACCTCGAAAATCTGGAGATCCCCGTTGAATCGTTTGTCCTCCAGCTCGAAAATCGCATCAACCGGCTGATAGCGATGCCGGTTCGTTACGTTCATCACGAGCGTCCCGTCGTCGTTGTACGCGCACGATGTGTCAAGGTACGGGACCGCGCTGTGTTCCTTGGTCTGATAGGTAGGGCCCTCGACAAACAGCTCGAGGGCTGAGCCGTGGCAATGGGTGGCGAAAAGCTGGAGCGGATAGTAAATGGTCTGCAGGAAAATGCCGTCTTCGTTCGCGAAAATGGGCGCTATTACGTTCACTAGCTGCGCCAGGTTAGCGATCTTCACTATATGCGCGTGATTCACAAAGGTATTGAGAAAGCTCGATACCACGAGCGCATCTTCCAGGTTGTAGTGTTCTTCCAGAATCCGTCTTCCGCGTTGTTTATCGCCCCGCGCTCGATACCATACGTTCCATTCGTCCCATGCAATGTAAAGTTGTTTATCAGGGCGCGCATTTGCGAGCGTCGCCCTGATCACGCCTTCCGTTATCTCGATGCGTTTTGCCAAATCCACAGCGCTGGCTTGAAATTTGTAATAATCGTTTTCCGGATTACCTACATACATGTGCAGTGAAAGATAGCTGATGTGATCTTTCAGGTAATCGAGAACGGTTCGATTCCACCCGATCCAGTCGGCATTGAAATTTGACGATCCAGCGGCAATCAATTGAAGACCCGGATCGGTCCAGTGCATTAACTTAGCGGCTTCCAGCGCAAATTTCCCGTAATCCTCCGCCGTGCGGTGACCCATCTGCCACGGTCCGTCCATCTCATTGCCCAATCCCCAATACTTCACGCCCCACGCCCTGTCGCGTCCGTTCTTTTTTCGGAGCCTCGTCATGGCCGTGTCGCCTTCGAAGTTCACATATTCGACCCACTGCTGCGCCTCGTCCCACGTGCCCGTACCCAGATTCGCGCAAATGTACGGCTCCGCTTTCAGTTGCGATATGTAATCGAGAAATTCGTGTGTCCCGAAGCGGTTATCTTCAATGGTTCCCCACGCCATCTCCAGGCGGCGTGGCCGCGAATCCCGAGGACCGATGCCATCCATCCAGTTGTAGTTTGACGAGAAATTGCCCCCCGGCCAGCGCAGGAACGATACATGCAAGTTTTGCGCTGCTTTCAGCACGTCCTTACGAAAGCCCTCTGCATCGGACAACCGGGAGCCCTCCTCAAACACTCCCCCCTCGATGCATCGGCCGAGGTGCTCAATAAAGTTTCCATACAGCTTCGGGTCAATCCGGCCGATGACACGATCTGTGTCTATCTTGATGCGCGCTGCTTGAGAGCTGCTTTGCTGTCCCTTCAAAAGAGCCGGTGCGCCAATGAGCAGGGCAGAGAATTCTCGGCGAGATGGAAGCAAGCGGGTCATAACTGCAACCAGTGTAAATGCATCACACCAGACTGCCGCGCAAGTCCTGCGCCCGCCGCGGCGCCCCCGAAGGCGAATTGCTCAGAAACGGGAGACAATCAAGAACGAGCCGCAGATAGCGATGGCGTCCTCCAGAAGCGCGATCGGAAGATCTTTCCCTCCCGTTGCCCGAACCAGCCGCGCGCGGAATTCATAACCGCCCAGTGTTCCCGCTACAGCGCCGGCGACCCCGGCCAATAGCCCGCCAGTTATGGCCTCACCGGTTGCGCCAAGGGCAGCCCCACACAAAGCCCCGGTCACGATGCGGGTTACAAAGCCAAGCGGTGCTTTGCGGCTGGGCGTCTTCGGCAGCTTATCCGCAATCAGCTCTCCAATCGCCGCCAGACTCAGGATGTATGGTGCCGCTTTGAATCCGAAAAATGCCAGCCAGGTGTTTTCCAGGTGCAGCCAGCCCAGCCGGGCTGCCCAGCTCACCGCGGCTAACGGCATGATCGAGCGAAGCCCGGAAGCAAAGCCTATCAGAAACGCGAATACGTAGATGGACATGAAGCTCCTATCCCGTTACCTGCGGATTCTCTCATCATGCGTCGGCGCGATTCGCTTACTTGCCCTCGTGATTTGACGGGCATCCCTCGCTTGCTGCCGCGATACGATAGCCACCAATATGAGAATCCTCTTCCTGGCAGCTCTCGCTTTCGCATCGCTGTGCACGGCCTCCGCGGCGGACCAGACGCATTGGATCGGCGCTTGGGGCGCGAGCCCTGCGCCGCAGCTTCCCAGCCCGGCGCAGATGTTTGCCAATAAGCTGTTGTTCGCAAACCAAACCGTCCGCGAGATTGTCCACGTAAGCGCCGGCGGAGCCGCCGTGCGCGTTAGATTGTCGAATGCTTACGGCAGCGATGCTGTCACCATCGGCGCCGCTCACATCGCGCTGCGTGACAACAAGTCCTCCATAGTCGCCGCATCCGATCGTGTGCTTACTTTTGGCGGCCGTCCCTCTGTATCGATCCCGGCAAACGCATTGGTCATCAGCGATCCTGTAAAACTCGACGTCTCTCCGTCCGCCGACTTGGCGGTCAGTCTGTTCCTGCCCAAACCCACTACGGGCGCAGGCATTCACTACTCGGCTCAGCAGACTTCCTACATCGTGCCCGGCGACAATACCGGCAGTCCTTCGCTTTCTGAATCGGAAACTCTGACTTCTTGGGTCTTCCTGACGGGCCTCGACGTCGCCGCGCCGGCCTCTGCCGCCACCATCGTTGCTTTTGGTGATTCCATCACCGATGGCGCTCGTTCCACTGTCGACGCGAACCGGCGCTGGCCGAATGTTCTCGCCAATCGTCTGCTCGCGCAAAAGGACCACCTCGAACTTGGAGTTCTGGATGAAGGAATCGGCGGTAATCGCATCCTTCATGACCCAGCCCTTGATGCACGCTTTGGCGTGAATGCTCTGGCGCGATTTGATCGTGACGTGCTGGCCCAGCCGGGTGTCCGTTACGTCATCGTTCTCGAAGGCATCAACGACATTGGACATCCCGGCCAATCCGCTCCCCAGAGCGAGGTCGTTACTGCCGCAGACATTATCGCGGGCCTCGAGCAGATGGTGGAGCGCGCTCACGAGAACGGCCTCAAAATCTTCGGAGCCACCCTCACTCCCTTCGCCGGCACAACCATCCCCGGCTACTTCACTCCCGAAAAAGATGCCAAGCGCAAGGCGGTGAACGAATGGATTCGCGCGAGCGGCGCCTTTGATGGCGTCATCGATTTCGATAAAGCCACTCAGGACCCCGCAAATCCCGACCGAATGTTACCCGCTTATGACGGTGGCGACCATCTTCATCCGGGGGACGCCGGCTATCAGGCAATGGGGAACGCTATCGACCTGTCGCTGTTTCACTAAGACCATTCGCCTTGCCTCACTCGACTTCTTCGAGCTGCTTGGCCGCTTTCCATAGTGCTTCCTTCCGATCGAGTGGCGTATCCCGCAAAACTTCGCCTGCCGAGCTGATTTCTTTTTCGACGAATGCAAACCGGCGCCGGAAACGCGCATTCGTCTTCCGCAGCGCCTGCTCCGGGTCCACTTTCAGAAAACGGGCCAGGTTCACCAGCGTAAACAATAAATCGCCAATTTCATCGGCGATATGCTGCGCGTCTCCCGATTCGCGCGCTCTCGCCAGCTCCGCCGCTTCTTCCAGCAGCTTCTCGATGACGCCGCTCACGTCCGGCCATTCGAAACCCGTCTCGGCCGCCTTCTTGCTAATCTTCTCCGCTTCAACAAGCGCCGGCACGTTGCGCGGAACCGAGTTCAAAACTGACTGAATCGCCGCATTCCCCTGCGCGGCCTTCTCCTCCTTCTTGATCTCATCCCAGCGCTGCTTCACGTCCTCGGGAGTGTGCGCTGTTGCATCGCTAAACACGTGCGGGTGCCGGCGCACCAGCTTTTGGTTAATTGCATCCAGGGAATCGGAAATTTTGAACAGCCCCTGCTCGTTCGCCATCTCAGCGAAAAAGACTGGCTGCAGCAGCAAGTCTCCCAGTTCCTCGGTTAGCGCCGCCCAGTCACTCCGATCGATGGCATCCATCACTTCATAAGTCTCTTCCAGCAGGTACGCTTTGATCGAATCGAACGTCTGCTTGCGATCCCACGGACAACCGCCCGGTGCGCGCAGTCGCGCCATCACCCGCACGAGCTCGCTAAACTTTTCTCCCGCCTCCCAGAACCGGTCCGCCATTCGCTATGCCTCGTCCGAATATAGCCGCTCGTTTGCCAAAATGATCCTAGACGGATTTTCTCTATGGCTGACAGCACCGATTTCCCCGTTCCTCCGGCGAACTTCTCGTTCCTTGTTGAATCGATCCTGATGCAGGCGCAAATCCAGCTCGGGCTGCTCAATCTCGGCGAAAACGATGAAAACCCCGAGCCCAATCTTCCCCTTGCTCGCCATTCCATTGATCTCCTCGGAATGCTGCAGGATAAGACCAGAGGGAACCTCTCGGTGGAAGAGCAGCGCCTGCTCGAAAATGGTTTGACGGAACTTCGCTTTCGCTACGTGCAGGTCGCCGATGAGGCCAGGCAGAAGAGCGAACCGAAGTCCGCCAATGCCGAATCAGGTAAGGACGACGATCGTCCCCGCATCATCACCGCCGACGGAGGCAAAGGAACAAAGACGGAGTAGATGCTCGACGAATTCGAGCACGCGTCCATTCTCGTACTCGGCTCCGGCACCAGCGTCGGCGTCCCCATGATTGGCTGCCGGTGCAAGGTCTGTACTTCCGACGATCCGCGCGACAAACGTTTGCGCCCTTCCGTGCTCCTGCGCTTGGGAGAAAAATGTGTGCTCATCGACACGTCTCCGGACTTTCGATGTCAGGCGCTGCGCTTCGGCATCGACCGTCTGGACGCCATCCTGTTCACTCATTCACACGCCGACCATATTCTGGGATTGGATGATGTACGACCGTTTAACTTCATGCAAAAACAGGACATCCCGATCTACGCCTCCGCGGAGTCTTTGGAGGTGATCGAGCGCACTTTTCAATACGTGTTCGACACCGCCCCAACGCAATCCAGCCGCCCACGCCTAGTACCGCACCGCTTTGAAGACGACCCTATTTGGGTGGCCGGCATTGCCATGCAGCCTGTTCGCGCTTCGCACGGCAAAGGAACCGTCCACGGCTTTCGGTTCGGCGATTGTGCTTACCTGACGGACCACAGTGACATTCCGCCGCAAAGCCTGCAGAAGCTGATCGACCTGGATGTTCTCTTTTTGGATGCCCTGCGCCACAATCCCCATCCGACGCACTCCACAGTTGACGAATCATTGCGAACCGCTGAAGCGCTCAGGCCAAAAAGGGCTTTCTTTACACACATTTCCCATGATCTTCTTCATGCATCAATCGAATCTACCCTCCCGCCTCATGTGCGCATGGCGTACGACGGTTTAGAGATCCCTATTGGCCGCGCGGATCAGGTATGGCCATGATTTTCCGTTCGCTCGATGAGGCACGCGGCCAGTTTCCGGCCTGTGGCCTCGCCATAGGAAACTTCGATGGCGTCCACATCGGACATCAAGCCGTGATTTCCAAGGCTGTCGGTTGGGCCATGCAGCGTGCAGTTCAGCCTGCGGTGTTAACGTTTCATCCCCACCCGGCGACGGTCGTGGCTCCGCATCGCGTACCGGGCATGATCTGCCCGCTGGAAGAGCGCCTGCATCTGCTGCACGCTGCGGGTGCGGCTCAAATAATGGTCTTGCCATTCACGCCGGAGGTGGCCAGGCTCACTCCGGAAGCGTTCGTTTCAGAAATCCTAGTGAACGCATTGAATGCAAAAGCGGTTTTTGTCGGTGAAAACTTCCGCTTCGGCCACCGGCAAGCAGGGAATCCGGAGACGCTTCGAAGGCTCGGGGAGCAGTATGGGTTCGTTTCGCACTTCCTGCCGCCCGTTACGTTCCGAGGCGAAATTGTCTCCAGCTCAATCATCCGCCGCTATTTGGCGGATTCCCGGGTGAGCCGGGCCGCTCGTTTGCTGGGCCGCTGCTTCTCCATTGCGGGCCCTGTGGTGCCGGGCCGCGGCATAGGAAGAAAGGAAACGGTTCCAACTCTTAACCTGCGCCCTGCTCCGGAACAAATCGTGCCTCCCGGAATCTACGTTTCAGAAACTCTGGAGGTTCCGACGGGCCGGCATTGGCTTTCGGTCACAAGCGCCGGAACTAATCCCACCTTTGGCGGAAGTGAACTCACAGTGGAGACCTATCTGCTCGACCGCCTCGAAGGCGAGTCGCCCGTGCACATACAGGTGCGCTTCCGGCGCTTCATCCGTCCCGAACGCGAGTTTGCCAGCGCCGCCGAATTGAAGGCCGAAATTTTGCGCGATGTCTCGCAGGCCGAGAAATACTGGCGGCGTTTGGACAAGAGCGCTGTCCTTCTGGCTCATCGCCGGCGCTCTCATTTAGTCGGCGGAGGTTGAGAGCTGCGGGAATAACCGTGAGCCGCAGACCGTTTGGCGCCTGCGCGGTGGGCCTCCTCGCTCATCGCGTGAACTCCGCTCGCGTCGATCCAGCGATTATAAAAGTTGAACAACGCGCACACCGTGATGGCGTAATAAATAGCCTCATCGCTGTAGCCGGCCCCGTGCAGAGCGTCGATGTCATCCGGCTGAATCGAGATGCAGTCATGATTAACTTTACGCACAAACCGAAACAGAGCTTTCTCGTTTTCCGGCAGGTGCGACGATTCCAAATCCGCGAGCACGCCCTTCACCAGCGACTCGTCTCCTAGCAATTTCGCCGCGACCGCGGCGTGCGCTTTCGTTCAAAACGGGCATTGATTCAGGCTTGACGTATACGCTGCGATCAGTTCACGCATTCCGGGCGACAGCGGCGCAGCTTCGCGAAGTATTTCTTGCGTGAAGCGCTCCAGGTGAACCGTCGCGCTCATCTTGTAAGAGAACATGTGCAGAATCTGCGGATATTCCGATCCGGCGCGCCGCATCGCTTCTATCGCTTTGCTGTAGTTATCGTCCCCGTGGTGCGCTTCCACGTCTTTCAAAAACATTGGTTCCATATTGAATGCCTTTTCGGTTTGTCGCTTACCTATTCAGAATAGAAATTCAAGCGCTTCGGGATTTGCGGGCTTTAGCACATTCCGAGGCTCGTCTTCCGCTGTCGGGAGTAGCGCAATCATTCGCGATACTGTTTCTGCGCCGCTCCTCACTGCCCGCTGCTTCTTGCTAAGCGCGGGGGAGGTGGTTGCTGAACTCCGGGGGAGAGCGTTTGAAACAGATTACACGGGTACGGATTGACGCTCGTCCCCGTCCTGGAAATCATCTGCACCCGGGCCCGAGCCCACCTGAAGCGCACGGCACGAACCTGAATCCGTCCCTGCTGAGTTGCGAATAGGTCCCGCCTATTCTGATTCGATAGGGGTCACCACACCAAAAGTTAAAAAACGTACGCTAGCGAGAAACCGAATGATTCAGAATCAGCGCTGGAGCGATCCATGCCGTATGCTACAGTCGCGCCCATGAGTATTAGGCGAGTTGTGCCAGACATCAAGTCCAAATACATGGACGAGAGCAAGGCGTTTTACGTTGATTTTTTGGGTTTGACGTTAGCGATGGATATGGGCTTCATCATGACGTTCGTATCGCCAAGCAATGCAACAGCCCAAATCAGTGTCATGCATGACGACGGCGCTTCAGCACTGCTGTCTGACGTGAGCGTGGAGGTCGCAGACGTTGACATAGTCTACGCACGGGCCATTGAAAGGCACCTTGAAATCGCTTACCCGCTAACTGACGAGCCGTGGGGCGTTCGCCGCTTCTTTGTTTTGGATCCGAATGGAACAGTTTTAAATATCATGAGCCATGTTCCGAGCAAATCTTGAGGTAGCCAATCAGGGGCCGGTGTCGGGCGACCACGGCGATGGATAAAACCGCTTTGGTTGTTTCATAACTGGTAAGTTTCGGGACGGAAGCCGCTTGGCGGTCTTTGGTAGGCCGCCCGCTCGCTGCGGCTAGCGAGCCTCCGCCCTAGTCGGGCAGCGTTTACCTGGGGTTATCCGCTCGGCTTCCCACGATTCTTCCGCATCGAATCGCCACGCAGCTCGATGCGGTGAGCGTTATGAACCAGCCGATCGAGAATACCATCGGCAACTGTCGGATCGCCGATCTGTTCATGCCAGCGGCTAACCGGCAACTGCGATGTTAGAATCACCGACCGGACCTGATAACGGTCCTCGCAAATCTCCCACAAATCACGGCGCTCTGGTTCTGACAACGGCGCCATCGCCCAATCGTCGATCACGAGAACATCAATCCGGCTCAAACGCGCGAGCAGATTGCCGAAGCTTCCGTCGGCGCGAGCCAGCGCCATCATCCCGGAATCGCGTTCACGTTCTTCCGGATTCCCCACTGCTAAGTCCCTTGGTTTATAGCGGAAATTTTTCCTAAACGTACAATTCTTTCCGTTTCGTGTGGTGACCCCAAGAGAGTCTACATTCTGCCGCTCGAGGTAGAGACTACGGATGCGGCTAGCAAACCGATCACGAGAGCACTGACTTATGATCGTTGTGGGAAATGCCCTCACCTCCGAATCCTTCCACCGCCTCCTCGATAGCACAAAAGTTCAAAACGACATCTCACCTGTCGCGCCTTTGATACAGCGTGTCCCGCAAGGTGAAGTTCCTGAGCGGAGGTCCTGGGTAATTAAACGCGAAGTCAGCCAGGCCAAGCCTGGCCTCCTTATTGACAATGTCCGAGATCACAACGCTACGTAACTGACATCCTTCTTCCATTCGCATTCCACGTGAGTTCATCAAGAAGATACTCGATGCATGTTGAGGTTCGATACTTCAGTCGATGCTGCTATCTGCCCGACGATCTCAAAGGATCGGAAAACCGGCCGCAGTCATCGGCTAAGCGGTCTTTTGGTAGCGGACCCGGAACAGGTTTCGCAAAATGGAAAACTATATGCCAGTTGGCTGCTGCGGAAACGGGCGGTAGATCTGTTGTGTCACCCAGAGGCGGTGGAGGATCACACTCAGTTTTCGCGCAACCGCGACGATGGCCCGTTTCTTGGCATTCTGACTGCCGCGCCCTGCAAGTTTCAAACCCCATTGCTTAAGTGCGCTGTCCGGACCTCGGCTTAAAACGTAGTGTGCACATTGCACCAGTGTTTTGCGCAGATAGCTATTCCCGGCTTTCGTGATTCGCAACTGTGGATCTCGCTCACCGGACTGCGAACGTTTTGGCCGGAGTCCCAGATAGCTCCCGACGTCTCGGCTTTTGCTGAACCGTCGCTTGTCGCCGAGCGTCAGCACAAAGCTGAGCGCCGTAAGTGCCCCTACTCCTTTCACGCTCATTAAAGGCTTTGTCTCGGGATAGCGGATTTCGGCCAGTTTCTGAATCTCGGCATCATAGGCTTCGATCTGCTCAGTGAGTGAGGCAATCTGTTTCAAGACGGGAGTCCGCACGTTGCGAAGTTCTTCCGGAATCGCAGTAAGGCAATCTTGCGCGAAAGCAGGCGTTGCACACCGCGGCAGGCGATGGCCCATACTCTTGACGATGCCCCTTGCGGCGTTAATCAACATCGTGCGCGCTGCGACCAGCCGCTCTCGAATGCGGATAACAAGCAAGTCGAGATGGGCTTCTTTGCTTCTGTGCTGAATGGGGCTGAGAAGGGATGGCTCCACGCGAGCATAGCGGGCAAGTTTTTCGGCATCGACGCGATCATGCTTGTTATCACTTCCACTGATCGCACGAATTTCGCGTGTGTTGGCAACCAGTACTTCGTGGCCGAAGCTCTCGAGCAAATGGCTTACCCAGCTCGAGTGGGTGCCTGCCTCCAGTGCAATCCGGACACGCGACAGCTCACAAGCGCTTTGTAATTCCTTCGATCGTTGTTTGTATGCGCCCCTGCTCGACTATAGAACCGCTCGCGTCGAGCACGCAGTAATGACTATAACGATCTCCCAGATCAATGCCAATCGTGAGATGGCCCAATCTCGATAACGCAGAACAAGTCAGCTTTTTCATGAGTGAGTCCTTTGTGCGCCGGTTAAACCGGCGAGTTGTATGCGGATGAAAGTTCCGCTCGGCGAAGGGCGAGCCGCCCACGCCGGACTTAGACATGCACGGCTGTCCGCAAGTTCAGCCGTGCAGCGTTGTGAGAGGAAAGTGCAGGCATGGTATTGAGCCTCGGTTAAAGTTTGAGCCCGGGAGTTGCCGACGCTCTAAAGGAGTGCGGAAGGCAACACCAGCCGTGTCGTCATGGCTAGACACGGAAGGGCTCCGCGGGGTCGGAGACCCATCGCATGCACGGAAACAACTCGCGCGGGAACCGGGAGATCCACTGCTTGCCTTGGGAAGACGCCAAGGCCGTGTCGGGAAGCCGAAAGGCGCACGCCGATGATGAACGAGCAGGGGAAGTCGGACGGAGCGGTAGATCTACTGCGAAGTCCCGAACAAAGCCGGGATACGACCGGCGGCGGAGGGGATGGAGGGAAACGCTCTGGCCAAGGGGAACTCGTCCGAGCAAAACACCCGCCGGATACAAGGCCGGGAAAGGGTGCAAAATGCGCTGGGACGGGTACGTCGAAGTTGCAGTCAGAGAGAGAAAGCTCAAGTTCACGAGCCTCATGCATCACATTGCCAACGTGGATACTCTGCGGGAGGCGTATTTCAGCCCAGCCTCAAGCGGGATGCCGCGAGCGGCGTGGATGGGATGACGTGGAAGCACCTCGGGGAAGATCTTGGAGGCTTGCCTTGCCGATCTCGCCGACAGGCTGAAACGAGTGGCTTACCGAGCCAAGCCCGTCAAGCGAACCTATATTCCGAAGGCCGATGGAAAGCAAAGGCCGCTCGGGGTGCCGGTGCTTGAGGACAAGATCGTGCAGTACGCATGTGTCATGGTTCTCA
>CAWBDN010000011.1:0-293833 GCA_963787575.1 uncultured Acidobacteriaceae bacterium
GCGCTACTATTCCATCAATGTCGATTCGTCGCTCGCTCCTGATCGCGGCGGCCGCGATGTGCGCTTTTTCTCTGAGCGCTCAGGCAGCCGAAAAGCGCGGAATAACAGCCGAAGATTACTTCGCCTTCCACTTTCTGTCCGATCCGCATCTCTCGCCCGATGCGAAACAGGCGGTGTACGTCGCCACCACCATCGACCGCAAAAAGAACCGCCGCAATTCGGCAATTTGGCTGGTGGCGGTAGATGGCTCCGTGCCGCCCCGGCGCTTGAGCGCGGAAGGATTCAGCTCAAACTCTCCGCGCTGGAGTCCCGACGGCAGTTCGCTCGCGTTCCTGTCCAGCCGCAACGTGGATGGTGGAACGGAACCGCCGCATCCGCAAGTTTTTCTGATGTCGATGAGCGGCGGCGAAGCTCTGCCGCTGACAAAGCTGAAAAACGGCGCTACCGCTTTTCAATGGTCGCCGGATGGAAAGCGCCTGGTTTGCGTAAGCCGCTCGGGACCAAGCGATGCAATTGCGCCTGCCGATCGTAAGAGCGATGTTCGCCACTACACGCACATACAGTACAAGTTCAACGATACGGGATGGTTCGACGATAAACGCAGTCATCTCTGGATTGTTGACGTGCAGTCGGGCGTGTCGAAGCAGATCACGGAGGGTAACGATTGGAACGATACCGATCCGCAATGGTCGCCCGATGGCGCGCATATCGCGTTTGTCTCGAACCGCACGGGGCATGAATACGACAACGACCACAATACAGACGTTTGGGTGATCCCGGCCGCGGGCGGAGAGCTTACCAAAATTTCCGATCATGCCTTTGAGGATTCATCTCCGCGCTGGTCGCCGGATGGGAAACGAATTGTATTTGATGGTAAGACGAAGCGGCGGCAATTTCCGAAGCTCTACGTCGCGCCCGCCTCGGGAGGCGAAGCGTCCCGCTTAGCAGTCGATAATTTAGATCTCATTCCGGGCGACTTGCATTGGGGCGTCAATGATCACGAGCTCCTCTTTTCATCCGGCGTAAAGGCACAAACACACATTTTTCGCGCCGATCTCGCATCGCGGCAGGTTTCCGCCATCACCTCCGGCGAGCGAGCCGTGCATTCTTTCGATGTCAACGGACCTGCCAACCTCATGATCTATCTCTCGAACGATTTCGAGCGCATGGACGACCTCTATGCTTCCAGCCTGAATGGCTCGGGCGAGCGCCCGTTGACGCATGTCAACGCGCAGCTCTGGGAAGAGCTCGATCCGCAGCCGGTCGCGCGCATCCCATACGAGAGTACCGATGGCTGGCCTATCGATGGATTTCTGGTTAAGCCGCGAGGATGGCAGCCCGGGCAAAAGTATCCGCTGATTGTGAGCATCCATGGTGGCCCGGCAGGTCAATACGGAGTCGATTGGTATCACGAATTTCAGGTCTATGCCGCCAAAGGCTGGGCCGTATTCTTTTGCAATCCGCGCGGCTCGACGGGTTACGGAGAAAAGTTCGAGCGCGGCATCGTGAACAACTGGGGCGGCATGGATTACCAGGACATCATGTCCGGGCTCGACGCCGTGCTCAAGAAGAACGATTGGATCGACACCGCGCGTTTAGGCGTCACGGGCGGCAGCTACGGCGGATTTATGACGAATTGGATTGTGGGACATACCAATCGCTTTAAGGCGGCCGTCACGCTTCGCAGCCTCTCAAACTTCATAAGCGACGACGGCACGCGGGACGGCTCATACGGGCATGAGGACGATTTCAAAGGATTCCTGTTCGACGATTTCGATCAGTATTGGAATGCGTCGCCGCTCAAGTATGCCCGCAACGTCCGCACGCCCACTTTGATTCTGCATTCCGATAACGATTACCGCGTGCCCATCGAGCAGGGCGAGCAGTGGTTCCGCGCTCTGAAGCATTACGGAGTGACGAGTGAGTTAGTGATCTTCCCGCGCGAAAACCACAACCTTACGCGCACGGGCGAGCCGAAGCACTTGGTGGAGAGCCTTAATTGGCAGGTGTATTGGTTCGATCGCTACCTCAACGGAAATTCGAACGCGAAGGCTCCGGACGCCGAATAAGGAGCGGAGCTAAAGCCCGCCCATCGGTACAAGAGGCGTCCGCGGTATCCAGGTATAAGATACCCCCAAGGAAACTTTATGAATCGCTGGCGAATCTCTGCCCTGCTGTTGTGCTGCGCTCTGTTTGCAGCCGTCAAGTCTCCGGATGACCGGGCCATCACCGATCCCAAGACGATTACGTCGCAACCGCGGCCCGGCGCACAAGCCATTCCCATTGACGACCTGTTCTACACCAGAGCGGTCTTGGGTCCTTCCTGGTCGCCGGACGGAAAGGAAATTGCCTTCACGACCAATCTGACAGGCCGTCTCAATCTGTGGAAAGTTTCCGCCGCCAGCGGCTGGCCGATTCAACTTTCACAATCGGACGACCGGGAAACCGCCGCCCGATGGTCGCCTGACGGCAAATGGATCGTTTATGAGCAGGATCATGGAGGCGGTGAGATTTACGATCTCTACGCCATTCCCGCCGCCGGCGGCGAAGCTCTCAAGCTGACGGACACGCCCGATATTTCGGAGACGAACGCGCTATGGTCCCCGAATGGTTCGATGCTTGCATTCAGCTCCAAGCCCAAGACATCTCCCATTACTAACGTGGCCGTGCTCGATTGGAAATCCAGACGCGTGCGCCCGCTAACTCGAGAGCAGGCTGCGATGGAAGGCTGGTACCCGGTCACCTGGAGCCGTGATGCGAAGTACGTCTTCGCGATGCGCGCCGATGTCGGATACAACGATTCAAGCATCTACCGGATTGACGTCGCATCGGGCAAAGCCGAAGAATTAACTCCGCATCGCGGGAACATTCGTTACGGGCTCGGCGACGTCTCCCCCGACGGCGGCACTGCTCTGATCAGCTCAAACGAGAAGGGCGGATTCGAAAACGTCGCTCTGCTCGATCTCGACACGAAACAGAAAACATGGGTCACCGACCTCGAATGGGAAGCCGCGCCGGGCGATTTTTCTCCCGATGGCCAGAGTTTCACTTACACGCTGAATGAGGATGGCCGGACCTCGCTGTATTTGGTACATCGCGCCGGCATGCACGCCTCCAAGCTCGACTTCCCGGAGGGAGTCTCTTCCTTCGCAGGCACGCCCTCCGCCTTTTCACCGAATGGAGACCAGCTCCTCGTCGCCCACCAAAGCTCGCAACGCCCTTCCGATCTTTGGGTGTACGATCTGGCTTCACATTCGGCGCGGCAAATCACCTTCTCCGCCATCGCCGATCTCAATCCCGAGGTGCTCCCCGCCTCCCATCTCGTGCACTATCGAAGCTTTGATGGCAAAATCATCAGCGCCTTTCTATGGGCGCCATTTAATCTCAAGCGTGACGGCTCCAATCCCGGTGTGGTTCTGCCCCATGGTGGACCTACCGGGCAAACCGTCGATTCCTTCGATCGAACGGCCGCTGCCCTCGCCTCTCGCGGCTACGTCTGCATTGCTCCAAATCCGCGCGGCTCCACCGGCTACGGGCTGGCGTTTCAGAAAGCTAATTATCAAGACCTCGGCGGCGGCGATCTTCAGGACGAAGTGTACGCGGCCAAATTTCTAGTGGCCACCGGGTACGTCGACGCAAAGCGAATCGGCATCACCGGCGGTTCCTATGGCGGCTACATGACCTTGATGGCCATTGGCAAGACGCCCGATGTGTGGGCCGCGGCTGTGGAGGAGTACGGAATCATCAATTGGCTGACCATGCTCGAGCACGAAGATCCGCGCCTGCAGGAATACGAAAAATCGCTCCTCGGAGATCCCGTCAAGAACCGCAAAGTGTATGAGCAGGATTCGCCCATTACTTTCATTCGCAGTGCAAGAACCCCGCTCCTCGTTCTGCAGGGCGATAACGACATCCGCGTGCCCAAGGAAGAGGCGCAACAAGTGGTCTCGATTCTCGATCAGGCCGGAAAGACGGTGGATGCGCATTATTACCCCAACGAAGGCCACGGATTCGCCAAGCGCGAGAACCAGATCGATGCAATCCGCCGCACCATCGACTGGTTTGATCGCTATTTGAAGCAGAAGCCGGGATAGCTGCTTACGGGCTTTACGGCTGCTATCGTGAAGCCATGATTCTCGGCGATTATGACGATCCGGATGTGGTCGCGCCGGAACTCACCGAGAAGCAGCGCGAGGAAGCGGAAGAACGCACATCGGTAAGCATCGATGTGGTCCATGAGGCCATTCGCCACGATGGAGAGGAGGAACTAAATCGCCCCACTTCGGCGCTGGCATGGTCCGGCCTTGCGGCGGGATTGTCGATGGGCTTTTCATTCGTCGGCCAGGCGTTGCTGCAGGCGCGTCTTCCGGACGAGCCGTGGCGGCCGCTTTTAGTCAGGCTCGGCTATCCGCTTGGTTTTCTCATCGTCATCGTCGGCCGGCAACAACTCTTTACCGAGAACACGCTCACGGCCATCATCCCTCTCTTGGCCAAGCGCAACGTCTCGACACTCCTTCGCGTGGCCAGGCTCTGGGCCATCGTGCTCGTGGCGAATCTGATCGGTGCTCACCTGTTCGCGTGGGTCGTCGGAAATACGCCCATGTTTCGGCCCGCCGTACAAGCTTCCATGCTGGATCTGGCGAAAAAAGCCATGGAGGTGACGTTTGGCGCAGCGATTCTCCGCGGCATCTTCGCCGGCTGGCTGATCGCCATGGTGGTCTGGATGCTGGCAGCGCTCGATACCGGGCGCATCGCCGTGATCGTGATTCTTACTTATGTGGTCGGTCTCGCGGATCTGACTCACATCGTTGCCGGCGCGGTCGAAGTGCTCTTCCTGCCCGCGGTTGGCGCAAGAAGCTGGATAGCGGTCGCCTGGGGGTACCTGCTGCCGACCTTGTTGGGAAACATCATCGGCGGAGTATCGCTCACCGCAGCCGTGAATCATGCCCAAGTCGTTTCGGGAATGGGCGTCAGGAAGAAGAGCAGCGTCCTGACGGGCCTTTAGTCTTCCATCCCTACGAATTTCGCTCAGTGACGAGATCGACAATCGCCTGCAGTGCCCGCTGCGCGCGAGAATCGGGAAATTCCGCGATGATGGCCCGCGCCTTATCGGTAAACGCGTGGGCTCGTTCATAGGCGCGCGGAATCGCGCCATGCTGCTCCAGAATGTTCAGCAGGCGCATAAAGGGCACCTGCTCATAGCTTGCGTCGCCGATCACGGTCTCCACCGCGCACCGTTCTTCGGTCGTAGCGCTTTCGAGCGCGTAAATCATGGGAAGCGTCACCTTGCCTTCGCGCAGGTCATTGCCCGAAGGTTTCCCCAATACTCTCTCCGTCGAAGTGAAGTCCAGAATGTCATCTACCAGTTGAAACGCCATTCCCAGGTTCCAGGCGAATTCGCCGAGCATGGATTCAGCCGTCTCATCGGCGCTCCCGGCCGCGGCTCCCAGACGCGCGCAGGCGGAGAAAAGGCTGGCCGTCTTGCGATCCACTAATTCCATGTAATCCGCTTCGCTGATATCGCTGCGATGCAGGCGCTCGAATTGAAGCAGCTCGCCCTCCACCATCATCTGCGTCAGCGAGATGAGCACGTCCAGAATGTGGAAATTGCGTTCACGCAGCGCCACCTGAAACGCTTGCATGTAGAGCCAGTCGCCCGCCAGAACGGAAATATGATTGCCCCAGACTACGTTCGTGGATGGACGTCCCCGGCGCGTCTTGGCAACATCGATCACATCGTCGTGAACCAGCGTGGCGCTGTGAATCATCTCGACCACCGCGGCCAGCCGGCGCGCGCAATCGGTAGGCGGGCCAAACAGGCGGTTACAGAACAACAGCAGCGCTGGACGAAGCCGCTTGCCCCCGCCGGTTTGCAGATACTGATTTATGGTGGTGATGGCCTCGACCGAAGCCACCGATTCCACGCTGATCTCGCGTTCCACCTCCAGCAGGTCGGCTTCCACCAGATCGAACGCCTCGCGCGCGCTAATCGACTGCCGGAGCTTGCTGAACATGAAACCTCAGTGTAGCTGGAACACGCGCTCAAAATTTCCGGTTGTCGCGGCGGCCAGCTCGTCCACACCCACGCCCCGCGCGTCCGCGACACTTTGCGCCGTGTGCGCCACAAAAGCCGGCTCGTTGCGCTTGCCCCGGTGCGGAACCGGCGCCAGATACGGCGCGTCTGTTTCGAGAAGCAGGCGATCCGAAGGCACAATTCGGGCCGCTTGCCGCACCGCGACCGATTTCGGGAAGGTCGTCACGCCCCCAAATGCGAGATGAAACCCCAGATCGAGACATTCGCGCGCTTGCTCCACGTTTCCGGTGAAACAGTGCATCACGCAGGGCATGCGCCGTAGGCGCCCAGCGCTCTCGCAGAATCTTGATCGTGTCCGCCCAGGCATCGCGCGTGTGGATGATGACCGGCATGCCCCTGGCAGCCGCCATCTCGAGCTGTCGAATGAACACAGGCATCTGAATCTCCTTGGGAACGCCCCAGTGATAATCCAGCCCGATCTCTCCCATTCCCACGACTTTCCGATGTGAAAGCAGCTCCTCCAGGTTCTCGAAAGTCCGTGCATCGGCCTTCGCAGCGTCGTTCGGATGAACGCCCGCCGTGGCGAAAATGAACGGGTACACATCGGCCAGGCGGATGGCAGCTTCCAGATCCGGAGGCCCGCTGCCGGTCCCGATCGAAAGCATGTATTTCAGCCCGGCCCCAAGCGCGCGCTCGATAACCGCATCGCGATCGTCGTCAAACTGCGCATCGTCAAGATGGCAATGAGAGTCGGCCAGTTGCACGCAATCTCGATCCGCGTCTATTTCAGGCGAGCGCCCACAGGCGCGTCTTCGAGGAAGCCCGCCAGCACCGGAAGACCCTCCTCGAGACTCGCCGCCACAATCATGCCTTGCGAAGTGAGGCCGCGCAGCTTGCGAGGTTCCAGGTTCGCGACAATCACCACCTTCCGGCCAATTAGCTGCTCGGGCTTGTATGCGAGTGCGATTCCGGCCACGATTGTACGCGGCTCCGGTTCGCCGATATCCACCTGCAGATGCAGCAGCCTGTCCGCCCCTTTCACGGGCTCGGCGCTTTTCACCTCCCCCACCCGCAGATCCACCTTTAAGAAGTCGTCAATCGAGATCAAATTCCTCTGTGTTGCTGCCGGTTCCTGCGGCGCGGGCTCTGCCGCTGGAGCTTCGATCGCGGCGGCCGGTCCGGGCTTCTTGCCGAGCAGCGCGTCCTGCCGCTCCTTCTCCAGAATCTCGAGCTGCTGCATCTTCTCGATAGCGATCTTAGCCTCGATGCGCGGGAACACCGGCTCTGGCTTGTGAATGCGCTGATGCCCCGGCAAACTTCCCCAGGAGAGATCTTCCGTTCGGATTCGATCGAGCGGCTCCTTCATCCCAAGCTGTTCCCAGATCTTGACCATCGAGACCGGCATAACCGGATACAGCAGAATGCAGATATAGCGGAGGGCGTCGGCCGCGCTGTAGAGCGTCGCGGCGAGCTGCTGCTCCGCGCTCTTGCTCGTTTCGCGCTCCTTTGCCAGTTTCCACGGAGCGCGCTCCACGATGAACTTGTCCATCTGCGAAGCGAACGCAATTACCGCTTCGATCCCGCGCGTGAAATCGAAGGCGTTAAAAAAAGAGACCGCCGAATCCAATGTTTCCGTGGCGCTTGCCGCAATCGCCGGATCGCCTTCGGAGGTCGGAATCTTGCCGTTGAAATACTGGTGAATCATCGCCAGCGTGCGGCTCGCGAGATTACCTATTCCATTGGCGAGATCCGCGTTATAGCGCTCGATCAAGGCATCGTAGCTGAAGTTGCCATCCTGTCCGAACGGAATCTCCCGCCACAGAAAATAACGAAGCGCGTCGGAGCCGGCCAGCTCGCTGCCGTTTCCCATCACTCGCGCGATCGGCCCGGGCCGCACCACGTTGCCGCGCGATTTGCTCATCTTGCTTTCCTGCACGAGAATCCAGCCCGTCGCGAAGATCTGTTTCGGCAGCGGCCATTCCCCGGCCATCAGAAACGCCGGCCAGTAAATCGCATGAAAGCGAAGAATGTCTTTGCCGATCAGGTGGAGGTTCGCGGGCCAAAGGCCTTGCCCGTGCACCGCGCTCAAGTACGAGATCAGCGCGTCGAACCAGACATAAAAAACGTGCTGGCCTTCCACCGGCACGGGTATTCCCCAGTGGATGTTGGTTCTCGTGATCGACAGATCGTTTAGACCTTGCTTCACGAACGCCACAATCTCGTTGCGGCGCGTCTCCGGCTGTATGAAATCGGGTTGCCGCTCATAAAGCTCCAGCAGCTTCTCTTGAAACGCGGACAGTTTGAAAAAATAGTTTTCTTCCGTCACCGTTTCCGTGATCCGGCCGCAATCCGGACAGGGATCGCCTGGTTTGGCGTCGTTGATATAGAGTTCATCGTGAAAGCAGTATTGGCCGGTGTAGGAGCCCTTATAGATGTACCCGTTCTTCTGGCAGCGCTCAAACAGCTCGCGAACCACGGCGAAATGCTTCGGGTCGGAGGTACGGATGAACCGGTCGTACGGCACGCCGAGCCTTTGCCACTCCTCGACGAATTCATTCGCGATGGCCGTCGCATATTCCTCCGGGCTTTTGCCGATCGCCTTCGCGGCGCGCTCCACATTTTGACCGTGTTCATCCGAGCCTGTTGTCAGGATCACAGGATCGTATCCGCGCTGCTTCTTGAAGCGCTTGATTAAGTCCGCGGTGAAAGTGCAGTATGCAGTGCCGATGTGGGGCGCGGCGTTAACGTAGTAAATCGGCGTTGTCAGGTAATACTTGCCTTTGCTCATGGATCTCCCCGTCATGATTGCAGGCGCTTGCGAAACGCGTCGTTCGCCTCCGCAATGATGGTGCGAAGCGGTACGCCTCGCGCCGCGGCAGCCTTCCGGCAGTCCTCATACTCCGGCGCGAAGCTCCCGCTTTCTGTGTGTTTAATCCGAACTTTTCCGTAGCGGGTTTCCACTTCAATTGTCTGGCGCTGGAGAACCCGGCGCTCCGCCTGCCGGATGCGAACGCCGAGCGTGGTGGTCTCCGCGAAGAGTATCGAAGCGAGTTGATCCGTAAGCTCCGGGGCCGCAATCGCCGAAATCAGAGTGGCGGGGCGATTCTTTTTCATAAAAATCGGAGTGAAAGTTACATCCAGCGCGCCCGCATCGAACAACCGTTCCATGGCGTAGCCCAGGACCTGCGGCGTCGAGTCATCGATATTCGCTTCGAGCACGTTCACCGCCGTGCCTTCGGAGATGTCCGCGCGCTCGCCGACAAGCACGCGCAGCACATTGGCCTGTTTCGGAAAATCTTTATCGCCGGCTCCGAACCCTTGCGCGGTAATGCGCACTGCGGGCAGGCCGCCAAACCCGGCCGCAAGGGTACTCACCAGCGCCGCGCCCGTCGGCGTGGTGAGCTCGGCAGCCGGGCCGCAGGAGTAAATCGGCTTCCCTTTCAGAAGTTGCGCCGTAGCCGGCGCGGGTACCGGCAGAATACCGTGTTCCGTATTTACCGTCCCGCTTCCCACGTTAATGGGCGAGCTGCGAATTTCCGTCACGCCGAGCAGGTCGAGCGCGACGCAAGCGCCTACGATATCGCAGATCGAATCGACCGCGCCGACTTCATGGAAATGAACTTTTTCGATCGGAACGTCGTGTGTGTTTGCCTCGGCCTCCCCCAGGCGGCGGAAAACGGCCAGCGCATTTTTCCGGCTCGCCTCAGAGAGTTTCGCGGAGCGAATGATCTCCTCAATCTGCGGCAGATGCCTGTGCTTTTTCTGTTCGCCGCCATCCACAAAAAATTTCGAAGCGGCTATGCCGTTGCGCTTGGTCTTTTCCAGGCGGAATGAGGCTTGTAAGTGGAGGCTCGCGAGCGCCTCTTCAAGCGCCCGCCAATCCGCGCCCGCATCGGCCAGGGCTCCCACAGCCATGTCACCGCTGATGCCGGAAAATGCATCGAAATAGCAAAGCTTCATGAACGTTTTGAGGCGCCGCGGGTCCGTAACGGCAAACTCCAGTTTACAGACGTGGCCCTCCATCCCTGCCGCGCTTTTTTGCTTGACTTTGTAGCGCAACAGCCGTATAACCACCTGAGGGATTAGTACGCAAGCATTACGCTTCAGCTTGCAAGGTCTTTTATGAGGGGGACTCATGAAGTGCAGGTTTGTCGACGTTAGGTTCCTATCGTTGCCGGCTGCGTTGTTCCTGGCATGTCTTGGCTGGATTCCAACCCAAACATCCGCGCAGGTTCTGTATGGATCGGTAGTCGGAACCGTCATTGATCCGCAGGGAGCCGCCGTGCCGCGCGCCGAGGTCACCATCACCAGCAATGAAACCGGCGTTGCCCGAACCGAAACGACCGACGACGGAGGCCGCTACTCTCTGGTAAACCTCTTGCCCGGCAAGTACTCGCTGAAGATCGTTTCCCGCGGCTTCAAGACGTTCGCCCAGACCGATATCGATGTCACGCCGAACACCATCGGCCGCGTGGATGCCACGCTCGAAGTCGGCCAGGTCTCCGAGCAGGTCACCGTGACCGGCACCGCCGCCGAACTGCAGACCGATAAAGCCGACACGCACACGACCATCACCGCCAACGAGGTCAGGGGTCTGCCGCTTGGTGGTTATCGCAATTACCAATCCGTGATCAACCTCGTCCCCGGTGCTACTCCCGCTCAGCTTCAAAACTCGATTACGGATACACCCGGTCGCGCCTTGAATACCCATATCAACGGGAATGCCGGTCAGACCAACATCACGCGCATCGACGGCGCTGCCAGCGTCAACGTCTGGCTTCCGCACCATGTTGGTTATGTGACGCCGCCAGAAAATGTCGAAGTTGTGAACGTCACCACCAGCGCCGCCGATGCCGAGCAGGGCATGGCCGGCGCGTCGGCAATCACGGTGGTTACCAAATCAGGGACCAATGATATTCATGGGAGCGCCTTCGAGTATCACGACGATCAGCATCTCAAGGCTCGCAACTTTTTTCAGACTCCGGGAACTACGAAGCCTCTCAGCATCTACAACAACTACGGTGGCACGATTGGCGGTCCTATTAAGAAGAACAAGCTGTTTTATTTCGTAAGCTTCGACGGCACGGGACAGCGCACGGGCTCACCCGCGTTTTATACCGTTCCTACGGATGCCTTCAAGCTCGGGAACTTCAGCGCAGTCAGCACCACCATCTACAACCCGATGAGCACAACCGCCACCGATGGCACCGGGCGTACAGCCTTCGCGGGAAATGTGATTCCGGCTAACATGATCAGCCCGATAGCTCAAAAGATCCAGAGCTATTATCCGGAGCCGAATTTGGGAGGAGCAGCGACGTTCGCCAACAATTACACTGCTTCAGGAGGCCCGATTCTGGACCGCAAGTACATCGACGCCAAGGTCAATTACAACCTGACTGACAAACAGGCGGCCTTCTTCAAGTATGGCCGCATGTGGGCCACATCCGGCGGCAAAGCCGTCTTCGGCGTCGCCGGCGGTCCGGGCTTGGGTGGTTCCGATCCAGGCCTCGGCGACACCACAATTCAGATCGCCACCATGGGCGATACCTGGAGTATCTCTCCAAATCTGCTCTTTGATGCAGTCCTCGGCTACGAACGCCAGGACCAGCACGTTTTGCCCAACGATTACGGGACCAACTTCGGCCAGCAGTTCGGTATCCCGAACACAAACGGCCCCGATATTCGCCAGAGCGGTTTTCCCAACATCGCATTTTCGACGAACTACACCGGCTTCGGTGTTCCGAACTGGATGCCCGTATTCCGCGTCGAAGAGAGCTATACGAATAGCGAGAACCTCACGTGGACCAAAGGAGCCCACGAGTTCCGCTTTGGTTTCGATCTGGTCCGCCATCACTTGAATCACTGGCAGCCGGAAATCGGCCAAGGACCTCGTGGCTATCTCGGCTTTAACGGGGGCGAAACCGCTTTGAATGGGACCGGGGGTGCGGCCCCTAATCAATTCAACGACTATGCCGCGTTCCTGTTGGGTCTCTCTGATGATGCTGAAAAAAGCCTGCAATATATTCTGATGACGGGCCGCGAGTGGCAGTTCGGATGGTATGCGCGCGACCGCTGGCAAGTCAGCCGCAATCTTACAGTTAATATCGGCCTCCGATATGAGCTATACCCGCTCATGACACGTGCCGGTAAAGGCATCGAGCGCCTCGATCCGGCTACGAACCTTGTCTACCTCGGCGGCCGCGGGAATGTGCCCGACAACGCCGGTATCAGCGTCAGCCATAAGCTCTTCTCACCTCGTATCGGCCTCGCCTATCGCTTGGGCGAGAAGACCGTCATTCGCGCAGGGTACGGCATCAACTACGATCCGATTCCCTTCTCTCGCCCGTTGCGAGGTTGGTATCCCCTCACCGTTAACCAGGCACTGTTGGCCCCGAATGGCTATAGTTGGTCCACTACTTTTGCTTCCGGTGTTCCCAATACGCAAGGCCCCGATCTCTCGAGTGGCATCGTGCCACTGCCGTCAAATGCCAGCGAACGCAGCCCCGATAGTTTCATCCATCGCGGCTACATTCAGTCCTACAACTTCACGATCGAGCGCAAGCTCCCGCTCGATCTGATTACTTCTGTTGCATACGTCGGATCTCACGCAGTCCATGTGCTGAGTGACTATGACATCAACGCCGGCTATCCAGGTTCTGGAACTACCGGATTGCCATATTACGCGAGCTTCGGTCGCACCGTAGCAACTAACATGTGGGATGGCTATCTCAGCTCCGAATACAACTCGCTACAGGCATCTGTGAACCGTTCGTTTTCGAAGGGATTGATGATAAAGGGCGCCTACACCTATTCGAAAGCTATCAACTACGTCGACGATGATGGCTGGGTCAGCGTGGGCTGGAACTGGGCGCCTGTCTTCCAGCGGAATCGTGCCCCGGCAGGCTATGATCGTACGCACATCTTCCAGATCGGCTGGGTTTACGAGCTGCCCTTCGGCAAAGGCAAGATGATGGCAAACTCCGGCATCGCTGCAGCAATCATTGGCAACTGGCAAGTGAATGGCACGATGGCGGCCTACACTGGAACGCCATTCACGGTCACTGCGCCCGGCAGCTCACTGAACGCTCCCGATAACACCCAGACAGCAAACCAGGTCGGCGCCGGTTGTTTTCCTGGGCCAGGTCGGGCCGGGCGGTCACTTTTACCAAACAAGCTCATTCGCGCCGGTAACCACGCAGACCTTCGGTAGCACTGGTCGTAACATCCTGCGCAACTCGGGAGTCTGGAACACGGACCTTGATATCACCCGCGATTTCCCCATCAAAGAACGATTGCATCTTCAGTTCCGAGCCGAATTCTTCAACTTGCCGAACACATCTCACTTCTACGGACCCACGAACAGCGTTTCTCCGGGTGGCTCCGTCAACGTAACGTCTAGCACGTTCATGCAGGTAACCAGCTCGTTCGGCGAGCGTCAGACTCGGTTCGGTCTGCGCGCCCAGTGGTAGAGCAGTTTTCAGAAACAATGGGGCGGATAGCGCGTCTATCCGCCCTTTTTCTTTTAGCGGCTGTTCTGTTTGCGCAAAACTCGCGTGCCGAAAAATCGACCGAAGCCAAAGACCTGATGGCCGCTGGCCGCTTTGAAGAAGCCATTCCGCTGTACCGTGAACTGGTCAAGGCCGTGCCCGATAACCCCGGCCTGCTCATGAATCTCGCTCTCGCCGAGCACATGGCGGGACACGAGCGCGACGCCGTCCCCCACTTCGAAGCCGTTCTCAAATCTCAACCTCATCTCTTGCCTGCGCTCGTCTCCCTCGGTGCCGCACACCTTTCGTTGAATCAACCTCGCGAAGCGATTCCGCCTCTGGAAAAAGCTGTCGCCGCCGCGCCAGACAATCGCGACGCACGCGGCATGCTCGCCAGCGCTCTCTCGGCAACCGGTCATCCGGACAAGGCCGCGGAGCAGTTTCGTAAACTCACATCGCTATCGCCCGACGACCCTCGCGCCTGGTACGGCCTCGGGATGAGCTATCAATCGATCGCTACGGCCGCCTTCGAGCGCCTTCAGAAAATAGATCCGCAATCGCCCTACGTCTCCGCTCTGGTTGCCGATACGCGCGTGCAGCGCCGCCAATACCGGAGCGCCTTCTTCTTCTATCGGGAAGTCCTCAAGCAGCTCCCCGATCTTCACGGCATTCACTCGAAGCTTGCCGAGGTCTATCGCAAAACCGGCCACCCGGATTGGGCGGCGCAGGAAGAAGCCAAAGAACAGGCGCTAGGCGCTCCCGACTGCAAAGCGCACCCTTCGGCGTGCGAGTTCCTGGGAGGCCACGACCTGCAGGCCATCAGCCCGCCATCCGTTCCACCCCCTTCTGCCGAAGCGCTTTTCTATCAGGCCAAGGCCGCCAATGAGCTCGCCATGCAGTCGTTCGTGCGGCTCGGACAGCTCCCGCCCTCCGTTGAGATTCATCGCCTCCGCGCCGAGATTGCCCACGATCAAAACGAGCCGCTCGACTCCGTGAAGGAATGGCGTGCCGCTCTCGAGCTTTCTCCTGGAAATCCGCAGTTGGAACACGAATTAGCCGCCTCGCTTTTCATGTCCGCCGACTACCAATCGGCTCTGGATGAAGCGTTGAAGCTGCTGAAGGCCGAGCCGCAATCTGCCGACCTGAACTTCATGGCAGGCGATAGCTTGCTCCGCCTGGAACAGCCCGACAAAGCCCTGCCCTATCTCGAAGCCGCGCTTCGAGCCGATCCGAAAATGCAGGCCGCCGATGCCTCGCTCGGCTTGGCTCTTTCGCGGTTGGGCAAGAACGCCGAAGCTGTCCCGCACCTGGAGCGGTCCCTGGCACTCGATGACGATGGCAGTCTGCATTACCAGCTCGCTCGTGCCTATCAAGCTTCGGGTCAGGGCGAGAAGGCTCGCGCGATCATGGAACAATACCAGCAGATCGTTAAGCGGAATCAGGACGAAAAAGAGCAAGTGGAGCGGGAAGCTCAGATCATCCCTCCGCAATGACAAAAAGCATTTTCGCGCCTGTGTGCCTGGCGATGGCCATGAGCGTGACTCCGATTCGATTCCGCGAAATGGCCGCGCAATCGGGCATCCACTTCGTCCTGGAAAACAATCCAACGAGCGCGAAGCACCTGATCGAGACCATGCCCGGAGGTATTGCGGTCTTCGATTACGATGGCGACGGCCGCCCGGACATTTACTTCACGAACGGCGCGGAGATCCCGTCGCTCGAGAAGTCGTCGCCTAAATTCTGGAATCGCCTTTATCGCAACGAGGGCAACCTGAAATTTCGCGACGTCACGCAAGAGGCCGGTGTCGCAGGCGCGGGCTACTCGATGGGCGCCGCCGTTGCCGACTATGACAATGATGGGCACCCCGATCTCTTCGTTGCAGGCGTCAACCGCAACATCCTCTATCGCAATCTGGGCAACGGGCGCTTTGAAGATGTCACCGCCAAGGCCGGTATCAAAAGCGGCGAGTGGGCCGTCGCTGCGGGCTGGCTCGATTACGACCGCGACGGCAAGCTGGATCTCTGGGTTGTCCACTACGCAAAGTGGTCGCCCTCCTTCGACCGTTACTGCGGCGATGCCAATCGCGGCATCCGCATTTATTGCCACCCGAAGTACTTCGAGCCGCTCGCCAGCACGCTCTATCGCAATCGCGGCGACGGAACCTTCGAGGACGTTACCGCGCGCGCCGGGCTCGCCGCCTATCCAGGGCGAGGAATGAGTCTCGCCATTGCCGATTACGACGGCGACGGCTGGCCGGACGTCTTCGTCGCGAACGACAAAATGCCGAACTTTCTGTTCCATAACAAAGGAAATGGAACCTTCGAAGAAGTCGGGCTGGTCTCCGGCACTGCCCTCCGCGACGACGGCAAAGCCGTTTCCAGCATGGGCGCCGAGTTCAAAGACATCGATAACGACGGCCTCCCGGATCTCATCGTCACGGCGCTCGCCGGCGAGACCTTTCCGGTGTTTCGCAACGCCGGCAAGGGCAATTTCAACGACGCTACGCATTCTTCGCGCCTGGGCGCCGTTACTGTGCTACACAGCGGCTGGGGTCTCGGACTGTTCGATTTCAATAACGACGGCTGGCGCGATCTCTTCACCGCCAACTCGCATGTGAATGATCAAATTGAGCTCCTTGAATCCTCACACTACCGGGAGCCGGACAGCCTGTTCGCCAACTGCGGCGGCACATTTCGCGACGTATCGGAAGAGGCGGGCTTGTCACTTGTCAAGGCGCATCGCGGCGCAGCCTTTGCCGATTTCGACGGTGACGGCCGCATCGACGCTGTTGTCTCCTCGTTGGGCGAGCCGGCCGAACTGTGGCGCAACGAAAGCCCGCAGCCCGGGCATTGGATCATCCTGCGCCTGCGCGGTACAAAGTCGAATCGCGACGGCATCGGTGCCGTGATCCGGATCGGAAAGCAATACGCCGAAATGACAACCGCGCTCGGCTACGCCTCATCCGCGGATTGGGGCGTTCACTTCGGGCTCGGCGGCATGCAAACGATTCCGAAAATCGAGATCCGCTGGCCCAGCGGCGCCAGCCAGGTTTTAACGAACGTGAAAGTGGACCAAGTGCTGGATGTTACTGAGCCGCGCGCGTGAGCAAGCGGTTGCTACTTCCCTGGCGTCCTCATCGCCCGCAATACCGTCATCCCCTGTTTCGCAGGCTGGGAGTTCGGATCGATCCGCAAGGCTGTCTCAAACTCCGCCTGCGCCTCCTCAAGGCGCGCCAGTGCTGCGAGTTCCATCCCGATCTGGCCGTGCAAATGCGCATCGTTCGGCCGGATCTGGAGCGATTCCCGATATTTCTGGATCGCTTGCTCGTGCTTTCCCGCCTTGCCTAAATCGTCTCCCCAGAGCAGGAGCACTTCTCCTAAATGCTCTCTCGCGCGCGCATCCTCCGGCCGCTCCTTGAGCACCTGCTCGAAATCCGCAGCCGCGAGTTCCCAGTGCTTGTTCGCCGCCTCAGCGCTGGCGAGGTCAAAGCGCGCGTCGACGTAGGTAGGATCGATCTCGACGGCCTTTTTGAATTGCTCTTCGGCCTCCGCCGGTCGTCCGGCCGAGAACAGCGACACGCCCAACTCGGTGACGCCGATGATGTTTCCAGGCTGCGCCTAGCGCGGCCTTCTGGAAATACGGAATCGCCCTCTGCGCTTCGCCGGCCGTCAACAGCAGGTCGCCCATTCCGTAATTCGCGCTGAAATCGTCGGGATATTTTTCAAGTTGACGCTCGACCACGGCGTATTGCAGCTCGGCGCGGTGGTCTCCATCGGCGACCGGCAGCACCTGCAGCCATAGGTGACCCATCTCGTCCGTTGCGTGATTGCCGCCTTTCACTTCGCGCGGCGGATTGTTCGGGTTCCGCACATTGGCGGTCGAGTTGTCGTAGTGATAGCGCATCGAAACCACCGTTCCGGTCGGCAGGAAGAGCGGCTCTTTCAAGCGGAAGACGCCCTGCCAGCCCAAATCCCAATCCGGAATGCGGATGAGCCACTTGCGCGTGCCATCGGGCAGTGTGGCGTAACCTTCCATCAGCTTGCCCAGGTAGTGTGCATGCGGATAGACCGCAAGCACATTCAAGTCCATCGGTACACGGAAATCGTCTGATATCAGGAAGTCGCGATCGCCCGGCGGAATGTCGATCGCGCCATCGTTCTCCAGTTGCACCAGCATCGGGAACTTGGTCTGGGGCCGGTCGGTGAAATACAGGCCGATGACGGGACTAATCGTTTCCGGCTTACCCGAAGGCCGGAGGTGCACGTTCAAAATCAGGTCCATCCCAGGTTCGGCCCGCCACGCCATGCCGTCTGGCTCGACGACCGGCTCGCTGCCCGGCTTCCACGAAAGGAAATGGCCGTCCGGATCGAACGTCGTCTCTTCCACCTCGATATCCATGCCCGGGAATCCGGCGCCCGGAGCGAGCTCTTTTCGCCGTCCTGCGCCTTCGCGGTCAATGATCACGTTGGCGTGATGAAACACGCGCGGGCTACCCGGCCGCACTTCGATCGCCTTCACCCAGCGCGTGGTCGTGATGGGCACCGGCATGATGAAGTTCCAGAAGACTTCCGGCCCGTCGGCGTAGAGTTGATACGGCTTGGTCGCGCGCAGGATCAGATCCGGTGTGCCGAGCTGCCATTCATCGCTGAACTTCGGCGGAGCCGGCGCGCCGTGTACCGGGCCCTCCGGCGCTCCGCCTTTCACCCACTCCTGAATCAATTCGATTTGTGCGTCCGTCAGCCGGCGCTCTTCCGCGAAATTCGCCGTAGCCGTGCTCCGGCAGCCAAGGCGGCATGAACCGGCGCTTTGTGACCGCTGCAATCTGCGCGGCCTGTCTCTTCGCGTCGGCGTAGCTCAAAAGTGAAAACGGGGCCGATTCGCCGGGGCGGTGGCAAGGCGCGCAATTCTGGTAAATGATCGGCGCAATCTGCCGGTTGAAGGTGACTTTCGGCGGCGGAGCAGCGCAGAAGATCACGACCGGAAGCGCCAGGGTTACAGCGGCGATCGAAACAGCAGGCTTCAAGAGGCTTTTCGTCGAGTGTAGCAATCCAAACCCGAGCGCGTGCTTAGCGCCGCTTCAGGTGCAGGTAGATCGGCCCGGCCGTCTCCGCGAGACTAAACGCTACCTTGTCCGATGCCCCATCCGGCCCCGGGAGCGGAGCACCGAACAGATCGGTCGCGGATATCCATTCCGAGCGCGGCACGCGGAGCGCAGGCGTGGCGCCCGGCTGATCGTTCCACGCGACGAACACAACCTCTTCCGCGCCATCGAGGCGCATGGCATGAACTCCGCGTGGACAATTGCGAACCAGCCCGGCGTAGGTGTGCTCGCGAGCCACCGTAGTCAAAGCGCGTACTGCCCGCATCGCTGGTTTGTCGCTGTTGTCCTGTTGCAGGAGTCCGAAATTGTGTTCTGTATTCCGCGGGTCGGGACCGTCATCGCGCAGGTCGTACCAAACCGCAACGGGCAGGCCAAGGGCCCAGACGGTGAGAAGCTCCCGCGCAGCCAGAACCCCCTGCCGTGTTCGCGCCGCATCGCTATGGCCATCGCCGGCGAAGTTTTTCGGAAAATAGCCGTGCGATGAATAGCCCCATTCGGTGTCCCACACCGGCATATCGTGACCGGTCTCGCGCCGGATGAGACCGCGGAGCCGCATCGAATCGGCCTGCACAGTCTCCGGTCCGGATTGGCGATAAGGATGCACGGCGATCGCGCTCGCCCGGCGCGCCGAGCCGGATCTCAACATGCCTTCCAGGAACGGGAAGTCGAATTGGGAAACTCCGCCGGTGCTGACAATCGCGTTCGGGTCTTCGCGCCGGATCGCGTCGAGAGCGGCTCGCAAGATCTCGGGATAAACGGCGGGATTTGGAAGGAACTGCTTTAAATTTGGCTCGTTCCATACTTCAAAACGTGCGTTGTGGCCGCGGAAGTGTGCGACAACGGCAGCCGCATAGCGCGCATACGCCGCAATATCTTCCTGCGACCGCGGCGCTTTCCCGCCGTGGTCGGGATGTCCATAGTCGAGAATCCACAACACGCCCATGCCGCGCGTTTCGAGCGAGCGCATTAAATCGTCGAACGGGCCGAAGTCATAGCGTCCATGGCGCTCGACTTCCGACCACGTCAGATCCTCGCGCACGAAGCTGAACCCCGCACCCCGGGCCAGATCGAGCGCCCGGTCGTCCTTTAAGAAGTGAATATTGACACCCAGCCGCGTATGCAATTGCCCGGCGTTTTCGGGCGCTGGAGTCACCGGAGACCCAACATCCAGATCGAAGTTTGAATCCGCGCCGGCCGGTAAAGCGAGCGCAGCAAGCAGAAGCAGCGCGAGCGTCCTAAGCAACTCCGCTCCTTTGAGGACCACCGTATCATTCCCGTTCCTATGCTGTAGCGTGATAATCATGCCCGAACGAGATTCCGACCGCCGGTCATTTTTGAAGACCATCTCCGCCGGCGCGTGCGTTACAGGATTGCCCCTTCACGCTAACCAGTTGCACGGCGTGCGCGCGCCGTGGTCGGCCGGTACGGAATCACCCCGCACGAAAGCTCCGGCACACGCGGCGGACAGCCATCATCACATCTATGACTCGCGGTTTCCGATGGATCCGAAGGCGAAGCTGCATCCCGCGAATGCCACGGTAGCGGATTACCGCCTGCTTCAACAGCGCATCGGCACTACCCGCAGCGTGGTTGTGCAGCCTTCCACCTATGGAGTCGATAATCGCTGCCTGCTCGACGCGCTGAGTCAGTTCGGCCTGGCGAATGCGCGCGGGGTCGCCGTGGTAAATCCAAGCGTATCTGACGCTGAATTGAAGGAATTGGGGACGGCCGGCGTGCGCGGCATTCGCTTCAATCTTGTGCAGACAGGAGCGACGACACCGGATATGATCGAGCCTCTGGCAAAACGAATTTCCGCGCTCGGCTGGCACATTCAGGTCAATGCGGACGCCGAACAGATCATGGCGGAAGCGGCTCTGTGGGCTCGCCTGCCGGTGCCCGTCGTATTCGACCATCTCGGGCATGTTCCTGATCCCGTCCATCCGGCATTCGGCGTGATTGGCAAGCTTTTGCACAGCGGTAAAGCGTGGGTCAAGCTGTCGGGAGCCTACATTGACAGCAAAGTTGGGCCGCCATCGTACGCCGACCGCGGGCCGGTTGCCAAGGCTTACGTGAAGGAAGCGCCGGAGCGCCTCGTTTGGGGGACGGATTGGCCGCATCCAACAACGAACGACAAACCCGACGATGCGATTCTTTTCGATCTTCTAGCGCAGTGGGCTCCCGATGAGAGAACGCGAGCACGCATCCTCGTGGACAACTCCGCGAAGCTGTACGGCTTCTAAAAAAGCTCTTGCGAAGCTGGAACCGTTTCAGTCAGCCTGCGATATACTCCGCCATACAGAAGAACGAGTGACCGCGAATGCGACTGATTTTTGTGCTCCTCTTGCTCTCTGCGGCTGCGCTCGCGCAGAGAACTCAGCTTGGGAATCGCGGCGCCAGCGCTGCCGATATATCCGCCGGAGCGAAAATGTTTCATTCCCATTGCGCGGAGTGTCACGGCCCGAACGGCGAAGGAGGAATCGGCCCTAACCTCACGACAGGCGTTTTCTACCATGGCGGCGACGATGCGGATCTGTTTCAGAACATCGCGAACGGAATTGAAGGAACGGCGATGCCCAGCACCTTCTTCGATGCCGCCCAGGTGTGGCAAATCGTGGCGTACGTGCGCTCACTCGCTCAATCGCCATCCGGCAGCGCTCCGCCGGGCGATCCTCATCGCGGCGACCAACTGTTCCGCCAGAAGGGATGCGGCGGCTGTCATCTGGTGCAAGGAGAAGGCGGCTTGCGAGGTCCCGATCTGACCGCTATCGGCTCCGAGCGATCGGCGGATTACTTGAGGGAATCTATTGTCGATCCCGATGCCAAGGTCCTTCCCGAGTACTGGGTGGCGAAAGTTGCATTGAACGGCGGCCCGACCTATTCCGGGTTCGTGATGAACGAGGACACCTACCAGGTACAGCTCATGGATTTTTCGAAGGGGCTGGTGTGTTTGCCGAGGAGTGAGTTCAGAAGCTACGAGCTCGAAAAGAAGTCGATCATGCCATCGTATAAAGACCAGCTCAATCGACAGGAATTGGACGATCTGGTGAGCTACCTTTGGTCGCTCAAGCGGAAAGCGAGCTCCCCATGAGGAAGATGGTTTGGGTGGCAAGCGCTGCCATGCTGTCCGTGGCGAGTTACGGGCAATTGACCTATCAGCGCCTGCTGAAGGCCGATGCGGAGCCTCAAAACTGGCTCACATACTCCGGCTCATACAAAGGATGGCGCTACAGTTCCCTGGATCAGGTCAATCGGGAAAATGTCCGGAACCTGAAGCTGGCTTGGGTGAGCCAAATGGCAACCACGCACCGGATCGAAGCCACTCCGCTCGTGGTGGACGGAGTTATGTATGTCTCCGGTCCGCAATCGGACGTGCTCGCGCTCGATGCGGCGACCGGGAGGCCTTTTTGGCACTACCGGAAGAGCCTGCCCTCCAAAGTGAACGTCTGCTGCGACACCGTGAATCGTGGCGTCGCGGTTCTCGACGACCGCGTATTTGTGGGTACTTTGGACGCCCACCTGGTAGCGCTGAGCGCCAAAACCGGAAGCGTCTTGTGGGACGTGGAAGTCGCCGATTACCGCGAAGGCTATAGCATTACCGGCGCGCCTCTCGTCCTGAAGAACATGGTGATCACGGGAATCTCGGGAGGCGAGTACGGCATTCGCGGCTTTCTCGAAGCGTACGACACAAGAACGGGCAAGCGCTGCTGGAAATTCAATACCATTCCCGGTCCGGAAGAGAAAGGACACGAGACGTGGAGCGGCGATGCGTGGGAGCATGGCGGCGGCCCCACTTGGGTGACCGGCTCCTACGACCCGGAGCTGAATCTGATCATCTGGGGTACCGGCAATCCGTCGCCGGACTGGAATGCGGACGTCCGTCCGGGAGACAACCTCTATACGGACTCGGCCGTCGCGCTGGACGCAGACACCGGAAAGCTCAAATGGCATTTTCAATTTATCCCGCATGATTCGAACGATTGGGATGCTACGCAGATTCCGGTGCTCGTGGACGGCGAGTGGCGCGGCAGATCTCGAAAATTGATCTACTGGGCGCACCGCGGCGGATTTTTTTATGTCCTGGATCGCGAGACCGGAGAGTTCCTGTCCGGAAAGCCTTTCGTGAAGCAAACCTGGGCGACGGGGCTGGATGAGAGAGGCCGTCCGATGCGCATTCCCGGTACGACGCCCACCGAAAAGGGCGTTTACGTTTGGCCCGGCGTCCAAGGTGGAACCAACTGGTATTCGCCATCCTATGATCCAAAGACCGGTTTCTTTTACCTGACCACTTGGGAAAACAAAGGCTTCTATCAAAAAGGAGAAGCCAAGTATGTTCCCGGCATGCGCTATCCCGGCAGCATTCCCAAGATCGATCTGGAGGACGATCCGGGCTTCGGCGCGATACGGGCGCTAAACCCCACGACCGCCGAAAAGGTGTGGGAATACAAGCTGCAAACGAAACCATGGTCCGGAGTCTTGTCGACAGCCGGAGGCCTGGTGTTCGGCGCGAGCGGCGGTTGGATCAGCCGGGACCGCGAAAATATGGAAGCCTACTTCTTCGCGCTCGACGCGGCCAGCGGCAGAGAACTGTGGAGAATCAACCTTGGCGGAACCATGAGCACCAGCCCCATCACATACCTGGCAAACGGGAAACAGATGGTCACTATGTCCGCAGGGGATGCGCTATTTACATTTGCGCTTCCTTAGTTTTCTTCGTTATTCCGCGAACACATCGAAAAACACTAGTGCGCCGTTTAGCGCCGGCGTGCTACCCTCGCAGTTCGGAGTGACGGAATTGCTGCGCAAGCCTGGCCCCCCACCGGAAGTCTACGATTTAGCATTACATCGCAATTAACTGTTTGAGAAAACACTAATATATGAAAGCAGCTTTTGTGCTCGCCGCAGTCTGTTCATGTCTTTGCGCCGGGCAAACGACGGTACGTTTTGGGCCCACCTCGACGGCAGTTGGGCCATTTCCCTCCAACGCGCTCACCACCGCGGATCCAACTCAGAAGACGGGTTTGCGCATCGACTTCGCCGGCTTGTCGACCGACTACGATTCGACGTGCTCTGTTCAGACGAGCCCGAGCGTGTGCAGCAACGCAGATCTCCTCGATCAGCTTGACGGCTTCAGCGTGAATCCCCGGATCATGGTCTGCTTTTCCGGTCCAGTAGACACGTCAACGTTAAAGGCCGGTATCGGCATCGTCCCGGTGGGAGGGGGCGCCGCCATACCGATCAATCAGATCATCTACGAGCCCACAACGAACTGCGCATTTGCCAAGCCGGACCGGATTCTGAATCAGCAGAGCCGTTATGTACTCGTTGTGAATAACTCGGTCCAGGACACCCAGGGACAGGCCATCGGCGCGGACCCGGCATATACAGCCTGCCTACAGGCCAGTGACACTTACTGCCAGCAACTTTCGGCGGCAGTGAAGCCGCTATCGAACCTGGCAGGGGCATCTCTTTTCACCACCATGAGCGCCACGACCTGGCTCGAAAAGGCGCGGCAATTCGCGGACCTTATCCCTCCTGTTGTGCTGCCGGCGGGGCTTCCGTGGAAGTTTAATGTCTCGAATCTAAAGAGCATCACCTGGGTGCCCGAGGACAATACCGGCACGACGGCGAATCAGGCGCAGATTCCGCGTTTCCGCTCTGTCCGGGGTGGGTCAAATTGCATTTGGCTTGTACCTTTCGCCTATTTTCGTGAACCCTGTCAATGCAAGCATTCCGGTAACGCCGACCAACCTTCCCATTGCTCCGGGACTGCCGGTCCCCGTGTCGTTTCACGTTTTTCTGCCGCAAAGCCCTGCCCCTGCGACTGGATTCCCCGTGGTCATTTACGGGCACGGCCTCGCGGACAGCCAGTTTGGGGCGCCGAGTTACATCGCTTCGACGTTAGCTCAGAAAGGGTTTGCCACCCTCGCGATCGAGATTACCGGGCATGGCTATGGACCGCTCAGCGTCGTTAATTTGGTGGACAACTACGGCATCACCCACACTGTCTCGACACCCGGCCGGGGCCTCCCGCTTTCAGCGAATGGAACCTTCGGCCCTGCCGACGGCTGTATCGCGCTCGGCGCTGTCGCGGTGAGGGATTGCGGCCGCCAGACGGCCGTCGATTTGTCCGCGCTCGTGCACGCCATTCCTGCCATGCAGGGCTTGGGCATTAATCTCGATTCAAGCCGCGCTTATTACGTCGGCCAGTCGTTCGGTGGAACGTACGGCACGTTGTTCCATGCGGTAGAACCGGGCGTACGCGCGGCGGTACTGAATGGCGACGGCGGAACTTCGGCGGATGTCGCCCGCCTCTCGATTACGGGGCGTCCGCTCGGTGAAGAATTTCTTTCGAGCGTGAATCCCGCGCTTTTGAATGTGGCTTCCGGCGCTGCTCCCAGTGAAGCCTATTTCCACGACAAGTTCAACGATAATTACCCCTTGCGCGATCAGGCGCCGGTGGTGAATGATATTTCGGGCGCCATGGATATTCAGGCCGCGTTTGAAGCCGCGGATTGGCTCGGCATGCTCGGCGATCCGCTCAGCTTTGCGCCGCACCTGAGCACGTCCCCTTTAGCGGGTGTTCCGGCAAAATCGACGCTGTTCCAATTTGGCTACGGAGATCTGGAAGTATCGAATCCGACCGAATCCGCCGTCGTTCTCGCGGCGAATGCACAATCGTCTACGTCGTTCTTCCATTTTGAAAGGGCGGCAGCGGACGATCCGAACACTCCGAACCTCTTGTGGGTGGCGATGCTGGAGGGAGGCATACCGTTCCCGATCCTGCCGCATCGAGTCCTGAGTAATCCGACGATCTTCAGCTATCCGTCTGAGACTTCCGTCGCTCTTGCCGAACAGCAGCAAGTGGCGGGCTATTTCGCTTCGAACGGCGCGTCCGTTCCGAATGCCAATCTATTCCTGACTGCGCCATTCTCGGCTACCCAAGGCATATTCGAGCTCTCTCCTGTATTGCCGGAAGCTCTAAACTTTCTTCAGATTCCGAAGTAGGTAAGCGCGCGGGAGACGCGTCCCGTTACAGGGACGCCAGCCAGCGCCGGATCATGGTCTTACTCGATTCGTCGAGCTCATTGTCCGCCAGGCGGATCTGGCGGGTGTGCACTTCGAGAGATTTTTCCGGCGCGCTGCCGCTTTTGTCATCCCGCCACGCCTGCAGCCGGATGATTGGATCATGGGGCTCATCGACAACCCGGACCAGCCAGGACTTCGCAATGCCGCTTTCATGATGAACAAATTTCTCTATGGCTTCGCGCTTCGGCGTATGTGCTTCCATGGCACAATGCTAGCGCGCGATCTGCGGAGTAAGCCGCTCCAGTTCCTCCATCCCCCCGGATGTATGATTCCCTCGGTGGAGTTGTATGAGGAGTTCAGTAAACATTTTGCTTTTGGCCCAGGCCCTGATCGCACTGCCGTTCCTCGGCCTGGCTCAAATTGAGACCACGGGAACGGTTCTCGGGGCTGTCACCGATCCTGCGGGTGGTGTGGTTCCGAACGCCGCCGTCTCACTGCGCGACACGAGGACATCGACCGTCCGCAGAACGACCACCAATGAGAACGGACGTTACACATTCGTCGGAGTCATGCCCAGCCGCTACGCAATCGACGTCTCCAGTCCCGGGTTCGAACCCGCCCAAGTGCCAAGTCTCGATGTCGAGGTAAACCAATCCTATACCGTCAATGTCAAACTCCAGCTCGGGCGTGAAAAGCAGACCGTCGAGGTCGTTGCCACTCCCGGCGCCGAGCTCCAGACCCTCGACGCCACCGTCGGAAACACCATCGGAGGCGATACGCTGCTGCTACTCCCATCCCAGCAGCGCAACACCACCAGCTTGCTGCTCTTACAGCCGACCGCCATGCCGCAGCAAGGGCCGAATCAGGGCAGCACGCTCGGAGGCCAGGTGGCCGGAGCACGCAGCGATCAGAATGCTTTCGTGCTCGATGGCGGCAACATCACGAACGATACATCCGGCAACTCCGACTACTTCACGAACTTCAATGGCGGTCCCGAGAGTCCCATTCCCACTCCGGTCGAGAGCATTCAGGAATTTCGCGTTTCCACCAACAACCCGAGCGCTAGTTTCTCCGGCGCTTCCGGCGGCGAAACGGTTCTCGTCACTAAGCGCGGGTCGAACACGTTTCACGGCTCCGGCTACGAGTACTATCAAAACGCCGTTCTCAACGCGAACACGTGGGATCGCAATCGCCTCGGCCAGGCTCGTCCCGCCAGCACGGATCATCGGTTTGGCGGCAGTCTCGGCGGCTACACGCCGCACGTGCCGGATGCATGGAAAACCTATTTCTACGTGAATTACGAAGGCCGCCGGTTTGATAACAACGTCCAGGTCACGCGCCTGGTTCCCACCAGCACCATGCGGCAGGGCATCCTCCGATTTCAGGATGCTTCCGGCCAGATCGTGTCTTACAACCTGTTGAACTCCACGCAATGCGGTCCGCAGGGGAATTCCGCGTGCGATCCGCGCAAGCTTGGTATCGACCCGCTCGTCTCGAAACTCTGGAATCAGTACATGCCCTCCGGCAACGATACCAGCCAGGGCGATCTGTTGAACACCATCGGATTCAGCGGGCCCGTGCCGGTGCCGAACATCAGCAACTTCGGCGTCATCCGTATGGATCATTCCTTCGGCTCAAACTGGCAGCTCACGGCCAGCTATCGCTACTACGAAGAGAACGCAGCCGTGAACCGCCAGACCGATTTCGGCGGCTTTGTGGCAGGCGATAAGCTCGGCAGTTACGCCTCCACCGCCAGCATTCCTCGCCAGCCGCGCTATTTTGTGCTCGGCTTGACGGGAGTGATCACTCCGAGCCTCACCAGCGAAACGAACGTGAGCTACTTGCGCGATTGGTGGACATGGTACACGGCAGGCGCCACGCCGCAAGTTCCCGGAACGGCCGGCGCGCTCGAACCCGGCGGCGAATCCGATAATGCTCTGATCCCGGTCAACATTCGCACGCAAGCCGCACGCACTCGCACTTGGAATGGCCGTAATCCGAACCTGCGCGAGAATCTCTCGTGGCAGAAAGGCACTCACCTCTTCCGGTTTGGTGGGCAGTTCAGCCGCACTTCCGTCGCCTTCAACCGCAATGATGGACAGACGGGCTCGCTGACATCGCTGCTCTATCAGTTGAATGCATCGGCGGGCATCAATGTGCCTGCAGCATATCGGCCGCCTTCCTGCGGTGGCGCGCTCACCGCAAATTGTCTTCCCGCGAGCCAGATCACCAACTGGAACCAGCGCTACGCTCAGATTCTCGGCATGGTCGATCAAGCTACGTTTCTCGGCACGCGTAATGCAGACCTTCAGGCCAATCCGCTAGGGGTGCCGCTCTTCAACAATGTCACTTACAACGGCTGGAGTCTGTATCTCACCGATTCGTGGCACCTGAAGCCGTCCTTGACAATCACCTACGGGCTGAACTGGTCAATCGACATGCCTCCTTCCGAAGCCAGCGGCAAGCAAATGGTAGCCGTTGATCAAAACGGAAACATAATTATTCCGGAAGATTTCCTGAAGAGCCGGGAACAAGCCGCCCTCAACGGCCAGATCTATAACCCGATCGTTGGATTCGAGCCGGTGCGGGCTGCTGGTCGAAGCGTTCCCTATGATGCTGTCTACAACACCGTGGCTCCGCGTGTTTCGGCTGCCTGGAATCCGTCGCTAGGCGATTCATGGATCGGCAGGTTGCTCGGAAGGAACAAGACCGTGTTTCGAGGCGGCTATGCGCGACTGTTTGACCGCCTGAACGGCGTGCAGAAGGTGACGAATGGATTGCAAGGCTATGGTTTCGGGCAGACGCTTCTCTGCCTTGGCCCGTCTCTAACTGGTCAATGCTTGGGCAGCCTGGGCGCGGATCCCACGAACGCATTTCGCATCGGTATCGACGGCGGCGCCGTGCCGCTTCCGGCGCTCACGCCCACCGTCACAGTGCCGATTGTGCCCGGTAATCCCGGAGTGGCCGGAGCGAATCAGGCCTTTGCCGCCAGCACTTACAATATCGATCCGCACTACCGGCCCGGTCCCAATAACGAATGGGATTTCACGATCCAGCGCGAGCTTCCCGGCAAATCTCTCATCGAGTTCGGCTACATACGCCGCACTGCGAATCATCTTTACTCGCCTCTCGATCTCAACCAGGTTCCGTTCTTCATGAATCTCGGAGGCCAAACCTACGCCCAGGCGTTCGACGCCCTCGCCGCCGCGGTGAAGGCAGGCGGGACCATCGCTCCTCAGCCGTTTTTCGAGCAGGCTCTTGCCGGAAGTGCCTTCTGCAAAGCCCCCAATGCCAGTTGCACTGCAGGTGTCGCCGCAAAGTATGGTGGCTCATTCCTCACCCAGCGTGTAACCGATGTCTGGAACGGAATTCAACCTGGATTCGCCTCCGGTCCTGCAACCGCTTCTACCCAGCAGATCGGCAGCCTCTTTTTCTGGGCGAGTGACGGATGGTCGAATTACAACGCCGGATTTGTCTCTTTCCGCACACGCCGTTACAAAGGGCTTACTTTAGATGCGAATTTCACTTACAGCCATTCGCTCGATACAGTAAGTCTGAATCAGGACGTGGATACCGCGGCCCCGAACTCCTATAACTTGAATTACAGCTATGGTAACTCCACATTCGATCGCAAGTTCGTGTTCAATTTGCTCGGGCTGTATGAATTACCCTTCGGCAAGGGAAGCGGGATCTTCAATAAGATCATCCAGGGCTGGTCGGTTGCGCCGATTCTCACGGCCTATAGCGGCCTTCCGTTGCTGGTTAGCGACGGTTCTGGCCAGGAGTTCGGCCAAACCAGCAATGGGCGAGGCGCGGGCGCAATCTTGATCGCACCGAATAATTTCGGCAACAGCGTTCACTCCGTGGGCAACTCTGCCACGCAGGTCGCTACCTCGGGCAACCCGGCGAGCGGCGGTCCAGGCCTGAACCTGTTCGCCAATCCGAGCGCCGTTTTTAATGATTTCCGCCCCACGATGATCAGCCTCGATACCACCAGCGGCGGTGGCGGCCAGATTCGCGGCCAGAACCGGTGGAACCTCGATCTCACCGTGAATCGCACCTTCAAGTTCACGGAGCGTTTTAGCACCACCGTCAACGCACAGTTCTTCAACATCTTCAACCACGTTCAATTCAACGATCCGACGCTGAATCTTCAGCAGCCGCAGACCTTCGGAGTGATTGGCTCCCAGCTCAACAATCCTCGTATCGTCGAGCTTGGAATTCACATGGATTTCTAAATGAAACAGACTTACTTAGTAAGAAACAAGCTTTGGACTAAGAAGCTTCTTCTTGTCTTCGCTGCCGCCACGGTCGCTTTTGCTCTCCCTCCCGCTGGAGATCAGGAAACCTCGCGCTGGGAACATGAAGCGCGCAACGCGACGATCATCCGTGACGACTGGGGCATTGCCCACGTCTATGGAAAGACCGATGCGGACGCCGTTTTCGGCATGATCTACGCGCAGGCTGAGGATGACTTCAATCGCGTGGAGACAAACTACATCAACTCCATGGGCCGCCTGGCCGAAGCGGAAGGCGAATCCAAAATTTACCAGGATTTGCGCATGAAGCTTTTCATCGATCCGAACGCGGCAAAGGAGCAGTACAAAGCGAGCCCCGCATGGCTGAAAAATCTGATGAACGCATTCGCCGATGGCCTGAATTATTACCTTTATGAGCACCCGGAGGTAAAGCCGCGTGTCATCCAACGATTCGAGCCCTGGATGGCTCTTACCTTCACGGAGGGAAGCATCGGAGGCGACATCGAGCGCGTGAATCTCAAAGAACTCCAGGCCTTCTATGGTCAGGCCCCCGAAAATCAGGCCTTCTATCGTGAGCCGGGCGCCACGCCGATCCTGTCTACGGAACCCCGCACGTCAGTAAGCGGCCCGCTCGCCGAGCCTTCCGGTTCGAACGGCATCGCTATCTCACCATCCAACACCGTCGATCACCACGCTCTCCTGCTGATCAATCCGCACACATCCTTCTTTTTCCGATCCGAGCTGCAGATGGTCAGCGACCAGGGCCTGAATGCCTACGGTGCCGTCACCTGGGGCCAGTTCTTCGTCTATCAGGGATTCAATGAACGCGCCGGATGGATGCACACTTCGAGCGGTGTCGATGCCGTCGATGAATATCTGGAAACCGTGCAGAAGAAAAGCGACCGCTTTTATTACAAGTACGGGAATGAAGAGCGCCCGGTCACGGTATCTGAGATCACCGTGCCATATAAGACCGCTCATGGGATGTCGGAAAAGAAGTTCGCCGTCTACCGCACGCAGCACGGGCCTGTGATCCGCGAGGAGAACGGAAAATGGGTGAGCATCCGGCTGATGCAGGAACCCATTAAGGCGTTGGAGCAATCCTACTTGCGAACCAAGGCGCACGACTACAGGTCGTACCGGCAAACCATGGAGCTCAAGGCGAACTCGTCGAATAACACAATCTTTGCCGATGCCGACGGTGACATTGCCTATTTTCATGGCAACTTCATTCCACGTCGCGATACAAAATTCGATTGGACGAAGCCCGTCGACGGCAGCGATCCCGCCACAGAATGGCACGGCCTGCTTTCCATCGACGAAACGCCGCACTTGCTAAATCCCGCAAGCGGCTGGCTCTACAACTGCAACAATGCGCCCTGGTCGGCGGCCGGTCCGAGCAGCCCGAAGAAGGAAGACTACCCGGCTTACGTCGAGACGGGTACGGAATCCGCGCGCGGGCGGCACGCCGTTCGGCTCTTGGAAAACACGAAAAATTTCACGCTCGAATCGTTGCGGGCTGCGGCCTATGACAGCTATCTCCCCTGGTTCGCAAAGACAATTCCGGCGCTGATGAGGGCTTGGGACGCCACGCCGGCCTCCAATCCGTTGAAAACGAAACTGGCCGGTCAAATCGAGCTTCTGCGCAACTGGGATCTGCGTTGGGGTGTCGATTCGACCCCCACTTCGCTCGCCGTCTTTTGGGGCGAAGAAATTCGACGGAAAACCTTTGCCGGTGCCCGAAGGGCGAAGGTGCCGTTTGAGGACTACGTTGTAGCGAACGTGTCCGGCGACGAGTTGCTGCAGGCGCTTTCGGCGGCTTCGGACCGGCTCGATGCGGATTTTGGAAGCTGGAAAACGCCGTGGAGCGAGATCAATCGCTTCCAGCGGCTTACCGGCGACATTGTGCAGCCATTCAATGATGCGAAGCCCAGCATTCCGGTCGGCTTCACGTCCTCCATGTGGGGCTCGCTCGCCTCCTTCGGCGCACGGCCCTATCAAGGAACCAAGAAATGGTACGGCACCAGCGGGAACAGTTTCGTCGCGGTTGTCGAATTCGGCGGCAAGGTTCGCGCCAGGGCAGTCACGACCGGAGGCGAGAGCGGCCATCCGGAATCCCGTCACTTCAACGATGAGGCGCAGCGCTATGCCACGGGTGATTTGCGAGATGTCTATTTCTATCGCTCCGATCTCAACGGCCACATCGAGCGCGAGTACCATCCCGGCAGCTAGGGCCCGTTCACAAAAACCCTACAACTTTCTTCTTAGCAATTCCAACCGTTTACGGCTAATTTCTCGGCCCGCCGCACGGGCCTCGCGCGAAAACGGTCCTATGATGACGTCACATCTGAACCGTAAGGCTCGTCGTGCTGCCGAGCACGCCGCCCGCAAACAAGCTCTCAAAACCGCAAAGCTTAATGTAGAGCAGGCGTTTCCGCCTGCGGAACTGAATCTCCCCACATCTGTTTCCCCCGCCCAACTCGCCCCTGGTGGCGCAGACGATCGCCTTTCGTCGTCTGCGATTTCCCCTGCTCAGCTCGCCGCTAACCGCTCCAATGCTCAACTCAGTACAGGTCCGCGCAGCGAAATCGGTAAAGCCAGGTCCTCCAAAAACAATCTGAAAACCGCTCTCACCGGTCGCACCGTCCTGCTTCCCGACGATGATGCGGACCGCTACGAACAGCACCTGAATACATATCGGAAGATCTACGAACCCGTCGGCGAACGCGAGTGCGAAATCGTGCAATCGCTGGCCGATGCTACTTGGCGCTTGGACCGCATCCCCGGCCTCGAAGAAGCGATCTATGTCAAGGGGTGCAACCAATTTGCCGACCAAGTCGCCGAGCTCGATCCGCGTGCCCGCCTCACCATGCTGCGCATGCACACCTATCTGGCTTACGAGCGGCAGTTCCGTAACTTGCAGATTCAGGAAATGCGCCTCCATCGGCTGCGCGAGAAGCTCGTAGCCGAGCTCAAGCAGCTCCAAAAAGAACGCGCGCAGAAGGAGCGCGACGAACTCGCCACGGCCGCCAAACTCTACCTTGCCGCGAAACACGACAAAAAGCCGTTCGACCCGTCTGAATTTGGGTTCGAATTTTCAACCGGGGACGTCGAGGCATTTCTGAAAGGTCAGCGCGCTAGAATGCTGACCGAAAAAGTCATGACAGCTTAGACCTCTGCGGTGTTTTAGAATCACTAACACAGCAGAAATCTGCTCTTCGCTTACAGACTAACTCCAATCGCTGCAGATCGTGGCAGTTCAGCTACCGGTCAGTTACGGTTTGCGAGGCCGTGCAAGTCGAAACGGTGGATCAATGACAACCTTCAAAAGTGGAAGCCGATTGTGCCAGTTAGAGTGCGAGGAGTGACGTAATGCGTCCCGCTGAAGGTCGATAGGAAATTGTAAAGCACGTATTGATTGGTGAAATTGATCGCCTCCAGCCGTGCGCTCCACTTATATTTGTCGTTGTGGAAAAGGTTGTCATCGCCAACAGCGAAGTCAAACAGATGCCGGGAGGCAACGCGGGGCGGGTTATGATCGTCGTCTTCCGTGCCGGCCGCGGGAATTTTCAGAAGAGTCGAGCCGTACTGAGAAGCGGCGCAAAAGCCAGTCGAGCTGATTGGCATGGTTGGGGTGGCGTGTACTGGACCGCAAAAGAGTCCCGCCTGGAACTGTTGATCTGGGGTTAGCCCGGACACGTCCACGATGCTGTCCGTCCCGTTTGGCCCATTGGCGCAATTGCCTCCCGCACAGGGCATCGCATCCGGCAACAAGGCCGCTGTCATAACGCCAATTGAAACTGAACCAGGGACCGTTCTTCCAAGGCTGATATTGCAAGTGCGTTGTCTGGTTAAATCTTTCATCGTGATCGATACGGAACACGCCGCCGGTACCGACCGAAGTCGGAGTGATCCCAATACCGCTGACCTGTGGATCGAAGAAGCGTGCCGCGACCGACGACATCACGACAAATGCGGTCAAGCCGTGAAAGTTCGGCACTGTTCCCCGGATCGCGAAACCAGGAATTTTGGATTTTGCCCACTCGATGGGATAAAAGATCGGCGTGTTGCCAAACACGCTGAAATCGTACGCCCGATTCGTGTATTTCCAAATGTATTCGCCATCCACGACAAAGTAGCGTCCGAATGCTTGCTGGACGCCGGCGTGGAATTCGTTGCGCGTGCCGGGACTTAGTGGAGTTGCAAGGCAAGGATACCCCTGGGTGGCTGATTGAAGCGCGTTGACTACCGGATCGTTGCAGCCGGTGCTGGAGAGAACAAGATTTTCGTTGAACGGCGTTTCCAGCGTGCGCGCGTAGGAAACTCGCAAAACAGTATTGCTGGGCTTGATGTTGTAAGCGACTCCAAGCCGGGGTTCGGCTTGCGTCGCTTTGGTGAGGCCGTGATACATGTCACCTCGAATTCCGAGATTAAAGGTCCAGTTTTTCAAGTTGATTGTGTCCTGGATGTAGAGAGCCACTTCCCTGACATCGGCATGACCGCGATACAGATAGCTCGCGCTCGTGGAACCTGGACAACCATCGGAGGACGGCAGCGATCCCGGTCTGGTCAAGTCGATGCAAGCAAGTGTCGACACAAACGACGGGTTCGGCGAGAGCAGCCCGGCGCACTGCGAAGGATCATTTAGGTCCGAGCCCGTATACGGGCTCCCATCGGCATTCAAGCATGCGGCGTTTAAGGTTGGATCGACAATTCCAAAGGTATCTCTTTCGGTGAGAATCGTATCCTGGTAGGTCGCTCCGACCTTCAGATTGTGAACGCCTTTCACGACCGAGAGATCGGAGCGCAGGCCGAGGTTCGTCAGCCGGCGATTCTGGCCAACGCTTTCAAGCTGAAGACCTGGAGAAAGATCGGAGAACGGATTGGCGCTTGGATAATAATTGAATTGGTCCTGCCGGGCGAAGCCCCCGAACGTGAGCACGGCATGGGGGCTAAGCAGACGCGTCCAGGTTGGCGCAATATTGAACGTTCTGATTTGCGAGCGCTGATCGGCAGGCCCAACTGGCAAACCGTCAGGACCGATACCGCCGTTGTCGACGACAAGACCAGACCATGCCGTTGCATTTTGGGCATCGTACGAGTTCGGCGTCTGGAACCAGGACCGCGTAAACTGCAAGTTCACGTTGAATGTATCCGCATTGGAGGGCTTGAAGTCCACGCGATCGAAGACATTCTCCTGATTGCCCTTCGCGTGCATGACCGTGAACTCCGGCGGATCAAGAAAGCGGCCGGTATTGAGTCCGTTCGCTGAGATGAAATTGCCCCAGCTTTGGCCCCCATAGGCAAGGTCCACGGCTCCGTTTGACGTGCCAAATGTGCCGTAGGAGGCAGTGACGTCGCCATGCGGCTGAGTAATGCCAAGACCAGAGCGCGTGTTTACCACAATGACGAGGCTCGTTTTGTCGCCATACTCAGCCGGAGGCGCGCCCTCGATCACCTCCATCGATTGGACAGCGTCCACCGGGAGCTGGTTTGAAAAGACTTTGCTTTGCTGATCTGTAATGGGCTGGCCATCGATGGAAAAAGAGTTTGAGGCATGGTCGCCGAGCCCGTGGAACAGGCCGTTCGAATCAGCGGCGACGCCTGGCGAGGCGAGCGTGACGAGTGAGCTGAGCGAAGAGGATGGGCTTTCAAGTGGAAGCTTCTGGAATAGCCCTCGATCAATGTCTGTATGCGTGGTGGGCTCAGTTTCCACCAGGTCTCCGCCGGCTTCCACGTTCACCGTGGTCGTCGCCGTACCAATTTTCAGGCTTATCTTCACCTCAAGCGGCACCGGGGAGCGTACATCCACGTCTTGGGCAATATTTTGAAATCCAGGAGCCCCAGCAGTCAGGTGGTAGTTGTTAAATGGCACATTGGGGAATTCAAACTTCCCCTGCGCCTCCGTCAAAACAGTTCGACTGTATCCGGACACCGGGTTTTGAATTTCAACGGCACCGCCCTTGATAGCCGCTCCCGAAGGGTCCAGAAGCGAGCCTCGGATGCTTCCCGAGCTACTGACCGACTGCGCGTAACCGGCTGATGCGTAACCGAATGTGAGCGCGATCGAGGTAAAGACAACCCCAGCAAGCTTCATCATTCCTGCATTGTCCGAGGCAAACGCTATGCCTCCTAGGACAATCCGATCAGCGGGCGGACATAGCTACCAGCGAACTATTTCTGGCGGCGAGCGGACGCGAGACTGCGCTACCAGCTCAGGACGTCACGCACGTTCCTGGCCTGGCGCTTACTCACGATGAATTCCTGGCCGTTATTGAGCGTTACCAGCCAGCGCTGGCTGGTAATCATGCTCATTTTTCGAATCTGTTCGAGATTCACCAGGGCGTTGCGGTGAATTCGGCGAAACCCGCTGTTCTGCAGTCGCTCTTCGATGGCTCGCAGGTTTTGCGTGGCGACATAGCGCTGCTTGGATGTAATGATCCAGGTGGTGTCTCCTTCCGCTTGGAAGGCAAGCACCTCGTCGGGGCTCAGCAGAAAGTACTCTTCATCGAGCTTACCGACGATTTTCCGAACCTTGCGTGGTGTTTGCCGGGCAGCCGGCGAGAGATCCTGCAACTGAACGAGGTTCTCGGCGGCTTCAAGGGGACTGCGCGAAATTCGTTTTGCGCGCTCGATAGCCTGCAGAAGACGCTGCTGGCTGACCGGTTTGAGCAGGTAATCGACCGCTCCTGCTTCAAAGGCCTGAATGGCGTATTGATCGTAAGCCGTCACCATGATGATGGCCGGCAAATGTCCGCTGTTCAAATGATCCAGCAGTTCGAAGCCGCCCATGATGGGCATTTGAATGTCGAGAAAAACGACGTCGGGCTTGATGGACGAGATCTTCGCGAGCGCCTCTTCGCCGTTATCCGCCTCGCCCACAATTTCTACGGCATCGAGCAGCTCCAATTCTTCGCGCAGTACTTTTCGGGCGACAGGTTCGTCATCGACGATGAGTGCGCGGATGCGAGGCACCAAACTAGCTTTACAGCGCGGCTGTACTGCACGACTACTATTTATCTCTGAGCGGACCATTTTCAAGCCATCGCCGGATGATTTCAGGTGCTAAGTGGATCACGTTCTATTTCTAATTCCGTAGGCACATCTTTGGCGGGCGGCGGATCAGGGACTAGAAAGCTTACAGTTGTTCCAGCTCCACTCGACTGAATTGTCAACTCAGCGGCCGGTCCATAGCAGAGCGCCAAGCGGCGGCGGACGTTCTCAAGCCCAAGGCCGGCTCCGTCTTGCGGTCGGGTTTGACTCCGTTCGAAGCCCACACCCGTGTCCTCGACAGTGACCCGCAGACCGGCGGGGACTTTCTCCGCCTTTACGGAGACCCGGCCGCGCCCCTGTTTCCTTGCTACTCCATGTTTTACAGCGTTTTCGACCAGCGGCTGGATGGAAAGGATGGGAATCAAAGTGGATTTCGCGGAGCTGCCGATAAACAGCTCTGTTTCTAACCGGTCTCCTAATCGCAGGGTCTCGATCTCAAGGTATGCCTCGACGATTCGGATTTCTTCAGATAGCGGGATAAGCGCCTGACGGCCGCGCAGAAAATAGCGAAATATCTCAGCCAGATTAATCACCATGCGTCGGGCGTCTCGGGAGCCGCGATCGATGGTGCCGTAGAGCGTATTAAGCGCATTGAACAAAAAATGGGGGTTGATTTGAGCTTGCAGAGCGCGCAATTCAGCCTGGTTCACTAGCCGTTTCAGTTCCTCCGCTCGAAAGCGTTCAACCTGCTCCACCACAGCCGTGCCCAGTCGCCGCATATCTTCGAGATCATCACTACGATATCTTCTGCCGCCGCGCCGCGATCCGAGGATCAGGGAATGAGCATCACCGCTAGAGAATCGGAGCGGAAGCTGCACTTCCGCGTGGAACTCCTCGTGCGGAAATCCGTTGCGGCCGTATTCGCCGAAAAGCACCGAGGGTCTCAAAGACGCGCCCCGGTCTCGCGGTTCGGCGACAATTGCGAAACGCTCCGCTTCCAGATGATCGGCTATCTGCTGACCCGCTTGTGCGAGCAGCTCTTCCTCAGAACACGCCGTGGATGCCAGATTTACGATAGCTCTTGCGCAATCGTCTACGTCCTGACGCCGGAAAATGACCCTGCGTACCCACGCCTGCAATGAATTTCTGACTGAAGCAAACGAGATGAGTACCAGACAAAGTGCGACGAGAGCGATCCCGGTCAGAAACATACTGGGACGGATGACATCCCATAACCGAAATTTCTGGCTGAGCACTAAGACGGCCGCAATGTAAACGGCAGCGAGACCAGTATTTACTAGAAATCGAATAAAGGTATCGAGTAGGAGGAACCGATAATCTCGCAGGAGAACAATCAAAGCTACGGGAATTCCGATATGGTGCCAGGTGATCTCAGCCGCCCAAGAGGAACTGAAGTGCTGGTAACCAAAATGCAGAAAAGAGCTGGTGAAGAGCAGCAGGCAGCCGAGAGAGATCCATTCTGATTTTTCGGCCGGTCCGCGTTGGCCGCGCTTGCGGCCAAGTAGAAAGGCTGTTATGGTGAGGACCCCAAAACCAAACACAATGGAGACCAAACCCGCCTGGTGCAGGCCGGCAATTGCAGAAAACGGCTCACAAAAATGCAAGGCGACCGCACATGCGCTAACAACGTAGCCGGCTGCTACCGTTAATCGGTGCTGCCCTTGGACTGCTACCTGAAGGAGAACTGCCGGTAGCAGGCTCAACATCGAGAAGCTTGCCGTGGCAAGCCATTCGATGAAGACGGGATCATGTGACGCGAGCACGATCAGCGATCCCGTATTCCAACCTAACGCCAGCAAAGCTGCTATCAGCGATAGCTTCGTCCGCCGCATTCCGTGTGTACGCCAGTCACGGATTATCAGAGCGATGATGAGGCCGAACAGCAGGATACCGGCGGTATGCCCGATAGTGTTAATCAGGATGGGATCGCGCCAATTGCCGCTTACAGCCATGGGGGCAAACCGTTAGTTCGGTTTCCTATAGGTTACGATTTGCGTCAGAACGGCATCCCGTTGCTGCTGCGCATTGGGTGAGAAGATCGTGTCATTTGCGTTCCAGCCCGCCGAGAATACGTAGCGGAGGGCAGCCAGCGCGAGGGCAAGGCATGCAGTCACAAGCCGCCAGTGGGAGATCGTAGTGCCTCGAAAGGTACGCGCAGCATATCAGATTCCGCAGCTCGGACTCTATTACGAGAGATCTCGAACATGATTTGCCCCAAGCGAGAGCTTTAGCTACTGTGGGTCTGTCGCGCGAACCGGGGCAGCAGACGTGTCGAGTTTAGAATGAACGCCAGTTCGGAAGACACATGGATAAACGCGGCCAGAAGAGGGTTGATGACACCCCCAGCGGCCAGCACAATACCAAATGCATCGACGGCCAGTGTTCCATAGAAATTCTGAAAAATGACGGAGCGGCACCATCGCGCGGTCTTGACCGTCTCAACGAATTTCCGCAGATCGTTTCCGATCAGAAGTACATTAGCGCTGGCGTGGGCTACTTCCGTTCCACTGCCCATAGCGACGCCGATATTTGCGTGAGAAAGGGCCGGCGCATCGTTGATGCCGTCACCTATCATCGCGACAGTTCGACCCGATTGAATCAGCTCATCGACTCGAGCCGATTTCTGATCGGGGAGCAGCTCACTCGAAACGTGCTTTAGCCCGACGCTTTCCGCAACCGTTTTTGCGGACCTGGCCGAATCTCCTGTAAGTAACTCGATTTGTATCCCCATCCGATGGAGATCACGAATTGCATCAGATGCCTCGCCGCGCACCTCGTCCGCTATATGAATGGAACCGATCAATTCGAAATCGCGAGCGACAAGAATTCGGGTTCCTGCTACTTCACTCAGCTCGGGCATTTTGATACCCGCTCCACTCAGCCAACCTGAATTTCCTGCGAGGATGGTATGGCCATCCAATCCGGCACGCACGCCCTTCCCCGGGGTGTATTCAAAGTACGATGGCTCCGGGACAGCAATCTGCCTCTCCTGAGCGGCTGCAAGCACGGCTCGTGCCAGCGGATGTTCGGAATTCCGTTCTGCCGTAGCAGCCGCCTCGAGCACTTTTCGTTCTTCGAAGCCGGGGATTGGTTCGATCGCGATGACGCGCGGCTTTCCGCAAGTGATCGTGCCGGTCTTGTCGAGCAAAACCGTGTCGATTTTGGCGAGCTCTTCGAGATACATGCCGCCTTTGATAATTGCGCCGTGGTGCGCGGCCCTTCCGATTGCGCCTAGAATTGCCAATGGTGTGCCAGCGGCGATCCCGCAGGCTCCAGCCACGATGATCACGGAAATGGTCGAGCGAAGATTGTGCGTTAGCAGCAGAGTGAGTAGCGCGCTGCCCAGGGCGAAGTACACCAGGTACCCAGCGAGGCGATCCGCCAGGCGTTGAATCGGCGCTCGCGTTTGTTCTGCTTTTTCGACAGCCTCGACGATTCTGCCGAAGGTTGTATCTCGGCCCAGGTTTTCAACGGCGACTTCGATGGCGCCGATTTGGTTCAATGTGCCGGCGAACACGCGGCTGCCTGGAAGCTTGTCTTGTGGTAACGGCTCGCCGGTAATCGCGGCTTCTTCCACGCAGGAGTTTCCAGAAACAACATGGCCATCAACGGGAATTCTGGTTCCGGGTCGAATTAAGACTCGATCTCCGGTGCGCAGCTCTCCGATCGGTACTTCGACGGCTGCACCATTCTTCACAATCCATGCTGAGTGCGGTAGCAGGTCCAGAAGGTCGCCGATTGCGCGCCGGCCACGACCCACAGTAAGCCCCTCCAATACCTCTGCGACCAGCACAAACACGGTAATGATGAGAGCGGTGAAAAATTCGCCAATGCAGAGCGCAGCCAGAAGGGCTATCGTCATCGAAAGCTCCATGGTCATACGACGCTCGCGTATGTTCTCGAACGCTTCGCGAAAGATCGGATATCCGCCAAACAGGACGCCGGCGATACCAATCAAGCTGACGTGGGGAAAAGGCTCCCAAATGCGAAACCAGACCAGGGCAGCGATTACGCCGGTCAAGGCGATGCGGATCAGGTCAAACCGTTCGACATGGCCGTCCCGATGGCCGTGTTCGCCCTCATCGTGAGGGCGTGTCTCTCGTTCAAGCTGATCCAGGTCTTCATCGGGGAGAGCTTCTGTCTTCGGCACGGATTCCTCCCTTACCGCAGATAGCTGCGCACAATATCCATCAATTCCTCAACACCCTTTTCCTGCGCGCCTTTTTCAGTCTTCGGAGCCGCCAGGACGTGATGGCGAACATGTCCATCGATCAGTTCAGCCATAAGGCCGTTCAGGGCTCCTCGCACCGCGGCAGTCTGTTGCAAAACGGCGTAGCAATCAGTACTTTGCTCAATAGCACGTTCGATCCCTTCGATTTGCCCGCGAATGCGGCGTACGCGGGTCAGGATTTTCTTTTCAGGATCACTACTGATATGCGCCATTTACTATAGGGTAGTATAGTATGGTGTTTCAGGGAGCTAATCGGGATCTCACTTGGTTTCCTGCTATCATGGCGGATCGTCTGGCTTGTGGCACCGTCAACACTGGCGGTATCGAGGACTTCTTTCTCCTGGATAGCTGATTCCGTAACGGCGATGTATAGATCTATGCTTCACGACGACCCGCGATTGATCAGCGTTAATTCACATCTACAGCCCGCCGAGCTCCCAGGCGTAATGCAGCTTTGTTGCTCGATGTGCTGGATTTATGCGTCAAGCGAATTTCTCATTGTGTCTGGGGGACGAGAAAAATGCGTGCCGCTAAGTGCTGGCCCAGGCGGACGGCGTTCCTTTGCCCGTCGATGCGAATGAGAACTGAGGCATTGCGAACTCCGGCTTCCACCACAATCGAAACACCCGGGCGCATTCCCAAGTGATCGATTTCTCTTAGCTCAGAGGCGTTGCGGTCGGAAACGCTGCTCACGATCGCCGGAACGCCACAGGCCCAGTTCAGCAGGTTCACTTCTTGTCTCGGCGATACTGCGCCGTTTCTTTCAGGAATAATGTGGCCGTGGGGATCCAATTGCGGATCCCCTAGCTTCGCCGCAATCCGATCTTCCAGCTTTTCCGAGATGAAATGTTCCAGGCGCTCCGCTTCTTCGTGAACTTCATCCCAGCCGTAATCCAGCACATCGTGCAGAAAACGCTCCAGCAAGCGATGATGCCGCAAGACCTCAAGCGCCCGTTTCCTGCCCGCGGCTGTTAAGCGCGCTCCGTGGTGTTTCTCATACTTCACCAGCGGCGGCTTGGTGGCTGACAATTTCTGGAGCATCCCGGTCACCGAGGCAGCACGGACGCCCAACCGCTCCGCCAGCCCGTTGCTCAAAACTTGCTTGCCATCGGGGGCACTCAGTTCCAGAATGGCTTTCAGGTAATCGTCGACGGACTCCGTATGAGATGACGTATTAGATCTAGCTGGCACTAAAAAGAGTCTATCCTGGCCTACCCTGCGGTCGCAATTGCCTAGTTTTAGCGGAGGTCCCCTGTTGAGTTCGATTGTCAGCGAATGGTATGTTGTAGTTTTAGGCATGCCTAAATCGGTGAACACAATATCGGTACTGCTGGCTGTCTGTATTTCGTTTCCAGCGACCTGCCGCGCACAGGGCGAAACCACCAGTGCGATCGCAGGGGAAGTCACGGACGCCAGCGGCGCCTCCGTACCGCAGGCGTACGTTAAGCTTTCCAATAACGAAACCGGGCTGAAGCGCACCATTCAGACCGATAGCGCAGGGCGTTTCCAGTTTCCGCAGCTGACACCCGGCAGCTATACGGTCCAAGTCGCAGCGCCCGGCTTTGAGGCGCAGCAGAACAACTTGGTCGCAGCGCCGCTCGGCCGTACTCAGACCGTCAATTTCGTTCTGCAGTTGCAAAAAGTGAAACAGGAGGTCACGGTGGGTGAGCAGCCTCCGCTCATCAACACCGAAAACGCAAACACGGCAAGTAGCCTAACTGCCCATGCGCTCGAAAATCTTCCGAATCCCGGCGGCGATCTCACTTATCCGCTCCAATTCGCCGCCGGCGCACTGATGAACACGGCCGGAAGCGGGAACGACTTTGTCGGCGGTACAAACGGTTACGGCAACGTCGAATTCAATGGTCTTCCGGCGCTCTCAAACGGCTACATCGTCGACGGGCTCGAAACCAACGATCCGCTAACAAACCTCAACAGCGGGCTCTCGACCAATCTTGTCCTGGGATTAAATTCCGTTGCCGAGGTCACCGTGAACACGCTGTCTTATGCGGTCGATCAGGGCCGCTACGGCGCATCACAGGTCAACTATGTCACCAAATCAGGCAGCAATCAGTTCCACGGGAACGTGTACGAACTCTGGAACGGCTCGCTGCTCGACGCCGCCGATTTCTTTACCAACGCTACGCCCGGAAATCACAAACCCCGCTCGACTGTGAATCATTTCGGAGGTAGCGTGGGTGGGCCTATCCTTCACAACAAACTCTTTTTCTTTTTCGATTCCGAATGGGTACGCATCGCACTGCCGATCGTCACCGAGACAACCGTGCCGACGCCCGCTCTCGAAAGCTACATCTTGACCCGGCTTCCGACCGGCGGCCGCGACGCGCTGACGGGAGCGCTCTACCCGGCGCAACCGCAGCTCATACCTTTTTACAAGAGCCTCTTTTCGCTGTACGGCAACACCGCCGGCACTCCGCTCGCGATCCTCGGCTGTCCTTTTAATAGCAATGCAACCGCCGCAGCCGGAATTCCTCCCAACGGCAACGGTTGCGCAAATCGCCAAAGTGTCTCGCATTCAAGCAATGATCACGAGCAGGTCCAAACCGCCCGCGTCGATTACAACCTTAACGACAAGAACATGACATGGTACCGTTTTCAGGCGGATACGGGCTTGCAGGCCGCGTGGACAGATCCCATCAATCCCCTGTTCAATGCGATTTCCCCTCAGCCCCTTTACTCGTTTGCGTCCGGCTACACGCATGTTTTCGCTTCGACGCTCGTGAATTACTTCAATCCGGCCTTCTCCTGGTATCAGAGCCTATTCGGTCCTAAGAACTTTGCGGAAACACTCTCCGCGTTCCCGATTGTCCTGGAACCTGGCGGCTCGAGCGCGCCATTCAGCACTCTCGGAGGTCTCGACAACACATGGGTGCAGGGCCGGCGCGCGAGCCGTTTCTTCATTAATGACAATCTCGCGTGGACCCTCGGCGCGCACGAACTCCGGTTCGGCACAAACATGCGCATCCTGCGTTTGAACGATTATGATTTCGCCGAGGGAACCGTCCCTACAGTCACCTATACTGATCTTCCGCAGTTCATGTATGGCATCGCATCCACTGCAACGGCCACCTACCCGCTCGCCGACTCGCAGCCGTTCAATTTCGTGAATGCGGACTTCTACGCGCAGGACAAGTGGCAGATCACCCCAGCCCTGACATGGACATTCGGTATCCGCGCAACTCACAACTCCAATCCATTGAACCCCCACGATTTCGCGGCGCGCCTTCCCGGCTCATTCGCCTCTATCTCGCACGACGTCAACCAACCTCTCAACTCCGTCATTCAAACCAATGTCGGAAATTTATTTCAAGCGATGCCGCTCGCCATTCTGCAGCCGCGAACAGCTGTAGGTTGGCAGATCAGACCGAAAACTGTTCTGCGGACGGGGTTCGGGTTGTTCAGTGATCTTCTTCCAGGCAGCATCGCCGATCTGGTCGGTGCGAATGCGCCGTACGTGAACACCTTTCAAGGAGGCCTGCTCGGCACTGTGGGCGGCATTGCGATGGCGCCCGGTGTCCCGAACAGCGCCGTCGATGCAACTGCAACCGCCGCTCGAGATTTTCTCAACGGTTTCCGCGCTGGCGAACTCTCATGTGCCTCGCCGCTCGCGAATCGCAATGCCTGTCTTCCACCGGTGTCGATCACCGCCGTGCCGGACGGCGAGTTGCACGCGCCCTATTTCATGCAATGGAGCTTTGCGCTCGAACACCAGATCGGTAACACGATCAGCTTGCGAGCGCAGTACGTGGGAACCCGTGCGGTGAATCAACCCTACACGATGCAAGTGAACGGATTCCAAACCGTATGCCCGGGCTGCTTCGCACCGTTTCCTTATGACCAGCCAACCGACCCGCGTTTCGCAGCCGTCACCCAACTCCAAACGGGCGCAAACAGCCACTACAACGGACTGCAGCTCACCGCCGAAAAACGGCTCGGGCATGGTCTTCAGACGCAAATCAATTACACCTGGAGCCACTGCCTCGATACGGTCTCAAACGGCGGATTTCTTCAATTTTCAGCGGGCGGCATTCTTTCGCCTCTGCCTTACGATCTCGCTCGCGACGCCGGACCTTGCGACTACGATATTCGCCACAACCTGACGGCCAACTACGCGTACCGGCTTCCCGTAAGAGCCGGCAATCGCCTGCTCGGATACGCATTGAACGGCTGGCAAATATCCGGCTCTGTGTTTTGGCACAGCGGCGTTCCGTTCTCGGTGTTGAGCGCGCCTTATACGGCTAACGGAAAGGGCATCGTCAATGGAAGCGGGCCTGAGTTTGCCAGTGTCGTCCCGGGCGTGCCGCTGTATGAGCACATTCCCATTCCCGGGGTAACTCAAGCGGGAACGATTCAGTGGCTGAACCCGAATGCATTCGTGTCGGCCGTGGACCCAAGCACTGGCGCCTGCGGAGGCAGCGCGCAAAGCTGTCAATTCGGTAATCTCGGCCGCAATGCCTTGCGAGGCCCGGACTTTGCGTGGAGCGATTTCTATCTCACCAAATGGTTCACCTTAAGCGAGCGCGTGAAACTCCGCATCGAAGGACAATTCTTCAATGTCTTCAATCATCCGAATTTCGCGCTGCCCTCGATTGTAATGGCCGGCATTCCCGGCAATTCGGCTACACAGACGGGCTTCGGCGCTCTCGCTTCTACCACGTCCCCACCCACCGGACTGCTTGGTGTCGGCCTCGGCGGCGACAGTTCACCACGTATGATTGCGTTTCAGGCTAGGTTGGAGTTCTAGACGCCAAGGGCAGGACAAATTCTCTCGACGTGTAATCGACAACGTAGACCGGCCCAGATAATCACGGTAAGTGCCGAGAACGTTGCGGATGAGCGCAGCAGTTAACGCACCTCTATCGTGCAGAGTCTTAGGTTAACGCGGTAGGGACAACCATCGCTGATCGCCCCCCGCACAGAACCGTACGAGCGCGTTTACGCATACGGCTCCCACCTTGGATAAATGGCGATGAAGCGTTCCATTGGATAAGGATGCAAAACACGCGCGATAGGAATCCAGCGGTTGAAGATCGGAGTTAACCGATCCCACGGCAACATGCCGCATTGACTGCGACGACTTAGAACCAAGCGCCACAGCCTCCGCAGCCTCTGCCCAAAGATGCGCAACCGATCCAGGTTTCCAGGAACCGCGTGATATTGGTAGTAACCCACCACAACCTTCTGCAGCCACGCACCGACTGACGCAACCGGTTCATGCATCCGAAAGCGCAGCTCCGCCTTAATGGCACGCAGCTTCGCTATCATCCGCTTCTTCGCCGTCTTGCGCCAGACGATGAAAGCTCCATTGCCCCGCCGTTTTCCGCAATAATGCGTGAAACCCAGGAACGTGAAGGTCTCAGGCTTTCCCTCACCACGCTGCTCCCGATTTGGAGCAGCGAACCGCCCAAACTCAATCAGCCGCGTCTTCTCCGCATTTAACTCCAGGCCAAACTTCGCCAACCGTTCCTTGAAGGCTTTCAAGAAAACTTCGGCTTCCGCTCGGCTTTCGAAACCCACCACAAGATCATCGGCATAGCGAACGACAATGACGTCGCCACGTGCCACTTTCTTGCGCCAGGCTTCTACCCAGAGATCAAAGACATAGTGCAGGTAAACGTTAGCGAGCAGTGGCGAAACCACTGAACCCTGCGGAGTTCCCACCTTCGTCTCCGACCACTCGCCGTCTTCCGACACTCCTGCCTTGAGCCATTTCTGGATAAGGCGAAGCATACGGCGATCGGCCACGCGATGCTCGATGAACTTCATTACCCATTCGTGCGAAACATTGTCGAAGAATCCACGAATGTCTGCATCGAGCACCCAATTCACTCGCTTCCGATGAATACCCACACTCAGCGCATCTAGCGCCTGGTGCGGGCTGCGACCGGGCCGGAACCCATACGAAAAGCCTTTGAAGTCCACCTCATAGATCTGATTGAGAATGGTCACCACGGCCTGTTGAACAATTTTGTCCTCCAGCGCCGCGACGCCCAACGGCCGTTGCCGACCGTCAGCCTTCGGTATATAGACTCTCCGCGAGGGTTTCGCCCGATACACTCCACGTTGCACCCGGCTGTGCAGATCGGCTAGCCGACCTTCCAACCCGGTTTCATACTCGTGCCATGTCACGCCATCCACTCCTGGTGCCGCTTTTCGCTTTATGGCGTAAAAGCTGTCCCTCAGCAGATCAACTGTTACATGGTGGAGCAAAGCAGTGAAACGTTCTTGCTTCCTTCTCTGTGCTGCTTCTCGCACACCGCGCAATCCCTGTGACACTCGTTCCCCGCTCTGCGTCGGGCTCGTGTTGGATTGAGCGATGTTTTCCTTGGCCCACGCCCTTCCCTCCCCAACCTCCGCCGAAGGTTGCCCTTCTTTGTTCAGCTGGCTCATTGGTACTATGGCGCGGTCCGACTCCTCTGAAGCGTACATGTCCGACGTTCGATTTTGCATCTTCTCGGACCGGCCTCGCCCTCGACAGGGACGAGGCACTCCAGAGGTCTCCCGGTTCTCGTGCATGTTGTTTCTCAGCGTGCGTGGGTTCTCAGACTACGCAGGACCGGCTGATCACTCGCGTCTAACGCAACCAGCCGTGTTGCCTTCCCCAATACGTCAGTAGGTCGGCGTCCTGATTGACGCGTTTTTCGAAGCTCAATCGCCCCGCCCACCGATACCCCTGTCTACGCTTCGACCAGCACCTCGCGACGCTCGCCGCAAGACTCGGGGCCAAGATGGATTCGCTTTCTCCTTTCTTGTAGGGCTCTTTCATCCCCAACAACATGCCGGTTTAATCCCGGCGCTCAACGAATGACGCGCAACCCGTAGATGTGAGGCTCGCTTCCACATAGATCATGTGTGACGGCCCAGTGGCGATTGATCTACCATTCGCGACCACGCAGGAGGCAACGGCTACACATCACGGCTGCGCAGCGGTCAGATTGGGACTCTATGTTTTAGCGCGACATTAACTACATCTCTTTGAGGTACTCATGCACGAACTGGACCGCCATGGCGCCTTCGCCCACCGCCGAAGCGACTCGCTTCACGGACCCGGAGCGCACGTCTCCCGCGGCAAACACACCCGGACGGCTAGTCTCCAGGAGGAACGGCGGCCGTGCGATGCTCCACGATCGCGACTGCGAAAGAGCCGGTCCCGTTCGGACGAATCCCTTCGCGTCCCGCTCAATCTCTGAAGGCAGCCAATCCGTTCGAGGTGTCGCGCCAATGAAACTAAACACCGCCGGAGTCTCTACAGTTCGCCGCTGCCCTGTTTTGTTGTTTGCGATCTCGACTGCCTTCAGGTGACCGTTCCCCACCATTCGCTGGATGACGGCGTTGGCCAGTAGCTCAATATTCGCAGTCTGCTCGATGCGGTGGACCAAGTAGCTCGACATATTCTTGTTCAGGTCATCGCCGCGAATGAGTAGCAGCACCCGGCTCGCGTGACCAGCCAGAAAGACAGCCGCCTGCCCCGCCGAATTCCCTCCGCCCACGACAATCACGGGACAGCCACGGCAGAGCAGCGCTTCGGCGGTGCTTGCCGCATAGTAGAGCCCTGTCCCTTCGAATTGTTCAACACCTTCGACATCCAGCCGCCGATACTGAGCACCCGTTGCAATCAGGAGGCACTTGGCAGTTACTGGCTCGTCGCCACCGGCGTCGAGAGTCGCATACCGGTTCTCGAACGATAAACGCGTGGCGGCTGTGGGGATGGAGAGGTGTGCGCCAAATTTATTGGCCTGGAGGGTGGCCCGATCTGTCAGCTCGGCACCAGTCAAACCCGTGGGAAAGCCGAGATAGTTTTCAATCCGCATGCTGCTGCCCGCTTGGCCACCGGGAGCTATACAATCCAATACGGCTGTGGTGAGCCCTTCTGACGCGCCGTAAACCGCGGCCGCCAAACCGGCCGGGCCGGCGCCCACGACGACCAGATCAAAAACGGTCTGCTGCAGCCTTTGATGAAGGCCGATTTCATTCGCTAACGTCTCATTCGACGGATTGCGCAAAAGCACCATATGCGCGCAGGCCACCACAGGCGTATCGGCCTCCGTTACGCCGAAGTTTTTCAGGAGCCGATCCACCTGCGGGTCGGTTTCCAAATCTACCCATGTGAAAAGCACGCGATTCCTGGCGAGAAAATCGCGAACGCGAAATGTATCCGGGGAATAGCGTGAGCCGATCACACGCAAGCCGACGAACTCAGGCGACTCCCGCAGCAACTGCCGTCGTGCGATGAAAGCCTGGAGAATAATATCGCCCAGGCCGGGGCACTGATTCAATACCTCACGCAGACTCTCCTGCGAGACCTCGTATACCTGGCAATCGCGGCGGGCAATTGCCGTGATAATGGCCGGTGTCCCTGACAAATAGGAGATCTCGCCTGTGAACTGGCCTTTCTGGTGGACGACGATCGTTTTCGGCGCGCCGCCGGAATAGTTGAGGATTTCAATCTGACCCGACTCAACCAGGAAAAACTTGAACAAACGCTCGCCCACGTGGATGAGGATTTCGCCGTCGCGATATTGTTTCAGGGCGACCTTCGCGCAACTGGCGAACTGCGCAATCTGGTCCGCATCCAGGACCGGAAAGGCGATTGACTGCAGAGTATGTTCAGCCATGGTGGACTCGCTCACTCCTGCTCTCCAAACACCTTCGCGTAGGTCTTGCCGTAAGGATAGAAACGATCTTTCTCGCCACGTTCCCAAGCGGCTTTCATCTCGGGCTTAGTGATGTCCCAATCCGGGCGGCACTTCTTTAAGACTGCTCTAAGATCCTGTCGCAACTCTTCGATCGTCGGCCGGCCGAAGAACCAGTAGCCGACGTAAATCTTGAAAACGATGAGGCCCGGCTCGACCACAATTGTGTGCGGGATCATCGGATCATGCGTTGGATCGGTGTACTCAGCGATGTCGAGATCCTTTTGCACCTTGCGTCCCGCGTCGGACAAAAATGTCCAATGCGCTCCCACGCCACTACGGTACTCGTTGGTCGTGGCCAGGTTGTCCGTGCTGATGGTGACCAGGCGGCAGTAACCGACTTCCATTTCGCGATGGAGTTCGAGCAGACCTTCTGCCTGGCGACGATCTTTTGGACAGAAAGCTCCTCGGCTAAGAACCACGATCATCGGATCGGGCCCTTGCAAATCTGAGAGCTTACGGTGTTTACCCCTGTGATCGGCAAGCTCGTAATCGGGGAATACCGCACCGGGTGCAATGCCTGCTCGCATGAAACAGAACCTCTCCTTCACCAGACGCCACGAAGCGCGGCCGGCGCGTTCATTTTATATCCGGCAGTTCGTTCGATGCTTGATGGCGGGGGCCAGCAGAAGTGAAGATTCTTGCCACATTCGCTTTTGGAAAAGGGCTGAATGATCCCGAGCGTGTCACTCTGGCTGTCATCGGCAAACGACTCGGACGGCAAGGACTCGAACCGGTGGCCTCTGCTAAACCGGACGCCATTCTCGCCTGGTTTCGGAAGCTCGTCGCTCAAAAGCGCGCCCGACGCGACTGGCCAGGTTTCGCCCCTTCAACCGTAAAGACGGCCTGGGCCGCGATGCGAGCTTCTATCGCACGGCTGCGACGTGTTCGCGCTTCCAGGCATAGAGCGGAAGTCGATCGGTCAGCGCCGCGACGCCCTTCCGTGTCTCCCGGATTGCGCTTTCTGATTTCACATCATTGAGCACCTGAGCGATCAGCCTGCCGGTCTCGCGCATCTCGGTCTCCCGAAATCCCCGTGTCGTTACCGCCGGACTGCCCAGGCGAATGCCGCTGGGATTGAGCGGAGGATTGGTATCGAACGGGATGGCATTCTTGTTGGCCGTGATGTAGGCTTCATCAAGCGCTTTCTCGGCTTCTTTACCCTTAACACCTTTTGCAAACACATCGAGCAAAAACATGTGTGAATCGGTCCCGCCGCTCACCACCCGGAAGCCTTCATCTTGAAGCGACTTTGCAAGCGCTCTTGCGTTCGCCAGCACCTGCCGCTGGTAGGCACGGAACTCTTCTGAGAGCGCCTCGAGGAAACAAACTGCCTTGGCCGCAATGATATGTACGAGCGGGCCACCCTGCGCACCGGGAAAAACGGCTTTATCAATCGCAGCGCCGAATTTTTCTTTCGAAAGGATCATCCCCGCTCTTGGCCCACGCAGGGTTTTGTGTGTTGTCGACGTGACGATATCTGCGTACTCGCACGGATTCGGGTAAACACCTGCGGCCACCAGCCCTGAATAGTGGGCTATGTCGACCAGAAAAACAGCGCCAACGGAATCTGCTATTTGTCGAAAACGCGCGAAATCGATAACGCGAGAATAGGCGCTGGCTCCCCCGATGATCAGTTTCGGCCGGTGTTCCTCGGCCAGTTTTGCGAGCTCGTCGTAATCAATAAGCTCATCATCGCGGCGAACGCCGTACGCCACAACTTTATAAAGTTTTCCTGAAAAGTTCAGTGGATGGCCGTGAGTCAAATGGCCGCCGTGCGCCAAATTCATGCCCAGAATGGTGTCTCCTGGCTGAAGCACCGATGCGTAGGCGGCTTCATTGGCTTGCGAGCCCGAATGCGGCTGCACATTTACGTGTTCGGCCTGGAAGATTTTTTTCGCGCGCTCCCGGGCCAGATTCTCGACCACATCTACGAACTCGCAACCGCCGTAATACCGCTTTCCCGGGTAGCCCTCTGCGTACTTGTTGGTAAAGACGCTTCCCGCGGCTTCGAGCACGGCCTCCGATGTGAAATTTTCGCTCGCGATCAGTTCGAGTCGCGTGTTTTGACGATCAACCTCGTGTTGAATTGCCTCAAAGATTTCCGGGTCGGCCTCAGACAGGGGGCGCGCCATGCCGTCCAGTGGGTTCATAGTGATGTTCCAATCGGTCTGTTCTAATTGTCTATTAAACCTCACTACACAGAGCAGCTTCTCTTCGCATAACTCCTAGTCCCTTACAAAATGAGATTATGATGGATAAGCTGCTGATGTGTCCACAGCCACACAAAAGCAGGCGAGCTTGTTTGATATCCAGTCATCACTGGAATCCCTTCGGGAGGAATGCGAACAGCTGATGCAGCACGAAAAAGCCGTCAATACAAATAAAGCCTACGCCCACTGCTGGCAGCGTTTCAACGGATGGTGCGAGAAACACCGCCGCGAGCCGCTGCGGGCATCGAATGAAACACTGCGCTACTTTGTCGCCTGGTGCGTGAGGACGGGGCTGGCGGTCAGCACCATTCGCCTCACTCTGGCAGCCGTGAAGCACGAATACAGTAAAGCCAAGCTGCCGCATCCGGTCGATGACAGTGTTCGGGTACTGGTACGGGGTGCGTCGCGCAAGCTGAGAGGGAAGTCGAACGCCAAGGCTGCCATGGCGCTTAAGATCCTGTGTCGGGTAAGCAAGGCGCTTCTCGCCAGGAAATCTGCGCTCGGCATTCGCAACCGGGCCATCTTGCTGGTCGGATTTGCGAGCGGCTGGCGGCGCTCCGAACTGGCGGCCTTGCAGCTGTCCGATATCTCGGTTTCCTCCAAGGAGATCAAGATGCGTCTGCGCGTCTCGAAAAACGATCAGGAAGGAAAGGGCCGGGAAGTGCGTATTCCGTGCGGCCAGCGCGCGCTCACCTGTCCTGTCCGGGCGATGCGCGCCTGGTTGAAGACCCGCGGCAGGTGGGCCGGGCCGCTGTTTTGCCGCATCACTCCGGTGGGGCATAAGGTTTCGAGGTACCCGATCTCCGGAGACACGATCAACACCATCCTCAAAACCTCTTTGGAGCTCGTGGGCGAGAACGCGGCTGCTTATGGAGCGCATTCTCTACGCGCCGGCATGGCAACGGCAGCGGCCGAGGCCGGCGCCACGGAAACCGCGATCATGCAGCGCGGAGGATGGAAGTCGATCGCCATGGTATTGCGTTATGTGCGGCCGGCGCGGGCATTCCGCGTGGATCCGCTCAAGGGCGTGCTGTAACCCAGTTACTAACTCCGGCGCGACTTACTCAATCGCCCTACGGTGAGCTTCTGGTACTCCTCGTAATCGGCCAGAAATCGCCGCATGCGGCCCACGCTGTCAGCGTACTCGGCGAGCTTGCCGCGGCGCTCCAGGACTTCGAGAGTGGTCCGCAGGGCGGCGGCCTTTTGCTCCAGGGGCAGATCCTCCCACCTGGCGGCGATGGAATTGCTGATGCTGTCAGGTTACCCCGAGGCCGACACTGGTACTCGCCCGTTTCCCCGCGCCGCGGTTTCCGACTATACTGTCTGTGAAACGCGGGTGCAGAGCTACAGTTGCTTTTCTCCTGAACAAAGGAAACCGGCTGATGGCTTTGCATCCCGCGCGGGCGCGGGCGGACTGAGTATGCGGTTCTCCTTTTCGCAAATCGATGGACGGCATCGCTCCGTCCGTTCCGGCGCCCCGGCTTTCAACTAGCAGACCTGTAGATAGTGAGGGCGCCGCCTGTGCCCTTTTTGACCTCTTCGATTTTGCCCTGAGCTCTAAGTTTGCGCAGCACTTTGCCGACGGCTTCGCGTTTGTTCTTTACTGCAAATCGGTATCCGTCGCGTGTGAGGCGCTTGACCACCTCTGCGGCGGTGAAGTCTCCCTGTAGCGATGAGATGGCCTTTTCCGTTGCCTTGCCGATGCCCGTGTTCCAGACTGCGCCGTGTCGGCGAGCTGGCGGCGGTGTTTCTTCTCTTCCTTGGATAAGATCACTGTGGCGCAGGCCGATCTCGATCATTGAGGCGAGCCCGACGGGTGAGCGTGCAAGCTTGGCGACCTGCTGCAGGATCTTCTGCTGGTCTTCGATCAGTTGAGAGGGATTGCGGACGTCTAGCATCCTAGGTTCTCCTTTTCGCGTTTCCGATTGTATCTCTCGGGCGCGCGCCATTCAAGGAAAAATGCGGGCAATGGCGCGAGGTGTGCGTGAGCACTTCCTGCGCTCTCAGATCGCTAAGTATCGATACAACATGAGCAGCGTATCGGCCGCCCATCAAAAACACGAAGAGCGCGGCATCCAGGTCGCCGCGCTCCGTGCTGCTTCTCCAGGTCGAAGTCTCTGTTCCTTTGCTTGTAGGTCGCCTTTCAGCTTAGCTTGTTAAGCTGCCGGCCGCTATAGTGCGGCCGGATATGCTTGCTGAAGTGCCCGCCCACCGAGGGCGCGGCGAGCAGGTTCGCGTGCTCTTCCGCCGGAACGTCTGCGTACTCGTAGACGCGCCCGCTGTGAAACTCGACGTGCATGGTCGCGGTCTCGGCGTCGTAGCCGATGGAAGCGATGTTGGATGAATCGACCGTTTTGCGTTCCATTAGCGCCTCCTCAGCAGCGAAATGCTTTGCAGCAGCCGCACGCCCTCGATCTCTTCGCCGCGGGCCAGCGCGGCTTTGACCTGGATCTTGTCGACCTCCGTGATGAGCTTCTCGCGGATGTAGGCGGCCGGCACCTTCGATTGATCGAGCACCTGCAGCGAGGCCGCATTGGCGCGCGTCGAGAGCGTCACGGCGTTGCCGATGAGCTGCTCGGCCTTAATTTCCTGCATCCAGGCGAGGGTCGCGTTCTCGATCTTTTCGGCGCGGCCGAGCGCGATGCGTTTGGCTTGCTGCAGCCGTTTCATCTGCTGATCGATGCGGGAGACGCGCTCTTCGAGCGCCGACAGCACGTAATCGGTCTGATCGATCTTGCGCTTGAGGCGGGCCGGATCGCCGGCGCGTTTTTTGCGGCCGCGCGGCGGAAAGGGGATCACAGCAGGGGCGGCCATGTTACGCGACCCCCGTGTTTTGGGAGGGCATGTTTTCGCCGGGCACAGGAGTAACGGAGCTGGCGTTAACCCAGGCTTTTCCTTCGCCGGCGACGGGCGCGATTTCAAGGCGTTCTTTGCCGTAGCTACTCTTGGCATTTGTGACGGTGCAGAGGACCCGCAGGCCGGGCGCGGCCTCCAGGTAAACTCGTGCCCCCAGGCGCGTGTTCATCTCGCGAACCGTGCGATAGCCGAGCGCGGCGGTGACGAATTCTTCCCAGTCAGGCGTCGTCATCGTGAGCCTCCGTTCCGTTTGTTGACTTCGATGAAAAAAGAGTGCGCCGTGGTACGCACATCCTCCCAATTCGGCGGCTCCATTTCGCGTCCCGCCTGGGTGACTTGCTCGAAAGCCTTCCAGTTGACGCGCATCGCGGCGGCGAAACAGCGCACCATCAGTTCTTCGAGCGGATGCGCCTGGTCGGGCGAGATCGAGATACTGGTCGATGGCTGCGTAGACTGAGCCGCGAGACTAAGGCTTTTTACGGCGGCGAGGACGGGCGCAGCCGCTTCTCTTTGCGTCGCCGCCTCGGCCTGCGGATTGGCGAACGAGCGTTTCGGGAAGCGCACTCCGTTCTGGTACATCTGCTGCGGCTCTTCGGATCGATGAGCCCGCGTTTCTCCGCGCGGCGAAGAGTCAAGCGAGGGCTCGGCGGCATCGGAAACACACTCCGCATCCCACAGCCACGTTTTGCCGCGCTTGGTCTTGCGGATCTGGACCAGGTCGCCCGCGCGGGCGCCGGATTTCAGAATCGCGTTGTGGCCTTCCTTTGGCGGGAAGATGATGTTGGCGTTGTCGTTGCAGATGTACTGCCAATAAGGGCCGAACTGATTGCTGCCTTCGGTCGCTTCTTCCGGTTCGTGGTCGAGCTTGACTACGACCGGCGCACCGTTGACACGTATCACTTCGCGCTGCATGGGAGACCTCCTTTCGTGCTGTAATAGCTGCCGGAGGGGCAGCCGTCTATCTGGCTTTGAATGAGCATTCGGTTTGTCCTTTCTCTTCACACAGCCCGGGGGTTCGCAGCCCCTGGGCTTTAGAATTTCTGGTCTTCACAGGATTCCTTCGTTCGCCTTGTCTCTTGCTGGCTTGTTTTCATGCTAACGCAGTTATCTCTATGTTTGCAACTGTAACAACGGGGACTGACCGTCAAATAGGTACTAGCGCTTCCATCGCAGTACTAAGCGTGTTAGCATCACAGCAGAATGGTGGACGAAGATCTGCCTGAGGCGGTGCGCGAATACCTTCGTGAGAAGGGAAAGCGTCTTGGGACTGAATACGGCGCGCTCGGCGGCGAAGCTACCGCGCGAAAGCTCTCGGCTGCACAACGTAAGCGCAACGCCGCGAGGGCCGGCAAAGCTAACCTCGAAGCTCTCACTCCGGAAGAGCGCAGCGAACGCGCCCGGAACGCCGCATTAGCCATGCACGCCAAAAAGCGCGCCGCGGCAAAGAAGAAAACGCTTAAGAGTAAGTGAGTACCGGGGTATACCGGGTTACCGCCGGGACTTGCTCGCATCACGCGGCCGCGCAAAGATGGGCTTCACATGACGCCCAATTACGCGCTTCCCTCAATGACCATCCTCGATGAGAACGTCTCTGTATGGAGCCTGGTCAAATACGTTTTCAAATGGATGTTTGCGTTCATCCTGGTGAATATTATTCTGACCGTGCCCGTGGTCCTCGGAATCGCATTCCTGGCGGCTCTGGTCAAGACGTCGATGCAGCATTGAGCGGCAAAGCGCTGCGTTAGCCTGAATTCGTGATCTGGTTCGTGTTCGTCCTGTTCGTGGCGTTTCTGGCCGCGATCTGGATTGAGAACGGCGTTCGCCGTCGCGATTAAGCCGCTTTCAATTGCGTGGACACGCTCGAGGCGTGCCAGGCGGCGCCCGTGGGCGTTTTGAGCCCGAGCGCATTCAACTCGGCCGCGATCGCGCGCAGGCTCTTGCCCTGCTCTCGGGAATTCTTGAGGATGGTCAAGACTTGCGCGGCAGCATGCTGCGGATGCCGGCGCGCGCGGGCTTTCTTCAGTGCTTCTTCCCAATGCGGGTTGCCGAGCCGGGTGCCTCGCTCCTTCGCTGCCGCCATGGCCGCTTTCGTGCGTTGCGAAATCATCTCGCGCTCGTGTTCGGCCATGGCCGCCATGATGTGCAGCGTGAGTTTGTTGGCGGCCGGCATATCGCAGGCCACGAAATCGACGTGCGACTCCATCAGGCCGGAGATGAAGTGCACATTGCGGGCTAACCGGTCCAGTTTCGCAATGACTAACGTGGCGCCCAGGCGCTTCGATGCCGCGATCGCGGCGAGCAGCTGCGGCCGGTTCTTGTGGCTCTTGCCGGATTCGATCTCCGTATATTCGGCTGCGAGCTCGCCCTTGCGGTGCTCCAGATAGCGCGCTACGGCCGCCCGCTGGCCCTCGAGCCCGAGTCCGGACTGCCCCTGCTTATCGGTCGAGACCCGGTAGTAGGCGACATGAACGGCCGTCCTGGATTTCGGTTTCTCACAACGGACCCTTTGAGTCGAGGACAGTGTCATGCGGCGGGCCTTTCGGACGCTAAGTCTTTCACACAGGGCGGCTCTTTGCGGTCGTCAGCGGTCAGCGAGCGCGTTATGTAGTCGTCGACGTCCGCCTGGCGCGTGCGCCACAGCTTCCCGCCGACTTTGAAGCCGGCGATTTCGCCCGCGCGCAGCAGGCGGGCCGCGGTGCGCGCGGACACGTTGAGCAGCAGCGCCACTTGCTTGGCGCACAGCAGTGAGGAATCTGTCATGCGTGAAGTATTAAAGTGCACGCCCGGCCGCGATCCGCTTCCCAACCCCAAAAACACCGAAAACTCCACACTTAAATCGCGGCTTCGGCTGTGACCGGGCGTCGGTCGTTGAAGGTGTTTATAGGTCGTTGAAGGTGTTTATAGGTCGTTTTCGACCGCGGAGCTGGAGAAAAGCGCCTGTTTCTGCCACACTATAAGCGCGCAAGCAGCCCCGACCCGAGCGGCTTAAAACCTTCGGACTGCAGCACTTAGCGAGAATCGCTAAAGCTCGCTCCCACCTTTTTCAATGAGGCCTTTGAGCCCCATTGCCGCTTTTCATTTTCGGGTCCATTTTTCCACATGATTCCCACTTTTTCGGCCGCCGGCGAGCGCCTGCGCGACTATTCGGCGGAAGCGATTCTCAAACTCGAGAAGCTCGCGGCCGTGCGGGCGCAGCGCAATTTCCGCGGTGAGATCGTCTCGGCGCGTTTCCGAGTGACGCCGCGCAGCCGGCGCTTTCCGAACGCGCGCCTCGGCAGCGTGAAGTACACGCGCGTCGAGCAGGTGGGCGATCACAAGCTGACGGTGCACAAGTTTCTGCCCTACCGCATGTGCGGCGCGGACACGCTGCAGTGGGAACAGGTGGAGCACAATTTGAAGAAGCTGTTTCATAGCGTGCTGTTGAGCGTGCTCGAACCGGATCCTCCGACGCCGGCCAGGGGCGCCAAGGTCGTCTCGATCGAACGGCCAACCAACGCGGTGGCAGCCGAAAGGCTGGCCGCATGAGCCAGGTCCTGCACCACTTCGACATTGCCGACCGCGTAACGCAAGTGATGCTCGCGACGCGCCAGATCCCGGACGCGCTGCTGGACGATCTCATTCACGTCCTGGCAGCCGAGCAGGAGTCGCGTAATCAGCAGCGGCAGCGCAAGCAGAACGCGCGCGACAAGATCCTGGCGCGATTTTCGGGCCGTGCGGCCACTTACTAAGTAATCCTTTCGTCCGGGCCTTTTCGACCTGAGGCCCGGCCGCTTGCACAACTCAAAACCCGACTGACGGGCTGCGTGAGCAGCCCGTTTTGAATTTTATGATCTGGCGCAAAGCATACGTCTGGAAATGCGTGCCCGAGGGCGGCTGGTTCGCCGAGGCGCTGCTCGATTCGAACGAGCCGCTGTCGCGCTTTCGCGTGTGCTTTAAGACCTGGGACCAGGCCATCGCCTGGGCCCTGAAACCCTTCTTTATCGAATGACACTCGAAGGTCGAATTCGTCTTTTGCGCTGGCTTCGCGCCCTGCTCTGGGCCGCGATGGTAGTGCTGCTCGCGAGTGCCCTCACCCGGCACTCTTGCGCGCAGACGGCGCTTCACTTTGTCCCGATTGCGCCTTGTTCGATCGTGGACACGCGGACGGCCGCCACTACCTCCCTGGCGGCCGCGTCTGCGCCTGACTTCGACGAATACTGCGGCGGGAAGCTCGTAACAGGACGGCGCGCGGCGAATCCGCTCTTCCGGGCCGAGCTAGAAGCGGACGCCGCGCGGCCGAAAGCGGCGTGAACGATGCCATGCCGCTGCCGCGGCCTCGGACTATGCGAAACCTGCCACTGGCGCGGCTTTCGCACCGGTTGCCGTAAGCGCATGGGAGGCCCGCGCCGGGAGGCGCGGGGAGAAGAGAATGACGGACCAGGACCGCTCTGCGATGAATCAGATGCTCGCCAACGCGGGGCTCGTGCGCGCCAGCGCCGACGATACGCGCCGCGAGATCGAAAAGCTGATACTGCGCTACTCGCCCGGCCATGACCTGGTTTTGAACGTAGAGCGCCGCTACGCGAAGCTGTGCGAGGTGGCGGAGCTGCTCGAACGCATGGCCTGCTTTGTCTACCATCGCGCCCGGCGCGAAGAGCGCCGGCAAAAGCGTTTGCTCAAAAAGCTACACTCGTGAGGAATGGACGCGCTCGACGCTAAAAGCGAGCTGATTGAGCTCGCCACCGCGGTGCTCGAATTTAACGAGCTATCCACCGCCTACGATCGCTTGCTGCGGACGCCGTACGGCGGACACGAGCACGTCCTCGAGACCAACGCGGCCATGAACCAGCTGCACGCCCGGCGCGACGAGATGCTGGGCGCGCGCCAAGAAAGCGCTTGCCAAGGCTGTGTGCCCGCTCCCACACTAAAGAAAGATTCTGCGGAAAGCGGAATCCAGATGGGAGAGAGAGTAAGTGCCAACTAAAGCAACGGCCAGCAAGGGCGGCAAGCGAAAGCCGTCCGCCAGCAGCGGATCGAAGAAGTCGACCGCCATGGGGCTGAAGAAAGGCGGCAGGAAGTCGTGACGACCGCAACCACAGCGAGAAGGCCAGCAGCCACCAGATCGGGCGGTACGGGAGACACCTCCCCGCCGATCTCTGCAACCACGACGGCGGCGCCTGTCACGGGCGCCATTGGGAACGCGAACATAGCGGCGTTTATTCGCACCCACGGGCCATTCATCGTTTCCGCCTGCCTGCAGGCGGCGGCGCAGGCCGGACAGGACCGCAACTGGGTGGACATGCAGGAGTATCAAGGGATCGCGAGCCAGCTGTCGCATTACAGCGGGCTCGACGTTTCAGTCGGCCAGGGCAACCTTTCGCGCGCTGCCGGCACGACGTCGTAAGCTCAGATCAATCACCGTTTTTCGAAGTTCCTATTCTCCAAAGTGAGGCCGCCCCGCGGCGATGACGGGCCGGCCTCTTTTTTTGAACGCGCACCACGGCCAGTAAACAGCCGGTGCGCTTTTTTTATGCCTGAACCGAGCGACTGGGAGAACGACTGCTCGATCCCAGCGCTTTCGTGGCTCACGTGACCATCAAGCATCCGAAAAAACGCGCCTTTCTGGCCGCCTTTAGCGAGCTGGGCTCGATCACGGAAGCGGCCCTGGTTGCGAAGGTCAGCCGCGAGCTGCATTACGACTGGAGAGCCCAGGATCCGGATTATGCCGCGGCTTTCACGATCGCCCAGGAACGGGCTGGCGATGCGTTAGAAGACGAAGCCCACCGCCGGGCGCGCGGCTATGTCTACGAAGAAGTCGATGACGGCGCGGGCGGGAAGAAAGTCGTCCGCCGCAATATGCTGCGCTGCTCGGATCGCGTGCTGCTGCGCCTGTTAGAAGGCGCCAAGCCCGAGAAGTACGGCCGCAAAACGCACAACGAAATCACCGGCAAAGACGGCGGCCCGATACAAATCGAGCGGATCGAGCGCGTGATTGTCGACCCTCAAAATCCAGACTCCTAGAGTCTTTCTGCCGCTATTGAAGCCCTGCCGGAACAAGGGCGTGCATGGCGGCCGCGGCTCCGGCAAATCGCACTTCTTCGCCGAGGCGCTGGTGGAAAAATGCCTGACGCAAGAGGCGGTTCGCTGGTGCTGTATTCGCGAAATTCAGAAGTCGCTCGAACAGTCCGTCAAACGGCTGATCGAAGACAAGATCGAAAAGCTCGGCGCCGGCCGCTATTTTCGCGTTCTCGATAAAGAGATCCGCACGCCGGGAGACGGCCTCATCATCTTCCAGGGCATGCAGAACCATACCGCCGAGTCGATCAAGTCGCTCGAAGGGTATGACGGAGCCTGGGTCGAAGAGGCGCAGTCGCTATCGAAGCGCAGCCTGCAGTTGCTGCGGCCGACCATCCGCAAGCCCGCGTCCGAGCTGTGGTTTTCGTGGAATCCGGCCTCGCCCGACGATCCGGTCGACCAGTTGCTGCGCGGCCCGCAAAGGCTGACGAACTCGATCGTCGTCGAGGCCAACTGGCGCGACAATCCGTTCTTCCCCGAAGTGCTGCGGGAAGAAATGGAGAGCGATCGGGCCCGCGACGCGGACGATTTCGATCACGTCTGGGAGGGTGGCTATCTCACCATCTCGGATGCCATCATCTTCCGCCGGCGCGTTTCGATCGAAGAATTTGAGACGCCGCCGTATTGCGAGCGCTTCTTCTTCGGCGCCGACTTCGGCTTCGCCAACGATCCCTCGACGCTGATCCGCTCGTTCATCAAAGACGAGTGCCTGTTCATCGATCACGAGGCCTACGAAAAGCACGTCGAAATCGATGATCTGCCGGCCTTTTACGATACCGTGCCCGGCGCGCGCAACTGGCCGATCAAAGCCGACTGCTCGCGGCCCGAAACCATTTCGTATCTGCGCCGGCGCGGCTTTAACATCGGCCCGGCCGAGAAGTGGGACGGCTCGGTCGAAGACGGCGTCGCCCACCTCAAAGGTTTTAAGAAAATTGTCATCCACACGCGCTGCAAAAACACGCAGGTGGAGGCGCGGCGTTACAGCTACAAAGTCGACAAGCAGACCGGCGACATCCTGCCGATCATTATTGATGCTTGGAACCACGCGTTCGACGCGATTCGCTACAGCTTGGATGGCTATATTCAGCGTCGCGGCGTGAACAGCATTTGGGGCAGATTGGCCGGTTGAATCTTCACCTCGCTGAAAAGCGCGGGCTCATCAAAGTGAAAAAAACTAATAACAAGGCCCTGCGGCCGAACGCGCGCGTGGCCGTCAAAGATTCCTTCCAGAATTTTTCCGCCCGCATCGGCTACGGAACCGGCAACATCGCCGATGGCGCGAGCTATTCGCCCGACTACCTGTCGCGCAACCGCTTTCGGCTGGAGTCGATGTATCGCTCCTCCTGGATCTGCGGCAAGGCCGTCGATACGGTCGCGGAAGACATGACGAAGCTCGGCATCGAAATCAATTCCGTCATTCCGCCGGAAGAGATCGACCAGGTCATGGCGCTGTGGAAAGTGCTGAAGCTGTGGGACGCCATCTGCGACACCATCAAATGGTCGCGGCTTTATGGCGGCGCCATCGCCGTCGTGCTCATCGACGGCCAGGATTTTTCGAAGCCCCTGCGGGTCGAGACCATCCGCAAAGACCAGTTCAAAGGCCTGCTGGTGCTCGATCGCTGGCTGGTGCAGCCCTCGCTCGAACTACTGGTGAAAGAGTACGGCCCGGACCTGGGTCTGCCGCAGTACTACGACGTGGTGGCCGACTCGATGGCCATCCCGCGCGCCCGCATTCACTACTCGCGCGTGCTGCGCTTCGATGGCCAGGACCTGCCCTACTGGCAGAAGATCGCCGAAAACCTGTGGGGCCAGTCGGTGCTGGAGCGGCTGTTTGACCGGCTGCTGGCGTTTGATTCCACCACGCAAGGCGCCGCGCAGTTAGTTTATAAAGCCCACTTACGCACTTACAAAGTGGAGAACCTGCGCGAGGTGATTGCGATGGGCGGCGCGCCGCTCGAAGGCTTGACCAAGCAGATCGACTTCGTCCGCGCGACGCAGTCCAACGAGGGCCTGACCCTCATGGATACGAAAGACGAGTTCGAATCGCACAGCTATACCTTCGCCGGCCTCGACACGGTGCTCTTGCAGTTCGGCCAGCAGATCTCGGGCGCGCTCGATATTCCGCTGGTTAAGCTCTTCGGGCAGTCGCCGGCGGGCCTGAATTCGACCGGCGAAAGCGATATCCGCAACTATTACGACGGCCTCACGCAGCAGCAGGAGCGGCGCATGCGCTCGCCCATTACGAAGCTGCTGCAGGTGTCGTATCAGTCGAAGTTCGGTAAGCCGCTGCCCGAAGGCTCCGATTTCACGTTCCGCGCGCTGTGGCAGTTGAGCGACGAGCAGAAGGCGCAGATCGCATCCTCCGATACGAGTTCGATTACGTCCGCTTTCACGAGCGGCCTGGTGGGCCGGAAGACGGCACTGAACGAGCTGCGGCAATCGAGCCGCGTAACCGGGCGCTGGTCGAACGTCACTGACGAAGAGATCGAGGCGGCCGACGACGACGTCAACAGCGGCGAGTTTGGCGATGACGAAGAAGGGCCGTTCGGCAAAAAGGACGATAAAAAGGCGGCGTGAACCAGGACGACTGGCGCCGGCCGCTGCGCAACTCGCGCGCCTACCTGGCGAACCTGGAAGCCTTCGTCCAGGAATTCATTCCCTGGACCATTCGCTCGGGCTTCGAGCCGACCGTAGAGCTCCCGTTTGACGAGCAGCTGGCGCTCGAAGCGGCCGAAACTATCGCGCGCCGCATGGTGACGGCCGTTGCCATCAGCAACGCCAGCTCCTGGCGCGAAGCGGCCAAAAGTCGCTCGCCGGCAAGCGCATCTTTGAGGCGCTGCGGGCGGAAATGGATTCATCCGTCGGCGTGCGTTTCGACGAGCTGGTCGCTGAAAACGCGAGGCTGATCCTCAGCCTGCCCGAGGACCTGGCCCAGCGCACGGCCGCCTATATCGCGCGCGAGCAGCAGAAGGGCCTGCGCTCTTCCGAAATTGAACAAGAGCTTCGGGCGAAGCTGCCGGCCTTCGGGCACGGCCGCGCCCGCATGCTGGCCCGGACCGAAGTATCAAAAGCCGAGACTGCTTTAACGCAGGCACGGGCAGAGCGCCTGGGGCTTTATTGGTACGACTGGGCGACGAGTAAAGACCAGCGCGTGCGGCCGGCGCACCGCGTTCTAGAGAACGTCCTGGTGGCCTGGACCGATCCGCCGGCGCCGGAACGCCTGGCGGGCGTGGTTTCTAAGCTGGGCCACTACCACGCCGGCGGCGCACCGAACTGCCGCTGCCTGGCGCTGCCTTTGATTCTGCTCGACGAGGTTCGCTGGCCGCACAGGATTCATGTGCACGGGCACCTGGAGTGGATGAGCCGGGCGGAATTCGAACGCTGGAACGGCCTGCCGCAGGTGGCTTAGACCGCATTTTTTAGCGCCGTCTGCACCCCGAGCACCATAAACACCACTCATCGCAGCGGCGGAACGCATGCGCGAGCCAACCGGCAAGGACCTTGTACCAAGGCCTAGTCCCGAGTAAGCTCCGCTTCGCTTTCATAAATTCCTGCTCGTATTTCAGGTCCACTATGCATTACTACACAACCGAAATTCTGAGCGCCAACATGGAGCTCACGCCCGAGGGCTTCCTGCTGTGCCGCAACGTGCCCATCGCGCGCATCGGCACCATGCTGTACGCGGCCGGCGAAGTGCCGGTGACGCCCGATCAGGACGGCTTGATCCGCATCGAGCGATTGCCCGAGGACGTGTTCGCGGATACCACCATCCGCAGCTTCAACGGCAAAGCATTCACGATCGATCACCCGCCCGTGGACGTAACGCCCGACAACTGGAGCGAGCTCGCCAAAGGCATCGTCCAGGACGTGCGCCGCGGCTCGGGCATTGACGACGATTTTCTGGTCGCCGACGTTCTGATCACAGAAGCGGCAGCCATCAAAAAGGTCCGCGAAGAAGGGCTGCGCCAGGTTTCGTGCGGCTACGACGCCGACTACGAAGAGATTGCACCAGGCCGAGGCCGCCAATTCAACATCATCGGCAACCACCTCGCTCTGGTCGATGAAGGACGCTGCGGTTCCCGCTGCGCAATAGGAGACACGATGAAAAAACTCAAATTTTTTGACAAACTGCGCGCGGCATTCCAGGCGCGCGATGAAAAGGCTTTCGACGCCTGCATGAAGGACGCCGAAGCGGAAGAGACCGAAGCCGAGAAGAAGAAGCGCGAAGAGGAAGAGGCCGATAAAAAGACCTCCGACGCTCTGACGAAGGTTTCTGATGCACTGGCCGAGCTGGCCGAGCGCGTCGGCAAGCTCGAAACGACCAAGGACAAAAAGGCCAAGGACGAAGACGAGGAGACCGAGGAAGAGAAGAAAAAGCGCGAAGAGGAAGAGGCCGAAAAAGCCAAGGACAAAAAAGCGCGCGATTCCGCAGCTCTGGTCGAAGAGGCGCAAGACACCGTCGCGCGCGTGGAAATTCTTTCGCCCGGGCTGCACCTGCCCACCTTCGACGCCGCGGCCGACCCGCAGAAGACGCGCGACAGCCTGTGTGAGCTGAAGCGCAAGGCCCTCGAAAACGCCTTCAACGGCAAGAACCGCGATGCGGTCACACCGTTCGTCGGACAGAAGCCCGATTTCAAAGCGCTCACCTGGGACGCGCTGAAAACCGCCTTGCTCGGTGCCAGCGAAATCGTGCGGGCTCAAAACAACGCACAAGCAACCGTAACGTTCGACGGCTCGAAAGCGGCCGCCGGCATGGCCAAATCCATCAGCGAAATCAATAAAAGGAACGCAGCTTTTTGGTCCAGATCTTAGACCTGACCATTCCCGGAAGCGCTCGTAAGGCGCGCAATTCAAATTCCCATATAGGAGCAACTAACTAAGTGAAACGCAATATTCGCCGCGCCCGCACCTGCGACGTGGCCTTCCAATACCGCATGCCCGCGGGCATCCCTGGCGCCGTCAATCGCGCCAGTTCAGCCAACGTCGAGGCGGCCATCGTCGATGCCACGCTTCCGCCGGCCTCTTACGGCCTGGGGCTCGTCATCGACGGCACATCCCACAACGTCCGCATTCCGAAAAGCGGCGACACGGCTAACAGCATTTACGGCATGTACGTGCGCCCGTATCCGACCGGCGGCAGCGCCACCGATGGCCTCGGAACCTCCACGCCTCCCGGCGCCGGCAGCATCGCCAACGTTCTCAAACGCGGCTACATGACCGTGAAGCTCAACGGCGCGACAGCAGCCGCGAAGGGCGGCACCGTATTCGTCCGCATCCTGACCGGAACCGGCACCGTGATCGGCGGCATCGAAGCCGCGGCCGACTCGACCAACACCGTAACCCTGCCCTCCAACTGGTACTTCACGGGCCCGGCCGACGCCTCGGGCAACGTCGAAATCGCAGTCAATATCTAAGCGCCCGGCGCATTCAACTGAAAGGAAATCAACAGCATTTTTTATGAGCAATCTTCGAAAACGCGCCCGGACGCTCGACGGGCTGACAACGTATGACCGGCGCACCATCGACTCGACGGGCGCCTTCCTGATCGGGGAATTAGAGCGCCTCGATCAAACCATCCACGACCCGCTGGTTAGCGTGACCTGGAGCCGCGACATCGATCTGCGTGAAGACGTAACGATCGCGGACGAAACATCCAGCTTCACCAATTCGAGCTTCGCGGCAGCCGGCGGCATCGGCGGCGTAAGCAGCAACTCGCCCTACGGCAACTTCGGCGGCAAAGCCTTCATCGGCAAAGACGCGAACACCATCACCGGCGTGTCGCTCGATATCGGCAAGACGGCCCAGCCTCTCTATCTGTGGGGCATGGAGCTGAGCTATACGATCCCCGAGCTCGAGAGCGCGCAGCGCCTCGGCCGCCCGGTTGATGCACAGAAGTTCTCGGCCCTCAAGCTGAAGCACCAGATGGACATCGACGAGATGGTCTATATCGGCGACCCGACGATCAGCCAAACCGGCCTGATCAATAACGGTTCCGTTACGGCTACCAACGTCGTCGCCAACGGCAGCAGCCACACGACTTGGGCTGCTAAGCTCGGCGACACCACTGGAGCGGACGACGTTCTCAACGACGTAAACACGCTCTTGAACAGCGTGTGGGCATCCTCTGCCTGGGCGGTTTGCCCGAGTGAACTGCGGCTGCCTCCAACGCAGTACTCGCTGCTCGTTTCCCACAAGGTATCGAGCGCCGGGAACATGAGCTTGATCGAATACCTCAAGATCAACTCGCTCAGCAACTCCGTCAACGGTCGCCCGTTAAACATCCAGCCTTTGAAATGGCTGAACGGCGCCGGCGCCAGCGCAACCAACCGCATGATGGCCTATTCCAAGGACAAAGAGCGCGTGCGCTATCCGCTCGTTCCGCTGCAGAGAACGCCTCTCGAATATCGCTCGATCTACCAACTGACCACGTATTTCGGCCGGCTGGGCGTGATTGAATTCGTGTATCCCGAGACCGCGGGTTATGGAGATGGAGTCTGAGCATCTAGTTTCTAGCATCTAGTTTCTCCCTATAAAAGCGGCCCGAACCGCCACGTGATTGGCGGAATCGGGCCGCAAATATAGGCTTCCGAAAGCAATCCAATTCCCCAAATGAAAAGAATCAAAGTTCGCAAGCCTTTCACGCTGACGCTCCAGGACCACACGCAGCGCGTGTTCGCCGCCGGCGAGCATGAGGTCGAAGATACGATCGCCGATCACTGGTACGTGAAGCCGCACGTCGTCGAGGAAGCGCCGGCGGCCTCATTTCCGGTCGAAAAACCGGAGGTGCCCGAGCCTGCTGAGCCCGAGCAAGAGCCCGCGCCCGCGCCGAAGAAAGCCAAAAAGTAAATGAGCACGCTGACCGTCGCCCAGTTCCGCACCGATTTTCCGGAGTTCGCCGACAAATCGATCTATTCGGATGCCTCGGTCACCACCTGGCTCAACGTGGCTCTGGCACTCCTCAAAAACACCGATCGCTGGGGCGCGCTGCTCACTACAGGACAGGAGCTCGCGACCGCGCACTATCTCGTTCTGGCAGCGCCGACCAGCGCGCCGCGGCCACCGGCCTTCCGCCAGGCAACCCGCAAGGGCTCGAAACCGCGAACGCCGTGGGCGAGGTGAGCGTGAGTTACGACATCGCCTCCATTACCTTTGCCGATGCCGGTTTCTGGAACGCCACCACTTACGGCACTCGCCTGTACCAGCTATTTCGCATCATCGGCGCCGGCGGCATGCAGATCTGGGGCTGCTAAGGTAAGCCCTTTTCACATTCAGGAACATCTATGAAACTCGTTGGACGGGCCCTTGCGCTCGTGCTGTTGGCGGCATTCGGCTGCGCGGCACAGGCGGTTTGCACGTTGCCGCTCTGCACCGTTTTCGCCACAAACGTGGTAGACGCGAGCGGCAATCCGGAGAACGGGACCATCGATTTCCAGCCCGTCGATAACAACGGAAATCTCATCCCGTTCCGAACTTCGACCGGGCAGGTGCTGCCCTCGATCACGAGCGCCACGATCACCAACGGCGCATTTAGCATGCACCTGGCCGATTCCACGCAGACCACTCCCCTCAACGTTTGCTATCGCGGCTGGGTGACCGACAACGCGGGCCGCGTGGTCGTCGGCAGCAACTCGCACAATACGGGCGCGGCGCTGCAGTGCGTGCAGATGAGCACCAACTGGTGCAGCGCGAGCAGCTGCGATTTCGATACCTACAACACCTCGACCACGCCATTGCCGGTCGAAAATCCCTCGGGCGCCGTCACTAGCGTGTTCGGACGCACCGGCGACGTAACTGCCAGGAGCGGCGATTACACCGCCGCCGAAGTCACCAATGCCGTCGATCAAACCGGTAGTTACTCGAATCCGGCCTGGATCACCGGCCTGGCCTGGTCAAAGCTTCTGAGCGTGCCGCTGCAGGGCACCGACTCCCATCTGCTCACAGCCGGCACGATTTCAGGAACTTCGGCGCTGCTCTGCAGCGACGCCAATGGCGGTGCCACGACGGTAGGCTGCCCTTCGGGCGGCGGTGGCGCTGTTTCCAGCGTCTTTGGCCGGACCGGCGTCATCACCGCGCAAAACGGCGATTACACACTCAATCAGGTGCTGGGCGCCATCCGCGTTGTCAGCGCCAACGACACCGCGAGCAATGCAGATTTCCTGATTCTCGCCAACGCCGCCTCGGGCGCCATCACCGAAACGCTTCCCGCCAGCCCCACGGATCGAGAAATCCTCAATGTAAAAAAAACCGACAGCTCGGCGAACACGGTCACTGTCAGCGGCGGCAGCAAAAATATCGACGGCTTTGGCACGAGCGTGACGCTCACCGTGCCATACAGCAACATGCAACTGGTCTACGACGCGACCAGCGGCCAGTGGTACGTGCTCTAAAAATTCCCAGGACAAACTATGAGTTACTTCGGCGGCGACCCGAAACCAGTCAATCCACGGCCGCGTGGACCTCCGCGACCAGCCTCAACACGGCACTCTCGCTCGCCGTTACCAATCTGGCGATGGCCCTCGTCAGCTTCCAGGCCTCCGGAACGATTACCGCCGGCGCCATTACCTTTGAGCTATCGGATGCCGGCAGCAACTGGTATCCGGTCCAGGCTTACCGGGTGGGCTCGGAAACCTCGGAATCGAGCTATACGCTCACGGGTGCGAACCAGGTGTGGATGGTGCCGGTCGGCGGCGCGACCAATATCCGCGTTCGCCTCTCGACTGTCATCACCGGATCCGGCACCGCAAATATCGGCCTCTCGGCCTCCGCGGCGCCCTTCGCTCCCGACGTCGTCGCTGTCGGCGCGTCGCTGCCGGCGGGCTCGAACACCATTGGAGCAGTCAGCCAGGCTTCCGGCCCCTGGACGGAAAACCTGACCCAGATCGCCGGCACCGCCGTCGATACGAACTCCGGAACGAAATCGGCCGGCACCCAGCGAGTCGTAATTGCGACCGACCAGCCGCAGCTTACCAACGCTCTCAAAGTCGACGGCTCGGCCGTCACGCAGCCCGTGTCGGCGTCGTCGCTGCCCTTGCCTACGGGCGCCGCAACCTCGGCGAAAACAGCCGGCTCTGGGCATGCCGGAACGCCTTCCGCCGATGTGATCAGCGTGCAGGGCGTCACCTCCATGACGGCCCTCAAAGTGGACGGCTCGGCGGTTACGCAGCCGGTCTGGGCACGCCACCGCAAATGCCTGCACGGGCACCTTTAACATCCAGTCGAACGCTGCGGTGAATGTCGCGCAAGTGGCGGGCACGGTGACCGACACCAACTCCGGAAAAAATACGCCGGCACGCAACGCGTGGTGCTGGCGACCGATCAACCCGCCCTCACCAACGCGCTCAAAGTCGATGGCTCGGCCGTCACGCAACTCGTCATGGGACGGTCACCGCCAAGATCGGGAACTGGAACCTGGCCGGCATTACCGGTACCGTAATCACTACCCCGGTGCCATCCACCAGCGGTGGCCTTTCTATTACCAAGCATTTTGGCGGCTTCGACCAGCCAGACCAGTGTCAAGGCTTCGGCCGGGCAGCTTTATAACATCCAAGCTTCAGACGCCAGCCCGCGCTATTTGAAGCTGTATAACAAGGCCAGCGCGCCCACGGTCGGCACCGATACCCCGGCTGAATACGTTTCTCATTCCGGGCAACACGGCCGGCGCCGGCTTCATCGTCGAAATTTCGAACGGCCTCGCTTTTGCGACGGGCATCGCCTTCGCCATCACCGGTGTGACGGCCGATCAGACGTTACCTCCATCGGCGCCAGCGACGTCGTCGCCAATCTGCAGTACAAATAAATGTCTATCGCGTTGTTCAGCACACCAGCACGACCACCACCAGCGGCAACATTCCCTCTCTCTGGCTTATTCCACGAGCGTAACGGAGGGAGTCTGCTGATCCGTGCGGGAGCTGCTTTTCGTCGCATACGATATTTACGCCCACCACAATCAGGGAACTCTTACACGCTGGCGGCTATCGAGTTCGGGCGAGCGATGAGACTGCCGCCATCTAATAGGCCATCGCCAGCTCTAGCGGCGCGAACACTGTAACGGCGGGCATCGACTCGGCTGGCAACATAGACCTGCATATCCGGGAGTCTCTTGCGTCAATATGCTGGATGCAGCCGGAACGAATTATCAGGGCTCAACAACCCAGCCACCGTCTTCATTTCTGCCGCCACCACACAGCCAATGAATACGTGGTCGCCTTCTTCCGCAAGGCAACGCGCGGGGTGCCACCTGACGGCTGGAAGCGGGTAGCGAACGGTGATCTGACCGACAATACCTCGAATGATTGCGCCTTTCGGAAGACGCCATCCTCTCTTCTGCAGGCACCAGACTACGGAACCGCCAATAAGTCTTCTGGGATCGCAGGCGCTATCGCCACTTTTATCATAGTTCAGCATCGTTCAAATCGCCACGGTACAGGGAGCTCAGGATCCAAATCGTCTTCACGTCGTTTGCGCCTGCCGCGGTAACATCCTGCTGGCGATTACCGGTTATTCGCAAGGCTTCGGTCCCAATATCTCACCGCACCGACAGGCCAAACCTGGACGCAAATCGGTAACGCCACCGCTAATTTTGCCGACAGTTTCGCGACCTGGTGGCATCTGGTTTAGTCGGGGGTTCCGACCAGCTACACGTTCACGCAAAGCAACTCCGGGGACCTTAGTTCGGGAGTCCTCTATGAAATCGCAGGCGCCTCGACGACCGCGCCGATCGATGGGCACGCGGTCACTCTAAACAACACCAGCACGTCGAGCTACGTATCGCCTTCGGTGACGCCCAGTGTGATCGGGTGTGGCCCTCGCGGCTGCCAAAGTGGATGACGGCAGCGGAAACGGCCAGTCCCTGTCCTCGGTCTCCTCCGGCTGGACGAGCGGTCCCAACGCGGTCCCGGCGTGGCACTCGACCTTTACGGCGAAGCGTAACAGTTTAACCGCCGACACGACCACGGCCATCACCTGCACGTTTTCCTTTCTTCGGCGCCTCGGCTCCGGGTGTGGCAACGACCATCTTGATTGCTCCCTCAGCATCCGGCGGCGGAAGCGTGCCGCAGATGCTGGCGCTGCTCGGTTGCGGCTGATGAAACCGCCGCTTCGCATCCCCCGCGACCAGGTGGCAGAAGTGGTGCGCTCGATCCAGTCGCTGGCCAAAAAAGAAGTGCTGATCGGGATTCCGGAGGCCACCTCCAGCCGCCCGGACGAAGAGATTACGAACGCCGAGCTCGGCTATATCCACGAAAACGGCAGCCCTGCCAATAACATTCCGGCCCGGCCGTTCCTGATCCCGGGCGTTCAAAAAGCGCAGGAGGGCGCCGCCAAAATCATGAAAGAGGGCGCGCAGGAAACTCTCTCGAGCGGCAAGGCCATCGATGAAGCGCTGGATCGCGCCGGCGTTCTGGCGAGCAATTCCGTCAAGCGCATGTTTACCGACAACGACTGGCCCGCCCGATCAGCCGGCCACGATCGCCCGCAAGGGCAGCGACCGGCCGCTGATCGATACCGCCGAGCTCAGACGATCCGTCACGCACGTGGTGGTGAAAAAGTAAATGCCATTTTTGGATGTAACGCGCGTCCTCGCGAACCCGGCGTTTGCGGACCCGAGCCTTACGGTGACGCGCTATACGCAGACCGTCGGCTCGAACGGCCTGGCGGTCGATACGCCGGCGACGACGGCATTTTCCGGTGCTCTTGCTACGGCGGGCCGCGGCTCTTCTCTTAAGCGCGAAAGCGATGGCTCGCGCCTCGAAGGCGACATCAAGATTTCGACCACCTTTGCTTTGCAGGACGGCCGCGCCGGCGGCGACGCCGACGTCGTCACCTGAGGGGGCGGCCAGTACACGGTCACCCGCGTGCTGGATTATTCGACCTACGGCGCCGGCTTCGTCACCGCGATTTGCGACCTGCTCCCGCTGAGCGGCGGTTAACCGGATGCCCAACGATTCCACAGCCGCCGGCTTTCTTACGCCGACCTCGTCTGCGCCGGCCGACGATGCTTCGCTCGATGCGATTTTTCAAACGCTGTTCGTGGGACTGACTGGCTTAGATGGCAGTCTGGTGCGGCCGCGCTGGCAGCCTACCACGCCGAAACAGCCGGAAGCCACCGTCAACTGGTGCGCCCTCGGCGTCACCAGCGTCACGGCCGACGACAACCCGGTGCTGGTTCACAACGCCTCGGACTCGGGCGGCTTGGGCACCGATTCGTTTTTGCGCCACGAGCTCATCGAAGTGCTGGCGAGCTTCGACGGCCCGCAGGGCCAGCAGTACGCCGAGCAGGCGCGCGATGGCCTGTGGGTCGCGCAGAATAACGCCACGCTCGCCGCCTACAGCCTGACCTTTACCAGCGAGGCCGATCCGCTGCGCTCGGTGCCCGACCTCGTAAACCAGCAATGGCGGCGCCGCTATGACTTCACAGCGCGCTTCCGCCGCCAGGTGTCGCGGACCTTCGGAGTCCGCAACCTGGTTTCCGCCGAGCTTGATCCGCGACCGAAAACGGCCAGATCGCTGCGGTGATCGTTTCTCAGCCTTAGTTTTTTCAACTTCCTTTAAACAACTTCAGAAAGGTTTTTTTCACATGCCCGGATTGTCAGTAAATGACCTGGTCTCAGTCCAAGTTCTTCTATCGCCGACTGCGGCTCCCTCTCTAAAATTTCGGCGCGTTACTGATCTTGGGCTCATCGCCCGTGATCGACGTGTCTCAGCGCCTGCGCCTGTATTCGACGCTCGCGGCGGTGCCCTGATTTCGGCACCTCTGCTCCCGAGTACCTGGCCGCAGCGCTGTTCTTCGGACAGAGCCCGCAACCTACGCAGTGCTATATCGGACGCTGGGCCGAGACCGCCACCAGCGGCTCATCGCACTGCGGCGCGCTCTCGGCGACCCAGCAAGCGCTCACCAACTTCACGAGCATCACCACCGGCTCGATGCAAATCACGATCGACGGCACGCTGGTGACGCTCGCCAGAATGAATTTCTCGGCCGCCAGCAACTTGAATGGAGTTGCCAGCATCATCGCGACGGCGCTCTCGACGCACGGCACCTGCACCTGGAATGCGAACCTGGCGCGCTTTGAATTCACCAGCTCGTCAACCGGAACATCTTCAACGTGCAGCTTCGGGAAGCACGACCGGCTCGGGCACCGGATATTCGACCTTGATCGCGTCCACTTCCGCCACCGGCGCCAGCCAGGTGGCCGGCATCGCGCTCGAAACACTGCTGGCGGGCGTCTCCACCCTCGCCAACGCGTCCAACGCCTGGTACGGCCTCACCGTCGCCGCCAGCGGCGTTCAGGACTCGGACCTGGTATCTGTGGCCGGCTTTATCGAAGGCCTCAACCCGCGGCGCCTGTTCGTAGCGACGAGCCAGGAGTCGGCCGCCCTCAACCCTTCGCTTTCGACCGACCTCGCGAGCCAGCTCCAGGCGGCGGCCTACACGCACTCCGCGGTCCAGTATTCTTCGACCTCGGCCTATGCGGCCGCCAGCCTTTTCGCGCGCCAGGCCAGCGTGAACTTCAACGCTCAAAACTCCACCATCACGCTGATGTACAAGCAGGAGCCCGGCGTGACGGCCGAAACGCTGACCGAAACGCAAGCCGCTGCTTTGAAGCAGAAGAACTGCAACGTCTTCGTGAACTACAACAATTCGACCGCCATCATTCAGTGGGGCACGGTCGCAAACGGCCAGTTTATCGACACCATCGTCGGCACCCACTGGCGGCAGAACGCGCTGCAGACGGCTCTGTTCAACGCGCTCTATACCTCGACCTCGAAAATTCCGCAGACCGATGCCGGCGTAAACATTCTGGTGACGGTGGCCGAAAAAGCGTCCTGGCGCAGGCGGTCGCGAACGGATTAGTCGCCGCCGGCGGCGTCTGGGATCGGCCCCGCGCTCGGCGCCATCGCTACTGGCCAAACCCTCACCAAGGGCTTTTACGTCATGCGCCGACGGTGGCTTCGCAGCTCTCGGCCGACCGCGCGGCGCGCAAATCGCCCGCCCTGCAGTGCGCCATCGTTTTGGGCGGCGCCATCCACACCGTGAGCCTTTTGGTTTCGGTAAGCCAGTAATTCACAGAGAAAAAGGACATCCAAACTCATGCCTTCGTATTCGTTTTTAGACGTGCAGTGCTCGATCGTCGGGCCGGGGGGATCCTTCTCTCTCTGGCTCCCGCGCTGGAGCCGCTAAGGAGGGAATCGACATCGAAATGAACGCCGAAAAGGACGTTCGGACCATCGGTGCCGATGGCCAGCCGATGCATTCCCTCATTGCCGATAAGAGCGGCAAATTAACCGTGCGCCTGCTGAAGATCTTCGCCCGCCAACGCGAAGCTCGCGGCGATGTATGACGCACAGTCGCTCAGCGCCGCGCTGTGGGGACAGAACACCATCACGGTCGCCCAGTCGGCCTCAGGCGACCTGCATACCTGCCGTTCGGTCGCTTTCGCCAAAAAGCCGAAGTTCCATTACGGCGCGGAAGCTGACGTCCAGGAATGGGAATTCAACGCCGGCTTGATCGACGGCGTGCTCGGGACCTACTAATGACCGAGTTTGAAATCGACGGCCAAAGCTATCGCGCTCAAAAGTTGAGCGCGTTCCAGCAGTTGCATGTCTCGCGCAAGCTCGCCGGCATCCTTCCCAAAGTGGTGCCGGCGCTGGTCGCGGCTACCGGGGGCGGCCAGGATATGGCTGCTTTGCTTGCTTCTTTCGAGCCCGCGGCCGAGGCGCTGGCCGCGATGCCCGAGGCCGACGTCGATTACGTCTATCACACCGCGCTTTCCGCCGTGAGCCGCAAACAGGGGAACGCCTGGTGTCCGGTCTGGAATGTGAACGCCAAGGCGCTGCAGTTCGAAGATATCGAGCTCGAGACCATGTCGCGCATCGTGTTTCAGGTGCTGAAGGATTCGCTCGGCCCTTTTATGCAAGGACTCCTCGCGCAAGCGCCGGCGGCGAGTCCACAAGCTCTATAACCTGGGCCAGACTGCCCGAGCCTGGCATGGACTGGCTGCTGCGGCCCGTGGTCGCCGGCATGTGTAGATACGAAAGCCTCAAAGACTCGACGCTCGATCTCTCGGATATCGCCCTTATGAATGAAGCGCTCGATGTGAAGAGCGAAAACCAAGCTAAAGCCCAAAATCTGTCGCATGGCAAATAAACCGCAAACCATCAAGAGCTTCCTGGTCGGCCTCGGCTGGGACGTCGATCAGCAAGGCATGAACCGCTTTGCGTCGGCGATCGCCGTGCAAAGCGAGGCCGTGCGCGAGCTGGCCGAAGGCATCAAAGAGACGGCCTTCAAGGTTGTTGGTTTCGTTCGCAATCTGGTCGATGCGAACGACAATATCTACTTTTCGAGCATCCGGCTGCAGGCGAGCGTCGCGAACATCAAAGCGCTGCGCTATGCGGCTGACCAGACCGGGGGCACCGGGTTTTTCGACACCTTGCTCGGGCAGGCGCAGAACCTGAAAGTCCAACTGGAGCAGTTGCCCGGTCTCGAAGCGAAACTTCAGGGCTTGGGCGTAGCAACCCGCGACCAGAACGGCAAGCTGCGCGACCGGGTGGAGATCTTCCGCGACTTGACCCATCAGCTCAACCTGATGCAGGGTCCGATAAAATACGCCTTCGCCAACAGTTTCGGCATCGATCCGACGAGCCTCGATCTACTGCAGGGAGATAAGTTCGACAAGTTCTTCGAGGAACAAAAGGCCCGCTCGAAAGGCATTGCGGATGCGGCCGCCGACGATGCCCACCGCATAGAGACCGCGCACCGCCGGCTCTCGGCGCAGATCGACAATTTGAAGGACCGCGCCCTGGTCGGGCTGATGAAGGCCTGGGACAGTCTCTCCCAATCGACCAGAGATCACATAAAAACACTGCTGGACATCGACCACTGGGTGGATGTACTCGGGCCCAAAATAAAGCAATTTGCGCATGAAGCAGTCCTTGCGCTGAAACAGGAGTGGGAAAACCTCTCGCCCGAAACCCGGCAGACCATCAAGGATTTTCTCGACCTTGGGCGAGCCCTAGAGCACGTTCACAACAAGTGGAAAGCCTTTCAGGAGTGGCGCGAAAAACACGGCCTCACCTGGAAGAGCGGTTCCGGCGCCGACAGCGCCGCGGCCGATAAGCAAAACAAAGAGTTGCACGAGCAGTACGGTCTGCAGCCGCAGGGCCTAGACGATCCAAAAATCCTCAAGGATGAGCAGAATTGGTGGGATGCCAATAAAGATAAGCCATTCGGAGAGACGGACGCCGGGAAAACCTGGTGGGGCAGATTGCTTGGTCGTATTCCGAGCGGCATCAATGTTCCTGCGCTCACTGCCGGCGACCTGGCAAAGAAGGAAACTTTTCTGAGCGGGCTCGAACAGAAATTTGGTCTGCCTGCGGGGACCTTGGACCGGATCTGGGCGATCGAATCGTCGCGCGGAGGGAAAGATACGCCCGCTTCCAGCAAAGGCGCACTGGGTCCGTTTCAATTCAAGCCGGAAACGGCCAAACAGTATCACCTGCAGCATCCCGAGGATTTCCAAGAGTCTGCCACCGCTGCGGCAACATTTCTGTCGGATTTATTGAAGCAGTTCGGTGACATCGATAAGGCGGTTGCAGCGTACGACTGGGGCCCGGGCAAAGTCGCTAGTCACGGCCTCAATGGAATGCCCCCGGAAACTCGCGACTATCTCCGCAAGTTTCACGACACGCAGCCTATTGTGATCAACCAGAACATTACAACCACGGTGACGGGCGGAAATCCGGCGGATGTCAGCAAAGCCGTCACGGGCGCGGTGAATCAGGGGAACGGCCTGCTTCAGCGCTCGCTTCAAAACAGGACCTCGTAAATGGGCGCCATTATTTCAGGGATCGGGATCGCAGCGGTCGCCAACACGCTCGACACCGTTCTGTTGCGTCAGGGCCGCAGCATCGCGGGAATTATTCCCGATTGCACGATCGAAGAGCGCCACAAAGACGATCTCGAGATCACCCAATCGCCCGTCGAGCAAGGGACGCCCATCGCCGACCATGCTTACAAAAAGCCGGCCGAGCTCGTCATGCGCGTGGCGTGGTCGGACAGCAAGCGGCTTGGCGAATTAGTCGCAAGCGCCCTCACCGGATCGCTCGGGTCCGTCAAGGATGTTTATCAGCAACTGCTCACATTGCAGCAGACGCTTGAGCCCTTTTCGGTTGTGACCGGAAAACGGTCTTATGAACACATGATGCTCAAGTCGCTGCAGGTGATCACGAATAAGGAGGCCGAAAACATTTTGATGGTCGAGGCGATATTCCAGGAAGTCCTCATCGTGAGCACGCAGATTGTCTCCGCCTCATCGCTTGGCTTGGTGCAACACCAGGCGAATCCGCAGTCAACCGCGGCGCCGGCATCGACCGGTAGTCTCCAGCTCGGGTCACCGAATGCCTCGCCGATCATCACGGGCCTGCAATAAGCTATGGCATTCACTATTTACGAAGTGCCTCTCTCCCCTCAGTCGCAGGTGTTTTCCATTGCGCTCAATGGAGTTACTTACAACCTGACCTTGATGTGGCGAACCGCGCCGGCGCCCGGAAACTGGGTCTTAGATATCGCCGATTCCGCGAATAATCCGCTCATCCAGGGGATTCCCCTCGTGACCGGCTGCGATCTGCTGGGCCAGTACGAGTATCTGGGCATTGGAGGCGGGCTGTGGGTATCGACCGATGGCGACCCGAGCGCCATTCCGACTTACTCGAATCTGGGCACTCTTTCTCATCTCTACTTCGTCGTTTCGGCCTGACAAATGAGCTCGTTCCCCGTTCCGATGGCCTCCGCCGGGCCGTCCAACCAGCGGCTCTGGCTTCGCCGATGCCAGCTCACGATCGGCACTTCCGGCAAATCCTACGATCTTTCAAAATTGCGCGTGCAGTTCCGGGTCGCATCGAAAACCGTACAGACGCTGAAATCCGCTGAAATCACCATCTACAACCCGGCACCCGAGACCGCGCAGGCTATTTTAAAGCAGCCGGAATTCGCGCAGGTGTCACTCTCGGCCGGCTATCAAAGCGGGCCCTTCTCGCCCATCTTTTCCGGCAAGATCGCCTATGTGCGCTGGGGGAAAGAAGATGCCGTCACTTCGTTTGTGACGATCATCGCGACGGATTCCGACGCGGCATACAACTGGGCCACGATAAACACCACGCTACCGGCGGGCGCAAAACCGCAGGATCAGCGCGATGCCATACTCAGCGCTCTGAAGCCCTATGGCATCACGCTCATGCAAAATCCCCCGCCGCTTCCGGCCACGCAGCTCACGCGTTCGAAGGCTATGTATGGCATGGTGCGCGATGCGCTCACCGATTTCGCGAACTCGATCGGTTGCTACTGGCACTTTGCGAACGGCGTCCTCAATTTCGTAGCCAAAGATGCGCCGCTCGCGGGTGACGTGATTGTTCTGACTCCGCAGACCGGTCTGCTTGGAGCGCCCGAGCAAACGCTCGACGGACTGAATGTCCGCGCGCTGTTGAATCCAAACATCGTAACCGGGCGGCTCATCAAGGTAAACGCCCCACTCGTGAACCAGGGCGCGTTTAGCGATCCGCGCCTGGTGCCGCAACCGAGTTACAGCTCGGTTCCCTATCAGCCCGGCCTCAGCGCGAACGGAGTGTACACGGTGTATTCGCTCGTGCACGAAGGCGACAATCGCGGCACCGGGAATGACTGGCAGACGCGAATGATTGCCGTCGCAACCGCCAGCAACACTCCGCCGCTTACACCTACTTTCATCAACGCAGTGGTGGATGGAACATGATTGATCCTCGCCAAAGATACGACGATCTCGAAGCCATCATCCGGCTCGCGCTCGGCGCGAACCAGGCCGGCATCTGGACTGCCATGCCTGCGATCGTGCAATCCACCGATGTCGGAAGTAGTGGCCAGATCACGGCCACGGTGCAGTTAGCAATCGCCGGCGCGGTCGAGAAGCAGGATGGCACGGCCGTTCCGGCGAATTATCCCTCGCTGCACGATGTGCCTGTCCTGTGGCAGCGCGGCGGCGGCTGCACGCTCACGTTCCCGATCGCCGCGGGCGATGAAGGCCTCTTGATATTCGCCTCGCGCTGTATCGACGGCTGGTGGCAAAACGGCAATATCAACAACCGGCCGGCCGAACCCCGCATGCACGACATGAGCGACGGATTCTTGATCGTTGGACCGTTCAGCCAAGCCACGAAGATCTCAAATGTCTCGACCACGACGGCCCAGCTCCGCAGCAATGACGGAACCACTTACGTAGAGCTCAATCCCACCGGCCAGATCGTGCACGTCAAGGCGCCGGGCGGCCTGACCATCGATGCCAACGTGACGATCAACGGAAATATGCAGTTGAACGGGAATGAAACCGCCAGCGGCACCATCACCGGAACGACAGACGTGGTCGGCGGCAGCGCCAGCGTGTCGCTGAAGGGCCATCACCACACCGGCGTCCAAACAGGCAGCAGCAACACCGGGGGACCCGTTTAAAAATGCGTGTTCGAAAAGACGATGCGAACGGCGATTACACGCTCACGGGCACCGGCAACGACTACTACGTCGACTCGGCCCAGGCGGTCGCGCAACTGATTGAAAGCGGTCTGGCGCTGTTTCTTGGCGAGTGGTTTCTCGACACCTCAGCCGGCATGCCCTGGCGCACGGAAGTGCTCGGGAAATACACCGCGCCGACCTACGACACGGTGATTAAAGATCAGATTCTCTCGACCCAGGGCGTCCAGTCGATCACCAGTTATTCATCGAGTTACAACGCCCGGAACCGCAGCCTCACCGTGAACCTGTCGGCCACCAGCATCTTCGGCCCGCTGACCCTTTCGATCACGCTCTGATTGAACGCGCACTCGCCGTGCGCTTTCTGACTGAAACGCGCACTGACCGTGCGCTTAGGAAAATTTCATGCCATCACCAACCGCCGCCAGCGTTACGGCTGCCGGGATCAGTGCGCCGCCATTCGCCACGCTGCTGTCTTATCTCGAGAGCCAATGGCAAGCGATCTACGGCTCGGACGTCGTACTCACGCCCGACACCAAGGACGGCCAGTTTTTGGGCATCCTGGCGGCGGCCGTAAACGATGCGAATTCTGCCGCCATCGCCGCTTACCAGTCCTTTTCGCCCGCCAGCGCGCAGGGCGCCGCGCTCTCGACTAACTGCAGAATTAACGGCATCCAGCGCATGGTGCCCACCAATTCCACCGTCACGCTGACCCTCACCGGCATCGCCGGCACCGTCATTCCAGCCGGTCTCGTCACCGATACGGGCAGCGGAAACCGCTGGGACCTGCCGCCGAACGTGGTGATCGGCAGCGGTGGAACCGTCACCACCACGGCTACCTGCGAAGCTGCCGGCGCCATCACGGCCGCGGCCAACACCGTAACCGGTATGGCCACCTTGATCCTGGGCTGGCAAAGCGTTACCAATCCGGCCGCCGCCACGCCGGGCCAGCCGGTGGAAACCGATGGGGCGCTGCGCGTGCGCCAGGCGGCCTCGACCACCCTGCCGAGTCTCGGCGTGATGGACGGCATTTTAGGGGCGATCCTCGCGGTCTCGGGCGTAACGGCCGTCCGCGCGTATCAAAACGAAACCGGCTCGACCGACTCGAACGGAATACCGGCGGGCGCCATCTGCTTTGTGGTCGAAGGCGGCAGCTCGGCGGCCATCGCGCAGGCCATCGCCACCAAGAAAACGCCCGGCATTCAAACCTATGCCTCGGGAACCGGCGCCGTCACGGTGAGCGTTCCGGTGGCCTGGGGGCCCAACGTTTCGATCAATTTCTTCGTGGCCACGCAAGTCGTCATCAAGGTCTCGATCACGCTGCACAACCTGGCCAATTACACCTCGACCATCGGAGCGGAAATACAGGCCGCGGTCGCTGCTTACATCAATTCGCTCGGCATCGGGCAGAACGTGATGATCCCGCGCATCTATGTGCCAGCCTCCCTCGCCGGGCCGTTTGCGGCGCCCGCCTCGCCGCTCGATCCGCTGACTTACGAACTCACGCAAATCCAGCTCGCGCAGGGCGCCGGCAGCTTCGCGAGCTCCGATATCACCATCGGATTCAGTTCCATAGCGACCTGCCTGGCCTCGAACGTGTCGATTACGGTGTCCTAAATGGCCCAAGCGAGCGATTACACAGCGCTGATTCCGAGCGCCAACGCGCGGCAGCCGAAGTTTTTGGCGATGGTCGCAGCGGCCGTCCAGCCGTTTGTCGACCTCATCAACTTTTACCAGGCGCTGCCGGCGCAGTTCGATCTCGGCCAAACCACGGCAGGCGCCGGCTACGGCGGCGGCGGTTATGGCGGCGGGGGGTTCGGCCCGACCACGCTGGTACTCGCACAAGCCGCCGGCGCGCAGCTCGACATCATCGGGCTGTGGGTGGGGGTCAGCCGCTTCGTCGCCGCGCCGCTCGAAGCCTGGTTTTCGTTCGATACCGCGAATCTGGGATGGGATCAGGGCGTCTGGTGGGACCCGTTTCAACCCACCAGCGGCAGCACGGCGCTCGATGACGATACGTTCCGGCTGCTCATCCAGGCCAAAATCGCCTGGAACCGCTGGGACGGAACCACGCCCTCGTTTTATGCCATTCTCGTGGCGCTCTTTAATCCGTTGAGCGTCTCGATCACCGACAACCTCAACCACTCGATTTCTATTACCGTCTCGGGACCCAGCCGCAACGCGGCGCTGAAACGGCTCGCGACCAACGGTTTGCTGCCATTTATTCCCGTGGGCGTGAGCGTCAGCTACACCTTCGCTTAAAAAATTTATGCCAATTCAAAATGATTTCCTGCCGTTTGCGGTGGGCTCGGGCGCGAATGTCGAATCGCAGACCAGCTGGGTTTCTGATTCCGTGGTCGCGCAGGGCTTCCAGGCCGGCCTCGCGAACTCCGCGCAAGCCAACAAAGTTTTGCGCCAGGCCACGATCATCGCCGCGATGATCGCGCAGTTCATCGTCGACAAATCCGGCCAGCCGGCCATCGACGATGGCACCACTGCGACGCTCGAAACCAACCTCACCGCCTCCATCAACGCGCTCATCACCGCGTTTGCGGCCAACGCGCTGGGCTCGGGCGGCACCATCTATACGCCGCAATTCGCGTCTGTGATGGCGAACGCGCTCGACGCCTCGGGAAACGGCGGCCAGTTCCGCCTGACGCAGGGCGGCTACGGCGTGTTTTTCCGCAACGACGGCACGAATCTTTATATCCTGCTGACCAACAGCGGCAGCCCGAGCGGAAGCTTCAACGCGCTGCGGCCGTTCATCATTAATCTCGCTACCGGCGCGGTGTCGATCGACGCCACCGGCGTGGGCTCCTCGTTTGGAGCCACGCCCACGGCGCCCACCATGGCGACGGGCGATAATTCGACGCACCTCGCCACCACCGCCTTCGTCAAGGCTCAGAACTATCAGGCGGCCCTCGGCTATACGCCGGTGCACCAGGGCGGCGGCGCGAGCCAGTTGTCGAACAACGTCTTCATCGGATGGGACGGCACAGGCGTGCGCGTGCAGGTCGATTCGACGGACTTGGGCGATATCGCGCTCAAGAGTTACTTCCCCGCTTCGCTCGCGGCGGGTGGATACCAGCAGTTGTCCTCTGGTCTGATCCTGCAGTGGGGCGTGATCACGGACATGAGCTCCTGGGGGCAGGTGCGCAGCTTCCCGCTCGCGTTTCCGAACTCCTGTTTCGCGATCTGCGCGAACGACAACGGCTCGGGGAACGATTCGAACAGCATCTCGCTCGTCGCCACCAGCGCCAGCCAGTTCGCCTGTTACGCGGTTCGGGCCTACGACGATACCTCCTGGGGCCAGCACATCAACAGCTCAAACATTCAATGGATAGCGGTCGGTCACTAAGCATGAAACTCTTCTCAAAATCCACGCTCGGTTTTTACGTGCGAGAGGTCCACGGCGCCAACATCCCGGCGGATGCCGTCGAGATCTCGGACGCCGCCTACGAACAGGTGATGGAAGCGCATCATAAGGGCGGCCTGGACCTGGCCGCCGATGCCAACGGCTATCCGGTAACCGTGCCGCACGCGCCGACCCCCGAGATGGTCGCCAGGAAGCTGCAATCCGACGCCAAGGCAGCCCTGCGGCGAAGCGACACGGTGGTGCTCGAGTGCTACGAACAGGGCGCCCCGGTGCCTCCCCAGTGGGTCGATTACCGCGCCCAACTGCGCGCGGTTCTCAACGGCGCCAGCGCCTCGCTGCCCACGCCGCCCTCTAGCAAGTAAGCCAAAAACCCTCTTTTTCAGGATCCCTTTTTCCCTTATGCGACGTCTTCTACTCGTACTCTTCGTGTCGGCCGGCGCGTGGGCGCAATCCACCACGCCGTTTCTGGGCCTGAGTTTGCCCGCGCCCGGAACGCCCAACTGGAACGTTCCCGTCAATTCCAACTTCACGGCGATCGATACCTACCTGGCCTCGCTCGGCGGCGGCTCGGGAGGCGGCGTGGCGAGCGGGCTGCTCGCGGCGCGTCCGACCTGCAACTCTTCCAAGGTCGGCCTGTACTTTGCGACCGATCAGCCGCAGGGCCAGCAGGTTTATTCCTGCAGTAACACCAGCGGGTCGTATGTCTGGACGCAGGTCGTATTACTTGGGCCATCGGGCGCGCTCGCCTTCACCAACGGCGCGCTCGATATCGTCACGAGCGTTCTGCCCACGCTTCCGGCCGCGAATACCTTCACCGGGAGCAACACCTTCAGCGGCACGCTGTCGGTGGCGCCTTTATTCGCCCCTCCCTACCTCCACAGCGGCTCGAATTTCTACCTGCCGAGCGGCTATCAGGCCACCCTTCCCACTGCTCCGGCTTCCTGGTCCGCAGGCAGCGCGGCCTGCTCGGGCACCTCGAATGCCCCCGGCATTGTGGCGAATGGCGCGAACGGCAATATCGTCTATCAGGATTCGTCGACCGGCTTGTGCTGGGGCGTTTACACCGCCAGCGCTTCGATTGAGTCTGCTTTTAGCTGCTCTCCGGTCGGCATAACGCTGAACGGAACCGGGAACACGACCTGCGGAATCTGGCTCTACGATTCGACCAACAGCAAGGTATTCGAGCTGGGTTTAGGGACCAATCAGAACTCCTCCGGCCCCCCGACTCCTTTCATTGTGTTGAACGCCTGGACCTGGACGGGGAGCGGCTCCATCAGTACCTTCAGCTCAGCGATCTTCTCCCTGATTGCCCCCTTTCCAACCAATGACGAAAGCAGCTGGCGTTTGCGTGTTGGTCCTCCTCGGCACTGAGCTAGGTGGAGCGAGACCCAATGGCGGCTCCGACCTTTCAGGCGCTCGCCTCCTGCGGCACACTCGAACCAACTGCGGCCCGTGGTCAACCGCCATCGGCACCGTCTCGAAGGCCGGTTTTCGCCGGTCGCCAACGTGAATATGGACGTGCTTTCCCTCAAAATTCAATGAAGAAACTCGCACTCTTACTCCTGCTGGCGGTTGCTCCGTCCTTCGCTCTTTCCGTCACCGCCGTCTCGACCACCGGCCTGTCGCATGGCTCGGTGATTCTGCTGTTTACGACCGATACCAGCTTTAATTCATCGCGCGTCCGCATTTACGCCTCAGGCGGCTCTTGCACGGGCTCGGGCGGCCTCAGCGTTCGCAAAGGCACGGCCTTCTCGAGCTTCTACAACCAGAACGAACTCGAAATTTCCGGTCTGGCGGCCGCGACCTCTTACGTGCTCTGCCCCGAGGTTTCGTCCGATGGCGGCACCACCTGGAACACCAGCCTGAGCGCGTCCATCACCACGCTTGCGTTCCGGCCGTCCATCCCGCGCTTCCCATCCCGCCGGCGACGTTTAATCATCCGTATCCATCGACCGGCGAGCCCACCATCAGCGCCTGCTCGCCCTCCATCGCCAGCCCCCGGCCCTCGCTGAATTCCCAGAATTACTGCTCTTATACGGTCGCAAACAATTGCAGTGACGATATGACCGCGGCCACGGCAGCGATCAACGCGCAGACCACGCACGGCACGGTCATTTATATTCCGCCCGCGGCGACCTGCGGGGCGACCGGCAACGGACCGAGCGGCAATTACGAGTTCAATACCAATCCGCCCGACGTGCTGAACGATCACGAATTCCTCGGTCTCGAGTAACACCATTACGCTGACCGGGCAATCGTGGTCGAACGGCCAGGGCATCATTTTCGGCCCGGACCCGGCGGAAGGCGGCCCCTACGGTTGCATGGGCTGCACCACCAGCGGGGGCATCTACGACGGGCAGGCGGATCCCACCTGCAACGTAAACAGCGGCGCGCACACGTTTCAGGTCTGCGCCACCGCCGCCGGCGGCTCCCCTCTGACGCTCAATCCCTCCGGCACGTCCTCCAAAATCGTGGCCTGGCCGCGGACTTCTCTTTATTGGATCGTCACCCGCACGTCTGACTCGGGATAGTCTGTTTGCGGCTCCCTATACGCGCATCACGCCGGCCTGGGACGCGAAAATCCCGTGGTTTACTTCGCCCTATCCGGCCCATTCCGGCGACCCGCCGGTCGACACGCGCCAGATCATGATGCGGTTCTCCGATCAATACAACTGGCTCACCAGCTTCGGCTCCTCGGCAATCTCTATTTCATGGGCATCGGCTTCACGCCGGCGACGAATCCCTTTGCCAACTCTTCGAGCGATCCGCTGCCCAGCCTGACGCTGATCAACACGCTCTCGACCGATAACAACATCGTTTTCGACCGCGTGCGGATCGAAGGAAAAGCCACCCGCGCGCACGGGCAGCGCATGTATGAAGCGCTGCGCTGGGACGGGCTCAACGTGGGCATCGTCAACAGCTATTTGAGCGGAATGCACTATTTCCACGGCGGCTGTACGGGCCTGGCGCTCGACGGCCACAGTGCCGTATGCGGCACCGATTCGAACGGCAATTCCGTCACGGCCTCGCCTTCCTCCGGCACGATTCTGACGATTGCCTCGGGCACGGCCTCCTTCGGCGGCGGCTCCGGCACGCTCGCCAATACCGCCACCATCACCATCAGCGGCACCAACACGGGAACGCAGCGCGCTTACGCTTACTTCGATTTCCACGGCCAGTTGAACTTCGTTTTGCCGCCCGGCATCAGCGCCAGTGCGAGCGGAGGCAACACGAATCTGGCCATTAAGCATGTTTGACTTCGGGCGGCGGACGTTCCATCAGCGGCGCCAGCGCCTACCCGTCGAGCGCTTCGGCCGACGAGTATTTTGTCGAGCCGATTTATTCCTTGTCGAACGCCTGCACGTCCACGCAAACGATTACGAATGGCACCACGCCTCAGCCCACCGCCAATAAGACCGATGGTCCCTGGGAGCTGGGGGCGGCGTTTACCTCGGATTCCGCCGGCTACATCTGCGGCGTTATTTCTGGGCGCAGGACACGGCCACGCATCAGGTAAACCTGTGGTCGAGCTCCGGCACGCAGCTTGCGACCGCCACCGGCAGTGCAGCCACCTCGGGAGCCTGGAACACGGTTCTTTCGGCTCGCCGGTCGCGATTGCGGCCTCGACCACCTACATCGCTTCTTTCCACACGGCCGCCAATTATTCGGTCGGAAGCAGCTTTTTCCAGAACGGCGGCAACGACAACGCGCCGCTCCACAATGTGCCCTTTTACGTGGATCTGCCGGTGCGATCAGTCGCTAACAAAACCTGCGCCTATGCCGACGCCTGGCCGCAGGACGGCACTACATCGTCTTCGCTTACCGGTGTCACCTGGCGCCCCGCCGCCGGGCAGATCGGATGCGCGGATATTACGACGGGCTGGATCAGCGCCCTCGTGATCGGCAACCTTTCCGCTTCGCCGTTTGGCACCGAAGGATGCCAGTGCATGATCGGCGGCGCCGGGCCCGGACCTTACGCCGAGGTCAATAACTACATCGAGGGCTCGGGCAACGTCTGGCATCACGACGATTCGGGCGGCTTCTATGCGAACCCTGGTGATGACACCATCTTTCGCAATTACTTTCATCAGCCGTCGTGGACGACCTGGCAGAACGGAACCGGCCTGCCCGATGGAACGAACGGCGGCAACTTTTACGACAAGCGCCAGGCCATGGAGTTTAAAGATGGCAAACGCATCCAGCTGCGCGGCAACATCTTCGACACCATCTCGAACTCCGGCTACGCCTCGGGCGACGCGTTGGCCTTCTTCGGCCTATTCGGGCACGCCGGCCATCACCGATGTGGACGTGCAATTTAATGAAGTCCGGCATTCCGACGGCGCCTTCATCCTGGCCGATCAGGGCGCGCCGACCGACCAGGTCAGCAAACGTTACAACATCTCGAATAATCTCTATTGGGACGGCAACGCCGGAATCTATACCGATCTGGGCGATCAAAGGCGCCGGCTGGTGGATGGAGGGCCCGGGCTCGGTCGAGGATTTGACGGTCGCGCACAACTCCGCGATCGCTTACGTCGGCGACAACCACGATTCCGCCAATTATCTATCGGTTCAGAACTGGCTGTTTTACGGCTACGGCGAAGGGGTTTCGGAGACCAACAACATTTTCTACATCGATTCGAATTACAAAGGCATCGGCATCGATGGCGGCGCGACCAGCGACTCGTGCCTGGGTCTGCGGGCCAAGGCGGCCATGGACTGCAAGTTCACACCGTCTTACGTGTTCGATCACAATCTCTAAATCGGCAACGGCACGAGCGGCACCAACGTCGCGAGCTATTACCCGTCGCTGACCAATTACACGCCAGGCGGCGGCTCCACTCCCGCGCTTTCGAGCATCGGCTGGTTGAACTGCCCGGGCGCGCTGTGCGCGGGCGCCGCGCCCGATTTTCACTTCGCGCCTTCGAGCGCTTACATCTCAGGCGGCGCCTCGCCTGCCTCCGATGGCCTGGACGTAGGTGCGCCGATCGATATTGTCCACGCCGAGGAAGGGATGGTCACGCTCACCGGCGTGACCGGAATCACCGCGACCAGCGCCGCGATCAACTTTCTTGCGCCCGATACGCAGGGCTGCCCGGTCGACGTAAGCTCGACCGATCCGACGCTCACCTCCAGCTTTACGCGCTTCACGGATGCGGGCGGCGGCCGCACGGCTCTGCAGGGCGGCGGCAACGCGCGCAGCGTTACGGCCTCGGGTCTGGCGAGCGGAACGCTCTATCACTTCCGCGTGAACTGCATGGCGCAAGCGCCCACCGGGCAATTCAAAACCAATTAGGCGCCATTGCGCCACAAACGCGCCACGTTCGCGCGGCGGGGCCCAAAAAAGATGGATGAGCCCGCGCCTCTCAGCGAGGCGAAGATTCAACTCATGAACTCGCATTTCAAATTCACACTTCCCTTCAGGAGAACGACTATGGATACAACTCAAACAGCAGTAACCCCGGCCGCGCCGGCCGCAGCGGCACCCAAGCCCAGCAAGGTGGCGACGATTTTCGCCGGCATCGAAGAGATCGCGGGCGACCTGGCGATGGACACGGTAAACCCGGTGGTCGCGACCTATGGCGTCGAAGCCGAGATCCTGGCCGCCACCATCCAAGGCCTGCTCGGTCTGTTCCACAAGACCAAGATGGCCGCGCCCGTGGCGCCGGCGGCGTAAATTCCGCTCAATTACTTAATCTCTGAAAGGCGCCTCACCCGGCATACCCACTCACTCACACGAGTGGGTCCGGGTGGGGCGATTTTTTTTTATGAACTGGGAAATCGTAAGCGCGCTCTGCGCGGCCTCGGGCATGCTCGTCGGCGGGCTGAACGTTTTTCAAAACGTCCGTATCGAGTTGAAAGTCGAGCGCCTGCGCAACGAGCTGCTCGAACAGCAGCTACAGCCGCTGCGCGAACGCGTGACCACGCTCGAGGCGCAAATGACGCCGCTCTTAAGCAACTGCCCGCTGCTGCACGCGCAGCGCGCGGCCTAAGAGAGGTCTCCATGATCAAAGACTGGAAGACCACCATCGTCGGGCTGGTTGTCGTCGCCGTGGCCGTTTACCGCATCGCCACGCTGAAGGTGGCCGATGCCGCGGACATGGTATGATGACGGCCGGCGTCGGCCTCATCCTGGGTGCCGATTCGACGAAAAAAAGCTAAAGCGTCTGGTTACGACGAGAGCACTTGCTCCACAATCTGTGGGTGTCTTGCGATCACAGCGAGCAGGATCTTCGCCGGCAGTTCTGGTTCCCGACGCCCCTGCTCCCAATTTCGGATCGTTGCCAGCGGAAACCCGAACTTCTCCGCAAAAGCCGCCTGGCTAAGATGCAACGATTCCCGCACTTCCCGGGTATCTACGACCGGGATGTGAATCGTGTGGGCCTTCGCCTCGACAGCCTCTCCCTGAGCCCAAGCGATCGCCTCATTCAGACCGCGAATGATGCTCTGACCTGCCTCGCTAACCTTGCGCCCTTTTTTGTTCTTCTTCTCCAAAAGTGCCATGCTCAAACTCCTTACCCGCAGCGGCGCGGGCTCTCCTTATCCGGCTTTTTAAGCCGGCTTCGTAAGCGACTCTTAAAGCGGGGACCAATTTCCTCATCTCTCTCTTTTCGGCCTGTGTGAGGTCTGTTTTCTTGTTTTTTGGGAAACAGGTCAACAAAAAGACCGGAAGTTCCTCGGAGTAGTAAACGTAGATCGCCCGAGCCCCGCCGCTCTTGCCACGGCCAGGCACCGCGAAACGCAACTTCCGAACTCCTCCCGTTCCCGTCACTACTTCCCCCGCCTTGGGGTCCTTCGCGATCCGGGTCACCAGATCCAAAATCTCCTCCTCATTCAGCAGCGCAGCCGCCACCTGTCGCCGGAATTCCGGCATTTCGACGACTGTCATGGGAATGACTCGGGTCATTTCTCGTTGTTTATATAGTACGCCATTGGCGTACTGCCGTCAAGACGTCTTTTTTGCGCCCTGATCGACCCACAAAACCTAAGCCCGTTCTGTTATGCTGTGGCGGAAGCGAGTGCCGCCGTGGCCTCCCGCCGCATTGTCCGACCCGTCCGGACATTCCCACTTTGTACAGAATTCCAGCAGTACCGGTACTCGTGTGTCTTGTGTAGCTACATAACTGTAGCTACACTATAGATGGATGGCGATTCGATTCACCTGGAGCAAGCGAAAAGCAGCTTTGAATCGGAAGCGCCATGAGATCGGTTTCGAAGAGGCTCGCAACGTGTTCAACGATCCCTACATGGTGATCGTGGAGGATTGCGAGAGCGACGAGGGAATGCGTTATCACGCGATCGGATATGTCAACGGACAGTTGCTTGCAGTGGTGGCGTACCTCGATCAAACGGAGGGTGAAGCCCTTCACTTTCACTTCATTTCGGCGCGCAAGGCCGAAGCTCCGGAGGAGCTTTTATATGCCCAACAATTCAGCTAAGAAGAAGACGGCGGCCAAACGCCGTAAGGACGATATCGTCACAATGTCCGTGGAGTTCCCGGGCGTGGTCATCGATCCCATGCCGGTTGAGAAGCGCAAGGGATTTAAGATTACGGACGAAATGCGGGCGGCGTATGCCTCGCGTGATAAGAGCAAAGACGATCCCGATGCTCCGGTGCTGCCTCCGGAAAAGTGGGCAAATGCGATGCGCCGGGATGAATTTTTCCGGCCCATTAAGAAACAGACCACGGTTCGCATCGACGCCGATGTGCTCGACTGGCTTAAATCAAAAGGCGAGGGGCACCTCACCCGGATAAACGAGATCCTGCGTGAGCAGATGCTCGCGGAAACGAGGCGGCGCGGTTAAATGGCGAAGAAGTTCAGCGAGCTTGAAGCGAAGATGTCACAGGACGCTCAAAAAAGGTCGGAGCGCAGATATCGAAGCCTGAAAATTGCCCTGCGGCGCTGGGCCTCTCTCGGGAAGTGGAAGGCACATCAGCACGTGGGCTGGTTTCGCAAATGGAACATGACCTGCGACTGTGCCTTGTGCCAGCTTCAGAAATCGAGCGATATCGAGCTTCGGCGACTCAAAGATGAACGGAGAAACCCGCACATCCTAGAGAGCGACTGAGCAAGGACTCCTCACCCCGCAAACGCCTCCAGACTCGCCCGCCGTATTTTCCAGCCCGACCGCCACTCCTTAATCCCCACCAGCTTCCCCTCTTCGCACAGACGCTTGAGCGTGCGGGCTTCGAGCCCGCTGTAGGCCGCCGCCTCCTCGAGTGACAGCCACAGCTTCGGCTGCGGCGGCTCCGGCGCCGCCGGCACCAGCGCGCCCGTCAAGAGCTTCCGTATGGGCGCAAGCGCGGCCGCTGGCCCTTCCTGCGTTTTAATCCCCTCCTCCTTCACCCGCGCGATATCGCCCGCATGAAACAGCGGCTTGCGCGTCGCCTCATCCAGCTCCCGCCTCACCTCACCCGCCGCCACGAGCCTTTGTACAGAGCGCTCGGACTTCCCCTAATTCCTTCATTGCCTGCTCGGTTGTAAGCCATTCGCGTCTCATCACCACCGCGGCCTTCGACATTTTTTGGTTCAGCCTCCTTTCGCCCAACAGCGACGCCGACAGATCTTGTCGAGTCGTCGGCGACAAGAGTACCATCAAAACGATGGCGAACCTCCTTTGCTGCCCCTGCGGCGCGCAAATCGTCGGCCGGGAAAGCGCTTGCGCCCGCTGCCGGCGCCGCCAGCGGCTATCGGTCGACAAGTTCGGAGGCCTGCGCGAGCAGGCCCTGCACCGCGACGGCTACGCGTGTTTGCTGTGCGGGAGTTTCGAGCAGATACTCGGGCATCACCGCAAACCGGGCAAAAACGCGCTAGAACGCATCGCGACGCTGTGCCGGCGCTGTCATCCCCGGATTCACTTCATAAAACGCCTGGCGTTCGGTGTAAGCCCGTTATTCGTCCAATTGTGGATCGAGCTGCATCGCCGCCAGCCGCGGCAGCGCGAGCTGCCGTTTTTCGCAGCCCAGCGGGCCGAGCAGCGAAAACTGTTCGCGGCCTGATTTTCAGTGTGAGTTTTCGATCCGCTGTAAGGGCTCGACGACTTCCTTCTTCACCCGCGAATCGTGTTGTTTGAGCAATTCGTCGTGCTCTTTGAGCGACTCGGAGATGCGCGCGAGGAGTACCGTGTGTTCGCCGAGCTGCTTACAGAGCTCGTCCAGATTGTCGATGAGCCGCGCGAGCTGCCTGACGGTTTGCGGGTCTTCCATGAAATTCCCTTTATTGTTCACCAGTCGGCGCTGGTGGCGAGCTGCCACACCAGCCAGACGACCGCCAGCGCCGCCAGGCAGTAGATGGCCAGCATCCACCTGCTCAGCCCTTTCTCACTCAGCGCCTCCGGCTTCGGGCGCCGCCGCGGCGCGCCGCACAACGGGCAGCGATCGCCGTCGTCGGTAAACAAAATCATCGCGGATCGAAGCCGCTCAGCGGTTTCACGTCGAGCAAGTCCTGCTGCTCGGGCTGGGCCGCTTCGAGCATCTCCTGGCGCGCGGCCATGTAGTGTTCTGCGAAGACGCGCCACAGCGCCGGGGAGGGCGAGTTGAAGTGCAGCCACTGGATCAAAGCCTCATCCGGTACGTCGTACTTCTCCGCCACCGCGACCAGCGACTCGGCGAGCTCGTCCGGGCGCTGCTCGTGCGGCCACTGGCTTCCTATGACGCGATGGACCCACTCGACCGCGGCCTCGCGCACCTTGCGACGGAAGGATTCGTCGCGCGTCATACGCCCCTCTTTTCCCAGGCCTTTAGTAGGTCCAGAATGAGACGGACCTTTTCCGGATCTTCTTTGACGTAAAGGAACAGGGACCGGCGAATATCGTCGTCACCGCCGAGAACGACGTGTACCTCATCGGCGTTCGAAACCTCGGCTATTTTTGCGAGTGCCTTTGCGGCCGCTTCGATATTTGTTACACCCACCTTCTTTCGACCGGCGCCGAGCTGATCGACAGCTTTGTGTGCAGCGCAGCCGCGTTTAACAAATTCCTGAAATTCCTCATCGAATGTCACGCTGCTGCTCCTTTCGCTTTCGTTTTGCGGCCTCTCAGCCGGTGCAGCTCGTCTAAGAGCGCGAGCGCCACGGCGCAGGCCTCGCGCTCGGGCGCCCAGGCGATCGCGCCCTCGTCGCCCGAGACATAGTCGCGCCAGCGAAACGTCGTGCCGGCGTGGCCGTGAAACGAGCAGGCTTTCGCCGTTACGCCGAAATGGGCCTCGCACGTCGGTTTACGGATGGCCCAGGCGTCGCGAAGTTTGAAAATCGCCTGGCGCGTCATGCGGCCGCTCCTTTCGCTTGCGTCTTCGGCTCGCCAGGCCTGGGCTTCGCCTCGCTGAGAGGCGCGGGCTCATCGTGACCCGCGGCCTCATCCCGATTCGCTTTGGGCTGCTCGGTACTTGTTGGCCGGCACGCGAGTGCCCGCCATTGGCGCAGTTGGGTGAATAAAGCAGGAATCGCCGTCTCGATCTCGAAGTAATAGAGACTTCCCAAATCTCCGCTCTGGCCCGTATACGAATCGGTCCAGTAGAGGCGGGTCCATTTGCGGCCGGGTTGCAGCTCCGCGGTGAGGGCGAAGTGATCGGCATGATTTTCCCGGCCGGCCGTCGCGTGGCGCAGGCGGCGGGAGAGGGTGTCGAGGTGGGTCATGAGAGGCCTCCGGCACCCGCTGAGAGTGCTCCTCCCAGGTAGAACAGGCTCAAACGCGGAAGGGACGCTCGCTCAAACAACGCAGTGTCCATGTAACGCCGTTCAAGCATCGCCAAATGCTCGGCTGTCATTTTGCCGCGATACGGCTTCAGCTCGCGTTCGACTCCTTCCCTGATTTCGGAGAGAGCTGGCTCACCGACTGAGACGCGGAGCGCGATCGAGATTCTGTCTTCGAGATTTGCGAGCATGCTTTCCAAATGCTCCAGGTCCTCAATGTGGCGTTCCGCCTCTGATGCGAGGCGCTCCACACTAGCCGCTACATCGAGCAGTGCCGGTTCCTTGCGTAAGACCCAAGCACAGCGTTCCAGGTGCCTGCGGAGGTCTTCGCCGGTAAACGGACTCGCGTGGGCCGCCGGTGAATCGGGCGGGGCGACATGACGATTTCGTTGGCTGAACCAAAGATCGAAATCCTCTTTTGCCACCGTTGTGAAGAAAGCCAGGTTGGTGACTCGGTATTCCCGGTCCTGCGCTTCATTCCACTTGTCCTCCAGAAAATCGCAGAAATCCGCTATCGAGGCATGCTTCTCGGCTGCGATCTCCGCCAGTTCCCGGACTTTGGGGTTGGCCCAACCCGCCTTCTTGCCGGTCAGCTTCTCGATTCGCTGCGCAATTTCGGTTTGTCCTTCGACTGCCGTTTTCCTATTAGGAGGGTTTTGTGCGTCGTGAGTGAGTGGGGTGGTGGGTGGGGGCTGTGTGGGTTGGGTTGGAGTGGGCGGATCGCTCACATACTCACTCACTTCTGACGACGACGACGTCTCTAAATCTAAATCTGAATCTAAATCTGACGCGCGCGCGCGTTCCTTATTTATAGGAACTGCGTGTACACGGCTCTCCGGCTCGGTGTACACCGGCCCTGGCCCGCTTGTACTCGGCTCCGGCGGGCGTGTACACAGCGATTCGACCTCTGTACACAAATCCTGGAACGATTGGGCCTTCTGGGCGCGCAGTTTCGACAGACCCTCGTTGAAGGTCCGGCAAATCGCGACCGCCTTGGCGCGCACACGAGTACACGTGTCCTCATCGAGGGCTAAGTTATTGATAAAATTGAGGAAATTAGCCGGAAGGGCTATTTCGTCGGAATCTAGAAATACACGTGTACACGTGTATTTGAGTCGTTCCTCGACCGTCAAATCCGGCGGCTTAGGTAGAGGATAAACGCGGTTGCCCTCCAGCCGCAATAGCTTTCTCGCCACCAGGCGAGCGCGCCATTCGGAAATGCGCTGCTGCGGCACGCCCAGGATTTCGGCGGACGCCTCCTCCTTGAGCGGGACCGGTTGCCCGTCAGGGGCGCTAACGATCTCGCCGTCGCGGGTCAATACCGCGAACGCATAGCAGATCGGGAAACACCAGGAGTGCCGGAGATAGCAATGGTACAGGCGTTCCTCCCCATCTTCGACGGGACGCCAGCCCTTCCGCTCCTCGGCCGCTTGCGGCGGCCGGTCCATGCGGCGCTCAATGAGCTCGACGGGATACCGGGCGTACACATCGATCCCGAGCTCCTCTTGCAGCCGCTTCGCGCGTTCTTTCGCGCTGCCCTTTCCGTTGGAGTCGCTCATAAGGCGCCTCCGGCCGCGGCCCGCTCCAGTACGTCTGGTCGGCTAGGCAGCACAGCCTTCAGGAAGAGCAAATGGTGAACGCTCGGGTCGAACGGCCTCCGGCCGGGAAGCGTTTTGATGAATGCTTTTGCGTTTAATTGATCGATGAGTTTCTGGACGCTCGTGCGGGCCAGCCCCGTGGATCGAACAAGATCACGCGACGAGCAGGCGACCTGGCCGGCTCCATTGGCGCGAAAGACAAGATCGAATAAAAGATAAAATTCGCCGAGTTTCAGCTGCTTTTGCAGTTCGGCGAGACGCGCGATGGCGTTTGACATTCTTCAGCCTCCAGTTGTGTGGGGCCGAAGGATTCAGGCAGAATGGAGGGAGACGAAGCACGGCGGCTTGTCCCGTCTGCGGAATCTTCCGGCGGGTTGAACATCGGTCGGCCATCGCGATAACCCTCAGAAAGTAAGCGCGGTGCCGAAAAATTTAAGCTGCCGGAACGCGTGCTCCGGCGCGTTTTGAGTCTAGTCGGACATAATTGTCTATTAGATCGAATGCGCTGGAGCACTCTTTTTATACCTACGTTGCGGGAAGTGCCCGCGGAAGCCGAAGTAATCAGTCATCAATTGCTGTTGCGGGCTGGCTATATACGGCAGCTTTCCGCGGGAATTTATAGCTATCTGCTCCTGGCGCAGCGCTCGCTTCTGAAGATTCAGCAGATTGTGCGTGAAGAGATGAACGCGATCGGCGGCCAGGAGATGCTGCTGCCCGCTCTGAATCCCGCTGAACTGTGGCAGGAGTCTGGGCGCTGGGAGGTTATGGGGGACAACATGTTTCGCCTCAAAGACCGGTTTGGGCGCGACCTGTGTCTCGGCATGACACACGAAGAGGTGGTAACATCCATCGCGCGCGGAGAACTGCGCAGCTATAAGCAATTGCCGCAGATCTGGTATCAGATCCAGACGAAGTTCCGCGACGAGCCGCGACCGAAATCCGGACTGCTGCGAGTCCGGCAGTTCATCATGAAGGACTCCTATACTTTCGATCTGGACGCCGCCGGACTAGACGCTGCCTACGATAAGCACTATACGGCGTATCGCAGAATTTTCGACCGCTGCGGGCTCGAGTACACGATTGTGGAAGCACATTCGGGAGCGATGGGCGGGAGTCAGTCGCACGAGTTTATGGTTCGCTCGGATGCGGGCGAAGATTTTATCGTCCATTGCAAAAGCTGCGGCTATTCGGCCAACCTCGAAAAGGCGATCTCCACACCCGCCGCACCCGATGTCGCAGATCCGGCTGGAGATCTTTCGCCCACGGAGTTTCATACGCCGGGGTTCAAGACGATCGCAGAAATTGCCGGGTTCACAAAGCTACCCGAAACGTCGCAGATGAAGAGCCTGGTCATGGTGGCCGATAATCAACCGGTGCTGATCATGCTGCGCGGCGACCACCAGCTCAGCGAGACGAAGCTCACCTCGGTTCTGAACGCGGCGGAGGTGCGGCCGGCGCATCCGCAGGAAATTGTAGATTGGTTCGGCGCGAGCGCGGGCTCATTGGGGCCGGTCGGGGTCAACGGCGTTCGCATCCTTGCCGACTCATCGCTCAGCGGCCGCCGCAACATGATCGCGGGCGCGAACAGGGACGACTACCACCTGAAAAACGTCACCCCGAGCGAAGATTTTCAAGCCGAGTACGTTGATCTACGTCAGGTAGCTCAGGGAGACACGTGTTCGAATTGCGGCGCCGTGCTGGACACGATGAAGGCGATTGAAATCGGGCATATCTTCAAGCTCGGATACAAGTATTCCCAATCGATGGGATTGCGCGTTCTGGGAGAAGACGGAAAAGAGATAACTCCGATCATGGGCTCGTACGGCATAGGCATAGAGCGGATTCTCACTTGCGCGATAGAGCTATTTCACGATCGAGAGGGAATGGCGCTGCCTGCGTCCATTGCTCCCTTCACGGTTGTGATTACCCCTGTCAATTACAACGATTCCTTACAACGCGAATCGGCCGATCTGCTGTACACGGAATGCCTGAAGTCAGGCATTGATGCGTTACTGGACGATCGCGATGAGCGTCCCGGCGTAAAATTCAAAGATGCTGATTTAGTCGGCATTCCGTATCGCATGACGCTGGGTAAGAAGCTGAGCTCAGGAAAGGTCGAATTTTCGGAACGCCGCGCGCGCACTTCCGAGGATGTCCTGGTGCACGATGCCGTCTCCCATGTTCAAGGCAAACTGATGCGTTAGCGGTCTGCCGCCGCGGTTGCTTTGTGCGCCGCCTCAACAGTGATCCAGGAATTCGCCTTGATATCTTCCAGCAGGCCGCTCTGCCAGGCGTATTCCTTATGCTGTTTCAAGAAGTCCTTTGCGTGGAACTCCACACCGCACGGATGGCCCATTCCAGCGACAAAGGACATCTTTTCGGCCATCGAGCTGTCGGCGACCTTCGCTTCCGCTGTACCGGCGGGACCAAAGGGATCCTGCCAGCCCTTCAAGCCCCGGCTCGACTTATCGATGTGACCGCAGATGGTGCGCTCATTCGGGTCGATCTCTTTCGTAAGGACATCGTAGTGGTCTGTCTCAAATTTTTGGCCAAGTTCCACATCGATGCGTCCCTTGTTCTCAGCCATAAGCTGATCCCAGCGCCGGTGGCGAACCAGGTTGGGGGTATTCGGATCGTTGGCGGGGAAATCCGTCTCCTCCGCAATCAGCTTCGGATTGATGGGGAAGTTCGAGCCAACGAAGTAGCCGTCTTTCGTTCGCTCCAACGTCACGTATTTCAGACCAAGCTCGAGGCGCCCGATCTCGTTTGCCTTCCGGTCACCGATCAGCCAGGTGTTCGCGTATCCTCCGTTGTTCCCTTCTTCCATGATTCTGGCGAAATCGTCAATTGATTCCGAATACTGCATCGCTTTCCGAGCCCGAACAAATTCCGGAACCCCGTCTGTGTTGAATCCGTGGAAACTGCCGATGGTGGTTTCGGTGATCATCATTCCTGCGTCATTGATTCCGAAATCATCCCCGCTGTGAATGAGTCCGGGCATGCCGTCCATGATCAGGTGGTGGCCGGAACCGGGAGCGATATCAAAGATGATGTTCCATCGAGTGCCGGTCAGGTAGTCCGTCCAGTTGTTGTGCCCCATGACGATCCGTCCGTCTTTGGTGTAGCCGCCGGTGGCAACAAACGCGCTGCAGTGCTCCGGCGGATGACTGGGCGCCGGAACGCCTTTCGCCTCGCGCTTTCGGGCCTCGTCATAGTAGTAGGGGAACTCCATGAATCCATTCATGGCAACGAGGTCCATCAGATCCAATTTTGAACCGTGTGCTCGCAGCCCTTCGTCCATCCCTTGCAGCTCCTCGCGATACTCCGCCGGAACCTTGGGCCAAAAGTATTTTTCGGCAACGGCGCGCAGATCAGCCCACGAATGCTTTACCTCGTGCGTCGTGCTGAGTTCAATGGCGCGCTTCGAATCCTCTATTTCCGCAGCCAGTAAATAGCCGTGCTGGAACCCAATAGAAGACGGATTGCCTTCGAGGTGAACGAAGATCCAACCGTCCTTCGTGGGATTTCGAAAGGCATCGTGAAGGCGGCTGTCCGGCGTTGCCGGAGTCCGGGTCCCGGATGCAAGCGGAAACGCAGTGCAGAGCAGCAGACACAGAAGAGCCTTCATATTTCCTCGATTAGAGCATCATAGTAGGAGAAGTGCAAACCGCCGCAGAACCCACCGCCAAAGAACGTGAACTGAATTCGCTATCCCTGTTCACGGTTATTGTCGTGCTTGCTACCGTCACAATGACCTTCGGAGCGATGATTGCCGTGTTCATTGTACGCTCACAAGCACCGCTGTTTTGGGGGCATCTCAAGATCCCCGGAGTGCTCTGGGCGACGACTTGTATTTTGATTACAAGCAGCGTTACGTTCGAGCTGGCGCGGGGCCGGCTGGCTCGACATGATCAGAGAGGCTTTTACCGGCTCATTTCCTGGACGGCAGGTTTAGGCACTCTCTTCCTGTTCGGGCAGCTGGCGGCCTGGCTCGAGATCGTGAAATCCGGCGTGGTCCTCACCCGAAACCCTCACTCCTGGTTTATCTTTTTGTTCACGGGATTACATGGCTTGCACATTGTTGTGGGCCTGGCGGGATTGGGCTATCTCATTGCTCGCACATATCGGCCGGCGAGTGGGCCAAAATATCAGATGACTACTCGGGTTGTTGCCAACGGGGTCTCGGTATTCTGGCACTACCTGGATTTCCTATGGATCGTTCTATTCGGGCTTCTCGTAATCTGGCGCCGGTGAACCCGTGCCGAGGATTGCCCCTCAGACGGCTTGCCTGTTGTGGAGCCATTTTCGGACCACGGCAATGAGCTGTTCGGCTTGAAATGGCTTAGACAGGTAATCGTCCATTCCGGCGCTCAAGCAGCGCTCGCGTTCTCCAACTAGCGCGTTGGCAGTGACCGCGACGATAACCGGCTGGGGCTGACCCAGAAGACGAATCCGCCGGCTGGCTTCAAAGCCGTCCATACGCGGCATTTGACAGTCCATGAGAATCAGCTCATAACGGTGCGCGCGATGCGCTGCAACCGCTTCATTACCGTCGGCAACGAGATCGATGTCATACCCAGCTCGCTGCAGAATTAGCTTACCTACGCGTTGATTGATCGGATTATCTTCCGCCATCAAAATTTTAATAGCTTCGGCCGGCATTTCAGCAGATCAATGTCGCGATTCTTAGGTACAACGATACCATTCGCGTAGCCATAAAGCCGAAATTCACCCTGATTTTTTAGAACGTCATTCGGGATTTATTGCGGTTTGAGCCGGTCTATCGCCTAACGGCTTCATCGCGCTCTACTTTGCCGTCGCGAATGTGAATAGTGCGATGCGCGTGCATAGCAATATCTGCTTCATGAGTGACCAGCACGATCGTGTTGCCTTCTTGATGCAATCGCTCAAACAAGGCCATGATTTCGCTACCGGTATTTGAATCCAAGGCGCCGGTAGGCTCGTCCGCTAGCAGAATGGATGGTCGATTTACAAGTGCGCGCGCGATAGCGACCCGCTGCCTTTGGCCGCCCGACAGCTCATTCGGCTTGTGGTGCATCCGTTGCTCTAGATCGACGGCGCTCAGCGCCTGCCGGGCGCGTTCAAGGCGCTCCTGAGACGAAATGCCGGCATAAATCAACGGCAGTTCCACATTATGCAGAGCGGAAGCACGAGCCAGCAAATTAAACGTCTGAAAAACGAACCCTATTTCTTTATTCCGAATTCGCGCTAGCTCGTCGTCTTCCATGTCGCTCGCGAGTTTTCCATTCAGGTAATAAAGGCCCTTTGTGGGGCTATCCAGGCAGCCGATTAGATTCATTAGCGTCGACTTACCGGAGCCCGACGGTCCCATAATAGCGACGTACTCGCCACGCCGAATCTCGATATCGACTCCCGATACGGCATGGATCTCCTGGTCGCCCATGATGTAGGTTTTCCAAAGATCGTACGTGCGAATGACAATACCTTCACTCTTGAGCTGCTCGCCGCGCTGCTCCCGCTGCTGCGGGCTGAGCTCTTGAATTGCTGTGTCGAAGCTTGCCATCCCAATTCGCGCCGAACTGTTAATTACCGTCAGCTCGCGATCTGTCCCGTGGGCGCCGCAGGCATCTTGTTGTCCACCTTGACCTTGGCATCGTTGCGGATCGTACGGATTACCTGGTAACTACCGGTAATGATCTGATCGCCCTCCTTCAGTCCGCTCAAAACTTCGACATCGGTGGCCCCAGTCACGCCTGTGGCAACCTGTCGAAAGTCAGCCTTTCCGGCATTCACAACAAACACTCCCTGCAATTCTTCCTTGGCAGCTTTTTGCGCCGCTGGGTCGGCCACGGGCAGACGTTTGCCGGGTTTCGGCTTCTCCAACTGGCCTTTTTGACGTATAGTCAGCGCCTGGATAGGAATGGCGAGGGCCTTTGACCGGATTGCGGTCACGATTTTAGCTGTGCATGACAGGCCGGGTCTCACGAGATTCTCCGGAATGTCGAGCGCGATCACGACTTTGAAGTCTTTCGCCTCTTGACTGGATGTTTGGCTTTGCGAAGCCGCGACGCCGGTGGAACGCACGATTGCCGTGTCGCCGATCTCGATCACACGTCCTTTAAAGGTCCGATTGGGAATCGCGTCAATGGTGACGTCCGCCGGCTGATCCATCTTGACACTGACAATGTCTGTCTCATCGACGTTCACTTCAGCGGTAATTACGGACATATCAGCGATGGTCATTATGGTCGAAGCAGTGGAGCTCTGAATCCCGGGTACAACCGTCTCACCCACGCGAACCGGCAGATTTGTCACTACTCCATCGAGCGGAGCGACCGCGTCAAACTGGGAAAGTACGTTCTGCGATCGTGACACCATGGCCTGAAGTTGAACGACTTTTTTTTGCGCGGATGCCAGTTGGGCCGCGGCTTGCGCGCGCTGCGCTTGAGCTTGAGACACCCGCTTCTGTGATGAATCGAGAGTGGCGACAGCCAAATCATAGAGCGCCTTCTTGGCCTCATAGTCCTGAGGCGCGATCAATTTCTGATCGAACAGTTCCTTGCTTCGGTTCAGATCGATTTTCTTCTGTTCGACATCGGCGCGATCGTGATCGACCTGAGCTTGCGCAACGGCAATGTTGTCGTCCGATGATTTTAGGCCTGCTTCGCTCGCCGCCGAGTCCGCCAGTGCCGCATTCAAGGATGCTTCCTGCGCTCTCAAATCGGCCGTCGGCTGAATGTTGGCGAGCCTGGCTAGTACTTGGCCCTTTTTTACCCGGTCGCCTTCCTTGACCAGGATTTGCGTGATCGGCGCAGGCCCTTGAGCCGCTCCGATATTTATGTAGTTTCTCGGTTTAATCTCACCTGAGGCGGTCACAAGCGACGTCAGGTCCATGCGGCTCACCTTGCCGGTTTGGACAATCACGACACCACGCGCGCTGATCTTTATGCTTGCAAATACTGCACCTGCGATCAGCACGAGCAGACCGATCAGGATCAGGATTTTCCATTTTTTCTTCAAGCTGGGCGAGTCTCCACGTACCCACTCCACGACGGATGCCGAGCGGCAAATGTTCCGAGGATCTGTAGGGTTTCCCTTGACTTTACCACGATTTACCGTTACCCAACTGACGAAATGCTACACGTAGATGCGTTTGACCCGCGCGTGAATACCGCAAAGCACACTGTAGGAGATGGTTCCGGCGGTCTTCGCGATCTGCTGGGCGTCGATGCTGACGGCGCCTTCCGAGCCGAGAAGCGTTACAGCATCTCCCACCGCCGTCTCCGGAGCCTGGCTGATATCGATGGACGTCAGATCCATGGAGACCGCGCCCACAATTGGCGCGAGCTTACCCTTCACAATGACGGCTCCACGATTCGATAATCGATGCGGTATTCCGTCGGCATATCCTGCTGCCAAAACCGCGATACGAAGAGGGCGGGGAGCGCGAAACATACCACCGTAGCCGATAAGCGCACCCGCGGGTAGGTCTTTCACTGCAAGAACGCAAGCGCGCCATTCCAGCGCGGGCTTGACCTGCAAAATTTTGCTCGGGGCTTGGCCCCGCGCCGGCGAGACGTATCCGTAGATCGCATGGCCGGGCCGTATCATGCCGCGCCAGGCTTCCTGCCGGCCGTAAGCGACGGGAATGGTGCTGGACAGGTGGACCAGAGATGGATAAATGCCGGCCCGGTTCAATCCGTTCGCGATTGTGTCGAAGAGTCGAATCTGGTCGTCGGTCTGGCTCGTCTGGTAATTGCCCGCGGAAGCGAAGTGCGTCATTAGTCCCTCTAGTTCCGCGTTCTTTGCCGCCAGAATGGCTGCGCCAATGATCTCAGCGTTGGAGCGAACGCCGAGGCGTCCCATTCCGGTATCGATCTTCAAGTGATAGCGGCACCTGGATGCACGTTCCGCCGCCAATCTGTCCAGCTCCGCCAAATCCTGAAGCGAATGGATAACCGGGGTGAGATCGTAAGCGAGCAAAGCCTGACGGGTGAATGGGAGGAAATCTGCCATGACCAGAATGCGCGCCTTGATGCCGGCATCGCGCAACGCGATTCCTTCGTCCGTATTGCTGACCGCCAGCCACCGCGCGCCTTGCGCCTCAAGAGTGCGGGAGACTTCGATGGCGCCGTGCCGGTAAGCGTCGGCCTTCACAACAGGCATGACCTCGACGCCGGGACCTACCGCATTTCGAATAGTTTGAAAGTTTGCAGCGATTTGCGTTCGCGAAACTTCGACCCAGGATCTATAAGGTAGAGCCCTCGGCCGCGAGCTTTCCGAAGACGGCGCTTCGTCCGGCGCGGCGGCCCTGAGTAGAGTGTCTTCGCTCATTTTCTTACGTACAGTTCCCGGAACAAAGCCTCGTATGCGTCTGTCACTATATTCCAACTGTAGAGTTTTTCGACGCGTTGCATGGCTCGGTTACCCCACGCGGACCGCTCCTCCCCGGATAGAGTAACTGCCCACTGCAGCTTCTCTAATAAATCGGACTCAAAGGGAACGGCGGCATCCCCGGCGGCCTCGGCGCTCTCGGGAGTTTTCAAGTAGAGAACCAGCGCGCCGCGGCCCATGGCTTCAATCAGCGCCGGATGAGTTCCACCCACTTCGGTGGCTTGGACGTACACGGCGGAGTGGGACTGAAGCTGGTGGTAGGCATCGCCGTAAATTGCGCCGGGAATAATAATGCGTGGATCTCGAGTATTCTTCACCTGCCGGATGTAATCGGCAGCATAGGGTGCATCTCCTACCAGCGCCAACTTGAAATCCGTGCTAATCCGCTCGAAAGCCTCACGGACCATCAGCGCATTATTCTCTGGTTCCATGCGGCTGACGTAGAGCACATAGCAGCCTGGTTCCAAGCCGAGCGCGCGCACGGCATCGGTTTCCGTGACCTTGCCCGTCTCCGCTCCGTAGGGGATGAAAGTGGATTGTTTCCCGTAGCGCTGGAGATAATATTGCCGTATCTTTTCAGCATCAGTCACGACCGCCGAACAGCACCAGGTGGCCATCCATTCGGAAAGCAAATACCAACTTTTCGCGATGTGGTTCCACTTCTTTCGATGTCTCTCGAGCCCGTCGACGTTCAGAGCGGTCGGCATTCCCACCAGGCGCGGCCACAGGGTAAATACGGCGTTGGCGGCGTTGCAATAGAGAACCACGTCGAAGCGATGGAGCAAGAGGTCGAGCGTCGAAAACCCGGTGTGCGCGACAGTATCAAGGTACTTGTGGCGGATGGTAGGCAAATAGCGCAGGCCCACACCGTGATATTCGGGTTGCGAGTACTTCTCGCGGCAGTACACCGTCACCCGGTGCCCGCGTTCGGCGAGGCGTATGGATATTTCTTCGGCGAAAGTTTCGAACCCGCCGTAGTTTGCCGGGATGCCGCGGGTCCCCAGCAGGGCGATGCGCATTAGCGATTGGCTGCCGGACTGGCCGATAATCGAGCAGCGATTTCAGGAGCTGGAAAGCTCACGGGCGCGTTCGAGAACCATGCTTCGATATAAGTGTCATCGGAGCGGCGGCGGGCCATAATCTCGCGCCGCTTGGCCCACGTACTCCGGAAACCGAGCAGAAGAAGCAGGAAGGCTCGAAGGGAAGAGTGCTCGCGCAGCAGACAGGCGCCCACCACGACCAGATCGCGGAAGCTGATTTCAAAAAAGTGGCGTACATACAGTCCGAGAGTCACGTTCTTGATTCGCATCAGGAACCGGTTCTTTACGGAGTGCATATTCAGGAGCGGCATCACCGAACCGCGGTTGGATGGCAGGACGCTGCGGACGTGATACGCGATCGCAAAGGGGGTGTAGAGGCATTTCCATCCGAGCAGCTGCGCTCGCCAGGCGGCGTCGGCATCTTCCCGATACGCGAAGAAGGCGGAGTCGAAAAACTCGCCCGCCAGCGAGACATCCTCGATCATCTTTCGACGATACAAAGCCGCCGCCCCTGTCACGCCGAACACGTACTCAAGGCGGTCATACTGCCCCCGGTCCGGTTCTTTGCTGCCCCGGTCGAGGTGCCGCAGATTGGGAGTGAAGTAAATACCGGTGGAATCGAAGAGCGGCGGTTGCGGTATCTCGAAATTCGGCGTCATCACCAGCAATTTTCCGGAGACGCTCCCGATGGCTTCATCTGATTCTCCGGCAGCCACCGCCGTCGAGATGAAATCCGGAGTGAGCCGGACATCGGGATTGAGCGCGAGTATCCACTCGCCATTGGAAAGGCTAATGCCTTGATTCTGGGCCGCAGCAAACCCCATATTCTCGCGGTTGTAGACGACGCGCAGCGGGCTTTCGAATGCCTGCAGGATTCCGGGTGTTTCGTCGGAAGAGGCATTGTCAACGATGATCACTTCCAGGTCCGGATAGTCCTGCCCGAAGACATATTCGAGGCAGCGGCGAATGAAGCGGGCGCTGTTAAAGGTGACAATCGTTACGGAGACGGAACCGTGTTTCACGCCGGCCTCACCAGGCTGAAGTAGAGGCGCCAATAGATATCGAACCCGACTTGCCGCTGGAGTTGGTGGATCTCACGCTCGCTTTCCGAAAAAGCCGCTTCAATGCGGCTTCTCTCGGCCCGGAAGTTCTGCCGGAAAGAAGACCACTGGCGCAGGCCCTCCCACTTGCCCCGTAGCGCAGCCAGAAAGCTGCGCTGCCTGGCGGCGGCCATCAGGGCCAGAATCTGTCCCACGAAAACAGGCCACGCGAACCGCCGAAGCGTGTTCGCGGAGTAATATTTAGCGAGGATGAGGACCTGATTTCGTGCCGTCAGAAACATGACACGTCCGCTGGTTTTTCCGAGCGTGGTCTTGCTGGTGTGCGTCGCGACTGCAGCCGGTTCGTAAATCCCTTCGAGCCCGGCGAGCGCACACCGCACCCCGAAATCCACGTCTTCATAATAGGATTCGAAGCGAGTCTCCAATAACCCGATCTGCTCGAACACGCGCCGGTGAAAAAGCGCTGCTGTCATAGGCGCAAACGTGATTTTTCTGCGTGCGGACCAAATGGCTCCATCGCGTTTGCCATAGCCGCAGCGCCAGGCGTAAGCAGCCCGCGACACCAAATCCCAACTTCCATCGATCACGTTCATGCCGTCAGATCGCAGCAACTTGCCCACGCCGAAGGAGGCACCTTCCCGCTCGGCGGCCTCGACCAAACGCTCCAGCCATTGCGGCTCCAGGATCACGTCGTTATTGACGATAAGGAGCCAGTCTCCTCGGGCCTGTCGGATCCCTTCGTTGACCGCCGCCGCGAAACCACGATTCTGCGGAAAGGTAATCAGATCCACCGGAGCGCCTTGCGCGATGGCCTGAGTTTCATCCGTGCTGCCGTTATCAATAACGATCACCTGGTCCGGCGGGCGCGTTTGCGAGCGGAGATTCGCGAGGATCGCCTTCAGCAGATCAGCCCGATTCCAGGTCGGAATGATGGCCGAAACGGTGCTCACTTACTCACGATACGTCAGTCCCGCGCAATCAACGCGCCGGCACGAAGCGCACGGCATACCCGCCGCCGGACGCCAGTTTGATTTTCAGGTGCATGCCGCGATCCACTGTTTCCTTCTGAACGCGCACGCCTTTCGGATATTGATCCGCATCGTCCGCATCGGCATAAATCTCGGCCGTGTACCGTCCCGAGCCGAGGAACGTAAGCGGCAGGTCCAGCTCACGCGCGCTCCAGTCGGTCATGCTTCCGAGAAACCATTCGTCGCCTTTACGACGCGCCATTGTGATGTATTGACCCGGCAGGCCGTTCAGCACGCGGGTTTCGTCCCAGGTAGCGGGCACATGCTTGACGAAGTCGAACGCCGGCTGATCTTCGTACGCCTTCGGATTGTCAGAAACCATCTGAAACGGTGCATCATAGATGGCGTACATGGCAAGCTGCTGTGCGCGCGTGCCCATCACCATCGGGTGAACCGATCGCGGAACGAAGTCGTTTTCCGTCACGTTGTCGAAACCTCCGGGTGTGTAATCCATCGGTCCGGCGAGCATGCGTGTGAAGGGAATCGTGACCCGGTGATCGGGGTTGTCCCTCATTCCGGCTTTCGACTGCTCCATCCCCAGGACGGCTTCGTACCCCAGCACATTGGGATAGGTGCGCTGGATTCCCGTGGGTTTTGTGGCACCGTGAAAGTCCAACATCAAGTGATGCTCGGCGGCTTTCGCAGCGGCTCGATAATAAAAGTCGATGCCGCGCTGGTCGTCACGTTCCACGAAGTCTATCTTGAGGCCAGCCACTCCCCATTTTTCATAGATCGGAAACGCCTCCTCCATCTGTGCATCGGCAGCGGTGTATCTGAGCCAGATCCAGACCTTCACGTTCTTCGAAGCGGCGTAGCGGACCACTTCCGGAACGTCGACACGTCCGTTCATTTTGGTGATATCGTCGCGCGCCGACCAGCCCGCATCGATAAGCATGTACGGAAATCCGGATTTGGCGGCGAAATCGACGTAATACTTCATCGTCGCGGTCGTAAACGCTGGGTTCCCGTCCGGGCCGATACTGCCGCTCCACCAATCCCAGGCTGTAAGTCCCGCATGAATCCACGATGTGTCCTGGATGGCAGACTCCGGATTGAGACTGGTGACCACGTTAGATTCGATGAGCCTGCCGGGCTCCTCTCCTACAAGAAGGACGCGCCAGCCGGAGTGGTGCGGGAGGGCGCCCGAAACGATGACTTCGGGATCGTCGCCAGGCGCAAGCTGCGATTCGAAGACGTGACCACCCCAGGTAGTTGAAGGATTCACCAGGTACATGGAGCTATAGCCGCGCAAATCCGCTTCGGTAATGGCCATCCAACCAACGCCCGGCACTTGCATCAACAAAGGGAGACCGATCAGAACTCGACTGGAAAGCCCGTTGTTGCTGGCGAAGGCGCTGGCATTGAGCTTAATGTATTCGCTCTCGTACATGGTGCGGAAGTTCGGAAGAACGAGCGCATAAGTGACCGCATCTTTGCTGATGCGGAACTCGGTGGCTTCTTTGGTCAAACGAAAATCGCGAAGCGGCCTCTGCTCGGGAACGACGTAGCGAAACGCAATTGCATCATCATAGGCGCGGGCTTCGATCACGAGCTTGCGCGCGGGGGCGCTGTTTTCTTCCAGATCGAGGCGGACGGCATTGTAGTGGTTGCGAACGGTACTCGCCTTGCCGGTCACGAGTCGATAAGTTTCATCGACTTTCGAAGGCGTCTGCCCGGCGATCCGCACATTCGGGCCGAGCGGGCGCTGCCCTTGTAATTCGAGCGCCAACGCGGACTGATCCATGAGCGGCTTGCCCCGGAACAAAACGGAGTAAACGAGCTGTCCGGTTTCCGCCGGCTGTTTGTTGTTTATGGTCTCGAAGGTGGCGGCCAACCGCCCGTCGGGGGATCGAAGCACGACCGGGGTCTGGGCAAACACGGACATTGCGGCAGAGACGCCGATCACGAGAAGTAGCTGGATTGAAAGCAGACGGCAGCGCATCTTTGAAAACTATACCGTTCGCACGCTTGCCTCCTTTTATAATCGGCGGTAAATGGGATCCATAAGGACAGCATCGATGATCGTTCTCGCCGCCAGCTTGTCGGGATTCGGCCAAGCCGCGGGACAGATGAAGAAAGCAGTGCCGCCTGCGCATCGCACCGAGAAACCCACGCCCGCCTTGCCGGAAGTAAATTTGCCTACGGAACCCGGATTGTATGCCGTGATCTACACGTCGATGGGAAACATCGTCTGCCGGCTTTTTGAGAAAGAAGCGCCGAAGACCGTTGCCAATTTCCGGGGACTCGCCACGGGCACGAAGGGCTGGACGGATCCGGCGACCGGAAAAGTGAAGCACACGTCGCTTTATGCAGGCACGACGTTCCACCGGGTTATTCCGCAATTCATGATTCAAGGCGGCGATCCGGCCGGGGATGGAAGCGGCTCGCCGGGGTACGAGTTCGAGGACGAGATCGATCCAAGTCATACATTCGAGCGCCCCGGTGTTCTGGCGATGGCCAATTCCGGGCCGAACACGAACGGCTGTCAATTCTTCATTACCGTGGCTCCCGCAGAGCACCTGAACGGGCACTATTCGATCTTCGGGCAGGTCGTATCCGGGCAGGAGGTGGCTGATGCCATCTCTCAAGTGCCGAGGAACTCCGATGACAAGCCGCTAACGCCGGTGAAGATACAGGCGATCGCTATCCGCGAGGTGAAGGCTGCGGCGGCGGAGGCTCGCGACGATTACGCGGCTTTTTGACGTCCAGGCTGTGATTTTCTGCCACCGGAGCGGCCGGTGCGGCGTTTTCGCGGATCGTTCCATCCGGTATCGTGGAGAAGGTGGATCTCGAAAAGTCAATCCTGCGCAAGGTCGGCGAGGCGATCAGCCGCTTCCGTATGATCCGCGATGGCGATCGCGTGGCGGTGGGCGTTTCGGGAGGAAAAGATTCACTCACGCTGCTAGAAGCGCTGCTGTTGTTGCAAAAGCGCGCTCCAGTCCAGTTTTCCGTCTGCGCCTTCACCATTGAGCAGGGAAAATTTCTGTCTTCCATTGAGCCGATGGGCGAATTTCTCAAGCGGCGCGGCGTGAATTGGACTTACGTGGAAGATAGGCCGTCACTTCGCCTTTTAACGGACCAACCGGATCACGGTTGTGACGTATGCAGCAGGTTTCGGCGGCGCGCGGTTTACGATGTCGCGCGCAAACTCGAAGCAAATGTCATCGCGCTGGGACACACCGCGGACGACTTCTGCGAATCTTTCCTGCGGAATGCCATGTTCACGGGACGCATCAGCGCGCTTCCTCCGATTACATGGTCAAGCAAGCGTGAATTCCGCCTCATCCGGCCGCTGGTTTATGTCACAGAAGATCTGACCCGTGCCTATTCCGAGCGTCTTTCCGCGCCCCTCATTCCGTGCGGGTGCTCCCAAAAAACCGGAACCGTTCGCCGCACGTTACGCGATACACTCGCCGGATTGGAAAAGGAATATCCGTTTTTGAAGGAAACCCTCCTGTCCGCGATGGGAAACATCGATACTCAGAGATTATTGGACGGCCGATTCCTGGACCTGGGGGAGAATAGTGACGAGTCTTACGTTGAGTCGCAGCAGGAGGAGCTCATTACCCTCGGATGACGGGTGGACTCGCATCACCCGATGAAACGCGGCACCGAAGAGCGGCGGGTTAGATTATAGCTAATAGCTTCCTGTTATGAATGCGGAACTCATTGTCGTGAATGGTCCGCTGGCCGGCACCCGGTACGGCATCGGCAAGGACGATCTCTTTATTGGTCGCGCGCCCAGCTCAAAAGTCGTTCTGAGCGATCCTGAGATCGCCTGGCGCCACTGCCAAATCCGGCGGCAGGGCGATCGATTCGTGGTTTCCGATCTTAAGACCTCGGTGGGCACGTATGTGAACGGGATTCGTTCGGCCGAACGCTGGCTCGAAGACCGGGATCAGATCGGGATTGGAAAGACCATTCTCATGTTCCGTTCGGGCGAAGCAGCGAGCGAAGAACCATCGCCTCCCGCTCCCGCCGAGACCCGTCCCGTCCTGCTGGCGGCTTGTTCCCTCGTATTCTTATTTCGCGCCTTGGCGGCAGATATCGGCGAATCGCAGAGCAAGCTGTTGCAAAGCCAGATCCTCAGGCTGGTTTCGGATCTGATCCCCGTGGAGCAGGGAGTGCTGCTGTTCGGTCCATCGCCATCCGAGTTGCTGGCCCGCTATAGAGATCGCGCTCTGCCGCACGATGCGGATTTCGAGCACGCGCTTTCGCGCGTTTGCGAAGAAGGCGCCTTCGAAGACTCAGAATCCGGAATTATTGGCGTGCCGCTATATCTGGCGGGCACCTTAGGCGGGGTTCTCTTGATTCACGTGCAGGCGCCCGAGGGAAGCCGGCTGACCGCTCATCTGGAAACTTTGACGGCCGTCGCGTCGCTTGCATCGATTGGCTTTGAAGCCAATCAGGAAGTTGAGACCCTGAAGGCCGAGAATGCGTTACTCCAGGAGCAAATCGCCACAAATACCGGCATAGTGGGAAAGAGTGCCGTGATTCTCCGGCTCCTGGAATTGGTCGAGCGCGTGGCTCCGCGAGACACGACGGTCTTGATTACGGGCGAGAGTGGAACCGGCAAGGAATTGATTGCGCGGGCCCTGCATCAGAAGAGCCTTCGGCGCGAGCGACCTTTCATTGCGGTGAACTGCGCAGCCTTAAGCGAATCGCTGTTCGAAAGCGAGCTATTCGGCCATGAAAAGGGAGCGTTTACGGGCGCCATTTCGCTCAAGCGCGGGCGGTTTGAGCTGGCGCAAGGCGGAACTATCTTCCTGGATGAAGTCGGCGAGCTCGCTCCTGGATTGCAGGCCAAGCTGTTGCGCGTTCTTCAGCAGAGGGAGTTTGAGCGCGTCGGAGGCACGCAGGCGCATCCACTCGACATCCGCGTGATCGCCGCGACCAACCGCGATCTGGCGGAGGATGTTCGCAACGCCAGATTCCGCGAGGATCTCTATCATCGCCTGAACGTGGTCACGCTGCCATCTCCGCCCTTGCGCGATCGAAAGGAAGACATTCCGCTCCTGGCGCAATACTTTCTTCAACGCTCGTCCGAGCGCTGCAAACGCCAGCTGCAAGGGCTTTCCGCGGAGGCCGAAGACATGATCATGCAGTATGGCTGGCCCGGCAACGTGCGGGAGTTGGAGAACGCCATGGAGCGTGCCGTGGTTCTCGGCGTATCGGATTGGGTGCTGCCGGAAGATCTGCCCGAAACGCTGCTGGAAGCGGCGCCGCGCGATGCGGGAGCCAAATACCACCAGTCGGTGGGAGACGCCAAATGTGAAGTAATTCTGGACGCCTACGCCCAGGCGAATGGCGATTATAAAGTGGCTGCCCGTCTGCTCGGATTGCACCCGAATTACCTGCTCCGGCTGGTCCGCAATCTGGGACTTCGTGACGAGATCAATCGCCGGCGAGATAAAGGTGACCGGGCCGCCGGAGCCTGAGCTATTCTTTTTTCCCCACGTGCAGCGCCGCGATTCCGCCCGTTAGCAGCTCGAAGCCCGTTCGTTCAAATCCGGCCGCTTCCATCATCTTCTGTAGGGCCGTGGGTGGCGGAAACTTACGGATAGATTCCGGCAGATAGGCGTACGCTTCGCTCGTTCCCGATAGCAGTCTGCCCATGGCGGGTAAGAAGAAGCGCGAATAGCAGCCGTAGGCAGTTTTCATAACGAGCCCGGGAGGCTGCGAGAACTCGAGAATGGCGAGCACTCCGCCGGATCGCAAGACGCGATGCAATTCTTTTAACCCCGTGGCGTAATTTGCCAGGTTCCGAAAGCCGAATGCAATCGCGATGGCATCGAAAATCTCGCCAGCAACAGGCAATTGCAACGCATCCGCCTCGAACACGATCGCCTGGAGGCCTTTGCGAAACCCTTTCCGGCGGGCCGACACAAGCATTGGATGGCAGAAATCCGCCCCCACAATAGAAGCTTCCGAAGTCTGTTCCAAATCCAGCAGAACATCGCCAGTTCCGCAGCACAGGTCCAGCACTCGCGCACCGGGTTCCTTCAGGACCGGCTTCAATTTGTTTATCAGAGCCTTGCGCCAGGTACGGTCAATGTTGAAAGACAACAGATGATTGAGGAAGTCGTATCTGGTTGCAATCCCGGCGAACATACGCCGCACCCACTGGGCAGCTTGCTGCTCGGTCGAGGTTCCCGGAGGCGTTGTTCCGGCCGCTGTGTTCACTGCAACGACTCTTCGATGGCGCGGCGAATAATACTTGGTTCGATGCCGGATACGATTTTCGTCTCTCCGACGGCCACCGGCAGAACAAAATGAACGGCGCCGCGCAGGGTTTTTTTGTCGCTGGCGAGCCTACCAATCAAACGATCCGCATCCAGATCCTTGGCGGAAGGCAGTGGTCCATAGGAGCACACGAGCCTCGCGATTCGCTGCGCGGAATCGGGATCCAGCATGCGGAGCAATTCGGCCAGGCGGGTCACAGCGAGCATGCCCCAAGCGATGGCCTCGCCATGCAGGAAGCGCGCGTATCCTGTTTCAGCTTCGATGGCATGGCCGATGGTGTGTCCGAAATTTAGGATTCGCCGCAAACCGCTCTCGCGTTCGTCGGCCGATACAACTTCCGCCTTGATCCGTACAGCTGCTCCAATGAGTTCGTCGACGACATCGGGCGCCCGGAGAAACACCTCTTTAGCGCGATCCTCGAGGAGCTCGAAGAGAGCGACGTCCCCTATAACGCCGCACTTGATCACTTCGTAAAGCCCGGCGCGGTATTCCCGTTGCGGGAGCGTGGATATTACGTCCGGATCGATCAATACAGCGCGCGGCTGATGAAAACTTCCGATAAGATTTTTCCCGCTGACAAGATTCACGCCGGTTTTTCCGCCTGTGGCCGCGTCCACTTGCGCGAGCAGTGTGGTCGGGATTTGCAGCACTGGAATGCCGCGCATGAACACGGCCGCCAGAAATCCGCTGAGGTCAGTCACAATACCGCCGCCGAATCCGATGACGACACTGGACCGGTCGGCGCCATGCTCTACCATCTTTTCCGCAAGTTGCTCCAAAGCAGCGAGCCGCTTGTTCACTTCGCCGCCGGGGAAGAACAGAGTGGTCATCCTCTCCGGCTTAAACTGCGCGCGAATAGTGTGACCGTGCAGCCGCCAGACATCCTCGGTGGTTACGATAAACAGCTTGCCTGCATCGGCGGGCATGAATTGCGAAAAACACGCCAGAATGCCGCGCTCGACCACATTTTGATAGTTGTGGTGAGCTGTTTTTACCTGGAAGACCGGCATGTGATCCCGTTGTACCATGCGGTTTCATGTCGTAATCGGGTGAGTTTTTCTTATCACATCAGGCACGATTGTTCCATCTTATTCGCATCTCGTTTAGGATGGCGGCTCTTGCGCCCATCGTAGTTGCCGTGAATGCCCCGCCCGCTTGGCCTCAATCTCAATCTGCGTCTGCCGCACCAAAATTCTAAGTGGCCATTGACCAGGTAGAGAAACCGTCAGAGAACTGAGCCACCTAGCGGCGGTCGTACTGCGACAGCCGGAGAATGGCTGCCGAGCCCTGCCTTTCTCGGCGACAACGGCGAGAGGCGAATGTTATCCGAGGTGGGAATCAGGCAGCAGATCGTGGCTGAATTACTGTCTCAATCTGTTTCCCGTGAGCTTGCCGGGCGGAGATCAAATCGAAGTTCTTCTGAAGATTGAGCCAAAAGTCTGCGCTCATGCCGAAGTACCGCTCTAAGCGCAGTGCGGTATCCGCTGTCATGCCGCGCCGTTCGTTGATAATTTCCGATATACGAGTCACGGGCACCCGAAGTTCGAGCGCAAGCTTGTTAGCCGACAAACCGAGCGGAACCATGAACTCCTCGCGCAACATTTCGCCGGGATGAACCGGCTTTCGTGTAATGTTCCATCCCTTGGCAGGTTTTTTTATGCTCATTGGACTGCTTTCTCCACCTCACTTTCTCCGCTTCAGTGGTAATCGACAATTTCAACGTCGTGAATGCCGTCATCGGTCCAGCGGAAGCAGATTCGGAACTGATCGTTAATTCGAATGCTATGTTGACCCTTACGGTCCCCTTTCAACGGTTCGAGCTCATTTCCAGGCGGAACCTTAAGGTCCTCCAATTTTTCGACCATATCAAGTTGAACCAGCTTGCGGACGGCTGCACGAGCGATTCCTCCAAAGCGCCGGCTCTTTTGAGTTTCAAAGAGCTGCTTCGTGTGTTTGTCCTTGAAGCTCTCTATCAAAACGTCTATTTTATACTGTACTGCGTTTAACGTAGAGCAGCACGAAGCCGGAGAGGTGGGATCGTGCGATAGGATGGGCTTATCGCCACACCGGTTCAGCGCGCCAGCACCGATTTCATTGTGGTGGGAGCAGGCGTGGCGGGCCTTCGCGCGGCAATCGAATTGGCTCAGGCCGGGCGTGTTCTCGTCATTGCCAAGGACAGTCTGCAGGAATCCTCCTCCGAATATGCGCAGGGTGGAATTGCCGCCGCACTGAGCGACGACGATGAAGTGGAGTTGCACGAGCAGGACACCCTCGTCGCCGGCGACGGCCTATGCAATGTGGAGGCCGTTCGGACCCTGGTGGAAGAAGGACCCTCTGCCATCGAGCAACTGATCGCATGGGGGGCAGCATTCGACCGCGAAGGACCGCGGCTTCTTTTTGCGCGAGAAGGCGCCCACAGCCGCAGCCGCGTGTTGCATGCTCACGGCGATTCGACAGGCCGCGAAATCGCGCGCACACTTCGACAGCAGGCCGGCTCACTCGAGAACGTGGCTTTTCAGAGCTTTGCCGCGGTGACGGATTTGCTCGTAGAGAATGGCGAGGTTGTGGGGGTATGCGCGTTCGATGAAACCACAAGCTCGACCGTTCTGGTCGAAGGGCGCGGCGTTCTGCTGGCAACCGGAGGCCTGGGCCGGGTGTTTGAAAACACGACAAATCCAGACGTTGCCACCGGAGACGGCGTAGCATGCGCCTATCGAGCTGGCGCCGTAATTGCCGATATCGAATTTGTCCAATTCCATCCCACCGCGCTGTATGTACCCGGAGCTCCCCGCTTCCTGCTGAGCGAAGCTTTGCGAGGCGAAGGCGCCTACCTGCGCAACGGGCGCGGGGAACGCTTCATGGATCGCTATCATCCACTCAAAGAGCTGGCGCCGCGCGACGTTGTCTCCCGCTCGATCTTGATGGAATTGCGCGCCAGCGGCGGTGAATGTGCGTTTCTCGATCTAACGCATCTTCCGCGAGGGTTGGTGCGCGAGCGGTTCCCCCGGATTTACGAAACCTGCCTGCGCTATGGCGTGAATCTCGAAAGTAGGCCGGCGCCGGTTCGCCCCGCCGCACATTACGCCATGGGCGGTGTGAAGACTGATCTATATGGCTCGACCAGCATCCCCCGCTTGTACGCCGCGGGCGAGGTGGCCTGCACAGGCGTCCACGGCGCAAACCGGCTGGCCAGCAATTCGCTGCTTGAAGGTGTGGTCTTCGGCGCGCGAGCCGGAAAGGCGATGAGTTCGCTTGCGGCTCCGTCGTGCGATTTCAATAATGCCCTCAGCCCACTGGGCCTGTTTCCCGATATCGCGGAACACGAAATCCGAGCACTCGCCTGGAATTGCTGCGGCGTGCTCCGCAACGGTCCCGAACTCGCCGCTGCCCGCATGCGTTTGGCATCGACGTCTTTTCGGCCCATCGGGTCCCCGGATCGTGCTGCTTTCGAGCTCCGCAATATGCATCAGGTGGCATATCTGATCTCACGCGCCGCGCTGGCCCGCGAAGAAAGCCGCGGGGGCCATTACCGAACCGATTTTCCGTTCAAATCTGCGGCGTTCGAGAAGCACTCTGTGATGACACGTTGCCCCGACAGCCACGATGCGCAGATCCTCTTCGAATAAGGCAGCGCAGCCGGTCCTATTCTGCGGAACCGCGTTTGCATTCCTGTTTTTGGCCGCACCGCTGATTCAATCGAGCCCATGGTCCGTCCTTTGGACCACGCCCTGTATCCTCGTTGCCTCTGTTCTGATCACCTGGGGCGCGGAATCCGCGCAGTTCTTCGTCGCACAGGGGTTTGCTCTGGCTATTCTCGCCTGGATGCAAACGCTGCCGGAGTTTGCCGTGGAGGCGGTCCTCGCCTGGAAACAGCAGGTGCCTCTGTTGCTCGCAAATCTGACCGGCGCACTCCGTCTACTCACCGGGCTTGCGTGGCCGATGATCTACATCACCGCCGCGATTGTCCATCGCCGGCGCACCGGCCAGCCCTTGCGCAAGATCCAACTGGACCCTCACCACAGCGTGGAGGTTGTCGGGCTCCTGTTCCCATTGCTTTACGCGCTCATCATCTGGTGGAAGGCAACTCTTCACGTATACGATGCGTGTATTCTCGTGGCGTTCTACTGCGCGTACTTGGCGCTGCTCTCCAGGCTTCCGCCGCAGGAGCATGAGCGGGTGGAGGATCTGGAAGTGGTTCCCCGCCACATTGTTCTTGCGCCGCGCCGCTGGCGGATCGCCCTCATTTACGGCTGTTTTCTAACCGGGGGCACGTTGATCTATTTCACCGCCGAACCGTTTCTCGGAAGCCTCGTAGCGGTGGCTGCTGCCATGGGTATTCCTAGTTTCATCGTGATTCAGTGGTTTGCTCCGATCATTTCCGAGTTTCCGGAGTTGGCCTCCACTTTCTACTTCGCCCGGCAAAAGGAGAACGCGTCCGTTGCTTTGATGAATATCGCCTCCAGCAACATCAATCAATGGACTTTATTGGTTGCGATGCTGCCTATTGTGTTTTCCATGAGTCGAGGAAGCGTATCGGCCATACCGCTCGATGCGGAGCAGGAAACCGAGTTGCTGCTGACCATTGGGCAGAGTCTCGTCGGGTTGATCTTCCTGGTCAACATGGCATTCGCCTGGTGGGAAGCGCTGGCGATATTTGTGCTCTTCGCGATTCAGTTCATTCTGCCCGCGTTTTGGGGAGACCAGATCAGGATTTGGATTGCTGGCGCGTTCTTCGTGTGGGCTGCTGTCGAGATCGTTTTGATGATCGCACGCGGGACGCGTCCGAACGCGTTGGCCCGATTTATAGAAACCTGGAATGCAGGGACAGCGGAAACTAGGCGTTTCCGAAATTAATCAGAGCAACGCCGAAGATGATCATCAGCAAGCCGCCGATTTTCGGCAACGTGAACGGCTCTTTGAAAAACAGGCGCGCCCATAAGATAGCCCAGATGTAGCCGAGCGCCACCATGGGATAGAGAACGGTCAGTTGTGCCTGGGGCTGGGCTACACCCATCATGTAGAACACAGACGACAGTAGATAGAGGGCCACCCCGATCGCCAGCCAGTAATTACTCACGAGGCGCGCGAGGCCGCCAGACATGTGCTCGGCGCCCAATTTCAGAAATACTGCGCCGAAGGAGCCGATAAAGGAGCCAAAGAGAACAAGGATAATCGCACTCGAAGGAGTTTGCATCGCAAGTGCCTTATTTTTTCAAGCCGAGGATCGAAACGCCGCCCACGATGAATGCGATACCGATGGTTCGAAAGAAGTTCAAGTGCTCGCCGGGGAGGACAAATAGCGAAAGAATGGTGACCCATACATAGGTCAGCGCAATGATGGGATACAGTCTTGACAGTTCCCGGCCTTTGAGAGCGAGTGCCATCAGAAAGGTGTTGATGCCGTACAAGCAATACCCTATGAACAACCGGAGATTGCTGATAACCCCAATCGAGAAGCTAACGATCAGCGTCGGACGGCTCAGCACCTGGCCTAACGTAAGATGTCCCGCGTCTAGCTGGGCGGTTCCCTGCTTCACTAGAATTTGAGCGAGCGCCCCGATGAGAGTACAGGAAAATACCAGCAAGAAGGCTCGCTGGGCTTCAGATCGTGTTTCGAGAGGGGCCTCAACGAGCGTGGAGGAGGTCAATCGGCGGAATCCTGTGGCATTGGCCTAAAATTCTAGTCTAAATGATCGTGGAGCGGTGACAGAATATCTCTCCGCTACACTGAGACGAATGTCAGCGCCGCTGGTCCCTTCGCCGCTCGACTATATAGGACTACGTCGGTTTGCATTTTATCCGCCGATCAAGAATGCCCCGCCCAACGAATGGGTACTTGGCACCGGTTCCCGGGCGGAAGTGCAGGTTGTCAACTCTCATACAGGCGCAGAGATCTGGATTCCCAGGCAGTACATCGGGGCGGTCTCGGAGACTCACGACCTGCTGCTTCTTGTGGGACTCATTAAGGAATTGGAGTACAGAGCGGGCGCACTTGAGCCGCGCGTGAAGCGCGTGATAGAGATGCCGCAAACCGTCCGGAAGCGGAATATCTTTGCCGCAGGGGAAGATGGCGATCGCCCCGCCGGCCCTGCGCCGGTCATCGGCATTCGCGTAGAGAATCGCGAAGACTCTCCCATGAACCGGGCGCTCATCAGTTTTGGAATAGGCGCCCTTGCGGTTGCCTTGCTGGCAGTTTTGCTGTCCGCGCTGGCTCGTCAGTAGTCGGCGATGGGGCGCCGCCTGCGCAGACTTATCTGGGCTCTGATCGCGGTCGTAGCGGCGGTCTGCCTGGGGGCCGTCACGAGCCGTCGGGGCGAGCCCGTAAATAGTTTGTGGCTGGTTGCCGCGGCCGCGTCCATCTATCTCATTGGATTTCGTTTCTACGCGAAGTTCATTGCCGCCAAGGTGATGGCCCTCGACGACCGGCGCGCTACCCCGGCGGAGCGTTTTCGCGACGGCCAGGACTTCGAACCTACCAACAAATGGATCCTCCTCGGTCATCACTTTGCCGCGATTGCCGGTCCCGGTCCGCTGGTAGGCCCGACACTCGCCGCGCAGTTCGGGTACTTGCCGGGTGTGCTTTGGATCCTCTTTGGCGCCGTGCTGGGTGGCGCCGTGCAGGATTTCGTGATTCTTTTCTGCTCCATGCGGCGCGATGGGAAAACGCTCGGCCAAATGGCGCGCGAAGAGATTGGCAAGCTGGCGGGCTTCGTCTCACTGGTAACCGTGCTTCTGATCATGATCGTTCTGCTCGCGGTGGTAGCGCTTGTCGTCGTGAACGCGTTGAAGGGCAGCCCGTGGGGGACGTTCACTATCGCAATGACGATTCCAGTTGCCCTGTTTATGGGTCTTTATCTGCGCTTCCTGCGGCCCGGGAAAGTCCTCGAGTGTTCTGCGCTCGGTTTTGTGATGGTCATGTTCAGCATTTATGGCGGCAAACTGATTTCTGCTTCGCCCTCGGCTGCTGGATGGTTTACGTGGGGAGGGGTTGCCCTTACCATTGCAATCATCGTTTATGGTTTCCTGGCGAGTGTTTTGCCAGTTTGGCTTTTGCTCGCGCCACGCGATTACCTCAGTACATTCGTGAAACTGGGTGTCATCTTCTTGCTCGCGGTGGGCATCTTGTTCACTCACCCGAAACTCGAATTGCCGCCGCTTACGCAGTTCGTCAACGGGCGGGGGCCGATTTTCGCGGGCAAAATCTTCCCCTTCTGTTTCATCACGATTGCGTGCGGCGCAATTTCCGGATTTCACGCGCTGATCTCATCCGGCACCACGCCCAAAATGATTTCGCGGGAGTGGCACGCCTGGCCGATTGGCTACGGGGCCATGCTGCTCGAAGGCTTCGTTGCCATCATGGCCATGGTTGCGGCGGCTTCGTTGCAGCCGGGTGTTTTCTTCGCCGTGAACTCGCCGCCCGGAGTTGTAGGCGCGACAGCGCTGGCAGCGGCCCACACGATCACCGGCTGGGGCTTCCCTGTTTCCGCGGCGACAATGGCTCAGCTTGCTCAGCGCGTCGGCGAGAACACGCTTTTCGGTCGAACCGGAGGAGCGCCGTCGCTCGCTCTCGGCATGGCCCAGATATTCGGCGGGGTCTTGCGATCGACCGGCTTAGGCGATGGCTTGCTGAGCTTCTGGTATCACTTCGCCATTATGTTTGAGGCGTTATTTATCCTGACGATTATCGACGCCGGAACCCGTGTCGGGCGTTTCATGCTGCAAGATCTGCTCGGTCACGTGCACAAATCGCTCGGAAGAACCGGATGGATGCCGGGAGTTTTCGCGACCAGCGCCGTTGTCGTTGGCGCGTGGGGCTACTTCTTGTATCAGGGCGTAATCGATCCGCTGGGGGGCATTAATTCCCTGTGGCCGCTCTTTGGAATTTCGAACCAGCTACTGAGCGCCATTGCGCTGTGCGTGGCGACAACCGTCATTTTGAAAATGCATCGCGCCCGATACATGTGGATTACAGCCGCGCCCCTCGGCTGGCTGGTAGCGATCACTTTCACCGCCGGGCTGGAGAAGATCTTCTCGGACGATCCGCGCCTGGGGTTTCTGGCTCACGCAGCAGCCTTGCAGAATGCGATCGCAGCGGGCCAGGTCGCCGCGGCAAAGGTCGCCGAAACGCGCGCGGTGATCTTCAACGATCGCCTGGATGCCTTTGTTTCCGGCGCTTTCCTGATTCTGGTTTCCATTATCGTGCTCGATTCGCTACGAATCTGGTATGGATTGCTTCGCGGCACGCGCGCTCTTACAAGTTCGGAATCGCCCTTCATTCCGTCCACACTGGAGCCGGAGAGCATATGAAGCATGCACGGAAGCTGTTGAGGTTCTGGATCGCACTGGCTCGCGAACTCTCCGATGAGAACGCCTACGCGCGCTATTTGAAATCAACAAGCCGCACCCATTCGGCGGGTGAATGGCGATCCTTTATCGATCGCCGCCATCGCCGGAAGTACCGGAGCGCGAAATGCTGTTGATCGTTTCCTCGATCATTCGCCGGAGCATGTTGGATGCTTCCACGTGCTGACCTTCGCGCAGCTTGGTCAGTAACTGCGAATCGAGGATCCGGTACCAGAGATCGCGCCGCGCTGTGAAATCGGGAATGCGCACCGTGATCTCCGCCCGTGCTTTTTTCAGCAGATCGAGGAGTAGCGCATACTCAGGGCCGATCTCCTGCTCCAGAAACTCCCGCAGCCGGACTGCCACAGCGGGCGCACAGCCATTTGTAGAGATGGCAATGGTCAGCTCGCCTTGCCTATGCACGGATCCGAAGCTGAAGCGGCAGTTTTCCGGATCGTCCACCGAGTTGCACAATACGTTCTGCTCTTCGGCCAGACGGAAGATCTCCGCATTGTCCTCGCGAGCGGCGATGACCAGAAAGCAGCCGGCGAGATCTTGGGAAGTGAAATCGCGAGGCTGCCAGCTAACGGCTCCTTGTGCTACGAGTTCCTGAATAGCAGGCTCGGCGCGCGGATTTACGTAGACGACATTTGCGGCCGCGCTCACCAGAGCCCGAAGCTTGCCAGCGATTTCCGCTCCTTCGCCTGTGACGAGACACTTCTTGCCACTGAGATCGAGAAAAATTGGATACCGAAAATTCACGCGATCATGAGAGGCCAGCTCGTGTGGGGCTGCCCTTCTATCCTGGAGATATTGCCAGCCAAGCGCCTGTTCCTTATCGATAGCTTTGGATTCATCTTCCGCGCTTACCATGCGCGCGCGAGGAGCGGGGCTCCGCCTATGCGCACGAGCTCCGGCCTCTCCACCGAAGCAGTTTACATCTTCCATAACATGCTACGGAAGCTGATGACCAGCTCCAAGCCGGATTACATCGCGGCGATCTTCGAAAGCAGCGAGCCGACGTTCCGTTCCGAGAGCTTTGCGGAGTACAAAGCCAACCGGACCGAGATGCCGCAAGATTTGGGCGAGCAGATCCCGTATATCCGACGCGTTCTCGAAGCCATGCACATCCCCATTCTCGAATTTCCAGGGTACGAAGCAGACGATGTCATTGGCGCAATCGCCTGCCGCGAGCACTCCAAGCCCCTCGAAGTAGTGATTGTGTCGAGCGACAAGGACATGCTGCAGCTTGTCAACAATCGTGTGTTCATGTTGAATCCCATGAAGGACGATGAGTGGTACGACGCCGCGAAGGTGGAACAGTTTATGGGCGTGAAGCCCGCACAGGTCGCCGATCTTCTTGCGCTGAAGGGAGACTCCATCGACAATATACCCGGTGCGCCCGGCATCGGCGATAAAGGCGCGAAAGACCTGATCACGCGCTTTGGTTCGGTGGAAGCGGCGCTCGATCGCGCTGCCGAAGTAGAGCGAAAAATGTATCGCGAAAGCCTGCTCAACAACCGCGATCAGATTCTGCTCAGCAAGCAGCTTGCGACCATTCACACCCAAGTGCCCATCGAATGGGAACTGGAATTTCTTCGCGCGAAACCGCCCAATAACTCCGCGCTGAAAACTCTATACAAAGAGGTGGAATTCTTCAGTTTGCTGAAGGATCTGCCTCCGGAAGATGACAGTGCGACGCGAGATTACGGAACTCTGGCGGACCATGCCCTGGTCGCCGAATGGCTGGGCAAGCGCCCGGAAAAGGCGCCGCTGGCGATTGCTCTCGATCTGACAAATGGATTTGTGGGCTTGTCGTATCGCGCGGGAGAAGGCCGGGCTGTATCGATGGCGCTGCTCGATTCCGTCCGGCCGTTGATCGAATCGGAAACGATTCCTAAGATCGTTCATGACGCGAAAGCATTTTTCATCGCGTGCGATGGGCTGGGCCTGAGTCCTAAAAACGTATTGGACGACGTCATGCTCTACACGTTTCTGCTGTGCGCCGATCCGGGCGCTTGTTCGCCGGAATCGGTCGCCGAACGATTCCTTGACCGCAAGCTGAACGCCGCGGCGGAGCAGCAGGCGGAAGCTACTCTGACTGCGGCGGAGCAACTGCGGCCGCAGGTGGATCAACAGGAGTTGCGGGACGTGTATGAGCAAATCGATCTACCGCTCGCTCCGGTTCTGGCGCGAATGGAGATGACGGGAATCCGCGTGGACACGGACGTGCTGTCCGACTTGTCGGTTCGATTAGCCGAACGGATCGAAAAAATTGCACAGAACATATACGACTTGGCCGGCCATCCGTTCAACATCAACTCACCGCAGCAGCTCGGGAAGGTGCTGTTTGAAGAGATGGCCCTTCCGTCGCCGGTGAAGTATGGCAAGGGGAAAGTAGTTTCGACTGCCGCTGACGTACTAGAGGGGCTGGCGCCCGCGTACCCTGTCGCTCAACTGGTCCTCGATTATCGGCAGCTCATGAAGCTTAAAGGGACCTATATCGACGCGCTGCCGCAATTGATTCGGCCGCAAACCGGCCGCCTGCACACGACGTTCAACCAAGCAGGAGCTGCAACCGGCCGCCTTTCCTCATCGAATCCGAACCTGCAAAACATTCCCATCCGCACCGAGGAGGGCCGGGAGATAAGGGCAGCATTTGTGCCGGAGCCGGATTGGGCCCTGGTAGTCGCCGATTACTCGCAGATTGAGCTTAGGCTATTGGCGCACATGTCGGGCGATCCCGTTCTGGTCGAAGCCTTCAAGAACCACGAAGATATTCACACCCGCACAGCCGCCGAGGTGTTCAAAATTGACCCGCTCATGGTTAACGCAGAGATGAGGCGCTCCGCGAAAGCCGTGAACTTCGGAATTGTCTACGGGCAGACTCCATTCGGCCTGGCGCAGCAGCTTTGCATTGACAGGAAGGAAGCCGAGCTGTACATCCGCCGTTACTTCGAGCGGCACGCAGGGGTTCGCGAGTTCATCGATCGCACGATTGCGGAGGTCCGTGAAACCGGTGTTGCGAGAACGCTTCTTGGCCGCCGGCGCCCGATACCGGATATGCATAGCCGGAACCCTTCAGCACGGTCCTTCGCTGAGCGCACAGCCGTGAATACGCCGCTGCAGGGAACGGCTGCCGACCTGATTAAACTCGCCATGATCCGGATCGCGGAGCGGCTCGCAAAAAACCGGCTAAAATCGCGCATGCTTCTGCAGGTGCATGACGAACTGGTGTTCGAGGCTCCTTCTTCTGAGATCGATGACTTAAAGGAGCTGGTGAAAACGCAGATGCAGACGGTTTACGAACTTTCCGTTCCTCTATTGGTGGACGTGGGGAGCGGCCCAAATTGGAGGGATGCAAAGTGAGCTGGGTCAAGGCTGCGCTGCGGGCCTTTATGGTCGTGATCGTGGCGCTTTGCGCCGGATGCGGCAATAAGAAGAGCGCTGAAATGAAGACCGCGCCCGCCGAATACAAAGTCCGGCTTCAGACCACCAAAGGCGATGTTTTGATTCTTGTTCACCGCGACTGGTCGCCACTGGGAGCAGATCACTTCTATGAGCTGACAAATATGGGCTTTTACAATGGAAACGCGTTCTTCCGCGCTTTGCGGGGCTTTGTGGTGCAGTGGGGGATCAACGGCGACCCGAAACTAAACAAAGATTGGAGCGAGATTTCGATTAAGGACGACCCGCCGAAAGTCAGCAACAAGGTTGGCACGGTAGTCTTCGCGATGGCCGGCCCAAATTCCCGAACCACGCAGGTCTTCATCAACCTGGGCGATAACAGCGCCAGCCTGGATTCACAAGGCTTCACGCCGTTCGGCGAAGTGGTTCAAGGGATGGAGAATGTGATGAACCTGTACAGCGGCTACGGCGACGGTCCGCCAAGCGGCGAGGGCCCAAGCCAGGCCGCTATCGCGGACATCGGCAATCCGTATCTCGAAGAGCATTTTCCAAAACTCGATTACATCAAGACCGCGCGCGTAATACCGTAAATGGGCTTCTTACGTCTGAGATAAGGTAGTTCTAACTGCACAATTGACTGCGTGTTCGCTTCCAAATAGAGGAGTCCTGTGAAAAATCGTTCCAGCATCCGTCTTCTTGCGCTTCCATCCGCGATCTTGTTTGCGGCTGGCACCCTTCCGGCTCAATCCGTTCCGGCTTCGCCGCTGCCTGTGGGAATCACACGCGGCGCTTCCGTAGAAGGAATCACAGAGTACGACCTCGCGAACGGCCTTCGCGTGCTGCTGTTCCCAGATCCGACCAAAACTTCGACCACCGTGAATATCACCTATCTGGTTGGTTCTCGAAATGAGAGCTATGGCGAGACCGGAATGGCTCACCTGCTGGAGCACATGCTTTTTAAAGGATCGCCAAAACACCGCAATATCCCACAAGAGTTGACGGAGCACGGAGCGCGCCCGAACGGCACTACCTGGTTCGACCGGACAAACTACTTTGAGTCGTTCCAGGCCACGGATGAAAATCTGAACTGGGCTTTGGATCTCGAATCGGATCGCATGGTGAACTCCTTTATCGCGAAGAAGGATCTCGATAGCGAAATGACCGTGGTGCGCAACGAATTCGAGCTGGGCGAGAACAGCCCCGAGAACATCCTGGAAGAGCGTGTTCTTTCGGCGGCCTATCTCTGGCACAATTACGGCAAGTCGACTATCGGCGCGCGTTCGGACATCGAGCATGTTCCGATCGAGCGCCTGCAGGCCTTCTATCGCCGGTACTACCAGCCGGACAATGCTGTTTTGACGATAGCCGGACACGTGGATGAAGCGAAAACGCTTGGGCTTGTTGCGAAATATTTCGGGCGCATTCCCAAGCCGGCGCGCGTGCTCGATAAGACCTATACCGAAGAACCGGTACAAGATGGGGAACGTACGGTTACGCTGCGCCGCGTGGGTGACGACAAAGTAATGATTGCGGGTGTTCACGTTCCGGCCCTGGCGCATCCCGAAGGACCGCTGGCGAAGGTAGTAGGCGATATTTTCGCTAATGCACCCTCTGGCCGGCTATACAAGGCGCTGGTGGAGACCAAGAAAGCGGGATTTGTGGGCTCCATTGCGACCGACACCCGCGAACCAGGAATGCTGATGCTGGTCGCGCAGGCCCCCAAGAGCGCGGATCTCGATGAAATCGAAAAAACTTTCCTGGGCGTGATGGATGGCATGGAGAAAAATCCTCCCACGGATGAGGAAGTGAATCGAAGCAAGACTAAATTGAGCACGCAGTTCGATCTGCTGGTTCGCGATTCCGAGCGCCTGGGCCTGTTCCTCAGCGAATACATCGGGGCTGGAGACTGGCGTCTTGCGTTCATCACGCGCGACCGAATCAAGGCCGCCGATACCGCTGAAATAGACCGGTTCGCCAAAACGTATTTGACGGAATCCAATCGCACTGTCGGGCTCTTCATTCCGACTGCGAAACCGGAACGAGCCGAAATTCCCGCGACGCCGGATGTGCTGGCCCTGGTAAAGAACTACAAGGGCGGAACGGCCGTTGCTCAAGGCGAAGCATTCGATCCCAGTCCTTCGAATATCGATAAGCGGACCGTCCGCGGCGAGCTTCAACCGGGCATCAAGCTGGCGCTCATTTCAAAGAAGACTCGCGGCGGCGTGATTCACGCCAGTATGCGGCTGCACTTCGGAGACGAGAACAATCTCAAAGAGAAGGATGAAATCGCACTGTTGACCGGGCTCATGCTGATGCGCGGCACGAGCCGGCACACGCGGCAGCAGATCGCCGATGAGCTGGACAAGCTAAAGGCTCAGGTTCGGATCTTTGGGACCTCTACTGGCGCTACGGCCACTATTCAGACCACCAAAGACAATTTTCCGGCGGTTCTTCAACTCATTGCCGAGGTTCTGCGTGAGCCAGCCTTCCCGGAATCGGAATTCGAGGCCTTGAAACAGCAGGAACTGACAACTCTCGAAGGCCAGCGCAGTGAACCGACTGCGATTGCATTCTCAAACGCCGAGCGCCATTTACATCCCTATCCCAAAGGCGATGTGCGGTATGTGGCCACGATCGACGAGGAGATTGAAAACCTTAAGACTGTGACATTGGACCAGGTGAAGAAGTTCTATTCCGATTTTTATGGCGCCTCCAACGCGGAGCTCGCCGTGGTCGGAGACTTTGAACCGGAGAGTCTCGAAAAGCAAATGAAAGAGCTATTTCAAGGCTGGACGAGTAAAGAGCACTACGCGCGCGTGATCTCCGAATATAAAAATGTAGCGGCCGTAAATAAATCCTTCGAGACTCCGGACAAGGCGAATTCGATGTTCCTGGCCTTGCAAGCGGTGCGAATGGATGATCAGAACCCGGACTACCCGGCATTACTGCTGGCGAATTACATGGTGGGCGGCGGGTTCCTGAATTCGCGTCTGGCAACACGCATTCGAGTGAAGGATGGTCTCAGCTATGGCGTGGGCTCGCAATTGAATGTGCCTACAAAAGAGGACAGCGGCGCTTTTGTGACGTATGCGATATCGGCGCCGCAGAATACGGCAAGAGTGGAGGCGGATTTTGTCGATGAGATGAATCGTGCCCTGGGAGCAGGATTTACGGAACAGGAAATCGCGGCGGCGAAGTCGGGCTGGCTGCAGTCCCGCCAAGTCAGCCGCGGTCAGGACAACGAGCTGACGAATCGCTTACTGTCCCAGGCTTTTTGGGGCAGAACGATGCAGTGGGATGCCGATCTGGAGCAGAAGGTCAGCGGGCTCAAAACCACTGAAGTAAATGCCGTGCTCCGGAAGTATCTCGACGTCTCGAAAATGAGCATGTTCAAGGCGGGTGATTTCGCGAAGGCGAAGGCGCCGGTCACGGCTGGAGCAGCGGCCACACCGAATCAGTGAGCCGGACCCGCCGTGTGTTTCGCGATCCAGGAACCGATAATGTCGAGCACCTTCGGCGAGATGGTTTCTGAAATCGTTGCGTACTCCCAGCCCAAGCCTGTGGTGGCGGTCTGGAACATATAGTTGAGGCCTGGGAGGATCTGGACGGTAGCATCGCGGTTGCCGCCGCGCGCGAAGGCCGCTTTCATAGCGCGCACGTTCTGCTCAGGCACGACCTGCGTATCCTTCTCGCCCGCCAGGGCGAGCACAGGGCACTTTACTTTCTCAAGCGTAGTAGCCGGATCATAACTCAAGAAAAAACGTAGCCAGGGCGCCTCGAGCCGGTGAAGCTGCTGCTGCCAGGGAGCTGCAAATGGCTTGTACACTGCCGGCAATGCAAATAGAGCCTGGCGCAATTCAACCTCAGTCCTGCCCTGCCGCACAAATTCGTAAAGCATATGCCCGATCTTCGAATCCGCTTCGATTTGCTCTTCGGGAAGCTCCGCAGCCGTTTCGGCGCGTTCCGTCTGAGCGAGCAGTACGTCTTCTCCCGGTACGGCTGTGCCTGCCAGCAGAACGATAAACGCAATTTTCGGCATGTTAACCGCAGTCATGGCCGCAACGATGGCTCCTTCGCCGTGACCAATGAGACCAATGCGGTTCTGATCCAATTCATTCCGCCTCATCAGGTACCAAACACCGGCTTCCGCATCGGAGGCAAAATCTTTCGTGGTGGAAGTATCAAAGTTGCCGGTTGATTTGGCGGTCCCACGATCGTCGACGCGTAGAACGGCGATGCCGCGGCGCGTGAGGTAATCCGACAAGACGAGAAACGGCTTGTGGCCCGATATCGTTTCGTCGCGATCTTGTGGACCGGGTCCCGTGATCAGCAGGACTGCCGGAAACGGTCCTCCCGTGCTCGGTCTCGTCAACGTGCCGGCCAGGTGAACGCCCGGAGCATCTGGGTTCGGATAGTTGACTTCTTCTTCAATGTACGGGAACGGCGGCCTGGGCTCCTGCGGCCTCGACGGCGTCTCGGGGCTCGCTCGCGGTGGATGCTGTTGCGAACTGAGCACTGAGGAAAAGAGCAGGAACACCGCCAGCCGGGGCGTTGCAACGCGCATCGAGCCTATGATATTCGGCTTCGGATGAGAAACTAAGAAAAATGACCGGGAATGAGATACGCGCGAAGTTTCTAGACTATTTCGCGGGCCAGGGCCACAAAATTGTTCGCAGCTCGTCGCTCGTTCCTGCGAACGACCCCACGTTGCTGTTTACGAACGCCGGAATGAACCAGTTCAAGGAAGTGTTCTTGGGACTGGAGAAACGGGATTACGCGCGGGCAACTTCGTCTCAAAAATGCGTCCGAGCGGGCGGCAAACACAACGATCTCGAAAATGTAGGCTACACGCGGCGGCATCACACGTTTTTCGAGATGCTCGGCAATTTTTCATTCGGCGATTATTTCAAGCGAGATGCCATCGCTTTCGCCTGGGAGCTGGTGACGAGTCCCGGATGGTACGGCATGCCGAAGGACAAGCTCTATGTGACCGTGTTTCGCGAAGACGACGATGCGGAAGAGTTATGGAAGAAGGTTGCGGGCGTTCCCAAAGAGCGGATTTTCCGGCTGGATGAGAAAGACAATTTCTGGCAGATGGGCGAGACCGGGCCTTGCGGTCCCTGTTCGGAAATTCATTTCGACTTGGGTCCCGAAGCGGCTGCCCCAGGTCGGCAGCACGAGCAGTTTCCGGAAGACGGCGGCGGGCGCTTTGTCGAGATCTGGAATCTGGTTTTCATGCAATTCGATCGTGCACTGGACGGAACACTCACGCCGCTTCCGCGACCCTCGATAGATACGGGCTTGGGCCTCGAGCGGGTGGCGGCGGTTCTGCAAGGGGTGTTGTCGAACTACGATACCGATCTGCTGCGGCCCATCATCGAACACGCGGGAGAGTTGCTGCATGTCAAGTTACATGCGGAAGAGCGAACGGACACGGCGCTTCGCATTAATGCTGACCACGCGCGCGCCACGGCTTTCTTGATTCACGACGGCGTTTTGCCGTCGAACGAGGGGCGGGGATACGTACTTCGAAAGATCATGCGGCGGGCCATGCGAAATGGACGGCTGGCCGGCGCGACGGATCCATATCTTCACAAGCTGACCGCATTCGTTGCCGGTGTAATGAAGCCCGCGTACCCCGAGCTGCAGGAGAGTAAGGAGCGCGTGGCGCGAATTGTTCGCGATGAGGAGAGCCGGTATGCCACGACATTCCAGGTAGCGGAACGATTCTTTCAGGATGAAGCAAAATCTGCTGTGCACGGGGTCCTCCCTGGCGCCGCGGCTTTCAAGCTGTATGACACGTACGGATTGGCGCTCGATGAGCAGGAAGAGATGGCGCGCGAGTTTGGGCTGGCCATCGATCGGGAAAGCTTTGCGACCGAGATGGAGAAGCAGCGAGCCAAGGCGCGCGCAAGCTGGAAAGGCGCGGACAAAGCGCAGATTCCCGAGGTCTACAGGAATCTGCCGCCGGTGGAGTTCATTGGACGCGAGACTCTTGAAGCACCGGTGGAAGTCATTCGGCTGATCGCGGGGAAAGAGGCGGTCGACAAAGTCGAAAGGGGACCGGCTGAAATTGTCTTTGCGAAAACACCGTTCTACGCCGAATCCGGAGGACAGGTAGGCGACACCGGACTGCTGCTGAGCCCTGAAACGCGTGAGAAGGTCGCGGTAGTCGAAGGCGCGTACAAGCCGACTGCCGCGACCGTGGTGCAAAGAATTCAGGTTTTGACGCCTATCCGCACGCGCGACAAGTTAATCGGCGTGGTAGACCGCCCATCACGCGGCGCCACAATGCGCAATCATACGGCCACTCATCTTCTGCACGCAGCGCTGCGGCAGGTTTTGGGAACGCACGTGAAGCAGGCAGGCAGCGTTGTCGAACCGGGCCGGCTGCGATTCGATTTCACGCACTACTCAGGAATGACCGGCGACGAGCGAAGCGAAGTAGAGCGGCTCGTCAACCAGCAGATTCTTGCGAACAACGAAGTCGTGACAGAAATCATGCAGCTCGATCAAGCACTCTCGACCGGCGCCATGGCTTTGTTCGGCGAGAAGTACGGCGAGAATGTCCGTGTCGTCAGTATTCCAGAGTTCAGCCGCGAGTTATGCGGGGGCACTCATGTGCGGCGTACCGGCGATATCGGGTTGTTCAAGATGGTTTACGAGGGCGGCATCTCCCAAGGCGTGCGGCGCATCGAGGCCATCACGGGCGAGGGCGCGCTCGAAAAGTTCCAGGAGACCTCTGCGCAGCTAGCCAGAGCGGGCGAACTGTTGCGAACTTCCGATAGCGGCGTGCTCGAACACGTGGAAAAACTTCTGGAGCACAAGAAGATTCTCGAACATCAGTTCGACCAACTAAAAACGCAACTGGCTCATCAGCAAATCGAAAAGTTGACCGGACGCCTGATGAACGGGGCAACGGTGCTGGCCGAAAAAGTGGAGGGTCTGGATTCGAAACAGCTCCGAACGATCGCCGACTCGCTACGTAACAAATGGGGCAGCGCGGTTGTTGTGATTGCCTCGGTAAACGATTCCAACGTCTCTATCATTGGGGCAGTCAGCAAAGATCTCACGGCCAAAGTGCAGGCCGGCAAGCTGGTAGGAGAGGTAGCCAAAGCGATCGGCGGCAAGGGAGGCGGCCGTCCCGACATGGCAGAAGGAGCGGGAAAAGACGTCAAGAGGCTGCCTTCGGCACTGGAAAATGTCTATCAAACCATAAGGGCTCTCCTATAGTGGAGTATTTTGACGTCGCCATTATCGGGGCCGGCCCCACTGGCCTTGCTTGCGGGATTGAAGTGCAGAAACGCGGCCTCTCACCGGTTCTGTTCGACAAAGGCTGCATCGTCAATTCCATCTATCACTACCCGATCAATCTCGTTTTCTTCACTACGCCCGAGCTGCTCGAGATCGGCGATATTCCGATGACTTCGCTGAATGAAAAGCCAGGCCGTACCGAAGCGCTCAAATATTACCGGCGCGTGGCGGATCACTACAAGCTGAACGTTCACCAGTATGAGAAGGTTCTAGGGTTCGACGGCCGGGACGGCCACTTCACTGTGCGCACGGAAACGATGGAAGGCGAGCAGTTTTGCTACTCAGCGAAGAAGATGATTCTTGCTACAGGTTATTACGACATCCCGAACCGGTTGAATGTGCCGGGTGAAGATCTCGACAAGGTAATTCATTATTACCGCGAAGCACATCCTTACTACAACCAGGACGTGCTGGTGGTGGGGGCGAAGAATTCGGCGTGCATCGGTGCGCTGGAACTCTTCTGGACCGGAGCGCGCGTCACGATGATACACCGCGGCGCGGGTATTTCCAAGAATGTCAAGTACTGGATCAAACCCAATATTGAAAACAGGATCAAGAATGGCGAGATCAAGGCCTACTTCCATACCATCGTAAAGGAAATTCGACCGCATGAGGTCGTCCTGCTGACGCCCGAAGGCGAAATTACTCTCGTCAATGATTTCGTATTCGCGATGACCGGCTATCGCCCGGATTTCGAGTTCATGGCCGGGCACGGAATCCATCTCGATCCTGTAACCTCAAAGCCGATTACGGATCCGGTGACCCTTGAGAGCGAGCGCAAAGGCGTCTATCTGGCGGGCGTCATCGTGGCGGGCACGCACACGAATGAAATTTTTATCGAGAACGGCCGCTTTCACGGCAAAGTGATCGCCGAAGCGATCAAAGCGAACTTGTAAGCAGCAGCCGGAATCGCCACTTCCTCTATCATGGATCATGCGCCTGGCGCTTCCGCTGTTCTTCATTGCTGCAATCGCATCACAAGCTGCCGAAACGCACACATTGCTCGCGACGCCGCAGACAATTTGCTGGGGCTATTATTGGGCGCGCGCGAAGCCCGCGCTGAGAATCCATTCAGGCGATCAGGTACAGGTTCAGACCGTCTCGGGCAATCCGAACCGTCTGATCGCCGCCGGCGTGAAACCGGAGGAGATTCAGCCCGCTCTGAAAGATATCTATGCCAAGGTCGCAGCCGAGGACCGCGGCCCGGGCGGTCATTTACTGACCGGTCCGATTTATATCGAAGAGGCCGAGCCAGGCGATGTGCTGGAAGTGCGGATTCAGAAGATCACGGTAGATGTTCCCTACGCTTACAACGCGTTCGGCCCGACTACGGGAGCTCTGCAGGATGATTATCCGTACGCAAGGTTTAAGATCATTCCGCTCGATCGCGATCGAGCGCTGGCAAATTTCGCTCCGGACATACAAATCCCGCTGCATCCATTCTTCGGAAGTATGGGAATCGCGCCGCCGGGAGGAGGCAAGCTGAACAGCGGGCCGCCGTGGATTCATGCAGGAAACATGGACAATAAAGAGCTGACGGCGGGCAGCAAGTTATACATTCCGGTTCATCAGAAGGGGGCGCTTTTCGAAGTAGGAGACGGCCACGCGGGAATGGGGAACGGTGAGGTGGATGTGACCGCTATGGAAACGTCCTTGACGGGAACGTTTGAGTTCATCGTGCACAAAGAGGCGTTCCTCCGGTGGCCCCGCGCGGAGACGCAGCAGTACTACATCACGATGGGCTTCAATGAGGATCTGACCAAGGCAACCGAGTTAGCAATTCGGGAAATGCTCGATTTCCTCACGACCGAAAAACATCTGAGCCGCGATGACGCCTACATGCTGACGAGCGTGGCCGTCGATCTCGATATCACGCAGTTGGTGGATGGGAAAAAGGGCGTTCACGCACTTTGCCCGAAGGCGATTTTTCGCGACAGCGGAGCCGCGGCAATCATTTCGACCGGCAAATAACGCGCATGTGTTCAGAGCCGTTCCCAGCCCGTATGTTCGAACTCGGCCGCGAACAGATCCGGGTGCAGGATTTCGGCAAAAATGCGGAGAGATTCGACGAGGCGCGGACCGGGCCGGTTCATAAACTGATTGCCATCGCAAATGAAGACGCGACCTCCGCGAACGGCACGTAAGCCATTCCATTCGGGACGGTCGGTGAGCCAGTGCATCTCGGCTCGGGTCCGCTGAAGGTCAAAGCCGCACGGCAGAGCGACGATTACATCGGGCTCCGAGACTAGCAGGTTCTGCCACGTCATCCATGGCGAGTGTTGGCCGGCGAGCCCGAAAAGATTCCGCCCGCCCGCCATCCCGATCAGCTCGGGGACCCAGTTTCCGCCAGCCATTAACGGCTCCAACCATTCCAGCGCGGCGACCGAGGGCTGTTCGCGAGCCGTGTTCGCGCGCTGCTCTATGGCGATCATTCGCTCTTGGAGCGAGCCCACCAGCGCCTCGCCCGCCTCGGAGCAGCCGCAGGCAGACGCCACGCGGTCAATGTCGCGCCAGAGATCGGCGAGAGCATACGGTTCGAGCGAAATGATGCGGGCACCGGTTGCAATTTCGTTGCGAATCGCGCGCTCTACATCCTCTAAACTGACCGCGCACACCTTACACTGCGTTTGGGTAATGATGTGCGTTGGACGGAGCCGCTTCACGAGATCGGAATCGACCTCATAGACGCTCAGCGCGGATGCAACCCGCTCCTTAACCAAACGATCGATCTCGGCGCTTGTTCCCGTGACCGCAATGGCGGGCCGCGTACATACGGGCAGGCCTGCTACAGCAGCGGGGTAATCACATTCGTGCGATCTGCCAACCTGAAAAGCGCCTAGCGCGAGAGCGTGGACGATTTCCGTGGCGCTCGAGATCAAAGGCAGCAGCCGGAGTTCCTGCACAGGACTAATATACGCACCGGCCAAAAAAGAAAAGCCGGCCTCGGCCGGTCTTACTCTCGAATTTAAACGCTCAGGGAATGGGTCGGGCGGGTTAGGCTGTTGGGTGGTAGAAGAAGTTTATAGTTGGTGTGTCTTGATGCTGCGGGGTTCGGGTGCGGAACGACCACGTTTCCCTGAGCTGATCTTTTCTTTAACGATATGTATTCATGCATCCGAGGTGCCAAAGTAAACTCTCTTGAGTTTCAGTGGGTTAGGTGGAAGAAGGCAAGTACGGAACTCGGCAGTTTTTACCGACAATGCAAGAAGGGAGCGCGGAATTTCAAAGGCACAAACTTTCGTTCCGGCCCTGGGGGCTTACGGCTGGCTCGGAAGTGTCGCCGGAAGGGAAGACGGGCGGGATACACGGCCGCTCATGGCTTCCTGAACCGTAACATGGTTTGTTTCGAGCGTGGTGCCGAGCGTTTGATCGAGCGACACGCGCGCGTTGCTGTAAGTGACCAGAGCGGTAACTTCAGCCGATTGCGCGGTAGCCAGATCACGCTGCTGCTGAACTACATTGAAGGTAGTCGAAGCTCCCAGCCCGAATTTCTTCTGTTCGGCGTCCAGCAATTGCTGTTCTAGAATTCGATTTCTGACGGCAGCCTGGTAGCGAACCCTCGCCTGTTGGAGCCCGACTACCTGGTTTGAGACGTCGACAGCGACCTGATTCACGCTTCTTTGGTTCTGCAGTTCGGTTTGACGAAGGCCGAGCTGTTCAATCGCGAAATCCGCTTGCGCCTGTCGGTTTCGGAGCGTCGGAACGATGAAGCCGCCGAGGCGCTCCGTTGGAAAGTTGCGGCGCATCACTTGGCCTAGAGCCGTGCCAACGTTCCCGACAAAGTAAGGATCGGGAAGCTCGCAAATGCTGCCCGGCGGTCCGGCGCCGGCAGGACACGCGCCAAATCCGGGAGGGAACGGCGTATTTGGCGGAAACTGCGCCTGTTCCTCCGGTAGCAGCGGAATCGGTTGCGATTTGCCGGCGAGTCCGGTATTCGTGGTGCCGGCGAGCGTCGCCAATCGCGGGAGCACACCATTGGCTGTCCCCAGAGCGGAGATCTGTGCATTGCTGAGATTGATCTTGTCGGCAGCAATGTCGGGCCGGTGGGCGCTCGCCGTGGCAATCAGGTCCTTCAGCGGCGGAAGATCGTCTTTCTCAGGAACCTCTATGTGGTCGAGAGGCACTATCTGGGCCTCGGCGAGTACGCGGTCGGCCAGTCCGTTGCGGCTCAGAACGTTCTTCAGTTGGATCTCCTGCTGGGTCAGGTTAGTTTGCGAAATCACCAGATCCTGCTGAGACGAGGCAACCTGCGCTTCGGCAGTCGTAACGTCCAGCGGAGCCATAGTGCCGATCTCGACTTGTTTCTTGTTGTTTTCGTAGAACTGCTGCGCGACATTCACGGCGCTCTGCTTGGCTTTGACGTCCTCGTAATCGGCCACCAGTCCGTAATAGAGATCCAGAACGTTAGCGACGACGTTAATCACTTCCCCACGAAAATTCACGTCATCGAGATTAAGGTTCGCCTTCGCGACGGTTACATTCCTGCTGTTCACTGCGACCCCAAATCCCTGCAGCAGATTGTGCTGGAACGAAAGCCCGAGTGTGACGCTGTTGGACGGATTCAAAACGTCACTGAGGGCATTCTCGGTCTGGTAGGAGTCGCGGTAAGAGAGACTGACCTGACCCCCGGAAATCAATCCCTGGCTGATGGAGTCGCTGTAGACGCGGGAGTTCGAAACCAAGTTGAACACTCCCGATTGCGTAAGGTTTGGCTGAGGCGAGGACTGGTGTGAATAGGACTGCACATCCTGGAAAACCGGGTCGAGAGTCGGCGTCGTGGGGCCGATTTGAGAAATGGTCGCATTCACTGCGTTATTGCCGCCGTTTCCGCCTCCTCCGGTGCTGACGCCAGCAGCCGCCTGGCTTCCGGCAACACCCTGGCCGCTGGCTACCGAAGACACCTGCGAGGAACCGCTGGGAACACCCGGTAAAGGACCCCCAGCCTGCGCTCGCTCGAGATTCCACTGGTCGATGAACGGCGTGTAGCGGGCCGATTCAATATCAATGTTGTTCTCTAACGCTATCGCGATCGCGTCCTGGGCCGTCAGGTAAAGCTTGCCGGCTCTGATCAAATCCTGTATTCGAAGAGAATTTGAAGTTCTGATCGGCGGAACCGTGGGCGCGAGATATGGGCGGACGAGTGTAAATGCCGAGGACCGGGCCGGTTCAATCGATTGCTGCTGCGCCCAGGTGACCGGCACAGCACAAGCAAAACAGAGTGTGACAGCTAGGCATGGCCGGAACCAGGCGCGCGCGAAAGTAACGGTCATTGGTTCTGCTCCGAATTCGGCAGGGTCGCTGGCAAAACAGATTTCCGGGCCACCTTGCCGGCCATGGCTTCGTCGATGGAGACGTGATTCACTTCGAGCGTGGTTCCGATTGCCTGGTCGAAGGCGATCCGCGCGTGGCTGTAATTCGCCAAGGCCTGAATTTCCGCGCTTTGCGCTGCCGATAGTGCCTGCTGATCGGTCACGACCTGGAACACGGTGGAAGCGCCGAGTGTGTATTTCTTCTTGTCGGCGTCAAGGGTCTGCTGCTGAAGTATGCGTGCCCGAACGGCCGAATCGTAGCGAACCCGCGCTTGCCTCAAACCGGTGACGGCGTTCTGCACATCGACGCGCACCTGGTTTATCGCTTTTTGAAGTGCAAGCTCCGTCTGCCGCAGCTCGAGCGTGGTCGTTACGTAGTCCGATTGCGCCGCTCGATTGCGGAGCGGAATGTTCAAAGAGAGCCCGGCGGAATAATTCGGGAAATTCCGGCGGAAGATTTGGGCGAGCATGTCTCCGTATCCGCCGACCACGAATTGATCGGGTGCTATTGAGGGTCCCAGGTAATTAGGAGAACCAGCAAGACCGTTGTTTGTGAGCTCCGCAAAAACCTGAAGGGTTGGCTTCAGGCCATTCTTTATGCCGACCAGTTGGATTTTGCTGCTATCGATATTGACCTTGTCCTGCGCGATCTCCACCCGTCGATTTAACGCGTCTTGAACAAGCTGATCGATCGGTTTTAGCTGATCCTGTTCCGGTACTTGTATGGTATCGAGAGGAATGATGTGAACCTCCGCAATAGTGGGGCTCGCGACGCCATTGCGGCTTAACGCATTCTTGAGAACGGTTTCCTGCTGCAGAAGGTTGGTTTGGGAGATCAGAAGGTCCTGCTGGCTGGAATAGACCTGCGCTTCGGCGCGTGTTACTTCGATCGGGGCCAGAGTGCCGATTTGAACCTGCTTTTTGTTGTCCTCGAATAAGGACTGGGCAGTCGCCAGTTCGTCCTTTCGCGCCTTCAAGTCCTCCCGGAAACTCACTAAATCCCAGTAGAGATTCAGTACCGCTGAAATGGTCGTGATGAGCTGTTGCCTGAACTGCAGATCCGAGATTTTTTCAAGATTCTTCGCGACGCGAATGTTGCGTCCCAGAACCGCCCTTCCAAAACCCTGCAAGAGATTTTGAGAAATCTGCAGATCCAAACTGCCCTGATTGAAAGGATTCGTGCTATAGCGGGTACTGTTGTATTTGAACCGCGTGCTCGAAAACGTGAGCTGCCAGTTCATTCCGAAATCGGTGCTTTGCGCATACTGAGTCTGATATTGGCGCGTGTCGGAAAGAAGAGCCGTAGTACCGGTCAGCAACAGGTTGCTTTGAGGAGTAGTGGTGTGAGCGAAATTGCCATAGAAGAAAAGAGTCGGGTCTAAGTTAACAGGAGATGGGCCCAGCTGTGTCAAAACGCCGGCTGAAGTCACTCCGGTCGTGCTGGCGCCCCCGCCGCTCGCAGTAAGACTTACGCCCGTCAAACTGACGCTTTGCGGTCCGGCGGCTACAGGCACTCCAACACTGCGCAGCAAGCCTCCGCCTTGTGCACGCTGCGTAACTTCCTTTGCAAGGATCGGCCCGTAGCGTTGTATCTCTATATCCAGGTTGTTCTCGAGTGCCAGCGCAATCACGTCCTGCGCACTCAGATATAAGTTCCCGGCCCGAACCAGCGCTTCCAGCCGATCCGAGTTGGCAAGGTTGATGGGCGGAATGACGCGCTTTTGATAAGGCCGGGTCAGCCAACCGAGACCACCCTTCGGAGGCTCAATTCTTATGGCGTTTTGAGCGGAGTTGGAAGCAACAACCAGAAGCGAACTGCACAGCAAGGACAGTGGTGCTTTGAATCTTCTCATTAAAATCGTTCGGACCTCCACGAGCTGTCTGCATTGGCTCCGTGACTCTGCCAAATGCACAAACATGCGACAGCCCGCTTGCCTCTCGTAGGCCCTCGCCCGTCTCAGAAAAGAACGCCTTGTGCGCGAGCCAGGTTCCCTGAATCCTTTCGTGACTTTTCATGGTAGCGCAGTAAACGGAGTTCTCCTGAAATAACGCGCCACCAAAGCTAACGACCCGAAGGTCGTGTTTCGCACGCCAAAGTCCACAGAGTCTGCGGCGCGTAAATCGTTCATTCGTTAAGTTATGCGAGGAAGTTTCCTGAGAGACTCGCAGGCGCTCTGTGTCCGAAATTGGGATGCATAAGACCGGTTTGCAACAGGGAAGAAATGCCCTGCTATCCTTCGGCTGTGACGGACGCCTCGATCATGAATTTGTTCCGTGAGACAGGAGCCTATTTGAGCGGGCATTTTCGCTTGACCAGCGGCCTTCACAGCGGAGAGTATCTGCAATGCGCCAAGGTTCTCGCCTATCCCCATCACGCGGAGCGCTTGGGACGGCAACTGGCTGCACAGATAAAAAGTCTCATTCCCGGCGGTTCAATTGAGATTGTCGTTGCTCCTGCCATGGGAGGAATTATCATCGGCCATGAGGTGGCACGCTGTCTCGAAGCCCGATCCTTATTTACCGAGCGCGATGGCGTATCGAAAGTGATGACGCTGCGCCGGGGCTTCGAAGTGAAGCCAAGGGAACGCGCCATCGTCATCGAAGATGTCGTCACTACCGGCGGCAGTACGAAAGAGGTCATTCAACTGCTCCGGGACGCCGGAGTGGAAGTCGTCGCCGCGGGCTCCATCATTGACCGGAGCGGCGGACGCGCAGATCTTGGCATCCCGCGCGTGGCGCTGGAAACGATGGACCCGCTCACGTATCGCCCGGATGAATGCCCGCTTTGCAAGCAGGGCGTACCGATCGAAAAACCAGGTTCCCGCCCGGCCTGATCGGTTCATCAACGGCGAGAATGCGCAGACTTCGCTTCGATGTTGCCTACGACGGCACGGATTTCAATGGCTGGCAGGTGCAACCGGGATTGCCCACCATTCAGGGCGTTCTCGAGAACGTAATCGGTGGGATAGAAGGCAAGCCGGTGCATGTTGCCGGCTCGGGCCGCACAGATGCCGGTGTACATGCGCTCGCCCAAGTTGCCGCGGTTACGCTCGAGAATCCCATTCCGTCAGATAACTTCCGGCGTGCCGTTAACCGCCTCCTGCCGCATTCGATTCGTATCGACCGGGTCATAGAAGCTCCCCTAGATTTTCATCCGCGATTCGATGCTCGCCGGAAAACATATGAGTATCGCATCTTTCGCGACGAGGTTTGCCCGCCCTTCGATCGACGGTTCGTCTATTGTCATCCATATCCGCTGGATGAAGCGGCAATGATCGGCGCGGCACCGTTGTTCGAAGGCGAGCACGATTTCAGCGCCTTCGCCGCTTCCGATGAGAGAGATGCCGCCATGGGATCCAAAGTGCGCCGCATCTTTCGCTCGACTCTGACGCGAAGCGAACAACTGCTCGTTTACCGCGTAACGGGCTCCGGTTTTCTGAAGCACATGGTTCGGAATATGGCGGGAGTTCTGCTGGAAGTCGGAAAGGGGAATTTGAGCCAGGCAGACGTGCTAGCGCGTCTCGACGCGAATTGCAGCATCAAGGCGGGGCCAACTGTGCCGGCGAGCGGCTTGTTCCTGGTTTCCGTCGAGTATGATCCGGTGCCTCGGAAAAGCTCAGTCACGATTTCCCAAGTACTCCAAGATCAATAGGGTCACATCGTCGCGCAGCGGTTCGCCCTCACAAAATTTGAGCGTCTCATTAATCAGTCGGTCGTGAATTTCTTGTGCGTTCAAAACGGTCGCGGTATCGAGTAAAGGCCTGAGCCTCGATTCAAAACTCGCGCCGGAGGCGTTCTCGGCATCGGTTAAGCCATCGCTATAAGCGACGATCTTATCGCCAGCGGAAAGCTGAAGCCGCTCAACCTCGAAGCTAGCCTCTGAGAGAAGACCGAGCGGCGGGCCTGTGCTCTGAAGAGTCCGAATGTCACCGGCCCCCACCAGGAAGGGCGCGCAATGGCCGGCATTCACCCATGCCAGAGCCCCAGTCCGGTCGATGGTGCAATAGAAGAGAGTCGCGTATTTTTCTCGCTGAGCGCGATCGATGAGGAACCTGTTGATTTTTTCCATCAGTGCGCCGAGCGGCAGGTCCAGTTCGGATCCCAGCAGGAACGCGCCTTGTAAAAGCGAGGCCAGCAGCGCAGAACTGACGCCTTTACCCGAGACATCCGCAATGGCGGCCGCCCACAGATCCGTGCCGGAAGGATGGATATCGAAATAATCTCCTGCCACGTCCGCGGACGGCAGGCTGGAACCCGCCACCCGCAGCCAGGAGCTGTCAGGGAATTCACGCGGCAAGAGATTTTGCTGAATTTTTCGCGCAAATTCGATCTCCTGTTCTAAAATTCGCCTCTGGCGTTCCTGCTCCAGAAGATTTGCATTTTCAAGAACGGTAGATGCTTCGAGGGCGAGCGTATGCAACAGCTCGCGATTCAGCTCCGAAAGGGGAGCTTTTCTCTCGCGCGAATCCAGATAGAGCAACCCCACAGTGTTCGTCTGCGATGAAACGGACATTGTTTCCTGAGCGTCAACGCTGCGGAATTGCACGAGCGGTACGCAAATGATGTTGCGGAACTGCACTTCTTCCCCGAGAAAGTCGTCCGCAGACTGCGTGTGGCTCAGATTCAGCGCCAGCAGATCGTGCCGCTCTTTTAAGGCACGGTCGATAAAAGATGCCGGAACTTTCAGGTCCGAAGCGCTTAGCGCGGAACCCCGAGCGTCACGCCCGACGCGTATCTCGAGCCGCTCTCGCGAGCGCAGCAGCAAAAATCCGCGTTCGGCGCCGGTTAGAGCGAGCGCCGCATCCAGCACCGCGCCGAGCACCTCGTTGCCTCCCAGTGAAGTTTGCAGTGTGCGAGCCACTTCCACCAATGCCCGCAAACGGGCCAGGCTGCTGGCGGCCGCGCGGCCCGGATGTGAAGCCGCCGATGCTAACTGCTCCAGCATACGGTTGATTCGCCGGTCTGAATCCGAAAACACCAGCCGGTATGAATCTTCAAATCCGAAATGAACCGTATCGCCGGAAAGAAGAGCCGTGGCTTTCTTGATGCGCTTTTGATTCACCCAGGTACCGTGCAAGCTGTTGAGGTCTTCGATGGCGAAGCCGGTCTCGTCCTTGAAGATCCAGGCGTGAGCGCGGGACGCTCGATTGTCCCGAAGAATCAAATGATTCTCCGGTCCGCGCCCAATCCGGAATGGCAAAGGCTCGATCTCGATACGGGTGCGCTCGCCTGACGGATGAATCACATCCAGGGCGGCAGTTCCGGTACGTCCCTCGGACATCTAAAGTCGAGCTTCGCACGTTTGATACAAAGTTGTTCGAGGCCACACGAGCAGCGTGTTCCGAAAAGTCCTTATAGCCAATCGTGGAGAGATCGCCGTACGGGTCATCCGGGCGCTTCGGGAGATGAATATTCGTAGCGTCGCGGTTTTTTCGGAAGCCGACCGCCGCGCTTTGCATGTTCAGATGGCCGACGAAGCCGTTTGCATTGGACCGCCGGCTTCCAAAGAGAGCTATTTGGCAGGCGTCCGGATCGTGGATGCGGCGCAAGAAACTGGTGCTGATGCCATTCATCCCGGATACGGGTTCTTGAGTGAGAATGCGGCTTTTGCAAAGGCCTGCGGCGACCGCGGGATTAAATTCATTGGCCCATCCTGGCAGGCGATCGATCAGATGGGGTCAAAGACGGCGGCCCGGCGGCTGGCGATAGCAGCGGGTGCGCCGGTTGTTCCAGGCACCGAGAGAGGCTTGGTAGACGATGCGGATGCGCGCAAGACGGCCGCAGAGATCGGCTACCCGGTGTTGCTGAAAGCGGCAGCGGGTGGCGGGGGCAAGGGCATGCGCCGCGTGAATGCCGAGGCGGAGCTGAGTGCTGCTCTGCGAGAAGCGTCGAGCGAGGCTGTGCGCGCGTTCGGCTCCGGCGAAATCTATGTCGAAAAGCTCATCGAGCGTCCACGCCACATCGAGGTGCAGGTTCTAGGTGATGAGCACGGCCATCTCATTCACCTGGGGGAACGCGAATGCTCGATTCAGCGCCGGCATCAAAAAGTCGTGGAGGAGTGCCCATCGCCGCTCGTTCTCGCCCGGCCGGCCCTGCGCGACGAAATCGGCGAGGCCGCTCTACGCATTGCGCGCACCGCAAATTATTTCAACGCCGGTACAGTGGAGTTCATCGCCGGACAGGATGGCCGCTTCTATTTTTTGGAGATGAATACCAGGCTGCAAGTGGAGCATCCGATCACCGAATGGGTGACCGGCCTTGACTTAGTCCGCTGGCAGATCCGTATCGCAGCGGGTGAAACGCTTAGCATCCGGCAGCAGGACGTCCGCTGGACCGGCTCCGCCATCGAGTGCCGCGTGTACGCTGAGGACCCTGAAAACAACTTCTTTCCCAGCCCCGGTAGTATCGCCCAATACGCAGAGCCCTCCGGCCCGGGCGTTCGAGTCGACGGCGGGGTTTATGCGGGATGGACCGTTCCGATTGAATACGATCCATTGCTCGCGAAGCTCTCGGTTTGGGCGGATTCGCGGCCCGCGGCGATTGAGCGCATGCGGCGCGCTCTCGCTGAGTATCGGGTACTGGGGCTCACGACCAATCTGCGGTTTTTTGCCCAGCTCATGTCCGACGATCGTTTTTGTGCCGCCGATTTGCACACTGGGTTTCTGGATGAATTCATGACCGGCAAAATCTCGCTGGAGCACGATTCGGAGGCAGTGATCGCTGGAGTGCTCGCAGCCGCCCTCGCGCAGTCCGGGCGTGCGGAATCCGCGCCTGAAGCTGTCGCCGCGCCCAGCTCCTGGCGTGCCGGGGGAAGGCAGGCTCTCCTTCGTTGAAGCTCAGGGTTGAGGTAGATGGCCAAGAGTGCTCGCTGGATCTGCACCGGAATGGGGCGCACTCGGATTATGTTTTAAGCGGGGTTATCAACCGGTCTGGAAGGGCATCTGTCGCCGAAGTCAGTCCGGGAGTCTTCTCAGTGTTGTTGGGCGAACGGCATTTTACGGTAGAGGTTGTCTCGAAAGAGGACGACCTGGAGATCCGCGCCGGCGCGCAACGTCACATCATCTCGATATCCGATCCGAGGGATCGCGCAGGCAAAAGGAAGAAGGTTGCAGCGGCTGGTCCCGTGCAAATCCGCGCGCAGATGCCGGGAAAGATCGTTAAATTGCTGGTTCAGCCAGGGTCGCGCGTGCAGGCTGGGCAGGGCATTGCCGTGGTAGAAGCGATGAAAATGCAAAACGAGATGAAATCACCCAAGGACGGCGTTATCACTACAATCCGGGCTGCCGAAGGGGACACCATTGCGGCCGGTGAGACATTGGTTGTGATCGAATAAGCGCGGAACCCATATGGCAAAGCGGGATTGCAGGGCATGCGGCGGCACCGGTTGGCGGGTCACGGAGCGGGATGGGATCTCCGCTGCGGAGCCGTGTGCATGCGTCGCGGAGGCGCAAGGTGAAGAAAGGGAAGAGCACGCCAGGATCCCGAGAAATTATCAGGATTCGTCCTTCGAAACCTTCCTGTTTCCGCAGGATAATCCGGTCGTTCGGAAAAGTTTGTCGGACGTGACCCTTGCCGTTAAGTCCTTCACGCGAGGTTATCCCACAAATAAGCCGCCAGGCCTTTTGCTGATTGGGCCGGCGGGCGTCGGCAAGACGCATTTGGCCGTCGCTGCGCTGCGTCAATTGATTATTCGTGGGCACGAAGGAATTTTCTTCGATTATCTCGATCTGCTGGAGCGGATAAGGTCTTCTTATAGCGAAACCCTAGGGACCAGCAACCGCGAAGCCTACCGCCTGGCGTTGGAAGCCGAGATCCTCCTGCTCGACGATTTAGGGGCGCATAGAGTCACGGATTGGGTGAAGGACACTGTAACCGCGATTGTCACGTATCGATGCAATCACCACAAGCCGCTCATCGCCACGAGCAATCTATCCGATGCGGATATGGAAGAGCATATCGGCGAACGCGCGTACTCCCGGCTCTTTGAGATGTGTCTGGTCGTCCGGCTACCCAATGTTCCGGATTACCGGCTCAAGCACTCCCACGTGAGAGTAGTTTAGACTGCGCTCGTTTCGCTCCGGCCGAACAACAGAACCACGACCGTCAGGGAGTGGCTCGCACGACCTTGCCGCGGCTGCAGCGGCTCCCGCTCTCTCCCCCGCCCGTCTCGCCGCCAAGAAGGTGGACCGGTAAACGGCGTGGATTGTGTGAACTCCCACCCGCCATCCCATCGCGCATTTCGTTTTGATCTGGAAAATTGAGCCTTACTGGCAGGAAACATCGTTCCCAAAGGAGTGTGAATCGGAAGTCCCACCCTTCCTGTTGCTTTCCCAACTGAATTGTGGCATGCTTCCTCTTGGAAACCCAATAGTAAGCGCATGAAAGAAAAAACGGATGTCCCGCAGGGCACGCTGGCGCTCATGGTCTTGAAAACGCTCGATGTGCTCGGCCCGCTGCACGGCTACGGGATAGCGCGGCGTATCGAGCAGATCAGCGGAGATCTTTTGGCCGTGAACCAAGGCACGCTCTATCCCGTTCTATTGAAACTGGAGCAGGAGGGCTCGATCGCCTCCGAATGGGGCACGTCCGAGAATAACCGCAAGGCACGCTTCTACCGGCTGACACGCGGAGGGCGCAAACAGTTGCAGGCCGAGACGCGCGGCTGGGAACAGACAGCGGCCATCATGGGTCGATTCTTCGCGGTGAAAGCAGAGGATCTGAAGTGAGACGCCTCAGGCGCTGGTGGAAGCGGCTCCGTTCGCCGGCAACCACGCAACAAGATGAAGAGCGCTTGCGTGCGGAAATCGAAGAGCATCTCGCGCTGCAGACCGCTGAAAATGTGCGGGCCGGTTTATTGCCCGAGGAGGCGCGGCGCCAGGCGGTGCTGAAGTTCGGAGCAGTGGAGGCCGTTCGGGAAAGCTATCGGGAGCAACGCGGGCTGCCAAGGCTGGAGACACTGATCCAGGACACGCGCTACACGTTGCGCCGGTTGCGAAAAGCGCCGGCATTCACCATCACGACCGTCGCAACGCTGGCGTTGGGCATCGGCGCGACCACTTGTATTTTTACTTTGGTGTACGCCGTTCTGCTGAAATCGCTGGCGGTAGTGAATCCCGGCGAGTTGTACCGCCTCGGGAAGCAATCACGCTGCTGCTACTGGGGCGGGTACAGCCAGGACAAAGAGTTTTCGCTGGTTTCGTATGATCTGTACCGGTATTTCCGCGACAACACACGAGGGTTTTCGCAATTAGTAGCGTTCTCGGCGACCGAACTGCTGTTCGGTGTCCAGCGCAAAGGCTCCGCCGTGCCGGCCCAAAGCTATCCCGGAGAATTCGTCTCCGGCAATTACTTCACGATGTTCGGGATCCACGCGTCTACCGGACGTTTGCTTATCGCGAGCGACGATCAGCCGAACGCGCCGCTCGTGACGGTGATGAGTTATCGCTTGTGGCAGCAAGACTATGGCTCGGACCCGTCCGTTATCGGCAGTGTTTTCAGTCTGAATGGTAGGCCCTTTACTGTTGTAGGAATCGCGCCACCGCGCTTCTTTGGCGCCATGTTGCGTAACAATCCGCCTGATTTCTTTCTGCCGCTGAATGCGGAGCCGTTCGCCGAGTCGGATCGCGATTTATATACGCCTGAGAATCATTGGCTCGACGTGATCGGCCGGATACGTTCCGGCAAAGCACCCGCGTCGATTGAGGCGGAAATGCGGGTCGAACTCAAGCAGTGGCTGCGATCGCATTGGGGCGAGATGTCCGCCAGTGATCGGGCAAAGTTCGGTGAGCAGACGCTGTTCCTGCGCCCCGGAGGCGCGGGCATTACCACCATGCGCGAAGAATATGAGCACTGGCTTCAGATCCTGATGATGGTTTCCAGTTTTGTGCTGCTGATCGTTGGCGCCAACGTCGCTAATCTGATGCTCGTTCGCGGCATCGAGCACAGGCGCCAGACATCGTTGAGCATGGCGCTCGGCGCGCAAGCGCCCCGGCTTGTGACGCAGGCCCTCACGGAAAGCATTTTGCTATCCCTCCTCGGCGGCGCGGCCGGTCTGGCCATCGCATTCGCGGGTACGCGTCTCATCTTGCATTTTGCGTTCCCGAGCGCCGGCGGCCTGGCGGCTATCCCAATAGACGCCTCGCCTTCGATTCCAGTGCTGCTCTTCGCCTTCGGTGTTTCGTTGATCACGGGAATTGCTTTCGGCATTACTCCGGCATGGATCGCCACGCACGTAGATCCGATCGAGGCACTGCGGGGAACGGAGCGCTCCACGTCCCGCGCGAACTCGCTTTCGCGGAAAGCTTTAGTCGTGTTTCAGGCTGCGCTGGCGCTCGTCTTGCTATCCGCGTCCGGCCTACTAACGGCTGCGCTGCACAGTCTGGAGAATGAAGATTTTGGATTCGACCAGAACCGGCGCATCATCGCGCACATCGATCCGAGGCTTGCCGGCTACAGCCCCGACCGGCTCACACCGCTTTTTCAACGGATCCACGATTCTGTTTCGAGCGTTGCCGGTGTCGAAGCCGCGGCTCTATGCACGTACTCACCGCAAGGCGGCAATAATTGGGGCGGCGGCGTCCGGGTCAATGGACATCCGCCTCCAGGACCCTACGATGACAACCTGGCGTTCTGGGACCGGATCACCGCAGGATATTTTGCCGTGATCGGGACTCCGATTCTGAGAGGGCGCGGCATCTCGGAGCAGGACACGGCGACTTCACGCCACGTGGCAGTAATCAATGAGGCACTTGCGCGGAAATTTTTCAAAAATGAAGATCCCATCGGGAAGTATTTCGGGCAGCACGGCCCGGGATCGGAGCGTGAGTACGAGATTGTCGGTATTTCGAAGGATGCCCGTTATTTGAGCTCCGACTTCGGCCAGCCTGTTCGCCCGTTCTTTTTCCTGCCGGAAGCGCAGCACGATTCTTCACCGAGCGCGCCATCGGCCGACGCCAATCCGGGCTCGCATTTCCTCCATGACATCGTCATTGTGACCAGGCCTGGAGCAAGCTTGTCCGAAGCCCAACTACGTCGCTCCCTCGCTTCGGTGGATCCGAATCTGCCGGTGATTTCCATCCGCACGCTGCGGGAGCAAGTAGCCGGCCAGTTCCGGCAGCAGCGGTTGATTGCACGCCTCACCTCGCTATTTGGCGTTCTTTCGCTCGTGCTATCTTGTATCGGGCTGTATGGAGTCACCGCCTACAATGCTGGACGGCGTGTGCGCGAGATTGGTGTGCGGATGGCTCTGGGAGCAAACCGCGGCGATGTTGTCGGTCTGGTATTGCGGGGCGCGTTCGCGCTCATTGTTTTGGGACTCCTCATCGGCTTGCCCGCGACACTCGCGGCCGGCAGATTCCTCGGCAGCCAACTTTACGGCACGAATCCGTACAATCCGGTGGTGGTGCTGGGGGCAGTGGCGGCGCTCGGATGCAGCACCCTGGCCGCGTCGCTGATTCCAGCGCTCCGCGCCAGCTCGATTTCGCCAGTGGAGGCGCTGCGGGTCGAATAGCGGTGTTCGAGCATCGCGATTATTCGTGGCGCAAGACTGCAATTGGATCGAGATGTGCGGCGCGGCTGGCGGGAAGCGCCGAGGCGAGAGCGGTAACGGCAAGCACCCCGATCGCAACCGCAATGTAAGTGAGAGGATCGAGCCGTGAGACTGCGTAGAGCATGCCGGCGAGCAGCCGTGAGAACGCAGCGGCCATCGCCAGACCGGCGATGCAGCCGAGGAGCGACACCCCTGCCCCCTGAGCGATAAAGCGAGAGCGAATTTGACCCGGAAGCGCGCCGAGCGCCATGCGTAATCCGATTTCACGATGGCGCAGCGCCACTAAATAGGAAAGCGTTCCATAGAGTCCGATAGCGGCGAGCGAAATGGCAGTGAGTGCGAAAAGCGATAGCAGAAGCGTGCGAAGGCGGTTCTCCGCGTTGCTTTCCGAAAGGTGCTGAACGAGCGGCATGACATCGAAAACGGAACGGGCCGGCTCGAGCCGGTGAATCTCGCGAGCCATCGCGTGCGCAAGCTTCATGGGATCGCCGCGCGTGCGAAACAGGAAGTAAGGAGACGGGTTGGCGTTACTCGAGCACCAGTACAGAGTCGGCACCGGCTCGCGGTTCAGGCCATTTTCGCGAGCATCCGCGACGACTCCGATAATCTCCGGCTTTTCATCGAAGGGCGTAATGGCGAGATGGTGGCCGACGGCAAGCTGGTCCGGGAGATACGTCTCGACAAAGCTGCGATTCACGACTGCGGTTGTCCAGAGCGTGTCCTCTTTACAGGTCGTGCCGGCCAGGAGCGGAATGCGCCGGGAGGCGAGCAGCGCGGGAGCGAGGCCGGAGAGCAGGGTGACAATTACTGAGCAGCAAAGTGTGTAGAGAGCAAGACGCCAATCGAGCGCAATTTCCCCGGTGGGCGGCAATGCTTTCGCGAGTGAATGAAAGATTCGAACGCCGGCCGCAGCGACTCCCAAACCGAGAGCCGAGCCGGCGAGCACGAGAGCTTCCGTGAGAAGCTGCGCGATGATCGAGCCGCGCGATGCGCCCAGCGAGTAACGGATGGAGATTTCGTGGGCGCGGGCCGTGGTGCGCGAGAGCAGCAACGCAGCGATATTCGTGCACGCGATGAGCAATAGCAGCGTGACCGATCCGAACAGGATCCAGAGCGAGCGGCGGACTCCGGCGACGACAGTTTCTTTCAGAGGTTCGGTCTCGACCGAGAGATCCTTATCGGTTTGCGGAAATTGGCGGCCCAAACGCGCCTGTATCGTGTTGAGATCGGACCGGCCTGCGGCTATGCCTTGGAGTGCAAAGGCTGGCTTTCGGCCAAGTGGGAACCAGCGTCGAAAGACCAGAAGCGCGAGTTCAAATTCTACCGCTCGCACCGGCAGGGAGGAAGCAGCTTGCAGCCGAAGAGTCGAAATGGAAGCAGATGACTGGTGCGATTGCGCGGGTCATGTGGCCTGCCGAGGAGAGTTGAAATGCGATGGTTCTGGTTCAGCAGAAGAGGCCGCGACGAGGATCTCGAACGGGAGTTGCGCTCGGATCTGGAATTAGAAGCCGCGGAGCTCGAGGAGGGTGGTCTCTCTCCGGAGGAGGCACGTTACGCCGCGAGACGCGCTTTAGGCAACACGACGCTCCTGAAAGAAGATGTGCGCACAGCCTGGGGCGGACGCTGGCTGGAAGACTTTCGTACAGACGTTCGCCATACCATGCGCGATTTGTGGAAGTCACCCGGATTCACCGCTACGGCAGTGCTGAGTCTCGCGCTCGGGATTGGCGCGAATACGTCAATCTTCACCATCATCAACGCAGTGCTGTTGAAGGCGCTTCCGGTGAGTGATCCGCAAGGGCTGATGGTTCTCGGTCCCGCGCACGGCTCAGGCAATGGAAGTGGAATTCCCAAAGAAGGATCCTTCTCACTTTATTCCTACGACCTATATAAGCGTCTGCAGCATACGGATGTATTCGCCGGCCTCTGCGAAGTCCAAAGCACGACGCAAACGGAAGTCAGCATACGCCGCGCAGGGCAGGGTCAATGGGAAGTCGGACAGGCCCGGCTTGTTTCCGGGAATTACTTCGACGTGCTCGGCGTAAGAGCGGCAGTGGGGCGTTCGATCACTCGTTCGGACGACTCTGCATCCGCCTCGCCGGTTGCGGTAATCAGCTTCCGGTATTGGAAAGGGAAATTGGGCGCTGATCCCGCAGCAATCGGCTCCCGGATCTACGTTGGCGGTAGCCCGTTCACCATTATTGGCGTGGCTCCGCCGGATTTCTACGGCGAAACGCTCCGCGCGGATCCGCCGGACTTCTGGCTGCCTCTCTCGGCCGACCGGCAGCTCAACCGCGATCGCGCACTGATCGACCAGCCTGACGAGCACTGGTTGTATCTCATCGGGCGGTTAGCGCCGAATATCTCCGCAGACCAGGCGCAGGTCCGGCTCACGGCCGCTTTGCATCGTTGGCTCCTGGGGCGCGAGGGATCGAACATTTCGGCAGATGACCGCGCAGAAATCATGAGAGCGCACGTTGAGTTGAAGCCGGGCGGCAGCGGAATTGTCCATATGCAGCGGGATTACTCGCTGACACTGCGTCTGTTGCTGGGCTTATCGTTGGCTGTTCTGCTCATCACCTGCGCGAACGTTGCCAACCTACTGCTCGCTCGTGGAACAGCCCGGGCTGCGGACAGATCAGTACGGCTCACCCTCGGAGCAAGCCGCGGGCGGCTGATACGGCAATCGCTGACGGAAAGCCTCACGCTGGCACTCGCGGGCGGTGCACTCGGATTGTACGCCGCATCGTTGGGCACGAAGTTGTTGATTGCTCTTTTCTTCCGCGGGACGGAATACGTGCCGATCGAGAACTCGCCTGATCTGCGTGTGCTCACCTTTACTCTCGTGTTGTCGTGCCGGGCGGCGCTGGTTTTCGGGCTGCTGCCCGCGATCCGAATGACTTCGGAGATCGCGCCTGTAATGAAGGGCGCGAGTCCCGGGGTCAAGGGCTCCCGGCTTTCTTCCCGCTCCTTCGGATTGGGCCCGGCGCTGATCGTTGCCGAAGTGACGCTCTCGCTTATCGTGTTAGCGGGTTTCGGTCGAAGGATACACGCCGAAACAGGGGCAGGAAGTGCACGTGCGTTTAAATCGCGTGTGGCCCGCATATTTTCAGACGATCGGCACGAAGCTTTTGCTCGGCCGCGCCTTCGATGAGCGCGATACCTCAGGTCCGCGGCCCGTCGCGATCGTCAATGATGAGTTTGTTCGCCGCTACCTGCCGAATCGAAACCCACTTGGCGCGCGTTTCGGCATTGGAGGGTCGCGTCATGCCGGCGATCTCGAGATTGTGGGGGTGGTCGCCAATGCGAAATACGACAGTCCGCGCGATGACCTGATGCCGATGGCGTTCTTCCCGCTCCCCGGAGTGGCGGCCAGCCAAACGCCTGTTTCGGACGCTGAATCGAATCGTTCTTCGCGTCGGTAGCGCTCGTACTGAGTTGTCTCGGGTTGTACGGACTGATGGCCTACGCGGTGCAGAGGCGAACGAGCGAACTTGGCATTCGCATGGCTCTGGGAGCGCGCCGGCTCAGTGTGATCGGAATGGTGATTCGCGAGGCTCTGGCGCAAGGTTTGGCGGGCGTTGTGATCGGCGTTCCCGCCGCGATTGCCGGTGTCCGGCTGGTGGCGAATCAACTGTATGGCGTCAGCGTGAACGATCCGATGATATTCCGCCGCCGCGGCTCTGGTTCTTCTGCTGTGCCTCAGCGTCGCGGCTTATCTCCCTGCACTGCGTGCTTCGCGCGTAGATCCGCTGACCGCGTTGCGGTACGAGTAAACGTTTGCACGCACCCTGCGGGTCGTCTCGACAATCGTGTCGAGACTTTTGCTGGCTGCTTTGCAAACTCGGGTTAGGTCTCGCAGGAGACTAGGAGCCCCTCCTGAACCCGTTGAATTTCGGACCAGAGATTGGTCGTATTTATGGGCTTCGAGACATAGCCGTCCATTCCGGCATCGAGACATTTCTCGCGTGTACCGGTCATGGCGTGAGCGGTGAGTCCAATGATGGGCGTTCGCTTATTTCCCGGCCGCTCCTTCTTTCGAATCTCCGCGGTGGCTTCGTAGCCGCCCATTTCGGGCATCTGAATATCCATGAGGATGAACTCGAAGTCTTCTTCCGCGCAGGCGGCAAGCGCCTCGCAACCGTTCGAGACGATTCGCACGGCGTATCCGCGTTTTTCGAGCAGCATGCGCGCAACCTGCTGGTTGACGGAATTGTCTTCGGCCAGCAGAACGCGGAGGTGGGGTGAGTGCTCGCCGCGAGGAACGGGCCGAGCGGGAACTTGTTGAGAGCGCCGGGCGCGCTCCTGGCGGGACAAAATGGAGGCGATCGATTCCTTCAAGGCTTTTTGGCCGACCGGCTTCATCAGGTAGGCGGCCACGCCGAGAGTCTGGCAGCGCGACACGTATTGGGCGTATCCGGCTGAACTCAGCATCATCACGGTGACGTCGGCCATATCCGGGATTTTGCGTAATTGCTCGCAAACCGCGAAGCCATCGACATCGGGCATGCACACGTCCAGCAAGACCAGATCGAAGGGTTGCTCGAGGCGCTGGGCGTTGGACACAGCTTCGAGAGCGCTGGCGGCGCCATCGGCCAGAACGGGCCGCATGCCCCAGTGCTTCAGCACATTTTCAAGAATGCTGCGGTTCGTGCGGTTATCGTCGACCACCAGCACTCGTAATCCATCGAACTGCTCGCCCTCCTGGGCGCGAAGACTTCCAGCCGCGGCGCGCAGTCCGAGAGAGACAGTAAAAGAAAACGTGCTGCCTTTCCCAACCTCGCTGCGCACGCAGATGCCGCCTCCCATCGCTTCGGCCAACTGCTTACAGATGGTAAGGCCGAGACCGGTGCCGCCAAAACGTCTGGTGGTCGAGCCGTCGGCCTGGGTAAAGGCGCTAAAGATAGACGCTTGCTTTTCGAACGGGATGCCAATTCCGGTGTCCGAGACCGAGATTTCGAGCAGCAGGTTGCCGTTATCGCGCTGTTTCTCGCGCGCGCGAACCACGATCTCCCCTTCCTTGGTGAACTTGATTCCGTTCCCGATGAGGTTGACGAGAATCTGCCTCAGCCGGCCGGGGTCTCCCACCAGCGTCTCAGGCAGATCGGACGCGATGTCGCCGATGAGCTCGATGCCCTTCTCGTCGGTCTGGACGGAGAGGGTCCGCAAGGCCTCCCAGATTTCGTCCCGCAGGTTAAAGTCGATCTTTTCAAGCATCAGCTTGCCGGCTTCGATCTTGGAGAAATCGAGGATGTCGTTGATGACGACCAGGAGGGCGTCGGCGGACGATTTCGCGGTGCTGAGATAGTATCGCTGGTCGGTGGTGAGATCGGTATCGAGCGCCAGTTCGGTCATCCCGATGACGCCGTTCATGGGCGTTCTGATCTCGTGGCTCATGTTGGCGAGGAACTGGCTCTTGGCTCGGCTGGCCTCTTCCGCTTTATCCTTGGCCGAGATCAGCTCTGAGTTCATGGCGGTCAGCGCGGCGGTGCGCTCGGCGACCTGAACCTCGAGGCTTTCGCGGCGGCGATTGAGCTCCACATCGCGGAGCTCGATCTGATCCAACATCACGTTAAAGCCGCGAGCGAGAAGAGCGAGCTCATCGGCCCCGGCAATGGAAACGCGGGTCGAGTAGTCCTTGCGCTTGGAAACGTCCTCGGTAGCATTCACGAGCTGCAAAATCGGGTGGGAGATCGCGCCCTGCAGTTTGGATCCACCGAGGAAACCAAGCAGCAGGGCCCCCAGCAGGACGGCCGCAGAACTGGCGACGTAGCGCCAGATCAGGGAGTGGAACTCATCCAGGTTCGAGGACAGGTAAATGGTCCCGATCTGGTAACCCCCGAGAAAGATGGGCTTGGCAAGCGTAAGGCGGTTCGAGCCGAATACGGGCACCCGATTCTGCGGGCCACAGCTTTGAGGAATTCCAGGCGCGCCATCGGCAGCCGGCGTGCCGGAGTAAGTGGCGAATACCTTGCCGGAAGCCTTGCACAGCCATGCGGAGGTGATGTGGGGCTTCGCGGCGAGGGCCTTCAAGACGCCTGTGGCTGCATCCTTATCTTCAAAGGTCAAGGCAGCCGAGCTGTTGGCGCCGAGCACCTCGGCCAGGATGGAGAGATCCTGAACGGTGCGGACGCGCAATTGCCAGAAATCGTTCGCGAAGAAAGCCAGGCAGGAGGCGAGCAAGGCAATGCTCGAAGTCAGCAGGATGAGTATCTGCAGTTTCCGTTTGATGGCAAGATTTCCAAAAAGCCGCATTATGCTAACCGCCTGTTAATCGACGCTGAGCGCCAGGCTTAAGAGCCTGGAGCTTATGATCAGACCCGCTTTTTCGGCTGCCCTGTTATCGATAACAAAGCGGACGCGATTCGCATCGAGCACGAAAGTGATCATGGAAGCGGTGATCGAGCGCGCCTTGCCGGCCGCGGATTCGGAGACGATCAGCACGCCGGCTCCCCCCGAGGCGGGCAACAAGCGCGATCCTCGCGGCGCTTCGGTACCTGAAATAAACAGCACCTGGCAACCCTTGGTGTCCGCTTCGCTTGCGATACGGCGGGTGACAAGCGGACGGTCTTCCACGGTTTTTCCCTTGACGATCTCCTCCAGGATGCCGGTCAGCGGCTGTTCGGCCAAAGCGCAGAGCGTAAATGGCTCGGCTGCGCTCGAGAACGCACTCGCGGGCCACTTGATGAATTTTGTGAAGTTATAAAGAAAGGCAGCCTTGACCTTGTACTCGGTTTGGGTATCGGCGTAGCCTAGACGCGCGGGCACGGCGAATACACAAAGCAGTAAGAACAGCTTTCGGTACGAACGCTCAAGAGGCATGAGCCCTCACCGGGCTTCCTACTTGGGAAGCCTGGCGCTTTAGAACGACCATGTCACGCTCCCGAAGACGCTGCGCGGTATTTGCGAGCTGACTGCCTGGGCAACATTGCCGAATTCCAAATGCTGCGGACTGAGCAGATTTTGGCCCACGATGCTGGTTTGGATCCCAGGGCGGAGCTTATAGCCGAGCCTGCTATCGAGGCGCATATACGAAGGCACGCCGAAAGCAGCGAGCCGGCCGACGTAATACAAAGAGTTGTCGAAGGAAATTTTCGGATTTACCTTAAGATAAGATTGCAAGCCGAATTGCTGCCGCGGTGCGGTTCCACTCTGAGGAGAACCGGCGGTCAGCGAGCTCACGAGCTGATCGGCGACCTGCGTCAACATGCCGGCGAACGGCGAGTTGCCATAAATACCTGCTTCGCCGTTCGAAGCCCCAGCAGGGAAAAAGAGGTTCGATCGCAACCAGCTATAGCTTCCCGCCAATCTCCAACGCGGGATGACGTTCCACGTAACCGCTCCTTCAGCGCCGTAATCATGTGCCTTCTGCCCATTTACATATTGGACGGGAAGGGTGAAGACGGTGAGGTCCTGCGAGGGCGAGAGGACCGGAGCAAGCAGTCCGTAGCTTTGCAACTTGCTATAGAGGCTGTAGAAGGCCGCCAGATCGAACGAAACCCGATTGTTCGGCATCACGCGATAACCGGCCTCGTAATCGACGACGGTTTCGGGCTGGAAATCAGGGTTTCCCACAATCTGCTGGCCAACAGCGATGCCGTTGCCAACCGGCATCGGCGGATATTGCACATTGAGCGCGGTCTCCAGGCGCGAGGGCTGACGCACGGCTCTCGAAACCGCGGCCCACGCGGTGGATGAGTCTGACAGAGTCCAGGCGAGGCGCGCGCTGGGTTCGTATTCGAAGCCCGAGAACGCATTGTGCTCGAATTTCGAACCGGCCGTCAGGGCGAGTCTATCGCTGAGAGGGATTTCGTCCTGAACGAAAGTGCTAAAGAGGCTGTAGCCCTTGGCTTGTGGAAGCAATTGAGCATTGGAAACGCCGAGTATCGTGCCCGCCTCACCGAATGCGCTGGAGATGTTATCGCTCGAATAGCGGTAGCCGCCGCCCCAGACGACGTCGTTTCTGGAACCCGCGCGAAATTGATTCTGAAAATCGAAGTCGGAGGTGTGCATGTTTTCGAGGAAGCCCGTGTCGTGCCGCGAATAGTCCGATTGATAGAACTGCAGCGACGTTTGGGAAGTCTCCGAGTAAGTTCGCGTCCAGCGGCCCATCACGTTGAATCCGCGGTTCGAAAGCTGCGCGGTGGCAACGGGTGACAAGGCCGAACCTTGCAGGTTCAGTCCGCCGTTACTGTTGAAGACGTTCCCTTCGGCAACCACGGAATCGCGGGAAGAGATTTTCTGATCCACGCGAAAGCCGCCGTTTTCGAGGCCCCATCCATTTTTGAGGTTAATGCCTTGCGCGGTCGGGAAGCTTTCGAAGTTCGAATAACTGCCGAAGATGCGATAGGCGCCCGAATCGGCGATTTGGCCGCCATAACGGACCTGGTAGCCGGCGGTCTGGGCCGACCCCGCGCCGGCGGTGATTCTGGTTCCCTGCGAATCGCGCGCGTTAGACGTAATGATATTGATGACGCCATTCACGGCGTTGGCGCCCCATACCGTTCCTCCGGGCCCGCGAATCACTTCAATGCGCTCAATCGTGTCAAGCGGGATGTTGATCTGATCCCAGTAAACGCCCGAGAAGCTGGGGGTGTAAACGGTGCGGCCATCCACCAGAACCAGCAGCTTGTTCGAGTAGATGCTGTTGAAGCCGCGGACGCTGATGGCCCAGCGATCGGGCTCCACCTGCGCCACTTGAACGCCGGGGGCCATTCGCAAGAGATCCGGAATGGTGGTTGCTCCGGAGGCTTGAATCGCTTCCTGGGTGATGACGTAAACCGCGGCCGGGGTTCTCGAGAGCTTTTGATCCTTGCGCGACACGGACGTCACGTCGACGTTCATGAGTTCTTCGATGCTCTTGTTGGCGAAGTCGTCAGCCGGCAGCGAATTTTGCGCTTGCACGGTAAAAACCGGCAAGGCGAGCAGAATGACGGCAAAAGAAGACGCAAGAATAGGTGGACGCGGCAATCAGAGAAGGAGTGTGGTCGAGCAGACGCTGATCTCAGTAACAAGGAATACCCCTAGGCGATTTTGGCGAGACGATTCGCTCGACCGCCGCAGAGCAAGCCTCAGCATGGTATCTCTTCGCAGTAGGAGTATGCCGGCCTCGTCACGACGCCTGTTTCTCACTGCCGCGGTGCAAGCTCTAGTTTGGGGCCAAGCCCACCCTCAACAGGACGAAGCCGCACGCTATTGGGACAAAGTGTATGCAGCCCATAAGCCGATCTTCCTGCGGCAGCCTACCGCGCTCGTGATGGATGCGATAAAGGATCGAAAGCCCGGCCAGGCGCTGGATATCGGGATGGGGCAGGGCCGGAATGCCATTTTCCTGGCTACACGCGGGTGGGATGTGACGGGGTTCGATCCTTCGACGGAAGGTGTCAGGCAGGCGGAGACGCAGGCGCGGCGGCTTGGGATCCACCTCCACGCCCTGGTAGCGAGAGAAGAAGATTTCGACCTGGGCAACGCGCAATGGGATCTGATTGTGATGACCTATGTCCGACGGCTTCGCAGCGGGGATGCGGAACGCCTTTCGCGGTCACTTAAGCCGCAGGGCATCTTTGTCTATGAAAACAATAATGCCGGAGAACGCAATGAACTGCTGCGGCAGTTCCTGTCATTCCGAATTATTCGATTCGAGGATGTAGATGCGTACTCCGACTGGCATCCTGACAAGAAACAGGAGGTCGAACGCCTGATCGCCCAGAAGACGCAGAACTGAACCGCGACCATGAGGGAACGCGGCTGTTGCCCCGAACGCTTGGCTATTTAACCGAAATGTATACTTGTATGTATACAGTTCATGAATGCGAACATTGTTGACCTTCGTTATCGCATGAAGGATGTACTCCTTGCAATAGACCGCGGCGAAACCGTGACCGTGCTCTATCGGGGGAAGAAGAAGGCCAAGCTCGTACCTATCGCTCAGGGGTCGCGAGCCTCGGATGCAGACGCGCCTAAGACGAAGGATCAGCCCCTTTTTGGTCTATGGAAAGACCGCGACGACTTGGCCGATCCGGCTGCTTACGTACGTACGTTGCGCCGACCTCGGCCTGTGCTCGCTAGACATATGAAAAAGCGCCAGAGCGCCCGAAAACGGAAATGATGTTCGATACCGACGTTCTGATCTGGGCGTCGCGAGGCAGCTCCAGCGCTGCCCGCACGATCGATGCCAGCGCCGATCGGACACTCTCGATCGTGTCGTTTATGGAACTTCTTCAAGGCGCGCGCTCAACCTTTGAAATCCGCCAAATCAAGCAGTCGCTTGGCCAACTCCAATTTCGCATCCTGCCTCTTACCGAGTCGATAGGTGCGATGGCAGCCGGGCTTATCGAAAAGCACGCTTTCGCGCACGGCATTCGACTTGCCGACGCCCTCATTGCGGCAACCGCGGTCGAATCGGGCCAAGCCCTGTGCTCGGCTAACGCCAAACACTTTCGACCCGTCGAGGGCCTTTCGCGGGTATCATTCCGTCCGTAGCCTCGATCAGCGTCCTCCCCCGCCTCACATACATTGCCTGAGTACGCAAGCATGTTCTACTAACTTGTAGTAGGCTTAAATAGCACGTAGTAGAGCTACCATGCCCCAGCCAAAACTAAGCAAGCTCGAGCTTCAAATTCTGGAGGCGCTCTGGGCGCACGGGAAAGCCTCCATCCGGGAGATTCAGGAGTTCTTCCCGGAACCTCGCCCCGCTTACACAACCATTCAGACCACGGTCTATCGCTTGGAAGGCAAGAAAGCGGTGCGCCGCGTGCGGAAGATCAGCAATGCCCATATCTTTGAGCCAACCCTCGCGCGGGAGACGACGCGCAAGCGGCTGCTCGATGAAATTCTGAGCTTCTTCGGCGGGCGAGCGCAACCCATGATGGCGCAGTTGGCCGAGGCGGGAAAGATCACGTTGAATGACATTCGCGAGCTCGAGGCAACGGTCAAAAAGATCGAATCGCAGCAAAAGCAGAGAGGACGCGTGAATCGAAATGATCGGTGAGATTACAAACCACGTGTGGCAAACGACGGTATTCGCCGCCGCTGCGGGGCTGATGACTCTGGCGTTTCGTAAGAATCGGGCTCAGGTGCGTTATTGGCTGTGGCTGAGCGCATCCTTGAAATTTCTCTTGCCGTTTTCGGTGCTGATAACTCTCGGTAGCAGTTTCGGGTGGGCACCGGTCCCCCAAAAGTTCGCGGCCGCGCCGGCTGTCACGCTGACGGTGCTGCAAGTGAGTCAGCCGTTTCGGGATACGCTATCGTTCGCGACGCCCGCGCGAGACGCCCGCAATTGGGTCGCTATTGCGATCTTCTCCGTGTGGGCGTGCGGATTCGCGGCGATCGCGCTGATACGGTTCCGGGGCTGGCGGCGCATCCGGGCCGCGATGCGCGCGAGCACTCCAGTAGAGATTCCAGCCGCGATCGAGGTGCGTTCTTCCGCAGACCTGCTGGAGCCCGGTGTAGTAGGGATGTTCCGTCCCATCCTTCTTTTGCCCGCAGGTATTCTGGAGCGCCTGACGCCCCGTCAATGGCAGGCGGTGCTGGCGCACGAGGCGTGCCACGTCAACCGGCGGGACAATCTCACGGCGGCCGCGCACATGATTGTCGAGGCGGTCTTCTGGTTTCATCCACTGGTGTGGTGGATTGGCGCGCGCCTCGTGGAAGAACGCGAACGAGCGTGCGACGAAGCCGTGCTGCTCCTGGGCAATGCGCCACACGATTACGCTGAAGGAATTCTCAGGGTTTACAAGAGCTATCTCGAGTCGCCGTTGTGTTGCATCTCCGGTGTAACGGGATCGGATCTCAAAAAGCGAATCCAAGCGATTCTGACGGGGCGCACAGCGCGCGACCTGAGCTTTGCAAAGAAGACGCTCCTGGCAGCGGCGGCCATAGCGGCCCTTGCAATTCCCGTCATGGCCGGGATCTTGAAGGCGCCCGGCACGCCGGTGGAGTCACCAACGGCCACCTCCCGATTCGAAAACGCCACCATCAAATCGTGCAACGCCTTCCACAAACCCAATCCGCGGGAGGAATCTCCCAAAAGCTTCCAATCGGAATGCACCAGCACAGAGCGCCTCATCCAGCAAGCCTATGGTCTATTCGCCAATGGCAAATGGAATCTTGGGTCCTCTCTCACGGTTAGTGGAGGCCCGGCCTGGATCAGGTCCGATCTTTATGAGATTGACGCGAGAACGGCGACCCCGGAGGGTAGGGCGATGATGAATGGACCTATGCTGCAGTCGCTTCTCGGAGATAGATTTAAGCTCAAGGTTCATCGGGACACCAGAGAGATCCCGGTCTATTCGTTGACGGCGGCAGCCGCCGGGCCGAATTTGCAACCTTTCAGAGGAAGCTGCACGCCAAGAGATTTCGATAAGCCACCCTCACAGGCGGATTGCAGCACTGTTCGCATGGACAGCAGCGGATTCGAAATGCGAGCGGCGACCATGGCGGATCTGTGCGCGGGTCTTTCCACCCTGCTGGACCGGCACGTTGTGGACGAAACCGGGATCGCCGGGAGATTTAACATGCACGTGGATCTATCGGCCGAAGGCCGCGACCTCCTCAAGGGCCCTCGCTCGCTGCCGGCAGTGAGCAATCCCACGGTGCCGCCGCCCGCGTCGATTCCCCTGAGCGCCGCGAGAAGCGCGGTCAAGAATCTCGGACTGAACCTCGAGCCGGGCAAGAGCCCCGGCGAATTTCTCGTGGTCGATCACATCGAGAGGCCATCGAGTGATTAAGATTTTCAATCCAGGAGATGATTCCATGAGCAGATCGAGTGCCCGATTAAGATTCTTGGCCGGCGTGATCTTTCTATGCGCGCTACTGCCGGCTGGCGCTGAAGCGGCAGTCGTCCGCGCGTGGCCGCTCTAAAAGCCTGTTCGTACGTTCGCCTTACGCGTTATTCGTTACCGCTACATGCTTGTCGAGCATCTTCTGAAATTCGGGCTTACCGATCGCGCCCACCTTCTGCTCAACCACCTGACCGCCCTTGAACAATAAGATGGTCGGGATGCCGCGAATGCCATACCGGAAGGCGGTCTGCTGGTTGGAATCGACGTCCAATTTGCCCACTTTCACCTTGCCCTGGTACTCGGTCGCTACTTGATCGACGGTGGGGCCCATCATGCGGCAAGGGCCACACCACTCCGCCCAAAAGTCCACCAGAACGGGAACTTCCGAGTTCAATACGTCCTTGTCGAACGTGGCATCTGTAAAGGTCAGCGTGTCGGTTCCTGCCATTCGAATCTCCTATCGTTTGATGAGTTTTCGCGCCATTTGATTCACGTCTAAAGAGAGCGCTTTCAATAGTAAAACAACTGGGGCTTCGAATGCTGAAGAACGGAAGCATTGCGCCGTTAAGCCGCAGCCCGGTTCAGGTAAACTGAGTGGGATAATGCGCCCTTTGGTTGCAAGGTAAGTCATTGATTCGCAGATCCCTTCTTGTGGCGGTTCTCCTCTTGCCGGCCCTCTTCGGCCCGAATTCCACGTCTTTGGCCGCAGCTGCGCGCGAGGGAGGAGGCTTCCAAACCGACTCGGCCGAGAATGGATTCGGCGTAAGCGCCACCCTGTTTTCGACCTTGGCGGCGATCAACGCGGCTGGTTACGACGCCGGCCTGGACTCCCCGCTGAATGCCCGTTATCGTGTTCGCACGCAGGTGCGGGAGGAACTGGCAAAGCGCAAGGTGGCGTGCCTTCCGGAGCTGCGCGAGTTTTACAAGGAGCACAAGAAAGCATCGGACACGGCGGACCTGAGCCAGTATCTCTCGTTTGCCCTGCTGGCGGGGGCGCCTCCGAAGTTCGAGCTGCCGGGCGGGGAGCTTCCGCCCGATGTGGAACCTTTGCGCGGTTTTAGCGAACTGCTGGCGCGGTTCTATAAAGAGGCGAATCTCGAAGAGCTGTGGACCCGGTCACAACCGGCCTATACGACAGCCATAGCGGAGTATCAGGACGCGGTGATCGGCACACTCTTTGAGGCCAACGGGTATCTGCGGAATCCTTCGGGGTATCTGGGCAGGCGGTTTCAGATCTATCTCGATCTGCTGGCGGCCCCGGACCAGGTGCAGGTGCGCAGCTATCGAGACGACTATTTCGTCGTCATCAGCCCGACGAGTACGCCTGTGGTCGAGGAAATTCGCGATGCTTATCTGGCCTATCTGTTGGACCCTCTGACATTCAAATACAGCGAGATCATCAAGTCGAAAAAGCCGCTTCAAAAGTACGCGCAAGAAGCCCCGGCGCTCGATTTGGCCTACAAAGACGATTTTTCGCTGCTGGTGACCAAGTGCCTGATCAAAGCCATCGACGCGCGCCTAACGCACGGAGGTCAGGAGAAGCGGCAGGCGGTTGTAGACGAGGCCATGCGGGAAGGCTTCATTCTGACGGCGGGATTTGCCGATCTGCTGCCGGCCTACGAGAAGCAGCAAGACGCTTTCCGGCTGTATTATCCGGACCTGGTTTCGGCGATAGACGTGAAAAAGGAAGAGAAGCGGCTGAAAACGGTACAGTTTGTGGAATCTATCCCAGGACGGGTTATCGCCCCGCCGGCCAAAGTCGAGCTGGAGCCGGCTGAAGAGAGCTTGCAGACGGCCGAAGGGATGTATGAGCAACATGACATAGAAGGCGCTCGCAAGTTGTTCAAAAAGGCCTTAGAGCAGACCGGGGAGAAGCCTAAACAGGGGAGAGCCTACTACGGACTGGCCCTGATCGATCTTCAGGAGAAACATTGGGATGAGGCGCTCGATCTCTTTCAACGTACGGTCGATGCCAGCCCGAATTCCGCAATCGGGGCTTGGTCACATTACTATTTGGGGCAATTGGCGCTCAAGGCAGGAGATGCGGAAAAGGCTACCGCGCAATTCAAGCTCACGCTGGCAAACGAGAGCGCTACGGCGAGCGCGCGCTCAGCCGCTGAAAAGGCGTTGCAAAGCAGTTCAGGAGAGATAAAGCAATGAGAGTTCGATTCATGGCGCAAGCCGTGGCAATCGCGATGGCAGCCGTGGCGTCGCTGCTGGCGCAAGCGCCGCAGAGCCAGCCGGCCACGCAGCCGCAGAACCAACCGGCCCCCCAGCAGCAGAATCAGGCGGGGCCCAAGCCGAAGTCCCAAAAAGAGCTGGAGGCGCTACAAAAAGTGCAGGCCGCTCAGCAAGCGGGCAACTGGGACGGAGAAATTCAGGCCATCAACTACGTGCTGGAGAATTTCGCCGATACCGAATTCAAGAACCAGCTGCTGACCATGGCAATCGACGCGGCGCAGCGCAAGGGAGATTACGCGCAGACGGTTGCGTTCGGTGAGCAGGCCATCCAGGCGGACCCGAACAATATGGATGCGCGCGTCCTGCTGGCCGAATCGATCGCGCAACACACGCGCGAAAACGACCTCGATAAAGAACAGAGCCTGAAGAAAGTCGACGACTACGCGAATAAGGCGCTGGAGCAGCTCAAGAATGCTTCGACGCCGCCCAATGGGGTGCAGGAGGCGCAGTGGCCGGCTTACAAGCAGCAACTGACATCACAGGCTTACGACGCGCTGGGGCAAGCGGCGGCGCTGCGCAAGAACTTCCCGGGGGCGATACAGAATTTCAAGTCGGCGCTCGAGGCCCAGCCGGCTAATTCGGTGACTACGGCGCGGCTGGCGAAGGCCTATCTCGACAATAAGCAGTATGACGACGCCATCAGCACCGCCGACAAGGCGCTGGCCATGAACGAGGCGCCGGCGGTGGTAAAGCAATTTGCACAGCAGACTAAAGATACAGCGACGAAGTTGAAAGGAGCAGCGAAATAGCGCTCGCTCGAACATGACCCCCCCGGTCCAAGAGTTGGAGCACAGACTTGGATACCGGTTTCGGAACAGAGAGCTACTGCGACGAGCTCTGACCCACCGCTCGTGTATCTCCGAGCGGCCTCCCACCACGCCGGGGTGCGGCGACAACGAGCAACTGGAGTTTTTGGGCGATTCCATTCTCGGGTTTATCGCCAGCGAATCGCTGGTATTGCGGCATCCCACGGTTCGCGAAGGCCAACTTTCACAGTGGAAGGCGCACCTGGTCAGCTCCACCCACTTGCACCAGTGCGCGGTGGAACTGCGGCTGGGCGACCACCTGCTGCTGGGCAAGGGCGAGGAAAGAAGTGGCGGGCGCGAGCGGAAAACCGTGCTGGCCAACGCGATCGAAGCCGTGATCGCAGCCATTTATATGGATGGCGGGCTGGGGCCCGCGCGCACATTTATAGAAGAAAGAGTGCTCACTCTTCTGGACAGCCCGGAAGACGTGGACTCGATTGGGCTGCTGAATCATAAGAGCGTGCTACAGGAAAGAACACAGGCGCTGGGCTTGCCCGTTCCTCGATATTCGACGGTCGAGACGACCGGGCCGGAGCACGCGAAGATCTTCACGGTGGAAGTGCGGGTGGGGACGCAACTGGTGGGGCGCGCCACGGGTACCTCCAAGAAGGCCGCCAGCCAGAACGCGGCGCAGATGCTACTGGAGCAGCTGAACGGCGCATCCGAGGCGAGTGGAATACAGAACCGCGATCCACGCGAAGCGAAGCACAAGCGGAGCCGGGAACGCCAGGGCGCGGAAGTGTAGGCGGGGCTTGTCTCGAATTCCGAACTGAAGTACTGTAGACCCATGCCTGATGTCTACGATCGACCCATTTCCCCGCTTTCACCGCACATTTTCGTAAGCAACGCCCCAGCCGCCATCGAGTTCTATAAGAAAGCTTTCAATGCCGAAGAACTCACGCGTCATCTTGCTCCCGACGGCAAGCGGATTATGCATGCGGCGCTGCTGATCAACGGCTCGACTCTGATGCTATGCGATGATTTCCCGGAATATCGCGGCGGGAAGGGATCTACACCCGAGGCTCTCGGAGGCTCGCCGGTTGTTCTTCACCTGCAGGTTCGCGAGGCGGACCCGATCTTTAACCAAGCAGTAGCGGCGGGCGGCAAGGTGGCGATGCCCCTCAGCGATCAGTTCTGGGGAGACCGCTATGGCCAGATCACCGATCCGTTCGGGCATACCTGGTCTATTGGAGCGAAAGTGCGCCAGGTAACCGACGAAGAAGTTCGGGAAGCCGCCAAGGCCCATTTCTAACTCAAGAATTCCAAAATTTCCTTCAGCTCCCGCCGTAGTTCCTGATACAGCGCCGAGGTAGAAACGAAAAGCTCGGCCTGCTTTTTCGGCACCTCGGCGCGGACGGCTTCGCGTTTCGGCTTGGCTTCCAGCACCTTTCGAGCCCCTTCGATGGTGAATCGTTTCTCGTACAGCAAGCGCTTGATTTCGAGAACCAGCTCGACATCCTTGCGCCGGTAGAGCCGGTGCCCGGTACCGGACTTTTTGGGACCTAATCCGTTGAATTCGGACTCCCAAAAGCGCAGGACATAGGGTTTGATTCCGGCCAGCTTCGCCACTTCTCCGATGCGGAAATACAGCTTGTTTGGGATTTCCGGATCTGCGGCGGGTTTTGCGGCCAAATCTTCCATTCGGAACGACCAGTCCGAGATCAATTGTAAACGCTGCGGACGTAGTTTTGCGAGCGAGGTATTATTGCACCTCCAAAACGACGGTGACGCTGGCATGCACGTCGATGTTTCCCGGCTCGATCGGGGTCGGCGCCGCGGTTTGCATTTTTGCCATCGCTCCGGCTTGCATCATCACCGGCCTGATAGTGGCGGGCTGCGTCGATTCCGCTTCCAAAACGCCGATGACCCGCAGGTTCAAAGCCCGCGCGATCGCTTCGGCGTTCGAGCGCGCCTTCTTCGTTGCTTCCGTCAACGCTTCGGCGCGAACCGACTCGTCATTTTTGACGCTGAACGAGATCCCGTTGATGCGGTTAGCTCCCGCGCCACTCGCAGCGTCGATGATTTTGCCGGCCAGAGAGAGTTCTGTGATGGTGGCCAGGATCGTGTTCGTGGCCGTGTAGGCGGTCACTTTCGGCGTATGGCCCTCGGAGTAGGCGTATTCCGGATTGATCGAGTATCCGGTGGTCCTCACTTGTCCGTTCGAGCCAACTTGCCGCTTGACGGCCTCCAGCACGCGCGAACTTTCCGCCGCATTCTGTTCCGATGCAGTTTGCGCCACGGGAGCCTGGGTAACAACAGCGATGGAAATCTCCGCCTGATCGGGCTTCGCTGTGACGGTTGCCTCGCCCGAAGCTCGCACCACATGCATGCGCCTCGGCATCTCGCGGGTAGCCGCATCCTGCGCCGCGGCCGCCGATGACAGTATGATCAGTGTCAAGAAGAGGTGACGGGGAAGTCGGGTAAACATATGTTCAACTTATCAATGATTCGCGCAGCCAATGTCGAGTGGCGGTCGCATTAATGCGCAAAGCGCTGCTGTATGGCGGAGCGGCTTTGCTCGTTTTGCTCATAGGCGCGGGAATCGGCCTGTACTTCTTCGTCAACAGCCTGGAGCCGCGCGCGCGGGCGCGTGTCATTCAAGCCTTACAGGACCGGTTCGATGCGGATGTGGATCTGAAATCGATCGATCTTTCCATTTACCCGCAGCCCAAGGTCGTGGGGGAGGCGCTTTCCATTCGCCACAAGCAGTGGGCCGATCCGCATCCCCTGATTTACATTCGACGGTTTACCGCGAAGACGGATTTTTCGACACTGCTCGACCGGCGCAATCGTGTTGACTGGGTGAAGCTGGAAGGGCTCGAAATCCACATTCCCCCGCGCGGCCGTTCGACGCTCTCGCAAAGCTTCGAGGAGCAACACGAGATTGCGAGCGCCGAACCGGGACAGGATACCACGCAGTTTCGATTCGTGATTAAGACGATGGTGGCCGACGGCAGCGTGCTCGAGATTGAGCCGAAAGTCCAGGGAAAATTGCCGCTGCGATTCGATATCGAGAAGCTGACGATGCATTCGGTGGGTCCGGAAGCGGACATGAGCTTCCAGACGGTGCTGACGAACGCTAAACCGCCGGGCCGCATCAATAGCACTGGGCGCTTCGGTCCATGGCAGCGCGATGATCCCCGCGCGACGGCGGTATCGGGGACCTACACGTTTCAGAATGCGGATTTGGGCGTGTTCAAGGGCATCAGCGGGACGCTCTCATCCACCGGTAAGTATCACGGCGTCCTGCAACACATTGAAGTGGACGGCACGACCGATACGCCTAACTTCGCCTTGAAGCGCGGAGGCGATCCCGTCCACCTGCGAACAAAATTTCATTCCATTGTGAATGGCACGGACGGCGATACGATTTTAAATCCGGTGGACGCACGCTTTCTGCAATCGGAATTCATTTGCAGAGGCAGTGTCATCGACAAACCGGGCCCGTTAGGCAAGATCGTTTCACTCGATGCCTCCACAACGCGCGCGCGCATGGAAGACATCCTGTGGCTCATCATCGGAAACAATAAGCCGTTCCTGGTTGGGGGAGTGGATTTCAAGAGCAAGATCCTGATTCCTCCCGGCCCGCAGGACGTTTTGGATAAGTTGGTGCTGGACGGCCAATTCGCCGTTTCTCAGGCGCGCTTCACGAGCCCTAAAGTCGCGGAACGCATGGAAATATTGAGCGATCGGGCACGTGGAATCTCCAAGAAAGAGCAGGCCCAAGCGCCTCCCCAAGAGGTGGCCTCCAATTTTCGAGGGCGCTTCAAGTTGGAGAATGGCGTCACCTCGTTCTCGCGCTTGTCCTTTGATGTTCCGGGGGCGCAGATCGCCCTGACGGGTGACTATAACCTGCGAACGGGGCAGATCGATATGAACGGACAGTTTCGGATGCAAGCGACGCTCTCCGAGACCCAGTCCGGAATCAAGCACTGGGTGCTGAAGCCGCTGGATCCGTTCTTCAAGAAATCCGGGGCGGGCTTTCAAGTTCCCATTACCATCGCCGGGACCCGAGAGAAGCCCGAGATCGGGACGGAAGTCTTCCACAAGCGCTTCACCATACACTGAGAGGAGCCGGTCATGAAGCGAATTCTTTTCAGCGCCATCAGCATTTCCATTCTGTCGATTTGTTTCGCCGCGATGTCGAAGACTCCGCCCGCGCGGAGCACGCCGGTGGAGAAACGGGCTTTCGGCAGCGTTGAGGGCCGGGCCGTTTCGCTCTACACGATGCGGAACGCGGCGGGCATGGAGGTGAGGATCACGAATTTCGGCGGCCGGGTGACCTCGATCCGCGTGGCCGGCCGGAACAAGAAATTCGATGACGTAGTGCTTGGCTTCGAGAGCGTCGAGGGCTACACAGAGAAACCCGCGAGCGGCGCTTATTTCGGCGCGCTGATCGGACGGTATGGGAATCGCATTGCGCAGGGGACATTTTCACTTGGCGGGCACGCGTATCACATTCCAGAGAACGACACTCCAAGGCCGAACAGCCTGCACGGCGGAGCGAAGGGCTTCGACAGCCGCGTTTGGGATGCGAAGGAGGTCAGCACGGCCACTGGGCCGGCGCTGGAGCTTCATTACCTCAGCCCGGATGGCGAGGAAGGTTTCCCCGGAAACCTGAACGTAACCGTTCGTTACTCACTCGATGACAAGAACGGGTTGCGCATCGACTACTCAGCCGTTACCGACAAGGACACGGTGATCAATCTTACGAACCACTCTTATTTCAACCTCGCGGGTGCCGGGAGCGAGACTGTGCTGAACCATAAACTCACGCTCGCGGCCGACCGCTACACACCCGTGAACAGCAACTTGATTCCTACGGGCGCTATTGTGAGCGTGGATGGGACGCCGTTCGACTTCCGCAAAGCATACGCCGTGGGCGCGCGCATCAACGAGAACAATGAACAGCTCAAGTTCGGGCACGGCTACGATCAGAATTTCGTTCTGAATCAGCCGGGGCTGTCGAATGTGGCGGCGAAGGTGGAGGACCCCTCTTCCGGCCGCGTAATGGAAGTTTTCACAGATCAGCCGGGCGTTCAGTTCTATTCCGGCAATTTTCTGGACGGCAAAGTGCGCGGGATCGGAGGCGTGTATCGTTACCGCTCGGCGCTATGCCTGGAGACGCAGCATTTTCCCGATTCCCCCAACCATTCGAATTTCCCCAGCACGGTTTTGCATCCAGGCGAGACATTTCGCAGCACGACCATTTACCGCTTTTCGACCGAGTAGTCACAGATCATTCAAAAAGATTTTCTCCCGGCGCTTCAGGGCTTTGCAGCCGATTTTTCGGATCGATGATTCGTTTTCGCCCTTTCGCGTGCTACGCTCTAGCCGCAAAACGCGATTACTATGACCCCTCGATCCATTCGCCGCGCCGCCGAGCGCAAAGCTGCCAAACTCGCCCGCAAGGCTGAAATCAATCGACAAAACTCCCTGCACTCGACGGGTCCAGTGAGTGCCGCAGGTAAATTGGCTTCGTCTCGTAATTCCCTGAAGCACGGCCTCGCCTCCGCCACTCTGATCATCCCCGGCGAAGACCCGGCCGCTTTCGAAGCGCTCAAAACCGCTCTCATCGAAGAGCATCAGCCCGCTACCGAAACCGAAGAACTGCTTGTCAACGAAATGGCTCAATCTTATTGGCTCGAACAGCGCGCCCTCCGCCTCCAGAACGACTGCTTCACCGAAAACGGAATCGACGAAAAACGTCTGTCGCTATTTCTTCGCTATCAGACCACCCACCACCGCGCCTTCCACAAAGCCTTGGCCGCACTGCTCAAACTGAAACAGACGCGCGCGCGTGGCTTCGTTTCGCAGAGTGGGGCAGGCTCTCAGTCTGCGCGGGACTCTCAGTCCCGCCTTTCGTCTTCTTCCGCTGGCTTCGTTCCGCAAAACAACGGAATCGCGAGCGTCAGCGAGTCGGTGGTCGCCTCCTCGCCCGCTCAACTCACCGCCGAAGCTGCCTGAAAAGGCTCGCCGCGGCTGGTTCTTTGATAATCGAATACAATTCCGGGCCCCCCGTGCGCGTACACGCGCGCATCCGCCGCTTATTTCCTCACCCGCCTGAGCGTCAGCGCGTCCGGCCGCAGCGTTGCGTTCTTCAGCTTCTTCCAATCGTCCGTCACATGAATCAATTTGCCGGTGATGTGGTTCGATTGCTCCGAAGCCAAGAAAGTAACGTGCTGCAGCTGTAATTCCGGCGAGATGCCGCCGGTGCGCCGGGTCTCTTTCGCCGTGCTCACACTTGCCCGCGCATACGGTCGACTTGCAGTATTCCTTCTGGTTTTGCCATTATGTCTGGGAGTATCAGAACTCGTCGGAGTCGCCTATTCTCAGGCCCGCATGAGTACAGGTTACGAGTCGCTCAATAGGAACGCCATTTTATCGAAGGACGAGATGTCGGTCCGTATACTCGTGAGCGAAATTGTGGGGCGAACACTTTTTGGACACGTAACACCTTCGGTGGTCGATCGGATCGTGCGGGCGGAACTCAGCTTTCGCACCGGCCAGCAAACATCGGTTACGGAAGAGCAGATATCAGATGCGGTCAACACCCTTGGCACCGCGCTCATCGGTTCGGCGTACAGGCCGACGAACGCCGCTCAGGTACGTCTACTTCGGATAGCTATGTGTTTCAATGTCCCGCAACTGTTGAAGTCCCCAACGCCCGCTGCTTCGCCTGCTTTGGTTGGCCCAGATTTATCTCCTTCAGGTGCAAGTCTTCTGGGCCTCCTTTTGCTTCGGCAGAAGCTTACAAATCCCGCTTGGTTCGCAGATGCCGATCAAATGAATAAACAATGGGTACAGTGGCGACCAACACAGAAATCAAACACGCCACCATATCGTCTTGGCAGCAGTACTGCGTCGCTCACAACTACAAAGCTGATCGCGACGATTAATGAAGGAATGCAAGATGAAAGTTCGATGATTGCGGCCGGCTTTCATTCGTTCTTGGACAGAATGGCATTGAAACGGTAGGATGCGGACGAGGCAGGAAACAGAAAGGTCATTAGCATCCTTTGGAATGTCCCCGATGGATGACGATGACTGCGAGTCCTACGTTTGGTGTGATGAGGCCGGCACTATGATTGGCGTTTTGTATGATTCGAGTGGCAATGATATGGGCTATTATTTTCAGATAAGCGTTTACAATTACTATTAAGCGAACCCCTGGGTGAGGTTGTTCTGCCGCTGTAAAAGTGGCATCGATCCCATTGCTCAAACTGAAAAAGGCAAGCGCGCGTCGCTTCGTTTCGCAGGAAACACGCAGTGGGGCAGGCTCTCAGCCTGCGCGGGACTCTCAGTCCCGCCTTCGTCTTCTCCCGCTGGCTTCGTTCCGCAAAACACCGGAATCGCGAGCGTCAGCGAGTCGGTGGTCGCCTCCGCGGGCGCTCAACTCACCGCCGAAGCGGCCTGAAAAGGCTCGCCGCGGCTCGTTCTTTGACAATCGAATACAATTCCGCGCCTCAGGTGCGCGTGTATGCAGCAGCCGCTGCTCACTTCCTCACCCGCCTGAGCGTCAGCGCGTCCGGCCGCAGCGTTGCGTTCTTCAGCTTCTTCCAATCGTCCGTCACATGAATCAATTTGCCGGTGATGTGGTTCGATTGCTCCGAAGCCAAGAAAGTAACGTGCTGCAGCTGTAATTCCGGCGAGATGCCGCCGGTGCGCCGGGTCTCTTTCGCCGTGCTCACCACGCGCGGCTCAAGGCGCGCTTCGGCGCGGATGATCTCGTCGGTGAGATTGGTGTAAGCCGGGCCGGGATCGAAGCAGTTGATTTGGACGTTGTGATCCATCACCTCGGCGGCGAGCGACTCGACGAATCGCACCACGGCCGTTTTGGATGTACTGTAGGCGGAGAAGTTGAGCTTCGGCAGTTCGTCGCTGTCACAAGCGAGCACGATAATCTTCCCGGCTCGCCTTTCAATCATGGAAGGCAGAACGGCACGGCACGAATGTACGACACCGAGCAGATTGATCTGGAGCACCTCGGTCCACGTCTTGAGCGTGCTGTTCAAAAAAGAATGGAGCGGGCCTGTAATGGCGGCCGCGCAGACGAGCACGTCGATAGGATTTCCGAAAACAACACGAGCGCGATCGACAGCCAGCGTGAGCTGCTCGGGGTCGGTCACATCGGCGCGAATCCGCAGCGCGTTTCCGCCGGCCTGCTCGATTTCGATGTGAGCTAGATCGATTTCGGCCTTGCTGCGCCCGACCAGCGCGATCCGCGCACCCAGGCGAGCGAAGCCGAGGGCCAGTCTCTTCCCAATGCCGCGTCCGGCGCCGGTGACCAGGATGTTCTTGCTCCTGAACTCGTTCGCAGCGTTAAGCAATCGCGACCCCGATTAAAGTAGAACACAGCGCCCGAACCTTTAGAAATGGCCTATTTGCGTTATAATTCCGGGTAGCAGGGCGGCCCGCGCGCGGTCCGGCCATACATCCATCCCTAGAGGCGAATGAGCAAAGAAGACAGCATAGAAGTAACTGGAACCGTCGTAGAAAAGTTTCCGAGCGGCCTGTTCAGCGTGCAATTGGATCAAGACCGGACTGTTCTCGCTCATTTAGCAGGGAAACTGAGACGTAATCGAATCCGAGTGCTAGCCGGTGACCGCGTGACCCTGGAGATGTCGCCCTATGACCTCACCAAGGGACGAATCACGTACCGGCATAAGTAGCACGCTTTCTCCTTCCTCACAGCCGCCAGCGCTGCTGGTTGTTTTCGGCACCCGTCCCGAAGCCATCAAGCTTTGTCCCTTGATATCCGCTCTTCGAGCACAGGCGTGCAGGCCGGCGCTTCGAACGGTTGTCTGTGTAACGGCGCAGCACCGGCAGATGCTCGATCAGGTGTTGAACGCGTTTGAAATCTCAGCCGATTACGACCTCGACGCCATGCACCCGGGTCAAACGCTCACGGCGCTAACGTCACGGCTGCTGGCCGGACTGGAACCGGTCTTCGCTGCTGTCAAGCCGTCGTTCACGATCGTGCAGGGCGATACGACGACTACCTTGTGCGGCGCGCTGGCAAGCTTTTATGCCGGAGTGCCGGTGGGCCATGTGGAGGCGGGGCTGCGCACATTCGATTCGCAGGCTCCCTTTCCCGAAGAGATGAATCGCGTGGTGACCTCCCGGCTGGCTACGCTGCACTTTGCCGCGACCACGGGGGCGGCGGAGAATCTGATGCGCGAAGGCATCGCGCCGGAATCGATCCAGGTCACGGGAAACACGGGGATCGATGCCGTTTTGGCGGTGCGCGATGCGATTGAGCAGGGGAAGATCTCGCCGCTCTCGCTCGCGGCCGCAGGGGGCAAGAAACTGATCGTTGTTACGGCCCACCGGCGGGAGAGCTTCGGGCCGGCTCTTATAGAAATCTGCGAAGCGATCTCCGTTCTCGCCGGGCGAGGCGACGCGCAAGTGGTCTGGCCGGTTCATCCTAACCCCCGCGTTCAGGAGACGGTCCGTGGAACCTTGGGAGGCAAGCCGAACGTCAGTCTCATTGAGCCCCTCGATTACGTTCCGTTTGTAGATCTAATGCGGAGGGCTTATCTGCTGATTACCGATTCCGGGGGCGTGCAGGAGGAAGGTCCGTCGCTCGGAAAGCCGGTGCTCGTGCTGCGCGAAAAGACGGAACGGCCCGAAGCGGTGGAAGCAGGAACGGTGGAGCTGGTGGGAACGAACCAGAACAGAATTGTTACCGCAGCGGCACGGCTGCTGGAGAATTCGGGGGAATACGAACGCATGGCGCGCCTTCACAATCCGTATGGAGACGGCCACGCGAGTGCGCGGATTGCCGAAACGATCGCTTCATTTTTATCGGCGCAATCGAAGGGGCAGCGAGTCCGGCACCATTCAGGTTGGCATGCCAACGCTCAACTACCATAGAAAGTTGTCCCCCACCGGGTCGCTTACGGAAGAGAAGGCTGAGTCTCTCGTTGCAAGGCACTGGCCCCAAATCTACTTCGGCGTAGCCTCTACCTCGCTGGCAACGCTTCTGCTGGAACTGGCGCTGACCCGCGTTTTTTCGGTGGTGTACTTTTACCACTTCGCGTTTCTGGCGATTTCGATTGCTTTGTTCGGGCTGGGCGCCGGAGGCGTGCTTTCGTACCTGATCTCAGGTTGGCGCGGCTCGCTGTACCACAAGCTCGGTGTACTCGCGGCGGCGAATGCAGTGGCGCTGGTGCTGTGCCTCTCCTTTCTGTTGGGGCGAACCGGCAGCATGACGACGCCCGAATTGCTGGCGGCCTATTTCGTGGCGGCTGTACCGTTCGTTCTGTCGGGAGCCATTCTTTCACTGGTGATCGCCGATACCATCCAGCGGGTGAACCGGGTTTATTTTTTCGACCTGACCGGCGCGGCGGCGGGATGCGCGGTGCTGGTGCCGCTTCTCAACTGGGTAGGCGGCCCGAACACAATTCTGGTCTCCGCTGTATTGTTCGCGGTGTCGTCCGCGATCTGGTTCCACCTGGCTCGCGCGATTCGGGGCCGGATTGCCGCGGTTCTCATCGGACTGCTGCTGGTCGGGCTGATCACCTACAACGCAAAGAGCTCACTAATCGATGTAAAGTTCGCCAAGGGACAGAGGCTGCAGGGAGAAGAGTTTACGCAGTGGAATAGCTTTTCGCGCATTGCGCTCAAGCCCGAACCCGGAAGCGGATTGAAGAGCATCGTGATTGACGCGGATGCGGCCACAGGCGTGGCCAAGTTCGATTTTGAGCATCTGTCCCAACAGCAGCGCTTCGATCTTGCCTATCACGGGCCGGGATTTCCGTACCTGCTTCGGCCCGGCGCAAAGACGCTGGTGATCGGCCCGGGAGGCGGGTGGGACGTATCGCGCGCCCTCGCGTCGGGTAGCAAAGACATTACGGGTGTCGAGATCAATCCGATCATCGCGACAGTCATCATGCGGAAAAAATTTCCGCAGTACAGCAACAATCTCTACTTCCGCCCCGAGGTCAAGATTTTCGTAGAAGACGGCCGCTCGTTTGTGCGGCGGTCGCATGATCATTACCAGGTGCTGCAGGCTACTTTGGTTGATACATGGGCTTCGACCGCGGCAGGAGCGTTCGCCCTTTCCGAAAACAGCCTCTACACGACGAACGCCTTCCGGGATTACCTCTCGCACCTTACCAATGATGGAGTGATGGCATTTACGCGGTGGGGGTTCGATCCGCCGCGCGAGTCATTGCGAGTGGTCGCATTAGCGGAGGCCGCGCTGAAGGAATTGGGACAAAACGATCCGGCGCGCAATATCGCGGTTCTACGGGAGAACCTTCAGCAGTTGCAGCAGTGGGGAGCGCAGGACACGATTCTGATCGCGCGGCAGCCGTTTCAGGAGGGCGATCTGGAGCGGATCCGGAGCGCCGCCGCCACAGCCAAAATGCAGGTAGTGTATCTGCCAGGGGCCAGCGCGGACAGCCCTTTCCGCGACTTGCTGCTCACCAAGAATTTGAAACGGTTCTACGATTCGTACCAATTCGATGTTCGCCCCATCAGCGACGATCGCCCGTTTTTCTTCTACACTGTGCAGCCGCGCGACCTATGGCGTTTCGTCATGCATGCGTCTCGGGCTACGGAAGACTATAAAATCAATTCCGCGCTGCCGGTTCTGTTCGGCCTGGTGATCATCAGCATCGTCGCGACGCTCATCATACTCTCGCTGCCGCCCCTGCTGCTTGGGCAACAGCTGCCGCGGGGGAAAGGAAGCATCCGCTCCCTATTGTTCTTTCTGTTCATTGGAGCGGGGTACATTTTGATTCAAGTCGCGTTGATCCAGAAATTCGTTCTCTTCCTGGGGCATCCCACGTATGCGCTGACGGTGATTATTTTTTCGATGCTGCTTTCGAGCGGCATTGGCAGCTTTGCCAGCAAACGGCTGGTACACAGCAGCCTGCGCAGGCTGACGATCGTAATGATGCTGATCGTGGCGGCGGTGATTGCGCTTTCGATTGTGGTTACGCCGGTTTCCGAAGGCGGCGTGGCGCTTCCATTCCCGGCGAAGGTCCTCATCTCAGTCGCGCTGATCGCGCCGGTCGGGTTCGCCATGGGCATGCCGTTTCCCACCGGCTTGACGCTGCTCGAAAGGATCATGCCCGCATCGGTGCGGTGGGCGTGGGCGATCAATGCGGCCGCGAGCGTTATGGGATCGGCAGCCGCCATGTTTTTCGCCATCTATTTAGGCCTGCGGATGACTCTCATAATTGGCGGCCTTCTCTATTTACTCGCCTGGCTGAGTATGAGGTACTCGCCATTGGCTGGAAGATATTCGCGGCCGCTACAGTATTAGCGTGACTACGCAGCCGGGCAAGCAGCACGACCTTCACGGCAACGCCCCGGACAATCATCACACGGCGCTGCTGCTGATCGACGTGATTAACGATTTCGAGTTTCCGCGGGGCGATGAGCTGTTCGCGCGGGCCCTCCCGATGGCGCCGCACATTGCCGAATTGAAGAAGCGAGCGGCAGCAGCGGGAGTTCCCGCCATCTACATCAATGACAACTTCGGGCGCTGGCAATCAAAATTCGAAGATGTTGTGAAGCGCTGCCTGACAGCGGGCGTGAGGGGAAAGCCGTTCGTGGAGCAAGTCATTCCGGGCGAACGCGATTACTTCGTTCTGAAACCGAAGCACTCCGGGTTCTACCAGACGCCGCTCGAGATTCTGCTGAAGCATTTGGGAGCGCAGAGGCTGATCCTGACGGGTGTCTCCACCAATAGTTGCGTTCTGTTCACCGCGAACGACGCCTATATGCGCGATATGGAATTGATGGTGCCTCGAGATTGCGTGGCCGCATGCGACAGCCAGGAGCATCATTTCGCGCTGCAGCAGATGAAATGTATGCTGAAGGCAGATATTTCTCCTTCGACGGAAATCGAGCTGGAACGTTTAGCGGAGAGGCAATCTCACTGAATGACTCGCAGCGCTTCCTCAAGCGCTTCGATGAAGAAGTACTCTCCCCACATAACAGATTCATCCACACCCAGACCTTTGTGAATGTGGTAAACGCCGCCTTTCAGCACTCCCTCCCAGGCCGGATCTCCGACAGCGAGGTACTTGGTGCAGAGAGTGCGCAGGATCTGGATGGCGGTGGACCAGTAGAAGTGCCCCTTCATGGGGTCGGAAATTTGCCGGCACAAGCGCAACAATCCGGCGGCCGCGATCGCCGCGGCGGAGCTATCCACGAGCGAACGATTCTCGGGCGGCGCGTTGTAATCCCAGGGCGGCACGCCGTCGGGAGGCGTATGGGTAATGTAATAGTCGGCGCAAGCTTCGGCCGTCTGCACAAAGCGCGGATCGCGGCTATATTCGTAGGATGTGGAAAAGCCGTAGAGCGCCCAGGTAAGCCCGCGCGACCAGCATGAATCGCCGCGAAAGCCTTGCTGCGTGGATTGCCTGAGGAACTCGCCGGTCTCCAAGTCGAAAATGCCTTCGTGGGCGGTTGAACCGTCCCCGCGGACCAGAAAGCGCCGGGTGGTGATGCAGTGGCGCACGGCGATATCGCGCAGCCGCTTATCATTGCACTCGCGCGCAGCATAAAAGATGATTCCGACGTTCATCATAATGTCGATGAAAATGGAATCCTCCGCCACGAAGGAGCGCAGGTACTGACCGGTTTCGTTATAGCGCTGGCTGAGCGTCCTCGCCGCCTGCAGCACGACTTCGCGAATGGCGTTATCGCGCGTGATCTGGTACCAGCGATAGTAAGTGGAGAAGAAGATAAAGCCGAGATCGTGCACATCGCTGTCGGTCTTGCGGGCCTCGAGCGGCTTGCTGTAACGGATGGCCTGCTCCATCCAAAACTTGGCCTCGGCGTTATCGGGATAGAGGTGGCGGTAAAAAAGCCACATCATTCCGGGCAGGAATCCGTCGCACCAGTGCGTCCACGCGGGCCCTTCATGCTTCCATTTGCCGTTGGCGCTGTACATCGGATAGAAATCCGGGTGATTCTCGATGAGGCGCTTCACCTGATGCTGAGCAAAGCGCATCGCGTTCTCGAAAAGCTCCCGATCGGAGTCGTAGATGAATTGGATCACGCAAATAACCCGCGATCACAATTATAAGTAGCGGGGCGTGTGGCTCTTGTTACCATCGGGTCAGCATGGCAGCGAAAGTGACCATAGTTAACAATGGGCCGATCCGTATTGAAGGCGAATTCCTGATTCAGGATTCCGAAGGCAATTCGTACGGCCTGGGCGGCCGTTCCGTGATCTCGCTGTGCCGCTGCGGCATGGCCGAGAACAAGCCTTTTTGCGATGGCTCACACGGACGAAACGGGTTTTTCTCGCAGTGCAAAGCGCGCGATCTTGCGCCGCCACTGCCCAAGATCTAGGGGACCCGCGGGCGACTTGGCCGGTTTTTCGGACCGGCCCTATAAAGACATACACGAACCGGGCGGATCATGCATCCAACGGTCAAATCCCATGGGTTCCGCTCATCGAGCAAAGAAGCTCGGCTCTACCGCTCCGGGGCAGCCCGGCGGTAAGCCGCGCGGACGCCTCATTGAGCTGGACATCTTGCGCGGCTTCCTCCTGGTATGGATGGCGCTCACGCATCTGCCCACGAAGGCCAGCATCGTCTCGAATCAGACGTTTGGCTTTGTCTCAGGTGCGGAAGGGTTCATTTTTCTGGCAGGCTTTATGATCGGCCAGCTGGAACATCGGATCGAAGCCAAAGCCGGAGAGAGCGCGACTGTACGCGATCTTTCAAAGCGCACCATCCGCGTTTATCTGTATCACTGCGCGCTCCTGGCCTTTGCATTTACCTTGGCCGCCCAGGTTGGAGTCTCTTTTCACCGGCTCGCGCTCGAGAATCTGCTGTCCTTCTATCTCCAGAGTCCAAAGCAAGCAGTACTTGCGGCGATCCTTCTGGAATACCGGCCATCGCTGATGGACATTTTGCCGCTGTACATCATATTCCTGTTGCTCACGCAGCTTGCGCGAAAGATAGCGCGGCGGTGGGGCTGGGATCCCGTCATTTATATAAGCCTCGCCGTGTGGGTCGCGGCACAGTTCGGCCTTCGCGGCTGGTTGTACCGGCAGGGCGACATTTTCGGGCTTTCCATACCTGAGAATTCGACCGGCGCCTTCGATCTCTACGCATGGCAGTTCCTGTGGATGGTGGGGCTGGCGCTGGGCAGTATCTATGCGGACAAGATTGCCGGGACGGCACAACCGGCCGGCGATGCCTCGCAGATCGGAATACCCGGCTGGCTTCTGAGGTTGAGCGTCGTTGTGGCAGCGACGTTTCTGATATTGCGCTACAGTCCGGTGGACCGCTGGATGGATGCAAACCTTTATGGCTGGCTAATCGATAAATGGCATCTGGGGCCTGCGCGGGTGGTAAATTTCTCCGCCGTCACAATTGTTCTGGTGCGCTTCGGCGCGCAAATTGCCCGTTTGCGCTTCCTACGGCCGCTCGCCGCGCTGGGGCAAGCCTCCATCGAAGTCTTCTCGGTACATGTGCTCTGTTGCATTGCGGCCAATGCGCTCAGCAAAGATGCCGACCCGAACTTGCCGTGGTGGTTGCAGGCGTTCGTGCTGGCATTCACGCTCAGTGCACTATTCGCAACGGCGCACTTTGCACGGAAGCGCTCGCCGCAGAGCCTGCCCGCTCCGAAACAACTGGCTTCCGCTTAAAGGCGTTCCGCGGCGCTTTTCACGCACTCACTTCCGTGCCGAGGACCCGAATATCGCTCAAGTTCCGGTAGTCTTCTGCGTAATCCAGCCCGTAACCGATCACGAATTCATCGGGTATTTGAAAACCGACGTATTTCACCTTCACCAACCGGATGCGCCGCTCGGGCTTATCCAGCAGGGTCACGATCTCGAGCGATTTGGGATTCCGCTGTTCGAGCACTCGCGTGAGGTAGCTCAGCGTAACTCCGCTGTCGATAATGTCTTCGACGATCAATACATCATGCCCTTCGATGTTCACGTCCAGATCGCGCGTTACCTTCACCTGTCCCGAGCTGGTCTTCTGATTTCCGTAGCTGGAGATGCCCATAAATTCGATGCGGACAGTCGGCCGCTTCAGCGCGCGCGCCAGATCAGCCAGGAAAATGAAGGAGCCCTTGAGAATGGAGATGAGATAGAGCGGGCCATCGGGATAATCCAGCTCGATGCGCGCGGCCAACTCGCGAACGCGCTGCTGAATCTGCTCGGATGAAATCAGGACGCGCTCGGAAGAAGGCATTTCTGCAATCTTAGCGAAGGGCCGGAAGGCTATAGCAGGACCGCGGAGCGGCTGCGCTATCGTTGCGCGAGTTTGAGACGAGTGCTCATGGCGCCGATATGGATGTGGGGCGCGGTGGCGGCTCCGGCAACCGCGCTGCGGAAGGCAACATACGGCACGCGCAGTGATTCGAGCAAACCGCGAAGCCAGATGCCCTCCGGCTGCTCGGGATTCAAGGCCACATCGACGCGGTTGCGGTGATCGAGACCCATGGCTTGATGAACTAACGTTTGGCCAAGGGCGCTGATCGGCATGGAATGATGAAAGCGCTTTTCAAACTCGGCGGAGATGGTTGGCAGATCGCCCAAATTAAACAGGCCGTTCCCGTCGTAATGAATCATCGCGTCCTTAAGGGCCGAAGCACTTGCGCTGGCGGCTGCCCGCTCGGATTGCTGTTCCACTTCGGCCATCCGGCGGAGATCATCCAGCAGCCTGGCGCGGTTTCGCGCCAGTTCCAGAACCCGGCGGCGCGAATCTAATTCGTCCTGAAAACCGGCGAACTCCGACCGCGCTAGAATGCCTTTGTCAAGCAGGTCGCGCCGGTTGTCAACGATTCGGCTCTGCCTGTCCACGCGCCTTTGCGCTGCTTGGATCATGGCATCAGCTTGATCGGAGGTAATGTCCTGCAAGCGGCTCCCGCCGTACAGCGCCCGGCTCAGAACGGCCTCGTCCTGAGCGTCGGCGAAGCGGGCTCGGGCCTCATCGAGGCGAACCTTGGGCAGCACGCCTTCGTCGACCAGAGCCTGAATTCTCGCGATCTCATTCTTGGCGTTCTGCAATAAGGCATCCGAGACCGAAACAGAAGTACCGGGACTGTCGGCCGGGGAGGCCGCCAGAGTTCCTATTACAAAACAGCCAAACAAGCAAACCAACCGGGTCCCGGCCGGCCATTTTGAGGATTTACGCACGCGCCCTCAGTGTAGTACGCTAAGCGCAGGAGAACGTTCCAACTCTTCTGACACGCCGTTCTACAAAGCCACAGGCAGCTCTTCCGGTAGAACAACCTCCCAACTGGCTGACGGCCGCCAGAGCAGCGGAATCCAAGAAAGCCACGGACTTGCGCATTCTGGACTTGCGCGAAATAACGTCCTTTACCGATTTTTTCGTGCTGTGTTCGGTTTCGAATCCCCGTCAGGGACACGCCGTTTGCGATGAGGTCGAAAAAGAGCTCAAGCTGACCGGCGAACTTCCGGTGAGCATCGAGGGTTACGATGCGGCCGAATGGATTCTCATGGATTACGGCGACTTTCTCGTGCATATCTTTTCAGAAAAGGCTCGCGCCTACTACGATCTCGAAAGACTCTGGCGGCATGCCAAAGCCATCGAATCGCCGCAGCCGGCCCGGTAGGAGCGATCGCGGTTCATGAGCTTGGAATGTAAGCTCTATTGACAACCGCCCCTCGATGCGGCACGCTTTATAATCAAGGTGGGTCGTAGTACAAAAACCATATCCGACGCGCACGACGCCAGATTCCATCCGTTGGTTAACAGATGAATCATCTCGGGACGCTTACTCCCCGGCACTTCGACATCTTGCACGTGATCGTCCAAAGCTACATCGAAACGGGCGAACCGGTCGCCTCGCGCACGATCGCCCGTAAATATCCGATGAGCTCGGCTTCGATCCGGAATATGATGGCCGACCTTCTCGAGGAGGGCTATCTCTCACAGCCGCACACCTCGGCAGGCCGCGTCCCGACGGAGCGGGCCTATCAAAGCTATGTGAAAACGCTCTTCGGGAGCCGTATCATCCAGGCCGAGCTGGACCGTTTTCAGCGCGAGATGGAGATGGCCGGGTCGGTGGAGGCGCGAATCGAGCGCTCCTCGCAGCTTCTCACTGAGATTACCCGCAATTTTGGCATCGCCGCCGCCATCCCGAACGAGAATCAGACACTCGACCGGGTTGAGTTGCTGGCGCTGCCGGACCGCCGCATTCTTATGGTGGTGGCGACGCGCGACCGGATGGTGCGGAACAAAGTCATCTCCGTGGACGACCACATCTCGCAGGAAGAGCTGATTTCGATCCGCAACTACATCAACTACAATTTCGGCGGCTGGGTTCTGCACAACATTCACCGCGAATTGAAGCGCCGCTTTGAATTGGAGAGCGCCACGTACGATGCCATTTTGAAGCGCGTCAGCTGGTTCTACTCCAAGGGGCTGCTCGATCTGGGGCTAATGCCCGAAGTGCACTTCGAAGGAGCGGAAAATTTAATTGGCCTGGATCTGCACCTGACGCGGGAACGCATGCGAGAGTTGTTCCGAGCGCTCGAAGAAAAGAAACGCGTGCTGCAGTTGCTGGAGCGTTTCATGGAACAGCGGGACGGCGAGCCTTCGATACAGGTGGGGCTTTCCGATGTTCATCCCAGCATGAGCGGACTTTCGCTGATTGGAGTACGCCTCGCCATGCCGAACGGCCTCGAAGCGCATGTTGCGGTCCTTGGCCCGATGCGAATGAACTACAGCCGGGCAGTTTCCGCGGTACTGCATGTAGGACAGGCTTTCCGAACCGCTACCATGTAGCCTTATCGTAATTCGTCCTTCGGGCGAGATAATACGCGCGTGGTGTGTCACGCGCTAGTGGCCGGCACACGCGCTCTATTTCGCCACGCTTTGGGCATGGTTCCCTTCTTTGAACGATCTCCCCGCCGGCACGAAGCTCTTACGCTGTTCGTCGTAGAGATGGACCTCGCCGCGTGCGATGTCGTAGACCCATCCGGAGACGGCAAGAGTCCCCTGCGCGACTGCTCCGGCAACGGACGGATGCGTGCGCAAATGATGCATCTGCAACAGGACATTCTCTTCGATCAGTTGCTGCAGAACGGCCGGCTCGTCCTGAGCCGTTTGGCGGGCCTGAACAACGCTTAAGGCCGCTTCCGCATTGCGAAGCCACAATCTGACCGTGGGCATGCCGCTGACCCTCTCCGGATGAAGCAGGCCCGTCATGGCGCCGCAGTCGGTGTGGCCGCACACAATCACCTGATTCACGCCCAGAAGGGTGACTGAATACTCGATTACGGCGGATATGCCTCCCAGCATCTCCCCATACGCCGGCACCACGTTGCCGATATTTCGAGCGACGAAAATCTCACCCGGCGCGGATTGCGTCAGGAGCTCCGGGTCAACGCGCGAGTCCGAGCAGGTAAGGAACAGGGCATGGGGATTCTGGCCCTGGCTGGCGAGGCGCTCGTACTCGCTCCGGCGATGCGGGAAAACGTTCTTTTGAAACCGGCTGATTCCTTCGAGCAGCCGTTGGCGCGATGCTTCAATTTCAGGGGACGACATAGTGGGCGATTTCCTCTCAGAATGGCACGCCGCCCTCTCAGAGCGGCGAGGAGCAACTGTAGAATCTACTCATGGGCCGCTTGCTGGAAGAACTAGGCGGTGAAGCAGGTTGCACACGGCTCTCGACGGAATTTTACGCGCGCGTGGGCAAAGATCCGATACTTCGGCCATTATTCCCAGGCAAGAGTCTCAGGTGCGCTATCGAAGAGTTCAGCGCCTTTCTCATCCAATTCCTCGGTGGCGAAGAAGAGCAAACCCAGTACCGATGGTGGTTGAGCTTGCGCGAATCGCACGCGCGCTTCCAGATTGGCCTCTGCGAGCGAAGCGCCTGGTTGCGACATATGGCGGCAACGCTCGAAGCAGCCTCGCTCGATGCGGGCACGCGAAAGGCGCTTCGTCAGTTCTTCTTGCACAGCTCCGCCTATGTCATAGGAAAGGAAACCGCCGGGCCGGCGCACGAGGAGTTAGCTGCGCGTTGGAGCGAGCAGCGCGTCCTGGATGACCTCATTGCTGCGATTGCGGCGGGCCACGACGAGGAAGCGATGGTTGTCGCCCCGCGGTTCGTCTCACGGCCGGCAGTGTTGGTGGGACTGCTGGCGCGCATGGTGAAATCGGGGCGCGCGGCGTTGATCGGATTTGCGGTGGAGATGGTGGAGCGGGATGCATCACTTGCCGCGCGCCGCTTCGGTGGGCGCACGCTCCTCCATTTCGCGGCGGGCGCGGGTTGCGCGGAGTTGGTGATGGCACTGCTCCGGCACGGTGCGGCCCCCGACATCCGCGACAGCGGAGGTCACACGCCGCTTTACCGTGCGGCGAATGAATGCGCATCAGGAACAGGACCGGAGATAGTCCGGATTCTCGTGCGAGCAGGCGCCGACGTGAACGCGCGCAATGGTGTCACGCGGGCGACCGCGCTGCATATGGCAGCGCGGCGGGGTAACGCGGAAATCGCGCGGGCGCTGCTGGATTGCAGTGCTGCAACTGAAATACAAGACAAAAAGGGAGATACCCCGCTACAGCGAGCGATCAACTGCCGCAAGGACACAGTTGTGCAGTTATTGGTGGGAGCGCGGGGCAACCCGAAAAAGGAATAAGTGAATCGCGCAGCGCTTACCCATCCTACAGGTTTCCAGCTGGAATACGCGCCGCTCGCCGCAGATTGGGTTCATTTCGTAAACCGGCGAAGGAGCCGCTACCCGAGGCGACTGCGCTCGGATTTGCGTCCACAGCCTGAAGGTGGTTTAATGGAACTGTAAGTGGCGAACGGAAAGTGGGCGAAAAGCCCACTTTTTTATTGCGTTTCGAAATTACCATGGCGGCAGTAGAACAATCCGGGCTCACAGAAAAAATCACCGCGCTGGGCGAGCTGGCCGCTTCGGGAACCGGTATCGAGATTGCAGAGGTGCAGTTGCGCGGCGCGGGAAGGGCTCGTCTGCTCCGTATTTATATAGACAAGCCCGGCGGAGTCACGCACGGCGATTGCGAACTTGTTTCGGAGCGGCTGAGCAAGCTGCTGGATGAGCAGGACGTTATACCTGGCGACAGCTACACGCTGGAGGTCAGTTCGCCGGGTGTGGAGCGAAAGCTCTCGCGGCCGAAGGATTTCGAACGGGTGGTGGGGCAGAAGATCCGGCTGGCCGTAAAGCAACCGATTGAAGGCCAAAGCCGCTTTGAAGGCAAGCTGGCCGGGTTCGCGGACGAATTGCTGGATGTGGAAATTACGCCGGGTCACCTAGTGCGCGTTCCGCTCGGGCAAGTCCAAAAAGCGAACTTGAAGTTCGAGTGGTAGACCCCGCAGCTTTCTCCCAGAAGAACATTTTTTGATTTGAAGAGGTTTTCAACGTGGCTTCCATCTATCAATCCATAGAGATGCTGAGCAAGGAAAAGGGCATCGATCCGCAGATCGTCCTGGACGCGGTGAAGGACGCGATGCTTGCCGCCGCGCGTAAGCACTTTCGGTCGCAGGAAGATTTGATTGCCGATCTGGACAAGAGTACCGGAAATATTCAGATCTACAGTCTGAAGCAGGTAGTAGATGCGGTAGAAGATCCTTATAAGCAGATCAGCCTGCCAGCGGCGCGGAAGATCGATGAGAACGCGGCGATCGGGGCGGAAATTCGAGAGCCCAAGCCGACAGACGCGCTGGGCCGCATCTCGGCGCAGACGGCGAAGCAAGTGATTCTGCAGAAGGTTCGCGAAGCCGAGCGCGATAGCGTCTTTTCGGAGTTCCAGGGGCGGCAGGGCGAGCTGGTGAACTGCACGATCAAGCGGCTGGAAGGCCTGGACTACATCGTGGATATGGGAAAAACCGAAGCGCGGCTTCCCAAGAAGGAACAATCCCGCGTGGAGACCTTCAGCCTGGGCGACCGTGTGCGGTGTGTCATACGGGGCGTGGAGCGCGGTGGAAAAAGTTCGGGCGTGGTGGTGTCGCGCGCGGCTCCGGAACTGGTGATGCGGCTGTTCGAGCAGGAAGTGCCGGAAATCTACGACAACACGGTATCGATAAAGGCGTGCGCGCGAGAAGCGGGCGAGCGAACCAAAATCGCGGTATTCAGCCGGGACCGCGATGTGGATAGCGTGGGCGCTTGCGTGGGCATGAAAGGGATGCGTGTGCAATCGATCATCCGGGAGCTGCGCGGCGAAAAGATCGATATCATCGAATACTCCGACGATCCGATTCAATACGTCACGAAGGCATTGAGCCCGGCCAAAATTTCGCGCGTTACGATCGTCGACCCGGTCGAGAAACACATGGAAGTCGTGGTGGACGACCTGCAGCTTTCGCTGGCGATCGGCAAGCGGGGCCAGAACGTGAGGTTGGCCGCGAAGCTGATGGGCTGGAAGATCGACATCAAGAGCGAGGAAGAGAAGCGTCGCGAACTGGAGTCGCGGATGGCCGATATGGTGATCTCGGGCGCCCCTGTTTCCGTGCTCCTGGATCATGGTCTGGATGAGCAGATCATGGAAAGGCTGGTAGCGGCCGGTATCGGCACGGTTGAACGGCTGGGGTCGATGACCCCGGAGGAGTTGGAAGCGATTCCGGAGATCGATGAGGCGGTGGTAACCCAGATTCAATCGTCGGTGGTCTCGTTCTATGGAGAGTACGATGCCGAGCAGGGCGAAGCACAGCCAGTAGAGGAAGCCGAGGACGTCGCTGTGGACGCGGAAAGCGTGCCGGTCGAGCCTATTCAGATCGAAGAGACGATCGATGCGGCGAGCGTACAGGCGGCAGAGTCCGGCGATTTCACGGAGCCTGCCCCGGAGTTCGAAAACATCGAAACGGGTGTGCTGGAGCGTGACATTGCCACACATCGGGCGGCTTTTCTCGAAGAGACCGGCGACGGAGAGGTTTTGGACTTAGGACATGTGGAAGGATTATCCGGTGCGCCGTCTACGTTGCACACGGTGGCAGGCTCGGGGGAGGCCGCTGAAGCCCCTGAATCTGGTACCATGGGAAAATCCGAGTAAAGGGCTACAAGTCGCGGCAGGTCAAGGAGTTATATAGCAGTTTCCGCTATGAAGAAAATCAGAATTAACGAGCTGGCACGAGAGCTTGAGGTCAAGCCGGGCGTCATTATCGACATGCTGCCCGAATTGGGCGTGCAGGAAAAGAAGACCCATTCCAGCTCGATCGACGAAGATGTCGCGCTTGTCTTGCGAGAGCGGCTGACGGGGTCCGAGGCGCCAATACGGACCACTGCGGAGTCGACTAATGGTCACGTAGCCCACGAAGCTGAAACATCTGACCGGGAAGCGGGCGCCATGGACGAACACGCTGCGGGTCCCTCTGCGCATCGAACGGAGGCGGAGAGCAGCAGTGCCGTTCGCGGAGCATTCCAGGCGCCGCAACGGCCTCCGGTTCGTGAGCCGGCGATAGCGGGTCCGCCGGCAGACGTCTCGCGAACTGCGGCGACGGCTCGCGATTTGCGGCAACCTTCTGCTCAAGCCTTGGGTCAACGCAGGGAAGCCGAGAAAGCGTCCGCGGCCGAAGTGTTGTCGACGGAAGGTGAAATGGAGCAGGCTGCCGCGGCAATGGCGGAATCGGAACGTAGCGTACCGAAGTTTCAGCCGCTGCGTCCGCCGCTGGGGGGCGCTATACATCCTCCGCTGGCGCCGTCGTCCACGTCCTCCGCGCCAGGGCCGGTAAACCGGACATTATCAATTCCAGCTCGCCCGCTTCCTCAGCAGCCGTCTGCCCGGACGGGGATGAGCGCCGGCATGCCAGTGGGTCCGCGGCAACCGCTGCCTCCCGAGGCAGCGCGACCTGCGTTTGCCCCGCCGGTGCGGCCCGGGCGGCCCGGAGCGTCCGCCGAAACAGAGCGACATGCGCAGCCGGCGGCATCGCCAGCACAGCCGGCCCCAAGAACTACATTGCCGCCTTCGCACGTCATCGCTCCAGGCCCGGCTTCACCGGGTCCGGCTGCGCCGGGCGCGCCCATTCCTCCGCGCGCGACCCCGGCTCGTCCAGGCCTTACTCCGGGTGCACCGATTGCGCCCCGGCCTCCGGCGGGACGTCCGCCGCTGGCAGGCCAGCCGGTGGCCCGGCCCGTTGTTCCGCCGCGTCCCGACATGCTTCAGAGGCTGAGACAGCAACAGCCCCAACCGAGACCAGCATCGGCGACTCCTGGGGCGCCGCGCCCCGGGACTCCGGCCCGGCCGGCAGCTCCGGGCCAGCCGCTCTATCGCGGGCCTATCCGCCCAGGCCAACCACTTATGCGGGGTCCAGGCGCGCCTGGACCCGGTTTGCGCCGCCCCGGCATTCGACCCATGCACCCCACGACGCTGCGGCCCGAATCGGCGCCCCCGCCCCCGGCGGAACCATCGCGGCGTCACCAGGCGAAACCGGTTGGACGACAGGGTCCCCGCAAGCGGGAGGAGCAAGAAGGAGTTCTGCGCGAGCGGGTCGCCAAGCGGCCGGCCATCGTTGAGCCGCCTCCCATTGACCGCGAGATCACGGTCGCCGAGGGCGTCACGGTGAAAGAACTTTCCGAGAAACTGGGCGTTAAAGCCAACCTGGTAGTCAAGAAGCTGGTCGAGAAGAAAATCTTCGCGACGATCAACCAGACTCTCGATGTGAAGCTGGCCGAAGAGCTGGCCCGCGATTTCGGCGCCTCGACAAACAAGGTCAGCTACGAACAGGAATCGACGCAAGACATCGAAGAGGCGGAAGAGACCAAGGATCTGGTGCGGCGCGCTCCGGTTGTGACCGTGATGGGCCACGTCGATCATGGCAAGACTTCTCTGCTCGATTCCATTCGGGAGACGAACGTAGCCGGCCGTGAGGCGGGGGGCATTACCCAGCACATTGGCGCCTACCGCATCGAAAAGAACGGCCGCAAGATCGTGTTTATCGACACGCCCGGTCACCAGGCGTTTACCCGCATGCGCGCTCGCGGCGCGAAGGTGACCGATATCGTCGTGCTGGTTGTTTCGGCCGATGACGGCGTTATGCCGCAGACGCTGGAGGCTATTGACCACGCCAGGGCGGCGAGCGTCCCCATTATTGTCGCGATCAACAAGATCGATAAACCGGACGCCCAGCCGGAGCGCGTAAAGCAGCAGCTTGCCGACCGGGGTCTGCTCGCGGAAGACTGGGGCGGCGATGTCGTGATGGTGCCCGTTTCGGCGAAAAGCGGCCAAAATCTGGACCTGCTGCTCGAGATGATCCTGCTGGTTGCCGATCTGCAAGATCTCAAAGCCAATCCCAACCGGCCGGCGGTGGGCACGGTTCTCGAAGCTAAGCTCGATCGCGGAAGAGGACCGGTTGCCACCATGCTGGTTCGCAACGGTACGCTGCAGGTGGGCGATTTCTTCATCTGCGGCGCGCTATTCAGCAAGGTCCGCGCGATGTTTGATGACCGCGGCAATCCGGCCAAAGATGCTGAGCCTTCCATGCCGGTGGAGGTCATTGGCCTCGAAAGCCTGCCGGAAGTGGGCGACTCATTCCAGGTGGTCTCCGATACCTCGAAGGCCAAACAGATCGTGATTTACCGCGAGTCGAAGGCGCGCGACGCTGCCATGGCGAAGGGCGCCCGCATAGCCAGTCTGGCCTCTTTGAACGAGCAGTTCAAGGAAGGCGAACTGAAGGATCTGAACCTCATCATCAAGGCCGACGTGGGCGGGACGGCGGAAGTCCTCTCCGATACCCTGCAGGCGCTCTCGAACGAAAAGGTGCGCGTACGCGTGCTGCGCGCCGGAGTGGGCGCGATTACCGAAGACGACGTGCTGCTGGCTTCTGCTTCCGAGGCGCTGATCATCGGCTTCAATGTTCGCCCGGAGCGAAACGCACAATCCACCGCCGAGCAGCAGAAGGTGGACATCCGGCTCCACAGCATTATCTACGAGCTGATCGATGAAGTGAAGGTGGCGATGACGGGCATGCTGGAGCCGGTCTTCAAAGAAACCATCCAGGGCCACGCCGAGGTTCGCGAAACATTCAAGATCAGCAAGGTGGGCACGGTGGCGGGTTGCTACGTGGCTGACGGCGTAATCCGGCGCGATAGCCAGATCCGGGTGGTGCGTGAGCGAGAGGTTGTTCACACCGGCCGGATCGACGCTCTGAAGCGCTTCAAGAACGATGCCAGCGAAGTGAAGAACGGGCTGGAATGCGGCATTTCCCTCGCGAATTTCAACAACATCCAGATCGGCGATACGCTGGAAGCATTCACCATGGAGCGGATCGCGCCGGAACTGCCGGTCGCGCAGTAATATTGCCCGCCATCGGCGTACTGACTCTCGAAATACACGTCGAGCATTCGCACTCCTTGAAGGAGAAGAGGCACGTCGTCAAGAGTTTGAAAGACCGGCTGCGCGAGCGGTTTAATGTCGCGGTGGCGGAGATCGATTTTCTGGATTCGTGGCAGAATTCGGTTATCGCGGCCGTGACGATCTCTAACGATCGCGTGCATGCCGAGCAGATGCTGCAGGCGGTGGAAGCGCACGCGGCCAGTATTCTCGGGGGATCTCTTTCCGGTACCAGCCTCGAATGGATCTAACGGTACGATCTGGCATTTGAACTTAGAGGCAGCCGGCGCGCGCACCCCGTACACTCAAAGAGGAGGCCGGAAGATGGACACCCATCGAGCCCAGCGAGTTTCCGAGGCGCTGCGCGAGGAACTCGGCGAAATGATCGCTTACGAGCTTTCCGATCCGCGCATTGGAGAGGCGAGCGTGACAGAGGTTTTGGTTTCTCCCGACATGAGACATGCGCAGGTTCGCCTGCATCTCGGACCGGACTCTTCAGAGCAGCAGGACACCATTCGCGCATTGGACGGCGCGCGGCACTTCCTGCGCCGCCAGCTTGCGGAGCGCCTGAATCTGTATCGCGTGCCGGAGCTGCACTTTGAAGCCGATGTATCCGCGGGCGCCGCAAGCAGAATGGAACATCTGCTGAAAAGGATGAGGCGCGGCCGGCCGCGCGACGGCGAGCCTTCGCAGACTTGATTGCGCCTCCTCCTGACCTTAATCGCCTCTATCTGCCTGGCGCGCGCCGGAGTTGTCCGCCTGGAGCGATCCGCCGATGCGATGGGAACCACTTTCACCATCGATATCTATGGTGAGAGCATCGGCACAATGCAGGCGGCCGCGGAAGCAGCGTTCGAAGAGGCCCATAGGCTCGATCGCATGCTGTCCAACTATATCCCGGATAGCGAACTCAGCCACGTAAACGATCGCGCGGCTCAGGAGCCGGTCCGAGTCTCGCGGGAGTTCTTTCAGTTCCTCAGTATGTGCACGGATTACAGCAACAGGAGCGAGGGCGCCTTTGATATTACGGTCGGCCCGCTTATGAAGGTCTGGGGATTTTACGAAGGTTCGGGACACCTGCCGCGTCGCGGCGAAGTGCAGAAAACGTTGCGAAGCGTCGGCTATCGGAACATCATTCTCAATCCCGCAAACTCGACCGTGCGCTTCGCGAGACCCGGCGTCAACCTGGACCCGGGAGGCGTAGGCAAAGGCTATGCCGTGGATCGTATGGTGGGTGTGTTGCGCCGCAAGGGCATCGCTTGCGCTCTGGTTTCGGCGGGAGGAAGCAGCATCTACGGTCTGGGCGCGCCGCCGTCGGACTCGCGAGGCTGGGACGTCAGCATTCAGGAGCCCGAGGCGGAGAGAAAAACAGCCGCCCAAGTATATTTGAAGAACGACTCGATCTCCACATCGGGGAATTACGAAAAGTTTTTTTGGGCCGAAGGTAAACTGTACAGTCACATAATGGATCCGCGCACCGGTTATCCATCGGAGGGAATGCTTTCGGTGTCCGTCGTGGCGCCGCGAACTCTCGACAGCGAGGTTTGGGCAAAGCCGTACTACATTCTGGGCCGGTCCTGGACCGAACGCCACAAACCGAACGACTTTCGCGTATTCATGTGCGAAAACAAAGCGGAGGCTGCATGCGCCTGGCTCCCGTGAGCGGAAGATTTTTGGAGGCGTGCCGGCGCCGCGCGACAGACGTGCGACCGGTGTGGTTTATGCGCCAGGCCGGCCGTTATTTGAAATCCTACCGGCAAATCCGCGCGAAGCACAGCATTCTCGAGATTTGCAAGAAGCCGGAACTCGCTGCGGCCGTAACGCTGCAGCCGATTGAAATCCTTGATGTCGATGCGGCGATTATTTTTGCCGATCTCTTGCTGCCTGTCGAGCCGATGGGCTTGAAACTGCGGTTTGTGAGCAGCGAAGGACCGGCTATAGACAATCCGATTGCCGCGCCAGAAGACATCGACGGCTTGTCGACGATTCGGACCGACGAACTGGGCTACGTGGGAGAGGCGATCAAGATTGTTGCGCGCTCGCTGGCAGGGAAGGTTCCGGTGGTGGGCTTTGTCGGCGCTCCGTTCACCTTAGCGAGCTACATGGTGGAGGGAGGCGCATCCAAGACCTTCCTGAAGACCAAGAAGCTGATGTTCGGCGACGAGACGATGTGGCGCCGGCTCATGGGCAAGCTCGTGGATGTGCTGGGAGATTTCGCTGGTTTGCAGATCGGCGCGGGAGCCCGAGCCATACAGGTGTTCGACAGCTGGGTGGGCGCCTTGAGCCCCGAAGATTATGTGCGATACGTTCAACCGTACTCGCGCGCGCTGATTGAACGAATTCGTGGAGGCGGCGTTCCGGTGATTCACTTTGGCACCGGAGCGGCCGGATTCTTTCGGGAGCTTCATGCCGCGGGCGGAGACGTCATTGGGGTCGACTGGCGCATCAACATCGACCAGGCTTGGATGGATATCGGCTACCGTTCGGGGATCCAAGGCAACCTCGACCCCGCGGCGCTGTTTGCGCCACTGCCTGAACTGCGCACGAAGGTGACCGACCTGCTTCGAAGGACAGGCACGCGGCCTGGTCACATTGTGAACCTCGGACACGGCATTCTTCCAGAAACGCCCGTCGAGAACGTGAAGGCGGTGGTGCAGATCGTGCGCGAATTTCGCCGTTGAAGCAAACATCGGACGTAATAATCGTCGGCGGGGGCGTGTCCGGCCTCTCCACGGCATACTTCCTGGCTGCTCGCGGTATCCGGAGCACGATCGTCGAAAGAGCCAGCTGTGTGGGCGGGCTGATACGGACTGATTTCATTGCTGGATGCCGGCTTGAAGCGGGGCCCGACAGCTTTCTCGCTGCCAAACCCGCAGTGACGGAACTGGCCGCTGACTTGGGAGACCTGAGCAACCAGGTCATCGGTTCGAACGATGACGCGCGGCGTGTGTTTATTGTTCGCCAGGGGCGCCTGGTGCCTTTGCCGAAAGGCATGGTGATGATGGTTCCGGCGGAGTGGGGAGCCGTTATCTCGTCTCAACTCTTCAGCGCGAGGACCAAGCTGAGTTTCGGAGCCGAGATTTTTTCCTCGCCTCGACAGCGGAGCGAGGATGTCTCGGTCGAGGAATTCATCGGCGATCACTTCGCACGGGAAGTGCTGGAGTATGTCGCCGAACCGCTTCTGGCGGGCGTCTACGGCGGCGAGTCGCGTCAGTTGAGTGCAGCGAGCGTGCTGCCGCGCTTCTTGGCTTATGAACGCAAATATGGCAGCTTGATCCGCGGCGTCCGGCACGAACGCCGGGAAACTCCCAGGGACAAAAGTCTGTTTCTCTCCTTCCGCGACGGTATGCAGAGCTTGACGGACGCGCTGTCCCAGTCAATTGCCGGGTGCGCCACGGTGCTCCATGCCGAAGCGACAGCCATCGAGCGAACGCTGAAATCGTTGCGGGTCAAAGCCGGCGAGCAGGAGCTCGAGTCGGATCAAGTGGTGCTGGCGGGGCCTTCTCACATGAGCGCGCGGCTTCTGGAAAGCGCCGCGCCGTTGCTCGCTGCGGAATTGGTGGCGGTTCCGTATTCTTCGTGCGTACTAGTGACGTTAGTTTACGAGCGAGCCGCATTGGACCATCCGCTGAATGGGTTCGGCTTTCTGGTTCCACGCGCCGAGCGCAGAACGATCGCGGCAGCGACCTGGGTCAGCACGAAATTCCCCTCGCGAGCTCCGTCCCATTTGGCGGTGCTGCGCGCGTTCATTGTCGATCCCGAAGCCACGTCGCTGCTGGGTGCGGCAGAGCATGACTTGGTCTTGCGCGTTCGAGCGGACTTGGAACGATTCATGGGAATCGAAGTAAATCCCGTCCTATCGAACGTATGTTCCTGGCCGAAGTCCATGCCGCAGTACGTAGTGGGCCATGAACGGCGGAGGGGGCGAATTGGAGAACTGCTCAGGGAAGTGCCGGGGTTGCATCTTGCGGGCGGCGCTTACCAAGGGGTCGGAATCCCGGATTGCATCCGCTTAGCCGAAGAAACAGCGAACCACATAGCCGGAGGCCGAGCGGCGAAACAGCCGTCTTTCTAAATGGATTTTCACGTCCCGGACTGTTCAATGTTTGAAAGAAGCCACGTCTTACTAATGTACGTGAGTTACACGTTTAAGACTTAGAAAAAAGAGAGTGGCAGGAGGAGTAATTATGAAAATTCTGGTTGGAGCGGCTTTGGCGACGCTCATTACCGTCCCGGCTTTTGCGCAAAAGAGTGTAGACGCGCGATTACGAGCGGCGACGGACACTTTGAACGCGTCGATGAACGCGTCGGACAAGGGAATTCCGCAGGATTTGCTGAACAAAGCGTCGTGCGTGGTCGTGATTCCAAACGTAAAGGCAGGCGGGTTTATCGTGGGCGGCGAGTACGGGAAGGGGTTCTTTACCTGCCGTAGAACGAGCGGGGTGGGCTGGAGCGCTCCAGGCGCGATCAGGCTGTCAGGCGGCAAGTTCGGACTCCTGATTGGTGGAAAAGAGACCGACGTAATCCTTCTGGTCATGAATCAGAACGGAATGGAGCACCTACTCAGCGATCACTTCCAGTTAGGCGGGGAAGCTTCAGCGGCCGCCGGTCCGGTGGGACGCGATTCCTCCGCCATGACGGATGCCGAAATGCACGCCGAGATATTGACCTATTCGCGATCGCGCGGGATATTCGGCGGCCTGGACCTGAGCGGCTCTGCCGTGACGCAAGACAAAGATTCCGATCGTGAGCTTTATGGAAAAGAATTGACCAGCAAGGAAATCCTGAATGGGAATCCTCCCGTACCGCAGGAAGCCCGGCAGTTCATCCACACTTTAAATCGAGCTTCGTCCCGCAAGTAGTCAGCGCACACACCGTTTCGCAGAAAAGGCCACCTGGGCACGATATGTCCGGGTGGCTTTTTTCGTTGGATTACATCCAGTCGAGAGACAATGGAAAGTTGATCCAGTTGAGAAAATTTGCCTGGCTACAAGTGTGGTGCCTGGCATGGACGAGTGGCTTGGCAGCACAGATTCCGGCCGCGGCGCCGCAAACTGAGTGGAAGGGGCCGGCTTCGAGCGCGCCACATCCCGAAGGCTCGCACCCGGATGGGGACCCGGCAAAGGATCTAACGCCCCTACTTCAGCAATTCGTGAATGTTTTTTCGACGGTTCAGGCGGAGGCCTCCGAGAAGCAGCCGGTTGACAAGCTGATCTATGAAGGCGCCATCCCTTCCATGCTGCGCCAGCTGGATCCGCACACGCAGTTTTTCGACCCGGGACAGTTCCAGCAATTGAAGGAAATGGAGGACTCGGAACAGAAGGGCTTCGGGAGCATCGTTTCGGTGCTGCCGGGTCAAGTCATCTTTTTGCAAACTCTCCCCGGTACGCCCTCTAATAAGGCCGGGATTCAGGCGGGCGATGAATTAATCGGCATTAACAACGTTTCAATTCAATCATTGCAGCCGGACCAGATTATTCAACTGCTGACGGAGGCACGGCAGCAAAAGATCACGGTCTGGATCCGGCGCCAGGGTTCCGCAAAGCTGTTGCAATTTGCACTAACGCCCGCGCTGGTGGATGCGCCGAGCGTGGACCGCGCATTCCTGCTGCAACCTGGATTCGGGTACATCCGGGTGTCCAGTTGGGATCTTCAAACGGCCAAGCAGCTCGGAGACGCGATCCGAAAGCTAGGCGGAAACGCGCTGCGGGGTTTGGTGCTGGATCTTCGCAACAATCCCGGCGGGGTGGTGAAGACGGCCTTAGATGCCGCCGCTATGTTTCTCAGGCCCGGACAAAAAATTCTAACGGCAAAGGGGCGGGCGAGCGATGCCGAGGTAGCCGACGTTCCGAAAAATGCCAACCCGTACGGTTTCAAGCTGGCCGTGCTGATCAACGAGAAAACAGCGAGCGCGTCGGAAATTTTATCGGGAGCTTTGCAGGACCATGACCGCGCGGTGATCGTGGGAGAACCGAGCTATGGGAAAGGCCTGGTGCAGAGTGTGATGCCGCTCTCGGACGGTGCGGGGCTGGCGATCACGACGGCTTTCTATTACACTCCGAGCGGACGATCGATCCAGCGCCCGCTTCAAAATTCCGCGCTTTCGGGAACCTTCGGGCGCGGGCCGGGGCAAGGCGCGGAAAACTACCGAACCGATAATGGACGGCGGGTATCGGGAGGCGGCGGAATTCAGCCGGATGTACGCGTCCCCCCACCGGCTTTGACGCGGCTGGAGACCGTTTTGGACGCGAGCGGCGCCGTAACTTCCTTCGCCACGCAATATCTTTCCGCACATTCGCCCTTGCCCCACTCATTCGAAATTACTCCCGAGCTTCTGGACGATTTCAAAGTGTTTCTTTACGCGCACAATATCCAGCCAAGCGTGGCTGAATGGGGCCAGGAACGCTCCTGGATCAGCAACCGCTTGAAGGAGGATATCGTCACGCAGGCGCTAGGCGTGGATAAAGGCGACGAAATCGGGGCGCAACACGATCCTCAGACGCAAGCAGCATTGCGGGCGATGCAGGACGACACGTTGCTGGCGCGCAGCGGGGATAGATAGAGGTAACAGGCGATGCGAATCAACCCTGCCGGCGGTAGTCGCCGCGGCTGAAGTACTTCTCGAGCCACATGTACAAGCAGATGAAGAGATAGCGGCTGCCCATCTCTTTTATCTTGAGCTTCGGAGTGCCCGTCCTGCGGTTTCTCCACGTGATGGGCATTACGGTCCAGGTATAACCGCGAACCATTGTCTTGAGCGGCAGCTCAACGGTCAAATTGAAGTGCGGCGAAAGCAAAGGGCGGCATCCGTCAATGACGGAACGGCGGTAGGCCTTGAAGGCATTCGTAGTGTCATTGAGCTTGATGCCGAACATAATGCGGATAAAGAAATTGGCCATCCGATTGACTCGCAGTTTGAGCCAAGGGTAGTCGATTACGCCTCCGCCTTTGCTGAAGCGCGAGCCAAAGACGGCATCCCAACCCTCATTCAGCAACTGCCAGTACCGCACGACGTCGCGGCAATCGTCCGATTCGTCGGCCATCATGACAACGACGGCATCGCCGGTCATGTGATCGAAGCCCCGGATGATGGCTCGTCCGAAACCGTGCAGGCCCGTATTCTGCACCGGGTTGAGGGTGGGCACACGCTCCCGCAATGCGAGAAGCTTCTCCCAGGTGGAGTCGGTACTGCCATCGTCGACGGCGACGATCTCGTGTGGAACGTCATGCAGCCGCAACTCGACGAAGAGATGTTCAATGGTGGAAGAGATGCAGCCTTCCTCATCGCGCGCGGGAATCACAATACTGAGGAGGCGCAGAGGGGGGCGATTGGGATCGGGCGGGTTCGTTTTCACAGCGCACCGCAGCGCGCCAGCCAGGCAGGATTGTCTCGCACGTGCGTGGCGATCTCGTCCAAGATGGAGTTCAGGGAGCGCTTGGGCGTCCAGCCGAAGTCGCAAGCGGCGCGATGATAATCCATCACCAGCCATGAAATGTCGAAGGGCCGGGGGCGGGGATCGGGTTCGGGCTTATGAGCACCGAAACGCGCATCGCACCACGCCGTCAGTTGCGCCAGAGACATGGAGTTGGCAGCGCCGCCACCCACGTTGTATGCGGGATCGGCAGGCGGGTCGCGGCGCATCTGAAGTGCGATCAAGTCCGCGAGGTCTTCTGGATGGAAGGCATCGCGAACCTGAAAGCCAAGGCCGCCAAAACCGATATATCGCAAGGGGCGCCGGACAGCGTGAGCGTGCAGCCAGTATGAAAAGATGCCCTGTTCGGCCGTGCCGAACTGACCGGCGCCTGCGAGAACCCCGCAGCGATTCACCCAAACCGGGAAATCGAACGTGAGCCCATATTCCAGGGCCATGATTTCAGAAGAAAGCTTGGTGGCGCCGTAAAGGGAAATGGGCTGCCGCACGGGGAAATTTTCGGTAATGCCCCGGACGCTGGCACTATCCGGCAAAGACTTCGATTCATCGAGCGCGAAGGCTCGGTTTAACTCACGCACGGGCAATTGGGCCAGATCCCTGACCGAGTAAACGCGACTCGTGCTGAGCAGCACCAGACCCGCTTTCCTTTCGCGGCAATACTCCAGGATGTTGAGTGTTCCGGAGAGATTGTGTTCGCCAAGCTGCCGCGGGCTGGAGCGTCCGTCAACGCCCGCCAACACACTGGGCTGAGCCGCGGCATCGATTACCCAATCGGCAGGGGGCAAAGCTTCGACGTCGCTTCGCATCCGCAGATCGCCGTGGAAGAAATCCACGCCGCGAGCGGTGAGCTGACTGCGGTTGGTCTCCGACCCGGGCCTGAGAAGATTGTCGATGCCCGCGATTTTGACAGCGGGCAACCGCTCGGAAAGAGCGCTGGCGAGACGGCTGCCGACAAAGCCGCAAATGCCGGTAATGAGGAGAGTCATCCTCAAACGCCAGCGCCGACTTCGGCAGGATTACGAAGCCTTACCTGCCACGAATCGACGATTTCGCGAACAACGTCGCGAAGGGGCCTTGTGATTTGCCAGCCGGGATAATGCGCTTTCATTTTACGGAGATCGCTGTAGTAGCAGATGTGATCGCCGATGCGATTCTGATCGATGTAGGTGTATTTTTGAGGTTTTCCCGTGAGCTCTTCGACCAAGGCGAAGGCCTCGAGAATGGAGCATGCATTCTCCTTGCCGCCTCCGATGTTATACACTTCGCCGCACCTGGGCCGCTGGCAGAAGGCAACGATGAAACTGGCGACGTCTTCAGAATGGATGTTGTCGCGAACCTGTTTGCCTTTATAGCCGAAGACTTTGTATTCGCGCTGCTCCACATTGCAGCGCACGAGATAACTCAGGAACCCGTGCAACTCGACACCGGAGTGGTTGGGACCCGTGAGGCAGCCGCCGCGCAGGCAGCAGGTGGGTATGCCGAAGTAGCGTCCGTACTCCTGAACCATAACGTCGGCCGCGACTTTGGAAGCGCCGAAAATGGAATGCTTCGACTGATCGATCGAGAATGTTTCCGGTATGCCATGCTCGTAAGCCGGGTCGCTATAGTCCCACCGCGTTTCTAGCTCCCGGAGGGCAATTGTATTTGGCAGGTCGCCGTACACTTTGTTGGTCGACATGTGTACGAACGGCGACTCGGGGCAGGCGCGGCGCACAGCTTCAATGAGATTCAAGGTGCCCACCGCATTGGTATCGAAATCGTCAAACGGTATAGCAGCGGCGCGGTCGTGCGAGGGCTGCGCGGCCGTATGGACAATTACGTCCGGCTTTACGTTCGCAACCAGTTCAAGGATGCCTTGACGGTTTCTGATATCCACATCGAAATGCGTGTAATCGGGAAGATTTTCGACGAGGCGCCGCAGAGACCAGCGCGTATCGCCTTCGGGTCCGAAAAAGACAGCCCGTTCATTATTGTCGATGCCAAAGATTCGAAACCCATGGCGGCCCAGATGGAGACTGACCTCCGATCCGATCAGGCCGCACGAACCCGTGACGAGAGCTTTCTTCCCCATTACAAAGCCATTGTAGCTGTCATGCGAGGCTTTGGAGGGTTCAGGAATGGCGAGTCCGCGAAGCTCGCTGCGCCTGCTACACTCCGAGTTTCGTGTGAGTCCAAGAGAAGCTGAACCGGGAACGTTGAAGATGAGAGAGGGTTCCCCTAGCGGGCGTACGCCCGGACTTACGGCTCTCGAGAACCTAATAGCGACCGCTCGAGCGTACCTGGTTCCGTTTCTGCTGCTTCTGTTGTTTGCATGGATGGTTCTGCATGGTCTTGAAACCGTGCGCCGGATCATGCATTATTACAACCCGCTGCCGGTTTGGGATTACTGGCGTGTTCCGGAGCATTTCAGTCAATACAAATCGTTCGATGTCCGCGTGTTATGGAAACAGCATAACGAGCACCGTATCGTTTTTCCAGAGATCGTGTTCGCAGCCGACACGCTTCTCTGGCACGGACGGATGATCTTGCCGCTGGCAGCGAGCTTCATCTGCTATTTAGCCACGTGGCTCGTTCTCTTACGGACATTCGTTTCGGAAAGACAGTTGTCTCCGGCGCTCCGTTCGGCTGCTGTCTTTCTCACGGGAGTGCTGGTTTTATGGGAAGGCTCTGCGACCGTGCTTGGCACGCCTCTGCTGTTGCAGTGGACTCTTATGCAACTGGCCGCGATGTGTTCGCTGGTCTGGGTGAGTCGAGTAAAGAACGCTCTAGGCAACGGCTATCTTGCCGGAACGATCGCGGCGGCTGTAATTGCTACGTATTCATCCGGAAACGGCATGTTTCTGTGGATTGTACTGCTGGGCGCGGCCCTGGTGCTGCGCGTAGCGAAACGACAGCTTGCAGTGATCGGTGTGGCTGGCACCGTGTCGGTCGGGCTGTATTTCGTGGGTTATCAGTTCTCGAGGGATACGAATTTTCGAAATTTGCTTTTGCATCCCTTATACTTTCTCGGTTTCGCAACCTCTTATCTCAGCATGCCTTTGGGGGGAATGAAGACCCCGAGCTTCGCGGTTTCCGTGGGGCTGATGAGTCTATTGGTGATGGCATTGCTCTGTTCCATCGCCGCTCGAAATGGTCTGCTCCGCTCGGAGCCGGGGATCGTCTTCTTCGGCTCTTACGCTTTTGCGCTGCTCACGATCGTGATTACGGCGGCGGGCCGGATGGCGCCGAGCGATCCCACGTTCTTTGCTGCGAAACAGGCGCGGTATCTAACTGTGCCGCTCATGAACTGGGCCGTCTTTATCTTCGCGTGCATCTGGGTTTCCACCCGCTGCCACTGGAAGTTTGTGAATCCCCCGGCGCTTGCGATTGTGTTCGGAGTGCTTCTCATGGTCGCCCTTCCGAAGTTGAGGTGGTGGCTTGCTGACGATGCCGGCAAAGTCGCCGAACAGCAACTGGCCGCTCTTGGCATTGAAGATGGACTGAGAGATACCTATCTGATCGGCAAGATATTTCCGGACCCAGGTTTTGTCCTGCACTTCCTTCCGGAAATGCGCGAGAATCATCTTTCGATTTATTACAAGCCTCGGGATAAATGGCTAGGACGCCCACTTGAGACTTTTTCGCCGCTGCATAGCAACCCCATTCCGGGAGAGATCACCTACACATATCCGCTGCATTCCGGGTTTGAAGTGGCGGGATGGGCTGACGAATCGGCTGAGCGCAGATCGTACGACTGGGTAGTCCTGGCAAACGAAGGGCGCCAGATCGTCGGTTTCGGAAGACGAATTCCGGCTGGTTTTCCGGACAGCGCGCGCGGCATTCGCACCCCGCCGTCATTGGGCTGGGTTGGGTTCGTTAACCTGAGTGTCAAAACGAAATCGGTGTTTGCGTATGTGCTGGACTCGCATCGAAGAGGCCTGTTCCCCATTGCCGGCTCTTTTCCTGTCCCGCTTTTGGCCCCCGCAACGCTTGATGAGGCTGGCGCCTCAATACCGGGAATCACATGGCAAAAGGACCCGAGTTGGATGACGGGCGGTCTGCCGCTACATGTCGATTTCGGCGCCGCTCCAGCGGGTCCCGTTTACAGCAGTTGGGGCGGTTCCGACGCTCATACCGGGAAAATGTCATCGTCGCCGTTCGCTGCTCCGGCGAGCGGCTGCCTCATTCTCCCTGTTCTGCACGGGCCATCGGCAGATGGATTATCTGTCGATCTCCGAAACGCCGCCACCGGCGAGGTTATGGCGAGCGCTCCCATGCAATCTCGCGACACGCAATGGGAGTACTGGCGCGTATCGATCGATGAATCCGTTAAGCATCTCCTGGTGGATGCTCGGGATGAGGGCCGGGACTGGGGTCAGTGGGTAGCCGTTGCAGTTCCCCTTCAGTGCCGGTGAGAGGTTTTGACCGGCGGCGGATTCGCGGTCTGGATATCGATTTCCCAGCCGACAAGCGACCCGCTATTCGAGACCGAGCCTCCTTCAGAGGCGTGGTCCGAGGTGTCCGTTATGTCTAGGCGCCAAGTGCCCGAGCAAATGTCGAGTCCCGCGAAGGCATAGGAGAGATTGTTCTTCGCTCCGCCTGCGTCGGATGTGAAGTATTGCCCCGCATTCGCGGAAGCGCTCCGCGCACCTGGAATTACATCGGCGAAACCGAGAGCGCTCGCCACGGAGGAGATGTTCCCCGGAAAATCGGTATTGAACGAGTAATTATCGCCTGCGGGGCCTGCGACGCCGAAGGCCGTCCACGCGCCGTTGGGCTGGTTTCCGGCCTGGCCGATTCGATAAAACAGATTCGCCGCACGCAGCGTGGTCCCCTGGAAATCGACGTAGGAAAGCGTGGCAATCAGATCGCCGGACCAATCGTGCTGCAAACCTTTGAGAATGACGGTCACAGCATTTCCGGGAGCCACGGTTCCGGCGCCGCTAAAGACCGCGTCCGAAGTAAGAGTTCCCGACGCTATGGCGGGTGCACCTGGTGGTATCGACCCGCCCGCACCCATGCCGACCACAGTGCCGGCAAGCGCCGCTCCAACGGCGGCCAACAGACATACAATCAAGATCGGAATGTTGGCGCGCATTTTAATATTGTGCTCCTGGGCGGCGGCCCTTCTTGCGCAGAATTCGCTGGCAACGCGTACGCTCGTCGTATACGCAAGCAATGATCCCGATTCTATATCGACAGCCGCATACTATCAAAGCCGGCGCGGCATTCCCGCCGCCAACATGTGCGCTGTAATTCTGCCGGATCCGAATGCGACGGCGCTGAACATTGTGGATTACAACAACTCCGTCAGAGATCCTGTGCGGAGTTGCCTCGACGCCGCGGGGCGCGAGCGCATTTTGTACATCCTGCTTGCCTACATGCGCCCGTATGGAATCGTGTCGAGCTCGGGACTTGGTTATTACGCGCTCGATTCGTACCTGGCAGATCTATGGGACCATTACACGACGCAGGCGTTCGATCCCGTGCCCACCAGAACGCATCCATACTACGTTGATAATCAGAGCCAGGGCAATGTTTATAGGCCGTTTCAGTCGCTCTCTGCCTATCGTGATCTGGGCACGCTGCCGCTGATTTATTCGGTCTGGCGTCTGGACGGCGTGACTCCAGCGATGGCAATGAGCCTAGTGGATAAAGCGCTCGCCGCAGAGGCCGCCGGCGGACCGATCAGCCAGATCTCAGAGCGTCCGAATGCCTGTATCGATATGGTGGCCGACCCGACCGCGTACCCCGATACCGGATACCGGTCCGCGGATTGGGACTTGTTACGCGGATCGCAATTCCTGTCGGCGACCGGCGCGTTTAATATTGCATCGGACACGCTCGATACGGTGTTCGGGGAACCGCCTTCGCCGGACTGTGGCAACACAGGTTTGTACGCCGGTTGGTACAACTACGGCCGGTATGTCGACGCTTTTTCGTGGGATGATGGTGCGATTGGCTGGGATCTAGATAGCGGCGCGCTTTTGGATCCGCGCGGCGGACCGTGGTGGGGTTCAAATGCTCTCGCGAGGGGAGTGACAGTGACTTCGGGACCGATCACCGAGCCATACCTGGAAGGATTGCCGCGGCCAAGCGGCGTCATGCTCGACCTGTTGCGAGGAGCGAACGTCGGAGATGCCTTCCTCCGAAATACCCGCTGGCTCAAGTGGCAGATGTTGAACGTGGGAGATCCGCTTTATGCGCCATTTGTGAATGCGGCTCCTCCTTTGAGCGCCGGCGGGGTGGGAGGTTCACTGTCGCTACGGCCTCGAGAGCTGGTTGGGGGTGGGGGCCTGGTTTCGGCGGTTGTGACGATCGATACACCGGCGCCGGCAGGCGGCCTGCTTATCGACCTGTCGAGTACGGACCCCGCTTGCGCCGTGCCGGAGCACGTAACCATTCCGGAAGGGACTACAAGCACTGTTTTCATTGCGGACACCTCCGCAGTGGCTGCCAGTACCGACGTTGTGATCACCGCAGCGAATCCCTTGATGGCCGTACGGAATACAGTAACGCTTGATCCTCTGCTGTCGGACATCGGATTTTCGACGGGCGCGGTAGTGGGCGGCAGTACCGTAGAAGCGTCCGTCTTCCTGAATGCGAGTGCCCCTTTGGGCGGCATCACCGTACAATTGAGCAGCGATCAGCCCGGTGTCGCGGCCGTGCTTCCGAACGCCTTCGTTCCCGGCGGCCTGGCCGCGGCGGATTTCTCGATTACGACCTCGCGTGTTAGCACCAGCGTAAACGTAAACATTACGGCAACGTATGCGGGCGCAGCAGCGGTGGCGACCCTGGTCCTTACGCCCTAAGGCGCAGTTATCGAGCTTGACGAAGCTGGTCGTTTAGCTGCACGTCCGGACGCTGTCCCCGAGATGAGGCGTCAATTCGGCGCGTTTGGAGGCGCCCACCTGGAAATCGTCTCGAACCGGAACAGATGTCTGCCAGGGCACGTCGTGGTAACGAAGGCAGCGGCGGCATTGATACCTGCCATTAGCCGGCCACATTACATCATCGTGCATCAACTTGCACCAAAGGTTTCCAATTAGCGAGTAAAGCGTGAATAGATGGCCTTTCATGCTTTCGAGCATAGAGAGCTGGAGCGAAAACGGAAATTGCATTCATGGGCGTAGGCGATACAGGACGCGTAGTACTTTCGGCCTTACTCACTTGTCCTCGCGACCGGCGGCTGTTCGCCGACTGGCTTCGGAACGTTGCCTGAAGAAGCGCAGGGCGAACGGAATCTCATCAGGATACATCGCACACCAGGCCACGATCCGTTCGAGCTTTATCGTATCGTCCTGAATAGCGCTGATTTCCATCAATTCAGCTTCGACTATCTGTTCATCTCTTCTCATTTTTGGGGCCGCCGGACTCTGGAAGGCCTACGCTGAGTTCCGAAACATCCCGGAAGGCTATACTTTAGGATCTTAGATTATGACGTTGAGGAGGCCGCAGTCGAGAATTTTAACCCGCCTCCTGGCCTTGACCAAACCCATCCAGGGGCTAATCCTCTGGCAGATGAAGGATCTCCGGATTCTGAACAAAACGTTATTCCAGAGCGGGTTTTACGAGGACGCTTATCCCGACATCAGGAAGTCCGGTTTTCTTCCGACGATTGATTACCTATTGTTTGGCGCGCAGGAAGGCCGCAATCCGCACCCGCTATTTAGTGCCACCTACTATCTGGAAAAAAATCCGGACATCAGAAAAAATAGAATTAACCCATTACTGCACTATTTCCGTCGCGGAGGACTCGAAGGTCGCGATCCTCATCCCCTCTTCAGCTCGCAGTATTATCTCGAAAAGCGCCCGGACGTGCGCGAGAGGAAAGTTAATCCGCTGATCCATTATCTTCGCCATGGAGCAGCCGAAGGGCAAGATCCTCATCCTCTCTTCAGCGGAAGCGAATACCTGGAAAGATATCCGGATGTGAAGCAGGGGGGAGTAAATCCGCTGCTTCATTACGTAAGGTTCGGCGAGTATGAGGGACGCCGGCCGCATTCACTGATAGATCCGGAGTTCTACTATGCCACACAGATCGATGTAATGCGCTCTCGTCGAGGGGCACTTACAGACTACTTGTGGCGCGGTTGGATGGAAGGCCGTTCCCCAAGTCCGGATTTCGATCCTAAGTACTATCTTATGGTGCATTCCGATGTGGCCTCCTCGGGGCACGAGCCACTCACGCATTATGCTCGGTGGGGAAGAGTGGAGCGACGGTCAATTCGCGGGCCGCGTTTCGAAAGCGGCGTTGCAGATAATTACGTGCCTGCGGCGAGCGTGGCAACCGAAGAGCCTGCGTCCGGCGAGGGCGGCCCAGTGGACATCATCATTCCGGCCTATCGAGGCGTGAATGAGATGCGGGACTGCCTGGAGAGTGTTTTCAAATCAGTAAACAGCAGAGCAGTGAATGTGGTTGTCATCAACGACGCCACGCCGGAGGCCGAACTCAGAGATTATCTACACGAGCTTGAAAAAGCTCGAAAGATCCACTTGATTGAACACACCACAAATAAGGGATTTGTGAGCAGCGTAAACGAGGGGATGTCGTTGCACCCGGAAAGAGATGTCGTTCTCCTCAACAGCGATACACAGGTGTTTGCTAACTGGGTAGACCGCCTCGCCAGACATGCGCATAGCGGGCGGGTTGGATCCGTTACGCCGTTCTCCAATAACGCGACGATCTGCAGCTATCCGAAGTTCGCCGAGAACAATCCCATTCCGGAGGATGCCAACCCGGAAGAGTTGGATGGCATCATGCGGCGCGTAAATGCCGGCCGCCATTGCGCGATTCCAACCGCGGTTGGCTACTGCATGTACGTCCGTCGCGACTGTCTTCGTGAGACGGGTCTCTTCGATGAAGTGAGTTTCGGGCGTGGCTATGGAGAAGAGAACGATTTCTGCATGGCGGCGCACGCGCTGGGATGGACGCACCTGCTTGCCGCCGACGTGTTTGTCTATCACAAGGGTTCGATCAGTTTCGGCGCGGCCGGCGAAATTCAGCGCCGCGCGATGGAAGCTCTGCTGAAGAAGCATCCCCGCTACTTGGATCACGTGGGCTGGCACTGCAAAGCGAATCCGGCAAACGCATTCCGGATTACCGCAACAGCCAGCCGCTTACAATCCAGTCGATTACCTGTATGGGTGAGCGTACTGCACGGTTTGGGGGGCGGCACGCTGCAGCACGTGCGGCAAATTGAACGCGTGACAAAGGAGGATCTGCTGTGGCTCCGGCTTACGCCGGCCGCGGACAATCACTTGGAGCTTTCCTGCGAGCGGGCGGGATTTGAATTTTCAGTAACTCTTCACGCTCAACAGGAACGCGAACTGCTGGTCCGATTGCTGCGGCAAATCGGGGTAGAACGGCTGCACATTCACCACGTGCTGGAGGTTCGTGTGGATGTGAAGGATCTCGCCAAAACGCTCGGCATCCCATATGACATAACCCTGCACGATTATTATTTTCTCTGTCCGACGATCAATTTGGTGGACGAGGAGGGCCGGTATTGCGGCGAGCCGGCGGGTGAGGAGTGCAATAGTTGCGGCGCCGCGTGTGGCCGGAACGGGCTCTACCTGGACACCCTGTCGTGGCGCGCTTGGCACGGGGCCATACTTTCTGGCGCCTCACGCGTCATTGCGCCGTCCGCGGATGCGGCGCAACGTCTCCAACGCTATTTCCCGTGGCTAACGATCACGCCCGCGTGGCATGAAACAGTTTCGGGCGCCATTGCCGTGGCGCAATTGAGCGCAGCCGAGCCTCTACGGGTCGCGGTGCTGGGCGTGATGGCGCTCCACAAGGGGTATAACAACCTACAAACCTGCTCCGATCTGGCCCGAAGAAGGGGAGCGCCTGTGGAGTTTTCTCTCATCGGATCAATTGAGCACAGGCTGGAAGGGCGCCGGCACGCCTTTCCATGGACTGGTCCTTATAGGACCGAGGATCTCGGATCCCTAATTGCTCAATATAATCCGCACATTATTTGGTTCCCCGTGCAGATACCGGAGACTTTCAGCTTCACTCTCAGCGCCTGCCTTTCACGTGGGCTTCCAGTAGCGGCTCCCGATTTGGGGGCGTTCGCCGAAAGGCTAGCCGGCCGCGAATGGAGTTGGATACTGCCTTGGAACACAAGCCCTGAAGATTGGCTCAATTTTTTCGTCAGAATCAGGGAAGATAATTTCCGCACAGGCATTTCGCCACCAGTTCCGGCATGGAGGCAGGCAGCCGAGAGTAGCTTTTATCCACATCCGTTCGCGGATCCAAAGACGAAGGCGCCAACTTTGCCGCGCCGGTCGGAGCCGGCAAAGTCGATTTTCGCTTTGCCATCTTCTTTTGTGAACGGCCAGATCCAGGCTTGCGGTTACATAAGGATTGTCCAGCCACTTACGCATCCGGTGATTGGATCCGGGCTGACTCTGCACGTCGTAGATCCGGATTCAGCACTGAAGTTTTCGGCGGATGCACTGATTGTGCAGCGCACCGCGATAAGCGATGAAGAATATGCAAAGCACCTTATCGAACATTGCCGAAAATGCAGGATTCGCCTGATCTATGAGATAGACGACGACCTTTTCCATTTCCCGGAGGATCATCCCGAATGGCCATCGTATGCGTCTCCTGTAAAGGCAGCAAAGCTGATCGCCCGCTCCGCCGACGCTGTCACCGTTTCGACGGAGCCCCTTCGTAGAATTTTGCTGCGATATAACGAGCGGGTAGTGGTCAGTCCCAATTGGGTCGACGAGCGGCTCTGGATGCAGGCACAGTCGGGGCTTGCGGACAGATCTTCGAGTGAAATTCGCGCGCTTTATATGGGGACGATCAGCCACAAGGCGGATCTGGCGTTAGTGGAAGAGGCTGTGCGCCGTTTGAAAATGGAGTACGATTTCAACCTGGACGTGGTCGGCATCCCGCCCGATGCAGATCGCCCTCCATGGTTTCGATCGATTTCCGTTCCCGACTGGATAGCCGGATCGTATCCCCGGTTTGCTCGCTGGCTGCAGACCGCCGGGAGGTGGGATTTCGGCTTGGCTCCGCTGCTCGAAACCTCGTTTAACTGCTCAAAGAGTCCAATCAAACTCTACGAGTATGCCGCGATGGGACTTCCGGCGGTTGCAAGCGATGTAGCGGTGTATAACCAGACACTTCACGACGGTGAGACAGGTTTGCTGTCATCCAACACCGAGGATGGTTGGTACCGGGCCTTGAAATCGCTCTGCGAGTCGGCGATGTTACGCGGGCGTCTGCGGGCGGCGGTGCGAAATGCGCGGGAGCACTGGACGCTCGCGGCTAATGCTCGACAGATCCGCGAAGCATGGGAAGCCGTGTTGTTTGATGAACCGGCAGTAAGAAGAGCCGCCAAGTGAGAGTGGCTACGACGACACGAGAAACGCTCGTACAAGCCGATTGCCCGATATGTGGAGCGGACAATCGAGTCGCATTCGCGTTTGAGCGAAACGGGAACACCATCTATTCGTGCGGGAGGTGCAGTCTCGAGTTTGCATTTCCACAGCCGACGGATGACACGTTGTCTTCGATCTACTCAAGCGCTTACTTTCTAGGATCCCGGGACGAGGCATCCGTGGAACGGCAACGAGCATTGAAACGCGCGACCGCCAAGCTGTACCTTGACTCGATGGCGGCTTTTATACGGCCGCGAAAACCAAAGCTGCTGGAGGTAGGCTGCGGATCTGGCGATTTCCTGATCGAAGCCCAATCCCGCGGGTTCGAAGTGGAAGGTTTGGAGTATTCCGAGCACGCGGCCCGGAGCGCAAATGAGCGCCTTGGCCGTTCAGCGGTTCGGGTCGGATCGTTAGAGAAAGGCTCTCTTCCGAGCGCAGCCTACGATGTCATTGCAGCATTCGATGTAATCGAACACCTGCGGGATCCAAAGCAAGCGGCGGAGTGCCTGCGAGATGTTTTGAAGAGCGGCGGAATCGTTGCCATCGTGACTCCGTCGCTGGATAGTTGGTCACGGCGCGCGCTGGGGCGATATTGGATGGAATATAAGACCGAGCACCTTACGTATTTCAGTCAAAGATCATTGAAGCAGTTACTCGAGACAACGGGGTTTGAAAATGTCAGATTTCTGCCGAACTACAAGACCTTGAGCGTAGATTACATAGCATCTCATTTCGAGCGATATCCGGTTCCTGTTTTAAGTCCAATTATGCGGCTTGTTCGAAGAGCACTTCCGGCCAAGCTGTCTCACCGCCCAGTCAGGATAGCGGCCAGCGGAGTGATGGCTCTGGCGCGAAAAAGCGATTAGACCGTCATTTGCCGGTACGTCATGGCGATTGTTGATAACCTGGCGCGCGCAGCCCGGACGTTGCGGAAATCTCCCGGGTTTGCCGCCGCAGTCATATCCATCCTTGGGCTCGGCATTGGCGCAAATACGGCAGTCTTTTCGCTGGTGAATACAGCGCTGCTCCGCCCATTACCGTACCGAGATTCCGCACAGCTTGTATTCGTGACGGCGGCCGGTCGAAGCACCGCAGGCGGGAGCGGCTGCTTATCGTATCCGCATTTCATTCTAATTTCCACACGAAACCGTACGTTTACAGGCATCGCAGCATTCACGAATGAAAACCTGAATTGGACGAACAGAGAGGAAGCGGTTCAACTCCAAGCCGCTCGGGTCTCCTCGAATTTCTTCAGCGTCCTTGGAACAAGCATGGCGATGGGTCGCGCGTTTACATCCGACGAGGGCCAGCCGGGCGGCAAATTAGCCGTGGTTCTGGGCGATGCGTTTTGCGGCGCAATCTCCGCGGCAATCCCGCCGTCGTCGGGCACGCCATTACGCTGGACTCAAAACCGTACACGGTGGTTGGCATACTGCCGCCTTCGTTCCGATTTGCTACGCGAAACGATTTAATCAAGCTGGTGCTGAGAGAAGGAGGCAGAATTGCTGTCAGCGGCATAGTTGTGGGCGTCGCTTGCGCTCTGGCTGTAAGCCGCCTTCTCGAAAAAATGGTTTACGACGTCAGCACGACGGACCCGTTCACGTTTGGCATGGTTGCAGGTCTGTTTCTCGCGTCCGCTCTGCTGGCGATGTCCGCTCCGGCGATTCGTGCGGCGCGCGTTGATCTGGTGGAGGCGCTCCGGCGCCAGTAAACTGCGTCAAAGCCCCGACCAGCTCCTGCGCTTGAAGGGGCTTCGATAGATATCCGTTCATCCCGGCCTCGAGGCAGCGCTCACGATCTCCTGTCATAGCGTGGGCAGTCATCGCGACAATTGGAAGGTGTTTGAAAGTTGTCTCTTCGCGTTGGCGAATCAGGAAGGTGGCACGTAAACCATCCATCTCGGGCATCTGCACGTCCATCAACACGAGATCGAAATCGGACGCGCCGGTAAGCTGGATGGCCTCGATTCCGGTGCTGGCGAGAGTGACCTGATGGCCAAGCTTTGTGAGAAGCCCGACGGCAACCTTCTGATTGATGCGATTGTCCTCTACCACCAGGACATGGCGACCTCCCGCGGCCGGCTGCGATGAACGGTTGTGCAGTCTGGCAGGCTCGCGATGAATTCTTGATTCCGTGAGCCTCCGCGCCAGCGCTTCTGATAACGCGCGCTTAAGATCACTGCTCGAGATCGGCTTAACCAGGTAGCTATCGATTCCTAATTGGCGGGAGCGAGTGGCATCCACATTCAGGTCACATGAGCTGAGCATGAGCATCGCTACTTCGCCGTGAAGTGGATTCCGCAGTATTTCTGTCGCAACGGTAAAGCCGTCCATTCCCGGCATATTAGCGTCGAGCAGAACCACATCGTACGAGCTGCCCCCCGCGCGCGCCGAAGCCATAAGATCGAGAGCGGCGCCTCCATCGGCGGCCGAGCGCGTGCGCACGCCCCAGCTCCCGAGCGTCTCCTCCAGAATCTGGAGATTGGTCGGATTGTCATCCACGACCAGAGCCCTCAGGCTGGCCCACTCGATTGGGGGCGGCAACGCCGGTTGCGGGGACTCTTCACAATGCGCCATTTCGCACGGAACGGTAAAGAAGAACGTGGCCCCTCGCCCAGGTTCACTCTCCAGCCGTAGGCGACCGCCGAGCAGGTTGATCAATCGCGTGCAAATCGCCAGTCCCAGCCCTGTCCCGCCATAGCGCCTGGTGATGGACCCGTCGGCCTGTTCGAAAGCTTCGAAAATGGTTGCCTGTTTGTCCAGCGGAATGCCAATGCCGGTGTCGCGGACGAAAAATTTCAGCTCAACGGAAGAGCCTGGGAGCCGTTCGGCGTCCACGAAAAGCTCCACTTCGCCGGTTTCGGTGAACTTGATCGCATTGCCAACTAAGTTGTTAACGATTTGGCGGATGCGATCGAGATCGATTAAGACTCCCTCGGGTACGCGGCTGGATTGACGGAACAGCAGTTCGATTCCTTTGCTGTGCGCGCGAATGGCGAGCGTTTTCATGAGATCTTCCAGCGCCGGTCTCAGCCTGCATTCAATAGGATCGATAAGCAGTTTGCCGGCTTCAATTTTGGAGAAATCGAGAATATCGTTGATGACACTCAGCAAGGAGTCTGCCGAGCTTTTTACACAGGACAGATATTCGTGCTGTTCGCGCGTCAACTCTGTTCCTAAAGCCAGCTCCGTCATGCCAATGATGCCGTTCATAGGCGTGCGGATTTCGTGACTCATATTGGCCAGGAATTCGCTTTTCGATCGATTGGCGGCTTCCGCGCTGCCTTTGGCGGCCTCGAGCTCGGCGGTTCGGTCGGCGACGCGACGTTCCAAGGCTTCATTGTTCCGGCGGAGAGCTTCGTACAGCTCCTGCACCCGCGAGGCCGCATGGTTGTGCGCTTGAGCGAGTATCGTCAGCTCGTCGTCTCCCCGCGCCATAACGCGATGCTCAAGATTTCCCGCTGCCAGCGCTCGCGCGCTCGCCTCCAGGCGTTTTAGCGGTTGCGCAATGCTCTGGGTCACGATGTATCCGAGAGCGATTGCCAGGACAAGAGCGGACAGACCGAATCCGAACAGCGCGGCGGCGGCAATCCGCTTCGAATGTTCCATTTTTTCGAGCGCGCTCGCTCGCTGCTCGGCGGCTTCCGCGCCGATGTCCTGAACCAGTTCGGTCAAGACGCGGCTGAGGCCAACGAGTTGGTGTTCAATTCGAAGTTGGATGGCTTCCCAATCCCCGGCCTGGGCCATGGCAAGCGCGCTATCGATCTCCGACGGTATGACTACGCGGAAATAGGACAACATGGCGCGCGCCAAGCCTTGCCGATGGGAGTTGCCCTGGTTCGCGCGCAAGGCCGAGCACGCATCATCCAGACGATTAGCCAAAAGATCCTTTAGCGGACGGATCTGCTGCTCCAGGCGTCGAACATCATGTGCGGCCGTTTCGTTTTGCAATGTCTCCTTGAAGACCAAAACGCTATTGTTGACGTTCAGCACCATGACGACGGCGCGGTCAATGTTATCCAGTTGCCGGACATAACGGCTATAAACTGTCAACTGCCAGAGGGCGAGAGCCGTCCCGACGGACATCAGCATCGTGATGGCGCCAAAACAGAGGGCCAACCGGGTGCCGATTTTTACGCGTCTCATGGGCCTGGCGACCGCGGTGAACCGGCCCCTCCAAGGGGGACCCAAGGTTTCGTACCAGCGTTTGTGGCGAGCAACGCTCATGAATATTTCTGCTCAAATCCTTATCGGCGGGCAGGGTCTTATCGCAGCGACTACTTTGGTGGTAGGTTTTTGCCTGCCCGCACGTAATGAGCGCGTACATCTCTCACCGTCGGTGGCGAGGTGCATCGCGGCCTGGCGGGCCGATAATCTACGGTTCCGGAGCAAATCCGCCGATAGTTCTTGGGATGGTTCCGATGAGGGGCGGCGCGGTAGCTATAACGGTTCTGGCAGGCTTGGCCTTGCTAGGCGGATGCTGTTCACACCTGCCAGCAACCAGGAGTAGGGGGGAGCAAAAAGCGACTATCTTAACGGTTATGTCTCTCGTTGACGGACGCGATGCCGATTTTGAGATACAGAGCCTGGATGAGTTCGCCGCGCGCCGAAGAAATCTGAAGGTCAGATATATTCCTGCCTTTGAATCAGATGATGAGCGGCTCGCCATGTACAAACAGCTTTTCCGAGAGCAGTCGCCGCAGCCCGACCTGTGCGAAATCGACGTGATCTGGCCGGGAATGATTGCCGAAGATTTAGTGGACCTCTTTCCCTATTTCCGGAACGAACTCCAGGCATTTCCAGCGGAACTGCTGCAGAGCTACACGGTGGGCGGCAAACTGATTGCAATACCCCTTTTTCTCGACAGCGGTCTTCTGTACTATCGTTCGGATCTTCTCCGCAAGTATGGTTTCGACCAGCCGCCAGAGAGTTGGGATGAACTGGAGAGGATGGCACGGATTATTCAGGAAGGAGAGCGCAAGTTCCGCGATCCGCATTTCTGGGGCTACGTTTGGCAAGGAGGAGCGACAGAAGCTCTAACCTGCAACGCCTTGGAGTGGCAAGCAAGCTACGGGGGCGGTCACATAATCGAACCGGATGGCACGATATCGGTCTGCAACCAAAATTCGGTGCGAGCGCTGCAGCGGGCCGTTTCTTGGATCGGCAAAATCTCACCGCCTGGAGTCACGACTTACACCGAAGATGACAGTCTCAATTTCTTTCGAGCCGGGCACGCCGCGTTTATGCGAAACTGGACTTCCACCTACGGAAACCTGCGAGATCCTGCGTGCGGGATTTGCAAGCATGCGGAAGTGGCTCTGCTGCCGGCAGGCCCCGCGGGTCGCAGCCGGACGTTGGGCGGGATCGCTCTCGCGGTCTCGAAGTATTCGGAACATCGCGACGAAGCCATATCGGCTCTCCAATATCTGGTAAGCGAGATGGCACAAATCCGCCGCGTGAAAGAGGGAGGGAGCGCTCCAACGCGCCTGGCCCTCCAGTTGCGGCCCGACCTCATGCAGCAGACCGCGTTCCATGGTCTCCGAATGGTGGGGCACATTTTGACCGGACTCACCGCGCGCCCATCGGTTGTTGCCGGCAATGTCTATGATCAGGTTTCAAAGGCTTACTTTTCAGCCGTACATTCAGCGCTGACCAAACAGGTGGCGCCCGCTGCCGCCCTCGGGAATCTACAGGTTGAACTTGCGCGAATCACGAGAGGCCAATCTCGCAATTAGCGCAAGCTGCTGGGCTGGAGGCTCACATCGTAGCACCGAGTTGCGGCGATTTCATAGCGCGCCCGGTGCCGCTATGGCTTCCATCCGACTAGCTTTTTCACCTCATCGATAGACTTGTCTTTCCAATACCGGTTGAAATTTTCCATTCCCATAAATGTGCGGGAATGCATCCGGTCAATGTAGAGGGTTCCCTGAAGGTGATCGATCTCGTGCTGTAGGATGCGAGCGTACCAGCCCGATGCTTCGATGGTCCTGGGCTCGCCTTTCTCATTCAGACACTCCACTTTCACCTTGCGCGCCCTGGGCACGACGGCGGTGAAGCCGCTTAAGCTCAGGCAGCCTTCGAAAAAATCGGCCTCGCCGCTTCCGTCCGGCGTGATCTTCGGATTGATGATGGCGTGAAACGGTACGGGTTTCCGTTCCCGCTCCTTCAGCACCTCTGACACCACGTCCTTCGTGTATTCGGGCTTATCCTCAATGACCGCAAGCTGCAGCGGCATTCCAATCTGCGGCGCGGCGAGTCCCACTCCGGGAGCGTCGTGCATGGTCTCCCGCATGAACATGATTAGTTCCTGAATCTCGCGGCCGCGAATCTCCGCCATGGTCAGAGGCTTGGCGCGTTGCCGCAAGACAGCTTCGCCGGCTTGCACAATCTTCAGTCGCATAAGGGCAGGGAGCTCGTGGAGCTCTTTCGAAGATTGTAGCCGTCGTAAACTCGTCGGTTCAGGTATGGCGAGCGACTCAACTACATCGACGGAGCCCATCCGCCGGGAGCCCCGTTGGCCCGCGGTGGTGGCTCTGCTAGCGATAGCGGGCCTTTACGCCTCACTTCCAGAGCGCCTCACGCTGGGCCCAAGCTGGGTGCTTCTGGTCATCATCGCCATTCTGCTTTTACCGGTGATCGTTTCTCATCGGGTGGGCAAGATGAGATGGAATTTTGCTCTCGGAGTAATCTTGCTGGCCGTGATTACTGCTGCCTTGATTTGGTCGCTCGCCAGCCTGATCGCCGGTTTGCCGGATAAGCGTCAGCCTCCGGCAGACCTGCTGCGGTCCGCCACCGCGCTTTGGGCAAGCAACGTGCTAATTTTCGCGTCTTGGTATTGGCGGCTCGATGCGGGCGGCCCGCACAGTCGAGATCTCCGGTCATCGCATACGGAGGGAGCCTTCCTTTTTCCCCAGATGACTCTACAGCCGGAATCGCCGATGGCTGATTCCGGTTGGAAGCCCGGCTTCGTGGATTACCTGTTCCTGGCGTTCAACACGAGTACTGCATTTTCGCCGACAGACGTTCCCGTTCTCTCGCGCTGGGCGAAGGCTCTAATGATGGTTCAAAGCTGTATCTCTCTGAGCACAGTCGCGATTCTTGCCGCGCGGGCGATAAACATCCTGTGAGCAGGATCGGAGAGCTACTGCTGAACCAGCGATTCCTCACCGGGCCAAACCTCAATTTCCGGAGCAGCTAACTTACGTCCGCGGCGCCGCGATACGAATTTATCCAGATAGATGTAGATCACCGGGGTGATATAGAGCGTCAGAAGCTGCGAGACGATCAGTCCGCCGACGACCGCAATACCGAGCGGACGCCGGGCTTCACCGCCCGCGCCGGTTCCAAACGCAATGGGAAGCGTGCCGAGGAGCGCCGCCATGGTGGTCATCATGATAGGCCGGAACCGCTTGAGGCAGCCTTCGAAAATCGCCTCCTCGGGAGATCTACCTTCTTTCCGCTGTGCGTCGAGCGCGAAGTCGATCATCATGATCGCGTTCTTCTTCACGATGCCAATCAGCAGAATAATGCCGACAAAGGAGTAAAGGTTCAGATCCTCGCCGAAGAGCAATAACGTCAGTAGTGCGCCCAGGCCCGCGGCCGGCAGTCCGGACAAGATAGTAATCGGGTGAATGAAGCTCTCATATAGAATCCCGAGCACCAGGTAGATGACCAGCACCGCAATGATCAGCAGGATTCCCAATCCGCGCAACGAGCTCTGAAAAGCCGCTGCGGTTCCCTGGTAGGAAAAGCTGACCGTATCCGGCAAACCGATCTGACGAGCGGCATTATCGATCAGGCTTGTGGCCTGGCTCAGTGCCACTCCGGGCGCGACGTTGAATTGGAAGTTGACAGCGGGCAATTGGCCGATGTGATTCACGCTCAAGGGCGCGACCGTCTGCTGTAACTCCGTAACGGCCGAAAGCGGTACCATTTTGCCCTGGCTCGACCGCACGTACAGATCCCGAAGCGCAGCGGGATCGCGTTGATACTGCGGCAGGACCTCCAGAATAACGTCGTATTGGTTGGCGGACGTCTGAATGGTGGTGGCTTTGCGATTCCCGTACGCGTCATACAGCGTATTTGCGATCTGATCCGGGGTGACGCCGACGGCGAGAGCCCGATTGCGATCGATATGCACGTCGAGACGCGGGCTGCTGAGCCGTAAATCGCTGAAGATGTTTCTGAGCTGCGGAATGGTGTGCAGCTTCGCCTCGAGGACAGGCGCCCATTTGTAAAGCTCAGCCGTATCCGCATCCTGCAACGCCACTGAATACTGGCTGCGGCCCTCGTTCTGCCCTAGCGGAATCAGCGGCGGAACTTGCAGAAACACCATCAATCCCGGGATCTTCATGAACTGGGCTTCCAGTTGTCCAATGATCACGTTGGCCGGAGGGCGGTTCTTGGCGTCTTTAAATGCCACAAAAACGAAGCCCTGATTCTGGCCCACGAAGCTGCCCGTGCCCGAACCCCAGGTATCGATCCAAGGATTCTTGCGAAGAATGGCATTCACCTGTTCCTGAAGACGCACCATTTCGTCGAACGAGGTATCTTGTGCTGCTTCATCGCCGCCTTGCGCAAACCCCTGATCCACGGTCGGCATGAAGCCCTTGGGCATCACAACGAACAGATACAAGGTGGCAACCGTGAGGATGATACTGGCGATCAGGGTAGTCAGTCGATGGTGCAAAACAACCTGCAGCGTCCGCCTGTACGTGTTGTTCAACCAGTCGAAGAATTTTTCGGACCAGACATAGAATGATCCGCTAGGGTGGCTTTCATGCCGCAGAAAGCGGCTGCAAAGCATCGGTGTCAACGTCAGGGAAATGAAACCGGAAATGAGCACCGCCACGGCAATTGTTATGGAGAATTCACGCAGCAAACGTCCGATAACGCCTTCCATAAAGAGCACCGGGATGAAGACAGCGACCAGCGAAACGGTCATGGAAATGATGGTGAATCCCACTTCGCGCGCGCCCTCGATCGCCGCCTGCCGGCGCGACTTGCCCATCTCCATGTGGCGGACGATGTTTTCTAGCATTACGATCGCGTCATCGACAACGAATCCGACCGAGAGCGTCATCGCCATCATCGAAAGTATGTCCACTGTGAACCCGAGCAGCTTCATCGCCGCAAACGTGCCCAGCAGCGACAGCGGAACCGCGAGGCTCGGAATGACGGTTGCCGAAACGTTCCGAAGAAAGACGAAAATCACGAGAATGACAAGGCAAATCGTCAGCAGCAGCGTGAATTTCACGTCGGCGATCGACTCGCGAATGTTTTTCGAAGCGTCGAAAGCTCTTCCGATTTCGATACCTGCCGGCATGGATTGCTGCATTACAGGCAAAAGCGCTTTCACCGAATCGGCGACCTGGACCGTGTTTGAGCCGGGTTGTTTATTGATAGCCAAAACAATGCTGTGGCGGTCGTTAATCCAGAAAATCGTCTTGGTATCGCTGACGCTATCAATCACGTTGCCGAGTTCATCGAGCCGCACGGGGCTTCCGTTGCGATACGTGACGATAAGTTGCGCAAATTGCGAAGCAGAGGTCAACTGGCTGTTGGATTGAACGGTGTAGGACTTTGTATAGCCGTACAGCGACCCGGCGGGCAGGTTCAAACTGCCTTGCGCCAGCGCATTGCGGACCTGCTCGAGATCAATCTGGTGAGCGGCGAGCTTCTCCGGATCCGTCTGCACCCGGACTGCGTACTTCTCCGAGCCGAAGACCTGGACGCGCGCCACACCGCTGACCATGGAAATCCGCCTGGCCATGATGGTTTCCGCATACTCGTCCAACTGCGAAAAGGACATGGTCTTCGACGTCAGAACAATGAACAGAATCGGGCTTTCGGCGGGATTCACCTTCGAATAAGAAGGAGGGCTCGGCATGTTCGTCGGCAGAGCGCCTTGTGCACGCGCAATCGCCGCCTGTACATCCTGCGCGGCAGCATCGATGTTCCGGCTGAGATCGAATTGCAGCGTGATATTCGTCGAGCCGAGCGAACTCGATGACGACATGCTGTTGATACCGGCGATGGTGGAGAACTGTGCTTCGAGCGGTGTTGCTACCGATGACGCCATGACGTCCGGATTCGCCCCCGGCAGTGCCGCCGAAACCTGGATCGTCGGGTACTCCACCGCCGGAAGGTTGCTGACCGGCAGCGAGGTGTAGCTGAGAATACCGAAAATCAGGATTCCTGCCATCACTAGCGTGGTGGTGATGGCGCGTCGAATGAACAGGTCCGTGAAATGCATTCGAATACCTAAGACTGGCCGGGGGCACTCGAGGCGTTGGAATCGCCTGCCTGGGTTTCTGGCTTAAGCAGCCGCACCTTCATGCCGGGGGCCAGCCGCATCTGCCCTTCTGAAATCACCATTTCTCCGGGTTTCAAGCCGCTTCCGATTACCGCGTCTTCGGTCGTCGTCGCCGGATGATAGTTACGCAAGACCTGAACCGGCCGCATGGCAACCGTCGAGTCGCTGGGATTCATTACCCAGACGTACTTGCCTTGGGGGTTCGTTTGGATGGTCCGGCTCGGTACGACAATCCGGTCATGCTCGACATTGAGCTGCGTATTCACGTTCACAAACTGACCCGGCCATAACACGTGATTCGCATTCTGAAATTCCGCCTTGAGCTTGATCGTTCCTGTCGTATTGTCCACGGAATTATCAATAAAGCGAAGACTTCCGGTTACGTTGTTTTGGCCATCGGGACTAACCCGCACTACCAGGGGATGTTCTGAATTGTATTTACGGACCTCGGGAAGCAACTGCTCAGGCAGCCCGAAGGACACATAAATGGGTGCCATTTGCAGTAACGTGACCAGTGCTACATCGTTGTCTTTGACCAGATTACCGGCCTTCACGGCAATCGCGCCGGCGCGTCCGCTTATGGGCGCCGTGATCTTGGTGTAGCTCAGTTGAAGCTCTGTCTGGGCGAGCCGGGCGCGGTCCGATTTCAGGGAAGCAACGGCGCTCTCGACGGCAGCTTTATCTGCGTCGAGCGTCGCCTGACTGGAATCGGCTGTCGCAACCACCTGTTCGGTCTGCTCTTTCGAGAAAATTCCCTCTTTCGAGAGTTGCAAGCCTCGGTCGGCGGCCGCGCGGGTTTGCTTCAGCATGGCGTCATCTTTAGCGACGTTGGCTCGCGCCTGCTGTTCGAGCGCCGCGTCTTTCACCAGGTCAGCTTGAGTCTGCGCGATTTGCTTCTGTAGCGGTTCGGGATCGATCTCGAAAAGCAATTGACCCTTTTCGACGTTTTGCCCTTCCTGGAAGTAAACGTGAAGTAACTGGCCGGCCACGCGAGACTTCACGTCAACAGACGCGATTGCTTCAACGTTCCCCACTGCCGATACGTCCAGCGGAACATCCGATGCGACTGCCGGAACCGCTCGAACGGGGACGGCCTGCATCATCATCATCGCCATCGCGCCTGGCCCGGCCGCCTGCTTGCCTCCACATGACACAAAGACAAGGCCAATGAGGGCGCTTGTGAGAATAAAAGAAATGACTTTTGTTCTAGATTTGCCTGGGGACACGAAACCCTACTTACCCGGTGGGATTACCTTTATCGTCCCACAACTCTAAAATTTCCGCAGCCACGCGGTGAACCATTTCTTATTACGGCTCAGAACCAAGAATGTTCCGTTCTTAGCGCCAGGGGGCGGCCAGCAGAAATGTCATCCTTTGGGATGGCCCCGATGCTGTGTAACAGGTGTTCCGAAGAGGCTCGTTCGCTTCTTGAAGATAGCTTCGGCGCAGGGAGTGTCCCGGAATCGATATCGGTTCCCGGGCGCGTGGCGCTGATCGGGGATCATATCGATTACCACGATCTGGCTGTTCTCGCCATGGCGATTCAGCGGCATATTTCGATTGCATTTCGGCGGCGGAGCGATCGCAACGTACGTAGCGGTCAGCGCCGGGAGTTATGGTCGCCGGGAGTTTGCTTTGGCAGGTTCACTCGCTCCGAGCCCACCCGGCGATTGGGCCAACTATTTGAAAGCCGCCATTGACGCCTGTCAAAGACACTGGAAAATCACGCGAGGCATAGAGGCAGCGATCACTTCCGATCTTCCGCCCGCAGCCGGCCTGTCTTCCTCTTCGGCGCTGGTCGCCGGCTTCATGCTTGCTGCGCTGCGTGCGAATGATATCCACCCCACGATCCAGGAAATGTTGGAAATCCTGCCCGAAGCGGAACAGTTCGTCGGCACGCGGGGCGGCGGAATGGATCATGCGGCGGTCCTCGCGTCCCAAACAGGATGCGCGCTTCAGATCGCTTTCGCGCCGCTCGAATTATCAGCCATACCCATTCCCGCCGGCTGGTCATTTGTGATCGCGCATAGCCTTACACGGGCTGAAAAGTCCGGCCCTGCGCGCATGGAATACAACGCGCGTCGCACAGCCGGTTCGCGAGCGCTGGAAAAATTCAAATTGCCGTCTTATCGCGCTGCCATCGACGCGTACTCCCCAAGCGAATTAACGGCGCTTGCCGGCGGCGGCAAACACGGGCTAAGCGGAGAAGAGATTCGTGCTTTTGTGCACGTTGTGAGCGAAGGCGCCGCTGTTCGTGAGGCCGTCGACGCTCTGCGCGATAACAATGCGGCCCGGTTCGGTGAATTGCTTTTCGCCTCGCATGGCACGCTGCGGGACCAGTTGCGGGTCAGTTGCCCGGCGCTCGACCAGATTGTCGAGATCGCGCGAGAGGCCGGAGCCCTAGGGGCGCGCGTTACGGGAGCCGGATTCGGCGGCTGCGCCATTATCTTCTGCAAAGCAGCCGACAGGGCTCACATATGTGGGCAACTCGTTCGGCGCTACTACGCAGCGCGCGCCGATTTCGACCGGGAAAGCAATCTCATCACGGCCGAGCCCTGCGCTGGAGCGATGATTGCCTGACGCAACTCTGCATCTCCTATCCTGAACTGTATGCCATCGACTGGCGTAAGTAAACGAGCACACAGCGTTCACGAGGAGAAATCGGGCTACAACCGTTTTTTGCTTCTCGTGGCCGGGCTGGGCGGGCTGCTGTACGGGGTTGATGTCGGCATTATCGGCGGCGCATTACCTTATCTGGAGGCTACGTCGGGCCTCAATGCCGGTCAGCTTTCCGTCATTGTTGCCGCCGTGCTGCTGGGTAGCGTGATCTCGACCCTTTTCGCCGGTCTGCTGGCAGACTGGCTGGGGCGCAAGCGGCTCATGGTCCTCAGCGGGCTGACCTTTGTTGCCAGCATCCCTATCATCGCGCTCTCGCAAGGCTACGGGCCGCTATTTTTCGGCCGCCTCCTGCAAGGCATCAGCGGCGGATTTATCGGCGTGGTTGTTCCGCTCTATCTGGCCGAGTGCCTGATCGCATCCACTCGCGGCAAAGGAACCGGCGTTTTTCAGTGGCTGCTGACGCTCGGCATTGTCGCAGCCGCGTTGATCGGTATTTACTACAGCTATCGTGTTGCGGAAGTTGCCCGGCTGGCTAATCCCGCCGCCCTCTTTGCATTCGAGGACACCGCCTGGCGCCGGATTTTCTGGGTGTCACTGCCCCCGGGCATCCTCTTCGTGATCGGCAGCCTGCTGGTCGCCGAATCTCCGCGCTGGTTGTTTCGCCGCGGCAAGAAGGAAGCGGCGCTCGGAGCGCTTCTTCGTTCCCGTAGCGTCGAGCAGGCGGATTTCGAGTTGAAGGAGATGGAAGACATCCTCGCCGCCCAAAAGAATAAGACTGGCGGCAAGACCAGGGACTCGCTTTTACGCCGCAAGTACGTAATTCCCTTCGTGCTCGCCTGCGTCATCCTGTTCTGCAACACAGCAACCGGCATCAATTCGATCATCGGTTACAACACCAACATTCTTTTGCAAAGCGGTCTCTCGGATCTGCAGGCGCACTGGGGCTACGTCGTTTTCACGCTAGTCAATTTTCTTATGACCATCGTGGGCCTCCTGCTGGTGGATCGCAAGGGCCGCAAGTTCCTGCTGACGCTGGGAAGCGCGGGCATTATAGTTTCTCTGGCGACCACCGCAATTCTCTTCAGAAGCACGGAGAAGCTGCGCGTGGACAATCGGAGCGCTATCCAGGCGATGGTGAGCCGAAACCAGACGCTCACCCTGCGCTTCGATGAGGCCGAGGCGAACAGGCTTCTCGCTGCCCAGGGCGAAGCCGGCAGAGCAATCAATGGCGCCCGTGCCACTCTGACGATCCTTTACTCCTATGGAGATTTCGCCGCCGGGACCAACGTCGCGCGTTCGGACGATCATGCCGGAGCGCCCATTAAGATTACGCGCGAAAGCTGCGTTCCGGCGAACCGGATCGAAGCATTTTTCAAGAACCCGTTTGCGGATTTAAAGGCGGCCCAAATCGCTCCTCTGAAAATCGAAAAGGCTTTGATCAGTCCCGTGCCGGATACGCACACCGGGTGGCTGGTCGCCATCAGTCTCTATGTGTTCATGGCGTTTTTTGCGCTTGGCCCCGGCGTCTGCGTGTGGCTGGCGCTTTCCGAGTTGATGCCCACCCGCATTCGATCGAATGGGATGAGCATCGCACTTGTTATAAACCAGGTCGTCTCCACGACGCTGGCAGCGATATTTCTGCCGATCGTCGGCAGATATGGGTACTCCACGATGTTCTTCGTTTTCGCCGCCTTCACCGTGATCTACCTGGTTACCGCCGTGTTCTTCCTGCCCGAAACGAAAGGCAAGACGCTGGAAGAAATAGAAGAGCACTTTGAAAAGGCCGAGGGCACACGCTGGGCGTGATTTACACTGAGCGTGTTTACACTACGGAGTACCTATGCAGTTTTGCCATTTCGTTCTGTTGGCTCTCTTCGCTTTTTTCGGGCACGCCCAGCAGACCCGCGATCCTGTCCCCACCGCGCGGAAAGCGTTCGATCTTCTGCTCGGGGAAAAATATTCCGAGCTGCGGGCCATGTTCAACCAGAAAATGCTCGACGCATTGAGCGAGGATATGCTGCGGAACCAGGTCGGCCCTCAAATCAAAGCCTTAGGAAAGCCGGAAAAAGTAGGCGACTCCAAGGTACAAAAGGTTCAAAACATCGACGTCGTAGTGTTTCCCGTTAAGTTCCCGGCCGGCAACTTCGAACTTGTCATCAGCATTGATGATGCCGATAAAGTGGCGGGGTTGTTCATTCGCCCGGGAGAGACCCCCAAAAGCTCTGAATGGACGTCTCCGCCCTACAGCAGCCCGAATTCGTTCCACGGCCACAGCCTGGGTGGCTACTTGGGTCCGCGGATCGCGGCGACATCGTGAATTGGATCAAGACGGGCATCTTAACCTGAGCACGCGTCTACAATAAAGGCGTGCACCAAAGGCGTGCACACTCAATAGTCGCGGATCGTGCGCCGGAAACTCGCTTTCTGCGGGAAATGTCAGAATCGGAAGCCCGCCGTCTCAATGATCTGGAATATGATGGCTGCGTGTAGATCTACACCTATTGAGTCCAAAAGGAGAACCATGGCTACTGTTCTTACCGAACCTCAAAGTACACAAACTTCAATTAAGCAAACCAAGATGCTCATCGACAACAAATGGGTCGAGAGCGTCTCCGGCAAGAAATTTGAGACCATAAATCCCGCTAGCGGTGAAGTTCTGGCGAATGTGGCTGAAGCGGACGCGGCCGACGTCGATCTCGCCGTGAAAGCAGCCCGCAAAGCGTTTCATTCCAAGGCGCCGTGGCGCCGCATGTCGGCTTCCGAACGTGGAAAACTGCTCAACCGGCTGGCCGATCTGGTCGAAAAAAATGCCGAGGAACTGGCAACTCTCGAGTCACTCGATAACGGCAAGCCTCGCCACGTCGCGCTTGCCGCGGACCTGCCGCTCACCATCGCCTGCTATCGCTATTACGCCGGATGGGCAGACAAAATCCAAGGCAAGACCATTCCCATCAGCGGCGATTACTTCTGTTACACGCGTCACGAGCCGGTCGGAGTCGTCGGCCAGATCATCCCCTGGAACTTTCCTCTGTTAATGCAGGCTTGGAAGCTCGCTCCTGCTCTTGCCTGCGGTAATACGGTTGTTCTCAAGGTCGCCGAGCAGACGCCGCTAAGCGCGCTACGAGTGGGCGAACTGATTGTGGAGGCCGGTTTCCCCAACGGCGTCGTCAATATCCTGCCGGGGTACGGGCCAACAGCAGGCGCGGCCATCGCGCGGCATATGGATGTCGATAAAGTGGCCTTCACCGGGTCAACGGAAGTCGGGCATCTCATCATGAAAGCCGCCGCTGAAACTAATTTGAAACGCGTCACGCTCGAACTGGGCGGCAAGAGCCCGAACATCGTTTTCGCCGACGCCGATATGGAGCAAGCTGTCGAAGGCTCCCATTTTGCTTTGTTCTTTAATCAAGGCCAGTGCTGCTGCGCGGGTTCTCGCGTCTTCGTGGAAGAGAAGATTTACGACGATTTCGTGCAGCGCAGCACCGAACGGGCAAAACGCCGTACCGTGGGCAACCCGCTGGACAAGAACACGGAACAGGGTCCGCAAGTAGACAGCGATCAGTTCAAGAAGGTGCTGAGCTATGTCGAATCCGGCAAGAAGGAAGGCGCAAAGCTGATGTGCGGAGGCGAGCGGGTTGGGGATCGCGGCTACTTCGTGGCTCCCACCGTATTCGCGGATGTTAAGGACGAGATGAAGATCGCCGAGGAAGAAATCTTCGGTCCGGTGATGAGCATCCTCAAATTCAAGGATATGGATGAGTTAGTCGAGCGCGCCAACAAGACCATGTACGGACTCGCGGCGGCGGTTTGGACCCGCGATATCGGAAAGGCTCACTACATCGCTAACAATGTCCGGGCCGGTACGGTATGGGTTAACTGCTACGACGTGTTTGACGCGGGAGCCCCGTTCGGCGGCTTTAAGCAATCCGGTATCGGCCGGGAGCTCGGCGAATACGGGCTACAGCAATACTCAGAAATTAAGACCGTTACGGTAAAGCTTTAAGAGACCAAAAAAGAGGAGCGAGCCGCCCAGCCCGCCCCTCGAGAAGCAGGGAGCAAGCCGCCACGCTTGCTCCCCTGTCCACCGCAAACCTTTCTTATGCCGCCAGCGGCAGTTCGACAACGCTCCTTGTGGGCATTGCGACAACTTTGTCGGTAGCCAGCTTGGTGGCGAGCGCGTCGGTCGCTATGCGCAGCAACTCGTCCACGCGGCCGCTGAAATCGAATTCATCGGAGAACCTCCGCAATTGAGTGGCGAATGCCCGCCGCAGCAGCACCAGAGCTTCCTCCAGGCCCAGCTTCGGAATGTCGATCACTGCGAATTTCAAGATACTGTCCATCAGCACCGTCTCCACATTCAGCATCTTGTAAATGGCGCGCCGATTTTTCATGACGTACTCCACCACTTTCTTGCTGCGATAGGCGAAGTAGTGCTCGCGGGTGAACCAGCCGAATTGCTTGGTATCGATGGCCTTCAATTGCCGGCCCAGCTTATTCGCCGCGGAACCGAACGCGCGATTCAGGGCCTCCGTCTGCTGAATATCGTAGGTGAAGATGTTGGTCGGTTTGCCTGAGAACGGGTGGGTGCACTGGTAGACCAGAATGGCGTACGCCGTGTGGGGCCGGAGAAGAATTTCAGGGTTCGCTGAGAACCATTCGCGGACCCAGCCCCGCATAGCGGTCTGCATGGCTTTCGAGACGGCCGAGTAAGTCGGGAAATAGGCGGCTGTCCGCTCTTTGGGGGCTCGTTTCCAAACCGAGAAATCGATAGCGGAATTTTCGGCGCTCGCCGGCGCCGCGTTCTTTTCGATGGAAGCCTCCGCTTCCGTGTTCCGTACCGGCATCATGATCAGTTCGCCCATTTGAACCCTCCCAAAATGCGAAAGCCGGGAAACTATCCCGGCTTGCCTGTTTTGATTTCTGCTCGCGAATACTTTCGCGAGCGACACAAACGTAGCACGTGCCCCCCGGGAAATCGGTGCCCGTTTGAGTGGACGAAGTACCAAAAATTCTCCTAAGTTTTTGAAATCGAAACAGAAAAAAATTTTGAGATTTTTTTCCAACTTTTGTGACTATGATTTCGAGACCCGTCAAAATCGCTCTTTTTTCGCCATGGCGAGGTGTCTTTGGACATCCTGAAGGCGGGGTCGCGTGATTCCAGCACCTTCCCGGTGAGCGATATCGCCTGCTGATTGCCGGTCCTTGAAAGCGCTCCAGCGCTGTCGTTGCAGTAGCTCATCCACGGGTTCTCGCCTCCTTTCCCCATATCTGTTATGTAAACAACGCTGTAACCAATGCCTAATCGGGTTCTTTGATTAGGTGAAGCGACAAAGTACTCGGAACTAGATTAAGATTGCCTGAATCGCCGAATCGGCTATATCTCCTTGACGAGGTTGCACGGAGGTGACCCCAACAGTTTTCCAGTTCGGCAAACTCACCCTCGATTGCAGCCGGTTTGAACTTCGGCGCTCGACGTCCATCACGCGACCAACTCAAAGGAGTCTTCCACTCGCTGGACGCGGCCAAAACCTCCCTACTCGCCGCGCCGCTCAACTGTTTTTCATCGATCTGCGTCATTCGTCCGGCTGGGCGCGGAACCAAAGATGACGCTGCGGCTATCCGGGGACCAGACCGCCTGCTCATTGTCCACAGCGGTTCTTGTTTTGCAAGGCGCTGAAGCGGAATATCCGGTCGAAGAAGTGAGGCTGGATGAATCCAGCCTCAAATTAAGAAACCGCAGCGCGTGGAACTGGATGGAATTCTGCGCTACAGAATGGCCTGTCGTAGGTGGATCGTTCGAACCAAGTTAGTGCCTGTCCCGTTCGTCCTCAACCCGAAAGTGGTTTCCGACTAGCTGATGAGCCACTTGCCTTCCTAGTTCCATACCGTCCTGCAGCGAGTGATTGAAATGAAATCCCGCGAAGACGCGCGCCCAGTACACTTCATTGAGCCAATCGCCCACATCTTCGAAGGTGTGCGTATGCACGCCGTCAGAGAAAACAGAGCTGTTGATGACGACGTGCACCTTGCGAGTATGAAAGTAGTCCGCCACCAGATTCGTAACTGCGCCTGTAACACAACCATGCGCTGCTGGATACTCCGGATGATTCGGTGTGGTCGCAAGAGGCTTCCACGTTGGGTCCGCGAGGAGTTCAGAATTCGCGCTCCCTGCCGGGATCGCAGCCCAAGGTCGCCAAAAGTTGTACGTGTATTTTCCGTTGAAGCATCCGATCGCCGCATCGGCGTAACCCGTCCAGAGAATTGCCATCAGTCTGGCCGAGTCTAAAAGATCCAGGTTGTATTGCTGAGCCAGCCCATTGAAAGCCTGGCTGTATTGGGCTGCGGTGTGCGCGGTCCAAAACTGCCCAATCTCCGTTTGCGCCGGCGTCCGTAGGTCACTGATGAAGCCGCCAAACAGGCGTGTCAGGTTGTAATCGGCCACCCACTCTTCGCTATTGAGCGCTGTGGGCCCGTCCGGCAAAAACTGGTCTGCACTTCGCATGGTAAACGGTCGCATCTGTCCGAGCCACGGGGTAACTGGTGAGGAGCCCGGCGGGTTCGCTTCCCATACACCCGGACCGCTCGGTTGGCTGTAGGTGACACTCGCGTTCAAGCCGTCCCCTGTTCGTTCCGAAATCAGAGCTTCGGCTGCTGCTTCGCCCGTTAGGATACCTTCCGTCTTGGCCCGTGGTGTACTTGTAAGCCCACTCAATGATGCCGCGAATTGGGCATCGAGCGTGGTTTGCTGAGCAGGAAAATAATAAACCAACACTCGGTGCGCTGCCGCCAAAGCTGCAGCTTCATCAGAAGCTTTTGCAGCCGCGCTACCGAAATAGTAGAAAGGCTCGAACTTGCGGCCGTGAACCGCATTGACTGCATCGTACACGGCAATGTTTGTGTAACCAAACCAGACGCTGGAAGCCGCTGGCCCTATACCTCCGTTGGTAACGATAGACGTGGAAGCAATCGTGTTCCAGTTAATAACAACATTCTGCGCATTCCCGTTCAACGCTAGCGACAACAGGGTTGTCGGGCCCCAAAGTGCGATTCGTAAGCGTTTCATGAATTAATCCTGTTTTCCTTCCTAGTTCCGGGGATCACCAACTGCTGATGCCAGAAGCCAACAATGCTGGCGTCGTCGTTGTCTCGATCATCATCGGTGACGAACGCTGCGGGCAGAAAGCCGGATCTGTCCAGACAGAGAATGCCAATTGCTGTCAGTCAGCCATGGGTGAACGCTGCTCCCGCATTGGACCGCGCAGTTAGGCGCAAACGAGAGTGCGAATGCGAGCACACCGAACGCGGTGGCCGGCGTCTTATAAATTGTCTTCACTTCATTTCTCCTTTCTATTCCGCCGGGCTGCCGGCTCGGTTTTCAAAGTCCCACCAAAGGTCTGCATTGTCACCTGAGTAGCGTCTGAGTTTCTTCCTCATCTCAGATGAGGAGCCAAATCTCCATTGCCACCAACTTGACAGCGCCCCTGATCCAAATGATCTAAACTGCTAGAACAGGCAAAACAAGACATATGAGCGCGAACTGGAGCGGGCGGATACGGTTCGGCGACTTCGAATTCGATTCGCAAGCCGGAAAGCTCCTACGCGCCGGGCCAGCTTGTAAAAATCCAGCCGCAACCATTGCGCGTGCTGCAGTTCCTTGTTGAACGGCCGGGCGAGACGATTTCCCGCGAAGACTTGCGCAGCCACATTTGGAACGGCGCGACTTTTGTCGAGTTCGATCAGGGACTGAACTATTGCATCCGGCACATCCGGCAGGCGCTGAGCGACAACGCGGTCGATCCAATCTATATCGAGACCCTGCCGAAGCAAGGCTACCGGTTTATTGCAGACGTAATTCAGCCAGCCAACGCTGCAAAAGCGGAAGCTATTGCGGCGCCAATGACTCATCTCGCACCCGGACCGTCAACCCGGACTGCGCGTAAGCCATCCGCCTGGTTACTCGGAACAGCGCTCTGCGCCCTCCTCGCGATAGCAGCCGTCGTGTATCTCTCTCTTCGCGCGCCCCCCGCTGACCAGAATCAACTTCTGTTCTCCTCAACCCGCTCCGGTCTGCACATGGGAATTGTGACCGGGACGGCGACGCGACAGAATTTCCGCGAGCTGTATTTCCCAGCGCACGAGCGCGGCATGGCGCATTACTCCTTCGCCTCTCCCAATCGCAAATCGGCCTTGGTCGTCGAGATGAACGGAGCGGGAGATTGGGGCTCATGCCGCCTCATTTCCCTCCAGGGCCGCTTTCCCGTTCGTGCTATCGGTCCGCAGGGCGCCTGCACTTCTGCCGCCTGGTCTCCCGACGGTTCCTGGATGTATTTCACCGCTTATGTGAACGGCCGGAGCCATCTGTGGCACCAGCGCTTTCCCAACGGTCAACCCGAGCAGATCACCTCTGGTCCCACCGAAGAAGAAGGCGTCGCTGTGGAGCAGGACGGGCGTTCCCTCATCAACTCCATGGGAGCGCATGAAAGCGCTATCTGGATTCACGACGCCAGCGGCGATCGCCCTTTGTCATCAGAGGGAGAGATCATTAATTACCCCTCCCCGCCTTCATTTAGCGGCGACGGCAAAATTATCTACTATCTCCTGCAGCATCAATCGCAGAGTAATTCGGCCCCGGAGTTGTGGCGCATGATGGTGGATTCCGGCAAAAGTGAAGCGGTGTTTCCGGGGACTTCCATGCTGTCCTACGATGCATCGCCGGATGGCAAACAGGTGGTCTACTCCGCTTCGGCTCCGGGCGGAAAGTCCGAATTGTGGCTAGCTCCGATCGATAGAAGCCGTGCCGCAAAACGAATCGGCCATTCCGGTGAAATGTCGCCGCACTTTGGCCCACAGGGTCAGATTCTGTTTCTACGTACAGAAGGCAACTTCAATTACCTGGAGCGGATGAATCCGGACGGCCCGGGAGGGTCGAAGGTCGCACCATATTCGATCGGCGACTTTCAAGGCGTTTCGCCCGGCCGGCGCTGGGTAATGGCGGTCGCTGTCTTGCCAGATGGCAATGGTGCGGCGGTCACGGCGATCCCGGTAGGCGGTGGACCTCCGCGCATCATGTGTGCGAGCAACTGCGTCCCAACATGGTCGCCGAGCGGGAAGTGGCTTTTCATTCCGGTCGAAGCGCCCACGCGCACCAGCCCGGGCCGAAGTCTGGCGATTCCCGTCGGTCCCGGAGAAACCCTGCCGCCATTTCCTCCAGGAGGTATTCCGCCGCAGGCCGATGCAAGCATCATCCCCGGCGCGCAATCGGTTGGTCGCGCCGATCTTGTTCCTGGCGCCGATCCCGTGCACTTCGCATACGTGAATACTACGTGGCACCGAAATTTGTACCGAATCACACTACGCTGATACTCTTGGCTTGTGCGGAGTCTGGTGGTCTGGGTCTGCGCTTCGGCCGGCATAAAAGCCTTCCAAAACTGGTATAATTAATTCGAATGAGCTTCTGGCGTCCGCGCCTGTGGGTTCACTTAAGGCCAACAAGACGTTTGCGCGTCTCCACTTCTCTTGAGATCCCTGAAAGCATTGATTTTGTGCGCGCCGTCCCCCGTGTTCCGACCCATTTCTCTTGTTGATGAAGTCTTCTGTACAGATCTCCCGCGGTATTGAATCGCTGTTTGGCACTCGTGACGAGAACATACGGCTCCTCGAAACGGAGCTGAACCTCCGCACCCGCCTTTTGGACGGTGACTCGCTCGAGCTCGAAGGCGAGGAGCCGCAGGTGCGGCGGGCGGAGCGCATCCTGGACGATTATGTGAACCTCGTGAAAGAGGGGCACGTTTTCAATAATGGCGACCTGAACAGTTATATGCGGGTCGTCACTGCCGATCCGAATGTTTCGCTCCGGCGTCTCGTGGAGAGCGGTAAGTCGCGCGCCGTGGGCAAAAAAGTTTTGGCGCCTAAAACGGTGACCCAGCGCCGCTACGTGGACGCCATCGAAAATCACGACCTCACTATCGGCATTGGCCCTGCTGGGACCGGCAAGACCTATCTCGCCGTCGCCATGGCGGCTGCTGCGCTCTTGAACAAGCGTGTAAGCCGGATCGTTCTCACGCGGCCCGCCGTCGAAGCCGGCGAGCACCTCGGCTTCCTGCCTGGAACTTTGCAGGAAAAAGTCGATCCCTATCTGCGGCCGCTCTATGACGCGCTCTTTGAGATGATCGACGCCGAAAAGGTGGAAAAACTGATTGAGCGCAACACCATTGAGATCGCTCCGTTGGCCTTCATGCGCGGCCGAACCCTGAATGACTGTTTCATCATTCTCGACGAAGCTCAAAATACAACCATCGAGCAGATGAAAATGATTCTTACGCGCCAGGGCTTTAATTCGAAAATGGTCGTTAATGGCGACCTGACGCAGATCGATCTGCCGCCTGGAAAAAAAAGCGGCCTGCTGAATGCGGCCGAAGTTCTGAGGGGTGTGGAAGGAATTGCTTTCGTGAATTTTGATGAGAGAGATGTCGTCCGTCATCATCTCGTACAGCGCATCGTAAAGGCATATGACCGCTACAACGAAATGATCGGCGCCGGCCGGCAGCTTGCGTTCAAATTGGGTAGCGAAGCTCCAACCGAGCCGGTTGCGGAACCCCCGGCGAATACCGCTGTCGAAATACCCGAATTTCCTTCACTCGCCTGAAAACACATGTCACCTGGTGACACTACGGTGCTCTTTCGAGCCCTTCCCCCGGAAATCAGATTATCGGCCGAAGAAAAGCGGGCGCTCAGAAAGTTTGCCGGCGCGCTCTCGACTCGCGTTGTAAGCGGGCGCGCCTTCACTTGCGTCATCACCGGCGATACCGAGATGCGCCGTCTGAATCGTTCGTTTCTCGGACACGATTACGCCACGGATGTCTTGTCCTTCCCGTCCCACTCGAGCACGGGGGAATTGGGCGAGATGGCCATCTCCGTCGAACGCGCTGAGGCGCAAGCTTACGAGTTCGGTCATGACCGCGCTGACGAACTGGAGATTCTCATGCTGCATGGCGTGCTGCACCTGGCGGGTATGGATCATCAGACCGACCGCGGCGAAATGGCGCGCGCGGAAGCAAAATGGCGGACAGAATTTGGGCTCCCAGAATCGCTGATCGCGAGAGGCTCGCTCACCGGGAGGAGCCGGTGACATACCTGTGCCTCGCCCTCGCTTTGCTGCTGACCTGTCTTCTCGCATTTGTCTCTTACGTTCAGCTCCTCTACCTGGAGTCGCTTCGTCTCATACGGCGCGAAGTTCCATCGCTCGAATATTTTCGCGAGACTTTAGCCGGAAAGATCGGCCTGGAACCCGAGCAGGGCTCCCTCGCTTTTTCGCTCATCAAACATGCCTCGCTGTTTCTAATGGGTGTTTTTTATCTTTGCGCGCTAATACGCCCCGGAGTGGCGCACTGGCAGAGTGTGATTGAGGCTATTGTCGCGTCGTTTCTCGCGATGCTGATCTCCACTTATTTCGTGCCGCTCTTCATTCACCGGCGCACCAAGGGACTGTGGATGGGGAAGGTTCTGCCGGTCATAAAGCTTGCTGCCGCGTGCGCCTTGCCGCTGGCCGCGTTAGTCCGCTTATTTCAATCGCTGCTCGATTTAGACAAGAACGAAAACGGCGATGCAGTTCCCGCGGATTCCGTGGAGCACATCGAAGCTCTTATCACGGCTGGCGCTGAAGAGGGAATTCTCGAAGAAGAAGACAGGAAGCTTATACATTCCGTAGTCGCGTTTGGCGATAAGAGCGTTCGAGAAGTGATGACGCCGCGGCCGAATATAGTTGCGATCCTGGCGGACAAGTCTCTGGAAGATTTGCGGCAGCTCGTCATTCACGAACAATACTCCCGGATACCCGTTTATCAGGACACCATTGATAACGTCATCGGCTTCGTGCACGTCCGCGACATGTTTGAACTTGATGAAGAGGACCGTCAGTCGAAGCCGCTGAAGGACCTCATGCGGCCCATTCCGCTGGTACCGGAAACTAAACCGGTCACCGATCTTTTGCGCGAGATGCAGACGGACGGATCGCACATGGTCATCGTCGTGGACGAATACGGGAATACCGCCGGCCTCGCCACCATGGAAGACCTGGTGGAAGAAATCCTGGGCGAAATACGAGATGAGCACGAGCCCGACCGTGACGTGCATCAGGAATCCGATCACGTGTTCATCGCGCCCGGCAGCCTGGATCTGGACCGCCTGCAGGATCTGCTTGATTTTCGGCCCGAGTACGATACCGAATCCACCACGGTCGGTGGCCTGGTAACCGAGTGGCTCGGTCATGTGCCGCAAGTCGGCGAAGCCGTCGAGCGCGGCGGTATTCGCGTGGAGGTCCTGGCGGGCAATGAGCGCCGCGTCGATCAGGTCCGCATTTCGAGGGTTCCTACGCCCTCGGCCGTTGGTGCAAATACGTGAGCGATGCGCCTCACCGCGCTGGCTTCGTCTCTATCGCCGGCAGGCCAAACGCCGGTAAATCGACTCTGCTGAATGCCCTGATCGGCCAAAAGCTGGCCATCACCGCGCATCAACCGCAGACAACGCGCACATCGATTCAGGGGGTGCTGACCACAGCGAGTGCGCAGATCATATTCATCGATACACCCGGCATCCACCAGTCCGACACGCTCTTCAATACGCGGATGATGAAGAGCGTGCGAGACGCCCTGCTGGATCGCGACCTGGCCCTTTACGTTGCCGACGCAACCAGGCCGATCTCAGATGAAGATAAGCGCGCCGTGAGCGCGATTGGGAAATCGCTGAAAACTGTGCTGGTCTTAAATAAGATCGACCGGATCGAGAACAAGAATCTGCTTCTCCCCCTGATCGAGCGCTATATGGAGCTGTTCCCGTTCGATCAGGCGGTTCCAGTTTGCGCCCGGACCGGCGAAGGCCTCGAGGAGTTAAAGCGTGCGATTGAGCGCTATTTGCCGGAAGGTCCTGCGCTGTTTCCGGATGACTACCTGACCGATCAGCCGATGCGCTTTCTAGCCGCCGAGATCATTCGCGAGCAGATCTTGCGCGCTGCTCGGGAGGAAGTTCCACATGCTACGGCGATTCTGATCGACTTATGGGAAGAAACGCCGAACCTGATCAGAATCGCCGCCACAATTCACGTCGAGCGCCGGGGGCAGAAAACCATCCTCATCGGAAGTCAGGGCCAGATGCTGAAGAAGATAGGTTCGGAAGCACGCCGGGAGCTGGAACGGCTGCTCGATCGAAAAGTTTTTCTTTCCCTATTCGTCAAAGTGAAACCGCGCTGGCGGGACGATCCGTCTTTTCTCAATGCCATCGATTGGCGTTCGATGATAGGCTCTGAAGATACACCCGAATGAAACGCTTTCTGGCTGCTGTTCTGCTCTTAGCCGGCGCATGCGCGCAAACACCATTCGCGGACGGGCAGACGCCATCTAACCCGGACGACCGGATTTCCGACCAGGTTCGTATGAGGCTGGCCACCGATGCCGATGTAAAGGGCGGCACTCTCGATGTGACGGTGAAGGATGGCGTCGTTACGATCAAGGGCCGAGTCGATACCGACAAGGGCAAGCAAAAGGCGACCAAGCTTGCGAAAAAGGTCAAAGGCGTCAAAGAAGTAGATAACGAGTTGTCTGTTGGCCCGCCAACCCAATAAGATCTTGGCAAAATTCTGGCTCGTTTGCCTGCTGTCGTTTAGCTCGCTCTTACTCGCTCAGCAGCCGACGACCGAAAACGACCGCCTCATCGCCACAGGCAAACTGTGGATCACGGTCAAGTACTTTCACCCCTATCTTGCGTATCGCGACATCGATTGGGACAAGGCGCTTGTGGATGCGCTTCCAAAAATTCGGACGGCCAATAGCGCAGGAGAATACGCTATAGCGATCGATTCAATGCTAGCGGCGCTACACGATCCTTCGACATGCGCGCTGCCCAAACCTGAGCTGCCACGTCCATCTTTTCCTAAATTTGAGATCGGGCCTGACGGAACGCTGATTGTCTCGCAATCGAATACGCCGGAGGCCAAGGGAACGCCCGAACTGCTGAAGGCCATAGGTGCCGCCCGCAATACTGTCTTCGACCTCCGCGGAGGTGACATTCTTTCTTACACCCTCGAGCGTCCCGAGTTCCAGAATGCTCTCACCGCTGCTGCGCTCGACGCCCCCGCGCAGCGCACCTGGGTGCATAAAGGTCTGGCCCCCGAAACCCCGATACCGTCCAGCAGCTACACCTCCGCCTTCTACGCGAAAGCAGGTCCGCATATCGCGGGAACTCCTGGTTTGCCCGCGCACAGGATAGCTTTCCTCCTCGGCCAGAATTCCGAATTGCCGGTGATCGGTTCGGCGCTCCTGGCGAACGGCCAGGCTGCCGTGCTTACCGAATCCTCGCACTATCAGATTCGAGGCACCGAAACAATAAACATTGTCATGGGAGACGGGATCGACGCGATGGTCCGTTTGTCAGAACCGCTCGGCGCACAAGAAATCAGGCTGGTATCCCACGAAGACGCGCTGCCGCAAGCTCTTGCTGCGGTCACGCATGCACTTATGCCGGCCCAAGCTACACCGCAGGCGGCTGCTCCAGCGCCGCGCCACGCGCGCGCCTACCCCGAATCTCGCTACCCTTCCGCTGAGTACCGCACCCTCGCCGCCTACAAGATCTGGGGGGTTTTCCATTACTTCTTTGCTTATCGTGACCTGATGGATGAGGATTGGGATGACCTCTTTCCCGCTTTCCTCTCGAAGGCCCTCACTGCGAAAGATGCCCGCGAATACAATCTCGCCGTTGCTGAAACGCTTACTCATCTCGCCGATTCGCATGTAAACGTATCCAGCAAGGAGCTGCAGGAATTCTTCGGTGAAGCGCCGGTCGGCCTAAGGATCAGATTGATTGAGAAAAAGCCCGTGATCACCGAAATTCTTGATGACGAGGCGAAAAAAGCAGGCATTCAGGTCGGAGACATCGTCTCGAAGGTTGACGGCGAGAGCATCGTCGACCGCTTCAATCGCGAAGCAGGTTACGTTAGCGCTTCGACTCCGCAATCGCATGGCTATCGGGTGATTCAGCGCGTTCTCAATGGTCCGGAAGGTTCCCCGGCTGCGCTGAGCATCGGAGGCCAGGATGGACGAACCCGGGAAGTGAGCCTTAAGCGCAGCACTAGTTATTCTGCGAAGCTGCGCGAGCAACGCTCGGGTGAGATTATCAGGCTCTTGGGGGGCAATATCGGCTATGCCGATCTGGACCGGCTTATGCCCGAGCAGGTGGACGCTATGTTCGACAAGTTCCGCGATACGAAAGCCATTATCTTCGACATGCGAGGCTATCCGCATAGTACTGCTTGGCCGATCGCTCTGCACTTGACACGCGAAAAAGATGTGCCGGCTGCCATCTTTACCGGTCCCCTTGCACTCACGCCGGATCTTCCTCATGGCGAGGCGCTCACCTCCACCGCCAGTTACTTCTTCGTGCAAAGAATCCCCGATCGCGACAAACCAAAATACAAAGGCAAAACGGTCATGCTGATCGACGAACGCACGATCAGCCAGGCCGAGCACACCGGACTCTTCTTCGAGGCTGCGAATCAAACGGAATTCATCGGAACTCCGAGCGCCGGGGCGAACGGAGACATAAGCACATTCACCGTGCCCGGCGGCATCACGATTACGTTTTCTGGTCACGACGTTCGCCATGCCAATGGCGGCAAGCTGCAGCGGCTGGGTCTGCAGCCCAATGTAAACGTCGCCCCGACAATCAATGGCATTCGCACCGGCCGGGATGAGGTACTGGAGAAGGCGATCGAACACGTCTCGAAATGACGCGTTCAGCCTGTCCGAAAGCAATCGAGAAGGCGGTGCAAGCCTTCTTTGATGCGGGCTGTCGGTATCGCTCCGTACCCTAGCACAATGCCGGCCCGTTTTGAAGGATGTACAGCAAATCTCGACAGATCGTGAAGCTCCACACCGGCTTCCGACGCTTTCCGAACGACGGTCCTGATTCGTGCGGCTGAGCCAGCGCGCGCGAGTGCGGCCACATGAAGCCCGGCGATCGATGGCACGACCTTCAGGTGATCGCTGAATTGCCTCGCGAGGATTTCGATGACAATCTCGCGGCGGACGCGGTATATATCCCGCATCTTGCGAACATGGCGCGAAAAGTCACCGTTATCGATGAACCCCGTCAAGGCCCACTGAAGGGGCAGCGGTGTGTGCCAGTCGGCCACTTCTTTCGCCCGAAGCGCCGCCGGACGCAAAGATCGTGGCATCACGACAAATCCGAGGCGAATCGTTGGCAGCATGGTCTTAGAAAATGAGCCGATGTAAATCACACGGCCGCTTGCATCCAGTGTCTGCAATGGCTCGATCGGACGCTCTCGGAACCGGAGCTCGCTGTCGTAGTCATCTTCGATGATGGCAGCGTCGTTTCGCTCAGCCCAGGCCAGCAGTGCGCGTCGCTCGACACTCGATCGATACTCCCAAGGGATATTGGTGCGAGGGCGTCACGTAGACAAGCCGGCCGGAAGGCATCCACACGAAATTCACCCTGACATCCACTGCGTCGTTTCCGACCGGTGTGGTCGAGCTCACCAATACGAGTAGGTGAGAACCGAAATTACACAAGTCTTACAAAACAAACGCTGATTCCCTGGTACGTTCAAATTGACGAATGCAAAACCAGGAAAGTAATCAGCTGTGTCTGATTCCCGGCCGTGACGATCTGAACTGGCCCACCACCGCCGTTCTGGCGCTTTTCCATCTAGGAGCGCTCGCCGCTTTGTTCGTGTTTAGCTGGAAAGTTTTCGCGGCGTCGATTTTCCTCTACTGGCTCGCCACCGGGCTCGGCATCAGTATGGGATATCATCGCCTGCTGACACACCGGTCCTACAAGGTGCCCCTGCTGCTTGAATATTTCTTTTCCGTTTGCGGTGTCCTAACGCTCGAAGGGGGCCCGATTTTCTGGGTAGCCACTCATCGCATTCACCACCAGAAGTCGGATCAGCACGGAGATCCGCACTCGCCCCGCGACGGTGCCTGGTGGGCACATGTCGGCTGGCTCTTATTCGGCGAAGCCAAGCACAATAACACGCGATTGATGTCGAAGTATGCACCCGATCTGGCAAAGCATCGCTTTTACGTGTGGCTGAACAACTATCACTGGCTTCCGCTCCTGGCCCTCGGCGGCCTGCTGCTCGCGCTAGGCGGTCTCCCCTTGTTCCTGTGGGGCGTCTGTTTCCGCGTGGTCTTTGGACTTCATGCCACTTGGCTGGTGAATTCAGCGACACATATGTGGGGCCGCCGCCGGTTTGCGACCCGTGATGATTCCCGCAACAACTGGTGGGTGGCCCTCCTCACCTTTGGCGAGGGCTGGCACAACAATCACCACGCGCATCCTACTTCGGCGCGACATGGCTTGACCTGGTACGAATTTGACCCTTCCTGGATCCAGATCAAGATTCTGAAAGCTCTTCGCATTGCGAAATCCATTCACGTCGCAAGGATCGACGGAATCCTCACGAAACAAAAAGCCGCCTAGCAGTGGAGCAGGCCGTCGTCTTTTGTGGCCTGTTGTATAGGCCGTGGCTTGCCCCGGCCCGGTGCCTGTTTCCCTACCAGAACCGCGCATGTCAGTAAGCGGCGTTTCGACGCCCGGCTAAGCTTGAAGTGATGGTGGTGGCGGGCCGGCGAAAATCGATCGCCTTCTTCATCTCCCTCGGCGCTGGGCTTATTTTAGTCAGCATCGTTCTTTACGTCGGCTGGGTTCTGTTCAACTGGCGTACGGGAATCCTGCTCTTCTTCGGTATCTTGCTTCTGGCAATGATCATTGCCGGAGTGGTGCTGAACACCATTTTTCTGGTTCGCGAAATCCGTCGTAACGAGCAACACGACGCGTTTATTAACGCGGTCACGCATGAGCTCAAGACGCCCATCGCGTCCATCAGGCTCTACCTCGAAACCCTCCTGAGCCGGCCCGTAGAGGAAAACAAGCGGCAGGATTTCTATCGCATCATGCTCGAGGATAGCGAGCGGCTGTTAGGAACGATCGAACAGGTTTTGCGAACGGGGCGCGTCGGCCCGGTGAATCGAATCGTGAATTCCTCGCCGGTCGATCTGAATGATGTAGTGAAAGAATGCCTGGCGCGGGCGCGCACGCTGCATAATCTGCAACCCGCCTCGCTCAAGTACCAGCAAGGTCCGGCGGTGAGGGTCATGGGTGACCCGGACGAACTGCGGGCAGCCGTATCGAATCTTATCGACAATGCTGTAAAGTATTCGGGGGGCGAAGTGAAGGTGATCGTCAACACCACAAGTGAGGACGGCAAGTATGTTACTCTCCGTGTCCGCGATCAGGGCGTGGGAATTGCGAAGAACGAGCTGAAGCGCATCTTCAAGCGCTTCTATCGTGCGCCGGATCCCGCTACCACGCGCCTCAAAGGCACCGGACTGGGACTCTACATCGTCCGATCCGTCGCTAAGCGCCACGGAGGGCGCGCGTGGGCCGAAAGCGATGGCCCCGGCCGCGGCAGCACCTTTCTGTTTCAACTGCCCATCCTAAGATGAACAGAATTTTGGTGGTGGAAGACGAGCAACACCTGGCCGACGGTTTGCGGTTCAATCTGGAAGCAGAAGGTTATCAGGTGGAAGTGTTGGACAACGGCGACGAGGCGCTGCAGCGAATAGCGGCAAATATCTTTGACGTTCTGGTACTAGACGTCATGCTGCCCGGCAAAGATGGCTTCACCGTGATGTCAGAATTGCGAAAAAGGGGCCAGTACATTCCCACTCTGATGCTCACGGCCCGCGGCCATCCGGATGATGTGCTGCGGGGCTTCGCGGCGGGCGCCGACGACTACCTAACCAAGCCTTTTGAGTTGGCGATCCTGATCGCCCGCATTCGTGGTCTTCTCCGCCGCCGGGATTGGCTTCAGAACTCCTCGGTCCACAGTGATCCGCCGCTCGACGAGGCAAACGGCGCTTTCGCATTTGGCGAAAACGAAGACAAGGTAGTCGATTTCGACAAGCTGGAGTTGCGCGTTCGCGGCCAGGTGTTTAACCTCACGCTCATGGAGATGAATGTGCTCCGATATCTCGTCCAGCACGAGGGTAAGCCGGTTTCGCGGAAGGCGATGCTAGGCGACGTTTGGAGCTTGCAGGAGAATACCGATACACGGCCCATTGACAACTTCATCGTACGTTTGCGGCGCTATATCGAAGAGGATCCCACTCGTCCCCGCCATCTCCTTACGGTCCGCGGAGTCGGATACCGCTTTGTGGCTGTACCCGGCGCTTAAAAAGAGGCTGCGCGAAACCGCAGCGCAGCCTTTTGACTGGTCTGTCTAGAAGCTCTGCGATGATCGCCGCAGAAGCAAGTGAGAAAATTTAACCAGAAGCAGAACCCGGGGTCAATTGCCCTTCCGCCGGGTACGGGGTATTCGACCTTGCAGCTTACCGCTTGGTCCTGCTACAGTAGATTTTTAGGCTGCTCAGGGTCATTGAGCGGGCGTGTGTCTTTATGGCAAGAGTTTGTGAAATCTGCGGTCGTGGACCGCAATTCGGGCATCGCATCAGCCATGCCCACAATGTCAGCAATCGTCGCTGGAACCTGAATCTTCAAACCGTGCACGCTCTCATAAAAGGCAGCGGCAAGCGGATTCGCGTTTGCACTTCCTGCATTCGCAGCGGCAAAGTGCAAAAAGCTCCCCTGGCTTAAACAGCGGGAATCACGCGCGCCCTAGCACAAAAAGCGTAACGTCATCGTTTCTCGCCTCGTGCCCGCGAAAAGTAGCGAGATCCTCCCGACACGCTGCGATAATCTTCGATGGCATTGAGCAGCGGTGGTGATCTATGGCGTTACAAATGCGATCTACGCCGTACTCGCTCCCAAACGCGTCCATCGCCTCCGAGACTCCATCCGAGTAGATAAGCAGGTTATCCCCGCTCTTCAGTTCCAACTCGCAGAACGAGAACTCTTCGGTATCAAACATACCTAAAGGAAGACTCGTCGCCCGCAGCGGAATGACCTCGCCGTTGGCCAGCAGCAGTGGAGGTGGATGCCCCGCATTCGAGATCTCCACTTTTCCGTCCGAGAGCGCGCGCCCGCACACGAGCGTTGCGTATTGCGAGGGCAGCTTGCTCGCGCCGAAAACCCGGTTCGCGTGCTTTAGCATGGCGGGAAGGGGCAGGTTCACTGAAATCAGCGCGCGGAACATAGCGTGCAAGTGAGCAGTGAGCATGGATGCCGCAACACCTTTCCCCGATACGTCGCCAACCATGAAATACAGGCCGCCGTCGTGCGCATCAATGACATCGCAGTAATCGCCGCTCACCAGGCCGGCGGGTTCGTAGTGATAACACGCCTGCCAACCTTGCCCGGCGACGTCCTGCGGCGGCAGCAAACCTCGCTGGACGCGCGCGGCGAGCTGCAAGTCCTGCTCTAATGCGTTCCTCTCGGATTCGGAGAGTTCGCAAAGGCAGAAGCGCAGTAGCGGATCTGCCAGCAGCCGCTCCCCTTCAATCGCGGTGTGACAACGCTCGCAGATGCCGTAACACCCATCCTCCATCCTTGCCAGTGCCGCGTCCACTTCGCCCAGCAGGTGATGAAGTTTAGGAGCGTGATCCGCCCGCGCTACGGCATCTTGCAAGCGCTCGCGCCGCTCCAGAAGTTGGGTGCGAAGAAAACTTTCAACTACTTGCGGCATGGCTCGTTGTTTAGATGCTGCTCCTGCACCCGAAGTTGATTCGAGAAGTAATTTGTATTCAGCAGTTTCGTAACCGATCAGACGTGGAGTAGGCCTTTGTGGGGCAGCTCCCCGAGCTGCGCCGGGCGCTCCGCCCGGCTTCCACGTCCGCCGCACAAACCAACTTCCATTGGGTCGTGTGCCTGAGTTCCGCCGTCCCCTATTTGTCTGGCGTCAACGGGACCTTTCTTTGCCCCCACGTTGGCGGCGGCGGCTCCGCGGTCATCCTCTGCACCGGATGTGCCTGCAATTGTTTCATCCCTTCCGCAACGGCGCGCTCCAGTTGCGGATCATGTCCCGCAATCACGTCCTTCGGCCAGTTCTCCACGTCCACATCCGGAGCAGTACCCACATTTTCCACGTCCCATTTGCCTTCTCGATTGAAGAATCCTCCGCGCGGCGCAATCATGCTGCCGCCATCGATAAACGTCGGCGTATCGGCCGTGTGCACCAGCCCGCCCCACGTCCGCTTGCCCACCAGCTCGCCTACATGGCGGTGACGGAACATCCACGGCATCAGGTCGCCGCCCGAGCCGGCCATTTCGTTAATGATCATCACCTTCGGTCCCCAGATGCCTGCCTCCGGGCTCGTGAACGGCATGCGAGTGCCCGCCGCATTATTGAAGTAGCCGTCGAAATCGCGTTGCAGAATATCGATAATGTAGTCTGCCGCCGACCCGCCGCCGTTGAACCGCTCATCGATAATCGCCCCCTGCTTGTCCTGCTGCGAGAAGTAGTAGCGATTGAAACTCTGGTATCCCGGCTGGCCCGTGTTCGGCAGGTAGACATACGCCAGCTTGCCGCCCGAAAGCTTATCCACCTTGCGCCGGTTCTCTTCAACCCACGCACGCGTGCGCAGTGTCTGCTCGTTCGCGACCGGCACAACCGTGACCTGCCGCGCGCCTTCCAGCACCGGCCTGTTGTTCACGGCGATGACGGTCTGCCGGTTCGCCGTACCATCCAGCAAACGATAGATATTGTCTGGAGCCTTCAGTTCCATGCCGTTGATGGCAACAATGTAGTCGCCTTCCTGCACATTCACGCCCGGCACAGCCAGCGGCGCCTTTAGGTCCGGATTCCAGTTTTCATCGTTGTAGATGCGTGTAATCTTGTACCGGTCGTGGTCAATCGTGAAGTCCGCACCCAGCAAGCCTGCCGGCGAGGTGGGCACAGTCGGCATATCGCCCCCGCGCACAAACGAGTGCCCGATCGCGATCTCAGCTCCCATCATGTCCAGCAGGTAATTCAGATCGGCGCGATGATTAATGTAGGGTAGGAGCTCTCCATAAACCTCGCGCATCTTCGGCCAATCCGTTCCGTGCAGATTCTTCACATAGAGGTAATCGCGCTGATTGCGCCAGCCCTCATAGAAGATCTGCTTGAACTCTTCTTTCGGGTCCAGGTACATCTTTAGGGAGAACGTCAGTCGTCCCGTGCCGGCTGGCGGTGGCACTTTATCGGCATCCACCAGGAACAGTGCCGGCGTAAATCCCGCGCCCGGCCCCGCAGCAGCAGGTCTCTCCTGCGCCGCACCCGGCCCGCCGCTTGCAGTCTCATAAACCAGCTTGTGTCCATCGGCACTCACTGCGTAATTCAAAGCGCTCGGTACAAACACCGCGGCCTTCCGGTCACTCAGGCGGTAGCGGTGCAGCACGTCCCCTCGCGGCATCCCGCCGGCGCCCAGTCCCGGCGCACGCTCGGGCGCTTCCATGAAGAAGACCGTCCCCGCCGCGCCTGCCGCCAAATGCGTATACTGCTTCTCCTGAATCTCCGGCACCGCGATAATCCGGTGCTCAATGCCATCGAAGTCAATCTGCACAGTCACCGGACCACGATTCACTCGATCCGGTCCCCCCTGCCCGCGCCCCGCGCCCGCCACCGGCGCCGCTTCATCCGGCGACTGTTCGCCAATCGTCGGCGTTTTTGGCGGCTCATTGCTGATGCCCTTGTCCTCATCGCTCTCCGGCAGAAGCGGGCTCGGCTCGCCGTTCTTCAGCACCGCCAGGTACAGAGCGAAATTCTCATCGTGGTCATAGGACGTCATGTCCAGCCACTGTGACCTCAACCCTAACTCGGTCGATGCCAGGAACCATAGATATTTGCCGCTTTGGTCCCACACCGGCCAGACCGCGTCGGAAAGCCCATCGGTCACCTGCTTGCACTCGCCCGTTTCCACATTCGCGACATAGATCGCGTGATACAGAGATCGTAGTCGCGCCGAATACGCAACCCACTTCGAATCCGGGCTCCAGGTTGGATTCAGCGTGCGATTCGGAACTAGCCAGGGATCGTTCCCAATCACCTTTTGCTCGCCCGTCGCCACGTCCACAACCCAGACCTTCAGGTCCGTATCGGAGCACACGATCTTCTTCGAATCCGGGCTCCACGAAACCGTGTAGTAATGCTTCGGGTCTTTCATCTTGATCTCGCGCGCCGGCGTCAGGCCATCCGCGGCGGCAATCATCAGGCTGTACTCACCGGACTTATCGCTGAAGTACGCAATGTGCTTGCCATCCGGGGACCATGCCGGATCCCGCTCGGCCGAAACACTCGAGTTCGTCAGGTCCCGCACATCGCCCTTTTCCGCCGGGATCGTAAATACCTCGCCGCGCGCCTCTACCAGCACGCGCTTCCCCGTTGGCGAAAGCGACATGTTCGTCATGCGCCGCGTCGCGTCTTCCCAATGCGGCATCATCCAAGGAAAATCGCCGGCCGCGGTAATCGGCACGATGTGCTCCTTGCCGTTCTTCGTGTCCAGCTCATGAATGTATCCAGCCTGCTCGAACACTACTGCGCCATCGCGGCCTGAATCCAGTGTCTTCACATCGAAACCCGTGAACTTCGTCACCTGCGCGAGCTTCTTGCTCTGCGTATCGAATGACCAGATGTTCGCCACGCCGTCGCGGTCAGAGATGAAGTAGACGGTCTTGCCGACCCACGCCGGCTCCATGTCTTTCGATCCCTCCCATGGCGGCGCAATCAGGTCGTAGGTCTTCATATCCACAATCCAGATGGGCCGGTTCTGCCCGCCGCGATAGTTCCGCCTCTCTTCGTCCCATGAGTTATTCATGCGGTACGCGACATGCGTGCCGTCCAGCGAGATCTTGCCCTGATACGCTCGCGGCAGCGCCATTGGCTCTGGAATGCCGCCTTGCGCCGGAATCGTCCAGAACTTCGGTACCGCCGTTGGCGCAGCCGTTGCCCGCGTCGACGAGAACACAATCGACTTCCCGTCTGGCGTCCAGCCCTCCACTACGTCCGGCGCCGGATGCCACGTCAACCGCTTCGGTTCCCCGCCCTGTGCCGGAACAACGTACACATCTGTATTGCCGCCATACTCGGCGCTGAAGGCGATCAACGAGCCGTCCGGAGAAAAATGCGGACTTTCGCTCTGCCCCTGAAAGCTCGTCAGGCGCCGCGCCAGCCCGCCCCTCCGGTCCACAACCCAGAGGTTATTCGCGTACGCAAATGCAATCTGCGTAGCACTTACTGTCGGGCTCCGCAGCATTCGCGTTCCGGCATCCCCGGCCTTCGGCGCAGCCGCCAGAACACAACAGGCACCTCCGCCCAACACGGCCACGGTCGCCACGACGCAACGAAACATTCGCATATTCGCGAATTGTAACAACGATAGCCGTAGGGTGCGGCATGTGCCCGCACCCATCGACTTTCCTCGCGTACGTTTTTGTCCTTATTGACATCTCTATCGCTAGAGGAATACTATGCCTGTTTTGCTTTAGAGTACTTGCCGGTCTGTAGGGGGGTCCCTTGAATCTTAAAGGTTGTTATGGTCCGCTTGCTGCGCTCTTGCTCGTCCTTGGCTCTATGGCGCACGCACAATCAACGTCAACCGGCACCGTATCGGGGCAGGTTACGGACGCGCAGGGCGCAATCATCGCTGGCGCGGAAGTTCGGCTCATCGATGTTGCAACCAATACGCCTCGCGTGGCCACCACAAACGATACAGGACGATACAGCTTCATAAACGTTGATCCGGGCAAATACAACATTGAAGTAAGTAAAGCCGGCTTCTCGCTGTCTAAAGTCTCCAATCAAAAAGTAGATGTCGGTTTAGTTTTGACCATCGATGTGACACTTCAGGTCGGCGCAACAGCAACGACAATCGAAGTGCAGGCATCAGCCGGAGCTGAATTGCAGACCGCCAGCGCGACGGTAGGCGACACCATCAACGGGCCCGCCATTATGTCTTTGCCCAATCTCGGTCGTGATGCAAATGCGTTCATCACTTTGCAGCCGGGCGTGTCGCCGACCGGCAACGTCGCAGGAGCGGTAACCGACCAGAACACCTTCCAACTGGACGGCGGCAACAATACCAACGACATGGACGGGACGTCGGCCTCGTACACGCAGAGCAGCGGCTACATCGGATCGGCGGCTTCCGGCGGCAATCCGTCGGGCGTAATGCCTACTCCCGCGGAAAGCATCGAAGAATTTAAGGTGGCAACAAACAATCAAACGGCCGATTTTAACGGTGCCGCTGGCGGCCAGGTTCAGATGGTAACCAAACGCGGAACCAATCAGTTTCACGGGTCGCTTTATGACTACTATCTGGGCAGCAACTTCGGCGCGAACCTCTGGAAGAACAATCACACGCCGTCGGCGGGACTGCCTTACACGCCGCTTCCCTCCAGCCATCAGAATCGCTTCGGTGGCTCCGTTGGCGGACCTTTAACTCCAAATATACTGGGAGGCAAAACATACTTTTTTGTTAATTACGAAGGGCGCCGCTTCCCCCAAGTAACCACGGTCGAGAAACTGGTTCCCACCGCTCTCATGCGAGCCGGAGTGATCCAGCTGCCAAACAGCGCTGGCGCGTATCAGGCCTATAACCTGAATTCTGCGCCGGTAACGGTGAATGGAGTCACTTATCAGCCCGCGCTCTGTGGCACCTCCACCTGTGACCCGCGCCGCCTTGGCCTGAACCCGATTGTGAATCAGATCTGGTCAAAATACATGCCCATGCCCAACGATCCGCAGGCCGGCGACACCTACAACACGCAAGGGTATCTCGCGCCCGTACGGCTGCCGCAGAATGCAGATTTTGGCGTTGTGAGACTGGATCACGATTTTGGTCAGAAATGGCATTTGATGACCAGTTATCGCTATTACGCCTTCAATGAACTGACCTCTAGCCAGGTTGATATCGGGGGCGCTTTTGCCGGTGATACGTTGGGGCAAGCAACAGCTACTAGCCCGCGCGTTCAAAAGCCCTCTTATTACGTAGCAGGGCTCACCACAACCGTCACGCCCAATCTGACGAACGATTTTCACTGGAGCTACTTGCGCAACTTTTGGCAATGGTTCTCTAATCTCGCGCCGCCTCAAATTGCCGGTCTCGGCGGTGCCGTTGAAATCGGCGGCGAAACTGGCTCCGGCGCCACCGGCGCGAACGCACTCATTCCCTACAACGTGAACTCCGCCAGCGTGCGTCAGCGTTCTTGGGACGGGCAGGATCATACATTCCGCGATGATCTAAGTCAGGTTCACGGCAGCCATCTCTTCCAGTTCGGCGGCGCTTATGAACGCAATTACGACTACCACACCAGAGACGATAACGGGACGAACGTCCTCACCCAGGTGGTTTATCAAATCGGTTCCGGTTCCGGTATCAATTTTGCCGGCTATTATCCCGGCAATCTGCCTGTCAATCAGCAGAGCAATTGGTCTCAGCTCTATGACGACGCTTTAGGTGTCGTCTCCACACCGCAGGTTCTCTATGCGCGAGCGGGTAGCAATCTCGCTTTACAGCCAATCGGAACTCAGCTTTTCGATCAGACGATTATTCCCACCTACGACATGTATTTCAGCGATACCTGGCACATGCGAAATAACTTCACTTTGACGTATGGCCTTAGCTATACCATTGAAATGCCGCCGTACGAGCTTAACGGAAAGCAGGTGGAGTTGGTCGATAGCAATAATAAGCAAATCAGCACCAATACTTATCTGGCAGACGTCAAACAGGCTGCGCTCGCCGGGCAGGCGTACAATCCGATACTCGGTTTCGCAACCATCCGGAACGTCAATGGCGATCACAAGTACCCATATAATACCTTCTACGGCGGCTTGAGCCCTCGCATCGCTGCTGCCTGGAACCCAAGTTTTGGAAGCGGCCTGCTCGGTAGCATATTCGGTCAAAATAAGACCGTGATTCGCGGCGGATACAGCCGCATCTACGGCCGCCTCAACGGAGTCGACCTGGTTTTGATTCCGCTTCTGGGTACCGGCCTCGGACAAGCGGTCCAATGTGTCGGAGCAAGCATAACGGGCCAGTGTCTTGGGCCGAGCGGTGTTACACCGGCGACTGCTTTCCGCATCGGTACCGATGGAAACACGGCGCCGCTTCCTGCCGTTAGCCAAACCTTGCCTCAACCCTATTTCGCAGGCGTCAACGGTGCCGCTGCGGCTGGCGACGGCTATGCTCTGGATCCGAACTATCGGCCTAGCCGCTCAGATCAATTCGATTTCACCATTCAGCGCGCGATATCGCAAAATCTCTCGCTGGAGGCGGGATACATCGGGCGCATCATTCGTAACGAGTATCAGACCATCAACCTCGATTCCGTTCCATACATGATGACCTTGAATGGCCAAAGCTTCGCCAATGCCTTCGCTAACGTCTATTCGCAGCTGAGCGCCAATCAGACGGTCACAAATCAACCGTTCTTTGAAGCAGCGCTCGGCGGGGCGAATTCGTCCTATTGCGCAAAGTACGGCAGTTGCACAGCGGCTGTGGCAGCCAATAGCAAGAGCGCGATTCTGGCGACCCAGGTGTTCAACTTGTGGAGCACTCTGAATAGCGCCTCGTCCTGGGCTTTGGGACGTACAATTCTTAGCTCGGCGCCCTCTCAACTCTCTTCGATCCTGATGGCCACAAGCAATGGATACGGCAATTACAACGCGGCATTTTTTTCTGTGACCGCCCGTGATTTTCACGGCCTCACAGCTAAATCGAATTTGACATGGAGCCGCGCGTTGGGTACCGGCGCAGTACAACAAACTACCAGCGGTTATACCGTGCTTGACGACTGGAACCTGCACGCGATGTACGGACCCCAGGCATTCGACATTCGTTTTGTGTATAACTTCAGTCTTTTGTACCAGCCTAAGATGTTCAGCGGTCAAAAGGGCATCCTGGGTCACCTGCTCGGTGGATGGGCCTTCGCGCCCCTCTTCACAGCGCAGAGTGGTGCACCGCTTGAAGTAAGCGTCGGATCGGGAACAAACTCCAATTGCCAGTCCTTTGGCGAGGCAAACTGTGGTTCGGCTACGACGAACGAGAACGCTGTACTGATCGCGCCATATACGGGCGGCAATTCCGCTCATGACAATGTCACGGCAACAGGAGGAATTGGAACCACCGGCAACGCATCGGCCGGCGGCTCCGGTATTAATATGTTTGCGAACCCCACGGCGACGTACGCAGACTTCCGGCGCCTCATACTCGGTGTGGACACCACGGGCGGCGGAGCAGGCGTCCTGCGAGGTTTTCCAACCTGGAACCTCGACATGACGGTTTCCAAGGACTTTCTGATCTCAGAACGAATCGGCGCAACGTTTGTTGCTCAGTTCTCGAACATTCTGAATCACTTCCAGCCATCGAATCCAACGCTGAACATTGACAGTCCGCAAACCTGGGGAGTTGTAACATCCCAGGTAAATACGCCTCGACAGATTGAGTTCGGATTGCGGATTCACTTCTAATTCTGGTGGCGTACCCGTCGTCATCCGGCCGATCGTCGAGCGCGCCACGTTCGCCAACGAGCGGTGTGGCGTTCATCTTTCATGATGTCTTTCATCTTTCTCTCCCTTGCTAACCTCGGTCATGTGTTCGCCTCTGCGTCGCGCTTTCGGAATGCCGCTTCGCCAACGTCCGACACCTGGACCCACTTCGGGTCAGGCGAGGCCTCGCGGTCGTAGTTGTCGTGCCAGTTCCACCACTTGTACGGCGTGGTCTGGGGGTAACCCTCTGGCGAGTCCTCCCAAGTCTCCTGACGGCCGAGCGGCGTGATGTCGAGATAGCTCCAGGTGGTCCCCATCGCCTCGTCGCCGCGGTTGTTGATGAAGTAGGTCCGGAAGATCTTGTCGTGGTCGTCACGGATGAACACGTTATGGCCGTGCCATTCGTCCACGCCGAAGTCCGCGTCGAAGCTGTCCGTGATGGTATACCACGGCATGTTCCAACCCATTCGTGCCTTCAGGCGGTCGATATCCTTCTGGGGCGCGCGCGAGGCGTACGCGAGCGTCGTGTCGCGCGCGTTCAGATGGGTGAGATGGGCGACCTGATCGGCGCCCAGGGAGCAGCCGCGGCAGGCGTGCTCGGGCCAGCCGAATACCCCGGGCTCGAAGAACGCGCGATAGACAATCAACTGCCGGCGGTGCTCGAAAAGATCGAGCAGGCTAGCCTTGCCCCGGGGCCCCTCAAATTCGTAGGCCTTCTCGACGGCCATCCACGGCATCCGCCGGCGTTCGGCGGCCATCGCGTCACGAGCGCGGGTGAAGGCCTTCTCCTTCACGAGAAGCTGCTGGCGTGCAGTCTCCCACTCCTGCGACGAAACGATCCGGGGTGTGTTCTTCGGAAGATTCCCTTTCCCGTGTTCCTCTTCTCTCGCATTGGTTTTTGCCATCTTATTTCTCCTTCGATTTCTGAAACAGACCGAGACGATTCGCTCTGAAAATTTTTCTGAACTTGCGGATGTATACCGCCAGAATTCCTCCGGAGATCCGGCTCCGGCGACCATTACTGCTGTGCTTGCGATGCATACTGGGCACATCGGGCAATTCTCCCTTCACCATTTGCTTGCCAGCATACGCTGCCACGCATTTCCGACGTGACGGCGCAGTTCCCCATGTCGCTCACAAGACAAACTTAAAGCCGGATATCAAAATGATGGGAGTGACAAGTGTGGCGGGATTCCCAAGCGCACAGGGCGTTGTGCTGCCCGTTGTGCGCGCTAGGTTCAAATGGATTCACTGATTACGGTTGCCGCGCGCGCTGGCGGCGGGTGACCCGCTCGGCGCGTTGAATAGAGTTGCCCTGCGCGAGGACGCGCCTGCTCTCGCTCTCCGAGGCATCGCGATGGCGCAACTCGGCGATCTCGATCGAGCGAAGGCTCTCCTGCAAAGGGCTGTGCGGGCCTTCGGTCCAAAAGAGACGGTGGCCCGCGCGAGGTGCATTGTCGCCGAGGCCGAGATCGCACTCGCCTCGCGCGATCTCGGCTGGCCTCCAAAGGCGCTTGAAGCCGCGCGGACGACGCTCGAAGCACACAGCGATCGCCTGAACGCCGCGCAAGCACGGTATCTGGCAGTTCGACGTCTCCTCTTGATCGGGCGCCTCGACGAGGCTGAGCAGGTGCTGGCTGACCTCGACGCCACGCTCTTCCCACCCCATTAAAGGTTGCACACGAGTTAGTGATCGCAGGCATCGCGATACGACGTCTGCGGACGAAAGCGGCGCGCGCCGCGCTCGCGCGCCGGGTGCGCCCCACAAGTGGCAAGCTGCTGCGCTCAATCGATGTCGCCGCGCATGCTGGGACGGCCTTCGATGGCCTGCACTTGTTTCAACTCGCCGAGGATCGCATCCAGAAGATCGATCCGAACACCGGCCAAGTGCTCGCCACGATCCCGGCGCCCGGCGGCGGAGGTGACTCAGGGCTCGCGTGGGCCGAAGGCACGCTCTGGGTGGGACAGTATCGGAGCCGGAAAATTTATCAAATCGACCCCGACACAGGCGCGATTCTTCGCACGATCGAGTCTGATCGGTTCGTCACCGGGGTCACCTGGATTGACGGGGAACTCTGGCACGGCACGTGGGAAGGCGATGAGAGCGACTTGCGGCGAGTCGATCCGCGGACGGGAGAAGTCCTGGAGAGGCTCGAGATGCCGGCGGGAGTGGGCGTTTCGGGGCTCGACTCCGACGGCGGCGATCGGTTCTTTTGCGGAGGGGGAAAGAGCGCGAAGATAAGGGCTGTTCGGCGTCCGCGTCGAAACTCGAGCGGTGGATCTGAAAGGCCGGCAGGCGCGAGAGAATAAAATTCTTGTGGATCCGATCCGTGCGGACGCGGTACCTCCATGATCATGCGATCGATAATATAGACGCTAGCCTGGATGTCACGGCCGTGCCGGTAACGCTCTCATCATCCGAGGCGCGTCGCCTCGCCATCGCTTCACAAAGTTTCGATAGGAAACCGGCGACTCCATCGCTCGCCCACGTTCGCAAGCTGGCGAAGCGGCTGCATGCATTCCAGATCGACGCAGTGAATGTGCTCGTGCGCGCACATTACGTGCCGGCTTTCGCGCGCCTCGTCCTTATCGAATGGAGGGGCTCGACTGGTTGGCCTACCGCAAGCGCGAGCTCTTCGAATACTGGGGCCACGAGGCCTGCCTCATGCCAGTCTCGCTGCATCGGCTTGTGCGATATCGCATGGACGGGCACACCGAGCCGACGCAGGAGTACATGCGATCTGAGCGCGGCCGCTATCTGGCGAGTGTCTACGCCGAGATCGCCGAGCGCGGACCTATAACTGCCTCTGAGCTTTCTTATCCCGGCACACGTTCTAGCGGCTGGTGGGCTGGTGGGGCTCGGGTAACGGAAAAGTCTCGCTTGAACACCTGTATGACGCCGGCCTGGTTGCCGTTGCCGGCCGTCGACGGTTCGAGCGCCTCTATGACATTTCCGAACGCGTCCTGCCTCAGGCGGTGCGAGACGCGCCGGCACTACCGCGCGAGGAGGCGATGAAGCAGTTGATCTGCCTCGGGGCGCAGGCTTACGGCATTGGGACACTGGCTGATCTCACCGGCTACTTTAACGTCGATGGTTGGCGCGATCGACTTCCGCCAGGGCCAAGGTGGACTTGGTCGGGCGTTCCAGAGCGCAGGCGTGCCAAGCCGGTCGCCAGGCGGCTCGTGTTGGAGCTCGTCGAGGAGAAACGCCTCGTGCCGGCCTGCGTGGACGGGTGGCCGGAAACAGCGTACCTGCACCCGCAGTTGCGCGTTCCGCGGAGCGTCGATGCTCGTGGGCTCGTGACACCATTCGACTCGCTCGTCTGGGACCGCAGCCGCATGGAGAGGCTCTTCGGGATGAAGTATACGATCGAGATGTACGTGCCGCCGCCCAAACCGGTCTACGGCTACTATGTGTGTCCATTCCTGCTCGGTGATTCTCTCGTCGCTCGGTGCGACCTCAAGGCCGACCGAGGGCGCGGGTGCCTGCTCGTTCAAAGTGCACACCTGGAGCCGGGGCTGGATGCGCGGCGAGTGGCCATGGCGCTGGCTAATGAACTTCAGCAAATGCAGGTATGGCTCGAACTCGATCGCATCGAGGTGAGCCGTCGTGGCGATCTTGCGCCAATGCTACAGAAGGCAGGCTGTCGCACGCGTCGCTCGGCAAAAAGCAATTTACATGGATGACGAAGGGACAGACCGCAGTTTGCGGGCCATCGTCTTTTGTGGCCTGTGGAAGACCCAACGTCGGAAGCAGTAATGAGCGGCTCAATTTGACGGTAAGGAAACGGTCCATTTACAATCGCGGCATGCCACGTAAAGTCATCCTTGGATTCGGAATCAGCCTTGACGGTTATATTGCGCGGCGGAACGGTGCTGTCGATTTTCTGGTCATAGACAGAGAAGGCGAAGCGCTGATGGCTGACTTCTTCGCCGGGATTGATACGACGGTCATGGGCCGCAAGACCGCGGCTGTCTGGGCGAAAATGCGCGAGAGTGAAGAGATTCCCGAGACGCCGGGTATGGCGAATTACGTAGTCTCGCGACGCTGGAAGCCGGGCAAGCACGAGGGATTCGAAGTGGTGAGCGGATCTCTGACAGCCTTCGTGAGAAAACTAAAACGCAGCTCAGGGAAAGACATCTACCTGGGAGGTGGGGGCAAATTGTGCCGCAGTTTCCTGCAAGAGGATTTGGTGGACGAACTCTTCATCGGTGTTGGTCCTGTCCTGTTAGGCGATGGCATCCCCGGCTTCCCGGGCAAGTTCCCGCAACGCGACTTCAGGCTGGCAGAATGCAAATCATACTCGAACGGATCGGTCGCGCTGCGCTACGAACGGACACGTACTAAGACAAGCCGATAGCTGGCCTGTCTCCGTGTCGAAGTCGATACGTTTTGCCAGTCGCGCGAGGGAACTGGCATGATGCGCAAAGTGCTGTGGAGGTCGTCCGAGCCGCCGAGACGCGTGCCGGAATTGAGAAACTCGCGCGCCATGATCTCCGGCGCAGTTATGCGCGGCTCTGCCTGGCACCGGGCATAACGAGTGACAATGCTGAATCTGTCCGGAAATCTGACGAATCGCGGTATTGGGGTGACGCGTCGGCCGCCGAAATGAAGCGGGCGCGGCAACTGGATCCCTTATCGCTCGTTGTAAACGCGACGCTTGGGAGAGTCTATCGCGATGCGCGTCAATACGTGCAAGCGCTCGGCCAGTGCAGGAAGACCCTCGATCTAGATCCTAATATCCCAATAGGCCACTGGTGCCTCGGTCAGGTCTATATCGGTGAGCATCGGTACGCGCCGGCTATTCAGGAACTGGAACTGGCCAAAGCACTTGGAACCACTCCGCTGATCATTCGTGACCTCGCCTGGGTGTACGCTGCTGTCGGGAACAAGACAAAAGCGAATGCGATCCTCGACGGCTTGATGCAGAAGGCACAGCCCGAGTACATGTCACCTTATTCCATCGGTGTTATACACGCAGCACTCGGACAAAAAGACGACGCCTTCCGGTACCTGAATAGAGCATTTGCCGAGCGAGATTCCCAAATTACATATTTAGCGCTCGATCCCGAGCTAGACCCTCTCCGTTCCGATCCCCGATTTGAAGGTCTGCTGGAACAACTGCATATTCCCCGTTAATAGCAGGTGCTACAGAAGTTCGGGCGAATTTCACTCAGCTCCGAGGACAAGCAGATTATTAACATTATCGAGTAAGTAGTCAACTTCTGAGTAGAAATGTGTCTACACCGTATTGCTGGTTGAACGCTTGCAACGTCTTGGATACTGCGTCACACTGCAATCGGCACAAGCGCCTGTTTTTTTGGATCGACCCGAGACACAGGAGTCCCTGGCTGGGAGGCAGGGACTCGAACCCCGATACGCAGATCCAGAGTCTGCAGTCTTACCATTAGACGACCTCCCAGCAGATTCACCAGCAGTATAACAAGCAGATCAGCTTCACGACACATGAAACACTTTGTGCCAGAAACCACGTTTTTTGCTCGGCTTGGCACTCGCGCGCTTCGTGTGCTGGGAGTGCACAGATTGCGACTCTCGCAAATGAGAAGAGCTCCGGTCGCGCCGGAGCTCGGTCGTCTGTTTGCTCGCCTCCGACTTAGCGGCCCTATGGCTACTTCCCTCAATCGTGCCATCGGGAGGCGGGGGTCCGATGTTCTGGCCATGAATTGATCTAGCGGGCGCATCGCCGGGAACAAGCCTCGCTTCCACGATGAATCGTTTGGGTGCGGAACCCACATAGTAGAAGGGATAGCACGTAATCATCGTCAGCAGTTTGTCGGGACCGTTGCTGGCGGAAGCCCCGTTCCCAACCTGCGAAATCAAACCGCCGCCATCCGAGCGCAGCACGCTGACATCTGATGGTTTAACAATCTTAGTAGCGAGAACCTGATAAGTGTAATTCCCTGCCGGTGACTCGAAAGTTACTAAATCATCTTTCTTGATGTCCTTCAAAGCCCGGAACAGAGTATCCCGATGCGCGGCGATAGCGAAGTTACCTACCTGACCCGGCAGCGAAGTCGATGGCACGTGCCCCACCGCGAGGCCTAATGTCCCGGCGTCCACGCCCTGCCGGACCATAGCTGACAAGTTCAAGCGGGGGATCTCTACTCGACCCAAAAGTGACCCCTCTGGCGGAGGCGCTTCAGACGGTGTGGCGGCAGGAGCTGGCGAAAGGGTTGTGGTCGCTCCCGGTGCCGTGCCTGTACTCGTCCCCACCAAAAAGCCGAACGGCGTCCTCTCCCTCAAATAGTCGGCAAAGGTAACGCCTCGACGGCCTGCAATTTGCTGATCGAACGACCAATTCTGATACGCCTGATATACGTACTGATCCGTTAACGTGTAACCGTAATACCCGAGACCGCATAACCCCAGGAGAAGGAAAAGGGCCTGCGCCAGGCGGAGAATCCGAGACCCCGCGCCTCCTCGATCAATCCGCCGCGTGACGTTATGGCTATGAATTCCAGGCTTTGCGAAATAAGCTGGAGGAGGGCGCCTGACAATTAGCGGACCGTTCACGTCCGCCACCTTATTGATTCCTCCGTCCCACTTCTGTCTGGTTCTGCGCGGCCGCTAAGTTGGAAAGCGGGCTCGTCATGTAAGTAGTCCTGGTGCGGACGGAGAGCCTGCGGCCGTTCTTGTGAGCTATCACCTTCACGGTGCGAACGATTCGCGTATCGTTTGTTTCGTTCGGAGCAAATCCGATCGTGTAACAATTCCTGATGTCCTGTGAAATCTTGTGCAGCACGGGAATCACGTCTTCAGGCTTGTCAGGTTGGAAAAGCTCTCCTCCACTGATTGCGGCCATCTTCCGCAGCACGCCAGGATTCAGGTCGCGATCCGCCGGGTCCAGCAATCCGACTGTATAAATCGCCGCGCGCGAGGCTTCAATCATTTTCAGTAGCTCTGGAAAAGTCGTGCTGCTGACGTTGTCTCCGCCATCGCTCACCACAATCAGCGTCCGCTTGTCTCGATGACTGTATTTAAGATGCTTTAACGCGTACGCAATCGCGTCGTAGAGGGCGGTCTGACCTTTCGGCTCGCCGTAGTACAGAGCAGACCTCAACAATTGCAGCTGGTCCGTAAACAGAGTGGAGGGAGGCAAGCCGCGAATGACGGAGTTATTGAAGTTAACCACAAAAAACTCGTCCTGGGGATTGCTTTCTTTTGCGAAAGCCAAGCCCGCCAGAACGACTTCCGGCCGCTTGAACCGCATGCTCCCGCTGTTGTCAACAATCAAGCCTACCGTCACGGGCGCATCTGCACTCGCAAAATACGTTATCTCCCTTGCATGGCCATCCTCAAATACTTCGAAGTTACTCTTGGTAAGTCCAGCCTCGTACGCGCCATGCGGACTTTTTACACTTACGTCCAGAAGAACCAGATCCACATTGTCGGAAATGGTGTATTCATTGTCGCCCCTCCGTGAGTTTTGGCCGGCACTCGCAGCGGCCACAATCAGAAAACCCGCTGCGAGCAGTATCAACAAAGTCCGGGCTGACGCTGGGCATTCGTTCCGCATGGTCTGTCGTCCGCAAGCCTGTTCACATTGTCTTATTTTCTCGCGCTACAAAGACAAGGCCTAGCCGGTTTAGGCCGGCCAGGCGTGATGCAGTCGCCCGGAGGAGGAACTCCGCTCCGAGGTTAAAAATCGTCGCTTACGAGCGCTTCGTGGCAAGCGTGAGCAAGCCGGCAAGGCTTAGCGACACCATGCCCAGCAATCCGATTAATGGGCTCCAGCTCGCCGTGTGCGGTAAAGCCTTCGGCTGTTCAGCGGACGCGGGCGCCGGGTTGCTTTGAGCCGCTGGCGCTACGGGTTCAGGAGCCGGCTGGGCTTCCGGGGCGGGGGCTGGCGCGGGCTGCGCTTCGGGCGCTGCCGCTGGCGCGGCCTCGGGTTCGCGGTAATTGTTCGGAACAGGAACGGGGGCCGCGGATGCTAGTTGAGCCACAAGCTTCTTCGGATACGCGAACTCCTGACCAAAATTGTCTCCCGGATAAAACCATGCGCGCACGGCCTTAGGAACGCCGGCCGGTGTTTCCCAGAAAGAGAATTGTGTCTTTCCCGTTGGCTGCAACCGGTAGTTGGGAATGGCAAGGATCGTTTCCTCTAAATGTTTTTGATCCTTGTCGAAAATCTGAACGATGTGGCGATCGGATTGCGAATCCATTAGCTTCCAAACGTAAGTTCCCGGATCGAGCACTTTTTGGCCCGCGATGATCGGCTCATTTACCGTAACGATCGTCATTTTGTCCCACGCGTCTGCGTGAGCTTTCGGGACAAACGAGGTCCCTAGGAGACCAACTCCGGTTACCGCCAGAGCTCCTATGTAAAAAGAACGTAACTTACGACTCATGTTTTTATCCTCCAAAAAACACTAGATCTACTTCTGCGCCAGAACCGTCTCAGCAGCTTTCAGGCGCGTGTGTCTGCTCCGAGCACCTCGAGAGGTCGTGCCCGCTTGTACTACTGAAGGCATCTTTATGACCAAACCTCACCGGTGCGCCGGCTATCAACACTTTAAGGACGTGCCGCGGTGAAATCGGGGTGCAAAAACTACAGTTCACCGGCCGAGCCGGAAAGACTTACAGCAACAACGTGCAAAGACAAAGCGAAACCCTCACTCGGCTTAGTGTATTGACGCTAGCCGTGAGTCCGCTAAAGTGGCGGTATGCCGCAGCCGGAAAATCCCATAACGTTAGCCATCGATATCGGAGGCACGGGCATCAAAGGCCTGCTCCTGAACGCTCGCGGAAAGCCGGTGAGCGAGAGAAAAAAGTTTGACACCCCGAGCCCCGCAACCCCTGCGGCAGTGCTGAACGCGATGGACGGGATCTCCCACGAGCTGGGAGATTTCGATCGAGTCTCAGTCGGCTTCCCCGGTGTGGTGAAGCGCGGCGCTACATTGACGGCTCACAATTTGCATCCCAAATGGGTCGGGCTCGATCTGGAGAAAGTCCTCGAGAGGCGATGGAAAAAACCCGTGCGGGTAGCGAACGATGCCGCCGTGCAAGGCTTCGGCGCCATTCGAGGAAGGGGAGTTGAACTGGTGATTACGCTGGGAACAGGCTTTGGCTCGTCTCTGTTCATCGATGGTCGCCTGGTGCCCGGACTCGAACTGGCGCATCATCCGTGGCACAAGAACAAGACCTACGAGGAGTTCCTCGGCAAACGCGCGCTTCAGAAGTTCGGGCGCAAGCGATGGAACAAGCTGCTGGAAAAAGCTATCGCGCAGCTCGCCGCTTTGTTCAACTACGATCACCTTTATATCGGCGGCGGAAACGCGGTGAAGGTGGACTTCGCGTTGCCCAGCCACGTCACGCGTGTGCCGAATGAAGACGGCTTGCTGGGTGGTGCTGCGCTGTGGCGGCTCGATGCACGCATTACGCAAACTCACTTCGAAAAATAAGGCCACTTCGACACTAAATGATAGTGATAGCGGTACACAAAAAGCGCGATTACGCCGGCCGCGACCAAGGCCATTGCGGCGCTAACCAGCAAAACCAGCTTCCACGGGAATTTCTTGCCTTCGCGTTTCATCACGAGCAGATAACTGGCAAAAAGACCCACGAAATAGAGCCCGACCATCGGCACCGCGAAGATCATCATGTTGAAAACATCGGGCGTTGGCGTCACGACGGCGGCGATGATGGTGATGGCGAGGATCGCGTAACGGCTGTGACGGAGCAGAAAACGTGGCGATGCCATCCGCAGCAAGGTCAGGAAGAAGATGATCACCGGCATCTCAAACACGAGCCCGACGCCGAGCGTCACGTTCACGAAAAGATCGAAATACGCGTTGATCGAGACCATCGGCGAAACATTAATGTCGCGCCCGATACCGAGCAGAAATTCGAGCCCATAGCGAAAAGCGACGAAATAGGCGAACAACCCGCCGGTAATGAAGAGGCCCGCCGTACACAGAATGAACGGAACGGCCCACCTCCGCTCACGTTTGTATAATCCGGGCGCAATGAAGGCCCACACCTGATAGAGGACCCAGGGCGAGCCGAGGAATATCGAGACCAGCAGCGGCATCTTCAACCAAATGATGTTGAACTGCTCCATCGGCGTGATGGCAACCAGGTGCGGCGGGTTGATCCCCAGGTGTTTCAGAGCGTCAACGGCCGGCCCCGAAACAATTCTCCACAGCTCGTTCGTGAAGAACAGACTTGCAACAAATGCCACAACCAGCCCCAGCAGCGCGCGGATGATGCGCACGCGCAGCTCCTCCAGGTGTTCCATGAAAGACATGCGGAGCATGCCCTTTTCTTCTTCATCGCCTTCTTCTTCTTCATCCGGCGGCGGAGGAGGAGGGGGAGGCGTGCGTGGGGCGGGAACTGCGGCGGAAGTCTGAACCGGGGGTTCGGCTTCGTGCTCAGCAATTGTCTCCGGTACGGCCGGCTCGGCGCCATACGGGTCGGACGAGCTGCTGTAGGCAGAAGTCTCTGGAGGTACAGGTTCGCTGTCGGGAGCGCGATGCTCCTCAGTGTCGTCGGGCATCAAAACTCAATTACGAAACGGGATGTTCCTCTTTGGCCGGGGAAACAGGCTCAACCGGCTGGACACCATTGGTCCGTGCCACCGTTCCTGCAACCGGCGCGCTCTGGGAAGAAGAATCCCGGTGGGCCTCGGCGTCCTGTGTTGCGGTTGCGCTGGCGGTGGATGGTGGCGACGCCCCGGTTGCGGGAGGGTCAGGCGTTTCGGACGCCGCATACGGCGTTTCCGATCCGGGTTCGTATTGTCCATACTCATCGTACGGATACGAATACGGAGCCGGCGAATAACTGTTGCTGGATGAAATCAGCGGCGTGTCTATGCGCGTTTCGCGTTCGAGTTCTTGCAAATGTGATTCGAAGGTCGATTTCAATTCATTCTTTGCCCGGCGGAATTCGCTGAGCGCTTTCCCCAGCGTTCGGCCGAGCTCTGGAAGTTTCTTGGGCCCAAACAGGATAAGTGCGATCACGAAAACCGCGATCATTTCCTGTACTCCAAACGGTCCCATTTCCTCTCCTTGTACAACAGCGGACGCCTTCATGATAGCCCAGGGCGTTATTGCCATAGCTGATATGATCTGGGCAAGCAAATGACCAGACTCGATGCTGTAAGAGCCGCGGCACTGACCGCGACGATCTTTATGTCAGCGGCTTCTGTGTCCGCGCAAGTGGAGTTAAAGGCCGTCGGGACCGATCGCGTTTCCATTTCGATCAACGGGCAACCATTCTCGGATTTCTATATCGGAAGCGCGTATCCGAAGCCGTTCCTCGCGCCTCTGCGGAGTGCGACCGGTCTCATTGTCTCGCGCAGGTACCCGATCGAGAACGTGGAAGGTGAGTCTCGCGATCATCCGCACCATCGCGGGCTGTTTATCGGATACGGGGATGTGAACAACATTAATTTCTGGGAGAACGAGCGCGACTCCAAGACCAGCCCCGGCAACCCTGCAGAGAAGGGGCCGGTGGTTCTTCACAGCCTCGGCGAAGTGACGTCGGGCAAGAAGTCGGGCAGCCTTGCAGCGACATTTGAATGGCAGGCGCCTGCGCGCGGGGACGTTCTCGAGGAGCGGCGGGTAATGACCTTCTACGCGGATCGCGATCTCCGCACAGTGGATGTCGATGCCACCCTTACCGCCAAAACGGATGTGAAATTCGGCGACACCAAAGAAGGATTCTTCGCCATTCGCATCGCCGACAGTATGACAGAAAAGAATGGCGGGATGATGACCAACTCGGAGGGCGCGCAGACCGAGAGGAACGTTTGGGGCAAGCGCGCCGATTGGGTGGACTACGACGGCACGGTCGACGGGCAGAAGGTCGGCATCGTCATTTTCGACGACCCGGAAAACTTTAATCATCCTCCCCGCTGGCATTCGCGGGCCTACGGCCTATTTGCCGTAAACCCGTTCGGGCTGAAAGATTTCGATCCGAAAGCCGCGGGCCAAGGAGGCCGGGCGCTCAAGACGGGAGACGCGCTGCGCTTTCGATATCGCGTCATTGTTCATCCAGGCGACGTACCCAAGAAGAAAATCACTGAGTGGTATTCCGATTACGCAAAGAAGATTAAATGAGCTACAGCGCCGATGTGACGCGTTAACCAGTACTCTCAGCAGCGATAAGCACTGAAGAATGCTCCCAAACTGCCGATACGGTTCTTGCCACGGCGGGCTTCGGAGGGGAAGTCAGGCACGTTAAGTGCCTCCCGCCGTGAAAGCCCACAGAGCTCGATGGAAATTGCCACCATACCCGCGCCCGGCATGTTACCCGCGCCCGGCATGTTTTTTCACCATCTCGTTTCAGAGATTAAGCTGGGACATCTGTTCCTGGAAGCTGCGCATAGTGCCTATAATCTTTGTGAAACAGCCGACGCAGAGGCGGCTCTTCGCAGGGCGGAAGCGATTTACTGGAGAGCGGTGCGTCTGGCTGGACAAGTACCTGAAGGAGGAGGCCAAAGAACTTGGGGTGAGATCCGAAATCTCCGAGCGCAGATTGATATTCTCGCGGCAACGCACTATTGAGAACCTACACATGCCGGGCATCCAGCGGAAAATGGCCGGCAGTCTTATTCCCCTTAGCCGCCGATGCTCGCTGAAGCACAAAAAAACGGCGGTAACAGCGGCGGCAGCGGTAGGGCAAAAACATATTACTCATGCGGCGCTCTATGAAATTCTTACGGCGAGATCTCATCAAATCGTCCGAGCCGCACCTGGGGCAACGATCCTCGTCTTTGGCGAGTCCCGTCGCCTTGGCGAGGTAGGCACAAAGCGCTGCGCCCCGCTGGAGATATAATCGCGGATTCATTGTGAACAGGGAAACAGATACGGCACGAATTAATAGCGTACTCGCCTATAGATGCCCAGCGCAGGTGATCGTGTCGCACCATCTTAGCGCGAGCGCTAACGGGGAGGACCGGGAGGCGCAGCGGTGTCCGTCCGCGAGGCAGCAGGCTTGTTCTGTTGTTCGCTCTTTTCACGAGTCATTTTCGCTGTCCAGTCATCTTCGGTCGCGGCATTACCGACCGCTTTCTGGTCCATGTCCCGTTCTACGTCTTTTTTCACGGCGCGATCAGCAGCCTTCGCTGCTTCGCGCGTCCCATCCCCAAGCTCCAGAACTCGCACCTTAACGCGCTTTCTGCCGAACTTACGGCACGCCCCGGCGCTCGGGAGGTATATGTCCAACCTGCGTCCTGCAATCTTTGCGCCGGTGTCCGCGACAACGTACTCACCAGAGTAACGCCCAGCATGCTTGATTTTGATACGGCTGCCGATCGGCAGCAGGTCGGGGTCCGCTGCGATTACGTGGCGGTGAACGTATTCTCCCGATGCCGTAATCCCTTGCCGATCATACGCGGTCGCAGTGTACGTTCCATTCACCTGTCGATCTGCGGCGAAAAGCGATGCGCTCGCCGCCAGTAGGACAAGAATGTATGTACTTCGCCGCGCCACATATCATTAGATTCCAGACCGCCCGCAAGGTGTCCTGTAAAAGTCATTAGATAGAATGCCATATAGTAGTCCTGTTCCCGTAATTTGTGCGACTATACTTTACTGGAGCAGCCGGCCAGGCAGTAAGCTATCTTCTCCAGCGGCCTTCGTGGAACTTATATCTGCCACCATGGCGCTCCCAATATGGCCTTTCCCACCTGGCGTGGGGATAGGGCGGCCGAACCCATCGACCGCCAACCCAGACCCAGTTGCTTCCGCGCAGGTCATAATATCCATCCGTCCAAACATAGCCGGGTCCAGGTTCAACGCCGACATAACCGTATGCAGGCGGTGGCGGTGGCGGTCCAATGTTCACGCCGGCCGTGTAATAGCCACCGCCACAACCGGCCAGGAAGCTCACTCCCGACAGAACTCCGGTCAAACCCGCATATCTCCATGTCATCGTTGCACGTCCCTTTGCTCACTTGGACGCGCGGTCTTCTACGCTGCGTTTCCCGACGGGCATCGCAATGCGGGCCAATGAAGAGGATTTAATCGGTGCAGAGGCGAGTGCGGAAGGATTTCCTGATCTGAGAAAATAGTTTAGTAGCTGCCAAATTTCTACGAGTCCTCCGATTCCGCGCTCCGGCATCTTCTTAGGCTCGCTTCTGTACTTAACTGCTGTGAATAAATCGAACGAAAAATTGAATACGCTCGCGGTATATCAGAGCGCCGGTATTCCGTTGCGATTCGATCTCACATTCTTTGACCTTTACGAGCGCGAAGGACTCGTTAAGCTTGACGGAATCTTCTTGCGCCAATTGGAGGAGATGAATCCTTCACTGCAGCGGCGGCTTGCCGCGGCGCGGCAGGATCCGGCTTCGCTCTCTCCCAAGCAGCATTCCGAGCTGGTTATCGAACTCGCTTCTTACCTCGAGGATTTTATCGGACAGCTTTTTGGGATTGAGGCAGAACTACGACAGCTTCAAGCGCGCCATTCCGAGCTGGCGCCCTTATACTCGATCAAACGCCGGTTCGTCCAACGGAAAGCCCTGACAGGTTACACCGAAGAACGAGCCGGCGAGATCGATGGCTTCGCTCTGGCGACCGAACTAGAAACACTTTTCGAAGAACCGCTGACAGAGCAAAGCTTCGCAAATCACGTCGCGAAATGGCTCGAAGCGGAAGGCGTCCACGCGGAACACCTTCACATGGCCGCCGAATACGCCGCATGGGCAACACTGTCTCCGCAAGGGAAAGCGAAACATCACAACGGCGTATTGTTTAAAACGCCACACAAGCTGGACTACCATCATCTCGTTCCAGTTCACCCCATTGTCGATAACGGGCTCGTGCGATTGGAACTGAGCAGCGAACATTGGCGCCGCCGCGAGGGTTTTCAACTTACGGACGCGGGTGCCGATCTCACCGGCGCGCTGGACCAGGCGCATTACTGCATCAAGTGCCACAACCAGTTGAAAGATAGTTGCTCCACGGGTCTCAAGGAAAAGACCGGCGCTTTCAAATCGAGCGTATTCGGCGTGCCGCTGGCGGGGTGCCCCTTAGACGAAAAGATCTCGGAAATGAATGCGGTGAAGGGCCATGGAAACCCTATTGGCGCTCTGGCGGTTGTCGTCGTTGACAACCCGATGACGGCCGCCACCGGGCACCGCATTTGCAACGATTGCATGAAGTCGTGCATTTTCCAAAAACAGGATCCGGTCGATATCCCTCAGGTGGAGACGCGCACATTGAAGGACGTGCTCGAATTGCCGTGGGGCTTCGAAATCTATGGGCTTCTTACTCGCTGGAATCCGTTGAATATTCACCGGCCGTATCCGCGAGCGGCAACGGGCTACAAAGTTCTGATCGTCGGGCTGGGACCCGCTGGATTCACACTGGCGCATCATTTAATGAATGATGGCCACACGGTGGTTGCAGTGGATGGGTTAAAAATTGAGCCGTTGCCCGAGCATATCTCCGGGATCGATGCGCTCGGGCGCCGCTTTCCGTTCAAGCCGTTGCGCGATGTAAGTGAAATTTACGAAGGGCTGAACGAACGCGTTATGGCCGGCTTTGGCGGCGTGGCGGAATACGGGATTACGGTCCGCTGGAATAAAAATTTTTTGAAAATTGTCCGGCTGCTATTGGAGCGCCGGGAGCAATTCACGATGTTCGGCGGTGTTCGTTTCGGCGGCACCATGACCGTTGACAGCGCCTTCGAGATGGGGTTTGATCACATCGCGCTGTGCGCGGGAGCCGGGCGTCCCACCGTTATCCCAATGAAAAACGGATTAGTACGTGGCGTGCGCCAGGCTTCGGATTTTCTTATGGCGCTCCAATTGACGGGGGCGGCAAAATTCGAATCGCTCGCCAATCTGCAGATCCGCATGCCGCTTGTCGTGATCGGGGGCGGATTAACGGCTATCGACACAGCGACCGAATCGCTGGCCTATTACGTAGTGCAGATCGAAAAATTTCTGAAGCGCTATGAATTGCTCGTCGATGAATTGGGCGAGGAGGAGGTCCATTCGAGTTGGGCGCCGGATGAAATAGATGTTGCTCGGGAGTTCCTGGCGCATGCCCGGGCGATCCGCGCTGAGCGGGCCGCTGCCGCGCGCCAGGGACGGCAGACGCGCCTGATTGAACTCCTGGATTCCTGGGGAGGCGTAACGATCGCCTATCGCCGCCGGCTGATCGATTCTCCCAGTTACACCCTGAACCACGAAGAAGTGGCCAAGGCGATGGAAGAGGGAGTACGATTCGCTGAATGCCTCGCGCCCAGGGAAGTGGAGGTGGATCGCACCGGAAGTGCGGCCGCGCTGCGGCTCGAAAAGCAACGCTTCGACGAGGCCACCGGTCAGCTGATCCCGACCGGGGAGAACGTTGTGCTGCCTGCAAAAACGATCTTGGTGGCAGCCGGGACTCAGCCCAATACAGTGCTGGCCCGCGAGGACGAGCACAATTTCAAGCTCGACGGGCGCTTTTTTCAGGCGGTTGACGAAGACGGGCGCCCCGTTAAGCCCGAGCGCCTCGCGAAACCCTTGCACACATACGTGCTGGTCTCTCAGCGGCCAGACGGGCGCTGCATCAGTTTCTTTGGTGACTTACATCCCTCGTTTTCAGGAAACGTTGTGAAGGCGATGGGGAGCGCCAAGCGGGGATACCCGGTTGTGACGCGCGTGCTCTCGCGCCGACCACGGTCAGAACCCTCCACGTTGGAGCTAGTCGAACGACTTAACAACGAGCTCCGAGCCGTGGTTCAGAAGGTGATCCGGCTGACTCCGAACATTGTCGAGATCGTGGTTCGGGCTCCTATTGCGGCGCGCGCCTTTAAACCGGGTCAGTTTTATCGGCTTCAGAATTACGAATCGCTCGCGCCTCGGACGAATGGAACCGTGCTTGCCATGGAAGGCCTTGCGCTCACGGGCGCTTCGTTAAATCGCGAAGAGGGACTCCTCTCGACCATCGTGCTCGAAGTGGGGGGCTCCTCCGACCTATGTGCGCTGCTGAAGCCCGGGGAACCGGTCATTCTCATGGGACCCACTGGCACGCCCACGGAAACGCCGGCGCAGGAAACAGTCCTGCTCGCCGGAGGCGGACTCGGAAATGCTGTCCTTTTCTCGATCGGCCAGCAATTGCGCGCGGCCGGCTCGCGCGTCATCTATTTCGCCGGATACAAGAAGATCATCGATCGCTACAAAGTGGAAGAGATCGAGAAAGCGGCCGACGTCGTGGTTTGGGTGTGCGATGAGGCGCCTGGATTTACGCCGGGGCGGGTTCAGGACAGCGCATTTGTGGGAAACATCGTGGAAGGAATGGTCGCATACGGCAGCGGTGAGCTCGGCGATCCAGAGATTGCTTTAAGTTCCGTCGATCGCCTGATCGTAATCGGGTCCGATGGAATGATGCGAGCCGTGCAACAGGCGCGCCACACGGTTCTACGACCGTATCTCAAGCCCGATCACCGCGCGATCGGCAGTATCAACTCACCCATGCAGTGCATGATGAAGGAGATCTGCGCGCAATGCCTACAGATGCACAAGGACCCCCTGACCGGCAAGGAAACCGTGGTCTTTTCGTGCTTCAATCAGGACCAGCCGCTCGATCATGTGGAGTTCGGCAGCCTACGCTCGCGCCTTTCCCAAAACGGAGTCCAGGAAAAATTGACTAAGTTATGGGTCGATCGCTGCCTGCGCAGTATCGGCCAGCGGCCGGAGTTAATCGCGAAACAAAGCTAACTCAGGCGTACTGTCAAAGAACTTGGAAGATCAGGCACTTCAAATAATGAGTCTCCGGCACAGTGAGCAAAATGGGGTGGTCTTGCGCTTGCGTGCGCCGGTCCAGCACACGCAATTGTTTCCCTTCATCCAGCGCCGCAGCTGCGATGACTTCAAGCAGGTGCGCTTCGCTCATGTGATGAGAGCATGAACAGCTTATAAGAATTCCGCCTTTCTGCAGGAGCCGCAACGCGCGTAAATTGATTTCCTTGTAGCCGCGCGCCGCGCCCTCTACCGCCGAGTGCGATTTGGCGAACGCCGGCGGGTCGATGATAATCGCGTCAAACCTCCGATGCGCCGCCACTAAGCCCGGCAGGTATTCGAGGACCTCGGCCTTATGGAAGGCAATATTCTGTAAATGGTTCAGCCCGGCATTTGCTCTTGCCATATCGAGTGCGCGCGCCGAACTATCGATGGCTTCCACTGACTCGCAAACCGAGGCCAGGTGGAGCGCAAAGCCGCCGGAGCCGGTAAAACAGTCTAGACCGTTGCCCCTCGCGTACCGTCGCCCGGCAAGGTAGTTTTCGCGCTGATCGAGAAACACTCCAGTTTTCTGTCCCGCGAGAAGATCCACTTCCCATTTCAGCCCGTTCATGTTTATCTGGACGCGCTGGGGCACGTCGCCCGCCAGCACCTGAATTTCTTGACGCAGATCTTCTTTCGCTCGAGTTGCGAGATCATTTCTGACCACGATACCTTTCGGCGCAAACAAGGCATCGAGCACCAAAACAATTTCGCTTGCAAGTCGATCCATCCCCTGATTTAGCAACTGCAGCACCAGCCAATCGGCATATCGATCTACGATTAGCCCCGGAAGAAGGTCCCCCTCTGCGTGTACCACACGGTACGCGTCAGAGCCGCTAACCAAGTTGCGGCGATGCGTATATGCGGCTTCAATCCGCCTGGCTATGAAATCTCGATCGATCGCTTCGATCTGCCGGCTCAGCAGGCGGAGCGTAATTTGCGATGCGGAACTGTAATGGGCAATGCCAAGGTTGCGGCCTTTCTGATCCACCACCCGGACTGCATCTCCGGGTTGCGCCGAACTGCGGTCCAGGATATCGCCAGAGAAAACCCAGACGTGCCCGGAATGTATCCGATCCGCGCCTTTGCGATTTACGCGAACAGTGGATAACAAGAAGCGGCTTCAGACGTCTAGATTGCGAACGTCAAGAGCATTCTCCTCAATGAACTTACGGCGGCTCTCCACATCCTCGCCCATAAGCGTGGAGAAGATCGGCTCGGTTTCGGCAAAATCCTTCAGATCCACCTGAAGCAGAGTGCGCGTTTCCGCATTCATCGTCGTGGCCCAAAGTTGTTCGGCATTCATCTCGCCGAGTCCTTTGTAGCGTTGAATGTTCACTTCTCGCGTCCCTTCGCTCTTCACGGTGGAGAGCAGGTCGCGCCAGTTGAGGATTACCTCACGCTGGGTATCCTTGACGATGGTGAAAGGTGGTGCATTGAGGCGGGCCACTGTCTTAACCAGGGCGCGGGTCCGGCGGAACTCGGGTAGCGACATGAACTCCGTGTTGATGTACCGCGTCGCATTGGTAGGGTCTTTATAGCTGATCATCCAGGCGGAGTGCTCTTCTTCGCGTTCCAGACCCACCTCCAGCTTCGCCTGCTTCAATCGGTCTGCAATCTGCCGCGCATTCTCCTCATTCTGCAGATCTGTCTTTGCATCGATCGGAAGAGCGACGTCCGTGAGAACCTCCACCACGCGCGAGTCGCGCACGCGCCTTTCCAGCCGTCGAGTTATCTGCGCGAGCTCGTCGAGTGACATCAAAAAGCTGCGAAGTTCCGCGCCTTCGATTTTCGAGGGCTGCCCATCTTTGCTTGCCAGCTCTACCGTTAAGTTCTCCGTAGCCCTCCGCAGGATCTCTCGCGTGAACTCCTTGTCGTCCTTTATGTACTTTTCGCTCTTCCCTTTCTTGATGCGATAGAGCGGCGGCTGCGCGACAAAGACTTTCCCGCGTGTAATTAATTCCTGCATGTGCCGGAAGAAAAACGTTAGCAGTAGCGTGCGAATGTGAGAACCGTCCACATCCGCATCCGTCATGATGATGATCTTTCCGTAACGGAGCTTGGCCAGTTCGAAGTCGTCGCCTTTACCAATCCCGGTGCCGATGGCAGTAATCATGGCGCGAATTTCTTCGTGACCTAGCATTTTGTCGTAGCGGGCTTTCTCGACATTCAGAATTTTCCCTTTGAGCGGGAGAATCGCCTGATAACGGCGATCGCGGCCGGATTTTGCGGTCCCGCCGGCCGACTCGCCCTCCACAAGGAAAAGCTCGCAGCGATCGGGGTCGCGCTCTTGGCAGTCCGCCAGCTTACCCGGCAGCCCGCCCGAGTCCAGGGCGCCCTTTCGCCTCGTAAGATCGCGCGCTTTGCGAGCGGCCTCGCGAGCGCGCGCGGCTTCGATCGCCTTGCTCACGATTTTTTTCATCACGGCGGCATTCTTATCGAAGAATTCACCCAATTTTTCATTCACCAACTGGACCACGTAGCCGCCGATATCGGAGTTGAGCTTTCCCTTGGTCTGTCCCTCGAACTGCGGTTGCGGCAGTTTAACGCTCACCACTGCGGTAAGACCTTCGCGCACGTCGTCGCCGGTGAGATTTTCTTTTTGATCCTTGAACAGGCCGCTCTGCTGGGCCGCGGCGTTAATCGTCCGCGTCAATGCGCTGCGAAAACCGCTAAGATGCGCGCCGCCATCCACCGTGTTTATGTTGTTGGCGAAGCTGAATACATTTTCCGAATAGGAGTCGTTGTATTGCAGTGCTACTTCGATCGTCAAAATACCGCCATTCGGCAGTTCGCGATCGCCCTCGAAATGAATCGGCTTATCGTGCAAGACCGACTTTCCGCGGTTGAGGTGCTTGATGAATTCCGCGATGCCGCCGCTATAGTAGAACTCTTCGGAACGTATGTCCTCGCCACGCTCATCGGTCAAAACGATTTTCAGACCCTTATTCAGAAAAGCCAACTGGCGGAGCCGTTGGGCTAAAGTGTCGAAGTTAAACTCGGTGGCATCCATGATGGTCGGATCGGCCTTGAAGGTAATCTTCGTGCCGGTCTTATTCGCCTTACCGGTCTTCGCTAGAGGCGCTTTGGGAACACCGCGCTCGTAATCCTGCTCCCAGGTACCTTTATCGCGCCAGATTTCCACGTGCAGCGTTTCGGCCAATGCATTGACACAACTCACACCAACTCCATGCAGACCGCCCGATACTTTGTACGTATTAGAGTCGAACTTGCCACCAGCGTGGAGCTTCGTCAGAACAACCTGCGCCGCCGATACACCTTCTTCGGCGTGCATGTCCACCGGAATCCCGCGCCCATTATCGACGATCGTGATCGAGTTATCGATATGGATCGTTACTCCAACTTCTGTACAGTAGCCGGCGAGAGCTTCGTCGACTGAGTTATCAACCACTTCATACACGAGGTGGTGAAGGCCAAGTTCGCCCGTTGAACCGATGTACATGGCGGGACGCAGCCGAACCGCCTCCAGACCTTCCAAAACTTTTATGCTGCTGGAATCGTAGTTTTCGTTTTGAGCCACAGTAGCCATACTTTGGACCGACAATAGCGCCGCGAAGAACCGCCACACACATGCAGCCGCTTCGAGCACATTTCATAACCTTTCTGATTCGGCTCGCGCACTCTCGGTACGCGTACCATCCACGCCGCCGCCGCGCACTTCTTCCCGCCCGTTCAGATCCGCATGGGCATGACCACATACCGGTACGATGTATCGCCCGGTCCGGCGTGAGGACGCAATTCACCGGCACTATTTGCGTCTTTGAAATGAAATTCCACTTCCGCCTGCTCCACGGAGCGCAGGAAATCCAGTAGGTATTGGGCGTTGAAACCGATTTCCACGTCCGATCCGCCGTAATCCACCGGAATCGTCTCTTCGCTCTCCCCAGTTTCCGAGATCGAGGAATAAACCTTTAGCTCGCCGGTTTTCAACACCTGTAAGCGGATCGCGCGTGAGCGCTCATCAGCAAATTGAGCTACTCGCTCAATCGAAGCCTTTAGATCGTCGCGCTGAATCACAAGTACTTGCGGATGGTCTTTCGGAAGCACGCGCTCGTAATCCGGAAAATTGCCCGTCAGTTTTCGGCTGAGAAGCAGGCGCTTATCGATCCGGAAGAAAAGATGATTTTCATTCCCCGAGAACTCAATGCGCTTGTTCGCACCGTCGCTCGCCAGTTTCTGGATCTCGCTCATCGCTTTCCGCGGTAGCAGCGCCCGATACGTGCCGGTTAGTCCCGGAAGTTCGACATGTTTCTCCACCAGCGCCAGACGATGGCCGTCCGTCGTCACCATAATCAGCCCGCTGTCTCTCAATATGAGCAATGCCCCATTCAGCGTGAAGCGCGATTCCTCCGCGGAAATAGCGAAGATCGTACTCGAAATCATCTGCGACAAAACGTTTAAGGGGATCTCCGCGAGCATCTCCGGCATCTCTGGGAGTTCCGGAAAACTCTCCCGCGACATGCCGGCAATCCGAGTCCGCGATCGGCCGCAAACAAAACTCGCCCATTGGTTCTCCGCCAGCTTCACCTGAACATCCGCGTCCGGAAGCAGCCTGACGTAATCTAAAAGGCGCCGTGCCGGAATCGTGCCCGCCCCCTCTTTCTTGATCCGCGCCGGACAAGCACAGCGAATCCCCAATTCCAGGTCTGTGGCTGTCAGCCAAACCTGGTCGTGGTCTGTCTCGACAAGAATGTTGGAGAGGATCGGAATCGTGGTTTTCTTTTCCACGACTCCTTGCGTAAGTCCGAGTTCCCTTACCAGATCAGACTTGCTAACCAAGAATTCCATACCGGGACCTGTGAGAGCTCCTTGCCAGCTGTGCTTCTATTCTTCCTAACACTGGATACTTTAGAACTACAAAAGAACCGAATTAGTAGAGTTTGTGAAAATGTTGAATTCCTTCTAAATTATAGCAAAGTTATGGGGTTCTTTGCATTGCTAGGTGTGAGTTTCCATGCTGGCAATCCTTCATAATCCAGCCGCCGCGACGTTGTGAACCGTTTGCCAGGCCTGTTCTCTGCACTCGCAGTGGAAAAATCCATAAGCTTATTGCAGTGAGTCCGTTAAAGCTTGAATAAGGTTGTTCAAATCTTCATCACGGTGCCGCAACTCTTCGATCTTCTGAACGGAATGCAAGACCGTCGTGTGATGTTTGCCTCCGAAATAACGACCGATCTCCGGCAGCGAAGCACGGGTAAGCTCCTTTACCAAATACATGGCAATCTGACGCGGATAGGCGATCTGGCGCGTATTGCTCTTCACCTTGAGTTGCGATGGCTGGAGCGTAAACCGTTCGGCGACGGCCCGGAGGATGGATTCCACCGTAATCTTTCGCTCCGAACCGGTGATAAGATGCTTAAGCGTCTGATGGGCCATTGCCAGGCTAATGGGCTGGCCCGTTACCGAAGAGACAGCGATCAACCGAGTCAAAGCACCTTCTAGTTCGCGCACATTCGACTTGGTTTTCGTCGCTATGAAAATGCGGACGTCCTGGGGCAGCGTGATCCCGTCCGACTCGGCCTTCTTATCAAGAATCGCCATTTTGGTCTCGAGGTCCGGTGGTTGAACGTCCACCATCAAGCCCCATTCGAATCGGGAGCGCAGCCGCTCCACAAGACCCGGCAACTGGTTGGGAGCAGAATCGCTTGAGATCACAATCTGCTTCTGATGATCGTAAAGTTCGTTGAAGGTGTGAAAAAACTCTTCCTGCGTACGCTCCTTGCCGGCGATCACGTGAATGTCATCGATGAGCAAAACGTCCGCCGAGCGGTAATGACGGTGGAACAGAGTCATGCGATCCAGCTTGATGGAGGTGATCATCTGGTTCATGAAGCGTTCGCTCGATGTGTACACCACGTTTAAGCTGCCAAAGTTTTCCAGCAAGCTGCGGCCGATCGCGTGCATCAGATGAGTTTTTCCGATCCCGACCCCGCCGTAGATAAAGAGCGGGTTGTAGCTGCGGGAGGGCATCTTGGCCACAGCTTGGGCTGCTGCGTGCGCTAACTGGTTGGATGAACCGACAACATAGCTCTCAAACGTCAATCGAGGGTTTAGCCAATTTACTGTGTTTTCGAAGACCGGTTCGGCGACATGCGCGTGTCCGTTTCCGCTGTTTCCGACGGGCGCAAAACCGCCGGCCGAGGCGGCTACCGCGAGCACCGAGATGGTTTCGACTTCGTACTGAACACGGCGGACCGGAAGCCGTAGCTCTTCGATCGCCGCGCGAATTTCAGGCGTGTATTCCTGTCGTATCCAAGCCTCAGTGGTTTCATCCGGAACTCGTACAGTGAGTTCGCCATCCTGAAAGGACCCCAGAGCCGTGCGAGAAATCCAATTCTGGTACGCTCCGTGGCTAAGCTTAGCAGCTAAACGGTCCTTAATCTGTTCCCATGCGTCGTGCAACCCAACCACTCCTGATCGACCGGCGAAAGATTCCCACATCTTTTCCACAGTTGTGGAAAAACCTGATTTGTCGTGTTTTACGCTAGCTTGCTGCCCGTCAGCAGAAGTTTAAGATTTGGGGGGAAACCGGTTCCGCTAGTTCGGAAACCTCAGTCTATCACAGGGGTCTATTTTTCAAAGAGAAATCTAGTGAGAATATAAGTTTCCTCGATTCAACAATTTAGATCGCTACCATCTCAGCCGTTGCGCTACAACGACGCCTCCCCGAGAACCGGAAATTCTACTAAGCTCCCACGTTGCAATCACATGAATTGACTTTGCAACAATGTCACGGGAGAATGTCGATTAGACCTTTCGAGCGGGAGTAACTCAGCTGGTAGAGTGCAACCTTGCCAAGGTTGATGTCGCGGGTTCGAATCCCGTCTCCCGCTCCATAAAGCCAACAAGTTAGCCATCATTTTCAGCTTGTATCCGATTGCGCCGGGAGATTTCTACGCGATCTGGAAAACATTCAGACGTCAACCATTTTTTTCGCACTACGTTCTGAAGGATTGTGAAGCACGCTTTGGAACGAAATCGAGCCGCCGGCATTTGGTGCTGCCTCCTGCTCATGCTTGCGCCGCTCGCCGCGTTTGGCGCCAAGAAGCTAAAGAAGATCAAGCCGGGGGCGAATCCGCCGGAGTATATCGCGTTTAGCCGGCTCCTTTCTCCCGCAGACCGCCTCCACCACGCGCTCGAGCGGCTCACTTTTGGGCCTCGGCCGGGCGATTTTACCCGGATACAGCAGATCGGGCTCGACAGGTGGTTAGATGGCGAGCTTCATCCAGAAACAATCGCCGAAAATCCCCTGTTAACCACACGCCTGGAGCCGCTCGAATCTTTGCGGATGAGCATTCGGGATACATACGTTCACTACCCGCCGCCGCAAATGATTCTGGCCGTGGCACGCGGCCGTGCGCCTTTGCCGGAAGATCCGGAACTGCGCGCGATCGTGGTTCGCTTGGCGGATCGCTACCGCCAGCGGCGTGACAACACGGCGCAAACCGGCGGTGCTGCGGCCGCACCACTTCCAGGCGCCCCGGCGGGCACCATCAACTTGAATACAGCGGGCGGAGGCAAAGATCTAACCCAAGATCCAAAGGCGCAAGCCGCTACGCCAGATCCAAATGACGATTCCGACCTTGATTTAAAAGCTAAACTGTCTGATATTCTGACGCCTGGCCAGATCGAGACACTGCGCTTTGGAAAACCGGATGAGAAAAGGGCGTTGCTCGCAGGACTGCCAGCGGACAAAAAAACCGATTTTGTCTGGGCTCTTCGGCCACGGCAGCGCCAGCAGCTATTTGTGCTTGCGCCAGTGGACCTGCGGCGCCAGCTTATGGTGTCTGTGAATCCTCAAAATGTCGTGGCGACGGATCTGATTGAGGGTAAGCTGTTGCGGGCCGTCTATAGCAATCATCAACTGCAGGAACTGTTGGTCGATTTCTGGTACAACCACTTCAATGTCTTTTTGAATAAGGGCGCGGATCGGTATATGATTCCGACCTACGAGCGGGAAGCCATACGGCCCCACGTCTTTGGGAAGTTCTACGATCTGCTGCTCGCGACAGCCAAAAGCCCCGCCATGTTGTTCTATCTGGATAACTGGCAATCCGTCGGGCCCGAAGCTGCCGAGCGGGTGCAAAGGCCAAATCAAAAAAACAAGCGTGGCTTGAATGAGAACTATGGCCGCGAACTTCTGGAACTGCACACGCTCGGTGTGGACGGCGGCTACACCCAAGCCGACGTGATCGCGGTAGCGCGCTGTTTCACGGGCTGGACTATTGCGAATCCACGCAAAGGCGGCGTATTCGAGTACAACGACAAGATGCACGATAGGGGCAAGAAGGTTGTCCTCGGCCACGTCATCCCAGCGGGAGGCGGTATGAACGATGGGTTAAAGGTGCTGGATATCCTGGCCCATCATCCATCTACGGCGCATTTCATTTCACTGGAGTTGGCGCAGCACTTTGTGGCGGATAACCCGCCGCCTTCGCTCGTCAGTCGCATGGCGGAAAGCTTCACGAAAACCGACGGCGACCTGCGCGAAGTCATGCGAACCATGCTCTCCTCTCCCGAATTCTGGTCGCAAGGTGCTTACCGCGCCAAAGTAAAGAGTCCGTTTGAAATGATCGTCAGTGCCTTACGGGCCACTGATGCTGACGTGATGTCCGGCTATTTACTGGCCAATGAACTTCAGAAGCTTGGGGAGCCGCTATATCGAAAGATTGAACCCACTGGTTATTCCAGTGCCAACGCCGAGTGGGTCAGTTCAGCGGGGTTATTGGATCGGATGAACTTCGCGCTGGCGCTGGCCCACAATCGCGTCCCCGGGATCAAAATCGACATGGCCGAGTGGCAGGCCGTCATCGAAAAAGAGCCTTTGGAACTGGCGCGCGTCATTCTGGAGCAGGATCCGAGCGACCAGACCAAGGCTGCGATAGAGAAGACGCTGAATGACCCGGCATTGCAGAAGCAGTTGACGGACAGCGCCAAGGCTGGACCGCCGCAACTACCCAGCCTCATCGCTGGATTGGCGCTCGGGTCGCCGGAGTTTCAGCGGCGATAGGAGCAAGCAGTACAGGAAGCAGAGGTTAAGAATGCCATCTCGCAGATTGTTTTTGAAGAGCTCGGCGATCGCCATGTTTGGCGTCGGGTCTGTTCCAACCTGGCTCTCTCGCGCAGTGTATGCAAAAGACGCACTAGGTCAGCGCAAGAAGATTCTCATCGCCATTTTTCAACGTGGCGCGGTGGACGGCTTGAATGTTGTCGTGCCGCACGGTGAGCCGGCGTATTATGGCCTCCGGCCGACTATTGCCATCCCACGCCCCGATGGAACGGAGCAATCCGCCATCGATCTGGATGGACATTTTGGGCTGCACCCAGCGCTGCGGTCGCTCAAGCCGCTGTGGGATCAGCGGCAGCTTGCCATCGTCGAGGCCGTAGGGTCGCCGGACCCCACGCGCTCGCATTTCGATGCACAAGACTACATGGAATCCGGCACGCCCGGGCTGAAGGCCACCTATGATGGCTGGCTGAATCGCGCCATGCGGCCGGAAGCGCAGCCGTCCCCGCTTCGAGCGGTCAGCCTCAGCCCCGATCTGCCGCGCACTCTTCGTGGTAAGAACGAAGCGCTCGCCATCGGCAACATTAATGATTTTCAGGTGAAGGATGCGCGCGTCGCTACAACTTTCGAATCGATGTACGGTACAAGCGTGGACCAGATATTGAACGGCACCGGGCGCGAGACGTTCGATGCGATAAAAATCATGCAATCGATTCAGAAGACCCCCTACGCTCCGGCAAACAACGCGCGGTATCCCGGCGGCCGGCTCGGCCAAAGCTTACAGCAGATTGCCCGCATTGTTAAGGCCGATGTCGGTCTGGAAGTCGCTTTCACGGACGTCGGCGGGTGGGATACCCACGTCAACGAGGTCGGTGCGCAGCCGCACGTAGGCCAGCTCGCGAATTTGCTCAGGGATTTTGGAGACGCCCTCAACGCCTTTTCGCAGGACATGGGCGATCGGATGGCGGATATTACGGTCGTTACCATGTCGGAATTTGGCAGAACCGTCAAGGAAAATGGAAATCGCGGCACTGATCACGGACACGCAAACGTGATGTTCGTGCTGGGTGGCAATGTTCGTGGCGGCAAAGTGTACGGCGATTGGCCGGGCCTCGAACGCGAGCAACTCTACGAAGGCCGCGACCTCAACGTCACCACGGATTTCCGAGCCGTTCTTTCGGAGCTCGTAACCAAGCAGATGGGCAATCGTCAAATTGCGACCGTGTTTCCCGGCTTCGATAAGCCCAACCCGCGCGGCGTTTTGTCTTGAGCGAATTTCCAGGCGTCTTCCACAATTCGCTCCAAACTGGCGCGGCTTGCGCGCCACCCGAGACGAGTTTGCAGCTTCCGGGAATCGGCGACCAGGCTCGGCGGGTCTCCTTCGCGCCGCGGCCCTACCGTATACGGCACTTTGTGCCCGGTAACTTGCTCGACCGCCGCGAGAACTTCTCTCACGGAGCGACCTATACCCGTCCCCACATTGAAAACATCGGATTTTCCGCCCGCCAGAAGGTGCTCCACAGCCGAGACGTGCGCTTCTGCCAAATCGCTAACGTGAATATAATCTCGAATGCAGGTACCGTCGGGCGTCGGGTAATCCTCGCCAAAAAGAGTAACCGGCCTGCCGGTTTGAATCGCACGAATAAGCAGCGGAATCAGATGCGTCTCCGGATCGTGCCGCTCGCCTAAACACGCTTCCGGTTCGGCGCCACAGGCGTTGAAGTACCGCAAACGCACGCTTCGAAACTCTCGATATCGATCCAGCCATTCCAGGATCTTTTCAACCATCACCTTTGATTCCCCATATGGATTGATAGGCGCGTAAGGCTGGTCCTCCGCTATCGGCACGTGCTCCGGGATGCCGTAAGTAGCCGCGGTCGAAGAAAATACGAGGTGCTTGACACCAGTTCGCAGCATGGCGTCAAACAGAGATATTGAACCACTCACGTTATTAGCGAAGTAAAGCTCCGGGACCTGTGTGGATTCACCGACAGCGATGTACGCTGCGAAGTGGATGACTGCATCGATGCGCTCGTCTGCAAGCAAGCGTGCCAGCCTGTCCGTCTCGCGGAGATCCATGACGCGCAGCAGATCCGGAGGAACGCTGTCGCGATACCCGCGCGACAGATTGTCGATCACCACCACCGAATGACCGTGCTTTTGCAAGAAATAGCGAGTATGCGAGCCGATGTAGCCTGCTCCCCCGGTCACGAGAATCTTCGCCACGCCTTTGAGTGTAGCGGAGGCGCGAATATTCGACCGTCACGGGAAAAACACCCTTTTGATGTCCGGCATACGATCCTGGGATGTATGGCTCTCCTGGAGCTTCGCAATGTGACCAAACTGTATCGCGCGCAAGGCATGCCCGTTGTCGCTCTGCAGGATATCTCGCTCCAGTTGGAGGCCGGAGACTTCGTCGCGCTGGTGGGCAAAAGCGGGTGCGGAAAGACCACGCTCTTGAACCTGTGCGGCGCGATGGACTTCTCGTCGTCAGGCGAAGTGATCCTGGATGACAAAAATACGAGCGAGCTGCGAGACGCCGAGCTGACGAAGCTGCGTCGTGAGAAGGTCGGCTTCATCTTTCAATCGTTTCAATTGCTGCATACCTTGTCAGCTGCTGAAAACGTCGAGTTGCCGTTGTTGCTCGCGAAAAGGGAGGATGCGCGCCCCGCGGCGTTGGAACGTCTGCGCTGGGTGGAAATGGAAGAATATGCGGACCGTCTGCCTCATCAGCTTTCCGGCGGCCAGCAGCAGCGAATCGGCATCGCGCGCGCCCTGGTGCACAGCCCGCGTTTGTTGCTGGCCGATGAGCCCACAGGAAACCTGGACACTGTAACCGGCCAGCTCGTCTTGAACCTGCTGCATCGCACGGCTCGTGAGCTCGGCGTCGCCGTGATCATGGCGACGCACAGTGTGGAGAGCGCCGCGATAGCGGATCGCATTCTACGGCTCCGTGATGGCCGTCTGGAACAGGCCGCTTTGCCGGAAGCCGCCGGGCCCCGCAGATGAGGACCGGCTGGATTCTCTTTACGCGCCTCATTTTGAAGCCGCTGTTTCGCGAACCGCTCCGAACGGCACTCACGGTATTTGCTGTTGCGCTCGGTGTGGGCGTCGTGATCGCAATCGATCTGGCGGGCGAAGCGGCGACAGGCAGTTTTCAGTCTTCGCTGGAATCCCTGACCGGCAAGAGCGGCCTGGTCCTCAGTTCCATTGGCGGCATCAATGAGCGTTTGTTGGGAAAGCTGGCGCGACTCCCATATGCATTCGATTTTGTGCCGCGGATTGAGGCTTTCGCCTTTCTCAATGGTAAGGGCGAGGCGCTGCCGTTCATCGGGCTCGACTTGATTGGCCATCCGGGCCGCGAAAGCTTCAAAAATGGTAGCCCCGAAGAGGCTGCGATACAGCTTGTCGCCGGCAGTCCGGTCTGGGTCGGAGCGCGGCTGGGAGTCCGCCCCGGTGACCACGTCCAATTGCTCATCAACGATGCAGTGCACTCTTTTACTGTGGCGGGCGTGCTGAAGTCTGGCGATACGGCTATCGGAGAGGGCAACATAATTGTCGCGGATATCGGCCTTGCCCAGGCTGTGACGCGAAGAACCGGCAAGCTCGACAGCATCGATGTGCGGCTTCCGGCAGATGAGCCGGTCGATGAGGCGCGCACAATGTTGCAGAAGGAGCTTCCCGCCTCAGTGAGTGTGGAGCCGCAGGGGGCGCGTACCGGGGAGAACCGCAAAATGCTGGCGGCGTTTCGCTGGAATCTGCGCGTCCTGAGCTACATTGCGCTGATTGTGGGAGGATTTCTCATCTACAACACCATTTCCATTTCGGTGGTCAGGCGCAGAAGCGAAATCGGTATTGTGCGGGCGATTGGCGCTACTCGGTCCATGGTGACAAAGGCATTTCTGGCGGAAGCGCTGTTCTTTGGTGTCGCCGGAAGCGCAATCGGCATCGTGGCCGGCTGGTTAATGGCCGCCGGCGCGGTTCGGCTGATCGGGACCACAGTGCAGTCTCTGTACGTGAGCAGTCATCCAGCGCCAGTTACATTAGCGGTTGCCTCCGTTCTCACCGGAGTTGGACTCGGAATGACCGTCACTATTTTAGCGGCCTTGGCTCCAGCGAGGGAAGCCGCTCACGTGGCGCCGGTCGAAGCCATGGCGCCGGGGCGCGAGCAATACGCCGCTTTTATCCGCTCGCGCCGCGTGGTCCTTTGGGCTGCGCCGATGCTAATCGCCGGGTGCGGATTGGCGAAGCTCCCGGCTATTGGCGGCCAGCCGCTGTTCGCCTATGTCGCCATCGTGCTGTTCATAGCAGGTACCGCAGCAGCCATACCCAATGTGGTGACGCTCTTCGCCGGCACAGTGAATCCGGTTTTGGAAAAACTCCTCGGTGTAGAAGCTCTGTTGGCGATGCGCTCGCTGCGCGCTTCGCTCGGCCGGACTTCGGTGTTGGTCGCAGCCCTTGCGACAGCCGTGGCGATGACGGTGAGCGTCGGCATTATGGTGGGCAGTTTCCGCGAAACTGTCCGCCTCTGGATGGATAACGAGCTTAAAGCCGATTTGTACTTGCGGCCCGCCGGCTTTCCGGCCGCTGACCGCCATCCGACCATGAGTGTCGATATCGCCAACCGGATCGAAAGGCTGCCTGGCGTGGCCGCTGTGGATCGCTTCCGAGCGTACGCCATTTCTTACCAGGGTTTGCCGGCGACTCTGGCGGGCGGCGAATCGAACAAAGTGCGGGCCATGGCGAGCACAATATTTCTTCCCGGCGAGGACCGGAACGAGATTCTCAAAAAGCTCTCCGCGGGAGATTACGCCGTGGTGAGCGAGCCGTTCGCGAATAAGCACAACGTCCACACGGGAAGCTTCATCGCACTGTCGTTGGCCGGAGCGCTCCGCAACTTCGAGGTCCTCGGCATTTACTACGACTATTCAACCGAGCGTGGTTTCGTCATGCTCGACAGGCATACGCTGCTGAAGTATTTGCCGGATCCTGCCATCTCGAATCTCGCGGTTTATCTCACCCGCGATGCGGATTTGGGAGCCGTTCGCCGTGGTATCGACAACGTGATTGGTGGACGCGCAGTCATGGTGTTTCCCAACACCGCTCTGCGCCGCGGTGCGATCGCGGTGTTCGACCGGACCTTTCGCATCACGTATGCCCTCGAAGCGGTGGCCGTTATTGTGGCAGTAATGGGAATCGCAGGAGCGCTGCTGGCGATGATCATCGACCGCCGCCGCGAATTCGCCCTGCTGCGTTTCCTGGGCGCCGCACAACCTCAAGTCCGGCAGATCATTCTGTGCGAGGCGGGGCTGCTGGGATTGCTCTCCAATGCGATCGGTCTGATCCTCGGGACCCTTTTGTCGCTGATTCTGATTTTCGTGATCAACAAGCAATCTTTCGGATGGACCATTCAGTTTCACTTGCCGGTTGCCGTACTGCTTGCGGCATTGAGCGGCGTGTACGGCGCCACAATTTTAGCGGGTTTGTATCCGTCGCGTACCGCTACTCAAATGAATCCGATTGAGGTGATTCATGAACTCTAGGCTGCTTGCGGCGTGCATAACGCTAACATCGCTTATCGCTGCTCAGGAATGGCGGGTTGCAAGGCCCGGTTATCATTACGAATTTCCGCGCGATCACTTCAGCCATCCCGCCTATCAGAGTGAATGGTGGTATTACACGGGAAATCTGCACGCGCCTGACGGTCACCGCTTCGGTTTCGAGTTGACGTTTTTCCGCCAAGCGATACCTCTTTCGAAACAGGAAACGGGCAACGCCCAAACAATATGGCTGCCGGATCAAATCTACCTCGCGCATTTGGCATTGAGCGATATCGATGGAGGTGAGTTTTATCACACGGAACGGTTAAATCGGGCAGGGCCGGGATTGGCGGGCACTGATGCGGCGGATGCCCAGTACTGGAACGGCAATTGGCATGTGCGCTGGGTGAATCCCGCAACGGGAAAACAGGAATTGCAGGCCGTTTGCGACCGGTTTTCGCTGCGCTTGAGCCTCAAGCCGGAAAAGCCGGTCGTTATCCATGGCAGGAATGGCGTAAGCCAAAAAGGCCCGCTCGAAGGCGAAGCGTCCCATTACGTCTCCTTTACGCGCTTAGCGGCAGCGGGGGAGCTGAAATGGAGGAACACGAAATTTGCGATCAACGGGCTCGCCTGGATGGACCATGAGTTCTTCACGGAACCGCGCGGCAACACTCTTGCCGGATGGGACTGGTTCGCGATTCAATTGGACAGTAACGAAGAAGTGATGCTGTATCGGCTTAGAAAAACATCGGGAGAAATAGATCCATGCTCCTCGGGAACGTATGTCGATTCGCATGGGAATGCACATTTTCTCGAGGCGTCACAGTTCTCTTTGACCTCCGGCGATCTATGGCAGAGCCCGGAATCCGGCGCCCGGTACCCGTTGTCCTGGAACATATCTGTGCCGGCGCTTGAATTGCAACTGTCGGAGCGCGCCGCGCTGAAGAATCAGGAGCTCTTCCGTAAGAACGAGATCTCTCCCAGCTATTGGGAAGGCGCGGTCACATACGTTGGAAGCGAGCACTCCCGTGCTGTTCACGGCGTCGGCTACCTGGAAATGACTGGCTATGCGAAGCCCATGCGTTTGGGAGGTTAGTAGCTCACAGGTGTAGTTCCGGAACGGGCTCACTCGCGCTGCCCAGCGGCTGGAGAGAGGCCATAAAACGTGACAGTGCTGCCGCCGCCAGGCAGCACATCACCACGAGGCCCAACGCATATCGCAACGTAACCAACTGTGAAGCGAATCCGATGGCGGGAGGACCCACGATAAAACCGATGTAGCCGATCCCTGTGACCGTCGCGATGCCCGTTCCGGGGCTGACAGATTGAACCCGGCCGCCCGAGCCAAACACAAGCGGAATAATGACCGAGAGCCCGGCGCCCGTCGCTGCAAAACCGGGCAGTGCCCACCCCGGCGTTTGCATGGCCAAAGCCCAAAACAAACCGGCGGCCGCGACAAGGCATCCCGAGCGGGCGGTGCGAAGAGGCCCCAGTCGAGTTGTGATCACATCTCCCAGGAAACGGAAACCCGCCATTGCCGCCGAAAAGACCGCGTAACCGGCGGCTGCCATCCCTGGTCCGGCGCTCAGGACTTGTCGCAAGTAGACGGCGGTCCAATCGGCCATCGCGCCCTCGGAAAGAAGAATGCAAAAGCCGATCGCGCTCAGGGCCAACAACACTCCCGGAATCCGGTTCAGCGAAAGCCGCTGCCGGTGTGCCGCGGGATTTCGGTGGGCGTCGAGCAGCAGCGATGAAACCGCGAGGATCGCGAGCAGATTGATACCGCCACTTGCGGCGAAGTGCACAAGCGGCAGCGTTCCCTGTGAAGCGAGCCACCCGCCCGCCCCCGCTCCTGCCATCGCCCCGGTACTGTACATCGCATGAAAGCGCGACATAGTGGGACTGCCGAGCGCCTTTTCCACTTCGACGCCCTGGGCGTTCATGGAAACGTCCATTGCCGCCGCCGCAGCGCCGAAAACGAATAGCGCGGCGCCAAGACTGATTGCATTGAAAGCAAGTCCAGGTAAAGCGATCACGAGACAAAAGAGAATGCTGCCGGCCGTCGTGACCTTCTTGCTTCCATAACGAGTCACGAGCCATCCGATTAGCGGGATGGTACAAACTGCACCAAACGCCGAGCTCAGTAACGTCAGGCCAAGTATGCCGTTATTCAGCCGCAGCGCGCTTTGCACAGCCGGGATCCTCGATACCCAGGTGCCCACGAGAAGGCCATGTACCAGAAAGAGGCCGACCGTACCCCACCACGCGGCGCGGATTCTATGTGCCCCTGGCACCGATGCCACTCCGGGCGTAGACGGTGATTACTTGTCCGCGCAGCTGCCAGGAGACAACCGGCTTGAGACCCAGTTGCGCGCACTGATCTGGCGTAATGTCCGGCTGCCAGCCGTAAAAGCGGCTCAGGAAATATCGCACCAGAGGGATCGAAATAACGCCGCTTTCAGGCGCCCATGTGCGGCTATAAGTAATCAGGACATCGAAACCACCGGGCGAAAGGGCTTCGATCGATGCGGCGTGGAAATCGCTGGTTTCGATGACGTGCAGCTTGTGATGAACAAACCCGTAATCGGGACTCTCGAGGGCCGCCGTGTACGGCCACGCGGTGGCGATCGTGCGGCGAGGGAAATTCCGCTCCGCAAAATCCGCCGCTTGCTGCTGCAACCGGACGAAATCCACCATCGCGTAATTGTTTTCGTAGGGAAACGGATAGGGCGGATTCCAAAACATACTCGCCACAAGGCCCATGGTGAGCGCGACAATGGCCGTGATCGCGATCCGGCGGCGGATATACGTCAGCGCAATGCTGACCGCGATGTAGAACAGGGGAAGCCCAGGCAACAGGTAGCGTTCCAGTTCCGCACCGCCGAGTAAAGAAACCAGGACGAAAGTCGCCGCGAAAATCGCAATGGCTATCCGCCAGGCACCACTGCGGAACGGTCTGCATTTCCACGCAGTCGTCACGAGCGCAAGCGTGCCGATCCACCGAAAATCTGCCAGAAAAACATAGTAGAATCGCCGCACGAAAGAGAACGCCATGCGCACCGGATGCAGCGCGTACCCGACATTGTAGTGTGCGAATCCTGGATTTCCGAGCCAATAGCCAGTGGATCGGTGTAGAAAAAACAGCCAGGCCCCAAGCGCTAAGGTAGGTGCGACAAAGAAAGCTGCCCGAAGCCACTCTCTTCGGAACAGAAGTACTACGAATAAGATGAATGGCGCAACAATACCGGTCTCTTTCATTAGGACAAGTACCACACTCGCGGCCGCAGCGGCCGCGTAGTTGTTCTTCAAGAAAAGCAACAATGCCAGAACGGTAAATACCATCGCCGGCATATCAAGCTGCGCCATCATGCTTTGCGTGTAAAAAAGCGGCGTGGCAAGAAGAAACAGTGGCGGTAGGAATGCGGGAGTGCCGGTCGTCTCCCGGCTGAGTTCGATGGCTAGAAGAAAGGTGAACAGGAGGCCCAGCGAGCCAAGCACGAGCATCGCGACTCTGGTAATAGGAATTGAAAACCCAAAGAGCTTGTACCAAAGGACGAGATAGGCCTCGACGCCGGGCGGATGCACATTCGGAACGGCCGAATGGGCTATCCACGTTCCGTTGCGGAGCAAATCGAGAGCCGTTGGAATGAACTGGCCGAGCTCGTCCCAGAAGAAGGGCAATCCTAACAGCGGCAAGTGGATCGTGATTAGCACTGCCGAAAAGATAAGGAAAAAAACGAGCAGATGTTCGGGGTATTTACGACGCCCCCGGGACTGCGCCAATGCAAATGGCGGGAGTTTCGGCATCGGCGGCCGCGCGTGTGCCGGCATGAAAGAACCTATTGGATGACTTCGCCCTGGGTCTGGGCCTCCAGACGAATCTCTCCGAAAGCGGATTCATACTGCTTGAGATTTTGCTGAAGCACGTTCAACAAAGCCTTGGCTTGGGGCGGGCTTAAATAGATGCCCTGAAAGTTCTGGATCGTTACTGCGTCGGGCGCGGTCTGATTGATGGTTCCGAACATCAGGAAGAAGTCCCACAAATTCACACGCATCTGCACGCTGTTCGCGTAGCTCTCGCGGTAATCCGGCGTGTTTGTGAGTTGAAATTTGGGCTGCGGCTGTCCTGGCGTCATGCTCTTAGTATGTATGACGTCGGGCAGCGGTATTCCCACCAATTCTGGCGAACTGATATCCGGTAATGGATGAGAATTGGCGGGGACGACGGGGCTCGAACCCGCGACCTCCGACGTGACAGGCCGGCGTTCTAACCAACTGAACTACGTCCCCGTGATGCGGACAGGCGTCGGACACCCGCAGGATAACATAGGGTGGCTGTGTCTTTGCTGGACCCGCGCTACGAGCTTAAATCGATAATAAATAATGTGATCACGGCAAGTGAATCGAAATCGGCCGCCGAGCCTGCTATTCAACAAGCGCCAGAAGCACGCCAGGCGCGTGGACGTCTGAAGGTTTTCCTAGGATACGCATCTGGAGTTGGCAAGAGCTTCCGAATGTTGGATGAGGGACGCCGCCGGCGGGAGCGTGGACAGGACGTGCTGGTGGGCGCGATTCAACCCAGGCTTTCCGCCGATGTCCAGCATGCGATCTCTACGTTGGAAGTGGTTCCCCTTAAAACGCAGGGCAACTGTTCCGTCATGGACCTGCCTGCCATTCTCGCGAGAAAACCGCAAGTGTGCCTGGTCGACGGGCTGGCCTACGACAACCCGCCCGGTTCAACGCATGAGAAGCGATGGGAAGACGTGGCGCAGTTACTCAGTTCGGGCATATCGGTGATCACGTCAGTCAATTTGCAGCACATTGAAGAAATGCGGGCACGCGTCGAAGCAATCACTGGAAAGCACGTGAGCCACACGGTTCCACTCAGCTTTTTGCAGACAGCCGATGAAATTGTGATTGTTGATACCCCGCCCGAAAGTGTCGTATACGCATCCGACGAAGCCGGCGCGACTTCGTCGAAAAGCGCCTCTGAGTTGCAGCTCTCGGAGCTGCGCGAGATCGCTCTGCTCTTGGCCGCTGATGTTGTAGAGAAGCAGCTCGAGCGCTACCTCGCGTCTCAGGGCATAACTCAGCTTTGGGGTACCCAGGAACGCATCCTGGTCTGCCTTTCCCCCGCCGGAGATGCGAAACGCATGTTGGAAAGCGGGGCGCGAAACCGCGATCGTTTTCACGGAGACCTGATTGTCACCTACATTAGGCGGGGAGACTGGTCTCGCGAGCAACTCGGTCGGATTCAGGAGGGAATCGAACTAGCGAAACAGAAAGGCGCGGAAATTGTGGAACTGGACGGAGAAGATGCCGTCGAAACTATTCTCAAGTTCGCTCGCCTGCGCGGGATTACACAAATATACGTGGGTCGGAAAGGCCGGGAGAGCTGGAGGAAACGCGCCTTTGGCAATGATTTGGATCGGCTCATTAACCTGGCCGAAGGGATGGACGTACGAGTGTTTCCCTACTCGTAGCATCTTCTTCAGGGCCAAGCGATAAAGAAACTCCGCCCAAGCGCCAGGCTATCATTCATCCCGGCATCTCTCGCTGAAAGCGCCTGCATCCTCAGGAAGCCGCTGTCGTCGAGCGCGGAAAGGATTTCGGATGGGGAATAGCATTGCTGCTCCACAATGCTCTCTTGCCTTCGCCATAAGTTGTTGCCTGCTACTCGCGCCAGCCAAACGAGCTCAGTGGCCGCCCTGCGTGTCTCCGGATTGTACGTTCCGCGGACAAGGCCCACGGCGTCCTGACGAACCTCGGCATGCCATCTCCGTAGATCGGCAGAATAAGCTTCAGCCAGGTTCATATCGAACACGAATAATCCGCTCCGCTCGAGTGCGGCGTGAACCCCGATGAACACATCTCGGAGATCGTCGAGGGTCAATATGTGATTCAGCGAGTCGAACGTGGAGAGAACAGCGTCGTACTTTCCATCGATCTGAAGCTTCCTGGCGTCCTGTACGCGGAAGTCTATTCCCGGCAATGCTTGCCGGGCGAGCGAAATTAACTCAGTCGAGGAATCGATTCCAGTGACAGAATACCCACGCCTGACCAGCTCCGCTGTGACATGGCCGGAACCACAACAGAGATCGAGGATTCGCGCGGTGGCAGGAATGCGTGAAAAGAGCAGGTTCTCGAGGGCCGTCATCGCGCCCGGCAGATACCAGTCTGCCCACAGCGCGTTGTACATTTCCGCAATTTCGTCGTAGGGAGAAGCGGAATTCGTAGACACTGCCGGACGGGTTGGTTGCGGGGGCAAGATTTGAACTTGCGACCTTTGGGTTATGAGCCCAACGAGCTACCTGACTGCTCCACCCCGCACTTGCATTGTAACAACCCGCCCAGTGGCGAAGTTTTACAGTATTAAGAAGACGTCGTCATAAACTTTCCCTTCTTATGAGAAGCGCCCGCTCCGCAAGGAGGCGATCCGCGTCGGCAAGCCGAGCCGCAGCTCCTGCGTTGCGCCTGGACGGCCCGGATCTTTACCTGAACCCTCACCTCAGCCTGCTGACCTTCCAGCGCCGCGTGTTGGAGGAAGCCGAAAATCCCTCAACCCCTCTGCTGGAGCGAGTCAAGTTCATATCGATCCTCGGGTCGAATATCGATGAATTTTTCATGGTTCGTGTAGCAGGTCTCTGGCAGCAAATCGAGACGCGCACCACGGAAATAAGCATGGATGGCAGATCGCCTGGCGAGCAGTTGGAGCTGATTCGCCACGAAGTCACCAGCGTCGTCGGCGAGATCTACAGGCTTTGGCGTGAAGACCTGATGCCCGCCTTGGGAGATGCTGGCATTCAAATTCTCGAGCTGGATGAATTGAACCCACAGCAGAAGACTGCCGTTGACGACTACTTCCGCCGCATCGTCTATCCCGTGTTAACGCCCTTAGCGGTGGATCAGGGTCGGCCCTTTCCTCACATTTCCAATCTCAGCCTGAACGTGGCCGCGATCGTCAGTAATGGCGACGGAGAAGAACGGTTTGCGCGCATTAAGGTCCCCGATTCGCTGCCGCAGTTGGTCCCGCTTCCCTCACGGGCCGGTGAGCTTGCTTTTATTTGGCTGGAGCAGGTAATCATCGTCAATCTCCGCATGCTGTTCCCTGAAATGGACATTCTGGAAGCCGACCTGTTCCATGTAACCCGTGACGCGGAGCTTGCGATTCAGGAACTCGAGGCCGACGATTTGCTGGAAACCATACAGGAAGCCATATGGCGAAGGCGCTTTCGCGATGCAGTTCGCCTCCAAGTAAATGCGGGTATGCCGCAGCGGCTTATTGACTTGCTGACTACGAACCTTGAGCTGGACCATAACGACGTTTATCGTATCGATGGACCGCTCGATCTGAGCCGCGTGCGTGCGCTGATGACCATCGAGCGGTCGGCCTTGAAAGACAAGCCCTTCATCCCCTCGACCCCCAAGGCTTTCGCTGGACCCTCCGGAAGCGATATGTTCGGTGCGATTCGGGAATCGGATATTCTTCTACACCTGCCGTTCGAATCTTTCCAACCCGTGGTTGATTTTCTCCGGATATCAGCGGAGGATCCGGACGTGCTCGCCATCAAAATGACTTTGTATCGCGTGGGCCGAAATTCACCGATTGTAGAAGCTCTACTCGATGCAATCCAGAACGGAAAACAGGTTGCGGTCCTGGTGGAACTTAAGGCGCGCTTTGATGAAGAGAGCAACATCGAGTGGGCTCAGAAACTGGAGCGCGAAGGCGTGCATGTCGTCTATGGCCTTCCCGGAGTGAAGGTTCATGCAAAGATGGCGATGGTTGTGCGGCGGGAAAGCGAGGCGATTCGGCGTTATATCCACTTGGGAACGGGCAATTACAATCCCACAACTGCAAGAGTTTATACCGATTTGGGCTTATTTACGTCCAACGAAGAGATTGGCGCCGATGTAAGCGATCTATTCAATCACCTTACAGGTTACTCGGCTAAAAAATCCTATCGTAAGTTGCTGGTGGCCCCTTACAGCATGCGCACAGGCCTGGAACGCCTTATTCGCGCCGAAATCGAGCGGCATCGCGAGCACGGTGACGGCCACTTGATCTTTAAGATGAATGCGCTCGAGGACGCCGGTATGATCCGGCTTCTTTATGAGGCATCACGCGCCGGTGTCGAAATCGATCTGATTGTTCGAGGCGTTTGTTCGTTGCGGCCTGGAATCCCCGGAGTAAGCGAGACTATCCGCGTCAGAAGCATTCTGGGTCGATTTCTCGAGCACAGCCGCATCTTCTATTTTCGCAACGGAGGCGACGAGCTGGTTTATGTGGGTAGCGCCGATTTGATGCCACGAAATCTGAACCGCCGCGTTGAGATTCTTTTCCCTGTCGAAGCCCCCAAACTCGTCCGGAGATTGCGGGACAAAATTCTCGCGAAATATCTCGAAGACGACACGGCAGCAAGAATTATGCGGCCTGACGGCAGGTACATTCGGCCACGCCGGCAATCGGGAAATAAGCCGGTAAATAGCCAATTGTGGTTCTTGAAACGGCACGAGGCCTAACTCGTCAGATTTATGATCCAAGATCGCCAAAACATCTCCTCCCGGAACAAAATGGAAAGACATCGTCGGTTACAGCCGGGCCGTACGCGTTGGAAGCCGCATTTACGTAACCGGAACAACTGCCACTGACGAAAACGGAAACCTGGTGGGCGCTGGTGATGGGTAAAACAAACCGTGCAAATTATTCGCAATCTCGAACGCGCTCTGAAAAAAGCCGGGGCTACGCTGGCCAACATTGTGCGAAGCGAATGTTTGTGACAGATATCGGCAGATGGGAAGAATACGGTCGAGCTCATCGGGAGTTCTTCGGCGAGATCCGGCCCTGCGCCACTATGGTGGAGGTCCGAGCCCTTATTGACCCCGGCATGCTCATCGAGATTGAAGCGGAGGCCGAACTCTAGGCGTCCCGCTCATCGCTGAACGCGCCGCCAGCTAGCCAAGCTTCGCTTTGAGAACATCGTTGACTGCTCCGGGATTTGCTTGACCGCGGCTGCTCTTCATAACTTGGCCGACTAAAAACCCTAAAACAGCGGTTTTTCCGCTCCGGTACTGCTCCACCTGCTTCGGGTTCGCGGAAATCACGTCTTCCACAATTTTCTCGAGGGCTCCCGTATCTGAGATTTGCTTTAGTCCTTCACGTTGCATAATCACAGATGGTGGCTCGCCGGTGTCGAACATTCTGGGAAGGAGTTCTTTCGCCAGCTTTCCTGAGAGCTCGCCTTTCTTGATAAGCATTACCAGTTCGCCGATGTGCTCTGGAGGTATCGGTGAATCCGAAATCTCTTTCCCCGCCGCTTTCAGCAGTCCCATTAACTCACCCGCTACCCAATTTGCTGTCGTGCGTCCATCGCCGCTGACCTTCACAGCGGTTTCAAAGTAGTCTCCGATTTCGCGCGTTAGAGTCAAGACCTGCGCATCGTATTCGCGCAGCC
>CAWBDN010000012.1:0-70689 GCA_963787575.1 uncultured Acidobacteriaceae bacterium
TACGAATCAGCCGCTCTACCAACTGAGCTAGGGTGGCTTGATCCTCAGTGTAACTCACGCCCCTCCCGCCGCGGCCATCTCCTGCCACTCCTTCCAACCTCGTCGATGTACCATAGTCACTCTGCCTGAATTGCCCGAAGTTGAAACCGTCGTTCGCTCCATCGCTCCGCACATCCTCGGGCAAACCATCGCTCACGCTGAATTCTTTTCGCACCGTGTAACGCGCGGTGGAATCTCCAAAACGGCGGATGCCATCGCGGGATCGTCAATAACAGCCATCCGGCGCCGTGGAAAGCAGATTCTCATCGACCTCGATCTTGGCGTCCTGTTCGTCCACCTCGGCATGACCGGCAGGCTGCTCTGGAACGCCTCGCCCGGAAAATACACGCGCGCTGTCCTTCACCTGAACAACGGGACGCTGATTTACGATGACGTCCGCCAGTTCGGCCGCTTCGAGTTCTTCACGAAACTTCCCGCTGCCCTCGATCGCGTCGGACCCGATGCTCTGGACATCCCCTTTGCAAAATTCTACGACCGCCTGCGCGAGCATCGCGGCAGCATCAAGGCTCTTCTCCTCAATCAGGCGTTCCTCGGCGGCGTCGGCAACATTTATGCGGACGAATTGTTGTTCGACGCTCGCGTTCATCCACGCACTCCCGCCCGCCGCATCTCGAAACAGCGCGCCGAACGCTTGCACAAAAGTTTGCTCGAAGTGCTCCGGCTTGCGATTCGTCACCGCGGATCTTCCGTTTCTGACTATGTGGATGGCGCCGGAGAACGCGGCGCGTTTCAACAGCTCCACAATGTCTACGGTAAGCAGGATCAACCTTGCCCGCGTTGCGGCGCACTCATCCGCCGCATCGTGATCGCCCAGCGGGGCACGCATTATTGCCCGCGTTGCCAGCGCCCCTGAGCCGTTGCCGTTTCTGTCTCCGCATGCGCGGACTGCCGCACCGCGTCCACGACTTCAGCCACAATTTTCATAGATCGCACTTCGTGGACCCGCACAATATGCGCGCCATGCAGGATGCTCGCCGCCACTGCGCCGGCGGTCGCAAACTCCGTTTCCGCCGCCTGTTCCCGTCTCAGAAAAGATTTCCGCGATGGCCCAACCAGAATCGGCAGATCGAACGATTTCAGCAGCCCAAGCTGCGCGATGATTTCCGAGTTTTGCTCGCGTCGCTTGCCAAATCCCAAACCCGGATCGATAACTACTTGATGCTTCTGCACCCCGCTCTGTAGCGCCCGGTGTAGCGCCGCTTCGAGGTCGATACCGATCGATCGCATCAAATCCTTCATCGGCGGCAGCTTCGACCATGTCTCAGGACTGCCCCTCATATGGTTGATAATCAGCCCGGCGTCGTATTTCGTAACCACCTTCGGCAATTGCAGATCCAGCAGTATGCCGCTCGGATCATTGATGATCTCCGCGCCGTGCTCCAGCGCTTTCTCCGCCACGCTGGCTTTATAGGTATCCACCGAAATCGGGATGCTCAGCTTTCCGCGCAGCCGTTTGAGAACCGGAATCAGCCGTCGCAGCTCTTCAGGCTCCGCAATCCGTTGCGAGCCGGGCCGCGTCGATTCAGCGCCTATGTCGAGTATGTCCGCGCCCTCGTCTTCTAGCTCCATCGCGCGCGCGAAAGCGCGGTCCGGATCCGCGTACTTCCCTCCGTCTGAAAACGAGTCAGGCGTTAGATTCAGAATTCCCATCAGCAGCGTTCGATCGCCCAATACGATCTCCCGGTGCTTCAATTTCCATTGATAGCGCTTTTCCATTCCCTAGACTATGAGTGTGGCAGACGGCCCGAAGCCTCCCATTCTCTCAGTCCCGCGCCACATCTGCCGCGATTTTGAGCGCGCCTCCCGCCTCGAGTGGCTCGATACGAATCACACCGGCGCCTTCGCTATGGGCACCGTCGCGGGAGTGAACACGCGCCGTTACCATGGCCTGCTCATCGCGTCTCTTAACCCTCCCGCCGACCGCTATTCCATTCTGCCCCGCGTCGAAGAGCGCGTCACCGCCGGCGGCCTTTCTTTCGAGCTTGCTACCGTGCAATATCCCGGAACCATCCACCCGCGCGGGCTCGAGCTGCTGCAGGAGTTCAGTCTCGGTCCCTTTCCGTCGTGGCGCTATCAGGCTGGCGAAGTGGAAATTCGAAAAACCGTTTGCCTCCTCGATCGGCAACAGTCTGTTCTCATCTTGTACGAAGCTACGCATCCGTGCCGCCTGGATGTTCGCCTGACGCTATCGTTTCGCGATTATCATTCGCTGACGCATCGAAACTCGGCGCTGTGCAGCCATGTCGCTGAAGATCCTCGCAGCATTTCGTTCACGCCTTATCCGGATCTGCCGCCGCTCACCATCCTGCACAATGGGCGCTTCCATTCAGAAGGAACATGGCTGCTGAACAACGAATATTTACGAGAGCTTGAGCGGGGTTTGGATTTCCGGGAAGATCTGTTCTCGCCCGGCTCTCTCGTGTTTGAACTCGGGGCCGGAAGCTTTGCCTGGATGCTCGCGGCACTCCACGCTGGCGGTTTGCCTGCTCCTCCGCGCACTCCCGATATCCCTGCCATTCTTGCCGCTGAAACCGGCCGGCGCGAATTTCCCGGCGCTGATCCGGTCCGCTCCATGGCCCGCCGCGCGCTCGATCAGTTCAGGGTCGTACGCGATGATGGCCGGCCCACGCTCATCGCCGGCTATCCCTGGTTTACCGATTGGACGCGCGACACCCTCATTAGTCTTCCCGCGCTCTCGCGGGCCGGGTTCCCTCAACGCGAAAGCGCGCAGATTCTCGAGATGCTCGCTGACACGCGATCTCAGGGGCTTCTGCCGAACCGCTTCGCCGATAAGCATTCTCAACCTGAATACAATGCCGTAGACGCCACCCTTTGGTTCTTCATCGCGGCTCACGACTTGCTCGCGAAAACAGGCGATTTGAGTTTCCTCCGCGCAACCATCTACCCGGCCGCGCGAGATATCGTTACGTGGTACCGCCGCGGCACGCTCTACGATATTCACGTCGATTCCGTCGATAACCTGCTCTCCGCCGGCACCCCGCAAACTCAATTGACCTGGATGGATGCCAGAATTGGCGATTCCCCCGTTACTCCGCGGAATGGCAAACCGGTCGAGATCAATGCGCTCTGGTACAACGCCCTTGTAATTCTGGCTCTTTGGTCGGGACTCATGGGCCTCGAGCAGGAACGCGAGGCCCTCCTGAGAGAAGCCGAGGAGATGCTCGCCTCTTTTCAGAGCTCTTTTTGGAATCCGGATCGCGGCTGCCTCTATGACCTCGTCACGCCATCCTTTCGCGATCCTCGCGTAACCCCGAATCAGCTCTTCGCTCTATCCCTACCTTTTCCTTTGCTTGACCGCGAGCGCGCCCGCTCTGTCGTTGATATTGTTCGCCATGAACTGCTGACCTCAGTCGGCCTCCGAACGCTAGAGCGCAATGCCGCCAATTATCGTCCTCGTTTTGAGGGTTGCATGGCCGATCGTGACAGCGCCTACCATCAGGGCACAGTCTGGCCCTGGCTGATCGGTCCTTTTATAGCGGCTTATCGCTACGCTTACGGCGAATCCGCGCAAAGCAGCGCTCGCGCCAGCCAGTTCCTTCGCCCTTTGGAAGAAGAGTTCAGCACTTGCTGCTTGGGCTCCTTGGCCGAGGTGTTTGACGCCGACCCCCCTCATCGCCCCGGCGGCTGCCCATCCCAGCTTTGGAGCGTTGCTCAATTTCTGATCGCTTGGGAATCGTTACGCTCTTCGGTCGAAAGCCCCTGAAAACCAGTCATTCCCCCTTCGACACTTTCGACATCCTGTTCCGCGCCCACGATAGTTGCTCGTCCACCATTTGCGCTATCTCGGGCTGAGCTTCGTGCAAGGCATCTAAATGCGCTTTCGCCGTTGCCGGAGAGCATTCGGTCAGCGGCCCGCCCAAATTCGCGCGCGCGCCCTTTACAAAATCCCGAACAGTCTTCTGGGCCATCTCCTCCAGCACGGCGGTCAAATTATTTCCGTAAATGCCGCCTTCCCGCAGAGCTTGTTGCGCGGCAACAAAGAGCGGACTGGTCAATGACGTCATCAGCAGCTCCGCGGCGAAATAAAGTTGCTTGCATCCAGCTCGAATTTCACAGGCTCGCGCTTCGTTGTGCTCCAGCAAACGCCGCACCTGCCGTACTGCCGAAGTCTCCCCGTCGACAACGAACCAATCGCGGTGAAGGCTGGGCACGCTCAGCAGTGTCCCAACGGAGGACCCGCGCGCCTTAAGCGGCTCCAGAACTTCGACCCGCAGCCAGCTCTCACACAGCACAAACGATAGATCTTTGAAGGCCAGCTCGGAAGCGGCCAGCTCCTCCACTATGCGTGGCGCGGCAACATCGGGAACACGCAGCAAGATCAGCCGTGCCGCCTGTAGTTCTTCATAATCGGAAACCGCATAGCCCGCCCGAAGCAAATGCGAGAGCCGCCGCGCCACACGCAGTGCGGTGGCCTTGATCGGACCCAGCTCTTCCGTCAGGTGAGGTAAGCGAAGGACGTCCGAATGAGTGGAGCTACCCTCCACTATCAGGCCGACTTGCAACGGCTTCTTCATACACGACGCTTGCCTTTAAAGCTTTGATTCGATCCCGAAAGCGCGCCGCTTTCTCGAATTCGAATACCTTGGCTGCCTCGCGCATCCTGAGCTCCAGATCCGCTATCAGCGCATCGCGCTCTTCCGGCTCTAACTCCACGTCCGCGGCCGCTTCCACATCCAGCGAAACGGTTACATAATCGGCTTCGGCCACCGCCACCAGGCTCATGTCGATGGGCTTGACAATGCTCTGCGGCGTTATATCGTTCGCCTCGTTGTACGCCTGTTGCAGGGCTCGCCGCCGTTCCGTTTCCCGCATGGCGCGCCGCATGCTTTCCGTCATCACGTCCGCGTAGAGAATCGCCCGGCCGTTCAGGTGGCGCGCCGCACGTCCGATCGTTTGAATCAACGAACCGCTCGACCGCAGGAAACCCTCTTTATCCGCATCGAGAATTGCGACCAGCGATACCTCCGGCAGATCAAGTCCCTCACGCAGTAAGTTCACGCCGATGAGAACATCATAAGCGCCTCGCCGCAAATCGCGAAGAACTTTAATGCGGTCGAGCGTGCTTACTTCCGAATGTAAGTAGGCGCACTTGACGCCCACTTCCGAGTAATACTCGGAAAGGTCCTCCGCCATCCGCTTGGTCAGCGTCGTCACCAGCACGCGCTCATTTTGTTCCGCGCGAAGCCGGATCTGGTGCAACAGATCGTCCACCTGCCCCTTTATCGGGCGAACTTCGATTTCAGGATCGATCAGCCCGGTGGGGCGAATAATCTGCTCCACCACCACTCCCGCCGATTTTGTCAATTCGTACGGGCCGGGCGTCGCCGAGACGTAAACAGCCTGGTTAACCCGGTTCTCGAACTCCTCGAACGTAAGCGGCCGGTTGTCACGCGCGCTCGGCAGGCGAAATCCAAATTCCACCAGCACGTCCTTGCGCGACCTGTCGCCGTGGTACATGCCTTGCAATTGGGGAATGGTTTGATGGCTTTCGTCAATGAACAAAAGGGCGTCGTTCGGCAGGTAGTCAAGCAGCGTCGGAGGCGCTTCCCCCGGCAGCCTCCCGGAAAAATGCCGCGAGTAGTTCTCAATACCGTGGCAATAACCGATCTGTTTAATCATCTCCAGATCGAACATCGTGCGCTGGTACAGCCTCTGCGCTTCAATCAGCTTGCCATTGTTCTCCAGTTCCTTGTGCCACCATTGCAGCTCGCTCTCGATGCTCTTCATCGCCTGCTCGCGCGTCGGCGCATCCATCACGTAATGCGTCTTTGGATAGATCGGCAGCCGCAGATAAGTTTGCTTCACCTGGCCCAGCACCGGATCGATTTGACTCAGAGACTCGATTTCATCTCCCCACAGCTCGATGCGATAGGCATTATCGTCGTACGTGGGATAGAGCTCCACAACATCCCCTCGCACGCGAAATGTGCCGCGTCGGAAATCGTGATCGTTTCGCTCGTACAGGATCTCCACCAGCCTCTGAAGCAGCTCTTTGCGGCTGATCTGCTGCCCTTTCTCGAGCATCAGCAGCATGCCATAATACGCTTCCGGAGAGCCGAGCCCGTAAATGCAGCTGACGCTCGCGACGATGATGCAATCACGCCGCTCGAACAGCGAACGCGTCGCGGATAATCGAAGCTTGTCTAATTCATCGTTGATCGTCGCTTCTTTTTCGATATAAATATCGCCTGACGGAATGTAGGCTTCCGGCTGATAATAATCGTAATAACTGACGAAGTATTCGACGGCGTTACCGGGGAAAAAGCTCTTGAACTCGTGATAAAGCTGCGCCGCCAGCGTTTTATTGTGGGCCAGCACAAGGGAAGGACGCTCGCAGGCCTCGATAATTTTCGCCATCGTGAACGTCTTTCCCGATCCCGTCACGCCCAGCAACACCTGGTGCTTCTCGCCATCGAAAACACCCCGCGTCAGTTGTTCGATGGCGCTCGCTTGGTCGCCGCGCGGCCGGTAATCGATCGATAACCTGAACGGCACGATCTCTCAGTATAAAGAAGACGCACTGCAAAAACCGCTCGAGGTTTGTCACAGTGGGTCCTAGAGCAAACTATGTATTATGAGGTCTGTCCTATACAAAATAGCTTCTCTTCTCATTCTGCTTTTTGCCGCCGGACACACGCTAGGCTTCCGCAGGAGCGATCCTCGATGGGGCGTGGATTCGCTGCTGGCGTCCATGCGATCGATTCACTTCGATACACAAGGCTTCAACCGGACCTACTGGGACTTCTTTAGCGGCTTCGGGCTGTTTGTATCTTTGTTGCTCGTATTTGCTGCGGTCGTGGCGTGGCAGCTCGGAGGCCTGCCGCCGGCTCAGTTCGCCTTCATGCGGACATTGGCGTGGGCCCTCGCCATTTGCTTCGTGCTGCTGACCATCCTCAGCTGGCGATACTTCTTCCTGGCCCCCCTCATCTTTTCAGCAATCATCTCGCTGTGCTTGATTGCGGCAGCGTGGTTCTCGCCGAAACCGGGTTAGCCGGTGCGCGCTCTCGCTCCCGCCTTCGCTACGGTCCGGCGTCAAACCAAGGAATGCAGTTGATGCGCTCTCGTTCTGCATTGAATTCGCAGCCCAGCAGCGTGATGCATGCAATCAGGTACAGCCAGATCAGCAGAATAATTACTGTCCCGATGCTTCCATAAAAGATGTTATAGTTCGCCACGCGGTTAACGTACAGCGCAAATCCAGCCGTCGCGATCAGCCAAAGGGTAGTAGCCAAAAACGCGCCTGGCCATACGCGCAAAAAACGCGAGCCGCCCACGCGTTGCGCCGCCGCCGGCTCGGGTCGGTAGTTCGGTCCGAAAAAGTAAAGCAGTCCGGTCACCAGCGTCGTTGTGCAAAAAGCCAGCAGGTATCGGGCCAGCCGCCATGCAAGCTCCACCGGCGTGCTGATGTCCGATACACCGATCCAGTGAATGAAAGCCGCCTCTTCCCGGTTCCCGAAGATGATTAAGGAAGAAGCGCCGATCGCCGGAACCGCCGCGATCAGCACCAGGAAAACAGCCATCCCCCGCTGCTTCATAAACGGCCTTCCCGAAGGGATCCGGTAGGCGGCTTGAAAACCTTCCATCAGGCTGATCATGGCTCCCGAGCCCGCCCACAGCGAAAGCAGCACCGCTACTACCGGCACGGAAATCGGCTTGATCGCTCGCGCTCCCAATCGGGGAAGCACAATTACCTCCGTTCCGGGCGGTATCACTTCCTGCACGAATCGCCTCAACACGTCCACCACCGGCTGCGCGTTTGCTTGGATCAGCAAAAGTGTCAGCGTGGTCAGCACCGGAAAAAGCGAAAGCAGAAATGAATAGGCGGCGCCCTTGGCGATGCTGAAACAGTTGTCTTCGTAGGCAGCAATGAACGCGCGGCGAAGCAGCCAAAAACTGCGGGCCGCCAGTCCCGGTTCAGTGATTACGAAGCGCGGTTGCGTCTCCACTGGCGCCATATCCGGAGGTGTTCCAACGCTGTCCGGTATCATCGGGGCTCTCGTTAGCGATCATACCGGAATGCCCCCGAACTTGCCCGGCGCGGTACCCCCGGACCGCCGGACGCGCGCCCGGGAAGTAAACTTGTGGGCAGGCCTCCTTGAAAAAAGGGCCTGATCCGACCTTGAGCCACCATGACCAGGCCCCCGCTTCCGGTCCCGCGTCATCGCGCGATCACCCCGCCGCTCGCCGTCAGGCCGCCTTGCAAGCGCCGCTCTCCGGCATCCCCGCCATGCAGCCCCCCGCTGGCGTCAAAGGTTACATCCCCACCCTGAATGGCCTTCGCGCCGTCGCCGTATTGCTCGTCATCTTGCATCACTATGGCCTCCGCTTCCTTCCCGGACCCATGGGCGTCACCATTTTCTTTGTCTTGAGCGGATTCCTAATCACACATCTCTTGCTCAAGGAAAACGATCGTTACGGGTCGGTATCTCTCAAGCGCTTCTATGCTCGCCGCGTTTTGCGCATCTTCCCGGCCTTGTACCTCTATCTCGGCGCGACCATCTTCTTCCTCTGGGTCGGCGATGTGGCTATCGACTGGAAGCCCATCAGGAGTTCGGCCTTCTTCGTCATGAACTACTACCGCGGCATTACGCACGACGATGGGGCGCAAACATGGATCACCTGGTCGCTCGCTGTCGAAGAACAGTTCTACCTGTTGTGGCCGCCGCTCTTCGTTTTGCTTCGACATCGCCCGAAACGGCTGGCCGGAATTCTCGCCGCCGCCGTCCTCGCCGTCTGGACCAGCCGCTTTGTGCTTTCCAGGCTGAATGTCATTTCTCCCGATTACGTATACAACGCCTTCGACATGCGCTGTGATGCGCTCTTGATGGGTTGCCTGCTTGCCGTTTGCCTCGATTTCGCCATCGCGCGATCCGTCCTTACCGCCATCAAAGCCAGCCCCTGGCTCGGCTTGATCCCGGTCACTGCGCTCGCTTTATCCGCCTACCTGGACCAACTTCCGCGCCTGGAGTTCATCTATTTCCCCAACATAGCGCTGACTCTCGAGCCGCTCGCAATCGCCGTCCTCATTCTTCAATCCACCACCTGGTGGCGTCATCCGCTCTGGCGATGGCTCGAATGGAAACCGGTCAAGCAGCTCGGCGTCATTTCCTACGGTTTGTATCTTTACCACGTCCTTACCCACGCCGGCCTCACGTTCATCGCGCCTTCCATGCCGCAGGCTGTCAAATCCTGCATCGCTCTCGGTCTTGCCATATTGATGTCCGCGCTCTCTTTCTACGGCATCGAAGCGCAATTCCTCAGGCTTAAGCCGGAACGCGCTCCCGGCGCCTCCAATAAACCCAAAGCTCCTCTTACGATCTGAACGCGGTAACCCACCCGCCGTACTAAAACGAATCCCTTGAAAAAGCTCTTGCATTTCTCCTAGCAGCGTAGTAGATTAGACCACGAGAGTAGTTGACAATGCCCGGTACTCGCATAACCCGCTTCGAGCTCCAATTGCTCGAAAAGCTATGGAACCTGGGACCATCCTCGGTCCGAGAGATACAGGAGAGCCTTCCTCAAAAAGACCGGCCGGCGTACACGACTGTTCAGACCATGATCTATCGCCTCGAGGAAAAAGGCGCCGTCCGCCGGACAAAGAAAATCGGCAACGCGCATGTCTTTGAAGCGGTCCTGACCCGGAAAGCGGTTCATCGCCGCTTGATAAGCGATTTCCTCAAGATCTTTGGTGGGTCGCCTGCGCCTGTCATGTCGCATCTCATCGAAACAGGCCAGCTCACCTTGACAGACATCAAGGAGCTGGAAAAAAGGCTCGCCGCGCTGGAGGGCAAACGATGATTCCCCTTCTTTCTCGTCATCTTTTCGAGTCCAGCCTCTTCTGCATCCTGGTCGGCGGGTTGGCCTGTTGCCTCCGCCGGCACGCCGCGGCGGCGCGGCACGTCGTATGGCTGGTCGGCATCTCAAAATTCGCTATCCCGACGCTGCTGCTGGCGGCCACTGGAGCGCGCATAGCCTATATTCTGCCGGCGGCTTCCTGGGCATCCTCGCTGGCCATCAAGTCATCGGCGCTACTCTCCGGCATCTTTGGGTTCTTGCCTTCCAGCGCTATGGCGAGCGAACTGACCGCCGGCCGCCGCGTCATCCTTTTCATCTGGGCGCTCGGAACAGCGGCCATGGTGCTGACCTGGTTTATTCAATTAATGAAAAGACGAGCTGGTTTAACTCTTCCAGCCGACGCTGAACGGGAGACGCTGGAACGCGCGAAGAGGCGGTTGGGTGGCGTCCTCTCCGTCCGATTGCGCTGCTCGGCTGCAGCAACGGAGCCGGCTCTGTTGGGCATCTTCAGGTCTACCGTCACCATCCCGCAAGGTCTTGCAAGCCGTCTAAGCGCCTCCGAGCTCGAGTCGGTTTTCGTACATGAGCTCGCGCACGCTCGTCGTCGCGACAATTTGGCGGCCTCCTTCGTTCATGCCCTCGTCTGTATTTTTTGGTTTCATCCGCTCCTTTGGTTCGTGGAAAAACGATTGGTCGCGGAACGGGAACACGCCTGTGACGAGATGGTCATCAGCTCCGGAACAGCGCCGCGGGTTTATGTTACGGGGATTCTCAAGGTCTGCAGGTTCCACCTTTTCGAATCGGTCGCCGGGGTGAGCGCTATCGCCGGGTCTGACTTGAAAGTCAGGCTGGATCTCATTCTCTCGGGCCAGGCGAGGCGGCCCATTCCATATCCGGCTCGCCTGCTGCTCGCCGCTCTCGCGCTCTTCATGACGGTTCTCCCGGTGGCGAGCGGCTATTGCGAGCAATGCGTCTTCAACGGTCAATCCACGCTGCGGAAATCGCCGGAACTGGCGTTCTCCATACCGGGACAAGGCGAACGTTTGTTGAGCCAGTATCGCGGCAAGGTCGTCGGTCTCGAATTCATTCTTACCACCTGCCAGCACTGTCAGGCCGCATCGAAGATCATGACCGGAATGCAGGAGCAGTACGGCAGCCGGGGCTTTCAAGCCCTCGATGTCGCGATAAATCCGAATGCGGATTTGCTGTTGAAAACTTTGCCAAAGACTACAAGGTGGGCTTCCCCGTCGGCTGGACGTCCCTCGATCAGATGATGGCCTACATGGGTTTCACAGAGCGGCCTGTCGTCCCCCAGCTTGTTCTGATCGATCGCAAAGGAGACATCCACTACCAGACACCGCGCGAGGGTGACCCTGACTCCATGAAGGAAGAAGTGATCGGCCGGCGAATTGAAGAGCTCTTGCGATGGAAAAGCTCTTCTCGACCGCGACACACCTCTCTTCTTAATGAGGTCTCGGCTACCCGCTAGGGCCCGACCCCGATCACGGATCGATCAGAAACTTTTTCTCCCGGCGCGTCAGCGCTTTGCAACCGATTTTTGAGATCGATGGTTCGTTTCGGCCTGTCCGCGTGCTACGTTGTAGCCGCACTATGACCCCTCGATCCATCCGCCGCGCTGCTGAGCGCAAAGCCGCCAAGCTCGCCCGCAAAGCTGAAATCAATCGACAAAACTCCCTGCACTCAACGGGTCCGGTGAGTGCTGCAGGTAACGATGAGGCCGTGGTTCCCAGCGAGCCGAAGATTCAAGCAAGGTGTTCGTCTCGTAATTCGCTTAAGCACGGACTCGCCTCCGGCCAAATCATCGTTCCCGGCGAAGATCCCGCCGCCTTCCAGTCTCTCCTCGACGATCTGCTCGAAGAACACCGGCCGGCCAACGCGACCGAAGAACTTCTCGTCAACGAAATGGCCCAGTCCTACTGGCTCGAGCAGCGCGCCCTTCGTCTCCAAAACGAGTGCTTCACGGAAAACGGCATCGATGAGAAGCGCTTATCGCTATTTCTTCGCTATCAGACCACCCATCACCGCGCCTTCCACAAAGCCTTGAGCACGTTGCTCAAACTGAAAAAGGCAAGCGCGCGTGGCTTCGTTTCGCAGGACACACGCAGTGGGGCAGACTCTCAGTCTGCGCGGGACTCCCAGTCCCGCCCTTCGACAGCCAACCCTGGCTTCGTTTCGCACGATCACCCACAGCGCGACACCGACACTGGCTTCGTTTCGCAAAATCGCCTCTCCGGACGGGCCCAGAGTGACGCCGCGTAGCCCTCCGGCTGCGCTATCCTGTTACTTTTAACGGTTCACCCTGCCTGCGAGAGCCCTTTCCCTGCCCTTTATTGAGCTGAGGCGGCCAGCAAACACATGCACGCGTTCGAACTAACCCGGCGGCTTGTCGATATCGAATCCATCACGCCCAACGAGGCGGCGGTCGGGGATTTTCTGTGGCGTCTCGCCGGGGAAATGGCTCACCAGTTCGATGGACACGCAGAGCGCATGCCGGTCGAACCCGGCCGCGATAACGTCTTCGTCCGTTTCGGCGATCCCCGCGTCGTGCTGTCCACACATATGGATACGGTGCCGCCTTTCATCGCCTCGCGCGAAGACGGCGATTTTATTTGGGGCCGCGGCGCTTGCGACACCAAGGGCATCATCGCCGCCATGATCGCTGCCGCCAGAGAGCTGTTGCAATCCGGAAAGCGCAATTTCGGCCTGCTCTTCGTCGTGGGCGAGGAGCGCAACAGCGCCGGCGCTCTCATCGCCGCTCAAAACCCTCGGGGAAGCAAGTTTCTGATTAACGGCGAGCCGACCGAAAACAAGCTGGCGCTCGGTTCCAAGGGGGCGCTTCGCTATGAAATTATCGCCGCCGGGCGCATGGCTCATTCGGCATACCCCGAGCTCGGCGAGTCGGCTATCGAGAAGCTGCTGAATGCCCTCGAGCGAATCCGCCGCCTGGAGCTGCCGGTCGATGACGTGCTTGGACGAAGCACCTTGAACATCGGAACCATCCAGGGCGGACGCGCGCCAAACGTAATTCCAGATGAGGCGCGGGCGGAAATCTTCATCCGTGTCGTCGGCGAGGTCTCGAATCTTCGAGAAGAGATCAAAGCAGCCGCTGGCCGGGATGCTGAAGCCGCCGAAATACTAATGATCCCAGCGGTGCGCTTGGGCTCGATCGACGGATTTTCCACCACCATCGTCTCCTTTACTACCGATATTCCCGCTTTTGGGGATGCCTGGGGACAACCCTATCTAATAGGACCGGGAAGCATTCACGTCGCGCATACTTCCGAGGAGCGAATCCCGAAGAAACAGATCGTCGAGGCGATCGGCCTATACAAGCAGCTGGTCGAAAAGCTGTCGCGCTAGCCGGAGAAAGGAATTATGAGAACCATCGAGGTCGGCATTCTGGGCGGAACCGGAATGGTCGGCCAGCACTTCATCCGCTTTCTGCAGGGTCATCCCTGGTTTAAGCTGACCTGGCTCGGAGCGAGCGATCGGTCGGCGGGCAAAAAGCTGAAAGACGCAACGGCATGGCGGCTGGATGGCGAAATGCCTGATTCTGCCGCCGAAATTATCGTCTCCGATTCGAAGCCCGGCAATGCTCCGCAGGTGGTGTTTTCGGCTATGGATGCTTCCGTGGCCACCGAAATTGAACGCGACTTCGCGCGTGCCGGACACGTCATCGTCTCCAACTCTCGAAACCACCGAATGGAGCCGGACGTTCCCCTGGTCGTGCCCGAAGTGAATCCCGGCCATTTGGCTCTCATCCACGCTCAGCAGAAAAATCGCGGATGGAAAGGTATGATCGTCACCAATCCCAACTGCTCGACCGTCGTGTTGACGATGGCGCTCGCCCCCCTCGTGCCGTTCGGGCTGGAGCGCGTGCTGGCCGCGACGATGCAAGCCGTCTCGGGAGCGGGTTATCCGGGTGTCGCCTCCATGGACATCGTCGCCAACGTAGTGCCGTTCATCGGCGGCGAAGAAGAGAAAATGCAGCAGGAGACGCAGAAGATCCTGGGCAACATCGTCGAGGGCAAAGCCGCGCCTCTCAATACGCGCGTGAGCGCTCACTGCCACCGCGTCGCGGTGACCGATGGGCACATGGTGGCTGCATCCGTTGAGTTTTCGCGCAAGCCATCCGTTGCAGAGGTGCAAGACGCGCTGAACGCGTTTCGAGGCGTTCCGCAACAGCGGAGCCTTCCCAGTGCCCCGCCCCAGCCCGTTGTTTACATGCCGCAACAGGACCGCCCCCAGCCTCGCCGCGATGCCGCGCGTGAAAACGGCATGGCCGTCTTCGTCGGACGCGTACGGGAATGTCCCGTTCTGGATGTCAAATTCGTCGCCTGCGGGCATAACACCATCCGCGGAGCCGCCGGAGCCGCGGTTCTCAACGCCGAGCTCATGGTCTCCGAAGGCTTCCTGGATTAGGTCCCTGAACCCATGATCGTCATGAAGTTCGGCGGAACCTCCGTCGAGTCTCAGGATGCGATTGCGCGTGTGGCGGCTATCGTCAAAAGCCAGGCTGATCGCCGCCCCATCGTTGTCGTTTCCGCGATGGGGAAGACAACCAACAAACTGCTGCAGGCAGCCACTGAAGCCGCCGCGGGCCGGCGCGATCAGGCGCTCGCCATCGTCGATGAACTGCGCGCTCATCACCTCACGCACGGGCTTCCCCTTGCCGGCGCCGCAGCCGCCGAATTGGATCGGTACGTGCGCGCTCATTTCGATTGGCTCGAGGAATTAGTCAAAGGTCTTTCGGTCGTCGGCGAACTGTCGCTGCGCTCCATGGATGCGATCGCGAGCGTAGGCGAGCGCCTTTCGAGCTTGATCGTGACCTTCGCTTTCCAGTCTTCGGGCCTGCGCGCCTGCCACATCGACTCGCGGCGTGTCATCGTGACCGATGCGCGCTTCACCCAGGCGCAGCCTTCGATTGAGGAGACCTACGCCCTGTTGCGCGAGACCGTCAAGCCGCAGGCCGAAATGTCCGTGGTGGTGATGGGCGGCTTCATCGGCGCCACAAGGGATGGACAAACAACCACACTCGGGCGCGGTGGATCCGATTACTCGGCCGCGCTTGTCGGCGCCGCCCTCGATGCCGACGAAATTCAGATCTGGACCGACGTGGACGGCATGCTCACCGCCGACCCGCGAATCATCCCCGGAGGCCGCCGCGTCAAAAGCATTTCGTTTGGGGAAGCCGCCGAAATGGCTTACTTCGGCGCCAAAGTTCTCCACCCGTCAACCGTGCTACCGGCAGTCGAGAAAAATATACCCGTGCTCATTCTCAACTCCCGCCGCCCGGAAATTGGCGGCACTCGCATTACCTCGCAACCGGTGCCCTGCAGGAATCCGGTTAAATCCATTTCGTGCAAGCGGAACATAACCATTCTGAACGTCCATTCCACGCGCATGCTGATGGCGCACGGTTTTCTTCACCGCATCTTTGAGATCTTTGATCGTTATGCAACCAGCGTCGATATGGTCTCGACCTCCGAGGTCAGCGTTTCTCTCACTGTGGATAATCCGGACAATCTCGACGGAATCCGCCGCGAGCTGAGTGAATTCGCGGATGTCAACATGGAAGACGGGCAGGCGATTGTCTGTTTAGTAGGCGAAAATATTCGTCATACACCCGGCATCGCGGGCCGTGCGTTTCAAGTCCTTCGCGACAAGAACATTCGAATGATCTCGCAGGGCGCATCCTTGCTGAACCTCGGCTTCGTCATTTCGGAAGCCGGCCTGAGGGACGCGGTTTCAGCGCTGCACGATGAATTCTTTTGCGAGCTCGATCCTGCTGTTTTCGATTGAGGACGTTATGGCGGAGAACAAGAACCTGGCGCTCGTCGGATACGGCAAGATGGGAAAGCTCATTGAGCAGCTTGCCCCGCAGCACGCCTTCGATGTCGTTCTTCGCCTGGATGAATACAACAACCGGAACGGGAGCGGCATCACCAGGAACGCGTTCGTGAACGTGGACGTGGCGATCGAGTTTTCGGCCGCGGACGTGGCACCCTCCAATCTTCAGCTGCTCGCTCGCGCCGGAGTGCAGGCCGTGACAGGAACCACCGGCTGGCTTGATCATCTGGAGGAAGTCAGGCAAACCGTGGAGCAAGCCGGCACGGGCTTGGTCTGGAGCCCCAACTTCTCCGTCGGAGTCGCGGTGTTTTATCGAATCGTGGGTCTCGCTGCCGATCTCCTTCGTCGTGAAGATGCTTACGGCGCTTGGGCCTGGGAAATTCATCACGATACGAAGAAGGATGCCCCGTCCGGAACCCTGCTCCATCTGATCCGGACCATGGAGAAGAGCGGCTATACACGGCATATCGACGTCAGCTCGAATCGCGCCGGCAAGCACCCTGGCACGCACGAGATCGGCTTTGATTCCGCCGCTGATACCATTACTTTGCGGCATGCGGCGCGGAATCGTGAAGGGTTTGCCCACGGCGCGTTGAAGGCCGCGCGATGGATTCTGGGCCGCAAAGGCGTCCACACCTTCGAAGACGTGCTGTTCGGTCCGGAAAATATGCTTTGAGCTCGAAATCCCCGGAAGGAGGGCATATGTTTACCGGCTGTGGGACCGCGTTGGTAACGCCGTTTCGATCCGATCGTTCGCTCGATGAGCGGACGCTGCGTGCGCTTGTCAATCGCCAGATCGATGCGCATATAGATTTTCTCTGCCCGTGCGGCACCACCGGCGAAAGCCCGACGCTGACGCGGCAGGAACACCTGCGGGTTGTGCAAATCACCGTCGAAGAGGCGCGCGGCAGGATCCCGGTGCTCGCTGGCGCGGGCGGCTACAACACGCAAGAAGTAATCGAACTGATCGAGGAATTGGAAAAGCTCGGCGTTTCGGGCATACTTTCCGTCACGCCGTACTACAACAAGCCCACGCAGGAAGGCTTGTATCAGCACTACCGGGCCATAGCGCAATCCACTCGGCTGCCCATTGTGGTCTATAGCGTTCAGCCTCGAACCGCTGTCAATGTCGAACCCGCTACCCTGGTGCGGCTTGCGGAAATCGGCAATATCGTCGGAGTGAAAGAAGCCTCGGGCAGTATTTCACAGATGGCCGCCATTCTGGCTCGCGTCCCGGATTCCTTTCTCGTATTGTCGGGCGACGATGCGATTACCATTCCGCTGATTGCGCTTGGCGGGCGCGGCGTCATCTCCGTGGTGGCGAACCAGATCCCGGCCGAATTCGGCGAGCTCACCCGCGCCGCGCTCAACGGCGATTTCGCCCGTGCGCGCCAGCTGCAGCGAAAATACCAGGCGCTCATGGAAATCAATTTTGTCGAAACCAGCCCAGGTCCTGTGAAGTTCGCCATGGCTCGCATGGGTCTTTTGGACCCTGTCTGGCGGCTGCCGATGGTCGCCCCGCAACCGGCGTCTCAACAGAAAATCGAAGCTGCTCTCGAATCGCTTGGCCTCTTGTCCGGAGTTCGTGTTGGGTCCGCAGCCCGATAAACAGGCCTTGCGGGAAAGCATCGAGGCGCTGTATGAGCAGAAGCCTGCGGCTTATTCGGAGAGCGATACCCAGCTCTTCTTTCGGTTCCGGCAAATGCTCAACGAAGGGATGGTCCGCGCGGCGGAGCCCGACGCCTCTCAGCTCAGCGGCTGGCGCGTAAACAGTTGGGTCAAGAAAGGTATTCTGCTGGGATTCCGCATGGGGTCGATCGTGGAAATGCCCGGCGACGGAAGCCCCTTACAGTTCTTCGACAAATCCACTTACCCGCTCAAGACGTTCAGCCTTAACGACGCTGTGCGAATCGTGCCCGGAGGCTCGAGCGCCCGAGACGGTTGTTACGTGGGGCGCGGGGTTACGTGCATGCCTCCGATGTTCATCAACGTCGGCGCCTATGTGGACGATGGAGTGATGGTTGACTCTCATGCCCTGATCGGGAGTTGTGCTCAAATCGGCCGCAACTGCCACATTTCGGCCGCCTCCCAAATTGGCGGCGTTTTGGAGCCGGTCGGCGCGCTGCCCGTCATTGTCGAGGCTGAAGTACTGGTCGGTGGAAACTGCGGTGTCTATGAGGGAACCGTGGTGAAGCGGCGGGCCGTGCTCGGCAGCGGTACAATTCTGAACCGCTCGACACCTCTATACGATCTCGTGCGCGGCATCGTGCACCGCTCCACCGACGACATGCCGCTGATTGTTCCGGAGGAGGCCGTCGTGGTCGCCGGATCGAGGAGCGTTTCCTCCGGTCACGGAAAAGACTGGGGTATTTCCCTCTACACGCCGGTAATCGTGAAATACCGCGATGCCGGGACGGACGCAAAAGTCCTGCTGGAAGATCTGCTGCGGTAGCTGCGCGCCGCACAGGAGAAATCCCGCCAGGTTCAACCACTCTCTTGCTAATTAAGCTCGGCGGCCCCGCGCCGCAACCCCGGAATACTGTTGTCCGTCCAACACCATAGAATGCCTTCCGCCGAAAGGGCGTTTTTGTCTTTTCTCGTTCTTCTTATGCTCAGCTCTTTTACCGCCGGAGCCGCGAATCTGCGAACTTCCCACAAGAAAGACGACATCGAATACAACCGCATAGACGGCGTGAGTCTTCGGATGGACGCGAGCCTGCCGGACGCGCCGGGCAAGGCCGCTGCGGTGATCATCATTCACGGCGGAGGCTGGGTCGGCGGAGACCGGCGCATTGATGTCCAGCCCTTGTTCAAACCGCTGAGCGACGCGGGCTTGGCGTGGTTTTCGATCAACTACCGGTTGGCTCGGGATTTGACGCAGTTTGGAATCGCCATCGACGACGTATTAGCGGCCGTCCGGTACGTGAAGACTCACGCCGCCGAGTTCAACATCGATCCGGACCGGATCGCGCTCCTGGGGGAATCGGCCGGCGGCCAGTTGGCCGCCATGGCAGCGCTTCGAGCGGGTCCCGATGCGTCTGTCAAGGCCGTGGTCACGCTCTATGCTCCTACCGATCTCGTGACGCTCCTCAAGACTTCGCGGTATGTTCCTTCTCAAATCCGGGACTCGATCAACGGAGCTCCCTGGGAAAATCTGATCCTGGCCGGTCTGGCTCACCTTTCGCCTGTTGATAACGTCCGCCGGGACATGCCGCCGTTCCTGTTAATTCACGGAACCGCCGATCCGATGGTCCCGTTCGATCAATCGCGTGAAATGTGCCGGCGAATGAAGAGCGCCGGCGCGAACTGCGAGCTCTGCCCGGTCGAAGGAGCGGGGCATGGAATCCGCTGGTGGGAATCCAATCCCGCCATGGCCGCTGCCTACAAGCAGAAAATGGTGTCCTGGCTTCGCGAGCAGTTATGCGGAGATCGCGTTTTTGCGATGCCGGCGGCGAACAACGGCCAATCCGACAACGCCCAGAATCACTAAGCTCCAGGCGGCTGGCTCGGGCACGGCATCAATCTTGCCGAAGAGCCCGTCGGCCCCCTGATTAAGTCCAGCCGTAAAATACAACGCCTTGGCATCGGTGGTTCCCGGCGCCCCCGGATCGAACGCGATGGCCCACAGTCCACTGTTCACGAGCGGATTGCCGTTCGCGCCGTTCAACGTCTGCAGGAAATTGCCGTTGGCATCGAACACATCGATGTCGCCGCTCACAAAATTTCCGACGAGCACGTCCCCTGCCGCAAAGCTGCCGTATCCACCAGCCGGCACAACCGCGAGGCCCCACGGACCACTGAGCGGGCCGGCACCTTGGGAATTGCCGGCGAGGCGCTTGACAAAGTTTCCATTGGTATCGAACTCGTCAACATAGCCGCCGCCCGCGACAGCGACGGGTACGCCGGAAGTAACCTGGGCGTACTCCACATACAGTGTCGAGCCAACGGCTTGGATATTGAATGGCGCATACCCAGACGGGAGGTTCGGATCGACGAATTTCCCTGGGAGTGTGGTCGCCGTGAAAGTCGAATCAAATACGTTGATACCGCCGGCGGCGGCGAAATTCGCCGCAAACAGCGTGTTGTTGGCGATAGCAAGACCCGTATAGTTGGCGCCCACAGTAGTGGCTTTAACAGCCGCTGCCGTTCCACCGGACCAGGCTTGGATTGTGCTGGAGCCAGTCGGACCTGCAGTGTTTAGCGTATCGAAAATGAAAGTCGCGCCGAAGCTTGTTCCGCCCGCGAAAACCTGACCTGTCGGTCCATTGGGCGCACCCGGCGGCACGGTGACGACCAGGGCTTGAGGCATACCTGCGCCGTTGTAAAGCGTCGCCAGACCAGTAGCGCGATCGGATACCCAGATCGGGCTGGTGGGGCTGAAAGCCACTCCCCAGGGATCTTTCAGGTTAGGATCGACGAACGCGGCTCCCTCCGTCGTGAGATCCGAGACGAGATTCGTCTGAGTGTAGGTATCGGCAAAAAGTGGTAATGCGCAGAGGGCGAGCGGAAGCGTCGTCATGCACACGAAACGCAGCTTGTTCATAGAGAGAACTCCTGCGCCGTTAGATTTAGCCGTCCTAAAACTGATATCAGGGAAAGGTGGGCCGACTGCTCGTACCAGTACTAACGCGAAATGAGTACGCGAAATGACTCCTGGCCCACGCTACAAGTTGCCTCGCCGGGCCTGCTCCCGTTCTATGGCTTCGAACAGAGCCTTGAAATTTCCTTTTCCGAAGCTGCGGCTGCCCTTCCGCTGGATAACCTCGTAAAACAGGGTGGGCCGGTCTTCGACGGGCTTGGTGAAGATCTGCAGCATATAGCCCTCGTCATCGCGGTCAGCCAGAATGCCAAGCCGCGCCAGATCTTCAATAGGCTCGTCGATTTTGCCTACTCGCGCGGTCAGCTCTTCGTAATAGGTGGTGGGAACGGAAAGAAACTCGAGGCCCTGATCGCGGAGCTGCGTGACCGTCTGAACGATGTTCTGTGTCGCCATCGCAATGTGCTGGACCCCGGGACCGCCGTAGAAATCCAGGTATTCCTCGATCTGCGACTTGCGCCGGCCTTCGGCGGGCTCGTTGATGGGGAAGCGAATCTTCTCGTTTCCGTTGGTCATGACTTTCGACATGAGAGCCGAATATTCGGTCGAAATGTCCTGGTCATCGAAGTGTTTGAACATGCGAAATCCCATGGCTCGCTCGTAGAACTCGACCCAGGTATTCATTTGTCCCCAGCCGACGTTCCCCACCACGTGATCTATGTGCAACAGGCCGGTGGGGCGTGCTACGCGGTCGGGTCCGGGCACCTCGGCGTATCCGGGCAGGAAAGATCCTTGATAATTCCGGCGTTCCACGAACCTATGGATCGTGTCGCCGTACAAGGCGATAGAGGAAAGCCGCGCCCTTCCGTGACTATCTTCGATCGCGAAGGGCGGCTCAACGCCGCGAGCGCCGCGGGCGGTGGTCTCTTCCCAGGCTGAGCCGGCATCGTCGACCGAAAGAGCAATCGATTTGACGCCGTCTCCGTGCCGGTACACGTGGCCGGCTATTTCGCCCGATGGCAACAAGGGCGTCGTCAGGACAAACCGGATCTTGTCCTGCTCCAGAACGTAGGAGACGCGATCCCGTGTTCCGGTTTCCGGCCCTTGGTAGGCTACCCATGTAAATCCCATGCAGGACCGGTAAAAATAAGCGGCCTGCTTGGCGTTGCCGACATAGAACTCCAGGTGGTCGGTTCCATGAATGGGAAGAAAATCCGCTCCCGATAGGGCAGCCTTACCGGCCAGGTCAGCAGGCTGTGGCAACAACATACTTGTAGAATATTGCATTCCGAACCACAGCCGGCAATGCGCGATCTTAAGAGATGGGAGGCGACATGCCGGTTTACCATCATCTGGGCGAAATACCTACAAAACGCCACAAGATCTACCGAAAGCCATCCGGAGAGCTTTTTTCCGAGGAGCTCATGGGCAACATGGGGTTTGTCGGCCCGTCCTCGCTGCTGTATCACGTGCGGCATCCCACCGCCGTGCGGGCCTTAGAGAATGTGAAGGAGCTCAAATGGGAAGCGGCGACGCCGCAACCGCTCCGGCACCGGCATTTCCGGACCAAGCAACTTACGCAACCGCGCGATGCCATTCTCGATCGCATTCCACTGCTGTTCAACAACGACATTTCGATGTCGATGGTCCGTCCCGCTGAGCCGATTTCGCAGTTTTACCGCAATGCCCAGGGCGACGAGATCGCATTTGTAAGCGAAGGAGAAGGCGTTCTCGAATCGCCGTTCGGCAGAATCGCATTTGGGCCGGGGGATTACCTGGTGATACCGCGCGGGATTCTCCATCGCTACCGCTTCGCGTCAGAGGAGCGGCTGCTACTGATTATCGAGAGCGCGGGTTATGTACGGCCTCCCAAGCGCTATCGCAACGAATTCGGTCAATTGATGGAATCGAGCCCGTACGCCGAACGCGATATACGTTGTCCGGTGGATCTGGAGACTCACGATGAAAAGGGCGAGTTCAAACTGATCGTGAAGAAAGCGAATACCCTGACGGAAATGGTATTGGCTTATCATCCGTTCGATGTGATCGGGTGGGACGGCTACTACTATCCGTGGGCGCTCAACATTCACAGCTTCGAGCCGCGCGTGGGCCGATTTCACCTTCCGCCTCCGACGCATCAGACGTTCGAGGGGGACGGATTCGTCGTCTGTTCCTTCTGCCCACGGCCGTACGACTTCGACCCAGAAGCTGTACCGGCTCCTTACACCCATTCGAACGTAATGTCGGACGAGGTGCTGTATTACGCCAATGCTGAATTTATGAGCCGCAAAGGAATTGAATACGGTTCCATCACTCTGCATCCGGACGGACTGGCACACGGTCCGCAACCAGGGCGAACGGAGGCCTCTATCGGGCAGAAGCAGACAAGCGAGCTGGCCGTGATGGTGGACACGTTCCGCGGACTTCACGTAAGCCGCGATGCTCTGGCAATTGAAGATCCCGATTACTACCTTTCCTGGCTGGACGCGTGATCGACGAAACGCACGACCCGGCACTGCGTAGCTGGGTGGAATCGGCAAACGCGCCGGGGTGTGATTTTCCCATCCAGAATCTTCCCCTGGGTGTGTTTGTGAGGGCGGCCGATGGTCGCCCCCACCTAGGCGCCGCCATTGGCGATTTTATTCTGGACATCGGCCCGTGGCTGGAAGGCGAAACGCTGAACGGCTATATGAGTCTAAGCGCCACGCAACGCCGCGACCTCCGAGGCGCATTGAGCGCGGCTCTTGCGCGCGGCGCGCCAGCACGCGAGTTGTTTGCCCAATCGGACTGCCGAATGCTGCTACCGGCGGCGATTGGCGACTATACGGACTTTTACGCCTCCATCCATCACGCGACGAACGTCGGGCAAATGTTCCGTCCCGGCAATCCGCTGTTGCCAAATTACAAGCATGTTCCGATCGCCTATCACGGGCGCGCATCATCGGTCGTCGTAAGCGGAACGCCGATCCGGCGGCCGGCCGGGCAATTGGGAGAAGGGATTTTCGGCGTCTCCAGGGAACTCGACTATGAAATGGAATTAGGCGCGTTCCTCGGTCCCGGCAATGCGATGGGAGAAGCAATTCCGGTGAGCGAGGCAGAGCAACATGTGGCGGGAGTGTGCCTGGTTAACGACTGGTCGGCGCGAGATATCCAGCGCTGGGAATATCAACCTCTGGGCCCGTTTCTGGCGAAGAACTTCGCGACCTCGATTTCGCCCTGGCTGGTAACACTGGAGGCGCTCGAACCATTTCGCGTAAATGCGCCAGAGCACGATATTCCAACACTCCCCTATTTGCAGGCACCCGCGGGCGGAGCATTCAATATAGCGCTCGAGACATGGCTGCGGCCGGCTGGGATGCGGGAGGCGGTTCGCGTCAGCCGGAGTTCCTTCCGAGACATGTACTGGACTTTTTCGCAAATGGTCGCCCATCACGCTTCGAACGGGTGCCCACTTCGGTCCGGCGATCTGATCGGCAGCGGCACCGTTTCCGGTCCGGAGGAATGGAATCGCGGCTGCCTGCTGGAGCTGACATGGAAGGGCAGCAATCCGCTGCACCTTTCGGGAAGTGAGAAGCGTCTCTTCCTGGAGGACGGCGATGAGGTCGTCATGAAGGGCTACTGCGCGCGCGATGGATTCACTCGTATCGGCCTGGGAACGTGCGTTGGCGCAATTGTGGCGGCTTACCTTTAAGCGCGGCCGGCATACGGGTTGTTTACAATCGAGGAAGGTTAGTAACGAGCTTTGGCGGGAATTTGCCGGTAGATAAAAAGAGGTTAGAAAACGGGCAGCCAGTTTCGGCGCGCAAGCGGACTTTTCGCGCGTACCGTCTGCTTGTGCTGGTCCTGTTGATGCGACCATTCGGCAATTTATCGCTGGCCTGGGGCATGCGTCATTTTTCGCAAGCGCTTTCGGCAAATCCGCTCCTTTATGTGAGGGCGATGCTGAACCCGTACGTGGCGCTTGGGATTGCCATGCTGATAAGCGTTCTGCTCATGCGAATGGCGTTGCTCAGCCTGGCGGATTTGAGCTTCGTCTTGCCGTTGACCGCGACCGGATACGTGATCTCGGCGATGCTGGGCAAATTTTTCCTTCGTGAAGACGTCAGCTTGTGGCGATGGGCAGGTGCGTTATTGATTTTCGCCGGCATAGTCATTGTGGGTTCTACTTCACGTGAAATCGGCAATGTGCTGGATGCTGGAAGAGCCAGCACTAGCGTCCTTGAGTAATTCAAGACGAGGAGATTCGATTCTTAGATGAAGATCGCGGTACTTGGAGGAGACGGATACTGCGGCTGGGCTACCGCATTGCACCTATCAGCCCGAGGACACTCGGTAGCGATCGCCGATAATTTCGCGCGGCGGCAATGGGATCACGAGCTGGGAGTGGACACTTTAACACCCATCCGTCCGCTCCACGAAAGAATCAGAATCTGGCAAGAGCTCAGCGGACATTCCATCGAACTGTTTGCCGGCGACGTGACGGACTGCGATTTTCTATCGTCGATGATCGACGGTTGCGAACCTGACGCGGTCATTCATTTTGCCGAGCAGAGGGCGGCGCCTTACTCGATGATCGACCGCAAGCACGCGGTGTTCACTCAGGTCAACAACGTGGTCGGAACGCTGAATGTATTATTCGCCCTGCGCGAACTGCGGCCCGAATGCCACCTTGTGAAACTCGGGACCATGGGAGAATACGGCACTCCGAACATCGACATTGAGGAAGGCTACCTCACAATCGAGCACAATGGCCGGAAGGATGTGTTGCCGTATCCGAAACAGCCGGGGTCTTTTTATCATCTTTCCAAAGTCCACGACAGCCATAACATGATGTTCGCCTGCAAGATTTGGGGGTTGCGCGCCACCGATCTCAACCAGGGCGTTGTGTATGGGACAGTGACCGACGAAGTGGCGCACGACGAGGGCCTGATCAACCGATTCGACTATGACGAAATATTCGGGACCGTTCTGAACCGGTTCTGCATCCAAGCGGCGATCGGACATCCGTTGACGGTATACGGCCGGGGCGGACAGACGCGCGGGTTCCTCGATATTCGCGATACGGTTCGCTGCATCGAACTGGCGTGCTTGAATCCGGCCGAACCCGGGGAGTGCCGCGTGTTTAACCAATTTACGGAGCAGTTCTCCGTGCTGGAGATTGCCGAGCTCGTGAAAACGGCGGGAGAGAAACTTGGCTTGAGGGTGAATATCGAGCACCTTCCCGATCCGCGCGTTGAATTGGAAGATCACTATTACAACGCGAAGCATTCGAAGCTGATCGATCTTGGGCTGAAGCCGCACTATTTGTCCGACTCACTGCTCGATTCGCTGATGAATATTGCGTTGCAATATCGCGACCGAATCGATGCAGCCGCCCTGTTGCCTCAGGTGAACTGGCGAAAGGCCTCGAATGTGAGGCGCGTGCGAGCCATGGCGGCAGCAGCGTTCGCCGGGAATGAAGTTTAAGTAGCGCGCAATCGCTCTCTCAGATAACGGCCTGTATAGGAAGCGCGGCACGCTGCAACCTGCTCGGGGGTTCCCGTTACTACCACCTCGCCGCCGGCATGGCCTCCCTCGGGCCCAAGGTCAATGACGTAGTCCGCGGTCTTGATGACGTCCAAGTGATGCTCGATTACCAGCACAGTATGGCCTGCATCGACGAGGCGATTCAGGCATTCCAACAGGCGCTCCACGTCGGCAAGATGCAGCCCGGTGGTGGGCTCATCCAGGATGTAGATGGTGTGCTTGGAGCGCTGCAGCTTCGAAAGCTCCGACGCGATCTTGATCCGCTGCGCCTCACCTCCAGAAAGCGTCGTGGCAGACTGGCCGAGCGTCAGGTATCCGAGACCTAAATCATTCAGCACTTCGATTTTTCGCCTCAGCGACGGCTCATCGGCGAAGAAGATGACGCTTTCCTCGATGGACATATTAAGCACGTCGGTGATCGTCTTGCCGTGCAAAGTCACTTCCAGGGTCTCTGGATCGAAACGGGCGCCTTTGCATGCGCTGCAGGTGACTTCCACGTCGGGCATGAAATAAAGTTGGGTGGTAATCACACCTTCGCCCTGGCACTCCTCGCAGCGTCCGCCCTTCACGTTGAAACTGAACCGTCCTGCTTTGTAGAGGCGCTCAGCCGAGACTGGCGCTTGGGCGAACAGGTCGCGTATCGTGTCGTAGAACCCGATGTACGTCGCCGGATTCGAGCGGCTGTTACGCCCGATCGGCGACTGATCGATGTCGATCACCTTGTGCACGTGTTCGACGCCCTCGAGGCCGGCGTGATCGCCAGGGAGGGTTCTTGTGTCGACTAGCCGTTTCCAGAGGGCTTTGTAAAGGATCTCGTTGACGAGCGTGCTTTTGCCGGAGCCGGACGCTCCGGTGACCGCAATCAGCATGCCGAGCGGGAAGCTCACATCCACATTCTTGAGGTTATTTTCCCTGGCACCGCGCACCGTAAGGATCTTGCCGTTGCCCTTCCGATGCCCTCTGGGCAGGGCGATAGATCGGTTGCCGGAGAGAAAGTGCCCGGTGGGCGAGTCCTTGCACGCGAGCACATCGTTCATTTGGCCTTGCACGACGACGCAGCCGCCGTGGACGCCAGGACCGGGCCCCATTTCGACGATGTGGTCTGCCGCACGAATCGTTTCCTCATCGTGCTCGACGACAATAACCGTGTTGCCGATATCCCGCAAGCTCTTGAGCGTTGCGATCATCTTTACGTTGTCCTTGGGATGTAAACCGATGCTTGGCTCATCGAGCACGTAGAGCATTCCCATCAGCCCCGATCCGATTTGAGTGGAAAGGCGAATGCGCTGCGATTCGCCTCCCGATAGAGTGCCGGAGCGGCGATTCAGGTTTAGATAATCGAGCCCGATGCCTAAAAGCAACTCCACGCGCCTGCGGATTTCGCTTACTATTTGGCGGCCGGCAGCGGCGCCTCGCCCCGACGGTTTCAAGGAACCGAGGAACGCATAAAGCTCATCAAAGTTGAAGCCGCCGACTGCGTGGATGGATTTGCCGGCTATGGTAAAGAGCAGGCGGGTGGCGCGAAGCCGCGTGCCCTTGCAATCGGGGCACGTGCGTTCCACCATGACCTTGTCCAGCCACTCCTCCATTCCGGAGCTGGCTTCGCCGCGCTGGCGATAGCGGCGATAGTGGCGCTCGATCCGCCGCGCGATTCCGCCGAAGCCGATTTCCTTGCCTTCCCATTCTTCCCGTTTGACCTTTGCCTCCGGTGGAACTGTCATTAACAGCTTCTTCGAATCGATGCCATAGAGAATGGCATTACGCGCTGAATCGGGCAGCGTTTCCCAAGGTTCTTCGAGAGAGAATCGCAGCGATTGGGCCAGGCTGTACATGAGGCGGCCATCCCAAGTGTCGGCGTTGTATCGGAAGGCCTCGCGTACAAAACAACCGGCGCGAATGCTGCGCTTCGGATCGGGTACGAGCAGCTCCGGATGGGTGATTTTATGGACGCCGAGACCGCCGCACGTGCGGCAGGCGCTTTCCGGATTGTTAAAGACAAAATACTCCGGCTCGATGTCACCGTAGACGAAGTGGTGCGTGGGGCTGCACAGGGCTTTGTGGAAGCGTTCCATTTCGGCTTTGGGGGCGCCCCGGAGCACTTTAACCTGAAGGAGGCGGTCGCCCACCAGCAGGGCGGCAGCGATTCCCGCCTTGATCGCTTTCTCGTGTTTACGGCCGACCACGAAGTTGTCGACGACAGCATCCATGTCGCGGACTTTGGCTCCGTCGATCTCAAGCTCCGCCGAGATATCGACCGGCTTGCCATCCATAAATAGCTGCCGGCAGCCCTTCTTGCGTATCTCGGTGAAGACAAAATCCAGCTCTTCGCCATAGACGCGGAACACGGGCGCGCGGAGTTGAACCTCCGCGCCTTCCGGCAAGGACAAGATCGCTTCAAGGATCTGATTAGCGGTTCGAATGGGCACGCGCTCGGCGGTCCGGGGGCAATGCGCCTCGGCGATGGTGGCAAAGAGAAGGTTCAAATAACTGGCGATGTCGGTCATCGTGCCGACGGTAGATCGCGGATTACTGCCGGTGGTCTTTTGTTCGATCGAGATCACAGGCGAAAGGCCAAAAATGAAATCGACGTCGGGCTTGGTAACTTGAGCGACGAACCGCCGCGCGAAACTGGACAGCGATTCCATGTAGCGGCGCTGCCCCTCGGCGTAGATGGTGTCGAAGGCGAGGCTCGATTTTCCGGAGCCAGAGAGGCCCGTGACGACGATCAGCGCATCGCGCGGCAGCTCAACCGAAATATTCTTCAGGTTGTGGACACGCGCACCCTGCACCGCGATGGTGGTACGAGGGGCAGAGGCGGTCGAGCTTGCCCGAGGCACGGGCGGTTTCGATTTAGCGGGCACCGTCCGCTCCGGGAGCGTAAAAGAAGGCTAACTCCTCCACATCGACGTTACTCTTTTTGGTGAGGCGGGCCGGAAGAGGCGCTTTGCCGATGAGCCCCCGATCGGCCAGATACTCACACGCGCCCGTTACGCACTCGATTGCGAAGTTGCGTTTGAAATGATCTTCGATATCGGTAGCGGACCTCGCCTCGCCGACCTCGCGCAAGTGGTCGATGACCGCGCCAAACAGAGCCGGCGCACGTTCGGCCATGTAGTTATCGATTGACGAAAGGGCGGCCTGCACAGTGCTTAAGGTTTTCCTGTTGTTGAGAACATCCGAGTAAATGACTTTGAAGAAAGCGGGATTCAGCTTTATAGCTTGCGGGAGAGCTTCCCGATCAAGCAACAAGCGGGCATTTAAGACCTCGATTTTTGCCAGCGCATTAGCCGCGTACAGGATCCACAGGGCCGCGTAATCCAGATCTTCGCGCGTGACGAACCATTTGTGGGCTTTGTAGATGGCGGGCAATGCGGCCGTGGCCGCCGCAAGTAACTGCACCTGGAGGTCGCGCTCGCCGATGACCTGGAGGCCAGAGCAGAGGTTTGCGATCGATTCATCGTGCGTGTAAAGGAGGCGTCCTTTGGCGATCAAGGAATGAGCGAAAGAATTGCGAATGGAGCCCTCCACCGTGCGGCGAAATTCCGTGCGCGGCATCAGGAAAGCGTGGACGTTGATGCCATCCGCGTACAACGATAGCGCGTCCTTTCCCGTTTTTTTATCGTCAATCGTGACCAACAGCAAATCGATATCGGATTTCGCCCAAACGGTATCGTGCGAGAGGCTTCCGCATAGAATGGCCGCCAGGACGGAGCGATCCCGCTTGACCTGCTCGATTAACGCCTCCAGTGCCGCGCTGAATTTCTGCCGCAGCGCGTCCGATGCGATCGCACTTTTGGAATTGCCAGCCATGCATCCGATGCCGAGAATTCTACCTTGACATACGCGCGTGTTCAACAGGCCCTGGGAAGCAGACGCCCCACAATGGTTATATGGCCCGGGCCGTCGTTATCGGAAGTGGTCCTAACGGATTGGCGGCGGCGATTGTTTTGGCTCAAGCCGGGCTGAACGTGGAGGTTCGGGAGGGCGCCGACATTCCGGGCGGCGCAGCGCGCTCTGGAGAATTGACGCTGCCGGGGTTCATCCACGATCTTGGATCGGCGGTACACCCGCTGGCTCTTGGCTCCCCGTTCTTTTCAAAACTTCCACTACACGAATATGGCCTGAGATGGATTCAGCCGGCCACGCCACTCGCGCATCCGCTGGACGATGGCTCCGCGGTTCTGTTGGAGCGCGACGTGAGCGCCACGGCCGCACAGCTCGGCTCGGATGCCGGGGCTTACCGCTCCATTTTTGAGCCGATTGCGACACACTGGCAAACACTGGCAGAGGAAACGCTGCGCCCCTTATTACGCCTTCCGCGGCATCCATTTCTGCTCGCCAGGTTCGGCTTGCGAGGGATACAACCGGCAACGGTGCTGGCGAGAGGCTCGTTTCGGAATCCTCGCGCGCGCGCTCTGTTTGCCGGTCTTGCGGCTCACGCCATCCTGAAATTGGAAGCTCTCCTTACGGGCGCATTCGGTCTGATTTTCGGGGCGACGGCTCACGCGATCGGATGGCCGATACCGCAAGGCGGAGCACAGCAGATAACGAAGGCGCTGATTGGCGTGCTGAACGCGGCGGGCGGCAGAGTTATAACCGGTTCGCGCGTTGAGACGCTGGATGAGCTGAATTTCGCGGACCTCGTCCTCTGCGACGTGACCCCGCGCCAGTTCCTTGCACTGGCCGGACAGCGGCTGCCACAACCGTTTCGGAAACTGCTCGAACGTTATCGTTACGGCCCGGGCGTTTTTAAGATGGATTGGGCTCTGCGCGAGCCAATTCCGTGGCAAGCCAAGGAGTGTTTGCACGCCGGCACCATACATATCGGAGGATCGCTCGAAGAAATCGCGGCATCGGAACGCGGCCCGTGGAAAGGCGCTCCATCAGACCGGCCCTTCATCCTGCTGTCACAGCCGACACTGTTCGATAGCACGCGCGCTCCCGAAGGAAAGCACATCGTCTGGGCTTACTGCCACGTTCCCAACGGCTGGACGGGCTCGATGACAGAGCAGATCGAAGGACAGATCGAGCGGTTTGCGCCGGGTTTCAAGGAATGCGTACTCGCGCGCGCTGTTCACAATCCGCAGCAAATGCAGAGCTGGAATGCGAATCTGATCGGCGGCGACATCAACGGCGGCGCCGCGACCTTGAAACAATTTATTTTGCGTCCCACATGGCGACGTTACGGCACACCCCTGAAAGGCGTGTATCTCTGCTCTTCGTCGACACCACCCGGCGGCGGGGTGCATGGAATGTGCGGCTACTGGGCTGCGCAGTGGGCACTCGACTGGCTGCGGAAAAAGCGAGCTTAGCCGGAGCTTTCTTTCACGCACACCATCTTCATCTCGGTCTCGCCCTTTGGAGTGATGATATGGCTTGTCGTGGTGAGGGTTGCGCCGTCGGGCGAGAGTTCCCAGCGGTCCTCAATGACTTCGCTCTCATTATCGGAGAGCTTCAACTCGGTTCGAATCATGAGCGCGGAGCCATCCCAGAAAGCCCTGCTCAGGGCAGAGTGGCCGTTGATGACGTTTGAGGCTTCGGTGCCGTCGGTGAAGTAACTGATGTCGGCGGCGGAGGTCTTCTTTCCGGTCGTCTGCACGGTGTGGACATTCATGGTGGAATCGCGCTGATCAATGACTCGAACGATGATATCGGGCATCGGAGCGCGGGCGAAATCGCTCCTCTCCTTGACCATGCGCCATCGTCCCGAGAAGTTTGGATGCGGAGCAGCCGCAGCGCCCTGCCCGAATGCGGCGAAGGGAAGAAGCAGTGCAATCAGCACGGCGACCGGCATTTTCACTTCTTCAAAGCTATCATTGCGATCAGCACGAATAGGATCACAGCCAAGACGCCCAGAGTGACGAAGAAGATAGTCAGCTTCAGCTTGGGATCCATGGTGGCGGCAGGCCGTGGTGCGGGAATGGGCGGCGTCGCGGGAAGTTTAGGAGCGGGGGGCGCGGGAGGGTGGATCGCGGGCACCGGCGGCATGGCGCCGGGCGCCTTCGGAGACAAGTCAACCGGAGGCTGCGGCATTTGGAATGCAGGCGCTTGCGGAGGTTGAGAAAGGGCGGATGCTGCGTCTTGTTGCGGCGGATGCTTGATGGCGAGCGTGTATTCGCTTGGTCCTTTGGCCGCGGGCGGTGCGGCGGCAGGATGGGGGTCGTGCGGCGCGGTGCGAGCCCAACGACCATCAGTCAAATTGCCGCCCGGAGGCATATCCAACGAGGGCTCCTGAAGCGGCGGCGGGACATTGCCCTTTCCAAATATGCGCGTATATTCGCTGGGCTGCTGGGATGAGCCGGGATGAGACAGCGAAGGTTCCGCGCGGCGTTCAGAATAATCGCGAGAGTTGGAATATGAGCGAACCGGATCGGGTACGTTTCCCGCGGAAGGATTTGAAGAGTGAGCGCCGCCTCCGCGGGAGGAAAACATTCGCGTGAACTCACCGGGCACGGGCGTATTGGGCCGCTGAACACGACCGAAATTCGATGGGCGTTCCTGGGAGGGGGATTCGCGGGACGAAGGTTGCTGGTTTTGTTGCGAGCCGGAACGCGGGACACCGGAATCCGCGGAGGGCTCCCGTCGAGGCGTCTTCGAAGCAGGAGGAGGTAATCCTCCCTGAAAAAAGCGCGTGAATTCGCCGGGCTCCGTTGGCGCAGGGGCTGCTCGTTCCGCCTTGGCAGGTAGGGGGGGCGCAGCAGCCGTGTCCTGCTGAGGAGGCAGAGTCCGAAACATGCGCGTGAACTCGCCCGTTTCTTCGCGCGGCTTGTCAGAGGCCGCTGAGGGAGCCATCACCTTGGAGGAGATGCGTTCACCGGCTCCGCGGGTGTGGACCTGATTTCACCGGGTAGGACGAAAGAAGTCTGTTTAGGGCTCGCTTCATTGTCGGCGGTCGGGTCATCCACCTCGCACTGCAGCCACTCGCGAACGAGCAGACATTGCGGCGCGGTTTGCGTCACAACGTAATAGAACCCATCGTGGTCGGCGACATCCAATACCATTTTTCTGGCTTTCGGCGAACGCAGCAATGCGGCTGAAAGCAATTCGAGCAGAGCGAGGTGCTGGGCAGGCTCGCCGGTCACCGATACACGGTGTACGAAGACGGGCCGAGCCGCCGCTGTCTCTTGAGCGCGGAATGTTTGTATGGGCCCAGGCAGGATCTGCTCTGCCTGACAATACTTGCCGTCCAAGAACTCGACCGGTTCCATCGAATGCCGTCTATCTACTTCCTAAAAACCAAAATGCGTCGCTGCCACTATGATAGAGAATCGGGAAAACTCATAATTCCGTGAAAAATCTTTCAAGAATAGTCTGGGCAGAAGGCATGTATTTAGGCCCTCATCATTTTCAGGCCCAGAGCCGGTATTTCGAAGACGCGATTCAGTTTTCCGCCGAGTCCCTGTGGTTCAGCCCGTTTGGCCTAATCGGCTACGAGTTGAATGGAGAAGCGCTGCGGAACGGAACACTGGTGCTGTCCCACGCGCGCGGAATCTTCGAAGATGGCCTGAGTTTCGACATGCCGTCCTGCGATCCTTTACCCGAGCCGCGCCAAGTGGAATCAGCATTCCCGCCGACGTCGGATGCGCTTCTCGCCTACCTGGCGGTACCGTTGCGCAAGCTGCTCGGCGGCAATACCACGCTAGAGCCGGTTGCCGGACCGAATGGGACGCGTTTTATCGCTGAGGAGCACTCGGTACCGGATGAAATCACCGGAGGCGATCAAAAGCCGGTGCGTTTTGGGCGAAAGAATATTCGTTTTGTGTTTGAAGGCGAAAAAAGAGATGGCTGGCAGGTGTTACCGATGGCGCGTATTCGCCGCGACGGCGCAGGCCATTTTATCTTCGATGAGCGTTTTATTCCCCCTGTTCTCCGTTTCAGCGCAAGCGAGGCGCTCATGGCGACGGCGCGCCGGCTGATCGAAATTCTGACGCAGAAGAACGCCAACTTCACGGGGACCACTGGCGCGTATCAGCAGCAGCAAAGCGGCATGTCAGCGCAGCAGATCGCGACATTCTGGTTTCTTCACGCCGTGAACAGCGCGCTGGCAACTCTGCGGCATCTGTATCTTTCGAAGCAAGGGCATCCTGAAGAGCTTTATCGAGAGATGCTACGCCTGGGGGGCGCTTTGTGCACTTTCGGATTGAATTCATCCGCGGCGGAGCTGCCGCTCTACGATCACCTAGATTTGCAAACGTGTTTTGAACGGCTCGATGAGCACATCAGAGAGCATCTGGAGCTGTTGGTTCCGACGAATTGCCATCGCATCAAGCTGGAGCAGGTGGACCGCTATTTTTGGGAAGGCGATGTTGCCGACCAGCGGCTGTTGGGCATGGCGAAATGGTTCTTCGCGATCTCGTCGGAAATCGGAGAGGCGGAACTAATCACCGGCACTCCAGCACTGGTAAAGGTCTGCTCGGCGCGCTTCGTTCCGGAGCTTGTCAAACGGGCGCTATCGGGCATGCGTCTGACGCATGTGTCGAATCCGCCGGCCGCGCTGTCGCCGCGGATCACCAATCAGTACTTTTCGATCAACCGATCCGGCCCCTGTTGGGACCATGTGACGGAGACGCGAAGAGTGGGAATTTACGTGCCGGGCGATATTCCCCGCCCCGAGTTGGAACTGCTGGTGCTTCTCGAATCTTGATAACCTTTCATGTCCAATACACCTTCGGTTCTTGCGGTAGCTCCGCCGCCGGAACCAGCGAAACGTTCCGATAATCTTGCGCTCCTGTTTCAGGAAGTGCTCACGGTAATTGTGCGGCTGCGCGCCAACCGCCAGCGTGCCGGGGATCCCAACAGTTTTCGCGACCAGATTCGCAATGCGCTGAAGAGCGCCGAGCAAGAGGGGCTGCGGCGAGGCTACACTCTGGAGGATTTGAGAGTGGCGAGTTTCGCCGTCATTGCGTTTCTGGATGAATCGATTCTCAATTCACAGAATCCCGTGTTCGCGGATTGGGCGCGCAAGCCGCTTCAGTTAGAACAGTTCGGGGTTCAGATTGCCGGCGAGATTTTCTTCCGCAATGTGGACAGGTTGCTGGCCCGACAGGATTCCGAGATGCTGGCGGACTTACTCGAGGTGCATCAACTCTGCCTGTTGCTGGGATTTCGCGGCCGATATGGCGCGAGCGGAAGCGCGGAAATCCGGTCGATCCTCGGCCAGATTGATGAGAAGATCCGGCGCATTCGAGGCGTTTCAGCGAGCCCTGCATGGCAGATTCCACCGGAACGCGTGGTTCCGGCTCGAGACCGATGGATTCCGGTCTTGCGATGGGTTGCCATTGGATGTGTCGCGCTGGCCCTGATCCTATTTGCGCTCTTCAAGATCTCTCTCTCCTCTTCAGCGGGCGAACTGCGCAGTGCGGCATCGGGAACATCGCTTTAGGAAATCGTGATGAAATCCTCCCGCTGGTTTTGGATTGCCATTCTGCTCCTGATCGTGTGGCTCACGCTCACCTGGTTTCTGGGCGGGTGGATTGGTCTGAAGCCGCCGGCGCTTTACTACCTGCGAGCGGGCCTGTGGATCATCGGCCTGATCGGGTTTGGCGGGTACGTGATTTTGCGTCCGAAAGAGGAAGGCGATTCGGCGATGCCGGGGGCCAGCGGAAGCGGAACTGAAATTGATTACAACTTCTCCGAGGCCGCAAAGCGCATGCAAGCGGCCAAGGGAATCCGACAGCTCGGCACGCTGCCGGCGGTATTCGTAATCGGAGAAGGGGGCTCGGCGAAAACAAGCATCATCGCGAAGTCAGGGCTGGAGCCCGAGCTATTGGCGGGCCATGCATATCAGGATTACGTAGTAGCGCCTACTCGAAGCGTGAATCTCTGGTTCGCCCGCAACACATTTTTTATCGACCCGGCGGGAAGCGTAGTCGCCGATGCAGCGGCGCGCAAAAAGCTTTTCAAAAAATTTCTTCCAGTTCGATTGAACGCCATTCTGGCGGCGAAAGCGCCAGCCTCCCGAACGGTTGTTTTGGCGGTCGGTTGCGAGACATTTCTCCAGGCGGGCGGGGCCGAGGCATTGGCGGCCAAAGCTCGCGAGTTCCACTCGGTATTGACGGAACTGTCTCACGAACTCGGGTCCAGTTTCCCGGTGTATGTGGTCTTTACCAAGGCCGACAGCATTGCTTATTTCAGGGACTTCGTCCAGAACTTCACGGATGCCGAGGCGTCGGAGATCTTAGGCGCCACGCTGCCGATGCATACGGATCAGAGAGAGGGCGTCTATGGCGAGCAGCAGACGCGCCGTCTTACGGATGCGTTTCAGCAGCTTTATTATTCGCTGTGCGACAAGCGTCCACGATATCTGGCGCGGGAGAACGATGCCGCTAAGCTCCCCAATATTTATGAGTTTCCGCGAGAATTTGCAAAGCTGAGACCGCTTCTGGTCCAGTTTCTTGTGGATCTGTGCCGGCCCAGCCAGCTGGGAACGAGCCCGCTTCTGCGTGGATTCTATTTTACGGGCGTGCGGCCTGTGACCGTGACGGATCTTGCGCCGGCCGTGCAAGCGCCCGCGATAGCGGATGAACCGTACGATGCAGGGGCCACACGGATTTTTAATCCACGATCATCGGGTGCCGGCTTCCTCGAGCCGCAAGCCCGCGAAGTTGGGGCGCGTAAAGTTCCGCAATGGGTTTTTCTCGGCCACTTGTTTTCCGACGTGATTCTTTCGGACCGTCCCGCTACAAGCGTCACGCAACGAAACGTAAAGATCAACCTGACGCGCCGGGCGCTTCTGGCGGCTGCAGCGAGCGTCGCACTCTTGATGGCTATCTGGTGGATTGTGTCGTACGCCAACAATCGCGCACTGATCAGCGAAGCCGTGGAGGCAGCGCGGGCTGTTCTACAGGCTCCCCTTCCGCCCGGACAGCTCGCTACTTTGGACTCGCTACGGCGGCTCACGCGAATCCGGGATACGCTGTCGAGGATCGACGACTACAACCGCCATGGCGCGCCGCTGGGATACAGGGCGTTTCTTTACTCGGGAAACTCGATTCGCGAGCCGCTGCGTGTCACTTACTACGCGCTCTTCCGTAAGCTTCTGCTGGGCCCCACGCAGGAAACGCTGGCGGCGATCTGCGCCAGACCGGAGGCGTACGGGAATCAGGATTATCGTTACGTTTATGACAGCCTGAAGGCTTATCTGATCACAACCGATCATCACGAGAAGAGCACGCCGGAATTTCTTACCCCGGTTTTACTGCTGCGCTGGCAGCAGAACCAACAGGCCGCCAGCGAGCAGCAGAATCTGGCGCGTCAGAATTTCGATTTCTATGCCGCCGATCTCGCCAATGAAAACCCATATCCGAAATACGCCAGGCCCGATGCTAACGCCGTGGTGACGGGACAAGAATATCTGAAGAAATTCGGCCAGCAGGAGACGATATATCAAGTCATGTTAACCGCGGCCGGCAAGGACCTGAAGCCGATTATTTTTAATGATGACTATCCCGGGTCTCAGGAGACGGTCAGAAACCGGCACCCAGTGCCAGCAGCATTTACCAAAGCCGGTTACGAAAATTTTCAAAAGCAAGCGCAGCATCCCGAGCAGTATTTCAACGGCGAGGAGTGGGTGCTCGGCGAAAAAGTCGACACGCGGCAGGGAGATGCGTCGCTCAAGCAGGTTCTCGCGAGTCGCTACAACCGGGACTTCGTAAAGACATGGCAAGACTATCTAAATGCGACGTCGGTAGTCGGATATCTAAGCACCAGCGACGCGGCGGTCAAGCTGGGAAAGATCAGCAGTCCGCCGTTTCCGCTACTTGAAGTACTGTGTGTCGCCTCTGAAAACACGAAGGACGTTCCGCAATCATTTCAGCCGGTCCAGTTCGTTACGCCACCGGGGTGTTCGCAGAAGCCCTCCGGACAGAACAATAGCGAGTATATGAACTCCTTAATCGCTCTAAAAGGCGCGCTAGATGCGGTGGGCCCCGGCGGCAATGCAGATCCGAGCAATGTCGCCGCGGCGGCCAACGCTGCCACTCAGGCCGACAATGCAGTGAGCAAAATGGCGCTGAACTTCACGGGCGATCCCTCCGATCCGAAATCGCCGGTTGGAACAAAAACGACGCAGATACTACGTGAGCCGATCGCGCGCGTGCAACCCCTCCTCAAGGGCTTCGGCGCAGGCGCGATCAATCAGGCCGCGAAGGGGATGTGCGATTCTATCGCCGCTATGCTGACGAAATATCCGTTTAATCCGCGATCGAGCATGGACGCCACGCTCCAGGAGGTGACGCAGTTTTTGAAGCCGCAGGACGGCCAACTCTGGCAACTTTACAACGGACACCTGAAACAACTCCTGGCGCCCGCGGGGAACGGCGAATATGCCGCCATTTCCGGTCAACAGGCCAGCGTGACCCAGCCGTTTCTACGATTTTTCAATCACGCAATGCACATGTCTGAGGCGCTGTTCCGCGGCGGAGCGCAGCAACCGAATTTGGCGTTCTCTATGCAGCCGGTGGCAACACCAGACGTGGAGCACATCACGTTAGCAATCGACGGACAAACACTTAGCACGGACCTGAGAAGTGGGGCAAAGTCGCAGAGCTTCACGTGGCCCGGCACGGCGCAAGGCGCGTCTTTGAGCGTGCGTTTTGGGAACGGCCCGGACTTCCTTATCGCGCAGACGACCGGCCCATGGGCGGTGTGGCGCCTTCTGCAGACATCCGAGAGCTGGCAGCCGACCGGCGCTCAATACGAACTGCAGTGGATTTTCAAGACCTCGGCCGGTGTACAGCAGATTAACGGGCACGCTCCGGCCGTAAAGTTCATGCTGGATCCGCAGGGGTCTCAAATCTTCCGCCCGCAGTATTTCAGCAGCTTAGGCTGCGTGAGCAAGGCGGCCCAGTAGCAAGCGGACGCTCACAATTCGAATCTACGCTTTCGCGTCACACGCCCTCAGAAAGCAGTACCGTACTAACCTTTCCAGCAAACTATAACTTTGCGTTGATGTAAGAATGATAGTTCAGCTACAATCCCGAGATGCCGCCGGGAGACCGATTTGAATAACTGGGCCGAAGCAACTCGCCGTCCGGCAGATGCGCTGGCGGAGCAACTTCCGCCTTTAAGCGCGAATGAGGCCGCGATTGAAGCGAACCGGTGCCTGTTTTGCTACGACGCTCCCTGCACCCACGCGTGTCCGACCCACATCGATATACCGCGTTTCATCAAGAAAATCGCGACGGATAACATTGTCGGGTCTGCCCGGACCATTCTCGGCGCCAATCTGTTAGGCGCAACCTGCGCGCGCGTCTGCCCGGTACAGGAGTTATGCGAAGGAGCATGTGTTCTCGGCGTAGATCATAAGCCGATCATGATCGGCCGCCTTCAGCGGTACGCAACCGATCACGTGCTCAAACGGGGCGCGGATCTCTTCAAGCCCGGAATTGCCACAGGCAAGCGCGTGGCCGTGATTGGTGCTGGACCCGCCGGCCTCTCCTGTGCCGGAGAGCTGGCGAAATGCGGTCACCAGGTGACATTGTTCGAGAGGCGTTCGTTTGGCGGAGGTCTCTCCACCTACGGCATTATCGTGCTTCGCGAGCCAGTCGAAATCGCGCTGGCGGAGGTGGAAATGATTCGCCGGTTGGGTGTCGAGATCGAAACCGGTAAGGAGCTCGGCCGTGATCTGCCTCTAGAAGAACTGCACGGGCGGTTTGATGCTGTATTTCTGAGCACCGGCATGGGATCGACTCCGGCCATGCAGATTGCCGGTGAAGAGTACTGTCTCGACGGCCTCGATTATATTGAGCGAAGCAAACTTGATCTGGGGGGCCTGCGTGTAGGACACCACGTCGCCGTTATCGGAGCTGGGAATACAGCGATTGATTGCGCCACCGTTGCTAAGCGCCTAGGAGCGGAACGCGTCACGATCGTCTATCGTCGTACGGAACGCGAGATGACGGCCTATGCTCACGAATATGAATTCATCAAGAAAGAAGGCGTTGAGTTTCGCTTTCTAACCCAGCCCGTGCGCGTTGCGCTTGAAAACGGGAACGTGACGGGAATTGAATGCGTTCGAATGATTCTCGGAGAAAGGGACGGGTCTGGCCGCCCCTCACCAAGGCCCGTGCCTGGCTCGAACTTCGTGCTTCAGGCGGATCAAATCGTAAAAGCGATCGGACAAGAGAAGCCCACGCTAGCCTCCCGGTTAGGGCTCGAGACCGAGAAGGGATACATCAAAGTAAATGGCGAATTCGAAACCAGTTTACCGGGTATTTATTCGGGCGGCGACTGCATTCGAGCGTGCGGGGCGGCCTCCACCGTAATGGCCGTGCAGGACGGCAAGTTGGCGGCGCAAGCTATCCATCGCAAACTCACGGGCATCGAACCTCGCAACGGGTGTGAATAATGGCAGATCTGGCGATCCAGTTTGCAGGGATTCGGTCTCCCAATCCTTTTTGGCTTGCTTCGGCACCGCCCAGCAATTCGGGCGCACAGGTCCATAAGGCTTTCGAGGCCGGTTGGGGCGGAGCGGTTTGGAAGACGATTGGCGCTCCGGTTCTGAATGTCTCGAACCGCTATGGCGCCTGGCACTACGGCGGGCAAAGAATGCTCGGCATCAACAATGTCGAGTTGATCTCCGATCGGCCGCTCCAGGTCAATCTTCGCGAGATTGCCGACGTCAAACGACACTGGCCGGACCGGGCGGTCATTGTATCCGCGATGGTCGAGTCGTCGCCGGAAGCTTGGAAGGAGATTGTCGGCCGGATCGAGGATACCGGCGCCGATGGCATCGAGTTGAACTACGGCTGCCCGCACGGGATGAGCGAGCGCGGGATGGGCAGCGCCGTTGGCCAAGTGCCCGAATACTGCGAACGGATCACCGGATGGGTCAAGAGCGTTGCGCGTATTCCGGTAATCGTCAAACTGACGCCGAACATTACGAATATCGTGGCTCCAGCCAGAGCGGCCATAGCGGCAGGCGCAGATGCTCTGTCGCTGATCAACACTCTCAATTCCATCGTCGGCGTAGATCTGGACACGTTCGAAATCACTCCCAGCATCGGGGGGAAAGGCGGCCATGGCGGCTATGCCGGTCCGGCCGTGAAGCCAATTGCGCTGAACATGCTTTCTTCGCTGGGCGCCGACGAGGCAGTGTCGCGTTCGGGAGCACCACTCTCCGGGATGGGAGGCATCTCCACTTGGAAGGATGCTGCTGAATTTCTGCTGCTCGGGGCCGGCAGCCTTCAGGTTTGCACCGCCGTTATGCACTATGGCTTCCGCATTGTGGAAGATCTCAGCGACGGTCTATCGAACTGGATGGATTCAAAAGGCTTCAAAACAATTCCGGATTTCGTGGGCAAGAGCTTACATGGCGTGTCGGATTTCAAGGATTTCGACCTGGCGTTCCGCGCCGTCGCCCGCATCCATGCAGACAAGTGCATCAAATGCGATCTCTGCTACGTGGCGTGTAACGATACGGCGCATCAGTGTATCGATCTAATTGCCGCCGATGGCAGCCGCGTGTTGCCGAGCGCTTATGATGTGCGCTCCAACGGGAAGCTGGAAGCGATCGCCACGCGGCCGCAACCTCAGGTACGGGAGGACGACTGCGTGGGATGCCGGCTTTGTTACAACATATGTCCGGTGGAACAATGTATCGAAATGGTAGAGTTGCCCCCCTGCCGCCCGTCCGCTACATGGGATCAAGTGGCGAAGACTCAGCCGGAGGTAACCGAAAGCTGGGAGGCTATGGAGCGCTATCGCGAGAAGCTGGGTATTCATATCCACTGACACGCTGGACTGCTCTAGAATACGCCCATGCCGCTGCTAATCAAGAATGGCGAGATCGTTACGGCGGACTCGCGTTACCACGCTGACATCTACGTGGAGAATGAGACCGTCACGCGCATCGGCGAGGGCCTGGATGCGCCACCCAACACCGAGGTGATCGAGGCCGCAGGTAAGTTGGTCTTTCCGGGTTTCATCGATCCGCATGTTCATATTTATTTGCCGTTCATGGCAACCTTCGCGAAAGACACGCATGAGACGGCGAGTATCGCGGCTCTGATCGGCGGCACAACTACTTTCATCGAGATGTGCTGTCCGTCGCGAAACGACGATGCTCTCGAAGGATATCGACTCTGGAAGGGCAAGGCCGAAGGCAACAGCGCCTGCGACTACACGTTCCACATGGCGGTTACGAAATTCGACGGCGGCACGGAAGGCGAACTGAGGGAGATCGTTCGCGACGGAATCACCTCGTTCAAGATTTTTCTCTCCTACAAAAATTTCTTCGGCGTAGACGATGCGGAAATGTACCAGATCATGGTGCTAGCCCGCAAACTTGGGGTGATGGTCACCGCACACTGCGAAAATGCCGAGCTGGTCGATCGTCTGCAAAAAGATCTGCTGGCGCAGGGTAAGAAAGGGCCCGAATGGCATGAGGCCAGCCGTCCGGAATCCGTCGAAGCAGAGGGCACTGCGCGCTTCGGAACATTTCTGGAGATCACGGGCGCCAGCGGTTATGTCGTGCACCTTTCCTGCCAGCCTGCCCTCGCGGCTGCGATGGCGGCGAAAGCGCGCGGCGTGAGACTCTTCGTGGAATCCGTCATCCCGCATTTACTGCTCGACAAATCGTATGCCGAAAGAGCGGGCGTGGAAGGCATGAAGCACGTAATGTCGCCGCCCTTGCGGGATAAGCGCAACCAGAAAGTGCTTTGGAACGCGCTCGCGACCGGTTCCATCGATACGGTGGGCACGGATCATTGCCCCTTCGACACTCAGCAGAAACTGCTCGGAACGGCCGCCTTCACACAGATTCCGAATGGCATTCCCGGAATCGAGGAGCGCGTCAACCTGCTATACACGTTCGGTGTCAAATCCGGCAAGCTGGAGATTTATCGTTTCGTAGATGCCGCGAGTACCCGAGCCGCAAAACTGTTCGGACTGTTTCCCCGGAAAGGCACGATCGCCGTGGGTAGCGACGCCGACCTTGTGATCTACGATCCCGACTATAGGGGCGTGCTCTCGGCGAAAACGCACCACATCAATAACGACTACTGTGGATTTGAGGGTATGGAGATAGCCGGCCGCCCTTCTGTCGTGACTGTGCGAGGTAAGGTTCAGGTGAAGGAAGGATGCTTCATCGGCGAGCGCGGCCGCGGACGGCTGCTGAAACGTGAGCCTCTCGAGGCAGAACAAAGCCGATGAGTTTCGATCCCAAGCGAACCATTGCCGAGCTGAAGGAACTTCGGGCATTAACCGCGGATGAGAACGGCGCTCAACGCGTTGCCTGGACTCCCACCTGGCAAAAGGCGCGCGATTGGTTCACTTCCAAACTGGAAGGCCTGCCGGTAGAACACCATTACGATGCCGCCGGGAACCACTGGGTGACATTGCCTGGAAAAATGGAAAAGGCTCTGTTAGTGGGGGGCCATCTGGATTCGGTGCCGAACGGCGGCTGGTTGGATGGGGCGCTGGATATACTGGCAGGTCTCGAAATTATGCGCCGGTTCGCGGAAGAATTCAACGGTCGTCCGCCGGTTACCGTACGGCTGGTGGATTGGGCCGACGAAGAGGGCGCCAGGTTCGGCCGAAGTCTGCTTGGCTCGTCTGCTTTCGCAGGCACTGAAAGTATCGAAGCCGACCGCGTGCGCACGGATAAGGACGGAATCCGCCTCGATGAGGCGCTCCGACGCTGCGGCGTTGAAATCGAGCGTTTTCGCGAGGCGCAGCGGGAACGCAAGGACGCCGCCGCGTATCTCGAGCTGCACATCGAGCAGGGGCCAGTGTTGGAACGCATGGGGTTGGCCCTCGGCTCTGTACTTGGCACAAAAGGAGTCGAGCGCCACGCCATCGCATTCCACGGCCAGGAAGCGCACTCCGGTTCCACTCCGATGAACGTGCGGCGGGACGCTCTCGCGGCTGCCGCGAAGCTGGCCTTGGAAATTCGCTCGATTGCCGGGAAGCACCCTGACGCGGTTTGCACAATGGGCAGTGTGAAAACATTTCCCGGCATTGTAACCGCCGTCGTGGGGCGCTGTGAAGCCACACTCGATCAGCGCGATCTCGATGCCAGCATTCTGGCCGGTATGTATTCCGAGGCTCGGGAGGCAAGCGAACGCTTCGCGCGCGAGGAGAAGTGCACGGTGGAATGGTCGCGTATCTGGAGCATCGAACCCGTGCCGTTTCATCCGGCGCTGATTGCTCTGTGCGATGAGGCCGTTCGGGAAACGGCCGGGATTTCGCATCGTCTGCCCTCCGGTCCATTGCACGATGCGGCTGAGGTCGCCCGATGCGGCATTCCTACCGTCATGATGTTCGTTCAATCTTTGGACGGCATCAGCCACAACAAGATCGAGGATACGAAGGAAGAGCACATTGAACAGGCGGTGAGGGCGTTGAATCTGCTGGCCTCGAAGACCGCCCAGATGGATTTTGGACCAAAATGAATAGAGATCGAGTGTGTTCTCGAAAGGTGAACTATGGCAACCATTGAACAAGCAATCACTCTGCGAAGCGTGAGCCACTGGATCGGCGGGAAAGTCGTCGAGTCCAAATCGGGGCGTTCGGGCCCTGTTTGGAACCCTGCCACCGCCGAAATGCAGGCGCGTGTGGATTTCGCGAGCGTGGAAGAAGTGGACGATGCTGTTGCTGTCGCGAAGAAAGCCTGGCCCGAGTGGCGATCCACGGCTTTATCGCGCCGCTCCGACATCATGTTCCGGCTTCGAGAACTGGTGGAGACCAACCGACGGACGATCGCGGAGATCATAACGAGCGAACACGGCAAGACCCTGCCTGATGCTATGGGGGAAGTGGCGCGAGGCCTCGAAAACATCGAGTTCGCTTGCGGCGTTGCGAATCTCTTAAAAGGCGGCTTTTCCGAACAAGCGAGCCGCGGGATCGACGTGTATCAGATCCGTCAGCCGCTTGGCGTCGTCGCGGGTATCACGCCGTTTAATTTTCCAGCGATGGTTCCCATGTGGATGTTCGCCATCGCGATCGCCTGCGGCAACACATTCATTCTCAAGCCCTCCGAAAAAGATCCGTCGGTGAGCGTGTTTCTGGCGGAGTTGCTGCGCCAGGCCGGCATTCCCGATGGCGTATTCACTGTCATACAGGGCGATCGCGTAGCCGTGGACCGGCTGCTGGAACATCCCGATGTGAAAGCCGTAAGCTTTGTCGGCTCAACGCCGGTTGCGAAGTCCATTTACGAAACGGCAACCCGCAACGGCAAACGCGTGCAGGCGCTTGGCGGAGCGAAGAACCACATGCTAGTCTTACCCGACGCGGACGTCGGAATGGCCGCGGACGCCGCTGTTTCGGCGGCTTATGGCTCGGCCGGCGAACGCTGCATGGCCATCTCCGTGCTGATTGCGGTGGGCAAAGTGGCGGACCCATTGATCGAAGCCATCAAGGAGCGGATGCGGAAGGTGCGAATAGGATCCGGCTTCGAAGAAGGCAACGAAATGGGGCCTCTGATCACCCGCGAGCATCGCGATCGCGTCGCTTCCTATATCGAAACCGCCGCATCCGAGGGCGCCTTTGTGGCCGAAGACGGACGCCAGTCGCCTGTAAGCCAGGAGCCGGGATTTTTTCTCGGCACTTCGTTGCTCGACAACGTGAAGCCCGGCATGCGCTGCTACGATGACGAAATTTTTGGCCCGGTATTGAGCGTCGTGCGCGTTCAGACCTACGAAGAAGCATTGCAGATGATCAACAGCCATCCGCTCGGAAACGGGACTGCTATTTTCACACGTGACGGAGGCGCGGCACGGCAGTTTCAATTCGACGTCGAATCGGGAATGGTGGGCATCAATGTGCCCATTCCAGTTCCCGTGGCCTACTACAGCTTCGGGGGCTGGAAGGCTTCGTTGTTCGGAGACTTGCATATGTACGGCCCGGAGGGCGTGCAGTTCTATACGCGAGCCAAAGTTGTCACGAGCCGCTGGCCGGACCCCGCCACCAGCGAAATGGATCTCGGGTTTCCACAGGTTCGTTGACAAGACGGACTCTCTGGCGGACTTGAAACCGGGAACCGGATCGATTTCTGGCGCATCCCATGAAATCGAGGTTCCTTGTAATTTTCTGTTATGCCAAACGGAGCGCCGCTGATTTCACGCCGTAATGCACTGTTTTCAGCGCTTTCTCTATTCCCCTTCCGGCTGATCTTCGCGCAAGCGAGTCAGCAGCCCCCTACCTTCTCGGCGAACGTCAAGGTAGTAAACGTGCTCGCCACCGTTAGGGATAAACAGGGGCAGATCGTGCGTAACCTGACCAGGGAAGATTTTATGCTTGAGGAGGATGGCCGCCCGCAGACTATTCGCTACTTTTCTCAACAAAGCGACCTTCCTCTGACTCTGGGACTGCTCGTCGACACGAGCCTCAGTGAGCGGCGCATGCTGAGTGTGGAACGCCAGGCGAGCTATACATTTCTCGAACAGGTCCTGCGCCCGGAAAAAGACAAAGCGTTTCTTATTCACTTCGATCATGAAGTGGAACTCCTGCAGGACTTGACCGCTTCACGGGAACGCCTGGAGAAAGCTCTCGATCTGCTGGACAAGCCGGAGTGGGGCCACGGTCAAGATAGCGGAGATGCGGGGAGCGGGGGCCGCCGGGGCGCAGGCGGAGGGTATGGCGGGCGCGGTCGTGGCGGAAACCATGGAGGTGGCGCGCACGGGACCACGTTGTACGACGCCATTTATCTCGCTTCCGATGATCTGATGAAAAAACAGACCGGCCGCAAGGCGCTTATCCTGCTCACCGATGGCGAGGATACGGCAAGCAAAGTTTCACAAAGCGAAGCCATCACTTCCGCGCAGCGTGCTGACGCCTTGGCTTATTCCATACGGATTGCCGACGAGGAGCCGGGTAATCGCGGTTTTAGCGGTCCAGGCATGGGACGCCGCGGCGGCTGGGGCGGTCGAGGAGGCGGCGGCCCTTATGGTGGTGGTCAGGAAAACCGGCCCGACGGAAAGAAGATTCTCCAGCAGATCTCGAAGGATACGGGCGGAGGCTATTTCGAAGTCTCAAAGAAGAAACCGGTAGATCGAATCTACAGTGAGATCGAAGAAGAGCTGCGCAATCAATACAGCCTCGGCTACACGTCCGACAAACCGGAATCCGAAGGCGGCTTTCGCAAAATTCAGTTAGCTGTGAAAGGAAAGGGATTGGTTGTGCAGGCCCGCGATGGCTACTACGCCGGCGCCTAGAACCAACAAGAGACTCGTGCCGCTACGCTGAAGACGTGGCGGACCGCATCAACCTTGCATCCCTGGTGGACGATTTCGCCCGCCACGGCAAACAGATCGCGATTCAGGCCCCGGAAGGATTTCGGCGCAAGGCGACTACGTATCGTGAATTAGCAACTCTTTCCCGAAGATTTGCGGCCGAACTATCCAGCCGCGGCATCGTCAAGGGCGACCGTGTACTCATCTGGGGTGAAAACGGCACGGAATGGGTGGCTACATTCTTCGGCTGCATTCTTCGCGGCGTGCTTTCCGTGCCCGTGGATTTCGCCGGCGCACGCGACTTCGTGCGCCGCGTGGAGGAAGAAGTCGCGCCCAAACTGATCGTTGGGAATGAAGAAAAGCTTCGCGGCTTCGGCTCCCCTACGCCGCTGCTCTTTTTCGAGCGCTTTGCTCGAACTATCACAACCCAGACAGCCGGCGCAATTGAAAATTTGGGAGAGGCGGATGCGCTCCAGATCGTGTTCACATCCGGTACGACCGGCGACCCGAAGGGAATCGTCCACACCCACAGGAACGTCCTCGCAAGCCTGCGTCCCATCGAATCGGAGATGCGAAAGTATTTGAAATATGAGCGGCTGGTGCACCCCATCCGCATTCTTCACACTCTTCCGCTAAGCCATGTGTTCGGTCAATTCATGGGGCTCTGGATTCCGCCGCTCCTCGCCGCTGAGATTCACTTCGAACCCAGGCTTGTGGCCTCGGAGCTCGTCGAACGTATTCATGACGAGCGCGTATCGGTACTCGCCGCCGTGCCGCGCGTCCTCGATCTCATGCAGAGTTACCTGCTGGATCGGTTTCCTGACCTGGGGTCGCAGGTGGATGCAGGACAGCGACTCAATGCCTGGCAACGGTGGTGGCGCTTCCGCAACGTGCACCGGCTTTTTGGCTTGAAGTTTTGGGCCTTCGTGTGCGGCGGAGCATCGCTTCCCTCGCCGGCGGAGCGGTTCTGGAATTCACTGGGATTCGTGGTGGTACAAGGTTACGGCATGACGGAAACCACGGCGCTTGTCAGCTTGAATCACCCCTTTCGCGCGACCGAAGGAACTATCGGCCAGGTCTTGCCCGGGCGCGAAGTGCGCTTGAGCGATGAAGGCGAGGTGCTCGTCCGTGGCGACACTATTTCGAACGCCACCTGGAAAGGCGGGAAAATGCTCCAGGCGGGTTCCGAATGGCTGGCCACGGGCGATCTGGCCGAATTTGACGAGAGGGGCAATCTTCGATTTCGCGGCCGGAAGAAGGACGTGATCGTCACCTCTTCCGGGCTGAACGTCTACCCGGAAGATCTAGAAGCGGCCCTGAATGGACAGCCCGGAATCCGGGTATCCGCCGTCGTAGAAGCGGCCGCCGAGCATGGGCCCGAGCCGGTCGCAGCGGTGGTGATGGCCGCCGGCGCCGACCCTGCCGCCGCGATCAACGCAGCCAATAGGAACTTGGCGGACTTTCAGCAGATCCACCGGTGGGTGGTCTGGCCGGAGCCCGATTTTCCCCGAACATCGACGGGCAAAGTCTTGCGGCGCGAGATCGCGCGCCGCATCGCAGGCGGCGAAATGAACGGCATCGATTTGCCCCAGGCGAATGGCGATCTTAATCTCGATAGCCTTGGACGAGTACAGTTGCAGGCGCGCCTGGAGCAGCAGTACGGCGTCTCGCTCGACGATACCGCGGTTCAAAGCGTAAGAACGAGCGAAGACATTCGTAAGCTCGTGCAGCAAGCGCCACTAGAACGGAGCCGCGATGCTAGACAATCCTCCGTGCATATCTATCCGCGTTGGCCATGGAACGCGCTCATGCAGACGATTCGAAGCATCTTTATTGAATGCATTGCCATCCCGCTGGTCCGCTTTCTGGCGACTCCGAGAGTAATGCGTGATGCGAGATCGTGGCCTGCACCGCCGATGCTGATTGTCTCGAACCACGTCACCTCGTATGACGTTCCGTTCATCCTCTTTGCCCTGCCCTCTGCTATCCGGAGGCGTGTCGCGGTCGCGATGTCGGGCGAAATGATTCTCGATTGGAGGCGCGCCCGCAATCAGGGCCATTGGTTCCTGAATCTGATCGCGCCCATCGAATACGTGCTGGTGACAGCGCTATTCAACATTTTTCCGCTGCCGCAGCTCAGTGGGTTTCGCCGCAGCTTCCGTCACGCCGGAGAGGCGATGGATCACGGCTATAACGTGATGATTTTCCCCGAAGGACGCCGGTCAGACGACGGAACCCCGCAGCCTTTCAAATCCGGCGCCGGTCTGCTCTGGAAGGAGCTCAATACGCCTGCTTTGCCGGTCCGCTTGGAAGGGTTGGGCGAAATCAAGGCGCGCCGCACCCGCTGGTTCCGCTCCGGCCGCATTCGCGTTTCGGTCGGTGAGGCGCTTCAGCCCCAAACGGAGCAGTCTCCAGAAGAGCTCACCGAAATCTTACGCCAGGCGGTATTCGGAAAATCAACATCGGGTGAGCCCAAAAATCAATGGTGATCGCTTACTTGCCTAACTCAATATGAAGCCGTATGCTCGGCACCCAAACCGGTCCCCGATCCTGGTTGTAGGCTGGATTCGCTACGCGCTGCAAATCGAAAGCTGCGAAGAAGCCCGGGAACAAGCGCGCGTTGTAATAGGTTTCCCACCCGTACTCCGGTCCGTAATTCAATCTCCCATCGCCGATCAAAAAATCGAGCCCGCCGAGAGCAAGATATTGCGCATGCACGTTGGAAAGGCCGCCCACGGTTAATGCAGTGGCCGCCGTATCGAAGCGCCTGTGCCATCGCTTGCCTGTCACCGATACGCCCCCTTCCGCAAGACGGTCCATCGCAGTGAACACAAAAGACTCGGTCCTGCCGTCATTCCATCCCAACCGTGAAAACACACCCATATCGGAAGTAATCTCTTGCTCGAAATTCAGCCCGACTCCGTACTTCAGCGTACCCACCCGTCGCGTTGCCGTCACATCCGGCGTGGTCCCCGTCTGTTTTGCTTCATTGATTGCGTCCTGGTAAGTGCCGGAGTCGGTGTGCAGAAGAAATCCGAGTGCGCGGACGGCGCCAGGATGTTTGCTGACTTCATAACGGCGTTCGGCCTCGAACAGGTCGCCGCGATCGCGGAAAAGACGGCGATCGAACCGCGCTCCATTCGCTATCTTGGGTTCCGCGGCCTGCCCGAAGCGCCAGGACCAGTTCCTGGTATGCAACTCATGTACCCACCCCCATGTGTAGCCGCGCGTATCAGCCGGATAGTCCCAGGCGCCGTTGTACATCACCGCCCATCCCATAAACTGAGTGCGAGGATCGTGACTGTAGCGGTTGTTATCGAAAAAATCGGTCACCGTAAAACGCCCCACAGCCACGGTGTACCGATTCATCGGACGCTCGCCCGCCAGTTGATTCTCCTCGCCTTGAACCGGCTCGCGTTCATCACCCCATCCGAAATCATGCTGGATATAGGCGCGCGCCAAGTACGGCTTCGGCGTGGCGCTTGCCACGCGCGGCAATTCGCCGTTCGGAAAATTCGCGATGCCGTTGACGTTGCTGAATCCCCGGCCGCCCGCGATCTCGGGATCGATATAAATCTGTGTGTTATCGTCCAGCCGCAAACCGAGGAACAAAGTGGTGGTGAGTGAAACGCTGCGCTCAGTCTGATCCGCCAGGCTGAACGGGCCTTGATAAGGAGCGCGAAACGTTCCATGATATTGCCCGATGGAAGTCGCCTGCCAGAAGAGGTTCCAACGCTGCGGGTCTTGTTGCTGCTGGGTACCTTGTTGCGGTTCCCGGGCCGGGTTGTCCGGAGCATCTTGCGCAAAGGACAGAAGCGCGAGGCTCAGTACCGCCCCCAACAGAAATCCCATCCCTTCATAGTCCCATCGCTCGGCAACAGTTCAATGAAAATGAATGGCAGTCGTATTCGTCTAAGTCACGTAACTGGTCCCGGATTGAACGGAAGCAGAGCATTGCTCAGGCCCCAACGCTCGGCCCACGTCTTCGTGCGCCCGCTTGCAACATCAAGAATGAAACGGAACAATTCCCAGCCGACCTGTTCGAGTGTTGCCTCACCAGTGGCGATCCGGCCGGCATCGATGTCGATGAGATCGTGCCATCGTTCCGCAAGCGCTGTTCGAGATGAAACCTTCACGACAGGTACCAGCGCCAAGCCATAAGGGCTGCCCTCGCCGGTGGTGAAGACGTGAAGGTTCATAGACGCGAGTTGCTGGGTTCCGCAGATGAAATCGCTCGCCGGGGTCGCGGCGAACACCAACCCTTTATCCCGCACCTTCTCGCCCTGCTTCGCCACGCCCATGATGGCCGTACTGCCCGCCTTGGCGATGGAGCCGAGGGCTTTTTCGACGACGTTGGCCAAGCCCCCGCGTTTATTTCCGGGTGTCGGATTCGCGCTTCTGTCGGCGCCGCCCTTTGCAAGGTACTCATCGTACCAGCGCATTTCCGCAATCAACGCGCGCCCGACTCCTTGATTAACCGCGCGGGGCGTAAGCAGGTGCACGGCATCACGGACCTCCGTGACTTCAGAGAAAAAGACCGTGGCGCCCGCCCGAACCAGGAGGTCCGCGGCGTATCCGACAGCCGGATTACATGTCACCCCGGAGAAAGCATCGCTTCCGCCGCACTGCAGCCCAACCGACAAGTCCGATGCCGGACAAGTTTGGCGCTGGCGCCGGTTGAGTTCGAAGAGCCGCGTTTCGGCTGCACGTAGAATCGCGCTCACGCTCTCCGCGAAGCCATAGTGATCCTGCAAGCGAATGACACTGAGACCTTCCAGAATGGGAAGAGTCCCCTGAAATAGCCGTGCCGGCTGCATTTTTTCGCAACCGAGGCTTACTATAAGTGGTTGGGCGCCGATGTTTGAATGAAGGCTGATATCTCGTAGAGTTCGGATCGGAATGGCCGCTCCGGGCGCATCGATTGCAACACCGCAACCGTAGTTGTGCGTAATCGCAACCACATCGTCGACGTTAGGAAAGCGCGGCAGAACTTCGGTCTTGATGCGCCGCACAGCGTAATCGACGGTCGGCGCTACACATTGAACCGTCGTCGTGATTCCAAGAATGTTTTTCGTTCCGGCGCTCCCGTCCCGATTGCGGTAGCCTTCGAACGTATATCCCGTGAGCGGTGGAAGCGGCGGGGGCACGTTGCTGGCAATATCGAGCTGATCTAGCGATGGGGCGCGTGGAAGATCCAGGAACTCTTCCCGCACCCACCAGCCTGCCTCCAGCGGCTTGTTGGCATATCCAATCGTCTGACCGTATCGAATAACCGGCTCCCCGGGATCGAGGCGAGCGAGCGTGATCTTTTGCGATTGCGGAATGCGTTCGCGAACGATCAAGCCGCTTGGCCCGGCGCTGCCGGCGGCAGTTCCCTCCGCATCGACGATAATCCCGACATTGTCGGATTCATGCACGCGAATGTACAACGGCGGTTTCACGATGCTTGGCTCTGCGTCAATCATAAAAGCATTCGAAATAGATTGAAGAGATCCGAATTTAGCTCGATGCCAATACCAGGCGCATCTGGAAGCGATACCCGGCCGTTCTGGATACCGGGTTCGTCCGCAAATCCGCCGAAGGGCAAAAACACGCCCGGGTAAGATTCATTGCCGCCGAGGTGAAGGCCCGCGGCAACGTGCAGGGCCATTTGATGACCGCCATGTGGAATGCAGCGACTCGAGGACCAGCCCTCCTCCTCCAGCATCTTGAGAATACGAACGTATTCGACGATCCCATAGCTGAGTGCCGGATCCATTTGCAGGAAATCGGCTGTCGAGTCCAGCCCGCCGTAGCGGATAAGATTTCTCGAATCTTGCATCGAGAAGAGATTTTCGCCGGTGGCGATGGGGGTTGGCGATGCCTCCGCCACCTCGGCCAACAGTTTGAAATCCAGAGGATCTCCCGGCTCTTCATACCATTTGAGCTTGTAAGGAGCAAGCGCATGGGCGTATTCTCTCGCCGTCGGGAGATCGAAACGGCCGTTCGCATCGACGCACAGGTGGTCTCCGGACGGCAGCAACTCGAGAACTGCTTCGATCCGCGCCAGATCTTCTATCAGAGGAGCGCCACCGATCTTGATCTTTACGTCCGTGTAGCCCAAATCGAGGTAAGACTGCATCTCATCTGTCAGCGCGGCGAGGTTCTTGCCAGGATAGTAATAGCCGCCGGCCGCATAGACCGGAATGGATTCATCTGGTGGGGCGTCCCCGTACCGCTCTGCCAGTATAAGCGCCAATCGCTTGCCTTCCACCTTGGCTGCGGCATCCCACAATGCCATGTCCATGACGCCAACGGCTACCGAACGATCGCCATGTCCGCCCGGTTTCTCGTTCGTCATCATTACCAGCCAGGCTTTCTCCGGATCGAGATTGCTGCCTGCATCGTTCAATAGAGAATCGGGAGCGGCGCGAAGCAGCCGTGGAATCATGCGCTCGCGAAGAATGCCTTGCTGCGCGTACCGCCCGTTCGAGTGGAAGCCGTATCCTACCACCGGCTTGCCGTCTCTCACCACGTCTGTATAAACGGCGATAGCCGAAACGGTCATTTCAGAGAAACTGATGAAGGCATTCCTGATGGCTGACTTGATTGGAACCACGGTGTCGCGGATTTCGGTGATTCTCATAGATCCCTTAGCGCGCGGCCCGCGCTACCAGAGGCCGATAAGTTTCCACCACAGCGAGCCGATTCCAAGCCATATCGCCACGTTCAAAATAGACACCAAAAAGCCGATTCTCCACCAGGCTGTCTGGGTTACATATCCGAGCCCAAAATAGACGGGAGCTGATCCGGTGCCGTAATGCGTGATGCCTGCGTTAAGGTTGGAAAAATAAGCGAGCAGCAGGGCCGCAAGCAAGGGAGGCGAGCCGGCCGCTAATGCCGCCGCAAAGAATCCGGGATACAGGGCAGTGATGTGCGCGGTCATGCTCGCAAAACCATAGTGGACGTAAAGATAGGCAATCACGAGCAAAGCGAGCGCTATAAACCAGGGCAGGAGCCGCGTGTATCCGAACAGCGATTGCGACAGCTTGCGGATCACACCGCGCTTGTTCAGTTCGCCCGCCATCATAATCAGCGGCGCAAACCAGATGAGCGCGTCCCAGGCCCTGTCTTCGGCAAGCAGATCCTTCCATGTCAGGACGCCTGAAATCAAAATTGCCGATAGGCCCGCGAGCGCAACAAAGGCATTTGGCGTGTGATGCCACGGAGAAGCAATCCAGCCCGCCATCACCGCAAGCATGATGACAATGAGCTTGCGCTCCCTGCTTCCGAGGCGGCCCAGATGCTGCAGCTCCCTTTGCGCATGAATTCTGGCCGGCTCCGTGTCCATCATTCGCGGCCGATATAGCAGATAGATCAAGAAGGGGACGCAAATCAGCGAAAGCAGGCCGGGAACGATCGCGCCCAGAAACCAGCGAATCCACGTCAGTTCGACAAGACCGATCTTGAACGCAAAATCGGCAATGAGCGGGTTAGAAGCCATCCCGGTCAGAAACATCGCGGAAGCCACATAGGTTGTATGGAAGGCGACAAGCACTAGAAATCCGCCCATTCTGCCGGATTCCGTTCCGGGCTCTGAGCCGAGCACCCCGGCCACGGAGCGCGTAATGGGACTGATGATGCCGCCGCCTCGCGCCGTGTCGGACGGCACAAACGGAGCGAGCACCAGGTCGGAGCATGAAATCGAATAGCCAAGCGTTAACGCGCCACGACCGAATCTCTTGATAAAGAAATAGGCCACGCGGATTCCCAACCCGGTGTCAGTTACCGCTCGCGAGAACAGGAACGCCGTGAATATTAGCCACACAGTGGGGTCGCTGAAGCCCGAAAGCACCGTGGCTGCGGGAAGGGTGTCGGTAAGCACCAGCGCGGTCATCGTGGTAAGAATCGTCACGCCCATTGGCATCGGCTGAGCAACCAGCGCGATAATTGTCGCCGCGAAAAACGCGAGGAGATGGCGGGGATGGTCCTCGAGTCCAATCGACGGAATCCAATAGATGAGAGCACCCGGAATTAATACCGCGCTCCAACGCATTACCTTCGCGAATCTGATATTCGGCGCTGTTCGCTGGAGTTCGGCTTGGACGGGCATCGGCCTACGAAATAGTCCCGGCGTCGGTATGTGCGTGAATCAGGCCAGCTGCGGAATCACGTAAGGAGCCCGGTAGGTCGGGTTCGCAAGCCGGGTGGCCTCATCGCTGTCGAATTTTTCGGTGCTTTGATCAAAGTTCAAAAGCTTTCCTCCCAGCCTGTAACTGATATTCGCCAAGTGACAGAGATCGGCCGAAATCCGGCCAACGTTCACGTCGGCGTGCAGGTCCTCCGGCTTGCGGCTACGAACGGCCGCTAGGAAGTTCGCGATGTGCGGCCCCGTAGCGGTCTTCTTGGACTCCTCGTATTTGGCTTGGTCGGCGAGCTTGGCCGGATCGCCTTTGTAAATCCGGTACCCGTTCGCGTCGAGCGCCATCCAACCCTGATCGCCGTAAAAAAGATCCCCGATGCAATTCGGAGCTTCCGCGGTGAGATCGGCTTCCACGCCCGTCTGAAACCCGCGCACTTCAAAGACGAGTTCCTTGTCTCCGTAATCAAACCGCGCCACCAATGTGTTCGGCGTCTCCTGATCGTCTTTATAGACGTATTTCCCTCCGTTGGCGACAACGGATCGCGGAAAATCCACGCCTAGCCCCCAACGCGCGATGTCCATCTCGTGCACGCCCTGATTTCCAATGTCCCCGTTGCCGGTCGCCCAGAACCAGTGCCAGTTATATAGAAACTGATTTTTGGTGAAGGGCACCATGGGAGCCGGTCCGCGGAATTTGTCCCAATCGACGCCCAGGGGCACCGGTTCAATGGGCGTGTGGCCGATGGATGGACGACGTTTGTAGCACAGGCCTCGCGCCATGTACACTTTCCCGATAACTCCATCCTGCAGCATCTGAATGGCACGCCGTTTATGCGCGACACTGCGGCCCTGAGAACCCACTTGCACAATGCGTCCGTATTTGCGCGCCGCGGCAACCATCTGGCGCCCTTCGTAAGGATCGTGGCACGCCGGCTTTTCTACGTAAACATCTTTCCCCGCCTGGCATGCCCAGATGGTTGCGAGCGCATGCCAGTGATTCGGCAGGGGCATGGAGACGGCATGCACCTGCGGATCCGCAAAGACTTCCTTCATATCCGCATAGCTCTTCGGCGGATCGCTTCCCAATTGTTTCGCCAGCGCAATCCCGCGTTCGAGGTTCGCCTGATCAACATCACAGAGTGCGTAAATGCGCGCGTCTGGTTGGTTCGCGTACTCCTGGATGTGAGCTCTGCCCCGTCCTCCGATTCCGATTATCGCCACATTGATGCGATCATTCGCGCCCCATACTCGCGTGCCCGCGAGTGCCGACAGAGTGGACGCTTGAAGAAAGGTGCGCCTTGTGCTTGAAATCATAAAACCTTCCCTAGTGTAGCTTCGAAATACATTCGTGAACGTATATTGCCGGGGCCACGGGCCTGCCGCATGTCCCAATCACCGCAAGACAACCGGCTGCGTAAACGCTCCGTTTCCAGCCGAATCCCAAGCTGCAAACCGGATCCATTTCTTTCCTTTTGCTTCAAACGGGATGCGGAACTTGTGATTCCCGAACGGGGCCATTTCGGTCGTGGGAATCACTTCGCTGTGAGCATTGCTTGCATCACCCCACACCAGTTCTACGAAATCCAGCGGAAACGTCCATTCCACTTCCGCTGTATAGACCCGGCGAGCACCGGACCCTTCGATGGCGGCACCATGAAGCAGCACCTCGCCGCTCGTGACAAAAAAATCGCCGGCCCGCATCGCTTGGAAGAGGGAACTCCAGCCCTCATTGAATGCCGGTACGCGGTCCAGTTTCACGTAATTCACCAGCAGCTCGGGATAAGTCTCATCGTCGGGATACTTCATGTACGTGTCGCCTTCGGCGATCATGTACTTCGGAGCGGCCCAATTGTTCATGTCATCCAGTAATCCAAGGCAGCGTTCCTCGCATAGGCGTCTTTGCGATTGATCCACCGGCAGCGATTGGTAGGAGCCGCCTAAAAAACGGTCGCTAAGGAAGTGTTTCGAATCACGAACGGCGTCCGGGTAGCCTGCCGACCCCTTGGTCCGCGGATGTGTTTGCCACATGTAGCCGTGCTCGCGCTGAAGCAGGTTCAGTTCATCGGCTGCTGAGCCTGAATGATAGACATGTCCGAATTCGGCGTTGTTCTCTTCGAACACCTGCGCAGCCCCGCGCACGCGCGACCAATACAGCGCATGGGGAAACACAAACATGTAATGTCCACCCAGGTTCGCATCCGGTTCCTCGCCGGGGATCAGAAGGAACTTGCGGTCCGAGAAGCGCTGGCAACCCTCGAAGTACACCTTTTGTTCTTTGAAACGCACGGGACCCGGATCGTTCGGATGCGCATCGCCATGAAAATCGGCCAAGATCGCTATGTTGATGCCCAAGCCGCGAAACACCTGCAGCCATGAAGGTTGCACGTCGATGCTTCCGGCATCGCTGAGCTGTTCATTGAAGTGCATATGAAAGTGACTGACCAGCACCTGGTAACCGGCCAGCGGTTTATAGCGATCCTCATGCGTGAACGCGAGAACGGCCTGCTGAGTAGCCCGGCTATCGGACGCGCTCAAGTAAAAGTAAACGGGCATGTGCTGCCACGTCCCGGGAGGCGCATTGTACAGCGCGAAGTTATTGGAATCGTGCCGCGACTCTTGCGCGCGCCGCTGCCAGACGGCATCAGAAACGCCGTAAGGCCGGTATCCTTCTTCGCGGTCCGCTTGTCTCGCGCCCATAGCAAACGAGTTATCGCTGTCTTTGCGGTAATACACGTAACCCAGATTGGTTTCTATTTCCCTCGCGAAAAAAAACTTGTGAGGCGGCGGAAAAACCGCCAGCGAACCACCTCCAAGCTCCGCGATTGCCAGGCGGTTGCGTGCCTTGAGCGCAACCGGATCACGATTCGCCGCGCCGCCGAATTCATATTGTTGCCAGTTGCGCGCTGTGTCCTGCCACACGACCTCAGCATGCTGATCAATCGCGAAGCCCTTCAGCCCCGCGACATATTTGTACGCAACCGACGGCTCCTCCGTTCGTGCGATCGCCTCCTGCCTCAGCAGATTCGTTCCCCGGTAGATCGTATACCGCAATTGGCCCGAGAAGATGCCTAATTCCAGTCCTGGGAAAGTGATTTCGATCCGCGCCCCATCCGTTTTGACTTCGCAACCAGTGACATGATAGGTGGCCCAAGCGCGCCGAATCTCCTCGGGCTTTCTCGGCAGATCCGAATTTGTGCCTGGAGCGCCCGGGACTTGGAGCGGTGCGTCCCAAAAAGCGTTCCATTTCTCGTGTTCCAGCAACTCCGGCGTCAGTGGAATCTTCAAAGCTCGCAACGGCGCAAGCTGTTGCTCGGACATTCGCCGTTTTCCGCTCGTCACTTGAAATTCCGGTAGAAGATCGCGACCTAATATGGCCCACCCGTTCGGATTACGGCGCGCAGCGATTTCGTGAATCAACGGTCGATCGTCCCGCACGGTAAACGACGCTCGTAATTGTTGATCGCCATCTCCATTCCAGGCGATGATCAGTTCTTCGCCCCTCAGCTCGGCGGTGAGGCCCTGCAGAGGCTTGTAGGAGCTGAGGTCGCAGTGTAGATTTTGCCCCGCCGCCAAGCCGGAATACATCAGCGCGAGCAGCAGAGATCCACCGGTCTTCATCTTGGCTCTCTTTCCGAGCTCATCGTTGCAGCAGTTGGCGGTCAACCATCCACTCTTTCAGGCGATCGGGCCAGCTTGCAACCGGATGAGTGGATCCCCGCATGCCAAAACCGTGCTTACCACTGGCGTAAATATGCATCTCGGAAGAAACCTCCTGTTTTTCCAGATCCAGGTACATGTTCACGGTGGTTACGACATGCGAGCGGTCGTCATCGGCGCAAACCAGGAACGTTTGCGGCGCATCTTTCGGCACTGTGATCGTTCCGGGTTTGAACCCCGGATAAACGAGAATGGCGAAGTCTGGCCTAGAGCTCGCGCGCTCGATGGTGTCCGAGGCGCCGGCTTTTCCCTCATCGAATCGTGTTTCCATAAGAGCCGCAATTTCGCCGCCCGCGGAAAATCCCATAATTCCAATCCGATTTGATTCCAGCCCCCACTCACTGGCATGAGAACGAACCGTGCGCATCGCCCGCGCTGCATCCGCCAGCGCATCGCCGGCAACCGTGTAATGAGATCCTTGCGCTCGAGCCAGCCGGTATTTCAGAACAAAAGCTGCGATGCCGTTCTTGTTTAACCAGTCCGCAATTTCCCAGCCCTCTTTATCAATCACGAGCTGTGAATGCCCGCCTCCTGGAGCAACCACCACAGCCATTCCGTTTGTCTCATCCTTCGGAGGAAAGAACGCATAAATCGACGGATAATGCACGACGGAAAAGTTCTTCGGCAGTTTCGAATTCGGCGATGGCTGGAACACCTCCGGCGCAGTCTCCCCTTCTGAGCCGGGCGCGCCATTCGGCCAGAGTTTCATCTCTTGCCCGCGCTGCATCTCCTGGGCCGCCAACATAAGGGCGGAAGACAGAATCAAAGTGCAAATCCATCGCGATCTCATCGCCCGGAATTTATCACACATGGTGTAAAACAAAGGGTGCCCTACCTTGCAAGTCCAATCTGCTTTCGTCTCGCGCGGCGCTCTAGCATTGCGCTGTTCGTGATACTAGCGATGCACGCGCTACTGATGGCGCAGGATACCCGGAAGGTCGATGAACCCTCGATTCCGCCGCCCTGCGCCACTCTCGAAGCGAAAATCGGCCGCGCGGGCCTGTCCATCGCTCCGGAAGACGAAGACGAACTGGATACCTCCCGCATACAAGAGGCCATCGATCGCTGCTCTCCCGGTCACGCTGTGGTGCTCAGCAGAGCTTCCAACAGGAAGGACGCCTTTCTGTCGGGCCCTCTTCAGCTACGGCAAGGCGTCGTGCTCGCGATCGCCGGAGGCGCGGTCCTGTACGCTTCACGCAACCCGCGCGATTACGATCTCCGTCTCGGCGTCTGCGGCACCATTAGCGAGACCGGCCGCGGCTGTAAGGCTCTTATTAACGGCGACGACGCGCCCCATTCTGGTGTGATGGGCGATGGCATTATCGATGGACGCGGCGGCGAGGCAATGCTAGGCCATGACATGAGTTGGTGGAACCTCGCGGACCAGGCTCGCCAGGGCGGCAGTCAGAACAACCCAAGACTCCTGGTCCTGAACCACTGCGATGACTTCACTCTCTACCGCATTACCCTAATGAACTCGCCGAATTTCCACGTAGGTTACAACAATGGAGACGGTTTCACCGTTTGGGGCGTAAAGATCTGGGCCCCGGAGAGAGCACGCAACACCGATGGAATTGATCCCGCCAACTCCACGAACGTGACGATTACGCACTGCTACATCCACACGGGCGACGATCAGATTGCCATCAAAGCCCCGGCCGGCGGCAAGACCGCCAATATGAGCATCGTTGACAATCACTTTTACTCCGGGCACGGGATGTCGATCGGAAGCGAGACGGAGGGCGGCGTCAACGCAATCCGCGTCACCCGCCTTTCTATCGATGGAGCCGACAACGGGCTGCGGATCAAGTCCAACATCACGCGCGGCGGTCTCGTACGCGACGTAATCTTCGAGGACGTCTGCATTCGCGCCACGACGAATCCCATAATCATGGATACCAACTATTCCGCCGGCGTCAGCAAGACAACCAACCGGCCGCCCGTCTTCCGTGACATCGTGATACGCAATGTTCGAGTGGAGGGAGGCGGCAAAGTATCACTGGAAGGACTGGACACCGCTCATCGCCTGAGCATCCAGTTTGATAACGTTCTGTTCGACGATCCGGCCGCCATGAAAATATCTGCAAAGCACGCCGATGTGAAACTCGGCCCGGGACCCTTAAACCTGAGAATCAGCGGCCCGGATGTAACCATTTCTGGAAGGCCGGGAAATGGCCCCAGGAATACCTGCGCCGGGCGGTTCGTCGCTTTTCCGCTGCGGTAAACATTCGATCCAGACGGCAGGCCTCTCTCAACTCGTCTATGTATTGGCACAATATATGGAAGTTCACTGTATATGGAGGCGTAATATATGAACGCGGATGCACCGGATCGCGAATGGAAGAAAGGCGGCGCGGAGTTGCTGATCCTTTCACTCCTGGAGCAGCAGCCGCGGCATGGCTATGACCTCTGCAAGCTGATTACAGCCCGCTCCGACGGTGCGCTGCAATTTCATGTCACCACACTCTATCCGCTGCTGGCGCGCATGGAAACGCGAGGCCTGGTTCAGGGCCGGTGGGTGGAAAAAGCGGGCCAGAGGCGCAGGCGCTATTACAGCCTGACGCGTCAAGGGCGGAAAGTTCTGGCAAGCCAGCGCAGGAGCTGGGGGGAGTTCGTTGCTGCCATGGGTCGAGTTATGGAGCCGGGAAATGCCTGATTGGAAGGGACACATTCGTAAAACTCTTGCGACCATCGAAATAGATCCGGCGCGCGAACCGGACCTTGTTGAGGAGATCTCGCAGCACCTCGAAGCGCGTTAGGCTGAGCTTTGCCTGGACGGTTTTGGCGAAGACATGTCATGCCAAATCGCGCTCGAGGAGTTGGAGCACCCCGAAGTTCTGCTCGGATCGCTGCGTGCCTCACATAGCGTTCCACGCACTTCATTGGAATGAGCGCTGTTTTCGGCCCTGATGCCTGATTTCCCGCCACCATGGCTCAACAGCTTCTGCCTGCTCAACTGCGGGATGCGCTCAACAACCGCCAACAATCTTTGTTCCACGCCTTGGCACGGCTCAAGCCGGCTGTATCCCGCTCGCAGGCCGAAGGAGCAGCCGCGCTGTAGCGTGAATTTCCAAAAGCCGATGAAGACCGGTCGATTTCGGTCCAGCCCATCACCAGCGAATGGTTTTCTAGCATCGGAGGCCAGAACTCCGTGGAGTTTACCAGTATGGGGCTGCTGGGGATCGTTGGTATCGTCCTTCTCATCGCCTGCTCAAACGTCGCGAATCTACTGCTGGCGCGCACTACCTCGAGACGGCAGGAGCTTTCCCTCCGCTTCGCCGTCGGTGCGGGGCGCGATCGAATTGTCAGACAGCTTCTGACTGAGAGCGTCCTCCTCGCCTTGCTGGGTGGCCTCGTCGGACTCGTTGTAGCGTACGCAGGCTACCAAGGCAGTCTCGCTGGCACTTCAGCGGTAATGATACTCGTTGCACCGGTGGCGTGCTATGTCCCCGCAAGAGCCGCAAGCCGCGTGGATCCCATCATGGCCCTTCGGGAAGCATAAGCATTAATTCAGGGCGCCGGTACCTCTTTCGTTTCCGAATGTCGACGGACGATTAATGAAATGGGCAGTCCGACGAGAAGCACTACGGCGAGAACGCCGTTAACCAACGATATGCCTGTAGCTGCGCCGCGCGGCCGGTGCACTGCCGATAGCGGCAGCACGATAACGTTCATGACCGCATACACGACTGCCCCATAGGTCAATCCCCACACAATCGGCCGGCGAGTCAGCGAAGCGAGCCTGCGGCTTGCCACATAAAATATGCACGCTGCCGAAAATGCGATTACGTAATGCAGGAAAGCGCCCAGAGCCGCCGTTAACAGGCCTCCCTGAAACGATCTGGGTCCTAGCAGTCCGCTCGCGATGTATTGAAGAACCCTCACAGGTGCGACGCCCCGCAATCCGCTAAAAACGAGTGCATCGGTGATGTCGAGAGTCCCTGCCAGAATGCCTGCCCATAAGATCGTTGAGAGAGCTCCTGGGCTTGGAAGGTCATCATCGGATTGCATGCTGGCGGTTCTCGATTTCAGTTCTACGCTTTGTATCATGCAACAATTCCTGATGGCAATCCGTTAGGCTCGGGCTGCTTGTCTCGCTTTGAGCGCCGACGATTCGCCTAATCCCGTTCGAAATCCTTCCCTCCAAGTGCTCCACACGGGCTCCCAGCCGAGTTCGCGTTTTGCTTTCGCATTGGCAGCTCCCCGTGCCTCCGTCATCATGATCACCCCATGCTTTCCAATGGCAAGGCGGCCCATCCACGCAGGAATTCGGAGGGGCGGCTTAGCTCCTGCCAGCGATGCGAGAGTGGAAAGCCAGTCCGCCACAGGCGCTGGATCATCGTCCACAATGTTGTAAATGCCGGAGGCCCGTCCTTCCACAGCAGCTACAGTGGCCTGCGCGGCGTCGGCGATGTGAACAAATGACCAGATCCCTGTTCCTCCTCCGATGATAGGAATTTTGCGCCGTTTGATCTGATCCAGCAATGCGCCACCCGCGCCGATCGCATTTCCCGGCCCATAGAATCCGCCATAACGGAGCACGATTCCTTCCATGCCGGGAGTTTCGGTAACGGCGCTTTCTAAATGGCGGATCGCCTGTAGCGCTGTCCGCAGCGCGGCCGGAGGATTTAGATCAAGCGGATCCTCTTCCGTTTTTACCGGACCCCCCGTTCGCGCATATGGCCACCCGGCGAAACTTTGCGCAACTATCCGGCGGCAGCCTGCTGCGCGGCCTGCTCTGATCAAATTATCGGTTCCCTCTGTGCGCAGGCGATTTGTTAGCGCAAATTCGCGATCGAAGCGGCGGATGTCGAATGACGGATCGATGGCCGTAAGTTCATGTACGATCACCTCCGGTGCGCTCTTCCGCACAGCTTCCATTACAGCTTCCGAGTTGAGTGCGTCAGCTACGACCGGTTCGGCCCCAGCGGCGCGTATGCCTTCCGCTTTCCCGGGAGAGCGGGTCATTCCGACCACCTGATGGCCCGCCTTCACCAAACTCGGACTCAATTGTCGGCCAATGGCTCCAGTAGCTCCTGCTACGAATACACGCATCGCTCTCCCCTACATTGAAATAAGTAGGCATCACCTCGCGGACCTGCCGCTGGATGCCAACTGATTTACTGATGCGCAGGAGGGCGACAAGTTGCCGCACGGATCGTCCTGATACGCGATATTTTATTCTAAAAGGCGAACCGGTCGGCTAAATTTAATGGCTGCTTTTATTCCGCCATTTTCTCGCTAAATCGTCGTCCGCCAGAGCCTTGATGTAAACACCACCGACCACCGATCGCGCTTGGAAGCCAACTTGTTTTCCGGTTTTCGTGTCATACCAATCCGTCAGTGGAACGCGCGATGGCGTTTCGTTCAGCCATTTCGCGATGGGTGCCATTAGCGCATCGAACTGGCCCGTGTTCTCCGCCAACGTCGCCGTCCATAACTCCCAATCCAACTTCGTATAGTCTGCGCGATTGTCTAGCGGCAGCCCGTATGGATTCAAATGCTGCAGGTAAAACGATATCTCACTCTTGCGAATGCGCGGCGAAAACAGGTTCAGTCGTAAGATCTGGTCCCAGACGAGATTGTATTTCTGACTCCAGGTGCCGGGCTTGTCGAAGGCCAACTTATAGTGCTCGCCGTCTCGGTCCATCTGCTCCCATTTGCTGGCCATCTCCTTAGCCGCATCCAAATAATCCTTTGCAAGTTCGGTCTTATTCAATCCACGCGCCATCTCCGCATACGCCGCCAGGCCCTCAATCGCCTTAATCGATAAGTTCGCGTTGTGAGCCAAATGCCCCGCGAAATCGTCCGTGCTGAGCTGGTTTTCCGGATCCAGGCCTTTGGCTCGCAGATAACCCGCCCATTTCGTCAGCTGCGGCCAATATTGCTGCGCTAGCTGCCAGTTCCCTTCTTCGCGCCCCAACGCCGCCAGTAAGATCAAGATGTTACCGCTCTCTTCCACAGGCATCTGGTTCTCTTCCGTGCGCTCTCCGCCGCCGTAGACTTGTCCATCCGCAAGCGGATACGTGCCCAGATCATGTGGTGCAAAGGGCCATTGCCAACGCGGCAGAGCCGCATACTCGAGCACCGGCTCCAATTGGGCCTTCACCAAAGCCGGATTAAAGAACAGGAAGAAAGGTGCGGACGGATACAGTACGTCCACTGTCGAGATGCATCCATTGCTGAAGTTCTCTTTCGGGAACAACATCGGCTTTCCATCCATGTCGGCCGCGAATCCGTGCGCTGCCAGGGTCTGACGGAAAGCTAAAGTAGCCAATTGCGCATACGCCTTGCCGCCGGTCCGTTCCAAATCCTCCGTCAGTTCCGAGTCAAACTTTGTGCCGCGCTGCTCAAGAGCGGTGTACTGTGACTCGGCGGTTGCGAGCATCTCTTGGGGTGTTTCCCCGTTTCTCTGCCAATACGGCCGCAGCTTCCGATCCAGATACTCGATCGCGTATCTTTCGGTATAGGACAGCAATACGTGGCGCGTCACTGCTGTGGAGCCTTCCACTGGCACGCGAAAGACCATCGCCAGATGCGCCGCACTCCTCGCCGCCTCCTTAGGCATTTCGAAATCGTCTGAGGCCGGCAACGTGCCCGAGTCGATAAAGGACCGCATCGCTTCTGCCGCATTCGCCAGTGACGCTCCTTCGGTATCCGGCACGGCCAGGTGAAAATATCCCCAATCGATCCGCAGATTGTCGCCTGAACGGCCCAGTACCCGCTGGTCTCGCGAGCCGGCGCTTAGAACAGTAAGCGCGCCAGCGCGAGCGCGACTCCAAACAACGTGCTGATCGCCGGTATTCACGGCAACGACGGGATCGGCGTCCATGTAAATCGAAAGCTCGTGTCTCTTGCTATCGGTTGCGCTCAATTCCCATGTAAGATACGTCACCGGCCGCGATAGTAAGTCAAGATCTTCCGGAAATGCCGGAGTGAAGAATGTGAGTGTCAGCCGGACGCCAGCTTCTTCGAAGGTGTATATTGTGTGAGTCGGTCTTACCGAAAGCGACACCTGCTGCATCGCGGGAATGCCGCGCCGGGGTCGTGCGCCCATGTAGCGGTAGGTCGTCCCGTCAATCCGCACCAGCCCCACAAGCGGCTGCTCCGCGCCCGTCCAGTGTTTCGTGTTTTGATCGGTCAACTTATCCGCCATCGACCATATACTGAAATACGGATCATGCGCAATCAGCGGCACGGCGGGCGGGCGGAATGATGAGCTGGGCGCCGGCGCTTGGCCGATCGCGCTGAAGTTACTAGCTATTAGGCAAGAGAATAGAAGCGCGCCGTAGCGGGTCAGCCTGCTTAGAGTGGGAAACGCAGTTTCTTTCATCTTTCTATGTCTCCAGATATACGAGCGCGGCGCTTCCGGCAGGAACGCGGATCGAGCATGTACCGCCCTTGCTTCGCAGCGCTTCTATTAGCTGCGGCTTCCACCGGCGATCGGAACCTACAGGTGCACCGCCTAACATCACGCCTTCTCTGGCATCCAGCGATGGGGCTGTCAGCCGTAACGTGCTGGCTCCGACGAAATTGCTCTTTGCGCCAATACTGACGTCCGCGTCGAGAGCCGCGTCTTTATTGATGATTGTCACCGAAATCCGCCCTCGATCGCCAAGAACTCCGTACGCCGTAAGATTCAGAGCCTGGGCATCATAGCTCACTCCCACTCGCTGGCCCTGGCTGGCCTGGGAGAAGGCCAACATGCCGTAATATTCCGGTTTGGCAGAGTAAGTGCCATGCTCGTCGTCCCCAATGGGAGAATAGGAACTAATAAATCCAAGCTGGTTGACACCGGTCTCCATGTTTACGCCGGCGGCATTCGCCGAGGCAAGCGCATGCATATAATCGAGCACCCACAGCGCTGAGCCAAATGTATCGCTCACTCCTGGCTTTCCTCCCCCGCAAAAAGAGTTGGTTTCACAGATACGATACGGCAGGCGCGAAGATTCCGACGCCGCTCGCAGCTTTTCAAGCATTGGTGCGAGCTTCGGATCCGGGTGCAGCAGCTTATCGAGATTGCTGGTGGGCTTGGCGCATTCGCGGTAATAATGATGTGTCAGAAGCTTCAGCTCTTTGCCTTCGTCGGTGGCAAAGCGGGTAACCCAATCCGTCGCGGTGGCCGCATCCGGTCCACCAAAGGGGGCATCGACGAGTTTGGCGCGAATAGCGGACTTGTAGCGCCGATATTCGTTCAACCATTCCTCATACGAGTAGCCTCCGGGCCTGTGTCCTGCTCCCCGACCGAACAGGTCCGGCTCGTTACCGATCTCGAATGCCAGCAGATTGCTCTTTGCGGCGGAAGCAACTGCTAGAGCTTCTTCAGCTGCCTCCTTCTCGGTGCCGCGGCCTAGATTCAAGCCCCAGATAAGCTTCCACCCTGTTGCTTCCAGAAAACTTCCGAGTTCCTTCAGATTGGCCTCGTTGATGACGGTCGATTTCGGCGCTGACACCGCCGGTCCATTGCTCGCGAACGCGGAATAATCGGAGGTGTTACCTCCGATCCGTATGACACCGTGGGGGCCCAGTGTACGCACCAGTTGCACGTACGCTTCATTGCGCCCGCTAAGCAGGCCGTCTCTCGCAACGGACGAAATCTCGTAACCGAGTCCGATGAAATCGGTGGGAATGACCCCCAGAGTACGTTCTGTATCGACGTCTAAACGAACGGGCGGCGCTTCGGATGAATGACCTGTCGCCGCTCCCAATCCATGCTTTTCTAACGCGCACGCCGCGAACGCACCCGAACCGACAAGAAACTTTCTACGAGTCATATATGAGGCTATTCACGCTTTTCAACTCCTAGAAACTGATTACTTCACTCCCTGGCCCTTCTCGCGTTCGTATTCCGCAAGCTGTTCTTTGGCTTCGGATAGTTGATGACTTTGAGTGTACATGCGCGCCAGCACGTAGTGGTATTCAGCCAGATCATGAAAATCAGGTGCCGCAATGTAGTTGCCATGGCTCCCTGAACGCCATTGGGTTTGCACCGTAACGATTCGCTCGGGCTCAGGATAAGCCAAGGGTCGCAATAGAACTCCGTCGACGACGGTGAAGATCGCAGTGGTTGCACCAAGGCCGAGGGCGAGGATTAGAACGGCGAGAGAGACGAATCCGGGGTTCTTGATCAAAGCACGAAGCGCCAATTTCATCTCCATATTTCCGCTTTATCACATTGCGTGCTAGCAGAACTCACTTGATTCCGAGTGCGCCACGGTGAGCGCTAAAAATGAGCGAATGTCTTGTGCCAACAGTTCCGGCTCCTCGGCTGCTGCAAAATGCCCTCCGCGCGGCATTTCAGACCAGTGTTGAATGTTATACCCACGCTCGATCCACTCACGAGGAGGAAACGGCTCTTCCTTAGGAAAGCGTGCGATCGCGCATGGCACATGGACGAAGTCCGTTTCGCTGAATTGGAGCGGCGCTTTCCTGCCCTCGAAATACAAACGGAAAGATGAGTGGATCGTCTCGGTCATCCAGTAGAGCGTTACGTTCGCCAGCAGTTCATCTCGAGTAAATCTCCGATCAAGCTCTCGATTGCAATCGGACCACTCGCGGAATTTCTCCAATATCCACGCTGCTAAGCCGGCAGGCGAGTCATTCAGGGCATAAGCCGCTGTCTGAGGGCGCGTCCTCTGAATGTGCGCGTAGGCGCCGCTTTGCTCATACCAGTGGTCAGCCTCTCTGAGAAACTGTTCTTCCGCAGGCGCGAGCTTCGTTCCTGGCTTGAGATAAGGCCGGTACGATCCCGGAATATAGTTCAAATGAAGGCCAATTACTCGGTGAGCATGACGCAGCCCCAGCATTGTGCTTACGCTGGCGCCGATGTCCCCACCCTGCGCTGCAAAGCGGCTGTATCCTAACTCGCCCATAAGGTCGGCCCATAGAGTGGCGATGCGGGCGGTGTTCATACCTGTCCTGTCCGGCCGATCCGAAAAGCCATATCCTGGCAGGGATGGGACTACCACATCGAAGGAGGCTGAGGGATCCCCTCCATAACTCGCCGGGTCCGTCAAGAGCGGGATGATCCGCAGCATTTCCAGAAAAGATCCGGGCCACCCATGTGTCAGGATTAGCGGCATCGAATTAGATCCTCTACCGCGCTCATATATGAAATGGATTCCGAGGCCATCAGCGACGTACCGGTAATGGTGGAAAGCCGAGAGCCGTTCGATCTGTGCTTTCCAATCAAACTGATCTCTCCAATAACGGCAAATCTCTTCGAGGAACTGCCGATCAAATCCGTACTGCCAATTGGAGTCCGGCACCTCGTCAGGCCATCGTGTTCGGCTCAGCCGATCTCGAAGGTCGTCTACCGCGGTCTGTGAGAAAGGTATGGAAAATGGCTCGATGCCCATACGTCTTGTTCAATCGTCACATCGCGTGTATTTGGAACTTCATGCCCACAGCGATAAACGTAAGCTTCCGGGCGAAAGCCGATCATCGGTAGATAACACAACCACGCGCTTCGAGATCAGCGGCACAGGCAAGTGGCGGCAAAGTCGTTACCCAGCGCAGATCCAGCTTTTCCAGTCGAGGTAGTGCAACAATGGCCGCCGGCAATTCGGTCAATGGGTTTCCACGCAGGTCGATCTGTCGCAATTCCAGCAGCCTGGCGATCGATTGAGGCAGAGACGTCAGCCTGTTGTTTCTCAGGTGCAGCTCTCGAAGCCGCGACAAGGACCCCAGAGATTCCGGGAGTGACGTCAATTGATTGTCATTTGCTCTAAGCTCGATCAGGCCGGCCATGCCGCATATGCATTCCGGCAATACCTCGAAGCTGTTTTCGCTGATATTTAGATAGCGCAGCTTCTTCAAGCGATCGAGGGATCGTGGCAGTGACGACAATCGGTTGTCGTGAAGGTAGAGGAAGTCGGTGAGGCCATCGAGATCGGCAAGCGCATCAGGGATCCTTGTGAAGCGGTTATGGCCCAAGTCGAGGGTACGCAGCCTGCATAGCTTGCCGATCTGTTCGGATATTTCGCACAGGTCATTCTCGGCGAGTATAAGAGTTTCCAGCCCGGTCTGTTCCCACACTGCATCCGGTACGCGGCCAAGCCGGTTCTTCCATAAACTCAAATGTGTCGTCGATTGATCCAACATCAACGTGATTGTGTGCCCAGCCATGAGCTCTGTGTAGTTCATGGGTTAGGGATTTGTCCCTGCGCGAAAGCACTTAATGACTACACCGGGCCGTGTCCAGGATACACGCGTTTCGCGCCGCGGTCCCGCAGCAGTCGCCAACTTGTGGCTGCGACAACTCCTGCCTGATCATCTCCGATAAGCGGCGGTGGCGTCAGATCACCCGTAAACACAGAGCCGTCGTCGAGAAGGAGCGAGACGCTATCGTCGGAATGCCCCGAAGTACAAAGGACCTCGCCCGCGATACCGATACGCGCAAGCAATGTGCGGCTCTCAGCAAATGAGATGGTCACGTTATCATGCATTTTGATGTCTAGGTATCGATCGTGGGCCTTCACGTATGATTTCATCAGTGGAATCGCGCTGACTTGCGTTTCGAGCACGAGCAGCGGAACACCCGCGTTTTTGAACTCTTGCGCAAGGCCCGCATGATCTATATGGTAGTGAGTTGCAAGACAGTAGTGGATCTCGTTAAGCGGCACGCCCATCCGGTCAAGGATCGGGCGCATCAGGCCCATCGTGCCTGGGTATCCGAAATCAATAAGCAGACGCGAGGTGTCTGCGCTGACGATCCAGTAATTAGTCGAGCGGTACCCCACGTTGAGGATTGTTGTACGCGAAGACGTGGGCATATTACGTATCCGGTGTTTGATTCCTGGCGCTTTGGTGAGATCCTCTCGAAACTGACAATACGTTGAAATGCGCTTCGCGAAATTTCATGCACTCGG
>CAWBDN010000013.1:0-166682 GCA_963787575.1 uncultured Acidobacteriaceae bacterium
ACCACCAGCACCCGAATGGCAGCAGGTTCGCAAATTTGCGCCGATAGACGCACAAACTCATGCTGGTTTTCCCGGCTCAGCACGCTGGTAAGAAAACGGTTCTCCGGAATTTCCATGCAGAAGTGCTCACGAATGAAGATCGGCCTTTCCCACCGCGTCACCTGCCAGGCGTATGGCTGGATTCACCTGGTAGCGCACGCCGATCATCAGCGAAAGCGGAATGTTGTGCTCGCGGCAGGATGGGACAATCGCCTCTTTCAACAGGCCCCCTGTCACGCTGTCCTCGGGATATTGGAACGTATCCGGCAGGAACAGGCCATGGGACCGGGCGCATGCGATGGCACCGATAAGCTAAGCGCCGCACTTCTGCTATCGTTTGGGCCACAGGGTTTTCTTGAACGCGGTAGAGTTTCGCTTCCAATGCCTGCGAGTGTTCCGGCCATTTATTCAATACGCGATCCAGGCGAACGACCGCATGGAACTGCGCGTCGGGGCGAGCGCCTTTCTCCCAGAGCGGCGCCTCCTCGGGATCGAGCGGATCGTTCGTCATTACCACTTCGCTGATGCCGGCCAACTCGAATACGCGGCGGACGTGGGCGCCCAGCTCCTGATCCGCGAAAAATTCACGCGCTTGCCCGAGATCGGGGGCTTGGGTGTCCAGGCCGAAGGTTTGCAAAACCGTCACCACGCCGCGCCGCGCCTCCGACACCGGCGCGTTCTCCAGGAACAGTGTTCGCCAGATCAAGTCCGCCTGTTCCCGTTTCGTGAGCGACCAGTATTCGGCCGGCTTCACGCTCGAGAACCGGAAAAGCTCGGCTTCCAGATAGTGATACGTATCAGTTCATCGATGCCCCACAATCCCAGTTTGCCGAGCGACGGCATAAACAAGTGGGTATGAACATCGATGAAGGGCGTCTTCCGCAGCGCGTCTTCCACTACGCCGGGAATCTGTTCGCGGCCAGGGCGCGCTTGTTCCGGCGGTGGAAATGGTGTCCTCGATAGTGGTTGGGTTCATGGGAGTTCTGCACTTAACTTATGAAGCCTCGCCACAGGTGTCAAACGAGAATTCTTAAACGTAAGGTTCAAGAATACTAGATGGGTTCCTGTAGCATAACGGAGTGAACGTTCCGTTGGTCATTCTGTTCGCTACGTGGACGCTTTTCGCTGCCGATACACTTCATGTTTTCGGCTATCAACGGACAGTTCCTCACGCTTCCGACTCGATGGTGGATCAGAAAGGGCCCACTGCCTCCGATTCCGTAGCCGCGCGCGGGCGCTCCCAATTTGCACGTTCCTGCGCCTTCTGTCATGGAGCCGATGCAAGCGGCAGCAGCGAGGGTCCTGACTTGATTCGGTCCTCCGTCGTCCGCCACGACAGCAACGGTGACCGCATAGGGCCCGTCATTCGCGAGGGCCAGCCCGCGAAGGGAATGCCTCCGGTTGCGCTTAGTGAAAGTCAGATCGCGGACGTTGTGGCGTTCCTGCATGCGCGTGTTACCGAGTCCGACCGCCGCTCGGCCGGACACCCTTCTGCTCTTTATTCGTTGGACCGCCTACTGACCGGAAGCGCCGGCGCCGGCAAGCAATTTTTCGGGGGGCGCGGCGGCTGCGCCCAATGCCATTCCATCACGGCAGACCTAGCCGGAATCGCCCGCAAGTACCCGCCCGTCGAGCTGCAGGCCCGTTTCCTCTATCCTTCCGGCGTTAAGGAAACGGCAACAGTGGTTACGCGTTCCGGAGCGCAACGCAGCGGCGAGCTCATTTATGTCGATGCCTTCAACGTTGCCATTCAAGGCGCGGACGGCTGGTATCACTCTTGGCCGCGCGATGAAGTGAAGCTCGAAATTCATGACCCTTTAGCCGCGCATCGCGACCTTCTGAAAAAATACACGGAAGCCGATATGCACAACGTCTTCGCGTACCTGGAAACACTAAAATGAGAGGGCTGCTTTTCTTTCTAGCCGCTGCTGTATGCATTTATGCGCAAGGCCTCGATCCCGCAGCGCTGCTCAAGCCTCCCACCGATACGTGGCCCACTTACAACGGAGATTATTCGGGCCGGCGCTACAGCACCCTTACGCAGATCGATAAAACCAACGTCTCGTCTCTGACTCTCGCTTGGGCCTTTCAAACGCATTCCGCCGCTCTCAAATCCACTCCGCTCGAAGTCGACGGAATCCTGTATTTCACGGTTCCCGATAACGTATGGGCGCTCGATGCCCGCACTGGCCGGCAGATCTGGCACTTCAGCCGACCCTCGGAAGGCGATCATATCGGTCAACGAGGCGTGGCGATGTACAAGAACAAGTTGTATTTCGGGACGCCCGATGCGCACCTGGTGTGCCTCGACGCGCGCAACGGCAAAAAGCTTTGGGATCGCGAGATCGCCGACGTCAAATTCGGATACTACATCAGCATGGCGCCCCTGCTGGTGAAGGATCGACTGATCGTCGGCACTTCCGGGGATGAAGCCGACATTCCTCATTTCCTCGAAGCCATCGACCCCGACAACGGAAAGATCATCTGGCGTTGGGACAGTCTTCCCGCTCCTGGCGCAGCCGGCTCTGAGACATGGCCCGACAAAGAAGCGCTTCTTCACGGCGGCGGCCCCACCTGGATGACGGGCACCTACGATCCGGAGCTGAATTTCATCTATTGGGGAACCGGCAACCCGCATCCGGTGCTCGGCGGCATCGCGCGCCCCGGCAGCAACCTATACACATGTTCCATCGTGGCCCTGAATGCCGACACCGGAAAACTGGCGTGGTACTTTCAACCCTCGCCGCATGACACGCACGATTGGGACGCCGTCGAAACGCCGGTTCTTTTCGACGCGGATTTTCATGGCAAGGCGCGCAAGCTGCTCGCACAAGCCAGTAGGAATGGCTATTTCTTCCTGCTCGACCGAGCCAGCGGCGAGAATCTGCTGTCCAGGCCGTTTGTCGCGTCTGATTGGGCCGCGGGTCTCGATTCCAAGGGCCAGCCCATTCCGAACAAGCAGAAAGAGCCGCAGCCGGACGGCTCATTGGTCCAGTCGAACGCAAGCGGCAGCACGAACTGGATGGCCCCTAGCTACGATCCGCAAACGAAACTTTTCTATGTGAACGCGCAGCAGGGCTTCAGTCTCTACTACCTGACCACCAACGAAGCCGGCAAACCCGAAGGCCATCAAGGTGGGAATTCCATCTCGCTGTGGTCGAAAGCCCTTCTGCTGGCGATCGATTTTGAAACCGGGAAGATACGCTGGCAGCGCGACCAGGGGACGGGAGCCGCTTATCCAGGCATTCTGACCACGGCGGGGCATCTGCTGTTCACGGCGGACGTCAAAGGAAATCTTCTGGCGCTGGATGCCGGTTCAGGCGAGCCACTATGGCACATCTATCCCGGGGGACTGATGAACAGCTCGCCCATGACATATGAGACGGACGGACGGCAATATGTATTGACCGCCGTCGACAGCGTTTTGTATGCATGGGCTCTGCCGGACCGCGCTCGAGAATAACCCCGAGCCCCAAGTCTACTTACCGACGGCATGACGCAGGCAAAACCTTACACTTCGGCGAAATTTTTTCTTCCGGAAGCAGATCGTTCAGCCACTGGCTGAGGAAGCAGAGCACGGCTGGCCCGAGCAAGCCAGGATGGAAGGTGGGGTCGTGGGTGTGCCGCCAACCGGCTCGCCCTAAAGAGAAGCTCTGCCTGTTTACCACCCTGGAATTGACTCCACAACAATTATTTGGAGATTTATCGGCGGCGCTGGAATATCGAGACCGATCTGCGCAGCTGGAAACGCACTGTTGCTCTCCACCAGATCCACAGCCTATCTGTCTCCAGGGTGGACAAGCCAACCGCGCCGAATACAACCGCCGCATGGAACAAACTATTGGAATATGCCACCCAGGCCCGGCTACCCCGGCGCAAGCGAAAACCTTCCTATCCCCGCGAAATCTGGAGTCGCGGCGGTCCTTTCCCTTGGCGGCCCACAACACGCTGTCCCATTGAGACTGCTATTGAACCCGCCTGTGCCACACTCCATCCATACCTTCCATGCTTATCGATCCTCATCTGAGCGCCATTGGGCTGAGAGCCGCCGTGACCCGGCTACGGCAGGCGCTTGGGATTCCGCGCAGACACCTCGTTTTGTTGAGAGTGTGCCGTGCAGAGGTTATTGGTTTATCGGAGCCGCGCAGCCCTGCACCGCTAAGCATCCTCCGGCGACCGTAGATGAAGCACCATCGCCCCGAGTGAGCGCGCTCTCTCTTCGATCAAGAAGTCTGGCAAGCTCCCATTTGCCTGGTTCATCGCCGCGGCTGCCATCATCGGCACTATCGTGCTCTCGGTATTTCATTTCAGCGAGCGAGCAAAAAATCATTCCCATTCTGGTCGACTGACAGGCGGATGATCGGCTCCTTCGGAAGAGGTACTTTGAAGAAAATTAATGTTAATGGCGGCACCGCAGCAACCATCTGCGATGCGCCCGATGGCAGAGGCGGCAACCTAGAGTCAAGGAGGGCTTATTGTGTTTGCACCCTCTCCGAGACCTCCGCTCTTTCGCAGGTGGTGAACCCAAACGTGTCACCAGTCTGGAGAAGTCACGTGGAGAGGTCTCTCATCGCTGGCCGTCGTTTCTACCCGATGGCAGGCACTTTATCTTTGTGACCCAAAACTCCGAACCGCAAAAGTCAAACGTTCATGTCGGCGATGGATTCAGGCCGAGGCAAGCTCTTGCTGCCTGGGCAGTCACACGGAGCATATGCAGCCATTTTGGGCCGCTTGTGTTTGCAAGGAACAATACCTTGCCAGTGCAAAAACCATGGGCCGTAGGGGGCGCTGATAAACTGCTGCTGAAATCAGCGCAATGGAAGATTCCTGGCAGCCGCAAGACGGTTTTGCGCGGTGGGCGCGGCGTTTCTTTCTGGGGTGCTGCGTTCGCATGCATTCGCGGTCCTCTCAGCCGCGAATCGATCATGCCCAAACTCAATTGACGGGTTGCCCTTGGCCGTCCAACTTCCTGCGAGGACGAATCAATGGCGAATCACTTCTTTGGTGGCAAGTAACTGATGCGTGTCAGGCTCCGGCGCTTCGAACCTCTTTTTACCAGAGGCAAAAATCCATCCTGTTCCCGGCTGGACGGTGATCTGCACGTCCGTGTAGCCGGAATCGATCAGCAGCTGCCGATGCTCATCAGGAGTCAGAAACTTCAGGTCTGTGATCGGGAGGTACTTTTCGACGAGCCTTGCCGCACAGCTCTCGGCTCCTCTGTAAACCTCCGCGACGATCGCAAATCTGCCGTCGGTTTTAAGGACGCGAAGCAGTTCCCAAAAGTTGGCAGGCAAATCCGGCCACCAGAAATGAGTCTCGGCCGCGACAACAAGATCGAAGGTGTTCGCGCAAACGGCAATTGAGATACCGATGCCTCCTGGATTTCCACGCGACCCATCTTTATCCAGTGTCGGTTGGTTTTGCTCGCGACGGCGACACTGGCGCTTGAGTAATCGATACCGTAGATCTTCCCCTCCGTCGCGATGGCAGCCAGCTTATTTACCGTTCGTCCGCCGCCGGAACCAATATCGAGGATGGTGAAGTTCTTCTCTACCGGGATGTGCGAAAGGCCCAGTCGGTCACCCTCGAATCCGGACGTTCATATTTCGCAGCACGAGCCGACCGAGCCATCCTCGGGCTTCTGGCAGGAAACAACTAATGTCCTTGCATTAGGAGGCGCTTTGGTGATAGGCTGCTGCGGTAATCCCAAAAATCCAAGGAGACACGAGAGTCATGCTGAACGCCCGTACCGGCAGCGCCACATTTATCGGTTGTGCCCTGATGCTAGCCTTCCTCCCATCTATCGCGGCCGCTAACAATATTTGTGTGAATCCCAAAGCCTCGAACGGCTGCTATTCCAGTATTCAAGCGGCAGTCAATCATGCGTCAAAGAACGACATCATCACCGTGGCACCAGGCACCTATCAGGAAGCGATCGTCGTCAGTACGGCTCTTTCTCTGGTGGGATCCGATTCCGGCCCGTCGATCATTGATGCCACGAACCAGCCGAACGGGATTCTGGTGGATGGTCTGACGAATCCCCGCCTGGACGATGTCACGATTTCCGGGTTCACGGTCAAGAACGCCAACTTCGAGGGGATACTTGTTGTCAGCGCATCGGATGTCACGATTCGCAACAACAGCATCGTGAACAACACCAAGACAGCGGCCGTGTTCGGCTCTGGCCCGCACTGTGATGGACAACCGGCCTACGAAACTGACGAGAGCGGCGACTGTGGAGGCGGCCTTCACCTTATTGGAACGATCAACTCCATCGTCTCGGGCAATCTCATCACCGGCAATGACGACGGGTTACTGATCAGCGATGAAACGCGCGAGAGCCGTGATAATTTGATCACCCACAACACGATTATCGACAACGCAGGCGAGTGCGGTATTGTGCTTGCATCTCATCCGCGCATGGGCGAACTTGACCCGACCATGGCCTTCTCGCCTCACTTCGGGGTTACGCACAACACAGTCTCTGAGAACGTCTCGAATCGAAATGGCGTGCAGGTGGGCGGCTCGGGTGTTGGCCTCTTCTCCGACGGTCAAGGCCAGGGTACGGTCTCGCGTAACGTCATTATCGGGAATGAACTCATCGGAAATGGGCTTGGCGGCGTAGATCTTCACACGCATGTCGGTCCCAGCTTCGGCCTTCCCGCCGATAACATGGACGGCAACGTCATCGTGGGGAACTTCATCCAGGCTAATGGGCCGGATTTAGACGACACCGCCACTCCGGGACCGGTTGGCATCAATATTAATAGCGGCCAGGGAGGATCGCCCGTTCGCAACACAGTGATCGCTCAGAACACGATCGTTGAGGAGATGGTCGATGTCGCTATTAACACACCAAACGAAGTGGATGTACACTTGAACACCCTGCTCGGGGGGCAGACGGGTGTCGCGTATATCTGCTCATTTGACAAAGGCACGGCATGCAACGGCCGCATAGATGCTAGTGAAAATTACTGGGGCTGCGCTGCGGGACCAGGCGGCAGCGGGTGCACAACTGCCAGCGGTTCGGCGGTCACTTACAGTCCTTATCTTTCGCACCGCAAGGACACTGACCCTCGCATGCCGCAGTAATTCACGTAGTCAAGAAACTTGCAGTTAGATTCCATCGATTCGCCGCAGGGAATGTTTTATGACATATTCCCCGACAGCATTTCCGAGCGCCTGCCCGGCGAGGCAAGCTGTTCGAAAATGAATGCCGCCAAAGACGCGTGCGTCGACCACTTCATCGAGCGCCGCAGAAAAGCTAGCGAAGCTTCGGATCTGTCCGGGTAGCGCGTCGCTGGTAACGGTGATGGCCGTGTTCTCGCCAAAGTAGTGCGCGAGCACCCGGGCAGCAGCACCGCTGGCGCAAGAGTGGGCGGACGGGTATTCCGGGAAGGGCGGAGTAACGATCAATGGCGTCCACGCCGGATCCGGAGCCGTGTCGGGATTTGTATTGGTGTCGGCTAATGTGATCGCTGTGATGGGACGCCAGGAGACATAGGTGTATTTCGCGTCCCAGCAGCCGATCATGGAATCGGACATGGCCAGATTGATTTGTGCGAGCAGGCGGGCCGTTTGCAACAAGCTGAAGTGATGCTTTGCTGCAAGCGAGATGGCGACGGGATTCCAGAAATCAGGCGGATTACCGGCTTGCCAGAAGAGCGCGAAATCGGTCTGATCGGCTGTCCGGCTGGCGCTGGAGGTGCTCCCCATGAGTTTGGTTTCATTGAAATCGGCGGCGTACTCGGTGCTGCTCAACGCGGGAGGCGCCGGAGGCCGGAACTGCGACGGGGACTTGATGACCCAGGGAGTTACGTGCGCGAGTTGCGGAGCGAGGGCGGGCGCGAAAGCGGGCGGAGTGGGCCGCCATTCGCCGGGAGCCGTTCCCCCGGTGAAAGGCGGAGGCGTGTTGGCGAACCCATCGTCACTGCGCCAGGCCCAGATCGCGTCAGCCACTTCCTGACCCCATTCGATTCCTTTTTGAATCGATTCGGCGCGCTCGGCGTTCCAACCGCGAGAGATGCCCGCGAGCGATGCCGACCGCTGTTGATCGAGCGTGTCTGATTGCGCCGGGTACAGGCGAATTAGAATGGCATACGCGGCTTGCACTGCGGCAGCACGTTGCGAGGCGTGCCGCGGGCCGATGTGCCCGACAAAAATAGGAGTGTAACGCGGATCGATGCCATTCACTGCGTCGAAAACGGCTGCCTGCACCATAGCCGTGCTTCGTGTAGAAACGGGTGCGGCTGTTGCGGGCGGCGTGAGCGTCGCTTCGAGCATGATGTGATTCCAATCGGCGACTTCGTCGGCTGCTGACAAACCGGCGACAGTCAGCAGAAGAACGGATAAGCCAAGTGCTTTGATAGTGTTTTTGAGTTTTGACATAGAGTGGTCCTTTCGTTGAAGTAAGTTGTATTTGGAGCGAATCCGCACGGGGCCAGGCAAGATGCAGCCTCTACCAGCGTGCTCCGTTTCTGATTAATGCTGTTGCAGGAAGGCCCGGGCGTTCTGAAGCTCAAATCTTTGAGCACCAGCGTGCGCGCATAACTGAAGCAACGCCGAATAATGTTGCTCGGCTCTCTTTCGATCGTGGGAAAGCTCGGCGGCGCGACCTGCGCCGTAAATCGCGTTGAATCGATTCGGAGCAGTTTGCAATACTTTTTCGTATTCGGGTGACGCCCGCGCCGGCTGATCCAGCTCCATGAGCAAATCACCCAGAAGCTCGCGAGCCGGCAATAGTGGTCCGGGAGTTACCGGGTGCTTTTCCGACTTGTCTTCGAGATCGACGGCTGCTCCCATCGAGCGCAAGGCCGCGGTCTGATTTCCTTCCGCGTGTTCGATCCAGGCCAAGGCAGCAAGGCGCTCGACTTCAGTCTGCGCCGACCAATCGTAACCTTCCTGGATCTGCCGCAGTTCGCTCTGAATTGAGGTGAGCTTTTCGAGCTCCGCTCGTGCGCCGGACGGATCTCCGCTGCGGGCTAACCCGAGCGCGCGCGCGAAATGCGTGAGACCTTCCGCGTATCGAAAGCGCACCCAGGGGAACCATGCCGGCCGTACCTGGAGGGCAGCGGCCGCCGACCAGCGCCTACGCTCTAGAGCGTAGCGTGCGGGAATCGCGGCGAACGCATAGGCAGCCTGGAACTCGTTCTCGTCAACACTAGACGCGGACGCCGCTTCTTCGACGGTGCGCTTCGCTTGGCCATCCTGGCACGTCTGCAGATAGGCGTATACGAGATAGTCCAGGGCATGCAGCTGATCCTGGGAGACTGCTCCCGGCAACATCTTTGGCAGCGCCTTTTTGGCAGCAGCCGCGGAGGCGAGATTCGATTGGATCGATTCCTGCCAAAGACCCAAGCGGGTGAAAATGTGGGACGGCATATGGAGCGCGTGCGCCGAATCAGGGGCGATTTTCGCGTAATTGCGCGCAGCGGGCAGAGCAAGAATCGCAAGCTGCGGCGAATCGTAACTGTGAATCAGGTAATGAGTGATGCCCGGATGGTTCGGCTGCTCCGGCAGGATGCGGTTCAGAATCGCGGCGGCTTGCTTCTGGTTGCGGTAAGTCTTATCGGCGGGGGACGCGGTTGCGATCAAGGCGAGAGCGAAAAAAATCGTGGCCTCACGGTCTTCCGGATGGCGCGCCGAAAGGCGTTGCATGGCGTTACACCAGGCGAGGGCACGGCTCTGATGCGGCACTTTGTTCGAATTCTTATAAAAGCTTTCCATCGCAGCAATGTAATCGCGCTCGCGCTGGGTCCTCGCTCCAATCACGTTGGCCTTTTTGATGGCCGCCAATCCTTGTCGCAGGTCTGCCGGTGTGGGTGGAAACCACAACGGATGATAGAAGCTCATAGCGATGCCCCAGTACGCTATGGCGCAACCCGGGTCGATCGTAGTCACTTGCGAAAAGGTCTTGGCGGCTTCGTCGTACCAGAACGAATGCAGAAGGGCGACCCCGTGTTCGAACTCTTTCTGTGCACCGAAAGAGCAGGACACCGGAAAATTCACCTGCCCGACCTCATGATGATGGATCTCCAGAGTGTAGGCACGCACGACCCTGAGGAGAAGTAAGAAAGCCAGTGTCGTTCGCCTCAACATGGGAACAGTGTCGCCCAGGCAGCGAAGGAGCGCAATGCGCCGCGGGCGAAATGCAGGTGACACCACATCCTGTTGAGAGATCGGGAGTTCCGGGATCTCATGCAAGGCCGTTACGGTGTAGAATCGGACATCCGGCAAATGTCAAGCGCTGTTTCAAGACCCGAATCGAGCGCCTCTCGCCGGCTTTTCCGGTTTGGAGCGTTCGAGTTCGATGTCCAAGCAGGCGAGTTGCGGAAGCATGGTCTGCGGCTCAAGCTCCGAGGCCAACCGATCAGCGTTCTCCAGATGCTTCTGGAGCGTCCGGGCGAAGTGGTCACGCGCGAGGACCTGCAGAAGCGGCTCTGGCCGGCCGGAACGTATGTAGACTTCGAACATAGCGTGAACGCCGCCGTGAAAAGGCTCCGGCAGGCTTTGGGCGACTCAGCCGATTCGCCGCGCTTCGTTGAGACGCTTGCCGGGCATGGATATCGCTTCATCGCTCCGATGAGAGAACCTGTTGAGGAGGCGGCCAAGCTTCCTGCACAGAAGGAGCTGGACATACCCTTGGCCGCGGCCGAGGGCAAAGAGAGGGCAGGGCGGCGACATTTCCACGGATGGGCGGCGGTCATGCTGGGCGCCATGCTTCTCGTGATCATTGCAGGCGCGCTTCGTGAATTGCCCCGAAGAATCGCGGATGAGATTCGGGCGAGCTCGATACCAGCCGACCGCGCGCGGCTGGCCCGCAGCCATAGTGTGGATCCGGAGGCCTACCTGGCCTATTCCAAAGGTCGCTTTCTTTGGAACAAGCGAACGGAACCGGATCTCAAGAAAGCCATTGTATATTTTCAGCAAGCTATTGAAAAAGATCCTAATTACGCGCTGGCCTACGATGGGCTTGCTGACTGCTGGGCACCCCTCGGATGGTACGGTTACATGGCTCCGGCAGAGACCTTTCCGCACGCCAAAGCGGCGGTGATGAAGGCTCTCGCTCTGGACGATTCGCTGGCGGAGGCGCACACTTCGCTGGCCTTCGTTAGCTTTTACTATGATCGCGACTGGGCCAAGGCCGAGCGTGAATTCCGCCGCGCGCTCGAGTTGAATCCCAACTACGCCAACGGACACCACTGGTACGCCGAGTTTTTATCGCTGGCCGGCCGACACGAGGAAGCCATCGTAGAATCGGAACGCGCGCGGGAGCTCGATCCGCTGTCCAACATTATTAATACGTGGGTGGGATCGCGATACTTTTTTGCACGCCAGTACGACACGGCAATCGAGCAATACCGAAACACAATTGAGATGGATCCTGACTTCGTTCCCGTGCATTTGGTACTGGGGCACGCATTCGAGGAGAAGCACATGTACCGGGAAGCCATAGCGGAACTGGAAAGAGCAGTCAATTTGTCGGGCGGCAGTCCGGTTTATCTGGCGTCGTTGGCGCACGCGTACGGCGTGGCCGGCAGGCAGAACGAAGCGCGAAAGGTGTTGGACGGCCTCACGAAGCTCTCCAAACGAAGGTATGTGTCCTCGTACGATCTTGCTCTGGGATGGTTCGGTGCGGGTGAGACAGATCAGGCGTTGGCATTGCTTGCGCAAGCAGTCGAGGAGCGCTCGCCTCGCGCGGCATTTCTGGGAGTCGATCCGCGATTTGACGGGCTGCGCGGCAATGCGCGATTCAAGAGGCTAATGCTTCGAGTGGGGCCGCCGTCCTAGACGCGTCGGTTTCTGTCTTGGCCCTCATTGCAATATCCTTGATATACCTTCCTCAAATCATCTTTTGCGTCGTACAAGTAATCAGCCGTGTGCCGCCGAACTATAGGAGTCGAGCCATGTTGAAGATCAGCGGACCATCACCGCTCCCTCCGAAGACGATGCACGGCCCGTGCGCTTTGCCTTCGTCAGTTGCCAGAACGCGAACCAAGGCGCTCAGAGCGCCTATCGCCGGATGATCTTTGAAGATGAGCGCGCACCGGAGCTGGATCGATTGAGCTTCTTATTGCACCTCGGCGACTTTATCTACGAAATTGTCTGGTATCCGGAAGACCGGCCTCAGGGCATGTATGGCCGTCGTTTGCGCGATATTGTGCGCTACGAACACGGTGAGAAGGTTCGCGATTTCCATATTCCGATGACAGTGAGCGATTATCGCGCTGTATACCGCGCTTACCTGCACGATCCCGACCTGCAGGACGCACGCGCCCGCTGGCCATTCGGCTCGGCTGGCAGTCTCTACAGAAGTTCGACGGAAAGACGTGTCCCGCGCAAACGCGCAAGGTTGCGGCGAATCAGGCCTTTTTCGAATACCAGCCGGCTCGCATGGCAAGGCCAGGCGGGCTGCCACGGGATCGCTTCGATCCGCCGCATGTGGTGGATGCGCCAATTACCAAGTTCGACAAACACGGTCTGGGTGAAGAGCCCAACAACCACACTGCGATCGACAGCCTGCGAGGCTATCGTGCTTTGCGCTGGGGCCGGAATGTCGAATTGATTGTTACGGACCAGCGCAGCTACCGATCGGAAGAGCCGATGGACCGCGCGGAAGCGAGGGCTTTTTCAGCGCCGATTTTCCGGAGTTCGTGCCCGAAGAAGCGATGGAGATTCTCGACGCGGGCCGCGCGTACAACGGTGGACACGCGCCGCCAGCCGCATGCCCTCAGTCTAGGCAAACAGCCTAGCGCACTTCCTAAGACTCGGCGTTGCCATCGCTGCAGGAGGTTTACAGGTGACACTGCTGAGACACCGGATGGGCCTGAACTTCGCGCGGCCTCAATGCGCTTCGGCCGTCAGAGTCTCGAGCTCTTCGAGCGTGCGCGGCCAGTCCGATCCCAACAACCGGGAAAGACTGCGGTCGGCGAGGACTTTCCCGCCCGTCTGGCAACGGGCGCAGTAGTTCGTTTCATTGTCGGCGTAGCGAATACGCAAGACTTTTTCGCCGCACGTGGGACATGGATTGCCGTACCGTCCATGAACGGCCATGCCATCGCGAAACGCGGTGATGCGCTCCGGGAAATTCTCTCGTGCCTCGGCACGTAAGCGCTCTACCCAGAGCCCGAGCGTTTGACGGGCGGCGGTGAAGAGACGCTCCCATTCTTGCGGCTTCAGTTTTTGAGTTTGCGCCAGGGGCGACAGTTGGGCCGCATGCAGGATTTCATCCGAATACGCATTGCCGATGCCGCTCACGAGGCGCGGATCCGTAAGCGTTCGTTTCAGCGTGTGATTCTGCGCTATAAGCGCCGAGCGAAACGAGCCCGTGTCCGCCGTGAAGACGTCAATCCCTCCCGGATCCATGGCACGCAGCGCTTCTTCCCCGCTCAAAATGTGGAGAGACGCGCGGCGCTTCGTGCCTGCTTCTGTAAGCGTGAGAGAACCGGCCGGAAAATCAAAAGCTGCCAGATTCTGCCGGCCGGCGAGCCTAGCTTGCGGTTCGCGCCAGTGCAGCCGCCCGGCAATCATCAAGTGCAGGACAAACCAGAAATCGTCCTCCAGCCGGAAGGCGATTCGTTTTCCGATGCGCCGCAACCCGGTTACGGGACGGCCCTCGATGGTTGGGATGGCGGGTTGCGCGGTTCGAAGCAGAAAGGGGCTGGCGAGCCGGATGTGAAGAAGAGGCTGGCCGATTACGCGCGGCTCGAGCGCCTCGATATAGGCAGCGATATCCGGCAATTCGGGCATCTTGTACCAGCTTCGATGCAGCCAGCGAGCTTTGCAATGTTACTGTGCGCCGCGGCTGAGCAGCATCACCTTGACGGTGTGAAAAATGATGTAAAAATCGAGCGCCGGAGCGACGTGCTTGATGTAGTAGAGATCGTATTCGAGCTTGATCATGGCATCGAGCGCGGTGTCGCCATACTTGTGATTGATTTGGGCCCAGCCCGTGATGCCGGGTTTCACCGCCAGCCGCTGCCGGTAGTAGGGAATCTGTTGGGCCAGCACCTCCACAAATTCAGGCCGCTCCGGCCGAGGGCCGACGATTACCATGTCCCCCTTCACCACGTTCCAGAATTGGGGCAGCTCATCGAGGCGCAACCTGCGTAACCAGCGGCCGACCGGCGTAATGCGCGGATCGTCTATCGAAGCCCAAACGGCGCCCGTGCGAGATTCGGCATCCACATACATCGACCTGAATTTATACAGCGTGAAAATGCGGCCATTGATTCCAACGCGTCGCTGGCGATAAAGGATCGGGCCCTTCGATGAAAGCTTCACTGCGAGCCCGGTCAGCAACATGAGCGGCGATGATAAAAGCAGGCCGATGAGGCCGATCACCAGCGAGTAGGCATTCTGAATGGCAATCGCGTGGGGCCGCGGGCCAAGCATGGACGTGAAGATCAGTTGGGAAGGCTGAATCTTCGAGCTGCAGACCCTCCGCATCGCGATCTCATAAGTATCGGCGGCATCTTCAATGACCACGCCGCCAAACCGGATCTCGAGCAGATCCTGGACGGGGAGCCGGTTGCGGCGCTCCGCCATACCCACAACGATGCGGTTAGGCCGGTATTGCTCGCAGACTTGACGCAGGTCGGCAAGCGTTCCGAGACAAGGGACGTCGAACCCGCACGGTTCGTCTTCGCAGAGGTAACCGAGGATGGAGTAGCCGAACTCCGGTTTTTGCAGCAGCCGCGCGATGACTTCGCCTAGCAGGCCCGAATTACCCAGGAGCAACACGCGTTCGGAGCGCAGCGCCCCGATGATATATCTCCAAAAAAAGACGCGCCAGGACGGCAGGATCAGAATGACCAATACACTGCCGATAACCATAAACCAGCGGCCGAGTATCAGATCGGGCTGCAGGTATCCGAGAAACGCCATGAACAGCAGGGAAGCGCCGACGGAAAGGCAAACCTGCTGAACCAGCAAGATGCGCGAGGTGATACGGAGATCAGTATAAAGATCCTGAAAGTACAGCCCGAGAATAATGCAGGCCGTGACAACCATGAGCTTCCAATAGTTGCCTTCGGCGAAAAGATAGAAGCCCGGATCGACGCCCAGAGTGAAGAAGGAGACGACTCCATAGCATACGAGAACGATGACGATCTCGGAAAGCAGGAGAGCCACTACGCTGGCTGGAATGAAAACGCGAAAAAGGCGAATCACACGAGGTGCTTACAGGAAAGTTGGCGTACCCGAGTTTAGCATGCCCGGAATCTCACCCGAGGCGGCGATAGCCGGCCCTCAAAGACGCGGTTCAGCGCCTGCTTTTGGCGGGCAAACTGCTCATTTTCTTGTAGATAAAACTCCTCCGGTGGGCTGTTTAGCCGTGTTATAAAGAAATAGGATCTCATCGGTCGCAAATCGTTCAGACGCAGCGCTGAACGAGATTTTGAAATGCTTCGACTTACAAAAAAGGCGGATTACAGTTTAATTGCTCTCAAGCATTTCGCATTGAGACAACGACATACTGGGGAAGCCGTGAGCGCCAAAGAGGTGGCCGACGATTGCGGCATTCCGCTGCCGCTGCTTTCGAAGCTGCTTCAGAAACTCGGGAAGGCTGGATTCCTGATTTCCGAACACGGCACAAACGGGGGATATCGTCTAGCCAGGGAGCCGCGCCGGATTTCGGCGCTGGAAGTGATCCGGGCCATCGATGGACCGATTGTTCTGGCGGATTGCTTCACCGAGACCTCTTATTGCGGACATTCAGGCCGGTGCACGGTAAGACGCCCACTAAAGCGCATCCACGAGGCAATCCTTCGACTGCTGGAGAGTGTCAGCATCGACGATATGCTGCAGGATTCCGACCCCGAGCCGGCCGAGTCTCTCTCGGACACGCTGGTGGCGCTTCCCGGCATGCAGAAATCGCTCGGGCCTCAACTCTCGATATCGAAACAGGCGTTGTGATGCAATTGCCGATCTATCTCGATAACCACGCCACAACGCGAATGGATCCTCAAGTGTTCGAGGCGATGAGGCCGTACTTCATGAACGTGTTCGGGAACGCAGCCTCGCGAAACCACAGCTTCGGCTGGGAAGCCGAGGAAGCAACAGACAAGGCCCGAAAGCAGATTGCGGACCTCATCGGAGCGACTTCCAAGGAGATCATCTTTACGAGCGGAGGGACCGAGTCGAACAACCTGGCGCTGAAGGGCGTGGCAGAGATGTATGCCGAGCGCGGAGATCACATCATCACCCAGCTCACTGAGCATAAAGCGGTGCTCGACACCTGCAAACGCCTGGAGAAACGAGGCGCGCGGGTGACGTATCTTCCCGTGAAGCGGGACGGCTTGATCGATCTCGATCAGTTGCGCGAGTCCATCACCGACAGGACGATTCTGATTTCCGTGATGTATGCAAACAACGAGATTGGCGTGATACAGCCGATGAAGGAGATCGGCGATATCGCGAAAGAGAAGGGCGTGCTCTTCCACAGCGACGCCGTGCAGGCGACCGGCAAGATCCCCGTGAATGTAGAGAGAGACAGCATAGATCTTCTTTCGCTTACCGCTCACAAGCTGTATGGGCCGAAAGGCGCCGGAGCGCTGTATGTCCGGAAGAGAAACCCGCGCGTTCAGATTGCGGCGCAGATGGATGGCGGGGGTCACGAGCGCGGCATGCGTTCCGGAACCCTGAACGTTCCCGGTATCGTGGGCCTGGGGGCGGCTTGTGAGGTTGCGAAACGCGAAATGCCGGAGGAAGCGAAGCGCCTGATGCATTTGCGCGACACGCTGAAGGACAAGCTGATGAATCAACTGGACGACGTTTTTATAAACGGCTCCATGGAGCACCGCCTCCCGCACAACTTGAACATCAGCTTTGCCTATGTCGAGGGGGAAAGTTTGCTGATGGGCATGAACGATATCGCGGTGTCCAGCGGATCGGCTTGCACGTCGGCGACGCTGGAGCCGAGCTACGTGCTGAAGGCGCTGGGAGCCGGTGACGAGCTGGCGCACTCCTCTATTCGCTTCGGTCTGGGGCGATTCAACACGGAGCAGGAAATCGAATACGTGGCGCGCCGGGTTACCGAGGTCGTCAAGAAATTGCGCGAGCTCTCGCCGCTCTACGAGATGGCGAAGGAAGACCTTCCCTTCCCGAAGGCGGTCTGAACCGCACGCGACGGGCGCGGCGAGTACTGCTGGTTCCAGGCCCTTGAAGGCCCGCAGGACGGATCAGTTCCCTGCTCTTTTCCCCTACAATAAAAAGCCGGAGGAATCATGCCCGGATTGACCTGGGACCATTCGCAAGATCTTGCGCTCAGCCTTTTTGAAGCACATCCCGACATCGATCCGGCAGATATCCGGCATACGGAACTGCATAAGTGGATCACGCAGCTGCCAAACTTCGAGGATGATCCGGTAGCCTCGACGGAAGGGAAGTTGGAAGCGATTCAGATGGCGTGGGTGGCGGAATTCCAGGAGAAACGGTGAGTTTCCGGGCAGCATAGCCGGCGTGCTATGTTATACTTCGCTAAGTAGTTCCGCCTTGGTTCACGCCTCAGTGGCTGGTGCGGTACTTTGAGGCGGTATCCCGCCAGTCAGAAGTTCCAGGACACAATTCATGCCGAAGATGAAAACACATAGAGGCGCGTCCAAGCGCTTCAAGAAGACGGGCACCGGCAAGATTACGCGGCGGCACGCTTTTGCCCGCCATATTTTGACTTCGAAAGCGCGTTCGCGCAAGCGCAAGCTAGGGCAAGGAGTGGTAGCCGATGAGGCGGACCAGGCCAAGCTGCGGACGATGCTGCCGTATTGACGGCGGAATAAACCGAAACTCGAGCAGGAGCAGAGCGCCGCACGTGCCTGCCGCCTCTCGAAATGAACCCGTTGCGGATTTCATATTTAGTAAGGAGCAAACGTGCCGAGAGTAAAAAGAGGTACCCACCGGCGAGACTATCGCCACAAAACCCTGCGGCGAGCCAAGGGTTACTTTCTCACCAAGTCGAAACTGAACCGCTCCGCCCAGGAAGCGGTGGAAAAAGCGCTGCGATACGGCTACGTGGGACGCCGTCTCAAGAAGCGCAATTTCCGTTCACTTTGGATTGTACGGATCAACGCGGCCTGCCGCGGGGCCGAGATTTCCTACAGCAAGTTCATCAGCGGCCTGAAGCGTGCGGGAATCGGCCTGAATCGCAAAGTTCTGGCCGATATTGCGATTAACGATTCGACCGGATTCCAGGCTCTGGTGGCGAAGGCAAAAGAGGCACACTCCACGCGATTGCAATAGTCGATAATAGTCAGGAGCATGGAAGCAGTCCAAGAAGGTATCGACACTCTTTCCGACCTGGAAGAACGGATCAATCGCGCCGTCCAGGTAATAACGAATCTTCGGGGCGAAAACGACCGGCTCAAGGAGCAGCTTGTCGCCGCCCGGCAGGACCTGGAGTCGGCCAACTCGGAACGCGAAGAGGTTCGGGCCGCTACGTTGGAGTTCCAGAAGGAAAACGGGGAGCTTCAGCAGAAAATCAAGCGGCTTTCCGAGGAGCTGGACGTGTTGCGGGGAGAGCGCAAGCAGGTAAAGAGCCGGATCGAGAAACTGCTCAGCCAATTGGACCTGCTGAGCGCAAGCTGACGCATGGACACGCCGGACGGGCCCAAGCAGATTGTCCGGGTCACGATTTTCAATCAGACCTACGCGGTGTCGACATCCGGCGATCCGCGCGATACACAAGAACTGGCGCACGAAATCGACGAGCTGATGTCGTCCATCGCGCGCCGCGCGGGCAACCTGGACACCACGAGAACCGCCGTGCTGGCGTGCCTTCACCTGGCGGACCGACTGCGTACGGCCGAACGCGAGCTCGGCAGCTTGAAAGAGCGGATAACCCATAAGACGAGGAATTTCGCCATGCTGCTGGACCAGGCTCTGCCGGGACAGGAATCCGAATAAAAGGGGCGTGACCCGGTGAATGCATTATTATCGCCTTCGCCCTAATCGCAAACTCACTGGCCATGAATGACCTCTCGCTGCCGGCATTGTTGGACAGAAAAAGAGACATTTTCAAAGCATTTTGAGATCGACGGAGTTCCCATTACCATCTTGATAAGCCGTGATCGCCGGGTGGTGAAATAGTGGATCGCATCGCCGAGCGAAGGCGAGGTTCCTACTGCAGTGGAAGGTGCGCTGCATAGACGATAATCGGGTTATACACGAGCTGTCCTGGAAGAACCCGCGGACGGTGTCACGAAGCTTTTTAACCGTTTTCAAGCAGAAATGTTCTAGACAAAACCCACCTTTTCTGGTAGATAGAGAAACTGGGGATCGTGCAGCGCCCCGGAGGGCTGCTATCCCGGACTGCGGCATGGGGGTGAGCCTCCTGGCCGGAGAGCGGATGGCAGCAAGCGCCACATGACTTGTCAATATTGCCAGACTTGGATTCGAGAAGACGATCACCGCTGTCACCGGTGCGGACGGCGGGTCAGAACGACGCCGGCGCGCATATCGCCGGAGACTTTCCCGATCGCCGCGGCAGCCACCGCACCCGCATACGATTATCTTCGTGAAGCTTCGGCCGCTGAACAACGACACACCGCCACGCCATCGCAATCGATGCCAGCCGCCGGACAGCAGGCCCTCTTTTCCAGCCCGGCAGGCGACCCTCGCGTCATTCCGTTCGATTCCCTTACCTCGCCAGCGGAGCGCGAGTTCATCCGCGCGCGCGCGGCGGAGCTAGCCCGGCCTGCGCCTTTGAAGACCGCGAAAGTGGAAGTGCGCCACGCGCGGCCCCGCCAGACACGATCGACGGACCAGAGGCAACTGGATTTTCTCAACCAGCAAGAGATTGCGGCGCATCATCACTCGCACATTATCTGTGACGCTCCGGTGGCGCCTCCGGGTCTGCGCATTGAGGCCGCCGTCATTGACGGGCTGCTCATGCTGATGGGCTGCGCGGCCGGGTTCGCCATGTTCCGGTATGCCGGCGGCCATGTGGCCTTAACAAAACAGGTACTGCCCTTTGCCCTGATCGCGCTGGCGACCGTGCCATTTTTCTACAAACTGCTCTTCACCTTCACGGGCCAGGAGACGATTGGAATGCGCCGGATGGGCTTATGCCTGGTTGACTTCGATGGCAATCCGCCGTCTCAATCGCGCCGCTATCATCGTTTTTTGGGCAGCATTTTGAGTCTGCTGGCCGCCGGCATCGGGCTGGTGTGGTCGCTTGTCGATGAGGACAAGCTGACCTGGCACGACCACATCTCCGGCACCTTCGCGACCATCGCCGGCGACGACTGATTCCGGCGCTAGACCAGCGCGGTATTACCCGCGGGAACGAGCACTGCCGACATGGAGCCCTTCGATTTCGGCATCCGGGGGTCCGCTCCGTAAGCGTGGATTTGATCCCGCGCGAATTCGGCTTGCGGCCGTTCACACGTAATCACCACCGTGCGTCCGGTTGTGTCGACCTCCACGGCGTGTTCGAGCGCGACATCGCCAGGGAAGAGGAAGAGCTTCTGCAGCATTTCGATGACGTAGTCGTAGGTGTGCTCGTCATCATCGAGGAGCACGACATGGAACAAACGCCCGTGCTCTTCCTCCCGCTCGTTCTCAAGAATGGGGGAGGTTATGGGAGCTGCTGCGCTCTGCATCTTCGCGGCGATACTATATTGGAACATTTGCCGGGAATCGCACGCAACGGCGGCTTTTTCTCCGTTTTGCGAGGATATCCGGATACTTGCTAGAATAAGACTGAATTCCCTGGAAATGGGGGCGCAACGGGTTCGACGGGATCGAATCGTTGTGTGAAGGCGTGTCGGGTTCCGAGCTCCCGTAAAACGATCGGAAAACCAAAACTGCCAACAATCAGCAGTTTGCTTACGCTGCCTAATTTAAATTAGGTTGCCGCTCCGGTTAACGAGCCTGCGCGTTAGCCAGCGAGCGTCATTTTGCAGGATAGGCACCAGGTTTCTGTCCGGAGCCGAAGGCCGAGATCAATCGGGCTAGGCGGTTGCCGCTCTTGCCGGTTCTATAGGCAACCGCTGAAACAACAGAACCGGATACACACGTAGGCTTTGCACGGCGGGCTTTCTCGGACGCGGGTTCAACTCCCGCCGCCTCCACCAGTTCCTGCTTCGATCAACCAGCGGTGGCCGCTGTAGAGGTTTCGTCCGGCAATGAGGGTTTCTGCACTCTCAGCAGATACGACAAAACGCGCAGCAGATCATGACTGGTCACGATTCCAGCCAGCTCGCTGCCTTGCGTCACCGGCAGACAGTCTACGTTGCTCTGAAGCATAAGGTCTAGCGCGGCACTTATTGGCGTTTCGCGGGCTACCGTGAACGGCTGCGGTTTCATGACTTCTCCCACGCTCGCCTTGCCATCGCGATTGAGTTGAGCAGCAGCGGCGATGAAATGAAGCACGTCGCGGCTGGAGACCAGGCCCACCAGCCGGCCATCTTGCTCGACGGGCAGATGGCGGATATGCCGCCAATCCATCATGCTCGCCGCCAACGTAATGGGGTCGCCCGGACTGACCGTAAACAAGTCGGTGGACATGATTTCCGCGACTGTTTCAGGCCGGCCTCCAAAGTTCTCCAACTCCTGGTTCGAGACTGGCTTCCACTGATATACCGGCTGTCCTGATTTTTGGCGAGCGAGCAGCGCCGCCACGAGCCGCTGGCCGCGGAATTCGCTACTCGTGTTCGGCGATAACGCTGCGGCGGCCGCGAGCATCCATTTGCTGCCGGTCTGAGCAGCTTCGATCCTTTCCTGGATCACGCCAAGATAGCGCTCGATATCCCCAGCATCGATGTGCGCGGTTCTGAGGCCTTCGGAAGCGAGCGGGAGAAGCTGTTGTTTCACGAGATCGCGGACGGAGTAGTGCTTTCCGTCGATCCACGTTAACTGAGCTTTCAACCCGTGACGCGCCGCCGCGAAGAAATTATCTTTGGCATCGTCAAACTGCATTTTCGCGGATACATCGCCGTATTCCTTGGGGAGCGATGTCATCAACCCGAGGAAGAGAGCCGCATTTGCCACTTCATCTAAAACCGTCGGACCCGCCGGTAACGCGCGGAACTCCAACCGTAAATGCGGCCGTCCTTCGGTAATGCCATAACAAGGACGATTCCATCGCCATACGGTCCCGTTGTGCAGGACCAGAGCCTTCAAGGCCGGTATGCCGCCTCGCCCAAGCGTCTCGAGAGAATCTTCCTCAACCAGGCCTGTCAAGATTACACGGAATCTTGCTATCTGCTCTCGGTAGATTTCCAGAACCGAATGCTGAAGCCATCCTTCTCCGAAACTTACCCTCGTCGGGTGAGATCGTGCGATATGCGACTGCGAGCGTTCGTCTACTGCATGCTGAAAAAGAGCAATTCTGGTTTCCTGCCACAAGCGCTTGCAGAGCAGCATCGGTGAGTTGACCGCAACGGCCAGAACGGGAGCGGCAGCCAGCAGGGATGCATTGTAATCGCTCGTAAAGTTGCGCGGATCAAGTTGCAGGTGGATCTGAAAGCTTGCACAGCAGGCTTCCGGCATCACGTTATCGTGAGTCAACTGCAGCTCATCCACGCCCTTTATTAGCAGGTGATAGGAACCGCCTCGAACCTCCATTACCGCGCGATTCAGTTCGTGATATCTGGGCTTGTCTGTGAGATTGTCAAGCCCGAGATCGGACAGGCGAACCGATGGAAGAATGCCAGTCACGAGAACATCGGCGCCATGCTCCTGCGCGGCCGTGGAGGCGCGCTGAATCATGGCATTCAATTCCGTTTCGATGGAACGCAGACAGCGGCCTTCCAGCGCATGCGGGCGCATATTCGCTTCGAGATTGAATTTGCCGATCTCTGTTGTGAACGCAGGATCAGCCAATTTCGACAGGATCTGAGAAGCGATAGGAGCAGGACGGCACGCCCTATCAACCAGAAACATCTCTTGCTCAACCCCGACGCGGACGGTGTCATGTTCAAGGAGGTCCGCATCAAGCATCTGCTCGAGTGCCCGCAAATCCGTGAGCAACGATTGCCGGAAAGCAGCAGAATCGGCTGTTTTACTGGCGTTAAGAACATCTTGAACACCCATTTCGCTATTCCGGTTTCACTCCTTGTGTTCTATGGAGTGCAGTTTCTTGACCAACTTCTGAAAGGCTCCCGCGTTTCCAGAAAGTGGCGTGTGAACAAGCGATAGCTGATCCGCGGGTCTGACAAGCAGGCTTTATGAGGTGCGTCAATTGACGCAAGCGCCGTCTTTTGGCCCAGGAGCGAGGATTGTTTTGAGCGACAACTCGTGTCGAATGACCTTCAGTCGCATAACGTTTGCAAGCAATCTGCAGCAAAAAGAAGCGGCCACCGTAATGCATGTAAACGGGTGTGTTACGGCATCGGACGGGGTCATCTTGGATTTCCATTCAAATCACCGCGACAAAATCCGGCGCGAGAACAACAAATGGCTGATTTAGGAATAGCGGTTATATCAAAGTGCCAGAGCTGCAAATTGCGAAAGCAGAACTCGTTCTGCAATCTTCCGAGAGAAGCCCTCGTGGAACTCGACCGGATGAAACAGACTCGGACTTTTGCTGCGGGCGAGCGGCTCTTCGACGAGGGCAAAACCGTTCAGGAACTAATGATCGTCTGCGAGGGCGCCGCGATGCTGACGTTCTCGTCATCGACCGGCAATGTTGCGATGTTGGGACTCTCGGAGCGCGGCGAAGTACTGGGGTTAAGTTCCGCGATTTCGGGGCATCCGCACGAGACATCGGCGGAGGCATTGGAGAACACCCGGGTGGCCGCGGTTCCCCGGGCAGATTTTCTAAGATTCCTGGAGCGCTTTCCGGCCGCTTCGATAAACGCCGGCTCAGAATTGAGCCGCAAAGTTAACCGGGCGTACGACAAGATCCGGCTCATCGGATCAGGCTTGTCAGTCCGGCAGCGCCTAGCCGCGTGGCTGCTTCACATGCAGGCAAACCCCGCTGATCGCGGCAACCTCATCACCATCGCGCTTACACATGAGCGGATCGCTCAACTCCTGGGCGTATCCCGGGAGAGCATTACGCGAGCACTTTCGAATCTGAAACGGCGCGGAGTAGTAGAAGTACGGGGAATCCACCTGTACGTCCGAGACGGCAACTACTTACGTTGTCTCCTTCATAGGCCTGAGCAGCGTCGCTCGCTGCAACAGGTGATGTGATCAGCGTCACAGACAGTTTGCACTTCTCCAATTAAGCTGAGTTCGCGCGATTTGTGCTGCTCGGCGCAGCAATCGCGAGGAGACCGAGAGAGCCTTGAACAAGCCGAACGGAATCGCGCGAGCCGCAATCTGCCTAGTGTTGAGCTGTCTCCGGCGCATAGCTGCCGCGGCAAACAGTGCGCTGCTCCTGTTGTTCTGCGGTGGCCTGATTCAATCGATCGCTTTGGCGCAGAAGCAGCCGGCTGCATCGCAGAGCCCCTCCATTGCATGGAAGGCACCGGCCGACGCTAACGCTGCCGACTATGTGGGCGTCGAGATTTGTTCAGCCTGCCACCAGGAGCAAGCGCAACAGTTCTCAAAGACGGTACACGCGAAGGCGTATCCGCCGGCGGCAAAGTTCGGAACTGGTTGTGAGTCTTGCCATGGCCCGGGGAAAGCCCATGCCGATGCCATGATGAGCGCGGCAGGAGATGCACCGAAGATCGAGGCCGCGAAAAAGCTTATCTGGAGTTTCCAAGGCAAGCCGGCGGATAACTCCGCGCGCTGCCTCCATTGCCATAGCAGCGGCCATGACCAGAGTTTGTTCGATCGGTCGCAGCACAAGCTAGTTGGGGTTTCCTGCGAGCAATGCCATTCGGCGCACCTGCTGGTTTCGTCGACCCAAATTGGCGGCGCAAAATTGAGGCCTGCTCAAGAGCAGTTCTTTCATGCTCCATCGTTTCCGGAGGAGACGCGCTGGTTGCACGAAAGCCTGCTGAGGAAGAAGCAGCCGGAGCTTTGCTTCGGTTGCCATATGACCATCCAGGCCAGGTTTGCTCTACCCACGCATCACCGGGTTCCGGAAGGCTTGATGAAATGTACGGACTGCCATAGCCCCCATGGAACGCTGAATGCTTCTCAGCTGAAAAGAGTCAACTTCGAAGTTTGCGTAGGTTGCCACACCGAAAAACGCGGACCGTTTGTGTACGAACATCCGGCGCTGCGCGTCGAGGGATGCACTGCATGCCATAGCCCGCACGGAACGGTGGAACGTCATCTGCTGCTGCGGACGGAGGGCCGCTTCCTGTGCCTTCAATGCCACGTCGATCCGCAAGCTGCGAACGTGCCCCATGGACGGCTGAGTTTTCAGACGCTCGGCGATTGTACGCGGTGCCATGCGGTAATCCACGGTTCGAACACAAGCCAGTATTTTCTGCAATGAGATTCCAATGAAAGCGCGCTTAGCCTTTGCACCGACGCTTGTTTGGACGATCGGGCTTGCCTGCCCCGGCCTCGTCTATGCCCAGGCCGAACAGCCGCCATTCGATTGGGGACCATTCCGGACAGAAGGGGCCATCACGACCGGGTACCGGTTCACCAGCATCGGGGGCTACAAACAGACCTTTCAGCAGATGTTCGATCTGGAGAGCGGTTTTCGCCTCTTCGATTTCAACTTGACTGGAAAAGCTAAGGAAGGTTCCAACATATTTGCGGATGAGTTTCAAGTAACTGCCAGCGGGCTGGGTGGCGACCCGTTTCCCGGCGGTCAACTGACGGTCAGCAAAACGAATGTCTACGATCTGCGCGTGAATTACAGACAGAGTTACTATTATTGGGACCAGAATGACAACGCGATTCTGCCGAATGGCCTCCACGGTTTGACGACGAATCACAATTGGGCTACCGTGCGGAGATTTGGCTCGCTTAACTTTCTTCTGCACGCCACGAAGAATCTTCGTTTTCGCTTCGAATACGACCGGAATGGAAGGGATGGCACGATATTCACTACACGGGTGCTGGATTACTACGGCGCTCCTGCCAGCTGGGGGACATTTCTTCGCGACAATCCCTACTACGTCATAGGTCCGGTAAACGAAACCTCGAACCGCTTTGCCGGTGGCATTGACTACACAGTGCGGAATTGGACGATCCACTACACGATCGGATATCAAACCTTCGACCAAGCTTTCAACTGGGCGAATGCCGGGGTGGAACGCAGTATTAATATCGACTCGACTGCAAATGTCAAAGAGCTGCTGGCGAACGGCAATTGGAATGAATTCCGCCGTCTTAATGCGCCCTCAAGCGAACTATTTTTCAACGGCAAGATCACACCGAGATTGACGTGGCGAGGTGATTTCCTGTATTTCCGCTACAGCGGCCCGTCTACGATCGACGCTTCGTACAACGGCACAGCACGCGTCAACACCACCGGAACCGTAGTCGCACCCTATGCGATCTCGCTCAGCTCCAGGGCGCAAGACGTTGAGCCCAATTATGTGCTCGATCAAGGATTCACATACAAGCTGAAAGAGTGGTGGAATTTCGATGCGGATTATCGATTTAACCGTTTCACAGAAAGCGGCACGGCTAACTTCCTAGGTCGGGATACGAGCGGTACGTATACCGGAACTACGATTCAGCAATGGCGAGAGAGTCTTGACCAATTGGACCTGCGCATGGAATTTACTCCGTTAACGGGGTTGGTAATCAGCCCCGGCATTCGCCTTCTGAAACGCGACGTGCTTGCCATCGCCGACGGGCAGGTAGATCAAGGCCGTACGCTGCGCACAAAAACCGCGTGGCCCATCGGCAGCATCTTCTATCAGCCCTGGAAAGGATTTTCCGTGAGAGGTGACTTCCAGAGCATCACTAACAATACCTCTTATACTCGAATCACGCCTCATACCGATGTCGGCACAAGATTGGTTTTCCGATATCACGTGAATCCCAGGATCTCGATCGAGGACACCCTCGCGATACGAAACCAGAAGCTATTAGACACCAGCTTCCGCAGTACGATGCGCGCGAACGCTTCCACAATCTCATACGCCCTGAATGAGCGCTTGTCGGCATTTGCTGGTTTCAGTTACGACAGTTTCTTTGCCACCGATTCGGTCACCTTCTTACGCGGAACCCCGCCCTTGAATACCACTTGGCGCGATCAAACGGTGAACCGGGTTTGGCAGCTCGGCATCAATGCGCAACCGATGCACAGGCTGGGATTTAATTTCAGCGGCAATTTCGTTCGTAGCACGGGGCTCGGGGAGATCACTGATGAGCTGCCCAGATTTGGGCCTTTGACCTTCCCGATGGGAACCGCCACCGTGCGCTACGATGTTCCGCGGCTGGGCCGCCTGGCTGCCGATTTACAGCGTGCTTACTACCATGAACAAATCGTTCGCGGAAACGATTTCAGCGCTAATCTTCTTACCTTGCGCTGGACGGTTGTTTTTTGAAGGAGCCAAATGCAAATGCGTACATACGATTTAGTCAATTCACTCGCAGCAGCAGCGATTTCCTTGCTTGTCACGATAGGCGCCTTCAGCATAAGCCATGTATCGGCCTCGCCAGCAAGCGGCCCCGACACATTCAAAGCGAAGTGTGCGACGTGTCATGGGCCCGACGGGAGTGGTAGCACGCCGATGGGGCAGAGGCTGAAAGTCCGCGATCTGCGGTCGCCCGAGGTTCAGAAGCAAACCGACGAGGAGCTCACAACAATAATCACCAACGGTAAACCTCCCATGCCCGCCTACGGCAAAACTCTCACGCCCGCTGAGATCCGCCAGGTTGTCGCGTATCTCCGCAGCATCTCGAGCAAGAGCTGAGCCCCATCTGCGAAGGAGTTTTGGTTTTGAGCCCAGCGGAACCTAATAGGTCTTTTCTCGGAAGCACCGAATCCACTCGCCGCTCCTACATTGGTTGGCTGATGGGTCTCTGCACGGCCGGAGCCGGAGCAGTTCTCTCGGTGCCACTCATTCGCTTCTCGCTTTATCCGCTACGTGTTCAGACTACGGAGGTCAAGTGGTCTGATGCAGGGCCAGTCTCTGAGTTTGCCTCATTACCGGCGCCGGCGCAACGGTCGATAACCGTGGAGCAGGTGGACGGCTGGCGGAAGGCCGTTTCCGAAAAGGTAATCTACGTGACTAACGGGCCAGCAAAGCAGTTACAAGTTTTGTCTGCTGTGTGTCCTCATCTTGGCTGTTCTGTGCAATGGCGCGATTTGAAGCATGAATTCGAGTGTCCTTGTCACGCCGCGGCATTCGGGCCCGATGGCTCGAAATTGGGCGGTCCGGCTCCCCGCGGGATGGACACACTCGAAACTCAGATTCAGAACGGACATCTCATGGTCCGCTATCAATACTTCCGCCAATTGGTTCCCACAAAAGAGGTCATCGGCTGAAGAACGTTAAGCGGCGAAAGGGTCAGGGCACGTGAGCGAATTCCCAAATCGAAGCGAGCCCACGCCGGTGAGGTCTCGCGGCGGCTTCACTCGCTGGCTGGACCGCCGCACGGGGCTCGATGGCGTCATGCGTGAGGCTCTCGATGAGCCTATTCCCGGCGGCGCGCGCTTTGCCTACGTTTTTGGATCGGCGCTTTTGTTTATTTTCATCTCTCAAGTCATTACGGGAGTGTTTCTATCGCTCTATTACGTTCCATCGGCCGATCACGCCCATACCACGGTCGCGTATATCGCAAAAGCCGTAACCGCGGGTTCGTTTGTCCGCAGCATTCATGCCTACGGATCAAGCGCGATGGTTATTTTGCTTCTGCTCCATGTGACGCAAACTTTCCTGTACGGCTCCTACAAAGGGCGACGCGAATTGCTGTGGCTCTCCGGCTGCGTACTTTTCGCGCTTGTTCTCTGTATGGCCTTTACAGGGTATCTGCTCCCTTGGGATCAGAAAGCCTATTTCGCAACCGCCGTCGGCACGAACATAGCCGGGGAGGTTCCTCTGATTGGCGCCTGGCTGAAGGAGTTCATGCGGGGAGGCGCGGACATGGGCACATTGACTTTGTCCCGCTTTTTCGTCGCGCACGTGCTCGGGGTGCCCGCCGCCATCTTCGCATTCGTGGCCCTTCATGTTTATCTGTTCAGAAAGGCGGGCGCGGCCGGACCCATTTCGGAAAATCCGATTGCTCCCCAGCAGCCAACAGAGCCGTTTTATCCGCGGCAGGTGATCATAGACGCGGCATTCGCGCTCCTCATCATCCTCGTTCTCGCATTCATTGCACATTTTGCGCCGTTCGACCTCGGGCCGCAAGCGAATCCGGCAGACACTCGCTATCTACCACGACCGGAGTGGTACTACATTCCCATTTTTCAGTGGTTGAAATACTGGCCGGGATCGCTGTCGTTCTTGGGCGTGGTTGTGATTCCGGGCATCATCGCGTTTCTTTTCGCGAGTCTGCCATTTTTAGACCGCCGGATGGAACGCCGGCCGTGGAAACGCCCCATAGCGGTGGGTACGTATGTTTTCATTTTTCTCGCACTCTTCGGTTTGGGATACACCAGCTATCGGAGCGACCACGGCGATCCGGGTTACGCGGCACAGTTGATCGCTCAACAAAAAGCAACGGAAGAATTTATGCATCAGCCGTTCGAAGCAGAGGTAGCGCAGCCTCCGGCTTCGGCATCACGCGCCGCTCCAGCCGACCCTCTCGTGGCACAAGGCGCACAGATTTACCAGGCGCAGTCCTGCAACGCTTGTCATGGGGATGATGGTGTGGGCACGCCGGCAGCACCGAAACTCAGGGGTATAGGCGCTCGCCTTTCGATGAACCAACTCGCCGCGATCCTTAAAGCCCCCACGCCGAAGATGGTCGCAGGCGGCATGTCTTCCGTAAATTTGCCCGGAGAACAGATGAAGGCACTCGTCTCCTATCTTGAGGCTCTCAAATAAGCTGTCCTCCAGGGTTACACCCGGCTGCGTGATTTGACTCAGGAGCGGTGCGTGTGCGTGATTCGACGCATCGAGTTCTCGCCCGGAATTCCGGGATTTCAGCATTTTTGCGCCTGAATGGACGCAAAACAATTGGTAGCATGCATGCAATCCATTGAGCTGATAGAGATCGAAATCGGCCGATCAGCCGATTTGAGGGAGATGCAGATGAGATTCGACCGTATCCTCTTTCCGACAGACTTCTCGGATCACAGCCTGGCAGTTAAACCGCAAGTCGAGGCGCTGGCGCGACGCTTTGGTTCGAAAGTTACCTTGATGCACGTCTTCGAAATACCGACGAGCTGGTGCATGGGGGGCGAGGCCTCATTTATGAGCGTGGAATGCCTGAGCGACCTCATCAGTTCCGCGAAGCAACGGCTTGAGGAGTATCCGCTTAATTTGCCGGAAGCGCAGATTGAACGAATTCTGGCGGAAGGCAATCCGGCGTCACACATCGCAGAGTGCGCAATGAGTGACGATATCGATTTGATCATGATGGGTAGCCACGGATACGGAAGACTTCACGGCGTTTTGATTGGATCGGTAACAGCAAAGGTGATCCATGACGTTAAGTGCCCCGTTTGGACGGATTCAACGCTCCACAGCGGATTCCCGCACCACATCCGCACCATCTTGTGCGCAGCCGACGTGGCGGACGAGACCGTTCCGTTATTGCGATTTACGAACGAACTAGCGAACGAGTTTGGCGCAAAGGCGCGCCTGGTGCACAGCGTTCCTGAGCTGCAGACACGCCCAAATAAGTATTTCGACTTCGACTTGCATCGCTACCTGATGGAATCGGCGCGCGTGGAAATCTCAAAGCTCCAGCGCGAGGCGGGCACGCAGTTTCCGGTCTGCATCGAAGGAACTGCGATACACGAAGCGGTAGCTGAAATGGCCGAAACCTGGGATGCCAACTTAGTGGTGATCGGGCGAGGCAAGGCCAAAGGAGCTATCGGGCAGCTGCGCACGCATCTCTGTGAAGTCATACGGCGTTCCCCGTGCCCCGTGCTTAGCTATTCGGTACAGGAGGGAGACCATATTTCTTCATTTTGTAGCGCAGCGCATCTCGACCAATACGCAACAGCCGGGCAGCTTCTGACTGGTTGCCGGATGTTCTAGCCAGAGCCTCCGAGATAAGCCGGCGTTCGGTATCCGAGAGTGGTGAGCCGGACGTGGTGGTTGCCGGAAGCGCTTCGCCCGATGCCGATGTAGCGGGCTGCGGAACACCACGCAAATACTCCGGGAGATCGATGATATCGATCGTGTCGTTCAGCACCATCATGCAAGCGTGACCAAGAGCATTCTCCAGCTCTCGCACATTTCCAGGCCAATGGTAGCGGCTCAAGGCAATACTGGCGCGCTGAGTCATTCCACGTACAGGCTTATCGAACTGTTTCGAAAACTTCTCGATAAAATGCCTCGCAAGCAACGGTACGTCCTCCTTCCGTTCCGCGATGGCGGGCACGTGAATCTCAATCATGGAAAGGCGATAGTACAAATCTTCGCGAAAGCGGTGCTCGCGAATCATCGCGCGGAGATCGCGATGCGTAGCGGCGATAACCCGAATATTAACTTTCCGCGTCTGCAAAGATCCGACGCGCTGCACTTCCTGATTCTGAAGCGTGCGCAGCAGTTTGGCTTGTGTGCCAAGCGGCATATCTCCGATCTCATCCAAAAACAATGCACCGCCGCTGGCATGCTCAACCAGGCCAACTTTGTCGTGAGTTGCGCCCGTAAACGCGCCCTTTACATGCCCAAACAACTCACTTTCGAAGAGAGTTTCGACCACGGCCGAGCAGTTCACGATGACAAGATTACCCGAAGAGGCGGGGCTCAACCTATGTAGCGCCTGGGCCACCAGTTCTTTACCTGAACCAGTGGGTCCCGTGATCAAGACTGTCCGGAAATGCGGGGCAATGCGACGCACCTGGGAGAATAGTTCCCACATGGCGGGGCTGCTGCCGATGATTCCCTGAAATTGGGCGCTATTGCGCAATTCCTCTTGCAACTCGATGCTGTGCTGGCGACGCCGGGCGTCCTCGATCATCGATCGAATGCGCTCCCGGAGCGCCGGAATCGAAACCGGTTTATTGAGGTAATCGCTTGCACCTTTGCGGATTGCCTCTACGGCAGATTCCGTGGAATAGTGAGCCGTCATCAGAATTACGTCGATTGATGAATCGAAGCTCGCGATGCGCTCCAGCAGGTCGAGGCCGCTCATTTTCGGCATTATCAAATCAGTCAGAACAATTTGCGGATGGCGTTCGAAGACCAGATCCAGCGCTTCCTCGGGGTCGGCCGCTGTAAGAATCTTCAGATGCGGCTGTTCAAGAGCTGTGGCTAACAGTTCGAGGCTACCGGGGTTGTCGTCGACAATCAGCAGCGAAACCTCGGACTGACTCACTTGCTGCTGTTTCATCCGGTTGCCATCCGCAAAATCATTCGCCTATAAAGCGCCGCACTTCCGAACGGAGCAGTTTCAGATCGACCGGCTTCGGAATGTACGCTGAAAAGCCAGCGGACAGCGCTCTTTCACGATCGCCCTGCATTGCACTTGCTGTGAGCGCGATGATTGGCGTTTTCGCAAATCGCAACTCTTTTCTAAGCGATGCAACTACCGCGAAACCGTCCACCTTCGGCATCTGCAGGTCCAGAATGATAACGTCAACGGGGCCGTTCGACGCCTTATCCAGGGCTTCTTTCCCATCCGTCGCTTCAATTACCTCATACCCGACGCTTTCCAAAACCGTACGAAGGAGATCCCGACTGCTGGGCCGATCTTCCGCAATGAGAATTCGTTTCATCGTAAATCAGTCGCGGCAGCCGGTCGTTCGCATGCCGGTTGGGAAGTTCCGGGAAGAACAAACTGGAAGCGGCTTCCATCGCCGGGCTTGCTGTCGATCCAAATTCTGCCTTTATGCATCTCGACGAGGTTTTTTGTAATCGCCAACCCAAGGCCCGTACCTTCGCGAACGCCGCGCGTGGTGGATCCAAGTTGGAAGAACTTATCGAAAATCGCCTGCTGCTCAGAAGCGGGGATACCGATGCCTGTGTCGGAAACAGCAAAGAATGCTCCATCGGGGTGTTGCGAACACTCGACCGCGATTTTCCCTCCATCAGCCGTGAACTTAATTGCATTGCTGACCAGGTTGTAGATGATCTGTTTAAAGCGAACAGGATCTGCCTCGATATTCAGCTCACGATCCACATCTTCGGTCAATGTGAGCCCTTTATTTCTGGCCAGCGGCCTCAGATTCGCGAGCGCATCACTGATTGCGTCAGCGGCTCTGAATACTTCCACGTGCAAATCGAGCCGGCCAGCTTCTATTTTGCTTACATCGAGAATATCGTTGATCAGTTCCAGTAAATGACGTGAATCTCGTTGGATATGCCCGACAAAACGCCTCTGATCCGAATTGAGCGAACCTTTAAGCTCCTCTGCGAGCAAATCAGCGAATCCGATGATGGTGTGGAGAGGGGTCCTCAGCTCGTGGCTCATGCTCGCGAGGAACTCGCTTTTCAGCCGATTGGCCCGCTCGACCTCACGGTTTCGAGCTTCCAGCTGTTGATTCGTGGCCGCCAACTCAGCCGCAAACTGCTGATGTATGGCGTTCATCTGCGCCTCTGCGTCTTTTCGTGTCGTGATATCCCGAACCACCGCAATGACGCGGGCGCCGTACGTGGAACGAATGGGGCTCAGGCTTATTTCAACGGGAAATTGCGTGCGGTCCCTACGCACCGCGAAAAGCTCCAGGCCGATCCCCATGGGACGAGTTGTTGGGTGTTCGCTGTAGCGTTCTCTATGTTCAAGGTGCTGTCGCTGCAACGTTTCCGGAACGAGTATCTCAATGAGCTGACCGAGAAGTTCCTCACGCTGATAACCGAACATCTTCTCGGCGGCGGCATTTAAAAGGACGATTGTCCCATCGCGGTCCACTTCAAAGATGCCGTCCGGCGCGGCCTCGAGGAGATCGCGAAAGCGCAGGTACGGTTCGACGTGAATGTGCGGCTCCGGTTCAGGAGGGGATTGTTCGGGTACCATCACTGTCTTTCAGTGCGCAATCCTCAGTGTAGCCACCGCTATACGCAGCGCAACGACCGTGTTCGCAATGGTCGGCGACTTGCACGTGTGGTTTGAAATGAACGATAAATCCGAGCCAATTACCGAGAATCGCGGCGGTCTTAATGTGTTTTTTCGACCCAGATCGGTCGCCGTTATCGGCGCTACCGACAGGGCTGACCATGTTGGGCGCTCCATACTTTGGAATCTGATCAGCAGTCCGTTCGGAGGAACCGTTTATCCGGTAAATCCGAAACGGGATGCTGTGCTGGGTATTCGTGCCTGCAAATCCGTTTTCGACATTCCGGAACGCCTCGATCTGGCAGTTATCGTTACGCCAGCGGAATCGGTACCGGAGATTGTTCGAGATTGTGGCAGGGCCGGGACCCGGGGCGCCGTCATCATCTCTGCGGGTTTTCGCGAGACCGGTGAGGGTGGCCTGGATTTAGAACGGCAAGTTCTAGCGGCTTCCCGCGAAGGAAATATTCGCGTCATCGGGCCGAATTGCCTTGGAGTCATGTGTCCGGTGAGCGGGCTGAATGCCACGTTTGCGCCCACCATCGCACGTTCCGGAACGGTAGCCCTCGTAAGTCAGAGCGGCGCCATCTGCACGGCGCTTCTCGATTGGAGCCTGCGCGAACAGGTGGGCTTCAGCGCGTTTCTCTCGATCGGTTCCATGCTTGACGTAGGCTGGGGCGCGTTAATCGATTACCTCGGCAGCGATCCGCATACGCGCAGCATCGTGATTTACATGGAATCGGCCGGCGATGCGCGATCGTTCCTCTCCGCTGCCCGGGAAGTTGCATTGAACAAACCAATTCTAGTGATCAAAGCGGGCCGAACGGAGCTTGCCGCGAAAGCCGCAGCGTCTCACACCGGAACGCTCGCGGGAAGCGATGCTGTTCTTGACGCCGCATTCCGCCGGGTGGGCGTTCTCCGCATCAACGAACTTTCTGACGTGTTTCACATTACCGAGGTGCTGGCTCGACAGCCGCGCCCGGCCGGTCCTCGCTTGACGATCATCACGAATGCAGGCGGGCCTGGAGTTCTCGCCACGGATGCCCTGATTGGTCTCGGCGGCGAATTAGCTCCTCTCAGCAAGCAGACAATCGAATCGCTAAATCAAGTGCTGCCGCCGCACTGGAGCCACAATAATCCGATCGATGTAATTGGCGATGCCGGGCCCGATCGTTACGGAAAGGCGATCGGCATTGTGGCAACAGATGCAAACAGCGATGGATTGCTCGTCATCATGACACCGCAGGCGATGAGCGATCCTGCCGAGATCGCCAAGAAAGTCGCTCCATTTGCCAACTTGAGAAATAAACCCATTCTGGCTAGTTGGATGGGTGGCGAAAAAGCAAGCGAGGGCGAACAGATTCTGAACGCTGCCGGTATTCCAACATTCCCCTTCCCGGATGCCGCGGTCCGCGCTTTCAATTACATGTGGCGATACAGCTATAACCTGCGTTCGTTGTATGAGACGCCGGAAATGACGGCTGGAACCGGCGCGGGTGCGGAAAGCGCAGCCAAATTGATCGATCGCGTGCGGCGGGGCGGCCGGACTTTACTGACCGAGCATGAATCGAAGCAGTTTCTGGCAGCGTACGGAATACCGTGTGCTGAGACGATGTTAGCCACGAGCGAGAAGGAGGCAATAACAGCCGCCGCCTCCCTCGGCTACCCGGTCGTTCTAAAACTGAACTCGACCACAATCACTCACAAGACCGACGTAGGCGGCGTAAAACTTTCGCTTCCAAGCGCCGATGCGGTTCGCAAGGCTTACCGTGAAATTGAATCTTCCGTTTCCAGTAAAGTTGGGGCAGATCACTTTCAAGGTGTCACCGTTCAGCGGATGGTTTCACACGAAGGGTACGAGCTGATCATCGGATCGAGCATCGATTCCCAATTCGGTGCCGTCCTTCTTTTTGGCGCAGGCGGTCAACTGGTAGAAGTGTTCCAGGATCGCGCGCTTGCTCTTCCCCCGCTCAATACCACGCTGGCGCGCCGGTTCATAGAGCAGACCCGCATCTATTCGGCGCTTCAAGGCGTACGCGGACGGAAAGCGATTGACCTCGCCGCGCTGGAGCGGCTGCTTGTGCGATTCAGCGAACTTGTTCTCGAGCAGCCTTGGATTCGAGAAATCGACATCAATCCTTTATTGGCTTCGCCGGATAATTTGCTGGCCTTGGATGCGCGCGTGATAGTGTACTCGGGCGAGGCAAGCGCGTCGGAACTGATCCGGCCCGCGATCCGGCCCTATCCTTCCAAGTATGCCGGCCGCGTCACACTGGATGATGGGGCGGTGCTCAACATCCGGCCCATTCGTCCCGAGGATGAGCCAGCGCTGATTACTTTCCACGGAACGCTCTCGGAAGAAAGCGTCTACCGCCGCTATTTCGCGCCACTCCAACTTGAAAGCCGGATACGTCATGAGCGGCTGACGCGAATGTGTTTTATCGATTATGACCGTCAGATCGCATTTGTCGCTGAAACTCTTTCTAAGGATGGTTCGGTAGACGCAATAATCGGGGTTGGGAGATTAGTCAAGAATCCCGGGGAGAACGAGGGCGAACTGGCCGTCGTCGTCAGCGATGCATTCCAAAAGCGGGGAATCGGAAGCAGAATCACAGAGCGGTTGCTCGAGTTCGCGCGTGATGAAAAGTTGAAAGTAGTGACTGCCTCTGTGCTTGATGAGAACCGGCCTATGCAGAGACTGCTCGAAGAACAAGGGTTTGTATTCGGCAACTACATAGAAAACGGAGTTCGACAGGGAGAATTGCGAATTCAGGACGGGCTGCGCTCGGACGATCGAAAGCGATAGCGAAGTTTACTTCAATCGCGTGGGCCTGCCGAATGGAGGACGTATCTCTGCCACGTCGACACTCTGCCAATTGTGGTAAGCCGCCTCGGCGTCCTCGGGAGTCGAGTGCGATTCGAAGACCTCGACCGGCCCAATCTTCATCACGAGCATAAAGCGATCGGGAGTTTCAAAAGGAAGCCAGGGCGTAGTATCGATCCACCAATCCTGCCCATCCAGGCTCCTTTCCATTGGCCCTTCTGGTGTCAAATGACCGTTCGGGGCGACATTGAGCCCGATCCGCCGTCCCTCCGGCATATGCAAGAATATGTTGCCATGGCGAGAAGGGCGGTGCAAGATCTCGGGAACGGGCGAACCCACCCATATTCCGCTTACCGTATTATCGAGACGAATCGTTACTCGATATCTGACGCGTTCTTCACCGTGGCGCCATCGCAGGAGACCTCTGCCGGCTAGCATGATCGACGTTACGGGCTCACACATGCGGCTTGGTCTCCGGCTTTGGGCAGTACGTAAGGAAACACAGGTGCTGGTCTGGCACGAATTTCATTCACGCAGCTTTCAGCTATAGGACTATGCATTTTGATTACCGCGCAACCCCCTCTATTTTTGGTCTGATTCAGCGCGTGTTGCGCGTTGACGCGCAGCAATTTGCGATAACTGCGTGGAATTGCGCAAATTTGCTCAGCGTCGGCTGGGATGCGAGCGCATGATAGTCGAATCAGCATGGCCGCATAAATGCTCGAAGGAAGAGTTTGTCAGACAGCTCGAAGAGGAAATGTCAGGTGTTTAGAGCACCCGCGCATGTTACGCCGTCCACGGCGGACCTCTGGTCGAGAGAACGGCTTGAATGGATCCAAACTCTTCACCCGGCGTATTTTGCCCTCGTCATGGCGACGGGCATTGTGGCGATCGCCGCATACCTCCAGGGAATGCTTTTCGTCGCGAAAGCTCTCACGCTTCTCAACACAGCCGCGTTTACTGTATTGTTAATCCTCACGTTTGCACGCATCGTTTTGTTTCCAGCGGCATTCTTCCGCGATTTCAGCGATTTCGATCGGGGGCCTGGATTTTTCACAACCGTTGCAGCACTGACGGTTCTCGGAAGTGAGTGGCTCCTGATCTATAAGAGCGCTACATTTGGTCTCTTATTGTGGATCTGCGCGGCGCCTCTGTGGGCGTGTTTCACCTATTCGATATTCGGTGGATTCACGATCAAGGAGAAGAAGCCTGCGCTCGCCGATGGCATCAATGGCGGCTGGCTGATTGCGGTGGTTGCGACCCAAGGAGTCTCTCATCTCACCTCGCTGCTGTCATCCGGTTTTCCCAATTACCGGCGGGAAATGCTTTTCTTTTCGCTTTCCATGTGGCTTTGCGGGGGCATGCTTTACATCTGGCTGATCTCGCTGATTTTTTACCGCTACACGTTTTTCCGATTCCTGCCAAGCGATCTGAGGCCGCCGTATTGGATCAACATGGGGGCCATGGCGATCTCGACGCTGGCCGGAACCACTCTTCTACTAAATGGTTCGACGGTGGACTTCATTTCCGAACTACGGCCCTTCATCAAGGGCTTTACCGTCCTGTTCTGGGCCACAGCAACCTGGTGGATTCCAATGCTGCTGATCTTGGGGTATTGGCGCCACGTCATCAAGAAATTCCGCCTCGCCTACCATCCTCTCTATTGGGGAGCTGTGTTCCCGCTTGGCATGTACACGGTCTGCACGCGCCGGCTATCCGAAGTAATGGATCTGAACTTTCTGTTGTGGATTCCTCACGTCTTCATCTGGATCGCACTTGCTGCCTGGGGGCTCGCGTTTATCGGCCTGCTTCACAGCGTTGCCACATCCACGAGAAGCCCGGGCGCAATGACGCAAAGCAACACGCGGTGAGCCGTCATGGCTTCGATTGATTCTTCTTCGTTAAGCAGCAACTTGCCCACGCTTAGCAAGATGAGCAGGTGGACGCATGAACGTCGCAAGCAGGTTGGTCGCAAATAGCGTTACCGCGGCTAATTCGGTAATTGCGGAAACCGGGAGCATGTGCCAAGCGAACGCAATATTGCTCTCATATGCAGGCATTTCGCACACCACCCGCATGAAGCATCCCGCATTGAGAAGAGCTAACGCATAGAACATCAGGCGAGGGCTGAAAAGAACACGCATGCCACAGAAAGCGGGCAAGAGACGCTGGCCGATGGCAAACACCATCGTTCCCAGAAAACCAACGGTCAAGGCGTGACGCGAAGCGCCTGCGATGCCTCCATTGCGATCAAACAAGGAGGCGCATAACGCGAGCGCCGCGGCGATCAGGAGCCAGGCGTATGCTCCGCGGACAAACCAGGGGAAACTCGCATGAATGCCTTGCACTTTAGGCGGCTGAACACCGGGCTGGAACACGCGCAGCGACCAGACAGCTACCACGGCTGCGGCAATCAGAAGCAGTGAGGATATGACCGATGCGCCCGAAAGGCCCGCGACCAGCGCGGCGGTCAGGGTGATGAGCGCAGCCAGCAACCCACGCGCGCTTGGCGAACGCAGCCCTACGAAGACCGGCAGCCAGCGCGCGTTGAAACCCCATACCGAAAGCACAAGAAAGCCCCAGGCAGATAACAGCAGCAAACGTTGGTCCAAAGCCGGCGGCAGAGCCGGCGTGCTTTCGTAGAACGAAGCATAAAAAGCGCCGCCAAGATTTAGAACCAGGGATACAAAGAATGCGGCGGTGGATGCAACAACGAGCCGCATCCACATCTCTGGAGTACGAATGACCGGCAGTTGGCTGCCGCGCGGCGGTTTATGTTGCCGCAAGCTCACAAAGAAGAACAGAAAGCCTGCCAACTGCAAAGCCCCCGAAACGGGAAGCATCAGCCGCCACTGCCATCCATAAACGCCTGTTAACCAATGCACCGCCACACCAGCCGTCCAGAGCGACCAGCTTTGCCATCCCCGATGTATCGCAAACGGCCTCAGCCGGCCCATTTTGGATAGCGAGTAAAACCCGATGCCGATAATGAAGGCGCCGATCCAGCCGAACATCTGGGCCTGGCCGTGCGCCTGAATCCACGCCGCAGAGAGCGAATGGGCCGAGCGCTGTCCGCTGATCGCAATCAGATTCCAAACTCCCAGAAACGTGCCAGGGAGAAGTAGAAAGATCAGCCCCGTACAGACGAACGCAGTAACAAGCTTCTGGAGCGCTCGCTCTCGCACCGCGGCTTCTGGCGAGCCGATGCTGGCTGGGTGCGGCTGGAGGGTCATTCCGGCAGTCCGCTATTCAACTCTTTCGAATTCCAGCGCGCGCGGAAACAAGATGTTGTTCTCGAGATGGATGTGGTGATGCAAGTCCGTCTCGAAGGCCGACAGGCAGTCGTAGAGCGCTTTATAGCTCATGCAGGCATCCTCTGGAAGCTTGTAGTCGCGCGTCGCGGCGCGAATGGATTTGAGAACTTCGCCAGTATCGTCGTGCTCACTCATCATGTGCCGGATGGGATTAATAAGCGACCCAAAGAATGCCGGCGGCGGGGTGACTCTATTTTGGGCCGCTTGCTCCACTATTTTGAGGCGTGGAAACAGGACCTGCTCTTCTTTCATCATGTGAGTACACATCTCAGAAGTCATGGCCTCTACCAGCTCGCGGATTTGATGCAGTTCGGGATGCATATGCGCATGTCGTTTGTGAACCTTTTCGGCGAGCGCAGACAGCCGCGGCAGTTCGCGTTTGGCGTAGGCATGATGCTGTTCCACAATGTGATCCGCCAGCTCAGCCAGGGGCGCGGTAGTCCAGTGGCGTTCATCTTCTGTCGGGCGAGCAACAAGGGTGCTCGACAAATCGGAGAGCACCAGATTTAGCGAGACGCTTCCTTTCGCGCAGGCATCTTCAAGCGACCTGTTTCCGCCGCAGCAATAATCAATGCCAAAAGCCTCAAAGACCGGAACTGAAGCCGGGTATTGCCGCGCAATTTCCCCAACCGTCCGAGTGGTATCCAGAGTCATTGTCTTACCTCTGCTTTGACGATAAGGCGCAGGGGCAAGCCGGGCCAGTGACTTTAGTCACCAGATCTCTAAGCTAGGGACGCGGGCCGGCTAAACAGCGGATGCCAAGTCCGATTCCAGGCCTTCCCGATCCAGAATTGTGATCTCGCGGCCTCGCACGTGAATGAATCCCTGCGCCTGTAACCGGGCTATGTTGCGCGAAACCAGTTCACGGACCGTGCCGATATGGGCGGCGAGTTCCTGATGACTCATGCCCAGCTCGAACACTGTTCCCCCGTCGGAGGTGCGGCCGTGCGCCTGTGCTTCCCGGAGAAGCCAGGCGATCAGCCGGTGCCGCAGTGTGGTGAAGGAAAGCTCTTCGATGATTCCGACCAAACGGCGCAGACGCATCCCCACTACCTGCAGCACTTTCAAAGAAACTTGCGGATGTTCCAGGCAACAGGCGCGGAAATCGTTGCGCGAGACGAACAGAACCTGGGCGTCATCCACTGCCGCTGCCGATGCCGGATACGGACCTCCATCGAACACGGGTAGCTCGGCGATGGAACTGCCCGGACCCTCCACAGTAAGCACCTGTTCGCGGCCGCTCGGCGACGTCTTGAAGATGCGGATTCGACCCGCCGATACAACGTACAACCCGGCGCATGGCTCTCCCTCGGAAAACAAAAGCTCTCCCGCTGAGAAGCGCCGGATCACCGTGCGTTCGGAGAAGGCAGTGATCTCCGCGCTGTCCAGGGCTGAAAACAATTGGGTGGCCTTCAATGTGGCAATTACGGCCGGCGTTTTATCGAGACTCATTAAGCTGCCAGTGTAGAAGACCGGATACTCGAGTCTTTTGGTGACCAAAGTCACGGAAAGATGGCGCGCGTTTCGGAAGACTAGATGTAGAGAGGCTCTTGTTTCCCGAAAGGACCCGAATGGCCGTTTTCGCTATTGATCGCCCCTACCAGCAAAGCGCGGTTCCGCGTGAGTTCTGCCTGGAACTGTACAGGAAAGTGCTTACCGTGTTCTACGTCGAAGAAAGGATGAAGGCGCTGGCTCGCCAGGGCAAGTGCTCGTTTGTTGCTTCCAGCCGCGGGCATGAGGTGACACAAGCGGGTATCGCTTCGCTATTACGGTCTGGCCACGACTGGTTCTTCACGTACTACCGCTCAAAAGCAACTGCATTGGCCATTGGGCTGGCTGTCAAAGACATTTTCCTCGGCATGTTGGGACGCGAAGGCGACCCCAACTCCGGTGGACGCAACATGCCGGAGCACTTTTCTTCACGCGATCTGAATCTGGTCTCACAGACCGCTTGCACCGGCTCGCAATATCTTCCGGCGGTGGGCGCGGCCAAGGCTCTGCGGGCCGAAGGCAAAGATGCAGTCGTGTATGTGGAATCCGGCGAAGGCGCTACAAGCGAAGGTGAATTTTTCGAAGCGCTGAACTGGGCGGCGCGCGAATCTTTGCCCGTCCTGTTCGTCATTCAGAACAACGGTTACGCCATCAGCGTTCCGCAGCGGACACAAACGGCGTCTTCGGTCCGCAAAATTGCGGAGGGTTTCGGTATTCGCGCCGTGGAGATCGATGGGACCTCTTTCGAGGAAATCTACGAGAAAGTACCTGCGCTCATCGAGTCCATACGTGCCGGGGAAGGGCCTGTTCTCGTCGAAGCCAAAGTCGTGCGGCTCGACCCGCATTCCTCTTCCGACGATCATCGGAAATACCGCTGCGACGATGATCTGCGGGGTTGTGTCGAACTCGACCCTTTAGCGCGGATGGAAAACCGGCTGTTGGAAACAGCGGTGCTTGACCACGCCGATGTGGAACGAATCCGGCAAGAGGTAAAGAATAAGGTGGACCGCGCCGCCGAGTGGGCGGATGCCCAACCAGAACCACAAGGCGGCGATTTGCTGGCGCATATTTACGCAGCAGCGCCCGCCTGGAGCGGCACGCCAAGGCCGCCCCGGTATATTTCGGAGCAGCCGATTGCGCTCATCGACGCCATTAATCACGGCCTTCGCGAGGAACTGCAACGAAATCCAAAAATCGTCATGTGGGGCGAAGATATTGCAGATCCCAAAGGCGGAGTCTTCGGCGTCACGCGCGGGCTGACGGACGCCTTCGGTCCTCGCGTCAGCAATTCTCCGCTCGCCGAGGCCAGTATTGCGGGCGTCGCCGGTGGCATGGCAATTGCCGGCTACAAACCCATTGTCGAAATCCAATTCGCCGATTATCTTTGGCCAGCGGCCATGCAATTGCGCGACGAAATTCCTACTGTGCGCTGGCGTAGCCATGGTGTTTGGAGCTGTCCCGTCGTCGTTCGCATTGCGGTGGGCGGATACATCAAAGGCGGCCCGTGGCATTCCACGTGTGTGGAGAGCTTCTTCTCTCACATCCCCGGTTGGCGAGTGGTTTTTCCGAGCTGCGCAGAAGATGCCAAGGGGCTCATCAAGGCAGCGGCGCGGTCCGAGGATCCGGTCATTTTCTTAGAGCACAAGGGGCTTTATCGCAAGGTCCAGGCAAAGACTCTCGAGCCCGACGCGGATTACATTATTCCCTTCGGCAGCGGCCGTGTGTGCCGCGAAGGTACCGATCTCACGGTCCTGACCTGGGGCAATTCCGTTTACCATGCGCTCGAAGCCGCCCGCCAGTTCGAGCAGCGGGGGCGCTCAATCGAAGTTCTTGATTTGCGCTCCATCGTTCCGCTCGACGAGGAGCTGATTTATCGCAGTGTCCGGAAAACAAACCGGGTGGTGATTGCCCACGAGGATTCGCTCACCATGGGATTCGGGGCCGAGGTGGCAGCGCGCATCGCCTCGCAGTGCCTCGACGCACTCGATGCGCCTATCGGCCGCCTGACTGCAAAAGATTCCTTTGTGCCCTCGGCGCCATCTCTTGAAGCGCTCGTCCTCCCTTCAACGGACCAGCTAGTGAGTGCTATCGAACAGACACTGCAGTATTGACCGCCCCGGAACAAAGTATGAAGACTCCGGGATTTGTATATATGTACGCTTGATTCAGGCGATCTATCAAAAGGAAGCTCGGGGAATCTTGGGTTCGTGGAACTAAACTGGCACTTCTAGGAAATAGAAAAGTCCAAATCGAAAGGTCAAGACATCGTGGTCGAAAAAGGCCGGAACGCGCCTGTCCAACTCTTTCTGGGAACGTTCTCTTTTGTGATTTGCTTTGCGGCTTGGGGCCTGATCAGCTCCTTTGCCGCGCGGTTCCGGGAGATGTTCCATCTCACGGCTACGCAGACTGCGCTTCTCGTGGCTGTCCCGGTTATTCTCGGCGCCCTTGCTCGCATCCCGATGGGAATGCTCGCGGATCTGTACGGAGGCCGCGTTGTTTTCGCTGCCTTGATGCTTGCCGCCGCCATTCCGACTGTGTGGGCTTCCACGGCATCCAGCTTTCAAGGACTAATCGCCGCTGCGTTTTGCCTGGGGATTGCGGGCTCCTGCTTTTCGGTAGGGGTGGGCTTCATATCGCGGTGGTATCCGCCGCAAAAGCAAGGCACTGCGCTAGGCATTTTCGGATTGGGCAATATCGGGCAATCAGCCGTCGCCCTGGCCGGGCCGATTCTCGTGGCCGCCTTCGCCTGGCAGATCATTTTCCGCTGCGTGTCTCTGCTGCTAGTCGCGTGGGCTGTCCTCTTCTTCTTGCTTGCGCGTGATTCGCCGAATACGCCGCGGTCGGGCAGCTTGGGAGAAATGTTACAGGTGCTCCGGTACGAGCGAGTTACCTGGATTTTGTCCGCCTTCTATGGGCTGACATTCGGCGGCTTTATCGCTTTTTCGATTTATTTGCCGATCCTGCTCAAAAATCAATTTCATCTGACGCCGGCGAATGCCGGATTGCGAACCGCCGGTTTCGTGGTACTGGCCACGCTGATGCGGCCGCTGGGTGGCTGGCTCTCCGATCGCATCGGCGGCGCGCAGGTTCTCTCGGTTGTTTTCTTCAGCATTGTTTTGTTTTCTCTACTGCTCGCCTGGCCATCCATGGTTCCGTTCACAACCGGTGCGCTCGGGTGCGCCGCTCTTCTCGGATTGGGAAATGGAGCAGTGTTCAAACTGGTGCCACAGTATTTCAAGAGAGACACAGGAACGGTTGCGGGACTGGTGGGCGCCATCGGGGTTCTTGGCGGCTTCTTTCCACCACTGTTGCTGGGAGTGTTTCTTGATATCGCCGGCGTGGTCTGGCCCGGTTTCGTGCTGTTATCATTGACGGCCTTTCTGCTATGGCGGCTGAACGTGCGAATGCTGCTTCCCTCAGACCGCACGGCCGTCGAAACCGCTTCGGCGCCACAGAGCCGCGCCATGACACAGTTGCGCGCCGGCGTGTGGGCGACGATATGGACCGGACTACTGATTGCCAGCATCGTCGCCGGTTCACGCAACCTTGAGAACTTCGATCCGGCGCTGGTGATCTATACCTTTGCCGTGATTTTTGCCACCTGGGGCGTTGCTTATCACTACATTGTTTGGCTCGATAAGCCGCCAACGCGCGTCTTTTGGCAGCGAGGCTGGCAGATCGCACGAGAACAAGGCGCATGGCGCAGCATCGCAAGCCTCAGCGGACTATTTGGCAAAAACATCTTGATGCAGACGTTTATTCACCGGCGCTCCGCACTGCGCTGGTGGATGCATCAGTTCTTGTTCTGGGGTTGCCTTTTGGCAGCAGCCGTGACGTTCCCGCTGGTGTTTGGATGGATCTCGTTCAGCTCCGCGGCAAATGATCAAATGACTTACATCGCACATCTCTTTGGTTTTTCGCTTGGCTCGTTTCCGGTGCACTCGATTGTGGCAGAACTGGCATTCCACAGTCTGGACATCGCGGCAATTCTTGTGCTGACCGGAATCGTACTGGCGTTGTGGCGCCGCTTGCGTGATGTGGGCGCACAAACATTGCAATCATTCGCGCTTGATTTCTTTCCATTGATCCTGTTGTTCGCGATCTCCATCACGGGTCTCGCGCTGACGGTTTCGCAGTTCTGGCTGCGTGGTAATCTGTATAGCTTCCTCGCAATTCTACACGCGATCACGGTGATCGCCGCACTGCTGTTTCTTCCCTTCGGCAAGTTCTTTCACATCTTTCAACGGCCCGCTCAATTAGGGGCGAAACTTTACCAGCAGGCCGGAGCGCGCGACGAAGGTGTCTGGTGCTTCCGGTGTGGAGAGCGGTTTGCTTCGAGAACGCAAATCGACGACTTGAAGCGCACGCTGCCGCAACTTGGGTTCGATTACCGCGTGCCCGGTCCGGCCGGCTACTGGCAGGAGCTGTGTCCCGCCTGCAAGCGAAAGACACTGTCACGCGCACAGCTTCGCATTAAGGAGGCATTCAGGCGTGGCTAAACTTCCGGAATCGGCGGAACAACTTCGCGAGCGATTCGGACCGCATTTGCATTACGCGCCTCCGGGCGGCTGGTCCGACGAATCCCGAAATCCAGCTGAAAAACTGGTAAAAACACACTGCTGCTTCTGTGGCCAGCAGTGCGGCATCCAGTTAAAGGTCCGGCAGAATCGCGTGATTGGATTTGAACCATGGGAAGACTTTCCCTTCAACCAAGGCAAGTTATGTCCTAAAGGCGTCAAACGCTACCTCCAGAACGGCCATCCGGACCGCCTGCTTGATCCGCTGCTGCGTGAACCTGGCGGATTTCGGCAAGCAAGCTGGGACGAGGCACTCGGGTTCACTGCGCGCCGCATTCGCGAAGTTCAGCGGGAGTACGGCAATGATGCCGTCGCGGTCTATGGGGGCGCGTCGCTTACCACGGAAAAGTCATACCTGGTTGGGAAATTCGCTCGCCTGGCCGTCGGGACGCGGCACGTCGACTACAACGGACGGTTGTGCATGGTATCCGCCGGCGTAGCCTATAAGCTGGCTTTCGGCGTGGATCGCAGCCCCATCCCATGGAGCGATATTCCGAAAGCCGATGTTCTTTTTATCATTGGCTCCAATATTGGCGATTGTTCACCGATCACAACGGATTATGTTTGGCGCTGCCGGGATCGCGGCGGCAAACTGATTGTCGCAGATCCGCGCTTGAATCCCATCTCGCGGAATGCCGATCTCTTCCTGCCCGTACGTCCTGGGACCGATCTGGCGCTGCTGATGGGCATGCTGCACGTGATTTTGCGCGATGGGCTCGAAAACCGGCAGTTCATCGCCGCGCATACCACCGGCTTTGAAGCCGTGAAAGAATCGGTCGCGGTTTGGGATCCGAAAACGGCGGCTGAAAAGACCGGTATCCCGCCGGAAAATATCGAGAAAGCCGCACATTGGTTTGCAAAGGCCGATCGCGCCATTGCTTTGCACGCGCGCGGAATCGAGCATCAGTCCAAGGGCGTAGAAAATTGCCTCGCTGTAATCAATATTGTGCTTGCTACAGGACAGCTTGGCCGCGAAGGCTCCGGCTGCACCATGATTACGGGCCAGGGCAACGGGCAAGGCGGCCGGGAACACGGACAAAAATGCGATCAGCTGCCGGGCCAGCGCATGCTCACAGATCCGGCTGCACGCGCGCATGTCGCAAAGGTATGGGGGATTTCACCGGACGATCTCCCGCAACCCGGCTACAGCGCCGAAGAAATCATGGAGGCGATTCACCGAGGAGAGATCAAAGCTTTGTTGTGCATGTGCTTCAATCCGCTAGTCTCTCTTCCGGATGCGAATTATACGCGCGACGCGCTCGACAAACTTCAATTCTTCGGCGTCATTGATTTCTTTATGTCCGAAACGGCGCAGCATGCCGACGTGGTGCTTGCCGGCAGCCTGCAGGAAGAAGAGGAAGGCCTTACCTGCAACGTGGAAGGCCGTGTGATTCACATCCGGAAGGCCGTCGACCCCCCAGCCAATGCCCGCACGGACACATCGATTTTGTGCGAACTAGCAAGGCGCTTGGATCGTGGGACGTTCTTCCCTTTCGAAACGTCGCGCGAAATTCTAGACGAGCTTCGAGAGGCTTCGCGCGGCGGACATGCCGATTATTACGGCATCACCTATGAGCGCGTGGATGAACACATGGGCCTGTTCTGGCCATGTCCGTCGCTTGATCATCCTGGAACGCCGCGCCTATTTGAGGGCGGCATCAGTTTCCACGCGGACGGCAAGTGCCGATTCAATGCAACGGAATGGCGCGAAAGCGGCGATCCAGTCGACGAACAGTATCCCGTCTATCTCACAACGGGACGCGTCGTGAGCCAATATCTCTCAGGTACACAAACCCGGCGTCTGGGCGGACTGGTGGATATTTACCCCGAGCCAAAGCTGGAGATTCACCCCCAACTTGCAGCGCGCTACGGCATCTCAGAGGGGGATGCCGTTACCGTCGCAACGCGCCGGGCGGAGATGACTCTGCGAACTCTGGTTACAAAGACCATACGGCCCGACACCGTTTTCATTCCGTATCACTGGCCTGGAAAAAAAAGCGCGAATCAACTGACCCACCGAACTCTCGATCCCCGCAGCAAGATCCCTGAATTCAAAGTATCGGCTTGTGCGCTGCGAAAGGCGGCTCCCACGGAGGTTCCCGATTAAATGTTCGGTTACGAGTTCTACGTCGATCCGTCTCGCTGCATTGGCTGTCAATCCTGCGTGGAAGCCTGCGAAGAGTGCGAGACACACCGCGGCGTCTCCATGATCAACTTCGATTATCTGGACAGGCACGAAATGGCCGGCACCGCGGCCTATGTTTGCTGGCATTGTGAAGAACCGACCTGCGCCATGGTGTGCCCCGCGGACGCCATTAAGGTGGGCGATGACGGAATCGTCCGCTCGGCATTGAAACCCCGTTGCATCGCTTGCTCGAATTGTGTGTTGGCTTGTCCTTTTGGGATTCCAAAAATAATTCCCGAATACGAGCAGATGATGAAATGCGATATGTGTTATGACCGCACTTCGGTTGGCAAGAAACCCATGTGCGCAACCGTATGCCCCAGCCAGGCTCTCAGCTATGTAAGACCGGACGAAATCTCGCACCGGCGGGAGGAGCCGGAGAACTTGTTTGTATTTGGAAACCAGCGGGTAAAAACCCGCGTGAATATGATGATGCCGCCCGAAACCAGCGCCGTTTCGATCGATGTCGTCGACTATATGTGGGAGGGGCACCTTGGCCAGACTGGGCGATAAAGCGCCGGCGCCGCGCGATCGGGAATCGCTTTGGCGCGATGAGTTCTCCGTATTCCAGGAACGTGAGCGCTTCGTTAACCGGCGCCAATTGATCAAGTTTCTCACGCTTACCAGCCTCGGCATGTTCGTAGGAAATGTTTGGATACTCATCAAATCCTGGTTTCGTCACAATGACGTTTATCCACGACAGGAAATTGCAGGTGCGGACGAGATTGCGATAGGCGAGGTCAAGCTGTTCCACTATCCAAAACCGGACGAGCAGTGCTTACTGGTCCGGACCGGCGCGAGCGAATATGTTGCTTACTCGCAGAAATGCACTCACCTCTCCTGCGCCGTCTACTATTCCCGAGAAGACAATCAGCTCATTTGCCCATGCCATAACGGCCGCTTCTCGATCCGCGATGGCGCAGTCATCCAAGGACCACCGACGCGCGCGCTGCCGCACGTTGTGCTCGAACGGAAGGGCCAACAACTCATTGCCATTGGGGTGAGTGGAAGGCTGGAAAGTTAACGTGCGCCGCAGAATCACCGCACTCGACGGTACCGCCGCTCTGTTGATTTTGCTGCTGATGGTGCAAGTGTGGCTCCTTTCTGCAACGCTCGACGCCTACTTGGCGGGTCACGCCGATGCCGCTTTGCCAGGAGCCATATGCAGTGGACTCCTATTTGCAGCTGCGGCTGGACTGTATTGGTTCGTGCATCGCATTGATGGTGGCCGGTGACGTTGAGCCGGCTTCAGGTATAGTTGACGACGCGAGGTTTGGAATTTGCGCCTGGCACGATATCCAGAACATGAAGCAGGTCACGCTTTGTGTCTCCTTGCTGATAGTTTTGCAGCGCTGCTGCGTGGGGCAAACAACCACTGGGAGGTTGAATGCTAAACCGACGCCAGCTATTAGCCGGTAGCGCTGCCATGCTGTCTTCATCGCGTTCCACCCCGCGACCCGCTCCTCGTCCGAATATTCTGCACATTATGTCCGACCAGCAGCAATGGGCCACCATCGCCGGCCGGTCCGCATGCCGCACGCCCAACCTGGATCGGCTAGCGCGGGAAGGCATGCTTTTCGAGCGTTCTTATACACCGTGCGCAGTATGTTGCCCGGCCCGAGCCATGATTCTTTCGGGGGCGTACCACTGGCACAACGGGGTTTTCAATCAGGTTCACTCGGCACCCTCTGTTCACCGCGACATGTACCCCGAGGTTGTGCTCTATTCGCAGCGCTTACGGGACGCAGGCTACCGCCTCGGGTATGTAGGGAAGTGGCACGCTTCATGGGAGCGGGGCCCGCTCGAATTTGGCTTTCACGAAGGAGCCGATCTGTCTTCCTATCGCGATGCGGCCCGCGATAATGCCCGAAGCTCGATTCATGTGCCAGTGCCTAAAGAGAGGGCGAGCCGAACCGTGAACCGCATGATGCAATGGCCGGGTTCAAGCCGCTTTCCGATGTGGGGTTACACGGAGGGATCCGAGGAGACAGCCCCGGAACACTACCGGACCGAATGTGCGATTCGAATGCTGCGGAAGTTCACGCAAGGTGATGAACCTTGGCACTTGGAAGTGCACTACATTCAGCCGCATGATCCTTATTTCCCCATGAAAAGCTTTCTCATGAAGTACGACGCCGGGTCGATCCCGACGCCGAAAAGCTTCCATGACGAGTTCCGCAACAAGCCCGGCATGCACCGGAGGGAGGCTGAGACCTGGGGCAATATTACAGAAGCGGACGTTCGAGCAAGCCGGGCTCACTATTACGCCTATACAGAGCAGCTCGATTCGCAAATTGGGCGGCTGCTCAAGTCATTGGATGAGTCAGGGCAGGCGGCGAACACGATTGTGGTGTTTACCTCCGACCATGGCGACTTAGTTGGCGCGCATCGTATGTGGATCAAGGGCTGGATGCCTTACGAGGAGTGTTATCGAGTTCCATTAATTATTCGCTGGCCTGGTCACGTGCGGCCCGGCCGCACTAGCTCTGCTCTTGTCCAGACTCATGACCTGGCATATACCTATGTCGCGGCAGCCGGAGCTGCCGAGTTGCCCTTTGCGGACGGACGTTCCTTACTGCCATTGCTGGAAAATCCGGATTACCCGGATTGGCGGCCGCAAATTTTGTGTGCCTATTACGGAGGCGAGTTTCTCTACACGCAACGCATCGCGATTTCAGATCGCTACAAATATGTGTTCAATGGCTTTGATTTCGATGAGATGTACGACCTCCACGAAGATCCGGACGAGATGAACAACATCGCCGGTCGGGCCCCCCAGGCTTCTGAAATGCGGGCCAGAATGTACGAAATGATGGCTGAATTCCATGATCCTTATGCCGTGACTGGACCCGCGGTTCGCGGAGGCAACCCGCCAGACCGGTACGGTGCGGCCCGCTATTTATCCAGGAGCTAAGTTCGCCAGCGATGGGCTACGAAGAGAGTACAGGAGAAAAATAAGTTGCGCGAATCGCCGAACTTAACAAGGCGAGATCTTATAAAGACATCATCCGCCGTTTTAGCGGTCGCGGAAACTAACCAAGTTTCAGGTGAAGCAACCAGCGCACTGCGGGCGGACGAGCGCCCGAATGTAGTTCTGATAATTTCTGATCAGTTTCGATGGGATTGCATCGGCGCGATGGGATTGAACCCTTCCGATCTCACGCCCAACCTGGATGCGATGGCTCGCAATGGCGTCTTATTCCGGTCCGCCATTTGCAATCAGCCGGTATGCGCACCGGCGCGGGCCAGTATTTTCACAGGTCAATATCCAAGCCGTCACGGCGTTTGGAAAAACGGAATAGCATTGCCGCCCGATTCGGCCACTATCGCTTCCGTCTTACGGGGAGCACGTTATACCACTAACTACATTGGCAAATGGCACCTCGGCGGCAACAACGGGCAAGGAGACAAAGAGCAATTGGGTGCGGTGAAACCAGAGCACCGCGGGGGATTTCTCGATCTATGGCAAGCATCCAACGTGCTGGAATTGACCTCTCATCCTTACGAGGGGGATTTGTATGACAATGACGGCAAACCCATCCACTTTTCCGGCATTTATCGCGCTGATTTCATTACTCAGCTTGGACAAAAGTTTCTGCAATCTGCTAAGTCACCCTTCTTTCTAACGCTGTCGTACCTCGAAGTACATCATCAGAACGATATTGACCGCTTTGTACCGCCCAAAGAATTGGCGGGTAAGTTTAAGAATTGCTTCGTGCCCCAGGACTTGCGCCCTCTGCCTGGAACCTGGATGAGTCAATTAGACGATTACTACGCCTGTGTTGTAAGAATCGATGAAGCAGTGGGAATCATTCGAAAGACGTTAGAGGAAACCGGCCTTAGGGAAAACACGATTTTAGCCTTCGTCAGCGATCATGGCTGTCATTTTAAGACACGGAATCCCGAATACAAGCGAACTCCCCACGAGAGTTCGATCCACGTGCCATTGGTGCTGGAAGGTCCTGGATTTAATCGCTCATTGGAAATCCCGGAGCTGGTGAGCCAAGTGGATCTCGCCCCTTCACTCCTCGCAGCCGCCGGCCTTCCCGCTCCTTCGTCGATGCAGGGCCGAAGCTTTCTCCCTTTGTTGGATCGAAAGATCGCGGGTTGGCGTAACGAGGTCTTTTTTGAGATGAGCGAATACACAACCGGCCGCGGCCTGCGAACGCCGCGGTACACGTATGCCGTCGCAGCGCCCCGATTGCCAGGGTGGAAGCCGGTTCCACGGAGCGATAGCTACGTCGAGTACATGCTGTACGACCTATATGCAGATCCGTACCAGCACGTGAACTTGGCGGGACGGGTTCCATATGAGAAGGTCTCGTCAGATCTGCGCGCCCGAATCCTGACTCGAATTTCGGAGGTTAGCGGTCTCCATCCCGAAATAAAGCCCTCTGAGTTCCCCTATTCCTAGCAAGGCCACCAAGACTGACGGCCTGTGGCGGCCCCCGCCACCTTTCACCGCTCGCCGAAGATCGATTTCAACTGCTTGAACAATTCCGCCAGGGCAACATACAGATTCAGCAGTCCCAAGCCGCTCAACCCGCCGCGAAAGTAACGGCTCATCCATATATCCTGCAGGCGCGGGGAATGAACCGGTATCCAACTCAGATCCCAGTTACTCAACCACGGGAAGACGAGCAGAAAAAGGCCCAGCTCGAAGGCGAATACGACCAGACAGAATCCGAGAATCCGCCGGTGCCATTTCACAAAGCGGTTGGGTTTTGCAGGCGGAGGCGAAGCGGGCGCGGCAGGCGAGGCGCTCACGCCGTCGCCCCATCGGAAACGAGTTCGCATCCGGCATCGGTAATCGTCTCTTCGAAGAGCTCACCTTGCGCCGGCTGGTCCGTAAGGTAGCCCGTCCAATGCACCTGCGCGCTGCTGGCGCGCACGGGTTCGAAACTAAAGCGATGCAGCAACGTGGGACCATACTGGCGCAGAGCGCGTTTATGATCCGGTGTCGAATAGCCTTTATTCGATGCTAAGTTGTATTGCGGATAAACTTCGTGCCATTGCGCAAGGCATTCGTCGCGATGGACCTTTGCCACGATAGAGGCCGCAGCGATGGCCCGGCAGCGCGCATCCCCGTCGATGAGCGGAAGCTGCTCGATGGGCAAATCGATTTTGACCGCATCGATCAACAGGAAATCGGGCCGTACCGCGAGGGCTTCCACAGCCCTCCGCATGGCCAGCCGCGAGGCCTGATAGATGTTGATCTGATCGATCTCGAAAACGTCCGCGGCCCCAATGGCCCAGCAGATGCACCGGGCTTTAATCCGCGCCGCCAGGCCGGCGCGCTCTGGCGCATCGATGATTTTGCTGTCGCACAGGTAGCGTACCGGGCGCAGGGGATCTTGAATCACCGCAGCCGCGAAAACCGGACCGAAGAGACATCCGCGGCCTACCTCATCCACTCCGGCGATGCACGAGAACCCGCGCTCCCGCGCCTCTTTCTCGTACGAGCTGACACAACGGATCGCCATTACTCACAAATTCGCCATCTGGCTGCTTCGCTTTGGGTCAATAGCGGCTCTCCCGCCCTTGCGCCAACATCGCCAAACAGCTACTGCTATTCGCGCTCGCGCAGACGGGCCGCTTTGCCTCTTAAGTTGCGCAAGTAATACAGCTTGGCGCGGCGGACGCGGCCGGTGCGAACCAGGTCGATATGGTCGATGACCGGGGCTTGGACGGGAAAAATACGCTCAACCCCCTGCCCAAAGCTCACCTTGCGCACGGTGATCGTCTCGCCCATCCCGGTGTTCTTGCGCGCAATAACGGTTCCTTCGAACGCCTGCAGCCGCTCCTTGTCGCCTTCCCTGATCTTCACGTGCACTCGGATAGTGTCGCCCGGCCGGAATTCCGGGTGCGCGCTCGCGCGGGCGTGCTTGCTGATGAATTTACTGACGATTGCGTTTTGCATTGTTTAGCTCTGCCTCGTTATCGCGGCTACCGACTAAATCCGGGCGAAACCGCGCTGTTTTTTCGCGCGACGCAGCCCGGCGCCAGCGCCTGATCTCCTCATGATTCCCGCCTAGCAGTACCTCGGGCACTTTCCAGCCGCGGAACTCCGCCGGTCTGGTGTACTGCGGACAATCCAATAAACCATCGTTCTCCTCGGCGAAACTCTCGTTTCGCGCCGAATCTTCATTTCCGAGCACGCCGGGCAACAACCGCGCCACTGCGTCCACTACCATCGCCGCAGCCAACTCGCCGCCGCTCAGGACAAAATCGCCGATCGACACCTCGTCATCCGCCAGGTGCTCGGCCACGCGCTCGTCCACTCCTTCATACCGGCCGCAAATGAGCAGCAAATCGTCCAAATGCGAGAACTCGCGCGCCAGCGATTGCGCGAACGGCCTGCCTTGAGCCGAAATCAATACGACCCGTTGCCGGGGCGTTCGATCCGGCAGAACTGCTTCCACAGCCTCGAACAACGGCTGCGGCTTCAGCAGCATGCCTTCGCCTCCTCCGAAAGGCCGGTCGTCGACGGTCTTATGACGATCGTACGTCCAGTGTCTCAGATCGTGAATCTGAATTTCCAGCCGCCCTTCCGCTTGAGCTCTTCGGATCACGCCGTAATCGAACGGTCCTGAGAAAAACTCGGGAAAAATGGTGACGATGTGAAATCGCATGGCGTCGAAATTCCATCCGCGCTATAGATCCAACAGGCCCTGCGGGAGATCCACCCGAATTGTCCGGCGGCCGAGATCTACCTGGCACAAAGCACTTACGAAGGGAATCAGTACCTCGCGCCCATCGACCAGCACTTCCATCAAAGGAGGCCCGCCGTACTGCTGCCAGCCCTTGATCTCGCCCAAGCGCGCGCCGGTGCTATCGAGAACGTTGCAACCGATCAGATCCGACCGGAAGAAATCGCCCTCGGCCAGCGAGCCTCGGTTTGCAAACGGCACCCACAGGTCCGCACCGCGAAAACGCTCCGCCGCATCGATGGAATCGACGCCCGCGAACTTCAGGACCCAATCCTCTTTGTGGCGCCAGGCCGCGGCAATTTCGACCGGAACCTCGCCGCCGCCCGCCAGTTGCGCGTGAGCGCTTTTCAAACTCTCAATGCGCCCGGGGACATCGGTTTGGGATCTGGCCAGAACTTCACCCCGAATGCCGCGCGGCCGCAGAATCTCCGCCAGCACAACTTTGTCCCGGTCCATGTCGGCTCGATCCGTTACTCGAGAATTTCGAGCGAAAATCGCCGGTTAAGCTTCGTTCCAACGGCCCCTAACAGAGTCCGGATGGAGCGGGCCGTTCGGCCCTGTTTCCCGATCACTTTTCCGAGATCGCCCTCTGCCACGCGCAACTCGAAAACGGTGGCATGTTCTCCAGCGATCTCGTTGACCACCACTCCGCTGGGGGCGTCAACCAGCGCCTTGGCTATCTCTTCTACAAGCGTCTTCACACCGTTGCTGTCGTTCATCGGTAACCTGTGGTGCGGCGCGACTCGAAAGACGCGAGTCTTGCCGCGGCAGAGCTATGCGACGGCAGGGGCTTCCGCTGGGTTCGTCTTCAGCAGACGGCTCACCGTATCCGACGGCTGCGCTCCGTTCTTCAGCCAATACTCGATGCGTTCGCGATCAAGCTGCACCTGGGCCGGCTTCGCAATCGGGTTGTAGTGGCCCACCACCTCCACCGAGCGGCTGTTCCGGGCGCGGTCCTTCTCAATAACAACCACACGATAGGTTGGTTTCTTCTTGGCGCCAAACCGCGCCAGGCGAATTGCTAACATCGTAACCTTTTCTTTTTCTATATTGTTACAAACTTAAAATCGCCGCTCTCCGGACTGGCGGAATCCGAAACGAAACCGCGCGCGTGAGGAAGCGGTTCTAAAACCCAGGCAAACCGGGCAGCTTCATTTTCATCAACTTTTTTCCAATCAGCCCGCCCGGACCCGTGAAGCTCTTCATCATTTTACGCGCTTGCGCGTACTGCTTCAGAAGATTGTTCACCTCCTGAACGCTCGTACCGCTCCCCTTCGCGATGCGGCGTCGCCGCGAGCCGTTGATCAGCATGTGATTATGCCGCTCCTTGGGAGTCATCGAATCGATGATCGCGACCACCCGGTTCACTTCGCCCTCGTCGATTTTCGCGTCTTTCAACTCCTTCAGCGGGCCGACTTTGGGCATCATGTCCAATAATCCGGTGAGCGAACCCAGCTTGCGGATCTGCTTGATCTGATCGCGGAAATCTTCGAGCGTGAAATCATCGCCGAGCAGCTTCTCCTGCATCTTCTCGGCGGTCTTCTCATCGATGGCTCCCTGCACCTTGTCGATGAGCGAAAGCACGTCTCCCATTCCGAGAATTCGCGAAGCTACGCGATCCGGATAGAACGCCTCGAGAGCGTCGGTCCTTTCCCCCACCCCGACGAACTTCAAGGGCTGGCCGGTGATGGAGCGAATCGATAGCGCCGCGCCGCCGCGAGCATCGCCGTCCATTTTGGTCAGAATGATTCCGGTGATGCCGAGCCGCTTGTGAAACTCGTCCGCCGAGCGCACGGCATCCTGTCCCGTCATCGCATCGGCAACGAACAGGATTTCGGTGGGATTGAGCGCCTCTTTCAGTTCATGCAGCTCCTGCATGAGCTGATCGTCGATATGCTGACGGCCGGCCGTGTCGACCAGCAGAACGTCGCGTCCCGTTTGCACCGCTTCGCGACGCGCCGATTTCGCCAGTTCGAGCGGCCTGGTTTCGTCCGCGCCGCCCTCATAAATCGGGGCGCCCACTGTCTTGGCCAGAATACTCAGCTGATGCCGCGCGGCCGGGCGGTAAACGTCCACCGAGACGAGTTGGGGCTTACTTCCCTCCTTGGCAAGGTAGCCTCCGAGTTTCGCGGCGCTGGTCGTCTTGCCGGATCCCTGCAAGCCGACGATCAACAGCACCGTGGGAGGCTCGTTCGCGAAACGAAGCCGGGATTGGTGTCCCCCCAGCATCTTGATGAGTTCATCCCGAACGATTTTGACGACTTGCTGGCCGGGCGAAAGAGCGGTCAGGACGTCCTCGCCCATGGCCTTTTCCTTCACCTGTTCGATGAACTGCTTGACGACTTTGAAATGAACGTCGGCTTCGAGCAGCGCGACCCGAATCTCACGCAGCGCCTCTTCCATGTTGGCGGCGCTGAGTTTTCCTTCTCCGCGCAGATTTTTGAAGACGCGCTGGAGCTTATCGGAGAGATTATCGAACATGGTGAACGCTAGAGGGGAGCGGCCAAAGCGTGGAAAAACACATGGCCGTAACGGGAGATAAACCCCGTCACAGGACGAGTATAGCGGACCGGGCCTGAAAAGTCAGGCCGGAAAGCCACAGACAGCGCTTCTCGGGTGGCGGCTGTTTGCCACTCCTTGAAGGCCGCTGGGCTTGGCTCTTTGTTTCAGCTTGGGTTCCACCTCGGGATTATGCCGTTTTGGAACCCCTCCAAAACTCAGTCACAAAAATGGCTAAAAATATATTCCCTTTTTTATCAATAACTTACGAGATAATTTTTAGCCCGAAATGGGGTCGGCGCCGGGTAGCCTTGCGTGCGAAAGGAACTCACGACGACCTATGTTTCCTCCAATTCTCACAGATCCTTGCTTCTGGGCCACGATTGGGAGCTTGTTCGGATTCTAATTACAGAGCTGTTCAGCCGAAGCAGACATACCCTGGTATGGGGCCTGAGAGAGTGGTAAAGTGTTTTACTAACCAGACTCTGCTGGGAATTATTTCTGCTATTCCGAAATCCAGCGGGGCAGGCTCTGCTATCGAGGCTGCCCACCCTCATCCGACTGCTGTTCGTAATAGCGGTCGTGCATTTTGGTCTGCTTAACGCAGACCAAAGCCAATCCCAACCCTCTCAGGCCGCTAATCATCTTCACGCAATATTCGATGAGGGGAAAAAATTACGCGAACAAGGCCGGTTCGCAGAAGCGCTCGAGGCATATCAGCGGGCTGCTCGCCAAGCACACCAGATCGGAAACGTCGCAGACGAAGCGCGAGCATCCGTTTCTGTCGCGAACCTTCAGGTCCGCCTTTTCGAATATGGCGCAGCTCTAAAAACGGCTGAGGCCGGCCGTACCATAGCGCTGCCATTAGGCGAGACCACTACCGCCGGAAGTGCATCGCTCTGTATCTCGACTGTGTACGCCCAACTCGGCGATCTCTCCTCCGCTGAAAAGAAGTCCCTCGACGCAGTCCGACTGTTTGAAAACGTGAGCCGACAAGTTCTACCTCGCGAATGCTCTCATTAGCCTCGCGTCCATTCAACTTCGCAATGGCGAAACTTCGGCAGGGATTGCCACCTCGGAACGAGCGATCCATGTAGCTCACGCGGCGAATTTGCCAAAGCTGGAAGCGACGGCTTGGGATTACCGTGGCGAAGCGTCCCTTCTGTACGTGGCAACATTCCCGAAGCCGAGAAAGCTCTAAACAACGCCCGAGACATTCGCACCAGAATCCAAGATAAAGATGGTCTGGCGATCACGCTCGAGCACCTGGCTGAGCTCGATCTGAAAAAGGGCGCATACCCGCAAGCCCTCGCGCTGATTGACCAGGCATTCGCCTCCGATAGTCGGACCTTTAAGATCACTCCCCAGTACTACCCCATTCACATCCGCGCTCTTATCCTGCTTCAGCTCGGCCGCACACAGGAAGCGCTTGCTGAGTTTCGGCACGCCGTCGATTCCGCCCGGCGCTGGCGCCAGGGAGCCCTTCCGGGCGATGCCACCAATATTCAAACAGTGGCGCAGCTCCACGAAGTATATAAGGATTACGCAGAGCTGGGCGCCCAATTGGCGCTGGCGAGGAACGACTCCGAGCTGTCGCGGCTTGCGCTTCGAAACCCTTGCCGAGAACCGCGCGGCTACCCTTCGCGAGCAGTTGACCCTCTCTTTGGCTCGGAATTCGCTGCTTCCGCCCGACTATTTCAAGCTGCTTTCGCAGCTTCAGGCCGCGCAGTCTCGGGTAACTCTGGGGCCGAATTCCAGCGAAGATGAAGCAAAAGTCGATAATATTCGGTTGCAGTTAACCGACCTTGAAAATAGAATTGGTTTAGAAACGCACAATTTCTCGAAAAAAGACGAGAGAAATCCGTATAGGAATTCACTTAAGCATATTCAGGACAGGCTAGGCGACAAAGATCTTTTGCTCAGTTTTTGCTTGGGCGAACAGAAGTCTTTTCTCTGGGCCGTAACGGTGAACCAGGTGAATTTGTACGAATTGCCCAAAGAGCACGACATTGCCCGGCAACTGCACGCCTTTTCCGACGACGTGCGCAATCACCGCGGAACCGACGCATCGGCCAGAACTCTCGCGCAAGCGCTATTTGGGAAATTGCCGCCGGCAGTTCGCCAGAAGCGGAATTGGCTCATCACGCCCGATGGCGCCCTGCTTGACGGTATTCCTCTGGCGGCGCTGCCCAGCCTGATGCAGTCCACTTCCGGCGACCCGATTATCGCTAGCCATGCCCTACGCACCCTCCCGAGTGAATTGCTGCTGTTATCGCCGAAATCGACAGCGCCGGAGCGACGGTTCGTGGGCGTGGCGGATCCTATCTATAACGCCGCCGATTCGAGGCGCCGTTCACCGGCCGCGTTTCTCGACACCAAGGACGGCAAGACTTTTACATCCCTCGCCAGGCTTGCGGGCAGCGCGCGGGAAGTGAGGACGGCGGCGAAACTCACCGGCATGGATTCAGAGCTTTTGCTGGGCCCCGACGCCAATAGCGCCATGCTGCACGACGCGCTTGCCAAAGCCCCGGAAGTGCTCCATTTTGCCGTGCACGTGGTGAGCCCGCAAGGCCGGCCGCAAGATGCGGCGCTGGCGTTGAGTTTGACCTCCGACAACATGCCTGAATTGCTCACACGGGAGGCTATCGCGGCTTATCGCGTCCCTGGAAGTCTGGTGGTGCTGAGCGGATGCGCGTCCGATCAGGGCGAGAGAATACCTGGCGCCGGGCTCATCGGCCTCGGCCGTGCCTGGTTGCTTGCCGGAGCGTCGGCGGTGATCGTCAGCGCATGGCCCACTCCCGACGATTCGGGCCGCTTCTTTTCCGCCTTCTATAATCATTTACAAGCAGTAAAATCCGGTCCACTCGCCGAGCGGGCAGCCATTGCACTCCAGCAAGCCCAACTGGAGATGAAACAGAGCAGCGGCTACCGGAGTTCGCCCTCGTTCTGGGCGGCTTATTCGATTCTTTCTAAGGAGTGATTTGACTCATGTCCGCGAGCCAAACGAAATTGTCCCCCGAGCCGGCGACGCCGGAAGCCCAAGCGCCTGTTAATGCACCGGATACGGCTGCTAAACCCGTCCTTTCCACCACCGACTGGGGTCTTCTTGTTCAACGCATTAAAGCCGGCGAGGACGCCGGTATGGAGCAGTTGTACAAGCTCTTCAGCCGCGGTATTCGATATTACTTGTGCCGGCAGCTTGGGCCGCAGGAACTCGAGGACAAGGTGCACGATACGTTCTTGATTGTTGTTAACGCGATTAAGCGGGGAGATTTGCGGGAACCGGAACGCCTGATGGGATTCGTGCGGACGGTCGTGCGTCGCCAGGTGGCGGCTTACATTGAGCACGCTGTTCACACGCGGCGCGAACAGGCCGACCTGGAAACGGGTGTGACGGTCGCCGATCGCAAGCAAAATCCCGAGCAGGAAGCGATGCTGAAGCAGAAAACCGAACTCATGAAAAGTGCTCTCGAGGCCCTTTCGAAGAGGGATCGCGACATTCTCGTCCGGTTCTACCTGCATGAGCAGCCGCAAGAACAGATTTGCCGCGAAATGTCACTGACGGAAACTCAATTCCGTCTTCTCAAATCGCGGGCTAAAGCGAAATTTGGCGAGATTGGCCGGAAAAAACTGGCGAGTAGCGGAATTTTCTCAGTGTTCGTGAGAGCGCAGGCAGGATAAACACACTTTATAGGCATAGTGGAGTTCAAAAACATGCAGCCCACATATCTTGATCACCCGACTGAGGAAGCACTAGAACGGTTCGTTATGAATCGATCCGGGGAGGAAGAGCTCGAAATCGTCGAGACCCATATCCTCGCCTGCGAATCCTGCGTGACTCGATTAGAGAGTCTGGAAGCCGCCATCGCCGATATAAAGATAGCCGTCACCGAAATGCGCCGGGAGGCCGCTCAGAAGGAGCGCTCGGCGTCGAAGGTGTCCTGGAGAACTTGGTTTACAGTACCGAAATTGTCCTGGGCCGGAGCCGTTGCAGCCCTGGCGCTCGGTATTGCCGTAATCCCGCAATTTACGCATCGCGTGGCTCCGGTCGCCGATGTCAGCTTAACCGCTTACCGCGGACTGGAGAATCCCGTGGTCCCGGCAGGCGAGCGCTTGCACTTGCACCTGAATGCTGCTGATCTGCCGCACGGAGCGATCACGGTACAGATCGTCGATGGCCGGGGAGCCGATGTATGGAAAGGCGCGGCGGAAATCCGGAACGATCAGGTGGATGTCACGGTTCCGAGCATGGCTAAAGCGGGAACGCACTACTTGCGGCTCTATGAGCTCGGCAAGAATAATTCGGAAGGCGACTTGTTGCGCGAGTTCGCATTCCAAGTCAAGTAATCAGAATACGCGGCGGCGTAACCTCTCAATGGTGAACTTGGCGGTGTCGGCTACGGCCATCACCGCCATCACCCCAGCCTGAACCGGATCTGTTACCACCAGATCCGCCGCGTCCGGAACACTCCCCGCCATATTTAAGCTGATCACAAGCAATCCGTCCTGACGGACTTCCCGTACCGCCGTTTCGATGTCCCCTCCCATGAGGGCACCCGCCAGTACCAGCGCCTTCACGCGCGGCAGGCGGCGAACCGCCCGGACGGCAGCCGCCAGCGATTGTTCGCCCACCAGCGGAATCGTGTCGACGGAAATGTGCTCGCCGCGGATGTTGTGGCGGTCCGCTTCCGAAATCGCGCCCAGCGCGACCTGCCCCACCTGAGCGCCGCCGCCCACAATGATGATCCGCTTGCCGTAGATTTGCTGAAGAGACTGCACGGCGGTCACGGACCGCACCACAGCCAGTTCCTGCAGATCTCGAAGGAGCACTTCGGACGATCCGGGCAGGTCAAGCTCCAGATAGATCTGCGTCTGAACGGGCTGATCCTCAATGATCGAGATGGAACGTATGTCGCCGTCGTGCCGCGCGATGACGCCAGTCAATTGATGCAGGACACCCGGCGCGCTCACCGTTACAAGAACCAAGCCGACTTTGCCAGTTCCAGCTTCGCTCAGATTGATACCTCGTACTTCTCGAGTAGCTGCTGCCAGACGCCTCGCGCTTTGAGGAGGATTTCGATGACTTCGCGAACCGCGCCTGAGCCGCCCGGCGCATCGAGCACGACGTTGGCGGAATGCTTCGCCTCCGGACGCGCATTCGCAGGGGCGAAGGAAAGCCCGGCCCGGCGCATGATGACAACATCCGTCAAATCGTCGCCTACATAAGCTATTTGTGCGGGGTTTACCTTGGCTTCGGCGAGAATTTTTTCATACAGCGGGATCTTCTCGATGTGGCCCTGAAAAACCCAAGTCATTGCGACTTGGCGAGCCCGTTCCGCGGTTGCCGGAGAGTCGCGTCCGCTGATCACTCCCGTCTTGATGCCGTACCAACTGAGCCAGCGCAGGGCGATGCCGTCCTGCGAATCGAAGCCTTTCGTCTCCACCATGTTGCCCTGGGCATCGGGCGCGAAAAGAAGGCGGCCGTCGGTCAGCACTCCGTCCACATCCATCAGCAGCACCTGGATGCCGGCGGCGACCGCATTGAGCTTTTCCTCGGTGAACGGGGGATTGATCTGCATGAAGAAGAAAGGTCCGCTAAAGACTTAAAATGTCGATATTGGCGGCGGATCTAGTCGAGCGGATGGCGCAAATCATCCCTCGTTATAACATGCTGTCGGCAGGCGACGCGGCCGGGGTGGCGGTGTCGGGCGGAGCCGATTCGGTCGTTCTGCTGCACATATTAAAGAGGCTTGCCCCCAGGTTCGAGCTGCGCTTGATAGTCCTGCATGTCAATCACCTGCTGCGAGGAGCGGAGTCCGAGGCCGACGAGCAGTTTGTACGCGAACTGGCCCGTTCTTTGGGGCTGGAAAGCGTGATTGAGCGGGCGGAGGCGCCGACGGAAGGCAACCTCGAGCAGGCGGTGCGGGACGTCCGGCGGCGATTTTTTCAAGAGTGCATCGAAAAGCGCGCTCTGAAGCGGGTCGCGCTCGGACATACCAGGAGCGACCAGGCGGAAACGGTGCTGTTCCGGCTGCTGCGCGGTTCCGGTTTGTCGGGCTTGGCCGGGATGCGATGGGTGACCGGCGAAGGCCTGATCCGGCCTTTGCTTTCGACCAGCCGGGAGGAAGTGCGCCAATGGGCTGCCGCGGAAAGGATTGCGTGGCGTGAGGATTCCTCGAACGCCGACCCGGGCTTCGCTCGGAACCGATTACGGAACGAAGCCATCCCTGCCCTGGCGCGCGACTTCAATCCGAATCTGGAAGGCGTCCTTGCGGGGGCGGCGGAGGTCGCGCAGGCGGAAGAAGAGTATTGGGATCAACAGATTGAACCGTTGTACCGGCAAATTACGGAACGAAATAGCGCGGGCGAGGAATTGGGTTCGTTTTTGCAAATCCAGGGGCTGAACGCACTGCACCTGGCGGTCCGCCGCCGCCTCATCCGCCGGGCCATCGCCGGCCTTCGGGGGCACCTGCGGGGAATCGATAAAGAGCACGTGGATGCTATTTTGGCGATCTGCTCCAGCAGCCATGGCCACGACCGGGTGATTGTTCCGGGCGTGGATGCGCTGCGGTCATTCGACACGCTGTTGCTGGCCCGCCCCGGTACGCTGAATTCGGAGCGGCATTACCGGATTCCGTTGAATTTTGGAGCCGAATGCAGACTACCGTTTGGAGGCGGTATAATTTGTGTCAACTCGATAAAGCCGCAGACGCATTTATGTGCTAATTTCAAGGAAGACCAAGAGTTTCCAGCCGAAGTTGCAGATCTGAACGCTCAAACCATAAGCACTAGCGGAGAGCCGCACCCGCTCGTTGTACGGAATTGGGAGCCGGGAGATGAGCTTTGCCGTCCGGGGCACAGGGGCGCCGAGAAGATCAAGTCACTTTTCCAGGAACATAAGGTTGTCCTTTGGGAGCGCCGGCGTTGGCCGGTGGTTGTTTTAGGAGACGAAATTGTATGGGTTCGCCGCTTCGGTGTATCGGCGAAATTTGCGGCCTCGGGTGAGACGGCCGACACAATTCGTCTTGTCTACCGTTCCGTGGGAGCGAGAGAGTCAAAGCTGTGAGTGAATCGAAACCCATCCCACTGACGTCTTTATCTCAGGGGTGGAGTGGTGGCTTTGGCGGCTGGCAATGAGGTTTGCCGGCAGAAGGTGAGTTCATGAGTGCAAACGTAAAAACCGCCGTATTTTGGGTGGTCATTGTATGTGCGGTTGTCCTGGTTTATATGGCGGTGAAGACCGGCCGGGGCCCCACGCCGCAGAATCTTTCGGTTTCGGACTTTGTCACGGCCGTTCAGGACGGCAAGATAAAGGACGCGAACATCACCGGAACGGATGTGCAGGGTGCGCTCACCGACGGCAAGGCATATCACACGGTGATTCCGCCGAATTACCCCGAGATCTACAAGATGATGCAGGAGAAAGGGGTCAAATACAGTTGGAAGGATTCGACCGGCAGCGGTTGGATCGGAATTCTGTTCAACGCGGTCCCGGTTTTGATTCTGCTCGGTTTGTGGATTTTCATGATGCGGCAGATGCAGAGCGGCGGCAACAAAGCGCTCAGCTTTGGGAAGAGCCGCGCGCGGCTGCACTCCTCGCAGCAGAAGAAGGTGACGTTCAAAGACGTTGCGGGTGTGGAAGAGGCCAAGGAGGAGTTGCAGGAGATCATTGAGTTCCTGCGCGAACCTCAGAAGTTCCAGAAGCTGGGCGGGCGCATTCCGAAAGGCGTTCTGCTGATAGGCCCGCCGGGCACCGGGAAAACGCTGCTGGCGCGAGCCATTGCCGGCGAAGCAAACGTTCCGTTCTTTTCGATCTCGGGTTCAGACTTCGTGGAGATGTTTGTGGGCGTGGGCGCAAGCCGCGTTCGCGATCTGTTTGAGCAAGGCAAGAAGAATGCGCCGTGCATTATCTTCATCGATGAAATCGATGCGGTCGGCCGTCATAGAGGCGCCGGGTTGGGCGGCGGGCACGATGAGCGTGAACAAACGCTGAACCAACTGCTAGTAGAAATGGATGGCTTCGAATCGAATGAAGGTGTGATCCTGGTGGCGGCGACTAACCGGCCCGATGTTTTGGATCCGGCGCTGCTGCGGCCCGGACGCTTCGATCGGCGCGTCGTAGTGGACCGGCCGGACGTGCGGGGGCGCGAAAGCATTCTCAAGGTACACACGAAGAAAACTCCGCTGGGCGACGACATCGATCTTTCAGTGATTGCGCGCGGAACGCCCGGCTTCGCGGGCGCGGATCTGGCGAACCTGGTAAACGAAGCTGCTCTAATTGCCGCGCGCCAAAACCGGAAAGTGGTGACGCAATCCGATTTCGAGCTGGCTAAGGACAAAGTGCTGATGGGCGTGGAGCGCAAGAGCATGATCATCAGCGACAAAGAAAAGAAGATGACCGCGTATCATGAAGGCGGTCATGCTCTGGTGGCCGCGCTGCTGGAACATGCGGACCCGCTTCACAAAGTAACCATCATTCCGCGTGGAATGGCGCTCGGGCTCACCATGCAGCTTCCGCTCGACGACAAGCTGTCGCACGACAAAAATTACCTGGAAACGCGGCTGGCGATTCTGATGGCGGGGCGCATCGCGGAAGAGATATTCCTGCACCAGATGACTACCGGCGCAGGCAACGATATCGAACGCGCAACCGAGATGGCGCACAAGATGGTGTGCGAGTGGGGCATGAGCGAGCTTGGCCCCTTGAGCTTCGGAAAGAAAGATGAACAGATCTTCCTGGGCCGCGAAATAGCGCAGCATCGCGATTACAGCGAAGCGACGGCCATCAAGATCGACGAACAAGTGCGCAAGCTGGTGGAAGACGGCTATAACCGAGCCAAGCAGATCATCGAGCAGCGTTCGGAAGCGCTGATCCGAATCGCCGAGGCATTGCTGGAGCGCGAAGTTCTGGACGGCGCCGAGGTGATTGACCTGATTAACGGAAAGCTTCTGCCGAAGCTGACCACCGGAACCAAGCCGAGCACGCCGGATGGCGGCACCGTGATCGCGCCGCATCCATCGGGCTCCATCCCGGGCCTAGTCGGGGGGGAGAGTCCGCAGCCCGCATGACGGCTACTTGACCTGTCATTCGGCTAGCTGCAAGACGGCCAGGTAAAGCGGAAGGTGGAACCTTTTCCGGGCGTCGATTCCACCCAAATGTAACCGCCCTTGCGCCCGACGATGCTCTTGCAAATGGCGAGCCCCAGACCGGTGCCCGAAATTTCCGGGCCGTGAAGCCGTTTCAGAGGCGCGAAAATCTTGGCGGCGTCGGCGGCCTTGATGCCGATCCCGTTGTCCTCGATGCTGAAGGTCCACAGGCTGCCATTTTGCTGCGCTGAGATCCGGACGCATGGAGGCACATTCGGGCTGCGGTATTTGATCGCGTTTCCGATGAGATTTTGAAAGAGCTGAATGAGGCGAACGGGATCGCCGTTAATGAGCGGCAACTGCTCCCAGGAAACGTTGGCATGTGTGTCTTCGATGAGTGAACCGAGATTAGACACGGCGGCTTGCAGCACGGATTCCAGATGCACGGCTTGCGATTCGATCTCACGCCCCGCTTTGGCCTCGGCGTACTGGAGCAGCCCCTGGAGCATTTCGCTCATGCGCGCGGCGGTTTCACCGATCAGATCGAGGAACTCCTGGCCGGCCCGGTCCAACGACGTTCGGGAGCGCTTACTCACCAGTTGGGAATAGGTCTGAATGTTGCGCAACGGCGTTTGCAGATCGTGCGCGATTTCATGGGCAAAGTTGGATAACTCGAGATTGGATTGCTTCAACGCCTCCTCAGCCCGCTTTAAGTCGGAAATGTCGATATTTACCTCGATGACGCGGAAGGGCTTGTTGTCGTCATCGTAGTGAACGACCCGGTGACTCGTCACATAAAGGAGGCGCTGATCTTTGGTGTGATGCTTCAGCTCACCCTGCCATTCTCCTTTTTCGAGAAGCAGGCGGTCGATTTCTTCGCGCGGCATAAGAAACTCGGTCTGCAAAAGTTCGTAGGTTACACGGCCCTGCGCTTCAGCGGCGCTCCAGCCATAGAGCGCTTCCGCGCCTTTGGTCCAGGTGGTGATGACCCCATCGAGGTTGCGTATGACGCAGGGAGTGAGGTCGAGGGCATGGGCAAGCTTTGCAAGACGCTGGTTGATGGAAGCGAGGTTCCGCTCGGATTGCTTCTCCGCCGTGGTGTCGTGGAGGATCTTGGAAAAACCGGTGAGTGCGCCTTCCGAATCGTAAATGGGGGTGACTACACCGCCGGCAAAGAATCGCGTCCGGTCTTTTCGGAGATGCCAGCGCTCGTCGGCGCCGCGGCCATTGAGCCGAGCGTCATCCATTTCTTTCTGGGGAATGCCTTGCTCTATATCGGCCTGCGTAAAAATCATCGAGAACGGCCGGCCGACAAACTCCTGTTCGGCATAGCCAAGAAGGCGCTCGACGCCGGCGTTCCAACTGGCAAGCATGCCGTCGGAGTTGATGAGAAACATGGCGTATTCCCCAAGTTCCTTGACCAGAACCCGGTATAGATGCGCTTCATGCTGGTCGGCAGCGCGTCTCTCCGAAGGTACGTCTACCACCTTTGTTGCCTGGTTCATAACAGCAGCCACACCTGTCAGACAAACCTACATTGCCTAACTCGCCCGTGACGGACCTGGCAGCGATTGTCTTGAAATACAAGTGTACGACAGACCGAGGCAGCGAGCTCGCGGCCATCAGAACAGGAGCATCTGCGTATCCCGCGCCGGAGCCATCATGCGCTCATCGAGATCGATATCACGAGAGGCAATTCCGACGCGCTCACGGATTCCCTCGACCATTTGCTGGATGCGGCGAGGATATGCGCCGCCGAGATAGGCTCCGGCCCGAAAATTGGCTTCGTAGCGGCGCAGGTATTCGGGGAACTTGTCACTGAGAAACGGAAAGAACACGCGCTGAACGACGGGCATAAGGAAGAGCACGTTAGCGCCGAACCTCGTCGCTCCAGCGGCTTTCGCGGCCCGAGCAACGGCTTCGAGATTCTCTTCGGAATCGGTCAGCAAGGGCAGAACCGGACTCGCGATCACGCCCGAGCGAATCCCGGCGGCCGAGAGCTCGGCGACAGCTTGAATGCGGAGATCGGGGCGCGGCGCAAATGGCTCCGTCAATCGGGCCAAGTCCCGTTTCATGGTCGTGACGGTCAGGGTGACGCCGACTTCGTTCCAATGAGAGAGCTTCCGCAGCAGATCGATATCGCGAGCGACTAGGGTGGACTTGGTGGTGATGAAGAGCGAAACTCCGCGCAAGGACGTCATGGCTTCGAGGACCTGTCTCGTGCGGCCGAATTCGCGCTCCGCGGGCTGGTAGGGATCCGTGGCCGTGCCGATACCGAGGATGTGCCCCGGTTTGACGGAGGCGAGTTCGCTACGAAAGGCCTCCGCATCCCAGTCCTTGGCATATATCTCCGTTTCGAACGCCGCAGGATCCCGGCGTTCCAGAAACTCGTGAGTGAAGCGCGCATAACAGTATTTACAGCCGTACTCGCAACCGCGATAAGGGTTGATCGACCAATGAAAGGGCACCCGCTGGGAGTGGCACCGGTTCAGCCACTTTCGGGTGGGGAGCGTGCGGTACGCGACACGGCGTTTTTCGGCGAGAACGGCACCCTCGGCGGCCTGCCGCGCGATGCCTACAAGGCGGACGAGTTGCTCCATAGAGTGCCGGCCTTAAGTCCCATGTTCGTCGTTTATTCGCCTTCAGTCAAGAGCCTTGCCGGTGAACCAGTGAAAACCCTAGTAAAGGCCCGAAATACCTGCTAATATCGGGTAATCTCTAGTGCATTAAAACTAATTTAGGCGTTTTGTGCGAGGGGAAGGAAGGATTAACTCTCTCAGAAGGCCTGTAGCCCGCGTCACCCGAAATATCGTCAGTACGCAGGCTTAGGCGAACCGTTCACCGTTCAAATGTCCGGCTGATACAGATCTCGTGTTCGAAGCGCTTAGGGCGCCCGCTTTTGATCGTTGTCACCCGTTCGTCAGGGCCTTGGAAAAGCCATCCGATGAGTCAAGATGCTTCCACTCACGCTTGGGTTCCTGCGCCACGCACAGATGACATCGAATCCGGCATTTCAGCTCAAGCAGAAAATCTCCAGACCTCATACGAGGAACTGGAACAGAACATCCTCGATCTGCGCCGCTCCAATGACGGCCTTAAGCAATTCGCCTACATCGCTGCTCATGACCTGCAAAGCCCGCTGCGAGCAGTGGGCCAGTTCGCCGAGCTCTTGAGGCAAGCTTCTCAGGACGGACTCGGCGAAATCAGAGAGAACTACATCGACATGATCGTAGCAAACGTGAACCGCATGGCAGAGTTGATCTCCGATCTGCTGAGACACGCTCAGGTTTTAAGTAGCGACAGGCCAGAAGAGTTAGTCGAAGCGGCCGCCGCGGTCGACCTGGCTGTTATGAACTTGAGCGTTCTCATCCGGGAAGCGAACGCGATTGTTACTTACGACGTATTACCGTCAGTTCAGATATATTCCGCGCAGTTACTGCAAATCTTTCAGAACCTGGTGGAAAACGCGATTCGATACCGCGGAAGTGACAGACCGCAGGTACACATTTCCGTAATCGAAGAAAAGGAAGCATATCTCTTCTCGGTTCGCGATAACGGTATCGGAATTGCGGCACAGTATCGCGACCGCATATTTGAGCCGTTTAAGCGCCTGCATGGCGCGGAGCGCTCGGGCAGCGGTCTCGGGCTTACCGTCTGCCGGCAGATTGTGGAGCGCGCCGGCGGCCAGATTTGGGTTGAGTCGGAAATAGGGACGGGCTCGACATTTTACTTCACATTTCCGAAGCAATTCCGCGCAGACGCGGCGTCCGGTGGAATCTAAATACCGTGTTCGAGCACACAACCGCAGGTTCAGGAGATCAATGAGCATCAGTCCGCAGGAACAGATTAATGACGGTCCGGAAGCCATTCGCGCGAATGTGCGGAACGAATTGGAAGAACGAATTGAGGAACGGACCTCAAGCCTGCAGCAGGCAAACCAAGCGCTGCTTGCAGAAAAGAAAATCTTCCAGATGACGTTGGCCTGCATTGGGGATGCTGTCATTACGACGGACAACAGCGCTAGAATTACCTATCTCAATCCAGTTGCGGAAGCACTCTCCGGTTGGAGTAACTCAGAAGCATCGGGGCTGCCATCGCCTGATGTCTTCAATATCTTTACAGAGGCAACTCGGATGCGAGCCGACGATCCCGTTGCCAATTGCCTTCGGAGTGGCGAGGTGACACGCTTAGCGGGCGACACGCTATTGATTCGCCGGGATGGCCAGGAACTTTCTATCGACGATACGGCCGCGCCGATCATCGATAGCGCCAGGGGAACCATCGGCGCCGTTCTGATTTTTCGAGATGTCAGCGATAAGCGGCAGCTTGTCCAGCAATTGAGCCATCAAGCCGTTCAGGATGCGCTTACCGGGCTCGAAAACCGCCGCGGCTTTGAGCGTTGCCTCAAGCGCGTTCTCGATTACCCCGAGGAGCACCAGCCCAGTGCATTGTTGTACTTGGACCTGGATCAGTTCAAAGTTGTTAACGACACGAGCGGTCATGCAGCAGGGGACATGCTATTGCGCCAACTCGGAGCTTTGATGCTGGGTCATCTCCGGATGGGGGATAGCCTGGCTCGTCTGGGGGGAGATGAATTCGGTGTTTTGCTCGAGAATTGCGCAAAGGAACATGCGCGGCGCGTCGCTGATCATCTGCGAGAAACAATTGGGAATTTTCGTTTTGAGTGGGAACGCAAGATCTTCACAATCGGCGCGAGCATCGGAGTAGTGCCGATTCCGCGAACTGGAGGAACTCTTTCGAACCTACTCGTCGCCGCGGACACCGCCTGCTATGCCGCTAAGGAAAAGGGAGGCAACCGCGTGCATGTTTACGAACTGAATGACAGCACGCTGCTACAGCGGCACGGCGAGATGGAATGGGTAGGGCGCATTAACAATGCGGTGCGGAATGACCATTTCCATCTTTATTCACAACCTATTGTTTCGTTGGGAGCAAATCCTGCAATCCGAAGGTGGAGTGAGATACTCCTCCGGTTGTCAGACGAAGAGAACTGCCTCATCCTTCCAAGTCAGTTTACGCCGGCCGCCGAGCGTTACGGTCTCATGACGACAGTAGATCGCTGGGTATTTCGACACGCCCTGGAGGCCCTGCAGTTCCATCCATCCAGTTCAGCCCCCGTCATCTATTCGATTAATGTGTCCGGGCAATCGTTAGGAGATGAGAACTTCCTGAGCTTTGTTATTGAGGAATTGCGACGAACGAACGTTCATCCCACGCAAGTGTGTCTCGAGATAACAGAAACAGCCGCGATTGCAAACCTTTCTCACGCGATTCGGTTTATCTCGGTACTCAAAGGACTGGGCTGCCTGTTTGCGTTGGATGACTTCGGCACCGGCTTATCCTCATTCGCCTACCTGAGAAGTCTTCCGATAGATTACATCAAGATCGCGGGGCGTTTTGTCACAAACATGGCAGCAGATGCTATTGACCGCGCGATGGTTGAAGGAATTCATCACATTGGACGAGTGATGGGAATTCAGACGATTGCAGAACACGTGGAAGATAGTGCTACCCTTGACAGTCTCAAAAGGATGGGCGTGGAATACGCTCAGGGCAATATATTAGGACGACCCCTGGCGCTCAAAGCAAAAGTCGCCGGTACATAGCATCTGCTGAAGTACGACGCAGGAAGATGAGAATCTGGCGGGTTGTGACCTGCAATCCCAGCCCCTGGGGTCCCGGACGCAAAAAAGCCCGAGGTTTGCTGCCTCGGGCTTACGAGAGATCTTCGCCTCGTGACGGAGTAGGGAAAAGTTGGCGCAGCCGCTTGCTGACGCGCGCGGTTCTGCGTGCTTAGGATGCGAGGAGCGAGATGACGCCTTTTTGCCGCAGGCCGTTCAGGGCCAGGCCGTGACGGCCGCGGACTCCGGTCTTTTCGAAAATGTGCTTCAAGTGGATTTTGACGGTGCCGGGCCGGATGCCCAGTTCCTGGGCGATTTCGCGGTTCTTAAAGCCTTGTTCAACCAGTTCCATGACCTGATGCTCGCGCGGTGTCAGGTCGGTCCGGACCTGCGCTTCGAGCGAGGTAGATTCCCGGAAAACCGAATCTTGCATCCAACTACGGCCTTGAGCAACAGCCCGGAGACAGGAAAGCACGGTCTTGGTATCGGCGGATTTCCGCAAGATTCCCTTGGCGCCAGCCTGTAAGAACCTCAGCGCCTCAGCTTCCGTGATGGACATACCCCAAACGACCACCGCCGGTACTATGCCTCGGACGCTCCCGGTGTCGGCAGGCAACTGTGCCAGTGCATCGAGCACCGTTTTTGCGCCTAAGCCCTTGTCGATGACGAGAACGTGTGTCCTGTCAGCGGCGGGGCTCAGCATCCATTCCGCTGGCGAAGCATGCGACGCGCCGAACAACATGTCGTCCGTCGATTCGAGGAGATGCATGATCCCCTTGACGGTCAGCGGTTGGGTCTCGCAAATGGAGACAACTTTCTTATTCTTGCCTAAATATACGTCCATAATCTGCCTAGGCTCCTTATCGGCAGGGGTTCTCTCTGACTTGAGTGGGGATTAGCTCACATTACTCTCGTCCTTTGAAGCAGGTAACAGGGTGCGCGCCAGGCGAATCGAATGAGAGGGATGAGACGAGGGTTCGCAGTGTCGCTCTGTTGGGCGCTTCTGGCTATCTGCGCGGCTTGCACGCAAGCGGATCAGGATAAGGCGCGGCGGGAGGCGGCGGAAGCCAGGGAAAAGGCGCGTAAGGGAGCGGAGCGGCTGCGGGCGGATGCCCGTAAGCTAGGGCATGAAGCCCGCCAAGAGGCCGGGGATTTCAATCATAAGGTCAATCAAGCGCTCCATAATGAAGCACCGACGGAGACGGGCACCGCAACGGGAGCCCAGGAAAAGCTGCGCCGCGGCGGGGACGAACTGCGTGCCGCGGGCGGCAAAGCGGCGACATCCCTGGACCGCGCGGCCATCATCGCCAAAGTGAAGGCCAGGCTGGCAAACCAGGCTGGCCTCTCAACGATCACCAGTGTGGAGGTGGATGCCGCCGGCCAGGTGGTCACATTACGCGGATCGGTCTCTTCCGAGCAACAGAAGCAGCAGGCGGAGCAGTCGGCGAGACAGGTGGCCGGGGTCACCAAAGTGATCGACCATCTGCAAGTGAAGCCGTGACCGCGCCCAAGCCGGCGAACTCACCCCACTCCGCAACGGCTCTAATCGAGCATGTTTATGGTGCCGCGGCAGTTGGGCGAGCCGCAGCGGCAGGGCACTTTTTCCACTTTCTTGTCGAAGCGGTAGTCCACCGTCAATTCTTCGCCGGGGCGAATATCGCGGCGGCTCACGTAAAGAATGTGCCCTTTGAGGATGCGCGAAACAAGATTGGGATCGCAGGAGTGATTGATATATTCGGCCCCCGAACCGCCCGCCGCTCCGTCAATCGTCCAGTATGGATCGAGCGTAAACAGATAAGTGAATTCGCGGGCGTTGGCGCGGCGCTTGGTCTCGCGCCGGTTGATGCGCTCACCGGTGTACTCGATCACCTTTCTTCCGCGGGGAATGAATTCAGTGGCGTAGATTCCCCAGCGATGAATTCGGGAGCGCGCCAGCTTCATGCCGAAACAGGCGTAATGCGGATCGATGCGCGGGGTCGCGCGGGTAGCCGTCGAGCCGTTCTCGGAATTTGCGCGCGCCATGGCGACAGGACGAGGATGAGACTCTGGTGCGGTTAGGCCGATCCTACTGGACTCTCTTCTTGATGACCTCGATGAGCTCGCGGACAGCATCGGCGCTCTTGTTCAGCGCCGCTCGCTCGCCGGCCTCCAGCTTCACTTCGTAAATCTTCTCAATTCCTTTCCGGCCGAGCTTCACCGGAACGCCGACAAAAAGCTCGTGGATGCCGTATTCGCCTTGCAGGTAAGCGGCACAGGGTAGAACTTTCTTCTTATCCTTCAGAATGGATTCGACCATTTCCGTGGCGGAAGCGGCAGGAGCATAGTAGGCGCTGCCGGTCTTCAGGTATTTGACGATCTCGGCGCCGCCATCGCGCGTGCGCTGCACCAGGCGATCGATCGTGGCCTGGTCGGTCAATTCGCTGAGCGGGATGCCACTCACGTTGGTGAAGCGCACCAGGGGAACCATGGTATCGCCGTGGCCGCCCAGGACCATGGCGGTGACATTCTCGAAAGAGACGTCCAATTCGTCGGCGATGAAAGTTCGGAAACGCGCCGTATCGAGAACGCCCGCCATTCCGATGACGCGTTCACGCGGGAAGCCGGAAACCTTTAGCGCCGTCCAGCACATGGCATCCAGCGGATTGGTGACAAGGATGAGAATGGCGTTGGGTGAATGCCTGGCAGCCTGCTCGGTTGCGCTTTTCACAACATCGCAATTGGCGAGCAGCAAATCGTCGCGGCTCATGCCCGGTTTGCGGGCCAGCCCGGCGGTGATCACGACAACATCCGATTCAGCGGTTCCCTCGTAGCCATTCGTCCCGACGATGCGGGTGTCGTATCCTTCGACCGGGGCGGATTCGAGCATGTCCAAGCCTTTGCCCTGCGGCACGCCTTCGACGACGTCCACGAGCACGACATCGGCCAGCTCCTTGGCGGCGATTTTTTGGGCCGTGTTTGCGCCGACATTTCCGGCCCCAATGACAGTGACTTTGCTCCGCATCTTGGTCTTGATCTTAATCGAAACAGCAGTATAGCAATGGCCGTTACTTTTCGATCCAGTACGTAATGGTACTCTTCTCTTTCCCCTGGAAGCTCACCTACTTTTCTGTTAGGATTAACGGAACTGCAATCTTTACTGGCTATTCTATTTCGGGGTTTTTCTGGTTCGCAAGGAGGTTAGAAGATGCGTTTTGTCTACGCCGCTTCACTGTTTCTGATTTTTTCCGCTTTGGGTTTTGCTCAAGCCGCGGGCGGAGTCGCCGGAGTCTCCGGTGTTGTCCGGGATTCCTCTGGCGCAGTGGTACCTAATGCCGCGGTGGTGGTCTCAAATGATGCTCAGGGCGTCACGCGCAACCTCAAGACGAACGATTCGGGAATTTTTACCGCGCCCGCTTTGACTCCTGGGTCCGGGTATAAAGTTACCGTGACGGCGCCGGGCTTTGCTCCCTATGAAGCCAAGGACCTGACCCTGCAAGTCGGCCAGAACGTCAATCTGGAGGCCACCCTCACGGTTGGACAGACGAGCACTACCGTCGTTGAGGTCAACGCAGCGGCTCAGTTAATCGACGACGCAAAGACCGATGTCTCGCAAGTTGTCAATACCCAAGACATTGCGAACCTGCCGATTAACGGCCGGCGTGTCGATAGCTTTGTGTTATTAGCGCCGGGCGTAACCAATGACGGCACCTTTGGTCTCCTCACATTCCGCGGCGTGGAAGGTAACAACTCGTTCCTGTTAGACGGTAATGACAATACCCAGCAGTTCTATGACGAGAACGCCGGCCGCACGCGTATTCAATCGCAGATTTCAGCCGATGCCGTGCAGGAATTTCAGGTGGTCTCCTCGAACTTCTCCGCCGAATACGGCCGCGCGATGGGTGGGGTGGTGAATACGGTTACCAAGAGCGGCACGAATCAGATCCACGGTGGCGCATTCTACTTCCTGCGAAGCACTGGTTTTGATGCCAAGGATCCGTTTTCCACGATTAATCCGACCGAGCACCGCATTCAGACGGGAGCGTTTGTGGGTGGACCGATCAAGAAAGACAAGCTGTTCTATTTCTTGAGCGCCGATATTACGCGGCGAAACTTTCCGATGACGGATAGCCAGATTAAAGTGGGCGTCATCGATTTGACAAACCCGAATAATCCGGTTTGGGTGGGTTGCGCGGCGACTGCGGCGCAATGCCAGGCCATCAACACGTTGTTACCGCGCTTTTATGGCCAGATTCCGCGAACCGCCGACAATGACTTGTATTTCGGCAGGGTCGACTATAACCTCAACGAGAAGAACACTTTCAGCGCGAGCTTCAATTACTTGCGCTGGCTGTCGCCGAACGGAATCCAAACCGGAATCTCTTCCACCACTGGCGCAGCGATTACGGGTAATGGTGATGATTCGGTTTTCCTCCGCGACGGCAAGGCCACTTGGACCTACGTGCCTGCTAGCAATTTCGTGAGCGCATTCCGCTACGGGTTGTACACGGACCGCGAGGCCGATACTTTCGATCAGGCGGAGCTGGGAGGCGGCCTAGGTTATCTCGATGTATCTGTCGGCGGCGTCCAACTTGGGCCGGCGACGTATCTGCCGCGCATTCAACCGTTGGAAACGCGCAATGAGTTCGCTGATGACCTCACCTGGACCAAGGGCAAACACAGCATCAAGTTCGGTGGGAGTTTCGTAAATACAATTGACAACGTCAACACTCTGATCAACCGGTACGGCTCCTATACCTACCAGACACCCACGACTTTCGCACAGGACTACAGCGGCAACAGCGCCGGCCTAAAGAACTGGACCGCTTACTCTCAAGCGTTTGGCAGCCCCGCCGTGAGCTATTCGATTAAAGAAACGGGATTTTATCTCGAAGATCAATGGCGCGCCACCGAGAGACTTACTTTGACCCTTGGCGCTCGCTACGAGCATTCGTTCGCGCAGCAGCCCTCGATTATAAATCCTGACTATCCGCAGACGGGACACATTGATACTGGAACTCTAAACCTGATGCCGCGGGTTGGTCTCGCTTACCGCATCAACGATAAAACGGTGGTACGCGGCGGCTTTGGCACATTCTACGCGCGCCTGGTCGGCGGGATGATTGACGATGTTTTGGTGGGCCAGGGGCTTTTTCAAGTCGCTGACTCGCTCAGCAGCACGAACAAAGCCCAGCTCGCTGCCGGCCCCGTATTTCCGAATGCGCTCGCTGCTCCTCCTACGGGCGCCTCCGTGGCAGCCTCCAACCTGCAGTTCACTGCGCCGAACCTGAAGACTCCCTATACCGAGCAAGCTTCTCTTGCTGTTGAGCGGCAACTCGCAGGAAACATGGTCCTCACTGTTTCCGGGATTTGGAGCCACGGTGTCAATCTTTATGGCGTGACGGACCTCAACGCGCCTCCCCTGGGCCCGGCGTTCACATACAAAATCGACGATGCGAACGGAAACCAGGTCGGGACGTACACCACGCCGGTTTATCTCAACCCGCGGCCCAACACGAAGTACGGCGGCGTCTATGAAACTACGAACGGCATCAGCAGTTGGTATGACGGGCTGGCGGTTACTTTGGAAAAGCGCTTCTCGCACGGATTCCAGGCTCTGGGATCTTACACCTGGTCTCATGCCATCGACGATGGGCAGGGCACGAGCACGAACGCGGTTTTCTCGGGCGCCGTCACCCAGTGGACTTATAACGGAAACTACGGATTTGACAAAGGCAGCTCTCTGATCGATCAACGCCATCGGTTCTCCCTCGCATTTGTGTGGGCGCCAACTTTTGTTCACAGCGACAACGTATTCGCCAGATACGTGGTGAACAACTGGCAACTTTCGAGCATTACGACGCTGGCCAGCGGCCGTCCCACGGGCAGCGGCACTATTCGCATCACTGACACTCCGGTCGTAGGCATGTTGTCCACCAGTTCGCTGGACGGATTCGGCGGCAATTCCCGTGTGCCGTTCCTGCCGGTGGATAGTCTTTACACGCCGCCCACATATCGGGAAGATCTGCGCCTCACCAAGGGCATCCCACTGGGCGAGCGGGTTAAACTAGCTCTCAATTTCGAAGCATTCAATGTTAGCAACACCTGGTCGCCCACCAGCCTGACGACGCAAGTCTATACCGAAACAAAGGGTGTACTCACGTTGACGCCGACCGCCTATGGAGTTGGATCTGGAGACGGTGGCTTCCCGGATGGTACGCAGGCTCGCCGTCTACAAGTTAGCGCGCGGCTCACCTTCTAGGCGTCTTGCAGGTCTTCAGCGGCCGCCCAACAGCCCGCGTACGTGCGCCTCGGCGGCTGAGGCCAATCCCTCCAGGTTGTATCCGCCTTCGAGTACCGAAACCAGCCGGCCATCGCAATATTGCGCGGCGAGACTCGTCATTGTGCGGGTCAATTCGAGGAAGTCCGAATCAGTAAGCGTGAACTGGCCGAGGGGATCGTTGATGCGTGAGTCGAACCCGGCCGAAAGCAGGACCAGATCGGGCCGAAATTCTCGCGCTGCCGGCAAGAGGACATTTCGAAACGCGCCGCCGATCTCCGCCGCTCCCGAGCCGGCTGGAAACGGACAGTTCATCGTCTTCCCCGCCCCGGCGCCTTCGCCCGTCTCCGATGCCGCGCCAGTCCCCGGATACCACGGCCACTGATGCGTGCTGAAAAACAGCACCGAGCCGTCTTCGTAGAAAATATCCTGCGTGCCGTTGCCGTGATGGACGTCCCAATCGGCGATCAGCACTCGCTCGACGCCGTATCGCCGCTGCGCATAGCGAGCCGCGATGGCAACGTTGTTGAAGAAGCAGAAACCCATACCCCGACCCGCGCTGGCGTGATGGCCGGGAGGGCGGACGACAGAAAACGCATTTACTACCGTGCCGGAAAAGACGGCATCCACGGCGGTCAACGCGGAGCCCGCGGCCAAGCGCGCCGCCTCGAGTGAATGCCGGCCGATATCGGTATCTCCCGTACTCAACTGGCGGCGGCCCTGCGCGGTTTCGCGCTCCACCAGCTCCAGATAGGCGCGCGTATGGACAAGCGCAAGCTCGTCGTTGGTGGCGCTACGCGCTTCCAGCCGCACCAGGTCCTGCAACAGGCCCGAGGATTCGAGGCGGTTCATCACGACCGTGAAGCGATCCGGCTGCTCGGGATGCCCAGGTCCGGGATCGTGCTGTTTGACTCGGGGGTCTGCCGCTATGCCTGTGCGGTGCATGGCGCGGACGAGCTAGACGCCCGCGGCTTTAGCTTTAATGGTGACGAGTTGCTCTTCCGGAACAGGTTCCACGGTGCGCGTCTGCTTGCCTCGGAAGAAATCGAAATACGATATCTGATGCACACAGGAGATGGTGCAGAATGGAGCGCACGATTTCTGCGTGACATATTCGCGGCGAATATCTTCGATGGTATAGCTCTCCAGCGGTTTCGCCGGGAAGCCGCGCTGTTGGGAGCAGTAGTGCACCAGCCCATCCTCGCAGATATAGAGATAGCGTGACCCCGCGCGGCAGCGCCAATTGCTGGGTTGGCCGTTGGCAATATTTTCCTGGAAGTAGTTGATGCGCGAGAAGTGCCTTTTCTCGAATTTCTTCATCTCGAGAAATACCTCGCGTTCGCGCTCGGCAAGCGGCCGCAACTGGCCATCTCCGTCGTGGATGATTCCCACAGTAGAGGTGAAGCCGAGCTCCATCGCTCTTCGGCCAACGACAAGCGCATCTTCCGGATTGTGAATGCCTCCACCCAGCACAGAATTGATGTTCACGTGAAAATGGGCGTGCTGCGAGAGGATCTGCAGCTTCTTATCCAGTACTTTCAGGCTCTTTTTAGAGACATCGTCCGGCTTGACGTTGTCGATGCTGATCTGCAGGTAATCGAGTCCGGCATCGTTCAGGCGCTCGATGCGGTCGGCTGTCAAAAGATAACCGTTTGTGATCAGGCCGGCCAGCAAAGCGTTTTTTCGGATGCCGCGAATGATGTCGTCGAGATCTGGATGGAGAAGCGGTTCCCCGCCACTAAGAGTGATTACACCCGTGCGAAGCCTGCCGAGCAATTGGAGCCGGTGCAAAATGGTGTCGAGCGGCACTGGTTTGGAAAAATCGTCATATTCGTTACAGTACGCGCACGAAAGATTGCAGCGCCGGATGGGGATGATGTGGGCCATGACCGGGTGGTCTGTATCCAGAGCACCCCGCATTAACAACTTGGCTTCTCGCAGACGCCTGTCTAGCGTCCGCCGGCGTCGTTGACCGTACAGGTTCCGTTCGGACATTCGCGAGACATCTTCATTTAATCACAGAGTACCCGTATATTCCCTCTATAATTGGCCGAAATGTCAGAATAAGTCGCTGAATGTGCATGGGTTAGCGGTGAGCGGGGTGATGACCACGAATGCGGTTGCACGGCGCACTGCGAGTCCTCCTGGCGGCGGTAGACTAAGGTAATCTCTGCCCGGTGCATGAGGCGACCGGGTCGATAAGACAAATATGACGTTCCGGCTGGTCGTTCGCCTTTTGCGCGCTCGGACTATCCTCTCTTTCATCGCATTGGCCGGAGTGCCGGGCACGTTGAGGGCGGCGGAGCATTGGATCTCGCTCACCACCTCCCATTTCGAGATGTACACGACAAACGGCGAAAAGCAGGCCGCGGAGGCACTGCAGACGTTTGAACAAGTGCGCTACTTCTTCGAACACACGGGCAGTTCGAAAACCGTGCCAGAGGTCCGAGTGCGAATCGTGGCGTTCAAATCGGAGAAGGAATACAAGCCCTACCGGCCGAACGAAGGCACCTTTGCGTATTACCAGCGGGGCCGCAAGTGCGACTACATCGTGATGCAGGACATCAGCGCGGAGCATCACCAAGCCGCCGTTCACGAATACACTCACCTGGTTGTCGAACACCTGGGCTTGCGCCTGCCGGTCTGGCTGAACGAAGGCATTGCCGACGTCTATTCCTCGCTCGAGCCGCATGGTCAAAAGGCGATGGTGGGGCGGCCCTTGCCGCAGCGGTTTATTGCTCTCGCGCAACTGCCATGGATCGATCTAAGCGTTCTATTCGCGGTGGATCGCAATTCGCCCTATTACAACGCCACCGAAAAGATGTCGATCTTTTATGCGCAGAGCTGGGCGCTGACGCACATGCTCATGCTGGGCGATGGATATTCCCCGCAATTCGCTAAGTTTCTCGTCGCGGTCTCCAACGGAAAATCGTCCGCGGAAGCTCTCGCGAGCGTGTACGGCAAGAGCCCCAGCCAGGTTGAATCCGATCTGCGGCAGTATGTGCAGCGCGCGACAGTGCGCGCTTCCGTCTTCGATATCAAGCTGGCGAAGTCAGACTTGGATCCGAGTGTATCGGACGTTTCGGAATTGCAGAGCGGATTGGTGCTGGCGGATCTATTGACGATGCGCGCCGAAACCGCCGGCGAAGCGCAGTCGCGGTTGACGGCTCTGGCAAAGGAATATCCGGATAGCCCGGACGTAGAGGAGTCGCTTGGCTATCTGGCGTGGCAGCAGGGGCGGGTGGACGATGCACGGAAGTATTTCGGGATGGCCCTCCGGCAACACTCGAATGACGCCGAGATGATTTATCACTATGCTCAACTGCAGCAGTCCGCTGGAGCTTCGAATGTTGAAGTGATCGGTACTTTAAAGCAGGTCCTGACGCTTAAGCCGGACGATTTCGATGCGCGGCTGCATTTGGGTCTCCTGTCGATACAGGAGAGGCAGTATGGATTCGCACTTTCCACGCTGGCCCAAATAAAAATCGTGAAGCCGGATCGCGCGTATACGCTCTTCTCGGCCATGGCGTACTGCCTGGCGCAACTGGGCGATCTTCGTGGAGCAAAGACGTACGGCGAACAGGCCAAGCAGTACGCAAAGAACCCCAATGAGCGGTTCCAGGCGGAGAACTTTCTCGCGTCAGTGGAGCGCGGCGGCAAAGCGTCAGCTTCGGAGCCGAGGGTAACGACTCGCGCGGATATGTCCGGGCCGGAGATAGTGGAGGATAGTACGGCTGGCGTGCGGCGAGCCGAGGGTCTCCCGCGAGTGCAGGGGTTCACGAAGAGCTTCGAATGCGCGGTTAAGAATCCGCGTTTGCATGTGCAGGTTGGGGCTCGCGAGATGATCTTCGAGATAGTCGATCCGAAGCTTGTCGTCGTTCGGAATGCGCAGAACGGCTCGGTGGAATGGAGTTGCGGCGCTCTGCGCGAGCAGCCTGTCACGGTGGTGTACAGCACGTCCGGGCGAACGGGAAGCATCGACGGGCAGGTTCGGGAATTGATCTTTTAACCTCGGGGACGAGTGCGGTGATATCCTCTGAGCGAGGCCGTGCGCTTGAAGATCGGGCATGTCTTGTGGTTGACCGGCGGCGCGATCGCCTTCATCAGTACTGCGTATGCGGTTGATCATACGTTGCCTCACCCCTTCCGCGAATATCCGGGCATAGAGTACCGTCTGGGCTCCATTCCTTTGCCGCCGGATTACCAGGAGAAAACGGAATGGGCCTTTGCGCGACTCATGTTTCCGCCCGGGTGGAACAACGGCTACGCGGGACGCGATAACCCGGATTGGACGGAAGGATCATCGCTGTGGTCTCAGGATTTCCCGCGAGCGGACCGGCATTTCTCGGAAGCCGTGCGGCGGCTGAGCCGCGTACACGTGCGATCGGTCGAGCAAATTGTCAACCTGGACGACGGCAACGACGTGTATAACTGGCCCTGGCTGTACGCGGTGCAAGTGGGGGAATGGGGCTTAACGGATAAGCAGGCTCAGAAGTTACGCGACTATCTGCTGCGAGGCGGTTTTTTCATGGCTGACGATTTTCATGGAACCGTGGAGTGGCAGGTCTTCGAGGAAAGCATGAAGCACGTGTTCCCCGACCGCGCCATCGTGGACATTCCCGACAGCGATCCGATCTTTCACACCGTCTACGATCTGGATGATCGATATCAGATCGTCGGCGCCGCCCACCTCGGCCAAGGGCACAAAGCGGACGGCTATATCGCACGCTGGCGCGGTATCTACGACGACAAAGGCCGCGTCATGATTGCCGCCTCGTTTAACTCAGATATCGGGGACTCGTGGGAGTGGGCTGACGATCCTCGGTACCCGGAGAAATACTCCGCGCTAGGCGTACGAATCGGCGTGAACTATATCGTTTACGCCATGACGCATTAGGCGCTTCCGCGGCTAACGTTATTGAGGCGGTCTGGCGGGCGGCACGTTTCCGGGCTGCGCTCCCTGCGGGCCGGGACCTGCGCCTGGTCCTGGACGATCCGATCCGTGCTCCTGCGCAGCCAGACGTGCAGCTTCCTCGGCGAACAGCGGATGAGAGAGTGGATGCTCGTGGCCTTCATGGCACGTAAAACAGCGCACTTCCGGCCGGCCTTTGAAATTATTCTGGTCGATAGAGGCGACCATGTCGATCATGTCGCGGGCGGTCTTCTTCTCTTTCTTGTCGTCGGAATCGAAGTGATCCTTGACATGACAGAACTCGCAATCTTTTCCGAGCGACCAGGCGATGTACCGCATCTGGCTGATGAATTCCGACTCGGGAAGAGTCTTGAAACCTGTTTTCACGTTCTTAAAATGCTGCTCCGCTGTCTCTTCGGGCTTCCGTAGCGGCTCGGCGGCGGAGTCGGGCTGCTTTGTCAGAACGATCGTGCTTTGCTGCTCGCGCCCATTGAACGTCGTCACGGTGTGAATCGTGAGCGCCTGGCCATCGCCCGATAATTCGTAGCTCCGCTTGGTTAGCGCGGGACGGCCCGCGGGCTCCGCTGTGAGGTTGAGCGTGTTGCCCTCCCACGATGCTGTGAGACGGGTTGGAATGCCTTGATATGGCCGGATCGCCGCTTTCCCATTCGTGAGGAAGGAGAGGGAGGAGCGCTGCTCTCCGCGCTGGCTCCAGCTACCCGTTGTCTCATCGAGCTCGGGACCTTTCTCGCCGGTTCGCCGGTCGATCACCACAGTCTTCTGTTCGATAATCTCCAGGTAATCCGTTAACGGCGGCCCGGGAATCTTGCTTTTTTGCAGATCGGCCTTCCATACGCCCGCAATGTCAGGCGAGGCAGAGGGAGACTGTGCGAGGAAGGGTGAGGCGGCGAAGACAGCCAGAGCGACGAGTTTTCTCATTTTCGCCAAAGTATAGCACCGACGAGTCACTTTCGAGAAGCTGCGCCCGGCGCAGGGGAAGTCTTCTTTCCCCAAAAAATGCTGCAGTCGCCGATGTCGGCCTTGTGGGTGAAAACAGATGGAAGGTTCATCTCGTCGATGCGGTCGTCGTTACAGCTTTCGACGGTGTCGAATTTGCCGGCCTTAACCTGCGCGTTCAGCTTCTTCTGCGAAACAACATGCAAGAGTTTTTCCTGCGCGGCGGGCAATTCGAGCGCATGGGAATAAGAGAACTCCATGCCGGCCGGCGGCGGACGCCGGGTCAGGAAATAGACTTGCTCATCGGCGTACAAGCTGCCACCGGACGGGGTGATCTGGTCGATCTTGCGCGCGATCTGTTCATACTCCGACCAGCGAACGGCGTCGCGATCGCCGAACAGGGCTCGCCCAAGGGCCAATACGACAACGCCGGCGACAATGAGCGCGGGCCGGAAGGGGCGGTCCGGGCTGCCCAAACGCGAGGCCGCGAAATAAAGGCCCGGAGCGGCTAACACGCTCGCAAACGGGACCACGAAGATGAAATAACGCGAAAAGGTCGGATGCGCGATGGCGATGTAAGCCGTCAAGGCGAGCGCCAGCCATCCGCTAAGATAGAACTCGCCGCGGCGGATTCGATCCCAATGGGTTTTCCGAGCGACGTAGAGAATTCCGGCGATAGCGAGCGAGCCCATGAGAAGCGCCTGGCCGGAATCGAGCCAAGCGCTCAAGACGTCGACATCATGGGCTGTCGCGCCTGTCCATTTCACGCGGCGATAGAGCGCCTGATACTGAAAAACATTGAAGAAGGTTTGGCGCGGCGCTTCCGCGAAAAGGTAAAACACCGGGACGAAGGGGATCAGCGTCCCGAGCACAAAAATGGCTGCCTTGATCCAACGCTTTCCGCTTCTGTCGTAGATCAGCATCCAGAGCAGCAGCACGGGAATGACGGGCGCGGTCAGAAGCGATGAACCGGCTGCCGCGCCGGCGAATAACCCGGTAGCCAGCGCCCATGCCCGGCCCTTCTGGCCGACAGCAAGGAGGGCGCAGTGAAAAGCGGCTACCGTAAGGAACAAACCTGCTCCGTATGCCTGCGCGCTTGTTCCAAACTGCATAACCACCGTGTTCAAACCGACGAAGCAGGCTGTCACAATGGCGCAGGCGAGCCGCCAGTGCGGGATCGGAAAGCGGGTGAATACGAATTCGGCGGTGAGATAGACGGATCCGGAAATGAGGAGCGCCGCGACAACATGAGTGATTCGCCAGCCCTGACCGAAGATGTCCAGCCAAGCCGCGTTCCAATATGCGTTCAGCGGCGTCTGGGGAAAACAGAAATCCAGGTACGGAGCCTTGCCATCGTCGATCAATTGCGCCGCGAGCAGGTGGAAGCCCTCGTCCCATACGAAGCTCATGGTTTGCGAATAGACAAGCAGGCCCGCCGAAATCAACAACACAAGCCCGGTGAGGAGCGCGAAGGGTTTTCGGATGAGGCCGGGCACGCCGTGAGAGGCGGGCGACGAGGACAGTTCCATGGTCGCTCGAATGGGATCCACTGGGCGCGATGATACAACAGGCGCGACGCCGCCGCGGGCCTGCTGCCCCGCTCTTCTGCGGACCCGGCGCGAGATCCAAAAAAGCGGAACACCCTATCGTGACGGACGGAGACGTTGCAGCGGTCCGGGTGAACGACTGCATTCATCCCCGCTTGATGGCAGGCGTGGGCGCAACCCACGCTCTACATGAAATCGCGCCCTTTGCCTAGCGGTTTGATATCGCTGCGCTCTTCTGGGAGCCGAAAGTCTCCGCATACACTTTCGTAAACTCTGCGCCACAGAAGAAGACTTGCCCCGAGAATCGGCGCTTCCCTGTTTGCTTTATTCGCTTCAAGAGACGAAGGTAAATCGAGCAATGCGGAGTGCTGATACCGTTCTCTCTTTAACGTAGCTTTGCAACTTCGTTTAAGACATCCTGGCGAACGGTTTGATAACTGGGCTCACCTTCCGGGTAAAACTTGGCCGTCGCATGTGTATTCGGCTTGAGGTAAATGTCGAGTGAAGAACTTCGCTTGCCGGCCGCAGCTTCTGCCGGATGTGTGCGGGCAAACTCCAGTTGGTCAATATCGTCCGATTCGCAGTCCAAATGAGGCGTCCACTGGCCGGGGACGGGGTTCGCTCCGGTGGGCTCCACAAAGAACCGGTAATGCACATGAAAGCGTCCCAAGCGGTCGAGATACTCGACCGCTTTGACATGCGAGGAGCCCTGATCGAATTCATCGATGATATAGGCGCTGACCTTGGTCAGATAAGGATCGCCGTTGTGCCGGCTTTCCTCGATCAGCTGACGCTCTGCGTCAAACTTCTCCCACTGGCCCATCGCTGCATACGTATTGACCAGAGAGAAATGGATCGGCCAGGGCGGACGGGGCGCATGGGCGATGGCTGTCTGGTAAGCATTCGCTGCACGATCGTACTGATGGCAGAGTCGCGCAGCGTTACCCGTTAACATCAGCACGCGGCTGTCGTTCGGGTAAGTTTGTAGAACTCCCTCCAACTGTTGTAGCGCCTCTTCGTATTGTTTATGATCCAGAGCATTCAGCGCTGGAGCGAGCGCCTGTTCACGCGCTACTGCATAGGCCGACATCGCTGGAGTTTGCGATTGTTGCGCGGCCAGCATTGAAAGAGGCAGACCCGCAGAAACGAACGGTCCTAAGCAGAAGACGACTGCCGCCAGAGGCGTGATCGACTTGGTTCGGGTCATGATTCTGGCTGTACTGGACGGAGAGTGTTGAAGCAGGGTTACCGTCCGAAAGCGCGCCGGGGATCCAGCGCTCATACTCCCATGGGGCAAGCGTCTCAGAATAATCCTACCCTCGTATTCTGAGAAAGTAGTTTGAATACGCGCTGAATTCCGCTATAACTCAGATATCCGATTGCGACGAAGAAATTGACCCGAAGCCGAGACGGAGACACCGGCGTAGACCTCAGAAAATGCGAGGTTTAGGGTTAGAGAAAAGCGAAGCGTCGGTAGCATAGACAAGCGCGAAATTGTTCCGAGATTCGACTTAGTTTTAGATCTTTTTGAAGTTCAGTTTGGCTCTCGAAGCCAAACGTTATGCGAGTTCCTGCCCGCCAGCAGGAACCCGACACCAATCTAAGGAAGGAGGCTAGACATGAAAGTTAAGAGCAACGTGAAAGCAGGTCAGGCAATCTGGGGCGCGTAATTTTCTTTTCGCCTCTCCAAAGCAGATCTTTAGTGGTTGTTTGGCTTTTCCGCCAAACCAAATCTGAGATCCCGCCCGCCAGCGGGGGCTCAAATCCGAGAAAGGAGGACATATAGCCATGAAAGTTAAGAGCAACGTGAAAGCAGGTCAAGCAATCTGGGGTGCGTAATTTTCTTTTCGTTACCTCCGGGTAAAACTTTAGGAAATGTGGCCGCTTCGCTTTTTGGCAGGCGGCCACTCTTTTTTCAGAATATACCGTATATACCGTTCGAATCTCCCCATGGCCAACAGCTTCCACCGCATCCATCAATCGCTCCGGGCAGATAGCGGCATTCGATCCACCACAGCGCTGGTGACCGGGTTACTGCTGCTTGGGACCTGGATCGCCTGGGCTTTCCGGGCGCACATTACGCGCTACGAGATCTCCGATTCCGCGCGTCTCGAAGTCGCCGCGGCGGCGTATCCGGTGCAGGCCAATGTATCGGGCCGGCTTGTTTCTTCCCAGTTGATTATCGGGAGAGAGGTTCAGGCGGGAGACATACTGGCAGAACTGGACAGCAACGGCGAGCGCCTGAGCCTGCAAGAAGAGCGGATTCGGCTGGCAAGCCTCCAGCCGCAACTGGAGGCGCTGAAAGCCCAGACGCATTCCGAAGAAGAGGGCCGGTCGGACGAGCGACGCGTCTTAGGCCTCTCGATAGATGGAGCTCGAGCCCAGTATCGCCAGGCTGACGCGGAAGCGGCTCTGGCAGAACAGGAAGCCGATCGCGCCAATCGGCTGCGAGCGGAAGGCATTACGGCGGAAGCCGACGCGCAGCGCGCTAAGGCACAGGCGAACAGCAAGCGGGCCGCGGCGGAAAGCCTCCGGTTAGCCGTTTCACGTTTGGAACCGGAGCTGCAGGTTCGGGACAGCGATCGGGACGTGCGCCTCAAGCAGATACTCGCCGACATCGCCAAGCTCGAATCGGACATGGCCACCTCGTCGGAAAGCATAAAAAAACTGGAATACGAGATCGAGCGGCGCAGAATTCGCGCGCCGGTCTCAGGCCGGCTGGGAGAATCGGCGGCTTTGCGCCCCGGTTCGCATATCAGCGAAGGCCAGCAGCTCGGCGTGATTTTGCCCTCTGGGAACTTGCAAGTCATCGCCGAATTCCAACCCTCCGCGGCGCTGGGCAAGGTACATGCGGGCCAGCCGGCGGTTCTAAGGCTCACGGGTTTTCCCTGGGCGCAATACGGAACCATTTCGGCGCGGGTTTCGCGCGTGGCGTCGGAAATCCGCGATGGAAAGGTGCGCGTCGAACTGGCTGTCAACTCCGCTTCACCCTCCCGCATTCCTTTTCAGCACGGCTTGCCGGGTTCAGTCGAGGTGCTGATTGAGCGTGTTTCTCCCGCCGCGCTTGTTTTGCGCTCGGCGGGTGAACTGGTGGGTGCTCATTGAGGAGATTCTTCGCGCCGGAAGTAGTTCAGACGTCCAACATGGACTGCGGGCCTGCTTCTCTCAAGTGCCTGCTCGAGGGTTTCGGAAAACACGTCAGCTATGGGCGGCTGCGCGAAGCATGCCAGACGGGAATCGATGGAACGTCCATCGACACCATGGAAACGGTCGCGAACCAGTTGGGTCTGGCCGCGGAACAGATCATGATTCCGGCGGACCATGTGCTGCTGCCGGAGGCGAAATCGCTCCCGGCGCTCGTGGTAGTCAAGCTTCCGAACGGACTAACACATTTTGTGGTGGCCTGGAAGCGTCACGGGAATACGGTACAGATCATGGACCCGGCGGTGGGCCGCCGCTGGATTGGCTGCGCGCAATTCGTGAACGAGCTTTACAGCCATATTATGCAGGTTCCGGCGGCGGACTGGCGGGACTTCGCCGCATCCGACGACTTTCAGCGCGTACTCCGCCAGCGCATGGTTCGCCTCGGTCTTTCGAGCCGCGAGCGGAAGCGATTATCGGATCAGGCGCTCGAACAGCAGAGCTGGCTCGCGTTGGCAGCGCTGGATGCCGCTGCGCGCCTTGTGGATTCACTGATTCGGACCGGCGGGATGCGGCGAGGAGGCGATTGCGCTCGATTGTTGCGGCATTTCTGCGCCCATTCCGCGCTAATTCCGGCGCGCTACTGGTCTGTTCGCTCAGGACCCACCGACGAGAACGGCGAAGAACAACTCTTTCTTCGGGGAGCTGTACTAGTCCGCGTGCAAGGCAAACGCTCCGCGGCGGAACAGCCGCTTTCTCCGGAACTCGCGGCGGCGGTCGAAGAACGCCCGGTCTCGCCTGGCCGGGAGCTGCTGCGGTTTCTGTGGCAAAGCGGGCGTACCCGTTCGAGCATTCTTACTCTCGCGCTGGCCGCGGCGGCAGGCGCCGTTTTGATCGAAGCGCTACTCTTTCGCGGGCTGTTCGATGTGGCTGCGAATCTGGGACTCGCGGGTCAACGCATGGGCGCGATGGCGGCTGTCCTGATCTTCGGCCTGGCGCTGCTTCTGATGGAACTATCCGTCTTCGCCGGCGCAGCTCGATTGGGCCGTCAAATCGAGAACCGGCTGCGCATCGCCTTTCTGACCAAGATTCCCAAACTTGGAGACCGCTATTTTCAGAGCCGCCTGACCTCCGATATGGCGGAGCGGAGCCACGCCACGCACCGGCTGCGCCACTTGCCGGACCTCGCCCGGCAGATGCTGCGCGCCACGTTCGAGCTCTGCGCGACCGCCGCCGGAATCATGTGGCTCGAACCTTCTTCCGCGCCGTTCGTCTTGTTGACCGCGGCCGCCGCTCTCGTTCCGGCCTTCGGTACGCAATCCATTCTGGCCGAGCGTGATTTGCGCGTGCGCAGTCACGCCGCGGGTTTGACCCGGTTCTATTTGGACGCCATGCTTGGGCTTCTCGCCATCCGCGCGCATGGAGCGGAGCGGAGCGTTCGCCGCGAACACGAAAAATTAATGGGCGAGTGGGCCCACGCCGCGTTGCGCTTGCAGCGAACGGTCGTGACGACGGAAGCGTTCCAACTCGTCGCGATGTTCGGGCTGGTAGCCTCCCTGCTTCTGGTCCATCCTCTGCAGGGCTCCGATATCGGGCGCGTATTGCTGGTCGTGTATTGGGCCCTGAATCTGCCGGTGCTGGGCCAGGACGTGGGCGCGCTCGCCCGCCAGTATCCTTACTATCGCAATCTGACCTTGCGCCTGCTCGATCCGCTCGGCGCGCCGGAGGAGGCCGTCACCAAACGACTTGAATCCGCGACACCCGAGACTTCTTCCGCGCCGGTTATTGAGTTCAGGAATGTGTCGGCACAGGCATCCGGCCACACGATTCTTGAAGAAGTAAACCTCCGTATCGAATCGGGAAGCCACGTCGCCATTGTCGGACCGTCAGGAGCCGGTAAGTCGAGTCTCGTTGGTATTCTCCTGGGGTGGCTAAAGCCCAGCCGCGGCGAGGTGCTGGTCGATGACACTGCGCTCGATTGTGAGCGCCTGCGCGAAGTAACTGCATGGGTGGATCCCGCTGTCCAGTTGTGGAACCGCTCTCTGCTTTCGAATCTCTCCTATGGTTCGGACCCGAAGGCCTCTGAAGTCGGTCATGCCGTGGACGCGGCGCTGCTGCGCGGCGTCCTCGAGACACTGCCGAAGGGCTTGCAGACCAAGCTCGGCGAAGGCGGCGCACTGGTTTCCGGCGGCGAGGGACAGCGTGTCCGGTTGGCGCGCGCCACACTGAGGCGGGAAACACGCCTGGTCATTCTCGATGAGCCGTTTCGTGGACTTGACCGGGAGAAGCGTCGCGAGCTTCTCGCCCGTGCGCGGGAATTTTGGCGCGGATGCACGATGTTGTGCGTGACGCACGACCTGTCCGATACGCAAGCGTTCGATCGCGTGTTAGTGGTGGAGCGCGGCCGCATTGTAGAAGAGGGCGCGCCGCGCGAATTGAGCCGTTCGCCTGAATCAAGGTACGCGCAGTTGCTCGATGCCGAGAACGCGGCGCATGCGGGGCTCTGGTCAGCGAGCTTGTGGCGCCGTATTCGAGTGCATTCGGGAAGAATCGTGGAAGAAGTTCCAAGAGCCGTGGAGGAACGACGGCCCGAGACCGAGGTGGCCTAGTTACGTGCGAGAACTCGAGTCAATAGCGTGGCCGGTCGCGGATCTGGGCAATGCGATGATGGCGCTGGCGCGGAGAACGGGCGTGCTGCCACGCACCGCGGCGGCTGCAGTTTCGAACGCTTTCTTGCGTGGGGCCGATCTGGGCGGATGGCTCGAATGGGAGGCCAAGAGGCTGGGCTTCGAAGCAGAGCCCCTCGAAAGTACGCTTCGCGATCTCGATTCCGATTTGGCAAGCGCGCATCCGGCACTCCTCCGCGTCTCTGATTCGCTTATCATCGCGGTGCTGGGGGGCGATCAGCGTACGTTGCGCGTTCTCACACCGGCTCTGACGGTGCGCCGCGTTTCCACGCGCAAAGTGTGTGAGGTCATCCGGGAACCTGCCGAGCGGCCCGCGCGCGGCGAGTTCGAACAATTGCTGCGGGAAGCCGGAATCCCGTCCTCGCGCCAGCCGAAGACATTGCACTCGCTGCTCGCGGATCAAATCGGAGACAAGCGATTCGATCAATGCTGGATTCTGCGCGGGTCACCGGCCGCAACTCCGGTTCGCTGGCTGCGGCAGGCCGGGGCCGTCCAGAACGGAGCCGCATTGATTGCTGCTCATACGGGCCAGTACCTACTGTGGCTCGCGTCATGGGCTATTCTGGGCCGATTATCCTTCGAAGGCCGGATGGATGAAGGATGGCTCCTTGCCTGGGCCCTCCTGCTGCTCACCCTAATCCCTTTTCGAGTAGCGACGACATGGCTACAGGGCCTGCTAGCTATCGGCGTGGGCGGAGTCCTGAAGCGCCGGTTGCTGTTGGGCGCCATGCGGCTCGGACCCGAGGAAATGCGGCACGGCGGGATCGGCACTTTTCTCGGCCAGGTACTCGAAGCCGAAGCCGTCGAGAGCTTAGCCTTAAGCGGCGGCATCGCCGGGCTGCTCGCGATGATCGAGCTGGCGGTCTCCGCTTTCGTGCTGGGCCGCTTCGCCATCCTTTTGGCAGCGTGGTTCGGACTGACGGTGGTGCTGGCGCTGAGCTTCTTGCGTAAATATCAAATCTGGACCCGCACTCGGATGGACATGACGCAGGATCTGGTCGAGTGCATGGTGGGCCACAGGACGCGATTGGCGCAGCAGCGTAAAGAACAATGGCACGAGGCAGAGGACCAGGCGCTCGAGAACTACCTGGCCACATCACATTCCGTGGATCGCACCGGAAGTTTCCTCATCGCTGCCGTTCCGCGAGGCTGGCTGTTTGCTGGACTGGCTTGCCTGGCGCCGGCCATCATAGCGGGCCACACGGTAGACACGGAAATTGCGGTAGCGCTAGGCGGAGTCCTGCTTGCCTTCAGCGCGTTCAGGCGCCTCACCGGATCGTTCGCCGATATCGCCGCGGCCTGGGTAGCGGGAGAGCGGATCCTACCGCTATTTCGAGCGGCCGCCCGTCCGGAATCAGCGGGCGAGCTCCCTGCCCCAAGCCCGGGAGACGAGCCCTCACAGAAGGTCATCGAAGCAGACCGGCTGACCTACAAATATCGAAAAGACGGAAATCCCGCCGTGCAAGCCGGCAGCTTAACGATCCGGCGCGGGGAGCGGATTCTGCTTGAAGGACCGTCCGGCGGCGGCAAAACGACGTTTGCCTCCCTGCTCTCCGGCATGCGCCAGCCGGATTCAGGCCTGCTGCTCATAAACGGGCTCGACAGGCATACCATGGGCAGCGCGCGCTGGCGGCACAGCATCGCGGCAGCGCCCCAGTTTCACGAGAATCACATCCTGACCGAGACCCTGGCTTTCAATCTCCTCATGGGACGCCGCTGGCCGCCTACGCCAAAGGACCTGGAGGACGCCGAGTCGATCTGCCGCGACCTCGGACTGGGCGACCTGCTGGACAGGATGCCCAGCGGCATTTTGCAAATGGTAGGAGAAGGCGGCTGGCAGCTTTCGCACGGCGAACGCAGCCGGATATACATCGCCAGAGCGTTGCTGCAGAGTGCCGACCTGGTCATCTTGGACGAGAGCTTCGCCGCGCTCGATCCCGAGAACCTCAAAATCTCGATGGACTGCACGCTCGAGCGCGCCGGCACGCTCATGGTGATCGCCCATCCGTAAACGTCGCGCAAGCTTTACGCCCTCCGCTACACTAGAGGTTCACATTCAGAAACGTCATGGCAGAAGAAAAGCAGAATACCGGGGCGAAGGCCGCGCACGCAACATCGCAGAAGATCCAGCAAAAAGAGAGCGTCTATCAGGCTGAGTATCTCGGCAGCGGCACCTTTAAGATCGTGAAGCCGAAGCGTAAGAGTGCGAAGCGCCGGCAATCGGCTCTCAAGGGGACGGTTCGCGGCGCTCGCAAATAGAAGCTGTTGCTTATCCCTCCTGGGACGACCTCACAGCGTTCGCGTAACCTTGCTGAGCGTGCGAGGGCGATCGGGATCGAGGCGTTTCACTTCCGCCAGGCTCGCGGCAAACAATTGGGCGGGAATGATGTAGGGAATGGGAGTATAAAGCTCCTCCGGCCCCGTCCCTTTCTTCGAAAGCACGGTGGGAATAATCAGCGGCTCTCGCACGAGCCCGTTCTGAATCGCCGCATTCTTGTTCCCGCGATCGGTGATTACCAGCGTTTCCGCTTTGATCGATTGAAGCTTCTCGAGCAATTCGCACATCGGCTTCCAGGTCACGCCCGCCGGGCAGAATAGGAAAGCCGGGAAAGATGCTTCGAGCATGGCGATGGGGCCGTGCAACAGGTCCGCCGACGAGAAACGCTCCGCCACTACATAGCACGTCTCCATCAGCTTGAGAGCAAACTCGAACGAATTCGAATAATTCAGTCCGCGGCCCACGCAAACGGCATGCTGCATGAAACAATAGCGCTCGGCGCGCGCGCGTATCTCGCTCTCCAGTTTCAGAGCTGCTGCCGTCCATTCAGGGAGCCGCTGCAAGTCCTCTAATTGGATGCGGGCGCCCAAGGCTTGCGCGAGCAGGTAGAAACACATCAGTTGGCCGGTGTAGGTTTTGGTCGCAGCGACGCTCTTCTCTTTACCGGCGCGGACGAGGAGGCTTTCTTCCGCCAGGCGGGCCAGCGTGCTTCCGCTTTCATTGGTCATTCCGATGGTGAAAGCGCCGGCCGCTTTTGCTTGCTCCAGAACCAGGTTCGTATCGGTCGATTCTCCCGATTGCGAGATCGCCACCACCAGCGCGTCCTTGAGTGCCATGCGCGAATGGTAAAGAGTCGTCACCGACGGGGCAGCTAATGAGACCGGAATTCCAGTCGAAATCTCCAGAAGATATCGCCCGAACTGGGCGGCGTTGTCCGATGTTCCCCGGGCGGCGAGAACGATCAGCCTGACCGGATGGCGCTCGAAGTGGCGGCGCAGTTTTTCTGCGCGGCGCCATTCGCTGCGGAGAGTGCGTTCAATCGCGGCTGGCTGTTGCCGGATCTCCTCACGCATGGTGGACATAGGTAGAAAGATAGCAGGAGAAGGCTGTTGGTTATCGTGAGGGAGGCCAGCGGTCGTAAATGCATCCGCGTCGTTGCTGCGATTGCAACTCTTGGTACAACAGCTATAGGAGTTTTGATGCCAGCATTCAAATTAAATCCTTTGAAACTGCAAAAGTGAAGGGAGGCGTGACGATCACACACAAAAAATTTCTCGGCAAAATTGATTTGCAGCCAACCCGAGGCCCACTAATTGCGATAAGAGTCTGCAAAACCGGACAAAGGAGTGGCAGCTTCTGGAGGCCTTTCTAGGACGGCTTGCATATCACCTTAAGAATGAAATTGCCGCGATCAACATACAATTGGAATTCGAAAGGATCGTCGAGTACACGCGCTCTAGGAACACCAGACGCGTTTCTTGGACGGAACCAGGAACAGTCCGCCCATGGCGGCAAACCGCACTTATGTAGCAGCTAGCTCGAGAACGGATTTATCCTTTGTTATTCGGGCGTGCGTCGGCAACGCGCTGCACAACATTTATGTCCTTCAGATTGTTCTGTCGAGATAAGGCCTTTTGGGTAGCCGCTGAGATCCTTCTTGCGTCGGGTTGCAATCTCATCGCACAGCAACCAGAGTGCCAGTCCCTCACTGAGAGCAATCCGGCCGCCATGCTCTCCTATCTTCAGCAAGATCGTGGAATTCTAGAGAGTAGTTGCATTCAAAGAGCGATTAGAAACCTGGGAGCTGAAAACCTGGGAGTTGAAGAGAAACCTGCAGTTAGGACGCTAATCACGTATCTCGACTTCAAACAACCTGGGCCGGTATTTGTTATGCATCCGGGCCCGACTGGAGGCCTATTCCCGGCCGCGGAAGCCCTAGCTAAAATCGGAGGTCCAGCCATCCCCGCGCTTAGGAACGCCCTTTCTAGCGATGAGAACAATAAACTCCAAAGAGTCAACGCGGCCAGAACGTATCTGTTTCTTGTTCGCGACAAAGCATCCGCCATCTCATTCGTTGCAAAAACGTCGCGAAGCAGTCCAGACCGTGACGTCGGTGACGCGCTCATGCATGTTGCGGAAAACGCAGCGAAATATTGTGAGCCTAACGATCAAAAGCGGTGCAAGGAAGCGCTGAACGAACAATAGGGCTCCGAAACACCGTCCCTAGAGAATCACCTTCTCGCCGCGCTGCGGCCCCAGCAGGAACTGCGGGCTGATGTACGTCGACATAGGCAGTCGCGTGATCGTAGGCTTAATGACGATCAGCGTGTCACTGGCGCGCGTATCCCGGGTGTTTTCGCTCAGAATCTGATTCAATCCGGGAATTTGCGAAATACCGGCCAGCCCTGTTCTGGTCACGCTGCGGGTGTTTTCATCCAGGCCCGCCAGAACGGCCCATTCGCCTTGCCGGAGCGTGATGTCGCCTTTGAACTGCCGCTCGGAGATTGCCGGTACGGTATCGATGCTTTGCGTCCCGAGCGCTTTGAGGTCCGCTTCCAATTCGAGGCCAATATCGCCCTCCCCGGTAACATGCGGGGTGACCTTCAGGATGATGCCCAGATCCTCCAGCGTCACCTGTCCGATCGGGTTATATAAGGACGAAGCACTCTGCTGAAAGCCCGAATAGAGGGTTTGCGGAATCGGATATTTGTCACCGACGTGCAGGCTGGCGGTTTGGCCGTCAGCGACGACCATGGTCGCATCGAGGAGGCTGCGGCTGAACGACTTCGAATACGTTGCAAAGAGCGTGGCATCCGTCAGGCCGACGCCGAACAGCGTGGCGCCTCCGCCGAAGGCCAAAAACCTGGTTGTATTGATCAGGTCCGGCAGTAAGGTTTGGAAATGCCCGAGGTGGCCGAAGTTGATTAGTTGAAACGTGGTTTGCAGCGATGCGCCGTAATGGTAGCTGCGATCCGAATCGAACGTCAAAAACTCGATTTCGAAAGATACTTGCGCGTGCGGCAGCAATAGCGACTCGAGAAGCGCCTTTGCGATCCGCGCCCGGCTGGCCCGATCGCGAATCATCACTACGCGGCTCTCGCCGTCCCATCCGATGGTCCGCATACCCATCGCTCCGCGGACGGCATTCGCCGCTTCGACGACATCTCTCTGGTCCAACGCGTTCGGCAACGGGAGCGTGAGCAGAACTTGCGGCTCCAACTCGAGCCGCTTCGCGGGAAGATCGCGAGCGACGAACAGATCGTGCTTCGAAATGGGAAACACAAATGTGTTCGTCACGTCGGTCAGCGCCTCCATCGCCGTTCGAAAGTCCACGTTCGTGACCTGGAATCGGATGTTGGATTGCGATTCGAACTGCGGATCGAACACGGGATGAATACCGTAGGCTTTGGTAACCTGCTCGAACAGCGCTCGCTCTCCCGCGCGCGTATCGAACGAGGCAAGCGATGCGGAAGCCTCGAGCCGCGGAAGGGGCTGAAGATCGGGGTCGCGGGCCCATTGGGCTTCCGAGGCCAGCTCGACCGGCGGTTGCGGATTTTCGCGTTCAGCCTCGGCTGCCTTGATGTCAGCCGAGATGTCAGCATTCTGTATCTTCGCCTGCGTGAGGAGATGCGCCGCAGGGGCTAAGGAATCACGATCGGCCCGGTAGGTCGAATTGTGCGGATCGCGAGCCGCAGCCTCCGCATATAGCAGATAGGCTCGCACGAGTTGGCCGGAGTTCTGGGCCTGATGCGCCTCTCGAGCCAGCCGCGCGGCGACGGGATCAGCTGCCCAGCAGACGCACGCAGCCAGCATCCAGGCGAGAAGGCGTGGTCTCAAGCTTGTAGGACGTGGCGGATGTAATAAGCGTGCAAGGCGAATAGTCGCACTGGCCTAATGCCCAGGAGCCACGTACCCGGGCGGATGCGCGGCGCCTTCGCCAAAGAAGTACTCTTCCATCTGCTTTAACAGGAATTCCTGAGCTTCCGGCGTTCCCAGATTCAGACGGTATTCGTTCATGATCATCTTCATCTGCTCCACCCACATCTTCCACGCTTCCTTCGAAACGTGCTCATAGATGCGTTGACCTAGCGGGTGGCCGTCGAAGGGGACCTCATCGAGCCCCGGCAACTCCCTGTGCAGCTTCACACAAAAGACTTTTCGCTCGGTTTTCGGGGCCGGCTCGGTCGTGCTCGCCATGGCTAATCTCCTTGTTTCTAACTTGAGGATAGCCCAGCCGGCAGTTAGCGCCTTGTGGCGACGCTATCTACGGTGCGCACTGCGCTTCGAGCACCCTTGGCCCCTGTGTGACAGGCAGCGCGGATGTTCGCGATGGGTACTCACGCTCGACGAAATCCGACAAGCGCAGGGGACCTGACCCAACGGCAAACTGCTGTTGCACGGCTCTTAGATAACGCCGCAGCATTTCAGGCCTGGCTGTCTTCCGGACTCTGCAGGTTTGCAGGTCCAGCAACAGCTCCAATTCCCATTGAGTGAATGTATTCCGTCGGACGTTTCCGCCGATAAGTTCTTGAACCAGCTGGTTGAACGACGTCAAGTCAGACTGTTCTGATGTTGTCTCGATCAAACAGAGGAGTGCGCACAGGCTCCGAAAACTCTAAGAATTTTCTGCGATTCGATCAGTTGAGCAGGCACTTTTTTGTCGAGAACAGGCGTGCCTCTCGCTCCCGATCCGAACGGTCCAATACTGATGCTTGGGGTGGGCCACGCCTTTTTAGTGTTCTGGCCGTGGTGCCTGGGCCTGCTTTCGAGTCTGCTCCTGTTAAGCGGATTGGACGATTTTGTGCCGGTTCTGATCTGCGCGTGGTATCGCTTTCGCGGGCAACCGGCCGACCATTCCGCCTGCCCTCCGGCTAAGGACGAGCGGCCAATTGCGATCTTTGTGCCGTGCTGGAAAGAGTCAGAGGTCATTGGACGGATGGTGCGGCATAATCTCGCCGCTATTCGATACCGCAATTTTGAGTTTTTCCTGGGCGTCTACCCGAACGACGCGGCAACCATCGCGGCCGCTAGTGAACTGGCTGCAAATTTTCGGAACGTACATGCCGCCCTGTGTCCGCATGCCGGGCCCACCTCAAAGGCGGATTGTCTGAACTGGATTTACAAGGGGATGGAGATTTGGGAAGAACAAAAGGGTATTCGCTTCGACACGATTGTGCTGCACGACGCCGAAGATTTGATTCACCCCGACGCGCTGGCGGTCATCAACACGGCGCGCGCATCTCACGCCATGGTGCAAATCCCCGTCTTGCCGCTTGCTACGCGATTTCACCAAGTCACCCACGCCGTCTACTGTGACGAATTCGCCGAATTTCAAACCATCGATATGCCGGCGCGGCAATTCAGCCGCTCCTTTATCCCTTCGAACGGGGTAGGCACCGGCTTCTCCCGGGAGATCCTCGAGCTGCTGGCAGGCGAGCGCGAGAAGCTCATATTCGACCCCGCAAGTCTGACGGAGGATTACGAAATCGGCATCTACATCCACCGTGCCGGGCGCGCGCAATTCTTTGCCGAGCTGAAAGCGGGCGAACGAGGGTTCATTGCAACGCGTGAATACTTTCCAGGAAAGGTGCCCTCCGCGATCCGGCAGCGGACACGCTGGATAACGGGAATCGTTTTCCAGAGCTGGGAACGGGATGGGTGGCGCGGATCATGGATGACTCGCTATTGGTTCTGGCGCGATCGTAAGGGTCTGCTGGCGAACCCGCTCAGCTTGTTGACCAATCTGCTTTTCCTGGCGGGCCTGGCGGACTGGGCGGTCAGCGCGCTGAAGCACCGGCCGTGGGCCTTCGCCGTCTCCAATCCGGCAGTGGTCGTCCTTTGCTGGAGCACGCTCCTGGTACAGTGCTTCCGGCTCGCTTTGCGAACCCTGTGCGTCGCGCGCATTTTTGGCGTTACGTTCGCATTGGGCGTTCCCATGCGCCTGCTGCATTGCAATTTCATTAATTGCTGCGCTTCCTTCGGTGCCATGTGGCGCTATGCACACGCGCGCTGGCGCCGCCATCCGCTCGTCTGGCTCAAGACCGAGCACGCCTACCCTGCTCGTGACGCACTGGGGATCCATCGCCGGGACCTCGCGGAAATTCTCGTGGCTTCGGGATCCATCTCGGAAGAAGCTCTCGGCCTGGCGCAAGCGCAAAAGCCCGCAGATGTCGATCTCACGGACTTTCTTCTCGCGAACGGTCTCGTTTCCGACAACGAGCTTTGCCAAGCCCTCGGTCTGCATTCAGGGGTAACTTCCGTTCACATTGATGCGGCGACCATCAACTCGCGCGTGCTCCGCAGCCTGCCGGCGCACGTGCAACGTCGTTTCCAGATTGTTCCGTTCCGCGTTCAGGCCGGACGCCTGTTCGTCGCTGGAACGCGAGCGCCCTCTGTAGCTGCCCTGGAAGAATTGAGGAGCTTCGCGGCGCTCCCGATCGAGTTTCAGCTCGTAACCAAGGAGAACTATGAGAAACTCCGCGGGCTATCGGGCTCTTCGATGGTTTCAGGTTTCGCTTCCGCTGCGGACTAAAGAAATCAATCGGAGAGAGAGCCACAATCTTCCACTTTCCGTTCTCTTGGCGAAGGCGGATGGTCAGGTCGGCATTGCGGCGGTCCGTGTACCCGGTGGCTCGATCGCTCAAAGTCAGAATCCAGTTCACAGTTACCTCAGTCTGCGCTTCCGTGTCCTGCTCATCCGTGATGTCGATCTCGTTGCGCACTTCGAAGGCATCCGTCAATTGCTGAAAATCGCCCCTTAACTTGTCGTAGTCTGGCATCGATTTGTCGAAAGGGGTCATCGCGTCCGCGGGATTGCCGGAACTCAGCGATGCCGCGACATAAGCAATGCGCTCGCGTATGTCGGCGCTGCGATCGGCGCACAACGGCTGTGCAGCTAGAGCGCATATGACAATGGCCGGCACACCCAGGCGGCGCCGCTTTTCACCGCCTTTACGTTCTATAGCTGCCATTAATCTGGATGTAGCCTTCGGTGAGATCGCATGTAAAGAAGTGCGCTCTCCCGCGCCCTCGGCCGCTCAGCACGATTCGGATGCGCGTTTCCGTCGCGTCCAGTTTCTGCTTAAGCGCCATCTCATCGAAATTGGCGGCGAGTCCCTTGCGGCAAACCGGCACATCCTGCAGGTAGATGTCGATATCCGCCGGGTCGAACGCAATTCCGGAATAGCCGGCCGCGGCCAGAATTCGCCCCCAGTTCGGATCGCTCCCGGCGATGGCCGTTTTGACGAGCGGCGAATTGGCAATCGCTCTCGATACCGCTCGCGCTTCTGCTTCATTCCTGAATCCCGCCGCTTCGATCAGAATCAGCTTTCGCGCACCTTCGCCATCCGCCGCGATCTGCCTCGCCAGGCTCTGCATCACGGCTCCAAGCGCTTCTTCGAGGAGCTTGCGTTCCTTGGCGCCCGGTTTCACTCCGGAAGCTCCGTTCGCCAGCAACGCCACCATGTCGTTGGTGGACATGTCGCCGTCCACGGACAAGCAGTTGTAGCTGTGGTCCGTCGCTCGAACGAGCATGGCGTGCAAGTCGCGCGCATCGATGGCTGCGTCCGTCATGATGAAGCCCAACGTCGTCGCCATGTTCGGATGAATCATTCCGGATCCCTTCGTCAGTCCGGCAATTCGAACGCTTCGGGCGCCAAATCGAACTTCTTCGGAGGCTCTCTTCATGCGCCTGTCGGTTGTCAAGATGGCCTGCGCTACCGCGTCGAAGGCATGATAGGACAGGCTCGTAACCAGCTTGGGCGCAACATCCGAGAGCAGGTTCGACGGCAGTTCAACTCCAATGACTCCCGTCGAAGCGGGCAATATGTGTTCGGTCTTGCTCTTCAACGCTTTGGCAACAGCCTTACACGATTCAAGCGCCGCACGATCCCCGGTTCGGGTTGCACAATTTGCATTTCCGGCATTTATCAGGACAGCCGCTACCCTGCCCTTCGATGATTTCAGATGCTTGCGGGCCAGTCGAACAGGCGCCGCCTGCACGATATTCCGGGTAAATACGGCAGCGGCCGCCGCGATTTCATCGGGAACAATCAACGCAACGTCATCCTTGCGCTCCTTGCGAAGTCCGGCGTAGCAGGCTGCGTATCGGTATCCCTGCGGAAGGTTCAACTCTGCTCTCCTAGTCGGTCGTTTTCCAAAGGCTTGTACCCATTCAAGAAGGCCTCCACGGGCATTCTCTTTTTCCCGGAAGGTTGTACTTCCAACAGCTCCAGAGCCGTATCGTGCCCGCAACCGGCAAACAATCGCCGCCCGCTCACCAGCAGCGCGCCCGAAGAAATCTCCCACCCGGAAACGCACCGCGCTCGCGTGATATTTAGCTGTTGTCCACGAAAGCTCGTGTACGCGCCCGGCCATGGATTGAACCCGCGCAGCCTGTTGTAGATCTCAATCGCACTCCGTGCCCAATCGATCCTTCCATCCTCTCTTTTCAGAATCGGCGCATAGCTCGCATCGGCATTGTTCTGCTTTTCTCGTTGAATGGTCCCGCCTTCTATTTTGCGGATGGCTGTCATGAGAAGATCCGCGCCCAACGGCGCAAGGCGCGCGCTCAATTCCGGAGCCGTCTCATTCGGCTGAATAGAGATAGCGCTCTTCAGCAGCATATCTCCAGTATCCAGGCCCTCGTCGATCTGCATGATAGTCACACCTGTTTCGCTCTCGCCATTCGCGATCGCCCATTGAATCGGAGCCGCTCCGCGATACTTGGGTAGCAGTGACGCGTGCACATTCAGAATGCCGTATCGGGGCAGATCGATAACGGTTTGGGGAATGATTTGTCCGTAGCCGACAACGACCATCAAATCCGCCGCAAAGCTCCGCAGTGCTTCTACATTTTCCGGGCGGCGAATCCGCTCCGGCTGAAAAATCGGCACGCCAAGGCGGGAGGCCGCCTGCTTGACAGGGGATTCAGCGATTTGGTTTCCGCGCCCTTTCGGCCTGTCGGGCTGCGTGAAGACCGCAACTACTTTATGATGGCCGGCGAGCGCGTTCAAGGAGGCAACAGCGAACTCCGGCGTCCCGAGAAATACTATCCGCACCGACAGAAGACCTCGAGCCGTCTTACTCCCACTCGCCGGCCTTCTGTAGTTTTCGGATCTTGCGCCGAATAATGTCCCGTTTTAGCGTACTCAGGTGATTGATGAACAGAATCCCGTTCAAATGATCGATCTCATGCTCGAAGGCCCGGGCGAGCAACTCTTCTCCATCCAGCTCAATCGTTTCGCCCTTCTCATTCTGCGCGCGAACGGCTACTTTGTTCGAGCGCGAGACCGGCTCGCGAAATCCCGGGATGCTCAGGCAACCTTCTTCGCCGATCTGCTTTCCCTCCTTCGCCGTGATCTCCGGATTGATGATCACAATCCTTTTCGTTTCGTCTTCTCCAACAGAGATGTCAATCACGGAGATGCGTTTGCGCTGGCCGATCTGCGGCGCAGCGAGGCCCACACCCTTTGCCGCGTACATCGTCTCCCACATGTCGGCTACCAGTTCTCGTAACTCGGGAGTATCGAATTCGGTGACCGGATCGGCAACCTGCTCGAGGACCGGCTCCCCATATTTCAGAATTTTTCGAACCATCAATCAGTAACTCTTCACCTGGGCAATGTATCCTTCATAATTTCGCCTCGTTTCGCCCAGTGAGTCGCCTCCGAATTTATCTAGAAAGGACTCCGCCATTACCAGCGCCACCATAGCTTCGCCGATCACGCCCGCCGCCGGCACCACGGCCACGTCGCTGCGCTCATACGCGGCAAGGGCGGGCTCGCGAGTGGGCAAATCAACGGACTCGAGCGGCCGCCGCAGCGTCGAGATAGGTTTCAAAAAGCCTCGAATCACAACGTCCTGGCCGTTTGTGATTCCGCCTTCTAAACCGCCGGCCCGGTTCGACCCTCGATGAAAGGCGCGCGTGGGTTTGTCGTAATGGATCGTGTCCTGGACGGCGGAGCCATACGATTGAGCGCCTTCTTCGGCGAACCCGATCTCCACCCCTTTGACCGCCTGAATGGAAACAATCGCCTGTGCCAAGCGACCGTCGAGACGTGTGTTCCAGGCGATATGCGAGCCCAGCCCCGCGGGAATTCCATGAGCCACTACTTCGAAGATGCCTCCAACGGTGTCCCCGGTTCGGTAAGCATGATCCACTGCCTCCTTCATACGTTTTTCAGTGTCCGGATCGGCGCAGCCAAGCAACACTTCATCGCGCTCGCTGAGCGCCACGATCTCTTCCCACGAGACCGGCCGCTCCATTCTTACCGGCCCCACGCCGATCACGTGGCTCAAGATTTCGATCCCAAACTGTTTTAAGAAGCTCTTCGCCAAAGCTCCAATGGCGACTCGCGCAGCCGTTTCCCGGGCGCTGGCCCGCTCGAGCACATAACGGGCCTCGTTGAAATTGTATTTGATGGCGCCAGCGAGGTCCGCATGCCCAGGCCGCGGCCGGTGAACCGGCTTCTGCTTGCCGTCCTCGGCATCTTGCAATTCGACCGGCAGCGTGCCGGTCCAGTTCTTCCAATCCTTGTTGTCGATAATGATGGCGATCGGCGAGCCGATGGTTTGGGAGTGCCGGACTCCGGAAACAATCCGCGCCCGATCGGTTTCAATCTTCATCCGTCCGCCGCGGCCATAGCCCTGCTGCCTTCTCCAGAGTTGACGGTTAATGTAGTCCAGACAGATCGGGATCCCGGCCGGGAGGCCGGTTAACGTGGCGATCAGGCACTCTCCATGCGATTCCCCCGCCGTTTCAAAGCGCAGCATGAATCTTTCATCCTAACGGAGGGGGCAGCGTGGAGGCGCTCCTAAGATCCGGATGACAGTTCCTCTATTTCTCAATCGATTACCATTGCTTCGAGCGCCGCACCGGGATTTCGCTCGCCGCGCGCTGGCAGGGGAGACATTGTGACCGTCGATTGGATCGGTAATTGGCACGACATCTGGGGAGGTTTGGAACGCATCGTAATCGCTTATGTGCTCACGGCGATTATCGGATGGAACCGCGAGCATGAGGAGCATACGGCGGGCCTCCGTACATTTCCAATCGTCGGCATGGCGAGCTGCGGCTATCTGTTGATTCTCGGATCTCACCCCGATGTGGCTGCCCAATCCCGTGTTCTTCAAGGTATGATCGCCGGCATCGGATTCGTCGGTGGCGGAGCCATCATTAAGGAAGGGGCAACCGTGCGGGGCACGGCAACCGCCGCTAGCATCTGGAATGCCGGGGTGATCGGCGCAGCGGTGGCGATGAACCATTTCGGAATCGCCATCATTCTTGCTCTGTTGAACCTGTTCACGTTGCGCGCTCTTCTGCCCTGGAAACTGCGCATGGACCGCAACTCCGGCGGAAGCGCGTAAAGAGACGGACCAATTCAAAACCGCGCAAGCGTGGGATAATCAAGCAGGCGGGAGAAGATTGCCCCATTCTGAAATGCCCCGTGGAAGCCAGGTTGAGGCAGTCGTCCGATCGGCTTCCCACCGGAGAGTTCTCGTAATCCTGGTTGAGCAGCTTGGCGGAGCGCTGGCTCTTGTCTTGGCCGGCAGTGTCTTGATGCTTCTGCTCGGTACGCAGATTCTCGATTGGTACTGGCTGGTTTTGCTGGCCGTTATGGGCATCGCCTTCGCTTCATTTCAGACCCGGTCCCGCAGACTGACGCCCTATCGGGTGGCGCAGCTATTGGACCGCCGGCTGCAGCTCAGCGACTCTCTCTCTACCGCCTGGTTTCTCCTATTCGAAGCTCGCCGGTTTGATGATCCTGTCGCCCGGTACCAGATAATGCAGGCCGACCGGATGGCCTCTTCCGTTCAGTCTCGCCGGGCATTTCCCTTCTCCGGTCACCGTGCGTGGGGCCTGGCGGGCGCATTGGCCGCCGTGGTGTTCGGCCTCTTCGCCGTGCGATATTTGGTCACCAGCAGCTTGAGCCTGCGGCAGGCGCTCATACCCATCCAGCTCGCTTCGGTTTTCGAGCGCGTCGAGAAATCGTTATTCGCGGAGAACCATCCATTGCGCCATCAGGCGGCCGAAGATGGAGGCTCCGCCGGGCAGCTTGCCAGCCCCCAGGACAGCAATGTCCCCGACGATGCGCTTCAGCAGCAAGACCAGAAAGGCCAGCCGGATGGAGCCAGCGCCAGGCGCGGTACCAGCCGGGAATCAGACCGTTCCCCGAATCATTCGCAGCAGAGCGGAAAATCCGAAAGCCGCGATGGCGCTCAAGCCAATAGCCAGCCGAACGGCGGCGAGAAATCCGAAGAGCCTTCCGCTAATCAGCCGAGCTCTCAACGCGCTCCGAACACGAAGGAGCAGACGGCAAACAACCAGCAAGGCTCATCCGGCTTCATCGACAAAATGAAGGATGCGCTCTCCGGTTTGATGGCAAAAATGCGCTCTAACGACGCTTCGCGGAAATCGCTCCAAAATAACGAGCAGCCGAATGAAGACCAGAAGAGCGGCGATCAGGCCTCAGCCTCTAAGGATCAGCAAGGCCAGCAGAACGCTCGCAACGAACAATCCAGTCAACAGCAGAGCTCCGAAGGTCAAGCGCAAGGCCAGACCATGGAGAAGGCGCAAGCCGCCCAAGGCCGTAACTCCGATATGAGTCCGCAGAAAGGCTCGGACGCCCATTCGGGCGTCGGCCGACAGGATGGAGACAAGGACCTAAGAGAGGCAGAGCAGTTGCGCGCCATGGGAAAGCTGGCCGAAATAATTGGCAAGCGATCGGCAAGCGTGACTGGCGATATCACTGTCGAGACTCCCTCCGGAAAGCAGCAGTTGAAGACCGCCTATTCGCAGCGGCTCGGTCACCACCTCGATCTAGGCGGCGAGATAAATCGCGACGAAATTCCGCTGGCCGATCAGCAATACGTGAAGGATTACATGGAGCAGGTGCGAAAGCAGAGTAAGCCTCAGCCGTAAAGGGATTTCTGGACTCCATGCAAAACCTACAACAATTAACAAATCGAATGCGAAACTGAGCCTCGGTCCCGCAAGCCACCTAAGTTCAATTACTTCTTGTCCCGGCTCGCCAATACCGATTCCGCGTAGTAATTTACTACTTTCGCCTCGCTGCGCGTAACCTCGTAAAAGGCGGAACGCAGGACCTGCTCCTTGCTTTGAAACAGCTCTTGGCGAATCTCTTCCTGAACGCGCGGATCGCTTAGTTGCCGTTGACCCGCGGGGTACTTTGAAATCAGCTTGATGATCCGGTAGCCTTCCGGAGTATGAATCACAGGCGAGACCTGTCCGGGTGTCATGTCCAAAATATTTTTGCGAAGCTCCGGGTTCGCCCTGTCCAGCGCCGATTCAGGCACGAACCCCAAATCTCCGCCGTTGGGAGCGGACGTTGCATCTTCCGAATAAGCCTGCGCCAGGGTTGCAAAATCCTCACCCTGTTTAATGCGCATATCAAGCATCTGGATTTTGGCTTTCGCCTGCTGATCGTTCTGCGCCTTGTCGTTTTTCAGATTGTTGATATTTGGATCCGCATTTGGCGTCACTAGAATCTGCGCGAGCCGCACCTTGTCCTCGGGAAGATTGAAGCTCGCCTTGTTCGCGTTATAGAACGCCGTCACCTCGCTGTCGGAAATTGAAATGTGGGAGCCGATCTCCTTGTTGAATAACTTCTCCACGCTCAATTGACGGCGGATCTGCGCCTTCAGGTCCGCCAAGGTCGTCTTGCGCTGCTCCAACAGCTTTTGAAATTCCTCCTGCGTGTAGGGCGCCTTCCACTCATTGAGCTTGGCATCCACATCGGCATCGGAAGCCAGCAATCCCTCCTTTTCGGCGCGTTGCAGAAAAATCTCGTTGTCGATCAATGTACGAAGCGCTTCCAAGCGTACGCTTGTAGCCTGCTCCGTGTTGCTCTTCAACGAATTGGCGAACTGTGAGGCGATGGCGCGATCCAGTTCGGCATAGCTGATCGCACGGCCGTTCACCGTGGCGGCCACATCGGATGAAACTGGCTTGTGACAACCAGCGACCACGAGTGCGAGTGCGGTGCAGATGGAAAAACGAAGCGCAAGCCCGCGATTCCAACCTCTGATCATCGACTGTTATGCTTTCGCCTTCTTGATCTCTTCGACCAGGGCCGGCACGACTTCGAAAAGATCGCCTACTACGCCGTAATCGGCGGTTTCAAAGATCGGCGCATTCTCGTCCTTATTGATCGCCACCACCGTCTTCGAACCCTTCATTCCCACCAGGTGCTGGATCGCCCCCGAAATCCCGATGGCGAAGTACACCTTGGGCGACACGGTCTGGCCGGAACTTCCCACCTGCCTCTCCATGGGCAGCCAGCCGTTGTCGCAAATGGGTCGCGACGCCGCCAGTTCCGCACCCAGCGCCTCTGCCAGTGATTCCACGACAGGCAGATTCTCTTTCTCTTTAATTCCCCGCCCCACCGATACGATGATGTCGGCGGCGCTCAGATCCACCGAACGCTGCGCTTCACGAAACGGCGCTTCCGGTTTACTTCGGATCTGAGCCGGATCGAGATGAACTTCAAACTTTTCTACGGTGCTCTTTTCACTCCCGGCCTCCGCGGATCGAAAAGCGCCCGCTTGCACCGAGACGAATTGGGGCTGGCCGGCGGCCCGCACCTCGGCGTTCAACTTCCCCTGAAAAAGCTGCCGGACAAACTGAATCGCGCCCCCTTCCGTCTTTACATCCACCACATCGCTGATCAATGGCCTGCCGAAGCGCGTGGCGAGTTTCGGAGCGTAATCCCGCACCTCATATGTATGCGGGAAAACCACTACTTCCGGCTGCCTCGATTTCAGCACCTGTTCGAGAGCCGCCGTGTATGCCTCGGCCGTGTACTGCTCCAGCAACGGATGATCCACTGCCACTACTTTCGAGACGCCATAGCGCGATGCCTCCTCCGCCAGAGCGTCTATCGCCGGCTCCCATCACTACCGCCTCCGGCTTCACTCCGGTCGCCTTCGCTATCTCCTGGCCTGCTGCGAGCGCTTCGAAGGATTGACGATTCCACTTCCCGCCACGCTGTTCCAAAACCACCAGGACGCTCATAGTACGCGGGCCTCGAACTTCAGCTTCTCCACCAGTTGTTGTGCTGCTTTCCGCGGCTCGCCGGAGAATATCTGGGTTTGTTTGCTCCGCTGCGGCGGATGCACGCGTTCCATGCTGGTCGCGGAGCTCAAATCCACCCCGAGCTGTCCGGCCGAGAGCGTTTTTACTTCTTTCCCTTTCGCCTTCTTGATCCCCATCAAGGTCGCGTAGCGCAGTTTCTTGATGCCCGACTGAATCGTCAGAACCGCGGGCAGCGGCAGCACCACATTCTGGAACCAGCCATCCTCGAGCTCCCGTTTCACACGCACCATGTTGCCCTGCGGCTCCACTTCCATCACAATCGTCGCGTGAGCATACCCGAGCAGTTCAGCCAGCACGACGCCCGTTTGTCCATAGCCCAAGTCATCCGATTGCAGGCCCGTCAGAACGAAATCCGGGGCTTCCGGTTCAATCGCTTTCGCGAGCAGGCGAGCGGTGGTCAATGCATCCAGCGCGCCGCTTGGATCGATTTCGACATGGATCGCTCGATCGGCGCCTTTCGCCAGAGCCTCGCGGATCGTTTGCGTCGCTCGCGCCGGCCCGGCGCATAGAACCGCTACTTCGCCGCCCAGCTTCTCCTTCAACTGCAGCGCTTCTTCGAGCGCATAAGCATCTGGCTCATTCATTTCGTAGCTGAGATCCGTTTCATCCAGCCATTTGCCTTCCTTATCGACTCGCAGCGCGGAATCGCGCGCAGCCACTTGCTTCACAGAAACAATAATTTTCATTTGGCACTTCGGCCGCCGGTGGGCGTCCGGAATACATCACTCTCAGTATGCCGGAAGCAAAAGAGCGCTCCTGCGCCCCAACCTTCTCAAGCGAGTGGGGTCTCGTTCAGGTGAACAGGCGGGGCACTCCCTTGGTGAAGGAATCTTCCACCGCGAGCTGCCGCCTGATCGGCGGCGGGGTCATGTCCCGCGTATCGGAGCTGAAAATCCTGTCGCCCTGCGAAATGAGGTAATCGGCGGTGCGTGCCGCCAGTGCCTGAATCGTCAAGCCTGGATTCGCGGAGCCTTGTGTTGGCAGTACGCTGCCGTCGCAAACGAACAGGTTCACCACGTCGTGCGTGCGTCCGAATTTGTCTACCACCGATTCGCCCGGATCGCTGCCCATGCGCGCCGCGCCCACCAGATGCGCGTAGCGCGATTCCTGAACAACTTCTTCGGCTCCTGCTGCCCACATTACGTTCGTCACGGTCTTCTTGCCGAACTCGATCATTTTCTTGTCGTTGTCGTGAAGATTGAACGTGATCTTCGCAACCGGAATGCCGAACTGATCTTTCTCGTCCGCAAGCTCCACGCGATTATCTTTCCAGGGCAGAATTTCTCCCAGCACTCCGAGCGTCGCCCAGTGATTGTAGTCCATCAGCACGCGCCGCATGCCCCATCCCCAGGCGCCCTTCGCCACCATCATCTGTTTCGCGAACGCAATGGGCAGCGGAGCAACACTCTGAATAGCAAAACCCCTGGCGAATCCGCGAGCCGGATCCGTCTCGTAGAACTCTTCCGACATGGCGTGAGCCGGAGGAGCCTTGTACATGCGAATGAGCTTTTCAAACCGGCCCAGAATGATGTTCCCCGCCTGCGCCATCAGGTATTGGCCCACCGTGCCGCTCGCGTTCGCCAACCCCTTACTGTGACCCGCGCAAGCAGAGTTGAGTAGCAGCCGCGGCGTCTCGATCGCATAACCCGAAACGATCACCGCCTTCGCCCGCTGAAAATGCTCGCGTCCATTGTCGTCGTAGTACAGCACTCCATCCGCATGCTCCTTGTCGCGCATGGAGATTCGGAACGCCATGCAACGGTCGCGGATCTCGGCTCCATGTCGAAGCGCCTCGGGAACATGTGTGATCAGAGTGCTCGCTTTCGCGCCCACCTTGCACCCTTGAATGCAGAAGCCGCGATAGATGCAGTGGGGCCGCTTCCCGCGCGAACCCGACAGAATCGCCACCGGGCCGCCTGCGCAGACACGAATCCCCAGCTTTGTGCAGCCCTTCACCAGCACATCGCCGACGCCGCCTAGCGGATGCGGGCCGTAAGGGTATCCGTGCGGGTGGCCCCAGGGAAAATAGGCCGGGCCCGCAACCGGAATCTCTCGCTCCAGCAATTCGTAATACGGATGCAGGTCCTCGTATGAAATGGGCCAGTCCGCGCCGACACCATCCTCCGTGTAAACGCGAAAATCCGAGGGGTGAAAGCGCGGCGCAAAAGCGGCCCAGTGAACCGACCCGCCGCCCACGCCCTTGCCGCTGTTGTTTTCTCCCAGCGTGAGTGGATCTTGGCCGCCGGTGATTCTCAGGTCGTTCCAGTACAGCTTGCTCGACCCTTTCTCATCGCTGACCCAGTCGCGCTCGGTGTCCCAAAACGGGCCGGCCTCGAGCCCGACAACCTTCAGGCCCGCTTTCGATAACCTCTGCAGCAGCACGCCGCCCGCGGATCCGACGCCTACGACGCAGTAATCCACCGGCTCGCTCTCCGGAAAGCGCCGCATCTCCTTTGAAATGCGCTGCAGCGGCCCGAGAATCTTCTTGTCTTCGTGAGGCCGCTGAAACGCACCCAGCAGCGGAGACTTCAACGCGTTCCTCCCTGCCCGTGATGAGTCGTTCCCGTGCGGCCACCGGATTCCTCAAAAACATCCGACACGGAATTCGCCGGGGCCGCCCATTCATATCGCTGCTCGTCCTTTTCCCACGGCTCGGGAAGGCCATCTTCCAGCCTCGTATACGCTCGCGGGTACGCCGGCCCGCCATAGCCGATCTCATCCCATGCCCAGGGATGCGCATAATACGCGGTCACGCAGTCTTGCACCAGCATGTGCCAGTAACGATGAATGGACATCCGCAACCAAATATCGTGAGCCGCCACCTTCTCGCCGTCATGAATCGACTTCAAAACCAAATCCTGGCTCAGACAATCCAGATCCAGGAAGGGCTTCCCGCGCATGGCGTAAGCCGTTTCATCGATCGCTTTCAAGCCCAGCCGGTGAGCCTCGCGATCCGGAGGCATGTCCTCGTAACGGTAACCGTCGATCTTGTTTTCGAATAGCCGTTCGTCGATGTAATGCACGATGGGAATCCGAAATTCAGGCAGCCGGTCATCCTGCGGCAATATTCGATCGCAGACCGCGACCATAAGCGGCAGTTCCTCAGGAGTGAAGAATCGGATTTCGGGAACATTGTAGACTCGGTTCTCTATCTCTTCCCGGGTGGCAGCATCCCAGAAGTTGCGCTGGCTAAGCGTTCTGTAACCGGGATAGTAGCCCGGCTGTTCCACCGGCTCCTTTCGCTTCCCGCTACTCGGATCGATCACCCGGCGGTCGGAATCCGGCGAGTTCTCAGTCACGGCTCTCTCTTCGCAACAGACTCGCCAGAATGCCGAGCGCCCCGCAAGCAGCAAAAAGAAGGGGCGCAAAAATCGGAGGACCGTAAAGAATGTTGTAGAGCCACGTCTTTGTTCCTCCAGGCCGGCGGGCAATGCCTCGCGCATGGTAGCCGAATCCGACGGCCCCATCGATCAGCGCCAAAACGGAACTCGCCGGTAAGAGCCGGCGCGCCGCCCGTTCGCTGAACACAGCCGCGATGCAGGCTCCAAATTGGATGGGAGCAAGAATGACCGGCGTCCATTGCGCCCAAATCTTGAACCTGCTCTTGTAGTGCGAATACCACGCTTCAACGCCCGAAAACACGGTCCACACGGCTGCCACGCCCGCCAGGTGTTTCTGAAATCGACCTTCGTTGAGCTCGCGCCTCCAGCCGTTGTACTGTTCTCCTCCAAGTTTTCCGGGAAGGCGCCTGCGCAGAGACGTCCACGCCGTCAGCTTCGCATCTTCTTCCCTTCTTAAATAGGAAGCCATGAAGCCCAGGTAGGCGGCGGTGCCGAATAACAAGGGCGCGAAGATCGGCGGCCCCATGATGATGTTGGTGAGCGGCAGCCGCCAGCCGCCCGGCTTGCGCTGAATTCCTCGGATATGAAAGTAAAATCCGGTGATTCCGTCGGCGAGCGTCACCGCCGAGCTCCAGCGCAGAAATCCTTGCGCAGCCCGCCGGCTGAAGAAGCCGCTAATCCCAGCCGCTGTAACCACCCCGCTCAAAAGAACGGGGCTGTACATCACCAGATTGCTGTAGCTGCCTTTGTAATGTTCGTAAGAAACTTCCAGGCCGCTGGCGAGGCTCGAAGCCGCCGTGACCAGCGCCAGCGAGCGCTGAAACCGGCCGTCTTTGATGTGTTCATCTACGGCCGACGCAACCTCGGTTATCCACGGCACCATAGCGTAGACGCCTGCGCGCAGCAACTGTTGCGCCGCGGCGGCGCTGCCATTCTTACTTATCGCGTTACGTTTGCGCTTCTGCCGGGTCTTAAGTTGTGGACACCTCCGACGCGAAAATCAAAACCGCTCAAATTACGGCTCTTCGTATTCCGACAGACCAACCGGAGTCTGACGGAACCGCGGAGTGGGATTCCACCACCGTTGTCCTCGCCGAATTAACGGCCGCAGGTGTCACGGGCCTCGGAATTTCCTATGCCAGCGAGGCCGCTGCTCGAGTCGCGGAGGAACTGGCGGCCAAAACCATACTCGGCAAGGATCCGTTCGACATTCCCTCGATTCACTCCGCCATCGATATCAAGGTTCGTAACTGGGGCCGTCCCGGCCTGGTATCGAGTGCCATCTCCGCGCTGGATACCTGTCTCTGGGACCTTAAAGCTCGGCTGCTCCAGCGCCCGCTGGTGAGCCTTCTCGGCAAAATGAGAGACGAAATCCCAGCCTATGGCAGCGGCGGCTTCACTTCTTACAGTGAGAAGCAGTTGGTCGAACAGCTCTCCGGTTGGGCTTCCCAAGGCCTTCGCGCGGCCAAAATGAAGATCGGCAGAGAACCCGAGAAAGACGTGAGTAGGGTCACAGCCGTCCAAAACGCGCTTGGCGGCCGCGCGGAACTTTATGTCGATGCAAACGGCGCCTACTCGCGCAAACAGGCCTTGCATAAAGCCCGCCAGTTCGGCGATCTCGGCGTCACCTGGTTTGAGGAGCCCGTCACTTCAGACGACCGCGACGGTCTGCGTCTGCTGGTTGAGCACGCGCCGCCCGTCATGAATATCGCTGCCGGCGAGTACTGCTATGTGCTCGACGACGCTCGTTTACTGCTGGAAGCACAGGCCGTCGATGTGTTGCAGGCCGATGTTACGCGCTGCGGGGGCGTCACGAATTTCCTCAAAATCGGCCACGTTTGCGAAGTCTATCACTACCCGCTCTCGGCTCACACCTCGCCGTCCGTTCACGCCACGCTCTGCTGCGCTCTCGTCAAAGCCATGAACGTGGAGTACTTCCACGATCATGCCCGCCTCGAAAAGATGCTCCTTGACGGCGCCATCCAGCCGGTAGGCGGAAATCTCAAGCCCGATGCCTCGCGCCCGGGCCTTGGGCTGGAGCTCAAACGCGCGGACGCCGCCAAATTCCAGATCTTCTCGGCAGCCGTGAATTGATGCAACTCACGATGCGCCGCTATTCCCGAAATTTCCGGAACACCAGCGACCCGTTTGTCCCGCCGAATCCGAAGCTGTTGGAAAGAGCGTATTCGATCTCCATGGGCCGCGCGTGGTTCGGGACGTAATCGAGGTCGCACTCCGGATCCGGAAATTCGTAGTTGATCGTTGGCGGCGCAATCTGGTCTCGAATAGCCAGCACAGTAATACCCGCCTCCAATCCTCCTGCTCCTCCCAGCAAATGCCCCGTCATCGATTTGGTCGAACTGACCGCCAGATGTCTCGCGTGCTCGCCGAACGCTCGCTTGATCGCGATGGTCTCGGCTTTGTCGCCCTGGCCGGTCGATGTCCCGTGGGCGTTCACATACTGCACGCGGGAGGCGTCGATTCCGGCATCGCGCAGCGCATTTCGCATGACGCGATACCCGCCGTCTCCGTCGTCGGGCGGCGACGTGATATGGTGCGCATCGGCGCTCATGCCATACCCGACAATTTCGGCCACCACCGGCGCTCCACGTCTGCGCGCATGCTCCAGATCTTCGAGTATCAAAATTCCAGAGCCTTCCCCCACCACGAATCCGTCCCGCTCGAGGTCCCACGGCCGGGACGCTCGGTGCGGCTCGTCATTGCGCGTCGAAAGCGCGCGCATGGCGGCAAATCCTCCAATTCCCATCGGGGTCACGCAGGCTTCACTCCCGCCGCAGATCATCACGTCCGCATAGCCGTGCTGAATCAGCCGGTACGAATCGCCGATCGAATGCGCGCTGGTCGTACAGGCCGTGGCCGTCGCCGAATTTGGTCCTTTCGCGCCGTATCGAATCGACACGTAGCCGCTAGCCAGGTTTACGATGCAGGATGGAATGAAAAACGGTGAAATCCGGTTGGGCCCGCGCTCCAGCAGAACCTTGTGCTCGCGTTCGATAACTTCGAATCCGCCGATGCCGCTGCCGATATACACTCCCACGCTCTCGGCTTCGTCGGCGGTAACGCTGATTTGCGCCGAACTTACGGCAAATTCAGTCGCTGCCATCGCGAACTGTATAAAGCGGCCCATTTTCTTTACGTCTTTTTTGTCGACGTAAAGCAGCGGATCGAAACTCTTAACTTCGCCTGCTATCCGGCACGCAAACGATGTTGCGTCAAATTGAGTGATCAGCTCAATCCCGTTTTTTCCTTCGCGGATCGCTGACCAGCATTTCTCGGTCCCGGTGCCGACGGAGCTCAACAACCCGACCCCGGTTACGACTACTCTTCGCGGCACCCTTTTCTCCCCGTTCGGTTCGTCCGCAGACCGGAGTACACGGCTTGCGGCGTCAACTACTTCTTCTTGGCCTCGATGTAGTCGATAGCGTCCTTCACGGTCTTGATCTTTTCCGCATCTTCGTCCGGAATATCAAGGTCGAATGCCTCTTCGAAAGCCATCACCAGCTCGACAATGTCAAGGGAATCCGCGCCCAGGTCGTCTACAAACGACGCGCTCGGGTCAACCTGGTTTTCGTCCACCCCTAATTGCTCGACGATGATTTGCTTTACTCTCTCTGCTACCGGCATCTTTTGTTCTCCTGTGCTCGCAAACGCATCTGGCATTCCGGCGAAACTCCCCGGTCCAAGATTCTAAGCTACCTCATGGTCAATTCAGGAATGCCTCGGCGGGATCGCGGTGGTCGGCAGTCCGCTTAAAATGTAGATGTTGCCTGCGGGTTTGCGTATCTTGTATCTGCACGGCTTCGCCTCCAGCCCGGCTTCGCACAAGGCGCGCTTCTTCGCCGCCCAGCTCGCCGCGTTCGGCGTCTGCCTCGAAATTCCAGACCTGGCCGGCGGCCGCTTCGAGCAGCTCACGATCGGTGGCCAGCTTCACCTCATCGAGAACATTATTGGACAGGAGCCCGCTATCCTGATCGGTTCCAGTCTCGGGGGCTATCTCGCCGCCCTCTACGCAGCCGCGCATCCCGCCATCGACCGGCTCCTCCTGCTTGCGCCCGCCTTTGGTTTTTACCGGCTTTGGTGCAATGAACTCGGACCCGATCGGATGCGCCAGTGGAGAGAAAATGGCGCGATCCGCGTCTTTCATTATGCGGAAGGACGAGAAGTGCCCATAGGTTATCAGCTCATGGAAGACGCGAGCCGCTATCCCGCCTTCCCGGATTTCCGCCAGCCTGCGCTCATCTTTCATGGCGACCGCGACCCCGTCGTGCCCCTCCAATATTCCTCCGCGTTCACGCGGGGACATCCGAACGCCCGCCTGGTTGAGCTCCCATCCGGTCATGAATTGACCGATGTGCTAGACGGTATCTGGCCGGAAGCGCAATCATTTCTGTTGAATCCGCGCCGCCAAATAGAGTGCTAGACTGTGGGTAACTGATAGTGCTCGGATCGCGTGTGTCATTGTTGGAACGGCTTTTTTTCGCCCCGCGTCTCACGAGTGCCCAGATTAAGACCCGAGAACGTATATGGCGCAGTCTGCCGTAATGAGTGAAGTGGAAAAAGAAACTATGGAGCAGTCCCAAGTGGCTCAGCCTGATGTACATCTGGATCGCCTCCTGGTGAGCACCGACATCGAAGAACCCTGGTACAAATCCATTGTTCGTGGAATTCGAGACACGCTGAACCCTCCCAAGCTTCCGCCGCTCGAGCTCACCTCCCGCCCCGTCGAAAGCGCCCAGCTTGGCGACATGAGCAAGATCGAACAACCCTGGTTCAAGTCGCTCTTCACGAATATTCGGGAGCTCATTCATCCTCCCAAGCTTCCGCCGCTGGAAGTCACTTCCAAGCCCGTGGAGGTCGGCACCATCTGGGGCGCCTATGGAGGCGGCGAGAGAAAATCCGGCGCGATTTCGATCCTCGTTCATGTCGGCGTCGTTGCCTTCATGCTCATCGTCTTCCAATCGCCCGCTGTGCAGAAGAAGATTAAGGACGTCACCGACATCTATTTCGTCCCGCCCTACAAACCTAAACTGCCTCCCGCTAAGACCGAAGCTGGCGGCGGTGGTGGCGGCGGCCAGAAGCAACCGCTGCCCGCCAATCGCGGCGAAGCTCCGAAATTTGCGCCGAAACAGTTCACTCCGCCTACACCTGCGATTCCGAAACCGGTGCTCCCGGTCACTCCTACCATTACCGCGCAGGCTCCGCAGATTACCGCACCTGACTATGGCGATCCCTTAAGCAAGATGGACGCGCTTTCCGGCGGACCGGGCTCGAATGGCCTCGGTCCGGGATCGGGTGGCGGAGTCGGCCCTGGTAACGGAAACGGCTATGGACCCGGCTCAGGCGGCGGCACTGGCGGCGGCGTTTACCGCATCGGCGGCGATGTCTCGGCCCCGCTTCTGGTCAACAAAGTGGAACCCGAGTACTCGGAGGAAGCGCGCAAAGCGAAATACTCCGGCACCGTTTTGCTGTCGATCGTCGTCGATGCAAACGGCTTGCCGCGTGACATTCACATCATTCGCCCCTTGGGTCTGGGACTCGATGAAAAGGCCATCGAGGCGGTCTCGAAATGGCGCTTTCGCCCCGGAATGAAGGGCGGACGCGCCGTGGCCACGCAGGCACAGGTCGAAGTCAACTTCCGTCTGCTGTAAGGGCAGAACCGCGACCGTCAGGGAGCGTCACCGCTTCCCTCTACACTCTTCGCACGGGCAAATGTTCCTCAAATGATCGAAGGAGTAAATTCCCGTGCTGTGCCCGTCATTCCAGAAAATGCGAACCGCATAGTTCCCCACTGCTTCCACGGAGTTCATCTTCAGGGCTGGCTTAAACATCGGAAACGGGTTGGGGCTCGCGTAGTTCGATTTTTGCGGAGCGGTTCCGTGTGCGCCGGTGCATGTCGCGCAGGGGCATTCGTCCCGCAGATACGCCAGCGAATAGTCGCTATGATGGCCGTCCCGCCAGTCTATTTTGATGCCCGTCGACTTCGAAATCGCGATGTGTTCCGGGTCGGCGATGCGGTCTCGCGTATCTTCTTGCAGATTATTCGGGCCTCTGTACGCGTTCAATGTCTCTCACTCCCGGTACGCGCCGGAATCCCGTGATCACGCGTTCCAATTGCTTCTTGTCGCGCACTTCCATCGTGATGTCCACGATAGCGCTATCGCCGCTGCGCGTGGGGTCGCCGCGCGCCTCTAGTGTTCGGATGTTGGTGGATTCGGCGCTCAGGATGGAGGTCAGTTGGTGCAGGATTCCGGGCCGGTCGTCCGTGTAGATGACAATCTTCACCGGCAGCGGTTCGTTTGTGCTTCGCGCCCACTCCACATCGATCCGGCGCTCCGGTTCGTACATCAGGTTCTGAACGTTCGAACACTGGACTGAATGCACCGCTACCCCTTTACCCCTGGTTATGTATCCCACGATCTGCTCGCCTCGGATCGGGTTACAACATTTCGCGCGGTACACCAGCACGTCGTCAGCGCCTTTCACGTGAACCGTCAGGTCGCCGTCGCCGATAGGCGCGCCGGGCTGCAGGGGCGCTATTCGCGGCGTCGCGGGCTCTGGTGCGGCGGGAATATTTTCGGGCGCAACTTTCTGCAACACCTGCCGTGCCGAAAACTTGCCGAACCCAAGCGCCGCATACAAGTCTTCCGTTTTGCTGACGCCATATTCCGACGCCACCGACTGAAGATCGTCCTGTGAAATCCGGCCAAGACTCACACCGAATCTACGCGCCTCCTTCTCGAGCGATTTCTGTCCGATCTCCACGGCCTTCGCGCGCTCCGCCGCATTGATCACGTGCTTGATCTTGTTGCGCGCGCGTGACGTCTTTACAACGTTCAGCCAGTCGCGGCTTGGCTGATGCCCCGGCTGAGTCAAAATCTCTACTACGTCGCCGTTGCGCAGAGTCGTCTTGAGCGGCCGGATAGAGCCGTTGACCCTTGCGCCCACGCATGTCTGTCCGATATCGCTGTGAATCGCGTACGCAAAATCGATGGGTGTGGCGTCTCTCGGAAGAACAATGACCCGTCCGCGCGGAGTAAACGTGTAGACCTCCTCCGAATAGAGATCTACCTTCAGCGTCGAAAGAAAATCGGCCGAATCGCTCATCTCGCGCTGCCATTCGACAAGCTGCCGCAGCCACGCGATCCGCTGATCGTCGGCCCCCGGACCTTTGCTTCCCTCCTTGTATTTCCAGTGCGCCGCAATGCCTTCTTCGGCCAGCTTGTGCATCTCCTCCGTTCGGATCTGCACCTCGAACGTCATGCCGCCAGGTCCAATTACCGAGGTGTGCAGGGATTGATAGAGATTCGGCCGGGGCATGGCGATGAAATCCTTGATACGCCCCGGTATCGGATGCCACTCGTTATGAATTACGCCGAGCGCCGCATAGCAATTCTTCACCGAGTCGGTAATGATCCGGACGGCCATGATGTCGTAGACCTGGTCAAGAGTGATGCGCTGCCGCTTTAATTTCTGATACACCGAATAGGCGCGCTTCACCCGCCCGTCCACACGCGCCGGAATGTCCTCTCGCGCCAGCTTCTGCTCTATCTGCACCTGCACCTGGCGGAGCCACTGCTCGTGGTCCTGCCGCTTCGATTCAATTTCGCGCATCAGCTCGGCCGAAGCTTCCGGCTGCAGCGTAGTAAACGACAGGTCCTCTAACTCGCCGCGAACCTTGCCCATTCCCAGCCGGTGTGCGATGGGAGCGTAAATATCGAGGGTCTCCTGCGCGATCGCCTCCTGCTTTTCCCGCGCCAGTGAGCCGATCGTACGCATATTATGCAGCCGGTCGGCCAGCTTCACGATGATCACGCGAATATCGCCCGTCATCGCCAGCAGCATTTTCCGCAGGCTCTCCGCCTGCCGGTCCTCCCGGTTCGCGAAACTGATTTTGCTCAGCTTTGTAACACCGTCCACGCAGCGCGCGACATCCTCGCCGAATTTTTCCCGGATTTCGTCCAGCTTCGCGTTCGTGTCTTCCACCGCATCGTGCAGCAGGCCCGTTTCAATACACACCAGGTCCATCTGCATGTCCGCCAGGACGTGCGCGACCGCGAGCGGATGCATTATGTAAGGCTCGCCCGACTTGCGCTTCTGATCTTTGTGATGGTCCGCCGCGTAGCGGTAAGCGCGATCCAGCGCCGAAAGATCGTCTCTAGGCCGGAGCGCCCGCACTTTTTCTTCTAAGCTGCGGTACAGCTCGTCCACCCTCGGCGGGTCCAGAACACTCGTCGACATCGGGTCTTATTACTAGGTTAGATGAAACCCTGCCAATTCACGGTTCGGTGCCCCAGCCGTCTTACTGCAATGCCTTGAGCAGTTCTTTCGAAAACGGCCAGATCCCTACCACGCGCCTATCCACCACTTGAAATGTGCCCGATGTCAGCAGGCCCGCCAGATCCGCCGGACTGGGCTCCTGATGCTCGCGCGCGAGCGCCAGCTTCAACATCTTCGTTTCAATTTGCAACTGGTTCCGAACCGTATCCGCGGCGGCACTGTTCGCGCACGAAGCGTCCAGCCGGACGTCAAACGCAACTCTGCTGTCCTCGGCGGGACTAAGCGATAGAATCACCGGATTCGCGAACTGCACGGCAATGGCAAAAATCCGCAGCGGTGGCGGCAGGCTGGCTGGATTTTTCAGCAGGCTTTGCGAAACTTTCACCCACACGGGTTGAGGCGGCGGTGTCCCGAAGGCGCTGCGCCCTGGAGGCCGGAGTGTCAGCGCCATCGAGCTCTGTTCGCTTAAAGCCATGCCCAAGACGTCTGGCTGAATGGGCAGAAACGATGCCCAGCGTCGCGCTGTCTTCGTCGCCACTCTGCAAACATCCGCCGCGCAACTCCCGCCGTGTTCTGCCGCATACCGCTGTAAGCGCGTCCAATCGAAGCGGCCCCGAGCCACGATAAACGTCTCACGATCGTCGAAGGCGCCCGCAACGGTCGCCAAGTCGCGGGTGTAGTCGAACTGCGTTTGCCGGACGAAGTCTGCATATTCTCTTTCGGGCGCAGTCTTGACGCCCGACAGCAGATTCAACATCTCCGCTTGCCGCAACGCTGCCACATTGGCGTAAAAGATCGTCCTGTCGCCCGTGGGCAGCAGAGCCAGCATGTCGTCATCCGATCGCACGAAGCGGTGGCGATAGGAATGAATTCCCAGCGCGACCGCCGCTGCCAATAGCGCCAGCAGCGCGATGGAAGTGCCGGGTGTAAGTCGATTGCGCAAGCGGTCCGTGCTCTTACGCCGTCGCCAATTCCGCAACGCGCGCGTTTTTCCACAGACCGATATACGGCCGCAACTCCTCCATCATGGCCGCGAATTGATCCAGCTTCAACGATTGCGCGCCGTCGCTGACGGCCTTCTCCGGTTGGGGATGGACTTCGACGATCAAGCCGTCCGCGCCAATCGCCACGCCGGCCCTGCATAACGCCGGAACCAGACTCCGCTTACCCGTGGCGTGGCTGGGATCCAGAATCACAGGCAAATGCGACAGCTCATTCAGCACCGCGATGGCCGTAATATCGCACGTGTTCCGCGTCGCCGTTTCGAACGTCCGTATGCCTCGCTCGCACAGAATCACGTTCGGATTTCCATGCGCCACGATGTATTCCGCCGACATCAGCAGCTCCTTGATGGTCGAGCTCAGCCCGCGCTTCAACATCACCGGCCGGTCCGCTCTGCCGAGGGCCTTGAGCAGAGCGAAGTTCTGCATGTTCCGCGCGCCAATCTGCAGGATGTCCGCGTGTTCGGCGACGAGATCCACGTCTCCATCGCTCATTACTTCCGTGATAATGCCGAGCCCGGTTTCCTGCTTTGCCTTCCCAAGCAGCTTCAGCCCTTCCCCTTCCATCCCCTGAAAATCGTAGGGAGAGGTGCGGGGCTTGAATGCGCCGCCGCGCAAGAACTTCGCTCCATGCGCTGCCACAAAATGAGCCGTCTCCAGAATCTGCTTTTCACTCTCTACCGAGCAGGGGCCGGCCATCACAATGAACTCATCGCCGCCGATCTCGATACCGTTGGCCCGCACCAGCGACTTCGCCGGCCGGAACTCGCGGCTTACGAACTTGTAGGGAGCCGAAATTCGAACCGCTTTTTCCACCTGCGGCATGGCTTCGAGCGATTCCAGGCAATCCGTCACATCGCCTGTGCCCACCACGCCGATCACAACCCGCTCTTCGCCCTCGATGGAGTGCACTTTATATCCAAATTCCCGGATGCGATCGCAAACGGCGTCTATCTCCGCCCTCGTCGCGTGAAGTTTCATCGAAATGATCATCTGCCCCTCACGAGTGTTCTGAAAATTGAAAAGGCCCACTCGCTTCCGAGTGGGCCTCCTTCTTGGAACCTGTCCAATATCATTCAGCTCGCGGACGCCCACCGGCACGGTTTCGGCAAAAGCCAAAATCGAAACCAATACGAGCTGACCGCGTAAGCCGTCATGAATCTAAGAGTATGACACAGAAATGCGAGGTGCGCCAAAATTCTCGAGTGCGCAATCGGGCAACCAACACCCACGACAAAGTGGTAAGATTTTGTTTTCGCATGAAATGGGTGCCCGCCCTGTCCGTCCTGCTGCTTGCCGCGTCGCCTTCCGCTACACAGTCCGCACAGACAGCTTCCAAGTCCTCTGCCAAATCGTCTTCGCACTCCGCGTCCGCGGGAGCCGCGCACAAGCGCTCCACGAAACGTTCACGATCGCGCGCCGCTCCCAAGCCCAGTTATCAGACACATCCTGACCCGGAGCGGTACCAGGAAATCCAGAAGGCTCTGGCAGACCGGGGCTACTTCAGAGGGGAAGTGAATGGAACGTGGGGGGACGATTCCACGGACGCGCTGAAGCGGTTCCAGGCGGACCAAAAGCTGCCGGATGACGGCAAAATTAACGCCCTCACGTTGATTGGCCTCGGCCTCGGTCCAAAGCACGATACCGGCACTACACCGCCCTTAGCCGTCGCGCCTTCGTCCAATGCCCCTGTAGCCGCGCCTCCTGCGGCTGAGCCTCTATCTTCTTCCAGCCCGCCACCCTCGCAAGCTCCAACGGCACCTCCCCAATAGCTCAGAAAGGCAAATTCCAGTGGTCATAGGCGTACCGAAAGAAGTAAAGGATCACGAGACTCGCGTGGGCTGTGTGCCCAGCATGGTTACCGCGTTGCGCGAACACGGTCACGAGGTGCTGGTCGAGAGCGACGCCGGAGTGGGCAGCTCTATTCCCAATCATGAATATTCGGAAGCGGGCGCCATTATCGTCGCCAATGCAGCCGATGCCTGGAGCAAATCCGACCTCATCGTCAAAGTAAAGGAACCGCAACGGGCCGAATATCAGTTCTTCCGTCCAGGCCTGATTCTGTTTACATATCTCCACCTGGCGCCGCTGCCGGAACTGACCGAAGCTCTCCTCAACTCGCGCGTCAATTCCGTCGCCTACGAGACCATTCGCGAGCCGGACAACTCGCTTCCGCTGCTAACGCCCATGAGCGAGGTCGCAGGCCGCATGGCCGTTCAGGTCGGCGCTCAGTATCTGGAACGTCCCAACGGAGGACGCGGCATTCTGCTCGGCGGCATCCCAGGCGTCGCTCCCGCAAACGTGCTCGTGATCGGTGGCGGCATCGTCGGACACAATGCGGCGAAAATAGCCTGCGGCTTGGGGGCCAACGTCACCATCATCGATCGCAATTTGAACCGCCTCCGCGAGCTTGACGATATCTACTCCAATTCCATCGGGACATTGGCCTCGAACACATACACCATTCGCGACAGAACCCGGCAGGCGGACCTTGTAATCGGCGCAGTCCTGATTCCGGGTGCCTCTGCTCCCAAGCTGGTACGGCGCGATATGGTTTCCCGCATGAAGCCTGGATCCGTCATCGTGGATGTTGCCATCGATCAGGGTGGCTGCGTCGAAACCGCTCACGCTACGACTCATACTGATCCCGTCTATTACGTGGACAACGTGCTGCATTACTGCGTATCCAATATGCCGGCTGCCGTTCCGCACACTTCCACGTTTGGGCTCACCAACGCCACGGTTCCTTATCTTCTTACTCTCGCCGACAAGGGTCTAGAGCGCGCCTGCGAAGAGAGCAACGCCATCAAGGAAGGCGTAAATACTTACCACGGTCAGATCACGTATGCGGCGGTGGCCGAATCGCAGGGTAAGACCTGGCGCGAACTCACCGCTGTGATGTAGCAGCGGATTACCTTTCGCTCGTTACCCATTCATCCAGCGAAATCCATTCGCCTTTGGAAGTGCAATCGCCTTTGCAAATTTCAAATTTGTAGATCGGATGAATCTCCCAAAGGGAAGCGCGCTTGGGGTTCTCACGCACGCCCTGCCCCTCCTGGCACGAGAAGTGGCTCGAATCGAAAAAGAGCTGGCCCGTGATGCGAACTTCCAGTTTTGCGCGCGCCACCGCTTGCACATTACTCGCCGTCCAAGCGTCCGGCCGGTGATGCGGGATCATTTCGGCCACCACGCCCGCACACTCATCCGTCGTAGTGGGCGCATCCACCAGCTCGATATGGATGTCGTGAAACCCGGCCTCGTCCGGCGCGTCATTTCCGCAATTCACGCTTTCGGAGCCTTCCTGCCGCGCAAACAAAACATAACCCCGCAGACTGGCCAGCTTGCCTTCTCCCAGTTTTCGTAAAAGTGCACGATCCACGGCCGGACCTTTCGGCATTCCGGGCGTTCCCGCATCGCCGAAATTGATCGCCGGATTCTCCGCGACGCGAGCTTGCAGGTTCGCCAGATCGGGAATCGTAACTCTCCGCGGTTTGCCCGAAGCACAAAAGTTGTTCTTGGCAATGTTCTGATTAGCTTCGTCTCCTCCGGAACCGGCAAGCCCGCATTGCGAATCAATCAGTTCCGGTTTTTCCGGAGCCGGAGATGGATAGTTCGGTTTCTTGCAGGCCGGCGCAAATCCGGTATGCTGCGCCGCGATCGGCGCCTGCATAGCGGCGATAAACAGCGCGCGACAGCAGTAAGACAAAAGGATTTTGTAAGCGGTCAATGACTCGCAGTTTACTAGAAGTCGCCAGACAGGATGGTCCCCTGGATTTTAGCGGCACGAGCCCTGGTTAGATGAGGACTTCCTGGCCGGCTTGGATATTTGCTTTCCTGAGGAAGTGCAGCGCCGATATCCCGCCAAACAAAACCGCCGCGGCTTCCTCAAATAACATGTTGACCGGCTTTATCGCCAGTAATACCAGTTTCGAGCGCACCCCATGCATCGTTCTAATCCTTCATCTTGCGCATTGCCAAACCGTTGAATACCGGCTCTGCGGCTTACCGCGCCAACGAACTGCGGCATCTGTGCCGGATACCGCGAGCCTTTCACCGTGATCTTGGAGACGTCACTCTGAATCACGCACTCGCAGCCTTGAGTGCCGCCAGCACGCGGTCGCTACGGAAGGGAACCCTTCGGATGCGAACGCCGGTCGCGTCATAAATCGCGTTCCCGATCGCGGCAAGCATCGGTTTCAGAGATGCTTCTCCGGCTCCGTACGGCGGCAGGTCGGGACGGTTCGGATTCGGATCGCCGTTCACCAGGACGATATCGATGCGCTCGGGAATATCGGCATGCCGCAGAGTTGGATGCGAGAACCAATCCCGGCTCGTCACCTTCTCGGTATCGAATTGGACTTCTTCACAAAGCGCGCGACTCAGCCCGTGAAGCGTGCAGCACTCGACCGTGTGCCGCAGGCTCTCAGGGTTCACCACCATACCGCAGTCATGTGCGCACACCAGGCGCTTCGCCCACACATGGCCCGTCTGTCGGTTCACTTGCACTTCTGCAATTTGCGCAACCACGGTCTCGCCGCGGAACGTGTAGGCGATGCCGCGTCCGGTGAGGACATTCCCGTTACCCATCGCTTTGGGGGAAGGCCGCGCATCCCAGTTATACGTTTCCGCTGCAGCTTTGAGCACTGCAATGGAACGGGCGCGGCGGAATCCACGGTCATCGTGCGCCCCGGCTTTGAGCATCTTCATGCGGAATTCCAGCGGATCGGTCTTCGCGGCTGCCGCTGCTTCGTCGATAAAAGATTCTGCAGCAAACGTAGGTTGCGGACCATTTGGATCGCGTAGGTTTCCCGTTCGAAGCGGCGTTTCCCACAACATCGGAAGACCCACCACCTCGCCCACCATCCTGCGATTCGGAATGGCGTACATATCGGAAGGCATGGCCGCGCTTCCGGCAGCAGGGTTTGCCCGCCTCGATCCCATCAATTGCGCAATCAAGACGCTATCCGGCTCGTTGTAGCCAACGTGGTTGTGATCGCAGGAACGCGCGTGGAAGTCATACGCAACCAGGCTTCCTTCGCCATCTAGAGCGCCGCGCATCTTCACAAGGAACGCCGGACCTTTGGTATCCCATGCGGTCTCCTCGTCTCGCATCCACTGCATACGCACTGGCCTGCCGATCTCGCGCGCGATCCAGGCCGCCTCAAACGCGGCATCCTCCGCCGCCGAACGGCCGAAGCCTTGTGGACCCATCATCCAGACCACACGCACGCGGTCGTGCGGCATCCCCAGAAAATCGGCGATACCTCGGCGCATGCTGTAGGATTTCATGTCGTTCGTATAGACGGTCATCTGGCCGTTCGAAGGATCGGCTAAAGCATGGGCGCCCGCAAATGCCGTGTGTCCCTGGAACGGTATCTCATATTCCGCTTCGATAATCTTCACCGCCCCCGAAAAAGCCGCGTCGGGATTTCCCACCACCATCGGCCCGGATACGGGAGCTCGCATTTCCGGATTTCCCGCCGCCGGTGGTCTGGATGGCGGAACGTGTGTTCCTGATTCTTGCGCAGCAGCGGGTCTCGATCCTCGAATTCCGGCATCTCCCTCCACACCGGGCCGGGAGCCCGGACCGGGTTCGGACTCTCCCCCGCCAGGTCTCACGTCCGAGATAGGTGTCGCGGTGCGCATGTACTTGAATAGATCATCCGATGCGGGGAAGGGAGCGGTCGACGGCTTCTGCCACGTGGTCTTGAGCTGCCGGGCTGCGCGAATCGCCTGCTCTTCGCGTTCGCACACCACAGCCACATAGTTACCTTTACTCAGCACCTTGATGAAGCCCGGCAGGTTTTTTACCGATGATTCGTCAATCGCCGTCAGCTTCGCGCACGCGAACGGAGGCTTTACATTTCGCGCGTGAACCATGCCCGGCAGCTTGACGTCCACCGCCCATTTCAGAGAGCCATCTACTTTCGGCGGGATGTCGTCGCGCTGGAACGACTGGCCGGTATATTTGAGCTCGGGATTCGATTTGGTTTTGGCCTCACCGGTAATCCGGTTAATATTGTTCCCGGTCAGAACGACATTGAACTTCTTTCCGGCGATCAGTTCACCATAGGTGACGCGCTTGGAAGGAGCGGCTTTGACCGAGATGATTGCATCGTGCACAGCGAGTTGATCGACCGGTACTCCAAGATGCTCCGATCCCATGTCGAGCAACACACGGCGCGCTTCCGCGGCGACGCGGCGCATCGGCCATGAATTTCTTTCCAGGGCATACGAACCGCCCGACCCGACCTGGTCGACCGTAATGTCGGTGCTTCCCATAATGCAGGTGGTCTTGTCGAAGGCGATATCGAGTTCATCCGACATCAACTGGCGGAAGCATGTCCCCGTACCCTGGCCCGGGTCCGTTGTGCCAACGTAAAACGTGGCCGTGTTGTTCTCGTGAATCACAATCCACGAATCGATTTGGTGGAAATCGGGATCGTGATAGGGACCAGCGCCTCCAGCCGCATTGCTGCTCTGCGCATCCGATTCCGTAATCGCTCGGCCGAACATCCCGATGCTAACGGCCAACAGTCCCGCGTTTTTCAAAAACCCGCGGCGATGCGTTACGAGCGCTTCTTCGATCTGCTTTGGAATCGTGCCGGACGGGCTCATGCCACCACCTTCTTCCCGGCAGCGAGCGAGGCCTCGGCCATAGTTTTGATTGCCCGTTTGATCGCGCTCTGCACCCGGAAGTAGCTCATGCAGCGGCACAACGTTCCGTTCATCGCTTCACGGATCTGCGCATCCGTCGGATGAGGATTCTTGTCCAGCAGGGCTTTGGCGGTCATGATCTGCCCGTTTTGGCAGAATCCGCACTGCGGCGCTTGTTCCTCAATCCAGGCCCGCTGCACGGGATGCAACCTGCCGTTCTGCGAAAGTCCTTCGAGCGTGGTGATTTCACCTTTGACCGAAGACACAGACGTGACGCAGGAAAACACCGCCGCGCCGTTGATGATTACTTTGCATGCCCCGCATTGTCCTAGTCCGCATCCAAAGCGCGGGCCTCGCAAGTCGAGATCGTTGCGGAGGATATACAGCAGCGGCGTGGACGGTTCGACATCCAGCGTGTGGGAACGCCCGTTCACCTTTAGTTCGATTTTGCTCACAATCCGTACTCCTTTCTGAGCCTGAACTGCCTTCGATCATCACCATCCTATGCCCGCCGGCATGCACCGGCAGCAGTATTCCGGCGCGAGCACCGGCAACTCATCTCATCGATTCGAATATTGAAGGATCTGCTCGGGAAGTCGAGCGCCTTGCACTTGTTACCTACGAGGCGATCGCCGCAGCTGCTCCAACAGCAACTAAGCACCCGCCGAGCGCACGCAAGAGTTCACGAACGACAACGCTCGCCGCCTGGTTACCCGAAACTGTCCTCGCAAGGTTCTCCGGCAGGCGAGGGGCGCACAAATCATACAGGCCGCCCACCGCAACGAGTACTCCCGCTATCGTCAGGATAATTCGCGAATAGAAATGCAAGGCGCCACTCCCAGATGTCGAAGAGTATCAGTCAGTGAGCGACTGTTCGGAAACTTATATTGAAGTCGCGCCGAAATCTTCCGCTACAGACGTATTGGAGCAAAGAAGATTCCTGTTACTCAGGGAATTACAGGGCCGGAACGTAGCAGTGTCCGGCCCACTTTAATTGCAGATGTGGATTAGTGGTCGTCATTCTCGCAGCATTCGCCGCTGCCCTCGTGGCGGTGGCAGGGCGTGGCAAGGAAGGCATGCATTTCGCCGTTGATCAGGCCTTGGCCGGCGATCTGCCCGGATGCGTTGATGCTCGCCGAGGATTGCAGCATCCATGGCGAATCTTTCGGGATCAGGTCGTTGAGATCGACCATCGTGCCGTCCTTCCACAGGAAGGCATGCGAGTTAAAATCGGCATCTAACATAAAGCCGACTATTTCGCGACGGTCGTTAATGGTCTTGCAGCAGGGACTTATGGCAATGGAAAACCCGTCTGGAGGTTCCAACTTCAGAAGCGTGCGCGATTCCGGTGTCCATAGGAAAGGACGAGGACCGTCGGCAGTCGCGGAATTTCCCGAGACATCGCCATGGCTATTGATGGCGGAGGCAATCGATCTGAGGCCACCAAAAGACCCGAGGTTGATGGGCGTGCCATCGCGCTCCCAAAGAACGGCGTGGGGAGCGCTGGCATAAGGGGGAGGGGTAGTATTGGCGCACACGCCCGAGCCGCCTACCGTCTCGCCTCGATTATTGATCCCGAACGCAAAGGCAACCGTATCGCCGTCCAGAGGTGCGAGCCGGCGAACACGGCCATTGGATTCCCAAATGACTGACTGGAATTGGAAGCCCGCCGTCCTGGCACCTGCGCAGTTAAGATCGTAGACTTCCGTATCGGAGAAACCTACGATTTGTCCCCGGTCGTTCATGTCGAGTGCGTAGGAATTGTTACCGCCAGTAAGAAGGGGGAGCGCGCTGAGTTGGCCGTGTTTCCAAGTGGCGGCCAAGCACTGCAGGTTAGTACCAAACGCGCAGACATCCTCGCCTTGGCGACTGACGTTTGCCATTTCCGAGTCCACGACCGAGAGGTTGAACAGGTTGGTTCCGGCGCCGGCGCTGTCCGGTCCGCCCAGCGTGCCGAGATCGCGAAGCCGCCCGCGCTCCCAGAAAAATGCTGTCTGTGGGGCATTATTTACAGCCTGGGTGGGATCACCGTTCTGCGTAGCAGTGGCAGCGCCTCCGGTGACCACGCCCGCATCATTTAAGTTGTAAGAGAAACTGTATGGGCCGCCGAGCGTGCCGAGATCTTCAACCACGTAACGCGGAAAGCGATCCTTTACACGTTCCCGCTCTGCTTGTTGTGCGGCGAGTGGTATCGGAATCAACAGCGCCAGGACCAGAGCGGATTGACAGAAGGTTCGGAGAAAGTGCTGTATTGTCATAGAGCCTCCTTTGGCTTCAATTGGATTAGCGAGGAACGCACTCGGGAACTGGCAAACGTGCGAAAATTTTTTACGATTGGCCGCTGCAGTCAGAGCAGGTATGATTTCGGAATCTACTCACCAGATCACGGCGCTGCTGCAAGCATGGAACCAGGGCGATCAGGAGGCGCTGGAGCGGCTCACCCCGCTGGTGTATCACGAGTTGCATCGTGCGGCACGGCGATGCATGGCGCGTGAACGCGGGGCGGACCCACTGCAGACGACCGCGCTGATTAACGAGCTGTATCTGAAGATGGTGGATCTGAAGCGTGTGAACTGGCAAAACAGGGCCCACTTTTTCGCGCTTTGCGCACGGCAGATGCGGCGCATTCTGACCGATTTGTACCGAGCGGGCGTGTGCCAGAAACGGGGAGGAAACCAGGAATCCATTGCCGTCGATGCATCGACTATATGCGGGCGCGAGTCACGGCGCGATTTGATGGCGATCGAGGAGGCGCTGCAGCGGCTTGCAGAGATGGACAGCCGCAAAAGCCAAGTGGTGGAGCTGCGATTTTTTGGCGGCTTGAGCGTGAAGGAAACAGCTGAAGTTTTGCGGATATCGGTGGATACAGTAATGCGGGATTGGAAATTTTCCAAGGCCTGGCTGCTGGCCGAGCTAGAGGCCTAAGAAGGCGGCATGCAGCAGGAGCGCTGGCAACGAATCGATGAGATTTTTCACTCGGCCTTGCAGGTGGAAGGGGAGCGCCGGGCCGCGTTCCTCGACCAAACGTGTTCCGGCGATACGGAGCTGCGAATACAGGTACAGCGTCTTCTCCGGCATCACAACGAAGCCGATAGCTTTCTCGAGCAGCCGGCCGTCGAGCTAGCGGCCCACGCCGGGCGGAAACTCGTGCAGCATGAGCCGATGCAGGGCGAGATCGTTGCCCATTATCGAGTGGGCGCGAAACTCGGTAGCGGCGGCATGGGCGTGGTGTACGAAGCAGAGGATCTAAAGCTCGGGAGGCGCGTGGCGCTGAAGTTCCTCTACGACGAGCTAGAACCCGACAACCAGGCGATCGACAGGCTGCAAGCCGAGGCGCGCGCGGCGTCGAGACTGAACCATCCGAATATCTGCACCATCTATGCGATTGAAGAACATCGGGGCCAGCGGGTAATGGTGATGGAACTGCTGGAAGGCGAGAGCCTGACGCAGCGTGTAAAGGCGAAAACCATCAGCACGGAGGAGCTGATACGAATCGCAGTGCAGGCCTGCGATGCACTGACCGCCGCGCACGCAAAAGGAATTGTTCATCGGGATATCAAGCCGGCAAATATCTTTCGTTACAAACGAAGGCAGGCTGAAGCTGCTCGACTTCGGAGTAGCAAAGTGGATGCCGCCAGTCCGAGCCGGAAGGACACCGGGGAACCATTGCGGGCACGATTCTGTATATGTCGCCCGAGCAGTTGCGAGGAGAGGAGATCGATGGGCGGAGCGATGTTTTCTCGCTGGGCATAGTCGTTTATGAGTTAGCCACAGGCGTCCGCCCGTTCGAGCGAAGCAATGTCCTGCTGACGGCGGAAGCGGTGTTGAACGCCAATGTAGCCGCCCCATCAACTCTGAATCCGGACCTACCGATAAACCTGGATCGCGTGATCGGCAAGATGCTCGAGAAGGATCGGGAGCGGCGATACGGTTCGGTAGCCGATGTCTCGAGCGATCTTAGGCTGCTTAGCGAGTCACCAAAGCGGACCTGGCGAAAGTGGAAGGCGGTGAGCATCGGGGCGAGTGTCGCGTTAGTGTGTGGGGTGGGCACGATCCTTTTTGAAAGTCATCGAACGCCCGTTTTGACCAACAAAGACACGGTCGTGCTGGCTGATTTCGCCAATTCCACAGGCGATCCTATGTTTGACGGAACACTCCGCCACGGGCTGGCGGTGCAGCTTGAGCAATCACCCTTTCTGAATATTATCCCGGAGCAACGAATCCATCACATGCTTCGCCTGATGGGGAGGTCGCCGGACACACGGCTCAGTCCCGAACTCTCTCGACAAATATGCGAACGGACCGGCAGCGCTGCGGCGCTGGAAGGCTCCATTGCGAAGCTCGGCAGCCAGTATGTGTTGGGTCTGCGCGCAAGGAGCTGCCGCACTGGAGATGTCCTCGATGATGAATTGGCGCAAACGGCCAGAAAGGAGGACATTCTGAATGTGCTAAGTCAAATTGCCGCAAGATTTAGGACGCGGGTCGGGGAATCGTTGTCCTCAATCCAGCAACACGATACTCCGCTCGCCGAGGCGACCACGCCGTCACTCGAAGCTCTGGAGGCTTATAGCGCCGGGCTGAAGGTTCACTTCGCAAACGGGGCCGCGGCTGCCCTTCCACTCTTCCGGCACGCGGTCGAAATCGATCCTGAATTTGCCATGGCCCACGCGTGGCTGGGGCGCACGTATGCCAACCTCGATGAGTCGGATCTCTCGATGCAAAGCATCAGCAGGGCCTGGCAGTTGCGGAACCGCGTGAGCGATCACGAGAAATTCGCCATCATTACGCGCTACGACGCCCTGGTAACCGGAAATCTGGAAGCGACCCGCCAAACTTGTGAGGCTTGGACGCAGACCTATCCCCGTGATCCGCAGCCCCACATTGGACTGTCGGTATATTACAGGGCGGCAGGTCAATACGAGACAGCGGCCGCCGAATCCAGGAAAGCGATCGAAGTCGACCCGGATCTTAGCATCGGGTATTACGAGCTTGCCCTCAGCCAGGTTTATCTCGATCGTCGAGAAGAAGCGGAGAATACACTTCGGCGCGCGGGCGGACGCGGGCTGGAAATCGATGAGTTCATCATGCTGGCCTACGATATCGCCTTTCTGAAAGGCGACCAAGCGGGAATGGAGCGGGAAGCCGCTCGGGCTCGCGAAAGGTACGGAGGCGAAAACTGGATATCCAGCAAAGAAACGTTTGCCTTAGCGTACTCCGGTCGACTGCGCCAGGCCAGGGACGTGTCACGCCACGCGGTAGCGGCGGCTCAGCAAGCCGGCCAGCGGCATCGGGCCGGTCTGTGGGAAGCTGCAGCAGCTTTGCGGGAAGCTATGTTCGGAAATTCTATTGAAGCAAAGAGGAGAGCGACAGCCGCCCTTGCACTTTCCAACGGTCGCGACGTAGAGTATGGCGCCGCGTTCGCGCTCGCTTTAGCGGGTGATTCCTTCCGCTCTGAAACACTCGCGCATGATTTGGAAACCAGATTCCCCGAGGACACCTCAGTGCAATTCAGTTTTTTGCCCGTGCTTCGCGCCCGCCTTGCGTTAAATCGCGCTGACGTATCGGAGGCTATGGAACTGCTTCAAACCGCAGTCCCCCACGAACTGGGTACGCCGCGGAGCGCGCCCTTTGGGGCACTCTATCCGATCTTTGTGCGCGGCGAAGCATACCTCGCCGCGCACCAGGGCTCCGCTGCTGCAGCGGAGTTCCAGAAGCTTCTTGATCATCACGGAATCGTGGTCAGCGACCCAGTGGGTGCACTCGCGTACTTGCAACTGGGAAGAGCTTATGCGCTTTCGGGAAATGTGACCAGGTCAAAATCGGCGTACCAGAACTTTCTTACGCTCTGGAAAGATGCCGATCGCGACATCCCCGTCCTGAGGCAGGCCGAAGCTGAGTACACGAAACTGCAATGAACAGGAGCTAGACCTCTCAGGCAAGACGGCTATCCAATCTCTGCCCTATTCAGCCCGCCCGACCTTCAAAACTTATTGCCGTGCGTGCACATTTCGCGCACGTTTCGCATGCTCTTGCTTGCCGCGGGCAAAGGGTCGACAATTACTCTCGGTAACCGAGATCAATACACATGAGTAAACCAAGCCCGCCTACTCTCCTCGATGCAACCACTACCCAACCCACCCTCACCACGACTATAATGATGCTCCATGCGCTCACTCCCGCCCTTCCTCGCTGCCGCAATCCTCCTTACTGCCGTGCCCGCCCTCGCTCAAATCCCCAACACCCTCACTCCCCTGGAAAAAGCCCAAGGCTGGCACCTCCTCTTCGACGGAAGGACAACTTCAGGCTGGCACAGCACTCACGGCCCCGACTTTCCCGCCAGCGGATGGGAGGTCAAAGACGGCCTCCTCTCCGTCACTGAGCACGGTGGCGAAGAAGGCGGCAACGCCGGCGACATCCTCAGCACACGCAAGTACGCCAACTTCGAGCTCTCCGTCGACTTCCGCATTACTCCTGGCGCAAACTCCGGCATCAAGTACTTCGTCGATCCCGCCTTCACTCCTGGCCACGAAGGCCACGGCTCCGACGTCGGCTTCGAGTACCAGATCCTGGACGACGCCCTCCACCCCGATGCCAAAAAAGGCCGCGATGGCGACCGCACTTTGGCCTCCCTCTACGACCTGATCCCCGCAGCAAGATCGAAGCCAATCAGGCCCGTAGGCCAGTGGAACACCGCCCGCATCGTCATCCGCGGAACCCACGGAGAGCACTGGCTGAACGGCGTCAAGGTCGTCGAGTACGACCGCGATACCCCCGAGTTCCGAGCCCTCGTCGCCGCCAGCAAGTTCCACATCTACCCTCACTTTGGCGAAGCCAACGATGGCTACCTCCTCCTGCAGGACCACGGCTTTCCCGTCTCCTTCCGCAACGTCAAAATCCGTGAGCTCCCACCCACATCACCCCAATAAACCCAAGTCCAAAGAGCCCGTCGCATTCCACCGCAGACCTGGCTATCAGAAAAGATACGGAACTAGGGTGGCGGTCTGCCCGGCATAGGTGGCATACTTCTCCCCAAATTGGGAACGCATCCACTTCTCCTCCATGCGTAGCTTGGCCCAGAACACAAGGAATACTAGGACGAAAGCGATGATGCCGCGCACCTGGGAGAGCGCAATCGCGGTGCCAAGAAACCCGGTCAGAATGCCGGTGTAGATGGGGTGACGGACCAGGGCATAGGGGCCGGTGGTAATCAGGTCGTGGCCCTGCTTGATGGTTACGGAGCGGCTCCAGTTGCTGCCGAGGTGCTGGCGCGCCCAGACGGCGAAGAGAAGGCCGGCGACCGTAACAGCAGCTCCAACCGCAAAGGGCCAGATGCCAGACGGCCAGAGCTGGAGGTAAAGCCAGCCCAGCGGGATGCGAGGTGCAGCGAGGAGGACGATCACGACCAGGAAGGCGAGGGCCCGCAGGATGCGCGAGGCGGCCGGCTCGAGGCGCTGGGTGGTTTTGGTTTTGGTAGAGGCGGCCTTGATGATCTGCCAATAGACAAGAAAGGCGATCCACACCACGGGAAAGAAAGATTCGAAGAACCAGAGCATTCAGGGCCTCCCGGCGCTGTAGTTGTTTTGAAGCTCTTCAGTGCTTACGCGGGCGAGCAAGGGGAAGTTCCATGGCGAGCGACGTATTACATCGGGCTCGACGTTCACAAGAAGACGATCAGCTATTGCGTAAGGCAAAGGTTCCGATGGAACGCTGGACTATTGGTTCGAATGATGTAGCTCGATCATCGACCGCTGGTCACACGGACTGCCCTCGGTGATGAAAGCGCGAGTTAAGCAAACCCGTCGTTTGTGCACGGCATACTAGCGGGCGTTCATTTCTCGCTTGGCGGCGGCCGCCGAGGACATATGCGTCCGGGAACTCGTCACCGTCAAGCGGTGTCTGATGAGAGTAATGGAGCTTGTGCAATGTTCGATCAAACCTTCGTCGACGGGACCCAGAGAACCAAGAAATCGGCGACGGTCGCTGTGTCTTTGTTACTGCAGACTACGGCGCTCTCGATTCTCATCCTGATTCCGCTCGTCTACACGCAAGGCCTGCCGAACGCCCAATTGAAGAATTTGCTTGTCGCTCCGTCGCCACCTCGCCCGTCGGTACATACGCCGCCTCCCACGGAAAGCGCGCGTCCCAAGCAAGCATTTCATCCGCTGAACACAAAAATGCTCATCGCTCCCGTAGTTATTCCCAAACGCATAAACACGATGGAAGAAGCTCCGGCCGCGCCCGATATTGGCGTTGTGGGGAGCATGTCCGAATCCACGCAGGGCAGTGGTGTTCCCTTCGGCGCGTTAAGCTCCGAAACGGGAACCCCGCCGCCTACGGCGCCCACCACAAAGCCCAAGCCGCGTCCGGCTCCCCTGCGCGTGGGGGTCGGCGTGGCCGAAGCTAACCTGATCCGCAAAGTTCAGCCCGTCTATCCGCCGTTGGCGAGATCGGCGCGCGTCCAAGGTGTGGTTGAATTCACAGCGACCATCAGCAAGGAAGGCAATATCGAAAACTTACAACTTGTCCGCGGTCACCCGTTACTGGTGAACGCTGCCAAGGAAGCCATCTTGCAGTGGAAATACAGACCCACGCTACTGAATGGCATGCCGGTAGAGGTGATCACCGACATCATTGTGAACTTCACGCTGAGTCAGTAACGCTTCAGGCGTTGTAGCACTTTTCGAACGCGTCTCTGAATTTGGACATCTCATCGGGAGTGCCAACGGAAACGCGTACCCAGTTCGGCCACACCGGCCAGGCACGTCCGATGTAGACGTTCTGTTGCGCCATGTCCTTGTAGAAATCTCTTCCGTTGCGCTTCACGTTGATCATGAAGCAGTTCGTTTCCGATGGGATGAATTCAACATTTTTCTTGGCGAGCCAGTTGCACGTGTCCTCGCGAATGTCGGTCATGTACTTGCGCCGCTCCGCCACCAGGCTCTTCACGTTCAGACTGGCGCTGGCGCCGAACATAGCGGTAATCGGCATCGCACCCGCGCTCCACTGCGTCACTTTTTGCAACAGGTCCGGCCGCGCGATCGCCGCTCCTGCGCGAAGCCCGGCCATTCCATACAGCTTCGAGAACGTGCGCAGGATGACGACGTCTTTGTCGTTGGCCGCCATGTCCGTGCATCGAACCGCGCTCTTTGAAAAGTGAATGTACGCTTCATCGATCATCACGATGGAGCCCTGCGGTTTGTTGGCGAGCAGATATTCGATATCTGCGCGGCTCGTCACGGTGCCGGTCGGGTTGTTCGGATTACAGACATAGAAGAGGCCGGCGTTCGGCGCAGCCGCAATCATGGCCTTCAGATCATGGTCGTACGTTCCAGTGCGCAGCGGAACGTTCACTACCTGCGCGCCGACATATTTCGCGGCGAACTCTCCGGCTTCGTAACCCGGATCGGCCTTCACGAAGGGCCGGTCCTTGGAACAAAAGGCAATGATCGCCTGATGGAGAGGCGCGCTCGATCCGGCAAATATACGGATATAGCTTTCCGGGCCGGATTTCACGCCCAGATCCTGCGCCATGCTTTCCGCCAGCGCGTCAGTCGCGTCGTACATGTACCGGCCGCCCTGCTTCACCACGTTGTAGATTGCATCGACGGCCTCGGGACACGGCCCAAGAGGATTCTCGTTCGCGTTAATCCTCACGCCGTCTTTAGGAATGTGCTGCAAGCTGGACATCTGCGCCAGCGCATGCTCGTTGTAGAACGGCAGCGCCGCGCCTGCCGTCAGAATCGTCGCGATTCGCCCGAAGCTACGCCGCGAAAAACCTCTCTTCAAGACATCCGCTTTTTGTTCAACAGTCAACATTGGCGCCCCGCTTCGCTCCTTTTGAGCATTGTTCCGCTCCCTTTGAATTGTAATGCAATTTCACGCGTAACCTGAAAGGGCATTCCCAGAGTCAATCGTCTGAATGCGCTCAAACCTTCTCTCGGGTACAGGTGTCCTCCTTCTCTCGTCGGCCTGCGCGGCTCTGGCCGTGCCCATCACGACGTTCAATCAGCTTGTCGTCTTCGGCGACAGCTTGTCGGATAATGGCAACGCGGCATTTGTGCTCGGTGGCACACTGCCGGGCAATTATGCACCGAACGCCTTCACGGACGGGGCGAACACCACTCCGAAAACTACCGGTCCATTCGGTCTGTGGATCGACCAGTTTGCCGGAAAGACAGGCCTCCCTGATCCTCAGCCGTTCCTGACGAATCCCCTGAGCAACACGAACTACGCGGTCGGGACCGCCGTAACAGGCTCCGGTAGTCCACAGGACATTTCCAATCAGGTGGCCGCGTTCGGCGCTTCCCATCCGCAAGGCGCGCCATCGAATGCGCTCTACACGATTTGGGGCGGCTCCAACGACATTTTGAACGGCACGAATAATCCTGCGGGGGCTGCCGACAGCCTCTTTTCGAACATCCTCACACTCGCTGCCGGCGGCGCCAAGTATTTTCTTTGGATCGATGTCGCCCCATTGGGCGACACTCCGCTGGCAAGAGCGGGAGGCCCGCAAACGGTCGCGGCGTTCAACGCCGCCTCTGTCGCGTTCAACAATGAATGGGCGAACGACATCGCCAAATTGCGCGCTCAGGGCATCTTCGTTATTGGCGTAGACGCTTATGGCCTGTTTACGCAGATCAGCGCCAGTCCATCGACGTACGGCTTCTCCAATATCACCGATCCGGCACAGGGAATGGCGAACGTAGACCCAAACACTTTTTTGTTCTGGGATGTCGAGCATCCCACGACCGCCGCGGACGCGCTGGTTGCCAACCTCGCTTATAACGACCTGGTTGCTTCTCCCGAGCCGGCAACTGTCGGGCTCATGCTGCTCGGCTTGTGCGGCGTGATTTCCGCGGGCAAGCTACGCCGCCGCAAAGCCGCGCTTCAAAACCGGTAAATGGCCGCCATCGGCGTGCCGTTTGGCATCTTGCCATTCGGGACGACGAAGACCTGCCCGGCGTGCAAGATCGTCTCGATGGCCGCGTTATTCACCAGATCCTCATCCTCTGACGTGCCGGTTTGGCGGCCCTTAACGGTGTTTGTCGCCTGATCGAAGGCCCCGGTGGTTTCAAGCGAATCCGATACAAGAAGCGTCAGCACCCGGCCGTCATGCGCCGCGGGCACAATTTCCTTCAGCCGATTGGATGCGCCGCCGCCGACTTTGTGATTGTATTCGGTGAGAAGCTCATCGGTCTTTCGCTCATAGCGCCTCAGCATGGCATCGAGCGCCCTGGCGTGCATTTCTCCGGACTTCAGGCCGTTGGGAGCGCCTTCAACGCATTCTTCCGCTAACTGCGGATACTTGTTTATGGAGCGATACAACGCGATCTCATACTCCACCGCCGCGAGAATGACCGGAACCCCTTTTCCACGCAGAGCTTCATTGACGCCGCGATCAATCTGACGATAGAAATGAGCCAGATATTCGTCTTTATCCTCGCGATCCGAACTGGTTGTGAACAGCACGCCTTTTGAAGAACCCGAGGAGGGTCCCGGCGTCCCGCGATTGTCGACGACGTGATCCGGCTTGGCGAGATTCAGATATGCATCGAAGCTCGTCGCCACTCCCTGAGGAAACGGAACGTCCTCCGAGGTTTTCGATGTGCAGCGAAGCAGGCGCACATTTTTTTGACTGAGAGCCAGGATGTAGAACTCTCTGTTTCGCGTGAGCTCGGGCAGCAGCGGTCGAATGAAAAAGCGGGGCCCGATTACCGCGCGAGTCCTGACCGGCTCGTTCACCCACGTCACGCAAAACACGTCGGAAGAGCGGAAAACCGCGACGGATTTTCCTTGCGGCTCCTGGCCCTGCATCACGGCATCCCAGTCGGAAACGGTTTCCAGGAGCTCCCGGCCCTTGGCGCCGTTTTGCTGGATTTGAGGCTCGATGCCGCGCAGGACTTCCTTCCATTCCAAGCTATTCGCCTTGGCGCTTTGATTCAATGATCGCCGGGTGAGCGCGTGATAAACGCTGAGACACGGACCCTGCGATCCGAGAATTGTCTTCAGGTCTTTCGCGCTCTGGAAGTGGGCCAACTCGGCCTTCAAAGTATCCATATGTTAGAAGACAAACCGCCTCGGATAGCGTTACTCGTGTAATTCAAGGCCTTCCACCTCAATGACGCGTTCATCGCCGCCGCGAGCCGCGAGCCGGATCTGAATCACATTGTGAGGCATGAGTTCCGGAAAGCGCTCGCCCCATTCGACAAGTACAAGAGCGGACTGCTCAAATAATTCTTCAAGACCTAAACGGCGCGCTTCGCCGAGGGTTTCCAGGCGATACAGATCGACGTGATACACGCTGGGTGGATTTCCGTATTCGTGAATTAGGGTGAAAGTGGGACTCGAGACCTCGCCGGCGCTGGCGGCCTGACGGCCCGCGACGATCCCCTTGGCGAGAGTGGTTTTGCCGGCGCCCAGGTCTCCCGTCAGCAGGACAACTCCACGGGCGGGCAGGAGCGCAGACAACCTGCCGCCGAGAGTCAGCGTGTCCTCATCGGAGTGGCTTTCAAAGCGGAGGACGGAGCTCATCCATGGCCTCGGGCAAAGCCTGCAGGAGATCGAGCGCCAGCATGGCCTGTTCGCCCCACCTGGTCGCGGCCAATTCCCCGCTCCGGCCGTGAAGCCAAACCGCGGCCACCACCGCCCGTCTCCAGTCACTCGGGTGCTGCGCAACCAGCCCCGCGATCATGCCTGTCAAAACGTCGCCCGTGCCCCCGGTAGCCATGGCGGGACAGCCTGTCGGGTTCACCCAAGTTTCGCCGTCCGGGAAAGCGACAACCGTCCGGTCCCCTTTAAGAACAACGGCTGCGCCACTGCGCCGCGCAAGGTCCTCTGCGGCTCCAAGGCGGTCCGCCTGAACTTCCTTGGTCGATTTCCCGATCAGCCGTCCCATTTCGCCCGGATGCGGCGTTAAGATTCGGACCTTATTGGTAGCCGGGAGCGCTCCGGCCAAGGCGTTCAACGCGTCGGCATCGACAACGGCGGGCTTCTCCGCCTCCTCGTACAGCCGTTTTACCAAACGAACTGTGTCCTCTTCGCTTCCGAGCCCCGGACCAAGGGCCAGTACGGTCATCTTCTTTAAGAGGTCGAGGATGCGGCCGGCCTCTGCGGAACGAAGCCAACCTGCTTCGGCCTGGCCGAGCGGCTCGGTCATTAGCTCCGGACGAACCGAGGCGACCATGGGAAGGGCGCTTTGGGGGACAGCCACTGTGACCAGCCCGGCCCCGCTACGGAACGAACCCAATCCGGCCATGGCAGGGGCGCCGCTTTTACCAAACGAACCTCCGACGACGAGGACATGGCCGTAGAGACCTTTATTAGAGTCTCGGGGTCTTGGGGCGAACAGAGAGCGAAGCTCAGCCTTGGTAGTGAGGTGGAGCTTGTAATTTGGGTTCGTTTCGCAGAGCTCGGCGGGGCTACCGATGGGTACAACCGTGAGTTGTCCGACCGCCTCGTAGGTCGAAGAGAGGCACTGGCTTCGTTTCGCAGCGGTGAAGGTGACGGTGTGGTCCGCCCGGACAAACTCGCCGGTTGGGTTCGTTTCGTCGGTGGGGAGACCGGAAGGAATATCGACGGCAACTTTTTTCGCCAGCGGGAAATCGCGATTGATCCTTTTTATCGCGTCGAGCGCCGGACCTTTGGCGGGGCCGGCCAGACCGGTGCCGAGGACGGCATCAATAAGGATGGTGGCCAGAGTGGCTTCGTTTTTGAAATCCCGGACGACCGGGCAGCCGCATACGTCGAGCATCCGCCGGTTCGCCAGCGCATCGCCGCTGAGCTCCGCGGCATCGAAAAGCTCAATAACGGTCAGGTCACCGCAAAGCCGGCGGGTGAAAAGCTGGCGGGCGACGACAAATCCATCGCCGCCGTTGTTGCCCTTCCCGCAAACGACCACGACACGGTGGTTCCCCAACGGGGCGAACGTCTCGCGAAGGAAGTCGACTACCCGGCTCGCGGCGTTCTCCATCAAGATCAGGCCGGGAATGCCGCGCTCGATCGTGAGCCGGTCGACCTCGCGCATTTCTGCCGCGGTCAAAATCTTCACAAGGGCTCCACTTGTCTCGCCAGAAGAATCGTCATGTCGTCGTGAAGCTCGGGGGTGGCGGTCCAGCTTCGAACCGCTTCCAAGACAATCTGAACAATTTCGTGATCATCGCGCGTGGCGTACTTGTGGACCAGGTCGATCAAGCGACCCTCGCCGAACATTTCCCCATAAGCGTTTTCGGGCTCGGTGATGCCATCGGTATAGCAAACCAGGAGATCGCCGGAGCTCATGGCGAGACAGCTCTCGTCGTAGTGCGAGAAAGGAAAGGCGCCGACCACGGTGCCATTCGAATCCAAAGGCACAACGCTGCCGTTGCGGAACAGCAGCGGGGATAAATGACCAGCATTCGTGTACCTGAGAGTCTGCGTCTTCTCATCGAAAACAGCGAAGAAGAAGGTCGCGTACTTTTCCGGCGAGGTGTGCGCATAGATCTGCGTGTTGAGATGCGATACGAGGGTGGCCGCACTCACTTGCGGAAGACTGGCGCATCCGTTGTCATGGCCCGGCTGATAGGTGGTGATCTGGGCGCGTAAAGCGGCTTGCAGAGTGGCCATCAACAGTGCGGCCGAGATGCCCTTTCCGGCAACATCGCCGATGGCAAAGGCAACCTGGTCGCTGGCAATTTGCTGGTAATCGTAGTAGTCGCCGGAAACCATGCGCGCGGGATCGCAGCGTACCGTCAATTTCAACCCGCAGGTGGGTGGAGCTTCTTTCGGGTAGAGCTGGCTCTGCACCTCGCGGGCGATTTCGAGCTCCGTTTGCAGCCGTTCTTTTTCCTTTTCGACCGCGAGGAGGCGCTCGAGGTTCCCGGTCATCTGATTGAAGGATTCGGAAAGCTCGCCTAGCTGATCGCGATCACGCACGGCGATGCGGTGGCGGAAATCACCGCGAATGACGCGACGCGTGCCTTCGTATAGCTGGTTGACGGCGCGCGTCATGCGGCGAGATAACGAGACTCCGATCACGACCGCGATGGCTTCGACGACGAGGAAGAGAACGGCAACGGCGGTAACAAGATCGAACAGAAATCCGCGAAGCGCTTCGGACCGGGAAAAAAACGTGGCGAGCACCGCTGAAGGCCGCGAGTAGACCCATAGGACGCCCTCGTATGTTTTGCCTGGCGTATCCAAGTGGTAATGCGGCAGAGTGGCGGGCCACACCACCGGAATGTCAAAACGGCTGACAGGCGGAGGTATGCCCGACGCGGGCCGGCCGGCGTTGGAGCCAGAGCCTTCTAACCTGAACTCGAAATCCGGATTCTTATTGGAGCCTCTGCGCCTGGTCACGGCCAAATAACCCGCGGTCGCCGGCGGCTCCTTGGCCGCGCGTTTCTCGCCCGTTTCGAAAAGCGAGATAACGCCCAAGTGAGGAACGAGATTTTCGACGATCTGGTTGGACAGCGGAGCGAGCGCGGTCATCTCTTCGTCTTTGGTCTTGAAGTGAGCCCAAGCATAGAAGTGACTATGGAGAACAAGTAACCCGCTGGCATCCTTCCAACCCTGCGGAATATCGATGTCCGGCGCATCGGCGGGATAACGGTATGCGCCAGCGCTGTCGTGGATGTAAAAGGCGATTCCGGGCAGCGTTTGGGTGTAAGCTTTGGCGATTTCGGGTGCGGCGTAGTGGCGCTGCTCGGGAGGCATTCCGCGCAGAGCGTGCAAGGCGCCGTCGACGGATTCCAACCGGCGATCGAGCGCGGAAGTGGCGAGATAAATGGCCAGCTCATCGGTGAGCGCCCAGATGCCCAGGCCTACCAGGGTAAATAAGAGCAGAACCGGCAAAACGCCGATCAAGCCGTAAACGACGAGCAGGCGGTTACGCAGGCTCCAGAGCGAATTTTGTTTGACCCAGCGGAACCCACGAACAATCAGGATAACGACAAGCGGAATCAGGGCGAGAAACGCGAACGCCGCGAGCACGCCATGTCCGCTTAAAGAAAAGATGAAATAGAGCGCGAGAAGGATCAGGAAGACGATTCCCGATTTGCCGAGGATTTTCACAACCTGGCGAACTCGCGACATCATCTGAGATTATCGCGTGGGGGTGAGCGTGGCCGCCGGTTAGCGCGCCTTCAAGGAAGATTCGGGAATTGGTGCGTTCGACTTTTGGAATTTGCTGCTTTCTGGTCTGGAACTCTCCTCTAACGGTCGGAGTCCAATAAGAGGCATCTTCGCTAAAGGCATAATTCGCGTGCCATATGATATCCGTTTAGCTGTCCGAATGTTGGCTAAGAGCCGGAGCTCGACTGCTATTGCAATCACACTTTGGCTATTGCCATCGGCGCAAACACAGCGATTTTCAGCATACTGAATGCTACGCTCCTCAAACTCCTGCCAGTCAGTAATCCAAACGAACTGGTGATGCTCACCGATCCGAATGCCTCTATGGTCTTGGGCGGCCTGCTCGCGGGAGAGCGGAGCCTGCTGGGGTACGAGGAGTTCATACACCTACGCGATCGCGCGAAAACGATGTCCGGCGTGTGCGCGTCTCAACTGTCTCTCGAGCGCTGGCCAGTCCGGATAGAAGGAGGTCCGCAAGAACAAGCTCGAGGACGTCTCGTCAGCGAAAACTATTTCGCGGTGTTCGGGGTCCAGCCCGCCATTGGGCGCCTGTTCCTGCAAAGCGACGCAACGGCCATTGGAAAAGACCCCTACGCAGTGATCAGCTATGACTACTGGCAGCGGAGGTTCGGCGGAAATCATTCGGTACTCGGGGCAACCATTCGCATTCGTCAGGCTACGCTCGTTATCATCGGTGTCGCCGCGCCGGGCTTCCGCGGCGAAACAGTGGGTCAAGATCCCGACTTATGGCTTCCAATGCTCATGCAGCCGCTTGTCATGCCAGGTTGGGACGGCCTGCACGATTTCATGGACCACTCGCAAGACAAGCTCATGTGGCTGCACGTTTTCGGTCGGCGCAAGCCTGGTGTATCGATTGCTGCAGGTTCAGGCGGAAGTGAATGTTCTATTCCGGCAAATCCTCGAAGCCGGAGTACTCAACTTCGAGGGCACCGCTGGCTCGAAAGGATGCGCTCAATCAGCGCGTTCGCGTCCGAGCCGTGCGATCTGGAGCATTTCACGGTCGTGACGAATTCACTCAGCAGTGGACCATCCTGTCGGCCCTGGCCGGCTTGGTTTTGTTGATCGCATGTGCCAATATCGCAAACCTGCTGCTGGCTCGCGCGGCAGGGCGTACTCGGGAAGTGGCGATTCGCCTTTCCATGGGTGCCAGGAAAGCACGCATGGTGCGCCAGTTTCTGACCGAGAGTCTCCTTTTGGCCACGCTAGGCGGCATCGCCGGTGTATGCGTAGCCGCGATCGCTTGTCGTGTTTTACCACTCCTACTGGCCCATGGGAGTGGCGGATTCGAGCTCGCGCCAGAGATCGATCTCCGCGTACTCGCATTTACTGCAGGCACTGTTCTTCTGGTCGGAGTTCTGTTTGGACTCGCTCCCGCCTTTCGCGCTACAAATGGTGCTATACATGAAAGCCTGAAAGAGAGTGGCCGCGCTGCAAGCGGCTCCCGGCAACGCGCCAGATTTGCAAACGCGCTCGTAATTACACAAGTCGCGCTTTCGTTTCTGCTCGTTTTAGGCGCAGGCCTCTTTTTGCAAACGCTCCGGAATTTGCAGAGTGTTTCGCTCGGCTATCCACGAGAAAATTTGTTGCTTGTGGACGTGGACAGTTCCGGCGTTAGACAGCAGCCGGTCAACCTTGACCATGAGCTTTCGGCTCGAATTCGTGAGATTCCAGGCGTTCGCGGTGTGACCTACTCCGACCTCCCATTGCTCAACGGATTTGACGGCGCCTTCGCGATCGGGGTGGAAGGATTCACGCCGAGGAGCGAAGAAGAGCGGGGATCGACCGGAGGCTTTGTCGGTCCTGGATATTTCTCGACCATCGGGATTCCGATACTTGCGGGCCGTGAAATCGGGCCGCGCGACGAGGCGGCCTCACCGCGGGTCTGCGTGATCAATGAAGCGTTCGCAAAGGATTTTTTCGCCGGACCTAATCCAATCGGCAAACATGTGACGATTAATTCCGTCCGCACCGAGATCGTCGGTATCGCAAAGGATGGTCGCGGCAATTCACTTCGGGGCGCGATCGAGCCAAAATTCTATGCCGCTGCCGGCCAAAACCTCGGCGAGTTCTCATTCGAAATCCGTACTATTGGCGATCCCAACCACCTTGTCAATGTGGTGCGCAGAAGCCTTTTAGCCGTTGATGAAAACCTTTCTATTTCGGATATACAAACGCTAGATCAGAAAATCGACGCGCAGAACGCGCAGCCGAGACTTATCGCAGATACTATCTACGACATTCGGAGTGATCGCGCTCTTTCTGGCAGCCATCGGCATCTACGCAGTGCTTTCTTACAACGTCGCTCGACGAAGAAACGAGTTCGGCATTCGCGTGGCCCTTGGCGCGGAACGGAGCCGAATCACCGGCATGATTCTCAAAGAGACCGGATTGCTGATCGTTGCTGGTCTGATTGCTGGTGTAATTGCTGCGATCGCCGCCGCTCGTTTGCTTGCCGCACAACTATATGGCGTCAACGCAATGGGACCACGCTGGTCTCTCGCTCGTTATGAGCACGTCGATAGCGCAACGCAATTGTATGGAATCGGTGCTATGGACATGCCGACTATCGCGGGAACAATTTGCATTCTCGTCGCGATCGCCCTGATCGCAGGCTACATTCCTGCTGCTCGCGCTGCTCAGGTGGACCCGGCATCCGCGCTACACCACGAATAATTCTTGGGAATTGGCCCAGCGGAACCCACGAACAATCAGGATAACGACAAGCGGAATCAGGGCGAGAAACGAGAACGCCGCAAGCACGCCATGTCCGCTTAAAGAAAAGATGAAATAGAGCGCGAGAAGGATCAGGAAGACGATTCCCGATTTGCCGAGGATTTTCACAACCTGGCGAACTCGCGACATCATCTGAGATTATCGCGTGGGGGTGAGCGTGGCCGCCGGCCTGATTCCTCTAGTTCTTCAGTTCGATCACTATCACTTCGAATGGCGTGTCGCCGACATTCTCTGGGAGGTGTTTTCCGGCATCCGCCCAAATCGCATCGTGGGCCTTCATGCTGCTGTCCTGCGACGTTCCATCGGGCAGCGTGAATTTGGCTTGCCCATCGGTCATGAATACCGCCACCGAGGCTGGATGTTCGTGCATCACGGATTTCTCGTGCGGCCCGTACTTGGCCCGCAACACGCGAACCTCGTCATTATCGATCAGAACTTTGTAGTGTTTGGGATCTAATTTGACGGGATCGAGCGTTGTCTTCGCCGATGGGGCCGCGCCCGGCTTCTTCAACTCCACCATGACGGCTTCCGACGCGGAATCGGAAAGAATCTCAGACGCGTGCGTTACGGCGTTGGAGTAAGTGACGTCGTCGGCTTTGGTGTGTTCTTTACTGGTCTTGCCATCAGGGAACGTATATTTGGAATCGTCAGTGGTGAACCCCACCGCGACGTAGGCGGGATGCGAATGCATAGGGAGCTTGCTGTGCCCCGGCTCGTCGAAGCGAAGCACGCGGACACGATCGTTTTCAAAGACCACTTTCACCCGGTCGGGCGCCAACTGGACCACATCCTGGGCGAGAGCGACCAATCCGGCCAGGGCTACCGCCACTGGGAGTAAAGCTCGCATAAATCGAAGCGTCTCCTTGACCCTGGAACACGATACGTTCTACAGGGTGGCCCTAGTATATATCAGGTAGACCCGCGCCCGGGCGAGCTGCTCACGCGAGATGAATGATTTTCGAAGGCTTCATTTCGTGCATGCGCTGCACATCGCGTTGCGCAAAGACAAGCGCGGCCAGAAGCAAGAGCACTCCCGCCACAAGATAAACCAAGGATGCCAGAGCTATCCCGAACCCCAGGCCGTGCCGCGCCGCTACCACGCCGATGATGAACGGAGCCGTCGCTCCGCCGCCCAGCCAGCCAACCGTATTCATGAATCCAGCGGCCGTGCCGCGTGCCTCCGGCCGGATCACGTCGAATGCGGAAGCAAAGATATTGGCGTCGTACAGTCCTTTGAAAAATCCCCAGATTGTAAGCGCGACGATCAACAGCAGAATGGACTGAGTAAGTCCGCACAGTGCGACAAACGGAGCTCCGCCGAAGACGCCGATTGCCTGCACCAGCATGCGCCCTCCGGCCCTTCGCGCCCGCATCCAATCCGCTAACCAGCCGCCGCTGATTGAACCTGCCATGCTCGCCAGTTGCACGAAAACAGTTGCCGTGAGCCCGGAGAGAGCCAGATTCATGTGGAAGCGATCGTAGACAAATTTCGGCATCCAGCTGTACAAGACAGCCGCCACAAAATTCGCGCAGAGGAATGCGGCCATTAGTGTTACAACGGTCGGAGAAGTCCAGACGAGCCGGAGCGAATCCGGCGTGCTGAGGTTCCCCGGGGATCCGCTAGGGATTTCCAGCGCATCGGCCGCGCCGCGTTTCGGCTCCCGCAGAAATCGGCGCAGAAACACACCCAGCACCAGCCCCAGTCCTCCGAACACAAAGAAAGACCAGCGCCACCCGTAGTATTGCCCGATGAGGCCTGCGAAAAATCCGCCCGCGATGGTCCCAATGTACACGCTTGTTTGGTGAATTCCGATGGCCCGCGACCTCGTCGCTTTCCCGTGATAGTCGCTGATCAACGACATGGAAGCCGGATAGTAAAACGTTTCGCCCAGGCCTTCCGCGGCGCGCAACGCCACCAGCGCGCGGAAGTTGCTGAAGCATCCCGTGATCACGCAGATCACACTCCAAACCGATAGCCCTCCGAGTATGGCTGTCTTGCGGCGCACGCGATCGACCACCATACCCGCGAACTGGGAGCAGATCCCGTAAACGAAAGCGAAAGAGCTGCCGAGCAGACCCAATTGGGGTGTACTCAAGTGCAGCGTTTTCTCGAGCAGTGGAAACACCGAGAAGATGGCCTGCCGGTCGGCGTAATTGAAGAATGAAATGGCCCACAGCATTCCAACCACGTGCCACCGGTAGTTCGGCGAAGAACGCATCTTGCGCTCGGGTCAGTAAAGCGGCTTGACTTCGTCGGCCTTTATCTCGGCGGGCTTAGGATGCATGCCGTGAATGCCGAGAGGTTCAAGCAAACGGCGCGCGCCTAATGAAACTAAGCCGAGGTCCGTCAGGCACTGGAACATCTGGAAGCCCTGCTTTCGATATTTCATTACCTGTTCTGGTGTCCCCGCCGGCCGGCCCAGAAACTTGTTATGCCGTCGTGCGGCATCCGCGATGCGATCGATTGCCCGTTCGAGTTCCGGCTCATCTTGTCGCCCGCGCAACCCGAGGGAGAATGACAGGTCGCTCGTCCCGATGAAAAGCACATCAATTCCAGGCGTAGCGGCGATGTCATCGATGCATTCCACCGCGCAGGCTTCCTCGATCACGGTAATCACCATCACGTTGCGATCCGCTGAATCGTAGTAAGAGGTCAATTCCGGCCAAGTCGTTGTCGCCAGCCCGGCGCCCGAGCCCCGCAGGCCCGCCGGCGGATATTTGCACGCCTGCGAGGCGCGCTGCGCAAGTTTGCCACTGGACGTAAACGGAAAAATAACGCCGCTCACTCCTTGATCAAGAACTCGCTTGGCTGTCCATAGTTCGTTTACGGGCACGCGGGCGAAAATGGCGGCCGGCAATCCGCGAGCCGCCAGAACTATGGCGCGCAGCGATTCGAGCGTAATTGGGGAATGCTCCATTTCAACCCACAGGAAATCGAATCCCAGAGTGGCGATCAAAGCCGCCGAATCCAAATTGCTGGTCGTCAGAGTGGCCGCGAGAACAAATTCGCCGGCGGCCAGCTTTGCGCGAACGGGGTGCTGCCATGCGCTCATAAGATGCTCAACTATTATCCGGTACCATATTGCAAGTTTCCATTTCAAAACTATGGACCGATTTTGAAAAGCTCACATTGACTAACATGTATGCAATGAAGGGCGATTCTCTGAGCGAAAATGGAGCGCCCGCCCGCTAGTGCGCTCTTAGCCACCCAACCCATGCCGAAAACCGGTCGTTCGCGCCGCATCGATGTAATGCGTGCGCCACACCGAAGATTGGGACAGATTCTTCCATTAGCACACAAATGAACAGAAGAACCTTCTTGAAGAGCACCACCGCTGCCCTGATTGTTCCGCCTTGCTCCGCGCCGGCATCCGCCACCGATCAAATCGATCTTAAGAATTGCGTTGTTATCAGCCCTGCGAAAGCCAGCGCGCGAGAGACGAAGGCGATCAGCGTTTTGATGGAAGAAGCAGAGAAACGATCCCAGATTCGCTGGCAGACGCAGACTGCCGGTTCGCAGACGCCCTCGACTGCAATCTACGCAGGCACACGTTCATCAGCAAGAACACTGGGGCAAAGGATTACGCCAGCCGCCTCGGCGGCTGCCCAACTGGCGCCCGAAGGTTACGCAATCGCTCCCGGCAAAGATGCAGGCGGTTCGTGGATCACCGTTCTTGGGGCCGATGAAAGAGGTTTGCTCTTCGGAATCGGCCACTTGCTGCGCTTGATCGCCTTCTCGAGAGGCGCGGCATCCCTGGACTCCGATCGCCTGCCGCTTACCACTTCGCCGAAGTATCCGTTGCGAGGCCACCAGCTAGGCTATAGGCCGAAAACAAACTCGTATGATGCCTGGAACGTAGCCGAGTGGGATCAGTATATCCGCGACCTGGCGATTTTTGGAACCAATGCGATCGAACTGATTCCTCCCCGCTCCGACGACAAGCCCGATAGCCCGCACTTCCCGCTCCCACCGGAAGAGATGATGATCGAGATGTCCCGGATCGCCGACAGCTATGGCCTCGATGTTTGGATCTGGTACCCGGCCATGGATCCAAATTACGCCGACCCTGCCACTGTCGAATCGGCGCTGAAGGAGTGGGCGCATATTTTCGAAATCCTGCCCCGCATTGATGCCGTTTTCGTTCCCGGGGGTGATCCCGGACATACCGAACCCAGCGCCATGCTGGCGTTTCTGGAAAAGCAAAAGACGAACCTGCGCCGCTATCATTCCAAGGCCCAGATGTGGGTTTCGCCGCAGGGCTTCCGTAAGGAATGGCTTGAAACTTTTTTCCAGATCGTCGATCAGGAGCGAACGGCGGCATGGCTGGATGGCATTGTCTTCGGCCCTCAGAACCGGATGAGTCTTCCGGAAATTCGAAAACGTTTGCCGCGGCGTTATCCCATTCGCTTTTACCCCGATATCACTCACAGCGTGGCGTGCCAGTATCCGGTTCCTGATTGGGACGTCGCCTACGCGCTCACCGAAGGACGCGAATGCATCAACCCTCGGCCTGAAAGCGAAGCGAACATCCTGCGCCGCTGCTCCCCATATACCATCGGCTCCCTCACTTATTCGGAAGGTTGCAATGACGACGTAAATAAGTTTGTCTGGAGCGCGCTCGGTTGGTCGCCCGAAATGCCCGTCATCGATGCGCTGCGTCAATACGCAAACTATTTCATGGGCACAGCCTATTCAGACGCGATCGCGCAGGGCATTCGCAATCTCGAGAATAACTGGCGCGGGCCTTTGGCTACGAATGAAAGTGTTTCCGTCACCCTTGCGAGCTTTCAGGATCTGGAGCGAAGAGCGTCGCCGGCGCTGCTTGAAAATTGGCGTTTTCAACAGCTCTTGTATCGCGCTTACTACGACGCCGCTGTTCGCAGCCGCCTGCTTGACGAAAACGCGCGCGTGCAGCGGGTGCGCGATTTACTGGGTCGTGTGCACGAAATCGGATGGTTAGCTGAGCCCTTGGATATCGGTCAACAGCCGGGCGCCTTTCCTCCCAATGGACGGGATCCCTCGCTGCTCTTGGAAGAAGCCGAGCGTATTCTCGCGTCGGGCGATCTTACGCCGCCGGCCGATCATCTCCGGCAACGTGTTCGCGAGCTCGCCGAGGCCCTGTTTCAGAGCATTCACATGCAGCTGGCCGTCAATCGATATCAAGGCGAAGCAGTCGAAAGAGGTGCGAATCTCGAAACTCTCGATGCATCCGCCACGGATCTGCCGTGGCTGCGTAAACAACTCTCCGCTCTCCGTAAATTAGAATCGCCCTACGATCAGGTCACCGGCATCGATAACTTACTTTCTCGCACGGATCCGGGACCCGGGGGTTTCTATGACGACTTAGGCAATCTGACCAATCGTCCCCACCTCATCCTCGGGCCTGGACCGGTTGAAGATCCGGAGTTCCGGTCCTCAGTGCTCACCGGATTCAGTTACCCGGACCACCTTGGTGATCATGCCCCGGTGGCTTGGAAGAGATGGGCCGAGTCGCTGTTCGACGCTCCCTTGAAAATGCGCTATGACGGCTTGGATCCGGACGCACAGTACAAAATTCGAATTGTGTACTCAGGCGATGGACGCCGGATCAAGATCCGCCTGCTGGCCAATGAGAACTACGAAATCCATCCATTCATGATGCGCCCGTGGCCCCCGCAACCCGTGGAGTTCGATATCCCCGCCGGGGCGACCTCCAAAGGCCAACTCAACCTCGCCTGGACCCGCGAGCAAGGTCTTGGCGGAAACGGTCGTGGATGCCAAATATCCGAGGTCTGGCTGTTGCGGAAATAGTAACCGCAACGCATCAGAAATGGAGTCGTAGGCCTAATTGGATCTGGCGCATGCTGTGCGCCGACGAGATCGAGCCAAACGAAGACGATGACAGCGTCTGGCTGGGAGCGCTCAAGCTGACCATATTGAATGCGTTCGTGCTCTCCGCCCGGAACTGAAGATTGAACCGCTCCATGAATTTGAAATCGCGGAAGATTCCCAGATCGATATCCCGAAATCCCGGCGCATCCAGAATATTGCGCCCGGAGGTTCCATCCTGGCCCGCCGCATTCTGAACAAAGGCAGCGGTGTTGAACCATTCCGCAATGGCTGCCGAACGAGGCCGGTTGGGATTGAGACCTGGGCTCACGCCCGGCACAACATCGGCCCGGTCATTCCCTGTATTGCCATCTACGTTGTTGTCGCTGCCGGTCGAAAAGGTCATCGGCAATCCGCTGTTCAAAGTGATGATGGGCGAAATGGACCAATCATTCACCAGTTGGCGCAGCAGCCCATGACTCCCGTGATAGTAATTGAGCCTCCACACCAGCGAGGCGACAAACATGTGGCGCATATCGTTATCGGCCCGCCCCTTTTCCAGTTGCAGGGCATTGTAGTCCTGCACGGATCCGCTCACTGTGTCGTTCTCCAGTTCCACGCTATCAATCGTCTTGCTGTACGTGTAATAAACGTGAAACGTAAGGTCGTTTGTCAGCCTGCGCAGGGCCCCAATTTGCAACGCGTTGTACCACGTCCGCTGGTTTGACAAGACAGATGTCACTTGGCCCAACGCGCTGGACGTAACGCCGAGATGGGGATTGTCGATGGGCCGCCGCAAAATCACATTGGAGGTGGTCGACGTGACTCCCGACACATCCCGAATTGGATAGTTCAGATCCACGCCGAACGGAAGATCGCGACTCTGCGATCCGACATAGGCGGCCGAAAACGTAAGGTCTTTTCCCACCTGCCGCTCGATGGAAAAGTTGTACTGATACGAATACGGCCATTGGAAACTCGGCGACGTGCCCGAGACCCCGCCACCAGGAATGAAATAGCCGCTGTACGGAAAAGGGCGTCCGCCAGGATAATTGGTGTACGGATTCGTCAGAGTCGCGCCGCTATTGTTTGGGCCGAGCGGCTTCGCAGCCGTAGCCGCGGCGATATTAACGAACGTAAGCCGTATGGCGAACGGCTCGAAATTCGAAGTCGAGTTCATTTCATTGCCGGAAACACTGCCGTAAAAAACTCCCGCTCCCGCCCGTATGGATGTTTTGCCGTCGCCGAATGGGTCCCATGCCAGCCCGAGCCGCGGAGAAACGTGCTGGTAGCGGGTGGGAATGATTCCTCGCGGAATCCCCGCATCGCCCGGAAATAAGACACCGAGCGGCGCATCCGGCCTCACGGTGGATTGCACCCCGGGAATAAACGTCGATTGCAAATTGTGGCGGTCGACTGCCGGCGTCTGCACGTCCCAACGCAGGCCCAAATTCAAGGTGAGGCGTGGTACAACGCGAAAATCGTCCTGCGCGAACAGCGCGTAATACCAGCTGGTGGTGTCAGGGGTAACAGGCACGTCCTGGCTGACCGAGTTCGGCAGGCCGAGCTCAAAATCCGCAAGGGCATTGCCGGTGTTCGCCGCGGTAAAGCTGAACACGCCGTAATTATTCAGCAGCGTCGCCTGGACGTCACGTTCATTGGAAGCTTCGGCCCCGAAACTAAAAGCGTGACGCCCATGATTGATCGCGAGCACGTCGCGCACGCCTACATAATTCGTGCCCGCCGTCGGCCCGGCGATCGATTGCGAAAGTGTGAAGTAGCCGCTCACTGCAATCTGCGGCAGTGCCGGCGTGCCCTGAAGAGCAAAAGTCGAGCCTAAATCTGTGAGTGATGTTGAGGGCAGATCAAGCCGTCCGCCAAAATTACGGGTGAAGTTAATCCAGCTCTGGTTGACCATGCTTGGATTAATTGACCAGGTGTGACTCAGATTGGCATTTTGCTGCCGCCAACTGTATTGCGCTCGCGACCAGGTCAGTCCGCTGCCCAGCTTCAAAATGTTGAGTCCGCTGGTCTCGAAATACGTGGCCGTCAATCGCTGGTTGGTTGTCAAATCCTGATCGACCTTGCCCAAAAACTCGTCCGTATTATAAGGACTCGGCGGTGCAAAACCCTGCCATTGCGTTAGCAGCCCCGTCCGCGGGTTGATTTGATTCGGCAGCGGGACGTAATTGTTGATGATGTTCATCGCCGTCGGGTCCTGCAGGTTGGCCGGAATCATATTCTTCGTGAATTGCGGCGTCCCCAAGATGTACGGGTTCTTGATCGCCTTATCGGCTGAAAAATCGCCCACGCGTTCGGCGGCCGTCGGTACGGTCACGCCGCTGATGAAGTTCGGAGTCGATTGACGGAGCCCCTGGTAGGAGAAAAAGAAGAACGTTTTGTTCTTGCGGATCGGTCCGCCCACGGAACCGCCAAACTGATTACGGTGCAAGGGAGGTTTGGCGCCTTGATTATTCCAGATATTCGCATCCAGAATATTGTTCCGGACAAATTCAAAAAGCGATCCATGCAGCTGATTCGTGCCCGAGTTCGTGACAACGTTGACTACCCCCGAAGAAGACCGGCCGTACGCCGCGTTGTAGTTGTTGGTGTCAACTCGGAATTCTTGAACTGCGTCGGGATTGGGCAGGATGTTACCCGTATTGCGGAGGCCAGTCATATTGACGCCGCCGTCCAGATAGTAAGTGACCGAGCCCGCACCGCCGTCGGCCCCGCCGTTGATGATCGTCACCTGTTGCGGGTATCCCAAAACAATCCCGTTGTTGGACGATCGCACGCCGGGAGTCAGCGAAAGCAGAGTGTAAACGTTTCGGTTCACAATCGGCAGGCTTGTAATCTCCGCGTTTCCAACGGTGCGCCCAATCGTCGAGTTGCTCGTATTCACCATCGGCGGTGCAGCGGTCACGCTCACCGTTTCATTTACATTTCCCACTTGCAGCGTGGCGTTCACCAGAGCCGTTTGGTCCAGCGTAAGCAGAATCCCGCGCCGCACAAATCTTTGAAATCCGGACGCATCCACTTGCACTTCGTAGTGGCCGGTGGGCAAAAGCTCGATCCGGTACTCGCCTTGGCTATTGGCTTCGGCCGTGCGCGACAAATTCGTATCGGTGTTGATCGCTGTGACCTTCGCCGCAGGAACCACTGCGCCCGTTGAATCCGTCACCGTCCCGTAAATCACGGTCGTCGTGATTTGGGCGCCGGCGGGAGCTACGACAAAACTGGCCGCCAAACACCCCAACAAAGCCATCCAAACTCGTGCGCGCATAGAAACCCTCGGAATCACCGCCCGCCTGTAAACCACCAGTGGGCCACCACGAAGCCTTGTGCAGCAATACTACATCCGCTTGTTACTTCAGTCAAGGAATTTCTGAGGTTTTGTGAAATGGTCATTCTGCGACGGCGACTTGTTTCTAAATAACCCTGAAAAATCTCCTGGTAAGGGTCTGCGTTGCGTGTATAATCGTCGGCATGCCGGATCAGGCTCTCTCGGCGTTCGATTGCGGAAAGGCCCGAGTGCAAATTTACTCGTCCGCTGAAGCGGGCGCGGCGGCAGCGGCCCTGAGAGCGGGCATTCTGATCAACGCCGCGATTCGAGAACACGGGAAGGCCCGCATCGTTGTCGCTACCGGGAACTCACAGCTTGCTCTCATCGAGCAATTCGTGAAGCAGCCGCTCGATTGGAAAGCTGTCGAGGCGTTCCATATGGATGAGTACGCCCACATCCCAGAGACTCACCCATCGAGCTTTCGCTATTGGATCAAAACACGTTTGGCAGACAAAGTACACCCCGGCCAAATGCACTATCTCGCCGGCGATGCGCCAGACCTGGATGCCGAGATCAATCGCTATTCGGAACTTCTCATGGAGGCGCCCCTGGATCTGGCGTTCGTTGGCTTCGGCGAAAACGGCCACATCGCTTTCAATGACCCACCCGTGGCGGATTTCACGGATCCAGCCGTCGTCAAGCGCGTCACGCTCGATGAAGACTGCCGCCGCCAGCAGGCCGGCGAAGGGCACTTCGAAGATGCCTCTTCCGTGCCCACCGAAGCGCTTACCATTACTTGCAGCGGACTGTTCCGAGCGGCCGCCTGGATTTGTTGCGTCCCGGAAGCGCGCAAAGCAAGCGCCGTACGCGCCGCTCTGGAATTTCCGGTCTCGGTCTCTTGCCCGGCATCGCTTGTGCGCAGGCATCGAAATGCGTATGTCTACCTGGACCGGGAATCCGCCTCCCTTCTTTCCCCTGCCCTTCAACGCGAGCCGGCCGCCAGCAGTAGGGGACGGCAGACGTGAGCAAGAAGGCCTCTTTCAAGGAGCTTGCGAAACTGGCAAAGGTGAGCCCCGCCACCGTGTCGCGGATCGCCAAAGGCCAGGTGAATGTCGACGCGGCCATCCGGGCCCGAGTTCGAGAAGCCGCGCAAACTCTCGGCATCGATCTCGACCAGAGGCGCGACGCGAAGCCCAGCGTGATCGCATTCATGTTGGGAAATCGGGATCTCCTTCATAATTTTCAGGCCCGAATTCTTTTCGGTTCCGAAGTCTACTGCGCCGCGCAAGGACGAGAACTTCTCTTCATGTCTTTTCGCTATTCCCCCTCGATTCCCTCGAAAGAATTGCACCTGCCGAGAATACTGACCGAGCGCGGCCTGGTCCGCGCGCTCATCCTGGGAGGGACGAACTCCTCCAACATGCTGGCCGCCTTGCGCGAGCGCGAGATTCCGTTTGCGGTGTTGGGAAACAATGTAATCGGCGATTGGAAGCCGGCCGAGTACGACGCCGTGTATTCCGATGATGTTCAGGGCGCCTTCGATCTAACTTCTCAGTTCATCGCCGATGGTCATCGCGATATCTGGTTTATCGGCGATGCCCAACTGCCCTGGTACGGCCGCTGCGCTCAGGGATACCGGCAGAGCATGCTGCAAGCGGGTCTTCAACCACGTCTCAGCGAGATTCACTCCGACGATCACCAGCTCGGGTATTTAGCAACCCGCTGGATTCTTTCCCGGCACGAGCCGGTCACCGCCATCTTCGCCGGTTCGGACCAGATCGCCCGAGGTGTCTATGAAGCCTTGCGCCAGGCCGGTGTTCGGATCCCGGACGAGATCAGCGTGGCCGGCTTCAACGACAGCGAGGCTCCCTTGATGGACCCGCCCATGACCAGCGTGCGCGAGTTTCCCGAGGAGTTAGGTAAGCATCTTGCAGAGTTTGTTTTACGGCGCATTCAGGACCCCGCCCGCAGCCCTCAGCAGCTTACGATTCCAACACAAGTAGTTATGCGGCAATCCACACGCCGCCACTCCGGGCTGCCCCGGGAAGAAGCGATAGCGTTACCGGCGCCTCGCTCTCACGTCAGATAAGTCAGCGTCTCTTCAATCAAGCGCCTGGTCCCCTGGAACGGATCGAGCTCTCCGCGCGTGTCGAACTCCATTGAGAAATAGCCCTTATAAGAACTTGCCCTGGCAATGCCAAACATCTTCTGAAGATCCACGGTACAGACCTTTTCCGTACCGCATCGAACCGAGCCTTTCACGTGGGACATATTGTATGCGTACTCGAACATCGCCGCCACGGCTCGCGCATTGAACTCCGCATCGTGTGTCGCCAACGAGTTGCCGAGATCCGGCAGCGCTCGCAGATAAGGGCTCTTCACTCTTTGAATCACCGCCACCAGGAAAAACGGATCCTCCGCCACGGCGTTGTCGTTTTCTAAATTGACGACGATATTCCGCTTCGAGCCGTATTCCGCCATTTCAGCCAGCGTACCGGCCGCCAGTTCAACGTCCGGCTTGGTGTCGCGGATGCCCTTTACATGCTGCCGGATGCTGGGCGAGCCGATCGCGGCCGCTATATCGATCCACTTACGTCCGTATTCGACGGCGGCTTTCCGCTGCGCCGCATCCGGAGAATAGACGGCCTGGCCGCCGACGCCTAGATCAACCACGCGCGACTTCGCTGCGGCTACACGCCGGCGAAAATCTTCAAGGTAGTCAGGATCGGTGGAGCTGAAGTGATCGCCCAGCGGATTGATATTGCGCACATCGAACTTCTCCGCCACCAAAGCCGGAAACGCTTTGATATCCCAACCGGCCAAATTTGGATTGCGGTTGCGATTCGCCGGACTCTCCACATAAGCGCGGAACGGCCAGGAGGTGACCGCTAAGCGTTCGCGCGGCTGCGCAGGAAAGCGAAGATCCGGCCCGCGATGTTCCGGCTGCGCTGCGGAGCGGCCGCCCGCATAAAAAATGAGCGGAAAGCCTTTCAGAAAGCCACGGCGGGATGGATCCAACTTGCCCTCCCAGAGAAACTACTCACTATAGCTCAGAAATATTTCTGGAAGGCGTTCGCACCCTGAAACCATGGAGCGGGAGACGAGAATCGAACTCGCAACCAACAGCTTGGAAGGCTGTGACTCTACCATTGAGTTACTCCCGCCCAGAGGGGTCTAAACTCCTTTTATAGTACCGCGTGCAAATGGCCTGAGGCGCCTGAGATAGAACAAATCGCGGCGCCGCTTCGTCTGGTTCTTCAGAGCCCGGGAGGTTCACCCATGTTTTGTGATCGCTGCGGCGCGAATTTAGAAGCGTCCCAGAATTTTTGCCCCACTTGCGGAAAGACGGTTCGAGCAGTGCCCCTGGTTGCCAGGCGAGGACGTATCGCCGGGCACGTCCGACTGCTTGCCATTTTCTGGCTCGCAATCGCGGCATTGCGGCTGTTTCCGGGGCTGGTCCTGCTTTTCGTGTTCCGGCCGGGCTCGCAGGTGATTCCCCCGGATGTGCCATTTCCCGTGGACCGTTTGTTGCAGATGCTGGGAGTTTTGTTCCTGATCGCGGCCGCTCTGGGCGTTGTTGCTGCCTGGGGCTTGCTGGCGCGCCAATCGTGGGCCCGGATGTTCGCGATCGTGTTGGGGTGCATCAGCCTTATCGATGTTCCCTTCGGCACGGCGCTCGGGGTATACACACTCTGGGTGCTGCTGCCGGCCGAATCCGAACGCGAATATCGCGAAACCGCGGTCGCCTGATTCGCCCCGGCCCGGTGCGGGTCGCCGGTCCGTAGCCGGTCCAACATATTCGCGATTTTTTTCTGCATTTCGCGACACCTTTCATCCTCATTCCGTGTTTCTCCTTCAGTGGAGAACTAATGCGTTCGATCAGTTCATTGCCAGCCCTACTCGCCACCTTACTGCTGCCCGCCGCGGGCTTTGCTCAAAGTGGCCCACCCGCCTTATCGGTCCAAGCTTTTCACCGCCTCATGGAGCAGGCCACGTGGGGACCGCAAGTCGGCGATTACTGGGCTTCATCAGCCAAGGACTTTGACACCTGGTTTCAAAACCAGCTGGCGGCTCCCGTGTCCACGTTTGCCGATCAGCCGCTGCTCAACGCGACGGGGATGACAAATACCAATCTTGCGCCGGTCCAGGTTCAGTTCTTCCAAAATGGCTTGAGCGGACCCGACCAGCTCCGGCAGCGAGTGGCCTTCGCGCTGAGCGAAATTTGGGTGGTCTCAGAACTGGACCTTAATAATGCCTCCGCCTTCCCGCCGCTACTTCGAATTTTTCAGAACCGCGCTTTCGACAACTACGAAAACCTGATGAGGGATATCAGCCTGAGTCCGGCCATGGGGCGTTACCTCAACATGGTGAACAACGATAAAGCCAATCCGGCCAAGGGCACCTCCGCTAACGAGAACTACGCCCGCGAAACGATGCAGCTATTCACGATGGGCCTTACAAAGCTCAATCCGGATGGCACTCCGGTGCTCGACCAGAGCGGCAATCCTGTTCCCACTTACACGGAAGCCGATGTCGTCGAGTTAGCGAAAGTCTTTACAGGTTGGACTTATCCTCCCATGCCTGGAACAGTTACCAAGGGTCACAATCCGATCTACTACTTAGCGCCCATGGTTTCGATCGAAACCAATCACGACATGACGGCGAAACAACTCCTGGGCGTGACTCTACCGGCCAATCAAACCGCCGAGCAGGACCTCAACGATGCCCTGCATCTCATATTCATGCAATCCACTGTGCCGCCGTTTATCAGCAAGCAACTGATCCAGCACTTAGTCACAAGTAACCCCAGTCCGGCCTATGTGCAACGCGTCGCTAATGTCTTCGCAGACAACGGGTCCGGCGTTCGAGGCGATTTGGCGGCCGTGGTCCGCGCCATTCTTATCGATCCCGAAGCTCGCGCCGGTGACGATCCAGCAGCCCCCGATCAACCCACGTTCGGGCATTTGCGGGAGCCGGTGCTTTTCGTCCTGAACCTTCTGCGAGCCCTAGGCGGCACGGTATCAAACAGCAGCACAGTAGCGGGCACGGCATCGAATCTGGGCCAGAACCTTTTCTATGCGCCGAGTGTGTTCAGTTACTTTTCGCCGGGGTATCGGGCTCCCGGCGGCTTAGGCGCGCCAGAGTTTCAGATTTATTCCACTCAAACGGCCGCCAATCGCGCCGACAGCGTAAATTCGGCCATATACGGAGGTCAATTCGACGCCGGAACGAAGTTCAACCTAGGACCCTACGTAGGCGCCGCATCGAACCCGGCAACATTGCTTGAATTGATTAACTCGGTCTTGTTTCACGAGTCGATGTCGAGTAATGTGAGTGATGCCATGAAACAGGCCATGGCGGCTGTGACGGCGCCGTCAGACAAAGCCAAGGCTGCCCTTTATATAGCCCTTACATCGAGCGAATACCAAGTTATTCATTAGGCAAGGAACGAAAGGTACAAACAATGTTTTCACGTCGTGGATTTATCAAGATCGGGGCGGCTTCGGTTGGTTCTCTCGCGCTCCGGCCATTCGGGTTGCTGCCCGCACTGGCGCAGTCGAGCTCGCCCGAGTATCGCGCGCTGGTTTGTGTGTTCCTGTTCGGCGGTAACGATTCGAATAACATGGTGGTGCCCTTCGACGACACCAATTACAAGGCTTATCTTTCGATTCGAGGCAACTTGGCGCTTTCCACCTCCGATCTGACGGGCGCAGTCTACAGCAAGACCGGCAACGCCCCCTACGCGTTCCATGCGGACTTAACCGAGCTGGCCTCTATGTTCGCGAACAAGGAGCTTGCCGTTGTCGCCAACGTGGGAAGCCTGGTGCAACCGACTACGCGCACACAGTATCTAAACCAGGCAGCACCTGTTCCCGTAAACCTTTTCTCCCACTCCGATCAGCAACTGCAATGGCAGACATCGGTACCCTCCGGACGCAGTTCCACCGGCTGGGCGGGCCGCGCGGCAGACGTGATCGCGTCGCAGAATCTTTCTAAGTTCCCGACGTTTTTGTCGGTGGCGGGCAATAGCCTTATGGGCACGGGCGTCGACACTCAGCCCGTGGCGCTCAACCCCGGCCAGTCTCTCGATCTCACCGGATTCAATACCAGCGCGGCCTCTGTCGCTCGCCGCGCCGCCCTCGAAAACCTTCTTACGCTCGATACCGGGCTGAAACTGGTGCAAACGGCCAACGGAATTTTGTCCGACAGCATAGCCGATGCAAAGGCCCTTGGAAGCGCTCTCGGCAAAGCAACGCCCCTAAAAACAACTTTTCCCAAGACCGGACTCGGCGCACAATTGCAGCAAGTTGCCGAGATCATCCAAGTGCGTGACGATCTCGGCATGAGGCGCCAGATTTTCTTCTGCTCGCTCGGCGGATTCGATACTCACACTAACGAGATCAACACTCACAAGCAGCTTTACCCGCAGCTCAGCCAGGCGCTCGCTTCCTTCTCCAATGCTCTTCAGGAGTTGGGCGTGCAAAATGACGTCACCACGTTTACCGAATCCGACTTTAGCCGCACTTTCCAGCCAACCTCCGGGGATGGAAGCGACCATGCGTGGGGCAGCCATCACCTGGTGATGGGAGGCGCGGTCCAGGGCGGCGATATTTACGGGAGCTTCCCGCAATTTGCGCTCGCGGGACCCAACGACACCGATGTTCGCGGCCGCTGGATTCCGACCCTCGCTATCGACCAGTACGGCGCGACGCTGTGCTCGTGGTTCGGCATCGGCAGCTCGGATCTGGCCACGGTCTTTCCCAATCTTGCGAATTTCAGTACGACAAATTTGGGCTTTTTGGGATAGTGTGGCACGGCGGTGTTGGCCGCTCCCTGACAGTCGCGGTTCTGTTCTAGCATGGTTTGAGTTCGAGGATTTCGCGGAATGGACCGACATGGCCCGAGCCGGCGGATTTTTCGTACTCGATGAGTTCCAGCAAATCATCGTAGGGAATTCTTTGAATGCCTAAACAGCCGGCTTTTTGCTGCACCACATTGAGCCGCAGCCAGTTGTATTCTTCCGCCACGCCGCGCGTGAAATTCAGATAACGACTGATCATCAGGACGGGTCTCTCGCGCGGCCATTTGCTCAATGAGAGAGGCCGACGCGCGATTTTTCGACGGGCATCGAAATTTTTTCTTCCGGGAGCAGATCGTTCATGATTTGTGTTCTTGAGGGCCGGGCTGCCCCGCGCAGGCCACGGGCCTGCCCGATATCGCTTTCTGTATGAGGGTGGCAGGTGGGAATGCAGCGCGGGGGCGCCCAGGAGAGCGAAGGAATTGATTCACGGCGAAATAGAAGATTTTCAGAAGTCGGTGAACGCGGTTTTTGGAGGAAGCGAGGGGGCGTTTTTACGGAACAAAATGGGGGGACGAACGGATCGTGGAGTTATCATGTGAATTCCATTACATGGCTCCCGAACAGGAGGCCCGTGCCGAAATTGACAAATTGCTCGGCGCCGCTGGATGGTCTGTCCAGCCGCGCGAGAAAGCGGACCTGACCGCCGCGCAGGGCGTTGCCATTTGCGAATATCCGCTCAAAAAGGGCCACGGGTTCGCGGATTATCTTCTTTACGTAGAGGGCGCCGCTGTCGGTGTCATCGAAGCGAAAAAGACTGGGCTTCCTCTCACCGCGGTCGAAATCCAGACCGCAAAATACAGCGAGGGCCTACCCGATCACATTCCCGCGCCGCGCCGTCCGCTTCCATTCTGTTACCAAAGCACTGGGGTCGAAACGCGCTTCACGAACTATCTCGAACCCGACGCCCGCAGCCGCGCCGTCTTCGCTTTTCACAAACCCGAAACCTTCAGCCAGTGGATTCAGGCCGACGTGAAATCTCCCGGTTCCACTGTTCGCGGGAAACTCCGCGTGATGCCGCCGCTCGACGAACGCAACCTCTGGCCTGCGCAAATCAAAGCCATCCACAAGCTCGAAAGATCCCTCGCTGATAATCGCCCCCGCGCCCTGATTCAGATGGCCACGGGCAGCGGCAAGACCTTCACGGCCTGCAATTTCATCTACCGCCTCATCAAATTCGCCGGTGCCCAGCGCGTCCTCTTTTTGGTCGACCGCCGCACTCTCGGCCGCCAGACGCTCAATGAATTTCAGCAGTTCGTCACTCCCGACGACGGCCGCAAATTCACCGAACTCTATAACGCCCAGCTTCTCTCCAGCAACAAACTCGATCTCGTCAGCAAGGTCTCCATCACCACCATCCAGCGCCTCTATTCGATGCTGGTCGGCCGCGAGATCGCCGACGACGAACAGGAAGAGCGCTCCGCCGCCACCTTGGCCAACCTGACGCGCCTCCCGGAACCTGTCGCCTATAATCCGGCCTTCCCCATCGAAACCTTCGACTTCATCGTCACCGACGAATGCCACCGCTCCATTTACAACCTCTGGCGTCAGGTGCTCGAGTATTTTGATGCTTCCCTGATCGGTCTCACCGCCACGCCATCCAAGCAAACGCTCGGCTTCTTCAATCGCAATCTGGTGATGGACTACAACCATACGCAAGCCGTCGAAGACCGCGTGAACGTGGATTACGACATCTATGAAATCCGCACCCAGATCACGCAGGCCGGTTCTCGCGTCGATGCCGGTTTCTATGTCGATAAACGCGATCGCCTCACTCGCGCCCGCCGCGCCGAACTCCTCGACCAGGATCTCGCTTACTCCGCCGGGCAGCTCGACCGCGATGTCGTTGCCGTCGATCAGATCCGGACCATCATCCGCACATTCAGAGACAAGCTTTTCACCGAAATCTTTCCCGGTCGCACGCACGTTCCCAAAACCCTCATCTTCGCTAAAGACGACAATCACGCCGACGACATCGTCCAGATCGTCCGCGAAGAGTTCGGCAAAGGCAACGACTTCTGCCAGAAAGTCACCTATCGAACCGGCTCGCGCCGCGCCCGCCGCAAAGTGAAGGCCGAGGATGGTTCTGAAATCGACCAGGACTTTTGGGAGCAGGTCGGCGAGAAGGCCGAGCCGATCATTCAGTCATTCCGCAACAGCTACAATCCGCGCATCACGGTTACGGTCGACATGATCTCGACAGGCACAGATATCCGTCCGCTCGAGATCGTCATCTTCATGCGTGACGTCCGCAGCCCCAACCTGTTTGAGCAGATGAAAGGTCGCGGCGTTCGAGTGATCAAGGAAGATGACCTGCGCGCCGTCACGCCGGACGCTCGTGCCAAAACGCATTTCATCATCGTCGATCCCATTGGCGTCTGCGAACACGCCATGGTGGAAGCGCCGCCTCTCGATCGCAACCGCAATATCGGATTCGAAAAGCTCATCGAGGCCGTTGGTTTCGGCAGCACCGACCCGGAAATCCTCAGCACCTTGGCCTCACGGCTCACGCGGCTCGACCGCCAGCTTTCCCACGACGATCAGTCCCAAATCGCCGATCTCACCGGCGGCACGAATCTCTCCGACATGGTTCGCGCACTCGCCAACTCCGTCGATCCGGATGTCCAGGTTGACGAAGCGAAAATCGAACACGCCGTCGAAGATCCAACGCCGGACCAGATCGCCGCCACAGCCGAGCGTCTGCGTAAGGAAGCCGTTAAGCCGTTTCTCGCTCCCAAGCTGCGCAATCTGTTGACAACCCTCAAGAGCAGCTACGAACAGACCATCGACAAGGTTTCCGAAGATCGCCTGCTCCACGCCGGCTTCTCCGGCGATTCCAAAGACAAGGCCAAGGAAGTCGCGCAATCCTTCCGCCAGTTCCTCGAAGAGAATAAGGATCAGATCGCCGCATTACAAATCCTGTACAGCCGCCCCTGGAAGAACCGGCTTACCTACAAGCAAGTGAAGGAACTCGCCGCCGCCATTCATCGCCCCCATCCCGCCTGGACACCGGAAAATCTTTGGCGAGCCTACGAACAGCTCGATCGTTCCAAGGTTCGCAGTTCCGGTCAGCGCGTGATGACCGATCTCGTCTCGCTTGTCTCCTATGCCATCGGCGCCGATCCCGAGCTTCGCCCCTATCCCGACAAAGTCCGCGAGCAGTTTCAAGCTTGGCTCTGCGAGCAGGAACAACTCGGCGCAAACTTCACGGACGAACAGATGCAATGGCTGCACCAAATCGCCGAGCACATCGCCACCAGCCTCGAAATTACGACCAATGACTTCGATTACGTGCCCTTCAGCGAGCACGGCGGCCTCGGGCGCGCTTATCAGCTTTTTGGGAATAAGTTGCCGCAGATCTTGAGCGAGTTGAACGCGAGGTTGGTGCAGTGAG
>CAWBDN010000014.1:0-25481 GCA_963787575.1 uncultured Acidobacteriaceae bacterium
CCCGCGTCCGAGAAAGCCCGCCGTGCAAAGCCTACGTGTGTATCCGGTTCTGTTGTTTCAGCGGTTGCCTATAGAACCGGCAAGAGCGGCAACCGCCTAGCCCGATTGATCTCGGCCTTCGGCTCCGGACAGAAACCTGGTGCCTATCCTGCAAAATGACGCTCGCTGGCTAACGCGCAGGCTCGTTAACCGGAGCGGCAACCTAATTTAAATTAGGCAGCGTAAGCAAACTGCTGATTGTTGGCAGTTTTGGTTTTCCGATCGTTTTACGGGAGCTCGGAACCCGACACGCCTTCACACAACGATTCGATCCCGTCGAACCCGTTGCGCCCCCATTTCCAGGGAATTCAGTCTTATTGTAGCAAGTATCCGGATATCCTCGCAAAACGGAGAAAAAGCCGCCGTTGCGTGCGATTCCCGGCAAATGTTCCAATATAGTATCGCCGCGAAGATGCAGAGCGCAGCAGCTCCCATAACCTCCCCCATTCTTGAGAACGAGCGGGAGGAAGAGCACGGGCGTTTGTTCCATGTCGTGCTCCTCGATGATGACGAGCACACCTACGACTACGTCATCGAAATGCTGCAGTAGTTCTTCCTCTTCCCTGGCGATGTCGCGCTCGAACACGCCGTGGAGGTCGACACAACCGGACGCACGGTGGTGATTACGTGTGAACAGCCGCAAGCCGAATTCGCGCGGGATCAAATCCACGCTTACGGAGCGGACCCCCGGATGCCAAAATCGAAGAGGCTTTTTGTCGGCAGTGCTCGTTCCCGCGGGTAATACCGCGCTGGTCTAGCGCCGGAATCAGTCGTCGCCGGCGATGGTCGCGAAGGTGCCTGAGATGTGGTGGTGCAGAGTAGACTACCTCATCGACAAGCGACCACACCAGCCCGATGCCGGCGGCCAGCAGACTCAAAATGCTGCCCAAAAAACGATGATAGCGGCGCGATTGAGACGGCGGATTGCCATCGAAGTCAACCAGGCATGAGCCCATCCGGCGCATTCCAATCGTCTCCTGGCCCGTGAAGGTGAAGAGCAGTTTGTAGAAAAATGGCACGGTCGCCAGCGCGATCAGGGCAAAGGACAGTATCCTGTTTTGTTAAGGCCGCATCGTGGCCCCGGCATCCGGAACATGGCGAACCCGGCCGCGCAGCCCATCAGCATGAGCAGCCCGTCAATGGCGGCGGCCTCGATGCGCAGACTCGGAGGCGCCACCGGAGCGTCACAGATAATGTGCGACTGATGATGCGCCGCAATCTCTTGCTCGTTGAGAAAATCCAGTTGCCTCTGGTCCGTCGATCTATAGGCGGGGCCGCGCGTGGCGCACTTCCACTTTCGCGGTCTTCAAAGGCGCAGGCCGGGCTAGCTCCGCCGCGCACACGCCGAGTGAACTCGCGCTCCGCTGGCGAGGTACGAAATCAACGGAATGGTTAAAGGTAGCCTGCTGGGCTGGAAAAGAGGGCCTGCTGTCCGGCGGCTGGCATCGATTGCGATGGCGTGGCGGTGTGTCGTTGTTCAGCGGCCGAAGCTTCAGGAAGATAATCGTATGCGTGTGCGGTGGCTGCCGCGGCGATTGGGAAACCTACGGCGATATGCGCGCCGGTGTCGTTCTGACCCGCCGTCCGCACCGGTGACAGCGGTGATCGTCTTCTCGAATGCAAGTCTGGCAATGTTGACAAGTCATGTGGCGCTTGCTGCCATCCGCTCTCCGGCCAGGAGGCTTCACCCCCATGCCGCAGTCCGGGATAGCAGCCCTCCGGGGCGCTGCACGATCCCCGGTTTTTCTATATACCAGAAAAGGTGGGTTTTGTCTAGAACATTATTACTTGAAAACGGTTAAAAAGCTTCGTGACACCGTCCGCGGGTTCTTCCGGACAGCTCGTGTATAACCCGATTATCGTCTATGCAGCGCACCTTCCACTGCAGTAGGAACCTCGCCTTCGCTCGGCGATGCGATCCACTATTTCACCACCCCGGCGATCACGGCTTATCAAGATGGTAATGGGAACTCCCTCGATCTCAAAATGCTTTGAAAATGTCTCTTTTTATCTCACGACAATCCCGGCAGCGAGAGGTAACCATAGGCCAGTGAGTTTGCCGATCCGGGCGAAGGCGATAATAATGCATTCACCGGGTGACGCCCCTTTTATTCGGATTCCTGTCCCGGCAGAGCCTGGTCCAGCAGCATGGCGAAATTCCTTCGTCTTATGGGTTATCCGCTCTTTCAAGCTGCCGAGCTCGCGTTCGGCCGTACGCAGTCGGTCCGCCAGGTGAAGGCGCGCCAGCACGGCGGTTCTCGTGGTGTCCGGTTGCCCGCGCGGCGCGCGATGGACGACGTCAGCTCGTCAATTTCGTGCGCCAGTTCTTGTGTATCGCGCGGATCGCCGGACGTCGACACCGCGTAGGTCTGATTGAAAATCGTGACCCGGACAATCTGCTTGAGCCCGTCCCAGGCGTGTCCATGCGTCAGCTTGCGCTCAGCAGGTCCAATTGGCTGAGCAGTTTCTCGATCCGGCTCTTTACCTGCTTGCGCTCTCCCCGCAACACGTCCAGCTCCTCGGAAAGCCGCTTGATTATTACTGAAGCTCCCCGTTTTCCTTCTGGAACTCCAACGTAGCGGCCCGAACCTCTTCGCGTTCCGAGTTCGCCCAACTCCAGGTCCTCCAGGGCGGCGACAAGCGGGGGGTAAGCCGGTCGTTTTCGCCCCGAAGATTCGTTATTCCCTGGACGGCGCGATTAATCCGTCTTTCCAGTCGGAAAGAGTGTCGATAGCTTCTTGGACTGCTTCCATGCTCCTGACTATTATCGACTATTGCAATCGCGTGGAGTGTGCCTCTTTTGCCTTCGCCACCAGAGCCTGGAATCCGGTCGAATCGTTAATCGCAATATCGGCCAGAACTTTGCGATTCAGGCCGATTGCCGCACGCTCAGGCCGCTGATGAACTTGCTGTAGGAAATCTCGGCCCCGCGGCAGGCCGCGTTCATCCGTACAATCCAAAGTGAACGGAAATTGCGCTTCTTGAGACGGCGTCCCACGTAGCCGTATCGCAGCGCTTTTTCCACCGCTTCCTGGGCGGAGCGGTTCAGTTTCGACTTGGTGAGAAAGTAACCCTTGGCTCGCCGCAGGGTTTTGTGGCGATAATCTCGCCCGGTGGGTACCCTTTTTACTCTCGGCACGTTTGTCCCTACTAAATATGAAATCCGCAACGGGTTCATTTCGAGAGGCGGCAGGCGCGTGCAGCGCTCTGCTCCTGCTCGAGTTTCGGTTTATTCCGCCGTCAATACGGCAGCATCGTCCGCAGCTTGGCCTGGTCCGCCTCATCGGCTACCACTCCTTGCCCTAGCTTGCGCTTGCGCGAACGCGCTTTCGAAGTCAAAATATGGCGGGCAAAAGCGTGCCGCCGCGTAATCTTGCCGGTGCCCGTCTTCTTGAAGCGCTTGGACGCGCCTCTATGTGTTTTCATCTTCGGCATGAATTGTGTCCTGGAACTTCTGACTGGCGGGATACCGCCTCAAAGTACCGCACCAGCCACTGAGGCGTGAACCAAGGCGGAACTACTTAGCGAAGTATAACATAGCACGCCGGCTATGCTGCCCGGAAACTCACCGTTTCTCCTGGAATTCCGCCACCCACGCCATCTGAATCGCTTCCAACTTCCCTTCCGTCGAGGCTACCGGATCATCCTCGAAGTTTGGCAGCTGCGTGATCCACTTATGCAGTTCCGTATGCCGGATATCTGCCGGATCGATGTCGGGATGTGCTTCAAAAAGGCTGAGCGCAAGATCTTGCGAATGGTCCCAGGTCAATCCGGGCATGATTCCTCCGGCTTTTTATTGTAGGGGAAAAGAGCAGGGAACTGATCCGTCCTGCGGGCCTTCAAGGGCCTGGAACCAGCAGTACTCGCCGCGCCCGTCGCGTGCGGTTCAGACCGCCTTCGGGAAGGGAAGGTCTTCCTTCGCCATCTCGTAGAGCGGCGAGAGCTCGCGCAATTTCTTGACGACCTCGGTAACCCGGCGCGCCACGTATTCGATTTCCTGCTCCGTGTTGAATCGCCCCAGACCGAAGCGAATAGAGGAGTGCGCCAGCTCGTCACCGGCTCCCAGCGCCTTCAGCACGTAGCTCGGCTCCAGCGTCGCCGACGTGCAAGCCGATCCGCTGGACACCGCGATATCGTTCATGCCCATCAGCAAACTTTCCCCCTCGACATAGGCAAAGCTGATGTTCAAGTTGTGCGGGAGGCGGTGCTCCATGGAGCCGTTTATAAAAACGTCGTCCAGTTGATTCATCAGCTTGTCCTTCAGCGTGTCGCGCAAATGCATCAGGTGCTTCGCTTCCTCCGGCATTTCGCGTTTCGCAACCTCACAAGCCGCCCCCAGGCCCACGATACCGGGAACGTTCAGGGTTCCGGAACGCATGCCGCGCTCGTGACCCCCGCCATCCATCTGCGCCGCAATCTGAACGCGCGGGTTTCTCTTCCGGACATACAGCGCTCCGGCGCCTTTCGGCCCATACAGCTTGTGAGCGGTAAGCGAAAGAAGATCTATGCCGTCTTCTCTACATTCACGGGGATCTTGCCGGTCGCCTGCACGGCGTCGCTGTGGAAGAGCACGCCCTTCTCTTTCGCGATATCGCCGATCTCCTTCATCGGCTGTATCACGCCAATCTCGTTGTTTGCATACATCACGGAAATCAGAATCGTCCTGTCGGTGATGGACTCGCGCAACTGATCGAGATCGATCAAGCCGTCCCGCTTCACGGGAAGATACGTCACCCGCGCGCCTCGTTTCTCCAGGTGTTTGCAGGTGTCGAGCACCGCTTTATGCTCGGTGAGCTGGGTGATGATGTGATCTCCGCGCTCGGCATACATCTCTGCCACGCCCTTCAGCGCCAGGTTGTTCGACTCGGTCCCTCCGCTCGTAAAGATGATCTCCTTGGAAGTCGCTCCGATGAGGTCCGCAATCTGCTTTCGGGCCTTGTCTGTTGCTTCCTCGGCTTCCCAGCCGAAGCTGTGGTTTCGCGAGGCTGCGTTCCCGAACACGTTCATGAAGTACGGGCTCATCGCCTCGAACACTCGAGGATCCATTCGCGTTGTGGCGTGGTTATCGAGATAGATCGGCAATTGCATCACAACGCCTGTTTCGTGATCGAGAGTTGAGGCCCGAGCGATTTCTGCATGCCGGGAAGCGCCACCAGCGTGTCCGAGAGACTCGGCCGGCTCGGGGTCGGAATCCTGCAGCATATCGTCGATGCTGACACTCTCCAGCAGTCGAAGGATTGCCTCGTGGATGCGCTTTAGTGGGCGTCTTACCGTGCACCGGCCTGAATGTCCGCAATAAGAGGTCTCGGTGAAGCAATCCGCCAGAACAATCGGTCCATCGATGGCCCGGATCACTTCCAGCGCCGAAATCCGGCGCGGCTCCCTGGCTAGACGATATCCCCCGTTTGTGCCGTGTTCGGAAATCAGGAATCCAGCCTTCCCGAGTTTCTGAAGCAGCTTCGAAAGCAGCGGCAGCGGAATGCCGCAATCGTCGGCCACCTCTTTGGCGCTCACGGCTTCCCCAGTATGTCGTTGTCTCAATGCGAAATGCTTGAGAGCAATTAAACTGTAATCCGCCTTTTTTGTAAGTCGAAGCATTTCAAAATCTCGTTCAGCGCTGCGTCTGAACGATTTGCGACCGATGAGATCCTATTTCTTTATAACACGGCTAAACAGCCCACCGGAGGAGTTTTATCTACAAGAAAATGAGCAGTTTGCCCGCCAAAAGCAGGCGCTGAACCGCGTCTTTGAGGGCCGGCTATCGCCGCCTCGGGTGAGATTCCGGGCATGCTAAACTCGGGTACGCCAACTTTCCTGTAAGCACCTCGTGTGATTCGCCTTTTTCGCGTTTTCATTCCAGCCAGCGTAGTGGCTCTCCTGCTTTCCGAGATCGTCATCGTTCTCGTATGCTATGGAGTCGTCTCCTTCTTCACTCTGGGCGTCGATCCGGGCTTCTATCTTTTCGCCGAAGGCAACTATTGGAAGCTCATGGTTGTCACGGCCTGCATTATTCTCGGGCTGTACTTTCAGGATCTTTATACTGATCTCCGTATCACCTCGCGCATCTTGCTGGTTCAGCAGGTTTGCCTTTCCGTCGGCGCTTCCCTGCTGTTCATGGCGTTTCTCGGATACCTGCAGCCCGATCTGATACTCGGCCGCTGGTTTATGGTTATCGGCAGTGTATTGGTCATTCTGATCCTGCCGTCCTGGCGCGTCTTTTTTTGGAGATATATCATCGGGGCGCTGCGCTCCGAACGCGTGTTGCTCCTGGGTAATTCGGGCCTGCTAGGCGAAGTCATCGCGCGGCTGCTGCAAAAACCGGAGTTCGGCTACTCCATCCTCGGTTACCTCTGCGAAGACGAACCGTGCGGGTTCGACGTCCCTTGTCTCGGAACGCTTGCCGACCTGCGTCAAGTCTGCGAGCAATACCGGCCTAACCGCATCGTTGTGGGTATGGCGGAGCGCCGCAACCGGCTCCCCGTCCAGGATCTGCTCGAGATCCGGTTTGGCGGCGTGGTCATTGAAGATGCCGCCGATACTTATGAGATCGCGATGCGGAGGGTCTGCAGCTCGAAGATTCAGCCTTCCCAACTGATCTTCACGTCCATGCTTGGCCCGCGGCCCCACGCGATTGCCATTCAGAATGCCTACTCGCTGGTGATCGGCCTCATCGGCCTGCTTTTATCATCGCCGCTCATGTTGCTGACCGGGCTCGCAGTGAAGCTTTCATCGAAGGGCCCGATCCTTTATCGCCAGCGACGCGTTGGAATCAATGGCCGCATTTTCACGCTGTATAAATTCAGGTCGATGTATGTGGATGCCGAATCTCGCACGGGCGCCGTTTGGGCTTCGATAGACGATCCGCGCATTACGCCGGTCGGCCGCTGGTTACGCAGGTTGCGCCTCGATGAGCTGCCCCAATTCTGGAACGTGGTGAAGGGGGACATGGTGATCGTCGGTCCTCGGCCGGAGCGGCCTGAATTTGTGGAGGTGCTGGCCCAACAGATTCCCTACTACCGGCAGCGGCTGGCGGTGAAACCCGGCATCACGGGCTGGGCCCAAATCAATCACAAGTATGGCGACACCGCGCTCGATGCCATGATCAAGCTCGAATACGATCTCTACTACATCAAGCACGTCGCTCCGGCGCTCGATTTTTACATCATTTTTCACACCGTCAAGGTGATGCTGCTCAGCCGCGGCGCACAGTAACATTGCAAAGCTCGCTGGCTGCATCGAAGCTGGTACAAGATGCCCGAATTGCCGGATATCGCTGCCTATATCGAGGCGCTCGAGCCGCGCGTAATCGGCCAGCCTCTTCTTCACATCCGGCTCGCCAGCCCCTTTCTGCTTCGAACCGCGCAACCCGCCATCCCAACCATCGAGGGCCGTCCCGTAACCGGGTTGCGGCGCATCGGAAAACGAATCGCCTTCCGGCTGGAGGACGATTTCTGGTTTGTCCTGCACTTGATGATTGCCGGGCGGCTGCACTGGCGCGAACCGCAAGCTAGGCTCGCCGGCCGGCAGAATCTGGCAGCTTTTGATTTTCCGGCCGGTTCTCTCACGCTTACAGAAGCAGGCACGAAGCGCCGCGCGTCTCTCCACATTTTGAGCGGGGAAGAAGCGCTGCGTGCCATGGATCCGGGAGGGATCGACGTCTTCACGGCGGACACGGGCTCGTTTCGCTCGGCGCTTATAGCGCAAAATCACGCGCTGAAACGAACGCTTACGGATTCGCGCCTCGTGAGCGGCATCGGCAATGCGTATTCGGATGAAATCCTGCATGCAGCCCAACTGTCGCCACTGGCGCAAACTCAAAAACTGAATCCGCAAGAATGGGAACGTCTCTTCGCCGCCGTACGTAAAACGCTCGGGCTCTGGGTAGAGCGCTTACGTGCCGAGGCACGAGAGAATTTCCCGGAGCACATCACCGCGTTTCGCGATGGCATGGCCGTTCATGGACGGTATGGCAATCCATGTCCCACGTGCGGCGAAAAAGTCTTGCGTATTCGCTACGCCGACAATGAAACGAACTACTGCGCCCGTTGCCAGACGGGCAGTAAAGTCCTCGCCGACCGCAGTCTTTCCCGGTTGTTGGGATCGGACTGGCCGCGCATGCTCGAAGAGCTCAAGACTCTGACGGCCGAAGCGGATTGAGGCCGCGCGAAGTTCAGGCCCATCCAGTATCTGAGCAGTGTCACCTGTAAACCTCCTGCAGCGATGGCAACGCCGAGTCTTGAGGAAGTGCGCTAGGCTGTTTGCCTAGACTGAGGGCATGCGGCTGGCGGCGCGTGTCCACGTTATACGCGCGGCCCGCGTCGAGAATCTCCATCGCTTCTTCGGGCACGAACTCCGGAAAATCGGCGCTGAAAAAGCCCTCGCTTCCGCGCGGTCCATCGGCTCTTCCGATCGGTAGCTGCGCTGGTCCGTAACAATCAATTCGACATTCCGGCCCCAGCGCAAAGCACGATAGCCTCGCAGGCTGTCGATCGCAGTGTGGTTGTTGGGCTCTTCACCCAGACCGTGTTTGTTGAACTTGGTAATTGGCGCATCCACCACATGCGGCGGATCGAAGCGATCCCGTGGCAGCCCGCCTGGCCTTGCCATGCGAGCCGGCTGGTATTCGAAAAAGGCCTGATTCGCCGCAACCTTGCGCGTTTGCGCGGGACACGTCTTTCCGTCGAACTTCTGTAGAGACTGCCAGCCGAGCCGAATGGCCAGCGGGCGCGTGCGTCCTGCAGGTCGGGATCGTGCAGGTAAGCGCGGTATACAGCGCGATAATCGCTCACTGTCATCGGAATATGGAAATCGCGAACCTTCTCACCGTGTTCGTAGCGCACAATATCGCGCAAACGACGGCCATACATGCCCTGAGGCCGGTCTTCCGGATACCAGACAATTTCGTAGATAAAGTCGCCGAGGTGCAATAAGAAGCTCAATCGATCCAGCTCCGGTGCGCGCTCATCTTCAAAGATCATCCGGCGATAGGCGCTCTGAGCGCCTTGGTTCGCGTTCTGGCAACTGACGAAGGCAAAGCGCACGGGCCGTGCATCGTCTTCGGAGGGAGCGGTGATGGTCCGCTGATCTTCAACATGGCTCGAACTCCTATAGTTCGGCGGCACACGGCTGATTACTTGTACGACGCAAAAGATGATTTGAGGAAGGTATATCAAGGATATTGCAATGAGGGCCAAGACAGAAACCGACGCGTCTAGGACGGCGGCCCCACTCGAAGCATTAGCCTCTTGAATCGCGCATTGCCGCGCAGCTCGTCAAATCGCGGATCGACTCCCAGAAATGCCGCGCGAGGCGAGCGCTCCTCGACTGCTTGCGCAAGCAATGCCAACGCCTGATCTGTCTCACCCGCACCGAACCATCCCAGAGCAAGATCGTACGAGGACACATACCTTCGTTTGGAGAGCTTCGTGAGGCCGTCCAACACCTTTCGCGCTTCGTTCTGCCTGCCGGCCACGCCGTACGCGTGCGCCAACGACGCCAGATAAACCGGACTGCCGCCCGACAAATTGACTGCTCTTTCCAGTTCCGCTATGGCTTCCCGGTACATGTGCTTCTCCTCGAATGCGTGCCCCAGTACCAAATGCACGGGAACGAAGTCAGGATCCATCTCAATTGTGTTTCGGTATTGCTCGATTGCCGTGTCGTACTGGCGTGCAAAAAAGTATCGCGATCCCACCCACGTATTAATAATGTTGGACAGCGGATCGAGCTCCCGCGCGCGTTCCGATTCTACGATGGCTTCCTCGTGTCGGCCGGCCAGCGATAAAAACTCGGCGTACCAGTGGTGTCCGTTGGCGTAGTTGGGATTCAACTCGAGCGCGCGGCGGAATTCACGCTCGGCCTTGGCCCAGTCGCGATCATAGTAAAAGCTAACGAAGGCCAGCGAAGTGTGCGCCTCCGCCAGCGAATCGTCCAGAGCGAGAGCCTTCATCACCGCCGCTTTGGCGTGCGGAAAGGTCTCTGCCGGAGCCATGTAACCGTACCATCCCAGGGGTGCCCAGCAGTCAGCAAGCCCATCGTAGGCCAGCGCGTAATTAGCATCTTTTTCAATAGCTTGCTGAAAATATACAATGGCTTTCTTGAGATCCGGTTCCGTTCGCTTGTTCCAAAGAAAGCGACCTTTGGAATAGGCCAGGTAGGCCTCCGGATCCACACTATGGCTGCGGGCCAGCCGCGCGCGGTCGGCTGGTATCGAGCTCGCCCGAATCTCATCCGCGATTCTTCGGGGCAATTCACGAAGCGCGCCTGCAATGATCACGAGAAGCATGGCGCCCAGCATGACCGCCGCCCATCCGTGGAAATGTCGCCGCCCTGCCCTCTCTTTGCCCTCGGCCGCGGCCAAGGGTATGTCCAGCTCCTTCTGTGCAGGAAGCTTGGCCGCCTCCTCAACAGGTTCTCTCATCGGAGCGATGAAGCGATATCCATGCCCGGCAAGCGTCTCAACGAAGCGCGGCGAATCGGCTGAGTCGCCCAAAGCCTGCCGGAGCCTTTTCACGGCGGCGTTCACGCTATGTTCGAAGTCTACATACGTTCCGGCCGGCCAGAGCCGCTTCTGCAGGTCCTCGCGCGTGACCACTTCGCCCGGACGCTCCAGAAGCATCTGGAGAACGCTGATCGGTTGGCCTCGGAGCTTGAGCCGCAGACCATGCTTCCGCAACTCGCCTGCTTGGACATCGAACTCGAACGCTCCAAACCGGAAAAGCCGGCGAGAGGCGCTCGATTCGGGTCTTGAAACAGCGCTTGACATTTGCCGGATGTCCGATTCTACACCGTAACGGCCTTGCATGAGATCCCGGAACTCCCGATCTCTCAACAGGATGTGGTGTCACCTGCATTTCGCCCGCGGCGCATTGCGCTCCTTCGCTGCCTGGGCGACACTGTTCCCATGTTGAGGCGAACGACACTGGCTTTCTTACTTCTCCTCAGGGTCGTGCGTGCCTACACTCTGGAGATCCATCATCATGAGGTCGGGCAGGTGAATTTTCCGGTGTCCTGCTCTTTCGGTGCACAGAAAGAGTTCGAACACGGGGTCGCCCTTCTGCATTCGTTCTGGTACGACGAAGCCGCCAAGACCTTTTCGCAAGTGACTACGATCGACCCGGGTTGCGCCATGGCGTACTGGGGCATCGCTATGAGCTTCTATCATCCGTTGTGGTTTCCACCCACACCGGCAGACCTGCGACAAGGATTGGCGGCCATCAAAAAGGCCAACGTGATTGGAGCGAGGACCCAGCGCGAGCGCGATTACATTGCTGCGATGGAAAGCTTTTATAAGAATTCGAACAAAGTGCCGCATCAGAGGCGTGCCCTCGCCTGGTGTAACGCCATGCAACGCCTTTCGGCGCGCCATCCGGAAGACCGTGAGGCCACGATTTTTTTCGCTCTCGCCTTGATCGCAACCGCGTCCCCCGCCGATAAGACTTACCGCAACCAGAAGCAAGCCGCCGCGATTCTGAACCGCATCCTGCCGGAGCAGCCGAACCATCCGGGCATCACTCATTACCTGATTCACAGTTACGATTCGCCGCAGCTTGCGATTCTTGCTCTGCCCGCTGCGCGCAATTACGCGAAAATCGCCCCTGATTCGGCGCACGCGCTCCATATGCCGTCCCACATTTTCACCCGCTTGGGTCTTTGGCAGGAATCGATCCAATCGAATCTCGCCTCCGCGGCTGCTGCCAAAAAGGCGCTGCCAAAGATGTTGCCGGGAGCAGTCTCCCAGGATCAGCTGCATGCCCTGGACTATCTCGTATACGCCTATCTGCAGACGTGCCAGGATGGCCAAGCGAAGCGCACCGTCGAAGAAGCGGCGTCCGCGTCTAGTGTTGGCGAGAACGAGTTCCAGGCTGCCTATGCGTTCGCCGCGATTCCCGCACGCTACGCTCTAGAGCGTAGGCGCTGGTCGGCGGCCGCTGCCCTCCAGGTACGGCCGGCATGGTTCCCCTGGGTGCGCTTTCGATACGCGGAAGGTCTCACGCATTTCGCGCGCGCGCTCGGGTTAGCCCGCAGCGGAGATCCGTCCGGCGCACAAGCGGAGCTCGAAAAGCTCACCTCAATTCAGAGCGAACTGCGGCAGATCCAGGAAGGTTACGACTGGTCGGCGCAGACTGAAGTCGAGCGCCTTGCTGCCTTGGCCTGGATCGAACACGCGGAAGGAAATCAGACCGCGGCCCTGCGCTCGATGGGAGCTGCCGTCGATCTCGAAGACAAGTCGGAAAAGCACCCGGTAACTCCCGGACCACTATTGCCGGCTCGCGAGCTTCTGGGTGATTTGCTCATGGAGCTGGATCAGCCGGCGCGGGCGTCACCCGAATACGAAAAAGTATTGCAAACTGCTCCGAATCGATTCAACGCGATTTACGGCGCAGGTCGCGCCGCCGAGCTTTCTCACGATCGAAAGAGAGCCGAGCAACATTATTCGGCGTTGCTTCAGTTATGCGCGCACGCTGGTGCTCAAAGATTTGAGCTTCAGAACGCCCGGGCCTTCCTGCAACAGCATTAATCAGAAACGGAGCACGCTGGTAGAGGCTGCATCTTGCCTGGCCCCATGCGGATTCGCTCCAAATACAACTTACTTCAACGAAAGGACCACTCTATGTCAAAACTCAAAAACACTATCAAAGCACTTGGCTTATCCGTTCTTCTGCTGACTGTCGCCGGTTTGTCAGCAGCCGACGAAGTCGCCGATTGGAATCACATCATGCTCGAAGCGACGCTCACGCCGCCCGCAACAGCCGCACCCGTTTCTACACGAAGCACGGCTATAGTGCAGGCAGCCGTTTTCGACGCAGTGAATGGCATCGATCCGCATTACACTCCTATTTTTGTCGGGCACATCGGCCCGCGGCACGCCTCGCAACGTGCTGCCGCAGTGCAAGCCGCGTATGCCATTCTAATTCGCCTGTACCCGGCGCAATCAGACACGCTGGATCAACAGCGGTCGGCATCGCTCGCGGGCATCTCTCGCGGTTGGAACGCCGAGCGCGCCGAATCGATTCAAAAAGGAATCGAATGGGGTCAGGAAGTGGCTGACGCGATCTGGGCCTGGCGCAGTGACGATGGGTTCGCCAACACGCCTCCGCCTTTCACCGGGGGAACGGCTCCCGGCGAATGGCGGCCCACTCCGCCCGCTTTCGCGCCCGCCCTCGCTCCGCAACTCGCGCACGTAACTCCCTGGGTCATCAAGTCCCCGTCGCAGTTCCGGCCTCCGGCGCCTCCCGCCTTGAGCAGCACCGAGTACGCCGCCGATTTCAATGAAACCAAACTCATGGGGAGCACCTCCAGCGCCAGCCGGACAGCCGATCAGACCGATTTCGCGCTCTTCTGGCAAGCCGGTAATCCGCCCGATTTCTGGAATCCCGTCGCCATCTCGTTTGCAGCAAAGCATCACTTCAGCTTGTTGCAAACGGCCCGCCTGCTCGCACAAATCAATCTGGCCATGTCCGATTCCATGATCGGCTGCTGGGACGCGAAATACACCTATGTCTCCTGGCGTCCCATCACAGCGATCACATTAGCCGACACCAATACAAATCCCGACACGGCTCCGGATCCGGCGTGGACGCCATTGATCGTTACTCCGCCCTTCCCGGAATACCCCTCCGCCCACTCTTGCGCCAGCGGTGCTGCTGCCCGGGTGCTCGCGCACTACTTTGGCGAGAACACGGCCATCACCGTTACCAGCGACGCGCTACCCGGACAGACCCGAAGCTTCGCCAGCTTTTCCGCGGCGCTCGATGAAGTGGTCGACGCACGCGTCTTTGGCGGCATTCATTTTCGAACAGCTTGCCTCGCCGGGCAGGCGCTCGGAAATGCTGTCGGGGAATATGTCATAAAACATTCCCTGCGGCGAATCGATGGAATCTAACTGCAAGTTTCTTGACTACGTGAATTACTGCGGCATGCGAGGGTCAGTGTCCTTGCGGTGCGAAAGATAAGGACTGTAAGTGACCGCCGAACCGCTGGCAGTTGTGCACCCGCTGCCGCCTGGTCCCGCAGCGCAGCCCCAGTAATTTTCACTAGCATCTATGCGGCCGTTGCATGCCGTGCCTTTGTCAAATGAGCAGATATACGCGACACCCGTCTGCCCCCCGAGCAGGGTGTTCAAGTGTACATCCACTTCGTTTGGTGTGTTAATAGCGACATCGACCATCTCCTCAACGATCGTGTTCTGAGCGATCACTGTGTTGCGAACGGGCGATCCTCCCTGGCCGCTATTAATATTGATGCCAACCGGTCCCGGAGTGGCGGTGTCGTCTAAATCCGGCCCATTAGCCTGGATGAAGTTCCCCACGATGACGTTGCCGTCCATGTTATCGGCGGGAAGGCCGAAGCTGGGACCGACATGCGTGTGAAGATCTACGCCGCCAAGCCCATTTCCGATGAGTTCATTCCCGATAATGACGTTACGCGAGACCGTACCCTGGCCTTGACCGTCGGAGAAGAGGCCAACACCCGAGCCGCCCACCTGCACGCCATTTCGATTCGAGACGTTCTCAGAGACTGTGTTGTGCGTAACCCCGTAGTGAGGCGAGAAGGCCATGGTCGGGTCAAGTTCGCCCATGCGCGGATGAGATGCAAGCACAATACCGCACTCGCCTGCGTTGTCGATAATCGTGTTGTGGGTGATCAAATTATCACGGCTCTCGCGCGTTTCATCGCTGATCAGTAACCCGTCGTCATTGCCGGTGATGAGATTGCCCGAGACGATGGAGTTGATCGTTCCAATAAGGTGAAGGCCGCCTCCACAGTCGCCGCTCTCGTCAGTTTCGTAGGCCGGTTGTCCATCACAGTGCGGGCCAGAGCCGAACACGGCCGCTGTCTTGGTGTTGTTCACGATGCTGTTGTTGCGAATCGTGACATCCGATGCGCTGACAACAAGTATCCCCTCGAAGTTGGCGTTCTTGACCGTGAACCCGGAAATCGTGACATCGTCCAGGCGGGGATTCGTCAGACCATCCACCAGAATCCCGTTCGGCTGGTTCGTGGCATCAATGATCGACGGGCCGGAATCGGATCCCACCAGAGAAAGAGCCGTACTGATGACGATCGCTTCCTGATAGGTGCCTGGTGCCACGGTGATGATGTCGTTCTTTGACGCATGATTGACTGCCGCTTGAATACTGGAATAGCAGCCGTTCGAGGCTTTGGGATTCACACAAATATTGTTAGCGGCCGCGATAGATGGGAGGAAGGCTAGCATCAGGGCACAACCGATAAATGTGGCGCTGCCGGTACGGGCGTTCAGCATGACTCTCGTGTCTCCTTGGATTTTTGGGATTACCGCAGCAGCCTATCACCAAAGCGCCTCCTAATGCAAGGACATTAGTTGTTTCCTGCCAGAAGCCCGAGGACGGCTCGGTCGGCTCGTGCTGCGAAATATGAACGTCCGGATTCGAGGGTGACCGACTGGGCCTTTCGCACATCCCGGTAGAGAAGAACTTCACCATCCTCGATATTGGTTCCGGCGGCGGACGAACGGTAAATAAGCTGGCTGCCATCGCGACGGAGGGGAAGATCTACGGTATCGATTACTCAAGCGCCAGTGTCGCCGTCGCGAGCAAAACCAACCGACACTGGATAAAGATGGGTCGCGTGGAAATCCAGGAGGCATCGGTATCTCAATTGCCGTTTGCGCGAACACCTTCGATCTTGTTGTCGCGGCCGAGACTCATTTCTGGTGGCCGGATTTGCCTGCCAACTTTTGGGAACTGCTTCGCGTCCTTAAAACCGACGGCAGATTTGCGATCGTCGCGGAGGTTTACAGAGGAGCCGAGAGCTGTGCGGCAAGGCTCGTCGAAAAGTACCTCCCGATCACAGACCTGAAGTTTCTGACTCCTGATGAGCATCGGCAGCTGCTGATCGATTCCGGCTACACGGACGTGCAGATCACCGTCCAGCCGGGAACAGGATGGATTTTTGCCTCTGGTAAAAAGAGGTTCGAAGCGCCGGAGCCTGACACGCATCAGTTACTTGCCACCAAAGAAGTGATTCGCCATTGATTCGTCCTCGCAGGAAGTTGGACGGCCAAGGGCAACCCGTCAATTGAGTTTGGGCATGATCGATTCGCGGCTGAGAGGACCGCGAATGCATGCGAACGCAGCACCCCAGAAAGAAACGCCGCGCCCACCGCGCAAAACCGTCTTGCGGCTGCCAGGAATCTTCCATTGCGCTGATTTCAGCAGCAGTTTATCAGCGCCCCCTACGGCCCATGGTTTTTGCACTGGCAAGGTATTGTTCCTTGCAAACACAAGCGGCCCAAAATGGCTGCATATGCTCCGTGTGACTGCCCAGGCAGCAAGAGCTTGCCTCGGCCTGAATCCATCGCCGACATGAACGTTTGACTTTTGCGGTTCGGAGTTTTGGGTCACAAAGATAAAGTGCCTGCCATCGGGTAGAAACGACGGCCAGCGATGAGAGACCTCTCCACGTGACTTCTCCAGACTGGTGACACGTTTGGGTTCACCACCTGCGAAAGAGCGGAGGTCTCGGAGAGGGTGCAAACACAATAAGCCCTCCTTGACTCTAGGTTGCCGCCTCTGCCATCGGGCGCATCGCAGATGGTTGCTGCGGTGCCGCCATTAACATTAATTTTCTTCAAAGTACCTCTTCCGAAGGAGCCGATCATCCGCCTGTCAGTCGACCAGAATGGGAATGATTTTTTGCTCGCTCGCTGAAATGAAATACCGAGAGCACGATCGTGCCGATGATGGCAGCCGCGGCGATGAACCAGGCAAATGGGAGCTTGCCAGACTTCTTGATCGAAGAGAGAGCGCGCTCACTCGGGGCGATGGTGCTTCATCTACGGTCGCCGGAGGATGCTTAGCGGTGCAGGGCTGCGCGGCTCCGATAAACCAATAACCTCTGCACGGCACACTCTCAACAAAACGAGGTGTCTGCGCGGAATCCCAAGCGCCTGCCGTAGCCGGGTCACGGCGGCTCTCAGCCCAATGGCGCTCAGATGAGGATCGATAAGCATGGAAGGTATGGATGGAGTGTGGCACAGGCGGGTTCAATAGCAGTCTCAATGGGACAGCGTGTTGTGGGCCGCCAAGGGAAAGGACCGCCGCGACTCCAGATTTCGCGGGGATAGGAAGGTTTTCGCTTGCGCCGGGGTAGCCGGGCCTGGGTGGCATATTCCAATAGTTTGTTCCATGCGGCGGTTGTATTCGGCGCGGTTGGCTTGTCCACCCTGGAGACAGATAGGCTGTGGATCTGGTGGAGAGCAACAGTGCGTTTCCAGCTGCGCAGATCGGTCTCGATATTCCAGCGCCGCCGATAAATCTCCAAATAATTGCTGTGGAGTCAATTCCAGGGTGGTAAACAGGCAGAGCTTCTCTTTAGGGCGAGCCGGTTGGCGGCACACCCACGACCCCACCTTCCATCCTGGCTTGCTCGGGCCAGCCGTGCTCTGCTTCCTCAGCCAGTGGCTGAACGATCTGCTTCCGGAAGAAAAAATTTCGCCGAAGTGAAGGTTTTGCCTGCGTCATGCCGTCGGTAAGTAGACTTGGGGCTCGGGGTTATTCTCGAGCGCGGTCCGGCAGAGCCCATGCATACAAAACGCTGTCGACGGCGGTCAATACATATTGTCGTCCGTCCGTCTCATATGTCATGGGCGAGCTGTTCATCAGTCCCCCGGGATAGATGTGCCATAGTGGCTCGCCTGAACCGGCATCCAGCGCCAGAAGATTTCCTTTGACGTCCGCCGTGAACAGCAGATGCCCCGCCGTGGTCAGAATGCCTGGATAAGCGGCTCCCGTCCCCTGGTCGCGCTGCCAGCGTATCTTCCCGGTTTCAAAATCGATCGCCAGCAGAAGGGCTTTCGACCACAGCGAGATGGCATTCCCACCTTGATGGCCTTCGGGTTTGCCGGCTTCGTTGGTGGTCAGGTAGTAGAGACTGAAGCCCTGCTGCGCGTTCACATAGAAAAGTTTCGTTTGCGGATCGTAGCTAGGGGCCATCCAGTTCGTGCTGCCGCTTGCGTTCGACTGGACCAATGAGCCGTCCGGCTGCGGCTCTTTCTGCTTGTTCGGAATGGGCTGGCCCTTGGAATCGAGACCCGCGGCCCAATCAGACGCGACAAACGGCTTGGACAGCAGATTCTCGCCGCTGGCTCGGTCGAGCAGGAAGAAATAGCCATTCCTACTGGCTTGTGCGAGCAGCTTGCGCGCCTTGCCATGAAAATCCGCGTCGAAAAGAACCGGCGTTTCGACGGCGTCCCAATCGTGCGTGTCATGCGGCGAGGGTTGAAAGTACCACGCCAGTTTTCCGGTGTCGGCATTCAGGGCCACGATGGAACATGTGTACAGGTTGCTGCCCGGGCGCGCGATGCCGCCGAGCACCGGATGCGGGTTGCCGGTTCCCCAATAGATGAAATTCAGCTCCGGATCGTAGGTGCCCGTCATCCAGGTGGGGCCGCCGCCGTGAAGAAGCGCTTCTTTGTCGGGCCATGTCTCAGAGCCGGCTGCGCCAGGAGCGGGAAGACTGTCCCAACGCCAGATGATCTTTCCGTTGTCGGGGTCGATGGCTTCGAGGAAATGAGGAATGTCGGCTTCATCCCCGGAAGTGCCGACGATCAGTCGATCCTTCACCAGCAGGGGCGCCATGCTGATGTAGTATCCGAATTTGACGTCGGCGATCTCGCGATCCCAAAGCCTTTTGCCGTTGCGCGCGTCGAGGCACACCAGGTGCGCATCGGGCGTCCCGAAATACAACTTGTTCTTGTACATCGCCACGCCTCGTTGACCGATATGATCGCCTTCCGAGGGTCGGCTGAAGTGCCAGATCTGCCGGCCAGTGCGGGCATCGAGCGCCCATACGTTATCGGGAACCGTGAAATACAGGATTCCGTCGACTTCGAGCGGAGTGGATTTGAGAGCGGCGGAATGCGTTTGAAAGGCCCAAGCGAGAGTCAGAGACGAGACGTTGGTTTTATCGATCTGCGTAAGGGTGCTGTAGCGCCGGCCCGAATAATCTCCGTTGTAAGTGGGCCACGTATCGGTGGGAGGCTTGAGCAGCGCTGCGGGATCGAGGCCTTGCGCATAAATGCATACAGCAGCGGCTAGAAAGAAAAGCAGCCCTCTCATTTTAGTGTTTCCAGGTACGCGAAGACGTTGTGCATATCGGCTTCCGTGTATTTTTTCAGAAGGTCGCGATGCGCGGCTAAAGGGTCATGAATTTCGAGCTTCACTTCATCGCGCGGCCAAGAGTGATACCAGCCGTCCGCGCCTTGAATGGCAACGTTGAAGGCATCGACATAAATGAGCTCGCCGCTGCGTTGCGCTCCGGAACGCGTAACCACTGTTGCCGTTTCCTTAACGCCGGAAGGATAGAGGAAACGGGCCTGCAGCTCGACGGGCGGGTACTTGCGGGCGATTCCGGCTAGGTCTGCCGTGATGGAATGGCATTGGGCGCAGCCGCCGCGCCCCCCGAAAAATTGCTTGCCGGCGCCGGCGCTTCCGGTCAGTAGGCGGTCCAACGAATAAAGAGCAGAAGGGCGTCCGGCCGAGCGGCGGTCGGACTCGGTAACACGCGCATGCAGGAACGCCACAACGTCCGCGATCTGACTTTCACTAAGCGCAACCGGAGGCATTCCCTTCGCGGGCTGGCCCTCGCGAATGACGGGCCCTATGCGGTCACCGTTGCTGTCGTGGCGGACGACGGAGGACCGAATCAAGTCAGGACCCTCGCTGCTGCCGCTTGCATCGGCTCCATGACAGAAGGCGCAGGAACGTGCAAATTGGGAGCGCCCGCGCGCGGCTACGGAATCGGAGGCAGTGGGCCCTTTCTGATCCACCATCGAGTCGGAAGCGTGAGGAACTGTCCGTTGATAGCCGAAAACATGAAGTGTATCGGCAGCGAAAAGCGTCCACGTAGCGAACAGAATGACCAACGGAACGTTCACTCCGTTATGCTACAGGAACCCATCTAGTATTCTTGAACCTTACGTTTAAGAATTCTCGTTTGACACCTGTGGCGAGGCTTCATAAGTTAAGTGCAGAACTCCCATGAACCCAACCACTATCGAGGACACCATTTCCACCGCCGGAACAAGCGCGCCCTTGGCGGCCGAACAGATTCCCGGCGTAGTGGAAGACGCGCTGCGGAAGACGCCCTTCATCGATGTTCATACCCACTTGTTTATGCCGTCGCTCGGCAAACTGGGATTGTGGGGCATCGATGAACTGATTACGTATCACTATCTGGAAGCCGAGCTTTTCCGGTTCTCGAGCGTGAAGCCGGCCGAATACTGGTCGCTCACGAAACGGGAACAGGCGGACTTGATCTGGCGAACGCTGTTCCTGGAGAACGCGCCGGTGTCGGAGGCGCGGCGCGGCGTGGTGACGGTTTTGCAAGCCTTCGGCCTGGACACCCAAGCCCCCGATCTCGGGCAAGCGCGTGAATTTTTCGCGGATCAGGAGCTGGGCGCGCACGTCCGCCGCGTATTCGAGTTGGCCGGCATCAGCGAAGTGGTAATGACGAACGATCCGCTCGATCCCGAGGAGGCGCCGCTCTGGGAGAAAGGCGCTCGCCCCGACGCGCAGTTCCATGCGGTCGTTCGCCTGGATCGCGTATTGAATAAATGGCCGGAACACTGGCAGGCATTGGAGGCGAAAGGCTACCGCGTTCAAGAAAACCCTGTGGCCCAAACGATAGCAGAAGTGCGGCGCTTTCTAGCTGATTGGTGCCATCGCATGCGCCCGGTCTACATGGCTTGTTCCTTGCCGGATACGTTCCAATATCCCGAGGACAGCGTGAGAGGGCGCCTCTTGAAAGAGGCGATTGTCCCATCCTGCCGCGAGCACAACATTCCGCTTTCGCTGATGATCGGCGTGCGCTACCAGGTGAATCCAGCCATACGCCTGGCAGGTGACGCGGTGGGAAAGGCCGATCTTCATTCGCTGGAGCACTTGTGCGTGGAATTTCCGGAGAACCGTTTTCTTACCAGCGTGCTGAGCCGGGAAAACCAGCATGAGTTGTGCGTCTATTCGCGCAAATTCGCGAACCTGCTGCCATTCGGGTGCTGGTGGTTCCTCAACAATCCATCGATTGTGGAAGAGATCACGCGGGAACGAATCGAAATGTTAGGAAACAGCTTTGTTCCGCAGCATTCCGATGCGCGAATCCTGGAGCAGGTGATTTACAAATGGAAGAATACCCGCCGCACGATGGCGCCGATTCTGACCAACAGCTATCGCTTGCTTGCTGAAGATGGGTGGCCCGTGACGAAGGCGCAAATCGAGCAGGGTATCCGATCTTTGTTTCGAACCAATTTCGAGCGTTTTGTGAACCTGCGCGGGACTCATGAGCGCCACAGCACCGCTTAAGCCAGAGCGATCGACGCAACCCCGCAGAGCGGGCCACCTTCGCTGGTTTGTCTGCGGCCTGTTATTCTACGCGACCACAGTAAACTATATCGACCGCCAGGTTCTGGGAATTCTCAAGCCCGTTGTCTCGCACGAGCTCGGCTGGAGCGAAGAGAACTTCGGCTGGGTGATCTTCGCGTTTCAAACCGCATACGCGATCATGATGCCGATCGCCGGGCGGATTATCGACTGGCTGGGCACGCGGGCCGGCTATGCGCTGGCAGTGCTGGTGTGGAGCCTCGCGGCGATGTCGCATGCGCTGGCGCGAAGCGCTGCACAATTTGCCGCCGCTCGTTTCGCACTGGGCGTCGGCGAGGCCGCGAATTTCCCGGCGGCGATCAAGACCGTAGCCGACTGGTTTCCCAAACGGGAGCGAGCGCTGGCGACCGGAATCTTCAACAGCGGGACGAATCTCGGAGCGCTGATTGCGCCGTTGTTTGTTCCGTTTATTGCGGCGCGCTGGGGCTGGCGGCCTTCGTTCTTTGCGACCGGCGGCCTGGATCTGCTTTGGATTATTGTTTGGGTGACAACCTATCGCTCACCCGCCGAGAACAAGCATCTTTCCACCGAAGAGCGCACGTACATCGAATCGGATCGCGATGAAGAGCCGGTCCGGCGCATTCCCTACCTTCGATTACTCGGTACGCGCGCAGCCTGGGCATTTCTCCTCGGCAAGTTTCTGACTGATCCCGTGTGGTGGTTCTATCTCTATTGGCTTCCCGGGTTCCTGAATCAGAAGTATTCGCTGGATCTTTCGCACCTTGGGCCCCCTCTGGTAGTGGTTTACCTGACTGCAGATGTGGGGTCAATTGCCGGCGGATGGCTATCGAGTCACCTCATAAAACGCGGGCATTCGGTGACCAGCGCGCGTAAAATTTCGCTATTCACGTGCGCTGCCGCTGTCGTGCCCGTCACTTGCATCATGTTCAGCGGAGGAAATCTGTGGCTCACGGTGGGTTTGGTGAGTCTTGCGGCGTCCGCGCATCAGGGCTGGTCCGCGAATCTGTTTACGCTCGTCTCAGATACATTTCCGCGGTCGGCAGTCGGTTCTGTCGTGGGGCTCGGCGGCCTCGGGGGAGCCATGGGTGGCATGCTTGTGTCTCCGGCAATCGGCCGCTGGCTCGATTTCTCGCACGAGTCATATGGTCCGTTGTTCATCGTGGCGGGCTGCATGTATCTCATCGCGTTCCTGGTCATCCATCTCCTGCTGTCCCAATTCCGGCAAGTAGATATATAAGGCCCGCAGCGCATCGGGTCGCTCAATCGGCGCCATTCGTCTTCACGGCATCCGCGGAAACGTCGCTGAGCGTGGATTGCAGGAAGCGGGCAATCGATAGCGTGAGGGCCCTTGGATATTCCGATTTCATCATGGCGAGCGCCTGCTTCCGGACGATTTTGCGATCACGTACCCGGAACAGTTGGAAATAGCGCGGATGCACGCGAAGGGCGGATTCCGGAAGGATGCTGTATCCGAAGCCGGCCTCGACCAGCTTTTTGATAACCTCCGTATCGTCGGCTTCCATCAATACCTCAGGCGCGATATTCAGGTCGCGGAAGAATCTTTCGATCATGGCCCGCATGTTACTTCTGGTGGGATAGAGCAGAAATTTCGCCGATGCCAGCTCATCCACGGAAATGAAACGCACGCCGTTCCCCTGCACTGCGTTTTGAGAGGGCCGCAGAATCAGCAGCTCTTCATTGAAGAGCGGAAAGATCGTGAGGGTGGCGGCATCGTAGGGCAGGGAAATGATAGCTAAATCAAAACGCCGCTCCAGAAGGCCGGCAACCATCTCTTCGGTGGCTGACACGGTGACTTGAATAGGCGTGCGGGGGTATTGTTTGCGCAGCAGGCGCAGTGGACGAACCAGGCGGTGAATCAAGGTAGTCGCTCCGGTGGCCAGGTGGAAGGGGCGGGCGTCGACGGATGGATCGTTCGCGAACTCCTGCTCGATACTGCGAATCTGTTTTACGACATCCTTGGCGAGTTCGGAAAGCCTCAGCGCGGCCGGCGTGGGGCTGAATCGCTTGCCGGAGCGAATGAACAGGTCCATGTGCAACTCGCTGGCGAGGTGTTGCAGTTGGAGGCTTACCGCGCCAGGCGAAAGATACACGCGCTCCGCGGCCCGGGTAACGCTTCCGTGCTCTATGACTGCCAGGAAAAGCTCAAGCTGACGAATATCCACCTGCTCCTCCGTCGAAACCTAGCGTATCGTTTGCCGCTCGCCTCACATGCGAAATTGGGGAGTAGTGCCCCTGCTGATTAACGGCGAGAGTATTGACGATTCGATCATTCGGCGCGAAGCCGGCATTCTCAAGGAGCGGCTGATCGACGAGGAGGCGGGCGACGATCCGGTGGAGATTGAAATGCGCGCCCGCGAATTAGCGAAAGAGAAAGTGATTGCCGCCGTGCTTCTGCGCCAGGCCGCATTCGAGGGCCAGACGCCGCTTTCACCCGAGCTCGCCGATAGCCTGCTTCAGGCGTTCATCGATAAGATGACCGCCCATGTTCCACGCCCGAGAAGCAGCGAGGCCGATGAGTATTACAAGCGGTTTCGCAACCGCTTCTACACGCCTGAGCTGGTGCATTGCGCTCATATCGTGAAGAACGTTAACGAGCAGGTTACCGAGCCGGCGGCTCTGGAAGCGATCACGGCTGCTCAACGTGAGCTCGAAAAACGAAAGAGTTTTGAAGAAGTCGCGGACGCATACTCCGATTGCCCCGGACGAGGCGGCGATTTAGGGCTTTTTCCACGTGGGCAGATGGTTGATGAATTCGAAGAAGTTGTGTTCCGTCTTCGGCCCGGGGAAGTCAGCACGATCTTCCGCTCGCCATTCGGATTCCACATTGCCAAACTCTATGAGCGAAGAGCAGAGGGCATTCGTCCGCTGAAGGAGGTCCGGCGGGAAATTGAAGAAATGCTTTGGGAGCGGCGCCGGCAAGGTGCGGTGGCCGAGGTGGTGAAAGAGCTTCGGGCGAAGGCCGACATCCGGAAGCTTAGCGGCTCGGAAAGAAAGTGAGCAGTATGAAGCGCGAATTCGAAGTTTTTGCGCAGTCGGGAGTTGTCCATCCATGCTGTGTTCCAAGCAAGAGGCGGGCCGAGCAACTCGCGGAATCCCGCGCTGCTTCCGCCCAGCGCTTGCGCGCGACTACCGGGTCCACGGACGGCATGATCAAACTGCACGGAGGCCGGTTTTTGATGGGGACCGATGCGGACGGCGGTTTTCCTCAAGATGGCGAGGGGCCAGTGCGTGAAGTGACGCTCGATGCTTTTTACATCGATAAGACTCCGGTCACGAACGAGCAATTTTCCGAGTTCATCGAAGCTACCGGTTATCAAACGGAATCGGAGCGGCTTGGCTGGTCGTTCGTCTTTCAAGGCCACATTCCGGCCGAGCGTTACGACGAACTGGTAGAGGAAACGGTGGCCGCAGCGAATTGGTGGTGCAAGGTGAAGAGCGCGGCATGGCTTCGCCCCGAGGGGCCGGATTCGAATATCGACAACCGCCCGCAGCATCCCGTCGTTCACGTGTCGTGGAACGATGCACAGGAGTATTGCCGCTGGGCCGGGAAGCGCCTGCCGACGGAGGCCGAATGGGAATATGCGGCGCGCGGCGGCCTGGAGCAGAAAATTTATCCGTGGGGGGATGAGCTCACGCCCGAAGGGCGTCACCTGTGCAACATCTGGCAAGGCACATTTCCGGTGGAAGATCTTGCCGAAGACGGTTATTCCGCCCCCGCGCCCGTGAATGCGTACCCGCCAAACTTATACAATCTTTATACGATCACCGGAAACACCTGGGAGTGGTGCGCCGACTGGTTTCATCCCGCTTACCACGTCGAGGGAACACGCATCAATCCCGTTGGACCGACAGAGGGCGCGGCCAAAGTAATACGAGGAGGCTCGTATCTGTGCCACCGCTCGTATTGCAATCGTTATCGCGTGGCGGCGCGAACCTCCAACACACGGGACAGCGCGACGACGAACATGGGCTTTCGCTGTGTAAGGGACGTTTTGTAAACCCGTGAGCGAGATGCAGCGACGCGTTACAAGCGGTTAG
>CAWBDN010000015.1:0-279476 GCA_963787575.1 uncultured Acidobacteriaceae bacterium
ACGCAATGTCGGGTGGTCTCTTGGTGCAATGGTGGCTCGGGTATCACTTCAGCGTCGCCGTTTGGGTCGGCTACATCGCTCTGTTTGGAATCGCCGTAGAAACGGGCGTAGTCATGGTCGTGTATCTGCACGAGGCGGTGAACGAGCACCTCATGGACAAGTCAACGCTGACGGAAGCGGAATTGGAGACGGCCGTGATCGATGGTGCTGTGAAACGTCTCAGGCCTAAGCTCATGACCGTCGCCGCCGTGTTGGCGAGTCTCATTCCGATTCTTCGGGAATCCGGTGTCGGTTCAGATGTCATGAAGCCGATTGCTGCTCCGATTGTAGGTGGAATGATCACGTCCACAATTCACGTTTTGATTCTCGTTCCGATCTTCTTCCTGTTGATGAAACGCCACGACGTGAAAAAACTACAAAATCCACAGAATCCCTCAGAGAGCTTCCGTATACTTCTGAAGAAGCGACAATCGGAAACTGAGTACCCGCGGCGTTTAGCTCGTGGGTAACGGCCTAGTATTTACGAGCGATTGGCTCAACGGCCTTCAAGTCCGGCTGTCTTCAATTGACGGCCGCAATCAGTTCCAAGGCGCGCCGGCGCTTCACTCGGTGATATGCGGGTATTTCAGTCACAGAGTGCAGCATCGGTAAACACATGGCGACCACCGACGATGATCATCGATGGAGGATCGAGTTGACCGCGAACGGAGCCTGTCGAAAGTGATGTGGAATTGCGTCAGGATCGGGCGAGAGGATGTCTGGATTATCCAGCCTCACTTTGACAAGCAAAAGCTGGGGAAAAAAAGCGTCAGGAGAGAGGGCAAACAGCGGTTACCGGAAATTCTCCACCAGCATCAGGCGCCATCATGCAATCTTCGCTCGGTTCCACCAACCGGGGAGATCAACAACGTGTGCTCTCCGGCGTCGTCTTTGCGCTGAAAGGCAATCCATTGTCCATCCGGAGACCATCTCGGATAGTAGTCATCGGCATTACCCTTTGTAAGTTGCAGGTAATTCGCCGAGCCGACGGGTTTCGCAAACAGGTGATACTTGTCTTGACTTTCGCCGTTCCAGGCCAAGACCACTTGGCTACCATCGGGCGAGAAATCGGGGTTCGACTCGTTGCCTTTATATGCAGTGAGAGAACCGGCTCTCTCGGAGGAGGCGGTTGCGGGCGATACAGCCACCATACTGCTGCGGCCGCCATGAGCACGAAGGCGGGCGCGACAGTTGCGTACCTCCGCATGCGCCGATGCTTTCGCGCGGGCGCTTGGGCCGCCTCGATTCCCGAGTCCGACTCTTCGCGCACTTCTTCCAGCTCGACCTTCACGTCGTGCACGCTGTGAAAGCGGCGGTTCGGGTCCTTACGCAAACAGCGCTGGATAATGCGCTCCAGCTCGCGCGGCATCTGCGGCGCAAAACGCGTCGGCGGCTCGGGCTCACGGCCCAGAACCGCTGCGAGTGTCGAGGCTGTGGAATCGCCGTGAAATGCGCGCCGCCCGGTTATCATTTCGTAGGGCACCGCGCCGAAGCTGAAGATATCCGAGCGCGCGTCGAGCTTTTTGCCTTCGGCCTGCTCAGGCGACATGTAAGCCGCCGTGCCCGCGACTACTTGCTCCGAAGCTCGGGTCACCAAACGGATCTGTTGGCCATCGTTCCGATTCTGCGATTCAGCCGCCCGCGCCAAGCCGAAATCCAGGACCTTGGGCACGCCCTCCTCGGTAATCATGATGTTCGACGGCTTCAAGTCGCGATGCAGAATGCCGGCCATATTCGCGCGCGCCAGCGCATCCGCAATGGGAATGGCATATTTCACCGCTTTGTTCACCGCCATTCCGCGATTCCCAATCAGTTGGCCTAGCGTCTTGCCGCGCACCAGCTCCATGACTAGAAACTCGGTGCCGTTCTCCGAGCAGATATCGTGGAGCGCCAGGACATTGGGATGATTCAGCGCCGAAACGGCCCGCGCCTCCTGCAGCAGGCGTGCATATCCGTCGGTTTTCGCTGGAAAGGGCGAACCGAGGACCTTGATGGCGACTTCGCGGCCCAGCCGCGTGTCGCGGGCGCGGTATACCTCACCCATGCCACCGGTGCCGAGCAGTTCCATAATGCGATACGGCCCCAGTTGCGTACCCGGGGCCAGGCGGTTTTCTATTTGCCTTGGGCTTTCACTCAGCAGCGGCGCCATCTGCTGCCAGGCGGGAGCATCCAGGAGACCCAAGCGGAGAGTGCGGTGCTCGGCAGCTTCGACCATGCGCTCCACCTCTGCAAGTAGTTCGGCGTCGCCGCCGCACAAATTCTGCAGGTAGGTCGCCCGGGATTCGGCTGGCGATTCCATAGCCCGCTCGAATACTTCACGAACGTATTGGAACCGTTCCGGCGTCAATGGCCCTCGGACAGATGATGTTGAGCCGCAGACAGGCAGCTAGAGCATCATCATGCAGAGTCTATCGCAGCTTTAAGAAGATTCTGCGGCGCCTATCTCAAACCGGGCCGGTCAAGCAGGAAATCCGCTTCGATGAGCTTGCGTGGGCAGTACGGCGAAGCTATCGAATCAGAACGAAAGTCGCGCTCCCAGTTGGAACGCGCGCGGACCTCCGGATCCAAACGTCTGTTGTACGCGCGATGTGGGCGCCCCAAAACCAGGGTCGAGGAGATTGTAACTGTATCCGGTCAGATTCGCGACATTGAAGATGTTGAATCCTTCGATGAAAGTATTCAAGCGCACACGCTCCTTCCATACGAAGCTCCTGCCCAAACGAACGTCCTGGGAAGCAAACATGTGCCCGAGCTGGTAATTCGCGGGTAGGGTGATGCTGGGAATAGGCCGACCCCAGGCATCCGTCTTCCCCGCATAGTTCTGATTGAACTGGTTCACCAGTTGGACGAGATCGCTCTTGCCAAGCCCAACATTGAACCCGTTATATGCCGCTCCGGGCAGCGGCTGGTTGGTAGCTCCGTTGCCGTTTAGGTCGACATTGGCGATGTAGGGCTCGACCGGCATCCGGGAGATTATCTGGGACAGGAACGAAATCTGAAATTTCCAGGGCAGGTCAAGTACGCCCGAAATGTTGAGCGTTTGGTGTGGGAGCTGCGGACCCCAGGTCGAGTACCAGTTATTCAGATCGCCGACGGTGCGTGAACTGCTGATGGTCCCCAGATTTCCGCCAATCACATTTGTGAACCCATTCACGCCGTATTGGCTCTGCAGCGCGTATGCTGCTGTGAACTGGAAACGGCGAGAGAAGCGCTTATCTACACGCAGCAATAGCGCCTTGTAATTCGACCGGCCGCCCGGCGTCCAGAAGTCGATTTCTCCGGTGGAACACCGCGCAACGGGATTCGTTGCCTGCGCGGGCGTGCAAATTGGAATCACCGGGGTTTGAACACCGTTGATCCGGCGCTGGTACCGGTTGTAATCCACCGGATTATCGAACACAACGTGCTGTGCCTGGCGGAAGACAAAATCGCCACTGACGACCAGGTCGGACGAAATCTGCCGTTGCACTCCGATGCTCGCGTGTTCGCTGTACATGATGGGATAATTCCGCGGAATCAGTTGAGTGCCGGCTTTAGCGACTTGAATCGTCGTGATTCCGAGTGCCTTGGCCTGCTCGGCCTCGGCTGCGAATTGCGCCGTCGCCCCCGCGCTGATCGCCGGAAGAATTGCTTCCAAATGCCCGAGCGTAAAGTGGGTGGGTCCGGTCTGGAAATCCAGCGCCCTTCCGAGCGGCACGTCTATTATGCCCGGGATGGGATTCGGCACCGAAGTGCCGTAAACCAGAATACGGCCGTTGCCGAGCGGTCCGATATAGGAGCGCTCCTGCAGACGTTCGAAGAGTAGCTGCGTGTCGTAGTAGATGCCGGCTCCGGCGCGGATAACAGTCTTGTTATCATCGCCAACATTCCACGCAAATCCTAAAGCCGGCGAAAAGTTTTTGTAGTTGTTGCCGGTAGCCCGCAGGTCGCTCCCATATACCGGGGCCAGGTAAGCTGGCTTCGATAAATCATGGTTAACGAGATTGGTCTCAAACGACCACGCCAGGCCGTAATTCAATGTGAATTTCGGGTGTACCCGCCAGGTGTCTTGTGCGAACACGTGCACCGTGTTGTTCTGTTTCGCCTGGTTGAAGTTGTAGGGAGGCGGCTGCTGCGGATCGCCAATTCCCATCGCGAAGCTGGCGAGCGGCAAAGCGAGCAGATCCTGGGTGGTCTGAAACTGAGCCGGAATATTGATGCGGAAACTCGGAGGGACGAGCGAGTTGTAGTGGCCCACAATCTCCGGAGAGTAGATGACGCCGCTGGCCGGATCGGCATAGGCCCAGAAGCCCGTGCCCACGGTGTGTTCAAACTGGCCGCCAAACTTGATCCGATGCGAGCCGCGCTGCCACGTCATGTTATCGTTCCAGTTGTAACGGCGCAGGTCGCGTCCCTGGGGCGCATTCTGCGTGTTACCGAACGTTACGTTGGTACCGTACACCGTCATCTCCGGCATTCCAAGACCGATGCAGTTCGGGCAATCCTGCGCATCCGGCACGAGATTGCGATTCCGCCAATACCAATATGAAAAGCGAAAATCGTTTACCAGATTCGGCGTAACGATTCCCGTATAGTCGAGCAGGCTTTGATCGGACCAGTTGCTATTCTTCAGCCAGTTCGATGGGAGCGTCGGCAATGTCCTGGGTCCGAAGGAATTGTTGCCGTCATGCGAGTACCGAACAAAAAGGCTGTTGCGGTCATTCGGCCTGTAATCGAAACGCGCGCTCAGTGTCTTGCCGCGATATGGACTGGACGCGGTCTGGCTGAGGGGAAGGAAGAACGGATCGTCGGGATGGACCACCGCGAGCGAGGCCTGGTTCATCGTTTCGAGATTGAAAAAGAAGAATAACTTGTTTTTGATCATCGGTCCGCCGATCCAAAATCCAGGATTCCGGCGGGCGAAGAACGGATCGGGAGCCAGCGGGTCACGCGCCAGCCCCGGATAGGCGGACAGATGGTGATCGCGGAAATAGAAGTATCCTGCGCCATGGAAATTGTTCGATCCGCTGCGTGTGACTACATTTACAGCCCCAACGCTAGTGATTGGCGTAGAGAGATCGAAATTCACGGACGAAAGCTGAAACTCCTGAATCACTTCCTGCGAAAAGTTAGTGCCGGTGCCCCCGTCAAGGGAATTGCGAATGTCGCCGCCATCCATTGTGATTGCCGTGCGGTCCGAGCTTCCACCCAGAATCGAGACTGACATCAGGGCGTTGTATTGCGAGGTAGATGCCGGATTCACGGTAACGCCAGGCTGCAGAAACGCAAGCTGCAGAAAACTGCGGCCATTCAGCGGCAGGTCCTCGATCTGCCGGCGCGTGACAACTCCGTCTATCGAATGACGCTCATATTCGATCATCGGCGCAACACCGGTGACGCTAATGACGGTTTTGCTTTCGCCAAGCTCTAGGTGCGCGTTGATGCTTGTGACAGTGCCGGCTTCGACGGCCGCATCCTCACTGAGGGTGCGAAAGCCTGGAGAGGAAATCTCAATTTGATACAGACCGGGCGGCAGCGCGGGAGAGCCGAACTCTCCCGAGGATTGCGTGTGTACTGTTCGAATCAGTCCGGTCGCTTTATCGGTGATAACAACCGCGGCGTTTTGAACGAAACCACCGGAAGGATCTTGCACCGCGCCCGAGATGGTTCCGGTTGGCGTCTGAGCGTGTATCAGCGAAACGGCGGCGAGTTCGGCGAGCACGGCGCAAACGAGCATTCTCTTCATGCTCCACCTCCAAATGCTTCAGTTTGGGCTTCCACTTCAAATTAGCGCAATTCCGGGGAAAAGAACATCAAGAAAGTTTCGGGCGAGCCCTAAGGTAAGTGACTAGCCGCGATCGGCTGGCCTGTTTGATGCTTTCTCTCCGCAATCTTCGCTTATAGAGTAAGCAGAGCAACTGCGTAGGCGAAGGAGCCCGGGGGACGGGGGCGCGTCCGAGAAATCGCCAAGCTGAAAATTCTGGATGAAGGGAGCAACCTCATGCGCTCTTATGTGTTGTTCTTCTATTCATGCCCGCAAACTTCGCTTCGGCGCAAGATACGCATAACTGGGATTCAGTTGGGAGACTTAGGCCGGGCGATCAGGTACGTATCTCGTTGACAGCACCGGGGCGGGTGGAGGGCCAGTTTCAGAGATGGACGCCAGAGGAAATCCTGGTCTCTGACGTAAGCCATAAGAGACAAGAAGTGCTCAGGTTGGAACGCTACCGGTCGGGTGGATGGAGCCGAGGAAAGCGTGCGGCTGTAGGCGCCCTTATCGGCTTCGGCGGCGGTTTCGCCATCGGCGCCGCCGTAGGCAGCAACTGCGGCCAGGGTTGGGGTTTGGGACCATGTTATTCGCGCGGTGCGTTCGGGGCGGGCATGGGAGGCACGGGAGCATTGGTGGGGGCAGTAATCGGAGCAGCGCTGCCTAACCACCGCCGAGAACTCATCTATACCGCGAAATAAGGCCCGTCAGCAGCAAAGTTCGCGTGATGTCCAATGCCACACCTTCCGCATCCTTCGCGAGCTCACTCTGCGTGTAGCGCGGGCGTGGCACAAGCCTTCGATTACTGGCTGCACGCAGGAAGACGCTAACCGGCTCGCGCTGCGGACGGAAGGAAACGACCGACGTACTCGCTAACCGGCGATACAGGACAATTGAAGGCTGGCGAGCGTGTTCGCGTTTACGGCAAGGCGGCCAACAAAGATCACACGTTTGCTGTAAGCAAACTGTCTAAACATTTCGGCGCTTGCCAGGCTAAGCGAGCCCCTACGTTGACGTTGCGGATAGGGAGTGTTTGGGCGCGTGGAGTTGTTTTTGCAAAAAGGCATCATGCGCGGGCAGTGTTCATGAGCCCGCCCTGCTTCAGCCGGAATCGCTGTATCGTTCAGTCTCTCGTGAGCCCGTTGTAGACAATGATGGCGCACACAAGAAGAGTGCCGAGGACCGCACCCAAGATGATCCATTTGCGCTTGCTATGCGCATCCATTCTGGAAACCGAGAGCACCTGCGCATAGGCGACGGTCCGTGTGGCATGTCCCTGATTCTGGTGCAGCGAAAAATCCGAATCCGTTCGACTCGCGATACGACCGCGTATTCTTTCCCCGCTTGTGGTTCTCACCTCAACGAGCGACCCTTGAGGCAAACCTGCAATTCTGTCGCGCAGATCAGTCGACGATTGCTGGGCGGGCAACTGGGTCTCGAGCATCAGGAGTACGAGGGCAAGTGATAGACCGGAGCGCATTAATTTCCAGCCTCCTTTGCCCATTCCGTTCGCGTCCATACCTAGACAAGCGAAAACCGCAAACAAAAAGCATCCCATACGAAAATAGATTTGCTTTTGATCGTGGAATGAACAGCGCAGCGAGTGTCAAACGGGATTTGGGTTGTGAGGCTTTTTTCGCGGCATCAGCTGGCTCATCAGCCACGCTCGTGCGGCTCTCCAATCGCGCTGAACTGTGATCTTTGACACCCCGAGTACCTCTGCTACTTCTTCCTCGCGGAGTCCGCCAAAAAAGCGCAACTCCACAACCTGAGCAGCCCTCGCGTCGAGTTGTTGAAGCTGCTTCAATACCTCATCGACAGCGAGCATATCCTCGTCCAGCGCAGGAAAATCTGATCCGCTCGCGCTTAATGTAACTTTTAAATTATTCCCGCCGCGCTTTCTGGCATTGTGCACTCGCGCGTAATCTACCAGAATGTGCCGAAGCGCTTCAGCGGCGACAGCGAAAAAGTGGGCGCGATTCTGTACAGCCAGCGGGGACGATGCAATCAATTTCAGATACAGTTCATTCACCAGAGCTGTGGGCGCGAGCGTATGGTCAGGACGTTCGTTCCTCAGGTAGGCACCCGCAATCCTCTTCAACTCGGGGTAGACCATGTCGATCAGCCGATCGGCTGCCTCCCTATCGCCGCTTTGCCATCGGCGAATGAGCGTTGTAATATCGACAGGTTCGGAAGTCATCGAAATCCGCTCCCCCGCGTGGAGGCTCTGTTTCAGGTTAATTGTAATTCCAACCACACGTGGCAGCAACCGTCTTAATTGCATTTGGCCGATATGGCGCATTCGTCACATATAGAGAGAACCGCAGAATACGAACCATGTATGTAAGGCACACTTTCCGAAAACGCGCTTTCGGCCAGGGTCCGAGTCGCGGACGAGAAACGGACACAAATGGTAACAACTGAGTATTGAGTGGCCAAGGGCAAGCCTGAACATCAGGACATCAGAACATGAAGCATGCGCATAATCAACCATCAACAAACTCGAGGGACAGCAGTACCGTGGCGGCCAAGATGTTGGTGAACGCGGCATCGGATTGTTGATGTTCGTCGCCCTCAATCTTCTATTTGCTGCCAGCTGGAGTGCAAGTTTTTCTTTGGCCAGTCTTCGTGATTACGGGTGGGGCCACTCGAGAGCTAGCGCCGTATGCATGCTCGCAGCACTTTTCCTTGCTACCGTCCTTGTACTTCACGGATCTGGGACCCCCACACGCCAAGCTACCGCTTTCTGGATTGGTGTTCAGGTGGGAGTGGTTTGGTTTACGGTCACAACGTACCGACCCGACGACCTGTGGCCGTTCTCTCTGGTTTTTCAAGTTTGCTTGACGTCTTTCCCAATCTTATTCGGGATGCTGGCTGATCGGGCTCTTCAAGACGCTCGTAAACTCTTAAAAAAAAATGATTGTGCATGCAAGCGCGCCTGGATGTGCGAAGATCAGCGCAGAATTACGCGCAAACCGGAAAGTGAATAAGTCGAGGACGATCTGAAGCTCTTACGTAGGCATCCGCCCGGTGTTTGGCTTACCGGCTTTTAAGTCGGGTTTCGGAAACTTGCCTTCGACGCCATGTCTCGCGATCGGCTTGAAGTTAATGGCCGGTATCAACGATTCCAAAATGCTGTTTGAATAAGCTCTCCGCAAGCTTCGCACCGCTGTCATTCACCACAACAGACTTGGCGGCGGTCTTGGGATTCGAAATGTATCCTTTTTCGTGCAATCTGTCCAAGGCATCCCAATTAAAACTCTTCCACGCTCGCCGCACCGAGCGCTCGCTAAACATCCCGAGATACAAGAGAGCGAGCACCATATCGTCCACTTTTTCCTGGTCGTATTCCATTCTCGATATCCCCGGAGGCGATCGAGCCCATCTTAGTCGACGCGGGTGCACTTGCAGTGTGTTCTTCGGCCGCTCTACGGATGGGAAACTCTCCCTGGTTGGCCGACAAATGGAGGATCAGTACCGAGTCGCGATGTGATCTATCGATTCGTTCGGACCGGAATTGCAGGGTCGCTTCCAAGGAAGACCCGCGAATAACTTTGATTTCCACCGAGCCAGCTTGCCAACCGCCAGTCCTATCCATGTTTCTTCGCGCTCACGCGGGCAAAGAAATGGGCAAAGAGGTCTTGCCCCACTCCAATTTCCTTCGAAAACAGTCCGGCTAACCGGTTGTGCCGATTGGGGGAGTATGAGCGGAGTGGAAATTCGAGCGATTGCGTACGTGGATGCAATGAGGGATTCTCCAGGCGTGGCATTGCTTGCAGATGTGCGGCGACACGGGAGCGGGCTTGCGCGGCTTGGTCGGTTCAGGTCGCGGCGCGACGGGTTGGGGCGGCGCAATAAGTGTGACTTTATAGCCGATGGCCTCCAAACGCCGCGAGAGCTTGCGGGCGGTGCGTTCCGGATTGCGTCGATCGAAGGAATCACCGCCACGCTCGCGATACTCGACGCCTTGCTCGGCGAGAATGTGCCAAGCGACAATGGCGATGCGATGGGCGACAGCTACAGCGGCCTTCTTTAATCCGCGCCGCTGGGCGGTGCGGAAGAACAGAGCGGCCAGGAAACAGTCGTTGGCGCGGGCGGCAGCCCAGGCACTTTGCACCAGAATGCGCCGTACGTAGCGATCACCTTTGCGCGCACGTCCGGAGAAGCGCTTGCCGGCACTTTCGGCATTGCCCGGACAAAGTCCGGCCCAACTCGCCAAATGTCGCGGTGTAGGGAACTGCACCATGTCCGTGCCGAACTCGGCTATCAATACGAGTGCCGTAGTGCGATCCACGCCCGGAATCGTGCTCAGCCGCCGCAGCAGGTCTGCCTGCGGAAGGGCCAAGCCGTCGATGCGCGCATCCACACACGGGAAGATGTTAGATAGGAAAATGTGTGGGGAGTAGGAGAGAGAGTGGTATTTGAGGATATGGAGGGATGGACGCTCGGGATCACATACTCCACTGGCCAGCAGCCGCAACATCGCCATGCCGCTCATTCCGATAATGTTGCTGGCGACGGACGCCAGTTTGAGGTTCACGGTCTCGAGTAATCGCGTGATGCGATTGATCACCCGATTGCGGTCTTGCTGAATGTGTACGCGCAGGCGCGTCAGCTCACGTAATTCGCGTATCGGCTTCGGTGGAATGAAGCTGCCGCGCAACAAGCCGTATTGCAGATACTCGGCGATGCGCCGCGCATCGATGCGATCGGTCTTTTGGCCCCGCAATGCGCGCACGTTCGCTGGATTCACCAGCGTCAATGTGAATCCTCCCTCCAGCACATTCCAGACGGGAATCCAATATACGCCGGTGGACTCCATCGCCACCTGCCGCACCTTGTGCTGCTTCAGCCACCTCCGCAAGCGTTCCAGATCTTGTGTGAAGGTGCCGAATACTTGCTCCTCCACGCTCGCTTCCGCTTGTCCGCGGACGCGCTTTCTAACACACGCGCTCACTGTGTCGCGGTGAATATCCAGTCCGGCACAGCAGCGGTACAGTAACTTCATATCGCCTCCTCATGCCGCGAGTAAGGGACGCCTGGAAACCATCGACTTTCCTTCACGTGCTCTCCGCCTCGCGGCGGAGGCGACAATCTGTTGTGCCGTGCACAAACTGCGGGCGCCCGGGCCACGTTCACAAGCGGGCTTCTAGCTCCAGATTGGAATCGGCCTCTTGTCCACTCCCGGCACTCCGCAGCCTATCTCAACCCTGACGCTGTTTTCATCCCCCGTTGTGGCGACCCCCGCCGTGCTGCGCTCACAGGGCCTATCGGCTTTTAAGTAACTGATTTTATGAACATTCGAGCTGGCCGCCAAAGCTATAATGCTTCGGGTGTCGGCGGAAATAAGATCAACGTGAGAATGCTCAGTTGCGCAAGTTACTGATTCGATGAGTGTTGCCTCCTACACGCCCTCGGCGGTAGGGGCCGCCGAGGCGCAAAATTTGGTCCTCGTGGACCTGTAAATAGTTGATTCTATTGGCTCCTCAGGTAGGATTCGAACCTACAACCCTTCGGTTAACAGCCGAATGCTCTACCGTTGAGCTACTGAGGAGCATCACGCTCCGCATCGCACGTCGGGCAACTCCGAAGCTCGTGCAAAGTGGGCCACATCCATTAAAGCACAGCGGCACGCTTCCCTGTCGGATCGTCCCAAGGGCGCGGCGGCGCTACTTTTTATTACAGATTTCCTGGGTCGGCGGACGCCTTTTCGGATGCTACGCTGAGATTTTCCATGCAACTTGAGAAAGTCTACGAGCCTCAGCGCTTTGAGCCGCACTGGGCGCAGTGGTGGATCGACTCAGGGCTGTATCACGTGGACGCCGCGCAGGCAAAGCCCGGTAATACCTTCTCACTTGTCATTCCGCCTCCGAACGTAACCGGCTCACTCCATATCGGGCACATGCTCGAACACACAATCATAGATGTTGCAGTCCGCTGGCGCCGGATGCGCGGCGAAACAACGCTCTGGCTGCCCGGAACCGATCACGCGGGAATAGCCACCCAAATGATTGTCGAGCGACAACTCGCCGCAGAGGGGTTGGATCGCAGACAAATCGGCCGCGCGGAATTCGAGCGCCGCGTCTGGCAATGGAAAGAGGAGTACGGCGGCCGCATCGTGGCGCAGATGCGGCGAGTCGGCGAGAGCGTCGATTGGTCGCGCGAACGCTTCACGATGGATCCGGGCCTGTCTCGCGCTGTTCGCGAAACGTTCGTCCGGTTATGGGAGAAAGGACTCATCTATCGCGGCGAGTACATGGTGAACTGGTGCCCTCGCTGCCAAACCGCAATCTCCGACGTGGAGACCGCGCACGAAGCGATCGAATCGCATCTCTGGCACATTCGGTATCGCGTCAAAGATAGCGCTGAAGGCCTGGTGGTCGCTACCACGCGGCCGGAGACGATGCTCGGCGATACGGCCCTCGTTGTCCATCCCGAAGACGAGCGTTACCGCCATCTGCACGGCAAGACCGCCGTCGTTCCGCTGATGGAGCGCGAGATCCCGATCCTCGCAGACGCGATGGCAGACCCCGCGTTCGGCACCGGGGTGGTCAAAGTCACTCCAGCCCATGACCCGAACGACTTTGAAGCGGGCAAGCGGCATGGGCTTCCTTTCATTAAAGTGATCGGCGAAGACGCGCGCATGACTGCCGCTGCGGGGCCTTACGCCGGTCTCGATCGCTTCGAGGCACGCTATCGTATTGTCGCTGCCCTCGAACAATCCGGCGAACTGGTCAAGACGGAGCCATACATCGCCAATGTCAGTAAATGCGATCGCTGTAAGACAATTATCGAGCCGCTCGTTTCCACTCAGTGGTTCGTCCGAATGAAACCGCTCGCTACCCGAGCGATGGAAGCCGTGAGAAGCGGGCAGATTCGCTTTGTTCCGGACGATCGCGAGCCGGTCTTCTTCCAATGGATGGAAAACATCCGCGATTGGTGCATCTCGCGCCAACTTTGGTGGGGACACCGAATTCCTGCCTGGCATTGCAGGAATTGCAAAGAAATTACAGTAGCCCGCGAGACACCGGCCACATGTCCGCATTGCCATTCCACCGAAATCGAGCAGGACCCTGACGTTCTCGACACTTGGTTCAGTTCCGGTTTATGGCCGTTTTCGACATTAGGCTGGCCCGATAATACCGAGGATTTCCGGACGTTTTATCCTACATCGCTGCTGATCACCGGCTTCGACATTTTGTTCTTCTGGGTTTCCAGAATGATCATGCTGGGCCTGGAGTGCACCGGAAAGGTTCCGTTCCGCGAAGTGCATATGCACGGCCTGGTGCGCGATGCCGAGCGCCAGAAGATGTCCAAGACAAAGGGCAACGTGGTCGATCCTCTCGAGCTAGTCGATCGCTTTGGCACCGATGCTCTTCGCGTCGCCCTGGTGATTTCGGCTGCGCCAGGCACCGACATCGCGCTCCAAGAGAAGCGTATTGAAGCAGAAAGAGCATTCGCGAACAAGCTGTGGAACGCATCTCGACTGCTCTTCTTGAACATGGAGCGGTCACAGCTCAGGTCATGGATATCGCGCGATTTCCCCACGGCGTGTCTGGAGGACGCTTGGATGCTGCGCCGCTTGAACGGGGCTACAACGCGCGTGAATGAGGCTTTAGCTCAGCACCGCTATCACGAGGCTGCACATGAGCTGCGGCAATTCGCATGGCATGAATTTTGCGATTGGTATCTGGAAATCAAGAAGCTTCGATTCCAGGAAGCCTCCGGGCAGGATGAACACTGGACTGCAACGCTCACCGTGTACGAGACAACGCTGAAGCTTCTTCATCCCTTGATGCCCTTCATCACGGAAGAACTGTGGCAGCGCTTGGTTCAGACTCTAAGCCTACCCCGGCGGCTCTCGGTTTCGCTGGAGAGTTACCCCGCCGTTCTCACGCCAGGATTTCCGGAGGACGCACGGTTTCCCTTGCTGCAGAGCATCGTGACAAAGGCGCGCGAAGAACGCGCGGATCGAAAGCTTGACCCAAAGGCGGCGTTTGACGCCACTCTTCGTCTGAGAGCCTGTGAGTTCTGCGCGGCGGATCTGGCTATCATCTCCAGACTGACGAAGCTCAATATCCAGCAGATTCATTCGCGGGAGCTCGAGGATTCCTTTGAGCTCAAAATCAAGACTGGCGATGCCGAGTCCGTTGCCGTGCGGTCCCGAGCGTTGAAAGAGATTGCTCGACTGGGCGGGGCAATCGAAAACCTCAAGCGGCAATTAAGCGATCCTGCCTTTCTAAGCCGCGCGCCGGAACATGTTGTAACGGGTATGCGCGCCAAGTTGGCCGATTATGAGAACCAGCTGAAAAGAAACAAGGATCTGCTCGAAGGTATCGAGTAGCGATGTTCGACGTTTCGCATTTCGAGGTGCGACAAGCGGTCGAGCGCGCGCTCGCCGAAGACATCGGAACCGGCGATATCACCACCGAGTTGACAGTTCCCGCTGGGCTGGCCGCGCACGGCAGTTTCGTTTCAAGGCAAGCTCTTGTGCTGGCGGGCATCGAGCTTCTCCCGCTCATCTACGGACTGCGCGGAGAGGCGAAGGTGGAACTCCTGGCCCGCAGCGGATCATTGGTTCAGACGGATCAAATCATTGCTCGCGTGACCGGCCCCGCGCGGCTACTGCTCGAGTGTGAACGTGTCGCGCTGAATTTCTTGCAGCGTCTGAGCGGGATCGCTACTCTGGCCCACGATTATGTCCAAGCGATCGCCGGCAGTAAAGCCCGAGTGCTTGACACACGCAAGACGACGCCCGGGTTGCGTCAGCTGGAAAAAATGGCCGCTGCGGCGGGAGGCGCCGTCAATCATCGTCGCGGCCTCTTCGACGCAGTTCTGATAAAGAACAATCACATTACCGCGGCCGGGGGTGTTCGCGCGGCGCTCGAAAATACGAAGGGCTTCACCGGACCCATCGAAATAGAAGTCCGGACACGCGCAGAACTGGATGAAGCCCTGTCAGCGGGGGCAACACATTTGTTGCTGGATAATCTTTCACCCGCGGAAGCGCGCGAATGGATTGCGTACATACAGAAACGCGCCACGGTCGAATTATCGGGCGGCATTCAACTGGAAAACATTCGCGCGTACGCCGAAGCCGCGCCGGATTTCATCTCGTGCGGCGCCATCACACACTCGGCGCCGGCGGTCGACATCAGCTTTCGCCTCGAATTGCAGGGTGCGTAATGCCTCTTGACGTCCAACTTATCCGCAACCTCCGGCCCGCTAATCCGCTGCACTATTTTCCAACGATTGACTCGACGATGAACGAAGCAACCCGTCTTGCTGCCGCAGCCGCCCCTCACGGAACGATTGTCTTGGCCGACGAACAAACTGCTGGAATCGGGCGCCTGGGACGTTCCTGGCTATCGCAGTCCGAGCTGGGTATCTACTGTTCCATTCTCCTGCGGTTGCCGATCCCCGCGGACAGCCTTCCGATCGGGAGCCTGGTACTCGGCCTGGCAACGGCGGAGGCTATTGAAAAATGCACCGCGGTGGCATGCGATCTGCGATGGCCGAACGATGTTCTCGTTCGGGAACGAAAGGTGGCGGGAATCATCACTCATTTAATGGACGGCTGCATCGTGGCGGGCATCGGGATCAATGTCAATCAGGGCGTGTTTCCAGCCGGCCTGCGAACGCCCGCCACATCGCTTCGGATTGAGAGCGGTAACCGGCCGCAACCGCGCGAGCCGATCATTGTAGGTCTGCTGGAAGCTATCGACTCCTTCGGTGTGATGCTCGCGGCAGGAGGTTCTGACGGCATTTTGCGGGCCTTCACCGTCGCCTCCAGCTACGCTATCGATCGCCGCGTGGTGATCGAAGAGAACGGGGCGAGAGGCGTCACGGCCGGGCTTGACGAGAATGGATTCCTTCTGGTGCGATGCGATTCCGGCCAGTTGGAAAGGGTCGCCGCCGGCGGCGTTCGCCCGGACGGCTGACGGTAATGGACAAGGCTCCTGAGGTCCCGCAGCCGGACGATCCGGACTGGCCGCGCAATTACTTCAATTACTTCACGGAAATCGAAGAGCATTTTCAGAGGGCGCGCGGAACGGGCCTGTTTCTGCTGTCGCCGCTGGATTGGGCGATTATAGAGAACTGGAAAAATTCCGGTGTTCCGCTAGAAGCCGTTCTGAAGGGTATCGAGGACGCTTTCGCAAAATGGCGAAGCCGTAAATCGAAACGCCGTCAGATAAATTCCCTGGCATACTGCGCTCAAGCCGTATCGGAGGCCGCGGCGCGGCTCCCGGCCAGAAGGGCTTCCGCGGAGAGCCCCAACGAAGCGCCGTTTGCTGCCGATGAGATTCGTTCGCATTTGCTGAAAGCAGCCGAGGCGCTGCGCGGAAGTTCGGAGATTCCGCTCCAGGAAGTCGCTTCCTCGCTGGAATCGCTGGCATCGGAAGCGGACAGCCACATTCATGATCTGGAGTCCCTGGAACGCCGCCTTACAGCGATGGAAGAGAAGGTGGTCGCAGCCGTGCGTGTGCTTCAATCGGACGAAGATCTCTTTGCGTTGCGCGAAGCCCTGGAGCGGGAATTACGCCCCTATCGAGGGAGGATGACGGCCGAGCACCTCGCTCTTCTGGAACGCCGCTATCTCGACACGGCTTTGCTCGAGCGCGCGAAGCTGCCTCGCCTGAGCCTCTTTTACCTGCACTAACTTTGATAGAGTTGCGGGCGGGTGGAAGTAGCAGCTCCAAAACCGAAAGCCCTGCATTGGGTGGCGCTCGCCTTGCTCGTCATCTCTGTTTGCATCAACTACGCGGACCGCGGCAATCTCGGCGTGGCCGCCAAAAGCATCGAATCGGAGCTACACTTCAGCCAAAACGATTTAGGCATTCTGCTCGGCAGTTTTTTCGCCAGCTACTCTCTGTGCCAGCTCGTTGCCGGCAAGGCGATTGACCGCTGGAACGTCAATTGGGTCTATGCGGTCGGGTTTCTGCTGTGGTCTGCCGCGACCGGCGCAGTCGGCTTGGCGAATTCCTTCTCGGCCATATTGTGCTTGCGATTCGTGCTCGGCGCGGGGGAAGCAGTCGCGTACCCGTCGTATTCGAAAATAATCGCCACCGTTTTTCCCGAGCAACTGCGGGGAACGGCTAACGCCTTGATTGACGCCGGATCCAAAATCGGGCCGGCGCTGGGCGTGCTGTTCGGAGTCAAGCTGCTCAACCGGTTTACGTGGCGCGGCATGTTCGTCGTGATGGCAGTAGCGAGTTTCCTATGGCTTATACCGTGGTGCTTCATCGCCCCCAGGCTCGCGGCGAAGCGCTTGGAGAAAGTTTCGGCCTGGTCACCAAGCTACCGCGAACTGCTCACCAAGCGCCCCGTCTGGGGCACGGTATTAGGCCTGTTCGGCGCTAATTACGGTTGGTATTTCCTGCTGAGCTGGCTTCCTTATTACTTCGAGACCGTCCGCCACTACACGCGAGACCGCCTGGCGATCTTTGCATCGCTTCCATTCTGGGCAGTTGCGGCGTCCTCCATGTTTTTCGGATTGGTGGCGGATGCGTTAATCCGCCGCGGCGGCGAGCCGGGCCGAGTTCGGCAGATCATCATTTCGTTGGGCTTGCTGGGCTGTTGCGCCTTCATGCTGCCGGCAGTGCTTATTGAGCAGAATCTTATTTTCAACCTCTTGATTATCGCTGCGTGCATATCAATGGGGGCGTTCTCATCTAATCACTGGGCTTTTACTCAGAGACTGTCCGGGGCCGAAGCGGCAGGGAAATGGACAGGGTTTGAAAATTGTATCGGCAATTTCGCTGGAGTTGCCGCCGGTCTGATAAGCGGGGCGGTGCTCGGCTATACCCACTCGTTCTTCGCCCCGTTTGCGATTGCCTGCGGCCTTCTCGTGCTCGGAAGCGTGGGATTTTGGATAGTGATCGGTACGCCGATACCCGTCCAGTGGCACACTGCCGGGACCAAAGAAGAAGACGAGACGTATATTAAGAGCTCGCTATCGGGCGGCCAGCCGTGATTCGACGATTTCAGCCACTTTGCCATCCGCCGATAGAGCGAGGGGAGTGGCGGGTTTCAGCGAGCCGTGGGCGGCGGAGCCGGTTCCCGCTTGCATGACGGATAGACCTGCCTCATCTTTTCCCAAGCCTCCTCCGGAGTGTGTCCGCAGTAGTTAATCAATCGGTCGTAGGTTGAAGCCTGTGACGGATGAGCGAGTACGTGATCTGCTCGACGCGAATTTCAACGGTCGAAATCTTCCTGTTTTTCATAAGCCCCGGCAAATAATTCGTTTCGCGAGCCCAACCAGTGGCGATAGTTGGTGCAGGGCCCGCTTCAGAGGCTACCAGCACGTCTTCGATTCAACATCTCGCCAGGCCTGTAGTCAGCGATTTTCGATGTGGCTCGAAGTGCACTCCCGCCGCCGTAACTCTTTCCGCCGAAGGCAAGGCGATTGGCCTTCCAAATGGAGGCAAATCGGATGCCGCCGCCCGTACCTTCAAACTGGCGCGCACGGTCCCAAGGGATGAAATCCTCGTTGCTGAAATGCGTGACCCCGACGCCGATGAGATTGGAGGATCCCATTGATCCCGAACCGGCGAACATGATGCCGGTATGAAGGATGAGTGTTCCCGCAATGCCATATGCTCCCTCATGGATAAGAAGCGTGCGCAGGCTTGTCGTGCCTTCGCAATACCTCGTTGCTTCGTTCCAGACCGCCCGGTCGAAGCTGTTGGCGGCAAACATCTCGCTGTTCAAATCGCCGGCAGCGGTCGAAATTGGGAACGCCGCTTTTGTTCCGGTCAGGCTGCTAAATGCGCTTGTCAACCGGTAGGGGTCCGGTTCGTTCAGGGGCAGTGTTCCATACTTTGCCAATAGCGCCGGAGGGCAGAACGTTCGTGCAGCGGCAATTACGTGTCACCGGCCACCAACTCCGTTATGGAGCCGTGCCCCGGAGCCAGTTCGTTGGGTTGAGCTAGCATTTGGTTGCCATATTTATCCTTTCAGATTTGCTCCGTCGCCAGGAGTGCGATCGAACCGCTCTGTTCGGGAGGGCACTCCGGGTATTGGTATGGCCCGAGACGAGCCATCAGCAGACTTGCGATCACGGTGGCAACAAACAGGACTGCGAGCGGAAGACGATAGGAACCCGCAAGATCAAAACCCGCGCCCATCCCGAGCGGACCCAAGGCGCCCGCTAAAACGAAGACGGCGAATCCCATGCTGTACAGCTGGCCAAAACATCGAAGGCCGAAATAGCGGCCGATCAGAAAGGCAATGATATCCACTTCCGCGCCGATGGAAATACCCAAAGCCGCAGCTGGTCCGCTTGCTCCGCTGTCGGTGAGCATTGCGGGCAGGTGAACGAGACATCCTTGCACGCTTGCTCCGGTCAAAAACAATGCACAGAGAATCAGCCAGAATGTTTGAGAGCGCCGGGCGTCGAAGGGACTCATCCCCGGAGCATGAGACTGGACGGGGGTGCTGATCTTAAGAGATTGCGCTCCATCCGCCAAGAGCCCCAGATTCCGCGGCCTTTCCTTAAAAAACGCAGCCACGATCGGAATCGGAATCAGCAGAATCGCGCAGCCCAGCATGGCAAACGCGGTCCGCCAGCCGAAGCTTGTGATCAACCGATGCGCCAACGAAGGCATGATCATCGCTCCGGCACCGATGCCGACCATCATCAAGCCAATCGCCAGCCTCCTCCGCCTGTCGAACCAGTGCGAGATTACCTCTGCATACGGGATCGGTCCGACGTCATTGATCAACACGCCGAGCGCAATGTAAAGCAGATATAACTGCCAGATGCCACCGGATAGCGATTTACAGAGGGCCAAAATCGCCCCAAAGATCGTTAAAGCAATCAGAATCACCCGGCGCGCGCCGAATCGATCGACTAGCCATCCCGGCATGCGTGCAGAGACCGCGGCTGCGATGCTTTGCAGAGTGTAGGCAAACGAAATGGTTGAGATGCGCTATTTCGGGGGACTCAATGCAGAGGAGATCGCCGCGGTGCTTCACATCTCGCCGCAAAGCGTAAACCGTGACTGGAGCTTGGCGAAATCATGGCTGATTCGACAAATGAATCGCGAGGAAAAGAATGGAGCGTGAGCGCTGGGCGGTCATTGAATCGCTTTATCATTCGGCGCTTGAACAAAGAGCCGGCAGAGCGGTCTTCCTGGCTTCGGCAAGCCTGTGGGCATGACGGCGCTCTCGTCGAGGAAGTAGAATCGCTGCTCGCGTGCGCATATGTGCACTTATCAAATCCTGTCGGCCGACGAGGGATTGAGAAGCTGTGGGATCACATCGCTGGGAGTCCAGGCAGTAATGAGCGATCGTCAAGCCCGGAGATAGCCGACGGCTAAAGGACGCGGAGGCCGCCAATTCCCGTGCCATTAGTGATTTCTTGCAAAACGATCTTTTGGCACAGGCGAGCGTCGCCAATCAGTCAGGACCGAACACCAAACCCGATCCGGATCTGAAGGTAAGAACCGCCTTGGACCGTGCCGCGAATCGCATCTCGGGAAAGCTCAGGCAGCCTGCGGTTGAAGCGAATCTACGCGACACTATTGGACAGACATATATGGATCTTGGCCTGTATCCGCAGGCCGGAGCGCAATTGGAGCGGGCGCTGGATTTGCGCCGCCGTTTGTTGGGGACAGAGAATCCCGAAACTCTAAGGACGATGGATCGCCTGGGGAATCTTGCGGACCGCGCAGCAGGGAAACTTACCGGGCAGGGACAGAATTGCGGCGTGCTCGGCATTGGTGCCGGCGTCGGAGTCGTCGGCCAGGGGGTGCGTCCAGCGCTGGCGTTTCGGGCGAAGGAGGCGCTGGCGGAGTGGGACATTATTGGTACGGGACAGGGTACTGGGGCCTTGGGCGTCTGGGGAATTGGATCTGGCGCGTCTGCTAAAACGGTCCCTATGGTGGTGCGGTCGGCGTCTTCGGCCAAGCCGGTGACGGCAACACCAACGGCGTCGAGGGACACGGTAGCGGGGCATTAGCGGGAGTCGCGGGCATGGGCGATTTGAGCTCCCGGGCAGCCAGCGGCATCGGCGTTTACGGCCAAGGTGGCGCTCCGGCTCCGGGCTCGAATGGACCCGGAGGGCCGGGGCTTCACGGTGTAGGCTACGGCAGCGCATTTACGCCTCTCGGTCGAGCCGTCAGCGTATACGGGCTTGGCGGTGCCGACGAAGCTCCATCACGTTTTCATCAGCGAGTACGACGAAAACCATGAGCTCTACACAAGGAATCGAACAGTGGCCGGATTCAGTGTGCGCGCGAAAACGCCCGCGACCGGCGGTACTTTCAGCTATCGCATCGTCGCGAAGCGCAAAGATGTCACCGCGTTGCGTTTTGCCGTTTCCCCCCACGCCTCTTCCGCATCCTCACGCTCGTAGAGCAACAAAAACAAGCGTATATCAGCAAACGAGGAGCCAGTTTCACGGCGGTATTGCTGATTGCGGAATAGGAAAAACGCTGGAAGATGATTGGCATGCGTTCGGATACTCTCGTCAGCAATCCGCTGTGGATAGCTGTTCTATTTGCTTTCGGGTGTTTGTGCCGTGCTTGTCGCCAAAGCCCGCGGTCGCAGGTTATGGTCGTGGTTCGGACTCGGGCTGCTCTCCGGCCCTTTCGCCGTGTTGCTTGCGCTTCTTGCTCGGCGGGCGGCAAGGCAATCAAACATAAACCCACGTCGTCAAAGTCAACTATAGGGGTATCACCGTGTTTTGCGATCCACAACAACATGAGAGCAAGCGTGGCCGGATCTGGTCGTGGATAACTCGTCGCAAACTTGGCGTTGGCATGCTCCAACGCAATACATGGCCAGGTCTTCCGATCCCAGAACTCATGTGCAACACCGGAAGAGGTTCTCGACCGTTATGTGGCGGTGCTTGGCGGCATCACAACGATTAAACAAATTCGAAGCCTCGCTATACGAGCGCATGAAACCGAGCCTCACACGTTTAACCCGTCCAGTACGGAACACTACCACTACGAGTTCAAATGGAAATTCCCCAACCGGGTGGTTGTCAAGCGTTCGCTCCTGCTCCCCGATGCTCGGGTCGCATCTCTGCGTTGCCCTACCCTCCCCGCAGGTGTTTTCAGAATGGACGATATCAACCCAGCCCTGCAATGATTTTTCATTGAGCGGCAACGACCCTCTTAACTTGCTGTCTCACTCCAGGGGTTCACTTCAGTCTTCCCCTTGGCGCCCCCGACACCCTGCCCCATCAGACTGCTATTGAACCCGCCTGTGCCACGCTCCATCCATACCTTCCATCCTTATCTAAGCGGCATTGGGCTCAGAACCCCGGCCATTCAATCGAGAACTGGTATTTTAAGCTCTTGCGTACTGCGCCGGCAGAAAGTAGCGTCTCTGTATGAGGAGAATTAGTTGACTTATCGATCGAAGTGTCTCCGCGTACTGCTTGTCATCCCGGCGGCGGCGTGCTTTTTGTCAGCTTCCGGTCACATCCTTGCTCAGTCACCGGGCCCGCAATCGCCCCGCCAGGCACAACCCACCAGCCCGGCTCCGCAACAAACGCCTGGACCGCGTCCAAGGCGCGGCGGAGGGGGAGGAGGACGAAATTATCCCGCTTACGACGCGGACTCCATCGAGCGCGGGCATAAGCAATTCGTCGCCACTTGCGCCTTCTGCCATGGCTCAAATGCGAAAGGCGGCGAGAGCGGTCCAGACCTGCTGCGCTCTGTGCTGGTTCTCGACGACGATCACGGCGATAAGATCGGCCCGGTCGTCCTCAACGGCCGCCCCGATAAAGGCATGCCGAAATTCAATTTGACGAAAGATCAGATCTCGGACATCTCCGCCTTCCTTCTCGATCGCGTGAAGGCCGCGGCACTGCGCGGAACATATCAGATTCTGAACATCATCAGTGGCGACCCCAAAGCCGGCGAGGCCTACTTCAACGGCCCCGGCGGATGTACGAGCTGCCATTCGGTCACTGGAGATCTGGCGCACATCGCTTCCAAATACGATGCGGTAACGATTCAGCAGCGCGTCGTCATGCCGCGTGAGGGAAGAGGCGGCTTCATGCAGCCGCCCCGTACCGCCGAAAAGCCGGTTACCGTCACCCTTACGTTAGAGTCCGGCCAATCGCTTACAGGAACCTTGGATCACATAGACGATTTTGTTGTGTCGTTGACGGATGCCAACGGAGATTACCACTCACTCACCCGCAACGGCGATACTCCCAAAGTGGAAATCCATGACCCGCTGAAGGTACACACCGAAATGCTGATGAAATATACGGATGCAGATATCCACAATCTGACAGCCTACTTAGTGACACTAAAATGAAACTCGCCCGACTTTTTCTACCTGCTTGTCTACTGTTCACACTAGCGTCGCTTAACGGTCAAATCCTCGATCCGGCGCTCCTGCAGAAGCCTCCTACGGATGCTTGGCCCACGTACAACGGCGATTACTCCGGGCGGCGCTTTAGTCCGTTGACGCAAATCAATCAATCGACCGTGAAGAATCTGAACCTCGCATGGATTCATCGCGTCAACGCTGGCGAGACACCAGGATCCATTGTGGGCGGCGAGGCCCCTGGGCCGGAGGTCTCCGAAGGTGAGCGCGGCGCGGGACGAGCCGCTGGACCCGGCGGTTTCGGCATCCAGATCAAATCAACTCCGCTCATGATCAACGGCGTGCTCTACTTCACGACGCCGGACAACACCTGGGCCGTTGACGCGCGTTCGGGTCGCGAGCTTTGGCACTACTTTTGGCGCACCAAGGGCGGCATTCACATCGGAAACCGCGGCGTAGGCATGTACGAAAACTGGCTCTACTTCGAAACTCCCGATAATTACCTCGTCTGCCTCGATGCCAAAACGGGAAAAGAGCGCTGGCACGTCGAAATCGCCGATGTTAAGCAGGAGTACTTCTCCACTCCCGCTCCTGTCATCGTCGGAAATCACGTTCTGGTCGGCACGGGCGGCGATTCGTTGGATGTCCCCGGATTTCTCGAAGCCCACGATCCGGAAACGGGCGCGGTGCAGTGGAAGTGGTGGACGGAGCCGCTGAAGCGGGGCGATCCGGGCTCGGAAACCTGGCCCGACGAATACTCCATGCGGCACGGCGGAGGAATGACGTGGATTCCCGGTACTTACGATCCGGACTTGCACCTTTACTACTTGGGAACGGGCAATCCCAATCCCGTTATGGCGGGGCAGAGCCGCAAAGGCGACGACTTGTGGACGTGTTCCATCGTGGCGCTGAATGTCGACACGGGAAGGATCGCCTGGTATTACCAGGTCTCGCCGCACGATACCCATGATTGGGATGCCGTCCAGACTCCTGTCCTGTTCGAGGGTGAATTCAACGGCAGACCTCGTAAGTTACTCGCCCAGGCGGATCGCAACGGCTATTTCTTCGTGCTCGATCGCACCAACGGCGAGCACTTACTAACTGCTCCGTTCATCGAAACGTTGAACTGGTCCAAAGGCCTGAACGCGAAGGGCCAGCCCATCCCGAATCCGGAGAAAGAGGCCACAATTTCTGGCGTGCTTGTATCTCCAGCGTCGGGGGGCGCCACGAACTGGCCGCCGCCCACCTTCGATCCTGAAACAGGCCTGTTTTATGTCAGCAGTAATCAGTCGTTCAGCGTGTTTTATCTCACAGACACGGATCCGCATCCAGAAGGATATGGAGCAGCCGAGCGCAACGCCGGAGGTCTGGGCGGAACGCTGAGAGCGATCGATTACAAAACGGGCAAAACGGTCTGGCGACATGATTATCCGGGCGGCGGCGGACTCTCCGGTCTGCTCTCGACGGCGGGCAAGCTGCTTTTCTCCGGCGATGGCTCGCAGCATCTCGTCGCTTTCGATCCCGCCAACGGTAAAATTCTGTGGCACGCCGGCCTGGGCGGCAACGTGAGTAACGGCCCCGAGACATACATGCTCGACAGCAAACAGTACCTGGTGGTCGGCGTTGGCGACTCGTTATACGCATTTGCACTCGCCGAGTAACTGACCCGCGACTATGCGGTTAAGGAGAACTAATATGACTTATTCCAGGCGCGATTTCGGAAGACTAACTTTATTTAGCGTTCCGCTCTCGGCCGCACTGGCGAAGATCGACAGCCGCGTGAACGGCGTGCGGATTGGAGCCTGCACATACAGCTTCCGCGATTTGCCTCACGAAGAAGGCGGCGATGCTGTCGGCCCGGTGATCAAAGCACTAACGGATTGCGGTGCCGGAATCTGCGAGCTGTTTTCACCGCAGCTCGAGCCGGCCAATCCCATGACGCGAGGTCCGATGCCTATGCGCCCGGGCAGGAACAGTCCCGAGGCGAAGAAAGTTCGCGACGACCTTCGTCAATGGCGGCTGACCACACCCATGGATCACTTCCATGCGGTCCGGAAGAAATTCGATGATGCCGGCGTCGATATTTACGCCTACACGCTTAATTTCCGCGACGACTTCACGGATGATGAGATCGACAAGTGCTTTGAGCAAACATACGCTCTCGGTGTAAAGATCATCGCCGCCTCCACGCAGCTCACCATGGCGAAACGGCTGGCGCCCTTTGCGGAAAAACACAAAATTTATGTGGCGCTGCACGGACATAGCAATACGAAAGATCCCAACGAGTTTTCCTCGCCGGAGACCTTTCAAAAAGGCCTCGCCCTTTCTCATTACTTCCGAATCAATCTCGACATCGGCCACTTCTTCGCCGCGGGCTTCGATCCGGTTGCGTTCATTCAAGAGCAGCACGAGCACATCACGCATCTGCACATTAAGGATCGGAAGAAGGATAACGGGCCGAACGAGCCGTTTGGCGAGGGCGACACTCCCATCAAGCAGGTGCTCTCCCTTTTAAAGGAGAAAAAGTATCCGATCCCGGCGCTGGTCGAGTACGAATACAAGGGCAGCTGGAACTTCAACTGAAGAAGTGAAGAAGTGTCTCGCTTACATGAAGGCCGCGCTCGCTTAATGGATTACTCCGCCGCGCACCGGCGCGATTGAATGCTCCTCAATAGGTTTTTGGTCCGGCTGAACCATTAGCCACGCCAGCGCGCCGCAAGCGCACAGTCCTGCTGCCACCAGGAAAGATGCGTTCCAACCCAGGTGATTCGCGATGGCAGGTGTTAACGAGGCGGTCAACGCGCCTCCAAATTGGCCGCCCATGTTCATGACTCCTGATACGGACCCGGCTGATTTTCCGCCGATATCCGCTGTCACCGACCAGAACGAACTCTGCGAGAGATACAGCGATCCCGCTCCGCACGCGAAGATTACGCTGGCAAGCTGCGGGCTTGGCACCTGCGTGCCGAGAGCAATAAAGATGGCCGATAAACCAAGGCCGGCGACGGCAATGCCGCAGCGTCCTGCTCGTTCGCCGTGGGTTTTGGTCAGGCGATCGCTGATCCATCCGCCGAGCGCTGAGCCGGCGGCCATGGCCAGAAACGGCAGCATCGTGTAATAAGAGCTTTGTCTGATGTTCAGGCCGCGAACCTTGCTCAGATAGATAAAGAACCAACTGAAGAAGATGTACGCCACGTACCCATATGTGAAGTAACTCGAGGTAACCGCCCAGATATTCCGGTTTGTAAAAATCTTTCGCCAGGGCAGCCGGTCGCGACTCGCATCGGACAGCATCGATGGAAGTCCAGCCTCAATTTGCGCGGCTTCCGCCGGTGAAATCCAGGGATGTTCGGCTGGAGTATCGCGCGCCAGCACATACCAGACCGCTCCTGCTGCGATGCCGATCGCTGCGCTGAGCCAGAACGCGGCGCGCCATCCGTGGTTCTCCATGATGTAGGCGATTAACGGCGATGTGACTGCGGGCCCGAATCCGACGCCCATGAAGATGATGCCGTTTGCCAGTCCTCGTTCAATCGAAGGAATCCATGCCGAAACGATGCAGTTCGAAGCCGGATAGACGACAGCCTCGCCGATGCCGAGCGAGAATCGAATGCCGATAAGAAGCCAAAGTACTCCCCGCGCATTGGTAGGTAGAACCGTAATCAACATGGTGAAGATTCCCCACCAGATCACTGCCAGCGCGATGACCATGCGGGGGCCCGCGCGGTCGGCGAGCCGTCCCGCCGGCGCTTGAAAGAAGGCATAGCCAAGAATGAAGGCGCTGAAAATCCAGCCAAGCTGGACATTCGTCAGGTGAAATTCGGTTTCAATCGCTGTTCCCGCGATCGAAAGGTTCACGCGATCCAGATATGCGATCGCGCTGATCACGAAAATCCAGAAGATGAGAAGCCAGCGGATGCGCATTGGTGACTCTGCGATTATCGCAGCGGAGTTAACATTGCCACAAGCAGGAGCAGAATGAACCGTAGAAGTTTTATCACATCGATGACGGCAGGATCGGCGCTGCGTCTCGCCACACCCCCGCGCGTTCAAGCCGCGTTGCCGAAGATGAAGATCACCCGGGTTCGCGTTTATTCGCCGCCGAAGCCCAATCCGCTCTTCAACCAGAGCGACCTGGTCGTCATGGTGGAAACGGACGCCGGCATTACTGGCATCGGCGAAGGCGGATCGAAAGACACCTTACAGCAGTGCGCGGGAAGGCTGATCGGACAAGATCCTCAGTTTATCGAGCACCTTTGGCAGGATATGTCGCGCGCTTTTTTCTATCCGCCGGGGCGCGAGAAGGAGGATGCGTTGGGAGCGCTCGACCTCGCGCTTTGGGATATCAAAGGCAAGGCGCAGAACATGCCGGTTCACCAGGCCTTGGGAGGCATGGCGCGCAACTATTGCGAGTGCTACAACACGGCCGGAATTATTCCGGGCATCCATCCGGGAATGAGCGTGAAAGAGCGCGCGCAACTCACAATCGAAGCGGGCTACCGCGCCTTCCGCATGGGGGCTGCCGACGCTCCGGCCAACACCACCTACAACATTCGTGAGCGCGTTAACCGGCTATACGACGAGTGCGTAGAAGCGCGGGAAGGAGTCGGGAAAAATGGCGATTGGGCGGTTGACTTCCATCAGCGCTTTGATCTTTCCGACGCCATTCGCGGCTGCGATCTCATCCAGGGCCTCGCTCCGTTCTTCGTCGAAGACCCGGTGCGCGCCGAAGCTTTTCAGGAAGATCTTCCCATCCTGCGGCGCAAGGTCAATGTGCCCATCGCCGCGGGCGAAGAATGGGGCAATCGCTGGGACTTCAATAAGCTTGTGGAGAACCACGACATCGACTACGTTCGCGCCACGCTCCCGAACGTGGGAGGGATCACCGAGATGATGAAGATTGCGGCCATCTGCGAAACGCACTTCGTAGGGATGGTGCCGCACTTCACGGGCCCGATCGCGACCGCCGCGCTGGTCAATTGCCTGGGGACTTTCTCCGGACCCGTGTTGATGGAGTACAACTATCAGGGCCGCACATTCTCTTATCTTCCGGCTTGCCTCGATTTCAAGAATGGCAAGCTCTATCCAAATCAACGGCCGGGCCTTGGCGTGGAGGTCGACCTGAAAGGATTGCGACAGATTGCGGAGATCACTGAGCCGGTGACCGCGCGGGCACAGACCTACTTCCGTCCCGACGGCTCGATCACGAACTGGTGAACAAGTGAAGACATCTCGCCGCGCATTTCTGGAACAGGCTGCCGCGGGGGCAGTGGCATCGGGCTCCGTAGCCCCTCGTCAGCAATCGGCGGAGCTGGCCGAGGGCATCGGCGACCTCGAATACCCGAGAGTTTTCACGGGCAGACATTTGCAGATGATCGCTTTCCCGCTGGGCGGGGTCGGCGCCGGCAGCGTCAGCCTCGGCGGCCGGGGGCAGCTTCGCGACTGGGAGATTTTCAACCGCGCCGACAAGGGAAACAGTCTCGCGTACGCCCTCCCGTCCATTTGGGTGCAAGTGGGCGATGGCAATCCCTTCGCGCGCGTTTTGGAATCGCGTTACGAGCCGCCCTATGAGGGCCAGGATGGTTTGGGTGCGCAAAATGCGCCCGGACTTCCACGACTTGCTTCGGCGCGCTTCACAGGCGAGTATCCGTTCGCCCGAATCGGCTTCGAAGACGCCGCGTTGCCGGTCGCCGCCTCGCTCGAAGCCTTCTCGCCGTTCATCCCGCATGAGCCGGACGACTCGGGTCTCCCCGTAACGCTCTTGCGCTATCGCGTGAACAATCCAACGGCGCATCCCGCGCGCGTTGCCATCGCCTGGTCTATTGAGAATCCAGTGATACCGCGCGAAGCGGGCTTTTCACGACAGCTCGGGGCGGATAAGAGAACGAACGAGATCCGGCAGAGTAGCACGCTCTCGGGGCTGTTCATGACGAATCCCGGCTTGTCTGAAAGCGATTCGTTTCACGGCAGCTTCGTGCTGGCGGTTCTGCATCCGGACGAGGGGAAAATAACTTCTTTGCAAGGCTGGCCTGCCGGCCGGTGGTGGAACTCTCCATTGCTGTTTTGGGACGACTTTTCCACGGACGGCGAACTGGGCCCTCAGACTGCGCGGACGAATGCGGTAGGCGCGCTCTGCCTGAAGCGTACGATTCCCGCCGGCAAATCGGCCATCTACGAATTTCTTTTGGCGTGGCATTTCCCGAATCGGACCCCCGCGCGCTGCGGCTGGAAGGCGCCTAAGGGCGAGGAAAACACCGTCATCGGCAACTGGTATGCGACGCGATTTCGCGAGGCCTGGGAGGGGGCAGAATATGCTGCCGCCCATTGGGAGGCCTTGGAGCGAAAGACGCGCCTGTTTGCGGATTCGCTGCGCGAAAGCACCATCCCCGCAGCCATCAAGGAAGCAGCATCCGCTAATCTATCCACCCTGGCAACCACCACTTGCTTCCGAACCGCGGATGGTGAGTTCCACGGCTTCGAGGGCGTCGATGACAAGCTCGGTTGCTGCTTCGGAAACTGCACGCACGTGTGGAATTACGAGACCGCTACCGCGCATTTATTTCCGAGCTTCGCCCGCTCGCTCCGCAAATCGGCCTTCGGCTTCTCCATGGACGACGCTGGCGCTATGCATTTCCGCCAGCTTCTACCCGACGGAAAAGAACGCAGCGGCTTCGCGGCCGCCGACGGCCAAATGGGCCAGATCGTCCATGCGTATCTCGATTGGATCTTGTCCGGCGACCGGCGGTGGCTTGAAAATATTTGGCCCCGCGTCAAGAAAGCCATCGAGTTCGCTTGGATTCCGGGCGGTTGGGATGCCAACCGCGACGGCGTGATGGAGGGTGTTCAGCACAACACCTACGACGTAGAGTTTTATGGACCGAATCCACAGTGCGGAATTTACTATCTGGCTGCGCTGCGCGCCGCCGAGGAGATGGCACGAACCCTTGGCGATTCCGAATTCGCGAACGAGTGCCGCCGCCTTTTTGAGAACGGCAGCCGCTGGATCGGCTCCACGCTGTTCAATGGCGAGTTCTATGTTCAGCAGATCAGGCCTTACCGCAACGATCAAATCGCGGCCTCGCTGCGCAGCGCCATGGGTGCCGAAGATCCCGAGCATCCTGAATATCAGCTCGGCAAGGGATGTCTCGTCGATCAAATGGTCGGGCAATATCTGGCCGAAGTCTGCGGGCTGGGATTGCTGCTTGACGAGCAGCACGTGCGGAAAACGCTCGAATCCATCCATCGATATAATTACAAGCCCACCCTGTATACGCACGACTGCGTGGAGCGCACTTTCGCGCTGAACGATGAATCGGCGCTGGTCATCTGCGACTATGCCACAGCCGCGCGTCCACGAATCCCATTTCCTTATTTCGCGGAAGTGATGACCGGATTTGAGTACTCGGCGGCTGTGCACATGCTCTATGCCGGCATGACGCAGCAAGGTGTGGAGTGTATTTCCAACATACGTCGCAGGTATGACGGAGCGCGGCGCAATCCATGGGACGAGGCAGAATGCGGGCATCATTACGCCCGCGCGATGGCCTCATGGTCCGGTGTGCTCGCCCTCGGTGGATTCCGCTATAACGGGGGCGAGCGGCGCATCTCGATTTTCCCCAACACGCGATTGCGCGAATTCAGATGCTTCTGGTCAACCGCAAACGGCTGGGGCATGTTTACACGGGTCCAGACCAGGACCCAATCGCGCCTTCGCTTGCAAGTGCACTCGGGCACTCTTAGCTTTCAAAGCTGCGATTGCGCCGGCGCGGCCGGACCCAGCCGCGTCATCAGCAATGACCGGCTTCTGCCTCATCGAGTGGAGCGAATTGATAGAGGCGTCAGCGTTCTCTTGCAGGATGCTCTGACTCTACCAGAAGGAGAGGAAGTTTTGCTCGAAACCTCACTTTGAAATTTTCCCCATCCTGGCGCGAAGCCGCGCTTCGTCTTCGGCGCTCCAGTACGCGCAGTCCAATTGAAGGAAAACCGACGTGTAAGGGATGGTCAGGTTGCTTTTGATAATCAGCACTCGGAAGCTCTGGCTAACCTGTCCTAACTTCGAAATAATCTGCTCATGCGGCAGGGAATTGATTTTCCGGTCGCCCAGCATGGAAGCGAACTGCCGCCGGTAGTCCGATACTCCGGCTGCGTTCGCATCCGTAAGGAACTTCAGTTCTTGATCGGTATAGATAATAGGCGTGACGTGCTTCGATGCGCCCAATGCTGCCAGGACTGTTTTGAGCACATCGAAATGATCGGCGCCGGAAACGATGGTTTCAATGCCCTCGCTCGCCTGAGCCGGATATGCGGAATCGGCAACCACGATCCAATTCCTGTGTCCATAAAGCGGTAGCCGCTCGGTCAATATTGTTTTCCAGTTGTCCGCCCCGAGAGCCGGGAGCGTAAACAACAGCAGCGTGATTCCAAATCGCTTTAGCAAAGACTCTTTCACTTCGTTCACTGTAGTTAATTCGGATAGGGCTGGTTCGCCCGAACTACGCGGATCTCGTGGTCCGCGAAAATCATATGCCCGCCCGGGAGCTCGACTTTCGGCATGTGGCAGCTCACGCAATCGCTTTTCGACACCGGGCATGTCTTCATGGCAGTTTCATTCGGCCGCTGCCCGGCATCGGCGGCCGTCGCCCCAGCACTCGGTTTGGCGCCCGCGCTGTGGCATGCCAGGCACTTGCCGTCGTAGCTTTTTTCGTCGCGCACGATCTCCTGGTGGGGATCGTGGCACGCAAGGCAGCTCATGCGCTGGTCGCTGCCGTCGAAACATCTGCTGTTCGCAAGCCGGTAGGGCTGGAATCGCACGTTCATCTCTCCCTGCCAGCGATTTCTGATCACTGTTTCCCAAGTGCGGTGACACTGGCCGCAGAAGTTCGACAGGTCCTCCGGCGAAAGATTCTTCAGCTTCGGCGGTACGGAATCGAGCTTGCCATGCGAGATTGCCTGCGAGTGCCCGCTCGCGCCCGTGTGGCAGTGCTCGCACTGCACACCCGGAATCATCGTATCGAGCTTCAGTTGCCGCCTCGCAACGGCTCGCGTCGAATGGCATTCGAAACAAGCCGTCGATTGATCTTCGGGAAGATCGCGCCCCATGGCTTCGAGCAGTGTTTTCGGCTCGATCTGTTGATCGCCGATCGTAATATCGAGCGCGTCGATCGCCGGGTAATAGCTGACATAGCTTTCATACAGGTGTCCGTCGCGCTCCAGGACAAATGTCTGCGAGCCGACGCCGAACACGTACCGAATCGGGAGTGAAAGTGTGTCTTTTCCGTCGCTGACGCTATAGCTCACTTCGCCGGCGCGCCGCTCGATGAGGTACGAATAACCGCGTTTCCGGAACGTCAGCTTCGGGTGGCTTGCAAACAGCGGATCTGAAGCAGGCAGTTGAAGCGCATGCGCCATGGACGTACGCGGTTGCGAAATAGCTTGCGCGGGATGGCAGGTTGCACACGTCAAGTTGCCAGTCGAAGTCTTGGCGGCGAAGGTTATCGCTGCGGCAAGGGAGAACGACGCAAGCAACCTAAGGGTTCGCAACCGAATCCTTCCGTTTCCATAGTTCCAGGGTCCGCAGCCGTTCCTGCCGGGCTTCCCGAGGACGCCCCGCTCGGGAATATGCCGTCGCGAGAGACGCGTGCGTCTCTAAGTTTGCCGGGTCGCTCTCCGCCGCTCGCTCCAAATGTTCGATCGCGTCATCGAGCTCGCCTTTATCGAGCAGACACCGGCCAAACACATATTGCGCCAAAGGCAGCGTAGGCTCCCCTCTCGCGGCGTTTTGCGCGTACGGTAGCGCTGAATTAGTATCGCCGCGCTCCAGCAATGCCCAGGCAAGCATCGCGTTCGCCGCGCCGCTGGAGGGCGTGACTTCGAGTTCGCGCCGCAATTGGTCTATTGCGGCGTCCGGATTCGCCGCAAGCAAGAAGCAACCGTACAGGTAATGAACGTAATGCGCCGCCGGAAAGCGCTCGAGAAGCAGAATTAGCGCCTGCTGCGCGCTCTCGAAATCTCCATTCATCGAGAAATACGCGGCTCTTCCCGCCATTTGGTAAAGCTCTCGCCGATCGGCCGGTATGTCTTTGGGGAGCAGCGCGGACCGCAGCGCCGCCAGGCCGAGGGCCGAAACAAGCTCCGGATTTTGCACTCCCTTGCGAGCGAACCAGGCGTACTTTTCGAGCGCCTGATCGAATTGCCCGTCGCGCGTCAGCAACTGCGCTTCGTGAAATCGCAGCACGCTTGCCATTTGCGGAGGCGGGCCCGCGGCTTCACCCCGCTGGATATGCTTGAGCGACGCAGCGTAGTCGCCGGTCTCGAAGTCGCACAAGCCCAGCAGCGCCCAGGCGGGCGTAGCCTTAGAATCCAGCTCAACCACGTGAGTGAGGGCGACACGGGCTTCGGCATATTGATCGGTATCGTACAACAGGCTGCCGAGAAACCACCATCCTTCCTCCCATTCCGCATTCAACTGCAGTGCCTGCCTGTACAGCTCGATCGCGTGCGGGACATCGTTTGCTTCGCGTGCGGCTGTCGCATGCGCAGATAATTCGTCGAACGTTGCTTGGCCGGCTTGCGCGGAGAAGAACAGAAGGCAGGACAAGGTCGCCAGTGACAATATCGTCATGACTCCGCGCCGCCGTGCGATGCCTTCAGCCGCTCGAACTCGCTCTCTTGCTTCCGCGCGTCCGCTTCTCTTCCCAGGTGCCGGTAGGCTTGTCCAAGTGCGAAAGAGGACGAGCCGGCCTGAACGACTCCTTTCGGAACTGTCACGGCGGCGGATGAGATCAAAATAGCCAGAGCGAACCATGCACGCTTCATAGCGCCGGACTAACTGAATTCTACCTTGAGTCTTCGCCTCGCTGAGAGGCGCGGGCTCATCGTCAGAGCCTGTATCCTGAGGAGGTGCGTACTGCATTCTGCATTGCGCTGATGGCCTGCGCCGTCTTCGCGCAGAGTCCCGATCCTGACCAACTATTCCGCGAGGCGGTAGATGCGCAGCAGCGCGGTCAATATGCGGACGCCATCCGCGCCTACCAGCAGCTTCTGAAGCTGCGTCCCGATTCGGTTGAGGTTCTGGCGAATCTGGGGGCAGCACTGGTCCACGAGGGCAGGTTCGAAGAGGGAATTGCCAAGTACCGTTCGGCATTGAAGCTGGATCCTGGAAACACGGCCATCCGGTTGAATTTGGGGCTTGCGTTTTACAAGAACAACGATCCGCGGAGCGCCGCCCAGCAGTTTGAAAGCATTCGCAAAGCCGAGCCGGCCAACACGCGCCTAGCGACCCTTCTCGGCGATTGTTATCTGCGGCTTGGACGAGCCGATCAGGCGATCGAGTTGCTCACACCGCTCGAAACCTCTCATCCTGCCGACATGGATCTCGCTTACGTGCTCGGATCGGCGCTCATTCGCGCGGGCAGACGGCGCGATGGCATCACGCGCGTCGAACGCGTCGCCAGGGAGGGAAACAGCGCGGACGCCTATATGCTGGCCGGGTCAACGTGGCTCGATCTCAACGAATTCGAGCCGGCCCGGCAGGATCTGGACGCGGCACTGCGCCTCAATCCAAACCTTCCCGGTATCCACACGCTCTGCGGAACCGTTCGAGACAAAATGGGCGAGCCACAGGACGCGGCGGCCGAGTTCCGAAAAGCCTTGGAGGTGAATCGCGACGATTTCCAGGCGAACCTGAATTTGGGCGCGATTCTCTTCAAGCAACGAGAGCTTGAGGCGGCAAGAGGCCACCTGAAACGAGCTCTCGAACTCAATTCTTCCTCTCCACTAGCTCGCTATGAGTGGGCGTTGGTGGAAAGCGCTTCTGGCGAGCTCGGAGCCGCGGCGGGCGACCTCGAAAAAGTGGCGCGCCAGGATCCGAACTGGCTGGAGCCGCACGTACAGCTCGCCGCGTTGTATTACAGAATGCATCGCGCGGCGGAGGGGCTGAAGGAACGACAAACCGTGGACCGCCTGACCGCCGAGCAGCAGAAAGCCGGCCCAGGCGGCGTTCCGCAGCCGTAAAGATTTGCGGAATCCGCAGCCACCCTATTTCGATTCGTCGAGCACCTCAATAGCAAAAATGGAAGCGTAGTTCGCAACCGGGTCGAACCCCAAGAGAAGTTTTCCGCGAGCGTTGGGTTTTAGGCCGTGGAAGCTTTTCACAACCGCCCGCAAGCTTCCGGCTTCCTTGAAGATGTCAAAGTGATCGAGCAGCATCACACCGTTGCACGTGACATTGAAGACCCGGCTCCCGACTCCACCGATGCCGGAGGCTTCCGGCCCGAAGTAGGTTTCCGCGAAATAGAGGTTCACCGTGTAAGTGCCTTCGATGCTTACCGGTATCGCGTATGTAAAATTTCCAGCTCGCTCGCTGGTAAACAGGAACGGGTCCGGGGTGTTGACAACGGGAGGCTTACCTCCAAAAAACTGGCCGCCAAGATAGTAGTTATCCGGAGCCCAGATCTGGCCGGAGTGATCGGTGTAGGAATTCACTTGCGCCGCAAGCCGCAACGGAAGCTGCTTGCGCGGAGTGCCGGGAATTAGCTCAATGGCGTTGAGGACAGGCTGCCCGCGCTGGCTCTCAAAACTGATGTGAACGATACCATCGCGCGCTGGTCGAACGTCCTTAAACACGCGCTCGTCGGCAATTCGCGGGCCGCCGGCGTCCGAGAGCGGATCGAAGGTCTGAAACAGCGTCGACCCGTTGAGGCGTACCAAGAACGTCCGGCTATTTTCGCCGCCGCCCAATTCCTCGCCGTATTCGGTTTCGATGAAATAGAGGTGCAGTTCGTAAACGCCCGGACGCGCCGGGATGTCGTAGGAGAATTCGCCGGTGCGGTAGTTCTGGAACAGAAAAGGATCGTTCGCGCGCCTCGCAAATCCGGCACGGGCGGGCCAAGGACGCCCGCCGCTGTAATACTTGTCCGCTCCCCAGACTTCACCCAGGCGACCGATGTGAGGAGGCCCGCTGTAGCCGCACACAAACCGTATAGCACCCGATTCGGCTGCTGCGGGAGTGCCCTGCGAAACCGCCTGAGAACGGTCATTCGACGCCACAGGTGCAGCCGTTTGACGATGAGCCGGGTTAGCCCCTCGCCAAAGCATTACGCCAACTGCGATCGCCAGGATGAGCCCAACAGCCCAATACCAGCGGGGCCGCGTTACCCCAGAATGCGGCCGTTCCTGGGCGGCCCGAGCCTGGGAGGCCAAAGGCGCGTAAAACGTTTCAGCGGCGCCGGTCGAACCATTCTCCGTAACAACGGGGTGGGGTACGCCACTTGCTTCTTTTCGCCGGAAAGAGGGAATGTAACTGCCGGGCAGCAGCTCGATCTGAATCGGATGGTCCTTGCCGTCGGACTCGTAGTACTGCCGGAGTTTCTTTCGAAGGCGGTGCGCTTCAACGCGCGCTATGGAATCCTGGCTCCGGTCGAATGCTTCCGTCCGGCCGAAGACATCCATGGCGATTTTCACTTCGTTGAGCTGTTCGGCCTCGCCGTCGAAATACTTGTCGCAGACGTAGGAGAAGAGCCGGGCCATGAGTGGGGAGCGGCTGAGGGCAGCAATTACGGCGCGCGCTTCCGCTTGCTCCTTTTCGCGCCATCCAATCTCCTCTAAAGAATGCGGCATGTGAACAGTACCGGCTCACATTGTAACGTTAACCTGGGAGGGGCGCTGGTCCGTAACATTCTGTAACAGAGATTTAACGTATTCTTCCCATCCGAATTGACCATATACTCTTCAGTAAGTTCGAACGTTTGGGTGAACAGCCGGTCGAACTTTGGGATGAGCTTCAGTCCGCTTTCGATCTGTCCAGAGTTTAAGAGGGGCCCATGTCTAGATTCTGCCTTCAGCATTGTTTAATAGTTGCGGCGAGTTTCGCGGTTTTCCTTGGCGCGGGAACTGTCGCCCATGCCCAGCAACTGACCGCGGCTTTGAGCGGCACGACGTACGACCAGACCGGGGCCGTGATACCAAACGCGAAGGTGGACGTCAAGAACGAGGCGAGCGGCGATACTCGCACCACAACTTCGAACAATTCGGGTTACTTCACGTTCTCGGCCCTCCCACCCGGATCGTACAGCGTCACGGTTTCGGCCAGCGGGTTCCGAAGCTGGCAGCAGAGTGGCATTGTTCTCAATCAGGGCGATACGCGCACTCTGCCCAACATCGCCTTGCAGGTCGGCCAATCGAGTCAACAGGTGGAGGTGGTCTCAGCGGCCGAGGCGGTTGCCCCGGTCGACACGGGCGAGGTCGCGACCACGCTGAATGCCCAAATGGTGAACGATCTGCCTTTACAGGGCCGCGATGCCGGCGAGTTGTTCAGGATCATGCCCGGGATGGCAATGACTAACGGCTTGACTAACACGGCCAGCTTCAACGACCGCGTAGTTGGCACTAATTCGGGTCCGATAGGCTCGTACTCTGCGAACGGTACCCAGCCGAATGGCGCGATCGCCTACATGTTCGACGGCGCCAACCTGGTCGATCCCGGCAACCAGGGTACACAGATCGCCGACATTAACCAGGACATGACTTCCGAAATCAAGATGTTGATGTCGGGCTACGATGCCGCCTATGCGAAAGGCCCGGTCGTTTTCCAGGCCTACGGCAAGAGCGGCGGGGCGCAGTTCCACGGTGAAGCCTATCTTTATGCGCGGAATAATGTTTTCAACTCGCTGGATGCGTTTCAGAAGAGCCAGGGCGTCACGAAGCCTGATGCGTACGAGTATTATCCGGGCGGGAACGTGGGAGGTCCTGTCCTGATTCCCTGGACAAAGTTCAATCGGAATCACGACAAGCTGTTTTTCTGGGTCGGTTACGAGTACATGCGGCAGCAGCCCGCCGGCACGCTGTGGCAGACCTTCGTTCCGACGCCCGACATGCGGAACGGAAATTTCTCGCAACAATACCTGTCCACGCTATCGGCTCTGCCCGGTAATCACAGCGCCATCACTCAAGTCCCTTGCCCGGATGCGAACAATTCTCAAGGTCTGCCACGCGCGGGCGGCTGCGGAAATCTGACGTTGACCAACGGGCAAATTCCCACGTCTTTAATGGATCCGAACTCGCTCGCGCTCCTGAAGTTGTATCCGCAACCGAATATCGATCCCGCGACTCATAGCGGATATAACTTCCAGTATTTGGATCAAAGCCCGCAGAATCGTTGGGAACTGATGGAGAAAGTTGATTATGCCCCAACCCAGAACACCAAGATAACCGTATCCTACAATCGCCAGGATGAGACCGATGTTCACCCGGTTCAGGTGTGGTGGGCGCCCTCATACTCGCTTCCTTACGCTTCGCCTCTTGTGGCGCCTACGAAAGCAAACGTCACAATGGCGAACGTGACGCATGTTTTCAGCCCCACGCTGACCAACGAAACGGTTTTCACGTACGCCCGTTACATCAATCCCATTATTCCGCAGAACCCTTCAGCGATTAACCCTTCTACGATCGGATTCCAGGCTACTGGTTTGTTCGGAGTTAAAGAGGTACAGATTCCGGATGTTTTCAGCAACAGCGGAAATAATATGTTCGCCGGTTGGCAGCAGCAAGCCGTATTTGGCGGCACTTACAACGGTGGAGCGTTCGGCGCGACTAAGTCCGATCCCGCCATTTACGACAACCTCAGTAAAGTCTCCGGAACACACACGATGAAGTTCGGCTTTTATTGGGACATGAACGGCAACCTTCAGTCGAGCGGTAACAAGCTGCAAGGCCAGTACACTTTTGACACGTACGGCAGCACAACTACGGGAAACGTCTACGCCGATTTCCTGCTTGGCCGGGCGTCCGGTTACAGCCAGGCGAACATTATCCCAGTCGACAATCTGAAGTATCATCAGTACTCGTTTTACGGCCAGGATTCCTGGAAAATCGCCAAGCGGCTCACTGTGAATTATGGCATCCGTTTCGATCATATCGGGCAGTGGTATCCGGGAACATCGCAAGGGACGGCAATTTTCAATGTGGGCGCGTTTCTACAAAACACCTCCGCGACAAATGCCGGTCTGCAATGGCATTCGACCAATTCGAGCATCCCTCTTTCCGGGTTCAAATCACCGCTCTTTTACTATGAGCCTCGCATTGGACTCGCCTACGACATCTTCGGAGACGGCAAAACGGTCCTAAGGGGTGGCTTCGCCATATTCCGCTATCAGATCGCCTATAACACTATCAGTTCGCCCGCCGAAATACCGGAAGGTGCAATTAACTATTCGAGCCCAGGCGGCCTAACATCGCTTTCTCAAATCTCAACCTTGACGCCTCCAAGTGGATTAGTCCTCTCCGGCTGCAATAGTTGCAACATCAGTCCGCTCCAAATGGGCGACGGGAAAGTGCCATACACCGAAAACTACAATTTTTCTATTGACCGGCAGCTCCCCTGGCGGACTCTAATCGAAGTTTCCTACGTTGGAAACCGCAGTCGCGATTTACTGCTCGCCTCGGGCGCGTTCGATAATCTCAACAATCCGCCTCTGGGAGCCTTCTTCAACCCCGATCCGGTAACCGGTGTGCTAAATCCAATCAACAAGATCCCGAACACTGGCGATTACCGTCCGTTCCAAAGCTATGGCAACATCAACATAACTACGCATGGAAGTTACGCTAATTTCAATTCGCTCCAGGCGACCTTCCAGAAGAGTTCCGGCCCCGTTACCTTCCTCGCGAACTATACGTGGGAAAAGGTGATGGGCATCCGCGACAACTACAGCGGTAACGGCCCTTCGAGCGGAAGTACAGTCGATCCGTTCCACATCGCTAACAACTACGGTGTTCTTGCTTTCAATCACACCCACATACTGAATAGCGGTTTTGTTTTCCGCACACCCAATCTTGCCCACGGTTTCCTCGCTGGGCCCATAAACGGCTGGCAGCTCTCCGGGACCACGCAGTTCCAGACTGGTGCGCCTATTCAGCCGAACACGGGTGGCACGCTGAATGCCAGCTACGGCAACATGAGCTTCAGCGGCTGCGGCGGAACAGGCCAGCCGGCGTGCACCATTACGGTTAATGGTCACACTCTTCCGCTAAGTGGCAACTCAGTCGGGCTGAGCACAACAAGTTCTCTCGGCTCCAATGCGAGTCTGCTGTCGCTGGTTCCGCAGCTCACCTGTAATCCGATGAGCGGCCTGAAATCGGGACAGTACTTCAACCCGAGCTGTTTCTCGGCTCCAGCATTGGGCTCAAACGGCACACTCGTCTGGCCTAATATCCACGGACCGGCATTCTTTGAGAGCGATCTGACGCTATCGAAGAGCTTCAAGATCACGGAAAATCAGAGAGTGGAGTTTCGGATGTCTGCCTTCAATTTCCTGAACAGGCCCAATCCGCAGTTCGGTGCGGGGGGAAACGGGGATCTTAACTTGAAGTTTGCTGACAGTAGTAACAACCTCACACAGACGAACCAGAACAGCTTGACCACCGGCTCCCCGGCGCACAGCGTAGGCGACCGGCTGGTTGAGTTCGCGCTGAAGTACTATTTCTAATTTTAGCCGGCCTCTGAACATTGCAACCAGGGAGGTACTGCAGGCTGCCCGTTCGCGTCTGTTAACGTTTGGTTTGAACAGAATTGTCTTTGCGGGCCTTGTAGCCATTGCGCCGTTTCTGCTCGTCAGTGCGATCGAGCCCTCTTCGAGCCCCATACAATTTGAGCTGAAGTCCATTCCATTTCGGCTCGAAAACGATCAGACGAGCGGTTACAATGCGCCCGAGACCATGCCCGGCGGAGTGGCGATTCTCGATTACAACCGCGACGGCCGCCCGGATATCTTCTTCACCAACGGTGCCGACATTGCCACGCTGAAGAAGGACGACTCCAAATACCGAAACCGTTTGTTTCGAAATGATGGGAGCGGAGTTTTCACAGATGTTACCGAAACAGCGGGCCTGGCGGGCACTGGCTACGACATGGGCGTGGCCGTCGGGGATTATGACAATGACGGTTATCCAGATATCTTCGTCGCCGGAGTTTATCGCAATACGCTGTATCACAACAATGGGAACGGAACATTCACGGACGTTACGGCCAAAGCCGGTCTGGATCGCTCGCTGGATCCGCAATACGGGCCCTTGTGGACCATTACAGGTGTATGGGTAGATGTAAACAACGACGGATTGCTGGACCTGTTCGTCGTCAACTACATGCAGTGGAAATACAATGAAAAGCCGTTGTGTTCTTATCGTGGCACAGCCGATTATTGCCATCCCCGTTATTACAAAGGATCACCGGACCAGTTATTCCTGAACAAGGGGAACGGCCGTTTTGAGGATGTGTCCGCGCAATGGGGAATCCGCAACAAAATCGGAAAGGGCATGGGCGCAGCCTTGGCGGATTACGATCTTGATGGCCGGCCTGACCTCTTCGTCACTAACGATGCTTACTACAACTTCTTGTTTCACAACACAGGGGGGAAGTTTGAAGAAGTCGCTTTCCCTGCTGGTGTAGCTCTGCCGGAAGACGGTAATTTCATCTCGGGCATGGGAGTCGATTTCCGGGATTTCAATAACGACGGATACCCCGATATTGCCTTTGTCGCGCTGGCAAACCAGACCTTTCCCCTTTTTCAAAATACCGGCAAAGGCGATTTCCGCGAAGTGACGTCGCCCAGCGGGATGCGAAGTTTGAGCCTCAAGATTTCGGGATTCGGCGCCGCGCTGTATGACTTCGATAACGACGGCTGGAAGGATCTCTTCGTGACCGCAGGCGACGTCGAATCTTTGCCACTGGGCGGCCATGAAGTCGACCAATACAACGCTGTCTTCCGCAATCTGGGAAAGAACGGCAAGTGGCAAGCACTAACCGACGAGGCGGGTCTGAATGCCGGCCCGCGCGCACGGCACCGCGGCTGCGCATTTGGCGATCTGGATGGCGACGGGCGAATCGATGTCGTGGCCACGGCCTTGGGTAAAGAAGCCGAAATCTGGCTGAATCGCAGCCCGGCGTCAGGGCACTGGCTCGACATCGCGCTCGAAGGGACAAAGAGCAATCGCGATGGCATCGGCGCGCGCATCACGCTCACAACAACGAGCGGCGTTCAATACAATCACATGACCACGAGCGTGGGATATGCTTCATCGAGCGCAGGGCCTGTCCACTTCGGCCTGGGGTCCGATAGTAAAGCGGATTCCATTGAGATCCACTGGCCTTCCGGCGCTGTCCAGAAACTCGCTGACGTGCTCGGCGATCGCGTGCTGAAAGTAAGGGAGCCACGCTGAATCCGGCCGCCCGCGTTTCGTGATGAGAATGCCATCTGCCGGCAGACCATCCATCAGTTGAAGATACTGCTCCCGAAAATCGCTGACCTTCAATGTCTTAATATTTTGTCCATGTCCGCACAGTCGGGATCGCAGGGCTTAATGAGCTGTCCCGAACTGCTTCATCCTTCCCGTGTGAAGTCGGGCAATTTAGGTTAATGAGATACGTGGTGTCGTCAGAAAACCAGCTTCATCGCAAGCTGCAGTTGCCGCGACGATCCCGAGTCTCCTGGAGGGAATCGGGTATTACTGATCATGAAGAAAACAGGCGACCCGAACGTTTCCGTCGGCTGGCCGTAGTTTGCTTTATTGAAGAGATCGAACGCATCGGCGCGGAACTGCCAGGTTATGCGTTCATTTAATTTCGTATCCTTGACCAGAGCCAAATCTAAATTCGAAAAGCCAGGGCCGATGACTACGTTCCGGCCTAGATTTCCGAATGCGTTGCCCTGATTATAGAAGACCGTTGTATTCAGGAGATACCAGACGTTAGTAGCGTTCCCGTTGACCGCAGGGTTGTATCCGGTTATGACGGGACCGGTTACACTTGGACGCAAGGTAGGAAGGCCCGTAAACGTATTATTCGTCGTGTGAAAGTTTGCCGGATTACCACTCTGGAGCTGTTCGATCAATGAGACCTCCCAGCCGTCAAGTAACCGGTTACCCTTGAATGGGAAATCGTAGACGCCGCTGAGGACCCAACGGTGACGGGCATCAAAATCCGATAAGCCGCGGTCGCCCCGGAGGTGATAACTATCCTGCACGACGACACCTTGCAAATCCCGCGAATTGTCGTCAATCGACTTTGAAAACGTGTAGGAACTATTGAACTGGAGCCCTTTTGAAAAGCGCTTCTGGAAGGTCAACCACAGCGCATTGTAGGAGGAGCTTCCAACACTTTCGTAAACCGTGATGTTGTCCAGCGGCCTGCCCGCATCGAACGGGCTGTGGGCTGAGAGCGCCGCATAGGGACGGATCCCGTTGATTGGCTGATTATAGTTGCGGGCGATGTTCAGGCCGGTACCCTTGCTACCGAAATAGCCGGCCATCAAAGCATAATTGTTCCCAAATCCCTGCTGAATATTGAAGTTCCAGGATTGAACATAGGCGTTCCTGTAGTTATGCGCAACGGAAACGGGAGATACGGCGCCGCTCGCCAGCGAGAAAGCATTACCGAAGCTTACAGTTGGAATCGTGATCGTCGGCGAGAAAGAAACGGGAGAAGCAAAGGGAGGGTTACTTGCCAAAGCTGCCGCTAATCCTGTAATCGGTTGGTCGACAAAGATAGCGTAAGCACTGCGAACGATCGTTTTGCCGGTTCCAAAAAGATCTAAGGCGAAACCAACTCGCGGCTCAAAATTGAGAGCGCTCTCCTTATACGCACGACTTGGACCGCCGCGGCTCCCGACCTGCTGCAGGGTAACAGTCGAGGGGTCAAACACCACGAATCGATTCTCCGCCTCGGTCGGAGTGCCATTCCACTCATAACGCAAGCCGAGGTCGAGGGTGAGGCGCGGTTTTACTCTCCAGATATCCTGAACGAAGGCGCCGATCGAGTTTACATGTAGACGGGCTGAGCCATTCGAGCCGTTGGTCGTAAAACCAATTGCCTGATCGCTGAGAAACGCGTTCATGTTGGAAAACGTGAACGTACCGGGCGTGTAGGCGAAGCTGTCGCTGATTACGTGCTGGTACTGGGGGCCGAGCTTGATAGAGTGACTCCCATGTGTCCAGGCCAGTGTGTCAGACAACGTTATGCTGCTGTCGCCGCGGCCTTGCGGGAAATTGTTGATTCCACCGAATTCGGTCGTGCCGCCGTTTATATTGATCTGCGGCAGACCGAAATACGCGTTGGGACCGTTGTCGATGCCAAAACTTTCCGCGCTCAACGTGGTCTGAGGCGCAATGACGATGTGAATGCGATTGAAGCCGGCGCGTGCTTCGTTCACCAAAGTAGGTGAAATAACTGCTGTTTCATTCAAAGACAAAAATTGCCGCCAGCCTTCGCGCGTATCACCGAATCCGGGCAGGTTATTCCCATCCGTTGAAGGCGGCTCAGTTCTTTGATCGTGCTGCATGGCGTAATAGGCATTAAAACGATGCGAATCGGAGATATTCTGGGTGAAGTTCGCCGTTCCTTGCTGGATATTCACAGGCGCAGCGGCAGATCCGACGAACACGTTACCTGGTGAGTTGGCAGTCGGAATCAAACCGATGAGCCCCTGAATAGTGGGATCGTAAGTCGCCTTGGTCGCGCGCTGCGCGGCGCTCAAAACGGGAGTGGAGAGCGGGGCACTCTGGCGTTGTACGAGCCCTTCATAGCTCAGAAATAAAAAGGCCTTGTCTTTTTTCAATGGTCCGCCGCCATCGCCACCAAATTGGTTCCTCTTGAAGGGCAGTTGTGGGTCGCCCACGGGGTTTGCGAAGTTCCGCGCATCCATGGCGTCGTTGCGCAGGAACTCATGGATTTCACCATGAAACTGATTCGTGCCGTTGCGGGTCGCAATATTCACTACAGAGCCCGCGTTCCTGCCATACTCGGCGCTGTATGTCGAATTGTCAACCTTGAACTCCGAAACCGTGTTGATGCTGGGCTGGAAGGTGATCGCATTCTGCCACAGATCGTTCATATTGATGCCGTTGATCATGAAATTGACAGACCCTTCGCGGGCCCCGGCCGAGTTGAAGGCGAAGGAGCCTTCGCCGCGCAGGGGCGAAGTGAGAAATCCATCCTGGGGTGGCGTCACCGAGCCGGGCGTCAGCAAAGCCAGATCGACAAAGTGGCGGCCGTTCAGGGGGATCTCTTGTACCGTTCGTCCATCCACCACACTGCCGACGGAAACTGATGTGTTATCGAGTAGCGGTGAATCTGGCTGGACGATCTGTACGACCGTTTTGGTAGTGATCCCAATTTCCAAGTTGAAGTTCTGTGTTACTGAGGTACCAACTGAAACTACGACGTTGTTAGCTACAGCTCTCGCCATGGGTGCTGCCTGAACTTCCACTCGATAACTACCCGGAATCAGCGAAGGTATGACATAGAGCCCAGCGTTGTCCGTTTTCAAGGTGCGAGTCTCTCCGGTTTGCTGATTCGTGACCACGACGGCGGCGAGCGGAAGCGCTGTGCCGGTTCGCTCGGATACCGTTCCCTGGATGCTGCCCGTGGATTGCGCAAACGCGATTGCAGTGCAAGCTACGAGCGTGATTGCTTTGCAGAGGGCCGCTAATGACAAGCAGCGATGGTGAACGCGCAGACGAGTGCGTCCCTTCATGTGTAGTCACCCTTCCCTGGATGAGAATCCTTCTGAACGATTGTACGGTCGGATTGGCAACGCTTTGAACAACGTTTGTACATCGAAGTACTAGAGCCATCAGTACCCAGGCCGGCGATCGTGTACAAGTTCTGACCATGTCCGCGCTCGATCGGCCAGCTGGGCGCTTGGCCTGCACGATTGTGTCGCACTTGGTGCAACTCAGCTTGGGCCGCACGTGCTGGATCACTTTGAAGCGCACCGGCACCTACTCGAGCACTTCGGATACGTCTTCACCGAGCTTGCTCAGCTGTCCGCCGCACGCTGGACAACCCGCATGCCGGGGCACTAAATCCACTGGTATCAATACGAATGCGAGAGAAAGCTTGGTCGGGGCGAGTGGATTCGAACCACCGACCTCCTGGTCCCGAACCAGGCGCTCTAGCCAGGCTGAGCCACGCCCCGAACGTCTCTAGTCTAGCAAGGCTGCGGGCGTATGGGCCAAGCCCGTGATTGGCCACCCTGGAGTCCCGTAAGCCGTGAAATGCAACACTGGCAGTAATGAAGACTCTACGCAATAAACCGTGGAGCCTCGCCGTGATTGCTTGGATTGGAGTAATATTTTTCTCCTCCACTTCCATCGCATCGGACTGGTGCGAGCAGTTGTACAGCTATCTTTGCGGGCTGCTTTATAGCGGCGCGCAACCGGGCGATGCCTCATACGATTGGATGCACTTCCTCGCCGATAAAGGACTGCATGTGACGATGTTCTTTATTCTGGCCGTGCTTCTGTGGAAGGCCATTCCCGCGGGAAGCGGCAAGGTGATGGGGATCCTGCTCGCCGGCCTCGTTATCGGCTCGTGTAGTGAGTTTCTGCAGCTGTTTTTTCCCGGGCGGGATCCTGCCATCCGGGATGTCTTCATCAATCTGGGCGGTACGGCGTTGGGCCTGCTCCTGAGCACAATCCTGTTCGAATCGGCTCGAGCGGTACGGCGCGGCACGGACCTCGAATCTCTCGAAAGTTAGCGGTCGCATGAGTCGCGCCCGCTTGCGTCCTCCCGATATCGTGACTGACAATTACGCAGCCTTCACGATTCTTGCGAACGACTCCGGATCGAGACTCGCTCCGCCTACCAGAACACCGTCGATTTCGGGCTCGCTCATCAGGCCTTCGATATTATCGGCCTTCACGCTGCCGCCATACAGAATGCGTACCTGCCGCGCCGCATCCTCGCCGAACCGCTTTTCCGCTTCTGTGCGAATCAGCCGGTGCGCCGCCGCCGCAATCTCCGGGGTTGCCGTTTTTCCGGTGCCGATCGCCCATACCGGCTCGTACGCAATGGCAGTCTTCGCAAACTGTTCCTCCGTCAGGCCGGCGACTCCCGCCGCGAACTGCCGGATCAACACATCGTGTGTCTTTCCGGCCTGATGATCCTCCAGCCGCTCACCCACGCAGACAATCGGAGCCAGTCCGGCCCCTAGAGCGGCTTGCGTTTTCTTGAGCACGTCGGCGTCCGTCTCATGAAAATACTGGCGTCGTTCGCTGTGTCCAACCAGCACCCAGGTTGCCCCCGCGGCTCGCAACATCTCGCCGGATATCTCGCCTGTATAAGCGCCTTCCGCCAGCCAGAAGATATTCTGTCCTCCGATGCGCAGGCCCGTTCCCGCGGTTGCCTGAACAGCGGCCGGAATGGAAGTACTGGCCGGGAAAATGACGATCTCGCTCTTTGTCTTCCCTTCTACAAGCGTCACGAAACGCTCGAAGAAAGCCGTTGTCTGTTGGGCGGTCTTATACATCTTCCAGTTGCCCGCCATGATGCGCCGTCTCATAGCCGCGGAATTGCGTGGTTTCCTTTCTGAATGTCACCGAGGAAGCTCGAACCTGCCGCAATCTTCGCGCCGAAGTTTTCAGCCACGGTCTGTCCGATGTCGGCGAGCGTCGCGCGCGTCCCCAGGTTTACGCCGGACCGGACGCCGGGCCCGTACACGAGCAGCGGAGTGTACTCGCGGGAGTGATCCGTCGAGGCCGTCGTCGGGTCGCAGCCGTGATCCGCGGTAAGCACGATCAGATCGCGCTCCCTGGGTTTGAGAGAAGGCAACCAGCCATCCACCGCCTCTAGGGCTCCCGCATATCCTTCCACATCGTTGCGATGCCCGAACTGTTGATCGAAATCGACCAGGTTGACAAAGATGAGGCCGTTCGGCTGATCGAGTATGGCGTTGATCGTTTTTTGCATTCCATCTTCGTTGTTCCTGGTCTTCACATAACGGCTGATACCGCGCTGCAGGAAGATGTCTGAAATCTTGCCGACGCTGTAAACCGGCACGTGCCTCTCGGCGAGCTGGTCAAGCAGCATACCCCGCGGCGGGGGCACCGCATAGTCTTTGCGATTCGCGGTGCGCACGAACTTTCCCGGCTGGCCTTCGAAGGGACGCGCAATCACGCGCCCGACCTCGTGCGGTCCACGCAAGATTTCCCTCGCGATCTCGCACGTGCGGTATAGATCGGCAACCGGAATCACCGATTCGTGCGCCGCAATTTGAAACACGCTATCGGCTGAGGTGTAAACGATCGGCCATCCGGTGCGCATGTGTTCCTCACCGAGCTCTTTAATAATTTCGGTGCCGGAAGCGGCCTTGTTGCCCAAAGCCTTGCGCCCTGTCCTCGCCTCAAAAGCCTCCATTACCTCGCGCGGAAAGCCATCCGGATAAACCGGGAAGGGCTTCTGAAGCAGAATGCCCGCCATCTCCCAATGCCCGGTTGTAGTGTCTTTTCCTGGCGATGCCAGCGTGCATTTCCCGAACGCCCCGGCCGGGTGTTCCACGGAGGGAAGGCCGTCGAGCGGTTTGATATTGGCAAGACCCAGTTCACGCAGATTGGGGAGCTTGAGCTTGCGCTGCCGCGCGATGTTGCCCAATGTATCGCTGCCCGCATCGCCGAACTCGGCGGCGTCTGGCATGGCCCCGATTCCCACGCTGTCGAGCACAATCCAAATCACGCGTTCAAAGGGCTGCTGCATAGGTTTCCACCGGGCGCGCAACTCACCCTTCAGAAGCCATCCTTCATTTTGTTTTCTGTTCAGCGGAATCGGCCGGGGATGGTTTCGCAAACTCGTCTTTGAGCCTTGCCGCGCGCTCGCGAACCAGGTGCATGTATGATTCGTGCGTGCTGATCCTCGTTAAGAGCGGCACGAATTGTTGAGGCGCCGCAAGTTGTTTCCTCAGCCAAAGCGATTCCAGATTGGCCAGAGCGTCGTTGACGCCAAGTTTGTCGTAACGCATCGTGCTGTCCAGCTCCTCGTAAGCGCGCTCCGAAGCGGCAATCTGCTCGAACCGGTCCAACAACTGCTGTGCCGTTGGATTGATCGAGTAGTTGAACGAGGTCTCGGTCGCGCCATTGTCGCTTTCATATCGAAACGTCTTCTTGCCCGTGTTCGCTACCTTCAATCCGGATTCGAGCGGCGATTTGAAAAACCCCAACTTCTCGGCCATGGCGAAAAGTGCCGACGTGTCGGATTCCTCCAGTTGCGCCTGCAAAGGGTTTTCGTCCTTGGGCGACTCTTTGTATTGCAGTGCGCCGGTCCGATCGATATTCAACCAGATGTAATCCGGAGTGCTGCCTGGAAAGATCCGGGTAAAGATGAGTCTGGGAGCAGCGGCCAAACCGCAAACGGGTAACAGCACAGCTAATACAAGAATCCTCATCGCTACGCTCCAGCCATCCAAGGCATTTTCGCGCGCGTCCCGTGGCAGATCGCCACGGCCAGGGCATCGGTCGCATCGTAGGAATCGAACTGCGGTCCTATGCCGAGCAGCGAATGGACCATCATTTGTACCTGGTGCTTCTCTGCGCGTCCATAACCAACCACGCTGACTTTCACCTCTAATGGAGAGTACTCGCTGACAGCCAGCCCGGCTTCTGCCGCGAGCAAGAGCGCCACGCCGCGAACATGCGCCAGCTTCAGCGCGGATTTCGCGTTGACCGCGTGGAAAACCTCCTCCACCGCGAAAGCATCCGGCGAGAAGCCTTCCAATATTCCCCTTAACTCGCCCGCTATCCGCTGCAGCCTTTGCTCCAGCGCATCGGCTGCTCTCGTCCGAATCACTCCGGCCGTCACCAGCTTGTGCGAACGTCCGTCCGATTCGATAACACCGAAACCGGTCTTCTCCGTCCCGCAATCTATCCCGACGATCCGCATCCAAGATCCGGCTGTTGACGATACTCGGCGAGCCGCCCGGCCCGCGAGTACGCTATGCCAGGGCTTCTACTTCCGCCTCGTCCACTTCATAATTGCCGTAGACATTCTGTACGTCGTCGTGCTCTTCCAGAAGATCGTACAGCTTCAGCATGGCCTGGGCGTTCTTCCCTTCCAGCTTGATCGTGTTCTTCGGAACCATGGAAATTTCTGCTGATTCCGTCGGAATGCCCCCTTTTTCGAGCGCCTGTAGGACACCTTCATGCGCTTCAGGCGCCGACAGTATTTCCCATGCGCCGCCCTGATCCCGGATATCGTCCGCGCCCGCGTCAAGGACCACGCTCATCAGTTGATCCTCACTCGCCTTTTCGCCATCGACGATAATCTGGCTTTTGCGTTCGAACATCCATGAAACGCTCCCCTGTTCACCGAGATTGCCGCCGTTCTTCGAAAAGAGATGACGAATTTCACTCACGGTGCGATTCCGGTTATCCGTCGCTACATTGACCAGCACGGCAGCCCCGCCCGGGCCATAACCTTCGAACAGAATCTCGTCGATTTGCCCGCCCTCCAGCTCGCCGGTTCCGCGCATGATGGCGCGCTTGATGTTGTCCGCCGGCATGCTGACGGCCTTGGCGGCCACGATCGCGGTACGAAGGCGCGGATTCATATCAGGGTCGCCTCCATTTCGTGCTGCGATCATGATTTCCTTGATCAAACGCGTAAAAGCCTTGCCGCGCTTGGCGTCCAGGGCCGCCTTCTTGTGTTTGATGGTGGCCCACTTACTGTGTCCCGACATCGAAAAACCTCAACTATTCTTAACTTTCGAGAATAACAAAGCGACGCCTGTAACGACGCGCGCGCCTGCGCGTTCCGGCTGACTGCTACTCCGTCTTCCAGCAGATCAGCTTCGGCTCGGTCATTTCTTCCATCGCGTAACGCGGCCCTTCCCGCCCTAACCCGCTGTTTTTCGTTCCGCCGTACGGCATGTGATCCATCCGGAACGTGGGAATGTCATTGATCATTACGCCTCCGAACCGCAGCTTCTTCGCGGCCCCGAAGGCGCGCGGAAGGTCGTTGGTGAAAATGCCGGCCTGCAGTCCGTATGGCGTGTTGTTCGCTTGGGTGAGCGCCTCTTCCAGATGCTTGTATGGATAAACCGCGACAACGGGTCCAAACACCTCGTCGCAGGAGATGTGCGCGGAAGGTGGAACATTCACCAGAATCGTTGGCTCGATGGTCGCAAACTTACGCTTTCCTCCGCATACAACCTGCGCGCCCGCTCCGGCAGCCTGTTGAATCCAGGCCTCCACGCGTATCGCAGCCTTCTCATCGATAAGCGAGGAAACATCCGTCGAGTCTTCGTAAGGATGCCCAACCCGCAGCTTCTTTGTCGCGGCCGTCAGGCCGGCTAAGTACGCATCCTTTATGGACTCATGGACAAACACTCGTTGTAACGAAATGCAGATTTGACCGCTGTGACCAAACGAGCCCTGAACCGAACGGCTGATCGCTGTATTCAGATCCGCATCCGGTTCAATGACTACGGCCGAATTGTTTCCGAGTTCCAGCGTGACTCGCTTCAGGCCCGCCCTTTCCCGCAGCTCCGTTCCTACCTTCACGCTGCCTGTGAATGTGATCATCGCGATTCCTGGATGGCGCACCATGCGATTCGCCAGCGCAGGGCCATCACCCGTAATCACGTTGTAAGCGCCCTTCGGCGCCCCCGCCCGAGTGACAAGCTCCGCAAGCCGTAAGGCGCTCAACGGCGTTCGTTCCGCGGGTTTGTGCAGAACCGAGTTGCCTGCCCCCAGAGCCGGAGCCAGCTTGTGCAACGCCAGATTGAGAGGGAAGTTGAACGGCGTTATGGCTCCCACGATGCCGATAGGCTCCCGCACGGTCATCGCCAGCCTTCCCTTTCCGCCCGGCGCGAAGTCCATGGGGACAACTTCCCCGTGCAATTCTCGCGCTGCGTGAGCCGCCGCAATCAGTGTGTTCACACTCCGGCTGGCCTCGATCCGCGCTTCCTTGATCGGCTTGCCGGTTTCCGAACAGATCAGATGCGCCAGCTCCGATTCGTCCTTCTTGAGTTCGTCAGCCAAGCGGAGCAGCAGTTCCGCTCGTTCGTAATTCGCAAGAGCCGCCATCGCACGCGCGCCTTCTTGCGCGCTCTCTACAGCCGCATCCACATCGTTATCCGTGGCGCGGCCTACAAGCCCCACTGGCGTTCCATCATAGGGAAGCTTGACCTGATCGTGAGCAGCCGTGTCGACCCACTCGTCGCCGATATACAAACCATATTTCTTGAGAGACACCGAAGTCTCGTCAACAGGAGGAGTCTTAACCATATATTTCAATTTTGCACCCCCAGCGGGTCGCGCGATTCATCGGTGTTCGAACAGGCGTTCGTCCCAAAGAACCGGCTGGGGAGCGCTGGCAGAGATGTGGGCGAAATCCCGATGCTCGGGATTGATCAAAATGTTTCGCTCGCGGCCGCGCGTGACCATGCTCGGCACCACCAGAACCGCGGACCGGCCTTCTTCCAGCCACCGGTCCCCGAATGCCCGGCTGGCCCTGAAATCTGCCGTGTCCCATCCCAGTACCTCCTCTCCCGCAACGGATTCAAGCCTAACGCTCTTGGGTATAGCGACTTCGATCATCGAATGTGTCCTCGGCACGCGGCCCAGGTTCGAATGAATGAGCGTTTCCAGCACCGCCCCCGCGAAACTTTCGGCACAATAGATGAGAGGTCTGCCCGGCGAATTCCACCGCCCGCCGATAAGGCGCGCGCCGGTGCCGTCGAAAATCGGAAAGCGACGATCCGCAACGCGGAACGCACGCATCAGGCCGGAATGCCGTAAAAGAGCCGCTCGAGAAGTTCTTCCACCTGCCGCGCGCCAAGTTCAGACATCGCCGCCTCCAACGGAGTGCGCCTTCCCAATTCTGGATGCGGCCTCCGCAACCATTCGCGTGCGTCTGTCTGGTCATTCCAAACGTATTCAGCGGCCGCCACCACTCGCGCTAACCGCTCTGTGCGCGCGCTCTCGGCCGGAGATAGCCGCGTTCGACGCTTAAACGTCGCCTCCGGCACAATGCGAAAGATCATGTCGCGAATATCTCCGCCCGATGAATAAATTCGCTCGGCCGTGTGTCGTAACGCTCGCTTCGGAATCCCATGCGATACGGTCTGCTCCAACTCTCCGATGGATCGGATGCGCCGGCCCAAGATGGCGCTGCCTCCCATTACCTCGGCGATGCGGTCTGCTCCAACCATAATTATTCTCAGTATCATTGTACCCCAATGTTGGTATCAATTGATACCTGCTGTCCGTGTTCAACGACAAATGTATTTTTTTATAAACAAACCGAATGTTCCGAGCAATTTTTGGCAACCGGGAGCACTTCGTTTATGACTCCTAATGAACGCAAAGTTGTTTCTATTTGCGGCAGTTGCTTGTCTGCAGGCTGCCGTAGCTGCGAACGTTAATGTTCCAGCCGGAGGAAACCTGCAAAGCGCGCTCAATGCCGCACGGCCCGGCGATACCATCACGCTGGCAGCAGGTGCATCCTATGTAGGTCATTTCGTACTCGCGCCCAACCCGGGCCCGCAGTGGATCACGATTCAAAGCTCCGCGATGAATTCTCTTCCCGCCGCGGGGAATCGCGTCTCCAACACTCAATCGGCTGCTATGCCGAAGCTGGTCTCGCCCGACGATGGCGCCGTTCTTCTCGTGCCGGATGGCGCTAACTACTACCACCTCATCGGCCTCGAATTTCAAACCGTGCCGAACATCTATGTTCAGGATCTTATTGATGTTGGCACAGCGTCCGATTCATCTACCGCTTTACTTCCTCACGATATCGATTTCGATCGCGATTACATTCACGGCGATCCGATTGCGGGCGGCAAGCGCGGTATCGCCCTCAATGGAGGCAGCACGATCGTTGAGAACTGCTATGTCTCCGGTTTTGTAAGCACCTGGCAGGATACTCAGGCCCTTTACGGCTGGGACGGCCCCGGTCCTTACAAAATCATCAACAACTACCTCGAAGCCGGAACCGAAACGGTCGCTTTCGGCGGCGCCACTACCTCTATTCCAAACGTGATTCCTTCCGATATCCTCGTCCAGAACAATACCTTCTTCAAGCCGCTGAGCTGGATGGCGGGCAGTTCTTCCTATGCCGGTGTTCCCATCTGGGCGAAGAATCATTTTGAGCTAAAGAATGCCCAGCGCGTAACCATCGACAGCAACACCTTCACCAACAACTGGCAGGGAGCCGATCAGCCCGGCTACACCTTTGTCTTCACGGTACGCACAGAATATGGCGCTGTGCCGTGGGCAGTAGTGCGCGATATCACGGTAACCAACAACATCATCAATCATTCCGCCCAGGGAGCTGTTTTCGCAGGCCACGATAACGATGGTTCTGGAAGCAGCGGAAATTTCGTGGTGCAAAACAATGTCTGGGAAGACATCAATTCATCCTGGGGCGGTAACGGCCATCTGTTCGTCATCCTGGATGACGTGCAGGGAGTGACCCTCGATCACAACACAGCTTTCCAGAACGGAGCTCCGATGTTGTTCGACATCGCGCCGAGCAATAACATTACATACACGAACAACATCACAATGAATGGTTGGGGCGTAGTGGGAGATGGCACCGGCATGGGCATCCCCACGCTGAACGGTTACGCCTCGGGATGGACGTTCGCCAAGAATGTACTCATCGGCGGCCCGTCGAATCAGTATCCGGCGAATAACTTCTTCCCGTCTTCTGTCGATCAGGTTGGCTTTACTAACGTCACGGGCGCTAATTTCCAACTGTCGTCCGTCAGCGCTTTCAAGAACGCGGGGACAGACGGGAAGGATATTGGAATGGATCAGCCGACCGCTTCGGCGCCGCTGATGTTTATTCCGGTAACGCCGTGCCGTGTCGCTGATACCAGAAATCCAAATGGAGCTTTCGGTGGTCCTGCGCTAGGAGCAGGCGCCGTGAGGAACTTTAGCATCCCGTCCAGCGCCTGCGGCATCCCATCTTCAGCGGCAGCCTATTCGCTGAACGTGACGGCCGTTCCAAGCGGAGCTCTCGGGTACATCACAGTTTGGCCCGCTGGACAGGCGCAGCCGCTGGTGTCTACCTTGAACTCCGATGGACGTATCAAGGCGAACGCGGCGATTGTACCGGCAGGAGCGAACGGCGCCGTGAGCATCTACGCAAGCGATGCAACCCATGTGGTGCTCGATATCGATGGATATTTTGTACCGGCGGGAACGGCTTCGGCCCTCGCCTTCTATCCCGTGCAGCCTTGCCGCGTCATCGACAGCCGGCAGGGAACGGGCGCGCTGAGCGCAGGCATAAGCCGCTCCGTCCCCATCGCAGGTTCCTGCAACATCCCCGCGGCGGCGCAGGCGTATTCGTTAAATTTCACCGCCGTCCCCAGGCGCGCGCTTGGATACCTGACCGTGTGGGCAGCCGGACAGAGCCAGCCTACTGTCTCCACCTTAAACGCTCCCACCGGAACCGTCACGGCGAATGCCGCAATCGTACCGGCCGGCAATGGCGGCAGTATCTCGGTGATGGGCAGCGATGCAACGGATCTCATCATTGACGCCAACGGCTACTTTGCACCCCCGGGCCCCGGTGGCTTATCGCTTTATACACTATCTCCTTGCCGCGTGTCCGATTCGCGCGCGCAACCCGGTTCCGGGCCTTTCAGTGGAACACGTTCCGTGAATGTTGTGGGCGCCGGTTGCAGCGTGCCAGCCGCCGCGCAGGCCTACGTCATGAACGCAACGGTCGTACCTTCGGGTGCTCTGCAGTACCTCACATTGTGGGCAGACGGGCAGGCGCAACCCTTCGTCTCCACGCTCAACGCGTTTGATGCGGCGATCACCTCGAATATGGCGATCGTCGGCTCAACCAATGGTTCGATTGATGCCTTTGGATCGGCTTCAACACAATTGATACTTGACGTCTCCAGCTACTTCGCTCCATAATTGCCCGCAAAACGAGCCCCGTGGAATTCAATTCCGCGGGGCTTTTTTTTGTTTTGGTTCAGCGAATCTTTTCTGACGGAGAGGCAGGTAGCTAAATTGGGATAGAATCCGGCTATAAAGGAGAGACCTATGCCGACGTACATAGCAATGCTCAAGTGGACTCCACAGGGGCTTCAGAATGTCAAACAGAGTCCATCCCGGCTTGATGCGGCCCGGAAAGGCTTCGAGGCTGCTGGCGTCAGAATGAAAGAATTTTACATGGTCACGGGTCATTACGACATGGTTGCCATCGTGGACGCTCCCGATGATAAGGCCTTAGCGAAAGCGATCCTGGGTTCAGCCTCGCAGGGGAGTATAACGTCGGAGACCTGCCGTGCTTTCAGCGAAGATGAATATCGGCAGATCATCAGTGGACTACCGTGAAATTATTTATCTGGCGGAGAGGGGGGGATTCGAACCGCGAAACGATATTGAAAACAAGCAAGTTGCTGATTCATATGGCCACTTTCACACGACGAAATCAACGAAATCAATAACCTTGTGGGCAATTTGTCTGCAGTTGCACGACAGCCGCGAGTTTCAGAACTCGTACCTAAGACGCAACATGAAGAAAGCGGCCTAGAGTCGGCATGAAAGAAAGCCGGGCGGCGATCGACATAGACCTAAGACTGGCCGGCCTGTCGGTACTCAAAACCACGTCAAGTACCCTGACCGGCAGAAAATTGTTATATTGCTCGCAACGTCGAATGTCAGTCAGCAACCTCGTCAATGGTGAAGCGCCGAGAATACACAACGCATTCCGGTACTTGCTGGAAATGCTTGTGGTCGGCGAGAGTCTTGAGTGTATGGCTATACAACGCCGCCTGTTTGCAATCACACACCGGAGAGAGATCCTGAGCCCCACCACTGGCCGCTTAATCGGGATGCGCCGTGGCCTATTCGGAGGATACACACCCGTCGACATACGCTGGCAGGACATAAAGAACGTCCAGATCAGTAGCGGTATCTTTGGTAGCGATTTGGTGGTGACTGCATTCACTCAACCTGATCTGGCTATCAACGGTCGTACACAAACGCATGTTTTTGGAGGACTCCGCAAGGCGCAAGCTCAGGCGATATATCGGATTTGCCAGGCGCAAGAACAAGCCTGGCGGGAAAAGCGGCGCGTCCGCGAGTTGGAGGAACTCCGGGCGAAATCAGGTGGAGTGACCTTAGGGCAAGGATCACTCGGGGACATGGGCTCGACAGACGTGCTAACGCGGCTGGCAAAAGCCAAGGAGTTGCTTACGGCCGGACTAATTAGTGACTCGGAATATGAAGTCATTAAAACCAGAGTCGTATCAGCTATCTAAAAGCAGGCATGACTCGCTCATCAGTGAATTAAAAGAAAGCCGGGCGTTGTTGTCGGCCTGGCTTCGGAGCCAAGGATGAAAAGCACCGGCCTTCGGTGGTGTGGTCGGCCTAGATTCTAAGCGTACGTCAGATTTACGGCCGGTGCGCCGACGCCGCGGCCCATCCGTCCCAGCGATTACGCCGACGACTATATGGTCTGGGAAGAGGCACGCGATAAGATGGACCGGGCGTAATGTAAATGCGGAGCTACGGCCCTAACTGGAAGAATCCTAGGAACTAATCGTGCTGGGGTACTGGCACTTCTTCCGCTTCTTTTCCGCGCCACCTTCCATTCACACTCGCCGTCATGGCGCGGCACAATTACACTGACTCGGGCTCGAATCATCGCACACCTTCGATAGACTTGTGTGCAATTTGCGTGAAGTTTCGATTGGAATCTTCTAAACTGCTGATTTTAAATAGGGTTAATTCTGGCGGAGAGGGGGGGATTCGAACCCCCGGTAGACTTTAAAGGCCTACGACGGTTTAGCAAACCGCTGCTTTCGACCACTCAGCCACCTCTCCATCTTGATGTCTTCGCCTAGCTGAAAACCGCCGGCTCATCCCTGTTGAGTCCCCGCCTAGCTGAAAGCCGCTGGCTCACCCACGTCGGTCGGATCTTTTGCAATCGTAGCATAGGAAAGCGATTTAGCCGCTCTCCGATAGTGCGCCTAAAATCCCTTTTCCATCGGCATCGCCAACGGAGACTCAACCAGAAAATCCGCGTCGCTAATCTCTAGAATCGCGGAGCGGATCGCTTGCTCGCGAGCTGGTTCCGTGGTCACCACAAACGGCAGATCCCGCCAGTCCTCTCGAGGCAACTGCAATACGGCGTCGATCCCGATATCGTGCTTGGCCAGAACGGTCGCAAGGGTCGCGATAATGCCGGCTTTGTCCTCCACGCGAAATCGCAAGTAGTACGGCAGCTTCTGCGTCGAAACGGGAATCGGCTTGTATTCCCCCAAGCGCTCATGCGCAAACGGGCTCACGCGTTCTGGACTACCGAAGCGGATTTCGCGCGCCACGCGCATCAAATCGCTCACCACCGCTACCCCGGTGGGCTTTGAACCAGCGCCGCGGCCGTAATAAAAAGTATCCTCACCGTAAGCGCCCTTGATCCAGATCGCGTTATAGGCTCCCTCGACATGCGCCAGAATGGCCGATTGCGGAATCAGGCTGGGCCGAACCGAAAGCAGCAAGCCGTCCTCCGTTTGGCGCGCTAAGCAAAGCAGCCGGATGGTGTGCTTCAACTGATGCGCATATTGAAAGTCGACCGGCATCACGCGACGAATGCCTTCGGTGTGGATATCGGCGGGCGTCAGCTTGTCGCCAAACGCAAGCGCCGCCAGAATCGCCAGCTTCGAGCGGGCGTCCAGCCCATCTATATCCGCCGACGGATCGGCCTCGGCGTATCCCAACTGCTGCGCTTCCGCAAGCACCGATTCGAACGCCGCGTTGCTCTTCTCAATCTCGGTAAGGATGAAGTTGCTTGTCCCATTGAGAATGCCGTACAACTCCGTGATGCGGTCGCCTGCGATCCCTTCGCGCAGAACACTGTGAATCGGAATGCCGCCGGCGACACTCGCCTCCATCGCCAGATTCACGCCATTCTGGTTGGCGGCGCTCCACAACTCCGCGCCGCGAAGCGCCATCAGCTCTTTATTCGCGGTCACTACAGATTTGCGCTGGCGCAGAGCTTCTTCGATTACATGGCCCGCGGTTGCTGTGCCGCCAATCAGCTCGACAACAATGTCAATTTCCGGATCGCACACGACTTCGCGCCAATTGCTGGTACGAACCGGATCACGATCGAACGCCGGAAGCTTTTTCTGCTGCGCATTCCGGCTGCAAACGGCTTTCACGTTCAGAGGAAATCCAAGTTTTTCTCGAATCGATAGCGCGTTTTCGGCCAGTATTTGCAGTGCGCCGAGCCCCACGTTTCCAAGCCCAACAATTCCGACAGCTACTTCCACTTCAAGCGGCTCCAATACCCGATTCGCCAGATCATAAGTGGCTTATCATAGCAACCGTATGGGTGCATCGCGCCGTGCGGCGGTTCTGACGTTCATCGCCTCCACGCTGTTGGCTGGACAACAGGAGCAACAGCAGCCGGATCGAAACTTACCCATTCCCCCGAATCCCAGTGAAGATCAGAAACTCCCCAATGGCAAGTCGCAAAAAGACGCCATCGCGAAGGAGCAGCACGAGCAGGCGCTCAAAGACGCCAACGACCTGATCTCAGTCGCTCAGCAATTGCGGGACGAACTGCAAAAGGCGGGCAATTACGTTGTCCCGGTCGCATCCGTCAAGAAAACCGAAGAGATCGAACGGCTGGCCCGGCGCATTCGCGGCCGTTTGAAAGATTAACCGGCAGCGCGTGCTAATCTGGCGTGACAGCACGCCTCAAGCCGATGCCCATCGTTCGTGAAAAGAAGCAGCTCATGAGCGCCTCCGAGATTGACCGCACTTTGGTCCGCCTCGCTCATGAAATTCTCGAAAAAACAACCGACCTGGAGCGTCTCGCCTTTGTCGGAATCAAGCGCCGGGGAGTACCTTTGGCCGAGCGTCTGGCAGCGAAGATTCAAAGTCTCGAAAAGCTGAAGATTCCGGTTGGCATTCTCGATATTAACCTCTATCGCGACGATCTTTCCACGGTATCGGAGCGCCCCGTGTTGAACGCCAGGCAAATCGATTTTTCCGTTGTCGGAAAGGACATCGTTCTGATGGACGACGTCCTTTACACCGGACGCACGATTCGTTCCGCGCTCGACGCCCTTTTCGATCACGGCCGCCCTGCCCGTGTGCAGTTGCTTGTGCTGATCGACAGGGGTCATCGCGAGCTGCCGATTGAGGCCCGCTACATAGGCCGGATGGTTCAAACAAGCAGCAACGAAATCATCGAAGTTAAATTCAATGAAGTGGACGGTCAGGAGAGAGTGCTTCTCGTGGAACGAGTGGACGAACCCTCGGTACAAGCCAGCGCTTGACGATTGCATGCAGCGGGGTTTGCTCGACATCGAATCCCTGACACGCCAGGATATTGAGGCCATCCTCACGCGTTCAAAAGATTTTCAGCCGGCGCCGAACCAGACTTTCAAACGCGTCGAGCTGGCGCGCGGCCGGACCGTCGTCAACCTGTTTTTCGAAGCATCCACGCGAACGCGGACCAGCTTCGAAATCGCCGCCAGGCGTCTCGGCGCAGAGGTGCTCTCCATCACCGCCGCAGGCTCCAGCATCTCGAAAGGGGAATCCCTGGTCGATACGCTGAACACCTTGGGAGCTATGCGGCCCGATGCGATCGTAATGCGCCACTCGGCATCGGGCGCTGCGCATTTTCTCTCCCGCTACTTACCTATTCCGATTGTCAATGCGGGCGATGGAACCCATGAACACCCAACGCAAGCGCTCCTCGACGCGCTCACGATCCGCGACCGGCGCGGCAGTCTGGAGGGTCTGCGGGTAGCGATAATCGGCGATATCGCGCACAGCCGGGTGGCGCGCTCCAACATCTTTTTACTTTCAAAATTTGGAGTGCAGGTCGTGCTGTGCGGCCCCGCTTCTCTTCTGCCGCGCGAGATCGCTCAAATCGCCCCTGGCGTCGAATTGACCGCCGACATGGAAGAGGCAATCCGCGGCGTTGACGTCATCATGATGCTGCGCGTGCAATTGGAGCGGCAGCACGAAGCGGCATTCCCGGCCAACGAATATTTTCAGTTCTTCGGCCTCCGCCCCGAACACATCGAGCTCGCAAAGCCCGATGTGATCGTGATGCACCCAGGCCCCATCAATCGCGGGCGCGAGATTTCTTCCGAGGTGGCGGATTCACAGCGCTCCGCCATCCTGAACCAAGTGGAAAACGGAGTCGCGGTGCGTATGGCCGTGCTCGAAAGGGTTCTGGCGCAGTGAGCAGGCTCGTCATCCGGAATGGCCGCGTGGTGGACCCCGCGCAGAACCGGGATTCCGTTTGCGACCTAGCCATCGAGGACGGCTTCATTCGCGAGATCGCGCCCAACATCTCCGGCTCAGGCGCGGGCGAGTTCGATGCCTCGGGCCTGATCGTTGCGCCCGGATTTATCGATATGCATGTACACTTGCGCGAGCCCGGGTTCGAGCACGCCGAGACCATCGAAACCGGCTCACGAGCCGCTGCCGCCGGTGGGTTTACTTCGGTTTGCTGCATGCCGAATACCGACCCGGTGAACGACTCCGCTACCGTCACGAGCTACATCTGCGACCGTGCGCGCCGCTTCGCAGCGGTCAATGTGTATCCGATCGGCGCCATCACCAAGAACAGCAAGGGCGATGAACTGTCGGCTATCGCGTCCATGAAACAGGCCGGCATCGTAGCCATTTCCGATGATGGAAAGCCTGTCATGAACGCGCGCGTGGCGCGGCGCGGAATGGAGTTCGCCCGTGCGCTCGATCTTCCCTTCATCGAGCACTGCGAGGATTTGCATCTCAGCGCCGGAGGCGACATGCATGAAGGGCGCGAATCCACCCGCCTCGGCCTGCGAGGCATCCCGCGCAGCTCCGAAGATGTCATGGTGGCGCGCGATCTCATTCTGGCCGAGCTCACTGGCGTGCGTTATCACGTGGCTCATATCTCTTCGGCTCATTCAATCGAGATGGTGGCGTTCGCTAAACAGCGTGGAGTACGCGTAACCTCCGAGGCCACGCCGCATCATTTTGCTCTTTCGGACCGGCAGATGCGGCCCTACGACAGTAACTACAAGATGAAGCCTCCGCTTCGCGACACGTGCGACATGGAAGCCGTAACTCACGGCCTCGTCAATGGCGCCATCGACGCCATTGCCACCGATCACGCGCCTCACCCCGGATCCGAGAAGATGCGCGAATTCGAGCGCTGCCCATTTGGCATCATTGGCCTGGAAACCGCGCTAGGCTTGGCTCTCGAGCGCTTGTATCACTTAGCGGGAGTCGGCCTGCCGCACCTGGTCAGCCTGTTCACCGCGAACCCCGCGCGGATTCTCTCGCTCAACGGCCGGGGAACCCTCCGCATCGGCGGGCCTGCCGATGTGACCGTCTTCGGGCTCGATCACGAATGGACGTACGACGTGAACCGCTCGCCCTCGAAGAGCCGCAATACGCCATTCCACGGCCGCAAATTTCGCGGAGGTCCCGTAGCCACCGTTGTCGCGGGCGAGATCGTGTGGCGAGCGGATCGCTAACTCACGGCCGCCGCTATCACTGCCGCGACCAGCGATTCTTCTTCTTCCGCCGCCACGGTTCGTAAGTCGAAAACAATCTTGTCTTGCTGGATTCTTGCGATCACAGGAACAGGCGCGCTTCGCAAACGGCGCTCAAATGCCCTCGGATTTCGCACGTTCAGCTTTATCACCCACGTGGAAAGCGCTTGACCGGGCGTTGAGCCGCCGCCGATCGCGGATTCGCTTTCGGCCATCGTCACTTCAAAACCGCTCAGCTTGGCGGCTACTCGCTCGGCCCGCTCGCGGATCTCAGCCGGCGTTGCAAAAATCATTCTTAACGTCGGTATGGCCTGCCAGTTATGCCGAAGCAAGTGCCGGAGCGTCGTCTCGAGCGTCTCGATGATGAGTTTGTCCACCCGCAGCGCCCTGTACATCGGGTTGCGCCGAATGCGCCTCACCAAGTCCGCGTCGCCCGCGATGATCCCGCTCTGCGGCCCCCCCAGCAGCTTGTCGCAACTGAACGAAACGACGTTGATTCCCGCCCGCAAGGTATCGGCGACCAGCGGTTCATCCACGCCCCACGGCTTCAAATCCACGAGGCACCCGCTTCCCAGATCCTCGTAGACGGGAATGCTGCGCTCACGCCCCAACTGCGCCAGTTCCCCCAGGCAAGGACGCTCTGTAAAACCGGAGACTCGAAAGTTCGAGGGATGCACCCGCATAATCAGGCGAGTCCGCTCGTTTATCGCCGTGCTGTAATCGGCGATCCGCGTGCGGTTGGTGGTTCCCACTTCGCGCAGTACCGCTCCGGAACGAGCCATGATCTCGGGAATCCGAAATCCGTCCCCGATCTCGATTAACTCTCCTCGTGACACGATAACCTCCTGCCCCGCGGCGAGTTCCATCAAGACCAGGAATACTGCGGCGGCGTTGTTATTCACGACAATCGCCGGCTTTCCCAGAAGCCGCTCCAGCAAAACAGCGGTGTGCGCATCGCGTTTCCCGCGTTTTCCCGAGTCGAGATCGTATTCGAGGTTCGAGTAGCGCGAGATCGGCTGGAAATCCGCGAGCGGCGCGCGCCCCAGGTTTGTGTGCAGTATCACTCCCGTTGCATTGATTACAGGCCGAAGCGAGGGCTCCAACAACCTTCTGAGCCGTTCTTCGACCTCACTCTCCAATTCACCATCGGCGATCGGAACGCCCGTCGATAAACTTTGACGGCGTTTAGCGAGGGCGGCGCGTACTTCCTCGGTGATCAGGCTTACCGGCAAGCCTTCGAAGTGTTTCAGCTTGCGCATCACCTGATCGACTGATGGCAGGTCTCGAAGCGAATTCATTCTAAGCAATTGCGCGCTGCGCAAGCGCCTGCTTCAGATACTTTCCGGTATAGGATTCAGAAACCGAAGCAATCGCTTCCGGAGTGCCCTGCGCGATAATCCGGCCGCCTGCTTCCCCGCCCTCCGGTCCCAGGTCGATGACCCAATCGGCGGCTCGAATCAGGTCCAGGTTGTGCTCAATTACGAGAATGCTTCCGCCATTGTGTATCAGGCGTTCGAAGCTCTCCAGCAGTTTGGCGATGTCATCGAAGTGCAGGCCCGTTGTCGGCTCGTCAAAAAGAAAAAGTGTTCCTTCACAGCTCGATTGCGCCAGATGCGCGGCCAGCTTTACGCGCTGCGCCTCTCCGCCGCTGAGCGTGGTCGCCGATTGCCCGAGTCTCAGATAGCCCAAGCCGACGTCCCGCAGCACCTTCAAGCGCGTTATCAGCCGGGGCGTGCCGGCAAAAAAGGAAAGTGCCTCGCGGATCGTGAGCTGAAGCACTTCGTGGATGTTCAGCCCCTTGTAGCGGACATCGAGAACGCTGGGCTTGTAGCGCGTTCCCTTGCACTCCTCGCACACGAGTTCGACATCCGCGAGAAACTGCATCTCGACGGTGACCGTTCCATCGCCCTCGCACCGTTCGCAGCGCCCGCCCGGAATATTGAAGGAAAAGTGACCCGGTGTGTAACCGCGCCGCTGCGCTTCCGGCGTGCTGGCGAACAGGTCGCGGATCAGATCGAATGCCTTGACATAGGTCACCGGATTGGAACGCGGAGTCCTTCCGATGGGAGATTGATCGACCATGATGGCGCTGGTCAACAAATCGGTTCGTTCGGCTCGCTTGAGAGGCAGCTTTCGAGCTGCACCCTCGCCAGGCGCCTCTTCTTGCGCACCCTGGCGTTCCTTGTTCACCCGCAGATCGAGCGCGCGATAGATGACATCGTGCACGAGGCTGGATTTTCCGGAGCCGGAGACGCCGGTAACGGCCACCATCATGCCCAACGGAATTTCGACGTCGATATTCTTCAGATTGTTGGCGCGCGCGCCGAAAAACCGAAGTGTCTTCTTCGGGTTGACTTTTTTCCGGTCCGGAGTGCGCCTGACGGCGAGCTCGCCGCGAAGATACCGGCCAGTCAGCGATTGAAGCCCGTCGCGATCCTTCTGGGCCGGGGGAAGCAGCAATTGCTGATATGTTCCCGAGAAGGTCACGCGGCCTCCGTTTTCACCCGCCCCCGGACCCAAATCCAGAATGTGATCAGCCTCCGCCATGATCTCCGGATCATGCTCAACAACTATGATTGTGTTTCCTAATTCCCGAAGATCCTTCAGGATGTGTATCAGGCGCGCCGTGTCGCGGCTGTGCAATCCGATAGACGGTTCATCGAGAACGTAGATGGCGCCCACCAGGCGCGAGCCGAGGCAGGTCGCGAGTTGGATGCGCTGGGCCTCGCCGCCCGAGAGTGTGGCTGAAAGACGATCGAGCGTGAGATATTCGAGGCCAACATCGTTCAGAAACTTGCAGCGCTGCCGGATTTCGTCGAGAATCCGATCCGCGATTTCCGATTCCTCGGGGCTCAGCTTCAGGTTGTCGAAGAATTGCCGCGCGCGCGCAATGTTCATGCGCGAAGCTTGCGCGATGTTGCAGTCCTCGAGCCGCACCCACAAGGCTTCCGGCCTCAGCCTGGCGCCCCGGCAGGCCGGGCATTCCGTATACGCGCGGTAACGGCTCATGAAGACGCGCACATGGACCTTATATTTTTTCCGTTCCACTTCCGCGAAGAACCGGTAGACGTGCTTTCGAACGAACTCCTTCTCTTCCGTTCTGAGATCGGCATAAGCAATGTTCAGCCGCGCCTTTCCGCGGGATTTCGGCTTTACTTCCTCGTCGTAATACCACGTGTATTGCGGCTTCGTCCATGGATCGACAGCGCCTTCCTCGAGCGAAAGCGACGGATCGGGAATAATTAGATCCAAATCGTAATCGATGGTGTTTCCAAAGCCCTGGCAAACGGGACACGCGCCCATCGGGTTATTGAAGCTGAACAGCGGCGGTTCAGGCGCGGCGGCTTCCAAGCCGCACGTCTTGCAGGCGAAGCGCTCGCTGAAGTGCAACGTCGGGGCATCCGCCACGCCCGCCTGCTCGAAAAAGACTTCGCCGGTTTCGCGATAGCAGATCTCGACCGTGTCGACCAGCCGCTGGTGCGAGTCAGGGTTAATCACAATCCTGTCGGCGAGGACATACAAGGGCTTGGAAAAATCGATCTCGAGCAACGACTCCGGGGTGGAGAACTCAAACATCTGTCCGGCTTGAAAGAGCCGGTTAAAGCCTTTTTTCCGCAAATCGAAGAGCCTGTCGCGCAAGGCGGCCGCATCGGCACCCGCAGCCTTGACTGGAAACAGCGCATACCAGCGCGATCCCCCTGTTTGGGCCAACATCGCGCCGGCGACCTGATCCACCGTGTCGCGCTGGATGCGCGAGCCGTCGTTCGGACAGTAAGTCCTTCCAGCCCTCGCCCACAGAAGGCGCATAAAGTCGTACAATTCGGTGGCCGTCGCAACAGTCGAGCGCGGATTCCTGGTCTGATTCTTCTGGCGGATGGCGATGGGCGGCGCGACACCCAGAATCTCGTCAACATCGGGCTTCTCCATGCGCTCGAGAAACTGCCGGGCGTAGGCGGACAGCGATTCCACGTAGCGCCGCTGTCCCTCCGCGTAAATCGTGTCAAACACCAGCGACGATTTACCCGATCCGGAAAGTCCGGTGACCACCGTCAACTGGTTGTGCGGTATATCCACATCGATGTTTTTGAGATTGTGCACGCGGGCCCGGCGAATAGCAAGCATTGGCCCGGCCGCGGCGGACACGCTTTCAGCGGTCGCCACTTCACAAGGCGGTAAGCTGGGATCTTCCGGCATTCGAGGCAAAGTTCAATGTTCGCGCCGATTCAAGGCGCGATGGCGCGGGAGGGATTCTTCATTCAGTATAAGATTGCCAGTTTCCGGCAACACCTGCTGCGCTGGTTTGCACTGAATCAGCGCGACTTACCCTGGCGGCACACGCGTGACCCGTATGCGATCTGGATTTCGGAGATCATGCTGCAGCAGACGCGGGTCGCCGCCGTCATTCCCTATTACGAACGATTTCTGGCCCGATTCCCGGACATTCAGACTCTCGCCGAAGCGCCGGAGCCGGACCTGCTCGCCCGCTGGGCGGGACTGGGCTACTATCACCGGGCGCGCAATTTGCAGAGGGCGGCGCGAATCATGATTTCTGCAGGAGGGTTTCCGGCCACGTATGACGAACTGCGCAAGCTGCCCGGCATTGGAGATTATACGGCGGCGGCGATCGCCAGTATCGGACTCGGTCTTCCACACGCCGTACTGGACGGCAACGTTCTTCGCGTCCTGAGCCGCGTATTCGATGATGCGACAAGCATCGATTCGGTAAACGGCCGGGCCCGTTTCGCCAGGCTGGCGGCAGAGATACTGGATCGTGAACAGCCCGGCGCGTTCAACCAGGCCATGATGGAACTTGGCGCGACCATTTGCCTGCCGAAGAATCCGCAATGCCTGATCTGTCCGGTATCGGCTTCGTGCCAGGCGCGCCAGAACGGATCTCAAAGCGACAGACCGGTGAAATCCGGACCGCAAAAGCAGGTGCGCGAGAAGCGCGTGGCGTACTGGATCGAACGCGACGGTAAGCTTCTGCTGTGGCAACGCTCTTCCGGTTCGCGCCTGATGCCCGGGTTTTGGGAGCTGCCGGAACCGGGACAACTGCCCGGCGTTGTGGCGGGCCGCAAACTGGGCTCGTTCCGCCACGGAATCACCTTTCACAACTACCGCTTCGAAGTGCTGGAAGCCGCTCCGCCCGACGATTGCGGCCCATGCCAGTGGATCGCCAGAGACACACTCGATCGAATGCCGGCCAGCACCGTTTTGCGAAAAGCCATGTCACTGCTTTTATAGCTAAACTGAACATTAAGGGTAAACATGTTTACACGCCTGGGCCTTGCCTGCCTGCTCGCGAGCTCCGTCACCGCTGTATTTGGCCAAAACTCTCCGCCAGCCGCGCAACAGCCAGGGGGGTTCAAGCCGCGCGCCGAAGGGCCCGCCGGAGCATTTAACGTCGCCCCCGGAACGCACATTTTGCTCAATATGATCAACAGCGTCAGCTCCAAGCAATCGCAGGTCGGGGACCGTATTTATCTCGAAACCGCCTTTCCTGTGCTTTCAAGCGGCCGCATCATCATTCCGCAGGGCAGTTGGGTGACGGGCACCGTAACGCAAGTAAAGGCGCCCGCCCGCGGGAGGCGCCGCGGCGAACTGCAGGTGCGCTTTGACTCGCTAACTCTTCCGAACGGCGTCAGCCGCAAATTCGACTCCGACCTGGGCGCGGTAGACGCTCGCGACCCACTGAAACATGAGCATGATAAGATCACCAGCTCCGATGGCAAGGGCGGCGATGTGGCGACAGTCGCGGGCACAACGGCCGCCGGGGCGGGTATCGGCACGAGTATCGGCTATGCGACCGGGCACGCCGTCCGAGGGCTGGGAATCGGAGCAGGGGCCGGGGCCGCAGCGGGCATGATGGGCGTTCTTCTTGCACACGGCTCGGATGCCGTGCTTCCGAAAGGATCGACCGTCGAGATGGTGCTGGACCGGCCGCTTAGCTTCAACGAGGACGAGCTGAACTTCAGCAACACGCCGCCTAGCCGGGCGTTGAGCGAAGGCGGCACGCCCGCGCCACAACAGCGCCGCGGCTGGAACCCTCGCATTCCCTGGTAGCTAACGAGCTCCGCAATGGACGATGAGGAGCCGTTAGAGATTCCGATTACCAGCGTCTTCGATCTGCACACCATCCGGCCATGCGACCTGAAGCCGGCAGTAGAAGCCTACCTCGAAGAAGCGCGCCTGCGCGGGTTAACCGCTCTTCGTCTCATTCACGGGCGAGGCATCGGAGTGCAGCGCGAGATGGTGCGCTCGATTCTTAGCCGCACTCCCTATGTCACCGATTTTCGCGACGCTCCCGCCGAGGCAGGCGGCTGGGGAGCGACGATTGTGACGCTTTCCGAGATTAAGGCTTGAGCGGCTGACCCCAGACTGCTCCGAACACAACTTGATCCAACGGTTTTCGCTGCCGGACCGCGAGCTCACTCTTCTTGTGCTGCTCGTTTAGTTGATCGGGCGAGCCCAGATATCCCAGGGCAACCGCCGCGCCGACGTCATAATCGTCGGGAATTCCCAGCTCGACCCGAGCGCGGTCGCGATCGAATCCCGCCATGCCGTGCGCATGAAGTCCGAGCGCCGTGGCCTGCAGGAAAAAATTCGCGAGGGCCTGACCGGCATCGTGCAGAGCATAGTAATTGGGCGAACCGTTATGCGTGAAGGTCCGCTTTGCGGCCATGATCATCAGAACGGGCGCACTCGTCGCCCAGGATTGATTGCCCGGAACGAGCAGGTTGAGCATTTTCTCGAACGCCTGCGGATCGGATTTCCGCGCCACGATGAATCGCCAGGGCTGCTCGTTGTAGCAGGATGCCGCCCACCGGGCCGCATCGAGGATAATCTCCAAGTCTTCGGCGGACACGTCGCGGGACGAGAAAGCGCGAGGACTCCAGCGCGACCGAATGAGATCGTGAACACCCGGAAGTGTATCCGCCAGTTTTTGCGGCGGACCGTCGAAAGTGGATAGCGCGGCGAACGGTGTACTCAAGATTGCCTCCAAACAGTTGGATGCAATTTCGAGCGCTCCGGTAGCGGGCGGTTAGTCTTCCTTTACCAGGGCCGGCTCTTTCGACTCGGCTAGCTCTTCCGGCGTTTCCGACGCTTCTTCGGTTTCCGGAGCGTAATAGTAATCGTGGTAATAGCTGTACTTGCTATAGAGCTCACCCCGACGGGCGCCATTCACGACAACACCGAGAACATTGTTCTCACATAGCGATTGGAGTGCACGAGTGACGGAATCGAAAGTTGTGGTTCCAATCCGAACGACGAGCACCGTGCCGTCGCACATGGTCGCCAAAAGGTTTCCATCGGCGGCAAACAGCAGGGGCGGACTATCGAGAATAACCCAATCGAAATGGTTGCGCAGGCCGTCGATGAGAGCCTTGCATTCCTTGAGGTTGAGCAATTCAAGGGGATTGGTGACGGGGCCGCCGGCGGGGAGAACGTAAAGATTTGTCTCACCCACTTTATAGAGCGCGTCGCGAAGAGCGGCTTTTCCAAGGAAGCAGTCGGTAATACCCGGAGAGCCTGGAATTTGAAGAGTCTTGTCAATGCTGGGACGGCGGAAATCGAAATCAGCCAACAGAACGCGCTTGTCGGCAAGCTGCGACTGCGTGATGGCAAGATTCATGGCGGTGAAGGACTTGCCCTCCGCGGGCGAGGCACTCGTTACGACCAAGGTGTGGAGGGGCTGCAATGTCTGGAGATGATTCAGGCGCGTTCGAAGCGTGCGGAACTCTTCGGCCGGCGCTTCGCGCGGATTGGCCGGGCTTACCAGGAGCGCTTCCTTAGTAGGCGTGTATGGAATCTGGCGAGCGTTGCCAATGATGTGTTCGAGATCGTCGATCTCGTCAGCCATGTCGACCGCCGCAACGGGAGGCAGCGGCGAGCTGCCGGCGAGCATGGATGCCTGGGGCCGTTCGGCCACAGCGCCGGGGGTAACCTGTTCTCCAGCCACTGGCGCAGCTTCGAGCGCAGTACTTGCGGGGTTTGCAGAATCGGGAGAGATAGCCGCTTGACGGCGCGGCGGGTTCGGCTTAGCAGCCTCGGAACTTTGTTGCGCTTTTCGCAGCGCGTCGTGAACACGGCTCATTCGGTTATCCCCTGGTCAAGTAATAGCGAGCAACGGAGCCTGCGATAATCGCCAGCCCGGCGATGGTCGCAGTGGCCCAGCCCACCCACATGACCTGCTTACGACGCTGGACGACAATATCGTTTTCCAGCAAAGGCACGCTTCCCAAAATGGAAAGCTGCGTATACAAGCGAGCATCCTTGAGATTCTTGAGCGAGGTGTCTCTGACCTCACGCACGCCAACGAGCACCACGCCGAGCACGAAGCCAATCACCGCGCCGATGGGAATGATTTTGGCGCGCTTGGGCGCAAACGGAGAGACGGGCAGCGAAGCCGGATCCAGGAGCTCCAGAGTTTCGCCCTGCTTGCGCTGCTCCATGTGCTGCGATGTTACGGATTTCTCGCGCTTCTGATTCAGCTCGAAATATCTCTGCTTGGCCAACTCATGCTCTCGCAGAAGATCGGCATATTCCTTCTCATTAGCGGTTCCGGAGAGGCGCGCCTGATAGACCCTGATAGCCGCATTCACACTCGCCATGTCCCTGGCGATCTGTTTTGCATCCATGGCGTTCCCTTTCATCTGACTTTGCAACTGATCAATGACGCCCTGGGAATCGATCCGTTCGCGTGTGACGTCAGCGTTATCCACTGGGGCTTCGACAGGTTTGGGTTTCTCCTTGGCGGCGGCGTCGCGCTGGCGCTTGAGAAAGGCGAGCTGGTCTTTGGCGGACTGAAGGTCCGGATAATCGTCGGTATATCGCTCCTTCAGGGCGGCAATGTTGTTTTCCGCCGCTTCGATCTGCCGATCGAACGAGGCCAGTTTTTCGTTTTGGGCCTGCGATTGAGGCGAATGAATGGAGGATAAGCGGGCCTTGGCAATGTTCAGATTCGTTTCGAGCATCATTCTCTGCTGATCGTTGCGGTTCGCAGCCTCGTTCAGAGACCCGAGCTGGCCATCGAGAGCGTTCAACTGCTGCATGTTCAACTGCGCTTCTTCGGGAAGCCGGCCAGCATGCTCTGCCCGGAAGTCATTTAACTTTTTGCTCAGATCATCCAGGTCCCGCTTGGCCTGGTCGAACTCGTCGTTGATAAACTGACCCGCCTCCTGCTGACTTTGCGCAACGTCGGAGCTGCTCAAGCTGGTAAACCGCGAGACAAGCTCGGCACAGACCTTCTGAGCGGTGTATTTGTCGGTGTAGAAAAAGCCTACATCCATGACGGGAAGCAACTTACCAGAGGCTTCGGCGCCGCCCGAGGCATTGATGTAAATGGAATGCTTCATTTTGTCGAGCACGTCGTCGAGCGGCTCGCTTTTCAGGTCTTTCTTATAAAGCCCGTAGGTGTTGATGATGTTGGTCAACGTGTTACGGCTCTCGATCGTCAGGGCCATGCTGTTGATGCGATCGGCAACATCCTGGCTGGTGATGCTCTTAACCAAATCGGGGGTGATCTGCTGCGGCGTGACTCGAATCTTGGCCACCGAGAAATACGAATCGTCCATGGAGTAGGCGACGACAGTAGAGATCACTAAGCCGGCGAAAGCGGGGGCAATGATCCAGCGGAGATTGCGCCGCAGGATATCGACGTAATCCTCAAAATCGTAAGCGCGGCGAGGTACCGAGAGACTGTCCAGCATAAAATTCCCTATCTTTTCCTACCGAACAACAATATGGTCGTCGGGTTGGAGCAGTATGTTTTGTTCCATATGTTTTCCCTTCAGCACATCTTTGTAATTGAAGGGAATCTGCTTACTTCCGCGCAGCACATAAATCTTCTTTTCGTTGGCAAATTCCTGTAAGCCGCCGGCCGCACTAATGGCTTCCAGAACAGTTGTGGGAACAACCAAAGAGTACACGCCCGGCCGAGCAGCGAGGCCGTCGATATAGTATCTCTTGCTGCCGACATCCTGAACCGTGACGGTGACCAGAGGCCTTACGACATATTTTGTAAGCGCCTTTGCAACTTCGTCCTGAATTTCGATGGGAGTCTTTCCACCGGCATCGAGATCACCCACCAAGGGCAATGTAAATTTTCCGTCCTCGTGAACGGCGACCGGGCCTGTGAACTCCGGTTCATTCCAGACGCGGATCAGCAGCACATCGGCGGGGCCGACCTTGTACTTGCTGGAATCGACCGGGGCTCCTCCCGGACTCGGCGTGCCGGGCGTGGTGGGCTGCCCAGGCTTGGTCTGAATGCGGGGAGTTGTGGGATTCTCGGCGGGTGGATTCGGAGGGGGCGTGGGCGCAGTCTGGCTCTGCTGCGCCAGCGCCGGAAGCGCGCCAAGAACAAGGCAACTTATTGAAAGAAAAAGGTTAATACGGGAACAGACTTGAATCATCGATTTCAGCGGGCATTTCCGAGAGATATACATGATTTTACACGCTTTTGGGGACTCTTGAGGCCGACCTGGCCGGCGCTCAAGGTTCGGCTGCGGCATTACCGGGTCTCGGCGTGCCGTTCCGCGACGGCCGGAGCGCTACCGCCCGCCGCATCAAACCGTGATATAGGAACCCAAACTTCCATGGGAGTCGGCTCGCGATTGCCGATTGCGTAGTAGGGAATGAACATCAATGTGATCGGACGCTTGGCGCGGCTCGTCGCAATGGCTAGTGGCTGGTACAGCGGTTCCTCTCCTAAGGATTTTTCGGCCGCCTGACCCGGAACCTTTAATACGGCGACGCCACCCAGGAGATCTTTCCGAGTTTCGGCGGCGGCAGGGGTTCCGGGGCGCACGAAAATGTCTCCGAGCGCGGCCCCATTCTGGTCAATCTGCTCCAAGGCATAGACCAGCGGACCGCGCTGCATGGCCAAGCGGCCGTAGGTATCGGCGACCCGAGGATTGGCAACCATCGGCGTGGGCTGCATCTGCAGAGCCATGGTCACGGCATCGCCCGCCTTCCAGGTTCGAGAAATCGGAACGAAAGAACCTGGCTTCCATTCGGCGACAGAAAAGGGCTGGCCGTTGACCTGCACCTCCGCTGCCGGGGCCCAGGAGGGCCAGCGGAGATAAAGGGTGAAATCGGCGGGCTTCTGGGGATCGACGTTCACCTTGATATCGCCGCTCCAGGGATAGGTGGTGGTCTGCGCGATTTTGACGCCGACGCCACCTTCCAAATGCCAGTCCAACTCGGAATTGTGATACAGGTTCACATAGACGCCATCGCGGCTCATGAGATAGAAGTAACCGGGCAGCGATTCAAACAAGCGCTCGATATTGGGAGGACAGCAGGTGGTGTCGTACCAGGGGTTGCGGAGCTTCTCGCCGTTCGAAGCGAGAGGATTGCGATAGCAATAGAGGGTACCGGAAAGCGACATGCCCGAATTCGCTCCGTTGTAGAGAGCGCGCTCGAGGACGTCGGCATAGCGGCCATCGCCGGTCAGGGCGAGCATGCGGAAATTCCACATCACGTTGGCGACCGCGGCACAGGTCTCGGCGTAGGCCTGTTCGCTCGGCAGTTCGTAGGGATCACCGAAACTCTCTCCACTAATGCGCGAGCCGACACCTCCGGTGACATACATCTTGCGCGTGGTGAGATCGGTCCACAGCAAATCGAGCGTCCTTTTATAGGCGGCATCGCCGGTTTCGGCGAAATAGTCGGTAGCTCCCGAGGCCGCATAAAGCGCGCGAACGGCGTGGCCTTCAAACTCCGTGCGCGAAGTGAATGGCTTTCCGCTGAACATATAGCGGATTTCGGCATCCTTGAGCTTCAGGCGATCGCGTTCGACGCCACTGAACAGATAACGGGCGAAGTCGAGATATTTGGATTCGCCGGTGGTGCGGTACAGCTCGACGAGCGCCATTTCGAGTTCGGGATGGCCGGTAACGAAGGGACGCTTGGTAGGACCGAAGTTGTCGACCAGGTAATCGGCAAAACGGATGCCGGGGTCGAGCAGGGTGCGGACACCGGTGGCGCGGTAGTAGGCGAGGCCGGCCTGAATCAAATGGCCGAGGCAATAACCTTCGTGAGAGCGGGTCAGCTCGGTAAATCGCAAATGGGCCTTGTCGCCCACATAGTAGGTATTGAGGTAGCCGCTGGGCTCCTGGGCGGCCACAATATCGGAGCTGAGCGCTTCGATATCGCTGCGCAGCGTGCGCTTGTCGGCATCGGCGGTCTCGTTGGAGGCGATGGCCCAGGATGCGGCTTCGATCCATTTGTATAGATCGGAATCGGTGTACACGGGTCCTTTGCGGGGCGCGTTGCTGCGTCCGGAGAGGCGCCGGAAATTATCGACAACGCCGTGCTCTTCGAGCAGCTCGAGCAGGGTGGGAAGGCTGCGCTCGGTGGTGATCTTGCGGCGCCCGGCCCAGAAGCCATCGCCGAGATGCACGGCCTCCACGGGAACGGGATGGAGCCGGGCATTGAGCGAGTGATCGAGATACAGCACGCCCTGGTTTTTCCAATCCTGAGGCTGCGGCTGCCGCTCGGCCTGCCGATCCGAGCCGAACAGCGCGAAGACCGCGGTGAAAGCTGTAAACAGGAACCGCTTCATAACGATTTCAAATACTGATAGACGAGCGAAACGGGCAAACCGACGACGTTGTGATAACAACCGCGGATCGAGCGGACGAATTTGGACGCACGGCCCTGGATGGCGTAGGCGCCCGCCTTACCTCGCGACTCCCCGCTCCGAGTGTACTCCTGAATCTCATCTTCCGTGAGTTCGACGAACCCAACCTCGGTACTAGCGACATCAATAATCTGGCGCGTGCCCGTAAGAATACAGATGCCGGTGTGAACCCAATGTTCGCGTCCGGACAGAAGACGGAGCATGCGAACGGCATCTCGGTCATCGACCGGCTTTCCCAAGACCTGGCTGTCGACACAGACGACGGTATCGGCGGCAAGGACCGAATCGCCTGGGCCGGGCACTGCGGCGCGGGCTTTTTCTTCCGCAAGCCGCTGCACGAAGGTCACGGGGTCCTCGCCGGGAAGCCGGCGTTCCGGAATGGACGCAGGCTGCACGATGTGATCGATGCCCGCCGCGAGAAGAAGCTCGTGACGGCGCGGCGAAGCGGAAGCGAGAATGAGCACAAAGGGACAAGATAACCCGGGTCCATCGAAGACAGGGCAGCGCTGGAGGACGGGGGCGGACGCAGTACGGGTGCGGGCATGGCATGAGAAGGGGAGTCAGGCGGGAATCAGGCCGCTTTTTCGGCCACCATGAGGCGATGTTCGCGGCTGGAATCGAGGCCGGCTTCGTTTTTGGACTTCCAATTGTTGAAAAGTTCACGATCGAGCTTGCATTCGGCGAGCATCAGGTCGAGTTTGCGGACACTTTGCTTGCGGTTTTCGATGCTGTCCTTGCGCGCTTGCTCGGCTTGTTCACGCTTTTGCCGTTCGAAGCCAATTTCGGCTTTGCGCCTTTCGGCTTTGAGCTTTAAAAGCTGGTCGAGGGACTTGTGAAAGGCGCGGTCGTTGGTGGTCTGGTAGCGCAGATAGAGCGAGAAGCGGCATTCCTGGTCGCGCGAGGGCAGTTCACTCATCATGGTGAGTTCCTGAAGTTTCATAGCGCGCTGTACGAGCCAGTGGTGCTGGGCCATTTTTTCGACGAGCAGAATTTTGATTCGCGGCGATTTGTGCGGCAGTTGACATGGATGGTTCTCCTATGGTTCGGGTGAATTGCGAGGCGGGGCGAAGCCGGGCGAATGCGCCCGGCGCAGCTCGGGGAGCTGCCCCACCAGGCGAAATCGGGCGAGGCATGGCAGCCCCGGCGGATTTCGCGTCAGAAATGGAAAACGCCGCAGCGGCAACAACGGCCGTGCGGCGTTTTTCGAGAATTCGGAAGCTAGTTCGAGCTACCTGGCATTCAGCGTAGCACGCGCCTCCAAACGATTTCTCGTAAGTTGACGGAAATAGAGCGAATTTAGCTCGTGAATGGTTTTTTGTGAGGTGGACTCAAAAGTCTACCAGGTCACGATAGCCTCTGTCGCCCCACTGAATGAGACGGGGTGCATCCTCGGACCACCACACGAGAACGCGTCCGGCCAACGATTTGTCTTCCGCGTTTCTGCCGGGCGGATTTCGTTATGCGAAAGCAATGACTAGACCCGGGGAGGACAGGTCGCCCGGTGTTGCTGCGTCGAGGCCTACACGACGGATCATGTCGCCAGGGACGATGAGACTTCGTCCTCGAACCTGCACGGCACCCGTGACATCAAACGCCTTGTCTCCCGCAAGGTCTTGGGCGAGGATACGCAGATTGCGGAGCGGGGATCTCAAGATTGAACATTACGCTTTCGAAATCTCCAAAGATGCCGAAAGGTCCCTTGGCATCGCCGACATCAAGGGTGACTGCGGATTTTGGGAAGATCCAGCCATGGCCGGGCAGGGTACGTTGATGGCTCCCAACAGCTACCGCGCCGTTGGGAAACTTCATCGCGAAGACGAAGGGCTGCTCGCCTTGTGCGTCTACTTGGGGCAGCTCGATATTTCGCGAGAGGCGTGCAGGGGCGCTTTGATTCACTCTTTGGCCGATAAGATCTTCCTGCCAGGTCTGCGCTCGTTCGAAGGTCCAGCTATCGGTAAGTATCTCGGCACTGGTCCGAACCTGGCCGATACCGGCGGCAACAGGCGGGGCTATGCGCTGCCATCGCACGGCTCGGACAACTTCGTCCATTCTTCTCTTGGTCTGTCGTGGGCCGTTAAAAAAGAGATCCGGATCCGGGTCAGGCCGCAAACCGCGCAGAGGATGGCGCAGGATGCCCATGGTGCAGCCCAAGACCGCTGCCACGTAAACCTCATCCTCCACATTGAGTAACGCGCGAATTTCTCCGTGCCCCTCCGCGCCTTTCAGCATTTCGCTAAGTCGATCAAGTGTAGTGGGCAAGGAGAGGATCGATGTCACATCGTAGGTCCGGTATACATCGGTGTGGGCGAGAATCTGCATTCGGCGAGAACCCCACGACTGCCGTCCGAACCGGCCATCCGTACGCCAGTCGCCATTGACCGGCAGTTCGCCATGGACGTGCTCCAGAGTGAGCGGAATATGCTTCTGGTCGCGCAGACGTACAAGATTAAATTCTGGATCTCCGATATCGATCTTCCAGTAACGGATGTCCGCCGCCCTGCTCAGCTCCTGCAGGCGCTCATCTTCGACTCCTCCGGGAGTGTTGCGGCACCAAAGCGCGATACCGCGCCAGTTGGCATTTTTTACCGCGCGGTTTAACTGATAGAGCCGTTCGGCCGCATTCCCCTGGAAGGAAGGGAATCTGCTCTTTTCCAGTTCGAAGGTCGCGGTCCCACCTGATTCCCACCCGTCGTCGAGCAGCAGATACAGATCCGAGCGAATCTTCGAGAAGAATCTATCTGCCCAGCCGTCCTTGCCGAAAACGGCCGACTCGCTCATGGAGTTGTGAGCCAGTTTGCTTCCTGACTCTCCCTCGAGAACAGTGGGATCAAGGGTCGGAAGGTTTTGGCCAAACATGTAGTTCTGCACGGCCCACGTACACCAGTAGTTCGGTGCCTGGCATGGGGTGCGCGGAACCAGACTTTGACTCGCCGGCGGAAGGGAGCGAGCCTCGATTTGAGCGGGCCAACTTGCGAAGGCCGCGGACGCCATTCCAGCGAGAAACTGCCTCCTGTCAGCCATGTTGGATCTGTCCTTTGGTGTTGTGTTCGGAATCGTTACTGACCGCGCAGCTCAGAATGTGAAATGAATTCCTAACTGGAGCTCCCTTGGAGTGCCATACGTGCCACCAATCTGGCCAAAGTTGGAATCGGCAAGGTTTGTATCTGGATTCGAGTAGTGCGGTGTGTTGGTGACGTTAAACGCATCGATCTGCAGACTCAGCTTCATCTGCTCGCGAATGGCAACCGACTTCGAAAGGGAGATATCCGAGTTGTAGAAGCCTGGGCCATGCACTACGCCGGGCTTGGAATTTCCAAGCTGGAGGTGTGCCGGCGTGGTGAAGCAGCTGGTATCAAACCACTCAGAGGTCGAGCCGATGGTTTTGACCTGAGAACAGGTAACGTTTGCCCGGTTGGTAATGCCGCTTCCGAGGTTGTCATATGCGGCGTTGAAGATGAGTGGACTTCCGGACTGTAGTTTGGTGATGGTGGCCACCTGCCACCCGCCGAGCACCCATTCCACAGGGCCTGAGGCATTCGCCAACCAACGCTTACCACGGCCGAACGGCAAATTGTAAACTAGGCTGGCGATGAAATTCTGCGGGATATTGGGAGCTTGGTTCGTGCCTTCCCCGCGGTTGTAACGATCGTCGAGAGGCCACCACACAGTCATGTCATCGGTTTCCCTCGACCACGTGTAACTCACTCTACCCACCAGTCCGCGCGTGAAATTCAGTTTAAGTTCGGTTTGCAGTGAGTGGTAGATCGATGAGCCGTCGGCGGCTGCGTATCCAATGTTGGTTGCATACTGCTGGCCGGCACTACTGAAGTATTGGTAGGGAAGACGCGAGTCATATGGCGTATCGCCAGGAGGCGGTGTGTTCAGGTTATAGCGGCGGAACAGATGCACGCCTCGGGTAGCCACATACCTGACGCTGAAAGACGCGGTGTTGCTGATCTTCTGCTCGACTCCGAAGTTCCAGGCATAGGCCACGTCGGGCTGCATCTTCTTCGACATCAGTTCGACCGAAACCCCGGCGGGCGGTTGAACCGGCGCTGATAGGGATACAGGTACATATTGCGGTAGACCCGGTAACACTGAGTGGGGTGAGCGGGACATTGCGTAGCTGTGCAGGGCTGGTGAAGACCTCAAAGAATGGGAAATTGCGCTCGAGGAAGCCGCCCATCGCGCCGAAGTTGCCCGGGAAATGGGTGATGCCGAACGCGCCGCTGATGGTAGTATTTGCGGCCCGCGGTGTATAGGCAAAACCCACTCGCGGCGAATACCCGCCGTGATATGTGTCCACGTTTGGCCCGCGATTGCCGTCGCTGGCGAAGGCAAGCACCCCGCTTGTCAAGTCGAAATTGGATTGCCGATTATATTTGTCGATGGCGGGAGTGATTAAATCCCAGCGCAAGGCCAGGTTCAAAACCAAATCCCGGGTGACGCGGTACTGATCTCCGGCATACACGCCCAGCAGGTTTGCGCGAGTCGCAGGATTGGTTGCGACAAAGCCACGATCGAAACTCGACATCCTTCCCAGTAAGAAGCTGGCGAACGGGTTTCCGCCCGCCGGGTTTTGGCAAGTGGGCTGCATCGTACAACTGCTGGTGTAATCGGAAATATAAGAGAAGTCTCCGTTCTTATTAGCGTCGGAGTTGGTAAGGGACGCTTGCAGCCTGCGGTAGTCCTCGCCAAACGTAAAGGTATGTGATCCCCAGATCCTGGTGAGGTTATCCGTGATCTGGTACGAGTTGCTGATGCGGTGGGAATTGGTCCAGCCCTGGGAACCCGTCGAGGCGATATTGCCGATACTGAAGTTGCCGATGCCAGTTGCTCCGAACGCCGAATCATTCCCGTTAGGAATGCCCAGGGACGAATTTTCGTTCGTCCCAAAGTCGTTACCAAAATCCTTTGTGTAAAACCGATTGAACCCGAAACGCAGCTCGTTGATCATGTTCGGCGAGAAGGTATGCGTGTACCCGAGGGCTGCATTGTGATCGCGTGAAAGTGCGTTGACATCCCCGATCTGAATGAAGCGCGTCCCGGGCGAGGGCGCGGTCAGGTCCCGCCTTTGGTAAGACTCCCGGACGAAGATGCGATCACGGCTGGAAATCTGGTGGTCGACTTTGATGTCGAATTGATGATTATCGTCTGGCTCGACGGTGTTGGCACGGTAGTTGTTGCTAATGCTGGACTGGTCAGTAGCCGCGGGCCAGATCGTGGCGCCATTCACCATGTTTTTTGAAACGGGATCGAATTGACTGGTCGGGATTTGCCACGCGTCACCCTGCGCCGTGGCGACTGTGGGGAAAGGGGCGTGAGTGGTTGGATCGAAAATCGGTCCGGGGAACTGAGATTTCAAGAAGGTGCCCTGCTTCATCAGGTCAGTCGGCACGGTCAGGATATAGCTGATGCCTTTGTTCAGAAGCAATGCCTGGTAGTCGACAAAGAAAAATGTTTTATTCTTGACAATTGGGCCCCCGAGTGAGCCGCCGAATTGGTTAGATCTGTATGGCGCTTTTTTGCTGGCTCCCCATTGATATGCGTTTAGAGAGTCGTTGCGGAAGAACTCGTAGGCTGACCCATGGAGGGAGTTCGATCCGGACTTGATGAAGGCGTTCACCTGGGATCCGCCATAGGTACCGACTGTGACGTCGGCATTGTTCGTGGACACTTTGACTTCCTGGATTGAGTCCAAGGGCGGAGTTACGTTGATGAAGGCGTTCAGCAGTTCCATGTTGTTGACGCCATCCAGAGTGTAGGTCGTCCCGCCCCAGGGCATTCCGTTGACACTGGCCGTAATCGATCCCGAGGAACCGGCGCCGGCGGCCGCTTCTGGAGCGCTACCGAACCCGGCTGCAACCGAGCCTGGCACCGTCTGGACCAATTGGGAGAAGACGCGGCCATTCAGTGGCAGGCTGCTTATTTCGCTCTCACCCAGGACCTCACCCAGCGACGAGCTTGTTGTGTCGACGAGGGCGTTAGCGGCGGACACGGTAATGGTTTCGCTCGTGGACCCGACGTTCAAGGTGATGCTGACCACAGTGGCGTTGTCGACTGTTACAGCATTTCCTTCGGACACGACCGTTTTGAGACCGGGTGCCTCGACCTGGACCTGGTACTTGCCAGGTGGCAGGTTATCTGCCCTGTACTCGCCGCTCGCATTGGAAACCACTTTCGTGATGATGCGTGTGTCCTGGTTGGTGATGGTGACGGTCGCGTTGGGAACTAGCGCTCCGCTGGAATCGGTCAGAGTACCGACAATACGGCCGGTTACGCCCTGCGCGGATGCCAGAGTGGCTCCCAACATCAACAGTAGAAACAGCAATGCGATAACCCTCAGCATCAGCATCCCGTCGTTTGTTCTGGCGCCCGGGTGAATTCTCATCGCAGACCGTGTCATAATTAGCCTCCCAGCTCACGTCAGCGATGCTAACTGAATAGAGCTTCGCGGGCTAGTTACCGGGAGGATACTGATTTCTGAAACGCGGCATTTCATTTCGGGTCCAAAAGCATGTTTCAATGCTGTTTCACCGGCCGTTACACAGCCGATTGTGGCGTGAATGAAGACCACCGGATGGACGATCAACGCCGGGCGGCGGGCATGCGGTGGAGAGAAGTCAGCTCAGCGCCCAGGACTTGGTATCCCTTGGCCAATCGAACCCGGACGAGCGCCTGAAACATTGGAGGTCCGCTACTAAGAGGCCCATCGTCGCTGCCCAGTGCGCGAGTGAGTTGCTCAATCCCAGGTGTCGAGGTAATGAACATCGTTGCTCCCTGGGTTCCCTTCGTGTCTAATCCTCCGAGATCGGCGATATAGCGCCCCGGCACCACTCCGGGCATGATTGTGATCAGGCTGTAATCGGAGATCAAGACCCGGGTGTCGGAATCGCGCTCCGTTCCGTAGGCGGGTGGTTCTCCAGGTTTCGGGTGAGCGTTGATGATTTGCGCTCGCCATTGCTCCTGGCGCTGGTCCGGATTTTGAAATACAAAATCCCGAGCGGTCAGGAGCTGCGCCACTGCAACGTTCTGAAAGGGTGAGCCCAGAAGAATGACATTATGCTGGTTCAGGTCGTCTGGGGTGAGGTCGCGGGAACACTTAATGGTAGGCTTGGCGCCCATTCGCCCCATGAGTCCGGACAACATGGCCGCTGCCTCCAATTCTCCCGTGCCCGTGTAGCCGTTTTCGTAATATAGCTGTCCGGCCGAGGCAACCAACTGCGGATTGGATGCAAACTGGTGCGCAAGATGTGGTTCAACCAGGCTGCCGCGTCCGTCGCTCGCACCGCGACGATATCGAAATAGATCATTCGAATCGTCGAGCAGAAAGACTGCGTCCGGATATGCAATGACGGGAAAACGATCATCGTTCAGGAACCGCGCCCAAAAACCTTCAACCGTATTCAGATCCCGCGCGCTGTTCTTCCACGACGACGTTCCAGTGCTGTTGGACGGGCTTCGCACTTGTAATCGGCCCAGCGAGAAACCCACAAAACCGATCGAAAGCACAAGGGCAGCAGCTATGATTACTCGACCAGTGGTAAACGATCGACGGTTATCCGACAGATGCTCGATTATGGGCAAAATGGCGTTGCGTGCAGACTTAGGTTCGAATGTGGGAAGGTAATGGCCTTTACAGATATGGATGACGACGGGATCCTGGCTGCCCTCCGTTTCGTAATACTCTTTCAGCTTGGTTCGGAGTCGATGAGTCTGCACCCGTACGATTCCATCGATCTTCGGATCGAAATCCTTCTTGCGCCCCAGCGCTTCGACGCCGATCGTATACTCCTTTGGCGCCTCGCCCGTCCTACCCAGTGACTTGGCGGCAAGGTATGTCAGCAGCTGCTGAAGAGTTGAGGCGTTCCGGAAGGTTACCGAGCCAAGGAGTCGGCGCACCTGCTCTTCACACTGCTCACGATCCGGCGATTCCGCCTCCGTGTCCGCGATGCGATGGGCATGTGCCAAGTCCGTCTGGTCCGTCGTGGAGCTAAGTGTATCAAAGGCTGCCGACGCGCTGTAACGTTACTTGAGGGCAATTAACCGTGAGCGATTCATTGCGCTTCGTAACTGTATCCTCGATGAAACTGGAAAGCCGGGACGCTGTTCCCTAGAATGAGGACTTGCGTGCCTTGGGTTTCCAACAGTGGCGATTCCGGATACTAGCGCCGGTCTTTCTGTTAGCTGTCTTCGCAGAAGCGCGGCCTCGGATGGCTACTTCCCCTCTGACATTCTCAACCTCCGATCCGCAGTTGCAGCGGTCGTTTGATTGGGCCAAGCGACAGGCGCTCGAGTACGCCTCGTCCGGACGGGATCCAGTGGGGGCCTGGTATGAAGCCGCTCTACGCGGCAGGAACGCTTTCTGCATGCGCGATGTCTCTCATCAGGCGATGGGAGCCGCGGCGCTGGGCCTTTCGGCCCAGAACGAGAATATGCTATCCCGCTTCGCCGAATCGATTTCGGCTTCAAAGGACTGGGCCGGTTATTGGGAGATCGACAAGGACGGGAAGCCCTCGTCTGCCGACTACGTGAACGACGATGACTTCTGGTACAACCTGCCCGCAAACTTCGACGTAATGAGCGCCTGTCTACGAATGTTTATGTGGACCGGCGATAGTGCTTATATCACCGGCCCCATCTTCCTCAACTTCTACCGCCACACCGCGATTGACTACATTCATCAGTGGCAGCTCGAACCCGGCACTATATTGTCGCGCACCCGGATCATGAACCGCCGTCTTGATTCCGGTAAGTTCGTTGACTCCCGCGGCATTCCCGGTTACACCGAAAACCGTAAGGATTTCAACGTTGGCGTTGATCTTCTCGCTGCCGAGTATCGCGCCCTTCGCTCCTACTCAGAGCTGCAGCGGTTTCGCGGCTTTCCCGATGAGGCCGTGCGGTTTGACGCTCAGGCTGCCGGCATCGCCCATATCTTGGAAACTCACGGGTGGAATAATCAGGGACATCATTTCTACAGCGCCCTTCAACCGAACGGCGGCGGTATCGGAGCAGGTGATGCATTCGTTCTCTATTTCGGGGCAGCAACAAATCCCGACCAACTGAAAATGGCGATCGAGGAATTGAAAGGGCAGACACGTCAGCCGCCTCCAGAGATCGAAGAGCAGAGTTACCGTCCCGAGATTCTTCTTCGTTTCAACGCTCCAGAGGAGGCCTACGAGCAGATTCTGGATCTCTCGCGGCCCGGCCGTCAACGCCGTGAGTATCCGGAAGTCTCCTACGCCGTCATCGGCTCTATTGTCACCGGAATGATGGGAGTGAACGTCTTACCCGAAGACGACGAGGGAACTGGCCGCGTGCTGGCCCGAATGGTCGTCGTTCAGACGCTCCCCCGGCTTTCAGAGCACACTTCAACCGCCGAGATCCACAATCTCCGGGTCAGGCAGAATGTGATCGACGTCCGTCACCAGCGCAACCAGAGTAGTTCGGTCAGGAATTTGTCCGGACCGCAGTTCACGTGGCGCGCCAGCTTCGACGGCTCGCTGCGACACCTTGTTGTGAACGGTAAAAAGATAAGCGCAAGGAATGAAACCATCCCGCCGGCACGCCGGTGACTTATGTCGATGTTCCCGTCCGGCCCGGGCAAACCGTCAGTGTCAGAAGGTGAGCAAGTGTGCAACATTACCTTCCATGATGTTTTTTGGAGATCACAGCGTTCTAACCGGGTCTCGCAATGCTGCGGATGTGTCTTCCAGTGCTAATTGAGGGGTTCTAACGCTTGGTCCAAATTGCATGAGACAAGCGGTTAACGTATTCGTACCAGGAACTCCGCTTCGGTAAACCTATATGGTCCCGAACGGTCACTTGGCTTAAAAACGCGCTACGCTTCAATCTCAGCAACGCCGACAGTACGGCAAAATGAATTGCAATTGATAGACGACAAAGAAACGCGTTTACCGTGCGTAATCCCGGCAAGTGGCATCAAGAACGTGAGACCTCTCGTTCATTGCCAGCGTTTTGCCAATGCACTCACCAGTGGCCTGCAGTTTGCGGGATAGTGGAGGTTGTGTCAAATTCGGCTTTGGCTGACGGACCGGTGACGAAGCCGGCGAGAGGAAACTGAGTGAGGACCTCCACGATCAACGCATCAGAGCACAAAACGGCAGGAATTACCTCTGCGCTCAGCTATGCAGGCGGGTTGTTGGGCGACCTAAGGGTTGCACTCCGTTCACTGGGGCGGACCCCGTCGTTGTGGGCCACCGTGGCCCTCACCCTCGCGCTGGGTATTGGCATGAACACGGCCATTTTCAGCGTTGTGCGCGGCGTCCTGTTGCGTCCGCTGACGAATCGCGATGAAGATCGACTGATTTACATCCAGCAGAGCGCGCCCGGCCTGCAAGTGAGTAACGCCACGTTCTCAATTCCCGAGATTACTGACATAAGCGCGCACTTGAAGAGCATCAGCAAACTCGGCACGTTTTCCACCGTCGACTTCTCCGCAGATGGATTCGGCGCGGCGCGTGAAATCCACGCTGGAGTGGTCGATGGCGCATATTTTGAGGTAATGGGGCTGAGGCCCGTCTTGGGCCGCCTGCTGGATGAGCGCGACGATGGGCCGAAGGCTGCCGGTGCGGTAGTGCTGACGTACAAGTTCTGGGCCAGCGTGCTGCATTCCGATTCGAAGGTGATCGGAAAGGCTATACGGCTGGGTAGCATGATGGAAATCCGTTCCGCAACCATCGTCGGAGTTCTAGAGCCGTCCATACCGTATCCGGCGGAAACGCAGCTAATCGCCAACATCGTCACCAGCCCGCACCATCTGTCGGCAACCATGGTGCAGGGCCGCGAGCATCGCATGACCGATGTATTCGGCCGGTTGGCGCCTGGGTCGAGCCTCAACTCCGCGCGCGCCGAGCTTCGCACCGTCTACGCAGCAATGATGGCGTCCCATCCTGGAGTTTACAAGCCTCAGTATCACTTCCAAATCGATGCCCGACTGTTGCGGGACCAGATCAACGCGGAAGCGAGCACCATCCTGTGGCTGTTGTTTGGCGCCTCAGGCCTGCTGTTCGTAATTACTTGCTCGAACGTCGCAAACCTGATCCTTGCGCGGACTGTTCGTCGTGAATCGGAGCTGGCGGTTCGTGCCGCGCTGGGAGCCAGCGCAGCCGCCATTCGCAGGTCGCTGTTGGCGGAAGGCCTGGTTCTCTGCGGTAGCGGAGGCTTGGCCGGGGTGCTGGTGGCCATCCCGATGGTGACGGTACTTGCGCGTTATGCGTTGCGATTCTCGGTGAGGGCCGCGGATCTGACTGTTGATTTCGGCTTGCTTTGGACGAGTTCGGCTTTGGCATTGGCAGCGGCGGTGTTTCTTGCCTTCGCTCCCCGCCTGCCTTCCGAAGATAGTTCGCGCGGACCGGCACTTACCAATAGCGCCGGCCGAGTTACCGGCAGCCGTCGGCGGATTCGCGTTTTCACCGTTGTCCAGATCGCCGCGTCATTCCTTTTGCTGGCGAGCGCCGGTGTGTTGCTGACGACGTTGGCCTCAATGCAAAAAGCACAGCCCGGCTTTGAAACCGGCCATGTTCTGATTGCAGATCTGCCCTTGATTTCCGATGGCCGAACGCCGCAACAGGTGGCCCAGTTCTACCGGGAAGCCCAGCGTAGAGTCAGTGCATTGCCAGGAGTGGAGAGCGCCGCAACCGCCATGTGGGCCCCGTGGCTCGAGAGGCGTTTTCTGAGCTTCACTTTGCAATTCGCAGTCGAGGGTCGAAAAGGTGAAAGCGGCACGGACGACCTGCGTGCCCGATTCCGGTTCGTTTCGCCGGGCTACTTCGCCACTCTGGGGATTCCACTTGTAGAGGGTCGTGACTTCACAGAGGCCGATAGGAAGGAATCGGAACTGGTAGTCATCGTCAGCAAGAGCGTCGCGCAGCAGTTGTTCCCCGGCCAAGACGCGGTAAACCGGCACATTATGTGGACGGATCCTCTCATTAAGGTCGCGGGCATCAGCCCTAAGCCCCTCAGGATCATCGGCGTCCTCGCCGATGTGGACGACGCCAACATCCTCCCCCAGCGCAATTTGACGATCTATCAGCCGTTCGCGCAGGGGCCGCTGTTCGGCGCGTGCCTGCTCGTGCGCTCGGGCAAGAATCCCACCGCCCTGATCCCGGCCATCACGAAAACCGTCCGCGCCACGGCCGCGACCCAACCGGTGGAGCACGCCAGTACCCTGGAAGATGTCCGCACCGAAGTTCTGGCGAATGACCGCGTGAATGCCATCGTGTTCGGAGGGTTCGCCATTCTCGCGCTGGCGATTTCGGTGGTCGGAGTTGCGGGCGTGCTGGCTTTTTCGGTAAGCTGGCGCACGCGCGAGTTCGCAATCCGGCTGGCAGTTGGCGCCCAGCCGCGCTGGATTCTCGCCAGCGTGCTGATCGACGGGGCAACGACGGCTGCGATTGGCATTGCGGTGGGTGGTCTGGTGGGCTGGGGATTGTCACGATTGGCCGGTAATTACGTTGCGGAACTTCAGCTTCCCGGCCCGATTCCGTTGATAGGGTCGGCAGCGCTGGTGGTTATATCAGCAGTCTTGGCATCGTTAGTGCCGGCCGCGCGTGCTGCGCGAGTCGACACGATGCAAGCGATTCGCGCTGAATGAGAAGCCTGCCGGACGGCGAGGCGCATTCCACCGGCTGGTAACTCGTGAATGGTCATCCCATCCACACCCGCACTTCCTTTATTCGCCTTGACTCGTTTCAATGCCTGCTTGCAGTTTTCCCGCTCGCAGACTTCTTCCATTGGACTTCGTTGTCATTTGCCAACTCGGCTCGTCACCGTATGCCTCTGATCCGGTTCTTGTACATCGCTACGCCCGTTCTTTCAACCCCGCCTCGCGACGACGCCCTTGCGCTTCGCTATCACTTCACCTCCATCAGGTTGTGAAAAGGACTTTCACCTTCGCGCTGTCGAACATGCTCGGCACACAAAAAAAGACCCCGGGACACTGAATGTCCCAGGGCCAAGCAACGCACAGGAAGTTGGGTGGCGCCTGTGCGCGTTTAAACCGTGAAGGTCCCAGCCGCCTCTAGCGCTCGCCAAAACTCCAGCCGAGCGATGCGCCGTATTCCGGCACCCAATTACTGCCGAACTGAAAGAAATTGTTCACGTAATGCGCATCGATCTGCGGCCGGATAAAGAGGTGCGGGGTGGCGTAGAAGCGAATGCCCGCGGCGAGATGCGTCTGGAAATGATTCGAGCTTTCCACGAATTGATTGCTGCTCGAGCATCCGGCGAACACGTCGCAAAACGAGTTCGAAACGTAGAACTTCGTGCTCACTCCGCCAATGCCGGCCTGCAGCTCCGGTACGATGCGTTTGCTCTTGCGCCCGAACGGCATGACGATGGCATTGAAGTCGTAGAACGTGGGACGAAAAGTCAGCCCGGCGTACGAACCCTGCGAAAACCGGAAATCCGTCTCGCCGCCGATGCCCAAATAAGGTTTGATCATGAAATCCGCGCCTGCTTTACCGAACGCGCCGCCCAGACGAGGCGTGGTAAACAGGTTGCCGGTTCCGAAAGTATCGATTGACTGTCCGCTGGAGCTGTCGGTGGCCGTTCCGACGCCAAAGAAAACGTCCGCTCCGCTCTGCGCGTTCGCAAACGTCGCGCCGAAGAACAATGCGCCCAGGGCCAGGCTCAGCGGGACACTGGCACGAAAAAGTTTCAAGGCAAATTTCTCCTCTCCTGGTGTTTACAAGCTGGTGTTTCGAAACTGGTTTTCAGCTATGGCGAGTACTTTCGTGGTCCCGTCTTTTAAAGAATGGACGCTCAGATCGCCAGGACCCCTGACGGTCTGGCATGTCGCACTCGCTCTGTAACCTTCGACGTGCCACCCCGCCGAGACGGTTTCAACAACGCTCTAAATAAAAGTGAGTATCGTCGGAATGCGGTCCGCTCTACGCCCGCGCCGGATCAATGCTGTCGGGATTGAGCCCGAGTTCTTGAATGGCCTGCCGGGCGCGATTCGAATCGTACCGTCGCCATTGCGCCAGCCGGGAGAGAGCGGCGGCCGCGATGCTCGCCGCGTCCACCTCGAAAAATCGGCGCAGATGCTCGCGATTCTCGCTGCGCCCGAAGCCATCCGTGCCCAGCGCCGTCAATCTTCCCGGCAGCCAGGGCGAAACCTGGTCGGCCACGATCTTCAGATAGTCGCTCGCGGCGATGATCGGCATGTCGATTTCACCCAGAGCTTCCAGCAGGTATGGCTTTCGGGGCGATTCACCCGGATGCAATCGGTTCCAGCGATCCACCGTGAGAGCATCCCGGCGAAGTTCGGTGTAACTCGTGACGCTCCACACGTTCGCCGCCACTCCATATTTTTCAGCCAGTATGTTCTGCGCCTTCAGCGCTTCGTTCAGAATCGGACCGCTCCCGAACAGAGTCACTTGCGCCGCCGCGCCTTCCGCCTGCTTGTAGAGATAAAGCCCGCGCAGAATCCCTTCCGCAATGTTCGCGCCCGCGGGCATCGGCGGCTGCACGTAATTCTCGTTGCAAACAGTCAGGTAGTAGAAGTGGTCTTCATTGTTCTCGTACATCCGGCGAATGCCGTCCTGCACAATAACCGCGATCTCATACGCGTACGCCGGGTCATAGCTCCTGCATGTGGGGACCACGCTCGAGAGCACATGGCTGTGCCCGTCATCGTGCTGCAATCCCTCGCCGAGCAGCGTTGTCCGGCCCGCCGTGCCGCCCACCAGAAACCCTTTACCGCGGCAATCGGCGAACGCCCAGATAAGGTCGCCCACCCGCTGGAAGCCGAACATCGAGTAATAAACGAAGAACGGTATAGCCGGAACCCCGGTATTCGCGTATGCGGTTCCGGCCGCTGTAAACGACGCCATCGAGCCCGCTTCGGTGATCCCTTCTTCGAGAATCTGGCCGTTCTGCGCTTCCTTGTAGTACATCAGGACGTCGCTGTCCACGGGCTTGTAAAGCTGTCCTCCGCTGGCATAAATGCCGCGCTCCCGAAACATCGATTCCATGCCGAACGTGCGCGCCTCGTCCGGAATGATGGGTACGATGTACTTGCCGATCTCCGGCAGTTTCAGCAGCGCTTTGAGCACCGAAACGAACGCGCTGGTGGTGGACGCCTCGCGCCCTCGCGAGCCTCCCAGAGACTCGTGGAAGGTTTCGAGCGGTGGAGATTTGATCTCGATTCTCTTCGGCGCGCGCGCCGGCATAAAACCGCCCAGCGCCTGGCGGCGCTCCTTCAAGTACCGGATTTCCTCGCTGTCCTCGTCCGGCCGCACGAAGGAGATCGCGTGAATGTCTTCCTTCGAAAGATTCAAGTCGAAACGGTTTGAAAGGTAAAACAGCTCTTCCTCGTTCAGCTTTTTCTGCTGGTGAGTAATGTTCTTGCCTTCCCCGGCTTCTCCCAGCCCGTAGCCTTTCACGGTCTTGGCGAGAATCACCGTCGGTTGGCCCTGGTGCTCGGTGGCGCGCTTGAAAGCGTTATACACCTTCAGCGGATCGTGCCCGCCGCGCCTCAGACGCGCCAGTTCGTCGTCTGTCTTGTCCTCTACCAGTTTCAGCAGCTCCGGATATTTTCCAAAAAATTCCTTGCGCACGTACGCGCCGCCCCGCGCCTTGAAGTTCTGGTATTCGCCGTCTACGCATTCCTCCATGCGCCTCAGCAGCAAACCGCTGGTGTCGCGGTTGAACAGCTCATCCCAGTCGGAGCCCCACAAAAGCTTAATGACGTTCCATCCCGCGCCCCGGAAAACGCCTTCCAGCTCTTGAACCACGCTGCCGTTGCCGCGGACCGGTCCATCCAGGCGTTGCAGGTTGCAATTGATAATAAAAATCAGATTGTCGAGCTTCTCGCGAGAAGCCACGTGCAGCGCGCCGGTCGATTCAGGCTCATCCATCTCGCCATCGCCCAGAAACGCGTACACCCTGCGGTCGCTTTTCGGCAGCAGTCCGCGATTCTCCAGGTACCGCAGGAAGCGCGCGTTGTAAATGGAATTGATCGGTCCGATCCCCATGGACACGGTCGGAAACTGCCAGAAATTCGGCATCAGCCAGGGGTGCGGATAAGACGACAGTCCCGGTGAATCGCGGAGCTCATGCCGGAAGTTCAGAAGGTGCTGCTCCGTGAGACGCCCTTCCAGATAAGCGCGCGCGTACACTCCGGGCGACGCGTGGCCCTGGTAATAGACCAGATCTCCCGGTCCTCCGTCGATGCTGGCTCGGAAAAAGTGGTTAAAGCCCACCTCGCTTAGCGTTGCAAGCGATGCGTAGGTTGATATATGCCCGCCGATGTTTGGATCGTGCTTGTTCGCGCGAACCACCATCGCCGCCGCGTTCCATCGGATCAAACTCTTGATGCGGCGTTCCAGCGCCCGGTCGCCAGGGTACGGTGCCTCCTCGTGGGCCGGAATGGTGTTCAGGTACGGAGTATGGATCCGCTGCGGGGTAGATATGCCGAAATCGGCCGCCCGGTCCAGCAGCTTCCCCATGAGATAGGCCGCCCGGTCCGGCCCCGCCTCATCCACCACCTGATCCAAGGCCTCCAGCCACTCCGAAGTCTCTTGCGGGTTCAGGTCCGTTTGCCGTTCTTCTTTTGTCTTCAGCATCTTTTCTGGCGCAAACCTAACAATTGGCGCGAATCTAACACTATGTCACGAAATTCCGAGATTGCGCGGACGGTTCGCCGAGCGTGCCCTCGCCCGCCTTCCGCAACCGCGGCGCCCTGGCCATCATCACATTAAAACCGGCCTGCTTTCCTTAATTATCGCCTATGGCTTGCATTTCCCCCTGTCCTGAGGCAAGCTAAAAGGTTTTCAGAGAACAACTCTCTTTCGGAGAACATTTTTCATTGATGAAGGTGCGCGTCCTCTATCATGACCACTGCTTTGATGGGGCGGCATCGGCGGCATTTGTCACCCGTTTTCTGCACAGCAAGTTTTATCCGGATGCGAATTTCTACTACACCGGACTCGCGCATCGCGCTGATCAGCTCTTTGAAGATAGCTGGTTCGATGGCGATGTGAACGTCATTGTCGATTTCAAATACGCCACCCACCCTAACTTGACCTGGTGGTTCGACCATCACCAGAGCGCGTTCCTCAGCCCCGAGGACGCAGAACACTTTCGCCGCGATACATCCGGACGCAAGCTCCTCGATCCCAGCTATCGATCCTGCACCAAGTTCATCTCCACCGTCGTCAAGCGGCAGTACGGTTTCGAAGCGCCCGATCTGGAGGAGTTAGTCACCTGGGCCGATATCGTCGATGGCGCGCTCTATGACAGCGCGGAAGCCGCCGTCGAAATGAACGCCCCCGCCATGAAGCTGACTTTGGTCATCGAAGGCAGCCACGGGCCCGAGCTCGTCCGCAAAATCATTCGCCTCATGCAGCGCCAGTGCCTGGAACAGATTATCGCGGAACCCGAAATCGCTGCCGAATACAAGCGCCTGCATAATACCCACATTCGGAACATCGATGTCATTCGCCGCGCCGGATCGTGCGACCACGGTGTCATTTACTTCGACCTTGTCGACTACGGAATCGAAGGCTACAACAAATTCATTCCGTATTATCTTTTCCCGGATTCCGCTTACACCGTCTCGGTCTCCACCTCGAGTTTCAGGACCAAGGTTTCGGTCGGGTCCAACCCCTGGGTGCGGGAACCGCTCCGCCATAACCTGGCCAGCATCTGCGAGCGTTACGGAGGAGGCGGCCATCCGAAGGTGGGCGCGATCAGTTTCCCCATCGGGGCGGTCACCGAAGCCCGCAAAGCTGCCGCCGAAATTCGCGACGAACTGAAGCAATAACCAGGACATGCCGCACTCGTTGATATATGCGCGTTCCGTCCCGGGTACTCCCGGTCACCTGGTGCCCGGAGATTACTTCGCTCTTTCGAATCAAGACCTTCCAACGGGAATTCCTATTTTTGGCCTCACGCGTGCTTTCTCATCGGAACCATGAGCAGTACTAACTCCGCATCGGCGCCAATTGCAGAATTTCTCGATTTCGTGGATAATCGATTACGGAATCGAGGATCCATGGCGACAACATTGGTACGTACACCTGTCATCGCGGGATACTCCTTCGACCGCTCGCCGGATCTGACGGACCCGAAAATCCGTGGACGGTTAAGCGGCAGTGCGATCAAAGCGTTTGTAAAGATCGCCGGGAAATGGGGGCTCACGGAATCTCAGGCGCGCGGATTGCTTGGCGGTATCGCATCATCTACATTCCACACATGGAAAAGCGCGCCGAGCAGGCAAAAGCTGACGCAGGATATCTTGTTGAGAATTTCGCTTGTGATCGGCATCTACAAGGCTCTCCATATCTATTTTGGTGAAGAGTGGGCCGATCGCTGGGTCACGCTCGGCAATCGTGGATCGATGTTCGCCGGAACGGCGCCCCTCGACTACATGATTCGCCAGGGGCAACCAGGGATGTTTCAAGTGCGCCGCATGTTGGATGCCTGGCGCGGCGGACGTTGACAGATCCTCAAGTTCGCTACTTTCATTGGGAAAGCTCCCACCGTCTGATCCCCTCGCGCTACAGCGAAAGTGGAACCGTGCTCTCAGAGGTGGCCGATAACGCCGCAGAGATCGAAGACCTGGTGTTGCTGGATGGCGCCACAAACGATCGTGTGCAGAGCGAAGAGCGAGGATTTATCGGAATTAGCACGTTCGAACTGGTGTACGCCATTCCGAACGCACAAGTTGTGAATGCCGCCTACACGCACCCAAATGAATCAGGATCGCGATTCAACGACCACACGCGCGGGGCCTGGTATGCCGCGGATCGCCAAAAAGCCTCCATCGCCGAAGTGGTTTACCACAAAAGCCGGCGGCTCAGCGACATTATCGTTCCCGATGAACCGGGTCAGCGGCCTCCACGGGATGTATCGACATACGACGATTGGTTGGCCGACTTCCAAACCGACTTTCACGTCTTAGACCCGCCGGAGGACTTTTCGAAATTCCTGCAGCCTGAGCCTGTGCCGCAGTGTTATGCCGCCTCCCAAGCCCTGGCACGGCACCTGCTGGATGAGGGCTCAAATGGGCTGGTCTACCCCAGCGTCAGGCATCAGGGTTCTAAGTGCATCGTGTGTTTTCGACCTGCACTTGTCTACAATCCGCATAGATCCGAACGACTTGAGATCACCTTGACGGCCAATAAAACAGGTTACGATCACCGTGTGCGCCGAGCGCCTTTTTAGCTCCGCTCGTCTGCGTCCATCGCAGCGATTCACCGATCGAGCGCGGTGTATCACGGCTGAACGCGGCGCCGCTTCCACCGGACGATTACCAGCAACCCGACACCCAAAAGCGCGACGGACATTGGCTCCGGAGTGGGCGCCGCGCCCTGGATCACCCCGGCACCTGGATCGAACGAGCCCACAACGTTCGTCCGCCCCGTCGTCAAATCGAGCGTTTCGATCTGGCCGAGGAGATCGTTGAACACATAGGTAGTCCCGTTTACTACTGCGGCCCCACCGGTGCCAAGCTCAGTCGAGGCAATCTTAGTAGCTTGTCCGGTACTGGTATCGATTTGATAAAGTGCCGGAGCGACGACGGTTTCGACGGGCACCCCAGCTACAGGATCAAAAATAAAAGCATCGTAGGTGAGGTACAGCTTGCCATCCGCGCTCCAGATCGCCTCGTCGGCGAAATTGAACGTGCCATCCGCGTTCTGGCTACCTGGGACGAAGGGACTGCCCGGAATCCCTGTCGCTTTCGATAGCAGCGTCGCTGCGGCGGTGAGCGGATTGAGTGTGTAGAGATCGTTCGCGAAGTCGACGGCGTAAATTGTTCCATTTGCGCTGCCCATAGTGAACGCGCTCGTCGGACCGCACGAAGGGTCCGGCACAAGGCAGGCGCCAAGGCCTGTGGGGCCGATTTGCGTCGGTACTCCGGTAGAGGGATTGATTGAATCCAGATTGGCGTTATAGGTCAAAGACAAGAGCGATCCATTGGGCCCCGGAGCTAAACCAAAATATCCGTCCGGTTCGCCCGGCCCGATCTGGCGGAAAGCGCCGCTGTTCAAATCCACCGTGCCGAAGATTCCATTGCCCGTGAGTCCGGCGCTCACGACGTACACCGAACTTCCCATTGCTGGCTCGCCCAAAGTAGCGAGCACCCAAAACCCAACCAAACACGTCGAAATAACGCTGCGCATGCTAAGCCTCCTTATCGCCGCCAGCCGCAACGCTGTGCGGCGGGCTCAATCTTCCAGGCGCAAAATTGTCGGAAAAACGGCAAGGCGCTTCAAGAGAAATTAGACGCGGGTTCAGGAGGAGTGTCGAGCGGGCGGGGTATCCAATTCGGAGATGAGCCACGCTCGGCCCAAGCGCCAGTCGCGGCGCACCGTCTCGGTCGACACCTCTTAACAGTCCGACATTTATGCATTGCTGGACGATTCGCTCGAAGAGATCGAGGAAGAGCGGCGACTCCCGAAAACGGCCGTGCCGATTCTTGGAGAATGTCGAGTGATGCGGAACATCTTGGTCGAAGCCCAGCCCAGTAAACCATCGATAAGCCAAATGCATCCCGATGTCCTCGACCAGACGGCGTTCACTGGTGATTCCGTACAGTACCCGATCAACAAGATGCGCAAGAGCACTTCAGGGTCAATCGAAGGGCGGCCCGTATGGCTGTAGCTCGCCTTCAAGGTCTCACGGACGAAGCCGAAGTCGATGTGGCGATCAATGAGGCGTAGCAGATGATCTTCGGGAATATGGTCTTCGATGCGGAAGTAGTAAAACAGCGATTCAGAACGAGTTCGTTGACCCAACATAACGAGCAGTGCCTCTTCCCAAACTTGAATCGAGAACAACATCAAGAATCTCGATGGAAAGCCGTTTGCCATAGCTCAAAGGTCACCGAAACATCCAGGTAAAGAAATGTATGCCTGCATTTCAGACCAAACGCCGGAGCCAGTTCGCCAACGAGGACTCATTCGGCGGTATCCAGCCCTACCATTCACTTCGTGTTCCGAACCGTTCTGTTGTGCAACGCGGTTCAGCGAATAGCGTCTTTGTCTTCAATCTGTGCAGTAAAGGATAGAATGCTACATAGGCATACGACTGGCCAACTCTAATTACGAATGGCCGAATGAGACTGGCGGTACTGCCGCAATCTGTGGGTAACAAGATGGGCACTCGAATCGTAGCACCAACGTGCGAGGCAGCGAACTCAGTACAATGGCGCTTGAAGGTTACGTTTTGGCTGGATGTAACACTGCTGACCTCGATCTGCGCGTTGCAGACCGTTCGCTTTACCGGACTTGTCCTCCATGAGTGGCTTGGGCTCGCGATGGTGGGTATGGTTCTCGCTCACCTGCTGCTTGCTTGGAGTTGGATTACCTCACAGAGTCGCCGCTTCTTCACCTTGCAGTCCGTCCGTGCGCGCATCAATTACCTTCTCAACCTAAGCCTTTTTGCCGCCGTTACCGCAGTGATCTTCTCTGGCATTCTGATATCGCAGAAGGCAATTCCGATGTTGACCGGCTCGAAAGCCGCGCCGGACATGGACTGGCGATGGGATACTCTTCACAACCAGTTCTCGGACGTTGTACTCATGCTGGCGGGGTTTCATCTGGCAATCAATTGGGAATGGGTGCTTGCGGCCGGGCTGAAGATCTTCCGGCGATTCCTGGAAGGCGGACGATGAAATTTGTCCGGATGCTGTCACGACTTGCCCTCCTCTCGCTGGCCGCCGCTGCCTTTGCCGGCTTGACGGCGATTTATGGCGGTTCAACGCCTCCTGTGCCAAATCCGCAGTCGCGGGCCTGGCGACGACATCGCCCGTCCGCACCAGAGATCGGTAGGTTCCCAGAACTCGTTGGTGAAGGTGTAGTGGTGGCAATCTACGCTGTGGCTGGACGCATAGTATTCCGATTGCGGCTCTCGCCAGCATCCCGCAGTGAAGGACAGCCAATTTCGTTGGGCTTGCAACGAGGAGGCAAAGGCTGCCAAACCGCCGCAGATGCGCGACATTCAGCCATAGATTCTGCGAAGTAGGCAATGAATTTGCGAATCTTCGTGTGGTTTTCGGATATCACCAGGCTTTACAACCGACCCGGAAGTTGGCCAGAGTTTTTCAACAGCATCCATTCCATTTGCGCTGCCCATAGTGAACGCGCTCGTCGGACCGCACGAAGGGTCCGGCACAAGGCAGGCGCCAAGGCCTGTGGGGCCGATTTGCGTCGGTACTCCGGTAGAGGGATTGATTGAATCCAGATTGGCGTTATAGGTCAAAGACAAGAGCGATCCATTGGGCCCCGGAGCTAAACCAAAATATCCGTCCGGTTCGCCCGGCCCGATCTGGCGGAAAGCGCCGCTGTTCAAATCCACCGTGCCGAAGATTCCATTGCCCGTGAGTCCGGCGCTCACGACGTACACCGAACTTCCCATTGCTGGCTCGCCCAAAGGAGCGAGCACCCAAAACCCAACCAAACACGTCGAAATAACGCTGCGCATTGTCTGAGCCTCCATATTACCGCCGGCCGCAAAGGTGAACGGTCGGGCTCAATCTTTCAGGCGCAAAATCGTCGGAAAAACGGCAACAGAGCTTCAAAAAAATTAGAGCGGGTTCAGGAGGAGTGTCGAGCGGGCGGGGTATCCAATTCGGAGATGAGCCACGCTCGGCCCAAGCGCCAGTCGCGGCGCACCGTCTCGGTCGACACCTGCAGCACCTCCGCCGTCTCTTCTACCGTAAGCCCCGCAAAGAAACGAAACTCGATCACCTTTGCCTTTCGGGGATCCATTTTGGCCAGTTCGTTGAGGGCGTCATCAAGCCGGACAATCTCGCGCGCCCGGCACGTGGCTACATCAAAACCTGCATCGATTGTCAGTCGCACGGCCTCCCCGCCCCGTTTTGCCGCGACCCGGCGGCGTGCTTGGTCGAGCAGAATGCGGCGCATGATTTGGGCCGCTACCGCGAAGAAATGCGCGCGATGTTGCCACTCCACGTTCGTGACCTCGACCAACCTGAGGTAGGCTTCATGAACGAGCGCGGTTGTTTGAATGGTCATTCCGCGCCGCTCTCCGCGCATAAAATGACCGGCGATTCGCCGGAGCTCGTCGTACACGCGAGGCGTTAGCTCTTCCAGCGCTCCTTGATCTCCTCTTGCCCAGGCGCGGAGAAGCTGAGTAACATCGGGGCAATCGGCGTCGGACATGCCACCGTCATTCTAGCCAGCGAGTGCCAAGCAAAATCTGCGAGCAGTATTGCTCTTCCGGCCCTTCATTCGCGCTTTAGAGAGTAGCTGGTGTGCCTGGCATCGATAAAGGCAGTACCATATTGCGAAGACCAGTATGACCCCGGAACGTTGGCGAGAAATCGAGCGGCTCTACCACTCAGCTCGGGAGGGCGGCCTTGGCGTATTGGAGAATTCCGATCCGGAGCTCCGGATTGAAGTAGAGAGACTGCTCGCGCTGGAATCGGACGGCAATCTACTCTTGGATCGCCCCGCCGCGGACTGGCTCGCCGAACTCAGCTTCAACGAGACGGTGGTTGCAGAGGCCCCTGATTTAACCGGGCGCACGATCTCACACTACGAGATTCGCGGGCGCCTGGGGGCCGGCGGCATGGGCGTGGTTTACAAGGCGTTCGACACGAAGCTCAACCGGCCGGTTGCGCTCAAGTTCTTGCCACACCGGTTACGGCATGACCCCGATCTCAAACGCCGCCTGATACAGGAAGCGCGAGCCGCTTCGGCGCTAGACCATCCGAATATCGTTGTGATTCACGAAATCTACGAAGCCGGCGACGACCTTTTCATAGCTATGGCCTACCACGAGGGCGAGACGCTCCAGGCCAAGCTCAGCCAATCGCTCGCACCGCGCGAAGCTCTGCACATCGCGCGGCAAGTAGCATCAGGACTTGCCAGGGCGCACGAATACGGTATCTTTCACGGCGACATCAAGCCCAGCAATATCGTGGTCGCCAAAGACGGGATCGTCCGGATTATTGACTTTGGTCTGGCGAAGTCTGTTGACATTACAGTCACCGTCTCGGACGCCATTCGCGGCACCCCGCTCTACATGTCACCTGAGCAGGCCTCCGGCAAAGCGGTCGATTTTCGTACGGACCTCTGGAGTCTCGGAGTGGTTCTATACGAGATGCTCGCGGGAGTTCCACCTTACCGCGGCCGATCGATTTTCGAAGTGATGCGGGCGGTGGTGCAGGACGCTCCGGCGCCTCTGTCCGATGCCCGCCCCGGCTTGCCTGCCGATCTGGAAACGATCGTTTCACGCGCGCTCCAGAAAGAGCCGTCAAAGCGCTATCAATCCGCCGCGGAAATGGGGAGCGATGTTTCGGCCGTGCTTGCTGAACTGGACCGGCCGGCAATTCCGCGCCGACGGGCTCCTTGGGCTTATTGGGTCGCTGCGGCCGTTCTGCTCATTGTGGCCGGCATATCGGCTTGGCTCTACCAGCGATCGCAGCAGCGTCTATGGGCGCGCGAACGCGCCATCCCGGAAATTGAAAAGCTGAGAGATCAACAGCGGCTCGTTGCGGCCTCCCTTCTTCTTCGGAAAGCAGAGACGGTGTTGCCTGAGGACGGACACATAGCGCAACTTCGCGGCGCTCTGACGCATGAGGCCTCTGTCCGTTCACTGCCGGCGGGCGCGTCTGTCGCGATCAAAGACTACTTGCGGCCGGCGGATGAGTGGCTCCAGCTCGGCTCCACTCCTCTGGAAAAGACGAAAATTCCGTCGGGATATTTGCGCTGGCGGATTTCGAAGCCAGGCCTGCCGGCATACGAAGGCGCTCCCGTCGCAAGCGGAATGCACGGCTACTTTCACGAATTCAATTTTTTGCTCGATGCCGGCGTAAAGCCACCTGAGGGCATGGTCGTCGTACCAGCGACGAAGTATCAGGATTACATCTGGTCCCTCGGCGACTTCGGCCCGTACGATTTGTCCACTTATTTCATCGACCGCTTTGAAGTGACGAATCGGCAGTATCAGGAATTTGTGGACAAGGGCGGATATCGGAAGCACGAATACTGGAAAAACAAATTCATCAAGGATGGACGCGAAATTAGTTGGGATGAAGCCATGAATCTGATGCGCGACTCGACCGGACGTCCAGGACCATCTTCGTGGAAAGCAGGTCATTATCCCGAGGCGCAGGCGAACTATCCGGTAGGCGGAGTTAGCTGGTACGAGGCGGCCGCGTACGCCGAGTTTGCCGGTAAGAGCCTGCCGGCCATCGCCCAATGGTTCCGTGCAGCGCCGAATTCGGTGGCCAAGTTCATCATCCCGATGAGCAATTTCTCGTCGATGCCTGCGCCGGTCGGCAAATTTCAAGGAATTGGGCCGTGGGGAACTTATGACATGGCCGGCAACGTCGCGGAATGGTGCTGGAACGAAGGAGGTGCGGGCTCTCGATATTTGCTGGGAGGAGCGTACGACACTTCCACACCCGAGTACTTCGAGCCTGGCACGCAACCGCCGTTCCATCGCGCGGCGAATGCGGGATTTCGCTGCGTTCGGAATCTGACGCCGCTACCGAGAGATGTCCTGGCGGAACGCCGTCAAACTATTCAAGATTTTTCCAAAGCCCGGCCTGTATCGGATGAGACATTTCGCATTTACAAGAGTCTCTACACCTACGACCGTACGCCTCTCAACGCCAAAACCGAATCCGTCCAGCAGGACTCCGCCGAATGGCGCAAAGAAAAGGTAGTGATCGATGCCGCTTATGGCGATGAGCGGATGGCCGTTTATCTTTTTCTACCGGCGCGGGTTCGTCCACCCTACCAGACGGTGATCTTCTTCCCGACCGCCCGTGCAGTCGATGTCCCTTCGAGTGAGCACCTGGAAGACATGAAGTTCATCGACTTCATTATCCAGAGCGGACGCGCCGTTATGTATCCGGTGTACAAAGGCACCTACGAACGTTCCGCTCCGATGCCCGGACCCGATACGGTAGCCGGCCGCGAGAGCCTGATTCATGCTTCGAAAGACTTAGGCCGAACGGTTGACTATTTGGAAACGCGCTCCGACCTGAATTCGAAACGGATTGCCTATATGGGAGTCAGCATGGGCGCGGGTCTCGGAGTCATCTTGGCCGGCGTAGAGGAGCGATTGAAAGCCGTAGTGTTTCTCGACGGCGGCTTTTACCAAGAGAAACAGTTGCCGGGAGCCAACCAGGCTGATTTCGCACCTCGTATCAAAGCTCCGACCCTGCTGATCTCGGGCCGGTTCGACTGGATTTTTCTCGGCAAGGAAGCACTGCTCAAGCTGATTGGCGCTCCCCCTGCAAATAAAAGAGCTGTTCTGTTGAACACAGCTCACGATGTCTCGGAACGGCGAGCGGACGTAGTCCGCGAAGTGATCACGTGGCTGGATAAGTACCTGGGCAAGGTGCAGTAACTGAACCGATGCGGCGGCTACCTTGCCGCATGTCCCCCCTTCATCTTCACGCTATCGTCAAAAGCAAGGTCGATTGTGGTTGCCTTTCCGGGCTTTAAATCGATAGGCTCTGGCTTGCCTGGGGTCTTGCTGTATACTCCCAGAGATGATCCTTCAGGTGGTGCCGATTGAGCGTCCCACTGCCCACTGGGATCGTACGCTGCACTCACATAAACCGGCGTTTTCTTCACGTCATCAAACGTTACAACGCCATCTTTAGAGGATGCCGCTTGCATTGCGAATGGCGCCGTCGTCTCACCGTTCACAAAATCCGGCGAATCCCACAACACGACATAGATCTTATGTTTTTCGTCAACCGTGCCTGCGCCGGAATAGTTCACGCGTACTTTAAGCGTAGAACCCTCGCTCGCGCCCTGCGAGATCGCTGTTCGAGGCGACGTAAGTAGCAAGCCAAGAACACCGGCGCAAATCACGAAAACGCTGCGTTTCATTTGTTCCCTCCCGGAGGCAAATCTCAATGCGGAGCATATCACTTATAGAAGGCTCAAGCATTGGGAGATGCGACTCCGCCACCGCCACAATCAATCCAAAAAACACATTGATGCGTGATTACTTGAAACGGAGTCGCGACCTGATAACGTTGTTATCACTCATACCTCAGCGCCTCCGCCGGTGCAATTCGAGACGCACTTCGAGCCGGATGCAGCGTCGCAAAAAAACTCGTCGCCAGCGCCAGAGCCGCCACCCACAGTCCGTCTGTCCAATGGCTCTGGAACGGAACATAACTGATCGCGTAGATTTGCTCGTCCAACCGGAGCCAGTGATAGTGATTCAGTAGCGCCGTCGCCGAATAGCCTACCGCGAGACCAATCACCGATCCCACCCCGCCGATCATGAGCCCTTGCAGAACAAAAATGCGTTGAATCTGCTCCCGCCGCGTCCCCATGGACATGAGAATTGCGATATCGCGGTGCTTCTCCATCACCAGCATCACCAGCACCACCAGAATGTTCAACGCCGCCACCAATTCGATGAGACTCACCGTGACGAGGCTGACCGTCTTCTCCAATTTCAGCGCGTTCAGCAGCGGCCGGTTCTGATCCATCCACGTGCTGGCCATCAGCTTCGGCCCGATCACCTTTTCCGCCTCCTGCGCCACCTGCGGCGCCTTGAAGATGTCGTCCAGCCGGAGTTCGATTGTATTGACGACGTCATTCAGATCGAGCACGCGTTGAGCCGCTGGAAGCGACGTAAACGCCCACGTCGAATCCAGGTCATAAAGGCCCGATTCGAAGATACCCGCCACTCGAAAATGATAGAGGCTTGGCACCACGCCCACCGGCGTGAGCTGGCCCTGATAGCTGATCACCGTAACCGGACTGTGAAGCACCACGCCCGCCTGCTCCGCCAGCCGCGACCCAAGCACGATTCCATATTCGCGGCTCTGCCCGTTGAAGCTGTCGAGCGATCCGGCCTTCAGGTGGCGAAGCATTTCCGGAACCGGCGCTCCACGGCTCAGGGGCACACCCTTGAGCACCGCGCCTGAGCCCAGCAGCGGTCCCTTCAGCGCTACCTGCCCGTACAGCCCCGGCGTGGCGCTCACGACATGCGGGAGGCGCCGCAGCTTCGGAATCAATGCCTCCCAGTTCTCGATCCCGAACGTGGGGCTCCGCTCCAGCACGCTGACGTGCGCCGTGGCGCTGAGCAGACTCGATTGCAGCGTGCTCTGAAAACCGTTGTTGATGGCAAGCGCCACGATCAGCGCTGTGACGCCCGCCGCCACTCCCAGTATCGAAATCACCGAGATGACGGAAATCACCGTCTGTTTCCGCTTCGCCCTCAGATAACGAACCGCGACGATCCACTCGAAGCGAGACATGCTGCCTTCAGGGATCCAAATCGCGCAGCCGCTCGACCAACCCGATATTCCCCTCCGGACGCAGCAGCGGAAACAAGATCACGTCGCGAATCGACTTGGAATCGGTCAGCAGCATCGTCAACCGGTCGATCCCGATCCCTTCACCTCCGGCCGGCGGCATCCCATAGCTGAGCGCACGTATGTAATCTTCATCCATAACGTGCGCCTCTTGATCGCCGCCAGCCTTGCGCGCCAGTTGCTGCTCGAATCGCCTCCGCTGCTCCTGAGGATCGTTAAGCTCAGTGAACGCATTCGCGATTTCCATGCCGCCGGCGTAGATTTCAAAGCGCTCCACCATTTCCGGCTCGTCCCGTTTGTTCTTCGAGAGCGGCGAGACCTCCGCCGGAAAATCGTATATGATCGTCGGCTCGAAGAGCTGCTCTTCCACATGCCGCTCGAAAAGATCCACCAGCGCCGCGCCTGGCGTCGTTTCCTTTGAGTGGCCGCGCAGCCACTCCGGATCTTTCAGATTATCGAGCGCGGGCTTCTCCGGTCCGCTCCAGAATTCGGCAATGGCTTCGCGCATGGAGAATTGGCGAAATTGCTCAAAGTCCAGCTCGCGGCCCTGATATTGAATCCGCGCCGATCCAACGGCGTCCATCGCCGCTTCCCGCAGCAGCTCCTTCGAGAGTTGAATCATCCCCCGGTAATCCGCGTAAGCCTGATAAAACTCGAGCATCGTGAACTCGGGATTGTGCTGCGTGGAGATGCCTTCGTTGCGGAAATTGCGGTTAATTTCATACACACGCTCCATGCCACCTACAACCAGGCGCTTCAGGTAAAGTTCCGGTGCGATGCGCAGGTAGAGATCGATGTCAAGCGTATTGTGATGCGTCACGAACGGCCGCGCGACCGCCCCGCCGTGGAGCGGCTGCATCATCGGCGTCTCTACTTCGAGGAAGCCCCGCTCGTCCAGTTGGCGCCGCAGCGACCGGATGATCTTGGAACGCGTGACGAAAACGCCCCGCGCCTCGGGATTCGCCAGCAAGTCCAGATAGCGCTGCCGGTAGCGTATTTCGATGTCTTCCAGGCCGTGCCATTTCTCCGGCAATGCCAGCATGATCTTCGATAAAAAAAATAAGTCCTCGACGTGAACCGACAATTCGCCTGTCTTGGTGCGGAAAAGATACCCGGCGGCCCCGATGATGTCGCCGATATCGAGCAGCTCATATAGCTTGTAAGTAGTCTCGCTGATAGCGTCTTTCCTGACATAGATCTGTAGTTTCTGGCCATCTTGCAGAAGATGAAGAAATCCCGCTTTGCCCATCCGGCGAATGGTTTGGATGCGTCCCGCGATGCGAACGCGAACGGGTTCGGCCAGTTGATCGGCGGTTTTTTCGCCGTATTCGGTCAGAATCTGCGGAATTGTGTGTGTGTAATCGAATGCGTGGCCGTAAGGCTCGAACCCAAGCTGCCGGATTTGCGCCAAACGGTCGTGGCGCTGGCGCAGTAACTCATCTTCTAATGACAAAGGTAAGAGGCTCCCCGAAACTTACATTGTAGAGGGCGCAGCTAGAGCGAAGAACCTAACCCGGAACAGAGCCGCGCGCGCCAGCAAGCGGTTTCCGCTCTCGCCGCTTACCGCCGCACGATGAGTTCGCGCAAATTATCGCGCGTCAAAAAGAACTTCAGCGATCCGGCCTGCTCAAACAGCTTTTCGAGTGTGCGGTTATTGAAGTATTGGCTGCGCTGGTAACCGGTGCCGCGCGGCGTCTGCAGCAGCGTCTTGGAATCCTGAATGCGGTAATTGTAAACGGGAATTTTTGTCGCTTTATCGTCCGCGTTGAAGAACACCAGCATCAGCCCGCCCGGCCGCATGACCCGCAGCAATTGTGCCACCGTCTGCTCCAGCAACGGAGGAGTTAGGAACTGCAAGGCGTCCCAAACCAGCACGCCATCGAAGAACTGATCGGGGAAAGTGAGTGTCTGGTCCAAAAAACGCTGCGCGTTGCTCGCGGCCTGCTGGCTTTCGAGGAAGTCCTGTCCGAAACTCTCCTGCATCGTCCCGATGATGTCGTCCGATGAGATGCGATGCCCGTAGCCGGTGATGAAACTTATATTGGCCTGGCTGGCGCCCGACATATCCAAAATCGAAAGGCTTTCCGGAGATTGCAGCATGCCGCAGAACTGTTCGAAACCGCTGCTGTGCCGCGTCAGGACAGGAGGGCTGTCCTTTGCGGACAGTTTCCCCAAGGCTCCCTTGCCGGAACTAAATTTCATGGCGATCGGAGGGAGAAGTGAGGCCGAATGAGCGCGGGGAGAGGCTAAGGCAGCCGGCCTCCAGGCTCTCCCGAGCTCCTACTTCAGGGAAGATGCCGTTCCGGCGGGAACAGGGGCCGCCACGGCGGGCGGTTGTGAAATCGGCTGAGTCTGTGGCTGTGACGGCTTCACAGCGGGGCTGGCCTTCGAAATGTCGATGCTTCCCTTGAAATACGCTCCGTCCTCAATTACGATCCGGCTTGTCTTGATATCTCCTACGAGCTTCGCCTCTTTTTTGATGTCAATTTTGTCGCTGGCATCGACGTTGCCCTGAATCGATCCGTGAATGATGATCTCACGAGCTTTCAGACCGGCTTGAACACGCGCATTGGGACCAATGGTGAGCCGGTGTTCCTGGCACTCGACGGTGCCTTCCACTTCTCCATCTATCGTGAGATCTTCGCGTGCGAAAATTTGGCCTTTTACCGTAACGTTCTTTCCCAGCGCGGCGGAACCGCTGCGGTTGGGAGTGGTCTCGGGCTCAAATGTTCTGGTTGGCGATGACATGCTGTTGGTTTCTCTCCTCTGAGGTTCCACTGTGGGCGCGGGCGATGCTGGCACGCCAGCCGGTCTTTCCGGCCTCTGCGGTACTTCGTCTTGTGTTCGTTTACTCCACATGCAAAGAGGGTCTCCTCGAAAATGCTCCATTTATCGTACTACTGCTTTGTACTGCTGCCTCGTAAGCGCGAACGGAGCACTTGCTCGAAAGCACTATGCGAATTATGACATCCTCACAATCCGCTCTTCTTTGTGATAATGAAGGCGGTGTCCAGGAACCGCGATCTCGAGTTGCGCCTTGAAAGAGCCGAACAACAGCTTATGCTGTTCCAACGTGTAAGCCGGCTCATGACGCGTGACATGGAGCTCGAAGGCGTCCTACACGAGATAGTGGGGCTGGTTCGTGATTTTCTCAATTGCGATTCCTGCTTAATTTACCTGATGGAAGGCGGCGAGCTCGTGCTCTCCGCTTCGAGCGAGCCCAACCGGCAAAGCATCGGCAAGGTCCGCCTGCGGCTCGACGAAGGATTGACGGGCTGGGTGGCGCGTGAAAGGCGCCTCCTCGCTATATCGCGCGAGGCGTATAACGACGCCCGCTTCAAGGCCTTCAAGGATCTTCCACAGGATATGTTCGAAGCCTTCCTCTCTGTTCCCATCATTTCCCGGAACAAGGTGGTCGGCGTGATCAATGTCCAACATCGCGAGCCACGCATCCATTCCGGCAGCGACATGGAGATGCTCACTACGCTCGGGGAGCAGCTTGGTTGCCTGCTCGTGCTGTCCCACCAGAAAAGCGCCGCTATATCCGCCGTCCTATAGCTCTTCTCCCCGGGTTGCAGTCGGCCGCGTCAATTCCCGGCACCGGCCACGCAAAAGCCGCTCTTGTCAAATAACGACGGTTTCTTTGCGCCGGGCATACCCGGCCACGTACCTCGCCCGGTATGCGGCAAAGGCCTGCTGGAGCTGGTTCAGCAATTCGGGCGTTTGCTGAAGCGGTTCATGATCTATCTCCGTCACCGGCAGTAAGTCGCGCGTCGTCGATGTTATAAATACTTGATCGCTTTCCTCTAACTCGGACGGAGTAAGTTCACGCTCGGCTATCTGGATTCCCGGAACCTGGATCTCCTCGAGCAGAACGGCGCGTGTCACTCCTGGCAGGCACCCCGACGATTTCAGCGGCGGCGTCCACACCTGATCTTTACGGATGACGAAGACGTTGGCAGATGTGCACTCGCTGACCTGCCCGTGCTCGTTCAGCAGGAGCATCTCGTCGAAACCTCGTTGATGCGCCTCTTCGTACCACGTAAGATTCTGCGCCCACGAGGTGATCTTCGCTCCCGCGAATTGCGATCGGGCGTGTCTCGCGTCCGGCATGTAGCTCAGCTTTACGCCGCCCCCCCACTCCGTTAGGTTCGCGGTGAACGCTACCAGATCGGCCTCGCGTGTAATCCCTGTTCCCTCGAACAACCCCCCTCGGTTGCGAACGATCGCTACCCGCAGAGTAGCCTCAAACGCATGATTGGCTTCCACGAGCGAAAGCAGCGCCTCGCGCAATTCTTCCCGCGCGATATCGAATGGTACGTGCATGCGCTCGGCGTCCCGTCGCATCCGATCGTAATGGCGCTCATAGGCGAAGAGAACTCCGGAGCACACACGCAGCGTGCTGAATACGCCCCAGCCGTTCAGGAACCCGGTTTGGCCCGGAGAAATAAGAGGTTCATTGGTCTTCCGAATGTCGCCGTTGTGGAGTAGGTGGCGGTGCACTCTTGTATCTTAGCGGATATTAGTGGAGTCGTTATTACCTGTTACTTTCGTGCCGCCCTTTGCGCCTGCTAACTGCTGTAATTCGGTGGACAGCAGCCGCAGAGCGTTGCCCCGATGGCTGACCGAGAATTTCTCCGCCGGCGAGAGTTCCGCGAAAGAGCGGTTAAAAGCCGCACAGAAAAATAATGGGTCGTAGCCAAAGCCATTACTGCCCCTGGGTTTCCTCAATATCTGGCCTTCCACCGCGCCGCGACAGATTGCCAGTATCTGCCCGCCTTGCGCCACCGCGATTACGCAAATAAAACGAGCCGCACGCTTCTCCGTCGTGCCGAGATTACGCAACAGCAGTTCATTATTCAATGCGTCGGTGGCATTCGGACCGGCATACCTGGCCGAGTAAACGCCCGGAGCGCCGTCAAGCGCGTCCACCGCCAGCCCCGAATCGTCCGCCAGCACGACTTCCGGGGTGTAACGCGAGTAGTAGAGAGCCTTGATCGAGGCATTTTCCTCGAACGTTGCCCCAGTCTCCTCCGGCGCGGGGATCTTGCGCAGCCCGGGAAACGGCTCCACGGCCACGTGCTCCGCGCTCAATTCCGCGGCGAATAATTCGAATTCCGCCAATTTCCCGGCATTCGTCGAGCAGGCGTAAACGAGCATTCACATCCGGCCGGCGAGCGCCTGATTCTGAAGCGAGCGCAATTCGGCAATTCCCCCGCGCGCGAGCGATATGAGTTCATCGAGCGCCGCGTCTTCAAACGGAGTACGTTCCGCCGTCGCTTGGATCTCCACAAACTTGTTCGAACCCGTCATCACCACGTTCATATCCACCTCCGCCCGCGAGTCTTCCTCATACGACAGATCGAGCATCGGAACTCCAGCAACGATTCCAACGCTCGTCGCGGCCACCGAATCCGTCAGCGGTGACTTCGAAATTACCCGGAACTTCACTAGCGTCGAGAGCGCTAAGGCGAGCGCTACATAGGCACCCGTGATCGCCGCCGTGCGCGTGCCGCCGTCCGCTTGAAGAACATCGCAATCCACAATCACGCTTCGCTCTCCCAGCGCCGCCAGGTCCACCACCGAGCGAAGCGAACGACCGATGAGCCGCTGAATCTCGTGCGTTCGGCCGGAGGGCCTTCCCTTGGCGATTTCCCGTTGCGTTCTGGTGACCGTGGCGCGGGGCAGCATCGAGTATTCCGCCGTGATCCAGCCCTTTCCTGTGCCGCGCAAAAAACTCGGCACTGTGTCTTCAATCGTCGCTGCGCAGAGTATGCGCGTGTTTCCTGCATCGATCAAAACAGAGCCTTCCGCCGTCATCAGGTAGTCCGGCGAAATCGCCGTCTTCCGTAACTGTTCGGCTCTACGTGCGTCCGTTCTCATGCCATCTCGCGGGTCCATTCAGCCGGTTGTGCGGAGCCCGTTAAAAAAGAAGAAAGCGGCAATTCCCAGTACGATAAGGATCAGAATCAAGCACGGAATCGCGCCTTGCCGCGGCATGGGAGACGGCTTCGCGCTGCTCGATTTCTTCTTGATTTTGGAGGCAGCCATTCCGTTATTTACTGGCGCGGGACATTTTGTGAGGCCCGCCTTCTGAGCCCGGACCGTTGCCTCTCGGCCGCTGGCTCGGACGTACTACTACTTCTTGAACAAGCTATCAAACGCCGCCCGGGCATCGCTCGCGTTGCGCGGTGCCGCGATAACTCCGTTTTCGGCCGCTTTCGATACCGGACCCGAAGGCATCGCATCCCGGAATACCGTGACCCGTGGCGAGAACAGCTCGCACGTGTTTGCCTGGTCCTTAAACGCTATGCGCACCGGAATGGGTTTCATGCACTGAAAGCGGGTCGATGAATCGAAATGCACGCACTGCTTGCAGCAATGCAGGGCCGCCTCGCACTTCGGGCACCGGCTCTTGAAATCCGTATCCGCTGCAAGCGTTACACCGCAATTGAAGCACCGCGCGGCGGCTATGGTTTGCACTAGACGCGGCAGTTTCGGTCCGGTTACATCGTTGGGAACTTTGGGGCCTTGCGGCCTCGGGCGCTCAGACCGATTCGATTCTCGCTCGGAATCCTGATAGCCGTGTTGTCTATATTTGCGATCGCCGTCCATGTATCGTTGATCGGCTCCTTGAATGGTCCAGTAGCGTTATGACAGTACCGGGGTTTTGGAATGTACTTTGGCGAACTGGGCTCAATACTAGTGCAGTTCCAGCCTCTACAAGAAAAATATCCGGTGGCGCTGGAAGTCTCGCTGGAGAGGGCGGAGTCCGTTTCTCGGAAGGGCTGTGGTAACAGAACCCGCCTGCACCTGTTTAGTATGTACCACGTTTTTGTCTTTTGCGCCAGTGGGTAGTACTGAAATTCTCAATGCTCGCCGCAAACTAATCCGATACCCACTTCAATAGCGAGTTACATGGCCTCGTGAGCGGATTGTCGAAATGGTTTGGGCTGACCCGCACCGAATATCCCACCCGTCCCGTATGTTGTACTGTAAATTCGCTGGCAAACACCACCGAATCGCCCTTCTTTTCAACCGGAGCAAGCGGTAAAGTGTAAGTGTCCTCTAGCTGCCCGTTCACTCCAATTTGGCCAATTACTGCTTCCACCCGTACTTCCGCCGGTTGTAATCCGGCTAGATCCACCGTTGTCCGCAGCGGAACCGCTGAACCGCTCATCACTTGGTCCCCCGGACCGTCTCCGAAATCGATAAACTTGATCCGGTCCCAGGCCTGATTCATCCGCTCGTCCCACATCGTCTTCTGCCGCGCCGCGTCGAAATTATCCCTGGAGATGCTGGTCCACAAGGTGTGCGCCGGCCGGTACAACTCCGACATGTATTCGGCCACCATGCGCCCGCAGCTGAATCGCGGCGTGATGTTCGCAATACAGGTCTTCATCCGCCGCACCCACTCGGTCGGTATCTCCTGTTCAGAGCTTTGGTAGAACAGCGGAACGATGTCGTTTTCGAGCGTGGAATAGACCGCCGTCGCGTGTATGTCGTCCTGATCGTCCGAATAGGGAACGCGATCTCCAATCGCCCAGCCCGCCGACATCTCGAAGGCCTCGTCAAACCAGCCGTCCAGAACGCTGAGGTTCAAAACTCCGTTCATGGCCGCTTTCATGCCGCTCGTCCCGCAAGCTTCCTCGCCGCGCTTCGGATTGTTCAGCCACAAGTCAACACCCTGCACCAGCTCTCGCGCCACTTGAATTCCGTAGTCCTCGACAAACACCAGGCGCTTGGAAATCTCCGGATCCCGCGAAAGCGTTACCAGCTCGCGAATAAACGTCTTTCCCGGAACGTCCTTGGGATGCGCCTTGCCCGCGATCACAATCTGCACCGGCATCTTCGAATTGTTCAGGAGCCGCTTCAGGCGCGGAATGTCGCGCAGCAGCAGCGTCGCGCGCTTGTAAGTGGCGAAGCGCCGCGCAAAACCGATGGTGAAGACATCCGGGTCCAACACCTCCTGCAGTCTTCGCACTTCGAATGCCGACGCCTTCCGCTGCAGCGCCGAATTGCCCGCCCGTTCGCGCACGAAGGCCACCATCCGCCGCCTGCGCTTGCGATGCATCTCCCATAGCTCCTGGCTCGGAATCTCGTGCACCTGCTCCCACATTTTGGCGTCTTCCAGCCGCTCCCGCCAGTCCGGCTGAAGATACTGATCGTAGAGGCTGGCCAGATCGCCGTTGATCCAGGTGGGCGAATGCACGCCGTTCGTCACCGACGTAATTGGCACTTCATCGATCGGCAATCGCGGCCAGAGATCCTGGAACATGACCTGCGAAACATGCCGGTGCAGCACGCTTACCGCATTGCGGAAGGCGGAAGTCTTCAACGCCAGTACCGCCATGGAGAAGCGCTCCGTCGGATCCTGCAGGTTCTTGCGGCCCAGCGTCAGCAGCTTTTCGAAAGGAAAGCCGGCGTGGTCGCAGTACCGGGCAAAATAGTCGTACACCAGCGAGGAATCGAACAGGTCGATCCCCGCAGGAACCGACGTGTGCGTCGTGAAAACGTTGCTGAGCCGCGTGGCTTCGAGCGCCTGTTCAAAGCTCAGATCGTGCTCCTGCATCAGAACACGAACACGCTCGATCGCCAGAAACGCCGAATGTCCTTCATTCATGTGATGGACCGTCGGCTTGATCCCCAGCTTGTTCAGGGCCCGCAAGCCGCCGATCCCCAGTACGATCTCCTGCCGGATGCGCTTGTGGATATCTCCGCCGTAAAGCTGGTCGGTGATCTCGCGGTGCTCCGGCGTCTTGTTCTGCGGAATATTCGTATCTAAGAGGTAAAGTTTCACCCGCCCGACATCGATGTGCCAGACCTTGATGAATGCCTCGCCCGTGGGAAGAATAACGCTTACGATGATCTCTTCATCCCACTGTCCCAGGCAGGGCCGCACCGGCAGTGTGTAGAAGTCGTTCAGCGGCGTTCGCTCTTGCTGCCAGCCATCCGGGTTCAAGTACTGCTGCAGGTAGCCGCGCTGATACAGAAGGCCCACCCCGGTCAGCGCGAAATCCTCGTCGCTCGCGGCCTTCAGGTGATCGCCGGACAGCAGCCCCAGCCCGCCCGAGTATATCTGCATGCAGTCCAGCAGGCCGTACTCCATCGAAAAATAGGCGATCTGCGGCGTGTCTTCCCCGGGCGTCGACAGATGGAGATAGCTGTCGTTCAGCTCGCACGCGCGCCGGTAAAGGGAGATGAAGCGGGGATCAGCGGCCGCTTTATCCAGCTTTTCCTGCGAAACCCGCCCCAGCAGTTCGATGGGGTTATGATTCGATTCCTTCCACAGCGTCGGATCCAGACGCCGGAATAGGGATCGAATCGTGTGATCCCAGCTCCAAAGCAGGTTGTATCCAAGCTCAGATAGCCGGTTCAGCGATTGCGGAAGGGCGGGGCGAACTAAAAACTCTCTTAGCGGTTGAATCTGATACGACATGCGGGAGTACTGGCGGAGTCCTCAATGATAGTGTCCGAAACTCTTAAAAATAGCAGAACCCTCGCTGGTATTGTTACCAGGCCCCCTCTACCGAGAGCGCGACCTCCCATCGATGGACCCGAAAGCTCTGCGAGACGAACTGATTATCACATGCCCATAATGGAATTTCGAGGTCATTAGACCCTGGCCTACCTTTCCTTCCAGGAAGTTAGCTATCGAGTTGACGATCGGACAGTTCTCGACAGAGTAAGCTTTGATGTCGAGCGCGGGGAGACTCTTGTCCTGCTCGGCCGCAGCGGCTCTGGAAAAACCACGGCGCTCCGCCTGATTAACCGCATGCTCGATCCTTCCGCCGGGGCCATCTATCTTGACGATCAGCAGGTAGCGGCCCTCGACCCCATCCCCCTCAGACGCCGCATCGGCTACGTGATTCAGGAATTCGGGCTGCTCCCGCATTGGACCGTCTCGCAGAACGTAGAACTTATACCGCGCTTGCTCGGTTGGCCCGATAAGAAGCGCCGCGAGCGCGCTCGCGAATTGCTGGCTCAAGTCGGTTTGCGTCCCGAAGAAGTCGAAACCAGGAGGCCGAACGAGCTTTCGGGCGGCCAGCGCCAGCGCGTGGCCGTGGCGCGCGCCCTCGCGGCCGAGCCCGGGTTACTCCTCTTCGATGAGCCTTTCGGCGCGCTCGATCCAGTAACCCGCCATGACATGCAGCAGCAGTTTCTCCAGCTTCGCGGCCGTTACCATGTCGCCTCCGTATTTGTAACCCACGACATCCTGGAGGCCCTCGCCATCGCCACACGCATTGCAGTGCTCGATGGCGGGAAGCTGGAAGTGATGACCACGCCTGACAAGTTCGACCAGGTCGACACTCCCCTGGCGCAGGCCTTTCTGCGGACTCTCCCCGCCGGTACGCTGACCCAGCCGCGCGCGTCAGGAAGCGGCCAAAAGTAAACGAGCTGCTGCGTGGATCCCTTCGTTCTGAAAAGCCTTCTTCGCGATGTGGCACAGCTCACGGGTGAGCACATTTTTCTTGTGGGGGTTTCCTCCGCCGCGGCTATTCTGATCGGCGTCGGCGTCGGTATCGCCGGCACGCGCCACGCCGCCCTTCGGCGCATTTCCGTCACCGTGGCGAGCGTCTTGCAAACTATCCCCAGCCTGGCCCTGTTCGGTTTTCTGCTTCCCATACCTCTAATAGGAGGAATTGGAGAGCACACAGCGATCATTTCGCTTGTCCTATATTCGTTATTGCCCATACTGCGCAACACCATCGTCGGAATCGTCAGCGTGGAAGCGCCCGTGCGTGAATCCGCCATCGCCATGGGCATGACCGATGCGCAGCTTCTGCGTCTCGTCGAATTGCCTCTCGCCGCCCCCACCATCATCGCCGGAATTCGCATCGCGCTCGTGACGAATATCGGAACTGCCGTAATTGCGGCCGTCATCGGCGGCGGCGGCCTCGGTGTCCTCATCTTCCGCGGCGTGGCTTCTGTCGATACCATGCAAATTCTCGCCGGCGCCATACCCGCGGCCGCTCTGGCCCTGCTCGCCGATGCCGCTATGAGCGTGCTTGAACGCCGCATAAGCCGAAGATGAAACGCCGCTCTGCCATCCTGGTTCTGCTCGCCGCCTTGTGCTCTTGCTCCCGTAATGGAACCATCGTCGTCGCTTCCAAAAACTTCACCGAGCAGCTCGTGCTCGGCGAAATCGCGGCACAACAGCTTGAGCGCAAACTGCACGTCCCCGTCGAGCGTAAGCTCAACCTCGGAGGCACGCTGCTGACGCATGAAGCCATCCTCAAAGGCGACGTCGATATCTATCCCGAATACACCGGCACAGCCAGCAGCGTGGTGCTCAAGGAATCCATCCCGGAAGACGCCGCCCGCGCCTACATGGTCGTGAAGGATGCCTATCTCGAACGCTTCAAACTCGTCTGGCTGCCCCCGCTGGGGTTTAACGACACCTTTGCCATGGTGGTGCGCGCCGCCGACGCAAAAAGACTGCCCGCGCCTCAGCTCTCCGCTGCCGGCTCCCGGGCCTGGCGCCTGGGAGTGGGCTACGAATTTCTCACGCGCCCGGATGGGCTGCAAAAGCTGGATCGCGTCTACGCGCTCCGCTGGCGGGGCACGCCCAGGAGCATGGATCTCGGATTGCTTTATCGCGCTCTCGCTCAGCGCAGTGTGGATATGGCCGCGGCCAACTCGACGGATGCGCAGCTCACCCAGCCCGAATTCATGGTGCTCAACGACGATCGGAAAGCCTTTCCGCCCTATAGCGCCTGTTATGTCGTTCGAAAAAATGTGCTCGCTCAGCGGCCTGGCGTTTCCATGGCCTTGAGCATGCTTTCCAATCGCATCAGCGAGGAGACCATGCGCGCTCTGAACAGGCGCGTGGATGTGGAGCATCAGTCTGTCGAGAAAGTCGCTCGCGATTTTCTCGCCACACAGCCATGAGAATCGTAACGGACCCTCCCGCGTCAGCAAGCGGAAATCTTTGGACCAAATGATCAACAAACTTGTTATTGAAAATCTGAGGCACCGCTGGATGCGCACGCTTTTATGCGCCCTGGTGGTCGGCGTTCAGGTGATGCTGCTTCTCACCCTCATCGGCATGAGTCATGGCATGCTGGAGGATTCCGCCAAGCGCGCCAGCGGCACCGGGGCCGATATCTTCCTCAAACCGGGCGGGACCTTCTCTCTATCCACCGGCCAGGTGAATGAAAAGTTCGTCGATTTCGTCGCCAAACAGCCTCGTGTAACGATGGCCGTCGGTGTGTTGATGATCCCCATCCATGGCGAACTGATCACGACGCTCAACGGCGTCGACCTTCAGCAATTCCAAAAAATGAGCGGCGGCTTTCGCTTTGTCGCGGGCGGACCGCCCGAAGATCCTGACGATCTGATCGTCGATACGCAATATGCCCAGCAAAACAAAATCCGCGTGGGCCAGACATTCAAGGTGCTTAATCATCCCTGGCGCGTTACCGGGATTATGCAAAGCGGAACGCTCGGCCGCTTGGTCGTGCCTCTGAAGAGGCTGCAGGAACTCACCGATCCCGGCCGCGTTTCCGAGATCCTGGTGAAAGTCGACGACCCGGCCCATACGGATCAAGAGGTCAAAGCCCTGAATCAGCTCCTCAAGGGCAATCTGACCGCTATCTCGATGCGGGATTTCGTTTCGCAGTTCAGCATTAATAACCTCCCGCAGTTGAAAGCCTTCATTGCCGTCATCACGGCGCTCGCCATCATCGTCGGATTCCTCGTCGTCTTCCTTTCCATGTACACAGCGGTTGTGGAACGCACGCGCGAGATCGGCATCCTGAAAGCCCTCGGCGCAAAACCGCTCAAGATTCTCGATATTCTCGTACGCGAAGCCGTTCTCCTCGCCATCGCCGGCTGCGTGATCGGAATTGGACTCTCGTTCGCCGCCAAAGCCGCCATCATGGCTCTCGTGCCTGCGTCGTTGCAAGTCGCCAATGTGCCCGACTGGTGGCCCATCGCGCTCGCCATTGCGCTGGGTGGCGCTTTGCTCGGCGCTATCTATCCCGGATTAAAAGCCGCCCGGCAGGATGCCATCGAGGCGCTCGCTTATGAGTAGCGCTGTTGTCAGGGACGGCTCCCCCAGCGCCGCCATCATCCGAGTGCGCGATCTGCGCAAAATCTATCACGTCGGCGATGTCGAAGTTCCGGCTCTGCGCGGAGTCGATCTCGATGTGCGCCGCGGCGAGTTTCTCTCCATCATCGGTCCCTCCGGTTCCGGCAAATCGACGCTCTTTCACATTCTCGGCGGCCTCGCGCCCCCCACCTCCGGCGAGGTGCTCATCGACAGCGTCAATCTCCGCGAACTGACCGAAAACGAGCGCACCGAGATGCGCCAGAAAAAAGTTGGCTTCGTCTTCCAGAAGTACAATCTGCTGCCGACGCTCACCGCCCGCGACAACATCGCCATCGCGCAATCGCTGGCGGGCGTTACCACGCGGCCGTCGAATTTCGGTGAAATTTTGAAGCTCCTGGGGATCGAGGACCGTCTCGATCACCGGCCGCGCGCCCTTTCCGGCGGTGAACAGCAGCGTGTCGCCATTGCGCGGGCGCTGGTCAATCAGCCAGCGCTCCTGCTCGCCGACGAGCCGACCGGCAATCTCGATACGGCCAACTCGAACGCCGTCTTAGCGATTCTGCGCGATCTGAACACCCGGAGCGGCCAGACCATTCTCATGATCACTCACAACCCCGAAGCGGCCGCTTTCGCCGACCGCACTGTCGCTATGCGCGACGGCCGCGTCGTTAAGGACAGCAGCAGTTCTCGATCGCTGGGTCGCTCGTCGAAAACTTCATAATGCGTGATGATCTGATTCTCGGCTTCCTGTACCTGCACCAGTTTGCCGAATTCAGTTGGCTTGCTGGCCTTACCCTTACGAATGATTTCCGTGTGCGGCTCAAACAAACTCACCACCTTGCCCGGCATCTGTGTGATACCTTCGAACACCCGCGTCCTAGTCTGCTTCACCACTTGTCGTACTCGATCGGCCATCGTCGATAAGCTCTCGGCAAGATGGCGCAGGCCCTTCTTGCGCTTAGCCGACATCTCTTCCACCTCTTGCATCACCCGCTGCGTGTCATTCAGGATCTGGCGCGAATAGCGCAGTAACTCGCGATACTGTTTCTGGCGGCGCTCCTCACGGCCCGCTGCTTTTTGCCGGCTGGCCATGGCAATTGCCCGGACTCGCTTGTTCACGCTGCGGGTTCGATTCGCACCTTCCGCTTCAACTTCCCGGCCTGCTTCTCGATCCTCTTCATGCTTCGCGTCAGCACGCGTGCTCCATCGCCCAACAAACTCGAATCGGTCGGGTAATGGATATTGGTTTCTACCACCGTGGTGTCCACGCGCATCTTGCGGCCTCGCACCGCGCCCTTCTCTTGGGCTATCGCTACCAGCCGCTCATGCAATTTCGCAATTACCTCCCCGCCCAAGACTTGCGCGATGCGAGCCAGCGTTTTGGCGTCCGGCACTTTGCCGAGCCCAATGCGTGTGAAATCACGATACGCCAGGTTCATCTTCACTTCACGTTCCAGCGTGTCGAAGCTCCAGTTCCGTACATGCTTCAACAGCAACAGCCGCAATACCATCTCGGCGGGTGTTTGCGAGCGGCCCCGCGTAGCACTCTGCTGGTGACGTTCGCCCTGCGCTTCGTACACGAGCTCGATCAGTTCTTCATCTTGCAGAAGCTTGTCGGCTTCCACCATCCACGGCTCCCACAGCGCACGCACATCCTCGTCTACTACGCCCTCCCACAGCGTCCTTTGGCCTTGCTTCCGTCGAGTCATGCCCCATAATAAGCGCGCATTAAAACAACATCAATACCAAATGTTTTGGCACGCTATTCCCGAATGACTTCTCATTTGACGCTGGCCAGAACCTCATGCGACGAAAGTAGTTAAGTAATGAAACGACGCAAGTTTCTCTTGACAGCCGCCGCACTGGCCGGCGCACCCGCCCTGCCGCAATCCATCGCGAAGCAGCCCGCCAACGCCGTCCGCAGCATCCAGCGCCTCTTCACCAGCGAAGTTGAGGACAAACCCTGGTTCTACGACCGCGACATGTGGCGGCCTTACCTCGCCATGCTCGCGGAAAATCGCTTCAGCCGCTTCAATCTCAGCTTCGGTATCGGTTACGATTTCCTGCGCGCGGTCACTGACGCCTACTTTCTGTTTGCCTATCCGTTCTTTCTTTCCGTGCCAGGCTACAACGTCCGCGCGGTCAACCTGCCGGACGCCGAGCGCGACCGCAATCTCGAAATGCTGCGCTTCATCAGCGAGCAGACTGCCAGCCATGGCCTCCAATTCCAGTTGGGGCTCTGGATGCATGGCTACCAATGGGAGAGCAGTCCGAATGCGAACTACACCATCCAGGGACTGCATGCCGATAATCACGGCCCGTACTGCCGCGATGCGCTCACAGGCCTTCTGCGCGCTTGTCCAGCGATTACCGGCGTCACCTTGCGCGTACACGGCGAAAGCGGGGTAGCCGAAGGCAGCTACAAATTCTGGGGTGCCGTGTTCGATGGCGTGAGGCGTTGCGGCCGCAAAGTCGAAATCGACCTGCACGCAAAGGGCATCGACGATCACATGATCGAACTCGCGCTAGGCACGGGCATGCCTGTCAAGGTATCGCCGAAATTCTGGGCCGAGCACATGGGGATGCCCTACCATCAGGCCGACATCCGCGGCCAGGAGGTACCTAAAACCGATCACCGCGACAGCGGCCCCATGGCCCTGAGTGCCGGCTCCCGTAGTTTCACGCGCTATGGCTACGCAGACTTGATGCGCGAAGACCGCGGTTTCGAGATCCTCTGGCGCATCTGGCCCGGCACGCAGCGTCTGCTGTTGTGGGCCGATCCGGTTTTCGCCGGGGCGTACGCGCGAGCCTTCCAATTCTGCGGATCGGCCGGAGTCGAAATCATGGAACCGCTCTCCTTTAAAGGACGGCGCGGATCGGGTCAGGCGGTCCCCGGGACGGCTGGACGTTGCGCTTACGCCGACGCTTCACTGCGCCCGCGCTGGGATTGGCAGAAGTACCTGGATACCTACTGCGTCTGGGGCCGGAAGCTTTACAACCCTGACGAGAACGTGGATGTCGCTCCCGCGCTCGCCGCCGTCAGCCGAATTTTGCCGATCGTCACCACCGCACATCTGCCTTCGGCCGCGAACAACAACTACTGGCCTGAGATTTACACCAATCAATCTCTGGTGGAACCCTCGAAAAGGGAATATACCGACACTCCGTCACCCAAAACTTTCGGTAACACCAGCCCGCTCGACCCGCAGCTCTTCTCCCGCATCAACGATTTCGTAGATGAGTTGCTTAAAGGAGACAGGAGCGGCAAATATTCGCCCATCGAGGTCGCGCAATGGCTGGAAGATCTGGTTGAGGCGGCGCAACCGGGAAAGCTCATCCGGCGCGTGGACGTCGATGTTGCCATTCAATCGGGTCTGGGTCGATTTTTCGCCGCGAAATTCCGCGCCGGCGTCCTCTATGGAATTCACGCGCGCACAGGCGATCGCACCGCGCTCGAAAAGGCGATCGCGTTCTATCGCACCGCGCGAGCGGCCTGGGCCAGCTTGGCCGAAACGGCCAAAGGGGTCTACGTTCACGACATCACCGCCGGCGAACTTCCCTGGCTTCGTGGTCACTGGCTTGACCGGCTCCCCGCCATCGATATCGATATCGTCCTCCTAGAGAACCGGCTGCCCTCCGCGACGCCGAGCGAAGATCCAAAAGTGAAGGCTGCGATCGCCGAAGCCGTTGGCCGGCCGCGGCGTCCTTCCGCCGCTATGAGCCATCGTGCACCGGATCGCTTTCGCCACGGACAGCCGCTGGAGCTAAGGCTTCTTGGTCCTGCAGTCGCATCCGTGCGTCTTTACTACCGGCACGTCAACCAAGCCGAGCGCTGGCAATCTGCACTCATGGATCGCAAGGAGTCGGCGTACGTCGCCGCGATCCCGAGCGCATACACCGACTCGCCGTATCCGCTTCAATACTATTTCGAATTGAAATCCGCGCCCGATCGCGCCTGGCTGCATCCGGGCTTGCCGCCAGATCTCGCCGGCCAGCCGTATTACATCAGCCGTCGCGCCTAACACTTTCGGGCCTTCGGCTTCGCTCATGCGGTTCTATCACGGAATCGAGAGTTCCGGTTTTCGTGGGGACCAGTAAGGAACGTCGGGAAAGAATGAGCCGTACAGCGTTGCCACGTCTTTTTGGAGTTCTTCCTTGCTATAGCCGCCCGATTGGGTCAAAGGCAGCATGGATCTGACTCTCTCAGCGGCGACGGAGTGGATCGTTTTCTCGATGCGAACGCGGGCGACGAATTCCGCAATGCGGCTCTTGCGAAAGGACTCGATGGCGCGGAAGGCGCGCTGATAGGAGTTCTCGTAGCTGGTTTTATAGCGCTGCATGAGTAAAAGACGCTTGAAGGTTTTGTCGAGCTCTTCGAACTCGCGATTCTGTTCTAAGAAGAAAATCGCGCTTTCGGTTTGGCAGATTTTTCGATAAGCGCGGTTCTGAAGCCACAGGGCTTCGACCAGATTCTTCAACAGGGGCGCCAAACCGGGCGAAGCAACATCCTTATATTCTTCGGCCAGGGTTTCGGCGAGCGCATCGAAGTCTTCCTGTTTTTCATCGGGGAGAAGAAAGAATTTTTCGCAACTGAGGCCGTGCGAGGCAGCGTTGCGGCTGGAGGTTTCCCGACCGCTGCTGCTGCGCGGACCGGTAGAATGGCCCGGGCGATTGTTTTGATTGATGTCGGACATTTTGCTTCTCGCGTTCGAGTGTGAGGCGCGGCGAGGCGAGAACAGGAATTTTTTGTCCGGAAGTGTTTGAGAGGGAGAGAAATGATTTTTTTGAGGATTTTGTGATCGGGGGTTGGGGGCGGGACTGAAGTCCCGCGCAGGCTGAAGCCTGCCCCACGGCTGAAGGCTGCCCCACGGCTAAAGGCTGCCCACGAGGCTATTACGGAACGAACTTCGGTTAGCGAGAGCGGCACTGTACTTTCTACTCAGGCCAGGACGGCGGGCGAGGGATCGAGTGAGCCTTCTCCAATCTGCTGGCGCCAGAGTGCGTAGTATAGCCCTGTGTCCGCCACGAGCTCGGCGTGAGTTCCCTGCTCGACGATGCGCCCCCTTTCGAGCACATAAATTCGATCCGCGTGCATAACGGTTGAAAGCCGGTGAGCGATCAGAATCGTCAGAACATCCGAACGCTGTCCCACATCGCGAATGGTGCGCGTAATTTCCTCTTCCGTTATGGAATCCAGCGATGAGGTCGCTTCATCGAAGACTAGAAGCCGCGGCCTTCGCAGAAGGGCCCGGGCAATGGACAGCCGCTGTTTCTCGCCTCCCGACACTTTCACGCCGCCTTCGCCGATCAAGGTATCGAGGCCTTTGTCGGCGCGCGCCAACAACGAGTCCGCCGCGGAGCGATGCAGAACTTCCAGACACTCCGCATCGGTCGCGTCCGGCTGCACAAACAGCAGATTTTCGCGAATGGTGCCGGAAAACAATTGCGTGTCCTGCGTCACGAAGCCGATTTGCGCTCGCAGCTCGTCCGGCTCGATTTCCTCGGCATCAATCCCGTTGTAGCGAATGGAACCCGCTTGCGGGCGGTACAGTCCCACCAGCAATTTCACCAATGTTGTCTTTCCTGCGCCGGAAGGCCCGACAAAGGCGACTGTTTCACCCCGCGCAAGGCTGAATGTGACGTCTAAGAGCGCCGGCCGGTTTGAAGTCCGGTGTTGGAAGGTAACGTTATCGAAATCGAGCGATTGCAGATTTTGCAGCGGCACCGGGTGTTCGGGCTTGGGCTCCTGGGGAATCGCCAAGATTTCCTGGAACTGATTCAGAGAGGCTTCCGTTTCACGATAGATGTTGATAATGTTCCCCAGCTCCTGCAGAGGTCCGAAGACGAAGAAGGAATAGATAAACAGCGAGAAGAACTGGCCCACGGTAATGCGCTGCGTAAAAATCAGATACAGCATCAGAAACAAGATGCTGGTTCGCAGCAGATTCACGGCCGTGCCCTGCAAGAAGCTGAGACTGCGCAGATAGCGTACTTTCTTGAGCTCGAGCTTTAGAATTTTGTCGGTGGTCGTGTTCAGACGATTTACTTCCTGCTGGGCGAGTCCAAGGGTCTTGACGAGCTCGATGTTACGTAGAGATTCAGTGGTTGCCCCGGCTAGAGCGGCCGTTTCGCGAACGATCGTTTTCTGAATCGCCTTGACTTTTCGGCTCAGCACAGAACTGATGCCACCGAGCAGCGGAACAGTGAGCAGGAAAGCGGGCGCGATGATCCAATCCACACGCAGCGCGTAAACGGTGACAAAAACCACGCCCACGGTCGCTGTGAACAGGATGTTGACGAAGGCGGTGATAAACCGTTCAACATCCGTTCGGACCTTCTGCAGCTTGCCGAGTGTTTCGCCGCTTCGCTGGTCCTCGAAGATGGCATAGGGCAAGGACAGCGACCGCTCTACTCCATCGGCGTACAATTGCGCGCCGGTGCGTTGCGTTACGACGTTGACGTAATAGTCCTGAAAATTCTTGGCTACGCGGGAGATAAATGCGACGCCGACCGCGGCGCCTAATAGGAGGCTTACGCCGCGGATGAACTGCGCGATCGTGTATTGGTGAAATTTGGTGGCGTATCCGTCGATGATGTAGCGAAAGATATATGGATCAAGCAAGGAAAAGATCTGGTTTGTCGCCGCCAGCAAGAGCGCCGCAAAGACCAGCTTCCAATGCTTTTTCAGATACCAGAGCAGTAGGGCCATATCGCCTCTGTCGTACTAGATTACAGATTTGATGCGCCGGACGGGGAGGATGACCCAAGGAACACAGCGGGCGCTCGACGGATCTCCCGGCGCGCTCGTCAGTCAAGATGGAGCGACCAATCCTTCGCAGAGGCGCGGGTTACGCTGCGAAGAGTTGAAACCAGCGGCGCAGAGCCGCATACGAAAGGAATTGGTCGCATGTCTAAGATACGGTTTATTGGTTTGGATGTCCACGCGGGCACGATTGCGATAGCGGTAGCGGAGCCGAACGGAGAAGTGCGTTCTGTCGGCGTCATCCCCAACCGCCTGGAATCGATCCGCAAAGCGGTGGCAAAGCTGGGTCCGGTGAAGCAGTTGACAGCCTGCTACGAGGCGGGTCCGACCGGATACGTTTTGTATTGGCAGTTGACGCAACTGGGCGTGAACTGCGAAGTGATCGCGCCGTCGCTGGTGCCGGCCAAAGCGGGCGATCGAGTGAAGACGGACCGGCGCGATGCCGAGAAACTGGCGCGGTGTTACCGGAACGGCGATCTGACGGCGGTCTGGGTTCCAGATGCGGCCCATGAAGCGCTGCGCGATCTGGTGCGGGCGCGCGAAGATGCCAGGCAAGATCAGCACCGCGCCCGTCAAAGGCTGGGCAAGTTTCTGCTGCGACACGGAGCGCAACCACCCGCTGACATCAAAGAGAAGTGGACCGCGAAATACATGACTTGGCTGCACGACCACGTGCATTTTGAACAACCAGCGCTGGAAGCCACGCTGGCCGATTACATTCACGAAGTACATCACGCTGGCGAGCGCATCCTGCGGCTGGAGAAGGTCATGGACGAAGCCATTGCCAAGGCTCCGGAACAGATTCGTGCGGTGATTGCCGCGCTGCAAGCTTTGCGCGGCGTTGCTCAGATGACAGCGGTGACGATCGTGGCCGAAACTGGTTCGCTTAGTCGATTCCAGAATCCCCGTCAGTTGATGAGTTACAGCGGGCTGGTCTCGAGCGAGTACTCCAGCGGGAACCGTATCCAACGAGGCGGGATTACCAAAACCGGCAATGCCCATCTGCGACGAGTGATGGTGGAAGCGGCCTGGGCCTACCAACACAAACCCTGGGTCGGCGGATTTCTGCTCAAGCGCCAAAAAGGCCTTGACCAGGAAATCAAAGACATTGCCTGGAAAGCGCAATGGCGTTTGTGTACGCGTTATAAGAAACTCGCGGCTGGCGGCAAAAATAAACCCCAGATTGTCACTGCCATCGCTCGCGAACTGCTGGGTTTCGCCTGGGCCATCGCCGTCAAAACCGAATTGCAACCGCAGCGGCAAGCTGCCTGAGAAAGAAGAAGTCTTGTACGTTTTAGAAGCAGCACCGATGGCAGTGGAGGAACTCACGGCAAGGAGAATCCTCCGATGTTTTGTGCGATACGGCCTGCCGGCCCAACTCGCGTCCTCAGTCCGAGGCAGCTCCCGACGAATCACGATTATGCGGTTCCGACCCGCGGATATTAGAGTGATCAACCGTCGCATTCGCTCCTCACTGCCATCCGTGTTGCTTCTCTCTTACACGCTCCCAGCAATGCTCTTACGAGCATTCCTGGATCGCGCCTATGCGGGGTTTCCGTGATCCCCCTTGACAAGGTCGCTCCATATTAAAACGAGAGTTTCAGACTAAGCTGGACATTACGCGACGGATAAGCGGCTGATAATGTGCCGAAGTTTGCGTTCGTCGTGACGACGTTGGGACCCTGGAAATTGACGGTATTGGGTGCATTGAAGAAGTCGCCTTGGAATCGCAAATCGGCGCGTTCGGTCAGAGCGAAGTGCTTGGCGAGCGAGAGGTCATAGCTTTTGAGACCGGGCCCTTCGATGATTCCGGTGCCAGAATTACCATAGCGACCCAAGGGTGCTGTTGTGAAGGCTACTGTATTGAACCAGAGCGACGGGCCGGGATTGCTGACGGTAATAGGGCCGCCGACGTAATCGGCCCGGCGAGTTCCAGGGGAAACATTTCCAGTGACGGTGTAATACTGCCCGGTTTGGAGGCGGATCACGCCGCTCAACTGCCATCCACCCGCGGCGCCGCGGACGAAGCCGTTCTGATTGCGCAACACCGGCAACTGCCAAACAAAGGTGCCGGTGAATGCGTGGCGGCGATCGAAGGTTGTTGGACCGTAGTTGAAGTGCCGGTTCTGCCAATCCTCGATGTTATCGCCTTCGCCGCTTGAATCGCCGAGTGATTTGGACCAGGTGTAGCCGGCCGTCGCAATCACGCTGCCAGCGCGCTTCGAGGCGTAAATCTGCAGCGCGTTGTAGTTCGAGGTAGAGTCGCTTTCGTATTGCTGAATGGTGCTGTAGCCGAGATACGGCACAAATTGGTTAGTGGATGTGGTCGGATTCGCGGCAATCAGGCTAAGGTCCGGGAAGTTGATATTTGGCTCGCGCAGCAGATGACGGCCGAGATTTCCGACGTAAGAAGTCTCGAGCAGGATTCCTTGCGGAAGCTGGCGCTGTACGCTGAGGCTGTATTGATCGGTAGACGTGTACTTAAGATTCGGAGTGATGGCGCTGATGCTGCCAAGCGGCGCGGCTCCCGGTGCGCCTCCGGCCGGATTCGAAAGGTTTCCGTTGTCGTATTCGGATATGAGGAGAAACGGCGGAAGATTCAACTGTGAAAACGTCAGGTTGCCCTCCGGACGATCGTAGAAGATTCCGAAGCCGCCGCGAATCACCGTTTTTTGATCCCATGAATAGGCGAACCCAAACCGGGGACCGAAGAGGCTTGCGGAATCGTATAAGCCGCGCGGCGCGCCTGCAGGAATTTGTTGAAACAGCGGCCCTGTGGAACCGGGAACGCGTCCCTGCTGATTCGCCGGCACGCCATTGCCCTCGCGAATCAGGCCGTTGTACGGATTACCGGAACCAGGAACAATAAGCCCATTCTTAAGGGTCACGGCCTGGGCAGGATTGTAGAGCGCCGGAACGAAATTCGCCATGTTATTCGCCATCGTGTACATGGGTTCCATGAACTGATAGCGCAAGCCAATCTCGAGGCTCAGCTTCGAAGTGACTTTCCAACTGTCCTGAACGAAAAACTCCGGCTGTGTGAAGCGGAAGAAGCCTACGGGGTCCGCGCTGGCTTCCGTATAGCTCTTGAAATTTCCAAGCAACGCATCAGCAAAAGCATTTCCGGTGGTATTTGGATTACCGCTCGTAGTAAATGTCACATTACCGGTGTATGGGGGACGTCCGTTCTGGTCAACACGATCTCGGATGACCACTGCACCTGCTTTGATCAAGTGCGTCCCAAGGGTGACGGAAAGCGTGTCCGAGAACTGGATATCCGTCGACGGAGACATCAGGGCAAAATTCGGGCCCTGGAAATTGGCATAGCTGGTGATGGAAACCATCGGAATGCCGTTGTCGTACTGGCCGCCCGCATAAAGCTGCGGAAATTGAAATCCGTAGGTGCTGCGCTGCCAGGTGTCGCCGTAAGGCGGTATGTGCTGAGACGCCCAGCTCGTGTTCGCGCGCGCTTCATTCACGATGTGCGGCGTTGGCAGCCAGGTTTCGGCGATGAGGAAGCTCTCTCCGGGACGCATTCTGACGGTAGGCGTGGTAGGGAGGTTTGAGCTCGAGAAGGTTCCGAATGGATCGATGAGCTGGTTGTAATCCTGAATCCAGCGGCCGTAGATCGAGTTCTTGTCGTTGATGCTGTAATCGAGCCGCACAATATCTTCGCGGAAATTGAGCGGATTCGAGGGTGCGAGCGTGATATTGTTGGCAACCGGAGCGTCGGTGAACGACTGCGCCTGCTGTTCCATTAAGCGGTACACGTTTGCGATCGCCTTGCCGTCGGGCGTGATCAGAGACGAGATATCGTTGCCCGGAATGGGGTTTTTTGTACCCGGGTAAAAGAGCTGCGGCTGGCCGGCGAAATTGCCGCTCAAGAGAGCCGTCGTGGGTACGGTCTGGCGCGTTGGCGTCGCCTGCTGGCGAAGCCGCTTCCATTCTTCGCCGACAAAGAAAAACAGCTTGTTCTTCTGAATTGGGCCGCCGAGAGCGTAGCCGAAGTCATTAAACCGAAGTTCGGTCTTGGAAGCGGCGAAGAAGTTTCGAGCGTCAAGCAGATCGTTGCGGAAGTATTCGAAGGCGGAGCCGTGAAAATCGTTCGTGCCGTTCCGGGTAACGATATTGAACGCCGGACCGGACATGCGGCCGTATTCGGCCGAGAAGTTCGAAGTCTGGATTTTGACCTCCTGGATGAATTCGGAACTTACGTTGTTCATCAGGCTGCCGTTGCTGCCTGCAACCAGGTTGAAAGCTCCATCCACGGTGAGATTGTTGGTATCAGACCTGTTTCCGTTGATGGTCTGGTTGCTGGCGGCCAGGCTCGTGGTGACGCTGAATTGATCCGGATTTGTCACCACGGCGCCGGGAACCAGCGACATCAACTGGGTGTAATTCCTGCCATTCAGCGCGAGATTGTTCACCTGTTTGGTCTCGATTACGCGAGCCAGTTCGCCGGAGGTCGTGTTGATGGTTTCGCCGGCGACGGCTGTCACCTCCACGGACTGCGAAACGTTTCCGAGCTCCAGTTTGAAATCGACTGTGAGCCGGGCATCGGCAACGATCTGAAGGCCGGTGCGCTGCTGGGGCCGAAAACCCTGTTGATTGACCTCGACGGAATAATTGCCGATCGGCAGATCCGTGGCAGTGTAAAAGCCGCTACCCTGGGTGGTCACGGTGCGAGTTGCCTGAGTGTCGAGGTTGCGGATGGTGACCGTAGCGCCGGGAATAACCGCGCCGCCTGGATCTGTGACTATGCCGGAAATCCGTCCGAAGCTAGTCTGCGCCGGCAGCGGCGTAACAAGCGCCGAAATCGCGGCGACAATAAGAGCAACGGGACGCGTTCGATTCCACATGGAAATTCCCCTTCGAAGCGAGATTTCCCTCTATTCTATCGAGGCAGTTTTCGTCTTCGCGTTTCCAAGTTCAAAGGGCGTGATCGGCTGGAACGTTATCGCCGCTCCAGATTCGCTGCGAGGTCCATGGCTTAGGGGGAAGGCTCCAGAAAGGATCAGCTTCCGGAAGACCGAGCGGGAGAAAAGCGGTTGAGCACAGATACAGGCTGCCGGTGGAGATGTAGCGCTCGGCGATAGCGGGTTGATGACCACAGAAGCCGACCGTTAGCCAGTTATCGCGCGTGAAAGTTCCCGGCGCTTCCATCGTGCGGCGCATAACTGCTGTTAAGGCTGCCCGCACTTGCGCCGCCTCTAAAGTCTCGGGCAGCTGCCCGCGAAGCGCCATATCCGCCAGCAGGTGAAAGGCGCCGCATCGATACGCGAGAGAGCGGCCGATGGCGGGGAACCCGCCGTCCGGACCGATCAACCGCTCCTGGATGGCTGCGTAGCGTTTAGCGCGAGCGAGAATGGCAGGCTGGAGCGACTTCCAGGCATCCGAAAACCTAGATATGGTTTCGACTACTTCGAGCAGCATCGGATGAATGACGAAGCTGTTGTAGTAGTCCCAATGAAGCTGCGGCCCATCGCCGTAGATTCCGTCGCCTTTGTACCACTCCTCGTGCTGGCGGACAGCATAGTCGACGCGCATCGGGTCCCATTGCTCGCCGAAGCGGGCCAGAAAGGCTTCCACGGTAGCGCTGAATAGGAGCCAATTATTAAATCCGGGCCGGATTGCCCGCGTTGCGCGCATGGCTTCGACTAGCTGAGGTTTTGCAGAGCGATCGAGTTTTTCCCACAGCTCATTCGGTGCGCGGAGGACGCCTAATGCAAGGAAGGCTGCATCGACAACCGGCTGCGAGCCGCGGCTAAAATTCATGTAATCGGGGGAAGACGGATTTACAGCAGCGGCGATCGCGCGGCGTGCGAGATCGGCATAGCGGCGGCGCAGGTCTTCTTCGGGCCCGGGCTCGGGTCCGGGCTCGCGCCCGTGAGCGGATATTTCGAGCCAAGGCGCCATTCCCGCCACCAGACGCCCCAATGCCTCGAGATGCGTGTACTGACGCCGTTCCTCCGCGTTTCCATGCGGGGCTTCCACCGGCATCAGCTCTCGCAGCTTGCCTCGAGAAAGTGCGGAAAGAACAGGACCGGCAATACGCGTGAGCAGGCGAATCCAGTATTCGCGGTCGGATTCACGAGGGTTTGAACCGGCTGTCTGAGCAAGCGCGACGGGCGAGGCACAGATGCTCGCGCCCATCAAAAAATTTCTGCGGGAGGAAGCCGATTCCATTCGCTAAAGGTCGAGCTCTTTGTTGAAAATCATGTCCTTCAGCCGGAATTTTTTGTCTATCGTCATGGATCCGAAGCGGGTGGTGAAGAGGATCTCTTTGTCGTCGACCCGGATGGGGTTAGTACGCGGGAAGAACAGATGGAGCGCTCCATTAGCGGGGTCGAGCTTCACATCTTCAGCCGCAATGGCGGCCCTGCCCCGCACAATCAGCTTCGAGGTCGTCATCAGGCCTTCCAGCATCTCCTCCGGATCGCGCGGATCGGATTCTGTCGTATCGCCGCTTTGCGATTTCGTTTCCAGGCGGCCTGCGCCTCGATATCTTCCTGCCGGCACCAGCCCGATGACAGTGACGATGTAGTCTCTTTGCAATTGCTGCGGCGTGTATTCCGGTTGGGCGGAAATGCCGGGCTCGTTCAGAGCATGAGCCATCTGCAGCGCTTGCCTGACCGGCCTAGCGCTATCCCACCGCACAATGACAGAAAGGGAAGGAGTACCCGCGCGAACGTTTCTTCCTACGCCGCCGTCCCATCTCCCATCCGGGACGCCGTTCGGGCCGGCCATTCCCGCCTGGGCCGCGCCGGGCATCGATGCGACCGGAACGGGGTCGGGCGTTTCCGCGTGCGCGAAACTGGCGGGTGCCGCTTGAGCCCAGGGCGAATCGGCGAGAATGCGGCGCACATCGTCAGCGGTCCAACCTGCAGAACTCCTGGTCCACGGTTGACTGGCCCAAAGCGCCAAGGCAGGAAAGATCAATGCGAAAAGAATCCGCAGCCCTGAACAGCGTCGCAGAGAATTGCTGAAACCGGTAATCACTTCAGAGCCCCAATTCCCGTTTTGCCGCCGCGAATTGCTCCGCCGCATATTCCAACTCTTCGGTCGTATGTGCGGCCGAGACTTGCACTCGAATTCTTGCTTTGCCTTGCGGGACCACAGGATAGGAAAACCCAATAACGTAGATGTTCCTCTTGAGCAGCAGATCCGCCAGCTTTGTCGCGAGCGCTGCGTCCCCCAGCATGACAGGGACAATCGGATGCTCGCCGGGCAGAATTTGAAATCCGTTCGCAGCCATGCGCGCCCGAAAGAGTTTGGTGTTGGAGAACAGGCGATCCCGTAAATCAGAAGTGTGGGTCAACAGGTCTAAGACCTTGATGGAAGCGGCCACAATCGGCGGCGCAACAGAATTGGAAAAGAGATATGGCCGAGACCGCTGCCGCAGCAGATCGATAATCTCTTTTCGACCGCTGGTATAGCCGCCGCTAGCTCCTCCGAGCGCCTTGCCTAGCGTACCGGTCAGGATGTCTACCCGACCCATGACGTGATGGTATTCATGCGTGCCACGTCCGGATCTACCCATGAATCCTACCGCGTGCGAATCGTCCACCATGACCATGGCATTGTATTTGTCCGCGAGATCGCAGATTCCCGGCAATTTTGCTATATAGCCATCCATTGAAAAAACGCCGTCGGTCGCAATCAAGCGATTCCGCGCACCAGTGGTCTCCTTGAGCTTCGCTTCCAGATCCGCCAGATCGCCGTTCTTATAGCGATAGCGCGCCGCCTTGGAGAGCCGGACACCGTCGATGATACTGGCGTGATTCAATTCGTCGGAGACGATGGCGTCGTCCTGATCCATAAGCGTTTCGAAGAGTCCGCCGTTGGCATCGAAACACGAGCTGTAGAGGATGGTCTCTGCGGTACCGAGGAACTCGCTGATCCGCGTTTCCAGTTGCTTATGAATGGATTGCGTGCCGCAAATGAAACGTACGCTCGCCAGGCCGTAGCCCCATTCATCGAGAGCTTTGCGAGCGGCCTCAACGACCTCAGGGTGGTTCGCCAGGCCCAAGTAGTTGTTGGCGCAAAGATTGAGAACCGAATCGCCGCCGACGCGCACTTCCGCTTTTTGAGCGCTCTCGATGAGACGCTCGCGCTTGAAGAGGCCGGCTTTCTCTATATCGTGAATCTTCTCCGCTAAAAAAGGTTGAACGCTTCCGTACATCCGAATCTCTTTCGTGATTTCAACATTCTTTGACGTTGACGGCCAATCCCGCGAGTGCCGTTTCCTTGTAGCGCGACTGCATATCGAGGCCGGTCTGATACATGGTCCGAATTACCTGATCGAGTGAGACCTTGTGTCCACCTGATTCCTGCATTGCCATCCGGCAGGCATTGATCGCTTTCACCGCGCCAATCGCATTACGCTCAATACACGGAATCTGCACCAGGCCGCCTATGGGATCACAAGTCATTCCGAGATGGTGTTCCATCCCTATTTCGGCTGCGTGCTCGACTTCTGCATTGGTAGCTCCGAGCGCGCCAGCAAGACCGGCCGCGGCCATGGAACAGGCGACGCCGACTTCGCCTTGACAACCGACCTCGGCGCCGGAAATGGAGGCGTTTTCTTTATATAAGATGCCGATGGCGCCGGCTGTAAACAGGTAGCAAAGCAGCCCCTCGTGCGAGGATTCCGGAACAAACTGAAGATAGTAGCGGCCCACGGAAGGCACTAATCCCGCTGCGCCGTTGGTGGGCGCCGTAACCACACGCCCGCCCGCTGCATTTTCTTCATTCACGGCCATGGCGAAGACATTCACCCAGTCCATGGCCCGTAGCGGATCATTGGCGGATTGTGTTTGGATCTTTTTGAAGAGGCGTGGCGCACGGCGCCGCACGTTCAAGCCGCCGGGCAAAATGCCCTCGGTGCGCAGCCCACGCTCGATGCAGTCATTCATCACGGACCAGATGCGGTCGATACGTTCCCGCACCTCTTGCTCGCTTCGGAGAGCGATTTCGTTTTCGAACATGAGCCGCCAAATCGGCAGATGGTTGCATTCTGCCTCCTCCATGAGTTCGGCCGCGTTCGAGAACGGGTGGGGCACCTGCAAGGGCGGCATCTCGGCGGACGAAGGTTCGCCTTCTTTAATGACAAATCCCCCACCGATGGAGTAGTAAACGGCCGTAGCGATCGGGCTTGCTTTGTTATCGAACGCTGAAAATCGCATGCCGTTCGGATGGCCCGGGAGCACCTGGTCCGTGTGGAATAGAAGATCGCGCGATTCTTCGAAGCTGACCGGATGTATGCCCGAAATCCGCAATGTCTTCGATTCGCGAATCGAGTGCAGAAGGGGATCGATTCGCGCCGGATCGACTTCTTCCGGTTTTTCGCCCGCGAGGCCGAGCAGAACGGCTTTATCTGTGCCGTGGCCGATACCTGTTAGCGCGAGAGATCCATAGAGCTCAGCGCAAACTCGTGCGGCGTTGGATAAAGTACCGTCCTTTTCCATACTGGCGGCGAAGAGATGTGCCGCTCGCATAGGGCCCACTGTGTGGGAACTCGAAGGACCTATACCGATCTTGAAAAGATCGAAGATGCTGGTCTTCATGCACCAACCTTCGAGTCACTCGAACAAGGGTTCACGAGACGAGTGTCCAATCGAGTATCACCTTGCCCGATTTGCCGGAGCGCATGGCTTCAAATCCCTTCTCGAAATCGTCGTACGGAAATCGATGAGTAATCACGGGCGTGATATCCAGCCCCGATTCCAGCATGACGCTCATTTTGTACCATGTCTCGTACATTTCGCGGCCGTAAATGCCTTTGATGGTCAGCATGTTGAAGATCACCTGCCGCCAGTCGATCGCCATCTCATTCGCCGGGATGCCAAGCATCGCGATCCTGGCGCCGTGGCTCATATTGGCAATCATCTCGTGGAAAGCCGCCGGACTTCCCGACATCTCTAACCCGACGTCAAAGCCTTCCTGCATTCCGAGTTGTTTCTGCACTTCGGATAATGGGGTCGTTTTCGGATTCACCGCCAAGGTCGCGCCCATCTTCCGGGCCAGTTCGAGGCGGCATGGATTCAGATCCGTGACCGCGACGTATCTGGCACCGGCATGTTTTACGACGGGAATCGCCATAAGACCGATGGGGCCGGCACCGGTTATGAGGACATCTTCGCCAAGCACCGGAAATGAAAGGGCGGTGTGGACTGCGTTGCCGAAGGGATCGAAGATTGCCGCGACTTCGCGATTAATGCCCGGACTGTGACGCCAGATGTTACTCATCGGGAGTGCGATGTACTCCGCAAATGCTCCGGGCCGGTTCACGCCGACGCCCTGGGTGTGGGCACAAAGGTGACGGCGCCCAGCCAGGCAGTTCCGGCAGCGCCCGCAAACGACATGACCTTCGCCGCTAACGACCTCATCGGGATGAAAGTCGTTGACGTTCGAGCCTACTTCGACAATCTCGCCAACAAATTCATGCCCGATCACCATCGGAACCGGAATCGTCGAACGCGCCCAATCGTCCCAATCGTAAATGTGAAGGTCGGTGCCGCAAATACCGGTGTGACTTACACGAATGAGTACGTCATTGATGCCGATTACGGGCTCGGGCACATTGTCCAGCCACAGCCCGCGCTCACTCCGGCTCTTGACGAGCGCCTTCACATCGATCCCCGGGTCTCATTGTTTGGCGGCATTCACTTGTATGGTAAATCCACGTGACACGTTAGCCAGCGAAACTGCGTGTCACGAAATCTTCTTGCCCCCATCTAGGAAGCGTAGACTGATAAATGCGAACGGGAGAAATCCAACCAGTTTACGGAGGATCCCGCAACTCCAGCGACCCAAATTTTCATGAAAGCCATTACGATTGTCCCCGGCAAAGCCAATTCCGCTTCGGTGCAAGATGTCGCCGAGCCCTCACCGGTTGACGGCAGCATCGTAGTTCGGGCGCGGGAGCTCGGGATCTGCGGCACGGATTTCGAGCTTATCTCGGCCGAATATGGATGGCCGCCTCCGGGAAGCGACCACCTGATCCTGGGCCACGAGTCGCTGGGAGTTGTCGAGGATGCGCCGAAGGATACCGGATTCAGCAAAGGCGATTTCGTCGTGGGAATTGTCCGGAGACCGGATCCTGTGCCCTGCCTCGCCTGCGCAGTCGGGCAATGGGACATGTGCCGGAATGGTAAGTATACGGAGCGCGGCATCAAAGAGCGCAACGGCTTCGGTTCCGAGTTCTGGCGCATTGAACCGAATTTTGCGGTACGCCTGGATCCGAGTCTTAAAGAGCTGGGTGTCTTGATGGAGCCGGCCAGCATTCTTGCCAAGGCATGGGACCACATCACGCGCATCGGCGAACGCGCGGAATGGAAGCCTAAGACGGTGCTGATTACGGGCGCAGGCCCGATCGGGCTGCTCGCCGCATTGATGGGAGCGCAACGCGGCCTGGAGGTGCATGTTCTCGATCGCGTGAAGGAGGGTCTGAAGCCGCAGCTTGTGAAGGAACTCAAGGGCACTTATCACACAAGCCAGGTAAAAGATGTTGGCTTCCGGCCGGACATTATTATCGAATGCACGGGAGTCGCGGCTGTCATTGTCGAAGCGATAGAGCAATTGGGAAATGACGGCATCTTGTGCCTGGCCGGAGTATCTTCCCATGGCCAGCAAGTCAACTTCGATATCGGGACCATGAACCGCGATATGGTGCTCGAGAACAGAGTTATTTTCGGATCTGTCAATGCGAACCGCGCGCATTACGAACTCGCCGAGAAGGCTCTTTTGAAGGCAGACCGAAGCTGGATTTCGCGCCTGATCTCGCGCAAAGAACCGCTTGCCAATTGGAGGCAAGCGCTTCAGCGGCAACCCGATGACATAAAGGTTGTGATCGACTTCTCCGCCGTATAAGAAGATCGACGGCGCGCAGCGAACGGCCAGAATGACTCTGCTCATTGAAGATTACGCTCTGCTTGGAAATAATTCGACCGCGGCTCTGGTGGGCTGCAACGGCTCCATCGACTGGCTTTGCTTTCCGCGCTTCGATTCCGCGGCCTGCTTTGCCGCTCTTTTAAGCTCTGTAGAGAACGGCCACTGGAGCATTTCCCCGAAAGCGGAGCACCCCGCGGTCAAGCGCCATTACCGGCCGGGCACCATGGTTCTCGAAACCGAATTTTCAACGCCGGAAGGAACAGTGGTCCTGATCGACTGCATGGACCGGCGAGGCGAGCATCAGGACGTCCTCCGGTTAGTTCGCGGAGTGCAAGGCCGCGTACCTATGCAGATGGAACTGGTGCTTCGGTTCAACTATGGAACCGCGGTTCCCTGGGTCAGCCGTTTACCGGATGAGCGGCTGCAAGCGGTGGCCGGCCCTGACCGCATCGTGCTCGCGACGCCTGCGCCTTTGCGTGGTGAAGATCAAACGACTCGGGCCGATTTCGAAGTGGGAGAAGGCGAAGAAGTTCCGTTCGTTCTGACTTACTCCGATTCTTTCGGGCCCATCGGGCGGCCGATCGAGGCGGCTTCCAGCATTCAAAATGTAACGCGTGCCTGGGAGCGCTGGTCGAGCAAGCATACACCTAAGGGGCCGTACGCAGAAGCGGTATTGCGATCGATCATCACACTGAAGGCGTTGACGCACCATCGAACCGGCGGCATTGTCGCTGCTGCCACTACTTCCCTGCCCGAGGAAATCGGCGGAGTTCGCAACTGGGATTATCGATACTGCTGGCTGCGCGATTCCACATTCACGCTGTACGCCTTGCTGGAAGCCGGGTTCACCGACGAGGCAAAAGCATGGCGGGATTGGCTGCTGAACTCAATTGCAGGCAATCCGGATCAGATGCAGATCATGTACGGCGTGGCGGGAGAGTCGCGCCTGACTGAGTTCGAATTGCCGGAGCTGCTGGGTTACGAAGCATCTAAACCCGTGCGAATCGGAAACGCGGCTTCCGAGCAACTACAGCTCGATGTATACGGCGAGGTATTGGACTCGTTTTATCAAGCGCGCAAGAAGGGATTGCCGCACCTGGATGCGGCATGGAGCTTGCAGAAATCACTTGTGACGCATCTCGAAAAAATTTGGCCACAGCCGGACGACGGTATCTGGGAAGTGCGCGGCGGCCGAAAACATTTCGTTCACTCCAAAGCGATGGCGTGGATGGCTGTGGATCGCGCTGTCCGCTCGATTGAGGATTTCGGAGAAGACGGTCCGCTGGAGCGCTGGCGCAAGCTGCGATCGGAAATACACGATGAGGTCTGCCGTCTCGGCTTCAGCAGGCAGCTTGGCTCGTTCGTTCAATACTACGGCTCAAAGGATCTGGACGCGAGCGTGCTGCTACTGCCACTGGTCGGCTTCCTTCCAGCCGACGATCCTCGTATGCTGAGCACCGTCGCTGCGATCGAAAAACAACTGATGAACGATGGCTTTGTGGCCCGCTACAATCCGGCTAGCGCCGTCGATGGACTCGCGGGGAGCGAGGGTGTGTTTCTCGCTTGCAGCTTCTGGCTGGTGGATAATTACGTGCTGCAGCACCGGCTCGAAGAAGCCCGCGCTCTATTCGAACGCCTCCTCAAAGTTCGCAACGACGTGGGCCTTCTCTCGGAGGAGTATGACCCGCGCGAGCGCCGTCAACTTGGAAATTTCCCGCAAGCTTTTTCGCACCTGGCGCTCGTCAACAGCGCGCACAACTTAAGCGCGGCCGAATGCCCGGCGAAGCACCGCTCACGGCGCTAAACTCCGCGTCCCGGCACGTTGGTTCCGCTATTTGTCGCAGCCTTCGCGCATTCGCGTTATCATGTCCGCTTCGCGTCATGATCAACAGTGAACAAACCCGCCGCGTTGCCGGCGCTGCCATAATGGCGCTGGCGTTCTCGAATCTCGCCTTCAGCCAAGCTGAGACGTATGATCCCGCCCTGTGGTCCGGCATGCACTATCGCATGATCGGACCGGAGCGCGGTGGACGCGTGACTGCCGTCACAGGGGTCCCCTCTCAGCCGTTCACATTCTACATGGGTTCGACGGGCGGCGGCGTTTGGAAAACGATCGATGCGGGACATACCTGGGCGAATGTCTCCGACAGGTTCTTCGCCGTAGGATCGATGGGCGCTATCGACGTCTCCCTTTCCGATCCAAATACCGTCTATGCGGGGACGGGATCGTCGAAGATCCGCAGTAATGTCTCGATCGGACGCGGCATTTACAAATCGACGGATGCGGGCAAGACCTGGACGTTTGCAGGCTTGCGGGACGTGGGACAGATCTCGACCGTCCGCATTCATCCGGCGAATCCGGAGACGGTGTACGTCGCCGCGCTTGGAATCCATTCGCCGCAAATAAAGACCGCGGCGTTTTCCGCACTACCGATGGCGGCAAAAACATGGAAGAAGATTCTCTACGTCTCCGATCAGCTCGGTGCCGCCGACATCGAACTGCAGCCCGGAAATCCAAATGTAATTTTCGCCTGTATTTGGCACGGCGAACGGAAACCTTGGACCATCATCAGCGGCTCGCGCGATGGCGGCATTTACAAGAGCACCGATGGCGGAGATACCTGGAACAAACTTTCAGGCGGCCTCCCCAGCGAGTTGTTCGGGCGCAGCAATGTCGCCATCTCCGCAGCGAAGCCGAATCGCATTTACGCTCTGATTGAGGCGAAACCGGGCTCCGGTCTGTATCGCTCGGAAGACGCGGGCACTACCTGGGCGCTCGTGAACGGCTCCGCCTCGATCATTACGCGCCCGTTTTACTACGACACGCTGGGCGTGGATCCAAACAATCCCGATGTTGTGTACGTAGGCGATGAGGGCTGGTTCAAGAGCGTCGATGGAGGTAAGACTTTTCATCCGATACCGGTTCCGCACGGCGACAATCACGATATCTGGATCAATCCGAAGAACTCGGATTACATGATTCAATCGAACGACGGCGGCGCGAATGTATCGCTCGACGGGGGCCGGACTTGGAGCACGCAAACCAATCAGCCGACCGCTGAAATCTACCAGGTAGCGATCGATAACCAATATCCATACCGCGTTTATGGAGCGCAGCAGGACAACACCACGGTTATCGTGCCCAGCCGTGCGCTTGGAAACGGACAGGATTTCCGCGTTGGTCCGGGTTGTGAGACCGGCCCCATCATCCCGGACTCCGAAAATCCCGAGATCGTATACGGCGGCTGCAAAGGGCAATTCAGCCGCCAGGACATGAACACAAACGACGAAGCTCAATACTGGATCGGCGGTCAATCGCTATACGGCAATCCGGGCAGCGATCTGACCTACCGTTTCCAGCGTGTTTCGCCCATGGAGGTATCTCCGAACGAGCCGCATACGGTGTACTACGGGTCGCAATACGTACACCGGACGAGGGATGGCGGCGTGACATGGGAGCGCATCAGCCCGGACCTGACGGCGCATCCACCCGGAACGCAGGGCGCCAGCGGCGAACCGATTACGCGCGATGCAACCGGGGAGGAAGTGTATAGCACGCTGTACTCGATGCGCGAATCGCCTCTGCAAAAAGGCCTGATCTGGACAGGTTCGAACGACGGGCTCGTGTATGTGACGCAGGATGACGGGAAGAGCTGGACGAATGTCACGCCAAAGGGTCTGCCGCCGGGCGGGCGAGTGCAGAACATCGAGCCGAGTCCGCATCGCGCGGGCACCGCGTACGTCGCCATTTACCGCTATCTTCTGGGGGATTTCGCGCCGTATATTTACCGCACTGACAATTTCGGCGAGACATGGACCTGCCTTACAGACGGACACAACGGGATCGCCGGGGACGAACCTACCCGGGTTGTTCGCGAAGATCCGGACCGAGCCGGCCTGCTCTACGCCGGAACTGAATTTGGCATGCACATTTCTTTCGACAACGGGGAGCACTGGCAACCGTTTCAACTGAACCTGCCGGCAACTCCGGTCACCGATATCAAAGTGGCGCATAAGGATCTCGTGCTCTCCACACAGGGACGCTCGTTTTGGATTCTGGACGACCTTACGCCGCTTCATCAGTTGAACAGCAAAGTAGCCGGATCCCAGGCATTCCTGTTCGGGCCGCGGGAGGCCGTTCGCACACCGGCGCGCGGCGGATTCGGACGTGGTTCGGGCCTTCAGTATCCATTGCCGGGAGCGGAGATCGACTATTATCTGGCGGGCGCGCCAGCGGAGGATATCCGGCTGGACATTCTCGACGAGAAGGGCGACGAAGTTCGTTCATTTTCGAGTGCGGGAACGCCAAGCGAACGGCCGGAGCGGAATCCCGAGGCGCCTGGCGAAGAAGAGGAGGGTGGCGGCTTTCGCTCCCGCAGCGGTCCAACACGCCTGGAGAAAACAGCAGGCCTGCACCGATTCACCTGGGATCTGCGCTATCCAGGACCGTGGCTAAGCAAGAGTAGACCGGAAGGACCGAACGGACCCACGGCCGTCCCGGGCAAATACTCGATCCGGCTCACCGCCGGCTCATGGACCTCGACAGAATCGTTCACCATCATCGAAGATCCGCGTGTTACCAAATCGGGCGTAACGTTAGACGACCTGCGGGGGCAATTCGACCACAACATGCGTGTTCGCGACCTTGTGAGCGATACAAACAGAACGGTAGCCCGCGTCCGAGCGGCGCAATCGAGCCTGCGTGGCGCATCGGATGCGGGTGCGGAAAAACTAGCAAAGCTTAACGACCTGGCAGCGCGTCTGATCACGCCGCCGATCCGCTACAGCAAGCCCGAGTTACAGACTCACGTCACGTATCTGTACGGCATGACCATCAATACCGACCAGAAAGTCGGGCAGGATGCGGCGGAAAGGTATGCGGTATTGCGAAAAGAGCTTGATCGAGATGTGGCGGAATTGAATCAGCTCCTGGGGCCGGAGAAGTAGGAAGGAGCCCTGGCCTTTTTTTTGCCGGAATTTCCCCGGCTGTGCCGGAAAATCGTCCCGCTTACCTGTTCTATAAGTACCTAGCATGCGAGACGCAGGCCACAAGAAGGTTTTACCCCAACCCCAAGTGCAACTCCCCACAAATCTTCTTGTGGCCCTCGCTAGTTTTGCCGCGCTGGACCAGATTTTGCATCGTTTTGGCCTGTTCGGAGATATGTGCCGCAGTAAATTGGAATAGCCGCTATGGAGCAGGCCGATATTCTCGCTTTGCCAAGCCGGAGGTGGGAGGCGGAGTATTTGGAAGACACCTCGCTTCGCCGCCTGACGCTGGAACATTACGACCGGGAACATGTCTCGATCCGGCGCTATTTATCGTTCCTAGGGGTCGATCAAGAGGCCGGGCGGGATATTGTTCAGGAAACTTTTCTGAGGCTTCACGAGCATCTGCTTAAAGGCGGGAATCGCGAGAATCTGAGAGGGTGGCTGTATCGGGTCGCGCATAATCTGGCGCGGAATGCTCAGGCTGCCTCTCATACAAGCAAGACAGATGCTTTGCCGGATGTAAAGTTGGGGGGCGAGATTGCGGCGACAGAAGTATCGGCCGAGGAAGACCTGCTGTCCGCCGAGCGGGCGGCGCGAGTTCGCGAAGCAATGGGTCAGTTAAGTCCCGCGCAAAAAGAGTGCCTGGTCCTCAGAGCCCAAGGTCTCAAGTATCGCGAAATCGCGAATGTGCTGAATCTCTCGGTATCGACGGTTGGTGAAAACGTCAAACGCGGGCTGGAACGATTGAAAGAACTGATATGACGAACGCCGATTCTCTCACACAGGATTTTTCGACGAAGGACCATTTAAGCAACGAGTTGTTAGTGAGAATGCTGGATGACGAGCTTTCCGGATCGGAAGCGGTGCTTGCAGAATCGCACCTGGCGCAATGCGAGCGCTGCCGGGAGCGGTATCAGGAGCTGCATCTGATCTCGGTGAAAGTTGAATCGGCGGTTACCGGGTTTATGGCCGACGACTCGCACGAGGATCGCCGCATTCTAGCTGAGCGGCTCGATTTGCGAGAACACCAGAATCGGGTGCCTGTTTCGCGCCGTTTCGTGAGCCGCCTACGATGGGGCATGGCCATCGCCGCGACGCTGGCCATCGGGATACTGTTCCTGCCCGAATGGAAGCATCCGAAGAAATCGACGCAAATAAGCGGCAGCAATCTGCAATTGAATCTTGAAGTGGATGGAGAGAGCTTCGTCTCACTTCCCTACTCGAATCCGGATCTGCCGGTGAGCGCTTCACATATTGTTCAGATGCGTGTTCCGGTTTCATCGCTGGCGGACGCGGGAATCGTATTTGAACCGATCTCGAGCCAGGCTTCGAGGCCGGACGATTCCGTACTGGCCGACATCTTGTTCGGCGTAGACGGGCAGCCGCGGGGCGTTCACGTCCTAAGCGCTGAGTAGTTATTGAATGTGAAATCGATTTTGTTGGGAGTTGCAGGAAGGTGAAGAAATGAAAAATACAAGACTAGCGCTATTCGCCATTCTTCTCTCGGGCGTCGCCCTATATGCGCAAATGGGACCACCGCCTGGTCCTCCCGGCGCAGGCCCACATGGAGAATTCGGTCCAGGCGGATTCGGATTCGGAATGCACCCCGGGAAGGTCGTCACGGGAGCGCCTTACTCCGCAACCGCGACAAACGTATTCACAGAAAGTTTGGCCGGGGGCAATAGCATCCAACGGACGACCACGGCGCAAGTGGCAAGAGATAGCCAAGGACGAACTTATGAGCAGCAAACGATCACCGGGGGCCCTTTTGCCGGAAATGGCCCAACCACGATCACGTTTATCTTCGATCCTGTGACAGGCTATAGCTATGTCTTAAATCCAAACACGAAAATCGCAATGCGACGCGCGATCAAAACTCCTCCCACAGGAGCGAGCGCGCGAGTCCGAGACGGAGCGGCGGGACCGGGGCCGCATGGCAATAGAGAGAGTGCTCCGGTTCAGACAGATCTCGGCACTCAGAACATAAACGGAGTTGCTGCTCAAGGCAAGAGCGTCACTCGCACAATTCCTGCCGGGGCGATCGGGAACGCACAACCAATCGTGTCGACAAGCGAAACCTGGTATTCTGCCGATTTGCAGGTGCCCGTTTACGCGAAGCGCAACAGTCCGCTGGGAGGCCAGTCAGTTTATTCACTGACTAACATCCAGCGCTCGGAGCCTGCTGCATCGCTATTTCAGGTTCCCTCTGACTACACAATTCAAGATGCGCCTAACGGGCGCGGACCCCGCGGCGCCTGGCGACGCCCACCCGCCCAGTAGGCATTACTGAAGCAGGCTTGTAGTAAGATCCTCCTGAAACGACTATCGGGAGGATCTTTTGTTTTCTCGCTTCCTTTGGTTCGCTATAGGCGTGCCTTTTTGCCTTGTCTCGCCAGCCTTTTCGCAGCCCCTTCCTCCTGCTCACCTACGTTGTGAATATCTCAATAATCCGGAAGCTGTGGATGTCGCTTCGCCGCGTTTCGCGTGGGTGCTGAATCATACGGATCGCGCACAGAAGCAGACCGCTTATCAGTTGCAAGTAAGCCGCACGGAGAAGTTTTCGGGGAGTGGAACATGGGATACCGGCCGGGTCTCCTCCACCGATTCCAGCCAGGTAGAGTATCGAGGAGAACCGCTCTCTTCCGACACGACGTACTTCTGGCGCGTTCGTTACTGGGATGAAGCAGGGGCCGAAAGCCCGTGGAGCAGTTCCGCCACCTTCTCGACCGGCCTGCTACAGCCATCAGACTGGAAGGCCAAGTGGATAGGCGGCGGAACGTTGTTGCGCACTTCGATAGATCTGCCCCATCCTGTCAAACGCGCGCGCATCTTTATCGCCGCCGCAGGCTATTATGAGCTGCACATCGACGGAGCGCGGATAGGAAATCGTGTGCTTGATCCCGCGTGGACCGATTACCGCAAGCGCGCTCTCTATTCGACATACGATGTCACACACAACCTGCAGCGGGGCCAAAATGCGTTGGCCGTATTACTCGGTCGAGCCTGGTATTCAAAAGCCTACAGAGCCGAACCACAATTGCTTTGCCAGCTTCAGGGCGAGTACGCGGATGGCAAGCCGTTTTTTTTCGTTTCCGATGAAAAATGGCAGGCTTTCAAGAGTCCCATCATAATGGACGACATTTATAACGGCGAAACCTATGACGCACGGCTAGAAAGACCAGGTTGGGATACGACGCAATTCCAGGATCGCGGGACACCCGCCAGTGTTGCCGACCTCTCCGGCGTGATTTTGTCATCCGAGATGATGCCGCCGATAAAAATTGTCGACACGCTGCTGCCGCATAACGTAATGGAAAGCTCGCCCGGCGAATACGTTTTTGATTTTGGGCAGAACTTCAGCGGATGGGTAAAGATCAAGCTTCAAGGACCGGCCGGTACGACTGTGCGGATCCGCTATGCGGAGCTCGCCAATCCCGATGGCGGGATCAGCGTCGACAATCTTCGCAGCGCGCGGTCGACGGACACGTATATCCTGCGCGGCGATCCGGCAGGAGAAGAATACGAGGCACACTTCACCTATCATGGGTTTCGCTACGCCGAAATAAGCGGCTTTCCGGGCGTCCCCACTCTGGATGCAGTGCGCGGACGCGAGGTACACACGGCGGTGGACGCAGCCGGCAACTTCATTTCATCGAACGCCATGCTGAACGGCATGCAGCACATGTTCTTGTGGAGCATCAAGACGAATCTGGCGAGCGTGCCGACCGATTGCGATCAGCGCGACGAGCGGCTGGGATGGATGGGCGATGCGCATCTCTCGGCGGAGACTGCAATCCTCAATTTCGATATGGCCGCGTTCTATACAAACTTCCTCCGCGATATTCAGGATGCACAAGGGCCACAGGGAGAAGTACCGAATATCGTGCCGTACATTCGCCGCTTTAATCCGAGCCGGGTGGGCGATCCTGCATGGGGGCTGGCCTATCCACTGATCGCCGAATACATGTATGAAAATTACGGCGACAAGCGTATTCTGGCCGAGCATTACAACAATCTGAAAGCGTGGGCGGATTTTCTTCACCGGCATGCGCCCGATGGCGTCGTCGATTATTCGTATTTCGGCGATTGGGTGGCGATTGAGCCCACGCCCAAGCTCCTTGCCGCTACATGGGCCTACATCAAGAGCCTGGAAGTTGTGGCGATGGCGGCGAATGTGCTCGGGAAAGAAGACGAAGCCTCGCAGTACCGCGCGCTCATCGATCAATCGCGCGCGGGATTCAATAAGCGCTTTCGAGACCCAAATGGCGTGTACGGAACCGGGTCGCAGGCGGCGCAAGTACTGGCTTTAGACGCGCACGTGATGGCGGGCCGCGATGAAGGCGCCACCATGGACCGCCTGCTTGACGATCTGAACTATTACCACAACGTTCATCTCACGACCGGAATTCTGGGGACGAAATATCTGTTTCCGGTGCTTGCTTCCCGAGGACATGCTGACCTTGCCTATGAAGTGCTAACGCAGCCTGACTATCCGGGCTACGGATACATGCTGTCGCGCGGCGCAACCACGTTATGGGAGCTTTGGCAGGAGCGCAGCGGCCCGGAAATGAACTCGCACGATCATCACATGTTCGCGAGCGCCGGCGCCTTCCTTTACAACATACTTGCGGGTATTAACCGGAACGGAATCGGCTACGACGCGATTCGCATCCAGCCGGAGCTGGTTCACGGACTGAACTGGGCGTCGGCTTCGACACAAACTCCGAAGGGCGAGGTTGTCAGCTCCTGGAAACGAGTTGGCGGCGGATATGAGCTTCGCGTCACGGTTCCCGTGGGAAGCACGGCCGCCGTTCACCTTCCACTCTTGAAGCTGGCGGATCCTGAATTAACCGAGAGCGGGAAGCCGGTGCTTCTAAATGCAAAGCCTCAAACCGGCGTGACGGGAATCCGTTCGGTTCATGTGTCGGAGCATAACGTGGTGTGCGATATCGGCTCGGGCAATTACGTTTTTGCAATGGGCGAGCGCGAGCAAGTTACTTCCGCGAGCAATGAGTAACCGCAATTTTGTGAGCCGTCGTGAGCAACCGCAGCGGCAACAACGGCCGCGCGGAGCTGACAGCGCGGTTGCGAGGGCAGCGCTGCCTGCGAGCGTCAATCGGGTTCAGCTTTAAGGGGTAGTAGCCACATCCAACCGAAAACCTCCGTTAAGGATTGAGCCGGTCTAAGGGCAGTCGCTGGTGCCTCATCGAGAATGAGCGACTGCCCCATTGCTTCCTTCATTTCGCCGGAATCGTGATCGAGGTCACGCGCGTCGCGAGGGCCAGTTTGCGCTCGGGTTCGGTTGGGAGCAGCTTCAAGCCGCGATTTCCATCGGACCCGCCGTGCCATACCTGTGCCAGATAGCAGGTCTTGCCGTAGCACCGAAAGACCAGCTTGCCCGACGCGCTCGAGGACCCAGAGGCCGAAGTTGGCTCAGCGGTCACAAAGGCGCCTCCCGAGTTCTGGTCCAGCCCTCGGATAGAGAGGATATGGGCGGTGTTGCTGTACGTCAATTGATAGTTGCCGGCCGCCAGCGTCGTATCCTGCACCGTGAAGGCGAACGGAACCTTAGCTTGAGCCGGCTCGGACGACTGCGCGTAAGCGGCGGAAAACGTTGCCAAGCCGAGAAGAGTCATTGTCGAAAACATCTTAAACATGGGGTTTTCTCCTTGAGGTTTTTCTGGTTGTTGGCGAAGGGTCCGGGGAGCAAGGCGCAAGATCGACGTGGTGTGAGGTACGTCCTTTTGCGTTCTGAGCAACTCGGACCCGTTCGCCATGAAGCCAGTTTTTGCCAAAGGCGATGCGGCAGTCGATGCTCTATGCGTACCTGGTGGGTTGAATGTTTATCCGCACGTAAGCGGTTTTTGAATCTTGCACATCCGGACGAGAATTACAACGTCCGCTGTCCCGGTTAGCTAGATTTTTCTGCATCGTAGAAGCGGCTTTGGCGGAAACGATGCTATATTTCTCTTACTCGCGAGGTAGTGCGATGAGCGGAGCCAGTAAGAACGGGCGCCTGATCCGATTCTCGACTTTCGAGCTGGACCGAGACTCGGGCGAATTGTTCAAGCAAGGGCGCAAAGTCAAATTGCAAGGCCAGCCGTTCGAGTTACTCATCGCTCTGCTGGAGCGGCCTGGAGAAGTCGTGACTCGCGAGGAGCTGCGGCAGAGGGTCTGGCCTTCGGATACCGCCGGCGATTTCGATCACGGTTTGAACAGAGCTGTTAATAAGGTTCGCGAGGGATTGGGCGATTCGGCGGAAACTCCTCGCTTCATCGAGACGCTACCGCGACGAGGCTATCGGTTCATTGGGTCGATTCAGGAAGAGAATCGCGCGGAGCCTGCTCCGGTTGGGCCATCGCTAGACCACGCTGGCCCTTCCGCGGGAGAGCCGAAACACAGATCGCGCCGAACTGCCTGGTTGATCGCAATTGCCGTCGGGGGAGTAGCTGTTGCCGCCGGCGTCCTCATTACCTGGCGTATGACACATCGCCCGACCGCGCCGCCGCCAGAACTGAAGCTGCGGCAACTCACCACAAATTCATTCGAAAATCGGGTCGTGGAGTCTGTTATTTCTCCGGACGGCAAGTATCTGGCCTATGGCGACTTGGCGGGTATCCGTCTTCAAGAGATCTCGACTGGCCAAACTCATGCGCTTCCCAGACCAAAGACTGTGTCCCAGGACGACGCATGGTTCCCGTCCGCTTGGTTTCCGGATGGAAGCCGGATAGTTGCTTCTACTATTGGAGCAACCCCAGACGGCCAAATTATCAGTAGCGCCTGGTCGGTACCGATCCTGGGCGGCAACCCGGTGCTGCTTCAAGATGATGCCATTGCTCCGGCTGTCTCTCCCGATGGCTCGCTGATTGCATTCACAAGAGACCGCGTATCTGTTTCTCAGTCTTCGGGCGTTGAGGCATTCTTGTCTCTGATTTTCGATGTTGACGCATTCTTGGTGCCTTGGACTCGGGAGATCTGGATTATGGGATCCAACGGAGAGGACGCCAGGAAATTAATCGCGAGCGATGGCAAGGCGGTGTTTCGCCATATTCAGTGGTCACCAGACGGCAGCCACGTTGCTTGCTTAGAGCACCGCACGGACAACGAGAATGCATTTTCTGCTGCTATAGAAGCGATCGCGTTGAAAGGCGGTCCGCCGGCGGTTGTCCTGCCGATTGTCCCTCAGACTACTGAGTTTCGCTGGATTCCTGACGGGCGGATCATCTACGATCAGTATGAAAATCATCGGGACGCGAATCTCTGGGAGCTGAAGGTCGATTCCAAGAGCGGCAAGCCGCAAGGCAGTCCGAGCCGGATCACAAGTCTCCCTGGATTCGGCTTGGGCCACCTCAGTGTGTCCTCCGACGGAAAGAAGCTCATTTTCCAGAAGACCTCTGAACGGGCTGACATCTACATTGGCCGGCTCCAGCCGGGCGGCCGGCTGGAAGCGCCACGGCGGCTGACTTCTGACGAGCGTTCGAATGAGCCTGTAGGTTGGACTCCAGACAACAAGTCGGTTATTTTCGTTTCCGACCGCACTGGCGTGTTTGCGATCTATAGGCAGGAAATCGATCAAGATTTACCAGAGCTGATCCCGACCGGTCCGCAGCCTGTCTGGGTATCGAGGGTAACTCCGGATGGCGAGTCCATCGTGTATGTTGATAATTTCCCGGGCAACTTTGCTAAAGGCCCACGCGTTCTGCGCGTACCCATCTCCGGCGGTCCGAGGACGCTGCTTTTGGAGTTTCCACCTTCAGCTGATGTTGACCTGGAGTGTCCCATTCGGGCGAGCGCCGAGTGCGTCGTTGAGGACCTGCCAACGGGCACGAACGTGAATCAGTCGAGTTTCATTGCGTTCGATCCACTTACAGGAAAGCGGCGAGAACTATTTAGAAGCAGCGGCGGACTTCAAACCATGCTCTCTCCCGATGGGGCACACATGGGCAGACTCCGCGGCAACAACATCGAGATCCTATCCCTCGCCGGGCAGATCGAACAGACGATTCAATTGAAAAGTTGGCGCTACCTGCAAAGTGTGGACTGGACTGCCGATGGTAAGGCTCTGCTGGTCCCTCAAAGGGCGCCAACCGGAATAACGTTACTGCGCGTCGGGTTAGATGGCCACGTTCAGCCGCTGTGGGCGGTGAGATATTTTGTGTACTCATGGGCGATTCCTTCTCCCGATGGCCGCTATCTGGCAATCATGGGAACCTCCCTGAATAGCAACGCGTGGCTACTCGAGAATTTCTAGTCGAAGTCGCACCGAGTTTCAACTTGCCGTATCACGCGCTCGTCGTAGAAGTGCCGTCTTGGCGATTACTCGTGTGTAACGCGATGTGTTTACCATCCTGTTCGAGGCCCGGCTGAGTCGACCCCTTCGTTTCGGAATACTCCTGCGGCATTCGATCGCGACAATTCTGCTGGATTCCAGAGAAGTGCCGATCGATCAAGTGCAAAAGTTCCTTGGACATCTGCAACTCTCGACGACGCAGATCTACGCCGAGACCAGCATTCGGGCGCTTGGCAAAGAAGGCGTGTTGCGGGGCCGCGAATTCGGCGACCAGGCGCATACATGGAGGGCCGGCAGATCAGGCCGGCACGAGGCCGACGGCGGAGAGGCGGCTCACGCGGGGGCCCGGAAGAACGATACCGGTGAGATTGAGCGGGTCCGCGGCGGCGACGGGGAGGGAGGGCTTACGATCCGGTTGGCGCCGAATCATGCGCAGGAGGTCGAGAGCTTCGGGGCGGGCAAACTGCTCACCGGTGAAACCGGAGACGAAGCGGCCTCCACGGATCTCGCCGCGCGCCTCCATTCTGCGCAGCACAGGAAGGAGATCGCGCCAAGGAGGAGCGAGGGTTTCGCGAACCAACAGGTCGCGCAAAAGGACGCCCCAGCGAAGGAGCAACTGACGGGCGAAACGGTCGATGCGCTCGTCGCGATTGATGGCGGAAGGAGCGCGGGAGAGCAATGCCCAGCGACCGGCGGCGTGCCGAGGCCGTCGCTTGCTGCCCCGCCCTTCACCGCGGCGGCGTTTGGGATCGATCAATGCGCGCAGATTATCAAATCCATCGGCGGTGACGAATCCGCCGGCGAGGAGCTCCCACAGTCCGTCTTCCACTTCGCTCGGCAGGCGATGGGTCTGGCGGGCGAGATCGATGAAGAAGCTGGCGCCGCTGCGTTGGAGCGCGACCAATACGTCGCGAGCGGGGTGAGATAGGGATGAAGAATCCGAGGCAGCGCCGGCGGTCATCAACCAATCCGCATCCTCGCGCAGAAATAACGTGATGGGTGCGATGCGGGTAGGCCGGACGCGGCGATTCTCGGCAATGGCAGGATGGGGCGAAACTCGCGCCCACATCACTTCACCGGAGAAGCAGAGCTCATCCAGAAAATCCGGATGGTACTGGGCGATTCGCCGCGCGAGGATCTCCGACTCCCAGGCGACGGCGGGAATCTCGTAGCCCTGAAGCTGCCGGATGACCTGCAGCACGCCATCGGCGGCGTGCAATTGAGAGCCTTGAGCGACGTGCTGCCAGGACTGCAGGAAGGTTTCAAAATCGAGAGCGGTGACGGGGGCGATTTCGCGCCGCAAGCGGCCGAGGGTGGCGCGGTGAATACGGGCCAGGATACGGCGGTTGCACCATTGGGTTTCGTTTTCCGTGCTGCGAAAATTGCCGCGGAGCACTTGGCCTTGCGCCTCGAGCCGCAAAAGCGCTGCCTCGACCGCTTCGGGAGGGAAGGCAATTTTGCGCGCCAGATCAGAGATCGTAACGGGTCCGATAGATTCCATCCACCCGGAGACGACGGCGTTAGGATCAGCGGCAAGCGGTTCGCGTTCGGCCGCGACCCAGAAGGGCACGCCGGAACGAGTGATGAGGGAGGCGCGGCGAGCGGCGGCCAACTCGTCGAAGAACGCCTGGTGCTCGCGAAAAGGCGGCATGCAGATGAGTGTGAGCATGGCATCGTGGAGCTCATCGGCATCGCGAGATTCGGGCCAAGCTTCGGCGGAAATCTCATCGATCACAACCGGGTCGAGGATGCCTTCTCCGCCGGTGACATCTGTTCCGAGGGTCTGGCGGATCTGCACGGCGCGCGTGCGTCGCTCTTCGAGCGGAGCGTCGTCGAGATAGGCGTAAGGATTGGCGTTGATGATTTCGTGCGAGAAGGGTGAAGCTTGCGAGGTATCGACGGCTACGGCGCGGATGCGACCTTCCTCGATGTCCTGAAGAACCTGGCGCAGTCCATCGAGATCCATGCCCTCGTACAAGCAGTTTTCAATGGTCTCTTTCACCAGCGGGTGATCGGGTATGCGTATGGGACCGGTTAGGTTTTCGGCGCAGGCCACCTGATCCGGGAAGACGGAGGCGAGCAGATCGCCGGCGCGCATGCGCTGGATGGGAGCGGGTATGCGGGTTCCGCCACGAGAGCGCAAGACGGCCAGGGCGCGGGTGGTGTTCCATCGCCAGCGCGCTCCAAACATGGGAGCGGCGAGGAGCGCCTGGCGCAAGACATCTTCGGCCGTGGATGATTTCAGAAAGGCAAACACCAGCTCGAGCGGAAAGGAGTGCTGGTCGCTGAGCGATAAGACGAGGCCGTTATCGGTGGCCGCGGCCTGGAGCTCGAAGTTGAAGGAACGGCAGAAGCGTTTGCGAAGAGCGAGTCCCCAGGCGCGCGTGATGCGGGAGCCGAAGGGCGCATGCAGGACTAACTGCATGCCTCCGGCCTGATCGAAGAAGCGCTCGGCAACGACGGTTTTGTGGGAAGGCAGCGAACCGAGAGCAGCGGCGCCGGCGCGGACGTACAGCGCGGCTTGTCGCGCTCCGGCTTCATCCAGCCCGCAATCGGAAAGGAGGAATCCGGGGACGGGTTCTGGAGCCGCGAGGATACGTTCTCGGACGGAAGCGACTTCGGCCGACAATTCGCGTGAGCGGCCCGGAGCTTCACCCAACCAGAAGGGGATGGAGGGCGCGGCGCCATTGGCATCATGAACGCGGACGCGAGCGGCTTCGACGCGCTTGATGCGCCAGGAGTGAGTTCCCAAGAGGAAGACATCTCCAACGAGGCTTTCCATGGCAAAATCCTCGTCGAGAGTGCCAACGGTTTTGCCTTCCGGCTCGGCGACTACGAGATAATTCGCGTTCTCCGGAATGGCTCCGCCGGAAGTAATGGCGGCCAGACGCGCGCCGCGACGGCCTTTCACACGGCCATTGACGCGGTCGCGATGCAGCAGAGCTCCGCTGCGGCCGCGCGAGGTCGCTATGCCTTCGGACAGCATCTCGACGATGGAATCGAAATCCTCGCGAGGAAGATCGCGATAGGGATACGCGGAACGAAAGAGTGCGTAGAGGTCGTCTTCCTGCCAGGGTTCGGCGGCGGCTGCGGCGACGATCTGCTGGGCCAGGATATCGAGGGCGTTGCTCGGGATTTCGATGCGCTCGAGATCTCCCTTGCGGATGGCGGAGATGAGCGCCGCGCATTCGATGAGCTCATCGCGGGTGGTGGCGAACACGCGACCGCTCGGGCGTGCTCCGACCCAATGTCCGGAGCGGCCGATGCGCTGGAGGGCAATGGCGATCGAACGGGGCGTGCCGATCTGACAGACCAGTTCGATCGTGCCGATATCGATGCCGAGCTCGAGAGAGGCGGTGGCGACGACGGCGCGGAGTTCCCCGCGCTTCAACCGTGATTCGGCATCGAGGCGCATGTGGCGCGAGAGGCTGCCGTGATGGGGAAGAACAACGCCGGGTCCGAGGCGCTCGCCGAGCGCGTATGCGACGCGTTCGGAAAGCCGCCTGGTATTCACGAAAACGAGAGTTGTGCGATGCGCGAGGATGAGCTCGGCCAGGCGATCATAGATCTCGTTCCACATTTCGGTGCTGGCGACCACGCCGAGCTCGTCGCGCGGGACCTCGACCGCGAGTTCCATGTCGCGGCGGTGGCCGATGTCGACGACGTGGGTGGCAGGACCGAGAAAGTGCGCGACTTCTTCGACTGGTTTGACCGTGGCGGAGAGGCCGATGCGCTGGGCGCGCTTTGCGGTGAGGGCGTCGAGGCGAGCGAGAGAGAGTGCGAGATGGGAGCCGCGCTTATCGTCCGCCATGGCATGGATTTCGTCCACGATGACGGTGGATACGGTGCGCAACATTTCGCGCGATTTTTCGGCGGTAAGAAGAATGAAGAGCGACTCGGGGGTGGTTACCAGGATGTGAGGCGGATTCTTGAGCATCCGGGTGCGCTCGGGCATGGGCGTGTCGCCGGTGCGAACGGCGGTGCGGATGGGCAGAAGGGGAATGCCGTCTTGCTTGGCGAGCGCGGCGATCCCGGCAAGAGGAACGTCCAGATTGCGGTGCACGTCATTGCTGAGGGCCTTCAGAGGGGAGACATAAAGGACGTGGGTGGCGTCTTCCAACGTTCCCGCGCGCGCGGCGCGGACGAGGCGATCGATGCAGATGAGAAAGGCGGCCAGGGTTTTACCAGAACCGGTGGGAGCGGAAATGAGGGTGTCGTGTCCGGCCGAAATTTCAGACCAGCCCAGGGCCTGCGGCTGAGTAGGCGAGCCGAAACGGTCTGTGAACCAGCGTTGGACGAGGGGGTTGAAATCGGACAGGAGCATGGAAGTCGCCTTTTATTAGGATGACGCAAAGGGGGATCGAGGGTGCGAGAGAGCAGACTGTGGGCAGGGAGTGGAAGCGGCAGATCGCCGACGATGTTGCCTTAGTAACTTACCGAGCGGTCAGGGAGGCGGGAGTTCTGCGTGGAAGGGCGTCGCTCCGAAGCTCATTGTGGGTCTTTCGCGAGGGGCGCTGGCAGATGGTGTTTCATCAGGGAACGATTGTGAGCAGTTAGGGTTTTTTGCAGTAACGCGGTCATTATCAAGGCTGCAGCAATGTATCGATTTCACGGTAGCCGGTGGGGAGCTTGATTCCTTCGGTAGACGCGCCGGCTTCGAGCAGGGCGCGGACGGAGTCGGGCGAGCGCAGATCGGTCCAGTAGGAGTCGACGCAAGCTTTGACGGCGAGTTGGAGGGGCGTCCGGCCTTCGCCATCGCTGGCGTTGACAGGCGTGCCGCGGGCGATCAGGTCTACGACGACGTTGTGCCGTGCACGCCAGGCAGCGACATGCAGAGCGGTGCTCTCCTTCGCGATGCCGTAGTAGCCGTCTCCTTCGCGATAGGGCGCGGTCACGCTGACGCCCAAATCGAGCAGATTGCGGACACCGGCCAGATTCCCCACACCCGAGAATTCGGCAAGCAGCGTTCCACCCCGATCGATCAATTCTGATTTCAGTCGAGTTTCGGCCGCAATCAGAGAGCGGATCGCTTTCTTGCGATCGCGTGCGCACGCGGCGATCAGGGCATCGAGGCCGGCAAGGTCGATCGGAGTTCCGCGATTTTCGAAGAGATCGAGGGCGTCGGCGCGTCCACGTCGAGCGGCAATCAGGATTGCCGAGCTTCCGTCGCGGCCAGGTAAGGCGGGATCTGCGCCGTAATCGAGCAGAAGTTCGATCATCTGGAGGCGGTTGTCGCGGCGAAGGGCCTGGTGAAGCGCGGTCCATCCCCAGCCCGTCGTCCAGTTCGGATCTGCGCCGTGTTCCAGCACGAGGCGGAGACCATCGAGATCGTGCCAATCGCACTTTCGGAGGAGAGCGGTGCTGAGACTGCGCTCATTGAACTTGCCGCTTTCGAGCAGGATTTTCAGGACAGTGTTGTCGGAGGTCTCAATAACGTGGTAAGCAGTTTCTTCATCGTTGGGATCCGCGCCGCGTTCGAGTAACAACCGAGTTAGCCCGGGGTGCTGCGCGATGGCCGCCGCACCGTAGATCGCGGCTTCGAGGACCGGGCGCGGGTTTGGGTGGTCGATCATTTCGATCCAACCCGTGTTGGGGCTGGCCCCGGCATCGAGCAGGGCACGGGCGGTGTTGACAAAGGCCTCGGAGCGCGCGCGGTCGAGCCTGAGGTATCGCGAGAAGCAGAGGTATGTGAGCGCGTCGCAACCCAGCGGTCCGCCTTTCGCCGTGGCGCTCGAAGGGTTGCTGGTAAGGAAAGCGCGGACGGTTGCCTCGTCGGCGAGAATAGCGGCGGTGTAGATGCTGCTCGCCGCAACATGCGGATAGCGAGCAAGGATCGCCTCTGCTTCTTCGATGGTTCCGGATCTATGCTCGTCACGAGGCGAGCAGGCGGCCTCTATGAATGCGGAGGCCGGGTCATCGAGCGAGGCAACTTCACGGTTGAGGCGGAGCGTCTCGATGTGGACAGCGAATTTCGGCCAGCTTTCGAAACCGTGCTCGCGGGCGATGACGAGCTGCGCGTCGGAAAGCTGAAGGGATGCGAGGCGGAGGGTCTCGGGCGGCTGATTATACAGCCGGGGATGATGCCGCGCGATGCGAAGGAGCGCCGCGGGCTCGGCTTGCGCATGGGCGTGGAGAAGATCTTTCGCCTGCTTTTTGTATTGTTCGAGGTTGGGTTGATGGGGTAAGGATTTATTGGACACACGAAACTCCTTTCACTGCTGGCCTGGAGTCCGCATGTTTCAGGCTCGGAAAGAAGATTCGTTCAAATTACGAAATGCAGGTGGGCACGGCCCTTCCCGCGGACTGGATGCGCCCTGCGCGCGTAGATTTCACTATAGAGAAGCGGCTGGTGAAAATCAACGGGCCGGGTAAGCGAGGCCCCTGCTTCGGTGACGAGTAACCGCGAATTGGGCATTATGGAATTGCTACGACCTCTTGGCGACAGTCTCTTTGTCGCGTAAATCAAAAGGAAGCTTGCTTATGCACCCCGGCTGGAATATTGAATGGCAAACAACATTGCGCAACCTAGTTCTGCTGATCGGCTCCGTTTTAATAGCGGAGCTCGCTCATTATCTTTTGTACATGCTGCTGCGCCTTGCCGCCAAGCGGCGCGGGAGCTTTGCCGCTAGTGCGATTGTGGATCGCACCTCTCGCGCCGGAAGACTGCTGCTTTTGCTGGTGGCATTCTCGGCAGTGCGGCCACAATTGACGATGCCTGGCTGGCTCGAAGGCCCGGTGCTCCACGTGGTCGAAATCGGCTTCATTGTTGGTCTTGCCTGGCTGGCGACCGGGGCCATCGAAGTGTTCAACAGTCTGGTTATTCACCGTCTTCCCGCGGATATGCAAGCCGATGTGCGCGCCCGCCGTATACGCACGCAGATTCACCTGTTGCGTCAGATGGCCATAGGAGCCATTGTGTTCGGCGCGCTCGCCGCGGCTCTAATGACTTTCCCGAGTATCCGAAATATCGGAGAGGGACTCTTTGCGTCGGCGGGCCTGGCAGGCCTTGCCGTCGGCATGGCGGCGCGCCCGGCTCTCGCGAATCTGATAGCGGGGATGCAGATCGCGTTGACGGAACCGATTCGCATTGGTGATGCGGTTGTCGTCGAAAGAGAGTTTGGCTGGGTGCAGGAAGTGAACACGACCTATGTGGTGGTGCGGCTCTGGGATCTCCGGCACCTGGTGGTGCCACTCTCCTATTTCATTGAAAAACCGTTTCAGAATTGGACCCGGTACACGTCCGATTTGATCGGAGTGGTGTTCCTTTACATCGACTACACAGCGCCGGTAGACCAGATACGGGAAGAATACCGGCGCATTCTGCAATCATCGCCGTTGTGGGATGGGAAAGTAGCGGCCGTTCAGGTCACCGATATAAAAGAACAGACAATCGAGTTGCGCTTTTTGATGAGCGCCTCCAATCCATCAGCGGCCTTCGATCTTCGATGCTATGTGCGCGAGAAGCTAATCGACCATGTCCAGCGAGAGCATCCACACGCGCTTCCCCGAGCTCGTTCTAGTGTCGCGCTAGTCGAAATGGCCGTCGATAAACACTAATGCACACGGAAAACGGATTGAAAGCGGAGGAGCGGCTGTTGGTGACGAACCGGGTTAACTGCAAGATCGCCGAGGGCACTGCATTCCCGGGATTGCTTCACTTGATAATCGGAAGGGATACTCTGGACCGAGGAGGACCAACTCTTGGGACGTAAAGTGGCTTACTGTGGAAAGGGGCGATGTGGCTAATAGCCCCTGGCCCCACACTGTTTTACCGGCGCGCTTTATGATTATTTTTTATACTTTCATTCTCTTGCATAAAAATCGCTTCTAGGGTACTTTAGTTTCATACAAGGCGCGTCGGGGCCTAACCGGGCAAGGGCGAGCCATTGTGTGACGATTGTTGTTCTAACGATCGTAGGCTATGAGAGCAGGCTACTGCTCCTTGTAGCGAGAAGGAAAATCGGGGGCCACTGGTGGGATACCGGCCAGCCATGTGGCCCCTTTCATTTTTCTCGCCGGGGGAGCCCGGCCAACGCTTTATCCAGAATCTTCCCGAGAAACGCCATGTCGTCGAACCTTCTTTCAGGCGCCAAGATCCTGCTGAACTGTTTAAGTCAAGAGAATGTGGAATGCATTTTCGGCTATCCGGGCGGGGTGACGCTACCACTTTATGACGCACTTTACGATTACCCGATCCGGCATGTATTAGTACGTCACGAACAGAATGCCGCGTTTGCGGCGCAAGGCTATGCGCGGGCCACGGGCAAAGTGGGAGTATGCTGCGCGACGTCTGGACCTGGGGCGACTAACCTGGTGACCGGTCTGGTGGATGCCATGATGGACTCCATTCCGGTTGTGGCGTTGACGGGCCAGGTGTCGAGCAAGCTGATGGGTAGCGACGCGTTCCAGGAAGCTGACACTTTTGGAATTACGCGACCCGCCACGAAGCACAATTTTCTGGTGAAGAACATCGCGGAACTGCCGCAGATTATTCACGAGGCTTTCTACATTGCGGCGTCGGGCCGGCCGGGACCGGTGCTGGTGGACGTCACGAAAGATGTCTTCCAAGGGCAGACGCATTACGCGCCGGTGACCGAGATTCACTTGCCGGGCTATAGAGTCTTCAGCGAAGGACACAGCGGCCAGATACGGCGGGCCGCCCAGATGATCTGGGAAGCGGAGCGGCCGTTTGTCTATGCCGGCGGGGGGATCATCGCTGCGAATGCGTCCCAGGAGCTGCGGGAGCTGGTAGAAACAAGCGATGCTCCCACGGTTTGCACCCTGATGGGGCTGGGCGCGCTACCGGCCGAGCACCCGAATTTCATCAGCCTGCCCGGCATGCACGGCAGCTATGCGGCGAACATGGGGATGTCTAGCACGGACCTGATTATCGCCTTGGGCGTGCGCTTCGACGATCGCGTAACGGGACGGCTTTCCGCCTTCGCGCCGCACGCGAAGGTGATTCACGTGGATGTCGACCCGGCCGAAATTGGCAAGAATCGCCACGCCGACCTTCCGGTGGTAGGCGATGTGAAGCGTGTTCTGCCGAAAATGACGGCCGAACTGAAAGAGCTTGCTTCGGCGATGAAAAATAAGAACGCCGCAGCGCGACAGGCCTGGTGGAAACAAATCCGCGGGTGGAAAGAAGAGCATCCACTGATTGCGGAAACCTCCGATCGGGAGATCAAGCCGCAGCATCTGATGGGGGAGATCGACCGCTTATCGGGCGGCCGGGCGATTGTGGCTAGCGATGTGGGCCAGCATCAGATGTGGGCGGCACAACTGATTCGCTTCAATGAACCGCGCTTGTGGGTCAATTCAGGCGGCCTCGGATCGATGGGCTTTGGCCTGCCGGCGGCGATTGGAGCGCAGTTCGCGCGGCCGGACAAATTGGTTTTCGCCGTTGTGGGCGATGGCGGCTTCCAGATGTCAATACCGGAACTGGCAACAATTGCGAATCATGCGCTTCCGATCAAGATCGTGGTTGTAAACAATGGCTATCTGGGGATGATCCGGCAATGGCAAGAGCTGTTTTACAACAACCGGCTCAGCCAGGCTGAACTCACGTCATTTCCGGATGTGGAGAAGCTGGCGGGTGCTTACGGGTTCAAGGGGCGGACAGTCGAGAAAGTGGAGGAGATGCCGAAGGCTCTACAAGAAGCGGTTGACGAACCGGGGCCCTATTTGCTGAACGTGAAGGTGTCGCCGTTCGAGAACGTATTCCCGATGGTTCCGGCGGGCGGAGCGATCAACGAAATGGTATTGCGGCCGCCGCAACCGGTGGAAGCGTAATTCGCGGGCGCGTTGAACGAGTGAAGACATGCAACAGATCATCTCGCTTTTAATGGAAAACAAGCCGGGGGCGCTCATGCGTGTAACCGGCCTGTTGAGCCAGCGCGGGTACAACATAGAGAGCCTTACAGTGGCTCGCACGCTGGATGCAACGCTTTCGCGAATGACCATCACAGTTGACGTTGAGCCGAATATCCGGGCACAAGTGATTAAGCAAATGAACAAGCTGATCAACGTGCTGCAGGCGATGGATGTGACCGATGGGCCGGCGGTCAACCGGGAACTGGTCCTGGTTCGCGTTCGCACAAGCCAGCAAAGCCGCACCTCCGTTCTCAAGGAAGCGGAGATTTTTCAGGCCCGCGTGGTGGATTCGACCGTGGAAGGGTTCGCGCTGGAGGCCACGGGCGATCCGGAAAAACTGGATGAGTTTATCGATGTGATGAGGAGCTACGGGGACATCGAAGTGACCCGATCCGGAATGGTTTCGATGTCGCTCGATAACAAGAGGCTGCGACTTTCGCCGCCGGTGCCGCGCGGAGCGGCATTCGAAGAGGCGCTCGAGCTGCAGGAAGCGGAATAGCGCAGGCGACTTTACTTCAACGAGGACATTTATGCCAAGACGTTTCTACGAAAAAGACGGGAGCCTTGCCCCGTTACAGGGAAAAACGATAGCCATCATTGGATATGGAAGCCAAGGCCACGCCCACGCGCTGAACCTTCGGGATTCCGGGCTGAACGTTGTGGTGGGACTCTATCCGGGAAGCAAGAGCAGGCAGAAGGCCGAAGCCGCGGGTTTGGAGGTTTTGAGCGTAGCCGATGCCGCGAAAGCGGCCGACGTGGTGATGATTCTGCTGCCCGATCACGTGCAGGGCGAGGTATACCGCAAGGACATCGCGCCGCACATGTCGAAGGGCAAGACCCTCATGTTTGCGCACGGCTTCAACGTTCACTTCGGAGAGATCAAGCCTCCGGCAGGGGTGGATGTCTCAATGATCGCTCCGAAAGCGCCGGGGCATCGCGTGCGCGAACTGTTCACGGAAGGCGTGGGAGTGCCGGCACTGGTGGCGATTGCTCAGGACGCGTCGGGTCACGCGCTTCAAAACGCTTTGGCGTATGCGTTTGCTCTGGGCTGCCTGAAAGCGGGAGTCATTGAGACCACTTTCAAAGAAGAAACTGAGAGCGATCTGTTTGGAGAACAGGCTGTGCTGTGCGGCGGGGTAAGCGAGCTGATTCGAGCCGGATTCGAAACGCTTATCGAAGGGGGTTACGCGCCCGAGATCGCTTATTTCGAATGCCTGCACGAATTGAAGCTGATCGTCGATCTGATTTATGAGGGGGGATTGGGTTACATGCGGTACTCAGTCTCCGACACCGCCGAATACGGCGACTATACGCGTGGTCCGCGTATCATCAACGACGAGACGCGGGCGGAAATGAAGAAGATTCTGCGGGAGATTCAAAGCGGCGACTTCGCGAGAACGTGGCTCGAGGAGAACCGCACAGGCCGGAAGAAGTTTCTGGCGATGCGGGATGCGGCGAAGGATCAGCCAGTGGAACGCGTGGGCGCGGAACTACGGTCAATGATGACGTTCCTGAAGAAGAGGAAAGAAGCCGGAATCCCGGAAGAAGCGGCGGTCGGTGCGTAACGAAACTCGTCATCAAACCCGTGGTTCAGTTGTGAAATCCACCTTTTCGTAAATATCGCGAACCTTCAGGTCGACGCTAACCGATTGCAGCGCAATGGTGCTTTCCGGATCGGTATAGTCCGTCAGAAGCCACCGCTGGTCAGGCTGGCGAGTGTATTGCTCGATATGCATGCCATCCTGCGCGACCGTTAGATATTCCGTAAGTGACGGCAGCGTGCGATAACTTTCGAATTTCTGCCCGCGATCGTAGTTCTTGGTGGATTCGGACAGTACCTCGATGATGAGGTTCGGATTCAGTAAGGTATCGGCCTGTTCGTCGAGCGTACTTGCTCCTCACCGCAGACGACCATCACGTCCGGATAGGTATACAGACCGGCTGGGCTGACCGCCAGACGTACATCTGTTGAATATATATTGCAAGGACGCCGCCTCAGTTGATCTCTGAGCTCTCCAATTAAATTCGTCAGAATGCGGGCGTGCCGGCGAGTGGCGCCTGCCATGGCGAAAACTTCACCGCGGAAGTACTCGCTCTTGGTTTCGGCCTTGCGCTCCCTTTCCAGGTACTCCTCAGGAGTGAGATAAGTGCTGGGGAGTGTCGACATTAATCCATCCTCACATATCAATGCGCTGGTCTTTGTTCCGGTTCAGGTACCAGCAGGGGCTATCTCCCAAGTGTGGAAACAGGGAATGGACGCAGGTCTGATCTTCGGGGTCATCGAAGAGGAATTCGGTCTTGTGGTCCTTCTGAGGGACAGCATAGTACGGGCGCACGGTGACGGTTCCAAAGGCCTGGCGATTCGTTGCCACGCGATAGCGAAGCAAAAGATAGTCGCCAGCGTAAATCAGAGCGGTGAACAGCACGAAGGCGATTACAGTTCGTTGAAGGAGGCGGGCAATGATCTCGCGGCCTGTTCGAACTCGGGCGGTTGGCTTGACGCGCGCGGCGACTGGACTATCTTCTTCAGCCATTCGGGATGGAAGCGGCGAGATCGGGCGAATGCAGATGGATGATGCCGCGGCGCAGCGCAATCGTGACGGCGTGCGTTCGGTCCTTGGCACCCAACTTGCTCAGGATGCTTTGCACGTGCGCTTTCACGGTACCGGGCGCGGTGCCCAGGATATCGCCGACTTCTTTATTGCCGCAGCCGCGAGCCACCAGGCTGAGGACCTCGATTTCGCGCGGGGTAAGCGCCACTTCCGGGAAGAACCCGCTCAGTTGCTCGGAGACTTCAAAGGGTATGAAGCGCTTGCCGGCGTGGACAACCCGAATCGCGCGAATCACCTCGCTATGAACCATCTCTTTCAGGAGATAACCGCGAACACCGGCTTCGAGCGCGCGATAGATGTCCTGATCGCCATCGTAAGAGGTCAGCGCGATGATCTTGGCGGACGGGCATTCCGAACGAATTTGCCGCGTGGCGTCAATCCCGTTTCCGTCAGGCAATCGCAGATCCATTAAGGTCACGTCAGGGCGATGCTCGCGATGGAGCCGCAACGCGCTTACCACGGTACCCGCTTCGGCGACCAGCGCGAATTCAGGTTCGGTGGCCAGAATGGCCGCGATCCCCTTGCGCACGACTTCGTGATCGTCAACAGAGAGAATGCGAATTGGCTGTTCTGAATCCAACGACATTACCTTACTTGAACTGATGCTCAAAGAGATGCTCGACGTTACTCTCCTGAACTGCGGAACTTGAAATCGGGAGGCGCACGTTCACCTGAGTACCTCGACCCGGCAAGCTGGTTACATCGAGGCCGGCGCCAATTTCCTGCGCCCGTTCGCGGATACCGACGAGGCCGAAGTGGCCGAAGCGCCATTCCGCGGAGCCCGTAAATCCGACGCCATCATCTTGAAAGGTGAGTTGAAGCTGCCCGCCCGTAGCTTCCAGCGCGATCTCCAGCGTACTGGCATTTGCGTGAGAGAGTGTATTCGCAATTACTTCCTGGGCGATTCGCAACAGTTGGTAATCGGCATCGGGGCGCGAGCCGAGCGAGACCGGCTGTATTCCTAGAACGAGCGAAATGCTTTTGCCCTTCACTGCCTGTCGAGCGAGGTTGGCCAGCTTATCTGAAAAGACAAGGGAACCCGGATCGATTGTGCGCAGACCCCACAGAGACTGGCGGGCCTCCTTCGAGCATCGCGCGGCATCACCGATGATATCCGCCAGAATCTCCTTTTCCTTTGAGACCGGCAGCTTAGTCCAAAGCGCCTGCAGCTGCATGGTAATGCCCGAGAGGCCTTGGAGTAACGTGTCGTGCAATTCACGTGCGATGCGGCTGCGTTCGGTGAGCACCAGATCGAACCTTTGGTTCAAACGACGGATTCGCATTCGATATCCGGCTGCAATGGCGAGGGCCAGCGAGAGTGCCAGGAAGGGGAAGAACCAAGCACGCTGATAGATTCGCGGCTCTATGGTGAAGTCTAACGATGCGGGCGCGCTGCTCCAGATGCCATCCGCATTCCGCGCCATGATTTGAAAGCGGAAGCGGCCAGGCGGCAAGTTAGTGAAAAAGGCTTCTCTTCTGGATCCCGCGTCGGTCCACTCCTTGTCATAACCATCGAGAATGTAGCGGAAGGCGATCTTTTCAGGCGAGACGAAACTGAGACCCGCATACCGGATCTCGACGTTCTTCTCGGACGGTTTCAGATCGAGGGGGCGACGGGAACCGGCACGCTCGCCGTTGATCAGGATGGACGTGATCTGGACGGGCGGAGCAACGGTATTCGCAACGAGATGGTTCGGGTTGACGACGACGAGTCCGTTTGTCGTGGAGAACCAGAGGCGCCCATCGTGGGTGCGGGAGGCCGCGGGCTGCACACCGGCCTGGCACTCGAAACGAAGCTGGCCGGTGCTGAATGGAATGCTAGTAATCGAGCGGATTTTCCCGTCGGCAAAATCCTCCAGCTCGTTTTGACTCACTCGAAAGATGCCCTTGCTCGACGCGAGCCAGAAATTCGAGCTCTCATCCTTCAAAATGCTGAAAATGCGATTGTCGTAGAGACCGTCTTTCACGCGCACGTGAGTCAACTTGCCATTTTTCCATCGCAGGAGACCGGAGCCGACAGTGCCCATCCAGGTAGAGTGGCGGGCGCGATCGAGGAAATAACAATCGACCGAGCGAATCACATCGAGCGGATAGCTAGTGAAGAGCCGGCCCTGCATGGAGTAGAAGCCGGCCGAGTCGGTACTCACAAAAAGGCTTCCAATGGGGCCGCTTCCCATGGCGAGGACACCACCGGCTTTTGAGCTCCTGGAGAAATCGACGGAAGTGAAGCGCGTGCCGTCGAAGCGATCGAGTCCGCGATCTGTACCGGCCCATAAAACGCCTTCCGCGTCGGCAAACAGGGCGCGAATTTCCGATCCGGAAAGGCCGTCGCGGCGCGTGAATGCACTCATGACGCGTCCGTTTCGAAGCCGATTCAGGCCTCGATTAGTGCCGACCCAGAGATCGCCCGATTTGTCGAGCTCCAGGCTCAAAATCGTATCGGCGAGCAGTCCGTCGTGCGTGGTCACGCTGCGGAACCGGCGTCCATCGAACGAGCTGAGGCCACGATCGAGCGTTCCAATCCATAAACGGTTGGCGCGATCTTCGATGACCGGGCCGGCATCGTTACTGAGCATGCCTTCATTGGTGGTGTAAGGGGTAACTTTTCCGTCGGTAAATTGATCGAGCCCATCCTTGGTGCCCGCCCACAGGCTGCCTTCACGATCGACATAAAGCGCGAGGACAAGGCTGTGAGAAAGTCCATCGCGCGTGCGGTACGCGCTGATTTCCCCATTGCGGAAGCGGCTTATACCATCGTTTGTCCCGATCCAGAGGCTGCCATCCGGGCCATCGGCGAGCGATGCGATCGCATTGTCAGGCAGCCCCTCGCGAGTTTGGAAAGAACGCGACGTGCCGTCGCGAATGCGCACTAATCCGCTATCCGTTCCCACCCAGACCGTTCCATCTTTTGCACAATCGAGCGCGGTTATGTTCTGTTTGGGTGAGATATAGGAATCCGAGTAGGGCTGAAATCGAGAGCCATTCGAACGGCTCAATCCGAAATCCAAGCCGGCCACCCAACGGACCCCATCGGGAGCTTCGCAGCTCGAACGGACCTGATTCGAAGGCAAGCCGTCGGCTGTGGTGAATACTCGAAAATCCGGGTCGTCGAAGCGGGCCAAGCCGTTCTTCGTACAGACCCAAACATGGCCCTGAAAATCATTCGAGAGGCAAAACACGGTATCGCTTGGCAGGCCCCGGCGCGTGGTGTAACTGGTGGCGATGCCGGTGGGGCCGATTTTGGCAACTCCGCCGCCGACCGATCCTACCCAGAGATTTCCGGTGTGATCCTCCGCCAGGGCATTGATCAGGTTGCGATGGAAAATGGGATCGCCGGATCCATCAAATTCCCGAAAGTGCGCGCCATCGAAACGAATGAGACTGTCCTGTGTTCCGAGCCACAGAAATCCATCATGCGTTTGAAGAATCGAGTAGATGGTGGGCTGGAAAAGTCCTTCTTCCTGGCCCCAGATGCGATGCGCATATTGAGTCAGCGTTTTGCCAGGATCGAGGGCTGCACTGGGAACAGCGATAGAGATGGCGGCGGCCAGCAGGGCGGCCAAGCGGGTGTACTTGGCTTTAGCCATTGGGGGGAGAGCCATCGTAAAACGGTTCGCGAAACGTTTTCTTTTCAAGTATATCGATGAAATCCGCGGGCCGGCGAGCGAAATGGCAGGAGCAATCCTTCTCATCTGCGTATACAGTTCGCGGGTCAGGTGGCCGATAGGGTAAGTGAATAGTACTTTTGGTCCACGTATGTTTTCCATATTAGGAATTTTGGCTGTGATCGGTGCTGTTGTGGGTGGCTACCTGATGGAGCACGGCAATTTGCTCGTTTTGCTCCAGCCGGCGGAACTGGTGATTATTGGAGGCGCGGCGATCGGGACGCTTCTGATCGCTCAGCCGCTGCCTGTCATCACTCGCATATTGAAGAACATGCTGGGTATTCTCTCGGGAGGCAAGTACGGCAAGACGGTTTACCTGGAGACGTTGAAGATGCTGAACGACGTTTTCATGCAAGCGCGAAAGGGGGGAATGGCGAGCATCGAATCGGCTATTGAAGATCCCGAGAATAGTGAGCTATTCAAGAATCATCCCGTCATTCTTCACAACCATCATGCGCTCTCGTTCGTTTGCGACACGCTGCGCATGGCCATTACGGGTTCGGTTTCTCACTTCGACCTGGACCAGATGATGGAACTGGATATTGAGGTTCACCACAAGGAAGTAAGCAAGCCGGTGAACGCGCTGACTCACATTGCGGACTCGCTGCCGGGGCTGGGGATCGTGGCGGCCGTGCTCGGCGTGGTTATCACCATGGGAGCCTTGGGCGGTCCTCCGGCGGAAATCGGCCATAAAGTGGCGGCCGCGCTGGTGGGCACCTTTCTCGGAATTCTGATCTGCTACGGCTTCCTTTCACCGCTCGCGGTGAACATGAGCCACGCGAACGAAGCCGAGTCGCAGTATTACCACTGCCTCAAAACCGGATTGATCGCCTTTGTGCGAGGTGCGGCCCCGATTCTGGCGGTCGAATTTTCGCGCCGCTCCATCCCAGCGGAAGTGCGGCCTACTTTCCAGGAAATGGAAGCGGCGTGCCGGGCCATGAAGGTCGAAATTCCAGCGGCGGCATAACCATGGCGGTAACGCAGCAGCCGATCATCATCATTAAGAAAAAGGCCCATCACGGCGGGCACCATGGGGGCGCATGGAAAGTGGCCTATGCCGACTTCGTGACGGCGATGATGGCGCTTTTTATCGTGCTGTGGCTCATGTCCGCGAGCCAGGACGTCCAAAAGAACATTGCTGGTTATTTTCGAGATCCCAAGGGGTTCGGCACTCAAACCGGAAGTTCCATGGGCGGAGAAGGCGAAAGCCTGACCATCTCGAAAGATCACATGGATCTCTTGAAAGCCAAGCTGGAACAGGCGGTTCGCGAGAAACCGGAATTTTCGAAGTTGAAGAACTATGTGCAAATGACCATTACGGGCGAGGGGCTTCGCATCGAGCTGCTGGAAAACAATAAAGGTATGTTCTTTGCGAACGGGCAGCCGATACCCACGGAAACCGGAAAAGATCTGCTGCTGGAGCTGGCGAAGCAACTGGGGAAACTAAAGAATCCGATCCTGATAGAGGGCCACACGGACTCAAAGCCTTACGACGATTCGGCGTATTCCAACTGGGAATTATCCGCAGATCGGGCGAATGCGGCACGCCGGATCATGGAAGGCGGCGCGCTGCGACCTCATCAGGTGGTGCAAGTCAGAGGCTTCGCAGATCAACAACTTCGAGTTCCGGATCACCCGGAAGATCCGTCAAACAGGCGCGTTTCGATCATCGTGCAGTATCCGCAAGTGGCCGTTAAACCGGAACCGAAGGCAGCGCCCGCAAAGACAGAGGGGAAGCCCAAGACAGCTTCGCCGGCAAAACACTGAGGGCGGGTTACGCTGGGATGCGGCTAGTTTCGCAGAGGACGCCGTGGAATCCACGGAAAACCACAAACCGGTTTCCCGCCGCTCCCACCGTCCCTTGAAAATCCCGCGAACCCGGCGGGATTCCCGCTTTCCCGAGCCACACGGCATTTACATCTGCGTAAGCCGTTCATGAGCACACGCAATCTCGCATGACGCGTATAGCGGTAGCGTTTGAGAAGATCTTTCGCGGGGCGCTCTAGCGTCACAAACAGCCGATGCTGTTGAAAAACTCCCCACAAATTTCGGGCTCGGCTGCGGCGGATCAATTTCCGCGTAGCCCGTAAGCAGGGACGTGTCGGCGGACGCGTGAAAACCTCCGCCGTCTGCGGTGTAACGGAAACGGAAACTGGGTGCGCCGCTACAATTGGGTTCGATAGCGGCCACCCGTGGTCCACTCAATGCAGCTGATTCAGTTCTGCGAGGTCAGGCCGCCAGGCGGCATTGGTAGTGGAACAACATGTCCAGTCAATTTTTGGTGCTCAGCCAATCTGGCTCTCAAACTTGACAGTCTGGGCCGCACATGCTGAGTATAGGTTTCGTCGGCATCACGTTGGTCAAACCACGCTGCAAGCTGCTCAGGGTTTGCATTCGGTCCCGGCTTGCTCTGGCGAGAGAATTCCACTAATCTGAGCAGCTCCTGACGGATTGCCTCGCACTCATCGCACCTATGCAGGGACATGATTAGAGTTTATTCCCTCCGAGGGCAATGGCCGAGCAGATCTGGACGGAACTTCCAGACTGCTCCGTGGATCGTCGGTACCCCAGAAGTTGAGGCATCAGCGAGAAGTCACAAAGTAAAAATCGCTGCGAACAATTCTTTCCCTGAATGTTTAGGTGACGTTTGCATCTTCACGAACGTCTTATCAAATTTCCTGACGTCGTTCTCGATCACATTCTACGGAGGCACGCTGGTCATGATGGGTCAACACACTCGTTCTGAATCGCTGTTCTACGACTTTCGGCTCGAAGACCACGTTCCCGAAAACCACCTGCTGCGGCTAATTGACCGGGGCATATTGACTTCACGTTCGTTCGCGAGACCCTGAAGGCCAGCTACAGCAAAACGGGGCGGCCGTCGATTGATGCCGAAGTCCTGCTCCGCATTCTGTTGATCGGTTGTTTGTACGGGATTACCAGTGAACGTCGCCTGGTCGAGGACGTTGGGATGCATCTTGCTTATCGCTGGTTCACCGGCCTGGGATTCGATCAAGAGATCCCGCACCAGTCGACATTCTCCAAGAATCGGCATGGCCGTTTTCAGGAGTCGCCGCTCTTTCTTGAACTCTTCGAGCGAATCGTTCAGCAGTGTATGAGCGTCGGGCTGTTAAGAGGTGTCGATCTCTCCGTGGACAGCACGCAGATTCGCGCGATGGCCTGAAGCGGCCGTCACTCAAGAGTCAAAGACCCTTAACGCGGAACACGCTGGCTCTTTTTCAATTTGACGAAGAGGAGTTTTTCAACAGCATCAGCCCTTTTCGCAATGGTAGGCTATGCGCATGCGATCGCTAGCAGCCGTGTTGCTATGCTGCATCAGCGCCGCCGCTTCGCAAGTGCCGGCACATACCGCGATGCTCCGTTCGCCGCAACTGGAACTGGTGCTCGGCCGTGATACCGGGCTCCCGTACGGATATCGCCTCCTCGCCAATCAGTCTGTGATTCACGGCGCGGCGAGCGATCATCCCATCACAGCAACCATATTTCAGGCGCAGCCCCATACGTTCGCCGAAGCCGAATTGACACCGCGGAGCAGCACAGTAAGCGCTACGCGCTGTGATTTCGTTTTCACCGCGCGGCAAGGCAGCCAGCCAGCCGCTTCTTTTACGCTGCGCTACGAGTTAAAGGCGACGGCCGTATTTGTCTCGCTCGAAAACATCGTCGAAGAGCCAGGATTTCAGTTAATCGACGTGGCAACGCCGGATCTCGCCACCGTGTACGAAGAGGATGGCGGCGGATGGCTGGCGCACGGAGATTCAGGCGGGAATCTCATCATGCTTTCCCAGGCCAAACGCGGCCACCTGCCGCCGAACCGCTTCTGGTTCGGCGTAGCAGCTACGTTGCCGGTCGTGATGATCGGAACATCCAAGGTCCTGTGTGTTGAGGAAGTGAAGGCATTCATGGATACGACGGAGCTCGCGGTCGAAGGCGAACCCGGTCACCGCCGCGCAGAACTGGGAACCATCGCCGTCCATCGCGTGAACGGCAGTCTGGCATGGGACATGAACGCAGACCCAGGCAAGCCGCTCATCAAGGGCAATGACAAGACACCCAACCTCCTGGTGGAGCAGCGTCCGCTTGCGCGGCTGGATTTCGCGGCAGATTATGATCATGACGGCACGGTGGACTGGCTCGACGGCGCCAAAATCGTGCGTGCCCGCATGCCGGAAATCCCAACTCATTACTACGATGACCGGCTGCCCTACATGGTGCACGTGGATGAACCGGGATGGCCCGCTCCTCACATGACCTTCGAACAAACTGGCCGGTTAGTGCGCCAAATGGCAATGCTGACGGCTTATGCGCCCCAGGATGTCTATCTCTGGGGCTGGCAATTCCGCGGCAAGGATACAGGCTATCCCGCCGTTAACGAAGTGAACGCCAGGGCCGGCGGTTACGGCACTCTGATGAAGTTGATCGCCGATAGCCGCCCGCTGAATGCGAATGTCAGTTTCTCGGATAACTATGACGACGCTTACAAGAGCAGCCCCGCCTGGGACCCGAGATATATCGCGCGGCAGCCCGACGGGCAACTGTGGGAGAGTCGCAACTGGACTGGCGAAACCTCCTACATTCTCGGCCTGGCCAAGTATATGGCAGGGCCTGGAATCGAGCGCGTGCATTATACCTGCACGCAGTACCCGGTCAGGGACACTTACCTGATCGACGTGCTGTCGTATTATCCGATCCGTAACGATTGGGATCCAGCCCACCCGGCCAGCGGCATCAAGAATCTGACGGAGGGACGATACAAAGTGCTCGACGAATTCAAAAAGTGCGGGCTCGATATCGTGTCGGAGCAATTGCGTTACGCGTTGATCGGCGAAAACAGCGTCAATGATAATGGGCCGACCGGTGGGCCTTCGCCTTTCGGCGGGGAAGGTATTCCGTTAGCCGCGACGATCTATCGCCACTCGGCCATTTGGGGCCTTTCGGGACAGGCAGCTCGCCAGGCTCCCGAGATTTACAGCCTCTTCTATAACGGACACGAATTCTTCGGCGGCCCCGAGACTCCGGAGCACCTTGCCGCCGTCTACTACAGCGAGATGGTGCCGTGGTACCAGGTCCACTATCGCGACGTCGTGTCCTATCATCGCGAAGGTGATCGAACCGTGATCGGCCTGGCCGGCAACTCGAGCATCGACATCGATTGGAAAAGCGGCCGGTACACCGTAATCGTCAAGGGCACTGAGATCGCCAGGAACGGAGACACGTTCTGCCCGGTCGGCAACGATCGCATCGCGTTCTATTCGAAGAGTGGTGCACGGCTATCCGCCCCGCTGCCCGCCGGATGGAACGTGAAAGCCATTGCCGCGCTCGCGCTGTATCCGGATCATGCGAAAAAAGTGCCCGTGATTGCGGAGCACAGTATGCTCGCGGTGGATGCACCCGCGGGCCAGCCGATCATGATTTTCCGCGATGGGCCCGCAGCACGGAAGAAGATGGGGTTGGAGCGGTAAGGCTGCCGTCGTGCCATCCTCCACCGGCAGCGGGGTTCGGACGGTTGTCGCTATGAGCCGCGAAGCAGATCTTCGTGCGTGCGCCAAAGATACGATCAGACTGACTCTGATTCAGACCGCAGTACCCTCTCCTCCGCTCACCCGACGCTCCTGAGACGCTTACGCCGCCAGATCACACCGGCGATTCCGCGGCAGATCAGTAGTGCCGGCATACGCGGCTCCGAAACGGGGGTCGAGCGTTACTACCGGCGCCGGCCAAACCCACGGCCCGGGCTTCGGAAGCCACCAGGGGAACCGAATCTACGGCCTGATGGTGGGGAGGCGGCGTGGCCGAAACGCCGTCCGGCACTACCGTTTTCGTCGGGGCCGCGCGCTGGCGGGCGTGATTCTTCGAAATGTGAGGACGCTCCGTTTCCACGCGAAGCATACGCCGATCCCTTAAATCCGCCCGACTGAACGTAGCGGCTTTGCGCATAGTGCGTCTGCGTGAATGTGCCGTGCGTGCCGTATTTCGGCGCTTCGGTGCCCGTGACCTGCCCGTAGTAACTGCGCCCGCTGCGTTCGGCGGTGCGGTAGCCGTTGTAGTCGGCAATCGGCACCGGCCGGTAATCGTGATTCCACAGCAGCTCCCGCAGGAGCAGGTATTGCGGAAGGAAGGTCCAGACGCTTTCGCCGCCGGAGTGTGTCCAGTATCCGTATTGATTCGAGCCTTGCGACACCGGAGCGATATAGGCAAAGCCGGCCGGCTGGGGTGTGGTCTGGGCTTCGTAGTCAAACAGACCGGCATCTTTGTGCGCTATCGCCATTCCGAGATCGTTTTCAACGGACTGGTAGGACGCCTCCGGCACGTCTACCCAGTGCTGCTCTTCGGAAGTTTCGGTTTTGTGCGCGGGGACGTCGATGAAATGCGTGCGAACCAGCTTAATGCGCTCCCGGTAGATCCGATCGCCGCTGTACTCGGAGACATCGAGATCCGTCAGGATCTTGTCCCAGGAATCATAGAGCTGTTTCGACAGGCCACGGAGCTCATCGGATTTTTTGGTGAGAGCGGTGGCATCGTTGGCGAGCGCATCGTCCGCCTGGATCAACGCCGCCACCTCCGCTCCAGTGGCTTTCTCGGCGGCAGCGTCCTTTCGGGCGGCCTCTGTCGCCTGCCACTGCGTTTGCGCAGCGTTTGGAATTTCGCGCAGCGAAGCGAGACGGCTATCGAGATCGCTCTTCTTCGAGGGCCAATCTTTTTCCGCCTGCTGAACGGTGGTCGCAACGGGATTCAAATCGATGGCGCGAATCGCCTGGTACCGCTGCTCCATCTGAGTGAGATGCGCCGGCAGATCGCGCCGGAAGCCGATCCACTTATCGGCGGCTGCTTCGACCGTTTGCGATTCGCGAAGAGCGGCATTGCGCAGAGTGCGTTCTTCCCGGAGCAGCTCTTCGACGCGCAGGTGTGAATCGGCCCATCGACGCCGCGTCAATTGCTGCACCTCGCGGCTCTTGTCTTCCGCGTTCTTGAGCTCCTCGCGCGCGGTCTTAAGGGTGGCGTTCCATTCCGCGGGCTCCCCAACGCCCTGGAACAGATCGGGAGCTTGCCCCAAATCCTCGCGAACTTTGCCGGCAGAGTGCTGTACTTGCCGCTGCGCTTGCTGTAATCTGTCATTCTCGAGCGCGATATCCTCGCGAACAGAACGCGGCAAGCCTCCGCCGCAGGCCGCGAGAATTGCCAGCCCAAGAACAATTAGATTGAAACGCGCTGCTTTCATCACTCGCCCCGGTAGACCGTAATATCGTCCGGCTCGATCTTCTGCCAAATCGAAGCGGCGAAGGGGTCGCCTTCGAATTTGCGGATACTCAGGAAACGTTTCCCGCCTTGCTCCTGGAATTGCCAGCAGTAGAAGCCGCGTCCCGTGGCGTTCCCAGCGGTGAACACTCCGACCTCACGGCTGAACCGGTAGAGCCAGAACTTATTGTCATAATCGAAGAAGTCCGCGGGATTCTGGCGTTCATCGAGCTGCGCGAGATCGTCCTCGCTGAGCCCGATTTCGTCGAGCATGATCTTGCGGCCGTCGAAGTTGCCAAGCACTTCCGCAACGTCCTCGTTGTGAACCTCCAGATAGACGCGACGATCCCGCCACGAGCCGCTCAGCTCGGTCCACATGCGGTTGCCTGCCTCATACCGATCGCGGCGGTCCACCGTGAAATCGAGGTCGCCGAAATCGGGAGCCGCGCCTGCGACTGAAAGCGTGTCACCTACACGCGCATCGGTGACCTTCAGATTCGCGAGATCTTCCCGCGGGCCTGTGCGCTCCTGCTTGTGATCGAAAAACATCGTGCTACCGCCCGGGAGCCGGCGGCAATTCCTTCGGAAGCTCCACTTTCGGAAGTTGCCGTTCGCGCTTCAATGCTTCGAGTTCTGCGTCGACGGTGTGGCCCTGCAATTGAGCGAACTCGGCCTCCAGACCATCGTCTTTTCCAGTGCTCGCAAGCTGGTCGAACGCTTTAGCCGTGGCCTCTTCCTTCGCTACCGATTGTTCGAAATTCGAGAGCACCGCAAAGGCATTGTCCGCTTTGCCCACTCCGGCCAGCGCCTCCGATACCTTTCGTTGCGCCATGGCCGCGTTCTTTCGCGCCACCAGCGTGGTGGCGGTGCGCTCACCTTCCTCGATCTTGTGCTTTAATTCGGTGACCTGTGTTTTCAACGACTCGCTGGCCTGCCGCGCCGAATCGACCGCCGCCTGCAGCGAAGCGACTTGCTTGTCGCTTTCAGCCTTCTTAGCCAGCGCTTTCCTGGCCAGATCCTCATTTCCGGCATCGAGCGCCACCCCGGCGCGATCCTTCCATTCCTGCGACTGCTTCACGTATTTCTGATACTCGGCGTCCAGGCGGTTGTAATTGCTCATCGCCATCGCCGAGGAGCGCACGACGTTATTCAGCTCCGTTTTCATATCGGCTACGGTCTGGCGGACGGTGGCTTCGAAGGTTGCGTCCTCGATGGCGCCGACGCCTTTATTGGCCTGGCCCCGGGCAACACGGCCAGTGCGACTAAAGATATCCGAAAAAAATCCCATTGTTTCCTCCCTGGTTTCCTCAGTGCGATGTCCTGCCTACGCCGAATGAAGATCCCCGCCAATCAACTCTTTGGCGCGCACCACATCCGCCAGCAGAAAACCGACACAGGAGAGGATATCGTCTTCATCTTCCGGCCCCATGTCCTGCAGCTTGCAGAAGTTATTCAGCGTGATAGCCAGATTCCCCTGCCCCGTGTCATACAGCTGGAAATGAGATGTGGAGATGCCGTTGTCGGCGGAGAGCATCTTCCGCATGATCGGGGCAGTGATGCCGGATGCGGGCGCGACCATGCAAACCAGCGACAAAAAGAGAATGTCGCCTTGCAGGACGGCCCGCAAGGAAATGCCGCTCTCCATCTCCTGAATCCTGAGTACGTTGCCATCCAACTCGCTGACAGAGTACCGCTTCCGAGCCAGCAGGTCGTGAATTTGTCCTAGAGAAGAACTCATTGTTTGCACCATTTGCTTCCTTTGAAGTTACGCAACCGAGATGATTTTAGTTCGAAAAAACCAGTGTATCGATCCGAGCGGGAGCTCACGTTGCGAGCGCCTGCTCCAGATCGCGCTTCAAGTCGTCTACTTCCTCCACTCCAACGGAGAGGCGGATCAGAGCGTCGGAGATACCCGCCGCGTTCCGCTGTTCCGCCGGGACGGAAGCGTGAGTCATGATGGCGGGGTGCTCAATCAGGCTTTCCACCCCGCCCAGGCTCTCGGCCAGAGCGAAAATGCGGCAGCGCTCCAGCACCTTGCGAGCATAGGAGAGATCGCCTTTCAGAATGATAGTGATCATGCCGCCGAATGCCGCCATCTGACGCTTTGCAAGCGCATGTTGCGGATGTGAAGCGAGCCCGGGATAGATGACGCGCTCCACCGAGCCGTGATTCTGAAGCCATTCGGCCAGATACATCGCATTACTGCAATGCGCCGCCATGCGCAGGTGTAGGGTTTTGAGGCCGCGCAGGGCGAGGAACGAATCGAAGGGGCTTGCAATCGCGCCCACAGCGTTCTGGAGAAATCCTAAGCGCTCTCCCAATTCACGATCCGATACAACGACAATTCCGCCGACAATATCGGAATGACCGCCCAAATACTTTGTTGCCGAATGCACGACGATGTCGAATCCAAGCTCGAGCGGGCGTTGCAGATACGGCGTCGCAAACGTGTTATCGACAACCGAGATAGCGTGATGCTGCTTCGCTACGGCGGCGACCTCCCGAAGATCGACAATTTTCAAAAGTGGATTTGAAGGCGTCTCCACCCAGATCATGCGCGTGTTCGGGCGTAATGCGCGCCGCAGCAGATCGGCGTCCGACATATCGACGAAGGTGAATTGCAGGCCTGCGGATCTTTTGCGGACTCGCTCAAATAAGCGGAAGGTACCGCCATACAAATCGTCGCCCGCGATAACGTGATCTCCGGAATCGAGCAGATCGAGGGTGGTCGCCATGGCGGCAAGCCCTGAAGCAAAGGCGAAGCCGCGCGTGCCGCCTTCGAGATCCGCCAGGCAGCGCTCATAGGCGAAGCGCGTCGGATTTTGAGAGCGCGAATATTCGAAGCCTTTGTGGACGCCCGGACTCTGCTGCACATATGTGGAGGTGGCGTAGATAGGCGTCATGATGGCGCCGGTGGAAGGATCGGGCTCCTGACCGGCGTGGATGGCGCGTGTTCCGAATCGATGAGACATAGTTCAGCGGAGTTTTCGGCGAAGGTAACTTAAGAGGTCGGATCGGGTAATCAGTCCCACGAAGCTATCGCCATCGGTCACGAGAGCGACAAGTCCGCGATCCAGAATGCCATACACGGAATCGATGCGCGCTTCGGCCGAAATAGTTTCGAGACGGCTGGTCATGGCATCGCGGACGGGCGAATGGAACCGGTTCGGGTCGCCGTGCACAGCGACCAGCAGATCCGATTCATCGAGCACCCCCACGCAGCGACCTTGCTCAATCACGGGGACCTGCGAGATGTCGGCCATCCGCATGCGCTGGGAAGCCGTCAGCAGGGTGTCATCGGGCGCAACGGTGATTACGCCGCCTTCTTCATAGCGCCGCGTAATCAATTCGCGTAGAGTGCCGCTCGCGGGGCGGTCTAAATAACCCTGATCGAGGAGCCAGTAGTCGTTGTACATCTTCGACAAATATTTCGATCCGCTGTCGCATACCAGAGAGACGACCCGCTTCGTTTCGGCTTGTTCCCGGCAATAACGTAAAGCCGCCGCCAGCAGAGTTCCGGAGGACGGGCCTCCGAAGATTCCTGTGCGCTTGAGCAGATCGCGGGCCGTCAGGAAGCTTTCCGAATCGCTAATGCTGTAAGCTTTGCGCACGCGGGAGAGGTCGGCGATGGCCGGCACGCAACTGCCGCCGATGCCTTCCACGGCATAGGTCCCGGAAGGAACGATCTTGCCTGTCCGCACATACTCGGCGAGCGAGGACCCAGCCGGATCGGCCAGCACGATTTCGGCCTCCGGCTGAACGCGCGCGAAGAAACGGCTGAGGCCAGTCAGAGTTCCCCCCGAGCCAACACCGCAAACCACAGCGTCCACGCGGTGATCCATCTGATGCCAGATTTCGGGCCCGGTGGTGATCTCATGCGCCAGCGGGTTCGCGGAATTACCAAACTGATCGATGTGGTAGCAGCGAGGTGTCTCTTTCGCGATTTGTCTGGCAAGGTCCTGGTAGTAAGCCGGATGGCCCGGACCGACGTCCGATCGCGTCAGGCGGATATCGGCGCCGAGCGCGCGCGCATGAGAAATTTTTTCCGGCGACATCTTATCCGGAATGGCCAGGATCAGACGGTAGCCCTTAATGGCCGCCACAAGCGCGAGCCCGATTCCGGTGTTACCCGCCGTCGCTTCGACGATCGTGTCGCCTGGAGCCAGCGCTCCACTTTGTTCGGCCGCTTCGATCATGGAAACGGCCATGCGGTCCTTTATCGATCCGCCGGGATTCTGCGACTCGAGTTTCAAGAACAGCTCGCAAATGCCGGTATCGAACTCGGTCAATTGCACTAGGGGTGTATTTCCGATGAGGCTGAGGGTGGGAGGCGTAGACGCTTCGTGCATGGATGCGGGTCGCTTTGTTGATCTTATCCAGCGCTTCCAGGGGACATCGTAATGGCGTGCCAGAAGCTTCGAAGACCCTGAGATTTAGTCCGTGAGCGAGGCACGAGTTCAGCGCATGACGAATCCTGTCATGAGCGTGCTGCCCGATGAAGAAGAGGTGTTGGAATCCAACTTGCTCGCGACAGTCACTACGAATTTCGTCATCATCCGGAGTCTGGGTGTTCGCTCCCATACGATTCTGTCTCTCGCTCACGTTTCCGCGGTCCGAAAAATCGGAACCAGCTACCCCGGACTCCTGGTTATCGCGTGCGGGTTGTTCGTGCTGGCTGCGGCGGCCCTCTGCTCCAAGCAAGGCAGCGGCGCCTATATACCAATAGCTATCCTGGGAGTGGCTTTTCTCAGGGGATACTTAATGTCCCGCAAGACCTCAGTCGCATTGATGGTGGGCCCGCATTGGATTGAAACGGGGGGCGCCAGCTCAAAAGAGGCGGGGGCCGTGCTTCGTGCAATCGAATTGGCACGTGGCTCGCGCAAACCGGGAAGCGAGCGGTCTTCTGTAGCGTCCTGAAGCGTGCGGGGTACTGATTCGAGGGCCGGGCAAGCCGCAAAGTCGCCGTCGTCAATCAGACGTTCGCAGTGAGTTCTTTGGCAAGGAGAATCCGATCGGACGTGGTCGGCATGGGTCTGGCGGCCTGCTTCATACCCGCCCGGCGCGCTACCAAGGTGGACCCTGTGGTGGCGCTGCGTTACGAATGAGCCGCGGGCTGCGCACCGATCTCGAGCGCTTCTTCACGAGCGTGGCGCAGCTCCGCGACTGCATCGCCGAGCGGCAGAAATTCCATCGCAACCATGCGGTTGTAATTTAATTTAGCCAGCGTTCGATAGATGTTGCCGTAGTTGATTTCGCCAGTTCCGGGCGCGTGCCGGCCGGGAACATCCGCGATGTGAACCAGCCCTGTGTACTGGATGTTCTTCTCCAATTTCTCCAGCAGATTGCCTTCGGCGATCTGCTCGTGGAAGAAATCGTAAAGCAGTTGCACCCGGGGATGATTTACCGCGCGAATGATTTCAAACCCCTCCGCCACCGATGTGAGGTAATACTTGGGATTTTCCTCGGGATCGATATTCTCCAGCAACAGGCGGACGGGCTTTCCATCGATCTGCTTGTCTTCGACGATCGCGGCCGCTCGTTTCAAACCTTCGATACAGCTTTGATGCTGCTGCTCTCGAGGCATGCCCGCGACTACATTGCCGGACATGACGATGCAGGCGGGGCAGCCAAGGCGTTCCATGACAGGCAGTTCGTTTTGGATATCGGCCAGCAGGGCGTCGCGGTCGGCCGGGTTCCCGACGGCGTGCTTTAATCCGGCGGTGGTGTCAAAACGGATCCCAAGCTCCTTGCGTTTTGCGTTGGCGCGGCTGAACTCGTCCTCCGACCACTTCCTGTATTCCCCGACCAGCTCGACGTTCGTATATCCGGCTTGGTGGACTTTCTCCAGCCGCTCTTCGAACGGCAGCTTTCTGAATACGGTCCAGAGCATGACGGAGATCTGGTAGGGGGCTTCGCTCGCACTGCCGGAAGATCCGACCGCCCCTACGCTCTTGCCCAGCCCCGCCGCTGCGGCCGAAGCCGCGAGATTTTTTGCAAAAGTACGTCGATTCATGGTTTGCCTATGGTCACTTCGGAGGATATCGCGAATCGGGTAAGGCGAATGCGACGTAAGAGGCGCCCGGCGGATCCTTCGACTTGCCGCCGCCGCAGGCGATGGCGATATATTCGCGACCATTTACTTCGTAAACGGCGGGCGTGGCGTTTCCGGCCGCGGGAAGAAGCGCTTCCCAGAGAAGCTTGCCGGTTGACTTGTCAAAGGCGTGCATCTTCTTATCAAAGCTCGTGGCCGCAATAAAGATAAGTCCGCTGGCGGTGACTATCGGACCGCCATAGTTTTCGCTACCTGTGCTGCGGAGACCCTTCTGCGCCAGCTCGGGATATTCCCCAAAGGGGATCTTCCACGCGATCGCGCCGGTGTTGAGATCAATTGCGTTCAGGGTTCCCCACGGAGGCCGTACGGCCGGATAGCCATCAGGGTCAAGGAATTTTGTGTACCCGTCAAAGCGGTACTTCAGATCGATGGGGGAAGGAGATGTGTTGGCGGCCTGAACACCGATGTCTTCGCCATAGACGACATAACGCATGACGGCGTGGATCTGCTCCGGGGCGAGCCTGGCGAAAGACGGCATGCGTCCCGCTCCATCGTGGATAAGCGCCTGCACTTCGTTTTCATTCAGCTTGTCTGAAATGTTCACGAGAGACGGGAACTCGGGTGGTGAGCCCTTCATGTCTGGACGGTGGCAAGTGGCGCATTCGTTGAGATAGAGTTCCTTGCCGCTGCTGGCCGGCGCGCTGGTATTGCGCGGAACGAGCCGCAGAATATTGGCCATCTCGTTTGAGTTGAGATAGAGCAAACCGCTTTGAGGATCGAAAGCCGCGCCGCCCCACTCGGCTCCTCCATCGAGGCCAGGCAAGATGATGGTGCCGGGCAAGCTAGGGGGGACAAACTGACCCGCGCTTTGCATTCGGCGGAAGCGTTCCAGCACGTTCTGATGCGCTTGCGGAGTCCGCTCCGTCACCATGTCCTCCGTGAAAATCTGGCGCGCAAAGGGGGGAGGCTTCAACGGCAGCGGTTGTTTATCGGCAGCCCTTTCGCCATCCACCTCGCTCGGCGGATACTCGCGATCCTCGATCGGGAAGAGCGGCGCGCCCGTTTCGCGATCGAACAAATAAACGAAACCCGATTTCGTCGGTTGAGCGACGGCGTCCACCTGGCGGCCATTGTGATGGACGGTAACAAGCGCCGGGGCCGTGGGGAGATCGCGGTCCCAGATATCGTGGTGAACCGTCTGAAAATGCCAGACGCGTTTGCCCGTTTCGGCATCAAGCGCGAGAAGGCAATTCGCAAAGAGGTTATCGCCCAGGCGGTTCGCACCGTAGAAATCGAACGCCGCCGAGCCGGTGGGAACGAAAATCATGCCGCGCCGGACGTCGAGGCTCATTCCCGCCCAGTCATTGGCTCCGCCGATGTATTTCCAGGCATCCGGCGGCCAAGTCTCGTATCCGAATTCGCCGGGATGCGGAAGGGTATGGAAAGACCAGCGCAGCGCACCGGTCCGCACATCGTAAGCGCGGATGTCACCGGGAGAAGCGGGCAACGTCTCGGCCACAATGCTTCCGGCAATCAGCAAGTCTTTGTAAATGACTGGCGGAGTGGTCATTGATACAAACATCAGCGACGGATCACGTCCCAGATCGCGCCGGAGATCGATGCGGCCACTATCGCCGAACGAGGATATTGGCCGGCCGGTGACCGCATCGAGAGCGTACAGGTATTGCCTTGCGGCGAAGAATATGCGCGGGCCTGCGTTAGTTCCACCATCCCAATACGTCACGCCGCGATTTCTCATCTTGCTCAGAACGCCGTGCCCCTCATTCGGGTCGAAACTCCACTTGAGCTCTCCGGTCGCAGCATTTAGCGCAATGACGCGGAGTTTGGGCGTGGTCGCGTACAGAATTCCAGCGGCCACGACGGGATTGCACTCCATTTCGGAGCCGCGAAACGCGTCGCCGCTGTCGAATGTCCAGGCGACCTGCAGACGCGAGACATTCTTGCGATTGATCTGTTTCAGGGTCGAGTAATGAATGTTGTCGGGGCCGCCGCCGAATGCACTCCACGTACGGTACTCGCCGCCTGATTTATCCCGATGATGGGAGGCCGCGGAGCCCAGGGACGGCAGTAACCAGAGAAGCGTGAAAACCTGTCCCCAAGCACACGGAAACCGGCAGCGTCTGCTCAATGAGATTTGCCGTTTCGCGACGGAAGCATCGCAGTTTGGAGCCAAGCCCTTGCCACTGTGTCCATCAGCCGCTCGATCTCATCCAAATTGGAGGGCTTCAAAAGGTACATATTGGCGCCGTAATCATATGCCTTGTTGATATCGAAATGAGATGCGGAAGAGGTGAGGACAACAACGGGAATGCGCCTGAGCCCGGGATCAGCCCTGATCTCCCTCAGCAGATCCAATCCGTTCTTCTTGGGAAGATTCAGATCGAGAAGAATCAGATCGGGGCGCGTCGCGCCTGCGTACTGTCCTCTCTTAAACAAAAGGTCCGCAGCATCTTCACCATCATCCACGACCGTCATCTGATGCTGCGCTCCCGTGTCGAGAAGTGCTTGCCGGAACAGGCGCACATCCGCGGGGTTGTCCTCTACGAAGAGGATATTCGATTCTTGTTCCCTAGCCATGACCTCGGCATTCAACAAATAGATTCTGAAGCGAAGTGTTCATTTTACAACTGCGACCGGTTGAACTGCTGCGGCTGGAGCGATTCCTCAGCAGCGGCGTAAACTGTGCGCATGACGCATTTTTCGCGGGCGGTATTGGTGCTCGGGTTCTGCGCCAGAGCGATGCCGCTGTCGGGCAGTGCACCGGCAGGCATATCCCGCGAACTGGCGGCGGAACGCGTTCGCCAAATCTCGGATTTGCGGTACCACCTGCGGTACAGCATCGACGCCGACTCCGCCGCTGCGCCGGGACAGGAGGAACTACGCTTCAAGCTGAAGACTCCGGCTCCCCTGCTGCTTGACTTCCGGGAAGGCAGCGTGACAACCCTGGCCGTGAACGGCCGGTCCCTAAAAATTCAGAGCCAAAACGGACACATTCTGCTGCCTGCGACCTCGCTGCGAGCGGGCGAAAACGCGTTGATCGTGCATTTCAAGGCACCGGTTGCGGCCGCCGGTAAGGCCCTCACGCGATACAAGGATCAGGACGACGGCGCCACTTATATTTACACGCTCTTCGTGCCGATGGACGCCAGTATGGCATTCCCCTGCTTCGATCAGCCGGACCTAAAAGGCCGCTTCAAGTTGGAATTGACCGCTCCAGCAGAGTGGACGGCGATCTCGAATGCAAATGAGCTGCGCTCGGAAGCGGCGGGGGCGAAAACGAAGACACATTTCTTTGCGGAGACGCCGCCCATCAGTACCTATCTGTTCGCCTTCGCGGCCGGGCCCTTCGACAGCGTGCATCCAGCGGCTGGAATGCCCAATGTGTATGTCCGCCAATCTCAAATCAATCGCGCGAAGCCGGAAGCTGCACAAATCCAGGAGATCACCGCGCAGGGCATGAAGTTTCTTGCCACCTATTTCGCGCAGCCCTTTCCTTTCCCGAAGTACGACCTGGTTCTGATACCCGGATTTCCGTACGGCGGAATGGAGCATGCCGGCGCCACATTCCTGAATGAAGATGGGATGCTGTTCCGCCGGTCGCCGACCGAAACGGACCGGTTTCGGCGCGGCACAACCCTCCTGCACGAGCTCACGCATCAGTGGTTCGGCGATTTCACGACCATGCGCTGGTTCGACGATTTGTGGCTGAAAGAAGGATTCGCGCAGTATATGGCATTTCGCACGATGGCTGCGCTCGCACCGCAGCAGCACGTGTGGAAGCGGTTTTATGAGCAGATCAAGCCGGCCGCTTACGCCATCGATGTAACGAAAGGGACTACGCCGATTTACCAGGACATCCGCAATCTGGCGGACGCGAAATCGGCCTATGGAGCGATCGTGTACTCGAAAGCGCCAGGCCTGCTCCGGCAGCTTGCTTACATCTTGGGCGACGATGCATTTCGAGACGGACTACGGATCTACTTGCGCGAGCATGCGTACGGCAATGCCGAATGGACCGATCTCGTCCACGCCTTTGAGCGGTCGTCAGGCCGAAATCTCGCTGCTTGGGCGGCTGCTTGGATCCATCATCGCGGGATGCCGGCTGTAGACGTAGAGTGGTCGTGCGATGCCGAACACCGGCTGCGGATGTTGGAGCTGCGGCAGCGTGACGTGTTGGATGAAGGAGGGTTGTGGCCCTTGGCAAGCGAGGTCCTGTTGGGATATCCGGACGCGGCTCCGACTCGTCTGCGAGCTCAATTGACCGGCGCAAGCACCGTAGTGGCGGAAGCCGCGGGGAAAACCTGTCCCGCCTACGTTTTCGCCAATGACGAAGATTACGCCTACGGTTTGTTCCTGCTTGATGACCGCAGCCGGAACTACATCATCAATTCCGTTGAAAGCGTTTCCGATCTTTTTCTGCGAACGCTGCTCTGGGGAGCGCTGTGGGATGGAGTCCGCTTCACGCAACTAGCGCCGAGTGACTATCTTTCGGCCATCTTGCGCCACATGCCGGCCGAAACCGATGAGGCGCTGGTCCAATCGCTTGGCGCCCGCTCGATCGCGGCGCTGCACCACTACATAAGCGCGCGGCGGCTGAGGGAAATGGCGCCTAGGTTCGAATCCACTGCCATCGACCACATGCTGCATTCTCCGCAGGAAGGACTCAGAATCATGTGGTTCCGCGGGCTTGTTGGACTGGCGAGCACGCCCGTAGGTCTGAATGAGCTCGAGGGACTGCTGGATGGACAGATCTCGATTCCAGGCGTCCAGTTGAGATCGCTTGACCGCTGGGCAATGGTATCGGCGCTGATCGCAGAAGGAGATCCGAACGCCAAAGAAATTTACGAAGCCGAGCAGAAGCGTGACCAGACCGGCGAAGGACGAAAATACAGCTACGTGGCAGGCGCGGCGAAGCCCGAAGCCGCAGCCAAGAAGTGGTACTTTGACGATTATCTTCAGAACACCGCCCGAGAGGAAGATTGGGTGGAGGCCAGCCTGCCGGCATTCAATGAGTGGAATGAATCCGAGCTAACGATCCCCTATTTGCGGCCGGCGATGGATGCGCTGCAGCAAATCAAGCAGCAGCGAAAGATCTTTTTCGTTTTGGCATGGGTGGGCGCGTTTATCGATGGCCAACAGTCCGCCGAGGCGGACCGCCAGGTTCACGACTGGCTCACTGGCGCGCAGCTTGACCCCGACCTCCGGCTGAAGGTGTTGCAAGTCCTGGATGGGCTCGACCGAACCGTGCGAATTCGCCAGAAGTATCCCTAGTTTATTGGGGCGACTGCGCCTGATATGCTCGGGTAGCAAGTGATCCGGGGGAACAGCAAATGCGCCTATTGGCAGATTTCATTTTTCTCGTGCTGTTTTTCGTCTTCCTAATCATCTGGCTGGTCGCGTGGGCCGCTTTTCACGTCGCCGGAGGATTTGTTCACCTTCTGGTGGTGATTGCGGTGATTTCGCTAATCATCCATTTCGTGCGCGGGCGACGCTCGGCTTAGCTTCTCCATCAGCAACCCCGTTTTCTCTTCCTACTTTCGCTCGGGGCTGTCACAGCAGTGTTTCCCCACTGAAGGTTATACTGAATTACCACGCACAATTCAGGAGAAAGGCGCCGGATTTGCGGCAAATGGTGTGTAGATCGTGTGCGCTCAGGAGCTTGGTGAGCGTTTCGTTTCCCGCCGGCTGTTTTTGAAGAGCTGCCTGGCTTTTTCCGCGATTCAGCCAAGCCGAGCGCAACCGGTAGCGTTGACAATAGCAGGGCTCAGCTATACTGCGGCGAACGAACTCCAGAAGGAAGCTCTGGATGAATTCAATCGCAAGACAGGGATTCACGTGAATGTTCTTCCCGCATGGGGGACATCTACTGATCAGCTAAACGTGGCCTTGCGAACGCTGAAGCAGCATTTCGGATCGCCTGAGGTATACGTCATTGACGTGATCTGGCCTGGCGCGCTGGCGCATTACCTGCTGGACCTGACTTCATATGTCAAAAAAGAGATTCGCGACCAGTTGCCGGAGCTGTTGAAAAACGACAGTGTGGGGGGGCGCCTGGTGAGCTTTCCTTTTTACCTGAACGTGGGAATGCTGTATTACCGGACCGATCTGCTGAAAAAGCATGGCTTCCACGGGCCGCCCGGAACGTGGCAAGATCTGGAAAGAATGGCGGCGAAAATCCAGCGCGCTGAGCGAGCTGCGGGACATCCTGAGTTTTGGGGGTACGTATGGCAAGGAAGCGCATACGAAGGCTTGACGTGCAATGCATTGGAGTGGCAGGTTTCCGCGGGCGGCGGAAGAGTGATTGAGCCGGATGGAACGGTCAGCGTCGACAATCCCCGTAGCGCGGCTGCACTGCGCATGGCGGCCGGCTGGGTGGGATCGATCTCGCCGCCAACTGTTCTTTCCTACACGGAGTCCGACAGCTTGAACGTGTTCCGCTCAGGAAACGCGGCATTCCTGCGTTATTGGAGCAGCGGTTATTCTCCCGCCAGCTCCGCCGATTCTCCAATTCAGGGACGTTTTGGAGTGACACTGCTGCCCGCCGGCCGGAGCGGGCGTGCACAGACCATGGGCGGCTTCCAATTAGGGGTATCGCGGTACTCGCTTCATTCGCGCGAGGCAGCGGAGCTGGTGGAATATTTAAGCGGCAGCGAAGTCCAGAAACGGCGCGCCGTTAACCACGGCTATCTTCCCGCGCTGCCGGGCCTGTACAACGATCCGCAAGTTTTGGCGGCGGTTCCTCAAGCGAAAGCTCTGCGAGAGGCCGGGCTCGAGAGTTGGGTGGCCAGACCGTCAGCCGCCGCAGGAAGCCGGTATGCCGATGTCTCCAGGATCTATTACGAAGGCGTGCATTCCATCTTGAGTCATGAGCAGCAGCCGGAAAAGACTCTGCAAAGCATGGAACGAGGGATGCTTGAGTTGATGCGCCAAGCGCACTGAATCCAGACGTAAACGCGGAGACAAACCCAGAGACGTGGCGTTCTTCCCACATATGACCTCCCCGGCGAGGTGGCACCTCCGAGATCTTCGCATCGGCGTCCGGCTGCGGTTCGTTTTCGCCTGCGTGCTCCTGTTTATGCTGGCGGGGAGCGCCGTTTCGCTCTGGAACTTCCAGAGCCTGCGCGGTCGCATCCGAAGAGTCTCGCGGGCCGAGATGCGGGTGGCCGGAATCGTGCGAGTAAACAACAGCCTGCTGGTTCTCATGAGCCGTCTGCATCGCGCTGCCGATGCCCGGCAGCGGGAATATTTTGAGACAGAGGCGAACCGGCTCCTGACCGTCTTTCGCCTGGATGCCGCGAAGGCGAGGGCTGCTCTGCGCGATATCTCGCCGGAGTCCGGCGACGAAGAACTCATTGTGGACAGTTTTCAGGAAATGCTAGATGAGCTGCCCGCCAGAATAGCGACCCTAATCGAACTGGCCCGCGCAGACGACTGGGTAGCCCTACGTGCGCGTCTGAACGACCAGGTAGATCACACGGATGACGTTGCGGAGGCACTCATGCAACAGGCGGACGCCGACTTATCCCAGGCGCACAGCCGCCTTTCGGAAGGCGTCGAGCAGGCGGAGCGTCAAGCAATTGAAAGCCTCTTGATCAGTAGCCTTCTGGGACTCGCGGCCGCCGCTCTGCTCAGCGTATGGACTACGCGCAGCATCACCACACCGCTGGCGCAACTTGACAGGGGCGCGCGCGCCATTGCACGCGGAGACTTCGAGTACCGAGTGGCGGTGAGCGGAAGCGATGAACTAGCTAATTTAGGCGCGGTATTCGACGAGACTGCGCAAAAGCTGGCGAGACTTTACGCGCAATTGCGGCACAACGAGGCGCAGATGCGCCTCATCACGGACTCCCTCCCGGTGCTTATCTCGTATGTAGACCGGGAACACAGGTACGTATTTAACAATCAGCAGCACGAGCATTGGTTCGGGCGATCCCGCCAACAGCTTGCCGGTACACGAGTCGAAGAGGTGATGGGCCGAGGCTCCGATAGCGAGCTCTCCAATCACATCAGGCAGGCTCTTCGAGGCCATTCCATCGCTTATGAAACAACGCTGCCGCATCAGCGCGCCGGGGAGCGGCGCGTACGATCTACCATGATTCCCGATTTCGACGAGCAGGGGGAAGTTCGCGGATTTGTTTCCCTGGTGGAAGACATCACGGCTGACAAGCTCGCCGAAGCCTCGCTCAGAGAATCGAACGAGGCCTTGCGGCGGGCGAACGAGGATCTAAACGTATTTGCTTTTTCAGCGAGTCACGATCTTCAGGAACCGCTCAGAAATATTTCTCTCTATAGCCAGATGCTTCAACGAAGATATGGCGGGAAACTCGATTCGCACGCGGAGGAGTTCATCGGATACCTGGTGGAGGGCGCCGGACGCATGTCGGAGCTGATCAACGACCTGCTTGCATATATTCAGGTATCCAATCGTCAAATGAGAGGGCCCGCCCCGGTAGCCGCCGACGTTGTCCTGGGAAGAGCCGTCTCTAATCTGGAAACTTCCGTAATAGCGAGTGGAGCAACGATAACCTGGGATGATTTGCCCGCTCTTCCGGTCGAGCCGGCGCATCTTCAACAGCTCTTTCAAAACTTGATCAGCAATGCGCTCAAATATCGCAGCGCTGAATCGCCCGCCGTTCGAATTTCCGCGGTGGCCGAGAACGGGTATTGGGAATTCTCCGTCAAGGACAACGGCATCGGAGTGGATCCGCGATACAAGGAGCAGATCTTTAAGCCTTTCCAGCGGCTGCATGCCAGGACTGAGTATCCAGGCACGGGTATCGGACTCGCCATTTGCCAGAAGATCGTCGAGCGCTATGGGGGGCGGATCTGGCTCGAATCGCAGCCAGGGGAAGGAAGCGATTTCAAATTTACTCTTCCGAGCGGAGCGAGCCGCCCATCATGATGGTCGACCCGACGGCTATTGCACGGCGTCGCGGCGAATCAGGAGGCATCGAGCGAAGCCGCGGGCACGCTGTCACTGCTTCGGAAACAGGATCGGGAGCGCCGTTTCGGAGGTGAACATGCACCTGGCATTGTGGCCGCAAAGCGGAACAATCGTTATGTTGTGGTGAGCGCCGAATTTCTCATTCACGTATTTCCCATATGCTTGGCCGCGGGCCAGACGCGTGGGGCCTTGGGCCATGGCCGGACAAGAGGAATCGAAACCGCCGAGGGGCAAGATATCGATTTCGCCAAGCAAGTACGTCACAGGCCGCGCCGCGAGTTGTTTTCTTAATTGCTCGTCTGTCATCGTCGCCGTGTATCCGCTTCGATCTTCCAGGCCATAGGGCCAATGATCATACGTGGTACAGTTCCGCGCATCCCGAAACGAGCGAAACTCGGAACCCTCTGCGTTCGGACGGTTGGGATCCAGATAGGCATAACTCGACGGATTCGACACCACATAGGAAGTGGGCACACCAAGCTGACCGTATACTCTGCTTGCCATCTCGTAGCGCGTCACGAATTGACCACCGGCCGAATGACCCGCGACGACGACTTGCTTCAGGTTTGGAAAGATCTCTTTCGCGGCAAGCTTTCGAAGGATATCGTCGACGAAATCGAATGACGTAACGCGATCGTCGCTAAGTGACGGGCCGCCAGAGCGCCAACTGCTGCAATTCCAACTCACCTCGTTTTGGGCAAGGTTATCCTTGCAGCCGCGTCCATCGTTTGAGGCGAGCCGCGGAGCGATCACAATCGTATCGTCGAGCGCACCGGCGAGAAACGCCGCCGCCACAGCCGAGCGGAAATAGTTATCCGCGTCTCGACCGGCGCCGTGCACCATGACCAGAGCGCGCGCGATCTTTTCATTTTTCTTATTGAGATCGTACGTTCGATACACAAGCGACCGGGATGAACCGTGCCCAAGACCGATCCATTCTGTGCAGCTTGCATTCGCGGTAATACACGGATCCGCGGAAGCGCTCAGGGAAACAAAAAGGGCAGCCGTAAGCACCATGAGGCTTGCTCCAGCCCGGATCTTCATGGAAACCTCCCAATCGAATTCAGCTCAAAGAGATTGTCTCGCAGGGCAGGTGTGGGACTGCGTGCCAATGAGCAAGGAGAGAAGCTCTCGCTAGACTAATATTTCGTGCGCAACCTATTTCTAGCTCTCTTTGCATCGCTGGGCCTTCTTGCCGCTGCGTACGCGATCGGCGCCGCTGGGAAGCCAGAACCGTTTTATCTGCGCTCGGGCGACACCGTCGTGTTCTATGGTGACAGCATCACGGAGCAGCGCCTGTACACAATGGTCACCGAATGGTTTGCCGCCACGCGTTATCCCGATCTGAACACCCACTTCGTTCACTCCGGCTGGGGTGGCGATCGCGTCACGGGCGGCGCGGGCGGTCCCATCGACTTGCGCTTGCAACGCGATGTTTTCGCTTACAAGCCCACGGTGATGACGATTATGTTGGGCATGAACGATGGGAAATATACGAATCATACGCCCGCCGATGACGAGGTGTTTTACCAGGGCTACCGCCATATTGTGGATTCCGTCCGGCAGGCCGTGCCCGGCATCCGTATTACGGCTATCGAGCCTTCCCCTTTCGATGACGTGACGCGTCCGTTTACCCTTCAGCCGAATGGCTATAATGCCGTCCTCATGAATTACGGACGATGGATTCGGGGCTACGCATCCGAAGCCAAGCTGGATGTCGCCGACCTGAATACCGGAGTCGTGGAGATGTTGAAGAAGGCGAACGCATCGGACCCGGCCATCGCTCAGAAAATTATTCCCGATCGTGTTCACCCGAGTCTCGCCGGCCATCTCATCATGGCCGAGGAACTCCTGAAGGCCTGGAACGCGCGCGGACTTGTGTCGGCCGTAACAATCGACGCCACCACCGGGAAGGTAGTTCAATCCGATTATGCCCGAATCACGGATCTGCATCCAGGCGCTCCTTTTGTCTGGACTGAATTGGATGACTCGCTTCCGCTCGCGTTCGCGGATCTATTGGCGGCCGATCGGGATCGAACGATAGCCCTCGCTATTCGGAGCTCGGACATCACAGAAACTCTCAACGAAGAGCCTTTGCGCATCACCGGATTGGGTGCCGGTAAATATAAACTCACGATCGATGGCGACACGGTCGGAACCTGGAATAACGTGGAATTCGCGAACGGAATAAATCTCGCGATGTTACAGACACCGATGTCGCGGCAGGCGATGGAAGTGCGGGATCTTACTTTGAAGCACATCGACATTCATCAAGCTCGCTGGAGAACAATCCAGGTCCCGGATCAAAACCTGGATCTCACGCATTTCGACGATTCTCTGAAAGCTCTGGACGCCTTGGAGACGGATGTAGTCGCGCGCCGGCACGCCGCTGCTCAACCCCGGCCGCACGTGTTTCAACTGGAGCAGGTGGCGCCTGCCGCATGAAGTTCCTGTTGCGTCCCGTCGAGCACCGCTACCGGAACTGGATGGATCGTTGGGAGACCGAGCTGTGCTTACGGGCGACAGACCGGGTTGTCCGGCCGTTCGAGTACGGTCTCGAATGGGCGGGTGGCTGGCCCTGCTCGCGCGATTTCCCGCTCGACGGATGCGATCCAGTCGAATATATTAAGCGCCTGAACGAACGCGCCATTGCCTCCAGCCGCGAGTTCTTTGGGTATTCTCCGCCCCGGGCATTCCGGCTGGAAGGCGACTGGCTCGAATTTACATCGGCCGTTAAGACCCCTTTTCCAGAAAACAATCGCGCGCGCGCCCGCTGGTTTCCGGCTCGCCAGAATCGAAAGGCAGTTGTGGTCCTTCCGCACTGGAATTCAAAGCTGCCGCAGCATAACGCGCTGTGCGCCGGTCTGCAGCGGCTCGGGATAAGCGCACTGCGGCTGAGCCTCCCTTATCACGATTCCCGGATGCCGGCGGGGCTCCAGCGCGCCGATTATGCCGTCTCCGCTAACATCTGCCGCACCATTGACGCAACGCGGCAGGCTGTTATCGATACGCGTTCGTGTTTCGATTGGCTGGAGCGAGAAGGCTTCGAGGATCTTGGAATCGTTGGTACCAGCCTTGGATCCTGCTATGCCTTCCTCGCAAGCGCACACGATCCCCGAGTGCGCGTCAACGTATTCAACCACTGCTCCACTTATGTGGCCGATGTTGTCTGGGAGGGGCTGTCGACCCGGCACATCCGCGATAGTCTCGAGGGCGCGATAACTCTGGAGACGCTTCGTGAGCTTTGGCTCTGCGTCAGTCCGCCGAGTTATTGGGAGATGTTCTCCGCCACGAAAAAGAAATCCAAATTCATTTACACTCGCTACGACACAACATTTCCAGTCCACCTCTCGCGTCAGGTGATCGAAGGCGCGCGAAAGTGTAACTGGCCCCACGACGTCTCGGTGCTTCCGTGCGGTCATTACACCATGGGCGAGTTCCCGTTTAAGTACATCACCGGTTATGAGATCTGCTCTTTCCTCAAACGGAACCTTTAATTTTTTCGAGAAGGCGTGGAAGGCCTAAATATTTCGCGCGAAGCTGCTGCAAAACTCTGATTTTGAGCATCGAACGAGACGAGTGCATGCATAAATCGAAATCGCTACGTTTATCTCTCGCCGGTCTTTGTTTGTTCGCTTCGCATGTTCTTCTGCTGGGGCAAACTTCCGGCGCCGGGGCTTCCTCTTCCGCAGCAGCTGCCCGCCCCATGCAACAGCCCGCGCAACAGATCACGCCGATTCAGCCCGGTGACCAAAATTTTCGGGGCAGCGTGCCGCAAGGCCAGGCTTCGGCCACGCCAATTCCCCTCAGCCTGAATGACGCAATTGACCGCGGCCTGAAAACGAACCTCGGTTTGCTGACCAGCGAACAATCAAGCCGTGAGGTCCGGGCGGAACGCTATCGCGCCTTGAGCGGTCTGCTTCCTAAAATCACTGGGGAGCTAAGCATGACCGAGCAACAGCTCAATCTGCAAGCGCTCGGTTTTCTGATCTCCGTTCCCGGCGTCCCTGTTCCGCATATTATCGGCCCTTACTCCTACCAAGCCGTTCTTGCAAACGCCACCGTTCCTTTGTTCGATTTCAGTGCGATAAGCAACTTTAAAGCATCGAGAGAAGAACTTAAAGCCTCCGCTCTTTCGGTTAAGAATGCACGTGATCTGGTTGTGCAAGCTATCGGCAATGCGTATCTTCAGATTATTGCCGATACGGCGCGCGTTACAGCTACTCAAGCCGAGATCGAGGCCGACAATGCAGTTTACACCAACGCCGTGCGCCGCCATGATGCGGGGACCGCGATCGGTATCGACGTGCTCCGCTCGCAAGTGGAACTGAAACAGCGCCAGCAGACGCTGGTTGCCGTCACGAACCAGTTCCAAAAAGACAAGCTGACGCTCGGCCGCATCATCGGCCTTCCCATCGGCCAAGATTTCACGGTTTCCGATCCCTCGCCTTCGGTTCCTCTCGAGAGCATGTCGCTTCAGGACGCTCTCGCGAAGGCTTATGAGCGCCGGCCCGACTTTCAGGCTGCCAGGGCAAAACTTCTGGCGGCACAACTCTCTTTGCGCGCAGCGAAGGCCGAGCGCTATCCCACCTTAACTGCATCGGGCTTTTATGGCGACGAAGGACTACGAGTCCTGACCAATTCTCACGGTGTTTTCACGGCCACCGGATCAATTCAGTTCAATATTTTTGATGGCGGCCGGATCAAGGCGGATGTTCTCCAGAACAGCGCCGAGTTACAGAACCGGCGCAACGAACTCGAGGATCTGCGCGCGCAAATCGACTATGAAGTGCGGAGCGCGCTGTTGGATCTGAAGTCAGCCGGAGATCAGGTTGAGGTGGCGCACAGTAATTTAGACTTGGCCAACCAGACTCAGCAGCAATCTCGCGATCGCTTTACGGCCGGCGTGACAAATACGGTGGAAGTTGTGCAAGCCCAGCAGCAAGTCGCCGACGCCAATGAAAACCTCATCTCGGCGCAGTTTCAATACAACCTCGCCAAGGTATCGCTGGCGCGAGCGCTCGGCCTGGCGGAACAGAGTATCCGAACATATTTCAACAGGCAGCCGTAAGCAGGCGACTACTTCTCAAGATAGAAACTACCGGCAAAGAGCGCGTCAATGCCGGAAGAGTAAAAGCTTCGCACGGCGTCCCGCGGCGTGCAAACAAGCGGATCGCCGAACAGATTAAAACTCGTGTTGTAGAGAACGGGTAATCCGGTTGATTCTCCCGCAGCCGTTAACAGGGCATGATAGAGCGGATTGTCATCTTTCCGCACGGTGTGCACGCGGATCAAATCCTCGTTTAGAATGGCCGCCGAGAAGGTCTCGCAATATTCGCGGCGTACACTCCCCACTGTGGCAAGATATCTGCCGTTGGGTCCGATCTTGAAGTACTTACTTGCCAGCTCTTCCGGAACCGACGCGGCAAATTTGCGGAAGCTCTCGCGGTGCTTAATGTAGACGTTCAAATTCTCGGTAGAATACGGATTCAGCGGCGATGCGAGGATGCTGCGATTGCCCAGCGCTCGCGGTCCGAGCTCCATGCGTCCTTGCATCCAGGCGACGATCTTATTTTCGTTCAGCGCTCGCACGGCGTGCCGCATGAGTTCGCCCTCGGTGAGTAGAAACTGGAAGCGCAGCTTGCAATTTTCGAGTACCTTCTTAATCTGCTCGGGGGAGTATGCCGGGCCCAAGCACAGCGTTCGAAACGGCACCCGCGTTCGGTTCCCATATAAGTTATGCCAGACATATAAAGCGGCGCCGAGAGAAGTCCCCGCGTTGCCTGCGATAGGTTGAACGAATACGTCTCCAAACTTCTCTTCGAGCGCATGAATCAGCAAAGCGTTCAATCCGAGGCCGCCGGCGACGCAAACCCGCTCGGCGCCGCCAATCATTCCAATCACCGCCTCTGAAACCGCGGCTTGAGCGCTCGCCGCGAGATCTGACTTCAGGCCCGGCCCGAGTGGCTCGCCAAGGTTGATATTGGTTTCCTGATAAAAACGCGCGCTAAATCCTCCCTGGGTCAAACGGTCCGCATCAAAAAACGTGCGGTCAACGCGAAGCCATGCCGAATCTCCGGCATGCACTATTTTGCGGAATACCGGCAGATATTTCGGTTCTCCGAAGGTGGAAAGCCACTGCACTTTGTGTTCATCGGCGCGACGCTCAAAACCCAGCAACTCCGTCACGCGGTTGAACAAATCTCCCAGGGAATCGGGGAAGTAAAGCTCACGAACCGGCCTTAGCTGACTGCCATCGCCGTGGAACAGCACAGCCGATCGGAAATCGCCCGCACGGTCGATACTAAGAGTAACCGCCGAATCGAACCCGGAGGCGTAGTAAGCTGAAGCTGCGTGCGCATGGTGGTGCTCTACAACCGCGATTTCGCTGTTTGGAAAGCGCGCCCGCAATTCCAACTGGGCAACGCTCTCTGCTCCGGGGGCAAATGGCCGGGCAACAGCCACGCAGTCGATTTCTCCGGACTTCACCCCTGCGATTTCAAGAGCTGCCTGAAATGCTTCGTCGGGAAAGGACCCCTGGCGGTCCTGGCGTGAAACCTTCGCCTGCTCGACACCCGAAGCGATCTCTCCATTCCGGATAACGCAGCAGGCGGGATCACTGAGCAACCCGCCCAGGCCGAGAATAACCTGCGCCACGCTTTAGACCCTTCGGAGCCTCTGGATCGCTCGCTCGCGGCCGATGCAAACAAAGACAGCAAATGCGCTGGGCCCAACAGGTTGTCCGGTCAACGCCGCCCGGCTGGCGTTGATCAATACGCCGGCTTTCACGCCGCGCTCTTCCGCCAGCTTCCGCAAATCGGCCTCAACACTGGCTTCCGTAAATTCGGCATCGGCGTCAATACGGCTCGCCAGTTCACGCATCAGTTCCCTTGCTCCGGGCGCATTCAGCTTGTCCGCCGCCTGCTTTTCGATATGGAAATCATCGGAAAAGTAGGCACGTCCCTTTGTGATGAAGTCCAACAGCGTTGTAAATCGTGAGCGAATCGTGTCCACCACGTGCTGAAAGAACGCCTCGTCTCCATATGGAGACAAACCATGCTCCTCCAGCACCCGGCGGACTAGCGGAGCCACACTTTCTATCGGCATCGATCGCAAGTGCTGGGAGTTCAACCAGAGCGCTTTAGGATCGATCGGGTCGGCTTCGCTGAAGTTAACCACTGCATTACTTCTGTTGACTCCCTCAAAACTGAATGCGTTGGTTAGCTCGTATAGCGTCATTTGTTCCCGGTTGTCCTTTGGCGACCAGCCGAGCAGGCACAGAAAATTAATGTAGCCGAGGGCCAGAAATCCGTTGTCGCGGTAGGTGACAACGCTCACCACCGGGCCGTGTCTGCGTTTCGAAAGTTTTGAGCCATCCGGCGCAATCAACAGCGGTAGATGCGCAAAACGCGGGAGAGGCGCTCCGGCGCCTTGAAAAATTAGGATGTGCTTGAAGGTGTTCGAAAGGTGGTCCTGGCCGCGAATCACGTGCGAGATTTTCAAATCGATGTCGTCTGCGCACGAGGCGAGATGATAGGTCGGCATTCGGTTGCTTCGGAGAAGCGCAAAATCCTCGATGTCGGCGGTGAGCTTCGATTGCGGACCGTAGACCTCGTCGGTAAAAGAGACCGTGTATGCCGGTTCGCGCTGTACGCGGTAGCGAATGACGAATGGCTCGCCGGCCGCCGCCCTCCTATCGCTCTCCTCCTTTGGCAAGGCTCGCATCTCGGGGTTGCAGAGCCAAGGACCCTCAGTGTGCGGTTTATCCTCCAGATCCGAGTTAGCCGGAGCGAAATCCCGATAAGCAAGGCCTTTGGCGAGCAGGTCATGCGCCAGCTTGCGGTGCAAATCCAGACGCTCGGATTGCCGGTAGAATTCATCCCATCCGAGCGCCAGCCAAGTCAAACCTTCATAAATGGAATTGAGAGACGCTTCGGTATTTCGATCCACGTCGGTGTCGTCAATCCGCAAAACCATCGTGCCGTTCTGTTTTCTGACGTAGAGCCAATTAAAAATGAACGTGCGCGCACTGCCAATGTGCAAATATCCGGTTGGCGATGGCGCGAAGCGAGCCCGAATCATGAAGTTTCAGTTTACAGAAGAGTCCGATAAACGCTTGTGCAGCGCCAGAAATTGATCCGTGCTAAGTTGCTCGGCTCGTAGAGCCGCTTCCGGGAGGCTATCGATAGCAGGCCCGTAGAACGGGCGCAGATTATTTCGGAGTGTCTTCCGCTTGTGGAGAAAGCAACGACTCACAAACAAAAGAACTTCCCGAAAGTTCTCCGGGGCACGTTCTTTCCGCGCGAATCGAACCGCTCCGGATTCCACTTTCGGAGGCGGCACAAACGCGGAAGCGGGCACCTTGGAGACCAAATCCAGATGGCAGACGAGTTGCGCCATAACGCTGAGGTAACCGTAAGCGCGCGATCCCGGGCCGGCGAGCAGCCGCTCAGCCACTTCCCATTGCATAAGGAAAACCGCGGTCTTAAAGCGGCTATCAAGGCTCAGAAATTTTTGAATAATCGGTGACGTGATGTAGTAAGGCAGATTGCCCGTGACGACTGCGGGCCCCCATTGGGTCAGATCCGTCGCCAGAACATCCGAGGCATGTACGTGAAGCTTTGGTTCCCCTCCGAGCTTGGCTCTTAGATACTCTGCAAGCCCGGCGTCAAGCTCAATCGCGTGCAAGGCGTCGGTACGCGGCAAAAGATGGCGCGTGAGCGCTCCACGTCCAGGCCCGATCTCGATGACGCAAGCAGCGTGATCACCACATGCGACCACGGCCAAGCGCTCCAGAATCGAATCTCGAACGAGGAAGTGTTGTCCCAGCTTGCGCGGCACGCTCAGGATCGCCTTGCTTTCCGATCCTAACAGCCGCTGCCGGCTGGAGCGACTGCAATTCCAAGTGATTGCTATCTTTCTAGGAGAACATGAGTCAGCAGGACGGCCTGGAACCACGACTCGAGGAGGCGAACGATAAGCTGCAGCAGCTTCAATCTGAATTGAGAGCTGCGCAGCGGCAGAGCGCCAGAATTGTAGAGGTTTTGCGCAAGCAGCAGGAGCGCCTGGAGCTGCTCGAATCCTCCGTATCCCGTCTGGACCGTATTCTGATGGAACTGCTCACAGGCCGCACTTGGCGCACTCTCCGCGCCACAGGCGATCTGATCAGGAAGTTTGTCCCCTCTCGTTCCGGCGGAAGAGGATCGACCGCGCTGACCTCCGCCCGCTCGTACTTAGTCTGTGAAGAGCCGAAGGCCACCGACAAAAAGCCGCACAGCGGAAACATCTCGGTCAAAGGCTGGTGCCTGGCGGAGGGCGGCGTGGATTTCGTTCGCGTCGAGATTCCCGGCCTTCCGGCGATTGAAAGCCCTCCATCCGTGGCGCGCGCAGACGTGAAGAAGGCACACCCGGACCTGGACGCTACTGGATGTGCGGGTTTCTTTATAAAATTCGATTCCAGCACGCTCTCAAACGGCCGCCATCCCATCACAATACAGGCAATCTCCCAAGGCATAGCCGTCCGGGAAGCTCGAACATCCGTGTTGATCGATCACGAGAAAGGTTTCCCTTCCGACTATGAGCGCTGGATTCACGAATTCGAGCGCCCCGACAACGAAATGATGGATCTGCAATTAGGCAGTATCCGATCGCGACCCCTGATCAGCGTGCTGACTGCTGTGTACAACACGGAACCCTCCGAGTTGACGGCTGCGATCCAATCGGTTCTCGATCAGTCGTATGGAAATTGGGAGCTCTGCATCGCCGACGATTGTTCTTCCAGGCCCGAATTGAGGGAGATTCTCGAGCGGTTTGCCAGCCAGGACGGCAGAGTCAAGCTGTCGTTTCAGCCCGAGCGAGGAGGCATATCGAGAGCCTGGAATGCTGCCTGGAGGATGGCTAGCGGCGAGTACGTCGCATTCCTCGATCACGATGACACCCTGGCTCCGCACGCGCTGGCGTACATTTGTGAGGCTTTGGACCATTCCTCCGATGCGGATCTCGTTTATAGCGATGAAGACAAAATCGACCAGAGCGGAAAGCGGTTCGATCCTTTTTTCAAACCCGACTGGTCGCCTGACCTGCTCCTCTCAGAAAATTACATTTGCCATCTTCTGGTCTTGCGATCGGACCTGGCACAACAGATCGGGACCTTTCAGCCGGACTGCGATGGAAGCCAAGATTACGACCTGATACTTCGGGCGACGGAACACGCCAGGAGAATCACGCATATTCCGAAAGTTCTTTATCACTGGCGCGCGGGTAGAGGATCCACAGCAAGATCCATCGAGAACAAGAAATATGCCCTTGACGCAGCTCAGGAAGCACTTCGGCGGCACTGCGAGCGAAGAGGCCAGCCTAAGACTATCGAGCCGAGCGGCATCATTGGGCGATGGCGGGCAAGGTATGCGATACCCGGCGGAACGAAGGTTAGCATCATTATTGCTTCGGGCGGAAAAACTGACGTACTCCAAAAAAACCTGCAAAGTCTCTTCGGCAAGACGACGTTCACGAACTATGAAGTAGTGGTGATCGATAATTCAACGAGCAGCGCTGTCGAGAAACTCGTGAATGGCTTCCGCTCCGGACCCCGCATGCCGCGCTATATCGATTGGCGGAACCGGCCCTTTAATTATTCGGCGATCAACAATGCGGCAGCGCGGCAGTGCGAATCCCCGGTGCTCGTATTTCTGAATGACGATACCTCGGTGATTACGCCAGATTGGCTTGAGGCAATGGTCGAGTTGGTGGTTCGCCCGGAGGTCGGCGCGGTGGGAGCTAAGCTGCTTTACCCAAACGGAAAGATTCAACACGCCGGGGTGGTGATGGGCCTCTACGATAATTGTGGACACGCTTTTAAGGGATTGGACGGGTCGTCCCGCCACTACTTCGACCTTTCGGATGTTATCCGCAACGTGAGTGCCGTGACGGGCGCGTGCCTGATGACAAAGAGCAGCGTGCTATGGGAAGCGGGCGGATTTGATGAAGGCGATTTCGCAGTAGCATTTAACGACATCGATCTCTGCCTCAAAATCGGGAAGCTGGGTTATCGCGTCCTTTACACGCCGCACGCCGTGCTGTACCATCACGAGGCGTTTTCGAAGACTTCGAAGGATCTCCTTCCGCATCCGGAAGAAGTGGACAGGATGCGTTTGAAGTGGGAAAACGCCATTGCGCACGACCCGTACTACAGCCCGAATCTTACGCGCAATGACGAGGACTATTCCCTGAGAACGCGACTGTAGCCGCGGATCTACGGCCGGAAGACGATCGGGATAAACGAAATTCTGATGTCGCTGCTCACAGGTTGTGGCAGAGCCAGAACGCTCGGGAACTCCGGAAGGGAAATATTATTCGATTGAAGGCGCGCCGTATCGCCCACAAAAGAAGCCGACCCGTCATGCACGGCGTAATCGACAATCCGCCCGTTTCCATTCAAACTCAGCGTCAGAATGACGGAAGATCGAAGCTGCACGGGAACGAGGTTCGCATCGGCGCGATCTCCGTATAAGACCGGGACCTCATAGCTCACCATTCGAGTGGTGGTTCCAATCGTGAATGCCAGAATTCCGAAGAGAACCAGACTGGACAGAATACCGCCCGTGGCAGGAATAGTCACAGGCCGCATCATTTCGTCAAAGCGGAACTTCCAGCGGTTCCAAATGCGGGCCCAGCGAGATCCATGGGTTTGCAAGACAGACTGCCGTTCCTGGGAAGCCTTGACGCGCAGAGCCGTCCTCAGATTCGCCGGGGCAACGGGTTGCGGCAAGCTCCGCAGGGCCGATCGCACCGACCGCAACTGCTCGAATTCGCCCCAGCACGACTCACACTCGAGCAAGTGTGCCGTCACACGGGAGCGCTCGCCATCGCGCAGTCTCCCGTCAACGTAGTCAGCACTTCTACGTCTGGCGCTCGAACAAATCATTTGTGTTCCATTTCTTCAACCGACTAAGCCATCGCCTCGGCGAGACCGTGCTCCGGCTGCGTAAGTTCATGCCGCAGAGCTTCGCGCCCTCGCAGAATTCTCGACTTCACAGTGCCTAACGAGATCTGCAAAACCTCTCCGATCTCTTCATAGCTCAGATTCTGAATATCACGTAGCACGACTGCAGTGCGGTAAACGGGATTAATGCGGGTCAGAGCGCGCTCGATCAGCCTTCGCGTTTCGCTGTCCAGCGCCTGGTCATAGGGCGAAGGCCCGGGGTCCCGCGCAAACTCCGCCAAGTACTCGTGTTCTGCCGGTTCTTTTCCCATCGGGACTTCGCGTCTACAGTGCCTTACAAACCATCGCCTATGGTTATGAACTTCGTTCACCGCAATGCGATAAATCCAGGTTCGAAGACTACTGTGTTCGCGGAATGAATTCACGCCGCGAAACACCTTCAGAAAGATTTCCTGAACCACGTCGGAACTATCGCTTTGGTTGCCGAGCAGCCGATAAACCATGCTATAAACCTGTTGCTCATAACGCTCCAGCAGCTCTTCGTAAGCCTCCTCAATGCCCGCCCGGAGTCCCCGGAGAATTCGCGCGTCTTCCTCTGAAATTCCGCTCTGAGCGCCCGCCAGAATGGACAGGCTACCTAACTTGCCCGATAAGAGGTGCGCCATCGCTTCAATCTTAACGCTCTGGCGTTATTGCCGCCAGCTACCAAATTAGACACCGCTGGGCCGGTGGAAGTTCCTTCGCCCGTATCCGGCGATGATCTATGCTTCAGTCGTGATAACACGCGCTCGGACAGCCAGGCGAATTCGCATCAGTGTGCTTTTTCTTGCAGCTTCTGGTTTGAACGCTGGCGGAGCGGCGGCCCAGCCAAAGCTGGAAGTCCATTGGAACGAAGTTAAAACTGTTTCCAACACCACGCCCACGCTACAGGTTGTGGTGAACCCTCTTCTTCGCCGCGGCTCACCGGTTCACGATCGGGCGTTTTCCGAGTTAAAACAGCTCAGTGCGAGCTTCGTTCGTTACGTGCCGTGGTTGCCTTACCCCAAACTGGCCGTCGCAGAACTGGAGCCACCCGCCAATGGCAAAACGTCATGGGATTTTTCACTCATAGACCCCATGACCGAAGACTTTCTCGAGGCGACACGGGGACATTCCGTCATCTTGAATTTCAGCACGATCCCGGCTTGGATGTGGCGCACGCCAAAACCCATTCGCTACCCGTCCGACCCGAATCGAGTCGATTGGAATTATACGCAAGGGGCGGAACTGCGCGATCCTTCCGGCAGAGAGTTGGGAGAGTACTACGCCAGGCTCGTGAGCTGGTATGTGAACGGCGGCTTTACGGACGAATACGGAAAGCGCCATGAATCCAGCCACCATTACGAGGTCAATTATTGGGAGGTGCTCAACGAAGTCGATTTTGAGCACAAGATGACGCCGGAGCAGTACACTGCGCGTTACGATGCCATTGTTTCCGCAATCCGACGGGTCGCGCCCCGCATGAAGTTCATCGGGCTTGCATTGGCGAAGCCGGAAACCGATCCACGCATGTTCGAGTACTTCCTGAATCCCAGGAACCACAAACCCGGGATCCCGATTGATCTGATTTCGTACCATTTCTATGCCACCCCGGCAGCGGGCGAATCGCCGGAGGCGCAGCAATACACGTTCTTCGATCAGGCGGACGGCTTCATCAACGCTGTGCGCTACATCGAGGAGATACGTAAGCGTCTGGCGCCGCAAGTGGGCACGGATATAGATGAGATCGGGTCGATTGCCGCGGACGACAACGCCAATGAATCAGCCGAGCGCACCGCGCAGCGCTTGCCCGACTCTTACTGGAATCTTTCGGGCGCCACCTACGCCTATGTCTTCGGCAAGTTAATTGAGCTTGGTATCGATATAGCCGGCGAGTCGCAACTGGTCGGCTACCCGACTCAATTTCCGAGCGTGACGATGGTCAACTGGAAAGACGGCGCGCCGAATGCGCGTTTTCGGGTACTGGAGCTCCTGAAGAGCAACTTCGGGCCCGGAGACAAGATTGTCTTCAGCAGCGGCGGCAGCGCGGATGTCTACACGCTCGCAATGACCGGCCGGCACGGCGAGCGCAAGTTACTGCTGGTGAACAAGCGCAACCGGGACATCGAGCTTACGTTGCCGAGCGCCGCGAGAACGATTGAGTTCGTCAATCAGGACACCAAGGGAGCGCCGCCACAGACGCAGCAAACCAGTGCGCGAAACATTCGACTCCGCGGATTTGAGGTAGCGGCCGTCACCCTTGAGTAGCGTATTCACGGTCAATCAGGCCTTCCAGGTATGCTTTCGAGGCACGTATATCCGCTTCTTGCTGCGGACCGGAGATCTCGCGTTCGATCGTAATGGGACCGGAGTAATTCAACTGGTGCAGCCGTCGCATCAACTCCGGAAAATCGACGCGGCCCTGCCCGATTGCCACTTCTTTGCCTAGCTTTCTTGGATCTGTGGGATACAGCCCATCCTTCGCGTGCAGCCCACGCACCCGCGTTCCAATTACATCCAACGCGCCGACCGGCTCTCCCTTGCCGTACAGAATCAAATTAGCGGTGTCCAGATTGACACAGATATTATCCAGACCTGTATCCTCAATGGCGCGCAGCATGGTGATTGGCGTTTCCTGGCCGGTTTCCATCAGAAACGTTTGGCCGTTCTGCTTGCAATAATTGCCAACTTCCTTAATAGCGGCGACGGCCTGAGGATAGAGCACGTCGCTTGGATCTTCTGGAATGAAGCCGCAGTGCGTGTGCACAGCACCGATTCCGCATACCTTCGCGAGATCGGAAGCATGCTTCAGCGCTTGAATCCGATCGGCACGCGTCGAGGGCGGCACCAGGCCGATGGTTTTCGGGCCTTCGTAGAAATCCCACACCATCCTGCCGGCGCCGAGCGTCATTACGGCTGTTGCTTCCACACCATACTTTGCGAGCGCATCCTTTAGTGGAGGCGCCAGAGCGATGGGTGCCATTCCAACGTGGACCTGGCACGTCTCGAAGCCAAATGCGTGGACTTTGGCGATACCCTGCTCGGGCGTCGCGTTTCCAGTGACATTGGTGACAATGCCGAGCCGGGGTCGGGCACCATCTGCTGGAGCGGCAAGCGAGATCGCTATGGGCGCCGCAGCGGTGGTTCGCAGAAAAGCTCGCCTTCCATAAATCGCGGCCATTATTTTCTCCTAGGAAACCGGCGAGACCACGGGCGAAGCTTTCCGCAGCAGGCGGAACCGGCTGGATTCTATCGTGCTGGATTCGCCCTCCCCGCTCACAATTAGCGCCGCCGCTCCAGGCTGCCGCTCAATAAAAGCCAGTCCCTTTTTCAAGCCGAGAACGCTGACGGCGGTCGACATACCGTCACTGTCAATTCCATGCCGGGCTACGATCGTGACGCTGATCGGGTTCGTCAACCCCATACCTGTTTTCGGATCGATGATATGCGAATAGCGTAGGCCCGCGAAATCCAAATGCTGCTCGCCTTCGCCGGAGGTGGATACCGCTCCATTGGCGAGCAGGAGAACACGCGTGAACGGGGCATGGGCGCGATCGAAGGAATCGACCCCGATTTTCCAGCCGCTTTGCCCAGGCGGTGCATCGCTGAATGCCAGATCTCCGCTGGCAGCTACCAGCGCGCTGCGGATTCCGGACCGGGCAAGGGTGATCAAAGCTTCATCCGCCGCATATCCCTTCGCGATTCCACCTACGTCCAGTTGCATACCGGGTTGTTCGAACTCGATCGTAAGCCGAGCGGCATCGAGATGAAGCATACGAAAACCGCATCGAGCTCTTGCTTTCTCAATCGCGGCCTTGTCCGGCAGGCGATTCGCTTTGCGTGCCGCGCGCCACAGGTGGGTCAAAGGCCCAACGGTGATATCAAATGCGCCTTCGGAGTTCTCAGAAAGCTTTTCGGAGGCGCTGATGACGTGAAACAAATCATCGCTCACCTTCACCTGCTTCCGATAGGCTGTATGGCAAAGGCGGTTTAGTTCGCTGTCTGGCTTGTAATCAGACAAAGCGTTATCCAGTTCGGCAACCCGATCAAAGGCCACGCGGAACGCGCGCTGAGCTTGTTGCTCGTTTGGCGCATACAGCTTGATCCGAAAGAGTGTGCCCATGTGCGGCTCGACCGCTTCGTAGGAATGAAGACTCGCAGCAGCGGCCGCTCCCGCCATGCTCGATAACGCAAGAGCCGCGGTCGTGACCCTACTGCTCATCATGTTCTACGCCGTTGTTCCAGTATCGATACATCTCTTCGGCGCTGGGAATCTTAGCGGGACGGACCAGGCGAAAGCCGAGCCATTGGGCATCGGTCTCATACCAAATGCTCTTCGGGAGTTGCGGGTCCTGCTGCTTCCAGGAAGGGTCAGACGCAACACGTGAGGAACAACGCAGCATGTCTGCGGGGTCGTTCCAGGAGCCGCCGCGCACAGCGATCGGATATGGCTGCACGGCTTTCACCCACGGATCAACCTGATCGCCTCCGCGGTATGGCGCATACTGATCAAGCGTCCATTCCATGACATTTCCCAGCATGTCAAATAAGCCCCACGCATTCGGCTTCTTGGTTGCCACTTTTTGATACTTTGCGCCGCTATTCCCTGAGTACCAGGCATACTCGCCCAATTGAGAAGCATCGGTTCCGAAAAAATAGGGAGTCGCGGTGCCGGCGCGACAGGCGTATTCCCACTCCGCTTCCGTCGGCAGCCGGTAGAATTCACCTGTCTTTGCGCTGAGCCATTCGGCGTACTTATTGGCTGCGTGTTGGGTCATGCTGATGGCTGGGTAGCCGTTGATGCCCATCCCAAAACTCATTTCGACGTAGGGACGAGTGGGCCGGCTCACCCCGTCCACCAGATCGTCCTTATGAGCAATTTCTCCGGCCTGATTCGCAAACATGAACAGGCGGTATTCATCCCAAGTGACCTCGTGGGCCTGCATCCAGAAAGCGGATATTCTCACTTTGTGCGCAGGCTGTTCGTCTTTCTTTTCCAGCGAGCCCATTGCGAATTTGCCGGCCGGGATCGCAACCATGTCGTACGAAACCGTGGTGTTTGGGATGCTGACCCTGTAGGCTTTGGAGGCGGCGTTTCCGCGAGCCGCGACAATGCGGTCATGAATGCGTTGGACTTCCGCCAACTCGGCAGTCGAATTAGGGGCTGGCGGATGCGAAGCTTGCGTTTGCGGTCCAGCTCCTAAACTCACGCCCAGAGGCCACGGCGCGCCCTGCTCAATCCAGCGCCGGATTAATGCAGTCTCATCCGGTGATAGCTTTCCGCCAGGAGGCATCTTGCCCGTTTCGATCGACGTGTAGAGCGGGCTTTTCTCGGGCTGGCCGGGGACAATGATTTTGCCGTTGATAAGTTCGTCGCGAGAGGTGAATGCGAAATGGGCGCTCGACGCACCCGCACGATGACAGCTCGCGCAGCGCTTCTCGAGAATCGGCGCGATGGTCGCGTTGAAGTCGACAGAAGTGTTCGATTGAGCGCAGAGAGGCAGCGCGCCTGCGATCATCAGCGCAATGACGAACCGGCATCGCGCGAGCATCACGGCTTCACACCAGCTTCGTGATACCAGGCTGAGCGCGCGGCGCAACCGCAAGACTTCCATTCCAATCAAGATGATCCGGAAACAGCTTTTCCTGCGAGTTGAGGGCCTGGTCCCACGTGACCTCCTGGCCTGTATAGGCAGCCATGCGCCCCATTATGGCGAGCAGCGTACTCGTCGCCATGCGCTTTCCATCATTTACCGGCTGTTGTTTGCGGATGGATGCGAACAACACGTCGTGCTCGCGCTGATACATGTCGTACTTCTCTCCGCTCCAAGTCCAGTTCGTCTTGCCTTCTATGCGTGGTGTGGGAGACCGGCCAATGGTACAGGTGCCATCCACGCCCAGTACGTAATCCGCGTTCTCGTTGTAGCAGCCTTCAATCTGCCGGTTTGCCAGAAAGGCTCGAACCCCATTCGGATAGATGTAGTTCACTTCGAAATGATCGAAAATGTTGCCGCCCTCCGATGGGATATCGCGTCCTCCCACTCCTACGCAACTTACCGGAGGGTTGTCTCCCATCGCCCAGGCGATCTTATCCACGCTGTGGACCGCCTGTTCGACGATGCTATCTCCGCATAGCCACACAAAGTTGTACCAGTTCCGGATCTGCCACTCCGTATCGCTCATCCCGGGCGGGCGTGTGCTGGCGGGAGGCATCGGTTTGACGGGGTTTGTGTAATAGGTCGCATAATAAGCGACCATGCGGCCGATCGCGCCATCCGACATTTGCTTGAACGTGTCTTGGATCATCTGGTTATATCGCCAGCAAAAGCCCGCCACGAGAGAAAGCTTCTTATTCGCTGCTTCCTCTGCCGTTTGCATGACGGCGCGCACGCCAGGCGCATCGGTCGAGATCGGTTTCTCGCAAAACACATGCTTATTGGCCGCGATACACGCTGCCAAGTGCGTGGGCCGGAAGCCGGGAGGCGTCGCAAGCAAAACGACGTCTACACCTGAATCGATCAACTGCTTGTAAGCATCGAGGCCGAGAAACTGCCGTTCTTTTTCGACTTTCACACGCTCGGCCACCTTCGATATCAGTCCCAGCGTGGCAAGCGAGTTGTCAATCTGGGATTGCGCGATATCCGCGACAGCGGTCAATTCCGCATAATCGTCGGCGTTCAAAGCCTGCCTTGCAGCTCCCGTGCCTCGCCCGCCACAGCCGACCAAGCCTACCTTGATCGCGTTGGTTACCGTCTGGGCGGAAATAACCGCTGGGAATCCGAGCGCCAGCGCCCCACCAAAAGCTGTCGCGGACTTTAGAAACTCGCGGCGATCCGAGGCCTGTTGTTTTTCCATTCTTCTCCCTTATCCTGGCTGAGATAGCTTATCTGATGTTATTCGCCGGTATTGGGGCATAATCACCAGAGGCAGTACCAAAGAACATCTTATGACCCGCCGAACGTTCATCGGAACCGGAATTTCGCTCGCCGCACTTCAGGCGCAGGCACGCCTGCCAATTTCCCGGGCTGTCGAATATAACATGCTGCCGCAAAAGGCCGACATTGCGGAACGATTTCAAATGGCTCGTGATGCCGGTTTTGAGCGGATTGAATGCCCCACGACTCCGGATCAACAGCAAGCCGAAGAGATGAAGGCCGCGGCGGAAAAGGCGGGGATCAAGATTCACTCGGTCATGAATATGGATCACTGGAAGTACCCGTTATCTTCGCCCGATCCGGCCGTGGTGGAGAAGAGCCTCAACGGCGCACGCACCTCGCTGCATAACGCTCGCTTCTGGGGGGCCGATACCGTGCTGATCGTGCCGGCAGTGGTTGACGAAAGCACCTCCTATCGCGACGCTTACACGAGATCGCAGGCAAGCATCCGCAAGCTTCTGCCGCTCGCCCAGGAACTGCGCGTCAGTATTGCGATTGAAGAGGTCTGGAACAAATTCCTGCTGAGTCCGATCGAATTCGCAAAGTATATCGACGAATTCGGGACTCCCTGGGTACGGGCGTATTTCGATGTCGGTAATGTCAAGCTCTACGGTTATCCGCAGGACTGGATTCGAACCCTGGGGAGCCGGATCGTCAAGCTGCACATCAAAGATTTCTCATTCCGGCGCGAGCCAGGTGCGGCTGGGGTCGCGAAATGGGTTCCTCTTTTAGAGGGCGATATCGACTGGAAGGCCGTTTATGAGGCATTGGATCAAATTGACTTCCGGGGCACAGCCACTGTGGAGCTACCGGGCGGGGATGAGGCCTACTTGCAGGAAGTTTTCAAAAGATTAACTGCCATCCTGAGCGGCACAGGCACGTCTCCCTCATCGAAGTCGTAGTTCAAGTCACCGGTGCGAAAGATCGCGAATCCAGATGTCCTTAAATTCCATGTTGCCCCGTCCTCCGGCGTGAAGCTGTAAAGCAATTGTGCCGTCGGGAGCGCCGGGTTTGGGGTCCGTGAAATCCACCATCTGAACGCCGTTGAGCCGGGAGCGATATCGGTTTCCTATCACTTCCACCAGGTAATCGTTCCAATCGCCCATGCGGACCACTCCCTCGTTTTCAGGAGACGGCCACACTACCCATCCGCGGCCGTCTTCCGCATATACTCCAGCCGTGTGGTGCATCATCGTGCAATCGATCTCGAACTGCATCCCCTGCGTGACGTCGGCTGTCCCTGACTTGAATGCCGTGTGGAAGAAGACGCCGCTGTTGCCGTCTGCGACGCATTTGAAACGTAATGAAAGTTGAAAATCCTTGTAAGGCCGGTCGGTCTGCAGATAGCCGTAATCCTTGGTCAGGCCCTTCCCATGAATTACGTTGTTCTCAACCGTCCAGCTCTCCTGGCCTACCTTTTGCCAGCCGGTGAGATCTTCACCATTGAACAGATTCACCCAATCCTCGCCCGGACGCTTTACCCTTTCCTGTGAGAGCGCAGTGTAGCTCAGCAGGCATACGGCCGCAATAATCCCGGCGCGGATCGAAACTCTTTTCATTCATCACTCCTGAACTTAATTTCAAGGAATCGATTGCTTAGTGTATAACTGAACCGCACACTTCGCGGTAATAATCCTCATATTGCGGAATAATCGATTCGGAACAGAACCGTGTCTGGGCGGTGTTGCGGGCAGCCGCGGCGATTCTGGCATGAAGCGGTTCATCCGTGAGAAGCTGCGTCAAGCGAGCCGCTTGCGCATCGGTATCGCCCACGGGTTCCATATAACCGTCCACGCCATCGGTGATCAGATCGGGAACGCCACCCGCGCGAGTGGCCACAGGCGGTACTCCACACGCCATCGCCTCGAGAGCGGCGAGGCCAAACGCTTCCGTCTCGCTCGGCAGATGCAAGACATGCATTCGGGGGATGAGCCGTTCCATATGGTCCTGCTTGCCGAGAAACCGGACGTAGCCGTCGACACTCAGCTCATGCGCCAGACGTTCCGCGGGTCCGCGGTCGGGGCCATCTCCTGCCATTACAAGTTCGGCGTCCACATCCTTGCGTACCGTGGCAAACGCCCGGATGCAATCAAGAACTCTCTTCACCGGGCGGAAGTTGGAAATGTGCAAAATCCGTTTGCATCCTTTTTTGCGAGCTTCCTCATCTGGAACGTACAGTGAGCAGTTCACAAAGTTGTGGATTACCTTGATGGGCTTTTGGATGCCGAAGAACTCAACCGTACGCCGCTGCATGAATTCGCTGATCGTGGTTACGCCGTCGGAACGCTCAATCGAAAACTTTGTGATTGGGAAATAAGAACGGTCGGTCCCCACCAGCGTGATGTCGGTGCCGTGAAGCGTGGTGATAAACGGCAGACGCCGTTCGGTTGTCATCTGTTGCGCCAGCAGCGCCGAGATGGAATGCGGGATCGCGTAGTGAACATGCAGCAGATCCAGGCGGTGCCGCTCCGCCACTTCCGCCATTCGGGAGGCGAGCGCCAGCGAATAGGGCGGGTATTGAAATAGCGGATAAGTCGAAACCTCTACTTCGTGATAATGGATTCCCGGCGTGCCGGGATCGAGACGGATGGGATTGGCGTAGCTGATGAAATGCACTTCGTGACCGCGTTGGGCGAGTTCAAGGCCCAATTCTGTGGCCACGATCCCGCTGCCGCCGTAGGTTGGGTAGCATGTGATTCCGATCCGCATGGGCCGCCGTCAATCTACATTCACATCGATGCCGCTCCAGCCGGCTAAGTCTCTGGAACGAGCACAATTTTTCCGATATGTTGCCCGCTCTCCAGGCGTTCGTGCGCCCGCGCCGCGTCCCGCAATGAGAATGTCGAATCGATGAGAGGACGGATGGGGTTCTTCGCAGGCAGCTTGGGCCAAACCTCCTGAAGAAGCCGGCGCGCGATCTCACCCTTCTGGTCAGGAGTGCGGACTCGCATGGTTGATCCCAACACGCTCGCACGCTTCTTCATCAGGCGGCTGATATCAAGCTGCCCCGTCAGCCCGCCCTGCATTGCCACGATGGAAAGGCGCCCTTCCACGGCGATGCATTCCAAGTTCCTGTCGAGATACGAGCCGCCGACGAGATCCAGTATGACGTTCACTCCCCGGCCGCCGGTTATGCGCTTTACCTCCGCAACGAAATCGGTCTCCTGGTAATTAATAGCGACATCCGCGCCGAGCTGCACGCAAGCGTCGCACTTCTCCTTGCTGCCGGCCGTGGCAATCGACTTCGCGCCCCATGCGCGGCTCAGCATAATGGCCATGCTACCGATGCCGCTGGTACCCCCGTGGATCAAGACGGTTTCGTCAGGTAGCAAACCGGCGCGCGTGATCAGGTTGTCATAGACGGTAAAGAGATTTTCGGGGAGCGTTGCCGTCTCCACGGCACTCCAGTCGTAGGGCACCGGCAACACCTGCGATTCCGGAGCTGCGCAGAATTCGGCATAGCCACCGCCGGTCACAATGGCGCAGACCCGGTCGCCGGGCTTCCAATTCTTCACGGCGGCGCCACTCAAATCAATGGTGCCGGCCACATCCAGCCCCGGAATATCGGACGCACCCGAAGGTGGCGGATACCTGCCTTGCCGCTGCATTACGTCGGCTCGCGATACGCCTGCCCCTTCCACCCGAATGACCACTTCATCGTCTCTGGGAATAGGCTTCGGGCGCTCGACGGCGCGCAATACATCGGGGGCACCGAAGGAAGAGATCTCAATGGCGATCATGGGAGAGTCACTTCATAAATCCGCTGGCGCCCGATCCGAGGGAACTGAGCTCATCGTTCAACGGATCATCGAGAGCCAGCAGGCGTCGCAACTGCGGCGACAGACGAGCCTGCGTCTCGGCGCGAAGCAACTGTTTCTGATATTGCTGCTGCGGCTTATCGTACCGGCAATAAAATGCATGCAGCGCCCTCCGGTGGTTCGCTGTTCGATTGGCAGTGCCGCCGTGCCACGCGTGGGTGTTCATCACGACGACGCTTCCGGCGGGCGCCAGGAGCAGCACCTCTTCCGGATGGGGCGCGGCAGGATCTGCCAGCACATCGTGTGGAAACTTCCGCCAGTGCTGCGAGCCGGGAACGACGCGCGTGGCTCCATTCTGCGGCGTAAAATCGTCCAGCAGCCAAATGGTATTACAGACCCAGAATCCACTATCGTCCGGCAACGCACCGGCATCGCAGTGGAGCGGCTGAGCGTCGTTTGAGCGCGGATTCGCCGAACGCGCATTAAAGCTGCTCAGCTTGAAGCGCGAGCCGACCACATGGCCGACGAGCTCCAACACGCGAGGCATGGCGATTAGTTGCTCGAAAATCTCGCCTTTATCGACCAGATTGGCCAGACGCCGCGCGCCCGGCTCAGTCCGAAACTCCGAACCGGCATTCTCGCCTTCCAATTCGTAAAGCTCCTCGACGCGATCGCGAACGCGGTCTAGCATCTCGTCGCCCAGGAATCGATCGAGCACAACGTATCCTTCGGTATCAAGACCGTCCCGTTCAGCAGTGGTCATATGCTGAAGCTATCAAACGCTTTCCGCTTCAACGCAACAATTTTTTGCAAACCAATGCTTTCCTCGGCACGTCTTGCTTTCCAATGACTCTTCGACCTCGCTCTGATTTCAGGCTGCAACTTCTGTTTTGCGCAGCGTTGAGTTTTTCCTGTCTAGCGCAGCAGCCGGCGGACACCGGGAATCCGCAGGCCCGGCCTCCCGATCAATCCGCGCAGCAAGCTCCGGTTCAATCCCAGCCAGCCGTTCAACAGAAGCAGCAGCAACCACCCCCGCAAGAGCCTTACATTATCGAAGACGGCGGCCTCTCGATTGAGCCTATCTACTGGCTCAATAGGGCTCAACCCGATTTGCATGGCGGAGCTGCCGCCACCAGTTTTGAAAGTATCGGCTATAGCGGGCATGCCAATCCGGGTATTGGGGGCGAAATCGCCATTCCGGCCGGCAGATCCAATACTCTGCGCTTTTCCTATTTTCGGATCCAGGGCAACGCCAACTCGACCGCCAGCCAGGACGTGACGCTGTTCGGCGAAGCTTACAACGCGGGAGACTACCTGACGCAGAATTACAGACTGCAGAGCGCCAAGATCTCATGGGATTATCTCGGCTACACGTGGGACAAGCCTCGCGGCAAAATCCGGCTGAAAACACTTTATGAAGTTCAGTATGTAACGATTTCCACCACCATCGCCGCGCCCTTAAAAGCAGTCACCACCGATTCGAGCGGCAATCTCAACAGCAACATCGCCAATGGATCGAAAAACTTGATTTATCCAACCTTCGGCCTCGAGCTTGAGCAGGCGCTCGGGAGTCACTTTCGCTGGGAGGTGAAAGGCTCTGGGTTCGGAATTCCCCACCGCGGCGATATCTGGGATGCGCAAGCTAATCTGGCGCTGCGCATGGGCGAAGTGGAGTTCCTCGCGGGAGGAAAGGCCTTCCACTTCAAGACTTCGCCACAATCCGAACAGTATTTCGCGGACACGTTGTCGGGCGCCTTTGTCGGTCTCCGGTATTACTGGGGACGCCGTCAATAGACGGCCAAAAGGTTTGGATGGTATGTTGAACAACCGGGCGCAATGACTGCCGTCGATCTTTCCAGCTACGCAGGGTTGTGTGCTATGGTCCTGCTCACGCTGAATATCCTGCTGGGCCTGCTGCTCTCGGCCCGCTACAACCCCGTCCGGCAATGGCCCCATCGGCGGCTTCCAATTTTCGACATTCATAACTGGACCGCGTATATCGCACTGGGATTAGTAACGCTGCACCCCTTGATTCTGTTGTTCTCCAGCACGGCGGGATTCGCTATCGGCGACGTTTTACTTCCTATCCACTCTCCAAAACAAACGCTATACAACTGCTTCGGAGCGGTCGCATTCTACTGTGTGATTTTCGTTGTGGTCACTTCTTATTTCCGGGCCAGGTTTGGCAGCCGGCTGTGGAAGAAGCTTCATTATGTCTCGTACGCCGCGGCTGCCTTCCTGTTCACGCATGGCATTCTCATCGATCCGGAGCTGAAGAACGCGCCACCCGATCCGCTCGATGGCGAAAAGGTTCTGGTGGAAAGCTGCGCCATTTTGATCGTGATCGCAACCGTCTGGCGCATTCGATATCAGCCCAAGAAACGCCTGCTCCGAGCATCCGTCCGAAAGATAGACTACGAGCCGGTTTGAGCGCTCCTGCCCCGGATCGCGATATTCGAAAGAGCGCCGGGCTGATCCACATTACTTCACGGCATGCGCCGTCTCGCGCGATTTGCCGTGCCGTAGCCACTTCCATATAGACAAAACGCTGCCCACCATGCAGATGACGACGAATACGATCATGGTCCACCTAAAGGCTTGCGAGTTCGCGATGCGCAAAATGGTGCGGCCGAACTGAATCGCTAGAAAGCCGAGAATCAGGAACCGCGCTGCGCGGGTGACGCCTACCAGCAAGAGCAGACGTTTCCGCGGATAACCCAGCGCGCTATTTGTGGCGACCACCATCGTAAACGGAAAAGGAGGAGGCGCCAGGCAGCCTACCACGATTGCAGCGCCGCCCCTTTGCCCGATCTTCCGCTTCAGGTACTCAAACCGTCTTTGCCCCGCCACCTTTTGAACCCCCGCCTCGCCGCCCTTCCGCGCAATCAGATCGAGGAAGAAAACGCCCGTGACTGAGCCGCAAACAGCCGACAGTACATACAGCAGATAGCCTTCGTGGTGGCGCGCTACGAGGCCGACGACCAGCAGATCATTTCCGAACGGCAGAAACAGGAATGAGGAATCCAAGACTCCCATCACGAAGGGTCCGAAATAACCCAGCTGAAATAGGAATCTAAGCAGATGGCGGAAGAAGACTGCCAAGCAGCGATTGTACTCGTGAGGCGCTCAAGTAAGCTGTTCTGTGAGGCGCTCAACCGTCGCGATGGCTGCCCGGCTGGCGTTTTTCCAAGGAGACCGATGAAACACTCACGTTCCGTCCTGATCGCGGCAATAGCGGCATTGCCTTTGGCCGTCTCTTATTTTGGCCGGGCCACTGCTCAAACTCCGCCGAAATCGAGTCTGCCCCCCAATCGAGAGGCGCGCGTGCTGGTGATATCTCAAACGAAGGGATTCGAGCACGATTCCGTTCCCGACGCCATGGCCACCATCTGGAAGATGGGCCATGATACGAAGCTTTGGGAAGCCACGCTGCGCACGGATACGGAAAACATCACCAAGGAGGAAGTGAAGAAGGGAAATTTCAAGTCGCTGAACTATTTCGATGCTCTCGTATTCGCCAGCACAACCGGAGAGCTGGACCTGACGGATAGCCAGAAGCGCGACATGATGTCTTTCATCAAAGACGATGGAAAGGGATTTGTCGGCGTTCACGCGGCGCTCGATACAAATTACAAATGGCCTGAATACGGCGAGATGATCGGCGGCTGGTTTAACGATCATCCCTGGACCACCTTCGATGCCCCGATCGTCAATGAACAGCCCGATTTCCCCGCCGTTCGCCACTTCCCGCACGAATTCGTGAAGCGCGACGAGATTTATCAGGATAAGGACTGGTCGCGCGACAAGGTAAACGTGCTGCTGAGTCTTGATCCAGCCAGAATCGACCTGAGTAATCCGCGAGTCAAACGAACGGACCGCGATTTCGCGGTTGCCTGGGCAAAGATGTACGGCAAAGGGCGTGTGTTCTATTCGACTCTTGGCCACACGAAAGAGTCATGGGACGACCCTGATATTCAGAAGATGTATTTCGAAGCTATTAAGTGGGTTTTGGGGATGACGGATGGCAGCACCGCGTCGCATCCGCGGCCGAGCGGGGATTAGATTCTCATCCAATCTCTACCAGGTTGGATGAGACCCGCTTCAATTGCCCGCATGCCGCAAAGATATCCCGGCCGCGCGGTTTTCTGACGAAGCAAGGTACCGCCCTGCGGAGAATAGCCTGAAAACTTTGGACGCGTTCGGGCGAGGGCGTCTCAAACGGAATTCCCGGACCCGGATTGAGCGCGATCAGGTTCACCTTGCAATCCAAATTTGCCAGAAGCCGCACCACGCGCCGGGCATCGGCATCCGAATCGTTCACATCCTTCAGCAGCACATACTCGAATGACAGTTTCTCCCAAGGGCGCAAAGGGTATTCGCGGCACGCGCGCATCAGATCGCTCAGATGATACTTACGCGTGATCGGCATCAGTTGGCAACGCTGCTCTTCGGTGGAAGCATTCAACGAAATCGCCAGTTTCGGCCGCACGTCTGCGCGCGCTAGCTCCTCGATCTTCGGAACGATGCCGGCCGTTGACACTGTGATCCGTTTCGGCGAAATCCCGACACCCGCCTGGTCGGTAAGCAGCCGGGTCGCTTTCAGCACATTGTCCAGGTTCAACAGTGGCTCGCCCATGCCCATCATGACGACGTTCATGCGGGTGCTCGTGGGCGTCAAGCCGTTCTCACGCGCAACGAAGAGCACCTGCCCCACGATCTCGCCGGCGGACAGATTCCGTTCCAATCCCATCAGCGCCGTCAGGCAGAACTTGCAATCTACCGGACAACCCACCTGGCTCGAAATGCAGATCGTATCCCGGCGTTCCTCCGGCATGATGACGGCTTCTACGGTCCGGTTATCCTCCAGGCGAAGCAGATAGCGCCGGGTTCCGTCGCTTGAATCGAATCGCCGCTCGACCGCCGGTAAACCCAGGACTTTCTTGGTAAGTAGTTCATTTCTAAGTACTTGTGGTAGACTGGAAATTTCCGACAAATTCGCCACCTGTTTACGATAGAGAGCGTCATATATTTGTCGGGCGCGAAAGTTGGGCTGCTCCGGACCGAGCAGTTTTTGGAGGTCGGAAAGGTCCATTCCGACTAGCGTCTGGCTCCCAACCTCTTGCAGCATTTAGTTTTAGTGTATCGTCGTACACTTTGAAAGGCTCAGCCACCTATGGTTCTTGCAGCGCCTCATGTCCGCGAAATCGAACGGGCGACACTTCCCAACGGTCTCCGCGTCGTTACCGAAGCGATGCCCTATGTCCGCTCGGTCTCGCTCGGAGTTTGGATCGGCAGCGGCTCCAGAGTCGAACGCGGGCCTGAGAATGGCATCTCACATTTCATTGAGCACATGGTGTTCAAAGGCACGAAGACCCGCTCGGCCGAGGACATCGCGCGTTCCGTGGATTCCGTTGGCGGCGGTCTCGATGCCTTCACCAGTAAAGAGTTGGTCAGCTTCAACACGAAAGTGCTCGATGAACATCTCCCGGTTGCTCTCGACATTCTCGCTGACCTGGTTCTGAATCCGGTTTTTCGCGAATCCGACATCGAGAAAGAAAAAGGCGTCATTCTCGAGGAGATCAAAATGGAGGCGGATCAGCCCGAGTTCGTGCTGCACGAAACCTTCATCAGTAACTTCTGGAAAGGCCACGGCCTGGGTAAACCGATCCTGGGGACAAGAGAAACGGTAAAGAAGTTCGCCCAGGAGATGCTGTTCAATTACTACAACCGCGTCTATTCACCGCGCAATATCCTCATCACGGCCGCGGGGAATCTCGAACACGATCACATCGTCCGGCTGGTGCGTGAGAAGTTCGCGGTTCTAAGCGAGCGCGGCGCGCTGCCCTCGGATTCTGTTCCGAAGCCGCATGCTCCCATCATTTTGAAGAAGAAGGAATCGCTTGAACAAGTGCACATTGCGCTTGGCGTTCCTGCTTATCCGCTCGCTCATAAACTGCGCTTCCCGCTTTACGTTCTCAACACGGTTCTCGGCGGCGGCATGAGCTCGCGCCTTTTCCAGAACATTCGCGAGAAGCAGGGCTTGGCGTACGCTGTGTATTCGGAGTTGAACCTCTTCAGCGATACCGGTTGTTTCACAGTCTACGCTGGAACCGGCGTCGAAACCGCGACGCAGGTGGTCGCCTCCGTAATCCAGGAATTCCGGCAGCTTAAGGAAGAGTTAATCAGTGACGAGGAGCTCCGGCGCGCGAAGGACCACCTGAAAGGCTCGCTCATGCTGAGTTTGGAATCCACCTCCAGCCGCATGTCAAATCTTGCCAGGCAGGAACTCTACTTTGATCGGTTTATGTCGCCCGATGAAATGCTCGAGCACATCGAAGCCGTCACGAGACAAGAAGTACAGAACATTGCTCAGGAATTCTTCGCCACCGACAACATAGCCCTTGCCATGCTGGGGCGAATCGGAGAAATTGAATTTACTCGAGACGATCTGGTCTGCTAGCCTGGTTAAATTCTTTGAGCTTGTCGTCCAGGTATTGAAGAGAGCGTTGCAATAAATCGCGATATTTTGGATTGGTCGCCGAAGCCAGATCCTGCAGAACGCGCGTCCGAGAAAGTTCGATGCTTTCCCTTTCCCGTTCCAAAATCACCTGCTGGGCGGTGGCTTGCGCCGCCTTAGCCCTTGCATTGCGCGTTTCGGCAGCTTCTATCTGTGACTCCACAGCCTTACTTTCCCAGCCGCGTGCCATACCTCTAGCTTGACATAAAACTAACGGCGCGCGCTCGGCTCAGTAAGAATCCGCTCCAGGTTTCGCAGGTTCATCTGTTCGCCGAGGACGATCAGAAAGTCGCCTGCATCGACCGTTGTCTCGGGCGGCGGATTGAAGATCATCTCGCCGTTCGCTTTACGAAGCGCAAGCACAATGATCCCCAATTCCCGGCGCGCCACCATCTCACCGAGAGGCTTGGAAACGAACTCCGCTTTCGGAGCCACGCAGAGCTGCTCGATCATCATGTTCAACTCCAGGCCGCCGGTTGCGAAATCGAGGAACTCCACCACGTGCGGCCGGATAAGCGCTTGCGCGAGGCGGTGACCCGCCATGGTATACGGAGCAAAAACCGTATCTGCCCCAGCATGCCGCAGCTTCTGCTCGGCCTCTTCTTCGGAAGCGCGAGTCACTACCGTCAAGGTTGGATTCAGAGTCTTGGCCGAAAGAATGATAAACAGATTTTCCGCATCGGATGGCAGGGCGGCGATCAAGCCGCGCGCCCGCAGCACCCCCACTTCCCGCAAGCTATCGTCTCGCGTCGCATCCGCAACGACAGCCTGCATGCCCGCATGATTGGCCCGCTCCACACGCTGCTCGTTTCGATCAACTACCAGAAATGGAACCTTCGCCCGCTGCAATTCGTAGGAGGCGTTGCGACCTACCCTTCCGAATCCGCAAACAATAAAATGATCGTGCATTTGTTCAATCATGCGTTTCTTCCTGCGCTTTCCGTATCGATCCTGCAGTTCCAATTCGATGATCGTCTGCGTCACCGCGCCGAACGAAAGGAATATGGCGCCCACGCCAAATAGAATCAGGAACGAATTGAAGATCCGACCCGCCCGGTTCAAAGGCTGCAACTCCTGGTATCCGACCGTTGTGACCGTGGTCAATGTCATGTAAAAAGCGTCGAAAAGCGAATATCCCGCGATGAGCTGGAACCCAGCCGTCCCGATGCACAGAGTGATTGCCAGAAGCCCTGCAATCATCGCAAAACGACGGATCAGGCGCCGGCGGTCCATGGAGGTTCTTAGTATAGACTCCGGATGCCGGCGGGAGAGGGTCCAAAACCGGCTGTTATTCTGGTGTGTACAAATCCGCAACACAGCCCGATTTCGCCGTATGCCGCCCTTGCACTACACGACTCCGCATGGCGTCGCTGTCACTCGATTCAATTCGAAAGTGCCGTACGCGCGGGGGCTTGGGCATCTGCTGAAGCAACTCGACAGCCGCCGCGGCGTGTATCTATCGTCCGGTTATGAATATCCAGAGCGGTACTCCAGGTGGGATTTTGCGAGCGTGGCGCCGCCGTTGGAAATTGTGGGCCGGGGACCAAGTCTCCAGTTCATAGCTCTAAACGGCCGGGGCAAGGTGCTGATCCGCATTCTGGCGCCTTTGTTAAGCGATCACCCGCACTGGAAATCCTTCACCGTTACAGAAACTTCGCTGGAAGGCGAGTTGAAGCCCCTCGCGGACCGTTTTCCGGAAGAAGAACGCAGCAAGCAGCCCTCCCCGTTTTCCATATTGCGGGCGCTGGTTCAAGAGTTTCGCCATCCCGATGACTCCCGCCTGGTGCTCCTGGGAGCTTTCGGCTATGACCTGCTTCTGCAGTTCGATCCCATTCGCTTGCGTCTGCCTCGCGAAGGCCGCAAAGACTTGCACCTGTTCCTTTGCGACGAGATCTATTTCATGGACCGTAAGAAAGAAGTAATCGAACGGTTCCAATATGACTTCGCCTCGGGCGACTTCACGACGGCGGGGCTGAGGCGCACTTCGCCCAAGATCAAGAGGGTGCGCCCATCCGCGCAACGCGCTGAAATCATCTCCGATCACAGTCCGGAAGAGTACATGGCGAAGGTTGAAACCGTACGTGAAGGAATGCGCCGGGGGAACTACTACGAAGTCATCCTCCGCCAAACTTTCAGCGCGCCATTCGATCGCAGCCCCTCTGAGCTCTTCCAGCGGATTCAGAAGTCGAGTCCCAGTCCCTACGAATTCATCCTGCAAATGGGCGACGAGCAGCTCGTGGGCGCCTCGCCGGAGATGTTCGTTAGAGTGGAAGGCGACCAGATAGAGACTTGCCCCATCTCAGGAACTGCACGACGTTCCGGCGATCCCTTGCGCGATGCCGAGAGCATCCGGGAGCTTCTCAATTCGACCAAAGAAGAATCGGAGCTGACCATGTGTACCGACGTCGACCGGAACGACAAATCGCGGGTCTGCGAGCCCGGTTCCGTTCGCGTCATCGGTCGGCGGCTGATCGAGTCGTACGCCGGTCTTTTTCATACCGTCGATCACGTCAAGGGAAAGCTGATGGACGGCTTCGATTCCCTCGATGCTTTTCTTACTCACATGTGGGCCGTTACCATTATCGGAGCCCCCAAAAAGGCGGCCGCTCAGGCCATTGAAGAGCTCGAAAAAGATGCGCGCGGCTGGTATGGGGGCGCCATCGGAATGCTCAGTCTCAACGGCGATATTAATACTGGCATCACCATACGAACCGTGCATTTGAAGGATGGGGTCGCTCGTTACGCTGCGGGCGCCACGCTGCTCTACGATTCCGATCCACGATCCGAAGATGAAGAGTGCCGGTTAAAAGCCACTGCTTTCTTCCGCGCGCTCTACCCGGCTACGGCGTCCGGCCCCGAGCCGCGCCACATGAGGCGTGTTGGTGAAGGCGTTCGTCTCCTGTTGGTCGATAATGACGATTGCTTTATTCACACCTTGGCGAACTATGCCCGCCAGACGGGTGCCATCGTTTCTACTTTTCGCTCGCATGTCGCCTTGGCCGAAATTGATGCGAAGCGGCCAGACATCGTTCTGATTTCGCCAGGCCCCGCCCGACCGGCCGATTTTGGCGTGCCCGTGTTAGTTCAGGAAATTACGAAGCGCGGCATTCCGGTGTTTGGTGTATGCCTGGGTCTGCAAGGCATTGTCGAAGGCTTCGGCGGCGAACTGGAGGTGCTTGATTACCCGATGCACGGGAAAGGTTCGCTTGTTTCCCACCACGGCGTCGGAGTTTTCCGCAATCTTCCCTCGCCATTCCGAGTCGGGCGTTACCACTCTTTGTATGCGAACCGGAAAACATTCCCCTCCTGCCTCGAAATCACCGCTGAATCCGAGGACGGAATCATCATGGGCATCCGCCATCGCGAGCTGCCGGTCGAGGCCGTCCAGTTTCATCCGGAATCCATCCTTACCTTGGAGCGCGATTGTGGCCTCCGGCTGATGGAAAACATGATCGAGGCTTACGCCCAGGCCGGAACTATCGAGCACAGTCCTTCACTTGCCTGATACTCCACGGGTCGTCGTTATCGGCGGGGGACTCGCTGGTCTCGCTGCTGCCGTCGCGCTCGCCTCCTCCGAACAGAGTGTCTCATTGTTCGAGGCGCGCCCGTTTCTGGGTGGCCGCGCGGCATCTTATCCGTTGAATACAGCCGACGAAAACAGCCCCACGATCGATAACTGCCAGCACGTTCTCCTCCGGTGCTGCACGAATCTGATCGATTTTTATAAACGCCTCGGAGTAGCGGACCGCATTCGCTTTTATCGCGAATTCTACTGGATTGAGCCGGGAGGGCGCGTGTCGATCATGCGGCGTGGAATGCTTCCGGCCCCGCTGCACTTTAGCGGATCTTTTGCACGGCTTCGATTCTTGTCTCTCGCCGATAAATTCAGCGTCGCGAGCGGCCTTCTGGCAGTCAGATACGAGTACGGCAAGCGAACCGGCTTGGACCGCATGACAATGCTCGAGTGGCTGCGCGAAAAGAAGCAGACGACTCGAGCCATCGAGCGCTTCTGGCGTCAGGTTCTCGTTAGCGCTGTCAATGAAGACTTGGAGCGCATGGCGGCCGTTCACGGTCTCCAGGTTTTCTATCTCGGCTTTCTTTCGCAGCCGGATTCATATGAAATGGGTGTTCCCGCTGTACCGCTTGGACACCTCTATTCGGAAGAAGCGTGGTCGCGGCATCCGCAAGTAAAAATCGCGCATCGCGCCTCGGTGCAGCAGGTTCTCATTGAGAACGGCCGTGCGGTTGGCATCATCATCAACGGCGAATGCATTCCGGCTGAGGCGTACATTATCGCAACGCCGTTCGAACGGCTTGCAGCTCTCGCTCCTGACCTGCCCATCGATACCTCCGGCTTCCAACATTCGCCGATTACTGGAATTCATCTTTGGTTCGACCGCAGCGTCACCGATCTGCCCCATGCAACGCTGCTCGATAGAACTATTCAGTGGATGTTCAACAAGCATGAAGGTCGATATATCCAGCTTGTGGTCAGCGCATCTCGGTCGCTGACGGAAATGTCACGTGCAGAGGTGATTGAGCTCGCGCTGAGCGAGCTGAAGGAATTCTTTCCCCAAGCCCGCGAGGCGAAACTCGAACGCGCTCACGTGGTGAAAGAAGTACGAGCTACTTTCTCAGCCGCGCCGGCTCTCGAAATACAGAGGCCCCTCAGCGCCACGCCGGTTCCCAACCTTTTCCTGGCAGGCGATTGGACGCGCTCCGGATGGCCCGCGACGATGGAGGGCGCCGTGCGCAGCGGCTATCTGGCAGCGGAGGCCGTCATGAAGTCATTCGGCGAGTCGTGGCGGTTTTTGGTGCCGGATGTGGGGTGACTACATCGCGTAGGTCCTGCCTCGATGCGCTCCTACGAGAATTTGGAACAACCTGTGACCGATCAATTCGTGCAGGGACAGGAGCTCCTTGTTTGCATTCACGATCGAATTCACCTCGGCAGGGTTCGCTCCCGCTCCGCCTTCCTTCAACGCATCGGTGGCTTCCTTGATGATCGGATCGGTCATCACCTCGCCCGCCATCTCCCACAACGTGATGAAACGATCCACCGCCGTCGGAAAGCTGATGGAGAACACCCCATGGTTGCTGGTCGTGCGCGGCGGCTTGTAATCGAGATTGAAGGGCCCGTTATAGCCGTGACTCCGAAGGAGCACGAGCACGTTCAACCAGTCCAGAGGATTCACCAGGCCGATCGCAATATCGACATCGTGCTTCAGCCGGTAGCCGTCATTGATATCGAAGTGGAAGAGCTTGCCGCATAGCAGTGCCCTCGCCAACGAAGCGCGGGGCGCCGCACCCCACATCAATTCGTGCAGATACTCGGGATTCAAGCCCACCATCTCCGGGTGAGTGATCAAGCCCGAAAAAATAAGCGCCAGCATCGCGTCAGAGGTAGGCAGGAGAATCTCCGCTTGCGGCTCGAACGGCTTGGCCTCGAGGCAATGCTTAAGAGTTGGGCGATTGTGTTTCTTCGCCAGCTCAATATCCGCATCGCAGGCCGCGTTGATGCCCTCCGCATACCATCGCAGCGTCTGCGTTTCCTCGATTGCGCCCTGGACGTAGTAGCCCAGCGATCCCGGCCAATACACGGCGTATTGCGCGCCAAGCTCATGCCCGATAGCAACGGTGTTCGCCAGCTTCTTCCGCGCATATTCGCGAACATCGGCGGCTTCCGCGGCCGGGCTGGCTGCCCACACCGGGTGATGAAAGGTTTCCGCCGTCACCATGGAGCACTTCAAGCCGTGTTTTGCCAGACTCGCTTTAATTGCGCCGACGATCTCATCCTGCCGCTGCGTAAATAATGCACCGGTCGGAATTACATCCGTGTCGTGGGTACACCAATACCCGATGCCAATTCTGCTGTAGGCCTCGATTACTGCATCGAATGTCACCGGCTCACGAGTTGGGGCATGAAAGAGGGCGTGTCCTTCGTAGGCGCCGGCCCATTGCGGTCCGGTGACGAAATACTTTCGCCGCGTCTCCGGTGAATAGCTGCCGCCGCAGGCTTGGGTGAGGCGGTCGACGAGTGCCTGTTGCTTTTCTTGTGCGATTGCCATTAGTATGCGTACCGAACTATATACTACTATTGGCTTTAGGTCAATCGCGCCTGACGATGAAGATTACCGATATTCGCGCCACCACCGTCACTGTTCCGCTCGAAGCGCCATTGCGCCATGCTAATGGCTGCCATTGGGGACGGTTCGTCAGGACCGTCGTGGAGGTGGAAACTGATAGCGGGCTGATTGGTTTGGGCGAAATGGGCGGCGGAGGCGAATCCGCGGAAGTTGTCTTCCGCGGTCTTAAGAGCTATCTCGTCGGACACGATCCGGCGCGCTTGGAGGAGATGCGCTTTCTCATCGCGAATCCCACGGCGTCTTTGTACAACAATCGAACACAGGTGCTTGCGGCCCTTGAATTCGCATGTCTCGATATTCTCGGTCAAGCCTGGCAGGTTCCGGTTCATCAAATCCTGGGCGGCCGTCTGCGCGATCGCATACCCTTCGCTTCCTATTGCTTCTTTCGGTACGCCAATCCCGCAACCGGTACTGGAGAGATCCGCACAGCCGAACAGGTGGTCGACTTTGCGCGCCAAGCGAAGCGCAAATATGGATTCACCACCCACAAGCTGAAGGCAGGCGTCTTCCCTCCGGATCACGAGCTCGAGATCTATCGGGCTCTGGCCGCGGCCTTCCCCAAAGACCGGGTCCGCTTCGATCCGAATGGAGTCTGGTCAACGGAACAAGCTATTCGCTTCGGCCAGGCAATAGAAAACATCAACAATGACTATCTCGAGGATCCCGTTTACGGGCTAAACGGGATGCGCCGCGTGAGGACTAAAATCCGCATGCCCCTCGCAACCAACACCGTAGTGGTAAATTTCGAGCAGCTCGCAGCGGATATTCTTGATCCGGCCGTCGACGTAGTCTTGCTCGACACAACTTTCTGGGGCGGAATTCGCCCCTGCATCAAAGCTGCCGGGATTTGCGAAACATTTCAGTTCGGGGTTGCCGTGCATTCTTCCGGCGAGCTGGGAATCCAACTCGCAACCATGCTGCACCTCGGAGCCGTCATTCCCAACCTTTCGTTCGCAGCCGACGCGCACTATCACCATTTGACCGACGACATTATTGAGGGCGGTCTCATGAAATACGAGAACGGCGCGATCGCTATCCCCGAGAGACCGGGCCTGGGAGTTAAGCTCGATCGCCAAAAGCTGCGCCAGTACAGCGATCTTTATAAGCAGCTTGGCGGCTATCCCTACGATCAGGATCCCGGCCGCCCCGGCTGGACTCCGGTACTACCCAATGATCGCTGGGCTGACCCCAAGGACGATCGTTGTCCAAAAGTGTTTGTCTGAGGACCGCTCGAAAAGACGGAAATGGCGAAGAACTGTTTGGATCTCACGGGCCGTGTGGCTGCCGTATTTGGCGCCACCTCGGGTCTGGGCCGGGAAATTGCACTCGGCTTGGCAGCGCACGGCGCGCATGTGGTTCCGACGGGTCGCCGGCTGGACCTGCTCAAAACGTTGTGCGAAGAGGTTCAGAATCTCGGCCGCCGGACTCTTTTGCGTGCGGCCGATGTCCAAGACCGGACATCCATCAGGGAATTTCGCGACGAAATCGTTGGCGAGTTTGGCGGCGTCCACATTCTCGTCAACGCCGCCGGTACAACTTTTCGGAAACCGACTCTCTCCGTCACCGACGCCGAATGGAGCAGCGTGTTCGAGACCAATCTGACGGGTGTTCTTCATACTTGCCAGGAGTTTTACTCGCCGCTCAAAGAGAGCGGAGCTGGCCGCATTGTTACGATCGCCTCTCTCGGATCGTTCGTTGCTTTCCAGGAAGTCGCGGCATACTGCGCATCAAAGGCGGCCGTGCTTTCGCTCACCCGGAGTTTGGCATGTGAATGGGCTCCCGACGGAATTTGTGTGAACGCGATCGCCCCTGGCGTTTTCCCTACAGAACTCAACGCTCATCTTCTGTCTGGCACGGAACGCGGACAGGAGATCCTGATCCGAACCCCTATGCGGCGTTTCGGCAGCCCGCATGAATTGGTGGGAGCGGCAGTCCTACTCTCATCCCATGGCGCTAGTTTCATCACCGGCCAGTGTCTGGCTGTTGATGGCGGCTATCTCGCTTCCGGAGTTAATTCCTGAGATGAATCGCCCTCGCCTCGCGCTACTGTTGCTTGCGATCGGACCCCTCTCGAATACTCTCGCGAGGGCTGAAACCGGATACGACGCGTGGCTTCGATACACTCCCTTGGACGAAGCCGCGCTCACCAGCATCTACGCGCGTTTGCCTGCGGCTGTTGTAAAGCTCGGAAGTTCTCCGGCCCTAGACTCCGCCCAAAACGAGATCGTGCGGGGCATAAGTGGACTGCTCGGCAAGACGCTACGTACGATGGAAACTCCGGTTCCGGAAAACATGATCGTTCTCGGCACTGTCGCGTCCGTTCGCCAAGCCTTTCCAGGTGTGACCTTACCAGCCGAGCTCATCGATGATGGCTACCGGTTAGAAACAACCGCCGAGGGAGGTTACGACATTCTGCTGGTCACCGCGCCGAACGATCGAGGCGTTCTATATGGCGCCTTCGCTCTGCTTCGTCATCTGGCTCTCCACGAGCGTGTGGATGAGCTCGAGGAAACAAAGAACCCTTCAGTGCCAGTCCGGTGGGTGGACGAATGGGATAACATCGACGGCAGCATTGAACGTGGCTATGGCGGACGCTCGATCTTTTTCGAGGACAACAAGGTCGCTCCCGACCTGACCAGAGCTTCCGATTACGCTCGCTTGCTCGCATCCATCGGAATCAACGGATGCAATGTCAACAATGTCAATGCCAACCCGCGTGTTCTGACACCTGAGTTTCTTCCGCAGCTGGCGCGCATCGCGGCCGCGTTTCGCCCTTGGGGTGTTCGACTTTCCATCTCGGTCGATTTAGGCAGCCCCAAAACGATCGGTGGTTTGGATACGTTCGATCCGCTCGATTCGCGCGTCTCCGCATGGTGGAAGGAACGAGTGGAGGAGATTTATCGCGCCATACCCGATTTCGCCGGGTTCACCCTAAAAGCGGACTCCGAAGGCCGCGTCGGTCCATCGACCTATGGGCGTACGCACGCCGACGCCGCCAACGTGCTTGCCGCAGCCTTGCAGCCCCATGGCGGGATCGTTGTGTATCGCGGCTTTGTGTACGACCACCACATGGATTGGCGCAACCTCAAAAATGATCGTGCCCGGGCCGCCTACGACAATTTCAAGCCTCTGGACGGCAAGTTCGACGAGAACGCGGCTGTGCAGATCAAATACGGGCCCATCGATTTTCAGGCGCGCGAACCCGTGTCGCCGCTGATTGGCGCTTTGCAGCACACCAACGAAACGCTCGAGCTTCAGATTACGCAGGAATACACAGGCCAGCAGAGGCACGTTTGTTATCTGGTCCCGATGTGGAAGCAAGTTCTCGATTTCGATCTGCGTGTGGATGGGGGAAACACGCCTGTCAAGCAGATCGTTTCTGGAAAAACATTTCACCGCCCGCTCGGAGGGCTGGTCGGCGTTGCCAACGTCGGCCGTGACGCAAACTGGCTGGGGAACGATCTGGCAATGGCTAATCTGTACGGATTCGGCCGGCTTGCCTGGAACCCCGATCTGTCCGCTCGTCAAATTACCGAAGAATGGGCGAGGATGACCTTCGGACATGACTCGCGTGTTGTGGACACAATTGCCACAATCGAGCTCCAGTCCTGGCACGTTTACGAAGGCTACACCGGGCCGCTGGGCCTTGGCACGCTTACCAATATTCTGCGCGCCCACTATGGGCCTGGAATTGAATCGGCGGAGCGGAACGGCTGGGGCCAGTGGATCCGCGCCGATCATGAGGGCATCGGCATGGATCGCACGGTTGCTACCGGGACCGGCTACATCGGCCAGTATCCGCCGGATGTCGCGCGCCTGTATGAATCGCTGCAGACCTGCCCTGACAATTTGCTTTTGTTCATGCATCACGTGCCGTACAAGCACGTGCTTCACTCCGGGAAAACTGTCATTCAGTACGTGTATGACTCCCACTACGCGGCGGCTGCCGAAGCAGCGGAATTCCCGGAATGGTGGAAGACTCTGCGCGGCCGCGTCGATGAGCAGCGCTATGGTGCCGTGCTGGAAAAACTCGAGTACCAGGCGGGCCACGCAATTGTGTGGCGCGACGCCATCGTAAATTGGTTCTTTCGCGAGTCCGGAATACCCGATCGGGAAGATCGCCCGGGTCGTTACCCCAACCGCACCGAAGCCGAAGCAATGCAGCTTGAGGGCTATGCGATCCAGGACGTAACGCCCTGGGAAGACGCATCCGGCGGAAAAGCGATCGCGTGCAATCCGCCCGCGCAGAACTGCTCCGCTTCCCTTCTCTACAAAGGTGGACCGGGCTGGTTCAATATCGACGTTCAGTATTTCGACGAGAACACCGGCGCGGCGCGATTCCAGCTATTCGTAGGCGAACAACTCATAAGATCGTGGACCGCCGGCGCTGATCTGCCATCCAGAACCGCCAACGGCGATACGTCCGCGCGGGAGAGAATCGAAGGTGTCGCTCTGCGCCCAAATGACAAAATTCGAATCATCGGAATTCCCAACGGCGGAGATGCCGCTGCACTCGACTACATCGAAATCGCGCCGGCAAGAGCGCTTTACCGCTGATTCGCCTTCAAAACTTTCTTCCGTAACCGGATCGATTTCGGCGTTATCTCCACAAACTCATCCGCGCGAATGAACTCAATCGCCTGTTCCAGGTTCAGAATTTTCGGCGGCACGAGACGAATTGCCTCATCGGACGTTGATGCGCGCATATTCGTCAGCTTCTTCTCCTTAATGATGTTCACATCCAGATCGCTGTCGCGCGCGTTCTCGCCGATGATCATGCCTTCATAAACCTCGGTTCCGGGAGAAATGAAGATCACGCCGCGCTCCTGCAGATTGTAGATAGCATAGCTGGTCGCGATACCCGCGCGATCCGCCACCAGCGAACCGGTGGGCCGCTTTTCGATCTCGCCCTGCCACGCGATGTACCCGTGGAACAGCGAGTTCATAATCGCGGTTCCCTTTGTGTCAGTCAGCATCTCGCCGCGCAATCCGATCAAACCGCGCGAGGGCACCTGAAATTCCAGGCGCACGCGGCCCGATCCGTGATTGACCATCTTGCTCATCTTCCCCTTGCGGCTTCCGATTTTTTCGATGACCACGCCAATGAATTCCTCCGGGCAATCGATCACCAGCAGCTCCAAGGGCTCGTGCAAAACGCCATCGATCTTCCGCGTCAGGATCTCCGGATTGCCCACTTGCAATTCGTATCCCTCCCGCCGCATCATTTCAATCAAAATGGCGAGCTGCAGCTCTCCGCGGCCCATTATCTTGAATGCGTCTGGCCCCCCCGCCTCTTCGACGCGGATCGAAACGTTGGTCAAAAGCTCTTTATCCAGACGGTCCCGCAGATTTCGCGACGTCACGTATTCGCCCTCGCGGCCCGCGAACGGAGAATTGTTGATCGTGAACGTCATCGCGATCGTCGGCTCATCGATTGGAATATTGGGCAGCGCCTTCGGTGCTTCCGCGCTGGTCACCGTCTCCCCGATGGTGATGCCTTCCACGCCCGCAATGGCAAGCACATCGCCCGGCTTGCCAATCGTCTCATCCACGCGCTTCAAGCCTTCGAACGAATAGAGCTTGGTGATTCGCGTCTTCTGCAGCGAGCCGTCGAGCTTCACGATCCCCACTTCATCGCCATATCGCAGTGTCCCGTTGAATACCCGCCCGATCGCGAGGCGCCCCAGATAATCGCTGTAATCCAGATTCGCGACCAGCAGTTGAAGCGTCTCATCGCCGTTACCTCGCGGCGCGGGAATATGTCTCACGATCGACTCGAAAAGCGGCTGTAGGTTCTGGCTGGCATCGCTCATCTCGAGCTTTGCAATACCGGCTTTCGCATTCGTATAAACGACCGGGAAATCGAGCTGATCCTCCGTTGCGTCCAGGTCGATGAACAGATCATAGACCTCGTTCAGCACTTCCTGAATCCTCGCATCGGGTCTATCGATCTTATTGATCACCAGCACCGGCGGCAGCTTCGCTTCCAGAGCCTTCATCAGTACATACCGCGTTTGGGGAAGCGGACCTTCGCTCGCATCCACCAGCAGCATCACGCCGTCCACAATCTTCAGCGCGCGCTCCACTTCTCCACCAAAATCGCTATGTCCGGGCGTATCGACGATGTTTATCTTCGTCCCGTGATATCGAACCCCCGTTGTTTTCGCCAGTATTGTAATGCCGCGCTCACGCTCCAATTCATTCGAATCCATGACGCGCTCGGCCACTTCTTCATTGGCCCGAAAAATGCCGCTTTGCCGCAGCATTGCATCCACAAGCGTCGTTTTTCCGTGATCTACGTGGGCAATTATCGCGATATTCCGTGTGTTGATACTGCCGTTTCGTGCTGACATCTGCAAGCTTCATCGTCGCATGCAAGCTCACCTGGAGAACTCGGCGAACTTCGCCCCGTATGCGAACCTGTAAACGGCAATGCCCTCAGATGACCTGCGTCCCACCATCGTGATCGTGGGCCGTCCCAACGTGGGCAAATCAACTCTTTTCAACGCCATTTTGGGCGATCGACGCTCCATCGTCGGCGACGAGCCTGGCATCACACGAGACCGCATTTACGGCGAGGCGCAATATCGCGGCAAGCGTTTCGGTATCATCGATACCGGCGGCATCATTCCGCACGATGCCGAACTGATTCCAACCGAAATTCTCAAGCAGGCGCGAGTGGCGCTCGACCTCGCCTCGCACATCCTATACGTCATTGACGGGCGCACCGAGATTACCTCCGCCGACCGCGATCTCGCGAAGCTGCTCCGGCCGCTCAACAAGCCTCTGACTCTGGTCGTGAATAAGATCGACACGAAAGCGCGTGAAGACCTGGTTCCCGAGTTCTTCTCGCTTGGCCTTGGCGAGCCGATCCCCGTCTCGGCCGAACACCGCCTCGGACTCGACGAGTTGCTAGAGCAGGTGACTGCTCCCTTTCCCATCGAAACATCCGATGAGGCGGAAAGCGATGCCGAAGGAAAGCAGCGCCGCATCAAGGTAGCGATCATCGGAAGGCCCAACGTTGGAAAATCCACTCTGCTGAATGCCATCGTGGGTGCGGAACGGGCGATCGTCTCTCCCGTCGCCGGAACCACGCGCGACGCTGTCGACGAAACCATCCTGGAAGGCAACACCAGCTATCGATTCGTCGATACCGCAGGTATTCGGCGCAAGGGCAAGACAACGGAAATGACGGAAAAGTTAAGCGTCATTATGGCTCGCCGGCACATCCGCATGGCCAACGTGGTCCTGCTGATTGTCGATGCCACCGAAGGCATCGTGGGCTCCGACGCGACCATCGCCGGCTACGCGCATGAAGAGGGCCGCTGCGTGATCATCGTCGTCAACAAATGGGACGCGGCGGAGGGCAAGAGTAAGCGCGCGTTTGAGGAGACCGTGCGCGATCAGTTGAAATTTCTCGACTACGCGCCCATCATTTTCGCTTCCGCTAAGAAAGCGGAAGGGATCCGCCGGATTTTTTCCAATGTCCGGCGCTGCTTCGACGCTGCCTCGAAGCGCGTCACCACGGGGGAGCTGAACCGCTTTCTGGAAACCCTCAAGTTCGGGAGCGACATTCGGATCTACTACATGACGCAGGCCTCGATCCGTCCGCCCACCTTCGTCGTTTTTACCGACAAAGCCGGCCAGATGCACTTTTCGATTGAGCGGAACCTTGTCAACCGACTCCGCGAGCAGTTCGGTTTCGAAGGGACGCCGGTCGTCATCAAGACGAAAAGGCGCTGATGTCTGAAGAGCGCAGGCGAAAAGCCTATTCCACACAAACTCATCGAGCAGAGCGGGCCGGGCAGGCAATGGCCCCTACATGTTACGTACAGGCCGGAGAAGACGATAACCTATAAACATGGCTACGGCCGCTCAAGTAAGCCTCGCTGAGTATTTAAGCACCGATTACGAGCCCGATTGCGAGTACATCGACGGTGTCCTTGAAGACCGAAACGTTGGAAAGAACAAGCACAGCAGAACACAAAGTCTCCTGAGTTTTTGGCTTGTTTCGCGCGAGAAACAGCACAAATATAAGGTTCTTGTCGAACAGCGCGTACGACTCTCGCCCTCCCGTATCCGAATCCCGGATAGCTGCCTAGTGCCTGCTGACGACAAGGATGAAGTCATTCAAAATCCGCCACTTCTGTGGATCGAGATCCTCTCTACTGAAGATCGCTGGAGCCGCGTTCAAGCTAAGATCGACGACTGTCTTCGCTTTGGCGTGCGGTCTATCTGGATTATCGATCCGTACGCGAGACAAGCCTGGACAGCGACTCCGCAAAAACCGGTATCCGAAGTGACGAACGGCACGTTGCGCTCTGACGATCCCAAGCTGGAGCTGGCGTTGAACGATATTCTTCCGCAGGAATGAACGCTCGGAACGTCGATCCTTTCCTGGAATGCTTTCTACCTCAATGCGCGCGTTGTGCCGGCGCAGACGCTCGAGCAATCTCTGAATCGTATCGAGCGATCCTGCGATGGTGACCCTCCATTGCCGCCCCTCTCGTTTTCGACCACTAGGATGCGCATGAGCCTATGACCAGCATGCCAGCCAATATGTTGACGAATCGCCGCTTCTCCTCGGACAGATCTCGTTTGGGCGGTTCGTGGTACGCTTCGGGCGATGAGCGTTTCTGCCAATTTAGATCATCAAAGTACAGCCGCTTCCACCCGCACCGAATCCGACAGTATGGGCACAATCGAGGTGCCGGCGGATCGCTATTGGGGCGCCCAGACACAGCGTTCGCTCATCCACTTCGATATCGGCAGCGACAAAATGCCGCCGGAGCTGATTGGCGCTTTCGGCGTTCTCAAGAAAGCCGCCGCGCTCGTGAATAACGATCTCGGCAAGCTGGATAGCGAAAAAACCCGGCTGATTGCCAAAGCCGCCGACGAGGTCATTTCCGGCCGGCTGAACGAACAGTTTCCTTTGCGCATCTGGCAGACCGGTAGCGGCACGCAGACAAATATGAACGCCAATGAGGTGATCTCGAATCGCGCCATTGAGCTCGCGGGCGGCGTCATGGGAACGAAAAAGCCGATTCACCCGAACGATCACGTCAACATGTCTCAATCCTCCAACGACACGTTCCCGACAGCCATGCACATCGCTGCGGCTGAGCGGGTAAGCCGAAAACTGATTCCGGCGGTTCGCGAGCTGCGGGACGCACTGCATCAGAAAGCGGCGGAATTTGGCGATATTGTCAAAATCGGCCGCACCCATTTGCAGGACGCGACACCATTGACTGTCGGACAGGAGATGTCTGGCTGGGTCTCGTTATTGGACCGCGATTTGGATCGCCTCGAAGAAACTCTAAAAGGTCTGTACGATCTCGCCATCGGCGGAACGGCTGTTGGAACGGGCCTGAACGCGCCGCCCGAATTCGCTGACCGAACGGCAGCGAAAATTGCAGAGCTGACGAATTTGCCGTTCCGCTCCCATCCCAACAAGTTTGCCGCGCTTTCGGCGCACGATGAGCTTGTAGCAGCAAGCGGCGTTCTCAAGACTCTGGCGGCATCCCTGATGAAAATAGCCAACGATATCCGCTGGCTTGCCTCCGGGCCTCGCTGTGGATTTGCCGAGCTGATTATTCCTGAAAATGAGCCGGGCTCCTCGATCATGCCCGGCAAAGTCAATCCCACACAATGCGAGGCGCTGACGATGGTCGCAGTGCAAGTGATGGGGAACGACGCGGCGATCGGATTCGCGGGCTCGCAAGGAAACTTTGAGCTGAATGTATTCAAGCCCGTTATCATCCACAACTTCCTGCATTCGGTACGGCTCCTGGCCGATGCCTGCCACAGCTTTACGGAACACTGCGCCGCCGGCATCTCAGTCGATCGCGCGAAGATCGATCAATATGTGCGCAACTCGTTGATGCTGGTTACCGCGCTCAGCCCGGTCGTCGGGTATGACAAGGCTGCAAAGATCGCCCACACGGCCCATGTCGATGGATCCAGCTTGCGGGAAGCGGCATTGAAGCTCGGGTATCTCAGCGCGGAGGAATTCGACAAGTGGGTGAAACCGGAGGCGATGACTCACCCAGGGTGATTCATCGCCGGTCAGTTAAGCTCGCGCAGAAGGTGTGAAAAAATTGGCCCAACCGCTCAGGTCGAGGAGCTGCCCCCACAAGCGTTAGCTTAATGCCTTTTCCGGATACCGACTACGCAGGTATTGGTGGATCCAACAGCGTCGATGACAATACAACGTTCGGCATTACTCGTCTCGCAAAACGATGGCCGGGTCCATACGCGCGGCGCGCAAAGCCGGCATGAGCACAGCGGTCATGGCGGAAATGGTTAAGACAGCAGCAGCGGCCGCGTAAACAGTCGGGTTCAGTGCGGAAACGCCAAACAGCAACGCGGTAAGTGCGCGATGCGTTGCGAACGACAGAAGCAGGCCAATTGCTAAGCCAGTAATGACGATCACGACATTGCGACTTATTTCGAGCCAGAGCACATCGGCTCCCGTAGCGCCGAGCGCCATGCGTATGCCGAACTCGCGCGAATGCTGCGTGATCGAAAGCGACGCCACTCCAAAGAGACCGAGCGCAGAGAGGAACAGAGCCGATGCCGAGAATCCGACCAGCAGATCGGTTTCGAAGCGGCGCTCCAGGGTCGCGGATTGGATTATGTGCTCCATCGTTTTGGCGCCGCTCACTGCCAGGTCCGGATCGAGGCGCCAGATTGTCCTTTCGACAGTGGGAAGAACGCTGAGCGGATCGGTTTTTGTGCGGACGGCGAAGCTGTCTGCGTAGCCAGGAAATGCAACGAACGATGAATAATATTGCATCATCGGTTCCGTTTCGAGCGGACCGCTATGCACGTTACCTACAACTCCGATCACCCGGATCGGCGGGTTGCCGTTATCTGTGAACTCGCGGCCAATCGGGTTCTCTCCTCGCCACAACAGATAGGCCATTTTTTGATTGATGACGGCAACCTTTCCGGAATCGTCCTCGCGAAGCGCACGCCCGGCGATGAGCGGGATGTGCATGGTTTCGAAGTATCGCGGATCGACAAGACGGGCTTCCGCCCCCGAATCTCTGTTGAGCGGCTTGCCCACTGGCCCGACTCCGTGGATTGCGTAATCGCCGGTGAGCGGAAGAACGTTCACGGCACTGGCCGATTCGACCCCTGGGAGCGCACGGATGCGATCGAGGAGCTCGCGTTGCGTGGTCAGCATTTTCGGCGGGTCGGCGTAAAGTTTCGGGCTAAACGAAACACTGAACGTCAGCAGGCTCTTTGGATCGAATCCAGGGTCGACATTCATCACGTTTAAGAAACTGGCCGCGAGCAAACCAGCGCTTACGAGCAGCACCATGGAAACTGCAATTTCCGCGGCAATCAGCGCGGCGCGAAGCCGCTGAGAGCGGCGATCGCCGCTTGAGGAGCGGCTCTCGCTTCGAAACCAGCCAGTTAAATCGGGAAGAACGACAAGCGGCAGGACTCCGAAAATCAGCGCGGCCGCGAGAGCCAAGGCGACCAACAGGAGTACGGTGTGCGTGTCGAGCGAAAGTTCATAGAGCCGCGGCACACGCGCGGCCCCGATCGTGCGGACCAGCTCAATGGCCCAGCCGCTGAGGATTAAACTGAGGATTGCGGCAAGGGCGATGAGAATGCCTTGCTCGATCAACGCTTGGCGGAAAAGTTGCCAGCGGCTCCCGCCGAGCGCTTGCCGGATCGCATACTCGCGCAGACGGTTGGCATTGCGCGTGACTAGCAGGTTGCCGAGATTGAACAGCACCAAGAGCAATAACAGCGCGACAGCCGCAAGTAGCATCCAGAGCGCATTCCGAACTCCCCACGCCATGCTTTCGCTTAACGGAGCGACCTGGATAGCGATTATTTTGGCAAGATGCTCGAGGGGTTCGCGGTATTGCGGATTCTTCTCCACAACGTACTGGAGACTCTGAATCGCCGAAACCTTGAACTCTGCCGCTGCTCGGGCTGCGAGTACGCCCGCGTGCAAGCGCCCGACCACGTAATAGTTGTAGTTGTTCTGGTCAATCATCTTTTGAGTTATGACCAACGGCGTCCAGAATTCGGTTTGTTCGGGAGCGAAACGCATGACGGCACCGACATCGGCCAAACGAGGGAAATCGAAGCGGGGTGGCGCCACGCCGATTACCGTCATGGTTGCGCCGCTGAACTGAATGCTTTTGCCGACGATGGCAGGATTGCTTCCAAACCGGCGCGCCCACAATTCATGGCTGAGAATGATGACCTGTTCGTGCCCGGGAGCCGCGTCTTCCTGACGGAAATCTCGGCCCAGAAACGGTGAGATTCCGAAAACACGAAAGAAGTCCGGAGTAACTTTGGCACCAGACAGGAGCTCAGCGCGATCCCTGCCGGTGAGAGTTAGATCCATCGTGTTGATGGCGGCGGCGTAATCGAGCAGACCGGATTTCTGCCAGCGCTGGAACTCGTCGATCGTGCAGATCTGAGGACCACTTCCCATGAAGGGTACGGTTTCGGTGATGGTCACGAGGCGATCCGCATGCTTGAACGGCAGCGGGCGCAGGATTACGGTGTTTAACACACTAAAGATCGTGTTGACGCCAGCGAGACCGAGGGCGAGCGTGAAGACGAAAAGAGCAGCGAATCCCCAGCTCTTGCCAAGACTGCGAAGCGCGTAGCGAATGCCCGACGGAATACTCATCCTTCCTCATCATGCACCTCGAGGTCCGCGAATCTATTCCGGAATCGAGCCGCAAACTCGCCACGTATGTCGAGGCTGTTGAGACTTCCTCGATCTGCCGCCCACCGCTATTTCGATGGGCTCCCCCGTGACTGCCGGCATCGAGCGGACTCGCGCCGAATATGTGGTTCTAAATATGGACCGCGGCTCTACCGTCGCGAACCGTGTACACGTCGCCGGCACCAGCGCTGCGAGACGTCGCGGATTTCTGGGCGTTTCCGGTTTGCCCGAGGGGGCCGGACTTTGGATTTCGCCCTGTGAAGCCATTCACACGTTCGGCATGCGCATCCCTTTGGACGTTCTGTTCCTCGATCGGGAATTCAGGGTACGCAAGCTCTCCTCCTGCCTAGCCCCCTGGCGCATCTGTATTTGCCTTTCGGCCGAGTCGGTCCTCGAACTGGCGCACGGAGCAATATCCGGGTCCAACACGCAGGCCGGGGACCGCCTGCGCTTTCAGAGATGAACGGAATGCCTGTTGTTTTGAAAGTCGCTTTGCTCGCTGTCGTGCTGGTTGGCGCAGTCTATGACTTCCGGTCTAGGAAAATTCCTAACTGGCTTAGCCTGAGCGGAATAATCCTTGGCCTCGGCGTGAACACGCTGCTTTTTCAGGCGCACGGGCTGCGGGTTGCGCTACTGGGCTTTTGTTGTTCGCTGGCAATCTATGTGCCCCTGTATCTCCTTCGCGGAATGGGAGCCGGCGATGTGAAGCTGATGGCGGCGGTCGGCGCAATCGTCGGCCCGCAAAACTGGCTTATCCTCTTTATGGCTACCGCGCTCGTGGGCGGTGTCATCGCCTTGATAGTGATCCTGCACAAGAAGCGGTTCTGGCAAACCTTCGCGAATGTTGCCATTATGGTGCCGGAACTACTCCACTTTCGCCTCCCTTCGCGCAGTGAGCCGCAACTGGATGTAAGGCGTCCAGACGCACTGCGGCTTCCGCACGCGGTTTCGATAGCCCTCGGCTCCATTGCGTTTGTGTCCTTTGTGGCCTAAGGCCTTCGAGCCAAACTTAGGTACCTGTATTTCGAATACCCCCTTGATGCATATCCCCTAATGAAAGCCTGAGAGGCTGCCGATAGAGAACGTATAGCGTATACCGTACTTACTAACAGCGGGATAAATGCAAGCGACCCTAACTCAACCTTGGGCGGCGGCCGGCACCGGAACGAACCGGTGGTTGCTCCGCTTTTTTCCGTCGCTTACAGACCTTGCGTTCCTGTTGCCGGCTTTCTTCCTCTTTTGGAAAGCAACGGGATCGAGCATGTTGCTCTCCGATGGCGATACCGGATGGCATATCCGAACCGGAGAGTGGATCCTCAAACACGGCGCGGTTCCGAGGGTAGACTTGTTTTCCTTTACCAAGCCTCATCAGCCTTGGTTTGCCTGGGAGTGGGCATGGGATGTGTTGTTTGCGGTTATCCATCAGGCTTGGGGCTTGTCAGGCGTGGCGTTTGTCAACGTCCTAGTGCTGGGCCTGTTCTCGGTGCTGCTGTTTCGGCTCATCCGCCGCTACACAGACAATGACGTACTCTCCATCGCCTTCACTTTGCTCGCCCTAATTGGTTCTCTTATCCATTGGCACGCCAGGCCGCATCTCTTTTCCTGGCTGTTGGTGCTGATCTTCCTGCACGTACTGCTTTCGGTCGAAAAAGGCAATTCCAAGGCCCTTTATTGGCTGCCCCTGGTGACGCTGATCTGGACCAATATTCACGGTTCATTTTTCATCGGCATCGCGCTGCTTGTGACGAGTGCTGCCGCGGAAGCGCTGCAGGTGGCGTTCGAGCCAGGCGGCAGTTGGGCCGCCGCGTCTAGGAAATCGCGTCAATATTTAGTCTGCGCCGCGGGATGCGCGCTCGTCACTTTCATCAATCCATATGGCTGGCATCTACACCAGCACATCGTCAGGTATCTGAGCAGCGCCAAGTTGATGGACAACATCCAGGAATATCAGTCAATCAGCTTCCACCACGCGCCGGCGACATTTTTCGAATGCATGCTCGTGCTGGGGGTTGCTGGCGCCGTCCGTGCTTTCCAAAAGCGCTGCTTCTTTGGGCCGCTATCGATCCTTTTGTGGGCTCACCTGGGGCTGGTCTCCGCTCGTAACATACCGATCTTCCTGATGATTGCGGCCCCCTATGCGGCTGCCGTCTGCGTGGACGCATTAAATCACTTAAAAACGCTCCCCTGGACGGCGAACATTGGTTCGGTGTGCTCGGAGATCGCAGTGAACTTTAAGACTATGGACCGGGTCGGCCGCTGGCACTTGGTGTCCCTCGCCGCGATCGCCTTCATAAGCGTTTCGTTTGCCTCGAGCAGCCCGGGCTTCCGTGGCGAATTCAATCCAAAAAGCTTTCCCGCATCCGGAATTCCGGTAATAGAGGCCGCGCATATTTCGCGTCTGTTCACTTCCGATCAGTGGGGCGATTACCTGATCTATCGCGATCCAGCCCGCCGGGTCTTCATGGACGGCCGGAGCGATTTTTATGGAGACGATTTCGTAACTCTTTACCAGCACATCGTGAACGCGAACTATGACTGGGAGTCCAATCTGAGGCGCTATGCGGTGGATGCGGTGATGGTCAAGCCCGACGATGCCATCGCCACCGCTCTAAAGGAATCCCCACGCTGGAAGCTGCTCTTTGACGATGGATCGGTCGTGATCTTCCGCGCGACTGCCACCGGAGCGGGAAAGCAGTTGGCTGCCCGCCTGCGTATTACAGCACAGCCAACTTCTGGAAGCGCGGGAAACAAGCTTGGGGGCATTACGGGTCGCCAGGAAAAGGAAAGTTAGTCCATATCTTACGAAAGGAGAACGCTATGATCACTTCAGCTTTAAGAGCATTCTGGCAGGAGGAAAACGGCCAAGACCTGGTTGAATATTCCTTGCTCCTCGCATTTATTGCTTTGGCTGCCGTTGCTGTACTGGGAAACGTTAAAACCAGTATTTCAACAATTTGGAACAGCATCAGTAGCACGTTAGCTAGCGCGGCATCATAAACGGAGCTATTTAGATCTGGAGGTCGCGGTTAACTTGACAAAGGTCCGCGACCTCGACGGATCCGTAGTCCTCTAGCCCTGCGCCAGCAGGCCGGTCTGGCAGTATTTAGCGCCACTTATAAAGTAAGGCGCCACAAAATTATTCCTGAAAGTTATCCGAGATACTCATGAATCGACGTCTTATTGGCGTATTTGCGTTTGCGCTGGTTGTCGCTAGTCTTACTAGCTTTGCTGTCTATAGACTCATCGTCGGACAGGTGAGAGCGCCTGCGCGGGCTGTCCCGTTCGGCAAGCTGATCGTTGCCGGACATGACCTTCAGTTAGGTCAGTTGATCCGCGACTACGACCTGAAGGAGATCTCCTGGGGAGGCCCGATACCGGAGCACGCCCTCAGGAACAAGCCGGACGTAGTCGGGCGCGGTGTAACCGCCACCATTTATGAGAACGAGCCGTTTCTCGACGGGAGACTGGCTCCCCGCGGAGCCGGCGCTGGCCTTGCGTCCACCATTCCGGTTGGCATGCGAGCGGTCGCGCTTCGAGTAAATGAGGTGGTGGGCCTCGCAGGGTTCGTCTTGCCGGGTATGCGGGTCGACGTACTGATCGCGGGCTCCGCTCCTGGTTCCGAGCAAAGCCGCGCGGGCACGCTCTGCCGTACCGTTCTGCAGAACATTCAGGTGTTGTCCGCCGGACAGAAGATTGAAAAGAACGTCGAAGGCAAACCGGAATCCGCGCAAGTAGTCAATCTGCTGGTTACACCCGATCAGGCAGAGATTCTCAACCTGGCGAGCGATCAGACCAAAGTGCAACTGGTTCTTCGCAATCCCATCGACACCAAGGAAGAGATCACGCATGGCGCATCCCTGGCCGGTCTCTTCGGCGTCGAGGTGAAAGCAGTCACCGCGCCCCGCATGATCGGGCTGCCTATGACGCCGCGCGCCGTCGTTGCGCCTGCTCCCCATCCGCCGGAGGCAACGACCATTGAAGTCTTTAGCGGGGTGAAGAGAAGTGAACAGAAACTCGAAATACCGCAGGAGAGATAAGTACGTGAAGATTTTACTGCCTGGTTTGTTTGTCGCCGCGCTGTTGGTCGCGCACGCGGCGGAACCGCCTGTCGCCGAGAGCGGCATTCGCTCCGCATCCGTCCCTGGGCTCGTTGTTAGCGTGAATAAGTCGCTTATCCTCGAGCACCCTGCGGGAATCCGCCGTATTTCGATTACGAACGGCGAAATCGCCGAAGCGGTCGCGATCAGTTCCACCGAAGTACTGCTGAACGGAAAATCGCCCGGCGAGACGACTCTGATGCTCTGGGATCCGAAGGGCAACCGGTCTACATATGACGTTCACTCCGTCGCGAGCACCGAAAAGATCGAGGCCGTCCGCGACGAGTTGCTGAAAGAGGTTGGTCAGGGCGTTTCCATGTCCGTCGAAGGCGACAGCGTTTTTCTTCGCGGCACGGTGAGCGACCCGATAACAGCAGACCGTGCTGCCGCCATCGCCGCAACTCTTGGCAAAGTCGTCAACCTGCTGCGAGTCACCGTTCCGCCAAGCGACCCGCAAGTCCTTCTCAAAGTCCGCTTCGCCACCGTGAGCCGGTCGGCTGTGTCGCAACTCGGGATGAACGTGTTTAGCTATTCGCAAAAAGGACTCGCCAACGCTACGACGGGCCAATATGGTCAAAATCCACTTTTCCAGTACGGCGGCTCGAACCCAAGCGTTACTTTCTCAGATTTACTCAACATCTTTTATTTCCGGCCGGATCTCAATCTGGGCACTTTCATTCAAGCTTTGGAAGCCAAGAACCTGGTCCAGATTCTCGCCGAGCCGAATCTTTTGACGGTCAGCGGCCGGCCGGCGAGCTTTTTAGCGGGCGGCGAATTTCCCTTCCCCACAATCCAGGGTGGCGCGGCCGGCGTTGGACAAATCACGGTGCAATTCAAGGAGTTTGGCATCCGTCTGAACTTTCTGCCGGCGATCACACCACGCGGCACGATTCATATGGTCGTAACTCCCGAAGTCAGCTCCCTCGATTATTCCAATGGTCTCACCGTGAACGGCTTTACCGTCCCTGGCTTGGCTACGCGGCGGGTTCAGACAGAAGTCGAACTGGAGAATGGGCAGAGCTTCGTGATCGCGGGTTTGCTTGACAACCAGGTGACCGAGCAGTTAGACAAGATTCCCGGCTTAGCCAACATTCCTGTTTTAGGCAAGCTGTTTCAATCCCGTTCCTTAACGAAGAGCGACAACGAATTGATGGTCCTGGTAACTCCGGAGGTTGTCGCGCCTATTCCCGCTGGAGTGAAAGCTCCCGAGCTCAAAATGCCTCAGCCATTTCTCAAGGATGCCCCTCAGACCGCGCCTAGAAATCCAGGACCGGACGTGACCGGACCTGTGCAAGCCATACCGAAAGTCGACTCGTTGCCAGTGGAAGAGCTAAAACGGCTGGAGCAGTCGAGTGTTCCGGAGGGTGGCTCGGCCACGGATTCCGGCTCACAGAAACAACTGCCCTTGTCACTTCCTCAGTCCGTGCAGCCGGCCGCGTCCCCCGCAGCACAGCCGAGCGCTGGAAGTTCGAATCACTAATACACGCGTCATGAGCTCCGCCAAATTACTTCTTCACATACAGAACGACAACCTCCGTCGAGACGTTGTCGAGCTGTTGCGCCAACCGGGTAATCAGATCGAATTCGATCAGCACGATTCTGGCTGGAACAGCCTGCTCGAGCGCGTCGGGAATGCGAATCCGCACGCTCTTCTGCTGGAACTTTCGGCTGTGCCCGCTGAACTCAACATTGCCATGCGACAGTTGCGGTGCCAGGCGCCCCGGCTGAAAGTCGTAGCGCTCCACTCCGATGCCGATCCCCAGATGATTCTTTCCGCCATGCGCGCCGGCGTCAACGAGTTTCTGCATCCTCCGTTTGAGGATTCTCTCCAGCCGGCACTTGGAAGTCTGCTAAATGCCTCCGAAGGCGATCCCGTCCCTACCACGCGCGGCAAGGTGATCGGCTTCCTTTCAGCCAAGGGAGGATGCGGTGCCACCACGCTCGCCTGTCACGTCGGGTCGGAACTGCAGAGTGTGACCAAGAAGAATGTGCTGCTGGCCGATTTGGACCTGACATCGGGTCTGCTGGGGTTCCTGATGAAGACCCCGGGCACGTACTCGGTCCTCGATGCCGTCAAAAATCTTTCCAGGCTGGATGAGAGCTTATGGAAGGCACTCGTTGCAGAACATAAGCCCGGTCTGGCGATTATACCGGCGCCGGCCGCCTACTCCCGCTGGGATCACCCGGACGAAAACAAGCTTCGTCAAGTTCTGCAATTCATGCGAACGCAGCACGATTGGACTGTCCTCGACCTCGGTCGCAGCTTGAATTCAATCGCCACCGCCGTCCTGGACGAAATCGATCAACTCTTCCTGGTCTCTACGCTCGAAGTTGTCGCGCTGCATGGTCTGAAGGCCATCGTTCACGGCCTCTTTCAACAGGGTGAAAAGCTCCAGGTCGTCTTGAACCGCACTCCCAAGACAATGGACATCAGCATACAGGAGTTGGAAAAAATCCTGGGCCGCTCTTTATACGCCGCGCTACCCAACGATTACATGGCGCTCTATCAGTGCTACTCGGGCGGCAACTTGCTCGATTCGAATACCCGGTTGGCCCAGGCATTCAGCTCGTTGGCCGCAAAGATCGCCGGCGTTAAACCTTTGAAATCCAAAAAGAAATTCGCCTTATTCGGTTAAGAGGTCATCATGCTCACGACAGAAGCGGTCCGCAATGACAAGCCCGCCATCGAGCCGAGCCGCCTTGCGGGAGCGGCCCGGGATCCGTCCTCGCTTCAGTATCAGGAGCTCAAGTTTGCCATTCACCGGAAACTCCTCGACCGTATCAACCTGGAGGCCGTTTATGCCATGCCCGGCGACCGCGTGCGGCAGGAGATTCGACCTGCTGTAGCCAAACTCGTTAGTGAAGAGAAGACCCCTCTCAGTCTTACGGAAAAGGACCGGCTGATTGAAGAGGTCCTCGACGAAGTCTTTGGACTCGGACCGCTCGAACCGTTGCTGCGCGACCGCACGGTTTCCGACATCCTCGTAACTACCCCGCGCCTGATCTATGTGGAGCGCGGCGGGAAACTCGAGCGAACGCCCATCGAATTCAAGGACGACGCGCACCTCATGCGGATTATCGAGCGCGTGGTCTCGCGTGTCGGCCGCCGCATCGATGAGTCCTCGCCGATGGTGGACGCACGACTTCCCGACGGGTCGCGCGTCAATGCGGTTATTCCCCCTCTGGCCGTCGACGGTCCACTGCTCTCTATCCGCCGTTTTGGCGCCGACCCCCTCCAGCCCGCGGATCTGCTGCGCAATGTCTCGCTCACGGAAGGCATGCTGGAGCTTCTGAAAGCGTGTGTGAAAGCGCGGCTGAACGTTATTATTTCAGGCGGTACCGGCGCCGGAAAGACCACCTTCCTGAATATGCTGTCCGGGTTCATTCCCTCGAATGAGCGCATCGTTACCATCGAGGACGCCGCCGAATTGCAGCTCCGGCAGACCCACGTCGCCCGCCTCGAAACCCGTCCCGCCAACATTGAAGGCAAAGGAGCCGTCGTGCAGCGGCATCTCCTCATAAATGCTCTTCGAATGCGGCCCGACCGGATCATCGTCGGTGAGGTGCGTGGCGAAGAAGCGCTGGACATGCTGCAAGCCATGAATACCGGCCATGACGGCTCTTTGACCACCATCCACGCCAACAGCCCTCGCGACGCCATCAGCCGCCTCGAAGTGATGATCGGTATGGCGAGCTCCAACCTCGGCGTGCGCTCCATTCGCCAGCAAGTCGCTTCCGCGATCGATCTATTCATTCAGTGCTCGCGTCTGGCTGATGGAACTCGCAAAGTCACATACATAACCGAATGCCTGGGAATGGAAGGCGAGCTCGTCACCACGCAAGACATTTTTCTGTTTGAGCGCACTGGCCTGTCGAGCGAAGGCCGGGTCACCGGAAGATTTAAGCCCACCGGCGTTCGTCCGAAGTTCAGCGAACGGCTGAAGGCCGCCGGGATCGAGCTTCCGCCGCACATCTTTCAAAACGTCAAAGAGGTCAAGTAGCAATGGTCATTCTTGTTGCTGCTCTCTTCCTGATCGTCTTCCTGACCATCCTGGGATGCGTCGGTCTCGGATTGTCTTACTTGCGGTCGAAGCAGAAGCAACAGATCCGCTTAATGTTGCGGAATGCGGAGGCTACTCCCGCCGAGCGGCGCTCGGAACTCGTCCGGCCCGCCGAGCACGAGGACAAACTCGGCGAATTGCTTCGCCGCTTCCAGTTCATGGAACGCCTCAACCTGGTTCTGTTGCAGGCCGGCCAGAATTGGACCGGTACCAAGCTGCTCACTATTTCGCTCGTCGCCTGCTTCGCGGGCCTTATGATCGGTTCCCGAGTCCGAGCTCTCCCGCCTCAGCTAGCCGCCTGCGCCGGCGGAGCGCTGGGGGCAGTCATTCCCATACTGATCGTCCTCCGGAAACGGCGCAAAACGCTGGCGGCGTTTGAGGAACAATTTCCGGAAGCCCTAGACTTCCTCTCGCGCTCCATGCGAGCCGGCCACGGATTCTCGGTTGCTCTCGAGATGCTCGGCGCCGATTCGCCTGAGCCGCTTGGGCCCGCCTTTCGGCATGTCTCGAACGATTTGCAACTCGGTTCATCGCTCGAGGCGGCGCTCGGCAAACTCATGCTGACCATCCCGCTCCTCGACGTCCGCTTCTTTGTTTCCTCGGTACTCCTTCAGCAGGAAACCGGCGGCAACTTGGGCGAGATCCTCAGCAAACTGGCAAACATCATCCGCGAGCGCTTTCGTCTGAAAGGCCAGGTCAAAGCGGCCAGCGCTCATGGCCGCATCACGGGCCTGGTGCTGCTCCTTATGCCCGTCGGGGTCGCGCTCTTTATGATGTTCAGCTCTCCCGACTACCTGCGGCAGCTCGCGGCCGATAAGACCGGCAGGACGATGCTTTACGGCGCCATTGGCGGCCAGGTCATCGGATATTTCGTCATCAAAAAGATCGTCAACATCAAGGTTTGAGCATGGTCATTCTTCTTCCCTTTATTCTGTTCTTCTTTGTCGTGGGCCTTATCAGCACGTTCGGTTATCTGCACTACGTGAAGCCGTCGAAGATGCTCGACCAGTTGGCAACCAGCACTTCCGACGTCATCCACATTTCCATTCCTGAAAAGAAACAGAAGAAGGAATTCTCGCTCGCCCGGTTTTTAGAGCCCATCGGCAAATTGCTTCCCGTATCTCCGCAGGGCGCCGCGATTGTGAAGCGCGAGCTGATTGCTGCCGGCTTTCGCTCCCGCTCGGCCGTCGCCGTGTACTCCGGCATCAGGCTTCTGATGACAGCCGTCTTCGTCGTTTTCGCTTTGACTGTACGCAACCGGATAGAGAACCCGATGCTGCACTTGATCTTTCCCGTGGCGGCGGGCGGAATCGGCTACTTCCTTCCCAGTCTTGGGCTCGGCCGTCTGGTGAACCGGCGCCACGAACAGATTCGCCTTTCCCTGCCCGATGTTCTCGACCTCCTGGTCATTTGTACGGAGGCTGGATGTGGGCTCGATCAGGCCATTGTCAATGTAAGCCGCGAACTGAAAACCGTTCATCCCGCCGTGAGTGAAGAACTCTCCCTGGTCAACATGGAAATTATGGCCGGAACCAGCCGGTCGGACGCTTTGCGAAATTTCGCCCGCCGTACGGGCGAGGATGAGGCCAAAAAGCTGGTCGCGATATTGATCCAAACCGATAAATTCGGCACAAGTATCGCCGATGCTCTTCGCACGCAGTCCGACTATCTTCGTATTCGCCGGCGCCAGGAAGCCGAGGAACGTGCCGGAAAAGTGGGCGTCAAGTTGGTATTTCCGATCTTTTTCTTCTGTTTGCCTTCCTTGCTGGTCGTAACCGCTGGTCCTGGAATCCTTCAGCTGATCACCGGCCTCTCCTCGGCCGCAAGGGGAATGCAGTAATTGCCTGCGCGCGATTTTCACGTCTTTCTTGCGTTTGCGCTTTCAGCCCTGATGGCCTCTGCGGCGATCGCGCAAACCACGGACTCCGACTCCGCCGGAGAAGGCGCGGCCCTGCTGCAATATCACAAGGAAAAAGCCGAGCTGCAGCTCGAACAGGAGGAGCATCAGCGCATTTTGGGCGTGCTTCCGAACTTCAATACTTCCAATGTTGAGGACGCGGAGCCGCTATCACCCGAACAGAAGGTTCAATTGGCTATCAAGAGCTCTTTAGATCCGGCCACCGTTGCGGTCGCCGGTTTGGATGCCGGACTCGCGTCGGCGCAGAACAGCTTCCCCGGTTACGGTCATGGCTCTCGCGGATTCATGAAGCGCTTCGGCGCTTCATACGCCGACACTTTCAACGGCAGCTTGTTGGGCAACGCACTCTTCCCCGTGCTCCTGCATCAGGATCCGCGTTATTTCAGAAAAGGCACGGGAAGTTTCACCAGCCGCCTCTTCTATTCAGCCCTCTCAACCGTTAGATGCAAAACCGACGAGGGGAGGTGGGCCGTGAATTACTCGAACATCTTCGGGAACCTCGCCGCCGGCGGCCTTTCGAATCTTTACTACCCGGCAACCGATCGAGGCGCCGGTCTCACTCTCGAGCGCGGCCTCACCGTGTCGGCCGAAGGCACGCTCGGCGCCGTTTTCATAGAGTTCTGGCCTGACCTGAATCGTAAACTTTTCCACCGGCACCGGTCCGAATCCGCCGCCATCCTGGCGAACTAGCGCGGCCTGAGCATACCGTGAAGTAAACCGAAGAATCCCCTGCTCAGGGGATGGCCGATACCCGGTCTGACGCCCTACATTGGATTTGAATTCTGTCACCCGCAAAAACGGGGCGGCGAAATGCATCCTATGGGCTCCATGCCGACATTGCCGGCCGAAACGCTGCATCAGCTACGGCAAATCGACACCTGCACCGTTTCGAATGTGATCGAGCAGTTTCAGGTCAGAACTCGCAATGAAGGCTTCGTAAACGGCTCGGTGCGCTGCCTTTTCCCGGTTCTTCCGCCCGTCGCCGGCTACGCGGCGACCGCGCGCATCCGGACCTCCTCCACGCCTATTGCCGGCCGCTGGTACTACGAACGGCTGGATTGGTGGTCTTATGTGCTGACCATTCCTGCCCCGCGATTCATCGTCGCGGAAGACGTCGACAACACCCCCGGTCTCGGAGCGCTATTCGGCGAAGTACACGCGAATATCTGCAAGGCTCTCGACTGCACGGCCTACATGACCAATGGCGCCGTGCGCGATCTGGCTGGCGTCGAAGCCGCCGCGATCCAGGCCTTTGCCGGCAACGTCGCCGTGTCGCATGCCTACGCGCATATTGTCGAATTCGGTGAGCCGGTGAAAATAGGCGGCCTGCAAATCAAGCCCGGCGATCTGCTGCACGGCGACCGGCACGGTGTACTCTGCGTTCCTCTCCAGATCGCGGGCGAAATTCCGCGCGTCGCGGCGCAGATGCTCCGATCCGAACGCGACCTCATCGAGTTTTGCCGCTCCCGCGAATTCTCTTTCGAGAAGCTATCGCAGAAAATTCAACACGCGTCGGCGACCTTCGACGCACTCGACAGAGATCCCCAATGAGCCGTCCACCAGACAACTCCCTCGCGCATGATTGTAGATACGACCGCAGGTTCGCGGCAAAGCTCTACCTTCCCCTCCTCGCCCTGCTGCTCTCTATCGCGCTCATCTCTTGCGGAGGGCGCGCCGAAACCCATGCCGGCCCATCGCCTCAAAACGACTTGCCGGCGGTTGCCGTTGCCAAAGTCAAACGGCGGCCAATGGCTCGTTATCTCACCCTCTCCTCCGAACTTGTGCCCTTCCAGGAAATCGACGTGTTCGCCAAGGAATCCGGATTCGTGTCCAAGCTGTACGTCGATTACGGTTCGCACGTGAAAAAAGGCCAGCTCCTCGCGGTTTTGGAGATCCCTGAACTCCAGGCTCTCTTGCAGGAAGATCAGGCTTCCATCAAGAACATGTCCGATCAAGTCACGGACGCACAGCATCAGTTGAGTCGAATCGAGGCGCAGCACAAAGTCGCGCACCTTCAGTACGAGCGCTTGAACAACGTCGCGCAAAGCAAGCCCGGACTCGTCGCACAACAGGAAGTGGATGAGGCGCAGGGCAAGGATCTCGCCGCCGAAGCGCAGATCGAAGCCGCCAAATCCAGCCTCCAGGCCGCGCAAAGCCAGATGGCCGTAGCCCAATCGAGGCTGGCCCACGATCAGGCTCTGTATGACTATTCGAAAATCACCGCGCCATTTATGGGCGTCGTCACGCAGAGATATCGCCAATTTCGGCACGCTTATGCAAGCGGGGACGAATTCCAGCACGCAAGCCATGGCGCTCGTCCGCCTTTCTCAGGAAGACCTGTTGCGGCTTGTGATTCCGGTCCCCGAATCGTATGTTCGTTACATCAAAATAGGCGATCCGGTGAGTGTCCACGTGCCGGCTCTCGATCGCGATGTACCGGGAAAAATAGCGCGCTTCTCTGTCGACGTAACAGGCGTGACGCGCACCATGCACACGGAAGTAGATGTGCCGAATCCAAAGGGCGTGCTCATTCCCGGCGTGTACGCCGAAGCCACACTCGCGTTGGATCGTAAGGGCGATGCTCTGTCCGTCCCGCTGCAGGCCGTCAATCAGGAAGGCGATCATGCCAGCGTTCTCCTGGTCGATTCCGCGCACCACATTCAGAATCGCCCGTTAACTCTTGGCATCCAGTCGGAGAATGATGCCGAAGTGCTCTCTGGACTGAAGGACGATGACCTGGTTGTCATCGGCGATAGGAGCGGCTTGCGGCCCGGCGAAACCGTCAATCCGAAACTTACCGAAGCAGCCGCTTATCACGGCCAAAGCTGAGCATGGTCGAAGAATTTTTCGCAAAAACTTAGCTCATGTCCAAGTTTTCCATTCGCAATCCGTACTTCATTGTTGTTATCTGCCTCGCGCTTTCCATCATCGGCGTGGTAAGTGTCGCTCGCATGCCGGTCGACCTATTCCCGGCGATCAATCTTCCCGAAGTTGTGGTCGCCACCTTCTACTCCGGAATGCCGCCCGCGGATATCGAGACGGATATTACTAACCCGCTGGAGCGATTCTTCACGATGGCGGCTGGCATCGATCACACCGAGTCGCGTTCCATGCTGGGCGTCAGTCTCATCAAGGCCTTCTTCCAGCCGGGAACCAGCGCCGATTCGGACGTCACCGAGCTTTCGAATCTGGCACTGGCCGACCTTAAGCGCTTGCCGCCCGGTACTCTGCCCCCGGTCGTTCTGAAATTCGATGCCTCCAGCCAGCCCGTCTGCCTAGTGACTGTAAAAGGGCAGGGCCTGACCGAAACACAGCTTCACGATCTCGCCCAATTCACGATCCGTAACCAGATCGCTGTCGTTCCGGGCGCGACCATCCCGCCTCCCTTTGGTGGCAAGTACCGCCAGGTGATGGTGTATGTCGATCCTTATAAGCTAGCCTCGCGGCAGCTAAGTCCAATGGACGTGGTACGCGCTGTGAATCGCTCTAACTTAATCCTTCCGGCGGGCGACGTCAAGCTTGGCCCGTTCGATTACTATGTCTACTCGAACAGCCTCGTAAGCAACATGAAAGAGCTGAACGACGTCCCTATCAAGACCGATGGCGATTCCTGGGTCTCGCTGAGGGACGTCGGTAAGGCTGAAGACGGCAATGCCATCCAGTACAACATCGTGCGCGTCGATGGCCAACGGTCTACTTATATTCCCATCATGAAGCAGGGCGGCGATACGAACACGATTGCCGTCGTGAACGGAGTTCGTAAGTTGCTTGGAAATCTTTACGACATTCCCAAGCAGCTATCGACGAATCTCCTGTTCGATCAATCCGTGTTCGTCAAAGAGGCAATTCAAACCGTCCTACACGAAGGTTTGCTCGGACTCGTGCTGACTAGCCTGATGATTCTCCTCTTTCTGGGAAGCCTCCGCGCCACCTCAGCGGTCCTGCTATCGATTCCGATTTCCGCTCTCGCTACGTTCGTCATTCTTTACGGCATGGGAAGCACCGTGAATACCATGATTCTGGGCGGAATGGCGCTCGCTTTCTCCCGTGTAATCGACAATTCCGTCATTTCTCTGGAAAACATTTATCGCCATCTTGAGTTAGGCGAAACACCACTGGTTGCATCGGAGGTCGGCGGCTCCGAAGTCACTTTAGCCGTTTTGGCCGCGACTCTGGTGGGCGTGGTCGATTTCTTTCCTGTAACATTTCTCTACGGCGTAAGTAAGTTCCTCTTTTCCGCACTGGCTCTGTCGTTTTGCCTTTCGCTTTTCATCTCATTCCTGGTGGCCATGACGGTCATCCCTCTGTTCTGTTCGCGATTCCTCAAATCCGTCCCTCACGCTCACACTCCCATAGCGGGCGAAGCCATTCCTAAAACGTCCGTCTGGGATCGATTCAACTTACAATTCAATCGCGGCTTTCACGCGCTCCTCGATTATTACGAAGCTTGGGTGAGGCGGGCCCTCCGTCGCCCGGCCTTCACCGTAATCGCCTTGACCGCCGTGTTTGTTCTGAGCCTGTTAATTTACCCGTTTCTCGGCGTTGCCTTTTTTCCGCGCACGGATGCGGGTCAATTTACGATCAACCTGAAAGCGCCCACGGGTTCTCGGATTGAGCTCTCCGAAAATTATGTGTCGAAGGTTGAAAACCTGATTCGTGATACGGTCGGCCGCGACTTCAAGATGGTGGTCTCGAACGTCGGTATCGTCCCCGATTTCTCGGCGCTCTATACAAACAATTCCGGGCCCTATACGGCAACCGTCCAGACAGCGCTCAACGACGACCACCGCCTCAGCAGCTTCGAATATATGGATCGGGTGCGCAGTGCCATTGCCCAAGACCTGCCCGACGTCCGCACTTTCTTTCAGACCGGCTCCATGGTCGACGCAATCCTCAACATGGGCATGCCGGCTCCCATCGATGTCCAGATAACAGGCCGCAGCCTCGATCAGGACTACCAACTGGCCCAGCAGCTTGCCTCCAAAATCCGCCGGCTGCAAGGTGTCGAAGAAGTCTACATTCCGCAGGACATGAATTATCCTGCCGTTCGACTAAACGTCAACCGCATTCACGCCGCGGAGCTCGGTCTCAGCGAGCAGGACGTCGTCGATAACGTGATAACCGCACTGAATTCAGATGCCATGATCGCGCCGAATTACTGGGTGGATTACAAGACAGGCAACGACTACTTCCTGACCGTTCAGTATTTCGAGAACGGAAAGCCGGCGATTCATAACCTGATCGATCTCAAAGGAATACCGCTCAAGGCGCCGAATCTGAAGGAGCCCACCACGCTCGATGCCGTCGTGAGCCTCGATCATACCCGAACCCCGACGGAGATCGATCACTACCAGATCCAAAGGGCCGCCGATATCTATGTCACGCCCAAAGGCGAGGACCTCGGTAAGCTCTCGAGCGCCATTACCAAGGTCATCTCGGGGATGCAAGTGCCCGGAAACTTTCGCGTCAACTTACGCGGAATGGTGCAAGGGATGCGCGAATCTTTTAAGAGCTTCGCGTTCGGCTTCATCCTCGCCGCGCTTCTGCTCTATCTCATCCTGGTCGCTCAGTTCCGCTCTTTTATCGATCCGTTCCTCATCATGCTCGCTATCCCGATGGGTTTCATCGGAGTCTTCGTGATCCTCCTCCTCACCGGAACCACACTCAACGTCATGTCGCTCATGGGCGTGTTAATGCTGATCGGCGTTGCCGGATCGAACAGCATCCTGATCGTTGATTTCGCTCACAAACTCGAAGAGCAAAACTTTTCGGTGGCGGACGCCGTGGTCACCGCATGCCGCGTTCGCCTTCGCCCCATTCTCATGACCTCGCTCGCCACGATCATCGGTATGTTTCCCATGGCCCTAAAACTGGGAACCGGTTCTGAGCAGTACGCGCCCATGGCCCGGGCCATCATCGGCGGCCTGACCTCCTCCGTAATTCTGACCGTCTTTATCGTTCCGGCGGCTTATTTACTCGTATACGGAAACAAAGATCGTCGCGCACCCGGCGCGAATGAGCCGGCTCATGCATAAGAGGACTGCGCGAGCTGGAGCGATCGTCATCGCGGCCATCGTATCCGTCTGTGTGCCGGGATCGCTACGCGCTCAGACAAGCGGACCTCCGCTGAGTTTGCAGGAGGCGCAGGCACTTGCGCTCAAGAACCACCCGCAAGTTCTCGGCTCCGAAGCCAACTATCTTCGCGCCAATCAGATCGTCACGGAAAACCGCTCCGCTTACTATCCCGTTTTAAGTGGCGCGATGACCGGGGCCCAGGCTAACGAAAGCGCCCGACTCGGCGCCGGCGCTCTCAACGATCCGCGTCTGTTCAACCATTTCGGCTCCGGTCTTACGCTGTCACAGCTAATTACTGATTCCGGCCGCACGCCGAACTTAGTCGCAAGCGCTCGATATCAGGCGGAAGCAAGCCGCCAGACTTTTCAGGCAACACGCTTCGACGTCCTTCTCGGCGTCAATCAGGCATATTACGAGGTCCTGCTCGCACAACAGCTCATGAGAGTGGCTCGTGAAACCGTCGCAACGCGTCAAACGGTTGTAAATCAAGTTTCGGAGCTGTTTAAAAACCAGCTTAAGTCGCAGGTCGACCTCAGTTTCGCGCAGGTGAACTTGTCTGATGCCAGGCTGATGCTCATCCGTGCGCAAGATCGATTGGCTGCTGCTTACGCCGGCCTTGCCCAGGCGTTGGGCACTCAGCAGGACATTCGATATCAACTCACAGATCAGCCCATATCGCCACCCCCACCGCCTGACTCCGAGGCCTTGATTAAGGAAGCCTTTCAAAACCGGCCTGAACTGTCCAGTTTGCGTCTCGAGCGAGAAGCGGATCGGAAGTTCGTCTACGCCGAGCGCGATCTAAAACGCCCAACCGTCAGCTTCATCGCGGTGGGTGGTGCTCTGCCCTACATCAATCCCGGCAATGCGAACCCTAACATTCCTACCGGATACGAATCTGCGGCGCTCAATGTACAAATCCCCGTCTTCAATGGTCATTTGTTCAGTGCTCGTCAACGCGCGGCCCAGTACCAGTTAGAAGCAACGGATCAGCGCGTCCGTGACCTCGAAGATCGAATCGCACGCGACGTTCGCACCGCATGGGAGCGCGCCCAAACCGCCTACCAGGCAATCGGCGCGACGGAGGACCTTATGAAGCAAGCCAATCTCGCGCTCGATCTGGCGCAAGGAAGATACAACCTGGGACTCGCTTCCATCGTGGAGTTGACCCAGGCTCAGCTAGGCCAAACTCAAGCGCAAGTGGAAAATGTGAATGCGAAATACGACTACCAGGGCGCCTACGCGGCCCTTCAGTACACCCTGGGAGCACTGCACTAACTCCGCACTAACCAACTACGAACCCCGTGGACAGCAAAACTAACATAGGCGGGAAACAAACCAGGCGCTTGCTGCTGATGGGTTTCGGCGGCCTTTTGCTCTTACTCGCATTTATCGGTTTGGATGCCATCATCGTACTTGGAAAAATCCAGGCGGAAAACGAACCCATTCACGCCATATACATCCATCGGAAGTCGTTCACAGCGCTGTTGGCGTTTACTTTCATCGGAGGAGTTGTGCTCGCGGCCGGCAGCTTCCGCCGCATCTTGTATCTCGAGCACATGTCGGAAGTCCGCTTTGAGGAAGTGATGCGTGCGCGAGCCGCGCTCAGCGATTTATCGGCGCGTCTTGTCGAAATGCAAGAGACCGAGCGGCGCGCCCTTTCGCGCGAGTTGCACGATGAGGTCGGCCAAACCATTTCGGCTCTTACTCTGGCCATCGGCAATCTAGGGGCCGCCATCTCATCTCAGGCCGATGCGGAAGCTCGCGAACAGCTTCAAGATATCCGGGCACTGGCGCAAAAAACGATTGCGGCGGTCCGCGATATAACACTCCTGCTCCGCCCCTCCATGCTCGACGACCTGGGTCTCGGCCCCGCACTCCAGTGGCAAGCTCGTGAAATATCCCGAACCACCAATTTACCGGTTGAGATTCGTGTAGGCTTGCTTTCCGACGATCTTCCCGACGACCATAAGACCTGTATCTACCGTGTCGTTCAGGAAGCGCTCCGAAACGCTGCCCGCCATGCCAAAGCCAAAAAGGTAGACGTTTGTCTCGAACAGACTGACGAGACGTTGCGCCTCACCATTCAGGACGATGGAAAGGGATTCCTTCCCGAAAAAGCGCGCGGGCTCGGGCTGCTCGGAATGCAGGAGCGAATTACACACCTGAATGGCTCGTTCCACATCGATTCCCGGCCGGGATGCGGCACGGTAATTCATATTGAACTGCCTCAGGCGATGTAAGGGCCGCGACCTGCCCGACCTGCAGCGCCCCGCCCGCCGCTGTGTTCGATACCCTTTGATAATTGGATCTCTCAGGTCAGGCTCTCACACTCGAACAAATTGCTGCGGTTTCGCGCGGCGAACTGGATGTGGTCTTGGCGCCGGATGCCCGCACGCGAATGCAGGCTTCCCGCGACGTCATCGAGAGTGTGATTCGCGAGCGCCGCATCGTCTACGGCGTCAACACGGGCTTCGGAAAACTTTCCGACGTCCACATTCCTCTCTCTGATATCGAAACGCTTCAGCTCAATTTGGTCCGCAGCCACTCGTGCGGCGTTGGAAACCCGCTTTCTATACCGGAAACCCGTGCCATGATGTTGCTCCGCGCCAATGTTCTCGCCCTTGGAAAGAGCGGGTGCCGCATCCAGATTGTCGAGACTCTGCTGCGCATGTTGGAACGCGGCGTCCACCCGGTCATCCCGGAAAAGGGCTCCGTCGGAGCCAGCGGCGATCTCGCGCCTCTCGCCCATCTCGCTCTCGCCATGATTGGTGAAGGTGAGTGCTTATTTCGCGGCGAGCGAGCGCCCTCCGCCGATGCTCTGCAAGCGGCCGGGATCGCTCCCGTTCGCCTGGGCGCCAAAGAAGGGTTGGCATTGCTGAACGGGACCCAGGCCATGGCCGCTGTCGGCGCTCTTTCCGTTTACCGCGGCCGGCGCATAGCCGCACTTGCCGATCTGGCCGGCGCCATGACTCTCGAAGCGCTTCGCGGAACGCCCGTCGCATTCGACGCCCGTATTCACGCCGCTCGCCCTCATCCAGGGCAGTCCGCTTCCGCCGCTCATCTGCGCAGTCTTCTCGAAGATAGTGAGATCAGGCGCTCGCACCTCAGTAATGATCCGCGCGTTCAGGACGCCTATAGCCTGCGCTGTATGCCTCAGGTTCACGGAGCCGTTCGCACGGCATTGCAGCACGCCGCTTCAGTCATCGAAGTGGAAAGTGGCTCGGCGACCGACAATCCTCTCGTATTCGCGGATTCGGGTGACGTCCTGAGCGGTGGTAACTTCCATGGCGCGCCGCTCGCCTTCGTCCTCGATTACGCCGCCATCGCCCTCACGGATCTAATGGGCATCGGCGAACGCCGTATCGACCGCCTCGTCAATCCCGACGTCAACGAAGGCCTGCCGCCCTTCCTCAGCACCCAGCCCGGAATCTCCTCCGGTTACATGATCGCCCAGATCTGTGCCGTAGCCCTGCTCAGCGAAGCCAAGGTCCTCGCCCATCCCGCGAGCATCGACAACATGCCAACGTCGGGTGACAAAGAGGATCATGTGTCTATGGGAATGACAGCAGCAGTCAAGCTTCGTCAGATTGTCACCAATGCCGAGCAAGTGCTTGCTATCGAGCTGCTGGCTGCCGCCGAAGGTTTGGATTTCCGTTTGCCTCTCAAGTCTTCTCCTCCCATCGAGCGCGCCCGCGAGCGCATTCGGCGTTTAGTACCGCGTCTCACCTCGGACCGGCCTTTAGCTAATGACATTCAGGTCATGGCCGCCGCAATTCAGCGCGGAGATTTCGATGAATTCGTAGAGTATTAGGAGTCATTGGTCCATGCCGGAAACAGCCACCGAGATCAGAGCTCCTCGCGGAACTTCTTTGAGCTGCAAGGGCTGGCATCAGGAAGCCGCATTGCGAATGCTGATGAACAACCTTGATCCCGACGTCGCCGAACGGCCGGAAGAACTTATTGTTTACGGAGGAACAGGACACGCTGCGCGAAACTGGCCGTGTTTTCACGCTCTCGTTCGTGCGCTGCGCGACCTTGATAACGACGAAACGCTCTTAGTGCAATCCGGTAAGCCGGTCGGTGTCTTCCGCACTCATGCCGAAGCGCCGCGCGTCCTCATTGCCAACGCGAACCTTGTTGGACGCTGGTCGAATTGGGAAGAATTTCACCGTCTCGAAAAACTCGGCTTGACCATGTACGGCCAGATGACGGCGGGATCGTGGATCTACATCGGCAGTCAGGGAATCGTCCAGGGAACCTACGAAACCTTCGCCGCCGCGGGCCGTAAACACTTCGCCGGGGATCTGGCAGGCAAACTCATCGTCTCCGGAGGCATGGGCGGCATGGGTGGCGCTCAACCGCTCGCCGCCACCATGAACGGTGCTTGCTTCCTCGGTATCGATGTGGATCCCGCGCGGATCGAGAAACGCGTGCATACCGGATACTGCGATCGCTTGGCTCGCAGTTTGGATGACGCGCTCTCTATCTTGAATGAGGCGCAATCCCGCCGCCGGGCTGTGTCCGTAGGCGTCGTCGGAAACTGTGCCGACCTCGTTCCGGAGCTCGCTCGCCGCCGCATTGTTCCCGACATCATCACGGATCAAACCAGCGCTCACGATCCCTTGAACGGATATGTGCCCAACGGGATGGCGTTGGCTGATGCCCTCGCCCTGCGGAAACGCGATGCGGATGAGTATATTCATCGCTCGATGGAGGCCATGGCGCGCCACGTGGAAGGCATGCTGGACTTGCAGCGCGCCGGAGCGGTCGCTTTCGATTACGGCAACAACATTCGAGCGCAAGCGAAGTCCGCTGGCATCTCGGATGCCTTCGATATCCCCGGTTTCGTTCCCGAATACATCCGGCCCATGTTCTGCGAGGGCCGCGGACCATTTCGATGGGTCGCTCTGTCCGGGGATCCGCAGGATATTCGCCGCACGGATCGTCTCGTTATGGAAATGTTCGCCGACAACCACGACCTGGTCCGCTGGATCGAGCTCGCCGCCGAGCGAATTCAATTTCAGGGCCTGCCTGCCAGGATCTGCTGGCTCGGCTACGGTGAACGCGCGCGCTTCGGCCTGGCCATCAATGCGCTCGTGCGCTCGGGAGAAATTACGGCTCCCATCGTGATCGGCCGCGATCATCTTGACGCCGGTTCCGTTGCATCCCCTTACCGCGAAACGGAAGCCATGCGGGACGGCTCCGATGCGATTTCCGATTGGCCGCTACTGAATGCGCTGATTAACACGGCGGCCGGTGCATCCTGGATCTCCATTCACAACGGTGGAGGCGTCGGAATCGGTTACGCCGAGCACGCCGGCATGGTAGTCGTCGCCGATGGGTCCGCCGAAAGCGATCGCCGCCTGGAGCGGGTGCTCACTACCGATCCGGGCACCGGTATCATGCGCCACGTCGATGCCGGATACCCGGAAGCGCTCGCCGTGGCGAAAGAAAAGGATGTCAAAATTCCGATGGCGCGCTGAATGATCGCCGATTCACGCTGCTTTGCGGTCATCAATATCGGTCAGCTCCTTACGCTCGCCGGGCCGCCTCGCCCGCGCGTGCGAAGCGAACTCCAGGAATTGTCCATCATTCCTGATGCCGTCCTCCTGGTCCGCGATGGCAAAATCGAAGCCGTCGGCGCCACGAGCGCGCTCAAACCCGCGCCTTCCGAGTACCGGGTAATCGATGCGCGCGGCCGTGTCGTTCTCCCCGGCTTCATCGATGCGCATACCCACGCCGTTTTCGCCGGAACGCGCGTCGACGAATATGAACGTAGAGCGCAGGGCGCCACGTATGAACAGATCGCCGCGGCGGGCGGCGGCATTCGCTCCACCGTTCGCGCCACGCGGACAGCATCCGAAGATGAACTCTTTCAGGCCTCGTGCCGTTACGCCGCCTGGTTCCTGCGAGCAGGCACCACGACGGTCGAGGCCAAATCCGGCTATGGACTCACGCTCGACGATGAACTCAAGATGCTGCGCGTCATTCGGCGCCTGAACTACGTGCCCACATTTCTGGGGGCGCACGAGATCCCGGATGAATTTCGCGGGAATCGAGCCGGGTATGTCGACGTGCTCATCGAGGAAATGCTCCCGGCTCTACGCCAAGCCGGATTAGCCGAATATTGCGACGTTTTTTGTGAGCCGCAGGTTTTCGATATTGCAGCATCGCGCCGCATTCTCCACCGCGCGCGCTCTCTTGGATTCGGGTTGCGCGTTCACGCCGATCAACTCTCGCGCTCCGGCGCAGCCGAACTGGCTGCTGAATCCGGGGCTGTCACCGCCGATCATCTCGAGCAGGTCGATGACCATGGAATTGCCGCGCTCGCCGCCGCCGGAGTGCAGCCTGTTCTACTTCCTGCTTCTGTCTATAATCTGGGACTCAGCCGGTTCGCGCCCGCTCGACAGATGATCGACGCAGGTCTTGCCATCGTGCTCGCCACCGACTTCAACCCAGGCTCTTCACCAACTCCGTCCATGCCCTTCGTGCTCTCCCTCGCTACCACTCATATGCGCATGAGTCCGGCCGAATCCATCGCGGCCGCAACCATCAATGCTGCCTATAGCCTCGACCGTGGTAATAAAATCGGCTCAATCGAACCCGGCAAGCGCGCCAACTTCGTGATCCACGATTGCCGCGATCACCGTGAAATTCCTTATTTCGTAGGTGTCGAATCCGCCGAAACTGTCTTCGTGAATGGAAAACCGGCTTGGCGCCGGGAAACAGTCGAATCGTGGTGATAAAGTCAGGCGCAGGTGAATGCAGGCCGGCAACCCTGCGCCACAATTGCGCGGAGTTCTCAGGCTCTTAGCAGCGTTTGGACATATTCCGGCTTCAACGGAATACAGCGCGCGACTTTGCCCGTCGCGTCCAGGAACGCTCCGGCTATGGCCGAAGGAGCCAGTGCGTTAGCGGCTTCAGAACCCTGGCCGTACTTTCCAACTTCAGGTCGATTGATAAGGATTACGTTGATATCAGGAAGATCGGCCATTGTGGCGATCGGGTAGCTGCGCCAATCGCTCGTTGTCACTCCGCTCTCGTCGAATTGCACTTCCTCCTTCAACGCAATACTGAGTCCCATCACGGCGCCGCCTTCCACCTGGCGCTTTAACTGGAGCGGATTAATCACTATGCCCGGATCGACGGCGAGCGTCATCTTCTCGACCTTTATAGCGCCGGTCGTCATATTGACTGCGATATTCGCAACGCACGCCCAGTAAGTTCCGCCACGAAATAAGGCCGAAACGCCCTGCCCGCGCCTCACGCCTTCGAGAGTCTTTGGAGGCTCCGAACGCGCTTGCCACTGGGAAGCCTTCCGAACGGCCTCCAACACCTCAATCAGCCGTTTCTCACGCGCGTGTTGAATCCTGAATTGAAGTGGGTCGACACCGGCAAGCACTGCAGCCTCCGTGATGGCTACCTCGCGCGGGAAGTTCTGCTGATACTGCACTGGCGTCCGCATACTGTGATCGCGAAGCCCGACATTGATCGGAGAAGAGCTCTGGCCCACCTGGAACGTGCCGTGACCACGCTCCACCACAGCCCGCGCGCCGTCATAGATCCACGGATCGGACACACCGATACTCACGCCGAAAGCGCTGCGTTTGTCATTCGGTGCGGGAATCGTCGGAAGACCGGCGAGTATTGCGCCGACGAGTCGGTCATCCTGCATGGCGGGCATGTAGTGGTCGATCTGAAACGCGGTCATATTGCCTTGGGCATCCAGACCGACCTCGACATCCGAAAATATCGGGGAGGATTGCGTGGACCACTGAAAATCATCGTGCCGCATCCACTGCACGCGAACCGGTTTACCCAGGGCCTGCGAGAGAATCACGGCTTCGTCTTCGGCTCCGGCATTTCCGCCGTTCGAACGGCCGTAATGGCCGGGTCCCGCGAACGTGCGCACCACGACGCGATCGACAGATGTGGACAGCATGTGCGCAATTCCGGAGCGCAGGGCTTGAGGGTTCTGGGTATGCGTGTAGACGTACACAGTTCCATCGGGACGAACATCGGCCAGCGCCATTGCCGGACCGATTGGCGCGTGCTTCAGATACGGAAGCTGATACGTTGCCGCATGCTTTTTAGGCGCTTTCGCGAGTTCGGAAATGGCATCGCCGTTCGACTTCTTGCTCGTCTCGGCGGGAACGCTCTTCCAGTCCGCGTCTTCCTTTAGAAATGCAAACAAGCGCTGATTTCCGGGAAGTCCCTTCCAGTCCGTCCACTTCGTACCGGAAGCCACGTGCTGCGCCGCTTTGATTGCCTCCCATTCCGTGGGCGCAACCACGCCCACAAGGTTGCCTTTCACGATCACTTGCGCATTGGGGAAACGGGCTTTGTCGAGAGGACCAGCGGAGACCAGTTTCGAGCCCAACGTTTTCGGATGCACAACCCGCGCATGCAGCATGCCTGGGAGGCGCACATCGGTGACCCAGGTCTCCTTCGCCGTAACCTTTGAAACGGTGGCGGAATTGGGAAAGGACTTGCCGACGATCGTGTACTGGCTGACGGGCTTCAGCGGAGGATCTCCGTCGATGGTCAGTCCGAACATGCTGTGGACGTCTCCCTTTACAGGAATCGTGAGATTTAATTTTTGATTCTTGACCAGCTCTCCGTATGACACGCTTTTGCCGTTTCCAGAGATGATCCCGCCCTTTACCGCAAGCTGATCCTTTGGCACGCCAAGCCGCTCGGAAGCCAGGTCGAGCAGAGCCTGATGAACATAAGCAGCCGCTTTTCGAATATTCGGCATCCCCTGTTGAAGGAAATCGAAGGCTCCGCTGCCGTCCGGTGTGCGATCCGTGTCCCCCGAGATCACATTCGTAATCGCTTCGAAGGGCACACGGAACACGCTCCGCATTGTGCGAGCCCACAGCCAAACTGAGGACCGGAAAGTTCGAAGTCGTTTCTTAGAACATAGAGCAAAGGCGTGTCACTCGGGGCTTTCACCTCGCGCTTTACCCCGTTGACGAGGATAGTGGCCATAGCAATCTCCCTTTCAGAAGTTTAATTCCAGTCCGCTGAGCGCTCAGCGACCCACCATCTGCTGCAGACGTTCCGGATAGCGCGCCCCTTGTACCGTCATCCTAGAGACGGCCTCATTGATGCCGCGAAGATCCTGGGAACTCAGTTCGATGCTGGCCGCTCCGATGTTCTCCTCAAGCCGATGTAGTTTCGTAGTTCCAGGTATCGGCACAATCCACGTTTTTTGCGCGAGTAGCCAGGCAAGCGCGATCTGCGCAGGCGTCGCTTTCTTGCGTGTCGCAATCTCTCCGATCAGATCGACCAACGCCTGGTTTGTCTTCCGCGCTTGTGGCGTAAAGCGCGGAACAATGTTCCGGAAATCGCCGCTGTCGAAAGTCGTGTTCTCGTTGATTGCGCCTGTGAGGAAACCTTTGCCCAGAGGACTGAACGGGACAAAGCCGATCCCGAGTTCCTCGAGCGCTGGCAGAATCTCCTGTTCCGGCTCCCGCCACCAAAGCGAATACTCGCTCTGGAGAGCGGTAACGGGCTGAACAGCATGAGCGCGGCGGATCGTCTGCGCACCCGCTTCAGACATGCCGAAGTGCTTGACCTTACCTTGTTGGATCAGCTCTTTAAGGGTTCCAGCGACATCCTCGATGGGCACATTCGGGTCCACGCGATGCTGATAGAACAGGTCAATTACATCGGTCCTGAGGCGTTTCAGGGCCGCTTCTGCAACTGTCTCAATGTTTTCCGGCCGGCTGTTTAGACCGATAGTAGGCTGCCCCGCTTCGAAGCCGAATTTGGTCGCAATGACGACGCGATCGCGGAACGGCTCAACCGCTTCGCCGAGCAGTTCCTCATTCGTAAAGGGACCGTACGCTTCAGCTGTGTCAAAGAATGTGACCCCGCGATCGAACGCCGTCCGGATCAATGTGATCGCCTGCTGCTTTTCCGTTGCAGGGCCGTAGCCGAAGCTCAGTCCCATGCAGCCTAAGCCGATGGCAGAGACTTCGAGGCCACTCTTTCCCAATTTTCGTTTTTTCATCCCTTCTCCTTCTGAACCGTTCCCTCATCTCCAGCCTATGGACAAAACCGTCGAAGCGATAGCCCGATCCTTCCTATTTCTTGCCTGATTCTCTCGATCCAAGGAACGCCGGTGGTTATCCCTGGCGCTCAGCCTCTGGTGATGCAGCGTCGACACATTTTCGCGTGCTGACGAATATGAGCCTCATTTGTAATGCTGCCGGCTAGCAGCGCGATCGCGATTAGTCTTGCATGATACATAAAACCTCCCCTGTTCGGCGATCAGCCAGATATGCGGGAACGGGCCCGAAAAACTGTAACGAAATCTAATTGCAGAAGAAAAGGTAAGCCGGATTGCGGTGATATAATTACCCGCCGATGATCGAATCCGGTCTCGTGTGTCACGGGTTTGTTGCGTGCTTGGGCTGGCTGCGATCGCGAAGCACTCGACCATCTCATGCCAATCGTCTATGGAGAGCTCCGACGTATTGCGCGCGGCCGCATGCTGCGCGAACGGAGCAACCACACGCTCGAGCCAACAGCTCTCGTGAACGAGGCCTATGTACGCCTGATCGATTTGCGGCAGGTGCAATGGCAAGACCGGGCGCACGTTTTTGCAGTCTCAGCCGAAATCATGCGTAGATCATGCCCGCTCTCGTGGGTACTTCAAGCGGGGCGGCGGCACCCTGCGTGTCACGCTTGATAAGGCGATAGCAATCACTTCGGTACGGGAAGCGAAATTGACCGACCTGGACGAAGCCCTGAATGCCCTCGCGAGATTCGATGCTCGTAAGGCGCAAATAGCTCAATTGCGATTCTTTGAGGGCTTGAACGTCGAAGAGACTGCTGCCGTTCTTGGTGTCTCGCCCGAGACAGTGCACCGCGACTGGAGAATCTCGAAAGCCTGGTTGGGGCGTCAGATCAGGCGATCAGCAAATCGATTGGGGTAATCCTCGGCGGCAGGTCAAATCACGACGGAAGCCGCATCCTTTTCAGCAAGTTCTTAAAGCGGGGGTCGCTCCGCAAGTGGTCGTAAGTCGGATCTCGCGTCGCTAGCCAGGCGAGGCGGGGGGCGTGATAGAGACAGGCCCTTTCCAGCCACTGCAGCGCGAGATCGTCCTCCTTAAGCGCTAAATGGATTTCGGCAATCGCTTCGGGCAAGACAGTCCCGCCGATGAGACCGCGTTGGAGCCTGAAATGATCCTCGCCTGCTCGAATTCCGCGACAGCCTCCCGTAGCATTCGTTTTTGTAGGTAAATCTGTCCCATGGTCATGTGCCCGCGCCAGAAGCCCGGCTCGACTTCCAACGTTTTGCGCACCTGTGCCAACGCCTGTTCGTAGTCACGCCGATAAAAGTAAGCCAGACCCAGGTCCTTGTCATAGAGCGGGGAGAGTGGATCCAATTCGTGCGCGTGGCGTATCTCAGAAAGGCCTTCATCGAGCCGGCCTAACGCCTCCAGAAGATGCGCATGCCAATGGTAGGCGTCCGCGAGTCCTGGGTTAAGACTAAAGGCGATCTGGAATTCCTTCTCGGCGCCCGGCCAGTCCCACTCTGCGAATCCACTGATGATTGCCAGCGAGACATGACCTTCCGCGAGAGTAGGGTCAATCTGAATGGCTTTTTTGGCCGCAGCCTTCGCGACGTCCAGCATATCCAACGGCGGAAATCTCACCCAGCCACGAAAGGGGTCCGCCCAGTAACTCAGTAGTTGAGGATTCCTCGTTGAGCAGGGATTGAACATCATCCTGCAACTGTTTATCATCCTTGCAGGCTTGGGCCAGAAATGCTTCGCGATACTCGGGGCCCAAGTCCGCGGCAGAGTGGTACACCTGCTCGACTTGCCGCCAGCGCTCCGGATCCATGACCGTCGGAATCCCAGTATTCTACATTTTCCGACCTGTGGGTGGGATCTTAGCTCGGGTCGGCAGGTGGCACTCGGTTCCGATCAGGGCTCTATGCAGTCGCGGAGGTGGTAGGAGCCGGGAGTGCCTTTCTTCGCTGATCCACAGCTTGATGTGGGGCTACGTACCTGTGCGTTTCGGCGACGCCGCTTCCGCTTCAGCGATAGTCTAAGAAGTAGGCCGTCACCTCTGTCCCCGGGACCAAAGTGTTTACTCATGTCCCGGACCATACAAATCGTGATACAACCCTGCTTACACGGCAACCGGGCCAGCGTGCCCGGCCTCGTCAACGCGCATTCGCATTCCTTCCAGCGCGCCATGCGAGCACGCGCGGAACATCACACCGCGGCAACCGCCGACACCTTCTGGACCTGGCGCGATGCCATGTACCGCGTGGCCAACCGCTTGTCGCCGGAAGACATTTACCACGTCGCCCGCATGGCGTTTCTCGAGATGCTCCTGTCGGGGATCACAACGGTCGGCGAGTTTCACTATCTGCATAATGCGGGCGATGGTTCGCGATACGACGATCCGAACCTCCTGGCCCTGCAGATCATCCGCGCCGCGCAGGAGGTCGGCTTGCGCATCGTGCTGTTGCGTTCAGCCTATGCTCGCGCCGGTTGGCGGCAGCCCGCGAACCCTCTCCAGGCCAGATTCTTCATGCGGGAATATCGACACATTTTTCGCCGACACGGATCGGCTCATTGCGACCGGAATCGCGCCGATTGGTCTAGCCCCCCACAGCGTGCGCGCGCTGCCCCTCGACCATATCATTCAAATTGCGCAATACGCACGCGCGAAACGGCTGCCCGTTCATATGCACGTCGCCGAGCAACCTGCCGAGATCCAACAATGCCTGGCTGAACACGGGCTTACCCCTGTCGAGTTGCTGCACCAGCACGGCATTCTCGATTCATCTTTCACAGCCATCCACGCCATTCATATTGGGGATCTCGAAATCGAACATCTCGGAGCCGCTCGAACGCATATTTGCGCTTGCCCGACAACGGAACGGAACCTCGGCGATGGCCCTGTTCTCGCCGATCAATTGAGCGCCGCCGGTGCGGAAATCTGTTTCGGGTCCGACAGCAATGTGCAAATCGACCTGCTCGAGGACGCCCGCGCTCTCGAGTATCACCTCCGCATGCTCAGACTGGGCCGCGCCTGCCTTTCTTGCAACACGCTGTTTTCCGCGGCCACAGGCGTTGGCTATGCAGCCTTGGGTCAAACAACGGATACGGAAGATTACTTCACGCTCGATCTCGAAGACCCCTCGCTCGCCGGTCTCGCCGAGAACGATCTCGTCGACCACGTCATGTTTTGCGCCGGCCGAGTAGCCGTCCGCGACGTATTCGTGGCCGGCAAACAGGTCGTTCACGAGGGACGCCATCCGCTTCAGGACGAGATCGTTTCGCGCTTCAAGGCTGTTCAGCGGCGGCTGTGGGATTGATCGCCGTCTGGGCCGCTGCTTTGAGCCGGTCCAATTGCTGCAACACCCGGTGCCATTTTTTCGGATCCTTTTTTGTGCTGATCTGAGCGCCCGGATCTTGATAATAAGCCAGCACGTCGCGCGCCACCGGCGTCCCAAGCGCGGCAAAGTCGCGCGATGCCAGTTCGTTCAGCCAGTACGCATAGGTGTCGTCCTGCAGGAAGTACTGCCCCGGCTTCGTAATCGCACCCACATCGAAGTTCTGATTCTCGAGCTGCAGCACTCCCCGGTTCGCTGCCTCCGCTTGCGATCCATAATCCCGCGCCGCCACGGCGAAGCTGCGCATAAAAAGCTGCTGCGCGGGGTGGGTCAGGACCCGGAACTTCAGAATACGGATCTGCCCGATCGGCGGCAAAATCTTTACGATAAACGCGAGAATGCGATCCCACAGTGAGGGACGATCGTAGTTCCGGCCCCACTCACGCTCATAGCTCGATCGCTTCATGACATAGAGAAATCTTCTCTTTGTCATGCTCGGTCGCGCCCGCCGGATTTCATCCTTGTTTTTCGCCCACGCCACGCGCGTGAAAAACGGAATCAACGTACTCAGCGTATGCCGGTAGGATCCGATAGCGTCCTCGACATCGAACATGTCCTTCAGGTCAAAGCCATAGGTCTCGCGAAACGCTCTCTCGAGCAGTGGCCTCGCTACATAGAAGCCGATAAAGTCGTGATATTGCGCGGGCGCGTAGTGGCCCATAGCGACCTCTTCCACGTCGAACGCATATTCTGTCTGAAGATGGCGGTACGGGTCGTCTTCGTACGTCACGACGTTGCCGAACTTGCGGGCCAACTTCGGATAAACCATCGGCTCGGCGATATTCGTGGCCAGCCGGTGACCGTCGTTATCCGCTGCATAATGCGAAAGCGCTCCCAACGCGAACGCGTATTCGTCTAACGTTTTCGCGTCGGAAAGCAGGGCCGCAATAAAATCCGCGCTCCGGGCATAATGCGTGAGATCGCTGAAGTAGCCGTTCCCATGCGGATAATAGCCCATGTCCTGGATAATGGCGCCTCCGTATGCATACCCATGAGCTTGTTTGAGCTGCTCGGGAGTGGCGCTGCGAAAGCGCTCGAGCAGAATCGGCCTCAGCCGCACGTCCCACAGCGCGTCGATGATCGCCTCATGAGACAGAACGGAATATCCAAGGCAGTGCGAGACTGCCGCCAGCAACAAGGCTGCACCGCATGGCCGCACGTCAGGGCTGATTCGCAACGGCAGCTTCGGGTTTTGCGACTTTCAATTCTTCCAGCTCCGCTAGCATCCGCCGCCACTGCTTCTCGTTTTTCTTCGTGCTGATCGGTGCGCCCAAGTCGCTATAGTAATTCAGCAGTTCTTCGCGTATGGGCGGCGTCAGGCCGGCAAAGCTCTTGCGCGCCAGCCGGTCGAGCCAGAATGCCCGGACATCATCCTCCATCCGGTATTCGCCGGGCCGCGTCGCCACACCCACGTCATAATTCTCATTCGCCAAATGCAAATCGTTGTTTTGAACATCGTCCAGTGTTCCGTGGTATTGCCGGGCCGAGCGGTCGAAGCTCTGCATGAACAGCGTCTCTACCTCGGGTGTGGGCATTTTGAACTGCAGCGCGCGCAGCGGGCCGATGGGCGGCACAAGCTTGAGGATCACAGCCAGGATGCGCTCGCCGGTCGACGGCCGCTCATATCGTTTTCCCCAGTTGCGCTCGTAGCTCGACCGGCTTATTACATAAACGAATCTGCGGCGCGTTATGCCCGGTTCGCTGCGTTGGATATCGTTCCGCCGCGCTGCCCACGCGACGCGCGTGGCTTTCGGGATCGTCTTGCTCACCGCCCGGCGGTATGATTCCACGGCCCGGTCGAAATTCGAGAACACGTCCTGCAGCTCCAGACCGTACGTATCATGAAACGCTCTCCGCAGAACGTCTGTGGCCACATAAAAGCCGATGAAATCATGGTACGCCTGAGGCGCGAAATTTCCCTTTGCAACCTGCAGTACGTCAAAGCCGAACTCCGTCTTCAGATGACCTACCGGGTTGTCCTCGTAGGTAATGTAGTCGCCGTACCGGTGCGCCAGCTTCGGATAGAGCAGCGGTTCGGCGCGGTTCGTCGCAAACCGGTGCCCGTCCAGGTCGGAAACGTAATGCGAGAGCGCTCCCAGCGCGAACGCCAGTTGGTTCAAATCCCGCGCCTCGAAAATCAGCGCCAGAATGAAATCGCCCGTTCGCACATAATGCGTCAAATCGCTGAACTTCATGCTCCCGTGCGGATAATACCCGAGATCCTGAATGATCGCGCCGCCGTATGCGTACCCGTGCGCTATCTTGAGTTCTTCGGGCGTGGCGTTCGGAAAACGGGCCAGCAATACGGGCTTCACTCTTACGTCCCAGAGCGCATCCACAATCGCTTCGTGCGAAAGCACCGAATAACCCCATCCTCCCTTGGTTATCAGGAACAGGAGCAGTATCAACGACAGTGCCCGGGAACCGCGAGAGACGGCCACACGCATTCATTTCATAGTGGCAGAACAGATCTCCCAGGAACAGAAAAGGCGCGGTATCACGGGTCTAGTACCCATGACGCCGCGCCGGTACGCTTGAATAGCGCTTCCGTCTGCTTTATTACTTAATTGTTGTTAACTTCAATGTTGATCGTCTTCGGCTTCGCTACTTCTTTCTTCGGCAGCGTGACGGTCAATACGCCATTTTTGTAATCCGCCTTCACCTTCTCCCCGTCCACCGTGTCCGGCAGGCTGAACGCTCGCACGAACTTGCCGTAGCTGCGCTCGATCCGGTGAAAGCCTCTGCCATTCTTTTGGTCTTCGAAATTCCGCTCGCCTTTGAGCGTCAAGGTTCCGTTCTCGAGTTCGATTCCGACGTTCTTCGGATCGACATCCGGAAGGTCCGCCTTCAGAACCAGTTCATTCTCCGTTTCGAAAATGTCGACGGCCGGCGACCAGGGGCGCGAAGCCGGTTCGCTGAACAACCGCGACAAGGAATCCTGAAACAGCCGCAGGCCGGCCGGGAACTCGTCCGTTTCGGTATTGAAGGTAGGGTATTTCACTATAGGCATCATTTTCTCCTCGATCCATCCTGGATACAACTCAAGCATAAAATATGCGTGCTTGTTTGTCAAGTCTTCTGCTAAAGAAAACAGCCTCTAACCTGTATGTTATGCATCTAACATCGAATAGGTGGCTTCGTTTGGTGATTTGGCTTCGTTTCGCAGCCCTGTAGCCAGACCCGCCCACGCCTCATCTCCTTTCCGTATATGCCCACTCTCCACGAAGGCGACAAAGCCCCGGACATCTCCCTCGAAACTGATTCCGGCCAGCGCTTTGAGCTCTCCTCACTCAAAGGTAAGAACGTCGTGCTTTACTTCTACCCGAAATCCGACACTCCCGGCTGCACACGCGAGGCCTGCGCCTTCCGCGATGAATCGCTCAAGTTCACGAAGGCTAACACGGTCATCGTGGGCGTCTCGCCCGACAAGACCAGCTCGCAGGCGAAGTTTAAAGGCAAATTCAACCTGCCGTTCACGCTGCTGGCGGACCCGGACCATAAAGCCGCGGAGGCCTATGGCGTCTGGGCACAGAAAAGCATGTACGGCAGGAAGTACATGGGAATCGAGAGGACCACGTTCGTCCTAGACGCGACCGGTACCATCCGAAAAATCTTTCCCAAAGTCAAAGTTGAGGGGCACGCCGAAGAAGTTCTGGCTGCCATTCCTGAGCCGGACATCTAATTGGGCGTGAGCCACTCGGATAGCCGCCGTTACCCCGGCCGGCCCGTGCTGGGGGTGGGGGCGTTGCTTCTCGATGGCTGCCGGGTGCTCCTGGTGGAACGCGGCAACCCCCCGCTCGCCGGCTGCTGGTCGCTGCCGGGCGGCTGCGTCGAATCGGGAGAGCGTCTCGAGGATGCGGTAGCGCGCGAAGTCTTCGAGGAAACCGGGCTGCACGTGCGCTGCGATTCCATCGCCACCGTTTTCGAACGCATCATGCCGGACGCCGCCGGCGCCTGCGAATATCACTACGTGCTGGTCGATTTCTATTGCACTATCCAGGGCGGAAGTTTGCGCCCGGGCGACGACTCGAAGAACGTCCGGTGGTTCGAAATCGATGCCCTTCCCGGGCTCTCCATGACGGAGGGAACGCGTGAAGTGATCGAAACCTGTAGCATGATGCATCCGCCTACCCACCCCTATGTCACCCGTCCTTAGCGGGTAACGCTCAGAAAAGCAGACACTTAATCGAAAAATCCGTCCGCACCTGCCGATGTGACTTCTAGCAGCTTGCGAGAAATTCGCGGCTGAGACACTTCATTCCTTGGCAGAGTGTTCGAGAAAAGGAGAAATCGATGAGTGACATAACCGTGCAGGCTCTCACCTGGATAGCAGCCGGAAGCTTTCTGGTGTTCTATCTGAAACGCCGTCGCAAACGCAAAGCTCTTCCCGGTGACTAAGCCGTCGTGGATGAGGTTGTCGAACTTCAGCGGCAGTTAATACAACGACAAAACGCCGATGGCGGCTGGGGCTACCTCAACGCAAGTTCCTGGACCGAACCCACCGCCTTGGCGCTTCTGGCGTTCGAATCGCTTGGGCGGAAGGCGAGCGAATACGACCGGGGAACCGTCTGGCTGGCGCAAGCACAAAGGCCCGACGGAGGATGGCCCCCCCAGCCCTCGGTGCATGTAAGTACTTGGGTGACCAGTTTGGCCACTCTCGCCCTGTCGGGGCTAAATCGCCATTCCGCAGCCTGCGACCGCGGGACCGAATGGCTCATTCAACAGATCAAGCCGGCAAACAACCCTCTCGAGCGGCTTGTTCCCCGCGTTTTCGGCCTAGCCCCGCAGATTCTACCGGCAGGCGGTTCGCCCTGGTTTCCCGGAACGGCGGCGTGGATAGCTCCCACCGCGATGTCCATTCTCGCGTTCCGGGAGGCCGCGCGCTCGAACAGCGAAAAATATAACAAATTAGTCGAAGACGCCCAGCTCTACATCCTCTCCCGGCGTTGTCGGGACGGGGGGTGGAACCATGGCGGTGCGCGTTACAGAAGCGAAAACGCCGTTTCTTACCCCGAGACCACCGGCATCGCGCTCCTCGCTCTTCATGGAGTACCTGCCCCCAACCTTGCTTTGCCCTTGAAACGCGCGGAGTCTTTTCTCCGCTCGTCCCGGTCGTCCGAGGCTTCCTCATGGCTGCGACTGGCGCTGAAGAGCCATGGCCGTGACACGGACGCCGGGCCAAATGACCTGCCCTGCCGCACGGCGCGGGAAATTTCTTTACGCCTGCTGGCGCTTGCCGCGGGCGGCTACCAAAAACTCCTGAGCCTCTAAATTTCATTTGCATCCGATGAACCGTCGCTACTTCTTCTTCGGCGCACTAGGGCTGGCTGTCGCCTGCTCCCGCGTTTCCAGGTCCTCTCCTCACCGGGTATCGGTCGTTCGCGCTAACTCCTATTCGTCCGACTTGGAATCCATCGTTCGCCGCATTCTGCTGGAACACCGGGTTGAAGTGGCCGGCAAATCGGTGCTTCTCAAGCCCAATCTGGTGGAGTTCAGTTCGCAGGCACCCGTCAATACGCATCCCGTGTTCGTGGCTGCTGTCGCTGACGCATTCCGGTCTCTCCGCGCCCGGGAAGTAAGAATTGCCGAGGGTCCCGGCCACAGACGAATGACGCTGGATCTGGCCTCCTCAGCCGGATACTTCAGCGCCGTCCGGCGGTTCGAAGATACGTTCACCGACCTGAACGTCGACGATGTCTCTCAGGTCCGGCTCGCGAGCCCTTTCTCGACGTTGTCGCAGCTCTACCTGCCTAACAGCGCCTTACGCTGCGATCTGCTGGTATCCCTCCCTAAGATGAAGACGCATCATTGGACAGGCGCCACACTATCCATGAAGAACCTCTTCGGCCTGGTGCCGGGTGCGGTCTACGGGTGGCCGAAGAACATTCTGCATTGGTCCGGGATCCATGAATGCATTGCCGATCTTCATTACCTGTTTCCCCGGCAATTCTGCTTAGTCGATGGAATTGAAGCTATGGAAGGGAACGGCCCGATTCTGGGCACATCGAAAAAGCCGGGAATCGTCGTTGCCGGTGAACATCCGCCGAGTGTAGACGCGACCTGCTGCCGCATCATGCAAATCGATCCGGAAAAGATCGGGTATTTACGCTTGATTGAGCGTCGCTCCGGCTGGAGTTCCAGCCGCATACAACAGAGCGGCGAATCCATCGCTTCGGTGAAAACACGCTTCGCGCTCCTGCCGGATTTGGAGCACCTGCGGCTTGTTTAACGATGCTACGGGCTAGATGAACATCTCCTCGTCGGAAGTGGCGTGGTCCACGGTCGCGCGCCCTGAGCGGCCCAGATACGCCAATGCGGTACGTATTCCCGCAAACAACCCGTAAATTTCCCGAACCGGCCGCACCACGCCGGATTGCACAATCGACACTGTTTCCTGCACGCGCGTCATGGTGTCATCCAGTACCATCTCGGCGCGTTCCATCTGAACCTTTGCGCGCGTTGTGGCATCGCCCAGCAGTTCGTCGATTTTGTCAATCCGCTGCTTCGTTACGTCCACGATCGCGCCGCTCGTATTCCCAATCTTCTCCACCTGTTTTTCAGTCCGCTCCACAGTCCGCCGCGTGACCCGTACGACGGCTTCAATATCGGGCATCAGCGGCATAAACTTTTTCTGAAAGGCTCTTGCCACGAGGAACAGGCCGAGAAGCGTTCCGGCCTGTACGATCATCGAGATTGCCGCCAGCCCAATGAAGATGACGAGAAGAATGAGGAGCGTTTGCTGGTCCATGTCGGAGCGTTATCCTGATCGGATCACGATTCCCAAAATGCCGCCTGCCGGCTCAGTCAGCGCTTCCGCCCGTTGAACCCGATCCGGCCGTTGCCGACTTGACGTCGCTTACTGCGTCCCTATATGCCTGCTTGCCAGCTTCCACAGCCGCACTGAGCGTGTCCTTCTGACGCGCCACGGAAGATCGCCCCTTGTCGTACATATCCGAAGCCGTTTGCTTGAGGTCTTCGGCGCGTTGCCGCACGTATTCCGTACTTTCCTGGGCGCGATTCTTCAGATAGTCCGCGCCTTCACCCGCTTTATCGGCGATTAATTGACGCGTCTCCTCGCCTGCCCTCGGGGCCCAAAGCATGCCAGCCGCCACGCCAATCCCAAGTCCCAGCAAAAAGTAGCCGAAGCCGCTTCTTTCCTCCATATGAATCTCCTTTGGGGGTTAAATCTTTGTAGACCCTGTTTTACTTAGCAGTTTACATCTTGTAGAGCGTGCTACAGTAGCAAACGTTTCAGCGATGACCCGGCCCCGCAAGCCAAAGAAGCTCGACGCGGACGCCCTGTGGAATTACGCGTTGCGCGCCTTGGGGCAGCGCGCGCATTCCGCCAACGAACTCAGGATAAAGCTCTCGCGCCGCGCGGAAAATGCCGGGGACGTAAATGCCGCGATGGAAAAACTTCGGGAATACGGCTTGGCGGACGATACTAAGTTCTCCGAGGCATTGGCCGCGTCCCGATTGCAGAATCAGGGCTTTGGACGTTTTCGCGTGCTGCGTGAGCTGCGCTCGAAGAGGGTGGCCGGGGCTGTGGCGGAGTCTGTCGTGGCCAAGACGTTTGCCGGCACCGATGAAAAGGACCTGATCCAGAAATACCTGGACCGGAAATACCGCGGCAAGAACCTGGCCGAATTCTTCAAGGACCAAAAGAATCTGGCCGGGGCCTACCGCCGCTTGCGGACGGCGGGTTTCAGCGGCCGCGGTTCTCTGGAAGTATTAAACCGCTATTCTAAAGGATTCGAAGAATGGAACGAACCCGAGGAAGAATAACTTACCCGGAGCCGTTTAGAACTTAACCTGCGGAACTTTTTTTTCTTCTTCCGCGGTCTTGAAATACGCATCGTCGCGCTGAAAGCCGAACATGGAAGCAGCGATGTTTGTCGGGAACAGCTCGACATTCGTGTTGTACTTCTTTATGGCTTCGTTGTAGTCGCGGCGATCCACCGCGATGCGATTCTCCGTTCCCGCTAGCTCATCCTGCAACCGCAGGAAGTTCTCGTTCGATTTCAACTGCGGATAATTTTCCTGCAAGACCAGCAATCGCCCGATGGCGCCGCTCAATTGATTGTTGGCCGTGATTTCATCCTGCTTGCTGTGCGCGCCCAGGAGCGCGGCCCGCGCATTCGCGACTTCTCCTATGACGGTCTGCTCTTGTTTGGCATAGCCCTTTACGGTTTCGACCAAATTGGGAATCAGATCCGCGCGCCGCTTCATGTCGTTGTCCACCTGCGCCCAGCGGGCATCGATCTCGTTTTTTTGACCAACGAGCCGATTTCGCGCGCCTATCACTTGGCCGCCGATAATCAGGCCTGCCAGCACTATGATGCCCAAAACAATCAGCGCGCCTTTCATAATCAGCTGCTTCCTTTCCGGCCCAACGTGAAGCTGCGGTTACTTACGGAGAAGATCGACAAAACGGACCAGAAGACCGAACTCATCGAGATATCTCCCGAACAGCGCCACAACGTTTGAATTCCCCGACAACTTCCCACTACCACGAATCGCCAGTATCTCATTGGCGCCCGCCAAACGCGTATTCATCACCGTTTCCAGCGCCGCCAGGACGTCCTTTTTCTTCCAGCGCGGCTCATGTCCGCTCAGAATGAGCGCGTGCCGTCCGAGAACGCAGAACGTGGCAAGAGAATCCGTCAGGAGCTTCAGGAGCCGATTGGGACTCGAAAGCACCTCGGCTGCTTTCTGCCGCAGGCGAATCAGTTTGGCGCGCAATTCGTGCTCCACTTGAGCGCGATAGAAGGACCTGTCGATTACCAGATTCTGAATGACGTCCTCGCCATAGAGCACCCGGCGATGCTCCTGCATGTCGTGAAACTCCATCGGAAAACAATCGGTGGAATCGCGCAGTTCATCGGCCGTCAGAAGCAAGGGCGGCGGATTCCCCTTATCGCGCCACCAGCGGAAGATCGGGCCGCAGGCCGCAAGTTCCGAAGAGGAAAACAGGCTGAGAACGCAAAGCACGTTCAGGTCAGAACTACGCTCGTGCCAATCGTCCATAGCCGCCGAGCCATAGAGGATGGCCGATAGGAGGTGCTCTCCGAATGCAGTTTTCAGGCGCTGAATCAGTTCTGCGAGTTGCTGCTCCAACGTGTGCTCCTCGAGATCGTTTTACCAGTTGCTGCTTGCTCCGCCGCCGCCAAAATCGCCGCCACCGAAACCTCCGAAGCCTCCGCCACCACCCGAATCGCCTCCGAATCCACCGCCGGGTCCCCAACCGCCGCCACGACGCCCGCCACCCAATAAATTGCCCAGCAGCAGGCCAGTCCAAAATCCCCCGCCCCCGCCGCGGCGACCTGCCCGGCTCAGAAGCCACAGCACAAAAAATAAGCCGAAAATCAGCAGCGGCCATGGGATGCCGACCGTATAACGCTTGCTGACCGTACGGTCATAGTTGCGAGGCCGTTCTTCCGGCGATGGGGCCGCGGAAAATGGAATGCCCTTGCCTTGTGCGATCTGGCCGGCCATGGCGCGCGCTCCGGAAAGCAGCGCGGCGCCATAATCTCCTTGGCGAAGCTGGGGGCGCATGGCTCGCAGCGTACTTCCCGAGAACCCGTCGGTGAGGTACGGCTCAATTCCGCGGCCTGTCTCAATGTCGTCCTGGTGGTCCTTGATAACAAGAAGCAGCAGAACGCCCTGATTATTCTTTCTATCGCCGACGCCCCATTTGCGGGAGAGGTTGAGCGCGAAATCGCGGATCGGCGCGTCGCCGATGGTGTCGACGGTGACCAGAGCGAATTGCACCCCAAGCTGCTGCTCCACCGAAGCGCAGAAACTCTCGAGCTCCTGCTTCTCGGCCGCGTCCACGACGTGCGCAAAATCGTTGACATAGCCGGTTGGCTGCGGAAGCGAGTTCACGTCCACCGCGCCCAACGAGCACAGCGCGCACAACCATGTCAGCAAAAGCCATGGCAGCAGTCGAAGCAACCGGCTCGGCATGCAAGATGAGCTTAGCAGTTATCTGGAGTAGACTTCTTTTAGAGGAATAACATGCCAGCAGATGGTTTCGATCGCCGGGATTTTTTGAAACGCACGGGCGGCCTGGGCGCCGGAGCTGTGCTCGCCACGAAAGCCATCGCGAAGGCCACTAACAAGACCAGCCCTTCGCGTGTGCTCGGCGCAAACGATCGGATCAACATCGCGGTGATCGGGTGCGGCGGGCGAGGCAGCTCCGACGCGAATTCATTTGCCAAATACGCTCAGGACAATAACAACGCCTGCCAGATCGTCGCGGTCTGCGACGTTTACGAAAAGCGGAAGCGGCAACAGGCGGAGCGCCATAAGACGAAAGGTTTTCTGGATTATCGCGAGGTGCTCGCGATGCCCGACGTCGATGCCGTCGTCGTGGCCACGCCCGATCACTGGCATGCGCGCATCGCGCTCGAGGCCATGGACAAAGGCAAGGATGTTTACCTCGAAAAACCGATGTGCCACACCATCAAAGAGGTCAGGCAACTCGTCGATACCGTGCGCGAATCGAAACGCGTGCTGCAGGTCGGATCTCAAACCACCTCGGCCGATCAGTGGTGGAAGGCCAAGAAGGCAATTGCGGACGGCATGATCGGCAAAATGATCATGAGCCAAGGATCGTACCACCGGAATTCCATTGAAGGCGAATGGAACTATCCGATCGATGCCGGCGCCGGGCCCGACGGAAAGGACGAGAATTACATCGACTGGAAGGCCTGGCTGGGACCGGCCCCTTCGCGCCCCTGGGATGCCGATCGCTTTTTCCGCTTCCGGAAATACTGGGACTATTCAGGCGGCATCGCGACCGATCTGTTCTTCCACGTTGTCGCTCCCATGAACATCTGTTGGGACAAGCCGCAGTACCCGGTGAAAGTGATGGCATCCGGCGGCAAGTACGCCTTCACAAATGACCGCGAGGTTCCCGACACATACCATCTGCTGGCGGAGTATCCGGAAGGGCACTCACTGGTGCTTAGCTCGTCGATGGCGAACTCGCAGCACATACCGGGCCTGATTCGCGGGCACGAGGGCACCATCATTATGGTGGAGCACGGAATGTTTGAACGTCCAACTCCTAATATCACCGTGCGGCCCGAACTGGTGCGCGTTCAGGGTGAGCAAGGCCGTCACACATTTCCGGATTACAAGTTCGGTTCGGACGAGATCAAGATCCCGGTCGAACAGTACGACATGATGCAGGCGCATATCGGCAACTTCCTGCAATGCATGCGCACCCGCGAAAAGCCACACTTGGATGTGGAGACGGCTGCCCACGCCCAGATACTGATCAGCCTCTCGGTCGAGTCCTACCGCGACGGGCGCGTGAAATATTGGGACGAGAAGAGCTGGAAAGCAGTGGACAAGCCCGTCAAGGCTTAGCAAGTTCTTCGACGCGTCGAAAGCCTTTTATTGAGCCGTCACGATGCGGATGCCCAGATCGCGAAGCTGGCGCTCGGGCACGGTGGATGGGGCTTCGCACATGAGGTCTGTGCCCTTGGCGGTTTTCGGAAACGGAATAACCTCACGGATGGACTGCTCGCCGGCGAGGATCATCACCAGACGATCGAGCCCGAGCGCGATACCACCGTGCGGAGGCGCTCCGTATTCGAGCGCTTCGAGGAGAAAGCCAAACCGACGCCGTGCTTCTTCTTCACTGAACCCAAGCGCGGCGAAAACTTTCGATTGCACATCGCGGCGATGGATACGGATGGAACCCGATCCAAGTTCGACGCCATTCAGGACCAGATCGTAGGATTTGGCGCGACAATGTGCGGGATCCGTAGTGAGCTTATCCAGGTCTTCATCGTGAACCGAAGTAAAGGGGTGGTGCGCTGCATTCCAGCGGTTGTCTTCGGCATCCCACTCGAACATGGGGAAGTCGACCACCCAGAGAAACTTAAAGACCTCGGGATCGAGAAGCTTGTGGCGATCGTTATATCTCTGCGCGATCTGCAGACGGAGCTGGCCGCAAGCGAGCAGCGCCGTTTGCTCGGGCAGCGCGCCCTTCTTCTCGCCGACCCAGCCGACGATCAGCAGCAAGTCTTCCGCGCCCGGCTTCACGCGATCGCGAACCTGCGCCAGAGGACCGGCGAAATCCCGCTCGAGCCGCTTCATGTCATCGTAAACACGAAGCCCGCGCTCCTGGCCAAGCGTTTTGATTTGATCCCGCTCTTTACGGCTGAGACTCCCGACGTTCGGCACATGAATCGCGACAAGGGGCAGACCCTCCGGTGTCAGGCCGGCCGCCGGAAACAGATCTTCCACACAATGAAATGGCGGGAGGCGCAGGTCCGGCTTGTCGCTGCCATAGGAACGCATGGCTTCTGCATACGTGATTCGGGGAATGTGCCGCTCGACCGGTTTCCCGGCGGCCTCGCAGACATTCCAGATCAGAGGCTCGATGACTTCGAAGATCTGTTCTTCCTGCGGGAACGACATCTCGAGATCGATTTGCGTGAACTCGGGTTGCCGATCGGCGCGCAAGTCTTCGTCACGGAAACAGCGAACAATCTGAAAATACCGCTCATAGCCGCTCACCATTAGAAGCTGCTTAAAGATCTGCGGCGACTGAGGCAAAGCGTAGAAACTTCCGGGTTGAACGCGGCTTGGCACGAGATAGTCGCGAGCGCCTTCGGGGGTCGACCGGGTCATGAAAGGCGTTTCAATTTCCAGAAAACCTTGCGCGTAGAGCGCCTGCCGGACCGCGAAGGAGATTTTCGAGCGCATCATGATGTTGCGCTGCATGGCGGGGCGGCGCAGATCGACGTACCGGTACTTCAATCGCACATCTTCCTTGACATCGACATGATCTTCGAGGGGGAAGGGCGGAGTGCGCGATTCGTTCAGTATCCAGATCCTATCTGCCGCGATTTCCACTTCACCGGTGGAGATATTCGAGTTGACGGTTTCCGGAGTTCGCAAGGTCACCCGACCCTGTACGGCGATGACGAACTCGGCGCTCAACTCTTCGGCGCGCGCGTGAACTTGTTGACTCTTGCTTTCATCGAATACGAGTTGTGTAATGCCGTCGCGATCTCGAAGATGGACGAAAAGCACGCCACCGAGGTCACGGCGGCGATGAACCCAGCCCATCAGCAAGGCGGTCTTGCCGACGTCGCTTGCGCGCAGCTCGCCACAACTGTGAGTACGACGCAAGTCGCCCAGGAAATCCAATTTCACTTCAGCCATTCAATTCCACTTCAGCCATTTTGACGTTAGTTCCCCTGCACGGGCGGTATGGAAGCGCCAAAGCGCTCAAGCAGCGCCTGACGCGTCAGAACCTCTTGCGCTCCCGATGCCATGGTCTTCAAGGTGTAGGATTGCGTGACGATCTCGCTATCGCCGACGATGAGCGTGAAGCAGGCCGCCAGCTTGTTCGCCAACTCCAACATGCGTTTCAGCTTCCGATCGGTGCCCACCTCCACAGACGCGCCGCGGCCTCTGATTTCGCCGGCCAGTACTGCGCAGTGACGGAGTGCCGTGTCGCCCATGGGGGCAATATACAAGTCGAGCACCGGAGGCTCAATGGTTTTCCCTTCTTCCACCGTCATCACCAGCCGGTCTTCACCGATTGAAAATCCGATGCCGGGTGCGGAGACTTTCGATCCAAGACTTTCAGCCAGGCCATCGTACCGGCCGCCGCCCAGAATAGCGTTTTGCGCGCCTAATGCGTCATGCGTGATTTCAAATGTGGTCCTGGCGTAGTAATCCAGTCCTCTCACTAACCGCGGTTTGACCGAGTAAGCGATACCGCGGTCATCCAGAAACTCGCGAACGCGCAGGAAATGCGCGCGGTCCTCTTCGTCCAGATAATCGAGAATCGACGGGAGGCGGTCGATGATGGGCTGATCCTGCGGCACCTTACAATCGAGGACGCGCAGCGGATTGGTTTCCGCGCGCCGCCGGCAGTCCTCACACATGCGCGGCGCGACTTCTTTCAACTCAACCCGCAGCGCTTCGTTGTACTTCGCTCGCGATTCCTTCGATCCAACCGAGTTGATGAGCAGCTCGAAATCCCGTATGCCGAGCTCTCGAAGAATGGCAACCACCATCTCGATCACTTCAGCATCGACGGCCGGCGAATCGGAACCGATTGCTTCGGCGCCGATCTGATAAAACTGCCGGTACCGGCCCTTCTGGGGCCGTTCGCGACGGAACATCGGGCCCATGTAATAAAGCTTCTGCAATCCGGGGCGCTGATCGAGACGGTGCTCGATATAGGCGCGCAAGACCGAGGCGGTGTTTTCCGGCCGTAAAGTAAGAGAGGTGCCGTCCCGATCCTGGAAGGTGTACATCTCTTTACTGACGATGTCCGTTTCTCCGCCCACGCCACGCGCGAAAAGCGCGGTCTCTTCGAGAATAGGGGTGCGAATTTCGTGGTAATTGAACCGCGCGAAGACGCGCCGGGCCGCGGCCTCGACCTGGTTCCACACGGCGCTCGAGGGCGACAAAATGTCGCGCATTCCCTTGACGCTGTGCATCAAGGCTGCTCTTCCTTATAAATGGCGGTGATCCTGACGTAGTTCTCGCAGTTCTTTCGGAAGCGCTGCTGCTCTTCCGGAGTGGTAGGACGCCGCAGTTTCGCGGGAACGCCCATGGCCAGCATGTTGGGCGGGATCTCCATTCCTTCGGGGACAAGGGCTCCGGCTCCGATGACCGCGCCAGCGCCGATTTTCGCACCGTTCAGTACGACGGCCCCAATTCCGATCAGCGCGCCATCATCCACGTGGCACCCATGAAGCACGACGCGATGGCCGATGGTGACACGATTACCGATGAGGCACGGATACAGGTCATAATCGACGTGCAGCACGCTGTTATCCTGCACACTGGTCTCGTCGCCAACGCGAATGTAATTCACGTCGCCGCGGATGGAGACGTTCAGCCAAACGCTGGAGCGCTCGCCGACGGCGACATCGCCTATGATCTGCGCGCTGGCATCGATGTAGGCGGAAGACGCGATGCGCGGCGTCACTCCGCGGTAGGGCCGGATCATGAATAAATAGAGATGCAGCGCAGACCGCCTGCGCCAAGCTGCAAATAAAAGAAACGATAAGAGGAAAGCTTCTTTTTAGTAATCGTAGCAAGCGAGCGAATGCGATTCGGAGTGATTTTGCGAAACGGAGCCACATTCGGGTTCAGAAAACATTCCGGATTGCGAAACGAAGC
>CAWBDN010000016.1:0-133210 GCA_963787575.1 uncultured Acidobacteriaceae bacterium
ATTCTCGCCGTACTGGCTGGAAACTTCGACCAGAACGCCAGGTTGACCATTGACCGTTGCGCCGCCGATGGGTGGAGCGGCGGCTTGCGCGACATGTGCGATGTCGCGCAGCCGGACCACTGCGCCGCCATGCGCACGTATCAGGGAGACCCCAATCTGGGCGGGGATGAGAGCCTGGCCAGAGCGAGTGAAGAATGACGCGCTGATTGGTAAGCACTCGAACGCCTGTTGCAAATCGCCCAGCGAGACACCAGCAAATCGCGCCGCGTCGCGCATCTCAAAAGTTCCTCGGTTTCCTTGGCCGACAACTGAAACATGAAATCCTCGGGAAAGCGGTCGCGGTTGCGCTTGACCGCCCAGGTTGAGCGCTCCTGTCTCGACCTGGTACAAGGCGGCAAGATCGGAATCGAGCAGGACCTTGTGGCCGCGGATCAGCCAGATGCGGCTTTCAATCAGGGGCGCGGGAGCGGTTTCGGCACTGGCCATGATAGCGGGTTAGGAACCAGTGTACTCCGGTGTCATTGGTCTCTGAAGGCGTCTTCTCACCTGAATGATAACCTCCTTTATCATTCGGTATATGCACATCGTAAGTCTCTATTTCACTGTCGGTTGCAAGCCCCAGCAACCCCAGGTGCGCTGGAGGGCTGGTGACAGTTCGACGGGGAGATCAGACAGCTTATTCCGCTGTTCTCTGAATGGCTTCTCCGACCAGCTAAACTGGCTTTTTGCGCATGGTTTCAAGAGTAATAGTACTTCTTGCGCCGATGGCATTGCTGGCGGTGCCTCGGAACCCCACCTCACCACAGAAACTGCTCAATCACGCCCTTTACCTATCAGACCTCTACAATTGGTCGGACGCGGCACCCGAGTTTGAGCAAGCCGAGAAACTCTTTAATGCTGCTGGCGACAAGCGAAACGCGCTATACGCCAGGCTTGGCAAAATTCGCGGAACAATTGAGCGTTACAACCTCCCTCTCATGTCAGCCCAACTCGGGGCAGACCTTCAAAGAATCCAATTCTCAAACATGACAAGCAATTGCAATTGTTCTGCATTTTGATCAAGGGAGATATCGATCGGGAGATTGATTCGCGTACCGCACGGCAGGACTGGGAGCAGGTACGGTCGCTCGCAGAGGAAATAGGCAATAAGCGTTGCGATTCGTGCACTCGCACAGATTGGCATATCGGCATTCTATGATCGCGATCTGGACACGGCCGCGAAGGACGTAGGCACCGCCGTTGCCGTAGCGCACAAGACGGGTGATGTTGCTGCTGAGGTCCGCTACACAACGGCTCTCGGCATTGCCTACCTTCAAGCGAAGATGTATGCTGAGTCGCTACCTTATTTCGATCAGGCGCTGGAGATTTCGAAGTCAATTCCTGATTCGGGTTATCAATTCCTTACGAACCAATCCCGTCTGGAAGCGTTAATAGGACTCAAGCAGTACGACGCCGCCCAAGACCTGGCAGACGCGATCTTTGACGAAAACAACCGCAAGCACCGAGCGGCGGCCAACGCGGATACTCTCGTCCTGGCCGCCCAGATCTGCGCTCGCTCGCGGCGACATAAGGAAAGCAGTCCGTCAGCTCGAAGAGAGCGTTGAACTCTGCAAGAAAGCTGGTTTCCAGCAGCTCGAAGCTCAGCCCGAAACAATCCTCGCCGAAATTTATGAGCATCAAGGCGATCTGAAGAAGGCCGAGAGCTTCGCAACCGAAGCCGCCACAAACGCGCTGGCGAGCGGTAATAAGTGGTCCATCCCGGAACGCCTCAAGATCGTCGCGGAACTGCAAACTCGCCAAGGCAAGTATGTTGAAGCAGACCACACTTACGATCGAGCCGCCGCGTTCATCGACACTGGTCTCGCAAATGCATCCAGCGTTCTCGAAAAGAACGCTTTGATCAAGCCTTCGAGCGACCTGTATGCCCAGCATTTTTCGTTGGTGGCATCAAAGCTGCATAATCCCTATAAGGCCTACAAAATCGTGGAACAGGTGAGGGGACGAGTAACTGCTGATCTTCTTATGGCTGGCTCCGTCAACTCTCCGGCGGCTCGAAATGTGGAATCCAAGATTTCTCAATTGCAGATCAAACTGGCATCGGCCAATACCACCGAAGACGTACGCCGGCTACGCGACCAAATTTTCAATCTGGAGGAATCCCGCTGGATCACTCCCGGCATGAATATTCTGAAGAGGGCGTCGCCGGAGACGGTTACACTGCAACTCGTTCAACGGCATCTCGACAGCGATACCGCAATTCTGGAATATGTTCTGGCGAAGCAGCAATCTTATTGCCTCGCTATCACACACGATTCCTACGATATCGTTCCACTCGCGTCGCAAGCCGAAATAGAGGCCAGAGTTGCCGATTATTAACTGCGGTCAAAGGCAAATTGCCAGCTCACTCGCAGGCCAAGAGCCTTTTCAACCTCTTGTTTGACCCGATAACTGAAGCGCGGCAAAAACAGAAACTCGTGATCGTCCGCGATGGTCAGCTCCATCTAGTTCCTTTTGACGCGTTCGAGGACGCTGCTGGGCGTTATGTTCTCGAATCGCATACTGTCGCTTACGCTCCCTCCGCGACCAGTTTCTATCTGATGAGTCGCGAACCCTATCAACCACCGAGGCTAACGCAAACACTACTCGCGGTGGGGGGTGTCCAATACCGAGGAAGTGGAGTTAAGAAGGTCAGCTTTTCCGCAGGCGATAGCTCACCTGTGCCCAGAAACCTCAAAACTCCCGGAACGAAGTGCTCGCTGTGGCGGAGGCGCTTCACAGCGATCCACGCGGCCTGCTGCTCGGACCAAAGGCGACCGAATCAGGATTTAAACATTCGGCCCTGAACAGATATCGATTCATCCATCTCGCCGTCCACGGTGTGACAACTCCAGACGATCCAGATAGCTCGGCGCTGCTCCTCGCGCCTGACCCTTCATTAGGTGAAGACGGTCGTCTCCAAGCCTCCGAAGTGGTCATGCTTCGTCTGAACACCGATCTCGTGGTGCTATCAGCTTGCGACACCGCCGTAGGTCCAATCGAGGGTGAGGAGGGTATTGCGGCCCTCTCCAAAGCTTTTCTCCTTGCGGGGGCGCGGTCTGTCGTGTCCACTCTGTGGTCCATTGACGATACATCGTCTGTGTTCTTTATGAAGGAGTTTTATGCACACGTAGCCGCACACGACTCACCCGCGGAGGCACTCGCAACAGCAAAGAAGGAAATGCTGCAGACGTTCGGCAAAGCTGCCGTCCCCTATTACTGGGCGGCGTACACTTTTGAGGGTGTGCCCGGTCGTTGAGCCAAAACGAAACAAAAAAGATTTACTAATGACAACAGCGAAACAGCGTCGAAAAATCATTGATACGGTAAAGAAACGCGTTCTCAAGAATCACTTCAACGCCGCGGGCGTGAATTACACCGAATGGATCACCGCTATCGATACTCGCACTGGCCACTTACTTGCCGCGACCGAAGTTGATTTCGAAATAGAATTGCAAGAGATTCTTCGCCGACTGAGGAGCAGTCATACCGGGTTCTACCACGAGAAGCCGAACCGGTTGTTTCCGCAGCATACTATCAATGCGAGTCTTTGGCCACCTGAGGGCGACGGCGGTCCTTGGTATTTCCTCGATGTCTTTCCAGAAGGTCCGGCTGACAAAGCCGGCATTAAACCCGGACACAAGCTGCATCAGGTCGATGGAGTGCTTTACCTCGCACCTGACATGCCGCCATTAAAGACCGGCCACACCCACACGCTGGTCGTTTCGGAACCGCACGACAAAAACATACGAGAGATTACTCTCGAATTGCCGAGAAGAAAAGCTACGAAGGAACTTCCGCCGCTCCTCCCTCCCAAGAGCATGACCCACTCCGTGATTGCGCCTGACATCGGCCTCCTGCGCATCACCTGGTTTCCGGGAGCCATGGGCCTCAAATTCGCCCACGCTTTGGACAGCGCCATCGCTGATTTAAAGGGACGGGGCTGCGATCGTTTGATTATTGACCTGCGCGGCAACATCGGCGGCGGCCTCGGCTTCGCCCGCCTCGCCAGTTATCTATGTCCAGACAGCATTCCGATCGGCTACAGCTTGACACCAAAGCGGCTTCGCAAAGGCTTCAGGACTGAGGATCTCGAGCGCGTTGTGTATCCCGACAGCAGGTTAGGATTCGCAACTGCCTTGACCAGATTCGCAGTCCGCGACAAATCGATATTTTTGATGACGCAAGGGCTAGGAGACCAGCCGTTCCATGGCAAGATCGCCATCCTCGTTAACCAGTGGACCAACAGCGCGGCGGAAATGCTCGTCAGTTTCGCTGCCGAAAACCGGCTCGCAACCCTGATCGGCGTGAAGACGGCTGGCAACGTCCTCGGTGCCGTGAACTTCAAAGTCGGCGGAGGATATTTCCTCAGACTGCCCGTATTCGGTTGGTACACCGTTAAAGGCGATTGCGTGGAAGGCAAGGGCGTCTCTCCTGATCTCGTTGTGGACGTGAATCCGCTCGAACTGAATTCAGGCATCGATCAACAGATGATCACGGCACTCAGGCTTCTGAACAGTGAGAAACACGCTCAAGCCGCGGCACGGTGATCGCAAATCCGGCGGCTTGAGACAAAGGTACTCGCCGCACAACTTGAAAATCGGTACAGACTCGCGGTAGCTGAGACCTAGCACGTTGGTTTCCAGAGTATCGATCACGCGTCGACGAAATAAAGAGCCGTGTGTGGGACCTCTTCCCATTTGCGAAGGGCAACGTGTATCATCCCGACTTCAATGGTTCATTTTCGTTGAAGTCCGTACTCCCGGCATTTTTCCCTGATTTGACTTGCAAGGAAATGGAAGTAGGGAACGGCGAAGAGGCCGGCCATGCCTGGGAGAAGATGCTGCAGAGCAACACTGTATCGGAGGAATGGGCGCGGCCCCATGCGGAACGCAATGAATAATCAAGAAGAATATGAGCGGGAACTGGCATCATTCTTTCCCGACCTTAGAGAGCGGCTGGAGATCGTCGCCAACTGCGAAGCCCGGCAGAAAGCGTCTCGTGATTCCGGATATCCATCATAAGACCCAGCTAGTAGATAGCATTCGTGCGGCGCACCGACGGATCTCAGCGATTTTCCTCGGCGACTACTTCGATGATTTCGACGACAGCCCGGAGGACATGCGAAAGACATGCGAATGGCTCGAAGCGGCGTTCGAAAATCCGGACGATGTATTTCTGCTAGGAAATCACTGCTTCGCCTATCTTTCTTACGAACTGGGAGTGCGCTGGGGATTTTGCGCCGGTTGGACACCGGCCAAGCAGCGGGTCTTCCACAAGTATTTTCCTGGCGACACTCTCCTGCGCCACTGCCGATGGATACTACGTCGCGAAGGCTGGTTGATTAGCCATGCGGGTCTATCCAATGAGCTCTACAGGTCGTTCTCTAAGCGAAAAACGGAAGAGGAGATCTTGCATTGGGTAAACGACGCCGAGAACGCCTTAACTGTCGGCGTGGCACACCCGGCTTTCTTGGCCGGTGTTGACCGTGGCGGCCCGCAGAGAGTCGGCGGGATTCTCTGGTGCGATTGGGAACGGTTTAAGCCGATTCCTGGAATTCACCAGATCGTCGGCCACACGCCTGCGGACGAAGTGGGCTACCAGAAGGGAAGCGTGTGTCTCGACACCCACCTCAGGCACTACGGCCTGCTCGAAGAAGGCAAGTTGACCATACTGCCATCGTACGAGAGATAACACCAGCCGCGAGCGTCGCGCCGATCTCTCTGTAGACGTCGCGCGCTTCTCAGAGGATTTACTGGCCTGAGAAGGTTGGTCGCTCAGGAAAGTCAGCAGTGACCGACGACAGATCTTCCACAGATGCTTTATCTACACTTCCATTGCATCTCGTTCACATATCGAACCATTGATTGAAATGTCGGTTCCGGCGGGCAAACCTGCGGGCGCAATTTCCGAATTTGTCGCAGTGAGAGCTTCACACGCAAAGCGCGGCGCCAATGAACCAGAAATTTTTCGGGCTCTTGTCGGATTTTCCTCGTTTTCACCCTCGTTGATTATGAGGGGACAATTTTCCGCTCATTTGGAGTGATTCGATGAATTTGGTATCAGAAGAACCATTGGCCGTTAAATATCCCGCCTCGCTCATGGATCTAGCCGAAGTGGCAAAATGGCTAGGCGTTTCCACCGCTTGGGTCCGGGAACACGCCACGCGCAAGGAACCGCGCCTTCGAGCCGTAAAGGTGGGTAAGCTTCTCCGTTTTCGACCTGAAGACATAGAGGAGTTCCTCCAGCGGTGGACCCAGTGAATCTCTTCCATAAATTCACTCAAAGGCAGTATGCATGAATGAGCTATTCAACATCGAAGCGCTTGCGGATGCCCTTTCGCGTAGAATGCTTCAAAACGGAAATGTGGAGCGACCTCGACTTCTCAACCTTGATCAGGCCGCAATTTATCTCGGTATGACTCCTGATGCCGTGAAGAGCAAGGCGATACAGGGGCAAGTTCCCGCTGTTAAAGTGGACAAAAAATGGCGCTTCGATCGCATCGATTTGGATCGATGGATCGAGGATCACAAAAGGATTGTCTGATGAGCAAGAGACGCGGAGTTCGTGGACAAGGGAGCGTATACAGGCGCGGCGGATGGTGGCATGTCTGCTACTCGATAAACGGTCAAAAATTTCGAGAATCGGCGCACACTCAAGTCCGTGAGGAGGCCCTTTCGTTTCTCCAGCGAAAACTCGGCAAAGCAGCGAGCGGAGAAGCGATTCCGCCCGATCGCGTGAGGATTTCCGACTTACTGGATTTGGTTCAAAGGGACTACGATTTGAACATACGGGCGACAGCGTACATAATCGCCCTGAAGATCAAGAAATATCTCCTTCCCGCACTCGGCGACACAAAGGTTGTCAAATTCAGGACCGTACAGCTCGAGGCGTACATAAAACAGCGGCAACGCGACGAAGCCAAACCCGCAACGATCAACCGCGAACTGGCGATCCTCCATCGAGCTTTTCAGTTGGGTTATCAAGCTGATCCGCCCATGGTCGCCCGCGTCCCGCACGTCCCGAAACTGGCTGAGGAGAATGTCCGCACTGGTTTTCTTAAGCGACCCCAATACGAGAGGCTTTTGCGAGTGCTACCAGTGGCGCTCCGTCTTCTGTTTGTTTTCGGATATTACCTCGGCATGCGGAAATCGGCCTTGCTGAAGCTTAAGTGGGAACAGGTCGATGTGAAGGCCGGCCTGATTTACTTGCAACGGAAGCGATCCGAGAAGCACATACCGCAGGCTGTTCCGATTTACGGCGATATGCGTGCGTTTCTCGAAATGCAGCCGAGAACCAGTGAATATATCTTTGCCAGAGGATCGGAGCCGATCAAGGACTTCCGCCGGTCGTGGAAGACCGCCTGCAAAGAGGCTGGAGTGCCGAATTTGCTTTTCCACGATTTACGTCGGACAGCGGCACGCAACCTCCGCCGCGCCGGAATACCCGAAAGTGTTGCTATGAAAATCACCGGTCACAAAACCCGAACGATGTTCGAGCGCTACAACATCGTGGACGAGGAAGATATTCGCGATGTCGGCAGGAAGGTCGAATTCTTCCAGGCCAACGAGGAAAGTTCACAAATTAGTTCACAAAATGAAAATCAAAGAAAGGAGAGGTTCAGCTAAGTTATTGGTGCGGATGGGGAGACTTGAACTCCCACGCCCTTACGAGCGCTGGAACCTAAATCCAGTGCGTCTGCCAATTCCGCCACATCCGCATTGAGCAGAACCCGAATTCTCCTTAGCGTAACATCGCGGTGTTCTGCGCGGTCGCTCCCGGTTTGGTCTCGAGGAAACTCAGGAATTCTTTCGGATTGCGAGTAAGTTGTGGGAACGTGGCGATTACATTCTGATCCGGATCGAGAATCGCATAAAACGGAATCGCCACGGTCTTGAATTTTTGATCTTCCATTTTTTGGTTCTTCTCCGATTCGGCATCGGTGCCATCGGTATACAGGTCCACCACGATCAGGTCCTTCAGCGCTGATTGAATCTCGGGACGCGGGAACATGTTCGCCTTCATCCAATGGCAATTAGTACAAGCGTACCCGGTGAAATTAACAAGGACCAGTTTGTTTTGTTGGCGAGCGGCGGTGAGCGCTGCGTCCAACTGATTTTTGAAATAGTTCGCGGTACCGTCGTTCGCCTGAGCTGAGGCAGCTGCGAAGATGCTGCCCGATCCTTCCGGCACGAAAGCGTCCAGGTCTCCCAGCCGGCCACCGAATAGGCCAGGGATCAAGCTAATAGAGAAGATCAGAAACAGCGAAGCAATCAGCGCACGGGCCACTCCGACCTGCTCGTCTCTCTTGATCCCTTCCATAGGAAGTAATGCGAGCAGGTACAATCCGGGCAGGGCAAATAGAACGATCCAGGCGGCCAGGAAACGCTCCCGCGTCAGCCAGTGCGTTTGCAGCACCTGATCCACATTGCTGAGGTACTTCAGCATCACGGCCAGAACGATAAAGCCAAGAACAATCTTGACCCGAACCATCCATCCGCCGCTGCGGGGTAGCTTGTTCAAATAGGAAGGGAAGAGCGCCAGCAGAAAGAACGGAGCGGCAAGTCCGGTCGCGAAGGCAAGCATTCCGAACACCGGCTGCACGCCTTTCGACTGAACAGACGCAATCAGCAGTGGCCCGACGATCGGCCCGATGCACGCAAAAGAAGTCAGTGAGAACGTCAAGCCCATTAGTAGCGTTCCCACGTAGCCGCCGCTTTGGGACGCTTGATTCAATTTCGTCAGTAAACCTGATGGCAGGCGTAACTCAAATGCGCCGAGTAGGCTTAACCCAAACACGAAGAAGACCAGTGCGATGAAGCCGTTGACCCACGGGCTTGAGCCGAGTTGCACCACACCGAATGGTCCAGCCATCGCCGTAACCAGGAACCCAAGCCCAGTGAACAAAACGATGATGCCCAGACAGAACAGCAAGGCCTGCTTCCAACCGTCGCGATTTTGCTCATCTCTCCCGGCGCTCTGATTCAGGAAGAACGAAACCGTGATCGGGATCATCGGGAACACGCAGGGTGTGAAGAGAGCCGCAAGACCAAATCCGAAAGCGGTGAGCAGGAAAGGCAGCAGAGGCTCGTCGCTGCGCTTTGGGCTCTGAAAAGACGCACGGGCCCGATCCGCTGATGACGTCTCCGCCGGCTTGGCTGCCGCGGACTGGGTTTGCGGGACAAGCGCATAACCGGCGGGAATCATAAAAGTCCCTGCAGGCGAGCCGGCAGCGAAGGTAATGCTGGTGCTTGCTGTTTTCTTAACCGGAGGCAGGCACTGCACGTCCGAACAAACTTGATATCGAACCGCCGCACTAACCGTCGATGGCCCGGACGCGGACGTGCTCGTATTTGTTTCGAAAACGAACGTGGCCACACTTGTATACGTTTCCGTGTCGATGTGAAAATTGGGATCGAGCTTTCGCACCGGTTGCGGTCGGTAGAGCTGGTAGGAAGCGATGGCCGGGTTCTCGGCTAGTTGGATTCTGGTGATGATCGGCCCACCGGTTGGCGTGGTCGGCGAGTAAAGGTGCCACCCCGGCTGTATGGCTGCCTTCAGTTCAAAATAAGCTTTTGAGCCGGGGGCGATCTGCGATTCACCGTGGACGGGCGCGAGCGTCCACTGAACCGGATCTTCTTTGGCCACGAGGAGGCAAGCGGCGCTGAGTGCCAACAAAAGGGAGCGCATGCATTATCCTGCTTGTGCAGATGCCCACCCGTCGAGCTCCGTTGCGATTCGTTCGTTAATTCTGCCCTCCGCGAATTCCTTCGCCACGCGGATGGCGTTACGAATTGCTTTAGACGTTGAGCGGCCGTGACAAATCACACAGATACCGTTCAATCCCAGCAGGGGAGCCCCTCCGTACTCGGAGTAATCGACTCGCTTCTTGAACTCGTTGAAAGCTCCCTGAGCGAGATAGGCGCCCACTTGGCGCGTGATGCTCGCCTTGAGAGATTGCTTCAGAAGCTGCCGGATCACTTCGACTAGGCCCTCGCTCACTTTCAGCGCCACATTGCCGACGAAGCCATCACACACAATGACATCGACCGAGCCCGTGTACACGTCGCGTCCTTCGACATTGCCGATAAAATTCAGGTGCTTGAGCGTTTTGAGAAGAGGATACGCTTCGTGCGTCAGCGAATTGCCTTTATGCTCTTCCTCGCCGATCGACAGAAGACCAACGCGCGGACGCGAGCTTCGAAATATCACGCGCGAGTAGGCGTTGCCCATGACTGCAAATTGCGCCAGCATCTTAGGCGTGCAATCGACATTCGCGCCAACATCGAGCATGACGGCCGACCGTCCGCTCAGAGTTGGGAAAGCCGAAGCCAGAGCGGGCCGGTCCACACCCGGAAGCATCCCCTGCACCATCTTGGCAGTCGCCATCACCGCCCCCGTGTTGCCGGCCGAGACCACGCCCTGTGCTACGCCGTCGCGCACCAGCCGCGAAGCCACTCGGATGGAGCTGTCCTTTTTCGTCCGGACGGCCTTCCCCGCGCTGTCTTCCATCGTGATCTGCTCGCTTGCGTGAACCACCTCGATCGGCAGCGAGTTCCATCCTGGATGGCGCTTCAGCTCCCTAGAGAGAACCTCTTCCTGGCCCACCAGAATAACTTTCACATCGAAAGACCTCACAGCCTGGAGAGCGCCTTCTATCTCCGCTTTCGGAAAGTGATCGCCTCCCATTGCGTCGAGGGCTATGGTGACCATGTAGTGAAGTGTTGTTCAGAGGGCAGGAAGCGTCAGGCTTCGACCACTTCAATTACCTCCCGGCCCTTGTATTTACCGCAATGCGGGCAAGCGCGGTGGGCGCGGATCTTTTCATGGCAATTGGGGCACTCCGCGAGCTGTGGGACGCGTAAGGCATCATGCGCGCGGCGCGTGGACGTGCGGCGCTTCGAGTGGCGGCGTTTTGGATTTGGCATGGTTGTTCTAGTCTCTCAGGTTCTCGTTTCAGATTTTCTATTCTTACGCGACTCAGAAGCCGTTCAGTTGTGTGGTCCTATTTCGGCGCGCAGCTTCTTTAATGTGCTCCAGCGATCGTCCGCCAGCTCCGCCTGGCATCCGCAATCGCGCAAGTTCCGGTTCTGTCCGCAAACCGGGCAGATGCCCTTGCATTCCTCGCGGCAGACCAACTGCATGGGAAGGGCGAGCAGCACCACTTCCCGCAGAACATCGTTAAGCGCCAGCCCGTTTCCTTCGTAATAACCCACCTCAATTGCTGCGTCCTCAATCTCGTCTTCGCCGCCAGTCGATTCGCCCGCCGGCATGTAAACGAGATCGAACTGGTTATCTATGGGAAAGCCCGTCGCTTCCAGGCAGCGGTCGCACGTCGCTCCCATTGTGACCTTCAGCTTTCCCTGTACGCGAATTTCGCCCAGGGAATGATTCAGTAACTGAGCCGTCCCCTCCGCATGAAGCATAGAGGATTGGGTAATTTTGTTGTCGAATTCGATTTCACCTGCCGGAATGTCCACATCAAAACGGACAGGACGAACTTCCAGCTGCTGGAGGCCTATGAACACTGACAGCTTCCTTAAGGCGCGGGACCCGCTAGAATCGCCGTGCGCGCTTCCTTTTCAGGACCGATTCACCATCGGCCAGCACTCCCGGCACATGACGCAAATCATCAGTATAGCAAGTGTTTTCTGAAGCTTGGAAGGGGCAGGGAATAGAATGTAAATGCATCGGATTGCCCGTGCAATCCGTCATTTCTGGAGGAATCGGCTGTGCATCGAGAACGTTTCCGGATCATCTTGCCGGTCCTTTTGATCGCTGTGCTCGGAGGCGCCACACTCTCCTCAGCGCAGATTATTTTATCGGCTGATGGCGCGACCGCTGCGTACAACCGCATCCAAAGTGTCCTGAAGTCCGCGCCTGAAACTCCCGATTGCAGCCACCCGGCTTTTGGCCCGCATATCACACAAGGTCTCGACAGTGACCTTGGAAAGTATGTCTTCGTTTTCAACATTCATGTCACTCCCGATAACGACCGGTGCGTCGCTTTCGACCGCCAACGCCTGGAGATCAAAACAGAGGGTAATTCCAGCACGCCGGACTACCTCAAAGGGTTTCTCAACGATTCTGTTACCTTTCGATGGAAAGTGAAGCTCCCCGTCGGATTCCAGCCCTCCAGCAGCTTCACGCACATTCATCAGATCAAAGCTTATGACGGCGACGACAGTGCTCCCATCATCACCTTGACGCCTCGCAAGGGGAATCCCAATATCCTTCAGTTGATACACATCGACTCAAAAGGAGTTACTACCACTCTGACGAGTACCCCGCTGCAACCCTTTATCGGCGTTTGGGTCGAAGGTTACGAGAAGATTACGTACAGTTACACAGGGCAATACTCGATTGTCATCAAAAGGCTGAGTGATGGCGCAACGCTGTTTTCTTATTCCAATCCCAATCTGGATCTATGGCGAAATGGCACGACAGTTGTACGTCCGAAATGGGGCATTTACAGAAGCTTGAACAACGCGGACCAGCTTCGCGATGAGCAGGTACGCTACGACCGCTTTTGCCTCGCGAAAGGAACAGACGATTGCGTGAGCGATCAGGATCTACGGGACTTCTCCATCTCCGCTACCGCTGCAACTCCCAACGTTCCCCCGGGCAATGCGAGTTCATACAACATCAACGTCGCATCTTTGCGCGGATTTGGCGACGATGTGGGACTAAGCGTAATGGGCTTGCCGGCAGCTGCGACTGCTTCGTTCCCTGAGTCCACCGTGCCAAACGGTTCCGGCGCGTCATCGCTAAACGTGCTTACTGCAAACACGAGCCCGCCCGGCAATTACACGCTTGTTATTTCAGGCATCAGCGGTGTTCTATCGCATGTTGCCACCGTGCCGCTCGTAATCCAGGGCATTCCGGGCGATGTCAACGGCGATGGCGTGGTGAATTGCTCCGACGTGGCGTTTGTGCGGACGGCGTTCGGGAAAGCTGTTGGCCAATCCGGATACGATCCACGAACAGATTTTAATGGCGATGGCGTTGTGGATATCCGGGATCTGGCATTTATCTCTCGTCAGATCGCCCCCGGAACGGTATGTCAGTAGTTGAGGAGGACACACGATGATCAGACAAAGATACTTCGCGCGATGCGCCGCTCTTATGACGATTGCGATTCCGGTCGTCTTGTCTAGCCCGGTGATCTCTGTACAGCCCGGTCCTCTCGGCGTAAATCAAACCTTCACGGTTTCGATCGCCGCGTCAGGTATCAACGACTTGTACGCATTTCAATTCGATATTTCGTTTTCGCCGCAGGTGATCGCTGCCACGGCAATCACAGAAGGCGCCTTCCTGCCCACGGGTGGCCCCACCGTTTTCGTCCCTGGCGCAATTGATAACGCTGCCGGAACGATCTCCTTTATCGCGGACTCGCTTTTAGGGAGTGTTCCGGGTGTTTCGGGAACCGGCATCCTTGCCAACGTGATATTTCACGGAGTCGATCAAGGAATTTCGCCAATCGATCTGGCCAACGTACAGTTTCTCGATTCCACGTTGTCGCCGATTGTGGTCGCCACCGTCCCCGGCAATAGTCCGCTGATTACACCGGAACCCTCGTCTGCGCTTCTTGTTCTTTGCGCGCTGATTATGGTGGCCGCGCCGTGGCGCTGGTCTTCGCGCACTGTGGAATGCGATTCACCTCTTTCGCACTAGCTCGTCCCTTCGGAAACGGTTTTCTTGACCATCTGGATTTGGATCCAAGCGGCATCATCCGGATTGCCGGCTGGTTGAAAGGTCCGGTCGAGCCGAAGATCATCCCAGCCGTGCACCTCGATCGCGAGGACGTTCCGTTCCTTGAGCACTACCGTTTGTCCCGCCCCGATGTAGAACCGCTTCCCGGCATGAACTCGGTATTTCAGCCTGGGTTCGTATTCGAATATCTGCTGCCCGAGTCGCTGTCGTGGCGCGAATTCGAATCGATATCAATCACCGGGCCGAAATCTTTGAACGCCCGCTTCGAAGGTCGTTTCGCGTTTGTCGCTCCGCATTACAGGGCCTTGCTCGATTCGCGCGAAGTGTACCACCGGGATAGGATCTACGGGTCCGGCCCGCCAAACCCCGCCGTGCATCCCGACATTCTGGCGCTGGCGAAAAAGCTGCCAGATCCTGTCCTGGATTTTGGCTGCGGAAGCGGCGCGCTGGTGGTGGAGTTACAATCCGCCGGAATCGAGGCGCACGGGCTCGAGCTGGACACAGACGTCATCGTCCGGTCCATCCGTCCCGAATCGAAGAACTTGGTCACTCTGTATGATGGCCGATTTCCTTCCCCTTTTCCGGCCCGCAAATTTCGCTCGGTCTTCTGTTCGGAGGTCCTCGAGCACATCCCCGATTTTCAGGGCGCGATCCGCGAAGTCGCGCGCTTGGCGGCGAGCAGAGTTGTTTTCACAGTACCGGACGCGAGTGCCATTCCGCTGGGCTTCCGGCATGGCCTGACGCCCTGGCATTTGCTCGAAGCTACTCACGTGAACTTTTTCAACCAGAACAGCTTGCGTGCCGCATTGGAACCGTGCTTTCGCCAAATCACCTTCGGGCGCGTGTGCCAGTGCACGTTTAACGACAGTCCGTTCTACGTGAGCCTCGTGGCGGATTGTTCGAATTAGCTACAGCTTTACTTTCCGTAGCCGCAGCGCGTTTCCGATCACCGACACCGAACTGAACGTCATCGCGGCGCTCGCGATCATCGGACTGAGCAGTAATCCAAGAAACGGATACAGAACACCCGCCGCAATCGGAACTCCCAGCGCATTATAGATGAAAGCGAAAAAGAGATTCTGGCGTATATTGCGCAGCGTTGTGCGGCTAAGCCGTAGCGCGCGGACTACTCCGCGCAGATCGCCGCGTACCAGCGTAATGCCAGCGCTTTCCATGGCGATATCCGTTCCGGTTCCCATTGCGATTCCGACATCGGCGGCGGCCAGCGCCGGAGCGTCGTTGATGCCGTCGCCCGCCATTGCCACCACGTGCCCGGCCGATTGAAGCTTTCTTACAACGTCTGCTTTTTGGCTAGGAAGAAGCTCGGCCTCCACCTCATCGATCCCAAAATGTTGGGCCACGGCCAGCGCCGCCGTACGATTATCGCCCGTCAGCATGGCGATGCGTAGGCCTGCCGCATGAAGATCCTTCAGCGCTTCGACCGCGGACTGCTTTATCGGATCGGCAACTCCGACGACCCCTGCGGCTTTGCCGTCAACCGCAATGAACAGGAGCGATTGCCCCTGGCTGCACAGTCCATTGGCGCGTTCTATGAGCTCGCCCGTTGCGATACCCGCCTCTTCCAGAAGACCTCGATTTCCGGCTAGAACAAAGCGGCCGGCGATGTTCCCTTTAACGCCCCTTCCGGTGATGGATCGGAAAGCATTGCTCTTCAGGAGAGTCGTGTTTCGTTCTCGAGCGCCTGCCAGAATTGCGCCGGCCAGCGGGTGTTCGCTCGATTGTTCCAGGCTGGCCGCAAGCTGCAACAGCTCCGGTTCCGTAAAGCCATTGAAGGCGTGAATCGCTGCAATTCGCGGCTTGCCCTCGGTGAGAGTGCCGGTTTTGTCAATCACCAGCGTATCGATTTTCTGCAGCACTTCCAGTGCTTCGGCGTTGCGGACAAGCACTCCCGCGGTTGCCCCACGCCCAGTGCCCACCATGATCGACATCGGAGTGGCGAGGCCCAGTGCGCAAGGGCAGGCGATGATCAATACGGCGACGGCGTTCACGAAGGCGTGTGCAAGACGCGGCTCAGGACCGTAGATGCTCCAGACGGCGAACGTTACGACTGCAGCAAGTACCACGGCGGGCACGAAATAGGACGCAACGACGTCCGCGAGCCGTTGAATCGGTGCGCGCGTTCGTTGCGCTGCGCTCACCTGGCGGACAATCTGGCTCAACAGAGTATCGCGACCCACCCGCTCCGCTTGCATCGTGAAGCTGCCGGCTCCGTTAACGGTTCCCCCGGTTACCGTCACGCCCGCGAACTTCTCGATAGGAATGGGCTCGCCGCTGATCATCGACTCGTCGACGGAGCTGTTGCCTTCCAGAACCACGCCATCCACCGGCACTCTTTCGCCGGGACGCACGCGCAGGCGATCGCCCACTTGAATACTCTCCATCGGGACGTCGTGATCCGCTCCGTTTTCGATCCGCCGCGCGGTCTTTGGCGCGAGCTGCAGAAGCGACTTCAACGCGGCGCTGGTCTGGCTTCGTGCGTGGAGTTCCAGAACCTGACCAAGCAGAACCAGCGTGGTGATCACTGCAGCGGGTTCGAAATACAAAGGCAACATTCCGTGTTGCGATCGAAACGAGTCGGGAATCAGGCGGGGAAACCAGAGTGTGATAACGCTGAAAAAATAGGAGGCGCCCGCGCCGAGCGCGATCAGTGTGAACATGTTCGGGTGCCGGTTGATCACTGATGCCCAGCCGCGCTCAAACAACAGCCAGCCGCACCAAAGCACGACTGGGCTCGCAAACAGAAACTGCAGCCAACCGGTCTGTGGCGAACGGAACCAAGGCCCGCCTCCATGCCCGGAAACCATCTCGAAAATCATCAGAAGCAGCAATGGCGCGGTTAGGGCGGCGCTGATCCAGAACCGGCGCGTCATATCCGCTAGTTCGGGGTTCTCCTCCTCAACGGTTGCTTCGACCGGCTCGAGCGCCATGCCGCACCTCGGACACGCGCCCGGACCCAGCTGCCGCACTTCGGGGTGCATCGGACAGGTGTATTCAACAGACAATGACGATGACTCACGCTCCGCGGCAAGGCGCTCTGTGCCCCCGTGTGCCGGTGACAGGGCTATCAGTTTCGACTTCGAAGTTGAGAACAGCGCCGGGTTGCTGTCGAATTTTTTCTTGCAGCCCCAGGCGCAGAAGTAGTACGTATTGCCCTCATACTGGCTCTCGCCGGCTGCTCCTGCTGGATCCACCTGCATTCCGCACACAGGATCGATGAAAGTGGAAGCCACTCTATATGGATGTGAGCCGCCGATCTGAAGTGGCAGCCTACCGAATGCCGAAACGAAGCACCCAGCGCGATGCCGCGCCAAGATAAGCGCTCACCCCGGCCGGCAGCGCGACAAGCATCAAAGACAGCGAGCTGCCATGTACGGCATCAAGCGGATGAATGCCAAATCGCGGGGCAATAAGGTGAGATGCCGTGAGGCAAGCCGCAACCAGAAGAGCCCACAACCAGGCAAGTCGCGGACAAATCGCGCCGGCGGCAAAGCTGGTCGCCAGAATTACAGCCATGGTGGCCTGCACTTCCGTGGCGTGGAAATCGACGTAGGCGGCAAATAATCCTCCGGCCACGGCTGCGAGCGTCGCAATGATGGCGGTCGTGCTCATGCTTGTGCTCCTTTCAAGGCATGCTGTCCGAATCACATCGAGAGCGGTGTGCGCCATATGGCGTAAGAAATCCGCGGACCTTCCGCTCCGAAGCGCCTCCCGGCAGCGGTCTCGGAAAACGATAATCATCTCGTCGCCGTACCGGCGCCGGAACTCCGGCGGATACGCGATCAACAGCGCTCCGTAAATTGCGCAGACATACCGGACCAGTCTTTCGCCACCGCCTTGTGCCACAAGCCGCATCAGCCTGACCCCACGCTCGAATACATGCGTTTTCGCCGCGCCGCGCGCACCGCGCTAGCGAGCCGGTTCGCCTCCGCATGCACTACCTCATCGCCCAATCCGGTAATCCGGTAATAGCGCCTTCTCTCGTCATCGAGTTCCGGATCGGGCCGTTCACCGGATTCTTCCAGCTAGTCCTGCTGCAACCATCCGCTTCAAGCATCCGTACAGCGTCCCGGGCCCCAACTGCAACCCGCCCTCGGTGTGTCGGATTACATCCTGCATAATGCCGTAGCCGTGCCGCTCGCCCTCTGTTAAGGCCAGCAGAATGTGGAACACGGCCGGCGTCAAAGGAAGCAATTTTTCGGGTCGCCTTATGTCCGGCATCGATACATTCGCTACGGATCTAGTGTATGTCCTGGAATCTGATTTGTCAATGCCGAAGTAACCGGAGCACTCCGCAAGCATCCAGCCGTGTGAAGGAGTTTTTTCCATGGCGGCGCCTGGCAATGAAAAAAATTCAGGAAAAATTCGTTATGCAGTCGTGGGGCTGGGATGGATTGCGCAAGAGGTGATCTTACCCGGTTTCAAAAATACAAAAAATTCCGAGCTGGTGGCTTTTGTAACAGATGACGCAGAGAAGGCCAAGGAGCTCGGCGAACAATACGATGTCTCGCAGACCGTTGACTATGACGGCTACGACGCTCTCCTGCGCAGCGGAAGCATCGATGCCGTTTACATCACGCTGCCGAACAACATGCACTGGGATTACACGATTCGCGCGGCACAAGCCGGCATCCATGTTCTCTGCGAGAAGCCGATGGCGGATTCAGTTGCCGAATGCGAGGAAATGATTCGCGCTGCCGATGCCAACAATGTCAAGCTCATGATCGCCTATCGCTTGCACTTCGAGCCCGCGAACCTGAAGGCCATCGAAACTATTCAGGACGGCACGATAGGTGAAGCGCGAATCTTCAATTCCGTTTTTACCCAGCAGGTTCCGGAAGGCAACATACGCCTCAAAAAGGAATTGGGCGGCGGCCCGCTCATGGACATGGGCGTCTATCCCATCAACGCGGCCCGTTATCTGTTCCGCGACGAACCGCTCGAAGTTACTGGGGTCGGCGCGAACAATGGCGATTCGCGATTTAGCGAAGTGCACGAAATGGTGACGGCAGTTCTGCGCTTTCCGGGCGAGCGGCTCGCCACGCTAACGTGCAGTTTCGGCGCCGCGCCGGCGGATGCTTACCAGGTGGTCGGTACAAAAGGCGAGCTCTGGCTGAAGCCCGCTTTCGATTATCACGAGAAGTTGAACATGATCCTCAAACTGGACGGTAAAGAAAAGAAGCGCTCGTTCGGCAAAGTGGACCAGTTCGGGGGCGAAATCGAGTACTTTTCTAGATGCGTGCTCGAGAACAGGGAACCGGAGCCTTCCGGAGCCGAGGGTCTCGCCGATGTCAGAATTGTGCAGGCGCTGCTCGAATCCATGCGCACTGAAACGCCGGTTAAGCTCGAGCCGTTTGAGAAACGCTTACGGCCCGGTGAGCAGCAAAAGATGGAAAAGTCGCCCGTCAAACCGCGAAAAGACTTCGTGCATGCACAATCGGCCTCGGGCCAGTGACGGTTGAAAGGGGCGAAGCACGTGCCTCGCCCCTCACAAAGCGCCCCGCTCATCTCCGCCAGTGGCCTTCCACCCAAACCCACCCGCGCGGGCTTTCTCTCCAGTGGCCTGGAACCCAGTGGTGGTAATACGGCTGGGGCGGCAATACCCAACGGCCAGGAACCCAGACATAGCCTCTGCCATCCCAGCGATGATAGCCTTCCTGCCAGACGTAGCCGGGACCGGGTCGCACTACACGAATCTCTCTCCGCGGCGGGGGAGGTCCGATTCGAACATAGACCTGCGCATTCGCGGAACCAACAGCGAGCGCTAGGCCCAATAATGCTGTGGACAGGATCTTGTTCCTCATATTTTGATTCTCTCTTTTCTAAGATGAAAACGCCTGAGTCTCGAAATGCCAGGCCTTAGCTGAGCCCGCCAGGCTGCTGAGTCTGTTTCCGATGCTGCTGCATCCGGTCCCGCATCTCCTGTTGCATCTGGTCGTAGGCGGTCTTCTGCTGATCGTTCAACACGGCTTTGATTTTGGTTTCGCTGTCTTCCCTAAGGGCGCGCATCTTGGCGTGGCGATCTTTCGGCGAGAGCGACGCGTCGGCGCGAATGCTCTCCATCTGCTGCTGCCGGTCCGCGAGAATCGGTAGAATCTGGTTCTGCTGGTCCGCCGTCAGATTCAGGCGCTTGGAGAGCCTCTTGATTTGCCGGTTGGGATCGGTGGCGTGCTGCCTCTCCGGGGCCTGCGTGCTGGGTGCCGGAGCTGGCGCGGATTGCTCCTGCGGCGCAGCTATGGCGACGCCCAATCCGAAAAGTGTGGAAAGGGCTAGAGAATATATCTGTTTTTTCATTTTGGTTACTTCCTCTTGAGACCGCTTTGGCGTCTCACTTCCAAAGACGGAGCCAGCCGCTCCGGGGTTTATCCGCGCGACCGTTAAAGTTCGTTCAGCCGGATTCACTGCTTCTAAACTTCGCCCGGCTGAGAACCGCCGGCCCATCGCTGCCCGTCGGAATTGACAAACTGGTCTTATGGTTCCCGCTGCTTTAACCGATCCCAATATCGCCTTCGTTTTGCTGATAATTGGCGCCCTGGGCCTCTCCTGGGAGCTGCATGCCCCCGGCATGATCGTTCCTGGAATGCTCGGCGTGCTGCTGGTGTTTGCCGGCGCTTACGGCCTCTATCAGGATTCTCCAAGCTGGTATGGAGTAACGCTGCTCTTGGTCGCCCTCCTTCTGCTGGCCATCGAGCTCAAATACTACACGCATATGATTTCGGGAATTGCGGGAGCAGTCCTGCTCGCCTTCGGGGCCATGGCTCTCCTGCAGGGGCCGCGCAGGATCACTCCCGGAATTGCCCTCGCGGTATCGTTAGCGTTTGGGATCATCACTCTCTTTCTCGGATTTCTTGCTATGCGCGCGCGAAACGCCCGGCGGCTGACCGGCCCGGAAAGCCTGGTTGGCGAGATCGGCATCTCGCGTACCGAGATCAATCCGCGGGGCACTATCTTCGTCCACGGGGAGTACTGGCAGGCCAGGAGCGACCATAGTATCCCCGCCGGTCAACGTGTGCGGGTCGAAAGCGTCGATGAATTATTGCTGCGCGTTAAGGAGGCTTAGCGAACGATGACTGTCGATTTCTTTTCCGGCGTGCTGCTCATTCTGATTGTCATTCTGGTCTTCTATCTCATCTCGTCGATCAAGATTCTTGCCGAGTATGAGCGCGGCGTGATTTTCCGGCTCGGACGCGTGCTTCGCGAGCCGAAGGGCCCCGGCATCATTCTGGTCTTCGCTCCACTCGATCGCATCGTTCGAATCTCTTTGCGAATCGAGGCCATGGAGGTTCCGTCCCAGGACCTTGTTACCCGCGATAACGTAACGGTCAAGGTGAATGCCGTGATCTATTTCCGCGTAATGGACCCGGTGAAAGCCGTCCTGGAGGTCACAAATTTCCTCTATGCAACCAGCCAGCTTTCGCAGACCACCTTGCGGAGTGTGCTCGGCGAGGTGGAGCTCGATGAGCTGCTGAGCCAGCGCGAGAAAATCAACGTGCGATTGCAGGCCGTCCTTGACGAGCATACCGGCCCGTGGGGCGTAAAAGTCACCATGGTGGAAGTCAAACAAGTGGATCTGCCGGATCAGATGATTCGCGCCATCGCGCGGCAGGCCGAGGCCGAACGCGAGCGCCGCGCGAAGATCATTCACGCCGAGGGTGAATATCTCGCCGCCGAAAAACTGAGCATGGCCGCCGAGCAGATCCAGAAGCAGCCCGTCGCCATTCAGCTGCGCTATTTGCAAACTCTTGTAGAGATCGGAACGGAGAAGAACACGACGGTCATTTTTCCGCTGCCCGTCGATCTGTTCACCTCGCTAACCAAATTCGTGGATAACGCGGCCCGCAAAGGAGGTTAACACGCGGCGAGCTACCGGCAACCGAAACCACAGATTTTGCGTTGGCGGGAATCGCTCGCTAGAAGGGCCACTCCAGGTTCCCATAGCGCTGTATCTCAAGCATCAGGGAGTGCCGCGTAGCTAACGATCGTCGAGAGTAGGCTGGCTTCGAGATGGTTGGTCTCCACCACGACCCGGCCGCCCGGCCGGACAGCTTCCCGCAGCGTTCGGAACAGAGTCAGATCCTCCTCCTCTGTTCCATATCCGAACGAAGTGAAGATATTGCACGCGACATCGCTCTTGTGCGCGAGCGGCGACTCTGCCGCTGCTTGGCCTAATTCTTTACTGCGGCTGAATCCGCGGCGACGATTGCTTTCCCGGATTCCACAAACGCTACCACTCGCTGGCCTGCCGCTGTTCGCGGTCCTCCGGCCGGGACTCGCAAGACCTTTTCTAGCGCCTCGCCTTTCGCCGCATCCGCAACTTTTTCAAGGCGGCGCACCACGGCCACATGGCTGAGCGTCCGCCCGGAATTTTCACCGCGAGCCACGTTCGATTCATCGCTGTCGTCGGCGATTGCCAGCCAGACGTGCCCACGCCCGTTCGTTAGAGGCCGCACGGAAAGCTGGACTGCGATACCGGACCCCTCGCGCTTCGCCTGTAGTATGCGTAATACGGATTTCGGACGGGCTGCGGCGCGCGAGATCGCGGCGGCGATCGATCGGGCGTCTCCGCCTGCAAACTGCTCCCGCCCGTCAATGATTAGTTGCGGCGTAAATATTTCCGATCCCAGCCGGTCTGCATAATCCTCTTGCCGCCTGCTGAATTGCCGCGAAGAGAAAGGATCCCGCCAGCCGTCATAATTCCAGTAATCAACATGCTCACTAAGGACAATAATGCGAGCGTTCGGAACCGGCTGCAGAACGTCCAGCTTCCTGAGCAGCGCGTCCGCCGGAGGGCAGCTCGAGCATCCCTCCGAGGTGAACAGTTCCGCTAAGACAGGAGTTCGCGCATCCGCTTCTGCTGCCCACGTCGCCGGATGTACCGCCAGCGCCAGGGCTGCCGCAGCCAAAATAGGTTTCATAAGCTTCAAGACCCCTCTTGAATTTCGCTTTCAGTATGACTGAAAGTTACAGTGCGTCGGGGCGGAGCGGTCAAACTCCGATATCTTCGTTCCACAAGGCCGGATTCTCGGCGATAAACTGCCGCATCAACCGGACGCATTCCGCGTCTTGCAGTACTTCCACCTGCACCCCTTGCGATCGAAGATATTCTTCGGCCCCGAGGAAAGTTTGATTTTCACCCGCAACCACGCGTGGGATTTTGTAGAGCACGATAGCTCCACTGCACATCGGGCAGGGCGATAGGGTCGTGTAGAGCGTCGAGCGCTGGTAGGTTGCGGCGGGCAGGCGGCCGGCATTTTCCAGACAGTCCATTTCGCCGTGCAGGATGGCGCTGCTCTTCTGAATGCGCCGGTTGTGCCCGCGCCCGATGATCTGGGCATCGCAAACCAGCACCGAGCCGATCGGAATCCCGCCTTCTGCGAGTCCTCGGCGGGCTTCCTCGACAGCCGCCTCGAGGAAACGATCGCGCCCTTGCATTCACCCCCGTCGCTTCACCCCAAGACGCGGCCGCACGACTTATAAATCTCGGCCATGTACCGCATGTCCCGAAGTCCCTCCTCGCCGTTCGTTTTTGGCTCCTTATCTTCGAAAACGCAATCGGCAAAGTGGTCGGCTTCGCGAACGAACTGCGACGGATCTTTGGCAGGATTCGGCTCATCGATCGGTTCCTGCTTCTGAATCTGCGCCTTCAGCTCTTGACCCTGATATCCAAACGCAGGCTCGACGTGCAGGATTCCCTTTGTGCCGTGAACCCTGTAGTATCCATTCATTTGCGCGCCATAAGTCGTATTGCAGCTCGCCACGATTCCGGAAGGAAATCGCATCGTCCACGACACATTCTCTTCCACCTCTTTAAAGCGCCCGTCTTTGTCGACGACCGAACAGTAGCCTTCCAGGTGCGCCGGTTCCTCGCCGGTCAGATAGCGGCATGCATTTAGCGAATAAATACCCACGTCCATGAGCGGGCCGCCGCCTGCCAATTTCTTATTGAGCCGCCATTCGCCGGCGCGCTCCACAAATCCGTTTGCGCTTTCAATTGCCTGAATAGTCCCGAGCGTGCCATCGCGAATCATCTGGATCGCCTTTAAATTAGTCGGCTCGTACTGGCAGCGGTATGCGATCATCAGCTTCCGGTTCGCCGCTTTGCATTTGTCCACCATGGCCTGGCTGTCCTTAACGGAGGTCGCCATCGGTTTTTCGCACAGCACGTGCTTGCCCGCGTTCGCCGCGCGAATCGTATATTCGAAATGCATGCTGTTCGGGAGAGCGATATAAACCGCGTCGATCTCCGGATTGTTGGCGATCTCGTCATAGTTTTCGTAACTGTAGATATTCTTCTCGGGCACCTTGTATTCGGCCGCCATCTTCTCCGCCTTATCGCGGTGGCCGCTGACAAGCGCGGTGACGGTTGACCGTTCGGACGCTTTGCACGCCGGCATGAAGTGGCCCATGGAGATCCGGCCGAGTCCGACGATGCAGTATCTGAGCTTGCGTCCGCCGCCCGGTTGGTCCTGGCCCCGAACGCCGGGCGCGAGATAAGAAAACGCTGCCGCTCCGCCCGCTGTTCTCGCAAACTCTCGTCGAGTGATGATCATGATGAAACGCGCTCCTGCGGATACGATATCGCGGACGCTTGTTCCGCTATGCGCTCTTCCTCAACGCAAGCGCGCCCAAGCCGATCGCGCCGGCCAGCGCCATCAACAGCGGAGTACGATGCAGATCCGCCCAACTCTGATAACTGAAGTTCTTGGCTTTGTCCGTGAAGATTCCGTGCGCTGCGTAGTCGCCGGCAACCGGCTCGAACAGGTTATCCGGCCGGTCCGCAGCGACAGGCTCTGAGGTCTGTTGTGAGTCATACCCGTTTCGACCCAGATACCGGTCCGCCAGTCCCGGCGCCACATCCTGCGTATAAATAGCTGTCACCGTCGGGCCGCCCACGAAAATCTCCCGCCGCTTGTGATGGGCGGCGAAATAGACTGCCTCCGCTGCCACCTCGGGTTGAAAAATGGGCGGTACAGGTTGCGGATGGCGCGGCAGCCGCGTTCGGCACCAACTGAACTGTGGCGTGTTCATGGCGGGCAGGTGTACCACCGTCACATGCACCCGGCTTCGATTGTGGATGAGCTCGCATCGCAGCGAGTCCGTGAATCCGATAATCGCGTGTTTCGCTCCGCAATAGGCCGCCTGGAGCGGAATAGAACGATACGCGAGAGCCGAGCCAACCTGCACAATAGTGCCGCGGTCGCGCGGCAGCATTCTCTTCAACGCAGCCATGCTTCCGTAAACGCATCCCAGATACGTCACTTCTGTGGCACGCTTATATTCGTCCGGCTGAATCTCGGATACGGGAGCGAAGATGGTCGTCATCGCGTTGTTAACCCACACATCGATCGGTCCGAATTCACGTTCCACTCGCGCCGCGGCTGCCTCCACTTCCTGCGCATCGGCGACGTCCGCCGGCAGAACGAGTCCTCTCCCTCCCCGCTGCTGCACCTCCATACGTGCTGCTTCCAGTCGTCCTCGGTCGCGCGCAATGAGTCCAATATCGGCTTTGCGCTTCGCGAATTCCCTCACGACAGCTCGCCCCACTCCCGCCGACGCGCCTGTGACTACCACGACCTCGCCTTCTCTATCCGTCACTTTCTAGCCTCCCGCTGGGATCCTCAAGCTGCATTCTCGGTCTTCGCCACGCGAGCTCGCTTCCGGGCCGGCGTGAGCAGCGATAACACAATCTGTTCGTAAAGATAACTGCTGCGGCTGTCCCGGAACTTATCCGCCAGTTCCCGCAAAGCTCCCGCCGAATAGCAGTCCATGATTGCCGGATGGATGTAGTACTTCTTGCAGGTCGCGGGCCTGTTTCCTAGCTTCTCCGCCACCTGCTTCACCACATCCACCAGCGCTGACTTGGTTGCTTCGTCGTCTCCGGACCCGCACTTCGCAAGGAGAAAGCTGGCGGCAAGGCAGGTCCCTCCCCACGTCCGGTAATCCTTCGCCGTGAAATCGCCTCCGCTGATCTCCCTCAGATATTCGTTGACGTCCCCCGACTCGATCGTCTGCGGTTGGCCTTCTTCATCCAGGTATCCGAATAAAGCGCTTCCCGGAAGATCCTTGCATTTCTTTAGAATGCGCGCCAGCCTCGGATCTTCCAGCGTGATCTCATGACGCTGTGCGCTCTTTCCGCGAAATCGAAACTTCAGCACGTTTCCGAGTATCTGCACGTGCTGATTGCGCAAGGTTGTCAGCCCATACGATCCGTTCTGGTCCGCGTATTCTTCGTTCCCAATCCGGATATATGTGGTCTCCAAGAGTTTCACCACCGCCGCCAAAACCTTCCGCTTCGAAAGCCCGGGTTTGGCTATATCGCGGCTCGTGATCCGCCGGATTCGTGGCAGTACTTTGCCGAACGCGCGCATCCGGTCGAATTTGACCAGGTCCCGGACCTCGCGATATTTCGGGTGATAACGATACTGCTTGCGGCCTTTCGCGTCACGGCCTACCGCTTGGATATGGCTGTTTGGGTCCGGGCTGATCCAGACAGAGGTCCACGCTGGCGGGATAACCAGCGAACGGATTCGGCTGAGTACCTCCTCGTCCTGAACAGGCTCGTCGTCAGGGCCGATGTAGGAGAATTCCTGGCCTGCGCCGCGCCGTCGGATATCCGGCCCTTTCGGGATAAAGTAACGAAGGCCGGCGGCCTTAGCCGCTTTGACTTCATCTGAAAGTGCTGAAACTGTGCCGGTTGCTGACAACGCCATCCCTGTTGTCTGACGCCGTTTATCGCGGAAAGACTACTCTCGTGCTTCTTCTCGGTCGGAGGGGCAGAGCGGGCTGCGCTGTTGGCAGAACGAGCCGTTCAGTAGAGTTCGGGGCCTAGTCTTGTGCAAAAGGCCATCGTGGCGAAGGTGAAGAAAAGCGCGTCATTGTTCCAAAACACAAAAGCTGTGATAAGGCACAACAACGCCAGCTTGGACCTCGGGTCCATGGACCAACCAAACATGGGGGTAATTTATATAGTGCCAGAGATCGGCATCGCTCTCCAGCCCGGCACGATTTCCCTTTGAAGCGCTGTTGCTCGCGCTCGCGTTTCAGCCCCCTGAGGAAGCTTCCTCAGACTCGCTGCTCGAATCGCCGCTTACGGCTCCAATCACGTCTCTTATGCCGGCTGGGATTGCTCCGTAGTCCCCTGAAACAACATCCGCGCCCAGTTCGGCGGCTGCGGCGGCGACACTTACAATCTCCCGGACCGTCTTTAAATGCTTGAGCGCGCCCTCCGCCTGTGTCGTAACGCTTGTGATCTGGTCCAAATCGTCCTTGATCGCGTTCAGGGTCTCTCCAATCGCAAGGGCCGTGAAGCGGTCGTGAATATCTTCGAGCTGCTGGATAATTCCCTCCAGGCTGGCTCGCTCGGCGGGCGGCAACCCGTCGAAGTGTTCTGTCCGGTAATCATCCACAGTGGCGGCCATCTTCGCGAACAGGTCCGCTAATTGTCGGGTGTGATCGGCAATGTCTGACATTCTGGTGCTTCCCTCATTCCGCGGCGCAATGAAAGCTTCAGAACCCCTGCTGCAGCGCCGGCACCAATCCCTCCAGGCGAGCAGTGTATGGTTCCAGCGCGAGGCTCACGTCCTTCGCCTTCAGATGCGGAAGGTTCTGCGCCAACTCGTGGTGCCCTTCGCGGATCTGCTGCAAAGCCCGAACGTACGCCTCGGCCGCGGACTTGCGTCGATTTAGCTGTTTCATGTCCTCCGTATACGAGCGGTTCAAAAGCAGGATTATCGCCAGGTTTCCGGCCTCGCCGGCATCTTGGTATCGCGCTGCGAGACCCTGCTGCTCTTCGCGCAGTAAGCCTTGATAATCTTTCGATACGACGTCTTCGAAAGCTTGCGTCACCGAGGCAATGGCCGGGTCGGCTTCCCGCAGAAGATGAAGAAGCTTGCTTCTCTGATACCGCTCGGTGAGAAGTTGCGTAACCAGTCCTGCCAGCTTACCCACCGAATCGGCCTGGATCGTGGTGAACTTCGCGGTAAGGCCGGCGTCCTGAGCCGCCTTTTCGCTGGGGCTGCTCACGGTGGAAGCCTTGAACGACGCAAGCTGCTGCATGGCTTGGAAGTACGAAACGAGAACATCGGAAGCTGTGCTTAGCGCCTCCCCTTGGGGTCCGAAAGGAACGCAAACGGCGCTCTCCTCCTCCTTCTCCGAGCCCGCTGCTCCCCGGCCCCGCAGGAACAGAGGTGTAATGGGCGCGGCGTTCCTATGCCGGCGCACGCACGATTCGTGAATGTCGCGAAAAAGAAACGGGCCCCCGCGCAACGCCTTTCCCGCGGTCTGTGCGAATTCGCTGATCGCGGCGGGCGATGCGCAGCTCAGAAATACCGCGCTGCTGAACAAAACCGAGGCAAGGCTCGCATACAGTACAGCCGCGCTGGCGCATTCCGGGCGGGATCGTTTCATTTATTAAAAGCCGTTTATGGACAGTAGCAAATACTAAGCACGCTTCGCAAGAAAACCGCACCGGAAAGGGCCCTTGAAACGGCTTGCGCCCGCTGCGATCTAATTTGCAGGGTTGGAGGACCCTAAAATGAAAAAAACAATCGTCGCCTTCTCTCTGGGTGTGGCCTTGCTGATGCCCGTGTACATCAACGCACAAGATCGTGATCGGGACGACCATCACGACCGTGATGACCGGCACGATCGGGACCGCGACCGGCGTTATTACGATAGGGAACACAAGGACTATCACCAGTGGGACGCGCGCGAGGATAGGGCTTGGCGCATTTATTGGGAACAGGAGCATCGTCCCTTTGTCGACTGGGACAGGGCCAGTGAGGAGCAGCGCGCAGCTTATTGGAATTGGCGTCACCGCCACTCCGATGCCGTGCTTCACATCGACATCCGCTGACGTAAGCGCCCGGCGCTACACGTTTTCGAATTTGCTCTTTAGTTTGGCGTAGGTGTCTTCCAGCGCTTCTGGAATAATGCGCGTCTGGCCCACGCTCGTCATGAAGTTCGTGTCGCCGTTCCAGCGTGGCAGCACGTGCATGTGAATGTGCTGCTCGATGCCCGCGCCCGCCGCTTCGCCCAGGTTCATCCCGACGTTCAATCCGTCGGGATGGTACACCTGTTCCAGGATTCGTTCCGCGCGGCGGGTAAACTGCATCATCTCGGCCGCTGTCGCTTCATCGGTTGCCGATAGCCGCGCTACGTGTTCAAACGGAGCGATCATCAGATGCCCACTCGTGTACGGATAGCGGTTCAAAATAACAAAGGTCAATTTCCCGCGGTGCAGAACCAGGTTTGCTTCGTCTGCCCGCGACGCCGCCGCATCGCAAAATATGCAACGCCCTTTATCTCTCTTCTCTTGCATGTAGGCGGAGCGCCAGGGCGTCCACAGGTGCAAGCTAAGATCCAGCGTTGCCGTGATTGGTTACCGCCGGAACGGCCTCCGGCTCGGCCGGGGTTGCATGGCCTTCCTTGCCGTGGTTCACAAGGTCCCGCAGTTCCTTACTCGGCTTGAAATACGGTATGCGCTTTGAGGGCACTTCGACACGAGAGCCCGTTTTCGGGTTCCGGCCCACGCGTGGCTGTCGCTGTCGCGTACGAAAGCTGCCGAATCCGCGGATTTCAATCTTATCCCCTTTGTGGAGACTGTTGACAATACTGTCGAAGATGGTTTCTACAATCGTTTCCGAATCCTTGCGGGTCATCTCTACAACCTTCGACACTTCCTCGATCAGCTCGGCCTTCGTCATACTAATCTTTCCCTCGTCATTGATGCTGGTTCTTTTCTTCTGATTTGTGCTGCTTCATCACATCCCCTACATTTGAGGTGGCTGCCGCAGCGTGACGCTTGTAGTCCTGAAGCCGGTTCCGCTCGTCGTCTTCTGTAATGGCCCGCAGGCTCAGCCCAATTCGTTTTTGGGCTTCGTTCAATTTGACGATCTTGAAAACTGCTTCCTTGCCGATAGGCAGCGCCGGCCCTTCCGCCGCGCCGCGAGGTCCATGATCTCTTCTTCCTGTCTCCGCCGTGATCTCGCTCCGGTGGCAGAGGCCTTCCACCCCCGGCGCCAGTTCCACGAAAACTCCGAAGGCCACCGCGCGCGATACCCGCCCTGTCACCACGTCGCCCACCTGGTGCGATCGGAAGAACGTTTCCCACGCGTCAGGTTGAAGCTGCTTCATTCCCAGCGACAGTCTTCGATTCGGCGCATCGATGTTCAGAATTACTGCCTGAACAATCTGTCCCTTCTTTACTACCTCGGAGGGGTGCTTTACATGCGCCGTCCAGGACAGATCAGAAACGTGGACCAAGCCATCCACGCCCTCTTCGATCTCGACGAACGCTCCGAAATCGGCAATCTTGCGCACACGGCCCTCCACCACCGATCCAATGCTGTAACGGTCCGCCACCGTGGTCCAGGGATCCGCTTCGAGCTGTTTGATACCCAGCGAGATGCGGCGTTCCCTCGGCTTGATGTCGAGCACCACGGCTTCCACCTGGTCGCCCGCCTTCACCACTTTGGTCGGGTGCTTCATCCGCCGGCTCCACGTCATCTCCGAAATATGAATCAAACCCTCAACGCCGGGCTCCAGCTCCACGAATGCCCCGTAATCCGTCACGCTGACGATGCGGCCGATCACTCGGCTTTGCGGCGGGTAGTGCGCTTCGATATCCAGCCAGGGATCCGGGTGCATTTGCTTTAGGCCAAGCGAAATGCGCTCCTTTTCCCGGTCGAATTTCAAAACCTTGACCGTGATCTGATCCCCCACCTGCACTACCGCCGAGGGATGCGTAACGTTGCCATAGCTCAAATCGCTCACATGCAACAGGCCGTCAATCCCGCCCAAATCCACAAACGCCCCATAGTCGGTCAGGTTCTTCACAATCCCCGTGACTTCCGCTCCTTCGCGAATATTCGCCAGGGCCTCCGTCTTGCGAGCCACCAGTTCGTCTTCCAGCAGCACTCTATGCGAAACCACGGCATTACCTCGCCGCCGGTTCAACTTTAAAATCCGAACCTGAAGATCGCGGCCTAGGTATGGATCCAGATTGTGGATCGGACGCAGCTCGATCTGTGAACTGGGAAGAAAAGCGACAATCCCAATATCCACCGCCAGGCCGCCTTTGATCTTGCTCAGCACATGGCCCGCGAGCGGTGTCCCTTCCGAAGCCGCCCGCTCCAGTTCGTCCCACACGTGAAGCCGGTGTGCCTTCTCATACGAGAGCAGTATGTAGCCTTCTACCTGCTCGCCGCTCCGGTCGAACATGACTTCGATAATGTCGCCGGCCTTGACACTGGGTCTTCCTTCTACCAAAGGAAATTGCGATGCCGGAATTAATCCCTCGCTCTTTCTTCCGATATCGACAATCACTTCCTTTTCAGAAACGCTCAGCACGTGGCCATGGAGAATCTCGCGCTGATTGGTCGCAAATTGGCTGCTGTAATCGTCGAGGAAGGCCTGATAATCGCTGCTATCGACCGTTCCGGGCAACTCTATAAACTCGTCAGTTGGACCGGCCATGTGTCGTTTCAATCCTAGCTGTTTAGCTCCCCGGCGGAGAACCTGAGCGAAAAATCGGGCCGCTGGGGGAGCCAGAAGATCTGAACTTCTACAGGATACCGAACGCGGGCGTCAACTTGTTGATAGTTCAGTACTTCAGAACTATAGCCGAGCCTCACCGCGATGTCAATATGACCGCGCCCCAGCCCGTCCCATCATTTTTCTTATATACTGAAAGTGCTGGACGAGAGCTCGTTCCGGCGGCCTGGAGAACCCCATGATTGAAGGACTGCTGCAACCGACCCACCTGCTCATCATCTTGGTCGTCGCGCTGTTCATTTTTGGCCCGAAGAAATTGCCTGAACTCGGTCAAGGACTGGGAAAGGGCATCCGTTCATTTCGCGACAGCATGAAAGCTGCAACGGAAGAGCCGGATAAAATCGAAACTCCTTCGAACCACTCCGATACAGCCAAGTAAACTGCCGTTCCGCCTTTCGCGGTCCGCTTCTGAGTTAGGCCTGCGTGCGCTCGTCGCAAAAGGTTTCTTCTTTTCCACACCTCACCAGAAATTTTTTCACCCGCCGGAAAGATTTGCTTCCGCTTCTCCTCCTCGATTGGCTCTCAGCATTTGAGTCGCATTCAGTTCGGATATGGCTGATTTGTCTACTATTTGTCCGCATTATCGGAAGTGTTTGCTCGCCGTTCGGCGTGTGGCACCCAAACTGCCTGTAACCTACGCGGAAGGTCAGCAGGTTGAAGATGATCGCAACAGGTCATCGACTCTCACTCGGCAGTATCGGTGAGATGGATTTGGAAACTCTAGGAGCGGTGGAGCTAAATGACAACAGAAGAATACGGCAGAGCCTATCAACGCGGATTTAACCTTACAGTTCGCTTTCTTGTATCGCGAGGTCTTTCTTACGATGCTGCGTTGGACACGGCCCAGGCAGCGTGGGCCAAGGGTTGGGAACGCAGAGAACAACTCCGCGATCCAAACCTCGTCCTCACCTGGACCAACAGCATTGCCCTGAATATTCATCGAACTTTTCTGCGGCGCGAACCGCAGACGCAAACTTTGCCCGAATTGCAGGCGCCTCCTCGTATGAACGTGGCAGCCATCGACGTCAAACGTATCCTAAGCGATTGCAAACCGAACGATAGAGTTGTATTGGAAGGGCACTACATCGAAGGCTATAAAGTACAAGAGATCGCTCGCCAGCATGGCTGGTCGGAAACTGCGGTCCGGATTCGGCTGCTTCGCGCCCGGCGCAGCGTGGAACGTCGGCTCAGCAGGCCCAAGCACGCACGTCTGCGGAGTTTAGCCGAGAAGACCAAAAAGGCGCTCGCCAGCGCTCTGGAAGTGCCCGCATTTGAGGCACATGTAGCCTAATTATGGCTCGCGCTCAACCCGGCTCTCCTTGATAGAAGCCACCTGCCGGGAACCGGCTGTGCGTGAGAGGGTGCGGCGGATTCTCAGCCTTCATCTCAGCTCGTATATTTATGTGACGAGCGAGTGGGGCTTTCCTCGGGAACCGCCGCGCCCACCTCCGTTGTTTCGCTCCCTTCGCTATAAAAGCTCGATGCCGCTGAAAAAGAATGGAATCTCCTGCGCCGCTGTTTCCGGTGCATCGGAGCCATGTACGCAGTTCCGCTCGATATTTTCCGCAAACCGCTTGCGAATGGTTCCCTCTGCCGCATTGGCCGGGTTTGTCGCTCCCATTAAATCGCGCCATTTTGCAATGGCGCCTTCCCGCTCTAGTACCAGCACCACGACGGGGCCCTCGATCATGAATTTCAGCAGTCCCGCGAAGAACGGCCGCTCTCGATGCACAGCGTAAAAAGCCTCCGCTTCCTGCTTTCCGAGCCGCTGCATCTTCAGACCGAGAATGCGAAAGCCGTTCTCCTCGATCATCGTCAGGATTTCACCGGCCTGCCCCTTTGCTACCGCATCAGGCTTGATGATTCCGAAAGTCCGCTCCAAAGCCATTGATTAGTTTCGCCCCTTCGATTCTCGAGAGCCTCTGCCAAGCGCCTGCTGCATCATCTCGCCCATAAGCGCCGGCGACGGGCAAACGGCAATGCCCGCATCATTCAGCGCTGCCAGTTTATCTTCCGCCCTGCCGGAACTGCCGGAGATGATCGCGCCCGCATGTCCCATGCGCCTCCCTGGAGGTGCCGTCTGCCCCGCAATGAAACCCACCACTGGCTTTTTCACGTGCGCCTTCGTGTAAGCCGCCGCCGCTTCCTCGGCATTGCCGCCTATTTCGCCAATCAGGATGACGGCATACGTGTCCGGGTCCTCGTTGAACATGCGCATCGCGTCCGTAAAACTCGTTCCGATAATCGGATCGCCTCCGATCCCGATGCAGGTAGACTGCCCGATCCCTAATTTCGTCAATTGCCCGACCGCCTCATAGGTCAACGTGCCCGATCGGGAAACGATGCCGACAGGACCTGGCTTGTGAATGTGCCCCGGCATGATCCCGATCTTGCATTTCCCCGGCGTAATCACGCCCGGACAGTTCGGGCCCACCAGTCGTGTCGCGGGTCTGCTCTTCAGGTAAGCCCACACCCGCACCATGTCGTTGATCGGAATGCCCTCCGTGATGCACACCACAAGAGGCAGGCCGGCATCGGCGGCTTCCATGATGGCGTCCGCGGCGAACGGTGGAGGAACGAAAATCACCGAAGCGTTCGCGCCCGTGGCATTCACGGCTTCTTCCACCGTGTTGAACACCGGCCGATCCAAATGCCTTTGCCCGCCTTTACCAGGCGTAGTTCCGCCTACCACTTTCGTTCCGTAATTAATGGCTTGCTCGGCGTGAAATGTGCCTTCCCGCCCGGTGAAGCCTTGGAACAGAAGCTTTGTGTCTTCGTTGACGAGTACGCTCATTGTGCCAGTCTCACCACCTTTTCCGCCGCATCCTTCATGCCGTCGGCCACGGTGAAGTTGAAGCCCGATTCCGTCAAAATCTTCTGCCCGAGCTCGACATTCGTGCCCTCCATCCTAATCACCACCGGAATCTTGATTCCAAGCTCCCGTGCGGCCGACACAACTCCGCTCGCCAGCGTGTCGCAGCGCAGGATACCCCCGAAGATGTTGATGAGAACCGCCCGTACGCTCGGGTCGGAGAGCAGAATACGAAACGCATTCTTCACCTGTTCCGCGTTCGCGCCTCCTCCCACGTCCAGAAAGTTGGCCGGCTGTCCGCCCGCATATTTAATGATGTCCATGGTCGCCATCGCCAGGCCCGCGCCGTTCACCATGCAAGCGATGTTGCCCTCAAGTTTGATGTAATTCAGTCCGAACCGCGAGGCCTCCACTTCCAGCGGGTCTTCTTCATTCAAATCGCGCAGCTCCAGCAGGTCCTTGTGACGGTATAGCGCGTTGTCGTCGATGTTGATCTTCGCGTCCAGCGCGTACACTTTCCCGTCCTTCGTCAAAATGAACGGATTGATCTCCGCGAGCGAGCCGTCGATCGCATCGTAGGCTTTCGAAAGCGCGACCATGGCGCTTGCGGCGGCGTTGACGCTTGCCGCCGGAACCCCCATGCCATAGGCGAGCTTGCGCGCCTGAAACGGTTGCAGCGGACGGCCCGGCAGTAAGCGCTCCCGCAAAATCAACTCCGGCGTTTCTGCCGCTACTTCTTCTATCTCCATCCCGCCCGCCCGCGAAGCCATAAACACGTTCTCGCCAATGGCGCGATCCAGCACGATCCCCAGATAAAGTTCGCGCTCTATGGGAAGAGTTTCTTCTATCAGCAGCCGCTGAACCAGCCGGCCTTCCGGTCCCGTCTGGTGAGTTACCAGCGTCATCCCGATCATCTTCTTCGCGATTTCGGCCGCTTCCGCCGCGTTCTTCGCGATCTTCACGCCGCCGCCCTTTCCGCGGCCTCCCGCGTGAATCTGCGCCTTCACCACCACGCTGCTTCCGATCGCCTTGGCTGCCGCCTCCGCTTCTTCGACCGTATAGGCAACTTCCCCCCGCGGCACTGGAACGTCGTACTTGGCGAGAATCGCCTTCGCCTGATACTCGTGGATTTTCATAGATGAATTCGGCGCTCAACGCACCCACACCCGCGTTTGAGGCCAATCGCTAGTGTATCTCGCGAGTCGCGCTACACTTCGGCGGGAACACTGCCACTAAAATCGAAGTCATCGCCATGGGAATGGGAGGAATAGTCGGATCGATGCGGTCCTTCGGGAAGGACGCATCGGTGCTGAAACAAAAAGTGAAGCCCGGCACCGCGCGCCGCATGCTGCGATTCGCGGTTCCCTATGCCGGTCTTCTTGCGCTTTTTCTGGTAGTCGTCATCCTGGACGCTGCGGTCGGTATCGCCAATCCTTTGATCTACCGCCAGATCATCAATAAAGGCATCCTCGGATTTAATGCCGCGCTTATCATCCGGCTCGCAATCCTTGTCGGTATTCTCGGTATATTCGACGCCGCCCTCGGCTTGGCGCAGTCATATTTATCGGCGCAAACCGGCGCCCGCGTTGTGCTCTCTCTGCGCGCGAAGCTTTTCGCCCATATCCAGGAAATGCCTCTCGCATTCTTTACCCGCGCGCGGACCGGCGCCCTGGTAAGCCGGTTGAACACGGATGTCACCGGAGCGCAAAGCGCGTTTACAGACATTCTCTCGAATGTGGTCGGCAATGCCGTTACCGTTGTTCTTATCCTAGGCGCCATGTTCGTCCTCAGCTGGCAAATCACGCTGGCGGCGCTCGTCCTGCTTCCGCTCTTCCTCTTCCCGGCCCGTATCTGGGGCCGGAAACTTCAACAAATCACCCGCGAAAGCTACGACCTGACCGCCGCGATGAACAGTCTCATGATCGAGCGTTTCAACGTCGCCGGCGCACAGCTTGCCAAGCTCTTCGGTCGTCCCCAGGATGAAAGCAAGGCCTTTGAGGCCAAAGCCGCGCGCGTCTCCGAGATCGGCGTCAAGCGCTCCATTTACGGCCGCCTCTTCTTTACAGCTCTTTTGCTGATGGCAACATTCGCCACCGCCCTCGCTTACGGCTGGGGTGGCGTTCTCGCCGTCAGGCATACCCTTGACGTCGGCACAGTGGTGGCCTTCGTCTCCTATCTGGCCCGGCTTTACGGCCCATTAGCGGGTCTTTCCAATATCCAGGTCAGCATTATGACGGCGCTCGTCTCCTTCGAACGCGTCTTCGAAGTGCTCGATCTCCCCCCGATGATTCAGGACAAGCCGAACGCCATTGCCATTCCGCCGGGTTCGACGCGCATTTCGTTTGATCACGTCTCCTTTCGCTACCCCACGGCGTCGGAAGTCTTCCTCGCGTCCCTTGAATCTGTTGCTGAGCCGGATAAGAAACCCGGAAAAACGATCCTGCACGACATCACCTTCGCTGCTGAGCCGGGACAGCTTGTCGCGCTCGTTGGGCCTTCCGGCGCGGGCAAGACCACCATCACCCACCTCGTCGCCCGCCTCTACGACGTGGAGACGGGATCGGTCGCCATCAACGGTATCGATGTGCGCGACGCGCGCATGGATTCCCTGCATCAGCGCATCGGAGTTGTCACTCAGGATGCTCACATGTTCCACGACACGATTCGCGCCAATCTCGCATACGCCAAGCCCGATGCCACCGATGCCGAACTGAACGAAGCCTTGCGCGCCGCCCAGATCCTGCCTCTCGTTTCATCGCTGCCGGAGGGGCTCGACACGCTTGTCGGCGAGCGAGGTTACCGCTTCTCAGGAGGTGAGAAGCAGCGCCTGGCGATCGCGCGCCTGCTTCTCAAGGCCCCCGACATCGTCATTCTGGATGAGGCCACCGCCCATCTCGATTCCGAATCGGAAGCGGCTATACAGAGCGCTTTCGAGATTGCTCTGCGCGGCCGTACTTCCATTGTCATCGCCCACCGCCTCTCGACCATTCTCAAAGCCGATTTGATTCTCGTCGTGCAGGATGGATCCATCATTGAACGAGGCTCGCATGCCGAGCTGCTGGCGTTGCGTGGCCTCTATGCGGATTTGTACCGGCTCCAATTCGCCCGCGCTGGATAGCGGATCCCTCGCAGTTGAATCTTCAGTACGGATACGGATAATAATTCGGCGTCGTGTAATAGGGGTTTGGAGCGTAATAATAGTTCGGCTGCGGCGCGTAGTAGTAGTTATAGGAGTAACTCCGTCGGTACTGGTTTTCCCAGCGCTCATGTTCGCGCCACTCGTGCTCCCGCCATTCGCGGCGATCTTCACGCCGGTCCCAATCGCGCCGGGATCCGTCTCGCCGCTCTCCCGAATAGTGATATCCGCCGCGGCCGAAACGCTCTTGCGCGAACGCCGCTGTCGGCTGCAGGAATGCCGCGCTCGCCGATAACATCAAGGCCAGCACCCCAACCCTTTTTAACATCGAAACCTCCTTTTGGAAGCCGCTTCCGGCTCCCTGACATTTCGATGTGTGAGGCAGGCACCTCCGTTCCCCCGAACAACAGTGAAAGTCGATGAATCCTGCTTCATCTGAAAGCGTCGCGCAGACGATCGGTTTGTGTCGTCTGCGATTTTGCCTAGCAACTGAACTCCTCGCTTAGCCGGCCCAGTGCCAGTACTCGTAACGCCAAGCCGAAATCGCGCAGCGCGATATCGAAGAAGCCCGGGACCAGCATCGGGTTGATTATGATTCCCAGCAGCCACGCGCACGTCACATATCCCCCGAATGGCAAACTATGGAAGTGCTACGATCTTCAGATCCCGACCCTGAACAGCGGCCCTTCAGCAGGAGGCGCTCGCTCTGCTGGAACAGGCCATGGATGCGTTGCCTGTAAACTATCGTGGTTTCGTGCTTCGAGAAATCGAAGATTTGAGCACCGCTGAAACGGCGGCCTGCCTGGACTTGACGGAAGAGATGGTCAAAATCCGTCTCCTTCGAGCGCGCCAGATGCTTCGAAGCGAACTACACGAGTCAGCGGGCGTCACGAGTTCGCTAGTTTTTCAATTTATGGGAGCCCGTCGCGACCGTATCGTGCCTCGCGTCCTCGATCGCATTTCAAGCTTGTAATTATGACGACCCATCGCTTTGTGACTATGCTCGTTCTCCTGCTTGCCTGGGCTCCTTCGGCGCTGGCGTTGTCTTCCGGGCAAAGGCCTCCCACAACAGCAGCCCGCTATGTCGGATCATCCTCCTGCAAAACCTGTCATCCGCAGATCTATGAACGCTGGAGCAAGACCAGAATGGCGAATGTTGTGCGCAACCCCGCTGCGCATCCCGACGCCGTTCTTCCGGATATGTCCAAACCGGATCCGCTGGTCACTTTCACCAAAAACGACATCGCATTCGTCTATGGCAGTAAATGGAAGCAGCGCTATTTCAAGAAAGTGGGTGATGATTATTTCCCTTTGCCGGCTCAGTGGGATATCCCGCATCAGGTCTGGCGTCCTTATTTCGTCAGAAATGGAACCGATTGGTGGGCGCCGCTCTATCCACCTGACAACATGCAGAGGCCAACCGGACCGCTCTGCGACGGTTGTCATTCCGTCAACTACGACATCAAGACCAGAAGCGTTACCGAATGGAATGTCGGCTGCGAGCGCTGTCACGGGCCCGGCAGCGAGCATGTAACCAATCCCTCCCGCGCCAACATCATCAATCCTGCCCGGCTCGACTTTGTCCATGCCAACAACGTCTGCATTCAGTGCCATTCCCAGGGGCGGCCACTGAAAAACCCGATCGAGGGCCGTTACTTCGACTGGCCCGTTGGATTCAACGTCGGCCTCAACTTGCAGGACTTCTGGCAGCTCGAAGACCACAAGCTGGGCGAAACAACATTTACTCATTTCGCCGACGGCACCGCTCACAAAAATCGAATGCAGGGCAACGATTTCGTTCAGAGCGTGATGTATACGCGCGGCATCAAATGCTTCAGTTGTCACGACGTGCACGGAACCGCCAACAATGCGGATTTGCTGAAGCCCGCCACGGTAATGTGCCTCGAGTGTCACGGCCCTGGATCACCCAACGGGCCGCACACCACCACCATTCAGGAGCACACACATCATAGGCCGGGAAGCCCTGGCGCGGAATGCATAGCATGTCATATGCCGCAGATTGAGCAGACCATCGCCGACATTAATGTCCGAAGTCACACCTTCCGCTTCATAACGCCCGCCATGACGGAGGCGTACAAAATTCCCAATCCTTGCACCACTTGTCACAAAGACAAATCGACCGCGTGGGCGACAGCCCAATTGACCGGCTGGCCGAACATTTCCGTTTGGCGCATGGCGCGATAGTGGCGCGAAGCTGCTCAACGGGATGGCTGAAGATTCCGGGACCGTCAAATCGCCGTGTTACTTGTGTATTGGTGCAATGGATAGGTCGCGGCCGCGTTGCTGGGCGGCTAGTTTTTTCTTGAAAGCTTGTTCGTGTTCCTCAACAAAAGCCCGGTAACCTTCTGGATCGATGAAGGGGTTAGTGCCTCCTGTGCCAAGCCGCTTGAGTTTGACATCCATGCCGTAGTATTCGCCATGCGCGCCCAGAAAGATATCGCAAGGAAGGCTGCGAAGAACTCGGAACGTCTTCTCGTAATCGGCGGCGATTTGCGGGTATTGCTTATTCACGGCAAGCTGATAGCCGGGATTCACGTTCGCGCTTCCCACGATGACGACGCGATAAAGGCGACCTCCGTCGTTCACTTCAGTTGTCCACGTGGTACATCCTTTGGTGTGGCCCGGCGTCAGATGCGCCGTGAGATTGAAACCGCCAAGCTGCACTTTGCTTCCGTCGTGCAGGACGCGATCCACTTTGGCAGGCTTCCAATGCTGGTGATACTGGAAGTCATTCGCCCCGCCGCTCTCAATCTCGGCCACATCGGCGTCCATGACCATCAGTTTGGCGCCCGTCAGCTGTTTTGCCAGGGCGCAACCGGCAGCGTGATCATCGTGCGCGTGGCTGATGAGAATGATTTTAATGTCGGAGAAATGGAATCCAAGTTTCTCAACGCTCTCGCGGATCAGCGGCACCGACTGCTCATAGTCCGGGTTGATGAGGATATCGCCCTGCGGAGTAACGACCAGAAACGATGCCAGATAGTTCGTGCCGACGTAATAAAGGTTTGGAAGTATTCGATAAGGTGCGATGGGCCGGTTCCACTCGGGAGTGTAGTCGGCGCGCAGCATCCAGGTGAACACGAAAACCACCAGAGCGTACGTCCGCATAAACGGCGATCTTAGCACCCCGCGGCAGTCATCGAGACCGGTCCTATCGAAGCGCCGCGATTAGTCGAAACGCACGAGGATCGGCCCAAGAAGATACGCGGAGAAGCAGCCGATCAGATACAACACAGCCGAGCACCAAAGCACGATGTGACTCAAACGGCTGGCCGCCTGGCATGTCGTGGGGTCTTTCGGATCACAGGCCCCACTTCGGCCTTCAAGTCGCGGTGCAAGGGCATATACATAACCGAAGTTGCCGAAAATCAGGACACCGGTGATGAGGAATACCCAATTTTTGTGATGTGACAGCGCGACCAGCCACGGCGCTTCTGCCAGCACCGAAGCGACCGTTGCGCCCAACCCCAAAAGCACGAGCAGCGAGGGAAGCGCGCAGCACAGCAGCGTTCCCAAAGACGTAAAAAGCGAAAGATAGCTGAGTGCGCCGCTGCGAAGGCGTGGCGGCGCACTGGAGATTGTTGATTGCATTCGTATCCTCTACTTCACCTGAGTGACTTGGAGCGGCGCCAGCGCTTTCAAATCTTTCCCCGGCACCATGACGCCCTGAATTACAGCGGTCTGCCCGGCCTTTTCAGCAGCGGCCTTATACGAGGCAGCATTCTTAGGATCGGGAGTGAGATGGAGTGTGTCTTTCGTTCCCGAAACCTTTAATTGCAGCCGCCCCGGCCCACCCACTAGCTCACCCCGCACGAAAACGGTTGTCGTTTTCGGCGTATAGCCTTTCTCATGCAGCAGTTGCCAGAACTGCGGGACAGATACCGTATTGCCCGGCTTCAGCTTCACTGTGGCGCGCCCCTTATTCAGGCTCACGTCCACCGTTTCGACTCCGGGTGTTTTTTTCAATGCCACATCCACGATGTGGGCTATCTGGAAGTCCTCGCTGCAATCGGGCTTTACATCGCGCCAGTGTTGACGAGCGGCTGGAAGAATTTCCCGCTTCGTCTCCGATATGCTCGCGTCCGGAAGGCGCATGGGCCGCGGCAAGCTTCCCTTGTTGCCAAGCTCAGGAATGCTATACACGAAGAGCAATTTCTGAGCGGTTGCCAGAAAGCACAGAACGCAAAGGATCACAGCCTGTATTACTGGCTTGATCACATTTAGCCCAGGGCTAGATAAACTTAAGCAAGTATATAGCGTGTACATAGGCTTCGGCTGAGCTGACGCGGCGAGCCTGGGACGTTACATTTCCGCCGCAAGCGAAGTCCAAGAAAACGGGGTACACGATATGCCAAGAGTACTGGCTGCTTCGGTTTTGGCTTTCTGTCTTTGCGCGATCTCGATGATGGCACAAAGCTCGCGGACAGTGCGAGAGGCGCAGCAGGCATTGAAGGACAAGGGCTACGATCCCGGCCCGATCGATGGAATCAACGGGCCCAACACAGAGGCTGCAGTTCGGCAGTATCAGGAAAAAGAAAATATCAACGCCGATGGACTCCTTGGCCCCACAACACTGGACAGTCTTGGAGTGAAGCACGGGTCCGCGGGAACCGAGCTCAGTGAGGCGGGTGAAAACGTCAAGCACTCTTATTCCAAGGGCGGAAAAGAGATCGGGCATGGCGCCAAGGACATGGGTACTGATCTCAAACATGGAGACGTGGTTGAGGGCGCAAAGGACATAAGCAAAGGTGTGGGCAAAGGCGCGGCGCAGATAGGTGCGGGAACCGGTCATGCAGTCAAGAATGCAGCCAAAGGCGCGACCAACGCTGTCACGGGTGACACAGCGGCAAAGAGCACGAAGCACTAGTACCGGGCCTCGGCCTGCGCGGCTGATGAGGTAACCGTGGGATAATTAACCGCACCTTGGAATCCTTGGTATGAGCCTGCCGGGCCGAAATACAAACCGCGGCCACGCTTGCGTTTCAGACCTGCCAGACAACGCAATCCGGGAACACGTTGCTCATATTTGTCAGACCAAGGGATTTTTGAGATCTGAGCGCCTCAAGCGATTTCTTTCTTACACGGTTGAGCGGTTACTCGCCAACGACACCGATACTCTCAAGGAATACGCAATTGCACTGGAGGTATTCGATCGCAGCTCTGCCTATAATCCCAAGATCGACGCTGTCGTTCGGGTAGAGGCACGTCGCCTGCGCTCACGGCTCGAGCAATACTACGCGACAGACGGCCTGCACGAATCGATTCGCATTCATTTTCCGAATGGTTCCTATGTCCCGGTGGTGACTCGTTTCAAGGAGCAATCCGCCGATGCCGAATCGCCGCATCTTAGCCGGCGAAACATTCGCGGGCGTTGGTGGCTGATTGCGGGTTGTTTAGCCGTGGCCGCGACAGCCATCTTCGGTGTACGAGCGATTCTGCACCGGAATGCGCCCGCCGAAATCATCCGTCTTATTAAGGACTCGACAGCGGCGTTCGATCCCGATCTCTCCCGTGACGGAAAGCTGCTCGCCTATGCAAGCGACCAATCCGGCAATGTTGATGTCTGGCTGCGCCCACTGAAGAGTGGCGAGGCGCGGCGGCTCACGAGCAATGTTGCCGCCGACACGTCTCCAAACTTCTCGCCGGATTCCAAGCAGGTTGTATTTCGGTCCGAGCGAGATGGCGGCGGAGTGTACCTCATGCCAGTCGCAGCCGGGTTGGAGCGCCTTGTGGCGCCGCTCGGAAGATCGCCAAAATTCTCTCCGGATGGCAAATCGATCGCCTACTGGACAGGCACGGAACATCATTTTGAGGGCAAGGTATTCATCGTCGGCTTGGCTGACGGGAAAACAGTTCGCTTAGGAACCGACCTGGCCGACGCGAAATGGCCGGTGTGGTCTCCCGATGGCAGCGCGCTGCTGGTCTATGGAAGCCGGCAACCGCCGCAGGCCAGCGGCATAATCTCCGGTCCTACCGATCTGTTTTCCGTCCCCTTGAACGGCGGACCCGCTCGCGAAACCGGATGGACGGCTGCGTTGCGGCGCGCGAGTATCTGGTCGAAGGGACCAGTCTCGTGGCATAGCTCTACACTGCAGTTCTCAGCTACAACCATGCCTCCAAGCGATTTCAGCGAACTGTCGCAAGGCGTAGCGAATCTCTGGCAAATCGGGCTTTCACAGCGCCGTGGGCGCGTGGAAGGTGAACCTCGGAGAGTGACATTCGGGGCCGCATTGGAGCGCGATTCTGTGCTCCTCGCAAGCGGCGGCGCCGTATACTCGAGCCGCCATTATACGTTGGCTGCTTTCGAGGTCGCCACGACTCATAATGGTCATTTGGCCGCCCGCTTTGAGCCGTCGTTTTCTTCTCCGGGATCATACGTAATGCCTCGCATCTCACGCGATGGTTCCACTCTGGTCGCTCTTTCCGATCGAAGCGGCGCCGTTGACATTTGGTTGAAGGACTTACGCACTGGTGAAGAGCGAGCCGTCACTGCCAGCAACGTTCCAGAACGTGCTCCGGTTATTTCAAGCAATGGCGCCTGGGTTTACTTCGGCATCCGGGAAGGTCCGCTCTATCCGATGTATAAAATCAGCGCACGAGGCGGAGTACCACAAAAAGTTTGTGCCGATTGCGGGGGGACCTCAGACATTTCTCCAGATGGCAATTACGTGTTGTATCACTCAGGCGAACCATGGTCCGCATACTGCCTTAATTTGGTCACGGGCGCCAGGATCCTCATAGCCAGTCACAAAAACCGTATCTATTCCAGCCGCTTCTCGCCCGATGGCAAGTGGATCGCCTTTGAAACAGATATCGGGGATGACGAGGCCCCTCGCCAGATCCTGGTAGCGCCATTCTCGCCCGATCATTCCACTCCGGACTCGAAATGGATCCCGATTACCGCCGGCAACCAAAGAGACTTCACTCCCGCTTGGTCAGAGGACGGAGCTACGGTATATTTCCTTAGCGATCGCGACGGCAATCGATGCATCTGGGCTATGCGCGTGGATAGCCGCACCAAGCGTCCTCTCGGCGACGCCATTCCAGTGCTTCATCTCCACCGAATGAATGCTAACGTGCTCAGCACCCCTGGGGCCGGGGTATTTGGCTTATCCGCCGGCGGCGGCCGCCTAATCTTCGGCGCGGCCCAACTAAGCTCCACAATCTATCGTATTGAGAGCTCTAATTAGCTCTCCTTACGACGGCTTACGCCCGGCTAACTCCCTCTTACATCGCTAGTTCGGCCTACACTCGTCAGGTCAAAGGCGGTGCACTCCTATGAATTGGATTCGCATTTCTCTCTGGATAACTCTTGTGTTGCCGCTGATGTCAGGCCCGGAAGTAAGAGGTGGAACCCTTACACTGCTCGATGCCATCCGGCTCAACGAAAGCAATCGGGTCCAAACCCTTCTCGCGGCGGGTGCCGATCCGAATTCACAGGATGCAAATCACGCCTCGGCCCTGATGTATGCGGCCCTCTATGCCGGTCCTCCTATACTCGACATGCTACTCCGCGCCGGCGCTGATCCCAAGTATCGAGACAAGAACGGACTCACCGCGTTGACGTGGGCAGCTCACAACTATCAATCCGCGAAGGTACTGCTGGATGCGGGCGCGGACGTAAACGCTAAGTCAAACATCGGTGCGACTCCCCTGGCGACGGCTGCCGCGTATCCCGGAAATGCGGCGTTATTAGAGTTGATGCTCGAAAAGGGAGCCGATGTTAACGTCACTGTATTCGGCTCGACGGCACTGACCATGGCCGCTTTCACGGGCGATATAGTCAATGTGAACTTGTTGCTCAAGCACGGCGCCAATCCGAATGCGCCCGGTTTCAAAGGACTCTCTGCCTTGCATCTTGCCGTTCAACGCGGTGACCGCGAGATGGCACATCTGCTGCTGGATGCCGGAGCGGATCTAAAATTGCGCACCGCGCGCGGTGAGGATGTTCTGGAGCGCTACGGCTTTTGGAACGACCCGGCCCTGGTTCGCATGCTGCTGGAACGGGGAATGGAACCTGCAAAAAAGGACTCACTCGGCAGGAATAGCATTCTTTTCGCAGCGTCATCAGATACCGTTACGCCGGAGGTTTTCAGCATGTTGCTGAAAGATAATAAGCCGACGGACGCCAAGAACGCTTATGGCGACGGCGTGCTTCAGGCGGCGTTGCGACGCGGCGATGCGCCTATAGTCAAACTGCTCGGCGGCACTGTGCCGACCGTCGCCTCTCCGAATGTTCGGAGGGTGGAGCCCACTTCGATGGCAATTCAAAGCTCCATCACGCGCAGCTTGGATCTCCTCGCAAAAACAGGTCCTTCTGTAGCCAGAATGGGATGCGTTTCCTGCCATCATCAAAGCCTGCCATCCCTTGCCGGCTGGTACGCGCGCCGGGCGGGGATCGATTCGGCGGAAACGGCCGAGGCGAATCGGAAGCTCGTCTATCCCATTCTGCAGGGTTCCAATCAGATGATGCAGCACGGTGCGGCTCCTGCAGGTGAGGCGGCCACGGTGTCCTGGGAGCTCATCGGCTTGTCATCCGATGGACAAGCGGCAGACCTCTTCACAGATGTCGCCGTGAATTACATTGCGTCAACTCAAATGGCGGACGGTAGTTGGCCTGAGCGGTGGGGACGCCCTCCGCTCGAATATAGCGTCATCTCGGCGACAGCGGTTGCTATTCGGGCTCTTCATCTTTACGGATTCCCCAGCCGCCGTCAGGAGTTCAACGACAGGAGTTCCCGTGCCGCCGCTTGGCTTGCAAAAGCGAGACCCGCCGGCTTAGAGGAGAGCGCGATGCGTCTGTTGGGCCTGGTCTGGGGCGGCGCATCTCGGGATGCGATTGATAAAGCTGCTCAGGAACTCGCGTCCGCGCAACATTCTGACGGCGGATGGGCGCAATTACCAACGCTGCCGGCAGACGCTTATGCTACCGGAAAAGCGCTCGTGGCATTGCGCGAGAGTGGCTCATTCGATTCCAGATCGCGTATTTTCGACCGGGGCGCAAGGTTTCTCCTTGGCACGCAGGAATCCGACGGCTCGTGGCACGTCAGAGGCAGGTCACTGCCGGTTCTAGCGTTATTTGAAAGCGGTTTCCCGTACGGACGCGATCAATTCATCTCGGCGGCCGGCACAAGTTGGGCCGCAATGGCGCTTTCGCTTACATTGCTTTCGCCGAAAGTCTCGACTCAGGCGACAACCTCGAATGCCCGGCCTGCTTACATGTCAAACACGATGGAGCCCGACCGTTGTCCGTTGTCGTCCGCGAAGAAATAGACTGCTTCCGGTTTGAGATCGGCTAAAACTTGTTCCACCGTGGAACCAGGGCTCCGGCCCTGGCGGCTGCATTCCCGGCTTCTACGGGAATCGACACTCTCAGCAACATTCGCATATGGTTTCCTCCTCGGAAAACGTTGTCAGTTACTGGCCTTTGCCTTCATCCGCTGAAGGACCGTAGATGGCAGGAACCTTTTCTCCGTTCATCCGCAGGTACACCGTCAATTGTCCACGATGGTGCGCCATATGGTTCAGCACGCCATCCCGAATCGCCGCATAACGTGGCTGCTCGCTCATCAGTTTGCCCGCCGCCAGCATGCGCCATTTCGTGTTCAGCAGACGATCGTCTGTGGTTTCTCGTAACACTTTGCGCCCTTTCTCGAGACTGGCCTCGAACTGCTCCAGCAGATCGCGTCGCGTTTTCCATTCCTGCGGTTTAAACCTCGGGCCTCCGGGCGGATTGATGTCCAGTTCGTCCATGTTAACTACCATGTCGAGCCACGCTGGAATATTGGCAACAATCGTCGCTAGATTGCCGAGTGGCATCGACCTCTCATGCGGCTTCCAATCATTCTTTCCTTCCGGCACGCGTTCTAGTGTCTTGCGAATACCAACAGCTTCGCGTTCAAGTTCAGCCAGCAACAGTTCGGTGATCTTCATTTGAATATTTCCTTAACTTCGATTCTAGATCCCGTCCAAGATACTTGGATCCGCTGCTTTTAAAGATTTTGGCGTTGAAGCCAATGCAATGGATGGGCCATCAGCGCTGGCATTACGGAATACATCACGGAACCACCTTCAGCGTGGCAGAGCGAACCAGTCCCTCGTAATACGCTGAGATCTCGACTGATGTTTCCGCCGTGACCGGTTGGGTTGCGACTTGAAAAGTCGTTTTGTCCTGTCCTTGCTGGGTGGTGAGCTCAGCAGGGATTTTGACAATCGCGGGATTGCTGCTTTTGAGAGTGATTGCCGTGTTGCTGACGGCGGGGCGGCGTAGCACGACGGTGCCCGTAACCGGAGAACCTCCTTTCACCTTTTTAGAGCTGACGTTGAGCGAGCCGAGTAGCGAAAAAAGTACAAGCGTGTTCGATGCTTCGTAGCCGTTGCTCTTCAGGCGAAGTCGAACCATAGCGCCGTCGGTAGAAACGTGATGCGTGTTGACGGCGAACTTCACACCCTCGCCTCCCGCAGGGATGGTCACACTTGAGGGAACGGTAGCCAGGTCGTGGTTATCGGTCGTAACGGAAAAATTCAGATCTTGGGAGGCAGGCCTGCTTACGGCGATCACAGCGTCGGTGGTGGCGTCGCTCAGCGTCATCTGTGGTACCAGCGCGAACATGAGGAGCGGCATCACCCGCGCGGCCATGGTCGGCGAGTGTGGAAACGGGCGGTAAAGAGGATCGCCGATGTTGATGATATTCCACTTCAGGAGCCGCTCACTGCGGAGGAGCGCATCGCCCACGTTCGCGCCCTGGAACAGATACAAGAATGCCTGATCCGGATGAGGCAGATTGTCGAGATAAGGTTCCGTGGTCGCTCCGGCCGTTACGGTAATTCCGTGAGCGAGGGCGTTGGCGGCCCAGTTGGATCCGCCTCTCGGATTTACCGCGGATGCACTGTCGAGGTGAATCCCGATAGCACCCGGATTCCAGCTAAACGCGTCGTTGTAATGGTTGAGGGCATACCAGCCGGCGTAGAGCGCGGCGTGATCGCAACGTAGCGGCGCGGGAGGGGTTCCAAATTCTTCGCTATGATCATCCTCGATGACACTGAACCCGGCCTGGCGGGTGAATTCGGCTGCGCGATGAATGTCCCAATCGCCCGCGCCGTAGCCAAAATCCGAAACGGCCGACAGATCTCCTCGATTTCGATCGAAACAGCCGATGCCGGCGAGGCCCTTGGTTTCCCCGTATAGCGCCTTGTCAACCAATCCCTTGGCGAGCCCGGCATTCGGTGCGTCGAGACGCCAAACGGAATAGATGGTGCGGGCGTTTGGTTGACGGCGGTAGTCGGCGAGAGAGACGTACGGTTGGTAAACGTCACCTTCGCTTTGGGCTGCGCCAAAGTAGGGTTGAACCTCCGATTGGCTTGCCGTGCGCTCGGGCAGATACTCATCCCAAATATCGGCGATGAATTGATCGATAGCATTAGTTTGTGACCCCAGGTCCAGAAGAAACGCCGTCCGGTAGGAAAGGACGATGTAGAGAATCGTGTCCTTACCCAGCCGGCTGAGACATTTTCTGATGGGCTGCTTCACGCTCCCTTCGAATTCGTCCTGCTTGATCTGATCGGACGAGGAGGTGTCGATTTTGCAAAGATGACTTTCCGGAATGGAGCGCTTCAGCAGGTAGTAGTCTGCCACTTGTTTGGATTCGCGCTCGCCTGCGTTATACACAACCAGAACACGGTCGGCGAGTGAGCTCTGGGCTCGCAAACCCGGGGCTGCCAACAAGACCAGGCACGCGATTCCGAAGGGCGCGCAGCGCATCAAACTAACTATTTCACGATCGATCTGGTGCAGGCATTACGAAATTGCTTCCAGCCGGATCGGCCGTGGGAGAGCGATATACTGCACGAAAGCACAGTGACGGATACAGGGCGTGAACTCCCGCCCAATCCGTGTGCGGCAAACTCCTCGGGGAGGCGTGTAATGGCGAGCATGTCTGGCAGCGTCCCCACGACCCGGCCGGTCCTCACCGTCGCCGGCGTCGCGATTTCGGTTGTCGAGGGCACTTCGACATTCTTCTTCAAGGCAGGCATGGCGATTGATGCGGACGGAGCCCCGACCGCCTATCACCCGATCCATGGTAAGGGGCTGGACAACCTGGCTAACGCTGGTCATCCCGGAAACTGGTTCGGTGTGGTCACTGACACGGGCCACAAGAACGGAAGCCCGATCGTTCAAGGCCGGAACGATCCGGCGCCAGGCTTCTACGTTTCGCCCACCGCGCTGCAAAACAAACATCTGTCGCGCACGAACCCGGGCCGCTACATAGACTCGACCGCCATTCCCTACATCAGTCTCCCCGGACATCACAGCGGCGTTCTCCACGCCTCACTCGGTGATTTGGCGATAGTGGTCAATGGACAGAATGGGCGCTGGTCTGCCGCGATATACGCGGATATCGGCCCCAGGGCGAAGATCGGAGAGGGCTCAATCGCGCTGGCCAAAGCCATCGGACTGAGCGGTGACGCACGCCACGGCGGTACAAGCTCCAGGTCCATCGTTTACATCGTGTTTCCTCACTCGGGCTCCCACGCTCCCCTTGCTGCGGGCATTATCGATTCCCAAGGGCGTCGGCTCTTCGAGCTTTGGGGGAGGCCTCCAGCGAGTAGCCGCCTTCTTCCCTGAGTTTGCGCCGCATCTGAAATAGCTAGCCGCAAAATCACGCCGTATCCACAAGCAATTCAATCCAGACTGCCGGCGCAATCTGCGGATAGCGCCCTTCGGCCGCTAACGATACGATAGTCAGGCGTGACGGGACACCTGCAGCATCGAAATCGCGGAGCGGAGCGAGCAGGTTAGTTATGCCTCCTCCAGATGGTGAACAGAGATGTCAGGGTGTCTGCAATCCCGGGACGCGGCAGAACGACAAACGCCTCAAGGACTCATATTACGATATCGTCACCGACCGTTTCGGTCGGGCCCAGACGCTGGTCGAGACCCGGATCGGAAATGATGGCCGGCTGATTTTTACCTATAACGAATCCATGCAGTCGAGAATACCCGCCTTCCGTGTCCGCGAGGAAGGGCTGGTTGCCACGACACTCATTGTGGAGGCGCCCGCGCGCGCCGACTACCGCGATTTCGCGACAGACTGGGAGATACAGAACAGCCCGTTCTGCATCTTCAGTCACCGCTATCAGCCCATTGTCGACGAAGGTAATCAGGTGCTGGCCTACGGACGGGTCGAATGGATCACCGGAGTGGCGCACTTTATCCAGAACGACATCGATGGCATCGAATTCGATAACCGGACGATTGCGGAGAAGGGCCTGGTGGAAGACATCGTTGGGAACGAGTTAGTCGCGGCCATCGCGACTCTCGGCGGATCGCTCCTGATACGCTCTCTCGCTCGTGCAGCCATCACGTCTTCGTCGCGTTTTCTGGGAGTCGCAATTGCCGAGGGTGCCATTGATGCTGCGCGCGGTGTCAGCACAGCCGCGTTTCGCCTTGCCTTGCTGGGCCTCCGCGCGATCCGCGCGCGCGCCTTGGTGCGGACGTTCACCAGCCGCGGCCTGAGGGTAATTGTGAACATCGGCGGAGAGGCAGCCGAGCACGAGCTGAAACAGGGCCCGCAGATCGCCGTCAACAGTTTCGGGTTGGGACGGGGGCAAATCAACAGAATTGTTCCCAACCTGATCCGCGAAAAGGGCGAGAACATCGGAACGCTCTTCGGTAAGGAAACCGTGGACAGGATCATCTCCAGCAAACTGCCGACTAGCATCGATACCCAGGCCGTCGCTCAGGGCGCAGCCAAGGTACTAAAGCCCGGAGGAACACTTCAGATGAGTTTCCTTCCGGACCAGGAATTTGTGGATACTTTTGTACGCCAGTTGCGCGCCGCTGGCTTCAAGAGCGCGAAGGCGCAGTTCACGCCGCCCTTCCCCAATGCCCCCTCTCTGCCCAGCAACGCCTTCGTGGAAGCGATAAGGTGAACGGAATAGGATGGCAGACAATCATTCGGATGCAAACCGGCTGTTAGCGATCGAGACCCTTCTCGGTCCGGACGTGTTACTGGTGAACCGACTGACGGCCACTGAGCGGATCTCCAGACTGTTCAGCTTGGAGCTTGAGCTGATGGCCCCCCTGGAGAAGGCAAATGCAGTCAAAGCCTCGGCACTCATCGGCACCGCCGGCTCGGTCCGCATGCGGATTCCCAGTGGACAGAAGCGTTTCTTCCACGGCCTGTTCAGCCGCTTCGAGGAAGGATCGCAGGATCGCGAGTTCCGCTTTTACCGCGCGGAGTTGTCGCCCTGGCTTTGGCTCCTCACCCTCGTGTCGGATTGCCGTGTCTTTCAGGACCAGACCGTCCCCGAAATCATCACCGACGTATTCCGCGAACATGGACAGCTCGATTTTCTCGACTCAACTACCCGCGAATATGCCAAGTGGGACTGCTGCATCCAATACCGCGAGACCGCATTTAACTTCGTTTCGCGGCTGATGGAACACGAGGGTATCTTCTATTTCTTCACGCACGAGGAGCATAAGCACGTACTCGAGTTCGCCGATCGCCTCGGCTCTCCCTCGGAGAGCGGCGAGGCGCCCGTGATCGGCTTCGATATCGAGGCCACTCCCGGAGCCGGCAACCAGATCATGACTTCCTGGAGCCGCCGCGACCTGCTGACTCCGGGGCGCTTTGTGACGCGGGATTTTCATTACGGCCTGCCCGAGAAGACCCTCGAGTTCGCGGAGAAGACGATCATGCCCATCGGTAATAACGACCGCTTCGAAGTGTACGACTTCCCGGGCGAGTTCGCTCCCCCGTTCAACGAAAAAGACCGTTTCAGCAAAGTCGTGGCGGCGGGCGAACTCCTGGCGCGCATACGCCTCGAGGAGGAAGAGTCAGCGCAGGTGGTGTTTGCGGGATCCTCCATCTTCCCTTTCTATAAGACCGGCTTCAAATTCCTATTGATAGGGCATCCCAGGCTGAACGGCACGTATGTGCCGCTGGCCATCCAGCATTCCATCGAACAGGCCGGCTCTCACTTCCACAGCGAGGCGGTCGCCAATGTCTACTCGTGTACTCTGACATGTGCGAAGTTCGAGCTGCCGTTCCGTCCGCCGCGCGTGACACTGCGGCCGGTGATGCAAGGGCCGCAAACTGCTATCGTGACCGGACCGCAGGGCAGCGAGATGCACACCGACGAGTTCGGGCGCATCAAAGTCCTGTTCCATTGGGACCGCAGGCGTGACAAGCTGGGGTTCTGGGTGCGCGTGGCGCAGATCTGGGCTGGCCCCGGCTGGGGCGCCCAGTTCATCCCGCGTGTAGGCCATGAAGTAATCGTAGATTTCATCGAAGGCGATCCGGACCAGCCGATTGTGATCGGGTCCGTGTATAACGCCGCCAATCTGCTCCCGTACGCCAAAAACCAGACGCAAAGCGGCATCAAAACGAGAAGCATGCCCAAAGGAGGCCCCGCCAACTTCAATGAGATCCGCTTTGAGGACAAAAAGGGCGAGGAACAGTTGATCATCCATGCCGAGAACAGCATGAGCGAGAGTGTCGAAGGCAGTCAGACCATCACCGTGGGCGGCAATCGGAGCATTACTACAGGCGGCGCGGGCAAAGATGGCGTCGAACACGGCGACACCAAGGAGCTCGTTCACAAGAATCGCAACCTGCACGTGAAGGGCGCTGAGCGCATCCAGATCGACGGCAAAAGGTCGGAGGTCGTAAAGGGAGACGAGATCCATGCCACCACCGGCGGCTACTACTTGAGTAGCGGGAGCCCGGCATCGATTTATGCCCCTGAGGTATTCATTCAGGGCGGCACCAAGCTGACCCTGATGGTGGGCGGCTCTTTCGTGGTTCTCGATGTCTCCGGCGTGACGATTGTAGGACCAATGGTGAAGCTGAATCCGGCCGGAGCTGTGCCGCCCATCGCGCCGCTTTCGCCCTTAACGGATCCGGCGGAAGATCCATAGGAGAGGTCCAAAATGCCGGACATGCCAGCAGCCAGGATGACAGACCCTCATGTCTGCCCGATGGTGACGGTACTGGTGCCGCACGTGGGCGGACCGATTCTGCCGCCGTGCGAGCCGACCGTGATCACCGGCAATTTCATGCCCCAGGCGCGCATCTCCGACCTGGCCACTTGTGTCGGCCCGCCCGACGTGATTGCCCAGGGTTCCTCCACCGTGACGGTGCGTGGCCTATTTGCGGCCCGCCAGCTCGATACCACGGTTCATGGCGGCAAGATCGTAGTCGGATGGCCGTCTGTTTTGATTGGCGGCCCGGTGTTCACCGCCCGGCCCGTAACGCCGACGCTCTTTGGGAACTTCACATATGGCTCATCCATCACCATCGACTCCGACCCGGATAATCCTGCCTATCAGAGCCAGGTGCTTGCGGCCTTGATCCGTCTGGACAGCACGCCCACCGGAAGCCGAATCATTGATGCCATCGAAGCCAGCGGCAACTCGGTGACGATCGAGCCTTACACCGATAAGTCCGATCCGTTCAACGCCACTACCACGCCCGGTCTTTTCAACTCGGGAAATTCGACCATCGCATGGAATCCTGGTGTCAACGGTTTCGGTCCGCCGGGAACTACACCGGACTGGGAACAGCCCGGGTCGGACCTCATCCTCGGCCACGAAATGACTCACGCTGCGCATAACGCTACAGGAACCAACGGCAACGGTCCGGTCAACAGCGACCAAGTACAAATTGGCGAAGAGAGGAATACAACGGGACTGCCGGCCCAAACGTATACACGGCCAGGCGATCCGATGAACGGGACTGCCCTCCCGGATACCACAGGCGGGGCGCCGGGCCAGCCGTATACCGAGAATCAATTGCGCGGCGATTACAGAGACCGCGGCATCCCTTCTCCGGTCACAGGCAACCCACCGGAGCCGCGTCCTTCGTATTACACGGCGCCTGCGGGTTCCACGCCCGGGACTCCAGGAACGCCCTTTTAGTCATGACGCGGGCGGTCGGTACTACGATTTGGTTGATCGCAATGTGCGCCGCCTGCGGGCGGACCCCGCAATCGATGGGAGGAGGCAAAGGGATGAGCAGTGCCGGCCAGGCGGCCTTAACGGCAGCGTTCCAGGTGCGTTCCGATCGGCTGGAGATCCAGTATTCGGTCAAAAACAGCAGCGCGAGCGCCCTCTACGTCCTAGACGCAGCTGTTATCGTGGGGCCGCACGGAGAAGTCAAGGTGGAAACGGCCCGTCCCGCCGCGGAACACCTGCCGCCCGATGCCGTCGCGTTGTTCGACAAACTGTTCGCCCTGGCGCCCGGAACTCTGACTACCGTGCCCCGCAGCGCTTACGCTATCCGGCTGGAGCCCAGGGAAACGCATAGCCGCGCGGTTGAGCTCGGCCTGCCCCTGCGCGATCGCAGGCTAGCTAAATCGACGCCGTCGAAGCTAGTGACTTGCACGCGAATTCGATTCGAGCTGGGGATTGTCTTTCCGGGCGGCGAACTCACGGCCGAGCAGCAGGTTGTGGCCGGGACGCTCTTGTGGCGTCTCAACGCGGCGGCCTACCGCCAGCAGCAGGTGCTGACGATCGAATCGCCGGTCGCACCACCGCTCCCACTGGAGATCGGCGAATGAAAGCCCTGATTGCGGGATTGCGGCGCCGGGGGACTAGGATCACCGTCGAACTGATCCTGGAGAAGCTTGGCGCCGGAGAAACCACTGAAATAGCCTGGAGGCGCCTGCGCGCCTCCAGGCATCTTGCTACTGTCCATTCACGGTTAGTGGAATCTCTATGAGACTCACCGCTGCCGTCGCCACGCCTTTGTTCGAAGCAAGGGTGGAGGTTTCCTCCTTAACCGCTTTGCGGTGGTGGCTTGCGTAGATGAACGTTTCTTTGTACGGAGCCAGGCGCAGCGAGGAAACTGTTGCCTCGTTGCCGGAACGCTGCAGGAGCAGCGAGCTGCCCTCGCCTCTCGCGTCATTGCGGCCTTTCTCCATGACCATGACCGTGCCGGCTTGACCTCTGATCTCCAAGACCAGCGGCCCACTCGAAGACTTCCCCGTGAATGTGTAGCTGCCGGCGGGAAGGGTAGCGATTCCCCAGTGGACCGTGCATGGCAGGGTAAACGAACCCTCGACCGATTGTGCCTGGGCGGCCACACTGAAGAAAGTTGTAGCGGAAACCGCGAACAACGTGGTAAGCAGCCATCTGCGCTTCTGATTGCGATTCATATTTGACCTCTTTCCTGATCGGCCCGTATTGGCCTTTCACTGTGGTCAGCGGAATCGCAACCTGAAAACTACAACCGAAAACGGTAAATTTTTAGTGGGGCACGCTCTCAGCCCAGATGCCACTTACGTAAGGAAGGTCGAGTATGCAAGTTGAATCACGCTCGAATCCACCGCCCCCAAGCCGGTGGAAAGCTCTTATCGCAGGTGCATTAGGCGGCCTGATTGCATCGCTCGCAATGAGTGAGTTTTACTCTCTGTCTCAGCATGCCGAAAGCCGCTCAGAACCGGCCGGTGAAGATTCCACGGTAAAAGCCGCTTCCGCCATCTCCCAGGCGATCTTTCATCATCGGTTGACGGCAGCTCAGAAAGAGATTGCCGGACCCGCGGTGCATTACGCGTTTGGCACGACGGTGGGGGCGCTATACGGGGTGCTCGCCGGCTCTCGCGGCTCCACCCGTCTCGGCTGGGGTTTGCCTCTTGGGGCGGCAGTCTGGTTGGGTGCGCACGTGATAATCGTACCGGCGCTCGGCCTTTCCAAGCCCATCACGCGCGAGGCCCGTGGTACGGAAGCCCTCGAATTCGCCTCGCATCTCGTTTATGGCATTGTGGTCGAGGGCGTCAGACGAACACTGCGAAAATATCTCCTTTCAGCTCCATAGATTCTGCTCGCCTCCCAGGCCCATTGCCGGATAGCAATCATGTGGCGCTTTGCTCGCGCATGGAAAGCTCGAGCCCCCAAGGTGCCTCTTATAGAGGTAAACCCATCTAACGGGCAGCGACTCTTAAGTTTCAGAACGTATCGCCCTGTATATTTCAAGCAGGAACAATTCAAATTCCCTAAGGTCTAAAGTTCTGTCCCTGCGAGCGAATCGGTGAGCTCCGGCAAGAGTGCGTGAATCAGAAGCAGCAGTCCGGTCAGCCATCCGCGAAGGATGCGGTAACGATCGCCACGAGACCGATCATGCCGATCCGAATCCCGATGGCCGCAGGGTTAGCTGCCATACTCCTGAGATCAATAATCGGCCTCGCCGCACAGATCCCGACGCCGGACCTGAAGAACAAGGCGATGGTCCGGCGCGAGATGATGACCTTCAATCCGTACTACCTCGCATTAATGGGCCCACGCTCTCGTGCTCTGCGGGAACTGGAGCAGCAGGTGATGAAACGCGAAGCGGAGATGCGCGATGTGTCTTGTTCGCACCAAATCGTCACAGAACTCCGATGGCTCATGGACAGCACTGCGGACACGGAACGCATCGACGCCCGTTTAGACGATCTACGCGCGAGCTTAGCGCATCCCGAGCTGGAAGCGAGAGCGCGAGAACAGGATGCCGATGGAAGCTGGGGTCGATGTTATGACGCATGGTTCTTTCGGCTCGACGCGTCTTATGACGGTCACTTTTCCCGCGATCAGGGTGGCAACCATATCCCGCTGCTCGATCGTGTGAATTCCCCTCAGAAACTCGCCCAGTACGTCAAGTCGATTTCGGTCTCCGATGTCGCCCACACCGGGGTGAATCATCGTCGCGAAATGAATGAAGCGCTCTCCACCCTTATGCGTCTGATCCTCCGCGGTCAGCCCCGCGCCTACCGGTGGCATCCGGAACTGAAGGCCACGTTACTCGATGTTCTGAAGCATCTGCGTAATCCGGATACAGGCTGGTGGGGAGAGCGCTACCAGCGGGAGGGGCGAATCGACTTTGTGGACGACATGAGCATGACATTTCATATCGTCAGATATCTGAAAGGCGAAGTTCCTGATCTCGACAAAGTCGGCAACACTCTGCTCGAACTGAAGGATCAGGAATACCCGATCGGCTGGCGCGAGGACGGGAGCTATTCCACCCATAACAATATGGACGTGGTGGTTCTCTTTCAATATGCATGGCCGCACATGAATGAGATGCAGCGACGAGCCGCGTCAATCGAAATCGGGAAAATGCTGCAATGGTGTTTGAAGAACTCCGTTTTGCCCGACGGCTCATTCCGCGCGGGCACCAGTGGCGAAGACTCCTTGGAAGAAGCCGAGTTCTTTGGCGTTGCCTTCCTCGCCAGGGCAGGATATTTCGATGCCTCCCGGCGCTTCTGGACAGATCGATCGTTCGTGGGAGCGGAGAACCTCAGGCGGCGGCTGATCGATTTCATCCAGCGGCATAAAGCGTCGGGCGCCGCTGGCGGAGCGTATTACGAGAGTGCTCTCCGTGAGCTGAGTGAGCCCTTGCCTGCGAAATAGAGCCTTCTCTTCGACATTCGCTGCAGCGTTCACCTGCTCCAGCTTTTGCAGGTTGGGAGCTGGACATGCAGGCGAGCGCGAAACATCTTTTATCGTCTACGTGACTGGTCCAAAATCGCCGTCACCAACAATCGATACAATACCGCTGGTAGATACGCCCGTGCGCTTGTCATCAGAATGTGCGAGGCAGGCCCGGGAGATTACCGTCAGGGAAGCTCAACCGCACTGAGCAGAGCGAAAGCTCGATAGATTTTGCTCGCCTCCCACAGCCCAACTAATCTTAGTCGGGGCTTCACAACTCGCCCGCATTTTTCATTTCTCCTCGAATCAATAGCTTCCATCCTCCCGTTGCGCCCGCCACCACGGCCGCTACGCTGCTTGTCGAAGAGACGGCTCGCGCTCAGTGGTTCCTCCGCCGCGCCGAAAAGATGCTCGAGCAAATCGCCTGGAGTGTTCCCGGGCACCCTTCCGACTGGAACGACGCTCACCACGCCTCGTTTGAAAAATTCTCCCGCTACAAGACCACCGCCGAGCGCTCTTTCCTTCGCAACTACAAGGAGCTCGAAGCTCACTACTATCGCATCCTCCGCGATTCGGAAGCCCGCGTGAAATCCTGCGCTAAAATGGCCGCCATCGAACTAAAATCTCTTACTAAGCGGGAGGAAAAAGCCCTCGCGGAATTGAAAGTCCGTCAATATGTAGAAGTCGAAATCATCGATGGAAAAACGCAAACCTCCTGCTATCCTTCCAGCGAAGAACTCGCCGAAAAAGTCGCCGCGCTGCCGGAACCGCCTCTATACGTGAAGCGCTGGATCGAATTCCTCCGAGGAATCCCGGAAGAGTATGCTTGGGCCGATCCGGCGGGTTTCCACCGCTTCACCCCGGTGGCCGGCATCCAGCGCATGAAGTATGAGGATTGGCTTCGTCTCGTCGAACGCGAAAAGGCCGCCGGCTCCGGTCACCTCAGCCCCCGGCACACGCTCGTCGTCCTCTAACAGCTTGCTACAATCACCGGGGTGTCCGCTCAAACGCCCGCTCCCGTCGCCAATCGTCTAAAGCAACTCATCCGGGAAGTCCCCGATTTTCCGAAGCCTGGCATCACCTTCTACGACATCACTACGCTGCTCAAGGATAAGCGCGGCTTTCACGAAACGATCGATGCGCTGCAAAAGCACTATGAAAACGCGAAAGTGGACGTGGTCGTCGGTATCGAGGCCCGTGGCTATTTCTTTGCCCCCGCCATGGCCCACGCCCTAAACGCCGGATTTGTTCCCGTCCGCAAGCCGAAAAAATTGCCGTCTCTCGTCAAAAGCGTCGAATACGACCTTGAATACGGCACCGACCAGCTCGAAATTCACGCCGATGCCATCGAGCCTGGCCAGAGTGTGCTGATCATCGATGACGTCCTCGCCACTGGGGGAACCGCTTCCGCCGTGGCCCGCCTCGTCGAATTGCTCGAGGGCAAAGTGGCCGGGCTCGGCTTCGTCATCGAGCTTTGTTTTTTGAACGGTCGCAGCAAGCTGGCTAATCGCGATGTCTTCGCCCTTCTGCAGTACTGAACGGCGCGCATAAGCAAGCGGACGTTAACCGTGCTTGCCACCGTCCCTTCTTTTGCCAAGTTGAATCTCGATCTGCGCGTCCTGCACCAAAGGCCCGACGGCTATCACGAACTGCGCACTATTTTTCAGACCATTAGCCTCAAAGACATGCTGACCATCGAGTTCAATTTGGCGAAACGTACCCGGATCGACCTCGATTGCTCCGTTCCCATTGCCGACAATCTGGTGGTTCGTTCGGCAAAATTGGTGTTGGACCGCCTCAAACTCAACGCCTGGGTTCGTTTGGTACTAAAGAAACGGATTCCCCTCGGTGCCGGACTCGGCGGCGGGTCGAGTAATGCGGCCGTCGTCCTCATGGCGCTCCCGGTCCTGGCCCGCAAGCTGCTTCCTACGCCGGAGCTGATTCGTTTGGCAGAATCGCTCGGAAGCGACGTGCCTTTCTTTTTGCACGGCGGCACCGCGCTCGCCGTGGGGCGCGGAACCGAGCTCTATCCTCTGCCCGATCAGCCCGCGCGCCCCGCGCTCGTGGTCGCCACCGGCATCCATGTCTCAACCCGGGAAGCCTATCGCGCCCTTCGCCACAAGACCTCCGGGCCGTTGACTTCGCCCGCCGGCTCTCCTATCCTGGGAGAGTTTCAGACCGTTGCCTGGGACTTGAACGCATCGAGTCTGGATCGACTTCCGGTAAAAAACGATTTTGAAGAATCGGTATTTGGGATTCACAAAGAACTTGCCGCTGTGGCGCGCAAATTGCGGCGTCTCGGAGCCCGGCCGGCCCTTATGACCGGCAGCGGCTCTGCTTTGTTCGGCATCTTTCAGACGTCCGCGGAGGTGAAAACCGCAGTGTCACAGTTTCCGCCTGGAACCGCCTTTCCGGCTTGCTTCGTCACCCGTCGCCAGTACAAAGCCGCCTTGTGGCGCACACTCCCAGGCCGTCCTAAGGAGATCTGACTGATGGCTGCTCCCAAACCGGCTCGCGCCCTCTTCACGGATTTCAAAGTCTTCAGCGGCACCGCCAATCCCAGCCTGACCCGCGAGATCTGCGATTGCCTCGGTTGTCCTCTCGGGGCCAGCCTCATCAAGCGCTTTGCGGATGGCGAAACCCATCTCCAGATCCAGGAGAACGTGCGCGGCGCCGACGTCTTTCTCGTTCAGCCCACCTGCTCCCCGGTCGACCATCATCTGATGGAATTACTTCTGATGATTGATGCGTTTATGCGCGCTAGCGCCGAGCGCATCACGGCAGTGTTACCCTATTATGGATATGCGCGGCAGGACCGCAAGGACAAGCCGCGCATGCCGATATCCGCGAAGCTTGTAGCCAGCCTGCTGGAAAGAGCGGGGGCGAGCCGCGTTTTGGCGCTCGATCTGCACGCCGCTCAGATTCAGGGTTTCTTCGATATTCCCGTCGATCACCTGTTCGCCGCGCCGGTCATGGTCGAGTACTTCAACGGTCGCCTCGGACGCAATGACTGGGCCGTGGTTTCGCCGGATGCCGGAGGCGTGGAACGCGCTCGTTCGTTCGCTAAACGGCTGAATGCGCCGCTCGCGATTATCGACAAGCGCAGAACGGATGTGAACGTTGCCGAAGTGATGAATATCGTCGGCGATGTGCGTGGCAAGCATTGTTTGATAGTGGATGATTTGGTGGATACGGCGGGAACATTGGTGCAGGGCGCCGGGGCGCTTATGGAGCAAGGCGCTAAGAGCGTGACCGCTTGCGCGACGCACGCCGTTTTGTCCGGACCGGCGGTCGAGCGCATCAGCGGCTCTCCCGTTCAGGAACTGGTGGTGACGAATTCGATCCCCCTCCCGGAAGAGGCGGCAAAGTGCTCGAAAATCCGGGTTCTTTCCGTCGCGCCATTGCTGGCGCGCGCCATTCAGTCGATCCACGAAGGCGGTTCTATCAGCACGTTGTTTATCTGAGATTTGAATGGTGATTAATAAATGAGGAAGGATATTACGGTCGCGGCGGAATCCCGCGATTCCCGCGGCAAGAATGAAGCGCGCCGCCTGCGCGCCAAAGGCTCCATGCCCGCCGTGTTGTACGGCGGGTCCGATGGCCCCACGCCTGTGGCCGTCAGCCCCAAGGAGCTCACCCGAATTCTGAATAGTAAAACGGGCCACAATACGATCTTCAACCTGAGCGTTGCCGGCGGCGGAGATACACCCGTCATGATTGTCGATTGGCAGTACGATCCAATCAAGGACTCGCTCCTGCATGTCGATTTGAAGCGCATCGATCTCGCCCACCGCCTTCAGGTGAAGATTCCCGTCATTACGCACGGAGATCCGAAAGGCGTTAAGCTCCAGGGCGGCATCCATGAGATTGTCACCCGCGAAATTGAAGTCGAGTGTCTCCCTGACGAGATCCCCGAGCAATTTGTGGTGAATGTCGCCGAGCTCATGATCGGCCAGAGCATTCGCGCCTCTGAGATCGAGATGACCGGCTCCATGAAGCTCCTGAGTCCGGCCGATGCGGTTATTTCGCACGTCGTCGCCTTGCGCGTCGAAGAGGCGCCGGCCGCCGAAGCTGCCGTCGCCGAAGCTGCTCCGGTTGCTGAGCCTGAGGTCATCAAGAAGGGCAAGAAGGAAGAAGAGGGGGCTGCTGAATCTCCCAAGAAAAAATAGCGGAACCACGACCGTCAGGGAGTGGAGGTGCTTACTGAGCCCCGATCAGAGGGAGCGGAGTCTCGCCTCTTCATCATCGCCGGGCTCGGCAATCCTGGCATCCGCTATGAAGCGACACCGCACAATCTCGGCTTCTGGGTCGTGGATGAATTGGCAAGACGTCATGCCATCCACGTGTCCAAAATGGAGTGGCACACCCTCACCGGCGCGGGCAGGATTCGCAATAAAGATGTTCTGCTCGTGAAACCGCAGACGTTTATGAACCTTTCAGGCGCGGCAGTCAGCCAGGTGCTCGATTACCGCAACCTGACGAATCACGATCTGATCGTGGTTCATGATGAACTGGATCTTCCCTGGACCGCTCTGCGGATTAGGAAAAACGGTTCGGCGGCTGGACACAATGGTGTCAAGTCGATTATCGCCGCTCTGAAGACCGATCTCTTCACGCGGGTTCGGGTGGGTATACGCCCGGATCACCCGGTAAGGGACGCGGCCGATTATGTTCTCGCTCCCATGGAGCGGGAAATGAAGGAACAGGTGGAGGAAGTCGTGTCGTATACCGCCGACGCGGTTGAATCCATCGTTGCCGAAGGCGCCGTTAAGGCCATGGCGAAATTCAATCGCCGCGCCTCAGGCATACAAGAAGAGGAACAATGAGAGTTTACGAAGAGTTGTTCATCGTCCGACCGGATGCCACCGATGAAGAAGTGGATCCGCTGCTCGAACAGTTAAAGAATGTGGTCGCCCACCAAGGCGGCACGCTTGACAAGACAGATAAGTGGGGAGTCCGCAAGCTCGCCTACCGCGTCTCCAAGTACAACGAGGGACAGTATATTCTGCTTCAGTTTTCAGCGCAGCCCGAAACCGTTAAAGAGGTGGAGCGGCGTCTGCGGGTTGCCGACGTGGTTCTGAAACACCTCACCGTTCGCATCGACGAGAAGCTGAAGCGCATCGAGAAACGCAAGAAGGCCAGGGAGAAGCGAGCCGCCCGGAAGCCCGCCGCGCCTCCGCCCTCCACCGCCGTTGCTTCGCCTTTGTTGCCGGCTGAACCGGCGGCGCCCATTCCTGGCGCTCCCGGAACCCCCCAGCCTCCGGCTCACGCGGAAACGCCAGAATAGAGGATAACGAACATGGCAGAACAAAGAAGCGGCCGCCCGATCGCGGCGTCTCAGCGGCCTACCGGTGGTGATAAGGCCATCGCGACAGGCAAAAAACAGTATTTCCGGCGCAAAAAGGTGTGCCGGTTCTGCGTCGACAAGGTCGACGACATCAACTACAAAGACACCCGGTTGCTCTCTAGTTTCATCTCCGAGCGCGGCAAAATTACTCCGCGCCGCATCTCTGGCGTCTGTACGCCCCATCAGAAGCGTTTGAGCGAAGCCATTAAGCAGGCGCGCAACATCGCGCTTGTGCCGTTTGCTTCGCGCATGTAGAGGAGGCCGGAAACATGGAAGTCATACTCAGGGAAGATATTGAGAAAGTCGGCTCGCGCGGAAGCGTGGTCAAGGTGGCCGACGGATACGCGCGCAATTTCCTGCTGCCGAAACGTCTCGCCGTCGCCGCCACCGGCGCCAATAAAAAGATCGTCGAGCAGGAACGCGAGGCTTACCTCCGCCGCGAGGCCAAGGCGGCGAGCGAGGCGCAAGATCTCGGCAAGCTGTTGACGAACATCACGCTGACTTTCCACCAGAAGGTCGGCGAGAACAATCAGCTTTTCGGTTCGGTGACGGCGAAGGATATTGCCGACGCTCTCGAAGTCCAAAAATTTCACATCGAGCGCCGCAAGGTTCAGCTCGATGAGCCGATTCGCACCCTCGGAGAGCACCAGGTCACATTGCGATTGCATCGCGATGTCTCTACCCCGATCAAGATCGTCGTCGAACCTGAACAATAAGCCGTTACTTGTTCCTCGATCCAAACAAGCTCGTCGAAGCTAAACCCGCCGAGGTGCTGGACGCGGCTGCCCGCGGCCGCCTCGGATTGGATCATCGCTTTCTGCACGCCTTGCTGGACCGGCGGGAGGAAGCCTTGCCGGCTGTGGTTGCATTTGCCGCTCGCGATCGGGAGTACGATGCGGTGGATCTCGCTCCGGACCTGATAGCGCTCTTCCGGCACTGGGGAGCGCCCGAAGCCATTCCCTTCCTCATTAAGTACATCAAAGAGGATCCTTCGGATATTCCGGACGAAGCGATGGAGGCGCTGGTCGCTCTCGGACGCGCTGCTCTCGATCCGCTCCTCGCGCTCTACCAGGAGCTGGCCGAATCCGAGAGCAGCGAAGTCGCCTTCGTTCTCGTCAATCTGGGAATTCGCGACGAGCGTATCCTGAAGATCCTCATCGATCGCCTGGAATACGATCTTTCGGACGCCGTCTTCCTGTTGGGCATTTATAACGATCCGGCAGCCAGGCCAGCCTTGGAATTGGCCGCAAAGGAGCTGGCCGGCTCCGATAGCGAATTGAAGAAAGAGATCGCTAAAGCTCTCGAGGAGTTGGGCTCGCCCGCGGATGCGATCGAAGGTGGTCAGGAGGCCGGCGAAAATTTTGACATTTGGGCGCTCTATCCGGAAAAGGCGGATCTCCCGATAGAGCTGCTCGGCGAAGATGAGCGCGCGGAATTGTTGGAGCACCCGGTCGCGGCCTTGCGCGCCGCGGCCGCCGGCTCGTTCTTCAATCGTGAGCTGAACGATCAGCAGTGCAACAAGCTCCTGGCCGTCGCGCGCCGCGATGCCGAGCCCTCTGTCCGGGCCCGCGCCTGGGAGGCGCTGATGAATGCCACCGAAGAAACCGAGGTAGTCGAAGCGATGCTCGCCGCTATGCGCAACCCGGCGCTTTCGGTGGAAGAGCGCGGCGGTCTGCTGGTTGGGCTCGCGCCGGAAGCGGATCGCAACGAAGTTCGCAAAGCGATCGCGGACTTTTATCAGTCTCCCGGCGGGCGCGCCAAGGCCCTGGAGGCGATGTGGCGCTCCATGCATCCGAGCTTTCGCGACTATTTCGCGAAGCATCTGGACGACCCCGATCTGGAGGTTCGGCGCGGGGCTCTCTGGGGCGTGGGCTATTACGCGCTGCGCAGTGAACTGGCCCGCGTGCGGGCCCTGTTTTCAGATGAAGAGCTGCGCTCCGATGCGCTGTTCGCTTATGCGCTCGCTATGCCGGGCGAAGCGTCTCCAGGCCGCGTGAAAGGAATGCTGGCGCGAATTGAGAAGGAGGCCAACGGCCTCTCGGAAATGGAGGAAGAGTTGGTCAAAACCGCTCTTGACGAGCGCCTGGTGCTCGCCGGTAAGGAGCCCGTTTTCCGGCAGGAAGAAGACTGAAGCGGCTCCCCGCTTTGCATGAGAAAATAGTACTTGCGAATCGTTCGCGACGGCATTTACTACGCCTGTGGCCTCACCCTGGTGGGACTCGGCCTGTCATATTTTTGGCATCCCTGGGGGGGTGTTCCTCTATACATTTTGGCGGCTTTTTGTCTGTACTTCTTTCGGGATCCGGACCGGGTTCCTCCCACCGGAGACGTAATGGTCGCGCCGGCCGATGGCAAAGTGGTCTCGGTCCGGCAGCTCACTCCGGCCGAGACACGAGTGAGTATCTTCCTGAACATTTTCGATGTTCACGTGAACCGGACGCCGATTCCCGGGACAGTCACGGCGGTTTCGTATCGGAAGGGCAAGTTTCTGGTGGCCAGCCACGAGGCTGCCTCCGCGGAAAATGAGCAGAACACCTTGATTGTGGAAGGCAATGGGACGCGCGTTCTCTGCCGCCAGATCGCGGGATTGATCGCGCGCCGTATCGTCTGCTTCAAGCACGCGGGCGACTCGGTCGCGCCGGCGGAGCGGATCGGCTACATAAAATTTGGATCGCGCGTCGATGTGCTGTTCGGACCCGAATGGGTTCCCGCAGTGAAGTTGGGGGACAGGGTGGCGGCGGGCACTACGATTCTCGCCAACCGTGTTGCGGGCCGGAGGGCGGTCTGACGTTCCGGGAGCAAATTCTCGGACCGCGCCAGGGAAAGAGGCCGCGGCGAGCCGCGTATGCGGTTCCGACGCTTTTCACCAGCGGCAACATTTTTTTGGGGTTCATCGCCATCGTGCAGGCGTTTGAAGGCGCGCTACAGGCGCGCGGCGGCGACTACGGGCCGAATGCCCATTTCGCGCTCGCCGCCAAGGCGCTGGGCTTCGCGGTTTTTTTCGATGGGCTGGACGGCCGCATTGCGCGGATGACAAACACAACCAGCGATTTTGGCCGCGAGCTCGATTCGCTGGCGGATGTCATCACTTTTGGCATCGCTCCGGCGGTGCTGGCTTTTGTCTGGGGCGTGCTTTTCGTCGTGAGCCCCGATGGAGGGGAGCTTACCAATCATCTGAAACGCGCCGGATACCTGGTGGCGTTCTTCTATCTGCTCTGCGGTGCGGTGCGGCTGGCTCGATTCAACGTGCAAACCAATCCGATGCCCAAGAATCCGGGACGCCCCGACCGCAAGTATTTCGTCGGCATGCCCATCCCGGCGGGAGCGGGGTTCATTGCGGCGGTTGTCTTCATCGATCCCGGGCCGGTTCAGTCGTTTGCTTTTTCGATAGCGTGGCTGGCGATCGTCACCGTAGTATCGCTGCTGATGGTGAGCACCTGGCGCTATCCGAGTTTTAAGCAGATCAGTGTGTCCAGGCCGCGGACGCCGCTGATTGTACTGGTTGTAGGAGGGGCCGTTTTTCTGCTGTGGGAGTGGTCTCAACCGGTGCTGCTGGCCGCTGCCTGCGCGTACGTTTCCAGCGGCATCCTGATTCGAGTGGGCGGTTTGATTCGGCGACGCAAGCGCTCCCGCCCGCCCGCGCACTTGCCGGAGCATCAAGTTGGCTAAAGTTCATTCGCATTCAAAGTCGCTCAGACTCGCGCTGCTAGGCGGCGAGACGCTGCTCGGGCGGGAGCTCCAGGAAGTTCTGGAAAGCCGCGGAACGAACGCCGCGATTACGGCCTATGCCGCAAGCGGCGAAGGTAATTTCGAGGATCAGGAGGGCGAGGCGGTCTACGTCGAGCCGCTCAGGGCGGAATCCGTACGCGAGGATCGCGCCATTCTGGTGGCCGGCTCGGAGGAAGGCGCGCTGAAGGCATACAACGTCGCTAAACGCGCGGGAGGCCATCCGCTATTGATCGACTGCACGGGGCACCTGGAAAATCAGGCCGAGGCGCGGATCGTCGCGCCGCTGTTGGGAGAGCCGGATGTTCACGGGAGCTGGCTCCTGGTTATCGCCCATCCGGCCGCGAGCGCGACAGGTCTCGTGCTGGCGCGGCTGGCCCGCTACAAGCCGGTTCGCCAGGCTGTCGTACATGTCTTCGAGCCGGCGAGTGAACGCGGCAAGCGCGGGGTTTCGGAACTGCATCAGCAGACGACCAGCCTGTTGTCCTTTAAGACGCCGGAGAAGAGCGTGTTCGACGCGCAACTCGGCTTTAACTTGCTCGCGCAGTACGGAGAAGAAGCGCCCGGTAAGCTTGTGGCGGTGGAGCAGCGGATCGAACGTCACCTCGCCACCATTCTCGGCCGGCGCGCCAATGGGCGGCCCATTCCCATGCCGTCTCTGCGCCTGCTGCAAGCGCCCGTTTTTCACGGATACACTCTTTCGGTGTGGGTGGAGTTCGACGCCGATATCGGCGCGATAGAGCTAGGGGAGGCGCTGGCATCGGCGCAAATAGAAGTTCGAGGACAGCAGGACGAGGCTCCGAACACGGTGGGAGCGGCGGGGCAGAGCGGCCTTATTGCCGGCGATATTCGAATCGACCACAATAATCCGCGCGCCGCCTGGCTGTGGGTGGTGGGAGACAATTTGCGCTTGACGGCCGATGCGGCGGCCGATATTGTGGGCGCGATCGGAGCGGTACAGCATTGACGAGACGAACGCTCAACCTGGCAATAAGCACGGCTGGAGTGTTGCTGCTCGCTTCTTGCGGGTATCACGTCGGCGGGAAGGCCGATCTGGTTCCCAAAGGCATTCAGACGATCGCGATTCCTCCCTTTGCGAACGCCACCACGCATTACAAACTGGTGGACATGCTTCCGCAGCAGATTGGGCGGGAGTTCATCGCCAGGACTCGTTTCCGCATCGTGAACAATCCAAATGAAGCTGACGCCGTCCTGAACGGGACCATTAACTCCGTCTCCGCAGGGCCTTCTGTGTTCGATCCTAAATCGGGAAAGGCGACAACAATCGCCGTGGGAGTGGGTTTGACTTTGAGCCTGGTTGAGCGCTCGACGGGCCGGGTTCTTTATACGCGAACGAACGCCGGGTTTCGGGAAGACTACGAGGTTTCCGTGTACCCGCATCAATACTTCGACGAAAGCGGGCCGGCTCTGGACAGGCTGAGCCGCGATGTGGCCCGTGACGTGGTCAGCTCGATCGTGGAAAATTTCTAGCGCCGCGCCGGGGATCGACTGCCGATGACACCGGAACAATTTCAGGCTCGCATCGCCAAGCAGCCGCCCGCTTCGGCCTACTTGTTCCTGGGACAAGAGGGATATCAGCGGCGGTTGTGCAAAGAGGCGTTGCTCGACAGAGTGCTTCCAGGGGAGGGAAGGGCTGGCGGCCTGACGCAATTGGATCTCGAGAACACGAGCCTCTCGGAAGTTCTCGACGATGCGCGGTCGCTCGCGTTGTTCTCCCATGATCGCGTGATTTGGGTTTCGAGCGCGGAACTGGCGCTGCCGCGGCGCATCCCGGCGGGCGGGGAAGAAGGCGAGCCATCAGAAACGACGCCCGTATCCCCACTCGCGAGCTATTTGAACGCGACGACACCGGGCGCAGTGCTGGTGTTTGAATGCAGCCGCTACGATTTCACGGGCGAGGACCGGCCCAAGCTCGAGCGTGTCCAAAAATTCTTCTCCGCCATCCCGAATGTGGTGGAATTCCGGCCGTATACGCCGGAGGCGATCCGCTTTTTAGCGCAAGAGCTGGCGAAGCGATGTCGGCTGAAACTGGGCGGCGCGGAATTGGCTACGCTGCTGGAGGCTTGCGGCGGCGACGCGAACCGCTTAGCGTCGGAGATTGAGAAGCTGGCGCTGTTTGTCGGCGAAGAACGAAAAGTCGAGATGGAGGATGTACGGGCGCTGGTGCCGAACGCGGCTCAAAGCACGATTTTCGCCCTTGTGAATGCGCTCGGCCGGCGCGATCGGGCGGCTGCGCTGACTTCCCTGGACATTCTGGTTCGCGAAGGCGAATATCTGCCGCTCGCTCTCACCTTTCTGGGCACGCAATTCCGGATGGCGCTCGCGGCGAAAGAGGCGCGCATCGGTTCCGTTCAACAGGCCCAGAATTTTTTCAACAAAATAGGCGTGCGGATCTGGCGCGAGCGTGCGGAGCAGGTGATGGCCACAGCGGGGACCTTCACCCATCAACATCTCGCGTCCAGTATTGCCTGGATTTACGAGACCGATAAGAAATTCCGCGAGGGCTACAAGGACGACCGGATCATTATGGAGTCGCTGGTGCTGGCGATGACGGCGGCCGACTCCTCAGATCTCTAGCTTGTCGATGATGCGCTTCTCCACCGTGCCCGGTTTTTGCCATTCGTCCCGGGTGAACTTCAAGGTCTGCTCGGTAGCTCCGAATTTAAAGTCAAGCGCCAGATCTCCAGAAGGATTTTCCTGTGTCGTGACCTGGTAGCCGCCCTTCTTCAAAGTCGCAAGCGCCCGGTTGATCTCGTTTTGCACTTCCGGCGGGGCAGTGATGACGTTCTCTCGCATGGCCTTATTCTAGTCTCGTCCCGACTCCGCTTTTGCCGGCGGCTTGGGGTTTCGGCGCCGCCATTCGAAAAGCACGATACCGGCGGCGACGGAGACATTCAAGGAAGAGATGGGCCCGGCCATGGGTATGCGGACCAATATGTCGCAGTGCTTGCGGACGTTCTGATGTAAACCCTGGCCCTCGCCGCCGAGAACGATGGCGGTGGGGGCAGTGTAAGCGGCTTCGTTATAGAGTTCCGTGCCGCGCTCATCGAGACCATAGATCCAGAAACCGTTTTCCTTAAGGCGCTCGAGGGTTTGGGCGATGTTTGTCACGCGAGCCACGGGAATGTATTCGAGTGCGCCGGCGGCCGCTTTATCCACGGTTTCGGTCAGAGGCGCGGCCCTGCGCTCGGCAACAACGATGGCGCGCGCACCGGCGGCTTGCGCGGTGCGCACGATGGCTCCCAGGTTGTGCGGGTCTTCAACGCCATCGAGCACGATCAGGAGCGTTGCATTTTCGATGACATCGGCCAACTCGACGTAACCTCGCGCGCTGCCGAAGGCGATGACGCCCTGGTGATTGGAAGTCCTAACGGCCCGATCGAGCGCTTCGCGAGACTCAAACCGGACGGGTATGGAGCGCGCCCTGCAAAGATCGACGATCTCCTGGATGCGAGATCCAGCGGCCCCTTTTGCGATCAAGACTTTATCGAGGGGGCGCTGGGCCCGCAGAGCCTCGCGAACCGGATGTACTCCGATGGTGAAGCGATTCACAAAGTGAACGCGACCACGTAGTCGCCCAGCGGCGCAGCGCCGGGAATGCCATGGCCGCCCGCACAAACAATCACATACTGTTTGTGATCGGGGCCGAGATAGGTCATGGGAGTGGAGCGAGCGCTGGTCGGCAGGTCGCCTTTCCAAAGTTGTTGACCGGTTTCGACGTCGAAGGCGTGGATTGATGGATCGAGCGTGCCTGCGGCGAAGATCAATCCTCCCGCCGTGGCGATGGGACCGCCGAGCGAAACAGATCCCCATTTGGAGGGCAGATTCGGGCCGCCCTGCATGTTCGGAAAGTACCCGAGTGGGACTTCCCATTTCTTCTCGCCTGTGCTAGCGGTAATGGCGAGGAGAGTTCCCCATGGCGGTGGCGTGCAGGGAACGTGTTTCGGACTGAGCAAGAAGCGGCGCATCATGCCATAAGGAGTGCCGCGCTGCCTTGCGAATTCCCAATCGCCGTCGATCTTGCGGCCGCGCGAGCTTTCGAGGCCGTCGAAATCGGCGCGCGGAATGAGCCTGACCTCCGCGGCGATATGATTCGCCGGAAGAATCAACAGATCGTGCTCGGGATCGTACGCCATACCGCCCCAATTCATCCCGCCCACGTTGCCGGGCATTACTAGAGTGCCGGCGAGTGAGGGCGGCGTGAAGATACTGCCGGTGCGCAGCTTGCCGATCTCGGCGCGACACCAGTCGCGGTCGGCATCGTCGACGCCCCAGGCATCGGCCGCAGACATCTGCTGAGGCGCTACCGGCGCGGGCTTCACCGGGAACGGTTGCGTCGGAGCGGCGACTTCGCCCGGAACATCGCTCTTCGGCACGGGGCGTTCTTCCACGCCGAAGACAGGCTTGCCCGTTTCACGATTGAGAATGAACAGATTCGCGGTTTTCGAGCCGATGGCAATGGCGGGTATGATCTTGCCGTCGCGGTGCATGTCGAACAGCAGCGGCGAGGTGGCGACGTCGTAATCCCACAGATCGTGATGCACGGTTTGAAAATGCCAGACCATTTGACCGGTGTCGGCCCGTAGCGCCACGACCGAATTGGCAAACAGATTATCGCCGAGGCGCTCTCCGCCGTAATAATCGGGGCTGGCGCTGCCGGTGGGAACGAAGACAAGCCCGCGAGCAGGATCGGCCGAGATCATGGACCAGGCGTTGGCCGCGCCGGTACGAGAGGCGCTTCCGTTCTTCCAGGTGCCGGCTCCGAGGGCGTGCGGGTCTTGAGGTATTGGGTCCCAGCTCCATTTCAGTTTTCCGGTTATTACGTCGAACGCGCGCACTTCACCGCTGGTTTCGTTCGTGAAGTTGTTATCGGCGATGCCCGAGCCGACGACCAGCGTGTTTCCAATGATCGCGGGCGGGGAAGTCTCCTCGTAATCGGAATATCTGTGAGGCGCCGTGCGCAATCCATGGCGGAGATCGACGATTCCGTTGTCTCCGAAGTCGACACACGGCTTGCCGGTGGATGCATCGAGCGCAATCAAATGAGCATCGATGGTGGCGATGAAGATGCGGCGCGGTCCGGCCACAGATTTCCAGGTGGAGACACCGCGATTGGCGTAGTCGCCGTAGCCGGCGTCCTTATCAACGTGCGGGTCATACGACCAACGCTCTTTTCCGGTTACGGGGTCGAGCGCAATCACGCGGCCGAGAGGTGTGCCGAGATAGAGCGTGTCATCGACGTAGAGCGGCGTGGCTTCGAAGGCCGTCGGTTTGCTGTTCTTGGGCTGGTATGCGTCTCCAGTGCGAAAAGTCCAGGCGACTTTTAGCCCGCTGACGTTCGATCGATTGATGGCCGTGAGCGGGGAGAAACGCTGGCCGCCGGGATCGTGGCCGTACACGGACCATTCGCCATTTTCGACGGCCAACAAGAAACAAGCGGTGACGCAAAGCACCGCAACGCAAATGGGTGCGCGGGAAGTCATGCAAGACTATGCTAACGGAAGTCCGTGCCGGTCGAGGACACCCTGTACGTCCTGCGGGGACAAGCGGGACGAATCATACTCGACGAATAGCTCTTCGCCCGAAGGCTGCAGACGGACGGCGAGCATTCCATACACGGCGTGAATGCGCGAGATCTGTTTCAATTCCCGATCATTGAGGGTGCGAGAGAGCTTAAAGGTGGTCTGTACCTTCGTCACCGGGAATCAGAATAGCATCTACGCCGGGCCGCTTCGCTTCAGTTTCCAGAGGATCTGGCGCAACATTCCAAGCCAGGTTTCGGTGTCGGAGGCCGGCACACCCGCGCGCCGGACAAGCCGCCTCACTTTCAGTTCCGTCGATTTCGAGGTTCGTGCGTTAACGTAGCCGGAGCGATCCAGCAGGTCCAGGAGCAACGCAGTGATGCGCTCGCAGTTTTCGGCTGTGACGGGGGGCGAGGAGGCGAAGCGAATCTCCGCAGCAGCCGCGCTGCGCCGCAGTTCGTAGAGACAAACGGCAACCGCCTGGCCGAGATTCATGGAGCCATGCTCTTCGCGGGTGGGGATGCGAGTCAGCCAGTGGCAATGGCTCAGGTGGTCGTTCGACAGCCCGAACTTTTCAGAACCGAAGAGAAGCGCCACGGCAGAATTTTGCAGATGTTTCGCGAGCATCGGGCCGGCTGTCTCGAGCCGATGGAGAGGGAGATGGAGATCGCGGTGACCCACGGCTGTGGTGCCGACGATCAGGCTGCAATCGGCGATGGCCGCATCGAGCCGGTCGAAAACCTCGGCTCCTTCGAGAATGTAATGCGAGCGGATGGCGGAGCGCGCTTCCCTGAAAGCCACGTCATAGGGTTTTACGAGCCGGAGGTTCGCGACGCCGAAATTGCTCATGGCCCGGGCAACGGCGCCGATGTTCAGGGGATTGCGGGTTTCAACCAGAACGACCCGCAGCCGGTGCAACCCTACCTCTTCGCCTCGCTGAGAAAGCGCGGGCTCATCGCTCGACACTTACTGCTCCAGATAGGTGTAGCCCTGCAGCCCTTCTTCGTAGAATTTCAGGAGCCGGCCGGATTCCTCATAGCCGATGCGTTGCTCGCGAACGGCTAGCTCCACGTCTTTGCGGAATTCGTCTATGAGCGTTTGGGCGTTGTATTGAACGTAATTCAATACCTCGCGAACGGTGTCGCCCTGGACCACGGTTTCGAGCACCACGTCGCCCTGATCGTCGAGAGTCACGTGAACGGCATTCGTGTCGCCGAAAAGGTTGTGAAGGTCGCCCAGGATCTCCTGGTAAGCGCCGAGGAGGAAAGCGCCGAGAATGTAGGAGCCGTTGTTGAACGGATGCAAGGCGAGAGTCTTTTTCACGTCGCGGCGATCGATAAACTGATCCACCTTCCCATCCGAGTCGCACGAGATGTCGCCCAGCACAGCCTTCCGGGTGGGAGGCTCGTTCAGCCGGTGAATAGGCATGATGGGGAAAAGCTGCTTCACCGCCCAGCTATCGGGCATGCTCTGGAATAGCGAGAAGTTGCAGAAGTACGTATCGGATAGCAGGCCGTCCAAGCCCTCGAGCTCTTCGGGAAAATACTCCAGCTCGCCGGCGAATTTCAGAACCTTGCGGCAGATCGCCCAGTAGAAGTTCTCGGCAAGGCTCCGCTGCTCGAGCGTGAGATAACCGAGGCTGAAGAGATTCAGGGCGGAATCGAGCGCCTGCTGCGCATCGTGATAGGTTTCGAGCAAATTTTTCTTGTTTATGGAGCGGTGCGTTTCAAAAAGATCGATGAGCGGTTGTTCGGAATCTTCGCGAAGAGTGGCGGGCAGATCTTCTTCTCCGAAACCGCTCACGCCGAGTACGTTGAACACCAGGATGCTGTGATAGGCGGCCACGGCGCGCCCGCTTTCGGTGATGATGGTGGGGTGCGGCACCTCAGCCTCGTCACAGATGCTTTGAATGTGATAGACGACATCGCGCGCGTATTCCTCGAGCGTGTAGTTGACGCTGGACTCAAAATCCGTTTGCGAGCCGTCGTAATCGATGCCGAGGCCGCCCCCGACATCCAGGTAAGTGAGGCCCGTTCCCAACTTTTTCAGGTCCACGTAAATTCGCGCCGCTTCGATGACAGCAGCCTTGATCTGTCGAATGTTTGTGATCTGGCTGCCGAGATGGAAGTGAAGAAGCTGCAGAGTATCGTCCATCCCGCGCTGCTTTAGAAAATCGACGGCTTTGAGGGCCTCGCTGGCGGTAAGGCCGAATTTCGAGCGGTACCCGCCTGAAGATTTCCAACGCCCGGAGCCCCGGCTGGCAAGCTTTACGCGCAATCCAATCGCCGGTTTGACGCCGACTTGCTCGGCATGTTTCGCGATCAGCTCGAGCTCGGTGAACTTCTCCACAACCGGAGTGATGCGGCGGCCGATCTTCTTGGCGAGCATCACCATTTCGATGTATTCGTCGTCCTTGAAGCCGTTGCAGATGATGGGAGTGTCGTTATCGGCGATTGCGAGCACGGCCAACAGCTCGGGCTTCGAACCTGCCTCCAGGCCGAAGCGGTAAGCGCGGCCGAAGTTGAAGACCTCTTCGACGACTTGCCGCTGTTGATTGACCTTGATGGGATAAACGCAGCAGTAACCGCCCTGATAGCCGTGCTCCCGGATGGAGGTATCGAAAGCCTGGTGCATTTCACCGAGGCGGTGCTTCAGAATATCGGCGAAGCGGATCAGGATAGGGAGCGAGATGCCGCGCCATTCCAAAGTGTCGACGAGCTGCTTGAGATCGATGCTGCGGTTCGGCTCCTTGGTCGGATGAACGAGGAGATTACCGTTTTGGCCGACGGAGAAATAGCCCTTTCCCCAACTGGCGACATCATATAGCTCCGCTGCATCGGTTGTGGTCCAACGATCGGCGGGTTCGCGGACTTGAGCAGCGACGGCGACTTTGGTGTTCAGCTCGGGGGTACTCCTTAGATGTCGGGGATGGACGGATCGCGGCGCGGTTCCAAAACAATAATTAGAACACGATGATCGATATTGTGCATGGATTTCCGCAGCAAATTTGGAAGGCCGAGGCCCGGGCTTACATGGGCTTGGGTCTAGCTGGGAAGAGTAGCGGTTTCCATCCAGAAGTTCTTGACGTCCTGCGCGGCGGACAGCAGACCTTCCAAAGTAGACGGCTTGCGGAGATAGGCGTTGGCGTATGATTCATAGGCCCGTCTGACGTCGGAATCGGCGCGCGAGGATGTCAGAATAATGACCGGTATTTGACGCGTCTCGGGCGCGGCTTTCAATCGCGCCAAGACCTCGTGACCGCTTACCTTGGGCAGATTCAGATCTAAGAGGATGAGGTCCGGATGCCACGCGCTTTGCGGACCGGGGGTATCGAGGACCATCGTAATGCCCTCGGCACCATCCTTGGCGACACGGATATTGACATTCGCGTGCAACTCTTGGAAGGCTTCCTCCAGCAGACGGACGTCGCCCGGATTATCCTCGATGATCAAAAGTTCCAAAGCTCTATGCGCTTGAATCCGCGACATTTGAGAGACGAACCCCTAAGGACATGCCCAGCCCTCTGACGCAGCATTCACTTAGACGTTAATGCATAGACGGCTCTAAGGGAACAAAGTTGCAGTCAGATTTGCGCGACCGGAACCCTCAGCAGAAACCTAGCCCGTTAGTACCCGAGCGGGTTCGGGGTGGCGTGTTTCCCTCAGATTCTTTAAAGGTGTCAGGCACTCAAGTCGATAGAAAGTCAGAGCGCGCTCTGCACAACCATGGAGCACACGAACTTCACAGAAAAAGTGGTCCCGATCAACAACTGGAGTTTACTGCGCAGCGATGCGAGTGAACGGCAATCGTTCGCCATACGCGGCAAGATCTTGATTGTGGACGCATCGGAAGCCAACCGGCGCAACGTGCGAAGCGCTCTCGGAGACCTTGATCACGAACTGATTGAGGCGAGTTCCACTTCCGAGGCCATCGGAGCCGTTTCGGTGCACCGGGTCGACCTCGTGCTGATCGATTTAGCCGTTCCGGAGCTGGGAGCCACGGATTTTTGCCGAATGTTGAAGAAGACCACGGCGACGCAATTTCTGCCGGTGTTCGTGACGGCGACTTCGGACGACGTCGAAAACGAAGTTCGCGCTATTGAAGCGGGCGCGGACGAGTTTCTGGTCAGACCGCTGCGAGCGGAGGCTTTTCGGGCACGCGTGCAAGCCAGCTTGCGGCACAAGGCCATGATCGACTCACTGGACGATTCCGAAACGGTGCTGTTCTCGCTGGCCCAGTCAGTGGAAGGGCGCGATCCCGCGCTGGCGCAGCACTGTCAACGGCTGGCGTTGATCGCGGCAGCCATGGGCGTGGCGCTGGATCTTCCGCCGCACGATATTCTGGCGCTCCAGCGGGGAGGATATCTGCACGACGTGGGCAAAGTGGCCATTCCCGACCATATTCTTTTCAAAGCCGGCCCGCTTACCCAGGACGAATGGCAAATCATGAAAAGCCATGCGGAACGCGGCGAGCGCATCTGCAGCAATATGCGATCGCTTGCGCCGGTTCTACCCATCATCCGCCACCATCACGAGAGATGGGATGGGAGCGGCTACCCGGACCGGCTGAGAGGCGAGGACATTCCGGTGCTCGCGCGCGTTCTGCAACTGGCCGACATTTACGATGCCCTGACCACCGCGCGCCCTTACAAGACGGCGTTGAGCCCGGACGAGGCACTGCAGATTATCCGGAGCGAAGTCAGCAAGGGATGGCGCGACCCGAAGCTGGTAGAACTGTTCGCCGACATCTTACCGATGTTCCGGACACCCACACCGCCGGATCTGTCGCGGCTGTCGCTGCAGGCGCTCGCGAGGTCGATTGAAAGCTTCCGTAAAAACCCGACTGCGAATGGACAGCGTGTGTCGCTGGCCCAGGCCGTCGAGCTGAAGTTAATCAGCGGGTTATAGCCGCCACCCTGGTGGCGGATCAAAATCTCCTGCACATCTCATGAGAGGCAGCCGTCTTGTGGTCGGAGGACGAGATGCGAGGTTTACTGACGCGCCTGGTGCTGGCGGGTCTATGTTCCTGAAAGCATATTCGATGTCCGGATGGATTGGTATCGATGCGTGCGAACAGACGTTCAAACGCACAACGTTATGAGCCGGCCGACCACGGTGCTCGTTGACACGGCAGGCGTGGGTCGCGGGATCGGCGATCCCGCAGACCTGACCGCTGAGATCCTCGAAAACTTACGGGCGGGCAAGCCGATTCTCTTTTCAAGGGGCACGATGCCCGCGGCGAAGCTGTAAGAACTGCCGGAGCCCCTCTATCGACTTACGGTATGGCCCGCGGGTCCCGTGCGAGCGACTGGGTTCTCGCCTGGCGCCGTGAGCGGTAAGCCCGCGAAGAGCTGGGAAATCTGGGGAGTTGGACTCCAGCGATTGCTTTCCGAAGCATACGGCATCCCCGAAAACCGAGTTGAAGTTCCCGCATGGGGTACGAGCGAGCGTTTACGATGTCGCCGTGACGGCGCCCGAGTTGAACCAGGAGCGACGCCTCGCTCTGCTGCTCCGAACGCTGGAAGCTACTTTCCAGCTCCGGGAGCCGGCTGCGTAAATGCGAAGAGTGAGGGAGACAAGTCTACCATTTCGCCTGACGACTGGACCAGCGTCACAAGGATGATTCTCTCCGGCACCCACTTTGCCCAGACTTTCGTGGTCCTATTCCACCACTGTGTGAGGCTGGAGCGGAATTGCGGGGGCAGCTTCTGCCAATTGAGGTGCGCGCTAGAGAAGAGCCAAAGATGGATCTGACTGTCACGGTCCCCTGGTCCGCTGCTGACAGGTTGTGTCGCAGCGAACATCAATACGGGCTTTACCGCGACCGCGGTATCGATCCAGACCATGCCACGGTCGCCGCAGTCATGCGGTACGCACCCATTCACCGTTACGTAGCGGCCCTCATCGACTAATACACTTCCGGGGACGCCGATGAACTCTTGCGCGAGCGCAGCGACAGGCGTGAATCGGCCGTGATCGAACCAAAAGCTCTGACGTTGATGGAAAGAAAGCTTAAGTAAGCCCTCAAACCGGGGATCCCAATTAAGTTTGTTTTCTCCTCCTGCCTGGCTGGCTGCTAATGATTCGGGAGTTGCCGGAACCGCGAAATCTCGAATCCAGGAAAGATCGGTTGGCGGTGCGCTCTCGGTCTGAGCGAGGATCTTTGGAGCGCTGAGCGCAACCTCAACCGCAAAAATGATCGGTACGAGCCGAAAGATACGATCCATAAACAGCCTCTAATGGAAGTTGACGTGCCAAGTCCCGCGGTCGATTCAGCAGCTCGTCTGTAAGGCCTTACATGTGCTATCTTGCGGAAGCCTCTATGCGCGCGGCCGGTGTTTCGACTTCGGATTCATTGCGTGTTCTGAATAATCAGGTGATTCAGTGTTCTCGCTGCCCACGGCTCGTTGCCCATCGAGAGGAGATCGGACGTGTGCGGAGGAGAGCCTATCAGGAAGAAAAGTATTGGAGCAAACCGGTTCCCGGTTTTGGCGATCCAGCAGCGCGATTGCTGATTGTGGGGCTCGCGCCAGGCGCGCATGGCGCCAACCGAACGGGGCGCGTGTTCACAGGAGACCGTTCCGGCGAATTTCTCTACCGCGCGCTTTGGGAAACCGGTTTCGCCAATCAGCCTCACAGTAATTGCCGGAGCGACAGTTTGATCCTGCGCGATGCTTACATCTGTTCGCCGGTGCGCTGTGTTCCTCCCGACAACAAGCCCACGAGCGAGGAGATTAGGGCGTGCAGACCGTTTCTCGTCCGCGAACTCGCGCTTCTGGCAAAGGTGCGAGCCCTTGTGGCGCTGGGCGGTGTGGCGCTCGATGCGTATCTGTCCGTGCTGCAGGAGGATGGGTTGATTCGATCGCGCGCCCAGTTTCGATTTGCGCACGGGGCCTGCTTTGAGACGCATGAAGGCGGCCCCGTGGTGTTAGCTTGCTATCACCCGAGTCAGCAAAATACCTCGACGAAACGTCTCACTGCGGAAATGCTGCGCGAGATTTTTGTGCGAGCCCGGGAGCTGCTTGAAACGCGCCCCGGCAGCTCGAGCTTCTACACGCCAGGCGGCGCTTGCGGCGGGTAAGACGTAGCCGGAGGGTTCGGCGGGGCGGGATATGTGGCCGTTTGAGAAAGGTAGTTTGGCGGGCCCGTCTCAAAAACGCGGCCGCCTTCGTCGCTCAATAAAACCCACAATCCGTAAACTCCGAGCGCAGTTCCGAGAGGCACATGCAACAGGTGAAAGGCGGAAACAATAATCATCAGAATGCGGGCCCACGGCTTGTAGTGGAGCAGGCCCCAACCGCCGATAATCGATGGAAGCGCCAGGACGAGAAAGAAAATTGCGACTGCCAGCCCGATTGCGGCGAGGATGGGCGCCGCCATTGCGCCGTCGTGAGAATCGCCCGCCGTCCCGGACACAGTAACGAATCCGGCAATGCCGCCCATTACGAGGAGCACGACGACGCCCACCGCCGCAACCAGGCACCCCATAACGATATTGAGGATGCCAAGAATTCGTACGTGATCTCTCAAGATTGCACTCCCTGTACCCAACCGATGATACGTCGAAAATCGGTTACTTTGTTCCCAGTTAGGTACTTCTTAGTTGGCTGTAGAGCGTGAATCGCCTTACGTTAGCGTGAGATTTTGAAAGGCGGTACACTAAGTTCTAGTACATGAGAGCCTTAGGGCTTGAACTGAACGACTGCCCATGAATCCGCCGAATCCCGTGTTGGCGTTGTTCTTTGCTCAACCGACGCTTAGCACGCAGTTGTTTGATGGTACGTTTTCAGGGATTTACCGCTTATCGCCGTTTGACTGGGCGCTGTTGATACCGTACTTCGGGACGCTGGTAATTCTTTCCATTTACGGAGTGCACCGCTACGAGACGGTGCGGCGGTACATCAAATACCGCAAGAATCTGCCGAAGACGGCTCCGCGGAAATTTGGCGAGCTGCCCCGAATAACCATCCAGTTACCTCTCTATAACGAGCGCTTCGTTGTCGCGCGGCTGCTGGAGGAAACAACCAAGATCGAATATCCACGGAACCTCCTTCAAATCCAGGTGCTGGACGATTCGACGGACGAAACACATCCCTACACGGAGAGGCTGTGCAACGAGTACAGGGCCGCGGGGTTCCCCATCGAATACAGGCATCGAACAAACCGGCATGGATATAAAGCGGGTGCGCTGCAGGAAGCCTTGGCCACCGCCACGGGCGAATTCATCGCCATCTTCGACGCCGACTTTCTTCCGCCGAGCGATTTTCTAATGCGGACCGTCCACTTTTTCGTGGATCCGGAGGTTGGCGTAGTACAGACCCGGTGGAGCTATTTGAATAAGGAGTTCAGTATCCTGACGCAGGTGGAGGCGATGCTGCTGGATGGGCACTTCGTGCTGGAGCACGGAGCGCGCTGCGGATCGGGATTGTTTTTCAACTTCAACGGCACGGCCGGCATTTTGCGGCGCCAGATGATCGACGATGCCGGCGGCTGGCAGCATGAGACTCTGACCGAGGATTCGGATTTGAGTTACCGGGCGCAATTGAACGGATGGCGCTTCGTTTATGTGCCCGCGCTCGATTGTCCTTCGGAGTTGCCCGTTGAGACATACGGATTTCAGGTGCAGCAGGCGCGTTGGGCAAAAGGACTCACGCAGGTTGCCAAAAAGCTTTTACCGCGGATCTTGAGAGCCGATCTGCCATTGCGCGTCAAAGTCGAGGCATTCATGCACCTGACGCCCAACATCTCATATCCGCTCATGATCATTGTGTCGCTGCTTCTCTTGCCGGTGATGATCGTGCGATTCTACATGGGCATATTTCAGATGGTGCTGATTGATTTGCCGCTGATCATCGCTTCGTTCTGGTCTATTTCCGCCTTCTATCTCTATGCGCAACGGGAGCTGTATCCGAAAACCTGGTGGAAGGCGATTGCGTTTCTACCGATGCTAATGGCCGCGGGCGTCGCGCTGACCGTGAGTAACAGCAAGGCCGTGCTGGAGGCGCTGCTCGGGATTCAAAGCAGTTTCGCGCGTACCGCCAAGTATGCGCTGGGCTCGCAAAAGGTGGAGATCCGATCGGCGGCGTACCGGCGGCGCAGCGGATGGCTGCCGTACATCGAATTGGTCATTGGCAGCTACTTTGTGTATATGGTCGAGTTTGCGATAGAGACCTACAACTTTTTCGCCATTCCCTTTCTGCTTTTATTTGTTTGCGGGTATTACTGGGCCGGCATTACGACGCTTTACGAGGAACATCGCGGCAAGCTGCAATGGCAGCGTGCGCGTAAGCTGTCGGAAGTGCAATAGCGGGCGCCGGCCTACTCCGTCACGTCGTACACCCTCTTACCCAGAACCTATTCCTCTTGTTCGAACCGGCATTTGCCTGGATACTGGGTTTAACACGTAGCGGGAAAGCGAGCCACGGGTGGTAAGTCGCAAGATCCAAGTGGCTCGCTGTTACTGCATACGGTTCTCACGGCGATCATACTGTTCTCTTCTCTGAGCCCGCCTCTTGAGGCGGGCTCTTTTACTTATCCCGAACTCACTCTTGGTGGCGATCCTCTCCGGCCTGCTTAAATAGGAGTTTCCATGAAGCTCCAGAGCTACACCATCACACAAGGCAAGGATCGCGCTCCGGCACGCTCCTATCTGAAATCGATAGGCTATACCGACGAGGATTTGAAGAAGCCCATCGTCGGAATCGCCAATACCTGGATCGGGACGATGCCGTGCAATTATAATTTGCGCGAGCTGGCCGTGGATGTGGCGAAAGGCATTCGTGAGGCAGGCGGTACGCCGATGGAATTCAATACCATCGCGATCAGCGACGGCATCACGATGGGCACCGAAGGCATGAAGACCTCGCTGGTGAGCCGCGAAGTGATAGCGGATTCGATCGAGCTGGTGACACGCGGGCATATGTTCGATGGGCTGGTGGCTCTGGTGGCCTGCGATAAGACGATCCCTGGCGCGGCCATGGCTCTGCTGCGCTTAAACGTGCCCGGCGTCGTCCTCTATGGCGGCACGATCCTTCCGGGGAGGTACAAGGGCAAGGACATCACCATTCAGGACGTATTCGAGGCTGTGGGAGCTAATGCCGCAGGGCGATTAAGCGATGATGAGCTTCTGATGATTGAGAACGCCGCATGTCCGGGGCCGGGAGCCTGCGGCGGGCAATACACCGCCAACACAATGTCCACGGTAATGGAAATCATTGGGCTATCGCCGATGGGTCTGAACGGGATTCCGCAAGTGGATGCTCGCAAGCACGAGGCGGCCTACCAATGTGGAGAGATCATCATGAACGCCGTAAGGGCGAACCTGCGGCCGCGCGATATTGTGACGCGGGAGGCGATCGAGAATGCCATTGCGAGCGTGGCAGCGTCAGGAGGGTCGACAAACGCGGTGCTTCATCTGCTCGCGATGGCGCGTGAAGCCGGCGTGCCGTTGAGCATTGACGATTTTCAGGAACTCAGCAACAAGACGCCGTTACTGGCCGATCTCAAGCCTGCGGGCCGCTATACGGCCGCCGACGTGGATAAGGCAGGAGGCATTCCGGTCATCGCCAAACGCCTTCATGAAGGCGGGTATGTTCACGCGGACGCGCTGACGATCACGGGCAAAACATTTGCCGAGGCTGTGCAGGGGGCAAACGAGACGCCTGGGCAGGATGTGATCCGGCCGCTGGCGAATCCGATCAAGAAATCCGGTGGCCTGGTAATTCTCAAAGGCTCTCTCGCGCCGCTCGGATGCGTGATCAAAGTGACGGGCTTGAACCGTACATCGCAAACCGGGCCGGCGCGCGTTTTCGACAGCGAAGAAGCTGCCATGCAAGCAGTGCTGGGCAGCAAAATCAAGCCGGGCGACGTGGTGGTGATTCGCTACGAGGGACCGAGAGGCGGACCGGGAATGCGGGAGATGCTCGGTGTCACAAGCGCGATTGTCGGGGAAGGGCTGTCCGAGAGCGTTGCGCTGGTGACCGACGGCCGTTTCAGCGGGGCGACGCGCGGATTCATGATCGGACACGTGGCGCCGGAAGCTGCGGTGGGCGGACCTATCGCCGCAGTTCGCGAAGGCGATTCGATCACGATCGATGTAGAAACACGGCGGATCATGCTGGATATTTCGACCGCTGTGTTACACGAGCGACTGGCCAGCTTTTCGCGCCCGGCGCCGAAATATACTTCCGGAGTGATGGCCAAGTATGTTGCGCTGGTGGGGTCCGCATCGGACGGCGCCGTAACGTCTCAGCCCGCGCTTTAGGTATCTCGCAAACGCGCGTTCTCGACCTGGGCTCCACTATCTTGGAGAGATGACCATCTCTGCCGCGAACGCCGACCGATACCTCGAGGATTCATCCGGTTATCGCGGGGAGGCCGAGCAGATCTTTGTTCCAAGCGATTTAGCCGAAGTGAGAGAGATTGTCGCGACCTGTTCCGCCAAACGTATTTCACTGACGATTTCGGGCGCGGGAACGGGCCTGACGGGCGCGCGTGTTCCTCACGGCGGCTGGGTGATCTCTCTCGAAAGATTCCGGAAGATGGAGGTTGAACAGGGTCGATCGCGCTGCGGCGCGGGTGTCATCCTCGGCGATTTGCAGCAGGCCGCTGCACGAACGAAACAGTTCTTTGGGCCTAACCCGACTGAATCATCGGCATCCATCGGGGGCATAATCAGCACGAACGCCGGGGGTGCGCGGAGTTTTCACTATGGCTCGGTGCGCCATCACGTGCTGAGTCTCGAAGTAACATTCATGGATGGGCGGACGGTGAGAGTTAAGCGGGGCCATCGCATCGACTTTCCCGTAAAGCCCGTGCATGCGCCGGCGACGACCAAGAATTCAGCCGGATATTTTCTTCAGAGCGATGTCGATTGGGTGAATCTTCTTTCCGGCAGTGAAGGTACGCTTGGAATCGTTACGGAGGCGGAATTAAAGCTGCTGCCGGAGCCGGCCGCGATCTTGACCGGAACGGTGTTCTTTCCGTCGGATGATTCCGCCCTGAACGCGGTGGATGCCTGGCGTGCGACGCCGGAATTGCGGCTATTGGAGTTCATCGATGAGCACGCGCTGCGGTTGCTGCGCCCCCGTTATCCTGAAATTCCGGTGGCTGCGCGGGCCGCCCTTCTGATCGAGCAGAATCTGCGGTCCGAAGAGGATCCGGAGGTGGATTTCTGGACCGGGCGTCTTCGCGATCAAGGGGCATTTGAAGAAGAATCGTGGTTTGGCTTCAGGGCCGCGGATCGGGAACGCTTCCGCGAGTTTCGTCACACTCTTCCGGTGATTGTTTTGGAAATTGTGCGGCGTAACGGGTTCCAGAAATCCGGAACGGATTTTGCCGTTCCACTCACACGCCACCGCGAGCTGTACGCATATTACAAACGGCGCTGCGAGCAAGTGCTTCCCGGCCAGTATACGATTTACGGGCACGTGGGGGACGGCAATAATCATGTCAACCTTTTCCCGGCGACGCTGGAGCAGGCGCGCCGGACGGAAGAGCTGATTCATGAATTTGCCGAATACGTGGTGACTCTAGGCGGCACGGTAGCCGCGGAGCATGGAGTCGGCAAGAGTAAAGCGGACCTGCTGAAGCTCATGTATTCGGCCGACGAAATTGAGGCCATGCGTGATGTCAAGCGCCGCTTGGATCCACAGTGGCTTTTAGGCAGGGGCAGCATTTTCGAGACGCCGTCCAATTAGGCGACCGGCACGATCTCCACAATCGGAGCGCCAGGCACAATGGTGTCCGATAGTTGTTGTATGCGTGCACTGGTCCAACGAGTGAGTGAGGCAAGCGTGGCGGCCGGCGGATCTGTAACCGGTCAAATAGGTCGCGGGCTTGTAGTGTTTCTCGGTATCAGGCATGACGATACCCATTCCCAAGCGGATAAACTGGCGCAGAAAGTAGTGCAGCTTCGCGTCTTCGCCGACCAGAAAGGTAAGATGAACCTCAGTTTGTTGGATATTTCAGGGGAGCTGCTTGTCGTTTCACAATTCACGTTATATGGGGACACTGGAAAAGGTAACCGGCCTTCCTATGCTGAAGCAGCAAAACCGGAGCTCGCCGAATCGCTCTACGAGTACTTCGTGGGGTCGTGCAAGGCGGCGGGTTTGCAGGTAGCGACAGGCGTTTTTCGCGCGCATATGAATGTACACCTGGTGAATGACGGTCCAGTAACCTTGCTATGCTATTCAGAACAGTAGCGAGATATTGCGAAACCTAAATTCGTGGTGTGTTACTAAGTGAGTATATGCCAAAACCTTCTGCGGCACCCAGCAGAGAAATACTTGAAGCAGCCCTTCAGGGCTTAGAAAGTCAAAGACACAAATTAGAAGAACAAATCGCTCAAGTTCGCAGCCTGATGGGCCATCGGGTTGGAAGACCTCCGAAGGCAAGTGGAAGCGATAGCGGAACCACTACGAAACGGGCGGGCCGGAGAAAACGAGTTCTCAGCCCGGAGGCGCGCAAGCGGATTGCGGCGGCGCAGAAAAAGCGCTGGGCCGCTTTTCGCAAGAGTCAACAATAGGGGCTCCAGCGGAACTGCCGGATTATTTCATCGATTTCTCCGTCGGCGACCAGCCTCCCATTTTCCAGAAACACGGCTCGCCGGCTAAGTGAACGGGCGAAGGCGGCGTCGTGTGTCGCAATCATTTTGGGTTGCGGCAGGCTGCGAAGAAGTTGCATCAGCGCGTGCTGGCCGGGGGGATCGAGGGAAGTAGTAGGCTCATCCAGCAACAAAAGCTGTGGGCGCATGATAAGCACGCCGGCCAGTGCCACACGTCGTTTTTCGCCCGCGCTGAGATGATAGGGAGCTCGCGACATAAGGTCGGCGGGAATTCCGACGTCGCGCAAAACCTCGCGAGCGCTGTGTTCGGCTTGTTCCGGCGTTAGGCCCATGTTCAATGCGCCAAACATTACGTCCTCGAGTACGGTTGGCATGAATAGCTGCTCGTCCGCATCTTGAAACACCAATCCGACTCGACGCCGGATCTCGGGCAAATTCCGCTTGGCTATTTCTAAACCGGCGATTCGGATCAGCCCCTCGCCGCTCAGGGTCCCGTTGATATGCAAGAGGAGAGTGGTTTTTCCCGAGCCGTTCGGGCCGAAAATAACCAGGTTCTCGCCATCGGCGAGTTGAAGGGAAACGCTTTCGAGGGCTTTGGTTCCGTTGGGATGGCGATAACTCAAGTTCCGAATTTCAAGCAACGCTCCCATCGCTAAACAAAGTGGAACGCGATTGTAATCGCAATTCCGCCGGTAAGAACCAGCAGTTCGGAACCCCGAGGGAATGCGAAGTTATACACGCCCAGAATTCCGGAGAATCCACGGCCGAGCATGGCCTGGTGAACCAGAGTTGCTTTCGCGTAGGAGCGGCTAAAAAGAACCGCGACCATTCCCGAGGAAGCTTGCATTGCACGCCGTCCGCTCTGTCCGCCGCGCGCCTTAAAGGCGGTTTGCATTATGCTTGCCTGACGGCCGAGTACGAACAGGTAGCGGTAAGTGAGTTGCATGACTTCCAGCAACAAACCTGGCACGCGGAAGAACCGTCCCGCCGCGATCAGCTTGGGTAAGGGCGTCGCAGAGACACAGATCAGAACACTTAAGGCGGAAAGATAGCTTTTCGACAAAATGAACCAAGCTCGCTCGGCATCGCCCCCGAGATACACAATCACAGAGAAGATACCGACGAAAGGAACGACGAATAAAGATTTCCACAGTACCAGGTGGATGGGCAACTCGGCCAGGCGGGCGGCCATCAGGAGATAACCAAGGCACGCTATGAGCTGCCAGGGAGAGGGGGATCGCAGAAGCGCCAACGACACTACAAACGCCAGCAGCAACGACAGCTTCACACGTGGGTCGAGGCGATGAACTAAGCTAGTCTGGCTGCTCCACTGCGCGAACGTAGCGTAATGCAATTAACCCTCAGATGTAATTCTGATTAAGAATAAGATCGCCGGGCTCTGCCAACTAAGTGCGCTCCCACAGCGCAAATCAAGTAGACAAAAACAAGTCCCAGCAACCCTGCTGTGGCGCGACTGATCCAGGAGGTTCCAAGAACATAGAATTGATAGCCGCTCAATGGCGCGCGAAAGAGCGGATGCGAACCAAACGGTAAGCCTAATTTGTCCGCCAGGCGCTGTAAGCCGTCAGGCAAGGTGGAGGCAATTAGGACTCCTACGGCGGCCAGCGTAACCGCGCCGGCTGTCATCAAAGGGATGATTGTCTTCCATACCTCGCCCATCGAGCGTTCGGGCAAGTTCGTATCCACATGCGGCAGTCCCGGATTCAACCTTTGAATGGCGGTCAGAACCGTAAGTGTAATAGCTCCCTCGATCAAAGCGTTTATCAGAAATAGGCCCAGCGAAATCTCTATCAGGGTGCTTGGCATTCGAATGCCTGAGAGCACCAACTCAGCGAGGGCGAGTGAGCCGCTCGCGAGCACCGAACAGGAGCCGCCAAGAAAAACGCCATATGATTTCCACTTGGTTCGGAAGAGCAGGCGGGCAGGGAAGTAACCCACGAGCACGCCGACGAGCGCCATATTGATTACATTTGCTCCCAGCGCGAGGACACCGCCATCCTGGAACACTAACGCCTGGACAATCAGGATGGCGGTTACTACAAGCGAGGCGGCCCACGGCCCGAGCAGGCAGGCCAGCAGTGTTCCCCCCACAAGATGGCCGCTGGTTCCGATGCCCACGGGAAAATTGATCATTTGCGCCGCAAAGACGAAAGCGCCCATAACGCCCAAGAGCGGCAGACGATTGCTCTCGGTCGATTTCTGCGCCTGCCGGGATGCGATAACCACTGCGGGCGCTGCTATGGCATCGAGAGTGGCCCAAACCGGAGTAGACAGGAAGTTATCCGGAATGTGCATGAACGCCCTTATTCTCTCATCTAGTACGAGAGTGTGCACAAGATTGGATTATGGTTCTCGGGATTGGGACAGACCTGGCGGAGGTCGGACGTATTCGCGAAAGCATCGCGCGTTTCGGTGAAAGATTTCTGAGCCGGATTTATACCGAAGCGGAACGGGCGTATTCGTCCAGCAAAGCGAACGCGGCTGAGCGGTTTGCGGCTCGCTTTGCCGCTAAAGAAGCGGCGATGAAGGCCATTGGAACCGGTTGGCGGAGAGGTGTCACCTGGAAAGACTTCGAAGTAGTCAACGAGCGCTCGGGGCGTCCGACACTGCGTTTCCATGGAACTGCCCGGGCCATCGCGGATGAATTGGGTGTCCGGCACATCTCGATTTCATTGACGCATACGGCCGAAACCGCCTTCGCAATCGTAATCGTCGAAAATTAGGGCTCGGTTGAAAGCCGGCTATCTGCTCTTAAGGCCTGCTGGTCGAAGCAGCTACCGATCTGGCGCGGAGCTGCGCGTCTTCCAGGCGCTTCGATTCCTGGTAGGTGAAGACCATGCGGTGAATAACCGTCAGGTTGCCCAGCACCGCGATTACCCAAAGGACCGGAGCCACGCGATCGAAGAGCGCCCCGATAATCAGCAGAACCACTCTTTCGGGGCGCTCGAGGAAACCAACCTTGCACGTCGGGATGATGTTCTCCGCACGAGTGCGCGTGTAGCTGATCATGACCGACGCTGTCATTACGATGGCGGTCAACACCACATAGGATGGCCGGTTGATGGTTCCGTAATAGACCAGCAGGCCCACCAGAAGACCGAGATCGGAGTAGCGATCCAGGACTGAATCGAAGAATCCTCCGAAGCGTGTCACCTGATTTGTTGCGCGCGCCACCCGTCCGTCGACCATATCGAAAAGGGAGGCGAGGATAATGACGCACCCGGCCGTGCGGAAATTGCCAAAAGCGAGGAAAGCGGCAGCCACCATGTTGATCGCGAGGCCAAAAAACGTCAAAACGTTCGGGTTTATCTTCGAAAGCGCGAGGGCTCGCACAATAAGCCGGATAATCTTGTTGGCCCCTATGCCGATCGCGCGCGTGTAAGTCATCCCGTTGTTCCCCTATGAAGCCGCAGCATCGTGGATCGTTGTGAGGCTCAGAATTTCCATTTCACGCACGCCATCGGGAATCTGAATTTTCACAGTATCGCCGACGCGCTTGCCCAGTAATCCGCGGCCGATTGGAGAGCTCGTCGAGATCTTGCCATTCGCCACGTCAGCCTCCTCGCTGGTTACGAGGTTATAGGTTTGCTCTTCATCTTTGTCAAGGTCCAAAACCACTACCTGGGATCCAAGACCCACACGGTCGCGCGGAATTCTGGAAAAGTCAATCATGGAGAAATCGCGAAGACGAGCTTGCAGATGGCCGAGACGGGCGTTCACCCACGCCTGGCGTTCCTTAGCAGCGTGATATTCCGCGTTCTCGCTTAAATCGCCATGAGCGCGAGCCTTGAGGATCTCCTTCGGCAACTCGTTGCGCAGTTCGTATTCAAGCGCCGTGATCTCCTCTTGCAATTTCTTCTTCAGGTCCTCCATCAGTGGTTGCTTACCCCATTATATGGAAGTGTTTGCGCGCGCCACGGCGCCAATTGCAAACGTGCTCTCCGCTTGGCGAGCGGCTCGACAAGACGTAAGTCAAATTGTTACAATCACCTATAGAGGACACATCCGCCATGGCCAACAAACCTCCGTTTGCGCAGGGAGCCCAAGTCGAACACGGAAAGTTTGGCCTTGGCTCGGTGCTTTCATGTAGCGACGATTACATCGTAATTAAATTCGACGACCATGGCGAGAAGAAATTTGTCACTTCGATTGTTTTGCCCTCGCTGAAAAAGAGTGATCGACAGCCGCCCGTTGAGAAAAGACGCGCGAGCCGGAAAAAAATCGCGGCACCCGCTGCTGGCGGCGCATAAAGCGTTGTAATGTAAACGGAGTAATGAAGGTTGGCGTTGTAGTTTTCCCAGGCAGCAACTGCGACCACGACGCATGGTACGCCGTTTCTGAAAACCTGCGGCAGGAAGCCGAGTTCATCTGGCACGATTCCTCCTCGCTGGGGCAGGTGGATGCCGTCATTCTGCCGGGCGGCTTCTCTTATGGAGATTATCTTCGCTGCGGAGCTATCGCGAAATTCTCTCCCGTAATGCGGGCCATCAAGAAATTCGCTACAGAGGGCGGTTTGGTGTTGGGCATCTGCAATGGATTTCAGGTCTTGACCGAAACGGGACTGTTGCCCGGAGCATTGGTTCGCAACTCCAAACTGAAGTTCACGTGCCGCGCGGTCCGGACCGAAGTAGTAACAGCGGACTCACCCTTCACCAATAGCGCGGTGAAGGGCCAGATCTTGAAACTGCCGGTGGCACACGGAGAGGGTTGCTACATCGCCGAAGAGCAAGTCCTCGATCGACTCGAGGCGGAGGATCGCGTTGTGCTTCGTTACCGCGATGAGTGTAACGGCTCGCTGCGCAGCATCGCCGGTATCCTGAACGGAGAACGTAACGTGATGGGAATGATGCCTCATCCCGAACGCGCGGCCGACCCGCTGGTGGGCGGGACGGATGGCTTATTTATTCTACGCTCGCTACTCGCGGCAGTAGCTGCTAGAACGCCGGTCCTCGCAGCTTCGGAATAATGGGGCAGATCACTCCCGATTTGGTTGCGGCGCATCAGCTTACTCCCGCGGAATACGAAAAAATTCTCGGTCTGATGGGCCGCGAGCCAACACTGACCGAACTGGGCATTTTCAGCGTCATGTGGAGCGAGCACTGCTCTTACAAGAGCACGCGCATCCACTTAAAGAAGTTGCCGACCGAAAGCAAGCGGGTGCTGCAGGGGCCTGGCGAGAACGCGGGCATCATCGATATCGGCGATGGTATCGCCATTGCCTTCAAAATCGAATCGCACAATCACCCCAGTTTTATCGAGCCGTTTCAGGGCGCGGCCACGGGCGTCGGCGGAATCTTGCGGGATATTTTTACCATGGGAGCGCGGCCGATCGCGGTAATGGATTCGATTCGTTTCGGCAGACTGGACGATGAAAAAACAGGCGATCGGAACCGGCGCATTCTGGAAGGCGTGGTCTCTGGGATCGCACATTACGGGAACTGCTTTGGGGTGCCGACAGTCGGCGGCGAATGCGTCTTCGACGAAAGCTATGATCGCAACCCGCTTGTAAATGTCTTTGCGCTTGGCGTGTTTCATCATGGCGAGGTGTTCTACGGAAAAGCCAGCGGCGTAGGAAACCCAGTCATCTATGTAGGCGCCAGGACCGGCCGTGACGGCATTCACGGGGCATCGATGGCTTCGACGGAGTTCACCGAGGAGTCCAAACAGAAGCGGCCGAACGTGCAGGTCGGCGATCCGTTTATGGAAAAGCTTCTGCTCGAAGCCTGCCTGGAGGCCATGCAAACGGGTGCAATCGTGGGCATCCAGGATATGGGCGCAGCTGGCCTGACTTCTTCTACCTGTGAAATGGGCAGCCGGGCCGGGACGGGAATCGAAATTGACCTTCAGTACGTGCCTCAGCGCGAATCAGGCATGACGCCGTACGAAATTATGCTGTCCGAATCGCAGGAACGGATGCTGCTGGTGGCGGAGCGCGGGCGCGAAGATGAAGTGTTTGCCGTCTTCAAGAAGTGGGGCCTCGATGCGGGGCGTATCGGAGAGGTTACAGCGGACGGCATGCTCCGCGTGAAAAATCACGGTGAGATCTTCGCCGAAATTCCGAATCGCGCATTGGCCGACGAGGCGCCTCGATACGACCGCCCGTTTACAGCTCCGTTGCGGACCGCCCCCGTCCAGGGACCGGAATTGCGGCGCCGCAGTTGGACTGCCGACCTTCAGACGCTGCTTGCATCGAGTGATCTGTGCTCGAAACGGTGGATCTGGGAGCAGTACGACTATCAGGTTCGTACAAACACGCTGGCCGGCCCCGGCTCCGACGCCGCGATCATTCGCATCAAAGGAACGAACAGGTCCGTAGCGATGGCTCTGGACGGAAACGGCCGTTACTGCGCGCTCGATCCCCGCGACGGGACCAAATTGATGGTGGCCGAATGCTGCCGGAACCTTTCGACTGCCGGAGCGCTTCCGGTGGCGACCACGAACAATCTGAACTTCGGCAATCCAGAGCGCCCGGAGATCATGGGTCAGATTGTCGCTTCGATTGAAGGACTCGCGGAAGCGTGCGCGTTTTTTGAAGTTCCCGTGACCGGCGGGAATGTGAGTCTTTACAACGAAACATTGGGAACGCCGATCCTGCCGACCCCTGTGGTGGGCATTGTCGGTTTACTCGAGACCGCCGAACCGGTGGGAATCCATTTCAAGCGACCGGGAGCGAGCATCATCCTCCTGGGCGGACTGGGTACACCGCACGAGGCCGAACTGGGGGCCACTCAGTACGCGAAAGTGATTTATGACGGCCTCTGGGGCAAGCCGCCTGCACTCGATATGGAGTATGAGAAACGAGTACAGGCAACGATTCGCGATCTGGTGCGCGAACGAATCATCGAATCGGCTCACGATTTAGGCGAGGGTGGATTGGCGATCGCATTAGCGGAATCGAGCTTTGGCCCTGCAAACGCCGGGGCGGACATCCGGCTTGACTCAGAACTCAATTCCGAGATACTACTTTTCCATGAGGGGCCGTCCAGAGTCCTGGTCTCCACTTCCTATGCCGAGCAAGTTTTCGCGGCAGCGAAGCAAAATGATATCGAAGCGGTGACAATCGGCGCTACACTCGAAGCGAGAGTTAGAATTCGTAATCGAGATGAAGTTCTGATTGACAGCCGCCTTGATGAGTTGAAAGATATTTGGGATAACGCTCTCGAACACCTCCTCCGCAGCCCGGTACTGGTCTAAAACAAATGCTTGATTGGGAAGAGGGGAACCCCTTCGACAAACTCCACGAAGAGTGCGGCGTGTTCGCGCTGTACGGTCATCCCGAGGCGTCCAACCTCGTTTACCTCGGCTTGTATGCCTTGCAGCATCGCGGCCAGGAAAGCGCCGGCATTGCTTCGAGCGACGGCCGCAAGATTCGCAGCACGCGAAAAATGGGGCATGTAGCCGACATCTTCACGCCCGACGTGCTGAACCAGTTACCGGGCGATCTCGCGATTGGGCATACGAGGTACTCCACCGCGGGTGACACAACGCTCCGGAATGCCCAGCCATTGTCCGTAGCCTGCAGCAAAGGACAGGTTGCCGTTGCGCATAACGGCAATTTGACGAATGCGATCGAGTTGCGCCGCGAGTTGGAAGAAGACGGTTCAATTTTTCAATCCACAAGCGATACCGAGGTGATTCTTCACCTGGTGGCGCGATCGCGGGAGCGCACTTTGCCGGGTGCGCTGCGCGATGCCCTTCTTCAAATCGAGGGGGCGTTTTCCCTCGTCTTTCTGGCGGAAGATCGTATCATTGTGGCGCGCGATGCGCATGGATTCCGGCCTTTAGCCATGGGCCGCCTGGAAATTCCAGGGCAGGAGCCCGCTATCGTTTTCGCTTCGGAAACGTGCGCCTTTGACCTGATAGGGGCTACGTACGTCAACGATGTTGAGCCCGGCGAGATGGTGATCGCCGGCCCGGAGGGGCTTGTTCGCGAGCGCTACACACCGCCTGAAGCCCCGGCGCACTGCGTCTTTGAGCATGTTTACTTCTCGCGGCCGGATTCGATTGTGTTCGGGAAACCCGTGGCCGAGTCGCGCGAGCTGATGGGACGTTTGCTGGCGCGTGAGCATCCCGTCGAGGCGGACGTGGTAGTGCCCGTGCCCGACTCCGGAGTGGCAGCCGCGATAGGCTATTCCGCCGAGTCGGGTATTCCTTATCGCCAGGCGCTCATTCGCAATCACTACGTCGGCCGAACCTTTATCGAGCCGTCACAGGCTATCCGCGATTTTGGCGTAAAGCTGAAGTTGAATCCCATTCGGCATTTGCTAGAAGGCAAACGCGTAATCCTGGTGGACGATTCGATTGTGCGCGGCACAACCAGCCGCAAGATCGTTCGCATGGTGCGAAGCGCCGGAGCGCGCCAGGTCCACCTTCGCATCTCCTGCCCGCCGACAATCTCGCCCTGTTTTTACGGCGTCGATACGCCTTCGCTGCGCGAACTGATCGCCGCCAACAACTCCATCGAACAGATTCAGGATTTCGTCGAAGCGGATTCGTTGGCTTACCTCTCGCTCGATTCACTACGAGCCTCAGTTAAAGATTCATCTCATCGTTTCTGTTATGCCTGCTATACGGGAAAGTATCCGACGCTGGTACAGATCGACGAAATCGTAATGGCGAAAACCGGCTGCTGCTAGCTTCTGGAGAACTGCCGCTCCGCGCCACTGATCTCTCCTGTGGAATTTGCGTCGCCAAGCTGTTCCAGAATTGCTGCGCGCACGTGCTCTGTTAGTTTCCGGCGATCTTTCAACGTGAAGGGCCGGGTGTCAATGGGCTTGAGAATTCGCAGTGTGACGCTACCCGCTCGAACCGCGCCCGCCCCATAAGGCAACACGGCGCGAGTGCCAAGAATGGCAGCCGGCACGACCGGCACGCCGGCACGAATAGCGATGTAGGCTCCGCCTTCTTTGAACGGGCGCAATTGGCCATCGTGAGATCGGCCTCCTTCAGGAAAGATCAGAAGCGAGATTCCTTTTCGCTGAATGGTCGCTGCCGCGGTCTGCATGACCCGGACCGATGCGCGCGGATCCTCGCGCGGCACCGGGATATGACCGGCGCGGCTGAGATGTTGGCCGAGAAATGGGATTTGAAACAGGCCGCGCTTGGCAAGGAAACGGAATTGGACCGGGATATGCGCGAGCGCGACCGGCGTGTCCATATAACTAAGATGATTCGAAATGAAGACATAGCTTCCGGCTGGATCAATCTGCTCGAGTCCTTCCACGCGGACCTGCACTCCGCTAACCCATAGCAGCGTCCTCGCCCACCGGCGAGCGACGCGAATCTGTATTGCGCCGGTGCTGTCGAAGAAAGAAACGATGAGGCTGATGGTGCCGAAAAAAACGGTGGCCAGAACGATGGCAGGATCCGCAAAAAGGATCCCGCGCAGCTTCTTCATGAATGCTCCATTTTACGAAACGATCTCACCCGCGGCTAGCAGTTGCGCTCGTGCTTCTCCAACGAGAAACAACGAACCGGCAAAAAATACGGCCGCTTCGGCAGGCGCAGTACGGGCAACACCTATGGCCTCCTCCACGGAGTGTGTGATTGTAGCGTCGGGATGATTGGTTGCTGCCAGAATGGCCTCCGGGCGCAACGCTCGCGAGAAATCCGGCATCGTCAATATGAGGCGCTGCGCGAGGGGAAATAGCTGCCCGGTGACTTCCTCGATCGCCTTGTCCCGCATAGCGGCATAAACGATCCAAACCACGCGGCTGTGATAGAACATCCGGATGTAATCGGCCAAGGCGGCTGCTCCGGCCGGATTGTGCGCCCCGTCCAGGATCATCTCCGGCTTGAAGGAAACCACCTCAAGCCGGCCCGGCCAGCGCACGGATCTCAGGCCTTCCTGAATGGCTGTGACTTCGAGACCCAACTGGCGGCACGCGAGAATCGCGGCGGTCGCATTCTCGACTTGGTGGGCGCCACGCAGGCCACATTCGTAACGAATCCCATCAAGGAAGAAAGAGGAGCCGCGAGCGGTCACATCCAAGTCGACAGCGCTTACGTCGGTTGCACGCATCACTTTGCAACCCAAATCGCTAGCGCGCTTTAAAATTACTGCTTCCGCAGCCGGCAGTTGACGCGCAAGAACAACGGGCACGCCCGGTTTCAAGATGCCGGCCTTCTCAGAGGCGATCGCCGGAACACTATTTCCAAGAAACGCCTCATGGTCGTATGAAATTGGCGTGATGATGCACAAATCGGGGATCACCACATTTGTAGCGTCCAGGCGACCACCAAGACCCACTTCCAAAACGCTGACCTCGCACCGCTCACGAAAAATCAGCATGGCCATGGCGGTTACGGTCTCGAAGTAGGAAGGATGCGCATCGAGTTTCTCTGTTTCCAGCAACTTTTCCGCGGCTTCGTGAACCGTTTCGAAGGTCTCGGCAAATTCATAGGGCGCAATCGGGCGGCCGTCAATCTGAATGCGCTCGGTCGGCTCAATTAAATGCGGCGAGGTGTAAAGCCCCACGCGGCGACCGGCATCACGAAGCGCATTCGCCACCATCGCGCATGTAGACCCCTTGCCATTCGTGCCGGCCACGTGGACGAATCGCTGCCCGCGTTCAGGATTGCCGAGCGCCGCCAGAAGTGTTCGCATGCGCTCGAGATCGAACTTCACGCCTGTTTTGAGCTCATTGCCGAGAGAGTAAAGATATCGGACCGAATCGACGTAGTTCACAGCTGCACGAAATCAAGCATAGCTTTCGCGATGTGGACGCCGCGCTTCCTTCGAGGTCTATGACCGGGAGTGTTCAAGATTGAGCAGCCGCTTGCTGATCCGCGCCGTTCTGTTAATTCCCACTCCTCTGGCGTATAATCTCTTCACCGCCTTTCCTGGTAGAGCGATCGGAGGTGCTAGATGGTGAGAACTCGCCCTCGGGCGTTCTATGGCTGGTGGGTCGTTTTCACGGCTGCGCTCGGACTATTTCTCGGGGCGATCCCAATTGTCGTTTTCTCCTTCAGCGTATTTCTCAAGCCGATTGCCCAGGAGTTTCATGCGGGTCGCGGGGCTGTCTCGTTCGCCTTCACGCTGCACAATCTGATTGCCGGTATCAGCATCCCGTTCGCCGGTTGGCTCATCGACCGGTTCGGCGCACGAAGAGTGATCCTGCCATCCATGATCCTGGTGGCCTTGGTTCTGCTGTTGAGCGAATTCTGCTCGGGTAACATCTGGCAGCTTTACGCCTTTTACGGCTCCCTCGGTCTTCTTAACTGCGGAGCCGGGCCGGTGCCCTACGCCAATGTGATCTCGCATTGGTTCGATAGATACCGCGGCCTGGCACTCGGCTTGATGATGTTCGGCCTCGGGCTGGGAGCGTTCATCACGCCATCGTTGGCGCAATACCTCATTGTCAGGATTGGTTGGCATTCTACATACGCGGTCGTAGGCGTTGGAATTTTACTGGTTTCCCTGCCGGTTGTGGCGATGTTTCTCAAAGAGCGTCCCGAACAAGCGGGCCTTCTCCCCGATGGCGCTATCTCTGCTCATCGAGCGCTGCCGATCAAGAATGACGCAAACGATCGAGGTATGAGTTGGCACGAGACGTGGCACAGCGGAACCTTTTGGCTGTTGCTATCGGCCTTTATTGTTGTATCCGCCAGCGTGCACGCCTGTTTCACACATATGGCCGCTATCCTCGGCGACCGGGGAAGCCATGCACAATCTGCTGCATTGGCGAGTTCGCTGCTTGGCGGGGGCGTTCTCATTGGCAGGACCGGCTCGGGTTACCTTTTAGACCGCTTCTTCGCTCCACGTGTCGCAGCCGTGATCTTCGGCGGGGCAGCCATCGGAATTGCTTTACTGCGGATCGCAAGTTCACAAGAGCTTGCGTTTGCGGCGGCGTTCCTTATTGGCATTGCACTGGGCGCCGAAGGCGACATCATGCCATATCTGACAAGCCGCTATTTCGGACTTCGCTCCTTCGGCGAGATCTTCGGCTTTACTTTTGCCGGCTTCGCTCTGGCAGGGGGATTAGGCGCGTACCTGATGGGCGCCGCCTTCGATGCCAAAGGTTCCTACGATTTCCCTCTTGCTTCTTTCTGCATCGCAGCGCTGAGCGGCGCGGCACTCATGATGGTCCTGGGACCATACCGGTATGAAGCAGTAGTCATTATTGGAACTGGCCCCGACCAGGAGCTGCTCGAATCGCCATCGCAAGCATAAGGACAAGAGGTGAATGATGACACAACAAGCTACTTCGACCGCGAACCCCGGACAGTTGTTACGCATGGCAGACGGGCTAACTATTCACCAGGCGCTGTATGCCGCAGCGAAGCTGGAGCTGGCGGATCTGCTGAATGGCGGCGCTCGAACGAGCACCGAACTGGCGGATCAACTCAACGTAAATGAAGGCGCACTCTATCGCATCATGCGCCTGTTGGCCAGCCAGGGGGTATTTGAAGAGACCAGTCCGCGCCGGTTCACAAATACAGATCTGTCTTACTTTCTACGCTCCGGGGTTCCGGGATCCGTCCGCGCCTTTCTCGCTTTCAGAGGCACGGAGTTCTATCTCGCTCCTTTTGGAGAAATCCTCTACAGCATTCAAACAGGCCGGCCCGCCAGAGAAAAGCTTTGTGGGATGAATGCGTTCGAACACCTGAAAAAGAATCCTGAGCTGGCCCGCATTTTCGATGACGCGATGACGAGCATGTCCCAGTTGATTGGACCGGCAGTAGCCAGCGCATACGACTTCGGCGCATGGGGCAGCGTCATGGATGTCGGGGGAGGCAATGGCACGCTGCTTTCCTCGATTCTCAGAGCGCATCCAGAGGTGCGTGGCGTTCTGGCTGACTTGCCGCATGTGATCGAACGCGCGCGTGAACGTGGCTTTCTGAGTGGGGAGCTGGAAACACGCAGCGAATTGCAGCCTTGCGATATTTTCCGGGAGGTACCTTCCGGGTGCCGCGCGTGCGTTATGAAGAGCGTAATACACGATTGGGACGATGATCACGCGCATCAAATCCTGGTCAATTGCCGGCGAGCTGTTCCAGACGATGGCGTGCTGTTGTTAGTGGAATGCGCTTTGGCCGAGGGCAATCTTCCCTCTTTAGGCAAGTTTGTCGATGTCGCCATGATGGTCCTGACTGGTGGAAAGGAACGTACTGTGCAGGAATACCGCGAGCTGCTCGCACGCGCAGGTTTCCGTCTCAATCAGGTCTTTCCCGTGCCTGGTGAGTTCAGCATTATCGAGTCGATGCCGGTGTGAGAGGCCCGATCAGTGCGCTGACGCTTCCTGCTTCGTGTCGAGATCTGCGCATCCGAATTTAGGGCCGACTCATCCGATTTGTTCAGTGAAGCAAGGGCCGGATCAAATCAAACACGTCCTGGGCAACGATCTTGTTGCCCTCGCCATTGGGGTGAATACCGTCGGGCTGCATCATTTCCGGATGCTGATAAACGTGCGCCAATAAGAAGGGGAAGATCGGGAGCTTGTACTTCCTGGCGAGCTGCGGAAAAATCGCCGTAAACGGGTTAACATAGTCGGGCCCGTAGTTCGGCGGCAAAGTAATTCCGAGGAGCACGATGGGAATGCGAGCCTGCCTGAGCCTAGTGATGATTTCCTCCAGGTTTTGGCGTGTGGAATCGACAGGAATGCCCCGCAAACCATCGTTACCGCCGAACTCCAGAATCACCAGCGCGGGATGCTCCGCAATCACATTGTCAATGCGTGCGAGTCCATCCGTAGTGGTGTCGCCGCTCACGCCCTGGTTGTCGACGTGATAGCGAAATCCATGCTGGCTGAGCAGGTCTTGCAAATCGTCCGGATAGCTTCTGCCTGCTACCCCGGCTGTCAGGCTGTCGCCGAAGGTGACGATAACGGGCCGGCTGTCTGGTGACGGCTCGGCTGCGGCGGACTCACTGGAAGCAGCGGCAGTGGAACCAGCGGCGGCATCTTTGCGTTGTTGCTCAGTAGGGGGATTTCGATCGCAGGCCGTGGTGAGCAGGATGCAAATCGAGCAAGCTGCAAGAATGATACTAGACCGCCTTCTCTCCACGATTTCAGATTGACATGGACTCATCGACACGCCAGACCGATGCAATCGAAGTACGCCAGCTCTGGAAAGTAATAGAAAACCCGCCCAGCCGCGTCGAAATCCTGCGGGATATCACGTTCTCGGTTCCACGCGGTCAGTTTCTAGCCATTATGGGCGCCTCGGGAAGCGGGAAGAGCACGCTTTTAGGGCTCTTGGCGGGGCTCGACACGATCACCTCCGGCCGGGTTGTGCTGGACGGGTCGGACATCACCGATTTGAAAGAAGACGCGCTGGCTAGGCTCCGCGGTAAAAAGATCGGATTTGTGTTTCAGTCCTACCAACTTGTTTCGACGCTGACGGCGGAAGAAAACATTCTGCTGCCGGCCGAGCTGAGCGGCATGAATGGCCAGCCCCGGCGGCGCGCAGAGGAGCTGCTGGAACGCGTCGGCCTGAGTAATCGCGCGCATCATTACCCGGTGCAACTCTCGGGCGGCGAGCAGCAACGGGTCGCTTTGGCGCGCGCCTTCATCACTCAACCGCCGATCCTGATGGCCGACGAGCCGACTGGAAATCTCGATAGCGCAAACGGCCAACACGTGCTGGATTTGCTGGTTCAGTTGAACCGCGAAGAAGGCACGACCCTCATTTTGGTCACCCATGACCGCAGGCTTGCCGAGTACGCGGATCGCATTATCACCTTGCGTGACGGACGCGTGCTCAGCGACGAACTTGCGATCAGAGCCGCGGAAATTTCGTAGTGTTCATCCGCACGGCATCGAAAATCGCATGGCGCGACCTGCACGCCGCGCCGGCCAAATTCCTCTTCGTTGTTTTGGCTGTTGCCGTAGGCGTAGCCGCCCTCAGCGGCGTAAAAGGATTTGGATACGCGTTTAAAGGCATGCTGCTGCGTAACGCCAAACAATTGATTGCTGGCGATGTCCAGGCGCAGATGTGGGCCGAACCAACCGCCGCGCAGCTTCAGAAACTCGAAAGCCTCGCGGGCCGGGACGGCTCGTTGACGCGGGTAACGGAAACCGTCTCCATGACGGCATCACGGCACGAGCGCATTCCTCAAATGGTGTCGGTGAAGGGCGTGGACCCGAGCGTATATCCGTTCTACGGCAATTTAACACTGAATCCCGCTTGCCCGTTGCGTGAGTTGCTGCGCGACAATTCGTCAATCGTAGTCACACCGGAGTTGATGATGCGATTGAAGGTCGCGCCCGGCCAGACAATCCGTCTGGGAGGCAAAGAGTTCCGGATCACCGGTACGATCATCACGGAACCGGACCGGCTGGCATCCGGCTTTGGCCCCGGTATGCGAGTCCTGATGAGCCGCGCCGGGCTGGAACGCACCGGGCTGATCCAGTTTGGAAGCCGAGCCGCCCAGCGCTTCTTATTTAAGCTGAAGCCGAATGTGGACCTCGACCGCATGAAAGCGGAACTGAGGTCCACGCTGCCTCATGTCTTTATCAGCGATTACCGGGAAGGTAGTCCCGCCGTCGGGCGGGCCATCGACAATACGACGACATTTCTCAGCCTGGTGAGCCTGATTGCATTAATTGTCGGCTCTTTGGGTGTGGCGATGGCAATGTACTCCCATTTGCAGCAGCGGATGGACACTATCGCTGTGATGAAAGCAGTGGGCGCCCGCGCGAATCAGATCATGCAAATCTACCTGATTCAAACGCTCTGGCTCGGTGTTGCGGGAGGATTAGTTGGTATCGGTGTTGGCGCACTGGTTCAGAAGTCTTTTCCCTGGCTGATTCAACGTGTCTTTTCGCTGCTTCCACAAGTGCCCTGGGACTGGTCTTTCAGCTTGCAGGGAATGAGTCTTGGCGTCCTCGCCACACTTCTATTTACTGTGCCTCCGCTGCTCGGTGTTCGAAACATCCGGCCAAGCCTCGTCTTTCGGCGGGATATGGCGGACGCGACGGTGGAGAATCGCAAGCACTGGCGTGAAAAAATTCCGAGCGCCATTGGGATTCTGCTGATTCTGGCCGGCTTCAGCGGCATTGCCGTGTGGCTGAGCGCGTCTTGGAAGATGGGGTTTTATTTCATCGGCGGCCTAGCGGTAAGTATCGTTCTCCTCGCCGCTGTTGCAGCGCTTCTTCTGGCCGGAATGCGTTTGGCCGTGCGTATCGGGAATCGGCGCCTGCCGCCCCTGTTCCGGCATGGCTTCGCAAACCTTTACCGGCCCGGTAATCAGGCTCGCTCTGTATTGGTGGCGCTTGGTATCGGCGTGATGTTCACACTCGCTACTTACCTGCTGCAGAGTACCGTGCTTCGCCAAGTGAGAAGCGAAGGGCCGGGGCGTGAGGGTAACTTGTTCCTGCTCGACGTTCGTAACTCATCCGAAGTCACGAGACTCATTGAATCGCAGCCGGGCGTCACGGGTCATGTGGAGCTGGTGGGTTATATCGTCGCTCGGATGCTGGAGAAAAACGGCATGCCGGCCGACCGCCTCCGGCTCACGAACATGCGCAAGGACCAGTTGCAGACGATCCGGATCACCACTGCCGCAGCCGTACCTGACGGCGTCGAGCTGAAGAAAGGGCATTTTTGGAGCGCGAACTGCTCAGAGCCGCAGTTGGCCGTATCCACGCAAGCACAGCGCGATTTCCATCTGCAAGTGGGAGATCGCCTTCAATTTCAAATCGCAGGCCGCACCGTCAATGCACCACTGGTTGCTGTTTTCGAGCGCAAGCAGCGCGCTCCGGTTCGCTACGATCTCGTGCTTCCAACAGCGGCGCTGCAGGGTTTCCCGGTCGTCTATTATGGCGCAGCTCACGTCGAGCCAGCTCGCATTCCTGAGGTGGAAGAAGCGGTTTTCGAAAAATTCCCGACCGTCACCGTCATGAACCTCGCCGATATTCTCAAGCGCATTCAGGAAGCGGTGGATCAAGTGGCGCTCGTGGTGCGTTTTCTCGCTTTGTTCGCGATTGTCGCAGGGATCGTGATTCTATGTTCCAGCGTCGCCGGAACTCGCTACCGCCGCATCCGCGAGGTCGCCATTCTTAAGACTTTGGGCGGGACGAGGAGTCGAATCGCCGGCATATTTTCCGTGGAGTTCACGATTCTGGGCGCTGTTTCCGGCCTGGTCGGCGGAACCCTGGCAAACATCTTTACTCGCATCATCGCCGATAAGTTCATCGATGCCCCCTTCGATTTCGCCTGGGCATCTCTGGCGATCGCCGCAGCCGGCACCGCTCTCTTGGCGAACCTGGCCGGATGGCTTGCCAGCGCGCGCATCCTCGATCAGCGGCCGCTCGAAGTCTTGCGGGGTGAATGAGAGCGGCGTACCGAGGCCCAGCCGGACTTACTCGCTAAAATCACTGCAGCATGGCACAGACTTCGTGGGGGGACCTGCTCGTCAACGACGCGCACGTTCATTTCTTCTCGCACAACTTCTATTCAGGACTGGCGCGGCAAAAGAATGTTGAAACTCTCGAAGCCGTGGCTCACGGCATGGGCTGTGAGATCCCCTCTCCCGATCCGTCAGCGCTGGCCAAGCGCTGGAGCGGCGAACTCGCTCGCTATAACATCAATCGCGCTTGTCTCATCTCAAGCTCGCCCGCGGACGAAGAGAGCGTATCTGCCGCGGTTTCTGCCTATCCCGGCCAGTTCTTCGGCTACTTTATGCTTGACCCCCTGCAACCGGATGCTCTCGACCGGGTTAAAGCCGCCGGAGCGAATCCTCATTTGCATGGCATGTGCCTGTTTCCCGCCATGCATACCTACTCAATCGCCGATGCTCGATTGGTTCCCCTGCTTGAAGCGGCGTCCGATCAGCGCTTGGCTGTCTTCGTTCATTGTGGCGCCATCAGCGTGGGGATTCGAAAGAAGCTGGGACTGCCGAGCCAGTTCGATATGCGCTTCTCCAATCCTCTGGATCTTCATCCTGTCGCCTTGCACTTTCCACAGATCCGCTTTGTCGTGCCGCATTTCGGCGCTGGGATGTTTCGTGAAGCCCTCATGCTGGCCGATCTGTGCCCGAACGTATTTCTCGACACCTCCAGCAGCAACCGGTGGATGCTCTACGAAGGCCTGGATCTTCGCGCTGTGTTCCGCCGGGCAATTGACCTGCTTGGCGTCGGCCGGCTGTTGTTTGGGACGGACTCGAGCTTTTTTCCGCGCGGCTGGCAGTCCCCCGTCTTCGAACAGCAGGTTACGGCGATGTATGAACTGGGACTAAACCAGCAGCAGGCCGAACGGATTCTGCGCACGAACCTGGAGACCTTCCTGGAGCCGCGACTCACTGCCATTGAGAACGCAGCGCGGTGATCAGAACAACCTGAGTCAAACTTCCGGAGCCGGCGACGTACTTCTTTCAGGAGAAGCAATGATCCGGCTTCCTTTGGCGGCAAAATACGCGGGCAGGGCTAGGGGTCGGCGCAAGCTCCCGTTTCCCGCCACCGCTAAGTTGCGCGTTGCGCAGGTAAGCGCGACCGCGCGCTGCTTCTATTCCGCTACGCCTTTTCCAGCCGATGGCTGGACACTCCTGGAGGGCTTCCGTCCGCAGGTTTTGATTGGGTCAATAACGGACCTGAAGCGTCTGGCTTCATGCGCGCAAGCCCGCGAGCTGAATCTAGCGAGCATCGATCACGCGATTCTGATCCTTACGCCGTGCGGCGAGGAGCCGGCTTCTTCCGCAGTCCGATCCCTGCTTTGGCATTCCTTTGGAGTTCCGGTATACGAACTGCTGGTGGCATCCGGCGGGATAGTTCTGGCTTCCGAATGCGAGGCTTATGAAGGTTGGCATGTCGAGCCGGGTAAATCGATCGCGATTTCGGGCACGCAAATCCTCCTCAGGCTTGGCGATCGCAAAACTGTCGCGACAGGTCTGCAGGGCGAGGTTGCGGAAGAGCCGTGTCCGTGTGGCCGCTCGGGAATTCGTCTGGTCAAGCTGGCAGCGAGTGAATCGCGCGCTGAGCGCCCCCTAGCAGCCATCGCTTGAGCGTCGCAATTCGCTTTACGCCCGCCGTGAAATTCGAACGCTACCGTTGACGGTCTTGGCTTCGATGAGCGGCCCGCCTCCACCCAATTGGAAGGACATGTTCTTTCCAATCTCACCAGTCACTGTCATCGGGAAGTCGATTTTAAGACTGCCGTTCACAGTCGAAGCATGCACCTGCGCCGAAAAGTTTTCCGGCAGATTCAGCCGCACGCTGCCGTTCGTCGTCTCCGCATGTAATCCATTCCCGTTCCAGCCGCTACCGGCCAAATCGATGGTCACGGATCCGTTGGTTGTCGAGCCGTCCACATCGCCGCCGACCTCCGCCAGATGAACAGAGCCGTTCTGAGTCTTGAATCGAATCTGGCCTCGCACGGTCTCGACGGAGATGCTTCCGTTGTTCGCGTTTAAGTCTAAATTAGAGGCGTTCGGCACCCATACTTCGTAGGACACTCCCCAGTACTGCCGGTCGGAGTGCGACGGGCCAGTGGGTTCAATAGCTCCCGCTCCGCGCGTAATCGAGATTTGAGACGCTAACGCGCGGGCGTCGGAGTCTGTCGCCGCCGCCGTTTGAATGCAAGCTCTGACAAGTACATGCGAGTTGTTCCACCCATGCACCCGGATGGACCCGTTTGAGCCGGGATTGATGGAATTCGTGGAACCCGCCGGCAAGCGCTGTTCCCGTGATTCGGCGTAGCTAACCAGGTCATTAACGTGGAAATGGCCCGCCGAACAGTCTCTTTCACCCGAAGGCACCGCCTGCTGGCTAGCGTTCGCCGGGGCACACAAAACGGACAGCGCGAGCGCGGCTGTAGATAGAAACGGAACTGCGTATTTCATCTTGCCTCCTTGTGCGATTTAGACGGAAACCGCTTGTTCCGGTTAGCTGCACGTCGAAAGCCGCGCCGAATGGTAATCCGTTAAATGGTTTGAGGTCGTCCGATGTTCACTCCTGGGACGGTCTTGTTCACCTGGGCGACAGCACCGGCGGCCCGCCATCCAAGGGGCCGGCGTGCGACAATCTCGGCGACCGGCCGCTGATGGGCCGCATCCCTCGATGCTCCCTCATAGTCATGTAGAATGTCCCAATCTTTGAAATACGTGCGTAATTCACCTAGCTTCATGCGCGTGGGGGTGGGCTCCGCGCCCGGTTCGACGATGTGCACGATAACAAGCAGAAGGCCGCCCTCGCGAAGGCCCTGTTTCGCGTTTTCAATCAAATCTCGCTGCAGGTAATAGCAGACAGCGATGAGGTCCCATCTGGCGGGCTCGATCTGAAATTCATTCTTCTGGAGATCGGCGCTCTGAGCCTCGATGTTCAAGCCCGAGCGACCAGCCTGCTCGCGAAGCGCTTCGATGGCGACCGGGGAGCCATCGACAGCCGCGACCTGCCAGCCCTGTTTCGCCAGCCAGATTGCGTTGCGGCCAGTTCCGCAGGCCAAATCGAGTGCTGCCCCGGGCCGGAGTTGCTTAACGGTCTGGATTAAGAGTGGTGTTGCTTCGGCCTCGAAGTCTTGACTGAGCCGCTCTCTCGTTCGATAACGTTGATCCCAACCGCGAAGGTCCATTATTTCGGAGCGATCACGCGTTGCGAATGCGCTTATACGTTTTCCGGCACAACAAATGGCGCGCGGTATGTTCCCTTCAAGAGTTCCGTCGCTTCGGCATCGTTCACTACAGACTCGGTTTGCGGATCGAAATGGATTGTGCGGCCCAGCCTGTACGATGCATTCGCTAAATGCACTAGAGTCGTCGACAGATATCCTTCTTGAATGGGGGCGTGCAGATCTTCCGCCTTGCGGCTCCGCATGCAGTTGATGAAGTTCACGAAATGCTCGTTACTGAGCCGAGCATGTTTGGCGGGTCCGGGCTCTTCTTCCGGTCCAAGGAACGACTTATACGAATCGTAGTTGGAGATTGCCAGGTAGCCCTTGGACCCGTAATACAAGTTTCCGATCGTAGAGGGCTTACCAGAAGCAGGTCCCAGCGACTTCTTAGGCTGAGAAGCGGAAGCGCCAGTCGCCTGAAGGCCGGCGTCAGGGATTCCACCACCCGCGAACTCCTTCGTTCCGATGCCCGACTCGTGATTCGTAATCCAGCCGCGGACCTCGAAGTTCATCATCTTCGTCTTTCCTTCGGGCGTTCTGAATTCGTACGCAACCGTCAACACGTTGGGCGTCTGCTGATCGTCATCGAATAGGAAGTGACCGCCCACCGCTGTTATTTTGGTGGGCAAGCCGACACCCAGCCCCCAGCGAGCCAAGTCCAGCTCATGGATGCCCTGATTCCCCAAATCGCCGTTGCCCGTGTCCCAGATCCAGTGCCAGTTGTAGTGGAAGCGATTCTTTGTGAACGGTTTCAACGGAGCAGGCCCAGTCCACAGATCGTAGTGCACACCGGCCGGTACCGGTTCCGGCGATGCATGGCCGATCGTGTCGCGCCACTTATAGCAGAGGCCGCGCGCCATGTACACATTCCCGATGGTCCCGGAGCGCATCTGGTCCATGGCCTCCAGGATTGCGGCGCTTGACCGGCACTGGCTGCCATGCTCGCAGATTACCTTGTACTTATTGATGGCGCGAACCAACTGACGCCCTTCCCACCAGTTGTGAGAACAAGGCTTTTCGATATAGATGTCTTTCCCAGCTTGAGCAGCCCAAATTCCGATAAGCGAATGCCAGTGGTTCGGAGTCGCAATCGAAACGGCATCTACATTCTTATCTTCAAGAAGCTTGCGAATGTCGACGTAGGTCTTCGGCTTGGGTATTCCCATCTCCTCCGCGTCGGCAACCCGTTTGTTCAGCACGTTCTCGTCGACGTCACAGAAATAAGCGATCTCGACGCCCTGAATCGGCTTGTATCCTTTAACGTGATCCCAGCCGCGGCCACGTACGCCGACCACGGCGATTCGGATTCGATCGTTGGCGCCCAACACTTTCTTAACGGAAGACGTGGTCGCTAGACCCGCGGCCGTAATCGCACTCGTTTTCAAGAAATTGCGCCGCCCTGGTTCTTTTAGGTTGTCTTGCATACCGTTGCTCCGACGTGGAACCTCCCCTTTCAGCTTATCCCTTTAATGCACCAAGCTTCTTCGCAAGGCGATGTTACAGACCGGGCGATCACACTTTCTTCAGCACTTCGAATAACCCGTCCATGGACTCGGTGCTGGAAGTGTAGCGGTCGTTCTGTGCATTTCGGTAATGCGTCTCAAGCGACATGGTTCCCGAATACTTCATCGCCTTCAGCGCCTGGAACTGGCCGACGAAATCGATATTGCCCTTGCCAATCGGTTTCCAGTGGCCTTCCGAGAAATCCTTCAGATGGACATGGCCGATTCGAGTATGGTCGAACTGATCCCATCCCTTGGGATAGGGCTGCTCGCCGGCCTCATCGCAGTTACCGGGATCCCAGTTGAGCATCAGCCGCCGATCGGGAATTGCTCGCAATAGCTTTGCGCTCTCTGTGCCAGTGGCAGTGTTACAGCTTTGCTCGTTCTCGACAACCAGTGTCACGTCCTGCTGTTTGGCGACGGCCAGCGCCTTGTGAAGATCTTCCACAATACGATCAAAGATTGCATCGCGATCGGCGACTCGATTGAATGTGAAGATCCGAAGCCGGTCGGTGCCCAACGCGTGCGCTGCGTCCGCGCCGCGCTTCAAATCATCCATCTGGCGATCATACTCGCCCTGACCAGGATTGAGATCGCTCGTATTCTTGCCGAGAGTAGTGGTGCCGGGCAGCCGGATCTTATAGATGGCCGTATCGAGCACGGACAACTTCACGCCCGCATCGTCAAGTTGCTTCTTTATCCCCTTAAGCTCGTCCGGAGTGGCGGTCCTGTATACATACTTTCGCTTGCCGCTCAAAGTGAGCTCGCGGATCTCGACCCAGTGCAACTCATACTTCGGAACGAAGCTGCCAAGGACGCGGCTCAGGTCAAAATCGACTTCGTCGGTGATGACTCCGAGCTTCCAGGGGTAGTCGAACGTTTCGGCAAAAACGCGATCACCTGCCAGGCCAAGTGCAGCGGCAATGGCGCCGAGCCGGCTGAATTCTCTTCTGTTCACGAGTTTGGCTCCTGTCAACAGGGTACGAAAAACGAATTCGCCATTAACACCGGCGCTGTTGACACGAACCTTGCGCCAGGCGCTTAAGCAGACGTGATCACTTCGCCGCGGACGCGGTATGAGCGGCCTCGAAAAAGGGCCACGCATTCACCTTTTTGATTGCTGATTGTGACATCGTAAACGCCGGTGCGTCCACTGACTGCACTCTCCAGGGCTTCGGCAATCAGACAATCGCCACCGTAAACAGGAGCCAAGAAATCGATCGAGCAGCCTGCCGCCACGGTCACGAAATTGTAGCTGTTGCAGGCGAACGCGAAGGCGCTATCGGCCAGGCTGAATACAAAGCCGCCATGGCAGATGGCGTGCCCGTTCAACATGTCGGGCAAGACTACCATTTCCACCTTGGCGTATCCCGGCCGCACGGCGATAAGGCGCATTCCCAGTTTTCGCGATGCCGCATCCTCGGCCATCATCTTTTGGACCACTGCCTCAGCGAGCGCTTGCGCCGCGTCGGGTGGGCTCGACATCTACGCCCCTGTGAATCTGGCGGGCCGCTTTTCGAGAAAGGCAGCCACGCCCTCGCGGTAATCGCCGGTGTATCCGAGTTCGCGCATCAGGTCGCGTTCCAGATCCAGTTGCTGATCCAGCGCATTCTCGCCGGAAGTATAAATTGCCGTCTTGATCCGAGCCAATCCCTTGGTGGGAGCGGAAGCAAAATGCGCGGCGAGGTTCTCGAGTTCCGCCGGAAAATCAGCATCGTCAACACACTTCCAAATGAGGCCCCACGAGGCCGCTTGCTCGGCTGAAATTCGCTCGCCGAGGAGCGCGAGCCCCATGGCTCTTGCTGTCCCAATCAATCGCGGAAGGAAGTATGTGCCGCCGGTATCCGGAACTAAGCCCAGCTTGCAAAAAGATTCGATAAAGCTCGCCGATTTTGCGGCAACTGCGATGTCGCACGTGAAGACGAGATTAGCTCCGGCGCCGGCCGCCACGCCATTGACACCGCAGATCACAGGCATTTCCAACCGCCGCAAGCGCCGGACGAGCGGCGCGTAATAATTTTCAATCGACGCTCCCAAATCCACGGCTTTCCCCGGTTCTACAGCGCGATCCGAGAGGTCCTGTCCCGCGCAGAATCCTCTTCCCGCGCCTGTCAATAACAACACCCGGGCGCCGCCGCGCTCCACAAAATCCAGTGCATCGCGCAGTTCCTGATGCATCTGGGGATTGAAACTATTCAGTTTCTCTGGACGGTTCAATGTTATTCGAGCGACGCCGCTGTCCAGCTCAAACAGAATTGTTTGATAGCTCATTTCTGCTTCAGCTTATAGAGCGGCTCGAAAGCGACTTCCGGCAGACGCTTGCGATTGGCCTCCGCTTCGCGCAGCGGTTCGACTTTGCGCATGGTCATCAAACTGCGGCGGGCGAGACCCTGATACACTGCGGTACCCCCGGTTTTCCAGGCAATCTCTTCCTCCGTAAGCTCGCGCGCGACTTTCGCAGGCGCTCCCACCACCAGGCTGCGCGGCGGGATTCTAGCATTCGACTTTACAAAAGCAGCAGCCGCAACGATGCACGATTCGCCAATCTCCACGCCGTCCATGATCACCGCGTTCATGCCCACCATGGCATTGCGCCCCACGCGGCAACCATGTAGCACGGCGCCGTGCCCGATGTGTCCATCGGCCTCGATCACGGTGTCCATTCCCGGGAAACTGTGCAGTACGCACGTGTCCTGCACATTGCTACCTGCTTCCAGGATGATGCGCCCGAAATCCCCGCGCAGTGAGGCGTTCGGGCCGACGTAGCAACGCGATCCGATGATTACATCTCCAATCAACACGGCTGTCGGATGCACAAAGGCCGCTGGATCGATTACAGGAACGATTCCTTCAATCGAATAGACCTGTCCCATGTTAAATATGGGCGCGGCTTTCCGCCACATGAAAGCGCCGCGCGACAAAGGCTGCGTCCGTGAGAGACGAATTCGCCGCTGGATTCGCGCCCGTACCGTGAAAATCGCTGTACGCGGCCGATTGGTTCACGAACACACCGCCTGTCAAGTTGCAGGACAGGCCGACCCCCGCCTCGGCCGCCACATCGCGAACACGCTCCAGGAGCACCTCGCTAGTCGAATAGATGGAGAGCGTTATGGCGCCATGCTGCAACGCCCCGCGCTTCGAGAGAGCGACACTCTGCTCAGTGCCGTCAGTCGCGATCACGAAAGCAATAGGACCAAACAGTTCCTGCATAAACTTGGACTCCGCGTTGGTGTTCGTCTTCAGCAAGAGCGGCGTGTGAATACGCGCATTGCTGAACTGCGGATGCGCGAGCGTCCGGCTATCCAACACAATTTCGCCGAGCGAGCGTGCGGACTGAATGCGAGCTTCAATGCCGTCGTTCTGAATAGCTCCTAGAATTTCGACCGCGCGCGCGGGATCTCCGAGCAGTTTCGTAATGCCCTCGCCGATGGCCGCCGCCACTTGATCGAAGGTGAGATGGCCTTCGGAAGTATCGATACCATCCTTTGGTACGTAGATATTCTGCGGCGCCGTGCACATCTGCCCCGAATATAGCGACAGGGAAAAGGCAATATTTCGAACCATTCCTTTGAAGTCGTTCGTCGAGTCGATGATCACCTGGTTCACGCCCGCTTTTTCCGTGAAGACTTGCGCTTGTTGCGCGTTCTTCTCCAGCCAGACCCCGTTCGCGGAGCTGCCCGTAAAGTCAATGATCTTTACTTCGGCGCGCAAGGCCAGCTTTTGCGCTACATCGTCGCCTTTCTCGTGAGCCACCAGCGTAATGGCGTTTGGGTCGAAACCAGCCTCTGATAGTACCTGACGCACTATTTCAACGGTAATTGCGAGCGGCAGAATGGCTCCCGGGTGCGGCTTGACGACGACTGCATTGCCGGTCGCCAGGTCCGCGAACAATCCGGGATAGCTGTTCCAGGTCGGAAAGGTGCAACAACCGATTACAAGGCCGACGCCGCGGGGGCTAACGCGATATCGCTTCTGCATTTTTAGCGGCTCGCTCTTGCCCTGCGGTTTCTCCCACATGGCTGTTTTCGGAATCCGGCTCATTTCCGACCACGCATAGGCGATGGCTTCCAGGCCGCGATCCTGCGCGTGGGGACCGCCTGCCTGAAACGCCATCATGAAGGCCTGTCCCGTGGTGTGCATCACGGCGTACGCCATCTCGAAGCTCCGCTTGTTCAGCCTTGCGAGGCTCTCGATCGCGACGCCCGTCCATGTCTCGGGCCCCGCGTTCCGCCACTTGGCAGCTGCAGCATTCACGGCCGGAAACAGCACATCCAGGTTCGCATTCGGATACGTGATACCAAGTTCTATTCCATAGGGGGAAACTTCTTGTCCGATTTGACCGATTGTTCCCGGCTGCGCGAGCGGAAACGCCTGGTTCAGCCGCGCTTCGAATGCCTGTTTTCCCAAATCGTTTGCCGTTTCGCCGTAAATCTTGGGACTCGGCATCTCCGGAAACGGAGTCCAGTATCCGCGCGCTTGGATCGCCTCTACCGCTCTTTGAAGCAATTGCTCATGACGTGCAAAAAAGTTTTCGGGCACAATATCTCTCGTTCCGCCGCGCCCTCTAAGTGTCCTGATCGAAATCCACGCTTACCTGGTCGGTAACGGGATGACTCTGGCAGGTAAGAATGAAGCCGCGTGCGATTTCATTGTCTTCCAAAGCGTAATTGGCCTCCATATCCACTTGGCCGCCGACAAGCTTGGCCCGGCAGGTCGCGCACACGCCGCTTTTGCAGGAATGACGAAGATCAATTCCGCGGCGCAGCGCAGCGTCCAGTATCGTTTCATCCTTCCCCATCGAAAAGCTCTGCCGGATACCGTCGACAACCAGTTCGACCTGGCATTCCGCGCCCGCGATCGATGCATCTTTCTCTTTGCTGCGGCGCTCCGATTCCTTTACCGTGAACAGCTCGATCTTGATCTTGGATTCCGGGAAGCCCAGCGCCTTCAGGCGGTCGCAAACTTCATCCACCATCTCTTGCGGACCGCACAAGAACACCGTATCGATGCCCTCAAAGCGGCAGAACTGCCGCAGCAGCAGCTCCGATTTTTCACCGTCGATTCTTCCGTTGAGCACATCCACATCCTGGTGCTCGCGACTCATCACATGGATCAGGCTGAAACGATCCATAAATCGGTCTTTCAGCTCTGCCAGTTCTTCCCTGAACATCACCGTGCTCGATGCCCGGTTCCCGTAAAACAGCGTGAAGCTGCTGTTCGGTTCGGTGAGCAGGGTTGTTTTGAGGATGGAAAGAACCGGAGTGATTCCGCTGCCGGCTGCAAACGCGACGTAGTGCTTTTCGTGAGCCGGCGAAAGCTGCACATGGAAGCGCCCCTCCGGCGGCATCACTTCCACGCTGTCGCCCGGCTTCAGGTGCTCAATGGCCCAGTTGGAGAACACGCCGCCCGGCGTCCTCTTGATGGCGACTCGCAACATGCCGTCCTGCACCGCCGAGCAGATCGAGTATGAACGGCGAACTTCTTCGCCCGAAATGGTGGCGCGCAGCGTCACATACTGGCCTTGAATGAAGCGAAACTGTTCCTCCAACGCTTCAGGCACCTCGAATACGACTGTAATGGCGTCCCTGGTCTCGTGTCGTATCTCGCGAACGGAGAGCGGGTAAAAAATACTGAGGCCGCCTGCGGCGGACGGGTCTGCCATGGACGACGCACCGCGGTCCTCAATGGCGCTTGAAAGCATCAAAAGGCTCCAGGCAGGCCCGGCATTTGTACAAAGCTTTGCAGGCTGTCGATCCGTAGAGGCTGATCAGTTCGGTCTCGGCCGATCCACATCGCGGACAATGCGGGCTGGTTCCTGCGATGGAGATTAAACCCGAGGGAGGCGGGGCAATACCGGATTGGCGAAGCCGCTCTTTCGCGCCTTCCGTCATCCAGTCAGTGGTCCAGGCGGGAGATAACTCTGTACGAAGCCGCAACCGCTCGATGCCGTGCTCTTTCATCGAAGATCGAATGTCGGAGCAGATCGCATCCATGGCCGGGCAGCCCGAGTATGTCGGCGTAATCGTGATGATGAGCTCGTCATGCGAGCCATCCTGCTGCACATCGCGCACAATGCCCAGATCCACAATCGAAAGAGCGGGAATTTCCGGGTCTCGAATATCGTTCAGCCACTTCCAGACTTCTGCTATGGACGGCTCCATTCTTACCATTGCGCACCCGGATAGGCGCGTTGCAGAAATTGCATTTCGGCCAGGATGTATCCCAGCTTTTCGCTATGCACGCCTTGTTTGCCGCCGCGCTGCATCCATTTCCTCTCCGGCACGCGCAGCGTCGCCTCCGCTAAAATCTGTTCCACCTGACTGAGCCAGGGTGGCCGCAAGTCCTCCAGATCCACGCCAATGCCGCGTTCCAGCATCTCGGCGTCCACGGCATCCATTTCAAACAACTCGCCCGTAAACACCCACAAGTCGTCGACCGCCGACTGCATTCGTCGGTGGCTCTCGCTGGTTCCGTCACCCAGGCGTCGTACCCATTCGGAGCTGCGATCCAAGTGATAGGTCGCTTCCTTCAGCGCTTTCCCGGCAATCGCCGCCACCCGCGTATCGGCGGAGCGCTGCAGAAGCGCCAGCACAAGCTTGTGCCAGACGTCGAAATAGAATTGCCGCACGGTCGTCGAAGCGTAATCGCCGTTAGGCTGCTCTACCAGCAGGACGTTTCGAAATTCGCGCGCATCCCGCAAAAACGCGAGTTGATCCTCATCCCGCCCCGCGCCCTCGATTTCTCCAGCGTAAGAAAGCCAGAAGCGAGCATGGCCCAGCAGGTCCAAGGCGACGTTCGTGAGTGCGATATCCTCTTCCAGCACGGGCCCATGCCCGCACCACTCCGATAAACGCTGGCTGAGAATGAGGCAGTTATCGCCGAACCGCAGCAGATATTCGAATAGGGAGTTCTCCATGATCGTGCGCCGCTCTGTCACAGGTTTTTTACTTCTTCCGGCACCTCATAAAAGCTCGGATGACGATAGACCTTGCTATTCGCGGGCTCAAACATCGATTCCTTTTCGCTCGGCGTGCTGGCCGTGATATCGGAAGATTTCACCACCCAGATGCTCACGCCCTCATTCCGCCGCGTGTACACGTCGCGAGCATTTTTCATCGCCATCTCCGCGTCCGGTGCATGCAAGCTGCCTACATGTTTGTGGGCCAGCCCGTGCTGGCTTCGGATGAAAACTTCCCAGAGAGGCCACGCGTCCATGTTGTTTTTTACGGACTCACGCTACTGCGTTCTGCCTGGCTCGCTTCGCCGCATAAGCCGCCGCCGCTTCACGAACCCAAGCGCCTTCCCGATGCGCCTGTATACGCGTCCGCAGCCGGTCGATATTGCAAGGGCCGTTGCCTTGAATCACGTTGTGGAACTCATCCCAATCGATCCTGCCGAAGTCATAATGACCGCGCTCGGCGTTCCAGCTCAAATCGGGATCCGGAATCTTCAAACCCAGATAATCCGCTTGCGGCGCGATCTGGTCCACAAACTTCTGGCGGAGCTCGTCATTTGAAAACAGCTTGATCTTCCATCGCATCGACTGCGCGCTATGCGTTGACTCCGCATCCGGCGGTCCGTGCATCATCAGCGAAGGCCACCACCACCGGTTCAGAGCATCTTGTGCCATCGCTTTCTGCTCGGCGGTTCCGCGGCAAAGTTTAAGCATGATGTCGAAGCCCTGGCGCTGATGAAAGGTTTCTTCCTTGCAGATGCGCACCATCGCCCGCGCGTACGGGCCGTAAGAGCACCGGCAAAGTGGAATCTGGTTGATAATCGCGGCCCCGTCGACCAGCCAGCCGATCGCGCCGATATCGGCCCAAGTCAGAGTTGGATAGTTGAAAATGCTCGAATACTTCGCCTTGCCTGCGTGCAGGTCGTCAATCGTCTGCTCGCGAGTCACTCCCAGCGTCTCAACCGCGCTGTAAAGATACAATCCATGACCCGCCTCATCCTGCACCTTTGCGAGCAAGATGGCCTTGCGCTTCAGGGAAGGCGCCCTCGTGATCCAGTTTCCTTCCGGCAATTGCCCCACGATCTCAGAGTGCGCGTGCTGCGAGATCTGCCGGATGAGCGTTTTTCGATACAGCTCCGGCATCGGATCTTTCGGCTCGATCTTCGTCCCGGCGTCGATCCTCTCCTGAAATCTTTGCTCCTCCAGGGCCATCTCCTCCGCGCTGCGCGGCCGCTGAGCTTCCGTCTGTGTCATCTGCGCGTGCACCGTTATCCTACAACCATTATGGTTTCAACTATCTCTCCCTGGCGCCTCAAAACGCGAGCAAATACGCCATCTTATTCGCGATCGTATCCACTCCGGGCAGGATTGCATTCAGCAGAGGAATGCTGTAGGGCAGGGGAACGTCGGGCACCCCCAGCCGCTCTACCGGCGCGTCCAGATCCAGGAACGCATCCCGCGCCACTACGGCGGCAATCTCGGCGCCGAATCCCGCAGTCAGCTTATCTTCGTGAACAATCAGGCACCGTCGGGTCTTCTTCACGGAATTCAAAACCGCGTCCCTGTCCCACGGAATGATGGTTCGCAAGTCGATCACCTCGGCGGACGCGCCTGTTTTCTCACTGGCCGACATGCAGCGCTCCACCATTGCGCCCCACGTCACGACCGTAAGGTCAGCTCCCTCCCGCACAATCTTCGCGACACCGAGAGGCAGGACAAATTCGTCGCCCGGATAGGGCCGACGCGCCCAGGGTGCATCCAGCATGGCGCGATGCTCGAAAAAAATGCTTGGATTCGGGCCGCGCAGAGCCGCTCTCAGAAGTCCCACGGCATCTTCCGCGTTGGAAGGCATAATAACCTGCCAGCCGGTGGCGTGGGCGAAAGTGGCTTCGCTTGAGACACTGTGCCAGGGGTCGCCGCATTTTCCGAACCCTCCCGGCATTCGAACTACGATGGGCGCTGCGAACCGGTTCGCTGTCCGCCAGCGCATCGTCCCGCAATCGTTCAACTGTTCTGTCGCAGGCTCGGCGTATTTCCGGAACTGGATCTCCGCTACGGGCCGCAGTCCGGCCAGCGCCATGCCGACAGCGCTGCCGATAATGCCTTCTTCCGAGAGGCTGGTATCGAAAACGCGATCGTCCCCGAACACCTTCTGCAAACCGGCTGTGGCCGCATGTACGCCTCCCTTCGGCCCCACGTCTTCGCCGAACACAAGGACTCTCGGATTGATCTTGAGTTCATGCTCCAGTGTGCGTCGAATGGCGGCTACCATGTTGATGCGCGCCGGCTCCGGTCTGTATACCGGGCTTCCTTGCTCGCTGTCCTTATCGGGATCGGCGAAGGCGAAGCGAGTCACGGCCGAAGGGTCAGGCTCCGGCCTGACCAGAGCAATTTCCAATGCAGCCTGAACCTCGCGTTGCGCTTCGAGCTCGAGATCACTCCATTCTTCGTCAGAGAGCAAGGCTGGAACCAGATACCGTCGCAAGGCTGTCAGCGGATCCTTGGCGCGTTCCAACGCAACCAGCTCCGGGCTCTTATAAGCCTGCGTATCCTGGCCGGAATGTCCTGCCAGACGCGGCATGGTCATGCGAAGCAGCGCCGGTCCCTCTCCGGACCTGACATGTTCTACTGCGTCATACAAGCACTGCGCCGCATCGGCCGGATTGCAGCCATCGCCCGAAAAGACCTCCAGATTGCGGAACGAAGCCAGATTCGCCGCAATGTTTCCGCCCGGAGTCTGCTTCGTGGCAGGCACGGAGATCCCGAAGCCGTTGTCCTCAATGTAGAACAGCATGGGAAGTCGAAGTGTCGTCGCGATGTTCAGCGCTGACCAGAACCCGTTCGTCGCCACCGATCCGTCACCGCCTAAAACCACGGCCATGGCATTTCGATAGGAAGAGTCTCCGAGCGAATCGCGATGATAGACGATCGATCGAGCCCATCCCGCCGTGACCGTATATTGCGTGCCCACTCCGCCCGCCATGGGGAGCACCACCGGACCATCGGTGCGCGGCATGTTGAAAACCACTCCGATATCCCGTCCATCGCTGATTCCGCCTGCTTTCGCCATTCCGCTCGCCAGTGCATCGGCCGGATTCAGCCCTAACGCGAGCAGCAGCGGCCGCGATCGATAATACGCGCCCACTGCATCGTGAGGCCCGGACATCAGGCTGGCAAGCAGAGTCTGCCCCAGTTCATGGCCGCGCGCCGAAAACTGGTACAGCACCTTCTTTTCCGGGAACAGCCTCGATTCCTCCAGCTCATCCAGCGCCCGGGACGTAAGGAAGACGCCGGCTACACGTCTCCATTCAAAGCGTGGGTCGATTTCATGCTGCCGCGGCGCGGTATCGCTTGTTTGTTCATCCTGCAGTCGAGTGGCTAAAGAAACCATGGCGCTTCCGGGCGAGCCCGGGCTAACTCCCCAGTTGATTATGCCGTTTTTTCAATCAGCGCGCCGTGGTAAACGGGCCACAGCCATTCCCGGTAAACAGGCATCCGGCCACGCGTCGCGTCCGCGTACAACATGCGAAGCTTCTCGGTGATTGCCCCTACATCACCGTTGCCCACAGGCCGGTGATCTACTTGTACGACCGGTGCAATCTCCACGGCCGTTCCTGTGAAAAAAATCTCGCTGCACATGTAGAGCTCGGTCCGGTCGATCGAACGTTCCACCACTTCGAGTTTCAGCTCGTTGCGCGCGAGCTCCATCACGCTCTCTCGCGTGATGCCCTCCAGAATGTTATCCGTTATCGGAGGCGTGATCAGTTTTCCGTTTCGGATCATAAACAGATTACACGTCGCGCCCTCGCAAACGTGTCCATCCTGGTTGAGGAAAATCGCTTCGTCATGACCGTTGCGCCGGGCCTCGTCGCCAGCCAAAACGCTGTTGACATAAGAGCCGCAAATCTTGGCCCGCCCTGGAATCGCTGTATCGTCCACGCGCCGCCAGGAGACGACGCCGGCCCGCACGCCTTTCTTGCTGTCGAGGTAATCCCCGAAGGCCATCGCCACAATCGCATAAGCGTCGTTATCATCACTTGCGACACCGATTCCCACCGACGATTTGTAGGCGATCGGACGAACGTACACATTCGAGCGGAATCCGTTGCGGCGGCAAAGTTCCGCGGTTATTTCGCAAAGTTCGGCTGCTGAAGCAGGAATGGTAATTCGCAGAATGCCGCAATTCCGCTTCCAGCGTTCGTAATGCTCCGCTACGCGGAATAGCAGCAAATCCTTTTGCTTCTGATCATAGTAGCCGCGAATACCTTCGAATACTCCTGTCCCATAGTTCATCGCGTGCGTGAGTACATTGACGTTGGCCTCGGAAAGCCGGATGAACCGGTTCTGAAACCAAATAATCGTGTTTGGATTGGGCGCTTCGGATTTCAATCGCAGGCCTCCTAAAAACGATTGTACCCGTTTTAGCACCACAATGGGGTGGTGCTCGGTTTCCCAGCGAAGTGATGAATCTGTTTAGCCGGACGCCGCAGCCAAAGGTCAGTGATCCGCCGGGGTCGCCTTCGGAGTGAAATCGTTGTAGTTCAAAACGGCATTGAACAGCATGCGGAACTCGCCCAGATTTTCCCAGCGATAGCACGGGTTCGTCGCAAACATCAGAACTCGCCCCTGTCCTACGGGCACGTCCAGAATGGCGGGCCTGTTTCGAATCTCATTGGCGCCTTTCATGAGCCCGCTGAGGACAGATTGATCGCCGCCAGGAAATCGCATCAGCGTCTGCTGCTCGCGATCCGCCTGCGGGACGGTTAGTAGCGGTCCGCCCGCATAGCGCACTGGCATCGTCTTCTCGGTGTACCCGTAGAACACTGGATGCGTCGGCCGGAGCACCTCCGCTTCTACAATCGGGCCAGGCGCATAAAATTGGGCCGATGTCCGTGCCGCCTCCACGCGCCGGGTGAGCCCGAAGGCGGCCGGGAACTCGCTTGAGACGCCGAGCGTAATCAGCAACCCGCCTTTATCCACGAACTTCTGCAATTCCACCACCCCCTCCAGCCCCATTCCGCCCGTTATATCCGGCGACGATCCGTAGTCGCCGAGATACTTGAAGCGATCTGTCTTTGTGTACGCCAGCGGCTGCTTTTTCGGTTCTATGTCGAAGACTAGCCCCTTTGCGCTCCGGCTCTGGTTTGGAATAACGATAACGTCGTAGGCGGAACGCAGATCGCCCTGCTTAACCCGCTCCTTGTAGATCAGATCGTATGGTGCTTCGAAGTGATCAAAGGCATAGCGCACCCACCCCACATCCTGCGTGCTCCCCCAGGTGCTGTACACGGCCATCCTTGGCAGATCGGCGTCATGCATCGGTACGCTAGGCGCACCGTGAAGCGCGATCGCGGTAAGCCCGAGCGGCTCGACGGTCGTTTTGAGCTTGTCGTAGGCATCGCCCGAGACAATGTACGACCCCGCCGGAACCTCCTGATCCCCCGACTTGAATGGCTGCTCCGCTACGCGCATCGGAAGATCTCTTAGACGGTAACGGAGCGTGGCCATACTGACAGAGCCGTTGTCGATTACGACGTAATTCCCGGCCGATTTGCTGCCGGTAATCTTGCCCTCCGGGTTGAACTGATCCACGGGTTGTACACGCACATCCAAAATCGCTGGATCTCCGCTCTCTTGCACTTTTGTATGCGTCATCAGGCCCATGGTCCATGCAGCGTCGTCATAAGTGCGCAGATTTGCATCCGGATAAACCTGCTTCTCGAGCAGGATCTTCGCCAGGCGGCCGTAAGGCTGATCGCGCTTGATTATGAACGAGCCGGCCGGGAACGTTCCCTCTTTCAACTTCACCTCGCCCGTGGCGCGCCCCACTTCAATTCCCTGCAATCGCAAAATATTTACGACGAATGCCACCCGCGTCAGATCGGGTTGATTCACCGGGATTAGGTAACCGTGCACCGAATCCTTCTTTCCCGCTTCAATAGAATTCCGGCTCTTTTTATAGAAGTCATCCAGGATCACTTGTGGGAACGCCGATGTCATTTCGAGAGCCGTCAACACACCCGTTTCCATGTAGTTCGTGTTATTGCGCATTGACCAGTCCACCTCTTTATAAGGAGGCAGGGGCCGGTACCATTCGCGCTCGGTGGGGCCGCCGCCGCGCTCCGCGCCCGGAGTCCCGCCGCCCGCGCCGCCTCCACCCGGTCCACCTCCTCCGCCTGGCCCAAAGCCGCCCGTCACATGGCGATGCATCGTGTTCGCGCCGCCATTACCGAACGTCTCGTACATGCGCAGCATTCCGTTATGATTCGACGACATGAAGCCGAGGTATCCCGGCGACCACATGTCGACGAACGCGTGCGTCCACACTCCGGGCATCCCGTACTTAATCATTTGCGCCATTTCGAAGTTCGAGAACCACGGCAGCTCTCCGTAGAGAATGGGATCGAGCGTAGGATTCTGTGGCGCCTGTCCGCTGAATGTATACATGAACGGCTCCGATTCATGCAGCTCATGCATGATCGGAGGATGCCACTGCAAATACCACGCGAGCAGCCGGCGCATCGGCATTTGGGAATAGTTAATGTCGCGGTTGTCATCGTGGAAGATATATTTGCCCCAGTACGGGGGACCGCCCATGTTGTCCTGCTCGCCCTTTTCCTCGACCTTGTAGCGGTAATACCAATCCGTGTACCGATCGCGTCCATCCGGATCCGCTGCCGGCGTTATGGACACGATTACCTGATCGCGAATCTTCTGAATCAGCGGCGTATCTTCGGTCGCCAGCCGGTACGCCAACTCCATCAACATCTCGGGAGGCCCGGTCTCTCCGCTATGCAATCCGCCCATCACGTGATAAATCGGTTTCGCCTTCGTAATAATTTCTCTTGCCTGCTCGTCGGTTATCTGGCGCGGATCGGCGAGTTGCGCAAGATACTGCCGATACGTTTCCAGGTCGCGGATCGATTCCTCGGATCCGACAAACGCCACAATGCACTCGCGTCCTTCGTCGGTCTTTCCGATATCGATAACCTTCACGCGCGGCGATTTCGAAGCCAGTGTCCGGTAATAACGCACGATGTCTTCGTAATAAGTAAGCTTCTTCGGAGCGCCAATGTAGTAGCCCAGCACGTCCTTGGGCGAAGGAACGGCTGTTGACTTCGGAAGATGATCCACCAGCGGGCTGAGGAACTCCGGCCGCGTCGTCCATTCCTTCACGGACTTGGCGAATTCGTCGTCCATCTGCTGGGCAGCGGCGCCACACCAGGCGATCGCCAGCAGACATGGCGCTAGGCGCAAAAGCGAAATTCTTTGCATACGAAATGGCTCCTATTGTAGACGCAATGCGGCGAGCGGTTGCCTGGGGAATGCTTCGCGTCGATTCTAAACATCGCTGTTTTCAGGCCGCCCGGAGGCCCATGTCAGGTCTTGAACAGGCGCGCAAATCTGCTCGATTTGTGCGGCCAGTCCGGCATCCGGCTTGAATTCGAGAGCGCGCACGTTTGCCTCGACTTCGGTCGCGCTCGACATTCCCACCAGCGTGGAAGAGACATACGGATGATCCAAACAGAATCTGAGTGCGATCAGAGCCGGATCCGCACCCTGCGAATGGCATAGCGAAACCACTCGCGCTCCGGCCTGTTTTAGAGGCTCGGGGGCCGGATGCCACGCAGGTGCGCCAGCGTCAGTGAGAAGGCGCATGTGCAAAGGAGAAGCATTGATCAGACCCATGTTGTTTTCGGCCGCCAGGGGCGTAAGGCACCGATCCAAATCCCGGGCCAGAAGGTTGTAATGGCAGTAGGAAAGAATGGCGTCCACGCTTCCCCGTCGCGCGATATCGGCAAGCATCATGAGTGGGAATCCTGAGATGCCGGCGAAGCGAATTTTTCCTTGCTTTTGCAAACGGCGCATGGCCGGGATGGTCTCCTGCACAATCTGCTCGCGGTCGCCGAATTCGACGTCATGCGCCATGAGCAGATCGACATGATCCGTGCGCAGTCTGCGCAGCGACTCCTCGATGCTCACCGTTATTCGTGCCGCGGAGAAGTCGAATTGATTCTTATCGTAACGCCCGCACTTCGTCGCCAGCACAACTTTGTCACGTTTTCCGGCAAGCGCTGTTCCGAGCCTCTCTTCCGCGAGGGTTCGCCCGTAGTACGGCGAAACGTCGAAAAAGTTAATGCCGTGATCGATAGCCGCATGAACGGCGCGCTCGCCTTCGGCTGGATCGATGCTTCCGAACTCATTCCCCAGGGGAGACGCTCCGAATCCGATCACTGAAACCCGGAGTCCGGTTCGACCGAGTACCTTGTACTCCACTGCTAGGCGTCCATGTCCACCAGAATTTTTGTGAACGACTGCGGCGAATCGCTCCAGCGCTGCAGAGCGCCGCCCGCACCCTCGAGTGGAACCGTTATCGAAATGGCCGTCTCTACCGGGAATCTCTTCTGGCGCAATACTTCCATGACCGCCGGGAATTCAGTCAAATAGTTGCGCGAGCCCAGAATGTCCAGCTCCTTGTGAACGAACAGCTTGGTCTCGAAGCTGACGGCTTCTTTGGCCCAGCCGATATAAACCGCTCGCCCGGTATGCGCAACTTCTTCGATGGCCATCCTGTATGTCTCCGGAGTGCCGACGGCTTCAATGATCACGTCGGGCCCAAGCCCGTCTGTTATCTTCGAGAGCTCATCATGGCTCGGTTGCGTTCGCGAGTTGATGGTGTGAAGCGCTCCCACTTTCGTGGCGAGCGCCAGTTTGTCATCATCCAGGTCGATGGCAATAGTCGTCGCTCCGCGCGCCGCCGATGCCGCCAAAGCGCCGAGGCCCACTGTTCCGCAGCCGATCACAGCCACGATATCCGCCGGCATAACGCGCCCTCGTTCGGCCGCATGGAAACCCACCGCAAGCGGCTCGACCAGGCTCAATTCACGCAGTGGCAGGCCTTCGGCGCGGTACAGCTTTCCCCATGGAATCGTGAAAAACCCCTTCATCGCGCCATCGCGTTGTACTCCCAAGGTCTGGTTAAACTTGCAGGCATTTGTTCGACCTCGCCGGCAGGATGCGCATGTGCCGCAGCTCGTATTGGGATAGACCGTCACGTCCATGCCGGGCTGAAATTCAGAGGGTACTTCGGATCCAACCTCCACGATGGTGGCTGCAATCTCATGTCCCGGAATGCGCGGATAGCTGACCAGCGGGTTTTTTCCTCGAAACGTGCTCAAATCCGTCCCACAAAGTCCAATAAACCGCGTCTTCAGCAGCGCTTCGTCCGCTGCCGGGCTAGGCTGCTGCAGTTCGCCTACCTGAGTTTGGCCTGGTGCGGTGATGTAGAAAACTCTCATCTGGCACTTTGAGCATAAAACGGCTGCTTCAGCGATCGATAAGGGGAATACGCGTCCTCCTCTGTTCTGTGATTGCGTGTGCCTTTCTAGTGCGCTCGAGACTCGAAGCCCTGGAATACCTTAGAATTGCAAGTGGTTCTTGCCGCCCTTAAGCTCGCGCTGTTCCCCCCGCCAATCGAATTCGCCGCTGACATCCGCCGGCAGTTCCACATCCGCCGCCAGTTTTCCGGCCGTATTCCGTAGATCGACGCGGATTTCGCCTTTCGGATGCGGCATCTTCGCGGTCACGTTCGCCAATGTTCCGAGATTCGGCGCAATGCGCACCTTCCCGAATCCCGGCGCTGCGGATTCAATCCCCGCCACGGTTCGAAGTAATTCGAAATTCGGGCTTGCGCCCCACGCGTGGCAATCCGAGCGCGTGTCGGAGCCGTTCCATTCCGCCCACGTCGTAAGTCCTTCGGAAAGCATGTTGCGCCACGGTCCGAGCATGTCTAGGTACCGGTCGCCCAGCCCCACCTCCCGAAGCGCGGCATTCGTGTAAGCGCGAAAGTAAATCGACGATTGCGCCAGGGTACCGTCGGAGATTGTCTTTTCCAGAACCGAGCGCGCCTGTTGCTCCGGCAACAGCCCTGCCAGCACCGCCAAGGTATTGACCTGCTGCGAATATGTCCGATGCGATGGTTGATCCGCGAACAGCCCTCGCTCTGCATCCCAGTCTCTCGCGAGAATTGTGGTTTTCAGGTGCCCGGTGACGGCCTCATACTCGCCCGCCAGAGCCCCGCTGCCCAGTGCCTTCTCCAGTTCGCCCGCCCACTGATAGGCGAGCAGCAATTGCAAATCGAGAGCGGCCGCAGACGATCCATCCGTCTCACCCGGAGGCTCCCCGTTTGGCCATTGCTTCACCCAATCCACAAAGTTCCACCAGGGCATGTGTTGTAACGAGCCGCTCGTCTTCTCATAACGCGCATAGAAGTCGAGAACCGAGCGCACGCCCGGCAGCATCTCCTTCACAAAGAGCGGATCGTCGACGTACATCCAATAGTCATGCACCATGCCGATCCACCACAAAGAGAACGGCGGAATGTATTGCTGTAAATAAGAGGGTGCGCGGCTGTACGTCGCGCCTTCCGCGGTTCGCGACGAATTCAACAGCGCGATTCCGTTCTTCATCAGGCGAGAATCGCCCGTCATATAAAGAGAGATCATCATCTGGATGCGCGCATCGCCGGCATATTGCAATTGCTCGTAGTACGGGCAATCCAAATAGGTCTCATGAGCGCAGAGTCGGGCCGTTCGCCAGCCGGTTGAAAGAATTTTCTGGATTTCCTCGTTCCGGCCGGCATCGCTCGTCTGAAATTCGGCTGCACGTTGAAACGGGTAAGCCGAAAAGGTGCCACGCAGGTCCTCAAGATCCAAAGGCGCAGCGGCGGTTTCCACGTTGACCTGGATGTATCTGTAGGTGCGCCAGTATAGAGGTCGATATATTCGATGCGAGCCGCCATCCGCAACGTAACTGTCGGAAGCGCCGAAGAACTCCTTTCCTGCTACATCGTTCCGATTGCCTTTACTGATCGGTTTTCTGCTGTTATAAAGCGCCTCCGCATAATGCAATTCGACATGCGCGCCCTTGCCGCCGCTGACCGTCAGTTCCGGATACGCGGTTGTGAGATAACTTTGGTCCAGCAGCAGCGACGCCTGGCTGTGCGGGGGCACCCGGACTGGCGAGTGTCCCGCCAGGAACTCATCGCTCGCCGAAATACCCGCCGCCAGACGCACTTTCATTAGCCGCGCCGGACTCTGCTCCTCGAGCGGAATGAGTCGCGGTACCAGCATCCATCGATTGGGGGCGTCCCTGGCATCCCTTGCCGCCGCGTGACTCACCCGTTCTGCCGGAATCCAAGCCGAGTCATCGTAGTCGGTCTGCTCCCATCCCCAGGGATACAGGTTGGCATCGAAATTTTCGTTGTCGGCGAGCGCGTAATATCCGGTGGCCTCCTCGGGCGGCAGCGGGCGCGGCGAATAAGCTCGATCCTGCAAACACTTCCATGCGCGGTTCGTGTTCACCACCGCGTCTTCCCGCCGGTCCGCATCCAGCACGAATCCCGTCTGATTGGTGATCTGCGCAACCGCTCTATACCGGCCATCGTTCCAGACCACCGCCGCCAGGGCGTTTTTTCCCGCTCGTAGTTCTGGGGCAATGTCCAAGGTTTCGTAGCGCCAGTGTGTGAGATCGCCTCGAGCGGGTCCCCACGAGATTCGCTTCCCGTTCACGTAAAGTTGATAGCGATTGTCGCCCGAGACATGAATCACAAATTGCCCCGGCTTAGAAGGAAGGTCAAAGGTCCGCCGGAAATGATAAACGCCGTAGTCTTGCTGTGAAACGCCTGGAACGTCGATCCAATCGGCATTCCAAACGACAGTCGTAACGATTTCCGGAGCTGGACGAGCGAACGCGTTCAACGCCACTGCTAAGACACAACAAACGATACGCTTCACCATGCTGCGGGGAGGGTCTCTAATACGCGATCGATCTCGTCCGGGCTGATATAGAAATGCGGCGACATACGCACCCAGCCGGCCCGCGGAGCGGCCAAAATCCGGTTTCGCTTCAATTCGCCCACGATCGATCGGCAATCCAGGCGCGGGTGTCGAAAAGTGACGATCCCCGAGACTGTTTCGGGAGTGCGTGCTGTTATCAGTTCATAGCCCTTGTCGCGAACGCCTCGTTCTAGCCGCTCCGTCAGGGCCCTGATGGCGGAAGCTATGTTCTCAATGCCAATCTCGAGTAGAAACCCAAGGGCGGCTCGTAATCCAAAGCAGCCGGCCGTGTTGAGCGTTCCGCACTCGTATCTAGCCGCTGTGGGGCGCAGCGTCATGTCACGTGAGCTGTAATCCGCGAAACTGGCCGGATTCGTCCAGCCGAACTCCGCGGGCTCAATGGCGTCCAGCCACTTCCGCCGTACGTAGAGCACGCCGTTGCCCTCGGGACCCAGCATCCATTTGTGCCCGTCGGCCGCCAGCGCATCGATATAGCACGCTTCCACGTCAATTGGGAAAGCACCCATTCCCTGAATCGCATCGACGAAAAAGAAGCATTCATATTCTCGGCACAACCTGCCGATCGCCTCCAGGTCCACCCGGTAGCCGCTCAGGTAATTTACAAAGCTGATCGCCAGCAGCCGGGCTCCCGGAAGCGCCGCTGCTAATTTTTCGAGGGGATCGTAAATCGATAGCCAGACAACCTCTACGCCTCGCCTTTCGAGCCGCCGCCAGGGATAATCGTTGGCCGGAAACTCCTCTCCAAAGGCGATCACGCGATCCCCGTGCTTCCAATCGAGCCCCAGGGCAACGGTCGAGATCCCCTCCGAGGTGTTCTTTACAATCGCAATCTCCTCAGCCGAGGCTTTGATCAGCTTTGCCGCCGCAATCCGCAGTCCCTCATAGCCCTCCAGCCATGTGTCGTAATGCAGCGAACCGTAACGGCTAGCGTCGTCCGCCAGGCCCTTCATCGCCTCTGCGGCCCGCCGGCACAGGGGCGCTACCGCCGCGTGGTTCAGATAAATGAGCTCCTGGGTCACCGGGAACTCGCCCCGATACCGCGCGTGAAGCGGTTCTGCCGCTTCGGCCACCGATCCGGCAACTTTTTCGAAACCCATCTCTCCGAGCATACGTTACATAGGCTGATATCTCCTGTACCGGGTGTGCACCCCTTTCCACAACTGAAATTAGCTTTATACTGGAAGCAGGCGAAACTGCGGGCGCGGCTGCCTCGGTTCCCCATGGCTGGTTGGTTTTATTGGTCGTAAAAGGAGTACTTATGCGGCGACTCGTCCATTTGAGATCGTCTGTTAGCTTAACGTTGGCGCTTCTCCTGGCCGTTCCTTTCACTGCTTTCCCAAGCGATAAAGAGAAGGACCCGGACGCCATCGGTGACCGCAATGTGAGCGGCAAGGTTAACTTCTATTCGCTTGAAAAAGAGATCGCGCTGGGCAAGCAGCTTGCCCAACAGGTAGAGCGGCAGTCGAAGGTCATTAACGATCCCGTGGTCTCGGAATATGTAAACCGCATCGGCCAAAACCTTGTGCGCAACTCCGACGCCAAGGTGCCGTTTACGATCAAAGTAATCGAAGATCCCACCGTGAACGCATTCGCGTTGCCGGGAGGGTTTTTCTTCGTCGACTCCGGCTTGGTTCTCAAGGCGGATACAGAAGCCGAACTCGCGGGCGTGATGTCCCATGAAATCGCTCACGTGGCCGCGCGGCACGGTACCCGGCAAGCCACTCGTGGCGAGATCGCCCAATTGGCAACCATTCCTCTCATCTTTATGGGCGGCGCTGCCGCATACGGAATCTATGAAGCCTCGGGCCTTCTAGTGCCCATGTCTTTCCTGCACTTCTCTCGCGCCTTTGAAGCCGAGGCCGATTACCTGGGCGTGCAGTATATGTACAAAGCCGGCTATGATCCGACGGCCTTCGTCGACTTTTTCGAAAAAGTTCAGACGATGGAAAAACGGAAGCCCGGCACGATGTCCAAATTGTTCTCCACGCATCCTCCGACGGACGACCGAATCGTGAAATCTCAGAAGGAAATCGCGGATCTCAAGGCGAAGCCCGAATACGTGGTCACGACCTCCGAATTCAACGACGTTAAGTCTCGTTTGGCAATGCTCGAAAATCAGCGCCGTCCCGATAAGACCAGCGACGATCCGAACAAGCCGACGCTGCGGCGTAATCCGAACTCGAACGCGCCGATTGAAGATGAGACGGATCCTTCGAAGAAATCCAAGGGCGATGAAGACGATCGTCCGAAGTTGAAACGGCGTCCGTCCGATACGGGCGATGCAGGCGACCAGACTACACCGCCGCCGCCCAGCATTTACTAACGCTTAGGCTTACCCGAGTGCAAGCTGGCGCGCTTGCTGAACGGCTAGTTCAGGGCTCGAGAGAACCGGAATTTTCAGGATCTCCGCCGGCAACTGATGTACAATTCGCGCCATGGACGCCTGCGCGAGAACGATTGCGTCCACTTGGCCCGCTAACAAGGTGAGGGCCTGCGACACGATGCGATCGTGGCCCTCGGTATCGCCTGCCGCTACTTTTTCGAACGCGCCACTGCATAGGCATTCCGTAACGTCGATCTCCCGATGCTGTTCTTCTGCCGTCTGCTTGAGCAAGCCGGTTGTCGGTTCCAGCGTGCTCTGCAGCGTCGCGGCAACTCCGATCCGTCGCGCTATACCGACCGCCTCCGCCGCCATCGCCTCATCAACGCGCAGAATGGGAAAGTCATACATACCGCGCGCTATCGGTATCCCAGGCCCGATCGAGGAACAAGTCACCATCACCGCATCCGCTCCTCCCTCGTGCGCTGAGCCGATTAAATTGGCGAGCCGTCGAATTGTAGTGCTGGTCAAATGGCCCGCGGCGATTGTGTTTTCGAGCAGGCTTTCATCCACCATGTGGAACCACTTGAAACCCTCAAGCTCCTGGCGGGCCAGCGCGGTGAAGGTTGGCACAAGCACAGGACTCGTGTGAAGAAAGGCGAGTGTAAACGGCATCGTGATTCCTAGTTTATGAGCATCACCAGGGCAGGAAATCTTGCGTCGCGCACCGCGCACCGGTTAAGCGCAATCCTCGCATTTTGCGCGTGTGCCCATGCGCAGCCGGCGCCGGGCTGGTCACTTACCCGAAACGCTCACTTCGAAATCTATTCTGACGCCGGCCCGGCCAATGAGCGCTCCGCACTGGCTTGGTTCGAGCAACTTCGAAGCTTCTTTCTACAATCCGGACTCATACAGGCGACGAACATTAACCGGGAAGGCCGGCCCCCTCTCCGCGTCATCGCGTTTCGCTCTGTCAGCGAATACAATTCCTATCGCCTGCGCCCCACCGCCGATGCATACTACGTGGGCACGGAAACTCGCGACTATATCGTGATGCCGCAGCTCGGTCCGGCAGAGTTCACTCTCGCGGCGCATGAATATGCGCATTCCATCTTTCACGCTGCGGGTCTTCGTCTCCCCTCATGGCTTAGCGAAGGACTGGCTGACTTCTTCTCTAGCGTTCGTATCACGCCTCGCGGTTGCGAACTCGGCGCCGCACTACCTGGGCGTCTGCGCTCGGTGCGGAACGAGCGATGGATTCCGCTACCCGAGTTGCTGGCCCTGCCGGCTGAATCGCCTTCGCGGAACGAACGCTCAGCGGCTGACCTGTTTTATGCCGAGAGCTGGGCCCTGACCCACATGCTGCTGCTCTCAGACTCGTATGCTCCGCGATTCAGCCCGTTCTTCGCCTCTGTCATTTCCGGCTCTCCGGGTGCGGAGGCCCTCAGCGCAATCTACCAGAAATCGGTAGATAGCGTTGCGCGGGATCTGCGTTCCTGGGTCGATCACCCGGCCTTCGTGCCTGTAGCCTTGCCCGGAGTCGTCACACAGGCAGGCTCGAGCAGTGAATCGCCGCTATCATCTTTCGAGTCCCGATTGTTAATGGCTGGTCTCCTCGCGGCGATGGGTGAGTTGGATCGAGCGCAGACTGCCTATCGCGAGCTCGCCTCAGAGTCGCCCAACGATGCTGAGATTGCTGCGGCCCTCGGCACGATCGCGCTTCGAAAGGCAGATACGGCTGGAGCCCGCCAACGGTGGAAGCAAGCTGTTGACGGGGGGACCACCGACGCCGAGCTTTGCTACAAGTACGCCCTTCTGATTGAGGATGCGGGGGGCCCGCCGGGTGAGATGCAACATGCGCTCGAGCGCGCCGTAGCGCTAAAACCTGATTTCGACGACGCCCGATACAAACTCGCACTGCTCGAGAGCAACGCGGGAGAATACCGCGCCGCGCTGAATCAGCTAAGAGCCATGCGGACTGTCGCTCCATCGCGCGCATATGGCTACTGGAGTGCTACTTCGTACGCGTTGACCGAACTGAACGACCGCGATGCTGCCCGGCGGGCGGCGGAAGAAGCACGAAAGCATGCCGCAAACGCCAATGAACGGGCCCAGGCATCCCGGCTTTCCTACGTCGCCGCGACGGACCTTACGGTGCAGTTCTCTCGTGACGCCGACGGCCAATCGCGGCTCGTTACGACACGCGTACCGCACGGCACGTCCGACTGGAATCCCTTCATCGAGCCAGGTGACCGGATTCAGCGTGCTGACGGAAAGCTCCGCCGGGTCGAATGCGGTAACGGCAAGATCACTGGTTTTTCCGTGGATACAGCGGCCGGATCACTCACACTCACGATCCCCGATCCGATGCACGTTCTCATCCGCAATGGCCCACCCGAATTCTTCTGCGGCGCGCAGCAGCCCAGGCCGGTGACGGTCGATTACGCCGCATCAAATGAGAACACCGCGCGAGGCGACGGCGTACTCCGGGGAATGCAGTTTCACTGATGACGAGACCGGGCATATTGTGTCTTGCCGCAGCCTTCCTCGTGGTCCCCGCGTTTTCACAAAGTGTTTCGACCGCCTCCGAGCAAGCCTCAGGGCCACGGTTTCTCTCGTTCGATGAATTGACCCAAGTCGCAAGAGTAGCCGAACCGAAGGGCGTCCTGGCGGAAAAGCTCAACGAGATACTCACGACTCCTTTCATCGGAAATGATGCAGGCGTGAATAGTGCAGGCCCGCATCGGCCCGCCGTTCAGGGCCTCGGCGTCGTTCTTCGGGCGGTCTCTTGGAATATTGAGCGCGGCCTCAATTTCGATCTGATCCAGTCGGCGCTTGGAAACCCGGAACAGTTCCAGCAGGACTCGGAATATCAGAACCGCGCCGGCAATAAGAACGAAGTTGTGCGCTCCCAACTTCGCACTTTAGGGGAAGCAGACGTTCTCATCTTGAATGAAGTCGACCTCGGAATGAAACGGACCGGCTACCACGATGTATCGCGCGATCTGGCCGCTGCCCTCCACATGAATTACGCTTACGGAGCCGAGTTTGTGGAAGTAGATCCGATATTCGATCTCGGCATTGAGACCATCCCTCTTTCCGATCAAAACGAGGCACGGCGCCTCCAGCAAGACTTGAAGGTTGATCCGGCGCAATATCGCGGCTTGCATGGCAATGCGGTTCTGAGCCGTTATCCCATTGAGCGTGCGCGGATCGTGCGGCTCCCGGCCTGTTACGACTGGTATGGCAAAGAAGCGAATGCCATTGCCAAGTTGGAGCAAGGTAAGCGATGGTCTGCCGGGAAGCTGTTTCGCGAGCGCATCGAGCGTGAAGTGCGTCGGGGCGGGCGCATGGCACTGATTGTCGATCTTGCCGTGCCGGAACTCCCCGCAGGAAGATTGACCGTTGTCTCCGTGCACCTGGAGAACAAATGTCCTCCCGCATGCCGGCAGCGCCAGATGAAAGCTCTGCTCAGTGTGCTTCACCCGCTTGATGATCCCGTAGTGCTCGCGGGAGATCTGAACACTTCAGGCGCTGATGCAACACCTACTTCCGTGCGGAACGAAATCATGAAGAGAGTCGCGGATTATCGCTTCTGGGTCAATCAGGCGATTTTCTGGTTTAGTCCCGTCAGCGTTCCACACTACTTCATCTTTCCGTTCCGTTATTTCCACCAATACCTTGATCCAACCGCCTGGCATTTTCCTTTCTTTTGGGAAAACCGCGAGCGCGGCATTTTTCGGTCGCTGGAAGAATTTCGATTCGATGACGGCTACGCTTTCGATTTCCGAGGGAGACCCGAGCGAACGTTGAACAGGAAAGGGCGGACCTTGGCCGACAGCAACCAGCGTGGGCGTAAGGGCTTCGTTCCGACGTATGCTTTTGAAAAGAATTACGGCGGCTGGATGGGCAATTTCAAGCTGGACTGGTTCCTGGTCAAACCTTTTATTAAGGATCCGCGGGCTCCCCAGCAAAGCTACCGCTTCGCGCCGCACTTCCCCATCACGATGAACGAACTGAACCAGTCTGTCGTGGATCGCATCTCAGATCACCCGCCCATGAGCGTTGATTTGCCGCTGAACGAGCCTGTTGCATTGAAGGCCGGCTCTCATTGAAATTATCTATT
>CAWBDN010000017.1:0-213832 GCA_963787575.1 uncultured Acidobacteriaceae bacterium
GAATAGCAGCGCATATGGGTCCCGTCTGCACTCGCTAGTCGTTTGAAAGTCGCGGATCGGATTAGTGTCGTTTAGACTATCACGGCGAAAGGCACATGAGCGAGAAGTCGGCTGTCTTGAGATAGGCGTCCAGAACGGCTTATGGGAAATAGATCCGCTGTGGTCGCCCAGTAGCCTGTGTCGTTAATATTGAGATCAGAACACCCACACAAATAACTGCACCGTTCCCGCAGGCGCTACTACACATAAACGAGTTCTCACCATTAATCCATAAATGTGGAGCTCCACATTTATGGACAAAGTGAGTGGCTCGCCGGAATCGATTAACGAACTGCCAGATGGTTGGACGAGGTCTGCGCGGACAGCGGCCGCACAAACGGCGCGCCGCTAGCAATTTCGAATTCTACGCTTGTTGTCTTCGAGGGACAACACAGCGCATCTGTGGCGGCGTAACGAACGTATTCAGCGGTCAACCGGTTGTTACCTTGAAGAATCACCCGACTGAGCGCGCCGTCGGTTCGGCTGTCCATGGCTTGTGGGGAGAGTGTCCCGGCGAAAACACCGCGCACGAATACAAAAGTCTGATATTGGCGCGGCCGGCACATTCCATCGTAGCTGGCCGTTCCGTGGATCACGACAATTTGCCAGCCGCCCTCATACGCGCCAACGAACTCCCACCCCCGGTCTTGAAGACGTCTGTCTTCTTCCAACTCCGCAGGGCGCGCAAGAGTTCGGCAGCGAGGATCAACGGCTCCCTCAACCTTCGGTGCAACGGGAATTGGCATCCCGGGCCTGTTCCAGGAAGCAGGCTTTGCTCCGTCGAGCCAGGAAGCAACTTTCACCTGGCTAAGCCCCGTCTCGGGCTGGGAGGCCAGTATGGCGATTGTGAGGTACGTAAATCGTGCTAACGTCGAGTTCATTGGACCTTCTCTCTGGCTGCGGACGCCGCACTGCGCATCGCTTCCAGCCTACACTGAATTCTCCAGTCCTTCGAAAACAGTCCGGCTAACCGGTTGTGCCGATTGGGGGAGTATGAGCGGAGTGGAAATTCGAGCGATTGCGTACGTGGATGCAATGAGGGATTCTCCAGGCGTGGCATTGCTTGCAGATGTGCGGCGACACGGGAGCGGGCTTGCGCGGCTTGGTCGGTTCAGGTCGCGGCGCGACGGGTTGGGGCGGCGCAATAAGTGTGACTTTATAGCCGATGGCCTCCAAACGCCGCGAGAGCTTGCGGGCGGTGCGTTCCGGATTGCGTCGATCGAAGGAATCACCGCCACGCTCGCGATACTCGACGCCTTGCTCGGCGAGAATGTGCCAAGCGACAATGGCGATGCGATGGGCGACAGCTACAGCGGCCTTCTTTAATCCGCGCCGCTGGGCGGTGCGGAAGAACAGAGCGGCCAGGAAACAGTCGTTGGCGCGGGCGGCAGCCCAGGCACTTTGCACCAGAATGCGCCGTACGTAGCGATCACCTTTGCGCGTACGTCCGGAGAAGCGCTTGCCGGCACTTTCGGCATTGCCCGGACAAAGTCCGGCCCAACTCGCCAAATGTCGCGGTGTAGGGAACTGCACCATGTCCGTGCCGAACTCGGCTATCAATACGAGTGCCGTAGTGCGATCCACGCCCGGAATCGTGCTCAGCCGCCGCAGCAGGTCTGCCTGCGGAAGGGCCAAGCCGTCGATGCGCGCATCCACACACGCACGCTCCTCATCCAGCCGATCCAATTTCGACAGCAATTGCTCTAGCATCCAGCGAAAATGCTCGTCGGGCCGACCGTCCAGCGCCAGCAGCAGAGCTGGTATCTTGACGCGCATATGGCCACGCGCGCACTCGGCCAGACGCTCGGGATCACATACTCCACTGGCCAGCAGCCGCAACATCGCCATGCCGCTCATTCCGATAATGTTGCTGGCGACGGACGCCAGTTTGAGGTTCACGGTCTCGAGTAATCGCGTGATGCGATTGATCACCCGATTGCGGTCTTGCTGAATGTGTACGCGCAGGCGCGTCAGCTCACGTAATTCGCGTATCGGCTTCGGTGGAATGAAGCTGCCGCGCAACAAGCCGTATTGCAGATACTCGGCGATGCGCCGCGCATCGATGCGATCGGTCTTTTGGCCCCGCAATGCGCGCACGTTCGCTGGATTCACCAGCGTCAATGTGAATCCTCCCTCCAGCACATTCCAGACGGGAATCCAATATACGCCGGTGGACTCCATCGCCACCTGCCGCACCTTGTGCTGCTTCAGCCACCTCCGCAAGCGTTCCAGATCTTGTGTGAAGGTGCCGAATACTTGCTCCTCCACGCTCGCTTCCGCTTGTCCGCGGACGCGCTTTCTAACACACGCGCTCACTGTGTCGCGGTGAATATCCAGTCCGGCACAGCAGCGGTACAGTAACTTCATATCGCCTCCTCATGCCGCGAGTAAGGGACGCCTGGAAACCATCGACTTTCCTTCACGTGCTCTCCGCCTCGCGGCGGAGGCGACAATCTGTTGTGCCGTGCACAAACTGCGGGCGCCCGGGCCACGTTCACAAGCGGGCTTCTAGCTCCAGATTGGAATCGGCCTCTCGTCCACTCCCGGCACTCCGCAGCCTATCTCAACCCTGACGCTGTTTTCATCCCCCGTTGTGGCGACCCCCGCCGTGCTGCGTTCACAAAAAATCGCCGCTCACAAAAATATTTTTATCTCCTTCTCTTGCTCGTAATTGCCGGCTTTTTCCACAGGCCCACTCGTATTGGTTGCGTTCCCGCCCATGCGTAACTTGTGGCATGACTGAACAACAGAACCACGACCGTCAGGGAGTGGCCTCGCACGACGTTGCTGCTGGTGCAGCGGCTCCCGCGCTCTCTCCCGCCCGCCTGGCTGCCAATCGCCAGAATGCCCAACTCAGCACCGGCCCGACCACCGCCGCTGGACTCGCCATCTCTTCGCGCAACAACTTCAAACACGGTTTCCGCGGCGAGTTTTCCGTCCTGCCCTCCGAAAACCAGCAAGACTTCGACAATCTCCTCGCCTCCTACCGCGAAGAGCATCAGCCGTCCACGCCGAGTGAAGACACCCTCGTCGACCAGCTCGCTAAACATCTCTGGCTCAGCCTCCGTGCCGAGCGTCTCCAGGATCTCGCCCTCACCAGTGATGACGACCCGCGCGAACAGCAGAAATCGTTCGCCCTCTACTTGCGCTACCAGACCACGAACAACCGCGGCTTCTCGAAATGTCTCAACGATCTGCTGCGCATCCGCACCCAGAAGTTTCGTGAGCAGCTTGGGTTCGAACGGCAAAAACACCGCGAGGCCATGGATGCCGAGCGTTTGAAGCAAAAGCAAGCCGCGCAAGCCGAACGGCAAAAAGCAAAAGAAGCCGCCGAGACCCGCAAGCAGGAACTTCATCAGGCGCGGGTTCGAACGGCAAACGCCAGGGCCGAAGATATCGAGCAGAAGACGGAAATCGAAGGCATGCTCAATGCCGAACCTCCCCGGCCACACGCGCATCCCGTTTTGGATGTGGAAAAACGTAGCGAAGCGCTCCATCGAAGAGGTCGCCGCGCAGCTTCAGGAAGATCCACACCTCGCAGCCGCCTGCCACCAGGCCGGCCGCTAGGGGCCGTGGCCTGCCCGGCCCGCTCCGCTCAACGAGTTTGTGTGTGAATAGGCGTTTTCGCCATGCTCTTCACGCCAAGGTTAGTCTAATGAGTTGGATCTTGGAACCCCACTCCAATACGTAAAGGGAATTGGACCCGCGCGCGCGGAAATGTTCGCGGCCAAAGGACTTCTCACGGTTGCCGATCTGCTCTATTACGCGCCTTTCCGGTACGAAGACCGCACCAACGTCAAATCCATTTCGCAGCTTGCGCCCGGCGAGAAGGCGGCCGTGCTCGCCCGCGTCAGCTCCGGAAGGCTTTCCCGCGGGTTTCGCCGCAGCGCTCCGGGACTGTTTGAAGTGACATTGCAGGATGGAAGCGGCGCGAATCTGCACGCGCGCTGGTTTCACGGCGAGCGTTACGCCGACAGCCTGGTTCCCGATACTCGCGTCGCCGTGTTTGGGAAGGTGGAACTCGATCGATCTCATGGCAGCCGCTTGATGGTTCAGCCGGAGGTCGAAATTCTTTCCGCCTCCGACGAAGAGGAGGAGAGCCTTCACACCGGCCGCATCGTCGCCGTGTACGAGGCCGCCGGCAAAATCACCACGCGCGTTTTCCGCCGGCTGATGGACCGGCTTTTGAAGGAAGCGCCGATGCCGCAAGACGCGCTGCCTGAGAGCGTTCGCGCGCGCTTGAATCTTCCATCCCTCGCGAGGGCGATCCACGATCTGCACAATCCGCCGCGCGACTCCGATCTGCGGCTCCTGAATGAGTTCCGGACGCCGGCGCAGGTTCGTTTGATTTTCGATGAGTTCTTTTGGCTCGAATGCGGGCTCGCCCTCAAGAAGACCAAGGCGAAAAAGGCCGCGGGAATCGCGTTTTCCGTTACCCCGCGCGCCAGGGAGCAGATCAAAAAAATGCTCCCCTTCAAGCCGACTCCCGCGCAGCGCCGCGTCACGCAGGAGATCGCTGAGGACATGAAGCGGCCGCATCCCATGAACCGCCTTCTGCAAGGAGATGTCGGAAGCGGCAAAACAATCGTCGCCGCCGAAGCTGCCGTAATCGCGATTGAGAATGGCTATCAGGTGGCCGTGCTGGCGCCCACTGAAATACTCGCAAGCCAGCACCATTTCTATTTCAAGCGGCTGCTCGAACCATTGGGATATGTCGCCGCCATGCTGACCGGATCGGCAACCGCTCGGGAGAAGCAGCAGATCAAGAAGCTCATAGCCGCAGGCCTCGCGAACATTGTGGTCGGCACGCACGCTCTCCTTCAGGAGGATGTCGCATTTGCGAAGCTCGGGCTGGCGATTGTGGATGAGCAGCATCGCTTTGGCGTCCGGCAGCGTCTGGAACTTTTCCGGAAAGGAGAGCAGCCGGACGTGTTGGTCATGACGGCCACGCCAATCCCTCGCACGCTGGCCCTCACCATCTACGGAGATCTGGATGTGTCAACGATCGATGAACTACCCCCCGGCCGGAAGCCGATCGTCACCAAACATGTTCAGGAAAAAGCGATCGAGGGAGTCTATAGCTTCGTCGCGCAGCAGGTTCAGGCCGGCAGGCAGAGCTACGTTGTCTACCCGGTGGTGGAAGAAACAGAAACTACGGCCATCAAAGCCGCCGAAAAAATGTACGAACACCTGTCGCGGATCGTCTTTCCCTTCGTTCGTGTCGGATTGCTGCATGGGAGGATGTCCGCTGATGAAAAAGAGAGCACGATGCGAGCCTTTCAAAGAGGCCAAATCAAAATACTTGTGGCAACTACGGTGATCGAGGTCGGCGTCGATGTGCCCAATGCCTCGGTCATCGTTATCGAGCAAGCGGAGCGATTCGGCTTGGCTCAGATTCACCAACTGCGCGGGCGAGTGGGGCGTGGGCCGCATCAGAGCTATTGCATTCTCGTCACGGGCAAGCTGAACGATCTGGCGCGAGAGAGGATTCGCACGCTCGTGGAGTCGAATGACGGATTCTACATCGCCGAAATGGACATGAAGTTGCGCGGGCCTGGTGAATTCTTCGGCACCAAACAGTCTGGAATACCCGGTCTGCGGCTCGCCGATCTGATGCGCGATACGGACGTGCTGAATACCGCGCGTAACGAAGTGCAAGCACTGATCGAACGCAGCAGGACGGACAGCTCGGAGATGAGCGCCGCGGTTCGCTACATCCAGGAGAACTGGCAGCGCCGCTACGGATTTGTGCAGGTCGGATAGGAAATGAGAGTCATCGCGGGGCGCTTTCGTAGCCGGAAGCTCAAGAGCGTTCCAGGACTGGCGGTGCGCCCGACCCCCGACCGGCTGCGCGAGGCGCTATTTAACGTCCTGGCTCCGCGGATCGAAGGCGCTGTCTTCATCGATGCCTACGCCGGCAGCGGGGCTGTGGGCATCGAAGCCATGAGCCGCGGGGCGAGCCGCGTGATTCTGATTGAGAGGAACGCGCAAGCGATCCAGGTGCTGCGAGAGAACCTGCGCGCTTTGGAAATCGAGCGTGAGGTGACGGTCGTCCGTGGCAGCGCTCCGGTCGCGCTTCCCAACTATCGGGCCGATATCGTCTTCATCGATCCGCCCTACGATCAGGTAGAGCAGTATGGAGCCGCACTTCTGGCGCTGTCTCACTCCGGGCGCGCGCTGTGCGTCGCGCAGCATCCTTCCAAGCTTTCGCTCGAGGAGAATTATGGCGATCTGAAGAAGTTCCGTGTCCTGAAGCAGGGTGACAATTCTCTCAGCTTCTACGAGGCGAGCAGCATGTGAATATCCATCACATTCGTTCCCGTCGGGCCGGTCCTCACCAGATCGCCAAGGGCATCGAAGAAGTGATAGGAGTCGTTGCGCGAAAGGTACTCAGGAGCATTGAGGCCGATGCGCCGCGCGCGACTCAGAGTCGAGCCAGTCGCGATTGCGCCCGCCGCATCCGTCGGCCCGTCTGTCCCATCTGTTCCCGCGCTCAGTATCAGCGCGTCACTAAGGCCCTCGATTGCGATCGCGCCGGCAAGCGCGAACTCCTGATTGCGCCCGCCTTTCCCGGCTCCCCGCACAGTGACCGTCGTTTCTCCGCCGGATAGAATGCAGGCCGGCGGCGGAACAGGGTGATGCGCCGCTACCGCCTCCCGAAGTATCTGCGCGTGTACGCGCGCCACTTCTCGCGTTTCGCCCTGCATCTCGCTCGAAAGGATAAGCGGCCGGTATCCAAGACTCTTCGCCTCGCGCTGCGCCGCCAGAAGCGCCAGCCGGTTGCTCCCGATCACGATGTTGTGAACACTCTTGAAAATCGGGTCGCCCGGTTTCGGCGTTTCCGGGATCTTTCCGGCGCTCCCATGTTCCAGCCGCTCGATCACGGAGGAGGGCACGCGGCCAAGAACTCCAAAGCGCCGCAACACGGCGAGCGCGTCGTCAAAAGTCGTCAAATCGGGTGCCGTGGGCCCCGAGCCGATGACATCGGGAAGATCGCCGATTACATCCGAAAGAAGCAGGCCCACCACTGTCGCGGGCCACGCCTGAGCGGCAAGCCAGCCGCCTTTCAACATGGAGATGTGCTTGCGAACGGCATTCAGTTCGCCAATCGTTGCCCCGGCTCGCAGCAGCAGGTCGGTCGTCTTCTGTTTCGCTCGCAAGGTGACGGGTCTCGCGGGCGCGCTCAAAAGCGCCGATGCTCCGCCTGATAAGGCCACCAGCAATAAATCGCGGCGATTCAATCCGGCCAGAAGTTCGCGAATTTCTCCGGCTGCCGCGAGGCCCTGGACATCGGGAATCGGATGACCGGCCTCGATCACGCGCGTACGGCGGACCCGGCGTGTGAGGTGTCCATGTTTTGTTACAGCGATGCCGGCCGTAAGGCGGCTACCGAGGATCCGCTCCGCGGAAGCGCACATCGGCGCTGCCGCCTTCCCCGCTGCAATCAGGAAAATGCGATCGAAGTCTCTCAGCGGCAGCCGGATGCTCCCCGCCGCCAGATAACGGGAGTCGACCCGCAAATGCGAGCGGACGGCCGTTCCTGCATCGACGGCGTCCAGCGCGGCTCGAAGAATCGCCAGCGCATCGCGCCGAAGCTTGGCCTCCGCTGTTCTCACATTCGCTCAGAAGATAGGAAGCCGCAGGATTCGGCCCACAATTTCGTGAATCTCATCCGTGTCAACATCGACGCGAAAATCGGCGCGCGCGTAGAGCGGGCGGCGGTCCTCGAACAACTGCGCCAGACCCGCATGATCCTGGGCCAGCGGACGCGTGGCATCGTCGCCCAGACGTGCGCGCACGGTTTCGAGAGTACAGTCGAGCCAAAGCGTGATGCCGTTGTTCTCGATCAACTCCCAATTCCTGGGCTGCACGAAAGCTCCGCCCCCGAGTGCAACGATCGATGGATTGCCGGCTTCAATATTGGAAACGTGCATGCGAATCGCGCGGGTTTCTAGCTCCCGAAAAGCCTCTTCGCCGCGCTCCAGGAAGATCTGAGCAATGGTCGTGCCTTCCTGCGCTTCAATCTGGCTATCGATGTCGATGAACGGCCAGCCGAGTTCGTCGGCAAGCGCGCGGCCCACGGTTGTCTTTCCAGCCGCCATGAAGCCAACAAGGTAAAGCCCTGGAGTGCGCTTTAGCTTCAGCGTCATGTCTGCGATTCGGCCACCAGTATATCGCCGGGAGCCGCGTCCATAATGGGGACATGGGCACGCAGATCATTCCCCTATTTCCGCTTTCGGTCGTGCTCTTGCCGGCCATGCCGCTGCCCCTCCACATTTTCGAGGACCGATACAAAGAGATGATGACCGACGTGATCTCAGCCGGCGGCGAATTCGGCGTGGTTCTCGTCCGCGATAACGGCATTGTAAACGTCGGCTGCACGGCAACCGTTGTCAGTATCTTGCGGCGGTATCCGGACGGCCGGCTCGATCTCCTCACTTCCGGCCAGCGGCGTTTTCAAATTGAATCGCTGGATGAGGAAAAATCATACCTGCGTGCCGCGGTGGAGTATTTCGATGACGACGACATAGGTGAAGTCCCACCCGAGCTTACTCGGAACGCCAGCGCCGCCTATCGGCTATTGATGGACCTCGAAGATTCGAGCGCCTCCGAAGATGAGGAGCCTCTTAAGTCCGCGCGCTTGAGTTTTCAAATGGCGCAGTTCATCGCTGACCTTGATAAGAGACAGACGGTGCTCTCGCTTCGCTCTGAAGTCGAGCGCCTCCAGTACTTGGTGAAGATCGTCCCGGAGTACATCGCGCGCCACGAGCAGATTGCTCTGGCAAAGCGGGTCGGCCCCTTGAACGGGCACGCCAAGCACGTGATGTTATAGGCAGGAAGCACGCAGTGGAGCGGCAGCATCTGATCTTTGACGCCGACGACACGCTGTGGGAAAACAACATCTACTTCGAGGATGCGTTCGAGCAATTCTGCGAGTATCTCGCTCATTCCTCGATGACTCCCGGCGAAATCCGGGCCGTGCTGGACGAGATTGAGCGTACAAACGCGAGGATCCACGGCTATGGATCACGGAATTTCGCGCGAAATCTGGCGGCTTGCTACCGGCATCTCGCCGAGCGCGACATCTCCGAAGCCGACCTGGAGGTGGTCAAGGACTTCGCGCATGCCATCTTAGAGAAACCTATCGAGCTGCTGGGGGGCGCCGAAGAGACGGTGGCTGAGCTTGCTTCCAGACACGAGCTGACTCTCTTTACGAAGGGCGATCCCGACGAGCAGCGGATGAAAATCGATCGCTCAGGTCTCGCGCGGCACTTTCAGCACGCTGCGATCGTAAGAGAAAAGAATGAGCTCGCCTATCGCTGTCTCGCGCAGGAGCGTGGATTCTGTCTGGAGAGAACCTGGATGATCGGAAATTCGCCGAAGTCGGACATTAACCCCGCGCTCGCCGCTGGACTGAGCGCCGTGTATGTGCCGCACCCGCGAACCTGGAGTTTGGAGCACGAGGACATTCCGGACGCCCACCCACGCCTGCTGCGCGTGGAGCGCCTGCGGGAGCTGACAGCCCACTTTTGAGTTCCCCCCGCGCCGTTGGTACCGCTATCGAAACACAGCCGCTGACGCCGAAGCAAAAGAAAGCAGCGCCGAAGGGAAAATGCCGAGGATCAGCGTTCCGGCAGCGCTCGCCCAAATAGCGATGCGCAGGCTGGCGGATGCGCCTCGAAGCTCCGTGACCGCGGCGGCCGGTTCTCGCATGTAAACGGCGACCAGGATTCTCAGGTAGTAATACGCTGCGATGGCGCTATTGATCAGGCCCAGAACCGTCAGCCATACCAGGTGCGAATTCAGGGCTGCCTGGAAGACATAAAACTTCCCGAAGAAGCCGCCCGTCAGCGGAACGCCGATCAGCGAAAACACGAAGACGGCCAGCAGCCCGGCAATCACGGGCTCGCGACGCCCCAGACCCGCGAGGTCGTCGATTTTTACGTACCGTTCATTGCGAGCCGCAACATAGCTGATCACCGCAAACGCTCCGACGTTCATCAGCGCATAGGACGCAAGGTAAAACATGGCTGCGGCCATTCCGATTTGCGAGCTCGCGGCGAGAGCAACCATTACATAGCCCGCATGCGCGATGGAGCTGTAGCCCAATAGCCGTTTGACGTTCGTTTGTAAGAGAGCGGCGAAATTGCCGACAATCATTGTCGCGAGCGCGCAGCCCCACACCAGCGGAATCCATCTGTCGTGCATGGGCCTGAATGAATTCATGAAAACCCGGAAGAACACGGCGAACGCAGCGGCTTTCGGGGCGGCGGACATGAAGGCGCTCACCGGTGCAGCGGCGCCCTGGTACACATCCGGCGCCCAGACTTGAAACGGCACCACTGAAACCTTGAATGCAAAGCCGGCGAAAAGCAGGGCCATCGCGAGGCCGATTAGAACGGAAGGCCGCTGCCCCTGATCCAACAAGTGCCGGATCTCATCCAGATTCGTGGAGCCGAGCAGGCCATACGTCCAGGCAATTCCATAGAGAAGGAACGCCGTTGCAAAGGAGCCCAGCAAGAAATATTTCAGCGCCGACTCATTGTTGCGCCGGTCGTCGCGAAGGAAGCCGGCGAGCACGTAGGTTGCAATCGAAGAAATCTCGAGGCCGATGAAGACCATAATGAGATCGCTCGCGGTGACCAGGATGCACTGTCCCACTAGCGAGAAAAGGATCAGCGCATAGTATTCGCCCGTTTGCGCTCCTTCGCGCTCCAGGTAGCTGAGCGAGGCGAGGATGCACAGGAACGCGACCACCAGAACAAGCCCCCGGAAGAACGTTCCGTAGCCATCGACGGCGATCATGTTCTGAAAGGCCGGCCCGGGATTCGTGGCTGCCCACATATTCGCAGCAAAAGCGATCGCGATTGCTACGAGCGACAGAACGCCCAGATAGGTCCGCTTGCCCCGCGCAACGGCTTCCAGCAGCATAATGACCACACCGAAAACGCTGAGCAATATTTCGGGCAGGAAGCGAAGGTAGTCGGAAGCGTGCGGCTGAAAATTACCGAGCATCGCGAACCTCCGCCAGGCGAATTGGCTGCGGCGCCGCGACCTTTACGCGGTACTCGTTGCTCATGCTGACTTGGTCTAGAAGATGGGCCGTCGCGGAGGTGATCGGCGGCATGAACGATTGCGTAAAGCTTCCAAGCCAGACCATAAAGAGGACCAGCGGCAGCACAGGGGCCCAGTCATGGAACGTCAAATCGGAGAACGCCGCATTCGAGCCGCTCGCTTTCCCCAAAAATGTCCGTTGATACATCCACAGCATGTAAGCAGCCGAGAGAATCACGCCGATAGCGGCCCATGCAGCCCACGAGAACTTCACGAGCGCCGCGCCCTGCAGGACCAGGAATTCTCCAACGAAGTTGCAAAGCGTGGGTAGACCGATGCTGGCAAACATAGCGATCAGGAATGCGGTCGCTAATCCAGGAGCCGGGGTGGCCACGCCGCCGAAATCGGCGATCTCCATCGAGCCGCGCCGCTGCTCGAGATAGCCCGCGAGCAGGAAAAGCGCACCTGTCGAAATTCCGTGCGCAATCATCTGGTATACGGCGCCATCGGCTCCCTGCTGGCTGAACGAGAAAATGCCGAGCACGACGAAACCCAGATGGCTGACGGAGGAGTAGGCGATCAGCCGCTTGATATTCGGCTGGATCAGAGCCAACAAAGCACCGTAAATGATGCCTGTGATCGCCAGTACGATGATCCAGCCGGAGCACCGGTGAGCTCCGCTGGGAGCCAGCGTCAGCGAATAGCGGAGCAAACCGTAGGCGCCCATTTTCGACATCACCGCCGCCAGCAGGAATGTCGCTGGAGCCGGCGCTTCGGTGTAAGTATCGGGAAGCCAGGTGTGCAGAGGGAAAATCGGCACCTTCACCGCAAACGCCGCAAAGAAACCCAGGAAGAGGCCGAGTTGTTGCTCCGGCGATAGAATCAAGCGCCCGGCTCCAAGCGCACTCATGATCTCGACGTAATCGAACGTGCCCGCCTGGCTGTGCAGGTAAAGGATCGAGCCCAGCATCAGCACGGACCCGAGCATGGTGTAGACGAAGAACTTGACGGCTGCCTGTCCCCGCTTCGCTCCTCCCCACCCGCCGACCATCAGGTACATGGGAACCAGCGCCACTTCCCAGAACACGTAAAAAGCGAAGAGATCGAGAGCTGTGAACACGCCGATCAACCCGAACTCAAACAGCAGCAGAAGCGCGTAGAAGCCCTTCCGCCGCTCCGGAATCATGCTCTGCGAAATCCAGACCCCGATCGGCAGCAGCAGGGTAGTGAGTAGGACCAGCCATAGATTGATGCCATCCACACCCAAATGAAACCGGATCTGCATCCCGGGGCTATTCACCCATAGAAGATTTACCGCCGAAGTGAACTGCGCGGGAGTCGCAGTTGCCGGACCGATAAGCCCGAGAGAAACGAAGAACGTTGCGAGCGTCGCCAGCAGTGCAACGAGAAACGGCGCCTTCGATCTGCTCGGCACCAACAAAATAAGGAAGAACCCGATCAGCGGGATAAACAATGTAGTCGCCGCCAAGCTCACCGCCCGCCTCCCGCTAATCCAAGCACAAAGATCACCAGCAGCGACCCAGCCAGTACCCAGGTAGCGTAATTGCGAATGCTGCCGGACTGCAATTGCCGCAGCAGCGATCCCCATCCGCGCACAATTCGACCAAGCCCATTCACCAGGGACGAATCGATGAAAGCTTCATCGACACCGCGCCAGAGCACCAGGCGCGAAAACCCTTCCATCGGCTTCACGATTGCCGACCTGTACAATTCATCCACGTAGTACTTGTTCAAAATCACCGTGTAAAGCGGGCCCGCGCTCGTCTTCAGCGATTCAGCCAGAGCAGGCCTCAGCACGTACAGGAACACCGCAAGCAGGATACCGATGATTCCGAACGAAGCCGAGATAATCATCGGAGCCGCGTTCTCTTGCTCCGCCAGACCGAAGCCGGGAGAGAGCCAGCCGGGAACGTTGATCCATCCGCCTCCGAGGGAGAGCGCCGCCAGCACAATCAATGGGAGAGTCATCACGAGCGGAGACTCATGCGGGTGATGATGTCCGCGATAGCTGCCGAAGAACGCCATGAAAAATGCACGAAACACGTAGAACGCCGTCATGCCCGCGGTAATCGCCCCTACCCAGAACATCCATGGCTGGTGAACATAAGCGGCCGAAAGAATGGCGTCCTTGCTGAAGAAACCCGAGAAGCCTGGAAATCCGGAAATCGCAAGGCTCGCGATACCTAGCGTGATGAACGTAATCGGCATCGCTCTCCTGAGTCCGCCCATATGGCGCAGGTCCTGCTCGCCGCTGAGTCCGTGAATAACACTGCCGGCTCCCAGAAACAACAGAGCTTTAAAGAACGAGTGCGTCATCAGATGAAACACGCCCGCTGAATAGGCGCCCACACCGACCCCGAGGAACATGTATCCAAGCTGTGAAATGGTCGAGTAGGCGAACACGCGCTTGATATCGTTCTGCGCGATGCCGATACTGGCGGCGAAGATTGCGGTCAGCGTGCCTATTACCGCCACCACAAGCATGGCGCGCGGAGCATGATCATAAAGAAACGAAAGCCGCGCGATCATGTAGACGCCGGCAGTCACCATGGTGGCCGCGTGGATCAGCGCCGAGACGGGAGTTGGACCAGCCATTGCATCCGGCAGCCAGACATACAGCGGCAATTGCGCCGATTTTCCAGCAGCCCCCACGAACAGCAGCAGCGTAATCGCCGTCAATATTCCGGCCGTCGTTTCCACCGGCATTCCGTGGACAGCGGCCGCGATTCTTCCGAAATCGAGCGTTTTGAATGTCACAACCGTCAGGAAAATGCCTAGTGAGAACCCAAAATCGCCGATGCGATTCACAATGAATGCCTTGTTGCCGGCATTGGTTGCGAAGTCTTCCCGAAAATAAAACGCAACCAGCAGGTAACTGCACAAACCGACGCCTTCCCAGCCCACGAACATGAGCAGCAGGTTGGCGGCAAGCACCAGCAGCAGCATGAAAAACATGAACAGGTTGAAGTAGCTGAAGAAGCGGTAGTATCCGCCTTCATGCTCCATGTACCCCATCGCGTAGATGTGAATCAGGAGCCCGACGCCGGTCACCACCATGAGCATTACCGCGGTCAGGCGGTCCACTGTCAGGTCGAACCCTATCTGGAGAAATCCGCTTTCTATCCAGGTGAAATCATGCTCCGACATCGGGGTAGCTAATGGATAGCTGCGGAACAGCAACACCACGACATACAGGAAGGACACCGCCACCGACCCGATGGCGATCATATTGATCAGTTGCCGCGAGAGCCGTCTGCCAAGCAGCCCATTCAATAAGAAGCCGGCGAGCGGAAACAATGGTATGAGCCAGAGATTCATGAGCGATTGGTCAGTGCTTCATCGAATCGATTTCGTCGATCTGCAGAGTGCCGCGATTTTTGAAAATAGTGACAATGATGGCGAAGCCCACCGCGGCTTCGGCAGCCGCAACGACCATTACAAAAAACGAATAGATGTGGCCGTCGATCTGCCGCAATTCATAAGAGAACGCCACAAAGCTGAGATTCACCGCATTCAGCATCAGCTCAATGGACATAAAAACCGTGATGATGCTCTTGCGGTAAAGAAATCCGGCGACGCCGAGCGCGAATAGAATCGCGCTGAGAATCAGATACCAGGACAACGGTACGTGCGCGGGCTGCATTTCAGTCCATCTCCTTTCTCGCCAGAACGACGGCGCCCAGAATTGCGACCAGAATTAGGATGGAAATCACTTCAAAAGGCAGCAAATAGGTAGTAAACAGCATCTGGCCGATTTTTTCCGCCGTTCCTCCGACCCAGCTTCCGAATTCAACCGTCCGCATGGGAGGCAGCACGGCGCGAATGAGGAAGGCCAGCAAGGCGACAAACACGAGCAGCAGCGGCAGGCCCGCGATCTGAGCGAACCACGATTTGCCGCTGGCTTTCTCGGCGCCCGCGTTCAACAGCATGATTACGAAAATGAATAGCACCATCACCGCGCCGCCGTACACAATCACCTGGGCCATGGCAATGAACTCAGCGCCGAGCAGCAGATACAGCACCGCGAGAGAGCCCATGACCCCAATCAGGGACAGCGCGCTTGAAATCGGATGTGTCTGGAAGACCAGATTGACAGCCGCGGCAATCGCGATCACCGCGAAAATAATGAACAGAATCGTATCCATTCGGCCGATAGCTCCGGCTAAAACACCGCGACGAAGAGTGCCGTCAGTAAGAGGTTAAGCAGCGCGCATGGAAACAAGAAGGTCCACGCAAAATGCATCAACTGGTCATACCGGAACCGCGGCAGCGTACCCCGAACCCAAATATAGGTGAACAACAGCAGGCCGGCTTTCGCCGCAAACCAGAAGGCCGGAATGAGGATGGGTTGCAGTAACGGAAGTCCGAAGAGCACCGCTAGAATCAGGAATCCAATTCCGAAAATCGGAAACGTCGTGCTGTCGCGCTTGCGTGCAGGCTGCGCGCCATGATAAAAGCACATGATCGCGGCCAGCAAGAGCACGGCGCTGGCAATCCAGTTCGAATAGGGCGCTGGGAAAAGCGGCTGCCAGCCTCCCAGGAAAAGCAGCGTTGCCACGCAGGTGATCGTGACCATGTTGGCGTACTCCGACATGAAGAAGCACGCAAATTTCATGCTGCTGTATTCGGTATGGAATCCAGCAACTAGCTCGTTCTCCGCCTCCGCCAGATCGAAGGGCAGCCGGTTTGTCTCCGCGAATCCCGCAATCATGAAGATCACAAACGCGAAGATCTGCGGAAACGGCATTTGAAAAATGTTCCAGCGCGGAATAAAGCCCAGATAGTAGCCCGCCTGGCCTTCCGCGATGCTTCGGAAGTTCAGGTGGTTCGCCAGCAGGAGCGGCGAAACGATCGCCATCGTCAACGGCAACTCATAGCTGATCATCTGTGCGCTGCTGCGCAAGCTGCCCAGCAGAGAATATTTGTTGTTCGATGACCACCCCGCCAGGGCGATGCCATAAACGCTCACCGCGCTGATGGCGAGCACGAACAGAACACCCACGTTCACATCGCTGATCTGCATATAGGTCCGGTATCCGAAGACGCTAATCTCCGGCCCGAAGGGGATGATCGAAATTGAAATCAAAGCCAGGCAGACGGCGATGAATGGCGCCAGCAGGTAAAACGGCCGGTTTACGTAAGGCGGCAGGAGATCCTCTTTGGTCAGCAGCTTGAAGACATCGGCCAGCGGCTGCATCAATCCGTGTGGACCCACCCGCAACGGTCCCGTTCGGGACTGGATATGCGCCAGCACTTTTCGCTCCACCCATTGCAAATAGGCAAGGGTGGTCATGAAAATCGCGAAGACAATCGCGATCTTGATCAAGCTGGCAATGACGAATTCCATTTACGCCGTCCGGACCGTTTCCACTTGCACGCTGCCCTCTTCAACGAACGGCTCTTTGTGCGGATCGTGGTACAACTGCCCGGGCGATTCGATCACCGCGTTCAGCATCTTCGAGAAGCGGCCCAGCGTGCCGGACGTAAAAAGCGTATTGGCCGCCGGACGGATCAGCTCCGGCTGAGATTTAAAATCGATGCCTCCGTTCACCAAAGCGATATGCGCCGCACCGCCGGTCTCAATGGTCGAAAGGGGCACATCGTAGCCGCGAATGGAGTTTCGTATCTCGTGAAACACCGAGTCCACCCCGGTCGCGCCCAGATCCTCGCGCATCTCCTTGGCAAGGAGCGCCACAATCTCCAGATCGGACTTGACGCCCATTGTCTTGGCTCCGCGGCTCAATTTCTGCACGTCGCCGCAGACGTTCGTCACCGTTCCGTTCTTTTCATACGCGGAAGCGGCAGGCAGCACAACATCCGCCCGCTGCGCCGTTTCCGTCAAGAACAAATCTTGCACCACCACAAAGCCGTCCGATGCAGCCAGCCTCTGACGAGATAAAGGATTGGCGCCCACCACCCACAGTGCCGCGAGATCGGGCGCGGCCAGCATCTGATCGTAGTTCAATCCAGGCTCCAGGCCCTGCTCGCGAACGCTTCGATATCCGGGCAGCAGATCAGGGAGGATGCCCATATCTGACGCGCCTCGTGAATTCGGATAATCCACCAGGCACACGTACTTGACCGCAATGTTCAACGAATCGCCAAACGCGACCAGCCGGCGTATGGCTTCTCCCTTGATGGCGCCTCCGAACAGGATCACCAGATCTGCTTCGCGCGCGAGATCCTCTCGCATCTTCTCGAGAGCATCGAACTCGCGGCCCAGCGCCGCGCGCGTCACCTTGCCGTAATTGTCCTCGCGCACCGGGCCGGGCGTAACGGCATAGATGTGCGCCTTGTTAAGGCGCCAGTTCGCCCGCAACTGGAACGCAAGCAGAGGCTGCTCCTGCGCGAGGTCGGCATCCACAATCAGCGCCGCTTTCGCTGTAAACAGATCCGATGTCGCCGCAAGCGCATCGGTTCGTCCCTCTAGCGCATCGAGCAGCGTGGCAATATCGCCCGTGCGGTGATGATCGATATTCGACGTCCTCAGCGCGTGCCGCACAAACTTTTGAAGCAGGTAATTCTCTTCATTGGTCGTGTGATTTGACCCAATTACGCCAAAGGTTCCATTTTTCGCGCGGATTTCGGTGAACTTTTTGGCAACCGTCGCAAGTGCCTGGCCCCAGGAAACCGGTTTCAGTGTTCCGTTCAATCTAACCAGGGGAGTCGTCAGACGCTCGGGACTCTGGTTAAAGTCGAACGCGTATCGGCCCTTGACACACAGAAATTCACCGTTCACGCCGGAACGGTCGCGATTGTTGGCCCGGATAATCTCGCCGTTGCGAACGCCGAGAGTGGTTTTGCATCCGTTCGAGCAGTGCGCGCATATCGTGCCGACGTGCTCCATTTCCCAAGGCCGCGTCTTGTAGCGATAGGGCCCGCTCGTCAGCGCTCCCACGGGGCAAATGTCGATGCACGCTCCGCATTCATCGCACTCCAGATGATCGCCGCGATTGGGAACGATTTCCGCGGCAGCGCCCCGGTTTCCGATGCCCAGCGCGCCTACGCCAAGCCCTTCGCCGCAGATGCGAACGCACCGGTAGCAAAGAATACAGCGAGGCGCATCGTAAAACACGATCGGCGACCACTGCTTTTCGTCTACGTGGATTTTGTCCTCGCGGAAACGGCTCTGCCCGGCGCCGTAGCGAAAGACCATATCCTGCAGCTCGCATTCGCCGCCCTTATCGCAAACGGGGCAATCGAGCGGATGATTGGTGAGAAGGAACTCGAGCGTGCCCTTACGCGCCTGGCGCACCTGCGGCGAATCGGTACGCACCACCATGCCTTCGGCGACCGGAAGAGTGCACGCCACCTGCAGTTTCGGAGTCTTTTCTACTTCCACCAGGCACATGCGGCATGCCGCCTGTAGGGAAAGGCCATCGTAATAACAAAAAGCGGGGATTGAGATGCCGGCCTGTTTGGCCGCATTGATCAGCAGCGTGCCTTTGGGCGTCTGCAGTTCCCGTCCGTCAATCGTGAAATGGACAAGATCAGCCATCTGTTAGTTCAAACCCGCGCTAGGCAATGGCAGGCTCCGGCTCATGCTGGACCGCATTGGATTTGTGAAGATAAGCTTCGAATTCATCCCGAAATTTCGCGACGAAGGCGGCCGTAGGCATCGCCGCCGCGTCGCCCAGCGCGCAAAACGTCCGGCCGAACATATTATTCGCCAGTTCGGCAATCAGGTCAATGTCGCTCTTCGTTCCGTAACCATCGTGATAGCGCGAGAGAATCTTTTTCAACCACGTGGTTCCTTCCCGGCACGGAATACACCAACCGCAGCTTTCGTGAGCGTAGAATTTGATCGTTCTCAGCGCCACGGCCACAATATCCGTATCTTCATCCAGAATCACCAGTCCGCCCGAACCCGCCATGGTCTTTGCCTTTGCCAGGGAATCGAAATCGAGCGGTATATCGCATTCTTCAGCCTTAAGCACTGGCGATGACGAGCCGCCCGGAATCACGGCCTTCAATTTCTTGCCGTTTCGCATCCCGCCGCAGACCTCATGAATAAGTCGCATCATGGGAAAGCCCATCGGCAATTCATAAACACCCGGCTTGTTCACGTGTCCCGAAACGCAGGTTAGACGAGTCCCGCCATTTTTCGGCGTGCCGAGTTCCGCGTACCAATGGCTACCCTTTCGGAAGATCACCGGCACGGATGAAAAAGTCTCGCAATTATTCAAGATGGTGGGCGACTGGAACGCGCCCGCGACCGCGGGAAATGGCGGCTTCAGACGCGGGATGCCTCGCTTTCCCTCCAGCGATTCCAGCAGCGCCGACTCCTCGCCACACTCATACGCTCCGGCTCCCGTGTGCGTATATAGATCGAAATCCCACCCGGACCCGAGAATATTTTTTCCGAGGTATCCACGTTCGTACGCCTCCGCGATGGCCGCATCCACAATATCGATCAAATACCGATACTCGCCGCGGATAAAGATGTAGCCCTTATTCGATTTAATTGTCCATCCAGCGATCAGCATGCCTTCGATCAACTGATGCGGATCGTTTTCCATCAGCAGCCGGTCCTTGCAAGTGCCGGGCTCGCTCTCATCGGAATTGCAGATCACATAGGTGGACTTCCCCGTGTTGCGCGGTACAAAGCTCCACTTCATCCCGGTTGGGAATCCCGCGCCGCCGCGCCCTCTCAGCGCCGAGGCTTTCAGCTCATCTATAATTGCTTCCGGCGTCATCCCCAGAGCCTTCTGAATGGCGACGTATCCGTCGTTCGCCAGATACGTCTCGATCGATGCCGGGCTCGGCAGATCGAAACGCTGCGAAATAACCCTTACTTCAAGCGGGCTCGGTTCGTTGTAACGCATTCTCCCCTTTACGAAGCCCTCCGGTATCGGCCATCGCGCAGCGACTCAACTAGCTGATCGAAGCGCTCCGGCGTTACATGGTGATGGAAGTCGTAGTTGATTTGAATAGCCGGAGCCCATGAGCAAGCTCCCATGCATTCCACCTCTTCGAGCGAAATCAGGCCATCGGCGGTGGTCTGTTTATTCTTAAGGCCCAGCGTCTGGCTGGCATGCTTGTAGAGCTCCTCCCCGCCAACCACCTGGCACGCAATATTCGTGCAAACCTGAACGTGATATTTGCCGAGCGGCTTGCGGTGCAGCATCGAATAATACCCGATTACCTCGTCGACTTGCAGAGGGGTTACGCCGCAGCGGCGCGCGACCTCCTCCACCAGCTCCTGCGTAACCGATCCAATCTCGTCCTGGGCATAAAGCAGCATCGGCACCACCGCCGAACGCTGCCGGCCCGGCGGATAACTGTTAAGCAGCTTTGTAAAGCGCTCTTCCAGCGGCAGCGAAAAAGTCATAATGCTCAGCGGTCCGTGTCGCCTAGCACGAAATCAAGGCTCGCCATGATGGGGACGGCGTCGGCAAGCAGAACGCCTTCCAGCATCGCTCCCAGCGCTTGCAAATTTCCGAAGCTCGGGGTCCGCATAAAGACGCGGTGCGGATTCGCTGTTCCATCGCTTACCACGTAATAGCCGAGCTCGCCGCGCGGCGATTCCACCACCTGGAACACCGAACCGGGCGGCACGCGATAACCTTCCGTAACAATCTTGAAGTGGTAAATGAGCGACTCCATCTGAGTCTTCATCTTTTCGCGATCCGGAAGCAGAACGTGCGGAGCGTCCGCCTGCCAGGGTCCCGCCGGCATCCCGTCGAGCGCCTGCCTCACAATCCTCACGCTCTGGCGCATCTCCTCCATGCGGACCTCGTATCGGGCATAAACGTCGTTCGCCGTGCGCGTTGGAACCTCGAAATCGAATTTCTCGTAGCTCGAGTGCGGGGAATCCTTGCGAGCATCCGTCTTCACGCCGGCCGCCCGCAAAAGTGGACCGGTCACGCCCAAATCGATCATCGCGTCGACCGGCATCGTGCCGATACCCTTGGTGCGATTGACCCAGATCGGATTCGATGTCAGCAGGTTGTGATACTCCTCGATCCCCCGCCCCAGCTGCTCGACCACCCGCGAGACTGCCTTGTGCCAGCCGCGCGGAGGTTCCAGCGCCAGCCCGCCCGGTCGAATGTAGCTGGTCATCATCCGCTGTCCCGAAAACATCTCGAAGATCTTCAGGATCTCCTCGCGTTCACGAAACGTGTAGAAGTACACCGTCATGGCGCCTACGTCCATGGCGTGCGTACCCAGCCAGACTAAATGGCTCGAGAGCCGCTGCAATTCGCAAAGCATCACGCGCATCCACTGCGCCATCGGAGGGATTTCCAGGTGTAGCAGCCGCTCCACAGCGAGCGCGTAACAGAGATTGTTGTTCAGGTTGGAAAGATAGTCGACACGATCGGTGAGCGTGACTACTTGCTGGTACTTGAGCTGCTCGCATTGCTTCTCGATGCCGGTGTGCAGATAGCCTATTTCGGGCCGGGCCGCCAGTATCGTCTCGCCGTCTAATTCCAGAACCACCCGGAGCACACCGTGGGTCGACGGGTGCTGGGGCCCCATGTTCAGCGTCATCCGCCTGGCACGGCTGGAGATCTCACCGCCGTATTCGAGCCCCGATGGATCCTCTATCTGAAGCTCATGCTCCGGATCCAGAGATGCGACGTGAGAATAGCCTTCTCTCATGCGCTCACCGCCAGGCGATCCAATTTCAGAAAAACCAGGTTACTCATCCTGATAGGAATATTTGTGTCCGTGGACCGGATAATCTTTTCGAAGCGGATATCCCTCCCAATCCGCGGGCAGCATGATGCGCTCCAGATTAGGATGATGGCGAAACCGGATCCCGAACAAATCGAAGACTTCCCGCTCATACCAATTCGCGCCGCGCCAAACGGAGCAGACCGAATCGATCTCCTCGCTCTCGGAAATCCGGACGCAGATACGTAGCCGCTTCTGGAACGTGTACGATCGCGCGAAATAAACAATTTCGAAGCGCGGCTCTTGCGGCCACCAGTCCACGCCCGTTACAGCGCTCACTTGCTCGAAACCGGCGTTTTCCTTCAGCACACGGCAAACCGGCACGATTTGGGCCGGATCGACATGCAGAACCGGTCCATCCTCCGCGATCGCCCCGTCCGCAATAGCCCCCGGGACCTCGCGGTCGATTACCTGAGCAGCGGGATCCTTGGCAACCGCCTCAGGCAGCACGCTTGCCGCCTCCCGGCCGAAGTTGCCGCCGCCCCTCTTCGTCCACCGACCAGTTCAGCACGCCCTTCTTCCAGATGTAAAAAAAACCGCAGAAAACGAGCGCTATAAACAGTAGCATTTCGAAAAAGGCAAACAGTCCCAGCGCCCGGTAGACCACCGCCCACGGATAAAGAAAAATCGCCTCGACATCGAACAGAATGAACACCATCGCAACCAGGTAAAATTTCACGCTGAAGCGCTCGCGGGCGTTCCCCACTGGCTTCATGCCCGATTCGTAGGGCGTCGATTTCACCGCATCTTTGACGCGTCTCCCCAGAACCGCGGAAAGGCCAATCATGGCCCCCGCCACCGCCGCCGCAATCAAGATCTGGATAAGAACCGGAAACCACGTTTGAGCATAGGTGGTGGGCATGGCAGCAACTGTTATCAGAGTAGCAACCGCACTATTCATATAATGACCGCAGGATCTGATGATGGCGGGATGCGAGACCCTTATGCAGCCGGAAACCATACAGGTCACCCTTAACGGAGAACGTATACGCGTCAGCGCCGGCCAATCGGTAGCCGCTCTGCTCGCGTCGCTCAGGATTCCTCCCGATCGGGTGGCGGTCGAATTAAACAAGTCCATCGTCCGCAAACGCGATTGGGAGCGAACTCCTGTTCCCGACGCGTCGCAAATGGAGGTCGTCGAATTCGTCGGCGGCGGCTGACCGCCGGAGAGCCGGCTACGAATTTGAGCGGCAAATCCTGCTTGACTCTGTCGCTGACTCTAGTACAATCTGGGGAGCCGTTCCAATTCAAAACGGAAGCTGGGCGTCATGTTCAAAACACGTAAAGTCCGTTCTGATTTACCTCCCGGGCAGCGGACATATACAAGCACGGACGTTGCGAAAATCGCGCAGGTGAGCCTTCGCCAGCTTCAGTGGTGGGACGAGCGCAAGGTGGTTTCGCCGCGCCACGAAGGCCACAAGCGGATCTACCTCCCCGAAGAAGTGGTCGAGATTACCGTCATCGCCGAGCTTCGCCGCAAGGGATTCTCGTTGCAAAAGATCCGGCGGGTACTGCGTTTTCTGCAACGCGAAATGGGCCGCCGTCTCGTCGATGTCTTATCCACCGACTCCAAGCTGCATTTGCTAACGGACGGCAAGTCGATTTTTCTTGAGGATCAGCAGGACCGGATCATCGATCTCCTCAAGAACGCTCGCCAACCCATGTTCCTGGTTTGCGTCAGCGATCAGGTCAGGCGCCTCGACGAAGTTCCCAAACGGGGCGCGCGTAGCGAAACAGCTCTCGCAAAACGCGTGAGAGCAGCCGGTTAATCAGTCATTGCCAAGCTTCCGGCGGTTCCGGTAAGCTATCGCAATCGCTTTGCCATTAGTCCGCCCCCGGAAATCTGAAGGCTTCCATCGTTCGCACGTCCGAAATGAATGTCGGGCGCTGCGCCATCCGGGTCGAAGAACGTGTCCTCGGATTGGGGAAGAAGCTCTGATTTCGGGTAACCAACCGGCTGAATGTAGAGCTTTCCGCCCTCCACGGTCACCGTGATCCGAAAATTTCCTGGCGCCTCATACGTGCCTGCATAGGCTGCAATCTTCTCGACGGGAACGGGGGCAATACTCTTTTCTACAGGCCTAAAATCGGGCCAGTTGTAGGCGACGGCAATCGAGGAGAAGATCTCGCCGGATAGTTGAGCCCCATTGTCGCCGTTGGTCATCACTACCGCGCCCTGGCCACCCTCGCGGTAGCCGAACATCATGCAACGGAACCCCATATTGGCGCCGCCATGCTCGAATGCCTTCCGGCCATCCGTTTCGTTTAGCTGCAACCCGAGACCCCAATGATCCAACACCGGCGTGAGCATTAGCTGCACAGTTTTTTCGCTGAGAACGCGGCCTGGCTTCTGGATTTCCAGTATCACCTTGGTCAGATCCGATGGAGTTGTCCATAGCCCCGCCGCCGCTTGTTCCGGGTAGGTGTGCCACTTGCCCGCGATCGCCACGCCTTCTGCGTTGTACGCGGTGGCCGCAAGGGATTGCAGCCGCTCCGGCAAAGGTTGTTGGTAGGTGCTGTGCGTCATCCCCAAAGGCTCGAGCACCAGCTCGCGCGCAACCTGTGCGAAAGGCTTTCCAGTGACATCCTCTACCAGCTGCTGCATAACTTCGTAGCCCCCGCCGGAATAACGCATTTGACTTCCTGGCTTTATGTCCACCCGTACGGGCTGCGAATTAGCCGGCTTCGCGCCGTCCAGCAATTGAGGTAGCGTGGGCACGGGCGCGCCCTGCGCGTAACCTGGAAATCCATGCACCGTAAGACCGGCTGTGTGGCTCAAAATCCTGCGCAGCGTGACATGCTCTCCCTGCATGGCTTCGCTAGAAGGTAGTTTCCAAGTCCGAAGCTTAAGGTTTACGTCTTCATCCAGGGACAGCTTGCCCGATTCAACCAAGCGCAGGGCCACGATTGCCGAAACGGTCTTGCTGATCGAAGCGGCTTGGAACAGCGTCTCTGGCGTGACCGCCGCGCCGTCCGTGGTTGCAACTCCAAAACCTTTCGCCCAAGCCAGGCTGCCGCTCGACACAGCCGCTACACTGACGCCAGGCACGTGATGGTGTTGGAGGCGCTCGGCAATGGTCCACTTTTGGACGGGCTCGCCTTGGACGTGGACCTTGCGCATCAGGCCCGTCTCGACTTCGCGTACTTGCTCCTGCGCCGGGAGGACTGTCGCGCTGAGGAGCGCCAAGGCAAGTAAAAGTTTCGGGATGCGCATAAGGGTGAATAGCAGTAGCATTATGATAGAATACTACATAGGCAGTTGCGGCTTGCCCCTGCGGGCGTGCCCGCACTCTACGTGGTGTCGGTCCCTTCCAATCGGGGGCGAGCCGTAGATTGGCGACCATTCCCAACCAAAAGCTCCTCCAACCGTCTATACTGAAAAGAGACCATCCCTGGAGGTCGCATTGTCGTCTCAGCGACGTTATTTCCTTTTCATTCCCCTCTTTTTGGCAGCATGCGCTTTACTCGGCGGCATGTTCGGACCCGCCGCACAGTCGGTGTCCGCCGCCCAACAGCATAATGTCAGCACAACTTCCGATGAAGATCTGAAAGCTAGTATCGAGTCGTTCACGAAGCTGTACGACATCGTGGACCAGAACTATGCCGACAAGCTTTCCGCGGACAAGGCCATTTACAAAGGCGCCATTCCGGGAATGCTGCGGACGCTCGATCCGCATTCGAATTTTTTCGATCCGAAGGATTTCGCCGGCCTCCGCGAAGAGCAGCACGGCAAATACTTCGGTATCGGAATGACGATTGGCGCTCAGCCCCGAACGGGCAAGCCTATGGTGATCCATCCGCAAGGGGGAACGCCCGCTTACAGAGCTGGTCTCCGGCCCGGCGACCTTCTGCTGGAAGTCAATGACAAGCGCGTCGATAACTTGGGCACGCCCGAGGTTGCGGAAATGCTTAAAGGCCCGAAAGGGACCAAGGTTCAAGTCGTCGTGACGCGTGAAGGAAGTGCGAAGCCGATCACGTTCAATCTCGTGCGTGATGAGATTCCCCGGAACAGTGTGGACGAAGCCTTCTGGGTGAAGCCCGGAATCGCGTTCATGCGCATTCAACAGTTCACTGAGACCACTGGCAAGGAAGTCGAAGACAACCTGAAGGAGCTCGGCGAGCAGAACATCAAAGGGCTCATCCTGGACCTTCGTGAAAATCCGGGCGGTTTGCTGCAGGAAGGCGTGGCCGTCGCGGGCCGCTGGCTCGATCGCGGCCAGGTGGTCGTTTCGCACAAAGGCCGCGCTTATTCCGAGAAGCCGTATCTCGCCCGAGGCAGCCAGTATGGCGAGAGCTATCCCATCGTCGTTTTGGTCAACCGCTATTCGGCCTCAGCAGCCGAAATTGTCGCCGGCGCCCTACAAGATCATGATCGCGCCTGGATCCTTGGCGACACCACGTTTGGCAAAGGCTTGGTGCAAACTGTTTATCCGCTCAGCGACAACACGGGCCTGGCGCTCACGACGCAGCACTACTACACGCCGAGCGGCCGATTGATTCAACGCGACTACTCAAACCTTTCCTTCCTCGACTACTATTACGGAAAGCGCAGCCAGACCAACAATCCGATGGATGTAAAGCAGACGGACCTTGGTCGCGTGGTTTACGGCGGTGGCGGCATTACCCCCGACGAGAAGTATGCAACTCCAAAGCTCGATCCCTTCGAACTTGCCGCAGCGCGGAAGAACGCGTTTTTCGATTTCTCGGCGTACTACTTCTCGAATCACCCGACGAAGTTGCCAAAAGGCTGGGTCCCGGATGAACAGGTGCTGAACGACTTCCACGATTTCCTTATGAAACAAGGCGTCCAGTTTACCGAGGCCGATTGGACGCGAGATCATGACTGGTTGCGCGACGAGTTGCGCCGGGAGCTGTACATCACTGCGTTCAGCTATGAAGATTCGCAGAAAGTTGCCGTCGAGCAGGATGTCGAAGTGCAGAAAGCTATTGCAGCTATGCCCCAGGCCGGCAAGCTTCTCGCTGACTCTAAGACGCGCTACGAAAAACAGAGAGCGAGCTTGCATTAATACTCGCTCCTTACCGTTTTGATTCCTGCGATAGCTGCGCCCCAAATTACGGTTTTGGATACCGGGGGCCAGTACACTCATCTGATCGCCCGCCGCATACGCGAGCTCGGGGTTTACGCCGACGTGCAGCCGAGCGACACGCCGGCCGTTCAATTACGCCTTTGCAAAGGTGTGATCATTTCGGGAGGTCCGGCCAGCGTCTATGAGGCCGGCAGTCCCGATATAGACACGAAGCTTTTCGATTTCCCGCTCCCGGTGCTCGGCATCTGCTACGGTCATCAACTGCTGGCGCATCATCTGGGCGGAAATGTTCAGAAAGGGTTTCGCGGTGAGTACGGCATCGCGCATCTCACCATCACCTGCCAGGATGCCCTGTGGAGCGGCGTCGAGCACACACAGATCTGGATGAGTCATACCGATACGGTCGCCCTCGCTCCTCCTGGGTTTCGCGTTACCGCCTCCTCCGAAGTTTCCGGTATCGCCGCCATGTCCGACCCGCGCCGGAAGCTTTTTGGCATTCAGTTTCATCCCGAAGTCGCGCACACCCACGCCGGGACCCGCATTCTGGAAAACTTCGTCTTCGGCATTTGCGGCGCCCAGAGAGATTGGGATATTTCGCAGCGTGTTCCCCTCGTCGAAGACCACATTCGCGCCGTCGCGGGCCATCGCAGCATATTCTTCTTCGTCAGCGGCGGTGTCGATTCCACCGTCGCCTACACGCTTTGCCTGCGCGCTCTGGGCCCGGGCCGCGTTCATGGCATCTATGTCGATACCGGCCTGATGCGAAAAGGGGAGACGGAATTTGTCAGCGGTGTTTTCCACGAACTGGGAGCGGCCCACTTCCTCGTGGATCGTGCCGAGGATGAGTTTTTGTCTGTTCTCGAAGGCATCCACGACCCCGAACAGAAGCGCCGCGCGATCGGTGAGCAGTTCGTCAGAGTACAGGAGCGCATCCTCGCCACGGAGCATTTTCTGGACGGCCATTGGATTCTCGGCCAAGGCACCATTTATCCCGACACAATCGAATCGGGCGGCACGGCGAAAGCCGATCTCATCAAGACGCACCACAACCGCGTCCCAGGTATTCAGTCTCTGATTGACTCGGGCCGCATTGTAGAGCCTCTTACTTCCTTCTATAAAGACGAGGTGCGTGAGATCGGGCGCGAAATTGGTGTTCCTGAAAAATTTCTTGCGCGCCATCCTTTTCCTGGCCCTGGGCTTGCCATTCGCTGCCTCTGCTCCAATCGTGAAGCAGGAGTTTCTGAAACGGCCGACGGCGTTCTGCTGCCGGTACGGTCCGTGGGCGTCCAGGGCGATGCCCGGAGCTATCGCAACGTGCTGGCGCTCCCGAGCGGTCCCACGCTAGATGCTGTCCACAAAAGCGCGCCTGCTTTAACCAACAGCCGTTCCGATGTCAACCGGGTCGTTGCTTTGTGCGGCGGTAAGGCGGCGATCCCCTCGATGAAAGTTGGGAAAGCAACTATCACCAAGGAGCGGCTCGACGTTCTTCGCGAAGCCGATGCCATCGTTCGTGAGCTCTGCCTGGCGAGCGGTTTTGACGCGCAGGTCTGGCAATTTCCCGTCATCCTCATTCCACTGGGAGTCGCCGAGGCCCGGGAATCGGTCGTTCTGCACCCCATCAACTCGGTGGATGGCATGACGGCTGATGTCATTTTGATGCCGCTCGAACTGCTTGACGAGCTCACAGCCCAACTCCTCGCATTGCCCTCCGTTGCAGCCGTCTTCTACGATCTCACTCACAAGCCGCCCGGCACGATCGAGTGGGAATAAAGTCACGCGTTGAGAACACTCGCCCTTTCGAGTTCGGATCTCCGTCTAGATTCGATGAAAACTCTTCAAAATGTCCTTGGTGCTGTATCGAAGCGCGATCGGCCTTCCATGCGGGCACGTCATCGGATAGTCGCAAGCCGCAAGCGCGCGCAAGAGCCATTCGATCTTTTTCGGCTCGAGTTTCGTGTTGACCTTGATAGCGGCCCGGCAGGCGATTGTGGCGCACACGTTTCTCCTGATCGCATCCACTGAAGCAGAGCGCAGCTCCGTCTCCGCAATCTCCAAAATTTCAAAGACGATTTTTTCGATATCCGCCGGCCCCACTTCGGCGGGGGCCGCCTTTACGGCTACGGTGCGCTGCCCGAATGGCTCGGTTTCAAATCCGTGCGCGTTCAATTCGCCGGCCACCCGGGCGTATTCGAACTGCTGGGTCACACTCAGTTGCAAAACCAAAGGCATCAACAGTTGCTGAACCTCAATGGTTCCCGCCGCGCGCTGCCGGAGCACTTGCTCAAACAGGACGCGCTCATGCGCAACGTGCTGATCGATGATCCACAAACCATCGCGCCCCGCCGCGACAATGAAGCTGTCATGAAGCTGGCCGAGAGGCCGAAGGTCCGGTAGCGCCGCGAGCGTATCCACTCGATTCCAGTCCGCGACCGGTTCAGCCAGCGGGCCGTGGGTGTCCGGCATTCTCCGCATCACAGCAGGCGGGCTCGCCACCGGAATATTGTCCGCAATCGCGGCCGGCTGTGGAACAGGATAAAGCGTCACCTCAGGCAACGCGGAATCCTCCGTCTCAGCCACTATCCCCGTCGATATCGATTCGGCGACCACTTCCATGCTGGCCGAAAACTCCGAAAAAGGAAGATCGGCCGCGCGCTGCGCCGGCGCTTGGTTTAGGGCCGTGGCAGATCGCTGCGGTTGCGCGGAAGGAACCGGCGAGCTAGGCAGCGGCATACTCGAGACGGGCCGGCTTTCCATCAGAACTTCGCGGATCGAATCGCGCACGAAATCGTGAACCGCGGCGCCGTGACGGAATCGCACTTCCGTCTTGGAGGGATGAACGTTAACATCCACCTCGCTCGCATCGCAGTTCAGAAAAAGCAGCGCAAAGGGATAACAACCGGAGGGCATCAAGTTGTGATAAGCAGCCGAGATCGCGTGAAGCAGTACTCTGTCTCGAATCAGCCTCCCGTTCACGAACAGAAAAACCGAATTTCGATTGAGCTTCTGCACATGAGGACCGGAAATAAGCCCTTCCAGCACGAATTCCGCTATGTCGGGCTCCGCCGGCTCCCCCGCTCCGCGCGAGTTCGGCCCTGCATACGGCGGCGGGAGCCGCATCTCGAATGTGCGAGGCGGAACGTCCACCAGATCCTGCATTGCGTCGGATCCGAAAACCTGGAATGCCCGATCGCGCAAACTTGCTACGGGAGTCACACTCAGCAAAGGCCGGCCTTCGTGATATAGCTCAAACCGTTTTTCTGCGTGCCCGAGACTGTAATGCGTCACGAGCGAACCGATGTGAGCCAGTTCGGTCTGGTCCGACCTCAAAAATTTTTTCCGGGCGGGCACATTGAAGAACAGATCGCGCACGGTGACGGTTGTGCCGCTTGGCCTCGCAATCTCATCGCACCGCAGCAGCTTGCCGCCCGCGACCTCTACGGCCGTCCCGGTCTGCTCTTCATCCGAGCGCGTCTCGAGCACCAGCCGGCTTACGGAGGCGATGGAAGGCAGCGCTTCTCCACGAAATCCTAGTGTCGCGATCGCCAGCAGATCTTTCACATCGCTCAACTTGCTGGTCGCATGGCGCTCAAAGGCCAGCAGCGCATCATCGCGCAGCATGCCGCTGCCATCGTCCTGAATACGAATCAGACGGCGCCCTGCATTCTCGGCGTCGATGCGTATATCGCTCGCGCCGGCGTCAAGTGAATTTTCGAGAAGCTCTTTTACAACAGAAGCGGGCCGCTCCACCACCTCTCCTGCCGCGATCTTGTTCGCGACATTATCCGAAAGGATTCGAATGCGACCCATCTATTCGAGAGACTCGCGGGGGCGAGGCGCGCCTCTCCGGTCAGCCGCTCATGGCGGCCAGGAACTCCGCGTTGCTGCGCGTCTTCCCAAGCTTGTCGATCAGCAGTTCCATGGATTCAACCGGCGAAAGCGGATTCAGCACCTTGCGCAGAATCCATACCCGGTTCAGCTCCTCGCGCGGCATGAGCAGCTCTTCTTTCCGGGTGCCGCTCTTGTTGATGTCTATCGCCGGGAATACGCGCTTGTCCACCAGCTTCCGATCGAGATGGATTTCCATGTTACCGGTACCCTTGAATTCTTCAAAGATCACATCGTCCATGCGGCTGCCGGTATCGATCAGGGCGGTTGCCACTATCGTCAGCGAACCGCCTTCTTCGATGTTGCGCGCAGCTCCAAAGAACCGCTTCGGTCGCTGCAACGCGTTTGAATCGACGCCGCCGGACAACACTTTTCCCGACGGCGGCACGACCGTGTTGTAGGCCCGTGCGAGCCGAGTGATCGAATCGAGAAGAATCACTACGTCACGCTTGTGTTCCACAAGGCGCTTTGCCTTCTCAATCACCATCTCCGCCACCTGCACGTGGCGCGAAGCCGGTTCGTCGAATGTCGAGCTGATCACTTCTCCGCGCACGGAGCGCTGCATGTCCGTCACTTCTTCCGGCCGCTCATCGATAAGCAGAACGATCAGGTTGATTTCGGGATGATTCGTCGTGATCGAGTTCGCGATGCTTTGCAGCATCATCGTCTTGCCGGTTCGCGGAGGAGCCACAATCAAACCGCGCTGGCCTTTACCGAGCGGCGTAAGCAAATCCATGACGCGTCCGGAGAAGTTATCCTTGCTCGTCTCCAGCTTCAACCGCTCGTCGGGATAGAGCGGCGTGAGGTTATCGAAAAAGATCTTGTTTCGCGCCTCTTCCGGCGGCTCGAAGTTGATGGCGTCGACTTTGATGAGCGCGAAGTAGCGTTCGCCTTCTTTTGGCGGCCGGATCTGTCCCGAAACGGTGTCGCCTGTCCGGAGATCGAAGCGCCGTATTTGCGATGGCGAAACGTAAACGTCGTCCGGGCCGGGCAGATAGTTGTATTCGGGAGCCCGCAGGAATCCGAACCCGTCCGGCAGGCATTCCAACACGCCCTCTGAAAAAATCAGGCCGCTCTTTTCCGCTTGCGTCTGAAGAATCTTGAAAATCAGCTCCTGCTTGCGCAGCCCTGCCGCGCCTGGTACACCCAGGTCCTTGGCAATCTGGTTCAACGCCTGAATGCTCATGTCCTTCAGTTCGACCAGATCGAGAGTCGTGGTCCCGTTGCGCTGTCCCTGCCCACCTGTATTGCCGATCGAGTGCCGCCCGCGCCGCTGGTACCCCTGCTGGCCATGTGGTCCTTGCGGAGGAGCTTGCTGTGGGCCGCTCGACGCCGCTGTGCCTAATTGCGCCGCAGCCGGCGACACCGCGCCCGAAACGACCGCCGCCGAACTGTTCTCAGGCGCGGCTTTGACTTCTCCCGCCTGAGGTTTGCTATCACCCGCGGACCGCTTCGGCCCTTCGCCGGACGGGCGCTGCTCGACAGCTCTTCCGTTGCCCTTTCCTTCGCCGGCGTTCCTCGGCCGTAGGCCGGCAGCCCTTTCGCCTTTGGCCTCCGCCGGCTTACTCTCCGCCGATTTGCTCTCTGCTGTCTCAGCCGGTTTCGTTGCGCTTGCTTCCGTAGCAGTGTCGCGTTCGCCGTTCGCCTCTTGTGGCTTCTCGTTGGGCTTGCCTTCGGTGGAAGCCGCGGGGGCTACTGCTTGTTCTTGATCTTCGAGATGATTTGCCAAATTTCCCTCACTCCCCGGCCATCCACGGCCGAGAACGGCACTGGCGTTTGATCCGTCAATTCTTCCTGGATCGCGTCCAATCCGGCCTTTATTTGATTTGCGCTCTTCAATTTGTCGACCTTGGTGGCGATCACCTGATATCGACGGTTGTGGAACTCAAGCCAGGCTTTCAGTTCCAGATCCATATCCATCCATCCGCGCCTGGCATCGATGAGCAGGAGCGACAGTGCCAGATTTTGCCGTCCCACTAAATAACTCTCGATCAGCTTTTTCCATCGCGCGCGTTCTTCGAGCGAAACTCGCGCATACCCGTATCCTGGCAGGTCGACGAAGCACAGTTCGTCCTCGATGCGATAGAAATTGATCAGCTGCGTACGTCCTGGCCGCGAGCTGGTAAATGCCAGCCGCGGCTGCTGCACTAGCCCGTTCAGTAAGCTCGATTTACCAACATTGCTTCGCCCCAGAAACGCGACCTCTGTCAGTCCGTTCTGCCTGCGGTCGGGAGGAAACTGCTGCGGACGCGCCGCGCTGATAATCAGCGATCGCTCTGCCGCTGCTATTTCGGTCCCCACCACACTTTAACTTTTCCGGACGCGGGATCCCGGCCTTCGGCTCAATGAGTCAGGTTATCTTCGCTCCGTGTCGCCAGATCGGCGGCCGTAGCCGTAGGCGCCAATGGCAGCGCCACAATCTCCCGCTCCAATGCAATTTTGAGTACTTCATCCATCGAGAAGACGAAATCCAGCTTCATCTCCTTACGAATGTTCTCCGGTATGTCGGCCAGATCCTTTTCATTGTCTCGAGGCAGAACAACCTCGAAAATACCCTGGCGATGCGCCGCCAGAAGTTTCTCCTTTAAGCCGCCGATGGCGAGGACCCGCCCGCGCACTGTAATCTCACCGGTCATCGCTATGTCGCATCGAACCGGAATGCCGGTCAAGGCGCTGCAGATGCTCGTTGCAATCGTAATGCCCGCGGAAGGTCCGTCTTTCGGGATCGCGCCCTCCGGCACGTGCACGTGAATATCCAGATGACGGTAGAAATCCTTCGGCAACCCGAGATACTGCGCCCGCGACCGCACATAGCTCATCGCCGCTTGCGCCGATTCCTGCATCACGTCGCCTAGCTTTCCCGTGGTCATCATCTTGCCGCGGCCTTCCATCACCGTGGCCTCAGTGGTGAGAATCGATCCTCCCACCTCGGTCCAGGCGAGCCCGGTTGTAGCGCCAATTTCATTTTGCTTGTCGAGATCGAGGTCGCGGAAGCGAGCCGGGCCCAGCATCTCGGTTACCTTTTCCGGCGCGATGACAATCTTCTCGATCGGGATGAGTAGCGGCTCTTCCTTCTTCGCCTTTTTCTTGTTCTTTTTCCCGTTCGCCGGAGCCGGCTCCATACCGGCGGCGTTCTCTGCGCCCGCCTCGATAGCCGTGCTTTCTTCCTCGAACACTTCTCCCGTGTCGCCTTTCTCAGCAGGAGCGTCGCCATTCGCGGTTGATTGCGCTTCCACCACCTTGCGCGCCACTTTCCGGCAAAGATTGCCGATCTCGCGTTCCAGGTTTCGCACCCCGGCTTCCCGTGTGTAGGACTGAATCAGCGTCTGCAGACCTGAGTCGGTGAAATCCACCTGATCAGTGGTTACGCCCGTGTCCTTCCGCTGCTTGTTAACCAGAAATCGCTTCGCGATCTCCAGCTTCTCGAGCTCCGTGTATCCGGACAGCCGGATCACTTCCATGCGATCCTGCAAGGCCGGAGGAATCGTATGCAGCACATTTGCAGTGGCGATGAAAAATACCTGGCTTAAATCGTATTCGACATCCAGGTAGTGATCCATGAACATGTAGTTCTGTTCCGGATCCAGCACCTCGAGCAGTGCCGCCGACGGATCGCCCCGGAAATCCATGGACATCTTGTCGACTTCATCCAGCATCAGCACGGGATTCTTGGTTCCCGCTTTCTTCATCATCTGAATAAGCTGACCGGGCAGTGCGCCGATGTACGTGCGCCGGTGACCGCGAATTTCCGCCTCATCCCGCACGCCGCCGAGCGAAAGGCGCACAAATTTCCGGCCGGTCGCTTTGGCGATCGACATTCCGAGCGACGTCTTTCCCACTCCCGGAGGTCCTACAAAGCATAAGATCGAACCTTTCGGATTTTGCACCAGGCGGCGAACCGAAAGAAACTCTAAAATGCGCTCTTTGATCTTTTCAAGACCGTAATGATCGCCTTCGAGAATTTGGCCCGCATATCGCAAATCGCGAATTTCCTTGGTGCGTTTTTTCCACGGCACCGCCAGCAGCCAGTCCAAATAGTTGCGCGATACGGTGGACTCGGCCGACATCGGCGGCATGCCTTCGAGACGCTTCAATTCGGCAACCGCCTTCTCATGCGCGTCCTTCGTCATTCCCGCCGTATCGATCTTCTTCTTCAGCTCGTCGTATTCGCTCTTTTCCCCGCGGCCGAGCTCTTTCTGAATGGCCTTGATCTTTTCGTTGAGATAGTACTCTTTCTGCGCCCGCTCCATCTGGCGTTTCACGCGGCCCTGAATGGTGCGGTCCACGTTTAGCTTCTCAATCTCGATGTCGAGCAAGTCCGCTACGCGCGTTAGCCGGTCCACCGGGTCGAAGATCTCCAGAAGCTCCTGCTTTTCTTCGATCGTAAGCTGCAGGTTCGCTCCTACTGTATCCGCCAGCTTGCCCGGATCGTCCACACGAATCGCGGCAATCATGGTTTCGTAGTTCAGGTTCTGGCTGAGCTTTACGTACTGCTCAAAGAGCGTTGTTACTCGACCGGTAAGCGCTTCGAGCTGATTTCCCTGCTCCACCTTGAACGTGGTGGTTTTCACCACCGCGCGGAAGTAACCTTCTTCCTCGCTCACCGAAATGATCTTGCCGCGCTCAACGCCTTCGACAAGAACTTTGATATTCCCGTCCGGCTGCTTCAAACTCTGGACGATATTGGCGACCGTTCCGACCGAATAGATCTCGTCCGGACGGGGCTCGTCCACCGAGGCGTCATGTTGCGTGGCCAGGAAGATCTTCTTGTCCCCCAGCAGCGCCTCTTCCAATGCACGGACACTCGATTCTCTCCCCACCACAAAGGGAGTCATCATGTAAGGGAATATGACGACGTCCCGAATGGGCATCATCGGCAATCGTTTTGTGTCCGTTTTATCTTTCGTTGCGACCATCGTGACTTTCTAGGCGGAATTGCCCCTGGTTTGTGGGGCTCAATGAAGTGCGTCTCGAACCTCAACCTGTGAGACGCTGCCGAACCGGAAAACTCTTCGAGTAAGCGGTGGCTGGCTAGCCCGCCTTTTCGAGCACAGCCATATTGATCTTTTGCGAGAGCACCATTTCCTTGGTGACCACAAACTCGCGAACCTTCTTAAATGTCGGGAGATAGTACATCAGATCCAGCATGAGATCCTCCAAAATCATGCGGAGACCACGCGCACCCACTTTCCGTTCCATCGCAAGTTGCGCAACGGCATCCAGGGCGTCGTCGCTAAACTTGAGCTTAACATTCTCGAACTCGAATAGCTTCTGATACTGGCGTATGATGGCGTTCTTCGGCTTCGTGAGAATCTGGACCAGGGCTTCCTTGGATAGATCCTCGAGTACTGCGGCCACCGGCATGCGCCCGATGAACTCCGGAATGAAACCGTATTTGATCAAATCGACCGGTTGACACTGCGCCAGCATGTCGACGTCCCGTCGGGGCGGAGGCGTGTTCCGCCGTCCAGGGTCCTTTTCTTCCGGCGCCACAAATCCGATCGATTTAGTTCCGGCGCGCCGCGCAATTACTTTCTCCAGGCCCACGAACGCTCCGCCGCAAATAAACAGAATATTGGTGGTGTCAACTGGCGTAAATTCCTGATGCGGATGCTTGCGGCCCCCTTGCGGCGGAACATTCGCAATCGTCCCCTCCAGAATCTTCAGCAGCGCCTGCTGAACTCCTTCCCCGGATACATCGCGGGTAATCGAAGGATTCTCGTCTTTCCGCCCAATCTTATCGATCTCGTCAATGTAGATGATTCCGGTCTGCGCCCGCTGCACGTCCCAGTCCGCATTCTGTAGCAAGCGAAGAATGATATTCTCCACGTCTTCGCCCACATAACCGGCTTCTGTAAGCGTGGTCGCATCCACGATCGCGAACGGCACATCCAAAATGCGCGCCAGCGTCTGCGCCAGAAGCGTCTTACCGGTTCCCGTAGGGCCAATCAGCAGAATATTCGATTTCGACAGCTCCACCTCGCTGCCCCGCTGCTTGTTCATCTGAATGCGTTTGTAATGGTTGTATACAGCCACGGCCAGTTTTTTCTTGGTGGCTTCCTGCCCGATTACATATTGATCCAGGTATTCTTTCAGTTCGAGCGGACGCGGGAGCTTACCAGGTGTGCTGTAGCTTTGCTCGTGCCGGTCATCCTCGATGATGGAGTTGCAGACCGCAATACACTCGTCGCAAATGTATGCTCGCGGATAATCGCTAGGCGATGAAATGAGCTTGCCAACTACGTCCTGACTCTTGTGGCAGAACGAACAGCGGAGGGAATCATCAGATCCGGCGCGCTTCAAGTTGGTTCTCCTACATAGAAAAAGATCAAGAGACCCCTTGCCCTGATCAGTTGGATTTTCAACACCAGTATATCAACACTATGCCACGTCTCAAGGAAGAAAGCTGCACAAAATAAGCATTTACGGGAACTGCCTGGCTCCAGTACTGCCCGTCCGTTACGCCCCTTTCTGCGCCTGCTCGAATAGAAATTGGAGAGTTTTTTCCGTCTGAATGTGATTTGCAATGCGGTCCAGAGCGCCGTCCTTCTCCAGGCGGGCCCGCGTTACGGGCACTGCTTCCCGCTCTTGCCGCGCCATCCGCTGCACCTCCCGATCCACCTCATCCTTGGTGGCGCGTATCGCCTCCCGGTCTGAAATCTTCTCCAGCAGCAGGGAGGCCTTGACGTTTCGAAGGGCCTTTTCCCGCTGGCTCTCCTTTACCTTAGTCCAATCGAGATTGAGCGCACTGGGATCCACGTCCTTGCCCGTAAGCTCCCGCACCTGCACTCGAATCTGGTTCTCTATCTGCCGGTGAACATAGGCTTCCGGAACCGCAAACTCGTTGGCCGCGACCAGCTTGTCTATCAGTTCTTCCTTAGCGGCCTGCTGCGCGACAAACTGCTTCTCGTGAAAAATCGATTTCCGGATGGCCTCTCGCAATTCGTCCAGGCCCTGATAATCCCCCAGATCGCGGGCGAACTCGTCGTCGAGCGCCGGCAGTTCCTTCTTCCGAATCACCTTCGGCGTCATCTCAAAGCGAACTGTCTTGCCCGCCAGCCGTTCTTGCCCGTAATCGTCAGGGTAGGTAAGATCGAACTCTTTGGTCTCTTCCGGGCTCGAGCCGATCAGGTTCTCGTTAAACGCCGCAAACGTCTCCGCGCCGCCCACCTCGATCTGCACGTCATTCTCGATCGGCTCCGCCAAGCCGGACAGCGATTTCAGGTGCACCAAGACATGGTCGCCGTTTTCAATCGGGCGCGGATCCAGGTTCGGGTACTCCGCTTTGCTGTCGCGCATCGCTTCCAGCCGCTTTTCCACTTCTTCATCGCTCACCGTCGGCTCCTCGTACTTCACGGCGATGCCGTGGTACTCGCCCACCTCGAATTCCGGAGCCACCTCGAAATCAGCCTTGAAGCGAATCGGCTGCCCGGGCTCAAAATGCAGGTCGGAAATGTCAGGCGTCCCCACCACCTTCAGTTCCTCTTTCTGCACCCGCTCCCGAAAAGCCTGCGGCAGCAACGCTTCCAGAACTTCGTTTCGAATCTCGCCCTCAAAACGCGATTCGATCATGCTCACGGGCGCTTTTCCGGGCCGGAATCCCGGAAGCCGCACACGCTTCTTTATCGAGTTCGTGACGCGCTCCTTGGCGCGCTGCACTTCATCGAGCGGAATCTCGATCTCCACCGTACGCTTGCAATCCACGTCTGTTGGCACTCTTCAGCTATTTTACCGGGAGCATCGGAAAACGCATGTGCCTGGAGGGTCGCGGGTCGCGCGCCTGCTGCAGTACTGCGTTCGAAGATGATGTGGACGAGCTTTAAACAGCTGTCGCCGTCAGTTGCGCCGCGTCGCGCAAGGTCTCCGCCTGGTCGGTCGCTTCCCAACTGAACGACTCTTCCGTGCGGCCGAAGTGCCCAAACGCGGCCGTTTTCTGGTATATCGGCCGGCTCAGGTTCAAGTGCTTGATCATGGCCGCCGGCGTCAGTGAAAAGTTCTCCCGCACGAGTTCCGCCAGCCGGTGATCGTCTGTCTTTCCCGTGCCGAACGTGTTCACGTTGATCGAAACCGGTTCAGCTACTCCGATCGCATACGCCAGTTGAACCTCGGCGCGCGAGGCCAGTTCCGCCGCCACCAGATTCTTCGCGACGTAACGGGCCATATAGCAGGCTGACCGGTCCACCTTCGTCGGATCTTTCCCGGAAAACGCGCCACCTCCGTGCCGTCCCATGCCGCCGTAAGTGTCGACAATAATCTTGCGCCCGGTTAATCCGGTGTCGCCGTGCGGTCCGCCGATCACAAAACGGCCGGTCGGATTGATGTGGAATTTCGTTTGCGAGTCGATCATCCCGGAGGGGATCACCGCGTCAATAATGTCCTTCTTGACATCGGCTGCAATCTGCGCGTTCGTCACATCATCGTCGTGTTGCGTCGAGACCACCACGGCGTCAATCCGCTTCGGCTTACCGTCCACGTACTCTACGCTCACCTGGCTCTTGCCATCGGGCCGCAGATAAGGAAGCCGCCCTTCGCGCCGCATCTCGCTCAGCCGGCGAACCAATTTGTGCGCCAGCATAATTGGCATCGGCATCAACTCCGCGGTCTCATCGCACGCATAGCCGAACATCAGACCTTGATCGCCCGCTCCACCCGTATCCACGCCCATCGCGATGTCAGGCGATTGCGCCTGAATCATATTGACAACCGCGCAGGTCTTGCAATCGAAGCCCATCGCCGCATCGTTGTAACCGATGTGATCGATCACGCCACGTACAAGTCTCGGGACGTCTACATACGTCTTGGTCGTGATCTCGCCGGCAACTATACAGATTCCCGTCGTGACCAGCGTTTCGCAGGCCACGCGGCCCTTCGGATCGTCCCGCAGGACGGCATCCAGAACGGCGTCGGAAACCTGATCGGCAATCTTATCCGGATGACCTTCCGTGACCGATTCGGACGTGAAGATATATTTCATCGAAGTGAAGAAACTCCTTAGATTTAAGTGGGGTGAACGGGCCACCAGCGCACCGGAAACGCGCTTCTCCCCGAAAAGAGGAATCAGTTTCCTAGTTTACCAGCAGCGTGCCCGCCCGTAAGCCCGCCTTAAATGCAAGGAGCCACTTCGGCGTAACAAGTAGTCTCAGAATGTTCCGGTCTTTTCCGGACGCACTGTTCTCCGCCGGTATACGAAGAAAGCGGCCGCGCCGAAGCCTACGCCCAAAAGGAGGAAAGAGCGCGGCTCCGGCACGGAAGTGAAAGTCACATTGTCAATAGCGAAATCCCAACCGTCCGCATTCGCCGAGCTGATTTCCACGCTTGTAATCGCCGAACCGCCCAGCGAGAATATCGCGGCGCCCAAGCTGCCGGCCGAGGGTAATGCCATCGCCGCCGTGTCCCCCAAGTTATCGGAGACGCTGTAGGTTCGCACGTCATCGCCGTTCGCCACCAATAAGCTGAAGTTATTCACGGGCGAGGCAAAAGTGATCACCAGAGGATTTGTCTCACCCGTGCCGAACAGTCCCTCAGTTGCATAGATCCCCGTCTGGTCGGCATTCAATCCAACTTCCGCTGAGCGCAGTTCGCCGCCGGTGAACGTGGCGATTCCAATCGTCAAGGGCGAATCAGGAATCCCGGTGAGATTCCCGCCACGATTTGCGGCCTGCGCTTCGAAATCGATCACTGTAGCGCTCGCCGGAAGAGCCGCCGCGAAAGCGAGCATCGAAACCAATCCAAAGAGTGTTACAAGAGCTTTCATAATTTTCTTCTCACGTCGAATGCCCGATTCGCCTCACATCATTTACTGAGTAACCGGGCCCAGAAAGTTATTCCAAACGTAATTCGCTATATTGCTGCCAAGCTGTTGGCCGGCTGTGAGGTCGGTTCGAAAGTGAACGCCCGCATAAATGCGGCTGAAAGTGGCCTCGTCAGCGGCCGACGAAAAGCTGGTGAAAGAACGCTGCACGCCCGCCAGAATTTCCGAAGTCACATTGAAACTGAACTGATCGCTTCCGAAAAACGAGCTCAACACCGTCGCCCCCGCTGTCGCAATCACGGCATGCGCCCCAGGATACGAAGGATCGGGCGTTGTATTGCCCACTTCCGGAAGCCAGTTCGGGTCCGGGCTGGTGTCGGGATTATTATCCGTTTCCGCCGCTCGTATCGCCGTCACGGGACGCCAAAAATTAAAGGCATATTTGGCGTCATAAAAGGCGATCACTCCGTCCGCGAATGTCAGGTTGAGCAGCGCGAAAAGACGCGCGCTCTGCGCTGCGGTTAGGTTATTTGACAAGGTGGCCGTTTGCGCAATTTCATTCCAATAGTTTTGAATGGCTCCATTCCAAAAGCGTCCGCTTAAGGCCTGGTCGGTTGACGCCGCCGCGCTGCGCGCAATCCCGAACGCTTTCACTTCGTTGAAAGCATCGAGATAACTGCTGCTCGCCAGATCGGGAGGAGGCCCGGGGCGAAACTGGCTTGCCCCGACCAACGCGAACGGCGTCACCTGCGACCACTGCGTGAATTGGGGCTTGGGGAAATTGGGAGGAGTCGATTGATAATCTCCCGGCGCGCCCCCAAACACAAAGGGGGGTGGCGGGGCGCTCGATCCATCGTTGCTTCTCAGAGCGAGAATCTGATCCGCTGCCGTCTGCCCGATAGCAATTCCCTGATCTTTATTCGGTCCATCGGGAATCTGCGCCAGCGACTGCTGAAAGCTGTTAGCCAGCGATGCCGCTAGCGGCGGATACAGAGAGACCAGGACTTCATGTGCGGCCGAGACAGCCGCAGCGTCCTGCGAAGCGGTAGGTGAAGCGCCGGGAACGTGCACCAGGTAGGGCCGGTGTGTCCCATCGATGGAGTTGACGGCATCGTAAATGGCCGCATGCATGATCGCAAATGCGCGCGTCGGATGAATCGTTGCCGGCTGCGCGCCGGGCGTCCTCACAATGGCCAGAAGATTTCGATTCCACTGCACTACCGGGTTCGCCATGCCAGCGTCAGCCGGCGCCACTCCCTGGGCATGCAAAACCGAGCATAAAAGTGCCGCGCTCATTGCAGCTCGAATCATCTTTTCCTCTTTCCTTATGAATTACGTCCGCTCAAGCCTGAACTTAGAGCGACTTTAAGAACGTGATCAACTGTTGCTGCTGATCGGGAGTCAGCCCATTAAACTTTGCGGTAACTTCTCGCGCTTCACCCGCGTGACGGCGAATCGCATCGCTCAACGTGAGCGACCCCAAATCATGCATGAATCGGGATTTGATGCGCAATCCCCACAGCGGCGCTGTCCGCAACTTATTCGCGGTATCAGGCGGCCCGGCTTGCACAATTCCGTCACCCGTGCCCACATCGTGCAGCAAGAAATCGCCGAAAGGGTGAATGATCTTATCGCCCAAAGCCGCGGGAACGATGTAAGCACCGCCATTGATGACAGTTCCCGCATGCGCCGTCGTGAGGGTTTCCACATGACAGGTGTTGCAGCCCACGGATTCGAACAGATATTGCCCCGCCTGGGCGTCCGCGCTCGCCGCCAGCACAGCATCGCGAGGCGGCGCCTGCGTCCCGCGAATAAATTGGGCGAAGTGGTCGATATTCGCAAGACCCAGTTCGTCCGGCGTGTCTTCCAGATCCGGCGATAGCTTGCAGACCGATGTGACGTCGTTCGGTTTCAAGCGATTCGTGACGCCCATTTCGTTGAGATAGGCATCGCCCGAAAATGACAGCACCGTTGGGTCTTGATCTTTCCACCCGAACCGCCCAACGCCCATGTGCCCCGGCGCTTCCAAGATCGGAACCTCAATGGCCCCACCATGAATCAGTCCGTTGCTTTGCGCCGGCTGATTGGCGGCAATCGCGAGCAGTGTTCGCTCATCGACTGCCTCGACGAAGCCGTCTCCCAGCGTGTTCAACACAGCTCGCAAAGAACGCACGTTCTCTGAATCCGGCACGTGTTCCTGCGCCTGCGGGCAGATAGACCTGTCGTTGACAATCGATCGCCCCGAGATCGTGTTCGCGCCATCGTTAATCAGAATGGTTGGATTGACGAAATTCCCGTTGACGTCCGTATGGCCAGCGCGTATTTCCGTCATCTGGCTTGCCGCTCCGCTGACCCCGTTCTGATGACAATCGGCGCAGGAGGTCGCATTGAACACCGGACCCAATCCGTTGCTCGCATCGTGACGCCGTTCAAATTGCGCTTGATCCCGCGCGAACGTATCGCCCGGCGGTTCTGCTATGCCGTTACTCACGCTTTGCGACCCGGGATTCTCACCGAGCGTCGGTGTCGTAAATCCGGCCGGCGCCTCAGTCACCGATTGCTGTCCAACTATGCCAAGCGCCGCCGCCGTAGCCGCTAATACGCACAAGAAAGAACAAACGCCTTTCGCGGTCATAATTCCCCCACAAGCGCGTTCTTACGTCCGACCGGAGCTCCCGCCATCCACCACAATCGTCCCGGTCATCATCGGATGAATTTTGCAGAAATACGGATAAGATCCCGGCTCTCGAAAAGTAAATGAGAAGACTTGATCCGTGTCGAGTACAGGAGAAGCGAACTTCTTTTCCGTGCTGACGACGTTGTGCGGAATATCGTCGTGGTTGGTCCAGGTGACCAGTGTTCCCGGCTTTACCGTCAGAGATTTCGGCGTAAATGAAAAGTTATCGATCTTTACCTCCGTCGCGCCGGCAACATTCACAAAAGTCGCCGATTGAGCCGCAGCCATCGTCAGTGTTGAATCCACCACCGCAAGCGTGTGTTGGCCCGGCACGTAATTCACATGTGTCACACCAAGTACGTCGCGCAGCCGCTCCGCCGGGACTTTCATCGGCCCTGGCGATGGCGCTGTTCCCGGCTTAGGTTGTGGGAATGCCGTCGACATCGCCGTGTGATAAAAAATGTTTCCCTCCACCTTTTGCATCGTCTGGTGAATGTGCCCGTTCAATACCGTTACGGATCCGAACCGCTTCATATAGGACAGCGCCTGCGCCCCATCTCCCGTGCCCCATCCCCACTCCGGATAAACCGTCCATAGCGGAATGTGCGCAAACACGACAATGGGAGTGCTCGCGGTGCGTGCCGCGAGATCTTTTTCCAGCCAGCTCAGTTGTTCGGCGCCGAGCGTACCGAGGCCGCCCGCCTTCAGGTCCACCACATTGACGAGTCCGATGAAGTGCACTCCTTTGTGGTCGAAGCTGTACCATCCATAGCCTTTGGCGTTCTTTCCATAGCGCTCCATGTACTGCTGCCCGTTGTCGGCCAGCATGTCGTGCTCGCCCGGCACAAAGAAAGATTGGCCCGCTTTCGCCGACCGCAAAACCTGGTCGAGCGTATCGAATTCGCTGGGCTTCGAAAGGTGACTTAAGTCGCCGGTGTGAATGAGAAAATCCGGCGTCTGCTCCAGAGCGTTGATCCGTCCAATCGCTTCCTGCAATGTGGCGGTCACGTCTTTATTGGCTTCTTTGTTGAAACCGATGTGGCTGTCGCTGATCTGAACGAACGTAAATTGTTCGCGAGCACCAGAGTTGTGGGCGGGCGTCTGGCCCAGAACGTTTGAGCTGAGGATGCCCCCGGAGATGCTCCAGATCGCTCCCGTACCGGCCCACGCCATGCATTCCAAAAACCCGCGCCGGTCCACTCCGTCCTGGTTTCGGTTTTCTTTGATTCGACGGACCAAAATTACTTCTCCTTCTAACTTTCAAATGGCGGGCTGTTTCGCGCCGCTCGTCCGTCCATACTCAAACCCCCTGCTAAATATTCCCGAATCGAATTCTTTTTTCTTCGCAGGCCCCCGCCAGACAGTAAGTGCTTGTATCTTTCTGCTAGTTGGCATATTCTTTCCTAAACAGATCAGCGGCCCTGCGGCGTGCCAAAGCGCCAGGGGAAAGGAATGTCCCAATGCAAAGAGCATCCAGGTTGATGTTGTCTTTTTTGTTCGTGCTTGCCTCGCTCGCCCACGGACAAACAATCACCGGTTCCATAACGGGTCGCGTCGTTGACCAGCAGGGAGCTGCTGTAGCCGGTGCCACCGTGACCGCGGAAGAGCCAGGCAAGAACGTAACCGAAACTACTAAGAGCGGCGATCAGGGTGACTTTGTCTTTTCCGCACTGCAGCCCGGCACGTATACCGTTTCGATCGAAGCGCACGGATTCAAGAAGCTCGGCAGGCCCAACATCGCCCTTCATGCGAACGATAAGCTGGCTCTAGGTAACCTGAATCTCGAAGTCGGCTCAGTTACAGAGACGATCGAGGTCTCCGCGCAGGCCGCGCTTCTCCAGACCGATAGCGTCGAGCGCTCCAGCACCATCACGGCCAAACAGATCGAAAACCTCGAAGTGAACGGCCGCAATCCGCTCGCGCTCGCCTCCGTGCTGCCTGGCGTAGTCAGCACGGCGAATTTTCAGGTCGGAGGTCCGGGCGGCATTGGCAGCATTCAGGTCAACGGGAATCGCGGATCCGCGAACATGCTCACCATCAATGGAATCGATAACCTGGATACCGGCTCCAACGGCTCTCAGAACGTCACCGTAAGCATGGATTCCACTCAGGAATTCAAGATTCTGACGGGTGTTTACCAAGCCGAATACGGACGCAATGCCGGCGCTCAGATCTCGGTCGTAACCAAGACCGGAACCGACCAGTTCCACGGCAGCGGCTATTGGTATCACCGTCATGACGACCTCAATGCCAACTCCTGGCTGAATAACGCCAAGGGTCTCCCTCGCAGCCTGTTCCGGTACAACGATCCCGGTTACACCATTGGCGGTCCGATTTTCATTCCGAAACTCCTCCCTCGCACGAAAAACAAGCTGTTCTTCTTCTTCAGCCAGGAATGGCAGGAACAATTGGCGCCGAACAGCGTTCGCAACGTGGAAGTGCCCACCGCTCTCGAACGTCAAGGCGATTACTCACAAAGTGTGGACAGCAGCGGTAAACCGGTAACCATCATTGACCCGCAAACAAGTAAGCCCTTCCCCGGAAACATTATTCCCTCCGACCGGCTCTATGCTCCCGGCCAGGCGCTCCTGAATCTGTTTCCGCTCCCGAATGTCAGCGGTCAGGTAGGTTATAACTACACTTCGCAGATCTCTAATTCTCAGAATCGTCGCGAGGATCTGCTGCGCGTCGATTACAACGTTAGCCAGAACGTCCGCGTCTTCGGTCATTACATCAACAACGCCCAGCCTTTCATTTACCCGTACGGATCGTTCGTACTCGGCATCAACGTTCCCGTCGTGCCCATCGAGTATCTGAACCCAGGCTACAGCTTCGCCGGGGGCGGTACCTGGATCATCAGCCCCACCACAACGAACGAATTTAACTTCGGTGTGACCCATAACTCCATTGACATCGACGAAGTGGGAAACAAGCTGACCCGAACGGCCTCCGGTATCAACCTGCCGCTTCTGTACCCGAGCGCGGTCCAGAAGGACTATATTCCTGGCTTTACTTTCTCGGGAACCCACATTACGAATGCTTTTAATCCGGGACCCTCCCCAGTCTTCACCTCCGTGGGCGACGCCCCATTCGTGAACTTCAACACGGTCTTTAACTGGAGCGATAACATGACCAAGATCGCCGGGACGCATACCTTCAAGGTAGGCGCCTTCTTCGAGCGCAGCCGTAAGAACCAGACCTCGTTCGGAAATAACAACGGTCAATATAACTTTGGCGACACTTCCGCCAATCCATATGACACAGGATACGGATTCTCGAACGCCGCCCTGGGCGTTTATCAATCGTTCGATCAGGCAGTCAATTACATCAACGGTCTGTACCGCTACTGGAACATCGAGGGTTTCGTCCAGGACACATGGAAAGTTACTCCACGTCTTACTCTTGACTACGGCCTGCGCATACAGTGGTATCAACCGCAGTACGATGCATCTCTGCAGGCGTCCACCTTCGTATTGAGCGCCTGGAATGCGTCGGCCGCTCCGCGGCTGTATCAACCAACGACAAAAAATGGCGTCCGCGTGGCATACGATGCGGCGACCAACACATATCTTCCGGCGTATGACATTGGCCTCGAAGTACCGAATACCGGCGACCCCTTTAACGGCGTTCTTCAATCCGAAAAGGGCATCAATCAATATCTGCAGACCAACCGTGGCGCTCAGTGGGGCCCGCGATTTGGCGTTGCCTGGGATGTTACAGGCCGACAGAACCTTGTCGTCCGGACCGGGGGCGGCATTTATTACGACCGCTATCAGGGCAATCGCGTCTTCGACATGGTTCGTAATCCCCCGGAAGGTCTCGATCCGCAGCTTCTTTATGGATACGCGCAGAACATCAATTCGGGTAATGTCCTGCTCTCTCCGCCCACGCTCTATGCAGCCGATCCGACAGGCAAGCTTCCAACCACTTACGATTTTCAGTTCGGCATCCAGGCGAGGCTGCCTTGGAGCATGATGCTCGATACGGCCTACGTCGGCGCTCTGGGCAGGCATTTACAGGACAACCGGAATCTGAATCCGGTGCCGTATGGCGCGGACTTCCTGCCTCAAAATCAGGACACGACCCTGACAACAACCTCCAGCACCGTGCTGGGTAGTAACGCGCTACAGACTAACTTCCTGCGCCAGCTTCGCGGCTTCGGCCAGATCAATCTTTATGAGAGCGCCGCTACCTCGAATTACAATGCTCTGCAAGTAAGTCTCAACCGCCGCGCCGCGAGCGGATTGTTCATCGGACTGGCTTACACCTATAGTAAGGCGCTAACGACCGCCACTTCGGATACTACTTTCGTTCGTACCGACAATTTGACCAAGCGAGCGGATTACGGTCCTGCCAGTTTCGATCGGCGCCAGATCTTTGCCATCAATTACGTTTACAATCTGCCGAACTCGTCTGGCAATCGACTCGTGCGCGCCGTCACCAATGGCTGGCAGTATTCCGGCATCATGTCGGCTGGAACCGGCTCGCCGTTCACTCCCGGATTCAGTATTTCCGGCATCTCGAGCCAGAACATCACCGGCAATGTCGTCGCCAACGCCACATCTGAAGGGGCCCGCATCGGCTATGTGCGCGGCTGTAATCCGTACACCAATTCCAGCAATCCATGGAACCGGCTGAATTCAGCGTGTTTCTTTGCTCCACAGCCCGGCAGCATCGGCCTCGAATCCGGACTCGATTGGCTTTATCAGCCCGGCTACATCGAATTCGACATGTCCTTGCAGAAACAGTTTTCCATTCGCGAGAAGCTCCACTTCCAGTTCCGCGTGGATGCATTCAATATCTTCAATCACCCCAATTTTGTCGCCCTCAATACGACCGTCAACTTCACGGGCTCCTACCCGAACGGCGAGACTGTCGCGAACAACCCGTACAACGCCGCAGGGCAGCTAGTAAATCAGAATGGATTCGGAGCCGTGGCGGCCAGCAGCAGCCCGGCTGCCAATCCCCGCATTTTGCAAACTGTCATTCGAATCCAGTTCTGAGTCTCGGGCACTTTCGATGTGAGAAGAGCGTTGACACGCTTTTTGGAAGTGATATATAGTTATGTATCACTGATGCACCTTTTCGTCACACCCGCCGATGAATCGCCTATATACCGCCAGATCATGCGTCAGATTCGGGAAGCGATCGCACTCGGCAGTCTCAAGCCTGGCGACAAGCTCCCCTCTCACAGGGATTTGGCCGAACAGCTGGTAGTTGCCCCCCTGACTGTTAAGAAGGCTTACGACGAACTCGAGGGTTACGGCTATTTGGAAACACAGCGCGGGCGGGGCACGTTCGTCGCATCGTCGCTTCCCGGCATCGATAATCGCCAACAGCTTCAGTCTCTGGCACGAGACCTGCTCTCTCGCGCCTACCTCAGCGGGCTCACCCGCGAACAAACACTAGAACTCCTGCGCCAGGCGCACCGTGATTTAAAGCTCGAACATGGCCGCCGCGCGCACGCCGTCGAAATCTCTAAATGACATCCACTCTTGAATTCGCCAACGTCAGCCGCGCTTACAAGCCGAAGGTCTCTGTTCTTCAGGATGTGACATTTCGACTCGCCCCAGGCGAGATTGCTGGCTTGCTAGGCCGCAACGGAGCCGGCAAGACGACATTGATTCGCCTGGCCATGGGGATGCTCCATCCCGACAACGGAGCGGTCACTGTCTTTGGGCGCAATCCCGTCAAAGACCCGGTATTTGTGAAGCGCCGCATAGGCTATGTTGCCGAAACGCAGATACTGCCCGGCACGGTCTCACTCGACGGTCTCATCTCGCTCCATCGCAAACTCTTTCCGCAGTGGGATGACAAACTGCAGCGCCAGTTACTCGACCGTTTCGCGCTTCCATGCAAAACGGCCATTTCTTCCCTCAGCAAAGGGCAGGCACGTCAAGCCGCATTACTGCTCGCCGTCTGTCATCGCCCGGAGCTTCTGATTCTTGACGAACCTGCGGGAGGTCTCGATCCCGTGGCTCGCCGCGAATTCCTGGAAACGGCTATCGAGCTGCTTAATCGCGAAGGAACAGCGATTCTGTTTTCGTCTCACCACATGAGCGATATCGAGCGCCTCGGCGGCCGCATCCTGCTTCTCAATGAAGGCCGCATCTGCCTTGAAGGAGACGTTGACACGCTCAAAGAGGAGTTATGCCTTGCCATTCTGCCTGAGGTGCGTGATCGCAGTGTCACGCAGCTTATCAAGGGGCTTCCGGGTTACCTGCATTGCGGAGTGTCTCTGGAGCTTCCCATCAGAATGCTCACATCCGCGTCCCTCTTGTATTCGGCGCGCTATGGATGGTTCCTGTAGCGTTGGGTGGCTCTGTTCGCCGACGCGGCAATTTCCGCCCCGCGCCGCCACCATCACCATTCTTATCGTTCAGACCACCGCCGCTTTTCGCTGGCCTGCGCATCCGCCTTCGCCAGGGTTGATTTCCGGACTGCTGATCTTTTCCGCCGTGATCTGTTTTCTTGTGCTCGTTCGCATGCCGCCCGTGTTCGAGTTTGCGGATGACAATCCTGACCGGCTCGGTCTTGCTTTCGGCGCAAATGCATGGCTGACGCTCTTCCACTTTGATGCCATGGTTCGCAATTCTTTTCTTACCGGTGGTGCTACTATCCGTGCAACGTAGTAATTGGCCGATTCAAGGCGTCTGGATCGCTAATTTGTACTGGCTGATTCGCGCGAAAGATCCGCTGCTGTTTGCAATGCCCATCTCCCAACTGCGGCTGGTCTACGCACGCCTCGCCTGCGCTTGTCTCGTGGCCGGAGTGGCATCTTATCTCGACCCGATGGGCCGCTTGTTGCACTCGCACGGGGATTTTCGGGTTGTACCCGCGCTTTCGGCTCTCACAGTGGGTCTGTTGCTGATCGCTGCGGGTAAGTTAATAGCTTGGCACCGCCTACGCCGGTGGCCGAAGCGTGCGCTCGTTGTCGTCCCTTTCTCTTTCTTTGTGGCGGCGCTCGTGATATCGTTCAACATCGCACTGACAAACCGGGTCGCCGCCGCCCCGAAGCAAATTGGGCCAGCGCTGTTCCCTGCAATCGGCCTCTTGTTGTGGCTAATTACTGTGGAAGCGAAAGAATCGGATTATCACCCGGCTGTCCCGGCAGCTCGGCTGTACTAGCGCCGCCCAGCTACACCCCGCGAACTGCTGCGAATCATACTTAAAAAAGGGGAGCGGTGCGTCGCCAGTCTAAATTCACAATCGCCGTTTTCTTGTCTGCCGCTGCTCTTGGGCAGATTCGGACTCTAAAACCCGGTTTCAATCTGTTCACTCCACAGCAGGACATACAACTCGGCCAGGAAGCCAAGGCACAAGTGGAGCACACAAAGCCGATACTCAGAAATCCCGCCATCGATGACTACATCGCGGGTTTGGGAAAGAAGTTGGCGCAATCGCCTCATGCCGGCGCCTTCCCGTTCAGCTTCCAGGTGATCCGTGATAAGAACATCAACGCCTTCGCCTTGCCCGGCGGTCCCGTTTTCATCAACACGGCAACCATTGTCGCGGCCGATAACGAGGCGCAGCTGGCCGGGGTGATGGCCCATGAAATGTCGCATGTGGCTTTACGCCACGGCACGCACGAGGTCACCAAGAACAAAGCGTTGGAACTCGGCGCGGGTCTGGCAGGAGCGCTGACTGGAAACAGCATGACCGGCGCGCTGGCCCGCCTTGGCATCAATCTCGGCGCGAACTCGATGCTTCTCCATTATTCGCGCGACGCCGAGAGCCAGGCCGATTACAACGGCGCGCAGATCATGTCCGATGCCGGCTACGACCCCGTCGAGATGGCACGCTTTTTTCAAAAACTCGAGACTAAAGGCAGCGAAGGCCGCTTGGTTCAATTCCTTTCCGACCACCCCACTCCGGGCAATCGGGTGCAAGCAGTCCAAGACGAGGTCCGTCAGATGCCGCCCAGGCAGTACAGCACGGATTCCGGCCAGTTCCAGCGCATTCGTGCGCAGGTCGGCAGACTGCAATAGGCCTCGATTGTGTGTCGTGGCGCGGGCACTTTGACTGCCGGGTCGTGACTCGTCTCGATCCTTGCAGTCCCTCGCCTTTCCGAAACTGGGATGCTCTTGCGTAGCAGCGGACGTTATCAAGTTAGTTCGATTTCTGTCGTTCGGCGCTTTTCAATGCGTTGGCGCGTTAGCTATTCCGGCATGAAACTTGCCGTATTTCCGTTTATATAAATGCTCCGGAATTCCTTCTAAGTTTGGGATCGGATCGGAATTTGGGTCGTCTAAGTGGGCGGCCCGTAATCGGTGGTATGCCAGGGCCGGCCCGTTAATGTACCCTGAAGTAATCTCGCTGTAAAGGGGTTCAGGAACATCTATGGCAAGAAACATCATCGTCTTACTTCTGGTTGTGCTCCCGGCGGCACTGGCGCAGAATCAAAAACCTCAAACACTGAAAGGTATTCTGCTGGAGCAGTTGCGGAGCACGCACGACCAGACAGGATGGTTCGTCCCGGCCGACGTTGCCGTGGCGGGTCTCACTCCCGAACAAGCCAGTTGGAAAGATCGCGCCGGCAATCACTCGGTGGGCCAGCTCGTAAACCATCTCGCATTTTGGAATGAACGAGCGCTCGAAAAGTTCAAGGGAGAGAAACAGGCAGCCTTCAGCGGTAACAATGATGAGACTTTCAACAACTTTGACACCAAGAGCTGGGCCGCAACCGTGAAACGGTTTGATGAGGGAATGACGGCCTGGGAAAAGGCGGTCGAGGCTGCCGACGACGCGGCGCTAAAGCAGTGGGCATCGGAAATTGCGCATATTGGCGCGCACAACGCGTATCATATCGGGCAGATCGTGTATGTGCGTAAAGAGCAGGGTTCATGGGATGCCTCAAAGGGAGTTAAATAGAACGCGGCCATAACTCCGAACGTCTATATTGCCGGGGAGAGTTTTATGTACAACAAATTGAGGGTGCCCTTGACGGCAACCGGGGTTTTGCTCGCCGCTTTTCTTTGCAACCTCGGCCCGGCGAGCGCCGAACAGGCCGATGTCCGTACGTTGATTGAGCAGGGGAATGCCGCTCTGGCGCAAAATCATCTTCGTGATGCCGCGGAAGCTTTCCAGAAGGCAGTCGATCTGAACACGGCTTCGGCCAGAGCCCATGAGCTCTTGGGGGTAACTCTATACAGGGAAATCGTGGACGGAAATGTTCGGCCGTCGGCCGATAACGATGTTTCGGAACGCGCCGAGGCACATCTGAAGCAAGCCATCGACCTTGCTCCTTCAACACCCCGGCCGCTGCTGGAACGCTCGCAATTGGAGGTTGCGCTGGCCGAGCGTTCGGCGGACCCCGCCGACAAGTCGGATCGCTACACCACCGCGCGGGACTTACTCAAACAGGTGATCGCGCTCGAGCCAGGGAAGCCCGAGAACTTCCTGCAGCTTGCCAGTCTGGAGCGCGATGAATTCGGACCCGCTATTCAGCAGGCGAAAGCCAAATCCGGCGCTAACGCCGGCCCTATCCCGGATGTAAATCTTCATCACTCCCTCCAGGAGCAGTACGGCGCGCTCATCGAGGATGCCCTCGCGAATGCCAGGAAAGGCTCGGAGTTAAACCCCAATTCTCCTAGGGCGTTGCTGCTCGTTTCACGAATACTTAAAGAACGTGCGCTCATTCGCGACACGCCGGAGCAATATAGCACCGATATGCATGACGCCGCCGACTGGCAGCGGCAGTTCCTGGCTGTCGGAGGTCACCTCGATTCGATCGACGCGAATCACTAGTGGCGTTTTGTGAGGCGCCCCGTGGTCTGCGTAGGCCTCTCAGGCCTGCTTACGGAAAATGCCAATGCTAAACGGAATTGCAGTGTCACTCCGCCGCCGTTGTCGCGCCTCTCGGCGAGGCTGGACGATTATGCTTCAGCGGTAGCGCCGGAAACATCTGGGGTTCTGGAATGGTCGCCATTGGAAAGTTGCATCACCTGAAGGCCGTGATCCGGCCGCCGCTGAAGCGGGCGCGATATAAGGCCGGGCAACCGATACCCCGGCTGCAATCGCTGGCGAACACGATACCCTTCGAGTCCAAATCCCAAACGGGCGACCAACTGCCACAGTCTCCGCCGGTGATGGCTACCGCTTGCCCGCCGGTGGCGTTCTTCAGCCAAATCTGCTTGTTGCCGTGGACCGCTTGGGTGAACAGTATCCATTTCTTGTCGGGAGACAGTACACACGATTGCGGCGAGGGCATGGATAGCGCAGCTCCACCAAAACCTGAGGCTGTTGCTGGGAAAAGCGTTTTTGTATTCACGTCGAATAACATATTCGTCGAGTTACCGTGAGCAACTAGCTCGAATTGAATGGGGCCATCAGGGGAGTGTGCAACCGGCTGCAGCGCGTCGCCATCAAATTGGAACTCTTCGATCCGGCCGTCGTGAAACCAACGCAACACATAACGGTCTCGGCCAATCGCCTGATAAAAGATCCCCGATCTAAGGACAGCAGGCGAAGAGGAAAAGATCGCTCCTGGTTGTACCGCAATCTGTTCCCAATGTCGCCCGGGTTCCTGCAAGTAACTGGCGAGGTGCCGGCTTGCCGAGACGCTCGCAAGCAATATAATTGAGCACGCGACGCCTGTGGCCCATGCGGGCCGGATGAAGTGCCAATATCCCCAACCTGCGAACAGGAACAAACCCAGCAACAGCCAAAATTTCGGGAAAAACCAACTCCAGGCCGGCCGCAAGGGGATTGCCAAAAGAAAGTAGCAGAGCATTAATAAAGCCTTCTCTCGCAGCGAGGACCGTTCCATCAGCAACACTATCGGGAGCAGCGCCAGAACAAAGGTGTATGAGCCGGTATTAGGGGACGCGAGCAGGAGCGCCACAAAGAACCATGCGAAGTCGCGCTTCAGATCGCTCGATTTAACAATTGCCAAGAATGGCATGAAGAGGATAAGCAAAGTGAGCAAAGGTTGCGCAAAGAAGAAGATTAAGGGCGCATTCCATAACGGGTGTGGATTCAGCTCGGGCTCCGCCATAAACAGCCGTCGTAACAGAGTGGTTAAACTGCCGTTCAGGTTGTTGTACGGATCTATGGTTTCGCCCTCCAGCGCGCGAGGAAGAACACGGGCGGCGAAGTAATGGATGTCGCTCCAGCCGAATATCGCGATCGCTAAAGCTACCCAGAGTAATGTTCCCGCCATCATTGCCGCCACAGCCTTCCACCGGCGCTTTGTACACAGATAGAGCAGGAAAGGGCCGCCGTACAGCTTGAGCGCGAAAGCAGTACTTAAGGCAAATCCGCTGCCGCTCCAGCGCGCACGTGTCATGCAGAATAGGGATCCAGTTATCAGAAACAAAAGACAGACGTAATACTGCCCATAGAGAAAATTGAAGTGCAATGCGCCGTACCCGAGAAACGCCAGCAACGCAATTTCCTCCATACGGAAGCTTGTTAAGCGCGAAAGCAGCCAAAACGTTCCCGCTAGAAATCCAAGGTTGAACAACAGCCAGATGCGTTTTGCCGTTTGCACCGGAAATCCGCTGACTGCAACGAACGGCAGCATCGCCAGGGGTGTCTGCGGCACATACGCTCCAAGCTGCCGAATGCCGGCATAATCCATTTGCCGCTGAAACCACGTCCAATCGTAGTAATCTTTCAACGGCTGCGCCTTGCGCACTAACACCGCTGCCGTGTAGTAGTTCGGAAAGTCTGAGGCGGCGCGAGTCCACCCGTATCGGAAACTGGTTGCGAGGAAAAATGCAGCGGCCAGCAAGGCTCCTGCGCGTGTGAGGAGGGCCGCATCTGGAACGCGCTTCATCAAATAACTTAACTAAGCACGTCCTGCGTGTATAACCAACCAGTTCTTGTAAATTGCTTGTAAATTTGTGGAAACGGGCGCCGTTATGCGTACGCCATCGCCGGTTCAGCTCGTCGCACCGCAGCCGTCTCCAGCGCGAAAACCACGACGGCGATCCACAACGCGTCTGCCATGAAGAGGTGAAACAGTTGCATCCAGACCGGCGCCAGCAGCGACAAATTTACTGCGCCCGCCGCTAGCTGCAACAGCGTGAGCGTCAATACTCGCGCCGCTGCCGTGCGGGCCCCCGCGCCATCGTCTCGCCTAAGTACTCTCGATGAAACTCCGATCAGATAAGCCGCACCGAACATCGCGATCAACGGATGGATCATGCGCAGCCGTACCAGCATGCTGGAGGCGCTCGAAAAATCCTGACGCATGCCCGCCGCAAGCGAGGCCGCCGGGAAAAGAGTATCCCCCAACGCTGCCGTCGCGCCCGTGATGCTCACAATCACGGTGACAACCATTGCGCCGAGAACGGGTCGCGAGAGATTTGCCAGCGGCGAGCGATCGGCCTTGTTTTGAGCCAGCCATGCAGTCACCGTTATAGCGCCCAGTAGCAGCATCGTGTTCGTCAGGTGTGCCGACAAGTACCATACCCGGCCCGTAGACTGATCCTTCGCCACATACCGGAGCAAGACCAGCCCGGCCCCGAGCAGCGCCTCGATCAGGAGAAAGATCACGGATAACACCGAGTAGAGCCGCACCGCGTGTCTGCGTGGAAACGCCATAAAGGCCCAGCAGCACATCGCAATCATTGCCGCCGAATCCACGCCGGTCATCATCCGATGCGTAAACTCGATTGCCATCGGAGCTGCCATGTTGTGCGGAATTACCTGGCCGTTGCAGAACGGCCAATGCGCTCCACAGCCATCCCCCGAAAAGGAAACGCGGACGTAAGCTCCCCACAAGATCACTGGAATGTTGTAGGCCAACACCGCCCAGGCAAACAGCGCGAAGCGCCTTCGACCTTTACTCCCGGAACGGCCCATCTACTTCTCGGTCCTTCGCATCAAAGCCACTCGCAAGATCGCGGCCACGCTGCACACTTCCGTTATCCTTCCATCCATCGCCATCCGCGCGGCTTCCTCGAACGGCTGCCATTCCACGGTGATGTCCTCTTCCGGATCCAGCTTCCTGTCCGTCGCTGTCAGGCCCGTTGCGAGGAATAACGTCTGAACATCGTCCGCTACGCCGTTGCAGACGTCGACCGGCCCTAACACTTGCCAGTGTTGCGCCAACAGGCCGGCCTCTTCCGCCAATTCGCGTTGCGCCACGCGCAGCATATCCATCTCGCCGGCAGAAGAGCCTCCGCGCGGAATCTCGAGCGAAAAGCGGTTTACCGAATACCTCCATTGCCCCACCAGAGCGATTTCATTGCGCTCATTGATCGCCACCACGCCAACAGACGGCCTGATCTCGATAACGCCGTAGAGTCCGGGTCCACCATCGGGCCGGATAACTTGATCCTCGCGCACTCGGATCCACCGGTTTTCATACACCACCCGGGAAGATTTCGTCGTCCAAGGATTTTCACGCGTCATCTTTAGGCTGCCGCGCCGCAGATCTCCGACAATACATCGAGATCCACGTTACCTCCCGATAAAATGACTCCTATCGATCGCACCTCCGCCGGCATTTTCTTGTGCAAGACGGCGGCCGCTGCCACCGCGCCGCTCGGCTCGACAAGTATCTTCATGCGCGTCAGCAGAAATCGCATCGTGGCCTTGATCTCTTCTTCCGACACCAGCAGGACTCCCTCGATCAGAGGCCGCACGATCGGAAAAGTGATGTTGCCCGGAACCGGCGTTCGCAACCCATCCGCGATGGTGGGAGGCGGTGCGATTTCCACCTGCCTGCCGGCCTGCAGCGACAAATACCAATCGTTCGCAAGTTCCGGCTCGACTCCGAACACACGAATGGAGCGTCGTGCCGCCTTGGCCGCGATCAGCGTTCCCGATAACAACCCGCCACCCCCGAGTGGAACCACGATCGCATCCAAGTCCGGTTGCGTTCGAAGCACCTCCAGCGCGGCCGTCCCCTGCCCGGCAACAATCCAGGGATGATCGTAGGACGGCAGTATTACCGCGCCCGTCTCGTTCGCGATTCGCTCCGCAATCTCCTCCCGCTTCTCGCGCTGGCGATCGAAGAACACGATCTTCGGTGCGTACAGCATGGTCGACTCAAGCTTTGCTTTCGGAGCATCGGTCGGCATCACGATCGTCGCCGCAACCCCAAAATGTGCAGCCGCTATTGCCACGGCCTGGGCATGGTTGCCCGACGAATATGTAACTACTCCGCGTCTCCGCTCGGGTTCGTTGAGCGATGCGAGGAAATTTGTTGCTCCGCGGATTTTGAACGCCCCGCCGCGCTGAAAGTTTTCGCACTTGAAGCAGACTTGCGCGCCCGAGGCTTCGTTGAAGAGCCGTGACTTGTAAACGGGCGTCTCGCGCGCCAGAGGCTTTATCCGCTCCGCGGCCGCCATCACGTCGTCCGCTGAAATAATTTGTTCTTCCAGTGGTCTTGCAACGCTCATCAGTAACCCGCCTTCTTGTTCACCACGTTCATCAACGGCTCGCCTTTCACGTAACGCTCGACATTTGCCACAAAACACTGTGCGCTCAAATCCAACCAGTCCGGATTGCTTGTCCTGTCGGTGCAGTGCGGCGACACCAGTACGTTCTCCATGGCCCAGAACGGGTGGCCCTTCGGCAGCGGTTCTTGTTCGAAAACGTCCAGCGCTGCCCCGGCCACCTGTTTCCTCTGGAGCGCCTGGATCAGAGCGGCCTCGTCGATCACCGGACCGCGCCCCACATTCATCACAATGGCCGAACTCTTCATGGACGCGAATTCCGCCTCGCCCAGCATATGCCGGGTCTCCGGCGTCAGCGGCGCTGCCGCTACTACCACGTCCGCCTGCTCCAGCATTGTGTTCAATTGTGTCGATGGAAAAATGCGATCGAGAATCGGATCGTTAGCCGAAAGCTCCGGCTTCCGCCGCGTCGCGTAGACCTTCACGCCCAGCGCCTTGGCGAGCGCGGCGCATTCGCGTCCGATCTCCCCATATCCAACCACGCCCATGATCTTTCCCGGTAGCCATTCCACCGTGAAGTCGTCCCACCGGTGCGCCCGTTGACTCTCGATCAGCTGTCGCACCCGCTTGTAGAAGTACAACATTCCCAGCACGACAAACTCGGCAAGCGACCGCTTGAAAACTCCGCGCGCGTTCGTCACCGGCACCGGACTTTCAATCAGTGCCGGGAACAGCAGTTTGTCCACGCCCGCTGACAACGAATGAATCCATCGCACGGTCTTCAGCTGGGGCCAGATTTCTTCAAGGGGCGGACCTTTACCCACAATTCCCATGTAAAGGAGAATCTCCGTCTCCGGTCCATACTTCTCAACGGCCGCCCGGTCGTTTCCAACGTAAATGTTAACTATATTGCTAAGGGGCTCCAGGTTCCTCAGCAAGTAGTGGTCGGGTGCGCACACCGCGAACAGGTTAGGCTTGGGCATCGGGGCTTATGCCCCATCTTAAACGGCGACTGAAAATACGAACCCATTTTTGGTTCGTTCCGTAATTCGGCCCGTCAGCCGGAGTTCGTTTGGTAAAAACGCCGTAAAGGGCTGTAAACTAAAGGTGTGCAAGAACGCTGTACCTGCGGAGCCGTCCTCCCGGAGGATGCCCGCTTCTGCCACAAATGCGGCAAGCCGCAGCTTGAGGAGGATGTCGCCCGGCTGAACGCTCTTGAGTCTGCCGCCGCCTCTACCCCAACCCCGGTCCCCCCTGCCCGCTCCGGCCCCGGGATTTCGTTCCGAAATAGCCGTGCTGTCCTCATCAGCCTCCTGGTCGCGACCGGAACGCTGTTCGGGGTGGCGGTGCTCGGTCTAGTCCTCCCGGCGCTCGTCCCTATCTTTCTTTGTGGAGCAGGTTTCGTCGCGGTCCGGCTCTACAAAGGGCACTCTGCCGAAGCCCTCTCCACTGCCGCCGGGGCTCGTCTCGGCTGGATGACGGGCCTGTGGCTGTTCCTCGTCGTCTTCCTGCTGTGCGCCGTTTCGGCGCTCTATGTGTCCAGCCCGGAGGGTTGGCAGCAGGCTAAGTCCGTTTGGGCCCAGTTGCCCAAATCGGCGAAATTGCCGGACACGCAGCACGACTTTCTGGTTCAGATCCTGATTGGACTCCCGTTTTCATTTTTATTACTGACATTGCTGCCGGGACTCGGCGGGATGCTTGGCGCCAAGATGTTAGCCGGGCGACGGCCTTCTTAGCCGCGCCGCCATTCCTGAATGAGTAAACCGATCGTCGCTCTCACCGTCAACCCCGCCGTTGATCGGATTGTCACGGTGGACCGCCTTGTCTTCGAAGATCGCGCCTACATCCAATCCACCACGGAGGCCGCGGGTGGGCGCGGCATAAACGCCGCTCGCTTGCTGACCAGTTTTGGCGCGGATGTGCTCGCCGTCACCACTTCCGGCGGGGAAGCCGGACGAACTTTCGAGGAACAGCTCCGGAACGACAAGTTCGCCACCGAAATCGTTCGCATCCAAAACAACATCCGCATCAATCTCACGATTTCCGACCGCCAAGGCCTCTCGGTCAAGTTGAATGAGGTAGGTCCGGCGCTTTCGCCGGCGGAGCAAAACCGCGTGACCAAAGCCGTCGAAAAGCACTTGCCCGACGCTTCCTGGCTGATGCTTTGCGGTAGCCTTCCGCCCGGCATGGACGTGCATTTTTACACGAATCTGATACGGCTCGCCGCCAAGCACAAGGTGGAAACGCTGCTCGATACCGATAGCGATCCGCTCTTGCATGGGCTCGAGGCCAAGCCAACCGTCGTGAAGCCGAACCAATCCGAGGCTGAACGGCTGCTGAATGCGGCTCTCATTACCCGCTCGCAGTTGATCGATGCCGTGCAGCGTATCAAGGCGCTGGGCCCCGAATCGGTGGTTCTCTCGCTTGGCAGCCGCGGCGTCATTGCCGCCACCTCCACCGAGGGTGTTCTGGAGGTCGTTCCGCCGCCGATCCACGCGCTCTGCCCCATCGGCGCGGGAGATGCCATGTCGGCGGCGATTGTATGGGCGCTCGCCCGCGGCGAGTCTTTCAGCGATGCGCTTCGTTGGGGCGTGGCCGCTGGAACAGCTTCCACCAAGCTTCCGGGTATCACGCTGGCAAACCTCGAACAGACGAAAGAGATATACCCGCACACGCAAATCACAAGGGCCTAACTTAGAGTGCCGACGGCCTTTCACAAGATAATGCTCGGGGCGCGTTCCTCCGCGCCCGGGCCGGGCGTCATCTGGCGGAGGAAATCCAAATACAGCCGCCCTCGCGGACGCCCATTCCGAGTCTGCTGTCCGATACGGTGAAGAAATACGAGCACGGCGAGGATTTCCGCATTGCGCACGGGGCTCAGCGCTTCGCGTTCACTCCTAACTTTCTGATAATCGGCTAAAGATTCAGCGAATCTGCGTTGAACAGATGCCGCAATGCTGTTTTCCGCTCTCGTCTCGTACACGAGCCCGGATTCAAGCGTCCGGTGCGTTTGTATAAGCGCTTCCAACGCAGCCATCACGTCCAGATCCGCCGCCCCGGGTGTCCGCAAGGCGGCCTGCAAAAGCGAGTAGACGCAAAACAGCAGCAGTTCTTCGTGGGACCGAACGAATTCTTCAGAAACCGGAATATCGGCGTTCGCAATTTCGTCCTCCGGAACGGGAACGGGCTTTTCGTGCCGGTGTGCTTCCCGCAGGTATTCACATTCGAGCGGGCAGGACAGCGAAACCTCGCGCTCTGTGCCACAGCAAATCGTGCATATGTCGCCCTCCACCGCTGGACAGAAGCGTCTGGCGCGGCGTTTCCCGCAGATTTTGCATAGGACAGGTTCGGGCATGGGCTGATTTCCGCGCTGTGTACGGCTGCGCTATGAGTATTATCGGATCAGAGCAGATGCAGAGAGTCGATCTATACATCAAAGTCACGGTTGACGTGGACGAGGACGAGAAGCCCGAGCGCGTTGGCGGCGAAATCTGCCGGCAAATCGAGAAGATCTACATCGTCCGCTCTGCCGAGCTTTCAAACACGATCAAGCGCGAGTAGCTACGAAAGCAGTTCGTTATAGACACGCATGAAATAGGCGTCCGTCATGCCCGCGATGTAGTCGCATACGACTCTGTGAGCGGGCATGCGATCCAGATTTTCGCGATAGCCGGGTGAAACGCGATCCGGATGGGCTATAAAAAAGTCGAACAGCTCTCCCATTTTTCGGACCGCTGCGCTGCGATCCTCCACGAGCTGCGCATAACAATAGACGCGGTCGATCAAAAGCGCCTTCATGCGCCGGTTAATTTCGGCGGCCTCCGGCGTGAGTTGAGCGAGACGGTGATCAAGGGCGCGCACGTCGTCCATCGTCTCGACGCGGGCGGCGTCGGCGGCTGCGGCGGTCCCATGGATGAGACCTCCCACCAGAACGTTCAAAAGCTGCCGCTGAATCTCCCAAAAACGAATGCGGTCGGAAGCTCCGGGGAACTGAGTGCTCATCTGTTCCGCGAGGTCCGCGAATCCGGGAATGACATCGCCCATTTCCTGCATCGAGATCAATCCTGCCTCGAAGGCATCATCAATATCGGCGGCCGAGTAGGCAATCTCGTCAGCCAGATCGACAAGCTGCGCCTCTATGGGGGGACGCTTGCCGGGAAGAAACTCCTGCAAGTCCGCCTCGGCATCCGGGCTTACTTCGCGGGAGTGTTTGACAATTCCTTCACGCACTTCGAATGTGAGATTTAACCCGTCAAAACGCGCGTATCGCTGCTCGAGAACGTCGACGATGCGCAGCGAATGCCGGTTATGTTCGAACGAACTTCCGAAACGGCGCATCTGCCGGTCGAGTTCCTGTTCGCCAACGTGCGCAAAGGGCGGATGGCCGAGGTCGTGTGCCAGCGCAAGAGTCTCCGTGAACTCCTCGTTCAGATGGAGCGTTACAGCGACTGTTCGGGCCACCTGCGAGACCTCAATGGTATGGGTAAGGCGATTTCGAAAGTGATCGCAGAGACCCGCGGCGAACACCTGCGTCTTGCCTTCGAGCCTGCGAAAGGCTCGAGAATGAATGATGCGGTCGCGGTCCCGCTGAAAATCGTTTCTGTATGGATGCGCCGGCTCTGGGAACTTGCGCCCGCGCAAATGTGGCGGAGCAAGGCGTAGGCGGCCCAGCATTCTTTGCGTTCGACTACTTCGTCAGTTGCGCGGACAACTGATCCACCGCCCGGCTGACTGCGGGATCCTGGCTGGGCGTCTTCAAGCTTTGAAGAATTTTCCGGGCTTCCTGCGGATTGGCGGTCTCGTAAAGATGGGCCATCATCACCTGGGCCTGCGCCTTAGAAACCAGATCGGTGGGTTTGTTCACGATATCCCTAAGCAGAGCTTGTGCTTCCGAGACCCGGTTTTCGCTCGCATAGAGCTCCGCCAAGGCTATCTTCGCCAGAGGAGCGCACTCGTTGCCGGAGTCGGCTACTGCCCGCAAGTCGGATTCCGCGCCTTTTGCATCGTGATTCTGCGCCTTCAGCGTTCCTAAGTAGTATCTGGCGATCAAGCCCTGGCGGCTGCCGCCGTCCTTGGAAACTACATTCTGAAGCGCTTTCATGGAAGCCTGTGTTTTTGCATCCTGAGTTGCAAAACTCTTGCTACCGGCCGGATTCGCGGGCCCAACAGGCGTTTCGACGACTGCAAAAGCCGCCTGAAGATCGTGCCGCCTAACGGAATTTTTGTACGCGGCGTACCAAATTACGCCCCCTGCAATGGCCAGAACGGCAATAACCGCGATGCTCCAGCGGATTACTTCTTCACGGTTCGAGGAGGCGTAGCCGAGAATATCCGAAACGGCATCCGTGAAATGATCGTGCTGGAGCTGCTCCTTTAATTCATGACGCGTCAAAACGTACTGCTGCCTTTCCGAATAACTAGCTGAGCATCCAGTAGGGTAGCATAACGGAAACAGGTCCGCCGGGGCGCGCCGGCTCAGCTTTTCAGGTCAGCTAAGTCCCGTTTTATCGCGAACTTCACAAGGCCCGCGACGTCGTGAATATCCAGTTTACGCATGAGACTGGAACGATAGGTATCGACGGTTTTGGGACTCAGGGACAAGCGCGCGGCAATTTCCTTGGCGCGGATGCCTTCGACCAGAAGCGAGAAGACCTGAAATTCACGGCTGCTGAGGGATTCCAACGGATCTTCAGTCTGATTCCGGCCGCCGCCATCGCCAAAAAGCGACATGACCTCGATTTGTGGCGAGACGTAAATGCCGCCCTGGGTGAACTGACCAAGCGCATCGGCCATCTGCTCAGAAGTGGAGCTTTTCAGCAGAAATCCGCAAGCGCCGGTACGCAGCACTTCCAGCACTGTTTTTCGATCTTTGCGTATAGAGAAAACGGCACAGCGGGTACGAATCCCGAGTTCGCGGACACGCCGGATCACCTCGGTCGCGGCCAGATCGGAAAGTCCCAGATCGAGCAGCGCTAGAGAGGGCTGAAGCCGTTCGATTTCGACGAGAGCCGCGGCGGCCGTACCGACCTGCGACACGACGTGGAAGCCGGAAATCGAGTTGCAAAGCGCCGCCAAACCTTCGCGTACGAGCGTCAGCTCGTCAGCGATGAGAATATCGGCAACCTGCCCCTCAGGAGGCAGAAACGGCACAGGCTGGGGGACGGGACTGGTCATAGGTTGTAGCAAGGTGGACGTTGACACGCTTGCCGATATAGTGCCGTTCCCCGAACACTTATCTCCCGAGAAATAAAAGGCCGGGCCGCCCCGCGCGCCGCCAACTGGCGAACTAGTACTAGAACCCCGTCAGCAGAGCTGTCGCGAACTAGGCAAAACTGCGGACCGCTTCTGCCTCGTCGTCGTAGACCTCGAAAACTGTATAGAGCTTGGTAATCTGCAGCAGGTCCTTAACGCGCTTGGAAAGTCCCACCAGTTTCAGGTGCCCGCCGTTGTTGGTTACGGTTGTAAATCCGGAGACCATTTCTCCGATGCCCGAGCTGTCAATATAGGAAACCTCGCTGAGATTTAGCAGCAATTTCTTGTTTCCCTTCGCTGCGAGGTCTCGAATGATGTCGCGAAACTGGCTCGCGCCCTCGCCGAGCGTAATTCGTCCAGCCGCATCGATAACGGTGACATCGCCAACATGGCGGGACGTCAATTTAACACTCACTTGTGCCTCCTTCGTGGGGTCAGATACTGCAAAACAAAAGCTAGGATTTCACTAAATTCTTTACCAGACGAACTTCCGTGCCTCCCCCGTGCCGGGGGTGCAGATCGAATTCGTCCATAAAAGCGCGTATCAGCAGAATGCCGCGGCCGGACTGGCGCAGCAGATTCTCAGGCGCCAAGGGGTCCGGGAGCGAGTTCAAATCGAAACCTTCACCTTCATCACCTATGGTGACCACCAGGCTTTCCTTCGAACGTTCGATATCCAAGTGAATTTTCTTGTTCTTGCTGTAGCGGTTTCCGTGCACCACGGCGTTGACCATACACTCGCGGATAGCCATGCCAATCTGCTGCTGGTCTTCCTCCTCGAAGCCGATCTTAGCTGCCTCGCGGATGGCCAAAGCTTCCGCCTGGTCGACGCTCTGCAGAGTTGAATCGAGTGTTGTTTGGGTCTTCTCCATGTTGCCGCTATCGCGCCGTGGCATTGTTACGTGAACCATGACCGCAGCCCGCGCGGCCGTGACACCGACGATAAACCAGGACTCGCCAGCAGTCAACAATAGACTACACCAGCCGGTACTAACTGAGTCAGGAATGCAGGCGCCGCATGCCGAGCCTTAGGCATCGGAAAAGCGCGAGTCTTGGTTGCGGGCCGAACTTGCCGGGCGACTTTCCGAGTCAGATGCCACGTCTGGTGAAGGCGTGGAGCAACGGCGATCGATCCTGTGGATTTCCGGAAACCGAACCCATGTTGAGCGGGCTTGGCCGTTTCCACACTCGCCGCGCCGCCGCTTCGCGCCATTCCGGCGTCCGCCGGTTGACATCGGGTACAGTATCGACGGCGCTTCTAACTTCGTCCGGCTGTTCGAGAAACGACTTACCCGCGTTGTAGCCGAGCATCACGGGATTAGATCGCGCGATATCATTGCCGACGGCAACCATCGCCTGCACAATTCGCCTACGCGGACGCGGTTTAGGCGATTGGTGCGAGGCAGGCGGCATGCTCCGCGGATGCAAGCAGTCATTCAATCGGAGGGCGGCGATTTTGCCGTCGGTAGCGATGGAGGCGCCGTTTTCGCTTACCGGTCTAAGCCACTCGCGCGTTATCAGCGAACCGGAATCCACGCAGCCCGTGAACCATAGGTCATTCACCACCTTGGCGCGTTCATTATCGATTTCGCGATCGATAGCGTGCGTCAAGTGCATCCCTCGAAACATGTAAGCGACGTCTTCGGTGGCCGCGCCGAGCCACGCATCCGAAGCTCCTTGCCCCCATATTCGAATGTGGTGCCGCTTGGAAAACGTATCCAGGCTCTTCTGGTATGCGGAATCGGGAGCCTTCCCGTTCAGTGTTAGCGTCGTCATGGGCGCCATGCTGTAACCCATCCGCTGGACCAGGCAGTGGAAAATGCGATAAAGCGCTAAAACCGAATGCGGTTGTTCGCCGCTCCATCCGGCGGCAGCGAAGGCTCTGTCGATCTGATCGCGGGTCCCCAGCAGAAGGATATTCACCAGATCCGAGGGATAATCATGTGCGCGGTCGGTTTGCTGCCGCGGCAGATTATCCAGTACGTATCGGATACCGGCCTCTTGCGCGGCCGGCAATGGTTTAAGCGTGTTCAAAATTGCGTTTGATTCGGCGATGACCGCCCGCGACGTGAGTTCGAGGATTATTTCCGTTCCGGCCGGGAAGTAAATCTCTGGATCGGGGGATCGCGCAATCAGAAATTTGATGCCAATCACCGGTCCAGCAATTTCGGGCTGGATGAGCAACCCCGAGATGGCAAACGAAACCCCGGAAGAAAGATTGGCAGTGGGATAAATTCCACCGATAGTGCCGTCGGCGCTCACACGCTCGCGAGCCGTCTCCACTTCCAACACGCGAGTCTCGATGGGGAAAGCCCTCCCGTCGTCGAACTGGATGGAATTGAAGCGGTATTTCATGGTCGCTGTGCGGTGCTTCAGCCCTAATCCCAAACGGTCGACACTCTCAATCACGCCTGAAAGCGTAACTCCGGGAGGAACGGCTAACCAGCCCGGCTCAAATACGGGGGCGATGATCGTGGCTTCGATATGGTCACCCGGCTGTGACACCCGAGATCCGGTAGCGCCGGAAAGCCGCGCCTCCAGGATGGTGCCCGCCGGCAACACAGCTCCCGTTGAATTCGGGACCAGGATCAATGCGGCCGCCGAAACCAACCAAATACCCAGCCTTTTCAAGATCCGCCTTCGCCACACCGACGATAAACCAGTAGCTCGCCGGCCGTCAACAACAGCCTACATCAACCAGTACCAGAAACCGCAACGTGCGAGAAAAGAGAGAATTGTGATATGGCGACCCCTACGCTGGAGGCGATGGTCATCATCCGTCCTGTCATGGGATCCGTTCTCGAGATGGCGGATATCTGGAAGGGTCTCGATCTTTAAGCTCTTTGCCTTTTTAATTACTGTCCGTTTGCGGCATCCTGAGATAGATGTCTCAGTGCGAACCTTTCCGGTTTCAGGCGCGGATACGATTCATCGACACCGACGCGAGCGGGCGCATTCACTACACAGCGATGTTTCGGTATTTCGAATCGGCCGAGATCGAGTTCATGCGCTCCATCGGAATCCTGTACGGGCCCGGCGGTTATGCGTTTCCTCGCGTGCATGTGGAATGCGATTTCATGATTGCCATGGTCCACGATGACGTGATTGACATTGAAGTATCGTTAGCCAGGATTGGAAGATCTTCGATCAGGCTGGCGTTTCGCACGTTGAAGGCGGGCGAATTGGCCGCCGCCGGCGCTGTTGTTATCGCGTGCATGGATCGGGAGAGTCAACGGGCGGTCGCGATTCCGGAAGAGCTTCGCGAGAAGCTGAACGCGCGTCTAAGTACGCCGGTCGAACCGGCCGTGGAGGGAGCTTAAGCATGTCAAACAGGGGAGCAGTGCTATCGAAAACGAATGGCGGGGCGTTTCTTATCGAGGAAGCTGCACCCGAGCATGTTTTCACGTTCGAAGACCTGACGGACGAACATCTTGCGATCGCCCGCGCGGCGGATGAGTTTTGGGCGCAAGATGTCGAACCGCGTATTGAGGCGATCCGGCACCAGGAACCCGGCGCGGCGGTGCAGGTGCTACGCAAATCCGGCGAGCTGGGGCTTACCGCGATTTCGATTCCGGAAGAGTTCGGCGGCATGGAGCTGGATCTGGCTTCCACTCTAATTGCCGAAGAACACCTGGCACGCGATGCATCTTACGCTGGATGGCATGGAGCGCACACGGGAATCGGCACCCTGCCGCTGCTTTATTTTGGGACCACGGATCAGAAGGAGAAGTATCTTCGGAAACTCGCTCGCGTGGAAATGGTGGCGGCGTACGCTTTGACCGAGCCGCAGGCCGGCTCCGACGCCTTGGCTGTCCGGACGCGAGCCGATCTGAGCCCGGACGGCAGACATTACATCCTTAACGGGCAGAAGATGTGGATTACAAACGGGGGTGCCGCGGATCTGTTCACCGTCTTCGCCAAAGTCGGCGGCGACAAGTTCACGGCATTCCTGGTGGAGCGTGCTTTTGGTGGCGTCACCAGCGGCGCAGAAGAAAAGAAGATGGGCATCAAGGGCAGTTCCACAACCGCAATTTATTTCGAGAACGTGCCGGTGCCGGTGGAAAACGTACTCGGCGAAATCGGGCGCGGCCACATCATCGCCTTCAACATTCTGAACGTGGGCCGGCTGAAGCTGGGAGCGATTGCAGTAGGCGGAGCGAAAGACGTCCTCGCGATTTGCCTGAAATATGCCAAAGAGCGAAAAGCGTTTGGGACGTCCATCGCGCATTTCGGAGCGATTCGGCACAAGCTGGCGGAGATGGCGATTCGCATTTATGCCGCTGAGTGCGTTGCCTGGCGCGTGGTGGGCCTGATACAAAGCCGGCTGGAGGATTTTTCATGGCAACAGGCGGATGCCGGCCAAACCATGCTGAAGGCGGTTGAGGAGTACGCGACGGAATGCTCGATTATCAAGGTGTACGGATCGGAGGCGCTCGATTACGTGGTGGATGAAGGAGTGCAGATCCACGGCGGGTACGGTTTTCATCAGGACTACGCGGTGGAACGCGCTTACCGGGATTCGCGCATCAATCGGATCTTTGAGGGCACAAACGAAATCAACCGGCTCTTGATCACCGGGATGTTACTGAAGCGCGCCGCGCGAGGTCAGCTGGAACTTCTGCCGGCGGCGAAAGCACTCATGGAAGAGATTCAGAGCGGCAAGATTGGTGCGGACGAACCGGATGAAGAACTCCGGCTGGTCCGGAATGCAAAGAAAATTGCATTGCTGACGATGGCGCTGGCATTTCAGAAGTATCAAGCCGAGCTCGAAAATCAACAGGAGATCTCCATGAATATTGCCGATATTGTAATGGAGACTTTTGCCATGGAATCAGGTCTGCTGAGAAGAAAAAAAATGGCCGCCTCAGGCAGGGCTGGTATCGCGCCTGAGATCTGCGCCGTGCTTGTGCGTGATGCGATGGCACGAATCGAGTTCGCCGCGCGAAACGTGTTAGCCGCCTGTTCCGGCCCCGACACGCTGCGCAAGAATATGCAGGTGCTCCGGCGCCTGGCCAACTACGATCCTGTGGATGCGGTAGCGCTTCGGCGGAACATCGCCGACCGGCTTCTGGCGAGGGAACGGTACGTTCTGTAGAACGGTTAAGCGATGAACATTCCACTGACGCCCATTCGTTGCTTGTACCGGGGCGTAGATCTTTTTGCCCGCAAGATCGGAGTTGTTTCCGGAGCCTGCCGGTACACCTACGCGCAATTTGGCGAACGATGTGAGCGTCTGGCCGCGGGTCTCATAGCGGAGCGAATTCGCCCGGGCGACCGCGTGGCGTACCTGAGCTTTAACAACAATCAGCTTCTGGAAGGTTACTACGGGGTGCCGCTCATGCGAGCCATCGTGACGCCGCTGAACGTGCGATTGAGCCCCGCTGAATTGATCGAGATTCTCAATCATGCAGGCGCACGGATGCTGATCTTCGAGAACGACTTCGCCCCCTTAGTCGAGGCATTTCGAAAAGCCTGCCCGTGTATTGAACGCTACATCGCGATAAACGATCCCATCCCGCAGGCGGACTTCACTTATGAACAACTGCTCGATCGCGGGCGCATGGAAAGACCCGATTTGCTTTCTTTCAATGAGAACGACATTGCCGAGATTTTCTACACCAGCGGCAGCACGGGAACGCCCAAGGGGGTGGCGCTGTCGCATCGCACTCTGTATATGCACGCGCTGGCGGTGATCGCTCTACGGCAGGACGATACGGACGTGGAGCTGCATACCATCCCCCTGTTCCACGCCAACGGGTGGGGCCGGGCGCAAACAGCAACCATGAGCGGTAATAAGCAAGTGATGGTTCGGCGGTTCGAGCCGGCGCAGGTCTTGCGCATTATCCAGGATGAGCGCGCAACCTCAATGTCGGTGGTCCCCGTGATGGCGAATGCGCTTCTGAACTGCGCTGAGCTCGGGCGCTTTGATATTTCGAGTTTGAGAGAAATTTACATTGGAGGCGCAGCGTCGTCTCCTGAGCTGATGAGGCGCATGGAAGAGGCCTTCGGGTGCACGATACTGGTCGGTTACGGTTTGACGGAAACCAGTCCGGTAGTCTCGACATCGCGCCGCAAAGGGACAGTCGGGTTCCGAAGCGAAGAAGATCGGCTGTTTCACAGCGCAATGGCCGGCTGGCCGATTCTCGGCAATGAAGTACGAGTGGTCGATTCGGAAATGAAAGACGTCCCGCGTGACCTGGAAACGGTAGGAGAGGTCGTTGTTCGGGGCGATAACGTCATGGACGGCTATTACAAAGAGCCGGAGGCTACGCGGAAAGCGATCACGGACGGCTGGTTTCACACGGGCGATATGGCCGTATGGGATGAGGAGAACTACATACAGATCGTTGACCGAAAGAAAGACATCATCATCAGCGGCGGGGAGAATATTTCATCGCTGGAGTTGGAGAAGGCGATTTTCGCGCATCCTGGCGTTTTGGAGTGCGCGGTAGTTGCCGCTCCCGACGAGAAGTGGGGTGAGGTGCCGGCCGCGCTCGTTGTACTGAAGCCAAACCAGTGCTTGACAAGCGAAGAGCTGCTCACCTTCCTGCAAACGAGACTTGCCAAATTCAAACTGCCAGGCGTGGTGCAATTCTTCGAGCATCCGCTGCCCAAGACGGGAACCGGCAAGATACTGAAGCGCGAACTCCGAGAGCCATTCTGGGCCGGAAAAGAGCGGCGCGTCCAGGGGAGCTAGCGCGTGATACGTTCGATCAATTTCGAATAGAAAGCTTGTTGCTTGCTTTTCCAGAAAAGCGCTTTCTCATAAATCCGCCGTCCGAGCTCCGGCTGACTCAGCACCTGATTAAAACAAAGCTCCAGCCGCGCCGGCCCTAGTTCCGGAGAAAGAGGCACCGCAAAATCCTGCAGGTCCATGCTGGCCATGAAGTCTTCGCATTTAGCGCGGTAGGCGATCAAGAGCGGAGGCACGCCCAGACAAGCCGCGAAAACAGCGGAATGGAGCCGAACGCCGATAAGAGCCACGCTGCCGGAAAGAGTTTGAAATAGGCCCTCGGCCGAAGTGCGGTGATCTTCGATCCGCATGCCCGAAAGATGATTGTCTTTCCGAAACTTTTCCAAGACGGCCCGGTCTCGCGAACCTAACGCTACTCCAACCAGCTCTCCGCCATCGCTTGCAAAGCGTCCCGCGAGTTCGGCAACCTTCCGGAACAACTTGTACTCGGCGCTCTCGGTAGCGGGCGCCTTTTCTTGAGCCAAATTGATAACCAGGCGCTGACGCGATCGAAAAGGAGGCGGAGTATCGGGGGCGAGGCCCAGAACCGGATCGCCGATCACTTCAGCGTGCGCAAGTCCCAAGGCGTGGAGGGCCTGTAGCGAGAGCGGCCCTCGTACCGAGAGGAGCGGCGATGCCGCAAGTATTTCCTTCCACCCGGTAAGTGGCGAATCCTGTGGCGCAAAAAATCCGGGACTGCCCACGCCCGTCCCCACTGTATACAGAGGCAGGCCGAATCTCCTGATTAACTGCGCGGCGGGAAGGTAATAGGGATGAATGAGAGTGCCGCCACCGAGCAGAACAGCCCGAAAAACAGAGGCGCCTCCGAGGCCCGTTCGCGCAAGCATCGATTCACCCGGCGCCGCAATGAACGGAATCACCGGCAAATCGGAAAGTGAGCGGCGAACCGCGTCGAACAATGCCTCATCGCCGAGATTCCTGTGCCCTACCCAGCCAACATATCCCACCGCCCGCTTGCCCTGCATTCTGAAGCGCCATCGATTCCATGCGACAGCCGGAGTAGCCAGGAGTTCTTGTGCCAGGTAATAGATGAGGTAAAAAAGAAGCTCAGGAGGATTATTGCGAATGAGATCGAGGATGCCTCTGCGCGTCTGTTGTTCAACCCGAGCGGGCTCTACCGGATGATCGCTCCCCATCTTCTGGTGTTGACAATTGTATCGGTGCGCACGATAGAGCGCGCGTTCATGCAATCGCAGCGGGCAATCGCCGCAGCGCCTGCCAGGCCTATCGCAAGTTGACCACGCGGCCGAAACCCGATATCCGGCGGCTCGACTTTGCCGAGCGCTGGCTTCGCGACGGTTTAGCATCGTGCCGCCCTCCCGCCTTTTCTATTTCGATCGAAGTAGATGTGACCGAGATCAAGCGACTCATCGACGCCGCACGCGAACGAGGCATCCGGCTGACGTACGCTCACGTTCTCGTAAGGGCGAGCGCGCTCATCCTGGCAGCGCATCCAGACCTGCACGTGATGGTCTGCGGAAACAAAGCCTACCGCCCGGCGCACGTGGACGTGGCGCTTTCGGTGGCAGGGGAGACCTTCCTCGCTCCGGTTCTGATCGTCGAGGGCGCTGATCAAAAGGACCTGCCCGCGATCGCCGATGAAATAGTGCGAAGAACGCCCGAAGTGCGGGAGAAAGATCGCAAAATGCTGCGCACGCTCCGGCGCTGGGGCTGGCTGCTGCCGTGGGGCGTTCTGCGCCGCGGGTTGCTGCGAACAATGAATCGATTCTTCGAGCTCCGCCGCAAAGGGTCCGGCACTTTCCAGGTCAGCCTTGTCCCGGGCGTGGAGGCGGCTGCCACGCCCATCTTCAACACCACCGCGATTCTAACGGCGGGCCGGGTCGCGGATCGTGTAATTGCGGCGGGCGGCATTCCGGTAGTCCGGCCGACAATGAACCTGACATGTTCTGCCGACCATCGCGTCTGGGATGGAGGGGCAGGTCAAAAGTTCCTGGTCGCTTTACGCGAGTTGCTCGAAGCGGGTTCGCTCGCCAACGAGTTGGAGCCCAGGGGCCATCCGCGGATCTGAGTTTTTCTCCTCACGATCAGGCGATACTCAAAGGCTGGCATGAAGCACATCGGCGGCGTTCCAAACGCAGGGCCAAGTCACATAGCCACCATGGTCTCGATTGGGCGCGAACTGCACAAACGGGGGCACCGCTTCACCCTGTTCAGTACGGCTGCCGTGTCGCCGCGAGTCGCGGAACTGGGCATAGAGTTTTATCCGCTGCGGACATCCGGACCCGACTTCATCGAGAAATACCGGTCCGAAATGACACGAGAGGAGGGAGTTTCGCCGATACGGGCCACGCGAGAGTACATGAAGGCTAGTGCGGAAGTTCTCTGCAGCGAAGGCCCAGGCGCATTGACACGCTCGGGAATCGATTTTCTGCTTGCCGATCAGGAGGAGCCCGGCGCGGCCACCGCAGCGGATCTTGGGAACATTCCCTACGCCACCATTTGCAGTTCGGTACCGCTGAATGAAGAAGCAACCATGCCTCCCAGCTTTCTGGACTGGCCGTATGCAACAGGTCCATGGGCGAGATACCGAAACTGGTTCTCTTACCGCGTTCGCAATTTCTTATTCCGAAGCGTTCACGTCGTATTGAACCGCTATCGCAAGGCTGCCGGCCTGCGCAGATATCACGTTCCGGACGACTCGTTTTCGAAGCTCGCACAAATCACTCAACTAGTGCGTGAGTTTGATTTCCCGAGAAGAAAGCCCCCGCAAGGATTTCGATATGTCGGCCCATTCCAGCGTGGAAATTCGAAGCAGATACCGTTCCCCTGGAGCGAGCTTGACGAGAGACCGCTCGTATACGCCTCGTTGGGCACCGTCCAAGGAGGCAGGCTCGGACTCCTGAAGGAGATCGCAGCCGCAATTCAGGAGTTTGACGTGCAGCTTGCTATATCGCTGGGCGGCTCTGCCCGTTCGAGCGATCACGACGCGCTTCCCGGGCGACCGATTGTAGTGCAATACGCGCCGCAACGCGAGTTGCTCGAGCGAGCGGCTCTGGTGATTACTCACGCCGGCCTGAATACTGTTCTGGAGGCGCTCTCCCAGGGAGTACCAATCGTTGCCCTGCCGATCACCGGCGATCAATTGGGAGTGGGCGCACGCATCAATTACCATGGCGTGGGTAAGACGGTGGCCGAGAAGGAACGCGGAACCACAGCCTTACGAAAGACAGTGGGCGCCGTTCTTGGCAATTCCAACTATCGAATCGCGGCAGCGCGCGTTAAAGACGCGATCTCCCGCACGGGTGGAGCCTGCGAGGCAGCAGAGATAATCGAAAAGCTGCTTTGAATTGGGCCTCACGGCCTCCGGACTTATTGACTCCCTGCGCCTTCTTTTGCTCGATCGAAACTCGCGAACGTCTGGCCCGCTTGCGCCAACCGCCGCAGAAGCGGTGCCGGTTGCCAGAGATCGGCTCCGTGTCGTTTTTCGAACTCCTCGACCCGGCTGAGGACATTCTTGAGACCTACGGTATCCGCGTAAAACATGGGACCGCCACGCCAGGCCGGGAAGCCGTAGCCATACAGATACGTGATGTCGATATCCGCCGCGCGTAGAGCGATTCCTTCGTCCAGCAACTGCGCGCCTTCATTGACCAGGGCATAGATGCAGCGATCCACGATTTCTTCGGAAGCGATCTGCCGTCGTTCGATGCCGGCTTCGTTCGCGGTTTTCTCGATGAGCGCGGCGACTTCGGGGTCGGCGGAGGGTTTGCGTTTCTCGTCGTATAGGGACCATCCGCGGCCGGTCTTCTGGCCGAAGCGGTGCATCTGGTACAAGATGTCCGCGACCAGCGGCTTACGGACTCCCGCTTTTTCGAAGTGCTTGAATTCCTGCCGGATGGCCCAGCCGACGTCAATTCCTGCCAGGTCATCCATGGCAAGCGGTCCCATGGCCATGCCGAAATCGTATAGCGCCTGATTCACCTGCTCGACCGATGCGCCTTCTTCTACGAGAAACTGCGCCTCACGAAGGTACGGCGCAACCATGCGGTTACCAATGAACCCGTAGCAATTGCGCGCGAGCACGGCCACTTTGCCCAGCTTCTTTCCAAGCGACATGCACGTCGCGATTACGTCGCTTTCCGTGGCCTTGCCGCGAACCACTTCCAGGAGACGCATTACGTTGGCTGGGCTGAAGAAATGAGTGCCGATGACCATTTCCGGACGGCTTGTTGCGGACGCGATTGCGTCGATATCGAGGCTTGAGGTGTTTGAAGCCAGAATGCAATCGGGCTTCGCGATTTTATCCAACTCTGCGAACACCTGCTGTTTGACGGCCATGTTCTCGAACACAGCCTCGACGATGATATCGGCGTCGTCGAAGCCGTCGTGGCTCAATTGCGGCGTGATGAGCGCAAGCCGTTGCTCCGCCGCTGCCTGTGAAATCCGGCCCTTGGCGACAGTGTTCGAATAATTGTTTCGAATCGTCGCCATGCCTCGATCGAGCGCGTCTTGCGCGGTTTCCTTGACGATCACCGGAATGCCGGCATTGGCGAATGTCATGGAGATACCGCCGCCCATGGTGCCGGCGCCAATCACCGCAGCACGCCGAATGTCATGGGTTTTTACAGTTTTCGGGATGCCCGGAATTTTCGCCACTGTGCGCTCCCCGAAGAAGGCGTGAATGAGCGCTTTCGACTGCGTCGAGAAAAGACACTGATTGAACAACTCGGCCTCGCGGCGGCAGCCTTCGGCAAACGGCAGCTTAGTGGCGGCTTCCACTGCATCGATCGCGGCGAGCGGCGCAATCATGCCCCGCGCTCGTTTGCGCGCCTGTTCGCGAGCAAATGCGAAAACGGCCGGGTTTGCCTCTTGGAGCTTTGCATTGCGTTCGCTTGTGTTGGTGACAGGCTTTCCGGCGATTTCGCGAGCGAAATCAAGAGCCCCCTGGAGCAGGTCGCCTTCGATCATGCGATCCACTATTCCGAGCGAGAGCGCTTCCTGTGCTTTGACCGGCTCGCCCGTGGCACACATTTCAATGGCCTTGGCCACCCCGGCCAAACGCGGAAGTCTCTGCGTGCCACCCGCGCCCGGGATCAGCCCGAGTTTGACTTCGGGTTGTCCGACCTGCGCGCCGGGAGCAATCACGCGATAGTGCCCGCACATCGCCGTCTCCAGGCCACCGCCAAAGGCCGTTCCATGAATCGCGACGACCACCGGCTTCGGTGAATCCTCGATACTTTGCAGAAAGGGCAGCAGGCTGAGGCGCGGCTTCTCTCCGGAGACAATTTTTCCAAATTCGCGAATGTCGGCGCCCGCGATAAAGGTCTGGCCGGCTCCGATCAAGATAATGGCCCGGACCTGCGGGTCATCGGCAGCGGATCGAATCGAGCTTTGAATCCCTTCGGGAACGCCCGGGCTGAGCGCGTTAACCGGGGGATTATCGATGGTGATGATGGCAATGTCGCCTTGACGGGTGAGTTTCACTAGTTCGGGCATGGGATTCTCTTTAGATATATACTTTGGCAGCTCGCCAATCGGCTAGAAAGGTTCAATGAGAGAAGCAGTCGTTGTTGCCAGTTCGCGGACTGGGCTCGCGAAGTCCTTTCGGGGCTCATTCAATATGACACGTCCGGAAGATCTCGCTGCGCATTGCATTCGGGATGTCCTGCGCAAAACGCCGCCGCTCGATCCGAATGAGATCGAAGATGTCATTCTAGGATGCGCGCAGCCGCATGGCATGCAAGGCATGAACGTCGGACGGCGTTCGGCCGTGCTGGCCGGATTGCCTGTTTCCGTTCCGGGCGCGACGATCAACCGGTTCTGCTCTTCCGGGCTGCAAGCGATCGCCATGGCGGCTCGCGAGATCGTTGACGAAGGCGCGGACGCGGCGATCGGAGGCGGGGTCGAAAGCATCAGCATGGTTCAAAGAAGCATCGATCCACATCCGGAGCTGGTGAAAATGGCGCCCGGACTCTATATGGAAATGGGCGTCACCGCCGAGGTGGTCGCGAAGCGGTATAAGATCGGCCGCGAAGCACAGGATGAATATTCGCTGGCCAGCCAGCAGCGGACCGCGAGGGCGCAGCGCGAAGGCTTCTTTGCGGCCGAGATCGCCCCCATGAATGTCACCATGGCGATTCTCGACAAGAAAACCGGCGAAAAGAGTGGGACGCGAGAAGTTTATTGCGACCGCGATGAATGCAATCGCCCCGACACGACTTTGGAAGGGTTGCTGGCGCTCAAGCCGCACTTCGATCCCACCAGCGGGCAAGGAACCGTGACGGCCGGAAATTCGTCACAGCTCTCGGACGGCGCTTCGGCAACGCTCGTCATGCTGCGTTCGCGAGCCGATGAGCTCGGAATCCCCTACAAGCTAATCTTTCGCGGCTTCGTGGTGGCGGGTTGTGCGCCCGAGGAAATGGGTATCGGGCCGGTGTTTGCGGTGCCCAAGCTGCTTCAGCGCCACAATCTGACGATGGATCAAATTGACCTGTGGGAGCTGAATGAGGCGTTTGCCGTGCAAGTGATCTACTGCCGGGACCGGCTCGGCATTCCTATGGAAAAATTGAACGTGAACGGAGGTTCGATTTCGATTGGCCATCCATTCGGCGTCACGGGGTCGCGCTTAACTGGAACTCTGGCGAACGAAATGGCCCGGCGGCCGGATTCACGCTATGGCGTGGTCACGATGTGCGTGGGCGGAGGGCAAGGCGCAGCCGGGTTGTTTGAAGCCGTGCACTAACAGCGCGAGTGTCGCTTCGCTGGCTGATATATTGCCATCTATGTATTCGCGCCTCCGCCTAAGCTGCGTCTGCCTTGCCGCACCGCTGATTTTCATCGTTTTATGGAGCATCTGCGGCAGCGCAACTGTTGAGGCCCAGGACTTCTCGCAAAAGGCCGAGCAGTATGTCAACGATTTCGTCAACAGGAATCAATTCTCCGGCACAGTGTTAGTAGCGCGCGATGGTAAGCCGCTGTTTCGTGAGGGTTTCGCTTTCGCTAATCGCGAATGGAATATTCCGAATTCTCCAGGCACGAAGTTTCGGCTTGGATCCATTACCAAGCAGTTCACGGCCACCGCCATTCTGCAATTGATGGAAGCCGGCAAGCTGAAGCTCGATGACCCTATTTCGAAGTACTACACGGATGCACCCGCTTCATGGTCGAAAATCACAATTACTAACTTGCTGACGCATACCTCAGGTATCCCGAGTTACACCGACATACCTGCTTTTTTTGAGAAGCAAGCGATGACGGATTTGACGCCCGCGCAGATTATAAAGCTCACGCAAGACAAGCCGCTTGAGTTTGAGCCAGGAACTAAATGGAAATATGACAACAGCGGCTATATTGTCCTGGGCTGGGTAATTGAGAAGCTATCGGGGCAGGCCTACGCCGGGTACGTGAAGCAACACATTTTCGACCCGCTCGGCATGCGCGAGACGGGCTACGATACCGCGAAGGAAATCATTCCGCATCGCGCCTCCGGTTATGTGTTTCGCGATGGACAGTGGTTCAATGCGCCTTACCTCGCCATGAGCTTGCCTTATGCCGCCGGTTCTCTGTATTCAACCATCGACGATCTGTTGATTTGGGATCAGGCGCTCTACGCGCACAAGCCCATCAGTGCCGCGTCGCTCGAGAAAATGTTCACCCCTTATAAGAACCACTACGGGTTCGGATGGATGATCGATGAGCAGTTTAATCACAAGCACATTTCACATGGCGGCGGAATCAATGGCTTTAACACAATTATCAGCAGGTATCCCGACGACAAGGTAACCATCATCGTTCTTTCGAACGTAAACTCAGGCGCGCCCGCCAAGATAGCGAACGACCTTGCCCGCATGGTTTTCGGCGTGCCTCAGCCGAAAGAAATTCCGCTCGATCCGAAATTGCTTAGTGATTATGTGGGAACCTATCAGTTCCCGGGTCTTCTGATGACGATTTCTAGCGACGACGGACGCCTCATGCTTCAACCGCAAGGCCAGTCCAAGGCCGAGCTATTTCCAATGGCGCATGATCGCTTTTTTCTGAAAGTCGTGGATGCCGAATTGGAGTTTCAGAGAGACGCTCAAGGCAAAATCACCAAAGCGATTTTGCACCAGGGCGGGCAAGATCTCGAGGGGCAGATCAAGCGATAGCTGAAACTGAGTGGGCCTTCCCGGAACGTCAGGCGAGCGAGCGAGCCAGGAACGGCAGTCCCTGGACTCCGTAGAACTCATGTACACCATCGAAAATTTCCTGCTGAGCCAGATCCGGCACGCCGAAAATTTCGTAAACCTTCTTAACGCGCGCAAAGCTTTCGCGCGTGGCGGCAACGGGAAAGATCGGATCACGCGTGCCTCCTTCGGAAAAAAATGGGCGAGGGGCAATCAACCCCGCAACATCGTAGTTTTCGGCCCAATTGAGTATTCCCGGCACATAGTTATCCATGCAATGCGAGACGCTCATAATGCTGTCCCGGAATGTATTCAGATACCCGCTGACAAATGCCGCACTGATGCGCGTATCAAGAGCTGCAGCAAACTGCGTGCAGGTCCCTCCTCCCGAGATCCCCATGCACCCTACGCGTTTGGCATCCAGTTCCGGCCGAGTCCCGATCCAGTCAATCGCTCTCATCACATCCCACACGCGCCAACCAATCATGGTCTCGCCGAACAACAAGGCCGATCCGGCGGCAGGTTGGCAGGCCGTAACGTTGGGCCCTTTGGCTTTTGTCCGAGGGTCGCGACGATATCCGAAGGCCATGGGTTCGATCGCTACCGCAGCTAGCCCATGTTCAACGGCTTGGATCGCAAAGTCATGCTGGTATCCAGGTTTGTCTGTGCGATCATTTCCGTGCGGATCTATACCCACGATGTCATCGACTCCACGCCCGTGCCCGGGAACACAGATTACGGCGGCATGCGGCGGCTTGGAGGAAAGCGGCGTCAGCAGGTATAAGAGAACTCCATTGCCAGGGCGGCTTCCGAACCAAACCTTTTCGCGGCGATAAGTAGGAAATTCGCGCGAGTCTAAGGTTCGCGACTTCAAAGGTGTTCTTTCCGGAAAGCCGCCCAGCAGTTCCGAAAGCTTCGCTCGGAGCTGCCGCTGCCACATCTCCGCCTCGGCTCGAGTTTTGGCTTGAAAGGTGAGCCGCAGAGGCGCGGATCCGTAACGGTTCTTCGTCCATTCCACCGGGTCGAGCTCATCGGCATCGGGCGCATTTTCAGTTTCCCTTCTCGCTTTGGCCGGACCGCCCGCCAAGGTTGTGGCGGCCGCGATTTGAGTAAGCTGACGGCGCGTGATTCTCGTGGTCATCACCGCGATTATACGGTTGCTTGGCTAGACGGCCCGACAATGCTTGCGGCCGCCTCTGAGCTTAGGCGAATTGTTCTTTACTCGCCGCGAACCGAGATCGGTGTCTCGGGATAATCCTCTTCGCCGACACCGTACCGCGAGCGGCCGCGATGTCGAGCCGAGCCCGGCCACTCGACGCGCAAATCCTGACATACTTCGTCCAGCATCGCCGGCGTCGCCACTCGCTGCTCCATGGCAAAAGCCGTTACCAGCAGGTTGTCACAGATTAAGTTAATGAGGCGAGGAATGCCGCGTGATCGCTTGTAAACGTCTTCCAGCAATTCTTGGGGAAAAATCTTCTGATTGGGAAGCCCGGCCCTTGCCATCCTGGTTTCTATGTACGCCCCGCACTCTTCCGGAGTAAGCGGGTTCAACGAACAACGGAGGACGATGCGCTGCTTCAACTGGCGCAGATTGGGCGCATCCAGTTTTCGATCAAGCTCGGGCTGTCCCGCCAAAATGATCTGTAGAAGCTTGCCCTGACGGTTTTCCAGATTGCCAAGCAAACGGACCTCTTCCAGAACATCCCACTCCAGATTGTGCGCTTCATCGACGATCAGGGCGCATGTCCGGCCGCGCTCGGCCTGCTGAATCAGCAAGGAATTGAGCGCGAACAACACCTCCGTTTTCGATTTGCGATCGCATTGCAGATCGAAATCGAAGGCCATCATTTCAAAGAACTGCTCGGGAGTAAGCCGGGAGTTGAAGATGAATGCGAACTCGATGCGCGCCGAATCCAGGAAATCTCTGAGGCATTCCAACATGGTGGTTTTGCCTGTCCCCACCTCGCCGCTTAGGACAATGAACCCCTTCCGGCCCCGAACTCCATAGATCAGGTTTGCCAAAGCCTCCTCGTGCTGAGGACTGCGGTAGAGAAACTCCGGATCCGGGCTGATATTGAACGGGTTTTCGGTAAAGCCGAAATACGCGTTATAGATCGCGTTGTGCATGTCGGGGAAAAAGAATCAGAAGAATAGACGAGGCTCCTTACGGAGATGAGGCCCACGCCTCTTCATAGTCTCATTATCGGCAATTCGGCTGCCAATGATCACCCTAAATAGGCGGAAGAGCGAATGTGAGTACCGTTACCGATCGAGCTGAAGCTGCACCCAACCCGGCAGTGCCGATGGCTGTCCGCCGATGAATATCATCCGTCGGGTTTTGGGAAACGGCATCCCCTCGCGGATTGCTTTGCTTATTCCGGGAACCGTTCGAAGAACCTTTCGGTAACTCTCCTGTTCGGTGTCGAGGAAACTAACCTTCGAAAGGAAGCCGCCGCCCCAGCCGAGGCAGAGAAGGCAGGAGGAGGCAGTGGAACTTCGCACAGAAGCTAACGCATCCTTCAAGCCTTGCAGGGTGTTGTGAAGTCCGGTGAGTCCGGCCATCTCGGCGAAACGCGAATGAAGATCCAGCTGCGCCCCTGCACATTGATTGGCCGCGTCCATGAGCATTTGGGAATTGGGAACGGATCGCCAGCCCAATGTACGCGCGAGTTCCTCACTTTTGAGAAAGGAACGTTCATCCCAGTCCCCGGAAAAAGCGGTCCCAGGGACAGCCATCTCAGCAAAGGTGGGAGTCGAATCGGAAAGCCGCTGAGGGGAAACGCTGCCGCGTCCGGCGACTTTCCAGGCGAGTTGAGGCTTGCCGCCTTGCCGGCCATCGAGCGACGCCACGCGGGTCACGTAGATGGTAAAGGCCGTCGAAGGGACGGGACGGCTATCGGCCACGGAAACGATTCGCGCCTGGGTGGCGCCGACATTCGCTTCGGCCGCTTCCGCTACGCGTCGGGGGAGGCGGTCGCCCTCGAGCGACGCCGCAACCCGCTCCATGCTGCTACCCGACCAGCGTGAAAACACAAGAGCAGTGCGAAGAGCGCCCTTTATCGCCGAAGCCGGAAGGTAAGCACCGCGATGGTTAGCCGCAAAAGTGGGGATGAACAACGCTTCGGAAGAAGCCGCGTTCCAAATCGTTGTGGATTCTGCGTTCTCGAACGGAATGCGCCGTTGCGAGAAGTTCTGCGCGAAGCCGCCCCAGGACGAAAAATCAAGTTTGGTCGCTTTGCGCAATTGCGCCAGATAACCGTCGAGCCGTGGACCCCGTGCCAGGAGCTTAAAAATGCGCGCCTGGTCGAGGACGTTTACCTGATCTTTCCACACCATGTAATCGATGGGCGAGAGTTGCCGCCCGTCCCCCACCAGCAGGGGTGTCAGCGCCGTGATCTTATAGTTCATCGCTCGAGCCCTCGTCTTCTTGCCGGGTCTCCTCTCCGCTGGACGCATTCGGTTCCGGAGCGCTTGCTTCAGGCGAGGCCGTTTCGGGCGCCTCCGCCCCCGATCGCGTTTCCAGCGGCTCTTCCTCCGGGGTCGTTTCCTCGGCCTGCGATTCCGAAGACAATCCAACAGCCGGCAGCTTCAGCGTGAGCGCAAAGCCGGATCGGTATACGGGATGCGCGAAACCGTCGGGAGCCACGTCAATGGCCGCGCCAACCGGATCGGTTGCCGCCGCCAGGACGGATCCTTCCACGATCATGCGCATGGCCTTCTTCTCAACACCGGAGCCAACCGCGCTCTCCACGCGACCGCCGCGCGCCGTAAGCCGGTAATCCCCGGCGCTCCAGTCAACGGCATCGCTCATTCCCGGTGAATACAGAGATAACAACCAGAAGAGAGAGCTATCACCCTCCAATTTTTCGGAGCCATTTCGGCCCTGCGCAATGCGGCTCAGTTTCGGCATGGCGAGATTCGGCCAGTTTCCGCTCTGGAATTCGGGCGGCTCTGCTTTCCCCCAGCCGCTGCTGCGGCGACCGCCGAATCCGGTGTCGGCGAGCAGGCGAAATGCTGCCCGGACTGGACCATCCCAGGTAGACTCAGCGCCTGCGTTTGCGAACCGTCCAACGCACCACAGGCCCGAGCCTGGCTCGAATTCGACGCACGCGGAAGAATCAATATTGGCGGCACTCTGTGTAATTCGGTCTACAGCAATCGTGCTCCGCGTCGCGGGCCGAAAAGGGCTCGAACTCGGGCGATCCCGCCTCAGCAGACACCCGCTTTCGACATCCGGTATCCATTGATCGGCGAGAACATTCTGGCCCACAAGAATGGATTCGATCAGGTTCAGAGGCACCAGGCGCGCTACCTTCCAGCGCAATTTACTCAGAAAGGCGGGGGTGGGCCCGGTCACAAGAGACGCCGGCGGGGGCCAAAGAGTGGATGGGGGCGGCGCAAACAACGCATCTCCCTGGTACGGGAAAAGTGAGCTGAACGCGACCACCGGGCTGGCTGTCCGCGCCGTGGCATCCAGCCAATCCTCTAACAGGCCCAACTGCCGCATCGCGAGCGTGACGGCAGAGTAGAGCCGGTCGCTGCGATAGAAAATATCGATGCGGTCCCGCGCCCCATCTCCCGGCCCATATCGCCAGGGTCCGCTGGGCCGCAGGCGGATGAGAACGGCCGGCGCCATTTATGCGAGCTTCTCGGCAAAGCCGTCGCTACTCACAAGCTGCTGTAGCCCGGCTAGATCGGAACCCGAAAGCAAGCTGCTCTCCGCGGCACCTTTGGCGTAATAATCCTTACCGCGCCAAGTCAGGGTGAGCCCGCTGAACGCAACTCGTCCATTACCCCGGCTGCCGCCTCCCCCCAGCGCGTCGTCTTCAAGCAAACGCAGCCCTTCAGCCACGCGCGCGAGCAGGGGCTTGTCCTCCGGACACAGCACATCCAAAACCATGCGGAAGCGAAACCGGGCGCCCGACGGGACGCGCTCCAATGTTCGCGGGTTGGCTTGGGACGTAATGCGGTCTACGGCGTTTTCGCTTTTCACCTCTGTCAGTTCGTCATCCAGATTCTCGCGCATCTGCGAGGTAATGCTATCGATCAGCAGAGGGGCGTCATAAACAGTCAGCCGCGCGGGGGTCGCTGTTCCGCCCTCGATGGCCTCACCGCTCACTCTTTCCGCGCGTCCAGGGTTTCGTCCAAACAGGATGCACACCTCATCGTCGGGCCGGTCGCTGTGATGGATGCGGACTTCCTGGCCTTTGCGCTTCGAAAGATATACAAGTTCGGCGGGAACCGCCAAACCGAGCGTTTGCTCCAACAGCGATCGAAGCCTCCCGCGTAACGAGCTGCCGGGAATATACGGAATTCCGAAAGCGTCCTTCACCACCGGATTGTCGGCCCCTCCAATCTCGAGGGAACCCTTGCCTGCACCGATATGGAGTCCGCTCTGGCAAACAATCTCGCCTTCGAGGATCAGTTTCCCTAGAAATGTCAATTCTGTCTCTGCGGTATGGGAGCTCATGCGTGAAATATCCTGTGCCGTCGATTACTCGTTATACGCGATGATGGCTTCGAACAGATCGCGAAAGCGTTCGTAGCCGCGCGTGTCATTTTTTCGCGTAACTTGCAGCAGAAGCCGCTCGAGCGCGTCCAGACTGCGCAACGAATGGCGCGCCACGGTATACGCCAGCCGCGCTCTCACCATCACAAATTCGTGCTGCCGTTCGCTTTCCGGGGCGCGCGTGGCGCGGCGCACGGCGTTATAGAGCCGCCGCAACTGGCTCTTGGTTCCGGAATCCATGTCGCGCATCCGGCTGACCACCACATGCGCCTGATTATCGAGATACAAACTGTCGGAAATCAGTTTCTCCAGGTCGATCTCCGGGGGGCCTTCACCGCGCCGGTCACCGGGTCCCCGAGGGCCGCCCCGTTGATCCCGCCCGCGCTCCCCGGAGCGCTCGCCGCCGCGCCCTTCGCTTCCGCTTCGGTCATTGCCTCGCGGGCCGCCCGGCCGGTTCTCCCGTGGAGGACGCGTTTCGCCCCGGCGTTCCTCTGTTTTCTTCTCTTCTATTTCAGGCATCTGAATTCCTTTCTGCGAGAGAACTCGTCTTACACCTTGCTCCCGGCCGCCAGCCTGGCCCATTCCAGGCCAATACGGCCGGAGGGCCGAAGCTTCATCCCCGCCGTTCGCTTCCCGATCAGGCTGGCGATTACCGTATTCCGCAGATTATTCAAATCTCTGCTCCGCGCCTGTGGGATGACCCGCGAAAGGCGCATATAGGTGCGCCACGGCTTGTCGACGCGAGCGGATTTCCTCCGAGCGGAGCGCCCGGACGCCTCGCGATACACAGACGCCAGATCGTTGATGTAATCCGGCGAGTATCCAAACTCCCGTACCAGTCGCACCAGGCTGCTCTTCAACTCTTCCGCATCTTCCAGCCGCTTCCATTCCAACGTTCGCCCAAAAACATGAAGCGTGCCCGGGTCGCTCGCTTTCGCCTGCCGCAGCTGCGCGGCTGCCTCTTTGAACAGGGGGGTTGGCGCAGCCTCCACTTCCGGCGAAATCACCAGGGCCATGCTGATTGCTTTTCCTTCCAGGCCGGGCAAGGATTGAAAGGTTTCCTCGGCGAACTTTTCAAACAAGCGTTCTAGTTCGCGCGCCAGCATCAGCAGGGCATCCCACGAGCCGATCACCGCAAAATCGTCTCCGCCGCGATAAAGAATCGTGATCTTGCGCCAGAAATCCGGCATCGTGCAAAGAAGCGAAAGCTCGCCCGCGAAGAACTGCTTGACCAAAACAGAGAGTTGAATGTGATCTTCGATGGTCGCCGCCCGTCTTAACTGCGCGTCGAATTGATCGAGATCCCCAAGCAGGATGCCCCACCGCGCCGTGCCTTCCGCACGCCGCGCGAGCTCCGGCGGCGAAGCCGGATGTCCAGCGTCGTTCAACGCGAAGCGTCTCGGGAACAGAATTCCATTGTCATCCAGGCCCAACTCGTCCTTGAGCTCCCAAGAATGTTGGCCGTCTTCCCACGTCAGCTCCGCCGGACGAGCTCTGCTCCAACCCACGCGCGACGCGGAGGGCAGCTTCTCGGCAAAGGAGGGAAAATACCGCTCACCTGCTGCCTGGGTGTGACCTTCCGAAAAGGGCGCAAACAGCCGGCTGCTCTCTGCATGTCCCAGAGGCGCTGACATCTTTGCCAGGAGCGCATCGTCCAGCCGCTTACGCGCGATCGGCCACGCGCCGAGATTCTCGGTACTGGCCCAGATCAGACGCAGCGTGTCTCCAGAGACCTGCGATACCGCTTCGGCCACAGCGGCCAGAAGCTCGTTCGCGCGGGCAACATCCTCTTCGGCAAGCACCAGGAGAAACTGCTCGGCTGTACTCGACCCAAGCAGCATCCGCGAAAGCTTGAGCTCCGCGAGAAGCGCTCTGGGCAAGACTTCGCAGAACAGGTTGAGCCATGCGCAACGCCCGGCCAGATCCAATCCTTCATCATGATTGCCGGGCGACTGGCGGCCGAGGAATTCTTCGGCGCCGAGCAGTTGAGCTTGCAGAAAAACTTGCAGCGACATGACGAAAGGTGTGGCGGCCCGAAACAAGCGGGCTGAGCGTTGTTCGCTAGAACGCTCTCAGGCTAACACAGCAACAAGCCAAGCGCGTTTCTACTATCGCCTCCTCCGACGTACACTGGTGGCGTCGATGTTGATGGAGATCAGCTCTAAGGAGGTCGCGCCCGGGGTGGTTGTCATCACCGTCAGCGGCCGCGTGATGTTGGGCCCTGAGAGCGAGCAGATCACGGATCTTGTCAGTGAGCTGCTGCGGCAGGGGAAGCACACCATTATCTTCGATATCGCCGGCGTGGTCGGAATCGACAGCACGGGTATCGGCCGCTTCATTTCCAGTTACAACCAGATCACCGCTGCCAAGGGTGAAATGCGCCTGGCCGGCGCGCGCACTTATTTGTCCAAGGTCTTCCATGTCAGCTCGCTCGATAAGATCTTTCGCTTTTATCCCACGCTGGAAGAAGCCTGCCAACTCTAGCGACCAAAACCGGGAAGTAGTGATCGAACCAACAATCCTGTACACGCCGCATTGAGCAGAAAGCCGATGCACCCGGTGATCAGGATTCCTTTCGCGGTGAGCGAATATCCTGCCCGCTTCCGCGTGATGATAAAGCGGGATGAGCGCTACCCATTGCACAACTCCCCAACCCATGAATAGCCGCATGAAAATCCCTGAGCCCCACCTCCCCGATGGACCCAGGGCCAGAACGAAGAGGAGCAAGAACGAATCCGAGCTGGCAGAGGACAGTTATTCCGACTCCGCGTCCAATGCTGTCGCCAGCAGTTTGCCGTTCCTCCGCCTCTGGTTCCATCGTCACTTCCTAAATGATCTGCGTAAGTTCTGCACGACTTCCCGCAATTCGAGCCTCCCGTTCACGCCGTAGCGGCTGCAGAACGGTTTTTTCCAGATCATCCCGATAGAACAGGTTGTACGTGTCAAAAGGAATAATGCGTTTTCCATCGGGATGGGCAATGTGCACACATGTCTTTTTGACGCTTCGCACGTCGAAGCCCCAGGCATCGATGAATTGCATGATAATCACCCGGAAGACGTTGCGGTAATCAATGTTGTCCGGTGTGGCAATCCGAGGAAGGCAGCAGAGCAGATCGCGCAGCGTCCCGGCGCTCGATCGGGGCGAGTGATTCGTCGAGAACAGCCGGAACAACTGCTTCTGTAGGTTCTCATCCGCCTCGAAGACAATCGTATTTCGCCCGCCTTCAATCAAAATCTTTGGATCAATCATGCCGGTCAGTGGGATCACACGGCCATTTAGTTTCAACGCATAGGCCATCGCCAGAGAATCCGGGTGGCAAGGCACCGGGATGATGTCTTCCGCTCGAAAGACCTTCGTCTGTTCTAGAATTTTGCGGCGAACCTCGGTCAGCGTGAGGCGATCGCAAGCGGGATTGAAATTTTCACAGCGCCCGGCGGCCTGTACTGGCTGCAGGACAACGCCTCTTACGCAGGGTTGCGCAAGGCCCCAGTCGATAATGCGGCCGATCTCGCCATCATTCAAGCCGCGCTTAAGAGTAACCACCAATGACGTCGATACTCCCAGCCGGTTCAGCTTTTCGATCGCCTGCATCCGGATGCTTGTGAGATCGGCGCCGCGTAATTCTTGAAGGCTCCCCGGCTGAAAGGAATCGAACTGCAGATAGACTTCGAACCCCGGCATGTAGGCGGCCAAGCGTTCCGCGAATCCCTCCTCGCGGGCGATGCGAATTCCATTTGTGTTGACCATCAGATGCTGAATGGGCCGCTGCTTGGCAAGGTCCAGGATGGGAAAAAAGTCGGGGTGTAGAGTCGGCTCGCCTCCTGAAATTTGTACAACATCAGGGCGCCCTTCATTGCCGGCAACAAGGTCCAGCATGCGTTCCACTTGCGCCAGCGGCCGGTGTTGAGATCGCGAGGGCCCGCTAGAGGCGTAGCACACCGGGCATTGGAGATTGCAATTGTCGGTGATCTCGATCAATGTCAGGCAAGAGTGTTGCTCATGATCTGTGCACAACCCGCAGTCATAAGGGCAGTCCCAGCGAACCGGCATATTGTAGTGAAGCGGCATTTCGGGCGGCTTCAGGAAGACTTCGCGGCAGCGGCGATAGTAATCGACATCATCGGCCATCAATACGCGCTCGCTTCCGTGAATCGGGCAGCGTTTCAGCAGATAGACGCAGCCGTCCTCGAAAACGATCTTTCCCTCTGCGCGGCGGTAGCACGTCGAACAAATAGAGATTGCCGTGTCATAGAAAAGATAGGGGCGAACACGATCAGCCATCGGCCAGCGCCTCCTTTACAGTAAACGGACGCTGCAGCAAGCCGTACAGATCGCGCGCATACCAGAGCAGCGCCGCAGTGCACGACCATTGCAGCATCGAAAGGCCGCCGACGTGCACGCCGGGCTTAAGAAAATCGATCAGAACTCGCCACGCGCAATAAGCCAGGACGAAGGCCCGGAAACGATCGCCCTCCTCGAAGCGAGGCGGTTGAATACGGCGGAGCACAAGCACCAGCGCGATCATCGCACTCGCCTCGTATAACTGCACCGGATGGCGGCGCAGGCCGTCTCCCAGATCAATGCCCCACGGCAGCGTTGTCGGCAGGCCGTATGTGTTGTCTTGCAAGCCCGCCAGGAAGCAGCCGATGCGTCCAATGCCGATTCCCGCAGCCAGTGGAATCGGCGAAAAGATCTCCCGTCCGCCGTGTAATGCCGAAATATCGTTTTGTGAGCTCGACAGCTATCGTCCCGCCGAGAATCGCGCCAACCACGGTCTTACCCGCCATCAGATAGGTCAAGTCGTTCCACTGGCGCAGCGTTCGCGCCGGGTCTTCGAGCCAGTAAAGGAGCTTGGAACCTACGGCCGCGCCGGCAATAGCTGCCGCAATCACGGTCCAGCGCAGCGGCGCTGGCAAGAAATCCCCTTCTTTTCGGCGTTCTCGAAGATACAGCCGAAAAGCCACGAAATACGCGGCTGTTTCAAGAACAAAGTGCCAGAGCACGCTCAGCCATTATCGTCCAGGAGGGCCGCCGCCGGCTCACCCGGAAGGTCGCTCGCCAGCTCCGGCAAGACCTCTCCCGCCGGACCGGTCAGCATGCAATCGGCCAGGCCCGATACTGCCGTCGGTTCGAGATTCACCTCGATGATCTTCGCTCCGGCGGACCGGGCAAGCGACACCAGCCCTGCCGCTGGATACACCACCGCCGAAGTTCCGATCACCATAAACAGGTCGCACGATCCCGTCGCGCCTTCAGCCTGTCGCCAGATTTCTACGGGCAAATTTTCGCCGAACCAGACAACGCCAGGCCGCGCCAATGCGCCGCAATCGCAGCGCGGCGGAATGAATAGCGGAACGGCTTGATCCATCCACTCGCGCCCGCATGCCGTGCAGCGAAGCCGCCAGATGCTGCCGTGAAGTTCGAGCACGGATGCATCGGCCCGCCCGCTGATGCAATCCGTCCACGTTCTGCGTGACCAGCGTGAATTTCGGAAGACATCGCTCCAACTCAGCCAGCGCGAAGTGTCCCGGGTTCGGCTCTACGCGCGCAATCAGGCTGCGGCGCCAGTCATACCATTCCCACACCAGTTTCGGATCGCGCGCAAAGGCCCGCGGCGTCGCTAGATCTTCCGGGCGAAACTCCTTCCATAAGCCAGCCGCCCCCCGAAACGTAGGCACTCCACTTTCAGCCGAAATGCCGGCGCCCGTTAGAACCGTCACACTCTTCGCCTGCGAAAGCCACGTCCGAGCTTGCTGGAACAGACATCTCGAAATCATAACGATGCTCGCAGAAGTCTTCTCTTCTACCGGCGGATTCTGGCCAGCAAAATCGTCTGATCGTCCATCTGCTTACCATACTTGGCCACGGCCCCCATGATGATCTCCGCAATTTCCGGAAGCGGACGGCAGGCGTTCTCCAGTAGCAGGCCCTCTACGCGCTCCATCCCGAATTCCGCATCCCTGGTATCCGCAACCTCGATGATGCCGTCGGTCATAACGAGAAAGACATCGTCCGGCCCGCAGTCCGTATTAGCCGCCCGGTAATTCACTCCTGCGATCAGTCCGACGGGAAATTGCTCGATCGCCAGCCGATCGATCGCATGACTCGCATCGCGATAATGCAGAATCGGCACATGGCCCGCGGTCGAATACTCAGCCATTGTTGGATGAGTGAAGCGGAGACCGGCCATCGTCACATAGGAACTCGGGTCCTTTAGACCGGGGAGCACACCTTGAAGCGCTCCCAAAACACCGTCCAGAGCATCGCCGCGAAGCAGGGCCATTCGGACGACAGCCTTAACGGTGCCCATCAGAACCCCTGCCGCGATCCCGTGGCCTGACACATCCGCCACATAGCACGTCACGGAATCGCCCCATACGAGAGCATCCGCAAGATCGCCTCCCATTTTGCTGCTCGGCATAGAGCGCGCTTCAATATGCACACCAGCGGTTTGCAAGGACAGCGGGGGAACGAGCGTAGTCTGCAAGCGTTCTGCCAGCTCCAGTTCGGTTTGAGCGCGCAAATGGCGGAATCCCTCGGTCTCGATAAATACCAGGAACAACATGTACCCGGCGTAAATCGCAACCAGGATGAACACGGCGTCGAGGATGAGTCGTCGCTCCAACTCTGGCGCAAGGCGCGCGCCCGCTGGATGCGATGGCAGCACGCGGATCAGAAGAACCGTTGACCCTGCAACCGCGAGCATTAGAATGATCGTGCGCTTTGGCTGGCGCATGACGACCAGCAAAAATGCCGCGGCTGTCAAGCCATTATACGCGCACCAGGCGAGAACAGAATAAAAAGGGTCTTTCTGCGGGTGGAACAGATCGGTGATTAACCCGACTGACGCAAAGGTAAAGAAAACAGCGAGCGACAATTTCAACAGGGAATAGCGCGGCAGTGAACGCCAGAATCTGCGCTTGTCGCGTTTCGTTTCGTCCAGGATTTGCTGCGCTCCTCTCTATCTCAAGAGCGGAATATACGCCCGAACATTTCGTCGATAATTTTGGAATTGCTCGCCGAAGCGGGACGCGAGGAGATTGTCCTCGATCCGTACGCGTATCTCCGTTCCTGCCAGAAACGCGATCGCCGCGAGCGCAAACAGGAGAGGCGGAGCCACCAGAACCGCCATACCCAAGAACACACATAACATCGAGGTGTAGATAGGATGCCGCACGATGCGATACGGCCCGCGCTGCACAAGCTCGTGATCCGGGTTGAGACCCGCATCCATTCGTAAATGTCCTCCAAGTGCTTTCGTACTTGTCCATGAGAGCGCACTCGCCAAGACAAAACACATCACTGCAACAACAACACGAGCCGTGCCTGGCGACGTCTCCCGGAAATGGCCCTGCCACGGGATTGCATATGAAATGCCCTGGATTACCATACCCCATCGCGCACGCCGGTCGAGCTTCTGCGGCCTCGTGAAATCCCAGCGGTTCACGACAAACGCCGTAAACCAGAGAACCGTCCCCACCAGAGTGATCGCGTAAACATAAATCGGCATGTCGAGATCCGCTTACACCGGAAATCTTCTTCAAATCACCAAAGTGAAGCAGCCTGTCACGATTAGCGCCGCTGCCCAAATCAAATCGAGGTTAACCCATGCCTTTCGCAAAAAAGTCAGACCGAATTTCTTGTAAACCACCAGCGCAATCGCTCCCGTGAGCGTCAGGTAACCAAGAGTGTGGACTAGCGTGGCGCAAACCGCAGTCAATGGATCCTGAAGACCATTCATGTGCGCCGAGTGCGGCTCCGCGGCAGCCATTGACGTCAGACCCAGCATCACCGGAACTACCATGAGACCCGCGCCATGCGCCGAGGCCATCAGAAACGACCATATCGTCAGTTCGCGAAATCCCACCTGCATGCCCCCCCATTGCAAATGGCGATTCCGCACAACTTTATAAAGGCCAAGGGCGAACAGCGCCGCCGCGACGGGGATCTTCAGATATCCGGTCGGCAGCACGATTTGAGCTAGCCCGGCGAGAGCAACTGCCGCGCCGATCGCCATGCCATGACCGATGGCAATCGGCCCAAGAGCGCGCAGAACCGCCTGTGTACTGTGCTGCTGGATGCCCAAAGCGACGGCGAATAGCCAGCCCATGGCGGGATTGATTCCGTGATACGCGCCTAGCAGAAATAAACCCGGCCAGCCCCACGCAATGCCGTGGCTCATGCGTAGCAGTACGAGTCGGAAGAAGCATCTCCGCCTTCGAGGCGCACCTGGTGCCCGCGCAAATCGCCGAATTCAACCAGAAATTCAGGATCGAGTTTCATGCCCCCTTCCGGATTCACGTCCAGCTTCACCATCCAGCTCCGGATGCCTTCCGGGTAGAACTGCGCATCCCATGGCGCGTAGAGAGAATTCGTGAAATAAATGCGGCGGCCGTCGCGGCTCACCTCCACCATCTGCGGTCCGCCATTGAGCGGCGTTTGCGGCTGCTTCGGATGCGCCGCACGCCTCACAATGCCGCCGAGACGTACAGATCCTGTCTTTCGCGGATGAAATGGATCGGATACATCGTATTGCTGAAACTCTCCGGTGCCCCAGCAGGAGACGTAAAGGAATCGGTCATCCAACGAAAGATTGATATCCGTGATCAGCGGCGGCACTGCTTTGAATCCTTTCAGAAGTGGCGGCAGGTTCTCGGGATCCGCCGGCTCGGCGGGCACTTCAATTACCTTTCGCACGCCCCAATTGCCATTGTTCCTGTGCCAGATCCAGACCGATGCGGAGAGATCCTTAAGCGACACAACAACACCTAGAAATCCGAAGCAGCGAGTCGGATCATGGGCCGGGCGCAGTTCCAGAGCCATCTGGTATTCAGGACCCAGATCCAGTTGCTGCATATGGCGCCGCTTACGCAAATCCCAGAGGTGCAGCTTATGGCCATAGCCCCCGGCGAGCAGAATCTCCGGATTGACTCCGTCCTGCACCATTTTCGGCGTACCCCACTCGCTCGTCACCACCGTGTCGTAACCCAGGTGCCACCAAAAATCGTAGGCCAGATATTGCGGTCCACGATCCAGCTCCCACTGGCCGAGTACCTCGAAGCTGTCCTGATCCATGACGAAGATCCCGCCCGGCCCATCGCCATTGAGGGATCCGAGCGCGCTGCCATAGATTCCCTCGGGGCCGCAGTGGATCGTGTGCGGCGAGCTGTATCCCGTGCGCGCCGCCAGCGTCTCCGGCTCGATCACTTTCACGATCTGCGGCCGCCGTGGGTCGGGTTTCGTGTCGACGATGTGAATACGCGACGATCGGATGCCTGGAACAACCAGATAGCGGCGCTCCACATGCGGATGCGGCGCGTAGGGGCACAGGCACGCGCTACAGGCATTCCATCCGAAATGGTGAAGCTCATCGCCTGCCTGCGGCATGTCCACCTGCCCCACGATATGGCCATAGCCCGACGATCCAGAATCCACGTCCACCACGGCCAGAGCATCAGGTCTGCCGTTATCGTTCGGATTCAGCATGGCGACGAACGCCAGCTTCTCGGCCGGCGCTTGCATTGCCATTTTGGGTGAAGGATAAAACGTGGGATCGGGCCGCCAAAGCGTCATTCGTGTCATCTCCTTTCGGGCGATTCAGCTTGTACCAAGCTTATGCCCAGCCGAGATGGCAGCAAAGAAAAACCCATCCAGACGGCCCGGAGAACGCCTGGATGGGTAACCTTCACACCGGGACCCTAGTTACGGTGCGAAGTAACCGTTGATGTCGATCAGTAGGTCTGTGTTATTCGTCACAAAGACGCTGATCGATCCGTTGGGCGCACCGGCCGGAACGAGTGCCGCATTCGCGACCACAGTTCCATTCAGTGAGTTCAACGTGGAGACTACGGGTTGTGGCTGTCCCGTCGGCCACGTCGTCAGGTATGGGAGCGGACCGAAAGGAATTGCCGTCATATTGAGCGAATACGCTTGCGAGGTAGTGGGCACCCCGCAGGAACTCGATGTAATCGGGAAATTGCGCGTGGCATTTTGGGCCAGGCTCGGTGGCCCGAACGGGCCGGAGAAGCCGAAACCGGAACGTGTGTCCGCGATCCTGCAAGGCGTCACCGGGTAGAAATATAGAGCGCCCGCAGCCGGCGGTGCAAAATACCCATCGATATCGATCACCACGTCGGTAGTGTTGCTGACGAATACGTCTATGGCGCCGCCCGTTCCTGCAGGCACAATAGCCGCGTTCGCCACAATCCTGCCATTGAGCGAGTTCAATGTCGAGACCACGGGTTGCGACTGTCCCGCGGGCCACACCGATAAGTACGTCAATGGACCTGGCGGCACAACGGTCATATTTAGCGAGTAAGCTCTTGCCGAACTCGGGATTGCGCAGGAGGACGAGACAACCGGGAATGCGCGCGTAGATCCCCCGGCCATGCTCGGCGGCCCAAATGGGCCGACAAAGCCGGAAGTAGTGCGCGTATCGGCGATGCGGCACGGGTCCGTCGGATAAAATGCCAGCGCTGCTGGATCCGGCGTTCCGAAATAACCATCGATATCGATGATCACGTCCGTGTTATCGCTCACGAACACGCTGATGGCGCCACCTGAACCTGCCGGCACAACCGCGGCGTTCGCCACCACCTGTCCGTCGAATGAATTCAGCGTCGAAACCACGGGTTGCGGTTGACCCGTCGGCCAGATGCTCAAGTAAGTGAGCGGCCCCGGAGGAACCACCGTCACGTTAAGTGAATACGCCAACGCTGTGGACGGAATTCCACATGCGCTCGAAGGGATGGGGAAACTCCGGGTCGAGCCGCCGTTCATGCTCGGTGGTCCAAACGGGCCGCCCAAGCCGGAAGAAAAACGCGTATCTGCTACCCGGCACGGGGTTACCGGGAAAAAGCCAAGTCCCGCCGAGGGAGCAATCACCAGAACCTCATAAAGAGAGTCGGTCAGCACGCCCGAAACGTTGTAGCAGCCCACCGACGCTGTCATCTCGCCGCCTGCTCCTCCAGATCCCCAGCTCAGGACCTTGCATCGATTCGTCGTGGAATACGCCGTGGCGCGCACATCTCCACCAGTGATTTCAGCAGCGTCAACTCCGTTGAAGGTCACCAGATAGAGTCCCGCGGAAGATCGAGTAATAGTCACCGGACCGCCCGGATTATAGGTGTATGTCGAGGCGGGAGTATAACTCGAGGCAGTCGAATTATTTGCCCACGTGTATGCGATCCCGCTCGGCGCAACGCCGCCAGGGATGATCGCGATCACAAAATATGAATCCACTGCGGCGCCTGCGGCGTTCTCGCAACCGACACTCGCGGAGCTTCCTCCCCAGCCGTTTGAATGGCAGTTCGAGTTTCCCCCTCCATAAGATGTGATCTGAACCGTTCCAGCGTTCAGATTCTGGCCGGTAAATGTTACGGAGTAGGAGCCCGTCCCGAAGCGAGTAATTGTGATGCCGCCCGTTGGATTGTAAGAATACGAAGTGCTCGGCGTGTAACTGGCAGAGCTCGGCTGATCGGCCCACGCAAACGCGATGTTCTTATCGTTGGTGTTTGCGATTCCCAGCACCGTAAATAGCGAATTTGCCGGATTGCCGGCCGTGTCAAAGCACAGCACGCTGACGGCCTCCCCGCCCCAGCTTCCGGTCTTGCAATAATTCGCGCCGCCTCCGTAAGCAGTTACCTGAAGATCCCATCCGCCGCCAATACCCGATCCCGGAAATGTAACAAGATAGATCCCTGTCCCCGTGCGCGACGCCGTCACCGGTTGGCCGGACGGATTGAGTGAGTATGTTGGCGATACGGACGCCGCGTTCGCATCGTATATCCAGGCGTAAGCGATCCCTCGCTGCGCCATCGCCGTTCCGCCGCATAAAATCAGCAGAAAAAATCCAGTCAGCAGTTTCGACGTTCGAAACCACGCGTCTTTGATATACATTTAAATTACCCTTCCCCTTCTTACTCGCACTGTTAAACTTCGTACCGATATCAAATGATTCGGATATATATTTGTTATGTTCAGATAGGAATCAGGCTTTTATAAGGGTGTGTACGTACTAATCTGGAAATACATCACACCTCTCCTATTTAAGAAATCGAAATCTGCACTGAAAAGCTGGCATACCTGCAAAGAGAATAGCTTTGCGGCACAACTTACATACTTGTGGGAGCCGGGATAGTGGACTTATGTGCTTGCCAGTTCAAAACAGCTCTCCTTTCGCATGCCTTCTTCATCACCTTCCCGCCACGCTAGGTAACGTGCCAAAGCGCTGGAGATGGGCTGCCCCGTCGAAAGCTCGTAGTAGCTGAAAGCGGGAGACGGATTTACTTCGAAGCAGTAGACCTCGTTCTCGGGAGTAACCTTCAGGTCGATGCCTGCAAAGTCCAGGCCCAGTGCGGCTGAAAGGCGGCAACAGCGCTCGGCCAGATCCTCCGATAGCTCGGCTTCACAAAGTTCAGCGGCCACCCCGGTCTCCCGAGCCGCGTAGCGATAGTCAGTCGCTTCCGAACGGATGGCCACCGGGAAAACGCGGTCGCCAATCGTATGCACGCGAAGGTTGGTTCCTGGCACAAAGGCTTGAAACTGAGCGGGACACCAGCGAAGACGGTCCAGACGGTCGTAATCCGCTTCTTGCAGCGTGTGAACGATGGAGCGAATACTGCTGATGGATTTGTAGATGACCTCGCCATGCCGGCGGTGAAATTCTTTCACCTCGTCAGGGTCGCTGCTGATCAGGGTTTCCGGTATCAGAAAGCCCTGCTCCCGAATTAATTGAGCCTGGTACGGCTTGGAGAAATTAGTGGCTTGAGGAGCCGCGCGATTCACCACCCGCGCTGGCGCGATCTCCATCCATCTCGTCAGAGCGTCATGAAAAGCCCGGCAGCGCCGGCGCAGAGGCGAATCGGGCGCTTCGCCGTCCAGCTCCGGAAGCGCGCGATCATCCATCAGTCGCACATAAACCGATTTAAAGTCTTCTAGACGATATCTGTTCCGCCCAATCGCTAGCTCGCCCCCGATCCCCCGGTCGGAAACTTCGAACCAGACCGTCGCGCGCGTAAAGTCGCGCTGATGGAAAAGTACGTACGGTTCGTTCAATTCATCCAAAGCTTCCCGAACGAGATGCAAAGGAGTTTCAGATGCGATTCCACACAGCAGGATCATACAGTTCCGCCTTTCGCGCGCCAGAAGTGGGTAAACGCTTTAACCAGCTCCTCCCCGCCCGCGAACAAATCCGGAAGCGGAGAGGCGTTCGTGAACAGAAGATCGCCATTCGGACCAACATCGAAATCGAGGCCCATAAGATCGAGGCCTGCCAGTTGCGCAAGCTTTACCGAGGCACTCGCGATGCGCGGTGGAAGCTCGCCTCCGAACACGCGCTCGCCGAAAACAATCGCTTTCTTGCCTTGGCCAGGTTCGGTCGCCAGGCTCGCTGAATACGCCTGATCGAGTGCATCCTGCTCACTCTGGCGGTAAGTTCGAACCGGTAAACCGGCCTTGTGCGCCAGCGACACCCATTCGGAGGGATGACGCCACCGCCCGCACAATCCCTGCGGCGTTGCGCGGTTAATCACCGCGCCTGGCAGGCTATGAAGCCAGCTCAGGTAAAACGCGTTCAATTCCGAAAGAGCGTAGTCTCGATCCGCCGGCGTTGCTCGATTCGCCTGATCCGAGCCAATCGTCGCAATTCGATTCAAGACTCCTTTGATTTGGTTGCCATCGATAACATGGCCGTCCGGCAGATTGATTCTGATGCCATCGCCGAACGATTCCAGCCGGTAGTTCCAACGCGCGTACGACAACGATTCGGTCGTGACCAGATCGAGAGGCGCCACGGCTGAGCGGCGCAGTTGCTCATGCACCCACAATGCCGATTGATCGAACATAGAGCAAAGAACAAGAAACATCGATTTCTCCTCGTGAAAAACATCGTTCTCGGGAGGCGAGCATTAAGTCACTCGCCCTCCCGGTAAGGGCCTTTAGGATTTGCTCTTGTTCTTGTCTTTGTCTTTGGATTCGGGGGCCGCAGGAGGCTCAGTGGCCGTTTCGCTGGGTTCCTCATTCTTCAGCGCGCCTTTCGTCAGATCGGGGCGCATCGATTCAGGAATGAAGTGCATCAGTTGCGCTACTGTCGCTTCGAGCGCGGCGACACGTGCTTCCGTTGCTCCCCCCGCGGTCTCAACAGGCCCAGGCCCGGGAATCCCGCCAACTGGAACATAAACTTCGTACTCCAGTTTCTCGGGCTTGTGCTCCTTCCATTCTTTGATGTACTCCTTTATGAATTCCTTGAAGTCCTTGTGGACCTTATGAATGGGAGTCAGCATGGCGCTCGCAGCCGCCGGCGCGGCCATCATCGCCTGTTGCTGCTCCACTGGTTGGGATACTTCGGAAATCGGAAGCTTCTCCTGCTGCTCGATCTTCTCGACCTTGAGTTCCTTGTGCTCTAACTTCTCCGGCTTATGAAGCTCCTTTTCGTGCTTCTCTTTCTCGTGTTTTTCTTTTTCGTGTTTGTCTTTCGTTTCTTTCTGGTCCTTACCTTCTTTCTCGTGTTTTTCCTTTTCGTGCTTGTCTTTCTCGGCTTTCTCGATCTTGAGATCTTCCTTGTCCTTTTCCTTTTGAAGCTCCTTTTCCTTAAGTGCTTCCTTTAGCTTGAACGGTGAACTTGCCATGTAGATATACCTCGATGCGCAGCGAATAAAAAGTGATGTGCTGCGATGTGGCAAGTTAGTGCAATTGGAAAGCCAAGAGCAAGATAGTGCGTCAACTAACGGCAAATGGCGCGAAAGCGTTTTGCACGTTTTACTTTTTCCCGAAAACACTGCCAAATGGCCGGAATGATTATCTTCTCGATACAACAGCTTTTAAAATCAGCCGTACTGGTGCCCGCCAAGAAGACATAGAACTTTAGTTCAATCTGTTCACCTGGCCTTTCTTAGCCCGTAGCGCCAGCCGGAATTATTTGCGCGGCTTCACCGGCGCACGCATTCAGCATGTCTAAGCTGTTATGCTTCGCCGAAAACACCTCAAACTCAGCCCGGACCATTCCGCGTACAATAGCAGCACCAAACCTGTTTCATGAGCACACACACCACGACGTTCCAGCCATTTGTCCCCGAGCACGTGCAAATGCGGGAGCTCACCGTTCGAGCCATTCTGTTGGGGCTGTGCATGACGGTAGTCCTGGGCGCGGCAAATGCCTATCTAGGCTTGCGGGCCGGAATGACCGTGGCAGCCACTTACCCGGCTGCGGTCATCAGCATGGCCGTACTACGGGCCTGGAAGGGCTCGTTGCTCGAAGAAAATATTTCGCGCACCAGCGGGACGATCGGCGAGGGCGTCGCTTCCGGCGCCATCTTCACCATTCCCGCGTTCTTAATCGCCCGCGCCTGGCCCTCTTTCGGTTTCAGCGACGCTTATTGGAAAACCACCATTCTCATCCTGGTCGGCAGCGTCCTGGGAGTGCTCTTCATTTCTCTCGTCCGCCGCATCATGGTTGAGGACCCGGAGCTCCCATTCCCTGAATCCCTCGCCGCATCGGAAATTCATAAAGCCGGGCAGCGCGGCGCCGAAGCGGCGAAGTATCTGTTCTGGAATATCGGCTTGGGCGGAATCATTTTCTTGCTCGGACGCTTCGGCTTTTTCGCCGCGGACGCGCAGTTTTCGCTTTCCGTGGGCCAGCTCGGTTCGAGCCGCGTGCGTTTGGGCAGGGTGGGCTCCACCAACATCCTCAACACCGGGGGAACTTCCACCTTCGATGCTCCCAGCGTGAGTCCGGCTTATCTCGGCGTCGGCTACATCATCGGCCCGCGCCTCGCGGCCCTCCAGTTCTCGGGCGGCGTCCTCGCCTGGGGCCTCATGGTTCCGCTGCTGATTTTTTTCCTGGGACCGCAATTGCGCGCCTTTCTGCCTGCGGGCGCGCCCGATACTTCCTGGGGTGATCTCGCCGATAGCGTTTGGCGCTACATCGTCCGGCCCGTTTCCGTCGGGAGCATGCTCGTTGGCGCGGCATACACATTGTTCCGGATGCGAGCCAGCCTGGCCACCGGCATGAAGCGCATGATCGGAGATATGCGGCAGACGAGGGAACAGAGCGCCGCGCTTGGCCGCACTGAGCGCTACATGAGTTCGAAGGTGGTGTTCGGTCTCATTGCTGCTGTTTTTGTCGTCATGATCGCTCTCTATATCTACTTCTCCGGCCAGGTGAATGGCGGCGTGGTTGCCGCTATCGTCATGCTCATTCTCGGCTTCTTCTTTGCCACTGTCTCCGGAAGTCTTTGCGGTCTCATCGGCTCATCGAACAATCCTGTTTCCGGCTTGACTCTGTCGACGCTGATTGTCGCTGCTCTGCTGATGGTCAGCCTCGGTGTCTCGGGGATCGGCGGAGTGGCTGCGGTGCTTGGGGTAGCCGCCGTGGTGTGCGTTTCTTCCGCGGTGGCCGGCGAGCTCCTGCAGGATTTTAAGGTCGGCTATATTCTAGGCGGTACGCCGCGCAATATTCAGATCGCCGAGCTGATCGCGGTCGTTGTCGCCAGCCTCGTCATGTACTTCCCGCTCGTTCTGCTGCATGAGGGCAACATCCGCGCCGGAGGCACAGGCTTCGGAGACCGCCAGCTCCCCGCTCCGCAGGCAGGTCTGATGGCGTTGCTCGCACAAGGTATCGTGGGCGGCGAGATGGCTTGGCCTCTCATCGTCGTCGGCATCCTAATGGGTGTCGCCTTCATCATGATGCAGGTCAAAAGTCCCATGCTGGTCGCCATCGGCATGTATCTTCCGTTCGGAACCACGTTCGCGATTTTCGTCGGCGGTCTCATTCGCTGGATAGGCGACAAGGCCGCAAGCCGCCGCGGTTACAATCCGGCCCAAAAGGCGCGTGTCGAGAACTCCGGCGTATTAACCGCTTCCGGCTTGATTGCCGGAGAAGCAATCCTTGGGCTTGTATGGGCCGGGCTCCAATTTGCCCCGCCAAGCGTGCGCGAGCATCTGCAGGTTATCAAGCATCCGTCCTATCTGATAGGACTTGGCGTGCTCGCCCTTTTGGCATTGATCATGGTTCACGCGCCCCTGGGAAGCGCCGGCAGCCCCGACGAACCCGCTCCGCCCGTAGCGATGATGTAATCCGTGCAACGTTGTAAACGCAACGGGCGCCTCTCCACCCGCTGCCCCGCGCCGTCATAGAAATACGTCTCCGTCCCGCCCCGGCCCACCGGATTCAGCGCCACCTGCACCAGCCGGTCCTCCGCGTCGAAACTGAATGTGTCTCCATTCAAGCTCACCTGATTGCCCGCGCAATCATAGTATCTCGGGCTATTTTGCGCCCTAAGTCGGATCAGTCACACACGCCACAAATATTTTCCCAAGACACCTTTGAGGGCCTATCTCTCGCAATCTAAATACGTTCTGCTCTCGTCCCGCCCCGGCTCAAACGCTCGCCCCTGTTCAGGTTCGCCGTCCGCATCGATACAGTCGATGGGCGAAAGGCGCCGATGCGATCTCAAACTCTTTCGGGGCGAGCAAAACGCCCCATCCTGCCCGAAGACCCCGATGGACTCGCTGCCCAGCTTCGCGATTTGCTGGTGGGCCAGCCGGAAGCCATCGACACGATTGTTCCTTACATCCAAATGCATCAGGCGGGTCTCGCGCCGGAAGGGCGGCCCATTGGTGTGGTCCTGTTGCTCGGTCCCACGGGTACCGGCAAAACCAGGACGGTAGAAGCTTTGGCCGAAGTGCTGCACGGCAGCAGCAAGAACTTGCTCAAAGTGGATTGCGGCGAGTTTCAGATGGAACATGAGGTGGCTAAGCTCATTGGCGCGCCTCCCGGATATCTCGGCCACCGCGAGACCCAGCCGATGCTCACGCAGGCCAAGCTGAATAGCGTTGCCTCCGAAGGCTGCGACCTCTCCCTTGTCCTGTTCGACGAGATCGAAAAAGCCGCTCCGTCCATGACGCGCTTGCTCCTCGGCATTCTGGACAAAGCCACCCTCCGGCTCGGAGACAATACCACTGTCAATTTCGAGCGTACCCTTATCTTTCTCACCAGCAACCTGGGCGCGAAAGCCATTCAGCGCGCCAACAAACCCGATTTTGGCTTCGAGGCCATGTTGCCTCCGGCCGCCTGCGGCGACCCGGCCAAGCTTCAGAGCATCGGAATGTCCGCCGTGCGCCACAAATTCTCTCCCGAGTTCGTGAATCGCATCGATTCGGTGATCACCTACAAGCCTTTGGCCCGCGACGCCTGCGAGGTCATCCTCGATCAGATCCTCGCGAATTTTGCGCGCCTTATCCAGCAGCGCCTCGGGCTGCGCGCTTTCCGCCTTCAATGCACACCCGGAGGACGGAAGTTGTTGCTCGATGCCGGTACCAGCGTCGAGTTTGGCGCGCGCGAGCTCAAACGCACCGTTCAACGCAATTTCATCCAGCCCGTGGCCGCTCTGGTGGCGCAAGGACAGGTTCCTCCCGCCAGCACGGTCATCTTGGATGCGAAGGGCGGCGACTTCTGTGTTCTCCTACGGCGCTGAGCTGCCCGGCGTCCAGTCGACCGATTCAGAGCGCGGCGTTGAACCGGGCGCGTTCACTGTCATCGTTACCCGTACGTGAGGGCTCGCCCTCACATAATCCACCGCTCCCAGCCGGAGTTCATCCAGGCCCAGCCGGATTTCCCGGCTGCTCGCGCCGTCGCGTATGATCAGCATCGCCTCCGACGCATGCGCAAACTCGTCGGCCGCATGGTTCCACGAGATTCGAAGAACGTTATTGCGCCTCGACACCCCGAGCTGCACCTGGCTGGATGCCCCGAACCAGGACGGCAGCTCGGATCGCCCTCCGAGAGACCACAACAGCGCGCACGCACCGGCTCCGATCAGCAGCAGCGCCAGGATCGTAGCATAAAATCCCAGTTTCGACGGCTGCTTCGGGGCGCTTTCCGCTTCCACCGGCAGGCGCTCAGCCGGAATCTCCGGCAGGGCATTGAACTCCGCCTGATCGAAACGAAACTCGCGCACCGCTGGTTCTTCCGGAAATCGCCCCTTGGTTGCCACGAAGAACGCCGCCGCGTGCCCGCCTGATCCTTCAATCAGCAGAATCGCGTACACCGCCTGCTTGAACTCCGCGGAAAGCAGACTTCGATCCGCCAGCGATGGCCTCAGAGAACCGGGACGCAAATGACTTCTGAAAAAGCCAACGGCCGTTCTCCCAGCCGCTCGCGCTTTCCGTCGAGCTTCGGAAAATCGCTCATGCTGGTGCGGACCCAGCATGTAGATCGGAGAATCGTCCGGACTGCGCGGAACCATCTCCACATCGTCGATTCGAAGAATCGGCGCAAAGTCAGTGGGCAGCGATCCGACCAGTACGCCCCCTACCTCCAGGTTGGCTTTCTCGGCCTTTGTGAGCTCGCCCAGAATCTTCTGCACGAGATCCAGCCGTAGCTCGATCGCATATCCCGAGCGATCCGGATTCCACCGGATATATAGCGGCGCCTCGTCCAGGGCCCGTTCCTCAGCCGGCTTCTGCATCTCCAGCCTCATCTTTTAAATTACAAGTTCAATCGGTACACTGCTTATTTGTCAACGCTATTCTTGGTTTCCACGCCCATCGGGAACTTAGAAGACATTACTCTTCGGGCTTTGCGTATCTTGCGCGAGGAAGTCGAAATTATCGCATGCGAAGATACCCGGCAGACACAAAAACTGCTTGAGCACTATCAAATTCGCAAGCCGCTCCTCAGTTATCACGAGCACAACGAATCCGCCCGCACGGTCGAGTTGATTCAAGCTTTGAAGCGCGGCCAGTCCGTGGCTCTGGTGAGCGACGCCGGCACGCCCCTGGTCTCCGACCCCGGATACCGCGTCGTGAGCGCCGCCATTGAACACGGGTTTCCGGTCGTTCCGTTGCCGGGACCTTCCGCCGTTTTGGCAGCGCTCGCCGCATCCGGCCTCGCCGCCGGCGGCTTTCGCTTTGTCGGATTCCTTCCCGCCAAATCCGGCGCGCGGCGCAATGCTCTCGCTGCCATGAGGCAGGAATCGGCTGCGATCGTCGCCTACGAGAGCCCTCACCGCGTCCTTGAAACCTTGAACGATATGTCCGACCTCTTCGGTGACCGGCCCATCGCTCTGGCACGGGAAATCACCAAAATCCACGAGGAATTCCTTCGCGGTTCCGCGGCCGCCATTCGCCAGGAGCTCGAAACCCGTGGCTCGATCCGCGGCGAAATTACGCTCGTGATCGGACGCTCGGAACAACCCGCCCAAGTCGTCGATCCTTTGCAGGAAGTCGCCCGCTTGCAAACCCAAGAAGGGCTCCCGCGTATGGACGCCATCAAGGCTGTCGCAAAGCGGATGAAACTTCCAAAACGGGAGGTCTACCGGCTCGCTGCGGAGCCGGGCAACAATCCTCCGCGCAGGCGTCGTGATTAGGGCCAAACGAACCCACCGCCAGTTTGGGTTCGTTTCGCAAAATGCGCTCGGCGATCAACTGGCGGATCATCCGCACGAATGCCGGATGAGTGCCAACCGTGCCCGCGCGTACGAATCTCATTCCTAACTGGCCCGCCACTTCCCGGGCTTCTGTATCGAGATCGTAAACCACTTCCATGTGATCCGAAACGAAGCCAAGCGGCGCGACCAACACGTTCTTTACGCCATCGTTATGCAGCTTACGTAGGTGGTCAAGGATGTCCGGGCCCAGCCAAGGTTGGCCAGCCGGCCCGCTGCGGCTCTGAAAAGCCAGGTCCCAATCGCTAAACCCTACCCCTTCAGCAACTAAGCGCGATGTCTCCCGAAGTTGTCGCTCGTAATCGCTGGTTTCGGCCATCAAGCACGGGATACTGTGGGCCGAAATTACCAAACGAAGCCAGCCCTTGTCCGGATTGGGTTCGTTCCGTAATAGCAGCCCCAGTGCTTCCCGGACCCGGTCAGCCGATGCCTCGATGAACCCCGGATGGTTATAGAAGACCCGGAGTTTATCGACAGCCGGGGCGTTCGGCCCGACCTCGGCCTGGGCGGCGGCGATGTTCTCGCGGTACTGCCGGCAGCTTGAGTAGGAACTGTAGGCGGAAGTCACGAACGCCAGCGCGCGCTGAATCCCGTCCGACCGCATCTGCCGCAGTGTATCGGCAAGCAAGGGATGCCAGTTCCGGTTCCCCCAATAAACCGGGAGGTCTGCTCCGTACTCGGTGAGTTCGTTCCGTAATGCGGCTACCAAGGCCCGGCACTGGTCGTTGATCGGGCTCTTTCCGCCGAACCGGTAGTAATGTTGGGCCACCTCGAGCAGCCGTTCCCGGGAGACGTTTCGGCCTCGCGTGACATTCTGCAGGAACGGCAGAACCTCGTCCGGTTTCTCCGGGCCGCCGAACGAAACGACAAGGACAGCGTCGTGGCTAGTCTCCATGAGTGGAATGAGCGGGCAGGTACACTACGGTAGCAACGGCCTTGAGCCGAAGGGAAGATTCATCTAGCACTCATTATGCCGCTTTACCAAGCGATCGTTCTCGCGATTGTTCAGGGGTTAACCGAGTTTTTACCGATCAGCAGCACCGCTCATCTTGTAGTGATTCCGAGGATTTTCGGTTGGACTGATCGGGGTCTCGATTTCGATGTCGCGCTGCACGCAGGCACATTGGCTGCCGTTATCATCTATTTCTTCGGGGATTGGGTGCAAGTCATCGCGAACGGATTGGGATTTTCTTACAGAGGTTCACATCCCGATGAGAACAGCCGTTCATTGCTTTGGCTGCTCGTCATTGCCACGATTCCCGCTGCCATCGCGGGCAAGGTCTTAAAGGAATACGCCGAGGGACCGTGGAGGAACCTTTACGTCATCGGCGCCATGATGATTGTTGTTGGCCTGCTGCTGGGCGTAGCCGACCGGCTTGGCCAGGAGAAGAACGGCCTGGATCAGACGAATTGGTTCGATGCCATTCTCATTGGAATTGGGCAAGCGTTTGCTGTGATCCCAGGCGTTTCGCGGAGCGGCATTACCATTACGGCAGCGCGGCTGCGTCACTTGGATCGCGAAGCTGCCGCGCGATTTTCGTTCCTGCTCTCAACGCCGATTATCGCTGGCGCTGGGGCGTCTGATGCCTTGGAACTGAGAAAGACTGGAATACCGGCGGACATGCGCGCCGCCTATCCAGTGGGGATTCTGGTGAGCGCCGTAGTTGGGATCCTTGTCATCGGATTCTTCCTAAAGTATCTGCGCCGAAATAGCCTCGCGTTCTTCGTGTGGTACCGCGTAATCTTTGGCATAATAGTGATCGCTCTGGCAGTTTTCTTCCGCCACGGCGGATGACGCTACTCTCACCGTCTCGCCATACCCGGCTCAATGAAGCCGTGGGTCTTCTATTGCTTTTGCTCGGCCTTGCCATATCGCTGAGCCTGCTTTCCTATTCGCCTGCCGATCCTTCCTGGGACACGGCCACCGGGGCGACGCACACCCACAATTTGCTGGGCCTCTCGGGAGCGAAATGGGCCGATCTGCTGCTGCAGATTTTTGGCGTGAGCGTTTTCCTGTTGCCCGTGCATATCTGGGCGCTCGGCTGGAAATGGGTGCGGTCGTCGCCGATCGAGAGCCCCTGGTTCCGCGTGATCGGTAGCCTGGCTCTTTGGTTCTGCGTTTCGACGGCGTGCGGCCTGATTCCCCGGCCGTGGCTCATCGGCGGAGCAATCCGTCCGAGCGGCATTGTCGGAATGGTGATTGCCGATTTCCTTCTGGCGCGCTTTGATGTCGCCGGCGCGGCGATCATTACCGTGGCGGCCGGAATCATCGCGCTCTATTTCGCTTCCACCTTTGAGGTTTCGACTCTCCGCCGGTGGCTGAGCGGGCCCATCGCGAAGTGCAGATCGATGATCGCAAAATGGCGGACTTCACGAGAAGCGCGGCGCCAACGCGCCATCGAAAAAGCAAAAGCGAGAGCAGCGGAACGAGCCGCGCGACGCCAGCCGAGCCCGGAAGCAGCTCTGGTAAGACGCAAGCAGAAACCCGCACCCGCGACCCCGGAAGCAGACAGCGAAGTTCCACCTTTCGATCTCGCTCCTGAAACTCCAAACACAAAGGAAGAAGAAGCGCATGAAATTCCCATTCGGACGCTAGAGCATCAGCCGATCGTGCGGACGGAACCAACTGAAAAAGCGCAAGAGGAGACCGGGCCGACTTTCGAAGAGCCGTTTAAGACTGTTCCGGCTCCTGTGAAGCGCAAGAGAGCGTACCGGCTGCCCTCAACGGCGCTGCTGAATGAAGTGCCTGCCGGGAGCGGGTACGACAGCCAGGAACTCAAGGAAGTCGCCAGCCGGATCAAGTCAAAGCTTGAAGAATTCAACGTGCGCGGCTCGGTAGTGCAGATCAATCCGGGCCCCGTGGTAACGACGTTCGAATACAAACCAGAGGCGGGCGTGAAGTACAGCCGCATCACGACACTCACTGAAGACTTGTGCCTTGGCTTGCAAGCCGAATCGATTCTGATCGAGCGCCTGCCAGGCAAGCCTACAGTCGGCATTGAGGTGCCCAACACAAAACGGGAAGTGATCAGCCTGCGGGCCATTTTGGAATCGGATGGTTTCCACGACTCACCGTCGAAGATGACCATCGCGCTCGGCAAAGACATCAACGGCCGCATCAAAGTAGCGTCGCTCGAAACGATGCCACACCTTCTGATCGCTGGATCGACGGGCTCGGGTAAGAGCGTGATGCTGAACGCAATGATTATGTCGTTCCTCTATAAGGCGACGCCGGATGAGGTGCGCATGATCATGGTGGATCCGAAGCGCGTGGAGCTTGGAATCTACGAGGGCATTCCACACCTGCTGACCCCGGTGATCACCGAGCCGAAGAAGGCGACAAACGCGCTGCGAAACGCGGTGCTTGAAATGGAGCGCCGGTTGAAGCTGCTGGCGGCACAAGGCGTGCGCAATATCGACCAATATAACCGTAAAATCGCGCAATTCCGGCAGGAGCCGCGGGGCTTGTTCGATGATCCGGGGGAAGATGAAAATTTGAAGCCGCTGCCATACGTTCTGATCCTTATCGATGAGCTCGCAGATTTGATGATGCTGGAGCGAGCCAACGTTGAGGAGTGCATCACGCGTCTGGCACAGATGGCGCGTGCGGTAGGAATGCACCTGGTGCTGGCGACGCAACGCCCGAGCGTGGACGTGATCACCGGATTGATCAAAGCGAATTTTCCTTCCCGCATCAGCTTCCGCGTGGCGACGCGGGTGGATTCGCGAACAGTGCTCGATTCGATGGGCGCCGAGCATCTTCTGGGAAAGGGCGACATGCTTTTCCTGCCTCCTGGTTCGTCGCGTCTGACGCGCGTACACGGCGCGTTCGTGACGGAAAACGAAACCATGCGGGTGGTGGAGTTCTGGAAGGAGCAGGCCGAGCCCGAATATGACGAGAGCTTCCTGCTAACGCCGCCTTCGGAAGAAGACGACGAAGAAGCCGAGGCTTTCGACGGCGAGCAGGATCCCATGTATGAAGATGCCGTGCGAGTGGTACTCGAAATGGGCAAGGCCTCCACCTCTACACTGCAGAGGCGGCTACGGCTCGGCTATGGTCGCGCGGCGCGGATTCTGGACATGATGCAGCGCGACGGCATCATCGGCCCGCCGGACGGCAGCAAGCCGCGGGAAGTGCTGAAGCGGCCGGACTGGCTGCGGGAAGTTGAGGGGCAGGTGAGATAGTGGACTGCTTACGACGGCAGTTTTCAAGCCACCGGCCGAATCAGCAGTTGCGGACGCATAATCGCCCCGGTCTCTCGCGATCTAACGGCGCCGCCCAAGCCTCCTGATAGAAGCCATTTACGCTTTAAGAATCTCGTTATCGACGGGTGAGGCGCCGTATCTCCTTTTCATTCGTCTTAATGCGCAACAAATCCGGCAAATCGGATGAGTTGAAAAGGAGATCACCTGTGGCTTTGATCAACCGACCTCTAATCGGCGCCGTTCTGGCGGCGATGGTCCTGAGCGTCAGCGCCTTGAACGCAGAGGCATATCGAGGAACCTTTAACCTGCCGTTCGAAACCCAATGGGGCAGCACAGTCTTGAAGGCGGGCGAATATACGTTATCAACTCCGACGTCCACATCGTGGCCGCAAATTCTTACCATTTCCGGAAATGGGAAAACGGTTTACATTCTGGCCGGCAGAGAGGCGGTCGAGCCTATGGCGACGCGCAGTTACCTGCAAGTCCTGAACGTGAACGGGCTGCATGTGGTATGCGAATTCAACTCGGGCGCCAGCGGGAAGTCGTTCCAGTTTGATGTACCGAAGGCGATTCGAGCGGAGATGGCACGGCTGAAAACGGAAGGGACCAAAGTAGCGGTAATGATTCAATAGGTTCGCAGAAGCGAAGCGCTGAGCAACCGGGCTGAGGGTGGTCGCGCTACTCGCTGTGAGGATGCCTGCGCGAGTGTGGACCTGGTTCGACCTGGGGAAACACGATATCAACTACGCGGTTCGCGCGTTTGCGCGAAGGCCGGGCTTTACTGCCGTCGTGATCGTGACACTCGCGCTCGGGATTGGCGCCACGAGCGCGATCTTCAGCATTCTATCCGGATGCAGTATCGATGTGGATGTTGATCACTCCCAGCAGCCAGATTGGGCGAAAAGGACCCGAACTTCTTCCATGAAATGACCTGGGAAGAAATCCCGTTGGTGTTCCGGCCGGTCGCTCAAGATGCGCCGTTTACCGGATCGCTTGTCCCGCGGGCTGTAAAAGACGGCGTGGAACTGGGCGCCGCTATTCAGAAACAGATTGCCGCTCTGGACAGCAGCGTGCCCGCCGGTGAGGTGCAAACCATGGATGAGCGACTTTCCCGCGTTCTCGCGTATCCGCGTTTTCGCGCAGTTGTTCTGGGCGCGTTCGCCGGACTCGCCGTTTTGCTGGCAAGCGTGGGTTTGTACGGCGTCCTTTCACAGTCGATCGCACAGCGTACACAGGAGTTCGGCTTACGTATGGCGCTGCGAGCGCATAACCGGGATGTGCTGGCCCTCGTTATGCGGCAGGGCATGCTGTTGACGGGCGCCGGAGTGGCCACCGGGCTGGCGGCAGCATTGCTTTTAACACGAATCTTGAGCAGCTTGCTGTATGACGTGAAAGCGACCGATCCGTGGATCCTGGCATGGGTATCGTTGCCACTGGTGCTGGTGGCCTTTGCTGGCGACTTATCTGCCGGCGCGGCGGGCAGCGAAAGTAGATCCCCTGGTGACCTTGCGATACGAGTAGGCTTCGCGGCAGCGCTTTCGCTGGGTGAGTGCGTGGAAAGTATGTCGCCAGCCAGCGCCGTTGCTCCTCTTCAAATTCGTTGCAGTGCCTGCCGCAAAAAACCTAAAAATAGCTCCTTCGCTCGAGAGAGATTGCGCCGATTATATAGAATCAAAGCGGGAGAGACCATATTTCATGGCGAGTGTAGGCGCAGGTCTGGAGGGCATCGTAGCCACGTCGTCCAATATCTGCTTTATTGACGGCGATCGCGGCGTGCTGAGCTACTTCGGTTACAACATTCACACGCTGGCGGACCACGCGACATTCGAAGAGGTAATTTATCTTCTCTGGAACGGAAAGCTGCCCAACCAGGGCGAATTACGGGAGCTGAAGTCGTCTCTCACGGCGGAACGCGACCTCCCCAACGAGGTCACGGCATTTCTGAAGGGAGTTCCTAAAGGCGCGCAAGCAATGGATGTCCTGAGGACCGCCGTTTCGATGCTCAGCCTTTACGATCCGCTGGCTCGCGACAATTCCGACGAGGCGAATGTAAGAAAGGCCGTGAAGCTGATGTCGCGGGTTGCCACGATTGTCACCAGTTTTGACCGCCTCCGCAATGGCCTGCAGACCGTGGCGGGAGATCCAAAGCTTGGATACGCCGCCAATTTTCTTTACACTCTGACAGGCAAGAGGCCGGACGAATTGATGGAGCGGGTATTCGACGTCGCCCTCATTCTGCACGCCGATCACGAGTTGAATGCGTCCACCTTCGCGGCGCGAGTGACCGCAGCCACGTTATCGGATATCTATTCGGCCGTCACGTCCGCGATCGGGGCGCTGAAAGGCCCGCTTCACGGCGGCGCAAATGAGGCCGTAATCCAATTCCTACTTGCGACAAAATCCCCGGAGGACGCGGTTGGCAAGGTCAAGGCCGACCTGGATCACAAAGTGAAGATACCGGGATTCGGCCACCGGGTGTATCACGTGCTTGATCCGCGAGCGATTCACCTGAAGAAAATGAGCGAAGAACTCGGAAAGCGAACCGGCCATGCGGAGTTGTTCGAGAAGTCTACACGTGTGGAGCAGACAGTCGGCGATTTAAAGAAGCTGAATGCGAATGTTGACTTCTATTCAGCCTCTACCTACTACTCTCTGGGGGTGCCCATCGATCTGTTCACACCGATTTTCGCGATTAGCCGGATGTCCGGGTGGACGGCGCACATCCTGGAGCAATACCGGCACAATCGCTTGATCCGGCCCAGGGCCGAATACACAGGCGCTCCGGATGGACAGCGATGGACGCCCATCGAACAGCGTTCCTAGCCGCGAGTAAATCGGCTTCGCAGGCTCCTCGCTCCTCGCTTACGCTATCTTCAGCGAATGTACGATCTCAATTTCTTCCGAAATAACCTCGAACAGATTCGCGATCGTTTGGCACTGCGCGGCTACACCTTAGACGTTGGCGCATTTCAGGTGCTGGATGCGCGGCGCCGTCAGTGCTTAACGGAAGTCGAACAGCTGAAAGCAGAACGAAACCAGGCCACGGCCGAAATCGGCAAGCTACGGAAGCAAGGCACCGACACGACCGAAAAGCAGCAACACGTGCGCACCATGGGGGAGCGCATAACGGCACTGGATGAGCAGGCCACGCGGCTTGATGGCGAGTTTCGCGACTTTCTGGCCCGGATTCCAAACCTCACACATGAAAGCGTGCCAGCGGGGAGAGATGAGCAGAGCAATGTCGAAGTTCGCCGTTGGGGCGCGCCGCGGGATTTCGGATTTGAACCCAAAGCACACTGGGACCTGGGCCCGGAACTGGGCATTCTCGACCTGGAGCGCGCAGCGAAGGTGGCGGGCGCACGATTCGCCGTGTACTGCGGCATGGGCGCGCGTCTGGAACGCGCCTTGGTTCACTTCATGCTAGACGCGCACACGAAGCAACATGGATATCGGGAAGTGCTGCCACCGTTCCTCGTGAACTCGGCGAGCCTGTTCGGCACGGGAAATTTACCGAAGTTTGCAGACGATCTGTTTCACTGCGAAGGACACGATTTGTGGCTGGTTCCGACCGCCGAAGTACCGGTAACGAATCTCTTTCGCGACGAGACTCTGGATGCCGAAAGCTTACCCGTTTCGCTTTGCGCATACACGCCATGCTTTCGAAGCGAAGCGGGATCGCATGGCCGCGATGTGCGGGGGATTATCCGGCAGCATCAATTCCAAAAGGTGGAGCTGGTAAAGTTCGCCCGGCCGGAACAGAGCTACGAAGAACACGAGAAGCTCACGCGCGACGCGGAAAGCATTTTGGAGAAGCTGGAACTTCCCTACCGGCGAGTTGTCCTGTGTACGGGAGACACGGGCTTCGGTTCAGCCAAAACATTCGACATAGAGGTTTGGCTGCCGGGCCAAAATGCGTATAAAGAAATCTCGTCGTGCTCTAACTTCGAAGCTTTTCAGGCACGGCGTGCCCAGATTCGTTTCAAGGACGGGAAAAACAAGGCGGAGTTTGTTCATACGCTCAACGGAAGCGGACTCGCCGTGGGACGAACTTGGGTCGCCATCGTCGAGAACTATCAGCAAGCCGATGGGACAGTGCTGGTGCCCAAGGCGCTGCAACCCTACGTGGGAGCGGAGCGGATTGACAAAAGCGACGGGCTGCGGCTATAACAGCGAGTTCGGAGAGGTTTCCGTTCGCGGTCACAACATTCGCACTTTTTTGGAAAATTCTTCTAAGTCTAAGCGCCTCAGGATTGTATGACGGATCCAACAGGCCGGAGGGGAGCGACTTTTCGAAGCCCGACGAAAGCTGCATGTTTGACTTAAGTCGCCTTTAAAGACCGTTTTCGAGGTGACGCGACATGACGAAACTCCGCCGGCTGCTATCTATATCGATACTTTGTTCAACACTTTTTGCTAGTTGCGCGTTTGCGCAATCGACCCTGACTCAAATTCAGGATACCGTCTACAACCCGAACGGCACGCCATTCAACGGCACAGTCGTGATCACATGGACTGGTTCCTCAAGTCCGACGGGGGCTAATCCTACGCCCTACAGCACTTCGATCAAGATTTACAACGGCGCGCTTTCGGTGCTTCTGACGCCCTCCACGAGTGCCGTTCCAGCCGCCTACTATTTGGCTGTTTATAACAGCAACGATGGCCTGATCAGTTGGACCGAAACTTGGCAGGTTCCATCCAGCGCAACTTCCGTTACGTTGAGCCAGGTGCGCCAGACGGGCAGCGGCACCGGCACGGGAACCGGCACTACGGGGCAAGGAAGCGTCCCCATCAGCCAAGTGATCGGACTGACTTCGTATCTGAATGCGATCACCAGCTCGCTGACAACCCTCTCGTCAAATCTCACCAGCGTTAATTCAACGGTCAACAACCTGGGGAATTCCGTGACTACGTTGACCAACCTCGTCAACAGCCTGAGCACGGGCGGCGCGAATGCTGTTTTTGTAGATGCGGAAAGTCCAGCAGGCATCATGAACGGGACAAATCCCGCATTCACGCTGGCGCAAGCGCCACTATCGGCTGGAGTTCTGATGCTGTTCCGAAATGGCGTGATCCAGGCGAGCGGTATAGATTACACGCTATCCGGCAACACAATCACATTCGGCGCCGGCGGCATTCCACAATCGGGCGACATTCTACAGGCCTTCTACCGAATAGCGGGGACCGGACCGACAGCGACTTTCGCGGACAATGAGCTGCCGGCGGGAACGATCGACGGGAGCAATCTCGCGTTCACCCTTGCGGTCGCGCCTAATCCTGCACTGGGTCTCAAGCTCTACAAGAACGGAACACTGCTTCGACAGAACACCGATTACACCCTCAGCGGTGCAACGATCACCTTCGTCAACGCGGCCGTCACGCCGCAGCCTGGCGATTCGATTGCGGCTTACTATCGGCACTAAGATCCAGACGGGCCCAGATATTTTGACAGGTCGGGGTACAACTGAGCCTGGACATCCGGATCGTTCAGGTTGGCGAGGCTAACGAGGCGAGGCGGCAAGAACATTTCCTTAGTGGTCTTTTGGTGGCGGACGGCTTTGCTCGCCTGGTTGACGGCGGTCTCTCCCATGCGGAAAGGATCTTGTATCACGAGCGAGTCGATGATGCCGGCTTTCAATTCGTCAATGAGCAGCGGACTTGAATCGAAACCGACCAGCTTGACCTTGCCGCCTCGCGCCTTCAATGCCTGGGCCGCGCCTTCCGTGCCGGATTCATTCGAGCAGAAGATGCCGCTCAGGTCTGGGTGGGCGGTGAGCATATTTTCGGCTACGTTGAGGGACTGAGCAATACTGGCCATTCCAAAGCGCTCATCGAGAATTTGGATTTCGGGAAACTTGGCGTGCAATTCGTGCCGGAAGCCGTCTTCTCGAGCCATGGTGGACGCGCCCCCAGGAGTGGTCTTGATCATTACAATCTTCCCCTTTCCATCGAGAATTTTGCCGATCCTATCGGCGCCTAATTCCCCGCCTGCATAGTTATCGGTGGCGACAAATGTCACATAGTTATTGGTGTCGATTCCCGAGTCGTAAATAACGACAGGAATGTGCGCGGCGGCCGCACGGTCGACAACAATCTTGAGCGCTGACCGGTCGGAAGGGGCCAGAGCGATGGCGTCCACCTGGCGGTTGATCATGGTTTCCATAATCTGCATCTCGCCCGCGATATCCGTCTCATTGGGTGGACCATCCCAAACGATATTGACATCGTTCTCGCGGGCGCCCTTCACCGCTCCAGCGTGCACGCTCTGCCAGAAAATATCGGCACTCGCCTTGGGTATAACCGCGATGGTGGTCTTGTGATGACGGTTACAGGCGAACAACAGCAACGCGAGCGGGATTAGCGCCGCTCCACGCGCGCTCTTTGAAACTTGCCACTCACGACTGAATCTCATATCCGTTAAGCTGTCAACTGTCGCTGAATTTTAACGTATCGAGAGGAGAGCTATGCAACTTGGCCTGGTCGGTCTGGGGCGTATGGGCGCGAACATGGTGCGGCGATTGCAGAATGGCGGTCACAAGTGCGCTGTTTTCGACCTGAACGCGGAGAATGTCAAAAAACTTGTTAGCGAGGGTGCAGAGGGCGCGACTTCACTAGATGACCTGGTAAAGAAGCTTTCGAAGCCACGGGCGGTGTGGGTGATGGTACCGGCAGGCAACGCCACCGAAAGCACGGTGCAGACCCTCGCGAACGCAATGCAGGCAGGCGACACGATCATCGACGGCGGGAACAGCTTTTATAAGGACGACATCCGCCGCGCCGCCGAACTTAAGAAGAAGGGCATTCGCTATATGGACGCAGGAACAAGCGGTGGCGTCTGGGGGGTGGAGCGCGGATATTGCCTGATGATCGGTGCCGACGAGGATGCCTTCAGCCAGCTGGAGCCGATTTTCAAGACGCTTGCTCCGGGAATCGGCAACATCGAGCGAACCCCGGGGCGTGAGAAAATCGGCGGAACCGCGGAGCAGGGATACTTGCGGACGGGCCCGCCCGGCTCGGGTCATTTTGTGAAGATGGTGCACAACGGAATCGAATATGGTGTTATGCAGGCGTACGGAGAGGGATTTGATCTGCTGGTGCACAAAGATTCGCCCGACCTGCCGGAGAACGAGCGTTTCAAGCTGAACGTGGCAGATATCGCGGAGCTGTGGCGTCGAGGCAGCGTCATTGGATCGTGGCTACTGGATTTGACAGCGATGGCGCTGGCGGAGAATCCGACACTATCCAATTTCACTGGGTTCGTGCAAGATTCCGGAGAAGGCCGCTGGACGATCGAAGCAGCGATTGAACAGGCCGTTCCGGTGGAGGTCCTCGCCTCAGCGTTGTTTACGCGGTTCCGGTCACGAAGAGAACACACGTTCGCCGAGAAAGTGCTATCGGCCATGCGTTCCAAATTCGGGGGCCACATTGAGCGGCCCACAGGCGGGTGATGTCTATTGAAGCTCCGGCCCGGTGGACGTGATTTTCACCGGGATGACGCGAGCGGCAAGGATTTTCGTTCCCCAGAAAGAAAGCTCAACAATTGCGCCGTGCTGCGTAGCTTCGCGCTGGTATTGATCGAACACAAAGTTGCCCAGCGAATAGAAGATCAGTCCGCCGCGATACTGCTCCTCAGGCTGGATCACATGCGGATGATGACCGATGACCAGCGTAGCTCCCGCGTCGATAGCTGCGTGGGCAAATTGAATCTGCGCCTGATTGGGCCTGGGGGCATATTCGATTCCGTTGTGCATGGAGACGATGACCACGTCGGCGCGCTGGCGAAGCGATGCTATGTCTCGACAGAGCGTGGCGGGATCCGTGAGCGCAATGCGCGTATCGATGTCACGCCAGTTTCCGTTTTGCTGATCGAAGGTGTAGCCGAGAAAGCCAAACCGGATTCCTTTTCGTTCGAGAACAATGCCCCGATGCGTCAGCGCCTCGGATTCGCTGGTACCGAGGGGGGCGATGCCGTGGGAGCGGAGCCAGGCGACGGTGAAGTCGACGCCGTGCGAGCCGCAGTCCCGCGAATGATTGTTGGCCGTCGAGGCAATCGAAAGACCCGCAGCCGTCAGTCCGGCAATCATCTCGGGAGCGGCATGAAAGATGAGACCACCTTCGCGATAAGAGCCCCGATCGGAAAACGGCGACTCCAAATTGATGAACGAGATATCAGCGGCGGAGGTGAGCGGCGCAATCTTGCGAAACGGAAGGGCGGGATCATGCGCGGCGAGGATCTCGCGACGGACTCCTCGCGAGAGCATCACGTCTCCTGCGAACAGCAGGCGGTTGTAAGGCGGGTCGGGCGCCCGGGCCGGCGCGCGAGATGCCTGCGGCCGCGCACAACCGAAGCAGAGCAGCAGAAAGAAGCCGACCGTAGAACGCACTACAGACGTGAGGAGGCCGCTTCGTCCAAAAACCAGATCGCCTTGGAATTTCGGCTCGCGATCTGACAGGGATACTTCATGAGATCTTCGGCGCCGGTGAGGACGTTGCGAACAGCTTCCTTCTTTTCTTCTCCAGAAACCTGCAGGACCGTCTGCTTGGCCGCATCCAAAACGCCGGGCAGCAATGTCACCCGATGCATCTTGAGCTTTTCGACCCAGACATGCGCGGCGATATCGGTCCGGTTCGCGATCAAGGGTTCGCCCGGAAACAAACTCGCCGTGTGAGCATCCTGCCCCAAACCTCGGTGGAGAACATCGAATACCGGTAATTCGCCGGGTTTCAGGGCAAAAAAACGCGTGATCTCTTCGATGTAGGGCATCGCCTGCCGGTCAGGCGTTAATTCACCCTGAATGCGGTGGACGTTCGCTTTCGGAACACGCGCCGGCGCGAGCAGGGCGTCGTTCGCCAGTTTGAAGTTGCTCCTGTCGTCGGTAGGGGGAACACATCGCTCGTCCACCCAGAAGAAGTGAACCTTCGACCAGTTCATATCGGCCTTTGCCATGCACTCAAACAGCAGGCGGGGCGTGCTGCCGCCTGAAATCGCAATCGCGGCTAGCGGTTGGGATTCCAAAGTATCTTTCAAAGCATCGAGTACGTATGCGGCACACGCGTCCGCCGCCTCCCGGGCCGTTTTGTGAATTCGCAGCTTGGGACTGTTATCGTCCACTCAGCAGCTCCTGAGCTCGCGCAAAAGCAGAGTCGAAGGCCGCATCCTGGCCGAGCACTGATAGCTCTTCATTCATGAGCGTGTAAAGGCTCGGTTCGTTGTAGCTGTATTTCCGCTCGCGCCCGCTTGTGGTGCGCAGGGTCATACAATCGGCGCCGGTCCTCTCAAAATCGATGCGCTCGGAGTTTGAACGCAAGGTAATGCGGTGCAGTCCAGAGCCATAGCCGTCCACTTTCACGAACGAGACGTTAGGCCGGTGAAACGCGGAGAGCCATCCCGCCGCGTAATAAGCCGACGGGGTGGGCTTATCGCCGGCGTGAGCAATCTCGAGCGAGTGAAAACTGGAAAAACGCCCATGGCGGCCGTGGGTGTCGAAAAGCTGGGCGATCGGCTCGCGCCATCGCGTCAGGCGCGTCCATTCCAGATCGGCGATAATCCGGCCATTCGCGCGCAACTTTGCGATCAACTCGAATGCAGTGGAGGCATCTTCCCCATCTGTGTCGACGATGACCTTTGTGGCAAGCCCCATTACGGCTTCAAGACCGGCCTGTTGATCCTGGCTTGCGCTCGGACCAAGCGCTCCCTTGTGGCGGCACCAGAAAATGACCGGCAAATCGGCAGCGGTTAAGCCAATCAACGTGGGGCCGACCGTGGGCCACTTGTCCGGCCGGGCCGTAATTTCGATCTGCTCGCAACAAATCTGTTGAGCCTTTCCAAAAGGTTTCCAGCACTGCGCGAGAACACGAGCTTCGAGGGCTTTGTCAGCTTGATCGGAAACCGCCAGGACGATTCCTCTGCTAGGATGTTCGCGCATCAGCTCAGAGATGGTTTGAGACGCGGAGAATCCTCCATCCGCCTCGTCCGTCGCGACAATCAGAGTCATCGCGCACGCACGCAAGACCGTCGGCTTGCCTTGCTGCTTCTCCTCCTGCGCGAGCGAGGTCCAAAGCTTACTGAGACCTTTAAGAATTTGTTCGGGTTGTGGCGGAGAGATGATGGCGCTGCTCATGGGATTCTCCAAACGTGTCCCTGACGGGCAAGCATCTCATCGGAGGCTTTCGGTCCCCAGGATCCGGCAGGATAATTCGGAAACGGGAACGATGTGTGCGCCCACACGTCGAGAATCGGCTGGACAATTTGCCAGCTCGCCTCCACCATGTCTTGCCGCGTATAGAGAGTCGGGTCGCCGGCCATTGCATCCACCAGCAGCGTTTCGTACGCCGTGGGCGAGCGCTCGCCGAAACTCGACCCGTAATTGAAATCCATGGACACGGGGCGTACTCTCATCCCGCTCCCGGGGCTCTTCGATAAAAACCGGAGTGAAATTCCTTCTTCGGGTTGAATGCGGAGAACAAGAAGATTTGGCCGGACTTCCCGCGGCCCTGTTTTCGTCTCCTGCTGGAACAAGCCGAGAGGCGGGGCATGAAACTGGATGGCTATATCGGTAACGCGCTTCGGCAGTCGCTTGCCTGTACGGATATAGATTGGGACGCCGGCCCAACGCCAGTTGTCCACAAAAAAGGTCACGGCCGCGTAGGTATCGGTCTGCGAATCGGCGTCAACGCTGGGTTCTTGCCGGAAACCGGGCAACTGTTGCCCACCAACCATGGCGGGCCCGTACTGGCCGGCGACCGAATACTGAGGAACATCCTCAGCCCGCATAACACGCACCGCGCGCAGCAGCTTGGCCCGTTCATCGCGTACGTTGGTAGCATCGAACACCGTTGGCGGCTCCATCATCACCGTCGCCATCACCTGGCTGAGGTGGTTCTGAATCATGTCGCGCAGAGCGCCGGCCTCCTGATAGTACGCTCCCCGGCCTTCGACACCAATCGATTCAGCGGCGGTGATCTGTATGTGGTCGACATAGCGCCGGTTCCACAGCGGCTCGAAGATTCCGTTTCCAAAGCGGAACGCCAGGATATTCTGGACGGTTTCCTTGCCAAGATAATGATCGATACGATAGATCTGCGATTCGTCGAAAACCTTGTGGATCTCGTCATTCAATTTACGAGCGCTATCGAGGTCATGACCGAAGGGCTTCTCGATGATCACTCGCGTCCAGCCGTTCCGCTGGTTCAGGCCGTGCGCTCCAAGCTCTACAATGGCCTCGGCATAGTGGCTCGGTTGCGTCGATAGATAAAAGAGGACGTTGCCCCCGGTCTGATGCGTCTTCTCCACCTGGTCGAGCTTGGTCCGGATGTCGTCGTAAGAGGACGGATTATTCAGGTCGCCCGCCACGTAGAAAAGGCACTGCGCAAAAGAGAGCCAGACATCCTCGTCGAACGGCGCCTCCTCGAGGAACTTCTTCACGGAGTCCCTCATCGCGTCCCGGAAGCGGTCATCGGACATGGGGGTTCTGGAGCTTCCAATTACGGCGAAGTTAGGAGAGATACGGCGCTCATAAAATAGCCGGTACAACGAGGGAAGAAGCTTTCTTTTCGAAAGGTCGCCACTGGCGCCGAAGATAACGATGGCGCAGGGAGGGACCCGCCGATCGAAACGCAATGGATCCTGGAGAGGATTGACCTCGGGGGCTGCCTGAACGAGGACGCTCATGATCTGATTTGATGATAAGACCAGCGGGAAGTGTCAAGTGAAGCGATGCGCCTTGGCGGGATGGGTGACGGGCCGGGGTAAAATTGGCTGTTGCCTGGCATTACTGTTCAATGCGCCTCTCCGGCTCTAAAACATCAAAAAGGAGACGATGGATCCAAAAAAGAAGATTGTCGCTGTGCTGACTGACCTGATGTTCACGGTTAAGATTCAGGAAGCGGCTAAACGGGCGGGTCTCGAGCCTGTTTTCGTGAAATCACAGGAGGACGCGCTTGAGCAGGCGAGGCAAAATCCGGCCCTTATCATCCTCGACCTAAATCACTCCGCGGTTGAGCCATTGGACACCATAGCCAAGCTGAAAAATAACGAACAAACCCGGCAAGTCAAACTGGTGGGCTACGTGTCGCACGTACAAGGCGATCTTAAACAAGCAGCGCAAGAAGGGGGCTGCGACGTGGTGATTGCACGCTCCGCTTTTTCGCAAAACCTTCCGACTATTTTGAGGCGGTACGCGGCCTGAGGCCGCCGTGGCCTACCCGTTTAGCGGCGGAGCGCTGCTTCGAATTCAGGAAGAGGTCTCGCATTAAGAACATCAACGGGTTCAAGCCAGCCGCGCCGGGCCGTGGTAACGCCGAAGCGCATATTGTAAAGATGCGCAGGGCGGTGCGCGTCTGTCGAAACGGTAAATCTGCAACCCTTACGTTTAGCGGATCTCACCAGATGGCTGGGAAGGTCGAGCCGTTCCGGGCTGGCATTAATTTCGAGAAAAATGTTGCGCTCGGCGCTTCTTGCCGCTACACGTTCGAAATCAAAGGAATATGACTCTCTCTGCAGCAACATGCGGCCGGTTGCGTGGCCGAGGATGCGGAGCGTTGGAGACTCGATGGCCCGCAGCAACCGATCCGTCATTTCGCGCGGCTCCAGATTGAAATAGCTGTGGATGCTTCCGATTACAAGATCCAGCTCGGCAAGCGCGCCTTCGTCGATATCCATGGCGCCGTCGCGCAGGATGTCACATTCAAGTCCGGAAAAAACGCGTACCGGCAGACCTTCGCGATTCAGTTCACGGACTTGTTGCGCGAACGCAACCACGCGCTTCTCATCCAGTCCGTTGGCCATCGCGAGAGCTTTCGAATGATCCGTAATGGCGATATATTCGTAACCGAGCGCCGCGGCTGCCTCGGCCATCTCACGCAACGAGGCTTTGCCGTCTGTTTCGGTCGTGTGCATGTGCAAATCGCCGCGCATGTCACTTAGCTGGAGCAGTTTCGGTAAGGAGCCATTAAGGGCCGCTTCGAGTTCTCCCGAGTTCTCCCGCAGCTCAGGAGGAATCCATTGATATCCAAGGCGCTGGTATACGTCCTCCTCGCGCTCCCCTGCAGCACGCTCGTTTCCCGCAATGGTAAACAAGCCGTATTCATTCAGCGTGAAGCCCTGCCTGATGGCGTTCGTGCGCAGAGCAACGTTGTGCTCCTTGCTTCCGGTGAAGTACTGCATTGCCGCACCGAAACTTTCATGCGGTAGAGCCCGGACGTCCACCTGCAAACGCTCCAAGCCAAATTTCACGCTGGCCTTATTCGCGCCCAGGCCCAAAACTTCTTGCATCTTGGGATGGTGAACTATGTGGTTGAGCGCCTCGGCGGCGCCAGCGCCGGTAACGAGGAGGTCCAGATCGCCCACCGTTTCGCGGCCGCGCCGCAAGCTACCTGCCACTTCTACTTTTTCTATTCCCGGCAGTGCCGCAAATTCGGAGTTGAGATCATCGGCGATACCCTGGGCAAAGCTGAGCAGGAAACGGCCGGCGGTCTTTCTGTAGGACTCAATCGACCGCAAGACCTTCTCTTCCAGCTTTGCGCCCATGCGAGGCAGCGCGCGCAGTTTCTGCTCGCGGCAAATCCGCTCCAAATCATCCACTGTCCTTACAGCGTGATGTTCATACAGTAAAGCGATGCTCTTGGGCCCCAGTCCTTGGATTTTCAGCAGCTCCAGGGCCGAAGCCGGATATTTAGCCAACATCTCATCGCGCCGGTCGAAGGATCCGCGCTCGCAGATCTCAGCAAGCACAAAGGCGAGCCCCTTGCCGATGCCTGGAATTTCAGTAACCTTGCGGTCGGGATTGCAAAGAATGTCGGCGATGCGTTCGGGATAACCCGATATGACGGAAGCGGCATTGCGGTAACTGCGGATGCGGAAGCCGTCCTCGCCCGCCACTTCCATCAGGTCCGCAGTTTCGTGAAGCAACTGCGCGATCTCCTTGTTTTCCAACTGACTCGTCAAAAGAAGAGCCTCGCTTCATTACCGCATGACGGAGATGCGGCGCGTGCCGGAGCGACGCGTGTCCTTGTAGCGTTCTATTTCCAGCGGGGACATAGCTGATGGCTCGACGTGCACGAGGACATCGGCAACCCAGCGCAGTTGTTGTTTAATTGCCAACTTCACGGACGTCGCGATCTCATGCGATTCGCGAACGGTCATGGCGGGATCAACTTCGAGATGCAGATCCACGTGGTACCGGAGGCCAGTCCGCCGGGCAAAACATTTTTCGATTCCCAACGTGCCCGGCACGCTGAGCGCTGCTTCGCGAATCTGTCCCATTTTTTCCGGATCGGGCATGGTGTCGAGAAGCTGAAGGACGGTGCGACGCACGACCTTGATGGCGAGAAAAAAGATGATGCTGCCGATGATAATTCCGCCGACGTGGTCGGCGGCGGCAAATCGGACGGGGTTGAGGAGACTTAAGCCAACGGCGAGCAGGGCAACAGCGGTGGAAACCAGGTCCGTAATATCGTGCCAGGCATCGGCTTCCAAGGCTGTGCTGGCGATCCGCTTGCCGATGTTCAGCTTCATGATTGACAATCCGACTTTCAGGAAGACGGCTGCGCCTAGCGGATAGAGCGCGTATGCCCGCATTACGTTCCTGTCGCCCAGGTGAATCAGGCCGTTCCAAAAGATCGCCGCGCTTGTGAGCAGCAGCACGCCGCCTATGGCGAGCCCGGCTAAAGTTTCGTAGCGGCCATGGCCGTAAGGGTGTTCGTAATCGGGTGGTTTGCTGGCGAGCCATAATCCGGCATAAACAATGCCAGATGAGAGGACGTCACCGGCGGCTTCGAGCCCGTCCGAAACAACCGATGCCGAACCAGCGTGCATGCCGACAATGATCTTCGCCAGAGCTAGAACGAGGCCAACGCTAACGCTTAACAGGGCAATGCGGCGGCCAATGCGCTCTTCTTTCTCGGCCTGCAGCGCCGGCAAATCCGCAGCCATACGATTCGAGCATATCGCGCGCAGACATTACGCGACAGAAGCAGGCAGAGCGGAAAACTATTGAGGTCAAAAAGAGCCGCGAACCCCGCGTAATGCCGGGGTGCGCGGCGCGATCAATCTGAAGCCCGCTCGTAAAGAGGGACTCTGTATCGGCGACTATTGTTCGTAGGGCGTTGCAGCACCCCAGATAGCGTGTAACCCGGAGACGCTGTCGGCGCCCCAGATAGCTTGCGCTCCCCAGATGGCCTGGTTTCCCCACACCGAAGATGAGTCGAAGGACAGGGTCGCGATTCCATTGCTGTGATACTACGAGGTTCCCGGGAATGACCAAATCCGGCTTCACAATGTGATCCACCTGTGTCGGACCCTTGGAGCTGTAGCTTGCGATCAGATCGTCGGTGCGGGTGTAGGTGCCCTCGGTCTTCATCGCGCCGACAGTTATGACATAGGGATCGTTGCCAGGCGAATTGATCGTTCCGTAGCCTTGCTCGCCATACGTGTTGTCGCGGGCCTCGTTGCCGGCGGCAACCACTACAGCAATTCCTGCTTTCCAGGCCTGCTCGACGGCCTGGCATAGAGCAGAGGGTGCAGGTTTGAGGACGAACCGGTGCCTTACCCGCTTTACTTCTTACGGTTTATGTTGGCTCGGTAGTTCGTGGCGATGTTTGCCGCGGTTTTTCCTGGAGTGTCGCCAATCCCGCATTGAGCATCAATGGAGGACAAGCATAAACCCTCTTGAAACAACGTATTGGAAAAGAAAATCCAAGTATCATAGAGGTTTCCAAAGGCTGTGCATCCGTCTTAAGGACTGGCGTCTGCACGGCGCGAAGCTGGAATTTTGGTGAAATCGTTGACGGGAGTTCTGGTGTTTCCTCCATCCCGGCTGGCCGGAGGATACCAAATACGCAAGAAGGAGCGCTGCGAAAGGAATAACAGATAAATAAATGGAAAAGCTTGCGCAGAATATCCAGGAAGCGTTTCTCAACAACGCTCGGAAGGACAAGACATTCTTAACCATCTACCTGATGAGCGGTGTGAAGCTCTCAGGCCGCATCAAGAGCTTCGATAAATACTCGGTTATCCTGGAGGCGAACAATCAGGAACAGCTCATCTTTAAACACGCGATTTCCACTGTTGTCGTGTCGCGACCGCTCCATGGCGGCGGCCATCCCGGCGCCGGAGGAGCTACCCCCGGATCGCCTTTGCCCAACCCGGAGCACACCGAAAACAATCAATAGTGCCGGAGCAAGAAGAACGGACGCTTGTCGTGGGCCTGGAATTGACCCGTTCCGCGCGCCCACTCGCCAGGCCCGCGAGGCGGCATCTCTGTGCGGAAGACTCATTGCAAGAATTAGCAATTTTGGCGGACAGCGCCGGAGCCTCAGTTCGGGATCGACTGGTCCAAACGCGCTCCAGGCTGGATGCGGCGACATTGGTAGGTTCCGGCAAAGTGGCCGAGATCAAGCAACGGATCGAATCCGACGGCATTGAAACAGTTATTTTCGACCATGAGTTAACTCCCACGCAGCTGCGAAACCTGGAGCGGCGATTACAAGTGAAAGTGCTAGACAGAACTCAGCTCATCCTGGATATTTTCGCCAGGCGGGCGCGAACGAGCGAGGGACAGCTGCAGGTGGAACTTGCGCAGCTCAACTACCTTTTGCCGCGGCTGGCTGGACGAGGAACGCAAATGTCGCGGCTGGGTGGCGGCATCGGAACGCGCGGCCCGGGTGAAACGCAACTCGAAACCGATCGGAGGCGAATCGGACGGCGGATCGCCAAGCTGAAGACAGAACTCGCGCGGGTTCGTGCGACGCGGGGCATACAACGATCTCAGCGGCAGGCCGTGCCTCTTTCAACGGTTAGCCTCGTCGGGTACACCAACGCTGGAAAATCTACCCTGTTCAACCGGCTTACCGGGGCAGGGGTGCTCGCCGATGCCAAAATGTTCGCCACCCTCGACCCCACAGTCCGGCAAATTCGTTTGCCTTCGCAACGGCGAGTCCTCGTGAGCGATACGGTGGGATTCATCCGCAATCTTCCGACGACGCTGGTAGACGCATTCCGTGCCACGCTTGAAGAAGTCACCGCGGCCGCGTTATTGATCCACGTTGCGGATGTAACGTCCCCCGGCGCTGAAGAACAGGCCGCCCACGTGTCGAAAGTGCTCGGCGAAATCGGCGCGGAGAAGAGGCCGCAGATTTTGGTTCTCAATAAGAGCGACAAGATGAGCGAGACTGAACGACAGCAAGACCTTCTCGCGTTGACGTATCGAATGCTAGGGGAAACGGCGCGACAGTACGTCACGCAAACGGTTATGATCTCCGCCCAAACCGGTTTTGGTTTGCAGCAGCTCCTGGAAGCGATCGACCAGCATCTGGTGCAAGACCCTGTGGGCCGGCAGCGTTTCCGGCTGCCCTTGGGGGAAGGTCGTGCGCTCCACTTGTTGCATGATCGAGCCGCCATCGTTTCGAAGCGATACGAGGGTGAATATTGCGAAGTGATCGCCGATGCTCCGTTGTCCATTCGCGAGCGTTTGGCCGAGTTCGCAGTGGATTGAACAAGGGTTCCGGTACTCGCGTATACTTTGTCGTGGCGATGCTCAAGCTTCCGCAAGTATTCCTTCCTCTTGGCGCTCTTGGCCTGTTGCTGCTTACCGGCTGCGAATTCGATCACGGGGTTGTTACCGGCCCCATGCGTGATGAGCCCGTTTCCATCAATTTAGGGACGGCGGAACGTGCGAACGTAGAACTCAACATGGGGGCAGGCGAAATGACGCTCCGTGGAGGTGCACAGAAGTTGCTGGAAGGGCGCTTTGAATACAACGTGCCCTCATGGAAACCCAAGGTCACGAACTCTGTGGTTGGATCACATGCCGCAGTAACCATCCAAGAACCCGACAGCGTTCGGCCCGGTGGCAACCGTCGCTATGCTTGGGATCTCGAACTAAACAATAAAGTACTCCTCGATCTGGCTCTGAATTGCGGGGCGGGTCGCGCGCGCCTCGATCTGGGCGACCTCGATCTACGGAGCGTCGATGTACATATGGGCGCCGGAGAAGTGGATCTCGATTTGCGCGGCCATCCTAGACGAGACTACGACGTCAATATCTCGGGCGGCGTGGGCCAAGCGACGGTCCGGCTACCGGAAGGTGTTGGAATTCGGGCGGAAGCTCATGGCGGACTCGGCAGCATCAACGTGACAGGGCTTGAAAAAAGGGGCGATTACTACGAGAACAGCTTGTTCGACAATGCCAAGGTAAATATTCGCCTGAAGGTGGAGGGCGGAATTGGCGAGATTCGAATTATCGGTTAGGCGATTCCAAAGTACTTTACAGCTTAAAGATAATCTGGCAGTATAGAGTATATGCTGTCCTGCTTGGCCGCTGTGCTTTTGTGGGCAGGCCATCGTAGGCGTGTTCGTGCCCGCGGCTACGAATTTACGCAGTTCTATCACGAGATTCTCGCGGGCGTGGCCACTATGTTACGAGAAGACGTGCCATCGGACATGCTCGGGAGACCTCTGAAGCTAGGAACCGAGCCAACATCGCAGGTATTCAGCCGGCGGGACATACGAATTCGCTGGTAGCCCATATTTTGCGAAGTTAAACGCTCGTTTGCGTTTGGACGGCTGACCGCGCCATCCTGCGAGAATAGGACGACATTCATGATTGCCATTCCCATTCTGCTAATGCTTAGCGCTGCTTCGTCCCCGCCGAATCCCACCCCGGTCGAGCGAGCTTGGTCGGTGCTCCAGGACGGGGTTTCCAATGCCAACGGCGACAAACGCGCGAAGGCAGTCCACGCGCTGGGACTTCTCCCGCACAACGTTAGAGCTGAGGGAATGGCGGAGAAAGCCCTGGCGGACGACTACGCGGAAGTGAGAGTAGAAGGAGCAACCGCTCTGGGCTTGATGGGTGCGAGCACGGCTCGCCGTAAGTTGGAACATGTGCTGGACGACAAAGACGTGAGAGTCGTCATCGCCGCAGCCAACTCGCTGTACCTGATGAAGGATCCGGCAGCATATGACGTGTACTACGAACTGCTCACCGGAGAACGAAAGGGCAGCCCCAGCCTGGTACAGGCCCAATTGAACACTCTTAAGGATCGCAAGGCGCTGGAAAAATTGGCTCTCGAAACCGGAGTGGGCTTTGTTCCGTTCGGCGGCATGACTTACCAGGCGTGGAAAACGGTCATGCATGATGGCGATTCCCCCGTGCGAGCGGCAGCTGCAGAGAAATTGGCCACGGATCCCGATCCGGCAACCACGGAAGCGCTGGAGCGAGCGTGTTCAGATAAAAAATGGCGAGTTCGGGCGGCGGTTGTGATGGCGATTGCCAAACGAGGCGATCCGGCGCCGCTCGATACTCTGGTTTCCATGCTTTGGGATGACAACGATACCGTTCGATATGAGGCGGCAGCGGCCGTGGTGCACTTGAGCGCCGAATCAAGAGGCCGCCGCGGTGCTGGGCGAGGGCCAGCCGAAGAACGGTAGCCGAAGTTCGTCATGGCGAGGCTTGAAAAGCAGCTAAGTCGTTCAACGCCGCTCCATCATATTTCAATCTTTCAGACGGCCGGTCTCGATGGTTTTCGCCACGCGTTTCAAGGCATCCTCCATCCGAGAGGAGAAGCGATTCCGAATAGCTTGCTCTTTTCCTTACGGCTGCTGTGCGGCACAGAATATAAGTTTCCTCACCCCGCGGAATCGGCACTTTCTTTACTTCTACATCCGGCCGCACCCGAGTCCAGTCGTCCTTTAACAGCTTACATTGCCTTCCCCGAAATCTGCTGTTGCAGGCAAAAGCACTTGCCTTCACTGAGCACACAAAAATCCGCCAAATCGACCGGAACGTGACGAACGTCGGTTAGCGCGCACTAGCCGCGCGCGAACTGACCTTTATCAGTCCGCTTGGGTGAAACGCGTAGGCAACGTCCGACAGACGCACATGCGGCAGCAATTAAATGTGTTGCCGAATAACCCAGCAGAAGCGGCAACCCGGAGAGGAGCAGCATCACTTGAATTGCGGCCGGAGCACTCTTAGCCGCAAACGTTTCATAGGCGTTGCTTCCAGGTGGCGAGGCGAGCGCGAGATTTAACTTCCGGTAAGCATCCCGATCCCTGGCACAATCGGATGGCGAGACACCCTGTTGCAGAAGGCATGTCTTGTAGGATTCGTTCACTTCGGCCAGCGCATCACGTATATCCTGGTGGCGCGCATAAAACGGCCAATATAGACACCAGCCGATCCATGCACAAGCCAGCACGGCCCAGCAACGGTTGATGATCGCCTTGTGCCTCAAAGAGAGATGGGCGCGCGCCGCCCGGAAAATCTCATCAGCGGCGCCCGTCAACCGATCTTTAATGCCGGAATTCTGTTTGCTGCCGAGGGTAAGGCGGGAAAATCAGTACTTGGTTCGGCTTGGTACCAGTATCCAACCGAATAGAAACAATCGTGGCGGTCATCCGCATGACCATGTTCGATTGTGTGCTTGACGGAATGATCAAAAGCAATTGGATTGTCCGCATGCCAGCGGTAAAGGCAGTATCGTCCACCGGGTCGTTCTGCGAGCGCGATGTACGGAGCACCGTTATATAAATTCGCAAAAGGTGTGGCTCCGTCCCGTCCGCCGAAATCCCAGGCGCCGCAGAAATAATCCTCAGTTCCTGTTCCGTTGATAGCCGGTTGAGCATCGTTATCGATGAAGATCATCTCATCTCCTTCGCCAAACCAACGCTCGGAGTTCTGCAGCACACCGAGAGTGACACCCATCACCTGGCCTCTTCCGCTGGTTTGGAAAAAAACGTAGTTCCTCCTGCCGTCGAGATTAATTTCCGATTGACCGGGAGAGAATGAAACGGCCTCGTTTGGAATCGCCTGCCGGTATTGGGCGTGGAAATAGAGAGCGTCTTCCGGAAGCGCCGGCATCAGTTGGTAGTCGATGTTCGAGTAGAACGCCCCTACGGGTCTCTCTCCTTCGTTGGTAATGGAAATCCTGGCGGATCGCCGAAACGGCATCACGAAATATGAATTCAAAGCCTTGACGGAAGAGCAATTCAGAAAGGCAGACTGGTACAGAAAGTAATCGCCGAGGTTCAGTCCAAAAAAGTCGCCGACCGGTGTTTCCACACTGGGCTTCGCGTTGCCCTCCCAGTAAATGCGCATCACGAGCTCTTTAAGATGCTGCGCGCTTTGGGCGCTGATGGTAAACCAGATGTGCGTGATCGCGCCCGGGCCGGACGATTCGAATACATCGCGGCTCTGCCCTGGAGCAATCTGCCAGCTATCTTTATTGCCTCCCGAGCGATCGTAGCTGGACTGCTTCAGCGTGCGGTAATTCGACGCTCGCGCGTAGGCGGGTAGGAGGCGGTCACCGGAATTCAAGACGGCGGCTGTTTGAGCCTGGGCCGCAGACTGGCCGGAAAGCAGCGTGGCCACTCCGCCCAGAGATGTTAAGAACCCTCTTCTTTGAGACACACTTGCCATGCCGGTACCTCGAATTCCGCTATTTTGAGAACTTTCCGGACTCATCAGCCGAAGGGCCGTACATGCCGGGGATCGGGATGTCGAGCAATCTCAGATAAACGCTGAGTTGCCCGCGATGGTGGATCAGGTGATTTATAGCCATCCGACGGAGCACTTGACACTTCGGGAGCGTAAAAACGGTTTTCCCCGCAAACTTCAAAGTCCAAGACCGCGAGAATTCGTCATCACTCGCCCCTTCGATTGCCTTGCGCCCTTCTGCCGCAGAGCGATCCAGAGTCTGAAGCAAATCGGCTCTCGAACTTGCAAGGTAGGGGGCTCGGCCGGGTGTAATTTCAAATGTGTCAGCCAAGATCGCCCTCGCCGCCCAGTTTGGGATCTCGGCGACATGGCCGGCCAGCCGCCCGAGTGTCATCGATTTTTCGTGGGGCTTCCAGCCCCACTTGTCTTCCGGCACGCACTCCAACATCTTGCTGGTGCTGGCAATCTCGTGATCATATTCGGATAAGAGCAGTTCATTCAGAGGCATCGCACCGGCAGGATATCATGGCGAAACAGGATGCGCGCCGATCCGCTCTACCGGCCGATGAGGGAAACAGGGCCCAACCAGGCGCCGCGCAGTTGGCGTTGCCAGACAGCGCCCGTGCGAGCGCGTTCCGCAGGCGTTGTGAAGCGGTATTCGTAAAGGAGCGCGCGCATATATCGCGGGGGCTTTGAAAAAGGAGGAGCATTCATCAAGCGGATCACCGCCGGCTCGCCCAACATCAGGCGGTACATCAGATTGCCCACCCAGTTGTTCTCCTGAATGTTGCTCAAAGCAGCGAACCACATCTGCCAGTCAAGGCGCGGCTGATAAGGAGCAACGAATGGCAGTCCACGATGCAGCTCGCCTGGTTTATAGCGGAAGGAATACTCTCGCCAATTCGTTTGATCGTCCGAACCTTCAATCACAATCTCGGGCCGCGTAGTAGTCATCACCGCAAACAGTCCATAGGTGTTGACCATCTGGAAGGGTGCGATGAAGCTGATCGGCTTGCGCGCCGGCCGAGCGAAGTTCGGAGCGAACATAGCGATTAGCTGAATGGCCGCGAGCGCGATGAGAATCGCGATTAAGATGTTCCCTGTCCGCCGGAACGCAGCGAAGCTCTGCGGCATCAGGGGCTTAACCAAGGAAATCCGCCAGCGCAGCACGTGCTCAAGCGGAGCGAAGGTCTTATCATCGACGGCCCACAAGCAAAGCGCCAAAGCCAGGAGATTGAAAAACGCATAGTTCCCGGTCAAAATGATCAGAACTTGCAAAAGCATCAATAAGGCAACCGCAATTCTCCGCGGCAGTCCGGCCCAGAACAGCAGGAAGGGCGCTGCGAGCTCGATCGCCAGAGTAGCTGCCGTCATTGAGTCGAGCATCCAGTGCGGAGCCCAATAAACGTAATAGGAAATTGGATTGGGCAGAGGTTGGGTCATGAAGTGAAATCGCAGCGCATGAAGATTGCGCCAGTTCGGATCGTGCGACAGCAGTTTCACCGCACCGGATTCGAACATCAGCCTGAACAGAAGAAAGCGATACGCCCAGACCAGCCATGGCGCGCCGGCGAACAGCGCCAGAAAGCCTGATTCCAGCAGTAAGGCATCCCATTGGAAACTGGTAAATGGCTGGCCAACCGACACCAAAGACAGATAAAGCAGCCAGCAAAGAGCCGCCGAAATTCTGCTGCATAGCCCGACAGCCAGCAAGAGCCCGCTCATGCAACCCGCTATGCAGCACCAAACCAGCGCCTGATCGCTGACCCCCAGCCAGAACAACGAGGGCACATAGAGAAGAGCCCGCGCGCCAAGTTCGTTGCGAAGCGCGGGCATCAATTGCGCCACGGAAACAATTCCATGCGAACCGATCAGGCCAGCGATCTGCGGCCAAAAGGATGCAAACGACGCGATGTAGATCAGACCGAGAAGCCGCAAGAACAAAGCCTCGGCGAGCTCAGCGCGGCGGGTCGCCAAAAATGTCTGGAGAGCCCGGCTAAGGACGGCGTGTAAGCTCATCCGCAGCGACAAAAGATTGGTTCAACATCCACAGGAATAGATTGAGCGTACCGCGGCAATAGCGTGAACGTCCGGAAATATGGTATGTTGCCAAGAGAATCTCCACCTAATCGGCGCGGTAGCCAAGTGGTAAGGCAGAGGTCTGCAAAACCTTTATTCGGCGGTTCGATCCCGCCCCGCGCCTCCAATCCGAATCCTACAACTTCCCAGTCGTCAAGAGCTTAGCTCATCATTGCCAGTCATTCCTGTTCTTGCTGGAAGTAGGCGAAAACTGCGCTTTCCCAGTCGATTTTGCGACACACGCTCCCGTTGTGCCTCGCTTCCCAGTCCTTTGGTTGGCAAACAGACAGACCCTCGCTCGGGTTTGACATTATTCCATGCTTCTACAATAATAGAATTATGGAAGCAGTTCGACCGCTGACGTGCCCGCCTGACGTGGCCTGCTGGGATCAACTCGACCCGGACACTGCTCTCGAATCGCAGGATGATCTCGATTCGCCGCCTTGGGATGACACCGCTCTGAAAGAACTACGGGAGCAGGCGAAGGCAGGGTGCCTGTTGTGCTCCCTAGATGAATGGAGTGAAGAGGATCGGGACGATGCCTAAACAGAAAAATGAGCCTGATGTGGCGCGCTGCGCGGACATGTTTTCAGCGATGGGGACGGAGCCACGTCAATGGTGCCGAGCGCAGCGGCGCCTCCACCGAAGGACGCGAGAGAAAGGAGCAATACAGCCGTGGGCAGCTCGTGGCCCATATCGGAAAACAAGCTGAGCATTCCGATAGCGAACACATTCCGAGTCAGCCCGAATGACCCTAACTGATCCCAAATTGCTTTCTTGCTATGATCTTAGGCCTCTTATATATTCATTCATTCCAAATCACTTAGCCTGATCGATAGACGGCCCGGTATCCGGCAACGAACGGACGTCCAGGAACTTTGCGCATTACGAACGTGCAATTGCGAAGCACGCTCTATGCAGCTCTCTAGGCACCCACAGCCGGGCCAAGCAGCTGTTTTAACGCCCGCACGTATTCCGTGAGGGCTTGGCGGCCGGTTTTGGTGATGCGATAGAGCGTTTGGGGTTTGCGCAACACGAACTTCTTTTCGACAGCCACGTAACCAGCTTCTTCAAGCTTGAGCAGCTGCGCACCGAGGTTGCCATCTGTGGCCTCAGTCTTGGCCCGGAGCCATGTAAACTCAGCCTCCTCGACGCCGCTGAGCAGCGAAAGCAGGGCCAAGCGCAGCCTGCCGTGAACCACGGGATTGAGTTCGGGCAAATCAGGCATCGCGTGGGCCGCGCCGTTTGCGGTCCTGCGCTTTGGCAACCATGCCGTAAACGCCGAAGGCGATCTGCCCGAGGAAGATGGCGACCAAGAACACGATCATGCTCTGCGCATCGGAGCCAAAGCACGCAGCCACAGCCGCGGCCCACCACACTATTGCGCATGCAAACTGAACCTTCCAGTGAAGGATCAGGGCCGAGGCTCCGTTGGCCATGCCAAGTATGGCCGATATCACGGCCACAAAGAGATGTTGATCGGTAAGTCTTCCGCTCAGGCCGAGGGTGAGAAACAGCAGAAACATGGAAATTCCCAAAGCAATCCAGATTGAACCGACGGCCCGGCCCAAGGTGGTCTTTGGATGATTGGCGCTCTTCAATGAAGCAACGAGAGCGGTAACAATGACCCCTATGGAGATTGTGGCCGGCCAAGCCCACACGCTGTGATCCCACGTGGACCAAGCGATGGCGATATAGTAAACAACGCCCCACAGAACGAAGGTCCATCCCCAACTTTCTGTATTCCGGCGCCCTTCGGCAATCATGTGCTCGATGAGGCTCAACCTGTCCTTCAATTCCTGCTGGCTGGTGTCGTTCTGCATAGCAAATTTCCTACGGTAGACGTTGAAGCAGCATGTCCATGCTGCGATGCGGAGGATTGCTGCCAACAGTGACCTCCGTGGTTTCATCCCACTCGCCTTTGCCGGTCAGGTGCATGGTGTTCACAATGTGCGCTGGCCCGGCTGTAAAGCCCCACAAAAAGCCTTCAGGGAGAATTGAAAGCTCCGTGTCCAGATAGTGACCGTCATTGTAGGCACGGAAGCGATAGGTATGGGTTGTATCGTCGTACGCAATCGTGGCTAAGGCGCTGAACAGCACCTTACCGCCGGTGCTGGTGCTTTTGCCCTCGATCAGCAGAACGAGGCCGTCAAGTTTATATTCGACATTCTCCGTCTGAGTGAGATGAAGCGCGTCGCCAGGCCGGCGGAGGATGTTAACAGGCCCCGACCAATGACCAGTCAGAAACGAGAGTTTGCTCATGGCTTGGTGCTGCGCCTCGACGGTGTTCGGAACGGGCTGCTGTGCCGGGAGCGAGAGACCGGACGAGATCATGAGTGCTACGGGAAACAGCACGAAGAGAGAGGGCGGAATAGCCAAACGGGGCATCGCGATTTTCATTGGTGAAGTCCTCCATAGTTAGAGTACTCTATTTTATAGAGAGCGTCAACGGATTTTCATGCTTGGATGATTCCGACAATCAGAGGACGCGGGCTGCTAGGCCCAACTGAAACCGCTCTTGGCCAGCGGCAGCGAGCGAATCCGCTTACCCGTGACCGCAAAGATCGCGTTGCAAACCGCGGGAATGACGGGCGGGAGCGCCGGTTCGCCCAAGCCTGTAGGCGGATTGTCGCTTTTCAAGAAGTGCACTTCGGTTTGCGGGGCGTGGCTGATGCGGAGCAATTGGTGCTGATTGTAGTTGGTCTGAACGACATGGCCGTTTTCGAGCGTGATCTCCTGATTCATCAACTCGCTCAATCCATCGATCACAGCGCCTTGCACTTGGGCGGTAGCGCCACTTGGGTTGACGATCTGGCTTCCCACGTCGCCGCACACCCAGACCTTGTTCACTCTGAGAGCGTTATTAGCGGTGACCGTGACTTCCGCGACGTGCGCGAAGTAACCCTGGAAACTGTAATGGAACGCGACGCCCATGCCCGTTCCTTTGGGCAGCTTGCGCTTGCCCCATCCCGATTTCTCCGCGACGAGCTGGAGGACACCGCGCATGCGTGCCACATCGTAGGACGGACGATTGCGGTCGGCGGGAGTACGCGAGGGTTCGTTCTCGACTTTGGGCTTGGCGGCTTCATTGACGAGATCGCGTCCCGGTTCGCCGAGCAATTCGAGGCGAAACTGAATGGGATCCTTGCCGGCGGCGTGAGCCAATTCGTCGATGAAGGATTGCATTACGAAGGCTTGAGAATTGGCGCCAGGGGCTCGGAGCGCCCCCGTCTTCAACTGCAGCGGCATTACCGACGAGTAGGTGGCAAAATTCGGAACAAATCCCGCCGGAAACTCGCCCGGTTGAATCCCTGCGGAGGCCGAGTACTTCTCACCATCACCGTAGCTCACGAAATGATTGCGCCAGGCGACGAGCTTGCCAGACGAGTCCACGCCGCCTTTGAGGAAGTGGAATCCACCGGGGCGGTAATAATCGTGCGTCATGTCATCTTCGCGCGACCAGAGAAGCTTCACCGGCGCGCCGGTTTGCTTGGCGATGGCCGCGACCTCGACCATATAGTCGTTGGTTAACCCGCGGCCAAACGAGCCTCCTGCACGCAGCAGATGAATCGTGATATCGCCTTCCGGGATGCCCAGAATCTTCGCTGTAAGCTGGCGGCCTCGCGCGGGTTGCTGGGTGTTGCTCCAGATCTCCAGCTTGCCGTCTTTGTAGCGCGCGGTGCAGTTCCGAGGTTCCAGCGGCGCATGCGAGATGAAAGGATATGAATAGGTCGCCTCGACGATCTTGGCTGCACTGCTCAGCGCTTCGTCCACATTGCCGTCATTTTTTACCGTTCTTTGCGGCGCCTGCCTGGCTAGTTCCTGAGCGCGCGTTGCGAAGCCTTCCGTGCTTTGCTGCGCCGCAGGACCTTCATCCCATTTCACATTGAGCTTCTGACGCGCCGACTGCGCTGCCCACCAGGTATCGGCAACGATCGCCACGCCGGCTTCGAGACCGGGGTCGCCTTCAATCATGGGGCCGACTTTGCCGACAGCGCCTTCGATGACGAAGGCGTGGCGTACGCCGGGCAACTGCTTGACTTCATCGAGATTGGCACTCGTCACCTTGCCACCAAAAACAGGGCACTTCTGATAGACGGCGTAGAGCATGCCGGGCAGTGTGAAGTCAATGGCGTAAATGGGCTTGCCGGTGATGATGGACGGAACGTCCACGCCGGAGGTCGCCTGGCCGATGACCTTGAAGCTGCTCGCATCTTTTAGTTTCAGGGTCTTGAGATCCGGAACCGGCATAGAGGCGGTTTTTGAGGCCAGCTCGCCATAACCCAAGGAACGGTCAGTGGAGCGATGATAGACACGGCCATTGGTGGCGTAGCACTCCGATTCGGGAACGCCCCAAGTCTTAGCAGCGGCGGCGATCAGCATCTGACGCCCGGCCGCGCCAACCTGTCGCATGGGGACCCAGTTATTCGAGGCCGCGCGGCTTCCACCCGTGGACTGGAGTCCATACTTCGGGTCATAATCGGCCAGCTCTACTTTGACGGTCTTCCAATCCACCTCGAGTTCTTCTGCAATCAACATGGGCAGCATGTTCTTGACGCCCTGTCCGATTTCCGGATTTCTGGCGATGAGCGTGACTGTGCCATCGGGAGCGATTTTTATGAAGGCCTTGGCATCAAAAGGCGGTTGGGACTGACCTTGCGCGGCGAGCTTCGGCTCGGCGTAGATGCCGAGTAATATGCCGCCGCCCGAAACAGCGGTGACCTGAAGGAAGGAACGACGAGTCAAGCGCATGTTCACAGACCTCCTTGTCCTCTGCCAGGCTCAATATCAACTAACTCGGCGCGTTGCGCAGATCCTCGGCCGTGCATCGCGGCGGCCTTATGGATGGCCTCCCGGATACGCAGGTAGGTGCCGCAGCGGCAAAGATTGCCGTTCATGGCGGAATCGATGTCTTGATCCGTCGGTTTCGGATGTTTGGCCAGCAGGGTCGCGGCCGTCATGATCTGCCCAGCCTGGCAATATCCACATTGCGGGACGTCCATATCCTGCCAGGCTAGCTGCAGGGGATGAGAGCCATCCGGCGAGAGCCCTTCAATGGTTGTGATTTTGGCGTTTGCGGCGTTCGAGACCGGCGTCATGCACGAGCGGACTGCCTGGCCGCCGAGATGCACTGTACAGGCCCCGCACTGGCCGATGCCGCACCCGTATTTGGTTCCGTGTAGGTGCAGTACATCCCGGATCACCCAGAGAAGCGGCGTGTCGCCGGGCACATCCACGCTGGCAGGCCGCCCGTTTACAGTCAGCTTGATAGACATAGGCTCAATTCCAACGATAACTCCGCGAAAGGGCGCTGATCGTGTAAATTAGCCGCCGCTAGTTTCGCGGGAATTATCCCTGGTGATCGACGCTGCCAGCGGGCGAAACGTAACCCTGCGTTTTGTCCATCGAATACACGGAGCGCGGTTCCGCGTGGCCGGGCCCCCACTATAGTGTGAACCGAAGATAAATCGCGCCCGGTGTCGGTTGATCAACATACGGCCCGATGCGTTTGAACCCTGCTCGTTCGTACATTTTCAGCGCTTCACTCATGACAGGCATGGTGTCTCCAAGCATTTGGTTATAGCCTGCCGCTCGGGCTTCGCCTATCAGCCATTCGAGGAGATTCCGGCCGACGCCACGCCCCCGAAACTGCGGTCTTACGTACAACCGCTTTGCCTCACAGCGAACGGAGTCGATTGGGCGCATTGCCACGCAACCAGCGGGTTCGGCATCAAGACGCGCGATGGCGAGCCTTCCCGAAGGCGGCGCATAGTTTCCGGGTAATGCTGCAAGCTCGGAATCGAAGCTTTGAAAGCAAGGCGTAAAGCCGAAGCTGTTCCAGTACTCGACAAACAACTCCTTCACCACGGAGAGATCCGCATCGGAAGTTACGCGATGAATCAGCATCCGTGCCCCTTACAAATGACGCACCACTCCAATCCGACTAATGCGGCGCGGCCCGGCATGACCACGCCGTAAACCGGCTGATAATCGGCGTTGGTCAAATTTGTCAAGCGCGCATAGGGATGAAGCCGGGAGCGGGTCCAGGCGCCATAAGCATCCATCACCAGATATGCGTTGCGCTGATACTGATTTGTGATTCCGGCGCGGAAACGGGCGAGCCATCCGCGGGAGGAAGCCGCTTGCCAACTTACAACGGCCTGCTGAGTTGGATAGTTGAAGACATACTTAGATTGATACCCACTTAGGGCCGCCTGTGCACCGTGCAGTGCGGTGTACTGTAACTCGACAGTCTGAGAACTCGGCAAGGACCAAAAGAGCGATGCTTCGATTCCGGTGAAGGTCAACTTAGAGAAATTCATCGCCTGCCATACGTCGGAGGCATTGGCCCGGATGTAGTCGATATCATTTGTCTCACGGCGCGAGAAGCCGGTTGCCGAGGCACGCCAGCGACGACTCGCATAAAGATCGACTCCGGCTTCATAACTCATGGCGCGCTCCGGCTGCAGGTTGGGATTCCCGATATTCGCCGGGTCATGATAGAAAAGATCTGTGTAGTTGGGAAGGCGGAAGGCGCGGCTCACGGACGCTCGCAACTTGGCCTTAGAAGACAGCCAATATCCTGCGCTGACGGTGGGAACCGGAATGGTCTGGGCGCGGCCATAAAACTCCTGGCGTATTCCCGCGCTGAAGGAAAAGCGATGCCAAGAGCGAATATCGAGATCGCCGTATACTGCTCCCTGTTTTCGCGAATGAAGACCCAGGTTATTGCTGTCCACGTGATCCGCCAATCCTTCCGCGCCGTAGTAGATCTCCAAATTCCGAGGGAGAGAATCATGGCGACGCAAGGAAATGTCCCACGTATCGTCCTTGTGACGATTCGTGTAGAAAAGCGGATCGTCGCGCAATAGCTCATAAAGATCCGTATGCCGGCGATATCCCAGTGAAAACAGGGTGTTTTTGCCGAGATCTTGCGAGATGGCCGCGACCCAAGTCTTCGTTCGCTCCCAGGAATTGAAGTTTCCGTAAAACTGGTCGGCTCCGAAAGGCCGGTCGAGGAGAGAAAGGAAAATGCGGGTTACCCCGAGTTTTGTGCGCACCCATGACTCGGAAGCGAGCGACAGGTTGCGGTATTCACGATCATCGCGGAAGGCGTCTGACAGCTCGCGCTCGAAAGAGAAGCGCTGGGAGAGGGGACCTTGGCTGAAGGAAAGAAACCCGCTCTCTTCGTTCGTGCCGAAGCTGCCGTATCCGCCGCGCAGCCGCATTTCAAGGTTATTTGAATCGCTATTCGGCCGAGTGATGACGTTGACAACTCCGCCGACCGCCTCCGATCCATAAAGCGTGGATCCCGAACCACGAAGGATTTCGATGCGATCGATCGCGTCGAGCGGCACGGGTATGTCGAGATCGTGATGTGCGGATTGTGCATCGCTGAGACGGATGCCATTCAGAAGGATGAGCGTCTGCTCAAACGAACCGCCGCGGATGGATAGATCGCCCTGAACGCCATTGGGAGCCCGACCCTGTACCTGGACGGAGGAATCGAGCGCCAGTGCGTCGGTCAGGCTCCCGTATAACAGAAACGAATTGCGCAGAGCATAAACGTTTACGGAGCGGTCCGATTCATCGAGGGGTATTGGTTCCCAGGAACCGGTTACGACCATGTCGGGCGGCCGAGGCGCCGGTGCTGGGGCGGGACTTTGCCCTGCGGTCTGTTGTCCGAAAAGACAAGTACAAGCAAGAGAGGCAGCGATGCTACAAGCGACAGCAAGACACATGATTCGGCTCAAGATTCGAGCATACTAGGCACGCTCTGCTACTGCTGGGGCGTAAGTAAGGCGAAGACGCGCACTTACAGAAAAATCCTTAAAGAAAGTTATTGCAATGTGGCACTTACCGTGCGAGTATCTTTCCAGTGGATTAAATCGGTAAAAAGTGGATAGAAGTGGAAGACAACGGTCCAATCGAATCACCGGCGGCGGTGGAGGCCCCTCGCGGCACTCTGAGCGGTCGTGTGGACGAAAAGGGCCGGCTGAAGCTTCCCGCCCCCATGGTGCAGTATCTGGAGAAGCTGCCCGACCGCAAAGTCTTTGTCACGACGCTGAACATCTCGACAGCCCTAATCTATCCGATTTCGGTGTGGAGGGAAACAGAAAAGATGCTGCAGCAGCCGGGCGAGGACGCGGAGTTGAAGGCCGACGTGGCTTTTGTGGCGAACCACTACGGCGAGGACGGCGAGATCGATGCGCAAGGGCGGGTGCTGATACCGACTACGCTGCGGCGGGATCTGGGGCTGGAAAAAGACGATGTTCACCTGCTGTTTTACAAGCAGCGCATCGAAGTGATTGGGAGCAAGGTTTACGAGCAGCGGCTCGAGGGCGCCAGAGCGAATCTGCTGGAAAAGTTGAAGGCGCTCGAGAAGAAGGGTTTGCGATAGAAGCCATGTATGAGGGCGGACCAGGAAGGCGCGCCGGAGGCGGGGCGCGTGCATCATCCGGTTCTGCTGAACGAATCGCTCGAATATCTTGCGATCCGGCCCGATGGGGTTTACGTGGACATGACGGCGGGTTTGGGCGGACATACGGGAGCCATTGCGAGGCGGCTGGAAAGCGGCTTTGTGATTGCGTGCGACCGGGATTCGGAATCGCTGGAGCTGGCGCGCTCGAACACGAGAGGCGAGGCGCAGCGGATCCGGTTTTTCCGTGGCGCTTTTTCGAAGCTGCCTGAAGCACTGGCTGAGAACGGTATCGAAGAGGTAGATGGCGTGCTGGCGGATTTAGGCGTCAGCCGCTACCAGTTGAGCAGCGCGGAGCGGGGTTTCTCGCTGATGGAGGACGGGCCGCTGGATATGCGGATGGATCGCAGCCAGCCTGTTACTGCGGCGGATCTGGTTAATGAATTGCCTGAAAAGGCGCTCGCCGATTTGATTTATCAGCTTGGCGAAGAAAGGAGGTCGCGAAGAATCTCCAGAGCAATCGTTCGCGCGCGGCCCATCCTGACCACAGGCCGTTTGGCAGAGGTCATTGAAGAGGCCGTGCCGCGAACGGGGAGAATTCATCCGGCCACTCAGACCTTTATGGCGCTGCGGCTGGAAGTTAACGAAGAGTTGCGGGAACTAGAGGAGCTGCTCCGGTTGGCGCCGGAGAAATTGAGATCCGGCGGGCGGTTCGTGATTTTGACGTTCATGTCGCTCGAGGATCGGAAAGTAAAGCACGCGTTTCGGGCGCTGGCACATGCTGGGCGCGCACGGATTCTTACAAAGCATGTCGTGAAGCCGACGCGAGAAGAGATTTGGAACAATGCGGCGTCTCGCAGCGCGAAGCTGCGAGCGATCGAACGGGTTTAGAGGAAAAGCAAGCAAATGGCGTCGTTAGCAACTTTTGTTAATCGTTTTGTAGGAATAAGAGACCTGGTGGAAGCGCCGCCCGCCGTGTGGGCGCGTACGGAATCTCCGCGATTACGCCCGATCGCGAATGAGGATGTCTATCTTTTTGTAAAGCGGATTGATAACAGCGGAGTGGTGCGCGAGGCCGATCCGGTCGCACGCCGCGCTCGTAGCCGGTCGGTGGCTACAGGGTTCATTGCCGCGATGCTCGTCATAGCCGGCCTCGTTCCGGCGGCATATAACACGATGGCTGGATTTACATTGCAGAACCTGCGGCAGGAGCAGGACCAATTGAAACAGCAAAGAGCGCAGCTCGACCTGGAACAAGCGAGGCTGCTAAGCTTCGGCCGCTTGGAGCAGCTGGCAAGGACGCTCAAGATGGTAGACCCCGTTCCGCAGCAGGTGCAATTCCTGGAAGGACAATCGAAGGCGGAGGCCCGCAACATGCCGCCGGCCAACGACGTCGAGGTGAAGGCGCGTTGATTCCGCTTAAGCGAATGCGCGGAATGGTGTAGACGTGCTGATAAACCGAGATGGAGACGCCGCCACTCTCGCCGTCGAATAAGTCAATCGAACGGGCACTAATCACGGGGCTCATCCTCTTAGGGTGGGCCCTGATTGCTGTGTTGCGGCTTTTCGACTTACAGGTTTTGGCGCACGAGCGGTACGTCCGGCTGGCGGAATCGCAGCAGGATAAGCTGCAGCCCGTCGAGGCGCACCGGGGCTCGATTCTCGACCGTGAGGGGAACTATCTTGCGATCAGCTCGCCATCGCAATTTGTGGTGGTGAATCCGAAGCGCATTCCGAACAAGGAGATCGCTGCGGCGCTGCTGGGGCGCATTTTGCTCCTGGATGCAAAGAAGCTGCAGGCGGATTTGGAAGCCGCCGGAGAGTCGAAGCATCATCGCGGATATTTTGTGATCGAACCCCAGGTCTCGGAAGAGCAGGCACAGCAGCTACGCGATCTGAAGCTGGATTGGGTCGAAATCCGGTCTGGCAGTCTTCGCTCCTATCCGAACGGCGAGCTGGCGGCTCACGTGATTGGCAATGTGGGAGCAGATGGGAAGGGCGCCGCCGGAATCGAGCTGAAGCTTGATAAGGAACTGGCGGGCCGCGATGGAGTGAGGCGAGTGGAGGTAGACGTCAAGCAGCGCGCGTTCGAGTCGGAGTTGGTGAAGGCGCCGGAGATGGGGAAGAATATCAGCTTGACCATCGATAGCGAGATGCAGCACGTAGGCGAGGAGGCGCTTAAGAATGCGGTGATCGAGAATCACGCAGACCATGGAAGCCTTGTCGCCATGGACCCCAGCAGCGGAGAAGTGCTCGCGCTCGCGAACTATCCGACCTACGATCCAAATGAGCGGCTTCATGCCGGTGAAAAGCCGCATGGCCGTGAAGATCTCGCCGTGGTGGCGCCGTTCGAGCCCGGATCGGTTTTCAAGGTGGTCACGCTCTCGGCCGCGCTGGAAACCACGACACTGACGCCGGACACAATCATCAACTGCGGAAATGGCGTGATCACGCTTTTCGGCCGGGTCATACATGATTCACATCCCTACCCGGCGCTTTCTGTCGAAGACGTGCTGGCGAAATCGAGCAATATTGGCGCCATTCGCATTGGCATGCAAGTGGGCAGCAGGAATCTATACGAATACATCCGGCGCTTCGGGTTTGGGCGGCGAACCGGGATCGAACTGCCGGCGGAAGCGCCTGGCATGTTGCGCCCGCTCAGGAGATGGCAGCCCACTTCGATGGGATCGGTGCCGATGGGGCACGAGATCAGCGTTACGTCCGTGCAACTGGCGCAGCTAGGAAGCGTGATCGCAAACGGAGGCTTTCTCGTGCATCCGCATCTCATTGCCTGGAAGCAGGGCGCCGGGGAATCGAGAGAGGTAATGAAGTATCCGTCCCCCATGCAAGTGCTCAAGCCGGAGACCGTCATGACCATGCGGATGATGATGCACCGCGTGGTCATGCCTGGCGGCACGGCGCGTCGCCTGCACGTGACCGGTTATACATTGGCGGGCAAAACGGGCACCGCGCAAATCTATGACTTCGCGCATCGCGTGTACACGCACAAGTACAACGCGTCTTTCCTAGGCTTCGCGCCAACGGTAAATCCGAGAGTCGTTATCGTGGTGACGGTTTCCGGCACAACAGGCGAAGCGGGATTCGGCGGCGCGGCCGCGGGCCCGGTGTTTCAAACGGAGATGGGAATGGCTCTGCGGCGCTTGAATATTCCTCGTGACGTGCCAGAGGAGGTTGAGGAGTTGGCCGCAAAGAGCAAGACTTCATCTAAGGACAAAGTGGTTGAAACGGACGACGTATCCATCGCGGCACTAGATCCGCCCACGGAGGAGGAAATGAAGCAGGCCGCGGGTGGGCAAGAGGGCGATGGCGCCTCTGCTTACCTGGACACCGATCCCAACGCGCCGAAAGTTCCAAATTTCGTCGGGAAGACGATTAAAGATGTCATGCAGGAGGCAACGCTGAACGGCGTGCAAGTGGATCTATACGGAGATGGTCTGGCACGCGAGCAGAACCCGTCGCCCGGCTCGATTCTGTCGCCAGGGACGCACATTCGCGTGAGGTTCGCTCGATGAAGGGGCTGCGCTTGTGCTGCTGAAGCAAGTGCTGGAAGGAGTCCCGCTCATTTCGGAAACGCCCGACAGATTGCTGGATACCGACGTGCGTGGGATCGCATACGACAGCCGGAAAGTAGAGGCCGGTTATCTGTTTTTCGCTTTCGCCGGGGTGAAGACGGACGGCTCGCAATTCGCGAGCGCCGCGCTGCAGAAGGGAGCCTTAGCCGTGGTGAGCGACCGGGCGTCCCCGGCCGGTTCCGCAGGCACATGGCTGCAAGTGCCTCACGGGCGACAGGCACTGGCAATCGCCGCGCGGAATTTTTACGCAAAGCCGGACGAACGACTTGCGCTGACAGCTGTGACCGGAACCAATGGCAAGACCACGAGCACGCTGCTTATAGATTCCATTCTGCGCGCCGCCGGAAAGACGACGGCCCTGATTGGAACGATCGAATACCACCTGGCCGGGCGCGTTCTTCCGGCGGTGAATACGACTCCGGAATCGCTGGACCTGTTTCGAATGTTCCATGACCTGGAGGAGATGGGCGGAACGCACGCGACGCTCGAGGCTTCTTCACACGCGCTCGATTTGGGGCGCGTTCACGCGATGAATATCCACACGGCCGGATTTACAAATTTCACGCGTGACCATCTGGATTACCACCACACGATGGATGCTTATTTTTCCGCCAAACAGTTGTTGTTCAAGCCGCGGACCGGCCCTCCGCCCCGGTTCGCGGTGATCAATGCGGATGATGAGTCAGGCCGCCGGCTGGACCTAGCGTCCGGAACAAAGGTGTTCTGGTACGGCATAAACCAGGAGCCTCCGGCAAGCTGGAGCGTGCGCGGCAAGGATCTATGGATTCGGGCCGTGGATATCGAATCCGGGTTCAATGGATTACGGTTCACGGTGGCGGGCGGAGAAAGGACATTCCAAGTAGACTCGAGCCTGGTTGGACAGATAAATGTTTACAACATTCTGCTGGCTTGCGCCGCTGCGCTGACACATGGTTTGAGCGTTGAAGAAATACAGCAAGGGCTGAGACAGTTGGAGAACGTACCGGGCCGATTCGAGCGGGTGGAAGAAGGCCAGCCGTTCATGGTGGTGGTGGACTATGCGCACACCGATGATGCACTGCGAAACGTGATCTCTGTCGCGCGCGGCATGAATCCGAAACGTGTAATCACCTTATTTGGGTGCGGAGGAGATCGGGACCGCTCCAAGCGCCGGCTGATGGGCATGGCTGCGGCCGAGTTGAGCGATTTCGTCGTGCTAACGTCCGACAATCCACGCAGCGAAGATCCACTCGCGATCATGAATGACGCGATGGTCGGTCTGAGGCGTTACGATACTCCGCACTCCACGGAACCGGATCGGGAACGCGCGATCCGGCTGGCAATTCAGAGCGCGGCGGCTGGCGATGTTGTGATTCTGGCGGGAAAAGGCCATGAGACGTATCAGGTGTTGAAGGACGGGCCCATTCCGTTCGACGACCGGGAAGTGGCGCGGCGGGTTTTGCGCTCGTTCGGATACGCGCGCACCGCGGGCGAACGAGGGAGTGGGCGCTCCGGTGCGAAGGGCTTACGAGTTCGCAAGGGCATTGATGGAGGGTTTTCTTTGGGTGAGGAGTGCTAGTTAGGGTACGCGGCGTGAGGCAGTCTTATCACGCCGCGATTTTTTACTAGCTGGGAGCTCCGCTCACCACAATGAAAACATAAGTCATGCTCTACTGGCTGCTCTTTCAGGTGCTGCAGAAGTACATTCCGACGTTTCGGGTGTTTGGTTACGTCACCACCCGGGTAGCTCTAGCCAGCCTTACCGCGCTGACTCTCGCTTTGGCGCTTGGACCTTGGATGATTCAAAAGCTGCGGGAGATGAGCTTTGGACAGCACATTCGCGAAGAAGGGCCGCAATCCCACCTCAAGAAGGCGGGTACTCCGACCATGGGCGGACTATTGATCATCACCGCTATCGTGGTGCCCACACTGCTGTGGGCAGATCTCACCAACCGTTACATTTGGATCGCGCTCCTGGGATTGCTCGGATTTGGCGGCATTGGTTTTGTGGACGACTACGCAAAGATCGCAAAGAAGAGGAATCTAGGCCTGAGGGCCCGCCACAAATTCTGGGCACAGGTGTTTTGTGCCATGATTATCGGATTTTTGCTGCTGTTGCTGCACGCAAACCAAGCCTATTCGACAGTCATCAATTTTCCATTTTTCAAACAGTTCAAGCCCGATCTGCTGATTGAGCCGCTAACGAAAAGTTTCTGGACCTACCCGCTGGCATTCGTTCTGTTCTACCTTTTCATTGTTTTCATCATGGTCGGGTCGTCCAACGCGGTAAACCTGACCGACGGACTGGACGGCTTGGCGATTGGATTGATGATTATCGCGTCGGGCGCGATGACTGCCCTTACGTACGTTTCAAGCCATGCAGCTTTTTCCCAATATCTCGACCTGGCGCGCCTGCGCAATTCGCAGGAGCTGACGATCTTTTGCGCCTCGATGTTCGGGGCTAGTCTCGGTTTCCTTTGGTACAACTGCCATCCCGCGCAGGTGTTCATGGGTGACGTGGGGTCCATGGCATTGGGCGGAGGACTCGGCATTTTAGCCGTCCTTATCAAGCAGGAAATCCTGTTGATTTTCATAGGCGGCATTTTTGTGATTGAGGCTTTGTCGGTGATATTGCAAGTCGGCAGTTACAAGCTTAGAAACGGGAAGCGGATCTTCAAAATGGCGCCGATCCATCATCACTTCGAGGCTTTGGGTTGGGCGGAATCGAAGGTCATCGTACGTTTCTGGATCGCCGGTCTGGTAATGGCCTTGTTCGCCCTGACGACTCTCAAGCTGAGGTAACAAGAAGCAGTTGAACTTCGCCGGAAAACACGCCCTTGTCATCGGGATTAAGCGTTCCGGGCTGGCCGCGATCGAGTTGCTGCTGAGCCAGGGCGCCCGGGTGCGCGCGATGGATACGCAGCCTCTTACGGCGGACGAACAGCAGAAGTTCACTTCGCTGGGAGTACCGGTGTTGCCGCAGAAGGCGGAAAATATTAGCGAAGAAGGCGGAGAGCCGGACGTAATAGTCCTCTCGCCCGGTGTTCCTTGCGACCTGCCGATGTTAGTCTCCGTTCGCGAGCGCGGCATTCCAGTCATCGGCGAAGTGGAGCTGGCATCCTATTTCCTCAAAGGCCCAGTCATTGGAATTACGGGCTCGAACGGGAAAACGACCGTTACCGCGCTGACCGCTCATCTCTTATCCCAGTGCGGTGTCCGTTGCCAGGTGGGAGGGAACATCGGAACGGCCGTGACGTCGATGATCCAATCCTCGGCAGAATGCCAGTGGAACGTGCTGGAGCTCTCGAGCTTTCAACTCGAAACCATCGACCACTTTCGAGCGGGAATTGCAGCGTGCCTGAACGTAACTCCCGATCACCTGGACCGTCATCACACTTTCGAGAATTATTCGAATACTAAAGCCCGGCTCTTTGAGACACAGCAGCGGGGCGATATGGCGGTGCTGAATTACGAGGATGCGATTTGCCGCAGCTTTGCAGCGCGGACGAAAGCAGAGATCTGGTGGTTCAGTTCATCGCAGCAGGTTCCGGCGGGCACATGGAGAAAGGGCGACGATCTGTACTTCGATGCGCGACCGTTTCTGCATCGCTCGCAAATCAAGCTCCGGGGGCTGCACAACGTCGAAAATGTGATGGCGGCGGCGCTGATAGCGCGCCTTGCGGGAGCAAATCTGGAAGCACTAGGAGCGGCGGTGGAAGCATTTCCCGGCGTCGAGCACCGCATTGAATTCGTCCGTAATCTGGATGGAGTCGAGTATTTCAATGACTCCAAAGCGACAAACGTGGATGCGGCCTTGAAGGCAATTGACGCTTTTTCGAGCGGGCTGTGGATCATCCTTGGCGGTAAGGACAAGGGAAGCGATTACAGCCCGCTGCGTAGCGCATTACAGGGCAAAGCAAAGGCAGCTCTCTTGATTGGCGCGGAGCCGCCCTATCCGCACGCGGCGGCGGCGCTCATCCGAACGGCTTTGCACGGAGCCGTGCCCCTTGTCGACTGCGGGACACTAGCGCGCGCATTGAGCTACGCGCGAGAGCACGCGGAACCAGGCGATACGGTCCTGCTGGCGCCGGCTTGCGCCAGTTTCGATCAGTTCAACAACTATGAAGAACGCGGGAAAGCGTTCAAACATTTAGTGACAGAATTGCTTTAGCAAACGAATGGCTCAGCGGCTCAAGACAGACTGGATCCTTTTCCTGACGGTGCTCGCACTCGTATGCTTCGGGCTGGTGATGGTTTATAGCGCCTCGTCGATGGTGGCGGAGCTTAAATATCACCTATCGAGCACTTACTTTTTCTTCCGGCAACTAGGGTGGGCTGTATTTTCTATTGCGCTGCTTCTTTACTGCATGAAGCGTGACTACAGACAATGGAATAATCCGCGCTTCGCATTCGCCGGCCTTGGAGTGGTCCTTCTGCTGCTTGTTGCCGTCTACATTACCGATAGCGGAAGCCATCGGTGGTTGAAAGCCGGCCCCTTTTCGCTGCAACCGTCGGAGCTCGCCAAGCCGGCTCTGGCGCTCTTTTTGGCATTCTTTCTGTGCCGCCGGCTGGGTGCTGTAAACGATAGGCATACGCTGGGGCCCATAGCGGTTTCTATTTCGGTGATGGCGCTGGCCGTCGCGGTGGCAGATTTGGGAACCGCCGTGGTGCTGGTGGCAACCACCGTTGCGGTCATCTTTGTAGCGGGGGTCGAGTATCGATATTTGATTGTGTGCGCCGTTCTCGGGCTCATGCTCGGTTTTGGCTTCATCGCCATGAAGCCGTACCGGCTGGCCCGGGCGATCGAATTTCTCGACAAAGACCATAAGGTGCTCGCCCGAATCGATCCGAGAAGCCACATCCTTGAATATGCCAAAAGGACCGCTTCTACAAGCGACCCAGGCTATCAGCAGCGCCAGGCAAAAATAGCGGTTGGCTCAGGCGGCTTTCTAGGGGTGGGGCTGATGGAAAGCAAGCAGAAGCTGCTTTACCTTCCGGAAGCCCAAAACGACTTCATCTACGCCATTGTGGGGGAGGAGACGGGTTTTGTGGGCGCCAGTCTGCTTCTAATCGGTTTTCTGGTGGTGCTGTGGCGCGGTATTCGAACGTATGTCCGCGCTACCGATAACTTTGGACGCTATCTCGCCCTGAGTATTACGGTCTGCATCGTAGTACAAGCGCTGATCAACATCAGCGTGGTGTTGGATTTACTGCCGAACAAAGGCATCCCGCTGCCTTTCATCAGTTACGGCGGCAGCTCGCTTCTGAGCACACTGCTGTTGATGGGCATGCTGTTAAGCGTGAGCGAGCATGCCGCGTGAGGCGAAAGCACGGAATGCCGTACTCATTTGTGATGACCGGCGGGGGGACGGGGGGACACGTGTTTCCGGCTCTCGCGGTCGCGCGGGTGCTCCGCGAACGCGGGCACAAGCTGCTTTTCATCGGCACGAAAGAGGGAATGGAATCCCGCATCGTGCCGGAGGCGGGCTATCCAATCGATTTCATTCGCATAGGAGGACTGAATCGGGTCGGATTGCGCAAGCAGGCGATGTCGGCAGTGCAATTACCTCTCAGCATCGGAGCGGCGTGGCGAATCCTGAGGCGCTTCCGGCCGCGCGCCGTTTTTAGCATGGGCGGCTATGTGGCGGGCCCAGTGACGATTGCGGCGCTGTCCTCGCGGATTCCTTTGGTCATTATGGAGCCGAACGCGATTCCGGGGTTAGCCAATCGGAAAGTGGCGCGGCACGTATATCGCGCCTTGCTGGGTTTTGAGTCTGCGCGAGCCTGGTTCCCGCCGTCCAGAAGCGAAGTGACCGGATTGCCGGTGCGCCCGGATTTCTTCACTGTGGAGCCAAAGCGCAACGGACAGTTTACGGTTCTGATTACCGGCGGCAGCCGTGGAGCGCGGACACTGAATCGGGCGTCGCGCGAGAGTTGGAAGTTTTTCCGCGAGAATACGGCGCCAGTCCGAATTATTCATCAGACAGGCGCCGCGGATTACGGCTCGCTCGCAGAGGAATTTTCGAGGGCAGGCGTGGATGGAACATTGGTGCCGTTCATCGCCAATATGGCGGAAGCCTTCGGCCAGGCGGATCTGGTGGTGGCCCGGGCGGGAGGAACCGTGAACGAGATTGCGGCGGCGGGGATGCCTTCCGTGCTGGTTCCACTCCCCTTCGCAGCCGACGATCATCAGCGCCGGAACGCGGAGGCGCTGGTGAATGCCGGAGCCGCGCGAATGGTTTTGGATCGCGAGATGACAGGCGAGCGGTTGTTCAGAGAGGTGGAAGATCTGCGGAAAAATCAGGAGGAGCTAGAGCGGATGCGGAGGGAAGTCCGGCAGTTCGCGCGGCCCGGAGCGGCGGAGCGCGCCGCAGAAGTCATGGAAGAAGCCGCGAGGAGCGCCTGATGCCGCGCGCTCGAAGAAAAACGATAGCAGAATCATCAAAGCGCGCTGTTACGCATTGACACACTCTTCGAAAGCCGGAACAATACGTTAAAGAAATGTTTTTTAAGCCCCAACACGTACATTTCGTAGGGATCGGGGGAATCGGAATGAGCGGAATCGCCGAGGTTCTGCTTACGTTGGGGTATCAGGTCTCGGGCTCCGATCTAAAACTGAGCCCGATTACCGCTCGCCTTCAGGGCATGGGCGCGACAATCTACCTGGACCACCGGGCTGAAAACGTCAGCGGAGCAAAGGCAGTGATTGTCACTTCGGCACTCGATTCGAGTAATCCGGAAGTCGCCGAAGCCCGAAGATTGCAAATCCCCGTGATTCCTCGCGGCGAGTTGCTGGCCGAGCTCATGAGACTGAAGTTTGGAATAGCGATCGCCGGCAGCCACGGGAAAACAACCACTACTTCGATGGTCGCGTCCGTTCTCAATGCAGCGGCGATGGACCCGACGGTAGTGGTGGGGGGCCGCGTGGCAGGTCTCCAGGGCTCGAATGCGCGCGTCGGGAAAAGCTCGCTCCTGGTTGTTGAATCCGATGAGAGCGACGGATCTTTTCTGAAGCTCGCACCCATAGTTGCCGTGGTCACGAACATTGATCGGGAGCACCTGGATCACTACGCGACGATTGATGAGATCGAAGCCGCCTTTACCGATTTCGTGAACCGGGTCCCATTCTATGGGGCTGCCGTGCTTTGCATGGACGACGAGAATGTGCAGCAGATTTTTCCTGCTATCCGGCGGCGCACGATTACCTACGGCAGGTCGGCGCAGGTGAATCTACAGATTGAGGATGTGGCTCTTGGCCCAGCTGGCAGCGACTTCTCAGTACGCCGGATGAGCGGCGAGCTGGGGACGTTTCATCTAGGCGTGCCAGGCGTACACAACGTTCTGAACGCGACTGCCGCCATCGGGGTGGGACTCGAACTTGAGGTTCCGGTGAGCCAAATCCAGGAAGGCTTGTCCGCGTTCGAGGGGGTAGACCGGCGATTTTCGGTTCGGGGCGTTGAACGCGGCATCACTGTGCTGGACGATTATGGGCATCACCCTACGGAGGTGAAGGCAACGCTTTCGGCGGCAAAGCTTTCGCCATACCGCCGCATTCACGTTCTGTTTCAGCCTCACCGGTTTTCTCGAACCAAACATTTGATCGATGATTTTGGAACAGCCTTTCATCAAGCCGACGATTTGTACCTTCTGGACATCTATGCGGCATCGGAGCCGTCCATCGCCGGTGTGAACGCGCAAGCGCTGCTGGAAAAGATTCGTTCTTACGGCCACCGCTCGGCGCATTACGTGTCGAGCATGGAAGAGGGAATCGAGGCCATCGCGCGCGCCGCCCAACCGGGGGACTTGATTATCACACTCGGCGCCGGGAATGTTTCGCAGGCGGCGGACAAAATCCTTGACAGATTGCGGGAGGCCGCCTGAATGCCGCGGCAGGAGCAATCTTTCTTCGGAGAGATTCGGTGGGGGCGCTTCGTCTTCTGGCTGGTGGCGGGTCTGCTCCTGATGGTAAGCACGCTGCTTGCATGGCATAGCACCGAAGAGTTTCTGATAAAAGATCATCACTTTCGCGTTGAGGAGGCGGAGGAGCTTCCGGGGCAGAGTGCGGATCTCATCGTGGAGGGAATACACTATGCGTCGGCTTCCCAGATCCGTCATGTTTTCGCGGAGGACCTTGGCCGAAGTCTCTATCTTGTCCCGGTACAGGAACGCCGCCGGCGGCTTTTGGCGATTGACTGGGTGGAAGACGCGGTGGTATCGAAGGTCTGGCCGAAAACGATAAAGGTGCGAATACACGAGCGCACGCCTGTGGCGTTCGTTCATTTGCCGCCCAACTCGAAAGACGGGATGTCGCGCTTCGCGCTGATCGATAGAGACGGGTACATCCTGCGGCCGCGCATCGCCGCGAGATTCACGCTGCCGGTGATCACAGGCTTGTGGGAAGCCGAAGCGCTGGAGAACCGGCGAGCGCGTGTGCGGAGAGTGCTGGGGATGCTGAACGAAATCGGGCCGCTTAGCGATCACATTTCCGAAATAAACGTAGCCGACCCGAACAACCTCGTGGTATCCGAGCATGTCGATAACGGCGTGGTGAATCTGATGATCGGGGATGAAAACTATTCCGAGCGACTGCAAAATTTCCTGGCGAATTACAACGAGATCAGAGCGAAGCGGCCCGATGCGAAGACGCTTGATCTGCGCGTCGACGGCGTAATCACGACGGTAGGAGAGGACGGGCGTGGGCAGTAAGACGAAGCTGGCGGTAGGACTTGATTTGGGCAGCACCAGCACGCGTGTGGTGATTTGCGCGCTGGAAGACGATTCGCTCAAGTTTCTGGGTCATGGCGTTGCCCCAGTGCATGCCTGGAGCAGATCGCGCCTGGCGGATCAGCAAGGACTGGCGCAGAGCATACGCTCCGCCCTACACGAAGCGGAACTGCGCGCTCAGGTTTCACCCGAATCCGCCGTAATAGGCGTGGGGGGTTCGGTATCTGGCGTAAACAGCCGCGGCCTCTACGAATTCGGCAGGCGTCGTGACATCGAGCCGGGCGACCTGCGATACGCGGTGGAGTTGGGCGCCCGAGTGCGGATGGAGGAAGACCGGCAGGTTTTGCAGATCTGTCCCCAGGATTTCACGCTCGATGGCCGGGCTGGGTATCGGAATCCAAAAGGCATCCTGTGCGCCCGGCTGGAAGCAAATGTTCACGTAGTGACGGCCTCCGTGCAGGACCACCAGGCGCTGATTTCCGCCGTGCATCAAGCGCATTTGGCGGTTGAAGAATCGATCTATGAAGGCATTGCGGCGGCATACGCGGCCGTCCTGCCCCAGGACCGGGCCCGCGGAGTGGCGGTGATCGACATAGGCGCCCAGTCGACACATCTGGCTGTGTACGATGGCGATGCGCTGCTCTTGGCAGCCGCGCTTCCGGTAGCCGGAGAACACCTGACACGGGATATTTCCTGGCTCCTGAAAGTGAATTACGAAGACGCAGAAAATCTAAAGCGGCAATACGGTTGCGCGGTGACCGGCCTGGCATCCGATCACAGCTTAATAGAGATTCCGTCGGCGGAAGGACGCGCGATGCGAGAAGCACCACGCAGCCAGCTGAATGAAATTCTTGAAGCGCGTGTTGAGGAGATTTTCGACCGCGTGTACGGGGAGGTGTTGCGGGTTGGCATGGAGCGCTCACTCCTGGAAGGCGCAGTTCTCACCGGCGGAGGCGCACTGCTGCCTGGCATGTGCGACGTGGCGGAGCGCGTTCTAAATTGCCAGGCCAGAAACGGACTGGCGACGGGAATCGAAGACTGGCCGCAAGAACTGGATAACCCGGTTTGGGCGACTGCGGCCGGATTGACGATGTATTCGGGCAGGCTCAGGTTAAAACGCGAGTGGAAACGTACGTCTTCGGGTCTGGCGGGACTTGTTTCGAGGTAGGACGGATGGATCGTGAACAACGGAAGCCGGGCATACCCGGCCGACAAAAAGGAGGGATAGAGAGAATGGCGGACGATTTGAAATTCCTGATTGAAGAAGAAGCGCAGATGGGCACGCGAATCAAAGTGGTCGGCGTGGGCGGCGGAGGTTCGAATGCGGTAGCTCGAATGTTGCAGGAAGGGCTAAATGGAATCGAATTCTACGTGCTGAACACCGACAAGCAGGCGCTTGCCGCGTCACCTGTCGCCAACAAACTGCCGATCGGCAAAAAGCTGACCAACGGCCTAGGGGCAGGGGCGGACCCGTCGGTCGGCCGCCAGGCGGCACTCGAAGACACAGAACAAATTATTGAAATCCTGGAAGGCGCCGATATGGTATTTGTCACGGCGGGACTCGGAGGCGGCACCGGAACCGGCGCTGCTCCCGTCGTGGCTTCTCTTGCCAAAGAGTTGAACGCGCTTACTGTCGCGGTCGTGACCAAACCTTTTGCTTTTGAAGGGCCGCGGCGCATGAAACAAGCGGAACGCGGCATCGCAGAGCTCGCCGGCAGTTGCGACACTCTCATCAGTATTCCCAACGAGAAGCTGCTCAAACTGGTGCCGAAAGGCACGAGCTTCTTCGAGTCCTTCCGCATGGCGGACGATGTCTTGCGACAGGCCGTGCAAGGCATTGCGGACATAATTACCACGCCGGGACTCATCAATCGCGACTTTTCCGATATTCGCACCATCATGGCCGGAATGGGTTACGCAATGATGGGGACCGCGATCGCCTGTGGAGAGAATGCGCCGGTAGAAGCAGCCCGCCAGGCCATCAATAGCCCGCTTATGGAAGAAGGCGGGGTGCTGGGCGCCCGCGGTGTGTTGATCAATATTACGGCATCCAGCCAGCTCGGCATTCACGATGTGAATGAGGCATGTAATCTGATTCGAACGGCTACAGAGAATAACGACGTGCAGATCAACTTTGGCGTGGTCCTCGATGAGCGGATGGCGGACAACGTGAAGATTACCGTAATCGCGACAGGTTTCCAGCGGGATACGCTTCCGGAGATCGATCGGAGAAACCCTCACTTCCCATTCACGTCCGCGCACGTATCCGAAGTACCCGCGCCTGCTCCGGCGGAGATGGAGCCCGAACCCGCCATCGCGGCGCACCATGCCGAACCGGAGCCCATCGGAGAAGAGATGCCGCCCGTAGACGATTATGAAATGCCGGCTATTCTGCGCAAGCAGCGGCGGTTAGTGCAATAGCGCGGAGACGTGTTTGCCAGGCGCGCTTCAAGGCGGTAAATCCGCCCGCTCTGGCAGGCCTCTATTATAGAAGCCGTGGCGCTCATCGCGCTGCTCGCCCGCCATGCTTAGCCAACCGCAGCTTGCCGCGCTTCTCATCAAAGTAGCGGTGTCGGCTTCCATCGCCAGCATTCTCATGCGCTTCGCGCGCATTCAGAAGATCCTGCTGCGCGATGAACGCACGGTGGAAGACCGCCTGCAACTCGCTTTTGTCTTCTCGGTGCTTTTCGGCGCGGGCGCCGGGGTACGCATCTTGAGCCACCATCAGTATCAAGCGGTGGATCTTGCTCTCGAAGGCGCGCAGATTGCCGGAATGCTGGGTGGTTATGTCAGCGGCCTGGTAACGGGTCTGTGTGTTTCGGTTCCCGATATGTTCGACGGCAAGCTGATGTCCATGCCGGTCTATGCCGCAGCGGGTCTGTTGGGCGCTCTGATGCACGATCTGGCGCCTCAAAAGGAAGATATTTGGTATTTCTCGCCGTTCGTTGACCTGAACCTGTATCGACTTTTTCGCCAGGTTCTGCGGTTGAATCGGACCGCTATTCAGCGGCGCGTCATTGAAAGGGCAGCCTTCAACGTGGCATGCAATGCCATCGTAATCGTTACAGAAGGCTTGCGCTGGGGCGTCTACTTTCTCTTCCCCGAGCACAACACATTCTTCATTTTCGCGGGCACGCCGGTGAACTCCTGGACCTTCGTAGCCTGTGCCGCTACTACTCTTTTCGCCGTCTCGCTGCCGGTCCGAATTTGGAGCAGCTTTCGGGCCGAAAAGCAGTTAGAAGCGCAGCGGGCACGTTTGACGGAAGCTCATCTGGCGGCGCTTACCAATCAGATCAATCCGCACTTTCTCTTTAATACACTCAATTCGGTCTCGACTCTGATTCGCCTCGATCCGGATCGGGCGCGCAGCATGATTTACAAGCTGTCGAAGATTCTTCGCAAGCGGCTTCGCAAGACGGAGAATTTTTCACCCCTGAGCGAGGAGATCTCATTGATCGACGACTATCTGGCTATCGAAATGGTGCGTTTCGGCGACAAGCTCAAATTTTTCAAAGAAATTGACGAAAATACGCTCGATCGCCTGGTACCCAGCATGATCTTGCAGCCGATCGTCGAAAATTCGATAAGACACGGGCTCGCTAATAAAGTAGACGGCGGAATGATTCGCCTGCGTGCCTGGCTCGCAGATACGCGGCTCCATATTTCAATCGAGGACGACGGTGTCGGGATTCAGGAATCGAAGCTCGGCACTTTGTTTGAGCAAGGAATTGGCGTGAGCAACGTGAACGAGCGTCTGCGTGTGTTATTTGGTCCGGGTTACCGGATGTTCATCGACAGTAAGCTCGGGGAGGGCACACAGACGGTTATTGAGATACCGGAGCTTGAGAATCATGTACCCGATGCGGAAGCCGAAGCCGTGGGTCCGCAAACCTGAAGTTGGGGACTTTTTAGGGACCCAGGACTCGCGAGGCAGCCTGTAACCTGTTGGGCCGTCTGGGAATGTTTTTACTGCCCGTTGGCTGCTTTGAAGGCCACCATTTGGGCTTGGTAGCTCCCCGCCGCCGAGAGGGTGAAAGTCGCCGCTACAGATCCGGCCGCGCTCTGCGTCCTGTCTTCGGCCACCATCGGATTATCGGAGCCGTTGTTCAGCTCTAGGCGCTGCGCAAAACCGGTTCCGGCACTGATCGTATTCGTTCCCGAATCCTGAGTCGCAACACCGAAGATAAGGTCCCCATTGGCGGTGGTCACCGCATTGGTGCTGGTCACGCCATCCGTGGTCGTGTCGCCGTTCAGGTCGATGTTCTGCGACGTTACGTCGACCGGATCGGTAATGGCAACGCCCGAGTATTCCTGGATCTGCAGTCGCCGATATCCGGCGGAGGGATTCAAAGTGACGGTGACGGTGTCGGCTCCTCCCTTGATATTGGCCGCATAGTAGACTGCCAGCGCCTGAAACGTAGTGGTGTTATTGCTGGTCGTGGCCCGCACATACGTATTTCCCTGCGAGTCCGACACGCTCGCCTGAGCGCTGCTGCTGGTATCCCAGGAGACAGCCACCACGATCAGATCACCGGCACTGGTATTGCCGGGGAAGGCCGCGAATACAGTTGTCCCAGAGGCGTCGTTGCCAGAGGAAATGCCCTGGACATAAGCGATGGGGGGAGGAGCAGACTGCGCCATGGTTCCGGCTGCTTTGAAGGCCACCATTTGGGCTTGGTAGCTCCCCGCCGCCGAGAGGGTGAAAGTCGCCGCTACAGATCCGGCCGCGCTCTGCGTCCTGTCTTCGGCCACCATCGGATTATCGGAGCCGTTGTTCAGCTCTAGGCGCTGCGCAAAACCGGTTCCGGCACTGATCGTATTCGTTCCCGAATCCTGAGTCGCAACACCGAAGATAAGGTCCCCATTGGCGGTGGTCACCGCATTGGTGCTGGTCACGCCATCCGTGGTCGTGTCGCCGTTCAGGTCGATGTTCTGCGACGTTACGTCGACCGGATCGGTAATGGCAACGCCCGAGTATTCCTGGATCTGCAGTCGCCGATATCCGGCGGAGGGATTCAACGTGACGGTGACGGTGTCGGCTCCTCCCTTGATATTGGCCGCATAGTAGACTGCCAGCGCCTGAAACGTAGTGGTGTTATTGCTGGTCGTGGCCCGCACATACGTATTTCCCTGCGAGTCCGACACGCTCGCCTGAGCGCTGCTGCTGGTATCCCAGGAGACAGCCACCACGATCAGATCACCGGCACTGGTATTGCCGGGGAACGCCGCGAATACAGTTGTCCCAGAGGCGTCGTTGCCAGAGGAAATGCCCTGGACATAAGCGATGGGGCCCGAGGACACCGTGCTGTTGATGGTAAGCCCCAGCGTAAGGGTGCCGGTGCCGCTGCTATTGGTGGCGCTCAAGGTCACGCTGGAAGTCCCGGCGCTGGTGGGCGTGCCGGAAATTAAACCCGAACTGGTGTTGATAGTAAGACCTGCCGGCAACCCGGTCGCATTAAAGCTGGTAGGACTGTTCGTGGCCGTGATCTGGTACTTGAAAGCCGCCCCGACTGTTCCCGTGGCGCTGGAAGCGCTGGTGATCGCTGGCTTGGCCTGGTTGATAGTAAGTGCCAACTTGCCGGTACCGGTGCCGCTGCTATTGGTGGCGCTCAAGGTCACGCTGGAAGTCCCGGCGCTGGTGGGCGTGCCGGAAATTAGGCCCGAACTGGTGTCGACAGTAAGACCTGCCGGCAACCCGGTCGCATTAAAGCTGGTAGGACTGTTCGTGGCCGTGATCTGGTATCTGAAAGCCGTTCCCAGCGTAACGGTCGCTGTCCCGGCACTCGTGATTTGAGGGACCCCGCTGCTGGTGATAAAGAATTCAGTCATATCCGGGGCGGTTGCTGCATCTCCCGGAAACACCGAGACCCCCAATTCTTTGAGAATCAAGCGCAGCGTGCTTTGATGTTGATACACCATAGTCGTGCTCTGCTTGTAGCCTTGTTTAACGCCGGCCCCGAAAACCGCCCATTCGATGTTTCCCCCACCATAGGCATTGTCACTGCCGGACTCATCCCAGACGAACATCAGGAGCGTATCTTGATTGAAAGTCGGGCTGTTAAACAGCGGACCTATATTGGTCTGCAGCCACTGATCCGCGTGCGAAAGCGAGCAATCATGGGCATCGTCGCACATGTTGGGCACCACGAAGGAAAAACTTGGTAACTGGTTATTCTTCAAGTCGGTGGCAAACTGCGTGAACGGAACGAGGTTCTTGACCTGAGTGGAATTGTTCTGCACGTCGGTCAGATACGGAAGGGCGCAGTGGTGAACCGCATATTCTCCCGTATCGCCGCCGGTATAGCCGACCGACGGAAGGCCCTCGCAATACCCTTTCCAGGTGAGACCAGCCGCGAGGAGCTCGCGGACGACATTATCGACGGAAACCGGGAACGAGGAAGGCGTCTTTGAATCATCATTAGTAAGGATTTGCCCGGTGAGGAGTTCGAAGTAGTTTCCGATGGAGGGATGCGTATTGGCGTAGTAGAGCGTGCCCAGTGCCCCCTGCGTATTAATAAGGTTGGTCATATAGGGCATGTTGGCCGAGTTATAGGCATCGACGAAATTGGTGTTTTCGTCGATCACCACCACCACGTGTTTGATAGGTCCTGGCTGGGTCAGAGCCGGTCGCACCGGGAGAACCAGAAGTAGACTAACCAGACTACATTGCAATATCGGTGTGAGAGCGAGCCGGTGTAACCGCAGGAAACCGCTCCGACATTTAAGCGCTACACCGACATCCTCGGATGCGCTCCTCATACGAGGTTGGCGGGTTTGTTTTTTCATTGGTTTTGCCCAAGCTAGCGATTCCGGCGGTATCGCAACCGACAACAATTGGTGAATTCTGTCGAACACACTACACCTCCGACTCGAACTGAAATTTTTGAGCGTGAATCGGAACTAGGCCACCAGTCGCGCTTAGGTCGCGAATCGCCGTTCGCCAGCATCGATTCAAAAAATCAATAGGATCATATGAATCGTCAATGTATGTTATCACCTGGTAATAGGACCGTCAATAGGTACCGGTACTAAAGTAATAGTTCGGTCCTGTAAGTACTGTAACTCAGCTGAAGGATCATGGAGCCGTGGGTGTGCAACTGGGCCAACCGGTCTGTGTGGTTAAGGGCGAGATCACGGCACAGCCAAAGGGTTGCGGGGGCACTTGAGGAGCTGGATACTTGGTATCGACTGGCTCGAGCGCGGTATCTGCTGCTTTATCCCAAGTATTGCTGGTCAGGGTTACAGGAGCGCAGCCTCCGCCATTCCAATAGGAGTTATAGCTCGAGGAGGACAGAAGTGCAGCGGCGATGTTGTTGGACACAGTCACTGGCCCGCATGCTCCGCCATATTGCTTCCAGATGTAAATGGCCGTATTGCCGCCGCCGGAAACAGGCGTCCTGTTGAGCACCCGATTGCTATCGATCAGCGGCGTAGTTCCGTCGGCAATCCCGATCCCGCATTGACCGGTGTCAACCAGGGTATTGTTCAGGAACTGTGCGCCGTTGGCCCCATCATCCGCCATCAACCCGCAGCCTGAATCGCTGTGACCTCCGCGCACATAACTGTCTCGCACAGTGAAATTGCTGGTTTGTCCGAAGTTAATTGAGTCCTCTTGGTTCTCTGGATAGAGGTATTTGGCGGTATCCAAGCTGGACAGCGCATAGTTGTTTTTGAGCAAGACATTCTGGACGCCGTAATACGCCTGAAAATTCTGGCCGCGACTCTGTTGATCGGCCGGCTGCGATGGATCGGAATCGATTGGATTCAGCAAAAAATTACCGATTACCGTCACGGAATTTACATGCGTAACCTCGATATTGGTTTCCCCGTACGCGATCACATTTCCCTGAATCGCGACATTGCTTGTCCCATCGGCATAGATTCCGTCGTGATTATCGCAGCAGCTGCGGTTTGTGGAGCCGGTCATTTCAGGATGGATGTAGCTGTCATATACATTGATGTAACTGCCTCCGCTGATGTTGATACCGTTGCCGCCGCATGGTCCGATTTCAGAGTTCTTGATAGTGATGTTGCTGGAATTGGTGACCGTAACACAATCGCCGGAGGTAGAGGTGATTTTGAGGCCGCTAATGACGGTGCCGTTTTGCCCATTGATGGATATGGGTCCGGATGGAGTCAGACCACCTCCGGAAGGCTGAGCGGCTGTGACCGTCAAGGCTAATGTCGCAGTACCTGTGCCGCTCGCGTTAGTAGCGGCCAAGCTCACCGAAGCAGTCCCGGTGGCCGTGGGGGTGCCTGAAATGAGACCTGTCCCGCTGTTGATCGAAAGTCCGGCGGGTAGTCCAATAGCGCTGAAGCTCTGCGGGCTGTTAGTGGCCGTGGTCTGATACCGGAACGCAGTTTCCGCCGCGGCGGTAGCCGAGGTCGCACTGGTGATTACCGGAGGTGCGGGTGTCCCCGGAGATGCTCCTGTTGCCTTCTTGAAGGCCACCATTTGAGCTTGATAACTCCCGGCCATTGAGAAAGTGAAAGTGGCTGCTGCCGACCCGGCGGTACTTTGGATCAGGTCCTCAGAGGCGAGAGGATCGTCGGCCCCATTGTGCGCCACCACTCGTCGCGTAAACTTAGTTCCCGCGGTCACGGTAGTATTATTTCCCGAATCCCCTATGACCGCGCCAAAGATGAGATCCCCGCCTGCTGTGGTCACGACGCTGCGACTGGTCACACCGTTGGCCGCCGAGGTGCCGGCGGTGTCGATATTTTGGGCCGTCACTTCGACGGCATTAGCTGTTGCCACCCCGGCGTATTCCTGAATGTTCAGCCGCAAGTAGGAAGCAGAAACGTTAAGGCCAAGGGTCACCTTGTCTGCTCCCCCTTTGATGTTGGGCGCATAGAAGATAGCAAGCCCCTGTTGGCAAGCGGTGTTGTTGCCGGTGGTAGCTAAGAAATAGGTGTTTCCTGCAGAATCTGAGATGCTCGGCTGAGCCCCGCCGCTGGTATCCCAGGAGACGGCCACCACGATCAGGTCGCCAGCCGTCGTATTGGATGGGAAGGATGCCGGCAGGTCCGGCAGATATGCGTCATTCTCAGCCGAAGCTCCTTGCAGATAGGCGATGGAGCCCACGGAACCCGAACTTGCACTCCTCACCTGGTTCGCGAACGACGTCGCAGTGGTTGCCGCGACCAATGCCGCAACCAATAAAGATCTGTGCATCCTGCTTAACACACCGTATCCAAACACCACAGTTAACCTTTCTTGCCTCAGTCAGCGACTATACTGTTTCGTGGGCGCTACTGTGGCAAAGTCGCTGTTCCTCAGGTAAATATCCCTATGAGAGCCAGCGAACTCTCTTCAAAACGAAATGAAGATATTAGCACAGACGATGGAATAATCAATATAAATGTTTGCCGCACAAATGCGAATGGGATCGCAGAGTAGCGAACACACCGAACGTTAGCCGCAATACTATCTGAGGGAGTTTGAGGCGAGCGCCTCGGCCTGAGGGGATGGAACGCAGCTATGTATAGCTTGCGCTTGTAGTGGCGGGGAGCTAGTTCATCCGGCGAGATCTGGCGCGCGGTTGCGCAGAACGACCCGATTGCGGCTCAATCGCACTGTGATCGGTTTAGGTCAGCGGCTGCATGTTCGGAAGCGGGCAGGGCGCTGATGCTGGACAGACTGGCGCTGACGGCTCCTGAGCGTTTTGCATTCACGCCAAACTTTGGGATTTCGTGCTGCGATTTTGTTTACGCGATGGCCCGGCGCCGCCTGTGTTTGGGGTATGTGCTCAACCAGTGATGTTGGTGCTGAAAGTGCTTACAGTGCATCCAACTACTCCCCAACGACAGAAATGGGCTGCGAAACGAACCTGGAATTGGCGGCTGCCAAACGGCTGAGTTACGAAAGACCATCAATGACTATCGAACGCCGGAACCACCCCCGCACAAATCTGCGCCTCCCCGTCTTTCTCCTTCCAAGAGACTCCGCCTTTCCAATTCGAACGCAGACTGAAAACATCGGCGTTGACGGCTTCTTTTGCTCCACTGAATATCCCTTTTCACTGGGTGACCGAGTTAAATTCTTGTTATTCTTGCCTCCAGCCGCGACAGAGCCGCAATCCACGATTGGGATGTGCGTTCATGGCGAGGCGGAAATAACTCGAGTCAGTATCGGGCCGCACGCGACTTATGGTGTGGGATGCGGCTTAAGCGCCTACCGAGTGATCCCTGATTCCGAGGTGCTTTCTGCCGACGAAGCGGTAGCGGAAATCCTCCACTCGATTGGTTCCTAAAGAAGGGACAGAATTGGGAACACGGCCGAGAAACTTGGATAACTTCTTCAGGATTCGTACGGACGCACTCAGTCGCTGATAGCTTGTTTCTTGATCCGCACAGTATCCCGGATTTGGCCACAGTCTTGCTCTGAAGCCGACTGTTAACAAATCTGAAATGTTGCCCGGTTGAGGGTAATGGGAATGCTTAATTACAGCGAGGCCGAACACCAGGTGCTTCCGTGGGAAGAACCGCCACGGCTCCCAATAGAGCGGCAAAAATTGACGTCCGCAATCTTGGGTCCGGCTGGTAGAGTCAGCAAGCTTGCCTTAGTCGGCGGAAACAGTCGCCGGCAACGAGTTTCGGAAACCGACGTTCTTGTGGAAACGGGAACTTGCAACGGGCACGGACGTCCTGCGATGAGTGCCTCGATTGCGGACGGCCGCTTCTGCCGTTTCGAGTAAAGGCTGATATGTACCTACAGCACTTCGGTCTCGAGAAAAGCCCCTTCTCGTTAACTCCCGATCCGCGGTTTCTATTCTTGACCAGTAATCATCGAGAGGCGCTCGCGGCTCTTTTCTTCGCTGTTACGGAGCGGAAGGGTTTCATGGTGATGACTGGTGACGCGGGAACGGGAAAAACCACGCTCGTGAGGAAACTACTGTCTACTCCGCTCACGTGCGCACAATTCAGTGTCATCGTGAATCCTGCGCTTACGCGCTCCGAACTGCTCGAATCAGTTTTGATGGATTTTGGAGAATCTCAGGTTCCCTCTAGCAAGGCCGTCCGGCTTTCTATCTTAAGAAAGTTTCTGTTTCGTGCGCACAGCCAGGGAAAGACATCGGTGCTCGTCATAGACGAAGCTCACCTACTTACAGGAGAATTGATCGACGAAGTACGTCTCCTTTCGAACTTTGAGACGTCCGAGCACAAGCTTTTGCAGATTATCCTGGTTGGTCAAAGCGAACTGAATACGCTCCTGGCCCTGGAGTCGCTGCGACAGGTGAAGCAACGCGTGGCCATACGTGTGCATATTGATCCCCTCGCGGAGTCCGAGGTAGAGCGCTATCTCCAGACACGCTGGTCTCGCGCCTCCACGCGACAGGCGCTTCCGTTTTCCAAGGACGGCATTCGATTGATCGCTCGCTGCTCCGGAGGAATTCCCCGAATCATTAATGCCATTTGCGATGCCGCATTGGTGAATGCGTACGGAACCGGCGCAATGGCGATTGAAGTCTCTCAAATCGACGAAGTGCTTCAAGATCTAGGAATAGCCGCAGGTAATCACTGCTTGGCATCATCTCAATCATCTGCGGCGGGTTTTTCAAAATCCATGGCCCACAGTGTTGATCCGATTTTAAAGACTATCTCGGGCTTGGTCTGAATAGCGGTTACACCTATTGGAAAGATATGCGTCGCGAGCGACCCGCGCCATCCGTGATTGCGTTGTTATGGTCTTATACTCCGACGAATGTAGCGAGCGTACTCAAGGGAGGATGAGAACATGAAAAAAGACCCTCACAGACAGAAAACGGGCGCGTCCGACGCTGCGATTCGAAATCAGATCGAAAAAATACTAACGAGCGACAGTTTCGTGGGTTCCAACAGACTTAGTCAATTATTGGTATTCCTTGTCGACCAGGCAATTGAGGGCCACTCGCTTAATGAGTACTCGATCGCGATGGACGTATTTCAAAAAGATGATAGCTTCGATCCCCGTATTGATCCCCTGGTGCGCGTGCACGCACGCCGGCTGCGGAACAAGCTAAACCAATACCGCGCGACCGTCGGACTGCACGATCCAATCGAGATCGAGTTACCACCCAGAACTTACGTACCTCGGATTCGAGTACGAGCGCGCCCGATGCAGCCCAAGGCGCAGGATTCGGCTAACGTCGCACGAAATATTGTGGTCCGCTCATTTCGGTGTCTCAGCTCGGAGGAGCCGGGTGAGTATTTTTGCGAAGGGCTGGTTGAGGAAATCATCCACGCCATGACGAAAGTAAAACAGATACGGGTAATCCCGATCGAGGCTGTTCGGGGTTCCAGGAATGCAAGCCTGAATGTTCGGGAGCTGTGCGAAAAATTGCGGGTCGACGCTGTTCTCGATGGAAACGTGCGAAAACGGGCCCACAAGTTACGGGTGGCGGCTCACCTGACGAACACGGCTGATGGCTCCGTCATCTGGTCAGAGATGTATGAGCGCGATATTGACGACGTCTTCGCTGCTCAAGAGCAGATCGCACATTCGATTGTGAACGCATTGTGGCTGGAAAGTGACCTGGCGGGACCGGAGCAGCCGCGGCTCATGCCCGCGGAGGACCTAAGGACATCCCCTGTACATCCGAGGACACCAATAGCGGAAACTGGAACGCGAGTGGGCTAACCCGAGCGCGAACAGCACCTGATGAGGTAAAAACCTGTGAGCTGCGCATCCGAGCCTCCCGCGGGATTTTGAAAATCCGGTGCTGGAAGGAATGCGGCCAATTGCTGCTTGGACGCCGAGCTCTGAGCGGAGAGCATCTGTCATGGCTTCTCTCGGCTTCGCGCGGGGAAATGCTCGCGGGCCCTGCAGATTGGTATTGTCTGAGCGATCGCACGCGCGATCTCTCCTTGTATTGCCACCGCGTTTTCGAGGCGACGATCGTATATTTCCGACCACATCACTGAACCATCTGACACATTCGTCAACTGAACCGAAATGCGGAGCCGTTCCCCGGTTTTCCGGAGCTTGCCCACAAGCACTGCGTTCAGCTTCAATTCCTCACGCTCTCCAGCAAAGGTCAACCTCTGCTGATCGGTCACAGGAATCTCAGCGATCCGAAATCCTGCCCGATCTTGCATAGCTTTAACCAGCTCGTTCGTGAGGCCTTCACAAAAGAGCTGATCCTCGGGATCTGAGCTGAGACTCCGAAATCGGCGAAATCCTACGCACGATATCGACTCTTTCGCCCGCGAACACTGATGCGCGCTCTGCCATGCTCTCAATCGAGTGCGCCTGGCATATTTCCTGGGCAATGGATCAATTTCAACAGAATTACTTATGCCGGCCGTGTCGTGATATTTTTCTAATGTGTCCGGAGGTCTGCGTCCCTGCACACTGATAGAAGAATCAACAGGCTCGTCGATACTCTCGTTTCTTTCACATTCCGTCGGCAGCTTATTCACTGGCCCCCCTCAATATACTGGCTTCGATCGCGATGACCGAGGCCAAAAGGATGAAATTCCGTAAATGAAACATAGCCCAGATTGCGTGTCTGGCGCCGCTGATCAGCATTTTAATCTGCTCTCTTTCCCCTGCGCCTTTGCTCGCTTAAAAACAGGAAGTTTGAATCGAGGCGGACGATGCAAAGAATTGGAAAAGTAACACTCTCCGCTTTGTTTTTCACAAGCCTCTGCTCGAGCGCAACACATTTGCTTTCAAGCCCTCTCGTCATAGAAGGCCAACGAGATGTCGTGATCAGTAATGTTCACATCACCTCAACCACAGGAAACTGTATTTCGATAACTAAGTCGATCAACATCACTGTCGAGAACTCCGAGATTGGACCTTGCGGAACGGCCAGCGGGATGAGCCGCGGCAACGGAATTAGTTTGACCAACAGCAACCATATTTACATCTACGACAACTACATTCACGTCGAGACATCAACCAGCAGATGCTGTGACCGCCATGATGGCATATGGGGGAACGATGGAAATCAAAATGTCACGATTCAAGGAAATGTAATCGCTTATGGAGAATCCAACATTGAATTCACGGGCGGAAACTCTTCTGTAATTGTCACCGGGAATTTCTTGCTGAATCCTCGGGGGCCTCAGCCGCGAGGCCAGAACTTTCAATGCTGGGGCAAAGGTCCAGATCACGTTTGCCGTGCCGTGATAGTGCAAAACAATTACGCCTTATCCAGCCTGGATACCGCGAAGTACCTGTATCCTGAAAATCAGGAGGACAGTATTAACTTCGGATTCACGAACGGAGCAATTGTGCAAGATAACTATGTTACTGGAGGGCACAGCCATAGCGGCTGTGGCGTGATTGCCGATGATCGGGCTGATAGTATGCGATTCGAGAAAAATCTGCTTCTGAATACGGGCCAATGTGGCATCGGTATAGCAGATGGGATTAATCAGCTGGTAAGCGGTAATAAAATTTACAATACCACTCCCGTGCCGCGAGCTGGGAACACTGCTATATATGTTTGGAAACAGTACGGTAGTCCATGCGGACCGACTGTGATCTCTAACAACATTGCAGATATGATTCTCGCTAACAAACGCCACAATACTTATTGGGATGGCGGAGGCTGCAATGCCGAATTATCAAATAATACGTTTAACGCCGCCGCCCATCGTTTGCTAATGCAACTCACCAATGTATTTCCAACTCCGTTGATACCGCCTCAACCGAAGAAATGTGTTGCAAGCTCGCCTTACACGACCAATACAACAGCTGCGACGAGACTGCCGCTTTGTTCGGAATCTACGGCCGGCCAATCCCAAAATCATTGAGCACTGAAATTGACTCCTGTCGCGTTCGCGTTGTTGACGATCACTGATTGACTAGCTGGAGAGAACGTATGGCCCGACTGGCTCGGCGTGATCGTATAGGTTCCGCTGTTCAGCGCACTGAAACTGTAATTGCCATTCGCGTCTGCAGTTACGGCCTGGATGCCTGCGGGCGCGAGCGCTACCACCTGAATGACCCAATCGTCAACCTCAGGAGATGTTCCGGTTGTGGCGTTCCACGAGCCGGTAGTAGCCGCCGTTTTATCCTCCGTCAGATTGGCCCATCCAGGACCTCCTGTCAGACTGGGGTCGCCGGCCGCCGTACTGGTCGCGTAGCCTGTCCCATTTCCAGTTGAGCCATACGATTCATTCGAATCCCAGCCAGTGGCAACCAATTTTGCATTCGCCATGGTGGTGGTTAGATTGCTCGTCGTCGGAGCGCCATTTTGCGAAACCTTTCCGGTCCCAACGGCCGTTGCATTGATGGGGTTAACAGGATCAACACCCGAGTATTCTACAGCAACGGCATAGATGGGATGCGTGGAGCTCCCCGCCAGCTTGACGGTTACGGTTAGGACGGTGCCACCCTTGATGTTTTTCGCAACGAACACTTGTCCCCAGCGGTCGGTCGGATTTGGAGACACGCCCCATTGGGTCGGGCCCAGCACCGAGGTGTAAGTGTTGCTGCCGCCAGACTGGTTATCGGTGATGCTGGAGACTTTATTGCCCCCGGATTTTGTGAAGATAAGGATCGCATGCCCTGCCGTAGATGCAATGGTGAAGGAAAGTGTGGTGGAGCTGGTTCCGGTTGCACTCGAGCCGTGAGCGCTTTGCACTAGCACCGGAACGGACCCGCCCAATGCCACCGAGCTCCCGCTGCCAATTGAAGCCGGACTGATCGTTCCCTGAATCGAATAAATCTGAGTTCCGGATGCTAACAACGTAAAGTTCTGAGTGGTAGTGGTGTTGGCGGTGACCGTCACGTTTTGCGTCGAGCTCTGGTATCCGGTGGCACTCGCCGTAATGCTGACTGTGCCCGGCGGAATATTCGAGAGTGTGTAAGTGCCGTTGCCGGCCGTGGTGGTGGAACCACTGCTGTAAGAGACGGTGGCGCCCGCAATGGCGGTCCCCCCGGAATTAGTAACCGTGCCGGCGACAGTCCCCACGGCCGACAACAACGTGAAGTTCTGAGTGGTGGTGGTATTGGCGGTGACCGTCGCGCCTTGCGTCGAGCTCTGATAGCCGGTCGCGCTCGCGGTGATGCTGACTGTACCCGCCGGGACGTTCGAAAATGTGTAGGCGCCATTGCCGGCCGTGCTGGTGGAACCACCGCTGTAAGAGACGGTAGCGCCCGTAATGGCGGTCCCGCTGGAGTTCGTGACTGTACCGGTTATAGTCCCGGTTGATGTTATGGTGAAATTGACTCCCGAGGCGTTCGCCCCATTGACCGTCACGGATTGATTCGCCGGCGTAAAACTAGAGGCCGACTTGGTTGGAGTGACAGTATAAACTCCGTTGGTTACACCGTTGAACGCGTAGTTGCCGCTCGCGTCAGCAGTTACGGTTTGCGAACCGGCAGGCGTAAGTGCGATTAACTGAATGGCCCAATCGGAAACAGCTTGCGAGGCAGTGGTTGTGGCCATCCAATTTCCAGGGGCGGACGCGGTATTGTCCTCGGTCAGATTCACCCATCCACTACCTCCCGTGAGACTGTTCAGACCCGCTAAGGTATTGGTCGTGAAACCAGCCCCATTGCTGGTTGAGGTATAGGAGTCGTTGGAGTCCCAACCCGTAGCAACTAATTTTGTGTTAGCGATCGTGGTGGTGAGATTCCCTGTCGACGGAGCACCATTGGTCGCGATCGTTCCGGTTGCACTTGCCGTCGCGTTGATCGGGTTGACGGGATCAACACCCGAGTACTCCAGCGCGGCCAAGTATATAGTGCGTGTCGCCGGCGCCGCGCACTTAACCGTGATAGTGAGTTTGATCCCGCCCGGGACGTTCTTTGCAACGAATACCTGGGCGTAGCGATCAGTCGGATTCGGTGCGACGCCCCACTGCGTTGGGCCCAGCACAGAGGTGTAGGTGTTCGTTCCGCCCGGCTGATTATCGGTGACGCTCGAGACGGTCGTACCGCCGAAACGCGCGAAGAGGACGATCGTGTCTCCCGCTCCGGCTGGCGCTCCGAACGAGACCGTAGCGGAGCTAAACCCGTTTGCGGCGGACCCGCGAGCGGTCTGTACTAACAGCGGAACAGCCCCAGTTAACGCCACCAATGTGCCACTGGCGCTGGATGCCGGACTGATTGTGCCTAAGACAGAGTAAGTCTGAGGTACCAGCGACAAGGTAAAGTTCTGGGTGGTAGTGGTATTGGCCGAAACCGTTACGCTTTGGATAGAGTTCTGGTAGCCGGCCGCGCTCGCGGTGACTGTGAATGTGCCTACTTGGATGTTCGAGAGTGTGTAGCTGCCATTGCTGGCGGTGACCGTGGAACCGCCGCTATAGGAGACGGTAGCGCCCGCAAGGGCGGTCCCGCTGGAGTTCGTGACGGTACCGGCCACAGTCCCCGCGGCTGTCGACAACGTGAAGTTTTGTGAGGTGGTGGCGTTCGCAGTGACCGTTACGCTCTGCGTGGAACTCTGGTAACCGGTCGCGCTCGCGGTAACGCTGACTGTACCGGCCGGAACATTCGAAAGCGTGTAACCGCCGTTGCTTCCAGTAGTAGCTGAACCCCCGCTATAGGAGACGGCAGCGCCTGCGACGGTGCCACCAGAGCCGGTGACCGTACCCGTGATCATGCCGGCCGATGTCGTAGTGGTGAAGCTAACTCCTGAGACATTCCCGCCATTGATGGTCAAGGATTGAGTAGCCGGGATAAAAGTAACACCGGATTTGCTCGGCGTGACCACATAGATTCCGTTACTTACATTGCTGAAAGTGAAATTTCCATTCGCATCCGCAGTAGCAGTCTGGGCACCTCCGGGAGCGGGCGCGAGGGCGATCAGCTGAAGCGCCCAATCATCGACCTCCGGCGCTGAGCTGGTGGTGGCATTCCAGGTCCCGGGGCTGGCTGCGGTACTATCCTCGGTCAGATTGGCCCATCCAGGACCTCCCGTGAGACTGGCAGCACCGGCCGCCGCATCGGTCGTGTAGCCTGTTCCATTCCCACTCGAACCGTATGATTCATTCGAGTCCCAACTCGTCGCTACCAATTTGGCGTTAGCCGTCGTGGTGGTGAGATTGCCCGTCGTCGGCGCCCCATTTTGCGAGACTTTCCCGGTTCCTGTCGCGGTGGCATTAACCGGGTTAGCGGGATCAACGCCCGAGTATTCCAAAGCGGCCAGGTAGATGGGATGTGTCGAGCCACCGGCTAAATTGACCGTTATCGTTAGAACACTGCCGCCCGTGATGTTCTTGGCAATGAAGACCTGTGCCCAGCGGTCGTTCGGATTGGGAGAGACGCCCCACTGCGTTGGACCCAGAACCGAAGTGTAAGAGTTGCTGCCTCCCGCTTGGTTATCGCTGATGCTCGACACAGTGGGGCCGCCAAAGCGCGCGAAGACCACAATTGTGCTCCCGGCCTTAGATGCCGCTCCGAACGACACAGTCGCCGAACTGTTGCCGCTCGCGTTTGAGCCGTGGGCGCTCTGCACCAGTACTGGAGCGGGTGCGCTCAAGGTGAGAGTCGTCCCACTCCCGCTCGATGACGGGCTGATAGTCCCCGAAATCGAGTACGTCTGAGCTCCCGCGTCCGGTAGTGTCAAGTTAACCGTTGTTGTGGTATTTGCCGTGACAGTCACGTTCGATTGCGTCGAATTCTGGTAGCCGGCCGCACTCGCCGTCAAGCTGTACGTGCCAACGGGAATATTCGACAGTGTGTAGGCGCCGTTGCTCGCTGTGGTAGTCGAACCGCCGCTATATGAAACGGATGCCCCGGCAACCGCCGCACCCGAGGAATTCAGCACGGTACCTGCGATGCTTCCGAATCCCGAGAGAACAAAATTTGTTGTGGTGGTTGCGCCAGAGTTGACGTTAACGTTTTGCGTGCTGGCGGTCTGATAACCGTTTACCCAAGCGGTGACCGTATAGCTGCCCACAAGAACATTCGCGATTGTGTAGTTACCATTGGCATCGCTTGTAGCGCTGCCGTCACTGTATGAAACGGTCGCGCCGGAAATCCCTCGACCCGACGAGTCCGTTACGCTTCCGGAAATCGTTCCCGGCGCCTCAGTCGATAGGAAATACTTGGTAAATGTGGGATACCCTGTCCAGGCATTAATGCTCTTCACTGCCGACCCATAAGCACCCGCCTGGGCAGTTACGGTGGCAGTCGATGGCGTAGACAGATTAAATGTAAAGTTGCCGTTGGAATCGGTTGTACCGGAACTGCCAGTTGTCGAGACTGTAGCGGCGGAAATCGCATTGCAAGATGAGAAGTCCTTGACGCGACCTGCTATCGTTCCAGTACCACTCGGATTCGGCCCCGTAGCATGCCACGGAACCGTGAACTGGTTGTTGGAATCAGTGAGGTATGCGTTCAGCGTCGGCGAATAGGTTTTAACTGATATCGTATTTTGCGACTGGCTGAACGTTAGGATCCTAAGATAGCCCTCACCGCCATTCGGTAAGTCCTGGTAATCCGATAACATCTGGTTAACGATATTTCCACTGCTGCCCAGATCCGTTCGCCTGCTAGCACCCTGCCCGTTTGAACCGGTGAAATGTCCGCTCAAGACAAGGCTAATGTTGCTGTGCTGGCTAATGAATTTATTCCATAAGCCATCGCCATCATTGTCGGCGCCCACGTTGTACGCAGGAGCGTTGTAATTATCACAATGTGAGGCGAGAGTGTTGTCGGTGTAAACGTGGGCGTGGGTGATAACAATGACTTCTGCGGACGGATACGCGGCCAGCACGGAATTGCCCCAGGCCACGGCGGAATCGCGCGGAAAAGTCTCCAGCAACAAAAATAAGTAAGTCTTGCCATTAATGGTCAGAATTCCATAAAAATTCTCGTTGCTTCCGGCGGGGTATTGACCTTTGTACCATGGATAGTTCTTGTAGCGCGACGGTCCAAAATATGTATTGAAATTTCCGGCTTCCGATGTACGCCCGCTGAGATCTTGAAAATTCGAATAATCGTGATTCCCGATAGCTAACAGGTACGGGATATTCGCATTATCGAGCAACTTAACGGAGGTATCTGCATTTTGATACTCCCAGGCATTACTGGCCGTTTGGACAATATCTCCCAAGCCCAAAACGACCTGGATATTCAGCGTTGACGCATTATTCACAATCCACTGCGTTTGCGCTGTGAAGGTCTGAGGGTAAGATTCCGAATACCATTGGGTATCGGGTAATGCAATGATTGTGAAATTGGCGCTCTGTGAATGCGCACACGGAACCAGGAACGCGAAACTAAGTAGCGCCGCGACCGCGAATGTTAATTTTCTCGATCTCAGCGTGCTGAGATCTCGACCGTTTGTTAGCTCGGTGAGAGGGACCTGCGCGAGCGGAACATTGCCAGCGCAGATGCCGGAACGATTTGACAACAGCATAGAACAAACTCCATCTTAAGAATCATTGGGGGGCCAATGGAAGCCTGGCTTCATTTAGGTGTCTCGCTCCCGGGTGATATAGGAGAAACTCATTTTGAACATAAGGGTCAGATTACTGTAGCTCAAGACTGCAACGCTTGCAAGGACAATCTTGATGGCATCTCATTGGCACAAAGCTGATCCGCTAGATCGAGGCACGTCAGGTCAATAACACTTGCCGATCGGCTTCCAGAAAAGCTCTCGAGGGTGCTCGCAACAAGGACGATTCCTTGGTTCGCGAGAACAGCACTGTAAGTGCACGCTGGTCGCGTACGATCAGGGGGTGCTGCATGAGTTGCCGCATGCTCGGGCGCTCCGGTTTTAAGAACTTCCAACGGACTGGGTAATCCCTCTCCTGCTCGAACACAAATCGAGGTGCGTAGTTTAGGTCTTCCAGCGTGCGCAGGTATTCGAGTATGGCACTGGGCCCAACCACGTCCGGATGGATCTCGATTAGGAGTTGAGGGTCGAATTGCTCCAGGATCCCTCGCATTCCCTTGATGATTTTGATTTCGTAACCTTCTACGTCCATGCGGATGAGGTCCACGGAATCAAGTGACGCATGGGAGAGAAAAGAATCAAGCGTGGATACAGTCACCATGCAGGTTTTCGAAGACGGTGTTGGCAGAAGCGAATGCCAATTTGACCGGGCGGACAGATACATGGGCAGGGTACCGTTGCAATCAGCAATAGCTAGGTGATGTACCTCGATGTTTGTTCGTCCATTCGTGCAGACATTTCGCCGCAGCTGCTCGACATTTTGTGGGACCGGTTCGATGGCAATAACCCTGCCGCCGGCTTCAACCAGGCGAGATTCGAGCAGCGCGTAATAGCCAATGTTGCTCCCCACATCCACAACCGTCATGCCCGGTTTTAAGTATTGCTGGAGTAAGCGGGTGGCGAGCGGTTCGTGAATGCGATGAACGGCGAGTTCCCGTGAGACGCCCTCGTCAACCCGCAAGACGGTCATATGGCTGCCGAGCACGTCGAAGGAACTTCGGCGCCGTTTGAGATACCAATGCCACAGTAACCACTCATACGCACGAAGAAACGGCTTGAGAGCCTGGAATAGAAACTCCCAAAAGACCGCCAGGACTCCATCATGGCGGTGAACTCGAAAAACATGTCTGATACGCCTACCAAACTGCACTAGATAACCTCCAGATATGAGCAGAATAGATTCAAAGTAAAGACTAAGATTGACGTTAGTTCGCCAATGTCCCGCGGCAGGTTATGGGGGAATCTACCAGATTCGAAGGCCCCGCCCAAAGAGCGCGTGGGCGGCCGAGGACGCCGAGACAAGTGGCGGGACCATCATCAGGCGCACACTGGCCGCTATCGAGCCCCGACGGGCAGTCTGGGCCCATTGTCGCCCGTAGAGCCGCGAAGCTTCTGGCAGCATCGGTATGTGCATAAATTTGCCATGCAGAGAGAGCTTGTCAATGCCGAATAGGGCGGATTGCCGCCAATCACTGGGAAGCGGGAGCGCATCTCCGACGAACTTACGGTAGAAATCAGAAACTATTGCGACGTAGGTTGCGAGGCCGCTCCAAATTCCACCTAAATCGGCTGCGGCGCGCAGCTCGTCAAAATCCAGCGCGCCCTGCTGAATCAGCTTCCCTGTATTCAAAATGTCGCAAATCCGGATGTGCAGGTGGCGGTACATCCGCATCAGAGCCGCCCCTATGATCCGTTCCTCAGCCGCCGGAACCAGGAAAGTGTAGCCATTGACAGCGAGCGTGCCCGCGCGGTCGACGAACCGCTGCGCGACCGGAACCTGTTCTCCTACCTGCCCGAGCCTCTGGATGTGTGCTTCAAAGTGCGTTTTCACTCCCGGAACAATATAGGTCTGCTTGTTAGCTAAGCGGTCACCCAAGGTACGAGGCTTCCGCTTCGCATGGAACTTTCCCATGAGGACGTCTTCGACCAACTTGTGTTTTGCATCGGTATACACGTCAGCGTCGTCGCCAAAATCCGGCCAGTGATCGAGCGACTTGATCACAATCAGCGCAGCGCCAAACTCACCGCAAGCCCGGCAAATGCTGTCGAGGACGGGCAAAACCTCGTCAATCCGCTGGTGTTCGGCTTGTACGGCAGGCCTGATCCAGTCAAGCACGCGACCCGATACGGAACCCGCAGGAAGGTTCAGCAGAGGCTCGAACGCGCGTAGCGTCACATGGTGGGACTCGGCCAAATCCAGCAATTCCGGCCACTGGGTGTCCTTAAGCTCGCATAAGTAGGACATTCCGGCACTGGCTCCTGGAGCAAGGGTCAACAGGAGGAGTGAGTTGAGGTAATCTGCTGTTATTTTCATGTGTGACTTGCCATAGGGCGGCTACATATGGGTTGCGCAGCACACCGCCGTGCTGCAATCGCGGCCTGGTAGATTTCCATTAACAGGCCGTAATTACGAGTTGCCGTGTATTGGGCCTCGTACCTGACTCGCGCGGCTCGGCCCATTGCGGCCATGCTTTCGGGGTGGTCCCATGCCCAAGCGATTTTTTCGGCGAGGCCGGCAGGATCGCCAGGCCGGAAGCACAGGCCCGTATGGCCGGCATCGACGATTTCTCCGATCGCTCCCAAGGCAGACGCAATTACCGGCACCCCGCAGGCATATGCCTCCGCAACAGCAATGCCGAAAGTCTCGTAACATTCGCTGGGCACCAGCAGAAAACGGGCGCCTTTTAACAGACTTATCGCCTCCTGCCGTTCGAGCCATCCGCGGAACTGAATCGAAGAGAGTCCTTCGGAATCGGCTTGAGCCTGCAGAGTGGCACGCAGTGGGCCATCCCCAATAACTATCAACGGGACCCGCCCGTGCAGCAGTTTAAAAGCTGACAAAAGCGTGGCCACCCCTTTCTCCTCAGATAGTCTGCCCAGATACACGGCGTAATCGCCCGTTTCGGTTCGACAGCCCGGGTCCGGGTGAACGAAATTCGGCTTAATCGAAATTTTTTCGGCGGGCAGACCAGCCGCGACGAACTGATCGCGGGCAAAACTGCTGAGCGCGATGTAGCGGTCGACACACCGTGTCCACGTACCGAGCCAACGATGGGTTAACAGCATTAACGCCACCGTTGCCGTGGCCGGACGCGAGCCGCGATAACATGCGTGACGAATTCCCCGCCACATCCCGCGGTCGACGCACTCGCGACAGACATGCGAATCGCGCACAAAATTTGCCGATGAGCAAAACAGCCGATAATTGTGCAGAGTCTGCACCACGGGAACACCGGCCTCATGGCAAGCCCAATAGACCGAGGGCGACATCTGCACGAACGTGTTGTGAACATGCACCACGTCATATGGATCGCGTCTAAGCAGTGTACGGAAATCGCGATAGGCATCACCCGCCCACACGGTCGATTTGGCTGTGGCGATCGTGCCAAGCACGGTCAGTTCATGTAATTCGCTGTTGCTGCGGCAGTACTCCACAACATCGTGGCCTTCGCGGCGGAGCAGATCACGCTCCAGTTCGAAGACAACGTCTTCTCCGCCTCGATGTTGGTAGTAATTATGAGCCAGGAGAATCTTCACAACTGTATCCTCCTCGAATGCCTGGCCTTAAGCACGCCGGAATTGCAGGTATATCGAACGTCTCCGCGGCCGGCGACGTAACTCAGCAATTTCTCAAGGTCGTCCCATAGGTCTAAGCTTTCGAGTTCCCAAGAGTGTCCATACAGATGCCAGATTCCACCTCGTTGCAGCACCGTATCGAATAAGTATTTGCCAAGTTCTACCCAGTTATCTTGTTTATGAAGTTTTGTGCAATAAGAGTACAGGCTTCCGAATGCCATTCGTCGTGTAAGATTTCGTATGTAGCCCATCGGTCGGGTAGGAAACGCCTGAATCGTAGTTGGCATTTCGTATTTAGAAAATCTCTCGCTCGTGGCAAGAACCCTCGTGGTGCGCGCTCCCTCGTAACCGGCATCGCGCACGCATGCTAGAGTCCGACGGTCAAATCTGCCTTTTGGGTAGCAAAACATGGTTATCGACTCACCCAGCGCATCCTCCAAAGCAATCTTGGAACCAGCCACTTCGTTTCTCAATCTATGCGGTTCAATGTGAGCTAAAGTCGTATGCGAAAGCGTATGAGCTCCTATTTCGAAGCCTGCGCGATGTAGGAGGCGAGCCCCACTTGCCTGCACGGTTGGCTTACCCTCGCAATTGTGCAGGGGAATGTAAAAAGTAGCTCGCAACTTATGCCGGGTAAGTATCTCCGCCAACCGAAAGTCAGCCGGATGTCCGTCATCCCAGCTTGTTGTGACAACGACCCGGCGCGTTTCTATGCCCATCTGTTCACGGCAGGGATAACTGTGTTGGCTCGCGATTTGTCCAGCGTCTTGTGCATTATCTTCAACGAAAAGCCCACGATGAAGTACAGCGGCACTGCATAATGCGAGAACTCCAGAGCCGGTTGAACCATTGATAATACGAAGGCAAGCGCGTAGAAAACCAGCAGCCAGAGAATCAGATCGTGAGCCTTTGTGCTTTGCTCAGTTTTGAGTGCCTTCAAGAACCGTTTGAGCAGAAGGATTTGAAAGAGAAGCCATATGGCAAGGCCTGAAAGCCCCAGGCGTCCAAAAACTCCCATGGCTGCATTGTGTGGCTGCCGCACCGGTATGCCCGCCTCCGTTTCGAAATCAATGAGAGGTTGCCCGAATCCCTGGCCAACGAGCAATGTAGTGGGGCTGGAAGTCGTGCTGGTCCAAACTTGCTGGAGCCAGTCGATCCGATCTTCATCTTGCGCGAGCCTGCTGTTCGAATTATCTAAGGAGAGGACGCTGAGCGCATATTGACGCAGGAAATCCCCATTGATCTCGCCCACACGACCGTGAAGGCTAATTCCGAAAAGTGAAATGACAAGGAGGAGGAACAACATAGCAAGGACGCCACCCCCAAGCGCCCGTAAAGAGCGTTGTAGTCTGCGCCTCTCGCCTAGCACGAGTAATAAGGCCAGAATGACTAAAATACCTACATACATCGATCGGTTCTGCTGGACCGCCAGGCCGCAGAGTTGGGCGGCGGCCATGGTCCACAATATCCAGCGCGGCCACCCCACGGTGTAGTCTGCCAGCCACGCACAGAATAGCGCCCCCGCCACCAGATACATTCCAACATGTTGATACTGCCCAAGCAACGCAATCGGCTGAAAGACGCCTGTTGTCGGAGAAATGGCCTGCAGACTTTCGCTCAAGGGCAAAGTAAAGGAATAGAGCAGGTTCAACGTGAAGATGACGATCAGACATTGAACAAACCTTCTGACACCGCTTTCTTCGCTCGCCCAGAGATATCCCGCAGCCAGAAACACGGCCTCAAAATACAATGATGCGTCGCGAAGCGCATACAGCCCGAAGCGAGGGATATCCACAAGCAAATGCAGGACAGAAAATACCAACAGCAATATGAGACAGAGCACAATGGGGTCACGCAACGCTCTTCGGAGTTGGCTCACGCCCTGCTTGCGAATTGCCAATGCCAGGCCCGCAAACATCATCAATTCGCCGATCAGGAGCGGTACTCCGCCAATACGGCCAACGACAAGGTTTTCGAAACCATAATTGAGGACGATAAAGCCAGTCAGACTGATTGCTATGAGCGCCTGCCACAATTGCAGCTGGGCGCGAATGAACCACTGGACTGCAAGTAAGGCCACGCCCACAGCCATAGCAATCAGGACCACCCAGGTGTAGGCAACGAAGGCCATTCCAGCCAAAATGCACGCCAGCGCGAAAATAATCGTGCTGCCATGGAGAGGCCGGTTCTCAGAAATTGACGTATACGAATTCATTGCGCTGCCAGGGTGCTCATTTCTTATGCGCAACTGCGCCTCTCGGCTTGGTTGGCTCGCGACAACATGAAAACCGCCATCCCCAGGGCCAGCAGACTGGAAACTAAGATGCCGCCCACCGCTCCGCCGACACCGTAAATACGCGCGGCGGGAATGCCTACGGCCAATCCGGCGAAGCTGGAAACTAAGAAGGCCAGGCAAACAGTGGAGGGCCTCTGTAGAGCTCGCAACGCACTGACCGGGCCAACGATTGTGCCGCTGACGACCGACGCCAGAGCAAGCCATGGCAAATAACTACTCGTGTCGTCGTACCGCCCTGTGTACAGGAAAGCAATCAGCGGGCCGCGGCAGACAAGGATAATGGTCCAGTAGAGTACGGCGCCAGCCGTGAACACCAATGCCACAGCCGTCGCCTGACGTTTCGCTCCCGCCAATCCTTCAGCGTGAACAATTCGGGCCGTGTGAGGGAGAACCAAAAGCGACAGAGCCGCGCACGATTGTGTAACCGGCATGGCGAGGTTGAGTAGCGCCTTGAGAGTGCCTGTTGCCGCTAGTCCGGAAAAGCTCCCGACAATCGTGTACCACACGTTCCAGGAAATCCAGGTGAACAGCGAACTTCCTAAAGCCCATCGTCCGTAGCGCCAGTGCTCATTGGCTATCGCCAACTCCCGTCCGAACACGCGGCCCTTCAGCGTAGGGCGGACATATAGCAGCAGAAGCGCCGAGGTTGCCAGCGCCGCTGCGCCCATATCTAGAAAGGCTGTGAACACCGAGAGAAAGCCCACGCGGTTGAGAAACCACAATCCCGAAAACAGGAATGCGCCATACAATATGGATCCTCCCGCCGCGATGTTAGACCGGTATTCCAGGTACAGCGCCCGGCGGGTGAAAGCGAAGAGCAACACGAACGGGGTCGCAATGCTAACGCCGAGCAAGGAAAGCGCCAAGTCGCTGGACTGACGAGTGATGTAAACTCCGATGGCAGCTACTAACAATATGACCAGGCATGCAGTGCCGCTCACTGCCTGTAGTCCTAGTAACCGGCCCAGGTAACTCTGCAGGGAGGTTCTGTATCTTGATCCTCCAAAAACACTCAATGGCTCCAAAACGATTGCCTGGTGCAGCATCGATAGCAGAGAAAACATCGAAAATGCTAGCGCGTACGCACCGTAACCAGCGGGATGCAGGTAACGAGCCAATTGGATCCCAAGCACAAAATGTGAACCCGAAATAAAACTCTGGTCAATCACAGCAAATAGCGCACGTGATGCCCATTTGCGTCCGTCAGACCACCGCAGCCTTACTTGCTCGGGAAGCGAAATAGTAATTGATGAACTCATGCGCGCTCTAAAGCGACCGAACAGGGATCGTATCGCGGAACGTCTAGCAATTGCGCGGCGAGCGGCTGAAACCAGCCCGCCATCCTGTTTATGATCAGGCAAAGTACTTGTTCGAGACAGCAAATAAACTCGCCATCATTTCTGACGATATATGTTTCCGGCAGACGGGCAGCAAGCCGCCGGTATGCCAGAAGTTGCCGTCGGAGCTCGTCAACGGGGAGCTCGCGTTTGCGGCCGCGGATGACGTCTTCATCGGCATCTAAAACGATGCCGAGAAAGTGCTCCGGAGTGGGCAATGACCGCATTAAGAGGTTTGAATACCACGAGGGTCCCCGATACCGGTACCGCTTTGCATCGACGGCTAAATCATGAAGATAGCGATCCCATGCGATGAGCGAACAGCCGCGCAGCTGGTTTCGAGTTAATGTCGCATGATCAAAGAAAAAATCAAGGAATGCGCCCGTAAGTTTAATCATCGACAGTGCGGGCCCATGCATTGATATATCGTGTGGCAATTTGAATTTATGCGGTTCCTTGGCGATTCTGCTGCTGACGAGCTGAGGCCGCCAGCAGACGGTTCGTTGGTGATCAAAGAACGGGGCAAGTGCTCCCACGGTCGCGGAGGCGACTGAGGATTTCCCCACGCCGTCGGGGCCGAAGATTGCCAAAAAAAGGCCGCGCGGGCAGCGCAAGAGAGCATCGGTGTCCGCAGTGAGGGGCATCGGGACCGCAATGCTTTGCAACCTCCCCTCGCTGCACCGGGCGAAAATAGCGGAAATTTCATCCCCTACCTGCCGCGCACTAATGGCGCGGTAGCCACAGGAGTGTAACACTCCAGCTGCGGTCCGCGCTTGAGCCAGATCGGGATTCTCAAAATCCAGCTTCCAATGCATCGTGGGAAACGGAACACCGGTCCGCTTATAGGAACCGGCGCCGATTGAGTGCAGCTCGCCGATGGCATTGAGCGTAGAATCGATAACGCGCGAATTTGTCTGAATCATTTTCCTCGAAATACAACTTAGTGCGAATTGGCGCAACCCTCAGCTATCCCACCGACACTTCAGCATCCGGCCGGACCCCTTTACAATCAAACGGGAACCGAAACCATTGCAGCAGCAGTAAGACAAGATAGGCCGGGTTGAAAAACACATAGCGCCTCCACAGCCGCCTCGGTTCCCGGAACAGGCGGTATAACCATTCCAGTCCGCGATCTTGCATCCATGGCGGCGCTTGGGGGAGGGTGCCCGCGATAAACGGAAACGCCGCTCCGATGGCCAGGACGGGGATACTTAGCAAATTGCGCATCTCATACGCAAAGATCTCCTGCCGCGGGCAACCAAGGCCAGCCAGGAGTAACCGGGCGCCCGAAGCATGCACGCGCTGTATTAATTGATTCCGCTCTTCGGCTGTAAGTGATCGGAATTGCGATGGCTCGGCGCCTACGATCTGCAGCCGTGGATAACGCCGGCCAAGCGCCTCGCGAAGCTTTTGGAGCACATCCTGAGTGCTTCCATACAAGTAAACGGGTAATCCTTCTTCCGCAGCATTCGCCAGTACTTGCAGGGTCAGCTTTGGGCCATAGACTCGGTCGCGCAGTGCCGTCTTGTGCAACCAGTTTAACGCCCAGCGCACGGGCTGCCCGTCCGGAACGATCAAATCGTAACTGTTCAGCCGATAGCGGTGTTTTGCGTCGAGCAGGCCCGTCATAGTGCCATGCACCGCCAATGCAGAAACCGCATATGGCCGCCGTTCCCGAGCCGCGCACGTTATCTCTTCCGCCGCAACACTGTAATCGACGGCGTCGATCATGATTCCCAGGATTGCGTGTTTTCGATTCGTGTTCATGCGTGCGCCACGCGGACAGGGGCTGACCACCGGGAGCTGTTATTCTCGTAAATCTCGCGTAAGATAGCCGGCACGTTGTACGTAAGGCTCCAATCCGGATAATGAGATTGAAATCGCGAGATATCGCTGATCCACCAGATATGGTCGCCTTGCCGGTTTACGTCTAAGTATTCCCAGTTGAGCTTTTTCCCAGTGATCTCTTCGGACATGGCGATGGCTTCGAGCATTGAGCAGTTGCTGTATCGCCCGCCTCCGATGTTGTAGATTTCCCCGGATCGAGGCTTGCGAAAGAAATGCTCAAAAGCGCTGACCAAGTCGGCGGAATGAATGTTGTCGCGAACCTGCTTTCCCCTGTAACCAAATACGCGATACGGCGTTCCAGTCGCGCAGCACTTCATCAGATACGATAAGAATCCATGCAGCTCGGCTCCCGAGTGTGATGGGCCGGTGAGGCAGCCTCCCCGGAAGCATGCGGTCCTCATCCCGAAATATCGGCCGTATTCCTGCACCATGACGTCGGCGGCAGCCTTCGAGGCGCCGAAAATGCTGTGCATTGTCGAGTCGATCGACATGGCTTCGCTAATTCCCTGGTAGAAAGGGTGGCTCGGCTCAATCTCCCAGCGCAGTTCTTGCTCAATAAGGGGCAGCGAGTTTGGCGTGTCGCCATATACCTTGTTAGTCGAAGTGAAGATAAACGCCGCCTCGGGACAGAATTGACGTGTGGCCTCCAGCATCACCAAAGTGCCCAAGGCGTTGATGCCAAAATCAGTAAACGGTTCCCTGGCGGCCCAGTCATGGGATGGTTGGGCGGCCGTGTGTACGACAAGAGCAATATCGGCACCGTACCGTTGGAATAACTTGAAGATTGCGTCACGGTCGCGAATGTCGATGGTTTCGTGCCGATACCCTGCGACCTCGCGCTGGAGATGATCGCGCATCCATTCCGTCGAGGCCTCTACCCCAAAAAAATAGGACCTCATGTTGTTGTCAACGCCCACTACGTCGTAGCCTTGGGCAGCAAACCATTTTGTGGTCTCCGACCCGATCAGACCTGCAGACCCCGTGACGAGAATTACGCTCATCTCAGCTCTTTCTCCTTCTTTGAATTCGAATTTGGCGATATGTGACGCATTTCAGAAACATATGAGCGTCGTTTGTGGCTTCACACGGAGGCTCGGCAGAGAGTGGGACCTGATTTCTCAACTTATCTGCCTTCACCTCTAACCACTGCTGGAACGGTTCGCGCGAGGATTTTTAGATCCATCCGGAAATTCCAGTTCCGAATGTATTCCAGATCAAGGGCCATATTTTGCTCGAACGAGGGATCCATCCGAGCCGTAATTTGCCAAAGTCCCGTCAGCCCGGGGGTTACTCTCAGGCGTAATCGGTGATCTAATCCGTATTGGCTATAGTCGTCGAGTGGATGTGGCCGCGGTCCTACCAGGCTCATGTCGCCACGGAGGACGTTCAGCAACTGGGGCAATTCATCGAGACTATATTTTCGCAGCCATTTGCCGATCCGTGTGATTCGCGGATCGTCGCTAATTTTGAAAGTCGGTCCGACGCGCTGGTTGAGGGAGCGCAGCTTGTCTTTCAGCGCATCGGCATTAACGCTCATTGTGCGGAACTTAAAGCACCTGAATTTAGCGCCTTTTTTACCAACACGCCACGACTTATAAAGTGCCGGTCCGGAAGAATCGAATCGTATCAGAACTCCAATCACAACGAGCAGAGGTAGTAGTACGATTAACCCAATCGATGCGGCTACAATATCCAGTGTCCGTTTCAGGAAAAGCCCTATTTTTGGAATCGGCTCAGAACGAATCACCATTACCGGTAAGTTGCCGACACATTGCCAGGATGTTGCCCACTGGGAGATGTCTGGCACTAGCTTCACAGCGACTCTGCATTGCTGGGCTTCGTCAGCCAGGCGCTGGATCAAATCAGGATCCAGGTTATCCGTGATAAACACATCATCAATGAATTCAGAACGGACAACAGTCGAAAACTGGCTGATCGGCCCCAGCACGCTAGGGTTGTCAGAGCCAGAACGATCATCTAGGAATCCTGTCACCGTGTAACCCAGAAGGGCGTGGCCTTCCAGATAACGTGCCAGCCGCTTGCCGCTATCGCCGGCGCCGATGACCAACGCTCGCCGAAAGCTATTCCCATCAGTAACTCGTGAAGCTGCCAACTTGCAATGCAATATTCGCCAGCTCGCCATGCCTGCAAGGTCCAATACAGCCATCGCTACCACAAGCAGCCAATACAGCTTATTCACATTCAGCGACAACAGAAGGGTCGTAAACAGAACGGTCGACAACGCTACCGGCTTCGTAATCGCAACCAGCGAAAATCCATGCAGCGTTTTTCTTCGATCATAAAGCTCCATGCTTACGCACGCGAGCACGGTAAGGCCGGCATACGCGAGCAATCCGCCGAGGTGGTGCAGGAGACTACTCCCCGGCACCCACGCGGTTCGGGCATTCAGAACCTGGTTGCCAGGGCTGAGGTTTGCTCCAAAAAAGAGAAAGAGACAAATACCATTCATTAAAACGACAGCGGTGTCGCAGAGGATGCCGGGAAAGGTTTCGCCAGATTGAAAGCTCCACTTTTCGTTGTTCCAGCCCAAAGGACCGATTGACGAAAGGCTTGGATGCAACGCGGGAGCGGCTGTTACCCTTGAAGCGGCAGTAGCCATAATCTCATTCCTTCCGATATAAGTTGATGTTGACTTTCCGGACTGCGAAGAGCTACAAGTGCGGCTAACTCGGTTCCACAAGACAAATGGTTGGTTGGCCGGGAGCTAGCAATTTGGGCAAGAAAAGCACCCGGAAACATGCAGAATCATGCTTGTGAGCGGTGGCAGATGTCTTCGTTTGCAGGTGTACGAAGCTCGGGAAGATTAAACTAGAGCCATTTTTCAATTGCCTCCGGGATGGGCGAGGCATAATCATTCAGAATGGCGCCAAATAACTTCACGCCCGAGGCGGCGAGTTCTCCTGTGAGGCGAGAGGCCGAGTCCCGGCGTGTGGACCCGGCGCGTAGGACCAGTAACATTCCGTCGGCCGATTGCCCCAAGGCGAGCGCATCATTGCAGAGGCTAACTGCGGGGGCGTCGATCAGGACAAATTCAAAGGAGGAGCGCAATTCAGCGATGCGATCGCGCATTCTGTCGGATTGAACTAAACACTCAGCCTCTTCAGCCGAAACTGAGCCGGCTGTCAGCAGCCACAAGTCACTTCCGGGCAGTTTCGATACCACGTTGCTGACTTTCAGCGTGGGGTCACTGATAAGATCCGCCAGTCCATTATTGTTGGGAACACCGAGATGCGCATGCAGAGCGGGCGAGCGCAGATTCGCGTCGACGAGGCATACGGACGCATCCGTGCTGGCCGCCAACAAATCGCCACTATGAGCGCAGACCCAACTGCAACCGCTCGCGGGTTCAAGCGCGGTAAACACCACAACGTTGGATGCCGCCGGGTTGGAGGCGCGATATAGCCGGTTGGCTACTTTCTCGATCTCCGTTCGCGATCGGCCCTGTATCGGCAGAATAGGACGCCGAGGTCCCGTATGGACGTGCACCGCGGCTGGCCTTCCTGGCAAGCCGTTCTCTCGGCCAGCACGATCGAACCACTCAGAGTATTTGCTCATAAGGTCGCCTCTGACCAACGCCGGCATTATCCGCCGCCTCTCCCATCGGAAGTGCGGCAATGACCGGAATCTCAAGATATCTCTGGACTTCATCCGGAGTCCGGAAGGAGTTGTCCAGGTATTCGGAAACGAAACCTGTTCCGGCGCTGAGCACTAATGCAAAGAAAATTGCTCCGACCGCAATGCCCGTGGGCGCGTGGGTGGGCAGAACAGGAAGGCTGGGTAGCTGCGCCATCGAGACGTTTAGAATTTGGTTTTGATCGAGGACATCGCTGATGCGAGCCTCTTCACGCTTGCGAAGATAAAGCTGATAGGTGTCTTCTAACGCCTTGGCCGTACTCAGCCATTGCCCCTGTTGTATGCTGCCCTCGCTTAAGGTGCGGGCTCGCTCTGTAGACTGGCCCGCGTACTTGGCTATCGACGCTGCTCTCGCTTGGAGTGAAATCAATTCCGTGCGCGATTTCGCCAGCTCCGATCTCATCCACTCGTAAGTCGGGTCGCGATCGGTTGTTCGATCCGTAACGGGCGCGCTCTCAGCTGCCTTTATCGCCGCCTGCGTTTGGGCAATCTGCTGCTCTACTTCCTGCACGTTCCGATGCGTTGGCTGAAATTTCTGTAGCAGGTCAGTCTCCTTGAGTTCGAGCTGCAGCAACGTAGCCTTTAGCTGGACCATTAGTTCGGGATTGTCCGCCGTTCGGACCGCGGTTGTCACTCGATCGGGTGTGGCGCGCAGTTCTGACTCGAGGGTTGCGATGCGCTTCTGCGTTTCCGCCATAGCTGTGTAGGTTTGTTGCAATGCAAGCCTTTGATCCGCCAGTTTTTGCACAGCCAGGTTCAGCTCTTCCGGACCTGCAAAAATCTCTGATTTCCGTGCAGCTTCGGTTAACTTCGCCTGCACTTCCGACAGTTTCGCGCGCGTCCGCTCAGCCTGCTGGTCAAAAAACTGGAATTGTCCCCGAGGACGGGCCACTGCGAGGTGCTTCTCGAGATAGTATTTCGAGAGCGCAGTTAACACCGCTGTACTCAGTCGCCCGTCCTTTGAACGGTAGCTGACCGTAATGATGTTGTTCTTTTTCGGCAGAGTAATGGTAAGTTTGCTGGCCAATTCCCGAAGCGCCTTTGCCGTTCGGATTTCTTCAGATGCGGCAAATCGGCTACCGAACAGTCCAGCCCCTAGAGTAGGCTTCACCTTACTCTGCAATGCTGTCGCTACAACCACCTTCCGTAACACGTCATCATTTCTTATTAACTCTACTTCGGAGTTCAGCTCCTCTTCACTAACGTCTCGGGGAGCGGTTGCGGGAACCTGGTCGGCTGCCATTAGCGGATCAAGACGCTCTCGGCTCACCAGGATCTTCATTACCGATTCATAATCCGGCGGAGCATAAAAAGCCACCAGCGCTCCCGTCAAAGCGGTGACGGCAAAGACAAACAACATTCGCCGGCGCCACCGGAAGCCGATGGCTACATATTCCCTTATGCCCGGTGCACGCAACGGGATGCTATTACTCGCGATTGTGAGACTTGTGTTTTCCATTCGCACTCCGCTTAGAACATACCTGGAGCCAAATAGGTGCTTAACCCATAAGTTGGCAAGAACGGCTTGATTTTCGAAAGTCGGTTCTGCGGCACAAACATCATGTCGCCTGGGCGCAGGTCTATGTCTTCGTCGTATCGACCTTTGTAGACTTCTTTCATGTCCAGCATTTTGACCTCTACCCAATCGGCTGATACTCGGCGGAAAAGTAGAACTTGCGAATCCTTCGCTTTATCGGTCATGCCGCCGGCAATAGCCAGCGCCTCACTAACCCGCGTCCCAGCCCTGAGATCGTATTTCCCTGGATGCGCCACCTGTCCGCTTGCGGTGAAATGCGGCTTATCGAAATCCTTCAGAACCACCGTAATCTCGGGGTCATGCAGGATCTTGCTATATGCGGCACTGATTACTTCTCGCAACTCGGGAACAGTCTTACCCTGAACGTAAACATCTCCGACCTCGCGCAGCGTGATATAACCATCGGGTTGCACTGAAGCCGTCTGGTTATACTCGGCGGTTGGCGAAAATGAGAGGTCGATGGCATCTCCTGCAGCCACCTGGTAGCGCGGCTGCCGTGTCTGAAAGTGGGGCGTGGCTCCGGCCTCCCCCGTTGCATTTTGGCCCCGGCTACCGGGGCTAGCTGCATGCAGCGGAGGAGCGATCGCTTCCTGTCCTAACGATACCGAGCATGCCAAAACCACCGAGCATGCCAAAACCAAAACAATCCGTGTAGCCATAGTTACGCTCCGACAGACACCAATTCCTCGCCTTTACTCGCCTCATCTCTGCGCAGGCGGCTCCAATCCCGTAACGTTTCAGGAAGCCTGTGGCCGGCCGCCCGCTCGCAAGGCTGAACCCATTCTCGATCGATCTCGACGGCAACCGATCGCCGCAGAAGAGTTAGCGACGCAATTAGCCGATATTTGTTCTTTACATCCAGGATCACGCCTTGCGCGCCTGATAGCGGGCCCGAGATCACCTGCACGCGCTCACCGGTATTTAAGAACGGCCACGGCTCATTGCAAAGCGGAGAATCAGCAATTACCTGAATCGATGCGATTTCAGCACTATCGACAGGCACCGGTTCCTTTCCGATACCAACCACATGAAGCACGCTGGGAAGCATCAGGATAGGGAGCCGCTTATCTTTCTCAAAGCGGCAAAAGACGTAGCCTGGGAAGAGCGGTGACTCCACTGTTTTTAGGCGACCAGAAGACCTGCGCGAACGCCGAACCATAGGCGAGAACCCCTCGTAACTCTGACTTCGCAGTGCTCTGACGGTGATCCTTTCGCAATTCGATTTCACCCGCACAGCAAACCATGATCGTTCCCCCGAACCAGATACATCTCGGGGGCTTACGACACTGATAGATTGTGACTTTGGATTTAGTTCGCTCACACCAGCCTCAATTCCTAGCCTAAAGTTGCGCAGGCTACCGCCCCTTATCGCCCCGAAGGGCGAAACCAGAAAACCAGAAACACTTACAGCGGATCTCATACGCCGCCACCCACTCCGAAGCCAGTTAGCGGAAATGAAATCGCACCGCTAACACGATCGGCGTGAATGGCCCAACAATTATTTGTGCTGTAAGTATCAAGGCTACTAAGGAGTATCGAACGAACCAAGTATAATAATGTAATGTAACGTTACCGTACTGGTACTACGATGTTAAAGGAAGTAGCGCGTGGCATGCAATCTTGTCCCGTTGTGGCAAATGTGACCGTAAGATGACCCGAGAAATAAGCGGCGGAGCTTACTTATGGCGACGCCGGCAGCCTGATAGCCGAGCCCAGAGACATCGAGCATTCCGATGCCCGAGATGCAGCGATGGCCACGCCGATAGTTTCGTACCCGGATTACGGCGCAAAATAGCCTGAGATATCCAACATTAATTGCGTGGGGTTCGATCCAAACGCATCAATCGAGCCATTTTGGGATGGAACAATTGCCATATTCGAAGTAATTGCCCCATCGAAAGCATTTAACGTCGAGACGAACGGCTGGGGCAGACCGTCCGGCGAGAATGTCAGGTAAAGCAACGGACCGGAGGGAACAACGGTGGCATTTAACGCAAAGCCCTGCGCCGTGGACGGAATATTGCAGAGCGCTTGGAGGTTGATAGCGAGCGTGCCATTAAGCTGACCTGACGACGAACGGGTGTCCAGAGCACGACATGGGGTTACTGGATAGAAAGAAAGGCCACTGGAAGGGGGGCCGAAATATCCGTCGATATCAATGATTACATCGCTAGGATCCGTCACATAGATCGAAATGCTTCCGTTAACCCCGGCTGGTACCACGGCAGCATTCGCCGTCACCGTCCCTGTCGGGGCATTCAGGGTCGAAACATAAGGCTGGGGCTGTCCTGTCTGCCAGACGGTTAGATAACCGAGAGTTCCTTGGGGTACTGCCGTTATGTTCAGTGAATATGCCTGCGCCGACGCCGGAATGCTGCAGCTACTGGCAAGCAGAGGGAACGGGCGGATTTCTCCACCAATCAATGCGGGACCTCCAAGTGGCAGTCCACCCTGCCGGGTATCGGCCACGCGGCAAGGGGCGAGTGGATAAAACTCCAGCGCTGAAGCTGTTCCTCCCGGTACAAAGTAGCCATCGATATCCAAAATCAATTGCGTCGTATCAGTGGAGAAGACACTCACTGCGCCATTTGCTCCCGCTGAAACGAGTGCAGCATTTGCTTTGATCCGGCCATCGGAGTTCAGAGTCGATACCGGCGGCTGCGGTTGGCCGGAGGCCCAAATAGTCAGGTAACCGAGCTGTGAATCGGGTATAACTGTGACATTCAATGAATATGCAGCCGCATTTCCAGGAACGCCGCAAGAACCACCGGCAATCACGAAATCACGTGAAGTACCAGCCTCGATTTCGGGGCCACCGAATGGACCCGCCGGGTCGCGCGTATCAACAATCCGGCACGGTGTTATCGGGATAAACGTCAGCGCTCCGGTATTCGCGAACAGATCGCTGAGATCCGCAGCGTTTGCGCTGTCACCAAGCCTGACTGATAGGCCGAAGATCTCCTCCATCGTTAGAAGGGTGGAGCTGTGCGTGTAATGAATGCTGTTGAAATAGCCGTTGCCCTTCGCCAATGGCGATATAACGATCATCCCGATCGGGCCGTCGCTGTTGCTTTCGCCCTCGTCCCAGGTGATGAAGATAGCGCCTCCGTTTAGATAGGCGGCCGAATTCATGATCTTCGGAATCTCGGTCGAGAGCCATGTATCACCTGCGCCAACGTCGCAATCATGCGTGTCATCGCAGAGATTGGGCGTAATAAAGTTGTAATTGGCAACTCGATTATTTTGTAAGTCAGCGGCTAGCTCCGTATACGGCCGGATGTGCGCAATGCAGTTTTGTGAGTTGCGATTGTTATTGGTCGTCACGTCAGTAAAGTAGACAAACGGATCGTGCCGAACTGCATAGTCATTTACGTCGTTTAGAGGACATGCTGTGCCAGGAATGCCTTCCTCATACGCTCTCCAGGTTTTGCCCGCAATTGTAAGCTGAGTCACCAGGTGCTGGGTTGTGGTCAGGGTGTGGCTGGACGGATCTCCATCGTCCTTGATGCCGAAGTCGGTTCCCGCCTCGAGCCAGAGGTAGTTGGGGAGGCTTGGATGGAGGCCAGGCGGATTGTAGTACTGCTCAGCATGCGAGGCGATCGCTAAGAGCCGGTTGTTGATGTAAGGAGAAGACGGGTCTCCAACGATGCTGGACCAGTTGTGGTTCTCCATGAGAATAACGAAGACTGTTTGGACCTGTGAGAGCCCATTCGCGAAGCTTAGTGGCGTGGCGATTGCCCAGATGAGGACTAGGTGGGGTATCTTTTTCTTGCTCAAACCACTACCTCCATAGCTTTCAGCCCAGCCTAATTCCAGTACGCCGAATCCCAAAGTGTGGGATTATTTGCCACGATTCGGACCTGTGGCCTGGCACCGCCATCTTGCGAGTTCTCGCGTGTGTGCGCCGGTTAGGGCCGCCCACGGAACTCGAACACAATGGTGTGATCGGCGGAAACAGGGCGACCCCGGAAGATCGCCGGTTCAAAAGTCCATCGCTTGGCAGCAGCGACAGCGGCGCCGGTGAGTAAACTGCTTATTTTCTTGCCATTCTGAAGCGCGTGAGCCTCAGTTACATGCCCCGACGCGTCAATCCTCACTTGTACTTCGACTTGCAAAACGTCATCATTGATCGACGCTCCGAGAAATCTGGTGTTCGGGACGCTTTTCTGTATCGGGCGCGGTGGGATGTAAATGCTGGCTGCACTCGGATCGGGTGTTGACCTCGAAACCGGCGCAACCACTGATTTCGGTGGCCAAGTACGAACTGAAGCCGTACGGTCTGCTTGTGTCGTGTCTGTCGGTTTCAAATTGATTCCCGCCACAGGTTGACTTCCGGTCGAGGAACGCACGAGGTTGGCGTTCTTCGGTGCGTACTCAGTACGCGGCGGATTGTCATTCACTCCCGGGCCGGAGATCTTCGGTGTAAATTGGGCCGGAATCGGTAGCAGGGGTGCGAGGAGCAGGGGTAGTGGCAGAGGCGCTGAATTCTGCTCAATCTGCAGTCGTATGTCGGGCGGAGGCGCCCATTCTCGGAATCCGTTCTGCGGCTGTGACGTTCGAAGCGCGATAGGCTTGAGCGGTTTGAGCACCGGAGCTTTGAACTCACGATGAACAGGTACCTCGATGCTGGGCGCCGCTACGGGCGCGGGGTTCGCTGGCGGCGGCACCTCATTCTGATTGGAGCTATCGGTCGCAACTCTCGAATCCGTGCCGCTGGTATTTACACCGGGGGAAAGGACGCGCACCCATTCCGCTAAAGAACGTGCATTATCCAAATTGACCTCTAGCCGAAACTGCACGTCAGCACTATTGGGAAAATACGTGAGCTTGCCAGAGCGCAATTGCGCATTGTCCATGTTTACCTCCCGAAAAAGCGCGCCGTCGATAATTGTGAGCTTTGCACTCTTCGCGTTCTCTAATTCGGCGGCCCTTCGATTCCAGGTCAAATCAAGCTGTCCGTCTGGCAGGCGAGCCACCTGAAGTCCAACTCCAGCCTTGGACGCGTATTCGGTTACATTCTGAAAATGCGACCGTAACGTTGGTAACGCGAAGTACGCGGCCGCGCCAATCGCAACGATCAGCAGAAGTGCTAGAGCAACGGTCAAAGCGTACAAGTGCGGGGCTCGTTCTTCAGATTCGTATTTTTTCCTGCTTTTTTCTTTACCTTTCCAAGAAGGCGTCCCGCTGCCTTTTACCGGATCCAGAAAATCGGCCGGCGGGCTCGATTGCAGACCTGGTCTTTGCCGAGCCGTGTTGCTCGACAAGCTTTCCTGTTTCCGCTCGGCTGGAAAAGCGTTTTCGGCCGGCCTGGCGACAACGACGTTCCGTTGCGCAATTTCGCCGTTCTGTTCCTCGCTAGTTTCAGCAACCGCTACAAAAGGAACTTCGAGATCGCTTCCATCGTTCTGCAAGCGACCGTTCTGCCAGAAAAAGAACCCGGCCATGCATATGCCCATGTCGAAAGGCCTGATGATCAGGAAAATAGAATCAGGATCGCGCATATGTTGCTCAATCAGTTCTTGATCCTGCGGCGTGAGACACAGACCATCTCGGATATGACTGCGGAAATAACCCACCAACGACAAGCCGGTCCCCATTCTCGGGGTGTTCAGTGCTTTTATCAGGTTGCGCGCATCGGCTGGAGTCGAATTGTAAAACGGTCCTTCAGAGTGCACGAATTCCGCACACGTGATGACGGTCGATTGATCTTCAGCCTCTGCGGGCGGCTTGCCCCAAAGAATACCGCCTATCTCTGAAGGCCGCCTCGCCTTAAAGGACTGCAACGCCTGAGCGGATAGCGTCCTCATCGGAGTGGGATGCATGTATATTCGAGTTCCGCGCAACGGATGTTGCCAGTGGGCGTAATGATCTCCCGCAAGCGGAATCGAAGCCAGTCCAATCTCAGCGTCCTTGTACGTCATGCTGGGTCGCCACAGCAATCTTGTACCCAAACGGGCCGGGTGGACATGCGCGGCTGGCAAAACCAATGCTTCGCTCGGCGAGATGAAGCTAGCACATTCGGCTCAATTCAAAAAGCGGGATGTAACTCCGCCGAAATAAGATCGGACGAACGATACGACTATACGTCAATAAATATTACGAATAGTACGGTAGATGGCCGGCCGAACGGCGGCACGGTTTTGACAGCTCCCAAAGTGTTCTAGGCACAAATTCAGAGAGCTCACGACCCGTGCTACTCCCGCCATGATTTTGCAAGTGTTGGCAACAGTTGACCTTTATCGCGTGGCTGAAAGCGCTACCAAGAGTACTAGTAGTCACGATACTTGGTTTGGGTTACCTCTTACCTGTATAGTGCTAAGTCTAACGACCAATCTGACCTAATTCTTGGCACAACTTCCCGAAGGGTGGTTGAACGTTCGCTTGGCTTAGTGCAGGCGAGGAGGGTGTGTAAGGAGTGATGCGCATTTACTTATCATCCGGCTGCCCAGACTCCCTCTTTCTCGACAAAGGCCAGCATTTAACGATATTCAAGGCAAAACCGGGAGTGCCGGTCCCCGAAGCCGACCTGTACATCTGGGACTATGTACCCGGCGTCGATCTGCAATCCAATTTCATGGGCAGAGAGGGTGCACAGCATCTGGTCTTAACCGATCCCAAATATTTGGATTCGCTTGCACATCTGCAGAGTTCGGTATGCGTCCTCTTAAAGCCTATTAATCCCCTGACGCTGAGAGCCTTTGCCGAACTTACATCGAGGGAATGGGCATTGCGCCAACAAGCGCATGAGGCGAATACGTTGCGGTTGGACAGAGACGCCTTACTGCAATATGTTCTTGAAGTAAACCTGAAGTTACAGGAATACGATCAGGAGCGAATCAATTTCCTCGCTCGTGCTTTGCATGATTTTCGGGCCCCGTTGACCGCGTTGCAGGGATATTGTGGGCTGCTAGTTGACGGCAAATTTGGATTCGTCAGTACTGCTCAGCGAGAGCTGCTAGATCGTATGGGTCGCAGTACAAAACGTTTGGCGCGCCTGGCCGGAGGGACGCTGGAGATGCTTTTGCAGGGGCGCTTTGATAATCGGCCCAAGCGCGTCGCGGGAGATATCGAAGAAACCCTAAACGAAGCACTTCACGATGTCTACCCCTTCATTCAAGACAAAGGAATAGGCCTGAATGTTGATATTCAGCGACCAAATGGCGCGCTGTTGTTCGAAGCGGAGCAGCTGCACAACGTCTTTGTCAATCTACTTGAGAACTCGTGTAAATTCACGCCGAAACACGGCACCATTGAGATTCGAGGCTACCCTGCTTGTCAAGATTCCGAATCCGGTCAGCAGGATGTGTTCTCAGAGGGGCAAGCACGAGCCCCCCACTTTTATCGAGTGGACATCAGTGATTCCGGTCCTGGGGTTCCTCCACACTTGAAAGAAAGAATTTTTGAGCAATATGCTTCTTATTCAGATGCGAACGACCGGTCCGGAGGTGGTTTGGGACTGGCAATTTGCAAAGCCATTATCACTTCACACCTCGGAGCGATTTGGGCCACACCGATTCAGGGTGGGGGCCGATTCTCATTTGTGCTCCCTTTAGAGCCCCCGGAAATGGCCTACCACCGAGAGGGTCTGACCGAGATGCGATTGGAGCCTGAAAGCGCCGAGCGGCGTAGGGAGTGCATATGAGCACTATTCTTGTTGCCGAAGATGAGCTTGAAGTGAGGAACTATCTCGGGCTCGCCTTAAATTGCCAAGGATATGAAGTCGAATTTGCTCAGAACGGGGAAGAGGTGGTTAGCTGTCTGGAAAGGGAGAGCGCAAACATTTCACTTCTACTGCTCGATTTGATCATGCCCTGCAAAGACGGCTTTGAAACGCTGAAAGAGGTGCGTCGCGGGTGGCCAAGATTGCCGGTAATTACCCTTTCGGGATCGTGCACTCCAGCGAACGTGGCAACTGTGCTAAAAGGGGGGGCTTTCGATTTTTTGTCAAAGCCTGTAGCGCATGGGGATCTGCTGCAAACTGTCCAATCCGCCCTGCGAGAGTCGTCCCTGCCTCCAGATGCCGGGCCAAATGGAGTGAAAATACCCACCCCCGTGTGCTACACCCCATCCGTTGGCAGTTGGTCTAACAGCATCGAACTGCTATCGAAGCAAGTAGGCCCGTCCGATGTTCCTGTCCTGTTGCGGGGAGAGACTGGCGTCGGGAAAGAGGTGCTTGCCCGGAAACTCCATGAGCAATCCAAACGAGCCGCCCGTCCGTTTCTGAAGCTGAATTGTGCTGCCCTTCCTTCGGAACTCGTGGAAAGTGAACTCTTCGGTTATGAACGCGGAGCGTTTACGGGCGCTTTCAAGAACACGCCAGGTAAGTTCGAAATGGCAAATCACGGTACCATCCTGTTGGATGAAATCGGCGACATGGATTTCAAGCTACAGGCAAAGCTGCTGCAGGTTCTGCAGGATCGGGAGTTTCTCAGGCTTGGAGCTAAAGACACATGCCGTGTTGATGTCCGCATCATGGCGGCCACTCACAGCAACCTCGAGAAAGCCATCAAGGAGAAACGCTTTCGCGAGGATCTGTATTATCGCTTGAACATTGTTGAAGTTCACGTGCCCCCACTTAGAGAACGCAAAGACGAAATTGTTTCGCTTGCGGAGTTCTTCCTGAAAAAACATTCAACCGCGGATGTGCCTGAAATCCCCCCGCATCTCCGGCGAGCGCTGCTCGAACATGACTGGCCCGGGAATATACGGGAATTGGAAAACGTAATTCGAAAGTTTCTCGTGTTTAGAAGTGCGGAAACAATTGCCGCTGAACTCAAACGCGAGAAAACGAGTACGGTATCAGCAATCGTACAGGATCTGCCGCTCAAGACGTCCCAGGGTGCGCGTGTTTCTGCCATCTACAACAACCAGGAATTTGGCACAAGGTGCAATATCCCTGACATGGTGGAGGAGAACGCTGAACGCGATTTTCACGCGCCAAATCACGAGCGCGTTTTGCATCGAGCTATATCATCGCAGCGTGTGAAGGAGCCGGTCGCCGCCACCCCGGTCAGCGTGATTTCTTATCGCCATGATTCACCGGCGAGCTTCTCGATTTTGGCGGATGTAGATCAGGCTCGCAAGAGGGCAGAGGTGGAGGCGATCGTTGCTGCATTAAATGCAACGCTCTGGAATCGAAAGCAGGCCGCCAAACTGCTGAAGATCGATTACAAGGCACTGTTGTACAGAATGAAAAAGTTGGGAATCGGTGACAAGGTGCCCAATGGCGCGGCTCTGCAAGCTGATGCCATAGTATCGAGCAGGTTGCCCGCCAAAATAGAGTTCGTGGGTTAAGATTCGCTATCGTTTCTCGGCATCGTGACCAATTAAGAGGTTGGTACCGTTCGATGGTAAATAATTTCCTTTCGCTGGGCAACCGTTTTACGCTGATGATGCCGGTGAAACGGAGACGGGCCTGGCGGTGCTAGAAAGTTTAGTTCACATGCGCCGCGCTGACTTCCCGGTTAATTATGTGGTGATTGGGGCGGTCATTCGAAACAGCGTGCGTATCCTCTCATTGCAGAGATCCGTCATACCGGGTCCTGAGACAGAAGAACGTTTTCAACCCATCTAAAGTTTTTACTATCCTCTTACAATCCAATCGGTTGCGCTCGCCCCGCTATGTCGTACTAAAATGGTCCTATATACGTATGGGTTCCAGGAAGAAGCGTGCCGCCGGCACCGCTGCCCCGCCCCAAACGCTGGCGGAGCTCCCCTCGGGCGAACGCTGCATTCTTGACCGTCTTGATCTCCCCGAAGACATCGCCCGGCGCTTGATGGAATTGGGCTTCTTGCCAGGTCATGAGGTCATCCCGGGTAAGCGCGCGCCCGGCGGCGGACCGCGCGTCTTTCGCGTCGACGGCTCCGAAGTCGCCCTGCGCGATGACACGGCGGCCCGCGTCTACATCCGCCGCAATCCGAAATCGGATCTGGTCGTGCATCCATGAGTAGCTGTCACGACGGCGGTCCACGAGCCGGTCTCCTGCCGAACCCCTCTATTCGGCCGCCCCGGCCGCCCAACGACCGGCCCATCATCGTCGCCATCGTAGGACCGCCCAACTCAGGCAAATCCACACTCTTCAACCGGCTCACCGGACTTCGTCAGAAAGTTGCAAATTTCCCGGGCGTAACGGTCGAGCACCGCATGGGAAAAGCCAGGCTCAAAAGCCATCACGAGGTCTTCCTCGTCGATCTCCCCGGCGTCTATAGTCTGCACCCCCGAGCGGAAGACGAGCAGGTCACGCACGATGTACTCAAGGGGGAGCGGCCCGATTTTCCTAAACCCGACGCCGTCATTCTGATTCTCGATGCCACCAACCTCGGTCGTCATCTCGTACTTGCCGCGCCGATTCTGGATCTTGGTTTGCCGACCTTAATCCTGCTGAACATGGCCGACGATCTGGAACTTCGCGGCGGGAAAGTGGATGTGGCCACGCTTTCCGGAGAATTGAATTGTCCCGCTGCTCTGATTAGCGCCTCCAAGGGAATCGGAGTCGATAGCATCCAGCAGTTCCTGCTCGGCACCGCCGCGCGGCTCAACGCGCCTCCGCCAAAAATTGAGCTTCCTGTTTTGCACGATGTGCCGAAGTGCCGGCAATGGGCGGCGACCCTTGGCATTCGCGCCTCCTACCGGGCTCCCGCCCCTCCCCTTTGGACGCGCCGTCTCGATTCGGTTTTTCTGCACCCGGTCGCCGGCCCTTTGATTTTTCTGGCCGTCGTCATCGCCGTTTTCCAGAGCATCTTCTCCTGGGCCCAGCCAATCATGAACGCCTTGCAACAAGCCGTGCTCGGCTCCGGCCGCTGGATGACCGGCATTCTTCCCGATTCTCCCTGGCGCTCGCTGTTAATCGATGGCGTCTGGAGCGGTGTCGGATCGGTCATCGTATTCCTGCCGCAGATCCTGCTTCTGTTCCTGTTCATCGGCATCCTCGAGGATTCGGGCTATCTGGCGCGCGCCGCATTGATTGCCGATCGCACCATGGCCAAAATCGGTCTGCAGGGCAAATCGTTTATCCCTCTGCTCTCCGCCTACGCCTGCGCTGTTCCCGCCATCATGGCCACCAGAGTCATTGAGAATAAGCGCGACCGCACTGCCACCATCATGATCGCGCCTCTGATGACCTGCTCGGCACGCTTACCGGTTTACACTCTGCTGATCGCCGCCTTTGTCCCGAATATCCCCATCCTCAAGGGGCTGCTCAATCTTCAGGCGGCAACCATGCTGGCGTTGTATGTGCTCGGTTTTCTGGCCGCCGTCCTGATCGCGCGATTATTGAAATCCACGATACTCAAGAGCCAAAGATCGTCCTTCATGTTGGAAATGCCGCCTTACCGCTGGCCCACCTGGCAGTCTCTGGCCTTGCGCCTTATCGATCGCGCCAAGGTTTTCTTGCGGCGCGCGGGCACTGTCATTCTCCTGGTCGCAGTCGTGATTTGGGTGCTGGCGCACCTGCCGTTGCACGACGGCAAGACGCCTCCCATCGAGCATAGTTACGCCGGCATGGTCGGCAAAGCGATCGAGCCCGCCATCAAGCCGCTCGGCTTCAATTGGAAAATCGGCATCGGCCTCATTACCTCCCTCGCCGCTCGCGAGGTGATTGTCGGAACCCTCGGAACCATTTACGGCATCGAAGGGGATGAGCAGTCGAAAGGCCTGCAGGAGGCTGTGCACCACGATCTGACCGCTGCCGGCGCCGTCGCGCTGCTCATTTTCTTTGCCTTTGCCATGCAGTGCTTCTCCACTCTTGCCGTTGTAAAACGCGAAACCGGCGGCTGGAAGTGGCCTGTTTTCCAGTTCTCTTATATGCTTGCGTTAGCATATGGGGGTTCCTGGCTGGCGTTTCATATCACGAATTATTTCCTCGCATGAGCGATTCGGACCTCGCGCATTGCTCTCGTGAGCGGTCTGGAACCGTAAGCCATTTCTTTGGATGAGCGACCTACTGAACGTAGTGGTTCTCGGCTCCGGATGCGCCGGGAACACGGCAGCAATCTACACGGCGAGAGCGAATCTGCAACCGCTGGTCTTCGAAGGGCATGAGCCCGGAGGCCAGCTCTCCATCACCACCGAGGTGGAGAATTTTCCCGGGTTTCCCGAAGGAATTCATGGGCCCGCTCTCATTGAGAATATGAAGCAGCAGGCGCAGCGTTTCGGCGCCGTCTACCGGCACGGGCGCGTCGCCCGCGCCGATCTGCGCAACCGGCCCTTTACCTTGGAATTGGAAGACGGCGAGACGGTCCAAACCCGCACGTTGGTCGTGGCCACGGGCGCGTCGGCGCGATGGCTGAATCTTCCCAACGAGCAGAAGCTCATCGGACACGGTGTCAGCTCGTGCGCCACCTGCGATGGTTTTTTCTTTCGCGGCAAGAAGATTATGGTTGTCGGCGGCGGCGATTCCGCTATGGAAGAGGCTAATTTCTTGAGCCGCTTCGGCAGCGAAGTCGCTCTCGTTCACCGTAGCGAGGCGTTTCGCGCTTCCAAGATCATGTTCGAACGCGCGCAGAAGAATCCCAAGATCCAGTTCATTACTAACACGGTCGTCGAGGATGTCTACGATGCCGGCAAAGGCGAGGTGACCGGCGTCAGGCTGCGCAACGTGAAGACCAAGCAAATGTATGATCGCGAAGTCGACGGCTTCTTCGTGGCCATCGGCCATATCCCCAATACCACGCCCTTCGCCGGTCAACTGGACCTCGATGCCGACGGCTACGTCATCACGCACGGAGGCGCCCGGACCAATATCTCCGGCGTCTTTCATGCCGGCGATGTCCAGGACCGCACCTACCGGCAAGCGATCACCGCTGCCGGAGCGGGCTGCATGGCGGCCATTGAAGCGGAGCGCTTTCTGGAAGCCGAAGGACACTGACAAGTCTGCCGTAAGTTTCGTGTGATTTTCAACCGCCGCCGAAGCGGACCGTTAGTTTAAAAATTGAATTTCCCGCTTACCACCAGAACGCGCCCGGAGACGGCGGAACCCTCGAAGGAGCCGTACATGCTGGTAGGCGGCGAGGCGGTGGTGGTGATCGAGCCGAAGGAACTGGATGTTACGCTCCCCGAAGGGTTCAGGAAGTTCGGGTGATTCAGCACGTTATATGCCTGAAGACCCAATGCGAAGGTCGCCCGCTCGGTAAGCTTAAAACTCTTCGTAAGCTGCGTGTCGATATCGAAGTAACCCGGGCCGTAAAAGCTTTGCGGCGGCAGGTTGCCGAAGTCTGTCTGAATAGTCGCGTTCAAAGTACCGGCAGCAGCGGCAAATTGAGTCGACGCCAGGCAAGGCGTATCGACGGCGCTCTTCCCGCAGGACAGCCCGGGAGCGCCGGTTGTCAACAGATCCGACAAAAAGGTTTGCGTCCCTGAGGAGTAGTTCGAGTTAATTTTCCCGGAAATAGCGGTGTTGTAAACACTGAAACGGCGCGCCGCTGTACAGGTAGAGTTTGCCGCCCAGGGTCCATCCTCCCGCTACGAAGATCGAGCGCCCGGTGTTGGAATTTCCAAGGCGAGTTCCAAACAAAATCCGCTGTTAGCTGGTGCCTGGTATCGAAAGGCAAATTCGAGTAATTCGCGCCTATGCTATTCGGATTCAACACAAGGGAGGTAGTGCCAGGTATGCCCGTTGCCGTTCCCAACGCGTGACTCCAGGTATAGCCGATCTGCCCTTGAAACCCGTAGCTGAAAGAATGCCGGACCTGCACCGAGAGACCATCGTAATTGGAATATCCCGAGGTCAGCACCTGGTTCACGAAGTAGAACCGGGGATCGAGCGGCGCGAGCGGAAGGTTTGCATACCCGTTGGGGTAGTTACTCGTGTTTTGAAGGTAGAAGTTTGGCCAATTGTTGGAAAGCGCCTGGTCATAGCCGTGATTTCCTGCGTACGTAACGTCCAGGACGTTGCGTGGACTGAGCGGCTGTTGAATTTCGAAGCTCCATTCGAGGACCTTGGGCGCGCGGAATTGCGAAGGCGGCGAGTAATAGCCCGGCGGCGTGAATGCGATCTTGCCCAACGCTGCCTGGATCTGCGTGAGCGTATAACCCTGCGAAAAGCCGCTTTCGAAGGCCCGGTCCGACGCCGTCGCGGCTGCCAGAGCGCTATTAGGATCGGTCGCCGGGCCGATGGTCCCGAAAGGCACAGTCGGGGTGAACTTGTTGGGCGAATTGTTGAAAATGTTCGACGCGGCGCTTCCCGCAAACAGGTTCGCGAAAAGACCCACGCCGCCCCGAAGCACGGTTTTGGAAGGACCAAAGGGCGTCCAGGCGAAGCCGAAGCGCGGCTCATAGATCATCGATTCCAAACCGGCGTAGGCATTGTGCAAGCCCGTTGTAATGGTTTGGTTGTACGGAATATTGGCGCCTCCCTGGTAGCCCTGCGTCGCGAACTGAGTATTCATTCGCGCAAAGCAGTTATCGACGCAAGCCGGATTCCCATCCCGCTCGAAGCGCATTCCATAGGTCAACTTAAGGCTCTTGGTGACGCTCCATTCATCCTGGGCATAAAAGTTCAGCGAGTAGAGGCGGATATGCGCCGCATACAGCAGCGGGAAAGCCTGGCTGAAACTGCTCGCCAGGCCTTTCGGATTTACTCTGGCAACCTGCCCGGCGGCGAAGTCGGCCAGATCTTGGATCGAGTAAGTCCCTTCCAGCGAGGTGCTCGCGATGCTCGTATCCGTGATTTTGTTATAGCGGTAATTGGCGCCGACCTTTATCGTGTGTTTGCCCCTGATCCAAGACAAATCGTCGATTAGTTGCGCCTGCCCCACATTCCGGCCGTTTGGGAAGTTAGCGCCTACGGTCGCAAACCCGCCGCCCTTTGCGCCGCCATCGGAGAACGTAAACCGCTCCGGCATCAGGGACTGCGCTTTGGCGAAATCGGCCACTCCGAAGATGGCGCTGTACCAGCTTGCGCCCGCGATCAGGCTGTTCACCAGGGTTGGAGTAATCACGTAAGTGTAGTTAAATTGGCCCGCATGCTGCGGTTGGGTGCTCACGGAATTGAACACTGGATTGAGCGGGCTGGTGGCCGTGGCCTGCACGCCCCAGTCGTATTCGTAGCGGAAGTTGATCTTCTGCTTATCGCTGATGTTGTGATCTACTCGCGCAATTAACAGCGATTCCGTGTTCAGGCTGGAAACGTTGGTGCCGAAGGCCAGGGCACAAGGAGTATCGATCCCGAATCTCGGACCACTCGATCCGTTCACATAGGTGCCTACGAACGATCCCTTCGTGCCGCAGCCGAGATTCCCTTTCGGATCCTGCAATTGGCCGCTGCCGCTAGTCACCGTGGCCGCCCGGTTCAATCCCGGCGCGCTGTTATATAGCGCAAAGGCGTCCTGATAAAGCGGCACGGACGGCGCGGGAACATGGGCCAGAATGTACTGCTCGAACTGAGGAGTGGGAATCGACACAACTCCTGCCGTGGGAAGAACATATCTCAATCCTTCGGTGTCGAAATAGAAGAACGTCTTGTTCTTGCCGTTGTAGAGCTTCGGAAACCACACCGGGCCGCCGATGGAACCGCCGTACTGGTTCGCTATCGCGATCCCGCGCGGAGTGCCGGTCGCGTTGTTGAAAAAGTCATTCGCGTTAAAGATCCGGTCATTGTAGTTGTAAAGTAAATTGCCGTGAAACTGGTTCGTCCCGGACTTACCGACTAAATTCACCTGTCCGCCGGCCATCCTCCCGTACTGCGCGCTGTAGGCATTCAACACCACGGCCGCTTCGGCGATCTCGTTTTGCCCCAGCAGGTTGTTGCTCGCGCCCGAGTTGTTCAGATTGTTGTACGGGTCCATCACATCGGCGCCGTTTAACGTAAACAGCAGCGACGAGCCGGGAATTCCTTCCGCGTTCATATTCCCCGACCCCCCTTGAATATTCACCCGGATGCCCGGCGTGGTCATCGCGAGAGTCGTCAAGTCGCCGCCCGCCATTGGCAGATCCACCACCTGCTGGGTGTTTAACGAAGTGGTCCGGTTGGCATTTTCCGTATCGACCAGGGCCGCTTCCGCCGTCACCTGTACTACCTCTTGCGTCCGCTGCACTTGCAGGACGAGATCTACCGGACGTTCCTGTCCCAAAAGAAGCGCGAATTTTTGGATGCTGGATTTCAGGCTGCCCCTTTCCGCCGAGACCGTGTACTCCCCGGGCTGCAGCAGCGAAAAGCGGTAAACACCGGATTCGTTCGTTGTGGCCAGCCTGGTTTCGTTGGTATCGACGAAGCGGATTGTCACCTGTGTCCCGGGTACCACGGCGCCGGACGCATCGGTCACGGTGCCTGTAACGTCGCCCGTAGTGAGGGTTTGAGCGAAGCCGAAAGAGCTGAAGATGCACAGCGCCAACGGTAAAGAAAGCCATCGCGACAGCAACCTGCGATAAAAACCCATCTGAATACTCCCTTAGCAACTCCTGATTTACGCTTGCGCGCTAACCATTTCCAACGAGAGGCGATACTGAGTACACCCTGGTTACGAGAATTATCCAAGCAACCCGAAGTAAACCACCGGGCGAAATTGTAACACAAGCCGGCAGACTCCTAAAGATGTTCGGCGTCAGGCCGTCATGCAAGCGCGGTACTTGGATCCTGCATGTGGGCGCAAGCTCGCATCTGGCCCAACCGACAGCGCGGTGACAATGCGCCTCGACTTCTAGACTTGGTCGCACACGCTTCAAGCGTGCCGCGGTGAACTTCAGTTCACCGAATATTTCGGAATGACATTGCCTATGCGGGCGAGAACGCGCGCAATACACGGCTCATCATTCTCCGGACCGCCGCCCCTACTTCAAATTCTCTTCGAAAAAGGCCGTCGTCTCTTCGAGCAGTTGCTTGCGCGCCGTCCCGCTTACGCCATGCGATTTCTGCGGATACACGAGCATGAAGAACTGCTTCCCGGCCTTCTCGAACGCATCCGCCATCTGAACGCTGTTCTGGAAATGCACATTGTCATCTTCGATATTGTGAATCATCAGCAGCTTCGATTGCAGATTCCCGGCGCTCGTCACGGCGGAGCTCGTCTTATATCCCTGCTCGTCGTTCTCGGGCAGACCCAGATAGCGCTCCGTGTAAATGCTGTCGTAATTCCGCCAGTTCGTAACCGGCGCGCCGGCGATGCCCGCTTTAATCAGTCCAGGGGCATTAGTTAACGTATACAGCGTCATGTAACCGCCGTAACTCCAGCCGTACAAACCGAGCCGCTTTGGATCGACAAAACCCAGCGAAATTAGATATTCGATGCCGGTCTTCTGATCCTGCAACTCGTGCGCGCCCATATCGTGATAAATCACCGATTCGAACTTGTGGCCCCGTCCGCTCGAGCCGCGGTTGTCCAGTTGCCAGATCACGAAGCCTTTGTGCGCCAAAACCTGATCCCAGCTCAAGCCTTGCCACGTATTGTGAATCGACTGAATGCCCGGACCGCCATAGACCATCACCACGGCCGGATATTTTCGCGCCGGATCAAATCCCGCCGGCTTGATGAGACGCGCATATAAAGGCGTGCCGTCCACGGCCTTCACCGTGACGATCTCAGTCGGAAGAATTTCGTATTCGTTCGCGTCCTTTAGATCGGGCTCGCGGTAGGCGCGTACTTCCGTCCCGTCGGCCTTATAAAGCGTTCCGCGCGGAGGCGCCGTCAACCCGCTGTAATTGTCCATGTAATAGGCTGCGGTCGGGGAAAGCGAAATCGCGTGAGTGCCTTCGCCGTTCGTCAGGCGCTGCTTACCCGTACCGTCGAGCGAAATCGTGTAAAGCTGCCGCTCGAGCGGACTCGCTTCGCTCGAGGTGTAGAAGACGCGGTTGTGCCCCTCATCAACGCCGGCAATCTCATCCACTTCCCACTCGCCGCCGGTAAGCTGCTTTTCCAGACTGCCGTCGACGCCGTAAAGATATAGATGCCGGAACCCATCGCGCTCGCTGGTCCAAAGCAGTCGCTTGCCGTCGTTCAGAAAATGAAGATCGCCCTTTACGTTGATCCAGAACGGATCTTCCTCGTGCAGAAGAACGCGCGAGGCCCCGGTCTCAATATTGGCCACCAGCAAATCCAGCTTGTTCTGAACCCGGTTCAGTTTCTCCGCCGCAATCTCGCGGCTGTTCGGCAGCCACGCCACCCGCGCCAGCAGATTCCCCCGCGGATCTCCCAGGTTCATCCAGCGCGTGTCGCCGCCCTGCGCAGGCACAATGCCTAACCGCACTTCTGCATTCGGATCGCCTGGCTTCGGATACCGTTCCGGTTCGAGCACGCCATGCTGATTCAGCAGCGATACCTGCGGAAAAACCGGTTCGTGCGCGATATCGAACTGAAGGTAGGCGATGTGCTGCGAATCCGGCGACCACCAGTGCGCCGTGCTAAGGTCCAGTTCTTCCGGATAAACCCAATCCAACTGCCCGTTCAATAGCGTGTCGGAGCCGTTGGTCGTTAGTTGCGTAACTTTCTTGGATGCGATTTCGAGCGTGAACAGATTCGAACCGCGCCGAAATGAAACGTATTTGTTGTCCGGCGACAACTTCGGGTCGCGCTCCGCTTCGGCCGTCTTCGTGAGCTGGTCGAAATTGCCGTTCGCCAGATCCACCGCGAAGAGATCTCCCCCGGCCGAAACCAGCAGTCGCTTGTTATCCGCGAACCATTGGATATCGCTCTCGCCTACGCGCCGGTTCGTCCAATCGAAAACCGGCGATGACTCCGTCGGCTCGGCGGCTTTGTCCAGTTTGTCCATGGCGGTGATGTCGCGTGATTTCCCGGAGGGAACATCGTACAGCGAAAGCGTGCCATGGTTATTGACGATGAACTGCGTTCCATTGCCCGCCCATGTGACTCTTGCGCCCCCCCGGCGTGCCGCCCCCCCGCGCACCAGTGCATCTATCGTGACGGGCTTCTTGGCCGCCCAGGCGTTCGGAAGGAAAACAATTGTTATCGAAGCAACAGCGAAGAATTTAAGGCACATAGCGGCGTACAGGCGAGACATGCCTCGCCCTTGGATCGATTCGAATTTGATTGTAGCGAGTGCTACGGAGCGGTCGGCGCACCCTGTGGATTTGCTTGCGGCCGTCGTGCCGGTTGCGGCGCGGGCAGCGGCTTTCGTGGCAGCATCTCCGGACGTGTCGCCGTGTCGTACACAAACGACGCGATGATGGCCGACGCCTGCATCAAATCGCCGGGCTGGATGCGATCATAAACATCCATATTGGAGTGATGCGTGCGCGTTTCATAATCCATCGGATCCTGGATGAATTGGAATCCCGGCAGTCCGACCGCATCGAACGATAGGTGGTCCGTGCCTCCGGTATTGCGAATGGTCACGGTGTTGGCGCCCAGATCCTTGAACGGCGCGAGCCAGGCATCAAAGATGGGTCGCACCATGTCGTTCCCCTGCAGGTAGACGCCGCGAATCTTACCCGTGCCGTTGTCGTAATTGAAGTAACCATCCAGCTTGGCGTGTTCGGCGGTCAGCTTCATCGTTTCGCGATCCCCGAAATGCTCCTTCACATAAGCTCGCGATCCCAGCAGCCCTTCCTCTTCGCCGCCCCACAGAGCAATGCGGACCGTGCGGTCCATCGGCTGATTGATCGCCTTCAGAATGCGAACCGCTTCCATCATGACGGCGCTTCCGGCGCCGTTGTCGGTTGCCCCCGTCCCGCCGTGCCACGAATCGAAATGGGCCCCGAGCATCACCAGCTCATCCTTATGCTCGCCCGTGCCGGGAATCTCGCCGGTGATGTTGAAGGAATCCGGATTGCTGTTATCGAACTCGTTCTGGATGTTGAACTCCAGCTTCACCGGAATGTCGTGTTGCACCAGGCGCGCGATCCGGTTGTATTGTTCCGGCATGAGGACGACGCCCGGAGCCGCCGTCGGCTTTTTCGGGTCGTATGAACCGCCCGATTGGGCAAAAATCGTGCCCCCGGACCCCCGGCTCTCCGTCAACACCAGCAGGACGCCCTCATCTTTCATGAACTGCGCGATCTTATCCTGCATGCGCCGGCGCTCTTCGGGCGATTGAAACGGCTGTCCGCCTCGTTGCGCACGCGCTGCGTTTGGTGGTCTGAAAAAACCGTTCCGGCCTGGCTCGGGAGCCTCGGCCTCGGCTGTAAGCTCCGCATCCGTGTATCGATGGCCATCCGCTGTCGTGGGAAACGGCAGCTCGGCGGGCTCGCTGATCATAACGATTTTGCCCTTCAGCTTGCCCTTGTACTTCTCCATATCGGCGTCGGTGCGAATGGAGGCAATCACCGGCTGTCCCTCCACGGATCCATGCGTCCCTTCGGTCCACGCGAGCGGGATACCCATCAGTTCGGAAAATTGCGGCTCCGCCATATGCGCTTCAAAGTATTTGTTCTGCCAGCCGCGGCCGAACGGACCCCACTTTTCTTCCTTCACGTTCATCAAACCGTAGCTCTGGAGCCGTTTGACCGCCCAATCGCCCGCCGCCCGGTAATTCGGCGAGTTCGTCAGCCGCGGCCCGTGTACGTCCGTCAGGTAGAACATCGTATCCATGACCTTCGAATTGGAGAAAGCTTCGGTCCGGATGCGGTTCACCACCGCGAGGTCCACCTTCTCTTCGGCGACAAGGAGCAGCGGAACAGCCACGGCTGCGGCAATAGAAAATGAAACGGCCTTCTTGGACAGCATTCGGATTATTAACGACATTCCGGTTAACTAGGTTACGGCAAACCCTCGGGCAATTACAGGGGCAGTGCGGCAAGAGAGCTACAAGTTCGTTGGACTGGCACAGCAAGTGTGGCAATAAAGCCACAGGTAACTGTGCAAAAGTCTCCTAGAATCAAATAATTAGCGCGTTTGAATCCCGCCTCCTGCTATGCTGGACAGTTTGATGGTTTGCGAAACCACCATCCGCCGCCCGGTCGAGGTCGAGGGAGTGGGCCTTCATCACGGCGCCCCCGTCCATCTTCGCCTCACCCCGGCGCCTCCCGGCACGGGGATCGTCTTCATTCGAACCGATCTCGATAACACCCAGATTCCCGCCAGCTGGGAGTATGTCGAGCGCGTCAGCTACGCCACCAGTTTGATGCACCCCAAGGGAATCTTCATCTCCACCACCGAGCACCTGCTGAGCGTTTTGTACAGCATGGGCATCGATAATGCCTATATTGAGCTCGACAACCTCGAGCTCCCCATTTTGGATGGCAGCGGCCGGCCCTTCGTCGATCTCTTGTGCAAAGCCGGAAGAGAGCAGTCCCGGCGCCCGCGCCGCTACATGCGCATTTTGCATCCCGTCAGTGTAGAGGCGAACGGAAAGCGGGTGGCCATTCTGCCGGCGGAGGCATTTAGTTTGCGCTGCCACAATTTTTTCGACCACCCGCTCGTGGGCGATCAAAGCTTGGAGCTGGAGGTCACCCCGGAGGCTTACGCCGCCGAGATCGCGCCGGCCCGGACCTTCGGATTCGAATACGAACTCGATCAGATGAGGGATATGGGCTTGATCCGCGGCGCGTGCCTGGATAATGCCATCTGCTTCACGCGCACCGGCGTGGCGAATCCCGGCGGACTTCGTTTCCCCGACGAGTGCTGCCGGCACAAGGCGCTCGATCTCATTGGCGACTTCGCCTTGATTGGCCGCCCCCTCTTAGGCCTTGTCGTTGCCGAAAAGGCCGGCCACGCTATGCACGTCGCGCTCGTCAATAAGCTGATGTCGGATCCTTCGCTCTATGAGATCGTTACGCTCGATCGCTCCATGGAGCGGAAACCGGAAGCCGCGATTGCCGCTCTTGTTCAGTAGTCCCCTCTTGCCCCGCTGTGATTCTTAAAAGTGGCTTTGCGTTTGCTCCCGGATCTGATCACGCTCCTTCGCCTGGCGGCGACGCCGTTCGTGGCATGGCTCCTGCTGGCGCTTCGATTCCGCGAAGCCCTTGCTCTCGTTCTGTTGGCTGGGTTGACCGATTGGCTCGATGGCTTCACGGCCCGGCGGCTCGCAGTGAGCGGCCGGCTCGGAGCGATTCTCGACCCGCTCGCGGATAAGATTCTGCTCGTAACCCTGTTCATCATCCTCGCATCCGTCCGCCGCGTTCCCGAATGGCTCGTGGCGCTCGTAATCGGTAGAGATTTGGTGATTGTGCTAGGTGCGCTTCTCCTGCGAGCGTTCCGCGGTGTTCGCCGCTTTGCGCCTTCTTTGCTCGGGAAGGTCAGTACCTTTTTTCAGATCGTGTTCGTTCTGCTGGTACTGTTGCGGGCGGCGTATCCTTTTACACTATTCGTCTGGTTGGAGACGATCGCCTTTGGCTTGACGGCGCTCTTTACCGCATTGAGCGGCATCGGATATATCCGCTTGGGCATTCAGATGGCGAGACGCCCCGCGGCGGAGAGCCTTTGATCGCGCGCAAGCAAAATTCTCCTGTAGTGCCGTTGCACTGCAAGAGCGTCATTGACGGCGTCAGGGGTCGGGAGTAGCCTGTAGACATGGAGCCGAGCGTTGAGATTTTTCAGCCGTCGCGCCTGTATGCACGTGTCGGCTGGGCCGCGTTGGCAGGCTCAGCGATCTGCGTCCTGTGTGGTTTTCGGGCCCCTCTCGCTTTTATTCCCGGATTTCTGTGCGCCACCACGGCTGCGGCCCTGTTCTGGCTGGCAGCTCGTCCCCCCATCCGAATCGGCGAGACGCAGTTCAACATCGGAGAGCGCGCTATTGCCTGGCGCGAGGTGCTCGAAATCAACAGCAGCCGCTTCCTCTCACCATTGATACTCAGAATCAAGCTCACGAATTCCAGGCGGAAGATGCTCATTTACCCGGGTGAGCCGGAGCGCATCGCGAAACTCATGTTTCAGCTCCGCAAGAACTCACAGTTTGCAAGTTTCGATGGAGTTGCTTACCGCGATTATTGGACCTGGTCGAGTCTTACCGGTTCCAACGATGAGAATGCGGTAATCGACCAGCCGGTACGCATGCTGAATCCGGACGATGAAGAGGAGGTGGAGCGTATGTACCAGAAATTGAAAACCGTGGGCCACCTCGATTCCCGCAGTACGGATTCATCCAAAACCTCGGATGAGGACTAGCGCTGCCGGCTGAGAAACGCCGCCTCAACTCGCCCCGGCGGCGAGGTTGCCTTTATCTCTTATTAGCACTCGTAATTCTCCCGACGGCAGTCTGGCTGTTGCGTGCGCCCTTGCTGACCGCCGCAGCCAATATCCTGGTAGAAGACGATGGGCCGCGGAAAGCCGAGGCGATTGTAGTGTTGGGCGGAGACAGCGCCGGAACGCGCATCCTCAAAGCCGCCCGGTTGGTTCAAGCCGGATACGCTCCCTATGCCTTGGTTAGCGGGCCAGAGACTCTGCTCGGCCATGAATGCGATGTCACAATCGAGTACGCTCAACGCCAGGGCTATCCTGAAAGGCTGTTCCGCCCTTTGCCGCACAATCTCAACTCCACCCGCAGCGAGGCCGCGTTGATCGGCAAATATCTGAGAGCGCGCGGAATCCACAACATCATCCTGGTGACAAGCAACTTTCACACGCACCGCGCCGCGTACCTCATGAGAAAAGAGAATCCCGGTCTGCTGGTGGACGTGGTGGCTGCGCCCGACCCCGCCTTTACTCCGGCGAGCTGGTGGAAATCGCGCGACGGGCAGAAGACATTCGCATTGGAATGGATGAAGACGCTCGCCACCTGGTCAGGCATGTAGATGCTGAGATCGCTCTCCACCTTGTGGCCCTACATCCGTCGATATCGCGGCGGCCTCGCGCTGGGAATTGGGTCGCTCTTGATGAAGGACCTGCTGGCGGCCGCGCTCCCCGTCGTCATCAAGGACGGAGTGGATTCCCTTACACACGGCTTCCAGATGCGCGTCGTGATGCAACTGGCCGCCATTCTCATCGGCTTGTCTCTTTTTAAGGGCCTTTTCCAGTACTGGATGCGCGTGATTATCATCGGCATCTCCCGCGATATCGAGTACGATCTGCGCAACGATCTTTTCAGCCATCTCGTGGAGCTGTCTCAGGATTTCTACTCCCGCTACCGCACAGGCGACATCATGGCCCGCAGCACAAATGATCTGAATGCCGTTCGAACGATGCTGGGACCCGGCGTCATGTATTGGAGCGAGACGACCGTCATGCTGGTGCTTTCGGTCGCGGTAATGATCCACGCCGATCTGCGGCTCACCTTAATAGCCCTTCTCCCGGCCCCGTTTGTATCCGTGGCCGTCATTCTCTTTGGTCGCCGCATTCACGCCCGCTTCGAGCACATTCAGCGCATGTTCTCCGATATCAGCAGCAAGGTGCAGGAAAATCTCGCCGGCGTTCGGGTTTTGCGCGCCTACGCGCAGGAGAGCGCCGAGATCGCGCACTTCGAACAGATGAATAAGGATTATATCCGCGAGAACATCGGCCTCGCCCGCATTCAGGGCATGTTCATGCCGCTCCTGCAGGCCCTCATAGGTGTTACGTTTCTCCTCGTGCTTTGGGCTGGCGGCAGGCAGCTCCTCGAAGGCCGCATCAGCCTCGGCAGCTTCGTTATGTTCAACACATATATGGGCATGCTGATTTGGCCCATGATTGCCTTCGGCTGGGTGGTGAACCTCATGCAGCGCGGCACGGCCTCATTGAGCCGGATTAATCAGATCTTGCGGGAAAAACCGAGCATTGCGAGTCCCGTGGGAGAGACCCTCGATCCTGCCGGCTACCCGGCGGAAATTCGCTTCCGCGACGTAAGCGTCAGCTTCGGCGGCAGAGAGGTCATCGTTCATGTGAACCTGACCATTGACGCCGGAGAAACCGTCGCCATCGTCGGCCATACCGGCAGCGGCAAGACAACTCTCGCGAGCCTTGTTCCCCGTTTGTTCGACCCGAGCAGTGGAGCCGTGGAGCTGGGCGGAACGGACCTCCGCCGGTTCGATCCGGAGGAACTGCGCCGTCAAATCGGGTTCGTTCCGCAGGAAACCTTTCTTTTTAGCGCCACTCTGGCTGAAAACATCGCCTGGGGCGTCGCGAGTGCCACGCCGGAGCAGATCCGCTGGGCGGCGGAAATCGCCGGCCTGGCAAGCGACATAGAGAGCTTTCCCAATGGGCTCGAAACCGTGATTGGCGAGCGAGGCCTGACCCTTTCCGGCGGCCAGAAACAACGCACCGCAATTGCGAGAGCTATTTTGCGCAATCCGCGCGTCTTGATACTAGATGATGCGCTCTCTAGCGTCGATACCGTGACGGAAGAGAAGATATTGCAGGGCCTGGCCGGCGTCATGCGCGACCGTACCACCATACTGATTTCTCATCGTGTGTCCACCGTCCGCCATGCGGACCGCATCGTCGTCCTCAGCCATGGATCGGTGGTCGAAATCGGGACCCACGACGAGTTACAACATCGCGGCGGCTACTATGCCGACCTTTATCAAAAGCAATTGCTGGAAGAAGAATTGGAGGCAATCTGAATGATGGCTGATACCGGAATGAACAGACGTAAATGGCTGCAAGCTGTTCCTGGCGCGGTTGGGCTGGCGGCCGCCGCGGCCGGCAATCTGCCGGCGCAGCAATACCATATCGATGGAGCGGACTTCAAATTGGGCGTGGCTTCCTATTCGTTTCGCAAGTTCCCGCGCGCTCAGGCGATCCAGATGACGAAGGAATTGCGAACGCCCTACCTCAATATCAAGGATGTTCACCTGCCGCTCAATAGCACGCCGGAACAGATCGACGCCGCGAAGAAAGAGTTCTCCGATGCCGGCATTGTACTGGTGGGTTGCGGCACGGTTTACTTCAAGGAAAACAGCGAGGCCGACATCCGCCCGAAATTTGAATATGCGAAGCGCGCCGGATTTCCGCTCATCGTGTGCATGCCCAATCACGATGTACTTTCAGGTCTTGAAAAGTATGTGAAAGAATACGACATCAAGATCGCGGTCCACAATCACGGTCCCGAAGACAAAAACTTTCCCACGCCGCAAAGCGTGCTGAAAGTGGTGAAGGACATGGACCCGCGCTGTGGATTGTGCATCGATATCGGCCACACCGCCCGGACCGGCGTCGACGTGGTCGAATCGATAGCCGAAGCCGGGCCGCGGTTGCTCGACATGCACGCCAAGGACCTGGCGGACCTGAGCGCCAAGGACAGCCAGGTGGCTGTCGGAGACGGCAAGATGCCCATCCCAAAAATCTTCCTGCAACTCATCAAGATGAAATACGGCGGCTGCGTCAACCTTGAATACGAAATTCACGATACCGACCCAATGCCCGGAATGCAGAAGAGCTTTTCCTACATGCGCGGCGTGCTCGCCGGGATTCAAGACGCGAA
>CAWBDN010000018.1:0-151898 GCA_963787575.1 uncultured Acidobacteriaceae bacterium
TTGCGCCCATCGCATGGGGCGGTCGTACCAGCCCGTGAGCTCAGGTTGCCCGGTTTCGGCGTGAGCGAGATCGTCCGGCATGAGCACGACGCCTCCTGCAGATGCCTGTAGAAATTCACGCCGATTCATCTTGATGAATTTTCTCGGGGAGCGAACGAAGTATCTTCAATTGTAGTAACAGCAGGATGAATCACGCTGCGGCATCGATAGCGGTTCAAAGGCGTAGCCGGCGCTACGTCTACTTTGCTGCGCTCGTCGCCGCGACTTCGGGCCTGTTGTTTGGATTCGATATCGCCGTAATCAACGGCGCCATCATCTTCCTCCGCGACCAGCTTCACTTGACCGAGGTCGGGACAGAAGCGGCGGCCAGCAGCTTGCTATTCGGATGTATTGCCGGGTCCAGCGCAGGCGGCTGGCTGAGCGATCGCTTCGGCAGGCGGCGAGTGCTGATGCTTTCGGCCGTCATGTTCGCGGTTTCGGCGTTCTGGGCAGCCCTCGCGGGCAATCTGGCGCAATTTGCGGCGGGCCGTTTCGTCGGCGGGCTCGCGATTGGCGCCGCTTCCGTGCTCGCCCCGCTCTATATCGCCGAAGTGTCTCCCGCCGCCAACCGGGGACGCCTGGTCTCCTTGAACCAGATGGCCATTGTCAGCGGTATTCTCCTCGCCTACCTGGTGAACTGGCTTCTGTCGTTTGCCGGCGCCTCCAGTTGGCGCTGGATGTTTGCGGCAGCCGCCGTTCCCTCTCTCGCCTTTTTGGCGGGGCTGTTCTTCGTTCCGGAAAGCCCGCGCTGGTTAGTCGAGAAGCTTCGCTCGCCCGAGGCGCTTCATGTCCTCACCATGATCAATGGACCTACCCGGGGCGTTGAAGAACTGCGCCAGATCGAAGAAGCTGTTGCTGAAGAGGCAGGAACTGTCTCCGAACTCTTCCATCCGCCTTTGCGCCGCGCGCTCTGGCTCGCCGTATCGCTCGCCATTCTCCAGCAGGTAACCGGGATCAACACCGTGCTCTTTTACGGCTCCATCATTTTCAAGGAGCAGGTCGGCAGCAATAGCAACACTTCCGCCATTTTCGCGAACGTGGTCGTCGGGCTGGTCAATTTTCTTGTCACTCTGGTGGCGCTTGCCGTGATCGACCGCCTGGGAAGGCGCCCTCTTCTGATGTTCTCCTCCGGCGTAATGGCGGCCGCGCAAGTGGCGCTCGGACTGGCCTTCCTGACGCCCCATCCACCTGCCGTCTTAGTCCTCGCCATCATGTTGTTCTGTGTTGCCTCCTTCGCCATCGGCCTTGGCCCCGGAGTCTGGGTTCTTTTATCCGAGTTTTTCCCAACGCGGCTGCGAGGCAGAGCGATGTCCATCGCCACAGTCGCCTTATGGGCCGCTTGTACGCTGCTGACGATGACCTTCTTGACGTTGATCAAGCTGGTCAGCGCGACCGGAGCGTTTTGCATCTACTCGGCCATGTGCGTTCTGACATTCTGGATTGTCTGGCGCATTGTGCCCGAGACCAAGGGCAGGAGCCTCGAGGAGATCGAGCGCTCCTGGGGCCAACGAAGGCCCCGCTAAGGGCGAGTGGCCGTCCCCCTGGGGATGTACGATACAGCTATGGCCACTGACTTGACTACAGCGCCCGCCGCTCTGGACTTTTCCCAGCAGTATAAATCGAAGCTCTTGCATGCCCTTGAAACGGTGGATCTGTACGCTGTTTCGCGCGCCATTGAGATCCTGGCGGAAGCCCGCGACAATAATCGCCATATCTTCACCTGTGGAAACGGCGGCAGCGCTTCCACAGCTTCGCACTTCGTTACGGATATGGTCAAAGGAGCCAGCTTCAACAAGAAAACGCGTTTCCGCATCATGGCTCTGACCGATTCGATGCCCACGATTACGGCTTATTCGAACGACGTGAGCTACGATTGCGTCTTTGCCGAGCAGTTGAAGAACTTCGCCCAGCCCGGCGATGTACTGATCGCGATCAGCGGCTCGGGCAATTCTCCAAACGTGGTTTGCGCCATGGACTATGCGAACTCCATCGGTTGCCAGACCATCGCTCTTACGGGGCGGGACGGCGGCAAGCTCGGCCCCATGGCGAAGCTGCAGATCCGCGTGGCGGAGCCCCACATGGGCCGCATCGAAGACGGCCACATGGTCGTCTGCCACATGCTCTGTTACTACTTCATGGAGTCGTAGCCTGTTGAGAGGCCCGGACGCGGACGTTCCAGGCATACATTCGGCGAATCGCCTGGTCCAGAGGTACCAATGGCTGTAGTCCCACTTCGTTGCGGGCACGTTCAATTGACGGAACATAGCGCGCGGGCGGCATTCCCGGCGACGGTTTTCCGAGAATCTCAATCGGCGTACCCGGCGCCGTGTTCTCCACCACCAGTTTGGCCAGATCGGCGATGCTAATATCGTCCGCCGATCCCACGTTGTAAGGGCGCGCCGATTCTCCCCGCATCAGCAGTGTCCATAGCCAGATGGCAAGATCGGCGGCATATAAATAGGATCGTCGCGGCGTGCCATCGCCGCCGATTCGCACGGGTCCGCCCGCCAGCACATCCCGCACGAAGTTGCCGATGGCGAAATTGATATCCAGCGGCAAGTGGGGCCCGGCGAACGCGAACAGGCGAGCCAAAACGGCGGCAAAACCGAACTGGCGCGCGTACATCGCGCACAGGAACTCGCCCGCACGCTTCGCCTGCCCGTAAGCGGAATGCGCGTCTTCTGTCGCAGGCGCTCCGGAATACTCTTCGGGAATGTGTGTCATCTGCGGCGGCTGCTTCCCGTACACGGCTCCTGAACTGGTAAAGAGCAGGCGCTTCGTCCCGTGGCTGGCCGCAAACTCGAGCACGCGCCGGGTCGTTCCGAGGTCGCGTTCGAAAGTACCCGCCGGCTCCTCCGCCGTGGGCTCGAACCATTTTTCGGTTGCGCCGTGAATGACAAACGGAAATTCGCCCTTCGGGAACTCAAACGAGACGCCCTCGCCCCGCAGAAAATCAATCGCCGGATGATGCGCCGCCTGTGAGGCTTTGGCCCGAAAGGCGTCCGGGTTTCGCGTGAGGAGAACCGCCCTGGCCTGGAGTTTCAGCTTCTCGTTGATCCAGGCAAAGCTCTCCGTCAGCCAGGTGCCGACAAAACCAGTCCCGCCGGTGATGAAAATCCTCTGACCGCGGAGCGGCTCCCACAACTCCGCCGTGTGGGTCAGGATATGATCCAGATCCTGGGCGTCGAGCTCCGGCCCCATTCGCTGCTACAGAGCGACCAGATGCGCGACCGGCATCTTATGAAACACATCGAGCATGTAGTCCAGCATCTCCGGTGTGATGCCCGGGAACACACCCACCCAAAACACCTGATTCATGATGAAATCCGTGTTATCGAGCGGGCCGACCACACGATGCTTTATTCCCTGGTAGGCAGGTTGGCGCAAGAGGTTGCCGCCGAACAGAAGCCGCGTCGCGATTTTGCGGCTCTCGAGAAAGGCGATCGCCTGATTACGGTTAAACGGCGCATCCGTGCGCACCGCAAGCGGAAATCCGAACCAGCTTGGCTCGGAATGCGGAGTCGCCTCCGGCAAAATGAAAAATTCTTCCAGGTCCTGGAGCCCTTCTCGCAAAGCCCGGAAATTCGCCCGGCGCCTTTCAATGAACTCGGGCAGCTTCTTCAACTGCGAAACGCCGACGGCGGCCTGCATATCCGTCATTTTGAGGTTGTAGCCGATGTGCGAATACGTGTACTTGTGATCGTAGCCGTGGGGCAAGTCGCCTAGTTGCCAGTCAAAACGCTTGCCGCAGGTATTTTCTTTCCCGGGCTCGCACCAGCAGTCGCGGCCCCAGTCGCGGAAGGATTCGACGATCGTTTTCAGCATCGGTTTTTCCGCCAGCACGCACCCGCCTTCCCCCATCGTGATGTGGTGGGCCGGATAAAAACTCACCGTCGCGAGATCGCCGAAGGTTCCGACTTTCTGCCCCTTGTAGGTCGCGCCTACCGCATCGCAGCAGTCTTCCACCAGCCGGAGGTCGTACTTGCGGACGAACTCCGTCACCGCTCCAAGATTAAACGGATTGCCGAGCGTATGGGCAATCACCACCGCGCGTGTGCGCTCGGAGCGAGCTTCTTCCAGCCTCGAGACGTCGATGTTGTACGTCGGGATGTGCTCGTCGACGAACACCGGAACCAGGCCGTTCTGAATGATGGGATTGACCGTGGTCGGGAATCCGGCGGCTACCGTGATCACTTCGTCTCCGGGCCTCAGTCGGCCCTCGCCCAGTTTTGGAGACGTGAGCGCTGTAACAGCCAGAAGATCCGCCGACGAACCCGAATTCACCAGAGTGGCGGTCCGAACGCCGAACCAGCGCGCGAACTGCTTTTCGAACTGCGCCGCGAAGCGCCCCGTGGTCAGCCAGAAATCGAGCGACGAATCAACCAGCGAGCGCATATCTTGCGCGTCGAATACACGGCCGGACACCGGAACGGTGCTCTCGCCCGGAATGAAGGGTTTGGTTTCAAACGCCGCGGAGTGATATTCAGTGACCAGATCCAGAATGCGATCCCGCAAGCTCTCGGCCGGAGAACTCATTGTAAGAACCCCCAAGAAAATCGCGATACCAGGAAATGGTACGCGTCAACCCCTCGTCCAGCGTAAATAGCGGATGCCATCCCAACTGGGTTCTGGCTCGCGCCGCGCTCAAGTACTGATGCCGGATCTCGTTCGACGCTTCGTTACGAATGTCGGGTTCGAGGGAGGAGTCCATCTTCCGCAAAATGCGATTCACAAGGTCCGTGACCGTCACCTGAATCTCATTCGAGAAGTTATAGCTCTGGCCCCGTACCTTTTCCTGATCGGTAATCAACCGCTCGCCCAGCAGCATGTAGGCCGCAGCCCCATCTTCCACGTAAAAGTAATCGCGCACGAACTGGCCGTCCGATCGGATCACAGGGCGTTCGCCGCGGACTACGGAACGAATCGTCCCGGGGACGATGCGGTTCCAGTTCAGATCGCCTCCGCCATAGAAGTTGCCGCACCGGGTGATGGCGACGGGTAATCCATAGGTGACGCCGTATGTCTGGGCGATCAGATCAGCGCATGACTTGCTCACATCGTAGGGATGCCTGCCCTCCAGCGGGGCTTCCTCGCTATAAGGCAACTGGTCCTGATCGCCGTATGCTTTATCGGACGAAGCAATCACGGTCGCCTTAACCAATGGTGACCGGCGGCACGCCTCGAGAACATTCCAGGTGCCCGCTATATTGCTTTCAAATGTGGAGATGGGATTGCGATTTGCGATGCCCACGATGGTCTGTGCCGCCAAGTGGAACACGGTGTTGATTTCGTATTCGCCGAGCGTCCGCTCTACAGTCTCGCGGTCGCGAATGTCACCTCGCACCACCTTCACGCGATCGAGCGTTCCGCTGCGTACAGCCTCGCTTTGCGGCACCCAGTCCCGCACCAGGCAAACCACGTCGGCGCCGGTCTCGACCAGTCTTCGCGTGAGCCAACTCCCCACCAAGCCGGTGGCTCCCGTCACCAGGACCGGACGGTCATTCCAAAATCCGCTCACGCCCATTTCTTCCATGGCGCTTCGCCGGACTTCCAAAGATCGTTCAGAATCTGATACTCGCGGTAGGTATCCATCGCGTAAAAGAACCCTTCGTGGCTGTAGGCCATCAATTGCCCTTGTTCGGCGAGCCGCTCGAGAGGCTCGCGTTCGAGAATCGTCTGGTCGCCGTCGATATAGTCAAAGATCTTCCGTTCGAAAACGAAGAATCCGGCGCTCGCCCAAGCATCCGATTTCGGCTTTTCTATGAAATTCATCACCTGGCTGGATTGGTTAATATCCAAAATTCCGAACCGCGAAACCGGGCGGAAAGTAGTGACGGTGGCTATCTTGCCATGGCTGCGGTGGAAATCGAGCAGCTTACAAACATCTACGTCACTGACACCATCGCCGTAGGTCAGCATGAAACGGTCGTCGTCTTGAAGGTATCGCCGCACGCGTTTCAGACGCCCGCCGGTCATCGATTCCGGGCCCGTTTCAGCAAGGGTCACCCGGAAATCCTGTTCTTCGTGGTTATCGTTGTACTGAACATGGGCCTTCTTACCGAGACAAATTGTAAAATCATTGTTCATCGCCTCGTAATTCAGAAAATATTCCTTAATCATGTTGCCGCGATAACCCAGGCACAAAATGAACTCGCGAAAACCATAGTGCGCGTACAACTTCATGATGTGCCACAAGATAGGACGTCCTCCTACGTCCACAAGCGGCTTCGGACGAAACTCGGTTTCTTCTCGCAGGCGGGTACCCAGTCCGCCACACAGAATCACGACTTTCATCTGGCAATTATAGCTTCCAATCGGGAACTGCATGTAATCTGAGAAGGCAGACCCGATGCGGCTAGACTGGGGAACCGCTCCCATCAGCGCTCTCCAAGTGTTGGAGCTACTGCTGACTCTCCTCTGTGTCGGGATCGCTTTCCTTCGTCCCGGCTTCGCCGGCCTCTGGTTTTCCAAGGTGGAAGACCTTCTTTGGAAGATCAGCCGGCGGCCGTGGCTTTGCATTCTTATCCTGGCCTTCCTTCCAATCCTGCTGCGCTTGCTCATTCTGCCGGTCTATGGCGCGCCTGCTCCGTTCATCTCGGACGAATACGCCTACCTCCTGCAGGCCGACACATTCGCTTCGGGAAGGCTGACCAATCCGACCCCGCCCTTGGCCGACCATTTCGATTCCGTCTACGTCTTTACACGCCCGACATACACGGCCGAGTACCAGGTAGCACAAGGACTGCTGCTCGCCGCCGGGCGAGTGTTGTTTGGGTCACCCTGGGCAGGAGTGATGGCGAGCATGGGGCTGCTTTGTGTCCTTACGTATTGGGCTTTGCTCGGCTGGCTGCCCCGCGTTTGGGCCTTTACCGGAACTCTCGTTATTCTCGACCTGCAGCTCGGCGTGCTCAGCTACTGGATGAACAGTTACTGGGGAGGCTGTGTCCCCGGAATTGGCGGAGCGCTTGTGCTGGGCGCGCTGGCTCGACTTCGCGAAGCGCCCCGAGTTCGATACTCCTTTATACTTTCCGGCGGCGTGGTGGTCCTTATGAACAGCCGGCCGCTCGAAGGCATCCTGCTGGGACTCCTCGCCGCAGGCGCGGTTCTTTACTGGATCATCTTTGCGCGCGAATTGACGTTTACCACGACCTTGACGCAAATTCTGGCGCCGGCAGCTATCACTTTGATCGCCGCCCTGATTTTCATTGGATATTACAACTATCGCGTCACCGGCCGCGCGGCCGAGTTGCCCTATCTTCTTTATCGAGACCGATACGGCGTACCGCAAGGCTTCTTCTGGCAGAAGCCGCGCATTGTGAACACGCCGTTGCCATCCGACATACAAGCCGAATATGAAGATCAACTGCAGCAGCACGAGCGCCGCAAATCGCCGGCGGCTCTCGCGCTCGCGACCGGAGGGAAGCTGAGGCGGTTCTGGAACTTCTATATCGGCGTGCCGCTGACCCTGACGCTAATCTTCGCGCCATTCATCTGGCGGGAACGAAACATGGGCCTGGCGCTTGGAGGGCTGGTTTTAGTTCTCGTTCTGGATAACATGACTTTCTTCGCCTACTTCCCTCATTATTCGGCCGCCGTGATCGCGCTCATTGTGCTGGCGCTCGTCCAATGTATCCGTCGGCTTCGCGCCGGCGGGAGGGCGGGAAAATTCCTGTCCCGAAGCTTGCCGCTCGTGTGCGCCCTCGGGCTGGCCGTACCTCTGTGCGGCCGTCTGATGGAACGCCTTCTCCCCGCGCCTCTCTCCGGCATCGAGGAATTATGGGCGTCGGAATTCGAGCGCGATTTATCGCGCGAGATATTCGTGCCGCGCCTGGAGCGCGAGCCTGGACGGCAGCTGGTTCTCGTGCGCTACAAGCCCTGGCAGCACCAGAAGAAAAAAGAATGGATCTACAATAGCGCCGATATTGATGCCTCCAAAATCGTTTGGGCGCGCGAATCGGATGACCCCGCCTCCAACCGAGCTCTACTGCGTTACTTTGCGGGTCGCACGGTGTGGCTGGGAGAACCCGATGCAACCCCGCCGCGAATCACGCGCTATCGCGCTCCGGCCGCTGCACCGTAAAGGCAGGGCTCTCACCCGCTTACCCACGGGACTGGCCAGTGGCCCTGCCGTACGCTCGCTTGTCAAAACCCTTTGCGCCGAGTTCTGCAAGTGGGTTCACAACTCTCAAAAATATTTTCGCTTCGATAAAACGGGCCTTCCGCCGCTTTTCCACAGCCAGGCCGCAAACCCTTCCCCTATGCTCGAACCGGAAAGCGTCCCCTATGTCATCACCCAAGCAAGTCGCAGCCAACCGTGCTAACGCCGCTCTGTCCACGGGTCCCACCTCGCCGCAGGGCCGGGCTAAAATCGCGCACAATGCGCTCAAAACCGGACTCACCGGCCGCACCGTCCTCCTGCCATCGGAAGACCTCGCCGCCTACCAGGCCCATATCGAACGTACCTTTCAACTGCACGCGCCGGAAAGCGACGAGGAAAAGCGCCTCACCCAATCCCTCGCCGACACGCTTTGGCGTCTCGAACGCATTCCCTCGCTCGAAGCCGGCATCTACGCCATCGGTCGCCGCGAGCTCGCCGCACAGTTTGCCGAGGAAGAAGATGAAGCCGTGCGCAAGGCCATGATCGAAGCGCAAATCTTCCTGTCTTACCGCCGTGACCTGAACAATCTGTCCATTCAGGAAGCGCGGCTGCGCCGGTTGTATGAAAAGGATGAAGCCGAGCTGAAGCGTCTCATTGCCGAGCGCCAGAAAGCCGAAAAAGACCGGCAGGAGCGTGAGGACCGACGCTGGCAGATTGCCATCAACAACTATAAAATGGCAAAAAACTACGAGCTGCCGTTCGATCCGGCCGAAATTGGCTTTGAATTTTCAGCCGAGCAAATCGCCGCTCGTTACGAGAAAGAGGACATGGACGCCGTCATTCGCGGCGCCCGCTACTACGAATACAAGGCCAAAGGCTACATCAAGACTCCCCAAAAAGCCGCCTGAACGATCCTTTATAGCGTTCCGAGCTTGCCCGCTGGCGGACCCCTATAATCCTATAGGCCCGCCAGGGGGCGAAATCGCCGGAACCGTAATCCATTGCTGCGCCGCGGCCGATAAGAAACCTGGGGGTTCTGCTAAACGCAGGCGAAAGAATCGGTCGCATTCCCGACTCTATAGATTGCACCCATTTTTGCGTGTGCCCACGGCACTAAGCCGTTGGCTGACAATCATTTCGCCCCGTCGCGCGACACCCGAACGGCCCCTGGCCGAACAAAATAAGGATCTAAGCGCAGACACATGCAGATATCTCGCTTTCGTAGACTGGGCATAAAGGAGTTTATGGAGTCGTCTCCCGAGCATCGCAAGCGCGCCGTAATCATCGGCGCTGGACCGGCAGGGCTAACCGCCGCCTACGAGTTATTGACTCGGACGGATATTATTCCCATCGTGCTCGAGAAGACCGATTATATTGGCGGTATTTCACGGACCGTGAATTACAAGGGCAACCGCATCGATATCGGCGGACACCGGTTCTTTTCCAAATCCGATCGCGTAATGCAATGGTGGCTCAAGATCCTGCCTATGGAGACCATCGAAGGCGACAGCGCCCATATTACGTATCAGCGGCAGACGGCGACCGTACCCGCGTGCGCGCACGGCCCGAATCCCGAAGTCGACGACCGCGTCATGCTGGTCCGGCACCGGAAATCGCGCATCTATTTTATGCGCCAGTTTTTCACATATCCGATCACGTTGAGCGGCGACACGCTCCGGAAGCTCGGGCTGTTCAAAACGCTCCGCATAGGGTTCAGCTATTTACGTTCGTTGCTCTTTCCGATTCGCAACGAGACCAACCTTGAGCAGTTTTTCATCAACCGTTTTGGCCGCGAACTTTATCTCACGTTTTTCAAGTCGTATACCGAAAAAGTCTGGGGAATCGAGTGCAAGGAAATCAGCGCGGAATGGGGAGCCCAGCGGATCAAAGGTCTTTCCATCCTGAAGACCATCACGCACATCATGAAGAAGCTGGTTCCCAAGCGCCGCACCGACATCAGCCAGAAGGATGTCGAGACTTCTCTGATCGAGCAGTTTCTTTATCCTAAGTTCGGACCCGGGCAGATGTGGGAAGAGGTGGCGAAAATCGTTCAAGGCCAAGGCGCCCAGATCCTCATGCACTGGTCAGTCGAGGAAATTGAACAAACTGGATATGGGCGCATTACCGCCGTCCATGCCAGAAACAGTCAGACCGGCGAGCGCCGGCGCTTCGAAGGCGATTACTTCTTTTCGACCATGCCGGTCAAAGAGCTGATTGCGGATATGAATCCTCCCGCGCCCCCCGCCATTCGCGAGATCTCGGATGGATTGATTTACCGGGATTTTATTACCGTGGGCGTCTTGTGTAATCGGATCAAGCTGCGGGAATCGAGCGGAGAGCTGGTAAAGGACAATTGGATCTACATCCAGGAGCCCGACGTGCTGGTAGGGCGGCTGCAGATCTTTAATAACTGGAGCCCGTCGATGGTGGCGGACCCGAATAACGTCTGGATCGGTCTGGAATACTTCTGCAATGAGAACGATTCCCTCTGGCAGAAGACCGATGCCGAAATGATCGAGCTCGCCAAATCGGAACTTGCATCCATGAACATTCTGGAACCCGCGGACGTTCTGGACGCGACCGTCATTCGAATGCCGAAGACCTATCCGGCCTATTTCGGATCCTACAATCGCTTCCCGGAGGTGATCTCCTGGGTAAACGAGTTCGATAATCTTTTCCTGGTCGGGCGCAACGGCATGCACAAGTACAACAACCAGGACCACTCCATGCTGACCGCTATGACAGCCGTAGATAACATCATCGGCAACGTCCGCAGCCGGGACAATCTCTGGGCCCTGAATACGGAGCAGGAGTACCACGAAGAAAAGCAGGAGGCTCGGGAAGAAGTTCCGGCCGCCTAGGCCCGCACGTGGGCTTGCGCGCGCGATGCCGGCCCGAAAACTGCCGGGAGACGGCGCATGAGCAGGAATACTGTCAGCAATATCATCAGCCACTGAATCGGGTATTGCTGTCGTAAGCCCACGTGCACAAGATAATTCGGCAACGGATAGATGAGCAGCACCACAATCAGAACAGCGCCGGTGACGGGTTGCAGGCGAACGAAAGAGACTAGGCCGATTAGGCCTAGAGCAGCAGTCAGGACCAGAAACAGACTCTTCAGTCGCGACGTAGGGTCAATATAAAACCAAAAGCAGCGCGCACGCCCTAGACAAAGTTGAAGAAAACGTACCGGATGGGAGCGGATCCACTGCTTTGCTTCATCCATCGCCAACTTGTTATACGCTACTTCGCCCAGTTCGCGGACCTTTGTAGCCTCGGTAACATTCTGCAGAGGATGATACCGGGCGTAGACGCCCTGAATGTAATTCACGCGCTGATCCGGGCTGGCGAAGTCATTGTTTGAAATCCGCATCTCCAGGCCGAAATTGCTTCGCGTGAGGATCGGCGAGCCGAGAGCGCGTTCGTTGCGAATCGCCCACGGCGCCAGACACAATGCGGCGAAGAGTACTTCGATCCCGGCGAAAATCACGTAGCGCCCCACCCCGGCGCGCCGGCAATAATAGAGACCCGCCAAGAGGAAGGCGATAAACATCGAAAACAGCGCCGAGACGAATAGCATAACCGCTCCCCAGCAAAGTCCGTGGGCGGCGGCATTTTTAACCGTAAGCCGTTGCCCGGTCCATAGCCGTGCGGCCAGTACGGACACGAGCATCAGCGCCAGCACTGTATAGGGAGTTTCCCAGTCGCCGTCAATTTGGACCAGCGGCCGTTCGGGCCATAGGGCGCAAATCAGTCCCGCAATGAGGCCGGCGTTCCGGCCGAAGCGGAGAGTGCCTGCGACCCACGGCAGCAGCGCACAGGAAAGCGCGACCACTGCGGAAGCCAGGACTTCCTTGATTATTTCCGCTGGAATTCCGGTTCCAAATACACGAAATAAGGCGGCGAGTATCAGAGTATATCCGGGTGATACATGCGCGGTGGGACCCGTGGGAATAGCGTAGGGATTGCCGTACACCCCCTGCGTCGCAAGTGAAATCGCAACGCGCTCCAATTCGTAACGGGCCAGGTTTGTATAGGGATGAAACAGAAGAATGAAGGCCAGGCGTACCGCCAGGCCTATGGAAAACACCAGCAAGCCGGCTCGAAAGGGGGTCAGCTCGAGGATCGCCGCCCAGATGCGTGCCGCAGCTTTCATTGGGAGCAGCCGGCTGAATGTGAAGAACGGAGTGCGCCGGATTTGACTACAAATTTCACTAATTTAATTGAGAAACGACATCCCGCCAAACGTATCATAGAGGATGGTCGTTACTGCGCCCTGCGTTCGCCCGAGTTTCGAATGATCCTGCGAGATGAGGTGGATGTTCTGTCGGCTCGCCGGACCGCTCTGACGCGGAGGCGAGTCAATCCCCTGCGGTTCACGGCATCCGCCAACGCCCTTATCTTTCTCTCATTCTGCATTCTGGTGGTGCTCCTTCAGATCGTTAGCGGCGCATATCACAGTGAATTTAACGGTTACCCGGATGAACCGGCGCACTATGTCACCTCCGTGATGATTCGGGAGTACATAACCGGGCTGCACTGGTTGTCTCCCATGCAGTTCGCCCAAGACTACTATCATCACTATCCGAAAGTTGCGCTAGGGCACTGGCCGCCCTTCTTCTACCTCGTTCAAGCGCTTTGGATGACGCTGTTTTCGGCGTCGCGGGTTTCCACTCTTCTGGAGCTGGCGTTCACTACTGCGCTGCTCGCCTATTCGATATTTCTGGAGGCGCGCCGCTGGTTCAGCTGGAACGCCGCTGTGCTGGCAGGCTGTTTAGCCATCTGCCTTCCTCTCGTTCAGACCTACAGCGATGAAGAGATGTCGGAAACGCTGCTCGTCTTGACCTGCTTTTGGAGCGTGATTTATTTCGCGCGGTATCTCGATTCCGAACGTTGGCAGGATAATCTCGGGTTTGCGCTTTTTTTCTCGATGGCGGTGTTGACGAAGGGCAGCGGATGGCTGCTGGTGATCGTGCCGCCGCTGGCGTTGCTGCTCACGCGCAAGCTCCGGCTGCTCGCGTTGCCGTCTTTCTGGATATCCGCGCTGGTGATCGGTGGCTGCTGCCTGCCCTGGCAGTTTTTTACAATGCACTTGGTCGAGCGCGGATGGGCGGCCGGTTCCTCGCCTAATGCGAGTTACACGCTGGGCGCCCTGGGTCAATTCTTGCTGATCACGGTGGGGATTATCGGGTTAGCGCTTTCGTTGTTGCTCGCTATCGGAATTGTGATAAAGGTGTTGCTCCCGTTTTCCCGCGCGCGAGTCGAGTCGGGCGCGGCTGTTATGTTCGCGCTCCTGATTGCAGACTGGGTTTTTCATTCCCTCGTGCCGGCGGGGGTGGAAGATCGCAAGATGATCATCGCCGTCCCCGCCCTGATCCTTTTTATATTCGCGGGGGGCTTTTGGGTGGCCGACCGCCTGCCGCTTGCTGGCCGCCTGATGGAGCACCGGAAAAGCCTCGTCGCGGCGGCCGCGGCGCTCTGTTTCGCCGTTCAGACCTTCGCCATACCGCGCGAGAAACACTACGGCTACATGGAAGCCGCGCGATTCATTACTTCCAACCCCGAATTGCAGGGAGTGAAGATTTTGGTGTCTTCCGAAACCGGTGGGGAAGGAATGCTGGTGTCGGAAATCGCAATGCATGAGCCGCGCCCGAAAGATATCGTTCTCAGGGGCACTAAAGCCCTTGCAGAGGCCGATTGGAACGCCTCCGAATACCGGAGTTTCTTTTCCAGCCCGGAAGAGGTGATCCGATATTTCGAGCAGAATGGCGTGCAGCTGGCCGTCGTGGACACCTTCCGATCGAAGCGGCAGCTCCTGCACGATGAGCTTGTTAAGCAGGCGATACAGAAGTTCGGGCTGTTTCATCTGCTTGCTGTTTTCCCGACAAATTCTTCGGTTGTTGCGGGTCAAGTCCAGGTATACCGCTTCTTGCCTGCCCCCAAGCCCTGAGGCCACCGGGCTCTCAGCCCAATGTGATCAGCAGCATCCGTAACGCGCCGCGGGAGCTGCAGCTAGCGGTAAAGTTCACATTCTGACCAAGGCAGCAGCGGTCTGACTAAACCTCGGCGTGTTTCGTCGATCCTGAGCCGTAAAGATGCGCCGATATAGCGTCGTAAATCGATACAATTTCCTGAAGCGTGGTCTTGACCTCGCGCTCGCTCAGTTGAGAAATTTTGCCGCGCGATTCTTTCACGCGCGCAATTCGCTCCCGAATATCCTCCCGCAGATTCTCGCTGCCGCGCAGCTTGTCGATACTCGCGGCATAAAGCTCTTCCAATCGTTTCCGGGGAGGCTGATCGCTTGCAACTGCCTCGCGAACAGCCGAGAAAAACGTCTGCCAAGCGTAATCTAGGGACATGTCAACAATCCTATCGCGCGGGATTGGCCGGGTGTGTCGACTCAGGAGGGACGAGTGAAATTAGCTATTGTTACGGGCGCCGCGCAAGGCATCGGGCGGCGGACCGCCGAAGTGATGGCGCAGAAGGGTTACTCCCTTCTGCTCAACGACATTAATTCATGCTGTGAAACAATCAGCGCAGTTCGCGCTACTGGACAAGCCGCTTCCGAATTTCTCGGGGATGTGGCGCGGGAGGAAACCGCGCAAGCCCTGGCGCACGCCGCGCGGTCGCAATTTGGCCGGGTGGAGGTCCTGGTGAACAACGCCGGGATTGCGCATATCTCGCCAGCCGAAAAAATCTCCACGGCCGACTGGCGCCGCGTTCAGGATGTCAATCTTCTCGGACCTTTCTTGCTGTGTCGCGAGATCGGCGCCATCATGCTGGAGCAGCGGATCGGCAGCATCGTGAACGTTGCGTCCATTGCCGGATTGCTGGGGGTGGCGGATCGTGCCGCTTACAACGCCAGCAAGCACGGCCTAATTGGCTTGACACGTACGCTCGCCGCGGAGTGGGGCGGCCGCGGCGTACGGTGTAATGCCGTCTGCCCAGGCTGGGTTAAAACTCCTATGGATACGGCGCCGCAAGCCACCGGATTGTACAGCGATCACGATATTGTTGGGCGCGTGCCAATGGCGCGTTTCGCCACGGCGGACGACATCGCCTCGGCGATTGTTTTCTTGGCCGATCCATCCCAGAGCGGCTTCATCAACGGTCACGCGCTCTCGGTGGACGGGGGCTGGTTCGCCGATGCCAGTTGGGAGAGCCTGCGCTTGCGGCATAGATAATCCACATTGAGCTGCGTCATTCTCTCCCAGGCACACTTTCCCAACGGAAGAAAACGGAGGCCAGCGGCGGCAGATCGATCGTGATCGAGTAATTCCGGCCGTGCAAAGGAATCGGCACCGTTTCCACACCGCCGAAGTTCCCTTTTCCGGTCCCCCCATACACATTGGCATCTGAATTGAGAAGCTCTTTCCAGAAGCCCTTCCGCGGAACGCCAATCCGATAACTCCCGCGAGGCACGGGGCTAAAATTGCAGATAATCGCTATCACCTCTTCCGCCGAATGCCCGTTTCGAAGGAAACTTAGAACATTCTTCTCCGCATCGTGCACGTCGATCCACTCAAAGCTGGCAGCGCTATTTTCGGCCGTTTGTAGAGCCGGCTCCGTTCGATACAGCCGGTTCAGATCACCCACCAACAAACGCAGCCCGGCGTGCGGCGCGAAATTCAGCAGTGCCCAATCGAGACTGCCCTCGTGCTGCCACTCGGACCATTGCCCGAACTCATCTCCCATGAACAAAAGCTTCTTGCCGGGCTGACCATACATGTAGCAAAACAGCAGCCGCAGATTAGCGAACTTCTGCAAGTCATCTCCCGGCATCTTCCCAATCAAGGATCTTTTCCCGTAAACCACCTCATCGTGCGAGAGCGAAAGCACAAAATTCTCGTTAAAGGCGTAAATCGCGCGGAAGGTCAATTCATGATGATGAAACTTGCGGAATAGCGGATCCTGCGACATATACTGCAATGTGTCATGCATCCACCCCATGTCCCATTTCAGACCAAACCCCAGTCCACCGAGGTAAACAGGGCGTGAAACCATTGGCCAAGCCGTGGATTCTTCGGCGATGGTTTGTATATCCGGATGGGCGCGATATACATCTTCGTTCAGGCGCCGAAGAAATGAAATAGCCTCCAGGTTCTCGCGACCTCCATATTGATTCGGAAGCCATTGCCCTTCTGGCCGCGAGTAGTCAAGGTACAACATGGAGGCGACCGCATCCACGCGCAATCCGTCTGCATGGTACTTATCAAGCCAAAACATCGCGCTACTCAACAAGAAGCTGCGAACTTCGTTCCGGCTGTAATCGAAAATGAAACTGTTCCAATCGGCATGTACCCCGCGGCGCGGATCGGCCGGCTCATACTCATGCGCACCGTCAAAATACCCGGGACCATGCTCATCCTGTGGGAAGTGCGAGGGCACCCAATCGAGAATCACCCCGATCCCGTTCTGGTGAAACTCGTCGATCAGCCGCATGAAATCCTGCGGGGTTCCGTAGCGACTGGTCGGCGCAAAAAAGCCAGTAATCTGATACCCCCAAGACCCAAAAAAGGGATGCTCCATAACCGGCATAAACTCAACATGCGTGAAACCCATTTCCTTCACGTACGGTATGAGCTGGCAAGCCAGCTCGGCGTAGGATAGCCAGCGATTCCCCTGCTCTGCCACCCGGCGCCACGATCCAAGGTGTACCTCGTATATCGAAATCGGCGCTTCCAGGCTATTGGACAAGCGACGGCTTTCCATCCACTGCCTGTCGCCCCATTCATAGGTCAGGTCCCAAACGATCGAGGCGTTCCGCGGCGGCGTTTCCTGTAAGAAGCCGAATGGGTCGGCCTTGTCAGCGCTATATTCACCATTTTTCGATTCAACGAAATACTTGTATCTTGATCCCGCCTCCACGCCGGGTAGAAGACCCTGCCAGATACCGCCGCCCGCCGGAGATAGCCGGCTCATGTTTCTCTGCCAGCCATTAAAATCGCCGATGACAGACACAGCCCGCGCATTCGGCGCCCAGACGGCAAACTGTGTTCCGCCCCGCTCGCTCGCAACGTGCGCGCCCAGCACCTCTCCGAGTCTTACGTTTGTGCCTTCCTGAAAGAGATAGATATCGTTCTCGTTGAGAAACCTGCACGGATTTGCCATGGCGCGCTCACCCTATGAGCCCCAGAATTCCGCGAAGAGGAATGCGAACCCAATCGGGCCGGTTGTTGAGCTCATATGCCACCTCATACAGGGCCTTCTGTAGGATGAACGCATCCAGTAACAAGCGTCGCTGCTTGGGTTCCGCGGGAACAAAGGAAGATTTGTCACCCGCGCTAAAGTACGCATTCAAATATAGCGAGCTGATCCACGCTGTCCAGAGATCAGTCCATGGCTCAATTCTGCTCATGCTTTCCGGCTTCACCCGATCGCCCGATATCAGTTCAAACAGCGCGGTGTAAGCGGCATATTGAAATGACCGGATCATCCCCGCCACGTCTCGCATCGCCAACCCCTTCCTCCGCCGCTCATTCAGCGGACGAGCGGGTTCGCCTTCAAAGTCGATAATCATGAAATCGCTGCCCGTATAGAGCACCTGTCCGAGATGGAAATCGCCATGAAAGCGAATACGCGCCGCCCTAATTTCGTGATCGCGCAACCACGAGAAATTCTCCGCGATGCGATGCTCCAACCGAAGAACTCTGTGCGCCATCTCAGCAGTCGAATCCGCCAGGGCCGCTTGCTTGCGCCGCAGGAGCTCGAAGGTAATATCGGCTTGACACACCATCTCTTGATAGAGCTCGGAGCCATTCGCTACGGTGAACGGCTCGGGCGTGAAATCGCAATTATCCCCCGCATCGGCCAGTGCCTCATGCATCTGCGCGGTGCGAATTCCGAGCAGGTGCGCCGAATTGGCATAAGATCCCAGAAGATCCCCAAGTCGCGATGGCGGCGTCTTATTCAGCAAATCCATGGGGTGCGGTGCCCGTGATTCGGGCAGCGGCACATCGCTATCACTAAAGCGCTCAAAAAAGCCGCGTAGCTCCTCCAGGGTGTACTTCCATGCATCGCCTCTATTCGGGACAAACTCCTGCAGTATGCCGGCGGCGTAGACAGCCTTTCCGTTCTTGGGTCGATATTCGAGCTTCCCCAGCACCGCGGGCGTGTTCTTGAAGCCTCGTTCAGTCAAAAACGCGCCAATCTCGAGGTCGGGGTTGATGCCGGCCTCGAGCTTCCGGAATACTTTCAGAATGAACCGGCCGCCATAGACGATCGAGGTATTGCTTTGTTCTGCTTTCGACACGGCGCTTTCGATTTTCAAATCGGAACTCTCACATCCGTGGCGAAATACACTTGTCCGCGATGCGCTCAAATCGCCGCTGCGCCCTTCGAACCTCAGATCGCATGTCACGGCCCTCAGTAATGCGCTTCGAAATTCCGCATCACCGAAGGCGTCATGAATGGTGCCGTGTGAGCCGGCGCCTTCTCTGTAGGTCGCCACCACGCCGCTCGCCTCCGGCGGCCTCACGCCGTTAACACCGTCACTGAAGGTTAGAGCAATCATGTACTGATCGTCGTCGCCGTCGCCATACAGAATTCTGACGACAAGAATGTATGAAGGAGTTCCGGCAACGGGGAGTATATCTTGGATCTCCGCGTTCTGAATACGACGCGCCTTTGATCGGTACCATCGCCGCGTCGCAATGAAATCCGGGAGAACTTGCGCCATCTGCGTAATCGTACCTTCGCTGAATGGTGCATACCGTGATTCGATATCCAAGACCATGTTCACGCTTTCACAGGAAGTATTCGAAATCGGTTTCAACACGCAATCGTCGCCGGATACGGAATATGTGTCCCGGAATGCTAGCGGGGTCCAGCTCCACATAATTCCTTCGCCCGGTCCACACGTATCGCGCGCCAGTCAGTAAATCATTTGCCTGATAGGGACGGTCTTCATCAATCCCCAATTCATCTAATGGCAAATCAACGAAACCTGATTGCCTGTGGTGCGGGTCCAGATTCACCACCACCAGCACCAGGTTTAATCCGTCCGCCGATCGTTTGCTGTAGCAGATCAACTGCTCGTTATCGACAGGGTGAAAATCCAGCAGCCAATCGCTCTGCAGAGCGGGGTTATCATGCCGGATGCGATTCACGAGCGTAATGATTTCGCGCAAGCTATTGGGATTGTCCAACTCCCAATGACGGATTTGGTATTTCTCTGAATCCAAGTACTCTTCACTGCCGGGCCGTACAGCGTGACTTTCCATCAGTTCGAAAGCTGGACCATACACGCCGTAATTCGCTCCGAGAGTGGCCGCTAGCAGAAAACGAATCAAGAAGGCCGCGCGCGTCCCCAGCTGTAGGAACTCAGTAAGAATATCCGGGGTGTTTGGCCATTGATTCGCTCGAAAGTATTCACGTACCGGAGTCTTTGTAAGTTCAGTCAGATAGGTCGTCAACTCATACTTAGCGTTGCGCCATGGGAAATATGTGTATGACTGGCTGAAACCCAGCTTTGCCAAACGGTACATGATTTTGGGCCGCGTAAACGCCTCGGACAGAAACAGCACATCCGGCCACTCTCGCTTGATTTCCGTGATGCACCATTCCCAGAAAGAGAATGCTTTTGTGTGAGGGTTATCTACTCGGAAGATGCGCACGCCTTGATCAATCCAGAAAGTGAAGATGCTTTTCAGCTCCCGCCAAAGCTCAAGCCAATTTGCGGTTTCAAAGTCGAAAGGATATATGTCCTGGTACTTCTTCGGCGGGTTCTCAGCGTATTGAATCGTTCCATCGGGACGCTTGCGGAACCACTCTTCGTGCTCCTTTACGTACGGATGATCGGGAGAAGCCTGAAACGCGATATCCAGCGCCACGTGCATCCCGAGGTCCGTTGCCCTTCGAACCAGGCGACGGAAGTCCTCGATTGTCCCAAGCGCGGGATGGATGGCCTTATGGCCGCCCTCGGCCGCGCCAATGGCCCATGGACTGCCGACATCTCCAGGCTCCGGATTGGTCGAATTGTTGCGCCCTTTCCGAAAAAGTGTGCCGATCGGATGAACCGGCGGCAAATATACGACATCGAAACCCATCCCGGCGACATACGGCAGCCGTGCTTCGCAATCGGCGAGCGTCCCATGCCTCCCTGGTTCGCGCGCGGTCGATCGCGGGAAAAGCTCATACCAGGAACTGAAGCGCGCTCTGACCGGATCCACAACAATCTCGAGCACACGCTCGAGTTCGGTTGCAAAACGGCGGTCCGGGTATCGCAGCATCATTTCATTCAATGCCTCGTCTGTGGCACCGCTTCGGCGTTCAGCCAAACTTGCATCCCCACGCAGCGCCTGCGCCTGAGCGCGAAGCCACCCGGCGTCTTCCTCCTTCGCCCGAGCCGCTGCGGCGGCGATAAGTTCCGCGCCCATAAGATAATCCAAAGGCGCATCCGACTCAGCTTGAATCCGTTTCAACAGATCGCGGCGCCACGTTTCCCAGTGGTCCACCCAGGCGTGAATTGTATAGGAATACCGGCCTAACTCGCTAACCGGAAACTCGCCGAACCAGCGGTCATTCACTAGCGTCGTCATCCGTTCCTCGCGCCAGCTCTCCGCTTTGGCGTGGCGGAAGAGGAGCACAGCGGACATCGCATCGTGCCCGTCCGTAAAGATGTCAGCTTCTATGCGTACAATGTCTCCGAGCGTTCGCTTGGCCGGAAATCGACCGCCGTCGACTTCTGGGAAAATGCCCTCGATGACCACTCGCCGGCGCCCATCCTGCCGCGTCCCCGGCGTTCGAGCGCGGACCTTCTCTTCAATTGCTCCGGGGCGGGAAACTGTCATCGCTCTATGGGACAAATCACCGGACCCGGAAGTTACGCTTGGGCTTTCCGGTTTTGATTCGCGTCTTTGACCAGCTTGCGGTACAAATGAATCGTCTGGTCTGCAATAGCGGTCCAGCTGAACTTCTCTTCCACGCGCTTACGTCCCGCCTCCCCGAACCTCCTACACTTCTCGGAATCGGCGAGAAGTTCGGAAATCTTCGCAGCGAGATCTTTGGCGAATTCATCGGGATACTTGGGGAAACTTGTTTTAGGATCTTGCTCAAATGGCACGAGAAAACCCGTCACTCCATCCACCACTACTTCTTTAATACCTCCCGTTGCGCTGCCCACCACCGGCGCATCGCAGGCCATCGCTTCCAGATTGATAATTCCGAACGGCTCATACACCGACGGGCAGCAGAATACGCTTGCGTTGCTATAGAGCTGAATGACTTCAGTCTTCGAAACCATTTTCTCGATCCAGACGACTCGCGCGTTTATCTTCCTCGCCAGTTCAACTTTATGCCGCATCTCGGCCGCAATCTCTGGAGTGTCTGGAGCGCCGGCGCAAAGAACAACTTGTGTGTCCGGCGGCAAATAAGCAATCGCGTCTACAAGGTGTGTCACACCCTTCTGTCGTGTAATTCTCCCTACGAATAGTACGTAAGGTAAAGCGGGATCCACTCCATAAGACTTCAGGGCCGTGGCATCGTTCGTCTTCCGATACTCATCCGGATCGACTCCGTTATAGATAACGTGCACGCGCTCCGGCGGCAAAGGGTACACGCGGAGTATGTCGTCTCTTGTGCCATTAGAAACCGCGATCACCGCGTCAGCGTCAAGAATCGCCGTGCGTTCCATCCAGGAACTCATCGCATAGCCGCTGCCAAGTTGTTCTGCTTTCCAGGCCCGCAACGGCTCCAGGCTGTGAGTCGTCAGGACAAATGGAACTTTGTAGAGCTTCTTAGCCAGAAACCCGGCCATCGCAACGTACCAGGTATGAGTGTGGACAACGTGCACGCCGCTGAGTGCCTTGATCTGGGTGAGATTGAGGCTGAACGCTTCGAGTGCACCTTTGAACTTCTCCGTAGTACCGTTCGTAATCTCGCTCCATGGCTCATTCCCGACTACATGCAGATTACCCGCATGGGAATGCTGATTACCCCAGCAGTGCACCTCCACCTCAATTTTCTTGGCAAGCTCGCGGCTCAAATAGTCCACATGAACCCCGGCCCCACCGTAAACGTGAGGCGGATATTCGCGTGTAAAAAGCCCAACTCGCAAAGAGTGATCTGGCACGGAGACCTCCGGGATCATAGTATCCTGGCGGTCGCGGCCCTAAGTGTCTTCGCGCTTTTTGTCTTCGCGCTCAAGGCGTTGTTCTCCTTTTCTTCGCCTATAATAGGGACGTGCCTTCCTGCCGCCCGGATGCCTACGTAGAGCTCCATGCTCGCTCTGCTTTTTCTTTTTTGGAAGGCGCTTCGCTGCCTGAAGACCTGGCCTCGCAATGTGCGGACCTGGGTCAGCGCGCCATGGCCGTTACGGATGCTCACGGCGTATATGGCTCGCCGCGTTTTCATCTCGCCTCCACCAAGCTGGGCCTTCGAGCGCTGATCGGCTCTGAAATCAATTCCTCTGAAAATTGCCGCTACACGATGCTTGCCGAAACCAGGCAGGGTTATCAGAACCTGTGCCGTTTGATTACGCGCACAAAGTTTCGTGAGGGCAAGCCCGGTAAACCGGAGAACCCATTCGCCATGAATCAAGACTTCAGCGAGTTTGGCGCGGGCTTGGTTTGCCTGACGGGCGGCGAAGAAGGGCCGCTCGCGCAGATTTACCGGGAGCATAGCGGTCCGGATACTGAAAAGGCCGCACGCGAACACCTGGAACTGCTCGTTCGGTTATTTGGCCCAACGAACGTATTTATTGAGTTGCAGCGCCATTTTCGCCGCGATCAGGAGCTTCGCAATCAGGCCTTAATCGAACTGGCGCGAAGCATGAAATTGCCCCTCGTCGCCACTAACGGAGTTACACATACCACGGAAGACCGGCGTGAACTGCAGGATGTCCTTACTTGCGTTCAACACAAGACGACAATTGCCGAAGCCGGGACTCTGCTCAACTTTAATTCGGAGCGGCATCTAAAGAGCTCCGCGGAGATGCAGTCCTTATTTGCCGATCTGCCGGATGCCTTCGCACATGCGGCTGAACTCGCGAATCGCCTCAATTTCACGCTGGAGAATCTCGGCTATCAATTCCCGCACTATCCGGTCCCGCATGGCGAGACTGAAATGTCTTACCTGCGCCAATTAACGGATGCGGGGGCACGCAGACGGTATCAACCGTACTCGGATGCGGCCCGCCGTCAGATTGAACGTGAACTGGCGCTGATTGAAAAGTTGAATCTCCCTGGGTATTTTCTGATCGTTTGGGATATCGTCGATTTCTGCCGGAAGAAAAACATTCTTGTGCAAGGCCGCGGCTCGGCAGCTAATAGCGCGGTCTGCTATTCACTCGGCATCACTGCCGTAGATCCGATCGGGATGGATCTGCTCTTCGAACGTTTCCTTTCCGAAGAACGCGGCGAGATGCCAGATATCGATTTGGATCTTCCCAGCGGCGATCAGCGTGAGCGTGCGATTCAGTATGTCTATGACCGCTACGGACAACTCGGCTCAGCCATGACCGCCAATTTGATTACATATCGCGGCCGCTCAGCCGTGCGCGATGTCGGAAAGGCTCTAGGCTATGACGAAAACGAAATCGCTCGCCTGGCGAGCCAAATCAACACATTTGAATGGAAAGATCCAAAAGACACTCTGGAACGCCGCTTTCGCGATCAGGGATTCGATCTTGGCGATCCGCGCACGTTAAAATTCTTTTCGCTTACGAGCCAGATTCTCGAGCTGCCTCGGCACCTCGGCCAACACTCAGGCGGCATGGTCGTTTGTCAGGGCCAGCTCGATTGCATCGTTCCATTGGAACCGGCCACCATGCCAGGACGCGTCGTAGTCCAGTGGGATAAAGACGATTGCGCGGATCTCGGCATCATCAAAGTCGATCTGCTCGGTTTGGGAATGATGGCCGTGCTTGAAGACACAATTCATATCGTTCGCGATAAATATGGCAAGGAAATAGATCTCGCCCACTTGCCCGACGACGATCCGGACGTCTACGACTGCCTGCAAAAAGCGGATACCATCGGCTTGTTTCAGGTAGAAAGCCGTGCCCAGATGTCGTGCCTGCCGCGCATGAAACCGGCCAAGTTTTATGACATCGTCGTACAAGTCGCCATTATTCGGCCCGGCCCCATTGTAGGGCAAATGATGCATCCTTATTTGAGGCGCCGGCAAGGTCTGGAAGAACCAGTGTGCCTGCACCCCTCGCTTGAACCGGTTTTAAAAAGGACGCTAGGCGTTCCGCTATTCCAGGAACAACTGATCAAAATTGCAATGACCGCGGCCGGCTTCAGCGGCGGACAGGCCGAGGAGTTGCGGCGAGCGTTTGGCTTCAAGCGTTCCGAAAAACGAATGCGCGAAGTGGAAGTGAAACTGCGCGCGGGTATGGAGCGGAACGGTATCACCGGAGAAACACAGGATCGCATCGTTCAAGCCATTACCTCGTTTGCGCTTTACGGCTTTCCGGAATCGCATGCCGCAAGCTTTGCATTACTTGCGTATGCCAGCGCCTTCCTTAAGTGCCACTACCTGGCGGCATTCATTACTGCCATGCTGAACAACCAGCCCATGGGCTTTTATTCTGCGGCCACGCTGGTCAAAGATGCGCAACGGCATGGGCAGCGCTTCCGCCCGGTTGACATTCTGAAGTCCGATTACTTGTGTACCGTCGAAACCGACGGGAAAGCCATGTATGTGCGGCTGGGATTGAACTACGTACGCGGATTGAGCTCGGCTGCCGCGCGCAAGATTGAACAAGAGCGGAAATATAAACCGTTTCTGTCGCTGCGCGATTTGATCCGTCGCGTCCCCGAGCTGAACAAAGACGAAATCTCCGTGCTTTCCGAACTGGGCGCATTGAATGCCCTGCCCAAGGAAAAGGCGGATCGCCATCGCCGGGGCGCACTCTGGCAGGCCGAGCTGGCCCTTCAACCTGCCGGCGAATTACTGGAAGATGTCACGGAGGATAGTGCTGTTTCCCCTTTGCAGCCAATGACACCAGGACAACGCACCTATGCGGATTTCACCGGCAGTGGCCTCAGCATTGGAAAGCATCCCATGGCGTATTACCGCGAACGGATGCGCGAAATGGGCATAATGGACGCAGCGACCGCCAAGGCGCAGCGTGATGGAATGCTTTTGACTGTCGCCGGGTGTGTAATTACACGCCAGCGGCCCGGTACCGCAAAAGGCTTCGTGTTTATGAGCCTTGAAGACGAGACTGGCATCATAAATATCATCGTGCAGCCCAATCTCTTCGATCGACAACGCCAGGTCTGCACAACGGCACCCTACGTGCTCGTCAAGGGCGTGCTACAAAGCATCACGGGCGTCATTTCGGTAAAGGCCGGCCACCTGGAACAGTTGGCTTTTCGCGATGTCGCTATCCTGAGTTCCCACGATTTTCACTAATTGCCCTCTCTCTAGTAGATTTCCAGGGGCCCTGCCGGCTGATTCTCCCCCGTTTTGTTTCGTAAAAGTTCGTTACAACCCACCCGCGCCGCGTATCTAATCGTCAGCGTTTTTACATCACCTTTGGGGAGTTTGCTGAAATGCCACGTCGCTTTACTCTTATTGCGATCTTTGTGTGCGCCGGTCTGCTGAAGTTGGGCGCGCAAACGACGACCGGCTCCATCGCCGGAACTGTTGTGGATTCTTCAGGCGGCGCGATCGTCAATGCGAAAGTCACCGCGACGGAACCAACCAAAAACTACACGCTCAACACCGTTACGGACGCTGCGGGCCGCTTTGTGTTTCCGCAGATGCCCCCCGGCGTGTACACCATTTCCGCCGAAGCACAGGGTTTCAAGAAGCTGGAAAAAGCGAACGTAAACCATCAGGCTAACGAGAACCTCAACATCGGCAATCTGACCATGCAGGTCGGCCAGGTAACCGAATCGATTGAGGTCTCCGCTCAAGGCTTGCAGCTCCAGACGGAAAGCGGCGAGCGTTCGGAATCGCTGACCGCCAAACAGATTTCCAATATTGCAGTGAATAGCCGGAGTTATCTGCCGCTGGTGGCAATGGTGCCCGGAATTACGACCTCTCCGACTCTTGAGACAGCCGGCCATGGCGGTGTTGGCTCCATCACCGCGAACGGTGCTCGCAGCAATCAGAACAACCTCACGCTCGATGGCATCGGCAACGTGGATACCGGCAACAACGGAGACCAGCTCGCGACCGTGAGTCTCAATTCAGTTCAGGAGTTCCGGATTCTCACCAGCAACTACCAGGCGCAATACGGCCGGTCTTCCGGCTCGCAGATCAGCGTGGTGACCAAAAGCGGCTCCAACGAATTTCATGGTTCCGGCTACATCTACCACCGGAATGAAAGCCTAAACGCCAACAACTGGTACAACAACCGGCAGGGCGTGCAGCGCAATCTCTTCCGCTTCAACGATGCAGGTTACACACTCGGCGGCCCGGTCTATGGTCCGGGCTTCCTCGAAAAGCTGAAACATAAGGTCTACTTCTTCACCAGCGAGGAGTTTCAAAACCAGTTGCAACCGCAAGGCATTCACCAGCAAACCGTCCCCACGGCGCTGGAGAGGCAGGGCGACTTCTCGCAATCCGTAGATAAGAACGGCAATCCGTATCCATACATCCGCGATTACACCACCGGTCTTCCGTGCAGCGCGAGCAACACGTCGGGCTGTTTTAAAGATGGCGGCGTTTTAGGCCGCATACCCGCCAGCCGCCTCTCGCCTATCGGCCTCGCCATCCTAAACGTCTATCCCCTGCCAAATGCTCAATCGCCCGCCAACAAAGGCTTCAATCTCCAGACGGCGATTTCCGGCCCCTATCCGCGCCGCGAAGATTTAGGCCGCGTCGATATCAACCTGAACGACAAGAACAAACTTTTCGCGCGCTTTATCAACAACTATGACGCCGTGACCTCCGTTTACGGCAGTTTCGTGCTGGGCTCAAGTATTCCCAAAGTGCCGATTACGGATGCGCGGCCGGGTCGGGCCTGGGCGATTAACCTGACCTCGAATTTCACTCCTACCGTGGTAAACGAGTTCACCTGGGGATTCGGCAAGAACGTGATCAATATTACCCCGACCACAAACGGATTGACACGCGCTGCGAATGGGCTGACTGGATTGCCTGTGCTTTATCCAAATGCTATCCAGGATGACTTCATCCCGACGTTCGGGTTCAATGGAACGCGGTTAAACGGCACGGGCTCATTCGGCACCAATAACGCGCCGTTCTTTAACTACAACACGAGCATCGAGTTCATCGATAACCTTAGCAAGGTCTGGAATCAGCATGTATTCAAGATCGGTTTCTATGGGCAGCGTAGCCGAAAGGATCAGACCTCGTTTGCCAATGCCAATGGCAGCTTCGATTTCGGTGACAACTCAAGCAACCCGTATGACACGGGCTTCGGATTCGCTAATGCTGCCGTAGGGGTCTACAATAACTTCAATCAAGCCTCGTCTTACCTGCTCGGCAAATATCGATATTCGAACATAGAATGGTACGCGCAGGATACGTGGAAGGTAAAACCCAACTTCACTCTGGACTACGGAATTCGGTTCTATTGGGTTCAGCCTCAGTTCGATGCGGCTCTTCAGACCTCAAACTTTCTTCAAGGTGACTTCAATCCCGCAGCAGCACCGCGCCTGTACAGACCGGTTCTGATTGGAGGAACCAAGGTGGCTCTCGACCCTGCGGCGACACCACCCGCCTCGGCTTCCGCATGCACTTCCGCCGTGCCGGGTCCTGGAGTTCCATGCTTGCCCGCTTACGCGATTGGCGATATCGTCCAAGGCACGGGCGATCTGCTGAATGGCATCCGCCAGGCGGGCCGGGGCATCAACAAATATTTAGTAAGAGATCAGGGCATCCTCTATTCGCCGCGGCTTGGTTTTGCCTGGGATATTACGGGCACCCAGCGCATGGTGCTTCGCGGAGGCGGTGGAATCTTCTACGATCGTTTTCAAGGTAACGAGATCTTCGATGAAATTGGAAATCCACCATCTACGTTCCAGCCAAATCTCGTTTACGGCCTGATCAATCAGATCAATCCTCAAAACATCGTGTTCGGTCCCAGCGGCCTTCACTCACTTGACTATGCCGCTCCCGTTCCTACTACCGCAAGCTACAGCTTAGGGATACAGACCAAGCTTCCTTATCAGTTAGTGCTTGATACTTCTTATGTCGGCTCGAAATCCTGGCATCTTCTCGACCTGCGGAACCTGAATGCCATTCCATACGGCACCACTTTCCAGCCGCAGAATCAGGATCCCACCAATGCAGGAGCGACGCCCTTTGGCTCCGGCGCTCTACCGGTAAACTTGGTCCGACCCTATCCGGGATACGGTGACATCACGGCGCATGAGTTTACGAGTACCTCCAACTTCAACTCCCTCCAGGTCAGCCTGAACCGCCGGTTCACCAACGGACTTTTCTTTGGCCTTGCTTACACATTCAGCAAGGCCCTGGGTGTGACAAGCGGGGATGGAGATTACATTCGAATCGATAATTTGACCCGCTTCGCCAACTATGGCCCGCTTGGCTTCGACCGCAGGCACACCCTCGCCATCAATTACATCTATCCGTTCCCAAGTCTATTCACGAATCACGCATTCGCGCATGCCCTGCTGGACGGCTGGCAGATTTCCGGTCTTACCCGGCTCCAGAGTGGAACTCCGTATGAAGTGAGCTTCAGTATTCCGAATTATGGGAATCAAAACCTTACTGGCTCATATACCGAGCCCGCCCGTATTCAGGTGGTCGGAAATCCGCAGCAGGGCTATAACCAGAGCGGCCCGTATAGCTGGCTAAATCCGAACGCCTTTGGGCCGCCGCCGGTTGGCGGAATCGGCTTGGGCGAAGGGCGATATCCGTTCTATGGACCTGGAATCAACAATACGGATCTTTCGCTCCAAAAAGCCTTTGCTATCAAGGAGCGATACCGCATCGAACTCCGCCTGGATGCGTTCAATGCTTTCAACCACCCGCAATTCGGGGGCGTGGGCGGGAATGGCGTCTCGAATAGCAGCGGTATTTTCAGCACCATCAATTTCGCCGGCATCAACGGTGGTGTCACCAATGCCTATCTAAACTCGAATGGAACCATCAACAACATCAACGGATTTGGAACTGTAAGTGGTGCGCGCGACCCGCGTATCCTGCAGCTTTCTGCGCAGATTGTTTTTTGATCGGCTCCGGCCTGGGCATCTCGATTCGCTCGATAGAATAGACCCTGATGCCCCGCTTCCCCGGCGTTGACTATCTTCAATTCGACACGCTGCTCAGCGAACAGGAACTAATGGTCCGCGGGACCGCGCGGCAATTTGTGGATGATCGTGTTCTCCCCGTCATTCGTGACGCCTTCAATAGCGGCACTTTTCCGAGCCAGTTGATTGCCGAGATGGCGCACCTCGGCTTTCTAGGCGCCAATCTGGAGGGCTACGGCTGCGCGGGCATGAACAATGTGGAATACGGTCTCATCATGCAGGAGCTGGAGCGCGGCGATTCCGGCCTCAGAAGCTTTGTCAGCGTCCAAGGGGCGCTGGTCATGTATCCGATTCACGCCTACGGCTCCGATGAACAAAAGAAGCAGTGGCTCCCGAAGCTGCAATCCGGGCAGGCGATCGGCTGCTTCGGCTTGACCGAACCGGGATTCGGTTCCAATCCGTCCGCCATGCGCACGAGGGCGGAAAAACGGGGCGCCTCATGGGTGCTGAACGGCGAAAAAACATGGATCACGAACGGCTCCGTTGCCGATATCGCCGTGGTTTGGGCACGCGCTCCCGAAGGCATTCGAGGTTTTCTTGTCGAAAAAGGAACGCCCGGGTATTCCACCAGCGACATCCACGGCAAGCTGTCAATGCGCGCCTCCGTCACTTCCAGCTTGAGCTTCGCCGACTGTGTTATTCCGGAAGCCAGCCAGTTGCCCTGCGCGAAAGGTCTCAAGGCCGCTCTCGCATGCCTCTCACAAGCGCGTTTCGGCATCGGCTGGGGCGTCATTGGCGCTGCTATGGACTGCTACGAGACGGCCCGCGCTTATTGTCTTTCACGAACGCAGTTCGACGACAGGCCGCTCGCCAGCCATCAACTGGTACAGGAAAAGCTCGCGTGGATGATCACCGAAATCACCAAGGCCCAGTTACTCGCGCTGCAGGTGGCGAAACTGAAGGATGCCGGAAAAGTCGAAGCCGCCCACATCTCCATGTTGAAACGCAACAACGTGACGATCGCCCTCGAATGCGCCCGGTTAAGCCGCGACTTGCTTGGGGCGAACGGCATCGTGGACGAATACCCGATCATGCGCCATATGTGCAATCTGGAAACCGTGAAAACGTATGAGGGCACCGACCACATCCATGCATTGGTGATCGGCGAAAGAGTGACAGGTATCGCCGCGTACCGGTAAGGCCTCTAAGCCAGGTACTTCTCCATTTGCTCGTGAATGACCGCGACGCCCGGATCTCGCTGGACCGCGACGGAGTATCGCTTCCAAAAGCCGTTCGTGTCCCGCGAGGGCGACAGCAGCGCCCGTGTATCCTCAATAAGCTGCTCAAACGCGCGTTTGTCGCGCGGGGGATTCTTAGCGGCCAGCGCTTCATCAATTTGCACCAACAGCGTTGTAACGGGACCGAGCCAGGCGAACCATGGATCGTTGATCAGCAGTTGAAGGAAAGCGCTCGCAGAGGAGATTGGGCCGTGCACAATCTCATAAGCAGTGCGTTCGGATTCCAGCAGCGCTTTGTGCAGCGCCAAGAGCGTTTGCCGCAGCTCCGTCAGTCGGGTTCTGGCCTCCTCGGAGCCGGCCTGGGGTAACTCCATTCAATTTCAGGTTAGCGCGGGACACCGGCTGCGACGCGGTGCGCGATCTACTTCTTTACCTCCGCGCTCGCCTGATCGATCTTCAGCAACATCTGTTTTAGCGTGTCGGCGTTCTTGGCATTGGGAGCTAGCGTAAGGTACGTTCTCAGGTGTTGGGCGGCTTCCGGATATTTGCCTTGATCGAGCATCAGTTGGGCCATCATGTTTTCGGCTTCCGGGAAGCTATGCCGGGTATCGATCTTGAGCAGTTGCTCGACGCTCTTCTGGGCCTCCGCCGGCTTCTTCAGGTTATAATTCGCTACCGCATTAAACCAAAAATCGGCGGGGAACTCAACGGGATTGAGTTGAATCACCTGCTTGCTCAGTTCCGCGGTTTTCTCCCAGTCTCCTTTTTGCGCGGCAAGCGATGCCAGTTGATCATAGGGGCTCACGTACTTGGTATCGGCGCTAATCGCCGTCTCAAACGACTTCTTCGCGTCGTCGGCCCTTCCCTGTTTCTTCTGCACCTGTCCCAATGCAAACCAAGCCGTGGCGTACTTGGGGTAAGTGGTGGTCGCTTCCGTTAATTGCTTTTCCGCTTCTTCCAGTTTTCCTTTGGCTGCGAGCTGCATGCCCTTCTCGTAAGCTTTCTGCGCGTGTTTAGGAGCGAGTGCGCTCGTAAGGCTGAGGGTGGTCCCTTGCACGTTCGACAAGCGGTGCAGCACGATGGTGCCGACCTCGGGATCATCGAGCGACCTTCGATTGGCCAGTTCCACGACGTCGGACCGATACCCCGGGTATGCCGCGCGAAGCTCGCAATTCCATAGCGGGTTCGTTTGGTTGCTCATTCCGCCAAAACCGCCGCCTGGCGAAGAGAACTGCCCGTTCGAGCGGCCGCCGAATCCTCCCACCGATTCATCGGAGGCATCCGTGTCCACCATCTGATTCTGCCCTACCTGAAACGAAAAGCGGCCCTTCGAATCGGTATGAGCTTCCAAGCGCGGAGTGGCGCCGCAGACCCGCTCAATTCGGATATCCGTGTTGGCGGGCGTGCCATCGTCGAACATCACTTTCCCCGAAAGGAAAATTGGCCTGGTCATGCTAGGGGAGGTCGAGAGCGAGCCTGGCGTGCCCGTGGGGAAGGAACCCGGTGTCCCGCGTGTTGGCGATCCTGCGCTGGCTGGGGTATTCGGACTTCCCGCCGGAGCGGGACTCGGACTTGAACTCGGCGCTCCGGCTCCTTTTTGGGCCAGAGCAGGCTGAAGGGTGAAACTGAACAACGCAACTGCCGAAAATAGGAGAAAGCGGCGGTCGGTCCAAAGATCGTGCATAGAACCTCCCAGTGTGGTTCGAGTATCTCACATTTCCGGCCAGTTGCCCTGAGCTCGAGATATCTGTTTACAAAAAGTGAACACTTGGGCCGGACGGCCGGTCTTAGCTGTTGTACGTTCGGCATGCATGTGGCGGATGGATGGCAAACGAGAGCGGTCGAGTGGGCGCGCTTGACAGACGACGCGGTCAGGCTCGACGTCCGGTTCACCGAACTGGTTGAACGCCAATCGCGCTTTGTCTTTCGAGTGGCTTATGCAGTCCTTCGCAACGTGGAGGACGCCGAAGATGCGGTTCAGGAGATGTTTCTGAAGCTTTATCGTACGGGCGCATGGCGCGGGATGCGAGACGAAAGGGCCTTTCTGGCCCGGGCCGTCTGGCGGATCGCGTTGGAGAAGCGGCCGCGGAAGGGAAATGCTACTGACGTCTCGAAGGCCGTTTCGCACACCGAGAGTCCCGAGGCCGTGCTGATGAACGCGAATCGGGTCGGGGCGGTGCATCAGCTTATCGATGCGCTTCCGGAAGATTTGCGGCAGCCGCTGGCTTTATCGGCGATGGAGGAGCTGAATTCCCGCGAGATCGCCGCAATCATGCGGATCCCGGAGGGCACGGTACGAAGACGCATCATGCGGGCGCGTCAGATTTTGAGAGAGAAGTTGGAGCGGTTGAAGGGAAGCTCTATATGAGACGAGAGGAGCACGACAAATTCGAGGAATTACTGGATACGGCGCTCTCCGGTTATGCAAAAGCTGAGCCGAGACCAGGACTCGAACAACGAGTTCTTCGCCGAGTTGAGGCGGAGGGCATTGGTCGCCGTCCGCGGTGGCTGAGTCCGTGGGCGGCGGCGCTTGTCTTGGCGTCCTTGGTTGTAGTTGTCAGCTGCACTTTGGTGGACGCGTACGCAGGAACATATCGCAACCAAGCCAGCCTCGATTGCGCAATCAAGGCCGGAGCAAACGGTGACCCCTGCGCGGCCCGAAACGCCGATGCGGCCCCGGATTGCAACTCGTCCCCGGATACTGATGTCACGGCGGTTACCCAGGCAGCGACAATTCCCGTCGCCTGTTCCGCTGACGCGGGAAGAGCGTGCGCTTCTGTCGCTCGTGAAATATCACAAGGACGAGATCCCTCCGGCTCTGCTCTCGTCATCGCAAGAAATTGAACCGATTCAGATCGCAGCTATACAGATAAAGCCACTGCCGGATAGCGGGTGGAAAAAAGGAGAACAATAATGTTGAAAGCAGCTTTTGGAGTACTCGTGACGGCCTTGGTGGTATGGCCATGTCTTGCGCAACCGCAGTACGCTACCACCGAACCTCCAAAGCCGGCGGCCGCCCGGCACTTTTACCGACTGGATTTCGTGGTGAAGGAACTTGAGGGAACTCGCGTAACAAATAGCCGCGCGTATTCGATGACCCTCAGCAGCGATCACGCGTCGAGGAGTTCCATTCGAACGGGGGCGAAGATCCCGACCCACAACAGTTACGTGGATGTTGGCGTCAACATTGACAGCTATGATGCTGTAGAGTTGGGCAATCAGCTCTCAATGAACGTTAGCGCCGAAATCAGCAGCATCGCCGACAATACTGATAGCAGCCCGAATGGAGGGCTGGTCATCCGAAACAGCAAATGGATCTCTCAAGTGATCCTGCCACTCAGACATCCCACCGTGCTGTTTTCATCTGACGACCCGACATCCACTCGCAAGATGCAACTCGAACTAACTGCTACACCCGTTCAATAACCCTGTCCGCTTCCGCACACCGCCGTGCCAACTGCGGGCGCTCGAAATTCCCCGGCTAGCTCCCAGGAGTCCGGCGGCCCCGCAAAATCAGAGAGCTACGGGTGAAGGCGTCTCCGGCACGGCACTTGCGGTAGAAGTAAAGCGATGGTCGAGACCCTGTATCGGGACGTTCGCTTCGCCGTGCGCCAGCTGATGAACCGGCCAGGTTTTACCGTGGCGGCCGGGTTAATACTGGCGTTGGGCCTGGGTGCGAACACCGCCATTTTCAGCGTCGTCAATGCGTTTCTGCTCCGCCCGTTGCCCTACAAAGATCCTGGCCGCCTGACCGCCTTGTTCGAACGCGATCCCGTCGGCCCTCCGGGCAGCTTCCCCTTTAACGAGGTCGCACCAGGCAATTTTCTCGACTGGCAGAAACTGTCCACCAGCTTCGAGCAAATGGGCGCCAGCGTGGGAACAGCCTTCAATCTCTCCAGCCCGAGCAACAGCTTCGAGCCGCAACGCGTGGATGGAGCCGCGTGCTCCAGCACCTTGTTCCCGACTCTCGGCGTTGCTCCTTTGCTGGGCCATGGCTTCCGTCCGGACGAAGATCGCTATGGGGCATCCCCGGTCGCCATCATCAGCTACGGCCTTTGGCAGCGGCGCTTTGGTGGCTCTCCCGACGTGATCCACAAGCAGATCCGGCTCGATGGCCAGAGCCACGAAATCGTTGGCGTAATGCCGCGCGGCTTCGGGTTTCCCTACCGCACGGTAGATATTTGGGTGCCGCTTCTCGCCTACATCACGCCTGAACAGCAGAAGACCCATAGCAATCATTTCCTGCTGGTGATCGGCCGCCTCCGCTCCGGTGTAACGATTGAACACGCCAAAGCCGAAATTGACGGCATCGCCGCCCGTTATAAACGAACCCACCCGAACGAGGTCAGCGGAAAAGGCGGAAACGTGGTTTCGCTTCAAAAGTACCTCGTCAAGGATGTACGGACTTCTTTGCTCGTGCTACTCGGCGCTGTCGGATGCGTTTTGATAATCGCCTGCGTGAATGTCGCTAACCTGTTGCTCACCCGGGCGGCGGGCCGCACGCGTGAAATCGCCATTCGCGAAGCGATGGGAGCCAGCCGCGGCAGCATCGTCCGGCAGCTTCTCACCGAAAGCGTTCTGCTCTCCTTGATTGGCGCTTGTGGAGGAGCTCTCCTGGCAAGTTTCGTCACGCAAGCGTTGGTCGCTCACGCCCCGGATGCCAAATCAATTATCCCGCCTGGATCCATTTCCGCTTCGCCCTCTGTGTTCCTGTTTGCCTTCAGTGTTGCGCTCCTCGCCGGAGCCGCCGCAGGACTCTTCCCCGCTCTTCAATCCGCTCGAACAGATGTGGCGAACAACCTCAAGGAAAGTACCCGCTCAGCTACCGCGAGCCGCTCGCAGGGGCTCTTCCGTAACAGTCTGGTCGCCGCAGAGGTCGCGCTTTCTCTCGTCCTTCTAATCTCGGCGGGGCTTCTGTTGCGCAGCTTCTCCCGTTTGTATCAGGTAAAGACTGGAATTCGAGCGGATCACCTGTTGACTGTTGGCATCTCGCTGCCGGATCCTGACGATACCAAGCATGCGAAAACGTCCGCCTTTCTCCGCCAGCTCTCCGATCGCTTGCAAACCGTGCCCGGTGTCTCTTCCGCCGGTCTCGTCTCTTGTGTGCCGGTGACTGGCCATTGTAGTGATACAGTCTTTACGATTGAGGGGCACCCGCTGCCGCCCGGCCAGATGATGGACGCCCTCTATCGCGGCGCTGATCCCCGGTATTTTTCGACGGCCGGAATTCCCGTGCTGCGCGGCCGCACGTTCACTGCCCGCGACGGAATCGGCTTCGATGAGAAACATCCCCGGCCTGGCAGCGTGATTATCAGCGAGTCCATGGCCAAGAAATATTTTGCCGGAGAAAATCCCATCGGCCAGCACATCTATCTTGACTTTGAGGTCGAATCGGACGAAAGCCAAAGGGCTGCCCGTCCCGCGCTATGAGGTAATTGGCATTGTTGGCGATGTAGTCAACCACCTGGACGCGCGGGTGGAACCCACTTATTATCTGCCCATCCTAGATGGCCAGTTCGATGAGGTTTACATGATGCTACGCACATCCGTGGAGCCGCATTCGGTCACCTCCGCGGTGCGCGAGGAAATTCACCGCCTGAATCCCGATCTCCCCATCTTTCAGGTCAGGACGATGGACGAAGTCATCGGGAATTCCGCCTCCGATCGCCAGTTCAGCATGTTGCTGTTTGGCGCATTCGCGTCGCTCGCGGTTTTGCTGGCGGCGGTCGGTCTTTACGGAGTGCTTTCTTACGCCGTATCGCAGCGCAGAAGCGAGATTGGTATCCGGCTGGCCCTTGGCGCCGCCGTTTCCGACGTGCGAGGTATGGTGCTCAAGCAGGGGATGACACCCGCCATCGCCGGAGTCGCCGCGGGGCTACTTGGGGCGTTCTTTGCCGCGCAGATCATGAAAGGACTGCTCTTTCACGTCGTTCCGACCGACCCGCTTACCTTCTTTCTGGTCCCAGTTTTTCTCCTCTGCGTCTCGGCTCTGGCCTGCTATATTCCGGCTTTCCGGGCTACGCGCATCGATCCTACTGTGGCGTTGCGAACGGAATAAAAAAGCGTCGAGGCCGTCGCAAACCGCTCCCGCTGGTCGGGACTCTGTTTCGAATATTCACTAGCGGCCGGCTTTGTGGCAGGCGGCTGCGAGGTGTGGATCTTCCTGAAGCTGCGCGGCGACCTCTTCGATAGAGCGCTTCGCTACGTTTTTCCACATCCAAAACGGGATCCGCGTGTGGCCGGGCAGGTTCGCATTGAGCATGCCCTCGATTTCCGTCTTCTGCTCGATATCTTCGGCCCTGGCGTTTGCCGTTCGAACCCGCGCCTGATGAAGTTCCTGCTTGCGGGCCTCGGCGGCGTCTCTTGCTTTTTGCCGTTCGGCTTGTGCGGCTTGCTTTTGCTTCAAACGCTCGGCATCCATGGCCTCGCGGTGTTTTTGCCGTTCGAACCCAAGCTGCTCGCGAAACTTCTGGGCGCGGATGCGCAGCAGATCGTTCAGACATTTCGAGAAGCCGCGGTTGTTTGTGGTCTGGTAGCGCAAGTAGAGGGCGAAGGATTTCTGCTGTTCGCGCGGGTCGTCATCACTGGTGAGGGCGAGATCCTGGAGCCGCTCGGCACGCAGGCTGAGCCAGAGATGTTTGGCGAGCTGGTCGACGAGCGTGTCTTCACTCGGCGTGGACGGCTGATACTCTTCGCGGTAAGAGGCGAGGAGATTGTCGAAGTCTTGCTGATTTTCGGAGGGCAGGACGGAAAACTCGCCGCGGAAACCGTGTTTGAAGTTGTTGCGCGAGGAGATGGCGAGTCCAGCGGCGGTGGTCGGGCCGGTGCTGCGTTGGGCATTTGCCCGATTGGCAGCCAGACGGGCGGGGCTCGCAGACGACGAAACCCGATCGTCTGCGCCACTTGCAGGCAGGGCGTGATTCTGTTCGGTCATGCCACAAGTTACGCACGGGCGGGAACGCAACCAGAACGAGTGGACCTGTGGAAAAAGCCGGCAATTGTGAGCTAGGGAAACGAGATAAAAATATTTTTCGAAAGCGCGGATTTTCTGTGACTGAAATTTTGGGTTGAGTTAGCCTCCGAGTTGGGCCAACAAATCCGGGGGATAGAGAGATCTCAGATGAGGATATGCCTCCGCCAGACGAATGAGATCGAGCTCGTCTTTTTTGCGTTTACTCAGCCGGCGTTGTGGATCGCTATACGCCCATAACTTGCCCTGTACGACGTCTTCAAGACACGCGACATTCACCGGAACCCCCAGCACTTCGCGCTGTTCGCATCGAAGCAGGAAAGGCTGATAACGCAAGTCCGTTGTAAACTGAATCCGCAGATCGCTAAGGGGAGCTTGCGCATTTATCGAGTGCTCGTGAGCTTCAACGACGAACTCCAGATCTCGCAAATGAGCGGACAGATCCGGAAGACGCTGGGCGATAACGACGATATCTGCATCGAGCGTGTAAACAGGCTCGACATAGCAATTGACCGCTAAACCTCCGATAAGGCAGTAAGGGCCAAATGCTTGACACACCGAGATCACTCGCGCGAAGTCGCCCGCGCCACCTTTGGTCGTCAATTCATAAGCCTCGACGGCGGTCACATTTCAAAGTATGGCAGGATTTCGACGGGCTTACCGGTTCAACGCCTGCAGGACCGCGTGAATGGGAGGAGCCGGGCTGTGGCCGTGCAAGGCAAGCTGGCATCCGATCGCGAACAGCACGATCAGCAACGCGACGGTCAATGGCTTCTGAGCAATGCGGCCGGCCAGCATCGACCCGGTAATGGCACCAAAAACGCCGCCGATCACAAGCTTCAGAAGCAGGGGTCCATCGTAGTTACCGGCTCCCACATGAATCAGGCCTCCCACCGCCGACAGGCCCAGGCCGAAGCACAAATCCGTGCCTACCACTTCAGCCGCAGTGAGCCGCGTGAACGTGAGCAGCAGCAAAGATCCCAGCGCCCCGGCCCCGGCAGCCGAAAATCCGACCTCCGCGCCGATGGGCAGTGCACAGCTCATCAGCAAATTGCGTTTTTCTTTTTGGGAACCCCTGGGCTTCGGACGAAACACGCGGAACATGCGGAACAGGGCCGTGAAGACAATCAGCAATCCGAGCGCTTCATAGATCGCGCTCGCATAGACAGCGCGTTTTAACCAATCCAACAGCAAAGCTCCAGCAAGGACTCCCGGGATACCTCCCAAGAGAAGCACGCCGAGTATCCTGAAATTCACCTGGCGTCGGAGTGCATACGCCGGCACAGAGGCGATCTTCGTGATGGCACCGAAGCTGAGCGATGTTCCTACGGCGACCGTGGGCGAAACACCAAGCAGCACGATTAACAGCGGCGTAGTCATAATGCCCGCTCCTACGCCCGTGAGCGATATGGCCAGGGCAATCGCAAATCCGAGGAGGATTTCCACGTTAGCTTCCTTGAGCGATATGAATGCCGCACTCGAGCTTGCGCCCCGCCCAGCGCCCAGAACGCGCGTTTTCCGGATCGGCCGGAAGAGCCGTACATGGCTCGCAGCCGATGCTGGTGTAACCCGCATCGTACAGAGGCAGCAGTGGGATCTCGTGCTCACGCGCGAAGGTCCAGACTTCTTTGTCGGACCAATCCGCCAGTGGGCTGACCTTCAGTAGTTGTTTTCCCGAAGGCAGCGGGAATCGATCCGCGACTTTCAGATTGGCGCGCGTCGGCGACTGCACCCGCCGAAGGCCGGTGAACCACACATCGTAATCTCTGAGCGCTCGAAACAGCGGTTCCACCTTGCGCAACTTGCAGCACTGGTCCGGCTGCGTTTTATACAACGTCCCGAATTGCGCTTCCTGTTGCGCTACGGATTGATCGGGCGTCACGTTCACCAGATTCAATCCGTATCGCGCTGCCATTTGGTCGCGATAGCGATAGACCTCTGCAAAGTGATATCCGGTCTCCAGGAATAGAACCGGAATCTCGGGGCGCTGCTCGCGGACCATGTGAAGAACCAGCATGTCCTCGGCTTGGAAGCTGCAAGTGACACAGGCGAGCGCCGACTCTCGCAGCGCCGACGCGATCGATTCCCGCGCGGCATCGATCTTCGCGGGGCGTTCTGTAATTGTGGCGTTTTCAGTCATTGTCTTGCGATAGTCCCAGTTGCTGCAGCAGCCGCGCGAGCGTCTCCAGCGTTTCTGAACCTTCTATCGGAGAACTCGCCCGGGTTCCGATTGCGCCGATGCTCAAAATGAGATTTCCGCCCTCCAGCCGCCATGTGAAGCCGGCGTTGCTCGCGTTCGAACTGCCCGCCGACGCGGCTCCGGAGATCATCCCCGCAGCCACCGTCGCGTTCGTTACGGGATCAATCAGAATGAAGCTTCCTGTAGTGCGGTTCTTCAGGTACGGATCGAAAGACAGGGGGCGGGCGGTCTCGATCAGTACTGCACCGATCGCATTCATCTCTAAGGTGTCCGCCGTCTCGTGTTCCAGCGTGTTCACATTAATGCGATGCGCGATCTGTGTAATGCTGGCCCACTCCTGATGAGTCGTGTGCTTTAAGCGATAACGTTTATTTAACTCCGCGGGAGCCTCATTCAGCCACACCAGCGTCGCTTCAACCGAGTTGGCTACAGAGGGAGGGTCATCCCCGCCCGCGATCATGTCGCCGCGTGTAATGTCCAGATCGTCCGTGAGCGTGAGCGTAACGGCCTGTCCGACACCGGCATGCTCAAGCTCGCCTTCGAAAGTGGTGATGCTCGCGATCCTGCTTTTGCGGCCCGACGGAACGAGCGAAATCGCATCTCCTCTCCTGATGTGGCCCGAGGCCACCGTGCCGGCATATCCCCGAAATTCCCGATCCGGGCGAACCACGCGCTGCACCGGAAATCGAAACGCCGATTGTTGCGCTGAATTCCCGACCGGAACCTTTTCCAAATACTCCAGCAGGCTCGGCCCGCTAAACCAGTTCATTTTCTTGCTGCGGCTGACAATGTTGTCGCCTTCGAGAGCGCTGATCGGAATGAAGTACGGCTGGATCGATCGGAAGCGCGCGAGAAAACGCCGGAAGTCTACGTCGATTTGATCGAATACCGTTTGCTCGTATCCGACCAGATCCATTTTGTTGACCGCAACTACCAGGTGACGCAGGCCAAGCAAAGATGCAATGTAGGCATGGCGGCGCGATTGCGGAAGCAATCCTTTGCGCGCATCCACCAGCACAATTGCAAGCTCCGCGGTCGAGGCGCCCGTAACCATATTGCGCGTGTACTGCTCATGCCCCGGCGTATCGGCAATGATGAATTTGCGCCGCGCGGTTGCAAAGTACCGGTACGCCACATCAATCGTGATTCCCTGCTCGCGCTCGGCCCGAAGGCCATCCGTCAAAAGCGAAAAGTCGATTGCGCCGGCGTTGCGCCCGGCCGAGGCCTTCGTTACCGATTCGAGCTGGTCTTCATAAACATTGCGCGAATCATAAAGCAGCCGCCCAATGAGCGTCGATTTCCCGTCATCTACGCTTCCAGCCGTGGTAAATCGCAGCAAATCCTTGGCTCTTTCCTGTTCCAGAAAGTCGTCGAAGCTGCCGCTCACCGGCACCGCCGTCGCCGCCGCCATCAGAAATAGCCCTCCTGCTTCTTGATTTCCATCGAGCCGTCCTGATCGTGATCAATTGCCCGGTTCTGCCGCTCCGACATCCGCATCGCCACCAGCTCCTCGATGATGCGCGGAACGGTATCCGCCTCCGAACGAATCGCTCCCGTACAAGGACTGCAGCCCAGGGATCGCATCCGGCACTTCACCAGTTGCGGATGTTCCCCGGGAATGCGCGGAATGAAAGTTTGCTCCAGCGGAAGAAGCGACTCGCCCCGTACGAGCATCGGCCGCGCTTTCGCGAAATAAAGCGGCACGATGGGGATGTTCTCGGCGTGAATGTATCGCCACACATCCAGCTCGGTCCAATTCGACAATGGAAAAACCCTGAGGCTTTCACCAGGTTGAATACGCGTGTTAAAAAGATTCCACAGCTCCGGCCGCTGATTTCGCGGATCCCACTGTCCCCGCTCGTCACGTAACGAGAAAATTCGTTCTTTGGCCCGCGACCTTTCCTCGTCCCGCCGCGCCCCGCCAATAGCTGCGTCAAATCCGCCCTCACGCAGGGCATCCAGCAGCGCTGTGGTTTTCAAAGCCCCACAGCATCTCTGGGTTCCCCAGGCAAACGGGTTTGCGCCCTCCGCGAGCGCCTTCCGGTTGGTATGAACGATCAGACGAACGCCCAGCTCGGCCGTATACCGATCCCGGAACTCGATCATTTCGTGGAACTTGTAACCGGTGTCGACGTGCAGTAAGGGAAAGGGGATGTTCCCTGGATAGAATGCCTTTTGCGCCAGGCGGAGCAAAACCGAAGAGTCTTTACCAATCGAATACAGCAGCACCGGCCGCTGGCATTCGGCCACCACCTCGCGCAAAATGTGAATACTCTCGGCCTCGAGGTGGCGGAGATGGCTGACACTGCTCACACTGGCAGCGTAGCACGATTCTGGATAATGTCTATAGGGAATAAGGAGAAGAGTCCTATACCCGTCCTGGAAATCGGCCGCCCTTCCGGCGATCTACCTAGTGGGAACACGTCAAACTTGTCCGAAGTACCAGAGCCTCGTCCAGCAGCTTCCCGGCGCGTGCCCATAGGCGCCGAGCTGGCTGAGGACGGCAGCGGGACACACTTCCGAATATGGGCGCCCGATCGGGAATCAATTGAGGTCGTCTTTGAAAACGGACATGAATCGCTTACTTTAACGGCCGAAGCACAGGGCTATTATTCCGGCTTCGCCCCCGACATCGCGGCCGGTACCCGATACAAGTACCGCCCCGATGGCGGTGAGCCGTTCCCCGATCCAGCCTCGCGACGGCAACCCCACGGAGTACATGGGTTTTCGGAAGTAGTCGACAGTTTCGCTTTTCGGTGGTCCGACAATGGCTGGTCCGGCGTGAGGCTGATGGGTCAGGTCATTTACGAAATGCACCTCGGAACATTTACGGAAAAGGGGACCTGGCAATCGGCTGCAGAAAAGCTGTCTTACCTGCGTGACACCGGCATTACGCTGATTGAGGTGATGCCCATCGCAGAGTTCCCCGGCAGATTTGGTTGGGGATACGATGGCGTTCAGCCCTATGCTCCGGCGACCATCTACGGCACTCCCGACGACATGCGCGCCTTCATCGACCATGCGCACGCCCTGGATATAGGCGTCATTCTGGACGTGGTTTACAACCACCTCGGGCCGGATGGCAATTACCTGTCCAAGTACTCACGCCACTATTTCACCGATGCCTACAAAACCGATTGGGGGCAGGCGGTCAACTTCGATGGTGAACAGAGCGGGCCCGTTCGCGAATACTTCCGCGAGAACGCAGCCTATTGGATCAGAGAATTTCATCTCGATGGGCTCCGGTTAGACGCCACGCAGGCGTTGTACGACCGGTCCGAGCCTCACATCATCGCCGAAATCGCTTCGGCGGCGTGCCGGGCGGCCGGCGGGCGGTCCATTGTATTAATCGCCGAAAACGAACCCCAGGATACGAAGTTGCTGCGGCCCCTTGCCGATGGCGGCTGTGGGCTGGACGCCATGTGGAACGATGATTATCATCATACGGCGATGGTCGCGCTCACCGGGAAAGCCGATGCCTACTACACCGATTACCGCGGCACCCCGCAGGAGTTTGTTTCCGCCTTAAAATACGGCTACCTTTACCAGGGGCAATGGTACCGCTGGCAACGAAAAAGACGAGGCACTCCGACACTCGGATTTCCGCGTGCCGCTATGGTCAATTTCATTCAGAATCACGATCAGGTCGCGAACTCCGCGCGCGGACAGCGAGTGAGTGAATTGACTTCCCCTGGCGTCTTAAAAGCCGTGACTGCGCTCACCCTGCTTGCGCCAGGCACCCCCATGCTCTTCCAGGGCCAGGAGTTTGCAGCCTCTAGCCCATTCCTGTTTTTCGCCGACCACACTCCTGGGCTCGCCAATAAAGTGAGGCAAGGAAGGATCGAGTTTCTCGAGCAGTGGCGATCTTTGAAATTGCCGGAAATGAGAAGGTGCTTTGATGATCCCTCCGCGCTCGGCACATTTGAGAAATCGAAGCTCGATCACTCCGAGGTATGGACCCACTCTGAAATCTACGCACTACATCGCGATCTCCTTCGACTTCGGCGTGAAGATCCGGTTATTTCCCGCCAGGGAGCGGAAGGCATCGATGGCGCGGTGCTCTCTCATGCGTGTTTCCTGGTGCGGTTCTTCTCCCCTGGCTACCGGCTCGACCGTTTGCTGCTGGTGAACCTGGGAACGGACCTGGAGCTAACCCCGGCTCCGGAACCGCTGTTGGCTCCGCCTGCATCCATGAGGTGGACTGAAATTTGGTCCTCTGACAACTCTCTTTACGGCGGCTCCGGCACCGCTCCGGTGGACGCCGGGAATAGTTGGAAAATTCCCGGGCTAGCCGCTGTCCTCTTGGGCCCCGTACCTCTCGAGAGCGCTGCCGCAGACCCGCTTTCAATGGATTCGAGATGAACGATATCTATACTCACGACCCCAAGGTTGCGCTTACCGAAGATGATCGGATCATTGCGACCTATACCGAGTGGCTGGTCACGAACGGCTTGGGCGGGTACGCATCCGGAACCGCCGGCGGAACTCTCACGCGGGTCTTTCATGGCTATTTGATCGCGGCACTGCCGACCCCGCTTGGTCGCACGATGATGCTCAACGATGTGCTCGAGGAGGTTGAGCTGCCAGACGGCCGGACGATTCCGCTCAATGGTCTGCATACGGACCAGGCGGATTTCGGAGCTTCACATTTTCTCGCTAATTTCCGGCTGGACTTCGGACTGCCTGTCTGGACTTATGAACTCGAGGGGCTTACGCTCGAAAAACGGGTTTACCTTCCCCACCGGCAAAATACCACTTACATCAATTACCGCCTCTCGACGGGTGCTGGGTCGGTGAAGCTGAGACTCCGGCCCGCCGTCAACATACGCGGGCACGAGGTTCCCGTGAATACGCCCCTGTGCCCATACACCGTGATGGTTCGGGATCACCACTACGAAGTAAAGCCAGAGGGCGACATACCGCCGCTTCGCATGATGTTGCTGGGAAGAGAAGGCGGGTTCGCTATCGATACCTTGAAAATCTGCGACATCAATTATGAGATCGAGCGCAGCCGCGGGTACATCTGGCGAGGTGATCTCTGGAGTCCGGGCCATTTCGCCGCGGAACTTGCTCTTGAATCCGAAGTGACGCTAATCGCCTCCACCGAGAACTGGGAAGTCATCTCCGCTCTCAGCCCGAGGCAAGCCTGGGACGCCGAACACGATCGGAAACGGCGGCTGTTGCTCGTCTCCCACCCCGGAACTTGCGACCAAACCTGCCGTGAGCTCGTTTGGGCGGCCGATCAGTTCGTCTTCACGCCCGTGGGGCGGCGCCAGGATACGGCGCGCGCGCGTGCGGCGGGCGATGAAATTCGAAGTATTATCGCAGGCTATCACTGGTTTACCGATTGGGGCCGGGACACGATGATCAGCCTCGAAGGCTTGACACTCACGACAGGCCGCCCGGTGGAAGCCAGCTATATCCTCCGGACGTTCGCCCACTACATACACGATGGTCTGATTCCGAATATGTTCCCGGAAGGAAAGACCAGCGGGCTGTATCACACAGCCGACGCCACGCTCTGGTTTTTCCATGCCCTCAGCCGCTACCTCGAACGCGTGGATGATCGCCATCTGCTCGACCAGTTGCTGCCTAAGTTGCTTGATATCGTCGGATATCATCTGCGCGGCACGCTTTTCAACATCCATGTCGATCCGGACGATGGGCTTCTGGTGCAGGGGCAGGAGGGCTATCAGCTTACCTGGATGGACGCCAAGGTCGACAATTGGGTGGTCACGCCGCGCCGCGGCAAGGCGGTCGAAATTAACGCGCTCTGGTATAACGCCTTGTGCCTGCTGGAACGTTGGCTTCGCGAGGCGCGCCGCGACGGCGACGCCGACGGAATCGCCGAACACGCCGCGAAATGTAGAACCTCCTTTAACAAGCGCTTCTGGTTTGAAAACGAGGGTTACCTGTACGACGTGATCGACGGCGAAGATGGAAAGTCGGATCCTGCTTGCCGTCCCAACCAGTTGTTCGCGATATCCCTCGCCTATCCCGTGCTCGATAAGAGTCACTGGGAACCGGTCGTTCAAACCGCCCGGAGCCGCTTGCTAACGCCCGTAGGTCTCCGCTCGTTGGCGCCCGGCGACAAAGACTACAAGTCTAAATACGACGGCGATTTGAGATCGCGAGATGCGGCTTATCATCAGGGCACAGTGTGGGCTTGGCTGATCGGACCCTTCATCGATGCATGGCTCAAGGTCTATCCGCATGATTCCCAGACGGCCCGCGGGTTCCTCGACGGATTCAGGGCCCACTTGCGTGCTGCCTGCGTCGGGTCGATCAACGAGATCTTCGATGCCGAGCCGCCGTTTTCGCCTCGCGGTTGCCTGGCCCAGGCCTGGAGCGTCGCCGAAGTCCTCCGCAGCTTCGTTAAAACCGGCGGAGCCGCGGAAACGATCGAAGAACAACCTGTAATGGCGACCGCGACGGTCACTTAGGTTGTGGGGCGGCCGGCCGGGGACTCCAGAGCCCGCTCAGGCCCGCCGCGTTTCCCCCTAGTGATGATCTCTATGATCGTCGTGATCCCGGCGTTGATCGTGCTCGTGTGCTCGGACGTCGTGATGTTCAACGCGCGGACCTTCGTAGCGGGGCCGCGGCGCTACGTAGGGATGCACATACACCCTACGGTTCACCCAGGTTCGCTCCCACGGACGCCGGTCGATGAGAATGTTGTGTTCGCGCCAGCCAAAACCAACACCGCCCCAGCCCCACGGCGCGAACGCGGCTCCGATCGTGATCCCCGGTCCAAACCGGATCGCGCTACCGACATAGAAACCCGGCCGCGGTCGCGTGTAGACGACGTACGGGTCGTAGTAAGGAACATAGTAATAGCCGGGATTTACGGGCACAATCTCAATCTGTCCGGGTCCCGCTACGTTCACCTGGTCGTATTGATTGCTGCGTAAATAGCCGTAGTCGTAGGCACGCTGCCGTTCGCGTTGCACGGCGTCCATAACGTCGGGTCGCTGCGCTAGAGTCGCGTTGCCCAGCGCCTGTGTCCACGCCATGTCTTGCGCCATCATCTGCAATACCTGCGGAAACGGTAGCAACGCGATAACACTCGGATCCCACGGAAGCCGATCCTCTTCAATGGCTCTCGCAAGCTCCTCTCCATGAACGTAGCTGTGCTGATTCGCCCAGCCGGCGGCGTCGGGAATCTCATTTGAATAAGTGGAAGCGGTCAGAATCTGCGCCAACAAACCATCCGGATAAAGAGCGATTCGCGAGACCAACTGATCGAGTTGCTGGGGTGGCAGCATCGGTGGTTGGCCGTACTGCCCCGCCGGATATTGCTGTGGCGGATATTGCCCTTGCGGGGGAGGATACTGCCCCTGGGGCGGCGGATATTGGCCTTGTTGTGGCGGCGGGTACTGCCCCTGCTGGGGCGGAGGATACTGCTGCTGTTGCGGAGGGGGATACTGCTGCTGTTGCGGCGGAGGATACTGCCCAAACGCGGGAGCTACTGCCAAACCGGCAACAAGAATGGCTCCCGTCACGGAAACTAAAGGTTTTGTTCGCATCGATGCAACTCTCCTATCGGCGGTCCCCGGTTTTCTATGAGAGTACTCGCCTATCTGATGGACGCTAGGAGTCGCGCTTCGGATACGAATGCGGCTCCGCGAAGCTCATTAAACCTCGTTTAACTTGCTGTCTTGAAACGGGCAGTACTACCAATCCACCCGAATTCCGAGTTGAATGATACGGCCCTCGAGCACTGTCGAAACCGGCGCGAGAGTTGGCGCTTTTGTAATCACACCCGCTGAGTTTACGGTGGCTGTGGTGTTAATCGTCGTGATGTTCGGATGATTGAACACATTGTTGGCCTCGGCCACGAATTTCGGCCGGATGCGCTCCCATAGTGTGAACAACGTTCGCGTGTACCGCGCGTCAATTTGGTAGATATTCGGCGTTCGCGCCGTGTTGCGGCCGATGTACAGCGGTCGAACCGCCGTACCGGTCACGCTGAGGCCCGCCGTGGGAGCGCTCGCGCCCAATGTGGTGTTGTCGCCGTTCAGCACCTGATTGGCAACAATGTTCTCCGCATCGCCCGACTGAAGAACGGCCAGGATCGTCAATTGATTGTTGTTTTCCAGGTACCGCAGAAATCCGTTACCGTTCTGGAAGCTAGGCGCAATTACCGAAGTCATCGTGAACGCATGCGGACGATCGATCGAACTGTTTCCGCGGTCGCGGCTTCGATTGGTTGCATCCTCGATCGGAACATTCTGCTCGAAACTGTTCGCGTCCGGCGAATCGCTGATGGAGTGCGACCAGGTGTACGACGCGCTCACTTGCATTCCCTTAGACAGCCGGTGCGTGTAATTCACGACCATGGCGTTGTAGTCGGCGATAGCGCCGATGTCCTGTAACGTGATGTCCGCAAACTGCGGAAACCGCCGCGTACTTGCATTGATGGCACTCGAGAAGATGGGCCGCCCGTCCGCCAAAAAGCCGGTTGGGTTGATCAGGTTCATGTTGCGCAAGTAAGTCTGATTGCGCGCCCCGGTGTTCACGTATCCGATCGTCAGCGCGTCATTGGCCGACAGTTGTTGCGTAATTTGAAAGCTGGAGTTAATCGTGTAAGCGTTCTTGAAGTTCGGCGTAACCGCTTGAATGCTGGGAGTGGCCGGCAACAGAGCTGGTTGCAGGCTGATGACCTGCGGAAATGCTGGAGCGAAGGGCGATGTGGGCGGAATGGATCCAACAAATGCCTGACTCAATCCATTGTTATAAAGCGCATTGAACCAAAGGTTCGTCGGCGGCGCCTCATAGAAAATGCCGGAGCTCACGCGCAGCACGGTTTTCGGCGTGATACTCCAGGCCATCCCAAGGCGGGGCGCCCAGTTAGCGCCCGGGGTGCGGAAATTCTGCGAGTAAATGAATGGCGCATTCGTAAGCCCCGGCGGCCCCTGGAATTTGTCATAACGCACACCATAGGTGACCACGAGATTCGGGCGAACCTGCCAGCTATCCTGTCCGAAAACATTCCAAAAAAGAGAGTGATAGCCGGCGCCGACTAATCCGACGCTGGCTTTCACTTGTGAATACGAGCGGGGATTGGCACCTGATAGTGCAGCCAGATAGCTAGGAATATCGGGGAACGTGTATTGCGTGTAAGTATCTTGGAGCTGATTATCGAGAATGTGCTCAAATGCGCCTCCCACTTTGAACGTGTGCGCCCCTCTGATGACTGTGAAATTATCGCTCAGGCTTGGGATTTTTTCGTCGAATACATCCCCAACTCCGGTCGAGCCTCCGAAATTGGCCTTGCCCGATATAGCGATCGCGGGCTGTGCGGCCGTCAGAGGATTCGCAACGTGCCGCTCGTTTCGGTATGGCTCGGAAAGTCGCAGTTCATTCAGCACATTGGGCGAAAAGGTCGAGAGCAATTGCGCTCCGCCGATGTATGCGCGATCTCGGAAATCCGATGCGACGCTCAGCGCATTCAGTCCGCCGACATTATTGTTGAACGGAAACTGATTGCGGAAATAGTTCCAACGCAAAAACAATTGCTGCTTCTGCGTGATCAGCCAGTCGAGTCTCACATCCACGAACTGGGCATGCTCAATGCTCGCTGGCGTTGCGAGCAAGTTGGAGGGTATGCCGATTTGCGCGGCATCGGACGGATTGATGGTAATCGGCGACGGCTGGCCTCGGCTCAGATGCTCATAAGCTCCGAAAAGAAATATCTTGTCCTTCAGCAACGGACCGCCGGCATTTACCGACGTGTCATTCAGCCCCAAATTCGGCTTGGGCTGCGTGGGTGAGAGGAGAATGGGCCGCGCCACTGCATCGATTGGCCGCCCCAGGTATTGAAACTCTCCATGCAGTTGATTAGTCCCCGAGCCGCTAATGACGTTGTAAATATCGCCTGACGTAAATCCGAATTCCGGAGCAAAGCTGTTGGAAACAGTCTGCACTTCCTGAACGTAAATGTCGGCAATCGGAAACAGGCGCAGTCCATAGCGGTCTGTCTCGGTGTCCACCATGCCGTCCATCTGATAATTGATGCGGTCCAGCAGGCCGTTGGTATTGATAGTCCGAGGAATGCCTAATTCAGCGTTAGGATGTCCGCTGACGCCTGGCTGAAAGAGCACAAAGTTGTAGGGATTTCGGGAAGTCAGTGGAAGGTTGTCTACTTCGTCATGAGTGATCGTGCGCCCGATGCTCGTCCGTGAGGGCTCCACCACCGGAGCACCGCCGCTCACCTCGATTGAGGTACTGGTCGCGCCGACTCTCAATTGCGCCTCAATCACGGCTTCGGTCCCGGCATCCAGAACGATTCCTGTGTGCGTCTCCGTCTGAAATCCGGCCTTCTGTACTTTAAGGGAATACGTTCCGAGCGGCAGGTTGGGAAACACGTAATAGCCGTCTTCCGGCGTCTCGAGCGACCGTGAAAAATTTGTTTGCGCGTTTTCGATCGTTACGGTCGCCTGCGCAATGGGGGAACCCGTCTGATCCACAACACGGCCTCGAATGCTCCCGTTAATGGCCTGGGTCTGGCAAAAAGCCAATTGGGCCACCAGTAACCCCAAGGCCAGCAGCAACAGTAATGGCCGCCGGACCGCAAAGATGACTCCGTTGCCTGCGATATTAGAAACTGACATAGAGAACCCCTTCTGCCATAGACTACATGTCAATCAACAATAGGAGCAAGACCCATTTCATTGTGGCGGCGGCGTTTGCCTCGGCTTGCGCGGGCGCTTTTGCAGTCTCCCTCGTCGCCGGCTCCGACCGTCTAACGCCGCAAGAGGCGGCAAATATTAGTCCAGACGCGATGAATATCGATCTCGATCGAGGTGCGCCCGGCCTCGCGCGATGGTTATCTGCTATTCGAACACGCGCAAGCATTCTGATGGTCACGGCGCATCCCGATGATGAAGATGGCGGATTGCTCGCCTATCAGACGCGTGGCCTCGGCGCTCGCGGCACTCTTCTTACATTGAATCGCGGCGAGGGCGGCCAAAACGCAATGTCGATGGATCTCTATGACGCGCTCGGCCTGGTCCGCACCCAAGAACTCCTGCAATCGGACCGCTACTACGGGGTCGATCAATACTGGACTCGCGTCATTGATTACGGATTTTCCAAGACGCGCGAGGAAGCGCTCCAGCAGTGGGGTTACGATCGCGTCCTTTCCGATGTTGTCCGCGTCGTTCGCATGACGCGGCCGCTGGTGATTACTTCCGTCTTCATCGGCGCGCCGACAGACGGCCACGGCAATCATCAGGTAGCAGGACAGATGGCGCAGGAGGCTTTTGTCGCGGCCGGCGATCCCAATCGCTTTCCGGAACAGATTCGCGAAGGCCTGAGGCCTTGGAAACCCCTGAAGGTCTACGCCCGCGTTCCTTTTTTTGAACGAACCAAGGACAACACCATCTACGATTACGCGACGGATAAGTATGTTCCGATAAAATTCTTCGACTATGTCAACAAGACCTGGATTCCGAACACACCGCCCGTGAGCGTCACCTATCAGGAAGGCTCTCTGAATCCTGCCGCGGGCCTGACTTTCTTGCAAACCGGACGTGAGGGCTGGGGTTATCAGAAAAGCCAGAACGGCGGTGGAACGATTCCACAGCCAACTCCGTCAACGGCCCCCTATCACAGGTATGGCTCGCGCGTTAACGTGCCCGCGGTCGAACGATCGTTCTACGACGGAATCGATGTTTCGCTCTCGGGCATCGCCAGCCTTGCCGGCGGCGACACAGGCTTTCTAACGCTAGGATTGGAGCAGATTTCACGGTGCGCCGATGATGCCTGGAATCGTTATAGACCAGCCGATCCAGTAGCGATCGCGCCCATTTTGTCCGATGGGCTCAAAGGCACGCGTTCTCTACTGGCTCGCGTTCGCTCGAGCAACCTGGCTGAACCGGGAAAGAGCGACGTCGCCTTCGAGCTCGAAATGAAAGCCCAGCAGTTTGAAAAGGCTCTCACGCTCGCACTCGGTCTGTCCTTCGATGCGGCGGTTGCGCCGGACCGGGAAGCAAGCGGACCTCTGGCGCGCTTCACTGGAACCCAGCAGACCTTCACGATCGCGATACCCGGGCAATCCTTCAAGGTGCAAGCCCATCTGATGAACGCCGGCGCGGAGCCGCTCCACGTCGAGAGCATCAGTGTGGACGCGTCAGATGAAAAGAACTGGACGATTCGGCCGGAAAGCTCGCCCGCCCCGTCGCTCGATCCGGGCAAGGACCTCCGCCTGAGATTTGCCGTCACTGCTCCGGGCGATGCGGCACTGACCAAACCATACTTTGCCCGTCCGAATCGCGAGCAGCCCTACTATGACTTGACCGATGAACGGTACCGCAATCTCTCGCTTGCTCCCTACCCTCTCGCGGCCGTCGCGCGTGTCGATTACCGTGGAACCGAGCTGGCGCTGCAAAAAGTCGTGCAGGCCAATCAGCGCCTGGAAGGCATCGGGATCAAGGAAGATCCGCTGCTTATGGGTCCGCCTATCTCGGTGATGGTCTCTCCGCAAGCGGGGGCCGTTCCGCTCGGCAAAGACTCATTCGATTTCTCCTGTAATCTGCACAGCAACGTGAAAGGGCCCGCGGAAGGAGTGCTGCGGCTGCGCTTGCCCGAAGGCTGGCAATCTACACCCGCCGAACATTCTTTCTCCATCGGCCGTGACGGTGAAAACGAAACGTTGACATTCCAAGTTTCGCCGCATTCCATCAAGCCCGAAAGTTATGAGATCAAGGTAGTAGCCGAGTACAAGGGCAAAACATACGAAGAAGGATACCGGCTGGTCGGCTACGCCGGCTTGCGCCCTTATCCCTACTATCAGCCGGCAACGTACAAGGCGGTTGGCGTCGATGTCAAGATGGCTCCCGATCTCCATGTCGGCTTTTTTCCCGGCACTGGCGACGACATTCCCGACGCATTGCAGCAAATGGGATTGCATGTGCAGATTCTTTCCGGTGCGGACATCGAATCCGGCAACTTATCCGGTTTCGACGCCATCATTCTGGGTACGCGGGCTTACGCCGTCCGTCCCGAGGTCAGAGCCGCGAATTATCGCCTTTTGGCTTACGTCAAGAACGGCGGAGTCCTTATCGTGCAATACAATTTGCAGAATTTCGATCGCGATTACGGCCCCTACCCGTTTACGCTCGGCTCGAATCCGCAGAAGGTCGTCGATGAGAACTCAAATGTGAAGTTCTTGAAGCCCGATGCTCCTGTGTTCGCCTGGCCGAACAAGATCACGGAAGCGGATTTTCACGGCTGGGAGGAAGAACGCGGGCACGGCTTCATGCAGAAATGGGATCCGCATTACGAGCCGCTCGTCGAAACTCACGATCCCGATCAGGATCCGCAATCGGGCGGTCTCTTGCTGGCCCGCTACGGCCGCGGCTTCTATGTCTACGACGCGTTCGCCCTCTATCGCCAGTTGCCCTCCGGAGTGCCGGGCGCTTATCGAATTCTGGCGAACTTAGTCAGTATCGGAAAAAATCCGGAATGGAAATAACCCGAGCCCATGGTGGACCCCAACTAATCTAGTAAGGCAGGTATCTCGAATGCTTAGACCGACTCCTTTTCTGTTTTCGACTCTCTTCATTGGTTGCGGGCTTCTCGCGGCGGGGACCTCCAAAACGCCGTTTCCCGATCCGGCGATCGATGTCCCCGCCAGCTCCGCTCGTGAGCAGCCTCAGGCAGTCCTCGCCGGCGGTTGCTTCTGGGGAATGGAGGCGGTCTTCGAGCACTTGAAGGGCGTCACAAATGTGGTCTCAGGATTTGCCGGAGGCTCCAAGTCAACCGCGGACTATGAAACTGTCAGCACCGGAACCACCGGACACGCCGAATCCGTGCGCATCACCTATGACCCGTCGCAAATCACTTTCGGCCAGATATTGAAGGTCTATTTCTCGGTGGCTCATAATCCCACGGAGCTGAATCGTCAAGGTCCTGATACGGGAACGCAATACCGCTCCGCCATCTTCTACATGGACGATGAGCAAAAGAAAGTGGCCGAGGCCTACATCCGCCAGCTTGAGGATGCAAAGGTTTTTTCACACAAGATCGTGACGCAGGTAGTGCCATTGAACGGCTTCTATGCCGCCGAAGCGTACCATCAACACTATCTCGACCATCATCGCGACCAGCCGTACATCGTGTACAACGATCTTCCGAAGCTCGCCGCGTTGAAGAAGCAGTATCCCCAGCTCTGCAAGCGCTGAATCGCATCGGCGGCCGCGGCCCTTTCCTTGACGGTGAGCTTTCATTCGCGTGGCTGATGCTATGAAATAATTGCTGAACGAATGCTATGAGACGCCGGAGATTCGTTCAGAAACTCTTGACCGCCCCGGTCCTTCCTGCTCTCGCAACGGCAGCGCAGGAAACGACCAAGCCGCAGCAGCAGCCGCCTCCACAGCCGAATACCCCGGCGCGCCAGGTTCCGCAGCAGCCGCAGGGCGCTCCCAGGCTGGCGGTCGTGCAATCCGACATAGTTTCCGAGACCGATCAGCGCTACTTCACGCCCGATCAATTTGCCGCTTTGCAGAAACTCGCCGATATACTCGTGCCGCCTTTAAAAGGCCATCCCGGGGCGCGCGACGCAAATGCGCCCGAATTTCTGGATTTCCTGATAAGTGTTTCGCCGGCGGACAGGCAGCAGCTTTACTGCCATGGCCTGGACAGCCTCAATGGCGACGCCAAGAAGCGGTATCAGAAGCCGCTGGCCGAACTGGATGCAAAAGAAGCGGACGCGATCCTCCGGCCCTTATTGGTGGCGAGACCGTGGCCGCAGGACCTCCCGGCCGATCCCCTGAAGAATTTTATTTCGCAAGTGCACGAGGACCTGCGGACCGCCACCATGAACTCGCGCGAATGGGCTGAAGCGGACACAGGCAGCCGGCAGCGTGGACGCGGGTTCGGCCGGACTGTCGGTTATTACTGGAAACCTATCGACCCGGTGGTCAGGGATTGATTGCACATGGCTATCAAAGAGTACGACGTTCTCATCGTTGGATCCGGACATTCGGGTGGCATGGCGGCCAATAGGCTCACCGAGAAAGGCATCTCCTGCCTGATGCTCAACGCGGGTCCCGAGGCGGATTATCAGAAAGACCGTACGCTGAAGCACTCATACGAATTGCCGTATCGCGGCTTCAATCAGCCGGGACGCCTGCCGCATGTCTTCCAGGCGAATGAGTTTAACGCCAACCAGTGGGTGGATGAGAAGGAAGTTCCGTACACGCATCCCAAGGACGCGCCTTATAACTGGGTGCGCGTTCGACTGCTGGGCGGGCGCTCGCTGTTTTGGGCACGGCAATCCTTCCGCTTGAGCGACCTCGAATTCAACGCCGCCGAAATCGACGGAACCGGCGATAGCTGGCCGGTCCGGCTGGCCGACATGGCGCCCTTTTACTCCCGCGTCGAGGAGATCTTTCGTGTCTCGGGGCGTAAAGAAGGTTGGCCTCAGTTTCCCGACGGTAACTTCGTCGAAGCCAATTACCCGCCCGACACGGAGACCATCAAGAAGTTCACCGAGGTGGCGAATAAGCGCGGCATCGGCGTCTCCAAATGGCGCGTTTCTCAAGGTCGAGACGGCCTCGCCAGTTCTCTCAATCTCCTGTTGCCGGATGCGCTGGCTACCGGGAAGCTGGATATCGTCGAGAACGCGATCGTGCGCGAGATCTCCGTCGACAAGAACACCGGTCTGGTGAACGGCGCCCATTTCATCGATCGCCACTCGTTGCGTGAGATGCACGTCAAGGCCAAAGTCATCGTATTGGCCGCGGGCACGCTCGAAAGCACGAGGTTACTGCTCAATTCCAACATCGGCAACTCGAGCGGCGTGATGGGCCACTATCTGGTCGATCAGATGTACGGCGTCTCCGTCGTGGCCTCCGTGCCTGAAGCGCGCGACGGCAAGGCGAAGGCCGGTTTAATGGGAGGGAATGCCTTCATTCCCAGGTTCCGCAACCTGACCAAAGCCGACAAACGTGACTTCATCAAAGGCTATTGCGTGAGTATCAACAGCGGCGGCGGCGCCAGCCCCAACTTCTTCCCTCTGTACGGGGAGGAGCTGCAGCAGAAACTCGATAGCTATGAGGGATCGTGCGTATCGGGCGGAATCTTCGGCGAGCGCGTGCCGCGCTATGAGAATCACGTCCGGATCGATAAGAACGTGAAGGACGCATACGGAATTCCGGTGCTGCACATCGAGGCGCGCGATACAGACAATGAACGCAATATGCGGCGCGATGCGGCGGATACCATCGAGGAGCTTTTCAAGGAAGCAGGCTGGGAAATCATTGCCAAGACGGACGAGGTAAATCCTCCCGGCTACAGCATCCATGAAGTGGGCACCTGCCGCATGGGTAACGATCCGAAAAAGAGCGTGCTGAATAAGTGGTGCCAGAGCCACGATGTCAAGAACTTATTCGTTGTGGATGGCGCAAGCTTTGTTACGTCAGGCTGGCAAAATCCAACCATGACGATTCTGTCGTTGTCCATGCGTGCTTCCGAGTACCTGGCTGATCAATTACAGCAGCACAATATATGATCCGGGCCGCCGGCCTTTGCGTCTGCTTGTTCGCGGCCTTGTTAACGGGCCAGGCGGGAAACGGATTCGCGGCCGCACAGGATGCGCAGGGTTCGGCGACCACCAGCGCCGACGCGCCCAAACAGCCCATCGCCTTCAGTCATAAGGTACACGCAGGAACGATGAAGATGGCGTGCAAGATGTGCCACCCGAATCCAGACCCGGGCGATATGATGACCATTGCAGCCGCATCGACGTGCATGAACTGTCACTCGACAATTAAGGCCGACAGCGCCGAAATTAAGAGGCTGGCTGATTACGCGAAGAGCGGCAAGCCCATTCCCTGGGCGCCTGTCTATGAGTTGCCGTCGTTCGTCAAGTTCAGCCACCGCGTTCATACGGACAAAGGCAACACCTGCCAGGAATGTCATGGACCGGTCGTCGAACGCGATGTTTTATTTCGAGAAGTGCCGACAACCATGAGTTCATGTGTGAACTGCCACCAGGCCAAGAAGGCCACACTCGATTGCGCCTCGTGCCACGAGTTGCCGAATTAGCCAACCATGGCACCCAAATAAAAACCGGCGATCTGTGAAGATCACCGGTTTATCAAGCTGCTTGCAAGATAGAGCGTGATTAGCGTGCTCTGAGAGGAACAGAAATCATCGCCGCCATGCCGATTTTTCGCGACAGCTCCTTATCAAGCGCAGAGCTCGATACGTTGTATCCGACATCGTTGCCGGCCATGCTGATCTGAGACAGAAGATATTCACTTCCGTAACGCGAGAACGTCAGACGCGGACGGGCCGGGTCGGTCCTCTTTTGCACTGGCGCAGATAAGAATATGGACTTCCCATGCTCACTGCGCAACTGAAACAGTCCGCCCGCATTTCTCTGCTCGACGAGATACTTCCCTGCCGGCATCACGGTCTGGTTAGCGTGAAAAGCGAAAGGAATGCTAGCGACTTCGAGTTGATCCTGAGCGCTGATCGTGAGGCTTCCTAGTAAGGAGAGTCCGGCGGTCAGGATAATGGTTGTGAATTGGCGTTTCATATAAGCCTCCTGGGTGATTTTCAGAAATCTGTTTGGACTTCCGGTCTCTCTGACGGTTTAGGTTTTGAGCGACACCGATCATAAAGCATTTGTTGCGCCGCTTATCGGGACGTGCATTTGCAGTTACTTGCGCGCACAGCCGCATCCCCCGATGGAAGAGGAAGGCTAATCCGATAGATAATCGATGGATAAATTCACCACGCAAGCGCTAGACTACTGTCTGACCTCCGCAACATGTATCGCTATTCGCGGCGCTTAGTTGCCGGCGGCGCGCTCGCCGTAGCGTTGTTGCTGGCATTATCGGGTTGCGGCAAAGATGCCACCGGGGTACTTGGGGAAGCCTATGTAGCTCCCGCCTCGCTTAACCTGAGGCGCGAGCTGAATCAAAAGAACAGCAGCGCCACGGTGCTGAAACATGGCGACCGCGTCAGCATCATTGACGTCCGGCGGCGCTTCGTGAAGGTTCGTGCGCGCAACGGAGAGGAGGGATGGGTGGATTCCCTTCAACTCCTCAGCCCACAACAGATGGATCAGATCCGGCGCGATGCCCGTCGCGCTCTGCTTCTCCCTTCCCAGGGTTCTGCGTCCGTGTTTGAGGCGCTCAACGTTCACCTTGACCCGAGCCGCGACTCGCCCGCCTTTCACCAGGATTCCGGAGGGCGGTTCGGTAAGCGTCCTGGCTCATCGCGTCGAGCCGAAGGTCGCTGGACCGCCGCGCATTCCGAGCTTCTTATCCAGCCGTCCACAACCCGCTTCAACCCGTCGCCGAAAGGAACGGCAGTCCAAGGGCAGTTCCCATCTGCCTGTGCGCCCTCTGCCGCCCAAACCTCCCGACAATTGGCAGGACCTCTCGGCGGAGCGGATCGATGGAGCCGAAAGCACCGCCGATGTCAAGGCGGACAAGGACAAAGAAGCCGCCGAAAAAAAGGCGGCCGAGCTCAAGAAGCCCGTCATCCTGGAGGACTGGAGCCTGGTTCGAACCAAAGATAACCAGTGCGGATGGGTTCTTTCGCGCAACCTTGTTATGTCCATTCCCGACGAAGTGGCTCAGTATGCCGAGGGAAAGCGGATCAGCTCGTATTTCGATCTGGGAGCGGTTCCGGACGACGTGAAAGGGACCAAGCACAATTGGTTGTGGACCACTTCCTCGCGCGTCGAGCCGTTTGATTATGATGCCTGGCGAGTCTTCCTCTGGAACCGGCGCCGCCATCGCTATGAAACTTCCTATCGCCAGCGCGACGTGGAAGGTTACTTTCCGGTTCAGGTCGATCCGCCCGGCGCGGATGCTTTCGGCCGCACTTTCAGTCTGATCACCAAGGACGACGACGGTAAGTATCGCCGGCGCAGCTATCTCTTCGACGGAACCCGGGTCCACCTGACCGGCACCGCAGACTATCATCCGGGCGAACCTGTGCAGGCCAAAAAACCGAGCGCGCTCGATGCTGACCGCATCTCTCCGCCATCCGCCAGGGAAGGTTGGCTGCGGCGCGAATGGAAGTCGTTGCGGGAGCGCTTGTTCGGAAGTAGCTAGTCTCCACTACGTTTCCTCGATCTTTCCGGCAACTTCTACGTTGTCCATGGCGAGAAATTGACGCACATGCGGATGCCGGCACTTCTCCAACTCCGATACAGGCCCGAAGTAGATGGCTTCCGTCCGGTATAGAAAAACCACCGAATCGGCGACTTTCCGCATCAAGTCCAGGTCATGCGTCACCACAACGCCTGTCAGCCCCAATTGGCTCTTCAGCCGCAGCATCAGGTTGCCCAAATCGTCAGACATGATGGGATCGACCATCGTGGTGGGTTCGTCGTAAAGGATGCATTCCGGCTGCGCCGCTAAAGCGCGGGCAATGGCCACGGCGCGCTTATAGCCGGTCGACAGGTCCGACGGATAAAGGTCCCTCACATGCGATAAATCCACCATGTCGAGCAAGCCCTTTACGACATCTTCTTTGTTCTGCTCGTTGTAATCCTCGCGCAATTCCAGCGAAAAAAGAATATTCTCGCCGACGGTGAGCGAATCGAACAGCGCGCCGGACTGAAATACCATGGTGACTTTCTTGCGGATGCGCCTCAATTCCGCCTCGGGCAAATCCGTAATATCGGTATGCGCCACGATCACTCTGCCCGCATCGGGCCTGAGAAAACCCATGATCTGGCTGAGCGTCACCGATTTTCCGACTCCGCTGCGGCCGATGATCGCCAGCGTCTGCCCTGAGTCGACGTGGAGACTCACGTTTTTCAAAACAGGGTGATCGAACGCCTTATCGACGTTTCGAAATTCAATGTAGTGGGGGTATCCCTCGGTTGGCATCGCCTAGGCTGACCGATGCTCCTGCCACGCCGTCCAATCCTGAGGAGTATTGATGTTCCAGACCGTTCCGCCGATATCAAGAATGTATGGTTCCAGCCTCTCGATCGTGTCCAGAAGCTTCAGGCGGCCCGAATCCAGAGCCGCCCGGACCAAGGGCAAACAGCCGCTGCGGTACACGGCGCAAAGAGGATGAATGAAGCCGCCTTCATCCCGGGCTACGGTACACGGCGCCCCCGTCTCTTTAGCTCTGTCCAGCAGGGCAGTCAGCGTTCCCGTGTCGATTCCGGGCATATCGCAGGCCACGATGACATTGAACTCGCCCCTTCGGCTGTCGAGCGCCGCCTCGATACCGCCCAGCGGCCCCAGCCCGGGCCGCAGATCGGGAATGCAATCCATTCCAAGGTCCTGGTAATCCTGGGGTCTACCCACGAGCGCCACAGTGCCGGTTGCGGCGGAAGTTTTATGCGCTATTTCCTCCACCAGAAAGCGGCTTTCCAGCGGCAACAGCGCCTTGTCGCGGCCCATTCGCCGGCTGAGCCCGCCCACAAGCACAAATCCGGCCGCCCGCATGCCCAAATAGTAGCACCCGGACGCGCCTTTTCCGGCTATAATGCTAACAAAACAAACTTCGTCTTTCTTGTTATGTCTCTCTGTAGGGTGGTTCCTGTCCTTGCGCTGCTATCGCTCGCCGCGGCGCAGAGCCAGACACCCCAACCGCCCCGTGTAGAAGCTATCCGCTTCTGGTCATTCGGCGACGTTACCCGTATCGCGATTCAGACCCAGGGCCGCTACAAGCTGACAACCGACCAGGTTGAAAACCCCGCCCGGATTTACTTTGACCTGAGCGGATTGCTGCCTCCTGCGGTCGCGCATCACGGGATTCAAACCATTCAGGTCGGCGATCATCGCGTGAAGGAAATTCGAGTCGCTGAGGTCAGCCCCGGCAAGACTCGTATTGTATTCGATCTCGAAGGACCGGTGGAGGTCGCCTCTTCGCAGTTGGTGAACCCTGATCGTTTGATGGTCGAGATCCGGCCCAAAGGCGCCGGTCTTCCAGCACTCTCGATTACGCACAGTGTCACCGCCTCTCAACAGGTGAACGTCTATTCAGAACAGGTCTCCAACGCGGGTCAAACGAATACGCCGCAATTTTCCCCGCTCCCTTCCAGCTCTTCCGCTCCTTCGTACGCGGTAAAGCCGCCGCCCTTGACGGGAGAAGCCTGTGCGTCCGACGCTTCGAGCGCGACACAAAGCACTTGCGCGATTCCCGAGTCCGTCGCGGCTATTCACAAAATCGCGGATAGCCCCGAACCCACTTCAAAGCTGACGGCCGCCGAGTTGCGCCCCTTGACGGCCAATCGATTGATCGGAGCGGCTGCTCCGGCTAAGAAAGATAGTTCCGGAGATCGCTCGCTAGTCCGCGTTTTCGGTTTGAAGTTGGGCAAGGTAGTCATCGACGCCGGACACGGCGGCCATGATACCGGAACCATCGGGCCGCATGGATTGATGGAGAAAGATCTGGCCCTGGATGTGGCTCTGCGGCTCGGCAAGCTGATCTCGCGGCAGCTCGGCGCCGAGGTGGTCTATACCCGCTCGGACGACACATTCATCCCGCTCGAGGAACGCACCCGGATCGCGAACGCCGAGAAGGCGGATCTGTTCATTTCGATTCACGCCAATTCGTCCCCGGAGCCGAGCGCGACCGGAGTGGAAACCTATTTCTTCAACCTGACCGCCGACAAAACCGTGCTGGATCTCGCGACGCGCGAGAATGCCACCTCGACTAGTTCGATTTCCGATTTGAATGACCTGCTTCACCGGGCCGTTTTGCAGACCAAGCTAGAGGAATCTCGCGAATTTGCCCAGCGTGTCCAAGCCTCGATGTGGGCTACTTCCGTACGAATGAACGGCCGATCGCGGGATCGCGGCGTACGGCAGGCTCCCTTTGTTGTTCTGATCGGCGCTACTATGCCGTCGATCCTCGCGGAAATCGGCTTCGTCTCGAATCCTCACGACGAGCGATTGTTCGAGCACAACGATCAGCGCCAGAAACTGGCTGAGGCTCTCTTCAAGGGTATCTCGCAGTATGCGAACTCTTTGAGTCACGTTCAAATGGCGCGCTCCCGCGCCGAGTAAATCCCGCTATTCTGCCTTCGCCGCGCGTCCGGTCTCCCGGCATATCCCGCGCTTGCTTGCCCGGATGAAGCTCACAAGATGACTCGCGTGTTCCGAGGACAAGTCTATTTCGATGCGGCGCAGCGCCTCTTCCTGCTTCAATCCCGCTCGGTAGAGCAGCCGGTAGGCGGCTTTGAGGACCCGGATCTCTTCCGCGGAAAAACCGGCGCGCTTTAGGCCCACCAGATTTACGCCTTTGGGGGCCACATTGAAATCCGAATACAGAAAATACGGCGGCACATCGCTATTCACGCGCGTGTTTCCGCCAATCATCGCGAGGCGACCGATCCTCGTGTACTGGTGGACCACAACGCCGCCTGAGATGAAGGCATCGCTTTCGATTTCGACATAGCCCGCGATCAGCGCGCAACTGGCCACTACAATCCTGTCGCCCAATATGCAGTTATGCGCGATGTGGCCGGACGTCATTATGTAGTTGCTGTCGCCGATGCGCGTCTCCGATTCCGGTTTTGTGCCGCGGGAAATTGTGTAGTGCTCGCGGATCTTGTTTCCATTGCCGAGGATCAGATAGCTCCGCTCGCCCGTGAATGCTTTGTCGAGAGGATCCGTTCCCAATACCGTGCCTGCGGAAATTTCGTTATCGTCGCCCATCGTGGTCCAACGCTTCACATAAACGTATGGCTCCAGCATGCAACGCGCTCCCAGAATGACATCCGCTTCCACAATGCAGTACTCGCCGATACGACATCCCGGACCTATTTCCGCAGTTGGGTGAACGCGGGCGCTGGGAGCGACATAGCCCGATGGATCAACGGCCATCAATGCTAAGTATGAGGGATGCCGGCCCTTACCGTTGCCCAGATCGCTGAGATATGCGGCGCTTCATTCGAAGGCGATTCGCATCGCCTGATTGCGGGTGCAAACAACCTCGAAAGCGCGACGCCCCGAGATCTGTCATTTGTCTCGAACCGAAAGACAATGCACGCGGCGGGCGCCTCCCGCGCGGGCTGCTTGCTGGTGCCTGAATCGTTCGACCGCCGGGGACCTTGGGCCATCATCCGTTTGCCGGATCCCCGCGCCGCATTCACGCAAGTTCTGGGCGCGCTTTATCCTAAGCGCAAGCCGGTTCCCTCCATTCATTCGACAGCAGTCATAGCGCGCAGCGCGAAGATGGGCGAAGACTGTTTTGTCGGCGCATACGCCACCATTGGAGAGGAAACTATGATTGGCGCCGGGTGCTGCATCGGAAACGGCTGCGCGATCGGAGACCGCGTGCGCATCGGCGAGAACACCACTCTCCATGCGAACGTTACGATCTACGGCGAGAGCCGCGTTGGAGCGCGCGTGGTTGTGCATTCCGGTTCGGTCATCGGAGCCGACGGGTTTGGTTTCAGCCGAACCGGCGACCGCTACGAAAAGTTTCCGCAAGTCGGTACGGTCGAAATCGAGGACGATGTAGAAATCGGGGCGAACTGTTGCATCGATCGTGCGGCGCTCGGCGTAACACGAATCGGTGAGGGCACTAAACTGGACAATCTGGTCCACATCGCTCACAACTGCTCGGTCGGGCGGCACGTTGTGATTGCCGCCCAGACGGGATTCTCGGGAAGCGCGGTGGTCGGCGACTATGCGGTTATCGGAGGACAGGTCGGCGTCGGCGAAAAGGCCAACATCGAACCGGGCGCGATCGTGGGCGGAAAAGCAGGAGTGCTAACCTCGCAAACGGTTCGTGCCGGCGAGCCCGTGTGGGGAATACCGGCACGTCCGCTACGGCAACACCTGAAAGGCCTTGCGCATATCGCGAAATTGCCCGAGCTGCGGAAACAGTTCGCGGAGCTAAAGAGCAAACTTACCGCTCTCGAGTCAAAAAGCAACTTCGCCGAATAAGGTTTCAGAAAGAACAGGCGCTGAGAGCTAATTCTTCGATGTGAGCGGCTGTGCGCTCCAGAATTCCATTCGCTTGCGCAACCATGGCGCGAATGCGCTGCAGATGAACGCAGGCGCGTTCGTCCGAGGCGGTCAGCTCCAGATAATAGGCCAGCGTGTCAATGACGCCCAACGGCTGTCGAAGATCGTGCGCTAGATCCTGTAAGGCTGCAGAAGTGGCATCTGCAGATTGATCGCACGGCAAATCGCCGTGTTCAATAGCGGCATCAGGCCGCCGAACAGAAAAATTTGAGAGCACTGTGTTCATGGGATGCGATAGCTTCCGGACACCCAACCAGTGATACCGGGAGGTACCATTCCAACCGTTTGATTTTGATCCCGATCGCAGCCAGAGTCAATAGACTTTCAAAAAAAACTTCGAGTACTTTTTGCGGCGTTCGCGGAGCAGAGTCATGGTACTTATACGTATGATATTCTCGTAAACGTAATCACGCTTGGGGCCTGTGGCGCAGTTGGGAGCGCGCTTCCATGGCATGGAAGAGGTCGAGAGTTCGAATCTCTCCAGGTCCACCAACTCATTTCTCATTTACACGCGGCGCAGCCACACGTTTTCCACAAAATGATCCTCACCTTTTTCCAGAATGAGGTGAGCGCGCTCGCGTGTTGGCCCGATATTTTCCACTAAATTTGTGAGATTGATTTCTCTCCAGATCTGGCGCGCGGTATCGATGGCTTCCTCTTCGCTCAGACTCGCATACTTGTGAAAGTAGGAAGCCGGATTACGGAACACCGTTTCGCGAAGGCGCAGGAAGCGGGACACATACCAGCGCTCGACGGTGCGCGGGTTGGCATCAAGGTAGATGGAGAAATCGAAGAAATCGGACACGAATACTTTTGAGCTGCCGCGGTGTCCGTCGGGCGACTGCAGCACATTCAAGCCTTCGAGAATGACGATATCGGGCTGCCTCACTTCCTGCACAGCGCCCGGAACGATGTCGTAGTGCAGATGGGAATAGACGGGCGCGGAGACAGCAGGCAGACCCGCTTTGATGTCCGCCAGAAAGTGAAGGAGCCGGCGCTGGTCGTAGCTTTCGGGGAAACCCTTGCGGCGCATGAGCCCTCGCTGCTCGAGAGTGTGGTTGGGATACAGGAACCCGTCGGTCGTGATGAGATCGACGCGGGGATGATCGGGCCATCTGGCGAGCGAGGCCCGGAGGACGCGCGAGAAGGTGCTCTTTCCTACCGCGACGCTTCCCGCGATGCCGATGATATAGGGAACTTTTTTCGGCGCGGGGGCACCCATGAATTTGCGGCGAGCCTCATACAGGTGCTGAACGGCGGCCACGTGCAGGTTCAACAAGCGCGACAATGGAACGTAGATTTCTTCCACTTCGCGAAGCGACACCTGTTCGTTGATGCCACGAAGGGAGGCCAGTTCCTGCTCGTTCAGCAACAGCGGCGTGTTAGCCCGCAACGCTTTCCACTGCTCGCGAGTGAACTCAATGTAACGACTGATGGGCGCGGGTGAAGCGCCGCCGTTCAGATGCACGCTGACCTCCACTCATGTTATCGATTGCTTGTCGAATTGCTAATCTTCGGGTGTTATCTCGATTTGCGCTCATCTCCGTTTCGTCAATGCCTCAGTGGCCCTTCTCGCCTGTCTGGGCGGCTTGGCGAGTTTCTGCCCCGGAGCATCGTCTTCTCTGGCCATTGTCAACGGTGGCGTGGAGCAGGCAGAAGATGCGCCTTTTGTGCCGGCCGATTTCCGTTTTTTTCCGGGCGACTATCTATACTTCACTTTCCAAATCGGCGGCTTCGCCGTAAACACTCAAAACCGCGGCGAAGTTCGGAAGATCTCCTTACGCTATGAGGTCACCCCGGAGGATTCCGCTGGCGTGGCTCTCGCGCCGCCCAGGACAGGTGCGCTCGATTCGGAACTGAATCCGGAAGACAAGAACTGGATGCCCAAGCTACGGGAATCGTTCCTGATGCCGTCCTTCGTGGCCGCCGGGACATTCCGGATTCACGTCGGGGTGAAGGATCTGGTGGCGAACACTGAAGCCTCGAAAGATTTTCCGTTTCAAATCGGAGGAGTGAACGTTCAGCCATCGAACACAATCAAGGTGGAGAACTTCCAGTTTTATCGACGAGAGAACGATCGGGAGCCATTAGAAGTACCTGCATACAGCCCCGGCGACACGGTACGTGCGCGGTTCAACATGGTGGGGTTCCAGGTCGGCCCGCAAAACGAATATCACGTGTCATACGGCGTGAAGGTACTTCGACCAGACGGAAAAGTGTACATCGATCAACCCCATGCCGCCGAGCTGCAGGAGAAGACGTTTTATCCTGCGCGCTACCTTCCTGGGGTGCTCGATCTCACGACGTCGAAGGACAGTACGCGCGGGGAATATGTTATTGTGCTGACGGTTCACGATCTTGTTGGAAACAGCGGCCATGAGTTGAAAACTGCCTTCAGCATCGAATAGCGGATCCGCGTGGGGGTTTGCCGATCACCGCGGCTGCCCCATGGCAACGATTTCGCCGGATCCGAATCTCATTCGCTTCAGCTCCACGAAATTCAGGCCGCGAAAATACGATTCCGCCTCCTCCCGTACGGCGAGCGCCACATAAGGATGGACCGCGAGAAGGATGCGGCGGTGGAAGAACTCACTACATTCCCACTTATCGAGGCCAGGATTGAACACGAGAAACATGATTTTCGAGAAGCCTTGCGAAACAAAAACAACGCAGGAGCCCGGCGTCAGCTCCGACGAAAGAGCCGCCGTTTCACGCTCCACGTTTTCCGTACGGCTGGCGAGTAAGTAGCCGTCCTCGGTTGCACAGAAAACAACGACCAAAACTGCCAGACTTGCGCCGAGCACCCGAAGCGAGGGTTTGCCAAAGGCCCATTCGATCCCGGCGGAAAAAAGAATTGCCACGGCCGGAGCGGCGGCCAGTATTTGACTCGATGAAGGGAGTTGACCGGTCCAGGCGTTGATCGCCAGTGCGCCGAGCATCGTACTCACCAGACCGCCGAACAGACAAAACGACCGCACGCTTCTAGCGCGGGATACGAGGTCCGGAGTTCCAGGTAGCGGCAAGGCTTGCGAGTATAACCGCAGCGATTAGCGGGAAGGTTACATAGGCGATCCAATCCGGCGCGGGGAAGCCGCGGAGAGCTTGTAGATATGTGAAGGTGCCTTCGGTGACCGCAGGCGAACTCAAGGGCCAATCGGGATTCACTTGCGGATGCGCCCACAGATAATAAGGGAGAAACAATAGCCAGGGAGCGGCGGTGGCCGGCAATGCGAACCACAGCGCACGGCGTTCTTGCGGCCGGCTGACAAATCGAAACAGGAATAAGAGATAACCGATAGCCGGTAAGTACGAATCGGCATCTGTAAAGAGGCACAACAGGAGGCTGCCGCCATATAACAGCGCCAGCCTGACAGAGGGCTGCGCGATCAGACGGAAGTAGAACAGAGTCGCAACAAGCAAGAGAAACAGCGCCTGCTCATGAGGCCGCGCTTCGGTCGCCGACAGAAGATGGGCGGGAAGGAGCATGAATAACAACAATGCAAAGTACGGGAACTGTGCCCGGAGGTCTCGAACGATCTCCAAGAACAGAGAGCAGGCCCCCAGCGCGAAGAAGTAGGTCAACAGGCGTGCCGCCAAGCGAGAATGACCCAATACCAGAAGAAACGGAAGCTGGAGAAAATAATGAAGGGGTGCGATATCCGGAGAAGTCACGGTCCAAGCCGTGAAGCCGCGGATCGAAAAATGAACGCTGCCGGCCATCTGCAGGATCTCCGGAACGCGTAACGGAATGGTGAGAATGGCAGCGAGCAAGAGAGCTGCGTACGCGGCGATAAAGAACACAGGGTGCACAAATCGGGAAGCAGGTGCTCCGATCATGATTTAAAGCTCCCATCGGCGAGCAGCCGAAACCGGCGAACACCCTCGTCGAACTGGGCAGGAGGGGCTATCAAACTGATCACGACGCACGGTTGCATATCCATATCGAAGAAGAATCCCGGCTGCACGATGACATTCTGCTCTTCAAGCAGGCGCCCGATCCATTCCTCCTCGGACAGTCTGTTCGGAAGCTGAACGATGGCGGACCACCCTCCTTCGGCGTGGAGCGGATGAGCGGCGCTATTTTTCAGGATTTGCCGCAGCGATTCCAGATTGCGTTGCATCCGGCCGGCAAGCTGGGCCGCTATCTCCTCTCCTATCGATAGCAATCGAGGCAGCGCGTTCTGCACCGGTATGCCCACCGACAGGTAAGTATCGGAAATCAGTTCGAGGCGCTGCCGCGCTGTTTCGCGATCCTCGCGCGGGCCGTTAATCACAATCCAACCCAATTTCATTTGAGGCATGCCCGCCATTTTGGAGAGGCCGTTCAGAGAAAAGCTCAGAAAAGAATCGGCTCCAATGAGGGTCTGGACGCGCGCGTGCCCGATTCCGAGCGGATAGTCCATAAACACTTCGTCTGAAATGACAGGCAGGTTCGATTGGCGGGCTACTTCGATCAACAACTCGAGTTCGTGCCGCTTCAAGAACGATCCGGTCGGGTTGTTGGGATTCACAATGACGATGGCCCGGGCAGCGCTGGAGATCCGCTGCCGCAAGTCGGCGAAATCCGGGAACCAGGCCCCGTCGTACCGAAGGCGATATGGCACGATACGAACCGATTCAAGCGCGGCCAAATATTCAAAGAGCGGATAGGAGGGAACGGGCGCGAGGACCTCCTCGCCGGCATCGCAGAATAACTTGAACAAGAGACCATACGCTTCGCTGGTGCTTGCGGCCAATACGAGCTGATCCGGCGAGACGGCGATACCGCGCTGCGCGTACGATTCGCATATGGCGATTCTGGCGCGCTCCTGGCCCAAGGGGTCCGGCGCATACGTGAACTCTTCGATTTCTGCGTGCGCGTGGCGGATCGCCTCGTGCGGGTAGACCGAGAGCGCTGCGGTGGGATTCGAGATTGTCAGATCAATCAGCGCTGCCCCCGCCGCGCGTTTCGCTTCGATGGCCCGGGCGAGACAGTTTGCCGGAAGATTCCACGGCAAGCGTCGAGAATATCTGTACAAACAGTTACTGTGTCACGGGCTGGGGGCGTTGGCAAGCCGTTGCATCGCTCGCTCCCACGGGGCTCAGTTCCGGACGTGGAAGTTGAGCGGCTGGGCTTTCGTTTTGGCGGCTGCATTGGCGTTGGTCGTGAAAACAGTTCGTTCCACGCACGATCCACCATCGAGCACGAGAGCCGGCTCGAGAACCTGACTTTCGAACTTTTCCAGTTGATCGGCGGAAAGGATCGGTTTGAGATTGCTAATGAGTTGCTGGCCCGACAGGGAACTCAAGGCGGCGCCCATCACGAGGCCGGCGGGTAGTTTGTACTTCGAAGTACCCAGTATGGAAAGAACTCCCGTAATGGAGGTGAGAGCAACGTTCAAGACGTTGGCGGCGCTGTGGTTCTGGTTGCGCAAAATGGCTGCGAGCATGATCTGGCGGCCCACCGGCTGCAAGGCGGCGTTCGATTCCGAGAGGGCTTGGAAGATTTTGCTGCTCACGATGGATTGCTTAGCGTCTGTGATGTTGCAGATGCTCAGGTCGTAGGCGCTTATGCCTTTGGGGACGCTGCCATAGTTCTGCTTCAATAGCTCCGGCGGGATGGGCGTGCCTGTCACATCGAAAGTGGCCTGGCCCAGAGACAACGCGGCGGCGAATACGACGCCGGCGATCAGGGAAACGACTCTTCTCATCAGGATCTCCTCGCGCCGCCATTTATTCGCGACGCTTGCACTGATGGAGGAATATCGCCGCTCGAGCGGCGACGAGCCGGAATACAGCCGCAAGCTGCTGAGGGACAGGCAAATCGAGTTTTTGCGTTTTTTGTGACCCACTTGCAGAATGCGCGGAGAATAGGCCGGCAAGGCTCTTCACAGAGCGGGATAGCGCTGAGTTTGCTCCGACTGGCGTGAGGTGTTCTGCGCCAGCTTTGCAACTCGATCACGGCCTTCTAAGAAATTGTTTCTCCAACCAGATCACGAATTTGCGATGGAAATTTTTCTTCGGCGCACATTCCTTCGTGAATTCTGGGATTGCCGATTAGCTCAGCAATCGCGCAGGAGAGGCCTGGGAATGAGTGTCGTCCTTGCTTATAAGAATTTCGCCGCAAACCGGAACATCAGCCACATCGGCTTGGGCGTCGCGGCTGTCAACACCGCTAAAGTGCTACGCCGCGCGGGGATTCAAACCGACGTTTGGCCGGTAATAAGCGCAACCGATTTGCGGAAACTGCTGGAGGATGCACCCCGGCAGCACGTCATCATTTCCGCTCCGTGGATTCCCACCGCCGAGATGCAGGGCCTCTCAAACGATTTCCCGGAGACGCAGTTTGCGGTGACGTGCCACTCGAACGTTGGGTTTCTGCAGGCCGATCGGAACGGGGTGAAGCTGGTGCGCGAGATTATGGAGCTGGAACTCGGCACTACGAACGTTCATCTCGCGGGGAATAGCAAGCGATTCTGCGGATGGGTAGAGGCGGCATTCGGAGCGCCTTGCACGTATCTTCCAAATCTTTATTACCTGGACGAACATTCTGTTCACGGTGGGCGGCAGTTTACCGGGGGTACGCTGCGCATCGGAGTATTTGGCGCCACACGGCCCTTGAAAAATCTGATGAGCGCGGCGGGGGCAGCTCTCGAAATCGCGAAAAGCCTTCACGTTCCGCTGGAACTTTGGCTGTCAGGCGGACGGACGGAAGGAGGCGGAGAAGGCGTTCTCGCGGCGGTAAAAGAGATGCTCACCGGCCTGCCGAGCGTAAGTTTGATCTTGAATGGCTGGCAATCGTGGCCGAAATTCCGGAAGACCGTCGCGCACATGGATTTGTTGCTACAGCCCAGTTACACCGAATCATTCAACATGGTCACGGCGGATGGAGTCGCCGAAGGAGTAGCCTCGGTGGTCTCGAGCGCCATCGATTGGGCTCCGCAAGACTGGAAGGCCGATGTGGATGACGTGCTTGATATCGCGCGAGCCGGCCGCCGGCTGCTCTTCGATCCGCGTGCGCATCAAGATGGATATCGGGCGCTCCGGACCTACGTGGCGGACGGTCTGCAGGCATACCAGCAGTATTTCGCCAGACCGTGAGCGCCCGGTCGAGGCAGTGCCCCGCCCCTACAGGATGAGCATACAGTCGCCGTACGAGAAGAATCTGTATTTTTCCGCCACTGCATGGCGGTAAGCGGCCAGGGTAAGCTCGCGCCCGGCGAAAGCGCAAACCAGCATCAGGAGGCTGGATTGCGGCAGGTGGAAGTTGGTCAGCATCGCTCCCGCACCACGAAAATGAAAGCCCGGATAAATAAAGAGATCCGTTTCGCCGCTCATCGGTTGAAGCGAACCGCGCAAGAGCGCCGTTTCGAGCGCTCGAACGGTAGTTGTGCCCACGCACACCAGGCGCTGCGCGCGCCGCATGATTTCCGCGTTTTGGCTGTTAATTTCAAAACGTTCTTCATGTAAGCGGATTTCGCCAAGCCGTTCCGCTCGCAAAGGCGCAAAGGTTCCGAGTCCCACGTGCAGCGTCACATACGCGATTTCGGCGCCCGCGTGGCCGCACAATTCCAACATGGCGGGCGTAAAATGCAAGCCGGCGGTGGGCGCGGCCGCGGATCCGCGCTTCGCGGCAAACACAGTCTGATAGCGATCCCGGTCGCTCGCGCCGGGTTTCCGATGAATGTAGGGGGGTAGAGGCGTTTCGCCCCACTGCTCAAGCAAGGCATGGACAGGCTGGCCCGCCGAAAAGCGCAGCGTCCGCTCGCCGAATTCGCCTTCTGACAAGACCTCCGCCCGGAATGGATTCGGGAAGATAATCCGGTCTCCACGGCGGACCCGCTTGCCCGGTTTGACCAGCGCCTTCCAAACGGTTTCTTCTTCGTTGAGAGCGCGAACGAGAAACACCTCGACGGCTGCGCCCGACTCGCTATTGCGACGGCCGCGCAGCCTCGCCGGAAAGACGCGCGTGTCATTCAGCACCAGGCAATCGCCGGGGCGAATGTACGTGTGGAAATTCGCGAAGCGATCGTCGCGAAACGATTGCTCCTGGCGAGAGATCACCAACATCCGCGAGGCGCTCCGCTCCGCAAGCGGTTCCTGCGCGATCAATTCTTGCGGAAGCTCATAATGAAAATCAGAGACTTGGGCCAAACCGTCATTTTAGGAATTGAAAGCTCGTGCGACGAGACCGCGGCCGCCATTGTGGAGGACGGCCGCCGAATACTTGCGAGCGTCGTTGCATCGCAACTCGACACTCATGCGAAGTACGGCGGCGTGGTTCCGGAACTGGCGTCTCGCGAACACCTGCGGGCGATTGTTCCGGTTGTACGGCAGTCGCTCGAGCGAGCCGCGGTTCAGTTGGATGACTTGAGCGCCATCGCCGCCACGGCGGGACCCGGGCTGGTCGGCTCCTTACTGGTGGGTGTGACCTATGCGAAAGCGCTGTGTTTCGCCCGAAACCTGCCTCTGATTGCGGTGAACCACGTGGAGGGGCACGTCCATTCCGTGCTGATCGACAATCCCGGGATTCAATTCCCTGCCCTGGCGCTGGTAGTGAGCGGCGGTCACACGCACTTGTTCGAAGCTCGCGAGCCGGGCCAATACCGGCTACTCGGGAAAACGCGCGACGACGCGGCGGGCGAGGCTTATGACAAAGTGGCAAAGCTTTTGGGATTCGGATATCCAGGCGGCCCGATCATCGACAGGCTCGCGCCATTCGGCAATCCAAAAGCGGTCAAGTTTACGCTCGCAAGGATGAAAGGCAACGAGCTTGACTTTAGTTTCAGCGGCCTGAAAACGGCCGTTCTGCGCTGGACGGAGCAGCACGAGCTCCACCAGGAGATCGGCCGCCGGAAACAGCTCAAGAGGGCAACACTCGAGGAGTGGCTGTCTGCCACCCCGCAGGCCACACTCGATTTGCTGGCAAGTTTTCAGCAAACGGTGATCGATGAGTTGATGCGGCACGCGATTGCAGCGGCCGGGCAGATCGGCAGCGAGTCGGTGATAGTAGCAGGAGGAGTGGCGTGCAATGCGGGTCTGCGCAAGGCGGCGGCGCTGGAAGCGGGTCTTTCGTTCTATTTCCCGACGCCGGATCTTTCCACCGACAACGCGGCCATGATCGCGGCCGCGGCATTCCCGAAGTTCGATCGCCAGGAATTTGCGGGATTCGATTTGAAGGCGCAAGCCAGCCTGATGTTAGCTTGAGGTATGGGCCCCCACGCTCCGGGCGAGCAGCCGAAGCTGCCGATTCCCGGCGTTCAAAACATCATCGCGATCGGTTCGGGCAAGGGCGGCGTAGGGAAGAGCACAGTCGCGGTGAACCTGGCGATCAGTCTGGCAAAGCTCGGCTTTGACGTCGGCCTGCTGGATGCGGATGTTTATGGCCCCAATGTGCCGCTGATGATGGGCGTCAGCGCGACGCCGCACGCCATTGGACAACGAATACAGCCACTTGAAGCGCACGGATTGCGCCTCATGTCGATGGGCTTCCTGAACCCCGGAGATAAACCCCTCGTCTGGCGCGGACCCATGCTCAACAGCGTGATTCAGCAATTTCTGCGCAATGTGGAGTGGGGCAATCTGGATTACCTCATTATCGATTTGCCGCCCGGCACGGGGGACGTGCAGCTCACTCTTATTCAGACGACTCCATTGACCGGCGCGGTTATTGTAACCACTCCTTCCGATGTGTCGCTTGAAGACGCGCGCAAAGCCGTACACATGTTCGAACAGGTACGCGAGCAGGTGCTCGGGATTGTGGAGAACATGAGCTACCTGGAACACAAAGGCGAGAAGCTGTATATATTCGGCAAAGGAGGCGGAGCGAAAACGGCGGAGCTGATGAAGGTGCCGCTGCTCGCCGAAATTCCTTTGGATGCCGCTACGCGCGAAGGCGGAGATTCAGGCCGGCCGATTGCCACGCTGAAGGAGCCGAACAAACAGGTTACATTGTTCGAGAAACTGGCGCGCACCATCATCGAGAAAGCCGAAGCCAGCAAACAGAGGCAGCGGCCGACAATGACAGTGGCCGATTAGGTTCCCGCGTTGGGATCGTTTTGGAGCTTCGATCCCGTGCTCCATTCCGTAAAGGGCCGGAGCGTAGTGACCAGGTTGTCGCGCTCCCGCCAGCTTGCGCGGAAGTAATCGCGATTCATGGCCGCAATGACTTCAAGCGGGATTTCCTTCGGGCATACGCCCGTGCACTCACCGATATTCGTGCAGCCGCCAAATCCCTCCTCGTTCATCTGAGTGACCATGCGAATTGCTCGCCGGTCGCGCTCCGGCTTTCCTTGCGGCAAGATACCAAGATGAGTAATTTTCGCGCCCGTAAACAACGCCGCGGAAGCGTTCGGGCAAGCGGCCACGCAGGCGCCGCACCCGATGCAGGCGGCAGCGTCCATGGCGCGATCGGCGGATTCCTTCGGCACGAGGATGGCATTGCCGTCCGGCGCGCTGCCGGTGGATACGGAGATATATCCGCCTGCCGCAATGATGCGATCGAATGAGCGGCGGTCCACCACCAGATCCTTAATTAAAGGGAACGCGCGCGCGCGCCACGGTTCGAGAACAAGCTCCTGGCCGTCTTTAAAATGACGCATCGTCAACTGGCAGACGGTAGTGGCAGGAAGCGGTCCGTGCGCGACGCCGTTGATCATAAATCCGCAAGATCCACAGATGCCTTCGCGGCAATCGTGCTCAAAGGCTACCGGATCTTCGCCGCGCTCGGTGAGCTGTTCGTTCAACACGTCCAGGCATTCGAGCATCGACATGTCCGGATTGACATTATCGAGCGGATAGCTGGCGAATTTTCCGGAGCTGTTGCGGGTCTTCTGCCGCCAGATTTTAAGCCGCAGGCGCATCACTTGTAGCTCCTCTGGCTGGGGTGAACGTACTCGAATTCCAGAGGTTCCTTCACGAGCTCTTCGCGATTTCCATAGCCGCGATAGGACCAGGCGGCAACATACGAGTACTGCTCGTCATCGCGGAGCGCCTCGCCGTCGGCAGTCTGGTATTCCTCCCGGAAGTGGCCGCCGCACGATTCGCTGCGTTCGAGCGCATCGACGCACATCAGTTCAGCCAGCTCGAAGAAATCGGCTACGCGCCCGGCCTTCTCCAGAGTTTGATTGAAATCGTCGCCGCTGCCCGGCACTTTCACGTCGCGCCAATACTCTTCGCGAAGCTCGCGAATTTCGGCGATGGCGGTTTCGAGACCGCGCGCGGTACGCGACATACCGCAATACTCCCAAACGATTTTCCCCAACTGGCGATGAAAGGAATCAACCGTCCTCTTACCATTGATGTTCAGCAGCTTGTGGACGGTTTGCCGGACGCAAGCGACCGCATTTCGAATCTCCGGATGCGCCTGGCTGACGGCGGGAAGCTTATTGTTAGCAAGATAATCGCCGACTGTATACGGCACGATGAAGTAGCCGTCCGAGAGACCCTGCATGAGGGCGCTGGCTCCGAGGCGATTTGCGCCATGATCGGAGAAGTTCGCCTCGCCCACCACGAACAATCCAGGAATCGTGCTCATCAGGTGATAGTCGACCCAGAGTCCGCCCATCGTGTAATGGATGGCGGGATAGATGCGCATGGGAACGCGGTAGGGATCTTCGTCAGTGATGCGCTGATACATTTCGAAGAGATTGCCGTAGCGCTCCTCGATGGCTTTCCGGCCAAGCCGCCTGATGGAAGCGGAGAAATCCAGGTAGACGCCAAGTCCGGATTCGCCCACGCCGCGGCCCTCATCGCACACATATTTCGCGTTACGCGAGGCAACATCGCGCGGCACGAGATTTCCGAAGCTGGGATAGCGCCGCTCGAGATAGTAGTCGCGATCCTCTTCGGGGATCTGATCGGGCGGACGCTTGTCGCCTTTTTGTTTGGGAACCCAGATGCGGCCGTCGTTGCGGAGCGATTCGCTCATGAGCGTCAGTTTCGACTGGTAATCGCCGGAGACAGGAATGCACGTGGGGTGAATTTGGGTGAAGCACGGATTCGCAAACAGGGCCCCGCGCTTGTGCGCCCGCCAGATCGCCGTGGCATTCGAACCCTTAGCGTTGGTTGAAAGATAAAAAACGTTGCCGTAGCCGCCGGTACCGAGAATCACGGCGTCGGCAAGGTGCGTGTCGACGTCGCCGGTCACCAGGTTGCGCGTGACGATACCACGCGCGTACCCGTCGATGACGATAAGATCCAACATCTCCGTGCGCGGATACATGGTTACGGCGCCGGCCTGCACCTGCCGCTCGAGAGCCTGGTAGGCGCCGAGGAGAAGCTGCTGGCCGGTCTGGCCGCGGGCATAGAACGTGCGCGAGACCTGCGCGCCGCCGAAGGAACGATTTGTTAATGTTCCGCCGTATTCACGGGCGAACGGAACTCCTTGCGCCACGCACTGATCGATGATGTTTACGCTGATCTGGGCCAGGCGGTAAACATTCGCCTCGCGAGCGCGGAAATCTCCACCTTTCACGGTGTCGTAAAAAAGGCGGAAAACGCTATCGCCGTCGTTCTGATAATTCTTGGCGGCGTTGATACCGCCCTGCGCAGCGATGGAGTGCGCACGGCGGGGAGAATCCTGGAAGCAAAAGCAGCTTACGCGATAACCAAGCTCGCCGAGAGTGGCGGCGGCCGAACCGCCGGCCAGACCGGAGCCCACAACGATGATGGAATGCCTGCGCTTGTTGGCGGGATTCACCAGCTTCATGTCGAAGCGCGTCTTGTCCCACAGAGTTGCGATGGGGCCGGAAGGAATTCTGGCGTTCAGTTGCATCTACTTGACCAGCCCCAAGAGGATGCTTACAGGAATGGAGATGTAGCCTACGGCGATGATCACGGCCAAAACGGCCGCCGCTTTCTTGAGTATGGGAGTGTGGCGCGGATGATTGATGCCAACCGACTGAAACATACTCCATGCACCGTGCCGGATATGAAAGGCGAGGAGGATCATCGAGAAGATATACCAGGCAGAAACGTACCAGACCTGGAAACCGGCGACCACGTTGTGATAGACATCGCCCTCGCGGAAATCGGCGCCGGAAGGCTGGATAACGCCGGCGGTCAGATGCAGCAGGTGAAAGATGACGAACGCGAGGATGATGGGACCGCTCCAGTACATAGTGCGCGAAGCATAACTGGAAGCGACGTTTTCCCGTTTGGCATAGGCGGCGGGGCGCGCCTGCGATTTGCGGATCGCCAGCAGCACAGAAGCCCAGATGTGCAGGACAACCGAGGCGATCAGCACGATGCGAACGGCCCAGAGAATTTCCGGAACGCTGTGCAAAAAACGGCCATAGGCATTGAGCTGGTCAGGCCCTTCGAAGACCTGCAGGTTGCCGAGCATGTGACCGATGACGAAGAGAAAGAGGATAGCGCCGGTGATCGCCATCACGACTTTTTTTCCGTTGGTGGAAGCCCAAAAACGGGCCGGCCGGACTTCACGAGCACCGATCACGGTTGTAGCCATGGGATGAACAAATTTCAGGGTAGCTCAGGGGTGGGGCGGGTTTAGGGGAAATGGGTTGGGTTGTGAGGGCGCGAGCGAACCCGCGCGTAAGAAATGCCTGTCACGTTCGGATTGTTTCAATCCACGCTCTCGCGCGAGAGCGAACCTCTGGCACGTATGGAAGTGACGGCTTGCCAGTGGTTTCAATCCACGCTCTCGCGCGAGAGCGAACAGCTGGCCGAAAAGTCACGAAGGAATCCCTTCAGTTTCAATCCACGCTCTCGCGCGAGAGCGAACGTCGGCTCCACTGGAAGCTATCTGGTTAGTTTGGTTTCAATCCACGCTCTCGCGCGAGAGCGAACGGGTCTTGAGTGGAAGTAAAGAAGTAGGCCGTTAGTTTCAATCCACGCTCTCGCGCGAGAGCGAACTGGGGTGAATAGAATCAAGAGAATAGATGGATTGGTTTCAATCCACGCTCTCGCGCGAGAGCGAACGGCGAGCACAACATCCACATCCTTATCTGTAGCGAGGTTTCAATCCACGCTCTCGCGCGAGAGCGAACAAGAAGTAGGCCGTAAGGAGATCACAAAAATGAGTTTCAATCCACGCTCTCGCGCGAGAGCGAACCGGTAGCTTACGCGCGTCGCAGTTTCAATCCACGCTCTCGCGCGAGAGCGAACGAGTTCTGCTTTCGCAAGCGTTTCAATCCACGCTCTCGCGCGAGAGCGAACCGTTGGATCGAGTCGTTCGTTTCAATCCACGCTCTCGCGCGAGAGCGAACTGACTCCATGCTATCTGAAGTTTCAATCCACGCTCTCGCGCGAGAGCGAACGGCGGTTCGAACTTAAATTCTCCTGCTATTGAAGTTTCAATCCACGCTCTCGCGCGAGAGCGAACGGCAGTCGGGGGGATATCGTAGAGCGTGGAGTTTCAATCCACGCTCTCGCGCGAGAGCGAACGTACCATGCAAGTGAGTAGAATCAGAGAATAAGTTTCAATCCACGCTCTCGCGCGAGAGCGAACGTCTCGTAGTGGGCCCCGTCCGCACTAGCGACTGTTTCAATCCACGCTCTCGCGCGAGAGCGAACCTACTTCCATGCTCGCTGAACATCATCTAGAGTTTCAATCCACGCTCTCGCGCGAGAGCGAACTAGATCACCTGCATAGCGGTAGTCTTCAGGGCATGTTTCAATCCACGCTCTCGCGCGAGAGCGAACCGCTTACTTCCTAACTTACAGAAATAGCGGCATCGCCAAGCCTGCTTTCGCGGATCGTGCTCCCGCAGGAGTATTTGCCAGGCCTGGCAAAATCGTGCATCCTCACATATCATAGCGGCAACAGAAGATACAGGTCCCGCGGTTGAGCCAGGGAAATTATGCGCACTTCGGGTCCGCGCACGATCACGAATCAGCTTTTTAAAGCCCGGCATTGCCTGCGGGATGATTTATAGAATGAGAGGTCCTTCCGGATCGTAGCTCGGTTTGGCGCCGAGGTGCTCGATGCGTCCTTTCCAATTGTCGCCCAGAAAATAGAAGCGGAGGCTGTCACAGGCATCCTCGATTTCGGAGACGAGCTTGGCCTTGAATTGCACCCATTGCGCTGGATCGACCCAGCACTCGAAGACGGAATTCTGGACGCGCTGGCCATAATTTTCGCACACCCGGGCTACGCGGCGTAAGCGGCGTTTTCCCGCTACGGACTCGGTATTGACGTCGTAAGCGACGACGACGAGCATCATGCCGCACGCTCCGGCTCACTTCCAGAAGAAACACGGATACCCATCGAGGTCTCCCCGCAGATGACGAGCAAGCAACGTGGCCTGCACATAGGGCACGAGTCCGAGCGGGACTTTTTCCCCCAGAAAAGGATGAACAATTTCTTCCTGTTTCCGCTTCTGCCAGGCGACAAGCACACTCTTGCGGGTATCGTCATCCATGGTGACAGCACCGGTTTCAAGGCGGCGAAACCCGGCTTCGGAGATCTGCTGGCGATTCACGAGCGTCAGGGCAAGGCGGTCCGCTAGAACGGGGCGCAGTTCTTCCACGAAGTCCAAAGCCAGAGATGGACGTCCCGGCCGTTCGCGGTGCAGATAGCCCACAGCCGGATCGAGCCCGACCGTTTCGAGCGCGCTCACCACATCATGTGTGAGCAGCGTATAGAGGAACGACAGCAGTGCGTTCATGTTATCGAGCGGCGGACGGCGGCTGCGAGCGTGAAAGAAAAAATGTTCCTTGGCGGCCAGAATAAGGTGATCGAAGACGTCAAAATAGGTGCGTGCGGCGTCACCTTCGTGACCGCGAATGCGGTCTACCGAGTCTTGCAACGAAAGTTCATCGAGAATACGGCGAAGGCGCAGCGCGGCCGCTTCCAGGGCTGGAGCGAATTCGGCTTCCGTGCGCTCGCGCGCGGCGCGGAGGAGCACGGTGCGGCAATTGGAGACTTTCGCGAGAACGATGGCTCTGGCAATGGAAGCCGTTCCTAGTGGCTCGTCGGTGATCCGATACTGCTGACGGCGCAGCAGCACATTGCCGGAAACCGGTCCTTGCACCTTGGCAAGAAAGCGGCCGTGCTCAGTGAGGAAAGAGATGGCGACGCCGCGCTCGGCGCAAAGACCCATCAGGAAAGGGCTGCAGCTCACCTGCCCGAAACAGACGATACCGTTCAGGGTGTGAACCGGGACGCGCAGCCTGGTTTCCTGCTCCACGCGGACGGCGACGGTCTCGCCATCCTGCGCCAGCCACGCGCCCTGAATGGTGACATAGAGAGTATTGAGTAGGGGTTTAATCTCGATCCTCCGTTATGAACCGCCGGTAGTAGGAACGAACCGAGCGCTGGGCGCCGAGGGCTTCGGGAAAACAGCGTTCCTTCAGGGAGCAACTCTGGCAGGCTTTCTTGAGAACCGGGGGCGGAGTAATACCGCTCCGGAAGAGCTGGTGCATGTGACTGGCGAGCACCTCTACCGAATCGCGCAATTGATTATCGAAGACGACCAATTGCCTGCGCTTGGCGCTGCCGTCGTAGACCGCGCCTTCGCGCACTTCGACAGCGAGCATTTCTTCCAAGCAAAGAGCTTGCGCACAGAGCTGAATGCGATAAGCGAGGCTTCCAGCCTTGTCGCGGCTGCGCTTGTATTCGATGGGGTAAGGACGCCAGTGTCCGCGCCGCCCGGCGAGAGAGACGCCGGGCTCGCCAGAGTTTACGGGCTGAAATTCGACGATATCGGCTTGACCCGAAAGGCCCAGGCGGAAAGAGTGAATGGGCACGGTACGCCGGATGAGGATGCCGGGCCTGGATTCGATATCACCCGAGTGAGCCTTCTCATGAAGGAGACTTCCTTCCGCGGTGAAGCGGTTGTCGTCCCAGACGTTTTCGATCTGGACGAGCGCCCAACGGCGCTCGCAGAAGGCCATATGCTGGAGGCCGGAGAGCGGGAGAAGATCGTCTTCTGAAAACATGAAGCTTTGAGCAGGGCGAGTCATGTCTCGCCCCGCAGAGAAGTTCAGGCGGCGGCCGGCACAGCAAACGGAGTAACCAACTCGACGCCCTTGGGAAGTTTCGATTGATCCACGACAGGCGGCTCGTAATCGGAGTACTTTCGCGGGCTGACCACACCTTCTTTCAGCTTGGTAGTCACCAAATCGAAGAGTTTATGCGCGGGAGCTTCTCCTAAAGCGGAGTTGTGTTTAAAAACGAAGAGTTCACGAGGCGACATCAGACCTCGCGCGGCGGAGCGATCAATGCTAAACATGTTTTCGAGCGCCTTCCAGAGTAATTTCAGATCGTCTTCCGAGAAGCCGGTCTGCTTAGCGAACACCGGATTGACAAACCCGTGAGCGCGATAGAGGCCATAGGCGACGGTATGCTTACGGCCGAAGGTGCCGGTACCGGATTTGATGTCCTTTTCACCGGTAAATGCCTGGCGCGAAATGGTGTGTTCGGTGGTGAAGACGCGATCGATGGATCGAGCGAAGGTAAGCTGAACCGGGCCGCGGACCTGACCGCAATTGAATTCAGTCGTGGTCATAACAGCGCCAAACGAACGAATGTCGAAAAAGTTTTCGCACATCCAATCGCGGGCGCGTTTGATGTCGTCCGCCTTCGTGTCCTTGCCCTTGGGAGTGATCTCCGTCTTGAGATGCTCGAAGGGCATACGCTGCCGGCTCTCCAAGGTATTGCCAGCGAGGACAAAGACGTCATAGCCCGTTTTAGCATTGCCGTCTTTCCTGCTGCCGCTGGTATACGTAATCGCGAATCTTGCGTTTCAGGCAAACGTCGGAAATCAAGCCTTGAAATGTTTCAGGGTCAACGCGGGGGCTGTTATCGGAGTCCGGGTCGCCGTTCGGATTGCCATCCTGGCAGTCGAAAAAATAGACGAAGTCGTAACGAGTTTCCACGGTGCTCATTGATTCTCCTTGTTTTCTTGTGAATTCGATTGATCTTTTGCCTTCTTGCGAGCCTGTGCCTGCGCCATCTGGTACGCGCGCTGGTGGTGATAGCCGAGGGCAAAACGGCCCTGACCGTCCAGATCCAGCGCCGCTGGAAATTTAAAGCCGCTCGCTTGCTCGATTTGGAGGTGAAGCTGATCGATTTCCTGTTCGATCCTCACCATAGCGCCATAATTGTCGCGGCGGAGCTTGCGAAGATGCTTGTTTCCCAAGTCCTCCAACTTGGGGAAGGCGAGCGCCGGATAGGTGGATGCGAGAGTGAAATAGCGGTCCGCGACCGTCTGATTCACGTCGCCGCTCGCTGTGTACTGCAGCGATTCGTAGATAGCCATCAAGCGCCCGCACAGGTAGGCTTCGTGCTTTTGGCCTGTGTCGAGACTTTCTTCCATAAAACGTTCTCCTTTATTGCGTAATCGGATGTTGTCGTTCAAACAAATTCGGATAAGACCGGCGCGCGAAGCATCGAGGCGCTTGCCGGGTTCAGCTCTGAGGCGCGTCAGCGCTGCCGCAAGCATGCGATGACCTAGGGGCTGCGACGGGCCTTCAATGGCGCGGCGAATGAGCGCGACGACGCGATCCGATGGCGGCTTGCCTTCGCGCTCGATCGCATAGAGCAATTGCCAGAGCTTGGGCGGTTCCGACGGTTTGCCGGTGAATACATCGGCGACGCGCAGTTCTTCGAACCAATCTTTGAGGCTGCTCTTGACCTTTGCGAGCGTTTCGGCGACCCAATAGCGGATGAGCATGCGGCCGCCGTTACCGGCGACGCCGGCCATGTAGAACATATTGGGATCGGGGTCTGCGTCCGGGTTGAAACTAAGCAGGCGCTGGACCTGCTCGGGCTGGGGTTGATCGATCGTAGACATGGGGTCGAAGTCGGTTCGCTCCTTCGTCCAAAAGAGGAACCCCGTACCCGCAATATCGCGGCGATGTTTTCCGTCGCGGCGTAACAGATCGTTGAGAGCGAGGACATAGGCCATGGCGCGATCCGGAGCGACGGGACTATTGGCGTTTTGTTCCCAGCCGTAAGAGCAGAAAGCGTCCTTATCGAACGACATGAGCGAAACCCCGGAGGATTGACCGCCGAGACTTGCCAGTCCTTTGATTTTTTCGTGTGTGGGGGCGATTGGCCCGACTTTCCCCGAGATCAGACACTCCGCGTCGCCACCCTCAGCGACTCGCCTACTTGCGGCGGCGCGGTACAGTTTGGACCAATAGCTCTTTACGGCCTCTCTTTTTACGACAGGCTCGGTCAGCAAAGCCAGGGCGACCAGCGAACCGGCCTTGGCTTCCGCGAGAGCCGCGCGCGCAGCTTCGACTTGATCCGGGCGGCTGTAGAATGTCGCGGCGGCTTGTAACGCTTCATCATGCGTTTCGGCGGCCGCCTTCCGGATGAGGGCGACAAACGCTTCGTGACGTTCGCGGTTGTTTTCCTCTTGGTTTTTCGCAGTCCAGGGCCCAACGCCGAGGACGTACTTGATGTCATCGGCTGCGAGAAGCGGATAAAGCCCCGCGGTGCGTGGGACCGGCGAGCGCGGAACACAGAGGGAGGCCGGAACGGATACTGTCTTTTTGCCGCGAACGGCAGCGACATTATTCGGCACGATGTTCAGAAAGGTCCCGGTATTGTCGAACGCGATGAAGTACGGGACCGGTTTCTCTTCCCAGGCTTCGTCGCTGAGCTCGTCTTGGAGATATGTGTCCGCGTATTCGGCTAACGCTTGTACGAGCATTTCAGAACCTCCTCGCGCTGGGCGGATTCCGGCAAAACTGTTTCAGGACGGGTGTCCATAACGCCGTTTTCGAGGCGCGCGGAAAAGAAGATGGGGTGGTTTCCCTCTCGACGGAAGACAATGTCGTAGAGCATGCGTCCGAGGTCTTCGGTTATGTGCTGCGGCTCTTCCTCGCCGGTTGCGGGCTCGAAACGGGCGGCAAATTCGCGGCAACCGAGCGATGGCTGCTGATAGCACTGGCCTTTTTCGGCGCGGCGCATCAGCATCGCGGCGTATTTTTGAGGAGTGTTGTCGCCGTTCGTGTTGAAAACGAGCGGATAGGCTTCGATGATGTAGGCGACATCGCGCAACAGGAGAGTGTTACGCGGCGTGGCGTCGGTGCCGGCTCCGGCCCCTGCGGCGAGAGGCTGGTACTGCGACGGATCGGCCATCCATCGCTTGACCGAAAGAGGGGACAGTTTGCTCTGGACCTCATTCCGCCGGATGGAAGCGTACTTGACTGGCTTCAACAACGTGATTCCAGCGACGATCCAGCGCATCTCGGGCTTCCAACATATGGCGTCGAGAATGTTTCGAGCGGCGGAAGGGGTTGGGAGCGGATACGAGGCCCTCTCGACTTTAGCTTCGGGTCTGGTGAAACAGGCGAACTCGCCTGAGATTTTTAGACGAACGATATTTAGTTCCATCTGTAGTAGGCGTATCGGTACGCCACTCTACAGTATTAGCTCTTCAGGATTGATGGAGATCTGCAAGCCCTTTGCGCGGGTATACGCGGAATCGGAGGCGATCCAAACGTTGCTACCCTCCTTCAATTCGGACAATACAGTGCCTTGTGCCGTGCGGAATTCCCAGGGTTGCAGGCCGACGGTGTAGCGCTGCAGGCGATGGCGGAGGCGGACATCTAGCTGACGTAACTTGAAAAGTTCGTCGATCCATTGCTTGCCGCTGCCGAAGGGCACGAAGACGTCTTGCATCCGCGAGCTGATCATTTCAAAGTTTTCGGACAGAGATCTGAACTTCGCGGTTTTTCGCATATCCAGGAACGCAGAACCCAGATCCGCGTTGCCGTAGTAGGCCTCGAAGAACCGTGTCATGGCATCGAGATCGTCAGGCTGAATCGAACGGTTGCGCGCCAGAGTTTCGGTTATGCCAGTGGCGTTTGCATACTCATTGGGAGGCGTTCGATGATCGAGCGGTTTGAAGACGACCAGGAGGCCGGCTGGCTTTCCGAGGGAGGCCGTCATCTGTCCTTCCCTATCGGCCCGGCCGGCGACTTGAACGATGGAATCGAGCGGCCCCAGGGCGCGGAAAGCGATGGGGAAGTCCAGATCGACGCCGGCCTCGATCAATTGAGTAGAGACGACCAGGCACGGCAGCCTGTCGCGAAGGCGGCTCCGGATTTCACCAATGACTTCCAGACGGTGTGCCGCACACATTCTGGTGGAGAGGTGAAAAAGGGAATCGCCGGCCGCGACACGAGGGCTAAGCTCATCAAAGAGCCTTGCTGCATGGTCACGTAGATTGACAACGCAGAGAGCTTGCTTGTGATCGAGCATCCAGCTCGCTACGTCGGGCCAATCGACCGGGTCGTTACTTCGCCAATCGATGAAAACGCGGCGTAGCCTGGTGTGCAAACCGGCAGGCGAACCGATAATCTCTGTGACTTTGCCGGGTTTCCAGCGCATGTCACGGTTGTCCGCGTCCGGCGGACATTCGAAAGCGGGCTTTGTGGCACTAGAGAGCACGAATGAGCAGCCCCAATCAGCGCAGAGTTCCTCGATCATCCTCAAGAGCGGCGCCAGGAGGGGGCGCGGGAGGACTTGCACTTCGTCGAGGATCACGATGGATCGAGCGATGTTATGTACACGGCGCAGATCCGAAGGGTGATTCGAAAAAAGGCTTTCAAAGAAGCGCACGCTGGTGGTGACAATCAGGGGTGCGTCCCAGTTTTCGGTTTCAGGCCGCTGCGATGGCTGCCGATACTGTTCGGCCTCATCCGGCGCGGGCCGGAAGTGATCAGTATCTTGTGGCAGGAGGCGCGCGAAGGAACCAGAGTGGTGTTCCAGGATTGAACCGGCGCCGAATACCTTCGCGTAAACGTCGGCGTTCTGCTCGATGATCGACAGATAAGGGATCACGACAATGACGCGCCTGTAACGGTCAGGCTGGAGGGCCGCGCGTTTCAAGGCAAACGCCATGGCGGATAAAGTCTTGCCGCCGCCGGTTGGAACCGACAGAGAGAGGATCTGATCAGGCAGAGATGCCGCGCGAAGGCAATCATCCAGAACCTCCCGGCGAGCGGTTTTGACGACGCCGTCGCGACTAGCCGCGGCAAGCTGGTCGAGGTGAGTCAGGAGGATGTTGAGACGATTAGGGGCGTCGAGCGGAGCCTGATCAACTTTGCGTCCTGCGGTATCGAGGCGGTCGGCATCCACGAGACAGCTGAGGAGCATGCGGGTGAGGAGATCGAACCGGTGACCGGGATTTTCGAGGTTTGGCGGCGGCTGTTTGAGAAGGTGGCTGAGAGCAGGCAGGTCACGAGAGGAGGGCTGAAGTAATGCAAGCGCATCGGCCCGGTTCTTATTAATTCGATCGGCGAGTTCGTCGCGATCCGGCATGCCAGCGTGATGACCGGCGATGGCGGATGCAACGTGCGGGGCGCGCAGTTGGAAAGCCATTGCCGCGCCGTGAATCGCGTGCGGGCACTTGCCTTTTCCTGTGCGGATCATCTGCTGGAAGCAATCGGAGTACTTGCCGTAATCGTGGAGGAGACCGCACCATTCGGCCAGGTCATGAAAGTGCTTGTATTGAGGAGCCGCGTATTCGGCAAGGAGGCGGGACAATCGGGCAACATTTTGCAGATGCTCGGCCAGCGGTTGCCAATAGGAGCCGGGCGCGTCAGGCGGAAGGCCGGAGCGGTCGGAGTGGGCCCAGAATGGCGTTGAATCGTTCATGAGAGCATGATTGTTCCTAAAGATAGCGTTGGATGCGCTCGCGGAACCGCGTGTAAATCCAGGAGACGCTCAGAAGAATGACGCCGAGCGCGATGAAGCTCAGGATGCGGTACACGGTTTCGAGATTGCGCAGGTCATAGATGAACAGTTTCAGGATGCAGAGCGCGAAAACGGCGAGTCCCTGCAGGCGGAGAATTCGTTCCCGAGCGGGAAATCCGCTGCCGAGGCAAGCCCAGCGCTTCGAGACCCCAGGCGACGGTCAGCAAACCGCCGGAGACCTCATGGTAGAGGAGAGCGGTAAGCAACAAAACGGCAAGAACGGAAAAGTATGACCGGGCATGCCGTTCGCGCGAGCTCAGCGCTATGACACTTCGGGGCAGCAGGAACTCGCAGGTAAAGAGAAGCGCGATCGCCAGCGAAGCATCCAGTATGCGCGGGAGCATGTCTGTCGCGCCGGATTCAGCGAGAGTGATGAAAATGCAGCGAAGCGCAGCGACAGCGGCAATGCCGTAACTTTGCCATCGCAACGTGGCAATGTTCAGGCGCAGGCCGATAAGCAGGAAAACGAGCGCCAATGCCGTCCAGGCAACCGCTGTTGGGGCGCCGGGCAGTAACATCCAGCCCGTCAGCAGAGCAAAGCCGGAGCCGCAGCTCGCGAATACGTCGCGCAGGCCGGCGTTCAAATTGGCGGACAGCATACGCAGGCCAAGAAGCCAGCAAGCTACTGCGGCAATAGCGGACGCGATCCATACGGAAGCAGAAGCGTGCGGCGCAAACCCGCCTGCCCAAACAGTCAGCACGGCCGCGGCTGAGGCGACAAGATAGCTCTGTATACGGAAGTCGATCAAGCCTTTTCGAAGTGCGAATTCAAGCAGCCCCAGAGCAAATACGAACAGAGTCACGGACGCTGCGTGCGGAGTGAGTTCGGAAGTGATTACGAGCGCGGCCAGGCCCGTGGCAGCAAACGAAAAGGAGAATGCCCCGGCCGCTAATGCGCGGTTGGCGTAAAACAGCCCGATGTGAACGATGACGGACGGGGTCCAGCGTTGAAGCGAGACTCCGAAAACTGAGACGACACCCGATTCGCGTGAGGCGGTCTCCAGAACATCGCTCAGCGAAGCCGCGAATCCGATTCGCGCCAGCCCGCGCAAGAAGCGCGAGTGGAAACGCACTCCAGCGAGGTATAAAATCTCGGCTTCCGAAGCAAGCGCGATGGTGGACCAGAACCCGGTTACACGGCCCAAAATTGACAATGCGGCGAGAACGGCAGCGACGGCAAGCGGCGCTTGATACGTTCCGTTGCGGATGCATTCAAATGGATTCGCAGCGCCTGTTGGTAAGGCCGGCGTGCGAATTGGGAGCCTGAACATCGCACTACAGAAGAAGAGAAACGCGGAGAGTGCGGCGATTCGCCACAATAGCAGCGGCGCGTGCGCAGACCAGGTTTGATAGGTGAGTCCAAGAAACGCGATGGTGTTCAGCGGAAAAAGCCACGTCAAGCCGAACGCTCGCGAGCCGCGGCGCGAACGCAGCACGTCAAAAGATTCGAAGAGCAGCCAATAGACGATGAAGAGAGATGTGGTTTCATACAGCGGCGCATCAGAGCTTCCCTTGGAAATGCACGTTGCGTAGGTGGCGAGGATGCCGAACATCGCCATCGCGTGCCACTCGAAACGCCAGGCGAAATAGAGCAAAGATGCGGCGAGCGGAATGAGGCTTTCGACAGCGAAGCCCGTGGATGGAGTGACGGCCAGCGCGGCGAAGGCGGTGAAATACGCGATACCGGTAACGGCTTGCGCACGATATCGCAGGGAGTGCGCGACCATGCCCACGCTGACAGCAAGCAGGAGGATGGATCCGACCAAAGGGCTCGAGATGATTTGCGCGGCGGGCAAGGCGTACATGGCGTAGGCGGTCGTGTAAAGAGCGGCCCAACCTGCTCCGATCAATCCGCGGGAGAAGACTCGATATCGCTGACGGCGCTCGAGAATGATGCCACCGGCCAGAATGCCCGCGCTCACGACAGCGGCCGCGGCGGCGCGTCCGGCCGGATTGACGCGCTGAAAGGAGTAGCCGAGGAAGAGCGCGATACCGATGACCAGAACCAGTGCTCCGATCTTATTCATGACGCTTCCGGCGAGCAAGGTTTCCCATTCGCTATCGCTCAGAAGCTGATGCAGCCGATCGGACCAGGCCGGCTTTGAGGACGCCGGCGCCAAGGCAGGTGCGGGCGAGGAGATAGCTTCGGATACGGTCTCAACGCGAGGCGGCCGCGGCGCGGATTCCGGCCCGGAGGCAGGCGCTTGAACGAACGTTCGCGGCACTTCAGGAACGGTTGCCTGCGGCGGCGCCGGAACCGTGCTTTGGCGGGTTTGAACGGAATCTGGCTTCCGCTCCAGGCTCGCGACGCGGGCGGTAAGCTCGGCGATCTGCCGTTCGAGGATGGCCCGGTGCTTTCTATTTTCCGAGTGGAGGCGAGCTTCGATCGTCTGGATGCGATCGCGTAGTATCAACCAGCCAACCACCGCCAGGAACAAGATGACAACAAGTAAGAGCGTGATCATGAGACTACGCCTCGGCAGTCATTTCCGCGGCAGCGTGAGGCTGGGTTTGCGCTTTCTGAATCGCCAAGGAACGAGCCTTGGCGAGATCCACTTTTCCGGTGCCCAGCACAGGAATGGCGTCGATCAAATATACATTTTCACGTTTCGGAATCCAGAGCGGCGGAAGGCCTGCCGCGTCGAGTTGCCCGACAATCTGAGCGGGGGTGACGCCGGGTTGGGTGTAGAGCAGAATCAGACGCTCGCCGCGGCGCTCGTCCTCAATGCCGGTCACAAAACAGGCTGAACCGGCGAGAACACCCGCCGCCGCGTCTTCAATTTTCAAGTGCGGGATCATTTCGCCGCCGATCTTGCTGAAGCGAGCCAGACGATCGGTGATAAACAGGAATCCGTCTTCGTCCAGATAGCCGAGATCGCCGGTGACATAGAAACCCTCGCGCAGCGCCTGCCGGGTTTTTGCAGTGGGGCCGCAATACCCGGCCATGCGGCTGGGACTGTTGACCAGCAGCAATCCCTGGGCGCCGGACGGAAGGGGCTCAAAGGTCTCCGGGTGCACAACGCGAACACTGACGCCAGGGAGGGTGCGGCCGACGCTTCCGGCACGGGTGCCGCACTGCACGCCATCTCCGTTCGGCATGTCGGGAGTGTTGGCCGTGGCACAGGGTCCCAGCTCCGTCGCCCCATAGCCCGCCAGCAAGCTAACCCCGAATTTATTGTGAAATTCTTCGGCAACTGAATCGCGCAGCTTCTCGGCGCCGACCAGAACGTAGCGCAGAGAGAAGAACTGCTCGCGCGTGCACTTGCGAATGTATTGCCCGCAGAAGGTGGGCGTGGAGAGAAGGAATGTGGCGCGATGCGTTTGCGCGAGATCGCCGATGACTTTTGCATCGGTGGGGATCGGATGAAAGACAGCTCGGAACCGTTGAAGGATTGGAAACCAGAGCGCAAACGTGTAGCCGAACGAGTGAAACAGCGGCAGAACTCCTAACATGCAGTCTCGCGAGCGCATCGGAAATACCGTCGCCGCTGCATCAATATTCGAGAGGATGTTCCAGTGCGTCAGCTCGATACCCTTGGGAATGCCGGTGCTGCCGCTCGAAAACAGAATGCTCGCTATGCTATCGGGACCGACGCCTTTCGCGATTCGCCCGCAGAACGAAAATCGCGCGGAAAGGAGAGCTCGCAGTTTTGCTGTCCATGTAAAGCTGGGGAGCAAATCTTCGAGGTAAATCATTTCCGCCCAGGCAGGCAGACCGGCCTTGGCGGTAAACGCCTTAGAAGTTATCACGGTGCGGATGCCGCATTGCTCCATCGCGGAGCGGCAACTGGATTCTCCGGCTGTGAAATTCAGATTGACGACCGATTTGGCGGCCAGGGTGACACCAAAATTTGCGATGGCCCCGCCGACAGAAGTGGGGAGCAGGATGGCGATGTTCGGCTCCGACGCGCGATTCGCGTTCAGCCAGTTGCGGATCAGGACGGCGGCGATCAAAGTCTGGCCGTAATTCAGGCGCTTTTTGGTGGAATCCGCGATGGCGGGGCGAAACCAGTTGCGGCGCGCCGAGCGCACGAGTGCATGAGCGAGCGTTGAATCGTGTTTCTTGCGCAGATTCACGGCCTCGGTTCCTAATTCCAGTACGCGGAGGCGCAGTTCGGCGGCTGCAATGTATGAGTTTATGGGAGCACCGATGACGATTCGCACCTCGCGCCGGCACGCGCGCAACCAATTCGTGAGAGAGCGTGGACCATTCGCGCTGAGCGGATGACGCCAGAGTCCATCGATGTAAATCGGGATCACCGGGGTCTCGGGCGAATACTTCATCAGGCGCTCGACTCCGCGCTGAAAAGTTTGGACGTGCCCGGTGCGAGTGAGCCCGCCCTCGGGGAAGATGCAAACTAACTCGCCTTGCTTCAACTCGCCGGCGGCTCTTCGCAGCGAGCTGATCGTCTCCTTGGGAGAACCGGGGTGAATCGGGATGGCTTGCAGCACGCTGAAAAACGGCTTCGCCATTTTCCGTTCGAAATAGGGCTTCCAGACCAGAAAACGGATGAAGCGATGCGTGCATCCGCCTATCAAGGCCGCGTCGGCGTAAGAGACATGGTTTGCAACCAGCAGCGCTCCGCCAGCGCTGGGGATGCGGTCTGCACCGACAACGCGAATACGGAAAAGCAAGCGGCTCAGACCAAACAAGAACAGGCGCAGGACTTCGCCTGGAAGAACGGAAACGATGTAGATGGTGGCGACGACGGTGATGAGTCCAAGCGCGGCGATGATAGCGCCGGCGCTCCAGCGCAGCCGGTCATGCAGCAGCCAGAGCACGGCTGAGGCGAGGAGAATGCCCAGCATGTTAACGAAGTTGTTGGTCGCGAGCAGCCGGCCTTTTTCCCGAGCGCCCGATCGCTCTTGCAGAAAGGCGTTGAGAGGGACAAAGAAGAGTCCGCCTGAGAATCCGATGGCGACAAGCCAGCACAGGACGGCGGCGTAAGAATGCGCCGCGGCCAGTACTATCGAGAACAAGCCCAGCATTAGCGAGCCGGCCGGCACCAGACCCAGTTCTATGTGATCGCGCGAGAGCCATCCGGCTGCGATGCTGCCGAGTCCTATGCCGGCGGCGAGCGCTGTGGCAAGCAATCCAACTTGCATTTCACTCGCGTGGAGCGCCTCCTGCCCGAGAAGCAGGATGGACATTTGGAACAGCGCGCCAATGAACCAGAAATAGGACAGGCCGGTCACGGTGAGGGCAAGCGCTCGATTGCGAAGCAGGGTGCGGCAGCCGATCCAGACTTCAGAGAAGGGATTCCAATGAAATGGCTCGGAAGATCCCGACGGAGCGACCTTGGGGATTCTCAGGCTGCACAGGGTACCGATGCCGGCGATCGTGAGTAGCGTACCGCCGAGGCGCCAGGGGCTGTGTTTCCAGATCTCGATCAGAAAGCTGCCAAAGCTGGTGCCGAGCACGATGGCGGCGAGAGTAGAGAATTCCACTAAGCCGTTGGCGGCCGTGAGTTCCGCTTCGCCCATCATTTCGGGAAGGATGCCGTATTTTGCCGGACTAAAGAAGTTCGCCTGCGCGGCAAGAAGAAACAAGACGGCGAGCAGGAGTTCGATGCGATTTGTCAGGAGCGCCGCCAAGCCCAGCATCATGGTGAGGATCTCAAGCGACTTGGTGATCTGCAGAACGCGTGTTTTGCTAAAGCGGTCGGCCAATTGGCCGGCGTGACCGGCGAAGACCAGGTAGGGAAGAACGAACACGGCTCCGGCGATGGCGAGATAGCGCGCGCCGGCGCGGGCGCTCGCGGCGATCTCGACGGCGAGCATCGAGACCATCATCTTGTACACGTTGTCGTTGAAGGCGCCGAGGAACTGCGTCCAGAGGAAGGCTTCAAAGCCGCCGTTTCCGAGCAGGCGTCGGTAGTTTCCCGATGATTTTGGGGTTTGCGTCTCGCGTTCCATGCCCCGGTTTAACGCACACTATGCGCCAAAGCGGTCGATTCAGTTGATTCAACCGGTTGGCGGGGCCGCTGACGAGGTTTTCGCAACGGCAAGAGACATTTATTGTACATTGTCGTACAATTTGTGTCATGGCGTTATTCAAGCCTTCCGAGGCGCGCTTTCTGGAGGCCGTGGCGAGGCTCGCCTATTGCAATCACTTCCTGCCGGAACGCGTGGAGCATGAGAAGGCGGCGTTGGGAGCGCACTTTGTCGCCGGAGAAGCGGTCTGGAGCGCGTCGGTGGCCGATCCTGATCTTATTCGCCCAAACGTCGTCCGGATTTCCGAAAGGCTGCAGCCCGTGGTGAACAACGTTCGCGAACGGCTGACGCGTGCGGCAGATGCGAATCCGCGGGAGCTCGGCATCTACGAGGGCTGTGTGCACTATCTTCTTTATCAGCGCTTCCATGCACGATTCGCCTCGGCACACGGGAACTGGAGCTTTTATCGGAACTTTATTGCCGATTGGAATCATTACCTTCAGATTCCAGGAAAGCAGTTTGAAACGGCATTGGAACCGGTACATGTTTTCGCCTGTTTCCGGCAGATTCAGAAGGCGTTCAACAGCATCTTCGACAACATCATCGGAAGCTCGATGCCGGCGGCGAGGCTGCGGGCGAGCGTCTGGCAATCAATCTTCACGCACGACATGCGACGTTTTCGCCGCACGATGTACCGGAAGATGGCTGATTTTCCGACGCTGGTTACCGGACCTTCCGGCACGGGCAAGGAATTGGTCGCGCGAGCTATTGCCCAGTCCCGCTATGTCCCGTTCGACGCCGCAGCACTGAGATTCGCGGACGAGCAGGCAGACGTGTTTCTGCCAATCAATATTGCGGCGCTTTCGCCCACGCTCATTGAATCGGAGTTGTTCGGACATCGCCGCGGAGCCTTTACAGGCGCCATAGCAGACCGTAAGGGATGGCTGGAGACTTGTCCATCGCTGGGCTCGGTGTTTCTCGATGAGCTGGGGGAAATGGAGCTTTCGATCCAGGTGAAACTGCTGCGGGTGATCGAGACGCGGCGCTTCTCGCCTGTTGGCGACACGGCGCTCCGCGAGTTTCGTGGCAAGCTGATTGCGGCGACGAACCGCGCGCTGCCGGTTGAAATTCGCGAACGCCGGTTTCGCGAGGATCTCTATTACCGGCTGTGCGCGGATTTAATTGAAACACCATCGCTGGCCGATCAAATCGAGGATTCGCCGGAGAATTTCCAGGAACTGCTGCTATACATGACGCGGCGCGCAGTGGGCGAAGAAGCTGCCGACATGCTGCCCGAAGTGGAGCAGTGGATCAAAACGCACCTTCCTCCCGATTACCACTGGCCGGGCAATTATCGGGAACTGGAGCAGTGCGTGCGAAATATTGTGATACGCCGCTCGTACCGTCCGATCGAGCGCGAACAGCCCGGCGATTCAAGCGAGCGCTTCTTCGAGAATTTCCGGGCCGGGCGTCTCAAGATGCCGGAAGTGGTGTCGCATTATGTGGCACAGGTTTACCGGCAGAGCGGCAGTTACGAAGAAGCCGCGCGGAGGCTGAAGCTCGACCGCCGTACTGTAAAAGCGAAAGTTCGGGAATACGCGGCGAAAAACGGATCGTAGCGATGGTTCGCCTTCATTCAACGACGACGCGTGTGCCGCCCTCTTTCGTGCGCGATAAACGGTCGATGCGATGGTCGATGATTTCGCGGATGCCGCGGAGCACTTCGATGCGAGCTTCGCGAAAATGCCTGGCGGCCGACTCCGGGGGAGTGAAAGCATCCACGATGGTTTCCAAGCCGTCGCGGATCGCGCCGCAGATATTGTCGATGTGTGCGGACGCGCGGGCGCTGCCGGCGGCGGACTGCTGGGCTTCGTTCATGGTTGCTCCCTCATCTCTACTATCAGCTTACGCCCGGCAAGGCGGGCTTTGACGGGCGCGAGTCCGGCCATGGTCGTTGGCAGGCCGATATGACGGCGAACGGTGCCGATTTCAACCACAAGCGCGTCTTCCTTCTTGAAAAGGCCGACTTCCGCTTTTTCGGTGAATGGAAGATCGAGCCGGACTTCATAGTGATCGCCTTCGCGCGCGAATGAAAATGGAGGCGAGTTGCGAGTCACGGCCGCCGGATCCTCACCTGGCTCGTACAAAGTGAGGGCCAGTTCGCGAAGGCGGTCAATGCCAAGTACTTCATCACGAAACATCGGAACACGGCGCACGGGCACGGGAGCGAAATATTGTTCGATTTCGGCCAGGGTCTCGCGCTGCGCCTGCCGCCAGCGGTCGAAGAAACTGTCCTGTACTTCATCGGGAATGAGACGGTTTACGACGATGCTATCCACGACAAGTCCATTCAGGGAGAAGTAGACGAAAGCGCGTTGGGTTTCGCGGAGCACCATCTTCTCCGCGTTAGTGACGAGGCGCACGCTGGTGATAGAAGCGTCCTCGAGGATGACGTCAATCCCTTCGATCTTTTGAAATAAGCCGAGAATGTTCCGGAAGTAGCTATCGGGCGGAAGCTCCACGGGCGTCATGCGTTTGGCGATGGGCCGCACGGCTTTGAGAATGCTGCGCTCGAGGTGGAAGATATGCTTCATGTACCAATCGAGCGTGGTGGGCAGGCTGATAAAGCGAAGCGACTCGGCCGTCGGAGCGCAATCGAGAATGATGACCTCGAATTCTTCGCTCTTGCGGTACTGGTTGACGTACATCATGGCGCTGAGCTCTTCCATTCCCGGGAAGATCGCCATCTCCTCCGCCTCGACGCCGCTCAGGCCGGTGGTGCGGAGGACGGAGGTGACATAGGAAGAGATGTCCCTCCAATAGCGCTTGATCTCGTGATTGATGTTGACCTCTTGAATGAACAAGCGGTCGCTAACTCGCACGGGCTCCGAGGTATTCGAGTGAAAGAGCGCTCCGCCGAGGTCGAAAGAATCAGCCAGGCTGTGAGCGGGATCAACGCTCATGGCGAGAGTTCGCTTGCCCGCCTCGGCGAGATGGACGGCGGTGGCCGCGGCAACGCTTGTCTTGCCTACGCCTCCCTTACCGCTGAAAAGAAGGATTCTCATGGCCTCATGGTTGCACGCAACCGGCCGACGAGCAGCGCCTCCCTCCACACATCCGGCTGCTGGGAAATTATGGCTTCGAAGTACACCTCATGCGCTTGCGGGATGCTCTGATCGGCATTATCATCGGTTGATCATGTCTCCGGAACGCTGGCGGTTGATAGAAGAACTCTATCATTCCGCCCGCGACATCGGTCCGGCAGCGCTGGACGGAATCGATGCCGAGATTCGCCGCAGCGTTGAGCAACTTCTTGCGCAGGATTCCGAGCCGGCCATCCTGGATAGGCCTGCAACAGAGTTGCTGCCGGATCTCTCCATGAGCCTCACGCAAAATCCGAAAGAGGCTGTTGCCGGTCAGACCGTCTCGCACTACCGTCTGCTCGGGAAATTGGGCGGCGGTGGGATGGGTGTAGTCTATAAAGCGGTTGACCGTAACCTGGGACGGCCGGTCGCGCTGAAATTCCTGCCAGACGAGCTGGCGCGTAACGCCGCGGCGCTGGATCGCTTCCGCCGCGAGGCTCGCGCCGCTTCCTCTCTGAATCACCCGAACATCTGCACGATCTATGAGATCGGAAATGACGGTGAGCTGCTGTTTATCGCCATGGAGTTTCTGGATGGCGCGACCTTGAAGCATCACATAAAAGGAAGCCCTTTGCCTGCGGACGAACTCATCGGTTTGGCTCTGGACATCCTGGAAGGATTGGAGGCAGCCCACTCCGCGGGAATCATTCATCGCGATATCAAGCCGGCCAACATCTTCGTCACGAAACGTAGCCACGCGAAAATTCTTGATTTCGGTGTGGCAAAGGTCGCGCTGGAAGCCGACCAGGCATTGACCGTCAGCGGATCGGCTCCGTCCCGCGCGCCACGCAACGCGGAGTTAACTGCAACAGGCAATGTGCTCGGGACGGTATCGCATATGTCTCCGGAACAGATCCGGGGCGAGGCAGTCGATCAACGCACCGATCTGTTCTCATTCGGGGTCGTGCTGTATGAGATGACTACCGGGGGTCTTCCCTTCCCGGGCGACACCCAAACGGGCATCGCGCACGCTATCCTGCACGATAATCCGCCGCCGCCTTCGCAATTGAATTCTGCCTTGCCCTCGGAGCTGGACGCGATCGTGGGCAAATGCCTGGCAAAAGATCGGGATCTTCGGTACCACAGCGCATCGGAGATCCGCACTGAGCTGTTGCGCCTCAAGCGAGGCAGCACTTCCGAAACGCCGAATCCTCCACAAAGAAGACGCCGGCTCCAAGGGCGCAGGCTAGCCGCCCTCACTACTGCCGGGCTTATCGCGATCGCTTGGATCGCTGGATATCAATACCTTCATCGCACTGCGAGGCTCACCGCAAGGGATACAATCGTCCTGGCTGAGTTCGACAACAGAACAGGCGATTCAGTCTTCGATGAAACTCTGCGCGAAGGTCTGGCCGTTCAGCTTCGGCAATCGCCCTTCTTGAGCGTCATTTCCGATGACCGCATCCGGCAGACGCTCCGGCTGATGGGACGGCCGCCGGATACGCGCTTGACTCCCGATATCGCACGGCAGGTTTGCGAGCGTACCGAAAGCGCGGTAGCGGCGGACGGCAGCATTGTGCGAATTGGAAATCAGTTCGTCCTAGGACTGCGAGCAAAGAGCTGCCGTTCCGGAGATCTTCTCGACGAAGAACAACTGCAGGTACCGAGAAAAGAAGATGTGCTGAATGCGCTCACACAAATCGCAAGCCGGTTCAGAGCACGGGCCGGCGAATCGCTCGCGACCATCCAGAAGCACGAAATTCCTTTGCAGGAGGCAACCACGCCATCACTGGAGGCGCTCAAGGCTTACAGCACCGCGCGGGCAATCGCGTTTAGCAAAGGCCCAGCGGAAGTTATTCCTCTTCTGCTGCATGCGCTTGCCATCGATCCCGATTTTGCAATGGCGCATGCCTTCCTCGGCCGGCTCTACGGCGACATCTGGGAGAACGAACTCTCGGAAAAGAGCACCACGCGAGCCTATGAGCTGCGAAATCGGACAAGCGAACGCGAACAGTTCTTCATAACGTCGTCCTACGAACAGCAGGTCACAAGGAACGTGGAAAAGGCAAAGCAAGCGGCCGAGTTATGGGCGCAAACCTATCCTCGAGACGCGGAGCCGCATGCATTGTTGTCCTGGATTTACCAGGAACTCGGCAGGTATGAGACGTCGGCCCGCGAAGGGCGGACAGTGATCGATCTCAATCCGGATTTCACCCCCGGATATATCAACCTTGGCTGGGCTTACATTTTCCTGGAACGCCCCGATGATGCGACGCGAACGGTGGAGCGAGCGTACGCCCGAAAGCTCGACAGTCCGGAGTTGTTGCTGATGAGGTATTACATTGCTTTTCTCAAGGGCGATCAGGCTGGAATGCAACTGATCGCTTCTCAGGCAACCGAGAAATCCGGAGCGCAGGATTGGATTTCTCACGCGCAGAGCTCGGTTTCGGCGTATTTCGGCCGGTTACAGCAGGCCGGCGATATGTCTCGTTTGGCCGTCGAGCTCGCGCGGCAGGGAAATCAAAACGAAAGGGCTGCGATGTATGAAGCCGCTGCGGCCGTGCGAGAGGCTTTCTTCGGCAACGTGGCGGAAGCAAGGAAAGGAGCGGCCGCCGCAAAAGAACTATCGACCGGTCGCGATGTGGAATGGGGCGTTGCTCTCGCATTTGCGCTCTCAGGAGATTTCACGCGCTCGCAGGCTCTGGCGAGCGATCTCGAAAAGCGCTTCCCGGCCGATATGTACATCACGCGGATATACGTCCCAATATTGCGCGCTCTCTTCGCGCTCCATCAGCGAGACGCTCAGAAGGCGATGGACTTGCTGCAGACAGCCGCACCCTTCGATCTTGCGATTCCGGGAAGCTGGTCTGGTTTCTTCGGAAATCTGTACCCGGTGTATTTTCGTGGCATGGCCCATCTCTCAGCGCGCCGGGGATCGGACGCTGCCGCAGAATTTCAAAAAATTCTGGGGCATCCCGGCGTCATGTTCAGCGATCCGGCAGGTGCCATGGCGCGTCTCCAGCTTGCGCGCGCTTGGGCGATGGCAGGCGAGAAGGCCAAAGCAAAGGCCGCCTACCAGGATTTCATTGCGTTCTGGAAAGACGCCGATCCCGCTGTCCCGATCCTGAAGCAAGCGATGGCGGAGTACGCGAAACTTCAGTAACGCCGGCTATCTTCGCGGGGGGAAGCGCGTGTCGAGGAGATCGAGGTCATGCTCGACTTTGCGCAGCACGTCGTCATCGATGGCGCCTTCGTCGCGCAATCTCAGGGCAGTCGAGCGCTCCACATTCCTCAATTTTTGTGTAGCTTCACGATATCGCGGGTATGCCTCCGGATCCGCGCCTTCTGTTCGTTCCTGGCCGTCATGTCGTTCCAGTTCCGCGAGTCGAGCCCGATAATGCTCGGCAATGTGATCGTAGACGCCATCCCAGGCCGCATCGCTATTGCTCCGCATGTGGTCGAGCTCGTCGAGCGCACTCCGGATGATCTTTCGACGCGCCTTCGCTTCCTCAGGCCTCCTTTGGTTTCCTTGGCTGAGTCCCAAAACGCGGATCAGCGAAGGCAACGTCAAGCCTTGCAGCACGAGGGTGACAAAAATAACGCAGAACGTCAGGAATATGATGACGCCCCGCTGCGGGAAAGGCTTCCCATTCTCAAGGACTTCAGGTATCGCGAGGGCAGCCGCCAGCGAAACGACGCCTCGCATGCCGGTCCAGCCGATGATGAAGATGCCGCGCGGCGAAATAGATTCATCTGCCCGCTTAAGCAGGCGCCGGGACACCAAAGAAGAAGCAGAGGCGCCGGGAAATGCCCAGGCGAGCCGCAACAGTATTACGAACAGGACGACGATGGCAGCGCTGAACAGCAGGCTCTGCACGCCCACCGAACGAATGCCGGCGAGAATGTACGGCAATTGCAGGCCAATGAGGAGAAATGCAAGCCCGTTGAAGATAAACGTGAGCGTCCGCCACGTAGCGAATGCCTGGATGCGCACGCTTGACGAAAAGTAGCACGAACTCCGCCCGCCCAGATAGAGGCCACAGGCAACCACCGACAAAACGCCTGAGGCGCCCACGGCTTCGCCGGCGAAGTAAGCAATGTAGGGCGCAATGATACTGGCGGTGATCTCAACGGGAGCATTATCAATCCATCGTTCGAACAGGTACACAAGTTTGCCGAGCAGCAGACCGACAAGAATGCCGGCAATGACTAAATAGATCAGCCTGGCGGTCGCCGGGCCGATATCGGGTGTTTGTCCGCTTACAACGATGCCCACGGCGAATTCCAGAGCGAAGAGCCCGCTGCCGTCGTTGACGAGGCTTTCGCCTTCCAGGATGTCTGTGATTCGTCGGGGCAGGGCGAGGCGCCTGGCGATAGAGGTAGCGGCTATGGCATCGGTGGGAGAAATGACAGCTCCCAAAACGAGACCTAGCCGCCAATCGAAACCTGGAAGCAGCCAGTGAGCGGCAAGCGCAACCCCCAGGGCCGTGAAGCCGACCAATCCGAAGGCAAGCAGGAAAATGATAAGAATGTTGCGGCGAAATTCGCGCCACGAGGTCGTGAACGCCGCCGAGAAGAGAAGTGGCGGCAGCATTACCAGAAAGATCAAGTCCGGCGGAAGCGAAGCATGAGGAAGGCCAGGAATGAGGCTCACCAGCAAGCCTCCCACGACGAGCACTATGGGATACGGCGTTTTCAGCCGCTCCGCGAGCGTGCCAAAACCTACCACAAAGAGCAACAGGAGGAGAAAAATCAACTCGATTTGATGAATCCCGACCATGGCCTGTTCGCGTGAGAGAAAACGGAGGGGGAGCCGTTTAAGCCGGTCCGCCAGGATCCTGATTGCCCTTCGGCTGATCGCGCGGGGACCGGTCAGCGGAGCGTTTTCGCCTTTGCGCCGCTAATCCGCCGAGAAGCGCGCCGCAAAAACCCGCCACTTGAGAAGCAACAGGGCCTACGTTTGCCCGGTCCATGCCGATGGATACAGCACAAAAGCCCAGCAAGCTCAGTCCCGCAACCGTATAAATTTTAGAATTCGATACTGCCACTCCTCAAATTGTAAGCAGTGCCGGCGGCTGCACATCATCCGGCGAAGCTCTTTAATGGGGCGGCTTTCTTTGGTGCCCTCAAGAGAGAGGCATCAGAACGCAACGAGCCGAATTCGCGGGATGTCTTTGAAATCCACCTTATTCAGCGTCCACAAGCCGGCATCCCTGGCGATTGCACACGCTGCAATTGCCAGATCGATCTCACGACCACGCGGACGCCTGAGCGAGCGGTAGAGTTCGGCGCTTAGCGAGGCTTCACGGGGCCCAAACGCAACAGCTGTATCCGAAGGAAAGAGAGCCTCCTGCGCTGCGACTTCAGAGGGCAAGCGGGGCCCTCGAAGCCATTCATACAGCACCAGAGAAGGAATGAGTATCCGCTGGCCCTGTTCGATTGCCGCCCGAAGAGCGCTCGCGGAACGTTTCGGTCCGCAAAGGCTGTCGATCAGCACCGAAGTGTCGAGGACAGTCATTTCCGGTTCGAAGGCGTCCGGCGTCCACCTGCTCGCCGTGCCTGGCGTAATTCCCTGAGTTCCCGGTTCACCGCCGCGACGCTACGCCCGGCAATTCCCGGGACGACTTCGTCGAAGGTACGAAGCATCGCATTACGCTCGCGGTCGCTCAACCGCCCGAGCCGATCATAGAACTCTATAATGGCCTCGCGAACGACCTCGCTCTTAGCCACCGCAAGTCGGTCCGCGGCGTCCTCCAGGCGTTGAATTGAGGTCCGGTCAAGCGTAAAGGTAACCTTGACCATAGCCATACTTTCACCATATCACCATACCAGGCAACGATTTGAAGCAATTGTGTCACTCTATCTCAAGCTGCGGCTCTCATCCTAATCCATTCACCAGACCACGACTTCCAGCGCCGCCTTCTTCCAGAACTGCAGAAGTTAATAGAGGACAAGAAGATTGTCGGCTCGGACATCGCACGGTTAATCGACAAGATTCTGGTGGCTGAGGGCCGGCCGCAACGTTTTGGTACTCAGTTCTCCTGGAAGGACGTAGGGCCGATGGTTATGGACCCCGTAGAGGACCCCGAGCACCTGGATGAACGCAGGAAGACGTATCTGCTGCCGCCCATGAAGGTGTATGAGTGCTTCCTTGCAGATGCGTATCATCGCAAAGTTCAGTAGGCACATCAGCATTACGATGTAGTTGCGCCGGATCACTGCCTTCCGAGTACCGATACCGGACCTTTGATTGTGCAACGCAGCGCAGCAAATGCCGGCGGCCCACTCTGCTTACACGGTTTTTCCGGTTGCTCCTCAACACCCAATAACAAGGCTCTCACGCGCGGTTCCACGACGGCTTTAGTTATTTCTGTTAGTGAGTTGATTTCGAGAATTCGCTCCATCTGCGTGAGCAGACGGTTCAGCAGCCGAAAATTGCCGCCGGTGATACGGATGATCGCTGCCACCGTCTCCGGGTCCAACGGGTGCTGGGGAAGATGCACGCCGGGTGGTGTCCAGCGCTGGTCCAACAGGTCCCTAATTTCTTGGGCGGCTCCATCTTCAAGGCGAATTCTCAAGGCTGTCGCCCGCTTGCCGCCCTCAAATACTCGACAAGCTGCGCTTGCGAAAGAACCAGACAGCGAGGAGAAAGCAGACCAGCGCATAATCGAGGCCATAGGTGAGCGCAGTGAGATGTTCGGTCCAGCGGGCCGGCTGTAAGGCGGCCTGGCTCACGGTGAGGAACCGGGTCTCCGAGAGCAGTTCGGTGGACGGAAGCACGGCGTAAACTCCAATCCTCAGCCACTCGGGCAGGAAAGGCATGTGTGAGGAAGGCGCAAGAAGGGACGCGGCAACGGCAATCAGCAGGACGATCCCCAAAACCACGACGGGATGCAGCAACGTTACGAGCAGCATGGCGATGGCGCTGTAGAGCGCGTAACGCAGCATGGGGTAGGCAATCAGCACCCACGGGACGGACTGAATCTTTTCTCCTCCTATCCAGGCCAGCAAATAGCTCAGCGCGAACATCGCAACGACATAGAGGAGCATTAGCACTTGGACACCGAGATATTTTCCGAGCAGAAATTCCCAGCGGCGTACGGGTCTCGCCATCACCGCTAGAATAGTGCCGGATTTCATTTCGCCGGCAACCACATCGGCGGTCGCCCATGCGGCAAGTAAACTGCCAAACCCGCTCACGAGCGACATGATCGCCTCGACCATGCCGAGCACCATTCCCTGCAATTGTGCTGCGCTCATCGTCGCGGCCATGGCCTTCGCCATCAACAAGGGCGTCATCATGAGCAGCAAGATGCAAACGAAGCCGGCTGAGAACAGAATAATGATTTTGTTGCGAAGGAGGCCGGCAAATGTATTCAGGGCGATGGCGCGAACTCTCATGCCGCTCCTTCGCGCGCGCCCAACAGTTCCAGGAAGAGATCTTGAAGCGTGCTTTTCGCCGGATTCATGCTCACTATGTCGCAGCCGGCTGCCCAGAGCATCTGCGCCAGCTCGCGCTTCCGTGCCGCGCCAACCACGATGCGCACATCGTGCGGGCGGCGTTCCACCACGGCTCCTTGTTCAACCGCGATTTTCTCTGCGTCGGGCGGCAAATCATCAACGATAATCTCAACCCGGTCGCTGTGGTCGCGAAGCTCGCTCAGGCGGCCGGCGCGCACCAGTTGACCGCGCTCAATAATCACGACGCGATCGCAGACCTGCTCGACCTCGGGAAGAATATGAGAGCTGAGAAAGACGGTCTTGCCCTCCGCTTTTAGCGCCGCAAGCAGCTCCAGGATATCTCTCCGGCCGGCCGGATCGAGCCCGGAAGTCGGTTCATCGAGAACCAGCAGTTGCGGATCCGCGAGCAGGGCCTGGGCCAAGCCGAGGCGCTGCACCATTCCTCGCGAATACTTGCCGATTTTCAATTGCTCATAGCCCTGCAGCTTCACCTTCGCCAGTAGCTCAGCAATCAGGCGATCGGCGCCGATGCTTTGTTTCCCGGTCAGCGCCAGATGAAAACGGAGGAGTTCCGGCGCGGTCAGGTATTTGTAGAACGCGAAATTCTCCGGCAGAAAACCGATCTGCTTTTTGGCGCGCACATCGCCCGGAGGATAGCCAAGCACGCGGATCTCGCCCGTATCGGCCGGCAGAAAGCCCATGAGCAGGCTGATGCTGGTGGTCTTGCCGGCGCCGTTCGGACCCAGGAAAGCGCACACCTCACCGGTGGAAACTTCGAACGAAACGCATGACAGCGCGGTTACCCGCTCCTTCGAGAAACGGCGCTGGTATAGCTTGGTCACGCTCTGAAATTCAATGGTCGAGCCCGGCATTGGAGCCTTTCTGAGCAGGGGAAGTCGGCTCGGTGGCGAGCTTCGGATCGAGGCCCAGCTGGTTAACCAGCACGAATACCGTCGCCGTGCTGAAGCCGAATCCCCCATAGGTCACCCGTCCAGTTCGATCGATAACCATCAGGGCTGGGATCGCGTAGACACCGTACGCACCGGCGGTCTTCTGGGATGCGTCGAGAAGAACGGGGAACGGCAGTTTGGCCTGATGCGCCGCGACGAGAGCCGAATCGCGATCCTCGTCCAGGCTGATGGCCAGCATGTCGAAATTAGCGTCCGGCTTGTGAGCGCGGCGGTAGAAGGAGGCCAGCACGGGCATTTCCAAACGGCACGGTCCGCACCAACTTGCCCAAAAACTGACAACGAGCTTTTTCCCGCGGTAATCTCGCAGCGAAATCATGCGGCCATCCAGAGCCGGCAAAGTGAAATCGGGCGCCGTTTTGTTTAGAAGCGCAAGGGCACGGTTCTCACCGCTCGAACTCATTTCCAGCTTCTTGGCCCGCCAGGTGATCCAAACGGTGAACGCGACCAGAGCCACTATCCCGGTAATAGCGGCGACGGACGGGCGCGAACGCATTCAGGCCGTTATTCTACCGTCTTTTCGTAAGGTTTAGAGATCGCGGCGGTTCAAGCGCCGAATAGCCGCTGTGAGAAACACCCCGATATACAAGGCCGCATAACCGACCATAGCCGGACTTGGAACCGATGCGCCGCTGAAAGGGGAAAATTGTTGACGGCGGTCGCGAGCGGAGACTGCATTTCAAACGCTGCCCGCCTCCACAGCGCCTCGCTCGGCATAAGGATGCTGGCGACGATGCCCACTTCCACTGCTTTCGGCGTGTTCGTCAAAGCTCCGGCTTGCTCAATCCAGCCGCCCAGGAAGGCCAGCCCGTGGAGCCCGAGAACAAGCACGCCGTTCGTGAGCGTTGAAAAGGCCGTGCCAAAAAAGAAAGCGACCGAGAGCAGCAGCATGCTCTCCATCCAAATCAGGCCAAACCCTTGGAGCGCGTGGCGCGCGCTGACGCCGGCCATCACTCGCGTCAGCACATTGATTCCCCCCAGCATCAGGACAATGTAAAGGCTGAGCATTCCCGCGAAGCCGAGCCATTTGCCGGCCAGCAATTCCCATCGCCGCACCGGCTTGGCGGCCACGGCCTGAATGGCGCCGGAAGCGATCTCGCCGGATAAGGTGTCGACGCACGTCAACACTGTCATCACCACCACCAGGAGATCGATGGCATAAAGCCCGACCATCAGCATCCCGCCGAGCACCTGCTGGCGGATGAACGGCGGAACATGGCGGTCTTGGAGCGCTGCTATCTGAAAGTGAAAAGCCGTTGCAAAAAGCAGCAGGAACGCAACGCCGGCAGACAGAGCCATCCAAAGAATTTTCTTCCGGCCCGCCTCGCGGAAAGTCACACCGGCCATGATCCAGACGCGTATCACTGTCCCTGATCCACTCCCAGAATCTCGAGAAACCGGTCTTCGAGCGAAACGCGCTGAGGAGTAAATTCAGAGACCGGTGTGCCTTGCTCGACGAGGTATCGCAAAGCCGGCGCGGCAAGATCGGCGGAGTTCAACTTGACGATCCAATGGTCGCCTTCCCGCACGACATGAGACGCCCAGGTGCGCAAGCCGTCCAGAGTCTCCGGGGCGATATTCTCAGCGCGCACCAGCACGCGCTTTGAGCTTTCCTCGAAACTGCTCACTTCGCGAATTTCAATGACTTCGCCCGCGCTGATGAATCCGACGCGGTCACAGGTGACCTCGACTTCACTCAAGATATGGGAATTAAGGAAGACCGTCGCGCCGCGAGCACGCTGCGTTTTAATGATGTCGCGCACCAGCCGGCGGCCTACCGGATCGAGACCGGACGTGGGCTCATCCAGAAACAACAGGTCCGGTTCATTCATCAGCGCTTGGGCAAGCCCTATCCTCTGCAGCATTCCTTTTGAGAAGTGGCGCAGCTGCTTATCGCGGGACTGCGCAAGACCAACCAGTTCAATCATGGACCCGATGCGAAGACGCAACTCGCCTGCTGGGACGCCGTAAAGCCGGCCGTGCAGTCGCAAGAGTTCCGCTGCCGTCAACCAGTCGTAAAACCGGAAATGTTCCGGAAGAAAACCGATTCTGGCTCGGATTTGCCAGTCTCCAGCCGGCCGCCCCAGCGTAAGCGCGGCGCCGCTGGTGGGCTTGGCGAGGCCAAGCATCATCTTCAGGGAGGTGCTCTTCCCCGCGCCGTTAGGGCCGAGAAAGCCAAAGACCTCACCCCGGCGGACATCCAGAGTGAGGCCTCGCACCGCGACTTTGTCGCCGAATACTTTTCGCATCCGGTGGGTAGAGATGGCAAGCTCGGCGGCTGGCGTACCGTTATCCTCGCCAATCTCTCGAATCTGGGCTTCCGGGTCGCCGCTGGGGTTCAGAACCTGCAAGATGTCAATTCAGCGATTCCGCGGCGGCCAGGGCCCGATCGGCGGTCCCCTTTCCGCCTAGTGAATACACCATTCCATTCTTTACCCAAATGAGCGTGTACCTCCCGATAAAATTGCCGCGCGGAGGAATCTCGACCAGCGTGCCGTTCACGCCATCGACGGGAACCGTTCGGTATGAACTCCCATTTTGCGGGACTGGGATCACGAGTGTAGACGACCAGTCCACGGTCTGGCAGAACGCATGTGCCTCGGCGGCGCTCATTCCCGTAACTTGCAATCCGGCCTCCGCCAGAGCGGCAATATTCAGTGTAGGAGGAACGCTGACAATCGGGCTCGGCACCTGGACGAAATCGATGCAGCCCGCCGGGTCGATATCAGCAGGACCGGCCGCACCCGGCGCCGCGCCGGCCTTAACGCTTGACGGACAGCTCCCGTATAGTTGGCGCACAAGCCTTGGAATGTGGACGGCGACCACGTTGCCATCCACCGTCGCGGGAATCTGAATGTCCGAACGGCCCGCCTGATCCAGAACCGCTTGTATTCGATCGCGGTCCAGAGTCATGTGGAATGCGCCTTCATCCGCTACAGAAATTTGCGGCTGGGAACCAAGACCATCCAAGGTCCTGACGCTGTATCCAGCCATTTGGCTCGCAGCGCCGGCGCTCGAAGCAGGCGCGGGCTCCCCCGGCTTCATCGTGACGACCACATTATCGGAAATCAATTGCGCAATCAACTTCCCCGGGCCGCCGTTCCCGGCCTCCGCGGTAATGGCGGAAAGATTAACCGGGACCACCGCCACCTTCTGCACCCGCAGCATGGAGAGAACTCTCTGCGCCCAACTTCGTCCGGGCGAGAAACTCAGAATCAGCACAAGGATGCACGCGACGGCCAAACCGCTCCATGCAGGACGCCGCCAGCCCGCGAAGATGCGATCGAGCCCTGCAGCCTGACTCTCCACTCGATCGCCATACGCCTGGCGGTAGCGGCTTAAAGCGCGGACCGCAACGATGTCATTTGCCTCGTCATCGGGAAGCACCGCATCCAGGTGCTCGCGCACGCGTTGAGCGTGGGACTCGATGGCCATGGCCCGCGCCCGGCACGCCGCGCACGACCGCAGATGCCCGTCCATGGTCTCTGATTCCGGCGCGGCCAGCTCCCCATCGATGTAGCTGCGCAGCAACCCTTCGGTTGGGCAATTCATAGCAACTCCTTTTCTCCAGTCAATCTGCAATAACGTTTGCGGAATTCGGCTTCGGCGCGGTTCAGCAGCGTGCCGACTCCGCCGGCCGCCACATGCAATGCCTCGGCCAATTCCCTGTATGACGAACCGCTCGCGCGCATCAGCAATAGCTGCGCTTGGGCGGGCTTCATTGAACTCAGAACCTGCTGCACTCTTCTCCGCTTTTCTTCCCGCAGCATGTCGCCCAGCGGTCCGGCCTCGGAGTACTCATTCGCGCGGGCATCGAGAGCGGCAGCCTTTTCATAACGCTTGCGGTGAGCCGAGGTGCGCAGCGCGTCAATACCGGCATGGGTCGCTGTTTTGTACAGCCAGCCTGCGACATGATTGGTAAGCAGCCACTTCACAGGCTGGCGGGAGAGCTTCCAGAAGACCTCGTTCGCCAATTCCTCGGCCTGCGCGCGGCTTCCCACCAGGCGAATCAATACGCCCAGCACGCGTTCGAAGTGTGCAAGAAAAATAGCTTCAAACTCGAGATCGGCGTCGCCGGTTCCCGCGGCTGGCGTCAATGCTTTCACGGACCGGCTGAAATCTTGCGTTGCACCCACGCTTCCTCGTCTCCGCGGTTCACATCTATTAAACGTTTGCCGAACTCGGATTATGACAGGAAAAAAAGACCCGCCCCGGCAAGCAGGCCGAACTCACTCACCCAAGCCGTATCCGAATTCGTGCTACGCTTTGGCAAATCATCCACGTCTCCAAATAGGAAAGGGCGCAGATCAATGATGCGCATCGGTTGTGCAGCAATTCTGCTCGTTGTGCTGCTTCTGCCGGCGGCGGACACTCCGCCGGTATCTGCCAACACTCGAATTCTGAAGCGCGCGGCGCAGCTCCTTTCCGGCGAGGAGCATTGGGACCGGGCCGATACTCGCGAATGTCAACCAAGCGCGCCTAAGCTCAGCTTGTATTGTGCGCTGCGTCAGGCAACCGGGGAAGTGATGGGCCAATCCTCGCATCGGACCACGGCGATGGAAGAAGTGCGCGCCCTGATCGAGGAGAAAGCCGGCCGCCAAAAGTATGAACACCGGCTGATGGGATACAACAACGATCCCACTACCAGGCTGGCCGACATCCAGGCGCTCCTGAAGACGGCCGCCGAGCGGTTGGATCAGCGTCTGGCTGGAATCGCGCCTCGCGCCTTTGAACGTGTTCTGTTGCTCGAGAAAAAAGGCGAAACATCGGCAAGCGTGAGCATCGGTGACCTGAACGGCGATGGCCATCCTGATTTGGTGTTGGGAAAGGGAAGACACTGGCCACTGCTGGATCGCGTCCTGCTGAACGACGGGAGGGGCCATTTTACGGGGCATGACCTGGGCGGCACGCCGGATCGCACATATTCCGCAGCCCTGGCGGACGTCGATGGGGACGGCTATTTAGACGTTGTGATCAGTAATGACCGTCCCGATCGTAAGCTGATCTATCTCAACGATGGGAAAGGCAACTTCCGGATCGCGGGAACGTTCGGCGATCCGAGTTGGTCTACCCGGTACGTAACGCTCGCCGATCTGAATGGTGACGGGTTCCCCGATCTGATCGCGGCGAATCGAGGCGATCCGCCGAGAGACCCTCATCAAAGCTTTGTTTGTTTGAACGACGGAAAGGGGCGCTTTCCGTCCTGCACGCCCTTGATCGGCACTGAGTCGGCGACCATCATCGTCGCGGCAGACTTTGACGGCGACGGCGCAATCGATTTATTCGTGCCGCATCGCGATGGCGGTCAGAGCGTGATCTTTTGGAACGATGGAAAAGGGCGGTTTCCACGGAAGACCCCGGTCGGTCCGCCGGACTCGGCTGCACGGGCTGCGGCCGCGGGCGATCTGAATGGCGACGGGCGTCCTGACGTTGTGGTGGGCGACGAACGCCAGGGATTATTCGTTTATCTCAACTCCGGAGACAGGGAGTTCGATGACATCATGCTCGCGGGCAAGCAGCGGATTCCTTACGCGCTGGCAGTCGCGGACCTGAATCGCGACGGAAAGCTCGATATTGTCGTCGGAAACATGAACTCGCCGGGTTCGGTCTTTTTTAACGATGGAACGGGCAGAAATTTTCTGGACGTGCCGTGGGGCGACGGCAAAGGGACCGTCTACGGGCTCGCCATAGGCGATCTTGATGGCGATGGGTGGCCCGATATCGCGGCCGCGCGCAGCGGCGCGCAGAACGCCGTGTGGTTCAGCACGAAGGCTCGGCAGAAGTAAGCGCGAAGGCTCAGTCGTATCGCAGCGCGGACATTGGATCGATGGATGAGGCGCGATGGGCCGGTATAAAGCAGGCCGACATGGAAGCGGCGATCAAGACCAGGATCACGGCAACCAGGATGAGAGGATCGCGCGAGCCGCCTTCCACCCATTGCGCGAGGACGGTGCTGAGGATCAATGTGAGCAGGACGCCGGACGCAACTCCGCTTCCCACGCTGATGGCCATCGATGCGAAAACATCCCGCAAGACGTCGCGCTGGCGTGCGCCCAGCGCCATGCGTATGCCGAATTCCGGGGTGCGCTGCGCCACGCTATAGGACACCACGCTATAGAGCCCGACGGCGGAGAGCGCCAGAGCCAGAACCGAAAAGGCGCCGAACAGAATCGTCACCAGCCGCTCCTGCTGCCACTCCGGCTGACGGATGAGAATGTAATCTGTGATCGTGTAGGCTGCCGTTGTTGCTCCGACACCCAGAGCTGCTACACCAATGGCGGTGACCGTGAATCCCGGCGAGCGGCGCAGCGTGCGCAATGTGTAGCGAACACCCTGCCGCAAAATGTCCCAATGCGTTTGGAACGCGGTCAGGAGGACATCAACGATCGTTTCAAACCACAAAAGGACTCTCGAAAGCGGATTTGAGGCATCCCTCATCCGAGTTGCGAAAAGCCGCGTGAGTTCATCGCCGTACTCGCCGCGGAACGAAGCGGGGTAAAGCAACAAAAGCGCACGATAGAAAGTCATCAGGCCTTCCCAGGTGCGAATCCGCGTTCGCGCGCGAGTCTTATCAAATCCGCCAGCCGGCGCGCCTCGGCCTTCGCTACGGCCCTGCCAAACGGCGTGATGCGGTAGTAGCGCCGGCGCTCGTCGTCGAGTTCCGGATCAGGCCGTTCACGCGTCTCGATAAGCAGGCCTTGTTCGAGCATGCGCTGAATGGAGCGATACAGGGTGCCGGCGCTGAGCTTCAACGCGCCATCCGTTCTGTCGCCGACATCCTGAATAATGGCGTAGCCGTGACGGTCCTCTTCCGCCACCGACATAAGGATGTGAAATGTCGCGGAAGGCAGAGGCAGGAGGGCCTCCGGCTTGGAATCGGCCATACGGAGATTATATATCCGGTATGGCTATAGCGCAAGTGGTTATAATTATCAATCCCGGCCTTGGACTTACACGTTCCTAAGCAGGATCACTCGGCTCGAAGGGCCACGACGGGATCCACCGCAAGGACCTTGGACGTAGGCAGGTAACTCGCCAGCACGACAGCGGCCAGAAGGACGAGAGATACAGCCCCGTAGGTAGCGGGGTCGAGTGGGCTGATTTCGAACAACATCGCGGTCGTCAGGCGTGCTAGTCCGATGGCAGCGGCGAGCCCGGCCGCAACACCGATGGCGCCCAACAGGAGTCCGTGCCGGACGAACAGAAGCTTCAATTCAGATTGCTTTGCGCCTAAGGCTATACGAATGCCCATTTCGCGGGTCCTCTGGGAGATGGAGTAGGAGATTACCGCATAGATCCCGACAACACCCAACAGGAGCGCCATTACCCCAGCGAGCAGCAGCAGAACGAGGGTGAATGACGTTCGTGCCATCGACTGGCTGTAAATATCAGCGACGGTGCGCACGTCGGCCATGGGCAGGTTTGGATTCACGGCCCAAACGGCCCCGCGAATTTCATTTATGAAACTCTGCGAGCCGGCGCGGTCACTGCGAATTACGATGTGAGCCGAATACGGGATCGAGGGATCGCCCTTATTATCGCGGGAGAGTAGCGGCCAATATACGAACGACGGAGCCGCCTGATCGACGCCATCCTGGCGGACGTCGCCCACGACGCCGACGATTTCACTCCATCGTGCGCCAGCGGGGTCGTGAATGCGCTTGCCCAAGGCGGCACTCGGGCTGCCCCAATACTCGCGAGCGAAGTTTTCCGAAACGATCGCGACGGGACGGATTTGGTGAATATCGATCCAATTCAATTCTCGCCCGGCTATGAAAGGGATACCCATGGTTTGAAAATACCCAGGCATCACCGACACAAAGCGCCGCAGTGGCGGCAGCCGGCCTTGTTGGTAAGGATGGTCCTCTGGAACGATAAGATCCTGGGCTTTATCACCGGTCATGGGAAGATCCGTTCCTATGCTGACGGATCGTACGCCCGGTATCGTCGCGAGGTGGTCCAGAATTGCGTGGTCCAGCAAGGCCATCTGCCCCGGAGCTGGTCCCTGAACACGCGCGATCACAAGACGCGCGGTCTGCACAGTATCGGTGGTCGTGAACCCTGGCTGCACGCGCCGCATCGCTTGAAAGGTGCGGATCATCAGACCAGAACCGATCAACAGAACGAGCGCCAATGCGACTTGCACGATTGCCAATATGTTGCGTGCGCGCTGGCGTTCCCGGCCTTGGCTGGATGTTCTCCCGCCTCCCCGTAGGGTTGCCGCGAGATTTGGACTCGCATACCGGACGGCAGGAATCAATCCAAACAAGATCCCCGCAAACAGCGAGACGGAAAAAGTGAAAAGCAGAACAGCCCCATCTACGGAAAGTTGTTCGAGCCTGGGCAGATGAGCCGGGGGGAAACTAACCAGCAACCGCAGCGCTGCAATCGCCAGCGCGAGTCCAAGCACTCCCCCGATCACGCTCAGAGTGACGCATTCCAGCAACAATTCGCGCGTGATTTGTGCCCAGCCGGCTCCCAGTGCCGCCCGGACGGCAAGTTCTTGCTGGCGGCCTTCTGCCCGAACCAGCATCAAGTTGCCGACATTGGCACAAGCGATTACTAAGAGCAGGCCAACGGTGGCCATTAGCAGCCAGAGTGTTTTACCGATATCGCCGACAGCGTCTTCCTTCAGCAGCCGCACGTTAGGGCCGAACCGGGCATCATCGAACATCTTAATGTTCATGCCGGGAAACATGGGAAACTTGTTGCGTTCTAAGGGAATCATCCGGGCAACGTCGGCGTTGGCCTGCGCCAATGTGACGCCAGACTTCAGCAGCGCGATTGCATGGAAGTGAAAGCCACCCATAGTTACTTTGCTTCGGTCGAGCTTGAGTGGAAATATCAAGTCCGGCTTTTGGTCGAGAATCCAAAACTTCTGCGGCAGGACGCCGATCACCTCGCGAACCACGCCGCCTGCATTTATTCGCTTCCCCAGGACCTCGCGATCCCCACCAAACTTTCGCTGCCAATAGCCATAGCTGAGGAGAACCTGATCCGGAGCGGCAGGCATGTCATCCTGCTTGGTAAAGGCTCGCCCGAGCATGGGTTGGACGCCGAGGATCGGCAGCAGGCGCGCTGTGACGGTTAAACTCGCGACACGTTCCGGTTCTCCGAGGCCGGTAACACTTTCGTAGCCTCCCTCCCAAAGACCAATGTCGACAAATGTTGAATTCTCTTCGCGGTAGTTGAAGTAGCCGGCTGCGGACGTGTTCAGGTCTTTGATCCCGACGCCCGGAGCTGTCTGCAAAACGGCGACAATCCGATCTTGGTCCGGGAACGGAAGAGGCTTCAAGAGAATGCTCTCGATCAGGCTGAAAATTGCCGTATTGGCCCCGATCACGAGCCCCAATGTCAGCACAGAAGTGGCCGCGAACATCGGCGCCCTAGCAACTCTGCGGAATGTTTGCGGGATATGTCTCAAGATTTGCTTTCTTAACCAATGATAATGACCGTTTTAAAGATACGTGTGGGGGCGGGTGAGGGTTTCCTGTAAGATCCTTCCTAACGGCCCAGTGGCGATTGATCTACCATTTGCGACTACGCATGGGCGATCCACGGATCAGGAGGTCGCCTGCGCTAGCAACCGCATCTGAGGACCTGAGTGCGTTTATGGATAGAATCACCGGCCCACCGCCTTTAGCCTTCGACTATGTCCGTCGATTCTGAGGATGTACGTCAGTCCGGAATGAGACGGCGAGTACGTCTGCTGCAAGGCATCACGATAATTTGGTTACTGGTCGAATCTAGTATTTCGTTGTTCGCTGCATACGGTTCGGACAATCTGTCATTCATCGCGTTTGGGGATAGCAGCGTCCTCGAACTGTGTCCGCGGCTTTTGATTTCGTTCACTCGGTCCGAAGTAGTCACTCACGAAGGCGCAAGCAAACATTTGTAGGAGATCAATATGCGCAAACTCAAAATCATCGAACACATCTCGCTTGATGGTGTTATCCAGACGTCCAGCGCTCCGGAGGACGATTTTCGATACGGCGATTGGACCGCTCCGTATCGCTCGCCTGCCGGCTTACAGACCGTAATCGAGTTGTACGGTGAGAGATGCGACCTGCTGTTTGGCCGCCGAACCTACGACTTGTTGGGGAGTTTCTGGCCGAAAGCGCCGAATAGTCCGATGGCGGACCGCCTGAATGCGGCGACGAAATACGTTGTAACTCACAGACCAGAGAGTCTGGAATGGGGCCCGTTCGAGGCCATTGGGCCGGACGTCGTGGAGGCCGTTCGTCGAATAAAGGCCAGGAACGGCCCAGACCTGGTCCTCGCGGGCAGCGCGTCGCTGATTTCCGTGCTGCTCGAGCACGGACTCGCGGACGAGGTTGTTCTGCTGGTCAATCCTGTCGTGGTGGGCAAAGGCAAACGATTCTTCGCGGACGGAACGCTGCCACGAGCATTTGCGCTGGGCAGCACGAAGGCTTTGGCCTCAGGCATACTCGTCAACGTCTACAAGCTTATTCCCACGCTGGCCGAAGAGGCCTTGTCCCGCGCCAAGCTAGAACGCGAAATAGAGATTGCGCGCGAGGTGCAGGAGCGATTGTTCCCGCAGACCTTTCCCAAGATTGCGGGCATAGAGATGGCCGCGCACTGCAGGCCTGCCCAGATCGTCGGCGGAGACTATTACGACCTCATCTCGGTACGCGATGGCTCGCTGGCCGAAGCAGAACATGCGCCCATCGAAAACCTCACCTCCGCCAGCGGAACAACGGCGCACGGCTGCGACCGACTGGGTATCGCGATTGGCGACATCAGCGGCAAGGGCATCTCCGCCGCTCTGTTAATGGCCAGTCTTCACGCCAGCCTGCGCAGTCAAACGCTGAGCGGCGCCGGCGATCTGGGCATCAAGATGGCCAATGTCAACCGCCTTCTCTACGAGGCGTCCGGCTCTAACCGCTATGCCACATTCTTCTACGCCGAACTGGACTGCGGCTCGCACACCTTGCACTACGTCAACGGCGGACACAATCCTCCTGTGGTGCTGCGCAAAGAAGACGGCTGTTCGCGGGTGTTTCGCCTGGAAGGCGGTGGACCCGTCGTTGGCCTACTTGCGGGTGCGGCCTACGAGCAGCATACGCTGCACCTGCTGCCCGGCGATATTCTGCTAGCCTTTACCGACGGCATCAGTGAAGCCATGAACGCCGCAGAAGACGAGTGGGGTGAAGAACGGATGATTGCCGAGGCGCAAGCGCACGCGGACCTGAACGCCGCGGAACTGCTGCAGCGCTTGTTTCGTGCGGCCGACGCCTTTGCCGCCGGCGCGCCGCAGCACGATGACATGACGCTAATCGTGCTGCGCCTGTCAGCTTGAGGCTTTGACCCGTTGATTGCGTCGCCAGAGCTCAAGGGAAGGTCTTCGCACGTCTCCTGCGGTCCGCATATCCCGATTTGAACGGCAACCCGACTTAGATCGTCAGTGACGGCCATGTATAGATCTAGCCTTCGCGACTACCTAGGCGCGTACTTAAACAATGTTGAACAAAATCGCCGCTCGTTACACCAGGATGCGAATTGGTGAAGACTTCTCGTGCCAGTTAGCGCGTTTGAGCGAGTAAAAAAATGTGGCGACGCAGCGGATTCAATTCTGGAATCGACGCGCAGCCGGTCCTTCGAAAACAGTCCGGCTAACCGGTTGTGCCGATTGGGGGAGTATGAGCGGAGTGGAAATTCGAGCGATTGCGTACGTGGATGCAATGAGGGATTCTCCAGGCGTGGCATTGCTTGCAGATGTGCGGCGACACGGGAGCGGGCTTGCGCGGCTTGGTCGGTTCAGGTCGCGGCGCGACGGGTTGGGGCGGCGCAATAAGTGTGACTTTATAGCCGATGGCCTCCAAACGCCGCGAGAGCTTGCGGGCGGTGCGTTCCGGATTGCGTCGATCGAAGGAATCACCGCCACGCTCGCGATACTCGACGCCTTGCTCGGCGAGAATGTGCCAAGCGACAATGGCGATGCGATGGGCGACAGCTACAGCGGCCTTCTTTAATCCGCGCCGCTGGGCGGTGCGGAAGAACAGAGCGGCCAGGAAACAGTCGTTGGCGCGGGCGGCAGCCCAGGCACTTTGCACCAGAATGCGCCGTACGTAGCGATCACCTTTGCGCGTACGTCCGGAGAAGCGCTTGCCGGCACTTTCGGCATTGCCCGGACAAAGTCCGGCCCAACTCGCCAAATGTCGCGGTGTAGGGAACTGCACCATGTCCGTGCCGAACTCGGCTATCAATACGAGTGCCGTAGTGCGATCCACGCCCGGAATCGTGCTCAGCCGCCGCAGCAGGTCTGCCTGCGGAAGGGCCAAGCCGTCGATGCGCGCATCCACACACGCACGCTCCTCATCCAGCCGATCCAATTTCGACAGCAATTGCTCTAGCATCCAGCGAAAATGCTCGTCGGGCCGACCGTCCAGCGCCAGCAGCAGAGCTGGTATCTTGACGCGCATATGGCCACGCGCGCACTCGGCCAGACGCTCGGGATCACATACTCCACTGGCCAGCAGCCGCAACATCGCCATGCCGCTCATTCCGATAATGTTGCTGGCGACGGACGCCAGTTTGAGGTTCACGGTCTCGAGTAATCGCGTGATGCGATTGATCACCCGATTGCGGTCTTGCTGAATGTGTACGCGCAGGCGCGTCAGCTCACGTAATTCGCGTATCGGCTTCGGTGGAATGAAGCTGCCGCGCAACAAGCCGTATTGCAGATACTCGGCGATGCGCCGCGCATCGATGCGATCGGTCTTTTGGCCCCGCAATGCGCGCACGTTCGCTGGATTCACCAGCGTCAATGTGAATCCTCCCTCCAGCACATTCCAGACGGGAATCCAATATACGCCGGTGGACTCCATCGCCACCTGCCGCACCTTGTGCTGCTTCAGCCACCTCCGCAAGCGTTCCAGATCTTGTGTGAAGGTGCCGAATACTTGCTCCTCCACGCTCGCTTCCGCTTGTCCGCGGACGCGCTTTCTAACACACGCGCTCACTGTGTCGCGGTGAATATCCAGTCCGGCACAGCAGCGGTACAGTAACTTCATATCGCCTCCTCATGCCGCGAGTAAGGGACGCCTGGAAACCATCGACTTTCCTTCACGTGCTCTCCGCCTCGCGGCGGAGGCGACAATCTGTTGTGCCGTGCACAAACTGCGGGCGCCCGGGCCACGTTCACAAGCGGGCTTCTAGCTCCAGATTGGAATCGGCCTCTCGTCCACTCCCGGCACTCCGCAGCCTATCTCAACCCTGACGCTGTTTTCATCCCCCGTTGTGGCGACCCCCGCCGTGCTGCGTTCACAAAAATCAAACAACTTTCTTCTCAATGCTGACATGCATTTAGAGTCAATCTTCCCGTTCGCCCGCACGGCCCTCGCGCGAAAACAGTCGGCATGATGAAAACCTCCCGTCAGATTCGAAGAGAGCGCCGCGAAACCGAGCGCAAAGCCAAGAAGGCAGAATGGAAGCGCCTCAAGGCCGAAAGCGCGCTCAATCCTGCAATGCTTTTGCCAGCCTCTGAAGAGGATGAGAGTGAAAACGACCTCTCCCCCGAACCAATCGCCGAGGCTCTTCCTGGCTTCGTTTCGCAGCGCGCCCAAATCAACCGCCAAAACGCTCGGCACTCAACGGGCCCGCGTTCATCGGCAGGAAAGCTGGCTTCGTCTCGTAATTCGCTGAAGCACGGCCTCGCATCCGGTCAGCTCATCATCCCCGGCGAAAATTCATTTGCCTTCGAATCCCTCCGCCACGACCTTATGAATGACCACCAGCCCGCCAACCCAACCGAAGAGCTCCTGGTCCACGAAATGGCCCAGGCTTACTGGCTAACACAGCGCGCTATTCGCTTGCAGAATGATTGCTTTACCGAAGACGGCATCGACGAAAAACGCCTGGCCCTCTTCTTGCGCTACCAATCGACCCACGAACGCAGGTTCCACAAAGCCCTCAGCGCACTCCTGAAGCTCAAAAAGGACCGTCGAAAAGCGCACTCTGGCTTCGTTTCGCACAGAGCTGCGAACGTAAGCGAATCGGATGGCTTCGTTTCGCACGAAACACTCTCAATATCCGATCCGGACGCGCAAAACACGTCATCCGGAAGCTATTGCTCTTAAGTGAACGCTTGTGGCTACTCCATCCTATTGCTTCACTAACCAGGCGATCAAGTTGTTCGCGACAGGCGTACCTAGGCCGGTAACGTAGTCGTAGCCCTTCAGCGCATCGCAAAGAACGCCGCAGGTTCCGTTTGAGCCGCTGGTGATGTCGTGGAAATTCTGCGAACTGGATTTTGCCGCTGCATAGATTTCACGCACCGTGCCGCTCATCTGCCTTGCCGCGGTTGCAATCGGCCCCTTCCTCGCAGCCGCCCGTTCCGAGTTCACGATGGCAAACAGTGCCGCCCATTGCGGAGTACCCGCGCTTGTGCCGCCCACGTTCATCCAATACTGCAAAGTATTTCCGGAGGGTCCGGTATAGGCGATGCTGTCATACACCGAAAATCCGGTGCTGGGATCGGCGCTATAGGCGACGTCGGGCACTCCCCGGAACATCGCCGGATCGTCGGGAATGCGGTAGTTCGTCTGCGCGAACGGCTCAAATTCGAAGGCGCTCAGTCCGCCGCCGCTCTTGCTCCACGCGACTTCCTGAAGGTAACTGCCGGAAGAGTTCGTTGTGATCGTCGTGCCGCCCACTCCCACTACCCAGGGAGAAGTGGATGGATAACCAACGCCGTCGCCGTTGTCGCCCGAGGCGGCGACATAGGTTACCGTTCCAGTAGGAGACTGGAAGATCCAATCGTCCTGTGTTTCATAGGGAGATTCGCCGGCGCCCCAGCTCATCGAAACCACGTTCGCACCGTAGTAAACGGACGCGACCACCGCATCCAGCATGTCGGGTACGCTGTCGCTTGTGGCTTCGACCAGCACGATCTTGGCTTGCGGGGCGATAGCGTGCGCCCATTCCACGTCCAAGGCGATCTCGACATCCCAACTCGTATCGCTCGCCGGCGGCGGAAGAACAGGGGAGGGACTGGTCCCCGCAACCCCGATTTTCGTGAAACAGCCATTAACTGTCGTACAAGCCGGCAGGCCGTATTGTGAATCGAAAACCGCTAAATCGCCTTCGATCTTCGGGTCGTCGTAGGGATCGACAATGGCGATCATCTGACCGGCGCCGCCGTTCGCCACTTTGTTGAATCCGTAGAAGGCTTTTATCTGCGGAGGCGTCAGGCCGCTCGGACCGGCTGGCCCAAACGGCTCGACGTGAATAGCGAATGGCGCGCGGACGTGATCTCCTGCCGGCGTGCGCATTCTTTCGATTGTCTGCGCGCCGCTAACGCACACAACCGTGAGAAACAGGGTCAACCCGTGATAAAGATATTTTCTGTTCACAACGTGCTCCTTTGAAGAGTGGTAGGAACCGTGGCGCCGGTTCTCAGGTCGGATTGCGCGTGTAGGGTTTGTCGTAGGAATAAGCTGTGATCGTGCGGAGCGCCTTATAAACTGGGAAACATTGTTTTGATCCAATCAATCCAGTTGAGGAGAAACGCTATCCTGTGTTTCAGATGATCCCAGTCCAGGAGTACGTCAATGTGGAGTGAGCGAACCAAGGAAAGCGGCATGGCAAAAGGCTCTACCGCCGCGAAAAGCGAGTCGGAGGCCTCATCGCAGGTGGGAACAGTGTCTGAAGTGGCTGTGATCGGAAGAGCCATGCTCATTCGAGGTCACATCAAGAGCAGAGAAGGGCTGTACGTGGACGGCGAAGTAGATGGGACTTTGGATTTGGGCGATTCGCGCTTGACGGTGGGCCCGAATGGCAAGGTGACCGCCGATGTTAGCGCCAGAGAAATTGACGTGAGGGGCGCCGTAACGGGCGACCTGCACGCTGGGAAAAAAATCACCATACGCAAGGGCGGCCGCCTGGTGGGAGATCTTCGAACTCCCGCCATCGTCATTGAAGAGGGTGCTTATTTCAAAGGCAAAATCGAAATCCTTGACAACGTCGACAGGCGCGGAGCCGAGGCAGCACAGCGGAACGTCAGAACAATAGCGGCGCGGGCGTAAGCGTTACCGCGCGGGTTAATTCCGGCTATGATACTGTGATCGCCGGGAGAGCATTTCCTCCGTTTGAGGCTGCCATGCGACATTTCCGGATCGTTTTCCTGTTGTTTCTTTTTCTCGTCTTTATGTCATTTCACTCCAGGATGGAAGGTGCTCGCGAGGATGCCGGTGAGGCGATGCTGCTTGTCGCCAACCAGGGCGATCGCGACTTGAGCCTGATCGACCCTGCTGCCGGTCAACAGGTTGCAACCATACCGGAAGGCGGCATCACGGGACATGAAGTCGCGGCATCCGCAGACGGCCGCACTGCGTATGTGCCGATGTATGGGAATTCCGGCGTCGGCAAACCGGGAACCGACGGCAGAAACATGGTTGTCATCGACCTCCCCTCACGGAAAGTTACAGGCGAGGTGGACTTCGGCCACGGGGTTCGGCCGCATTGCCCGAAGTTTGGCCCGAAAGACGGTTTACTGTACGTGACGACGGAGCTTGATCAATCCGTCACGATTATCGACCCCCACACCCTGAAGATCGTGGGTTCGGTTCCCACCGGCCAGGCGGAATCGCACATGCTCGCGATTTCTCATGACGGACGGCGCGGCTATACGGCCAATGTCGGGCCGGGAACTGTATCCGTTCTCGACCTCGAAGCACGCAAGACTATCGCGGTGATTCCGATCAGTCCCAACACGCAGCGTATTTCCATTTCGCCGGACGACAGCATGGTTTTCACGTCCGATCAGACGCAGCCGCGGCTTGCCGTCATCGATACCGCCACCAACAAAGTGAAGACCTGGGTTCCGCTTCCCGGCACTGGCTATGGAACCGCGTCCACTCGGGACGGCCGCTGGCTTCTGGTCGCCGTGCCGCCCGCCAAGAAAGTTGCCGTTGTAGACCTGAGCACGCTCAAGGTGGTGCGCACGATTGACGTTCCCAGGGCGCCGCAAGAAATCCTGGTACGCCCGGACAATAAAGTTGCGTATGTGTCCTGCAACGCGAGCGCCAAGGTCGCTGCTATCAACTTGTCGAATTGGACGGTAGAAAAGTTGATGGATGCCGGAAAGCTCGCCGACGGATTGGCGTGGGCGGCTCCCCGCCGTAGCGGCGAATAGCGCCCGCGTCACTTAGGCGGAGGCGGCGGCTGTCCTCGTTGTTCGCTGTTCTGCCAGCAGTTCTTGTTCGGCGCGCAGCCAGTCTTCTTCGGGTGAGCCCGACGGACACCCGCGTTCCTGCCAGCAGCGGTAAGCCCGAGCCGCTATTTCGTCTTCCGCGGGGCGCGCATTCATACGCATAGTGGGAGTTTGCTGCGGCGCCACCTCGCCACGGGGTGTGGTTCCGGACGAGCGCGGTGCGGGTGAAACGTTGGGCGCAGGGGATTCACCGGCCCCGCCCGGCGTTGTGCGCGTCATGCCCGCTCCGGCCCCGGAACCGGACCGGACGCCGGATACATCGACACCTCTCGATCCAACCGATAAGTTCGCGTTGGCCGCGATGGTGTCATCCACACTTAGCCCCGCTCTGCTCCTCCGGAGACGCTCCGCTCTCTCTGCCTCGGACAGTGAGTCCTCGGGCCGTTTTCCCTTATCTTCGGCCTCCACAGGCAACTTATTTAGCTGGGGATCAATCATGCGGTAACCTTCCATCTGTTGGACCATCGCAACGGCGGAATGTGAGCGCAAGATATGACCAGTACATTTGCGGGCCGTGCGCCGCGATCACGCCTCCCCTAGGCTCCAGTGCGATGCCGCAATGCAACCAGCAGTTCAACTACCGCCGCGCCAAATGCCACGCCCGAGAAGAACAGAAGCAGAATGTCCACGGTCCGGAAATACGCGAAGCGGGGAGATCGCGCCACTACCGACAGCGCAACGACAGCGATTAGGATCGCTGCGGCGAACCGCACAAAAGCTCTTCTCCTTCTCGGATCCATCCCGGCTTCTCACGCGCGGAGCATCAACTCCAGCGGACACCGCGCGGCGTCCTCAGGAGGATTTCTTGGCGAAAACCAGTTTCTCAGATTTGTCGTTCGGCTCGATGTGCGAAAAATCGACGTTGAGTACCTTGCCATCCGGCGACAGCTCCAGCTTCCACTGCGTGACGGAGTCTTCCTTCGGCCCGTCCGTCTTCAATATCACGAGAGCGGGGCCATCATACCAAAGAGAGACTTTCGCTTTGTGGCCCCCTTCGTCGAAATCGCATTGTGACCCGCCGGTCTGGCATGCGAACTGGGAGGTGATCTCTTTCCCATCGTGATCGCGCGCGACCCGGTTAAATTTGATTTTGCCCGAGGCGTCCTGAATAGTGAGGGTGACGGTTTGGCCTGCCGGCAAGGCGCTCTTCGCCTCATCGAGTTGCCACGTACCGCTAAAGTCAGGTGGATCGGGGCTGGCAGACAGACATACAGCAAGGAAGGGCGCGGCAAGTACCGCCAGCGCCACCGACGAACAGCGCATGCGAAACCTCCACTGCGCGGCCATCCGGAACGGAGGCCGTTGATTGTTGGGCTTACATAAATGTTATATCCCAAAAATTTGGACGTGTGAAAGGAGCGATTTGTCTTGCTTCGTCTATCCTGTCGGCATGGAACATCTCGTTGTCCGGCGGGCGGAATTGCAGGATATTCCCGAATTGGCGGAGATGTATCACTGCCTATGGCCTGAAACCGGCGCGGATGAATACGTGAACGATTTGTCTCTCTTGGTGGCAGGCAAATCCCCCGGGCAACTGCCGGCCGCCGTTTTTGTAGCGCAGGGCCCGCAGCGCCGTATCTTAGGATTCATTGAGGCTGGCCTGCGGTCCCATGCGGACGGCTGCAATCCCGCCTGTCCCGTAGGCTTCATCGAAGGATGGTATGTCGCGCCTGAGTACCGGCGCAGGAAAGTGGGAACAACACTAATAGCTGCGGCCGAGGCCTGGATTCGCGATCAAGGCTGCCGCGAAATGGCTTCCGACACTTGGCTGGATGCGCTCGGCTCGCAGCGCGCTCACGAAGCGCTCGGGTTCGAGATCGTGGACCGCTGCGTACATTATCGAAAGCTTCTGTAATCCGCTGCGCAGCTCTATGGCCGCGTGCGCCACTTGATGTTACAGCCGATGCTTGGCTTCTGGTTTGCGTCCACCGGCTCGTCATTTAGAAGGGCGTCGATGGCCCCGCGCAAATCGCGCCCGGTCACCGGAATGACGCTTCCGGGCCGGCTTTCATCCAACTGGCCGCGGTAGCACAGGCGGCGGCCGGCGTCGAACACGAAAAAGTCGGGCGTGCAGGCGGCCATGTATGCCCGCGCCACTTCCTGACTCTCGTCATAGCAGAGCGGGAAGTTGAAACCGAGTTCCTCCGCCATTTCGCGCAGGCTCTCCGGCGCGTCATCCGGATATGCTGTCGCGTCATTCGATGAGATGGCTACAATTCCCAACGGCTTCCCTGCGTAATCTTTTCCAATCTGCGCCAATTCCTTCTGAACGTGCTTCACATACGGACAATGGCGGCAGATAAACATAACCAGCAGCGCCTTCTTGTCTCTGAAGTCGTCCAGACGAATCGTCCGGCCGGAGATGACATCGGGCAATTGAAAATCGGGCGCAGAGGTCCCCAGTTCGAGCATCGTGGATTCTGTGCGTGCCATTTTGTATCCACCGACAGAGTAGCAAGCGAGCATCACCGCCGCCCCGGGCCGCATCGCTACCTGTAAGGTACAACGGTTGTGACGCATGCGCGCGCGCGGCTTTCGCTGGATGGCGTGGTGGTACTTAGCAATCGCGATAGGATTCGCTTTGCTGGCCGTCGATCACCTCATCACGCGCGACAGACCCTGGCTGATCGGCATCCGCATCGTCATCGCGCTGGGCTTCGGCTTTCTGGCTTACATGGAATTTCATACCAAGAACCGGAAACTATAGGGGTGCTGCAGCGTATCATCTCCTCAAATATGGATAAGCCGACGTTTGATCCGGGCCTGACCCAGCAGTACACCGGGACCTTAAAGCGCGCCATCAATAAGGATGGGCAATTTAACGTACGCCGGGCGGGAATCACGTGGCGTGATTCACACGCTTACTTATTCCTGATCAATCTGTCGTGGAGCCGCTTCGCGGCCGCGGTGACCGCCGCATTCATCGTTGTGAACACGTTATTTGCCGGAGTCTATTCGGCCATCGGCTTGGAACATCTGAAAGGCACGGAGGCGCCCACCGCGGCGGGCAGATTTCTCAACGCGTTCTTCTTTAGCGCGCACACGCTCAGCACAGTCGGCTACGGCAATATGTATCCGGTGGGCGTCGCCGCGAACGCAGCGGCGGCTCTCGAAGCCTTGGTGGGCGTGATGGGATTTGCGGTTGCCACAGGACTGCTCTTCGGCCGTTTCTCCAAGCCTTCGGCCCGCATCGGCTTTAGCGGCAGGATGATCGTTGCGCCCTACCTGCAAGGAAGAAGTCTTCAATTTCGCGTGGTAAACCGGCGTTCCAACAACCTGATCGATTTGGAAGCGCGGGTGATGCTGATGACCGTGGAGTTCGTCGGCGAAAGATTGCAGCGCCGTTACAAGGAGCTGCAGCTCGAAAGAAGCAAAGTTCTTTTCTTCCCGCTGACCTGGACGGTTGTGCACCCCATTGACGAGACCAGTCCGCTGTTCGAGAAGACTCCCGCCGATCTGGAGCAGTTGCAGGCCGAAGTGCTCATCATGATGAGGGGCTACGATGATACTTTCGGTCAAACCGTGCATGCGCGATATTCCTACCGCTATGACGAAATTTTATGGGGCGCGAAATTTGCTCCGGCATTCGAGATCGATAGCGACGGCGATTTGCGGGTGGAGGTGAATAAGGTAGGAAATGTGGAGCCTATCTCTCCGGCCGAAGGATTCAGCGGATAAACCGCCATGGCGCTGGCACAGCAACCGCACGGAATAAACCCGGCTGAGGTAACGCCGTGTGTATTTTGCCAAATAGCGCGAGGAAGTCTGCGCGCCGACCTCGTCTTCGAAAACTCGGAGCTGCTCGCGTTTTTGGATAATCATCCCCTCTTCCCCGGCCACGTACTGCTTTGCCCCCGCGAGCATCACGAGACGCTGGTTGACCTTCCCGCCCGGCTCGCGGCTCCGACTTTATCGGCCACTCAATTGATCGCCAGGGCCGTGGAGGCCGCCGTCGGCGCAGAGGGAAGCTTCATAGCTATCAATAACCGCGTCAGCCAGACCGTACCGCACCTGCACATCCACATCGTGCCTCGCAGGCGTCGCGATGGACTGAAAGGCTTCTTCTGGCCGCGCCAGCATTACCACGACGATGCCGCACGCGAGGCCGTGCGCGATGCCATCGAGCGCGAAATTCAGAAGCTGCTGGCCTCGTGAGGCGGGCGGGCGGGCGCCTTGCCTGCTGTTTGTTTACACCCACCAGGCGGCGGCGGGCTGCTCCCGGATAATGATTTGATTCAGAAATTCGGCCGCTTTCGTGAGCCCTTCGTCCGGCGACATGAGCGAGTCTTCGTGCTCGATAGAAAGCACGTAATCGTAACCGTACATTCGTAGCGTGGAGATGAACTCCTTCCACCATCCGTAAGGGTGCCCGTAGCCGCAGGAGCGGAAAATCCAGGCGCGGTTTCGCTCGTCGGTGTATTTCTTCGTGTCGAGAACACCAGTCTTCGGCAGATTGTAATCGTAAATCTGGGTGTCCTTGGCGTGCACATGGAAAATCGCGTCTCCCAGCACGCGCACCGCTTTGATCGGATCGATTCCCTGCCAGAACATGTGGCTCGGATCGTAGTTGCACCCCACGCTGTCTCCCGCGATCGCTCGCAGCTTCAGCATCGTCTCGGGACTGTAGACCACAAAACCAGGATGCATCTCGATAGCAATCTTCACCCCGTGATCCTTGGCGAACTTGCCGTGCTTCGTCCAATAGGGCGTTACCTTCTTCTCCCATTGCCAGTCGAGCACTTCCAGGTACTCGGGAGGCCACGGACAGGTCACCCAGTTGGGATACTTCGCGTTATCGCTATCGCCGGGACACCCCGAGAAATCGATCACCACCGGAACGCCCAGCTTCGCGGCCAGCTCTATCGTTCTCTTGCTGGTCTCCGCGTAATTCTTCGCCACTGCCCGGTCGGGATGCAGCGGATTCCCGTGCGAGCTCAGCGCGCTGATCGAAAACCCGTTGTCATCCAGCTTCTTCTTAAATTCCTTCAGCTCTTTTCCATTCTTGAGCATGGAGAGCTTGCAGTGCGGATCTCCAGGATAATTGCCGGTCCCCAGCTCGACGGTACTTATGTTCAGATTCTTCAGCTTTTCGAAAACCTTTTCGAGCGGAAACTGCGACAGTAATGGGGTAAAGCATCCAACTCTCATGTGCGAAAGAGTATCACAGGGTCGGGAAAATCGGCCTACTTCCCCACCCCGGCAAACCACCATTTCCAGGCCAGCCAGCCGGCAGCGATCAGAAATCCGATGAGCGCCTTGTGCTCTTCGTTACGGCGGTAAAGCGACCAGGAAAATGGCATATCGCTGCGCTCGCGCTTCAGTTTGGGAACAAAGCGAGACACGCGCGAGGCATAATGCTCATAAGACGGGAAGATATCCCGCAGGTGCTGCTCCTCTAACTCGACCGCCGGAAGATAAACCAGCAGGAACACGGCGGCGAAAATGATCGCCATCCACAGACTCCGGCACGCGATCACCACTCCAAGCGCGACGATCAACGTTCCCGCGTACAAGGGATTCCGAATATACGCATAAGGGCCGCTGGTAGCGAGTTGCTGATCTTTGGACAGGTGGCCTGTCGCCCAGCCTCGCAGCAACAAACCCCCGATGGATACCGGTAATCCGATCAGCATCGATTTCGTCGATGGAGCGGAGAGCCACGCAAACGCGACTAGCAGCAGAAAACCGCTGCTTACTCGTAAGCGCTGCACGAAGTCCGCGTAGCGCTTCGGAAACCAGTATTCGGTTGCCTCACCGCGCTGGCTTGAAACGCTCACGGCCGCAGCACCGCTAGGCCCAAATTCTTGATGGCTTCCGTCGTCTTCGCGGTTTCGCTCGCGATGGACCGTAAAACCGCCTCCGCTACTTCTTCCACCGTGATCTGCCGCATGCTCGCGTGAACGTTGCGATGCCGCTTGTAAGTGGTCTCGATATTCTGCGCTCGCAACACCGTCATGCTTCCGCCGAAAGGTCCGGTACGCGTGGGATCGGTCGGCCCGAACAGCCCTGCGCCGGGCTTGCGCAGCGCCGCCGCGAGATGGAGCGGACCGCTATCCACACCCACTACGGCCGTGGCGCGTCGCGTCGCATCGATCAACCCGCGCAGACCCGAGACATGCAGTCGAACGTGCTTCAATTTTGCGATCCGGCCCGCACGCCGCTCCGGCACGTTCATCACCAGCTCGAAACCTTCCCTTTGCAGATGCTGCCCAAGAACCGCGTAGCGTTCCAGCGGCCACTCCTTGCCCGGCCATCCCGCGAACGGATTCGTCAGCACAAAAGGACCCGGCGGAAGTTCGCCCTCCGCGCATCCTTCCGGTATCCACGCCTGGCAAGTGAGCTCTCGTGCTCCGGCAGCCTCGGCTAGCTGAAGGTTTCTTTCCACGCGGTGCGGCCCTCGCGCCGGAATCCGGTGCGTGTAGAAGAAAGACGCCAGCGCCTCGCGCGCCACCGATCGATCAAAACCAAACAGGCGGGCTGGCTGCGCGATTCGACCCGCCATAGCGGATTGCACCAGGCCTTGGAAATCAACCGCCAATTCAGGCCTCAGCGCGCGCACCCTCCGCCACGCCGCGCGAACGCCTCCCAAACTCTCGCGCTCGAACGGAATCACCTCATCAATAAAAGGATTGCCTTCGAGCAGCGGCATCCATCGTCGCGCCATGAGCCAAGTCAGTTTTCGATCCGGAAAGCTCTTCTTCAAGCTCGCGGCTGCCGGAAGCGTGTGAATGATATCGCCCATGGCGCTCAGCCGGATCACGAGAATGACGTCGCGCTTCCCGGAATCTCGTGTCATGAGCCTGTCGCTGTCTCCCGGGAATGATCGATCGCCTGAAGCCCGGCCAGTGCAAGCGCGGCTTCAGCAACTCTCTGCTCGCTCACGCGCGTCATGCAGCGGTGGTCGATAGGACACTCCCGCAACAGACACGGACTGCACTCCACCGGTTCTCGCACCACCATGCTCCGCGCGCCGGTAGGCCCCGTAGCTTCGTCGTCCGTCGCTCCGAAAATCGCGACGGTTGGCACGCCCAGCGCGGAGGCCACGTGCATGGGGCCGGAATCGTTCGTCAAATAAACCTCGCACGCCGCGGCCAGCTCGATAAACTCGCCCAGTCTTGTGGCGCCGGCGAAGTTCACGCACCGTGCTCCAAGCTCTTCGATACGTCGCTCGACATCCTCGCAAACGGCGCGTTCTTCCGCCGATCCGAATATCGCAATGGACGCGTTACGCTCTCGGGCCACTTGAACAGCCGCCTTCGCGAATCGCTCGGGCAGCCACCGCTTCGCTCCTCCATAGGCCGCGCCGGGGCTGATTCCAATCACGGGTTCGCGGATGGATGCCTTCCGAAAATCCTGCCGGCCTTTTTCGGCTGCTGCCCGCGCGCCGCAAAGATGAATCGGCGATTCGAGCGAGTAGCGGTCAATGATTTTCGCGCGCTTCAGCAGCTCCAGATAATAAAAGCGCTGGTGCCGCGGTGTCTCGCCCGCCTTTGGCACGGGAATCGGGTGAGTCAACAGCCAGCCTCGCCCGTCCCGGGAGTATCCAATGCGCACGGGTATGTTTGCCAGCCGCACCACGGCCGCCGCCTCAAAGGCGTTCTGCAGCAGGATCGCGGCGTCGAATTTGCAGCGCCGCAACTCGGCCGCGAGCTCCCATTTCGTGCGCCAGCCGCGCGCTCCCGCCGGAGCCTCATAGGAAATCAGTTCATCGCAGAACGGCTCCCGGCCGTAAAGCTCGCCCACCCACGGCCGCGCCAATACGGCAATGTGAGCGTCCGGGAATCGTTCGCGTAAAGCCTGCAGGGCGGGAATCGACATCACGGCGTCGCCCACCCAATTGGTCGTCCGAACTAATATCTTGTGGAAATCCATCTGCCGGTAGTATCGGAACTTTCAGCATACTTGTTCGCCGGTTCCCAGGGCCATACAACGCGAAGCTCAGGCCTTCATCGGCGCGCACGCTCGCAGAACAAGACACGTAATGTCATCGTGTTGCCGCGCCGGCCCCACAAACACATCCACGGAAGCCATCAGCGAGTTCAACGCCTCGGCCGCGCTTCGCCCGAAAAGCCCATGAATCACTCCCAGCATCCGAGACTCGCCATATTCCGCTCCTTGCTCGTCCTCCGCCTCAATGACGCCATCCGTGAAGATTACAAGCAGATCGCCCGCGCGCAGGGTCGTTTCATTGCACCGATATTCCGCGGTCGGGGTGATGCCGAGCGGCAGCCCGCCTGTCTCGAGGCGCTCCACGCCCCCGGAGGGACGCCGCAACACCGGCCAGTTGTGACCGGCGTTCACATACGTCAATCGTCCGCTGACGGGTTCCAGCTCAGCAAGGAAGGCGGTAATGAAACGCCGGCCCCCTAAATTCTGCGCGCAGGCATACTGATTAAGCCGCCCTGTCAATTCCAGCAGCGAAACCGGCAGCGTCGCGAGTGTCCGCAGGCTGGCTTGCACGGTCGCCATCAGCAACGCGGCCGGAACGCTCTTGCCCGCCACGTCCGCCACCACAAGCAGCAAGCGCCGCCCGCCGTCCACGGCAACATCCTGTGGCTCCCCACTCGCCTCGCAGGAGCGCAGGAACGCGTCATAGTAATCGCCGGCCACCGTATTCGCGGGGCGGGTGGCGAACGCAATATCGACGCCGGGAACCTCGGGCGCCGCCGCCGGCATCAGCCAGCTCTGAATCTCGCGCGCGATCTCCAGATCGCGTTTCATCGTGACCCGGTCCGCCAGCTCCAGCGCCAGCAGAACCAATAACGTGATACCGCCGAAAAATGCCAGATTCGGCATGTCGATTTCAAAGTTGGGCGATCGAATATGGAAGCCTGGAAATACAAGCAGCACGAGGCCCACGAGAAACACCGCACGGCGGCCGGGCGAAAGCTTCATCATCATCGCCCAGAACAGTCCCTTGACAACTCGCCGGGCTCGCTTCCCTCGCGATTCTCCTTGCGACCGCGCCCACTCCACCTCTCTCGAATACAGTTCGTAGCTGGCGCGAGCTTCGGCGCTGAATTGCGCCCATAACTGCTGAATCTCTATGCCGTCGCTGACGCGCAACCAGAACTTTTGTAGAGAGCCGGGCATATTTGGATTAACGCACAGACTACCGGAAGCCGGAACAGAGCCGCGACTGAAAGGAACGGTTGCCCGGAGGTTCGGACCCCGCGGGCGACAGTCTCTCTACTCCGTCCTCAACGCCTGCGCAGGATCGATCGAGGCGGCCCGCTGTGCGGGAATCGCCCCTGCCAGACATGCGGCCATCGTCAGAACGATCACGGCCACTATCAGCACGTCAAAATCCATGCCCTTGATGTCGAACAGTTGCGACTGGACAAAGCGCACGCAGAGCAGCGATGTCGGAATGCCGATCGCCAATCCCAATGCAGTCTGGATCATTGCGCCGCGCATGACGAGCGCGATCACCCCGGAGCGTCCGGCGCCGAGGGCCATGCGAAGCCCGATCTCGCCCGTTCGCCTGGCGGCGGTGTAAGCAGTAACGCCGTAGAGCCCTACCGTGGCGAGCAGCAGAGCGAGGGCTCCGAACAACATGGTCAATCGTGCCACCATTCGCTCTTCCGTAAACCGGTCCGCAATTTGCTGATCGAAGGTCTGGAACTTCACTACCGTCAAGTTTGGATTGATACCCGCCAGCGTCCGCTGCGCAATCGCCGCCATTTGGTTTACAGGCCTGTCTGTTTCGACAACCAGCGCGCCGGCATAAAGCGATTCGTCCTTTTCGATGGGGCCTTTCGCACTCGCCGGCCGCTGCAAAATCGGGAGAAAATACATCCGATGCTGCTTCCATCGCACGCTGGTGTAGGTTGTGTCTTCTACTACGCCAACAATTTTGTAATCTCCCGTCGATTCCGGTCCCGTACCGAAGTAGCGTCCAATCGGGTTCTGGCCGGGAAAGAACTTCTTCACGAACTCCTGGTTCACAACAGCCACCGCCGGAGCTGTCGAGGTATCCCTCTCGCTGATGCCGCGTCCCATCAAGACATGTGTTCCCACTGAATCGAAATATTCGGAATTGACTTTCACGACCGAAGCGCCCGCATGTAAATTGGCCTGCCCCTGAACCTGCACGCCGGTACCCCAGTTGTTGTCTTCCATCGGCGTGTACAGGCTGATTCCGACGTTTCTCACGCCCGGAATCGCATGGAAACGCTCTTCGATTGTTCTGTACAGAGACTCGAGTTGCATCTGCGAATAACCTGCCGCCTGAGGATTTATGTGTACGATGTACCGGTTCTTAGTCTCCAGCCGCAAATTCATATGTTGAAGCTTGTTTAAGCTCTGCGAGAACAAACCCGCTCCTGCCAGCAGCACCAGCGACAGGCCCGCCTGCAGCACCACTAGCCCACGCTGCAAGAAGGAACCTTCCGAACTTGTTGTGCGCGCTCCGGTGCGCAAGGCATCCACCGGCTGCGCCTGTGAGGCAATCCAGGCCGGAGCAACGCCAAAGAGAACTCCAGTCAGCAATGACAATCCACATGCGAACGCCAGAAGCGGCAACGACGGGCTTGGGTCAACGGGCAGACGCTGCGCGTGGCCGAATGCAAGCGCCAAAAGCATTCGCGTTCCCGCATACGAAACGGCAAGTCCCGCAATACCGCTCAGAAGGGCCAGCAGCACGCTTTCGGTTAGCAATTGCCGGATTATCTGCCCGCGCTTGGCGCCGAGCGCCGTTCGCAGCGATATCTCCGCCTTACGTGTCATGCCGCGCACCAGCAGCAGGTTCGCTACGTTCGCACACGCAATTAAGAGAACCAGGCCGGAGATAGTCATCAGCACGCGCAGGTTCGAACGGTAGGCTTCCTGCAAATCCTGAATACCTGCGCTTCCGGGCGTCAGCACCACATGAGCTTTCGCCAGAAGCCTCTTGCCTTCACCCGAGGAAAAAGTCTTCGTTTCTGCAAACGATTGCCTGACAAGCGCGCTCAGCTTCTCGCGCAAAGGCGCCATTGGCACGCCCGGCTTCACGCGCCCGACCAGATATAGCCACTGCATATCCGGCTCATGCACGTAAGGAGCGTTCGCTAACGCGGGCATCGACTCGATCGGCAGGAAGAAATCCGGAGGAGTGGTCGACAGCCGGTCGCCGTAGAAACCAGCCGGCGCGATCCCCGCGATTGTGACCGGTTTTGTGTTGATCCAGAATGTGCTGCCCACGATGGTGGCATCGCCCGCGTAGTCGCGTTGCCAAGCCCCGTAGCTCATGACTGCCATGACGGGAGCGCCAGTGACGTCATCGGCATCGAACAGCAACCGCCCTGCCCGCGGCCGGAGCCCAAAGGTGCGGAAATAGTTGCCCGAGACGAACTCGCCCATTACCGAGTGCGCATCCGCGTGTTCCCCGTCGCGCCTTGCGGTGATCGGCCGGTATGCAAAACCGGCCTGCATGGCCGCCAGCTCCGCAAACTCGGGCGTGCTCTTCTTTAAGAGCAGCCACGTTTCGGTTGAGAATAAACCGTAATCGCCGTCGCTCTTCGCGCCGCTATTCACGCAGCAGTCTGTGTTGTCCCCAATCCGCACGAGAGTCTTCGGATCGGCTACAGGGAGGTTCTTCAGAAGCATCGCGTTGATCAGCGTGAAGATGGCTGCATTTGCTCCAATTCCCAATGCCAGTGTCAGCATGGCCGTCGCGGTGAATCCGGGCGACTTTCTGAGCTGCCTAACCGCATAGCGAACGTCCTGCATCGAGCTCATGCAATTCTCTCCTGATGGCGATGGAAGCCGTGGGCGGCCTGCGAGAGAGACCAGGCAAGTTGATGTCCGAAATGCGGCGTCTCTATCGTCTTTATCCTCTCTCATTTGCTTAGAAATACGACGGCCGCCACTGTTCGCTCGTGGTTCGCGGCGTCGCAAAAACGATAAAATTGTCCGGGCCAAGGAAACCATGTACGCAATATTAGGCGCGAGCGGTAAAATCGGCGGCGCCGCCGTTCGCGATCTTCGCCGTCGTGGCCTTCCTGTGCGAGCGATTATCCGCGACCCCGCCAAAGCCGCGCCGCTCGCGCAAGCGGGCTGCGATATCACTGTTGCCGATACCCGCGATGTAGCCAGCTTGAAAGCCGCGCTCGCCGGAGCGAACAGTGCGCTTGTAATCTGTCCCATGAATCCCAAGGCCGACGATGCGCCTGCGGATCACAAAATAAAGATCGACACTATCGCGGAAGCGTTGGCTCAAGCGCAACCGCGCTTTATCGTGGCTATCTCCGATTACGGCGCTCACCAGGCGGCGGGTACCGGCGTGGCCCTTACCTTTCATCGCCTCGAACAGTCGCTCGCATCGCTTTCGATTCCATGCACCGTCCTGCGCTCCGCCGAACACATGCAAAACTGGAGCCGGTTCATCCAGAGCGCCGCCGTTACGGGCGTGCTTCCATTCTTCTACCGCCCTCGCGAGCGGCCTCTCCCGGTCGTTTCGGCTTTCGATGTGGGCCTGACCGCGGCCGGCCTGCTAGCCGGTTCGCGCGCTGCCCCGGCATTCCGGCGCGTCCTCCACGTCGAAGGCCCGCGCCGGTATTCGATCGATGAAATCGTGGAAAACATCGGCATCACGGTCGGCCGCCCCGTCGAAGGCCGCGAGCTGGCACCGGAAACTTGGGTTGCCACTCTGGTCCAAGCCGGGCTGAGCGAGAGCTATGCAAATCTGCTCGCGCAAATGTATGAAGCGCACAATGCCGGGCGCATCGATATCGAATCGCCATCCAGCGAAGTAATAAAAGGAACTACTTCGCTCGCTGCCGCACTCGCCTCGCTGACTAGTCGATTCCCGCTACCGTCTTAGCCCTAAATCGATCTCGAGAGAAACCTTGGCCCCGGGCTTTGGGTCTCTCTCTCAAGAACGGCCGGTCGGATGCTAATTTGCCGAATCTGTGATCGCGGCATCGCCTCCGCCTCGTGAGTCTAAGAACGGACAGCCTGGAACAACGGCCGGCAATAACCCGATCTCACACTTCGCCCTCGAAGCGCCTCCACCGATGCGCGGGAACGATCGGGAAGGGCGTGGCCGAGTATTTCAGAGTGAACAAAAAATGAGGAATAACACTATGACACTTCGATTTCTTGCACAAACTGCCGGCGTTCTGCTCGCGGCGCTGCCGCTTCTGGCGCAACAGCCGCAGCAAGGTGCTCAAACCCAACCACAGACTCAACAACAACAACCTCAGCAGCAGCAGGCGCAACAGGGTCCCAGACCCAAATCGCAGCAGGAAATGGAAGCGCTGCAAAAAGTGAAGACCGCTTTGCAGGCCCGCAATCCGGATGCCGAAATTCAGGCCATCAATAACGTACTTGAAAATTTCAAAGACACTGACTACAAACCAGTGCTCCTCAACATTGCCATGCAAGCGGCGGCTCAAAAGGGCGACTATGCGCAGACCCTCGTCTGGGGCGACCGTATCATTCAAAACGATCCCAACGACGTGCAGGCGCGAGTTGTCATGGCGGAAGACATTGCACAGCACACACGCGAAAACGATCTCGACAAGGAGCAGAGTTTGAAGAAGGTCGACGATTACGCCAACAAAGTACTCGACCTCCTCAAGTCCGCTAACACGCCGCCGGCCGGCTTTCCACCGGATAAGTGGACCGATTACAAGAACCAGTTGAACGGCCAGGCGCATGATGCCTTGGGCTTGGCCGCGGATCTGCGGAAGAACTATCCGGATGCAATTGGACACTTCAAGAACGCGCTCACCAGCGATCCCAATCCCGTCGCGACGGCTCATCTGGCGAAAGCCTACGTTGACAACAAACAGTATGATGACGCCATCACGACGGCCGACAAGGTGCTGGCCATGAACGAGGTCTCCCCGTCCGTGAAGCAGTATGCCGAAGAACAAAAGGCTGCCGCGGCAAAGATGAAGACGGCAAAATAGGCCGCGACCGAACGCGGCGCCGGCAGTGCCGCCCTCTGACCGTTCTCGACGCCGCGTGGCTCCAATCGTAAAATGAGAGCGGGAATGAGCGCGATCTCCTCGCGCCGCATCAGCGGCACACAACGCTTGCGGGCATGGCGGCCCAAGCCGCGACGGCTTCAGTGATCCACCCGGCTACTCGCGAGCTTCTGCAGTCGGCGTCGAAGCTGCCGGCTTTTCAATCGCTGCTTCAACATCTCACCCGCGGCGAACGCGGCCCGTATTCTGTTTCCGGCCTCGTCACCACCGCCAAAGCACTTTACCTGGTGCTGCTCTATCAAGCTGTCGAGAAGCCGCTCTTTGTTATCGTCGACGGCAACAAAGAAGCGGAAACATTACTCGAAGACCTGGAAGTATTCTTCCGGCTGTTTTTCGAAGGCCGCGATCTTCCTCCGCCACACTTGATTCCCGCTCTCGATGTGCTGCCGCATCAGCGCCTCTCGCCTCACAATGAGATCGCCGAAACGCGCGCCGTCGGCCTCTGGCGGCTGTCCGCGCGCAAGATGCCCATCACGGTCGTCCCCGCTGCCTCCGCTCTGCTTCGCACCCAATCCGCCGACTTTTACCGCCAGTTGGCGCTGACCTTGCGCCCCGGCGAAGAACTGCCTCTCGAGGATCTGATACAGCACCTCGAAAGCATCGGCTACGAGCGCCGCGAGCCGGTCGAAATGGTGGGCGAGTACTCTGTTCGTGGCGGCATATTTGACGTCTTCCCGGCCGAAGCGTCCCGCCCTATCCGCGTTGAGCTGTTCGGAGACGAGATCGAATCCATTCGCCAGTTCGATGTCGAGTCGCAGCGCTCCGTCTTAAAGATCCCGTCCGCTACTCTGCTGCCACTTACCGAAAATCCGCGCTCGCGCACTTTGCTTCTCGAGCTTGCCGAAGCGGCCCAGCAAAACGATCTTGAGCTCTCTAATCCCGGTGAAGTTTTTCCGGGATGGGAATTTCTCGTTCCACTGATTCGCCCGCGGACCCACGATGTTTTCTCTCTCCATCCCGACGCGCTGGTCGTCTTCGATGAGCCGGCTGCTATCGATTCGGCGGCCGATCGCCTTTGGCAGCGGCTCGAAAATCCGGATCTGCCGGCCCCGCTGGAGCCGGAAAAAAATTTCGCGCGCTGGGATGATTTGAAGACCGCTCTAAAAGATCGCACCATCATCGGCCTTCAGGAGCTGGAGCTGCTGGCGGCTGAAGCTCCCGGCGCCGCCTTTGCGGAAGAAGGCCGCTTGCCTCGAGAAGCGCGGCGCTTCCACATCCCCACGCGTCCCTCGCTCACCTTCCACGGCAATATGCCTGTAGCTGTCGCCGAGGCGCGCAATCTCATTGAAGCCGGAAACCGGGTCGCTTTCTTCGCCGCTTCCGTCGGAGAACTGGAGCGCCTGGCCGATGTGCTGCAAGAATACGCGATCCCCTATCAGCTCGGTCTTGACTCGAGCTCGGGAGCGCGCGCCTCCCTCGTAGACCGTGCTTACCACGCCGGAGCTGTTTCGAGCGCATATCTGATCAAAGGCTCTATCCGGCGCGGCGCTGTCTTCACCGACTCGCATCTCGCCCTCCTCGGCTCGGAAGATCTCTTCGAAACCTCCGATCTCATTGCGCGCCAGCCCACAAAATCACAACTGGCCGCCTTCGCCGCCGACATCGCCGATCTCAAACCCGGCGACTTCGTCGTACACACAACGCATGGCATCGGTCAGTTCATCGGCATCCGTGAAATCGTGCAAGACGGCCAGAAAGGCGATTTCATGCTGCTCGAGTATGCCGCCGATTCCAAGCTGTACGTGCCGCTCACCCGCCTTGACCTGGTTCAGAAATATCGCGGTGCCGGCGAAGCGAAGCCCCATCTTGATCGACTTGGCGGCGTGACTTGGGAGAAGACCAAAACTCGTGTCAAGGCCAAGATGCGCGATATGGCCGACGAGCTTCTCAAGCTCTACGCTCACCGTCGCATGGCGAAGGGATTCGCTTTTTCGCACGATGGTAACTGGCAGCGCGAATTTGAGGACGCTTTCGAATACTCGCCTACCACGGACCAGTTGAGCGCCGTGAAACAGATCAAGGGCGATATGGAGAGCCAGCAACCGATGGACCGGCTGCTCTGCGGCGATGTGGGCTTCGGCAAGACGGAAGTCGCCATGCGGGCGGCCTTCAAAGCCCTGGGCGACGGCAAGCAGATCGCGGTGCTCGCGCCCACCACCGTTCTATCTTTTCAGCATTACGAAACCTTCCGGCGGCGATTCGCTTCCTTCCCGGTGCGCGTTGAGCTCGTCAGCCGTTTTCGCACCGCAAAGGAAGTGAAGGCCGTGCTGGAGGACGTCGTGGCTGGGAAAGTCGACATTCTCATCGGGACCCACCGGCTGCTCTCCAAAGACGTTCAGTTCTACGATCTCGGACTGCTGATTGTCGACGAGGAGCAGCGCTTCGGCGTTCGCCACAAGGAGCGCCTCAAGCAGCTGCGGCACAACGTGGACGTGTTGACCATGTCGGCAACGCCCATTCCGCGCACACTGCACATGTCACTTCTCGGTCTGCGTGATATGTCGGTGATCGAAACCGCGCCCAAGGACCGGCTTTCCATCAACACGGTCGTGGCGCATTTCAATCCCAATCTCATCAAGACGGCTATTGAGCAGGAGCTCGCGCGTCAAGGGCAGGTCTATTTCGTCCATAACCGCGTCGACACCATCTTCATGCGTGCTGCGATGATTCAAGAAATGCTCCCGGAATGCCGCATCGGAGTGGGTCACGGGCAAATGGGCGAATCCGAGCTCGAGCGCGTGCTGCTCGGGTTCATGCGGCACGAATACGACGTTTTCGTCTCCACCACCATCATCGAAAACGGCCTCGATATTCCGCTCGCCAATACCATCGTCATCGAAAACGCCGAGCGCTACGGATTGAGCGAGCTTTATCAGTTGCGCGGGCGCGTCGGCCGCTCCAATCGACGCGCTTATGCCTATCTCCTGGTGCCCGCCGACACGCAGCTCAGCGAGGTAGCACGCAAGCGGCTTGCTGCGCTTAAGGAGTTCAGCGACCTGGGCGCTGGCTTCAAAATCGCGGCGCTCGATCTCGAGCTGCGCGGCGCCGGCAACCTGCTGGGCGGCGAACAGCATGGACATATCGAAGCGGTCGGCTATGACACCTATGTGCGGCTGCTCGAAGAAGCCGTGAGCGAGCTCAAGGGAGAAGAAATCCCGCTCGAGATTCATGCCACGCTCAATCTCGGCCTGGATATTCGCATCCCCAACACCTATATCGCCGATGAGGCGCAGCGGCTCCGCTCCTACAAGCGCATCGCGGATGTGAAGGACGAAGAGCAAGCCAAGCGCATTGCCGGCGAGCTCGCCGACCGCTATGGGCCGGTGCCCGAAGAGGTCGATACCCTCGTGCATTTCTCGCTTCTGAAGAGCTTCGCGGAGCGTCTCGGCGTGGAATCCATCGATCGCCGCCAAGGCGTCGCGAACATCAAGTTTCATCAGCAGTCTAAAATCGATCCGTTGCGGCTCATGGCGCTGGTGCGTAACACGGCCGGCGCCCAGTTCACGCCCGCGGGCGTTTTGAAGCTGCCCCTAAGTACATCGAAAAATCCGGCCCGGCTTCTCGGCGAATTACAGGCCACGCTGATGGAGCTGAGCGAAGAACCGGTAGCGGCGAAACAATGACGATGCTTATGAGATCTTTTTCTAGACGCTCTTTCCTGGCCTCTTCGCTGACTTCGCCAGCACTATTCTTACAGGGCAATCCGCTCAATTCCATTCAACGCCTGAAAACCCCTGAGAATGGCTTGCAAGCGCAGGCCGCAACGGACGTCAACGGCAATCTTCACGTCGTCTATTTGTACGGCGATCCGGCGGCCGCCGACGTCGGATATGTTCGTCTCGAGCGCGGCCAAAACGCGTTCAGTGCGCCGATCCGCGTGAACGATATCCCAGGCAGCGCCATCGCGATCGGCACGGTCCGAGGCGCGCATATCGCCGTCGGCAAGTCGGGTCGCGTTCACGTTGCTTGGAACAGTTCATCGAAAGCTGCGCCGAACGGGCCTAAGAAAAGGTCAGCGATGTTCTACAGCCGGCTCAGCGAGCACGGGAACAGATTCGATCCCCAGCGCAATTTGATGTGTCTCTCCAGTGGCTTGGATGGCGGCGGCAGTGTGGCGGCGGATGCTTTTGGAAACGTCTACGTCGTTTGGCATGCCCGCGGCGAGCAAAATGGGCGCGCGCTCGATGGCGAACAGCACCGGCGCGTGTGGCTCGCTCAATCCGCTAATGACGGTGAAACCTTTGCGCCGGAGAGGCCGGTCTCACCCCCCGAACTCGGCGCTTGCGGGTGCTGCGGCATGGGCGCAATAGCGGATGCAAAGGGCCGCCTCTATCTGCTCTACCGCACCGCCCGCGAGATCGTTCACCGTGACATGTATCTGCTGGTGTCCGCCGATCGCGGCAAGACGTTTCGAACGATGGACCTCTCGGAGTGGAACATCGGGGCGTGTCCGATGAGCACCGTCGCGCTGGCTTCATCCGGCGAACGCGTGCTGCTGGCCTGGGAGAAACAAAGACAGATTTATTTTGCAGCCGTGCACCCCGAAGACGGCTCTGCCGGACCGGCGGCCCCCTCGCCCGGCGAAGGACCGAATCGAAAACATCCCTCTATTGCGGTCAACGAACGCGGCGAAATGCTCCTCGCCTGGACCGAGGGAACAGGTTGGAGCAAGGGTGGTTCGCTCGCCTGGCAGATGTTTGACCCGTTGGGACACGCCATTTCGCAACAGGAGCACTCGCCCGGCGTCCCGGCCTGGGGCTCCGTGGCTGCCGCGCGAAGCGGAGACCGCTTCCTTCTTGTCTGCTAACCGCGCTCTCTTGCGATAATAAGTAACAAAGCCATGAAATGGAAGTGCGGTGCCGTTTTAGCTTTCGCCGCGGCGTGTTTTGCCGCTGACGATTTTACGGTGGTTGACCAGATTGTTGCCAAGGTAAATGGCGACATCGTCAGCCAGGATGAAATACAGAAATACGCGCGCGAACTCGCGCAGGAGCTGAAGGCTCAGGCCCAGGGAGCGAATCCGCAGCAGTTGCAGCAGGAATACGAGAAGCGCCAGAAGGACGTTCTACGGGATCGCATCGACGAGCTCTTGCTGATCCAGAAAGGCAAGGAATTGAACGTCAACGTCGATTCCGAAGTCACAAAGTACTTGGCAACCCTGCAGCGCCAATCCGGACTTACGGATCCCGATAAGTTTCATGACTGGATCCGGCAGCAAACGGGCATGAGTTATGAAGACTTCCTCTCTGAATCCAAAAATCGATCGCTTACGCAAGAGGTGATCGGCCAGGAAGTTGGACGTCACATCAACATTACTGACAAGGAAGTGCAGGACTATTACAACGCGCACAAACAGGATTTCGTTCGGGATGAAAAAGTTTTCCTGAGCGAGATACTCATTTCGACCGACGGCAAGGATGCCGCGGGCGCGGCGGCTGCCGAAAAGAAGGCCAAACAGATCGCCGACGAGGCATCGAAGGGCGAGCGGTTCGCGGATCTGGCCCGCGATAACTCCGATGCCACCACCGCGAAGGACGGCGGCGCGCTCGGTGGATACAAGAAAGGCGATTTGAGTAAACAGATCGAGGACGCGGTCTGGAATCTCCCCAAAGGCGCCGTGACCCAGCCCATTAAGATCGCGACCGGTTTCGAAATCTTCAAAATCGAGGACCACACGAAGGCCGGACTCGAGTCGCTGGCCGACGCCAAGCCGGAAATCGAAAACATTCTATATGGTCCGAAGATGCAGCCCAAGGTTCGCGAGTACCTGACGCAGCTCAGAAAACAGGCGTTCTTGCAGATCAAACCCGGCTTTGTCGACACGGGCGCCGCCCCCGGTCAAAACACGACGTGGCAGGATCCCGCCCAGTTGAAGCCGGAGACAGTCACCAAGAAGGAAGTAGAGCAGAAAACCCGCCACAAGAAGTTGCTCTGGGTAGTTCCCATCCCCGGAACGCAAACAACGGTCACCGGAAAGAGCAGCTCGCGCTAGCTGTATGAAATCTCCTTACGTCGGCACGCTCGTGCCGAACGATGTTGTAACGGCCCAGTTTCTCGTTCTGTCGAAGGAAATTCGGCAGAAGAAAACGGGCGAGCCGTACCTCTCGATTCATCTCGCGGATCGGACCGGCGAGATCGAAGCCAAAATGTGGGATAACGTCGCCGAGGTGATGCACACCTTCGAGCGCGACGATTTCGTCAAGGTAAAGGGCCTGCTGCAGATCTATCAGAACCGTTCTCAATTCACGGTTCACCGTCTGCGCCGCCTGGAAGAACACGAAGTCGAGCCCGCGGATTATTTTCCCTGCTCGGATCGGGAGCCCGAGGAGATGTTTTCAGAGCTCCGCGGCATCATCGCGAGTCTCGGAAATCCGCATCTTCGCGCGCTGCTGGATCTGGTGTTTGCCGATGCGCGGCTTGCTGCCGCTTACAAGATGGCTCCGGCGGCCAAGAATATTCATCACGCCTGCAGGGGAGGCCTGTTGGAACATGTCCTGTCGCTTTGCTCTCTCGCGCGGCTCACCTCAGTGCATTACAAGCATGTCGATTCCGATCTTCTGATAACGGGCGCGATTCTCCACGACATCGGAAAGATCGAGGAGCTCTCCTACGCCCGGAGTTTCGGCTACAGCGCCGAGGGACAGTTGCTCGGCCATATCGTCATCGGCTTGCGCATTCTGGCGAGCAAGTTCGACCAGCTTCCGTCATTTCCTCCAAAGCTTCGAACGCTCGTTGAACACATGATCATCAGCCACCACGGCGAGCTCGAATTCGGATCCCCGAAAGTTCCCGTCTTCGCCGAGGCGCTGTTGCTGCACCACCTCGACAACCTCGATTCGAAGATGGACGCCATACGGGCCGCTCTCAAGCGCGACAACCATGTCGAGGGAGACTTTACCGGCTGGGTGGCACCTCTGGAGAGAATCCTTCTCAAGAAGGAGCACTTCCTGGAAGATCGGGAACCGGTTCAAAGCGTCCCTGTTGAAGCACAGCCGGCGCCGCCTGAGCATCGCCCTCCCGCACCCGATCACAAGCCCGAAAACAAGCCTGCCGTGACCACGCTGTTCGGAGAAAAACTGCAAGCCGTTCTGGAACCGCGAAAATAGAAACGAATGTTAACATTGTGAGTTGTCAGGCTCCGGGCTTCGTGCAATGGGCGGCTGTAAACCCCGCCAGGTCCGGAAGGAAGCAACGGTAGCGGCTTAGCTTGTGTGCCGCGGATCACCCGGGGTCTGGCAGACACTGAATTCCCGCCGGTATTCGCGCACGAAATAAGTTCATGTACCAGGTCATCGCGAGGAAGTATCGTCCCCAAAACTTTGCTGAGCTGATCGGCCAGGAGCACGTTCAGAAGACGCTCGCGAATGCGATTCAAAGCAACCGCTTGGCGCATGGCTACATCTTTTCGGGTCAGCGCGGCACCGGGAAAACGACCGTGGCCCGCATTCTGGCGAGATGCCTGAATTGCATTCAGGGTCCGGCTTCAAGTCCCTGCGGCGTCTGTTCGAGCTGCACCGAAATCGGCGCGGGCAATTCCGTAGACGTAATCGAAATCGACGCCGCCTCCAACCGGGGCATCAATGAGATGCGCGAAATTCGCGAGAACGTCCGCTATCGCCCGGCGCGGGACCGCTACAAAATCTTCATTATCGATGAAGCTCACCAGATCACCAGGGAAGCCTTCAATGCTTTGTTGAAGACACTCGAGGAGCCTCCCGAGTGGGTGGTTTTCATTCTCTGTACGACTGAGGCGTCGGAGATTCCCAACACGATCGCCTCGCGCTGCCAGCATTTCACGTTTCGTTCGGTCGATTTCGCCGAGCTGATGAATCGCATGAGATACATCGCGGAGAAGGAGGGCATCGATGCAAACGAAGAGGTGCTCTCGCTCATCGCGCAAGCCGGCGAGGGCAGCGTTCGGGACGCGCTTTCCGCCCTCGATCAGGCGATCGCGTGCTGTGGAAACACTTTGCGCGTCGAAGACATCCGGACCCTGCTTGGCATGTTTGGCGCGGAATCGCTTCGCGCCGTCGCCGAAGCGGTACACAAGCAGGATGGCGCGCGAATGCTGGAGATTGTGGAAGAGCTGGAGCGCAACGGCCAGAGCCTGCAGCATTTCTGCCGCGAGCTGTCGCGTTACTGGCGCAACCTGCTGGTCGCCAGGATCGCCGGCAAGCCGACGCGTTTGATCGCCGCCTCCGAGCAGGAACAGCGCGCCTTTCAGGAAACGGCCGCTCTGTTCAGCGAGGAAGATTTGACGCGCTATCTGAACCTGACGCTCGATTTATACAAGGCCCTGCAATCGTCTCTGCAACCCCGGCTGCATATGGAGATCGGGCTCATCAAGCTGGTGCAGGCCGGCCGGCTGCAATCCATCGAAGAAGCGCTCGCCGGATTAGAGAAATCGGGACCGGCGCCAGGCGGCGCGCCTGCCCCTAAAATTGCGCCTGGCGCTTCCGCGAAGACCCAACCGGCTGAACTCACGGGCGATCTTCGGAAAGATTTATATCAGGCTCTCTCGAAAGCCGGCATGGACCACAGCGCCGACGCCGTGCGGCATTCCGAGGTGCGCCTGGATGGAAGCGATCTCGTAGTTCGCGCGCCCAAACCCATGCTGCTGCTGCTCAAAGATCCAGGAGTGCGGCGAGTCGCCGCGCAACTGACCGGAAAGGACGTGCGGGTGCGTGTCGAGCCCGGCGAAGACATAGCTCCGGCGTCCATTGCACCGGGCGCCGGCTCGCCCGCCCAGGATGATGGCGTCCGCGAGCGCGCCTTGTCTCATCCCGGCGTCAAGCGTTTTCAGGAGCTTTTTCCCGACGCCCAGGTACGCACCGTGCGAAATTTGAATGAGTAGCGAAAGGGAGAAGGCGAACCAGCCATGAAGATGCCCGGCAACATGCAAACCATGATGAAACAGGCCCAGCAAATGCAGCAGAAGCTGCAGGAGCAGATTGCGGCGATCCGCGTCGAAGCCTCGGCGGGCGGCGGGATGATCAGCGTAAAAATGGATGGCCACAAGAACGTTCTGGCCGTGAAAATCGATCCCGAGGTGGCCGGCGACGTCGAAATGCTTCAGGACATGATGATGGCGGCGTTCAATGAGGCCGCCAAAAAGGTCGATGAAGAGTCGCAATCCAAGATGGGCGGCATGCTGGGCGGTTTGGGACTGCCGCCCGGCATGTTCTAGGCGCGCGGCAAATGGCGGAATTTGCTGAGCCGCTGGCCCGGCTTATCCAGGAGTGCAAGAAACTGCCCGGCATCGGCCAGAAGTCCGCCCAGAGAATCGCATTTCACCTTCTTCGAGCGCCGCGCGAGGATGCGCAGAACTTGGCCCAGGCGATGCTGGATATTAAAGACAAGCTGGGCATCTGCGCGCAGTGCAACAACATCAGCGACGGCGAGCTTTGCCTCTACTGCCGCGACCCGCACCGCGAGCATTCGCAAATTTGCGTAGTGGAAGAGCCGCACAACATCCCGCCGATCGAAACTACGCACGCCTTTCGAGGCTTGTACCACGTGCTGCACGGGGCGATTTCCCCGCTGCGCGGGATCGGACCGGAGCAACTGAAGATCAAAGGACTGGTCGACCGTCTGCATCGCAGCGCGATTCAGGAGATCATCCTCGCCACCAATCCGACGGTCGAGGGCGAGGCGACCGCTGTCTATCTCTCGCGTCTGCTGAAGCCGCTCGGCCCTCGCGTCACACGCATCGCGATGGGCATACCGGTCGGCAGCGACCTCGAATTCGCCGACGAAGTAACCATGTCGCGATCGCTCGAGAACCGCCGCGAGATGTAGGCGAATATGCACCCCGAGCTCGAAACATTCCTGGAGAACGCGTTTCAATCGATTCGGCCGACTGCGTCCGCCATCGGCCGCGTCGTAGTCGAGCCCGATTATGACGTCGCGCCCGTGGAGCGCGACGCTGGACACCTGGCGAGCGAACTCGCTCAATGCCTTCGCGAGCAATCTCCGAATGCCGAGGCGATCGCATCCCACGAGGGTTTCGAAATCGAGATTGCGGGCAGCTACCGGCTGCTCTCGAAGTACATCCGACGAATCACGCTGCACCAGGATTCGCTGAAAGGGCCATGGGTAGAAGTCGCCCCGCCCGGGAACTGGATCTGACGAGCGGGCGATCCCGAGCGGCTAAACTGAAGGCAGTGCTGGTCACTATTTCATCGCAGCCGGAACGGCCGAAATGGCTGAGGGCTCCGGCTCCGGTGGGCGAAAATTACCGTGAACTGAAGGACCTCGTAACTCGCCTGCGATTGCACACGGTATGCGAGAGCGCCGCGTGTCCCAATGTGGGCGAGTGCTGGAATCGCCGCACCGCGACGTTCATGATTCTCGGGAACGTCTGCACACGGCGGTGCGGGTTCTGCGCGGTACAGAAGGGTGCGCCTCTGGCGGTTGACTACGACGAGCCAAGCCGCGTGGCCGAGGCCTGCGCCGCTCTCGGGCTGCGCTACGCCGTGATCACCAGCGTCAACCGGGACGACCGGAAGGACGGAGGCGCGGAACTGTTCGCGCTGACCATCGAAGCTATTCGAAAACGCATTCCAGGCTGCAAAGTGGAAGTACTGGTTCCCGATTTCCAGGGTTCGCACCCCGCCATGGAGACGGTGATGAACGCCCACCCGGACGTGCTGAACCACAACACGGAAACGGTTCCGCGGCTGTACCGGCAGGTGCGCCTGGGAGCACGATACGAGCGATCGCTTGACATGCTGCGCCATGCCAAGCAGATCCGGCCGCATATCCCAACGAAATCCGGCCTGATGCTCGGCCTCGGCGAGACAGAGCCCGAGGTCCTCAGCGTGATGCGCGACTTGCGCGATCATCACGTCGACATACTGACGCTGGGCCAGTATCTGCGGCCGTCTGCAAAGCATCTTCCGATCCTGCGCTACATTCCCCAACAGGAATTCGATTCCTACAAGCAGGCCGGGCGCGAAATGGGCTTCGCGCACGTAGAAGCGGGCCCGCTGGTGCGAAGCTCGTACCATGCGGACGGCGGCCATGAGAGCGCAACGGCAGCCCACGCCTGCGTTCATTGAACCGGCAGAGTCAATTTAGCTTCACAACCGGGGCCGTTCGCGGCATTCCGCAAAACCAGAGAGCCGTTGTGGGCCTCCGTGATTTGCCGGCTCAAAACCAATCCGATGCCCGAGCCGCCGCGCTTCGTCGTGAAGAAGGGCACGAAGAGATTCGACGTATTCGAAAGGCCCGGACCTTCATCTCGCACGACGATCTGGACGGTTAGAGGGGTGCGCTCATGCCGCACGAAAACGCGGCCGCCTGTCTCCAGGGAGGCGTCCACCGCATTGCGGATCAAATTAATGAGCACCTGCTCCAGTTGATCGGCATCGCCCTGTATCGTCAACGGGGGACACTCCTCAAAAAAAACCTGCATGCGGGTTTCGAGACTCGTTACGCGGCGCAACAGGCTGTTTATTTCAACGGGCCCGAATTTCGGCGGCGGCAGCTTGGCGAGACGCGCATAAGAGCTCATGAAGCGGCTCAGAGATTCGGAGCGCGTCGCGATTACGTTCAGGCCGCGCGCCATGTCTTCTGTCCAATCTTCGGGCCGGGGGTCGCTCTTCACCAGATTTTCGAGGCTCTGCGCAATTGATTTGATGGGCGTTAACGAATTGTTCAATTCGTGACCGAGGACCCGGACCAGGCGCTGCCAGGCCTGCAGTTCCTCTTCGCGCAGGGGGCGCGTCAAATCCGTCAGCACGAGCAACTGGTGCGGCACGCCGCCTTCGCGGAACTGGCTGCGGCGGATACCCCAGCGCCCGGTCGCACCGGGGAACGAGCGCTGAATGGTTTGTTCAGACTCACCGACCAGGTACTCGGCGAGTCCGAGCGACGTAGCATCGCGAGCGAGCAGCCGCTCGGCGGGTTGGGCGAGCAGGCGCTCTCCAGCCCGATTCACGAGCCGGAGGCTTTGCTGCGGATCAAAGGCGAAGGCGGCCACTTCGATTTCTTCCATGACCTTGCGCAGCAGCGCGGTGGCCTCGAGAGCGCCGAGCCGCTGGTCGCGCAAGGTAGCTGCCATGGCATTTACCTGCTGCATCACCTCGCCCAGAGGCTCGCGCGGATTGTCGACCCGGGCGCGGATGGAGTAGTCTCCTTCGCGCATGGCCTCCAGCAGATTCGCCAGTGTACGCAAAGGGCCAGCCACGCGCCCGCGCGCGGCCGAGGCGAATCCGAGCCAGCAGAGGACGACCAGCAGGTCGAAAGTCCACTGCGTTCGCCCGGAATGACCGCCGAGAGCGAAAAGAATAATGCAGACCAGAACGGCAGGAAGCCCTGCCGCCAGAGCGAGCAGCAGGACCCCGGCGTCATGGCTCGGTTTGAATTTTCCGGGCGGGAATTTCATGTACGCCGCCGAGGCCGGTCTTTACAGGCCGAAGCGCTGCAGGCGGCGATACAAAGCACTGCGACTCAGCCCCAGAGCGCTGGCGGCGTGGCTGACATTACCGCTGTAGCGCGACAAAGCTTTCTTGATCAGAAACTCTTCCACATCTTCCAGGCTCATATCCTCGAGCCGAGGAGCGGCGACGCCCCCCGCGCGCAGCGCGAGATCACTGGCTTTGATGCAGTTGTCCTGGGCCATCAGCACCGCCCGTTCCACCACGTGATTCAGCTCGCGGACATTGCCCTGCCAGGGATGCTCAAGCATCGCCTGCAGTGCGTTGTGATCGAAACCGGTGATGCTCTTGCGGTAGCGCCGCGCGTGGATGCCGAGGAAGTGATTCGCCAGCGGCCCGAGATCTTCTTTCCTTTCCCGCAGCGGCGGGATATGAATCTCAATCGTGTTCAGGCGAAAGAGGAGGTCCTGACGGAACCTGCCGTTTTGTACTTCTTCGGTGAGATTCGCATTCGTGGCCGAAATCACGCGGACATCCACCTTCTTTGTTTTCGAAGACCCGACGCGCTCCATCTCGCCGATCTCGAGAACACGCAGCAGTTTGGCCTGCAGGTTCATGGGGACGTTGGCGATTTCATCCAGAAACAATGTTCCGGTGTCGGCCAGTTCGAAGCGTCCGACGCGATCCATTTTGGCATCGGTGAACGCACCTTTCACGTGACCGAAGAGCTCGCTTTCGAAGACACCTTCGGCGAGACCCCCGGCGTTGACGGTCACCATCGGCTTGCTGGAGCGGCTTGAAATCGCAAACAGAGTGCGGGCGACAACGTCCTTGCCGCTGCCCGGCTCTCCGGTGATGAGAACGTTGGCATCGGAAGGGCCGACGCGCGAAATAAGATCAAGGACCGGCCTCATACTGGGCGACTGGGCGACCATCGCCGGCAGGTTGTCGGCGCGCAGAAGCTGATTTTCAGCCTCCAGGCGCTGTCCGCGGCGGATCGCTTCGCTCAACTCGAGCTGAGTGCGGACAATGGAGGACAGCCGCTCGTTTTCCCAGGGTTTCTGTATGAAGTCGCGCGCGCCGCGACGCATGGCTTCGACGGCCAGATCTACGCTGCCCCAGGCGGTCATGACGATCACCGGGAGCATGGAATCGACGGCCTGGATCTTACCCAGTAATTCCAACCCCTCCTGACCGGACGTCGTGTCGCGGGTGTAGTTCAGATCGATGACCGCGGCATCGTAATCCCGGTTCTCGATCATCTGCAAAACCTGCCGGGGGGATTCGGCCGATTCGATCTTGTAGCCCTCGTGCTTCAGCAAGAGGCGCAGCGCCTCGAGCACGTCGGCTTGATCGTCGGCGATCAAGATGCGCATTTGAGATGGCACGATTTTCATATCAGTGCAGAGGCGGGTGGCCTGGTCAATGATTTACTGCTGATCCTGATCAATTGGGTGTAATCCAGCCGTCCTCAATGTAGATGATGCGGTTGCCGTACTCCGCATTCTTCTCGTTGTGCGTGACTTGAACAATGGTCGTTCCCTGGTCGTTGAGCTTCTTGAAGAGCTCCATAATTTCCTTGCCCTGGCTGGAGTGGAGATTTCCAGTGGGCTCGTCGGCCAGGATCAGCTTCGGGCTGGCGATCATGGCGCGGGCGATGGCGACCAGTTGCTGCTGACCGCCGGAGAGCTGGTTGGGATAGAGGTCCTTCTTGCCCACCATGCTGAAGCGATCGAGCGTGTCGCAGACGATGCTCTGGCGCTCCGACTTCTTGATATTGCGGTACGAGAGCGGGATATCGAGATTTTCGTAGACAGTCAACGAGTCGAGCAGGTGATAGCTCTGAAATACGAAGCCGATGTACTTTTTGTAAAGCTCGGAACGATCTTTCTTGCTCAGCTTATGAATGGGGTTGAGGAAGAAGTGATATTCACCCGTCCAGGCGCTATCGTGCATACCCAGGAGGTGCAGAAGGGTCGATTTCCCGGCGCCGGACGGCCCCATGATGGAGATAAACTCACCTTCTTTAATGTCAATGTTAATGCGGCGAAGAACATAGGTCTTGGTAGGACCGTGTTCAAAGAATTTTTCGACGTTGCGAAGAGAAATCATGAGAGCCAGCGGGCAAGGCGGCCTTGCCACTACGATCTTAAGGCAGCGAGCGCGACGGCAGGGCCGGTTAGTCGCGGGTAAACGGGATGCGCGGAGGCCGCGGGGGAACCACAGCATGCCGGGGAATGTGTTCCATGATCATGATCCGGCCGTGGGGCAACACTCCGAGGGCGACCGCACGGCGCAACCCGGAATAGAGCGCGATGCCGCAGAGCAGACAGACAACGGCGACGATGTCAACATTCCTCATACCGGAACTTCCATATTTTCCTCCACCACCCGGCCATCAAAGAGGTGGATGGACCGATCGGCATAGCGCGCATAGCGGGGATCGTGAGTGACCATGCAGATGGTGGCGCCGCCGCGGTGCAGCTCGCGCAGCAGATCCATGACCTGCTCGCCATTTTGCGAATCCAAATTTCCGGTGGGCTCATCGGCGAGGAGAATGGAGGGATCTCCCGCCAGAGCCCGGGCAACAGCGACGCGCTGCTGCTGACCGCCGGAGAGCTGCGAAGGGTAGTGCTTAATGCGGTGCGACATCCCGACGCGCTCGAGGGCTTCGTGAACCTTCTTCTTGCGCTCGCTCGAAGGCATCCCGCGGTAGGTGAGCGGCAGCTCGACATTTTCGTAGACGTTGAGGTCACCGATGAGGTTGAAGGCCTGGAAGATGAAGCCAATTTCGCGGTTGCGAATGCGCGCGCGCTCGGAGAGCTTGAGGCTTTGCACGGGTTTTCCGTTGAGAATGTAAGTTCCGGAGCTGGGGGAATCGAGCAGACCCAGGATGGCGAGCAGGGTGGATTTTCCACAGCCGGACGGCCCCGAAATCGAGACGTATTCGCCGCGCTGGATATCGATGTGAATCCCGGCGAGCGCGTGCGTCTCGACCTCATCGGTGACGAACACCTTGGTAACGCCTTCCAGATGGATCAACGGCTCCGAAGCGGTCATTCTGGTAGAAACCTCCCTGAGTTAATCGGGCCGGGCATGCCCAGCCCCTACAACGGATATCAGTTTATTAATACGCGCGACAGGCATTATTGGTTCAGCCGAATTCGCTGGTACGCATCATATTGGGACATGTCAGACAGGATCACACGATCACCGACTTTCAAACCCTCTTTTACTTCAATGGTGTTTACCGAGGCGCGGCCCAGCTTCACGTTAACGCGCGAGGCGCCCTTGCCATCGGGATCGATCTTGAAAAGGCCGATGGTGGTGTCCGGCTCGCCAGAGACAGGCCGGTCGACGTACACGACGTCGGAAAGGCGCTCGATTTCGATGGTACCGTCTACGCTCAACTCCGCGCGCGCTCCTTGCGGCAACGGTCCGAGCAGCGCGACGTCCACGCCCACCGTTCCGTTCTGAGCAGCAGGATCAATGCGAATCACACGGCCCGGAATGAGGCCGTTCCGAGTGTCTATTGTAGCGTCCAGCCCGACACGGACGTCCTTCATCTGGGTTTCAGCAATCTGCAGCAGCGCTTTGAGCTTTGTCGGATCGGCGACTTTGGCAAGAGTGGTACTGGGCGGCACGCGCTGGCCGACTTCCACGTCTACCTCTTGCAACTGGCCGTTGATGGGAGAGCGAATCGTCAACTGGTCGACCTGTTTTTTCTTTTCTTCGTAGGCCGCCCGAGAGCTCGAGACCGCCACTTCCTGCGCCTGGATTTTCGCCTTGATCGTTTCATCCGCCATGGTGAGACGCTGCTTCTGAAGCGCGACGCGGTTTTGAAGTTGGTTCGCCTGATCCACCGAAAGCCTCGATTCCAGATCGCTCTTCAGGTTGAGCCGGGTCAGCTCCAGATCGCGATCCGCGGTGAGTTTCGCCTGCGTGGCTTCGGATTCCAACTGAGCCAAAGTGGCCTTTTGATCGAGCTTGTCGCTTTCAAGCTGTACCTTCAAATTGGCAAGGTTGGCTTCGTCTTGCTTGAGCTGCCACTCCGCCTTTTCGGCATCCAGCTCCACGTCCGGATTGGTGAGGACCATGATGACTTCGCCCTTTTTGACCGGATCGATGCCGGCGCGCCGGTCAATTTCGACCACGCGCGAATCCACCGAGGTGTTGATCCAATAAATGACTTCGGGCTTGAGAGCTCCCAAGCCGCGCACCTGGCGTTCCATGGGGCCGCGCCGGACAGTGCCGGGCCAGAGACCGCTCATATCCACGGAAGGGGCCGCCGGTTTCAGGCGGGCGAGTGCGACGCTGGCGCCCCCAATCACAACGGCTGCGATCACAGTGATCGCGATGCGCTTGATCAACCTTCTTCGAGCTACTTCTTTACCGCGCGGGACATCCATTGCCATTGCTACTCCGTGAATTGCATTTCAGCGGCCAAGCCGAAAAATGCATCTAAGGCGCTGATTTCAGGGGAATAGTAGCAGATTCGGAAGCGCTCCGGTGTCCGCTTGTGGGAATGAATGGTCGGATTGCGAAACAGCTGTGGAGCAAG
>CAWBDN010000019.1:0-792864 GCA_963787575.1 uncultured Acidobacteriaceae bacterium
CTGGCGTTTGTAGAGGATGATCCGGGCCGCTACGATCCTGCATTCTGGCTGAATTACTTTCAGCGCATTCACGCGGACGGAGCGTGCCTCAGCGCGGGCGGATGCGTTGCGTTTTACCCCACAAAAATTCCGCTCCACTATCGGAGCAAGTGGCTGGGCGATAAAGATCCCTTCGGCGAGATGGTCCGGGGCTGCCGAAATCTGGGCATGAACGTCGTTGCCCGAACCGATCCCCATGCCGTTCATCAGGACGTGTATGACGCTCATCCCGACTGGATCATGGTTGATGCGAACGGCGCCAAAAGGAGGCACTGGTCTGACCGCGATTTCTGGGTTACCTGCGCGCTGGGTCCTTACAATTTTGAGTTCATGACTGCCGTGACGGAAGAGATCATGACACTTTACAAAGTGGACGGTATCTTCAGCAACCGGTGGGCGGGCTCGGGCATGTGCTATTGCGAGCACTGCAGGGAGAACTTTCGTTCCTTTTCCGGGATGGATTTGCCACGGACAAACGATCCGCAGGATGCGGCCCGGCGGCAGTACATCGTGTGGCGCGAGAAGCGGCTATTTGAGCTGTGGCGTTTATGGGATTCGAAAATCAAGGCGGTGAATCCCAACGCGAGTTACATCGCGAATGCCGGGGGCGGGGCGCTCAGCAACCTCGATATGAAAACGATCGGCGAGATTGCGCCCACGCTCTTCGCCGACCGACAAGGCCGGCGGGGAACCATGCCTCCGTGGAGCAATGGAAAAAACGGGAAGGAGTACCGGGCGACGCTCGGGAAGAAACCGATTGCGGGCATCTTCAGTGTCGGCCTGGAAGAGGAATACCGCTGGAAAGATTCCGTGCAAAACGGAGACGAGATTCGCCTTTGGGTTGTCGACGGCATCGCTCAGGGCCTGCGGCCCTGGTTCACAAAATTCAACGCGAAGCCAATAGACCGGCGCTGGCTGCCGGTGGTGGAGCAACTCTACCGCTGGCACCACGCGAACGAGCGATATCTCAGAAACGAGAAGTCGCTCGCGCGCGTCGCGATGGTCTATTCGCAGCAGACGGCCACATTTTACGGAGGTGAGAAAGCCCGAGCGAAGGTCGAGGATCCCGCTCTGGGCTTTTACCAGGCGATGGTGGAAGCCCGCATTCCATTCGAGATGGTGCACGATGGATTGCTCGATGCCCCGCATCTGGAGCCATTCCGCACGCTGATACTTCCGAACATCGCTGCCTTATCGAGCAAGCAATGCGGTCAGATCCGCGATTATGTGAACGGCGGCGGCAGCATCGTCGCCACGCATGAAACTTCGCTTTTTGACGAGTGGGGAACGCGGCGGAACGATTTCGGGCTGGCCTCGCTCTTCGGAGCTTCATTCGATGGCCGCATTGAAGGGCCGATGTTGAACTCGTATCTAAGTCTGGAGAAAGATCCCTCGACGGGCGAGTTTCATCCGCTGCTTTCGGGACTGGAAGACGCAACCCGGATTATCGATGGAGTGAATCGCGTTGTGGTGAAGCCTACATCCACGGGCTTCTATTCACCGCTCACGCTGGTTCCGTCTTATCCGGATCTTCCGATGGAGGAGGTTTTTCCACGGCCGTCCAGCCATGAGGCCGCAGTGTTTGTGCGGGAATTCGGCGGCGGACGAGTGGTGTATTTCCCATCGGATGTGGACCGGACGTTCTGGGAAGTGCTTAACGTAGATCATGCAAAGCTGCTCCGGAACGCTGTGCTGTGGGCCACGAACGAGCCTCTGCCGGTTGAAGTGAAGGGCCCGGGAATACTGGATCTTTCCGTCTGGACCCAGCGCAGTTCGATGACCGTGCATCTTGTCAATCTGACAAATCCAATGATGATGAAAGGCCCGGTGCGAAATATCATTCCCATTTCAAGCCAACAGGTGCGCGTGCGCATGCCGGAAGGCAAGCGCGTTGCGAGGGCGCAGCTTCTAGTAGCCGGACGCCAGGCGCCCTTCAAGCAGGAACATGGCGCGATTGAACTGGAGGTTCCGTCGGTAGGCTTGCACGAAGTAATCGCGCTCGATTTCGCGGCATGATTGCGCGCTACACACGCCCGGAGATGGGCGATCTTTGGAGTGACCGGCATAAATATGAGTGCTGGCTCGAAGTAGAACTGGCCGCTTCCGAGACACTGGCGGAAATGGGGAAGGTTCCCGTCGCTGCGGCTCAAGCGTTGCGCGCGCACGCCGGCTTTGACGTGGATCGGATTCAGGAGATCGAGCGCGAGGTTCGTCACGATGTGATCGCGTTCACCACCGCTGTCTCGGAGGTGATGAAAAAGAAGGGCGCGGGGGAAGCCTCGCGCTGGTTGCACTACGGCCTGACATCGAACGACATCGTCGATACGGCGCAGGCGCTGCAAATCAAAGCGGCCTCGAACCTGATTGCGGGAGATCTGGAAGAGCTTTCGAAAACTCTCAAGGCTCGGGCGCTGGAACACAAGCACACGGTGCAGATCGGGCGTACTCATGGCATCCATGCCGAACCCATCACATTCGGGCTGAAACTGGCGCTCTGGTGGGACGAAATGCGGCGTCATCAAACACGCTTCGCCGCCGCCGCCGAGGAGATCCGGGTAGGGAAACTTTCCGGAGCGGTGGGCACGTTCGCGCACATTGGGCCCGAGGCGGAGGAAAAGATCTGCGCGCGGCTCGGACTGCGGGCTGCTCCCATCGCCTCTCAGGTAATTTCACGCGATCTGCACGCAAACTACATCGCTATTCTGGCTGGAATTGCTGCTACATTAGACAAAATCGCCCTCGAAATCAGGCACTTGCAGCGCACCGAGGTTCGGGAGGTCGAAGAGCCCTTCGCCGTGGGCCAGAAGGGTTCCTCGGCTATGCCGCACAAGCGTAATCCCATTACGGCCGAGCAGATTTGCGGACTCGCCCGCGTGATTCGGTCGAACACGCAGGCGGCCTTTGAAGATGTGGCCTTGTGGCACGAACGGGACATTTCGCATTCCTCGGTGGAGCGGATTATCCTTCCGGACTCCACGATTCTGATCGATTACCTGCTGGCAAAGACGACGTGGCTGATCTCCGGGCTGCGCGTCAACGCGGACCGCATGCGGCGAAACTTGGATCAGACGAAGGGCTTGATTTTTTCGGGCCAGCTGCTGCTCGATTTGGCGGCGGCAGGCATGTTACGGGAGGAGGCTTACCGGCTGGTACAGGCATGGGCCATGCGCGATTGGGAAAACGAGGGCGATTTCCGCGCATCAATCGAGGCAGATCCGCAAATTCGGCGCTATCTTAACCAAAATCAGTTGGATTACACTTTTTCATTAGACCGTCAGCTAAAGAACGTTGACGTGATTTTTGGCCGGGTTTTTCACAAATGACGGTAGTAAAAACACTATAGGGATTTTTCGCGTTTTCGTTTACACTAGGGTGGGCTTTGGACCCGAACATGCACGAGACTCTGCGAAAACGGCCCGGTAAGGACCTGGAGCTTGCACGAGTACTGCTAGTCGACGACGATTTGTCGTCGCGGCTAACCCTCAAAGCAGTACTGGAAGCCGGCGGATACTTCGTGGATTCGGCCGCTTCGGCCGCCGAAGCAGTCGGTAAGCTGGATGAGCGGCAGTACGAGCTGGTGCTCAGCGACCTACAGATGGAATCGCCCGAAGCAGGCTTCAAAGTTCTGGCGCATGCCCGTCTGATGGACTATAAACCGGCGACGGCGATCCTGACAACCTATCAGAGCAAACGGCTGGACCTGGGCCGGACGGTGTTGATCGAGCCAGAAGATGTCCCCGGATTGCTGGGCAAAGTGGCGGACCTGATCAGCCAGCGCGCCGCCCGGATTGTGGAACGGCAGTTAAGACAGCCGTAACACACGCGGACTACCAAAGGGTGGGAACGCGATTACGGCCGGGCTTCGAAAACCAGGTTGAACGGTGTTTCGGTGGCCCGACGAAAGTGCGTGAAGCCGCCCTCTTTCACCACCTCCCGAATCTTTTGCTCTCCGGCCTGCGCGCCTAAACCGAGCCCGACCTCTTGCGATAGCGACGCCGGTACGCAGACGACGGTTGAGGCGGAGAAATAGATTCGTCCAATCGGGTTGAGATTCGCGGTGAGATCGTCGTTGGCGAACGGCTCGACGATCATCCACGTACCGTCCGGGGCGAGAGACTGCCGGACGTGTTGCGCCGCACCGGCCGGATCGCCCATATCGTGCAGGCAATCGAAGAAGGTCACCAGATCGTAACCGGATCCCGGAAAGCTCTTGGCGGGAGCCACTTCAAAGTGAATGCGCTCGGCCAAACCAGCCGCCTGGGCCTGTTCCTGGGCCCGCTTCACCGAGGCCGGATGATAATCGAAGCCGAAAAACTGCGAATTCGGATAGGCCTTCGCCATCAGCAGGGTGGAGGCGCCATGACCGCAGCCGACATCCGCCACTTTCGCGCCAGCGCGCAGCTTTGCCTCAACGCCATCGAGTGCCGGAATCCAATTCGTTGTAAGGTTTGCGATGTAATTCGGCCGGAAGAAGCGCTCACAACCTTCGAAGAGCCCCTTCTCGTGCTCGTGCCATCCAAAGCCCTTGCCGGTCCGGAAGGTCTCCACGAGTTTGTCTTCGTCCTTCATGCAAGAGGCGACCATATGGTAGAAGCCGGGTAGGTGAACGGGCGTATCGTCGAGGCCAAGGACGAAGGCCTGTTCGGGGGTCATCGAGTAGGTTCCCGAGGCGGAATCATACTCCACATACTTGCTGGCGGCACTGGCGTTGAGCCACTCCCGGACGTACCGTTCGCTTGTCCCGGTCTGTTTCGCCAGTTCGCCCGGGGTGACTGGCCGTCCCTCCGCCATTGCCCGGTACAAACCGAGGCGATCTCCGATAACGATGAGCGCCGCATGCAACGCCGCCCCCATATCCTGCACTGCCTGACCGAGAAGCGCGTTCAGCTTATCGCCATCCACCGGTCTAATCGATGCCTGAGCGGCCATACAAATGTTCTCCCTTTCCGAAAGCCCTCTGTCTCGGCCTGCCGAGGTGTTAATTGAATAACGCAGCAGGACCGAAGGATCGACACCAGGGCTGCGTTTCCGTATGTCTATATGTAAACGAAGCTCATCGCGCTGTCAACGGCTCTGTCCGAGGCGCACAATCACCGCCTCATACGCATCCAGCGCATCCTTGAAAAAATGATCGGCACCGGGAACCCAATCAAGAGACTTGGGCTCGGGGAGCGAATCGAAGAATGCCGTAAATTGCGGTCGAGGCCCGAATTCATCGTTTGTACTCTGTACGAAGTGTTTGGGAACGCGAACGTCCTTCACATATTCGTAATCGGAATCCTTGGCAGGAAAGCCGACAGCGATCACGCGCCGGACGACAGATTCTTGGGCAGCCAGATGCAAGGCAATGCGCGAGCCGAATGAGAATCCCGCCGCTAGAACGGGCAGGGCGGGGTAGCGGCGGTGTAATTCGCTCAATCCAGTCCGGGCATCTTCCGTTTCGCCGATACCCTCCGCGTATGCACCTTCACTCAGGTTCACGCCCCGATAGTTGAATCGAAGAACGACGCAGCCCGACTTTCTGAGCCCGCGCGCCAGCCGATAGACGACTTTGTTGTGCATCGTGCCGCCGTGCCGCGGATGAGGATGGCAAACGAGAGCGGCTTCGACCGGACGTTCCTGTTCAGGCTCTTCGAGCAGTGCTTCCAGGCTGCCGGCGGGACCGGCCAGGAAAAGGCTCTCGATGCGCCTGGGCATCAGTTCGTTCGATAGTTCGTGAACTGCATGTCGATGCCGAAGTCCTTGCCTTTCAGCAACGCAATCACCTGCTGCAGCGTGTCGCGATCTTTTCCGCTGACGCGAACGAGATCACCCTGAATGCTTGCCTGAACCTTCAATTTGCTGTCTTTAATGACTTTGACGATCTCTTTCCCTTTATCGGTCGAGATGCCTTGCTGAAGCGTGATCTCCTGCCGCACGCTGCCGCCGGAGGCGGGAATAATAGGCCCGTACTGTAGGCCTTTCACCGGGACGTTCCGCTTCACCAGCTTCTGGCCGAGAATTTCGCTGACGGCCTTCAGCTTGTATTCATCGGAGCTGGCGAGCAGGATCTTGCGATCTTTTTCGTTCAACTCAACCGATGACTTGCTGTCCTTCAAATCGTAACGGGTCTGAAGCTCTTTAGACGTTTGCTGAATAGCATTCAAAACTTCGTTCAGATCGATCTTGGAAGCTATGTCGAAGGTGTTCTCAGGCATAAGCTAGTTCATTTCATAGTAGCCATCGCGGGCAGCAATCAGCTTCGATGCGACAACGCCAGCAGAACGCGCTCGGTCAGCTCTTCAATCATGGCCGGCATTGCGCTGTCGAGCGCCAGGGTTACGGCGGCTCGAATCGTGTGGCGGTCGAATGGCGCGCGGGCAGGTGATTGGGCGCTCCCGTTTCCTTTTGCGCTGCGCTCGAGCAACTGCTGAACTGCGGGAAGGAGCGCCGACGCTTCAAACGGCTTTCGCAGGATAACGTCAGCGCCCGCATTCCTGGCATCCTGCTCATCGAATTGATCGACCGGCGACGCGGCGAAGATCACCGGGATGTGGGAATACGCCGATTGCGATTTCAAAAAACGGGCTAAATCGAAGCCGTTCTTGGTGGGAAGAAAGACGTCGGTGATCAGAAGATCGGGCTGAAAGTCAGCCACGCGGCGCAACGCGACGGCGCCGTCGGTTACACTCACTACCTCGATGCCCTGGCTGGTCAAAATTTGTTCGGCCAGCCGCAAAGCTTGCGGACTGTCATCCGCAAGCAGAATCCGGCTCATGGCAGGCTGGGTGGATTCGCACCAGGTGGAGTATTGGGGGGTGTCAGCCCATTGGGGGCGGCGGCCGGCGTAGCTGGAGTCGCGTTGGCGGGTTGAGGCTGAGCGGGAGCTGGTTGCTGCTCCTGGTTCTTCTTTTTCTTTTTATCGAGCTTGGCCTGTTTCTTCGCCTGTTTCGCGCGGATCTGTTTCAGCTCTTTGTCGCGGTTCGTGGGGAGGGGCTGCGCGGCGGCTTGATCGGTGCCATTTTGCGCCGTGCCTCCGCTGGCGCGCGCGTCGGGGCTCTTATCAAGCGCCGTGTTGGAGCCGATCGGTGTCGCGGTGACATCGTTGTTACCCGAGCCACCGGTGGAACTTGCCGCTTCGGTAGTTGCCACTACCGGAATGCTGGCCGGAATGGTGGGCTTAGGATCGGTCATCGTGGGACTGCCCGATTTGGCCGCATGGCTCACGTCAGGAGCACTGCGCATCCACTCCATCGAGCGGGTGATCAACCCGGGTTTGTGATAGTTGGCAAGCTCGAATTTCTGGCGATCATAAGCGGCACGGTCCACTTCCGGCACCGGCAACTCCATCTCCTGCAAGCGCTTTTTAGCGGCATCAGCGCGATCGCTGAGCGGGTATTCGCGTACCACCCGAGCAAACATTTCCCCGGACTTCTTTCGGAAACGGGGGCCCATTTTAGAGTAAGCGTCCCCGGCATCGAACAGGGCATCTCCAGCCTTGCTGTAGAGCGGATACTGGTCCACCAGCGCGCTGAGGCGGTTCGCGGCGGCAGGGTTCATGTCGTGGCTGTAATAAAAGGTGCCGACTTCCATTTCGTGATCCGCCAAGCTCTCCTGAATATTGCGGAGGCGCTGCATCGCCTGCGGGGCGAACTTGCTATTGGGAAACTGCTGCACAACGGTCCGGCACTCCTGCTGGGCGCGCAGAGTTTGCGACCAGTCCCGGTCGCTCTTTTCCATCTGCTTGTAGTGAATGTCGCAAACCCGGTTTTGCGCCTCCGCGGCCTCCTCCATATTGGGATAGAAGAGGATGAAGTCCTTGTATTCCGCCTCCGCCTGAGCCAATCCGTTCGCGCCACCTTCGCGGTACCAGCTATCGGCGATGGCCAGCTTGGCTTTCGCCATGTACTCGCTTGATTCATAGGTGTTCATCAAGGTTTGAAGAGAGATGCGCGCCACTTCATAGCGGCCGTGCTCGATATCGTGCATGGCCTGGTCAAACAGCACTTTGTCCGGCTGCTGCGTGTTCTTGGTTATGGGGGTTTCGTATTTCTTGTGGATACAAGAAGAGAGAAGGGCCAGCGATAAAGCTGTTAACAGCGCTCGTTTTGGCACGTACTTGCACAAAAACATGTGATCTAAACCTTGATTGAAATTGCCTCTTCGGCGATGCGCAGCATCTCGCGGACGGCATCGGCGGGATCCGGAGCGTGGAAAACGGAAGAACCCGCCACCACCCAATCTACCCCCGCCTTCGCCACCTCCGCAATGTTTTCGTGACCCACGCCGCCATCGATCTCGATGGCGAAGTCGAGCCGCCGCTCCGCGCGCCAGCGGCAAAGGTCGCGAACCTTTTTTAAAGAATTGGGAATGAACGCCTGCCCTCCGTACCCCGGATTCACGCTCATCACCAGGACGTAGTCGACGATGTCCAGAACATTTTCGAGAAGCAGTATCGGTGTAGCGGGGTTAATTACCACGCCCGCCCGCGCCCCGTGATCCTGAATCATGTGCAGGGTGCGATCCAGATTCCGGCAGACTTCGCAGTGGACGCTGACAGAATCCGCCCCGGCCTTAATAAAAATCGGCGCGTAAGTATCCGGGTCCTCGATCATCAGGTGGTGATCCAACTTGAGCTTCGTAAAACTACGGAGAGACTGCGTGATCGGCGTACCCATCGTGAAGTTGGGGACGAAGTGCCCGTCCATGATATCCACGTGGATCATCTGCACGCCAGCTCTTTCAACCCGCCGGATGTCCTCGCCAAGCCGCGCAAAGTCTGCCGCAAAAATGGAAGGAACGATTTGAAGCACTAGAAACTACTCGTCTGATCTGGCCATCACCATCCGGTTTCCGGGTCGCGGCCGCCTCGCGCCGAAGTTTGCCCTTTGATTTCCTGGTCTTGGAGCCCTATTGATGGTAACACGCAAGGGCGGTCCGCTGGCTCAATTCGGCCGTCCGAGCACCGCCGCATAAAAACCATCGCCAGGATCCCTTCCGGGCAGCCGCCACATGGTTTGTTCACATCGAATCCCGGGCCATTCGTGCAGAATGTGCTCCACCACCTCCTCGTTTTCCTCGCGCTCGAGAGAACAGGTTGCGTAAACCAGCTTGCCAGAGGGGGCCAGAACGGCCAGCGCGCTGGAAACAATCTCCCGTTGGCTTTTCCCGAAGCCCGCCAGATCGTGCTCTTGGACGCGCCACTTGATCTCCGGGTTCCGTGACAGCGTTCCCGTGCCAGAACAGGGAGCATCAATGAAAATGCGATCGAACTGCGCGGCGAACGGCAGCGGAAGGGTGGCATCCAGGACCACGCGCGGGCACACAGGCGGAACATTGCGGATCCTCTTTGCGCTGATATCGCAGGCGATGGCCGGCGAGAGCGGCGTCTCGAGCGCCTGCAAAGTCTTATTTCCTGGGGCCGCACATAAATCCAAGTAGCTGTGGCCAGGATGAAGGTCGAGCAACGGCACAATGGCTTGCGAGCCGATATCCTGGAGGCGCCAGGCGGGATCGACGGCGGATAGAACATGAAAACAGCCGTCGACGGCGGTGGGCTCGAGTACGGCACCGTGGGGAGGCGCGGACCCGGGCCGAATCCGGAGATACGGCTCGGGCGGGTGCAGCGCCGCTTCCGCGATGCGCCGCGCGGCGGGCGCCCCGAAGTGATCGCTCCAGCGTTGAAGCAGCCATTTGGGACAGGAAAGCTCCGTTTGAAGGTCCGGCCAGGCGATGGCGCTCCGATCGACCTTTCGCAGAACCGCGTTGGTGAGTCCGGCAGCTGCGCGCTTGCGCCGCTTCACCAGTTCCACGGATTCGTGCACGGCGGCATGCGCTGGTATTCGCTCCAGATAGCGAAGTTGGAAGATTCCGGTTCGTAATGCAATCGCGACGGCAGCGTCAAAAGCTTCAGGGTTTCGTCCCGAATAGACCGAAATCAAGAAATCGAGCTGCGCCTGGTAGCGCAAGCAGCCAAACACGATCTGCGATGCTAATCCCGCATCCCGGACGTCCAGGCCGCGACTGTAATTACGTAATACATCCGACGCGTACTCGCCAGCGGCGACATCGCTGAGAACCTGGAAAGCCGTTGCTCGCGCGGGCGAAATATTGGTCATCAAACGTCCAGTCACAGGCATCAAAAAAATAATCTAGCCATTGCGCAGCAACGAATTGAAGCGATTTTGGTGTTTACCTGATTGTGCACCCTATGTTAGGATGCTAATAGCCTCCGGGGCGAAATTTGTTCCTGTGAGGTGCGCCTTGTACTTCCCCACGGAGCATAAAAATATAACTGATGAGCTTTACCGTTTTCCTCGGAAATCTCCCTGTCTGGGTGACCAAGGACGATATTAAATCGTGGCTTGCCTCAGAAAACCTTGTCGCCGACGACGTCAAAGTCATTCGCAATCCCGAGACGCAAGAGTCTAAGGGATTCGCATTTATCGAATCACCAAATCAAGACGAGATGAACGCGATCATTCGCCGGTTTGATCGTGCACCTCTGGAAGATCGCCTTCTGCGCGCGAATCCTGCCCAACCGCCAAGGTCCGGGAAAGGACCGGTGAAGACAGCGGGACCTACCGATCGCACCAAGCGTCCGGCCTCGAGCCCGGCGAACATGCAGCCGCGCAAAACGGCCAGCAATAATGCGCGACGCTCCGGCAACTCGCAAACACGACAAAGCGCTTTCGCGGAGGAACTCGCCAAGGTTTTATAGCCGGACACCATCGAGCGCGGCGATGCCGCTATTCTTCCCTCCAGTTCCTCTCCACCCTTCGTCCTTCATTCAAGAGTTCCGATAGAAGCACTGTTCGCCAATTTCCTGGTACCAAACTGGTGGGCGGGCACACGGCCTGAAAAAATGTTATACTTCGCAGCGTTACCTGCAGCTTCGCCCCGCCACTTGTATTCCTCGAAGCGGCTTAGATCGAAGCGCGCCAGATTAGCCGTCGGAAGGGTGTGACGCGTGGATCGCTCTAACTGGGATACGTATCTTCTCCGCCTGGGATTCATTGCGCTCATGGGCGCGATTGCGGCTTTTTTCAAGCCGTTCGGCCTTACTTCGGAGGGGGCTGCTCTTGCCGGCATCGGCTTCGGCGTGATTGTAAACGTCCTGGAACTGCGCGTCGGACGCGCACGTCTCACGGCGCTTTTTGGAGCTTGCGCGGGTGCTCTCATCGGCGGGGTACTCGGCTTGTTGTTTGTCTCGCTGCTGAACCCGGCGGTGTTTGGGGCCGACCGGACGACTCAGTTTTTTCGCGTTATTGTTCCCCTGCTCTGCGGGTTCATCGGATTGCTGGTGGGCATTGCGAAATCCGACCTCATCGATTTGAGCTCGGTGGGGATTCTCTCCAGGCCCGACGAATCCTCTTCCGCCCTGAAAGTGCTCGACACGAGTGTCATCATCGACGGACGCATCGCCGACATCGCTGAATCCGGGTTTCTGGACGGCAAGCTGATCATTCCGCAATTCGTGCTGCATGAACTTCAACTGGTGGCCGACTCTTCCGATTCCGCCAAGCGCAATCGCGGCCGGCGCGGGCTGGACGTCGTGCAGCGGCTGCAGAAGATTCCGCGCATTCAGGTCGAAGTTTCAGCGCAAGACTTTCCCAGTGTTCGCGAAGTGGATCTGAAGCTCATCGAGTTCGCCAAGCTGCACGGAGCGAGCATTGTGACCAACGATTTCAACCTGAACAAGCTGGCTCAAGTGCAGGGCGTGGACGTGCTGAATATCAACGAGCTGGCCAACGCGCTTAAGCCCATCGTGCTGCCAGGCGAAACAATGCATGTTTTCATCTTGAAAGAAGGCAAGGAGTACAACCAGGGCGTCGCCTATCTCGACGACGGCACGATGGTCGTGGTGGACAACGCCCGCCGGCTGATTTCGAAGACGGTCGATATCACGGTCACAAGCGTTCTGCAGACTACCGCAGGCAAGATGATATTCGGCAAGTACGACGAGCGGGCCCAACCGGCCGCCGAACACCGCTCCGCAGCCGCAAACACCACTACGGCGAGCGCCGCCGGCGGATCGTAGAGATCGCCTCGGCCCGGCGCTCAGGACGTCACACCTTTACATTCAGCTTTTTCACCTGGTCCACGATGTACTCCGAGGTGCGCCATCCCAACGCGGTAATGGTTAGAGTCGGATTTTTGTCGGCGTTGCTGACGAACGGAGCGCCATCGGTGACGAAGAGATTCTTCACATCCCAAGCCTGGCAGTACTGGTTCAGCACGGACGTCTTCGGATCATCGCCCATCTTCGTTGCGCCCACCTCATGTTTCACCTGGCCGCCATGTTCGATACCCCAGTCGCTCTCGCGGCCCGAGCTTTGTGTGACGATTCCTCCTGCCGTCTCAATCAGCTCCTTGAAGGTTTCCTGCATGTGCCTGGCTTGCAGCAGTTCATCGTCGCTCCATTTGAAATGAAACCGCAGGACGGGAATGCCCCATTGGTCCACTACGTTCGGATCGAGCTCGCAATAGCTGTGCTCGTTGGGGATCATTTCGCCGCGGCCGGCGAAATGCACTTCACAGCCGTAGAGTTTGCGCAAATTGCGCTTCATTTCGACACCGTAGCCGCCGCCCAGCCATCGCTCCGCATATCCACCGAGCGCACCCATGCCGGGCATGTGGCGGCCGCCGCCCAGTTCGATGTGATAGCCACGCGCAAAGGGGAGCTTGCCGGCCTTCTGCTGCTGGTACAGCCACCACGGCATGTACAGATGCATGCCGCCCACGCCGTCCTCGTTTCGAGAGGGAAGATCCTGCAGAATCGGCAAAAACCCGCTGACGGACGATCCGACCGTATCCATGACGTAGCGACCAATCAGACCGGATGAGTTGGCAACGCCGTTTGGGAACTGACCACTCTTCGAATTCAGCAGGATGCGCGCCGTTTCGCAACAGCTCGCGGCAAGCACCACGATTTTGGCCCGCACTTCGATCTCCTTGCGCGTTTTCTTATCGACGTAAGAGATGCCGCTTGCCAGACCGTCACGATCAATCAGAACCTGGCGTGCCATGGAATTCGTTCGGACTTCCAGGTTGCCACTTTTCATGGCCGGGAAGATGTGAACGCCCGGGGAGTTGAAGTTGGCGTTCACGCCGCAAGAGCGCCCACACTCCGCGCAGTAATGGCAGGCGGGCCGGCCGTTGAGCGCTCGCGTCAGTATGGCGAGGCGCGAAGGGATGCAAGGAATCTTTAGCTTGTCCGACGCGAGCTTTATGATGCGTTCGTGACAGCGAGGCGCGGGCGGAGGCTGAAACTTTCCGTCCGGCGCGTTTTCGATTCCTTCATTCGATCCGAAGACGCCGATAAGTTCTTCCGCCTTGTCGTAATAGGGCGCCAGATCCTCGTAACTGATGGGCCAGTCGAAGCCTTTCCCATCGCGGCTATAGGGTTTGAAGTCATAGGGCCCCATGCGCAGGGAGATTCGTCCGTAATGGTTTGTACGGCCGCCCAGCATCCGGGCACGCCACCACATCCAACTCGAGCCAGGAGCATTCGTGTAAGGCTCCCCGGGTACTTCCCAGCCACCCAGGAGGGTAGCATCGAAATAGCCCAGGGGCATTTCACGCGTGGAGGCACCGCGGTGAGGAGCCTGGTAGGGCCACTCGAACATTTTCGATTGTTTGGTGCAATCGAACCAGTCGCCGGCTTCCAGCATGCAGACCTTGGCGCCCGCGTTGGAGAGTACCTGAGCGGCCACGCCGCCCCCGGCGCCCGAGCCTACAATAACAACGTCGTACGTCTTTGAACCTGTACCGGCTTGGGCCATATATCAAATTTAGCTGCAAGGGGAACAGGTACGCAGCCGCGCCGCGCTCTCAAACTACTTCCCGAATCTTATCTTTTAAAACAGTCTCGATGATCTTGCCGGCGTGCTTGTCTCCGCGGGCCAGCGCCTCGGCGAAATGCACCGCCTGTTCGGTGGTAATCTTGCCCGGCATGGGCGGCTCGTTCGGATCGACCACTGCCTCCACCAGCGCCGGTCCCGGGTAATTGAGCGCGTCGCGGAGGACCGATTCGGCATCTTCGGCGCGGTCCAGCTTGAATGCGCCGATTCCACAGCTCTTTGCCACTCCAGCGAAGTCAATCGGCTCCAGATCTACTCCGAACTCCGGATTCGCGTCGAGTACCATCTGCTCCCATTTGATCTGGCCGAGAACATTGTTCTTGATGACGATCACCTTTACGTTCAGGCGGTATTTCGCCAGAGTCGCCAATTCCGCCATCAACATCGACAGACCGCCGTCGCCGACTATGCAAACAACTTGTCGTCCCGGGTAGGCCACCGCGGCGCCGATGCCGTATGGCAGACCGTTCGCCATGGTCGCAAGCGAACCCGAAAGCGAGAACATCATGTCTCCGCGGATATCGACGTAGCGCGCGGTCCAGGTGGCAATGGTGCCGCTGTCGGACGTCACGATGGCGTCTTCGTTGAGCAGCCTGTTGAGATGGTAAGTAGCCACTTGGGGCTTCATCGGGAAGTCCGTTCGCGTGCCCCGCTCGTCCATCAATTTGTGCCAGCTCTCCATTCGCTTTTGAGATTTCTTCAAGAAATCGTGATTCTTCTTCTTGTTCACCAGCGGAAGGAGGGACGCTAAGGCCGCTTTGCAATCGGACGCAAGCCCTACGTCCGCTGGATATCGCAAACCAATTCGGGCCGGATCCACGTCGATCTGCACGCACTTTGCCTGCTCCGGCTTTGGCAAAAATTCGATGTAGGGGAAATTGCTACCCGCGATGAGGAGCGTATCGCATTCTTCAAGCGCATCTTGCGAAGGAGCCGTCCCCAGCAGGCCGATGCCTCCGGTCGTATAGAGGCTGCGGTCCGGAACGACGGCCTTGCCTAAGAGTGGCTTCACAATGGGCGCGCCCACTTTTTCCGCCAGCTCCAGGACTTCCTTTCTGGCGCCCAGACATCCGCGACCGGCCAAGATCACGATTCGATGTCCGTTGTTGATGATTTCGGCGGCTTCCTTGAGCAGATCCTGCGGGGGATGGGGATAGATGCCTGGATAAACGTCTCCGCTGTGTTTGGCAATGTTTGCAGCCGACCGCTGGCCATCGGACATGCTCATGCCCTGAATGTCCTTTGGAATGGTGATGTGCGCGACTCCGCGCCGCGAAAGTGCCGTTTTGATCGCCTCATCCAGGATGTTCACCACATGCGACGGGCCCATCGCACGCTGGGTGTAGACGGCGACATCCATATAGAGCTTGTCCAGATCCACATCTTGCTGATAATGGGTCCCTATCAGGTCGTGAAAGGTATGACCGGTGATGGCCAGCACCGGCTGCCCGTCACACTTCGCATCATAGAGGCCATTCAGCAGATGGATTCCGCCAGGACCGGATGTGGCAACACAAACGCCCAATCGCCCCGTGAACTTGGCATATCCACACGCGGCAAAAGCGGCAGCTTCCTCGTGGCGCACCTGAATGAAGCGAACTTTGTCCTGGTGCGTCCGAAGGCCTTCGAAGATTCCATCGACTCCGTCGCCCGGCAGCCCGAAAACCGTATCGACTCCCCATTGGGCGAGCCGCTCGACTAAGACATCTCCAACTTTTTTCGCCATATGATTTTCCGCAATTGTTTGACTCGCAATGGCGAAGATGTTTTCGGGCAAAAAGTGGTAACGGGTTCCGCGTGCGGGCGAGTGCCCTGGTAAATACACGAGGTGCCTGCGCGGGCTCGCCAGGCCCAAGTTCAGCTTATAGCTCTTTCGAAACCATCCTTCTAATGACCTGAACAAAGCTGGCGAAACTCGGAGGTTTCGTGACATACTCCCGAGCACCGTGCGCGAGTGATTCGGCTTTATCGACAGGACGGGCCGACGAACTGAACACAATCACCGGAATGGAGCGCAGAGCTTCATCCGCCTTCAACTCCCCCAGCAACTCGATTCCACTTTTCTTAGGCAAGTTCAGGTCAAGAAGAATCAGGTCGGGTCGAGGTGCGTTGCCCTGCGGGTCGGATCCACGCAGATAAGCGAGGGCCTGCTCTCCATCGGCGGCATGACGAAGATCGACCTTCGATTGGGCCTCACGGAGAGCAATCTCCACCAGAAGATGAGCGGCATCGTCGTCATCGACATACAAAAGGACGACATCCGTCATTGCTGCCCCCGTGGTATGACGGATTTGCGCGCAACTAATCTACCTGCGTCTTCGCTGGTATTTCTGCCAACTGTGCAGAAGACGCCGAGCGCCGAAGCGCCGGGATTGACGGAGTGCTTCCTCTATCATGTAAATTCAAGGGTCAATTCGAGCGTCAGGGGCGCATCGAATTTTCCGAGCCATTTTGATGAATGTATCGGTAATCATTCCAGCGGCCGGCCTGGGAACGCGCATGGGCCGCAGCGCGCCGGAGAAGGCGGGTATCAGCCGCAAGCAGTTCATGCTGTTAAACAACTCGCCGATTCTGGTTCATACGATACGGAAGTTTATCAGTTCTTCCCTGGTGAGCGAGATTGTCGTCGCGCTTCGCAGCGATGACCTTGCCTGGGCGGAAGAGCTATTCGATGCACAGGGTTTTGCCAAGGTTGTTCGCGCCGTGCCCGGCGGTGAAACTCGTCAGCAGTCGGTGGAAAACGCGCTTGCCAAGGTAAGCGACGACGCCGCGCTGGTTGCAGTGCACGACGCAGTTCGCCCGTTTGTCGAACGGGAAGTGATTGAGAAGGTGATTCGCGAGGCAGCCGAAACGGGCGCTGCTATTGTCGGGATTGTGCCGGTGGACACTGTTAAGCAGGTCCACCGCAACAAAGTCCGGGGTACGTTGCCGCGCGAGCGCCTGGTTCTTACCCAAACTCCGCAGGTATTCAAGGTGGATCTCTTGCGGCAGGCCTTCGAAAAAGCGCGTCAGGATCTTTTCATCGGGACGGATGAATCCTCGCTGGTGGAGCGCTTGGAGCAGGTGGAGGTCTCGGTGGTAATGGGCACGGACCGAAACATCAAAATCACGAAACCCAGCGACATGGATCTGGCCCGGCTCTACCTGACGCTGGAGAACTCCACGCTCGAGCTGAGTTAGGATGGCGCATTCGGAGCCGCCGCCCTTTCGCATTGGCCAGGGCTGGGACACCCACAGGATCGAAGCTGGCCGGCCGCTTATCCTGGGCGGAGTGCACGTTCCATCTGAGTTCGGACTTTCCGGCCATTCCGACGCCGATGTCCTGTTTCACGCCGTGACGGACGCGGTTCTCGGAGCGCTGGCTTTAGGTGACATCGGCATGCACTTTCCAGACACCGCGCCGGAATGGAAAGGCGCCGAAAGCAGACGGTTTCTGGAACACGTTCTGGGGTTAGCGGGACGTCATGGTTATCGGCTGGCAAACGTCGATTCCACCATCATCCTGGAACGGCCGAAACTGAAGGAGTTTCGTGGCCTGATACAGGACAGTTTGGCTAGAGCGGTGGGTTTGCCCCTTGACTGTGTGAGCGTGAAGTTTAAGACGGCTGAGAACGTCGGGCCGGTAGGCAACGGCCTCTCCTGTGAAGCGCAGGCAGTGGTTCTACTCACCGCCATGCGTCGCTGAAGGCCAGTGCCATGTTGACCTGCCCAGTCTGCCGCAGCGAAGACGTACGCCGTTCTCACCGGAACAACCTCTACTCGCTAATCAAGCGATGGCGAGGTTTGCGCCGTTATCGCTGCCGCGAATGCCGGAAGATTTTCTATATGCCGCTTTCTCCGCTCGAGCAGGCAGTCCGGAAGCCCTTTAAGCACGAACCGGACTCAGACGCTTTGCTCTTGAAGGAGCCACTCCGGAAGAAGAACCAGCGGCGCATCATCGAGCTCCTCCTATTCCTCATTATGGTGGCGGTTTTTTATTTTGTGCTCAAGGCCTTGAGCGTCCGGTTTTGAGGAGAAAATCGAGAGGGCCGCCTATTTTGCCGCCGCCGTTGAGTACTCCTCATAGGATCCGACGAAATCCTCGATATGTCCGCCTTCGAAGCGCCAGATCCGCGTGGCTACTTCGTCGACCAGGTCTTCATCGTGGGTTACCAGGAGAACCGTTCCCTCGAATTTCTGAAGCGCAATATTCAGCGCGTTGATCGATTCCAGATCCAGGTGGTTTGTCGGCTCGTCAAACACGAGAACGTTGGGCTTCTGCAGCATGAGCTTACAGAAAATAAGCCGCGCCGCTTCTCCGCCGGACAGTGCGTCCGTCGGCTTCAGGCCTTCCTCGCCCCGGAATAGCATCTGACCCAAAAGTCCCCTGATCTCCTCTTTTGAAGCTTGCGGATCCCAGTCGTGCAGCCATTCCTCAACCGTAACTCCGTCACGAATCGTGTTCCGGTGATCCTGAGCGAAATAGCCGACCTGGACTTCGTGGCCCCAGGTAACGACTCCCGAATCCAATCCCACGTCCTTGTCTTCGATGCCGGGCGCGTTGGCAAGCAGCGCCTTTAACAGAGTTGTCTTGCCGGCGCCATTTCGGCCCATCAGCGCGACCTTCTCGCCGCGCTGGACGGCCGCCGAAAAATCAGTAACAACCGCCAGTCCGTCATAGCCTTTGTTGACGCCCTTGAACTCCAGCGCATGACGTCCTGAGGCGCGCTTCATCTCGAAGCGGATGTAAGGTCGTTGGATGTTCGAGCGCGCCAGTTCCGTGGTCTGCAGCCGCTCGACCTCTTTCTTGCGCGACGTGACCTGGCTAGCGCGCGTGCCGGCCGAGAAGCGCGCAATGAATTCGTTGAGCTGCGCGATCTTCTTTTCACGCTGCGCGTTTTCGGATTCAATGCGCGACCGAATCTGCATCTTCTGCAGAACCATATCGTCATACCCGCCCGGATAAGTAATGATGGTCTGGTAATCGATATCCGCCGTGTGCGAGCAAACGCTGTTCAGAAAGTGCCGGTCGTGGGAAATGACGATCAGAACGCCATCATAATGCGTCAGGAAATTCTGCAGCCAGTGAATGGATTCGAGATCGAGATAGTTGGTCGGCTCATCCAGCAGCAGTGCCTGCGGATGGCCGAACAATGCCTGCGCCAACAGAACGCGAACCTTTTGGCCGCCCTGAAGCTCTCCCATGTTGCGCTGATGAAATGGTTCGGGAATATCCAGGCCATCGAGCAAGACGGCCGCGTCGCTTTCCGCGGAATAGCCGTCCTCCTCGGCCACCACGCCTTCCAATTCGCCAAGCCGCATGCCATCTTCGTCGGTCAGTTCCGGCTTGGAATAGAGAGCCTCGCGTTCTTCTAGCGCGTTCCACAACGGCAAGTTGCCCATAATGACGGTATCGATTACGCGGTACTGGTCAAACGCAAACTGATCCTGGCGCAGGACGCCGATCTTCTTCGGAAGCACGACGCTTCCTTTTTGGGGATCCAATTCGCCGGAGAGCAACTTCATAAATGTCGTCTTGCCGGCGCCATTCGGTCCTGTGAGGCCATAGCGCCTGCCGGGCAGAAAAGCGGTGGTTACATCTTCGAAGAGGATCTTGCCCCCGTAGCGCATGCTGACATTACTTACGGAAATCATGGGGAAAAGGGTGGGAACTTATATTTTATCGCGGGCGCGATCCGGCGCGCTTAAAAAGCCTGAACCCAATGCTGAGCTGGGCTTACGTGCGGGCGCGTTCTCGAGGGCGGCAGCTTGGAGCGGTTAGTAGTAGTACGAGTCTAATTCAGGCGCTTTGCCCGCGCGCCATTTCTCCCGACGTCCGGACAGCGGCGCGTTTTCTTTTCGCGGAAGGAGATCCCAATCTGTCCGCATAGACCCGTGTGAAGACAGCGCCGAAGAAAAAGATTTGAGCTGAGTAATAAACCCACACCACAAAGGCCACTAACGATCCGGCGGCGCCATAGGTTGATCCTACGCCGGCAGTCCCGAGATAGAGACCCAGCAGAACCTTCCCGACCTCGAAAAGAAACGCCGTAGCGAGGGCGCCAATTCCGACATCCCGCCAGTCAATGGGCACATCCGGCACAAACTTGAAGATCAGCCCGAACAGTACGGTCATAGCCGCTAGAGAAACCGAGAAGTTGGCGGCTTCGCTCAACACGGCAAAGTGAAGCGGCAGCCAGCCGGCGAAAAACGTCTGCATCAGCGTCAGGGCGGCGCTCAGCAGCAATGAGGCGAGCAGCAGAAGACCGAGCGCAAGCACCATTCCGAATGACACAACGCGCTGCCACACCATATCGCGCCACCCGGACGACTGGCTCAGCGGTGCATCCCAGATCTTATTCAAAGACGCTCGGAGTTCCAGAAAGACGCCCGATGCGCCGAATAGCAGGGTAGTGATGGCGATCACGGTAGCGATGAGGCCGCTGCCGGAGCGATGAGCGCTGGCAATGAGCATCCGCACGGTCTGCGCGCTCGAAGAGCCCGCGACCTGTTGCACTTGGTCCAGAATGTCGCGCTCGGCAGTGGATCTGTCGAACACGAGACCACAGATGGCAATAAGCAGAATAAGCAGAGGCGCCATCGACAGGAGCGCATAGTAGGCAAGGGCCGCTCCCAGGCGCGGCGCCTCGTGCGTGTTCCACCGGGAAGCCGCGCTCTTCAGGAGCTTTGGGAGGGTGGCCTGCGGCATCGGGTTCTTAAATGATAGACCGCGGCCGGCCTCGAGATGAGACAGATGTAACAAGGTAAATGGAACCCGCGTCCAGGAAGTGCCTGGCAGCTGTCTGCGGCAGAAAAGAGCGCTAGTTGAGGGAATTCTCTGATTACAGGTTTCGCGCACCCGAAAACAATGAACAAACCCTATTTTCGCGGCCGCTTAGCGATACTTCTAGCCACACTCGGCCTGCTTAACGCCGTTCCGGTGCATGCGCAAAATTTCACGGGTAAAACCGTGGTTTCCATACAATATGAACCGGCGACACAGCCTGTCGACCCCCGCGACCTGCAGCATATGCAGCTTGTGCAGATTGGACAGCCGCTTAATCCAGCTCAGGTGGCTACCGCAATAGACCGGCTTTTTTCCACGCGCTTATACGACGATATTCAGGTGGATGCGGAACCGAATGGAAACGGCGTAACGCTTCGCTTTATCACTCGCGCGCGGCGATTTATCGGACACGTCGGAGCACAGGGACAAATCAGCGATCCTCCCAGCCGCAGCGTGATCATCAGCGATGCGCAGTTGAGTTTGGGAACGCCCTTCGATGAGGAGACGCTGGAAACAGCGAGGAAAAACATCGAACAGGAAATGCACGACAACGGCCTATATCAGGCGACCGTTGGGACGGCGACCATCGAGGATCCGGAGACGCACCAAGTCACCATACGATTTCTGGTGGATGCCGGTAAGCGAGCGAAATACACCACACCGGCTATCACGGGCGACACGAAGCTTTCCAACGAGACGATTATCCGGGCGACCGGTTGGCGAATCCCGCTGATCCACTGGTGGCGCAAAGTGACGGATGCCGAGACGGACAAGGGCGTTCAAGGTATTCATAAGAAATACGCCAAGATTGGCCGTTTGACCGCCTCGGTCGAGATGACATCGCTCGACTACGATGCGACGACAAGGCGAGTCAAGCCTAACCTGGATATTGACGCGGGGCCGAAGATCGAAGTTAAGGCTGTCGAAGCCAAAGTTTCCAAAAGCAAGCTGCGCCAATACATACCGGTCTACAGCGAGGGATCCGTAGATAACGATCTCCTGGCGGAGGGCGCCCGAAACCTGCGCGATTATTTTCAATCCAAGGGTTATCCGGACGTCGATGTTACTTACAAGCAGGAGCCGACAAAGAACGACCTGGAAACGATTAATTTCTACATAGCCACAGGTTCTCGCCGTAAGCTCGTGGCTGTTTCGATCGAGGGGAACACATACTTCACGCCTGATACTCTTCGCGAGCGGATGTTTTTGCGGCCGAGCTCGTTATTAATGAAATATGGCAGGTATAGCGAAACATTCCGAAAGGCCGACGAGGGAGCTATAGAGAACTTATATCAGGCTAACGGCTTTCGGGACGTGAAAGTCGCGTCCGCTGTGGAAACCAATTACAAAGGCAAGCCGAACGATATTGCTGTTACGTTCCGTATCACGCCGGGCAAGCAATGGCGTATCGCAAATCTGAAAATCCTAGGAGGCACACGCCTTGATCTTAGTCCCATCCGCGACCGACTTAGTTCGGCGGAGGGGCAACCGTTTGCCGAGGTGAATGTCGCGTCGGATCGCAATTTCATTCTTGAGCACTACTATTCGAACGGGTTCCCGCTCGCCGCATTCAGCTACAGCCTCGATCCGGGATCCGAACCTGAAACCCTTGACCTCACTTACCGTATTACGGAGGGCCCGCGAGAATTCGTTCGGAAGGTAGTCGTTTCGGGCCTATATCGGACCAAGCCGTCGTTGGTTCAACGGAGAATCAATGTTCAGGACGGTGAGCCAATATCCATGGTGAAGATCAACGACATCGCCCGTAGGCTGACCGATCTCGGAATTTTCGCCAATGTCAACACCGCCTTGCAGGATGCCGATGGCGCGAACCGGTACAAGTATGTCCTGTACGATTTCGACGAAGCAGCGCGTTACACGTTCAATGTCGGGTTCGGACTGGAGCTGGGGCAATTTGGCGGAACCACCACAAACGTTGCAAATGCCGGGGGCGCGAAGGGTGTATCGCCAATCGTTTCCTTCAATGTCAATCGGCTGAACTTTCTTGGGCGTGGAGAGACGGTTTCCTTGCAAACCCGATATTCGAGTTTGGAACAGCGAGAATCGCTCAATTACATAATGCCTCATTTTCTTGGCTCGCCTCGCCGCACCACAACATTTTCAGCCTTGTACGACACCACCCAGGATGTGCAGACGTTTTCTTCCAGGCGCGCGGAGGCGTCGGTACAGGTTTCGCAACGTTTCAACAGGGCGTCAACCGTGCTGATCCGTTTCGCGTACCGGCGTGTCAGTACCGGGAACTTATTTATTCCGGCGCTCCTTGTACCACAGCTATTGCAGCCAGTACGAGTAGGAATATTGTCGGCGAGTTACATTCAAGATCATCGCGATAACCCCAGCGACGCGCATCGAGGCTTCTGGAACACTGTGGACGGAGGGGTGGCGGGGAATTTCTTTGGGTCGCAGAGGAATTTTTACCGCGTTTTAGCGCGGAACGCAACCTATACTTCGCTTGGTAGGAACCTGGTGTTGGCGCGTCAAACACAAATAGGCATTATCATTCCCTTCAATGCTCCGCCTGGCAGCACTTCATTTGACGCCATCCCATTGCCGGAACGGTTCTACGGCGGCGGAGGCGTTTCCATGCGCGGATTCGGCGACAATCAAGCGGGGCCGCGCGATATTGGCACCTCGACAGAGTTACCCGGAGGGGCACCGAGCTGTGGAGCGCAAAACACCGCAGCTTCCTGCGCCACCGGCTTTCCGATCGGCGGCAATGGCCTCTTTTTTAATACTGTGGAGCTCCGCTTCCCCTTATTGGGACCGAATATCAGCGGCGTGGTCTTCCACGATATGGGCAATATTTATACGAGTTTTGGCGATATCTCGCTAAGGTATCGTCAGAATCCGAACAACCAGGATTTCAACTATGCGGTTCAGGCCCCCGGCTTTGGGATTCGATACAAGACGCCGCTTGGGCCTGTGCGCGTTGACTTCGCTTATACTCTAAATCCCAGCCGCTACTTCGGATTCAGCAGGAACTTGACGATACAGGAGCTGATTAACTGCGGCAGTACGTGCCAGAGCTCCTTGCAGCAATTAAGCCATTTTCAATTCTTCTTCTCTATCGGGCAGGCCTTCTGATGCGGTCGCGTGCCTCAGCGCTCTTTGTCTTGGCAAGCGTTTTCGCCTCCGCGATAATTATTGACCGTATCGCGGTAATAGTCGGCGACTCGATTGTAAAAGACAGCGACATAGATCGAGACATTCGCGTAACGGACTTTCTTAATAATGAACTGCTTAGCTTTGAAAGCGCGGCTCGGAAGAAAGCGGCGTCCAGGCTCATCGACCAGATCTTTATCCGGCGCGAAATTGCCATCGGCGATTATCCGACGGCGACTTTGCAGGATACTGACAACCAGCTCGACAACTTAAAACGCCAGCGATTCAAAACGGATGCTGCATATCAGCACGCCCTGAGCCGGTACGGATTGACCGATCTCGAGCTGCGCACACAACTGCAGTGGCAACTCACAGTCCTGCGCTTTATCGATCTGCGATTTAAGCCTGGGGCGCTGGTTAGCGAAGAAGAGATTGAAAAGTATTACAACGAACACGCCGTCGCTCTTCGGCGGGAGAACCCGCGTGCATCTTCTCTGGATGATCTGCGCGAAAAAATTCGTGGTATTTTGCAGGGCCGGCAGGTGAACCAACAGTTTTTCGCGTGGCTCGACGATCAGCGGAAAGAAAATAAGATTCAATTTCGTGAGGCGAGCCTCGCATGACTCCACGAAAGAAAAAACTCTTATGGACGGTCGGGGCTTCGTTAGTCGGCCTGATCATAGTTTTGGCGGTCGCTTCCATTCTGATTCTGCAAAGCAGTTGGTTCGCGAATTTCGTGCGCGAGAAGATCATCGCAACCACCGAGGAATCCACTGGCGGAACGGTGGAGCTTGGATCGTTTCAATTCGACTGGCGGCACTTGACCGTTCGAATACGCGACTTTGTTCTACACGGAACGGAACCCAAAGGGGCTGATCCCCTCGTCCGCGTTCCGCTGCTGACGGTCAAATTAAAGCTCTTCGCCGGCCTGAAAAAGGCCGTGGACCTGCAATATTTGGGCATCCAGGGACCCCGGGTTGACTTTATTGTTTTCCCGGACGGGAAGACGAATGTTCCGGAGCCGAAAATCCAAAAGAAGCCAAGTCAAACCTCCGGACTACAGACCGTAGTTGATCTGGCCGTGGGCCGGTTCGAAATTCAAAATGGACTGCTGGAGTTCTCGGACAAAAAAGCGTCGTTTGGCGCCCGTGGAGAAAACCTCCGCCTGCTGCTGAACTATAACGCGCTAACGCCGGCTTATGCGGGGAACCTCTCTATTGACCCGCTACTTCTGGCGTCCGGTAACCTGACGCCTTTGGATGTGCACGTCAACTTTCCTGTCACGATCGAAAAAGATGCGATTAAGATAGCGGACGCGAAGCTGAATACGAGCCAATCGCAAATCACCCTAAACGGCTCGCTTGAGAACATGAATGCACCAAAGATCTCTGCGCAAGTAAATGCGAACGTGTCTCTTTCCGAGATGCGGCGCAGCTTCGATCTTCCAATCGACGCTGGGGCTAGCGGAGTTCCCCACGTGCTCAGCGCAGAGTTGTCGGTGAGCATGGACGAGAAGCAGAATGTTACAAATATCCGGACAGCGCACCTTGCGCTCGGCCACACCACCTTTCAGGCATCAGGGACACTTGACCCATCCCGAAACAGCTTGGTTCAATTCAGCGTAAACCTGGCGCTCGGGGAGCTCGCGCCTTTGATGAAAGTTACAGGCGTTCAAACAAAAGGGTCGCTGCTGGCGAATGGAACGGCGAATGTGGACGCGCACGATAACTATAACGTGAACGGGACGATGAATTCCAACGGCCTTTCGATTCGTACCGAGACAGCGCGCTTGAATGATGTAAGTCTCTATTCGCCCTTTCACGCCGATCCCTACCTAATCAGTCTCGACGGATTGAAGCTTAAAGCTTTGGGAGGCGATCTGACGGCCAAAGTATTTGTTGAGAAATTGCAGCGGCTTAGTGCCGAGGGTGCTTTACATAATTTCTCCCTTCCGGTGCTCGCGCGAGCGATGGCAGGGAAAGAGTTAGGATATGACGGCAGTATAAATGGCGCTCTTAAAGCGACCGGAGACCTGAAGGCAAAGGGTACGACTGGCTACTTGGCGCAGGTGAAGCTCGACATCGTGCCGGGTCGCCGAGGGATTCCAATCAGCGGACGCCTTTACGCCAACTATGCCGGCGCAAGCGATACGTTGGACCTCGGAAAATCTTATCTCGATTTTCCCAATTCCAGGCTGGATCTTTCCGGTTCGCTAAACCGCCGGATTGACCTCAGCCTCGTCTCTCACAACCTGAACGACTTTTTGCCAGCCGCCAATTTCGGAGCAAGCAAACCGGAAAGCACGTTGCCCGTTGAGCTGAAGGGAGGCACAGCCAGGATACAGGCTCAGATTGCTGGAAGCCTTTCCACGCCGCGCATCAGTAGTCACATCGCAATGAATCGATTCGCGATTGAGGAACGGCCGTTCGATGAATTCGCGGCGGATCTTGCCGCCTCACCTTCCGGCGCGTCTATTCGAAACGGTCTCTTACGCCGGAATACCATGCAGACGACTTTGGACGCCTCGCTTGGGCTGCGCCATTGGAGCCCGACGTACTCTTCGCCACTGGCTGCCGATATTGTCTTGCGAAATGGCGATGTTGCGGATCTCTTGAGCCTTGCAGGCGAAAGTTCGATTCCGGCGACAGGGAGAGTAGGTGCGGAGGTACACATCCAAGGGTCCTATGGAAATCCGCTGGGTAGCGCGTCGTTGCAAGTGCTGGATGGAAGCGCCTATAACCAGCCTATCGACCGGCTGCTCGCAAATGTAAACCTTTCGGACCAGCTAGTAACATTATCCAATCTGGAGTTAGATGCTGCCGGAGGTCGAGTAAATATTAAGGGAGCATTCCAGCATCCTCGAAGTAGTTTCACAGTTGGTCATGCACAGTTCGATGTTTCCACCACCAACGTTCAACTCGCAAACATAAAGCCTTTGCAACAACAGAAAGCAGGCATTGCCGGTTTGATTCAACTGAAGGCCAGCGCGGCAGCCGACATACGGGGCACAAATGAGCAGCCCGAGTTGATACTGTCCAATGTTAGCGCCGACCTCTCCGCTCGCAGCCTGCGCGTTCAGAACCAAGCCGCTGGGGATCTGACCGCTACTGCGAGCACGGCAAACGGGAGCGTCAGTTATACGGTTACGTCGGATTTCGCTGGATCCAGCATCAAAGTGAATGGTAGAACGGCGTTGACGCACAACTACGAAACGACGGCGGACGCATCTATCCAGAACCTCTCTGTTGAAAAAGCTCTGGCCATCTCGGGGCAGTCATCCATTCCAGCGCGGGGAAATCTGTCGGCGGATGCTCACGTTTCGGGCACGATGCAAAATCCTGATGCGGATCTCGGGTTCAGGCTGGCACGCGCGAATGTGTATGAGGAGCCGATCGATTTGCTGCAAGGCGCGGTTCACTACTCGAACAGATCCGTTAATATTCCATCCATTCGATTGGACGTGCCGGCGGGAAGCATACGCTTGAATGGGTCCTTCTCTCATCCGCCGAACGACCTTAATACGGGCAAGCTCACACTGAAGGTCGACAGCACTGATATCCAACTGGCGAAAATCGAACACGTACAGCAGCAAAAGAGGGGCATAGCGGGAGCGCTACGCCTTGCAGCCGACATGTCCGCCGATCTGCGCGAGCAACATGGCAGCCGGAGCATACTGATTTCGAATCTGAATGCTGATGCTTCCGCCAACGCGCTTCGCTTGAACGATCGAGCGCTGGGCGGCGCAAATTTTACTGCGCGCACGGCAGGCGAGAATCTTAACTTCCGCTTTGATTCCGAGATAGCGAGCAGTCAGATTCATGCGTCGGGAAGTTCGCAATTACGCGGAGATTACCCTGTCCGCGCCAATCTTACGTTCGCTAATATTCGATATTCAAGTCTTGCTCCGTTCCTCTCCGCTGCGCCGGAAGCGCAGCCCGGCTTCGATGCGCTTGTTGAAGGGCAGGCTACTGTCGATGGGCCTGTTCTCAACCTGGATGGCTTGACCGCGAGGCTGCAACTCACCCGTCTCGAAGCTCAGACGCTTCCGCATGCATCTCTCACGGGTGGACCTGCGCGGGCGGCTGTAGTTATCCATAACGAGCGGCCCATCGTTGTTGGGCTCAACCATTCCGTGGTCAACATCCAGGACCTTCGGCTGAGCGGCCCGGGGACGTCCGTAAATGTTTCCGGCGGAATGAATCTCAAGAGCTTGAGCTCTCCATTGGGTATCAAGATGCTCGCTAACGTGAACCTCGGTGTCCTTCAGGATCTCGATCGGGATTTTTACTCCTCGGGAACACTCGGCTTGGATGCCACGCTCCACGGCAGCCTTTCGCAGCCGTTAATGAATGGGCGCGTCGAGTTGAAGGACGCGAATATCGAGTACTCTGCATCGCCAAACGGAATATCCAATGCCAACGGCGTCATCTTGCTTCAGGGAACCAGCGCTACTATTCAAAGCCTCACGGGCCAAAGTGGAGGAGGCAAAATTTCGCTCGCCGGGTTTATCGGCTTCTCGGGCTCTGCTGCAAGTTACAACCTGCGTGCGGCCGCCAGGAATGTTCGAGTGCGGTATTCCGGCGTGAGCGTCAGCTCCGATGCCGATATTAGTCTCACTGGAAGTACAAAGCGTTCCCTGCTAGCCGGAAAAGTAACCGTTGAGCGTATCGCCTACGGTTCTTCCGGCGACGTAGGATCCATCCTGTCCACCGCGTCAACACCGCCCTCGACGCCTTCCGCGCCCGCCGGCTTCTTGGCTGGTATGCGGTTGGATATCCGCCTCCTTACCGATCCTGATCTACAGGTAATCACCACCTACGCGAACAGGCTGAACTTGGAAGCTAATCTGACGGTACGCGGCACAGCCGTCAACCCGGGAGTTATCGGACGCGTCACAGTTACGGATGGTCAGCTCGTATTCTTTGGCAATACGTACACGGTTCAAACGGGGGCGATCAACTTTTACAACCCAAACTCAATAGAGCCGGTATTGAATATCTCGCTTGAAACGATCGCTCAAAACGTGGATGTGGTGATCGGGGTTTCGGGCCCCATGAACAATTTAAAGCTGAGCTACCGCTCCGATCCACCACTGAGTTTTGAGCAGATTGCGCAACTGTTGGCAACGAACACCACGCCGGCTGACCCTACCATTGCGGCGCATCAACCAACTCCGCCTCAGCAATCCTTCGCCCAGATGGGGGAATCCGCTGTTCTCAGCCAAGCCGTAGCCAATCCGCTCGCCAGCCGCGTTCAGCGGGTGTTTGGCATAACGCAGTTCAAAATCGATCCTTCTTTCGCGGGCAGTGGAGGGCAGCCCAGTGCCCGGGTCACTCTTCAACAAAAAATCGCGAACAACGTTACCTTCACTTATATCACCGATGTGACTCAAACTAATTCCGAGATCATACGAATAGAGTGGGCCTTCACGCCAAATTTTTCGGCCGTGGCGCTGCGTGATTATAACGGAAATGCGAGTGTGGAATTCTTCTATAAATTCAAGAAGCGTTAGCGCGGGCGAATGAAAATTGTTATTTTTGGCCTCTCCATTACGTCAGCCTGGGGAAATGGGCACGCAACTCTATTGCGAGGGCTGTTTCGGGCCTTACGCAACAAGGGGCACGAAATCCATTTTTTCGAACGCGACGTGCCATATTACGCAGCCAATCGCGATGCTCCGTACTTGCCTTTTGCAGATATTCACTTATATTCCAACTGGGCGCAAAATCTTGACACTGCGAGGCGGATTCTCTCAACGGCTGATGTGGGTATGGTCACCTCGTATTGCCCGGATGGAATTGAGGCTTCTGACGTTGTGCTTTCTTCCGATGTGGCCCGTACCATTTTTTACGACATGGATACGCCCGTTACACTGAGCAAGCTAGCGAAAGGCGAGCCCGTTCCGTATATTGGCAGTGGCGGCCTAAGTGATTTCGACTTAGTATTGAGCTACACGGGTGGCCAAGCTCTCGATCAGCTGCGGGATCGCCTGAAGGCCCGCTGTGTTGCAACGCTATATGGATGGGTAGATCAGGAAATTTATTATCGAGTGGACGCCTGCAGCAAATTCGGCTGCGATCTGTCCTACCTCGGAACATATTCCCTTGACAGGCAACTCAGTCTGGAACATTTTCTGATAGGGCCGGCATCGCGGCTGTCCGATCGCAGCTTCGTCATCGCGGGCGCAATGTACCCGGATAGAAGGCAGTGGCCGGCCAATATTCGCCACTACGATCATGTCCCGCCAGGAGAGCATCGTGCGTTTTACTCGTCGTCGCCGCTGACCTTGAATGTCACGCGCGCCTCGATGGCAGAGTTGGGCTACTGTCCGTCGGGCCGGCTTTTCGAAGCAGCGGCATGCGGGACGGCTGTTGTCAGCGACTGGTGGACAGGATTAGATACGTTTCTTGAGCCGAGTGAGGAGATCGTGATTGCCTCATCCATGACGGACGCGATTTCGGCTATCACAAGTGATTGCGCCTGGCTGCGGCGCATCGGCTCCCGGGCGAAGCAGCGAACTCTCGACTGCCACACGGCCGATATCCGAGCGGAACGTCTTATCGACCTGATCGAAACGCCGCGCGACGAGACATGTCACGACCAGATCCCATCTCTCGCATCTCGAGGAGCGTAGCATGTGGGGAATTATTCCTGCGGCGGGGATGGGGAGCCGCATCCAACCCCTCGCTTTCTCGAAAGAACTGCTGCCCGTGGGCAGTTACATGGATGGCGGAAACGAGCGCCCTAGAGCAGTTAGCGAATACCTGATCGAACGCATGGTAAACGGCGGCGTTCGGAAGATCTGTTTCGTAATTTCACCTGGCAAGTCCGACATCATGGACTACTTTGGCGGAAATGCCCTTTCAGCCGCGATCTTCTATGCGGTTCAGCCGCGGCCTGCCGGCCTGTGCGATGCCATTTTTCGCGCGCTTCCTCTGATTCCAGCCGGAGAAGACGTGTGCATCGGACTTCCCGATACAATCTGGTTCCCCGAGACGGCGCTTGGCACTCTTCCTGCTGGAAGCCTTTCTCTGCTTTTGTTTCCCGTGAACCATCCGGAGCGCTTTGACGCCGTGATTACGAATGACGACGATGAAGTGCTGGAAGTGCGGGTCAAGAGCACAAATATCTCTACGCATTGGGTGTGGGGCGCGCTTCGCATGCCTGGATTCGTCCTGAACGAATTGCATGAAATCTGGGAACAGCGCCACGACGAATACCTGGGCACACTGATCAATGAGTATTTGGCCCGAGGCAGGCGTGCTTACGGCATCAAAACCGGCGACTCGTACGTCGACGTCGGGACGCTCAATGGATACCGTGAAGCGTTGCGTCTGTTGGACTCGCACACCCCGATCGAAGTTGACGGCGATTGAAGCTGGAAGTCATAAGCGATTTCGCAACACTACTCGAAACTCAGGCCGAGTGGCACTCCTTTACCTGTTCAGTCGCTGGTACAACACCGTTCCAACTTCCCGGCTGGCTACTGACCTGGTGGCGCTGGTTTGGGAGCGGAGAATTGCTGGCGATGATATTTCGTGACGGCGGGACGATTGCCGGGGTGGTGCCTTGTTTTTTACATGAATGGCAAGGTGCGCGACAGGTGACGCTGATCGGCTCCGGGATTTCGGATTACCTCGAACCGGCGATTCATCCCAAGCGCAGCAGCGAAGTTGTCCGTTGCCTGGGCGATTACCTTGAATCGGAATTGGATTGGCAGCTTTGTAACTGGCAGGATCTGAACTTCGATACCTGCTTACGCGGAGTGGCTTCTTTAAACCGAAAGCTCGATTTGCGAACGATTGAAGAAACGGAATGCAGAAGGATACGGCTCGCCGGAAGTTTCGCAGATTATTGGGCGGCTCGACCCTCCAGCTTGCGTGGAAATGTACGCCGCGATTGGAAGAGGGCAGAGTCGGTGGCCAAGCTTCAGTTCGGAACCACCCCTGAAGCGGATCCAATGTTAATCGACACGCTGATCCGCCTCCATAGCTTAAGGTGGAAAAGGCGTGGGCAGCCGGGAACCATCGCGGCGAATGATTCGGCCGATTTCCTTCGAGATGTCGCTCAGGATTTTGGCGCGCACGGGATGCTACGAATCTTTTGGCTGAGCCTTGGTGCCGAAGTTGTGGCGGTAATCCTCGCCTTTGAACATGCCAACAGAATTTTCGACTATCTCACGGCGTTCGACCCTCAATATGAGAACCTTGGCCTCGGTCGGATTCTGCTATTCGAAGCGCTCCGCGAGTCCTTCGAACGCAGGTGCGAAGCATGGGATTTTCTTAGAGGGAACGAGGCTTACAAATCGTGGTGGGGCTCGCAACAAGTTCCCAAATGCCGCTTAATCATCACGCGACGATAGCCTTATAGAGGCTTAAATAGTCCTCCGCCATCCTTCGAGAATCGAAGCGAGTCTTCGCGATGGCGCGGCAAACCGCCGGCGAGATCTCATCGATTCGCTTAACAGCCTCGACCATTTGATCCACTGAATCGACGATAAATCCCGTTTCTCCGTGGCTCACGATCTCTGGCAAAGCTCCGGAACGGAACGCTACTACTGGAGTCCCGGAGGCAAGAGCTTCCATAGCAACAAGCGAACTTGTCTCCGCTACTAGGCTCGGTATCAGCACGCTCTTCGCTTGCGCGAGCAACGCGGCTTTCTGGGACAAATCGACCGGCCCGATGTATCGCCTCTTTTCATCGAGCAAAGGCTGAATACGTTCAGCGAAATATATCTGATGGTCCCGGAACGGATGAACCGGCCCGGCCATGATCAAAGGAAGATCGAGACCGCGGGCGACTTCAAGGGCGGTATGAACTCCCTTTTCGGGACAGATGCGGCCCATCCAAAGTAAGAATTCCTTGGCGCCCTGTTGAGGCTGATAATTGTCGACCAGGACGCCGTTCATGACCGCCGGAAGTCTGGCTCGTTGCGGCGCTGAACTCGCCTGTGTCGCGGAAACGCAATTCAAATGTATTGCGGCGTTTGCGAAGATTGACGCTGGATACCAGTCCACCGGAAGATGAAGTGTGGCGAGCTTAGGTACCCGCCGGTCCGGCAGATACTCGTGAAAGTCCAGGCCGTGAAAATGGACCAGTTCGACACGAAAACGATCCAGCGCTTTGCCGAGGGTTATCGCATGTTCGAGTTGCGTCGCCCGGCGCGCCTCGTCCGTGATCTCGCCCGGGCATCCGCAGGTTTCAATTAACTCTCCGTTAACTGTTGAACCCTTAGCGGCAATCACGACCGACTGGTGATGGCGTTTTACGAGCTCGCGATCCAACAAATACAAAATTTGTTCCGCGCCGCCGCCAGCGCCGGCGTGTACCGGTAAGAGAGGATAGGCGACACTGAGGACCGTCAAAGGATTGCGCTCACATAATACACTGCAGAAATGAAAGATCTTTGTACTCGTTTAGTGGTTGCGGGTGCGTTGCTGGCCCCGAGCCTTTGTACCGCGGCCGCTAGCCCTTTTCTGGGGCGATGGGATTTCGACGTAAACACGGCGGCTGGTCCGCGCGCCAATTGGTTGGGCATAACAGAAAAGGCCGGCGCCCTGAACATATGGTTTCAGCCCACTGGAGGCCATGTGTATCAGATAAAGAATTTCCGCGTGGATGGCTCCCATCTGCATCTGCCGATCACCCCAGCTTCTGGAAATCGGCCTGCCATGACTTGGGACCTGGACGCGCAAGGTGACCGGCTGACCGGCGTTCAGAAGCGCGGCGATCAGTCCATCTCTTTGACCGGCCTTCGAGCGCCGGAGTTGAACCGCGCCGCACCCAAGGTGTGGACAAAGCCGGTTGCGTTGTTCAACGGCAGAAACCTGGAGGGATGGGAGCCGATCGGCGATGTCGCGAACAACCACTGGATCGTGAAAGATGGGGTTTTGGTGAACGAGGCTCACGGCGCGAACCTGAAATCAACGCGCGAATTCGAGGATTTCAAAGTGCACTTCGAGGTGAATTGCCCTGAGAATGCAAACAGCGGGTTTTATTTGCGGGGTCGCTATGAGGTGCAGCTGGAATATGAGCCTGTAAATACCGAGCCGATGGAGCGCCAGATGGGTTCGATTTACGGTCGCATCGCGCCTTCCACGGAACTGCCGCGCACGCCGGGCAAATGGGAATCCTTTGATGTGACACTGGTGGGGCGCACGGTGACCGTCGTTCGAAATGGCGTCACCACAATCGATAAAAAGGAAATCGAAGGCATTACGGGAGGCGCGCTGGACGCCGACGAAGGAAAGCCGGGGCCGTTCTATATCCAAGGCGACCACACGGGCGGCCTGCAATTCCGCAATATCACCGTTTCGGAGCCGAAGAAATAGATCCCCGCTATCAAGCGTTAGTCGGCATATGCGCAGCTTGGCGTGTCCTTAGCGCTTTGCGATTCCGCGATAGCGCGCTATTCCCTTCAGCTTGCTTGGCGGCTGGATTCAAGGGATTATTCCCGGCGCTATTGTAAGACAAGCGCTGCAGCAGGGAAATGATTCGATTCAGCTCAGTATGGCGCTGGTACAAAACCCTCAATGCGTGTTCGACAAAACGACTGAAAGCTTCATCGGAAAAAAGTTCGGGCCGACGCTTCCTCTTCATACCGCGACTCCTTGGGTGATGGCATCACTTCAGGCTTTTACACATCGGGAACAGTAATTCCAATCGCACGATATCCACGGATGTTGATAAAAAGGCGGAGATTGCGATCGGGTTCGCATTCAAGATCGAATTCACCGGAACCGGTGGCCTTTGTTCTGGCAACGAGGTCCTCGCCATTTAGCAACAGAACATCCACGCCCTGCATCTCTTCGTCCGGATCCTCCGAGTTCAAAATTTGTCCTACCAGGAACACGCGATTTCGAAGGGGGTCGGTCTCTAATTTCAAATCGATGACGAAAGATCCGGCCTGATGAACCAATTGCCGGCTGGAAGATCGCGCGCCTCGGACAAGCGCCGGAATGGGTTGTTTCAAGCTGTCAAAGATCAATTCAGCTCGCCGAGCGGCCTGTGCCAACCATCTCCACGGTTTGGAAATCAGGTATGCCGCCCTGAGCCCCTTGAGCGCGTTCTCCGGGGGCCTGTACTGCTCTTCTTGTGACAAACACTCCGCTACCGTTCGCCAGACGACTAAGGATGCCAGGCAATCTTCGCATTGCGCGTCAAGGTGGGATTGCAGCGCCGCGGTTTCGGGCACCGGTAATAAGCCGTGCGTAAAGTCAACCCAATCGGCAGGTGGAAAATGGCTCATGATGCTTCATCTACGCCGCTCATTTGCGGTTCTAAGCAATATGGGCGATTGATCCTTCCAAAAAATACAAGTGCCTTGCCGGAGATAGTGAAGCTCAGGCGAAAGCCCGGCCGATCAGCTTAAATGGCGCCCAATAATAGGGGTGAGCGTAGCGCTCACGCAATCGCAGCATGGCAGATCGCAAAGCATCGGCCTTCCGGGATCCGTCCGCCAGTTGCCGGTAGAACTCCCACATGAAGTCGGCTGTGCTCCGGTCATCCACATCCCAAAGGGACAGCACCAAGGACTTTGCTCCGGCGTAGAGCAGGCCGCGAGTCAGTCCGATCAGCTCATCGCCTTCATCGATAAAATCCAATCCCGTCACGCATCCGCTTAAGGTAAGCAGTTCCGCCGGCAAATCCGTTCGGTAGAGATCGTACAAGCTCAAATAGGAATCCGCAAGCCGAATGGAAGAAAACATCGGACTATCTTGTCGGAAGGATCCATGAGTCGCGATATGAATCAATTGGCTTTTGGCCCCGTGCTCCCGGAGCGCGCTCTCCGTGGCTTCCGAGCCCCATAATACTGTCGGCGCCGGAACCACCTTCGCAACGGCGTCGATTTCCTCGCGGATGAACGGCATTGCGGCGTCGTCAATGCCCAGAATCAGCGATGGGCCGATGGTGGGAGTCCTTGGGCGGTGACAATAAGCGAAAATGCTGGCGCTCGGCTCGTAACAGATGTTGAACCTGTCAATCAGGTACTGCGTTCCATCGAACAAGGCATGGAAGGGAAGCGAATGGAGAGGCCCGTATGGCACGATCACCAGGTCGGTAGTGTCAAGGCAGTCTTCGACCGGCGCGATCAAGTCCTTATATAAAGCTTTGAGGTGGCCCTGGCTGGCTCTGATGAACGGGGTTTCGAACCTCGCCACATAGCTTTGATCCAAGCGGAATTTCGATAGCTGAAAGCGCAGCATTCGAAGGCGCTGCGCGACATGGGAAGAGCGCGTGAGCGGGACGATTTTCAGGCTTCGGGCCGACAGCGCTGCCACGTATATTTGTCCATCGATGGCGAAGTACTCGAGCAGGACCGCCTGCCGCCCCAACGCCCCTCGTATTTCCTCCAGAGTCGCGGTTCGCGAACTGTGGAGCGCCGCTCCAACGCCTTCCGACACCGGCGCCTCGCGCAGCAAGCGAAGCAGTTCATGCTCGCATGCCGCAGCCCGCTCCTTCAATGCTTCGAGCCGGCTTTCCGATACCCCCTCCGCCGAATACTGCTCGCGCTCAATCCGGTGGTAATACCAGTTCAACTCCTTTCTCAGCGACTGAACCCGCCTGTCCGTCTCGTGCTCTGCGTCCGGCCGGTTGGATTGCGCGCCCGAAAGAATGAGGTCCCGCAGCGTGCGCGATTTCGACGCTTCGATGTACGATAGCGCCTCTTCCGCTGAGGACTCACTCGAATCGCGATGCAAACAAAGTCCGGCGAGCCGTGTATACACCTCCAGGCGGTGGCGCATGAACCCGATCTTCAGCTCGTCTCTTTGTAGACTGCTGCGAAGCGTTTCGAGACCGGATCGCGCCTCCTGATACTGTGCATAAGCCAATTCCGGTTCTCCCGACGCCTCGAGTATCTGGCCGCGCAGAAGGTGTGCCTGATGCAGCAAGATAGGAGAATCGAGCTTCTGCAGCACCATCAAACCCTCATCGCATTCCCTGGTTGCGCCCGCGGAATCGCCTGCGCGGAAGAGTATCCGCGCCAGAAGCAGTCGGCACAGCACGTGCTTGCCGGGCAAATGTGCGGATTCGAAAAATGCGAGTGCGTCGCGGCACAGTTGCTCTGCCGCTTTCAATTCGGCCCTATCGAAGAGCACAAAAGCGCGGTATAAATCGATCAGCGATGGCAAAACCCGGTTGTCCTCTCGCTGAGCCATTTCTCTCGCGCCTGCGAATAGTTCGAGGGCCCGCTTGGCGTCCCCTTGCAAACTGAAAGCGATCGCAAGGTTCACCTGCGACCGGCAAGCCTCGTAATTCATTCCCAGGTGCTGAAAGCGCTCCAGACTGGCCTGCGCCATCTCCGCAGCTTCATCGATGAGGTTCAGCTCCAGGTAGATCTCCGATTGATCCAGATCGCACAATCCCAGATGGTAGCTGTCGTCGTTTTTCCGGCACATCTCCCGCGTCGCGCGCAGTAATTCAAGACTCTTTGTGTACTCGCCGCGAAGATAGTGCAGATAGGCGATGTTATAGTCCGCCTGGGCAACGAGAAGGGGCATCTGTTGTTGTGCGCAGATATTGCGCACACGCTGGTAGACGTTCATGGCCTCGTCGTAATCGTCCAGTGCGATCAGGCACACCGCCATGTTGTGGAGGGCCACGCCCACGCCTTCCATGTCCTTGTACGGCAGCAATTCGCGATATGCGTCTTCATAAGCCGCCAGTGCTTCCGAGTAACGGTTCTGGCGATGGTAGACATTCGCCAGATTGATGCTGAGCCGCGCAACCCGCCACGTTTCGCCCAGCTTTGTAAAGATCTCTCGCGCTTTATCCGCCGCCCGGAATGCAGCCTCGTACTCGCCAAGCAGCGCCATCGATTGTATGGAACTGCTGAGCGTCCGTCCTACCTCGTTCATGTTCCCAGCCTCTTCGAACAAGTCGACGGCTCTGGCAAATAAATCTACGGCCGACTTGCAGTCGCCCATGAACCAGTTTGTATTGGCTTTGGCGCGCAGAGCGCGTCCCATGGCGTCCTTTTGGCCCAATTCCCGCGCAATCGCCACTGCGGCTTCAGCCAGGCACGAAGCCTTCGGGATGTCCACTCGCACGGCGTTGCGAACCGCTTCCGCGAGTTCTTCCACCACGTGCGGCTCGAGGAGTTCCGGGTGTCCTCGCAGAAACGTGGTCCGGCTTGCGCCCTCGGCGATATTCGCTGCCTCGGTGCACAGTTCTTGTAGTTCCGCTTGCATAAGCGCTCAACGAAATCCCTTCTCATCCAGCGACCGCCGCAGCTTTTCAAGGCATCTCATGCGCGTGGCGCCGATCGAGCCTTTTGCCAGCCCCAGAACCGCGGCCGCCGCCTCATACGGCACGGGCGGATTCGTAAAAAATAACAGATCGATCAATTGCCTGCATTCGACCGCCAACTCATTCACGGCTTCGCGCAGCATTTGTTCGCGCTCGAGTTGCCGGAAGAGTTCATCCGGCAATCTGGATCTCTCCGCGCCCGCTGATTGTTCATCGACTTCGGCATCACTGTATTTGCTCTCACGATTTTTCCACCGTGTACAGGTGTGAGCGGTAAGCTGGATAAGCCACGCCGCCAGAGCCCTCGGCTGCCGGAGTTTTGATAGCTCGCGCAGCAACGTTAGACAGACCGATTGAAAAATATCGGCGGCATCCTCTTGTGAAAAGCCCCGCTTGATCGGAATCGAGTAAATCAAATTCGCATACTTGTCCAGGAGGCTTGACCATGCCTTCTCGTTGCCGAGCAGGCACTGTTGAACCAGAACCTCGTCCCCCTCGAAACCGCCCACCGAATCGAACTTCCTGGTGAATGTTGTCATTAACGGGGGGAGGCCCCCTGAATCCCGCGAATGAAGAGTTGGTCCGCATTCCAGAGCGTGTAGCTCGCGATTACTGCGGGCCGAAAGTTCCCCACCCGGTCCCGCGCTCCCACCAGAACATCCGGACTGACCAGGAAGATTACGGGTTGGTGTTCCCAGATTACATGCTGTACATGATCGAAAATCTCTTTGCGCCGCGGATAGTCGGAAGTAATCATCTGCTCTTCCATCAGTCGATCGATCTCCTGCTGCCACTCCTCAGGAGAACCGCTTGAGCGCAGCCGCCATACATGTTCTGATCCCTTTGAGAGCCAGACCGCCATTTCCGAATTTGGATCCGAATCTCCGTCGGCGAGAGTCATGATAGCCGCTTCGTAAGTGAAACTGGCGAAAATGCGATCGACCAAAGTCGTAAAATCCAGCGGAATGAGATTTACCTTGATTCCGATGTCCTTCAGGTCCTGCTGAATGATCGTCCCCATCTGTTGCTGTTGGATTCTTCCGGCGTTGTGCATGATGGAGAACTCAACCGGTTTGCCGAGTGGATCAGTCAACGCTCCGTTCTCCTTCCATGAGAAACCGGCTTCGCGCAGCAACTGTCTGGCATGAACAATGGAACGTGAGGGCTTCGGAACCGTGGAATCGAACCAGAGCTTATCTCCGGGGCTGATGGGAACGGTCAGCGGATAGGCGCGCGCTGAGTACGCGAGCCTCACAATCGCTTCACGATCGATCGCGTCGGAGATCGCTTGGCGGAACGCCACCTGCAGGAACCATTTCTGCTTCTCCGCGATGGATGTGCTCTCGCCCGTCTTCAGATTGTTCAGATTGAAAAGCAGAAAACTGTATTCTAACCCCGGTCCGGCATCGTAAATCCGAAACTTACGCTGCCTTTCGTCCCTCGCGAGCAGGGCAAAATCTGCCGGATTAAAACGGCTGATAATGTCCGTTTCTCCGGCCTCGAATCGCATCACATCCGCCTCGGCGCCGACGTTAAGCAGGAATACAATTTCATCGACATACGGCAACCTGTTCCCGTGCGTATCTTTTTTCCAATAAAGAGCGTTGCGTTGCAATATGATTCGCTGGCCGGGAATGTACTGTTTGAGCTGGAACGGCCCGAGCCCGGCGATTTGGACGGGAAGCGTGCTTACATTCCAAACGCTCGCCAGTTTGCCCTCTTCATAAGCTTGTTCAAGCAAGTGCCGCGGCAATATGGCGATGCTGTCAAACAAGCGCTCGGCGGCGGCATCCGGCTGTGCTAAAGAAAACGCGACAGTGTACGTATCCAGCTTTCGAACGGAGATCGGCTTCCCTCCGATGACCAGCAGATCTCGTTGTGGAGCGCGAGTTCTTTCATCCAGGTACGCCTCAAACGTGAACACCACATCATCGGCGTTGAAAGGGTAATGGTCGGAAAAGAATAATCCGCGCCGGAGATGAAGCGTATATTGTCTTCGGTCCGGTGAAACGGTCCAAGACTTCGCCAGGGCGGGTTCAGCCTGCTGCGTATACCGGTTAATGTGGACCAAATCTGCCATGAGCAGCCCGATGACCTCTCTCGAGCCGCCATCCAGGGCAATCAACGGGTTGAATGTCTTTGGTTCCGAACGCTGGGAGATGACAAGTGTACCGCCGCGCGCTCCTATCTCGCCGGCCTCGGTCAGGAATTCGGCTTCGCTGTTCGGTACGGCTCCGATCTGATTCTCAGTGCGGCAGGTCTCGGCGCGAAGCACGCCTAAAGTGAAAAATGCGGCCAGGATAGGGACGAAATACCCCTGAGTTGCAGCTCTCAACCGCATAAAGTCATTTCACTTAAATAAACCTTCTTCAAGCTTAATCGAGGATTGTTGCTTGTTCTCCTCCTCATACTCGGAACCGATTCGCTTCGGTGCGAAAAAATCGTCCGAATATCAGCAAAACAATCACCAGCACGGCCGCGGGAGCGTACATCCACCAGCAGGACTCCAGTACGAAAAGGCTCTGCAATTGCGCCAGCATATTTCCCCAGCTCGGCACGGGCTCGCTAACCCCAAGACCGAAAAACGATAGAACCACCTCCGCGGTGATGTACTGAGGGAGGTAAAGTCCGGCTTGAGTCATGGCGACGCTGTACGCCTGGGGCAGAACGTGCGTGCGCAGGATATAGAAATCAGAGGCGCCAAAGCCGCGGGCTGCCAGAACATACTCGCGCTCCTTGCCGCTAAGCACAACTCCGCGGACCAGGCGCGCGGGACGAGCCCACCCAATCGCACCCGAAACAGCAATTAAGAGCAGAAAGACGCTGCCGGGGTCCATGTGCAAGGGAAGGAAGGCCCGGATGGTAAGGAGCAGATACAGCCACGGGACAGCCATAAAGAGCTCTGTCATCCGCATCGTCGTGCTGTCGATCCAGCGGCCATAATAACCCGCAAGACCCCCTAAGGCGACGCCCAGGCTCACGGAAATTCCGGCGGCCAACAGGCCTGCGAAAAGCGAAATGCGGCCGCCATATAGTACTCGGGAAAACAGATCGCGCCCGTACTCATCGGTGCCGAAAAGAAAAAGCTTTGCCCCAGGCGGGGCGCCAAATAGGTGAATTCGCGAAGGAACCACGCCTGCAAAACGATATCCGGGTCCCGCCGTTAGCAGCTGAATGGGGAACGATACGGTTCTATCTTCCGTATATTCGTTAGAGTTGTCGGTTCCTGTCTTCCAGCGGTAAAAAAACGGGCGCATATGAAATCGCCCGTTCCCATCTATAAAGTGAATGTGCGTGGGCGGCGCAAGAGCCAGCCATCTGTTTTGCGCCGCGTAATCGTAGGGCGCGAAAAAGCCGGCAAAGGTGAAAACGCCATAGATCATCGCAAGCGCCAGCAAGGGAAACTTTTGGCTCCGCGCAAACACCATTTCTACTGCCTTCGGATGCGAGGATCGCTCAAGTAGAGCAGCGCGTCCGCAATGAAATTGCCTGCAATCAAAAAGCCCCCCGCCACCGTTGTCGAGTCAATAATGAGAAATATATCCCGGTCCGCAATGGCCTGAAGCATCAATTGTCCGAGACCGGGCCAACCGAAAATCGCCTCGACGAGCAGCGATGAGCTCATCAGAAGTCCCGCCGAAAGTCCGAAAAGCGAAATAAGTGGATTCATTGCCGCCGGCAGCGCATGCCTCAACAGCACGCGCCTGCGCGGTATCCCGAAGCTATGAGCCGCTTTTACAAAAGGTGACCGCAATGCCTCTGCAATAGCGGTCCGAACATGGGAAAGCAGCAACGGGAGCAGGCCGGCGGCCAGGCACAGAGCGGGGAGGAACAGGTGTCTGGCGATGTCCTCGCTTTCTGCCCCTGTACGCGGCTGCTGCGAGCCCGGAGAGACGATTCCGCCTAACGGAAAATAGCCGGTGTGGACGGCAATCAGAAGCAGCACCAAAGCCAGCACCAGTTCAGGAGTCGCCAGCAGCAGCGCAATGGCTCCGCTGGAAAGCAGATCGATCGCCTTCCCGCCTCGCCCCGAGCCTAGGATTCCCGTGATGAACGCGGCCACCCAGGCCATTGACGTAGCGCACACCGCCAGCAGAAGCGTATTGCGAGCGCGAGGCCAAACAATCGGCGCGGCGGGGCTGTTGTACGCAAATGAAAATCCCCAGTCGCCCTTCCATGCGGAGCGGACCCAATGCCAGTACAGCGTTGCGGATGGCTTGTCGAGACCGTATTCAGACCGCAGGGCAGCAATGGTTTCGGCGGAGATCTGCGGATTCACTCGCATCGATTCAAAATAATCGCCCGGCGCTAATCTCACCAGTACAAAACACAACACAGAAGCGCAGAAGAGAAGAAGCAGCGAGTGCAGCGCCCGGACGCTCAGGAACTTCATTTGTTCGCTACCGCGACCGCATCATTGGGACGCCGCATTGCCCGGGATCGAGTTCAAAAGCTTTCGCGTTGCCTCATGCTGCGGCCGCAAAAACAGGTCCGGCACGCATTGAGACTCCACGATCCTGCCCTGCTCGATCACCGCTATCCCGTCGGCGACGGCTGCGGCCATCCGCAGGTCATGCGATATGAAAAGATACGACAGGCAGAGGGACGCCTTTAATTCCATCAGCAGGTTTGCGATCTTCGCCTGTAAGGGCGGATCAAGACCAGCCAAAGCCTCATCGAGGATAATTGCGGCCGGAGTTCGCGCCAGGGCGCGAGCGATCGCTACCCTTTGCCTTTGTCCTCCGCTCAACTCGAGTGCCGTTCGGCGAGCCATCGATGGCGAAATGCCAAGCCTCGACAGGATGGCTAGAGCGGTTTCGCGCCGCTCGTTCCTCGATCCCGCTCTCCCAATGCGAAGTGGTTCTGCGACAATGTCGACGGCCCGGAAGCGCGGGTTCAGCGCCAGGGCGGAGTGCTGCCACACCAGTTGCACGTACGGCCGGAAGTGCTTCAACTCGCTTGCGGATAGCTGCGTAACGAGCGCCCCCCGCAAGCGGATCTCGCCCGCATCGGGTTTCTCGAGGAGGGCAAGGCAGCGTGCCAGGGTGGACTTGCCGGAACCGGATCTTCCCACCAGAGCCAGCGTGGATCCTGCCCAGAGCCTCAGTTCGATACCCTCTAGCGCGATGTTCCTGGCGCCGCCGAAAGATCCCCATCGTCCTCGCCGGTAAACCTTCTTTAGACCGTGTGCCTCAAGAATCGGGCTCGGCTGAACGTCGGCGCGCTCCGGCTGTACGTTCATACTCGTAGCATCGCATCTGCCTTCTCCGTCTCGGGCCGGACTCGATCCTTCAGGTTCAGCAGGTCCGGTAAACTTCTCACTGTGCCGCTGCGAGCGGGGGCAGTGAGGCGAATCTCAGAAGCCCGGCAGTGTAGGAATGCTGCGGAGCAGTGCAAATCTGGTGAAGCGTGCCGGTCTCAATCACACGTCCCTCGCGCATCACAAGAATGTGATCGGCCAGGCCGCTCAACAAGGACGGGTCATGCGTAATGAAGAGGACAGCCAGTTTAAAGGACTGTTTGAGCTGTTTCAACAGCCGCAGAATTTCTGCTTGCGTTACATTGTCAAGCCCGCTGGTCGGTTCATCCGCGGCTAAGAGAGCCGGCGTGCAAACCAATGCCTGCGCTATGACCGCGCGCTGGCGCTGGCCTCCGCTCAGTTGATGCGGATAGCTGGAGTACATCTCCGGAGTGAGGCCGACAGCATCCAGCATGAGCCCCGCCCGTCGCCGGCGCTCTTGTTTGTTCAGATCTGTATGGGAGCGGAGTACCTCGGCAACTTGGTCTCGGATACGGATAAACGGGTTTAGGCCTAGCTCGGGCTCCTGGGAAATGAGGGAAATCATTGCGCCGCGAACTTGACGCAGAGTAGCTTCGTTGGTTCGCAGCATGTTAATTCCCCGAAAACATACCGAACCTTCGACCACCGCCTCGTCGGGTGACAGCAAACGAAGAATGCTCCCAACCAGCGTGCTCTTTCCCGCGCCCGACTCGCCAAGTATGCCTAAGGCTTCCCCTTCATTCACGTCGAAACTGACGCCCTTCACCGCCGCCATTCCAGAATTCCGGAAGCGCACGGTGAGATCGCGAACTTGCAGCAGCTCTGGCATCCTCCAGCCGATTATCGCGCGGAAAACTATCATGTCCTCGCACGCGGCTGGGGCGGTTCTGCTTGTCAGCCGTACCCCAGACTGTTTATCGTCCCGCCGCCTGCCACCACGCTTGAATCGCCTGGTACACGTCAACGCGACCGTGTCCGGCATTCGGGTCGATCGGTTGTGCATGTGCCGCCGACTGCGCGCTCCCGTATTGATCGCAGAATTGATTGATGCTGAGCATGAGCGCCGCCGTGCCCGAGACAAATGGCGCGCTGAAGGATGTCCCCCATCCCGCGGCATACGTTGAGAACGGATAGGTTGTGACGACTCCTTCACCAGGTGCTGCTACCCATACCAGCGCAGGGCCGTAATTCGAGAACGTGGAGAGCTGGTCGTCGTTTGTGGTTGAAGCGATGCCCATCACATTCCAAAGGGCAGCCGGATAGACCGGCCTGTCTTGGCCATTATTTCCCGCCGCCGCCACAAGAATCATTCCCGTCTGCGTGGCAAGGGTGAGAGCCGTAGCAACTTCTGTCGAATATCCCGGAAGCGTAAAGCTCATATTGAGAACGTTTGCGTGGTGTTCGATGGCGAAGTAAATAGCGCGGAGAATGTCGGATGTGTAACCCGTCCCGTCGGCCTGGAATGCCTTCAGCGGCAGGATATTGGCGGTCGGAGCCACCAAATGGATAATACCCGCTACCATTGTGCCGTGTCCGAAGTCGCTGTACTGCGGCATTCCATCTACGACGGCGGCAGTCGACTGCGAAACGTTAGCCGCCGTATTTGTGCTCACCCAAAACGGTTGGGACGAGCTCGAAGGAGGCGTCCCTCCTGTATTTACGTCTAGCGTTTCGTCGGCCCCATTACGGTTGCGCGTAAAATCGTAACCTGGAAGCAGGATGCTCTGCAGCGCCGGATGGTTCGGGTCAACTCCCGTATCGATGATTGCCACCACCCCCTCTCCCGATGCCTTCGGGAAAGCGTTCACCGCGTTAGGAAGTTTTATTATTTGCGTCGCGGGTTGTTGCACATACCCTTCCGGAACAGTGACGCCATAGTAGTTGACTGGGGTGGAATCGGAGAGGGCTGGCGGAATCTCGCGGGATGAGTCTGTTACGTTTGCGATCAGGTCCGGCTCAACATCCACAATCCCTATCGCGCCCGATAGGATTTGAAATAGTCCATCGAAGTTCACGAAATCCGGCACGTTGACTAGATAGAGCTGTCCAAGTTCACCGTCCAGGTTTTCGACAACGGAACATCCCGTCAGCAGACAGGCCGTTTGAATCGCCGGTAACCCGCCGCTCACCCGGACAATCAGACGCCCGCTTGCCTGAACGGGAGCCGTCCCAAAGATCAAAGTTACAAATAGGAACAACAGGTTTCTAATCCTCATAACTCCCTTTTCCGATACTTACCGGGTTGCTCGCCCCGTTTAATAAGGATCTGATCTCCGGCTAAAAAGTACATAAAACCTCGTCTGCTCTGTACAACGTTTTCGTATTAAGCCTTTCCAGAGCGCCGCCAGAGGCATTCTTTGGCTTAAACGTTAACAGATTACGTGAATTACAGGCAGAAGCTTCTCGCTTTTCAAAAGAAATCAACCATTTGTTTCACAGGGCTGTAACACCAATCATCTGGTAGCAATCTATAATATTTTTACTGCATTGGCGAACTCTAGAATGACGTATCCGCCCAATGTTCAAGAGCGTGAGCGCCCTGCCCAATGGGTCTGATGCTTCGATATGACCGCCTCAGAGGATTGCCGGAGGGACCGTCTGGGCAGTCAATCGGTTCCGAAGTCCGTCTGAACCTCCTCGCGTTGGAATATGGCTACAAATATCGCCTCGATATCCGTGCCAGAAATGGCTTGTCGAGAATTGAATTCGTGGGAACGCTTTTGGAAGCACGCTTCATTGGGAGGCCGATCCGAAAAATGGGTGGCAGCGTCGATTTCTACAAAATTCGCTGCGACGGCACTCTAAAACGCCATTTTTGGTAGCGGCTCGTGGAGGCGTTTTCCTGTTTAATCCACCACCTCGAGACAAACGCTTGTACATTTAGCGGGGATCAGAATGGCTCCAGGGCCATTCCAGTCTTAAGCGCGCCCGCCACAGATAGGCTCCGATTCCGAGCAGCAGCACGGCGAACCCGCTGCCAATGTAGGCCGCGCCACTCGATACCAAAATGAAAACCCACCCCGCCAGTGCGACTACGACCGGCAAGGGATACAGCGGCATTGAGAACGGACGATGTATGTCGCTCCGGGAGCGTCGTATGAAAACGATGGCAATGCACTGAGCCGCGAATTGAGTTACGATCTGAATCACGATGAGTGCTCTGATGAGCGCTTCCAGCGTGAGCAGGCAAGCGACAGCCGATAGCACCCCCATAAATAACACCGAAAATGAAGGAAAGTTTCGGGTGGGATGCAGGCGAGCGAAAACCCGAAAGAAGTGACCTTCGGCCGCCGCGGCATACGGCACTCGCGTGTAGCCGAGCAGCACGCAAAAGACCGAGGCAAAAGCCACCCACAGGATGAGCCCCGTCATCCACGACGCCGCTCTTGCCCCGTAGAGCCGGGCGGCAAAGTCGGAAACAATGGCGTGTGAGGCGGCTGCTTCGCGCCACGGCAAGACGCCGATAATCGATAAGCTCATCGCTACGTAAAGGATAGCCAGAATGCCGATCGATAAGAGGACGCAGCGCGGAATGGTTACGCCCGGATTTCTGATTTCACCGCCGATCAGACAAACATTGAAGTAACCGCTGTAATCGTACATGCTGATCAGCGTCGCTGATCCAAGGCCCATGAAAAACGCAGGCGACGGCCGAAGGTCCGCGGGCGTAAAATTGAAGGCTCGATGTGCCTCAAAGTGGCCGATGCCGCCCCATAGGATCGCGCCTATCGTCAGCATGAGACCGAACCACAGAACGACGGAGATTCTGCCAATCGCTCGCACGTCCCGAAAGAGCAACGCCGTCGCCAGAAGGCAAACCCCAACGGCAACCATAGTTCGAGCCTCGCTGCCGAGCGACGGAATCAGAAAGCGGGCATATTCGGCAAACCCGACCGCTCCCGAAGCGGCAGTCAAGGGAGCGGCCAACATGACCTGCCATAGAAAAAGAAAGCCCATAAGTCCTCCCAGTGACTTGGGCCCGAAGGCCTGTTGCAGGTATTCGTATGAGCCGCCCGAGTCGGGCATCGCCGCGCCCAGTTCAGCCCATACCAGCCCATCACAGGTGGCAATTAAAGCGCCAAGTATCCAGCCCAGGAGCGCCAGCGGCCCCTGCATGGCGGACAACATCAGAGGAATGGTGATGAAGGGGCCGACTCCCACCATGTTCAGCATGTTCGAGGCTAGCGCCGGGAATAAGCCCATTCCGCGCGTTAACCCGGGCCGGGTGTGTTCGGATACAGGCATGTTCACAGCGGGTACAGCGCGCCCGTGCGGCGCGCACACAGCGCCTTTGCTTTATGGAAGCGCAAAAGCAAACACATCGCTTCCGGCGGCAATCGCTACATGCTGTTTTCCGTTGACTGCGTAAGTCATCGGCGAAGCGTGGATGGACTGACCCGTATTGAAGTGCCAAAGCGCCTTCCCGGACCGTGCGTCGGCGGCCTCGAAGGCATCCGCATCGTCACCGAAAAAGACCAGGCCACCCGCGGTTGTCAAAGTGCCGGCCCAGGAATCTCCGGAACCTACCTGCGGATAGCGCCACGTAAATGTGCTCGTAACCGGATTGAACGCCAGCAGAATTTTCTGCCCGCGAACGGCCGGAATTCTTTTTACGCCGGTCGCGTAGTAGCCGCGCCCTTCCATGAACCTTTGCGGCTGCAGGAAATATTTGTGACAGTTCTCGAGAGCCATGAAATAGAGCAGGTGAGTGTTCGGATTGTACGAAGGCGAAAACCAATTAGTGGCCCCGGTCATATCCGGGCACACCACCGCGCCACTCTCCGACGGTTTCACATCGGTTCGGATCGGCCGTCCCTTAGCATCAATGCCCTTTGCCCAATTTAATTTCTTCACAAACGGAGTGGCTGCGAGAAATTGACCGTTGCTGCGGTCCAGAACGTAAACAAATCCGTTGCGGTTGGCCTCCACCAGGAGCTTGCGAGGCAAGCCGCCATACGCCGCGTCGATCAGCACGGGCGTCTCCGTCGCGTCATAGTCAAAGAGATCGTGCGGCGTGAATTGAAAGAACCACTTAAGCTTCCCTGAATCGGGATCGAGCGCCAGCACACAATCCGTATAGAGATCGTCGCCGGGGCGCGGACCGCCATCGAAATCAGGCGCCGGATTGCTGGTGCCCCAATAGATCGTGTTTAACTCCGGGTCATAGGTACCAGGCATCCAGGTTGTCGCTCCGCCTCTCAGGTATGTATCGCCAGGCCAGCTTGTTGATCCGAACTCGCCGGGCCCTGGAATCGTCCAAAAACGCCAGCACTCCTTACCAGATAGGGCATCGAACGCCGCTACAAAGCCGCGCACGCCGTCATCGCCGCCCGAAGTCCCGACCAGCACTTTGTCACGAACGACAAGCGGAGCGCTGGTTGCGCCGTAATTCTTGTTTCCGGAAACATATCCCACATCCCAAAGCAGGTGACCGGAGCGCGCGTCCAGGCAAAGCAGATGGGCGTTGTCGGTTTCGAGGTAAACACGCGAACGCCAGAGGGCGACGCCGCGGCTGTGGTGCGCGGACGCATCATCTACTAAACCCGTGCTCACGGGGCGCGCGTAATGCCACACTTGACGTCCTGTGCGAGCGTCCAGGGCGAACACGTCATTCGCCGAACTAACGAACAAGAGTCCATTCATCGCCACGGGCGTGCACTCCAGATTCTCGGAATTGGGCGAGTGAAACACCCATTGCGCCTGTATTGAGTTCACGTTAGCGGCCGTAATTTGCGACAGCGCGGAATAGCGGTTGCCGGAGTAATCGCCGTTGTAGGAAGGCCAGTTCTCCGCTACGGGCTGAATCATCAGGTCGGACGTTTGCACATCGAAAGGAATTGTTTCGCTGGCGAGAAAAGAGGCGCCGCTAGTTGTTGCGAACGCCGCCAGAAGCCATACTCTCTGCAAATACATGGCTGCTTCTACAATCTGAAAGTATATGCGCTGGGGTCGCCGGCTGTGCTCCGGGCTCATCCTCGCGGCAGTGACAACAGGCTTCGCGGCACGAGCTCAACAAGGGAAGCAGCTCTTTAACAGTCTTTGCTCTGAGTGTCACGGCTTGGATGGGCGCGGCGGAGAACATGCTCCGAACATCGCTACTGCCGCCAGCGTCCAGGTGTTGTCCGACAGTGAACTTATGCAGGTCATCGAACGCGGGCTTCCTTCGCGAGGCATGCCCGGCTTCGGGAAGAGTCTGAATGAAGCACAACTTCGGGCTGTCGCGGAGCAAGTCCGTGAACTGCAGGGCAGAGGCAAGCCAATTCCACTCCGTGGAAACCCCCAGGTTGGCAAAAATCTTTTTTTCGGAAAAGCCAAGTGCGCGGACTGCCACCTGGTGAACGGAAGGGGCGGCTTTATTGCAAGTGATCTTTCCCGCTTCGGGTCGACGCACTCGCCCCAGGAGATTCGTGATCTCATTACCGATCCGAACAAAAACCTTGATCCTCGGAACGAAATCGCAACGGTAACCACCACAACTGGTCAGACGTATAGAGGTGTCATGCGAAACGAAGACAACTTCTCGCTGCAATTGCAGGCCCTCGACGGCAGCTTTCGCTTCCTGGATAAAGCGAAAGTCGTGCATATCGAGCGCAGTGGACGATCTTTGATGCCCGATAACTACGCTTCAACTCTTACGCCTGGCGAAATTGACGATCTCGTTGCCTACCTGGTTGCGATCCGGCCTTGAGGACAAGTTTTGGATGTTATTGTGAACTGAACGAACCGTGCATAGACGGAAATTTCTTCATTTGGCCGCCGCATCGCCGCTGTTGGCGCAAGAACTGGACATCCCCAGTTACCGCATTGTGACGCGATTTGCACCGGCGGCAAAACGCGGCATGCCGGGAGCCTACCGCGGCCAAGCCGTGCGTGTCCATTCCGAGCGCGCCGTGGATGTCGTATCCAATCGAGTGGATGCGACCACCGTTAAAGCAATGCTGTCGGCAGGCATCCGTGAATTAACCGGGGCCCCAAACGATCGGGATGCCTGGTCTCATTTCATTTCTCACGACGATGTTGTGGGAATCAAGGTGAACTGCTCAGGAGCTCCTGAGATCAATTCCAATCCCGAGCTGGTTTCAGCCATCATAGAAAGCCTTCTGCGGCTGGACGTGCCTGCGGAGCATATCTACATTTACGATCGCTTTGAAAATCAGTTGGGGATCGTCGACTTCGCTCCTCGCGTTCCAAAAGGCGTGAAGATCTCCGGCGCCGAGAGCTCGCGCGGCTCCATTCTCGGCTACGATCCGTACACGTACGTGGAGGTGGATTTCTTCGGGGAAGAAGATACCCGATCCAACCTGATCCGTCTCGTTTCCGACAAATTCACGAAGATCATTAATGTCCCGACGATGAAAGAGCACCGGGCCGCCGGAGTAACAGGTTGTCTGAAGAACATCTCATACGGAGATTTTTCCAACGTGAACCGTTCTCACCAGAAGGCCAAGACGAACACATATTCCTTCATTGGCACGCTGGCGTCCGTTGAGCCTTTGCCGTCAAGAACTGTTCTAAATATCATGGACGGGCTGCGAAGCTTATGGCACGGCGGCCCATTCCTGCAAAGCCCGAAATTTCTGTTTTTCCCCAAGCAGATCGTTATGGGAACCGATCCGGTGGCGTTGGACCACCTGCTACTCGAGATGATCGAGAAGAAGCGCCGCGAAGAAGGAGCGCCATCCCTCTTCGACCATTCTCCGTCGCGCATCAAGCCGGGACCTGAGCTCGACCCCCAGTACAACAGTTTTTTCCGGGAGCCGGGCCATATCGAGTACGCCTCGAAGTTAGGTCTGGGCGTATATGAACGAAGCCAGATTCGCGAGAAGGTGATCACGCTGTGACAGTCCTGGCCGTTGCGCTCCTGCTGCCATGGCTGTTCTGGGACAAAGGACCTGAGACGGCCGGCCAGTTGCAACAGGCTCGAATCACGCATATTTCCGTGCCCGCTTCGCACGCCGACTCCTGGAAGCAAACTCCCGGCATAACCGTCGAAGTGGCGGATCCAAGCAGTTTCGTGAAGGCGGTGACGCCCGGCGTGGAGTTTCGCGGGCGCGTGGCTTCGGCTACGCGGGCGCCTTGGGTGAACTCAAACGGCTGGCGTTTTCTGCGCGACCCTGCGGGCCGATACTACTATGACGCACCCGGATCGGCTGCGGCTTTAGCAGCAGCCGAGGCCTTCACCTTCGGCGTTCACGCTGCCATTCACACCGACGCAGCAGGTCTGGAACCCTTTGGTCACATGCTCGCCTTTCTGCAGCAGGCCGGCGGACAGGATCTTGCTCCTGTTGTGAATATCGGATTCATTGACGACGGCTCGCCGGCGTCGGGTGAATTCATGAATTTGCTGATCCGGCGCAACCTTCTATTCAGAATCGTCAAAGAGCCCGATCCGAAGCTCGATCTGACGGTCGCGTTAGGTTCTCCCGAGTATCCGAAATCGGAGGGCGGTAACCCGAGCTTACTGGCCGAGAAGGTGCGAAGCAACTTGACAGATCCGAAACGGCTGTTGCGCATCTACGGGAGCGAAGTCGTTGTGGGGCGGCTTTTTGGCAACGGCCAAGTAGCGAGGCTGTTCCTGATTAACTACGGCGCTGGCAGATCGCCTGTGCGCGGTCTGCGAATTCGCGTCTTGGGACCTTATCGCAAGCCGCAGGCGGCGGAGTATGACGTCTCCGACACGCATCTTCTCGACGTCAGTTCCGATTCCACCGCGCTCGAATTTACATTGCCCGAGCTCAACACGTTCGCTATCATCGACCTTGCTCGCTAACCGCCAGTTAAGCTACAGAAAATGAATCGTTCCACGTACGTCGGACTCTCCGCCGGAATTATGCTCAGCCTCGGTATGTCTTCTGCTGTTGCGCAAACCCAGTACTACCTGCTTCTGCAGGGCGGCCACGTTGTCGATGCCCGAAACCACGTGAGCGCGGTGCGCGATGTTGCCATTCGCGACGGGAAGATTGCGGCGATCGCCGAGCACATTGATCCGGCAACAGCTCTGAAGACCGTTGACGTCAAGGGCCTTTACGTGACTCCGGGCCTCGTTGACATCCACGTGCATGTATACGCGAGCACCGGCGAACGCAACTCATACGCGGGTGATAACGGCGTGTTTCCGGACGGCTTTACTTTGCGATCGGGCGTTACGACGGTGGCCGATGCCGGGTCTTCCGGCTACAAGAATTTCGAGGATTTCAAGGAGCACATCATCGACCGGTCCAAGACACGGGTCTTGGCATTTCTAAACATCGTCGGTGCGGGTATGCGCGGCCCGAAGTATGAGAACAATCTTGCCGACATGGATCCGCAACCGGCGGCGGAAATGGCCAAGCGGCATGCGGGTCTGATCGTCGGCATCAAGACGGCCCACTACGCCGGGCCCGAATGGACTCCAGTCGAACACGCTGTCGAAGCCGGGACGCTCGCCAATATCCCGGTGATGGTGGATTTTGGCGCGAACCGTCCGGAGCGGCCGATCAGCGTTTTATTGACAAAGAAGCTCCGGCCCGGAGACATATACACGCACTGTTATTCGGGCCTGCGAAACGAATTAGTCTCGGGGCATGTGAACCCGGGCATGATAGAAGGCAGGAAGCGCGGGGTGATTTTCGATGTCGGACATGGCGGCGGAAGCTTCGCTTGGCGTATCGCCATTCCAGCCATTCGCCAAGGCTTCTTGCCGGACTCCATCTCGACCGACCTGCACATCGGGAGCATGAACGCGGGCATGAAAGACATGCTGAATGTGATGAGCAAGTTCCTGGCGCTCGGGATGTCCATTGACAACGTGATTGCGTGGTCCACCTGGAATCCGGCTCGCGAGATCCATCATGAGGAACTGGGGAATCTTTCCATTGGGTCGCCGGCGGACGTGTCTGTCCTGCGTGTGGCGCGCGGGAATTTCGGTTTCACCGACATGTACGGAGCTCGCATGAACGGCAACCAGAAGTTTGTTTGTGAGCTAACGGTGCGGAACGGCCTGATCGTTTACGATCTGAACGGAATCAGCCGTCCGGAATGGGACAAGCTGCCGCCGGACTACACGGCCGTTGGCGATCCTCGCTGGGATGGATTAAATCCAGCCAGACGGCCGCATTAAGCGGAAACCGCTTTCGACAATACTTCCCGCAGCCGCTTGGCGACAATCAGGTCTTCACCGGGCTGAAGCATCCACACGCCCACTACGATCGTGTCGGGCTCCGTTGTGAGGCCGCGCGAGTTTTCCGCGCCGGTGGCGGGATTCAGTTCGATACTCGGGGTCCCGCGGCGGAGCTGCTCGGCAACATCGCGCGCCGAGATGTTCACGCGACTGCGATCGTAATTCAGCAACAGGTGCGGAACGTGATTAGCGACTTCGGGAACAACTATTTTCGAGCGCAAGGTGGGGATGTTTTTCAGGGCATCCGAAATTCGATCCGCGCGGTGGCGAAATTCCGCCTCCATTGCTTCATCGGATTGATCCAGGAACCAGTCGACCGCCGCGACCATGCCTACGATCTGCTCCTTGGCTACTTTCATGCCGCGGCCAATGGCATCGGAGATGGGCATATCGTTGGCGACAGCGGCCGCAATCAAATCTTTTCTTCCCAGGAGCAGGCCGGCATTTTGCGGCCCGCGAATGCCCTTGCCTCCCGAAAAAGTGACCAGATCGAAGCCCATTTTGGTGTAGTTCCAGAGGTTGGAAATGGGCGGCACGTCGGCGGCGGCGTCATTGAAGCAAGGCACTCCGTGCTCATGCGCGACGCGGACCCAATCGCCGCGGCTGATTTGTCCGTCTTCGGCGGCATTGAAGAAATGCGCCATTACCGTTTTATCGGTGAACGCATTCTGGTATTGCTCCAGGGTCTCCACTTCGACAAAGCGGATGCCGCAGTTCAGCAGCGCGTGATCGTAATCGTAGCGATGCGCTTTTTGGACCACGACCTCGTTCTTCAGCCCGGTCATGTCGGTGGGCATCTGACGCACCGCGGCGGGATTGGCTACCGTCATGCAAGCGGCCGTTCCCAGCGTGAGAGCGGAAGCGGCGCCAGCGGTCACCAGAGCCGCTTCGCATTGCAGACGTTTGGCCAGGTACTCTCCAGCGGCCTTTTGCAATTCATTCAGGCGAACCGGGTGCTTCGCCGCCTGAGCGACCGCGGCCTGGACGGAAGGCGGCATGATGGAGGCTGTAAGAAAGGTGTAGGTCCCCGCGGCGTTGATGACCTTTGTGACGCCTAATTTGTCGTAGTAGTCCAGGCCCTCTTGCGGCGCGCGTTCGGACGGGCGCGCGGCGGACATCGGAAGAGCGGAGCTGGAAGCGATTACGAGCGCAGTTTTCGCGTGCCCGAGAAAGCCGCGCCTGGTTCGAAAGCGATCCATCATATTTGCCTAGATGTAGGCGATCACATCAATCTCAACCAGGGAGTTGCCGGGCACACCGGCGACGGCAACGGTGGTTCTGACGGGAGGCTCCGATCCAAAGCGACCCGTGAAGACGTCCGTCATGGCCTGCCAGTCCTTGAGATCGGCCAGATAGACCTGCGCCTTCAAAACCTTTTCCATGGAAGAGCCGGCCGCTTCCAGTTTCTGTTGAATTTCATCCAAAACGTGCTTTGTATGGGCTGTGATATCGCCCTTGAAGTGTGCGCCCACGCCCGAAAGAAACAAGAGGTTGCCGTACGAAACGGCGGGGCTGAAGGCGGGGGTTTTCTCGGGCTTCTTTCCGTTTGCCCACCAGACCTTCTTGCCGGTTGCGGACTGAGCGGCAGCCGAACCCTCCACTGCGGTCGCGGCGACGGCCGCCGCCGCGCCTTTCGCGATAAAGCCTCTGCGATTTGTTTTTTTCATTGACTTTCTCCTTCGAGCTAGGAACGCTTCACCGGGCGAACAGTTCCTCCCGGAATTCGATACTGATGCCGCTGCGCCGTCCAGCGCGCTTCGCCGTACTCGCCCATGTTGAGGGTTCCGGCCATCTTGTCGCCATCCACAGTACCTGTAAACTCATACGACAATCGTTGTCCTTGAATCTTCTGCGAACTACGGAAGTGTACCTGGTTGGCAGCCACGGAACCGGTCAGGTCGCCCGACACGAATTCTCCCTGGTGGGTTCCGACCAGGCTGTCTCCGTGCTGTTCAAGGATGAGGGTGTGAAGCGCCGACCCGCGCAGAAATTGCAGCTCCGCTTGCCACTGGCCTCCGACGGAGACGGGCTCGCCCGCGGGCACTGGAGGATTTTCGAAGTGCGGCGGTTTGGAGAGCACCGCATAGAGGCGCTGCGCCACGACTTTGTCGTCGCCCGGCATCATCATATAGGGGGTTACCGAAACGGCGCTGGCCATCCGGTCCGGACGAGCGCCCGACGCGCTGCCGAGCACGATGCGCGGTTCCGTATCGAGCAACAGTTTCCCTACCTCTTGGCCGGTGATGCCGAGCCGCGCGCCGTCCCACTCGATTCGGAGGATGGGGGTGCGGTTTGAAAGGCCATCCGGGTCTTCGACGCGCGTTGTGACACCATCGATTCGCTTCACGGCGGTGGAGATCTGCTCGAGCCAGCCCTGCCATTGCTTCCATTCGGCGTCATGGTCGCGCTTGGTCCACATTTCGGCGGCAGCGAGCATGCCCATGATCTCTTCCTTGCCGACTTTCAAAGAGCGGCCGAAGGCATGGTGCGGAGCGCTATTCGCCCAGGCAGCCTGCAACAGATTCTTTTCGCCGAGGAGCAGACCCGCAGCCTGCGGACCTCGAATGCATTTGCCACCGCTGTAGGCAACGGCGGTTGCACCGCGCTGGAGGTGCACGTTCGGAATGGTCAGAATTTCGGCCGCCGCATCGACAATCACGGGCACGTTGTGACGTTTGGCTACTTCTGAGATGACTTGGGTCCCGAGCGGGCCGGTATCGCCGGGGCCGGCCAGAATATAGACCATAGCCGTGCGCTCGTTGAAGGCCGATTCGAGCTCGGATGGATTGTTGACTTCGATAATCTTTACACCCACCATGCGAATCGCGTGGTCGTAGACGTTGCGCGAATACTCCGGAATGATCACTTCATCTTTCAATCCGCTCAGATCGGGAAGGCGCTGCATACGCTCCGGGTTGCTGCCGGCGATGCAGGCGGTGGTGCAGTGCGTCAGGGCCGCGCAACAGCCGGCGGTGACGATGCCCCAAGGAGCGCCGGTCAATTCCGCCAGCTTCTTACTGACGCCCTCCATCAGCTCGTCCATTTGAACGTAGCTGCGGGAAGCCTCATCCATGGCTTTCTTTACTTCGCCCAGTGTTTCCGAACCAGTGATGATGGTGAACGTGCCGCGCGCATTGATCACCGGGCGCACACCGATGGCTTCATAGATTTCGCCGGGGGCTTCGGCCGGCTTCGTAACCGAATTCGCCGCTCCGGAAGCCTCGCGCACAGCCGGCAGCGCTCCGGCCGCAACGGCCACGCTGCCGCGCCGGAACAGCTCGCGCCGGTTTAGAAACTTTTCAACAAACGAGGTGGGCATCTTTGTTCAACATATAACGGCGTGTTCGAAAGACATCTCAAAACTGAAGCTTCAACGCGAATTGAACGATACGGTTATCGTGCTTGGTGGAGGTGATACTGCCGAACGTATTGGTGGTCAGCGTCAGGTTCGGATTGCTAAAGGCCGGCGTATTGAAGAGGTTAAAGAATTCCGAGCGGAATTGAAGAGCCGCGCGCTCCCGAATGGAGAAGTTCTTGAACGCGGAGAAATCGACGTTGTACAGGCCGGGGCCGTAGAGAAGATTGCGTCCGGCATTGCCGTAGGCCAGGCTCACTGTTGCGAAGGCCGCCGCGTTGATACAGCCGGTCAGATGACCGTCACCGCAATTTGCGCTGGGAGTGCCGACCAGATTGGGTCGTTCGTTACTTCTGCCGGTGTTCGCCGGGTCACCAGGCAGGATGACGTTGAAGGGGAAGCCGGTCTGCAGGGTGATGAGACCGTTTGTCTGCCATCCTCCCAACGTCTGGCGCAGAAAACTATTCGAGCCGGGGCCAAAGAAAGGCAGCGCGTAAGTGAAGCTGGCTACAAAGCGATGACGGACATCCCAGTTCGAATTGCCGTAATCGGCGCGCCAGTTGTAAGGATTCATAGGCGCCCCGCCGCCGTTGGAATCGGTCGTAACATCCAGCGCATGCGACCAGGTATAAGAAGCGAGCATAGAGAGTCCGTGACTCATCCGCTGGCGTAACACGACGCTGAGGCCGTTGTAATTGGCTTCTTCGTCGTTTTGGATAATGCGAATCTCGCCGAAAAGTTGGTTCGGACGCCGCGAGGGAACGGAGGCTGCAGAGCCGGGTAAGGGCGTGTTGTCGTAGAAGCTGCGATCCAAGTGCGTGCTGTGCGAACCGAGATACTGTACGTCCAGCGCGGCGTTGGCCCAGATCCCGCGCTCGAGATCGGCGCTCCACTGATTCATGTATTCGGTCGGCAAATTGGGATTGGGCGAGATCACGCTGAATATTTTGGCCGTACCGCAGGCCGAAGCCGGTTCCGGAGCGCTCAGGGAAAGGAGGGGATTCGTTGGAGTAGCCGTACAGTTCACGACCGCGCTAAACGGAGGGTTTCCATTGAGGAACGTGAACGTATTGGTCTGGTTGGGATTGTAATAGATGCCGTAACCCGCGCGAAAAACCGTTTTGTCCGTGGCGCGATACGCCAAGCCAATGCGAGGTGCAAAGTCCTTGTGATTAGGATTGATTAACTTGAATCCAGGAACAGGCGGGTTGGCCGGGATGAGAGCGGTTTGCTGCGGATTGAGAATGACTGCGTAGCCGTTGACCGTGTACGGAACGGTGGGCAGTTCATAGCGGAGGCCGAGATTGAGGGTGAGTTTCTTAGAGGTCTGCCAATTATCGACGATGAAGAACCCATCGCGCCATTCGGCAACCTGGTTCCTGATCTCCGGCCCCGGCGTAAGATCGCTCTGCGGCAATCCCAAGATAAAATCGGCCTGCGGATAGCCTGTGTAAGTTCCCGTGAAACTGAACATTCCATCCGGGTTATTAACTGCGGAGCGCGACGTGATTAGCTTTCGAAGTTCCGCCCCAAAGATCAGGGTGTGAGCGCCGTGCGTCCACGTGAACGAGTCGGTGCCTTGCCACGTGGTATCGAACTGGAACCAATTCGTGCCCGCATTGCCTAGGGTCATGAAACTGGTGTTGCTGAATACGGGAATTCCCGGATCGTTGAACGTGGTGTCGCCATTAAATCCGGGGATTCCCAGCGAAGTACCGGCATCCGCGAGGTTATTCGCGTACCAGTAATTTAAAGCGTTGGTTACCAGATGCTGACGCCCGACGCGGAAGTCGTTGACCATGTTCGGAGTGAGCGTCTGCGTGTAACCGACAACCCAGTTCCTCGTTTGGACGGGAAGCACAGTCTCGTTCGCCACGCTGGTAGCGCCCGTTAAAATCTGCTCATTGTTCCAGGCGTAGCGGAAGAAGAGCCGGATGTTGTTACCGATGTTCTGGTCGATTCTGTCGATGGTCTGGTTATAACGATCGTTATTCGGATAAGAGGCGGCCAGGTTATTCGTTATTCCGGGCAGATTGGGGAGCGGCATGTACTGCAAGACCTTCAACGCCTGCGGCGACAAGAGCCCGGGAGGGATTATGTTGCCGGCGAAGGTTTGCCCGTTGACGGACTTTAGCTGCACCTTGTTTTCTGAAAAATTGCCCTGCCGCATCAACGGCGTAAGAACGGTATCGAGCGAAGTAACATCCTTGACGAGTCTCAATCCTTCGTAATCGACCATAAAGAACGTCTTATTGCGGCCGTTGTATAACTTGGGAATCCAAACCGGGCCGCCGACTTCAAACCCGAACTGGTTCTGGCGAAGCGGCGCTTTGGGAGAAGTTGGGCTCAAGAAATAGTTACGGGCATCGAGGACGTCGTTGCGGAAGAATTCGTAAAGCGCGCCGTGCAGGTCATTCGTGCCGCTCTTGGTAATCAAGTTCAGGTGAGCGCCCAAATAAGCACCGTATTGCGCGGAATAGGTGCCGGTCTGAACTTCAAACTCCTGAATGGAATCGACGGAGGGATGGTACGGCACTGTCGTGATCAGATTATTCATGATGGCGATGCCATCGAGTGAAACACTGTTCTGGATTTCGCGTGTGCCTGCGCCGATGAAATCCTCACCAGGCGGAACACCGTTGGCGGCTTTTTGACCGGGGAGGACGCCGGGCGCCATGGTGGCGAGCTGAAGCGGATCGCGGCCGTTCAAAGGAGCATCGGCTATGGCCTGCTGCCCAACCACTTCCTTCACACTGGCGTCGTCGGTCGAAATAGGCGGAGTGGTTGCCTTTACTTCCACACTCTGCGATACCTGACCGACAGGGAGAGCGAAATCCGTACGGACGGTTTGATTGTAATCAACGGTAACTCCGTCTTTGATCACTTTTTGAAAACCTGAGTGCTCGGCGATGATGCGGTAAGTTCCCACTTTTACGAAGGCAATGGTGTAGTCGCCCGAAGCGCTCGTAATGCCGCTATAGGTATCCTGCGTGGCGACATTGACGGCGCTGATCGAGACTCCGGCCATCACCGCTCCCGCACTGTCGGTGACGGTTCCGACCAGGGATGTAGTATTTGCTAATTGAGCGTAGGCGCTTAAGCCACAGCCCAAAATGAAGAAGCCAACGAAAAGATAACTTCGCACCCGAGTACCCTCCAAAACTGTTTCTATTGAGACTAACAGGATGCCGACTAGTTTGCTTGAGCTGTCATTCTTAAACTTGCTTTGAGTCTTTCGAGGCCGGATGCGCCGGCGACGGACATGAGAATACACGAAAGCAGAGGACTCAGGCCAGCCAGGAGAATTGCCAAGCGGAAATTCTTTTCGGGCCCGAGACTCCAGCCTGTAATCAGCGGGGCGGTAATGCCACCGATTTGAGATACGGTGTTGAGGTATCCGATGGCGCGCCCGACGAGATGAACCGGCGGCAGATGTTGAGAGATGGCCCAGAAATTGGAATTCGCCACTCCGAATGAGCAGATGGAGAAGAAGAGGATGGGCAGCACGGCACGCTGGCCGGACCAAAAATTAAACAGCAGAATGGATCCTGCGCCGGCGAGTCCGACCACCGCAAACCACACACGAATGCGAAATACGGCGGCGGTTTTCGCGACGAGCTTATCGGAGAGCCAACCTGCGGCGATATTCACGATCGCCATCGTGAAGAGGGGCGCCGCTAATGCTTGCCCCATGCCGACGGTCGAAAAATGGCGCGCCAGGATGAGGTACGCCGGCATCCAGGTCAGAACAAAATACCAGTAGTAGGCGAAGAGGAACGAGCAAGCGGACACGGCCCAGAAACTCCGGTTGGTGAGAATCGAATGCCAGGGCCAGGCGGATGGTTGTGGGGGGGCCGGTTCGGAGCGGGGCGACTTATCCGACGGAGTGAAGAACAGCCAGAGAGGAACCCAGAGCAAGGCTCCGAGGCCGGTGGCTGCAAACATGAAGCGCCAGCCATAACGAGCCAGGAGCACGCTGCCCAACAACGCGCCGACGGCGGGCCCGATGGTCTGCCCGGCGATGTAGATGGAAACGGGAAGGCCCTGTTCGCTGCGCGAGAAATTCGCTCGAATGAAGGTGAGGCTGGCCAAGGGGCCGACGGACTCGGCGAGCCCGAGGAGCATGCGCAGCCCGAGGATGCCGGCCGAGCTGCGGCTCAACGACATGGCCGCCGAAGCCAGCGACCAAACGAAAAAAGCAGCGCCATACACCTTACGAATGCCGAAGCGATCCACGATGAAACCCGCGGGGATCTGGCAGGCGGCGTAGGTCCAGAAGAAAGCCGAAAGCAGGATCCCCATTCCAGAGGGCGGGATGCGGAAATCGCGCATGATGGCGGTGGCGGCAATGCCAAGGTTGCCGCGGTCCACATAACTGATCAGGATTCCAAGAAAGACGAGCGCGAGTACGACCCAACGGCGGCTCATGCCGGCTTGCCGTGTAGAGGTTTTTGGCGGCGCTCCTGAAAACTCCAGGTCTCCATTTCATCCAGAAAGGCGACGACAGCTTGCGCAGCGGCATCGAAGAATGCTTCCCCTTTGGCGGCGGTGGCAAGCTCCGGCGCCCCAATCACGCCGTTGTCCGATATCTCATCGAACTCGCTAATGAGGGAGAAGGGCGGCGTCTTCAGCATGTCCAGGGTTCGATAACCGGTTTCCGGCGATGGACCGCCGTGACGCGCCTTGTCCATATCGACGAACTCGGGGTGATTTGCGAGCAAGATCGATGTCTCCATTTCACAGGCATGGCCCATGCCACCGGCGGAGGAAGAGCGGACCTCCGCGAACCGCTCGGCCGCGAGATTCCAGTAAGCGGCATAGGCGATATATAGATCGTTCATCGCGGCGAACTCGCTTTTCAGTTCGCGCTGCGCGGCTTTGCAGGGAATGTCGTTGCCGCCATGTCCATTCAAGAGAAAGATTTTTCGTGCGCCGATCCCGATGAGGGAACGGCACATGCCGCGAATCATCTCGATATAGGGAATCAGATCGAGACTGACACAGCCAAAGCGCCGGTGGTGCGGGGAGTGCCCGAGCCATTGCACCGGCAGCAAGACGATTTTGTCCGATCGGAGTTCCTCGACGCGATTGGCGATATCGGAAACGATTAACGAGTCGGTGAACAGCGGCAAATGCGGGCCGTGCTGCTCAAGGGAGCCAAGCGGCGCGACGAAAATACGGTTTCGCAGGGACGAGAGATCGGTCCAGCGGGCGCGCGTGAGGTGCATTCACACAAGATTATAGGGTTGAAGAGCGCGGGGAAGGCCGATCCGGGAGTCCGGGATGGCGGGGCTGATAGCCCGGGCCCAGAGGGCACCCCGGCCGAGGTGCCTGCCCACACGTTATCAAGCAGCCTGGCGTTTATGACCGGCGAACTTTTTGGGGTCGAATCTTGCGGCGCGGGCTTTGATTTCATCGAGTGAAAATTCGAACCCAAAATCTTGCGGATTCCACTGCTCACCATTGCCATCGTGAACGGCCGCGATGTACTTCATGGTGGCGTTCGTCATACGTTCGCTTCGTCTACCTTTGAGCTCGCGCAACGTGGCGGAGTCCTTTTCGCGCTGGCGCCGGAGGCGGCCTTCCTGAATGCTCAGATTGTTGAGCTGGCGCTGATAGGCGAGGAAAACTTTGGCTTCGATGAGCTGCTTGCGGACGGATTCGTCTTCCTGCGGGAAGAGCTCGGCGAATTCGAGACGACCGACCGCGTAGATGCCCAGTTCGAGAGCCGGAATGCGCTGCAGACGCCACTCGGTATCAGCGAGAGACTGGACCAGGCTGCGTTCCTCGTCCGTGGCAGGCGCGAGGCGCTTCATGAATTCGGCAACGTGGGCTTCATAGAGAACGGCATCGTCGCCGGGCAGCAGAACGGTGCGGCCGGTGAGGCCGGTTTTGACGGCGTTTAAGGACGATTTGCCTTTACCGGTTTCCGATGTTGGGCCGCTGGATAGTTGAGCATTGGCGCGATTGGCCGCGAGTTGAGCAGTAGAGGACATAAGCTGCCTGACCGTAGCACGGAGAATGCAAAAAACGGATCGCGGCAGGCTGTGGAAATCGCGCTAAGTTCAATCGTGGAAAGGGGGATATGAAAATTTTCGAGATCTGTGATCGTATGAGAGCGCTGCCGTGGATGCTTGAGCTGATCGGGGTGCGAGCTGATGGTGTCGCGTCAGATAGCGAATTCTAAGCCCGTCGTGCTACCGTAGCCCTGGATCGGGAAAAAACTCGATGTCGCACGAAGAAGCGTTGAGGCTTGTGCAACGGCTGACAGACGCAGCGGCCACACGCGATGTTTCACGAGTCATCGAGTTTTATGCCAGCGACGCGGTTGTGGTCAGTCCCGTTTTCGGGGAGGTTAGCGGCCGCGATGCCATTGCCGCGACATGGAAGACATTGTTTTCGACTGTGGCCGATCTGTCGATCGAGATCTCGGACGTTCTTATAGATCGAGACCGTGTTGCGGTCTTAAGTAAGCTCACCGTCGTCGCTCCGACTGGATGGTTCGGAGCTCCTGCTGGGGCCGTGGACTACCGGCTCGTGTTGCTTTTGTCCGTGCGAGATGGCCATGTCATCCGCGATGAGCGCATTTACGACAGCATCGGAATAGGGGAACGCCTCGAAAAAACACGTCTCGATAAGGAGCTGAGAACGGCGGCGGAAGTGCAACGTGCTCTCATGTGTCAAAGCTCGCACGCCAGCAGCTTCAGCAAGTCCGCAGGCGACTCCATACCTTGCCGTGCAATTGGCGGCGACTTTTTCGAATTTGTCGACTTGCCGTCTGGCGAGGTGGGTATCGCGATTGGAGATATTGCCGGCAAGGGACCCGCCGCGGCGCTGCTCGCGGCTATGATTCAGGGAATGCTCGCCGCCGAGCTTGTATTCGGAGGCAGTCCCGCCGCAATTCTTTCGCGAATAAATCGTACTTTGGTGGCGCGGGGTATCTGCCCACGTTTTGCCACGATGGTTTATGGCGTCTTGTCCCCGGACGGGCAATTCGTTTATTCGAATGCCGGGCACAATTTACCTATTTTGCGTGCGAATGATCGTACGCACCGCCTGGCGGCCGGCGGCCCGATTTTGGGCGCATTTCGGGATGCCGTGTTTGCCCAAGAGAGGATACTCCTGGAAGGTGGTGAAACATTGGTGCTGTTCACTGATGGAGTAACTGAAGCTCGCAATCCACGCGATGAAGAATTCGGAGAGGAGCGGCTTCTGGCGTGTGTGGCAGAAAATCGTTCGGACCCAAGAGCGGTCTTGTATGGGATCCTGCAAAGCGTGCAACAGTTCTGCGAAGGCGCCGAGCAGAGTGACGATGTAACGGTGACTGTAACGCGTTTTCTCTCGCAGATCGAGATCACCGGCAAAGAGCTTCACTTGTGAATCTTTTCTTTCCGCTCCAGCATTCCAATGAATTGCTCAATCTTGCGAGCACGCGTTTCCGGTTTTTTCACGGTCTGTATTCGCCAGAGAACAGCGTATCGATTGGCTCTATCCAGAGTTTCGAAAAATGTCTTGGCTCCTGGACTGCGATCGAGAGCGGCCTGGAAATCGCTGGGAACAGCGGCTGCGCTGGGAGAATCGTAGGCCGCCTCCCATCGGCCGTTCTTTTTTGCGTTTTCAATTGCTTCCAATCCCGCAGGTTTCATTTCTCCACTCGCGATCAGAGCGGACGCCTTTTCGCGGTTTACTTTCGACCATAAGCTTTTCGCGGAACGCGGCACAAATCGCTGCAACCAAGTGTGTTCATTTTCCGGCCTCTTTTGACCATCGATCCAGCCGTAACAAAGCGCAACATCGAGGGCTTCCTTGTACGTGACCGACTGGATTGCCGCGCCTTTCTTTGCAAACCGAAGCCAGAGCCCCAGGCTTTGACGATGATTCTTATTGAGCCAGACTGCCCAGTCCTCCTTGCCCTTGAAAAGCCGTATTGGAAGATCGGCCGGCTGGTTCGCGGACGCCTGAGCAGATTTCTTGTGAGCCGTCATTTCCTATTAATGTATGCTCCCGACCTATACTTGCGTCGCCGGAGTGAGGATAAGTAACATTGTTCTGGCTATGAATGGCAATAGTCAGACGAGTCTTGGCGGATCGGCCGTGCTCGGCTTATTACTCGCGCTGGGTCTGATTATTGGCGGCTGGGTAATGGGGGCCCAGATTAAAGCCACGCGGCTCGCCGATCGGTATGTGTCGGTCAAGGGGCTGGTAGAGCGGAGAGTCAAATCCGATCTTGCTATCTGGCCGCTCAGCTATAAGGAAGCCGGAGACGATCTGGCACTTCTGTACACGAAAACGGAGGCCGATAAACAAACGGTCCTTCAATTCCTCGATCAGCAGGGTATTCGATCCTCTGAAATCGAGCTCGGCGTGATTTCTGTCGTGGATACTCAGGCCAACGCCTATGGGGGCCCGAACCGGGCTCCTCACCGTTATATCGTTGAACAAAGGATCACGGTGCGTACGTCGCGGGTGGATCAAGTGGCCGCGGCGGCGCAGAAAACGCTCCAATTGCTGCAAAGGGGCATTGTTTTGACAGTTAATCCCGGTCAAGGTCTGACCTATAAATTCACCGGACTGAACTCCATCAAGCCCGACATGATTACGGAAGCCACACGGAACGCGCGCGCGGCCGCGGACCGCTTCGCGTCGGATTCAGGCAGCAAAGTGGGATCCATCCGGCAGGCCAACCAAGGCGTTTTTTCGATCTTACCCGCGGACCAGGTCGGCGAGAGCAACGAAGGGAATTTCGGCATGGAAGCCAGTCTCATGAAGACCGTCCGTGTGGTCACGTCCGTGCAGTACTACCTCGATAAATAGAGTTCGTGACGAGGATAGCGCCCAAGCCGCATCCTCCAAATCTACCGTTTCATTTTCGCCATGTGAACGGTGAAGCCGGTATCAGGCAAGAGCGCCGTGAGGAGAAACGCGTCGAAGTTGTCGCCGGCGATCTCCGTATTGCGATAAACGCCTGGTTCCGTTTCGATGTTCTCGTGCTTCGCGCCTGCCACACTCAGAAAGTCTTGCGCGTTTTGCTGCGTGGGCGGAAGCTTGGCGATGGCAGGCGAGTAGCCCGGCGTAAGAGCTTCGGCTGCGTAAGAGCGCAGCAGCTTAGGCCAATAGCGCTGCAGAAGTTCGGAGCTGGCAAAAACATCCGCCCAAATGATCTCGCCATTCACCGCCACTACTGCGCCAACGGCATTACGGGAGCGTAGCTCGCTGAACAGCTTTTCGTAGGAGCGTGCAATGGGAACCGCTATAGAGTCGATCTGCCGCTGGGCGGCGCCGTTCTCGATCGTCCCGGCGTAGGATGAAGTGGCTTGCATCGCGCGCGCTTCCACAGGCGGGGCGGCAGCCACGAATGCGGATCGCGATTTGTCTACCTGGTTCCAGACCTCCTGTTGACTCTGGTCCGCCATGGCTTTGAAGCGTATGCTCGGCTGTGCCATCGAGAAGTGGAGCGTGCCGAAGTGGGCCGATGCTCCCATCCAGCGATGCGGCTCCACACAGAAAACATCCAATGCCACCGGATCACTGTGCGCGGGAATAATGCGATCTTTGCCTACTACGCGATCCTGCTTGCCGCCGACGACTATCTCGCCCGCCAGGAGTATCAGAGGCCGGTCGGAATTGTTGATAAGTGATAACTGATTAACCTGCGCCATAGTCCTTTCAGGCGGGAAAGGGCGCTCCGTCCAGACGCCGCCGTCGGAACGGCGAGGGCGCACCAAACCAGTCGTTGAGCCTGCCTCGGTGATAACTACCTGACCGGATCGGACCCCTTCATCGAGTGTCATCAGGGCGCCGGTGTTAAATGAAGTGCTGGAAATCACGGGAAAGACGGTTAAGTTTCCTTGCGAGACCGAGGGCAGGACGGTATACTGCACCGCCTGCTTCACATCATTGCCCGGGCTTCCAACTGAACGGGCGGTAGTGAGCAATGCACCAAGCCCCAAAAGAGACAGAACTATCCCGGCGGCGCGCACGCGGCGTCTCATGTCGAATCCTCCAGAAAAAGAAGTTTTCAGAGCAACTTTGTTGTCCGTTGCATTCGTCCAATGAACGGTAGTTTCAGGAATTCTTGCAGGATTTTTCGTGAGCGGCGCTGGGTCGTCAACCGGAAATCATCGGAAGGATTTGCTCCTGGCGCGTGCCTGTGCCGCAGGAGATGAAGGCGCCTGGGAACGCTTCATTCTTCTGTACCGCGAGAAGTTATACAGGTGGGCGACGGCGATAACGAGAGAAGAGAGCACCGGGCGCGAGCTGGCGGATTCGCTCTATGCCGATCTTTTCGGCATGAGGCAGGGCGGAGATGGCCGGCGGATCTCGAAGCTGGACTCCTACACGGGGCGAGGTTCGCTGGACGGGTGGCTCAGAATGGTTCTGGCGCAGGAATATATTAACCGCTATCGCCTGCGGCGCGGGCTCGTTCATTTCGATGAAGCTGTAGATGCCGGGACGGGGACATGTTCGAAACTTCCCGATCTCTCGTCCCGGCCGGACGCGCTTCTGCGGGCAACAGACGCCGCACTCGACGCTCTTTCTCCCGAGGATCGCTTTGTTCTGGCGGCTTACTATCTGGACGGGCAAACTCTGGCGCAGATCGGCCGCACGCTGCGCCTGCACGAATCTTCCGTGAGCCGGCGCCTGGAAAAGATTACTTCCGGTTTGCGCAAGCGAATCCTAAGAGAGCTTGGCCGCGCGGGCCTATCCAAAAGCGAGGCGGAAGGAATGCTGGGTGTGGATGTTCGCGATTTAGAGATAGACGTTCGCAATCGCATTGCGCAAGAAAGGCAAACAGGGCCGTTCTCCGGGTAAATCTTCAGCATGGAGAATTTTTTCCAAATCGTGCGCTCACGGCTGATGCTTCAACACAGGCGGGATACGGAGCATCCGGACGCCAACCTGCTGTCTGCCTTCGCGGAGCGCAGATTGTCTCGCGCTGAGAAGGCCGCGGTATGGTCACACTTAGCGCATTGCCCCGAGTGTCGCGCCGTTCTGGCCTCGGCATTCGCGGCAGGCGAGAGCGAAACGGCTGTGGAGAACGGCTTGGCGGAGTCTCGATGGTGGACTTGGCGCTGGATGACGGCAGCGGCGGCGGCTTGCCTGATTCTTACGATAGTGATCTGGAGGCCAGTGGCGCTTCGCCAGCGCGAGGCACCCTCGAGACCGGAGATTAATCAGCGATCCACGATAGCTGTTCAAACAGCGCCCCGCCAGTTCGCTGCGATTCAGAACGGCGCCAGAGCTTCGAAGCCCTTACCGCAACCGGCGGCGAAGAGCCGGTCGCGAGTGGTAAAAAAATTCTCCCTCGCGCGGAACAGCGCTGTCGCGCAAACGACGCCTGCTACCCCAGTTCGTCCTGACGCGATCGCGGGCGCGCAGGCAGCCACAGGCGCCCAAGCAAATCAGAACGAGCAGCTAACGCGGACCGATACTGCTGCTCCCCTCCTTCAGCAATTTGTCGCGCAAACACCCCAATCGCCCGCTCTTGTGTTGCCCCCAGCGGCAGCGTGGCCGAATGCCGGCAAGCCTATCAAGGCATTGGTAGCTGGACAGGCAATGACCGGATCCGCTTTGTGGAGCCTTAACGCCCCTGGAGATAGCAGCGCGTCGCCCGATGGCGTCGTGCAGAGATCGGACGACGAAGGCAAAACGTGGCACAGCGTTTCGGTGGACGATCACTCTCGGTTTTATGCGCTCTCGTCGCACGGAAGCGATATCTGGGTGGGCGGCGCGGCGGGGGTGCTCTTCCATTCGCGCGATGGCGGACTCCACTGGGCTCGCGTCAACGTCGCTGATGAGAACGGGCCGATGACGGGATCCATCACAGAAATTGACGCGCCGGGCGCAGGCTCCATTAAGGTGAAAGCTGGGTCCGCAGGCGATTGGATTACCCATGACGGCGGCTTGCACTGGAGACGAGAGTAGTGCGGGACTCCGTCTGCAGAAAACCAAGAGAGCTCCGGTAACTATCGCTCTGGTCTATGATGATGAACGCAGCTTGCAAGGAGGGAATTAGGAATGGACAGGCGTATGCACCGTCTCGTGGTGCTCGCCGCCCTGGTAATCTGCGCGCTCTTTGTGCCTGCATTAGCCCAACATCGCCTACATAATCAGCCCGGCGAATCGCCGCAGAGCCGTCCCTGGATGAACGCAAGCCTTTCGCCCGACCAGCGGGCTGAAATGGTGCTCAAGGAGCTGACGCTCGACGAGAAGATGGAACTCGTGCATGGTAACGGCATGCCGGGATGGGGGAAGCCGAGGCCCAACGCATATCTGGGCAATGGCGGCGCGGGATTCGTGCTGGGTGTGCCGAGGCTCGGCATTCCAATGATCCAGATGAGCGATGCGGCGTATGGCGTGCGGAGCAGCGGCGAGAACGGCCGGTACTCGACGGCGCTTCCCTCGAACATCGCGGCGGCGGCGAGCTGGGATACGCAGGCCGCCTGCGAGTACGGAGCGCTGATCGGACGTGAGTTGCGCGCGCAAGGATACAACATGACGCTCGGCGGGGGCGTGAACATAACGCGCGAACCGCGTGATGGGCGAACCTTCGAATATCAGGGCGAGGACCCGATCCTGGCCGGTACGCTGGTCGGCAACCGCATCAAATGCGAACAGGGTCAGCATGTGATTGGAGACATCAAGCATTACGCCATAAACGATCAGGAAAGCGGCCGCAACGAAGTCGACGCCGTGATCGGCAAACGGGCCATGCGCGAGACCGACCTGCTGGCATTCGAGATCGGTATCGAGATCGGAGATCCGGCAGCCGTGATGTGCTCCTACAACGCCGTGAATGGCGACTTCGCTTGCGAGAACAAATATCTCCTGACCGATGTGCTGAAGAAGGCCTGGAATTTCAAGGGATTCGTGGTATCCGATTGGGGCGGTACGCACAGCACGCGAAAGGCGTCGGCGGCGGGACTGGACAATGAAGAGCCGCTGGATGAATTTTTCGGCGGAAAGCTCAAACAGGCGGTGCAGGCAGGCCAGATTCCGATATCTGAGCTGGACGATCATGCCCGGCGCGTCCTGCGGTCGGAGTTTGCGAGCGGGATTATCGATCATCCGGTGCAAAAGAGCGTGGTGGATGTGGAAGGCGGCTTTGAGACGTCGCGCAAGATCGCCGAGCAGAGCGCAGTGTTGCTCAAGAACAGCGGGGTGCTGCCGCTTGACGGCGGCAACGTGCGATCTGTTGCCATCATTGGGCCGCACGCGAACGAAGGCATGATCTCGGGCGGGGGATCGGCGCAGGTGGACCCTCCCGGTCGGCCGCCCTCCCGATGGCAGGAGCACGTATGGTTCCCGACTTCGCCTTTGAAGGCCGTGCAGGCGAAGGCCCCGGGAGTACGTGTGCAGTTTGATTCGGGCGACGACCCGGCAACCGCGGCAGCGCTGGCGAAGAAAGCGGAAGTGGCGATCGTGTTTGCATATCAGTGGACCAGCGAAGGCATGGATCTGCCGAGCCTGTCGCTGCCGGAAAATCAGGATGCACTGATCGAGCGAGTGGCTGCGGCGAATTCACGCACCATCGTGGTGCTCGAGACCGGGACCGCGGTGACGATGCCATGGCTCGATAAAGTGAGCGGCGTGGTGGAGGCGTGGTATGCGGGAAGCAAGGGCGCCGACGCGGTGGCGAATATTTTGTTTGGCGACGTGAACCCGAGCGCGAAGCTGCCCATGACCTTTCCGCGCCGTGAAGCCGATCTGCCGCACCCGCATCTGACGGTGCCGCCCCCGGGCGCGCAGGGCCGTGCCGCCGTGATGAGAACCGGAGAAGCCAAGCCGACATTCAGCGTCGATTACGATGAGGGGCTGAAGGTGGGCTACAAATGGTACGACGCGGAGCACAAGGCAGTGCTGTTTCCATTCGGGTTCGGGCTGTCCTATACGACCTATAGCTACTCCGATTTGAAACTGCAGGCGGGTGATAAGACGACCGTGAGCTTCCACGTGAAGAACACGGGAGGCCGCGCTGGCGCCGAGATCGCCCAACTTTACGCAGCGCTCCCGAGCGGTACGGGCGAGCCTCCCAAGCGGTTGGTCGGCTGGAGCAAGATTGGCTTGAATGCGGGCGAGAGCAAAGAGATCAGCCTGACGGTCGATCCCAAATATCTGTCCGTCTACGACGAGGCGCAAGACGCGTGGAAACTTGTGCCCGGCAGTTATACGTTCATGGCGGGCGGATCGTCACAGAACTTGCCGCTGCACGGGACAATCGAGTTGAAATAACGCCGGCTCGCTCCCGGTTGTGGATCCCGCCAGCCTGCATCGCATCGGGGATGGAAATGACTGCTGTGTGGAGGGAGGTCCGCAGGGTCGTTGGGGCATGTACTCGGTGGACGGCCACTCGCGCTGCGTCTATCGATCCCATGAAAGCGCTTCGGACGGAGTAGAAATTTCGAGGCCCCAGGCGTCGCCCGTCGCCGGATCAGCCGGAACATACCGGTAACCTCTCCTGTCGCTCAGTCGCGGGGCTTCTGCTTCTCTGCCGGTTTTTTCCCCGGAAGATCGAAGGGGTTCTCGTGCACTCTCTCGCGGATACCGGCGTTCAAGGTCTTCGCAAGCGAGATAGCGGCCTCGCCGAAACGGTTGCGGATGTGATCGACGGACTGGAATGCATGCCGCAAACGCGCTGTCTGCGATTCCTCGAGCAGGCTCATCTGACCTTCGGCTTCTTCTATCGAGCCGGCGTGAACGCCCAGCAAGCGGATGTGAGCCCGCCCATCCCACGCCTGCCGGAACAACCCGATAACGGCGGAGGCGACTTCACGATCCAACTGCGTGGCGTGGTCGAGTGAACGAGCCCGCGTGATAGTGGAGAAATCTTCGTAGCGCAGCTTCAACTGAATCGTGCGCGCGTAAAGCTTGTGCTCGCGCAGCCGCTTGGCGACCATTTCCGAGAGCTTTAACAACGTCGTTTCCAGCCGGTCGCGATCGGCCGTGTCCTCGCTGAAAGTATGTTCGTGGCTGATGGATTTGGGATCGGCATTGGCGCCGATCGGCGAATCGAACCAGCCGCCCGCGTCCTCTCCGCGTGCTTTTCCGGCCAGCGCCAGACCCCAGCGGCCGAAGCGCGAAGCGAGAAACCCTTCGTCAAGCTTGGCGAGATCGCCCACGCGATGAATGCCGATTTGCTGGAGAGCTGCCTCGGTCTTCCGGCCCACTCCCGGGATCTTGCGAACCTGCAGTGGAGCCAGAAAACGAGCCTCTTGCCCCGGAACGATATAGAGTACGCCGTTCGGCTTGGCTTGATCGGATGACACCTTGGCGACCAGGCGCGAGGATGCGAGCCCGAGTGAACATTTCAAACTCGTTTCATCACCAATCGCATCGTGTAATGCATGAGCGGCGCGAAGAGGCGGGCCCAGCAGACGCCTTGTTCCGCTCAAGTCCAGATAGGCCTCATCAATCGATGCCATTTCCACTTGGGGAGAAAAACGGTTGAGCACCGCAAACACTTTCGTCGAGTAGTCGCGATAGCGCTCGGGGTGCCCCTCGACGAAAATTGCCTGAGGACAGAGCCGCGCCGCAGTGCGCAGCGGCATCGCCGAGTGAATGCCGAATTTGCGCGCGGCGTAGGAGGCCGCAGCGACCACGCCTCGCTGGTCCGCCTTGCCGCCGACCACCACGGCCTTGCCTTTCAGCGAAGAATCGAACAATTCCTCCACCGAGACGAAGAACGCGTCCATATCCACGTGGCAAATGAGGCGTTGCATGCAAACTCAGCCGGTGAGAGTCGCCCCAATTACGCGAGGCAAGCCGGCCAAATCCGAGGTTACTTCAATATCGGTCCATCCGGGTTCCAGCATCGCCCGAACGCCATCGAGCGACTGATAACCCAGCTCCATCAGCAACCGTCCGCCCGGTCTCAAGACAATCGCCGCGCCGGCGATCAAGCGGCGGTAAATTTCGAATCCTGTGTCCCCTGCAAAGAGCGCCAGGTGCGGTTCCCAATCGCGCACTTCGCTCTGCATGTTGGCGGCATCCGCGCCGGGCACGTACGGCGGGTTCGACAGCAACAGGTCGATTCCTCCAGGCTTTACGGCGTCCAACAAATCCGCGGCAAAGAATGCCACCCGCGCCGCGTGTTTTCGCCGGTTGCGCTCGGCAATCGCAAGCGCGCCAGGCGAAATATCGGAAGCGACCACCAGTCTTCCGCTTTCCAGGGCCACACTGATGGCAATGGCGCCCGATCCGGTTCCCACATCGAGTACGCGCGAATCCGGTTTGCGCGTCAAGAATGCAAGCGCGGCTTCCACCACATGCTCGGTCTCGGGGCGGGGAATCAGCACTTCGTGGTTCACGTAAAATTCGCGTCCGTAGAATTCCTGTTTATGGGTGATGTACTGGGTGGGTTTTCCTTTGAGCCGCTCGTTCAGATAACGGCCATAGTGGATCCAGGCCATCTGTGTCAGTTCGTCGTCGCCATGCGCGTAGAGATACGCCCGCTCGCAGCGCACCGCGTGGCACAAGAGAACTTCGGCGGTAAGGCGCGGGACGGGAATCGCGGCTTTATCGAGGATTTGAGTGCCCTGGAGCAGGGCGGTTTGAAGCGTCACGAATCAGATCGCCGGAGGGCGACCGTTCTTATCATTTACAGGCGTAGCGTCAGGCCGCTTGGCCCTGGTCCCGGAGACGCTCCGATTGGTAATAACTCGTCAGCGCGTCGATGATCGGCTGAAGCCGGCCATCCATCACGAGATCGAGCTGATGGAGCGTCAATCCGATGCGGTGATCCGTGACGCGATTCTGGGGGAAATTGTACGTCCTGATTTTCTCGCTGCGATCGCCAGTGCCCACCATGCTCTTGCGTTCGGCTCCGATTTGCGCGAGCTGCTTCTCCAACTCCATTTGATAGAGCCGCGAACGCAGCACCTGCATCGCCTTGGAACGATTCTTGATCTGCGATTTCTCGTCCTGGCAGGAGACAACCGTATTCGTTGGAAGATGCGTCACGCGCACGGCGGAATACGTAGTGTTCACGGATTGTCCTCCGGGGCCCGACGAACAGAAGGTATCGATTCGAATGTCCTTGGGATCGATCTGCACGTCCACTTCGTCCGCTTCCGGCATCACCACCACCGTGATTGTGGAAGTATGGACGCGGCCCTGCGTCTCCGTGGCCGGGACGCGCTGTACCCGGTGTACTCCGCTCTCATATTTCAAGCGGCTGTATACTTTTTTCCCGCTCACCATGGCGATTACTTCGCTCAGGCCGCCTACGGACGATTCGCTTAACGAAGTAACTTCGACTTTCCACCCTTGTTCTTCGGCGTAGCGGCTGTACATCCGGAATACTTCAGCCGCGAAGAGCGAAGCCTCATCGCCGCCCGCGCCCTTGCGTATTTCCAGAATGACGTTCTTTTCGTCGTTTGGATCCTTGGGCAGCAGCAACAACTGTAGTTCCTGCTCAATCGCGGCCACCCGCGGCTCCAACCGCACCACTTCGAGTTCCGCCATTTGCTGCAGCTCCGGGTCGGTTTCGGCCAGCATCGCTCGGGCGTCCCGCAGCTCCTGCTCCGCCTTCTTCCATTCCCGATACCTCGTCACCAGCTCCGTCAGTTCACTTTGGGATTTCGCCGTCTTGCGGTATTGCTCGGGGTCGTTGATTACCGCCGGATCGGCCATGCGGTCGGTAAGATCGCTGTAGCGCGCTTCTGCTTCGTTCAATCGATCGATATATTGCATGGTTGCCGTCCGGGGTTGGTGTAGTGTCAAGCGATGACGGGCACGCCGCCCTGCGCTTCTTCCATCTGCATGGCTCGCTGCAGAGCGTGAATCGCGACTTCCGTCTGGTCATTCGATGGCGGCTGCGTAGTTACACGTTGCAGCCACAGCCCGGGCTTGGTCAGGACGGACAAAAGACCGCTCCGGCGCTGCGCCGCGAACCGGATTACTTCATAACTGATACCCACGATGAATGGAAGTAGTGCGATGCGGGCGGCAAATTTCGCCCAGAAGGAATCGAAGGGCAGGAAAGCATAGCAGACAAGCGCCACGATCAACACCACCATCAGAAAGCTCGTGCCGCAGCGCGGATGCCAGGTCACGAAGCGCTGTGCATTCTCGACGTTCACCGGCTGGCCTGACTCGAAATTGAACACCACCCGATGCTCCGCGCCGTGATACTCGAAGACCCGGTGCATCTCTTTCATGCGCGACAGCAAGTACATGAACCCGAGGAATATCGCGATTCGCAACGTTCCGTCGACCAGGTTAATGGTGAGACGCCCACTGAAGGCATGGAAATGCTTGCCGAGCAAAGTGGCGAGGTACAGCGGAACAAACTTGTACAAGGCAATCATGAACACGAGAGAGAAGACAATCTGCAGCACCATGGCTCCCGTGCCAGCGTCCTTTTTCTTGCTTTCTTGCTCTCCGGCTTTTTTGCTGCGTCCGGAAGCCTGCTCCAGCGCACAATCGGCCGAAAACTTCAGCGCCTTCATCCCCAGCCACATCGCGCCGCCTAGTGTTCCCAGGCCGCGCACCAGGGGAAGCTTGAAGATCGGATATTTTTCCGACAACCGGGCCAGCGGTTTTTCCTCGGTGACGATTTCTCCGTCGGGTTTGCGGACCGCCACGCAATAGCTGCGCGGAGACCGCATCATAACGCCCTCCATGACGGCTTGACCACCGATGAGCGTGGTCTCCTCGCCGTTTTCAAGGACTGGAAGCAACTGTATGTGCGTGAAAAGACGCACGAATCCGCGCAGGTTCAAGCGATGGGAACTCCGCTAGTATTATAGCGTGACCGAGGGCGCTCTCGGCCGCGGGTAGTGTTTCACTTTGGCTTTCTCGGCCAGCGCACCCCTCTATACCGGGACTTCGCCGCCATGAGGTCCGTAAAAGACCCGCCACAGGGCCAAATCGTCGGAAATCTCCTCAAATTGATGCTCGGTCCCCGCGGCCACGAACAGTATGTCGCCTGACTCGAACGGGTCCCGCTTGCTGTCGTGAAGGAGGAATCCTCGCCCGCGAATAATAAAGTAAAGCTCGTCCTGTGCGTGCGGCGTCTGTTGGCTCGGGCGCTGAGGGAGGGAAAGGGCTACATCAAGAGGGCCACGCCGCAGGACCATAATGGCGCGCTCGCCCGCGGGGCCGGGGATACGCGCTTGACCCTCGGCAAGACGCATAACGCAGCTACGATCTGGCTTGCTCATGCTTCACTCCTTGTGTCTTCAAACTCAGATACTGCCCCCTGTTTTGTGCTGCTCTATGTTGGCCTGCCTCGTGGTGGCGAGCCTAGGACGTAGCTTTTCGGCGCTCTGGTCATTTAGCCAAACTGGCGATCGACCTGTATCCGTCTGCACGGCAGATTAACCAGGTTCTCGCCTAGATACATCGCGCAAGCGTCGCCAACCTCCACAAGCAGCTTTGAAACGCCACGGTAACGACGCGGCCCAAAAACGAAACTGAGACATTACCCGGCCGCGAGCATCGTTTCCCGCCCTATTATGGTACTTGTCCGATCGAACCTCTCTATCCGCTCGCCTTTCCATGGGGCTCGTGTTGGCGCTTTTCGCGGCCGCTCAAAACAACCGGCCAATCGCTCTGTCGCTCGATATTACAGATGCGCCTCGCAAGATTCTGCACGCTCAACTTTCCATTCCCGTTGCACCCGGTCCGCTGACGCTGGTGTATCCGCAATGGATTCCCGGCGAACATGGCCCCACCGGCCCTATCGATAATTTCGCCGGCCTAACGTTCGGCGCAAATGGAAAGGCTCTCGCATGGCAGCGCGATGACACCAACATGTTCGCCTTTCACCTGAATGTTCCCGCAGGCGTGGATACGCTCGAGGTCAAAGCCGATTTTCTCGCTACGGCCGCCCCCAGCGGCTTTTCCGCCGGCGCATCCACTAGCGCCAGTCTCTGCCTTGTGAGCTGGAATGAGGTCGTCCTCTATCCTTCGGGAAGCGCTGCGTCACAGGTGACCTTCGAGCCTTCCATCAAGCTGCCCGAGGGCTGGAAACTGGGTACCGCGCTGATCCCGTCAGCCAGCACCGGCAACACCACGCGTTTTCAGGCCGTGCCGCTCGACACGCTGATCGACTCGCCCGTGCTCGCCGGCCGGTTCTTCAAGGAAATTCCGCTCGCGCCCGAGGTCGCGCCAAGGCATTACCTGGACATGGCTGCCGATGGTCCGGAAGATCTGAACGTCGGCCAGGGAGAGGTCGAGGCGTTCGGCAATCTGGTGAGGGAGACGGGAGCGCTTTATGCTTCGCGACACTACAAGAGCTATCATTTTCTGCTCACGCTGAGCGACAGCGTGGCGCATTTCGGGCTTGAGCATCACCAATCGAGCGACGATCGGGTGGAAGCCCGAATGTTCCTTGACGACGATCTGAAACTGCTTGCCGGCGACCTGCTGCCGCATGAGTTCACCCATTCCTGGAACGGAAAGTACCGCCGGCCCGCGGGTCTGGTCACATCGAATTATCAGCAGCCGATGAAGGGCGAGCTTCTCTGGGTTTATGAAGGTCTTACTCAGTACCTGGGAGACGTGCTCGCCGCGCGCAGCGGGATCTGGACCGCCGAGCAGTATCGCGCCTACCTGGCCGCTTCCGCCGCGCAGATGGATCATCGCCCGGGCCGCACCTGGCGCGACCTGCAGGACACCGCAACGGCGGCTCAGATTCTATACGGCGCTAATGAACAGTGGGACAACTGGCGCCGCTCCGTCGATTACTATCCGGAGGGAGAACTGATCTGGCTTGAGGCAGATACTACGATCCGCAAACTGTCTCATGGCAAGAAGTCGCTCAACGATTTCTGCGCGCGTTTTCTCGGCCTCGGCGGCAACACGCCGCCCGAAGTGGTGGCCTACACGTTCGAAGACGTCACCAATAATCTGAATGCGATACAGCCGTACGATTGGGCGGGCTTTTTGAAGGAGCGCCTCACATCGAAATCGCCGGGTGCGCCGCTCGGAGGGATTGCAAGCGGTGGATACAAGCTCGAATATACGGATCAGGAAAACGATTTTGTGCGCGCCGAAGAAACGCGCGATCGCGGCGTGAATGCCTGGTATTCGCTCGGGATAAACGTAGGCGGCGATAACGTGATTTCCGATGTTCTGGTCGATTCACCCGGCTATACGGCCGGGCTCGGGCCTGGCATGAAGATTGTCGCCATCGGGGGCCGCGCCGCAACCAGCGAACTGTTGCACCAGGCCATTAAGGATACAAAGAACGCCGGGCAGCCTCTGGAGGTGATTGTGGAAAACACCGGTTTCTTCAAGGTGATCAAGATCGACTACCATGGCGGCGAGAAGTATCCGCATCTTGTTCGCCAGGAGCACGCGCCGGCTCTTCTCGACGACATATTGAAACCGATGGTGAAGCATCGGGAGAGCAAGGCGGCCGAATATACCTATTAAAGATCCCGCTGTGATGGTTTTAACGACAGTGCCGTTACCCTATTTACATGAACTTTGTCACAATCGACCGCTGGCCGCCGCCGCAGTCGGTAGACTACCGGCCTGAACTCGAAGCGGGCAACGTCCTCTTTTTCCCAGTTACTCCGTTTGCATTTCCGGAGGAATCCAAACAATTTCTGCGCAACCTGAGCTTTTCGGGGGGTGCCATCCACAAAAACGTGGCGTATCGCCCCGCGAGCGATCGCGTTACTGGCGCCGAAGCATCTCCCGCCGAACTCGACGGGCTGCGCGGGATTTTGCGCCACTACTCGCAAACCGTCGTGCAATTCACCAGCGAGCTGCTGCCGGATTACGCGGCCGGTTGGAAGCTCGATTACGCCAGTTTTCGTCCGCTCGAAGAAGAAGGGCGCGATCTTCCTCTGAACAAGCGCAATGACCTGATCCATACCGATGCTTTCCCATCCCGGCCCACCGAGGGCAGTCTAATCCTGCGCGTGTTCACGAACATTCACACTTCGAAAACCCGGAACTGGATCACCACCGATCCCTTTCGTGTGATCGCCGAACGCTACGCGCAAGACGCCGGCCTTAGCCAGATCGCAGATAGCGCATCATCCGCCGCCGGCCGTTTCCTGAACCATTCTGCGCGCGTGCTGCACGGCATCGGCTTGCCTGTCGTGCCGCGGTCGGCCTATGACCGGTTCATGCTCCGCTTCCACGAATACCTGAAGCGCAACGAAGATTTCCAGAAGAACTGCTCGAAATACCGCTTCGATTTCCCACCCGGCTCCACATGGCTGACCTTCACGGACGTGGTGCCGCATTCCGTTCAATCGGGTCAACACGCGCTCGAACAGACCTTTCTTATTCGCCGCGAGTCGCTCGCCGATGTTGAAAACGCCCCGGTTTCCATTCTCGAACGGCTTTGCGGGAGGCCATTGCTTGTGTGTGGCTCGGGACAGAGTGACACTTTCATCCGAGGACAGGGATAACAATCGCTTCCTAGGTTCCTGGTGGCCGACAATCCGCCGGAGTGCTGCAACAACCCGAAATGCCCGTCAATTTCGGCACGATTCTGAGATCAGCGTTCCGAAACCCGGCACAGAATATGCGTATACTGGACAGCCATGAGGAACAATAGTCTCATCGCTTTAGCATTCCTTCTTCTGGTTGTCATACCCGGCGCAACTTCTCAGGCGCGAGCGCAGGCGCAGAAGGCTCCCTATCCCGCCATGGCTCCCCTCGGTCAGTATCTGATGCCCGACGAGAAGTCTGAAATCGCGCTGGCGCGCAGTGCTGCTCCAGCTTCCATTTCGGACGGAGCCGAAGTGATGGTGCTGGGCCGCACGGGATACAGGACCGCAGTGAAAGGCAGGAATGGTTTTCTCTGTATAGTGGAACGATCATGGGGCGCCACCACCGATCACCCGGAATTCTGGAATCCCAAAATTCGCGGTGCCATTTGCTTTAATCCGCCGTCCGCAAGAAGCTTTGCGCCCATCTATCTGATGAAGACGAAACTTGTGCTGGCGAGAAAGTCGAAGACCGAGATCGTCCAGGCGACCGCATTGGCACTGGATAAGAAGGAACTGCCTGTGCTGGAGCCGGGTGCGATGTGCTACATGATGTCGAAGCACCAGTACTTGAGCGATCAAGGCATGAGCTGGCATCCGCATCTGATGTTTTTCATTGCGGGCGACGCGGCGAAAAGCTGGGGAGCCGATCTGCCGGGCTCGCCGGTTCTGGCGACAGATGATCCAGAAGAACGGGTGACTATTCTGATGGTCCCGGTTGGCACATGGTCCGATGGGACGCTGGCTCCGCCGATGGTGCACTGACCCTCAATATGATCAGTGAGGAGGCAGCGTAGGACCAGTGACGCTCGTCTTCCGCCCGCTCCCACGCCTCACGCCGTCGGCTGAAGCGCGAGTTTGCCGAGATAGTGTTCGTTGAGGCTGCGCTGAGCGTCGGCGGCCCGTTCAAGCGTAAAGGTCCGCGCGATGTGGACTTCAAAGGGGCCGGCGTCGATCAAATGATTGATCTTTTTGAAGACCTGACGATTGGGTTGTCCGTTGTAGCTTTGTGCTTTTATATTCTTGGGGGCTTTCGGCGCGGGCTCGACGCCGTTCGGAAACGCTACGCGGCCGCCCTCACGTAATGCGTTCAGCGCCTGGTCGACTTCGGGACCGCCCGCGGTCACGAGCGCCGCGTCCACCCCTTCGGGAACGAACGCGCGAGCTGCCGCGAGGATATCGTCCTTATGCCCGTCGACGGCGACGTCGGCGCCCAGTTTTTTCGTCAGCTGCACGCCGTCTTCGCCGGAGGCTACCGCCATGACTTTTGCGCCCATTCGTTTAGCCAACTGAACCGCCATATGGCCGATCCCACCGCTCGCGCCAAAGATCATGACCGTCTCGCCTGATTTTAGATGAAGCGTATCATCCAACCCTTGGAGCGCCGTGACGGCGTCGACCGCCATCACGCCCGCCTGCTGAATCGAAAGCTTCTTCGGTACGGTGGCGGCGTGCTCCGCTTTGACGGTCGCATACTGCGCATAAAATCCACCCTTGGGATTCATCAAATTAATCCCGTAGACACGGTCTCCTTTTTTCAATCCGTGTACCTCCTTCCCCACCGATTCCACCGTGCCCGCCCCGTCGGAACCCAATACATAAGGAAACTGCGGTTTGACACCGAACTCTCTGGCGAATCCGCCTTCACGCTCAAACGGATCCCATGCGCCCACGCCCGCCGTTTCGACGTTAACCAAAATCTCGTCGGGGTCCACCTGGGGAATGGGCAAGTCCCGCACCTTCATCTTTTCGATCCCCCCGAACTCGTCGATCACCACCGCCTTCATCGTTTTTGATTGTTGATTCACGAAAGTTTTCTCCTTTCTACGCGAATTATTAGAACGCTCTACCTCCTATTTGAACCGCGCCAGGGCAACACGTTACGTCGCATTTTGCGCGTCTCTGGTGGCAGAGTCGAATCGTCACCGTTCGAACGCCGAGAACAGCTCGCGGCGCATTTCCGGCCATCGCTCCTGCCCCACAAGCGGGGAATAAAACAACCGTGAACGCAGTAATACAGATGTGCGGCTCTTCTTACGGCACCGTTCGGTGCCCATCATAGCTCTTGCCACCCTGCTGGCGGTGTGCTCGGTCGCCGTTCATCCATTTGGTGCGCCAAAACAGTTGCGGGGTCATAAGGCTTCCATCGATAATCCGAAGCTTCCAACGGAAATCACGGGGATTTTTAGGCGCTCGTGTATGGATTGCCACTCGAGTCAAACAGTTTGGCCCTGGTATAGCTATGTCGCCCCGGTGTCCTGGTTGGTGGAAAGAGATGTGCGGTATGGACGCGATCACATGAACTTGTCCGACTGGCAACAATACACATTGCAGAAACGGCAGAAGCTCTTGGCAGATATAGCGTCGGCTGTCAAGAACGGCGAAATGCCCTTGGCTCAGTACGCCTTGCTTCATCGGCAAGCGAGGTTGTCAGACGCTGAGAGGGACCTGGTGTACCAGTGGGCCCGGAGGGAGCGGCGAAGGCTTAGGGCAGAGTCGCAGTCGCTCACGACCGGAGACGGTGCCACACACGATCCGTTCGCGGGCAAGCCGGAAGTTGGCCGGCTGCGTAGGTGAGTCGGCCGTCAGAGAAGTTCGTTCGTTTGGCGCTTGCTTGAACCGAACAAGCTGTAGCCTGGGTGATGGGAGACCTCAATGTATGGCGGCAGCCCCGACTTTTCCTTACGAGACACGCTTGAACATCCTGCACAAGGCATTGGAGGTCATCGACGAACAGGCGCTCGCCGATGCGTGCGAGTTTACCTGGTACAACCAGACTTTATGCAAGGTAAATGACTCGGTGGTCCGTCTCGGAGTCGTTCAGGGCGAGTATCACTGGCACCATCACGAGCAGGACGACGAGTTTTTTTACGTTGTAGATGGCCGATTGTTGATTGACCTCCAAGACCGCACTGTGGAGCTTGCGCCTCGACAGGGATTTGTTGTTCCAAAAGGAGTGATGCATCGAACGCGTGCCGAGTGCCGGACGGTGATTCTGATGGTCGAAAACGCAGGGATCGTGCCGACAGGTAGTCCGGTGTAGCGTCTAGCAGCTACTTAGCTGCCTGTTCCGTCCAAGTCACGCTTGCGCAAATCTCCTGGTGCCTGACGCTAAGACGGGGTCAATTTCCACAGTAAAATAAGGCATGGCGACGAGTGCACCTGCTCTCCTCACTTTGGAAGAGTTCCTGGCGCTCCCGGAGCACGAAGAGGATGGAACGCATTACGAGCTGGACGAAGGAGAACTGGTACGCTTGTCTCCCGCTGGCAAACCTCACGCACGCCGAATCGACAAGATCTATCGCTACCTGACGAGGCATCTTCCCGAGAATCAATGGGACATTCTTCCTGGCGAGCTTGGCTTCATCATGGCGGGAGATCCCAAGCCCACGGTTCGGGGGGCGGATCTGGCCGTCATGCCCTATCAGGAGGAAGTTTCCGAAGGCATGTCGCGCGAGCCCGCGCATTTAGTGGTCGAAGTCGTTTCAGCGAGCAATACGCCGGATGATATTGAACGCAAGCGCATTCAATACCTAAATTTCGGAGTGCAGGAGGTCTGGGTGGTGTACGAGAAGGCCCGGACGATGCACGTTTACCTGAATCCAGTTGCCGCCCGGCGATTGAACCGGAACGATGTCTTGATCGCGACCGAAGATACGGTGTTTGAATCGACGCTCGGCTTTCCGGTTGTGGTTCGCGAGTTATTTCGCAAGCCCTAGGGAAGAAGTTTTCCCGATAACGGCTTCGCCCCAGCTACACTAAAAGTACAAGTATAAATATGCTCGAAGGCGCGCTCGCCAAGGTTTTTGGCACTAAACACGACCGTGAGATCAAGGCGATTCGTCCCCTCGTGGCGGCTATCAACAATCTCGAACCGCAGCTCAAACCGCTTCCTGACGCGGAGCTTGGGGCGAAGACGCAGGAATTCAAGCAGCGGTTGGCGAATGGCGCGGCGCTCGACGACATTCTTATCGAAGCGTTTGCCGTCTGCCGGGAAGCCGGGCGGCGCGTCCTGAATATGCGCCATTTCGATGTCCAGCTCATCGGCGGGGTCGTCCTCCATCGCGGCCGCATCGCCGAAATGAAGACCGGAGAAGGGAAGACGCTCGTCGCCACCCTGCCCAGCTACTTGAACGCGCTGGCCGGCAAAGGCGTTCACATCGTCACCGTTAACGATTACCTGGCGCGCCGCGATTCCGAATGGATGGGACGCATTCACCGCTTTCTCGGCCTGAACGTCGGCACCATCGTTCACGATTTGGACGATCAGGAGCGGCGGCAAGCCTACAACGCCGATATCACCTACGGAACGAACAACGAATTCGGCTTCGATTATCTCCGCGACAATATGAAATTCCGGCTGGAGGATTATGTTCAGCGCGACTTCAACTTCGCCATTGTTGACGAAGTCGATTCCATTCTGATCGACGAAGCCCGAACGCCTCTCATCATTGCCGGACCGAGCGAGGAATCGACAGACAAGTATTACCGCGTTAACCGCATCATTCCTTACCTGGAGCGCGGCGAGGTGATCGAGGGCAAGGAGCCCGGGCAGTCCTACACAACGGGCGATTTTACGGTCGATGAGAAGCATCGCACCGTGGCGCTGACCGAAGAAGGCGTTCTCAAGGTCGAGAAGTTGCTCAACACGGGAAATCTTTATGACCCGGCCAACATCGAGATGAACCACCACGTGCAACAAGCGTTGCGCGCGCACATCCTGTATCAGCGCGACCGCGATTACGTTGTGCAGGAAGGGCAAGTCGTTATCGTCGACGAATTCACGGGACGTCTCATGCCCGGCCGCCGCTGGAGTGACGGTCTCCACCAGGCCGTGGAGGCGAAGGAAAACGTCAAGATTGAGCGGGAAACGCAAACCCTCGCCAGCATCACCTTCCAGAACTACTTCCGCATGTATAAGAAGCTGGCCGGGATGACCGGTACGGCCGATACGGAAGCGGCAGAGTTCAGCAAGATCTACAACCTTGAAGTTACGGTCATTCCGACCAACAGGCCGCTGATCCGCCTTGAGAATCCTGACGTCGTCTATCGCACCGAGGACGAAAAGTTCCGGAACGCCGGCAAAGAAATCAAGGCCCTTCATGACAAGGGCCAGCCCGTTCTGGTCGGAACGATTTCGGTTGAAAAATCCGAGCGCTTATCAAATGTCCTAAAGAAGATGGGCGTCAGGCACGAGGTCCTGAATGCCAAGAATCATGAGCGCGAAGCGCACATCGTGGCGCAGGCAGGCCGCAAGGGCGCCGTTACCGTCTCCACCAACATGGCCGGTCGCGGCACTGACATTCTGCTAGGCGGCAATGCGGACTCTCTGCTCGAGGAACGTTTGAAAAAGCTTGGCAAAACGCCGGAGCTCCTTCCTCCCGGTGAGCTCGATCAAATTAAGGAGCAGATTACCCGGGATATCCAAAAGGAACACGACGAAGTGATTGCCCTCGGGGGTCTTCACATCCTCGGGACCGAACGGCACGAATCGCGGCGCATCGATAATCAGTTGCGTGGCCGGGCCGGCCGCCAGGGCGATCCAGGCAGCTCGCGATTTTATCTATCGCTGCAGGATGATTTGCTCCGCATCTTCGGGGGCGAGCGAATGCAGAACCTGATGCTCCGCCTCGGCATGGAAGAGGACGTGCCGATTGAATCGCGCCTCATCAGCAAGCGCATCGCGGCCGCTCAAAAGGCCGTGGAAGCCCAGCATTTCGCCTCCCGTAAGCACGTGCTCGAATACGACGACGTTATGAACAAGCAGCGGCAAGCCGTCTATTCGATGCGCCGCCAATTGCTCGAAGGCGAGAACCAGAAGGAGCGGATCCAGGATATTGTCATCGGAATCGTGGGCAGCTTTATCGATCAGTTCTGTCCCGAGAACGCGCGCTACGACCAGTACGATCTGGGCGGCCTTCAAACCGCCGTGCTCAATCAGTTCGGGGCGAAAATCAATATCGATGAACTGAGCGGCAGGAATCGCCGGGAGGTCGAGCAAAAGGTCAAGGATCTTCTGGTCGAGCGCTACGACGAAAAGGAGCGGATGATCGGCCCGGACAATCTGCGCCAAGCCGAGCGCATCATCATGCTCAATGTCGTCGACAATCAGTGGAAAGACCACCTGCTTTCGATGGACCACCTCAAGGAGGGCATCGGGCTGCGCGGGTATGGCCAGAAGGACCCCCTCATCGAGTACAAGAAGGAATCCTTCACCATGTTCCAGGACATGATGGACCGCATCGAAGACGAAACCATCAAGTACCTGTACTTCATGCGTATCGAGACCGGAAACGTGCCGCTGCCTTATCCGGAACTGGAAGAGGAAGATGAGGAAGGCGGCGAACCGGTTGAGCCCGAAATTTCGCCTGCCCAGCTGGAAGCGCAGCAGCGCGAGGCCCAGCAATCGGTTCTGGACTTAACGCGGAATATCCACCGCAAGAAAGACAAGGAGCTGGCCGAGTTGCAGTTCACGGGCGCTAACGGAAACGGCAATCAAGCGGCTCACGCCAACAAGGCCGTGAGAGTTGGCCGGAACGAGCTCTGCCCATGCGGCAGCGGAAAGAAGTACAAGAAGTGCCACGGCGCTACGGTCTGATCCTCGCCGCTGTCCTGCTGACGGCGGTGGCGTCGTTCGCGGACGACAATGCTCTCTGGCGCGAGTATGGGCTGGTGCACACTCAAACCAGCCGGCAGGGCGATCTCACGGTCACCACTTACCAGATGAAGGACCTCACGGGAGCTCTTGCCGCCTGGGAGTGGCTTCGTTCCGCAAAGGGCCGCCCGTGTGATCTGGCTTCGTTTTGTACGCAGGACGGCCGGCGCACCGTAATCGCCGACGATAATTATGTTGTTGCGATTGACGGCACTGTCCCGGACAAGCCGCGAGTGAATTCGATCCTGAGCGGCCTGCCGGATAAACGCGACACCTCGCTCCCGGCCATCCTCACATTTCTACCCCGCCAGGGTTTAATCCCGGATTCAGCCCGGTACGTCCTCGGCCCCGCCTCGCTGAATGCTTTCGCGCCCGAACTGGCTGCCGCAAAGCCAGGATTCGATTCAGGCGCGGAGGCCCAGGTAGCCGAATATCGGGTCGGCAAAGGCGCCTCCCCGGTGCGTTTGGCAATTTTCTACTATCCGACGCCGGAAATGGCGCGCCTGCACACGGTGGAGTTCAAGCTGCTGCCGAACACGCACGTGAAGCGCTCCGACGTGCTAGTGGCGATTGTGTTCGGGGCGGCCACCGAGGAGCAGGCAGATACACTGTTGAGCCGGGTGCAGTACGAAGCTAAGATTACGTGGAACGAGACGCCGCCTCCCAGCCCTATTAAGCCGCTCTACCAATTGCTCCTGAATATCCTGTATTTGAGCATCCTTCTGTCGGCCATTTGCCTGTTAGCAGGACTCATCTACGCGGGCATGAGAATTTACCGAAGACGATACGGAACGCTCGAAGCAGACGAAGCGATGACGACTTTGCACCTCACTGGAGACTAATCGCATACAAGTCTGTAAGTTCAAGAAAAACTGACATTTAGCTGGGCAATTCACAGCTTTTCCGCAGCCAATTCAGGTGTCTTGCAGAAGCTCGAAGAAAACATCTCTCCCTGTAAATGGTTTGTACAGTGGCAGTTACAACGAGTAATCGGATAGCGGAAAAATGCCCTTGACTTCACCCCACGCTCGCCCTACACTCCAATCACAAACAGGTTTTGACGGTTGCGATACCGTCGGATCTGATTCTCCCATCAAACGTAACCTCTGGTTCGCCAGGGGCCTGATAACAGGAGAGAAAATGCTCATTCGGCGGAATGGGCATTTTCTTTTAGTTATCGGCCATGCCTAGCAGACCGTAGCCCGATGGAAATGTTTGGTACCTTACTTTGAAGCGAAGGTGACGAGCACCACGATATTCTAGAAGGTTTGAAAAAACTCTCTGCCAAGTTGCATCCGTTCGTATCGGCCTGCCTTTTAGCCGCAGTTTGCGCCAGTGTTCCCGGGCTCGTGGCGCAAACGTCCGGTACGCTCCTTCCACCGCTTATGCCCTGGCCGGCCAGCATCTCTGTGCAACCGGGCGTTGTACCCATCGACACTAACTTCACGATCTCGACGGCGGGCGCGGGCGCTTCGGATGCGCGTATCAAAGGCGCCGTTCAGCGCACGTTCGAGCGGCTGTCCCGGCAGACGGGTATGACGATCCTTCCGCACGTTATGTCGGCGGGCGCGACGCTCAGCATTGTTGTCGAGCAGCGGGACCACAAAGCACCCCAGCGCCTGGGCGACGAGGAACGCTATTCGCTCGAGATTTCCAACGGGCGCATCCGTCTGTCGGCCGATGCTCCGCTGGGCGCCTTGCGCGGCATTGAAACCTTCTTACAGCTGGTTCAGCAGAACGTCAGCGCGGCGGGCGCGAGCCCCGTTTCTGCCGGATTTTCGGTTCCCGCGGTGGTTATACGCGATGAGCCGCGCTTCCCCTGGCGCGGGCTATCGCTGGATGTTTCGCGTCATTTCATCCCCGCCGCCGAAATCAAGCGAACCATCGATGGGCTCGCCGCCGTCAAGCTCAACGTCCTTCACTGGCATCTTTCCGACGATCAGGGCTTTCGCGTTGAGAGCAAGAAGTATCCGCGTCTGCAGCAATACGGTTCGGATGGACTTTACTACACGCAAACCGACATTCGGGACATCGTCGCTTATGCGCGCGATCGCGGCGTACGAATCGTGCCGGAGTTCGACATACCGGGACACGCCACGAGCTGGTTGCCCGGTTATCCGAAGCTCGGCAGCCGCAGCGGTTCATTCGAGATCGGCCCAGGGTATGGCATTCTCTACGATCTGATAGACCCGACGAAGGAATCGACCTACCGCTTTCTGGACGGCTTCATCGGCGAGATGACGAAGCTCTTCCCCGATCAGTACTTTCATATCGGAGGAGATGAAGTCAATCCGCGGCAATGGAACAGCAATCCGCAGATTCAAGCTTTCATGCGAAAGCACAACATTGCCGATCCCAAAGCCCTTCAAGTCTATTTCAATCAGCGCCTGCTCAAGATCCTGACGAAGCACGGCAAGCGGATGGAGGGTTGGGACGAGGTATTGCAACCCAATCTTCCGAAGACCATCGTCATTCAATCCTGGCGCGGGCAGGAATCGCTCTGGCAGGCCGCGCGCGAGGGATACCAGGGTATTCTTTCCGCCGGCTACTACCTAAACTTCTTGCAGCCCGCCGCGGATGTTTATGCGGTGGATCCGATGAAGCTTCCTGAACAAAGGAAGCGGCGTCTAGAGCAACAGGGCAAAACGGTGCCGCCTGAGCTTACGCCCGAAGAAAAGAAGAACATCCTGGGCGGCGAAGCGGCTATGTGGGAGGAGCTGGCAACGGCGGAAAATCTGGACGCAAAGCTCTGGCCGCGTCTGGCAGCCGTCGCGGAGCGGTTCTGGTCTCCCGAACCCGTCACCGATGCGGCTTCCATGTATCAACGTTTAGAGCCCACGGGCCGCTGGCTGGAATGGCTCGGATTAACGCAACGCTCAGCTTTGGAGCTCATGCGGCAGCGTCTGGCTGGAACAATGCCGTATCAGCCGCTGGATCGATTCGCTTCGATTTTGCAGCCGGCCGGGCTCGGGCCGCGGCGCTCCAGTATCAACAGCAGATTCACGCCCCTAAACAGGCTGGTTGACGCCCTGGAGTCGGAATGCAATGCAGCGCGCGAGTTTTCCGATCTTGTCGACCAATATCTCGCGGCGAAAGACCAGCAAAAGGGCCAGCAGATACAGGAAGCGCTAAGCCGCTGGCGTCAAATCGCTCTCGGGGTGCGCGCGACTCTCGAACGCAATTCGATTCTGAACGAGGACTTGCCGCTCGCCGATGCCCTCACGGCGCTGTGCGACAGCGGAGCGCAGGCCCTAACGTATCTCAGGGGCGGCAGCTCCGCGGCAGCGGACTGGAAAAAACAAGCTCTGGCGGCGATTCAAAATGCCTCCGGATGGAGGAGCGATATTCGAGTGGCGATCGCGCCTGCCATCCAGAAGCTGGTCGAAGCAGTTCCGGCCAGCGCCCAATAGCATCACACTGGCAAGGAATTCAAAGCCGCCTCGATTTCGGAGCGTGTGTGGAGATCACCCGAGCGCGTGGTCGCTTCCACCCCTTTTTCGTACATCGCGCGGGCGTCGTCCAGCTTGCCTAATTTTTCGAGCGCTTGTCCGCCGTGAAAATAGGCGGCGCCGTAGCTTTCATCGCTCTCGAGTAAGGCGCGGAATTCGGCGATGGCCTGCTCCAAGGCTCCGGAGTTGGCATACTCCATGGCCAGTCCGTACCGAGCGAATGCGTTCTTCGGGTCCTGGCTGACCATTTGCTTCAAAATGTCCAAGCGGTTCGTTGCCATGGTTCACATTTTGGCACCCGGCGAAAGCCTCGGTAAATAGAGCTCGCCGGTTCCCCCGGCCCCGCTTGTGATAGGTTGGCCTCGGAGGGGCAAATGCACCGATCGACTCGACGCGACTTTTTGAAATCCGGCGTGGCCGCAACCGCATTCACGGCTTTGGGCGGCGCGGTTCCAGCAGCCGCCGCCAAACAATCCGCTGGCGACTGGGTCGCGCTCGGCAAGTCCGGCGTCCAAGTCACCCGGCTCGCTTTCGGCACCGGAACTTACAGCGGCCAGACGCAGCGCGAACTGGGCCAGGAGTACTTCACGGGGCTGGTGCGACATGCCTATGATCGGGGCATCCGGTTTTTCGAGACGGCGGATGCCTACCACGGAATGCCGCAGATGCTGGCGGCAGCGCTGAAAGGCCTACCGCGGGACTCCTATCGATTGATGACGAAGTACAACCTGCATGATCGGGAGACGCCCCAGGCGACCATCGATCGCCTTCGGAGCGATCTCAATTCTGAATACGTGGATATCCTGCTTCTGCATTGCGTTCGCAGTCCTACCTGGCCTGAGGACGAAAAGCGCCTCGAGGATGCTTTCTCCGAAGCCAAGGCGAAGAAAGTTATTCTTTCCCACGGCGCCTCGGTCCACGGCCTCCCCGCGCTGCGCGCCTTTCCCGGCAATGAGTGGCTGGATGTCGCGATGATCCGCATGAATCACAACGGCACTCGCATGGACACGCCCGATACGCGTGACACCGATGACTTAGGGAATGTGAACGAAGTGGTGGCACATATGAAACAAGTGCGCTCGCAGGGCAAAGGCATCATTAGTATGAAGCTCGTCGGCGAGGGCCGCTTCACGAATCCGGAAGATCGCCAGGCTGCGCTGAACTTCGCCTTCAATCATGCCGGTGTTGATAGCGTAACGATCGGTTACAAGAATAAGGCCGAGATCGACGAAGCGATCGAGAACGTGAATCGCGCTCTTGCGGCATAGCGGGCCATCGCCATCGTGGAAGGTATCCAGCGAAGCAAGGCCTTCGTGGTCCTTTTATCCTCCAATTCGAAGACGGCGAAACAGATTTCCCGGGAAGCGGAGCTGGCAGATCAGCGATTAATGAGCGTTTAACTATCGGCCAACCCAACCGAAATGCCTTCATTTTTGTTAGACACTTAAAGATCCCGCCGGCCGTGTTTGGTTAACGCCAACGCAACCCGAATTTATCGAAACTTTCTGCAGTTTACGGTGTTTCAGTAGATCGATACCATGCGGCGTCTAAACTTTTTGGACAATCGCCGCAACTTTCGTCGGATCTGCTGGCTCTTTTGCCGGAAATGGGAGGACTCTTCATGATCGCGAAAACAAATCTCCTGACCACCTTTAGGACCGCGCAATTCCTCGGAGTTTCACCGAGAACGGTGAGGCTCTGGGCCGAGTGTAACTATCTACCGGCTTTTAAGTTTGGCAAGCAGTGGAGATTTGAGGAGGCCCGTCTTCTCGAATGGGTGCTCGCGAACGACAATCAGTGCGCCGCAGGATCGTTGTTAAATGCTCCGAAAGAATGCTCTAGCAGGATGCGGAAAAAGGCATAAAACACGTTACCGAAGAAATGTTGTGAACGTCCTTTATGCATGCGTGGAACCGATCATCAGCAGGCGGATATGTACAGCTATCTTTCGCCGGAAGCGCGAGTCCGGGCGGATCATCCGCTGCGAGCCATTCGAGCGATGGCCGATGCGGCTCTGAAGAACATGTCGAATCGGTTTGAAGCGATGTACGCCAGGACAGGCCGGCCGTCGATCGCGCCCGAGAAGTTGCTGCGCGCGCAATTGATTCAGATGCTTTACTCGGTTCGCAGCGAGCGATTGCTGATGGAAGAGATCGATTATAGTGTGCTGTTCCGCTGGTTCGTGGGGATGAACCTGGATGAGCCAGTGTGGGATGTGACGGTGTTCACCAAAAATCGCAACCGTCTGCTGGAGGGCGATGTGGCGCGTGAATTCCTCTGCGAGGTCGTTAAGCAGGCCCGATCGAAGGGCCTGACCAGCGATGAGCATTTCACGGTAGACGGTACGTTGATCGAAGCATGGGCAAGCCTGAAGAGCTTCCAGCGGAAGGATCAGAAGAATACGCCGCCCGATGATCCGGGCAATCCCACCGTGAACTTTCACGGCGAAGAGCGGAGCAACCAGACGCACGAATCGACCACTGATCCAGATGCACTGTTAGCGCGCAAGGGCAATGGCAAGGAAGCCAAACTGAGCTATAACGGCAATCTGCTCACGGAGAACCGCAACGGACTGATCGTGAACACGGAACTGTTTCCAGCCAACGGACTGGCGGAGCGAGCCGCGGCGATGGTCATGCTGGAACAAATTCCAGCCGGCCAGCGGGTCACAGTGGGGGCCGACAAAGGTTACGATACCCGGGACTTCGTGGCCGATTGCCGGCATCTGAACGTCACGCCGCACGTAGCGCAGAACAGCAAGCGCCGAGGAGGCAGCGCAATTGACGGGCGAACAACCCGGCATACCGGATACGCTGTCAGCCAGATAAAACGGAAGCGCATCGAAGAATGCTTCGGCTGGCTAAAAACCATCGCGTTACTGCGCAAGGTGCGCCACCGCGGAATCGAAAAAGTCGGATGGATGTTCACCTTCGCGGCGGCGGCTTACAACCTGGTGCGCATGCGTAAACTGACAGCTGGTCCGGTTGCTGCCGCATGATTCCCCGGACAAGTGTGCCCGCACTCAGCCAACGCGCAAAAACGAACTGCTCATACAAACACCTGGCCGGTTCGGACGCACTTCGGCATGCGCCTCTTTCATTCCCCACAACGCGGTTACGAATTCGGCTCAAATGCTGGCTTTTTCCGCATCCTGCTAGATCAATTCGCAAAGAAGTCGGCGATATCGGCAAATGCGGCATTGACAGGGCCTCAAACTCGAATAAAGTTTCAGCATGGTGACAACATGCTTTGTTCGCACACTAATTCGGACGCTTTTGACCATCTCAGTGCTATTGCGGGGACAGTCCTCTGCGCAGGAAGTTCCTATCAGTGCGCTACCTCCTAAAATGCAACAGCCGATACCCGACCGGGTTGTTTACCACATGTTTCTGCGCCACATCGCGGCTTTGGAGCACCAGGCGCAGCAAGCTCAGGCCAACGGCCAAAACCCTAATCCATGGCGAAATCACATCTTGCACAAGTTCGGCTTAACCGCTGAAGAACAGCAGAGAATTACGCCGATTGCGCTCGAATACGAGGCGCAATGGCGAAATATTCACGAACGGGAACAGGTCGTAGCGAAAGCCTACAAGGCGCGGTACTTTCCGAACGGCACGTGGCCCAAAGGACAGCCATTGCCGCCGCGGTCCAGCGAACTGATTCACCTGAGAGATAGTTCGCGCAACCTCACGCAGCAAACCATGGAGCGAGTTGTGGCAAACCTCGGTCCAGTGCGATTTTCAACCCTTAACGCAACTGTCCGATCCCGTATCGGCATCCGGTCGCTTGCCGCGAGCATGGCGCAACAGAGCGCACAGGTCAAAGGAGGTGCAAAATGAAAGTGGCATGTGTCGGATTTGCGCTGCTATTGGGGTTCAGCCTGTCGGGAGTTAGCCAGGAGATAGACGTTGGCGATTATGGCGGCGCGTACGGTTACACAACCATTGATTACGACATCGACAGCGGGCAGGTGACCGCCTATTCGGAGACGGACATGGACGACGACCTTCAAACGTACTATGAGCCAACGCTTGGCTTCAGCGTCTATGACCAGAACAACGCTTTCATCACCGGCGGCTGGCAGCCCGGCTGCACGAAATATTATGACGGCGTGACGTTTTCCTGGTCGTGTCAGTTCGCGGCGGGATCCGGAGAAACTTATACAGCTTGGGGTTACCACGGGGTCGAACTTCAGCAACAGTACGATTGCGAAGATGACTCCTGCGACGATCCGGAGTACATAGACTATCTTGAATTCTCAGAGCTGGAACAGTTCGATCTCATCGATCTCGGGACTCTCGATTTCTTTGGGCCAGGGTCGAGCACGCCGATCGATACTTCGGACGTGGATTTAGGGACCACCTACGACAACGCCTCAGTAAGTATTCCAGCCGGTTGTGGTGACGTGCGAGACCAAGTTATTCGAGAATATTATTCTCTGAGCACTTACAAACCGCAGTGTGTCGATTTTATCGATCCTGCCACTTGGAACTATTACTATACTTACCTGGTAAATAGCTACTTTGGGTTTTCTGATCTAACTGGGGACCAGAGTACGGGGTCTGGGTAATATGCGATTTTGCAGCCGTATGCATACGTTGTTGGCCTAAACTCGATCGGCAACCAGGTGGTCGCGCAGAGCGCTCCGTATGGTATTACGAGCGCGTATCGAAATCCTGCAGCGGAAGTGGCGATCGCCAGTGCTAATGGGGCCAAGCCGGCGCCTAACAGCCGCCATGAGGCGGGCGACGGGGCGGATCTGAAAACCAACTGGAACAATACATCCTTTTTCAGTACGATCTACAATGCCGCGGCTGCGGCCGGGACAGGTGCCTGCTTCGAGCCGCCCGGCCAGGAATACCGAAACCATGTCCACGTCGACTGGCGTCCGGCCACGGGTCCGAATAACAACTGGGGCGGAACGAATGATTTCCCTAATCCTTCCGCCAACCATACAAATGGATGCCCGGTCGGTTGGCAATACTTTTGAGTGAGGCATTACGTATGAGGACTTATTTGGCTGTCTGGATGGTTTTGATAACGGCTTATGCTGCTGCCACCCGCGCCCAGGAAAGTGCGGGCCAGAAAGCGGCGGATAACGCCTCCGCGCGCAACGAAACCGAGCCAAGTATGGACGAGGAGCATACACAGAAGCTCCTTCAGCAGCTCAAATCCATCAGATTCGAGGACAGGCTCGCAGCGCTCCACCAGTTAGTTGGACATGACCGGGCGTTACCCGTTTTGAAGGACAGCAAGATTCGTGCGGCCCTGATTGAACTCCTGAAACGGGAGACCAACACCGGTCGAAACTATAACTTGCAAGAGCGAACCGACTTTCAGTATTATTACGGATTCTTAATGGAGGCGGTTCAAAAAATCGCCGAGGATTACAGCACTCCAGAGGCCTGGAAGGATTTGGTGTATTCGAACTACGCACCCGGTTCTCCACTCGGCCAATGGATCGCCAAGCAGCCCGAATCGTACGATCCTTTGCTGACTTGGGTTAGCGACAACGACTCTGGCCATCGTTATCAGGCCCTGTGGATGATGGGCGAAATTTGTGCGAACAACCCTGGTCTGTGTCCGAAGATTCTTCCGCTTTTGCGGGATCGAATCGGCAGTCCTGACACTTGGACGCGGCAAGGGGCAATGCAGGGGCTGGGCATATGCGGCACTGCGGAGGATATTTTGCGGCTTCGCGATTTGCCGGCTTGTTCAAATGATTGGGGGACCAGACCGTTATGCAGGCAAATAGAGGAGAAGATCGGCAAGCGATTGGCTGAACCGAAAAAGCAATAGCATCGCGCGGGCCGAATCGAGCGCCATATATAATTTGAACCTGACGCTCTGCCGGGGTGGCAGAGCTGCTGTTCCATGGCGCGAGACGTTTTTATCAGTTATCAGAGTGCCGATAAGGCAGTGGCCGAGCGACTATGCAGCCGGCTGGAAAGCGAGAATATCTCGTGCTGGGTCGCGCCGCGCGACATTCCGGTGGCGGGCGAGTGGGCCACCGCCATCGTGGAAGGTATCCACCGAAGCAAGGCCTTCGTGGTCCTTTTATCCTCCAATTCGAAGACGGCGAAACAGATTTCCCGGGAAGCGGAGCTGGCAGATCAGCAAGGCCTTCCCATCATCACGTTTCGCCTGGAAGATGTTCAACCTCCGGCAGGACTTCTTTATTTTCTGAGCAACATTCAGTGGCTCGATGCCTTCGGCAATCAGTTCGACGCTGCCGCCGCGCGGCTGGCGGATGTTATCCGGCAAAGCCGGAGCTACCCGGCGGAACGGACAAAGCTGAGCATGCCTGTCCCCGCCGCGCTCAAAACCCCGGCAGGCGACGTGGCGCAGGCCCAGGCAGCTACCGCTTCCGCGTCGGGCCAGACGTTCGTTCCTCCATCGGCGGCGCCGCCGGTTACGCCACGCAGCGAGCCGGAAAATACACCGCCGGTGGAGCGCTCAGCTCCTTCGGGCCCTGGCAGGGTTGCGAATCCCGCTCGCTCGATCGCGATCGGAGCCGGCGTAATAGTCGTGCTCGCCTTGCTGGCCTGGTTCATCATTCATAGGGTGGGTGCACGCGATGAGCAACACTCTCCGGCCGGCGAAACGGGGGCCAAAGCCGTGGCGGACCGATTCTTGAGCGAACGGGACGCGGGAAATTTCGAAGCCGCCTGGGGCGAATTTACCCCATTGGCGCGCGACCGGCTGGGAGCACTGGCGCGATGGCAAAACGAGCAGACCAGACGGCTCAAGCACGGCACGGTGCAACATGAATACAGAGGCTGCACCGTAAGCGGAACAGGTTATATCTGTGAGTACGTCCTGCATTACCAGGACGGATCGTCTCAGCAAAACACTTTGTGGCTCACGCGCCGCGAAAACGGCAGCTGGGCTGTCGCCGCCGGCAGCGTGAAAGCTCTAAACTGATTGCGCCACGATCACGACGCGTATTCGCGAACGTGACGCGCCGCGTTCTCGACCGCGCTTGCGGCCCGGGCTGTCTTTTCCTTGGCGGTTTTGGATGCTTCGTCGAATTTCTTCTGCGCCATTACGCTTACCTGGCCGGCCAGCGAAGCGGCCGATTCCACGCCGGCATTGATTCCTTCTCTCCCGCGCTTGACCGCGCGCTCCATGAGAGTGAGAGACCAATCCGTACACGCAGGAATCACAAGGGCGAGGCCCACGGCCGTCAGTCCGCATCCCAAGCCGATCAAAGCGGCGCCAATCAGACCATTGTTCGAGTGGGTTTTCATTTTTGTTCTCCCGGTCTGCCGACCCTCCTACTCTATTTACTGATTTCAGAGCCGAGTGGTTTCAGTATAGGTGCCGAAAACAGAGCGCAGGGCATCACATATCTCGCCTAGCGTGGCGTAGGCTCTTACACAATCCAGAATAGAAGGCATGGTGTTCCCGGTGCCCTCCGCCGCGCGGCTTAACGCGTCTAAGGTCTTTTGAACCGCCTGATTATCGCGCCTGGAACGAAGGCGCGCGAGCTTTTCTTCCTGGAGCCGTTCTGCCGCTTCCTCGATCTGAAGCAACTCCACGGGTTGATCTTCGGACTGAAACCGGTTCGCGCCGACGATTACGCGCTCTCCCTCTTCGACCTCGCGTTGGTAACGATAGCTTGCGCCGGCGATCTCAGACTGCGGAAATCCGGCCTCGATGGCCGGGATCATGCCGCCCATTGCATCGATCCTCGCGATGTATTCTTTGGCTGCCGCCTCCATATCGAGGGTCATTTTCTCGACGAAATACGATCCGCCGAGCGGGTCCGGCGTATTGGCGACACCGGTCTCGTAGGCGAGGATCTGCTGTGTGCGCAGCGCGATGGTCACGGCTTGCTCGCTCGGAAGGGCGTAGGCTTCATCGAGCGAATTCGTATGAAGAGATTGGGCGCCTCCCAGCACGGCGGCCATGGCTTGCCACGCCGTTCTCACCACATTGTTGTACGGCTGTTGCCAGGTTAGAGAACAGCCCGCGGTTTGCGCATGGAATCGCAACTTGAGGCTGCGCTCGTTACGCGCTCCGTATCGATCGCGCATGAGGTAGGCCCATATCTTCCGGGCGGCCCGGTACTTGGCGATCTCCTCGAAGAAATCGTTATGAGCGTTAAAGAAGAAGCTGAGGCGGGGTGCAAACTCGTCGATCTGCAATCCGCGCTCGAGCGCCCAATCCACGTACTCGATTCCGTCGCGCAAGGTAAACGCGAGTTCTTGAGCCGCCGTCGAGCCGGCCTCGCGAATGTGATATCCGCTGATCGAAATAGGATTGAAACGCGGGGCGTGGCGCGCTCCGAACTCGATCGTATCGGTGACCAATCGCATGGAAGGGCGCGGCGGAAAGATGTACTCCTTCTGAGCGATGTACTCCTTGAGAATGTCATTCTGGAGCGTGCCCGAAATTTTTTGCCATTTGACCCCTTGCCGTTCGGCCAGCGCCAGATACATGGCCCACAGGACGGCGGCGGGCGAGTTAATGGTCATGGATACCGTCACCTCACCCAGAGGAATGCGCTCGAAGAGAATCTCCATGTCCTCGAGCGAGGAGATGGATACCCCGCACTTGCCGACCTCTCCGTCGCTCATGGCATGATCGGCGTCGTAACCCATGAGGGTGGGCAAATCGAAGGCGACGGAAAGGCCGGTTTGTCCTTGTTCAAGCAAGTAACGATAGCGGCGATTCGTTTCTTCAGGAGTGGCGAACCCGGAGAATTGCCGCATCGTCCAGAGCTTGCCCCGGTACATATCGCGGTGAATTCCACGCGTGTAGGGGAACTCTCCGGGGCTGCCCAGATCACGCTTCGGATCGAAATGGTTCAGTTGTTCCGGTCCGTAGAGCGGCTCGACCGGGACGCCGCTGATGGTCGCAAATAGATGTTCGGGAGCCTTGGTTCGCACACTAGCGCCGCCGCTTGTATCGTAACGCGAAAAGGCAGCCGTTCCAGCTCGCGCTTAGCGTCCTATTGAGTGAGCCGCGCGCGGCTCCGGGCTGCACTTGCAGCAAACCTTCATGACGGCCGTGCCTTCTCGGATCTTCATCTCGATAATGCGGTGTTTCGTTACGTCTTTGCAGGCAAGACAAACCTGCATGGTGTAGCCGAGGTGCTGCACGCTTCCACCTCCTCATCAGGAACGCTGAACTGCCCAAGCGATCTTCTTCGTCCCTTACGGTAATGCATTATCTGTAGGCCCGTCCACGCATGGCCGTCCTGGTACTTTTACAGAAAAGTGGCATCCGCCTGCGCCAGGGCATCGCATGCAAGTGAGGACCCGTGAAACGTAAGCTTGCCCGGTGTTTCCAACTTTTAGGAAAGGCCACTATGCGACGATTTCTCTCTAGCAGTTTGATTTTAGGCGGCGTCAGTTTCTGCCTGTTGGCCGGCTGTGCTGCCTCGGCGCAAACCCCCTCCTCTCCACAATCCCCCTCACAGTCGCCATCCCAACAATCTCCTTCCACGCCCCGTCCCGGAGCACCCGACATGAGCGCGCCGGGCGCAACGCCTGGAAACACGCCGGACGCTATGCCCATGAAAGTTGACGATAAGAAATTCGTCAAGGATGCCGCGCTCGGCGGAATGACCGAAGTGGAACTGGGCAAGCTCGCGGCGCAGAAAGCGTCAAGCGATGCCGTAAAGCAGTTCGGCCAAAAAATGGTGGATGACCATACGAAGGCGAACGATGAGCTGAAGCAGATTGCAAGCAAGGAGAGCATCAGCGTTCCCGATTCGCTCGATTCGAAGCATCAATCGCGAATCGACAAACTGGCGAAGCTTTCCGGCCCGGATTTTGACAAGGCCTACATCAAGGACCAGGTGAAAGACCATCAATCCGACGTGACCGACTTCAAGAATGAAGCGCAATACGGTTCGGACCCGAACGTTAAGCAGTTTGCGACCAGCACTCTTCCAACACTGGAAGAGCACTTAAGCACGGTCAAAGAGTTGAACAAGTCCGCGAAGAAAGAAAAAGCGAGCTCCACGAAGTAACTAACGAACTTACGATCGAACAATAATGCGGCGCACCGAGTCTATCACCGGGGCGCCGCAGCTTCTTGTTCGGCACGACAGGCGGCCAGTGCAATCTCCAAATCGGCTATGTCGGTCGATCCGGAGCTATCTTCATGAGAGAGCCGAACGAACTGACGTGCGAAGAAGACGATGACGCTTCCGGTTGCAAGGACTGCACCCAGCAGAGCAATCCGTATGGATCCAGCCGAGAGCCCCACGACACCGCCCGTCAGAAATTGGGTATAGGTCACCAACGAGGCGCACTGGAGCAACAGAGCCGGAAGTAAGAGCCTGAGTTGTGAAGCGGCGAGCACGACAGCAAAGATCTCGGCAGGGAAGAAATATCGGTCGTGCATACAGGGCAGGGTGAAAGGCATCAGAACCAGCGAGAATGTAGCGGCGGATAGCATCCATTCCGTGCCGCAGTTCCGCTGCCTCCGGGCGATCCATGCATAAGCTAACGTGGCGAACGCGCCGGCGGCGACTCCTATGCGCACGCCCACATGATAGGGGACCGCGTTGTTTAAAAAAATCCAGGGATTCGCTACGTTGCACCCCAATATCTGATACGTCTGCGTTTGATCGATCAGGATCCTGAGAGTATTCGCGATGGGCCGCCCTGCTATCACCACGGGTAACGCGATGATAGCCCAAACGACTAGAACAGGCCAAAAATGACGTAATTTCAGCTTCCCTCGCAGCAACATCAGCAGCAAGAAGGGAGCGAGGAAGACGGCCTGTAGCTTAAATGCGAGAGCGATGCCGAAATTTATCGTGGTGAGCCACGGGCGGTCGCGCAATAAAGAATACACTGCCGCTAACAGAAAGCTGGAGAAAATTACGTCACATTGACCCCAGACGGCGCCATTTAAAAGCACGGTGGGAAGCATGAGTATCGCCACCGTAGCCGTCAGAGTCCTTAAACGCAAGCCCTCTTCGCGTGCAGGCGCGAGAAGCCTAACCGTTTTGTAAACCAAAACAGCAGTAAATGCCTCAAACGGCAGAGTTATCAGTTTGAGCAGGACGACGCGGCTCGCATGGCCATCGAAGAATGAAACGACGTCGATGAGATACAAGTAAGCTGGCTCGTAGTCGCTGAATTTGTCGGCGAGAGCGCGCCAATGGCCGTGTTCGACGATATATGCGAACCAGGGGAGAAGAAACTTATCGATGTCGGAACTATGAATGGGCCAAACGGCAATACGAACTGCCAACGCTCCGATAATCGCCGCTATGAATAGCCATTGGTATTCCGAACGATTCGCAATGACTTCTCGCGCTTCTGCCATAGGTTCCCTGGCAGTGACGTGTGAGAAGGCTGACTTTGCTCTCGCTGCCTGAAGCGGCAGAGTACATCTCTTCTAATAACTTTCTCTACTTTTTCCTCCTCCTGGCGACAGAACGGCGTTTCTCTCTCGGTTCCGAGCCACGCAGTCATTTTGCTAAAAGTCCGACCTCTATAAAGACACCACCCTTGCCCGTACGGGTTGCAGATCCAGTACTCAATTCCGCTTCCAAGGCTCCATAGAAAATCAGCCCGGGCCGATAAGGAAGCTGATGCAAGGCGTCCTAGAGGCCAGGGTCAGTGCTTCCCGAATCAACGCTACCCGAACTTTGCTGTTACCGCAGGCTCGGCCTCGGAATTTTCTGGGCGCTTTCGTCTGTCTTGTGGCGCTCTATTGCTGGTGGGTATCTTCGCTTCCGGTCTTTCCCACACAAGACGGTGGCGTACATCTCTATTACGTAGACGTAATCAGGTATGTGTTGTCCGGCAGCCGCAGTTTTGGGGCCTTCTACTTTATCCGGCATCCCTTACCGCCGTATGTGGTCCACTACGCCATTTTGCTTGCGCTCACGAAATTCTTCAGCGCCGCGGTTGCAGAGAAATGCGTAGTCTGCATGATCATCGTGCTGACCACCTTTGGTTTCCGTTTCCTTGCGCAAAGCGTCGGCACGAATGGCGGAGTTACCTCTCTTTGGATCATTCCGCTGGCGCTCAGTTGGCCCTTGTTTATGGGCTTTCACAACTATTGCTTATCGCTCGGCTTTTCACTTTGGGCGTGGGGCACCTGGCTACGCGCAAGGCGCAGGCACAAGCCTGCGCTCTGGTGTCTTTTCTTATTGCTCGTAGCGATGATCCTATTCACGCATCCGGTTCCTCTCGTATTTCTGATTGTGGTGATCACTGCCGACTTGCTAATGCGGCTTGTCCAACAGAAACTCAGGACGGACTCCACGTATGGCGAGGTGTTCTCGAGGTACAAATCCGAGCTGATCGCCGCCGCTTTTACCTATGCCTCTCTTTTGTATGTGGCCTTATTTGTCGAAAAGGCAAGTACGGCACATGACCTCGCGTCGCACGCCTCGCGCCTGGGTGCGGTCTCGGCGCTGGTCAGGCTTCGCTGGATGAGCTTCGCAACGGGCGGTCTTTACATGCAACTCTATCGATGCGCGCTAGCGGCTCTCCTGCTGCTCGGCTTTGCGATCGCGGCTCGGAATTTTCGAAAGCGCTGGCGAATGCGCCGCTTGGACAACTCCGAAATAATGCTCGTTTGTGCGCTGGGCTTTGCTTTGCTTCTGCCCCTTCTGCCGCCCAATCTGAACGGGTCGGAGCATTTCTCGAACCGGCTGCCGGTTCTTCTCTGGATCATTATTTTGGCGGCAGCGAGCGCAGACGGCAAACTTGCGACTCGCTTCAGAACCGCCGCCGCGGGACTCGCTTGTGCTTTTGCGCTGGTGACGCTAGGGCTGGCAAATCATTTCATCAGGCCCGTGGCGAACGAGATTTCGCTCATCGAGAGGGCTCCAGTAGGACAACACAAAATCGGTCTGCTGTTCGATGCGCCTGTGAAGATCACGAACGACCGGCTCACGTTTGAGCCTTATCTGCGTTGGGCTGGCGGCCGATATTTTCGCCGTGCCGGCGCGGTGATGCTGAACGACCCTTGGGTCAGCCCTCCATATCCTCTCCCCCTAAGGCGTTCCCCAAATGCTCTGACGGCAGAGTTCAGCTCTTCAGATTTCGAGGACCCCGGTTCTCTGCACGCGTCGCTGATGAACTCCGCTGAGAGGCGCTCCGCTCTTCTCTCCTCTGTGGATCTTATGCTGTTCGTCGGCAAATCGAAGCCCGGGTCCTCCGCTCCCGATCCTTTAATAGCACTCGATCTGGCTCACCGCTGGAACTGCACACAAAACATCTGGTATTTCGTATGCGAAGCAAACTCAAATTCAAGCGCTGCTCGAACCGAGCCGCGAGGTTGGTGAAATGATATCCAAGTCTCCCTTATTGAGTGTTGTCGTCCCTTGCTACAACGAGGAAGAGGTAATACTCGAATGTCACACCCGCCTCACGAGAGCGCTCGAGGCGGTGACCGGATCGTACGAGATCGTTTACGTGAACGACGGGTCGCGGGATCGTACTCCTGAACTACTGCGCTTTTTGCATTCGAGCGACCGGCGTGTCAATGTTGTTATGATGAGCCGGAACTTCGGCCATCAGCGCGCTGTGAGCGCCGGATTAGCGAACGCGCGCGGAGAAGCTGTAGTTATTATTGACGCAGATCTGCAGGACCCCCCTGAGGTCATCGGCGAAATGCTGGAGGCTTGGCGGAACGGGTACCAGGTCATTTATGGCGTGCGCGAATCGCGTGACGGCGAAACGAGATTTAAGCTGTGGAGCGCGAAAGTTTTCTATCGCATCATCAGCCACCTTTCCGATGTCCCGATTCCGATGGACGCGGGAGATTTCAGGCTGCTGGATCGCAAGGCCGTTGACGCACTGCTCTCTATGCCGGAGAGGCATCGCCTGCTTCGCGCCATGTGCAGTTGGGTAGGATTCCGGCAGCTTCCGCTAAAGTACAAACGGGCGGCGCGGTTTGCCGGGACTACGAAATACCCGCTCAAGAAGATGCTCAGTTTAGCTTTCGATGGCGTGGTGTCCTTTTCTACGGCGCCTTTGCGGGCAGTTACCTTGGTCGGTTTCATCGCCGCCACCCTGTCGTTCACCGGAATCCTGTACTCCGTTGGTGTGCGGATGTTCACGCATGAATGGGTGCGCGGGTGGTTTACGCTCCTCTTCGGAACTCTGTTTATCGGAGGAGTACAAATGATCAGCCTGGGAGTGCTCGGAGAGTACGTGGGGCGGATCTACACCGAGATCAAGCAGCGTCCTCTTTACATCACGGACCAATTGCTCCAGCACGAAGCAGTAGCTGACGCTGAAAGAGGCCGCTCTCCAATAAACCGCGCTCTGCGCGCCTCCTGAGAGCTGACGGCTCTACATTTCTTGGTGATATCCTGCCATGGACGGAATGCACCTGGCGAATGCGCGGTGGCGAGCAATCATCGTTGCAGCCGTTCTGATCTTTCTCCTGGCAGCTCTTCGTCTATTCAATCTCGCGCAAAACGCGTTCTTCGTGTTTGCCGCCGTGGGGGCTCTCCTCAGCTTGGCGACGTTTCCGCCAAAGTGGATGGAATGGGGATGCGCGGGAGTAATAGCGGTCGCACTGGCGGAAGCGTATCGCACGCTCGCGGGAAAGTCTGAAGCGTTTTTTGGCGCTGGGCTCGAAGATGCGTTGGGATTTTGCGGCTTGGGCGCCGTCGTGGTACTCGCTTGGAAAGCGCTGCGGAACGCCGGAGAGCTGGATCGCTTCATGGCTGCCTGTACAATGCCGGTTTTCGCCGCAATTGCGGCCATCGTTTTACGCCTCTCCGAAAGCTCCGAGCCGCGCGTTTATGACCTGTACCTTTACAAGGTGGACACTGGCTTGGGCGGCCAGGCGAGTAGCATGGTGGCGCGGTGGTTCGATATCATCCCGGCGCTTCGCGACGTTTGCGCTATTGCTTATCAAGCTCTTCCGCTCATGCTCGCGGTTGTGATCGCGATACAGCTAAGGCAGCGTGGCGCCTTTCCCGTGTTTCCGGTGATGGTGTTCGGGCTGGCGGGTCTCGAGGCGCCGTTTCTGTACCATCTCGTTCCGGCGGTAGGACCAGAATATGTGTTTGGGCCACGCTTCGCCTACGAGCCGCATCGGATACTCGCGCTGGCCACCATTAAGCCCATGCATGCTGCGCCGCCCAACAGCTTTCCCTCCCTTCATTTCGCCTGGGCGCTGCTCATCTTGTGGAATATGCCTGCGAAGAGCCGCGCGGCAGTGGCAGGAGGGCTGTTGTTCCTCTTGGCCATTACACTCGCGACATTAGGATTAGGCGAGCACTACGCAATCGATTTGGTGGTTGCGTTTCCTTTTGCGGCGTGTGTTCAAAACACGTGCATGGCGCGATGGCGGCAGGCAGCTCTTTGCGGGGCGATCATGCTGGGCTGGTTCTGCTACGTGCGATTCCTGTTAGCCTACGCGCCGCCGGCGCCGGCGCTCATTTGGATAGCTACCATAGCGACGATCGTGGCGGCATGCTGGACGACGGTTTGGCAGCAGTCCGCGAAAACGCAGGAAGCCGTCTCAGCCGAGGCCTCCGCTTGCCCGGAACCCGCGGTTTGAATTTATTGAGCGTCAATTCCCAATCGCGCGAATACTTGTTGCAGGTCGCTCGCCGAAATGACGGACAACTGAATCTGCTTCTTGTCGTTCTCGTTCACTTCTATTTCCGTAGCGCGGCTTTCAAGCTGCTTCAGAACGTCCGGGTTCTGCATCTGATCCATACTGATCTCTTCGAAAGCGTACGCCTGATAGGTACCGGGCGGTAGTTGTTTCATCGTAAACGTACCGTTCTGATTGGCGTTGGCGAATCGCATGCCGGACCCATCGGCGTTCAATACGCGCGGAACCAGGACGATCGAAGCGGTAGGTGCCGCCGCAGGCGCCTGGCCCTCTGAAGAATTGCCGGAGGGCGTTGCGCTTTGAGCGGCTTGAACCGTGCCGTCCACCTCGGCCGCGCCATAGCGAAACACGACCTCCAATTCGCCTGAGCCTCCCCCGCTGAAATCCAACTCCTTGCCGAGTATCTCCTGAGATCCGAAGCGAACGGATTTGAGATAAGTCCCGGAAGGGGCGTTCGCATTGAGATAGTACTTTCCGGGAGAAACATTATCGAGAGTGAACGAGCCGTCGGCGCTGGCAGGCTTGTTCGGATTCGGCCCAAACATCGCGCCGGATTCGGTGGAAGAGAGATTGACGTGGATATTCGTCACACTCGCGGCGTCCGCTCCGGCTTGAGGCGTACCCTCGATCCGAACTTGGCCGTGAAGCGAACCGGGCGGCACGACCGCCAGAATCACATCGTTGACGTCCGCAGCGCCCACATCTACGGGTTGGCGGGACAGGCTGCGGAGCTGTCCCGCCATGGTCATGAGATTCAGGTAATAGGAGCCGGGAGCCACGCCGGAAATATCGAAGCTCTGGTTCTTCCGGTTCACATTGGCGCGGCCGTCGAACATGAAGTTGGGAAATTCATCATCCCGCGGGGTCAGGGAGACATTGGCGCGCTCAGAATCGCTTTCGGACAAACCGCCGGCGATCTTTCCGCGAATGTGATAAGTTTGCGCGGTATTGAGACGGATATCGATGCCGGGCAAGTCCTGACCAGCCCTGATTTCAACCGGAGTTGCGCTTTCGAGATTGGGCGCTCCCGGGTAAAACGTGCGGACCGGCCTTACATCCGGTTTTCCCGGCGCCGTCGGCATATCGTTGAAGCGCGCTCCGTAGTTCATCTTCTCGGCGTACAGGTAATACTTGCCGGGAGAAAGGTTGGCCATTCGAAATTCGCCCAGATCGTTGGTTCCACCGCCATTCCGCGGCATGTAGCGCTGCTTGCCGCGCATCCATGTCTGAGCGAGGACCTGAATCCGGGCGTTCTCGACCGGATCGCCATCGGAGTCGATTACTTTTCCGGTGATCACCGCCTGCGGAATCAGCGTGAGACTGACGCCCTTCATCTGCTGCCCGGCGCGAAGTGTGAGCACCGTTCCCTGCTGGAACGGGCTCTTGGCGCCGTAATTTGTATTGAGGAAACCGGTACGCTGCCCGGAAAGCATGTAGTCGCCTGGTTCGATGTTTTCAAAACGGAAGCTGCCGTCGGCCTCGGAGCTGGCGGCGTAGCCTTGCGGCCCGCTCGGCATTGCGCCCATCACGCCTCCTGCCGCCGCTCCGCGGCGAGCGAGATGGACTGCGACCTTCTTCAAGGGCTCCCCGGTCAGGGAATTCGTAACGCGGCCCTCCAGAATGCATCTTTGCTCTGGCTGTGTATTGCCGGCGTCGGCCGTGGGTTGTTGGCCTGTTTGCGCGAGGAGCGATAGCGGACACAGTAGGGCGGCAAGGAAAGCGGGCTTCCGCGCGTTGGGCATGACGATTGTTCCTCGGTGCCAGTATAGTGCGAAATCGACGCACCCTCAGTCCGCAGCGGTCTTGCGGTAGTAAGCGACGCCGTTGCGCTCTTCGACGAACACCACGCGATCGCCGATCCGCGCGCGTTCGTGCTCCTCCTTGCCGAGGATGCGAACGGTCAAGCGGCCGCCGCCATCCAGATCGATAATGGCGAGCTGATAGGGAGCATCGGCGGCATACTGCTCCGGAGGTGAATACACGATTGTCTCGGTATAAACGGCGCCGTCTTTTGAAAGTTCCATCTAGGCCGCTTCCAGGATGGAGACCACGCAGGTAGCGCCGGAGCCGCCCAGGTTCTGAGTCAAACCAATGCGGTGCCGCGCCACCTGGCGCTCGCCCGCATCGCCGCGCAACTGCATCACCACGTCGCAGATCTGGCCGACGCCCGTCGCCCCGACCGGATGGCCTTTGGATTTCAATCCGCCGCTCGTGTTGATCGGAAGCGGTCCGGTGATGGCGGAGCATCCCGCGGCGGCGAAGGGGCCGCCCTCGCCTTTGCGGGCGAAGCCAAGATCTTCGCTTGCGACGATTTCGGCGATGGTGAAGCAATCATGCAGCTCCGCGAGCTCAATCTGGCGGGGACCGACGCCAGCCATTTCATAAGCCTTTTCGCCGGCTGACTTCACGGCGGGAAACAGTGTAATGTCCGCTTTCGTATCCAGGGCGACGTGATCGGAAGTTTGCGCGACACTAAGGACGCGGGCAAAGCGCGAAGTATAGCGGTGCGCCTTATACGCCGGAACAATCACGACGGCAGCGGCCCCGTCGCTGATCAGGGAACAGTCGTATACGGTCAACGGCTCGGCGACCGGTTTGCCCGCGAGCGCCTGCTCCAGCGTAATGATCTTTCGCATATGGGCGTGAGGATTCTTAGCGCCATTCGCGTGGTTCTTGACGGCAACCGCGGCCAACTGCTCGCGCGTAGTACCGTACTGGTACATGTGACGCCGCGCAATCATGGCGAATAAGGCGGGGAAAGTGGCGCCGGCGCGCCCTTCACCGGACATGTCGCCTGCTCCCGCGAGAATCTCGGTCACACGCGGTGTCGGCTGTGACGTCATCTTCTCGACACCTGCAGCCACCACAACGTCGTATATGCCGGCGGCCACGCTTTGCCAGGCGTGAAAAAATGCCGATCCGCTGGAGGCGCAAGCATCTTCGAAGCGAGTGCAGGGAATGCCCTCGAAGCCGGCGGCGGCGCCTACATAAGGGGCCAGATGGTTCTGTCCGATGAACGACGGTCCCGCGAAGTTACCGAGGTAAAAAGCCTCGACTGCCGCAGGGGAGATGGTTGAATCGGCAAGAGCGTGCCGGATGGCTTCTACCGCCAGCGAGCGGAGGTCCCGGTCCGGGAAGGTACCAAACGCGGTTTTCCCAATGCCGATGACAGCCACAGGTCTCATATACTTAAGATATCTTTTGATGGCCGGGCCGTCCTGCACGTTTCCAGACGCTCCTCGTCATTCCTTTGTAGGGGAATGCGACATTCGAGCGGCAATCCGGCATGGGCGGCGGCGCCGGGCGGCATGTTGCAGCATGCTGTCACGACGGAGCGCCTGATGAGCGAGCCACTGCCCCCCATTTCGGACTCACAGCTCCAGGCCGAATCCAGTGCGCAAACGCAGTTTGTGCAGCAGAATCTGCGGCGCGTCTTCCTGCTGATCTACCGGATCGTGGGAAATGTTGATGACGCGCAAGATCTGACACAGGAGACTTTCATTAAGGCCCTGCAACGCCAGTCGCAGCTCAAAGATTTGGAAAAATCGGCGCACTGGCTGTCGCGCATCGCCGCGAACACGGCTATCGACTTCCTGAGGCGCAAAAAGAAGTTGTCCTTCACCGATGTGAGCGAAATGCCGGAGTTGCGCACCTCGGCGCTGGATAGCCCCGAGCAGACGCTGATCCGGGGAGAGCGGAAACTGCACCTGGATGGCGGGCTGAAAATGTTGACGGAGCGCGAGCGCATGGCGCTGCTTCTGCGCGATGTGGAAGACATGCCGGCCGAAGAAGTGGCGGCGCAGATGAACTGCTCGATGGCCACGGTGCGGTCACACATCGCTAATGCGCGGATCAAGTTCAAGCGGTATCTCGAAGCGAGGAAACCATGATGCCGGAGAATGCGGGCGGCCCGTTACACCCCAGCGCGGGAACGCTCGCCTTATATTCGAGCGGCGACTTGCAGTTCAGGGCTCGCTGGCGAGTGCGGCGCCATGTCTCGCGGTGCACGGAATGCGAGCAGCAGGTGACCGTTTTTCGCTCGGCCAAAAGGGAATTGCAGCGGGAAGCGAGCGCCGAAACACTCACCGGTTTCGAAGCCATCGCCGATTGGAACCAGCTGGAGCGGGAAATGCTGGGCAATATCGCGGTCGGAGTAGCAGCGGCCCGGTGCGTCGATAAAGTTCATCACGGCCACTCCGTATTCTGGCGCCTGGCGTTTGCAGCCGGGTTGGCAGCGCTGTTTGTGGCGGGATGGGTTACACACATTCCGAGAGAGCAGACCGATCATCTGGCCGCATCGCTGCGGCGCATTGTGGGCCTGGAGCGGCCGCAGGTTGCGGGCACAGTGCTGCAGACAACCGCGGATGGAATCACCGTGCGAACCGACAGCGCAACGCTCACCATCATGCATCCGCCCTCGGCCGTAGTCTCGCTCTCCGGAGCTTCGGCGGTGGCGGCGCGGTACATCGATCAGGAGACCGGACAGGTAACCATCACGAAGGTGTATGGCCAATAGCCGCACACGAACGGGCGTTGTTGCGATGGCGGCGCTGGCGTGCTCGCTGTGCGCTTTCGCGCAAACGGACGGCGGACGCTGGCTGGACGTGGAATTTCCGCTGGATTCTCCAGTTCTCCTGGTGACCTCCAATCTGGGGATGACCACTTCGCGTCCACGCGGCGCGTCCATGGCTCTGGACCTTCATGCATCGCTGCTGCTGCGCAATACCAGCAACAAGCCGCTCTCCGGGTTGACACTGCGCGTGGAAGCGCAAGAGCTGAATCCATCCGGAAAAGGCTCGGTGACGGTTCCGAGTATGGAGATTCAGCCCGGAGACACGTTTCCGGTGCGAATCGATATGGAGCTGCTGCGCCCGTTCAATGTGGGCAAGACGGAGGGCGCGCTGGTGCAGGTTTCGCTCGATTGCGCGCTCTTTGGCGACTTAACAGCCTACGGTCCCGACAAGCTTAACTCGCGGCGCGCCTTGGTGGTTTTCGAGCTCGAGGCCAGGCGCGATCGCCAGTATATGGCCAACCTGTTGCGTGACAACCGGCTGGCGGAATTGCGCGAGGAGCTGAATTTCGGATTGCAGGATTTCAGCCCTCAACAGATCGGATTGGAATTGCTGCATAGTCCGCACCTAAATCCGGGAAACGAGCATGCCGTCAACGTAGGCGCGGTGGAGTTCCCGAGCTCGCCCGTGCAGGCCATTCGGGGCGCGGCCCGCATCATCGGCAACGAAGTGCGAGCGCCGCAAGTGGAGCTGAAAAACACCTCGCAGAAAACCGTGCGCAGCCTGGACATGGGGTGGATCGTTCGCGATGACCGGGGCAAGGACTTCCTGGCGGGATCGATGCCGGCCGCCATGCAGCTTGGCCCTGTGCAGACGGGGACGATGACGGAGTCGGGAACCCTGCGCTTTTCTCATCCGACGGGGCAGCCGATGGTAATCGGAGCGCTGATGGCGTTTGTCAACGACGTAGAGTTCGCCGACGGCAAGTTGTGGATTCCTACGAGAGCCGACATTGACGAAGCGACAAGCGATCCTATTCTGCGGCGCGCGCTGTCCACTTCTCCCGAGCAGCAGAGGCTGGCGGAGATCTATCGCCGAAAAGGCATCAGCGGGCTGGCCGAGGAGCTGAAGAAAACGATTCTGCCGCCGGTGAATCCCCAGCGCAGGTAAGCGATCGGCATCAAAGGGCCCGCCCCCTTCACCAGCGCGGTAAAACGCGTTTCCAGTTCGCGTCCACGTGGTCTCGCATTTCTGCTTCATCGTCTCGCTTGCGGTAGGGGATCTTTTCATAGCGCTCGCGCCCGCGCGCCAACTGATCGTAATCCAGCTCTACGCCCAGCCCGGGCTTCGCGGGAATCTCGACCGCCCCGTCCTGAAAGCGAATGCGGCCTCCGGCGACCACTTCATCCTTTTCCGTTTGCCACGGGTAGTGAGTGTCGCAAGCGTACGTCAGATTGGGGCACGCGGCCGCTACGTGAGTCATCGCCATGAGACTGACACCGAGATGGCTGTTCGAGTGCATCGACAACCCCATTCCGAGGACATCGCAGACTTGCGACAAATACTGCACCTGGCGCAGGCCGCCCCAGTAATGCGGATCCGAGAGGACGATTTGAACCGAATCCAGTGCGCGCGCCCGCACGACGTCGGCAAACTGAGTGACCGCCACGTTGCTTGCCAGCGGCGTATCGATCTCTCTTGCGCGCAGGCGTTTTCTGACATCACTCATTCCTTCGAGCGTTGGGCAAGGGTCCTCGAGGTATCCTCCACCGGAAAGCGGCTCGTGCAACGCTTCTCCGACGAAAACCGAAGTGTCCACCGACCAGGCGCAATTCGGATCGATGCGCAAGGGAACGGACGGTCCGAACTCGGCGCGCAATTGGCGGATGGTTTCAATTTCGAGCGGAGGGTCGAAAACGCCGCCCTTCAGTTTTACTTCGCGGAATCCATACTTACCGGTCATTTGACGGCATTCGCGAACTGCGGAAGATGGATCGAGCACTTCGCCATATTCATCGTCATAGCGTCCATCGCCGCCGCCGCCGGCGTGCTTATAGAAAAGATAGGCCGAGAACGGGACTCGGTCGCGCACTCGGCCGCCGATCACATCGCACACGGGCCGGCCGATCGCCTTGCCGATAATATCCAGGCAGGCGATCTCGATTGCGGCGAATGTACGATTGCTCTGATCGAGCGGATTCTCGCCCGGGACGAGCCAGGTCTGGCTGCGGCCGCCCGGTACTTCCGGTGCCGGCGCGGACTGGGGGCACATCTGGCGGTAAAGAGTGGCAAGCTGGAACGGATCTCGGCCGACGATTAGATCGCGTACGGCTTCGAGAGCCGCGCGCGGCTGGTCGCCGCCGTACGTTTCGCTCACGCCGCGAATGCCATCGTCCGTTTCGAGGTCGACTATGGTCCGAAGCGCCCAGGGGGCATGGCGGCCGTAGGAACTGCGAAGAGGCGGATCGGCGATGGCGATCGAATGCAGTTTCAGCGCGGAGATTCGCATGAATGGTTCAGTGTTGAAAGTATCGCTTAATTTTCTAACAGAGGCTTGATCCGAACTGCCGGACGTGGTAGGTTCGGCGTTCGGGATGCCTGATCCGGTCTTCTCTTCGCCGTCGCGCATGGCGGCCGTTAATTATGGGAAAGAAGATGCGCGCCGCTGGGCCGTTGTGGCTCTTCTTTGCGCAGCGTTCATCATCGCCTACGTGGACCGGCAAAATCTGTCGATTGCGTTAAGCGCTCCCGATTTCAAGAGCTTCTTCAAGCTGAGCGACAACGGCCGGGGCCTCCTGAATTCAGCGTTCTTCTGGAGCTATGCGGCACTGCAGATTCCCGCCGGGTGGGTTGTGGACCGCTTTGGCGTAAAACGTCCTTTCGCCGTCGGGCTGGCGATCTGGAGCGTGTTGGCCGGTCTCACCGGCGTGGTGCGGGACGGTCACTCAGCTTTTCGCGTTGCGCATTCTGCTCGGCGCGGGAGAAGCGGTGAATACCCCGGCCGGGATGCGCTGGATCCGCTTGAACTTCGGCGAGCAGCGGCACGGATTCGTCATGGGACTGTACCAGGCATCGGCTAAAGTCGGCCCCGCAATCGGTGCGCCGCTCACAGCCTGGCTGCTGATTCGGTATGGTTGGCGCGCCATGTTTTTCGTTTTAGGCTTTGGCGCGCTGCTGTGGCTCGTCCCCTGGATGCTGCTGGTTCGCGATAACGATCGTGATATCGAAGATGCCGTGCTGAAACGGCCCGGCGTTCCTCCGATATCGTTCGGCGAACTGCTCGGTAACCGGGTAATGTGGGGCATCATCATTGGATCTTTCTGCTACAACTACTTCAACTATTTTTGCCTGACATGGCTTCCCGCCTATTTTGCGGAGAGCCGCGGGCTATCGTTGAATTCGACCGGATGGTTCACGGGATTCAGCTTCTGGGGCTTCGCCTTTGTCGCGACGGCCGCCGGCTTTTGGGCGGATAAGATCGTCCACAATGGCGGCGATGCGGTTCGCATTCGGAAAAACTTCATCGTCGCGGGGTTTTTGATCGCATCGACAGAAATGATTGGAGCGGGATCGTCCTCCAACACCGTGGCGCTGTTTTTCGCTATTTTTTCCTTGAGTGGACTGGGCCTCGCGACGGGCAACTACTGGGCGTTGACTCCCGCCATCATGCCGGGCGCGCCCGCGGCTCGCCTGGCGGCGGTGCAAAACATGGCGGCGAACCTTCCGGGAATTGTGGCGCCGATTCTTACTGGCTGGTTGAAACAAATAACGGGCGGCTACAGCGCGCCCATGGCTGCCAATCTGTTTTTTCTCCTGCTCGGAATCGGGAGCTACGCATTTCTGGTGCGGCGCAAGTACGCTCCGGGTGCCCAGGTAATCACCGCTTAGAAATATGCATTCAGATCAACGCAAATTTGTTTCGACTCTCCGAGGGGTGTTCGGGTTTCCGGTGACGCCGTTTCGCAAAGATCTTTCGCTCGACCTCGACGCGCTTGGCCGGAATGTGGATGCGATGGCCGCGCATCCGTTTTGCGCGCTGGTCGCCGCGGGCGGCACTGGCGAAGTCTATTCGCTGACCATCGATGAAATCGAAGAAGTCATCGCGATAACCGTCAAAGCGGCGAACCATCGGATGCCGGTCGTGGCCGGAACAGGCTATAACGCCGCCATGGGAACGGAGATCGCGCGCCGCGCTGAGAAGGCGGGAGCCGACTGCATTTTGGCGCTGCCTCCTTATTATGTAGCCGCACCCGAAGAAGGGCTCTTCGCATATTACGAAAGCATCGGACGGGCCACGGCTCTCCCGTTGATGGTATACAGCCGCGATTGGGCCATGTTTACGCCCGAGATGGTAGCGCGACTCGCGGACCGAGTGCCCAGTCTCGCCGCCTGGAAAGATGGACAAGGCGACGTCCGCAAGTACCAGCGCATCATGGAGGGGAACGGCGACCGGCTCGCCTGGTTTGGCGGCTTGGGAGATGATTGCGTGCCCGGTTACTTCGCCATCGGCGTGCAAGCATACACGTCCAGCATTTCGAATATCTCGCCGCGCCTGTCGCTGCTGCTGGCTGAAGCCGGCATGAAGCGCGATTTCGAGCGGCTGAATGACCTCATGCGGCGCTACGTCAATCCGCTTTACGCTCTTCGGGAACGATCGCGAGGATATGAGGTCGCGATTATGAAGCAAGCGATGGAGATGCTCGGAATGCCGGCAGGGCCAGTGCGGCCGCCCCTGATGAACTGCCGGCCCAAAGATATCGAGGACCTGCGGAACGTGATGAAAGTGTACGCGGAGATTGGATAGCTTACCGGCCGATCGCCGCTAGGGCAGATCTCTCACCCAAATATTCCGAAAGCTGACGGGTTCGCTTTTATCGCCATGCGCCTGCAGTTTGATGGGCGCGCTGTCGTATTTTTTATAGAACGGCTTGCCGATATACAGCGTCTGGCCCTTCAGTTCGAAGTGATTCTGCACTAATACGCCGTTGAAGAGGACCGTTACGTAAGCGGGAGTCTTCAGCGAGCCATCCGTCTCGAACGTGGGCGCAGTCCAGACAACATCGTACGTCTGCCACTCGCCGGGTTTGCGATTGGCGTTCGCCAGTGGAATGCCCTGCTTATAGAGGCTGCCCGCCTGTCCGTTGACGTAGGTCTTGTTGTTATACGAATCGAGAATCTGCAGCTCGTAGCCATCGTCTCCCGGTCCCGTGGAGGCTAAGAACACGCCGCTGTTACCGCGTGCCTGACCGGTGCCGCTGATGTTCTCAGGAATTTTCCACTCGATGTGAAGTTGGTAGTCCTTGAACGTCCGCTTGGTTTCGATATTTCCCGCGGCCTTATTCACCGTTAGCACGCCATCCGCGACGATCCATTTGGCCGGCGACTTGTCACGAACAGACACCCACTCGTCCAGGTTTTTGCCGTCGAACAGCACAACGGCGTCGGAGGGAGGAGCAGTGCACGTGGCGCCGGGCGTTACGACTTTGGGCACGGGCTCCCATACTTCGGTGTCTTGAGGTTTCGGCGCTGCGGGCTGTTGTGCGGAAAGCAGAGCGGCCATGCTGCTGAGGCCCGCCAAGGCGAGGGATCTGGAAAATCGAATACGCATCACTTTAGATGAGAACATAATTACACGTGCTCAGGTATGAGCCGCAGCCTATCTAAGAAGACATCGCAATTCAATATTGTGGTGACTGTCGACGAGTTGCCACGTACGGCGCGGATCCATTTCCTGAGCAAGCCGGTCGCCTGCCGCGCGGTCACGGTGTAACGCCTCGAGAGCCGTGGTCTCGAAACAGACGGGTCCGCGGGTTGAATGCCCAAGATCACGTAGCGTGCGAGCTTCAGAAGGCAGTGGAAGCCAGGTCCGTCCAGGCGCGAAGTATTCGAGATACCAATCGTCCGGATCGAGGTAACGGTAGTAGACCGTGGCATTGCGAGGGAGGCGTTTGTCGATCGTTTCCGCCAGCGACAGAACCGGATCGGCGCTGTCGTGCGAATGCGGAAACGCGAACGCGCCAAAGTTCCACGCCGCTATGCTTACGGCAAGCGCCGCGAATGCGTATTGACGCTCGCGCAGCAATCGATGTCCGGCGATGAGGGTACCGATGAGCAGGACAATCGGTGGCCAAACCAGCACTTTGTGGATTGGATTTCCGGGCTCGAACGCAGCCAGGAAGAGGGCATATGGAGCGAGCCAAGCCCACAAAAACCAGGTGTTTCGCGGATCCGTTTTGCCGCCATCACTGGCTTCCGCACGCTGCAACAACACAATCGCTGCCAAAAAGGAAACAAGGCAGACAAGCAATGCCGAAACCACGGCAAAGGAAAAGTAATCGCGAAGGAAGGCGAGTTTTCCGCCAACGAAGAGCTTGGAATAGCTGAGTGTATTCGTCACCAGCAGCTCCCAGAGCGACCGAGCCCATTGAGAATCGGAGGCGTGGCTCCCAATCCAGGCAAGCAGTGTCTGATTTGCCGGGTGCCCGCTTTGCATGTAGCACGCGACATAAACTCCCGAAACGCAAGCCCCGGTTGCGACGGTGTAAACGCCGCATCTCCGCAATTTCGCTTTAAGCGGCATCGCAGGATCGAGACAAACCGAGACCAGCACAGGCACGTAGAAGAACACGGCCAGCTCGTGAAACAGCATGGCGGCGACATGACAGAGGCCGGTTAACAGGAGCTTGCAAGGCTTGGCAAGGACGAAAAGCGAAGCCAGAAGGAGGAAGCACGTCGTGAGCACGTACGGGTCGGCATCGGTTGCATATTTCCACCAGAGGGCTCCGAAAGCGAACATGATCGAGCAGGCGAGCGCCAGGAATCGCGAGCGCAGAATGCGGTCAGCCAGAAGAAAGAAGAGAAAGTCCGACAGAACGCCCAGCGCAATGCTGAGCGATTGGAGGATTCTGATGGCGGGTACCGTGAACCCACGCGCTCGTGCTGCATGAAAGAGGGCGTAGCCAGCCGCGCTGTACAGAAGGTGATTCGGATGCAGCAACACGCGGGCGGGATACAGGCCGGCGTGGACTTTTTCGATGTAGATGGAAAACAGGACGCCGTCCCAATGATAGGTGCGCGTTGGAAAAGCCGCGTAGAGCAGCGCGCCCAGAGCGAGAAGAATCAGGCCTGCGCGCTCAAGCGATAGGCGACTCGCGAGCCGGCGGTTGCCTGGCGGAGCAGGCAGGATCACGAGCCTTGCTTAAGCAGACTCTTCCAGCGCTCCCAAGCTTCCGTGCGGGCTTTGCGGTTGGCCTCGGTTGCGTCCGGCGCTTCCCCGGCTCGCATGAAACCGTGTCCCGCTCCTTCATAGACCACCGGCTCGTAGGTCTTCCCCAGCTGCTTCATAGCGTCTTTGGCGGCGGGGATGGTTGCGTCAATGCGAGCGTCATTGCCTCCGTAGAATCCGTACACGGGAGCCTTGATGCGAGCCATCGCGTCTTTATCGGGCGGCGGTCCGTAAAAGACAAAAGCTGCCGCGAGGTCAGGCCGGTTCGTAGCGAAGCGGAAACTTTGGCCCCCACCCCAGCAGAAGCCCACCACAAACAGCTTGCCGTTGGCTGCCGGAAGTTTGAGCCCATAATCGGCGGCAGCGTTCAGATCGGCGGTAACCTGGTTCGGATTCAGATGGCTGACGGCCTCGGTGGCGCCGCCCTGAGGGAAGCTGGTGGTGCGTCCGCCGTTCGGACCCATCCCCGAGAGCAGGTCGGGCGCCACGGCGATGTAGCCGGCTGCTGCCACCTGATCCGCCAGATCTTGCACCCAATCAGTCATGCCAAAGATCTCGTGAATAATAAGGACCACCGGAGTCTTGTCTTTCGCCTCCGGATACACGACGAACATCTCGACGGAGCGGTCCCCGTACTTAACCGCTACCCATTCCCGGTGCCGGGGGGATTTTTCCACTTGCTGGCGGGCCCAATCTTGAGCCGTCGCCGAAAGCGCAGCGACAAAGGTAAGCGCAAGAATTCGTGTCATCTCACTGTTGTACTACTAACCGGGCCGGCAGTAGTAATCGAGTAGGGCAGCGGTTTGCCTTCTTCAGAAAATCCGGTAAGAACTTCCTGAAGTTTTGAGACAGGTATCCCGATGAGATCACTAGTTGGTAAGATCACATGACTTATCGTTCACTGCTCCGCGTTTTCTCGTCGGACTTAGCAATTGACCTCGGGACGGCAAATACCCTTGTTTACGTCGCAGGCAAGGGCATCGTCCTTGACGAACCCTCGATCGTGGCTGTCAACAGAACCACGGGCGAGATTGTGGGGTGCGGCGCCGAAGCCAAGGAGATGCTCGGCCGGACGCCGGCCAACGTGGTGGCGGTAAGACCATTGCGCGATGGAGTTATCGCCGATTTCAAAATGGCCGAGCGGATGCTCAACTACTTCATCCACAAGGCGCACAAGCGCAAGAGCCTGGTGCACCCGCGGATCGTGATCGGCGTTCCGAGCGAAACGACGGAAGTGGAAAAGCGCGCGGTTCTAGACTCGACCTATCGAGCCAAGGCTAGTGAAGTGCACCTGGTGGAGCAGGCGATGGTGGCGGCCCTAGGCGCCGGGCTTCCCGTCACCGAGCCGAGCGGCAACATGGTGGTGGATATCGGAGGAGGTACCACCGACATTGCCGTGATCTCGTTGTCAGGCATTGTTTATTCGCGCTCGCTGCGGGTGGCCGGCAATCAGATGGACGACGCCATCATGAACTACGTAAAGAAGAAGTACAACCTTCTTATCGGAGAGCGTACGGCCGAAAACATCAAGATCGAGATCGGGTCTGCGCACCCCCTGGGCAAGACGATCACCGGCGAGGCGAAAGGCCGCGACCTGATTCACGGACTTCCGAAAGCGATCACTCTAACCGACGCAGAGATTCGTGACGCGCTTTCCGAATGTGTCGGGGCTATTATCGGGGCGATCCGGACGGCTCTCGAGCGCACCCCTCCAGAACTGAGCGCGGATATCAGCGAAAGGGGCATCATCCTGACAGGCGGCGGCTCGATGCTGAAGAATTTGGATCAGAAGATCCACAACGAAACAGGCATGCCCGTACTGATGGCGGATCAGCCCCTGGCTTCCGTCGTACTTGGAACGGGCAAGATGCTGCAGGATTTCAAGCTGTTGCGGAAGATGGCCCTGAACTAGGCTTCCGTCAAGCTCTCTTTGAACTCCCGTCGTCCGGTTGGGAACCCCGGTCCCCACACGGCCGTGGTCACTCATGCCGCAATGCAGTAAGCGGGTCAATTCGGGAGGCTCGCATTGCGGGCGCAAAACCCGCCACAACCGAGGCAGCGATTAGGATTCCAGACGCCAATACGATTGCGAGTGGGTCAGCCGGTTTTATTCCGAACACAAACGATTTGATAGTGGACGTGGCGCTCCAGGCGCAGAGGAGTCCGATGGCAAGGCCCGCGCCGGCGAGCGCGAGCACTTCGCGTATCACCATCCAGAGAATACGCCGCCGTTCGGCGCCGAGAGCCATTCGGATCCCGATTTCATTCGTCCGGCGCGACACGGCATACGCCATGGTGCCGTACAGTCCAACGCATGCAATCGCAAGCGCCAGCACCGCGAACGCAGTACAGAGATCGGCGAATGTGCGCTCCTGGACGATGGTGCTGTCAATGCGTTGGCTCTGCGTAATCATGCTCGTGACGGGCACATTCGGCGCGGCCTCATGGACAATCTTCCGAACCGTTTCGGCAAGCGCAAGAGGGTTCCCTGCCGTCCGCAATTCAAAGAACATGCCAACGGGTGGACGCTTGATGATGTTCTGCAAATAGGAGATGTAAGCGACAGGCGGAATCGCCTGCTTCAGCGAGCTATAGCGGGCGTCCTTCGCGATGCCGACGATCGTCAGGTCGCCGGCCTCCGAGTTGCCAAGTCCGAACCGCCGGCCTATGGGATACTGATTCGAAAAATATTCTTTCGCGAACACTTCGTTGACCACGGCGGCGAGAGGCGCACCGTCGACATCGCGCGAATCGATGGGTCGGCCAACCAAAATCGGAAGCTGCATCGTCTCGAAAAAAGTCGGACCCACCGACATAAGAGACGTGTTGCGGCCCCCTGGGCCTCCCTCTTGTTTGGGAACGCCTGGCATATTTACGTGAGTCGATTCGTTCCAACCCGCAACCAGCGGCATGTCTGTGATCGTGGCTGCGCGAACGCCCGGCAGCCCACGGAACCGCTCGTCCATGCGGGCGTAGAACGTTTTCAGGGCCGCGTCTTTATAGCCCACCTTGCCGGCATCGAGGCTGAACGTGAGGAGTCCCTCCTGGTTAAAGCCGATCTCCACAGCATGAAGGTTGGCAAGCGTGCGAACAAAGAGCGCGGCTCCCAGCACCAGCAACAGCGAAAGGGCAATCTGGGCCGCCACCAGCGATTGACTGAGGCCGATGCGGTGTCCACGCCGGCCCGGGGCGCTGGCGCGGGTCTCTTTGAGAGCCGGGGTAATATCCACGTGCGTCGCGGCGATGGCGGGCGCGAGTCCGAAGAGAATTCCTGTAACGAACGCGACCGCGATCGTGAAAGTGAGAATGCGCCAGTCGAGTTCCGCGTGAAGACTGAAATTTTCGCGGCCGGAGGCGAGCAGCCAAATGAGAAAACGAATCCCTGCAGCCGCAATGCCCAGGCCAAGAATGCCGCCAGGCAGCGCGAGCAGCAGACTCTCCGTCAGCAATTGCCGCAGCACGCGAAGGCGGCTTGCGCCCAGGCTCAGCCGCACGGCTATTTCACGCCGCCTCGCGCTGGCGCGGGCAAGAAGCAGGTTCGCAATATTGGCGCAGGCGATAGTGAGAATAAACGCAACCATCGCCATCAGCACGAAAAGCGGCTTCGAGTACTGGCGGCGCAGCGAGTCGACGCCCGAGCCGCCTTCCTCGAGCCAAAGCGCCGGAAGGTCAGCTCGCTCTTTGTCGTTCGCTGCCGAGGCGAGCGCGAAGTGACGAAATCGGGCGGCGAGTTCGGCTTGCGCGCGCGTCACTGTGATGCCGGGACGGAGGCGACCCATCATATCGACCCAATAAAAGCGCGAATCGATGAACATCGTGTCATGTTCCTTGCCATAATTTCGGGCAAGCGCGGGACGGTTCACAATGGGAACGTAAACAACCGGGGCGGAACCCGGGGCGACTCCAAAGAATTCGGGTGCTGCAACGCCCACAATTGTGAATGAGTTGTTGTTGATGGTTATGCTCTGCCCGACGGCCGCCATATCTCCGGCGAACCGGTCGCGCCAGTAGTTGTAACTCAGGACCGCCACCTGCGATGCGTCCGCGAGGTTGTCTCTGTCGGTAATAAGGCGTCCCGCAGCCGGAGCGATTCCGAGGCCGCTGAAGAAATTGCCGGATACCAATTCGACGGGGAGGACTTCGGCTTGCCCACGGACGACCAGATTGAGTGCCCCGGCGTTTTTGTAGGCGAAAAGGGTCGAGAAGACGCTGTTGTGATCGCGAAGCAGTTCGTAGGCAGGCCACGGAAAATCCGGGCTCGTCATACCCCCTCCTGGGTCGTCGTAAGCGCTGCCATTGTGACTAGCGGGTTGCTGTTTCGCGCGCCAGTTCAGGATGACCAACTCGCCGGGATTACGAACGGGCAGCGCGCGAATCATGATCGCGTCCATGATGCTGTATATGGATGTATTCGCGCCTATACCCAGCCCGAGCGACAGCACGGCCATGGTGCTGAACAATGGATTCTTGAGTAGGGTGCGCCAGCCGTAACGAACATCTTGCACTGCGTCCTCGAGCCAGGCAGTACCACGCACGTCGCGGCACTTCTCTTTTACCTGTTCTATGCCGCCCACGTCGCGCAGAGCTATGAGTCGGGCTTCTTCAAGCGAAAGTCCACTAGCGACGTAGCGTTCCGTCTGATGCTTGATGTAATCTTCGAGCTCGGCATTCAAGTCCGACTCGACATCTGAACGTCTGAACAGCCAGTTAATTCGTGACCGCAAGCTTCGTAACGCCCGCATACTGTCGCCTCGTTCAGCTCTCAAAAACTATGGAGGAGATAGCAGTGGATAACCGCTTCCAGCCGCTCGCCTCCTGCCGAAGCCGTTTTCGCCCTTCCTTAGTGATCGAATAGAACTTTACCCGGCGGCCGGCTTCGTTGACGGACCACTCGGCTTCAATCCAGCCTGCCTGTTCCAGCTTGTGCAAGGCGGGATAGAGCGAACCTGGGCCCACTTGCAAGATTTCTTTGGACATCTGCTTAATGCGCTCGCCAATGGCCCAGCCATGCATCGGCTCCAGAGCGAGAATTTTGAGAACCAGGAGATCAAGGGTTCCCTGGATCAAATCAGTGGGTCTACTCACGTCGAATATGATAACCGATATCGGTAACCATAAGAAATCGATGCCCACAGTGTACGGCGGAAGGATCACGGTTCCCCCGAATTAGTAGCGATCATCAGAGGAATCGCCGCCACCGCAGCCAGGGTAATGAGAACCAGAAAAATGGCTCCCAGCACCGTGTCGACGTTGTCATTAACATGGCTGCCCATGACCGCTTTGTCCGACGCCACCCGCAGAATGGGATAGTACGTCAACGGCATGATCACCATTCCGAAGACAACCGAGATATTCACAAGCTGAAGCGGCCGCAAACCGGTAGCTGCGAGCAGCAGCGCGATGATGAACATGCCCACCCAGGCCGCGGTAAACACGGGCACTGAGCGTGCACGTTGATTTTTCCCCCAGGCGAAATTGAAAAACTGGCAAAGATTGTAAGCTCCGGAAAGCGCTGTTTCCACTGCCGCTCCGCCCAAACAAAACGTAGCGCCCAGCAAAGCCAGAATCAGCGCTCTTTTGCCAAAAGGAAATGCGCCGGCCATTACGGTAGTGCTAAGCATCCGCGGGAAAATGCCGCGGGGCAAGAACAACAGAACGCCGAGAACCAGCAGCCCGACCGTAAGCACGCTGCCGAGAACAGATCCGGAAGAAAAAAACCATCAGGGCCAGACCTACGGCAGCTCCCATGAGTAGCGCTTTCTCTGGCCATCCGGTCAGCAGACGCAGTAAAATCGCGATCCCGCCCACTTCGGCGGCGCACGTAATCACGTTGAGAAGGTTGGAGGCTATCAGCGTAACAAGACCCAGCGGAAGACCGAGGCGAGTGCGAACCACGGCGAATACCGGCTCCTTGGCCACCACGGCGACGCGGCCGCACATTTCCATGTAGACGATGATCGCGGCGGTGCCGAGCGCGATAGCCCACATTAATTTAAATCCGAATAACGCGCCCGCCTGCATAGTGAACACGATCTGCCCCAGGTCCACGAACCCGCCCAGAGCAGTCATGATTCCGAGCGTCAGGCCCAGAATCTTCTTCATCGAAAAGAGTTTGCCTCGGTCAAGTTTTCGCGGATACGTTCGATCCGTTTGCCGGAGTCAGCCAGCGCGAGAGGGTGGTCAATTGCTCCAGGGATGCCCGACAGTTCGGCCTGCAAAGCCCTCAGTTGAGTCCTGCACTCGCGGACCGCCTCGGCAGTCCTCGGTCCGGGCACTGCTGTCGCGAAATCATGTTCCGATCGTTGGGCTTCTTTCTCTAGGTAGGCTGCGTGACACTCGGCATACTGGCGCGTGGCATGTCCGTCCCGAATATAGGTGATGAACATAAGCGATTCGGAAGCAAGCGAAGCCGCCGATCTGATTTCCGATCGCGCCTCTTCCGGGCCGATCGTCTTCGGATGCTGGCAGGCGCTCGAAGCCGTGATCGTAAGCACAAGCGCGGCTCGGCATCTTTGGGGCATGATCCTCGTCCAACATACATCAGGCACTCGTTTCTGCATCGCAACTGTTTGGGCCTCACGCGACAATGAGGAGCGGTGAAATCGAAAAAACTCCCGGGTTATTGCGCGGCGGCGGTGGCCGCGATCCTGACAGCGACAAACATTACAGGCCAATCGCTATTGCCGCGCGCTCCGGGCGCTGTGGTGGTCAACATCTCTTCACCGCCAGGGCGCCCTAGCGAGCCAGGTATTGCTATCAATCCGAGGAATCCGAAGCAGGTCGTGGCCGTGTATCAAACTCCCGCCAGCGCCGCGTATTCCATCGACGCGGGCCGGACGTTCGCGCTGGCCGAGGGTACAAAACCAGCGGATTGGCGTGTTGCCGGCGACGTATCCACCACGTTTGACAACAGAGGTAACGCGTACTTATGTTATCTGGCGTTCGACCATCTTGGGACGACGGCTTACTGGGCGCACAGTGCCGGGCGCAATGGAATTTTCGTGCGCCGGTCAGCGGACGGCGGCAAAATATGGGCGAAACAAGCTGTGGCCGTGAAGGCATTCGTCACGGGCCATGAACGCGGCCTGCAGTTTGAAGACGAGCCGCGCATCTTTGCCGACAACGGGTCGCGTAGCCGCTACGCGGGTAATCTCTATGTCGGCTGGGTAGAGTGGCAGCTCGATAAATCGGTGATGCTGTTTTCACGCTCTACCGATGCCGGGGTAACTTGGTCGACCCCGGTTCAAATCAGCACGCATCCGGGTTTGCCGCGCGACGACAACGGGTCGCTTGGCGGTTTCGTCCAGGCGATTACGCCGGATGGTGTGATTTACGCGATCTGGAACGATGGCAACAGCATTGTACTCACGAAATCGTCCAATGGAGGCCAAACGTTTAGCCGTCCAAAAAAGGCCATCGAAACGGCTCCTCCGTATTTCGGTGAGGTGCCCGGAGTGTCTCGTGTACAAGGGTCACCGCAGATCGCCGTGGACAGCCGGAACAAGAAAACGCCGCGGCTCTACATCACCTGGAGTGACTATCGCAACGGCGATGTGGATGTTTTTCTGGCCGTTTCCTCAGATGGCGGCCGCAAATGGTCGCAACCCATCCGCGTAAACAGCGATCCGATTCACGATGGCAACGATCAGTTCTACCAATGGATGGCCGTCGATCCGGTGACTGGCGACATCTATGTGCAGTTCTATGACCGGCGCGACGATCCGCAAAATCGCAAAACCTGTGTGACATTGACGCGCTCGACCGACAGCGGAAAGACGTTTGCAAATTATGCCTGGACCGACACTTGTTTTGAGGGCCGACAGGCCTTCTTGGGAGATTACACCTGGCTCGTGGCGTATAACAGGCACGTCTATGGCGCCTGGACTGAAGCCGCACCGCCGCCACCGAACGCCGGCAATGCCACGAGCGTATCTCGATCGAGGGGTGCTTCGCCGGAGGGGGTCGACACGATTGTGCGCGTAGGCACGGCCGATTTTTCGGGAGTGAAATAGCTGCGGGACCCCGGTCTAGGCCAATCCAAAACCGCAAACAGGCTGCTGCTCTTCGCCGCCGCGTTTCTCTTTTCAACAGGCGGCGCCGCCATCAAAGCATCTTCCTTTGCGGGCTGGCAGATCGCCTCTTTCCGGTCCGGCATCGCGGCCATCACTTTATTTCTTCTGATGCCCGAAGCGCGCCGGGGTTGGAGTCTCCGCACGTGGTTGTTTGGCGCCACGTACGCCTCAGTTCTAATTCTTTTTGTGCTGGCAACGCGGCTGACAACATCGGCGAATGCAATCTTTTTGCAATCGACTGCTCCGCTGTATCTGCTGCTGTTGGGCCCGCTGGTGCTGCATGAGCCGATAAGGCGAGTCGATCTGGTTGTGATTTCGGCTGTTGCTGCAGGAGCTTTGCTGTTACTTTTCGGAACTCAGCACGCAGCAGCAACGGCGCCAAATCCCAGGCTCGGAAATATTCTAGGAATCTTTTCTGGAGTGACGTGGGCGATAACGCTCACCGGCTTGCGCTGGGTCGGGAAGCGCACGGGTCACGCCGAATCGCCCGTTGCGATCGTTACGTTGGGTAACCTGATCGCCTGCGCGGCCGCTCTTCCGATGGCGCTGCCCGTCTATCATGCATCGCTCAAAGATGTCTCCGTGTTGCTCTATCTGGGCGTGTTTCAGATCGGGCTCGCTTATATCGCCCTGACACACTCGATCCGGTACGTACCGGGTCTTGAAGCCGCCACGCTTCTGCTGTTGGAACCGGTATTCAATCCGATCTGGACCTGGCTCGTTCACGGCGAACAGCCGAGCCGGTTTGCGCTCGCGGGAGGTGCGTTGATTATATCGGCGACCCTCGCCGGCACATGGTGGCAAAGCCGTTCGGATCCTGCTGCCGAATCTCCGGCTTAGCGCCGGCACTGGTGTTCATCGATGAACTTCATCAGCGTCTCGGGCTGGATCTTCACTTGAACAAAAGTTGCCTCGCCGTGGTCAAACGTGGTGATCAGCAGGTGTAGTTGCTTCGCGTCGCCATGCGCATAAATGTTGGTCGATTCGCCGTGCCGCGAACGTACTCGAACCAGCGGCCTCCAGGCCCTTCCCACCACGCCATCGGTGAACGCGCTAAATCGGGACGAGTCGAGATTCGTGTTCTCAAATACGGCCAGATTCAGTTGACTCGCGCCCGCCGGATGGCCCACCGTAACCGCAAACCGAGCTAAGCCGAAGAACGGAATGTGCAGCGGCTTAGTCCCGCTCTCGCGAGCGAATTCGCGGACCAGCCAGTCGAATTCATTTGCGGGGAGAGCGAGCGGCAGCACCAGCATAAGCGAAACAATCGCCAGGGATCGCCGCATATGTTACTGCTCTCCTTTCGGCTTTTCGGTCTTGTCCTTTCCCTTATCGGTCTTGTCCTTGTACTTTGCTTTGGGCTTCGTCCCGTCGAGCCTGGGGACGCCCAGATGGCCGCCCAGTTCGCTCAACTCCTCCGGATTGATAGGGCCGTCGATATCCACAACCGTCAATTCCTTGGGCTCGGCATCGATCACCACCAGTCCCGCCACTTGATCCCCCTCTTTTTTCATGTAGATTTCCGTGTTCTCGCCCTTAATCGATTTCACGCCGACGATGCGCGCCCAACCCGGCGACTTCAATTGCGAGCGGATAGATTCCACGTCGCTGAGCGAATACTGGCCTTCTTTATCGAATTCGAAGCTGCGAACGTAGACGCCCTTCAACTTGGAGACGAGCTTCTTGACTTTCACCTGGTCGGGATCGTCCTTCGATAGAAAACCACCGGCCAGTTGAAGCATGGACGAGTCGAGCGTGACATCCACGGATTCCGAGGCGCGCGCGGCAAGCCGATCGAGGTTTACCGGCATCTTGATGTCTTCCGGGTAGCCGGCCGGCGCACACCAGACCGGTAATGTGAGCGCCGCCGTGCAGGCCATTACCAAAAGAATTGATTTCATTGCTTCACCTCTCGCGTTTCGAAGTCAATAACCTGCCGCTGTGCCGAATGCAACTTCGATCCCGCGATGCGCACCGCGACGAGCAGCTGTTCTTTGGCCTGTTCTCCTCGAATCGCGCGTTCATGTTGCTCGTACACGACTCCGCCCGTCATCGCCAGAAACGCTGCCAGCACGGGGACCAGACGCCACATACGCAGACGGTCAAGCCAGCGCCGCCCTCTGTACGTTCTTGAGCCATTTTCGTGATCGCGGCTCCTCGCCAGCACATGGGCGGTGAAGTCTTTAGAAGGCTCCCGGCGCGCCAAAGCTTGCTTCAGTTGTTCTTCAAACGGTGTCATCGGTCCTTCCTATCTGACTTTCCAGCCTCAGGCGATGGGCGGTCTTCATCCTCAGCAATTCGAGCGCGCGGAATATACACGTCTTTACGGTCGCCACCTTCATGTCCAATACCTGGGCAATCTCGCCCAATTCCATTCCTTCCTGGTAGCGAAGCACGATCACAATCCGCTGCTTCTCCGGCAGCGATGCCACCATCCGCTCCAGATAAGAAGAAAGGAAGGAGTCATGAACACGCTCCAATACGGTCGGTTCTCCCGTTTCCTCGAGACTTGTCTCGAGCCGGAGCTTTCTTTTCCGGATGAAGTCAATGGCGCGGCGGCTGGCAACCTTTCTCAGCCAGAACACAATATGTGCCGGCGATTTCATCGAAGCCCAATGCCGGTGCAGCTCCAGGAAGACGTCTTGGGCGAGCTCTTCGGCCACGCTCCGGTCGCGCAGGAAATGCCAGCCGATGCTATAAACCATGGCTTTGTGCTGTTCGATGGCCTCGGCGAACGAAGGCAGAACGGTTTCCTGTTCTGAAGCAGCCGTTCCCGATGTGATCGCCGCTACCAAGCTCGCCTTCAACCACTAACTACGAAGAAGAGAGCCGAATCGACTCAAAAAATCGAGTCCGCCGGTTCGCTGAAGTGCGAAGACGGCAAAATAGTACGATCTGTGCAGGGATGCCTTACGCAATTCGGGTCGAATACGCCAGCCGCCGCAAAATTCGCGAACGAAATAAGGCGATTTACCGAGTAGCGCACTGGCCCATCTGGATTTGGATCTTTTTCCTGGCGCCCGGGCCGCTTACGTTCGATTTGTTCGCACACGGGCCCGGTATTCGTAACGGCATCTGGCTCCTGTTTGTGGCTTTGGCGACTGGGTTGGCAGGCCTCGCCGGGCAATTGCCCGGGGTGGAGCCCCGGCCGTATATTCTACGTTTTTCTGAAGAAAAACCAAATCCGCTATACCGGCGCGTCTGCTATACGCTCGCCTGGAACGCCCTTCTGAACTTCGCGTTTCTGAATTTTGTCGGACTCGCAGTGGCCGTGACGACCCGGAAGTGGTATTTAAAGCAGATCTACACTTATGGCTACCTTCCGGTGTTCGTCGCAATTATCGGCCTGGGGCTGCTCGGAAAGCTTCCGAGAGTCCGGCCTTCGACAAAGGGGGAGGGAAGCGAGCGGCGCTACTTTTACGGAGCTGTCTGGTCGATTACGACGGCTCAAGTTTTGCTCCTGGTGCTTTGGAGAACCTTGCCCGCCACGCATCACGCCGATATTTGGAAGCTGAACGTCTTTGTCCTGGCGCTTGCTGCCATGGGAGTACTGGCGGGCTATGGAATTCTCCCTCGCACCCGAACGATTCTGCCTGGTGAGCTGATGGTGGCCGACTGAAGCGAAGGCGTGATCGTTTTAATTGCCGTGGCCGCGATACTTGCGGCCGGCGTGCTCTATGAACTTGTAGGCGGCGCTCTCGATACCCGGCGCTTTCCCCCGCCAGGCCGGATGATCGAAGCAGGTTCGCTGCGGCTGCACTTGAACGAGCAGGGCGAGGGCGCGCCGCTGGTCCTGCTGGAAGCAGGAATCGCAGCGAGTTCACTGAGCTGGACGCTGGTTCAGCCCCGTATCGCGGAATTCACGCGTGTGGTGAGCTATGACCGCGCCGGGCTGGGCTGGAGCGATAGATGCCGCATTCCAAGGACAGTGCCTCAGATGGTTTTCGAATTGAGTGCCGTTCTTCACAAAGCGAATCTTTTTCCTCCCTACGTTCTTGCCGGCCACTCTTTCGGCGGCTTGCTGATTCGAGCGTACGCCCACCTCAAACCCGGAGAGGTGAGCGGGTTGGTATTCGTGGACCCGGTCTCTTTTGAGTTCTGGGCAAACTGCGATTCGCGGGAGCGGCGGCGGCTGCAGCACGGCGTCCGATTGTCGCGGCGGGGCGCGTTTCTCGCCAAGCTGGGGATCGTGAGGGCCGCTCTGGCGGCGCTTGTCTCCGGCGCCAGATTATTTCCGAAGCTCATAGCTCGTGCATCGGCAGGGCAAGGATCTAAGCTATTGGAGCGGCTCGTTGGAGAAGTCCAAAAACTTCCTCCAGCGGTATGGCCCATGATTCGCGCGCACTGGAGCCGTCCCAAGTGCTTTGAGGGAATGGCGGCGTACCTGGATTGCCTCCCTGCCAGCGCGCAAGCCATATTGCAGATGCCGGTTCCTTCCGGCGTTCCGTTTATCGTTCTTTCCGCCTCCACGGCCACCGAAGCGGAACTGGCCGAACGCGATGCGTGGGTTCAGCAGAGCGAAAAGGCGCGGCATGTTCGTGTCGACAACTGCGGCCACTGGCTTCCGCTGGAGCGGCCGGACGCAGTGGTGGCGGCTGTACGCGAGCTGGTTGAGCTCGCCAGGAGTAATTCAGATTGATTACGGTTACGATGCAATGATGACTCGACGCGCTTTTATGGCTTCTTCCAGTGCGTTCGCGCTGGCTCGCGCCGGCCGAGGTCAGGGAGGCAGCCGCCGCCGAACCAGATTTTTGATTCTGGTCACGGCCGATGGCATGCGCTGGCAGGAATTGTTCACCGGCATTGATGCGCAGTTGATGAATGACAAAGACGCCGGGATGGGCAGCGCCGGCGTTTTGCGCGATCGTCTTTGGCGGCCGAATCCCGAGGAAAGGCGGACCGCCCTGATGCCGTTCTTCTGGGGCACGCTGGCGCCGCAAGGAGTTGTCCTTGGAAATGTGACCAAAGGCAGTTCGATACGTGTTACAAATCCGTTCCGCAACTCGTATCCGGGATATTCGGAACTTCTGACAGGGCGTACACAGAACGATGTGATTCGCGGCAACAATCCGGTTCAGAACCCCACGCCAAGCGTTTTTCAATTCCTCAAAACTCGCCGGAATCTTCCCGCGGAGCAGGCCGCGATATTTGCCTCCTGGGACATGTTCCACTACATCGCCGAGACGAGGCGCGGCGAAATCTTCATCAACGCCGGGTACGAGGAATCGAAGCTGCCCGCCGGTTCACCCCGAGTCGCCGAACTAAACAAGCTACAGACCGAAGCACTCTACGTGGAGGACAGCGCGCGGCACGATGCGTTCACATTCGGGTTGGCGATGGAATATCTGAAAAATATCCAGCCGCGACTCTTCTACATTGCCTTCGATGAGACCGACGATTGGGCGCATTCGAAGCGCTATGATCGCGTCCTTCAATCCATCCAGTTTTTGGATGACGCGCTCCGGGAATTGTGGAGCTGGGTTCAGAATTCGCCACAGTATCGCGGCGTCACGACATTGATCGTCACTTGCGATCACGGCCGGGGAAGCACAAAGGAAGATTGGAACTCGCATGGCGCGGATGTGCGCGGCGCTGAACAGATTTGGCTTGCCGTTGCCGGTCCCGACACGCCTGCAAAGGGCGAGGTAATGAATTCGCCCAATCATTACCAGAGGGACATCGCGCCGACCATGCTCGAGCTGCTCGGAATGGATTACAAGGAGTTCTCGGGCGTCGAAGGCGGCCCGATCCAGGAGATACTCAAGTTGTGAAACCGGAAAAGACCGGCTTGTCTTCGTTGACTGAACTGACTCGCCGCGGCGCGGTCGCATCGTTAGCGGGCCTTTTGCTCGGCCGCAGAATGCGCGGTGCGGAACGAGACAAACTTCGCATCGGCGTTACCGATTGGAACCTGAATCTGGGCGCCAACCCGGAGGCGGTGCCCCTGGCAGCGCGCCTCCGATTCGATGGCGTGCAGGTTTCCTTCGGTCGAGAGCTGGTTGATGGCAAGATGCCGGTGGACAACCCGGAAGTAATTGCCCGCTATTTACAGCTTTCGAAATCGTCCAACATTCCGATCGATGGCACATGCGTGGATCGCCTTCATGTGAATGGGCTCAAGAGCGACAAGCTTGCCGTCAAGTGGGTTAGCGATTCGATTCGCCTGACCAAGGCCTTGGAGACGAACGTTCTGCTGCTGCCGTTCTTCGGGCGCTGGGCTCTCAAAACCAGGGATGAAATGGATTATACGGGTGACGCGTTGAAGGACCTGGCGCCGGAAGCCGGGAAGGCTGGTGTAATTCTGGGGCTGGAAGATACGATTTCAGCCGAAGACAACGTTCGCATCATGGAGCGCTCTCAGTCCAAGAACGTGCTGGTGTATTACGACGTCGGCAATTCGACTATCGCTGGTTTCGATGTGGTGAAAGAGATCCGCTGGCTCGGTAAAGACAGGATTTGTCAGTTTCATCTGAAAGACAATCCGCATTATCTGGGCGAAGGCGGTATCCGGTTCCCTCCCATTATCCAGGCGATTCGCGACATCGGATTCTCGGGTTACGCGAATCTGGAGACCGATGCTCCCGCAGGCGCCCTGGAATCCGATATGCGCCGCAATCTGACTTATATCCGTAAAGTTATAGATCAGGCATGAAGCCGGAGCGCTCGTCGACTTACAACGACTTATAAGATGGCCCCGACAAGCGCACCCAGCAACAGCGGGCCGATGTGAGCGAAGGCCAGCACGACACCGCCGGCGCCTGCCATAAAGCCGAACAGAGGAATTCCGGTCAAAACCGACGCGAGAAAAAACAAACACGCTCCGAAAACCAGCCCTGGCAAGAGCACGGCCAGTATTGCATTCCCGAGTGTCCCCGCCTTTCTGCCGCCGACGAAGCCGGCAATCAGCGGTCCGACAATCGGCAGCCAAAACAAGAGAATCGAAAGAATAAACATCCACAGGATTGCGCTGCTCACACTGCCTGGTCGGTTTGGCACGCCTCAAGTTTGCCACAGCGGCTGCCTCTTCGTTCGTGCAATATGCTGAAAACGAGCCGGGGACCGTTAGCCACCCGGTTGGACTCGTCTCGGCTGCGCCAGGTACGACCGGCGTAAAGACCGCGGCGTTGCCCTCACGAACACACGGAGCACACGAACATGAAGCCAAAGAATACGATCTGCCTCTGGTTCGACAAAGACGCGCATGAGGCGGCGCGCTTCTACGCGGCCACCTTTCCGGACAGTGAAGTAAGCGCTGTTCACCAGGCCCCCGCTGACTATCCGGCCGGCAAGAAGGGCGATGTGCTGACGGTGGAGTTCACCGTGCTAGGCATTCCCTGTCTCGGTCTCAATGGCGGCCCGGCGTTCAGGCACAGCGAGGCCTTTTCCTTCCAGATTGCGACGGACAACCAGGAGGAGACGGACCGCTACTGGAACGCGATCGTCGGCAATGGCGGCTCGGAAAGCCAGTGCGGTTGGTGCAAGGACCGCTGGGGCCTCTCCTGGCAGATCACCCCGCGCGCCCTGACCGATGCGCTTGCGGCCGGTGGCGCTGAGGCCAGGCGTGCTTTCGAGGCGATGATGACGATGAAGAAGATCGACATCGCCACCATCGAAGCAGCGCGGCGAGGCGCTGACGTGAACGCGCCGGCACGTCCCTGATCACGCGCAACCGTTAAATAATCCGTCGTCGTAGCCGGCCGGAGGGCGTGACGTGACACCCGCTGTCCAAAATAATCACGTTCGCCGTCTCCTCTGACGCAGTGCAGAGAACAAGACGGCAGCCAGTCCTGGCGCAAGGAGCGCAAGCGTGGCCGGTTCGGGAGCCGCTGCGACACCGCCTACCAGCCCAAGGTTCTCATCCGAATTGCTAACGAAGGTGGGTTGGCCGCTTGAGACGTCGAGAATATTGATTGAGCTATCTGAGCCGATGAAGCTGTAGACGGTTCCATTAATGTTCGCAATCGTGATCTGCCCAAACGAGGTATCAGCGACTTTAGTGGCGGCGGCAGTAGTGGGATCGATCTCATAGAGAACGGCAGCGGTCGTCTCCGTGATGACAGGGGGCGAATCCGGGTCCGCCGGCGGCTGGAAATGGCCAGTGTCAAAATTCGCATACAGCTTGCCGCCCGCTTCGAAAAGGTTTTCGTCGTAGAAATCGAACGAGCCGTCCGCGGCAGGGACGGCGGGTAGGAAAGTAACCACGGGCATCCCCGTTTTCCCGATGAGCGTCGCTTTCCCGGTTAGCGGATTGATGCTGTATAGGTTGTTATTGAAATCGGTCGTATAGTATTTGCCTAAAGCTTGCCCAAAGGAAAGCTGACAGTTGGATAGATTTGCGACGACCGAGCCGGAACAGTCGCCGAACCCAGTCGGTCCTACGACGGACGCGGCGCCGGTAGCCGGGCTGATCGAGTCGAGATTGCCGTCGAAGGACATCGTGAGCAAGGTGTTGTTTGGAGCGCCGGCCAGGTACTGGATAGTAGGCGGCGTATCGGCGATTTTTGTAAACGTGCCCGTGGCTAAATCCATGGTCCCGAACTGCGCGCTGCCGATCGCGTACACAAGCGTATCGGCGCTCGCAGATGAGACGGCGAAACCGGACGCGATCACCAAGCTGCAGCAAATTTTAATCAACCACTTCATTGGTAGCTTCCTTCCTCCGAAGTAGCATGTAAACACGATCGCCGCTGATCCGCCATGTTCGCGCACTCATTTCGCGCTCAATATCCCCCTCATCAATCAAGCTGTTGAGAAGACAGAGCTTCGAGTAATCCCTCACCGCTGCGAAGGCGCACATTGATGCTAGACTGATCTCCTAATCGTCTATGGTGGCGGGGTCTCACTCGGCTCGGCGCGTGACATTCGGACCATACGAGGTGAATACTGCCACTGGCGAGTTGACGAAGAGCGGAGTTCGCATCCGCCTGGCGGGGCAGCCGTTAAACGTTCTGCTGCTCTTGCTGGCGCGTCCCGGCCAGGTGGTGAGCAGCGATGAATTGCGGCAAAAGCTGTGGGATGACGGGACCTTTGTTGATTTTGAGCATGGAACGCATGCTGCCATCAATAAGCTTCGGCGGGCCTTAGGCGACTCTGCCGAGAACGCGCGCTATATCGAAACGGTTCCGGGTGCCGGCTATCGCTTTATAGGCGTTTTGCAAAAGACGGAACAGGCCGGTCTCATCGAGGAGACCCCGGCCGGCGTTCCGCCGGTCCAAGCGCTTCCGCCGCCTGCCGCCAAGTCTTGGTTCTGGCCGAAGCTATGGATTGGGCTGGTATGTGTTCTGTGTTTGGCTGCCGGTTGGCTTCTGAGCCTGAGGCGAGCTGAGCCCGGCGCTTCCGTCAGCGTGGTTCGCCTCACAACCGGTGCGGGCTTGGACGACAAGCCTGCTCTTTCCAGGGATGGCAGGCTGCTCGCCTTTTCCTCAAACCGCAGTCCCGATGGCGGACGCAATATATACATAAAGCACGTCGCGGGCGGCGAGACCCTGCAATTGACCTTCGACGGTTTGGGCAATACCGCGCCCGATTTCTCCCCCGACGGCACCCAGATTGTTTTTCATTCCGGCCGCGACGGCGGAGGCGCCTATGTGATACCAACGTTGGGCGGTTCGCCCCGCTTTTTGACCCGCGGCGGTTTGGATCCGAAATTCTCGCCCGATGGCCGCCGTATCGCGTATTGGGTGGGGGAGTCTGGTGTTGCCCAAACTGTCCCGAACACCGGGGTGGTTTACACGATCTCGCTGGCCGATCCAATTCCCAAGCCGGTGGTCAATCATCTGACCACTAGCCGTTATCCGATCTGGCTGCCTGATAGCCGGCGCCTTCTCTTTGTCGGCTATGCTTCGTTGAAAGCCTATGACCGTAGCAAGCTCGATTGGTGGATTGAGCGGTTCGACGGCGAAGAGGCCGAGCGGACCGGTGTCTATGACGCGTTTGTACGAGCCGGTCTTAAGAAAAGTGACGCGGCGCTCGATCCGTCTACTTTTAACGGCAATCCTAACATTCCTCCTCCTAGCTGTTGGACCGCCGGGAATAACGTGGTATTCAGCGCGGTACTAGGAGACAGCCAGAACCTGTGGCAGGTTGCTATGTCAGATCACCAAGTGCGGGGCCCATTTACCCGCCTCACTACCGGCGCTGGTTACGAAATTGGGCCGGCCTGTTCAGAAGGTGGAAACCTGGCCTTCATCAACTTCGAAATGCGGCGCGATGTCTGGCTGCAGAAAGCCGATTTGAATGAGGGTAAGCTGATTGGCGATCTGGCGCGCCTCACCGCCAGTCCGGCCATTCGCGAGTATTCGTCGCTCTCGAACGATGGTTCTCGGGTTGCATTCTCTTCGAGTCAGCTTGGCCGGCTCAACCTCTGGATTCACGATTTAAGAACTAACAACGAGGTTCAAATTGGCGTTGAGGGCCTCGTGCAGCGATATCCGGTTCTGAATCATCTCAACAGCAAAATCGCCTTTTCGGTTTACGAGCCTGCGGGCAAGCGGGCGGTTTTCGTGTACGCCTTTGGCGCCATGGCCCAAAAAGTCTGCGACGATTGCCTGCGTGCCACCGACTGGTCAAACGACGACCAGAAGCTGTTAACTTTCGGCGGCAACCCTTATAGAGTTAGCGTTCTCGATCTTGACTCGCAACAATCGACAACCTTATTTGATCGGCCGCCCTACGCACTCCTCTATGCCCGCTTCTCGCCGGATAACCAATGGGTCAGCTTCACGGTTCGAACTGCGCCCGACTCCGCCCGAATTGTGATTGCTCCGTACCGCAATGGGAAAGGAAGCAAGGAAGCAGATTGGATCACCATTGCCAACGTCACCGCGGAAGATTGGGCGAACTGGTCGCCCGACGGCAAGACCTTATATTTCACCTCGCCGCGCGATGGCCGTTACTGCCTTTGGGGCCAGCGGCTGGACCCGTCTACCCATCACCCCTTCGGTGAGCCCTTTGCCTTGCTCCATCTCCACTCCCATCCGCACTATGTGCCGAACAATGGCTGGTCCCTGTCCAATCATTCTTTAGCTGTGGTGCTGAACGACGATACCGGCTCAGTCTGGATGACTTTGCGGTCTCAAGAGCCCTGAGGCAGCTCTTGTTGCAGGATTCTTACCTCCCCCGAACCCCCAGTTCAAACTAAATTTCGTTTATTTTCATCAACTTCCCAGAAATCATTTGGTGACGGTGTGCTATACTCGATTTCTAGGTAGCTGGAACTAGCTCCCGACTTCTCAAAACGCCGCCCGGTCGCTGTCGCCGGTGCGGCGTTTTCCATTTCTGTCGAAAATCCGCCCGAGCGCTGCCATGCCTCGGCCGATTTCGCATAGTGGGGCAGCTCCCCGAGCTGCGCCGGGCGCATTCGCCCGGCTTCGCCCTCCCCTCCCAATACAACCCAAAGGAGAACCACCCTCATGTCCACCGCTGCACAAATCGCCGCCAATCAAGAAAACGCAAAACTCAGCTCCGGACCGAAAACGGAAGAAGGTCGAGCCAAGTCCTGCCTCAACAACTTCCGCCACGGCTTTGCCGGCGCCTTCACCGTTCTCCCTTCCGAAGATCAGGAAGAATTCGACACACTACTCCACGGTCTTCGTCACGAGCACCAGCCCAAGACCATGACCGAAATTCTGCTCGTCGGAAAAATGGCTCAGCACCACTGGCTCGTCCAGCGCGCCTTACGCTTTCAGGAAAACATCATCGCTGCCTCGGATATGGACCCGCGCGATCAGGAACGGCAATTCTCGTTGTATCTCCGCTATCAGACCGCCAACGAGCGCGCCTTCCACCGCAGCCTCAACGACCTGCTAAAGCTCAGAGCCGAAAGACGCAAGGAACAAATTGGGTTCGAATCGCAAAAGCAGAAACAGGCCGAGCAAGCCCGCAAAGACAGCATCGAAAACCGCAAGCAGGACCTCCACAAAATGGATATGATGCTCGCCGAATGCAAGCTCGATCGTGAACTTTTCAACAATTGGAAGTCGAAAAACGAAGCTGGCATCGACTCCAGCCGCGAACACCAGCTCATGATCGCCGAAAAAGCCGCCTGATTCGCCTCAGCGCGCAATCCAGCCATTCTGTCGGTGATATCTTTAGTAGCCAACCAGCCGTATGAAAGCTACATTTCCGATTCTCCTCGCTCTGGCTGCAACCGCGATGGGAGCGCCCGACAGTAAGTATCTTCTCCAGCACCCGGCCATGAACGCAGGCCAGATTGTCTTCGAATTTGCCAGTGACCTGTGGACTGTAAACCGCGCTGGCGGAACAGCGACGCGTTTGACCACGGGCGTCGGCGTCGAGACAGACCCGGTCTTTTCGCCCGATGGAACAAAAATCGCCTTTACCGGCGAATACGACGGCAACACGGACATTTTCGTCGTACCGGCGAGCGGTGGTGTGCCGAAGCGCCTCACGTATCATCCCGGTCCGGATTTCGCGGTGAGCTGGACGCGCGATGGCAAGAGCGTTGTTTTTCGCTCGGGCCGCGAGAGTAATTCGCCGCGCTACACGCAGTTGTTTACGGTGCCCGTCGATGGCGGCCTCGCCACTGCTCTGCCGCTGCCGGTTGCATACTCAGGCGAGTACTCATCCGATGGGAAGCGATTCGCCTATTCGCCAACCGGCGGAGGCTTTTCCTTCAACTACACGAATTTCGTCTCGTGGCGAAGATATCGTGGCGGACTCGCCAGTTCCATTTGGATCACCGATCTTCCGGATCTCAAGACAGTCAAGATCCCGCGTGAAGGCTCCAGCGATTTCAATCCGCTGTGGGTAGGCGACAAAATCTATTTCCTGTCGGATCGCAACGGGCCGGTCACGCTCTTTCGCTACGATCCCGCATCGGGCGCGGTGACGGAGGCGATCAAGAACAGCGGTTACGACATCCGTTCCGCGAGCAGTGGGCCGGGCGGAATTGTTTACGACCAGTTCGGTGAGTTGTTCGTCTATGACACGAAAAACGGTAAGAGCAAGAAAGTCTCCGTCGAGATCGCGGCCGATTTTCCGGAGGTCCGCTCTCATCTGGAAGACGTCAGCCGGCAGATCCGCGATTCGCGCATCTCGCCCACTGGCATGCGAGCGCTCATGGAAGCGCACGGGGAAATTCTTACGGTGCCTGCTGCGAAAGGTGACGTCCGCGACATCACGAACACCGCCGGCATTATGGAGCGTCAACCGGCGTGGGCGCCGGATGGGGAACACATCGCGTACTTCTCCGATGAATCGGGTTTGTACGCGCTGCATGTAGCACAGCAGAATGGCGCCGGAACCGTGAAAAAGTTCGCGCTGCTCGATAGTCCGACCTACTATTTCAATCCGCGATGGTCGCCCAATAGCAAACTGATCTCCTTCAGCGACAACAAGCTGGATATTCTCTGCGTGAATACCGAAACCGGCAAACTGACGAAGATAGATGCGGATTACAATTGGGGTCCGCCCCTTTCCGATGCCGCGTGGTCGCCCGATTCAAAATGGCTCGCGTACACGCGATCGCTTCCCAATCGTCTGCGTGCGTTGTTTCTCTACTCGACGGATTCAGGACACGCCACCCAGATCTCCGATGGAATGAGCGACGTCCGCTACCCGGCATTCGATAAAGACGGGCAATACCTCTACTTCACGGCGAGCACGAACTATGGGCCGACTACCTCCGGTCTCGACATGAGCAGCGATGAGCACGAGGTTACAAGGCACGTTTATGCGGCGGTGCTCAGCAAGGATGGCAAGTCCCCGGTCGCGCCGGAGAGCGATGAGGAGAAGCCTGGGGCAGCCTCCGCCGAAAAACCAGCCAAGCAGCCCGACGCCAACGCGAAAGCAAAACCGGTTCATATCGATCTCGAAAACATGGAGGCGCGAATTGTATCTCTGCCCTTGCCTCCCCGTAATTATCAGGACCTTCGCTCCGGAAAGAGCGGGACCGTATATGTGTTAGAGGCCGGCGCGCCAGGAGAGCAGACGCGAGGTCGGACACTGCAGAAGTACGATATCAAGACGCGCAAGACCGAAAAGCTCGCCGACAACATTGCCTCTTTCGACCTGTCGGAAGACGGCGAGAAGATGCTGATCGAGATGGCGCCTCCGCCCCTTCCGCCGCTCGCGGGAGCTCCTCCGCAACCCCCAGTTCCCCAGATGGCTATCGTTCCTGCCCTTACCCCGGTGAAACCGGGCGACGGAGTGCTCCACCTGGCTGGAATGCAGGTCCGGGTGGATCCGAAGACCGAGTGGAAGCAGATGTATCACGAAGTCTGGCGCATTGAACGGAGCTACTTCTATGATCCCCATTTCCACGGCGTAGACACCGTGGCGGAGGAGAAGCAGTTTGAGCCCTATCTTGACCAGCTTGAATCGCGGTCCGATCTGAACTACATCTTTCAGGAGATGCTGGGCAGTTTTACCGTTGGTCATCTGCGCGGCGGTGGCGGAACAATGCCTAGCCCTCAACGAGTGCCGGGCGGTCTGCTCGGGGCCGATTACGAGATCGCCAACGATCGATACCGGATCAAGCGGATTTATCAGGGCGGTGCTTGGGATCCGCAATTGCGGGCGCCTCTCGCTCAGCCGGGTCTCAATATCGCCCAAGGCGATTACATTCTGGCGATCAATGGCGAGGACCTTAAGGCCAACGACGATATCTATCGCCTGCTGGAAGGTACCGCCGGTAAGAGCGTGATGCTGAAAGTTGCCTCCGATGCCTCGGGCGCGAACGCCAGAGATGTTTCGGTGACCCCGACCGGGAATGAAGCCGGACTCCGCACCCTCGCTTGGATCGAAGACAACCGCAAAAAGGTAGACGAGTTGAGCGGAGGCAAGCTGGCCTACGTCTATCTGCCGGATACCGGCATGGGCGGACTCACTAATTTCACGCGCTACTTCTTTGCTCAAACCGATAAGCAGGGCGCGGTGATCGATGAGCGGTTCAATAGCGGCGGCCAAGCGGCGGATTACATCATTCAAGTTCTTGGCCGTGAGCTCCTGAGCTACTGGGCTCCGCGATACGGTGCCATTTATCGGACTCCGCAAGGCTCGATTCTCGGACCAAAGGTGATGATGATCAATGAATACTCGGGTTCGGGCGGTGACGCGATGCCATGGTATTTCCGTTACGCCAAGCTGGGGCCCCTGGTCGGAAAGCGCACTTGGGGCGGTCTTGTTGGCATCTCGGGTTATCCGGCATTGATGGACGGCGGAAACGTCACCTCCCCGAGCTTTGGCTTCTTCAGCCCTTCCGGCCAGTGGGAAGTTGAAAATCATGGTGTCGCGCCGGACGTTGAAGTGGATATGGATCCGAAGTCGGTCGCCGAAGGACACGATCCGCAACTCGAGCGCGCCGTGAGCGTAGCACTGGCCGAACTAAAGAAAAATCCCCCACCCCAGCCGCATAGACCGGCCTACCCGAATTACAATCGCGAGGTCAGCGCGCGCAACCAAAACACCACCGCCGACGGCCATTAGATCGTGGCGCGGCCTTCAGGCTGCGCGCCGGCTTCAGCCGGCGCATTGCTAAGCCTAAGCCTCACTGTTTAGGGCATTCGCGACGTAATATCTTCGTCATTTGCTGCCGATGTAATTAGCGTGGCAGCGTGGGAATTAATATCGGCACTCTGCGTCGTCTTCGCCGCTGGGTTCCTTTGCGCCTGGTCGATAACCCGGAATCGACTCGCCCTTGTGAAGATCGATCAGGAGCCGCTCGAAAGATCGTCTCAAGTGCCCGAACCGGCCAATCGTATGGAGTGCCAGAGGGCCGAGCAAACGCTGCGTGAATACACGGAACGTTTCGAGCTCGCCGAAAGGGCGGCCTCATTCGGTATTTGGGAATGGGATCCAAAGAGTGGATTGTTCTCGCTTTCCGAGGCTACTTCCGCGATGGTTGGTTTTGGACCGCAAGCATGTCGAGTCACAAGCGAGGAGCTGTATGCAAACGTTCATCCCGACGATCAGGCCCTAGCCAGGGATGCACGGGAGCAAGCATTCACGCACGGTGGTTGTTACGAAACCGAATTCCGCCGAGTGCTGCCCGGTGGATCGGTCCGCTGGTATCGAAATCGCGGATGGGTCGAATTGGAAGGTGGCGTTCCTAAACGCGTGGTGGGCGCCGTGATCGACATCAGTCAGCAAAAAGAGCTGCTGTTACGGCTTGAGAGGGCTAAAGAAGCGGCCGAGGCCGCTGCCGAGATCAAGAGTCAGTTTCTGGCGAACATGAGCCATGAAATTCGTACCCCGATGAACGCCGTTATGGGTATGACGAGTCTTCTGCTCGACCTCGACCTGACGCCGGAAGCCTTGGATTACGTCAGCACCATTCGTACCTCTTCGGATTCGCTGCTGGCGATTATCAATGACATTCTGGATTTCTCCAAAATCGAATCGGGTAAGTTCGAGCTGGAGCACATCCCCTTCGCTTTAGGTGAGTGCCTGGAACAGGCGGTCGAGCTTTTGGCTCCGAAAGCGGCCGAGAAGCAACTCGACCTGTCCATTGATATCGACGCCGATCTGGCCGAATGGATCTATGGCGATGTAACTCGTCTGCGTCAAATCGTTGTCAACTTGGTTGGAAACGCGGTCAAGTTTACAAGTAAGGGCGAAGTCGTCGTGCGGGCCGGAAAGAGCCGTGCGTCCGACGGTCGCGAGGAAGTTCATGTGTCCGTCTGCGACACCGGCATAGGTATCGAGCCGGCCAAGCGCCATCGATTGTTTCAATTGTTTAGCCAGGTGGATTCTTCCACCACCCGCAAATTCGGCGGCACGGGTCTTGGGCTTGCTATCTCCAAACGCCTCACTGAGCTGATGGGCGGACGTATGTGGGTCGAGAGCGAGCCGGGCGCCGGTTCAACTTTCCAGTTCACTTTCCCCTATGAGCCGGCGCCGGTTCAAAATACCGCATCGATGCCGGAAATGAATTGGACCGGTAAGGAAGCGGGCAGGGCACGTAAGACGATCGATAGCGATTTCGCGCGGCGAGTCCCGCTGCGCATTCTCGTGGCCGAAGACAATGCCATCAATCAGAAAGTCGTGGTACGCCTGCTCGAGCGCTGGGGTTATCGCCCAGACGTGGTAGGCAACGGTTTGGAAGTTCTCGATGCGGTTCGCCGCAGCGCCTACGACATTGTTCTGCTCGATGTACAGATGCCGGAGATGGATGGTCTTGAAGCCGCCCGCCGGATCTGCTCCGAATGGGCGCCGGATAAGAGGCCCATGTTGACCGCTCTCACCGCTGGCGCCATGAAGGAAGACCGCGAGCGATGTTTGGCGGCAGGTATGGACGATTACCTTACAAAGCCGCTCAACGTACGGGGGTTGCAATCAGCTCTGGAACGATGCCGTGGCCGCTGGGCGGCCTGAGATCGGCATAACCCAAGATCTGCATAAACAAGATCTGTATAAATAGATCGGCTGAGAATCCCGATCGCGGCCGGCGACTAATTGGACACGCCGTGCCGACTCCATTCGTGTCGCTCTGGAGAGCCTTATTCCGGTCAATCGCCGCAATCGCCGCCGCCACAATCTGCCTGTACGGTCAGACGCTCGGTGACACGGAGCTGAACCAGGCTTACAAGGCCTTGGCGCAAAAGGACTACGATACCGCCATTGCCCTGTTTCGGAAGGGCTTGGCCCAGCAGCCGGGAAACGCCGGTGCGCATAAGGATCTGGCTTACACCCTGCTGAAGGCTGGCGAAAATGCAGACGCGCGCGATGAGTTTGAAGCCGCGCTGCATGTCAACGAGAAAGATGAAACCGCCGCTCTCGAGTATGCCTTTCTCGCTTTCGAGACTAAGAAGCCTGTCGAGGCGCGTCGCATGTTTGACCGTCTCCGGCAGCATGGTGCTCCAGCGACCCGGGCCACGGCAGAGCAGGCCTTTCAGAATATCGATCGCCCCTTAGCGGAGGGAATCGCGCGTTGGAAAGACGCCTTGAGTCGCTCGGCAAATCCTAACGCGCCCTCCACGTACAGTGCGCACTGGGAGCTGGCGCAACTCGCGGAATTACGCGATGAGATGCCGCTCGCTGCAGAGCAATACGACATTTGCCACAAGCTGAAGCCGCAATTAGGAGAATTGCTCTTAATTCTCGCCCGCGTCTGGCAACAGCTCGATCGAGCTGCCGAAGCCAGGGCCGCACTCATCGCAGCATCGCGATCCAGTCAGTCGCGAACCGCCGAACTTGCGCTCGAGCAGTTGGGATCGCGTTACCCATACCCCTACGAGTTCTTGGACGCACTGAAGCTCGATCCTCAGAACATCGTGCTGCGCAGGGAACTGGCCTATCTGTATCTGGCCATGCACCAGGATGCGGAAGCGGTAGCCCAGTTTGACCAAATCCTGACCATCGATCCAAAGGACCAGTCATCGCGCGACCAGCTCGACGCACTTCACGGTTTCAAGAAACGGTCAGAGGCCGCTCCTCCGCCAGCTCCCGTTTCGCAGGCTGCATCCCCTGCCATCGATCCGAAAACGATGGGGATGAAGAGCCTCAAATTGGGTTATTTTCGTGATGCCATCAAGTATCTGCGGCAAGCGCACGAGCAGAATCCGGATGATGCGGACGTGATGCTGCAGCTCGGCTGGGCCTATAACCAGGCCAAGGACGATGCCGATGCGATTCCATGGTTTGACCGCGCGCGCTACGCCGGCAATCCCCAGATTGCCCAAGAGGCTGCGAAGGCGTACCACAATTTGAATGGAGATACGCTGCCGCAAACCACGATTTGGGCGCTCCCGATGTACTCTTCGCGATGGAGGGACGTATTCACTTACGGGCAAGTCAAACACACACTCCCGTTGCCCTGGAACTCCGCTAACAAATACTTTTCCCTTTACCTGTCGACACGGTTCATTGGCGACATCAAAGGACAGGTGGGCACGGCTTTCGGTCCGGGCTACCTGTCGGAAAGCTCGTTCATTCTGGGAGCGGGGATCTCCTCGAAAACATGGCATCACGTGACCGGATGGATGGAAGCGGGCGAAGCCTTCAAGTATTTGCCGGGCCGCCACGACGTCGGCGCCGCTATTCCGGATTATCGCGGCGGCTTGAATTTCGCCAAGGGCTTCGGTCAATTGCTCGGCAGCGAAAAGAACGGCGCCTTCTATGAAACAACCGGGGACGCCATCTATGTAAGCCGCTTTGGAAAAGACTGGCTCTTTTACTCGCAGCACCGCGCAGGCTATACATTTCGTGCCTGGGGCGACACCGCCGCGCAGTTGCTTTTCAACACGAATTACGTCCGCGACTCAAAAGACCAATACTGGGCCAATACCGTCGAGATGGGGCCGGGCTTAAAGATCCACCTGAAGTGGATGCCCCGAAACCTTTACTTCGCGGCCGATTTTCTGCGGGGCGTTTACACGAATAACCAGTTCAATCCGCGGCGCCCGAACTACGACGACATCCGCACCAGCTTCTGGTACGCCATCACGAAATGAAATCCAGACACAACCATCTGATCCTGATCTTGGCGTTGGCCGCGACTCCCGCAATGGCCGCTGTGAACACATTCCATGTGAAGGGCGTCGACAACGGACCTTGGACAAAGATCTTCGGCTCCCTCGGAATACTTCAAGCAAACAATGAACCTGCCGGCATCGTGGTGGTCGGGCCCAACGAGCACATCGACGCGGGGGCTCTGGCGGAAAAAAGTATCGTCATTCTGCAGGGTACGGGGCCGGCTGCGGCCGCGCTAGGATTCACCACGAAATCCGAAGATGTCTCTGTCCGGCAGATTTGTGACATCCACGCTCCGAAGATGCAAATCATTTGGGAGCAGGCGGCGACTGTTCCTGTCATCGCTCCGCCCGACGGATTTCGCACGTTTGCGACGGAGAGATGGAAGGGCGTACCGGTCCTGGCGGGCAAGCGGACAAGCAAGGGCGCCGTTCTCTGGATGGCGACTGGGCCTGGGGAAACAGGAATCGAACGCTACCCGTACCTATTGCAGGCCCTTGTGGATTTGGGGCTGCCGCTTCCCCTGGAAGCCACAAATCTCTGGGCGTTTTTCGATTCCTCGTACCGCATCCGAGCGGACGTCGATTATCTGGCGCGGCGTTGGAGGCGATCGGGCGTGAGCGCGCTGCATGTAGCAGCCTGGCACAACATGGAAGCGGACCCTGTTCAGGATAATTACCTGAAAACGCTGATCGAGGCTTGTCATCGAAACGCGATACTGGTCTACGCTTGGCTGGAGCTGCCTCACGTCAGCGAGAAATTCTGGGCGGAACACCCGGAGTGGCGCGAAAAGACAGCGCTCGGGCAGGATGCGCAACTCGATTGGCGCAAGCTGATGAACTTGCAAAACCCGGATTGCCACCGCGCGATCGAAAAAGAGATCGACTCGCTGCTTCGAAAATTCGACTGGGATGGCGTTAACGTCGCCGAATTGTATTTCGAATCGCTCGAAGGAGCCTCGAACCCGGCGCGCTTTACTCCCATGAACGTGGACGTGCGGGAGCAGTTCAAGCAGGCCGGCGGCTTCGATCCAGAGTTGCTCTTCGATCCCAGCTCTCCATACGCTAAAAATAGCGGCGCACTGCGTCGTTTCCTCGATTTTCGCGCCCAATTGGCCTCGCGCATGCAGGCGGACTGGTTGGATGTCATCGAGCGAGTAAAGTCATCGAAGCCTTATATCGATGTCGTGCTGACGCACATCGACGATCGCTTTGAGCCGGGGATTCGGGACGCCCTCGGAGCGGACGTAGCCCGCAGTCTCCCGCTCATCCAAGCGCGTCACAGTACGCTGCTGGTGGAAGATCCCGCCACTCTCTGGGACCTTGGACCGGAGCGTTATTCCAAACTCGCGGCGAAGTATCGGGAGCTGACGCCAGACGGCCGCAGAATCGCGATCGACATCAATGTGGTGGAGCGATATCAGGACGTTTACCCAACCAAGAAGCAAACCGGTATTGAGCTGCTCGAGCTCGTGCATCAGGCAGCAGCATCGTTCGCGCGTGTTGCACTCTATTTTGAGAACTCGCTCGAAAAGCAGGATCTGGAATTGCTGCCGGTGGCGGCAAGCACGGCGCACGTTGCGGCGCGGAACGTGGATCAACTGGAGCTCGATGCCGGCGAGGTCACCCGTGTGGCATGGCGCGGTCCGGTTGAGGTGGATGGAAAGGCCTGGCCCGTGCAATGCGATCAATTCGTTCTTGCGCCATCCGGCAAGCACACGCTTACTCCAGGAATTGAGAAGCCGGCGGTCGTAATCAGCGATTTTAACGGTGAAATTCTGTCCGCGCTCTCAGAAAAAAATCGAGTCGAAATCTCTTACCTGAGCCGTAGCCGGGCTGTTGCCATCCTCGCTTCGCCGGCGAGCCTCGTTGAAGTGGATGGCCTGACGTTTCGTAAACCTGTCTCGGGCGAAATTACAGGAGCCATGATGTTTCCCGCCGGTCAGCACGTGATTACGTTTCAGCGCAGATCGCCTCAGCCTGTAGCTTCAGAGGCGGTCGTAAGCCGCCCGCCGCGTTCCTGAAACAGCGCCATGAAATCACGCTCTTCCGACGCGCTCAGGCTCTTGATGGCGTCTGTGACAAGCTCGACCTGCACTCCGAGTTCAAACAAACCAAAGGCAGCACAACGAACACAAAGCTCGGTGACTACGCCGTATAGAATGCAGCGCTCGGGCCGCAAAAGATCGAGCAGCGGCCGGAGATTTTGATTGCTAAAACAGTCAAGCATCTGCTTCTCGACGACGATCTGGGCACCGCCTCGCGCCTTCTCGCGTATTTGATCCAGGGCACCGGGGCTGCTGCTCAACACGACGGCATTCTTCAGCAGCGTACCGGACGCTTTCTGCTGACCAACCGTGCCTTTGACGCAATGTGGCTTCCAGATCTTGAATTCCGGATCGTCTTCCGTATGCGCGTCCGCGGTAGAAATGATGGGGATGCTTTGTGACGCCGCAAAGCTTGTCAGCTCCTCCAAAGGCTTCATAATCTTCTCTGCTCCGGGGACCGCGAGCGCCCCTGCCGGAAAAAGAAAATCGAGCTGGGTGTCTACATCAAAGAAAAGCGTCCTCACAATCTCATTATGAGATCGGAGCTGACACCTGAAGCTCTTGACGGATATTCTCTGCGAGTTCGAGAAGACGCGAGCTTACTTCCACTGGATAGTGCGCCTGCTCCTCAATCGATAGGAGCTCTCGCGGCAAAGCGGCAATCGCGGATTGCGCGCTGGAGCGCTGTTGAGCAATCGAAGGCGCGGGCTCAACGAGTTTGCCTGCAACGATCGTCGGACGGACTAACGGCTCTCCCTGTAGGTCCCGGTTGCATTCGTTATAGAGGCCAAGCACATCGCGGTCCGGGTAACGAAAGATCTGTTTTGCTCCGGGCAGGGTGCTCTTTTCGTCGCTAAACTTCGCCGTATAGTGCAGCGCATCGCCACGCTTCAGCTCTACCAGTTTGTAGACCGCGGCCAGAGCTGGCGCATCGGAAGAAGTAGCAAGTTGGGTTCCCACGCCGAAAGCGTCTATTGGCGCACCGGAACGAACAATTTCCGCCAGCCGATACTCGTTCAGGTCGTTGGTTGCAAAAATCCGCGCCTTTTGCAAGCCTCCATCATCAAGAATACGGCGGACTTCGCGCGAAAGCGCGATTAGGTCGCCGCTATCCAAGCGGACTCCCCAGAGAGGCGGCCCCAGGCGCACAGCCAGGCGAGTGGCCTCGAGTGTGTCGTAAGTATCCAGGAGAAAGACCGTCGATTCGCCCAGCAGATTTTGTAGCGCGCGAAACGACTGCTCTTCATTGGGGAAGGACATCGTCCACGAATGCGCGGCCGTGCCGAAAACAGGAATCCCGAAGCGCATGCCCGCTTCCGCATTGCTCGTGCCTGAACAACCCGCCAGATAGGCTGCGCGTCCGGCAAGAACGCCTGCCGACGGCGAATGCGCGCGCCGGCTGCCAAACTCTACTACGGGACGGCCATCCGCCGCCAGCACGCAGCGGGCAGCTTTCGAAGCGATGGCCGTTTGGAAGGCGAAAGTGGAAAGCAAGTAAGTCTCGACAAGCTGGGCTTGAACAAGCGGCGCGCGAATGATCGCAATCGGCTCGTTCGCAAAGACGGGCGTGCCTTCGGGTACGGCAAAAAGGTCGCCGGTAAATCGTAGCTTTGCCAAAAATTCAAAAAACTCAGGCGGAGTGTCTTCGAACTGGGGAAGGGACCGCAGATAGCCGAGCTCTTCCGCTTGAAATCGCAATGCAAGAAGGTATTCCACTGCTTGCTGCAATCCAGCGGCTACAAGGAAATTTCGCGCGGCCGGCAAACGCCGTACAGTAACTTCAAACGTGGCGATCTCTTCAATTTTTCCAGCGGCGAAATAGCCCGCCGCCATTGTGAGTTCGTAGAGATCGGTGTTGAGAGCAGACATGGAAGGCCTTCCGGCCGCGTCTACTTCTTGGCCGCCTGTTTAATCGCGTTGCTTGCTTCCAGGATATCGTTTACAGGTTTCGCATCGAGCTGGTAAAGGGTGGGCTCATTGCCGCGGCGGGCTACGTAACCGTTCGCGTTCTTCGCGAACTCGGCCTTTTCTACCCGCTTGCCATCGTTCGAGGTCACCGTGATCGTAGCCGCTGGGGATGTGAAGCCGGCCGTTAAAAACTTGTTTGACGAGAGGTCGCGCAATTTGTCGACGAGCGATTGCACGGACCCTGGGTTCATGGTTTTGCCATTCTGCTTCCAATCCGTGCCGCTCTTTGAGTAGACCTTGTCGCTCGCGCCTTCCTGGACCTCGATCTTAGTCGGGTCGCTAAATCCGAAATCGAAGATCTTCTTGTTGCGGAAATCGTCGAGCGGCTTTTCCATTTCTTTGCCAAGATCGGACGAAATTTTGTAGATTCCTTTTATGGCGCTGCTCTTGGCATAGTAGTCGTCTTTATTTTTTCGAACGTCGAGAGTTTGAGTGCCCGAAGCGTCGGTGACCTTTGCGACCGCAACAGGCCGGCCAGAAGCATAGGCCGTATCGGCCTTCTTTGAGTCGTCAGCGCTCGCCGAGAGATCCATTTTGGCATCGGTAAGCTTACGCAATAACTCTTCCACTTGGAAGCTGTCGGCTCGGTAAGGCTGGGGCTTTACGATCTGCCACTCATTCTGGTTGTTCTTGCCGAACTCCACATCCGATTTGCTGGACGCGAGCTCGATTCGTGTGAGCTGGTTGGAATCAAACGTTAACAAGCGTTTGTCGCGCAAATCGTTGACGCTCTTGTCGAGCGAACTTTTTGTCGATGACGAGACTGCGTACACCTTTGGGTCTGAACCGACACGCGCGTAAACCAGCGAGCCGGCCGGCACATCGTCGCCAAAAAAGATCTGATCGGATTTGCCGTTCTTCTCATCCACCGTAACCGTAAGGCTTGGATCTTTGAGGCCGTACTTACTCAGGTCCGCCGCTCTATCCTCCACCACATTATCCGCGGTAATGGGGCTTAGCGAAGAAGCCAGGCTGCCCGCGGCGTCCTGATCGGTCGCCAAAGCTTCAGGGCTGGTGATCGCCCACTTTCCGTTTTGGCGCTGAAGCGTGATATCTTGCCCGCTCTTTTTCTTTAAATCGATGCTCTTGATCTGCGCGTCGGGGATATCCAGCAGCTTGGGGCTGGTTGTAGCCGGTTTTCCCGAATCCGTGGATTGTGGATGCCGTTTAGCCCACCACACAGCCCCGCTGAGAGCAGCAAGAAGAATGGCCGCCACCAGTAGATTTCGAGATTTCATCCTATCTCCGTTTCAAGAAGATCGAAACGCCGCCGCCGATGATGATCAGCGGAATCGCAATCAAATCGAAATAGAAAAAGACATTCATTTGCCGCTGCGTCACGTTCAGGCGCCGGTCTTCTGCTTCCTTCGGGCGGATCGAGATCAAGTCTTCGTCCGACGAGAGCCAGTTAATGGAGTTGAGTGCCAGGTCGCGGTTTGCCTGGAAACCAAGCATGCTGTTGGTCAGAAACCCGGAACTGCCGATAACCACAAAACGGCCCGGATTGCTCGGTTTTCCGGTATTGTACGAACCAGCCGCGCCTAGCACGAAGGGACCCTTCTTGTTGCTGGGATCTGCCGGGTTTACTTCGTTTGTATTTAGCTTATTAGTGGCGATAGCGTGGTCGCTCGTAGAGAACAGTTTTTCTACAGTGGCTTTATCCGTATTCTTTACCTGCAACGATCGAGTGATCGGAAATCCCGTAAAACTGTTCTTCAGATCGCTCACGATGGGCTGCGATTCGTAACTGCTTACAAGCGGGATCTCGGCCCCAAACCCGAACAGCTGTCCCATGGGGTTCTCTTCGAGGACCAGATCGTTCTCCTCCGTCACGCCCCAGCTTTTCAGCAATCCGGTGAGCCCGGCGTTCTCGGCTATATGCTCCTTACCGAAATCGAGCGGCGGGTCCAGCAGAAACATCACGCGGCCTCCGTTCTCGACGTAATTCTTGATTGCTGTCACCTCGTTCGGCGTGTAATCCGCTTGCGGTCCCGCGATCACCACCACATTACAGTCAGAAGGTACCGCTGTCTTGTCGATCAGCGTGATGGACTGCGCCTGGTAGTTGTCGCGCTCGACTAGCGTCTTGAAGTGGGATAGGCCGTTGCTATCGGTATCGTCTAGCGGATGCTCCTGGCTTCCGCTGACAAAACAGACCTTTCGGACACCTTTCAGATCTTTGAGGAATGCCCCGGTGATGCCTTCTTCCGTTACCGCCTTGGCTTCCTCGCGCCTTGGCCCGATTTCAACGTACGCCGTCCCGGGAAAGCGCAAACCGTAAGCGCGGGCCACGGTGGGTTGTTTCTGATAATCAATGTACTGAACATGAATCTTGGGCGAAAGGTTCTTGTAGCGGTCAAGAATGCCTTTGGCCTGATCGAAAGCGCTGCCTTTGTCGATATAGGTGATGGTCGCATCGGACTTCAGATTCTTGACCAGCTTCTGCGTTTCTTGTGAAAGAGTAAATCGCTTGTTGCTGGTCGTGTCGAAAGTCTTGTTATAACGATTTCCCAGCCAGTTAATAAGCACCAGAACGGCGATAACGACAAGTGTGTATAGAAGTGCTGTCGCCCCGTAACGCGCCTGCCGCGCTGCCACCGTATCCTTGTCCCTCTTGGCTGCCGGCTTGTTCGTCTCGGGCGGAGTTATTGTAAGGTTTGTATCCGACATTTACGCCCTCCACCGTAGCGACTCTAACGAGCGGGATGTTAGAAACAATCCAAAGAAAATCATAGTGAGATAGTAAAGAAGGTCCTTCGTATCGATTACGCCGCGCGAAAAGCTATCCATGTGGCTCACAATGGAAAGATAGTTCAGTACCTGAACCGTGGTGGAGTTTCCGAAGGACGTTGTCCAATTCAAAATCCACAAAACCAGTGCCAGCGCGAATCCCAGCGCGCCGGCGACGATCTGATTGCGAGTAAGCGTGGAGATAAACGTGCCCAGCGCGAGCAGACAGGCGCCCTGCAGCAGAATCCCTAGAAAGCCAGTCGCAACAGGCTTCCAATCCGGATTTCCATAAATGAACAGGAACGAATAGTCGATTAACAGCACCAGCAGCAATGCGCCATACATGAGAACAGCCGACAACCACTTTCCGGTAATGATTTCCATATCGTGAACCGGGGAGGTGACCAGCAATTCGATTGTGCCCTGGCGCTTCTCTTCGGCAAATAAACGCATGCTGATGAGCGGAATCAGGAAGAGTCCCACCACGGCCATGTTCGAGAACAGAGGCGCTATTACCTGTTCGTTCACGTTCATCGGGAATGTTTGGCCACTCATCTGCCCTTCGAGCGATGCGCGGACGAAGCTCGCGCTGATAATGTAAGTGAAGAGTCCGCTCAAAAACGCGAAGATCGTGAGCAAGACCCAGGCAATCGGCGAGACAAAATAAGCGTAAAGTTCGCGCCGGCAAATCGTCCAGATATTTCTCATTGCACGCCTCCATCAACCGGCATCATGGTCGGATCGCCGGCCGCGCCAGTAACTTGCAAGTAAACTTCCTCGAGCGTCAGGGTTGTAGATTTCAGCTCGAGCAGGTTCCATCCGGCATGAACAATGGCGCGCGCCACGTCGGCGCGCGGGTTGCGCTCAGGAAGGCTTTCCACTTCAAAGATCAACTTATCTCCCGCCGGCCTCTTTTCCACCACTTTGCTGACGCCGGGGACTTGTTCAATTTTCTGCTGCACCGCGGCGGACGTGCCGTTTCCGTCCGTTTCCACCTGCACCTCTACGGTATTGCCGCTGCCGCGATGCTTCAGATGCTCCACCGAATCGGTGGCAACCAGGTGTCCGCGATTGATAATTATCACTTTCCGGCAGATTGCTTCCACTTCAGGAAGAATATGGGTGCTCAGGATAATGGTGTGTTCGCCTGAAAGCTTGTTGATCAGTTCACGCGTCTCGGTAATTTGTTTTGGATCGAGACCCGACGTCGGCTCGTCTAAAATCAGCACGTCCGGATTGTGAATGATGGCCTGTGCCAGTCCGACGCGCTGCCGGTAACCTCTGGAAAGCTTCGAGATTAATCGCGATTTCACATCGGACACCGAGCAGCGTTCCATAACCTGCTCCGTACGTGTCTTCACATCGCGTGCCGGGACGTTCTTGAGGCGCGCCACGAAGGCCAGGTAGTCTTCCACACTCATTTCCGGATACAATGGCGGGGCCTCGGGAAGGTATCCGATGCGTTTCTTCACTTCGAACGGCTGTTCGAAGCAATCATAACCGGCCACACTCGCCCTACCCGCGGTAGGCGGCAGAAAGCACGTCAAAATACGCATTGTGGTGGTCTTGCCGGCTCCGTTGGGTCCGAGAAAACCAACGATGTCGCCCTTCTCGACCGAAAAAGAGATGTTGTTTACCGCGACATGGCGTGCGTACTTTTTGGAAAGACCTTCAACTTGAATCATAGTTGTTTAGATGTAAGTAGACTGGCTCACGAGAGAGTAAGAGCTAGCCGGTAGGCGCTTACCGCCACCAACCGCTTCTGGCGCTTGATGGCGGGTCCACGCACGAAACATCCAGGATAGTTAAGCCGGAAAATCGCTGTCAATTGAGACGAGCAGCCGGCGTAATCGTTAGGAGCGCAACTCTCACCTGGCTGGAGTGCGCCCTCACTCATTCAATCCTAATCCGACAATCTGAAATCCAGCATCGACGAATACTACGTTTCCAGTAACTCCACGGCCAAGATCGCTGGCGAGAAAAACCGCCGTGTCCGCTACCTCTGCGGGATCCGTACTTCTGCGCAGCGGCGCATTAGCGGCAACGCCGTCGAGCACCTTCGAGAAATCCTTTATTCCTCGCGCCGACGTAGTTTTGATCGGGCCGGCCGAGATCGCGTTCACCCGAATCTTCGCGGGTCCCAAATCGCTTGCTAAATAACGAACCGAGGCTTCTAAGGCCGCCTTTGCCACACCCATCACGTTATAATTCTGAACAACCCGTATCGAGCCCAAGTAAGTGAGAGTGGTGATCGACCCTCCGCTTACCATCAGGGGAGCTACGGCTCGCGCCACGGCTACCAACGAATAGGAGCTTACTTCTTGCGCCAGAAGGTAGCCATCGCGGCTCGTTTCCACAAAACGCCGACTGAGATCTTCCCGATTGGCGAAAGCGATGCTGTGCACCACGGCTTCGAGGGGCGGGGCGACCTGCCTTAACTCGGAAGCCAAATCGTCCAACTGGTCCTGCTTTGTAACATCGCAGCTCAGCACCTTGCGGACCCTTAATTCGGAGCCCAATTCCTCCACGGTGCCGCGCTGCCGCTCAGATTGATACGTAAGCACCACGGACGCGCCTTCTCGTGTGAAAGCGGACGCGATTGCATAAGCGATACTCCATTTGTTCGCGACGCCCAGCACGAGCGCGGTCTTGCCGGCGAGCAATTCGGCCATGAAAAGGTCATTGTAGCGTGCGGACTTTCGTTCTCACGTCTCGCTGCTCAGCACCAGCGCACGGCTGTCACGGGCTGGCCGAGGCGGTATCTGCTTTTATCAGGTGTGGCAGCCGCGGCGTCATGAAACGGAAACGCCGCCCGAGAATCATCTTCACCATCAGATGATCCGTGTTCTGCGTAAAGCCGACGCCCACTCCGAAGTTCAGTTCCCAATCGGGGCCGAGATCGAAATCGAGGGCTGGGAAAATCTGCTGTTGCTGCTCCCGAAGCGGGTCGAATCCGGTGAGCGGGCCGGTGGACCCGTAGTATTCAAATCCGCCCGCCACTCTCTTCGCGAATTGATAGCTTACCTTTACATTTGGAGAAAATTCGACGCCTTGGGAAACGCTCGGCCCGTGCCAGGAGCGCTCGAGCGACGGATTGAAGGCCAGGTACCAGGGCCCCAGCTGCTTGTCGATGATCGGACGGAGCTCCCAGGTCCAGGTATCGCGTGAAAAAACCGGTCGTTGATACCCGATCTCTGTGGATAGGCTCACGCCCACAGGCCATTTCCAGCTCTCCGGAACGCGAACGCGCGGCCGAATGTGATCGCCAACCCACTGATAGCCCTGCCCTCCGGGTCCGATGCTTGTAAAGATGTAAAAACCCGTCTCAAACCAATTGGTCCAGCCCTGCGTGATCTCGACCGTTTCGTGTTCCTGGTGATTGGTTGGATACGTCCCGTCGGTTGTCGTTTTGCTGCCGTCGATTGTGAAATTGCTATGCAATTCGACCATCGTGCGGCCTGGCGGAACAGTATCGGCGGCATATACCTGAATTTCGTAGTTCCCCTGCGCGCAAGCGGCAAGAGCGGATGCGGCTAAAAGAAATAAAGGTCTCAGCAAAGAAGATATGGAGTGAGTAACAAGCCGGGAACGAGTGGGCAAGAGTTTATACAACAAGATGCTCTCATATAGCTTCTACGCCACTTGACAGGGAAGTGGATTTTGCAGACACTTCACATAGACAATTCAATGGAGCCATGTCTTGCCAACCTGGATCGATTGGCTGAAGTGGCCGTTCGCGTTGGCGTGAACATCGTACACGGGCAGGAACTCGTGATGACGGCTCCTCTCGATGCATTGCCACTTGTACGCCGCATCACAGAACAGGCATACCGGGCGGGCGCTTCTCTCGTAACCACGCTCTTTACGGATGAGGAAGCCACGCTGCTCCGTTTCCACCATGCCTCCGACGACAGTTTCGATCGTGCCCCGGATTGGCTTCAGGAAGGCGTCGCCTCAGCCTTTCGCGGCGGCGCCGCGCGGCTGGCGATCACCGGCGGCAATCCGAGTCTGCTCGCCCGCGAGGATCCGGCCAAGGTAGCGCGCGCAAACCGGGCTCTTTCAAAGGCCAGCCGGGCCCCGCTCGAGCTCATCACGCGACATGAAATTAACTGGTCCATCGTGGCGTGTGCAACTCCGGCGTGGGCCCGCGCCATCTATCCGGGCAAGCCTGAAAAAGAAGCGATGGAACTTCTTTGGGCGGCCATCTTCTCAGCCACGCGTATCGATGTTCCCGATCCGGTCAGCGCATGGCGATCCCACGATACGCAGCTGGAGGAGCGCGTCGGCTTCCTCAACGAGAAGAGTTTTTCAGCCTTGCATTTCCGCGCGCCGGGTACGGACCTGCATGTCGGTCTGGCTGACGGTCATCGCTGGCTGGGCGGCGGGATGACAGCCAAGAACGGTGTCTATTGCATTCCGAACCTGCCGACGGAAGAAGTGTTCACCACTCCGCATAAGGATCGCGTGGAGGGTACTGTAAGAAGCACGAAACCGCTGTCCTATCAAGGCATGCTGATTGAAAACATTAGCGTGCGATTCGAAAAGGGAAGGATTGTTCACGCGGCCGCCACGACAGGCGAAGCAATCCTGCAAGGCATGATCGAAACGGATGAGGGCGCGCGCCGTCTCGGCGAGGTCTCGCTCGTGCCGCACTCCTCGCCCATTTCAAAAAGCGGCTTGCTGTTCTGGAACACGCTGTTCGATGAGAACGCAGCGAGCCATATTGCTCTCGGGCAGGCCTACAGTACCTGTTTCCGCGATGCCGAAAGTCTCAATCAGCAACAGCTGACGGGCAAGGGTGCAAACGACAGCCTCATTCATGTGGATTGGATGATCGGGTCGCAAGAAATGGATGTGGATGGCATCCATGCGGCCGGCAGCGCCGAGCCTCTGATGCGGCGAGGCGAGTGGGTTTAGAGCCCGCTCACTTCATCTAAGGCCGAAACGCCCGCTCGGATGTGAGGCGTCCAACTATATGCTTGGCGCAGGACACAGACATGCAACGATTTCTGGACCGGGCCGATGCGGGCCGCCGTCTGGCCCAACAGCTCGGTTCTCGCGTGCAAGATCCCAATCTGGTTGTGCTCGCTCTGCCTCGCGGCGGTGTGCCGGTCGGCTTTGAGGTGGCGCGGGCGCTTCGTGCGGAATTGGATGTCTTCCTCGTCCGCAAACTGGGAATGCCAGGCGAGGAAGAACTGGCTCTCGGCGCTATCGCCAGCGGGGGCATCCGGGTGCTAAACCATCAGCTCATTCAGTACCTGCGCGTCCCGGAAGACCTGGTCGAGCAGGTCACGCTGCGCGAGAGACGCGAGCTGGAACGCCGTGAACGGGCCTACCGAGAAGATCGGCCGCCCGTTCCGCTTCGGGATCGCACCGTGATCCTTGTGGACGATGGGCTCGCCACCGGAGCGTCGATGTTGGCGGCGAGCCGGGCCGTCGCCTCCCAGACCCCGAAGCGAATTGTGGTGGCTGTTCCCGTCGCGGCGCCGCAAACCTGCCAGGAATTGCGTAAAGAAGTGGATGAGGTGATCTGTCTGCAGACGCCGTCGCCTTTCGGAGCGGTCGGCATCTGGTATGAAGATTTTTCGCAGACCACCGACGAGGACGTACGTAAGTTGCTGGAAGAGGCGGCCCACGAGAAAACCCTCCCGTAAGCGGCTGAAAACAGGTGCTCCCTCGCCTGTGACCCGCCGGCCGAGCCCCGCTCTCGCGGCGACAAATCGAAAGCAGCGCATCACGCCAAACGCACCAAAAATCGATCTTATGCATCCAATACAAGAGGTTGCCGCATGAACCGACACACTCAACTGATTAATGACCGCTATGAAGCCATGATGTTTGCCAAGTCTTCCCAGGCTGCCAGGGACGCCGCTCGGGAGCTCGTTCGCGTTGTCCTCGGCGAAGGCGCGGCGGAATACCCTCTGGATCACGCGCTTCGCGAGTGCTGCCGTCGCATCCGGCCGTCGGAAGACCCCCGGGAACAGGCGCGCTTCGAAGCCGAGTTTATCGAACTCGGAATCTGGCCGAACGGATCCCAGCGCATGGCCGCTTAAGGAAAGCATCCCGAAACGGAGGAGCAGCCATTCGTGGCCGAGAACAGCACTGAGCTGATTCGTCGATCTCTGGAGGAAGCTATCGCAACCGAGCGGGCTTGCGAAAACGAATGGCGGGCGTTCTCCCGTCAGGGCGATGACGAAGAGATTCAACGGGCCTTTGCGTTTCATGCCGATGAAGCGAGGCGCCATTGGGGGCGGCTCGCTCTGCGTTTGCAGCAAGGCGGCCAATACGCATCGCCGGCAGGGGAGGTGAATACGCGGGCTATCGACCTTCCCGCTAAGCCGGGCCGTGCAAGCCGTGCAGAAGAAGAACGCCTCGTGCAGAATTTGATTTATGCGTATTCAGCACAGAGCAATGCTTCTGCCATGTGCCTGGCCCTTGCCTCTGTTGCGGCTGCGGCTGGGGACCTTGAAACCGGTGATTTGGCTCGTGAGATCCAAGCCGGACATTCGCAAGCCGCACAGAACCTGTTGCATTTCCTTCCTTCGCGCTCGAAGATCGCCTTCAACGTTTTGACGGCTGGGGAAATCGATCCCTCGGTGGAGACGAGAGCGGTGGAGAACCGGGTCCGCTAGACTCCCTGGCGATGGCCTCCAAGCGTTCTCGGGCTGGAAAGAAGCTCGATAAGGCAAAGCGCGTGAAGGCGGTTGCGAGAACGCAGGTGGGCCATCCTCCACCCGCTCGTGCTCTTGATGAAAGACAACTGCGCCCCAAGCCCAAACATAAGAAGGACTGGGGCGAAGAGGAATAGGATTCCGGCAGCCGTGAAGCATCCCGAGGCAGTTCGCGTCGTGGAAGTGGGGCCTCGCGACGGCCTTCAAAATGAACAAGCCGCAGTACCAATCGAAGGGAAAATTGCGCTGATTGAAGCGTTGGCGGATGCAGGACTGAAGGCGATCGAATCCGGCAGCTTCGTCTCACCCAGGTGGGTTCCTCAGATGGCCCACACAGCAGAGGTTTTGAAGGGAATCCGCCGTGTCCCAGGCGTCTCTTATCCGGTCCTCGTGCCCAACCTTCAGGGCTTGAACGCGGCGCTCGAAGCGGGCGTCGAGGAGATCGCGGTGTTTGCCGCCGCCTCGGAAGCTTTTTCGCGGCGCAATATCAACTCTTCCATCGCCGAGAGCCTGGTTCGATTGCGAGCCGTTGTCGAAGCGGCGCTGGCAGAGGGCATCAAAGTGCGCGGCTATGTCTCGTGTGCGTTGGGATGCCCATATGAAGGCGCGGTCCCGTTATCCGGAGTCGCGTCCGTATCAAAAGAGCTCTACGACATGGGCTGCTATGAGATTTCGCTGGGGGACACCATCGGAGTGGGAACGCCGCTCCAGGCGCAAGGCGTGATCCAGGCGGTTGCCGCGGACGTGCCGGTTGCGCACCTCGCGGTGCATTTCCATGACACCTGGGGTCAGGCCCTCGCCAATATCCTCGCCGCTCTCGAAGTTGGAGTTTCCGTCGTCGATAGCTCTGTCGCGGGGCTCGGCGGATGCCCTTACGCGGCGGGAGCCACCGGAAATGTGGCGAGCGAGGATGTGGTTTACATGCTGAATGGCATGGGCATCGATACTGGCATCAATCTCGAAAAACTGGCGGCAGCCGGTCGCATGATCTCCGGGCAGCTCGGTCGCAAGCCGGCCTCGAAAACGGCCATCGCGCTCGAGGCGAAGATGCTCGCTGCTAACCAGCGGCCCTAGCCGGTGATTCGCTCGCTCTACAGCAGTTGCTATCATCGCCGTTGGTGTTCGGAAACTCATCGCCGGCGAAGGAAAATTCGTGAACAAGGTGGCGGCCGGCAGCGACGAAGCCGTCGCGAACGTATTCGATGGCGCCACTGTAATGCTTGGCGGTTTTGGGCTCTGCGGCATTCCGGAAAACTTGATTGCGGCTTTAGTGCGCAAAGGCGTAAAAGGGCTGCATACCATCAGCAACAACATGGGCGTGGATGGCTTCGGCATGGGCCTCATGCTCGAAGCGGGCATGATTGCGTCTCACATCGGGAGTTATGTGGGTGAAAATCGTCTGCTCGAATCCCTCGTGATCGCCGGGAAGCTGAAAGTCACGTTAGTGCCTCAAGGTACCCTGGCGGAACGCATTCGTGCGGGCGGAGCCGGCATTCCGGGGTTCTACACGCCCACCGGTGTGGGCACTGTCGTTGCCGAAGGCAAAGAGGTTCGCGAATTCGAGGGGCGTCCGTATCTGCTAGAGCGTGCCCTTACCGCCGATTTCGCCTTGATTAAAGCGTGGCGTGGCGATCGCCTCGGTAATCTCGTTTATCGAAAAACCGCGCGCAATTTCAATCCGATGATGGCGACCGCGGCCAAAATGACCATTGCAGAGGTCGAAGAACTTGTGGACCCCGGGAGGCTTGAGCCTGACTTCGTGATGACTCCTGGTATCTACGTCAAGCGCATCGTCAAGGGCGAGAAATACGAGCACCGGATTGAACGCCGGACGGTGCGGACGGCCTGAGCCAATGGCGTCGCCGCGAGAAGTCGACAAGCGTGAACGCATTGTCATGCGTGTGGCGCGGGAACTGCAGGACGGTTTTTACGTAAACCTGGGCATCGGAATGCCCACGCTGGTGGCCAACCATGTGCCGAAGGGAATTGAAGTCATTCTGCAATCGGAGAACGGAATGCTCGGCGTCGGCCCATATCCGTTTGCAGGCTCCGAGGACCCGGATCTGATCAACGCCGGCAAGGAAACCGTAACCGAATTGCCAGGCAGCGCTTACTTCTCCAGCGCCGAGTCTTTCGCCATGATCCGCGGCGGCCACATAGATCTGAGCATCCTGGGCGCCATGGAAGTCGATGAAGCAGGAAATCTGGCGAACTGGATGGTGCCAGGCAAAGTCGTGAAGGGCATGGGCGGCGCGATGGACCTTGTCGCGAGCGCCCGCCGCGTGATCGTCGCGATGGAACACACCACCAAGACAGGCAATCCAAAGATCCTTAAGAGATGTACGCTCCCTCTTACGGGCCTGAAAGTTGTGCAGACCATCGTCACCGAGCTAGCGGTAATTCGAGTAAGTCCCGAAGGGCTCATTCTCGAGGAGATCGCGCCCGAAGTAAGCGTTGGCGACGTGCAGAAGGTCACCGAACCCAAACTGATTATTCCGGAAATTGTGAAGTCGATGGCTTGATCAAAATAAACATATGGCGACGAAGATAACCAAAACCGTGCCGCCCAGCCGCAGCCGCCGGAGCAAGGCCGAAGTGCAGCAGGAATTCGAAACGCTCCGGCGCGAGACGCAAACGACTCGGGAATCGGCTAACCCCAAGAGCGCCGAGGCTGAGCAGCGCTATTCGGCGGAAATTCGTGAGGCTGTAGCGGAGATTTCCCTCGATTCTGTCGGCCAACAGATCTCGGCATTAAGCGGGCAGATTTCGCGTACGCTGGTCGATCTGAATGAGAAGTTGACAGGCGAAGTCGATTTGCTCGCAAAAGTCCGGGAAGCCGTACAGTTAGAGCGGCAGGAGCTGGGGCGACTCCACAAAATCGATGTAGCTGCCACGTCCGTTGACCAACTTGTTCAGGATTATGAGCGCGAACGAGAACGGTTGGAAGCGGAGATGGAGACGCGCCGAAACGAATGGGAGCAGGAAGCACGAACGGCGGAGCGTGAACGTAAAGAGGCCGAAGAGGCTTACAAAAAGCAACGCCAGCGCGAAAACGAGGATTTCGAATATAAGAAACAACTGGAACGAAAGAAGGCGCAAGACAAGTACGAAGAAGATGTGCGCCTCATGGAGAAAAAGAACGAAGAGCGGCAGGAGGAACTGGAGCGGAGCTGGGCACAGCGCGAGGCGGCCTTGAAGGAAAGGGAAGATGAGCTCGCCCGGCTGCGGCAGGAGGTCGCTCAATTTCCCCAACGTCTTGCCGCCGAAAAGGATACGGCGCTCTCGGAAGCAAACCGGCAAGCGGCCTTACATTACGACCAGAAGATTTTGGTTCTTCAAAAAGACTCCGAGGCGGAGCGGAAAGTCGCCGAGCTTCAGGTAAAGACGTTGCAAGAAACTCTCACCCGCCAAACGGAACAGATTAATTCGTTGGAGAAGGCCCTGGAGGAAGCGAAACGGCAGGTGCAGGAGATCGCGTTGAAGGCGATCGAAGGTGCCTCCGGATCGCGGGCCTTGGCGCATGTTAACCAGATCGCCATGGAGCAAGCGAAAGGCCGGCCCCAAGGCTAACTCCGAACCGTTATAAGCGACGAATGAAAGCTGCTGTCCTGACAACCCCGGGAAGCATATCGGCGAAACCGCTTCAGATCGAAGATGTGGCCAAACCCGACATCGCGCCGGGGCAGGTTCTTCTGCGCGTTCTTGCCTGTGGCGTGTGCCGGACCGATCTGCACATTGTCGAAGGGGAGCTCCCGCAGCAGCTCGCGAATCTGATTCCCGGGCATCAGATCGTCGGCGAGGTTGCCGCGGGAGCCACTCCTCAACTCTCGATCGGTGCGCGCGTCGGCGTATCCTGGATCGGCGGCGTTGACGGCGCGTGCCCCTATTGCCGGCGCGGACTCGAAAATCTTTGTGATTCACCCACATTCACCGGATACACGATCAACGGCGGTTATGCAGAGTACGCCGCTGTCCGCGCAGACTTTGTCTTTCCCCTACCCGACGCGCTGGATGACCTGCATGCCGCCCCCCTGCTGTGCGCCGGCATCATCGGCTTTCGCAGTCTTCGGGTCGCCGGCGTCGAGCATGGCGACCGCGTCGGCTTGTTTGGCTTCGGGGCCTCGGCACACCTCGCTATCGATGTTTTACGGTCCTGGAATTGCGAAGTGTACGTGTCCACGCGAGGCGCCTCACATCGCCGGCTCGCGGTCTCCCGGGGCGCCACGTGGGTAGGCGGCGAGAACGACAAGCCCCCTGTCGAACTCGATCGCGCTATCACATTCGCGCCGAGCGGAGATGTCGTGGTGGCGGCGCTCAGCAGTTTGCGCAAGGGCGGCGTGGTCGCTATCAACGCGATTCACCTGGATCGCATACCTGAATTCGATTACGACCGTCTGCTCTGGGGCGAGCGTCAGATTCGAAGTGTCGCCAACATGACCCGTGCCGATGCCACAGACTTCATCGCGATTGCGGCATCCACGCGGCTTGAGACCGCAGGTGACCCGGTTCTCGCTAAGCTCCGCGAACGAGGCTCTGGCAGCCATAAAAAATGATGCCATCGATGGCGCGGCCGTAATCCTCCCGTCACATTGAGCATCTAATGAGGGGAGGTGAGCAACATGGCGACCGTGGACGAGGGCCGGGAAGCAGCGCCCGAAAGAAGAGATCGGATGGTTGCTGCCAGGACTGCCGGTCTAATGACAATCGTCGCTACTCTGTGGTTCTTTGTCTCTCCGTTTGCATATTGGGGCGCTTCCAATACTTCCAGCGCCTGGAACGCGTGGCTTGTCGGTGCGCTCATGTTTCTCCTGGCTTGTGCCCGCGAGCTGCGGCCGTTGCGTACCCGTATTCTTAGCAAAATCAATGCGGTGCTTGCCGTCTGGGTATTCATTTCGCCTTGGGTGTACGGCTATACCGGCTACACAGGGCGGTTTGTGAACAGCCTCTGCGTAGGCCTCTTCGTCTTTGCGATGTCGATCGCCTCGCTCAAGAATCCCGAAAGCTCAAACACTTTTGGGGAGTTTTGAGTCAGGCTATACGATCTCTTCCCTCGACGCATCCCAGCGCAGTGTGCGCGCCTGCCGGTAACTGTCCACTGCCATCCGGCATGCAATCGAAACGCGAAAGCCGAGCTCGAACGGGCAGTTGATTTCGGCGCCGGTCCGTATTGCATCCATGAAATTCCGCATATGCGCTGCGGGCGCCGTCGGTGTTTGCCCGATTAGAACTTCGCCCTCTGGACGGTTTACCTTTTCCGGCATATAACGGATCTGCAGCCCACGTGCAATGGTTCCGTCGGAGCCCAGCACCTGCTCGGTGACGCCCAGGCTCGCGTTGCCGAAACCCGATACCCAGCTGAAAAGCATCTCTTCCGGCTGCGTCATCGAAACATTCATGGTGTCGGGAACTTGCCGCCCGTCGTTCCAGAGATAAAGGCCTCCCGTCATCGTTACCGATTGCGGTATCTGGGAGCCGAGAACCTTGTACCAGAACGCGACCTGGTGGCACATGTTTTCGTAAACGTTTCCGCCGGAGTAGTCCCAGAAAAACCGCCAGTTCTCGTAACGGTTCGCGTCGAACGGTACCTTCGGAGCCTCTCCCAGAAACTTGCTCCAGACAATATTCTCCGCATTCATATCAGGCTTGATCGGCCGCGACCATTGCGGCTTTCCATGCGGCGTATTGCGGTACATATTGGCGTCGATCGCCGTGATCTTTCCCAATTTGCCATCCGAGAGGAAACTTAATGCGTCTTTCACATGCCCGGACGAGCACGCCTGATGCCCAACCTGCACCACTTGTTTGCCTTTCACCGGTTCATAGGCCGCCCGCATGCGTTTCGCGTGCGCTACGGTGAACGCCATCGTCTTCTCCTGGTAAACGTGCTTGCCGGCCTGGATCGAATCGACGAAGTGCTCGCAGTGCAGATGTTGGGGCGTTGCTATGAGCACGGCATCCAAGTCCTTCTGCTCGAGCATGAGCCGGTGATCGATGAACGTCTTGATGCCAGGCGCCGCCGCCTTCGCCTTTTCCCGCTGGTCTGTATAGATGTCGCAGACCGCGGCGAACTCGGTGTTGGGACAATTCATGGCTTCACGCACAATCGCCTGACCGCGCGCGCCGTAACCAATAATGCCGAAACGGAGCTGCTCGTTCGCACCAAGCACAGACGCGGGAATCGCCAAACCTCCGATGCCGGATGCGACTTGACCAAGGAAAGTACGGCGTGAACTCATAAAGCTGCCGTCATGTTACCACCGCGTGAGCGTGCTAAAACTGCTCTTCCACCATGAACTGCTCGACCTTCCCATCCGGCAGAACGTAGATGTTCAGCGCCACAGTATTTCTCTCGAAATGAGCCCGGTAGGCCAGATGGATCATGCCGCCGCGTGCCGACTGGCTCTGCCGGGTCAGCAACTCGAGCTTGCCGAGCGGTGCAAGCGAGTTGCGGTAATCGTTCAGGGCTTGTTCGCTGAAATACGAGTTGGCATTCGCGCTGAAAAGTGAGCGATCGACCTGCCCTTGCTGAAGTTTCTCGAGTATGGCGCGTACTTCCTGATTTTGGCGCTCAGCGGCAGAATCCGGAGAATCGATCAGTAGGCCGGCAATCTCCTGTGTCATCGGCCCGATCAGGTTCACCCCATCCTCATTGGATAAGACCACGACGCCGACGCCTTTGCTCGGGAACACGCTGTTCGCCGCCAGGAATCCCGAGACTTCGCCGCTGTGGGAAATCATGGGCGTGCCATGGAATTCCCCGATCTGGAGTCCCAGCGCATAGTGCGTGGGCTTGCCGTCTTTCAGCTTCATTTCGCGCGTGAACTCTTCGTACGATTTAGGCGAAAGGATCTTCTTCGCCATGAACGCGATATCCCACCGCGCCAGGTCGGATGCCGTCATACATAATTCACCCGCGGCGAAATACCAGCCGTTGGCCTCTCGCCCCACCGGGCGAGGCGGTCCCAACGCATATCGAGTGTAGGCTGCAGCATCGCTGGGGCTCGCCACTTCGCAATCCCCCGCCGATGTCATTCCCAACGGCCGAAAGAAATTTTCTTCAAGGAACGGCAATAACTTCTCACCGGAAACCTTCTCCAGGATCTCGCCCGCGAGCACGTAATTGGTGTTGCTGTATTGCCACTTCGTTCCGGGATCGAAATTCAGGGGTTTCTTCGCCCACCTCTCCAGAATCATTTCCGGCGTAGTGGGCGTCGTCCATTCCGGAATCAGGTAGTCTTGCGGAGCGTAATCTTCGTAGCCCGAAGTGTGCGACAACAATTCGCGAATGGTGATCTCGCCGGCACGCGTCAGGTTCGGGAAGTACTTTGAGACTCGATCGTCCAACGAAATTTTGCCGCGTTCCTGCTCCAGAAGCAGAGACGCGGCCGTGAATTGTTTGCTGATCGACCCTACCGCATAGCGGGTGGTCTCCTGCGCCGCCCGATTTCCTGCGAGTTCAGCGTAACCAAAGGCTCGGGCGTAAGCGACGCCCCCGTTCTGCACCACGGCCACCGATACGCTCGGCGCGCCGAACGCGGCTAAAGTTGCGGCAATCCGCTTATCCAACTGCGATGTGAGCGGCGAAACATCGGCGGCCAGCGCCGTCCAGCCGCAGACGAAAATCGCCCAATTGCGCATCAACACGGTCTTCAGGCCGCACCCTGCCGTCGCACGAGTACGATTGTGAAATCGTCGGCGAACGACGAATTGCCGCACCATTCGCGCACATGGCCGGCCAATCCTTTCAGAATTTCCGCGCAGGATTCGGAACGGTGCGCGGCAAGAAAATTCGCGAGCCCCTTCTCGCCGAACTCTTCTCCGCCGGCGCTTCGGGCCTCGGTAACACCATCGCTGTATAGAGCCAGCAGGTCGCCCCGCTCGAGGTTGGCCTCGCGCAGCTCGTAGTGATTTCCCGGAAAGATACCCATCACCAGACAGCTCCCGGTAAGCAACTCTACTCCACCCGAGGCACGCACCAGAAGAGGGTAGTTATGTCCTGCATTGCTATATGACAAATTGCCGCTGCTCGGATCCAACAGACCGTAGAAGAAGGTGATGAATTTCCCCAATGGACAACGGGCCGCAAGGTTGTTATTCAAAGTCGTGATAGCCGCGGCAGGATCAGGCGCTGTTTCCGCCAGCATCTGAACACGGGCTTGCAGACTGGACATCAGCAGCGCGGCCGGCAAGCCCTTCCCCGAAACATCGCCTACCACCAATCCCAGCCGCCCATCCTTGTACGGCAGGAAGTCGTAGTAGTCTCCTCCCACCGTGCGGCACGCAACGTTGAAGCCGGCCAAATCGTATCCCTCGTAGACGGGGGCTTCCGGCGGCAGCAGGCTTTGTTGAATCTCGCTAGCCTGCGCGAGCTCGGATTCCATCAGCTTTTCCGCCTGCTCCACCGTGGCGAGCCGCGCGTGCTCGATACGAATCGCCGCCACGTTCGCCATCACCGTGAGCAGGTCCAGGTCTTCCTGCGAAAACGGGCGAATGAAAGCGCCGTTATCGACATAAATCAAACCGATCACGCGATCGCCCGTCTGCAGCGGCACCGCCATCATGCTGCGTACGCGGTGCATCACAATGCTTTTCTGCTGGCGCAACGCGTCGTCCAATTGTGCATCGCTGATTACAAGCGAACACTTCTCCCGCAGAACGCGATCCCGGACAGCCGTGCTGATTGAAAAGCCTTCCCCTTTGCTGGCCCGCACCACCAATTCCCCCTGCTCCAGGATGAGGATCACTCCCCTTTTCGCTTCCATCGCGGAGAGAGCCAGGTTCAGGATGGCGGGAAAGAGCTCGTGTAAGGGCTGGTGTCCGGCGAGTTCCTGGCCGGCGCGGATCAAGGCTCTTACCACGCGCGTGGTGCTCAGCGTCGGTTCATACTGCTGCTGATTGGCCTTGGTCGTTTTCCCCAGCACTTTATCCAGGCTGGTGACGATCGTCGCCTCGCGCGTGCTCTTTTCTTCATCTTGAGGAACAAACGAGATGACGCTTTTTTGCGCTGCCGCCGCATGGTCTCGCACCTCGATCGTCAGATGTCCGGCATAGATGCGATCGCCCGGCTTTAACTGGTGCGGCTCCCGAAGATTGGTCGCGTTCAGGACGGTGCCGTTGCGGCTCGCGCAATCCTTTACAAACCACGTGTTTTGCTGGCGTTCGAAGCACAGGTGATAACGCGATAGCCAGGGGTCTTCCGGATAGGCGAGATCGTTATCGACGGAACGGCCGAGTGACAGCGATTCTTTGCGCAATTCGACCGTCGAGGGTACGCCCTCCGGGCCCGAAATCACGAGTTCCATGTGTGGAGATTCTAAATTACCACCAATTCTAGTACGAAAGTACTGTCCTGCATCCTACCTAACACTCGGCGGCCTTCGTCAATGGTTCGGGAGTAGTGACGGATTGTGTGGCCGCACTGCCCGTAATCAAGAGCGCTCCGCGGTTGTACGTGAGGTAGAGAAATCCCCATTCCAGGAGGACCAGGACGCGGCTCTGGAACTCAACAAGATAGAGCAGATGGATGAACAGCCAAACCAGCCAGGCGAGAAGGCCTGAGAGGTGTACGCCGAAAATGTTTGCCACCGCCGAGCCGCGACCGATCACGGCGATATCTCCCTTGTTGAAATAATGGAACGGTTTGATATTCCGGTCCCCGCGCAGCCTCTTCACAATAGTTTTAGCGGCGTAGGCTCCGCCTTGTATCGCCACTTGCGCGACGCCTGGAAGCGGTTTGCCGTCCGCTCCTGTCATGAACGCCAGATCGCCGACAACAAAGATCTCCGGATAGTTCGGAATCGTGAGATCGGGCCTCACCACGAGGTGTCCGGATCTCTCTGTCTCCGCGCCGGTGCGCTTCGCCAATTGTTTGCCGAACTCCGGCACCGCGACACCGGCCGCCCATATCACTGTGTGAGAGGGAATGTGCTCCGAACCGGATTTGGTCTTGATCGTCACTCCTTGGCCGTCAACATCGGTGACTGTCACGCCTGTGCGCACCCGAGCGCTGAGGCGAATGAGCGCATGTTCCGCCTTTCTGGACAGATCTTCCGGGTAAGTGGCCAGCATGCGCGAGCCTGAATCGAGGACAAGGATACGAGCATCGGCGGGATCGATGGACCGGAAATCGTTCTTCAGCGTGTAAAGCGCAATCTCGCCCAGCGCGCCTGCCAGTTCCACGCCGGTCGCGCCCGCGCCCACGATGACAAACGTCAGCCATGCTCTTCGCTCATCGGGATCGTGCGTCCGCTCCGCTGCCTCAAACGCGATCAGGATCTTGTGGCGGATCATGGTCGCTTCTTCCATCGATTTCAGGCTCGGAGCCCACGCGCGCCACTCGTCATGCCCGAAATACGCGCTCTGCGATCCGGTCGCCACAATCAGCGAATCGTACGGAATGGAGGCGCGGTCTCGTAGTACGACGTGCCTCGCCTCCGGATCGATATCTACCGCCTCACCCAGCAGTACCCGCGTGTTCTTTTGCTTACTCAGAACGCTCCGCAAGGGCGCCGCGATCTCGCCGGGCGAGAGCGATCCCGTCGCAACCTGGTACAGCAAGGGTTGGAAAAGGTGGAAATTCCGCTTGTCGACAAGAGTAACCTCCACGGGCGCGCGCTTCAAGGCCTGCGCTGCGTACAAACCGCCGAAGCCGCCACCCAAAATGAGAACCCTATGTGCTTGCGCCATTGTGCCGTAACGAGTGCCTCAATACTTGGATGCGCACAACGGCTTCATTAGGCATAGAAATTGACCGTTGGTAAAAACCCGGGCTCGCGTCTGGCTTTCCGAGCCTGTTCGAAGGCGTAAGCGTACTGAATCAGCTTGGGCTCGCTCCAAGCCGCGCCGAAAAAGGAAATTCCAAGCGGCAGGCCGAACTTGAAACCCGCCGGCACGGTGATGTGCGGATATCCGGCCACCGCGGGCGGCGAAGCGCAGCCGCTATCGGCCCGATCTCCGGCCACCCAGTCCGTGAGCCAGCACGGGCCGGCCGTTGGGCCTACTATAGCGTCCACTTTGAATTTGGACAATACAGCATCGATTCCTTCCTTGCGTGCCAGGCGGAGATTTTTTGAGAGTGCGCCCTTGTAATCCTTGTCTGTCAAGGGCCCTTTCTGCTGCGCCTGCTCCATGATTTCCTGTTCGAAATAAGGCATCTCCTCGGCCCTGTGAGCGCGGTTGAACGCGATACAATCGGCGAGCGATTTTACTTCAGCTCCGCGCGCCGCAAGATACTGATTCAGGTCTGATTTGAACTCATAGAGCAAAACCTCCAACTCGGTTTCGCGCCATGCTTCATACGACGGCAAGTTCGCTGGATCGACGATCTCCGCTCCGGCCTCTTTCATCAGCGCAATGCAATCCTCCATCACCGCGGTAACCGCCGGGCCGATATTGAAGTACTGCCGCGCGACGCCGATGCGCGCGCCGCGCAAGCCGTCCGCGCGAAGGAACTGCGTGTAATCCGGGTAAAATCGTCCGGCGCTTGCCTGCGTAGCGCGGTCCTGCGGGTCCACTCCGGTGAGCGCGCCTAACAGCAGCGCTGCATCCCGCACCGAGCGCGCCATCGGGCCGGCGGTGTCCTGGCTGTGCGCGATGGGGATGATACCGGCGCGGCTGATAAGACCCAGCGTCGGCTTGATCCCGACAATGCCGCACATTGAAGACGGGCACACAACGGAGCCGTCGGTTTCGGTGCCGACCGCGAGCGCCGAAAGATTGGCGGCCACGGCAACGGCCGAACCGGAGCTCGAACCGCAGGGATTCCGGTCCAGCGCATACGGATTCCTGGTTTGACCGCCCCGGCCGCTCCATCCACTTGTGGAGCGCGTGGATCGAAAATTGGCCCATTCGCTGAGATTCGTCTTTCCGAGGATCAGCGCGCCTGCCGCTCGCAAACTCTCGGCTACCCAGGCGTCTCGCGGCGCGGGTTTGCCTGCCAGCGCCAGCGAACCCGCCGTGGTCTGCATGTTGTCGGCAGTGTCGATGTTGTCTTTGAGAAGAGCGGGAATGCCGTGCAGGGGACTACGCGGCCCTTTCGCTTTGTACTCCGCGTCCAACTGCCGGGCGATCGCCATCGCGTCAGGATTCGTCTCAATCACCGCTCGCAGAGCCGGCCCGCGCCGGTCGATTTCGTCGATCCGCTCGAGATAGAGTTGCGCGATCCGCTCGCAAGTCAGGGCTCCTCGCTGCATTCGTTCCTGCAGCCCGGAAACCGTTACCTCATCGAGTTCAAAGGCGGATGGACGAATGCCCGGCGCCCCTGGCAGATCGGCCGGCGGCGGCTGCCCCTTCTCGGGCTTTGGTTCTTGCCCGCGCGCTCCCATGGCGTGTGAGAAAACACCGGCAGCGGTGCTTGTGGTCAAAAATGTGCGGCGATTCATCTCGAAACGATTCCAGGGTACGATGCAGCCGCGCTGGCAAGTGGGGAATTTGAAGCCCGTGCAGGCGATGGGCGAGCAAGGGGCCGATGGCAACCGGACCCCACCGGCTGAACCCCGCAGCAGCACGCTGAAGCGTGCGCCACAGACGGAAAATGAAAAACGCGCAGCGGCAACAACGGCCGTGCGCCATTTTCAAAACCGGTGTAGCAGGGCATCTTTGTGCCGCTCCTTCATTGTGGTGCTAAGCTAATCCGCGTGCAGCGTCTACTCGATGCATTGCGCGACGAGCGTTCGCAGGTGAAGCTCGACGAAGCGGCTCTCGAGCTCGCCAGCGTGGAATTTCCGGGTCTGGATTTCGACCCATCTCTTTCGCGGCTTCGCGGCATGGCCGAGCAGATCGATTCTCAACTATCGACGGGCGCCACGGGGCTCGATTTCATACGAGCTGCCAACGAACTCCTTTTCGAAATCCAGCAGTTTCGCGGTAATGAAAGCGACTACTACGATCCCCGCAATAGCTGCTTGAATTCCGTTTTGAGCCGGCGGCTCGGTATCCCGATCTCCCTGTCTGTCGTCTACATCGAAGTGGCGCGCCGCTTGGGACGATCCGTTTACGGCGTCGGTCTGCCGGGCCACTTCATCGTCGCCTATGAAGATGCCGACGCCCGTTACTGGATCGATCCATTCCACAGCGGCCGCATTCTTTCGTTTGCCGATTGTTGCGCGCTGGCGAAGGAAACTGCGGGAGTAGACCTTCGCTCCAATCCGGCGGTACTCGCCCCGGTGACCAAGCGGCAGATCCTGGTCCGAATGTTGAGTAACCTGAAGGCTATCTACTTGCGTGGAGAAGCTTTCGACAAAGCGCGCCAGGTGCTGGATCTGCTGATTCAAGCCATGCCCGAATATGCCGAGGAGTACCGCCACCGCGGCATCATTCACCTGCGGCAACTGAATCACAAGGCCGCCAAGGAGGATTTCGAAACGTACTTGCGGCTCGAGCCGGTGGCCCCGGAGCGCGAGCAGGTGCAGAAGCAGTTACTGCTGATTGAAAGGTGGAAGGCGGGGTTGAATTAGCAGCTTTTTCCGCGCTCTTGTTTCAGCTCGCTCGTTCCAGCTCTCGGACCCGTTTGGCGATCACCCTTAGATCCTTCAGAAAGAGCTCGTATTCTTCTTCGTATCGCTCGGGCACCCGCAAAATCGCCGACGGATGCACGGTTGCCACCAGTTCTTTGGCCCAACGGTGCGGAAAGAATTTGCCGCGCTCGGCGGTAATACGAAATTCGCGCCCCATCAGCGATTGAGCTGCCGTCGCGCCGAGGCAAACGACAAGATCGGGTTCGATCGCCGCGAGTTCGGCCTCGAGCCACGGCCGGCATGCGGAGATCTCTATTCCGCTAGGCTTCGCATGAATGCGCCGTTTACCCCGCTCCAGAAATTTGAAGTGCTTAACGGCGTTCGTGACATAAATCTTTTCACGCTGAAGGCCGGCTTCGTCCATAGCCTTACTTAACAGCCGCCCGGAAGGCCCGACGAAAGGGTGTCCTTTCTGGTCTTCTTCGTTGCCCGGCTGCTCGCCAACCATGACGACATCTGCATTCTGTGGCCCCTCGCCGAAAACAACCTGGGTTGCGTGCAGATAAAGTTCGCAACCGCGGCAATCCGGGGCGGCGGCTCGCAGTTTCGCCAAATCCCGTGTCGCGGGTACCCAGGATGCCGCCGACGCTTTCGGGCTCTTAGCCATGATGCGTGGAACCTAGCGAAAGGCCGCGAAAATCAGCCGCGCACGATCTCTCTGCCTGCTGCGGCCGGCTGATCTGCCTCCTCGAAATCTCCGCCGTCGTCCGGCAATTCGCCGGCTGCCGGAAATTGGCCGAAATCCCCTTTGGCATCAAAGGGCAGCTCGAACGCCTCGGAGACGTGTCTGATGTTTGGGCAAAGCGCGGGTACCAGGTTCTCGCTTACTGCCACCTGAATCAGTTCCAGCGTATTCTTGATCCGGCAGTAAGTCACGGTAGAGAGGTCTGTTTTACCCACTGTGGGTGCAATCTTTGACAGCGCTTCCAGATCGTTTGAGAAGTGAATGGGCGTTCGAATGCACGCGGGCGTCGAAGCCGTCAGTGAATTGATGTAAGTGGGATTCCAGTCGATCTCGTTCAGCAGGCGGTCATGAATGACATCCGCCATCCCCAATCCCACACCGCTGTGATAACTCAGTTCCGTCAAGCCCCGCGCATAAATGCGATGCACGACCGGCGTTTCCGGGAATGGATTGTAATGGCCGTTGACGCTCCGGTTGATCACCTTGGTGTCCATTCCGGCTCCACTGATATTCTTGCCGATCTCGTCCACGATCAGAATGTCAATTTCCGGCGCCGGCAGCTTCGCCATCCAGGACTTCACTTCACGCAGCAGACGCTCTTCCTGGGCGATCATCGACTCCAGACCCTGGGAGGAAGTGACCGCGATCAGGCCCGCCGTCTCGTGATGTGCGCCTTCCTGGATTGCCAGGCCGCCAAGCAGCTTACCGCTCGAAAAAACTTTTGCGCCGACGCTCCGTATCATCTGTTCCAGCCCGATGCGGTAAGCGAAGGTGTGATACTGCCGTGCGCCGGCGAACTTGCCCAACCCGATCGCCATCATCTTGAAAAGCCCGCTCTCGAGTGCCCCCGAGAAATCGGTGTGCCATTTCACGCGGCCGACCAGAAAAACGCCGTCGGACTCGTAGGCGTTCTTGTCCATGAACGTCTCAATACCTTCGGGTGTCTTGCCGAGCGAAACGACGTCGAGTGAGCTGAGCACGGGAACTCCCATGGTCGCTTCGTGGATGCCGTAGTGGGCAAGCACGTCCGCCTGCCCTTCCGCCGTGGCTGCGCCGTGACTGCCCATGGCGGGGAACAGAAATGGACGCGCGCCTTGTTCCTTCCAGAATTGGACGACGGACTTGACGATGGTCGCAATATTCGAGATACCGCGGCTGCCGACGCCGATCGCAATTCGCGCGCCTTTCGGCACGCGCCGGGCGAAATCCGCTTGCGAAAGTTCCGTGCGAATGTGGTCGGGAATAGCAGCGATGGCGCGGTTCGGAAACTGCTGCTCTGCCAGGACGAAACGCGGGAAATTCATCCCTTCCAGAATACTCTTAGAACCCGGGGCCGCCCTTACGGCGTGTCCGGTTCCGTTATTCCGCTTTTGCTCATGTGCGCGGTTCAGCTTCCGCGCCCGGCTCGGTACCCCAGCTTTGTTCCAGCATCAGCGTATATTCGCCGGACGCGTACAGGTCGAAGATGAAGTCTTCTGCTTCCGGGCGGTCGAAGGCGGCATCCTTGAGACGGTTCTCGTACCACTGATCGAGGTGCCGGTGATAGCGCCGCAGAAAATCTGGCGAGAAGGTTTCGGCTGCCGGAAACTCGTGAAAGACGGAATGGAGCCCAATCGAGCGGCGGAACAGCGCGCAAAAATCCAGTACGCCCCAGCCTTCCAGCTTTGTGCGCACATGAGTGGGAACGTGCTGCACTAGAAATACCGCGAAAGTCTCGGGCCGTACGCGCCGGTTTTCAAATGCCACGGTCGCGGAGGCCGATTCGGCGCACTGCTCCATCCAGCGCATCACATCCTTGCCGATGTAGTACAGCATCCGGAGTTCCGCATGGCGGCCGCGAAGCAACTGCTGATCCAGATCTTCGGCCGATGCTTCCTGCCGCGGCAAAAAGCCCTGCAGCGCGAGGCTGGCCCGTGAGCTCTCCATCAGCACCGACGTGTCTTCCGGGCCGGAAAACGGATGCAAAATCAAGGGCGGCAGCCGGAAGGCTTTTGCGCCGGAAGGTTTCATCGAGGTCTCCACGAAGGCTGGCAAATCGAACTCCGCCTCTGCTGCGAAATTTAAAAACTGGGGACGGCAACTGCACCCTTGATACGTATCGGCAGCCGCGTGAGCCTAATGATTCTTTCAGGGGGAGGGTTTCGACTTAGGCGCTACGGGTAATAATCACTTCTTTACGGCCGTCGGAATGTTCACTTCACAACATTTCGACGAGGCCGATGGGCCCGGAATATCCGCGGGGCGGTTCAGCTCCATCTGAATAATGGTGTCCAACTGCCCCCACGGCACGGCGCCCGGGATCATGCGGCCGTTCACAAACAGTGTAGGCGTTTGCTGTATCTGTAGGGCACGTCCTTCGCGCGCGTCCTGTTCCACCGGCTGTGCGGCGGCTCGGGCCTCCAGGCAACTGGAAAATTTTGTGGAATCCATGCCCTGAGCCTTCGTTACCTCGAGGCTCTTTTCGCGCAGGTAGGCCCCAAAGGTGTCTTTCTGGTGCTCGTAAGCGTCAGTGACCTCCTGCTGGTGATCGAAGATCCAGTCGTGAAAAGCCCAGAACGCGCCCGCCTTCTGATCCGCCAAACAGTGCCCGGCCTCCGCAGCCGCCCGTGCCCATTTGTGGATGGCATCGATCGGAAAATTCTTGAAGACCACACGAACATCCCTAGGATATTTCTGTGGGACGTTCTCGCGGATGGTTTTTGCCAGATCCCGGCAGTAGGGGCACTCGAAATCGCTGAAGATAACCATTGTCACCCTCGAGGTTTCCGGGCCGAAGGAGGGTCCGTTCAGTGTGAGGTGCTGCAGGATATCAAGAAATGGAGTTTCGTTGATATTCCAGATAGCGCCGTTGACCAGCCGTTCGCCGTCTGAAGAGATGTAGTAGACACGGTCTGCCTGATGCGAGCCCGCGCTCAAATGGACCAGCAGGCGAAAGTACCCCGTGTACGGGCTGGGCGAGGGGTCGTCTATGGTGAGCTTCACTCCCGAAGTGAAGCCTTCGGCGTACCGCAGATAGGTCTCGAGCTTCGTTTTGTCGAGCTTGGGCGCGGGCGGTTCCGAGGCCATGAGCAGGCCTGCGATGCTGATCGTCGCCAGTATGGAGGCGAGCGTTTGGATTCGCCGCATGTCCCAGTGTAGAATCGCTCGATCGCCCACCTTTCCGGAGTTCAAACAGGTATATAGGAAATGCCTCCTTTGGTCACGTCTTGGCCTGCGTACAGCGGCTATGTGGTCGGAACAGTGAACTCGAACGTCTTATCCGAACTGACAAATATCTGCTCAGGAGAGGCCTGTTTTCGCTCCGGCGTGATCTTCTGACCCATAATGGTCGCGCTCAGCACAACTATTGCAACTAAAATTTTTCGTGCCTTTCTCATCATTATCCATACCCGCATTTCAGCGCATCAGGCGCAGCTCCGGCGCCTGGTCGCCCAGATGGACGTGCAGTTTCGCGCCGACCGGGTGAACCAAAATGCCGCCTCCATCCGCGGGTACCGGGATGTAGGCGGGACCATCCACAACCAGAAACCGGTCGGCTTCGGAATTCGGCAGCAGCTTGCCGATGTGCAGGTGCGTATGGCATTGACTGCGCCGCTCCACACCGTTGCCGGCGATTCCCCATTCATCGCCCCAAAGTTCGCGCGCTCTGGCGATGGCGGCGGACCAAAGCTCGAGCCGCACATCCGGCGGCAGGGACGAGAGCAGGTGCGCATCGGCCCCGTGAGCTCGGGGCAGGGCAAGCAGCCGGTCCGGCTTGGTAGGATTTGCGTCCTTAATGAAGAACACGGTGACATAGGCGGGCTGCTGCTCGGCCAACACGCAGAGGTCGCATGCTTTTTGCGCCATTTCCGCGGGGTTACTGGTATCGCAGTGGCAGCCGCGTACGTCGCCGCGAGCCCCTAGAAACGCAAGCAACCCCAGTAAACACAGGTACTTCGCCCACTTCAGCATCGGCTCATTATACTGAGGATTGTTTCTCTTGCGCCGGTCCCTGCCGGTCTTGACCTTGGCAGCCGGGATTTCGGCTCTTTACCTCTACAACTTGGACGGAGTCGGCATGCTCGGCCCCGATGAGCCGCGTTATGCCGCTGTGGGCGAGGCCATGGCGCACTCGGGCGATTTAATAACTCCACGCTTGTGGGGCTCGCCCTGGTTCGAAAAACCCCCCTTGCTCTATTGGATGACCGCTGCCGGAACGCGAGCGCGCCTCAAGCCGGAGGTGGCTGCGAGGTTGCCGGTGGCACTGCTCAGCCTCGGCTTTCTCGCCGCGTCCTTCCTGCTGCTGCGGCGCGAGTTTTGCTTTCTGGCGGCTGCGGTTTCGACCGCTCTTCTCGCCACGTCTGCCGGATGGATCGTCTACAGCAGTCTGTGCTTGACGGATCTTCCGCTCGCCGTATCCTTTTCACTCGCTGTTTACCTTGCGCTGCCTCTTCTGCGCGCATCACCCCATACTGCCTATTTGCGCTGGCGACTTTTCGGCGTGGGCGTCGCTCTTGGTCTGGCGATGCTCGCAAAGGGCTTAGTACCGATCGCGCTCGCGCTGCCATTTTGCTGGTTTTTATGGACATTCCGGCGAAGCTGGTGGGCAGCGATCGCCGGATGCACGGCTATCGCGGGGCCCTGGTACATCGCGGTTTACGTGCGCAATGGATACCCGTTTCTGCAGGAATTTTTTCTCAAGCATCACTTTGAGCGCCTCTATTCGGCCTCTCTACAGCACGTACAGCCGTGGTACTTCTATTTCCCGGTGATGCTCGGGGGCCTGTTCCCGTGGACGCCGCTGTTTGCTCTCCTGGGCTTGCGCGGGCCGGCCTGGGACAAACGCCGGCGCTTTCTGCTGACGATTGCGATCTTCGGACTCCTGTTCTTCAGCATCTCGCGCAATAAGCTGCCGGGGTACTTGCTTCCTCTACTGCCGCCGGGTTTCGCTCTCTTGGGCGCGCATTTCGAAACCAGGCGTATCGTCGAACTGTCTCGAGCGTGGCTGGTTCCCTGCGCTTTGCTGATTGCGCTCATTCCGCTGCTCGCGCCTGCTTTGCCGCCGTCTCTCAGCCTGGGCCGGGTTTCCCTCGCCGGAATAAAAGACATCAGCCGGACAGAGTGGTTCTACGTTGCCTTGCCCCTGGCCGTTGTGGTTTTCGCCAGGCGCTCCTGGGCCGGCGTGTTGCTGGCTTTGTGTGTGATCTCCGGAGGCATCTATCTCAAGGAAGTGGATTATCCGGTTCTCGACAAAAACGTGTCCGCGCGCGGACTGTGGAGCGAACTGAAACCGCTGCCCGAGAGCGTTTGCGACAATTGGGCGGGCCGCGATTGGATCTACGGCTTGAGCTTCTATCGTGGCGCCCTCATTCCGCCCTGTGGCGACGGCAAGTTCGATTACGCGCTTCAATCGCAAGGTCACGCGCCACCGCATCTTCAGCGGCTGAACTGACGGCTCCCGATAGGCAATCGTCTTTGAACACAGTTTTACATCCAGCCTTTTCAGCGCGGCGACCTGCAGTGGAGGCTCTGGTCGTCAGTGCTGACGCTGGCATAGCCGATTTTCATCGTTTCATTTTGACCCTGACTTTTGACCCATGCGAGGCCAATGTTTACAGGGCTCCGGTGAACGGGTCAGAAAGGACCGTTTTTGAGACATCAAACAGGAACAGGAACACGGGGGGCCTACATAAACTTTCTTCGCTTAAAGGCTTTTACATCGGCGGCGGACAAATCGAACCATTCTCCATTCTTCCGCCTTGCGTCAAATCTCTGATGCCAGTAAGCCTCGATCCCGACAGGATCATCGGTGCGAATGGTGTGAACCGTGATAAGTTTTTCCGGCATCTGAATTGAAAGCTCATACTCTCTTCGCCCTGCGGCATTGCTGCGCCCGAGTTTGTAGTATCTGCCGGATTTCATGAGGTATACAAAACCGATAGGCGTTTCATCGGCGGTGTCATCACTGGATGAAATCTGTTTGGATGCGAGGACAGGCGCACACAAAGCCGCTACGTCCTCATAGCCCGCGCGCCCTTCGCAGTACGACAGGATTTTCTTTGCGAACTGTTGCTTTGACCCAAAACGCGCAAACACGTTATGACTTGGAAAATCTTCATCGTCGCGCGACTTCATCTTGAGTTCGACGTGAACGGGAAAGCGGCCCAATTCACGAATAAGGGAAATGAACTTTTCGATAAGCTCGTCTTCTGCATACGCCTTGTTAAAGCGGTTCGGTTCAAATCCGGCCTCGCGTAAAGCATCGCCCCAACGTGCCCAAAACTTCCCGTGCCAGTCTGCTGTCCTAATGCCGGTTTCTTGGGAAAATCGAGCAATGCCTAACGGCTCGCCATGGTTGGCTCCCGCTGTGCGTTTGATCTCCTCAAGAATGTGTTGCTTATCCATAATTCATAGCTGAATTTTTATTGCGGATGCGCGTCTGCGCGGTGAAAGCGCCGGATGCCTCTGATTTCCTTTTCGCGGCTGCGGGTCTTGGCAATGTCGTAATTCGACTGCATCCGCATGAGCGTATCCATCTTGACGCCGAAAGCTTTCTCGATGCGTAGCGCCATTTCGCCGGACAGGTCCGCCTTCCCGTTTAAAAGGCTGGAGATGGCAGGGCGCGAAACATGCAGAACGGCGGCGGCGGCGCTGACAGACAGGCCAGCCGGTTCAATGATCTCGGTGCGGATGAATTCGCCGGGGTGCGGCGGGTTCTTCATAGGCATGATGCGTACTCCCTTGAGCTAGTGGTAATCCTCTAAATTCAGATCGCAGCTTTGCGGCTCGGCGCCTATCCAGAACGTCAAACGGCGGTTTCGCGTGACGCTTAAACTCCATGTGCCTTTGCGGTCGCCCGTCAACGTGTGCGCCTTCCACGCCGTAAGCGCCCGCAACTCGTCGGTTTCCTGCATGGCGTCAAGAAATGCAAACATCTTCCGCAGCTTGTCCACGGTGTCAGGCGGAACACCTTTAGCGTTGTCGTCCCTCATAGAGCCGTTTTAGGTCCTTGTGTGCAAAGCTGCGAATTTTCATCGACAGACTGTAGCCTGTAGCTTAACAGTGTCAACTGTCGATTTTTTGGGCGCGGCAAAATGGACCCATTTCGACACGCGCTTCGGCTCGACACAACGGCTCACTTGCCCGATGGGCCGAACACAAGACACGCGGTGGATCGATTGTGGTCGTGTTTAGCGGATGTACGGGCGGAACCGTCGTACGATTACGGCATCCATCAGACGAGAAATGCGGTGGTGTATTGCGATACGTGCGCAAAAGCTTTCGCCCTTTCTTGTCTTCAATAGCAGGAGCCGCTTCGACGGCCTGCATCGGTCCTACGAAAACGTCCTCGCGCTCGATCTGTTCCACGTACTCGCGTACCGTGCGATTCACTTTGGCGACCTCGACCAATTGTTCGCGTGTGATCGTGCGATCAGGGCTGGCATTCGCGCTGATCTGCGTACATCCACGGACAGATCAGCGCCCTTCAAGAGCCCGATTTCCCTGCACTGCTGAACGACTCGCTCGAAGAGATCGAGGAACAGGGTGATTCCTCGAAACGGCCATGCCGATTCTTAGAAAACGTGGAATGGTGCGGGATCTCCTGATCGAATCCCAGTGAAGTCTATATGTCGATCGATAAGCCGCAGCTTGCTAAAGGGATGAAGTTCCGTGTATGCCGACTATGCAGGAGTGAATGAGAGCGCGTTCGAGAAAGTAGTAGATTTTCCACCTCCTTCGGGATACAATTCTGCTGGATGGGAAAGCGCCGTCGAGACGACCACGTCGATTTGATTTACGGCGCGCTGGACATGCTGATCCTGCGCACACTGCTCTGGGGCCCGACCCACGGACATGGCATCGCAAAATCGATTGAGCGTCTTTCTGAAGATGCCTTGAAAGTAGAGCATGGGTCGCTCTATCCTGCCCTGCAGCGGCTCTTACAGGAGGGCTGGATTACGGCGGCCTGGGGAGTCTCGGAAAACAATCAGCGTGCGAAATATTATCGGCTCACCGCCTCTGGGCGGCGAACGCTCGCGGCCGAAACATCGCGCTGGGACCGCTTTGTGCAGGCGGTCACCGGTGTATTGCGGCCGACGAAAACCGAGGCGAGCGGATGAGCTGGCGACGCGCGCTTTCCAAGTTGCGATTTCTGCTCCGGCGCAGGCCGGACGATCTCGAAGAAGAGATCAGCGCGCATCTGGCGATGGAAGAGGCGGAACATGTTGCAGCAGGCATGAATCGAGAGGAAGCGCGGCATCAGGCAAAGCGACGCTTCGGCAATGTAACGCTCGCGGAGGAGAGCAGCAGGGACATGTGGAAGTGGACGACAATCGAGACGCTGTGGACGGACATCGCCTATGCCTTGCGGCAACTGCGGCACAATCCGGGTTTTGCCGCGGTCGCTGTACTCACTTTGGCGCTTGGCGTCGGAGCGAATACAGCGATTTTTTCCGTGGTGAATGCGGTGCTGCTGCGGCCGCTTCCCTTCGCAGATCCTGACCGGCTGATCGATGCGCGAGAAACCGAGGAAGCACCAGGAACATATCCGGTAAATCCCGCCGATTACCTCGACTGGCAGGCTCAGAACCGGACGCTTGAGGCCACCAGCGTCTATTCCTGGACAAGCATTGCAAGTCTGGCCGGACCGGGTGAACCGGCATCTGCGGCGGTGACGCAGGTGCAAGCCAACTTTTTTAGCACGTTGGGGATCTTCCCTTACCTCGGCCGCTCTTTTAGCAAAGGCGAGGATGTGGCGGGCCGCCATCACGTAGCACTGCTGAGCTATGCCTTTTGGCGCCGCGATTTTGGCGGAAGTACCGGCACAATTGGCAAAACAGTGGACCTCAATGCGGAACGCTACACGATCGTGGGAGTCATGCCGCCCACCTTTCGCTTTCCGGGCACAACGGAAGTCTGGGTTCCCATTGACATGACCAGCAAGCAATTCAGTCAGCGCGGCAATCATGGCTTGAACGTAATCGGCAGGATCAGACGCAACGTTACTTTGGCGCAAGCCAGACAGGATCTGCTCGCTATTTCGCTGCGGCTTGAAAAGCAGTTTCCGGATGGCAACACGAAGGTACACGCCGTACTCTTGCCGCTGAAAGACCGGCTGGTCGGCGGAGCACAGGAGCGGCTACTGGTGCTGCTTGCGACCGTTGCACTGGTGCTCCTGATTGCCTGTGTGAATGTGGCAAATCTGCTGCTGGCGCGGGCGGCTGCGCGCCAGCGCGAGATTGCACTGCGCGCCAGTTTAGGGGCGGGGCGGCTGCGAATGATCCGGCAACTGCTGACGGAGAGCCTCGTGCTGTCATTGGGAGGTGCGGCACTCGGCGGATTGGGCGCATGGTGGTGTGTGCGGCTGCTCAAACGCGCGACGACGCCTTTTGTGCCTGGCCTGAATCCGGTGAGCATTGACAGCACCGTGCTTTTGTTCGCTCTAAGTATCAGCGTGCTGGCGGCGTTGCTGTTCGGGCTCGCGCCCGCGCTCCAACTCTCGCGAACCCAGGTCAGCGACTCGCTCAAAGCCGCTGCGCAAGCTGTGGCCGGTCCGAATTCTGTGCGGCAGCGCCTGCGCGATGCGTTGATTGTCGGCGAAATCGCGATCACACTGGCGCTGCTTGTGGGAGCGGGTTTGCTGCTGCGCAGTTTCGTCAAATTGCAAAGCGCCGGTATCGGCGTTGATCCGCGCAATCTCCTGACGGCCAGCCTGAACTTGCCCGATGCCAACTATCCTGGATTGGCCGCGCGCCGGCAGTTCTACGATCAGTTGTTGGAGCGGACGCACCGCATACCTGGCGTCGAGGCGGCTGCCCTCTCCACCGAAATTCCGCTCGAAGGCGGGAGCAACGGGTACATCCAGGTCGAAGGCATCTCCGATCCCGCTATTTCGAGCACGCTCATCGGATTCAACTACGTGACTCCCGATTACTTCAAGACATTCGGCATCCCCATGTTGCGAGGGCGTACCTTTGACGCCGAAGACCTGGATCGAGACGCAGCGGCTTCACAAAAAATGTATGAGTTGTACCTGGCCTCCGGAAATGCCGCAAAAATTCCGCCCGACGTCAGGCTGTGTGCCGTTATCAGCAAAACGGCAGCGCGCATATTTTGGAAGGGCCGGGATCCGTTAGGCGGTGCGTTCCGCTGGAGCGGCACAAAAGTAGTTGTCGTTGGAATTGTTGATGACGTAAAAGAATATGGAATCCGCGCCAAGACGATGGCCCAAGCTTACTTCCCCTTCACGGCCGCGCTGCCTTATGATGAGTACGCCAATCTGACGTTGAAAACTGCGATCACTCCGACTGCGGTCCTGGGCGACCTGCGCCGGAATCTACACAGGCTCGATCGCGGTTTGGCGCTGCTGCGCCCGCGCACGATGGAGGAAGTAATTGACAGGGATACGCAGGATGCCCGCGTGGAGACGGTATTGTTGGGAGCGTTCGGGGCCCTGGCGCTGGTGCTGGCCGCAGTCGGGCTCTATGGAGTCATGTCGTATACCGTGACGCAGCGTACTCGCGAGATCGGTATCCGCATGGCTGTGGGGGCAAAACGGACGGATGTCCTGGGCATGATCGTTCGGCAGGGATTAGGGCTGACTCTGGTTGGAGTGATTCTAGGATTGCTGCTCGCCGGAGCACTCAGCCGGTCGATGGCAGGTCTGCTGTTTGGCACCAGCCCGTTCGATGCGTTTACCTTCGGCTGCACGGCGTCTTTGCTGACCCTTGTTGCTACGGTGGCATATGCAGTTCCAGCGCGGCGCGCTACGAAGGTAGATCCGATGCTTGCCTTGCGATACGAGTAACGACCCAGTGTAAAGCGGCATTGGTCAAAATCAGACCTTCGCTGCTGATTTTCGCCCGGACTTGCCGGATCGGGATACGAACGTCCATAGAGGCGAGATTTTATTTCACCGATTTTTCCGGATTGCGCCAGGATGACGGGCGATCCGGACATTAGCCTACAGGGATCGAATGCGAAGCGCACGACCGAGTTTTTCAACAGCATCGACCTTTTATGCGACATTGGCGAGGATGTCTTTGGGCTGGCCTTACTCGAGAAACAGACGCTTGTATTCGTTGCCGATGCTGAGAATATCCCGCCTGCCCGCCGCTGTGAAATCTCGGTAAGAACCAACTGGATATAGCCCCGTGGCTGCCTTGATCGACTTGGGGCAGTTCTCGATCAACGCCCCATCCCATCGACCGATAGCGTATAAGGACTCACGTAATAATGCCCGTCGCTCTTGAGCGGACTGCCAGCGTTTACGAGTTTGACTTGCGTGATCGGCGTAGCCGAAAGCAGCGCTCCCATGAACAGAAATGTGGCAACAATTTTCATAATCTTTGTCTCAAGTCTAGGGAGGAAACGCCGCCGAAACGATTCTCTCTGGGTTGTAAGGGCATACCAGAACCTGCCGTACTCGATTTGCTCCTTATACCGGCCCGCATATGCGAATGCCGGTGACTGAATACTTATCCGCCACAATCGCATCCACAGTGCATGAGTCAACTCAGAAAACTCGGGAATAGTGATTTGGAGATCACATCTTTGGGCGTGGGCGCCTGGGCGATGGGCGGTGGGGGCTGGCAGTTTGCCTGGGGCGATCAGGACGACGCCGATTCCGCCGCGGCGATTCGGACTGCCGTCGACGCCGGCTTCAACTGGGTCGACACGGCCGCTGTTTACGGGTTGGGCCATTCCGAGGAAGTGGTCGGCGCCGCTCTGCAGGGTCTTTCGAAGAAACCCTACATTTTCACAAAATGCGAACGCCGCTGGAGCGACGAGCGCAAAATCTATCCGTCCCTGAAAGCGGAATCGATTCGCAAAGAGTGCGAAGACAGCTTGCGGCGCCTGAAGATTGACGTGATCGACCTCTACCAGATCCACTGGCCCGAGCCGGATTCCGACATCGAAGAGGGCTGGACGGAAATGGCTCGCCTCAAGGAAAAAGGGAAGGTGCGCTGGATCGGAGTTTCCAATTTCAATCTGGCTCAGATGGAGCGTGCGCAGAGGATTGCGCCGATCACCTCGCTGCAGCCGCCGTATTCTCTGCTGGCGCGGAAAGCGGAGGCAGAAATATTGTCATTCGCGAAGAAGCACGGAATTGGAGTCATCGTGTATTCCCCGATGCGCGCCGGGTTGCTGACGGGAGCCATGACCAAAGAGAGAGCCCTCCATCTTTCGCCGGATGACTGGCGCAGCCGCGACAAGGATTTTCAGGAGCCGCAACTGAGCCGCAACCTGGAGCTGGTGGAGATTCTCAAGAAAATCGCTGCGCGGCGCGGAAGGACTCCCGGGGAAGTCGCTCTGGCCTGGACGTTGCACAATCCTGCCGTCACGGGAGCCATCGTGGGGCTCCGGAGAGCGAGCCAGGTACAAGGTGTCGCCGGTGCGTTGACGTTCCGCTTGAGCGATGGAGAAGTAGCCGAAATCGAAGCTTTCTTCCAGCAGTCAAGCCGGGCGCAAGAGGTGGCGTCGGCATAGGTCCTCGCGGTCGGCCTTGGGCGCGCCCCATCAGGACAAGCAAGTCGACCACTTTTCACTTGTCCGATAACCCCACTTCGCAGGAAATAGAGTGCACCGGGATGAAAGGCCAAATCGTGACACGCCGCAAATCACTCGCTTTCGGGCATCGAGTGCGAGATCTAAGATAGAATGCTACATAGCAAATGAGATGAAAGTAGCCTGTCTTGAACTTTTGACAATTGTCATTTTCGCCAGGTCGTGGAGCCAACCAGCAGCAGTCTCAGGAGCCGAGTAGTGGACGAGCCAGAACAGCTCAAAGTCAAACGCCTTTTCTGGGCGGGGCCGCTGACGGTAATTGCTTCCGTGGTCACAGTGCTATTCATACGGATCATCGCAGTGGCGATTTTGAAGCCGGATCCAAAGTTTGCGCCCCTTACGGTAGGGCCTCCAACTTTCGATACGGTTGTGGCCGCAACATGCGCAGTTTTGGTTTTTCTCGCGACTGCCCGCTACAGTCTAGAGCCGGTACGGGATTACCGCGCACTCGCCGCGAAAATTTTGCTAGTTTCGTTTGTACCTGACATCGCCCTCGCCGTGCTCCACGGGTTCGGTGGCGGCTGGCCCGAAGCGCTCGCGTTAATGGTCATGCACGTTGCGGTATGGGCTATCTGTGTGACGCTGTTGCCGGCGCTCACAATGACGGGCGGCGGCCGTGATTCAGCGACTCCGTCCCTGCCTCATAACCGCTATGGGAAGGGCTGAAACTGGACCCGGCCGCCGATAAAGATTCGCAAGTGATCAGCAGGACAGCACTCGGCAGTCAAACGCCCTACGCGGATGTGGCTGACTGGATCCCGTCCCGATTGTCGCCCAATCGAAATGTATGGTCCGGCGTTGTTGACGAAACACAGGAGCGATATCGGAAAGTGGCTTCCGCATTCGAAACGGCTGGCCGGTGCGTTGACGTTCCGCTTGAGCGATGGAGAAGTATCGGAAATCGAAGCTTTCTTCGAGCGGCCAAGCGGGCGCAAGAGGTGGCGTCGGCATAGGTTCTGGCTGTAAGCCTTCGGCGCGCCCGATGCTGTATCTGTATCGATCAGCAGCGGTGGTTTACCTTTCACAGGTGGTAGAGGGCTCGCCTCGCATGGCGACCCAGTACACGGCGCCCGACACCGCAAAGCCGACGAACCAGGCATAGTCGTAGAGCCATCTGAATGGCGGCGCCACTAATCCGAACAGGGCGACAAACACGCCGGCTCCAAGTGCAACGAGGGCTTTAGGGTTCACTCCGCGGCGATACTCATACAGGCGATTGCGCCGGTACAGACTTGCCACATCGAGCTGGGTCTTCCGGACGAGGAAATAATCAGCGATCATGACACCGGCGATCGGTCCGAGAAAGCCCGAGTAACCGACAAGCCAGCCGAAGATGTAGCTGTTGAAATCGGTGAGCAGTTTCCAAGGCATCATCAAGAGTCCGACCACTCCGGTGATCAATCCGCCTGTACGGAACGAGATCCATCGCGGGTTGAGATTAGAGAAATCGTTCGAAGGCGAAACCACGTTGGCAGCGACGTTCGTGTTCAGCGTTGCTACCAAGAGCGCGACCAGCGCGATCGAGGCGACCATGGGCTGCTGAAATTTTCCTAGCAGCACGACCGGATCCCAGATCGCCTGGCCGAAAAGAACCACTGATGCGGACGTCACGGCGACTCCAATGAAGGAATAAACCGTCATGGCTGGCGGCAGGCCGAGAGCTTGCCCCACGATCTGCGCTTTTTGTGATTTCGCGTAACGGGTGAAATCCGGAATGTTCAAGGCCACGGTTGCCCAAAACCCAACCATGCCGGTCAGTGATGGAATGAAGAAACGCAAGAATTCGCCGGACGTCTGAAATTTGCTCGGACTGCTCAAAACCGGCCCGAGGCCACCGGCCTTTCGCGTGATCCACCAAAGCAACAGCAGACCGACACCGAGCATAAATGGCGCGCCAACACCCTCAAGAACCTTGATCGTTTCGATTCCGTGCCAGATCACAATCATGTTCAGCAACCAAAAGGCGAAGAAACATACCCACAGGATCAGTGCGCTGCTACGCGCGGGAGGATACAGGATCTCAAACATGGAATAGATCGCTTGACCGCCAATCCATGTCTGAATACCGAACCACCCGCAAGCGACAATCGCGCGTAACACTGCCGGAACGTTTGCCCCACGCACGCCAAACGAAGCCCGGACGAAAACCGGAAACGGTATTCCGTACTTGGCCCCCGCGTGAGCGTTCAGAACCATGGGGATGAGGACGATCACATTGCCCAGCAGGATTGTCCCGATGGCCTGTTTCCAACTCATTCCACCCGCGATCAAGCCGGAGGCGAGCATGTAGGTGGGAATGCAAACGCTCATTGCAATCCAGAGCGAGGCATAGTTGTAAATGCCCCACGTCCGCCGAGCGCTCTCAACGGGCGCAAGGTCTTTGTTATAGAGGCGTGCGTCGAATTGGGTTCCGATTAATTCGACGGTATCCGCTCGCATCCCGCCCATCGCCATTTTACGCACTATAGCTCAAACCCGATGGATGCCACATTCTGAAACGTGGATGGGAGCGATTTGGCCGTCCCGGCCACCGCAGCGCCGCTACGAGACGGTAAAGAAATCCTTACCTACTGCACGGATTTGCGTCATTGCGCTGGCCGAACCACGATCATCTCGATGCTCTTCTGGGTCGGTGTTAAGAGCAGGCCTAACTGGTCGCGCATCATCGCTTCGAGCACTTGCTGCTTGATCATCTCGTCGTCCTCTTCGCGCGGCGATAACAGCACAAAGTCGTACCGTTTTCCCTTGTCGAGTGCGGGCAATACGATGCGACTGGAATTCATGTCAGATATTTCAGCGAGAATCGCCTTTAGGTCGAAACCGCGCCGCATCCAGTGATCCGGCGCGGTGGAACTATCTGTGCTTTCCGTATCGCTGAGGGAGATGTGGACCTCATCAGATGGCGGAAGATCGGGTTTTTGTGGTGGGGGCGACGATCGAAACGGCTCGCTCTCCAGGCGAACCGCTTTGCCCTCAAAAAGGGCGTCCAATTGAGCTCCCGTCGCATTGCCCTGAATTGCGACGGCACGACCATTCAGAACGGCCTGGATCTGCTCCTGTTGGATTTTCAGCGCTCGATGTTTCGAGCCGGGCATGCGCACGCAGGAGTGCTGGTGATTCTCGAGCTCATTGGGCTGGTCTTCGCGGATCAAGCAGGTTTATCGGCACCAATCCGATGCGCAGTGCGGATTGGATTCGCAGTTGCCCCGTTCTGGTGAGCGGCGGCTTTTTCGGCGCGGCGGTGGGCAAGGACCGCACTCGGCCGGGCGGGCTCATCGCGCTGTTGTGGATCGGCGTGTTTGTGCTGGGCGGAAGCCTGATTATGCTGAGAACGTGCCTGATTCGGGCGCGAAGTTAAGCGAGGCGATCATGAAAAAGAATTACGGCGTTGTGTTGATAACTGGAGCTTCGGCAGGCATTGGGCGCGCACTCGCGCTGGAGTTCGGCGCGCGTGCTGCGACGCTCGTACTCGTGGCGCGACGACTGGAACGGCTTGAGAAGTTGCGAGCAGATCTGTTAGAACGCCATCCAGGGCTAAACGTTGTCGTATTGGCTACGGATCTATCGGAAGAGGACGAAACCGAGGCGCTGCCTCAGCGGGTAACCGAACACGCGGGTTCGGTTGACGTGCTGGTGAACAACGCCGGCGTGGGTGACGCCGTGTTATTTGATCGGTCGAATTGGAAGCGCACGAAACAGGTGTTGCGGACGAATGTAACAGCTGTCGTCCAACTTACTGCGGCCCTGCTGCCCGGCATGGTCGAGCGCGGCCACGGCGGAGTGCTCAATATTGGGTCCGGCGCTGGGCTCACGATTCTGCCAAACGGGGCGGCCTACGTGGGGAGCAAGCACTTTATCAACGGCTTTAGCGAAGCGCTACGCGCCGATCTCGCGGGAACAGGCGTTTCCGTGACACAAGTGTGCCCCGGTCCGGTGGACAGCGAATTCGATCAGTTGGCTGGCTCAGCAGGGGGCATGCCTGGCACGCCACCGCGGTTTTTCCGGCTCAGTGCCGCGCACTGTGCACGAGAAGCAGTAGCTGGATTTGAGCGCGGAGCGGCTCTGGTTTTTCCTGGTCGGGCATATCGGTTTCTGATGAGAATGCTGCCACTTTTTCCGTTGTGGATGCGACGCAGGCAAGCCGCCAACATAGCGACGCGGTTGCGAGCCGGACAGGCACGTAACACGTAAATGGCAATGTGTTTAGTTCCATTTGCTCTTGATCGGCCACTCAGACACTCTCATTTCGACGTCATGCCACTTCTCAGGCACTTGCGGATTGAAGTCGAGCGTCGCCTCCTTATCAACCGTAGTTTTGCCTAACGTTCATATCCGTGGCGCGTCACTCTCACGCTCGCTCGCCGTTATCGCTGCTTCAGCTAATTCACGCGCAAAGCTTCTACCGGATCGATTCTCGATGCGCGGAATGCGGGTATGAATCCAGCCAGCGCCGCTACAACCAACAGCGCGGCCAGGCTCACGGCGAATGTCGAGGGATCTCCCGGTGTGACGCCGAACAACATGCTGCTCAGCGCTCTTGCCAGCAGCCACGAGATCAGTGTCCCGGCGGCGATCCCGATCACTGTCAGGCGCAACGTTCCCGCCAGGATCCCGCGCTGAAGAGTGCCCGCTGTTTCGTCGAGAGCCCGACCACGCCGTCGTTGGCGATCCAGACCAGTTTCCCGGGATCGCGAAACGGTAGGGGACGAATCAGGAGCGTATCGAAGACGCTGAACACCACGGCGCTCACGCCGATCGCTTCCCGCAAAGCATCCGTCATTTGGCGCATCTTCAGGACGACATGGCGAACACACGGCCCATCACATCCGCAAACCGATCTCTAACAGATCCAATTTGGTTTCTTCGACTTTTTGCTCCTGTGGGAACACCACGGTAGCATGTCACAGTTATGTGACGTGATCACAGCTGCCTGTACATTATGGCGATAACGACAAAAAAGGGTTCGAGGCTGAAAAAGTTCTATGAACCCAAACCAGGGCCAGCCAACACCAGCCTGGCTGGTTCGAGCACCAGCAGTTTGCGGAACAACAACGAATCCAACACGGCGACGAGCATCGCCTTCACACTAAATGCCGAGCGCTTATGGTCGGCGCGCGACGCTCAATGTGAGCATGGCTCAACAAGGGCCAGAAGCTAAGCGTCCCGTTGCCCCGCGGACGACGTGCGGGTTTCGAGCGGTGGCCCCCGCGACCACCGCACCCGTTGATGATCTGTTCGCGGAACTTTGGCGGGTTCGGGCAGTGCCGTGTCAACAAACAATGTGCAGTCGGACGTGAAATTTGCTGGCGCGTTTTCAGCCGCGCAGCGCGAGCGGTCGATGCAGGAATCGCTGGCAGGAGCGCAGACCGCACCGGAGCTGGATCCGCAAGGTTCGCTGATTGACAACGACATGGGTGCTTACTATACAGTGGATCAATCAGCAGCGCATTCTTAGCGGCCATGGCTTCCTTGTCTCCGTTCGACCGGTAATCGGCCCCGGCATCCGGAAGCATTGCGACCTCGTAATCCTGAATGGTTAAACCTTGAAACTCGCCCTTTGCAGCAAATGGCGCGAAAAGGTCATCCTTGCTTCGCGGGTATGCTCCCACAGCCATTTGCGCCCGCTCTCCGGCAGTGATCACACCCTCGTCAAGCATCTCTTGAAGCACGGCATTTGCATCGTGCATCATCTTCGAGAAACCGCCCGGCCTATCCTCTGGAAGATTTGGGAGCACGACAACCAGTCGAGCGCCGGGCCGCATCTCAGACGCCCGACATGAGAGGAAAGTTGCCCAGTCTTCTTGGGCCTGTTGTTCGAATGCAGCGCGCTGCGCGCCTGTGCTAAAGGCCGGAAAGAAATGACCGGGAATGAGACAAGGCATACGTCGCAGCCACACGGCCGCATACGAGCACCATCGAGATGCACCGAAGCATTCGGAAGCACTTGTTCATAGAACGATCTTCCGATTGCGCACGGAAACACATTGGCTTCCTTGAGAGAATACCGGTTCGCGTCGGAACTGAGGACTTCGAAGAGGGAATTGAAATCATTCGCTGGCTGATCGATATGAAATACCAGAATCGGGCGCTCCTGGGGTACGCGGAGCCGCAGCTTTTGAATCGCGATCGCCATTGGTGCAAGTGAGTTCTTGCCCTGCGACGATCCGTAATCAGCAATGACAATTGGACGGGCCTCGTCCTCAAGCGTTATTTGCCGAGCTGCCTTCTCGAGGAACGGAATTGCTAAAGCAGCACCTCCGACCGGAATCGTCGCGTATCTGTTGTACGCGCCCTTGGCTTCCATGACGCTGTAAAAAGGGTCCGGTTCGTCTGACACTGCCAGCCTCCTAATTTTCCAACGGGCAAACTATCCTCTCTATTTTTCCCTAATTGCGACCGATCTGGCACAAGTGTCGCGATGATTCGCGACATGGCAGGCAAAGTGCCCGCCCCGCACTCGCCGAGCGCATCGTGGAAAAATGATTAGGAAGCTCCACTAGAATTCATTTCCAGACGAGTCTCTTATCCGTTTATGCGGCTCCGATCGCTTTTCCTTCTGGCGGCACTCTGCGGCAATATTCACAGTCGCGCAAGCCATGGCCGGAGCAGCAAGAGTCCCGGTCGTTACCGTAGAACCTGCCTGTCCGGAGTTCCAAATGCCACGCGTGTGGGGAGAGCCGATAATTCCTCCCACCATCACAATTCGCTACAACACGAAGTCGCCTGCTGCGCGCCTGAAGGCTCCCCGAACACTCCGGCTCATTCTGGCCAACGCGATCGGTATTAATCGTTTCGACTCGGTGGCGATTCCACTCCTGTGCTCCGATGGCGGGAATTGGCAGACCAGCTTTACTCCGAAAAAGAACTATGGTCTCGGATATTCGATCTTCTTTTTTCAGAATGAGAAGGGACAGGTCGATAACAATCACGCCGAGTATTGGGAAATCCTTTATTGCAATGATTCGCAGATCAATCCGTATGGCGTCAACGCACAAGCTCTGACTTATGAAGGGAGCCTGCTGGCGCCAGGTATTCAGCGCATGCCGGATCTGGATCGCGCCATTGAAATTCTCAAGGCAGATCTGCGGGCTCGGCCCCAGACTGCGAGCCACTATTTTTTCCTTTGGGATCTGGAACTGAGGAAGGCGGGACAAACTCCTGCTGCTTATCAACAGATTGGACGTGAATTGGACGCTTTTCTGGCAGCTCACGGCACTGACATGAGGGCCATGGAGCAGGTCGCCGGGTTTGTCTCGGGCAATCAGAAAAAGCTTCCCGCGCCGGTCATCGAACGGTTTCGTGCCGCGTTGATCGCGCTCCCGGAAACCGCAGATCCCTTTCAGATCAATGCAGTCACTAAGCAAGTTATTCACATCCCGCGCGATCGCTTCGTCCCGCTCGCACAGAAGACGGTCACGCGTATTCTGGCCGACTTCGATTACCAGTCCATCGATACTGATGGAGCGGATCCGCGAAAGAAAGTTGAGGAGTACCTTAACTTTGCCGCCAAGTATCCGTCTAGTAACGAAACGTTCAGTGCCTACGCACAGGCTTTCAAATTACAGGAAGGGATGGTCGACACCGGCGCATTGGAAGACATTTTCGACGAATGGATTTCCCTCAAGCCAGGGGAGGTTCTTCCGCTTCTCGAAATGGCCGAGTTCTACATCGACCACAAGACCGAACCCGCGCGCGCGTTCGAATTGCTGGACGAGGCGGAGAAACTCTACTTAGAAAGCGAGAGCCCCTCTTCGAGCCATCATTTTCATAAAGAGCCGGGAAAGCTCGAGTGGCTTCGCGGGCAAGCTCACCTCCTGTTGGGGGAATTGCAGGCCTCTCGCGCCGATTTCAAAGCGGCCTTGAAAGCGGCCCCTGACAACCCGGATATGGCCCTGGCGCTAGGCAAGGTATGCGAGCAAATGGGCGACAACACAAGTGCTTTGGAGGCCTATCTGGCTGGAGCGAGTGCACCCTATCAGAAGGATTCAGAGCCTTACCGCGCGTATACGCGGCTGTTTGTCTCCCAGCGGTTGGGAAGCGAAAAGGGCGCTGAAGAAAAGATCGAGAAGCAGGCTGCGGAACGTGCTCGCAAGACTGCCGCCGAGTACACGCCTCTCCCGGTGAACCGGCCCGCTCCGAAATTTGCGTTCACCGATCTGTCGGGAAGGCGGTTGGATAATCAGAATGCCAAAGGCAAACCGACCGTTATCACGTTTTGGGGAATATGGTGTGCGCCGTGCATCGCAGAGCTGCCTGCGATAGAGGAGTTTCAACGCCAGCATCGCGCTGCCAATACACTGGCGGTAGAAATCGGAGACAAGCCAGATAAGATCAAGGCCTTCCTTGCAGCGCACAAGCTGAAGGCGCTGCATGCTGCGGCCCAGGCCAATTGGCCAGAGGGCTTCGGCATCGCTGCGACACCGATGAGTCTGGTGATGGATCGCTTCGGGCAAATCCAGTTCGTCCATGCTGGACTCCTGACGAATGTTGAGGCGATTCTGGGCAAAGATCTAAGCGCGCTTCCGTCCAATTAGGCGAGATCGCGACCTAGTAGGCGCGCCACTGTGGTCCGCCATCCTGCTGGTGGTTGTCTTGATCGGTTTATCTCTGCTATTGGGCGAGCCAGTATGTCGTGCTGTGCTTGAATCGTACGCGCGAATATTTTGCCGATCACTATGCTGCCGAAGTGACGGCGCTGTGCCGGAGACCTTTCCTCGGGGGCTCACGCCGTATGTTGAGATGTATCGATTGAGTGACGGCTCGTCGACGCACCGCGCCTATTCGCGATAGGTCCAATACGTCCTCGTGGTAATCGCGGTGCTGGCGGGCTATCTGTGGATTAATTAGTCACTCCAATCCGAGCGCAGTAATCCAAGCGCGCAGTCATGCCAATGAGCATCGTCGTCGAGCCTCCGTTAACGTACACTACAAGGGTTAATGCAATCCGATCGTGAGCCTGTGCGCGCTTGGGAAGAGACCGTTGTCATCCCTACTTATCCGGTACCGCCGCCCGACAAGAACCCGATGTTCCTTGATAAGCGCGTCTATCAGGGCAGCAGCGGTAAGGTCTATCCGAATCCCTTTACCGATCGAGTATCGGATGAGAAGATTGACCGGCCTTACCGGGCAGTATTTCTCGAAAACGAATTCGTGCGCGTGATGATCCTGCCTGAGATTGGCGGACGCATTCACATTGGGCAAGATAAGACCAACAACTACGATTTCTTTTATCGTCAGAGCGTCATCAAACCGGCGCTGGTGGGTCTGCTCGGGCCGTGGATTTCGGGAGGCGTCGAGTTCAACTGGCCGCAGCACCACCGGCCCACCACCTTTATGCCGGTCGAGCACTTCATCGAGAAAGAACAGGGCGCCTGCACCGTTTGGCTCAGCGAACACGAGCCCATGAATCGCATGAAGGGAATGGCCGGAATCCGCCTGCGATCCGGTAAGGCGTATATCGAAGCAAGCGTCCGACTATACAACCGCACGCCTTTCGTCCAGACGTTCCTCTGGTGGGCGAATGCCGGAGTTCACGTCCACGATCAGTACCAGGCATTTTTTCCGCCCGACGTTACATTCGTTGCAGATCACGCTAAACGCGCGATGTCGTGGTTTCCGATTGCTCGCAATTTTTATTACGGCGTCGATTATGCCCGCGGAGTTGACCTTTCCTGGTACAAGAACATTCCAGTGCCGACTTCGTACATGGTCACCCGGTCCGATTACGATTTTGTGGGCGGCTACGATCATTCGAAACAGGCCGGGTTCGTTCACTGCGCGAATCACTACATCGCACCCGGAAAAAAACTTTGGACCTGGGGTAGCGCCGAATTCGGGTATGCGTGGGACCGCGAGTTAACCGATTCCGATGGGCCATATATCGAGTTGATGGCTGGCATTTTTACGGACAATCAACCCGATTTTTCGTGGCTCCAGCCGTACGAAACCAAAGTATTCAGCCAGTTCTGGTATCCCATTCAGAAGATCGGCCCTGTCAAGAACGCGAACCGCCTACTCGCCGTGAATCTCGAACCGGCCGGCGATGGCGAGTGGAAAATCGGCGCTTGCGCCACCGAGCCCATCGACAATATCGAAGTCGTGCTTGCGGCTGGCACTGGGATCCTGTTCCGGCAGCGGACCAGTCTGCGTCCCGGGAGGCCTTTTGTCGAATTCATGCGAGTCGAGAAAACACGCGCAGATACGCTTTTGCGGCTGACCGTCTACGACGAGCGGGGTACGGAGTTGATTCGCTACGAAGCTTGTGAACGCGATACGAACGCTTCACTGCCTGAAGCGGCGACAGAGCCTGCGCTGCCCGCAGACATCGCAAGTACAGACGAACTTTACTTAACTGGCCTGCATCTGGAACAATACCGGCATGCCACGCGCCACCCGGAGCCTTACTGGCAGGAAGCTCTGCGACGTGATCCGGAAGATGCGCGATGCAACAACGCGCTCGGGCTTGTAGCGCTTCGTCAGGGCAGGTTTTCGCAAGCGGCAGAGCATTTTGAAACGGTCATTCGCCGCCTGACGCGGCGCAATCCGAATCCGTACGACGGCGAGCCCTTCTACAATCTCGGCCTCGCCCGCCGGTTCCAAGGCAAGACCGACGAAGCGTATGCCGCTTTCTACAAGGCTGTTTGGAATTACGCCTGGCAAGCCGCCGCTTACTACGAGCTGGCGGCAATCGACTGCGCTCGCCTCGATTGGGCAACTGCGCTCGAACATCTCGATCGTTCTCTGAAAGTCGGAACGGACAATCTCAAGGCGCGGAACTTGAAAACGGCTGTGTTGCGGCACCTCGAAAGGCGCGAAGCGGCACTTCAGACCGGGATGGAAACCAGAAAACTGGACCCTCTGGATTTGTGGTCACGAAACGAGCTACTGCTCCTGGGCGGGCCGGACGCCGCAGAAGCATTCGACGCCGGGAATTGTCTCGATCTCGCATTTGACTACGCGCACGCGGGTTTGCGGGAAGAAGCGGTGAATGTAATTGAGAGGTTTGGCGAAAGCCATCCGATGCTGTGGTATGCGCGGGGCTATTTTGCCGATCAGCTTAGCGGGGCTGGGAGCCCCGCGCAGGCCGAGGGCCTGCCCGACTACTGTTTCCCGTCGCGGGTGGAGGAAATGATGGTGCTCGAATGGGCTCTCGAGCGGCAGCCTCGCGATGCGCGCGCGCATTACTATCTGGGCAATCTGCTCTACGATAAATTCCGCCACGAAGAGGCCATCCAACACTGGGAAGAGGCTGCGCGTCTGGATCCTTTTTTTTCGATTCCCTGGCGCAATCTCGGAATTGCCTATTACAATGTGCGCCGCGATCCGGCCCGAGCGTTGGCAGCGTATCAACGCGCCTTTGAGGCCAATCCATCCGATGCGCGAATGCTTTACGAGTTCGATCAATTGAAAAAGCGAACGGGAAAAACCCCCGAAGAGCGGCTTCGAGAGCTGGAAAAGCATCCCGAGCTAGTGAGCGGGCGCGATGACCTCACCATCGAACTTGTGACGTTGTACAACCAGACACGGCAGAGCGAGAAGGCGCTTTCGATCCTCTCATCGCGGCGCTTTCATCCGTGGGAGGGCGGCGAAGGCCTGGTATCCGGCCAGTACGTTGCCGCGCATCTGCTGCTCGGCCGGGATGAGCTGGATCGCGGAGATGCGAAAGCGGCACTCGATCACTTTGAAGCCGCACGAACCTACCCTCAGAACCTCGGGGAAGGGAAGCACCTGCTCACGCAGGAAACCGACGTCGATTATTTCAGTGGGCTCGCTTTATCCATGCTGGGCCGCCGCGCGGAAGCCGAAGCGAATTGGCGCCGCGCCGGGGAGGCGAAGGCAGGCATCAGCCGGTTTGCTTATTACAGCGCACTGGCGCTTCGAGAACTCGGAAGAGAACAGGAAGCCAAAAAAGCGCTAGTTACTTTGCTCGAAGGTGCCCGCAAACAGATGACGGAGGAAGCGAAGATCGATTATTTCGCGACCTCGCTTCCTAATTTTCTGCTGTTCGAGGATGATATTCAGAAGCGAAACGAAACCACATGCTTGTCTATTTGCGCCTTGGCCGAAGCCGCACTCCGAAAGGGAGACAAAGCTTGAGCGCTGAACATCACCGGGCGATTCGCTCCGAAGACAGCCCCGTAGAAGATGTGAAGCAGCCGGTAGGTATAAAAGAGATCGCGCAGGTTCTCGGCATATCTATTGGCACAGTGGATCGAGCGTTGCATGGGCGGCCCGGAATCAACCCGCTGACGCGAACGCGCGTTTTGACCATGGCCCAGACGTTAGGCTACCGCCCAAACGTTGCGGCGCGCTATCTGAAGCTGCGGCGCAAACTGAAGATCGCGGTCCATCTGCCGCGAGAGATCGCCGCATTTTTCGACAGTCTGTCGGAAGGCATCCGCGAAGCTGCTGCGCCGTTTGAATCGAGTGTCGAGCTGGAGTTGCGAACCCATCGCAAGCTCTGCGAGGGCGATCTGGAGCTTCTTCAGCGAGCTTTGCAGGAGAGGGTGAACGGGATCATTCTGGCGCCTGGGCATCCCAAGGATTTGAAGCCGTGGATCCGAAAGGCCGCCCAAAGTCACATTCCCGTGGTGTGCGTCGCAACCGACGCTCCCAACACGGAGCGCCTCACGGCTGTTTCGACCGATGCCTACACCAGCGGCGCGATCGTAGCGGAACTGTTCCTACTAACAGTGCGGAAGTCATCCCGGAAGCCTGGGCCGGTGCTTCTGGTAACAGGCGACCTGGGTACTTTCGATCATGCCGAAAAGGTGCGTGGATTCCGGGAGTATCTTTCTACCGACAGTCATCTGGGAGTGGCGAAGACGATTGAGGCGCATGATGATCCGCAGGAAGCCTATCGAAACGTATCCAAATATCTCGCCAGGGCACCCGATTTGCGCGCCGTGTATGTCACTACCGCGAATTCGATTCCGGTCATCCGCGCACTCGAAGAGGCAGGCCGTCTCGGCGAACTGGCTGTCATGACCACCGATCTGCTACCCGAGCTCATCCCGCTCATTCGCGACGGCAAAGTGCTGGGCACCATGCATCAGCGGCCGCAAACGCAGGGCCGCATGGCATTTCAGGCTCTTTATCGATTTCTTGTGGAACGCAAATGCCCGCCCACGCACCTTCGGCTCGCGCCACATATCGTTCTGCGGAGCAACTTGAAGCTGTTTCTCGAAGAGAAGGGCGAAATACCTGAGTCAAAGGAAGAGCTCGATCAATACGTCAAGCCCGGCTGAGCCGGCTGAAAGGATCAAACATGAGACGCTATTTTACTTGGACCGCGGCCGTCCTCTTTCTCACAGCAGCTCCAATGCTGGTTGCCCAGAGCATGGGGACGGGCACCATTAACGGCGCCGTGACCGATCCTTCCGGGGCATCCGTTGCCGGGGTACAAATTACGGCCGTGCATGCAAGCACGGGAACAACTCGCGGTACCACAACAAACGGGCAAGGCAATTACGTGCTGCCGGATTTACCGATCGGAACCTACCAAGTGAGAGCGGAACATTCCGGGTTCAAGACTTCCACGCAGGAAAATGTGCGGCTCGACACTGATACGACGGTCACCGTCAACGTCGGTCTGGAACTCGGCACGGCGCAACAGACGGTGACCGTTTCAAGCGCTCCGCCGGCGGTTCAGACCGAGAACGGTGAATTGAGCACGCTCGTGAGCGGCGCTCAGATCAGCGAGCTCTCGTTGAACGGCCGAAACTTCTCGCAGTTTCTCACTTTCAGCCCCGGAGTGACCTCTACGCAAACCGGCCGGCGCATGGGTGTGGGGCAAGAAGGCAATCCCCTCATGTCGATAAATGGCGGCCGCGTTAATGACACCAAGTTCACCTATGACGGAATTCTCGCCATGGACACTGGAGGTAACCGGGGACTGGATCTGTTTCCACCGATGGACGCGCTCGCCGAAGTTCAAATCAAGACAAGCAATTTCTCTGCGGATCAGGGCAGCTATGGATATGGTCTTGTAAATATCGTTACGAAGGCGGGAGGCAATGAATTCCATGGCGACGTATACGAAATCGTGGGCAACAACGATTTCGATGCGCGCAATTTCTTCGACCTGCAGCGCGCGCCGTTTCACCAAAATATGTTCGGGTTCACGGTCGGCGGACCGGTGTTCATCCCGAGCCACTACAACACCAGCAAGAACAAAACGTTCTTCTTCGTCTCTGAGAGCTGGAATCTCCGTCAAGGCCCGCAACTTGTAAGCTATACGCAGCCGCCTCAGAGCACATTCACGGCCACAACCGTAACCGCAGCCCAGCGGGCGGGCATATTCGGGAGCGCGATTACCGACCCCACAACGCACCTTCGGTTCGCGGATAACACCATTCCCTCTTCGCTCATCGATCCCAACGCTACGGCTCTCCTGAACCGGTTTTATCCGCTTCCGAATCGCTCCGGTTCCCCCAATTACGTGGCGACGCCGGACAGCGCGTCACGGTGGCGCGAGGATCTGGTTCGCGGCGACCAGCAGTTTGGAGACAAGGTTTCATTGACCTTGCGGTACGCGCACGATAACTGGTACGAGAATCAAGCGATTTTTCAGCCCTCGAATGCCGCCTTCCCCACCCAACCGGGCTTTCTGGGGAAACCTGGGTGGAATGCGATTGCGCGGCTGACATGGATGATCAACCCGCGCATGGTGAACGTATTCACGTACGGATACTCTCGAAACGGAATCAGCACTCATCCGGGCATGGATGCGGTTTCCAGGACGGGGTTGACCATTCCAGAGGTTCTACCGGGAAATGTCTATAACGCCGCCCCCGACATCAGCATTTCAGGATTCAGCAATATCGGAGTAGGCTCCCCTCTCAGTAATGTGAACAACGTCTTCGAATGGAAGGATGATCTTACTTACTTAGCCGGCAATCATGCTCTCAAACTGGGATTCGATATCGTCCGCCTTCAAAAATTCGACTATAACGGCGTAAACACACAGGGTGCTTTTACATTCAACGGAACCTACACGGGTAATGCCGCAGCGGATTTCCTGTTAGGACGCGCGTTCACCTACACCGAATCCTCTGTGGTTCCCAATGGCTATTTTTTTGCGAACTCCTACGAAGAGTACTTCCAGGACGATTGGAAAGTCTCGAAGAATTTGACGCTGAATCTCGGGTTGCGCTGGACTATTTTCAAGGGCGCTCCCATCGGCTATGACAAATACAACAATCTCTCAGGATTCAGCACCATGTTGTATAACCCATCGCAGGCGCCGGCGCTTCTGGCGGATGGCGAGATTCGACCCGGCACTGGAAACCCTTTGAATGGCATTTTCACCCCGAATAATCTGCAAGGACTCAACCTTCCGCGGAGCCTGATTAAACACCGATATGACATGCCGGGGCCGCGCTTCGGCTTCGCGTGGTCGCCTGCCGGCGATGCAAAGACGGTCATACGAGGAGGTTATGGGGTCTTCTATCACTGGGACAACGATAATCAAGAAAGCCTGCGACAGAATCCGCCTTTTACTACCTCGGTGAGCATCTATAACACGTCACTTAGCAATCCGGCAGGCGGCACTGACCGGGTGTTCCCGCCGAATCTTCAGGCCTTCGACGCGGAACGCTTCTATCCGGCGGTTCAACAGTGGAGTTTCGGCATACAAAGGCAAATACCCGGGCAGGTCGTTATCTCCGTAACGTACGTGGGAAATCACGCTGTTCATCTGGACCAGCAGGCGAATTTGAATCAGCCGCAGCCGAGTCTCGCTGTAGCCAACAGCACCATCAATGTGAACACCGTCCGGCCATATCTCGGGTACGGAACGATTAACTATGACGAGCGGAATGCTTCCGCCGAGTATCATGCGCTGCAAGTCAATGTGAATCGCCGCTTCACGAATGGGTTAGCGTTCCATGCCTCGTACACTTTCTCGAAGTCGATCGTTTGGGGCCTTGGCCAGAACCAGACCCTGCAGCCTGATGAAGAAGGCCTTAACAGCTATGACCAACCCCAGAATCTGAACATCAATTTTATTTACGAGCTGCCGTTTTTTAAACACAGCGGCAATTTCGCCGGCAAAATCTTGGGCGGGTGGGAAGCGAGCGGCAACGCCGGGTTCGGCAGCGGATTACCTTTTACGGTGACCGTTTCAGGAGATCGGGCGGGAGTTGGAGGCGGGACGCAGCGCCCGAATGTCGTTGGCCCGCTAAACATTACAGGGAGCGTTATCGGATACTTCAACACGAACGCCTTCGCTCCGGCGCCCCTGGGGACGTTTGGAAACGAGGGAAGCAATGTCCTTCGAGGTCCTGGAGTTTCCGACGATGTCACGCTGAACTTCTATCGCAATTTTGCGATTCGCGAAAGCAGAGCGCTCCGGTTTGGCGCGGAATTCTTCAACATATTCAATCATCCGAATTTTTCCGCGGTCGGAAATGTCTTCGGGTCGGCCACCTACGGGAATCTCACGGCTGCGCTGGACGCGAGGCATATCCAATTCAGCGCGCGGCTGACGTTTTGACGGCGGTCTTTTCTACTGGTAGGTGACCCAGACGGGAGAGCTCCAGGCCATGTTGCGATCGATTTGCGTGACGCGAACGTAATACCAGTTGGTGCCCTGAAGCGGAGATTCATCCACATATTCGAAGTCCGTGTCCTTGTTTTCCGAACCCGGCGCGGTGTAGAGGATCGCATTGTTACGAATTACGTCAACATGGGTGATCGTGTCGGTGCCATGCACGCGGGTGCGTAGCTTCAGCCCGCGCGGCGCTGTGAAGATGTCGCCCATCAAGTGCGAAACGCCCCGCATATCGACTGCTTCGAAATCCAGCACAATGTTGTCGGTCGCCGCGTAGGCATGGCGAGCGCGCATGCTGTCCACGATCTGAGTACGATCGGACGCCGGAGTGTAGATCATCGCGTAGCTCGTATGCGTTGAGATGTGGTCGGAGCTAGCCTGCACGCCGAGTTTATAACCTTTCGCGAGTGCATTCCAGTAAAAGCCAGCAGGCTCATAAGATCCGTGCACGAGAAGGTGATTATTCTGACTTTCCGCCTTCGGGCCGCCCTCATATTCATAGGCCGCATGATAGCCCTGATAAATTTCGACGAGAGGTTCCAGTTGGGGATCGTTGTCTCGCCAGTCCGTCCCTTGTCCCGTAGCCAGAGAATGCGGCATGGAAATTCCGCGGTTCTGCCGGAGATACGGATACACGAGCGTGCCGCTATTAACTTCTCCGCGATTCTCGGCCGCGCCCACGGGCAATGTCCGAACCCCGCGGTGATCAAACACAACATTGCGGTGGCCATTCGGATAATTCACGCTGCGCTCGTAACCGAATAGCGGGGTGTAACCGTTGGGTATATGGAACAGGTCGTAGGATTTCTCGGTTCGCCACCAGTTATATTCGGCATCGCCGCCCATGTTGTGATCGGTGATGATGCCGGTATCCATGGCCGCGACATCGATCATGTAGCGGTAATAGTCTTCGAGCGATCCATCGCCGGAACCGTCGTTCGATATGTCCGAGTGCCGATGGAAGTCGCCGCGAAGGATGCGATAGTCCGTTCCACTTACGTTGGTGCGATAGGAACGGATGCGCTGGACGTCCTCACGCTCATTGGGGTGGACAACCTGAGGATGTTCCAGCCGCTCTATAAAGGGCGATAGGGGCGCGGACGCCGAGGGCGCGGGAGCCGACGCTTGCCCCTCGAAAACATCGTAGTGAACCGTTGTGGGCGCTTGAAATCCGCCGTTGGCTGGACGGAACACGCGGCCGTCGGTGGTCCATGTCATCCACGCGCGGTCATTACCGCCAACGATCTGAAAGACGGATTCGTTCCGCCCGGTCGATTGGGGAAGCAGCGCCGCAGAACGCCACACGCCGTTGTCCAAAGTAGTGAGATACAAATCCCAGAGACCGCCGGCGCACCAAAAATCTTCGCGATTGTTGGTTGCATCCGTACGCATCTGGAAGAGCACCCAAACGCGGCCCGTGCGGTCAAACGCGAGGTGTGGAAGCTGCCAATAGCGGCGGAGGCGGTCCGGCACTGCGGGGGTAAAGTCCGGCGCGGCCTTCCATGAGCCGCCATCCTTTACTGCGATTCGGATGGAACGATCTTTGTATAGAACGGTCGACCGGAACTGATCGTTATGGGTCCAGTCCTTACCCCAGTTCGCTCCGGATTCGTCCCACGCCACCCAAGGACGATCGAGATTGTCGATGGCAATGGAGGCATGCGCTTGAAAGCGAGGCGACGTCGTAATCTGTTCGATAGCTGCAGGGACGCCACCGGCTGCAATGCGACGGTAAAAGATGTCGTAGTTCCCGTTTTGATAGCTGTCCCATGCGACGTGGAGATTACCCTCGCGATCCGCCGCGGCTTCCGGCATCCAGACGCTGGGGCCGCCGATCCGCTGCGGTTGTGACCACCCGCTCGAGGGACTGTTTGCCGCCATGTACAGATACGAGAGGCCGTTCTCATGCCCCACCCAAATCAAGCGGAGTCCATTGGAAGTCTGGATCAACTTATGAAAAACGTTCGGGCTATTCTGGCTTGTGATTTGCGTTCGGGTTGTCCAGTTACTTCCGTCATAAACGCGCTGGTACAGGTGCCAGGCGGCTCCTTGCCGCTCTGACCAGACGATGTAAATGCGGCCATCCGTGTCCTGGGCAATCGAGGTGCGAAAGACATCACCCTTTTGATTGGTCAAGCGAACCGGGTCGCCGCCTCGCCTGCGCGCATAAACCTGATCGCCGCGATCCTGATAGGCTTGCCAAGCCGTCCAGATGTCGCCATTCCGCAAAACGGCGAGGGACGGATAATCGTGCTCCTCCGGGCTCTGCGGGGAAACACGCTCGGGCACAGGCACGCGCTCCACCTGAACATCGTTGTCGAGAAACCAGAGTTGATGTCCAAAGGCGAGATTGCGAACCGGAACCGTGAAGTTTCCCTGCTGGGTGTGGAACTGAGCCGAGATTGTCGCGCGATCGAGGGTTACGATGATTCCCGCGGGAACCAGATTCATCGGCGGCGGACCGCCGTCAGCCATGCGATTGGGCTGATCCGGCTGGTTTTCGAAGGCCAGGCGCTTGATTTGAAGCTTCCACGAATTCGGCGCAGTGATGGCGTCGTTCTGAGTAAAACGCCACGGCTCGATATTCTTTAGCGTTCCGCCAGTGAGGGACACGAAACCGTCGTAGACCTTGACGGCGGTGCGTTGATAACCGCAGATGACACGAAAGGAAATGGTGTCGTCAATCGGGGGTGTATTTCGCGCGGCGGAGCGGTTCTCCTGCAACCATGCGGCCGCGGGCGGGTGCAGAGGAGATCGCGGGTTTGGGGTTAAAGCGATCAAGAGGAGTGCGGCGAGAGAAAGAACGAGGACGGCTGAAGCCTTACGCATTCTCATCACGGGCTATTTCTATCACAAACGGGAAGCCCCGATCAGCCTATTGAAACCAGGCTACTGAACCGGCGTACCATAAGGAACCAGTGTTTTGATCCTTTCCTCGCCATCGATACGCACAATCGCCCAGCCGCCAGGGCGTTTTTCGAGGAACATGGTCTGTGCTTCATTGCGGTCGCGATAAACGTATTCGACGCGCACTTGAACGCTGCCTTCGGAGACCGGCCGCGGTTCGAAAACAACGAGACCTTTAATCTCGGCATTCGAGGACTTAAGATAAGTGCTGAAAGCGGGCTTGCCTTTTTCGATAACTGCTTCATTCAAGTAATTCCTCATTTGGCCGGAGTAACGCGCGAGATATGCGCCAACGTCGCCGGCACGAGCCGCATCGAACATTTTGTAGATCGTATCCTGAGGCGCTGCGTCCGGCTGTGGTTGGGGACGCATATTGGTTCTGCGGGCGATTGCAATTCCGAACGCGCCGGCTATCACAAGAATCGTAGCCAGTTTCGCAATGCGTTCCCGGGTCACGGCTTGGCGGGAGCCTCGGACTTGCGAATGATCGAAAGATCTAAATTACCGCGCGGATCGATGATGAGCTTGCGGATTTTCGGCATGATCTGCTCCATGGCTTCGATATAGAGCCGTCTGCTGGTGACCTCGGCTGCCTTTGAATATTCGGCGGCGACCGCGGTAAATCGAGCGGCATCGCCGATCGCTTCCTGCACTTTGGTTTGCCGGTAGGCTTCCGCAGACTCGGTCATCTGCGTGGCCTCGCCCCGCGCACGCGGCACCAGATCATTTGCGTATCCCTGTGCTTCATCGATGATTCTTGCCGTATCGGCCCGTGCACTCGCTACGTCACGAAAAGCATCGGCGGCTTCGGGCGGAGGGGCGATGCTTTCGATGTTGATAGTCGAAAGCCTGACACCGACACGATACTCATTCAGACGTTTTTGTGCCGCCGCGAGCACTTCGTCCTGAATTGCGGCCCTTTCGGTGGTCAGCACGGCATCGACGCCGCGCCTCGCGGTGCGGCGCGCCAGTTCCGCTTCAACGGCTGAGCTCACCGCCGCAGGGACATCCAGCGAGCGGAAAAGATAATCGGCGGGAACGGCCACCGAGTATTGCACCACGGCTCGCATATTGATAATGTTCTGATCGCCGGCCAGGAATTGCGATGCGAGGGGCTGCGTACGGCCCAGCACTCCGTCCACGACATCGCCTCCGACGACGCAGCGCTGCAACTGGTGAACTTTCACTTTCAATACCCGATCGACCGGCCACGGCAACGCGTAATGAACGCCAGGATAGATGCGCTGTTCGACGACGGCTCCGAACCGGGTGATGACAGCCTGCTGATCGGGGCGCACGAAATATACGCCTGAGAGCAGCCAGAGTAGGGGCAAGATCGCCAGCAGCGGCGGGCGCCTTTTACGTCCCGTCAGCTCTTTTAGCGGCACCGGTTGAACATGCCGTTCGAGCGTCGAAGGCTCAGGAGAAATTACCTTCACTTCGCGCCGGCCTCTCCTTGAGTCAAGATTTTCAACAAATCCGAATCCGAGCTGAGAATTGCTGTGGTCTTGTCATCCAGGACCTTTTTATACGCGTCGAGCGTGCGGAGCAGCTTGTAAAGGTGCGGGTTCTTTGAATAGGCCTGACCATAGATGCGCGTGGAATCCGCGTCACCCTGGCCTCGAATCTCTTCGGCATTCTTATATGCCACGGAAAGGATCTCCTCGCGCTGGCGGTCGGCGTCGGCACGAATATCGAGAGCCTGCTCTTCACCTTCAGCGCGATATTGGCGTGCAATGCGCTCACGCTCGGCGCGCATGCGAGCGTAGACGCTCTGCTTGTTTTGTTCGGGCAGGTTCAAGCGCTTAATGCCGACCTCCACGACATCCACTCCATACTGGGCAAGCGCAACACGCTCTGTCAGTGCGGTCAACTTGTCGAGAAGCTGCTCTATGCGCACCTTCTGAGGCTCCGCCGAGACGAGCGTCTCCAAGTCATGCGTTCCCAAAGCAGCCGAAAGGCCGGACCAGACAATATCGTGAAGACGCATCTCGGCGGCGACCGGATCGCCGACGGTCTGGATAAAGCGGGTGGGGTCTTCAATTTTCCAGGCCACATAGTTGTCGACGACAATGTTTTTCTTGTCGCGAGTCAGGAATTCGGAAGGGCGCGGATTGTAAATGCGCAGCCGGCGATCGAAGAAGGTTACGTTCTGGAACGCCCATTTCGCATGCAGCCCGGCATCTTTGATTGTGTATAGCGGGCGGCCGAACTGTGTCACCAGGGCGACCTCGGTTTCGTTGACGGTGAAGAACGTGAGATAGCAAAAGAAAAGCGCTGCCAAAATGACGGCAGCGGGAAAGTACTTTCGGTAGTGATACGGCATTGATCTCTATTGCTCCTGCTGTTGTTTAGCAGTTTGTTCCGAGGAAGTAAATAACGGGGTCATGGGGGACGCGCCGATCTCGACGCCACCTTCCATGAGAAAAAGCCGGCGCGGCGACCTGGTGTGATCGACGATGAGTTTTTTCTTTCCAGGCAATACCTCCTCGAGTGTTTCGAGGTAAAGGCGCGTCTCGGTAACACTCGGAGCGAACCGGAATGCGGCTTCGCGCTGATCGAAACGGCTGGCATCGCCCCCGGCGCGATTCACACGGCCGGTTGTATATCCCTTTGCATCTTGAAGCCGCGCGAGCGCGTTGCCGCGAGCCAGAGCAATCTGCTCATTACGGTAGCCCTCTGCTTCATTGATCAGGCGATTTTTCTCCTCATAAGCGCCCGACACCTCACGGAATGCGTCCACGACTTCAAGCGAGGGATGGACGTCTTCCAGACGCAGAGTCAAGATCCGAATTCCGCAGCGATAACGATCTAAAATCGCCTGCATTCGCTGGCGCCCTTCCTGCTCGATAAGCACTCTTCCCGTAGTGAGGACATCATCGAGGCCGGTCGTCCTGACGATGCCGCCAATAGCAGATTCCGCAACCGCGCGCAGAGTCGCTTCGCCGTCGATCTGGCGGAAAAGGAAGTCGTCCGGACGGATCAGGTCATACTGCACCGCCGCGGTGAGCTCAATCATATTCTGATCGCCCGTCAACATCAGAGATTCTTCCGGCTTGCGTTGGAAGCGCCCGGTGCGATGCTGCATGTTCCACTCGTAGGCTGCCGGCTCTGCATCGGGTGAACCCGGAATGGACCGGAATCCGACTTCAACCGTGCGTACTCTGCGCGTCTGGACGCGTATGAGACGCTCGATCGGCCAGGGCAATTTGTAGTGAAGACCGGGTTGGCGATAAGGCGGCAGGTTCTTGCCGAAACGCTGAATGATGCCTTCCTGGTCGGGCGGGATGATATAGGCGCCGTTCAGGATCAGAAGAGCCGCAACGGCAAGCAGCGCAGGCCGCACGAGAGCGGTTCGATGCGCGGCGAGCCAACTGACAGCGGAGTCAAAGTCTATGCGCGCAGTTATGTTTCGAAGCCGGTCCCAGGCTTGCGGCAGGGGAGTACGCCTGACCAGACGCGCGACGCCCGCGGGCCGCCAACTTTCGAGCTGCAACGGACGTTCGATTCGGAGCAGCCGCAGTGAGTTGAGCATCACCAGAAAGGAAGAGAGCTGGTGTGTGAGAGCGGCTCCGATGGGGCCGATTACGCCGCAGGCAGCGCACAGGACAGCAGCGAGATTCACAACGCCGGCGAAAAAAATAATGTTCTGCCAGGCAGTGGCTACAGCCTTGCGGCTAATCTCGAATAGTTTCGAAAGTTTTTCGAGATTGTGCGGCAGATACACTGCGTCGGCAGCTTCGGCCGTAATATCGCTCGCTCCTGAGACGGCGATTCCGACATTTGCGCTCGCAAGCGCCGGTGCATCGTTGATGCCATCGCCGACCATGGCGACCGCCCGCATTTGCGAGGCCAATGCGCGGATGCGATCGACCTTCTGCTCCGGTAGTAGTTCGGCCTCCACCTCGGAAATACCGATCTCACGAGCGATAACTTCGGCGGCGCGCCGGCGATCTCCCGTCAGCATCAGCTTTCGAGCGATGCCGAGCTCAGTGAGGCCAGCAATGGATTCCCGCGCTCCCTCGCGAATGCGATCGCGCAGCAGAATTGCGCCCGCGAGGCGATCGTCCTCCGAGAGAAGAACCGCCGTAGCGCCGAGCCGGTCAGCTTCATCCAGAAGGGATGCCGTGTTAGGAACGCCTGCCGCGGCGAGAAAAGCTGCATTTCCTGCGCGAATGGTGCGACCGCCCAGAACGCACTGAACACCGCGGCCAGGCAGGGCGTGTGCGCTCTCTGGCAGATCGAGAGGCAAGCCCCGGCGCTCCGCTTCGCTGACAATCACGCCGGCGAGGGGGTGCCCGGAAGTGCGTTCGGCCGTCGCCGCGAGCGTCAGCAATGCATCCTCGTCACGGTCGAGCGCAATGATCTTCAAGACTTCGAATTTGCCTTCTGTAATCGTGCCGGTCTTGTCGAAAACAATAGTGTCGACGCGCGCGGCGCGTTGGAGAACGGCTGCGCCGCGGACCAGAATGCCCCGCCGCGCAAGGCCTCCGATGGCTGCTACCATCGCCGTGGGCGTCGCCAGAATCAGCGCGCAAGGGCACGCCACGATCAAAACCGAAACTGTCCTGAGCCAGTCGCGCGTGAAGTAGAACGTGAGCGCGGCAGCCAGTAAGAGTGCGGGAAGGAAGTATTTCGCAACGCGATCCGCGAGGCGCTCGACCGGCGCTCGCCTTTGCTGCGCTTCCTGAACCAAGGCGATGACCCGCGCCAGAGTGGTTTCCGAGCCCGCGCGCGATACGCGAATGCGCAACAGCCCAGCGCCGTTCAGGGTGCCGGAAAAGACCTCATCGCTGGGCTGCTTTTCGCGAGGCAGGGGTTCACCGGTAATTGAACTCTCGTTTACGGCGGAACAGCCGTTCTCTACAACTCCATCGGCTGGAATTCGCTCCCCCGCGCGCACCACGATGAGATCGCCCGCAACCAGAGACTCGGCATCGATTTCTTCTTCACGGCCGTCACGCAGAATCCGCGCAATCCGGGGGAGCTGTTCGGTGAATTTTTGGATCGCAGCGGAGGTTCGGCCAGCGGCGTACGATTCGAGACCTTCCCCAACCAGCACAATGAACATTGCTTCGGCGGCCGCAAGATACTGCCCTACCGCAAGCGCTGCGATTACCGCCACGCAGAGAGCAATATCGGCCGAGATCCGTTTCTCCATCAAGGCGGAGATGGAGTTGTAAAACGTTTTATATCCCGCGAGCAGCGTGATGAAGACCGCGGTGTCGATGCCGAAAAAGGTGCGGAAAATGCCGAGCCCGTTCAGCAGCAACAAAACGCCTAGGAACGCAGCGAAAAGGTAGTATCGAATGCGCTCCTGTCGCTCTTCGTGCATAAGATGCGTTAACTCCTACTTGCCCGAATACGTGATCCACATGGGCGACACCCAGACAATTTCGCCGTTGTCCTGCTCGCCCCGCACGTAATAGTAACTGGTCTTGCCTGCCTCCGCAGCATTGTCGATCCAGGAAAAGGACACATTTACGGAATCGGGCTCGACCGAATAAACATAGTTGTTGTCTTTGATCACGTACACTTTGGCAAATTTTGAAGTGCCGGCCAGCTTCACTTGCAAAGCAGGACGCGAGTCCGAAGAGAACACGTCGCCCATCACGTGAGCTCCGCTGCGAACATCGGCAAGAATATTATCTGTCGCTCCGTAGACGTGCCGCTTTCGTAATGCGTCGAGCACGGAATCGCGCGTGGCGTCCTTCACGAGGATGTTGCAGTAGCTCAGGTGAGTGGAAACATGATCGGAACTGGCCTGAAATCCCAACCGATATCCTTTGGCGAGAGCCAGATTCACGAAGCCCTTGGGACGCCAGCCGCCGATAGAATCCTTCTCCGAGTTCGAGCGCGGAGCGTCGGGCATTTCATAATTCTGCCTGTCACCCTGGTAAATTTCAACGACCGGCTCGACGTTCGGATCGTTGTCGCGCCAGTCCGTTCCCATGCCGGTGCCGCTCGTGTGCGAGCCAGCAATGCCGCCGTAATATTTCAAGTAGCTGTAGAGCATCTGTGTGTCGGGCGCATGGCCGGGGGCGTCCGCAGACGAAATGGGCAGGCGCGGCAAAGGCCGAATTCCTCGGCGCGCGAAGATCACGTTGCGGTGCCCTTCCGGGTACGGAACGCTGCGCTCGTAGCTGAACATGGGCACGAACTTACCGGACGTGTAAAAAACATCGGTGAGCTTTTGGGCGAGCCACCACGTGTATTCCCGGCCAGCGCCGTTGTCGTGATCGCAGCAGCCCACCCAATCGAGCGATGCCGCATCGAGGATGTAACGCCATTGATCCAGCAGAGTTCCATCGAAGCCGCCATCCATGGAAAGCTCGCTATGGCGGTGAAACTCGCCGCGAACAATCCGCAGTCCCGCGGGTTCCAGGCGGTAATCCCGCAATCGTTTCACGAAGGCCGATTCCGCGGTATTCGCCGCCGAGACCGAGGCTGTGGCCGTTTGCGATCGAATGACAGGGAGCTGCTGAGTTGCCGGCGCAAGTACGACATCGCTCGAGAAAAGATCGTTGTTGTAGGGATCCTCTCGCGGGGAGCCTTCGCCAGCAGAGGCCGCCGTGCGCTGGCTCAATTGGAAATTGCGGCGATTGTCGGATGAACCAACGATCATTAATTCTCCGGGTCTGACCGATGCTATGGCGGGCCGATTGTCGAGCAGGTTATCGCTGTGAGTGAGGAAAATCGGGGCTGTCCAGCGCTTGCCATCGAAGGAAACGACGTATTCGCTCCAAACGGTGCCGATCGGATTCCACCAGATCGGCTGCGCGCTCCGGAACGCAAGCCAGAGGCGGCCGGAGTTATCGATTGCGAGCCGCGGAAGCGTGTTTTTGGGATTCTCCTGGTTAAGCGCGGGGCGGTTCGGAACGCGGTTTTTGGCGAGGTTCGGATCAGGATCGAGAGACTCGCTCCCGCGCTGGACTCCATTCCTCTCCGCGTGCAAGGTGGGCACGCCGAGCAGCACAGTTCCCACATCTTCGGAAAGTTCGACGGCCCGGCCGTCCGGTTCAAATCCGCGAATGCGAATCACCCGGCCCTGGTATACCGAGACTCCCTCCGTCCTGTACGCGCCGAAGTCTTTACCCCAGCCGGCTCCGCCTTCCTCAAAGGCTATCCAGAGCCGTCCCGAAGCGTCATAGGCAATCGAAGGATAGGACTCGTAGCGTGCTGTAGCGGCGACGGGTTTTTCGGCTTCCCAGGAATTCGGAGCGGCCGCCGTCCGCATATAGACGTCGTAATTGCCAGCGCGGTAAGAGTCCCATGCGACGGTGACGCGTCCGTTTTTGTCGGCGGCAATGGTGGGATTCCATTCGTTGCCGGAAGAATGCGAGACCGCGATCGGACTAGTGAATGCATTGCCCTTTTGAACCGCGGAGAAAATAGAAGCGCGTCCGTCTCGCCAGCCCTGCCAGGCCACCCACACATTGCCTTGCGAATCGGTCGCCGCAACGGGGTCCACATCGGATCCCGCTTGGTTCGAGATTTGCACCTGGCGGGCCGGTTTTCCGTTCTCAATAACACGGGCAAAAATATCGAAATTACCGCGGTTATTCGCCGGCCAGAAGATCCAGGGACGCCCGCGGCCATCCACCGCGATGGATGTGCGATAAAAGTCGCCTCCCGGGGCAGTCACCGCGATCGGGTCGTCCCATTTGTTGCTCGAATAGTGCCGCGCGAAGATCTGATCGCCTCCAGTTGGCTCGCTCAGTTTCGAGAAATCGGTGGGAACCGTACGCAAGGGAGCACGGAGGAGATTATGATCGGGGCTGTGTCGAAAAACAAGATACGCAATCCACACCCCGCCGTTTTTGTCGACCGCGGCGCAAGGGAAGTCTTCCTCGTCCGGTGTTTCGGTAAGGCGGAAAGCGGGAGGAGCGCGATCGGCAAAGACACGTCCATTCAAGCGCAGCACACTGGCTCCATACGGAATCTCGCTTAACGGCACTTCGAAGTTGCCCTGAGCAGTGTTCACGGCGAGCACCGTGTTTTTCGATGCGCCAGAGAGCATTGCAATCACTCCATTGGCGACAATGTCCTGAATGGGTTGTCCATTGAATTGTCTTCCCTGATTGAAAAGGCGCACCGGATGAGTGCGAGCCTTCCAAGTGGAGCCGGAGATCGAATCGTTGCCCTCGAAACGCCACTGCTCTAGCGAGGTGACAGTTCCGCCGCCCTCCAGCTTTACGGCGCCATCCCATTGCTGCGATTCGGTGTCAGTGATCCCGAAAAGGATGCGGACGCTCACGGGAGTCTGTGCCCCCAGATTAAAAACGAACAACAATATTGGGAGGCAGGCGCTTTGGAGCTTCATGGAAGGGTCTTCAAGGTACGCTATCAAAACATTTGCGAGATGCTTGCAGGAAGGCTACCGGACCGGCGCGTGCGTTAGCCTGACTTGCGTGGACTTCATTCCTCGTGAAGTAGTCAACGCGGCATTGCGCGAAAATCTACCGTTTTTCGGTATTGCCTGCATCACGCTGGTGGCCGGTATTTCTGCGCTACTGCTTTGGCGGCTCCGATCGAGAGATCGTTTGTTGCTATGGGTCGGCGTGTTTTCGATGCTCTATGCCGCACGGTTGTTCATCCAGAACGAACTGGTGCGCGATGTGTTCAACGCACCAGGTCAAGAATACTTGCTTTGGGTTCTTTGCATTACTTACACCATCAACATTCCATTTGCGCTGTTTGCGCGCGAACATCTGGGCGGAGGTTGGAAACAGAGCATCGTAATCTGGCTCTGGCTCACCGTGAGCTTTGCGGTTATCGCAATTCCCACCGCTTTGCTCGGCCGGCAGGAGCACTGGACGGATCTCGTCAATGGAGTGCTGGTTATCAGCGGAACATTGCTGATCCTGCTGCACGTGATCGTTAAGCGCTTTAGAGCGGAGAATTCATTTGAGGCATCCCTCTTTTGGCCTTTGCTGGTCTTTTGCATTTTCGTAGTATTCGAAAACTACGGTGTCAGGCCAAGGGGAGTGGACATCGAGCCCGTGGGCTTCCTGATCTTGCTTGCGGGCCTGGCATCGATTGCCGTTCGCAGAGCGCTGGCGACCGAGCGGAAGTTGATCGACGTGGAACAGGAATTGACGACGGCACGGCGGATTCAAGAGTCGATCATTCCTCAGATATCACCCGACCTTCCAGGCCTTCGCCTTGCGATGCGCTATCAGCCGATGACGTCGGTGGCGGGCGATTTCTACGATTTCCTCACCACGAGCGACCATCTGCTTACGATTCTGGTGGCCGATGTTTCCGGGCACGGTGTTCCTGCGGCGCTGGGGGCTTCGATGCTCAAGGTTTGTTTCGCCGCTCAGAGCGAGCAGGCGAACAATCCTGCCGCGATTCTCGCCGGTCTAAATCGGATGCTTGGCGGCAGCCTTGGCGGCCAGTACGTGACGGCTGTCTGTGCCGCAATCGATATCGCAGCCCGTTCGATTACGTATGCGGGCGCCGGTCATCCACCTGCTCTTCTGGTTCAAAACGATAGCGGCAGCGTGCTGGAACTGGCCGAGAACGGGCTGTTCATCGGTCCTTTCGCGCAGGCCACCTACTCTAATTTCTCAGTGCCGATTCAGAGCGGCGATGTGTTGCTTCTTTACACAGACGGAATTGTGGAAGCACGCGGATCCGATGGAGGAGAATTCGGGCGCGAGCGACTCCGGCAGTTACTGTTGGAGTCGGCAAACCAATCACCGGCAGAATTCGTTGACTTGCTTTTTCGAACGATCGCGGTGTCGGAGCAGCAGGATGATCTGACGGCGGTGTTGGCGAAGTTCGAATAGGGTGGAGGGCGAAGAGAGCAGTGCAAGAGCCGAGACGAGTCTCGGCTCGGCAGCCAAGAGTGGCCGCGCACGAAAACAGTGGGAACAGCCCCCCTACAAGAAGTTCTTACATGTTGTAGAAGAACTCTTCGTAAACGATCTTGCCGTTTGAAACTTTGTAGACGGCGATCTCTTCCATGGTGAAGCGCTTGGATTGCGGTTTGAACGTAACATCCAACTTGAAAGTGACGGCAAAATGGGAAGCGGCCACGAGCGGGCCTTCGACCGTGGACGAGTGGACTTCATGATTTTCAACCCACCATTTACCCTTGGCTTTCACGGCATCGAGGCCCTTCGATTCGCGCGATTGTCCCGGGGGCGCGCCCGCTTCCATGCTGACGATGTCTTGAGAGTAAAGCGCGTCGACAGCCTCGTCGAACTTGCCTTCTGAGCAAAGCTTGACGAGTTTGTTTGCGACTTCCTGAGTAGTCATAATGAATCTCCAATGATGTTTCTTTAACGAAGCTAACACGGGCGGATTTCTGAACAGCACGAGCGCTAAGAGTGGAGAAGCGGAGGTACGGAATGAAAAGACCGGTTTGTGCCCCATCGATACACCTTGAAATCGTTATCGAGGGTGAGAATGTCGCCCGTTCGAAGCTCTGACGCCAAGTGGATGAGGCATGCGTCGGCCAAGTCAATGTTCTGGTCTCGATATTTCCTAAGAATGCGCTGAACTGCGGCGGCGCATTGGGAAAGCTGAATCGGAATCTGGAACCTGCCGTCTGCGACATTCTGAAGAATGGCTTCGGGAGCGCCCGGAAGACTGCGGGTCAGGTAGCAAGCTTCTGCAACGACGGATTCGCACGTGACTAACGGAACACGGACTTCATCGAGAGCTTCCACGCAATCCGCATGACGGCGCTCGCTTCGATCGAGCAACGCAACGATAACACCAGTATCCAGCAGGACGGGCTTCAACCGCCGAAGCCTTTCAGATGATTCTTATTAGAGCCAAGATCGGAAACGCCGGAGGAGAACTTGCCCATACCGATGATGCGGGCACGTCGGGACGGGGAATGAGAGGACGCCATGCGACGTAGTGCCTCGCGCACCACACGGGAGGGGCTCCAGCCAAGACTTTGCACGAGTCGAGCGAGATCGCGGCGGCTGGCTGCATCCAGTCTGGCTTGGACCGTGGATTTCATAACTATAGTGTATTACAGAATCACGATTGTATTACGGGCGCCTTGCGAAGGTTGCCTGGCCGTTGTTCCAGAACTAGAGGTGAGCTACGCAGAGCAGCGCGCGAGCACGATGACAGACACAATCGGCGGCTTTCAAAGCGGTCTCCGGATCAAGACCCGCGAAAGACTCGTCGAGCAGAATCAGATCGGGCTTTTGCAACAGCGCTCGCGCCAGGAAGACGCGCGACTTCTCGCCGTTCGATAGCTGCCAGCCAGTCTCACCGACCGTTTGCATAAGGCCCGCCGGCATCGTATCGAGCAGCGATCCGAGGCCGAGTTCACGGGAGATTGTTTCGGCTTCAGCGAGCTCGTCCGGCTCCGGCGGCCAACCTCTACCCAGTAGAAGGTTGAAAGCCAGGCTGCCCGTGAGCAAATGATTTTCATGGAACTGCGGCGAGGCAACAACGTGCCGGCGCCATCCACGCTCACCCAGCGTTTTTCGATCCATGCCACGGAACAGAAGCAAGCCGGAATCCGGGACGCGCAGGCCGCTGATCAAGCCCACCACGGTTGACTTGCCGCTGCCGGAAGTACCCTCGAGCAGTATCCGGTCACCCTGCGCAATCGTTAGCGAATTGTGCTGGACGGCATCAGTCGCACGGCGTGGATAACGGAAATTGACGTCGCGCAGATCCAGCAGAACAGCGGTACCGTCACCGCTGGCAGCAGTCGCAATGGCGGGATCGCCCGGAGTTTCTGTGCGTGCTGCGGCGCGAAGCAAATCACCGGCACGGCGGGCCGCGATCGCTGCGCCCGAAAGCACCGAGAGTGACGAGCCGATACCGGAAAGCGCGGAGTAGGCGAGCAGAACTCCCCCGAGCTGCGCCGCCGCCAAGCCGGACGAAATATTTTTCGTGAGTAAGTCGTGAGCCATGGCGGTAATTGAAATGACCAGCCATCCGCGCGGAAGTAAGACCATAATGGCGACGGTGAGCCGGTCGAAGCGCCGCGAATGCTGCAGGTATGACGCAAGCCGTTCGTCCTCGCCTTGATGCCAGTGTTCCGGGGTCTGCTGTACGATCCGGGTACGGTGTCCGATCATGCGTTCGATCAGATCGCGAGAAAGATCAAGCCGTGCATCGGTCCAACCGCAGCGTTGCCGGTGATAAAGCGCCACGAGCGTCACGCTCAGCAGCGTCCAGAGCAGGAGTGCGATGGTCAGCGGCCAAGATTTTATGCCGAAAGCAAATAAGCAAATCGTGGTGAGCAATTGAACGCCGGCCATGATCGCCGAGAGACCGCCCGAAAGTGCGAGCGATTGAACAGCTTCCGATTCCAGAACGCGCCCCAGAAGTTGTCCCGCACCTTGCGAGCGTACCTCCTCCGGCTCAAGTTTGAACGAGCCTTCCAAAAGGAGCCGCATCATGACCCAGCCGCAAGCGATGGCGAGCTTGCCCTGCTGCCACATCGCCAACATGTGAATCGGGATCAATGTGAGCAGAAGCAGAGCCCAGCCTAGCAGCCACGGCAGCTCGAGCCGGCCGGCCAAAGCCCACTTTCCGACCAGCACCCACGAGACGATCCAAAGGCTGAATTCAACGCCGTAGGCGCTGAGGAAAACAGCCAAGGACTTCAGAGCTCCGCTATGGCGAATGTGCGACCAAAGACCGGCTGAAGCGGGAAGGCCGATCTGCCAGAGCGCGGCGACCGGCGCTTCACCCAGTGTTTCGGCAATCATCGATTGCATTATTTTCACGCGGGGAGCCGATTTAATGCCGGCCTGATCCAGCACCGCGGTGAGGGCGGGATGAATGTCGCATTCGAAAAAAGACGTTATTGACTCGCTCAGCTCGCGCGCGGTGATGTTGCGTGGAATGCGATCCGGCGGAATGAGAGTAAATGTGACGCCCGAGCGAAACAATGCGAGTACGCGCATTTGCCCGTTGAGAGCAATCTGAAGAAGCAGCGGTCCCTGCCATTGAATATCGAGCACTTGAGCGAAATGGACTGGCCGGCGCTCGATCAAGAGATCGAGAGAAGAGGCGAGCGCTTCGAGCCAGCGGCGGCAGGCATTTCGTTCAGCGCGGTTTACCGGCTCAGGAGCGGGCGGAGAAGGCACTTGCCTAAAAGGCAATCCGGCCATTCGGGCCAGCGCTCGCATGGCTTCTCCGGCACCGGCAACCGGCCACGAGCACAAAGCCAAATCGATCATGCTGTCCTCTCTCGCGCGGCCATTTGCGCGGGTTCACTCACACGCGCCTCTTCTGACAACCGGCCGTGCCGCATGTCAAGATGGCGCCATTCCGCACTTTCGCGCAAGCGAGCCTTGAATTCGCGCTCGCGATTCAGCAGCATCGAGTAGCGCGACCCAGGATTTGCGAGCAGTCTTGCAGGTGAGCCATCTTCAACCAGGGTGCCGGTGTCCATCACCAGCACGCGTTCAAAGAAACGGGTCTCCGCTACTTCGTGGGAGATGAATATCAGGGTGGCATTGAACCAAACACGGCGGAGGAGCCGCAGAAATTCCTGACGCGTGTCGCGATCGAGGCCCCGGAAAGGCTCGTCGAGAATCGCCAACCGCACATTCGGTCGTAGCAGAGCACGCGCGATGCGAAGGCGCTGCCCCTCGCCCCCCGAAACCAGAGCACCGCTATCTCCGAGCTGCGTTTGAAGACCATCGGGCAACTTTTCGATGACGGGCAGCAGCTTGCTTTGCTCGATGCTATCTCCAAGCGTCATGGCGGATTCGCCATCGAGGCCGAAGCGCAGATTATCGAGCAGCGAGCGGTTCCAAAGCTGAACATTCGGGTCGATCCAGGCCGTCTCGCGGCGAAGCTGGACGAGCGCTTCGTCGGAAAGCGGGTTGCCGTCGATGAGGGCCACGCCTGTTTCGGGGTGACTCAGCCCCAGGAGCAGTCCGGCCAAGCTCGACTTACCAGCGCCCGAGTGTCCGACAATCGCGACATGACTGCGCGCTGGAATCTCGAGATTGAGATCGTGCAAGATGGTGTGGCCGCCGGCTTTGGTCGAAACGCCCCGCAGCGATATGTTCATACCGGCTGAGGGTTCCACGGCCGGCAGCGGCCTGAGCCCGCGATCAGGTATCTCGCAATGAGGGTTCGGAACAGAGCAGCCGAGCGGCTCCAGCAGGCGCAGCGCAATGCTGCGGTGCAGAGGGTATTCGAGAGCAAATGCGGCCAACTCCCGCCCCAGCACCGGCAGATTCAGACTCCAGTAAGCGACGAGCAGAAGTGCAGAGGACTCGCTGTGACGCGCCGCGTACAGCATGGTGAGCAGTGCAGCCGATCCGTAGCCAGCGAATGTCTGAATGCTTTCTAAGAGGATCGCGAGGCGCTGGCGCGCGAGCCCGGCGCCGGCCCATCGCTGGAGCAGATTGCGGTGCTCCCCACGCATGGCTGCTGCTGCCGAATGTGCGCGAACTGGAAGAAGTCCGACCAGTGCGTCGAAATAAAAACGGCTCAGCGCACCGGAATGCACGTGCAATCGCAGTTCCCGCTCACCGAGCAGCGGTTGCAACGCGATTGGGAGCCCGACAGCCAGCACAGTGGAGAGAGCAGCGAACGGCCAGAGACCGGGATCCAGCCAGACAATCGCGGCCGCAGTGAGCACCAGTTGAGAGAAAGAATGCAAAAGCTGTCCTGCCAGCCCGGGCAGAGTTTTGAGATGGAAAATGCTGTGCGCCCGCTCGGCCATATCAGACGTGAGGCGGCTTTGAAAGAAACGGTCGCTTATCCGAGGCAGTTTCGCGAGGAAGGCTCGCCGAACGCGCGTTTCGAGGCGTCGTCCTATGCCAGCCAGCAGCGAGATTGCGGGGATTTCCACGGCGGTCAGCACCAGCATCAGAATCAGCGTCGACGCGACCAGAGTTATTCGTTCGCTGCCGCGCGCAAGATCGCGTACGCTCTCGATTAACGCGCGAAACATCAAACTCTGCAGAAGGATTCCTAATGACGATATGAAGAGGGCGCCGACAATCATCGTTGGAGCGAGTGCGCCATCGGCGCGCAAGAATGACCAAAGCGTTGCAAGAACGTGCGGGGGGCGCTCGGAAATTGCTGCGGCTACATTGGGCGGCAGCTTGGCCTCACTCATCTCGGCGGTTCGATAGCCCTTGATTCGCACGAGTACCGCTCCCTGGAACACCAGCACTTCGTCGAGAGAGTCGGAGGAGCCGGAAGAGCGGACGCTCCAATATTGCTCGGGAATCAGAGCAAACGCGAGGTTCGGAGTTTCAGTCGCTTGCTCGACCAGGGCTCGCAAGAGATTTGCGATCCGAGTACGGCTGCCGAGAGCGCGGAATGAATCGATGGATTGCAGCATCCGCACAGCCGCGTCCAAAGTTGCAATCGCTCTCCAGCCTGGCTTGGAGCGAGCGTTCTGGAGCCTTTCGTTTGCCTGATTTTTGCTGAGGCCCAAGCGGACCATCCGCGTCTCAAGCGCAACGAAAAATTCAGGCGATTCGGCCCATTCGCGCCAGGCCACTGCGGTGACCTCCATGCGATGGACGAGCAGATCGCGGAGAAATTCATTGACCGGCGTGAAGCGCCGCCCGGTAGCCGGATCCATAATCTGCAGGCGCCGACCGTGACGTGCCCATATGACGACAAAATGCATTACGCCGCTCGGCAGTTTCACAACGGCTATGGCGGGCAAAGCGGCTGCTTGCGGAAGCGGGACGTGGTCCTTCGGAAGCACGATTTGCTCGGCTTCCAAACCCATCTGGTTGGCGAGAGACTCCAGCGTGTCAATACTGGTTCCGTCGATGCCCGTCTGGCATTCCTCGCGCAAGCGGCCGTAGTTCGCATACAGACCAAATCCGCCGAGCAATGCCGAGAGACACGCGGGCCCGCAGTCCATCGCAGACGTCTGCACGATTTCGGGTACAAGCAGGCGCTTCATCTCGAAGCCACCTGTGACGGCGGCTGGGGTGAGTAGCCTCCCGATTTCTCAAGCAGAAGCTTCAGCGGCGAAACACGATCGATGGCGACTTCCAAAGTGCCCGGTAGCCCATGCTGCAGGCGGACCTTCTCGACCGGACCAGGCTCGAGTTCCACGCGCACACGGCCGTCGCGAAGTTCGCTGCCTACGCCGATCACAGTGGCAGGAATCGATCCATACTGCGTCCACGGAAATCCACTTAGGCGCATGCGGCCTTGCTGTCCAACCTTTACGCGTCCGATAGCTTCGTGCGGGTCAAATTCGGCTACGATTCTTAGCTGTCCGCCGGGAATGATTGTTGCGAGTCTGTCGCCCTGATGAATGTAGGTTCCCGATTTCGCGCTCACGATGGAACCAAGCCGGCCGGAGCCCGGCGCTTCGATGCGATAGGCCGCCGCCTCATTCTGCAGTTGCTCTTGCGCGGTTTTTGAAGCAACGATTTCGCCCTCGAGCCGGGCAATCTCAGACCGTATCGATTCGAGGCGAGCGCGGTGTTCGCCGCTTGCGCTGAGGCTTTGACTCGCGGCTTGCCTCACGGCGCTTTGAGCCGCCTCTACCTCCGCAGCCTTCTGTTTGACATTGAACAGGGCGCGGTGCACATCGCTTTCCGCATTGAGTCCGAGCTTGAACAACGCCTGGCTTCGTTGCAACTCCTCGATCGCTAACTCCGACGCTTGTTGTGCCTGCGAGAGGCGTGTCCGTGCCTGGGTAACGCCGGCTTCTCCTCCGGTGCGCTCTTGTGCGAGGGCATCCGAGTCGGCCGCCAGCTGCGTGCGCAATTCTCTGAGCTGTGCTTCGAGAGTTAGTTGATGGGATTGCTCCTGCGATAAACGAAGCCTTTCCGGTTCTGCTTCGAGTTCGACGAGGAGGTCGCCGCGTTTCACTTGACGGCTCAATGCAAGATAGCTTTTTGCCACGCGCCCGGAGGCGGCCGCTTCGACCGGATAGACAGCCTGGGCCACTTCGACGCGCGCCTGATCGGTAGTCGCATATACCGTCACGCGCGCAAGCAGCAGCCAGAGCGCCCAGGAACTCGCGAGGCAAACTGCCAGCCCCAGGATGCCGAGTAGCTTTGTAACCTTCTCTCGGCCTAACTGCTCGTGAGTAATCGCAAACAGGTCTGGATCGAACACTCCAATTTCCCCGGTGACAAAAAGTTCTGATCATACGATCTGGGCTGCCGAAGCAGCCCAGATACTTACCTACGTCTTGTGTTGTTGGTTGTTCTCGCTTGGCCCCTAATTACAGGCAAAGGCCAATCGACAGCTTGATCCTGATGGAAAGGTCAAGTCCGCCGCAAGAGCTTGGCTGACAGGGAGGAGGTGCGCAACCGCCGTTACCGCCGGCTTTCAATGCAGTCTGAGTCTTCATTTCTGATCTCCTTTGGTGTTTTGAGTTCGTGTGCTTGCTTCCTTGATTAGTGGCAAGCACAGGATCGGTTCTGAGGAGGTTGCATGAGCCGAGGATTCAGCGCCCGACAGCGTCGTGACCGATCTTCTCTCAATTTTGCAACCCACTCGGCGGAAAGCGGGTGCACTTGTGGTGCCAATCAGCTTCTGTTCGTCGCTCCCGGGAGACCGGTGGAGAAATGTTTGTCCAATATATGCAAGCACCTATGCCACCGAGTTCATAAAAGAACGTGGCACGCTAAGGATTAAGCGCCAACGCGCCTTTCGAAAGAATGGTAAGAACTGCCCGCCAGTACTCTGTAAAATGTCTTCAGAACTCTACTTACTGTTGACAAGGACCGCTAGTACTTAGCAGTCTCTTTGTGCAAAATCGATGCGCATCCCGTGCTTTGCTCAATGGTCACGTTATCTCGAAATACGGAGATCACAAAGTTGCCTGCATAAGATAATCGCAAATATTGCTGTTATTGAGTCGTTATTCAGAGCAATTGTCTCAGAATAATGCTTTACCGAGTAAGCATCTACCGATTGCGATCGCGTAACCTATGAGTTCTGGGTGTTGGTAACTGTCAACAAAAAAGACAGACGCGACGGCCGAAGTCCGAGCCATTGTCCGGACATGACGGTTAGCTTCCTTGGGGAATCCGGGGGAACGTGAACGCAATTCCGGAATGATTCCGAACGCTGTTCCGGGGTGAACGCGAACAGGATTACGGGATGAAAGTGAACACCGATTCCGCGATGAAGCCGAACAGTTTCAGACCGGCCCCGGAATCGCGTTCGGCTTGAGCCCGGATTCCATCAAGCAAGCGGCGCTGGACAACACTGTGGTGGGTAGCCTCCCTGAGAAAGGGAGGATTGCTTGCCAGCCAGGAGATTGTCCGTGCGCAAAATCAAAGAAGTTCTTCGATTGAAGTTTTCAGTGGGCCCCGAGGCAGGATGTAGTACTGCGCCAGGAACACAAGGCCGGCGAGAAGTTGTTCGTCGATTGGGCGGGAACCACCATCCCGATCTACGACCCGAGCGGTGGTCCCGCGCAGCAGGCGCATCTGTTCGTCGCTGATCCTTGAGGAAGTTCATACACCTACGCGAGGCCGCCGGCGATGAGCAGTTGGCGAACTGGATCGGCGCGCATGTGCATGCTTTCGAGTTCTACCAGGGCGTTCCGAAACTGGTGGTGCCCGACAACACCAAGACTGGCGTGAAGAACGCCTGCCGCTATGATCCTGACCTGAACCCGACGTATTAGGAAATAGCTATGCACGACGGCGTGGGCGTGGTGGCCGCGCGCCCTTATAAGCCGCGCGACAAGGCTTAGGTTTCATACTGCACCTTGTCCTGCTTGCACAGAGATGAGGGCCGGCTGCTTGGCCGCTCTGCCACCCTGGCCTTTGAGAATGGCATTCTTATGCAAGTGGCTCATATAGACATCGCCGCACATTGTCGTAGCGGTGTTTTTTCAGCAGCCCGGCTCTGCCCCAAGCATTGATTGTAGTGAACGTCACATCGTGCCGGATACTCATCTCTTTGGCCGTGAGCAGTCCTTTGGCTCGCAGTCGGCTGTAGCGACATTTTAGATGGAATGCTTGCCGGATATGTGCAATCTTCTTCAGGTTGAACGGCTCATCCTGCCACGTCCTTCTTCCCTGTTTATTTAGAACTTCTGCGACTTCGCGATCACAGTAATGCTCCAGCAGTGCGTCTATCTGGGCGACCACTTCCGGCTTCGTTTTTCGAATCTGCGCGATCGGCAGTGGCTTGGCGAGAGTTAGACTTCGAGTGGCGCCGCCGCGCAGGCGCACATGAACCTGGATCATCTCTCCGTTAATCAACGTCACATCCTCGATGAGGAGACGCAGAATGCGTTTTCGCTCGCGAGATTCGACGTCACGGATCATTCCAGATGCGTGGAAAATCTGTCGCCAGCGAGAGCAACTGCTCCCTGGTCTGAGAGTCGATCAACAGACGCTGCTTCTGTGTCTGTTGATCGTACTGTTCCTGCACCTCAGCCAAGGTACGGAGCTTGTTATTCCATTCCGCTTCCAGACTATCGGCGACAAGACGATTATCAGGATCGACCATCATGTAGCGACGGCGAGCGAGTTCAGCCTCGTATTGTGCCCGTTCAACGTGCTTCCGGCGCAACGCGTCGGTCTCGGTAACTCGTGCCTCAACTTCCTGCTGAACCGCGAGGGCGACCTGTAGGGTCATCGGCTGCATCAGTTCCAGCAAAAGGTTGCTGATCGCGTGATCGACAACGCTGCCCGGCACGCGTTGGCAGACCTTTTCGGCCTTCCGTACGGAGGCCTCCTGGCAAACATAAGTCGGGACCACTTGGTGGTACGCGAGGCTGTAATGAATGCTCATCCGCTCTCCGCAAACTCCGCATATCACGCGACCTTGCAGAAGCGCCGGGCCTTCGCGTGCCGGCCCAGCTTTCCGTGCTCTTCCGAAACCCAGCGCATTTTCAGCGAGGCGCTTTTGATTCACCTCAAACAGCTCCCAACTGATGTAGCCGACATGGACATCAGGAATCACGAACTGCCACTCCGACCGCGGAACCTTGGTTGTGCTGTGCTTGCCGTCTGGTAAGAGGCGGGTGCGGACGCGACCGTAGACGAACGCGCCGGCATAACGCGGGTTATGCAACACCTGGAGGATTCGAGAGTGCGCCGCCCGCACCCAATGCAACTCGCCCTTATTTATTCCGTTGCGAATGCGGCGGGGAAAGCGGAGACCTTGCTCACGGAACAGCTTCGCCGTTTGCATCGCTGATCCGGTCCGGTCGAAGGTCTCGAAAATCAGGCGCATCGCAGCCTGTACTTCGACGTATCAGGGTCGAGAATCAGGACGCCGTCGTCCCGATATACCAACCCGATGGGCGGCCGCATCTCAAGCTCGCCACGTCGAGCTTTGTTGATCATCCCGCCTCGCATCCTCGCTTTGAGGAAGTGCAATTCCGCTTCTGACATGGTCCCTTTCAAACCGAGTAGAAGCCGGTCATTAAAGTTCGCCGGGTCATAGATTCCATCCTCGTCAAGAATGAGCGCGCCAGCCAGCGAACACAACTCGATCAGCCGATGCCAATCTGCGGAGTTCCGGGCTAAGCGCGAGACCTCCAACCCCATCACGAGTCCTGCCTTGCTAAGGGCGACTTCACTGACCAACTTCTGAAACCCGTCTCGGCCGACCGATTGTGATCCCGATTACCGAGGTCGCAGTCGAGTACGTGAATACGTTCGAGCGGCCAGCCCAGGGCGACGTGCAGGATCACGCAAGGGCATACTGGCGTTGCGTGCTCTCCGTATTCTCCAGAACCTGGCGCGGGGTGGACTGGCGAACGTAGAGATATGCATCGCGCTTAAGATGCTGCTGGGTAACTTTCAGTTCAGGCATGCAGAAAACCCTCCTGTCGAGTGCTGAGAATCAGACTTGCTACCAAGCGGACGAGTTCGACTCCAAACGCATCGAGGACTGACGCATCGGTCCCAGATGGAAAATGCGATTCGGGCAGACGGGCAGGCACCGCCGCGAGCCTGCTGTGGGCCCACGATGCCAAGCCACAGCGCACGAGAACACCGCGGCCTTCCAGGTGTCCTCCTCGTCCGTCCGTTTGGATTACTTGTCGGCGAAGTCCTTCGTAGGCTTCGACCGTCCCCTCTGGAATGGGTGCGCTTACGCCTGATTGCGCGGTTTTTTTTTGCTCGCCAACGCCCGCTCCAGACTGCGGCGGTGAACCGTTATACCGTACTTTCCCTGAACGGCTTGGACACAGGCCACGGTCGTCAAGCCAGGCTCGGCAGCTCGCAAGGTCCGGACGTACTCGATGACCGCGGCGGACAGCTTGTGCCCTTCTTTGGGGCCACGGTGCTTGGGGAGCAGACCGATCAGCCCATCTTGCTGGAATGCAGCCTGAGCCTGATAAACGGTGGGACGCGAAACGCCAAACTTGGCAGCCACATCCACGATCGAGACTTCCTCCACGCATGTGTCGGCGCAGCATCTCGTAGCGGACCTGAAGTAAGATCTTTGGGATCGAAGAATGGGTTTTCTTTGAACAGAGCGTCGGACACAGACGCGGGGCGAGAGTTGAGGGTGCCAGTTCGCTTCAACTCCAACGTTTTGTGATCGGGCTTTTTCGGTTTGACCATCCGATCGCTCGGTCTTCAATATGTAAGTACTATTATGCCTCATAGACATTCCACGTCAAGACGAAAGTGCAGAAACGCCAGCCACTCCGGGTGCGCTCTTGACGGCTGGCATTTAAGTCAGCACGCACCGCCAGTACATTAGAATGCCATTGGCCGCATGTCTCGTGCGGCAAAGTTCTTCTGCCATATGCGGCGATATTACCCTTACACACTGTGCTTTCCCTTCCCGCCCTGCTTGAGCCTGTCGAACAGGCGTTGCAGTTCCAGAAGCTCATCCACACGAAACGCTGATCGGCCAGCGGAGATGCGGTCGAAGGCATCCCTCGAGACCACGTCAGTCACGTTGGTTAACAAGGATTTAAGCTTCCCGCTGGCATCGTAATAGAAGACCCGATCCTCCCCCCAGGTAAGCTTCCGCGTCACCAGTTCGTACTCGGCCCCACGAAGCGGATGAAAGGGATGGGTGATGCGGAATCGGCTTGCCGTGGATCCCACACAACCTGCATTCGATGACTCCCGGCAAAGCCAAAATCGAATCAGGCGTGCTGCGTGGCCGAGCGATGGATCATTGCGGCGCTGCGTCACCGGAAGTTCTTCTCAATCGCGGAACTGAACCAAGCCACCCACGGACTGCGCGACCGCATCAACCAGCGGCCGTTCCGCAAACGAGAAGGCTCGCGGGCATCACAGTTTGCGGCTCTCGACAAGCCTGCGCTAGAATCCTGTGCCCGCCGAGCGGTTCGATCTCAGCCAATGGTCCCGCGCACGGGTCAACATTGACTACCACATCGTTTTCGACACTACACCAGGGCGGCAGCACTGTTCCGCGATCTTGCACTGGCACACGCCGACCGGAGTTTCCGCAATCTGCTGGCGCGGCGGAGCCGGATCGATGTGCTGGTGATCGACGACTGGGCAATGGCGCTGCTGTCCCAACCGGAACGGCGCGATTCTGGGAAATCTGCGAAGAACGTTACCAGGTCCGCATCGCTGATTCTCACATCGCAGTTGCCGGTGACCCGCTGGCACGAACAGATCGGCGATCCGACCGTGGCTGATGGCATCCTCGACCGCCTGATTCACAACGCCCATCGAATCGAGATGCGCGGAGATTCGATGCGTAAGAATCGAGGTAAACCGAACACATAAATATCGCGGCGGGAAGTGGGTGCCAGAGTCTGGCCTGATCTAGCGAGCCGGCACTTCGGATGCAGGAGGAACGTTCAACGTCGCGAGCCCCCTGCCATCGAACCAAGCCTCCCCATTACCGATCATCGCCATACCGTTGCGAACGAAGATGTCGTGGGTAGGCTCGTCACCGCTCTGCCTGGAGCCGAGTTGGCTGATCCGGCGTGCTAGCGGCCAAACGCGGCACTCGAAAGTCGGTCTCGCCTCAGTTTCAGACGGAGCGCTGATCGCGCTCCGGGTTACTGTGTGCTGAGACAAGGGCTGCCGCCCCTTTCCCCGCACCCCTTTCTCCGGTAGCGGCAGCTTTCCTCCGCTGCGCTCCGGATAGGTTTCTCTCGACGAAGCCGAACACTTTCCCGCACAATCGAATTGCCAGCGTCACTACGCTCCGACGGTGTTCGGGATCATCCCGGAATGCCGTTCGGCTTCCCTCCGGAATGAGCGTTCAGCTTCACCGGAATCGCGATCCTTCAGAGCCTTCCGCCGTTGCGCCTGAAGGCTGAGCTTCTGTTAGTTGCGGCGGCTGCTCTGCAGTTACGGGTGAAACTGCCGGTTGATTCCCACGCGTAACCGGCAAGCCCGCTCGGGAAGCGGTGACCGAATCGCGGTGACGTGTTCAGCGCGCGAGCGCCGGGGCTAGCGGCACTCCTTCGCTCAACAAGCTGGCGCGCAGAGCCATCAAGCTTTGCAATCCGGTGAGAATCTGCTCGACTTTGATCTCGAGTTTCCAATTTTCGCTGACGCCAGCAGCGCAGGTCACCACTTCGCCGAGGAAGAGAGCGTCCTCGTAGCGGACCGAGACGGGGGTAGACGTACTTACCGCTTTGGTGGCATCGACGAGAAGCCGCTTACCCTCGATGCCGTGAAAAGTGCCAGGTATGCTACGGCCCGAGGCGATCTGAATGACAGCGCAAGAGGGAATCACACCGAACTAATCGGCTGAAGAGGGCGCGGGCATGAGGGAAATTCAAAACCGAGCTTCAATAAAGGCCCACAGGGAAGCGCCCAGGGCGAGGGGCAACAGGAGTTCGAGCCAGGTCCGCCAGGAGCGGAGGGGCAGGCGCTTGGGGGGCTCCGGTGGATCTTGCGTTTCGCGCACCGTGTCGGCGAGCCGACATTGAATCGCGCCAGGACGACGACGCAAGGCGCGGGCCAACTCCTGGCGGCCGCGCTTATCGGCGATGAGGATGGTGGCGGAATTGACTCCGCGGGTGGATTCGCGCAATTCGCGCTGGAGAGGAGCGGGAACGTCGTCGAGCGAACGGTAGACGCGGGTTTCGCCTCCGCGGGCGATGAAGATGGTGGAACTTCGTGCGGTGAGCAGCGCCATAATGCCTACGATCCCAAAGCGCGAAGGCGCGGGCCGGGCGCAACGCCGATCTCATTGCCGGCATTTTCCAAGGTGACCTGGATGAATCCAAGCGCGGCCTTCGACAGAGACTTATCTTTACGATAGATGAGGCCGACACGGCGGATCATGGCTTCGGGACCGAGCGGCACGGAGGCCAACTTGCCGGCGGCGACCTCCTCGCGGCAGTGCGAAGCGGCCAAAAAGGAGACACCCAGATTCGCCATGACGAAGCGCTTGATCATCTCAGTAGAATCGAGCTCCATGGAAACATTCAATTCATCCTGCACAGAATCGAGCCATACATTCAACCGCGCCCGCGTGGTGCCTGTCTTGGGGAGCAGAATCTGCTCGCCCACAAGATCCCGCGGGATTACCCGATCATATGATGCAAGCTTGTGCCCGGCTGGAACAAGCAATCTGATCTCGTCGGAGTGAATTTTAACAACTTGCAATTTTTTCTCCTGAACGGGGAGCTGGGTGATGCCGAAATCGGAGAGATTGTCGAGGACGGCCTGCACGACGCGGGTTCCGTAGGAGCGGTCGACGAGAAGCTGGACATTGGGGAACTGCTTTTTGAATTCGGCAAAGACGCCGGGCAGGACGTAAATGCAAGTGGCTTCATTGGCGGCGATCAGGAGCTCGCCGCGGGGAACTCTTTCCAGTTCGTTAATGGCATCCTGGGCGCGGCGGCGCAGGGCCAGGATTTGTTCGGCATGTTCGGCGAAGATGCGGCCGGCGACGGTGAGAGAGATTTTCGTGCCGAGGCGTTCGAAGAGCGTCGTGTTCAGCTCCTGTTCCAACTGCCGCACCTGCGCGCTGATGGCGGGCTGAGTACGATAGCAGGTCTGCGCTGCTTTCGAGAAGCTCTTGAGCCGCACGATCTCAAGGAACGTATGGAGCTGGTCGAGATCCATGGAGACGTAAGCCGGGTGCGAGCGTGGCGAGGCGTGCCCCGCCCCTACCGCTTGAAATCAGGTTAGCAGCAGAGGGCGGGGAAGGCGGGCCGTTTGCGACGTCGTACGCTTTGAAACCTTGGTCGATCGAAAATCGTTTTATCTTTAATCATGTTGGGCCGGTTGTCGACTGCTTACCTACTTCTGGCGCCCATTCAGATCATTGCGCAGCAAGGCGCGGACGACGTGCAAGCTAAATGCATTCTCGACGGGACCGCTGCTGATTTCGCTACTGGTGAGCCCGTACCAAAGGCAATCATTCGATTGATTCCTTCGACCGGTAGCGCGCCGGGAGAGATGGCCGTCACAGATACCTCCGGTCATTTTCATTTGGAAGGTGTTTCCGAAGGCGGATATGAATTGACTGGCGAACGCACGGGTTATCTGAAGAGTGAATTCGGAGCGCGGCGTCCAGGGGGCAGCGGTACCTCTTTACGGCTGAAGAGCGGGGATAAGCTAACCGGCCTTACCCTGAAACTGGCGCGCTGCTCGATTATTAGCGGCAAAGTCTCCGACGAAAACGGCGATCCAATTTCAGGAGCGCTGGTTTACGCTGTGTCACGGAGCTGGATTCGCGGGCAGCCCCAATACTTTCGCTCTGAAGGCACTTGGACAGACGATACGGGTGACTATAAGATCCTCGACATACCTCCAGGCCATTATTATTTGTACGCTGGCCTTTCATCCGAAAGCTTTGTGGACAACCAGGGAGGTCAGGAGAAACGGATTACGTGGAGCTTCTATCCGGGTTCACGAACTCTTGATGGCGCGCTGCCGCTTGATGTGCAATCCGGGCAAAACTTGCCAGGAATTAACTTCCAATTGCGTGCAGAAGCAGTATTTCATATCAGGGGTAAGCTGATTGGCAAGACTTTCCATGATCCTGAGAACCGTTTGATACTCAGTGCCCACCCTCACAATCTTGGCGACGGGATTGTGGACCTCGATAGCGAGATAAAGGGAGATGGAAGCTTCGACTTCTCGGGCGTGCCAGCCGGAAATTACGATATAGAGCTGCTGAGCGACGAATATAAGCAGACGATCGCGAAAATCTCTACTGAAGTGAAGAAAGCCGATTTGAATGGACTCGTTTTCTCCACTCCGAACAGATTCGCGCTGAAAGGCGTCGTCCACCGACTAGAGACGGCCAGCGCAACGCTATCACGAATAGTGGTGTTCGCGTCAGATTGCGGCTCGCCGCTGATGAGTGGCCCTTACGAGGCTGACGTGGAGCCCGATGGCAGCTTCAAGATTGAAAACGTCTGGCCAGGCAGATACGTGTTCGGCGTTACCCGACAAAGCCCGGGCGAATATATCAAATCTGTCCAATACGATGGACAAGAGGTCTTGGGTACACCGGTTGAGCTGGTCAGTGGAGCGGGCCAGATCGAAATCACTCTCAGCGATGGCGCGGGTCTAATAGACGGTTCGATTCAGGGAGATTCAGGTGTTTCGGTGGGCGGTGCGTATGTAGCCATGGCTTCGGAGGCGCCGCGCACCCTTGATAGCGATGTGCTGCTGGCGAAGACTGACCAAGACGGCCATTTTTCCTTTAAGAACCTGATTCCCGGCAAATACTACGCGGTTGCAGTTTCCTCCGATCTGGATCCCGGCCTTTTACAGAGCAGAAGCTTCGTTGCGCAATTTCAAGAAAATGGACTCGAAGTCGAGGTGCCGGAGAACGGTAACTTGCACATCCGAATCCCAATCGTGCCGGCGCAAGACGTGCAGCGCACACTCAGCATACTAGGGCGATGAAACGACTGGCGTGCTCTCTCCTGTTTGCCAGCATGCTCTCTGCACAACCGGTCTGTGCAATTCGCGGAATTGTTGTCGACGCGCTCACTAAGCAGCCGCTTCCTCGGGCACAAGTCTTTGCAGAAAGAGATTCGGATTCAGATGACGATTCCGCGCCGGCAGTACGACGAACCACGGACTCGCATGGAGCCTTCTGTTTTGAAAGTCTCACCGCGGGCAAATACAGTCTCCGCGTGACGCGATCATTTTACATCGACGCGAATTACGGCGAGCGTTGGCCAGGCGATACCGGCGAAATTTTGCCGGTTGCTGTCGGTGAGCCGCTAAGTCCGCTTACGATCAAGATGATGCCGCAGGCGGTTATTAGCGGGGTACTGGTCGATACGGATGAAGATCCATTGCAGGGGGCTCGGATTAATCTCCTCAGGTCCCATTGGAAGCGCGGAAAACTTACAGAAGTGTTGGTTCAGAACACCACAACGGACGATAAGGGCAGGTATCGATTTGCAAGTTTACCGGCCGGCACTTACTTCGTTGCGGCCGTCCCTGGGCCGCAAGATGATAGCCCATTCGTGCGGCAGTTCTTAGACCAGAGCGGGCAGCCGTTCCGGCAAATATCCGGCAAGACTTACTACAAAAACGCAATCTCGTTCCACGACGCTATGCCAATTCGCGTCGGCGCGGGACAAGAAGTCAGTAATCTGACTCTGACTTTGCGCAAGGCAGATTTACGCCATGTAAGTGGTCACGTGCCTCAGGAGGCGTTAAATACATGGCCGCGAATTCTCTATTTCACCGAGGAGGTCAGCGGGGGACCGGTCGACGATGGTACCGGTGCCTATTGAAAGCGGCGGCGGCTTTATCGTCGAGGGCCTCTATCCCGAGCGCTATGTGGTTCGAGGGCCGGGCGTTGCGGGCAAAGAAATCGACCTCACGAATGGGGACATAGATGACCTTGTTCTAGAACCAAACCAGCCGATTGAGCTTCAGATCACAGTACATGTTCAGGATGCCAATTCCCACCAGCCGATTCGCAGCTTAGTACTGATCGAAAAAACGTCGGATTCGGGCGAAGACATTGACTCCATAAGTGCTCAGTTGGTATCGGAGGGTAAATTCAGGTTGGCCGTTCGCCCTGGGCAATATGAAATCAAAGCAGACAGAGATGGGCCTCCGTACTTCATAAAGAGTCTGACCGTTGACGGAGAGCCGCAATTGCGGAGCAGTCTCGATTTGAAGGGAGGCGCTCGAAAGTTGATAGAGCTGTTTCTGAGTTCAAATATTGCGAGCGTCGACGGGCGTGTAATCGCCGATCATCCATTAGAAAACGAAGTCACCTTACTGGTGGAGGATGAGTCAAACCCGGGGCCGTTTCCCACGAAGCCATCCAGCCCGGACGGACAGTTTCAATTCACTTTGCTGCATGCCGGAAGATATCGCCTCTATGCCTTCGAAGAATTCAATCCTGAGTTGTGGGGAAATCCTGAACTTGCCGCGCTCCTCGCCTCTAAGTCAGTCGTTCTGGAGATCAAGGAGGGCCAGCATCTGCATATAAGCGTGCCGCTGATTCCTGCTGAGGATTTGCAGGCGGCGCTAAGAAAGACGGCTTTCTAGCGTAGGCGGTGCCAGGCGTGCCGGGCGAGGCATGCTTCGCCCCTACGGCTTCCAATGGTGATCATTGTGGAGTGCGGGATGGGCCAGTCATAATAGGTTGCTGTTGCACAGGAGGTCGCCGCGATGGGCGAGCATTCTTTTTCCACAACGTGCTGTATTACCGGCGGTGGGCCGGCCGGCATTATGTTGGGCTATCTTCTTGCGCGGGCGGGAATCGCAGTTACGGTACTCGAGCAACACGCGGATTTCTTCCGCGATTTTCGGGGCGATACTGTGCACCCGTCCACTCTCGAGGTGCTGCGCGAGCTGGGCTTGCTGGATGAGTTTCTCAAGCTGCCGCACCAGGAGCTCAGCGGCGCGGGAGGCGTCTTTGGAGATTTTCCGTTTCAGGCCGCGAGCTTCGGGAATGTGCCGACGCATTGCCATTTCGTCGCGGTGATGCCCCAGTGGGACTTCCTGAACTTCTTATCGGAGCAGGCCAAGAAGTACGCGACTTTCGATCTGCGGATGGAGCACCGGGCGGTTGACCTGGTCTGGAAAAACGGGCGAGTGCGCGGCGTCGTGGCGCAGACGGCGGAGGGACGCGCGAAGCTTCGAGCGGACCTGGTGATCGCGTGCGATGGCCGCCATTCAATTACGAGAGTTGCCGCCGGACTGCCGCTCGTTGAAGTGGGTGTGCCGATCGATGTGCTTTGGTTCCGAATCAGCCGGCATGAGAGTGATCCTGAACAGGTACTCGGACGCATCAATTACGGAAAGGCGATGGTTCTGATCAACCGGGGAAGCTATTTCCAGACGGCGCTGCTGATTCCAAAGAATGGGTTCGAAGAGATCCGGCAAGAGGGGTTGGACGCGTTTCGGGAGAATATCGTGCAGATTGCGCCCTTTTTGCGGGACCGCGTGCGGGAACTGCAGGATTGGGAACAGGTGAAGCTGCTTTCGGTCCAGATCAACCGTCTGAAGCGCTGGCACCGGCCGGGGCTGCTGTGCATCGGGGATGCTGCGCACGCGATGTCACCGGTTTTTGGCGTAGGGATCAATTTGGCGATTCAGGATGCGGTCGCCGCCGCCAATTTGCTGGCGCAGGCGCTGCGCGGGGGCCAGAACACGGACGCTTTACTCGAAAAGGTCCAGCGGCGGCGCGAATGGCCGACACGCGTCACTCAATTTCTGCAGGTAATGGCGCACACGGGCATTCAACGTGTGTTTCGTACACAGGGCCCGCTGCATGCGCCATGGCAGTTCAAAGCCGTTGTCGGAGTGCCAGCGGTGCGCCACCTGGTGGCGCGCACGGTGGGCGTGGGGATTCGTCCCGAGCACGTTGCCGGGACAGTTCCCCAGCGTCGGGCCGCTATTCGTATCTCGATTAAGCTGGCGGTAATGGCCGGAGTTGCCGCCGCAATCGTGTGCAGCGCTAGTAACTCATGGCGCAGTAACCGGCGCCGGCGTTAACCCAGTTCTGCTGAATGAGGTAATTCAATTTGCCGAGAGTGATGTTGTACTTCGATCCGTTGGAAGCGGTTGAAAGCGCGCCGAATGTCCAGGCACACTTATCGGCACTCTCTTCACCCCGCCGGTCATACCACGCATTCCCATCCGGATCGGTCACCGACTCTTCCAATTCATGAGCAATGATGGATGCCATGCCGTCCGCCCCGGCGTTGCCATTCGGAGAAGTAGTCTGCGCCTCACACGCGGAAGGGCAGCGGTCCGGATTTCCGATGAACGCATATTTGATGTCGGCGCCATTGATAGCGCCATTCGTGTGCCAGCCGCAGTATTGCGTGCAGAAGCCGCTGGTTTCGTTTACATCCTTAGAAGTGAGGACGAAGTAGACGCCATCGGGGTCGCGAGGAAGCTCTCCGTTGTTAATAGCGCGGGCGACAACGGCTTCGACGGACGAATCGCGCAAGGATGTGCCCTGTGAATAGTTGTCTGAGGTTGAGCTGACGTAATTCACGGCGTTCATGACATGCGCACCGGAAGCGTCATAGTAGGTCGTGTTGATGTTGAAGTAGGAAGAGCCTCCGATGTTCAAGGCAAGGTTCGGCAAAATCGACGTCGCGCTGTTATTGGCCCAATTCCCATACCAGATGAAGTAGACGTTCGGGGGGGAGCTGATGCCGAGCAGCGGGCCGCCATGGTACGAAATCACATTACTGCCGCCTCGAGCCGAGCGCTCCGGGCTTACTCGGGGAGGACCGACGCGATTGCTGGGAGGCGCCGGAAAATATCTTGTTCCGATGCCCCTACCGGTGGGCGCTAAATCGCGCTCCTGCTGGCTCTGCGCATACGACGGCGCAGCAATCAATGCGGCACAACACGCGAACAAAGCTGCGGACTTGAGCTGGGTTTTCATTAAACTCCTACTCCTTTGCATGAAAAACTCGCAGATCGAGCGTTTCCGGGATTATAAACCGGAAACGGTTCCCGCGAGCGTAAATTCTTGTAGCGTACCTGCCCGAACGGCTGATGCGGGATGCGTTCCGCGGGAGCACACTGAAGCCATGAGCAGCATAAGAACGGAACTGACGGGGCTTTCCGAGGCCCTGGTTCATTTAGTGGCGCAAGCGTCGCCGGGGGTGGTGGCCGTAAAAGCGGCTCCTTATCGGGTGGTGAGCGGTGTGAGTCTTCGGGAAGGATTGGTCGCCGTCGCGGATCACACGCTGCGGCGGGAGGATCGCGTGCCGGTGCACGGGGCGGACGGGGCGCAGGGTACGGCAACCATTCTGGGGCGCGATCCCGGGGTGGATCTCGCGTTTCTGAAGGTGGAGGGTTTGCCGCTGGCGCCCCTTAAAGCGCGAGAAGCCGCATCGATAAGAGCCGGCACGCTGGCGGCGATTGTAGGATTGACGATCGATGCGGGCCCTTCGGCGAGTCTCGGAATCATCGGGGCGGCCGGACCGGCTCGCCGGACTTGGCGCGGAGGCACATTGGATTCGTTTCTGCGCCTGGACGTGAACGTTTATCCGTCTCAATCCGGTGCCGCGGTGGTGGATGCGGAGGGCGCACTGATCGGCCTGGCTACTCCGGGGCTGCTTCGCCACTCGGCAGTGGCCGTGCCGGTAGCGACATTGAACCGGGTGGCCGACGAACTGCTGCGGCAAGGCCGCATTCGGCAGGGATATTTGGGAGTCGGCTTGCAACCGGTGGGGATCCCGGCGTCGCTGCGCGAAAAAGCGGGGGTGGATCAGGAATCGGGTCTGATGGTTCTGAGCGTGGAGCCGGAATCGCCCGCCGAGCGGGCCGGTCTGCAGTTGGGAGATATTTTGCTCTCGCTGCACGGCCGTTCGATCGAGGATGTCGACGATGTGCAGGCGGCGCTAAGGGGCGATGCGGTGGGCAGCACGGCGGCGGTTGCCCTGCTGCGAGGAGGCGAGCGAATCCAGACGCAGCTCACGATTTCCGAGAGGAGCAGAAAGGCGAATTAGATGCCGCTTCCAATACCTGGCCGGGCTGCCGAAGGGCTGCGCCGGTCGACCGTTGAAATTCGTTGCGGACCCGGAGGACGCGCGGGAGGAGGGTCGGGTGTTGTTCTGACAGACGACCGTATCGTGACGAATGCGCACGTCGTACGCGAAGAGGGATTACGTGTGGAATCGTGGGAAGGGAAGACGGCGCTCGCTTCCCTGGTGAAGCTGGACCACCGGCGCGACCTGGCGTTATTGTCGGCGCCCGGGCTCGGAGCGCCTGCCGCGACGCTGGGCGATTCGGACCGGTTGCAAGTTGGCACGCCTGTATTCGCGGTGGGACATCCGCTCGGCTTCAGCGGAGCGGTGTCGAGCGGTATCGTTCACTCCTTCGGGGCAACACAGGGCGCCGGCAGCCTGCCGTGGATTCGATCCGATCTGCGGCTCGCGCCGGGAAATTCGGGAGGGCCGCTGGCCGACTTTCACGGCCAGGTTCTTGGCATCAACACGATGATCCTCTCGGCGCGCCTGACGAGCGGGCTGCGAGGACTCGCCTTAGCTGTGCCGAGCCGCGCGGTTCAATCGTTTTTGAGCAGAGCGGATTCCACTCTGAGCCTGGGCGTCGTGGTGCGCCCGGCGCGGCTGCGGAAAGGCGGATTGGGGTTGATGATTCTGGAGCTGGCGAAAGGCGGGGCGGCCGAAGCGGCATCGCTGTTTCCGGGCGACATTCTGATCGGTGCGAATCATGCGGTGTTCGAGCGAGTGGAGGATTTGCAAGTGGCCATTGATGAAGCGCCCGGCGCCGTGCTGGCGTTGGATTTCTTCCGGGGCGGGCAGGAGGCCGCAAGGCAGGTAGCGGTGCGGCTCAAGCCGAAGCGGATTTTGAGCGCAGCGTGATTCGCGTCGCCATCATGGCGGAGACGCTGAGCCGCGCGCAAGGCTTGGCGAGCCTGCTTAGCGAAGACCAGCGTCTGGAGATTGTGGAAGCGCGCGCTGCCGGGGCTTCCTTCGATGGCGACGAAGCTTCCATGATTGATGTGCTGGTGGCGGTGCGCTTACCTGCGGGCGAAATCCCGGCCGGAGGTCCGCCGGTGGTGCTTCTATCGGACGGGCCGGCTGACGAAGGCCTATTTGGGCGGCAAGTGCGCGCGTGGCTGCCGCTCGAGGCGCCGGCGGCGGAAGTGGCTGCTGCCATCGCGGCAGCGGCGAGCGACCTGTGGACGCTGACTCGCGACCAGGCGCGGCAGTGGCTGCGCAGCGCTGCGTCTCAAAATGATCAGGAGGTGTATGTCGAGCCGCTCACGCCTCGGGAACTGCAGGTGCTACGCATGCTGGCCGACGGGCTCGGCAACAAAGAGATTGGCGGACAGCTTGGCATTTCCGAGCACACGGCAAAGTTTCACGTGGCGCAGATACTAGCGAAACTGGGAGCGGGAAGCCGCACGGAAGCGGTTCGCATCGGGATCCGACGCGGCCTGGTACCGATTTAGTGGAGCGCCCCAGAAGAAACCATTTCTGGCAGGAACCGGTCAAGCTTCATGAGGGTGTCGACCGGCATACGCGGGAGGAGATCGAATGAAACGACTGATCGTTGCATTCCTGAGCGCGGCGTTGAGTTGCGCGCCGGGAATTCTGTTTGCACAGCAGCAAAGCCCGAATAAGAGCGGCCCTCCGCAGAATTCCCAGGACGTGCCGCATCAGCAGCCGGGAACGAACAATCCGGATCTGGCTACGCAAAGGCATCCCACGCCCGGCGATACGAGCGACACGGGGGCGCAGAGCCACTCCAATTCAAACTCGCATTCAAAAAAGAAGAGAGGCCGGACAAAACATACTTCTGCGAGCACATCGACGAGCGGCACGAGTTAAGATCGTCTCGCTCAACTCTCGACGCTGAAGGGAACCTGAGAAAATGGCAGACCAGTGTCGAAACCATTTATCTCTGCTTTCCTTTTGAGTTGTTGCGTGACCGTTGCGGGGCAGCGGCTTCCCAATATCGAGTCGCAAACGTTCGCGTCGCGAACCGCGGGGTTACGAAAGATCGAAGGCTTTTTCCCTTTGTATTGGGATGAGCACAGCGGAAAGATGTGGCTTGAGATCGACCGCTTCGATCGCGAGTTCCTCTACATCACAGCGCTCTCGGCCGGGGTAGGTTCGAACGATCTGGGACTCGATCGCGGACGAATGAATCCACCCGCTGTGGTGCAGTTCGAGCGATCGGGGCCGCGCATTTTGCTCGTCGAATCGAATTACCGGTTCCGCGCAACCAGCGGCGATGCGGCCGAGCGCCGGGCCGAAACCGATTCGTTCGCGCGATCCACCCTGTGGGGCTTCGATGTGGCGGCTGAGGAAGGCTCACGTGTTCTGGTGGACGCAACCGGCTTCTTTTTGCGCGATGCAGTACGAGTCTCCGAACAACTGACGCGGCAAAAGCAAGGCACGTACCATGTGGACCCGACGCGCTGCGCTTTTTATCTACCGCTCACCAAGGCCTTTCCAAAGAATACGGAGGTGGAGACCACACTGACATTCACGGGCGAACCGGCAGGCGCTTTTATCCGTGAAGTGACACCGTCGCCCGAAGCCGTAACGGTTCGCGAGCATCAATCCTTCGTGGCGCTTCCCGAGCCGGGCTACAAACCCCGCCTGCAAGATCCACGCGCGGGATACTTTTCGACAGCGTTCATGGATTTTTCCGCTCCGGTGGATGAGCCGGTAATGAAACGATATATCGCGCGACACCGGCTGGAGAAGAGAGATCCGGGCGCGGCCGTCAGCGATCCTGTTGAGCCGATCGTTTACTACGTCGATCCCGGAGCGCCGGAGCCGATCCGGTCCGCCCTGGTTGAGGGTGCGAGTTGGTGGAATCAGGCGTTTGAAGCGGCAGGATTCCGGAATGCGTTTCAAGTCAAAGTGCTGCCGCCCGGAGTCGACCAGCTCGATGTTCGCTACAACGTGATCCAGTGGGTGCATCGATCGACCCGCGGGTGGTCGTATGGGAACTCGCTGGTGGATCCGCGGACGGGCGAGATTATCAAAGGCATCGTTTCGCTGGGTTCGCTTCGCGAGCATCAGGATTACCTCATTTTTGAAGGTTTAATGGCGCCGCATGTGGCGGGGCATGACGATACGAAGGCTCTGACGGACGCGGTATACGCACGCCTCCGGCAGCTCGCCGCTCACGAAGTGGGGCACACACTGGGCCTCGAGCATAATTACATTGCCAGTACCCAAGGACGCGCCTCCGTGATGGACTATCCGGGGCCGCGCGTGAAGATCCGGCCGGACGAGACGTTCGATCTGTCCGATGCTTATGCAACCGGCATCGGCGATTGGGACAAGGTGGCGATCCGGTGGGGCTACTCTCAGTTCCCATCCGGCACAGACGAGCGCCCGGCGCTCGACAAGATACTGATGGACGCCGCACGGCGCGGATTGACATTTATTACCGATGCCGACAGCCGTCCTCCCGGCAGCGCGCATCCGAAGTCGCACCTCTGGGACGAAGGACCGAACGCAACCGACGAGCTGAATCGCATGCTGAAGATCCGTTCGCTTGCACTCTCGCGGTTCGGCGAAAACAATATCAAGGTCGGCGCGCCGATGGCGACCCTCGAAGAGGTTCTGGTGCCGCTGTATTTCCTGCATCGCTATCAGACGGAGGCCGCGAGTAAAGTTCTGGGCGGCAATGAATACACCTATGCGATTCGCGGAGACGGTCAGCCGGTAACGAAGATGGTTCCGGCCGCCGAACAGCGGCGAGCGCTCAAGGCGCTGCTCGAGACAATCGATCCGCAGACTCTGACGCTTCCCGAGCGCATTCTGAATCTGATTCCGCCGAGGCCGCCCGGTTATCCGCGCACGGCCGAGACATTTCCGGCGAAAACCGGAGTGACGTTTGACCCGATCGCGGCTGCCGAGGCCGCTGCCGATATGACCGTGAGTTTGATCTTCAACCCGCAGCGCGCTGCCAGATTGGTTCAGTATCACGCCGAGAATCACGATAATCCCGGCCTGCGCGAAGTAATCGACGGAGTGATGGCGGCGACATGGCGCGCCAAAGAGGGCACGGGACTCGATCGCGAGATCGCGCACGCCACCGATTACGTTGTACTCACCCGTCTGATGGGATTGGCGTTGGATACTTCTTCTCCGAGCGAGGTGCGCGCCATCGCCACCGACAAGGTGAACGACTTGAAAAGTTACCTGACGGCATCGAAGCCAGAGGCGGACTTGAAGTATGCGCTCGACCTGATCTCGCAATTCCAGCGTGATCCCAATCAACTCGAATTGCCGAAGCTGGTCGAACCACCGCCCGGCCAGCCGATCGGCGAAGATTACGACGCGTGGCCCTGGGCCACGTTTGGAAAATAAGCTTTCTCAAACCTGAACAGTTTCTTAGTACGGCGGCCCCTCGTCGAGTACCAGTACATCTATCTACTATGGTCCGATTGTATACGATTCTTGCCCAATGTTACTCTGCAGGTGCTTTTTCAATTCCTTTGTTCTGCTTTTTTAAGGTGATTGCGCATTGCTAGTGTCTTCACGCCGTCATTTGCTAAGAGGCTGCTTTTGTTTGCTTCGTCTCAGCCTTGCGATTGCTAATTCCGCATTCTGCTTTGCGGGATCGAAACTGCAGGAAACACCAGTGCGAATCGACAGCGGCGTAGCAGAAGCCAGCCTAATCCGCAAAGTCGATTTAATCTATCCACCTGTGGCCAAAGCCGAAATGGAAGGTACGGCCGGGTTGGAAGCCACGATTGACAAGAACGTCAAAAACAAGAGCGTGAAAATTGTGCATGACCGTCCATTGCTGGCCGATGCGGTAATGCCCCGAAACTCGTCCTGCCAAACAATCGCGGACCCAGAATCATTGCTCACGTCCATCGCGGATGCTGAGCGTCGGTCGAAAATGTCCACCGAAGTATTAAGACTCATGTTGCCCTGCCCAGGAGCGACCGTCTCAACCGATGCCATCGTGCGAGCATTTGACGCCGGATTTTCGCCGGATCAATTGGATCTGATCAGCCAGACCTTTCAAGTCCAGACACTTGTGGCGAAAGACATTATCCAACTAACTCGAACGGCAGCCACAAATATATCAAAAGATCGTATTCTAAGTAGTAAGCCATCGATCACGGTGAACGCGGCTGATTTCCTCAAAATCGACATTCAAGGTCTAACATCTCCTCAGGTAGCGTTTGTAGCGAGGCATATCAGTCTCCAGATGACCGAAGCCGACCTTGTCCCGCTATTAGAAAATGTTGGATCGGAAAGTAATCGGGCAGCGCTGTTGCGCCAGTGCCTGCCATTTACAATGCTGACCAACGAAGCTAGTGTTGCGGCATTGACTCATTATCGTGATCGGGCAGATCTCATCGGGAAGATATCGATTGCTGACGAAGCGCTTATCGCTTATGCACTGAAGAACGGCTTCGGTCCCGAGGCTTTATCCTTCTTCGCCAAGCTGGGCCGAGCCGGATTGATGTCGGTATTTAGTCGTTTACAAAGCAACGGGGTTTCCGATTCTGTGATTCTTGATTTCGTGAACGCTACGTCAGGGATTTATATGGAGTCCCGAGATGTGGACTTACTTTCCCGGTCGTCATTACCTGATCAACAAATCAATAGGGCTCTCCGCACGATCAATCACCCGCCTCTGCAGCTAGCCCTTTCTACCGTTGTCGGTCTAAAGAGGAAAGGAGTGGATGATCAGGTCATACTTGCGCTGACGAAGGAGAACGACGGTAACCTTAGGCTTCCGATACCCCCGACGATCACCGCGCCTAACTACGATGATCCCTTAAGCAAGATGGACGCGCTTTCCGGCGGGACCGGGCTCGAATGGTCTCGGCCCTGGCTCAGGCGGCGGCGCTGGCGGCGGCGTTTACCGCATCGGCGGTGATGTCTCGGCTCCGCTTCTGATAACCAAAGTAGCACCCGAGTTCTCGGAAGAAGCGCGCAAAGCGAAGCACTCTGGCACCGTTTTGCTGTCGATCATCGTCGATGCAAACGGCCTGCCGCGTGACATTCACATCATTCGCCCGTTGGGTCTGGGACTCGATGAAAAGGCCATCGAGGCGGTCTCGAAATGGCGTTTTCGCCCCGGAATGAAAGGCGGAAGAGCAGTGGCCACGCAAGCGCAAGTCGAGGTGAATTTTAGATTTTCCTCCGGTGATTACGCCGGTTCTAGTCAGCCTCCAGAGAGGGCGTCCGCATCGCACGACTTTCATCCGCAGGCGAATCTACCGGGTGCTAACGAGGTACAGGTTGAAATCGTACAAGTTCAATGGAACTCGACTGAGTTTGGCATAAATGGTTACGGGAGGGCAAACGTTATTGAGCGGAATCAGAAGCAAGGATTTGAGTTTGTTTTCTCATGTTTGGCTTCATTCGTTGCAAGTGACGGCGGCTTACTTTATTCGGCTCGCTGGAAAAAACCGGGCAGTCGGCTCGTCATCTTCACATCCGAGATAGGAAATCCCGGTAAGCACAGCAGTTGCGAGCTGAAGGTCAGTTTGCAACCGTTCGTCTATGCGAGCCGCAATACCCAACTCGTTACCATTCCACTAAAGTGAGAACGGAAGAAGCTGGACAGGCAAGGGCAAATGCCTTTTCATTCTCCAAAACTCGCGGTACTCCTGCTGGATGAACTTACGTCGAGAGCGTCGTTTTTGAATAAACATAAATCTCGCAAGCGTGCCATAGGGCAGTGGGCGATGACGCGGGTGATCGCACGACTATTGGCAAATCCACGCTGAGTTAATGGCCCATGCGTCGGTGCTTCTGTATAGTCCATCTCCCGGATTCCCTGCACCACTTTCAAACGTATCAGCCGCGAAGTTCCGTGAAACGTTGGTACTGCTCGATTTAATTATCCGATGTATTTTGGCACACGAATGCCACACTACCGCGAAGAGGACTTGGGAATGAAAACGCGAGGACTACGACGCCTGGCCGTGGGCTTGGCTCCCTGTACCCGTGCAAGAATTCTGTCCGAAAGAGCCGTAACCTGAATCACGAATCAAAAAATATCGTCGCCCCATTCACTTCAATAACTTGGCTGTCCGATTTGCTCCGGGTCACTGGATGGCTTGATCTACTGACAACAGCATAGAGCTTAGAATTGGGTTCGTTTCGCAAAAGCCTATCTGGCAGTTCCCCTGGCAAAATAGCGCCCGGCGATCCCGGTTTGGCTTCGTTTCGCAAACTAATGAGCGGTTAGTTTGGTAAAGTGAGCCGCAATCGAAATGGGTTCGTTTCGCAAAACCTCATCCGGGACTTCGTTTGGCAAAATAGCCGCCCGATCGGGTTTGGGTTCGTTTGGAAAAATGCCGGTGGCGGATCGAATTTGGCTTCGTTTCGCAAAAACGGCCAAGCGCCTCTCGGGCTCGCGATTCCGTGCGCCCCGGATGTTTGACAACCGAATAGAACCAGCTACTTGTGCGGCCCGCCGTTTCTCTGTTTGGGCCGCCCAAGCCGGCTTTCAATGGCTAAACGCCGGATCTCAATCGGTGATCGGATTGCGAATCCCTTCGAGCACGATCTCCGCCAGGAGTGTGCGTAACGCTTACAGGCTGATTCGGCGGCCCCGTGACAATAACTTGAAACGTATCGCCCACCGGGGGCCCATTCGACGGCTGGGCTTGTACGATGCTGTGGAGATGGACAAGGAGTCCGCAGGCTTCAGCTACAGCCCTCAACATTGCGCGATCAGCCGAGTTCTACAGGCGCGCCCTCAGCTGGAACACCCGGAAGCGCGGCGATGGCAGTTCTTTTTAACGATGCGGATTTTGAGCGCGAAACAAACCGCTGAAAACTTGACCTCGGTACCGGCTGGCCGTCAACATGGATCAACCGGCAAGACTCACCATAAGGGTTCTACATGCTACGTCTCTGCGCTCGCCCTCCCACGCTCCTCCTCTGGATCGCGGCGCTCCTCGTCACGCCTTCCCTTGGCCTCCGTGCACAGACCTTCGAAGCCCAGCTCACTGGCACCATCCGCGATTCCAGCGGCGCGGTCGTTCCCAAAGCACAGATCACCGCCACCAACACCGCTACCGCCGTGAGTTACTCCACGATCAGCAACGAGGCGGGTGAATACCGCTTCGCGACTTTAATCCCCGGTCAATACCGGGTCGCCTGCTCTGTCCCTGGCTTCAAGCGCTTCGAAGAAAGTGCCGTGACGCTACAGGTGAATCAGGTTTACTCGCTCGACGTTACGCTACAGCCCGGTACTCCTACCGAACAAATCACCGTTACTGCTGCCCCCGCCAGCCTGGATACCCAAAATGCCACCCTCGCCCAGGTGGTCACCACGCGAAGCATCGAGAATCTGCCTTTGAACATCCGCGATCCCTTCGCGCTGGTTGCCCTCACGCCCGGCGTACAACTCGGTTCGAACTTCGGCAATGGCGGCGGCAAAGACGTGGGCCGCAACTACTTCAAGTCCGATTTCTACGTAGGCGGCAGCCGTTCCGGTTCCCACGAGATTCTCATCGATGGCGCCCCCGACACTACGCCCGATGCCAATAAGGGTGTGATTGACCCGCCCGTGGATACGGTTCAGGAGTTCTCCGTTCAGGCTAATAGTTACAACGCCCAGTTCGGACGCACCTCTGGAGCCGTCGTCAATATGGTCACAAAGTCAGGCACCAATGATATTCACGGCGTCGTTTACGATTTCGAGCGTCACAGCATTCTCGACGCGAACAGCTTCTTCAACAATCGCAGCGGTATCGCCAATCCGTCCTTCCAACGTCACCAGTTCGGCGCCAACGCCGGCGGCCCCATCCTCAAGGGCAAATGGTTCGCATTCGGTGATTACGAAGGTCTCCGTCAGGGCTATCCCATCACTTCGGTGGATACAGTACCCACCCCACTCCAGCGCGCCGGCAACTTCTCCCAAACCTTCACCGGGAGTGGTACGCTCATCCAGATTTACGATCCGACCACGGTTGTCACGCTTGCGAACGGCACGCGTCAGCGCACTCCCTTCACGGGCAATATAATCCCCATCGCCCGGCAGAATGCCGTAGCGCTCGCGACCGTCAACCTTTATCCCCAGCCCAACACAGCCGGGACGGCCACAAATCAGAACAACTACATCTATTCGGCTAACTCAATCACCAACGGCAATAAATACGACCTGCGCACAGACGCCGGCTTCACCGACAATACCCGCATGTTCGTGCGCTTCTCGCGCCAGCAGGATGTCCGCTCTGTTCCAGGAAACATGCCGCTGCCCATCGGAGGCGGCCGCAACACCACCGACACGTATACTCAGGCCGTGGCCGACCTGACCCACGTCTTCTCGCCCCGTACTGTCGCCGAGATCAATTTCTCTTTCACGCGCGCGCTCGCCGCTCAGTTTGGCGCTTCCCAAGGTTTCAATCTGTCCAGCCTGAATCTTCCTGCTTCGTACGTCCAGCAGGTTTATCCGCAGTTTCCGATTTTCACCATCAGCGATATCACGGGCACCTCCAATACGTCTGATACTGTCGCTCAATATCAACCTCGCAACGTCTTCAGCACCCTCGGCAGCGTAAGCTACCAGTGGCGCAAGCACAGCTTCAAATTCGGTGCTGACTGGCGCTTACTCCATTTCAATGAAGGAGCAAATAACGCGCCCTCGGGTAACTTTTCTTTCAGCCGCACCTTTACTCAAGGCCCCAATCCCGTGCAGGCAAGCGCCACCGGGGGCTACGGCTTTGCTTCCTTCCTGCTCGGAGATGCCAGCAGCGGCTCTGTCATACAGATTCAGCCAATTTCCACCCAGGGCTCTTACTACGCCGCATTCGCTCAGGATGACTGGAAGGTCACCAACCGCCTCACCATTAACCTGGGTCTGCGCTGGGACGTCAGTATCGGGACCAAGGAAAAATACAATCGCCTCGCTTATTTCAGCCCCGGCGCCCCAAACTCGCTCGGCCCGGCCGCAGGCTTGCCAAACCTCAACGGCGACCTCACCTGGATCGGCGGCGGCAACCCGGCGGCGACCTCGTCGACCGACTGGCGCAACTTCGCCCCGCGCTTCGGATTCGCCTATAGCGTCGATACCAAAACAGTCATCCGCGGCGGCTACGGCATCTTTTACCTGCCGCGCGTCGTACAAGGCAATGGCGATGGTGCGCTAGAGGCGGTCCGTACCACCACCATGGTCGCTACCGTCGATGGCATCACGCCCGCCGACACTCTCAGCAATCCGTTTCCCTCGACAAACCCGATTCAGCCCGCCGCCAACGATCGCAGCCCCCTTGCCAACATCGGCTCGAGCATTACTGCGCCGCTCCATCCCTTCCACAACTCTTACGCCCAATCCTGGAGTTTCGAAATCCAGCGCGAAGTCCCTTGGGGAATCGTCATCAATGCCCACTATTGGGGCAACAAAGGCACGCGCCTTCTCGCTGTAGGCGGCTCGAGCGACATCAGCACCTCGATTGCGTTTAATATAGACCAGCTTCCTGATCAATATCTGGCCTTAGGCTCGCACTTGAATGATCTGGTCCCGAATCCATTCTTCGGTGTTATCACTACGGGCGCGCTTGCCGGCGCGACCATCTCCCGCCGCCAGGCGCTCCAGCCGTTTCCTCAATACACCAGCGTGAATCAAGTCTTCGAACCGTCCGGCGATTCCTCTTATCAAGCCGCGACGATTCAAGCCGAGAAGCGGCTGTCCCGCACCTTCACGTTTCTCACCTCCTACACACGGTCCAAAGCCATCGACGACGTCCGCACGCCGCTCGATGTCTACAATCTCGCCGCTGAACGTGGCCTCTCCTCGTTCGACTCTCCCAATCAATTCCGCTTCAATTTCGTCTATTCTGTTCCCTTCGGGCATGACCGCGCATACGGCAAAAACCTGAACCGTTTTGTTAATTGGTTCCTCGGCGATTGGGATCTCGATGCCATCGTAAATCTCCAAAGCGGTCAGCCCGTCTCGATCAGCCGTCCTTCGATCACTACCGGACAGCCCGCGGCGATCGCCAACCCCGACATCGCGCAGTGGTTTAACACCAGCGTGTTTTCAAACGCGCCTGCGTTCACCTTCGGCAACGTCGGGCCGGTTCTCTCGGATGTGCGCACCGATTGGACCCGCAACGTCGATTCCGTCGTTGTTAAGAACTTCGGCTTCAACGTCACGGAACACCGTGTCACCGCTCAATTCCGTTTTGAAGTCTACAATCTCACCAACACCGTCCAGCTGGCCGCTCCCAACGGCACCGTGGGCTCGCAAACCTTTGGACAAATCACCTCTCAGGCGAATGCTCCGCGCGATCTTCAGTTCGGCCTGAAATTCGCATTCTGATGCACTGGAGAGAGTATGCTTTCTTTGCCTCGGCGCGCCTTCCTCGGTATGGCGCCCCTTTTCGCCGTCCCGCGCCTGCTCTCACAATCGTCGGCGCGCTCTTCCCCGGGGCCCTCTGAGTTGCATGGCGATGTCGCGGTCATCGGCGGCGGAGTCGGTGGCTTTGCGGCCGCGCTCGCTGCTCTCCGCAACGGTATGCGCGTCGTCCTCACGGAGGAAACCGATTGGACCGGCGGCCAGTTAACCGCTCAAGCGGTCCCTCCCGACGAGCATCCATGGATCGAACAGTTCGGCGCAACCCGCAGTTATCGCGACTACCGCACCGCCGTCCGCGAGTATTACCGCGATCACTATCCACTGACCGAAGCGGCGCGAGCACGCCCCAACCTCAATCCGGGAAATGGCTCGGTTTCCCGCCTCACGCATGAATTTCGCGTCTCCCTCGCTGTCCTCGAAGCGATGCTTCTGCCTTATCTCGGCAGCGGACGGCTCACTGTGCTGCTCGAACACGTGCCTGCATCGGCTACCACGCAAGGCGATCGCGTTACCAGCGTCACTGTCTATCACACACGCCTCAATCGCAATCGCACCATCAGCGCCGATTACTTTCTGGATGCCACGGAACTCGGCGACCTCCTGCCCTTAACCAAAACCGAATTCGTCACGGGGGCTGAGTCTCACGCGCAAACGGGGGAAATGCACGCATCCGCCACCGCGCAGCCGACCAACAGCCAGTCCTTCACCTTCTGCTTCGCCGTCGAATATGTGCCCGGTGAAAATCACGTCATTGAGAAACCTGCCGAATACAATTTCTGGCGAGACTACGTTCCCCATCTCGCTCCGCCGTGGACCGGCAAACTCCTGAGCTGGACCATGTGCGAGCCCAAAACCCTCGCGCCGCGTGATGCGTATTTCGATCCCCGCATCGACGCTCCGCCCCGCGGCGGTCTGAATCTTTGGGCCTACCGCCGCATCGCGGACCCCGCCAACTTTCTTCCCGGCAGCTATCCCGGCGGCGTCACCCTTGTGAACTGGCCGCAGAACGATTTCTGGCTGGGCGATCTTGTCACCGCCTCGCCAGAGGAAAAGGCTCACCTTATCCGCCGCGCCAAACAGCTCAGCCTCTCCCTGCTTTATTGGATGCAGACCGAATCGCCCGGCCCGAACGGCGAAGCGGGTTGGAAAGGCCTGCGCCTCCGCCCCGACCTCACGGGCACAGAAGACGGTCTCGCCAAGAGCGCCTACATCCGCGAATCCCGCCGCATTCAAGCCGAATTTACCGTCCTCGAACAGCACGTTGGCACGCAAATGCGCGCCGCGCAAAGCGGGATCGCTGCGTCTGAAGTATCCGCCGAAAATTTCCCCGATTCTGTCGGCATCGGCTGCTACCGCATCGACCTTCATCCCTCCGCCGGCGGCACAAACTACATCGATGTCAGCTCCGTTCCATTCCAAATCCCCCTCGGAGCGCTTCTTCCCCGGCGCGTCGAAAATCTCATTCCGGCGTGCAAAAATATCGGTACCACGCACATCACCAACGGCTGCTATCGTCTTCATCCGGTCGAGTGGAACATCGGCGAGGCCGCCGGCGCGCTCGCCGCGCATGCGGTTAAAACGAAGCAGACCCCGCGCGCCATTCGCCGCAGCGAGCGTCTTCTCCGCGATTTCCAAAAACTCCTCCAAGAGCAGGGCTTTGAACTGGCATGGCCGCGCATCCACCCCGTGTAAGATTTCAGCGCGCAGCCAACTCTAAACCGAAATGAAAATCACTCCTCTCGCGTTCCTCGCCGCCACGCTTGCGTTCCATCAACCTCGCGGTCAACCCGTATGAAATCCCGTATCGCAGCAGCGTTCGCAAATCCGCCATCGAATCCGGCAAACCTGTCCAAAACATCGACCTGGCGGCTCTTAAACGCGAGTTGACGGTCCAGAAGCAGGTCTTACATGAGGAGCACCGTGAGCTCGGCGAATACGTCCTCGAGCGAAGATTTATCCTTAACTTCGCGGAGACGGGCGACGGAATCGTGCGCGACAACGCAGCCTTTGTTGAGGATAAGAACTTTGTCACAGACCTTTTCGACTACTTCAACGACATGCGAGCTGTAGAGGACCATCTTGCCGCGCCCGGCGAAGGCGCGAAGAAGACTGCGGAGAATCATGGCGGCGTTCACATCGAGACCCGAGAACGGTTCGTTGAGGATAAGGACCTCGGGATCATGGAACGCCCCTTCCCGGCCTGGAAACTCAATATCACGAAAGATGAGGCGATATCGCAAATCGCGCTTTCCAATTTTCTGAAGGTTCCCGCCACTATTGCAGATACGGCGAATGCGGCCGTCCTGATCGGTTCTGATCAGTCCGACTTAGCCGGCCGGCTTGATTGTAGATGCCGGATTCACCATGGTAATGGTGGATGACATGGAAGAAATGGGAAACATCAAAGTACTGTTCATCGCGGGCTTTGGTCCGATCGTCCGTGACGCGAGCGGAAGTCGCAAGCTGTACAACCAGGTCCTCGGTATTGGCTTCAAAGAAGAGGACGGCGATTATCTCCACACCGAGACTCTCGAAGGCGCAAAGACTTTTGCTCTGTGGCCGCTTTCACAAGCCGCACAGTCATGCTTTGGCAAGGATTCCTGGCCCGACCAAGTTCCTGCGCCCCAGGCCTGGCTCGAGTTTGACGTTGATAACGTCGAACAGGCGACTCGGGAGCTGGAATCGCAAGGACATCGAATGCTCATAAAGAACAAAAACGAACCGTGGGGCCAGACTGTCAGCCGTTTCATTACTCCGGAAGGATTGTTGGTTGGAATCACTTGCACCCCCTCGATGCGAGGGCAAAAATAGCGTCGGTTATGCCGGAAAGCCGACTGCCAGGGCGTGGCCCGGACGTGTTGTCTCCACGGACAAGTACTCCCAATGTGCTTAACCCGCATGCCGCGCATGTGGCATTGTGAAAACGGCCGAGAGAGGCGAACCGTGGGAGGGGGATCAAGGAATGGATTATGAATAACTGGGGTTTATGATCGCGTATCTATTCCTTCTTTCAGTTCTGGTTTTGCCTGCGAAATCACAGAAGCGAAAATCCCTGCGCAGCAGCGTGCCGAATTCGAAGTAGCTTCCGTAAAGCCGTCGGGATCATTTAGGGGGATGATTGGCTGCCTCGTCTATCCGGGCGGCAGAGTGGTGATTGGAAATTCAACGCTGCAAATGTTGATTGAATACGTCTTCGATGTTCAGTGGTTTCAGGTTTCCGGAGGTCCAGCCTGGATGCGTGACCACCAGTACCGCTATGACATTGAGGCTCGGCCACCGTCAACCTTCAAATCGAGCAAGGCAAATCCGTCAACGCCCAAAGCTCCACTCAATCAAGAACAACGCGAGATGCTGCAAGCGCTGCTGATTGATCGATTTCAGTTACAATTTCACCGTGAAACCCGGCAAGGTCCGGTCTACCTTCTGACCTTGGGTAAGGGGGCACTCAAGCTAAAGGAGGTCAAAGACAAAGGCGAGTTCGAGTGGGTTGGGAGTCTGCAGGGCGCAGGAATAAACGGTGACGGTCTGACCGGCAAGAATATTTCCATGCCGGTGCTGGCACAGCGACTCAGTCAGTACCTGAAGAAACCCGTGTTTGATCAAACCGGGCTGAAGGGCTTTTTCGATTTTAGAATTGAATACGCTACGGACGATGCGCAGCCGGACATCATATCTTGTATCTTGACTTCCCTGCAGGGAATCGGTCTGAAGCTAAAGCCGTCTCAGGGACCCGTCGAGACCATTGTCATTGATCACGTTGAGAAGCCATCGGCGAACTGATTCCCTCCAAAAAATCGGCGGAAAAACCGCGTTCAATTTTAGTGCTTAGCGTGGACGACATGAAGACCAGCGTGTCCGGGCGCGAGTCCTTGAACGGCGCGGCCGAACCTGGACACGATCTCCTGGAAATTGATGTCTTCGATGGCACAAAATCCGTGCGAGCGAAGAATCGCTGCAATGCCAGCCGGCTCGAAACGGCTGACCGAACGTTCGTCAATTTTCTTAAGTTGTTCGGTCCGCTGCTTTTCTAATTGCCTGAGCTCTTCGGAGAATGCCTCGGGAGGTTCCATGTAGTCGAACACCACTTCCGAGTTCTGGATTGACGATATGTATTCCAGAGTGCGGCCGATAGCGTCCTGTGTCAGGTATGGCACAACCCCGAGCCAAGTGAAAAACGCGGGCGAGTTCTGCTGAAAGCCTGCGGCGACGAGCTTCTCTCCCACATCATCCCGCTCGAAATCGACTGGCACGAGAATAAGCCATGGCGGAAGCGCGATTTGAGCTTCAGCCAAGCGCTGGCGTTTCCATGCCTGCGTCGCGGGGTGGTCCACCTCATAGATGCGGATCTGTCGTGCGCCATGAGGATTCCGGAGAGCGAAAGTGTCGAGTCCGGCGCCAAGGATGACGATCTGCCGAACCCCTCTTTCGACAGCTCTTGCCAGAGCATCTTCCGCAATCCGGCTTCGCGCGGTGGTGAACAGACGTCCGATGCTGGCCAACGGGTGTTCGTTCGCAAATTGAAGCACGTCCTTTTCGTCTTCACGCAGAATCTTCATAGCAAATGGGTCATAGAGGATTGAGCCATGATCGAGCACCTGATGAGCAGCTCGTTGTCGGGCGATTATCAGGGCTGTGCGGCTGGGTTCATTAGGCTTCATGTTCGAGGCTCCGGTTTTATCAATAGCTGCTGCCAATATGCGCCAGCAATAGGTCGGCAGAGCGGCTACCGTGACTCACGTACGCGGACCCGGAACATTTTTATCCTTCGTTGCGATATGGCGGACCATGTCTTACTCCTGCCGCAGAGCCGCCACGGGATCAATTCGGGACGCCCGCCTTGCCGGCGCATAGCCGGCGAGAATCGCGGCACTTAGGAGGACGACACCGGCCAGCACCAGGGTTCCCGGATCGTTGGGCTGGGTCTCGAACAGAAACGATTTGACAAGCCGGGACGCGCTGAACGCGACAGGCACGCTGATCGCGAGTCCCACTGCCGCCAGTAGTAGAACGCGGCGCAGAACCATCCATACCACGGCGCCGCGTTGCGCGCCCAGCGCCATACGAACTCCGATCTCGCCGACCTGCCGCGCGACGCTGTAGGACATCGTCCCGTAGAGTCCCACGCACGCGATCAGGAGAGCGAGAATCGCGAAACCCGTGCATAGTTTCGCAAACGTGACTTCCTGGCTAATCGTCCGATCGATTTCCGCGGCCTGCGTGATAACGTTTGTGATGGGTATGCGTGAATCTGCCTCCCGCACGATCTCATGCACACTCTTGACATACCTGAGCGGATCACCCACAGTCCGCAACGCGTAGGTCACTCCGTCCGGAGAAGTCTGCCTGACCGCTACGAACATGGTCATTGGACTCCCGTCCTCTTTCAGACCGCCGTACCGCACGTTAGCCGCCACGCCGACGATTTCGAGATCGCGGTTTTCGTCCACGAAAGTGATGCGCCGGCCCACCGGATTCTCGTTCCCGAAATAAGTCCGCGCCAGCCGCTCGCTGATGACTGTAACCGGCGTGGAGCCCGCTTGGTCGCGATCGTCAATCTCACGCCCGGCCAGGATCGGAATCTGCATCGTCGTGAGGAAACGCGGTCCGACGACCATGACGCCTGCGCCTGGGATGGTAACAGCGCCGATCTTGATTGTCCCCCTGTAGGTCTTCCCGGCATGGCCGGCGTTGACGATCGAGGATTGCGAAAGCGTCGCGCTGCGCACTCCGGGGATCGATTCGAAGCGGTTGCGCAGGTTCTCGTAAAACGTGGCGATCTCCGGGTCGCGATGCCCGGCCTGGCGCGCATTCAACGAGAACAGAAGAATGTTCTCGCGGGCGTATCCCAGTTGGACGGAGTGCAGCTTGTCGAGTGTCCGGACAAACAGACCCGCGGCGACCAGGAGGAGAAAAGAGAAAGCGATTTGGGCGACCACCAGAACCTGCTGCGCGCGGCGGCGCGGTCCGCCCCCGCGGCCATTCTTTAGCGCGGGCATGACGTCCGGACGCGTCGCCTGAATCGCTGGAGCGAGGCCAAATAACAGGCCGCAAATAACTGAGAGCGCCGCCGTCACGCCCAGCACGTTCCAGTTCAATTCCGCGTGCAGCGTAAAGTTCTCCTGCCCGTGAGAGAGCAGAAACGTCAGTGATCGCACGCCCCAGATCGCAAACACGACCCCTAATGTTCCGCCGAGCGACGCCAGCATCACGCTTTCGGTAAGCAGCTGCCGCACGATGCGGAACCGTCCCGCTCCCAGGCTGAGCCGGACAGCCATTTCGGAGCGTCGCGCGGCGGCCCTTGCCAGCAGCAGATTGGCGATGTTCGCGCACACGATCGCCAGGATCAATGCCACCATCATCAGGAGCACGTACAGAGGCTTGGAATACCTGCGGCGCAAGCTACCCAAACCGGCGGCGCCTGGATTCAGCGTCAACGCGGGAAGGTTGGCGCGCTCACCGTCCGTCGTCGCCGTGGCGGCAACCCATTGATGGAAGCGAGGAGCCAGCGCCGCCTGTGCCTGGGTCATGCTGACACCGGGACGCAGGCGGCCCATCATTTCGATCCAGTAGAAGTTTTCGTCGCGATACATACGAGCCGCTCTGGCGCCGTCTACCAGCACATTCGTGTGCAACGGAAGGTAGAGGTCCGGCGCTGCCGCAGGGTCTACTCCGAAGAATTCCGGCGGCGCGACGCCGATCACCGTGAAGGGAATGTTATCAACGAGAATCGACTGTCCAATCGCATTCGGCGGTCCTCCAAAGCGATTTTGGCTTATCGCAAAACTGATCACGGCGACCGGCGCTGCGCCTGGACGGTCGTCTTCGGAGTCGATCGGACGTCCCGCGGCCGGCGACACTTCAAGGCCGCGAAAATACTCGCCGGTGACGTACTCCACGCCCGCGCTCGCGGCCTGCCCGCGGACGGCCAGGTTATGTTTTTGTCCGTTGAAGTATCCGAAGAGCGTGGAAAAGACGGAATTCTCCGCGCGAAACGTCTCGAACGCGCCGTACGGGAACATCCCGCTGACCATGGCGCCTTTGTCGCCCGGCCAGGCAATGCCTTGCACCCCGTGCATGACATGGACCCATTGCTTGCTGGCGTTGTAGGGCGGCCGGCTATGCCAATTCAAGACCACCAGCGACTCGGGATCGGCCACCGGCAGCGAGCGCAACAGAATCGATTCCATCAAGCTGTAGATCGCAGTATTGGCTCCGATGCCGAGCGCCAGCAACAAGACCGCCAAGGCGCTGAATGCCTTGTTGCCGAGCATGGTGCGACAGCCATAACGGATATCCTGGCCAAGTTCCGACCAAAACCGCGTCATCCAAATCTCCCGTGACTCTTCGTGTTTCAATCCGACGTTCCCGAATCGCCGGCGCGCTTCAGCCCGGGCGCACTCCGCCGTCATGCCGTCTGCCTGCAGTTCCGCGGCCTTTTCCGCAAGGTGGAGTTCCATTTCCTCACGCAGCGCCTCGCTGCGCCTGGCGCTTTCTATCCAATACCTCAGCCGTCGTAACACGTCCGTCACTCCGCTCCCATCACACGGGCGATCGCGAGTGTGAGTTTCGCGTACTTCCGGGTTTCAACCGCCAGCTGTTTGCGGCCAGCCGCCGTGATCTTGTAGATCCTCGCCCGCCGATTGTTCGACGTCACGCCCCAGACACCCTCGATCCAGCCGTTTAGCTCCAGCCGCTGGAGAGCGGGGTACAGCGAGCCCTCCTCGACGAGGAGCTCGTTGTCGGACGATTGTTGAATGGACTGGACTATGCCGTATCCGTGGAGGTCGCGCAGCGACAGCGTCCGCAGAATCAACATGTCCAGCGAGCCGGGCAACGAATCGTTCTTGTGCGCCTTGCGCCCCATGCCAAGAATTCTTAGCTTACGGCGACGAGATTACGCAAGTCAACTTCAGATTGGCGAGCCCTCGCGCCGCGAGATGGTGGCGGGACCGTTTTCTGGATGGCGGTTTGGCGGTTTTGGATAAAGACGCCGCGCGGGCCCAGAAGAACGCCTATCATCACGCCGGCCAAGGTGCCGGAAGTGATCCACAAGACCATGCAGGAGAATCCCGACAAGGCGACGCACTGGAGCACCCGAGCGATGGCGGCGGCGGTGGGTCTGAGCGAGAAGAGCGTGCGGCGGATCTGGCAGAAGCACGGTCTGAAGCCCCACTTGGCGCGGACGTTCAAAGTCAGCAACGATCCCGAGTTTGCAGAGAAACTGGAGGCCATCATCGGGCTTTATCTCAAGCCGCCAGAACACGCCATCGTACTCTCGGCCGACGAGAAGAGTCAGATTCAGGCTCTGGACTGTACACAACCCGGTCTTCCCCTGAAAAAGGGACGCTGCGGAACCATGACCCACGACTACAAGCGCAACGGGACGGCAACCCTGTTTGCAGCGATGAACACGCTCGACGGAACCGTCATCAGTATGTGCGACGACCGGCACCGCCATCAGGAATGGTTAAAATTCCTGCGCGTGATTGATCAGGTCACACCTCGCGGCAAGGAAATTTACCTCATCGCCGATAACTACTCCGCCCACAAACACCCCAAGGTGCAAAAGTGGCTGGCTCGCCACCGCCGCTTCCATGTCTATTTCACTCCCATCAGCCGTTCCTGGCTCAATATGGTGGAGCGTTTTTTCCGTGATCTTACTCATCCGACATTCTCGACCATGGAAGTCGGCACATCGAAATCGCTGAACGGCGTTCTCTCTCGCATCGCTAAAGTCTCTCCCACCGACTCAACTGTTCTGATAACGGGAGAGACTGGCACGGGTAAAGAACTCATCGCTCGCGCCATTCATAAACGGTCCAGGAGGTCTGGATACGCCTTTGTGAGTGTAAACTGTGCCACGCTTGCGCCGTCGCTGATTCCCTTTGAATTATTCGGCCATGAGAGGGGCGCCTTCACCGGAGCGACACAGCGCAGGCTCGGGCGCTTTGAGCTTGCTGAGGACGGAACGATTTTTCTGGATGAGGTCGGCGAGCTCTTGCCTGACACTCAGGTCGCGTTGTTAAGAGTGCTATAGGAGCGCGAGTTCGAGCGTGTTGGGGGGACTCAAACGATCCACGTTGACGTTCGCGTCATTGCTGCGACTAATCGGGACTTGAAAACAGCCGTATCACGCGGGACTTTCCGTGAGAACCTTTTCTATCGACTCAATGTTATAGGGACCGTAAACCTGCGTGGCCGTTTGCGCATTCACGGTTGTGAAGCTCAGTAGTGTCCATACCGCGAATGTCACGAAACGGAGAAGTGTTCTTTCATTTCCAGTTATAAGACGCGAGCGTATTGCCGTTATCTCCTACGAGTAACAAAGCGGCGCGGCCAGGTTGCAGGTCGCTGGAAAACTGCTTCCCGCTGCGTTCGTCACGGAACGAGAGCCGCGTCTGATCAGTTTCTGAGGTCAGCACATATAACGTTGCGTGAGGAAATTGCGTCGGGCAAATCAGGATTCCGGAATTCTTCACGTCGCTCGAGTAAACCGGTTTGACGCCCGCAACCTTAAGCGCATATCTGTAAATCTCGCCGACCGCTTCAAGATTCTCATTCAACTCCAAGGGAAGCGCCGCGAATAGAAATTTTCCTCTGCCTACCTGCTTCTCGACGAAGTTCTTTCCATCCGGCAGAACCGCACGCTCCAGGAAGTCCGTCTTTTCTCCCGAATAGATGAGCTCGGCCTTGCCGTCGGGCCACTCGATCTCGACATTGCGAGTAAACAGCTGCCCGGGATGGTAGGACATGCCGATCTCGCTGGCTCTGTTCGTCGCACGGAAGTGCGGGTCTTGATCAAAACGCCCGGAGACGAGTAATGTCGCGCCGTCATTCACTTTTTGTACCAGCGCAGTCCAAGTCTTCTGATTCAGAATCCACGGCGATGGGAGGATGATCAGCTTCGGGCTACCGAGCCGATCAATCTGGTCCTCGCCGACTATGTAGGCCTGAGATCGCGTATACCCGTACAAGGCTCGGATGCAATTCTGTTCCGAATCCAAAGCGATGCGGTTGAACACGGAAAGCTGAAGCGATTCGGGCAGCACGGCGGCGACCTCCGGCTGGATCAGCGACGTCGCCTGCGGAGCGGCATTCTTCGCAAACTCTCCCATGTCGCGCATCATGTTTTCCCAGGTTTTACTCGAGCCGTCGCTGCGCTTAATTCCGAAGTAGATCTCGCGAGCCCAGTCCCACGACAGAGAGCCGCTCGTTCCGCCTGCAAATCCATATGCCCACTTACGCTCGATAAGAGAGGCGCCGGTCACTTCGTCGAAATGCCAATCGCCGTTTGGAAGCACGATCGGCTGATATCCGGTTTCGCCGACGATATTTGGTATCCCCGGAACCTTCGCCGCAAGCGAGTCCCAGAGCAAGGCGCTGTTTTGGCGGTATGTATGGTTTGTGGTGAACGACAAGCCGGCTTCGCCATAGAACTGGTTCAGCACGCGATTCATGACGCCGCCTTCGTCCTGGCCGACGTCTATGAGCTGCCTGCTGCCGGTGGAGCGAATTGCCGCAACCATGGTCTTCACCCAACTGCTGAACATTTCCTGCGCGAAGAGGTTGTAGTCCAAAGCCCGTTCCTGTCCGGCATGGCCAGCTTCCAGGTTGAACGACAGATCGTTCGTGCCCGGTAGCGGGATTGAATCAAAGCTGACGAGTTGATCGGGCGCGACACACCAGGCCGCTGCCAGATTTGCGATGGCGCCGTATTTCTCTCGAAGCCACGAATGCCAGGCGCGTGTCTCGGCTCCATCCTCATTCGGTGTGTTTCCCTTCCACAGGTGCCGCGGACTCGAGAAGCTCGGCTCATTGATCAAGTCCCAAGAGAGATAAGGCACATCCTTGAAGCGATCCAGGATCGACAACATGTAGTTCTGCTCGGCGCGGATGGTGACCGGATCGAGATAGGGATTTGTTCCCGGCAAAAACGTGACTGGGACGTCGCCGCCTAACCGCAGGGTAGTTTGCGGATCGAATGCGAAGAATGTGAAGTTGACCGCGATCTTGTGCTGGCGAGCGCAAAGCAGGTATGCCTCCACATTGCGCAGGAAGCGCTCCGGCACGCTACCCTCCGTGTCGTCCAGAAACTTGATCTGGCCGCCCCACACGCCGGTCCGTACGAATGAGACCCCGTGCTTCTCCATCTCCGCGAAATCTCTCTCCCACACGTCGGCGTTCCGCGGGCCCGAAAAGTCCCAGCCATTCTCTTCGGTTGTGAAATAATTCGTGCCAAGCGGAAAGAACGGCTTGCCGTCTTTCGTGAGGAAGTCTCCTTGCACCCCGAGTACCGGGCCGGACTTGAGAAGTGTTTCGTCCTCCACCCAAAAACCGTTTTGAGCAAATCCCCGAGGCTTTCCGTCCGTCTCGTATATGCCACGAATCCTATAAAACCCAGGCGCGAGCGTCTTCTGAAAATCGATGCTCGTGTTTACGGTATGGCCGGCACACGGCACCTGCATTTTGGCCAGCACGCTGTCGCCGGAGAGTAATTCCACGGTGATTTTGCCGCTCGGAGGCGTGCCGTTCCGCTGCTTCAGAGCATTACGCAGGTGGACCACGATTTCCGGGCTCTCAACCGGCCTGACAGTTGCGTACTGCGTCTCCAACCAGAACGAAATGGCGCCTTCGCGCGCATAATCCGCCGCAGTGCGCATCAGCGTTACACCATCTTGGGAATCCCAATAGCCGTCTTCTGACTGGAAATCCAGAAAAACCCAGCGCGATCCCAGCATCTCTCCGGAAAGAGGCTGGGTATGACTAGTCACAACGACAGGTGCCGCCACTTTATCCCCCTCCGCGTCAAGCATGTAACCCAGGCCCTCAATCGCCCGGCCTTCCAGAACGAAGAATTGTTGCGCCCGAACGCTTAATGCCGGAAGAAACGAGTAGCCGAGCTTCCACGTGAAGCTCGCGGTGTCTTTTTGCGGAACCGCGTACGTGTGCAGGATCCCAAGTTCACGTGCATAGGCCTCCTCCGGCTCCCCGGCAATGAACTTATCCTCTGCTCTTGTAACTGGCACACGAAACGGCTGTCCTCCGATCACGAGGAGATTTCCGCCATTTCGGATGTAAGCGAGAATGGCCGCCCAACCTTCCGCCGGAAACGCTGATCCATACGGCAGAACCAGCAAATCTGAGCCCTTCAGCGCTCCCGGCTCATTCAGCTTCTCGATATTTGCAAAGCTTGGTTTCTCGACACTCAGAGCGCGCTCGATCGAGGCCCGGCTGATTGCCGCATTCCCGATGCTCGGGAATCCTTCCTGCCAGAACACTACAGTCTTACCGCATAACGTCCAGCTACTTAGAAGGAAGAAAAGACCGCTTCCAATAATGAGATTGCGCATCTCGACCGCGACTTGATTACGGACTTAGAAATTAAATTTTGCCGCTAGCTGCACTACACGCGATGGAATCGCCAGGGAAGTGATGGTTCCGAAAGCGCTGCCAGCCTGAAGGCTCGTATTAGGCCCGCCGAATTTTGGGTGGTTGAGAGCATTAAATGCCTCAATGCGGAACTGCAGATCGTACCGATTTTCCTTTCCGAAATAGTTGTTCTTGAAAAGAGAGAGGTCGGCGTCGGCCTCACCGGGATTGCGCACGTCAGGTAAAGTGCGGCTGGTATTGCCGATCGTGAACGGAGGCGGCTGGTAGAAAACCGACGTGTTGAACCATTCGTAGATAGTTGGATTGCTGAGCGCGGCGCTGTGGCCGTTGTTATCTGGCCGCTGGGCTTGGGTGAGGAGGCCCGTCTGATTGAAAGCGCCACTCATGACGATAGGAGTGCCAGTCTGGAAAGTGAGAATCCCGTTGACTTGCCAGCCGGAGATCATCAAATTGGCGAAGTGCGGAGCGGAATTGACGAACTTCTGACCCTTGCCGAAAGGAAGATCGTAGACAAAGCTAGTCACCGAACTCCGGGAAATGTCCTGCGGTGATACCGCCCACTCCAAGTGGCCGTTATATTGGTTGGCGTACGTTCCGCTAATCGGCCCAAGATACCCAACTGCGGCGGCGGAGTTATCCACGCCCTTGCCGCCGGTGAAGGATTCCAGGAAAGTCAGTCCGTTAGAAAAGCGTTTGTCGATGCGAACGATCACGCCGTTATAGGAGGAGTCCGCCGTCGGTTTACGGAAACTTGATACGCCCGAATACTGGGGGTACGGCGCGAGCAGCCGGTTGTACGAAACCGTCGGCTGGCTTAGCGGAGATCCCGGAGTGGTGATGATGCCGTAGAACGGATTTGGCACCTGCGCCAAAAGTTGATTGCCCAGCGATGCGTAGATCGGATTCACCTGCGAGTACGGCGTACCTACTTCGCCATTTACCAGGAAAAGACCCCGGTTAGCGATATATCCCACTTCGAGCGTCATCTGGCCTGGCAACTGACTCTGGACATTGAAATTCCATTCGATCGAATACGGGTTGCGATAGGAGTCGAAAAAGGATTCCCCAATCCCGAGACCTATCTGCGTCAGAGGCCCGCCGGCAGCGCCCGCAGGCAAGTCATAGCCTTGTGGGAACGGGTTGCCCAGCGTGGCGTTAATCGTCTGCTGGTTGGTGAAGCTGGACTGGACTTGAGTGGTGGCGCCGAACCCTTGCACGCCCGGAGCGCCGGTAGTGCCTGCGGCCTGAAGAGCAGAAGGAGCGTAGGAGATACCGAAGCCTCCGCGAAGGACCATCTTACTGATTGGGTTATAGGCAAAACCAAATCGTGGGCCGAAGTCCTTCCACTGAGTAGGCCCTTGATTCCTGCCGTACTTACTGGCAGGGGTACCGACGAAGACCATTTGACCCATCAGGTCGCCGCAGTAGAGGCAGGCGTTCGCCGGCACTTGTCCCTGCAGGGGTGAGGGAAGGCTTGGATCCCAGTAAGAGAGCCGATTGTACCGCTCGGTTCGGGGAATATCCACATCCCAGCGCAAGCCGAGGTTCAAAGTAAGTTTGTGGCTTACCTTCCAGTCGTCCTGAACGTACAGGGCTGCATAGGAGCTGGCATCCGCGGCCGTGGGTTCTTCTGTTACCTGACCGCCGTTCGGAAGGCCCAGCAGAAAAGACGCGTACGGACTACCGGTGCCATTGGCTTTGCTGAGGACCTGTTGGGTCCAGGATTGGTCAAAACTGAACTGACCGGAGGGATAGCCATACTGCGAGAAGTTGATGAACATCTTGCGCCATTCCCCTCCGAACTTTATGGTGTGGTGGTTTGTTATCTTCGTTAGGCTGGCGGTGACGTCGTGGGCCAAGGGGTTCTCAATGAGAGCGACGTATCCGTTATTCCCCAATCCAGCACCGTTTGAAAACGAGAATTGTGGAAATTCCGAGACTCGTTCGCTCGCGAGAGTCTGAAGAGATTGCGGCAACCCGAGAGACGTGAGATCAAAGCCTGCCCCGAGCGGCTTGTCCGTTACGTAGGAGCGCGCGAAGCCGTATCGAATATTGGCTACCAGCGTTGGATTAATCGTAATCGTGTTGTCCAATGAGGCGCTCCATGCCCCGTACGTGACGAATCCGCTTCCAACCTTGGATGCCGGATTGCTACTGCCATAGTCGAAGAATGGAGTGCTTTCGCCCCAGCTATGAGACAACCGAAAGAATGTGTGCCAATTGTCAGTGAAGTTGTGATCGATTCGGCTATCCCATTGATAGTTATTACTTGGGGTGTTTCCAGCGGCGAAGAAGTTGTTGGTTTGGGCACCCGGCGGGCCCGCGTTCGGTAATGGGAAGTAGCTCAGTGCCTTGACGGCAACCGGATCGAAGCGGGTGGACGCGATCATGTTGCCCGCAAAAGCATCCCGGACGTAATTGCCCGTTGTGGGGTCAAGGTGGACCGTGAGCGGGTCGTAGATCGTGGTACCTAGGGCTGAGAAATCGCCATTACGAAATGCCACAGTCGGGACCGTATCAGTCTCGCTCGCTGCGGTGCTGGCATTATCCCCCTGGAACCCAAAGAAAAAGAACGACCGGTTGTGGCCATCGTACACATGCGGAATATCGATCGGACCGCCCAGCGTGCCCCCATATTGCCGTTCGTTCGCAGAAGGTTTGGCCTGACCGGCCCGGTTGGCAAAAAAGTCGTTCGCGTTCAAGACGGAGTTGCGCGAGAATTCGAAGAGTCCCCCGTGCCAATTGTTAGTGCCCGACTTCGTCACAAGGTTGATGACGCCACCGCCAAACCGGCCGTACTCCGCCGAAAGCGAGTTCGTCTGCACGCTGAACTCCTGGACTGAGTCGACGATGGGTGTGTAGGCGGAGACATTGTTGCCGACATTGTTCTCCGGAAGGATGTTTGTCATCCCGTCGAGTTCCTCTTCATTCACCGCATTGCGTGAACCCCCAATATGAGGCGTCGATGCGCCGCCAACATTGTTTACGCCGGGAACCAACGTTGCCAGACTGAAGGGATTGCGACCGTTCAAGGGCAGGTCAACCACTTTTTTCGTATCAATCACTTCTCCCGTCGTTGCCGTATCGGTGTCCAGTGGTGTCGCTGAGGCTTGGACTTCGACCTGTTCAGAGACCGCGCCAACCTTCAGCGAGAAATTGACCGAACGGTTCTGCGAAACATCGATCTTGACGTTATCCTCTTTAGCCGAGCTGAAGCCTTTCGCCTCAATCGATACTGTATATGTACCAGGGGTGAGAAATGGCACGACATAGCGCCCTGCGGAGTCAGTCGTCAGTTCTTTCGCTTCGTTCGTGCCTGTGTTGGTTACGGTTACCTTTGCGCCCGAAACCACGCCTCCCGACTCGTCCGACACAACACCTTGAACTGTTCCTGTGGGTGTTTGGCTTAGAAGGCAGATACTAACCAGCAGCATCAAGGCTGCACTCCAGCAAACGCGCTCGATCATGGCGTGTACTCCCTTATCTGTGATCGGGAGCGCGTTCCAGGTCCGTCACGCATCCCGGCGAATGCGAATTCACTCATGCGCGAGTGACCGGGCGGCTGACCAGACGTAGACCACCCCCGAGCAATTCTGGCGCAATCATCAGGCCAGACCGCTTGCTGGGGCAAGGGATCTACGGTGATGCACGGTGAAATTTGTTGAAGCTGAATAGCTACGTCCTCAGCAACGAAGCGCGGCGACTGGTTGTTGATATAGTTGTCACGGGGTGACATCCCGTGAAAGAGCGCGGGTTCTCGCGAACGACGATTGAAGAGATCCCCGCGGACGACATTCGTTCTCACCTCGAACGAGTCCTCACCAGCGCTCCTTTCAAAAGCAGCAAGCGTTGCCATCGTTTCTTAAGCTATGTCGTCCAGGCAGTGTTGGACGGAAACGCTGATAGCCTGAAGGAGCGAACGCTTGCTACAGAGGTTTTCGACCGCCCGGTGTCCTGGGATTCGGGAGACGATACCATCGTCCGCGGTGGCGCCCGTGAAGTCCGCAAGCGGCTTGCCCAGTACTACTCCAGCTCCGAAGGCATGCAGGAGACGATTCGAATCGAATTGATTCCCGGGTCCTACGTCCCGGTCTTTGTACATCCGCAAATGGCGGCAAGCTCGCCAGCGCAGTTGACCCCAGCCCCGTTCCAAGAAACTGATCTCAAGAGATCCCATCGAGCTTGGATTTTGGGAATTGCTGGGCTGGCTCTGATCGCAGCAATCTCGATTTTGTTGCCAGCCAGATTGGTTCGCACGAATCCATTTGACGAATTCTGGGCTCCGTTGTGGCAATCGCCATACCCAGTGCTCATCGCGATCGCGCACCCACTGGTTTACCATCCCTCATCGCGTGCGACTCGCCTGAATGACCAGAGATTGGGACCTACCCCGGTTCCTATGCAACGGCCGCTTCATCTGCTTCCGAACGAGCTTGACGGGTCGGATATGGTTCCGGTGTTTGATCAATACGTGGGCTATGGAGACACTGTTGTGGCCACAAGCATTTCGGATCTGCTGGGTAAACATTCAAGAGATGTGCGTCTGCGATCCGCGAACAATGTAGAATTTGCGGACTTTCGCGAGGCGCCTTCGGCCTTGATCGGTGCTTTTACAAACCGTTGGACTATGGAGTTAAGCCAGAAATTTCGTCTTCATTTTGGTTATGACGCGCAGGGTGCACCGGCAGTTCTGGATTCGGCCGATCCAGCTCGATTGTGGAGTATTCCCTCCAAAGAAGATAACGGTACTGCTTCTGAAGATTACTTCCTCGTTTGTAGACTGAAAAATTCCCCTTCCGGCAAACTAATGGTGATTGCCGGCGGACTAACGCAATTTGGTACCGAAGCTGCCGGGCGCTTCCTCGTCGATTCCAGCCGTCTCGACGATGCTCTTCGAAAAATCGGTGGGAATTGGCAAAATCGGAACCTCGAGGCGCTGTTTCACGCTAAGGTGGTCGGAAATTCTCCCAGCGCTTCCGAGCTAATTGCCTGGCAACTCTTTTGAGTCGCTTATCTTCGCTCATTCGCCCGAAGACCACGCGACGCGGAATTCAGGGTACAACGTCAAGCCGCCGCAAGCAAACAGGGTCTGTCCAGTGATGTAGGAAGCATCGTCGGATGCCAGAAAAGCGAACACGGCTGCAATCTCCTCAGACGTTCCCGCGCGGCCCATCGGAATGTGGCTTTCCACCTCCCGGCGTGCCTTCGCATCGTTGATCCAGGCCTTGTTGATAGGCGTGACGATGGCGCCCGGCCCCACGGAATTCACGCGGATTCCTTTATCGGCATACTCGAGCGCAAGCGTTCTCGTAAGGTTCTCCAGACCTCCTTTGCTGATTGAATATGGGACGTATTTCGGTTTGGGGATGATCTCGTGCACGCTAGAGTTATTAACGATTACTCCTCCCCTGCCGCGAGACAAAAAGTGCCGGATGGCCTCGCGGGAACAGAGGAATGCGCCTCGAAGATTGACGCCGAGTATCCGGTCGAAATCCGTCATCTCTAGTTCATGACTCGGTACGGCTTTTTGAATACCGGAGTTGTTGACCAGTATGTCGAGAGAACCTAGTGCGTCGATGACCCTGACGAACATACTGATCACCTGATCTTCCTGCGCTACATCCGCCTGAACCGTTAAATGTTTGCTCGGACGCTTGACATCCCCACCGGCCTTCTGCAGTTTGGCCCGCACCGCTTCAGCACGACTCTCGCCACTGTTGTAGTTGATGGCAATGTTTGCGCCTTCCTGAGCGAACCGGATTGCGATCGCCTCGCCGATTCCCGAGGATGCTCCGGTGATGAGCACGTTCTTTCCCACTAATCTCTGCATCGTGCTCTCCACGATACACGAATCATCCGCGTGCGGCTTCGTCTGATTGTTGATGGCCGCGCTCGTGTCCGGCATCTTGGGCAATTTCCGTAACGCTGAACAGCTCAAGATTTGGCGGTAGAATCGACTGCATCGATTGGGAGCGGTGGAACAGTAGCGAGGTTATCGATGCGCAACCGCCCTCTATTATTAAGATCCCTTCTCTGCGTATCCGCGATCCGCGTTTGGGCCGCTGCTCCAACCCTGGAAATTAAGGTCGACCAGGTAGGATACTTGCCGGATGCGCCGAAGCGGGCGTTCGTAGTGCACGAAGAGAGGGCGGGACAAGCGCCGGTCCAGACGTTCCTGGTTCGCCGTGCGAAGGATGGTTCCGTAGCGTTCAGGGGCGATTTGCAGGCAGCGACCTTCGACCCGGATTCAGCGGACAACGTCGAAGCCGCCGATTTCACGGGCCTGTCGGAAAGCGGAAACTTTTATCTGGAGATCCCCGGGGTTGGAAAGAGCTGGAATTTCGCTATCCGCCACGATCTATTCACGCGGGTTTACTATCTCGCGATGCGATCGTACTACGGGCAGCGGTGTGGCACGGCTGTCGACCTAGGACCGGAGTTTCCGGCCTATAAACACCCGGCCTGTCACTCGGAGGGTGCGTTTCATCCCTCATCAGGCAAAGAGGGCTCGCATGCGTCCTCGCACGGATGGCACGACGCGGGAGATTATGGGCGGTACGTAGTGAATTCGGGAATCTCAACTGGCACCTTGCTGTGGACCTGGGAGCTATACGGCGATCGGTTGAAAAACATGTCGCTGAACCTGCCGGAATCCGGGAACAGCACGCCGGATATTTTGAATGAGATTCGATGGAATCTCGATTGGATGCTCAGCATGCAAGACAGTGATGGAGGTGTGTGGCAGAAGCAAACCAGCACGCATTTCTGCGCGTTTATTATGCCGGACAAGGATACGCTCGTGAGCTATGTCATCGGCACGGGAGAGATGCCGTTCAAGAGTTCGTGCGCGACGGGAGATTTTGCCGCCGTGATGGCAATCGCAGCTCGCGCGTACCGGCCTATCGACCCTCGGTTCGCTCAGCGCTGCCTCCATGCGGCGGAAGACGCATGGAAATGGCTGGACCGGTATCCTGATGTCCTGTTCCGGAATCCATCCGGCATCACGACCGGAGACTATGGCGACCACGATTGCAGAGACGAACGGCTTTGGGCGGCGGCTGAGTTATTTCGCACGACCGGGAATGATGTGTATTCGCGTTACTTTCTGGAACACTACCGCGAATTCCTGGACACGATTCGTCCCGCGGGCCCACAATCGTGGTCTATGGTTGCGCCCCTGGCCTTATGGACCTACGTGCTGGGAAACGGGAACGATGCTGAGGCGTCGAATGCCATTCGTGAACGCTCGCTCAATGCCGCCGATCAGATCGCCGCGCGCGCCGGCCATCACGCGTATCGCATCACGTTGACGTCTCGAGATTACATCTGGGGATCCAACAGTGTTGTCGCAAACTACAGTATGCAGTTGTTGATTGCGGATCGCTTTCGGCCGAATCGGCGCTATGTTGAAACCGCGCTGGAGAATCTGCATTACTTGCTCGGCAGGAACACGTTCTCTCTTTCCTGGGTAACCCAGGTGGGAGACAATTCGGTTCGCCATCCTCACCATCGACCAAGCGCGGCAGATGCGCTGCACCTGCCTTGGCCGGGCTTGATGGCGGCTGGGCCCAATCCTGGACGTCAAGACACCGTCATGAAAAAGATGCTGAGCTCCGACCTGCCGCGAGCGAAAATGTACGTGGATGAGACGGGGGCATACGCCTGCAACGAGGTTGCCATCAACTGGAACGCGCCGCTGGTATTCCTGCTGGCAGCCTACCTGCCTCACTGAGTAGCAGAGTTTCATTTATCGGCATGTTTTCGCGATATCGGAGTTGCCAGTTGGCTTATGCTTTGATTGAGCTGGTCGAAGCGGATTTTATCACCTGAAATTCAGTCTGCTCTATGCGCTCCGTTACCTCCCGAATTCTTCTTCTCGCCATTACGACATTCGTGGCTCGCGCCGAAATCAGGTTGCCGCACCTGCTTAGCAGTCACATGGTGCTGCAGCGTGACCAGCCGGTTCACATTTGGGGGTGGTCAGAACCTGGAGAGAAGGTAACGGTGTCGCTGAACGCGGTGACCCGGACGGCGACGGGGGACCGCCTTGGGCGCTGGAGTGTGTACTTGCCTCCGCAAGCGGCGGGCGGCCCGTTTCAGGTGAAGGTATCGGGCAGCAACAGCATTGTTCTGGAAGACGTTTTGATTGGTGACGTGTGGCTTGCTTCTGGGCAATCGAACATGGAGATGCCGCTGAATGGATTTCCAGGAACTGCCGTGGTGGACAATGCGGCGGAGGAGATCCGAAAGGCCAATCATCCAAACATACGGTTGCTGTTAACGCGCCACAAGGCAGTTGATTTTCCGCTGCGCGACTATGACACATCGTGGACCGCGTGTACGCCCGAGATGGCGGCGAATTTTTCGGCGGTGGCGTATTTCTTCGGACGCCAGATTGCGGAGCAGGAGCATGTTCCCGTGGGACTGATTGATTCAACCTGGGGTGGAACGCCTGCGGAAGCATGGCTCAGTTTGGACGGGATTTCATCGGACGCGGGGCTGATGCCAATCTTTGCGGCGCGCGCTGAGATGGCGGATGCGCAAGCTGATGTGCCTGCGCAAATCAGGGCGGAGAAGCATGAGGACGCGGCAGCGAAAGCTGCCAACCAGAACCCGCCAAAGCATTCATGGCATCCCGATCCGGCGTCGTGGGCGCCAGCGTGGCTCTATAACGGAATGATTGCTCCGGCCGTGGACTTTCCAATTAAAGGCGTGATCTGGTATCAGGGGGAATCGAACAGCGGGGCCTTGCGCGCGCCGATGTATGAGAAAGTGTTCCCGGCGTTGATTGCGGATTGGCGGATGCATTGGCATGAGGGTAATTTCCCGTTCTTGTTCGTACAGATTTCCAGCTTCAAGTCCGATGCGACCGAGTTTTGGCCGATTATCCGTGAGGCCCAGAGGCGGACACTCTCGGTGGCCAACACGGCAATGGCAGTGACCATCGATATTGGAAATCCTGATAACGTGCATCCCGCAGACAAACAGGACGTAGGTGCACGGTTGGCCCTGGCAGCGCGTGCGCTTGCTTATGGCGAGAATGTGGAGTACTCGGGACCGCTGTTCCGCGAAACGAGCGTTGAGGATGACACTGTGCGTGTGTGGTTCGACCACACGAGCAGCGGGCTGCTGGCAAAGGGGGGCACCCTGCAGGGTTTCGAGATTGCCGGGGACGATCACCATTTCGTTCCGGCGAGCGCAACTATCGATGGCGAGACTGTGCTCGTCTCAAGTGCCCAATTGAAAATGCCGAAGTACGTGCGCTACGGATGGGCGAACGCGCCAGTTGCTAACCTGTTCAACCGAGCGGGATTGCCGGCATCCCCGTTCACGTCGGAAGAAACGATGCCAACCCCGTAGACTGTCAGTTGGGGGTTTCGGTCACGCTCAGGACCGCGGGACGGTGTCGCTGCCCCCAGAGTTCCGTAAATGCCGATTCAACTGCGGCCTGAAGGTCGCTGCCGGGCCCTGCCGATGTAACGACTAGGTGCGCGGAGCAACGAGTTCGAAGGATTCTATTCTCCGCCAGCAGGTATTCAGTCTGCCGCAGAAGCTGCTGATTCATCCTCCCGGTCACGTACGCTAACAGACGCGCCACTTGGGTCTTCTTCATCGAAACGCACCATCATACGTTCTTTATCTTCACGTTCGAGTTTTTGACTGAACGGGAAGGTCTCAAAGCCGAGCGGCCTGAATCGCCTCCGCGCGTTGCTCTCCAGAGCATTCAGGCGCAGAAGGGACCTTATCGCTCAATGGCAACAGCAGCCGAACGCACCGGGATTTGCAGTGTTCCCGTTGTGGGTTCACCGTCAGGTTGCTCGGGTGTCGCCACGATAAGTTCGCGCGCGTTCGGCAGGCTCACTTTGACGGTGATCGGCTTGTCGAGTTCCTGGTTGATGACCACGACGGCTCGTTTGCCCCCCGCGGCGACAAAGACGGAATAACGGTGCGATCCATCGGCGCTTACATCCGCCCCAAGCGTATCGCGAAACTCGCCGTCCCACAAGTACGCCTTGTATTTGCCCCGCAAAGCATCGATTTTCTGGCCGTAAGCAAGCGTCAGAGGGAAATCCTTCAGGTGGCCTTTGTAGTAGAAAGGCTCGTATTGAATCACATACCGATGCAGGAGGATGCGATTAAGCTGCTCTCGATCGTCGAAGCCGCTTACTCCTGCCAGCAACAGGCAATCGGGATTCAGATACTGGCAAATCGGCGTCGCACTTATGCCGGTTTCGCTTACTGGGAAATACTGCATCAGCCAGTCCTGCGGTCCTTCGCCGGAGAAGAGAAAATCGGGACTGGCTTTGTCGGCGGCAGTGCGTAATTGCGCAGACAGGGGCAGATCGCCACCATATATAAAGCCCGGCGGAACATATCCGTGACCTGACGAGAAGTTATAGAGAACCGGCCCGTGGTGACAGACTTCGTCCCACAGCCAGCCCGCAGCACCGAGCGCCAGGATTTTTTGAAACTCTCTTGCTGCGATGCTGCGATAGGCGGGATCCAGAAAATCCATCACCGCACGGCGGCGATTATTGATTCCAGCCAACTGGGTGGGTGTTACATAACTGTAACCACCCTGTTCGTAGGCGTCACCATACGGATCGGTGGCCTGGTACTTGTGCAACTCGGTCTTATACCAAGGCATTGTCATATCCGCCCAGTTCAACTTGCCAAAGAGGATAACCTTCACGCCCATCGCCTGAACCCTGGCAATCGCGTTTTGGAACTGTTGCCAGGTACCCAAATGCGGTTCTGTATCGAAGGAAGGATCGTCGCGATCCTGACCGCCAATGTTCCAGCCAACCAGTTGAACCGCTCTTACACCGCTGCTCGCATATTCCTTGCCGTACTCAACGAAATCGGTATACGGGACGGAATAGTCTTCTTCCGGCGTGTTCATCCTCAGCATGGTCCAGGAATGGACCTCCCGCGCCCAGTCGGGCAAATGCGGTGGTTTGAACCAGGTGGCGCGCCATTCTTTGTACAGATCGACACCTGCGTGCCAGTCGCCCTGGTAAGCACGCATGACCACTGGAGCCAATTTCACGACCGAACCGGGATGGGCAAAGACGAAGTGGCACATCCGAAACGCTAAGTGCACAGACCAGCCGGAGACTTCATCCGTCTTCGGGACCGCGCTGCCGTAAAGCACTCCGGGATGTTGCTCAAAGGTGTATTCCAGATAATACGGCAGCATTGGATCTGACATTTCGACGTAAAGTCCCTGGCGCGGAGCCTGGATGAGGCAGAAAAGGCTGCGATGCGAGCCAAAAGTCTTGGTGGGAAAATCAACGCCCCAATAGCCTTTTTCATTTCCGAAGTTCGGATATATTTCATCTGAGCCGAGGTTCCCGTACCACATAGTGCGGGCCGACATCGGCGTGCTGCGCGTAGGCGGATTGAAGTCTCCAAAATACGGGAAATCAATCGTCTCAACCGTCAGCCGCGAACGGTTCTCCAAGGTCGCATTAAACGAGAGCTTGCGGTTTGCCAAGCTCACCACCGCCTTCAGCGTTATCGGCAGCATACCGCCGTGCTCACTCAGGAGGTTATCCCAGCGCAGTTCTACTTCGCGGTCCGAAGTTTTTGTAACTTCAGAAGCCCTTTGCTTTTGGCCAAGCACGAAATTGTTGCGGCGTGCAGGCAGGGGCGCCAGCAGACGGAATGAGGCTCCGAGTGCAGGGCGCCGCTCAATCGTCCAGTGGGTTGGTTTATGCTCCATCCGCGTGAGCGCACCCGAACCGCGATCGAACGCAATCAGAAGTTCGGCGTCCTCGATGACAACCTCTCCATTCGCAGCGGCTTCCCCGGCGCTCACCGCGATGTCCGGTGTCAAAGCGCTCACCGTCGCGAAGCTACTTAACTTGTTGAATGTCCTCCTGTTCATCCTTCTCCTCAGATGGTTTGCGTCGTTGAGCCTCACCGAGAGTCGACCATGTTATTCGTACAGTGCTGCTATCGCGGATCAGCTGGATGATATGCATCGCGATCTAAGCTTTCCTGGTGCCCGCCTTCACCTGCCCAAGCGCTGGTTGCATCGCGTTGCTCCAGCGGAGCAAATGCGACTCATCCATCAGCAGAAATCGTTCGAGACTCAGCATGAGCTCTTCCAGCTTATTGTGCAGATGTTTCCGCATCGCGGCATCCGCCTCTTCTTCTGTTCCATGAGCGAGCGCCTGCGCCAGCTGCTCGTGCCAGTGCGCCGGCAGCTTGCGGCCCCCATAGAGTTGGTGATCGTAGAACCAGTTGAAGACGAGCAGCTGGTTCTTTTCGATCTGCTGAGCAAGAAACGGCAACTTTGTGCATTCGGCGATCCGCGTGTGAAATCGCATGTGGGCGCATCGCCATCGATAAAGCGTATCGGGCTCGGGTTCTTCGGCGCTCGTGGTGGACTGGTGCATGACATCGAGCGAAGTGGCTAACTCGATGGCCTCGGCGCGTTCCTTTTTCGTTGCCATTCGGACGAAGAGCCGGGCCGCTTGCGTCTCGAGCCCCTCCCGTACAGCCCAGAACCCGCGGATGTCTTGAGGCGTCGGCGTTCGGACCTTTGTCCCCACGCGCGGCGTGTTTTCGATCAGGTATTCGTTCTCCAGCCGGCTTATCGCCTCGTTCACCGGTACCAGACTGATCCCAAGTTCCTGGGCGAGATCGCGCCTCGAAATGATCGTTCCGAACGTATATTCGCCGGTCAGGATTCGGTCGCGAACTCGCCGATACACCTGTTCAGATAAGTCCTCGTATTCCGGTTTTTCCCGGGGCATTCGACGAGCATAACACAGTCTGATGAGTCAGTATTGCCTTGTGATGTATCACATATTTATGCTGATCAGGTAAGCAATGCAATGAACTTGGATGTCGAACTCAGGTGCACTTTTGCATTCCTGTGTTTGGAACGCTTTACCGCAGCCGCGACCGTAAGGAAGCGGTTTCAGGGATCAATGTAAATTAGCATAGCGATTGAATAACTCGTTGATTCGCGAGACACAATGCGCATAGAAAAGGTCTGGGCCGAAGTTTATCGAATTCCCGTCCATAGGGAGATGCGGGATGCCACCCGGCACTTCAGCAAAATGGAGATCGTCTTCGCTCATGTTGAAACGGATCAGGGCATCGCGGGCTCCGGTTTCACATACAGCATCATTCCCTTTGGCGCCCGCGAGATCTGCTCGATGATTAATGTCGGAATCGGCGCCCTCATTCATCACATGGATCCGCGCGATCACGAACAGATCTGGACCCGCATGTGGCGGCAGCTCGATTGGGTCGGCCGGGGAGGCGTTGCGGTTCTGGCGGTTGCTGCCGTCGATACTGCCATGTGGGACTTAAAAGCCAAAGTCGCCAATATGCCTCTGCACCGGTTGCTCGGCGGCGCGCGGGACCGGGTGCCTGTCTACAACACAGACGGAGGCTGGCTGAATCACTCCATAGAGCAACTCGTCAAAGAGACAAAGCAGATCGTCACTGCTGGCTTTCGCGGCACGAAGATAAAAGTCGGTAAACAGGATCCCGCCGAGGACGTCGAGCGCATTGCCGCCGTACGTGAGGTGCTTGGGCCGCGTCGCACGTTGATGGTGGACGCGAACGAGCGCTTTACCAGTGCCGAGGCAGTCCGGCGAGCCCACATGTGGGAGTCCTTCAACCTGTTCTGGTTTGAGGAACCTCTTCCAGCCGAAGACCTTCTTGGCCATGCAAGCCTGAAAGCGCATACGGCCATTCCCATCGCCCTGGGCGAGTCGTTGTTTACCCGTTTCCAGTTCAGGGATTACCTGGCGACCGGCGGCGTATCCATAGTTCAGCCGGATGCCTGCCGCTGCGGAGGCATCACCGAGTGGTTGAAGATCGCGCACATGGCCGATTGCCACAACATGGAAGTGAGCCCGCATTTCGTCATGGAGCTTCACCTGCCGCTGGTAGCAGCGATTCCCAACGGACTGTTTGTCGAATACATTCCGTCGCTTAACCCCGTGCTGTCGCACCCGCTGGAACTGGTGGACGGCTGTTTTGTGCCGAGCGAAGAACCGGGTCTGGGTATTCCCTTCGATTGGGATCGCCTCCGTTCCTTCAGGATGGACGATGAGAATTGACAGCCATTAACCTGACTGCCTACGCCGTGGGCACCCCTCGGTCCGCTTCGCGACGGCAAGGTTAGTTTGACGGTGCAGAGCACAACGGCGGTACTCGTAAGAATCCGTCCGCTCAACGCATCCGACTGACGTAAGCCGAAGTAGCGATCTCCTCACGCGAGCCTCTAAACGAAGAGCGATCAGAAAAACAACTTGAGAGCAAGTTGCACTAACCGCTGATTATTTCGCGCGCCCGTGATGTTACTAAAGTTCTTCAAATTAGTGAAATTGAGTTGGCTGGGGTTACTAAAATCTACCGAGTTAGAGATGTTGAATGCGTCCGCACGAAACTCCACTTGCGTCTTCTCGGTGAAAGAGAATCGCTTAAAGAGAGACGCGTCCACGTTTGCGAGCCCTGGTCCGCGTACTTGGTTCAGTGATCCGCCCAGAGCGGCATAGTTCGACTGTCCAATCTGCGTTGCGATGGGAGGCTGCACGAACGCATTCGGGTTGAGCCATTGAGTTCGGTTATGCGGCCCGGCATAAGGATTTTGACCCGGCACCGTGAGGGCGTTGCAGCCGAAATCAGCACTTGTCGCGACAGGGCATCCGACGGTAAACGGCTGGCCGCTTTGATAGGTGAAAATGTAACTGACTTCCCATCCACCGATGAATGCATTTACTAAACCGTTAGCATTGCTCATCACAGCCTGACCTCTTCCAAACGGCAGCGCATACTCTCCCGCCACATGCACGAGATGCGTTGCATCGGCCGAGCAAAGACCGTAGTCCCCTTGGATGCCGAAGCCCGGAAGCCACTCGGCTCGGTATGCCGAACCAAGACCGGTTTTGCCGCTGACGTCGGATAGGCACTTGCCCCATGTGTAATTGGCGAGCAGGACAAGTCCATTACGGAAGCGGTGCTCGTAGTTCGTTTGGAGTGATTGATAGTTGCTGGCGGCTGCGGTGCTCAGGAACTCACCGTTTACAGCAAGATTGGGGAATGGCCGGAAATTCGTCTGATTTACGCCTGGCGGCAAAATGACGCTGGGTGAGTTGTTGTAGCCCAAGTCATCCAAATGTCTGCCAAGCGTAGCGACATAGCCGGCCTGAATGGAGTCTCGATTCGTGAACTGATATTGAACCATGAAGTTCAGGCTCTGTATATACGGAGTGAGATACTTGTATTGCTTGCCGCTCAGGCCCAGGCCTATGGGGTTCAACAGGCTCGGATCCTGGAGGTTAACTGCCGCAAATACGTTCTCCATGGTGGCCGTTTGTCCATTAGCAAGGGTAATGGGAGCCTGCGAAGTGGTACTCGGTGAGTTGATCGTGTATTGAAACGGGTAGTTCGTGCCCAGGGTGCCGCCGTACCCGACCGAATCGAACGCGCCATAGGATATGCCGTAACCGGCGCGCACGACGACATTGGAGAGTGGACGATATGCAATCCCGACGCGAGGACCAAAATTAGTTTTTTGTGTCCGGTTCACCGCGAGGCCTGACAGGCAGGCGACTTGAATGTTATAGCCCGCCAGCAACGAATTGAAAGCAGCGGCGCGCGGGACACTGCAACCCTTTTGCGGGATAAAGTACGTTCCGCCCGGGCCATTGCCGTTCGTTGCAGCGAAGTTGGCTTGTCTGCCGTCGTTTTCGCTGTAAGGGAGGAAGTAATCCCAGCGGAGCCCCAAGTTCAGGGTCAGTGTGGGAGTGATTTTCCAGTTATCGTTGACATACACTCCCCAATAGGGTGCGGTGTAATTGGTCCCAGCGAAATTCGAACCATTGTAACCGCTGAAACCGCCAAGGAAGTTATATGTCGTCACGTTCGGCGACGCGGTAATGCTCGATGCAGCAGGTACCAGCAGGAAATCTGCGATTCCGACCAAACCACTACTCTGATTCGGGATATCGGAATACTGCCCGTTGTAGGTAAAATTGCCCCTGCTGTAAGCGGGCTGGAGAATATCTCCCACGGTCCGGTCAAACTGGATGCCAGTCTTGATCTCATGACTGCCACGGATCAGCGTGACATTGTCTGTGTAGTCCTGCGCTTCGGTTGTTTGGATGGTTGGATTAAAGCGCCGCCCGCCAAATGCGCTAAATCCATTAATGTTAAACGTGGGAAGCCCGCCATTGAGGGACATTTGCGGTATGCCTTGAATGCCGTACTGCTGCGGCACATTCATCGTAGTCAGGTCCGGGGTTTCACGCGTATTGTAGTTATGATTTATCCCCACGCGGACCTCGTTGACGACCGTGGGCGAAAAAATATGCGTTTCACTGAGGACAATCACATACACCGGCTGCGTGGTGTTGAAGTTCGTCTGGAGGGCCGATCCGAGAGCAGCGGGAAACGGCTGCGTAGAGGTTTGGTCCATGGTCTGCCGGCTGAATACACCGAAAAGGAGATCCTTGGAGCTGATGTTTTCATCGATCCGTATATCGTATTGATTGATGGTCGTGGTCTGCGGCACCCCGGCGAAGTAGTTGTTTTGAAGCCCGCTGGCGGTGGGAGTCGGCAATAATTGAAGCAGTTTGACCGCGTTCGGATCGATCCGCGAGGTCGGAATCTGGTTGAGCAGCGCTGTCGAGTGCGTGAAATCAGTCATGCCCTTGAGGCTTCCGGCGTAGAAAGGATCGCGCAGGGTGATCGCGGCGCTTTTGGTGTTCACCAATGCCGTAATCGGGTCGGTTGCTCCTGCCGGCACGGTGCGTGTGGTGGCAGGATCGAAGACTGTGCCGTGAGGAAACGTGCGTCCCAGTGCATCTGTTGCCGTGCCGCTATTACCGGTGATCAAGTCCTGCAGATTTGTAAAATTGCTGCTGCGCATCAGATTCGTGGGGATGGTATCGGTGAACGTGCTTGGCGTCAGTCGGTTGGTGCGCTGATAGTCAAAGAAGAAGAACGTCTTATTTCTACCGTTGTAGAGTTTGGGAATGTAGACGGGTCCGCCGATCGTGCCGCCGAACTGATTCTGGCGGTATTCCTGCCTTTTTACGCCATTCAGATTGGAAAAGAAATCGTTGGCGTTGAGGACTTCATTGCGCAGGTATTCAAAAAGATCGCCCTGAACCTGGTTCGTGCCGGACTTCACGACCGCATTGATCACGGCGCCAACGGAGTGCCCGAATTCCGCGCTGTTATCGCCGGTTTGCAGCTTGAATTCCTGGATGGCATCGGGAACCGGCGCCACCGAATAACCGCCGAACACCTCTTCGTTGTTATTGACGCCGTTTACCCGGTAATCCACTTGCCCCGGCTCGGCGCCATTCGAAAATATCGTCGTGGTGCCCGGTCCATTTCCACTCGTAAGATAACTGCCGGCCACAACATTCGACAGGGAGATCCAATTGCGGCCGTTAAGCGGGAGGTCGTTTACCGAGGCCGACGAGATCGTCTGACCCAGTGAAGCATCTTGCGCCTGTAACAGCGGTGCCGCCGAAGTGACCGACACGACGTTGCCGACCGAACCGACTACCAGCGAGACATCGGCCGTCACAACATTCTGCACATGCACCTGTATACCGGTAGCGACATAGGTTTTGAATCCTGGCGCCTCCACTTTGAGCGCGTAGGAACCAACGGGCACGGCCTGGAAGATGTAACCCCCACCCGATGAGGAGCGCACCTTTTGCGCTACGCCCGTAGCCTCATTGGTCAGTGTAAGTTGAGCACTAGGCACGACACCGCCGCTGGGATCTTTGATCGTCCCCGTCACGCCGCCCACATCGATTTGTGCGCAGAGTGGCATGACAAAAACGATCGCGGAGAACACGACGCAGGCAAAATCGAGCGTCATCTTTGTGCGGTTGAAATATCGCATAAGCGTTAAGCCCCGGCCAACCTGATACATCAGTACAGCCAAAAATGATATCACGTTGCACAATAAAAAATATCAGGATGGTGTATGCTCGTCGATCAGCTCTACTTTCGTTCTGTAAATTATCGCGATGAATCTGACGTGGCGGTTCGTGAAAGCGTCGGAGCATCAGGTCGCCGTGCCAGTTTCCGGATCACGACAGATCTTTATCAAAAGCAGCCCGGGCCGCTTCGGACCAATGCACGCCGAATCTTTATCAGGTCGATATGCGGTACACACGAACGCTGTTTACCATTCGCGAGCGTTTCCACACAAAGTTTCTCGCCGAAGCGAACAACGTTCTCAACACTCGCAACGCAACTTCGCTAAACGTGACTGCCGCTTCGGCCATTCTCGAAGGGCGGCTGGTTCAGCTGGCATAACAGCGGATTGGTAGTTGTGCCCTCTGTGGCATCATCGAATTTAAGAAACACATCCCGGGTTCCTCCCTTGAAAAAATTTGCGAGATCTTTGCTTATCGCGGCGTTTGCTTCTTCTTCCTTGCTTGCGTTCTTATTGAGTGTCCGCCATTTGCAAGCGCAGAGCCGCTTGACGTACTCGCTTGTATCGCCCCAAAGTGGCCACTTGGATTTAGGATTGGCCTTGCGCAAGCTGAGTGTTTCCGGCACATTCATGCAAGCTCCGGCCCACCCCGACGATGAAACCAACTCTTTATTCGCGTATTTCGGATATGGCCTGGGCTTGCGTGTGATCGATGTACAAAATAATCGCGGCGATGGTGGCCAGAACGAAATCGGACCCGAGCTGTTCCGCGATATCGCGGTGCTTCGCACCTCCGAACTGCTGGCCGCGCACCGCATCGATGGGGCGGAGCAGTATTTCACGCGCGCTATCGATTATGGTTACTCGTTCGACCCCCAAGAGGTGATCGCCAAGTGGGGCAGGAAAGATATTGTCGGCGACTATGCGCGTCTGCTACGTACCCTGCGACCCGATGTCGTCGTGACCATGAATATTCAAGGACACGGCGGAGATCGGGCTCACGAAGCCACCGCCATCCTGGCGCGCGAAGGCTATTTGGCGGCCGGAGATCCCAATAAATATCCCGAGCAGATCGCCGAAGGCTTGCGGCCCTGGCAGCCAAAGAAGCTTTACTTCACGGGCGGTTTCGGCGTCGTTCCGCCACAGGGCAGAGGAGCTCCCACTGCTTCCGAGCCGCCTTCGAAAGTGAAGCTGACGCCGGTGAATACAGCCGCTTATGACCCGCTGCTGGGCCGCACTTATCAGGAGATCGGCAACGATGCCCGCAGTTTCCATAAGTGTCAGGGCCTGGGCTCGTTCCTTTCGCCGTTGCCCGGCGCGGCTCCGGGTCGCAGAGGCCGTGGCCCTGCCGGCTATGAACTAATGGAAACTTCCATTCGCGGCGAAAAAGGCAAAGACGAGAAATCGCTCTTCGACGGCATCGATACCAGTCTCACGTCGATTGCGCAATATGCTGGGCCTAACCCGCCTGAGGCCCTAACCTCCGCATTATCGGCAATTCTCGCCGATGCTCAACGAGCGCAGCGCGCGTTCGCGGACGGCAACGATGCCGCCACTGCAGCGCCGGTCGAAGCTGGTCTCGTGGCGCTACGCGCCCTGCGTGCGCAGCTCGCTTCCATGTCGCTTTCTGACTCGGCGCGCTATGAAATCGATTTTCGCCTGAACATCAAGGAACGCGATTATGAGGACGCGCTGGTCGCCGCTCATGGCTTGACATTTGATGCATTAGCCGATGATGGGCTGGTTGTCGCGGGCCAGCCTGCAAAACTCTCTATTACGGCGCAGAATCGAGGCACTTCCGATGTTTCCATCACGGGCGTCACCATTGTCGGCTTTAACTCGCCCGGTGCTTGTACTCCGGGTCCTGTGAAGGCAAACGCAACCTTTACATGCAGCGTGGATGCTCATATTCCCGACGATGTCCAGCCGACAACGCCATATTTCAGCGACAATTACTGGAAGCATCCGAAAAATCAGGCGATCCAAATTCTTGATCCGAACGTGCAGTTCGGTGTGCCGTTCGCCCCGACGCCATTCCGCGTCACTTTCCGCTTGAAAGCCGGCGAAACCGAGGTCACGCGGGAGCTGCCGGTCGAGTTCCGTTACATAAAGGACCCATTCTTCGGTGAGAAGCGCATGGAGTTGAACGTGGTTCCCGCATTTTCGGTTGCGATTTCACCTTCGCTGATGATGGTTCCCGCTCCTGCGGTCGTCTCCGGGCGCTTGCTCCAGCGTGAGGTGCATGTTTCCGTTACAAACGGAACTAAAGGAGCAGCGCAGGTCAAGGTGGCGCTCGAATTGCCGCAAGGTTGGAAAGCGGTACCGGCTGCCGTTCCGATTAGCTTTGAGCACGAAGACGAATCGCTCTCGGCGCGATTCCAAGTCACAGCTCCGGCGCGTGTCAAGCTCGGCGATTACGCTTTGCGAGCGGTGGTCACCTCGTCCTCGCTTCCCGATAAGAAATTCGAGAGCGGTTACCACGAAATGGAGTACCCCCACGTTGAACGGCGCCAAGTAATGAAGCCTGCTGAGACCTCGGTTGAAGTAATTGATGTAAAGACCGTTCCCAACTTGAACGTGGGCTATATTGCCGGTGTTGGCGATCAGGTGCCCGCAGCGATCGAACAATTGGGCGCGCGCCTCACGTTCATCGAGCACGACGAATTGGCGTGGGGAGATCTTTCCAAATATGACGCCATCGTCACCGGTGTCCGAGCCTATGAGCGCCGCGCCGACCTCCGCGCCTACAATCGGCGCCTGCTCGACTATGCCAACCATGGCGGAACGGTCATCGTGCAGTACAACAAAATGGAGTTCAATCAGGCCGAGTACGGCCCCTATCCAGCGAAAGTTAGTGGAAACCGCGTCGCTGATGAAACCGTACCGGTGAAAGTTTTGGTGCCCGCCGATCCGGTTTTCAATTTTCCCAACAAACTCGGGCCGGCTACGTGGGCCGGGTGGGTTCAGGAGCGCGGGTTGTATTTTTTCGGCGAAAAGGACAAACGCTACATCGACCTCGTTTCAATAACCGATTCGTTTAAAGACAACCCTGGCGAGAAACTCGGTTCGTTGGTCGAAGCCAGAACGGGCAAGGGCCGCTGGATTTATCTCGGTTTAGGCTTGTGGCGGCAGTTGCCCGCTGGAACCGAAGGGGCCTACCAACTGCTGGCCAATCTCATTAGCCTGGGTGGCGCCCCGGCGGTGAAAAACGAGAACGCGCTGGCGGCTCGGTGAGCGTAACGCGATTCCCTCCGGAGTACCCAGACTGCTCCTGAACAAAATTTCGAAGACGCCAAATCGCCGCTGCTCATTGATTTCAGGAAAGCGCTATCGCGACACAGGTCTTCGAAACACATCAACTATCATCGGCGCATGGCCCGGCATGTAATGGAAGCTCGAGATCTACGCCGACGACTTTTTGTGTTCCCATTCAAATGTAAATTAAGTGCGATTGCGGTTCCACTGCTGTGCAGTCTAGCCGCGGCACAGACCCGGGTGCCTCTGCAACCGTTTGTGCAACAGGTGCGTCAGGTGGAGACGACGCTGGCCTATTTAGGGTACCAACATACTTGACGCAACCAGAGTGGGGTGCTGCCCTTCGATGAGATGCCCGTCTCCAAAGCTGGTGCCGCCTATCTGATGAGCTATGACCTACATGGAAGCGATCCAGATTACTCAAATGTCGAGAAGATTCTAGTCGGAATGCAAGCCAGAAAATTCTAAAATCGGTGTGGGTTCTGCGAAGCGACAAAGACGCCACTACCCTGCGGGATGAGCTTCTGACGGTGATGTCAACCGAGAACGCAGAGGATGATAATAACGACCGATTAATCGTAGCTCACGTCGGTTTCGAGGCACGGTGGTTGAACCTCTTCTGTGACGATGCGGAAGCGGAGGCCCTTTTTGAAAGCATCTAGCATTTCCTGCATTCCTGCTTTCAGAGCTGCGATCTTCATTCTCTCCTGTTCGGTGGGCACGATGATCTTTGCCATTTAATGGCCCTCCTGCGGCCATGCCGATATTTAGCCGTTGACCGCGTCGCCGTTCCGATCGACGCTAAATGTAGCCGTGCCCCGTAAGATGATCCCACCCAGGCCCGCCTCTATCGGGGAGGCACCGAGCGACCGCTTCAAGCGGTTTGCCAGGGCAGTCCTATCGGTTCCGGAGACGGAGGTCGAGACGCCAGAACAGGCCATTGCACGGATCGAAGCGGAAAAACGGACGGGCGAAAAAAAGATCGCCGCTGTGAAACGGAAGAAGGCCGACTCACGAAAGAAGCAGAATCCTGTGTGACCGACGTTATTTCGTCAAGATGATGGACAAGAGTTTGTCCTTCGGAAATGTCAACTTCTCTTTTTCACTGACGCTCTGCGCTTGATTGAGAAATGTCGCTTCCACAGCGTAATCTTTGAAGCGCCAATAGTATCTGCTTTCCTTCGGCCAAACCACTGGCACGTCAGGATTGGTCCCGGCATCAAGCTCGTCGCTTTCGATCTTCGTCGGTTTGCCGAGCTACTCAAAATTGTCTTCTTGCGTCGGTGAGTTTACCGTTGTCGATCACATCGCCCGAATAAGGGAGGAAGCCCTGATAATCGGTATAGGTATGTAGTGTGATTCCCGTCAGTCGGTCTCGGTCAAATATACCAACGATTCCCGAAGAGTAGTACCACTCGATGACCTTTTCGTCCTTGCCGGGATTCCGGATTGTTTCAACGGTATCATCTGAATTCGGTGGTCTGTATCGCTCTGTCGGTCCTCCCAATGCCTTTCGCACTTCATCTGATGTTGAACCCAAGGTGATCGGCAAACCAGACCTGAAACGCGCCGTACCGCCAGTGATCCAAAGTGAAAAAGCCGGCCCGCAGTAGGAATCGGAGATGACAAGTCCAATGCTCTTGTTCATGGGGTAATTCCGATTCGCAACGGCTTATTTTCGATCCGCTCGAAGGCGTCCAATGCTTCGGCTTCGGGCAGCGTCCTGCGTGCCTTTCAGCGTATAACTCCAGTGCGTCTGCAATACGTCATTCGGATGCTCTTTAATGTTCGGCACAATGGCTCGCCGGATCGCCACGAAATCGGCCTTCTCCTGCGTTAGCGCTTCCATTCCGGTTTCGAAGATCATCCACGTGGGCGTCCATCCACACTTTCGCTTCAGCGGGTGACAAATTTTTGACCATCCTTTCAGGAGTTCCTGCTCTCGGCGTCCGATTCGAGCCAGTTCATCCGGCGTGAGTCTGTTCGGCATTTGTTGATCGTCCATTTCCGTTCCCAAACAATGTTAGCTTTCCGACTGGTCTGTCTCCGAATGCACCTGCGGTTTTGCCGGTTACATCTCGATATGTAAGCCGTTTGCCAGCGCAAGCCCTGGCGACTTTCATGAACCGGCCACGGTCGCCATGTTCGTCTGTCCGCTCATTGTAACGGAATGCTTGTTCGTCCAGATAACGGTGCAAATGCCACGGCTCGACGAACGTATACGTTCCCTTCAACGTCCGTTCGAGTAGGCTCCAGAAATTCTCCAGCCCGTTTGTATGGACGTGGCCCTTCACGTATTCAACGGCGTGGTCAATAATTTGGTGGACGTACTGACCCTCCAGACCTTCATACGACTTCAATGCATCCGTGGATACTTCAGCGCCGGGTTGCACATGCTCCCGAACATGCGATTGCAATGGCTTCTTTCGACGGCTCTCAATAACCTTTACTCGAACCTTGCCGCCACGTTCCAGAACACCGATCACGGCGGTCTTGTCCTTGCCTCCAGTTCATGTCACCTTTCTTGCCCGGATGTGCTCGTGCATGTTGCGGGCTTTGCCGCCGATGAAGGTCTCGTCTACTTCGACCTTGCCAGCGGCCTTCTCAAACGTGCCAGTTTGCATCGCAAGCCGGATGCGCTGGAGCATGAACCATGCGGTTTTTTGTGTCACCCGCAGGGCACGATGGACTTCCCAAGAACTGATGCCGTTCTTGTCGTTGGCGATCATCCACATCGCCGCTAGCCACTTGTCGAGGCCGATGGCAGAATCTTCACAAACGGGTCCGACCTTGGGTGAGAATTGTTTGCGACAAGACTTGCACTTCCAGATGCGGCGACTAGGAGCGTAGTAGTTCTCTTTCGATTGACAGTAGGGGCAGGTCACACGATCAGGCCAGCGCAGCGCCGATCGAGGACAACGTTCCGCCGAGATAAGCTTCGACGTTGGACAAGGCACTCAGGACATCGGCTTTCGCAACCAGATGGTCATATTGTTTGACGCGCTTCCGGCCGTACCGCTGGAGCTGCGGGTACGCGATGAGAATGGATCGCCCACCGTCGCTGCCTTCACCATCCGCGACCATTCGGGCCGCCTCTATCCGAATCCATCGAAGCGTCTCGCGCCCGATTTCTTTTTCCAGCCGCAGATTTACCGCAGCAATGGTGAAAAGATTCTCTTGCCCGAGGGCATTTATACCGTCACCTGCTCGATGGGGCCGGAATATCTCACCCAGACCAAACAGGTCAGAGTCACGGCCGCAGGCCCAAACCAAGCCTCTTTCGCCATGCAGCGCTGGATCAATCCGGCAAAATACGGTTGGTATTCGGGTGACCATCACGTGCATGCGGCCGGCTGCTCGCATTATCAGAACCCCACCGAAGGCGTCCGGCCCGAGGACATGGTACGCCAGATCAAAGGCGAAAAGCTAAACGTCGGAGCGGTACTGACGTGGGGTCCTTGCTATTACTATCAGAAGCAATTTTTCACAGGTAAAGACAACCGGCTCTCGGCGGCGGACCGGTTGATGCACTACGATCTGGAGGTTTCCGGCTTTCCTTCGAGCCACGCGGGGCATTTGGTGTTGCTTGGCCTTAAAGACCAGGACTATCCCCACTGCGTTCGCATTGAACAATGGCCTACTTGGGATCTGCCCATTTTGCGTTGGGGAAAATCGCAGGGAGCGCTGGTAGGCTTTGCCCACTCTGGCTGGGGTCTGGAAGTGAAATCGCATGAGCTTCCCAATTACGACATGCCGGGATTCGACGGCATCGGCGCGAACGAATACATCGTTGATGTGACGTATCCCGATACGGTTGACTTTATCTCGGCTGCCGACACTCCTTACGTTTGGGAGCTCAACATTTGGTATCACACGCTAAATATTGGCTTCCGCACGCGCATTTCGGGAGAGACCGACTTTCCTTGCATTACAGACGCGCGGGTGGGTCAGGGACGTGTTTATGCAAAGATCGATGGCCCGCTCACTTACCCGGCCTGGCTGGACGCTTTGCGCGCAGGCCGCAGCTATGTCTCCGATGGACGAAGTCAATTAATGGACTTCAGCGTTAACGGTGTGGAAGTCGGAACGCACGCGAGTGAAGTCAAGCTTGCGGAAGGCGGGACAGTTCACGCCCACGTTAAGGTTTCCGCCTACCTGCCTGCTGAGGCCAACCCTGGGGGAAGCGGCGAGGAACCCTCGTGGATGATTCCTCTGGGCAATGCATGGACGAAACATGTGGTCGATATTGCTTCTTCCACAGATATTCATGATCGCTCACTCGATACCGAGCCTTACTGGCACATCGAGCGGGCGCGTATTAAGGGCACGAGGCAAGTGCCCGTGGAACTCGTGATGAACGGGAAGTCCATTGCTCGCAAGAATATCGTTGCGGATGGGACCGTTCAGGACGTGGCCTTTGATGTGCCTGTCGAACGAAGCAGTTGGGTGGCAGTGCGGATTCTTGGGTCCTCGCACAGCAATCCGGTTTTTATTCGAGTGGCCGGAAAACCTATTCGCGCTTCCCGTCAGAGCGCTCAATGGTGTCTTGCTGCCGTAAACCAGTGCTGGACACAAAAGGCTTCGAAGATCTCGCAACGTGAACTTCCAGATGCGCGCGCAGCTTATGATCATGCGCGCGCGGTTTACGCCAAGCTTCTCATCGAATCCGCGCAATGAGGACAGGTTCGTAGCTTTCTTCGCGATTGCTCCAGTAAAAAATGATGCGACTCCGCTACGCTTTCGACATTTAGAAACTGAGCATCGACAAAAAGTTTAGTAATCCCTGACAGATAATCCCGGATCACGCGCCACACGGAAGCAGTCGCGATAATGGCGACTATTAGCCTCGTCCGCTAACGTCTGATATCGCTGGTACTTTGAGCCCTGCCTACGGCCAAAGCGTGGATTCCTTCCAAGCAGCCGCATCCGCCGATCCGCCTCGCCAGCGGCTTCGTTGTGACGGGCACTTGTCGCTTTGAGCAACACGATCACCCGGATATCCGTGGCTGTCCAGACCTCTGTGCTGGCTCCGTTCGCAGAACTTGTTATCCCGCGACTTGCTTAAGCGAGCTGAATCTTTGCCGCGAAATCGCACGCGTTAGATTGCCCGAACCCCAAAATGGGTTGCTGACGTAAGGACGATTGAGGATATCTGTATGCTTGCGGTTATGGTACGAGCCTGTCGCGGCAAACTTCTGACGATCGCTGTATTTGCTGCCGCCTTTCTGCCTGCTGTTCCTTCTCAAGCTTTGCAATCTGGCGTGGATGCCGCTCAGCTTCAGGACATGAAAGCACTCCTCGCAAAACAGGTAAAAGATCGACACTTGGCGGGGATGGCCGCGATCGTAGTCCGAGCCGAAAGCGTCGTGGGAGTTGCGGCTGCAGGTGTCAGGAAACAAGGAGAGAGCGCGCGGATTCAAACCGACGACCTGTTTCACTTGGGTTCGAACGGGAAGGCAATCACCGCGACAATGATCGCTCGCCTGATCGAAGCCGGAAGATTGTCATTCGCCACGACTCCACTGAACGTGTTCCCAGAGTTGAGGGACACCATTCATCCGGGTTTTAGACCGATAACGATCGAGCAGCTACTTTCTCACCATGCGGGTATTCCACCGTATACGCACCTCAAAGAATTCAAAGCAGTGCCCAAGCTCAGCGGAAATGAAGTTGAGCAGCGAGCCAAGTTCGCTGCCTGGGTGCTTCAACACGCGCCAGCTGTTTCGCCCGGTACGAAAGGCCTCTACTCGAACGCTGGCTTTCTCATTGTCTCTGCAATGGCAGAACGAATCACGGGGTTAAGCTGGGAAACATTGGTCGCATCGCAGGTTCTCGAGCCACTTGGGATGCATGCGATCTACGGGTATCCATTAACGGTTGGCAAAAACCAGCCATGGAACCACGTGGAGACGAAGAAGGGGCTCAAGGCCGTTGATCAGGATGAAGCTTGGCAAGTTCCTCCGTATTTGCGTCCTGCGGGTGACATCTCGATGTCGCTCGGTGATTACGCCAGGTTCCTCCAAATGAACTTGAAGGCGCTCAGAGGAATGGAAACCAAATTCCTATCAGTCGCGACAGTCAGGCGACTCCACGCTTCGCCGATGCAGGACGAATATGCCCTGGGTTGGGGCACATTCCAAATAAATGGAGTGCGTTCAAGCACTCACGCCGGCAGCGGGGGAAGTTTTTATGCCATTGTGACGTTGCAGCCAGGTCGGGACGAAGGCATTGCGGTGGTTGCTAACTCTGGCGGAGAACGTACCGCGGACGCCTGTGATAGTGCGTTGAAGGCATTCCTAGCGACGTACGCCCTTGTACCACAATGAATCGAATTAGCTGTGAAAGCAATTCTATGAATAGGAGTGGCATGCGTTATGAATAGGAATGCTATACGTTTCAGTGCTATGCCCGATCGCCATCGCTGGTGGCTCATCCGAGTATCGAGGAAGCGAAGAAGAATTGGAATGCGCTTCATACTGACCCAACCTTTCTGCCGTATAGGAAACCTGCAGCGCCACTGATCGAACAGGTAAACGGAGCCTACAGGGTTGATGAAGTCTTCATGCGTCCGAGCGAGTATTCAGCAATGAAGTAGCACCAGCAAAATTTCCGGCGTTCCAGGTGGCCACTTGCTCCGCTAGACATCGGGTTGAGTCGAGGTTCACAGGGCTTTACGTTTCTCTCCCCGGCGTTCCACACGAATCCGAGAACATGAGCGTGCTTGGCCCACGCCATGCGACTGCGCCAGGTGCCCCAGATATAAGGCCTGGTGAAAAGGTGGTCGAGCGACCACTCTTGCGCGGGGAGCAGAAACGCAAAGGCGAGTAATGCGGCGGCGATCCGAAGCAGGAAACCGACCATTGTACTTTCTGGTGTCCTTACCGGCGAATGATGTTCCGAATCGCAGTCATCCAGTTAGACAATGGCGGGACGAGAATTCTGCGCCGAATCGGCGGCGCTTCAGTGGCCGTTTGCAGCAGGCAAACGATTTGGGCCGCCGCGACCCGCCTCACAACCGTGTCCACCGCAGCGTAACGCACGACCCGGTCCTGATCGATAATGAAGACTGCCGGCTTAGCGATACCGCCTTTCTCGCGTGCATTGCAGATATTCCAATCCTTGACGACGCGCCGCTCCGTATCGCACAAAATCGGAAACGGCAAAGAAAGCTGAGCACGCACGCCCTCGGACGCTGCAGGCGTATCTACCGAGACGGCTACTACGCTTGCGGCCGCCGCCCGGATTTCCGAGTAGTGGTCTCGGTAGTCCGCCAACTGGCGGAGGCAGAACGGTCACCAATTGCCGCGATAGAAGAGTAGCACCAAACGGTCGTGCGAGACTAACTCCGATAAGCGCCGCAGCGCCCCTGTCGAGTCCGGCAACTCGAATTCCTGCGCAAGTTCCCCTGTGATAGGAAGTTTCTGCACAGCCCCAGTCTACTGTAGTTTCTGAGACGCTGAACACGGCCGGCGGATCCAACCAGCGCAGTGAGGCGAGCTCCGCGAAAGCGACTATCGAAGCACGTGAACGATTACTTGCTCAATTTGAATGGGCGTCTGGGATTGAAATTTCGCACGTACGACCGCCTCAAAGTATTTCGGCACCCCTGGCGCGGATGGCCGGAGCGAGTGCACGAGTTGGGATGCATATTCCGGTCGAGTGACATACTCTACGGCGGCCCGGGTGCCCTCTGTGGAGGTGGAGGCAAGCAGCATCATGTAACCGGCGCCGTGCAACCCCGGTAAACGCGCGACCAGAGCGTATCCTTGCAGAAGCTGAGATTGGTCCGGGGACCACGTCTCGGTAAACGAATTGGGTTCGCCCTCTCTAGGATGCAAGTTTTCCAGACGCCCATGTCGGATGATGAAGTCCTGCCGGACCGGAAGATCGGATTCATGCAGATTGAATTTGGGAGGGCCCACGAAGATCACATCGTTTCGCGCGATATCGTCCCAAGTCAAGGAACTACTCAGAATCAGGTTGAGGTCGCGGTGCTTGGATACAAACAGGCGCGCCAATTCGAAGGCACCGGCCGCCTCGCCGATCCCGGTATAAGGGTAGGCGGGAATTGCCTTTCCATCCAAGTCCTTTTCTATGGTCTTCAACTCCGACGAGGAGCCGAACGTCTTGGGACTGTTGAGAACAGGACTTCGGAAGAAATCACCCGAGATTTTGGCGAACAACGGAGTTCCTAGCGACACCACGGTTGGGCGTGAGGCCGTAAGAAAGGGACTCCAGAGGGCCGTCAGATCGGGGCTGCTGTACCGTTCCGATACGGCTTGCTGGGGCCTGCTCCGAAATACTGCGAAACTTGCGATGATGGCCCACACGACGGCGGCGGCCGCGATCAGCCAGGCCCGCGAGAAGGAAGGGCCTTTGGTTCGCACAGGAGAAAGGAGGCCGGACGAACCGGATCGTTCGTGAAATTCAAGCGTGAAGTGACCTTTGGGAAGGTCGATCAGTACGGCGTCACCGCTGCCCTCGGTACGGTAATACTCCTCCAGCTTCTGACGAAGCTTACCGGCCTGGACCCGAACGGAAGAGTCGGTTTTTGGATCGTAATCGACCGCCTTTCCGAACGCTTCGACCCCGACGGTGTATTCTTTGAGATCCTGCGTCTCACCGGCAAGCGCGCGCTGCCCCAAATATTCCAACAAACGCTTTAAGACTTCCGTGTTCCGAAACGCCCGACTGCCGAGGACTTGCTGGAGTTGGGCCGTGTACGCGGTCCTGAACGTCGGAGGTGGCGCCACAACTCTACGAGTATATTCAGTTAACAGTGTGAGTATCCGGTTAACTGCCCCGCCGCCCTTGCCTCCACAGAGAAGCTGAAAGCAGACTGGTGTTTGCCTCGAGCAAAATTTTTCGCAGTCTTTGCTTTTTCCTTGTGTGCTGCGCTTGGGCTGAGCGCCCGACCGCTCTTCGCGCAAATGAGCCGGGTTGCGAAGACCATCGACATGGATTGGACCTTTCAATACTTCCCCCAAGAAGATCCGAACATCGCAGCTGCCAGTCCCGGATACGATGACAAATTGTGGCCCGTCGTGGGGCTGCCTCACACTTGGAGTACCTACGAGACCACGGGAGAGATACACCCGTTTATTGAGGCGGCGAATGAGCGCGTGGACACCTATTGGTGGCACGGATGGGGCTGGTACCGCAAACGGATTGAGATTGACCGGCGGTACGCGGCGCGGCTGATTTCGCTCGAATTCGATGGAGTTCAGAAGTATTCGAAGGTGTACGTCAATGGAAACTTTGCCGCTGAGCATAAAGGTGGCTACACCTCCTTTTCAGTCGATATCACCCATTTCGTGAAGTTCGGCGAGGAGAACGTAATCGCGATTGCAGTGTCGAACCGCAGGGACGACGATATTCATGGCTCCATCCCTCCCATGACCGCCGGCAACTTCGACGTATACGGCGGCATTTACCGCGATGTCCGGTTGGTCATCGAAGACCGTCTTCACTTCCCTTTCCAGGGCGCCGCCGATTACGAGGGTGGCACCTTTATAACCACACCCCACGTATCGGCCGAAGCGGGCGAGGTTCGGATCCAAACCTGGGTCCGGAACGAGTACGCGAGCAGGCGCTCGTGCCGGTTGACGACGACGATTGAAGACGCGAACGGCAGACGCATCGCGGAGGTGGCGGCGGAACACGCGATTGCTCCCGGCGAGACATACCGGTTCGAGCAAACGACGTCTGTTGCGGACCCGCACCTATGGTCACCGGATTCGCCATATGTGTACACGGTCCGCTCGGGAATTCGTGCGGAGGGCGCAGGCAGAGACGAAATGGTGAGCCCGCTGGGGTTTCGGTGGTTTTCCTGGAACAAGCCCGAACACCGGCTCTACCTGAACGGGCAACGAATGGTCTTGAATGGGACCAATCGGCACCAGGAGTACCCCTGGCTGGGCGATGCCATGCCGAAGTGGATGCACAAAAAAGATTTGGAAGACATTCGTCTCAACCTGGGGCACAACTTCCAGCGCACGGCACATTATCCGAATGATCCGTACGTTTATGAGCTGTCGGACAAGCTGGGTATCATCACGGTGGAAGAAGTGCCGAACATCAAAGACATCAGGTTCGGCCGCGACGTGCAGCTTCAGAACGTGCGCGAGATGATCCGGCGGGACCGCAATCATCCCTGCATTTTCTTTTGGAGCATGGGAAACGAAACCAATCAGCCTGCGGACTCGGCATGGGCCAAAGAAGAAGATACGAGCCGAATCATTCACCTTCGCCGCGGCACCAACGGGGGGAGATATGTCGAGACGAACAACGACGATATCGGCTTCGAGAATTTGCTCCGGTGCACTATTCGCGGATGGCACGACGGAGACCGCGATTTCCCCGAAGCCGGGCATCCGAAAAACGGGCAGGTTACCGGAACGGAAGAGTGGCAGCACGATGTGAATCGCGCCGAAATGATCCGCCGGCAAGGCGACAACCTGGTGGTGTTCTTGTACGCAGATCACGGTGCGGACCGCAAATATCTTTATTGCCCGTTACTGTACGTGAACCCGAAAGGATGGGTAGACGCCTACAGAAATCCAAAGTACATGTATTACCTCTGGCAGGCGAACTTCGGACCGCAACCGGTGCTGTTCGTTGAGCCGCATTTGTGGCGTTCCAAATACATCGGTCAAAGAGAAGACATCACGGTCGATTCAAACTGCGAATCGGTGACTTTATGCGTTAACGGCAGGAGTGTGGGAACGCTCAGGCCCGCGCAAGCGAACGCCCACAGCGTGACATTCCAGGGAGTGACCGTTGAACCCGGAGTTTTATCCGCGGACGGTGTCAAAAACGGCGTTCCCGTGCATGCAGAAGTCAAAATGCCGGGCGAACCCGCCGCGATCGACTTGAAGGCTTCTTCAAACACCATCGCTGCCGGACGAAACGGCATTGCGACGATAAGCGCGGAGATCGTGGACGGCCATGGAGTACGCGTCATTGGCGCGAATCCTCCGCTGACGTGGCGGGTGGCGGGCGCTGCCACGCTGGTGGGCCCTCAGACATACGAAACCGACACGGAAAAGAATGGGGCGCTGTCGGGCGAGATGTACATCGACACGCCGGTTGCAAATGTGATTCGCTCAACGGGACGGGCCGGGGATATCGTGGTGACCGTCGACGCTCCTGGGCTCCGGAGCGGCTGCGTAAGGCTCATGTCCATCCGGCCAACTGACAATACGGTGCCCGGAATCTCAGAGCCGGCGCTGTCCGACACAGGACGGCAGCGCGTCGCGCGCCAGGCGCATTTCCAGCCGCTAGTCCTTGCCCAAAAGGTGCAAAGGATCAAGGAGCTTACAGAGGATTACGACCTCCCGAAAAGCCCTGGAGAAGGATACGAAGCGGCAGTTCGCAACTTCATTCAGGAGCGCAATGCGGCATTTGACACTTCCACGCCGCAGTTTCGAGCGCTGGTAAGCCACTTGGCGAGCGATCTCGAAAGGACCCACGGGCACTTGATCGCGGACGATTACAACTTTCTGATCAGGCGCTTTAACGATTCGAGGATTTCAAAATGAATAGTCGCATTTGTCTGGTATTCGCTCTCCCTATTCTGCTGGCAGGCGCACTGTTCGCACAGAATACCGGAAGTCTATACGGGACGGTCGCCGATCCGGCGGACGCAGTGGTACCGAACGCGAAAGTGATTGTGAAGAGTGCCGAACGAGGCAATGAGCGGCAGGTCTTAAGCGATCAAAAGGGCGAGTGGGTGCTTACGCTGCTGCCGATCGGGACCTATGAGGTCAGCGTAAAGGCGCCGGGCTTCCGCGTGTACTTGCAGCAGGGAATCCGGCTGGACGCCGAGCAGAATGTAAAGGTAGACGCGAAGCTCGAAATGGGAAGTACGTCGAGTGCCGTCACAGTCTCCTCGGAAGCTCCCGTTGTAGACAGCCGTTCCTCGACGCTCGGATCGATGATCAGCACCAGGCAGCTGACCGAGCTTCCGTTGGATGGACGCAACATTATCGACCTGACCGCGCTGCTTCCCGGTGTCTCAAGCGTGAGCGCGCCACAAACCTTCACGAATGACCGCCAAGGGCCAACGTTCACGACCTCTGGATCGCGCACAGCATCCAATCTGTTATTGTTCGACGGGGCGCTGTTCAATGCTTTGTTCCGCAATACAGGATTGAACTATCCTCCGCCCGACGCGATTCAAGAAGTGAAGGTGCTGACTAGTAACTACAGCGCCGAATATGGACGTAATACGGGGACGGTGCTAAACGTGGTGACACGCTCCGGAACGAACCAGATGCACGGTGCGCTTTGGGAGTTCGTCCGGAACAGCGCGTTTAACGCGCGAACCTTCTTCGCGAAATCGGTGCCAAAGCTGACGGAAAACCAATTCGGGGGTACGGCTGGTGCGCCCATCATCAAGAACAAACTATTCATCTTCGGGTCCTATCAGGCGCTGCGCGTGCGCCCCTCCATTCTTACAAGCAGCGCCAAGCCCTTGACGGCGCTCGAGAGCCAGGGAATTTTCTCGACCAAGATTACGGATCCCAACACAAACAAGCAGTTTCCGAACAACCAGATTCCTGCATCGCGCTTCGATCCCGTGGCACTCAAGATTGATAGTTTGATTTCGCCCGCCAACGAAAATGGGCTGTTGGCGACGACTTACAGCAGCCCGCAGAACGATGACCAAGGCCTGCTCCGTGTCGACTATTACCTCGGCAAGCACGACATCGACGCACGATTCAATCAGGTTGCGTCACGCGATCAGAAGTCGTCCGGAAATGTGCCTGGTTACGAGCGGATCGGAGACGACACTTTCGTGTATACGGCTGGGCTCGGAGACACGGTCGCGATCACGCCCAACTTGCTCAATCAGGCAAAATTCGGATTCAATCGCTTTGGAGGCACCGTTTCCGTTCTCACCCCCTATAGCCTTGCGAGTTTGGGATCCAATCTGCCTTTACTCGGGCCGCCGACTCCCTCTGAAATCAACGTTTCTGGCCGCTTCGATATCGGCAACACGTCTGCCTCACCCGCTACGCTTGTCAACCAGTCCATACAAGGGACTGAGTCGCTCACCTATGTGCACGGCGAGCACACACTCAAAGGCGGAGCGGAGTACCTTCGCTTGCAGTACTTAAATCGCAGTTTCTTCCAGACACAGGGCGGGTTTTCTTTTACCGGTATTTTCACCGGCAATTCCGCGGCAGATTTCCTGCTCGGGAAGGCGCAATCGCTCAGCATCGCGAGTCCGGCACTCGAGCAAGCGGGAATCCAAAATAACTCTTACTATTACTTCCAGGACGACTGGCGCGTTTCTTCGCGCTTGACACTGAATCTGGGAATCCGATACGAGCTGGCGCTGCCGTGGTATCAGCCGAATAACTGGTGGGGAACCTTCGAATATGGAGTTCAATCGACTGTATATCCAACCGCACCACGTGGGCAGTTATTTCCGGGCGATCCTGGCATAGGGCCCGGGCTTATTCGAACTGACTATAGTAATCTCGCTCCGCGGATTGGGTTCGCGTGGGATGTGTTTGGAAACGGAAAAACGGCGATCCGAGGCGGCTACGGACTCTATTACGATGCTATTCCGGCGAACATCATCCAGAATAATGGACAGCCTTTCCGCTATAGCTTCACCATTAATGCGCCCTATTCACTCACTGATCCGTTGCTGGGGCAGCCGCCCATTCCTACCACAATCAATCCTCAGAACCCGCTGTTTACCGGGGTTCCCCAGCTATTCTTCCCGGATCCTAACCTGAGAACTCCTTACGTTCATCAATACAATTTAACGGTTCAGCAACAATTGAGGAACGATTTTCTCTTGGAGGCCGCTTATGTCGGAAAACTCGGCAGAAAGCTGTTGCTGGGTGTATCGGCGAACCCGGCCATGTATGCGCCGGGCGCGGCTGTCGCCAATGAAAATTCGAGGCGCATTTACCAGGGCTTTGGAGACCTGCAGGAAACCTCGTCGGAGGGTGTTTCCGAATACAACGCGCTACAAGTTCAGGTGATCAAGCGATATGCGCACGGCTTCAGCCTGCAGGGAGCGTACACGTTTTCGAAATCCATGGACGATTCGTCCTCTTCCATAGAAACTCCGGCTGTGCCAAACGTTTTCAATTTGCGATCCGAATGGGCACGGTCCGATTTCTACGCCAAGCATATTGGGTCCGTGGCAGCGATTTGGGATTTGCCGCGCTTGTCCGATCACGCTTTTCTTCGGCAAACGATTGGCGGATGGGAATTGGCTGGCCGCGAGTATGTAAGGTCCGGTTTGCCGGTCAATGTTGTCGCTGGGGCTGATATTGCACTCAGCGGTACACCGCAGCAACGAGCGGAGGTGAATGGCGATCCGAATCTGCCGGGCGACCGCTCCACGGCGGCTAAGGTAGCTCAGTGGTTCGACGCGGGTGTGTTTTCAAACCCGGCATCGGGCACTTACAGTAATTTGGGCCGCAACGCCATCATTGGTCCCGGCCAGAACTCGACCAACGTAGCCCTTATGAAAAAATTTCCATTCTGGGGGGAGCAGCGATACATTCAATTTCGCGCGGAAGCCTTCAACGTCTTCAACACTCCGATGTTCTCCAACCCGACCAATTCACTGAGCGGCGGGAGTCTGGGCAGGATCACCGGCACGACGGGAACGGCCCGTGAGCTTCAGTTTGCGCTGAAGTTCATTTACTGAAATGAAAGCGTTCGTACTTGCGTTGCTGCTCGCCGGCGGCCTACGGGATGAGGCGACGCTCCGAAGCAAGATCGAACAGGCGCTGTTCGTTCCGCACCCCCTTCCCGCCGCGAATCCGCAACAGTTTGGGCAGTTCGAGATAGAGCCGGGGATTGTGGCGGACCGCGTGACTTACTCCACTGAGTTCGCGATGCGCGTGCCGGCCATTGTTTATCACCCGGCGAGCGGCGGGTCGAAGCGGCCGGCCATCGTTGTCGTAAACGGTCACGGAGGCGATAAGTACACGTGGTACTCCGTTTATGCCGGAGTTCTCTTCGCGCGGGCTGGTGCGGTGGTGTTGACCTACGACCCCATCGGAGAGGGCGAACGCAATTCGCAACACAAATCAGGCACCCGGCAGCATGACCGTTACGTTCCGCCGGATGAGAATGGGCGGCGCATGGGCGGTCTGATGATGACGGACTTGCGGGAAGCGGTCAGTTATTTATTGACGCGAGGGGATGTCGACCCGAGGCGCCTCGCGGCCGTCGGTTACTCTATGGGGTCGTTCATCGTGTCGCTCGCGTGTGCGGTCGAGACGCGCCTGCATGCGTGTGCGGCTGTGGGCGGAGGCGACCTGGATGGCCCCGGCGGGTATTGGGATTCGAGCAGCAAAAAGATGTGCCAGGCCTTGCCCTACCAGGCACTCTCGTTTCTGGGTGACCGGCCGGCCGTTCTCTTTGCGTTGAATGCGCGGCGAGGGCCCATGTTGATTCATAACGGCAGCACGGACGAAGTTGTTGCGATTCCAAGTCACGGCGAGGCGTTCTTCCGCGACCTTCGGGCGCGAACGATCGCTCTCCTCGGCACCGGTAGCAATGTATTCGACTACAGCTTTACGCCGGATGGCGGGCACAGGCCGTATTTCATAACCCGCCCGGTGGCCGAGTGGCTGAACGCGCAACTGCGGTTTCCAGCGTGGGATGCGATCTCCCATGATGAGACGAAGATCAGCGAGTGGGCTCAGAAGAATGACGCCCCGATGGACCGCCTGTATGCCACCGAGCACCGGGAAGGTGGAACCATGGCGCTCGGCAAAGATATTCCCTTTATTCCGGCAGACAAATTGAACGTCCTGTCCCTATCCGAATGGCAAAAGCAGAAAGACGATTTCGTTCTCGAGAGTTGGTTCGAGCATGTGCAGCGAGTTTCCTCTTTAGCTGCGCGTTGACGTCAGCCGCGACGCCAGGAACGATGGAGGACATTCACTTTTCGAACATCGCCGGCGTCAGTTCGGCGGAAATGGAAGCGGGGAAGGGAATCTGTTTCGTGATCTGAATACCGAACGCTTCCAGGCCGACTACTTTGCGGGGATGATTGGTCAGCAGATGAATGGTGGAAAGGCCAAGGTCGGATAAGATCTGTGCGCCCACTCCGGTATTGTGCTGCAGAGGCTGGTGGCGCTCGGAGGGTTGAAAGCTCGACTGCGCGCGTCCATGCGTGATCAGCTCCCGGCGTCCATCGCGCCAGGCGCTTTGAATTCCCGGTCCGGTCTGGTGCAGATAAACGAAAACGCCGCATCCTGACCGCGTAATGGTCTCGAGTGCGGCCGCGATCAGTTGATGGCAATCGCAATCGGCCGAGTGGAAAACGTCCCCATACACGCAGTGCGAATGCACGCGAACCAGCACGTCGCTCTTTCCCGCGACATCGCCGTAAATCAGGGCCAGATGCGTCTCATTGTCCACCCGGCTGACATAGCGCACAGTTCGAAATTCACCGAACGCGGTGTGGATTACGCCGGAAGCCTCGCCCTCCACCAGCTTTTCGGTTTGCACGCGGTAGCGGATCAGGTCGGCCACCGAAACCATCTTGAATCCGTAGCGGCGGCAGAATTCGATGAGCTGGGGAACACGCGCCATCGTGCCGTCCTCATTCATCACTTCGCAAATCACGCCGCCAGGGGAGAGCCCCGCTAGACGAGCCAGGTCGACAGCCGCCTCCGTTTGCCCGGAGCGCACCAGTACGCCGCCCGGCCGCGCGCGCAACGGAAATACATGTCCGGGCCGGGCCAGGTCTTGCGGGCGGCTCTGCGGATCCATCGCCACTCTGATCGTGTGGGCGCGATCGTACGCTGAAATCCCCGTAGTAATACCTTCTGCTGCGTCAATCGCTTCACAGAACGCGGTGCCAAACCGCGCCGTATTCACCGCCGACATGGGCTGCAGATCCAGCCGCGCGCAAATTTGCGCGTCCAGCGACAGGCAAATGAGCCCGCGCCCGAAACTGGCCATGAAGTTGATCGCTTCCGGAGTGATCTTTTCCGCGGCAATGGTAAGATCGCCCTCGTTCTCGCGATCTTCATCGTCCACTACAACGAGGATTTTGCCCTGCCGGAAATCCTCGATCGCTTCCGGTATAGAAGCAAAGTTCATTCCGATAGGCTGCCGCTACGCGTGGACAGGCATGCCATATTTGGCGTGCCACGGTTTGGCGGATTGAATCGCGGCGTTCACCGCGTTGATGTTTTTCACACCCTGATCCGACAACCAGTCTTCCAGCGCCTTTACACCCTGCTTTGCGTACACCGGCACTCCGTCCTTCCACGTGGCGCGGCCGCACAGAACGCCGGAATAGTCGGTTCCCGCTTCCCCCGCCATGTTCAGCGATTCCACGAACTGTGCGTTTCCGACACCGGCGCTGAGATAAATGAAGGGCTTTTCCGCTGTCTGCGCGGCTTTGCGAAAAAGATTGAGAGCCTCTTTGCGCGTGTACGCGGTCTGCCCTTTGTAGACGCTGCTGCCCTCCACGAACTCCGCGTTGATCGGCACTTCCACTTTCAACACATCCACCTTGTACTGCGGCTTGCCGAATTCCTTCATCGACCCGATGACGACATCCGGTTTTTTCTTCGCGAATTCGAACCCCTTTTCATCGCCGCCCTGCGGATCGTACCCCACGAATTCGAGAAAGAAGGGAATTTCATACGTCTCGCACTCCGCGCCAATGCGCTCGATGAACGCGTGCTTGATGTCGTTCACGTCAGCGCTATCGAAAGGTGTGTAGTAAATCAGGATCTTCACCGCGTCGGCGCCGAGCTCCTTGATTCGCCTCACCGAAAGATGAGGAAGCAGATCCGGGAGACGGCCCGGCTTCGTGTTGTCATAGCCGCTTTCCTCGTATGCCAGCAGAAGACCCGCGTTACGCGCGCGCGCCTTGGCGGCGGGAATGCCAAATTCGGGATCCAGCAGAATGGCGCTGGCGTGCGGCGTCAGGATTTTCGAAACCGCCACTTTAAATTCGGCCATCATGTCGTCCGTAATCTGATCCTGCGGAACGCCCTTGGCCGAGGCGATCGATTTGCACAAGCTGCCGCGCTGGTCCATGGCCGCCGCTGCGATGACGCCCTTGCTGTTCGACAGCGCATTTAAATGTTTGGTTTTTCCTTCAGAAAGTTGCATCGAGATCTTCTCCGGAACGAAGGCTGGATGAGCGAACGATCTCAGTATATCCGAGCAAGGCAGCCGCCTCCCTCTCGAGGACGTGCGGCTTCCCCTTATTGCTTGTAGCCGGTTGGTTAAACGTTTAAACTGTTCAAAGCCGCCGCATGGTTCTGCGGACGCGGCTTCGGCCCCGGGGAGGTGGCGGGCTTGGGCGTAAGCATCAAGGATGTGGCCGAGAAGGCGGGCGTCTCCATTGCCACTGTTTCGCATGTGCTGAACGGGACGAGGCCCACGCGTGAGCACACGCGCCAGCGCGTTCTCGCTGCCGTCAAGGATCTGGATTACTCGCAAAACCAGGCCGCGCGCAATCTCGCCCGCGGCAAGAGCACCTTTCTCGGGCTGCTCATCTCAGACATCCGAAATCCTTTCTTTCCGGAAATCACGGCCGCGTTCCAGGACCAGGCATTGATGCACGACATGGATGCGCTCGTGCTGAATACCAATTACGATACGCCGCGAACCGTGAATTCGGTCCGGCGGTTGATCGATTTGCAGGTCCCGGGAATCGCCATTCTGACTTCTCAAATCGATCCTTCCATAATTGAGATGCTCGCGGCCAAGCGAGTTGCAGCCGTGTACCTGGATCTCGGCAGAGTCGATCAAAGCATCAGTAACATCGTTATCGATTACGAACACGGTATTGCTGAAGCGCTGGAGCATCTCACCCGCCTGGGACACCGGCGCATCGCCTACATCGGAGGGCCTCCTCATCTTCAATCCGCGCAATGCCGCAAACATGCCTTCCTGGCTAAGGCGACCCAGCTCGGGCTGGAGCCGAGTCCCATGATCGATGCCGATTTCACCGTCAAAGGCGGCTATTTCGGATTTTCGAAATTGCTGAATGGAAGCGTGCCGACCGCGATTGTCGCCGCCAACGATCTGATGGCCATCGGCGTCCTGCATTGCGCTTATGACGGCGGCCTGCGCGTTCCCGAGGATCTTTCCGTCGTCGGGTTCGATGACATTTTGTTTGCCGAATTCACCCAGCCTTCGCTCACAACTGTCGCCGTGCCGCGCGCCGAAATCGGCAAAGTGGCCTTTCAGGCGCTGTGGGCGATGCTGCTCGATCCCGCTTTGGCCGGGCGTGAGTTCCGGCTGGGCACGCGGCTGGTCTTGCGGCAATCCGCCGTTTCGCCGAAGACGGCATGCGCGGATGCGCGTACTACAAATCTTCAGGAGTTCTAACGTATGAAATGCTTCTTCGTCGCTGTTTCAAGCGTCCTGTTCGTGCACGGCCTCTGGGCCGCCGATCTCACTGGTCACTGGGTAGCCTCCACTCAGCTTCGCAATGGACAGACACGCGAAACGTCGCTTTGGCTCAAAGAGGATGCCAGCGTCCTCACCGGCTATATGTCGTCCGCGACACCCATCGCGAACGGCAAAATCGCCGGAAGCAGCGTCTCCTTCGATACCATCCAGGACTATTTCGGCGAAGAACGCAAAACTCACTACGAAGGGACCCTAACGGACGATCGTTTGGTCCTGCACGTGACGCCAGCGTCAACGGGCGCAGGTTCGGGCACGCCCGGGCGCGATCTCTCGTTCAAACATGTCTCCAGCGAAGCGCCTCCTCCGCTTCCCCCCGAGACTCCCAAAATTTCCCTGCCACCCGCTGCGGACGTCCGCTACAACGGACTGGCAAAAACACCGCCCATGGGCTGGAATAGCTGGAACAAGTTCCGCAATCAGGTTTCCGACAAGCTCGTGCGCGAAGTTGCCGATGCCATCGCCAGTAACGGCATGAAGGATGCCGGGTACATCTACGTGAACATCGACGACACTTGGGAGAGCACGCGCGACGCGCAGGGCAACATTCAAACCAACGAAAAGTTCCCGGACATGAAAGCCCTCGCCGATTACGTTCATGGCAAAGGATTGAAGCTCGGGATCTATTCTTCGCCGGGGCCGAAAACCTGCGCCGGATATGAGGGCAGCTTCCATCACGAGGAGCAGGACGCCAAGACCTATGCGGCGTGGGGAATCGACTACCTCAAATACGATTGGTGCAGTGCCAGCCAGGTGTACGACTATCATTCGATGCCCGCCGTTTACGCGAAGATGGGCCAGGCGCTGCTCGATTCGGGCCGGCCGATTGTCTTCAGCCTCTGCCAGTACGGTGTGTTCCACGGGCCGCAATGGGGAGCCAAGGTCGGAGGGAATCTGTGGCGCACCACCGGCGACATTCGCGATTCATGGGATTCCATGTCTCACATCGGCTTCGATCAGCAATTGGATCTTGCGCCATATGCTGGTCCCGGTCATTGGAACGATCCCGACATGCTCGAAATCGGAAATGGCGGCATGACGGATACTGAATACCGCACGCACATGAGCCTATGGAGTCTGTTGGCTGCGCCGTTGCTCGCGGGTAACGACTTGCGCGATGTTCCGGCGAACATCATGGAGATCCTGTTGAACAAAGAAGTGATCGCCATAGACCAGGATCCGCTCGGCAAACAAGCACAGCGCGTAGCCAAGGACGGCGATCTCGAAGTTTGGGCGCGTCCGCTGGCGGGAGGCGCTTATGCTGTCGGCCTTTTTAATCGCGGCGGCTCGAGCGCCAAAGTCACCGCGCGCTGGAGCGACATCGGCTTGCGTGGAGAGGCAGAGGTCCGCGATCTCTGGGCGCACGCCGATCGAGGCCGCTCCGCCGGCCAATTTTCAGCGGATGTTCCATCGCATGGCGTCGTGCTGGTTAAAGTGAAGCCAGCCATGTAAGCGTCCCATTGCGGCGAGCCGCAGCTAGCCTCTACCCTTCTAAGCGGCATTGCCGGGATGAACTGCGGAGGCGTAGAATCCAGCTTGGAGGTTTTATGCCGGAAGACACGCAACGAATAATTGATCTCGTGCTGGAGCTTTGGAATACTGGTAAGCCCGAATTAGCCACGCAGCTCTACAGCGCCGAAGCAGAGCGAACCGATCCCAACCAGCCGGAGCCCGCCCGGGGGGCGCAACAGATTGCAAAGTACGTTGCCGGAGTGCGCGCCGGGTTCCCCGATTTCAAACTCGAAATCAAGCAGAAGGTCGCCGAAGGGGATCGACTCGTCACGCACTGGGCCTGCACTGGGACACAGCGCGGCGAATTCCAAGGCATTTCTCCCTCGGGCAGGCGGGTCGAAATGACCGGCCTGACGCTAGTTCGGATCAAGGGCGGCCAGATAGTGGAGGAGCGCGTCTACTTCGACCGGCTTTCACTGTTAGAACAACTCGGAGTACTTTCGGGCGCAGCCCAGGGCGAGGCCAAGAGCGCGAGCCGGTAGATCAATCTCGAGCTGGCCGGTTCCCTTCACGTTGTTCGGCTACCAAACTCAGAGGTAACGTGGACGACCGCCTTTCATCTGCAAGCGCCCTCTCGGCCGCCTTCGACAACACATGGAATGATGTGCGCTATTCCCTGCGAACCATGCGCGGGAGCAGAGCTTTCACTCTGACGGCCATTCTGACTCTCGCAGTCGGCATCGGCGGCAATACCGCGATATTCACCGTCCTCCGTGCCGTGTTGCTCAAACCTCTGGCCTATCGCACTCCGGACAGGCTTGTGTATCTTGGCGCGGATCATCCCCGCAAGAACCAGTTGGACGTTCAATTCCAGCTAAGCCGCCTGGAGCACCTGCGGAAAGCTCGCTCCTTCGCCGGTCTCGGCGCCTTTGGCGCAAATCTGGAGAGCATGACGCTCTCCGGACAGGGTGAGCCGGAAGCGCTCGAGGGCGCGCGTGTGTCCGCCAATTTTCTGCAGGTCCTGGGCGTTGCGCCGCTCCTCGGCCGCAGCTTCTTGCCGGAAGAAGACGCTCTGAATGGTCCTCCGGTCGTGATGATCAGCGCGAGTCTCTGGAAGCGGCGGTTTAACAGTGATCCCTCTGTCACAGGCAAGACGGCGGTCCTTGACGCCCGCTCGTACACGATCGTCGGCGTGCTTCCGCCCGGCTTCGAATTTCCATTCGCGGGCCTCGACGTATGGTTCAGCAGGCCTTCGCAATGGTCCGCGCTCCCGCCGCGCTTTTGGAATCTTCCGTTGGTTTACGGTTTCGGCCGCTTGCGTCCCGGCGTGAGCTTGGGGCAGGCCCGCGCCGAAATCGAAGTGCTGGACCGGCAGTATCTCCGCGATAATCGCGCCGGTCCCGATCCGGGCGAGCTGCGTGTCGTCTGGTTGAAGGATCGCCTGGTCCGGAATGTGCGCCGGATGCTTTGGATGCTCTTCGGCGCGGTAGGTTTTGTACTTCTGATCGCCTGCGGAAACGTGGCCAGCCTTCTCCTCGCGCGTGCTGCTGGGCGCTCTCGCGAATTCGCGGTGCGAACCGCTCTTGGTGCTGCTCGCTTCCGTCTGACCCGGCAATTGCTCGTGGAAAGTGTGGTGTTGGCGCTAGCCGGCGGCGCCGTCGGCGCGCTGTTCGCGGATGCTGCGTTGCGAATCGTCACGAACCTCGAAGCGTTAAATCTTCATTCGCCGAATACACTGTATTTGCCGGGCTCCGGTAAAGTCGCGCTCGACGCAACGGTACTCGCATTCACTCTTGGTCTCTGTTGCCTGAGCGGCATTCTCTTCGGGTTGTTCCCGTCTCTCCAGCTGTCCCGGCCCGACCTCGCCATCGAATTACGCGAGACCGGCGCCGGCCGAAGCGCATCGGCGCGGCACGTTCGTTTTGGACCGAGCGCGCGCAGCTTGTTGGTCGTTGGCCAGATCGCCTTATCCATTGTGCTGCTTATTGGCGCAGCGCTCCTCATGCGGAGCGTCGCTCGGCTTGGTAGTGTGGACCCGGGGTTTGATCCAACGCATCTGCTCACGATGAAAGTTTCTCTTCCGCCCGCGCGGTATGATACCGATCAAAAGAGAGCAGCATTTTTCCGCGATGCTCTCGAACGCGTCGAAGCCATTCCGGGCGTCCGAAACGCAACCGTGGCGATGTCGCTCCCCACTACCGTCTGGATTCGGACGAACATCACGCAAATTGAAGGTGAGCCTGCACCCGATGAAAACAACCCGTTACTGGCTGTCATTCAGAGCGTCGCCCCGGGTTACTTTCGGACGCTGCGCATTCCGCTGCGCCGCGGACGCGAGTTTACAGCTCGTGACAATAGCCCCGGCGCCCCGGGCGTTGTGATCTTGAATGAAACACTGGCTCACCGCCTTTGGCCGGATTATCGGAACGGACCGAACCCGGTCGGTCGTCACATTAGCGAAGGCTTCGACAAAAAAGTAGGTTGGCTCCAGGTAGTCGGTATTGCGGCAGATGTGCACGAGGGCGGTCTGGCGTGGCCTCCCGTACCGGAATTCTATGTCCCGTGTGAAGTCCATCCGCCGCAAAGCGCATATTTTGCGCTTCGCACGCCCGGCGACCCCTTTCCCTTCGCTAGTGCGGTCCGCTCGCGAATACAGGCCATCGATCCCGACCAATCCGTCTCCGAAATCAGGAGCATGGACGCGGTGCTGAATGCCACGCTGGGACCGCGGAAGGCCACCATGCTGCTGCTGAATTGTTTCGCCGGCGTCGCCCTGTTGCTGGCCGTCATTGGAATCTATGGAAGCATCTCGTATTCGGTTTCGCAGCGCACTCAGGAGATGGGCATTCGGCGTGCTCTGGGAGCGCAAGCCGTCCAGATTCTCCGGCCCGTCATGAGGCAGGCACTCGGCTTGAGTTTGGCGGGCATCGCCATCGGTATCGTTGGCGCCCTCGCCCTTACCGGTGTGATGAAGAATCTGCTATTCGACGTCAGCACCACAGATCCCGCGATATTTGCCGGTGCCTGCGTTCTGTTCTTAAGCGTTGCCTTACTTGCGAGCTATATCCCCGCCAGGCGAGCCACCCAAGTCGATCCCGCGACCGCTCTGCGGCTCGGATGATCGATCGCTACAGGTTGCCCGCTCCATCGCAGCAGTACCAACCGCGTACGACATAAATTAAAAGAAACTATCTGGCGAGTGAACACTGTCCGGTAAAGTTGTCCTGATCCGCCCGCGCCCATGCGAATTGACCGGTATTGGTCTGTACTTTAGCCCACCAGATCTGCTTTGGATACGGATAGTTGTCAGTGGATGCGTCAAGGTCTACCATTTTGCCGTGATACCAGGCTTTAAAATATCCTTCCCCTTCGTACCATAGGAGGAAAAATCGGTCTCCAAGTTTGAAATCGGGCTGAGCGTTGCTCGCTACTCTGGCAATCGGCCAACAATACAGCTCGCCCGTTATCGCAGTCACCTTGCTTCCGGGCTTCAGGCTACCCACAATGCGACTTCCTTCAGGTGCGAAATAGAGAGATATGAGTTTGGCTGTCGTCCAGACGCCATATTGGCAACCTTCGCCTGGACATATACCACGCACAACAAATGGCGATGGCGGTTGGTCCTGCGCTGTTAGTGCAGAGTTGGATGCAAATAACAGTGGAAGGATCGAGACCGCCTTCCTGAGCGCGCCCATAAACACACCCCTTAGCGATAAATAAATGATGCGGTGCGACGCCCTACCCCTTCGATTCCGCCGCGAGCACCGCCTCACCCGAAGGCAGCCCCTCTACCTCCATTACCGGACGAACCTCGACCGTGCCGCGGCGCGCTCCTGGAATTTGCCCGCCGATCCGAACGGCCTCATCCATGTCCTTCGCTTCTACAAGAAAATAGCCGCCCAGTTGTTCGCGCGTTTCCGCAAACGGACCATCTGTCACCAGACGCTTGCCTTCGCGCACTCGAACGCTAGCTGCCGTTGCGGTCGGGTATAACGGAGCAGCGGCCAGGTACTGTCCTTTCGCGGCGAGTTCCCGGCAAAGCTGGGCCGACTCTTCGTAACACTCCTGCCGCTCCGTCTCGTCCAAGAGCTGTTCATTCTGGTAAATCAGCAACATGTATCGCATGTCCGCATCTCCGTCAGTGAATCGATTGGCCGGCCTCGTAGCTGCCGCCTGTTCCTAATCCACGGTGTACCATACAGGATTTGCTGCACACCCGGGCGCTGCAATCAGGCAATGGCGCCCTTCTTCCCCGCCATCCTCCGAAGCAGCCCTGTCTGGCCGGCGTGGTAGGCCTGATGAAAGAAAATCGTAGTCAACAGCGATCTCACCGTCTCATTCGGGTTTCCCGTAGGCGAAAAGGGAGCCGGTGCATCCAAAATGTTGGGCGCGAGGCTCAGGAGCCCGCCGTCGATGCGTTCGGCGACCTCGTCCCATGCGGTCATAAGCTCTGAAAGTTCTATGGCTTCGGCCGCGCTCGCGATCGGAGCGCAGCCACGGTCGTATCGTTCCAGTGTTGCGCCGCGCATCACGGGTCTCTGCTCCAGCATGGGCAGGACATGATTGTAGACGCAGAGCAGGTGGCCAACCACCCAGTTCAGGCAGTTTCCCGCCGGCTGAGGCTGAATCAGGCTGTCCGCTTGGGTCAACCCTTCGACATTAAGCCGGACAACCTTGTGGATCATCCGGGCGCTGTGGCGGAAGATCTCGATTTCGTTATTTGTTTCGGCTTGAAGTTTTGCGGATGCGACTGTGCTCATGATTGTTCTCCATAAGTGCGTCGAACGGCGCGCGCCGAATCGACACACAATACGAGATTTTTGCTTGTGGCGTGCATTTGATAGCCAGCCCCACTTCTTACCACGCGCGATAGAAGCCGTCTGCCTGCCCCACTTCGACCGCCGTTCCGAACAGCGAAGACAGCCGGTCGGAGGTGAGCATCTCGTGTTTGAGGCCATCGGCGAAAACGATGCCTTTCCGCAGCAGAACCACGCGGTCGATTTCCGGGATAATGTCCTCCAGATGATGAGTCACAAGCAGCAATCCCACGCCGCCCTTCGCCAGCGCGCCGCAGGTGGTCGCGAATCTCGCGTAAAGCCGCCAGGTCCAGGCTGGTCGTCGGCTCATCCAGCAGGAGCGTGGAGGGATTGTGAATCAAGGCGCGCGCCATCAGCAGCCGCCGCGCTTCGCCCGAAGACAGTTCGTCCAGCCATCGATCCGCAAGATGCGCGGCCTCCAGGCGAGCCATGGCAGCCGTCGCCGCCATCTCCATTTCCGGCGTCACATGATGGTTAGGCCAAATGCCGACCGATCCGAAGAAACCGGAAAGCACCAGTTCGCGCCCTGTGATATCGCGCGTGCACTGCGCCATCAAATCGTTGCTGACGATTCCTAAATGAGAGCGCAAATCGAAGATGTTCCAGTTTTGCTCTCCCATAATGCGCAGCTTCGTCCCAGGTCGCGCCAGCGGATAGCATTCCCGCGCGATGAGCTTGATCAAGGTAGATTTGCCGCTGCCGTTCGGCCCCAGAATGGCCAGGTGAGCGCCCGCCTCGGCGCGGAGAGTTAGCCCGTTGAGCGCCAGGCGTGAGCCGCGCTGCACGAACACGTTTTCGAACTCCAGAAGTGAAGCAGTCAAAATAAAAGATGAGGTTAGCAAGACCGCACGTGAGCATTACCGCGGAAAAAATCAAACAACTCGCGCACGAGTGCGGCTTCGAACTGGCCGGCGTGGCGGCTGCGCTGCCTGCCGCAGACTTTGATCTTTTCGAGAGTTGGCGCGGTGCCGGCATGGCCGGAGAAATGACATACCTCACCGACCGCCGCGGCGATCTCAGGGCCGACCCCCGCCATCTGCTTCCCGAAGCCGAAAGCATTCTCTGCGTCGGAAAGCTCTACAACACCGATTTCCCGCGCTCTACCGAGATGCACGATCCCGAGCGCGGCTGGATCTCGAGATATGCCTGGGGCGGCGACTATCACGATTCCATGCGTGAAGGCTTGCGGATACTGGTCCGGCGCATCGAGGAGATAGAGAAAGAGCCGTTCCAGTGGAAGATCTGCGTCGATACCGCGCCGCTGCTCGAACGGTCCTATGCGCGGGCCGCCGGCCTCGGCTGGATCGGAAAGAACACTTGTCTCATCAATCAGGAGCAGGGTTCCTGGTTTTTTCTGGGCGAGCTGTTATTATCCATTCCATTTCCCCCTGATTCTCCCCCGCCCGAACGGTGCGGAACGTGCAGGCGTTGCATCGATGCCTGTCCAACCGAAGCAATCGTTCCGTCCGGCGACGGCGGTTGGCGGCTTGACTCGCGCCTCTGTATCTCCTATCTCACCATCGAAAAGCGCGGCGAGCTGCCGGAGCCAATTTCAGGAAAAATTAAGAATCATCTTTTTGGCTGTGACATCTGCCAGGATGTGTGCCCGTGGAACTCCCGCGCGCCGGTCAGCGCCGATGTGACTTTCTCGCCGGCTGAATTTGCGCCCTCGTTAAAACAGCTTTCAGGGCTCACGGAAGAAGAATTTTGCCGGAGATTTCGTACCTCTCCGGTACGTAGAACAAAATATGAAGGTTTTGTGCGAAATCTTGGAATTGCGATCCGTAATGCCGGAACCGGCTGAAAGGCCCGAAACGGCTCATTCGGAGGTGAAAGCTACATGCGCTTGAGCAGGCCCGCGCTCGGGGTCGCTTTCGTCCTTCTGATTGCCTCCCTCGCTAAGGCATCCAGTCCCCTGCCCACGCTGGAAGACCCCCTCACAAATCCCGGTTTTGTGGATTTCTACAATAACCAGTTCGATGGCGCGATCGCTTATTTCGAGGAGCAGATCAAGCAACATCCCCGCGAACCCGATCAATACAATCACCTGGCGCAAAGCATTCTGTACCGCGAGATGTTCCGCGATGGAGCCCTCGAAAGCGCGCTCGTGAGCGGCAACAATCCGTTCCTGCGCCGTCCCAAAATGGAGATCGCTCCGCAAGACAGACAGCGGTTCGCGGATTGTATCGACCGCTCGCTCGAGCTCAGCGAAGCCGCTCTGCGGCAGGATCCGCGCGACGTCCGGGCGATGTACGCGCTTGCAGTCGCTCATGGCCTTCGCGCCAACTATCTCTTTCTCGTGGAGAAGGCCTGGGTAGAGTCGCTGCGCGAAACCACGGCAGCCCGCAAGACCAACCAGCAGATCCTGCGCGTCGATCCCGATTTCGTCGATGCGCATTTAGTCTTGGGACTGGATCGCTATGTAGTGGCTTGCCTTCCGTTTTATCTGCGTGTCTTGGGATCGATCGGCGGTTTCCATGGCGATAAAGAGGCCGGCATCCGCGATCTCGAGCTGGTAGCGGCACAAGGCATCCTTGATCGCTACGATGCCAGGGTTCTGCTGGCTGCCATCTATCGCCGCGAACACCAGTCCGAAAAAGCCATTCCGCTGCTCGAAGGCCTCGCGCGAACCTTCCCCCGAAACTACTTGTTCCGGTTTGAACAAGTGCAGATGTACAGCGATCTCGGCGACAAGAAGGCCGCCCTGCAAGTGCTGGCCGAAATCGAGCGCCTCCGCGAATCGGACGCCCCGGGCTATCAGAACCTTAGTCCCGAAAAGGTTCAGTTCGTGAAGGGAAACTTGCTGTTCTGGTACGGCGATCTGGCTCCTGCGCTGGCCAATCTGAAGTTGGCGACCAAAAAAGCCGATGAGCTCGATTTGAACACCGCTGTTCTAGCTTGGCTGAGACTGGGCCAAGTCTATGATTTACAAGGCGATCACGGCCAGGCCGTGCAAGCTTATCGAAATACCGTCAAGACCGCGCCCCAGTCCTCTGCCGCCGAGGAAGCCAAAAGCTATATTTCCGCCCCCTACCGGCGAAAACGGCCCGCTGCTTGAGCAGCCTTACCCCGATATCGTGCGAGACCTATTGTTTTCGAGATACACTAATTCACCAGATGCATTCTCTGACACACGTTGAACCTGCCCCGGCCAAATACGCCCTTTACCAGCAAATCTGTGAGCAATTGCAGGACTTGCTCGGAAATGAGACGAACTTCATCGCGAACGCGGCCAATACTTCTGCGTTGTTGTTCCAGTTTCTGCCCGACATCAATTGGGCCGGATTCTACATCGCGGAAGGCAAAGAGCTGGTCTTAGGCCCCTTTCAGGGCAAGCCGGCCTGTCTCCGCATACCGTTTGGAAAGGGCGTCTGCGGCGCCGCGGCCGCGCAGCGCAAGACCATTGTCGTGCCCGATGTGGACAAATATCCCGGACACATTGCCTGTGACTCGGCTTCGCGATCGGAGATCGTCGTGCCGTTGTTGAATTGGGGCAAGCTTATCGGAGTCCTCGACATCGATAGCGCCAGCATCAACCGCTTCGATGAAGATGACAAAGAAGGAATCGAATCTGTCGCTTCCGTCTTTCTGGCTTCTCAGCTTACCGACGATCTGCCGGATTTTAGCGAAGAAGCGGCTGATAATTAAGAACTTCCTTTAAACTGGAGTTTGGCGGCATTCACCTCACCCGAAGACCTGGCCACCCGGGCCCGGCAGCTCGCGGCCATCGGCCAGCTCCCGGCCGCGCGCGAACACTGGGCCGCGGCGCTGAGCCTTCTGCCGTCCGATTCTCCTCATCGCGCTGCCATCTTGCGCGAAATTCAAAAACTCGACGACAAGATCTCTCCGCCCGAGCATAAAGCCAATTGGACGAAGCGGCTCGGTCCCGTCGGGGTAGCCATCGCGGCTCTCGCCAAGTTCAAAACCGTCGCGCTCGTCCTTCTTACCAAAGGCAAATTCCTCATCAGTATTCTCCTGTTCCTGGGAATGTATTGGGGCCTCTTCGGATGGTGGTTTGCGGTCGGCCTCACCGGGTCCGTCCTGCTCCACGAGATGGGCCATTACCTCCTGGTGCGGCGTTTTGGATTTAAAGCCGAACTGCCCATGTTTCTGCCGGGTTTCGGCGCATACGTCAAATGGAATGCCCCCAGTGTCGACGCCGGTGTGCGCGCCCAAATCTCGTTGGCCGGACCGCTGTTTGGCTTCCTCTCCGGCCTCATTGCCTATGGCATCTTCCTCTCCACCGGGCATGGCGTCTGGCTCGCGCTGGCGCAATTTGCGGGATGGATGAACTTGCTGAACCTGATTCCGGTGTTCATCTTCGATGGCTCCTCGGCCATGAAAGCGCTGGGAGCGCAGGGCCGCCTCGCCGTGCTGGTGGTCAGCCTCGTGTTGTGGCTGATGCTGCACGAGTATCTGTTTCTGTTTGTCGCCATTGCCACCGGATACCGCCTGTGGAAGCGCGACTTTCCCGCCGACCCGAGGCAGGGAATCGCCTACTATTTCATCGCTCTGATCATCGCCAACGGCTTTCTGAGCTGGTTCGCGCTAAACCAGGCCCGGACCCTTTTCGAAGTCAGCCGCTACTAGCCCTCTTTCCAGAACAGCTCTGCGTCGGAACGCCGGACATAATTCGCGTCCAGCGTGGCGGGATCCACCCACGCGCTTCGTTCGGCGCAGTACGCCACAGCCGCGGCCAGCGTGCGCGGCGGTTCCAGCCTTGGCATTGCCGCGAAACGGGTCCCGTCCAAACTCACCCCGCCGGTGATGAACTGGTATTCGAGCGCAGGCAAATTATCCAGCCAGGCCGGCAGTTTGAGAACCGCCTCGGGGACCACCGGCTCCAGCTCGGAATTGTAAACAGCCGCGTAGACCTCGCCGCGCCGGGCATCCAGGATAACCGCGCGCAGCGGTAAATTACCAAACGAAGCCAGCGCCTTCAGATTGGAAACGCCGACCGCTGGTTTGCCCATTGCCTCGGCCAAACCCTTCACTGCGGAAAGCCCCACCCGTACCCCCGTAAAAGAGCCGGGACCGCTGGCGGCCGCAAAACAGTCAATCTTTTCCAAACGAACTCCCGCCTGATGCAGAACCTGCTCAACGGCCTGGAAGATAAGATGCGCGAACCCGTCCGGGGCATGGATCGAGAGCTCGGCCGTCGTCTCGCCGTCCGCCCGAATCGCGACGCTCCCGAACTCGGAGGTCGTGTCGAGCGCCAGAATCATCACTGCGTCAAGCGATAGACTTTGTCGAGTTCGTAGGCTTTGCCATTTGCGTTGATGGCAAGCAGCCGTAAATTCAGTGTCGAGCCAGGCTCCCTCGTCAGATCTTTAGGGAGAGTGAAATTCCCAGACGAACCAAAGGCCAGAACCCGCGCGCCTTCGGTCCCCGGAACGACCTCGCCCCACCATACATACTGCATCGTGCGCGTAGCGCGATTGGCTCGCGTAATCTTCACCTGGAAGGGTGTCGGGACAGCCGAGCTAACGACATCTCCTGGCGGATCAACAATTTCGAATGGAATCTTTGCAGTATTGGTTTCAACTTCTTGCACCGGCGGGTCGATGGATTCAAACCGCACCGACCGAAGCATCGCCTCCTTGTGGCCCTCACGCTCGAACTGCAGAATCCAGTCGTGCGAATTGTCCGGTGTCGGGCGGCTGAAGACTTCGCCCCGGTAGTCTTTCAGCGGAATCTCCTCGCCATTCGCGGGATTGATCCAGACCGGATTGTACTTGTGCTTGTCGACCGTAATTTCGACGATGCCGGGGTTTCGCGCATAGGCGAGATAGCCGACTTCGGCGAGGCCCACAGCGCGGGCGCCATCCACGTCGAAGAAGGGCTCGAACTCCCAGTGGCGCGTATCGGAGACCACCTTGAACCAGGTGCGCACGACTTTGGTATTGGCTTCGTTTCGCAGAGCGTCATAGGAGACGCTGGGATACTCGCCATTCGTCGTCGCATCCCAGAGCTCGTGGCGGAAGGTGTCGGGGTCCGTGGCTGTGATCACATGGATCTCAGGCTGTTCGCTGAACTGATGTTCCACCGCGCCCAATTCCGGATGCGGAGAGGCTTCTATCAGGTAGTTCATCCAGCCGTCTGGCAGGAGCGGCGAAGAGGAGACCCGCGCGTCGGTCGAGCGGGGGTGCTGGAAGGAATCGTACTTTTGTAAAAGCGTACCCACATCCTTCAGCAGGGCGCGCGAGTCTGGCACATCCTCGAAATGTTCAATGCCCTGCCAGGTAACGTTCAGGCCTCCGTACCGGGCAATCAGATAACGAATCAGTGAATCGCGCTGCTCATATTGGTTCAACGCGCCGGATCGGACAAACCCATCATCCGCCAGCAGCAGATCCAGAGTGAAGCCGCGCGTATCGGCCGCCAGGATGCGATTGTCGAGCGCCGCGAAGTAAGCGAAGTTGGGCTGGGAATCCGGCGTGAGCGGTTTCAAAGACGCCCCGGAAGTCAGAAGCGGGCCGCGAATATGCGTGAATCCATCGCGCTTGCGAGCGTCTAGCCAGCTCTCTAGCGTCGGCTGATCGATCGCGAGAAAGGGCGCCGAAGCCGCAAGCCAGAGGTGGGGTTGTTTATTCGTGGTCCTCCAGTGGCGCAGATTGGCAACGCTCACGAAGCCCGGACTGCTGCTTTCGGCCACGCTGAACGTCGATTCCTGGTTGTCGTACCGCTTGATGGCGCTCGTCGTGTGATAGGACCAGGCGCCGGATTCCGTCGGCGTAAAGCGGACCCGCAGACTCTGCCCGCCATCCCAAAAAGCGTGCATCAGATAAGTGATCGCGCGTGGCGACCGGAATTCTACATTCAATAGCTCGTCTTTGTAAGGCGAAGCGCTGGACGCAAGGTCATTGCTCCGCCACTCGAAAGTCAGCTCGCAAGGCGAGAAAGCGCGTGCTCCTTGCGAGCAGGAGGGCAGCGCGGCAAAGGCCAGCGGAATCGCCGGCGTCAGTACAATGAGGGCCCGCAAACATCGGCCCATGAAATGCATATATTCACCAGAATAACTTGCGGCGCACGACTACGCCGTTAGCACTCTTCGCCTCCGGATGCCAGCAGATGAGATGGATAAAAACAATTCATGAAGATTTTGTTATTAAAGTACTAGGACAGTACGTCCAGCAACTTGTAAGTAAGAACGAGCGTCTCTATAATTGGGAGCTTAAAGATTCAGGCAGAGCGGATTGTCGATAAGAAGCACTAGAGGCTTATGGACATCGTTGGTGATCGCAAATTCGTTGAGGTCGCAGGCGACCGCACCCATGAACTGCCTCCTCTTCTGGTGAAAACCGTACCGGAAGTGAGGCGGATGGACAAAATGATGGGCATCGCCGCCGAGATCATCGAGCAGGAGGACATGGTCCCTTCCGTGACGGGCGATCAGATTGCCGACGAAGAAAACGTGGAGCGCCGCAAGATGGATCTGGCCGTGAACCTGGTGGATCAGTACCTCGGCCTCCTGAGCCACTGGCATTGGGGCGATGCCGTGATCGAGTGGATCCGGCAGTGCGAAATCACGTTCGGCACGCGCTTGGAATTACGCAATTTACTCCGCAGCGATCTTTGGCCGCACGCGGGGCGCAGCAGCTTCGTAACCCTGCTCGAAGACAAATCCATCAAAACGAGCGGTGTGCGGTTGGAAAAAGCCGTCGGCTTGCGGCTCGCATTCCGCCTCATGCCGCCCATACGCTGCTGCTCCGATCAGTTCTTGTTCTATCTCAATAATTCGGTGGCGCAGACGGCGTATCACACATGGCTGAACATGACGCCGCGGCCGATCGCGTCATTGCCTCCTGAGCGATTCCAGTTCGAAGTCGTGAACATGTCGCTCGACGTGCACTAAGCCTGCTTCTCGCCTTCCTGATTCTTCACAAATTCGAGAATGTCGAAGCGCTTCACCTCGCGATCGGGGAAGAAACTGTTGATGGCGGCCTGTTCGTCGTCGAAAATTTCGAACACCGTGGCGAGTTTCGTCAGGATCAGCAACTGCGCGCTGCGCTTCGAAAGGTGCAACAGCTTCATGGCTCCGCCCGCGCCTTGAAAGATCGAGTGCGCGACCACCAGATGGCCTAGACCGGTGCTGTCGATGAAATCCAGCTCTCTCAGGTTGAGGATGATGTTTGTTTTGCCCTCATCGACGAGCTGACCGAATCGCCGCCGCAAATCGCTTCCCTCCGGGCTCAGCACAAGGCGTCCTTGCAAATCGAGTATCACGATTTGCTCCGCCTCGCGCTGATGGACCCCGAGAGACATAATGGTGCTCTCACTATAGCGTGCCCGCGCGCGCTTCTTATAATTGCCGTTCGGTTTGTGCACGCGCGTTTTCGGATTTCGGGTGCGGAGTAAAGTAGAGAATGCAATTACGGCAGGGAGGGAACGTCCATTGCTCGCGCATGCGCTGATCGCCTTGCTACAGGTCCACGTTCCGGGAGTTGCCGAACATCGCATTACCAACGTATTCAGGCCGTTCGCCACTCCTGCGCAGACCGAGAAGGATATCGCGCTGCTGGTGCTTGCGATTACCGGCGGGATCTTTGTGGTGGTTGCGACCCTGATCGTTTCCACCATCATTCGATTCCGCCGCAAGCCCGGAGATGACAGCCGGCAAGAGCCGCCGCAGGTGTACGGCAGCAATCAAATCGAAGCCGCATGGACGGTGATTCCGATTCTGATCGTTTTCGTTCTGATCGGGGTGACCGCCAGAGTCATTGCGAGTGTCGAAAATGCGAGCCCGCCGCCGGCGACCTTACACGTTACGCTGGTGGGGCATCAGTTTTGGTGGGATGTGCAATATCCCGATTACGGCTTCGCAACCGCGAACGAGATCCACGTCCCCGCAAATATGGACGGGAAGACGGCGACCTACCTGAAGCTGCAAAGTATGGACGTCATGCACAACTTCTGGATTCCGCAGCTCGCCGGTAAGACGAATCTCATACCGAATCGTGACAATTTCACCTGGATCGACCCTCGCGAGCCCGGAGTTTACGTTGGAAATTGCGCCGAGTATTGCGGCACGCAACATGCGAACATGCTTCTCCGCGTCATCGCGCAGACGCCCGGCGATTTCAGGCAGTGGGCGGCCGAACAGCAAAAGGACGCCCGGACTATTCCACAACTGGCCGAGGCGAAAGCAACCTATGAATCGCTCTCGTGCATGAATTGCCACACCATCAAAGGCACGCGTTCGATTGGCAAGTTCGGTCCGGACCTGACGCATTTGATGAGCCGGCAGACGATCGGGTCGGGCATCCTCACCAATACGGCTGAAAATCTCCGTTCCTGGGTGAATGATCCGCAGCAGGTGAAACCGGGCTGTTTCATGCCCAGCATGAATTTGACAGATAAAGAACTGGACCAGGTTATGTCCTATTTGCAATCCCTGAAATAGGCGGAGTTTATGGCAACCATAGATTATCCACTCGAACGTCCGCGCGCCGAAGGGCGTGAGTTCTCGTTTTCAGAGACCCTCTATTCGTGGGTGGCGACTGTCGATCACAAACGCCTGGGCTTGATGTATGTGGTAATGGCGCTGCTGTTCCTGGTAGTTGCAGGATTGATGGCCGCGGTGATTCGGATGCAACTGGCTTTCCCGAACGGCCACGTAGTTGATCCCGAAACCTTTAATCGCCTGTTTACGATGCACGGCACGACCATGGTCTTCCTGGTAGGGATGCCGATGGTGGCGGGCTTCTCCAATTACCTCGTTCCGCTGATGATTGGCGCGCGAGACATGGCGTTCCCGCGGCTGAACGCATTCGGATTCTGGATCACTCTGTTTGGCGGGCTCCTGCTGTATTTCAGCTATATCGGCGGCGGCGGTGTCTCCGGTTCCGGCTCGGCCCCGGATGTCGGCTGGTTCGCCTATGCGCCATTGACTGCAAGAGCGTTTTCACGGGGGCATTCGACCGACTACTGGGCGCTTTCCGTCCTGGTTGCGAGCGTTGGAAGTATCGTGAGCGCGATCAACGTGATTGCCACGGTCGTATCGATGCGATGCCCGGGCATGACGCTCAGCAGGATGCCGATGTTCGTGTGGGTGATGCTCGTGGATGCCTGGATGGTCCTCATTATCTTGCCGCCTCTTTCGGCGGCACAGATCTTGTTGGAGCTCGACCGCTATCTGGGTGCGAATTTCTTTAACACGCAGGCGGGTGGATCGTCCGTCTTGTGGCTGCACTTGTTCTGGATTTTCGGACATCCGGAAGTCTATGTGCTGATCTTCCCGGCCTTCGCCATTCTGTCCGAAGTGATTCCGGTCTTTTCGCGGAAACCGCTCTTCGGACGCCCCGCCATGGTCGGCGCGATTGTCGCCATTGGGTTCATTAGTCTCGGGGTATGGGCGCATCACATGTTTACGGTCGGCATGACATCGTGGGCGAACACGTTTTTTGCCGCGGCCAGCATGTTGGTTGGCATTCCGACGGGAATCAAAATTTTCAACTGGACCGCCACCATGTACGGCGGAAAGCTGCGGTTCGATACGCCGCTGTTGTTCTGCTGCGCTTTCCTCCTGCAGTTCTTGGTTGCCGGATTGACGGGCATCATGCTGGCGACCGCGCCGTTTGACTGGCAGCTCAACAATTCGTATTTCCTGGTGGCCCATTTTCATTTCACCCTGGTGCTGGGCCTGGTCTTCGGCTTGTTTGCAGGAATGTATTACTGGTTTCCGAAGGTAACGGGCAGGATGTACAGCGAGACTTTAGGCAAATGGCATTTCTGGCTATTCGTGATCGGCGTCAACCTCACGTTCATACCGCTGCATTTTGCCGGGTTGCTCGGGATGCCCCGGCGCATCTATACCTACCCGCCCGGCCGCGGTTGGGAAATCTGGAACCTGCTTTCTTCCGTGGGAGTGCTCTTCCAGACGCCGGCCATTCTCATCTTCGTCATCAATGTGGTGAAGTCTGCGATATCGGGAACGCCCGCCGGGGACGATCCGTGGGATGCCTGGACGCTCGAATGGGCCACCACTTCTCCGCCGCCGGAATACAATTTCGAGAAATTGCCGGTTGTGCGCAGCAGCCGGCCGCTGTGGGACCTGAAGCATCCGCAAGATCCGGACTGGAAGTTCGAATAGGAAGCCATGGGAGCCGGAAACGTAGTAACTGTTGATGCGCTCGAAATGGAGCGCGAATGGAAGCTGCCCGATCGCGGCGTGATCGGCGTTATTTTCCTGATCATCACGGAAAGCGCGTTGTTCACGATTTTTGTTGCCACCTATCTGATCTACATCGGAAAGAGCCTGACTGGCCCCTATCCCAAAGATGTTCTGGAAATTCCCATCCTTGCCACGGTTTGCCTCTTATCGAGCAGCGCAACGATTGTTTTCGCGGAGCACGCCCTGAAAAAGAATGAACTCGGGCGCTTCAAGCTGTGGTGGGCCGTAACGATTGTGCTGGGGCTCATATTCCTGATCTATACGGGCCTCGAATGGCGCAAGCTGATTTACGAGGACCACCTGACCATCAGTACGAATCTTTTTGGAAGCACTTTCTATTCGCTGGTCGGTCTGCACGCGAGCCACGTGACCGTGGGAATGATCTTTCTGCTGTTGATCCTGATCGTGACCTTGCTCGGCTTCCCGATTCAGACTCAACTCCGGCGCGTTCTTTTTCTTTCCTGGTACTGGCATTTCGTCGATGCGGTCTGGGTGGTCGTTTTCACTGTGGTGTACATCATCGGGAGATAAGGAGCGGGCGCATGGCGCATGAGACTCATCACGGTGAAGCTGGGGAACGGAGTCAGCAAACTCATATCGAGCTGCCCGCTCCCACCTTCTGGCCCATGATCTTCGCGTTCGGAATCACTCTGCTGGTGGCGGGCCTCCTGACGCACTGGTCCGTGAGCGCGGTTGGATTTGTGGTCGCATTCCGCGCCGCGCTGGGTTGGTGGCGCAATGTACTTCCGCTCGAGGAGCACGAGGAAGTGCCGATCGATCCGGCGCACAGGCCGGCGCCTGTTTTGGTGGAGGCGCGTTCCGTGGTGCGGCTGAAGGCTGGCGAGGACAAACACCGGGTACGGATTCCGGAAGAGGTTCATCCTTATTCGGCCGGACTCTGGGGCGGATTGGCAGGCGGCGCCGTCATGGCCGGACTGGCCTGCCTCTACGGCTTAATCGCCCAGCACAGCATCTGGTACCCGATTAATTTGCTGGCAGGCGTGGTCATCCCTTCCATGGGCAACGCAACGCAAGAGCAGTTGAGGTCATTCAACGGCGTGGCGTTTGTTGCAGCTTTTATAGGTCACGGAATTATTTCGGTGCTGGTCGGAATTGTCTACGCGGTGATGCTGCCGATGTTTCCAAAATACGCGCCCTTCTGGGCCGGTATTCTAATGCCGTTGTTCTGGAGCGGCCTGGTGGCAACAACCCTCGATTTGATTAATCCAATTCTGAATGACCGCATCAGTTGGCCGTGGTTTGTGGCCTGCCAGCTCGGGTTTGGACTGGTCGGCGGCTATGTGATTGCGCGCAGCACGAGCATCAAGACGATGCAGAGCTGGTCTCTCGCCGAGCGCGCGTTCATGGAAGCGCCCGGCGTGCGCCCCACCCGCGAGGAAGATCACCAGTGAGCCGATTTGTACACCTTGTGGGGCAGGCCCTCGGCCCAATGTCACTTAGTTCTCCAACATCGAGACATTATTTTGTGGAGCAGGCCCTCGGCCTGCGGCGGGCGCTCCGCCCGGCCTCGGCGGAAGGGAGACATTATTTTGTGGGGCAGGCCCTCGGCCTGCGGCGGCCTCTCAGGCCGCCAGCCCAATGCGAAAATCTTCACATGCCAGGTACAGTACGCCGACTCCCGCATCTCTACGTGCTTGATCAGCCCTTGTTTATTACTTTCCGTTTGCACGACAGTCTTCCATCTCACCGCCCCTTTCCCTCCTCACATGAAACATCCGGCAAGGCATTTGCGGCTATGGATCGACTGCTCGATCAAGCGCGCTGCGGTCCCACTTTCCTGCGACAGCCGGCGATTGCCCAGCGGGTCCTTGCCTCCATTGAGTACGGTGCCGGAAGGGGAGACTACCAGCTGCACGCGTGGGTCATCATGCCCAACCATGTTCATCTGCTCATCACTCCTCGCATCAGCGTGCCGAAGCTGCTCGGATCGCTGAAATCCGTGACTGGCAAAAGAGCGAACCTGCTGCTCGGGCGAACAGGCCGTCCTTTTTGGCAGGACGAGAGCTATGATCACCTGGTTCGCAATGATGAGGAATTCCGTCGGATCGAGCGGTATATCGAAAACAACCCGATGACAGCCGGCCTTGCTGTAACGCCCGAGGAGTATGTGTGGTCGAGCGCAGGCCGGCCTGAGAGGCCGCCGCAGTCCGAGGGCCCGCCCCACGACGAACCACGATGATCTGCTTTCAATCGAGTCCATCGACCGCTTGCGCAGTCTGTCTGCTGATCTTTTTCACAGTGGGATGTGAGCCCTGGGGAAAGCCGAAACCCGAGCCTCCGCCGGCCGAACAGATCACCGATTTCAAAACGTTGTTCGGAGAAAACTGCGCCGGCTGTCACGGCGTGGATGGCAGGAATGGTCCTGGCCGGCCGTTGAACAATCCTTTATATCTGGCAGTGATTCCGAGAGAGATGCTGCAGAGCACAATCGAAAACGGCCGCCCCGGCACCGTGATGCCCCCGTTTGCGCGCAGCCAGGGAGGGCCGCTCACTTCGAAGCAGGTGGCCGCCCTCGTTAATGGCATAGAACAAAACTGGGCGAAGCCGGCGAGCTTTCAAGGGACAACGCTTCCGGCGTACAGCGCCGAAAATCAAAACGGCGACACGGCGCGCGGCAAGAAGCTGTTCGCAAGAAACTGTTTCATCTGCCATGGGCAGCCGCGTATAGGATCCGTCAGCGATCCGGCCTTTCTCGCACTGGTCACCGATCAGGTGCTGCGCACGTCGATCATCGAAGGCCGGCCCGATCTCGGAATGCCGGACTATCGGAATTTGAATATGGGGCGTGCGCTGAGCGATCAGGACATTACCGATGTAGTGGCTTATTTGGCTTCGCTGCGGCCCGTGCCCCTCGGCGGCAGCCAGGGAGGAGTGAGATGACGGAGACTGACCGGCAAGAGGACAAAGACAACGAGAGAACACGGAATCCCACGCGGCGCGACTGGCTGTTCACGGCCGGCGTGGCCATCAATGTAGCGGCGGGCGTGCTCCTGGCCATACCGCTGGTCGGTTTTGTGTTCGCCAGTTTTGTCGAAAGAAAAGATCCGCGCAACTGGATCTCGCTCGGACCCGTCGAAGGGTTCCCCGAAGGCAAGACGCGCATCGCCACGTATCGCAATCCGTTTACCCGTCCATGGGACGGCCAGACGGCGGACATTCCGTGCTGGGTGCGCCGCGTGTCGGGCGAGCAATTCCAGGTCTTCGCCATTAACTGCACGCATCTGGGCTGTCCCGTGCGATGGTTTCAGGAATCGGGATTGTTTCTTTGCCCGTGCCACGGCGGAGTTTATTACGAAGACGGCGCTCGCGCTGCAGGCCCTCCGCCGCGCGGTCTCTTTCAGTACGACCACAAAGTAGAAAACGGCCAGCTTTGGGTGAAAGGCGGGGAAATGCCCACCCTTTCGAATCCCGTGTAAGCGCGGAGACCATTCGATGAACGCTCTACAAAAAGCAGCGGTCTGGCTGGATGACAGGCTGCATTTGACTGCTCTCTATGCTTCGACGGCGGGCCACGAAGTGCCTGCCAGCGCCGGAAGCTGGTTTTACGTTTTCGGAAGCGCCACCCTGCTCTGTTTCGTGATCCAGATCATCAGCGGCTCCGTTCTCGCATTCGTTTACATTCCTTCCACGAACGAGGCCTGGACGAGCTTGCAGTACTTGAATCACGCGCAGTTCTGGGGCTGGTTCCTGCGCGCCGTGCACTACTGGGGATCGAACTTCATGGTCGCCATCATGACGCTGCACATGACGCAAGTATTTCTGTTCGGCGCCTATAAATATCCTCGGGAACTGACCTGGATCAGCGGTGTGTTCCTGCTGCTGTTCACGCTTGCCATGGCGTTCACCGGGCAAGTGATGCGCTTCGATCAGGATGCTTATTGGGGTCTGACGATAGGCGCTTCCATCACCGGGCGCGTGCCGCTCATCGGGGCGCAGCTGGTGCATCTGCTGCTGGCAGGGCCGATCATAGCGGGCGAGACGCTCTCCAGATTCTTCACGCTGCACGTGTTTATCATTCCCGGGCTGATTATCGCCATCGTCAGCATGCATCTTCGCCTGGTGCTTACGAAGGGAATCAACGAATACCCAAAACCGGGCCATCCGGTTCACAAAGCCACCTACGACGCCGAGTATGCGGACATTTTGAGGAAAGAGGGAGTACCGTTCGTCCCCCACGCGATCGGCAAAGATTTGATCTTCGCGGCCCTTGTGATCATTGGGATTTTGGGCTGCGCGCTCGTCTTCGGACCGAAGGGCCCGGTCGGTCCTCCGAATCCGACGATCGTCGATACTAACCCGCGGCCCGATTTCTATTTCCTCGCCATTTTCGCCGCGCTGGCGCTGCTCCCTGATTGGATGGAGGTGGTGGTCCTGTTTGCGGCTCCCGCCATCGCATTCATCCTTTTACTGGCGCTTCCGTTTATCTCGGGAACGGGCGAGAAAAGCGCGCGCCGCAGGCCCGTGGCCGTGCTATCGGTGATTTTCGTTTTGCTCGTCATCGGCGTTCTCGCTTACATGGGCGAGACCTCGCCGTGGTCGCCGAAAATGTCGGCCTGGAGCGCCGACGCCATGCCCGTGGAATATGTGAAGGGACGCACTCCGCTCGAACTGCACGGCGCGCTGGTGTTTCAGAACAAGCAATGCCGGAATTGTCATGCTCTCGGCGGCGAAGGAGGCGAGCGGGGACCCGCGCTCGATACTGTTGCCACGCGCCTTACGCGCGATGAGATGGTGCGGCAGGTTGTTCAGGGGGGCGGCAACATGCCCGCATACGGAAAGAAACTGAGTCCCGCCGAAGTGGATGCCCTGGTTGCCTTCATGGAGACGCTTGCCACGCCAACGAAGCATCCCGCCGTGCCATCGAGCCAGCCGCGTAACCGTCTGCCGCGCGATCTGGCCGGGATCAGCCCTCCGCTTGCTCACTTGACGCACTAATATCGTGAACTCTATCGCCAGCGCCGCTCTTCTTTCCTGGAACATCGATTGGCGCGTCATCGCGCTGCTGATTGTCGCGGCGGCTGTATACGTTCGGGGATGGAGACGCGGACGCCGATTATTACATGACGAGCGCGATAGCTTGGCGGCTGGCCGCCTTCCTCGCTGGACTGGCTGTCCTGTTCTTAGCCAACCAATCGCCTCTCGCCGCGCTCGACAGTTTGTTTCTCTCGGCGCACATGGCTCAGCACCTGCTGCTGTTCATGATCGCCCCGCCACTGCTGCTGCTCGGGCATCCGGTTCTGCCCGTCTTGCGCGGACTGCCAAAGCGGTTTGTCAAGGAAGGCCTGGGCCCCTTCCTGACATGGCCACGGCTGCGGCGAATTCTGGCATGGCTCGTTTCGCCGCCGCTGGCATGGGTCGCGTTTGCGGTAAGCACCCTGTTCTGGCATTTGCCCCGCTCTTACGAGCTGGCTTTACGATCCCCCTTTTGGCACGCGACGCAGCACGCCTCCTTCTTCTGGACAGGCATTCTTTTCTGGTGGCCGGTGATTCAGCCTGGCCCGGGCAAGCCGAAGTGGCCGCGCTGGACGGTGATTCCCTATTTGCTCTTTGCGGATGTAGTGAACACGGCGCTCTCGGCCTTTTTTATTTTCTCCGGCAGAATACTTTATCCCAGCTACGAAGCTGTGCGCGCCGGCGGTATCAAACCGCAAGACGATCAGACCATCGCCGGCGGAATCATGTGGGTGCCTGGATCGCTGATCTATATCGTGCCCGCGATCATCGTGGCGATGCGGCTGCTTTCCGGAGCGCGTACCATCCGGCGGCCTGCTCTCATCGCGAATCGATTTCGAAAAGAGCGCGCGCCGTTTTCGCTGCAGCGCTGGCGAGTGCCCTCGTTACGCCGAGTAGCGCAGATCGCGATGCTGCTACTGGCGATCGTTATTATGGCCGACGGATTCTTCGGCCCGCCAGTGACTCCCCTCAATCTCGCGGGAGTACTGCCGTGGATTCACTGGCGCGCTCTCGCGTTAGTGGCGCTCCTGATGATTGGAAATCTGTTCTGCATGGCGTGCCCCTTCGTGCTGGCGCGCGATATCGCGAGGCGGGTTCTTCCCGCCAGGTGGCGCTGGCCGCGTCTGCTGCGCGCAAAATGGATCGCCGCGGCCCTGTTCGTTGTGTATCTCTGGGCTTACGAAGCATTCGGATTATGGGACAGCCCTCGCATGACGGCCTGGGTGATTGCCGGATACTTTCTGGGAGCCCTGGCGATCGACGGGTTGTTCCGCGGCGCCAGCTTCTGCAAGTACGTCTGCCCCATAGGGCAATTTCATTTCGTCAGCTCCTTGGTCTCCCCGCGTGAAATCGGCCCCAGAAGCGCGGCCGTCTGCAAAAGCTGCGCCACGCACGATTGTATTCGCGGAAACGAGCGCGCCCGCGGATGCGAGCTCTTTCTCTTCCAGCCGAAGAAAGCAGGCAATCTCGATTGCACCTTTTGCATGGATTGCGTGAACGCCTGTCCTCACGACAACGTTGCGCTGCTCCCGGTAGTGCCCGCGGGCACGCTAACGGCGGATCCGTATCGCTCCTCCATCGGAAGATTGTCGAAGCGAACCGATTTTGCCGCGCTCGCCTTGCTGATCGTATTTGGCGCATTTGTGAACGCCGCCGGCATGGTAAGCCCTGTAATGATGTGGGAACATGGCTGGCACGCGCGCCTGGGCGCGAATGCCATGCCGCTGATTGTGGGAGCCTTCGTGTTGACGGGCGTCCTGATCGCGCCCGCTGTCGCTGTGTTCCTCTGCGCGGCGTTGAACGGGCTGATCGGACTCAAGATGAAGCTCGCCGATTTGACGCGGCGCTTTGTATTCGCGCTCGTTCCACTCGGGGTCGCCATGTGGGCCGCGCATCTGCTGTACCATTTCGCGGCCGGCTGGAATGCGCCCTGGGCCGCGATGCAGAGGTTCGCTGCGCCGGCGCTTCACCAGTTTGCAACGCCATCTCTTCCGTTCTGGCTCACTTCCGCCCAAATATTGGTGTTGGATGCCGGGCTGCTGTTGACTCTCTACGTGGCGTGGCGAATCGGCCGGCAACACGCTGTGCGAATCGGAGCGGCGCTCGCGCTGGCTGCGCCCTGGGCTGCGCTTTCCTGCGCGTTGTACGCAGCCGGCATTTGGATTCTCTTGCAGCCGATGCAGATGCGCGGCATGCTGCATTGAAACGCGCGTTCCACAAGACGGGCGCAATCGCCGTGGGATTTTTCTGCGCGGCCGCGCTAATGTGGCCCGACGGCGGCGCCGTTCAATTTCGAAAGCAGGCCGGCCCTCTGATTATCACCGTGTTTGGCGCGCCGGTACCTCTGCGCGTGGGAACCGGCGACTTCAGCGTGATGGTGCAGAGGGCGAAAGATCAAAGTACAGTTCTGGATGCTGGCGTCCGGCTGCGTCTCGCAAGATCGACCGCCGATGAGGTGTTCGAAGTAACCGTCCCCGCGAGCCACGCGCAGGCAACCAACAAGATGCTGTATGCCGCGCACGTGAAGCTGCCCTCCGCGGGAGAGTGGCGGCTCCAGGCGCAGGTCACCGCGGCGAACCAGTCCGTGGACGTTTCGGGAAACGTCAATGTTCTGCCGCCCGAACCGCCGGCCATGGCGCACTGGCCCTACTTCGCGCTGATACCGGCAGCCATCCTGGCATTCGCGTTGAACCAATGGTTGAAGAGTAAGCGCGGCGTCAGGCGTCCGCCAGCACGGCCATAGCGGCATTGCGGCCATTAACGGCGATCACGCTGCCCCCGGGATGCGTGCATGCGCCGCAAAGATAGATGCCGGCCATCGGTGTGCGCGCCCGCAGGCGATTGCTCCACATGAACGGCGGGAGGCATTCGCCTTGAAAAATATGGCCGCCCGCGAGCCCCACTTTCTTCTCGATATCCGGCGGACCCAGAGCCTCGGATGCGATCACGGCCTCTGGAATATTGCTACAAAAACGCGCCAGCGCTTCGAAGGCGCGCTGTTTCGCGGCATCGCGATGCTCGTCCCACGTGCCTTGCGAAAATTCGTTCGGCACGTATTGGGAAAAGATGCTCATGGTGTGCGTGCCATCCGGCGCTATCGAATCGTCGTGAACGCTCTGGAAGTAGAGTTCGGTCCAAAGATGATCGGGAAGCTGGCCTGCGCGAGCGGCGGCATAGCCCGCTTTCCATTCGGCTTTGCTCAGGGGCGTGTTGATCTGGCCGAAGTGGTGCGGCTCGCAAAGGCCGGGGCGGGCGCGGAAATTCGGCAGCGCACGCAGCCACACGTTCACTTTAAGTGTGCAGCCTTCTATCGGAATCGATTCCACCTGAGCGCGCCAGCCTGCGTCTGCGCAGTCGCCCAGCAGGCGAAGCGTTGTGCGCGGATCGGCGTTTGAGATGACGACGGGTGCCTGGATGCGTTCTCCGCCTTCGAGCAAAACGCCTTCCCGCGGCAGGATACAGGAGACGCCTGTACCGGACGCGATCACCGCTCCTGCGTTCTGAGCGGCATCCGCCAGGAAAAACGAAACCATTCCCATGCCGCCTTTTACATAGCCCCATGTGCCGGGCAGTCCGCCGAGGCGCCCGGAGGAATGATGAAATCGAATCGAAGCAGTGCCGGGATCGAACGGGCTGGCATTCGTCCCGATGACGCCCTGACCCAAATAGGCGATCTGCAGCCGCTCGTCGGAAAGGTAGCGCTCGACGAATTCCGCCATCGACCATTCGAACAGCAGACCGCGCGCTTCTTCGTCGTGGCCCAGGCGATCTTCCAACTGTTCTCGGGTGGGCGGCTCGCCAATCCAGACGTCACTTTCGTTTGGAGGGCGCAAGGCATCGCGCAGGCGGCGGATAACATCGGTCATAGCGCGCCAGCCTGCAATGTCGCGCGGCGAAAAGCGCGCGAGTTCGGCTTCGCATTGTTGATCGTCATCGTAAAGCTGCACGCTGCTGCCGTCTTCGAACGGGACGAACAGGCCGTTGCTGGCGGGAGTCCAGGAATAGCCGAGTTCCGGCAATTTCAACTCTTCAATCACCAGCGGATGCAACAAGCCGGCAAGATAAGCGCACGGCGAGAGACGCACGCCCGGCCAGGGCTCCTCAATCGTGCAGGCGCCCCCGATTCTGTCGCGAACCTCCAGAACGAGCACTCGTTTGCCGGCACGGGCCAGATACGCGGCGCAAGCGAGCCCATTGTGTCCGGCCCCGACGATCAACGCGTCCCAGCGCTGCGCGGCAAGCTCGCGGACCGGCGCGGGAAGACCAAGCAGCCCGAGCGATTGAACGGCCGAGCGAGGATGTGTTTGTACGGACAATCCTGGAAAACAAGTTGCGGCGGAGCGAAAATGCCCTGCCGCATCTTGCGTACACCTACGCTGTGCGCTGCGCCTCTGCTCTCGTGCCTTTGCTTTCGAGCGCCGCCTGCGCCGCGGCCAACCGCGCGATCGGTACGCGATACGGCGAGCACGACACGTAGTTCATTCCGGTCCGATAACAGAACCCCACAGAACTGGGTTCGCCGCCATGTTCCCCGCAGATGCCGATTTCGAGATCCGGCCTCGCTTTGCGGCCCAGCTTAACGGCGTGTTCAATCACCTTTCCCACGCCTTCCTGATCCAGAACCGCAAACGGATCGGCCTTGAAAATTTTCAGGTCTTCGTACTGTTTCGAAAACTTCGTGTAGTCGTCGCGTGACAACCCCATGGTGGTCTGTGTCAGATCGTTCGTGCCGAAACTGAAGAATTCCGCCTCGCGGGCGATTTCGTCGGCTGTCATCGCGGCGCGTGGAATCTCAATCATGGTCCCGACGTAATACTTCAGATCTTTCAGCCCCGCCGCGCCGAGAACCTCTTCGGCGACTCGCACGACCAGAGCCTTCTGATTCTCGAGCTCCTTCACGTTGCCCACCAGCGGAATCATCACCTCCGGAATGACCTTGATCCCTTTTTTGGCTACCAGCACGGCTGCTTCGAAAATAGCTCGCGCCTGCATTTCCGTCACTTCGGGATACGTGATGCCCAAGCGGCATCCCCGATGGCCCAGCATCGGATTGAACTCGTGCAGCTCCTCGACGCGCTGCAATAATTCCGGCAAATACTTCTTGAGCTCGCCGGCGCTGATTCCGTACGTCGCAGCCATCTCCTTCTTTTCTTTGGAGGATGCGTTTGGCAGCTTGGCGATATCCACCATCACGTTCTCACGCTTGGGCAAGAACTCATGTAACGGCGGATCGAGCGTGCGGATCACGACCGGAAAGCCGTCCATCGCCTGAAACAATCCCGCGAAATCCTTGCGCTGCATCGGCAGCAGCTTCTGCAAGGCTTTTTTGCGCGTCTTTTCATCGCGAGCAAGAATCATGGCCTGCATGTGCGGAATGCGGTCCTCGGCAAAGAACATGTGCTCTGTGCGGCACAGGCCGATCCCTTCGGCGCCGTATAAACGAGCCTGCTTGGCGTCCCGGGGAATGTCCGCGTTCGCGCGCACGCCGAAATCGCCGCGAAACTCGTCCGCCCACTCCATGAAAGTCGCGAAGTAGTGCGATTTCGGATCGGGATCGTTGGTCTTGCACTGGCCCAAATAGACTTCGCCCAGCGTGCCGTCGAGCGAGATCCAATCTCCTTCGTTCAAAAGCATCTTCTTGCCGGCGAATAAAATACTGGCCTGCCTCTTCGTTTCGTCCACAGCCACGGAGGCCGCGCCCACAACACAGGGCCGCCCCATGCCGCGCGCGACCACCGCGGCGTGGCTGGTCAGGCCGCCGACCGCCGTGAGAATGCCCTTCGAAACGTCCATGCCGTGAATATCGTCGGGCGTCGTCTCCTTGCGAACAAGAATTACTGGACCGCCGGCGGAAAGTCGAACCGCGTCTTCCGAGGAGAATGCCGCGCGACCTACCGCTGCGCCGGGCGAAGCGGGGAGCCCGGACGCGATCTCCTGAAGGCCTTTGCGCATGGCCGGATCCAGCACCGGATGCAGCAGTTGATCCAGTTGATTGGGGCCAACGCGTAGCACTGCGTCCTGCTTTGAAATCAGCCCTTCTCCGACCATATCCACCGCCGCGCGAACCGCGGCCGGCCCAGTCCGCTTTCCGTTGCGGGTCTGCAGCATGTACAGCTTGCCTTCTTCGATCGTGAACTCGAAATCCTGCACGTCGCGGTAATGCTTTTCGAGGTTGGTCGTGATATCGCGAAGCTGCTTGTAGGCTTCCGGCATGACCTGCGCGAGCTCCGCGATGGGCTGCGGAGTGCGAATCCCGGCGACGACATCCTCGCCCTGCGCATTGACGAGAAACTCGCCGTAAAAAATTTTTTCGCCTGTGGAGGGATTGCGCGTGAAACCGACGCCCGTGCCGGAGTTCTCGCCCATGTTGCCGAATACCATGGCTTGCACGTTCGCCGCGGTGCCGATGGAATCGGGAATCTTTTCCATGCGCCGGTAATAGATCGCCTTCGGCGTGTTCCAGGAATTGAAAACCGCATCGCGCGCGAGCATCAGCTGCTCCAGGGCGTCTTGCGGAAAGTCCTTGCCGGTTTCCTTTTTCACCAGCTTTTTGTAGTCGCCGATGATGAATTTCAGATCCTCGGCGGTCAGATCCGTGTCCAGCTTGGCTTTGACCTTCGCCTTGCGACTGTCGAAAATGTGATCGAACTTTGCCATATCGATGTGCAGCGCCACTTCGCCGAACATCTGGATGAAGCGGCGGTAGCAATCGTACGCGAAGCGCGCGTTGCCGGTCTTTCTCGCCAGTCCCTCCGTAGTCTCATCGTTCAGGCCCAGGTTGAGAATCGTGTTCATCATGCCCGGCATCGAAAACTTCGCGCCCGAGCGAACGCTCAATAGCAGCGGATCATCGACGCCGCCGAGCTTCTTCCCCATCTCCTTTTCCAGCTTGGCCAGCGCATTGTGAATCTGCTCGTCCACTTCGCGCGGCACGCGATTGGCGTTTCCGAAAAACAGCGTGCACACCTCGGTCGAGATGGTGAAACCCGGAGGAACCGGCACGCCCGCCTTGCTCATTTCCGCCAGGCCGGCGCCCTTGCCGCCCAGTGTGTCGCGCATCTTGCCGTCGCCGTCGGCGATGCCTCCGCCGAACGAGTAAACGTATTTCTTCATTCCAGTCTTTTCTCCTGATTTCGAACCAGCGTGGTTAATATTTCAGACGCCCGTAGCGCCTTGCGTGACGATTTCGGAAAAATCGGCGATGCTGGAGAACTCCGCCAGCAGATTGTGCAGTAAGGCCAGACGGTTCCGCCGGATCGCCGGATTTGGATCGTTCACCAGAATTTTATCGAAGAAGAGATCCACCTTCGCCCGCAGCGAGGCGATGGCAGCCAGCTTTTCGCGATACGTGGACTCTCTTCTTGTCGCTTCGAGGACGCCGGCGAAGGCTTGGTGAAGCTCTTGTTCCGGCCCCGGGGAAAGCAGGCCTTTGTCGAGCGGGTCAGCTTCGGTGACTTGCGCCTGCTTCAAGATGTTTTTGATGCGTTTGAAACTTGCCGCGAGCGGCTCAAAGTCCCCCGTCGGGCGGATGTGGTGAATGGCCTCCACGCGGTCGGCCAGATCCGCGAGCGTTGTAATGGGCGCGGCCATCGCGGCGTTCACTTCGTCGTATGCATAGCCGAGCACCTCGCGCAAGTAAAATTGAATGCGCTCGCGAAGAAAATCGGCGAGCTGCGGAATGCCGTGGACGAACTCCATCGGATGTAATGCCAGCCGCGCTTCGAAGAGAATCTTGACGATCCCCTGCGCGGCCCGGCGCAGCGCAAACGGATCTTTCGAGCCTGTCGGGACCAGGCCGATTTTGAAACATTCGCTCAGCGTATCCAGCTTATCGGCCATCGAGACCACCTGCCCTTCGAGCGTGCGCGGAATCGCGTCGTCCATGCTGACCGGCTTGTAGTGGTCGTAGATCGCGGCGGCAACTCCCTCGCCTTCCCCTTGCGCTCTCGCGTACAGCCCGCCGACTACGCCCTGCAGTTCGGGGAATTCCTTCACCATGTCGGTTGTGAGATCGCACTTCGAGAGCAGCGCGGCAACGGCCACTGTGTTCTGATCGGCTCCCGCCTGAGCCGCTAAATCGCCGGCCAGCTTCATAACGCGTTCGGCCTTGTCTTTATAACTGCCGAGTTTGGCTTGGAACGTTACCTTCGCCAGATCGGGAACGCGCGCAGAGAGTTTCTTGCGCTGATCCACTTCCCAAAAGAAACGCGCATCGTTGAAGCGCGCGCGCAGAACGCGCTCATGGCCCTGGCGAATCAAGCCGTCCGGATCGCCCTTCGTGTTGGTGACGGCGACGAACTCGGGAGCGAGAGACCCGTCCGCCTTCAGCACGGAAAAGTAGCGCTGGTGATGCCGCATCACGGTCGAAAGAATTTCCGTCGGAAGCTCCAGATAGGACGCATCGAAGCTGCCGCGGATCGCCGTAGGAAATTCCGTCAGATAAACCAGTGTGCGGAGCAAATCGGTGTCTCTCTGAACCTCTGGCCCGAGCGCTCCTTCGATACGTTGCTTGCGTTCCTCCGCCCGAACAACCACAAAGTTGTCGCGTAGCGTGTCGAAATACGTTGCGACCGTCACCGGCAGCGGCGCTTTCGAGCCGAGAATGCGATGGCCGCGCGTCGTCTTGCCGGATTTCACGCCCGCCATTTCGAAGGGCACGACCCGGTCCTCGATCACCGCAACGATCCACCGTATCGGACGAATGAATCTAATACCGCCCTGCCCGGTCCACTGCATGGATTTTGGGAAATTGATGCCGGCTACGATATCGGCGAGCTTTTCGGCCAGCGCTTCGTCGAGTCCACGGCCCTTCGTGAGCTGATGGAAAACGTACCGCTCGCCTTTCGCGTCCTGCATTTTTCGCAGTTGCTCGAGACTTGCGCCTTGCTTGCGTGCGAATCCTTCCGCTGCCTTGGCTCCCGCGGAGACATACGGGCCGGGCATGACGCTTTCAACATCCGCGGCGCTCTCTAAGAGATCTTTGGCCAGCAAAACCAGCCGCCGCGGCGTCGCTTCGGTGGCGAGCGCCGATCCGCCGAATCCGCCGAATGCAGACTGAAATTTCGTTCGCAGATCCTCGAGCGCAGGCTCGATCATCCAGTCCGGAATCTCCTCCGTGCCGATTTCCAGCAAAAAATCGGGCATCAGGCGACAGCCTCTTCAGGAACTTGCTGCCGCACCCACGCTTCGGCAACGCCCACCGCGAGCTTTCTAACCCGCGCGATAATGCCGACGCGCTCCGTCACGCTGATCGCGCCGCGCGCATCCAGCAGATTGAAAATGTTCGAGCATTTCAGCGCCCGGTCGTATGCGGGAAGCACCGGAAACCGCCGCCTGTCTTTGGCCTTCTGAAAAGCGTCTAACAGGCGCTGGCATTCGCGCTCGTGCAATTCAAATTCCTGCCATAGGGTCGGAACGTCGGCCATTTCGAAGTTGTAGACCGAGAACTGTTCCTCATCGGCGAGGCGCACGTCCGCGTATTTGAACCCCGGCGCCCATTCGATCTCGTACACGCTGTCGACATTCTGCAGAAAAGCCGCAATGCGCTCCAATCCATACGTAATTTCGGCCGGAACAACATCGAGATCCATCCCGCCGCACTGCTGAAAATAAGTGAACTGCGTAATCTCGAGGCCGTCCAGCATCACTTGCCAGCCGACACCCCAGGCCCCCAGCGTCGGCGCTTCCCAGTTGTCTTCCTCAAACTTGATGTCGTGCTTTAGAAGATCGATGCCGATCGCTTCCAAACTCCCGAGGTACTGTTCGAGCACATCGTCGGGCGTGGGCTTGAGGATCACCTGCAACTGCTGGTGCTTGTACAGACGGTTCGGATTTTCGCCGTAACGCCCGTCGGCGGGTCGCCGGCTGGGCTGCACATAAGCGACCTTGTAAGGCTGGGCTCCCAGCACGCGCAGGAAAGTCTCGGGCGCCATCGTTCCGGCGCCGACCTCCAGATCGTAGGGTTCCTGAATAATCGCGCCGCGGTCCGCCCAGTAGCGCTTCAGCTTGAAAATGGTGTCCTGGAAAGTATCCATCGCGTGCTACAGGCCCTCGAGCAGAGCCGGCGTATGGAAGCGGCGTTCCACATGTTCCTCCATTTGCCGGATCAGAAAGCGCCGCAGGTCAAGCGCGGTGTGTTTGTTCCACGTGCTGGGGGGCATCTCGGCAATGTGGGTTCGAAGCATGGCGCCGGCGATCTCGCGCGATCCGGACGAGAGATTCCGATCCGGATGAGTCGCCAGATCGGGCAGGAAACCGGAAAGACGCGTCGCCCAAAGCGAGAAGTATGTAATCGCTGTCCAGATGCACCCCGGCGTGCGTTCGTGCATGTGGCCGAGAACAGCCGTCACCAGCCGGAAAAATCGCTCATTGGGCTCGTGCGGCGGAAGCATCTGCTCGCTCACCTCCGCCACGTAATCGAGCGCCACGCTGGCATCGAAGTCGCTGAGCAAATCGAATTGCGATTGCAACAGATCGCACGAATTCAGATTGACCAGTTCCCGAGTCTCTTTCTGCGAATACGATAAATTCACCAGCGAAAGCCGTTCCAGGCCCGATCCGAAGCTGCTCTTGGGCTTGCGCGCACGCCTCGCCACTCCGCGCAGTTTGCCCTGATCGCGAGTGAAGAAGCTGACGATCAGATCCGACTCACGAAACGGGTAGGTACGTAGAACATAGGTCTCACTTACCCGAGCCGGCATGAGTCATGGATTCAAGGCTTGAACTATCAGGTTATCAAAGCGCGATGCTCGCCCTATGGAACAATGTTTGATTGCGCTCGCGCCTTTTTGCATTCGCCGCATTCGTGCTTTCCGGCGCGATGTCCGCCCAGACCTTCGATCACTCGCCGCAACTGCTGCTGACCCCGCAACGCCTCCGGCGATTAAAGCGCGATCGCGAGCGGCAGACCGTGCGCTGGCTCGATTTCGCGAACCGCGTGCAAGCCGTTCCCGATTCGCCGCAGCGCGGTTTCGAACTCGCGCTGTACTATGCCATCACAGGCGATGGAAAGCGGGGCAGGGAAGCCGTCCAATGGGCGCTCGCGCATGGCTGCGAGGCAAGGCAGGTGGCTTTGGTCCTGGATTGGGCTTGGGACCAGGCGTCCGAAGCCGAGCGCGCCAAGCTTGAGGCACATGCCTGTGCGCCTGCTGGCGTTCCAGCCGCCATCCTCGCGCGTGATCAATTGTTCCTGCAAATCGCATCGGGCCAAGATGCTGAGCCCTCGCTGGCCCCGGCGTGGAAAAGCCTTCTCTCCTCCCTCGAGCAATCAAAATTTCAGCAGGACGAGTTGTACGCTGCCTGCGAGTATCTGATCGTCGTGCGAGCCACCCAGCGCCTCGATCTGCGGAAGGACGCGCCGGAGTTCTTCTCGAAGCTGCCTGTCGAATTCCTGCTGGCGCTGGATCCCAATCAGGTTGAACACCCCGGCTGGATGACGCATATCGCGGCTCTCGCGCTGGTGGACCTCGATCCGAATCTCGAGAGCTCGCAGTATCTGCAAGGCTGGGCCATGGAAGACCGGCAGATGATTCGTCAAGGCCCGGGAGCCGCTTACGAGTTGCTGTGGGCTGACCCGTATCTGCCCGGCGTGGGATATCAGAACCTGGATCCCTGGGTCTACGATGCGGCGGGGCGCTTGTTTGCGCGAACCGGCTGGATGCCGGATGCATGCTGGATCGCCATTCGCGGCCCGGACGTTCAGGAGGCGAATTGTCCGGCAAAGTGGAAGGAGACGGCGGCCGTCTTCGGCCACATGACCCTCATTCCGATGACGCCGGGCTGCATCGAAGCGCCGCGCCGCAAGAACAACGAAACGGCTATTCTGTGGAAGCTTCGCCCGCGCCAGACAGTTTCTTATGTGGAGGCGAAACAGCGGCTCTCGGCCGAAGCGGACGCCGCGGGCATGTGGCGCCTGCCCGCCAACGTCGAAGGCAAGGTCTGCGCGCCCTAGCCGCATGCCTTGATAGACTCGTATTTCATGATTGCAGCGACACAACTGCGTCCTGGCATGGTCGTCAAGTTCAACAACGAATTGCATTCGGTGTTTAGCATGGTGCACCGGACGCCAGGTAACCTGCGCGGCTTTGTGCAAGCCAAGATGCGAAACCTGCGCTCGGGTTCAATGATGGAGCACCGCTTCTCGTCGGAAGACAAAGTGGAGCGAATCGCGCTCGACGAGCACGAAATGGAGTACTTGTACGACGACGGCGAGTACTACTATTTCATGAACACAGAAAATTACGAGCAGATGCATCTGACCAAAGACATTCTCGGCGACGGCGTGCTCTATTTGACGCCTCAGTTGAAAGTGAACGTCGAGTTCTACGAAGGCAAGCCGATCAGCGTCGAATTGCCCGCCAGCGTGGAAATGACGGTCACGGAAACCGAGCCCGGCTTGAAGGGCGCGACAGTTTCGAATGTCACCAAGCCGGCCAAGATGGAGACAGGTCTTGTGGTGCAGGTACCGCCGTTCATCAACCAGGGCGAGCGCATACGCGTTAGCACCTCGGAAGGCACTTACCAGGAACGCGCCTAGCGTCGGCGCGCTCCGGCCCGAATCAGCTCTTGAAATGAGAGCTGAGGTATTCGTAGCTCTTGCGCAGGCTCTCGATCGGATCGCCCGGCGTTTGATCCTGTTCCACGAAGTAACGCCGCACGCCGGCGGAATCGGCGGCCTTCAAGACCGCCGGTATATCGATCGACCCGCTGCCCACTTCCTTAAACGCCGTTTTCGGCACCCTCTCGCCGTACTGCACCGGCACTCCGGCGAGCTTGTCTTTGAGATGGATGAGCGGAACGCGCCCGCTGTGCGCTTTAAGGGCGGCTACAGGATCGTGCCCCGCCACACTGACCCAGAAAATGTCCATTTCGAGGAACACAAGATTCTTGTCGGTTTCCTCCAGGAGCATCTGCAGCGCGGGTTTTCCATCAATCGGTTGAAAATCGTGGGCGTGGTTGTGATAGCACAACGTCAAGCCCTTCGATTTCGCCTCCTCGCCCTGCTTATTCATCCGCTCCGCCGTCCGCTTGACTCCATCTGCGCCGCCTTCTGCAATCTGCAGAGAGGGAATGACGATGTACTGAAATCCGCGCTGCTTTACCTGATCGAGCGCGGAGGGAACGAATTCGCTCTCATCGCCGTTGAAAAAGCTCTTGTCGATGTGCAAGCTGACGGCCTTCAGTTTTGTCTCCTGAAGAGCCGGCCAGATCTTATCGAGGTTGGCCGCCGTCGCTTCCACTTCTCTATAGCCGATGTCCTGTATGGCTTTCAGAGTGGCGGCGGGATCCGCTTCGATCACATTGCGGACCGTATAAAGCTGCACGCCGAGATTATCGGCGGTGAGCGGAGGCCTCGCGAAGCTCAATCGGGCGGCCGAAAGCAGCGCGGAACTTTGGGCGAGAAAAGCGCGGCGTGATTGTGCGGGCATGTCGACCTCATCTAATCCAGCATCATATCCAACCCGGCCTGAACGGCCGGCTCTGGCAGCGTGCCAAGAAGAGCGATATGACGGACAACACAGAGGCGGATCTAGCGTGGGGAGAGTATTCTTCCTCTGAAAGCGATGGCAGTGCCAGTGAGGAAGAGCGATAACAGCGCAAGCGTAGAAGGCTCCGGGATCTGCGTCAGGCTGGCGACGGACGCACCACCGGGAGCGCTGGCGAAGACGGTTGGTGTAGTCGTCCCATCCGTATTCACATTCACGGTGAACGCATCGCCGTTCGGGTCCGTAGTCTGCAATGGATTGCTTCCGGTCTGATCGAACAGGCCGAAAGCAAAGGTGCTGCCCGAGGTGGAGTGTCCATCGGGCGAGTCAAGCGCCGGGCCGCCGAAAGTGAGAACAAATACGATGCTCTGGCCGTAATCGAATTCTTGGAGATAATCGTTGAATTGAGTACTGTTATTGAGAATCACAGAAGTCGCGAGGGTTCCTGAAACGCCGCCATGCACCTGGGGTGCGCCAACCAGAGCTCCGGAAGAAGAAAAGCTGCGAATCGTTGCCGACGCACTTTGGGAGTCGTTTCCGGGCGCGAAGTCGAAATCCAGGAAGCCGGAGATACCGTGAATGGCGCTGGTATTGACGGTCACTAAATAGGTGATAGGGGCAGCCGGGGAATGCGCTGCGGCGAGCAGCCCCAGCAGAGCTGCCGGAATAAATAGCTGCAACAACGAAATGCTTTTCGGTGGTCGCATCTTAGTTAAAGGCTCCTGAGTACGCCGTGGATGTAAAGCTGATAGAGGAATTGGACGGATCGTTGAATTGCACGTTGACACTTACGGATTGTCCAGGTGCGAGGGTATTTCCGCTTGGCGCCGTTATATAGGGATTGCCATTGAAATTTCCGCTGGCGTTCGCGAGCGTCACGCTCGGCGGTACATCCGACAGGAGAATTTGAATCGGTGCGATGATCGTCTCGCTTCCGGTATTGGTGACGGTCAGGGTTCCATCGAAGTTTTGCGTTACACGGCTATATACGAATCCGGTGCTCGTAACGCGTGTTTGATCCGAAAGGCTGGAGGCACACGCGCCGGCGTAACCGATGTTCGCCACCCCGCGCGGCCCCAGGCGGTCGCACAGTTGAGCAAGATAGAGGCTGTCCGGTGTAACCTTTACTCCCGGCGATTCGTAGATGCCGTTCGGCACGGCCCGATTGCTTCCCGCCTCGTTCGCGCTCAACTCCTTCCCGATGCAACCGATGCACCAGTTTTGGGCGCCGGGCGGCTCCTGCACCACAAAGTAAGGCGTGGTAACGTTCCAGACGACTCCCCAGCCCATCGCCCATCCCTGCCCCGAGCCATGATTGCCGCGATCCGAATAAGAGATGCCAGTGGCCCCTCCGTCGACGTTCGCTGGTGCATTTGGAATCGAGGCGTTGTCGGTAAGCAGGCCCGTCGCCCAGCGCTGATGAGGCCCGACGCCCGCTTGCTCGGTGCTTTCAAAGTTCAATAACACGTTAGGACCGCTCACGCGGCTTTGCGTCACCATGGGCCACTCTCCATCCCCGTCGGACGAGCTCTTGTCAATCAACACCTGCGTGCCGCTCAGGCCGAAATCTGTCATGCGATCGCCGGTGTGGACGACCGTATGATTTACGTGGACGTCGCGAAGGGTCACTCGCTTTACCGAGCCGTCGATCGTCACCGTATTTTGCGTGTCCTGGAAGACCACGTCGTCCATCCAGCAATCCATCGCGTCATTCATCGATAACCCGAGAAACTGGGGCAAGCTGATATCGACGTTTACGGGCGGAGCGATTACGCTCAGATGCTCCACGCCGGAGTCGGAGATACGGCCCGGAAATGTATACGCTGAAACCGAGCCTCCTGGCGGGTTGAGATAGGTCGAATCGAAGGAATCGGCGACGGGTGCGTCCACCGTAATCTGATTTCCGTTGATGGCCGTAATGACACGATCCGTCTGAATGACCGTTCCGATGGAGATCCAGGTTTGCGGGTTGCCGCTGCTGTCCTTCAGTAAATCCATGCCCATGAAATGAACCCATGGCTGCGTGACCGGGCGTCCGATGAGAATACTATCGCCAGCACGAAAGCCTGAAGTGTCGTCGACGTTGAAGGACATCGTTCCGGACGGCACGTAAGGGTCCGTCATGACGGCGGCGGCGCCAACCTTCTGCGGAGAACCGGAGCCCGCGAGAGAAAAGAGGACATGCGGCGAGCCAGTCATGTTTAGAACTGTGCCAGCCGGACCCGAGCCGCTACCGCGCACCACAACCCCGCTCGCACTTACGGTCAGCGTTCCGCTCACGTCGTAACTGCCCGGCGCCAGCAGCACGGCGCCACGCATGCCATTCGAATCCGGCGAAAGCGCTGAGACGGAGTCGATGGCGGCTTGAAGCTGCGCGGTGTTGTCTCCATCGATGCGGCTGACGTTTGCCGCGACAGGCGCCAAAGGCAATGAGACGCCCCCGCCCCGGTAGCCGGCGTAGGAAAAATCCATGATCCGGTTGCCCTGATCGTCTTGCTTGTATTGCAGCCGGTGATCCGGCCCGAGATAAACCCAGCTGGATGTTTGTGCAAAAAGACAGCCGCTCCACAACACAAGCGCCGTCACGCCTGCTGCAAAGCGCCCCAAAATCCTCTCCATATCGCCTCCCAAGAAATCTGCGGCATGTCCTCTTATCTCGTCGTCTGACGCGTTGGGACTGAATATGATTTCATCCAGAGGCGCACAAATCGCAAGATTATAACGATAACGTTATCGCTACAATGACTGGCGCGGTGGCGTCCCGGCTAGCGACATTACGCTCCCTCGGTACTACAAACTCATAGAACTTGCCTTTCCAGCGTAGGGTGCATACACTTCTCAACCGGATGCATGCCGTCCTACTCGGCGCAATTTTCACCGAAATCTTTGCTTGGAGACACTATGAACCGCCCAAGAAATTTGTACGTGGGTTCCTTGTTTGTATTTGCCTTGGTAACTGGCCTACCATCGAACGCGCAGACCGGAGAGCAGGGCAAACCGCCCGTTTACACCTACGTTTCTCAGTGGGCTGTCCCGCGCGCACAATGGCCTGAGATGGTGAAACTCGATGAGCAGGACAGACCCTTGATGGACAAATTGGTCGCCGATGGTACCCTGACAGCCTATGGCGCTTTTACGAACCTCATTCATCAGGAAGGGGAAGCGACCCACGGAACTTGGTTCACCGCCACGTCCGAGGGCAACGTCCTGAAAGCGCTCGAGGCGGTATATGCAAACCCGGGAAGCACCACGTCACCGGTGGAGGGGGTGTCTAAACACTGGGACTACTTGCTGGTCAGTCGGGTGTACAACCAGCGTCCTGGCAAGTCCGAAGGCGGCTATCTCGCAGGTGATGATTGGAATGTGAAGCCGGGGCAGATGCGGGCGTATAGCGATTTGATCAAGAGCGCCGTTGTACCGGTGTTCGAGAAGCTGTTGGCTGACGGCGTCGTGACCGCATACGGTTTGGACACCGAAGACTTTCACACTCAGAAACTCGGTCGCGTTACCTTCTATTTCACAACGCCCGATGCTGCGGCGTTCGACAAAGCTAATAAAGCCTTTGATGAGACGTTCGAGAAGAGTCCGGCGCTTGGCGCTGCGCTCCAGTCGATGGTCGATCGGGAAGGCCACCGCGATTTCCTGGACCGCTTGCGCTACATGAACAACAAGTAATCAGGCTCAGGCCGTTATAGCTTCCGAGAACCCGCCGCAATTCAGAGATTTAGTGTGCCCTGTGGAGGGCGGTTGATGAAACATCGCCATCGCGTACTGGGGTTGCTGATCCTTCTTTTTGCGATCACCTATCTCGACCGCGTGTGCATTTCTGTGGCGGGGCCCCGCATGCAGGAGGAGCTTCATATCTCCCCTGTTGGCTGGAGCTGGGTGACGGCGATGTTCACCCTTTCCTACTGTCTGTTTGAGATTCCTACCGGCGCGCTGGGCGACCGCATTGGCCCGCGCCGCGTGCTGACCCGAATCGTGCTGTGGTGGTCCGCGTTCACTTCTCTCACCGGCATGATGTCGAACTATTACTTCCTGCTCGTCACAAGGCTTTGCTTCGGCGCAGGCGAAGCGGGGGTGTTCCCGAATTCATCCGTAGTCGTCTCCCGCTGGTTTCCTTCAACGCAGCGCGCCGGCATCTCGGGAGTGACGCTAATGGCCAGCCAGATCGGCGGCGCGGTCGCTCCCTTGTTAATAGTGCCCATCCAGATGCGCTATGGATGGCGGGCCTCCTTTTACGTCTTTGGTTTGCTGGGCGTCATCTGGGCGTTTGTCTGGTACACCTGGTTCCGCGACTCTCCTGCGGAAAAGCACGGAGTCAGCCAGTCGGAATTGAAAGAAACCGCAGGCCAGCCAGTCGCTCCTTTACACGGCTTTGCTTGGCGCAGCGTACTCCGCTCCGAAAGCGCGCTCGCATTGCTCCTCACCGCTTTTTGCTACGTCTATGTGTATAACTTCTTCCAGACCTGGTTTCACACTTTTCTTGTCAAGGGGCGCGGATTCAGCGAACGGAGTCTGGTCTTGTCAGCGCTGCCTTATATCGTGGCGGCATGCGCGAACCTGACGGGCGGAGCGGCCAGCGACGCGCTGGCCCGGCGGCTCGGATTGAAGTGGGGACGGCGAACGTTGGGCATCGCCGGACTCGGCTGCGCGGGCCTGTTCACCCTCGCAGTCATGATCGTCCGGCAGCAGGTCCTCACGGTCGTTCTCCTGTCGCTCGTCTATGGAGCGATTACCTTTCAGCAATCTGGAGTCTTCGGTGTATGTCTGGACATTGGACAAAAACACGCGGGCGCGGTGGTCGGCCTTATGAATACCTCGGCGCAAGTAGGAGGCCTCACGGGCTCGGTGGCGTACGGCTACATCGTAGAGCGCTTCGGCGGCTACGACGCACCGTTCGTTCCTATGGCGATACTTTTATTCGTTGGCGCGCTCTTATGGTTCAAAATCGATGCGTCACAAGAATTGACCGCTGAACTTGAGGCCCTGCCTGTACCCCCCGGCGCGTGATGCGAGCCTTAAAGAGATCATGGCCCTGTCCGGGTCTCGCTGATGCGGATTGCAATCGTATCTGATATTCACGGGAATAGAACAGCGTTCGCAGCCATCGTCAGGGATCTTCGGTATACCTCTCCTGACTTGATCTGTCATGGTGGCGACCTTGCCGGCAGTGGCTCCAGCCCGGAATCGTTGCTCTTGAAAGCGCGGTAAAGTACGCATCCACGATTCTATGGCGTTGCTCCATGCCAGCCCGAATAGCTTGTGGCGCTCACCCGGGAGAGACGCGGCCGATGCCGAACTCGAACACACTTACGCATCTCTCGGGAAACAACTGGTCGTCTTTGGGCATATCCATCAACCGTTTGTTCGTACTCTTCGCACATCCGGTCATGAACTCACGGTTGCGAATGCCGGAAGTGCTGGGGACGCGTCATTGCGACGCGCACATCACGGGAAAGTTTCCGCACCGCCGCTGATCGAAGCTTCCATGCAAGTAATTAATCCTCGCCTGTTTCGGAGCGACAAAGCCGCAAATTCGCGCCCCATTAGTAGTTTCATCGGCAATTTTCGCTTTTACTGATATAAACCTCGATTAACGAGATTGCTAAGGAAAGGTGAAACCGATGACTAAATTAACAAGTAATTTGCCGCTGCGTCCGCTCATGCGGACGAAAACATTCGTTTGCAGGAGAAACCCATGCCACCAACTGTAACCTTCACTCCATCAAGCATCAATTGTGGAATCGTTCAGCCCGGTAGCACAGCTCTCGGGCTTACCCAATGCGCACCGCTAACCGCGCCCGTGAACGTGACCGCCAAGATTTCCGCGGACACTTCCGGCGGAGCTCTGACGCTCGTCTCAGTGACCAGTTGGGTGCTCGAAGTCCAAATCCAATCTCCCGATCCCGGATTGCCTGCTGGCACGAATCCGAAACCGGTTCCAGTCAAGGTCCCTGTTCAGAAAGGTCAGTCCAACGGCATCACTCCTCTGCCTGTTGCCGTTGGACAATATGTCGAAGTCACAGTTCAGTTTGCGCCCAAGGCCTCTACTCCCGTCGATTGCACGGCCGCGCTTCAGATCAGCGGAGATACTTGGAATCCGGTCTCCATCCCCATCACCGCGGCGGTGGCCGACATCACCGCGTCGGTCCCGACCATCACCGTTCTCCAAGGCCAGTCGGCTACTGCGGAGGTCACCGTAATGTTAGTGGCCGGCAACGCCACCACAGCCAATCTCTACCTCGCACCCGATGCGTCTTCCCAAGCGCCGAACGTCACGGCTTCCTTGTCTCGTTCCTCGCTCCCCCTTGCCGGCGGCCAGCCCGCGTACGCCACTCTTTCCGTCTCCGCCTCATCCAACCTCTCAATCGGCTCCTACACGTGGATTCTCGGCGCCTGGGCCTATAACAACGCCTACGGTTTCAGTGTGCCCGTCACTATCAATGTCGGGTCGCCGTACTTTTACATCAAGAGCAAACTCGATGGCAACGTGATCGACGTCGTCGGCGCTTCTACAACAGCGGGGGCCGGGCTGGATGCCTATCCGCAGAAGACCACGGGGACCGACAATCAGCTTTGGGAGTTCGTCGCCGATCCCGCCGGCTCGGGCTATTACTTCATCAAGAGCAAGCTCAACGGCAACGTCATCGATATCGAGGGCGCTTCCACCAACGCTGGCGCCCTCCTGGATGCCTATCCGCAGAAGACCTCGGGGACCGACAATCAGCTTTGGGAGTTCGTCGCCGATCCGGCCGGCTCCGGATACTTCTTCATCGTCAGCAGGCTCAACGGCAACGTCATCGATGTTCAGGGTGCCTCTACTAAAGCCGGGGCGCTGCTGGATGCCTATCCGTGGAAGTTCTCCGGCTACGATAACCAGCTCTGGACCGTAGTCAATGGAAGTTTTCCCGCGGTGGTTAAGACTGTGCCGGAGCCCTCCGCAGGCTATTCCGGGTCGGCGAATTACATCCTGGCAAACGGCTCCAGCTGCGCCACGCTCACGGGCGTCAAAGCCACAATCTACTTCACCGAAGATCTTGTATGGGAATCAAGCAATCCTTCCAAATACCCAGGATTCTCGATTCAACTGAACGCAGAAACAAATAACAATCAACCATTGGATTGGCAGCAATTCACCGTGCACATGGGTGACGATCAAGGTCTCTGGCCATGGATCAACCTTTGGAACCCTTCAGCGATTTCTTCGGGTATCCCCCTTTGGGATCAGAGTGTCTCCAAGCCCGTCGCGAGCATGCCCCAGGCAGCGCGCATTCCGGCTGGCTATTCCATCATCATCGCTTTGCAAAATGACAGCCAAAGCAGAATAACCGGCGCCACGTGGACCGTTCTGGACAGCTCAGGCAATTCTGTTGGCAAGCCCGTCACCTACGAGCTATCAAATACCGCGGGCGGCGGCGTACCACCCGCCGACCTCTCGCCCATCGCCTCGCTCCAGGTAACATTCGGGGGTGCACTGGATGGCGCCCACGCCACCTTTTCATCCGGCGCAGGGGTGATCGTCGTTCAGGCCGACCAGACCATGACGGTCTGTGACTTGAATCATCCCTTGGCCGGGGTTTGAACCATCCGTTGGCCGTGGAGGAGGCGGAAGGGGCCGATTCCCTGTGGGCGCATCTGCCACGCTGACCTATTGGGAAGCATCCGTTGGCCGAAGGTGCAGAATCGGAAGCATCCGGTGGCCACAAGTGCAGATTTCGGCAATGTCGATTTCGCGATCAGATTCCTGCTTCGAAACAAAAACATTGAACATTGTTGCGGCATATGTCAAGATGTACGTGTGCTATATATCGCACATACATGAAAAAGAAGCAGGACACGCCAGAACAGGTTAAACGCTGGTTTCTGGAAGCGATACAAGAGATATGGCCGGTTGCGGACGGCTCGCTGTCTCTTCGCAAGAGTCCATGTATTCGACCGAACTGTGCGGCGTGCGCCAGGGGCGAAGGACACTCCAGCTACGCGCTGTATGGCCGGCGCACCGGCAAACGATTCTCGATTTACATTCCGGACGAACTGGCGCAGGATATCCAGAAGGCTGTTGAGAATGGGCGGCGGCTCAAGGATTTGATCAATGAGGCAGGTGTGCGCTACACGCACGCGCTCAAAGCGCAACGCGACAAGGAATCGTAGTGATGACCAGGGAAGATCACGATGCTTACCGATCTTGATCTCTTGGCGTGGCACACACAGATGGGTCTGGCGGAGCAGGCCAGAGCCGCGATCGACCATATTCGAGCCTCCGATCCTGCGCGCCGGGTTGGCGGCGGTCGCCGTAACGTAAGCGGCCGTTACCCAAGCAAAAAGATGGGAGTCACCATTCAGTTCGAAAGCCACCGCGTCGAACTGGCGGCGGTTTACGAACTCGAACATGACCCTGACGTGCTGGAGTATTTCGACCAGCCTCCCTCTTTCAAGCTGGATTACGAGAGTGTCAACGGGCGACGAATGGGAATCCTTCATACAGCCGATTACTTCGTCATTCGAAAAGAGTCCGCAGGATGGGAGGAATGCAAGACCCAAGAGGAACTGGTTCAGCTAAGCAGAAAAAATCCGAACCGGTACAGGTGCGATGAAAACGGTCGATGGGTCTGTCCGCCGGGCGAAGCGCACGCCACTGTGCTGGGGCTTTATTATCGTGTGCGGTCGTCGCGTGACATCGATTGGGTATTCCAGCGAAACATTCAGTTCTTAGAGGACTACCTGCGAGGGGAGATCTCGACCGCTCAGCAGACACAGGAAGTAGTTCTTGCGCATGTCGGAGCGGCCCCAGGGATTGCGCTGGATCAGTTGTTCGAGGCGACAGCCAACCCGGCTTCACGCGATGATATTTACTCCATGATTGCGTGTGGCGCCATTCATGTAGATCTCTGCAGCGCGCCAATAACGGAGCCGTCCAGGGTTCATGTGTTCGCAACCAAGGAGGCAGCGGCGAAAGCTTTGCAATCCACCGCCTTCTTTGAGAACGCTATCAAAGCAGGCGACATCGTTGCCGTACCAGAAGAGGCGCATCGGAGCACCGAGATTTGGAAACGACTCGCCAGCGCGAGCGAACGCGAACTGTGGATCGCGAACAAGCGATTACAGCATGTTAGCGGCTTTTTTAAAAAGCAGCAGCAGCCTCCCGATGACCCGATTCCATGCCGTACTCTTCGACGCTGGGTTGCACTTTATCATCAGGCTGAGAATGAACTGGGCAGCGGTTATCTCGGATTGCTCCCGCGCCCGCCACATGGAAACTCCACTCCGAAGCTGCCTGAGGAGTCGCTGGCGTTGATGAACGAGTTCATCGCCACCGATTACGAGAACCTGAAACAGAAAAGCAGGTATGCCAGTTGGAGTGCGCTCAAGCTGGCATGCGACCAGCGCGGTATCCTTGCGCCGAGTTTCAAGACATTCTGTCTCACAGTCCGGTTGCGACCCGGCTTTGAGCAGACGTTCAAGCGGCAAGGCCACCGGGCCGCCTATGCTCACGAGGGCTTCTATTGGGAACTTGAGCTCACAACGCCGCGCCACGGCGACCGGCCTTTCGAGATTGCCCATGTCGATCACACCGAACTCGATGTGGAAACCGTGTGCAGCCGGACAGGCCGGAGTCTCGGACGCCCCTGGTTGACCATGCTGACGGATGCGTTCTCGCGCCGGATTCTAGCCCTTTATCTCACCTTTGATTCACCAAGTTATCGCTCTTGCATGATGGCGTTACGCGAATGCGTCCGCCGTCATGCACGCTTTCCGCAGATAGTGGTTGTGGATGGCGGCCGTGAGTTTCAGAGCATTTATTTCGAGACTCTGCTGGCCAGGTATGAGTGCACGAAGAAGACCCGGCCACCCGCCAAGCCTCGTTTCGGCTCCGTCTGTGAGCGTTTGTTTGGAACGGCTAACACGCAGTTCATTCACAATCTCAAGGGCAACACTCAGCTCACGCGGTTAGCACGCCAGGTAACTCAGTCTGTGAATCCGAAGGGCCAAGCGGTCTGGGGTTTCGAGCAACTGCACCGGCGATTGATGGAGTATGCGTACGAGATCTATGACACTTTGCATCACGCGGTGCTGGGGCAAAGCCCGCGCGCGGCGTACGAGACCGGGATCGCCAGAACCGGCCAGCGCGCACATCGACTGATTGCATATGACCGCGAGTTTCTGGTTCACACGTTGCCCACCACGTCCAAAGGCACTGCCAAGATTGCGCCCGGAAGGGGCGTCAAGATTCATAACCTTTATTACTGGTCGGATGCATTCCGCGCCCCGGATGTTGAGAAGCAGCACGTGCCCGTTCGCTACGATCCTTTCGACGCCGGAACTGCTTATGCCTACGTAAATAAGGAATGGACTGAATGCCACTCCGAGTATTTCGCCGTCTTTCGTGGGCGGTCCGAGAAGGAGATGATGCTGGCCACGCAGGAGATGCGAAAGCTGAACCGGCACGAGCCCCGCGAGTTCACGGTGACGTCCCGGAAACTCGCGGAGTTCCTCGAATCTGTTCAGGCAGAGGAACTCCTTCTTGAGCAGCGATTGAATGACACTGAGTCGCGGGGTGGGAAGGAGAAGCTTTCGGTCCTACTGAAACAACACGCCCCGCCCGAACGGGATCGAGCTCATTGCAGTAACTGCAAATCCTCCGCGGACCTCCAGACTTACGGGAGCTTTTGACAGTGGCTGCGGCGTGCATGCCTGATCAATCGAAGCTGCCGGCAACCGAAGCATTGGAGAAGTTCCGGTCTTTCATGATGGCGCACCCACGGCTGATCGAAGCCAAAGATGAACTCTTAGAGGCGATCGAAGGCGCTGCTCCCGGCTCGTTAATTCTTGTTCTGGGCCCGACCGGCGTCGGCAAGACCACATTGATACGGAAAGTCCAGCAGTGTTTGACAGAGAAGCTGATGTCGGAGTTGGAATCCGATGTCGGCCGCCTTCCCTTCGTCAGCGTGGAAGCCATCGCTCCCGACTCCGGCAACTTTAACTGGCGCGATCACTTCCGGCGGATGCTCCTCCAGATGCAGGAGCCATTGATTGATCATAAAACCCGTTCGGCTTATCTTCATATAGAGCGCGACGCCGAGGGTCATTTTGTGGCGTCGTCTCGCGTGGGCACCGGAATCCAGTTGCAGTACGCCGCCGAACAGGCGCTACGGCATCGCCGCCCGGCCGCCGTTTTCATCGATGAAGCGCAGCATCTGGCCAGAATGTCCTCTGGCCGAAGACTGGCCGATCAGTTGGATGTGATCAAGTCCATCGCCAGCCGCACACAGACGATTCACATCCTGATCGGAACTTACGAGTTGTTGCCGTTTCGGAATCTCAGCGGCCAGTTGAGCCGGCGCAGCGTGGACCTTCACTTCTCTCGGTACCACGCGGAAAGTAACGATGATATTCAGGTGTTTCAGAATGTCGTACTGACGTTTCAGCAGCAGCTCCCGCCTGAACAAAGCCTCGATTTACTTGGCATGTGGGATTTCCTTTACGAGAGATCCCTCGGCTGCGTTGGCATCCTGAAGGACTGGGTAACGAGAAGCTTGCATGCAGCTTATCGAACCGCGCGCCCGTTGAGTCGCAGTGCCCTGGAGCGAACCGCTCTATCCATCTCGCAATGCGAAAAGATCCTTGCGGAAGCTCGCGAGGGCGAGACCCGCTTGATTGAAAGCCATGAATCCGCTTCCCGCCTGCGATGCGTTCTCGGGCTTTCCGAATCATCAATCATTCAAGGTACTGGCTCAGCGGCGCTGCCCAAGCCACCGGCGGCAAGAAAGCCGGGGCTTCGCCGGCCGGGACGGGACCGGATCGGTTGCGCCATGGCCGCCAATGCCTGATTCCATCACGTACGAATCCTGGAACTGCGACCTCACGGACGCTTTACCGAAACGAAGCTATCTTTATCACTTGCGGCCAATCGGTGTCGGCGCAGCCCACGTAGAGAGCTTGACCGGTTATATTGCCCGTCTCGCGGAGGCCCACAGCGTACCTACCAGCGTGTTGCTGACGCGTCAGCTGCTTCCCCGGCTGCAACAGGATCATTCGACCCAGCGCCGCGCACTCGCACGCAACTACGCCTTCATCTATGACGCCTACATATTGAACGGAATCGCAGCGTGTCCCTGCCACTGGGTGCGCGTACTTGAAACCTTGACCGGGCGGAACTCGCTCCACGCTCTGACGATGCTGAGATGGTCGCGAGTAATCTCCGATATTCACCTGCTTCGGAATAACCGCGCTTGGTGCCCCTACTGTTTCGATTCCTGGCGGAATGAGAATCTGCCCGTATACGAACCGCTACTCTGGGCGATCGCATGTGTCTCCATCTGTGCCATCCATCAGCATCGCTTGGAAACGTGTTGTCCTCACTGCAAACGAGGATCGCAAGTCTTGACGGCCAAAGCACGCCCTGGACACTGCTACCGCTGCCGCAGTTGGCTTGGTAAGTCATTGCCGTCCTGCCAAAGCGCTGCCGCAGCGTCATATGACGCCGAGTTGAGTGTCGCGAATGCCGCAGGAGAACTATTAGCTCTCGCGCCTGGATTGCCAGAGTGCCCGTCCAGTGTGTATTTCAAACATAATCTCCGGCGCTCCATCCACGAGTTCGCAGCCGGGAATCACAGCCATTTTGCACGGATGACCGCCGTCTCGCTGGATTCCGTCTACCGCTGGTTAGAAGTCGACCGTTGTATCCGGCTCGATTCCTTTCTGCTAATGTGCTGCAGGTTGGGATTTTCAGCGGTTCGATTCCTGACTGAATACATACCCGCCAATGATCTCGACTGGGCACGCGCCCGCAGCCTGGCACAGCAGATTTCATGTCGTAAGCCGAGGCGACCGGCGTCGTTTTATCCTCAGCGTGTTCCAGAACGCGCAAGGAATCCGGACGTCTCACGGCTCCGAACGCAAAACTCGATCCGCGAGCATTTTGAGCAGGTACTTTGCGAACCCGCGCCTCAGGCCTTGGAAACCGTCGCCAAAGATTTCGGCTTTAATAATTGCTCTTCTCTCTACAACCGGTGCCCGGACCTTTGCCGTGCCATGGTATTAAAAAACCGCTGCTGGAGGCAGCAGGAGGATGAAAGGATTCACGAGGCGATTACAAAAGCCCTTCTGGAAAGCCCCGCCCCCTTGATGAAGGAAGTGGCGTCCCGTCTCGGTTACACGGTAACTGCATTGCGCGCACGGTTCCCAGCACTCAGCGCTGCTTTGGCTGCACGCATTCCAGAGCGCCGGCTGTTCGAAAGAGAGCGCATGCGGAACCGGTTGCAAGCGGCACTGGAGTTGAACCCGGCTCCGCCCGTGAAAGGCATCGCGCGGTTTATCGGCAGGGACCCGAGCTACCTTCGAGCCATTTTTCCCGAGCTCTGCCGTCAGATTACAGATCGCTACGTCGAAGAAACAAGGAAGATCTCCACCCGGCGGAAACTGCAGTTTTGCGCAGAGATCCGCAGCGCCGTCGCTGACCTACGTGAACGCGGAATCAATCCTTCCCGGAAGCAGGTGTTTGCCGCGATTATCAATCCTTCCATGCGGTCCACCCATATCCTTGACCAGCAAATCGCTCAGACTCTGCGCGACCTGTAAGTCCCCCCGTTACCAGCTATTGCGCTGCCCTCACGAACGTGTGGCTACTTTTCTTCATCAACACTCCAGTTGTTGTTCTCGACAGGTCGTCTTTTGCGACGATGACATTTCGTGTCGGCTGTGTTCATCTTGTGCGTTTATCTGTTTGCCGCCGGTTCCTCGGGCACGGCTACGCTTGACGGCCTGACGGCCTAACCACGCCCGGCGTTCGCCTCCGTTCTGCTTTGTCGGCTCCCCCAGAGCCTTCGTACCCTTGGCTTGGTCGTTTCTACTTCTTACGAGCGGCTCCGGTTCCCCCAACAAAGCACTTCAGCTCACCGCTTCGCTCTTGGGAGTGTTTCCGCTTGCTTTTCGGGTGCCCCGAGGAAATCGGGGCAAAAGGAGAAACGCAAATGTATTTGAACACCGTAACACTCATCGGATTCATCGGCACCGAGCCAGATCGTCGTCAAACCAAGAACAACAACCCGTTCACGGTTCTGTCGCTGGCTACCAAAACGTCGTGGAAGAACAAGCAAAGCGGCGAATGGGAATCTCGCGCAGAATGGCATCGCGGAATCGTATTTGGGCCATTGGCCGACTTCGCCGCCACGCTGAAGCGCGGAGCGCACGTGCAGCTTCAGGGCGAGCTGCGCAGCCGCGAATATGAAAAGCCGCTGGAAGGCCAAAAGAAGATCATGGTCCAGCACCGCATCTGGGAGATTCACGTCTCGTCAATCCTGAAACTGGATCGCGCAGAGCGCCTGGACGAATCCGCCGCTGAGCAGGCGCCGATCGAAGATCCGGAGGTGGCCCAATAATGGGCCCCTCCTTCGTCTGCACTGCCAGCCCCTATCGGGAACCATCGAGTGGCCGCTTCCAAAAGGAAGCATCCGCTGGCCAAAACGGCCAACGGATGCTTCAAGTCACACGGTCGATACCTCATACCCGGCCTGTATCGGTTTTGTTGGTGGAACTGCGGAGACCTCGAACATTGGGTACGCTGCGCTGCCCTCCAAGCCCAGCAAGTTGTTTGCGCAAGCCTTTGGCGTTGTGCCGGACACTGCACAAACGCGTCAGGCAAAACCGAACGCTCGAAAGCTCCCTGTTCCGTCAGCCGTCAACACGTTAATTTCCTAAATTCAACAACGGGAGGCAACGCTATCGCGCTTGTTTTTGCATGCTCAGCGAGGTAGTGGCCTCCCTTCGTGTCGAGTTGCTGACATGATTGGATTGGGCAGCAAGTACTGACTTGTGTAACCCGGACAGGCAATCTTTCGTTTTCCATTGCAAGATGATCACGGTACCGTTCTCAGCCGTTGTTTGCGCCTCGTTGTTGGTTGCGCCCGCGCTTGTGACAGCTTCCTTTGTAAGCGATCCCACCATCCTCAACGCAAACGACTCTATTCTCTGGTCGCAATTGGGGAGTTCGGAATCACCTATTCCGGGATCGTTTCATGCGGCATCGACACAGGGCATGGGCGTCCTCGGATCGTTCGGCCAGAATTCCGGCGGCACAGTCGCGGTCGTCTGCCCAGCGGCCAACTGCAATTTCGCCAGTGCGCCGGGGTTTGCTGCCGGCGTTTCGCTTCTTTGGACCGAAGACGCCGCCGGCAACGGCACCGGGCCGCTCACGCTTTCGTTTGCCAGTCCCGTACGTGGCTTCGGATTCGATTTCCAACTGACAGCGCCGGCCACGTTCTCAGCCTTTCTTCTCAAGATGGCTGGCGCCAATTCGGCATTTGAGACTGTTACCAGCGACAACGCCGCAGACCCGGTATTCCTGGGCGCCCTCGACGAGCAAGCCGACATCACCGGGCTGGAAGTGTTTGGACTCACCTGCACGCCTTTGAGTCCGGGCGGTTGCAGTACATCGGATTTTGCAATCGATACTGTATCCGTTACGACTGTGCCGGAGCCACGCACGGTCCTTTGCATCGTTGTGGCAGCAATTCTTCTCATCTTTCCAAGAGCAAGGCTGGGTCGACATTGGCGGCTCCGCTGGGGAACTCTGATCTTGTTTTGCGCGGTCCTTATAACCGTAGCCACCACGTCGCTCAAGGGCCAAGATCCCATTCCGATCCCGCCAGATGAAGCGCCACCTGTCGACATCAATAACGCGAACAAACTTAACTCAACGGGTCTTGGGACCCTGCTGCAACCAGATGCCTCGGTCGCCTCGCTTCCCATTTGGCGCTACCAGTTAAGCTCGCCCATAACTGGAATTACTTATAGCGGCTCTATGGTCGGTACAAGTCCATTCAACCGTGGTGCGAGAGCCACAACGCTTCCAGTAATTCTGGTCCCCTTTGTCATCAGGTTCGAAAACACAAGCACTGGGTTCTCCACCACTTTCGATCCATCAACCGCCCCCGATTCGGGATGCACCGCCGGGCAGACCGCCATGAGCTTGGTTGAAAATAGCCCGTTGTTTCAGAGCCAGGATTGGACGTTGAACGGAGTATATGTCGGCAACACGCAGTACATTGACGCCTACCAGCGCGCCAACTTCTGGCAGTACGTTCAGAACACCGGCGGCGCTTATCATGTCTTGCTGAACTTTAGCGTTGGCGATCCGCTCTTCTTGTCTCTGCAGTACCCCAGTCCGACACTCGCAGCAGAGATTCGCACCGGGCTGCAGGGTCCGTGTACAAACCCTATCGTTTCGGGGAGCACCAACGGAGGCAGCTATCAAGGGTTAGTTGATTTCACGACGCTACAGAATGCCATGACCGGATACATCTCTTCGCATGGCATAACGCCCGACAAATTCCCGATCTTCATCGTTTACAACGTCATGTATTCGCAGAACGGTCTGCTGTATTTGGGCGGCTATCACTTCTCAATTGCCGGGCAAACCTTTGCATTGGCCAATTTCCGCACCAACGGCACAGGCCCGTTTGACATATCCATCCTGTCTCATGAGATCGCAGAGTGGGTCAACGACCCGGGCGGATTCAATGGCACGCCGGCATGGTTCAATCCGGGCGAAGCCAGTTGCCAGGGTAATCTCGAGGTTGGCGATCCACTGACCAGAGTCGACCTTCCCCCGATAGCCGGACCGAACGGCTTTGCCTACCATCTTCAGGAGCTCGCATTCTTCTCCTGGTTTTTCCGGACTCCGTCCATCGCTGCGGGCGCGATGTTTTCTGACAATGGAACGTTCACGTCAGACGCCGGGGGCGCGTGTCAGTAGTGAATGAGATTGCTCCGATTGAGCTATGCGCCAATGCTCGGTCGGAAGTGTCACCCGACTCCCAAGGCCATACACTCCACCAGCCCCGCCTACCAGCTCGGCGCCGATGGAGTACACTCCCTCCGGCCCAAGATCCCCTCAAAATTTCGTTTGGTTAAATCGCCGCTCTCCCGATCCGCGCCCTTCCATCGCACTCGGTTCAAAACAACAAAACAAATTTTCTCGAATCGAATCCTCGCTTTGCCCGCTTTTTTTCCCGCCTCGCGCACGCTGCCGTGTGAATACTCGTGCGAAATCGGAATGGACGAGCGAAATACAAGCGGCGAGCGAACGGATTCCAGCCTCAATGCCGTCAAGCACGGCTGCCGCGCCAAAACCGTCATTCTCCCCGGCGAGAAGCAGTCGGATTTCGATGCCACATGGGAACGCTGGATGACCGAGTTCCAGCCCGACACCGATGCCGGCGTTCATTTTGTCGAACAGATCGTTCTGAACGACTGGTTTTTTCAGCGCACCTTAAAGAGATACAACCAAATGGAAGAAAAACTCGTCCAGAAAAACTTCGTCGATTGGACGCCCGAAGATCATAAGCAATTGCAGCTCTCGAACCGCTACAAAGGCGAGGCGCAGCGCGCGCTCGATCGCTCTATTCGCACGGCCGATTGCTGGCGCAAAAACCGCACTCAGGAAGTGCGGCAGGCGGAACAGGATCTGCGCCGCGCCCAGCGCGATGTATGGCTGGATACGCGTTATTCCTTGGAGGAGCAGTGTCGCGCACTGAAAGAGCAGATCCGGGCGCTCGAAAAGGGCGTCCCACCGCAGAAATTGGCAGCGGCCAAACCATCCGACATGCCCAGCTCGCAGAAAACCAAGGGAGATCAACTCTTCCACGGACAGAACCATCCGAAAAAGCAGAGCAAAATTCACACTCTGGAGCAGTGGGCGGAGATCGCCGTCGAAGACGGCAAAACAGTGACCCGGCTTTTTCCCAGCAACGAGGAACTAATCGAAGACGGAAAAGCGATGGACCCGCCTCCCGACCTCATTTATCGAAGGTTGGATTTCGTTAACGGAGTGCCTCCCGAGTACCGCTGGTCGACCAATGACGAAGAGAAGTGGCGCTTCGGCGGCCTCGGCATCCAGCGCATGACTGTGGATACCTGGCTCCAGGCTATAGAGCGCGAAAAACAAGATCCGGGCGGTCACCTCACCCCAGTTGGCAATTTGCCTCGGCCGCAGGAGCGCGGGGGCTGCGATTGCCCCGTCTGTACCAAGAATCAAGCCATTCTGGACAGCCGCGCGCGTAAGCAAGCGGATCGTAGGACAGAACCGCGCGCGTAAGCAAGCGGATCAATGTGATTGGCACTCCGCCTCTCGCTTCGAATACGCTACGATCAGCACAAATGACCGTCGCTCTCACCGGAATGTAACCGGGAGTACGGCCGAACGTCAGTGAATCTAAGGAGGAGCCCCGGCTTGGCCCACCAAAGCCCGCGCGTGCCTGAGCCTCGCCTGAGCGGAAGCGTCATCATCGGCGAACTGCTTCGCAACATGGAACTGGGCCGCTTTGAGATGGCGTACACGGTTCTTTTGCCGTGTGTCTTCACGGTCTATTTGAACCCCGAAGACCACAAGGCCCTCAGCGGCGTCTTCAATCTGATTGTGGACGACGCCCGGCGCGCGCTGCGTTCGCGCGTCACGGAGCTCAACGCAAATTCTGGCCTCCTTCGCCGCTCCAAACCTTCGAAGGAGCACAAGATTGCCGGCCGCGATTGGACGATTGAATTCCTGCCGGATTCTGAAGTTCCCGCGCGTGACGTCGAGATCCATTCGGAGCTGAATGAAACCGAAGATCCGGGTTATCGTGGCATGAAGACCACACTAATGCAGCGCGAGCCGAGTGTCGCGCCGCACCGCACCACCAAGCGAAATGACTCGCTTTCGCCCGCGGCGGATATGATTTACGCCGAAATACGCTACGAGGACGATTCGGGCGCTCAACTTTATCCCATGACCCAGAATCAGGTGCGAATCGGCCGCGGAGGGGATGACCAGCCCATGGATCTGGCCCTTTACACCACCGACGAAGTTTCGCGCGAGCACCTGGTCATCCGTCGCGATCCCGCAACCGGAGTATTCTTCGCGGTGGACGTCAGCACCAACGGCACTTGGGTGAACGGCAAGCGATTGCGAAAGGGCGTCGAGGAAATGTTGCCTGCGCACGCCCAAATCGGAATCGGCGAAGTGCTCACGCTCCTTTTCGAGTCGCGCCCATGAAGTTCCTTTACATGGCGCATATTCCGTTCGTCCTGCTGTTTCTTCTGTTCACATTCGTATTTGTACGCGCGAACTGGAAAGGGCCGGGCCAGTCATGAAAATGCTGGCAGCTTGGCGCATCGCGTTCGCGAGCGACCCCGGTCTCCGGCGGACCGTTAATGAAGACCGCGTTCTGGCTGACGAGCTTCACGGCGTTTTCCTGGTTGTTGATGGGCTCGGCGGTCACGCGGCCGGCGAAATGGCCGCGGAAACCGCGCTGCGCATCATTCAGGAGCGCGCCGCCTCATTGGCAGCCAGCAGCGAGGTGGAGAATGCCATCCGCGAAGCGATCGCGGAAGCGAACAATCGTATCTTCCAATTGGCTGGCGAAAATCCCGACTGGCAGGGGATGGCCTGTGTTCTGACATTGGCGGTCGCGCAGGAAGACCGCGTCACTGTCGGACACGTCGGCGATTCCCGGTTGTACCTGGCCTGGAATGGAAAGCTGCGAAAACTCACGTCCGACCATTCGCCGGTCGGCGAATTGGAGGATCGCGGCGAGCTGGCCGAAGAAGACGCCATGCGCCATCCGCGCCGTAACGAGGTCTTTCGCGATGTCGGTTCGAACTTTCGGCAGCCGGATGATCCGCAATTCATCGATACGAAAACTTTCCTCTTTCGATCCGACGCCGCGCTCCTGATTTGCAGCGACGGACTTACCGATGTTCTGACGGCCGAGCAGATCGGCGCCGTTATCGACGATTTCGATGGCGATCCGGAGAATACCGTTCGCCGCCTGGTGGATGCCGCCAATGAAGCGGGAGGCAAAGACAACGTGAGCGTCGTCTTTGTGGCCGGGCCCGAGTTCTCGGGCGCCGGATCGCACGCTCTTACCGGCGCACGAACCCGCCACGCCATCACCCGCATGCGCCGGGAGCGATCTCCCTGGTGGCCTTCCTTTCAAAGTATTCTGTGGCTTCTGCTGGGAATGATCTTGGGAATGCTGCTGTGGGCGCTGCTGGAGCGCTTGATCCCGCGGCCTGCCCCCCAACCCGCGGATTCTCCGCTTCACGCCGCCCTGGTTTCGCCGGCGCGCCGCCCATGGTGAACTTCGACAAATTCGGCAAATACGGAATCGTCCGCAAGCTGAGCCGCGGTATGACCGACGTTTACCTGGCGCGCGATGTAGAACTCGACCGGCCGGTGGTGCTGAAGATCGTCGAACACTCCCACGATGAATTCACGCAGCTCGTGATCGAGGCGGAAAAGCGCGGAGCGTTGCTGCAGAAGCAGCTCCACGATACGGATCCCCGCATTCTCCAGATCTACGATTACGGCGAGCAGAATGACTGCCTCTTCGTCGCCATGGAATACTTCGAAGGCAAAACGCTGGCCGAGGTCTTGCAGGCTGAGCGAAGGCTCGCTCCGAAAAGAGCCGCCCGTTACGCGGCGGAGATCTGCAGTCAGCTTCGTACCCTGCATTCCTTTGCGCCCGATGTGGATGGCCGGAACATAGCGGTCGTGCACGGCGATATCAAGCCTTCGAATGTGCAGGTCGGGGCTAACGACGAGCTCAGGCTCCTCGATTTCGGCATCGCCAAGGTGATTACTGCCACGCACAACCTGACGCATCACAATCTCGGCAGTCCCAGTTACTGCTCGCCGGAACGCATCGCCAAGTCGCAGGTGGATCCGCACTCGGATCTCTGGGCCGTCGGCGTCACTCTTTATGAGATGCTGGCCGGCGCGCCGCCTTACCAGGGTCAGAACACGCGCAAGCTGGAGAATCTGATTCAATCCCGCCGGCCTCCTCGCGCTTTGCCGGCCGGCTGTCCCGCGCCGCTGAAGGCCATCGTCTCGCAAGCCCTGGCGGCCGACATCGGACGCCGCTATCAATCGGCTGAGATGTTTGAGAAGGACCTGCGCGCATTTCTGGAGGACCGGCCCGTAGCGGCCGCTCAGGAGCAGGGCTCATGGCACACAAACGCAACCCTCGATAAGACACCGGCACGAGCCATTGCCAGACCCTGCGTCAGGCTCATTCTCGCCGGCGCGCGGCGCTGGAACAATTTCACGAATGTCGCCATCGCGCTTCTGGCCGGCGTTCTGTTCGGCCTTCTGATTTTTATGCCGCTGGGCTACTATTACCGGCTATGGATGGCCGCCGCCCCGCTGCGCGCGCATAGAGATTACGCTCACGAGGGTCCGCCAGCTCTTGATTCCGATTGGCGCCTCTATCAGGATCTGAAATCGCGTGACCGGTTCTTTGCCGAAATATCGCCGCTCGCGTCGGCCGATGAAGCGTTCCGTTTGAATCTCCTGCGCGCTGCCGATAACATCATTGAAAGTTTTCGCAACAGCTCCGACGCGCGCCTGGCCGATTTTCCCTGGAATACCGCGAGCAAATGCCTGCGGCTGGCCCTCAAAATCGATCCCTCCGACGGCAACGCCAAGGGTGAGCTGGCGCTCAGCGACGGCTATCTCAATCTGGCGGGAGACGCCGGCGGATCGAAAGCCTCCACGAGTATTGCGCGCTTCCGCGAGGCGCATTCTTATCTGCCGCGTTCGTCTGATCCGCATCTGGGTCTCGCGCGTGTGTACGTCTACTCGCTTCACAACATCGGAAGTGCGCTGGCGGAGTTCTACCAGGCAGAGCGCGCCGGCTACAAGCTCGGTCCCCGGGAGGCCGAGGAACAGGCCGACGGATATCTGTTTCGGGCCGAGGCCTGGCTCTCCCGCGCCAAACAGGCGCCGGCCGGCGCCAAAGCGGAGAAGGCCAAGTGGGCGCAGATGGCCCGCGACGATATCGAGCGCGCTCGCAACATCTACGAGCCGATTGCCGGGTTTTCCAACGTCAGCACGAACCTCGAGCAGCTTCAGCAAGATCATCTGGAGCAGGTGAAACTCGAGACTCCGGTGCGGCCCGTTGCTCCGCGATGGCGCTCTCCGAAGCGCGCCCCGAGTACCCGGCGATGGCAATAACGAAAAGCTGGGAGACCTCTGTCGCGCTGCGGCTGGAGCTTGCGCAGGAATCCAAACCTGTCGAACGGCGTCGTGAAATGTGGTGGCTGCTGGGCGCATCCGGTCTGGTCGCCTGCGCTTTGGCGCTGGTGTTATTCGCGAAGACTCAGGATTTCGGCGAGCAGCAGGATCGCCTGAACCGCGGCGAGCTTCTCAACCTGAACACGGTGAGGGGGCCGGAAGAGCTGCAGCCGCTGCTCAAGCTTGCGGGCGTTGAGCACGAGCCGGAGCAGGTGCAAGAGCGCCTTTGGACCTTCCTTCAGCGTCACGCGCCATTGCCAAATGTCGGTGCACTGGCGCGTCTTCGGATTACCCGTTCGCTCGCCCGCCTGAAGCCGAATCTCGTGGTTCGCGATCCTCGTGAATTTCTGCGGACCCTCGTCCTCTGGATGCTTTTGTATGTCGCGGCGTTTTGGATTGTGCACTTCGCCTGGCGCTGGCGCCGCTTCCGGGGCGACCCCGCCATTCTGCCCGCTCTTCATCTGCTGACCGGTATCGGTCTCGTTCTGATGGTCAGCATTCGCGATCCGCTGCGCGACACCCTCGAATTCAAGAAGTTCGCCTGGGGCGTTGTCTTGGGGTGCGCCACTCTCTTGCTGCCGCTGCTCAAGCCGTTTCAGTACCGGAATTTTTCGAAGTGGATCTACACCCCCCTTCTGCTCGCATTCGCGCTCTTCCTTGCGCTCATTAAACTGGGCTCCGGCCCTACCGGCAGCGATGCCAAAGTGAACCTCGGGCCGTTTCAGCCCGTGGAAGTCGTGAAAGTGTTGCTGGTCTTTTTCATGGCCGGCTACTTCGCGCATAATTGGGAGCGGCTGCGCGACCTGCGCCAGAAGACGCTGATTCCGCGCTGGCTCCGCTGGCTCGATATTCCGAGAGTCAACCACGCCTTGCCGGTCATGTGCGCCGTCGCGTGTGCGCTGGCGCTGTTTTTCCTGTTGAAAGACATGGGCCCGGCGCTCGTGGTCGGTTTTCTTTTCCTAACCTTGTTTGCGGTAGCGCGTGCGCGCGCCGGACTCGCGCTGTTGGGCATTCTCGCGCTCGTTTGCGGAGTGGCCATCGGCTATCACTATGCCGCTCCGCACACGGTTGTGGAGCGCGTCTCCATGTGGCTTTCGCCCTGGGATAACAACGTCCGGGGCGGCGATCAACTGGCGCATTCTCTCTGGGCCTTCGCCACCGGCGGCCCCTGGGGATCGGGTCCGGGCTGGGGAGATCCGGGCGTCATTCCGGCCGGGCACACGGATCTCGTCCTTCCTTCCATCGCCGAAGAGTGGGGCTTGCCGGGTGTCATCGCCATCTTCCTGCTCTTCGGACTGCTGGTTCGCCGGGCCTTTCGCATCGCCCTGCGTGCGCCCGATGAATACGCGCTGTTCTTGGGAATTGGCTTGGGAGCGCTCGTCGCGCTCGAAATGCTGCTGATTTCGGGAGGGGCGCTGGGCGCGATTCCGCTCTCCGGAGTGGTTTCGCCGTTCCTGAGTTCGGGCAACACGGCCATGCTCGCCAATTTTCTGATCTTCTCCATTCTCTTGGGGATCTCGAATCAATCCACAGGCATGGTGATCCGCTCGGAAGAAGTCCCCGATCCCGCCGGGGAGGAGGAGCGCGTGGGACCGTTGTTTCGCGTTCCGGTCGCCGCGGTTTCGGCCGCTTTGGGACTCTGCGCCGTGGCGCTTCTGGCCCGCTGTATCTACATTCAAGCCTTTCACGACCAGGATTTGCTCGTAAAGAATGCCTTTGTGTTTACGCAGGATGGAGTCAAGCGCGCGCAGCGCAATCCACGCTTGAATCTGCTGGCCGCCAGCATTCCCCGCGGCGACATTTTCGATCGCAACGGGGTGTTGCTCGCCACCAGTAATTGGGCCGAGTTGGAGAGGCATCGCGCCGACTATCAGCGCTTCGGAATTTCCATCGACCAGACGTGCTCCCGGCTGGATACACGCCACTACCCATTTGGTCCGGCAACTGTTCAGTGGATCGGCGATCTCCGCACAGGCGAAAATTTCCACGCTACGAACGCTTCTTTGATAGAGCACGATTCGAACGCTCGCCTGCAAGGCTATGCGGGTTACAACGAGCTTGCGCCGGTGGTGCGCTACCGCCATCAGCGGGGCAATCCCGTTTTGCAGGCGCTGCTCAATCGCGATCGCGACGTGCGCGCGACCATCGATATCCGGCTGCAGCTCAAAGCCATCGAAATCCTTCGAAACCGTTTGCAGCCCAGCGGAAAAAAAGGCGCGCTCGTCATGCTGAACGCCGGGAGCGGCGATGCGCTGGCGCTTGTCAGTTGGCCGGCTCCTCCGTCAAACGGCACGCCTACACCCGACGAGCTGTTGGATCGCGCGCGCTACGGCGAATATCCGCCGGGTTCCACGTTTAAGCTGGTAACGGCCATGGCGGCCCTGCGCCTCGATCCCAAAGCAATGAACCGCACATATTCCTGCCGGGGATTGGGCGAGGGGCGCGTCGGCACTGTAATACCGGGCTGGCGCCGGCCGATTCGCGACGATGTGGGCGACCACGCGCATGGAACACTCAACATGGCGAACGCGATCACGGTTTCGTGCAACGCCTATTTCGCGCAGCTCGGTGTTTATAACGTAGGCGCGCAGGCGCTCCATGAAACCGCGGAATTGCTCGGCATTCCTGCTGGCGACGTGAAGGAGATCCGAAAGATGATGCCTTTCGCCGCCTACGGCCAGGGCCCGGTGCTCACCACGCCGTTCAAAATGGCTCGCGTCGCGGCGACAATTGCGGACGCCGGCAAGATGCCCGAAGGCCGTTGGGTTTTGGATGTGAGTAACACGCGAGCGGCTGCGCCGGTTTCCGTATTGACTTCCGATTCCGCCGCCTTCCTGGAACGAGCGATGCGTTCCGTCGTGACAAGCGGCACCGCGAGAACCGCCATGAACGGATTGCCGCTGGCGGTTGCCGGCAAAACCGGAACGGCGCAGTTGGATGCGGGCGAGCCCCATTCCTGGTTCGCCGGCTTTGCTCCCTACGACGCGCCGCCCGCGAAGCGGATCGCGTTCGCCGTGGTGGTCGAGCACGGCGGCTACGGCGCCAAACTCGCTGCGCCGATTGCCCGTGAGTTAATCCAGGCGGCGCAGCAACTCGGTATACTTCCGGGTGCCGCTGCGGAGGCGAAATAAGGACATGCCAATTTCCAATGTCATCGAACGGCTGGGCAAGGCGATCTTCGAAGCGCCTTTTGGAACAAACCGGATTTCGAAAGACGCTCCTGAGCTGGCCGAGATCCGGCTGGCGGTGATCGACGCGGCGAAAGCCAAGAGTCATCGCGCCAGCGGCAAGCATGTCTTTCCCTACAACCTCATTCGTATTGAATTGCGCGGCATACCGGAAGACCAGTCTTCCGTGTTTCAGGGCGAGTTCCTGGCGAAGTACTTCACGGACGAGCTGAAAACCGGATTGTCCCGCTCCAGCTATCGCTTTCCGGACGACCTGCGCGTGGAGATTCGCACGACCGCGATACTGCCCGCGCCCGGCCAGCAGTGGCTCAGCATCGAGACCGCCTTGCAGGAAAAGAAGGCCGCCGATGCTGCGCTGAAGAGTCGCGGACCCGCGAAACTGGTGGTTGTCTCCGGGACCGCGAATCGAAGGGAATTTCCGCTCGAGAAACTCAGAACCAACATTGGGAGAACCGCCGAGGTATATCGCGGTGCCGGCCCCTCCCGGCGCAACGATCTTGCCTTCACCGAAGATAACGAGACCAACCGCAGCGTCTCACGCGAACACGCCCATATTCTGTATTCGCAGAAGGCCGGCGAGTACCGGCTGTTCAACGATCGATCGTATAAAGGCGAAGCCAACTGCGGCCTCTGGATCGTGCGCGACGGATTGAGCCAGCCCATCCATCGCGGAACCCGCGGCGTCGTCTTAAAGTCCGGCGACGAGATTCATTTGGGACTGGCCGTGCTCCGCTTTCATTCGAGATAACCTCCGCTGCTCAGTCTGGCGGTCCGCTCAGTGGTCGTGCCCGTCGGCTTCGACGTGCTGGTTATAGCTGGAGTTGATGAAGCCGTCGACATCCTTGTGCAGTTTGTCGTCGGCCTTCTGGTCGATGTAGACCATGTGGCCGGATTCGTAGTAGGCGAAGCTGATGTTCTTGCGGACAGGCGGTTCCAGGTTCATGTGATTCACCGTATGCTCGATGCCGTTGAACGGCGTGGCAACGTCGTAGTATCCGCAAAGGACAAGAACTTTTAGATAGGTCTGCTGCGTCATCGCCGCCCGCAGCACCTCCGCAACCGCTGTGTTTCCGGTCTGATCCCAAGGCTGGACTCTGGCGGTAACCGTGTAATAGGTGTCGCCGTTCCACTTCAACTCGCGGCGCACGTAATCCTGGAAGGCGGCGACGAACGCTCCTTCGTAGGAAGCCTCGCTCGGATCGTACTCGTCGCGTTCTCCGGCGGCGTCCACATCCATGCCTTCAAAGCGGGAGTCGAGCCGTCCTACGGTTCGCCGCTTGTCGCGTTCCAGTTCCTTAAACCACCGGAACGGGCTCACGCGAAGATTGCTCTCCTCGACGTACTTCGCCGAAAGCCCGGTGAGCCGCGCCATGTCCTGCACCACCTTCTGATACTCGGCTTGCGGCAAGCGGTCGCCCTTATCCAGGGCCTGCGCATATTCGCCATGCGCAAATTCGCGCGCCTTCTCGGCCACCGCCGAGACGCTCTCGTTTTGAAGATCGGGCGGCAGCAAATGGTGATACCAGGCGGTTGTCACATAGGTCGGAAGAAAGAAGATAGAGCGGTCATCGGCGCCGAAATTCGAAAAGGCGACGCTCGACAGCAGCACGATTCCGTTCAGGTAGATTTGGTGCCGCTCCTGAAGAACGCCCGAAAGCTCCGCCGATCGCGTTGTGCCATAGCTTTCGCCAATCAGGTACTTGGGCGAAGCCCAACGCTCGTTGCGCGTGACGTACTCGTAAATGAAATCGGCAAACCAGTTGGCATCCTCGATCACGCCGTGAAACTGGTTCGGATTCTCTCCGGGCGCGGGGCGGCTATACCCGGTGGAGATCGCGTCCACAAAGACCATGTCGGTGGAATCCAGAAATGAATCGCGGTTATCTTCGATCTCGTACGGCGCCGGCATGCCGTGCCCGTCCGGCGTCAACGCCACGCGCCGCGGGCCCAGGCCCATGTGTGTAAAGAGCGACGCGGAGCCCGGGCCGCCGTTATAGACGAAGGAGACTGGGCGCGTAGCTATGTCCGGTACGTTCTCTTTCGTGTAGGCGACGAAAAAGAAGGTGGCCTTGGGTGTGCCATCGTCCGCCTTGATTATGTAGGTGGCTGCGGTCGCGGTGTAGTTGATTTGCTCGCCGCCCACGCGCGCGCTGTGATGGGTCACCGAAGACTTTTCCTCCGGGGCGGGGCCGCGGCGAGGCTGCTCCGCGCCAGCCGACTGCTGCTGCTCGCGCGAGAGTTGCGGCTGCTGCTCCATCGGCTGGCGCGTGCGGCGCTGAAATTGCTGCGGCTGCTGAGCCGCCGGAGTGGTCATCTGCTGATTCTGCTGATTCTGCTGAGATGTCTGTTCGGGGGGAGCCGCAGGCCGTTGTCGCTGGGCATTCGTCTGCCCGGCGGCCGCCCAGGCGGTCAATGCCACCGCCAGCGTAATAGCTTCGATGCGATTCGTCCTCATTCGATCTCTCTCCTTTACCACCACGAAGTACCTTATCACGGGCGGTTTGGAGGAATCGGCTACTATGCGCCGAGCTCGGCGAGACGATAGTGCAGACCCTAAATCATGTGCATGAGAAGCAGGACGATGACGATGATCAACACCAATCCCAGGCCGCCGGACGGATAATAGCCCCAGCCCCGAGAGTACGGCCATGCAGGCACAGCGCCAATTAACAGGATCAGGATAATCAGCAGCAGAATCATGCCCGTCTGACGCTTTAGCGCAGACAAGGTAACACATTAGCAGTAGTACTGGTGGTTCTGGCTCAGGCTTCAGCCGGGCTGAACACCTGTCCCATGGCGCGCTGAACATCCACCGAACGGTTGAACCATTGCCAGACGCTTCCGGTTCGCAAATTCTCCGCGCTCAGCAATGTGATGCCCACGTCGATCCCGACAACATCCGGGTCCACCCAGCCGGTCAGCGGATGAAATGAATCCACGAAGCCGAAGGGACCGTAAATGGACTCGGCGAACTGGTTGTACATATAGCGAAGGGCGGGCAAGCAGATATCGGGAGCGAACATGAGCGAGCCGCCGGCCGCGCAGGGAACTACAGTGCCATCCATATCGCCCCTGGACGTGGGGCGCCCCCAACCGACGTAGCCGATTTCGCTGTCGGAAGGAGTTACGCCCCAGCAGTTGGGGGAAAAGCTCGGATAAATTCCGCGCAGGTTGAGACAAAAGGCGCGCAGCGCGCGGGTAGCGACGACAGAGTTCTGAAAATAGTCGATCTGAAAGGGCGGGCCGTCGCGGCGGCCAAAAAGAGAGAGCCAGGCCTGCGAATACTGGTGCGTAAAAATCGGACCGCGTCCGACGTAACGATATCCGGCCAGCTCTATCGCGTCGCGTTCGAAGAGGTACCAGCAGCGGGCGGGAAGAGGATGGGTGGAAGAACCGATGGCGAGCATGTGCAGGATGGCGTTCTCGCGATAGTTGTGCCAGGTAGCGCGGAGAAAGCCTTTTTCCGGAGTCCAGCCCATGCGGATGAGCCCGGTTTCGGGATTCACCATCCAGGGAAAATCGATCCGGTTGTAAATCGTGGCAGCCAGCCTGAATACTTCGGAATCGCCCTGAAAAAACTGCTGAGCCGTGATGACGCCGGCCAGCAGGAAGGCCGTATCGATGGTGGAAAGCTCGCAATTCCACACCCGCTCTCCGCTTTTGATGTTGACGAAATGGTAGAACCAGCCGCGCACGTGCTCCTGGTTGGAGGCAAGATGGCGCAAGGTGCGGCGAACCCGCTGGCGGATCTGATTGCGATCTTGCCACCCGCGCTGTGACCCGATACACAGGGCCGTGAGATAGAAACCTGTCAGGGCGGTGCTTGCGGCCTGCAGGTTGCGTCCTCCGATGGACGTGCCCTGCGCCCGCACGCGATCGAGGACAAGACCGGTGTTTTCATCGCTCTCTTCCCAGAAGAATCGGAACGAGCGGCGCGAGAGATCTTCGAGGAAATCGTCGTCCGATTTCGAAAGCGCCGGTCCCGTCTGGCCTAGCGCGGGTAAAGCGGGGAGCGCAAGAAAGGCGCGGCGCGAAATGGCTGGCATGGCGAAAAATGAAAGCTGCCGATGGTGCGGTATCGTGATCGTCAGGTGGCGTGACACATGCGATCCGGTTTCATTTTCCTCATTGCGCTGGCCGCGATGCAAGGGCAGGAATTGCCATCGCCGGCGGGACCGCCAAGCATACGCGTTCACGGCGAGGCCACGGTTTCCGCGGAGCCGGATCAGGTGCAGTTCGATGTGGGCGTGGCGACGCGCGGGACAACGGCAAAAGAGGCGCTCGAGCAGAACGCAAAACAGACGAGCTCCGTGGTGCAGGAGCTGCGGACCGTGCTTCCCAAAGGCGACATCAAGACGATCGATTTTTCAGTGAACCCGAATTACCAATACCCGAAAGATGGCGCCGCCACAATCACGGGCTATACAGCCAATAACACGGTGCGTCTTCTGCTAAACGACCTTTCGATGCTCGACAAAGTGATTGAGGCCGCGACCAAATCCGGCGCGAACAGCATTAACCGGCTGACGTTCAGCTTGAAAGACGAAAAGGCGGTGCGGGCGAAAGCGCTGGCCGATGCGGCCAGCCAGGCGCAATCGGGGGCCGAGGCACTGAGCGCCTCGCTAAAGCTGAAACTGGGCCGCCTGCTGCGCGTGGAGGAAGGTCAACCGGTGATCGTTTCACCGGCCCGCGAAATCACCTTCGGCAAGGCCCACTCGACGGATATCACGCCGATCTCGCCCGGCATGATTGAAGTGCGCGCCGATGTGAATCTCACTTACGAGATTACGCAGTAGCGGCTAAGCACGGCCGGCAGCAATAACAGGAACAAGTTGCTGCACCCCGGCAACCCGCTCTGCGAGGCGACGCAGCGCTTCGTCCATGGCTTCGCGCCAGGTATCGAGCAGCACGAAGCACTGGTATTTGCCAAATCCCTGCAGGACCCAATAGACGTAGTCGCTATCGAGCCTCGTGCGGCGAATCGAAAAATAGTCGATCCGCTGCCGCCGCTCTGCAGGGGTCCGTGCCACGTGCATGCGTGCTTTTTTCGCGGAGCCTGCAGACATCAGGCTCTGCACTCCGGCGAGCAGGCCTATGGCGCAGGCAACGGCGCCGCGTCCGGCCGTATTGGAACAGAAGCCTCTGAAAATGTTTCGCAGCATTTCTCAACTCATACCACAATTCGGGCAGAGCTGGGGACTTGCGAAAACGCTAAGCCGTGGCGTGCGCGCGTCCGTTAAGAGCCGGCAAGTGCGAGTGGAATCCGATGAGGCTCAGCAGCTCATCTGAAATTTCCGCGGGAGCGCGCGCGGCGCAGATCCTGTGGTAGTTCTTGGCGGCGTAGTAGCGGGCCAGCTCGCCGGAGTTCCGCGCATGCTGGCGAAGCCGCTCGCGAACCGCAGCCGGGCTATCGTCGGCGCGCTCGATGAGCGGTGCGCCATCGCGATCGCAAAGAAGCTCCGACTTAGATTCCGTATCGATGCTGAAGATCCGTCCACACTGGCTGCACTGGCGGCGACGGCTGAGCCGGCTCACGATAATCTCGCTTTCGACATGGAAATCGAACACGACGGGCCGCGTCTTTTTCGAAGCCTTCAGCAGCGAGTCGAGAAAACGGGCTTGGGAAACAGTGCGCGGATAACCATCCAATATGCAGCCGTTTTCGCAGTCGCGATGGCCCAGGCGGCTCGTGACGACTTGATTGATCAGCTCATCGCTGACCAGTTGACCTGAAGCCATTACGGTTTGCACAGCCCAGCCCAGGTGGGAGCCCGACTGGCACTCGCGGCGCAGCATATCGCCGGTAGAAACGGCAGCGATGCCCAGTTCGTTGGATAAACGCTCGGCCTGCGTGCCTTTTCCGGATCCCGGAGGACCGAGGAGAACGATCACCTTCGCACCCGTGTACATGCAGGTATCCAGGGGCTAGTGTGAATTGTTCAGCAATAATTTTCAAATCGGCTGGTCCGAATCGGACCACCTGTCCGATTCGCATTGGGCGAGTAGGGCAGCTTACACGCCTATCGGCGCGAACAGAAGGGCGTAAAATCGGGGAAAGTCGTTCGCCCACAAACGCATGATTCAAATAGACCGGTTGAGGCACCTTCGCCAATTAATTGAAGAGCGGCACATCGGGGCGGGAATTGAGCTGCTGGAGGAGCAGCGGCCGGACTTCGAACGGATTGCGGACGGAACCTGTGGGGCCGGCATGGCGATTGGCTGCCTGGCGCAGTGGCTGGATGTGGGTTTTGACGGTGAACGGCTGCTGATGAGATTGCTGGAACGTTTCCCCAAGCAGGCCCGGCAAGCCCTGCCTCTGACGGACTACGTGCATTTCCGCATGGCGGAGGCGTTGATCGCGATGCGGGCAGAAAACCTGACAGAAGCTCTGCGCCATCTGGACACGGCGCTGACGATTATCGACGACCTGGAAGATCCAGGAATACGCGCCATCGCGAACTTCTGGAAAGCGCGCTGCCTGCGGAAGGCGGGCGAGTATGACCAGGCACTCAGCATTACGCGCCAGGGCGTGGAACTGGCTACCCAGATTGGCTTGCCGTGCGTGGCCGCCGTCATTCGCACACTCGAAAGCTGGCTGCTTTTTCAGAGAGGCGACACGAAGAATGCAGTAGGGATTCTGCAGGAAGCGGAGGCCGTGCTGCGGGAAACCGACGATTTCATCGCGCTCGGAAATATTCAATCGACTTACGGGCGGATCGCGCTGCGGGAGGGGCGATACGACCATGCGATGCGCTATTTCGAGACGTCCATCGACCTGTTCAAGCGCCGCCCGTCGCTCGAAGGCTATTTGGCGCGCTCGCTCACCAACATCGCGCAAGCCAAACGCTTTCTGGCGCTGCAACTGAGCCGCAACATCGACGCGAAACGGGAACGGCAGCGCGCTACAGGGTCGGGCGAGCAGCCGTTTGAGCGGCAAGATATGGCCGGGCAGCTGGAGCGCATGCACGATCTGCTGCGGAACGCGCAGACGGACCTGGCGCAGGCGGATTCAATTTACAAGCGAAAGGGGAACCACCACGGAGCGGGCAACGTGGATGTGAACCTAGCGCAAATTTATCTCGATCTGGGAGATCTGGACAAAGCGGAAGAGCGCGCGGGCGAGGCGTTTGAGCTGGGCGCGACGAAAGCGGATTATCTGCTCATGTGCCGGGCACGGATTGTGCAGGCGATGGTAGCAGACGCCCGGTTTGAAGAGCAGATTGGGGAAGGGGATGACCCGAGCCGTTTTGCGCAACTGGCGCACGACTGCGCGAAAGAGGCGGTGGATCTGGGGGAGCGAACGGAAAGCCGGCGGCTGCTGGCGCAGGCGCATATCTGCCGCGGGACAACGCTAGTGAACGGTTTTTTCAGCAACACGGACGCGGCACGGGCGTGCTGCAGCCGGGCAGAGGCGTATCTGGGACATGACCGTCATGACGCGCTGTGGCAGGAACTGGAGATTTTGCGAGCCCGGATCTCGCGCGCGGGCGTGGAAGACCCGAATCTGAGGGCGTGGTCGCAGGGCGCGATCGGCGATAAGTCGCTGCAAGACGTGGTGGGCGAGTTTGAAGAGCTGCTGATTCGAAAAGTTTGGGAGCACGAGGGACGCAAAGTTTCCCGCGTGGCGCATAAGCTGGCGGTTTCGCCCAAGAAAGTACGGCGCGTACTGCGGCATTTAGGGCTGCTGGTTGAATCGATGTAAGCCGGCCGTGCTGGATGATAGGAAACCTAATGCGTTTCCTCGGACGCCGCCACCGCGAGCCCGAGGAGCAGTTGCGCGCCATCAGGCGACGGCGCGAGAGATTATCCGCCGCTGCCGGCGATGAGCTGAAAGCGGCTGCCATGGCTGTTCGGGGCAACCCGGATGTTGTGGAGACCTTTGCGGTGACAGCGGCGATCGCGGAACGCGCGCTCGGACTGCGGATGTTCGATGTGCAGATTCTCGGCGCGCTTGCACTCCAGCGGGGCGAGGTGGCAGAGATGCAGACCGGCGAAGGGAAAACGCTGGCAGCCGTTCCCGCCATTGTCTGGTATGCGCTTCAGGGGCGCGGCACACATGTATTGACCGCGAACGACTATCTTGCCCGCCGGGATGCGATGTGGATGGGCCCTATCTACGATTGGTTCGGCCTTACGGTGGCGCATCTCTCACAGACTGTTTCCAGCGGCGCGGCGCCCACGAATGAAGCCGGGCGCGCGTTGTTCGAGCGGCGCGGCGCAGCCTACCGGTGCGATGTGACCTACGCGACCGCGAACGAAGTGGGTTTCGATTATCTGCGCGATGGGCTGGCTCGAAACGCGGAGGAAGTGGTTCAGCGGCCGCTGGCATTCGCCGTGATCGACGAAGCCGATTCCATTCTGATCGACGAGGCTCGAATTCCTCTCGTCATCGCGGGCGGCATGGCGGAGGATCCGGCGCTTGCCTACCGCGTCGACCGGGTAATTGCAGGACTTCGGCCTTATGCGCATTACTTCGTCGATGAATTCGCGCGCAACGTGCAGTTGACCGACGCGGGCATTCGCTATGTGGAAACCGCGCTGGGGAGCGGGAGCCTGTTCGACGAAGCGAACCTGCGCATTCTGACGGCGGCGCAGGACGCCCTTCATGCGCATGTGCTTCTGCGGCGCAATGTGGATTACGTCGTGAAGAACGGGTCGATTGAGCTGGTGGATGAGTTCAAGGGCCGCATTGCGCGGGACCGCCGCTGGCCGGCCGGGCTGCAATCCGCCATTGAAGCGAAGGAAGGCGTTCCCCTGAAGACGCAAGGCCGCATCCTGGGCTCGATCACGGTACAGAGCCTGGTGGCGATGTACGAGCGCATCTGCGGCATGACCGGTACGGCCGCGACGCAGGCGGAGGAGTTTTGGAAGGTTTACAAGCTGCCGGTCACGGTGATTCCAACGAATCGCCCGGTGATCCGGCAGGACCTTCCAGATATCGTGTATGCGGACAAGCGCGCGCGCAATAAAGCGGTGGTGGAAGAAATCGGCCGGGTGCACGAGGCGAGCCGGCCGATTCTGGTGGGAACGGGCAGCGTGGAGGAATCGGAATTGTTGAGCCGCCGGCTGCAGGCCGCGGGAATACCCCACTCGGTGCTGAATGCGAGAAACGATGAGGCCGAAGCGGCGATCATTGCCCAGGCAGGCGCCACAGGCGCGGTGACCATTTCGACCAACATGGCGGGACGCGGCACCGATATTCTGCTGGGAGGGAATCCGCCGAGAGAGCGCGCGAGGGTGCTGGAACTAGGCGGGCTGTACGTGATCGGCACGACGCGCCACGAAGCGAGGCGGATAGACAACCAACTGCGCGGGCGCGCCGGACGGCAAGGCGACCCCGGGACGTCGCGGTTCTTCATCAGCCTGGAGGACGATCTGCTGGTGCGCTTCGGTATTCAAAACAACCCCGATATAGACAGCGTGCAGCGTACCGCGGAAGGGCAGAACCTGGAGATCAGAGAGATGCTCTGGAAATACGAGTCGGTCGTTGAGGATCACCGGCGCGAAGTATACGAGTTGCGCCGCGAAGTTCTGCTCGCGCCCGATTGGAGCGTTGCGTCGATGCTGCCCGAAGAGCAGTTTAGCGAGCTGGTGGAAGCGGTCGGTGAGAATGCGGTGGAAACGGCCGGCCGCACGCTGGCGCTCGCTGTTATCGACGATGTCTGGGCCGACTACCTGGCGAACGTGGCGGAGTTGAAGGGCGGCATCCATTGGGTCTCCTGGGGCGGGCGCGACCCGCTGTACGAGTTTCTGAAGGGCGTGCAGAAGATCTATTCGGATTTCGAGCGCTGTGTGAGAGAAGAGATTGCGGATGCGTTTGCGGCCGCCGAGATTCGGGACGGCGCGCTCGATTTCGGGAACGGGCAGCGCTTTGAGCGCGGCGCGACGTGGACGTATCTCACCACCGACCAGCCGTTCGGAACACTCGGCGAGCGGATCATGAAGGGGCTGCGGCGGAAGTGGATGGGTAGTGTCAAGAATTTTCTGTAAATGCCCCGCGTTTTGCGGCCTCCTTTCCTGACGGGCGGCGAGCGGGAACCGATCCGAAAAACGGGTTATCGGCTTAGCCTTTTACATACGCGAGCTTCGCGGCCACTTTTCCGTCGCGCACAGTGAAGACGTCGATTCCGCGTAGATGCCAGGGTTGTCCGTCCCGAATTTTGCGGTAGACCCAGCGCACTATCGCACGATCGCCGCAGACAATAATCTCCTCAGCCTCGAAGCGAGCATCCGGATTGCGCGCGAACCACGTGCGCCAAAACGCGACCACTGCGGCTTTACCCTGTATGCGCCGTCCATCGGGCGGAGGAGACGTATCCTCGAACACGGTGTCGTCGGTCAGCAAAGAGGCCAGGCTATCGACATCATGCCGATTGAATGCCGCATTGAAGCGATCGATAACAGTGCGGGTCGCGGCAGCAGGCGAATCATTTTCGGCATTCATGTTTGTCCCATGCACGTTTGGAGACGTCTTTCCGGAGATCGCCGCGTGCTGCGATGTATTGGAAGTTAGAAACGCAAGCGCGGCAAATGCGATTACAAGCGTTGACGCATGGCCCATAGTTCCGGCATTTGGATGCTCTCGAATTGTATCCAGCCGACTCGCTGCACGCAACCGACGATCGCATGAAGCGTGTCGTGCATCAGTTTGTCGTCGATCACAGCGCTCGCCGCATACCTGTGGAATCCTGTATAATTCGCGTACCCACTTCGGAAGCTCGCGATGCGATTATTTGTAAGGATGCTGTTCGCACTTGCCACGGCAGTGAATGCTGCGCAGGCGGAGCCAGCACAGCCGCAGGCCCAGACGTCGCCAATCGGAAGGGACGTGTCGCCGCCTCTCCTGATTAACAAAGTCGAGCCGGCATATTCCGAGCAAGCTCACAAGGCTAACCTTTCCGGCACCGTGCTGCTTTCCCTCATAGTCGACCAGAACGGCACGCCGCAAGACATACGCGTCATTCGCGGCCTCGGAATGGGGCTCGACGAGAAGGCGATTGAGGCAGTGACAAAATGGCGCTTTCGCCCAGCAATGAAGGCGGGCCAGCCGGTCGCGACACCAGCTCAGGTAGAAGTAAATTTCCGGCTGTTGTCGCCTGCTGAAGCGAGCAGGGCGATGGGCACGCCATCGAATCCGGGGTTTTTGAAACCCCTTCCCGCTTCAGAATGGCCCACGCCAAAAACCGCTGAGGACTTCGTTCTTCGTGGGCATTTATATTTACGGGAGCAGAAGTATAGCCAGGCGGTAGCTGATGCAAACGAGGCACTAAGGATAAATGCTGACTACATTCCCGCCTTCCGATTACGTGGACAGGTTAACGAGAATAACAAAAACTTCGCAGAAGCAATCAAAGATTACAATGTCATTCTGGAGAGAGACCCCAACTGGGCAGACGTTCATTTCCATCGTGGGCTCGCCCATTCAGGTTTGCGACAGCCTGACCTGGCGGTAGCCGATTACACCGATGCAATCAAGCTGGACCCGTATGCCGGAGCTATGTACAATGTACGTGGCCGGACGTATCTGGAGTTGGGCCAGTACGAGAAGGCACTTCCCGATCTGAATCGCGCCATCGAGCTGCTTCCCGGATTCCCTCCTGCGTACGAAAACCGGGCCAAGCTGTTTGATAAGACCAATCAGCTACAGAATGAGCTGGCGGATCTGGAAGTCATCTTGCGACTGTCTCCTGCCTCGGAGTGGGCGCGTGCCCAGCGCGAAGAAGTTTTGCGCCGGATGTCCACCAGCGCCTCGCACTAGATTTACTCGCAGCGTCAGTACAGGCGAAGAGGCGAAGAACTCCCGGCATCCGTGTGTTACGATGGCGCGACAACTTTACCTTGGATGTCGAACTGCGTTTTGTTTCATGTGGGTTATTGCGTCAGTCGATGCGACCGTCGGGGCACAAATGGGAGCGGAAGATGAATAAGCACCTCGTGGCATGCATACTTGTTTTCGTCATCCAGGGAGCAGCTTTCTCCCAGAGTAACGACCCAGGGCGTGCGCGATTCCGCGACATTTACAAAGAGCTGGTTGAGACGAATACCACCCTTTCGGCTGGAAACTGCACCTTAGCGGCAACCCGTATGGCGGCTCGATTGAAGGCCGCCGGTTATGGCGGCGAGGACGTGCGCGTTTTCGTTCCGGAAGGTCACCCGAAGGAAGGCGGCCTTCTCGCCGTGCTCCACGGCTCCGATCCAAATGCGAAGGCGATCCTCATGCTGGCACACGTCGATGTGGTTGAAGCCCGGCGTGAAGATTGGACGCGCGACCCGTTCACGTTGGTCGAAGAGAACGGTTATTTCTACGGCCGGGGCGCGAACGACGATAAGGCTCAGGCTGCGATCTGGGTGGACAACCTGGTGCGCTATCGGGAAGAGAATTTTAAACCAAAGCGCTCCATTAAGCTGGCATTGACTTGCGGGGAAGAAACCAGCGGCGCGCTGAACGGAGCGGGCTGGCTGGCGACGCACGAGCGGCAGGCGATTGACGCCGAGTTCGCTTTGAACGAAGGCGGATACGGCGCTTTGGACGAAGCCGGCCGGCGAGTGGCAAACGAAGTGGAGGCTGCTGAAAAGACATCCCAGAACTTCCGGCTGGAGGTCACCAATCCAGGAGGACACAGTTCGCGGCCAGTGCCGGACAACGCAATCTATCACCTGGTGCGAGCTGTCGACCGCATCAGCCGTTACGAGTTTCCTGTTCAGATAGACGATGCCAATCGTGCCTATTTCACGGCGATGTCGAAGATTGCCGGTGGCGAGGCTGGAGCGGCGATGGCCAAGGTGGTGAAGAATCCGGGCGATGCAGCTTCCGTGGCGGTGCTGGACAAAGATCCTACCTGGCACGCGATGTTACGCACGACTTGTGTGGCAACCCTGCTTTCCGCCGGTCACGCCACAAACGCTCTGCCGCAGCGCGCGACCGCCAACATCAACTGCCGCATTTTCCCGGGTGTACCGCGCGAGACGATACTGGCGAAGTTGATCGCGATAATCAATGACCCCGCAGTGAAGGTGACCGTTCCGGAAGTCCGCGGACCCGTCGCCCAACCTGCCCCGTTGACGCCTCGTATTATGGACCCGATTAAACAGGTGTCGCACGAGATATGGCCAAGCACTCCTATCGTGCCCGTGCTGATGCCCGGCGCGACGGATGCGCAATTCCTGAACCCTAAAGGGATTCCGACGTATGGAGTTTCAGGGCTGTTCCAGGATCCTGACCTCGGACACATTCATGGTCTGAATGAGCGAATCCACGTGAGCTCGGTTTATGAAGGGCGCACTTTCCTGTACCGTCTGGTGAAGTTGTATGCGGACCGCTGAAGCTGCCTTAGCGGATTCTTGACGTCTGCTTCAGTACAGGCGCACGCCGCGGGGTCCGGGGCGGCGGCTCATGTGAACGGCGTCGATGAAGCGGACGCTGTTGTTCGCCGAGGTCATGAGAAGAGTATGAGTGCGATGGCCCTCGCCAAAAAAGCGGACTCCGCGGAGCAGGGCCCCATCGGTGACGCCGCAAGCGGCGAAGATGATGTGGGTACCCATAGCGAGATCGCCGGCTGTGTAAACGCGCCTGGGATTTTTGATGCCCATTTTCAAGATTCGCTCTTCCAGTTCTGGAGTATCCACGACGAGGCGGCCGATCATTTCGCCGTGCAGGCAGCGCATGGCGGCAGCGGCGAGAACTCCTTCCGGAGCGCCGCCGATGCCCATCACGGCATGGACACCATTTCCTCGGACGGCGACGGCAATGGCCGCCGAGAGGTCGCCGTCGCCGATGAGACGGATACGGGCGCCGGCCGTGCGAATATCGTCCACCAGCCGTTCATGACGAGGACGATCCAGCACAATGACGGTGAGATCCTTCACATCGCGATCGAGGCGTCTCGCGATTGACTTGAGGTTCTGGCCAACGGAGGCATCGATATCGAGCGCACCCTTGCAGGCGGGGCCGGCCACGATCTTCTCCATGTAACAATCGGGGGCGTGCAATAAGCCGCCGGGCTCGGAAGCGGCGAGGACGGCAATAGCATTGGGCGCGCCGGTAGCGCACAGGTTTGTGCCTTCGAGCGGGTCGACGGCGATATCGACCCCCGGATATTCTCTGCCGTTCAATACGGGAGCGCCAACACGTTCTCCGATGTACAACATGGGCGCCTTATCGCGTTCGCCTTCGCCGATTACGATGTTGCCAGTAATGGGCAGCGTTTCAAATGCCTGCCGCATGGCTTGGACGGCGGCCTGGTCGGAGCGCTTGGGATCGCCTTGGCCCATCGTGCGAGCGCTGGCGATGGAGGCCTCTTCCACCACGCGGACGAAATGAGAGGCTAAATCGCGCTCGATGTTTGGCTCGTTGGAATTGGGCGGCATAGGTAAGGGAAAAGGCGGGGCAGTACTCATCATAGTTTCGCAAGTGAGGGGAGCAGCCTTCGCTTGCTGACGCGCGCGGTTCCGTCTATGCGGAGGCCAGGCCGCGCAAGTTCCAACCGCAAATACGACTGGCCTCGAGTTTGTTGCCGCCCGGGCCTGCCCAATGGGTCTCAAGACTGATGAAGCCCTGATAACGATCTGCCAACAATGCGGCAATCTGCTCTTTCCAGCGCACGGCGCGGGTGCCAAGCGGCCCCCAGACCGGCGTGTGGCCTTCCAAATGGCAATCCTTCGCGTGCACATGGGCAATGCGATGTTTCGGCAGTACCGAGTAGCCGCCCGGGAAAGGATCTTCGCCGGCGACAAGGGCGTTAGCGGGGTCCCACACGACCATGAGATTCGGATGAGGAATGAATTCAAGAATGCGCGCTGTCTCGGAGGCCGTAGCCACATTGCAGGCGTGCTCGTTTTCAAGGCCGATGACAATCTCGTGCTTCTGAGCCAGCCTGGCCAGTTCGCTTAGAGATTCGATAATGGCATCAGAGCAAAGCTCGGGCTTCACCGTTCGCCAAAATGAAAATACGCGCACCACGCGAGCGCCAAAGAACCGGGCCACGTAGAAGGCGTGCTCCGTCAATCGAGGCTGATCTTCAAAGGTGTGCCTGGAAGCAAAAACATCGTGCTGGAAGCGGCTGTCCAACTCAGGGCCTTTGGGGAGGACGCATTTCAAGAGCGGCGAGGCGATGGCGATAACGGGCAGCTCCGCGTTATCGAGCGCTTCCTTAGTCCTCTCGAGTTCGTCTTTGCCGAGATCGAGAATATTCTTGCCACTGACAACGCGGAGCTCGGCTCCCGTCATGCCGATCTCTTTCATTACAGGAAGCGCTTCGTCCAGGGCGGGCGAGAACTCGTCCGTAACGGCTGCGATTGGAATTTTCGGATGGAACATGCCGATTTCTATACTAAGGGTATGTTCTTTCGCCGCGTGCGCCCGAAGGTACCGACGTTTGCCGAGCGCGTGCGTTTGCTCCAACAGGCCGGCTTCGGAGCGCAAACGATGCCCGATGGCCGGGTGAAGGTAACGAAGAACGGAATCGGAGCGATCATCGGCGACGAAGGGAAAAACCAGCCGGATATCGAGAAAGCCGGGATTCTGGTGGACGGGGAGATTGCGACGCTACTGAGCGCCGGCTACCAGATGTTTCTCGAGACGCCTGGCGGGAAGCGTTTGCCGGCTACCGCGGCTCAATTGAAAGCGCTTCACGAATTCGAAGACGATGTGAAGGAAGCGCTCGATCTGGTGAACCTGTATAACACGTCTCTTGGAACGATAAGCGCCAAGCACATGTACGATCGCGTTTACCAGAGGGACAGCGGCCGCCAGCCGAAGCCGTGGGAGAGAAAAGATCACCGCTTCACGCCACCGGACACGAAGGGCTCACCGCGTCCGGAGGCCGAGGAGCCGGCGCATTTCGCCGAAACAGACGGGAGCGTATAAATCGCCGAGATCCGGAATAAAGGGCTGAACGACGATCTTGCGCGCAGCTGCGCCATCGCCGGCGCGATCGAGTGATGCGGCTAACATAGCGCGGGCACGCAGATCGGCCCCGCCGGATTTTTCACTTACTTGCCGCCACTCGCCGGCGGCTTCGGCGAAATGGCCATGGAGAAAGAAGCCGTACGCAAGCAGCGTCATTTTGGGCTGGTCGGAGAGCGGCGAGGCGCTCACCCGATCTTGCCACTTAGTAGGCGGGGATTCGGCATCCGCCAGTAAAGCGGCCACGGATGCGAACGAAGCCGGGCGCGGATCGAATTTCACGGCCTGCGCGGCGGATTTTTGCGCGGCCGAAATGTCTCCTTGGAGGAGCTGAAATACGGCAATCTGGCTGCCGGCGATACTCCGGACCACCGGGTTCGTCATCGGAGCGTTATGCAGAAGATCGATGGCGCTCTGCAAGGGCCCCGCTATCGACAGCCAAGCGGAATGAATGAGCGTGCTGAGGGGATCGTTGGAAGCTCGTAGGGCTAAATACTTGTTGAACACAGTATTGGCGCGGGCGAGGTCGCCTTCGAGCAAAATGCAAACAGCCAGCTCCGGCAGAATGGACGGATCGCCGGTGAGGCCCTGAAAGATGTTTTCCGCTTCGGTAAATTTTCGGGTTTCGAGCAGGCCTTCCGCCAGTTGACGGCGAAGGTTCAAGTTACCCGGGCTCACTTGCAGAGCAGAAGTAAAGAGGCGTTGGCCGGCGGCCGAATCATTCTGCAGAAAACGAATGGAACCGAGCGCAGCGAGCGCGTCGAGATCGTGAGAAGCGAGTTGAAGAATGTTGGATTGCGCCGACGCCTGTTGCGCCAGAGGAGCATTTGAGAAGCGCGCCACCAGAGCATCCCAGCGCGCTCGATCGAGAGAAGTAAACGAAGTCCGGTGAGGGCTGGCTCTGGCGATTACGGCGGAAACGTTTGGCGCTCCCGCTTGGGCGGCCGTTTCGGCGAGCAAACAATAGGCCAGGCCGAACGCCGGATCCGTGCCGGTAGCGCCGGTCAGCAGGCGGACCCGGGTTTCAGCATCCGGCGCCTGGGCGGCGCCAGCGAAAGCCTGGAGGGCACGATCGTCGCCGGTCGAAAAAGCCGTTGCTCTTTCATCGAGCCGCTTAGCGAGCGCGTTTAGCGGGGGCAGAAAGCCGGCCGACGATGGGCCTTCGACATCGATCACATCGCGATTGCGTTGCGTGGAGGTGCTGGTAAGTGTAGCGTGCAGAATGATTCGACCGCCGCGATCCTCGACGGTAGTCCGCAAAAGTTCGCCGGCGCCAAGCTGGTAAGCAACCGATTCATCGTTGGCGAGCGAAGCAAAGTAGGCGCGCGAGGTGGCAAGATCCTCCTGCAACACCAGAGGAACGGCCATTCTGAGCCACTCCGACGATGGATCGGCGATTAATACGCTGGCCGGCAAAACGGCAATGCGCGTGGGTGAATTGCCCGGATTCCGCGAGCAGCTCAAAAGCAGGACTAGAAATGAGAAAGAAAGAGCGCGAAGGTAAGACCTCAGGACGTCCTCTATAACGGTTTTGGATTTTCCGCGAGGAGTTGTTTAAAACCCGGATCGGCCTTGAGTACGGCAAATTCCGGCATACTCGGTATCTTCTCGCGGTCTTTGACTCCCTCTTCGAGAGCCTTACGCAAATAGATTAACGCGCGCTCGTTGGCGCCCGATTTGGCGTACATTTTGGCGAGATAGAGATGGAAGGTGGCGCGCTCTTCGACGGTCCTCTCCTGCATCAGAGTGCCGAAGGTACTGTGGTGCTCGAAGACGTCGGGATCGAGCTGCAGCGCTTCCTCGTAATATTGGGTGGCGCGCTTGTAATCCTTGCGCCCGAAGTAAGCCGCGCCCAGATTGGCGTAGACGGATGCGGAAGGAGCTGAATAGCGAAGCGACTTTTTGTAATAGTTGATAGCGCGCCGGTAACTCTTTTGCGCGTAGTAGATGGTGCCGAGATTATTTATGGCTTCCGAGTATTTCGGGTTCAGCTTAATGGCGCGTTCGTAGTTCTTCTTTGCCAGATCGAGCTGCAGCAATTGATGGAAGGCGATGCCGATCTTGTTGGCCAAAACGGGCGAATCCGAAGGGCCCTCGCGATACATGTCGATGGCTTCGCGGTACATTTTGCGGGCCATGTAGATGTCGCCGCGGAGTTCCGTCCCGAGAGGCGGGGAAGCGGGCTTATTGACGGACGGCAAGGAGCCTGCCGACGCACGGGCGTTATTCGATTCAATACCGGATTGTTGCGCCAGAACCCCCAGCGGAGCGAGCGAAGCGGCTAAGCAGCAGCAGGCGAGACGCGTACCTGAGAAAGAGATCATACAGATCCCCCTTGGCTGTACTATATACCTTTTTCAGCGAGGCGGCGAAGCAAATAGTTTGGAGGATCAGACGGATCTCTGACCTGGTTTTCGCCCCGCCGCCCCAGAAACGGATCAAGTCGTTAAGCGGGAACCAACTTTGGCGCCGCGCCGGCAGCTGCTACGATTCCGACGACGCCCAGAACCAGACCGGCCGCTCCAATCACCTCGTTTGTCAGATTCAAGAGGTCGAGACTGGCAGAGGCCTTGAGGACCCCTTTGGAACCACCGGCGGCCAGAGCGCTCCAGTGTTGGGCGATCACGTCATTTCTGCTGTCAATCGTCCAGTCATCGTCACGCGACCCGGGCTCAAAAGTGCCGGACACATGGCCGGAATGTTGGAACGTGTAGAGCTGGTTTGCGAGGTCTTTTATGCCCCAGACCAGGCCGACATTGAATTCGACCCCGCCCGAATCGTGAAAGTGTCCCGAGAAAGTATAGCTGCCGTCCCGGCGCAGAGTCAGATGAGCAAAGCCGCCCACCGGAACGCCGCCGTCGAAGGTGATGGAATCGACATCGAAGTGCAACTCCGTCTGCAAGGGGAAGGCCCCGAAATCCGTGACGTCCCAATGCGTACCGGTGAACGGCGGAGCCGTGCCCGGCGCGAGTCCCACGGTGGCGTTCCCGGTTCTACCATCGAGAAACCTGGGACCGTCGACGTCTCCCAGGCACTTCAGAACTGTGCCGGTCTGGCCGCCATCGGTGACTTCCCACCGGGTTCCCGTGAAGGGAGCGTCGGTATTGGGAGCGAGCCCGACCGAACCGTCTCCGGTTCTGCCATCTAAGAATCTGGGACCGTCGACGTTGCCAAGACACTTGAAAATCACCTGGCCTGGGACAGGTCCGCTGATGGCAAGCCAATGCGCTCCGGTAAAGGGAGCATCCGTGTTGGGCGCCAGACTCACCGTGCCATTCCCAGTCAAACCGTTGAGAAATCTCGGTCCATCAATATTGCCGAGACACTTTAGGGCAATCGAGTTGCCCGGAATAATTTGTGACATTTGAATACCTCCTCAATCGGCCATACAGAGAGAATCTGATGGCTTTAAATTGATAAATTTATTTTCCGGGCGAAAGGAGGCGGATGCACCACCTGTCCAGGTAGCTTTAAACACGATTTTCACGTTATCCGCGGTGTTTAGCGAATTAGTCCGCCACGAAGCGCCTTCGCAACCGCTTCCGATTTCGAGTGCACCTGAAGTTTTTCGTAGATGTGCCGAACGTGGAATGAAATCGTGTTGACGGATACATCCAGCTCCACTGCTGCTGTTTTGTAGTTGTGGCCTTCTACCAGCAGTTTGAGAATTCGGATTTCGTGCGGGGTGAGTTCGTGTGGCGCGAATTCGGCCGGGCGAATCTTCTGAAATAACGTAATGACGCGGCGTGCAATCTCCGGCGACACTGGCGCGCCGCCATGGGCGACTTCGCGGATGCATTCGATCAGGCGAGCAGGGGGGGTATTTTTCAGCAGGTATCCGAATGCACCGGCGCACAATGCCTGAAAAATGCGCTCGTCGTCGTCGTAGACGGTAAGAATAATGACCTGGATGGCGGGATATTTTTGTTTGAAGATGCGGGTGCCTTCGATGCCCGACATTCCCGGCAAGCCGATGTCGACAAGGGCCACGTCCGGAGTCTCCCGCTCGAAATGCCGTAAAGCCTGTTCCATCGTCGCGAAGGAGCCCGTGCAGCGATAAGGCGATGTGCCGTCGATCAGGAGTCGCAGTCCCTCCCGGATCTCGTCCTGGTTCTCGATGACCGCGATCTGTAGAGCCTTCTCGCCCCGAGCCGCATCCATGTTTGCGTCCAAGTGTAGACGAATTTCAATGGCGCTGACCCACCTGATCAGGCGGGTTTCGCGTTAAGCGAAGCGGCCTGGACCTAACCGGTACCCGGACCGTGATCACCAGTCCGCCATGTTCTCCGGAAACAAGGTCGAGCTGTCCTTTGATCCGGCGCGCCCTTTCGTGCATGCTCGCTATTCCGTGGCCGTCGGTGTGGTTGGTCCCGGGCAGGCCGTTTCCGTTATCCTGCATTTTCAGTTCAAGCCAGGAGCTATCGACGGAAACGCCTATATCGGCGCGCGTGCAGCCGGAGTGCCGCACTACATTGGTGAGAGCCTCTTTGAAGATCAGGTAGAGCTCGCGGCGAACCCCGGGCGCGATGCGGATCTCGTGTTCCGGAGCCGCCACATGAAAGCGGAAATCGATGTTGCGCCCGGAGAGCAGATCGCTGCCGAAACGGCGCATGCGCTGCACTAAGTCGCTAAGGCGATCGCGCCGCGGATTAACGCTCCAGACGATATCGCCCATGGATTCGGACAGCTCGCGCGAGACCGATGCAATTTTCGAGAGCATTGCCGTCACTTCTTCAGAGCCGGCTCCATTCGCGCGTGTGCGAGCGACCTCTGTCAGCACCGCGATTTGAGAGAGGCCCGAGCCGATGTCGTCGTGCAGATCGGTGGCAATTCGCGTTCGAACGCGTTCCAGCTCCAGGACGCGGCGTGTACGATAGTGAGCCATCAGATAGAGAACAGCGAGCAAGAGAAGCAACCCGAGCAACTGGAAGCGCGGCTGCCGCCAGATTGGGGACAGAACTGTGAAACGGAAAGCCGCGGGGCGATCGCTGATAATCCCGCTCTCGGTGATTGCCCGGGCGAGGAAGCGGTAACGTCCGGGAGCGATGTCGCTGTAATTCACCGTTCGCTGCTCGGAAGGCTCACTCCAGTTGCGGTCGGCCGGCTCCAGCTTGTATTGATACCGTAGCGTCTCACCGGCAGCAAATGCCAGACCGCTGAAATCGATCTGAAGTTGATTTTGATCCGGACGGAACGTCAACGGCGGAATCGCGGTCTCGCCGATGCCGGATAGCCGTACACCGCGCATTCGAATCTGGTGAATGAAAACCGGGGGCGGAGGGTGGGCGATGTCCGGCTCGGGTGAAAAACGGGAGACGCCTTGCTTCGACACGCACCATAAGATTCCCTTTGCATCGAAAGCAACATCGCGCAAGTCACCTTTCGTAAGTCCATCAGCCTCGGTATAGTGCTTTACCCGCGACGGCACGATTTTGCCGGATGCCTCCAGGCGATCGATGCCCCGGCCCGTAGCGAGATAGATTCTTCCCCAGCGGTCCTCCGTAAGGCAAAGGATGACATTGCTCGAGAGCCCATCCCGCGTACCAAATCGCGCGAAATGGGGGCGCAGTTCAGAGGGCGCGTCTGCGCGGGTCAGTCCGCGCGACGAAGCAATCCATAGCCGCCCGGCACGGTCGACATGAAGAGCCTGAATGCCGCCGCCCGCCAATCCGTTCTGTACGCCAAAAAACGTAAACGAACCCCCACGGAATCGCGCCAGGGCGCCGTTATAAAAGCCAACCCAAATCGACCCGTTCCGATCTTCCGCGAAGGCGGTGGCGACATCGGATGTGTGATCGCTGAAGTGTCGGAATGACCGCGTGCGCCGGTCCCACCGGCTGAGGCCATTTACGCTTGGGCCTATGCAGGCAACCCAAATACCGCCTCGGCCGTCTTCGAAAATGCGAAAGATGTCATTCGTGCGCAGGCCGTTGCGCATGGTGTATACGGCTCGCGGGCGTGTTCGTTCCAGGCGCTCGATGCCCACGGCGGGAAATTGAACCAAACCCTCCCCGGTCGCAATCCACCACTCGCCCGTTTCATCCTGGAGGATCGTCTGATGCCAGCCCCAACCGAGGTACGGAGTGTGGGGCTTTGGGATAGCCGGGATAATTTCTACGAACCTTTCCTTCCGCCAGGCGTCAATGACGTGGTGGAATGCGACGTATACTTCTCCCGCGCGATCGCTGAACAGGGTTCCGTTTATTCCTGTAAATCGTCCGAAGCTTACGTGATCGGCAGGCGTGTAAGTAACAAACCCGTTACGCGCCAGCCGCATCGCCCCGCCGCCCCCCGAACCGAGCCACAGATTGCCTTCGCGATCCAGGCATAGAGCCGTAATCTCGTTGGTTGTGAGTCCATTCACCTCCGTGTAGGTTTGAGGGGCGTGAGCCGGATCGGCATCGCCGTTCCATGCCATGAGACCGCCTGAAGTTCCGAGCCACACCTTGCCTTTCGAATCTTCGAGCATGCTCCAGACAATCAGGCGTCTTTTCGGCACATAGATCGGCGACAGTCTATAGTCGCCGGAGCCGTCCGGTAAAAGCCGCCATAGTCCAAACCCCGTCCCGACCCACAGGCGACCTTTCCGATCTTCGAAAACGGTATTCCAGAGAAAATCGACGCCTTCACGGGGCTTGCGCCGGTATTCGAATGCCCGCCCATCGCGCGTCCGGCGATAGAGGGCGTGGAATGTTCCGATCCACAAGTCTCCGCGCCTGTCTTCGAACAACGAGATAACGCGGTGATCGGTCCCAGGTTTGCCCGACGGCAGGATAATTGGCACGGGTTCGAACTGCCAGTCACCATCAGGTACCGCGGGCGCCCGCACACGAAAGAGACCGGCCTCGGTGCCGCACCAAAGCTGCCGGGCGCGATCTTCGTAGAGGACATGAATCTGGCGAGCTTCGGCGTTCTCCGGCCGATATACCGTAAATTTCGATGCGGCGGGCGCGTTGGGCTCGAATTTGGCCAATCCGTCAGAGGTCGCGGCCCAGAATGTCCCGGAACGGGATTGGAGGAAATCGGAAATTCGATCGCGGGGAAGGCCATTGGCACGATCGTACGTGTTGAATTCGTATCCATCGAATCGCGATAGGCCCTCGCGGGTAGCGAACCAAAGAAAGCCGTCCGAGTCGCGTGCGATGGCGTTGACTTCATTGCTTCCCAGGCCATCGGCCGTACTGTAGGCCCGAATGGGAAGGCGTTCACATAAGACGCAGTTCGCCAGCGCGACCAATCCGAAAGCGCAGATTGCCAGGCGCGCTCCCATTCCAACGAGGCACATACAACGCATTCCAGTAATTTTGTTCCTCTATATTACAGGCATTTGCGCACGCGGAATGGATTCAATTTCCTACCTGAACAGGTGGTGAACCGCGTGTTGAAGCGCACCTAAACTGGGGTCACACGGGGAGACTGTTATGCGATTCGTGTTATTCGTGACGCTTTTTGCCGGAAGCGCTTTCGCCGGCTCCATCATTACGACCGGTTTGCCTGGAAATTCAGCCATTATTAACATCTCCGGCACGGCGGACGGAGCGGCCCGCTTCGATGCAACTCAAACTTATTGGTACAGCCCGTTCAACACGAGCGGCACACTGCTTGAATACACGGTACAACCCGGGACGTACACATTTCGGATTGTGAACCCGACCGATGCATCGACGCTGTATCCCAGTCTCACGGCTGCACAGCAGAACCAGATCTACACGGCGTGGACTTACAATTCGCCATGGGTTACCGATTACTTAGTATTCGATAGCAGCGCGGCGACCAACTCGTCTCTGTTCCAACTGTTCAGCGGCGCCATTACACCCTTTGCCGATTATCCAGGTTTCGCAAACGCGAATACCGCGTACAACACGGCGAAGGCGGCTGGTTTTTACGATCAGATTATCTCGGGCGCGGGCGGACGATATGGCGGAACGGTTTCGACAACGTACACCTTTACTGCAGCCGAGACGCTGATTTTCGCTGTTCCCGATAACCTTCTCTCGGACAATCAGGAAGGCGTATCAGTACTGATCTCGCCCGCGGAGGCGCCTCCGGTGAACACGCCGGAACCAGCGTCACCCTTGCTCCTCACAATCGGATTGGCAGCTACGGCCATCCTGGGGCGCAGTGCTCGGAAGCGACGCGCGGAATTGCGGCGGTGACGAATCGTAGCCTGCGATTCGCGAAGGTGACGTCACGTGTGATGTTGGTCTTCCTGATCTTGCACTCGGCCGTCGCGCGGGCCGAGACGCCGCGCGACTAATTGGGGTATGCCCCATTTCGGCCCGCCGCTCAGTTGCGAGGGCAGGCTTGAAACTAGTTCCTTCGGAAGAAAGTCTGCTGGCACTCCTCCATCGAAGATGCCACTCGAACATTCTTATTCAGGGGCTCAAGCAAGGGCGTCTCAATCTTGAAGGCGGTCGGCGCTGGCGCAAGGAAGGCACATCGTCGGTCTACAACGTCGGATGGGGCCCAAGTGCGCTCTCCTTTAACCATGACGCCGACATGCAGCTATCACGATAGCGAGGAGAGCCATACCCGCGATCGCACCAGTCGCGGGTTCCGGAATGGCGGCACTTGGTCCAACTGCCAGATCTGTTCCAGTTGCCGTCGGCAGCAGGCGGAATCTGACAACTTGGTGCTGGGCAATGTCCATCGCTGAAATACCTGAGACTGGAGTTCCATCGGCTTTTGTAAGAATCCAAGTAAAAGTCTCGGATTCGCCGGGGATAAGACCTTTTGTCTGATCCGCGCCCGCCATTGCGAAATCGAGCGGGAAATTGAAATCCGGCGCGACCGTGTTGTTCTGGATGTTGTATTGGAATGGCGCTGAAGTAGTGAAGCTACTCAGACTTAAGGTATTGCCGAAACTAACGCCAACGTTGGCGATGATGCCAACCGGAGCCGTATTCTGGATCGTAAAAGAATATGCGCTGCCGGAAAGTGACGCGTTGGACACTACAGCTGTGTCGTTCAGGTCTCTGATCCCTGATAACTGAATCGTGGCGGCAAAACTTGCGGTACTAGAGAGGATCAGGGCCGCAGAAATGGTTCTATACATTTATACTTTCCTCGTTGTGGTTGGTAACCAGCAAAAGATCCCAGGGGCAACTTAGCATATTCAGATTGGCGCCTGTGTCCCTGGTCTTGCAATAGAGACGATCTGAAGCATTGATGCGAGTCTCAATACCGCAGTCCGAAAGCTTCGAGTGGCTCTGAAGGATCAGTCTGAACGACCACGGTTCGTTCGAACCATAGTCGGGGAGGCTATCGGTTCTCGATGCCGGTTGAAGTCCACGATTCGGAAGCCGAAGTCTCGCCTGTAACGACCGATCCGGTTCCGACAGCGATCATAGCTTCTCCAAAGTTGCGACATTGGCGGCGACAGCTAGCGGTTGTGCTCGTGGGCATCCTGGCCGCCGTCTCGTGCTGGTTTGTGCTGCGCCCATGGCTCCAACATGATATTGCGATGGTTGCCGTGTTCCCTTTGAAGATTTCGGGGAAGACGCCTCGCAGCGGTACTTCAGTCAAGGCATGACGGAAGAGATCATTACACAACTTGGGCGTATGGCTTCCTCCGGAGTCGGCATAATCGCCCGGCTTACGAGTTGTACCTGCGAGGCCGCTTCTATTGGAACCAGAGAAGTGAAAGCAGTCTCAAACAGGCGGTCGATTATTTCCGCCAGACGATCGCGGAAGCCCCCGATTATGCCCCGCATACGCCGCAATGGCCGATTGTTATGCCCAACCAGTCTATGGCTGCTACAGTGGCTCCCACAGAGGGCTTCGCGCAGGCGCGTGCGGCGCTGGGACGCGCTCGATCGCTGGACCCATATTCACCTGAAATGCTTGCCTCGGAAGGCTATCTCCATATGTACTTCGATTGGGACTTCGACACCGCGCAACGCAAATTCGAGGAAGCCATTACGGAAAACCCAAATTTCGCTCCAGCATACGACTGGATGGGGGTTCTCCTCACGGCCAAAGAGAAGCCCGAATCAGCCCGTGCCGCACTTGAACGTGCCCGCCGCCTAGACCCCGGGTCGTTACCGATCGCTACGGATCTGGGCTTCCACCTCCATTACAGCGGTAGGAACAAGCAATCTGAAGAGACACTACGAAGTGTGCTGTCTCGCGATCCCAATTTTGGTCCCGCTCATTTTTGGATGGGCCGGGTCCTGAATGCAGAAGGCGATTGCAAAGGCGCGCGGCTCGAGTTGGCATCCGTGCCGACTTCTCTGCAGCAGTGGCAACCTCTCATTGCGGCCAGAGGTTACGTCGCGGGAGTTTGCGGAGATAGGAATGGCGCCGGCTCAGACCTGAAATTGTTTGAAGAGATGGCTAAAACGAGATTCGTGACGTCCTACGGAATAGCTGTGATTGAGGCAGGTCTCGGAGATACGGAGGCCGCATTACTGTGGCTGCGTAAGGCCGTTGAGGAACGATCACATTGGATGGTATGGATCAGATTGGATCCGAGATTCAACGCGATGCGAGACGATCCGCGATTCCAGGAATTGGTGGCCAAGGTATTCTCCCATGACGTTTTGCGGTGAAAAGAGTGCGCTCATGATGTCTACGAACTGTGTCATCCGCGCGCTATTGGCGAGGAACTTCGGCACTCGCGAGAAGCTGCCCTACTTTGCTCGCCAAGAGCGACCCACGCCACCGGTACGTCCTACTACCAGATTTCGACGCTTGTTGGCCGGCAACGCTCGCTTGTCCACGGCAACCTCGCCGTACAAGGATCGCTTCGGGCCGTACGCCAGTCCGATGAACTCTGAGGGCTGACAGCCTTCCAGGACTCTTGCTGCACGGACAGGCACTTTGATCCCCGTCTAGCCCTTAGCGTGCAATATTTGACCAATGGAGGAGTGACCCCTTGTCCGGCGAAGAGGTAAGTTCTCCCGCTTAATTGACCTTGCGATATCGTGGACCGGAACGAGTACCGTAGCATCGATTGGCTCGTGAGGACAACTTTTGCAAGAGCCCGCAGGCAGTCTGAGCAGTTCACAAACAGTTTTCATGCCACCGGAAATGGCTGTCCGCCGCCGTCCGATGCGGACGCTCTACGCGGTATTAATTGTCCTCTTTGTGATCGCGACAGCCTACCAGCTGCGGGCTCTCAAACAGATGTTTCCGCAATGGTTCGGGGCCGAGTTCGTGCAATGGCCTTTTCTGCTCGAAGCGGAAGACCGGCCACAATTCATCTTGCAGTTTGTCCGCGAGGATGCGCGCGCCGCCGGCCTGCACGATGGAGATGCGCTGATCGCGATCGACGGTGTTCCTGTCACTTCACGATCTGTTTACGCCGACCTTCTTTCTGCATCGGGTCCAGGCGAGTTGATGAAAGTGACGTACCACAGAAATGGCCAGCCCCTCCCCAGCCAAACCAGCCTACGATTGCGGAAGTTGAAGGAAAACACAGGTCCAATCCTGTTACTGCTCTACGCCGTGATGCCGCCCTTGTGCCTCGCGCTGGGCTTTTGGGTGGTTGCTGTACGGTTACAAGACATTCGCGCCTGGTTACTGCTAGGTGTGATGCTAGGTTTCGCCACTTTCTTCAATTCCTTCCCCGATTTCTGGGAGCCGCCGTTCAGGACGCTAGGCTCGCTATACCGTGTATTTACCGAGTCAAGCTGGTTCGCTTGGCTATTTCTGCTTGGAATCTATTTCCCTGAACCTTTCCCCAAGACATTTCGGAAGCGATGGAAGTGGTTGGCGTGGATTGTGCTGCTGCTGTGGGGAATCGTTTCCATCGCCTCGACAGCGAGCTTCGTAGCCGAATTTTACAGTATTACGGTCGCTGTGCCAATCAATCGATTTCTGGGAAAAATGAACTTTTTAGTTCCCTTGATGCTAGCGAGTGTTCTCGTCTGCATCGCGGTGAAATACCGGTTTGCTTCTTCGCTTGACGCCAAACGGCGATTACGAGTGCTGTATGCCGGGGCGGTAATCAGCCTGCTGCCGATTGCTGTTGTATTCACCATCGAGCGCCTGAAGGGAGTTACGGAAGAATACTTCCCTTATTGGGTGAGGATGTCCGTGTATACGGTTTTTCTGCTGCTTCCGGTAACGTTGGCTTACGTCATCGTTGTGCAGCGCGCCATGGACGTACGCCTCGTCATCCGGCAGGGACTGCAATATACATTGGCACGCCGCGGCGTTCTGATTATACAGATCCTGCTGAGCGCGGTGCTGTTTATTGTGCTCACGTTGTTGATGACCTCTCACGCCATGAACCCGATTGCCACGGTCGTGGTCCTGGCGGCTGGACTCTGGGGCATCTTTCTGCTGCATGGCGCAACCCAAATACTCGCTGCCTGGGTGGATCGCCGGTTTTTCCGGGACGCCTACAATGCCGAACAGATCCTCAGTGATCTGGCCGAGAGCGTCCGCACGATCGTTGAGATTCGACCGCTGCTCGAAACCGTAGCGCAGCGCATCTCGAGCGCCCTGCATGTAAAGCAGATCGCGGTGCTCCTCACCGAGAGTGGATTGTATCGTCCAGCACACGCCGTCGGTTACGGAACGCTTCCGGAAATGGCGTTCCCTCCACATACTGCCACGGTAGAGATGCTGAAGACCGAAAAAAAGCCCACCCGCGTCTACTTCGACGATCCGGAATCGTGGATTTATAAAGCGCCGGAGATGAGCGAAGAAGAGCGCGGCGGACTGGCAGCACTTCAACCCGAACTGCTGTTGCCGTTGTCGGTGAAAGACGAACTGCTCGGGTTCATGAGTTTGGGGCAAAAGCTTTCCGAGGCTCCCTATTCGAGCACCGATCTGCGTCTGCTGAGTTCGGTCGCGGCCCAAACAGGCTTGGCTTTGGAGGTGGCGCGGCTCAATAGCGCCATCGGACGCGAAATCGCCGCTCGCGAGCGGTTGAATCGCGAACTGGAGATTGCACGAGAAGTGCAACAACATTTGTTTCCCCAACATCTTCCAGCGATTTCCGGGCTTGACTATTCCGGTCTGTGCCGGCCTGCGCGCGAGGTGGGCGGAGATTATTACGATTTTTTGGAATTGACCGAAGGCAAACTCGGCGTGGCTATCGGCGATGTGTCCGGCAAAGGAATCGGCGCGTCGCTGATGATGGCAAGCCTCGGTGCATCGCTGCGCGGCCAGGCGGCCGTGGTTGAGAATTTGACCGAGCTGATCCAGCGAGTGAACAACCTGGTCTACGGCGCTTCGTCCTCCAATCGTTATGCCACTTTCTTTTACGCTGAGTACAATCCTGTAAATCGTCAACTCTCGTTCGTAAATGCGGGCCATAACCAGCCTGTGATTCTGCGCCGGTCCAATCCTGGTTGTCAGGTGTTTCGTTTGGAAGCGAGCGGTCCACCAGTGGGGCTCTTGCAGAATTCGTGTTATGAACAGGGGTCGTTTACGTTAGAGCCTGGCGATCTGCTTGTCTTGTTTACCGACGGAATTTCCGAATCCATGAACAGCGAAGACGAGGAGTGGGGCGAGGAGCGTTTGATCGATCTCGCGAAAACTTGTGTTGACGTGCCGGCGATCGAAGCCATGAACCGTATCATGGCGGCTGCAGAAACGTTTGCCGCCGGCGCACCTCAGCATGACGACATGACAGTGGTCGTGCTTCATGTGGTGATGACCAACTGAAGAGCCTTGACGATCTTCCAAGACCGTATACCAATAGAGTTGACGATTCTACGCCATTTAATTCTGAAAGTGACAAAACGGCAATTGCACATTTAATGCGCAAACCGGATTTTGGACCATACAAAATGTTGGCGCCCGATACAAAGCGGGTGAACGCAAGGCTGTCGGATGAAGCTCTCTACGGTCTCGGTCCGTATATCGGTTGAAGGCGAACCGGCGTCGCAGGAGGGTGGAAAAACGCTGTGCCCGGAGAGCGGCAGGGCTTAATGGAAGATGCTCTTCAGCTTATCCATGAAGCTTTTCTTGCGGCCGTTCTGCTTGTCATCCTGCGGATTCGGCACATTCTGGCCGGGTATATTGGGCGGCGCAGCCTGGGGCGGAGGCAGAGGCGAGGGGAGGCGCGGCTGTTCGATAACAGCTTGCCCGGCCGGTGTGGCGTCCCAACCGGCGATTTCGGTGGAGCCGCCCTGGTGTAGAGGACAGAACTGCACGGGCTGGGTGCCCACAAGATAATACTCAGTCACAACTTTGGGGCAGGCGCTCGTTGCGAGAGCGCCGGTTTGGGGATCGACCTGGGAACTGACTACGCCATCCGGCACGTCAAATTGGGCCACGTCGCGGTATTCGCGGTGCTTGTGGGCGCGCTTCATAAACTCGGCCCAAATCGGAAGCGCTGCCTGGGCGCCGTCCATCTTGATGTCGTTATAGTCGTCGAGGCCGACCCACACGATGCATAGCAGCTTGGTAGTGAACCCGGCGAACCACGCGTCGTGCGATGTCCCGGTTTTCCCCGCTGCCGGAAGCGTGAATCCACGGGACCTGACGCCGGCGCCAGTGCCGCTGCGGAGAACCTCCTGCATCAAGCTCACGATCAGAAAGTTCACCCGCGGATCGAGCACTTTCTTCGTTTCGACAGTAGAAGACCAGACGCTCCCCCCGGATTTGTCGACAAGGCGGGAGATCAGCCGGGGTTCGACCATCACGCCCTTGTTGGCAAAAAGCGTATAAGCTCTTGCCATATCCATCGGCGTCACGTCATAGGAACCGAGCGCCATCGACGGTGTAGCGCCGATGTCGGCCAAGCCGGCCTGATGAGCTAAATCCGCCACGGTCTGATATCCAGCAGCTTCCGCTACTTCGACAGCAGGCACGTTCAATGACTTGGCGAAAGCTGTTCGCATGGTGACGTCGCCTTGCCAGTCACTGTGATGGTAGTCGACGGGTTCGTAGGATTTTCCGTCGTAGAAGAACGTATGCGGTTCGTCCTGGAAGAGTGTAGAAGAAGTTATCGGATCGGGACGATCGGGAACAAGACCGGTGTTGAGGGCAGCGGCGTAAACGAAGGGTTTGAAAACGCTGCCGGAGGGCCGTTTCGCGATGACGTGATCCAACTGGCTGACGCCATAATTTTTTCCGCCAATCAGCGCTTTGACTTCTCCGGTGTGCGGATCGAGACAGATTAAGGCAACTTGCGGCTCTTCGAGAATGACGCCACGCTTGCGGCGTTTGGCAATCAGAGCCTCGATTTCCCTGAGCCCGACGGCGACGGACTCGGCGGCATCACGCTGCAGGTCAGGATCAAGCGTGGTGTATATTTTCGACCCCGAGTCCTGAAAATCGCGATCTTCAAACTCGTCCGCCAGATGCTCGTTTACCAGATCCACGAAATAGGGCGCGTCGGCGGACTCGATCCCTTGCCTGGCGATCACCAGAGGGGTTTTAACCGCGGTTTCAAACTGAGATTGGGAGATATAGCCGTTCTCGAACATCTGCTTGAGAACAACATTGCGCCGGGCCTGGGCGCGCTCGGGCCAGCGAACGGGATTCCGGAAACTCGGTTCCTGAATGAGTCCGGCGAGGGTCGCCGCCTCGGGGAGCGTCAACTGGCGAATGTCTTTCCCGAAGTAGGCCTGTGAGGCTTCGCCAAAGCCTCGAATCGCAAAAGACCCGCGGCGGCCCAGATCCACCTGGTTCGCGTAATACTCGAAAATCTTCTGTTTCGTTAGTTTGCGCTCCAGGTGAATGGTGATCAGAAGCTCATCGAACTTGCGCGCCCAGGTCTTGCGGCTGTCGAGCCATAGATTTCGGGCCAGCTGCTGGGTGAGAGTGGATGCTCCCTGGGCATTGCGACGTTCGCGCACATCGACGAATAGCGCCTTCACGATGCGAATGGGATCAAAACCGGAATGCTGAAAGAAGCGCTTGTCCTCGATGGAAATAACGGCCTTGACGAGGACGGGCGGAATATCGTCGTATTTCACCAAGCGGCGCTTTTCGCGATTCTTATCGTAGAGGCTGCTGAGCAGTTGCGGCTCCATCGTATATTCGGTGCGCGGCGAATGATCGCTCAAGGCGAAGATGGAGGAGATGCGGCCATCCACAAACCGCAGGACGGCCGGTTCGGAACCCGCGAAGGAACGATCGCCGGGAAAGATTTCGATGGCATCCGGACGGAGATGAAACCAGCCGGTGGCGTTCGCGCGAGTGTCTTCGGCATAGCCGCTCTCTCGAAGTTTGCCGGCAAACTGCAAGGGCGTGCCGGGATCGCCAATTCCGATAGTGCGGGGAGCCGCGTACAGAAGCGAAGAGTTTGGAAACGGTCCCTGGGCCAGCTTCTCATCGGTAAGGCGGGCGTATTTGGCGTAGTAAAACCAAATGACGATAAGCGCGATTACCGCGGCAGCGATTGCGCCGAACAGGAGGAACTTGACGAGCGGAGGAGCGGGCCGAGTCGACTCGCGTTTTCCCGCTCCCGCTTTAGCGGGCACTTTGATGCGAACGGGCAATGGCTAGCCTAAAGAAAAATTAATCTGTTTTCAACGATTCGTGCGTGCTGAGAAGATCGCGGCTCATTCGATCTGAATCTTCGCCACGCTGAAAGTCGCAGCCTCATTCACAGGCTTGGACGCCTGCTGCTTCCCTTGGTTACTTCTGAGGCTGATAATACGATTCTAACTCTTTCCAGATGTCCTCGTCGTGCGGCTGCCAGTCGGGAAACTGGCGCCCGGTAATCTGGAGCTCTTCGATGCTCAGGGTTCCATGCCCAAACGGGCAGATGAACTCCGTCTTGGGTCGCCCGAAAGTAACCATATTGCCCCATGAGCCGCTCGCGACAGGCATGATCAAGCGGCGCAGGCAGGTGCGGCAGCGGCGGCCCTGATCCCAAAGGATTACCGAAAGCAGACCGGCGCCCATCAGCCAGAGGCCAAATATGGCGAAGGTAAAGAGCATGTCGTGCAACAGCAGAGGATCGGGGGGAGCAGGTGAAACGTTGACCCGATCCATTGGAAAGAACGCCAGCGCGCCATTTCGAAGCAGCGGAGGAATGGGGCCGAAATTCGCGACCGGCAGAGGCGGATCGGAATAGAAATAGAGGAGCGCCGATTGGAGACCGTACACGACTCCCGCGGCCGTCGCCAGCTTAGCGACCAGGTAGAGCCAGTACCTCATTAGTAGTTAGACTCCTTTATACCGCTCATAGTTCCGGCATGCAGTTCAGTTATTTTCGGAGCAAGTTTCTGACCAAGAAGAGGAGATTCGCCGGCCTTTCGGCGAGCCGCCGCATGAAGTATGGGTACCAGGCGTCGCCATAGGGAACGTAAAGGCGCAAGCGAAAGCCCCGCGCCACCAATTCGCGCTGAAGATCACGCCGGATACCGTAGAGCATCTGGAACTCGAAACGTTCGCTGGCAATATTTTGTTCCCTGATGTGACGTAGGGCGTGGCGAATGATGTTCTCATCATGGCTTGCAATGGCGGGGTAAGTGCCTTCATCAAACAAGAGCTTCATCAGCCTCAAATAGTTCGCATCGACATCCGATTTTCGTGGAAAAGCCACGCCTGAGGGTTCGCGATAGGCTCCTTTGCAGAGGCGGATGGGGATCTTCCGGGCAGAAAGCGTTCTTATGTCTGCTTCACTACGGTAGAGATAAGCCTGAATGACGGCTCGAACGTGGCCGTTGAACCGATTGTGCAGATGGGTGACGAAATCCAGGGTGCGGTCTGTGTACTCGCTGGATTCCATGTCGATCTCCACCCGGCTATCTATTTCCGCCGCGCTACTAACGAGACCTGTCACGTTGGCGAGACAGGCTTCTTTGGAAAGATCGAGGCCGAATTGAGTGAGTTTGATGGAAACGGTAGCAGACAGAGCAGCGCGCCGGATCTCGGCGAGGGCGGCCAAATAGTATTCGCGGCAGCGGCCGGCTTCTTCGAGCGAAGTAACGTTTTCACCGAGAAAATCGAGCGTGCCGAAGATCCGCTCCGAGGAAAGCTGCTCGAGTACGCGTATGCCTTCCGACAGAGTGCTGCCGGCGATAAAGCGGGAGGTGAGTTGCCGGGAAATGGAGGAGTTTTCCATCCAATGGCGCAGGCGAGTGTCCTGGGATAGCCATAGGAGGGTGCGGCGCAGCATTCACTTGGCCGCCATGATGCGTGGGCCTCTTTCAATATAACGGGGGCGTAATGCGTCCGGCCGAGCAGCGAGGGCCAGGTGCCGACAAATCAGTGAACGGAGAGGTTCTTGCTCGCCGGTTTAAGCGTAAAAAAGAAGCGTGAACCCTGCCCGACGTCCGATGTGACTGAAATAGATCCGCCGTGGCGCTCTACTATCCGCTTGGAAACCGCCAAGCCGATTCCTACTCCGCCGCGCGCGCCCCGATCGACTTGGCTGAACACTCTGAAAATTCGCGCCTGGTGCCTGGCCTCGATGCCGATCCCGTTGTCTTCAATGCAAAACCGGCACATGGCGCCCTCTGGTTGGGCTGAGACGTGTACCCGGGGCGGCACGCTGTCGCGGCGGTACTTGATCGCATTTCCCACCAGGTTCTGAAAGAGCTGTATCAGCTGAACCTTGCTGCCGATCACCGCAGGCAGTGGACCGTGGCTCACCTCGGCGTGTGTTTCTTCGATTATTGCCTGCAAATTCTTGAGAACGAGCGGCACGATCTCTTCGATGTCGATTCGTTGCTCTTGTCGATCTTCGGAGCGCGTGAGCCGCGAGTATTCGAGTATTCCAGTAAGAAGCTCGCGCATGTGGGCCGCGGCGTCGGTCACATATCCGAGGTACTCCTTGGCTTGCGGCGACAAGTTGTCCGTGCAGCGGAGTCTCAACATATCGGAAAAGGAAGAGATGGTCCGAAGAGGCTCCTGCAGATCGTGGCTGGTGGCATATGCAAATTGCTCCAGATCTTCGTTGGAACGCTTGAGGGCCAGGTAGGAATCCTGTAACTTGCTGGCGGCCAAGGCGAAGGCGCCGCTCACGTCGCCCAATTCGTCTTTGGAAGCGATTACCGGCGCGACGTTGAAATCGCCCCGGGCGAACCGATGCGCCGCGGTTTTTAGCTGCGATAAGGGCAGGATGATGCTGCGGGTGACGGAGCGGCCCAAGAGCAAGGAGACGATGAGGGAAACAAGGGCCGTAAGCGCCAGGATGATCTGTGCCTGTCTTTGCCGAGATTCAATATCGCCAACAACGCGAGTCCGCTGGCGGCTTACGTCTGCATCGACGTGCGAAACCATATCCCGAACACCGTCGAGAATTTCGTCCACCTGATTGTCCAAACGGAGCCGGATAGCCGGCCAATCGTTCACCCGGGCCAGGGCTTGCATGGCGTCGAACTGGCCGCCCACAGCGTCGCGGAGGGCGCCCAAAGTTCCGGGAACGGGCGTACCGGTTTCATGGAACTGTTTTAGTGCTTGAGCGATATCGCCGAACAATTCCTGGCGCAGCAAGCGGGCGCTCGATTCGAACATAGCGAGGTCCTGGGTCTTCGAAACATCGTCCAGTCTGCGCCTGATGGCACCCACGTCCGCGCGGATGCGATACACGCTCAAAACCTCGTCGTCAACGGCGGAGAGCCTTCTTGTCTGCTGCAGAATAGTGAAGAACTGCCAGCTAGTGACCGCGGCTCCGCACGCGATGATAAGCGCGACTGCGGCAAAGGCGACGGTGAGCCGCCGTCCGATACTCACGATTATTCCCGGCCCCGGTCCGTGGATGCGAGCGCATTATTGGCGAACCCGGTCAGGCGGACAAGCTCCGTCTGGATATTCGAGGCGCCTTGCGAGGCACTCAGCTCTCCGGTAAGAATCCTGTGGATGCCGTGGGCGTAGGTTCTCGACACCTGGTCGTATTGCCGGCCAGCCAGCCCCGCCGGGCGCCGGACGGCGCGGTTCGGTACGTCAGCTATGGATGCGAAGAACGGGTTCGCGCCAATCACCGCGGGATCACGATAAAGCGATGGGAATGTGGGCAGAAATCCGCCGCCGATGGCCCGTTCTCTCTGCACCTGCCGGCTGGTCAGGTATTTGAGAAACGTCACGGCATCGGCGCGATGACGGGTGTACTTCGAAATTCCCAGATACCAACCGCCCAGAACGCTCGAATGGGAGTCGATACCGCCGGGCATGGGGGCCACCGCAAACCGCCCCCGGACCTGGCCCGATCGTTTAGCGAGGGAAAACACATAGCTCCAGTTGCGCAGAAAGGCGGCCCTTCCTTCTTGCCAAACGTTGCGCGAGTCTTCCTCCAGATAGGCGGTGACGCCCGGGGGCGAGATAGTTCCCACCCAGTGAGCGGCGCGGGCAAAGGCGCGGACAGCGGCGCGGTTGTCCACGTTGACCGTGCGGTCGGGTTCGAGGATGTTGCCACCGCCCTGGGACGATTGCCACTCGAGGGCATTGCAGGTAAGCCCCTCGTAATCGGCGCCTTGCCAGACATACCCCCAAAAATCAGGGCGGCCGTGCGCGCGCTCGCCGCGCTGAATCCGCGCGGCCTGGGTTTCAAGTTCGTTCCAAGTGCGCGGAGGCCCGGAGAAGCCGTACTCCTTGAGCAGGTCCGTGCGGTAGTAGAGCATCCCGTATTCCACAAAAAATGGAGCGGCGACGAGGCGGTTTCGGACGGTCGCATTTTCCACTGCCTCCTGCAACTCGCTGGGAAGTTCATCCGCCAGCACGTTCCGCAAGTCCATCATGTAATCCGCAACAATTCCGGGCGAGATGATGTCGACCTGAAATACGTCCACGGCGGAAGATTCCTGCTGCAGAAGCGCCAGCTCCTGAGTTAGGCGCTGCGATGCCGATTCGGACGCAGGGATGAGGCGAACGGCGATTCCAGTTTGTTTCGTGAACTCGCTCGTGATGCGCCGGTCGAGGTTGAGGCCCTCTCCCGGCATCCACATTAAGACGGAGATCGATCTTGCCTCTGCCGCCTCGGGCTGCGGGCCATGGCAGCCGGAGATGATGGCCAGAGATATCAGTACCGCGATGCAACCAACACGGTCCAGGTTTCTTGCACAGACAGGCATACGCCGCAGCACCGTAAAAGGAGTTTACCGCGATGACAGGCGCAGCCGGATAGCTCGCTATTTTGGCCGATGCTTGCTGCGGATCAGCCGATTCGGTTCCAGAGAGTCTCCGGCTCGTTTTGAGTTACGTGAAAAGGCGGTGGCTCCCGAGGGCCAGCCCGGTTCCGATCAGCGCGGCCGCCAGTACATCGCTGAGGAAGTGCATGCCCAACAGAATGCGAGAAGTGGCGATGCTGATCGCGCAAAATAGCAAAAACGGGAGCAAAGCCGGATAGAATTCGGCGAAGGCGATGGCTACCGCAAAAGCCGTGATGGTGTGGCCGGAGGGGAAGGAAAACCGATCGGGCGGCAAGAGGTGCGCCCAGCAGTGCGGCTCAATTTCGCACGGCCGCTTGCGCCCCGACACTTTCTTCAAGAGCACAAAGATGCCGATGCCGACGAGGGCGGCCGAACCGGCAGCGGCAACTGCCGTGAGTCGGCCTTCAGAGCCAAACAGCAGAATAGAAAGTCCAATCAGGTACCAAAGCCAGCCGTCGCCGGCTCGGGTAGCGGCAATTGCCCATATGCGGATCCACTTGGGCGCCGGCCACTTGTTAACCTTGCGCATCAGTTTGTGGTCGCCGGTGGCAATAAACTGAAGCATGGTGTGGCGGGCCGTCACGGATCAGGCCCTCTCCGGACACCAGTTTACGAGATTGAGCATACGATAAGGGTTGAAACCGACACCAACGCTGGATTTCGTCTACTTCGACGCGGGGGGTGGACACCGGAGCGCGGCCATGGCGCTCGAATCCGTTATCGCTTCGAAAGGCTATGGCTGGACGGTCAGGCTGGTCAATCTTCAAGAGGTGCTCGACCCGCTGGACATTTTTCGAAAGCTTACAGGCGTGCGCTTGCAAGACCTTTACAACCGCATGTTGGCCAAAGGGTGGACACTAGGGGCTGCCTACCTGCTGCCGGTCATGCAGGGTGTAATCCGGATGTATCACACGGCAGCGGTTCGATTGCTGGTTCGTCACTGGAAAGATACGCGCCCGGATATGGTGGTATCGCTGGTGCCGAATCTCAATCGAGCTTTGTTTGAGAGCCTCGAGCAAGCCTTACCAGGCGTTCCGTTCGTTACGATCTTGACTGATCTCGCAGATTATCCGCCTCACTTTTGGATGGAAAAGCAGCGGCAGTATTTTATCTGCGGAACGCAACGGGCTGTCGCGCAGGCGCGTTCCATGGGGCATCCGAATTCGCATATTTTTCAAGTCAGCGGGATGATCTTGCGGCCTGACTTTTATGATCCCGTCGCGATTGATCGGGGACACGAGCGGGGACGCCTCGGCTTGCGATCGGATTTGCCCACCGGTTTGGTGCTGTTCGGCGGAGAAGGCTCCAACGCGATGTTGGCGATCGCTGAGCGCCTGGGAGAATCTTCTTTAGATCTGCAGCTGATCATGATTTGCGGGCGCAACGCGAAGCTGGAAACGCGGCTACAGCGGCTAAAGACACGGAACAGAATCTTCGTCGAAGGTTTCACGAAGGATATCCCGTATTACATGCAATTATCGGACTTCTTTATCGGCAAGCCGGGACCGGGGAGCATTTCAGAGGCGCTGAAAATGAAGCTTCCGGTGATTGTCGAGCGCAATGCGTGGACATTGCCGCAGGAGCGATATAACGCGCAATGGGTGCGCGAGCGCGGTGCCGGCCTGGTATTGAGGAATTTTCGCGGCATTGAGAACGCAGTGCGAGATCTGCTTTCAAGCGGCCGGCTCGCTTTTATGAAAGAGACGATTGGCGCGATGGAAAACCGCGCAGTGTTCGAAGTACCTCCGATCCTGGAGCAGATTCTTCTAGGATGCGGCCGCGAACGCATGCAGATCAGCGCCTCGTGAGATTCGCTGACCCAACGAATTTGTAAGATTAGAGCGACGATGTGCGGTATCGCGGGTTTCACACACTTTGACCGCCGGCCAGCGCCCGGTGTACTTCGGCGCGCTGTCAAAGAACTGCACCATCGCGGTCCGGACCAGCACGGCATCTTCGAATCGGCCGATATTTCGATGGGCGCGGTACGCCTCAAGATCATCGATCTGGAAGGCGGCGACCAGCCGTTGCGCACCGAAGACGGGGACTGCACGATTGTCTTCAACGGCGAGATTTACAATCACGCAGAACTGCGGCGGGAACTGGAACAGCTTGGGCACAGGTTTCAATCCCACTGCGACACAGAAGTTGCGCTGCGCGCCTTTGTGCAGTGGGACGTGGACTGCTTCCGGCGCTTCCGGGGGATGTTCGCAGCGGCATTCTGGCAGGAATCCGAGCGGCGGCTGCTGCTGGTACGCGACCGGCTAGGCATCAAGCCGCTCTATTATGCGGTTCGACAGGGGAACGTTCATTTCGGGTCCGAGCTGAAGGCGATTTTCGAACACCCGGCTATCCCGCGCCGGCTTTCGGAGACGGCACTGGCCTACTTTCTTTCTTTGAACTATGTACCGAGCCCGTTTACGCTCGTCGAAGGAATTGAGAAACTCGATCCGGGAACCTGGTTCGAATGCCGTCGCGGAGAAATCAAGACGGAGCGCTATTGGAACAACAGGTTTCAGCCTCAAAAAGTAGATTTGACCGAGGCTTGTGAAGAGTTGGATGGGCTGCTTAGAAGTTCGATCGCCGAGCACTTGATATCAGATGTGCCGCTCGGGATCTGGGCGAGCGGAGGGCTGGATTCGTCGACCATCCTGCACTACGCCGCGGAGGCATCCTCTCGCCGGCTGCAAACATTTTCCATTTCATTTGCCGGCAGAAGATTTGACGAGAGCGTCTATTTTCGCTCGCTTGCGGAGCGCTACAACACTTCCCATCATGAATTCGATGTGAGCAGCGACTTGGATCTCACCAGCGCCATTCATGAGCTTGCGTACTACTCTGACGAGCCCAGCGCGGACGCGGGCGCGATCCCGCTATGGTTTCTGTCGCGGATGACGGCAAAGCGCGTGACCGTGGCGCTGAGCGGCGAAGGAGCGGACGAGATTTTCGGCGGGTATCAGACCTATCTCGCGGACCGGTATGCGAGTGTTGCACGGCGGCTGCCAAAGAGTCTACGCCGCGCGGCGCTTGCCTTCGTTGGCCGCCTACCCGTTTCGGATGAGAAAATCGGCCTGGAATATAAGCTGAAGCGCTTCCTGGCCGGCACGCTGCTTCCGGGCGACGAAGCGCATTTCTACTGGAATGGAACGTTCTCTGGCGAGGAGCGGCCCAAAATCAGCGGGTCCCGTTCTGCGCAACAGATTGGAGACCTGTGTTCCGCACTGGCGGGATTGCCATCGGATGCCGACGTCGTGAATCGCTATTTATTTGTGGATCAGCATTACTTTCTGCCCGATGACATCCTTTATAAATGCGACCGCATGAGCATGGCGCATTCTCTGGAAGTAAGGCCGCCGTTTCTCGATCACCGGATTGTGGAGTTTGCGGCGCGATTGCCATCGAGCCTGAAAATACATGGCCGGAGTACAAAGTACATTCTGCGCAAGGTTGTGAGCAAGAAGGTGCCTGCGGCGATTCTGCGGCGCGGGAAAGAGGGGCTTGATATTCCGGCGCATGAGTGGCTGCGCGGACCCCTGCGGCCACTGGTATTGGAAGCGCTAGGACGAGAATCCGTTCAACGAGCAGGCGTGTTTTCGCCGGAAGACATAGGCGCCGTTGTTGAGCGCCATATGACTCGGCGAGAGAACCTGGGATACCATTTGTGGGGCTTGTTGACGCTTCACCTTTGGATGCGCCGCTGGAACATTGAACCCAGCAACGCGGCAGAACCGGCGCCGCGCGCGACACTCGCTTCGGCCGGAAGCTAGAATTCGGGCCTTGAGGAGCCGCTGGTGTACGCCCTTCGGCTGACCTGTCCCATTCAGGACGCAGACTCGATTTCGGGCGAACTCTGGCAGGCGGGGACAGCAGGCATCCAGGAACTCGACAGCGAACTCGAGAGCGAAGAAACGATTGTCCTGATCGCCTTCTTCGAAACCGATGAACATCGCGCGGCGTTGCTTGCGCGGCACGCCCGGTACTTGCCCGAGTGGGAAGCGATCGCGCGCATTGATTGGGTGGAAGAAACGCGGAAGGCATGGCTCCCGCGGGCTGTCGGCGAACGCTTGTTTCTGGCACCGCCCTGGAGCGAAAGTCCGACGCCGGAGGGCCGGACGCGCATAGTTCACAATCCCGGTCTGGCGTGCGGAACGGGTGAGCATCCTTGCACGCAGCTTGCGCTCGGCGCGCTCGAAAAATGTATCACGCCCGGCTGTAGAGCCGTTGACATCGGAACGGGCTCGGGCTTGTTGGCCATAGCAGCCATCCGCCTTGGCGCGACCTCTGGCATGGGAGTCGATTTGGATGTTGCCGCTCTCGCCGTTGCTCGCGAGAATTTTCTCCTGAATGACTTGAAACCCTTACTCGCCGCCGGTTCAGCGGATTGTCTTACGAACGGCTGCTCAGACCTGACAATCGCGAACATCAGCGGCACCGTCTTGCTTTCGATTCTCGATGATTTGAGGCGTATTACCCGCGAGAATGGAATCTTGATTTTGACGGGCTTCCCCGAATCGGAGTTGAAGGCATTTCAGCGCGAATTTCCGGCGGCCGCCGTAACGGCAATGGACGAATGGCGATGTATTACCGCGAGACCTTCTTCGCGCGCTTAGCGGTCTTTCGCGCCGGCTTCGCAACGGTTGTTTCGTCAGGCTTGCTTTCGAGCCTGCCCAGAGCTTCCTCGAGTTTCTGACCGCCCTCCAAGACGGGAGCAAACAGATCTCCCACACGCTTGAAGCGATCTATGGCATTGTCGATGCGAAAATCGGCCGGCCGCAGCCCGCGTTTAACTTCCTTCCAATCCAGCGGCGTAGCAACGGGCGCCCCATCGTAGGCGCGAACAACATACGGCGCCGCGATGGTCTTTCCAATGCCGATTTGCAGGTAATCGAAATACACGCGGCCTTTCTTCCGTTTTTCGACGCTCCGTGGAGTAGTAAACAGATTGGGCTCGCGATCGACAGCCAAATGCGAAAGAAGCTCCGCAAATCCTCGGACTTGCTCATAACTATAAACCGGTTCAAGGGGAACATAGACGTGCATGCCGTCGCCTCCGGTAGTCTTCGGAAAGCCGTTCAGTCCGACACTCTTCAACAGCTCGCGAACCAGGAGCGCGGCTTCGACGATCTGATCGAAGGACGTATCAACCGGGTCCAGGTCGAGCAGCATCCAGTCGGGATGATCCAGGTTGCCGGCGCGGCTCATCCACGGGTTTTGGTCGATGCATCCCAGGTTGACGAGATATAGAAGGCTCGCACGGTCTTGAGCGATCGGATAATGATTAATTTTCGCCGGGGTGTGCTCCTTGATGGGCTCGCAACGCATCCAGTCGGGAAAGTGGCTGCCGGCGTTTTTCTGAAAAAAGAACTCGTCTGCGATGCCATTGGGATACCTTTTCATGGAGAGCGGGCGATCTTTCAAATGCGGAAGCAGCCAGGGCGAGACGCGTTCGTAAAAATCGAGCAGGTCGCGCTTCTTCCAGCCCTCCTTCGGGAAAAAGACTTTATCCAGATTAGTGAATTTGAGCCTGTGGCCGTCGATCTCCGCGGTGACTTCCCGGCCGCTGAGGTCGAGCTGGCCGGGGGCTGGGCTTTGCTTGACGGGATTTGTCTTGACGCTTTTGGAGGCGCGCTTTTTCTTCTCGGGTTCTATGGACGCCGGTTCCTCACGCTCGACTTCGTCAGGTGACTTGTCCTCGCGAATACCCGCAAAGACCGGAGCCCGCAGCATGCCCTCATGCGTCCATTCGAGAAATCTTACCTGGCAGACAGTCTCGGGACGGACCCAGGTTACGTCCTTGATCCTGGGTTTGTTCTCGAAGGGATTTACGTCAGTAATCAGCGGTTCGAGACGCGTGTGGATCGCCTTCATGAGTTTGTGATCGAATCCGGTGCCAACTTGGCCGACATGCCGGAGTACGCCATCTTTGTAGACTCCGAGCACAAGCGCGCCGAAATAGTCGCGCTCTCCCTTCGTGAAGCCGGCGATAACGAATTCCTGCTCGTTAAGGACTTTCACTTTCAGCCAGCACCTCGAGCGGCCCGATTCGTACGCGCTGCGGCGATCCTTGGCTAAAATCCCTTCCAGGCCCGTCTGGCGCGCGGCCTCGAACATCTGTTCGCCTCCCGTATCGAACCCGTCCGAAATGCGTATGTGTTCGGCCGGCACGACGATACTGTTCAGCAGACGCTTGCGCTCTTCGAGCGGCACGTGCCGGACGTCGTACCCGTCGACATAAAGCACATCGAAAAGGAAGAGAGTTGCCGGCGTGGTCTCGGCCAAACGCGGGACCGCGGAGAGGTTTGCGCCGATGCGGGGCTGGATCAGCTCGAAACGTGTGCGCCCCTGGTCATCGAGCACGCAAATTTCTCCATCGAGCCAGGCGACTTTTGCGTTTACCTGCTTGGGGAGCGATCGTAATTCGGGATACTGCTTTTCGCACCGGTTCCCGCGGCGCGAATGGATCTCGAGTGACCCGTTCTTGATCAGGCAGAGCGCACGAATTCCATCCCACTTGATTTCGTAGAGCCACTGCGATCCCTGCGGCGGCTTGGTCACGGCTGTGGCCGCCATTGGCTCCGGCAAATTCAGGACAGCGGCTTTGCGCGCTCCCGGAAGGCTTGCCACCGCAACCCGCTGTACCTCTTCGGCGATTTCATCCTGTGTACGTTTCGTTGCGATGCTCCAGGCGAACTGGTTGATATCGTAGTCCGGGACAGCAAACTCGTCCTTCTTCTTGATAAGCAGCCATTCGTTCCCTTTTCCGGCATGCTTCATGTGAACGATGGCAAAGGCGCCGTTTAATTTAGCCCCATGGAGGCTGAACTTGAAGTCTCCACGATCAAGTTGTTCCTGCGCCGAAGGTTCGCCCAGAACTTCGTATGTGCCCTTGTCCCAGAGCATGACGCTGCCGGCGCCGTAATTGCCTTCCGGTATGTTGCCTTCAAAGGTGCCGTAATCGAAAGGATGGTCTTCCACTTTCATGGCCAGAGCCTTCCGGGCCGGATCAAGGCTGGGACCCTTCGGAACGGCCCAACTGACCAGAACGCCGTTCACTTCCAAGCGGAAATCGTAGTGGAGGCGCGTGGCATCGTGCCGCTGAACGCAGAAGAAGCCTCCACGGCCGGTGGCCTTCATCGGGGGCTCATGAGGGGCCGGCTCCGGCGTTTTATCGAAGTGCCGTTTGCGCGCGTATTCCTTCAGTCCCATATCATGCGGTCATTATGCCAACCCCGCCACGTGAGCTGGGATAATGACGGCTGCTAACCTGAATATATCCCCCGACTTGCACTCGTTCGCATGACGTTTGCCGAACAGCTAAAAAGTCAGTTGAACATCGTCGATGTGATCGGCCAGGCGGTTCGTCTGAAACGTCAAGGCTCGGGACCACGCTACGTGGGGCTCTGTCCGTTTCATTCGGAAAAAACACCGTCCTTCAGCGTGCACGGCAGCCTTCAGTTTTATAAGTGTTTCGCCTGCGACGCCGGCGGCGACGTGTTCAAGTTCGTTATGGAAAGAGAAGGCCTCACTTTCCCTGAAACTTTGAAAGTTTTGGCCGAGCGTTATGGGATCCCCATGCCGGAACGCGACCGGCACGACGATCCCGAAGCACAACGTCGCGCTGCTCTGCTGGAAATGCACGAAATCGCGGCAACCCTGTTTCAAGATAATCTTCGCGGACCTGCTGGGAACGAGGCCCGCAAGTATCTCGAATCGCGCGGCGTTTCACGCGACATTGCGGATGAGTTTCGCTTGGGATTGTCCGACGGATCCGGTCAGCAATTGACGCAGCGGCTACAGAAATTCGGACCGGCGATGCTCGAGGAATCCGGACTGGTGATGAGACGTCAAGACGGCAGCGGCTTTTTCGATTGTTTCCGCGCGCGCCTGATGTTTCCGATTCACAGCGAGTCGGGGAAGGTGATCGGATTTGGAGGCCGAGCGCTTCGTCCCGACGAGGAACGTAAGTACATCAACTCGACCGAGACGAAGATATATAAAAAATCTACTGTCTTGTATAACCTGCACAGAGCCAAAATCGATGCCCGGAAGCATGACCGGATGATTTTGGTGGAAGGTTATATGGACGTGATTGGAGTGTATGCTGCGGGCATCCATGAAGTGGTCGCGGTCAGCGGCACATCCCTGTCCATTGATCAGGTGAGGGCCATTAAGCGGCAAGTTTCGATGCAACAAGCCAACACGGGACACGTTGTCCTCAATTTCGATCCCGACGCGGCGGGTGCGCGCTCAACGGAGAAGTATATCGGCGCGCTGCTCGCTGAAGGTCTCCGTGTGAAGGTGCTCGAAATTCCTGGAGGCAGGGATCCGGACGAATACATTCAACAGAACGGTGCAGAGGCGTACCGGCGGCTGCTGGAGAACGCCGCGTCTTATTTCCATTGGCTTGCCGATCGCATGCGATCTAAATTCGACATGCGAACCGCGGAAGGGCGAACGGACGCATTCAGGCATCTTTCTCCAGTCTTGCAGTACGTTCACGATAAGGTGGAGCGCGCCACCATTCTCAATGAACTCGCCGAGTACCTGAAGATTGGCCGCGAGGTGGTCCGCGAAAACCTGCGGCCCATGAGACCAGCCGAAACGAATCAGAAGCCGCCGGATCTTCTGTCCGCGATCCCGCCGAATGAGAAGCTTCTGGTGGGATGTTTGCTAATGGCGGACGATGCACGGTCGGCGATTGGCCAATATCTTCGCCAAGCCAACATCGTTCATCTGCTGGAGCTGCGGAGCATTTTTGAAGCCGTGATGGCGATCGCCGCTGAGGGCATTCCGTTCTCGTTGGAAGCCGTTTCAGGCCGCTTGGAACCGCGCATGCAGAGGATTCTGATGGAGCTGAGTTTTTCGGACTTCGGAATTCGAGAGGAAGATGCCGCGCAGCAAGCTCTACATTGCTTGAAAGCACTAGAATTGAAATCAGCGGATGCGGCTTGCGACGATCTCCGGCGGAGAATTAGAGATCTGGAGCAAGCTGGAAATTTCCCGGAGGCTCTGCGCTTGGCCGATGAGTTAAATAGGAAGAAACGCGCATCTTAGAAGGGGCCAATCCTGTTGTACTATGAGGAGTCGAGGAACTACAGGGGTACCCCGGCAAATTCCGTTAGGACCGTTTTGAATTCGTTCGACCGACCGATTGCGCGAAACACCGGTGAAGGCAGTTGATGCAAGATAGCAACGACAAGGGCTTCGCTCTTTACGATCATGTGAGCGAAGTCGTGCGCGACAACTTGGCGGATGGAAGCGATCTGAACGATTTCTTCGTCGACCTTGATGGCGCGCCGGTCGAGTTGCTGGAGGATCCAAAGGATTTCGAAAAGAAGGGCGACGAAGTCGAAGACCTTTCCGATCTTGATCTGACTCCGGGGTCTCTCGATAAGAGCAATGATTCGGTCCGCGTCTATCTGCGGGAAATGGGCATGGTGCCGCTGCTCACGCGGGAGGGTGAGATCGAGCTGGCGAAACGCATTGAACGCGGGCAAAACTCGGTTCGTAAGGCGCTCTCCCGCTCGCGTCTGGTGATTCAACTTCTGCTCGATACAAGACACAATATCGAGCGGGGGACGATCCCCATTTTGGACGTTCTCCCCGCGCCGGATCCTCAATCCGGCCACGACGAAGAGGACGCGCTGGCCCTGCTGAAGGAGCAGCTGCTGGGAGCGCTGCAGGATCTCGAGAAACTGTATCGCAAAGCCCAACAGACGCAGCAAAAGCTGATTACCACCTCGCGGAACATGAAGCCGAAGCAGCACCGCAAGCTGCGTTTCGAGTATGCGCGATTGATGGTAGGCATCTCGCGGCGCATCCGCGCTATCCCGTTTGCCCAGCGATACCAGCGATCGCTGAGTGACGCGCTTCGAAAGATAGTGAATCAGGTGAAGCCGCTCGAGCAGGAAATTGCGCGCCTGCAGCGTAAGCTGGAGCAGCCTTGTGTAGCCGATTCCGGCTCGGCTTCCGCCATTCGGAAGGAATTGAAGGCGCTTTCGGCTCATCTGCAGGTCCTGGAAGAAAAGTGCGGCACGACCGCGACAGACTTGCGCCGCACTTTGCAGATTGTGGAACGCGGCGAAGTAGAAACGGATTCGGCCAAGAAGCGGTTGATTGAGGCAAATCTCCGACTGGTGGTATCGGTAGCCAAACGATATACGAACCGCGGCATGCAATTTCTGGATTTGATCCAGGAGGGCAACATCGGACTGATGAGAGCCGTGGACAAGTTCGATTACAAGCGCGGGTATAAATTCTCGACTTATGCGACCTGGTGGGTCCGGCAAGCGGTGACTCGGGCGATCGCCGACCAGGCGCGCACGATTCGCATTCCCGTCCACATGATCGAAACCATCAACAAGCTGGTGCGCCTGCAGCGCCTCATGCAGCAGGAGCTGGGCCGCGAACCCACTACGGAAGAGCTGGCGACCCGAATGGATCTTTCTCCCAGCAAAATTCGCCGCGTACTCCGCATCGCGCAGGAGCCGATTTCGCTTCAGACTCCCGTGGGGGAAGAGGAAGAGTCGAACTTGGGAGACTTCCTGGTTGACAGCAGGATGGTCTCGCCTTCGGAAGCCGTTATCAATTTGAATCTTCGAGAGCAAACCGCGGAAGTACTGAAAACCCTCAGCCCGCGAGAGGAAAAGATTGTCAAGATGCGCTTCGGACTGCAGGATGGAAGCGAGCACACGCTGGAAGAAGTAGGGCAGAACTTTGCCGTAACGCGCGAACGCATTCGTCAGATTGAAGCGAAAGCCCTGCGCAAGCTACGCCACCCGAGCCGAAGCCATCGCCTTCGCAATTTCCTCGAGAACGGCGCGCCCTCCTAGCGCGTTTGCCGCCGCGACGCCTCATCGGCGGTTTGCATCGTTTGCGGTATCGTGGTTTTTCGCGATGCCAGCTGCCGAAGTAGCCCTGCCGACGCCGCTACACCCGGTAACTCCCCCCAGAAAAGTACCGAAGCCGAAGAACTCGGTCGAGCGGAAAGCTCGCTTAGGACGCATTTTGCAGGAACTGGACCGGTTGTTCCCAGCCGCCACGTGCGCGCTACATCATAAGAATGCCTGGCAGTTGCTGGTTGCCACAATTCTTTCGGCGCAGTGCACCGATGAGCGCGTAAACAAGGTGACACCGGAGCTCTTCAAGAAGTATCCGACAATCCGGGATTTCGCGGATGCATCTCAAGACGAGCTGGCGCAAGATGTCCGATCGACTGGTTTCTTTAATAACAAAGCCCGATCGCTGATCGGGGCCGCCCGCAAAATTTTAAGCGATTACAAGGGCAGCGTGCCTCGCACCATGGAAGAGCTGCTGGCTGTTCCGGGCGCGGCGCGAAAAACGGCCAACGTGGTGCTTGGAACTGCCTACGGGATTCCGTCCGGAGTTGTGGTTGACACCCACGTCCAACGCATCGCGCAGAGGCTCGATCTGACAAAGAACACAGAGCCGGCGAAAATCGAAGAGGATTTGATAAAGGCGCTGCCCCAGGACCGGTGGATTCTCTTCTCGCATCAAGTCATCCATTTCGGGCGGCAGATATGCATTGCCCGCAAGCCCCGCTGCGGCGCCTGCCCACTCGATCCGGTCTGCTACGCGAAGGATAAAGCGCTCGCGTAAAGCGCCCGGTCAGCCGCCGAACTCACGATGTCCAGGTATTATCTCGGGATCGATGGTGGTCAATCGAGCACAACAGCGCTGATTGCCGACGATACTGGCTTGGTTGTGGGGCATGGCTACGGCGGCCCGTGCAATCACACCGGCAAGGCGGAAGGCCGGGCGAAGTTTTTCAGTGCCATTGGTGAAAGCATTGAGGGGGCCTGCCGTGAAGCCGGCCTCGATCCGAAGGCTGTGGTGTTTGCGTCCGCATGTCTCGGTTTCAGCGGAGGCGCCGAAGATAAAGAAGTCTATTCGCGTGAGCTTATCCGCAGTCTTAAGTACAAGATCACGCATGACGCGGAAATCGCTCTTTCAGGAGCCACTTCCGGAGCGCCAGGCATCATCGTCATTGCAGGAACGGGATCCATGGCCTTTGGCGCGAACGCAGAACGCAAGATGGCGCGCGCCGGGGGATGGGGTTACATTTTCGGCGACGAGGGCGGTGCGTTCGATCTAACGCGGCGAGCTCTCCGGGCCGCGCTGCAATTCGAGGAGGGCTGGGGTCCGCCGACGGCATTACACGCTCAGCTGTTGGAAGCGACAGGAGCTCGCGACGCGAACGATCTGCTTCACCGCTTTTATGCGGGCATTCCCCGTTCGGCCGTGGCGTCGTTTGCGCCGCTCGTCGATCGCGCATCGGGGATGGGAGACGATGTCGCTCGCGGCATTTTGGCGGAAGCCGCCGCGAAGCTGGCATGGTTTGTGGAAGGTGTTTACAGACAGCTCTTTGAAAGCGAGATCATTCCCGTCGTACCCATCGGCGGCGTATTCCATAGCGAACGATTGAGGGCAGAATTTGCCCAGTGCATCCAGCGCTCCCTCGGCTGTCCTACGCAGGCGCCTCAGATGAGTCCGGCGGCTGGCGCCCTTTTGGAAGCATTGCGATTGGATGAAAACCTCGCGCCGTTATCGGAGCTGGTCAATTGATTCAGGAATGCGTCCGGTTATTCATTGAATTCGCGAGCGGCGGTTCTGCCGAGACCGGTGAGTACTTGAAAGAGGCGGCTCATGGCCGGATCCAATAGTTTGCCGGATACCGAACTCCCCTTTTCATCGGAGCCGGGAAGCAGCACATCGTTTATAAGCCTGAAAATTTTCCGCGTCGTTTCGGGCAGAACGGCTTCGGATGCAATAAGGAGTTTCGCGGGCAGGGAGATGGTGCACATGCGGCGCTGCCGCTCAACCGCTTGTCGAATGCAACTTGCGGCGTAACCGGCGGCCACCGAGAAGCCCGGTAAATTGCCCAGGAGGCCGAACCATGCGAACTCCTGCCTGGTCGAACCGGTAAATCGCGCATTAAGATACGAGCCGGTCCTCATCAAACCCGGCACCACGGTAAGGACGTGGATTCCCTTACTTGCTAATTCCGTGGACAGGCCAGTGGAGAATCCGACAAACGCAAATTTTGCGCAGCAATAGGGCAGCAGGTGAGGGACACTGACGCGGCCTCCCACCGACGTGATATTAACGATCTGACCGGCTCCCTGCTGTTTCATGTGCGGCAGAACGCTGAACGTGAGGTTCAGAGGCGCCCAGAACATGAGATCCATGGCCTCTTCGAAATCCGAGTGCTCAAAGCTTTGGAGCGGTCCCACTTTGATGAGGCCGGCATCATTCACCAGAACGTCAATTCGTCCGAACCGCTCGATAACGCGAGCGACCAGGGGAGCGATCTCCAGTTCTTTCGTGATGTCACACGCAAATGGCTCGGCGTAAATGCCCTCGCGCTCCAGACCGCTGCACGCTTCCTGCAGATCGCCTGCATCCCGAGCACAAAGCGCCAGACGGCTGCCATGACGCCCGAACTCTTTGGCAAGCGCCAAACCGAGCCCTCGCGATCCTCCTGTAATCAATACGACCTTGCCGTCTAAATCGAATTCACGCGAAGCCGATCTTGCCAGTTTTCTGGCAGCATACACCCCCGCGGCGGACAGTCCCGCGATGGTTAAAGCCCAAGCGAGCCGCGATTTTTTGGGGCGAGTGGTCCCAGCTGGGCCGCTTAAGGTTTCATCACTACCTTGATGCATTGGTCCTCTTTGTTTCGAAATACTTTATACGCTTTCGGCGCATCGTCGAGAGTGAGCCGGTGAGTAATCACGAAGCTTGGATCGATCTCGCCCTTTTCGATGCGCTCTAACAGCGGCTTCATGTAACGTTGCGTGTGTGTTTGACCCATGTGAAAGGTGAGCCCCTTTCCAAACGCCGCGCCGAGATTAAGCTTATCCACGAACCCGCCATAAACGCCCGGGATGGAAAGCGTCCCTCCCGGCCGGCAGCCCTGGATAGCTTGCCGCAAAGCGGTTGGACGGTCCGTTTGCATTTTGAGCGTGACCTTTACCTGATCGTAAAAATGCGGGAGGCCCGTTCCATGGGCTTCGACACCCACCGCGTCGATGCATGCGTCAGGTCCTCTTCCCGCAGTCAGCTCCTTCAACTTCTCGATCACATCCTTATCTTCTTCATAATCGATCGCCTCCGCGCCGCCTTGCTTCGCGAGTTCGAGGCGCTCAGGAACTCGATCGATTGCGATTACTCGGCCCGCACCCAGCAAATAGGCGCTTCGGATGGCGAACTGTCCCACGGGGCCGCACCCCCAAATCGCTATGGTGTCGCCGGGTTGGATTTGGCAATTTTCGGCTGCCATGTAGCCGGTGGGAAAAATATCGGAAAGAAACAATACCTGCTCGTCCGTCAGCCCCTCCGGCACTTCCAGCGGCCCAACATCGGAATAAGGAACGCGAACATACTCCGCCTGGCCTCCTGGAAAGCCTCCATATAAGTGGGAATAACCGAAGAGGCCGGCTCCAGAATATCCGTAGAGTTTTGCCAACTTAGTACCATCCGGATTGCTGCGATCACACAGTGAAAAGAGCGAACGCCGGCAATACCAACATTGGCCGCACGAAATATCGAAGGGCACAACCACGCGGTCACCCTTCTTTAAGGGGCTCTCTGCACCGGTTTCAACCACCTCGCCCATGAATTCATGACCGAGCACATCGCCTTCGTGCATCTCCGGAATGAACCCGCCGTACAGATGAAGATCGGATCCGCAAATAGCCGTGGATGTCACCCGAACGATGGCGTCCCGTGGCTCCTGGATCTTAGGATCGGGAACGGTTTCGACACGAACGTCTTCTTTGCCGTACCAACAAACTGCCTTCACGCTGTTTACCCGAACACTGGATTCGCAAGGGTGTCAAAGGTTTCGGAGCGCCGGGCAGGAAAAACTGCTGGCCGAGCCTGAAGACACACGCGAGGCAGGTCCGCAAGCACTTCCGTCAGTGCACAGGTTCTGAGGCAGTTGACAGATTTCTTTTTTGATTGACGGTTTTCTCAAACTGTGTCTTAAAGCCCGGGACCAACTCGCTGAGAAGGTCCTTAAACGAATTTGCAGCTACCCCGACCATCGCTCCCTTGATGGAATCGAAGGTCTCGAGCGCTGCGTTTTTCTGCAGCTCTGTTCCCCTGCGATGTTCAGAACGCTCGGAAGTCTCCGGACTCGCGGGGTAGTGTCGATGGCGGCGTCGCCCTGAAGTGAGCGAAGCCAGCAGCAACCCCCCTCCGAGGGCCGCGCCGACCATCACCATAGGTCTCTTTTGAAACTGTTCGCGCCAATCAGTGGCCTTTTGGATTTTGGCCTGAAGCTCGTGAAGGTTTTCTCCCAGCTCTCCTCTTTCGACATCGATTTGGCGCTCTATTTGGCTTGATCTTTCGCCCATTGAACGTTCTCCTTTACTGTCGCAATCGTCTTCTCTGGAGCCGGATGAACAGCCCGAAATCGCTTTTTGCCAACGCTGAGCAGCACCGCACCTCCGACCGCCGTGATGGCGAACAGAATCAGTGCCGCCAGCCAGCCCGGTATAACCATCGCCAGCGCAAGTAAGATGGTTGTCAACAACAACGCAAACGCGTATAGGGCCAGTACTCCGCCGGCAGCTATGATCGCGGTTGCCCGCCCTGCTTTGGCAGCTTCCTCTGAGATTTCGGTCTTTGCCAGCCGGAGTTCTGCCCGAATCACCCGTTGAATATTTCCGATGATGTCTTGAACAACATCGGCTATCGATCGGCTTTCGTCAGCCATTTTTCAATCCAATCGGTCGAGCCGAGGTTAATCTTCGCGGAAAGCCCGGCCGATAAGGAATCCGATCGTAGCCGCGATGAGAAGCGAAGGGCCAGGGTTTCGCCGGACAACATTTTCCACGTCGGAAAGCATTGCGCTCACATCGTGTTCTCGAATATAGCCGGCAGTCGATTCCAGCTTTTCGGCCGCTGAATGGGCAACGCTCTTGACCGCCTCGCCGCCCGGCAGATCCTCCGCTTTCTCGTGAAGCGTGGCCGCAGTATCCTCCAGAGTGTCCGCGGCGGGACCTCGCTTCGCATCTACCTGTTCGGCGGCCTGTCTCCCCAAATTGGAAACCTTCTCTTTGGTTCTGTTTGCAGCATCAGCAACTTTGTCCTTGGCCTTTGCGGCGGCGTCGGTCAACTGGTCTACATTCGTTTTCGGCTCATAAGGATGAGTTTTCGAACCCTCAGACATTTGGAACCTCCTCTTCCCTCCATTCGGTGAGTAATTCCAGGAAGGGAATCACCGCTCCGGATTGCACATGAGACGTTAGACGCTGCTTACAGTTGCTCAAGCAAATATACGGATGTGCGGCTATCAATGTTAGTAGCTTGATCGCCCGTCCGAAGCCGAAGCAAGTTATTAGCTCCGGACCAAGCGACAAAATCGCTCATGCATTCTGGCCGGCCGCTTAGTCGCTAAGCCGCAGCGCCGCGACTTACTGGAACATTTGCCGGGTCTCAAACGATCCTCCGAGTCGTCCACTCATGTGAAGGTGCAAACAATGAAGGAGGTCAGTTCAATGACTACGAACTCACAATGTACGGTCGTCGCGGTTTTCAAGAACCTTTCGGATGCGCAAGCTGCAGTGGAGGAACTCAAGACCAGCGGAATCAGCGCGGCAGACATTTATGTCAGTTCCGAGCCCGAAGCGGCCGGCATCTCCGCGCCGCAGGGTACAACCGCCCATGAGGGCGGATTCATGGGTTGGTTGAAGCGCGTTTTTGGCGATACCGACGAATCCGAGCGGCGAAGTTACGAGAGTGCAGTCCGGAGCGGAAATGCTGTTTTAAGCGTCGATGCCAGCAACGAAAACGCCGAGGACATAGCTGACATTCTGGACAATCATTCGCCCATCGATGTTCACGAAGAAGCTGCCGAAATGAAAGGAAGATCTACGACTCCGGTGAGTGCTGCGCAGAGCGGGGTAGCGGTGAGCACCAGCGCTTCTGCTTCCACGGAAAAATCCATCCCCGTCGTGGAAGAAGAACTTAGGGTAGGCAAACGGGCCGTGATGCGCGGCGGAGTGCGCGTTTATTCACGTGTTGTGGAGGAGCCGATCGAAGAAAGCGTGCGATTGCGCGAGGAGAAAGTGCGCGTCGATAGGCAGCCTGCCGACCGCTCGGCGAACGAGGCCGAGCTCCGCAAGGGTCAGGACCAAGTTATCGAAGTGAAGGAATATGCGGAAGAGCCGGTGGTTTCAAAGCAGGCCCGCGTGGTGGAAGATGTTCGACTTAATAAAGACACGACCGAGCGCACGGAAACTGTTCGCGATACGGTCCGCCGCACGGAGGTAGAGGTCGAGAACCTGGGCCGCGAAAAGTCCGGGGCGAGCGATATCGACGAGGACTTTCGAAGGGATTTTGCCTCGCGTTATGGAGCTACCGGTCAGAGTTACGAAACGTACTCACCCGCATATCGTTACGGGTATGAAATGGCGAGCGATCCCCGCTATGAAGGACAGGATTTCAGCAAAGTGGAATCGGACCTGCGGGCCGACTATGGGCGCCGATATCCGAACAGTACCTGGGAGAAAATGAAGGACTCCATCCGCTACGGCTGGGACAGAGTCACCGGTCGCGCAAAGGCGACAACCAGCTCTCGTTGATGTATGGAACACAAGGATGACGAGGTAGTAATCCCCATCGTCGCCGAGGAGTTGCACGCGGACGCTGTTCCGGTAGAAACCGGCGGCGTCCGTGTAACTAAACATGTCGAAGGCCACGATGAAGTTCTCGAGCAAGAACTTCGCAAAGGGCGCGTTCAAATCAAGCGGGTAAAGACGCACCGGATTGTCGATGGCCCCCAAGCAGTCCAGCACGCTGGCAATACCCTTATCGTCCCCATCGTCTCCGAAGTGCTCCGAATCGAAAAACAATGGGTGGTTACCGAAGAGATTCATCTGACCCAAATAGAAGAGCGCGAGACCGTGCAGCAGAAAGTACGAGTAAACCAGGAAAGCGCGAAAGTGGAGCGCGTCGATCAGAGCGGCGAGGTGGTGGAGCGCGTCGATCCGGCCGTTGAACCAGCAGCTGCCGCGGTGCCATTACGACGGACGCTGGCCGGTCGCACACCAGGTATTTCTACCGTGGCGGACAAGCCAAGTTCACCCTCGAAGCCGAGAAGCATCTTGAGAACTAAATCCGTCAATACCAAACCGGATCGGTAAGCGCGCCATTCGCTCAAGCGCGAAAGATTGGTAGGGGTGGCAGGGATCGAACCTGCGACCCTCAGCTTAGAAGGCTGATGCTCTATCCAACTGAGCTACACCCCCATGCGCTTTCTTCAGTCTACCGGGGCGGGTCGCACGCTATTCAATGGTCAGAAGCAGGTCGTGCGAATCGACGCTGTCGCGCGGGCGGACGGCAACTTCTTTTATCGTGCCCGAAATTGGGGCGTACACCGTGGTCTGCATCTTCATTGCCTCCATAACGAGCAGCCGCTCGCCCTTCTTCACCTGTTCTCCGGCAGCCACATGCAACATAGTGACAGCGCCTGGAATCGGCGCGCCCACGTCGCCTGGTTTGGCGGGGTCTGCTTTGCGGCGGGCGCTCGCCACCTCCTTGAACAATTTGTCGCGGACTTCCACTTCGCGCGGCTGCCCGTTCAATTCGAAGAAGACAGTGCGCATGCCGTCAGGCCGCGTCTCGCCGATCGTCAGCAAGCGGATGATTAGCGTTTTCCCCGGCTCGAGGTCGATCGTGGCTTCGTCCCGCTCTTGAAGCCCATAGAAAAATTGCGGGGTTGGCAAGACCTCCAGATCGCCATACTGCGAGCGCGCCGCGGCAAATTTGGCGAAAACGTCCGGATACATCAAATAGCTCATAAGATCGGTGCGGCTATGAGATCCGGTTTGTTCGGCGATAGTCATGGCCGCTTTGCCCAGGTCTGCTGGGGCAAGCTGCTCGCCGGGCCGCCCCTCGCGCGGTTCTTGTCCGCGTAGAACAATCTGTTGCAACTTCGATGGCCAGCCGCCTTCTGGTCTACCGAGCGATCCCATGAACATGTCAACGACCGAGTTCGGCAGCGTGAGCGGGTGATCGGGGGGCAAATTCTCCAAATCCTGAATCGTGATGCCATGACTGACCAGATAGAGCGCCAGGTCGCCAACTACCTTGCTGGATGGCGTGACTTTGACAATGTCGCCAAACGCCATATTCACGTCCGCGTACATGCGCGCCACCTCGGGCCACCGGTTGCCCAGGCCCATCGCCTCGGCCTGTTCCTTTAAGTTGGTGTATTGGCCGCCCGGCATCTCATGGATGTAGACCTCGGCGAGGCCGGACCGCGGCGCCTTATCGAAAGGTGTGTAGTAAGTTCTGACGGTTTCCCAATAATCGGAACACTTGTTCAGCGCGTCGAAATTGAGCCCGGTATCGCGCTCGGTGTGCGCCAGCGCGGCCACGATGGAGTTGAGATTCGGCTGGCTGGTGGCGCCGCTCATGGCTGAAATGGCGCCGTCAGCCACTTCGACACCTGCCTCGGCGGCTTTCAAAACGGTCGCCGCATTGATCCCGCTCGTATCGTGGGTGTGAAGGTGGATTGGAAGCCCGATCTCCTCGCGCAGCGCCTTCACCAGCTTGTACGCGGCGTACGGTTTCAGCAGGCCGGCCATATCCTTGATGCCGAGCAGGTGTGTACCCATTTGCCGCAGCTCCTTCGCCAGCCGTACATAGTAGTTCAGCGAGTATTTCTCTCTCGCCGGATCAAGAATGTCTCCCGTGTAGCAAATGGCGGCTTCGCAGAGGCGGCCCGTTTTGAGCGTGGCTTCCACGGCGACTTTCATGTTCGGAATCCAATTCAGAGAATCAAAGATGCGGAAGATGTCAATGCCCTGAACGGCGGCCTCTTTGATGAACTCTCGAACGACATTATCGGGATAGGCTGTGTAGCCGACCGCATTGGAAGCGCGCAGGAGCATCTGAAAGCAGATATTCGGAATTCTTTCGCGCAAACCCTGAAGCCGTCTCCAGGGATCCTCCAAGAGGAAACGCATGGAGACGTCGAATGTAGCGCCGCCCCACATTTCGAGACTGTAAAGTCCCGGCAACTCCTTAGACACGAAATCGGCGATGCGCATCAAGTCGTAGGAACGGACTCGCGTCGCCATCAGCGATTGGTGGGCATCGCGGAAAGTCGTATCGGTCATCAGCAGTCTTGATTGCCCGCGCGTCCATTCCGCGAATTTCTCCGCTCCCAGGTCGTCGAGCAGTTGGCGTGTCCCGTTCGCCCGATTCACAACGTGCGATTGCGGCACGACCGCTTCGCGAATGACAGCAGGCTTGGGCTTATCCGCCACTTCCGGATTGCCATTCACAATCACGTCGGCAAGATACGTGAGCAGTTTCGTCGCGCGGTCGCGGCGCGCCCTGAAGTGGAAGAGCTTGGGGGTCTGGTCAAGGAAGGAGGTGGTCGTTTCCCCGGACTGAAAGGCCGGATGATTAACGACATTCTCCAAAAACGGAATGTTCGTTTTCACTCCTCGGATCCGAAATTCGCGCAAAGCTCGATCCATGCGCTGGCAGGCCTGTGTAAAATTAGTCCCCCATGCCGTCACTTTCACCAGCAGCGAATCGTAGTACGGCGATATAACGGCCCCGCCGTAAGCGGACGCGCCATCCAGGCGAATGCCAAAGCCGGCCGGCGAACGATAGGTGTGGATCTTTCCGTAATCTGGAACGAAGTTGTTGGCCGGATCCTCCGTCGTCACGCGGCACTGCAGCGCGGCGCCATGAACCATGATTTCGTGCTGCCGCGGTAGGCCGATCTCTTCACCATGCAGCGCCAGTCCCTGAGCAACCTGGATCTGCGTGCGAACGATATCGATGCCGGTGACCATTTCCGTCACCGTGTGCTCCACCTGAACGCGCGGGTTCACTTCAATGAAAAACCAGTTGTACGTATCGGCGTCGACCAGAAACTCGACCGTGCCCGCGTTGTAGTATTTTGCCGCCTTGGCGAGCGCCACAGCAGCTTCCGCCAACTGCCGCCGCACCTGATCCGCAAGGCCGATAGCAGGGGCAATCTCCACAACCTTCTGATGCCGCCGCTGCACGGAACAATCCCGCTCGTAAAGATGCAGAATGTTGCCTTGCCGGTCGCCGATGATCTGCACTTCCACGTGCTTCGCGTTGCGTATGTAGCGTTCCAGGAAGACCGCGTTATTGCCAAAGGCCGCGCCCGCTTCCTGGCTTGCCTCCTGCAGCCGGGATTTGAATTCGGATTCCGTGTTGACGACGCGCATGCCGCGCCCGCCGCCTCCGAATGCTGCTTTGATGATTAGCGGGAAACCGATCGCTTTCGCAGTCTTTTCGACGTTCGCATCGGCTGGATCCAACGGATCTTCCGTTCCGGGCACGACAGGAATGCCGGCGGCTTGCGCTAGTTTACGGGCGGCGGTCTTATCGCCCAGCGTCTCCAAAATGGTGGCGCTCGGCCCAACAAAAATAATGCCGGCCTGCTCGCAGGCGCGCGGCAGTGCGGGGTTCTCCGACAAGAAGCCATACCCCGGGTGGATGGCGTCTACCTGCTTCTCCGCCGCGATTTCAATGATCCCGTCGACATCCAGGTAAGCTTGGACAGGACCTTGCCCGTGTCCGATCAGGTAGGCTTCGTCCGCCTTAAAGCGGTGCAAACTCAAGCGATCTTCCTGCGAATAGACCGCCACGGTCCTGATTCTGAGCTCGTTAGCCGCCCGCAGGATGCGGATCGCGATCTCGCCCCGGTTCAGCGCGAGAAGCTTCTTCATCGCGATCGGGCCGGGCGCTGGAATGAGTAAAGGAACAATCGCGCCTCTGGTTGCGTTCTTTCGTTCTGAAACATAGTTCCAGTTTACGGAGGAGACCGATGAAACGAGCCTGGATGGGAGTTGGGGTGGCGATAATCCTGCTTTCCGGTTGCGATGACTTCGGTGATTTCGGAGGTCTCGGCCGCGCCAGAGAAGACTTTCACTACTCATACGCCTTGCCGCCCGGCGGCCGTCTGGACCTGGAAAATACGAACGGCTCCGTTGACATTACCGGATGGGACCGAAACACCATTGAGGTCTCGGGTACGAAATACGCTTCCAGCGAGAGCCTCTTACGGGACATTCAGATCAAAGTCAACGTTAGCGGCAACAACGCCTCCGTCGTGACGGAGGCGCCCAAAGACTTCACCCATGGGGGATTCGGAGCGCGCTATTCCATTCGTGTGCCCCGTGAGATTTCGATCGGGCGCGGTAAAACCACCAATGGCTCGATCGCGATAGAAGATCTCCAAGGCGGAGGGCGCCTCGAGAGCACGAATGGCCGTATCACGATGCGCCGCGACACAGGCGACTACGAAGTACAGACGACCAACGGATCAATTGACGTCGAAGGTTGCAGCGGACTCGAGCGCGCTCATACCACGAACGGCAGCATTCGGGGCGAGCTGAAGACGGGAGCCATTCGCGCGCACTCTACAAACGGCTCGATCGATTTCACTCTCAGGAAGGCTGCCGACGCCCGGGAAATTGCCGTTTCTACGACTAACGGAAGTGTCGTCCTGGCGCTCGCGGAGTTCCACGACAACCCGGTAACTGCTGAGACTACGCACGGCAACGTAACGCTTCGCCTCCCGGCTGACACAAACGCCCGATTAGACGCGCGCACCAGCTTCTCCCGGATCAGCAGTGATCTGCCTCTATCTTCCACGGAGGACGTATCGAAACACGAATTGAAGGGACAACTCGGTAGCGGTGGTCCGTTGATCTCCGCGTCGACGACCACAGGCAGCATTCGCATCGAACGCTACTAAAATCGTTGGAACGGCTAAAATAAGGGCGTGAAACTCGCCGCTCTATTGCTGTGCGTTGCCGGTCTTCTGGCTCAGCAGGGCCCTGGAACGGAGCATCCGGGCAATTTCGATATCCGCTTCGAACCCACCGCTGTTCTTCAGACAGGCGCGCCTGTTCCGTTTCGGATTACCGCGAAGGATTCTCTTGGCAAACCGCTGACAGAGGCCAAGGTGACGCTGCAGATTGAACTGGCAGATGATCACACGCATGTGAAGGTCTATCCAGCGACAGCTACGGACCCGGGCATCTACATAGCAAAACCTGTTTTTCCGGTTGCCGGTCGTTGGAGCGTCTACGTGGAGGTCAGGCGCCGCAACGAGCAGACCGAAGAAATGACCGCTCGCACCGCTGAATTCACCGTGAGTGAATGAACCAGTAAAGACCTTTTATTCCCCGTAATGCCGGGAATTCTTTGAAAACGGCGTTATTCTTCTGCGCCATCGCTCAATTCCCGCTAGACTTGTTGGCATCCATGCGTCTGCGCCCCGGTGATCGTCTCGGTCCCTACGAGATCCTCGCGGGCATCGGCAAGGGCGGCATGGGCGAGGTGTACAAAGCTCGCGATACCCGGCTCGATCGCACGGTTGCCATCAAGGTTTGCCAACAGCAGTTCAGCGAGCGCTTCGAGGGTGAAGCTCGCGCCATCGCCGCACTGAACCATCCGCACATCTGCCAGCTCTATGATGTCGGCCCTGACTATCTCGTCATGGAATACCTGGAAGGAAAGCCTGTCGCCGGTCCATTGGCCATTTCAGAGGCGCTCCGTATTGCGGCCCAGATTCTCAGTGCGCTCGATGCCGCTCATGCGCACGGCATCGTGCACCGCGACCTCAAGCCCGACAACATTCTTGTCACCAAGCGAGGCGAGGTCAAATTACTCGATTTCGGATTGGCGAAAGTCGGCCTGAGCGGGCTAGATAGCGCCTCGGAAGAGACTCTGATTGGGCCTGTGACGCAGGAAGGGTGTATCGCCGGCACCTTGCAATACATGTCGCCGGAGCAGTTGACGGGGGCGAAGACCGATAGCCGAAGTGACATCTTCTCTTTCGGCGCGGTTCTTTACGAAATGATAACCGGCCGGCGCGCATTCCCTGGGGCGACGCGGGCTGGAATCGTCGCGGCGGTTTTAACATCTCAACCTGATTCCCTTTCCAGTGTCGATCCGCTCTCGCCGCCCGCTCTCGATCGGGTTCTTCGGCGCTGCCTTGCGAAAGATCCGGAAGCTCGATGGCAGTCCGTCCGGGACCTTGGCGCGGCATTGGATTGTCTTCCTGAATTCGTGCTTCAGCCACGGCCGCCACAAGGGGCCGGTTCCCGCGCGCACATCTTCTGGGCAGTGCTGTTAGTTGTGGCTGTCGCAGCCACAGGACTTGGCGTCTATACGATGCGCGGCTCCCGTGAGACCCCGCAGATCGTCAGACTCACTTTCCCAACGGGCCCTGGCTCTGACTTCTTCCCCTCTGTTCTTTCTCCCGATGGATCGCAAATTGCATACAGCACAGGCGATACCCGCTCAAGTCAGCTTTGGGTTCGTTCCCTCTCTTCCTTCGAGGCGCGACGCATTGAAGGAGGGGACAACTCTTCGGCGCCAATCTGGTCACCCGACAGCAGGCAGTTTGCTTCGTTAAGAGAAGGCAAATTGAGCCGGTTCGATTTGACGGCGCAGACCCATCAGCTCATCTGCGATCTCCCCGGTATCGACCAGGACGGAATCGGTTCCTGGAACTCGTCCGGCATCATTCTCTTTTCCTACAAAGATGTTATTTACCGTGTCTCAGCCTTCGGCGGAGAGCCAACTCCGGTCACTCACGTTGATAACTCCCGTGGTGAAATCCGTCATCTGATGCCGTATTTCCTTCCGGATGGGCATAGATTCCTATTCCTAGCGGTTTATCAGCGAAGAGATGAAACCGCAATCTACGAAGGCGCGCTGGATTCGCAACGAGTGGAGCGCGTCATGGCGACCCCCGTCGGCCCTTTCTTCCTTGTCGGCAAGGATCTGATCTTTGCGCGAGCGGCGACACTCATGGCGCAAGAGTTCGACTGGAAGACGGGACGGCTGGTGGGCGCCGCGGCATCGCTTCAACAGCGCGGCTACTCCGCCGTACCAGAGCACGTCCTTTCCGGTACGGGGTCATTCGCTCCGTTTGCAGCTTTCTCCACTGCAGCCAATGTGCTCGCTTACTTTCCGGAAAGAGTGGGCACGACCCAGCTTGTCTGGTTCGATCGGCAAGGCAAGCGCATCTCTACAGTAGGTCCGATAGCGCAGTACACCAATCCGGCCTTGTCCCCCGATCAAAAACTTATTGCGGTGGGAATTACCGACCCCCGCTCCAGAACACGTGACATCTGGATCCTGGACACGAACGGGGGCGGCATGCGCCTAACCGAAGATCCGAAAGACGACTTCAATCCCACGTGGTCACCCGACGGGAGGCGGTTGGCATTCTCCTCCGACCGCAAAGGCCCGCGCGACCTTTTTGTCGGCTCGGCAACCAGGATGGGCACTGGGGACCTGCTGCTCGCTTCTGGTTCGGCGAAGCACGTTGAAGGCTGGTCGCCCGATGGGAAATACCTGATTTACAACGACAACACGACACAAATTATGGCAGTTCCTGTCCTGGGGGAGCACAGGCCCATGGCAGTAGTACAAGGTCCAGGAGGTTACGATCAGGGCGCCATATCGCCCGACGGTAAATGGATCGCCTACCGGTCTCATGAAGGCCAAGTTGAGATCTATGTACAAAGTTTTCCTGCTGGCGGTACCCGATGGCAGTTGTCGACGAATGGCGGCGGGGAGCCATCCTGGCGCCGCGACGGCAAGGAACTGTATTTCGCCCGCGACAAAGAACTGTTCGCAGTCGATCTTAGGGTCACGCCCGGGGGAATCGAACACGGCGTACCTAAGCTTCTATTCAGTGCACCGTTCAGCGACAACATTGGCCGCAGCCGCTACGTTCCGAGCGCAGATGGCCAGCGTTTTTTGGTGGTGACAAAACACGAAGAGGAGCAGCCAAAAGTTCGTGTCATCCTGAACTGGCGCAGAAATGCGAAGGAATAACGCTGCAGAACGACACTCCTGGCGAGCGGGTGCGCTCGCGAGCGAGGCCTCGGAGCCTCGCTCTATGGGGCACAAAATAGAAAGCGATCAGAACATGTACAGCGGCGTCCCGGCAGGAGTCGCAACTTCCACATCGCCGGCCGCGACTGGTTGACCCTCGAGTTCGCCAACCTGCCGGCAATAGATTCCGTTCTCGCCCAGATAAACTTCCAGTTCCGCGGGGCGGGGAAGGGAACCCTGGATCAAAGCCTCCGAGAGGGGGTCTTCAATATACTTTTGCAGCGCCCGGCGCAAAGGTCTCGCTCCATAGCTGCGATCTCCGCAAGTCTTGTCGAGTATGTATTTCGCCGCCTCCGCATCAAGGCGTATCTTCATCTGCTTGGCAACCAGGTTGGTGTTGATCTGTTCGACAAGAAGGCCGATGATCTTGATCAGGTCTTCATCAACCAGGGACGTGAACAGAATCACCTCATCCAGACGGTTGAGGAACTCGGGATTGAAGGCCCGCTTTACCTCGCTCATCACCTGCTCTTCCACCTTTTGCGGTATGCCCGTCGTGGATGGAGCCGAGAAGCCGATCTGCCCGCGCTTGTCTAAAAAACGCGCGCCCAGATTGGACGTCATGATGATGATGGTGTTCTTGAAATCGACGGTATTTCCTAATCCGTCGGTCAACTGTCCATCTTCAAAGACCTGGAGAAGAATGTTGTAAATGTCTGGATGCGCCTTCTCGATCTCGTCCAACAAAATAATGGAGTACGGCGCGCGTTTTACACGCTCCGTCAGTTGTCCGCCCTCCTCGTAGCCGACGTATCCCGGAGGCGACCCGATCAGTTTTGATATCGAGTGCTTCTCCATGAATTCGGACATGTCGAAGCGGATAAGAGATTTTTCGCTGCCGAACAGAAACTCTGCCAGTGCCCGCGCCACTTCCGTTTTGCCGACGCCCGTCGGGCCCAGGAAAAGAAATGAGCCGGCTGGACGCTTCGGAGACTTCAAACCCGCGCGTGAACGGCGGATGGCGCGAGACAACGCCGAAATCGCCTTTTCCTGGCTGATAACGCGCTTGTGCAGTTCCTCTTCGATTCGGAGGAGTTTGTTGATCTCCTCTTCCTTGATCGAGGTCATCGGCACGCCGGTCCAACGCGCCACCACTTCCTCGATGTCATCCTTCGATACCACGCCCGTTGAGGTATCGTCCAGGTTATATTTCTCGCGAAGCTGCCGCAGATTTTCCCGCTCTTTTCTCTCCTCGTCAGAGTAGAAGCGCGCTTTTTCGAATTCGTGATTGGCGATCGCGTTCTCCATGCGGTGCACGATGAACTTGATGCGCTTCTGGATGTCGGCCACCTCCGCCGGCAAAGTCGTCTGGCGCAGCTTCACGCGCGCGCCCGCTTCGTCGATCAGATCGATCGCTTTATCCGGAAGGAACCGGTCGGGTATGAATCGCGTAGAGGTGTAAACCGCCGATTCGATCGCTTCGTCGGTATAGGCTACGGCGTGAAACTTCTCGTACCGTTCCTTGATCCCAAACAGAATGCGGATGGCATCGTTTTCGGCAGGAGGCGGCACCTTCACGGCTTGGAAGCGGCGTTCGAGCGAACGGTCTTTCTCAATGGATTTCCGATACTCCGCCGGAGTGGTGGCTCCGATGCACTGTATTTCGCCGCGCGACAGCGCAGGCTTCAGAATGTTCGCTGCATCCAGCGAGCCTTCCGCCGATCCGGCGCCCACTAGCGTGTGCAGCTCATCGATGAAAATGATGGCGTTTTGATTCTCCATCAGCTCTTTCATGATGGTTTTCAAACGCTCCTCGAACTGTCCGCGATACTTGGTGCCGGCCACGATCAACGACAGATCCAGCGCCAGAATTCGCTTGTCGGAAAGGAAAGATGGAACATCGCCGTCGGCGATGCGTTGTGCCAGGCCCTCGACGATGGCCGTTTTCCCGACTCCCGGTTCGCCTATCAGAACAGGATTGTTCTTGGTGCGGCGGCAGAGAATTTGAACCACGCGATCGACTTCCGAATCGCGCCCGATCAGCGGATCGAGCATGCCGTCCACCGCGGCCTGGGTCAGATCCCGGCTGAACTCGGCAAGCAGCGAGCTTTCTTTGGGCCTGCTGGCGGATGTTTTCTCCGACGCCGACCGCGCGATTTCTTCCCGCACAGCGGAAAGCCGCAGCCCCCTTTCGTGCAGGATCTCCGCCGCGAAGCTTTTCTCTTCGCGCAACAAGCCTAACAGCAGATGCTCCGTGCCGATGTGCTTGTGGCTGAGGCGCTCTGCCTCCTCCGCGCCATAGGCCAGAACGCGCTTGCATTCGTGGCTCAATGGCAGATCGACCGACGTCGATACCTTTTCACGAACCGTGGTATGAGCTTCAATTTGCTTGCGGATCGATTCGATCGCGGCATGGGACCGCAAAAACCGGTTGGCAAGCGCCTTGTCCTCGCGCAAGAGACCCAGCAATAAATGTTCGGTCTCAATATAAGGACTTCCGAACTGGCTGGCCTCATACCTCGCGAAAAAGATAACGCGGCGAGCCTTCTCGGTATATCGTTCAAACATAGGTGCCACCGTCTAGACGGGTTGCGTCTTTTACAACTCCGGCTGTTTGCAATTCCATGGCCGATGGAGTGTGCATGCAGCCCTTCTTTAACTCTAAAACTCGATCGCAGCGAGCGGCAAAGGAAACATTGTGAGTCACGAAAACGGACGTCAGTCCGTGAGACGTGTGCAGCTCGCTCAGCAGATTCATAATTGCGTCCCCGGTCCGGAAGTCTAAGCTGCCCGTCGGCTCGTCGGCGAGCAAGAACGCCGGCTTTCCTACCAAAGCGCGAGCGAGCGCCACCCGCTGTTGTTCTCCGCCCGATAATTCGCCCGCCCGGTGCGAAGCGCGGTCTTTTAACCCGACTTCCTGCAAAGTTGCTCGCGCCAGGGGTGTTGCGCCGGCCGGTGGAACGCCTCGGATCAGTAGCGGCATCATCACGTTCTCCAGGGCCGTGAACTCCGGTAGGAGTGAGGGGTTCTGCCAGACGAAACCAATCTCGCGATTGCGGAAATCGGCTAACTCACGATCGTCCAATGCGGTGATGTCCTGATCGCCGAAAAAAATTCGTCCAGCCGAAGACTTGTCCAGGCACCCTAGTAAATGCAAGAGAGTCGATTTGCCGGCGCCCGATTCACCGATCACCGCCAGCCGCTCGCCACGATACACCTGCAGCGAAAGATTTCTGAACACGGTAATCTCCGTCCCGCCTGAGCGGTAAGTCTTGGTTAGAGAATCCCCCCAGATCGCAGTGTCTGCCTCCAAGCTCCCACCTTCACCTCTAGATTAGAACAGGAATTGCGAAGCCGGCATAGGGTCCGCTTCACGATCTCCGCCGAGTCTACTCTTTAGACGTGCCTGGGACCCCAGCCGATTCTCCGGAGGAGAAAAACCCTTCGCTCCCTACCCGATTGGCCAGGTAAGATGGACGCGCTTCTATTTGACGACGAGATTGACGAGCCGGTCCGGCACGACGATTACCTTGACAAGCTGTTTGCCCTCTACAAAGGGCTTTACCTTTTCATTTTCGAGCGCCAGCCGCTGCAGCTCATCCCTTGGTGTTCCAAACGATACATGTAGATGGCCCCGCAACTTGCCGTTGACCTGAACGGGGATTTCGGCCAACTCTTCCTTGGCCAACTCCGGATCGAACTTGGGCCACTCGTGCCGGAAAACCGGTCCTGCATTCGCAAGAATTTCCCATAGATCTTGAGCCGTGTATGGCGCGAAAGGCGCCAGCATCAGCGTGACCTTTTCGCAGATCTCGGGAAGGGCTGCCGGAGATAGCTCGGCCTCGAGCTGATAAAGCTCGTTCATCAGCTCCATCAGCGATGCGACGGACGTGTTGAAGTGCCATCTGCTGTCAAAATCATTCGTGATCTTGCGGACGGTCTGATGCAATTTGCGGAGTGCCTTCCGATCGGCGTCATTCGGCTGCACCTGCCCTGAGCGATCCGCATTCCGGCTGACGAATCGGTAAACGCGTCCCAGGAAGCGTGTTTGCCCCTCGACGCTCGATTCGTTCCAGTCCATATCCTTTTCGGGAGGTGCCGCGAAGAGCGTGTAAAGGCGGCATGTGTCGGCTCCATAGCGCTCCACCATTTCGTCAGGATCGACGACATTTCCCTTCGATTTGGACATGGCGCTCCCGCCCATCAGCACCATCCCCTGGGTGAAGAGATTCTTGGTCGGTTCGCTGTTTGTGATCAATCCCAGATCGCGCATCACCTTCGTCCAGAAACGCGAATAGATCAAGTGCAAAATAGCGTGGGTAACGCCGCCGATGTATTGATCGATCGGAAACCACTTTGCTATGACATTCGAAGCGAAGGGTGCGCGATCGTTGTGGGGATCGCAGTAGCGGTAGAAGTACCACGATGAATCGACGAACGTATCCATGGTGTCACTCTCGCGCCGGGCCGGCCCCTCGCATTGTGGACAGGGCACATTCATGAATGATTCAACCGCTTCCAGTGGCGATCTCCCTTTGCCTGTGATCTTCACGTTATCCGGCAGCCGGACCGGTAGATGCTCTTCCGGGACGGGAACCGCGCCACACTTCGAGCAATAAATGATGGGAATGGGCGTGCCCCAATATCGCTGCCGGGAAATGCCCCAATCTTTTATGCGAAACGTGATTGCCTCGCTGCCGAAACCGTTCTCCCGGGCATGCGCCGCCATCCTTTTTTGAGCCTCGGCACTCGGCAGGCCTGACCACGGTCCCGATTTTTCGACCACTCCATAATCGAGAAACGCCTCCTTCATACCAGGGCCGTCGGCCAGCGTGCCGTCCGCGGGCCGGATTACCGGGACGACCGGTATTCCGTAAGCGCGGCAAAATTCAAAGTCTCGCTCATCGTGCGCGGGCACTGCCATGATGGCTCCTGTCCCGTATCCCATCAGGACAAAATTGGCGACCCAAATCGGAATTTTGCCGCCCTGGAATGGATGAACCGCCTCGCGCCCCGTGAAGAAGCCAATTTTCTCCGGGTTTCCGGGATCCTGCCGAGCGGTGGCGTCGATCATTTCTTTGATCTTCAGCCGGTCGGCCTCGTCGGTCACGAGTTGTTCAATGATCGGGTGCTGTGGCGCCAGGATTAAGCAGGTCGCCCCGTAGATGGTATCGATGCGGGTTGTGAAAATCCGGATCTTCTCCGTTAAGCCCTCTACCGCAAACTCGACTTCCGCGCCTTCGGAGCGTCCAATCCAGTTCCGCTGCATAGAAATTACGCGCTCCGGCCAGCCGTTTTCAAGGGCTTTCAACGCCTCCAGCAGTTCGCCGGCATAATGCGTGATTCTCAGGAACCACTGCTGCATGGCCCGCTGCTCGACCGGCGTAGTTTCGTGCCGCCAGCAACAGCCATTCACCACTTGCTCGTTGGCGAGAACGGTTCCACACTCCGGACACCAGTTCAGAAGCGCTTCCTTGCGGTACGCCAAACCGCGCTCGTACATCTTCAGAAAGAACCACTGGTTCCAGCGATAGTACTCCGGCTCGCACGTGGCAATTTCGCGATTCCAATCCAGTGCGAACCCAAGCCGCTGCATCTGGGTTTTCATGTGCGCGATATTGGCAAGCGTCCATTCGCGGGGTGGACGCCCGGCTTTCAAGGCCGCATTTTCCGCCGGCAGACCGAAGGCATCCCACCCCATCGGATGCAGAACGTCGTAACCCCGCATCCACATGTAACGAGCCAATGCATCGCCGATTGCATAATTGCGCACGTGGCCCATGTGCAGCTTGCCGCTCGGATACGGCAGCATTTCGAGCACATAATATTTGGGTTTGTGAGGCGCGCCGGCTATATAGAGCGACGTGTCGTTAAGCCATCGCTGATGCCACTTCGGCTCGATTTCCTGGGGGTTGAACGCTTTTTCGGGGATACAAGCTCCTTCAATGCTGTAACGTTGCGAAGATCGTCACCCGGTTCGTCGACAGGCGTTTCGAGGATGAACGCTTTTCCTTGCAGCTCCGGATGATTGAGAATGCGGCGAAAGCCTTCTAAACCAATATAACCAGCCCCAATGTTGGCATGGCGGTCGACATGCGAATTCAACCTCGCCTTGGCATCGTTGGCGTGGAGAACCGGCACGCGCTCCAGGCCGAGTATTTCTTTCACGTCTAGAATCAGGTGCTCGAGACCCACGGCCGTCGCGAGATCAAAGCCGCTGACATAGCAGTGGCAAGTATCGAGGCAAAAAGCGATCGGGATGTCCACGTAGGGCTGTGCAAGCTCGCGGAGGGTTGCCAGTTCATCGAATTTGCCGCCCAACTGAGCCCCTGCTCCGGCCGTGTTCTCGAGCAGAATACTCAGACGCGGTCTTTTCGTCAAAGTTGAATCGACGCCGCGCCAGGCGAGTGCGATCGCCTCCGCCACGTTGAGCATTCCTTGTTCGACGCTTAGCCCCTTGTAGTTGCCCGGGTGCGCCACGAGGTATTCGGCCCCGATCTGGAGAGCGCGCTCTATTTCGCCACGAAACGCTTCAATAGATTTCTCCCGAACGATCCCGGCCGGCGCAGCCAAATTAATTAGGTAGCTGTCGTGAACGGCAAGCGGAGTCAAATCATGCTCTTCCCGCAGCGCGCACAGGCGCTGAATCTGCTCGCGATCCGGCTGCTTCGAACGCCACATGCGAGGGCTCGCGGAGAAGATCTGGAACGTGTTCGCGCCCAATTCGTGGGCCTTAATCGCGGAGCGCTCGAGTGATCCTGCTGTGGACGTGTGGATGCCAATCCGCAAGTTCCAGCATAGCCACTGCTTCCGCTTAGGCTGCTATACTCGTCGCAAGCGTTAGGGCTGCGTTCATCCAGTGCCGCGGTTTTTTACTCTGCCGGAAGCGGAAGGTTTGCTGCCGCAGGTCGAGACTCTGTTGCGTAATCTGGTCCAGGCGAAACAGGAATACGAGAGCGGCGGCATCGAACTTAACCGTATTGCTCAACGGATCACGATGGCCGGCGGCATGATTGCGCCGCGCGATCGCATCACTCAACTTCGCGCCCGGAAAGAGGCCGCTGCCCGAGCTCTCAAATCCACCATCGAGCAAATCCAGGAAATCGGATGCCAATTGAAGGACATCGACTTAGGCTTGATCGACTTCCCGACTCTCTACCGAGGCAAGGAAGTGTACCTGTGTTGGAAGGCCGGGGAATCAGGGATCAAGTTCTGGCACCGCGTTGAAGATGGATTCTCCGGGCGGCGCCCCATTGACACCGATTTCCGCGCTAATCATCGCGGTGACGGGTAGCGCGAACAAAGCTTCGCGGCATGTTAACAAGACCCGTTTTTTGCGGTCAATTGTTAAACTAACGCTCGGATGCTATTGGCGCGCGAATTCATCGGGTATCTTTCACGGCAGCTCGTGGGCCGTCTTAGCCCCACCGCGTTCGAGACTTCGAATCCCACCGTGGCCGCTGAAATGATTGCCCAGGTGATCGAAGAAGATTTGTCCACCGAAGACAGGCTGAACGACGAGGTTCGTGATCTGCTGGAGGACTACAGCGAGTACATGCGCCGCGAAAACATCTCCTACCAGGAGATGTTTCGCAAGATCAAAAATCAACTGATGGCGCAGCGTAAGCTGACGCGGGCTTCCGGCCGCGACACGGGGGATGCCATGAAGCTGTCGCGCGACAGAGTGAACGAGTTGTCGCACAAGCTGGTCTCGGCGATGCGCAAATCCCGTGATTTTCGCGTACGCAAAGACCCGAACGAGCTTCGCCTGGCTCTGGTTCGGGAAATGACTGACCTGCTCCAGCTCGAAGACCGGGTAGATAAAGCTGCGCGCGAGAAAATCCGGACTCAAAAGCGCGACATTGCTGAAGGCGGCGAAGAATACGACCTGCTTCGCAGACGGTATTACGCCGAGGAGCTGAAAAAACTAGGTATCAACCTCAACGGTTAGCTGCGGTTTTCAGGCTCGCCGCGTGCAGCGGCGTAGCGGCATTTCTCAGATCCTGTGCGTCATAAACCACGAACTCGGAATTGACAAAGGCGGGCCGAATCCCCGCGAGCCGGTTGGGACGCTCGAGGACGTAGTAATCAATAGGCAGCGGCAACATGCTTTCCAGCCCGTGTGGAGAGAAATCGCCTTGCATGGTCTGTTGCCACCGGCTCCACCACACGGACGCCGCGGACTCGAAGTAACTTACAAGCTCCCCGCTTTCCCAATCTGCCCACACCGCGCGGCGTGCCTCGGCGCGAAATATCCCTGGGTACATTTGACGCCCGGCATCCGGAAACAAAAACATCGAACTTCCCCATGTTGCGGTCTCCGCCCAATGCGACAGCTCGAGAATCGCTTCCCGGTCCGCCTTGGTCTCATCACGAATCCCTGTAATGCTCGGTATCGCAAGAATGGCAACGACGGGAATGGCCAGCGCGAGAGCCTTCCGCGCAGTGCTCTGAAATCGCCCGGCCAAAATTATTAACCCCCAGGAGAGTAGCGCTGCAAAACCAAGCTGCAGCAGATTCCGGAATTGAGTTATGCGGAGCAAATCGAATAACCGGACTTGTAGCGGCAAGGCAAAAGCAACTAGAAACCATAAGAAGGCCTCGAGACGCCTGCGGGCGGTGAGCGATCGCGCGCCAGCCATCGCACACGCAGCGGACCCAAATGCAACCGTAAACAACAGAGTGCGGGCGGGCTGGATTTGCGCCCCAACGGACCGGTGCAAGCGCTCCAGAAGCAGATAGGATGCTGGCACGCTGAGAACACCGCAGAGGGGAAGCGCAATGAAAAGCCAGCGGGCCGGACGATTCAGCGCCGGCCAGATACGGGCTGTTGCCCATAAGCCGCAGACCCAGATCGCCAAGTAATGCCACACTTCACGACTCGCCCAGAGCGAGACCCAAACGTAGCTGGTGCGAAAACGCTGCAGTTCCGCTAAGCCCTCGCTGATCGTTCCCGTTAACGGCTGGGCTTCCGCGACTCCGGGCTGCAACTGAGCAAGGTTGGCCAGCAGAAGCACAAACACAATCAAAATAGTTATTGCCGGTCGCAAAAGCCTCCGCAGACTCTTATCTAGGATCAAGGCCAGGATGATAACCAGCCAGAAAGGCGCCGCAATGACAGGTTCGTAGACCACCGCGATGCCGGCCGCGAGGCCAGCCGATAAAGGCTTCTCGCGACACAGTAAACCGGCCGCCAGTAAGATAAGCCCGAATGCAAACGCACGCGGGAGCGGCTCCTTTTCGATCAGCTGCACTCCCGGTCCGGCCAGCGTTGCGCCTAAGCCGAGAAGCGCTGCTACAAGCAAAGCTAAGGTGTCCGGTAACCCCGCCGAAACGGCTAGCAGAAATACGCCAATTAGGGCTGTCGCTCGGAACAAAGCTTGCTGGATAAGGAGCGCTTTTCGGAAGTCGAGCCGCCCGGCTTCACACAACGCCAAAGTAACTTCGTCATAAATTGTGTATGTCAGTTCCGGGTGAGTAGCTACTAAGTCGCGCGACAAATATCCGGGCGCATTCAAGTGCTCTAACATCGGCACATAGAGCTGTGTGTCGCCTTGCAAATATGTATGTCCGGGGTAGAATTCGAATTCCAGCCACGTGAATGCGATGATTCCCAACAGCAGGATCAGGAGTCGTCGCACCGCGTGAGAAACGGCTGGCAACGCTCCGCGCGGCGGCTTGATTGAGGAGGCCACTATTGAGTGTTGACCAAGCGCCGCCCGGCTGTCCGCTAGCTCGCCGGCGTCTTGCTCAACTGTTCCTTCGCCCAGAGCCGGTTCGGATCCAGCTGAAGAGCGCGTTCCAGCTCCCTTCGGGCATCGGCGTTCCGGTTCGCCTTGCGCAGCGTTATGCCCTTCCAAAGGTATGCCTCCGGAAGTGTTGGGTTGATCGCGATTGCCTTATCGAAGTCCTTCAGCGCGAGATCAATCCCGCCGCCCATCGATTGCGGCAGATAATAACTGCCCACGCCCCGGCTCACATAAGCGAGCGCCAATTTGCCGTCCAGCTCTATGGCTTTCCCGATCTCATCGCGTGCGCACTGCCCATATTTCAACGCTCCGAAAATCGGGTTAGCCGGTATCACCTGGCCGCAAAGCTCGCCCAACAGGCGGTGGTATTCGGCAATGCCTCCATTGCGGTCAACCGCTTTCCGCGCTGGAGCCAGTCCGGCTTCTGCAAACGCCTCGGACTTTTTCTTGTCGTGAAGCTCCATCGCCACTTCGGCGCCATACGAATTCGCAAGCGCCAAATTGTAGAGGGCTTCGAGGGAATTCGGGTCTTGCTGCAGCGACTTCTCATAGCGCCCGATAATGCCCTCGATGGCTGCCAAATCCTGACGGTCCCGCGCAGCGGTGAGTTCGTTTGGAGTAGCTGTTCCTGCCCACATGGCCGCGGCACATACGCATACGGCGATGAAAGCCCGGTCTCTACCTCTCAAATGATCCTCCTGACATCAATTCCATTCTAGAAGCGACTGCTCTCCAAGAGAGCGCCCGCTATGCCTACAACTCCGCAACTTTGCGCTGAATCAGCAGGAAGTAGAGAGCGAGCACCACCAGCAGCAGGCCATTACCGGCCATGATGACCGGTGCCGAGGCCTGCTTAATCAGAAATCCCGAAACAACGCTGCCCAGCGGCATGCCTCCGCGGAAGGCTACATTGTAGACGCTCATCACACGTCCCCGCATGGCATCGCTGACATGAAGCTGTACCAGTGAAGAGTTCAGCGCGAAAACTACCATCAGAGACGCGCCCGCCGCGAAAACAAAGATAGAGCTCAGGAACAAAGCCCTCGATATCCCGAAACCCGTAATCAAAAAACCGAGAATAAGCATTACGAGCAGGGATTGCTTGGCATGGCCCATTTGTCTTTGGCTGGCCGCCACGAGCAGCGCCCCCCCGACGGACCCAGCGCCCGACAGGCACAGAAATAATGTAAATGTATTCGATCCGCCGTGAAACACATCGCGCGCCATCACCGGCAGAAACGTAATCAGGGGATAGGAAAGAAGCGTGCCGAGAAAGGCCAAGGCCACGAGGCCCGTCATGCCGTCTCGCTTGCGCAGGAAATCAATTCCTTGCCGCATGCTTTGAATCACGGACTCGCCCGTTTTCTCAGGCACAAAGTGCGGGCGGATCATCAAGAGCGAAATGATCACCGCCACATAGGAGATCCCATTCAGGGAAAAACACCATGCCGCGTTAAGCTTTGCCAGCGCGATACCACCCAGCGCCGGGCCCACTACGCGCGCCAGGTTGAATTGAATCGAATTCAGCGCAATCGCATTCTGAAGATCTTCTCGCTTCACCAATGTCGGAATAAGGGCGCTGTAGGCCGGCCCGCCGAAGGATTGCGCAAGCCCGACCGTGAAAGATAGACACCAGATATGCCAGACTCGCACCGCGTTGGTGGCCGCCAGAGTCGCCAGCAGAAACGCGCAAAACATCTGCACGAATTGAGACATCAGCAACAGAGTCTGCCGGCTCTTGCGGTCCGCGAAGACCCCGCCGAAAAGGGAGAACATGAAAATCGGAATCTGTCCGAAAAACGCATCTAACCCCAAGTAGATGGACGAATGAGAAAGTTCGTAGACCAACCAGCTCTGGGCGAGAATCTGCATCCACGTGCCGATCGTGGACGTACAGGCGCCCATCCACATCAGCCGGAAGTCCGGATATTGAAATGCCCTAAAGACTCGCTTCAGCAAGCAATGCTCTTTGTAGCACGCCTGCGGCTCGGCGAGCGCTGGCGCTTAGCCGCTGAGACGAAAATTACCTCAGGGGCTTGTCCCGCCTGATGAGGTGAATCAGGTTTCCATCCGGATCCTTGAAGAACACCAGGCGGTTCCCCTCGTTCGTGTACGGTTGCCCTTCGAATGCCACGCCTTGACGGAGCAGTTGCTGATAAGCCGCATCGAAATCGTCCACCGAGATCGCGATGTGACGCATGCCAGGGCTGCGCATTCCGGCTGCGGTGCGTTCACCTTCCGATGGGATGATTTCAATGAGACCGCCATTCCGCGCTTGTACGAAGTAGTTGCCGGCATACTCGAAGAGCATCTCGAAATCGAGCTGTGAGACATACCATTCGGAAAGACGCTTCGGATTGGGAGAGGCGATGGCGAAATGCTCGATGCCGCTAAACATATCCTCGGGATTGTAGCAAGCGAATACCGGGCCGGGCTGCGCCAGCCGCATCAAAACATGTTGGAAACGCTATAATCAGGGCACGCGGACCCTGAACGCAGGGTACATATTTTGAGCGCTATAGCCACCAAAAGTAAACCGGCGTCGAAGTTTGGCCGGCTTATACGCGCCGCATTGCTCTTTGTCGCGACTGTTTTGCTCGCGGGAGTACTCGCGCCGCTGATCAACGCGGCCCGTTTTAGCGGTCCCATCCAAAGGGCGCTCGAATCTGCCCTCGCGCGGCGGGTCAGCTTCGACGAGGTGCATTTCACTCTGTTTTCCGGGCCGGGGTTCTCCCTCGAACACGTGACGATTGGCGAAGATCCGCGTTACGGTCTGGAGCCCTTTGCCTATGTTCCTACGCTCCAAGCCCGGCTGCGCATCGACAAGCTGCTGTTCGGAAGGATTCGCTTTTCCAGCCTCCATCTCGTCGAGCCATCGCTGAATCTCGTCAAACGTAGCGACGGCTCCTGGAACGTTGTGGAGCTTGCCCAGCGTCTCGGCGCGCCCCGGCGAGCGCCTCTGAACCTGTTTCCCGCCTTCGAAGTCACCGATGCCCGTATCGATTTCAAGTTCGGAACGCGAAAAACGACGCTCTATCTCTTAGACTCCGATTTCGCGATTTACCCCGAGCGTTCTGGAAAACTCTATGTCCGGTTCTCCGGCTCGCCCGCCAGGACTGACCGCGCCGGTAATGGTTTCGGGCACCTGCGCGGGGCCGCGAATTGGTACGTGAACCCGGCTGGCCCCAAGGCAAATCAGATGGAAGCGGATGTGGTGCTTGACCCCAGTAACCTCAGTGAGCTGACCACCCTGTTTCAAGGACACGATGTGGGCGTCCATGGAACGGTGAGCGCGCGCGCTCGAGTAGAAGGCCCTGCCACGGCGTTGCGCGTCTCCGGCGAACTGCATCTGGATGACGTGCACCGCTGGGATCTCCTGCCCTCGAGTGGCGAAGATTGGCAAATCCGATATCACGGCGCTGTGAATCTCGTCAATCATCGCCTGGATCTCGAAACTCTTCCATTACGCTCCGGCGACTCCACACCCGTTCGACTGCAAATCCGCGTAAACAACTTTCTGGGGCGTCCGGACTGGTCTATTCTGGCGCGCCTCAACAAAGCACCTCTTCCAGGCGTGCTACCGCTTGCCAGGCGGATGGGACTTAGTGTTCCGCAACGCTTCACTGCAGCCGGCTCACTCTCTGGCGCCATCGGTTACTCAAGTTCGGCGGGCCTTAGTGGCGGGGTGGCTCTTGCCGATGTCGCCGCAAGTGCGCCGAATGTACCGCCGCTGCACGCGCCTCTTGTCAGCGCCACGGTTTACGCCGATCGCGTTCACTTTGATCCAGCTACGCTCCAAACGAGCGCCGGCACATTGCAGGTGGGAGGCGATTATTATCTTTTCAAACAAGCGGCTCTGGCTTCCATTAGCGCGGATCAGTTCCCGGCGGATACCTTGAAATCTACGATCGACGCCTGGTTCGGTGCGCCATCTGCCCTCGACATGCTGCAGGATGGCGACCTCACCGGTCACTTCGTTTACAGCCGCGATGGCGCGACGCCCGTTTCGTGGTCCGGCCATTTCCAGTTTGCAAACGCCACACTGCGCGTTCCCGGCGTTGCCAGTCCTCTTCGCCATTCTGAGGGGCGAGCGGTGTTCGATGATTCCACTCTTGACCTTACGCACTTTTCAACCGTGGTCGGTCGACAGGCTGTTACTGGAACATATCGCTATGCCGCTGCCGCGAAGCGCCCTGAGCGTGTTCACCTGGAGCTTCCCGCGGCCGATCTGATGGACATCGAGAGCCTCCTCGCCCCTACCCTCGAAGCGCAAGGGCTCCTCGCACGCCTGCGCTTCACCCGTCGCGCCGTGCCGCAATGGCTCGCCACCCGCAATCTGGAAGGAGACTTGGTCATCGACCGCTTTTCCATGCACAAGCTTCCGTTTGGTCATCTATCCTTCCATTTCACCTGGCAAGGTACGAATCTTCAGTTCACATCGGCGGAGCTGAAAATGCCGGAAGGTTTGCTGCGTGGTCATGGCGTCGTCAGCATCGCTTCGTACTCACCACAGTGCCGCTTCAGCGCCAGCGTTAGGGGATATCCCTGGCGAGGCGGGTTCTTGGACGCAGACGGGCATTTTGAGAGCTCCGGAACCGGTCTCGAGAGTCTGCAGCATCTGCGCGCGGACGGCACCTTCTCGGGAACGGATTTGAGCCTCTCGGCGGAGGATGCTTTCAGCAAGCTTTCCGGTGCTTTCACTTTTTCATTTGAGAATGGATGGCCCGATGTGCGTCTTTCGGATGTTCAGGCTTCCGATGGCGACGACTCCTGGGAGGGGGAAGCGGCCAGCCAAAGCGACGGCAAGCTTATCTTCGATCTGGAACACGAGGGCCGCACCAGGCGCATTGTGAGCGCTCTGGGACCTGCGGCCCCCACCGCCGTTTCGTCCTCCCGGGTCCCGCGCGCGCTCCCGAACGCAGTGCGCGAGTAGATTTTTCATTCTCCGCTAAAATCGAGGTGCAAGATGCACGGCCCTGATCAAGCGTGGGACACAATCAAGCGCGAGTTGGATGCAGCCGGCTCCCGAATTGCCCAAGCCGCTCGCCGCCAGATTACCAACGATTTGAATCAACTTATCAGGCGTTTGCGGAACTATGAAACGGAGCGGGAGTGGGTTTCAACCGTTCTCGAAGGCGTATCGCGATTCGTTCGACAGGCCGCCATTTTCACGCTGAACAAGGGAGCGCTAACGCTGTGCGGCCAACACAACCTCGAGCTCGCGCCGGATTTTTCGTTCCCCGCTGCTTCCGCCGGCGCATTCGCGGCGGCCATTGACGGCAAGGACACGGTGATTGCGTTGCGAACTCCGGCTGAAGTGCCCGAAGGGCTCAGTTCTTCTGAGCCAGGTAAGCGCGCACATCTTATCCCGATCCTGAACGCCGGGCGCGTCGCGGCGGTCCTGTTTGCAGTCGATCAGGAGGAGATGGATCTGAATGCCCTGGAGATTGTCGCCGGTATTGCGTCTGCCGTTCTCGAACGTCAATCGAACACCGCCCGTCAAACCCGTATTGAAAGGGCATACCCGCTTTCGAGAGAGCTTTCCGCGCCGGCGGCAACATCCAAGCTAGAAGGCAAAATAGGAGAGAGTTCGTCCGCAGTGAGTTCGAACGAAAATAGGGCAACCACAGACACCGGTGCGGCATCGCGCAAACCGGCTCTACCGGCGTGGGCGGATTTGAACGAAGATCAGCGCAACCTTCACATGCGGGCGCAGCGCTTCTCCCGTGCGGCCGTGGCCAACATGCAGCTCTTCCGGCCGGAGGCATGTCGCGCAGGGCGAGAACAAGCCAACCTCTACCTATTTCTGAAAAACGAAATCGACGCCGCGCGAGACGCCTACCGAAAACAGTTTCTGTTGATTCCGTCGATGATTGACTACCTTCACCTCGAACTTGTGGGAACGGCTGCCGAGGGCGATGAGCTCAAATTGGGAGCCGATTATCCGGGGCAGTTGGTGTAAGCTGCGGCGCTCCTCTCTCCGCGCCGGAGGACATTGCGCGCTGCCCCTTGTTCTTCTCGCCGCAATCACGCTCGTTCTTCAGCCCGCTCCGGTGACCGGCGGCAGGAAGAAAACCACGCCCGCGCGCCAATCGCCGAAGGTCCCGAATCCAAAGGTGGTCGGCGCCGCCGGTTTGATTGCCGTGGCGCAGCATCAGCTCGACATAGGTAACTCCTCCGCTGCCGTTCAGTACGCAACCGCTGCGGTGAGCAAAGCGCCCATGCTCGCCGATTATGCCCACTACATCCGGGCACAAGCCGAGTACCAGTTGAAAAACTATGCTGAGGTCGCGCAATCCGCCACGCACGTTTTTAATCAGGAGCCCGTTTCGCCTTTCGTCGGAGCCGCGGCGGCGCTAGTCGTAAAGGCCGATCTGGACGGCGACAATCCCAAGCAGGCGCTCGAAATAATCAGGAAGTATTTCGATACCATTCCGCAGCCGGTAGCTGATTTGCTTCTCGCCCGCTGTTTCGCTGCCACAGGCGATTTGCCGCAAGCCGCTGAATACGATCAGCGCGTGTATTACGATTACCCAACGGCCAGGGAAGCCACCGATGCCGCAAACGCGCTTGTAGATCTTAAACAGCGCCTCGGAGATGCCTATCCGCCGATCATGCCGCCCGCCATGCTGGGTCGCGCGCAAAAATTGTTCGCGGCCGGGAATCCGGCCGCGGCTCGAATCGAACTGGCGGCCGCTATTCCTCAACTGGACGGTGCGCAGCGCGACTTGGCGCGTGTCCGTTTGGGAGAAGCCGATTTTCTCGCTAATCACGCCGAGACTGCCTTTGAGTATTTGTCGGCGTTGAAGGTTGATGATCCCGAGGCCGATGCCGAACGCCTGAGTTACCTGATTCGATGCGCCCGAAAGGCCGACCGGCACGCCGATGTCCAGCCGTTCCTCGCGCAACTCGAGCAGCAGCATGCAGCTTCCGCCTGGCGGCTTGACGCCTTGATCTTTGTCGCCGATCAGGCGCGCGTGGACAATGACTCCGGCACTTTTCTCCCGCTCTATCGCGCTTGCGCCGCCACCTTTCCCAACGATCCGCGCTCCGCATGGTGCCATTGGCGCGTCGCTTTTGAAAGTTATCGCCACGATGGCGATGATGCCTATGACCTCCTTCGCAGCCATCTTCAGCAATACCCCGACTCGCTGGATGTAAATAACGCTCTCTATTTTCTCGGCCGCCTGTTCGAGCGCAGGAACGACTTGGCGTCCGCTCGCGCCTGCTACGACGAGCTCGCGATGCGATTCCCGAATACGTACTTTGCGGTCGTGGCTCGCGAGCGATTGCAAGATCCCGGCGTAAGTGCTGCCACTCCCAGTCCGGCGGCAGTCGATTTCCTGCGCTCGGTGGCGTGGCCGCGCCGCCCCGAATTCCCGAGCTTTACACCAGGAGCCACGGCGCAGAGCCGCATTAATCGCGCCCAACTGCTGCAACTCACCGGTCTGAGCGATTTCGCCGAGGGCGAGCTGAAATTCGGCGCTCATCACGATGGAGATCAGACCAACGTCTATGCTTACGAGCTGGCCAAGTTCGCCGCCGCCCGTAATGCGCCGGAGCAGGCGATTCATTACATCAAAGCGTATGCGCCGGGCTATCTGTTCATGCCGCTCGACGAAGCTCCGGTTCCGTTCTGGCAACTGGCCTTCCCCATTCCCTACCGGGCAGCTATCGCGCAATATAGCCGGGCACAAAGTCTCGATCCGTTTCTGGTGGCCGCTCTCATCCGGCAGGAATCGGAATTCAACGTCAAGGTTATCTCTCACGCGAATGCTTACGGCTTGATGCAATTACTGCCCGCTACGGGGCGCCAACTGTCCCGCCGTTTCGGGGTCCGCCGTTTCAGTGCCATTCAACTTCTGGCAGCCGATCGCAACCTGCAGCTCGGGACTTATTTTTTTCACGACTTATTGGAGAAATACGGAGGGCAGAAGGAAGTTGCTCTCGCTTCCTACAATGCGGGTCCAGGCCGCGCTAATCTCTGGCGCACCTGGGGTCCGTTCCGCGAGCCTGCCGAGTTTATCGAAACAGTCCCGTTCCACGAGACCCGCGGCTACATCCAGATTGTGCTTCGAAACGCCGATGTGTACCGCCGGCTCTATGCAGGAGCTGTACCCGATGTCCCGCCTTACCGCGCCAAGCCGGCGCCTAGGACCAAGGCCCGCACGAAAAGCCGTCATCACGCATAACACCGTCCTGCACTCCTAAATCATTCTTCATCTGACCTCCTGTGAGGGAATTCCTCGCGCGTTGTCGCCTCAGAGATTGGAAAGGCGAATAGGCGGACACGGGCTATACCTTCCAAACGCTCAACAACAACATTGATGGATCCCAATAGCCCGTTGCGGCGCCCGGTGTGACACCGTTCAATCAGCTTCTTGGTGTGAATGACAAGAACCTCGCTGCAGGATCTTATATGGATGCAAACGGCGCTTCGCACGGCTATGTATACAGGCTGGAGGAAAAAAGAAACCACAGCTAACCCGCGAGTGGCGCAAACGATCTTTGCTGTTGAAAAACTCTGACGTGCGCCTCGCATTCGATCCCCTGTAAGACAATTTCCGGGTCGCACGTCATCGGACGGGGGGAGTTAATAGTGCAGTGGAAGATAGTGCAGTTGAAGATCGACAAATGCTCGGCGGCAAGAGACTATGTTTCGGCGTGCTCGCTTCGGACGCGTTGCCGTAAAGTCGATAAAGAAATGGTGACTCGAACCCCTTTCATTCTGCTGTTGTTGGTTTGGCCCTTGGGGTTGTGCGCGGCTGATATCGTTACGTTTCCTAGCGGGGCCATTACACTTCACGGAGTTTTATACAAGCCGGGAGGAAGAGGACCGTTTCCCGCAGTCATTTATAACCACGGGAGTGCCGCTGGCATGCTGAGCAAAGAGGCATTTGACGCGCTCGGTCCAGTGTTCGTAAGCCGCGGATGGGTATTCTTTGGGCCGTACCGCCGAGGTCAAGATTTGAGTGCCTCAGCAGGTTCCTACATTGGGACTCAGATCAATGCGGCGAAAAAGGATGGTGACATATCGGCCGGCGTCGCAGTCATGGTGCATTTGCTGGAGACGGATCACCTCAACGACCAGCTGGCCGCCCTAGGATGGTTACGAAAGCAGCCCTTTGTTCGAGCTAGTCGTGTTGCTGTGGCCGGAAACTCCTTTGGTGGCATTGAGGCCGTCTTCGGTGCAGAACGAGCCAACTACTGTGCGGCGATTGCTTCGGCGGCTGGGGCCGAAAGCTGGGCACTGGCGCCTGAACTGCGATCGGTTATGCGTAGTGCGGTTCGAAATGCGAATGCGCCAATTTTCTTCTTTCAAGCCGCAAACGATTATGACCTTTCGCCGACCAAAACTCTTTCGGCAGTGATGAAGGAAGCGCACAAAACATACGAAGCGAGGGTTTATCCCCCATACGGCAACTCTCCTGAGGACGGCCATACGTTTGGCTACTTTGGTGCCGCCGTGTGGGCCGATGACGTTTTCCGTTTTCTCAATAAGCACTGTGCTAAGCCGTAGGCCCTCCGTTTATTTTTGCTGCGATTGTCCAGGAGTTTCCTCAGATTCTGAGGTTTGAGTGGAGCAAGGAAAAGAGTTTCAGCGGTTAGGAGGAGTGTGAAGTCCAGGGGGCGAAAACCGTGGTAGAAGAGTTTTTGCGAAGGACCGAATCCACCACAGGAGCCGTCCCCAGGAGTATTTCGCAACGGTCCACGACGGCAGCACGGGCGAAATGCATCCCGGCTACCGGTTGTGCGACGCGGAAGAATTCGTGAGTGAAAACGCGGAAGTGCTGGCTGGCATCGATCTGGTCCGGTCGCACACACGCGTGCGTGGGATCTGGCCGACGGAATCAAAAAACTTCTCTCGCAAACCAGCCCAGGCTCACCCAAAAAATCCTCCCCGAGTCTACGGTTGGAATTGCTCCTGGGCTGGGAGGGGCCGAAATTTTGAGGAAACTCCTGATGCATCTCCCCTTGACACGCCCTTCCAAATCCAGCATCCTTTAACAGATCCAGCCCAATCGAAGAATGGGCGCGGCCCCATCCGTGTGCTTAACCGGATGCGAATCGTCGGCCCGTGAATTGCAGCATCTATCTCATGTGCCCGCACCGGAGGAGGCAATGGATTCATGAATCTGGTTTTCTCGACTGGCTTTCTGGCTCCCCAAATGCTTGGCTCGCAGGATTATTTCCGCGGCGGGCCGGCGAAGTATCCCAATGCGCTTTTCCCAACGGTCCCCATCATCGGCCAGATCTCCGATCGTGCTAAAGCGCTCGCCAGCTCAGATAACGCAAAAGTTCCCGACCGGGCCGGTGCATATCATTGCGCACAGTATGGGTGGGCTGGATTCGCGTTTCCTGGTTTCGCAAGATGTACAGAGTCTGGCGTCGTCCGGTCGAATCGCGTCTCTTTCAACCATCTCGACGCCCCACCTCGGCAGCGCGGTGGCGGATTTCATCAGCGCTCCGCCTGACCCCCTGAACATCTCCGCCCGCATCCTATACGAAACGATTACGGCCGCAGTGGAAGCCATGGGTATGCCTGTGGGCGCCTTGGCGAACCTCACGACTCCGTATTGTGCGACGTTTAACGCCCAAAATCCGGATCGACCCGGCGTCCGATACTTCTCGTACGCGGGCACCGGCTTGTACAACTTTTTTCTGAAGCCCACGCACGCCTATCTTCAGTACCTTGGGCGAACACCCGATGAAGTGCAAAACGACGGAATGGTGACTCTTGCCTCAGCCCGGCACAACGGCCTCACCGAACCGCCCTGGGCCGCCGATCACGTTTCGGAAATCGGATGGCAAATCGACCGCCCCGGATTTAAGGGCGACTTCGATTATTTCACCGCCATCGATCGCATCATACAGCGGTTGAACTCTCTGCCATAGTATCCGCGTTCTTAACAAAGTGAGTGTCCGCAAAGAAAGGAACTCCCTGTGACATTGACCCCTAAGTTATTGCTGACCGCAGCGCTTCTTGCACCCTTACTGGGAGTAGCGGTTCTAAGTTGCAACAAGCGTGAAGCCGGAAACTCCGGACAGGTTCAAGATGAAGCCCGGCGCGTCAATCGCAGCGCTGCTTCGATGCCTGCCGCTGACGAAGACTATTTTCATGACATGGACAGCGGCGCCAATCTTACGCTGGGTGAAGTGAAGGGCCGCAATAACTGGATCGTTTGGACCGGCGGCAACGATCGATTCTGGGATAAGCTTGCGACTACCAGTTACGGAAACCTCGACCTGCTGAAAACAGTTTCATCTTATCCGAAACTGAAATTCAGCCGCGATACGCGTTGGACTTATCTCGGCCTCGTAAATGAGCCATGCTTTGACAAGGCCACCGGCCCCGATCAGAGTCGCTTTGGCCTGTGGCTGGATAAGCGCCGCTCGGATTGCGGCGCCGATCCGTTTGAGAACGAGAGCAAATATCAAGGCATAAAAATCGGTGCGCGTGGGAAAAACATGCCTGCCGGCTCCTATTACGGCTATGCCTCTGGTATCGTCGGGTTGCGCCTGTTCCCGAATCCCGATTTTGACGAAGCGGCCGCCAAAAAATGGGATCCGAAACGTTATTATGACGATCCCACTTACTATCTCTCAAAGGATCTTATCCGGCCTTATCGCGTCGGCATGTCGTGCGGCTTTTGTCATGTGGGTCCGAATCCCGTAAAACCGCCGCAAGATCCCGAGAACCCTAAGTGGGAAAATCTCAGCTCCAATGTAGGCGCGCAGTATTTCTGGATCGATCGCATTTTTGCCTGGGATGCCGATGCGAGCAGTTTTGCGTTTCAGCTATTCCATACATCCCGGCCGGGCACTATTGATACATCGTTAGTCGCGTCCGACAACATCAACAATCCGCGCACGATGAATGCGGTTTACTATCTGGCTCCCCGGCTCGAGACCGCAAAGCGCTGGGGTAAGGAAATACTCGCGGGCGGCGGTCTCAACAACAAGCAACTCAACGACTACGTGAAAGAAGGTCCGCTGACAGCCTTCTTTCAAGCTCCGAATACGGTCTGGACGCCCCGAGTTCTCAAAGATGGCGCCGATTCAGTAGGTGCGTTGGGAGCGCTGAACCGGGTCTTCCTGAACATCGGTCTGTTTAGCGAAGAATGGATGCTGCATTTCAACCCGCTAGTGGGAGGCAAACGCCAGACTCCGATCGAAATCTCCACGGCCCGCAAAAACTCCGCTTATTGGGAAGCCACGGAGGCGCAAACGGCCGATCTGGCGCTCTTTTTCCTGAAAACGACAGATCCGCATCGCCTTAAGGATGCTCCCGGAGGTGACGCACACCTGACCAGGAACAACGCGCAATTGAGGCGTGGAAAGGTGGCCTTCGCCAACTACTGTGCGCGCTGCCATTCGAGCAAGGCTCCCACGCCCGCGGCGGGACTCGACCCGGGCGGGTGCGCGGGTCCGAATTATCTCGACTGCTGGAACAAGTATTGGGAATGGACGAAAACGAGTGAGTACAAGACCAAAATGCTGCAGATTGTAATGGCCGGCGATTTTCTGGACAAGAATTATCTATCCACCGATTTGCGCGTGCCGGTAACTCTGCTGCAAACCAACGCGTGCAGCCCTCTCGCGCGCAACGCGTTGGCCGGTAACGTTTGGGACAACTTCTCTTCGCAGAGCTACAAAGACCTGCCGTCAGTGGGCACAATCACGGTTCAAAACCCCTTCACCGGCGAATCGAGACAATTCGCTATGCCAGGGGGCGGCCGCGGTTACACGCGTCCTCCTTCCCTCATCAGCCTTTGGTCCACTGCGCCGCTGCTTCTGAATAACGCGATCGGCAAATTCAACCCGAGCCCATCGGTCGAAGCGCGCCTCCAATCGTTCCAGGATTCGATTGAAAAGCTCTTATGGCCGGAAAAACGGGAAAAGGACAGTGCCCTGCCGGATAAGCTCGCCGGAGTAGTTGACCGCACGACGCAGACGAGTTACTTGCGCCTCCCGAAGGGCTACTTGCCCGATTTTCTGCAGCCGCTTGTCGAGCCGGGTGACCGTTTCTTCCCCTGGCTTCTCGATCAGAGCGGCATTCAAATCGGGCCCATACCGGCCGGGACCCCTGTCAACCTGCTGGCCAATCTGGAGCTTGTCTCTCAAAGTACCGATCCCGCGCAGCGCCTCGAACATGACAAGAAACTGCTCGCGTTGTTGCTGAAGATCAAACACGACCTGAAGAGTTTGCCGCAGGGCGCCGGTGACGAACAGGCGCGGCAGGCGTTTGCCAATATCGCGCAGCCCCTTATCGATATGAGCACGTGTCCGGATTTCGTCGTCAATCGCGGGCACTACTTCGGAACCAGCTACCTGAAGGAAGAAGCTCCGCTGAGTGATGATGACAAGCGCGCTTTGATTGAGTTCTTGAAAACATTCTGAATCGGGAGGGCTTTTGAACGGCGCCGATTTTGATTACATCGTTGTTGGCTCGGGAGCTGGCGGAGGTCCGCTGGCTGCCAATCTCGCGAAATCCGGCTTTAAGGTTCTGCTGCTCGAGGCCGGTGGAGATCCCTGCTCGGAGTGTGATGCCGGACGCATGATGTACGAAGTGCCCATCTTTCACGGGCTTTCGACGGAATACGGCGAATGCGCCTGGAATTATTTCGTTCGCCATTACACCGGCGGCGCCCAGCAGCAACGTGACTCGAAGTTTGTCGCCTCGAAGGATGGCGTCTGGTATCCTCGCGCCGGTACTCTGGGCGGTTGCACCGCGCACAACGCCATGATTACCGTCATCCCGCAGGACAGCGATTGGGATCATATTGCGCGGATTACCGGCGATACCAGTTGGCAAGCCGAAAAGATGCACCGCTACTTTGAGCGGCTGGAAAATTGCACCTACGTGTCTCGGCCCGGTTCGGTAGGCTATGACGCCCGGGGCGTCTTCTCTTCGATAGCTGAAATCCTGGGGGGACGAGAAGACTGGCGCGATTGGTCACATGGGCACGGCTTCGATGGCTGGCTTACGACGAGCGAGACAGACCCGCGGCTGGTCCTCAAAGATCCCGAAGTGATCGCCTTGCTTTTAAACGGGGTCAGAGAAGCGCTGCGAGAAGGTGTCGGCAGCCCGTTCGCGCGCGTCGAAACGCGCTTCGATCCCAATGACTCGCGCAATGCGGCGCAAAGCCCCGAAGGTTTGGCTTTTACTCCGCTGGCTGTATCGCATGGCAAGCGAAACGGCCCGCGCGAGTATCTGCTGCGCGTCAAAAAGCAGTATCCGAACAATCTGACAATCGAGCTCGGAGCTTTGGCCTCCCGCGTACTGTTTGAGGGAAATCGAGCGATCGGCGTGGAGTTCCTCGAAGGCCGCCATCTCTACAGAGCCGATCCCGCCGCGAACGGACAGGCGGCATCCGCTCCGAAGCGGCAGGTGCGCGCCGCGCGCGAAGTGATTCTCTGTGGCGGGGCCTTTAACAGCCCGCAACTGCTGATGCTTTCCGGTGTGGGACCGCAAGACGATCTCGAGCGGCTCGGCATTCCTGTGGTCGCCAATGTCCCTGGCGTGGGCGCGAATTTGCAGGATCGTTACGAAGTTGGTGTTGTCTCGCAGTTCTCGCGGCCCTTCGCCTTGCTGCAAGGAGCTACCTTTGCGCCGCCTTCAAATTCAGGACAGTCCGATCCTTTCTTCGCGGAATGGGAGAAGGGAAGCGGCATTTACGCTTCCAACGGCGCCCTGATCGGTGTTATCAAACGCTCCAACCCGGCGAAGAAGGACCCCGATCTTTATATCTTTGGGCTTCCTGGTTATTTCAGAGGGTACGTCCCCGGTTATTCGACGGCCTTCGAACGCTTTCATGACCGGTTCACGTGGGCTATATTGAAAGCCCACACGAACAACACCGCCGGCCGGGTCACTTTGCGCTCCAACGATCCCACGGAGATGCCGCGCATCGAATTTCACTACTTTGGCGAGGGCAACGACACAGGCGGCGAGGATCTGGATGCGGTCGTCGCTGGCGTCGAATTTGTGCGCGACATGAACCGCCGGCTTAGCGCTCACGGCCTGATGAAAGAGGAACTGGTGCCGGGCCCGGCCTTCGATACTCCGGAAAAGCTGCGCCGCTTTATCCAGGATGAAGCTTGGGGCCATCACGCTTCGTGCACCAACAAGATCGGGACCGAAAACGACGACGCCGCCGTTCTCGATAGCCGCTTCCGCGTCCGGGGAGTGAAGGGCCTGCGCGTTGTGGACGCCTCTGTCTTTCCAAAAATCCCAGGCTATTTCATCGTTTCCGCCGTGTATATGATCAGCGAAAAGGCCGCCGACGCCATCGCCGAAGATGCCAAGGACCGGACCGCCGCCGTCAGCAGCTAGGAGAGCAAACCGGAATGCCTGGGCGCAAGCTCGTTCTGATTCACGGATACAGCGATAAAGGCGCGTCGTTTCAGGCCTGGGCCGCCAAGCTTCAAGCCCGCGGAATAGACGCCTCGGCCATCAACATTTGTAATTACATCTCACTAAATAACGAGATCACCATCCCGGACATCGCGGAAGGCCTCGGCCGCGGCGCCAGCGATATGGGCTGGGCGCCGGATCAGGAATTCGATGCTGTCGTGCATTCCACCGGCATGCTGGTCATTCGAGCGTGGCTCGCTAATAACCGCGATCGCGCGAAATACCTCAAGCACTTGATCGGGCTCGCGCCTGCAACCTGGGGATCGCCGCTCGCGCATCTGGGCCGCAGTTGGCTCGCGGCTGTTGTACGCGGCAATAAGCAGTTTGGCCCCGATTTTCTGAATGCCGGAGACATGGTCCTCGACGCGCTCGAGCTCGGAAGCAAGTTCACCTGGGATCTGGGGCATCGCGACCTGCTGTGCGAGTCACCCCTTTTCACGAACGGGCCCGAGTCGCCCTATGTGGCCATCTTCATCGGTAACCAGCCCTATACGGGCATTCGTGAATTAATTGACAAACCCGGCATGGATGGCACCGTTCGATGGGCCGGTTGCGGACTGAACGCTCGCAAGATCACCGTGGATCTGAGGAAGTCGGGTACGCCGGGACAGAGAGTGCAGGTGATTCCATGGGTGCAGGGGCGGCTGTCCGTTCCCATGTTCGCCGTCGAAGGAAAGAATCACACCACATTGCTGCAGCAGCCCGAAGACGATTTGGCCGATCTCGCCGCAAAGTTTCTCGCCGTCTCGTCCGCCGGTCAATATGCGGATTGGCTAAATCAGGCCAAGCTTTGGAACGCTCCCGCTCTCGAAAAGATGAAGCAGGACAAACTGGGGCCGCACGGTGGCTGGCAACAGTTCGTTATTCACGTAATCGACGAATACGGAGAGCCGGTCTCCGATTATGTGGTTGATCTTTTCAGGACGGATCCGAGAGGGTTGGGCGAGGCGAGCTTGGCGGCGGCCGAAGTTTCTGAATTCGATCTCGACGTCCACGCCTATGCTGCGGACCAGAGCTTTCGGTGCTTTCATGTGCGTATTCCGCTGGATGCCGCAAACGGAATAGGCGAGCTGTGGATGAGGCTTACGGCCTCCACAGGCACCGAGCTGCTTACTTATCAGGGGTACATGGAACCGGCAGTCGCCCCTGTCGAACAGCCCGCTATCGTACTGAATATTTCGCACCTTGTCGCTGGGGAAGATGCTTTGTTTTGCCCGTTCACCACAACCCTCGTCGAAATCAAGCTGACCCGCGAGCCGCTGCCCCTTAACGGGCAGACACGGTTGATGAGCGTGAATCCTTACAAGCCGGAATAAACCAGGTCAAACTACATTAGGAATCGGTACCCCACGCCATGAATCGTTAAAAAGTGCCTGGGTGCAGTGGGCTCCGGCTCGAATTTACTCCGCAGCTTGACTACGTGTGCATCCACTGTCCGAGTGTTCGGGTATGCATCGTAACCCCAAACCGACGCCAAGAGTGCATCTCGCGTAAGTGCGCGATCCGCATTTTGAACGAAATACAGTAACAGATTGTACTCGCAAGGAGTGACCTTCACTTCCTTCCCCCGGCACATGATTGCACGGCGCTCGGGCTCGATCTCCACATTGCCAAAGCGGATCGTCCTCTCCCCAGTCAATACCGTCCGGCGCAGCACCGCGCGAATTCGGGCCAATAATTCACGCACGCTGAACGGCTTCACCATACAATCGTCCGCGCCCCGCTCGAGTATTAAAATCCTATCCACCTCATCCTCGCTTGGGCTCAGAACGATAATGGGCGCTCGGATCTTTGAATTCCGCAGTTGCGCACAGAGCTCTGTGCCACTGATGCCGGGGATAGGCAAGTCAAGAAGAAGAAGTTGAGGGCTCTGTGTTCGGGCCCTATTCAGCACGGTTTCCACATCGCTGGCCCAAATTGGGCTGAGGTTTTCCTGTTCCAGCATCGTGCCGATCGTGCTGCGGACATTCTCGTCATCATGCAGGACCAGAATCTTGTTCATGGATACACACTCCGGCTTGAATCTTCGCACCCAAACGCTCTCTATCCCATTCCCGGCCAATCCTTCCTGTGTACCAACGAAATCCCCGCGTATGTACTTGCACTCTCAAGAGTTCGCATGAGTGATCCCAACTGGCGTATACTGTCCCCGACAGATTTCGTGCGGCATAGGCAATGCCGAAAACCTTAAAAATCGCCCGGTTCGGTGCATTCGAGGCGGATCTGGAAACTGGCGAGTTACGCAAGCAAGGTCTCAAGATTCGTTTGCCGGAACAGGCATTTCAAATCTTGGCGATGCTGCTGGAACGCCCGGGAGAAGTCGTGGGCCGGGAGGAACTGCAGCGTCGGCTCTGGCCCGGACAGACATCTTTTGACTTCGATCACGGCTTAAACAAAGCCATTAATAGATTGCGCGATGTGCTAAGCGACTCGGCGAAAACTCCGCGGTTTATTGAGACGATTGCAAAACGTGGGTATCGTCTCATCGTGCCGCTTGGTACAGCGGAATCGTCCTCAGCAGGTGTTTCCCACGTCGGCAGCCGTGTGCGTTTGGCAATTCTCCCATTCGAGAATCTAAACGGGGATCCCGAGCAGGATTTTTTCAGCGATGGACTTACCGAAGAGATGATCTCCGAGCTGGGTCGACTCAATCCGAGCCGCTTGGGGGTCATTGCGCGCACCTCCTCGATGCAGTACAAGCGTACTGCGAAGCGCATCGACGAGATCGGGAGAGACCTCGAAGTGGAGTATATCCTCGAAGGGAGCGTACGCAGAGCAGACAACCGCGCCCGCATCACGGCGCAGCTTATCCAAGTACGAGATCAAACGCACTTGTGGGCTGAGAGCTACAATCGCGAACTTTCTGACCTGCTTCAGGTTCAGCATGAGGTGGCTCAGCGCGTGGCCGCTACCTTGGCTCTTGAGCTGCTGCCAAAAGAGAGCACGCACGGCCGGCTCATCTCGCCTGAGGCTTACGAGGCTTATCTGCGAGGCCGGTTCTTTTGGAATCGGGGCACCGATCGGGACGCAAAGACGGCGATCGAGTGGTTTGAGAAGGCGGCGCAGGAATATCCGAATTACGCACTGGCGTATTCAGGGATAGCGGATTGCTACGGGCGGCTGGCCTGGTACGGCGCGCTGCCACCGCGCGAAGCGAGTCCTAGGGCCAAGTCAGCGGCTACGCGGGCGCTGGAAATCGACGACCTCCTGGGCGAAGCGCACGCTTCCATGGCGCTGGTCCGCTTTTGGTACGAATGGAACTGGCCTGAAGCCGAGCACGAGTTTCGCCGTGCCATTGAGCTGAGACCAAACTATGCGCCCGCTCACAATTGGTATGCGGCTTACCTGAACGCGATGCAGCGTTTCCATGAAGCGGCCGCCGAGCAGAAGATAGCGCAGGAATTAGATCCGCTTTCGCTCACGATCGCCATGAATGCCGCCGATCCGTATTACTTCACACGGCAGTACTCTTCAGCTATTCAAAATCTGGAAGGCGTACTGCAACGCGAGCCGAATTTCTATCCCGCACATTACAACTTGGGCAAGGCCTACGCCCTGGCCGGAAGATATCAGGAAGCCATCGCTGCCTTTGAGACGGCGGTGCGTCTTTCAGGAGTGCCTGGCGCTAATACTGCACTCGCCTATGCGTATGCGCGAGCGGGACAGAGGGCCGAGGCTCAGGCTATTCGAAAGCAAGTGGAGGAGCTTGCGGCCACTCGTTACATCCCGGCGCCGCAGCTGGTGTTGAGTTCTCTCGGGCTTGACGAGAAAAGCAAGGCCTTAACCCAACTCGAGAAAGGCTTTGAAGAGCGATCGTATTTGATGATTTACCTCAAAGCAGATCCGATCTATGATGCTCTTGGCTCGGAGCCGCGTTTTATTAACCTCCTGGAGCAAATGAATTTCCGAGTGCGGTGGTCTTGAACGGACTTTTCAGTGCGAGGGCCAAACCGTGCCTCCCGCTAAAATCGCAGCATGACAACTGTTTCGCGCCGCCGGTTCCAGAGTGCCCGTGTCGCCGAATTCAAAGAATCGGTGATTCGCGAAATGACGCGGCTGTCACTCAAACATGGCGCCGTGAATCTGGCGCAAGGATTCCCGGATTTTGCCGCGCCCGCTGAATTGAAAGCGGCTGCTCAAAGGGCCATCGCGGAAGACGTTAATCAGTACTCCATAACATGGGGTGCTAAGCCGTTCCGCGATGCCATCCGTGACTACTATCGACGTTTCTATGCTCTTGAAATAGATCCGGAGCGCGAATTGACGGTGTGTTGCGGCGCAACCGAGGGAATGATCGCGAGCCTTCTCGCGCTCCTCAATCCCGGAGACGAGGTGGTCGTTTTTGAACCGTTTTACGAAAACTATTGGCCGGATTCGCAGCTCAGCGGGGCGGTTTGCCGGTATGTGACGCTTCGGCCGCCGGATTGGACCTTCGATCCGGACGAGCTGCGTGCCGCGTTTACCAAACAAACGCGCGCGGTGATCGTCAACTCACCCAACAATCCGACCGGCCACGTTTTTTCGCGCAACGAACTAATGCTGTTGGCCGGCTTATGCGAAGAGTACGACTGCCTGTTAATCACCGACGAGATCTACGAGCACATCGTCTTCGACGGCGAGCGCCACATCCCGCCCATCACCCTGCCCGGGCTTCGCGACCGCTGTGTTCTAGTGAATAGCCTCAGTAAGACGTTTTCGGTAACAGGTTGGCGCGTCGGTTGGGTGATTGCGCCGCCCGAACTGACAGCTTCCATTCGCAAGGTTCACGATTTCCTGACGGTCGGCGCCGCTTCGCCCCTGCAGCAGGCCGGGGTCACGGCGCTCCACCTGCCGGACTCCTATTACAGGGAAGTAGCCCGAAACTACCAAACGAAACGAGACACGCTGCTTCGAATCCTGGAGGCCGCCGGGTTTCGCTGCTATGTGCCGAAGGGGGCTTACTACATCCTGTGCGATATCTCGGCTTTCGGCTTCACCGATGACGTGAGCTTTTGCCGGCACTTGGTTGAAAATATTGGAGTTGGATCCGTGCCAGGATCAAGCTTTCTCTCCAATCCGGAGGACGGGTGTCAACTGATCCGCTTCTGTTTCGCCAAAAAGCTCGAGACCCTCGAAGCCGCCGGCGAACGCCTGGCGCGTCTTAAAGAATGAAAAGATACAAGTTCACAGCCGGAATCGAAGAAGGCGACCGTGGCTGCACGATCCGCGGGCTTCTTTAACTGCCGGTATATCCTCAACACTTGCCCCATCGCAAACTTCTAATCCTTCTCTCCGTCGTCACTGCTATCGCCTCGGCGGCCTCGAAAACTTCATGGGCCGAGTACGGCGGGAGTCCTGATTCTTCCCAGTTCTCTGACCTCTCTCAAATCAACCGCGACAACGTCGGGCAACTCCATATCGTCTGGCGCTATGCAACCGGCGATTCCCGCGAGTACCTGTTCAACCCCATCGTCGTACACGGCACGATGTACGTACTGGCAAAGAACAATTCAATCGTGGCGCTGGATGCAAGAACCGGGAAGGAACTCTGGGTGCACGAGACCAGCCCGAATACCACCCTCATTCCCAAACGCGGAATCAATTATTGGGAAAGCCGCGACGGAACCGAACGGCGACTGCTGTTCGCCTGCAACAACATCCTCCAAGCCATCGACGCGAAAACGGGCAAACGCATCGTCAACTTTGGAAAAGATGGCGAAGTCGATCTCCGTCAGGGACTCGGCCGCGACCCCGAAAAACTGACTCTCGTCCAATCGACGACCCCCGGGAAAATCTTCGAAGATCTTCTGATCCTCGGTTCGGCAACCAACGAGGAATACAATTCCGGACCGGGCGACGTGCGCGCCTACGACACACGTACGGGCAAACTTGTCTGGACTTTCCATACAATCCCGCGCCCCGGCGAATATGGTTACGAAACCTGGCCGCCCGAAGCTTGGAAAACTGTTGGCGGTGCGAACGCCTGGAGCGAACTCAGCGTCGATCAGAAACGCGGGATCGTCTTTGTCCCCACGGCCAGCCCCAAATATAACTTCTACGGTGCAAACCGCAAAGGAGCGAATCTTTTTGGAGATTGCCTGTTAGCTCTGGACGCGCGCACCGGTCGGCGCCTCTGGCATTTTCAAATGGTTCACCACGACCTCTGGGACTATGACAACGCGACGGCCCCCAAGCTCTTGACTGTCACCCGCCATGGTCAAAAGATCGACGCGGTTATCCAGGTAAATAAAGAAGGATTCGTGTGGGTTTTCGAACGTCAAACAGGTAAATCGCTCTGGCCCATTGAAGAACGCCCCGTGCCGAAATCCGATATGCCCGGCGAGGAAACTTCTCCCACCCAGCCCTTTCCTCTCCAACCCCCGCCGTTCGCCCGGCAGTCTTTCACCGAAGAAGACCTGAACCCGTACATTACGGATCCGTCCGAACGGGAACAACTCATCGCGCGAATGCGGCACGCCCGCAACGACGGAATCTTTACGCCCCCCGGCACGCAAGACACGGTCGAAATGCCCGGCAACAATGGAGGAGCAAACTTCGGAGGCGCCGCTGTCGACCCGAATTCCGCAACTCTTTTCGTGGTCTCAAAGGACCTCCCGGCCATGCTCAAACTGCAACTGAGCGGGAGTTCCGAACCGAATCCGCAATCGCCGGAGAAAATCCGATACAAAAGCTCTTTCGGTTTCATGTTCACGAGCAGCGGCCTGCCTGCTATCGCGCCGCCCTGGACAACTCTCACTGCATACGATTTGAATCAGGGAACCATAAAATGGCAGCTTCCGCTCGGCGAGGTGCCGGAACTTGCGGCTCGAGGAATTCGCAACACCGGCAGTCACTTCCCGAAAGTGGCTCCGGTCGTCACCGCGGGTGGCCTCCTGTTTGCCGGCACGCGCGACCGTAAATTCCGCGCCCTTGACACTCGGAACGGCAAGGTGCTTTGGGAATTCGAAGTCAACGCCGGACTCGAGGGAATGCCCGCCGTCTACGAACTGGACGGCCGCGAGTACATCGCCATATGTGCCTCCGCCCGGTCCACAACGCACACCCACAGCATCCCCGGCCACCCGGCCTCAACCGATCCGATCCACGGCGAATACGTAGTCTTCGGTCTCAATTAGATGAAACACACCTCGCGACCTCAGCTCATTGGGCCGTCCTGACTCAACTCGCCAGAAACGGTTCTGTGGCCTCCGCGCTCGAAGTCGATGCGAGCAGGTTCACTCGCCGGACGAGGTCATCCCAGGTATCGAATCCATGCTCTCGCGCATAGACCAGTCGGGCATCCTTTCCGCGGACAGAACGCGCCCTGCGCGCGTCTCGGATCACTCTATCAGAGTCCGAGTGCTGGCCCGAAAATTTCCAGAGTGGCGCTGACTTCGTTTCGCAATTCCTGGATCAAAGCACCCTGCCCGTTCGTCGTTTCCGAGGGGCTCTACCCGCTCACCTAGATACCAGCGGCGCTTTGAGAGGAACGGCACATAATGATCCGGAAAAGTTTACCGCTGTGGCTCGGCGCTATTGGCACGCTCCTCCTTGCTCCGGGAATCCTCTGGGTTATGGGCTCCATGAAGCGCCTGAGTGACGATGACGCGCGTGTTGCATTGCAGCCGTTGAAACGAATCCCGCTTGACAGGATTAATCAGGGGCCGATCTCGGTGACGCTCAGGATCCCCAACGCGGCCCAATGGACGAAGATTCGTAAAATATGGGGAGAGCCGGAGTTGCTTATCAGCGCGGTAGATGCTGCTCGAAATTCCGCTCTTTGTCTTCCGGAAATGCCCGTGCGGATCGAAGTGACCGACCCCACGCGCGGGGGTATCCCGCTTCAAGCCTATGGAAGACCTTACGGTTACTCAAGCACCTGTGCATCGAGCAGTCTGCGGTTCCATGCGGCTCCTGGCAGCGAATTGATTTTGCAATTGGCGCGGACGAGCCGGGGCACAGTTCCAGCTGGCGATCTCATTCTCGTGAGCGATTGGTTTAATACAAAGGATAAACTTGTGGCACTGGATCTCGACAAATCTACCCGGGCCTTCCTAAAATGGCTGTCTGTCCCCGGTTTTCTTCTTGTAGCATCCGGTGTGGCTGTTTTCTTCGCGAACCTTCGCCGATGAGATCCGCAGGCATCAACGCCGGTTCCCAGCTTTTTGCGGTGTTGTTTGAACATCTTACGCGAACATGCCCCTCCGGGACGATCTCGTTGACCGGCAGAATCGAATGGCGGTCAGGCAAAAAGGGTCGTCGGGCTTCGTTCGTAATTGGCTTCGTTTGCTCAATCGGGTTCGTTCCGTATAGGGCTTCAACTCGTAAGCGCTCAATTTTCCAAACACGTCGCTCGCCGTTTCTTCGCCCGATTGGGTTCGTTTCGTAAACCATCGCCCGGTAGCCGAATCGCACCCAATTGGGTTCGCTTCGCAAAATCGGGAGCTTCGTTCTGTAATCGCCCGGAACCCCGATCCGGTTCGTTCCGTAATTTGGGTTCGTTCCGTAATCTGGCTTCGTTTCGCAAGAAACCGCTCATCAGCGGACCCGAAGGCCGACTGCTGACACCTGTCAACTTAATTGGGTTCGGTTCGTTTGGTAATTCGGTTCGTTTGGTAAAAAGGGACTCCGCTTCGGAAATCTTAAACCTTCCGACTGTAACCTGGAATGATCTGACACGTCTCGGCGGAAAAGAGTCTTGACGTTCCCCTCTCGCGCCAGGCGTGAGCCGATTCGGATTTATGCAGAGATTTTTGACTTTTATCTTCTTTCTAGCTGCTGTTGTCAGCCTGTCTTACCGGCCCGCCGTGGCACAGACATCGAAGGCTCCCCGAATCACGCGCCGGGTGAACGAGGCGCAGCGTGAAACCCTCACTGGAAATACCCACCGGCTGGCCCGCAGCGAATTCGATCGGGGCGCGGCGCCCGTCGACCTGCCCATGGAGCGGATGCTGTTGGTTTTGAATCGGAGTGCCGATCAAGAGACGCAGCTCGAGAGCCTGCTCGCGCAACAGCAAGACCCTTCGTCTGCCCAATATCACCGCTGGCTCACGCCGCAGGAATTCGGGCAGCAGTTCGGCGCGGCCGACCAGGACATTCAAACCGTGAAGGCTTGGCTCGAATCGCACGGGTTCGTGATCGATCGCATTGCAAACGGAAGGAACGTGATTGAGTTCTCCGGAACGGCCGGCCAGGTTCGGGAGGCTTTTAGGACTGAAATCCATCAGTTTGCCTGGAACGGGGAGGAGCATTGGGCGAATGCCAGCGACCCCCAGATTCCGGCGGCTCTGGCTCCCGTTGTGGCCGGCGTAGCAACGCTGCACAACTTTAATAAAAAGGCCCAGTTGATCCGATCGGGCCAGACGTTCGAAGCGAGTTATGGGCCGGGGTTGCGGCCCCAATTCAATGCATCGAGTGGCGCGCACGCGTTATCGCCGGCGGATTACGCGGTGATCTACAATATCAACCCGCTGTATCAGGCGGGTATCAATGGAGCAGGAACGACCATTGCGGTCGTCGCGCGCACCAACATCAACCTTCAGGACATTGTCAGTTTCCGGAGCACATTTGGCTTGTCCGCGAACCCTCCGCAGGTGATCGTGAACGGTACCGATCCCGGGGATCCAGGAGGTAGCGAGGAGGCCGAAGCGGTTCTGGACACTTCGTGGGCAGGAGCTACGGCGCCCGGCGCGACGGTAAAGCTGGTGGTATCCAAGAGCACAAACGTGAGCGATGGCGTAGATCTCTCGGAGTTGTATATCGTCGATAACAATGTTGGCGACGTGATGACCGAGAGCTTCGGCGACTGTGAAGCCAACTATACAGCGGCGGAGGCAACTTACTATTCTTCGTTGGCGCAGCAGGCGAGCGCCGAGGGCATCACGTACACGGTGGCGGCGGGCGATTCGGGAGCCGCGGGGTGCGACGACCCGGCGCAGGCGGCGGCCACGCACGCACTCTCGGTAAACATTCTTGCCTCCACGCCTTACTCGATCGCGGTGGGTGGCACGCAATTTATGGAGAACGGCAACTCCGTTTACTGGAACGTGAGTAACAGCTCAACCGACGAATCGGCTGCCGGTTACATTCCGGAAAACGTATGGAATGAAAGCTGCACATCCTCGAGCGGCGTCAATCCGTGCACGACCGGAAACACTCCGGGATTGTGGGCCGGGGGAGGAGGCGCCAGCTTGCTGTTCCCAAAACCATCGTGGCAGAGCGGCGTCCCTGGGATACCGGCGGATGGCGCTCGCGATATTCCTGATGTTTCCCTGACCGCCGCGGGGCACGACGCATATTTGGTTTGTATCGACGCTTCCTGCACTCTGAACAGCCGCGGCCGCATCTCGTTCAGCGGGTACAGCGGAACGTCGGCCGCGACGCCATCGTTTGCGGGGATTATGGCCCTGGTGGTTCAGAGGACCGGCGAGCGCCAAGGACAGGCGGATTACCGGCTTTACGGGCTGGCGGCGCAGGAGAACCCAAGCCAGTGTAATGCCTCCAATCCCGCCGTTCCGGCGCCGCAGGTACTGAGTAACTGCGTGTTTAACGATGTTACTCTCGGCAATAATGCGGTTCCCGGGGAGGCCGGCTACGGAACGACGAGCGGGTTGTATCAGGCCGGCTTGGGTTACGACCTGGCGACCGGTCTCGGGTCGATAAATGTGGCGAATCTGGTCAACGGTTGGATCCAGGAGGCGACCGGCGGAACTTTCGGCGAGCAGAAAGTTACCGGGATGAGTTCTCCGCAGCAGATTTCGATCACGAATTCGACAAGCGGCGTGCTCAGTATCAGCAGTATCGTTTTATCAGGCGCCAACCCGGAAGACTTTGCGGAGGTGAGCAACTGTGGCGCTACTCTGTCGCCCGGGGCGAGCTGCACGGTGCACGTAGTTTTCAATCCGCAACTGATGGGAACCCGCTCGGCAGTCTTGGTTGTTAATACCAGCGATCCCGATTCGCCAAGAATATTTGCGCTAACAGGCACCGGCGTGCTAAGAGGCCTATTTGAGATTGTGAATAGCCGGACGGGAAAGGTCCTGGACATCGCGAATGGCTCCAGCGCCGATGGAGCGGCGATTCAGCAGAATGCGCTTAATGGAACGTTGCAGCAACAGTGGCAAATTACATCGATCGCAGCAGATCGCTACGCGATTACAAACGCTCTTACGGGCAAAGTTTTAGACGTAACCGGCGCGTCTATCTCGAATGGTGCCGTTATCCAGCAGTGGGACTATCTTGGGGACGGCAACCAGCAATGGCAGCTGACGCCAGTAGATGACGTTCATTACAAAATCGTGAACGTCTCGAGCGGTAAAGCGCTGGATGTGACCGGAGGCTCCGCTCTTAACGGAGCGCCCATTCAGCAATGGGATTACGTCGGCGATGCCCAGCAGATGTGGGTGCTGGTGCCCGTCGGCACTTACAATGTCATCAATGCGCTGAGCGGGGACGGGTTGGATCTGGCCGGAGGATCGAGCGGCAATGGAACCTTGATCCAGCAATCCACCCTGAACGGTAACCGGCAGCAGCAGTGGCAATTGATGCCGGTCGGCGGCGGCTATTATGCCATTTTGAACAAGCTCACGGGCAAGGTGTTGGATGTAACGGGCGCTTCGACTGCCGCTGGTGCAACGATCCAGGAATGGGACTATTTGGGCGGAAGTAATCAGCAGTGGCAGCTTGTTCCGCTTTACGACAGCTCCGCTGTCTTCTTCTATAAGCTTGTTAATCGACTAAGCGGGAAAGTGTTAGACGACACGGGCGAATCTACGTCAAGCGGTACGGTCGTCCAGCAGTATGACTATCTGGGGGGAACGAATCAGCAATGGCAATTAGCGCCTGTCACTTACTACAACATCGTGAACCGGCTAAGCGGTGCTGTGCTTGACATTCCGGGCGGCTTAGCATCGAACGGCACCGTCATCCAGCAATGGGCGTCCAATGGTTTGACGCAGCAGCAGTGGCAGTTGGTCCCAGTAGGAGCCGGGTACAACTTGATTGTCAATAATCTGACTGGAAAAGTGCTTGATGTGACGGGCTCGTCTACTGCCAACGGCGCCCAAATTGAAGAGTCGGACGAGACCGGCGGTAGCAATCAGCAATGGCAATTTGTGCCCGTCGGAGCCAGTTATTACGAAATTGTAAACAAGCTCTCTGGGAAAGTCTTCGATGTTACGGGCGCCTCCACATCCAATGGCGCTTTGATACAGCAGTGGCAATACCTGGGCGCGTCGAATCAGCAGTGGCAACTGGTTCTGGTTTCGCAATAAGGGTAGCCCATTAACGCTCGGTCCGAACAGGGCGGATCAATACGAATACAAGGAGAGTGGCCACAAGCGGAACGAGACTCGCACCTACGATAACCGGTGCGAACGAATAGCGATCCGTCACTCTGCCAATCAAAAAGGTGGAGATGATTGTGCCGATGCCGGCTCCGGCTCCGCTCATACCGCTGATAGTGGCCACAGAGTCAGGCGGAAAAAGATCGGCCGGAAATGTAAGCCCCATGGTGGACCATGCCGCATAGGAAAAAGTAGCGAGCGCGAACAGCGCGATGATAATGGGAAAGCTTGTCACGGCCACGGTCGGGATCAACATCAGCATCCCGCAGCCCCCAAGGGCGATAACAAGTTTCCTGGCCTTTAACACAGGCCAGCCGCGCTTGATACAAAAGCTCGAAAGCCCTCCGCCCGCGAAGTTTCCCAGATCGGCCGCAATGAAGGGGACCCAAAAACCAAGCAAAGTGTTTTCCAGTTTGAAGCCCCTCGCGACCAGATAGATTGCAAACCAATCCGTAATAAAGAACCAGACCGGATCCGTCAAACCTTTCCCGAGAACGATCCCCCAGGTCGCGGGTTTTCGGAGCAGAGACATCCAGGACATGCGGGGAGCAGGCGTTGGTAAAACAGGAGTCTCGTTCGGCTCCGGAGCCCGGTAAACCAAACGCCAGGCGACAAGCCAGAGCAGCCCAAGTACGCCCGTAACGACGAACGCGGGTCTCCACGTCCCGAACGTCGAATACAGCCAGATCACAAGGACGGGCGCAATCGCGCCGCCAACCGCCGAACCGCTGTCAAACATGGCTACAGCCAGGGCACGCTCAGATTTCGGAAACCACTCGGCAACAGCCTTGGTTGCTCCGGGCCAGTTGCCGCCTTCGCCGGCTCCCAGCAGAAAACGGCACGCGGCAAAGCTTCTCAATCCGGTTGCAAACGAGCTGGCCATCGCGGCGATGGAGTACCAAAGAACCGCGAGCGACAGCCCGCGTTTTGTCCCGAGCGCATCCAGCACGCGCCCGGCTATCAATTGAAAGATCGTGTAGGCGAGGCGAAAGGAAATAATCACCCAAGCGAAATCGGAATTAGTCCATCTGAATTCGATCTTCAGATAGGGCGCAAGCACGCTGAGAGTTTGCCTGTCGATGTAGTTGATGATCGTGGAGGCCAACAGCAGCGCCGCGATCCACCATCGAAAAGGCACACGCGCGAACGATGGACGTGGACGCAAGCGCGAAGGCGGCGTCGTACCACGGGCGGCCCGGCCCATCTCTAATGTCTTTTTGCCGGCCAGCCATACACCTCAATCCAGTCCACGCGAGAACTGGCAGGCGTGCCGCCACCGATCATTAGATCCGTCCAGCCAATTTCGTCGACTTTGCGCAGATCTGGAGAATCCACGCTTTTGGTTTCGACGACGGTATTGATGTTGATGGCATGCCAGCGGAAATCAGCGAACGCCCATTCACTTTCTTCCCAGTCCGACATGGGGCCGACGCCCTGATCGCTCACGAGCCACATGCCGCCGTCAAGCTTTAGCAAAACGTGGAGCCGGCGAAGCCCGCTTTGCTTCGTTCGCCAGCGGAGCTTCGCTGCGCCGCTGAGGTCGACATAGGAGTCTTTCTTGCGAAGCGTGATCGCCCAATTACCTTCGCTAAGGCCGCTCCAAACGTAGAAGGGATCATCAGCCGGATGATCGTGATGGCTTTTTCGAATTTTGCCTCTGCCAGCTCCGTAAAGCCCAATGAGGAGATCCGCATTGCTCACATCGCTTTGTGACACGGGTGTCACTGCTGGGGTTTCCTTCCAGTCTTCTCGAAAAAACAAGGGCGGCCGCTCAGCCGGAACCGGGGTCTGCGAGGTTGATCGTGTTGCTTGGAATGTCCCTCGCATCCGTGCTGTGAGCGCAGGGCGCCCGGCCCCCATCAAAAGGAAAGCCGCCAAAAGGCTGAGCTTTACACAACGCGTGGTGTTCATGCTATCTCCTACTTCAACCAACGATCGAGGTTAGCGAGTACAAATTCGTCATCGCCGAGCTCCGGGTAAATGGAGCATACGCGATCTATCTCCTCGAGCTGTCCAGGCGAGAGATCCTCGGCCGGGTCGAGGCACCAACGTCCGGGCAGAAGCCCCTGCCGGCGAAGAATCTCATGCAATCCCGCGATACAGCCCTTGAATTGGTTCCGGGCATCAAACAACGCAGCGTTGGCCTCGGTTATCGGAGCGGACCGCGCCAGCAAGCTTAAGGCGTGGTGGCGCTTTTTGGCGCGACACTGCCGAATCTCATCCAGTAACTCGACGGCACGCTTTGTCCACACGGCCCAATGACCGAGCAGCCCTCCCGAAAAATGAAGAGACGCGCCGTTGATATGAAATTCGGTCAGCAGGTCTGCAACGATGTTGTCATCGTTTCCGGTGTAGAGGGCGATGTCGCGGCGTTTACTCGCCGCTACAGCGCGAATCACATCCAGAGTCTGATATCGATTGAACGGGGCAACCTTGATGGCGGCGACAGCCTCGATCTCGCAGAAACTCCGCCAGAAATCATAACTAAGCGCACGTCCGCCAACGGCCGGCTGCAGATAAAACCCGAATAGCGGGATTACTTTGCCGACGGTTTGACAGTGCTGGATGAACTCACGGTCGGGCGCATCCGCCATTGCCGCGAGACTCAGGAGGCCGATGTCATAGCCGAGCTCGCGCGCAAACTCCGCCTCATGCACAGCCTGCGCTGAATTTCCGCAAATGCCGGCCACCTTGACGATTCTGGCTCCGGTCCCGGTTTCAAAATCGAATGCCGCGGAAACCGCCAGGCGGAGCACCGGCTCATATAAACCGATTCGGGGATCGCGGATGCTGAACTGGGTGGTGTGTACACCCACTGCGATCCCGCCAGCGCCGGCATCGCAGTAATAACGGGTCAGGGCGCGTTGATGGCGCTCATCGAGCTTGCGATGCTGGTTCAAGGCGAGCGGGTGTGCCGGAATTACGACGCCACGATGGAGAATGCCGCTGAGCTCAGAGTCGAGGTTTGCCATTATGAAAATGGTTGGCTAATATCTGCCATCAACGACCTCAAAGTGAGTAGGCTTATCGAGTATGTCGCCACCGTGCGATATCCAATCAGCGACTAATTCTTTCAACCCGGAAAGAGGCACAGACGGCGGGCCAAGCAGTGAGTAACAGGCGGATGCATCGCTTAGAAGAGCGCTGTTCCCTTCATCGTTTTCGAAGCGGCACGGACGATGGAACCGCCCGGCAAACCATAGCGCGACGTCTCGAACCCGGATCGTTTCCGGACCGGTAACATTCAGGATTCGCGGCGGCGACTCACATAAGCTTAACGCCCGGAGCGCATACGAATTTGCATCTCGCTGCCAGATGGCGTTGAATGCTGGAACAGTTAAGCTTACCTGCTCGCCCGTAAAGACCTTACGGGCGATGTCCACAAGGACGCCATAGCGCAGATCCACGGCGTAATTCAGCCGAAAAATCACACAAGGCGTGCCATAGGTGTTCGAATGATATTGGAAAATACGTTCCCGCGCCAGGCAGGATTGGGCATACTCACCGGCGGCTGCCGGCTCGTCGCTTTCGACGGAGCCACGGGAACCTACATCCCGCAGACCGTACACATTTCCGGTTGAGAAGGCCACAATACGGCTTTGCCGGTAGCGGTAAGCGCACATGGCAGGCACCATCGCGTTCATGGCCCACGTAAGATCCGGACGCCCCGTAGATCCAAACTTCCGGCCCGCCATAAAGATCACGTTTTCGGCCGGGGGCAGTTGGTCCACTTCCTCCGGCTGAAGCAAGTCACGCGACAACACGCTTACGCCGCAGGATTGGAGATCGCGCCGCGCAGCATCCGAAGTAAATCGCGAGACAGCGATGACCTGATTTTTGCGACCTGAGCTGTCGAGCGCTCGTTTTGTGAGTTTCGCGAGGGAAGGGCCCATCTTACCCCCGGCGCCCAGGATGATAATGTCACCTTGCAAATGACGGATGAACGCGCGATCGGCCTCGCTCGGCTCCGAAAGCCGTTGTTCCAGGTCTACGATCACCCGAACTCCGGTCCCATGATGCCGAACAGATATTCAGCGCGCCCCGGATAGGGATTAGCGCCTCGATACATTCGCATGAATGAGCGTGACTCGACAAAACCCTGCGAGCTCAGCCACTCAGACCACGAGCTGTGCGACGGAGCGTCAATAAGAAGAGACCGGCTGCCACTCTTTGCCAAACAGCACGACACCAGATCGCGCGCTGTTTCTTCGCGCAGCGCGACGACAGGGCCTATATGCTCACATAAGTAACCTGGGCGCCCGAAGCAGTAGCCTTCGACGCCTGTTTTCACAGAGACTAAAGCGTAATACGGAGCGCGCTGAAATAAGTTACGAAGGAGGGGCTCGCGATTCGCCCCAAAGACTTCGCAATCGAGTTGGAGTACGGCCGAGAAGTCCGGTTCGGTCATGACTCGTACATGGCGGGGCGGCATCTCCGAGAAACCAGATTTTGGATCGAACGTCATGCGGGCTAGCGCGTATTCATCGTTGAATCCTTCCAGGCCATAAAGCTGGCGACCGGCGGGTGTGGCGTCAAGCCGGATCGAAGCACAACTGCTCAAGACCGCGAGACCTTCGCGCACGAGCCGCCGTCCAATGCCGTTCCGGCGCTCGCTCGGGTGAACCAGCATCATGGCAATCCAACTAAAACGGTCCTGATAAGTAACTGTAGCGACGGTGCCAACAATAACGCCGTTCTTTTCCGCTACCCGGCAACCGTTCGGGCTCAGGTCCATAAACAGCGACCAATCCTCTTCGACCTGATTCCATCGGCTGAGCCGGCAAAGGCGCAAAGCACCGGGAATATCGGCCCGAGTCATTTCCCGAATACTAACCTCGCCGTATCGGCTGGGCTGAGATGTCAAAACACAAACTTCAGAGCGAACTGCCATTCTCTGGGCTCTGAGACGTCACTGGTTATAGTGCCGAAGGCCGAGCTTGTCGGAGTAGTGTTGGGTGCCGCGAAAACCGGGTGATTAGCCACGTTGTAAACCTCGGCCCGGAATTGCGCGCTAAGCCGCTCCACAATATGGTAATTTCTCATAAGCGACAAGTTCCATATCGTCTGCCCTTCTGCTCGGATACCGCCGAAACGCAGCGGGAATGTCCTTATATTGTTGGCTAACTGCTGCGACGAGACTGTATTGAAGCCCGCACGGGTATTGAACCATTGATCTGCGCTTTGCTGATCCGCGGGCAAAGGGATGTTGTGAATGTCTCCGTTAAAGATGATGTTTCCCCAACTCAAGGGCGCGCCCGACTGATGAACTTCGTCGGCGTTTAGCTGCCAGTTTCCAATGACCGCGTTCACCGGGCCTGGGAGCTGACTCAGGAAGTGGCGGCCTCGGCCAATGGGAAGTTCCCAGAGAGCACTAAGCGCGAAGATGTTGGGGCGGTCCATGTCAGATATCGTCCGATACGGAGTCGTGTCGGTCGGGTTAAGAAACTCGCTCGCCTGCATGTACTTTGAGTGGGTATAAGAAGCCTGGAGAGTGTATCCTTGTGAAAACCTCTTTTCAAGGCGAACCTGCAAGGCGTGATACCAGGAGTAGCCGACCGGCTCTGGAACTGTAAGCGTAAGGAACTGCGGGAAGGGTTCCAGCAAGGTACCCCGCGAAAGCGTAGCCGGGAAGAGCGGATTCAAACCAAAAAAGGGATCCGGAAACTGCGCGGTCAGGTAGTTAATTGTGTTCTGGTCGCGAACGGGTGACGTACTGAGATACTGCGCCGGCGTGTTGTTAATGGACTGAATGACACCAAGATTCGTAACACGATTTCCGATGTAGTTTGCGTCCAGCACGAACTGACCAGGAAGGTAGCGTTCAAATCCAAATGACCACCTCTGTGAATAGGGAGGTTTCATGTTCGGGTTGTAGAAAGAGATGGACTGATCGAAGCCAGTGTTAATGCCACCGGCTGCGCCCGAGGGCGGAATCAGACCGCTGGGAAAGGGATCGGTGAGGTTTGCCACGTAGCTGACGCCATTGTTGAGCGACGCCTGAATCGGAGTTGTCTGCGTAAATCCAGTCTGGAAGGGGCTAAACGTCGCCACGCCTAAAGAGGCAAAATAGATCCCATATCCGGACCGCAGCACTGTCTTGGGCGTAATTTGCCAGGCCATGCCAATCCGCGGGAGAAATTCCTTGGTTGTGTGATAAGGGCTTCGGTCATTTTGATTTACAAAGGTCAAGCCGCCTGCCGGTGAAAAGCTCGTAACACCAGGTACAGGGTTCTTGGAAAAGTTCGCAATCGCCTGGGCGGTGAGCGCATTAGGAGAGGTAGAGTCGAAGCCGGCGTCGAGCCGGTTGTAGCGTTCGATGGCTGGGCTCTCTATTTCGTAGCGCAGCCCGAGATTCAACGTTAGCGTGCGCGTGATCTTGTAATCATCCTGAATATACAAACCTAAATAGGTGTTCTGCAACGCATAACTATTCGTGTATGGTGTCGTCATGCTGCCGCCCGGGATACCCATGAGCATGGCAGCAAGCTGCTGGCCCACGGGGGCAGAGCTCGAATTATCGAGCGGACCTTGAGTGTAAGTTGTCGAAAAGCTCAAATCGGGTGAAATAGCCGCCTGATATCGATTCCCGAAGCTTCGCAGAAGACGGGCGTCAGCGCCGAACCGCAGACTGTGTGCCCCCTTCAGTTTCGTTGCATCGGCGACCCAATCGTGCGAGACGTAGGTATTAGTGCCATCTCCGCTTGACCAGTTTGATAGGGTTCCGAAGGGACTAACTGTCACGCGAGGAATAGTAGATAGGGATGGGTCGACAAGACTGGCCAAAGCAGGGGAAAAGCCGAGCGAAGTGAGATTGGTGCCCTCGGTGGCGCGCTTTTCGGGGAATTCGGCGGCCGTCATTCCATAGCGCAGATTTAGCACGAGAGTCGGGCTAAGCACCCAGACATCGTCAAGCACTGCACCCTGGTTGATCTGATCTTGCGTGAAGATGCTTGCGGGAATTCCGAGCGCGTTTTTCGGAATATGATAGTGATAGTGGTTCATCCGCAAGAACAACCGATTGTTCTCGTTGAACGAGTGATCGAGGCGACCCATGAACGAATCCGATTGCTGCCGCCGAACGTCCGGATAAAAGTAGTTGTTCTGGCCGTCAATTGTTCCGGGCTGATTCGGCAGCGGATAAAGTGAAGCGAGCTTTAAACCTACCGGATTGAGCAAACCAGGCGGTATGAGGTTGCCAGAAATCGGCGCACGCTGATATCTTCCGTTTGCAACAGGTACCGTCGTAAACGGATTATAGATCTGATATTGAGGGCCGAGCTTCAGCAATGCCGAAAAATCGCCGGTGCGCTCCGCGGCAGTGGGCACAGTGCTAGTCTGGCCTGCGGTAGTCGCGGGTGAAGTGTAGCGGTTTTCCTCCCAAGCGAAGAAGAAGAATGTTTTATCACGTCCGTGGTAGACATGCGGGATGGTTATCGGGCCGCCGAAAGTAACGCCATACCGGTGATCCTGATAAACCGGCTTCGTTTGACCTGCTTTGTTTACGAAAAAGTCATTCGCATCTAACGCGCTGTTCTTGAACCAGTAGTATGTGGTTCCATGAAAATCGTTTGTCCCGCTCTTAGTAGTGGCACTTACGACCGGGCCCAATACGTGGCCGGCGCTCGCGTCGTAGGGATTGGCTTGCAACTTAAGCTGCGTGATGGCGTCCGACGGAGGAATGTAAGCGATACGAGAATATCCCTTGTTCTCGTCGTTGACAGTGTCATCCAAGCCGTCTATCTGCCACTGGACCGAATCCTGCGGAGTGCCATCAACGGAGATGGATGAAGTGCCTTCCGGGGAATCGGGCTTGAGAGTTCTGAGGGTTGTCATGTTGACGACGCCCGGAGTTAGCTTGACAAGATCGTATGCGTCTCCACCTTTCTGGGGGATATCGAGTAAGCGGCGCTCATCGATGACCTGGCCGGGCGTGCTTGTGTCGGTTTCTAAGATGGGAGTTCCCGCGTGCACCTCTACCCGTTCGGAAGCACTGCCCACTTCCATGTGGATTGGCAGATCAATCGATTCGCTCACCCGCAATTCAACATTCGGTTGCGAGTAGGTTTTGAAGCCAGCCTTGTCTACCGTGATGCGATAGACGCCTGGAGTCAGGAACGGAATACTAAATTGTCCTGTGTCGTTTGTGGCGCCTTTTACGGCGACGCCGGTGTCGGACTTAGTAACCGACACGTTGGCGCCGGGTATCACGGCGCCCGAGGCATCCGTAACCGTTCCCCGAACTGTTCCGCGGGGATCCTGGCAGAAGGCGGTAGTTGCCAGCCAAATTCCCGAAGCAGCGAAGACGAATGCAAACAACTTGCGAGGCATAGCGCGACCCCTTAACTGGTCTGATGTGATATAACAGTTTTGCTCCGTCGAAACGGCGGTGTCAAGAAAAAAAGGAGAGCGGCGGATTAGCGGCTATTCTGGGCCAGATCGCTCGCTTGAGTGCCGGCGGGAGCAGCCGAGCGCGCGTATCGCAGCCGCCAGGGGAGATCCGTCGCCGTTTCGCGCCGGTCGGGAAGCCGCTTCAAGCTGGAAAAGGCTTTGCCGAAGCGCGCCGCAATCGCCTCCTGAATCCCTTCCATACCGCTTCGCACGTGGCGGCCCATGGCCAGAGCGGCGGCATCGGGGTCGTGGCCGGTCAGCACTCGCATGAGAGTCTCATGCCGTCCCGAACCCATCTTCGAACCGGCGGAAACGTCGTAAAACCAGTTGAAGATCAAGACATGATTTTTTTCGAGCAATTCATAGAGTGGGACACAGCCCGTGCACTCGGCGATGCGCATATGGAATTGGAGGTGCATCATCTGAATGGCGAACTCGAGCTCGACATCGTAGTGCTTGCCTTCCGAGACCTCAATCATGTTCTCCAGCCGAGCGGTCATGGTGCGAAGCTCTTTCCTTTCGCCCCGGCTGGCTTTTTCACAGAACATGCGCGCGGATTGAGTTTCAAGCGCCTCTCGAATGACGTAACTATCACGAACATCCTGCGCGGTTGGAATCCGAACGCGGGTTCCGACGCGGGGGCGGCTCTCGACGAGCCCATCGTCTTCCAAGCGGCGAATGGCTTCTGAAATGGGGACGAAACTCATGTCGAGTTCCGTAGCCAGTTTGCGCCGGGACAACGCGGCGCCGAGAGGAAACTCGCCTTTCAATATCTTGTTGCGAATTACGATATAAGCCTTTTCGGAGAGGCTCCCGGAGACTACGGCGTGGCCTTGCATCGTCTTGTTGACACAGTACGATATTGTGGTTATCTTTGCAAGGGAACTGCTATATTACGTCCGTTCAGTTCGTGGGCGCGTGCCGAGCGCTAGAGAACAGCCCGCCGGCGTAAGAGCGCCCGGCACGACGAGCGAGCAGTGCCAAGCACAATGCGATCCACCCGATCCAGAGTAACGGCCGGCCCGCGCGCGTGGGCGATCTGCGGCGTTCTGTTTTTGGCAACGGTTCTTAACTATATGGACCGCCAAACGCTGTCGATGGCAGCTCCCCTGATTCAACACGAGTTATCGCTGGATAACTCTCACATCGGAATACTTTTTTCGGCATTCTTTTATTCCTACGGACTGATGATGGCCGTGACGGGATGGATTCTGGATCGCGTCAGCGTTCGCTTCGGATACGCCGTGAGCGTGCTTGTATGGTCTGCCGCTGGAGCGCTGACGGGCGTTGTTACGAATTTCAGCGGGCTTTTCGGATGCCGCTTATTGTTGGGGGCGGGGGAGGCGGCGAACTGGCCGGCGGCCCTGCGGACGGTGGCGCGCGTGATGCCGCCCGAGAAGCGGTCCGTCGCGAACGGCTTCTTCAACAGCGGCGCGAGTCTCGGAGCGATCGTCACTCCGCCGCTAGTCGTTTATTTGTCGATGCGATCGGGCTGGCGAGCCGCGTTTGTCAGCATCGGAGCGCTGGGTGGAGTATGGATACTAGTGTGGCTCGCCTTGACACACGATCTGCCTGCGCTAGCTCGGGAATCCGCTCATCCGGAGAAAGGGGATCCTGTCGCTTCCGAAGATATGGCTTCGCTTACGACCTGGCGCGAGATCATTTCGTCGCCGCGGTTTTGGGGACTCATTGTGGCGTCTTCGTTTGGAAATCCATGCTATTACTTTTATTCCACTTGGCTTGCCACCTACTTTGTGCAGCAACGGGCGCTGCCTTTTGGGGCCAAACTCGGAACAGTGATGCTGATGCCATACATCGGTCTGGCGCTGGGGAGCGCGCTGGGCGGCGTGCCGGTATTCTGGTTGAGCCGGCGCGGCCGGACAATCTCACAAGCCCGCAAGCGGACGTTGATCTTCATCTCGGCGCTCGAGCTGCCGGCCATGCTTGTTCCGCATGTAAGCACGTTTTCAGCGGCGCTAGCCATAATCATGATCGTAAGCATTGGCATAGGCGCTTGGATCGCAAATTACATTTCCGCGCTGCAGGATTTATCGCATCGCCATGTAGCCACGGTAGCGGGAACGATCGGGTGCTGCGGAGCTTTTGCCGGCGCTGTCGGCATGTGGGCGGTCGGATTGGTATCGTCAACGCATTTCGGCTTCGGTCCGGTTTTTATAGCGCTCGCTCTGATGCCTGTGGTTGCGAGCCTGGGGATCATCGTGCCGCGCCCGGTGCGTGACGTTGACAGGTTCGGGGAAAATGCAGTACGCTGACATATCAATTCGGGCCCGCGTTCCGGAAAGAGGTGGATTGACGAACACGATTGAATTAAGGCAAGGCGCTGCCCGGCCCGGCCGATGCCGTTCGCCCAAGGGAAGCTCATTGAGATTGGCGCTTTTGCTGATTCCTGTGCTGGTCATCGCGCAGAATCCTCCCGTGACGCCCAATGCGGTAGAAGCCCAAAACCTGTACACGAAACTGTGCAGCGGTTGCCACGGAGGCGATGGCCATGGCACGGAACAGGGACCGGCGCTGGTGGGCAATCGCATCGTACGCGCTCGATCTGTAGAGAAACTGCGCGATTTAATTCACTCCGGAATTCCCGCAGCCGGAATGCCGGCGTTCAACCTGCCGGCCCAGCAACTGGGCGAGCTTGCAGCGTTAGTGAAATCGTTGAACGCACCCGCAGCGGAGAGTGCTCTGCCTGGAGACCCCGCACCGGGCGAGCAGTTCTTTTTCGGCAAAGGGCAATGCGCTTCGTGTCACATGGTTTATGGCCGCGGCAAGGCCATTGGACCCGATTTATCGAACATCGGACATGAGTTGACGGTCGATGAGATTCGTACGGCGTTGCTACACCCGGAAGCGCGCATCAGCCCCGGATACGAGCTAGTCACGGTGCGGCTGGAGACGGGTCAGACGCTGCGGGGTTTTTCGAGACGCCAAAGTAACTTCGATATTCGATTGCAAGATCTGAACGGAAATTTCCACGTGCTCGATAAGAGCCGGATTTCATCGGTTGAAGACGAGAAGCAGTCGCTGATGCCGCCGGTGAAAGCCACTCCTGAAGAACTCCACGACTTGATGGTCTATTTGAGCCGGCTGACCGGGGTCCAGCCCGGAGTACCCGTCGCGGCCAGCGCGGCAGAGCGTGGCGGAATCGACTTCTCACGTATTATGAATCCGCCGCGAGGCGAGTGGTTGACTTACAACGGGAAGCTGAGCGCCAACCGGTATAGCGATCTAAGTCAGATCAATACGACGAACGTGAGCAAATTAGTCGCGAAGTGGACGTTTTCATTTCCTTTATGGCGACAGGCGTATCCCGATAACACGTATTTCAATCATAAGCTGGAGGCCTTCGGACTGGAAGTAACCCCTCTCGTTGCCGACGGCGTTATGTATGTAACGGGTCCTAACTCGGTATTTGCGCTCGATCCCGGCACGGGCCGCGAGATCTGGGAGTACTCGCGCCCACGGAGTCCGAAAGTGATGGTCGGCGATGCAGCGATAGGCACGAATCGGGGGGTGGCGCTTCTCGGAGAAAACGTATTTATGGCGACGAACGACGCCCATCTGATCGCGTTGAATCGCACGACGGGCCGAGTGGTTTGGGAAGCCGTCATGCCGGACGACCCGGAGCATTACGGCTCGACGATAGCTCCGCTGATTGTCAAGGATATGGTGATCGCCGGTGTGTCGGGCGGCGACTGGGGCATTCGTGGATTTATCAGCGCCTACAAAGCCTCGACGGGGGAGCGAGTGTGGAGACACTGGACTCTGCCGGCACAAGGAGAGCGTGGGATAGATACGTGGGGCGAAAACGCAAGCGCGGCCGCGGTCGGGGGAGGGGCAACGTGGCTCACCGGCTCCTATGATCCGGAGACCGACACGCTTTACTGGCCCACCGGCAACGCTTATCCTGATTCCGATGACCGCAATCGGCCCGGCGATAACCTGTTCACGGATTGCATACTGGCGCTCAATCCCGACACGGGTCAATTGAAGTGGCATTACCAATTCACACCGCATGACGTTCATGATTGGGACGCGACGGAGCCGCCGGTCCTGATCGACACGCAGTATCGGGGTCAGAGCCGAAAGCTTCTTTTACAGGCGAATCGCAACGGGTTCTTTTATGTGCTCGACCGCACGAATGGCGAACTCCTGCTGGCGAAAAGCTTTCTCAAGCGGTTGACGTGGGCCAGCGGAATCGGCCAGGACGGCCGGCCACAGCTTCTGCCAACTGGGAACGTAATCTGTCCGAAATCGGCGACTAACTGGAGTGCGACTGCATTCAGCCCGGTGACCCGTCTTTATTACGTGATGGCCAATGAAGGCTGCGTTGTCAAACTGACGCCGGGGAGCTGGAAAAAGGAGCAGCCTCCCGAGGAGCCGGGAAAGATGTATCTGCGGGCTCTCGATATTGAAACGGGCAAAATCGTTTGGGAGATTCCCGAAATCGGGCCGGCATACAACATGATCGGCGGAGGGCTGCCAGGGGTTTTGGCGACGGCGGGCGGAATCATTTTTTACGGAGATCCGGGCAGGAATTTCGTGGCGCTGGACGAGCGTCAAGGCAAGGTCTTGTGGCACTTTCCAAGCAATGAAATAAATACGGCATCTCCGATGACTTACCTGGCCGAGGGCCAGCAGTATATCGCCATCGCCGGAGGTTCCCACATTACAAGCTTTGGGCTGCCCTAAATTATCGGCCTGATTAGCGGGAACAAATAGTTAATCGCGGGACTCTGTGTATTCTCGGGTTGTCCCTTGGAGCGATCAAATACAACCTTGCCGCCGACGATCGTCTTAAGTGTTTCGATATCTTTTATCTCGTCTTCCGGGCAAGTAGCAAAATCCTTGGTGATTACGGCCATGTCGGCCAATTTGCCTGGTTCAATAGAACCCACTCGCTTTTCGGCAAACATCATGTAGGCATTGTTCCAGGTCCACATCTTCAGAGCTTCCCATCTCGAAATGCGTTGTTCGGGATTCAGGACATTTCCGTCGGTCATCTTGCGCGTGATCGCCATCCACATTCCGAAGAACGGATGATAAGGATTTGTGGCAAGCCGCGGGTCGAAGCGAATCATGTGGTCCGAACCGCCGCCGACTACAAGACCGGCGTCTATAAGTGAGCGCAATGGCAGAAAGTGTTTCATGCGCTCCGGCCCAAAGACATTCTTGATCGCCGGACCGTCGAGGTGCAGCCAGGCGGGTTGAACGTCGAAGGCAACACGTAATTTCTTGGCGCGCTCGATCGCGCGCTCATTGGGAAAGTTCGCATGAGTGGCAGTGAAGCGAAGATCTGCGATAGGCTTGATGCGATTGGCGGCTTCATAGGCGTCAAGGAGAATGTCCAGCGAACCGCCGCCGGTGACATGCGCCGTCATTTGCCAACCTAGTTCATCGGCGGTCTGAGCCATCGCAAAAACGTTCTCTCGGGGAACCGATAGCACTCCGCGATAGCCAGGCTGGACGAATCCGTAGATTTGAGTATTCGGCCCATACGGTTCGCGCAGATAAGCCGTGCCTATGAGAATGCCGCCATCGATGATAGTTTTCAGAGAGCCAACGCGCAACCAATCATCGCCCCACCCCGTAAAAAACGGGATCTGCTCTATTTCTCGCCGTACATCGGCGGGCGTTCCCTGCGCTTGGATGATGTAAGTGACATAGCTGCGCACGGTAAGCTCGCCGGCTTGATGAAGAGTTTGGTAAGCGCGAAAGCCTTCGGGGCCCTCAAGGCGATCGATGATACTGGTAATCCCAACCGTGTTATACCGTTGTAACATGCTTTTCAGCGCCCATAGGCGATCTTTTGCGGAAACTGGGCCGTGTCTGCCGTACCTTATTGAGAAGCTGAGTTGCTCCGAGGACCAACCCCGTGGGATTACCGTTCGGATCCTCCACAATGCGGCCATTCGCCGGCTGGGGCGTGTCGCGGGTGATGCTAAGGCGCCGAAGCAGAGCCGTATCGAGCACGGAGGCATAGCCGTTGTCCACAATCGCTTCCCGGTCTCCGGCGGCCGCATCGATCTCCTGGCGGGTCGGATAGCGGTGCTCAGCGAGGCGTGTTGAGTAGATTTTAGGAACGAAAATGGTCCGTCCTGGAGGAAGTTTCGCCGCCTGCTCGCGGATGTACGTCTGTATTTCGGGAATGGAATGAAATACAGGAATAGGGCCATCGATCTCGCTCAAGGCCGACATGATGGGGTGCACGTGGCCCTCGATAAGCCCGGGCACAACGCAACGCCCGTCCAGATTGATCTTTCGAGTAGCGGCATCTGAAGTCTTCAGCACGTCCGCGTCACTACCTACAGCGAGAAATCTATCGCCTTGGATAGCTACGGCCTGAACGGTGGGATGCTGATCCCACATGGTCAGGATTTTGCCGTTGTAATAGATCGTGTTAGCATGTTGCGCACTGGCGGTTGCGCAGCAGAGCAGGATGCCGGCCGCGCAAATTAGTTGAGCACTGAAATGCCTTCGAGATTTCAATTCCATTTGGTCAGACGGAGCGGGCGATAGCGAACTGCTTTTTCGCATACTCCAAGTCTTTGTGAGCTGCCTCGATCCGATCGGAAGGCTGATACTCCTGATGTATCGATATGGGCCCTGTAAAGCCAGCTGCGGCAAGTAACTTGAAAACTACCGGCCAATTTACAACCCCTTCACCGAGCGGACATTCAACGGGCTTGGATTGCCCGGCGCTTTTGGCCCAATAAAAGTCCTTGCAAGCAGACATCTTGAGCCGCGGCGAAGCTAACCTCAAACCTACTTCCCAACCGCGAATGGCTCCTTCCTCCGTGGCGTTCTGAGCGTCGTAGTAGTAGCCGACCCAGCGGGGATCGAGATCGCGGATGATCTCGTGCGTATCCCAAAACGCCAGGCCTACGTTGCGAGCATGATTGTGGAACCCGGCTACAATGCCGTACTCCTTGGCGAGATCCGTTAGCGCGCGCAAATCCGCGCCGGCCTTGCGAAGGCTTGCCAGCACATCATTCTCATAGCGCCAGTAACCGAGCTTAAAGAACGGAATTTTGAGCCGGGCTGCGGTTTCAAGGATGGGACGAGCAGTAGGATCCGAAGCCGCCGTCAACTCAGTGGTGATCATAGGCACATGGAGGCCATGCGATTGGATCGCTTCGATCGCGCGCGGCAGATCTTCGCGCACTCGCTCGGGAAGTACGTGGCCTCCTTTGCGCACCGTGAGATCTACTCCGCCAAAGCCAGCGTCCTTTAAAGTGCGGCCCAAATCGTCGTATCCCAGGTTGGGCAAATGCTTCGAAAAGAAGCAAAACACCGGCTCGGAAGTCGTTTGCGCGGTGACAGCACGAGCAACACCAGTCGCCGCGGCACCGAGCATAAATTCTCGTCTTTTCATGGTGTGTAAGGCGTGAGCGCAGTCACTTGGCTACGGCCTTTGCCGCGCATGAGGATGATTGCGCCTGACTGCATTTTCCTGATATAACAGTTTAGTTGGAATGATATGGCAAGCGATATTGCCCTGTCAAGAGGCCGATCAAAGTGAACCGTCGAACCTTTGCGAACAAGCTTCTGCAATGCTCTCTCGGGCTGAGCGCGACGGCCATTTCAGGAGGGTTTGGGGTGTTTGCGGCGACAACTACCCGAATGACCGATGTCCGCGTAGAGGAGATGTCATTTGATTATGAGGACCACAAATACCGCGTGCCGATCAAGTTCGGCGGTACGGTTTTGGATCGGGCCACCATTATTAATGTCCACTGTACGGTTCGGACCCCGGGAGGCCGTGTGGCCAAGGGGTTTGGTTCGATGCCGCTGGGAAACGTGTGGGCGTTTCCCTCTCACACGATGTCCTATGAAACGACTTTGAACGCGATGAAAGCTCTCGCTGCAAGAATCTGCAAGATCACGGCGGATTCCAAGATTTCCGGCCACCCCATCGACATTAATTGGACACTTCAGCCTGAGTATTCGAAAGCCGCTTCGGAAGTTTCGGCCCAATTACATCTGGACGAGCCGATCCCGAAGCTGTTCACCTTGGTGACGGCGAGCGCATTCGATGCGGCGGTCCACGACGGATTCGGCAAAGTTCACAATCTGAATTGCTATCACACGTATGGACCGGAGTTCATGGCGCATGATCTCTCGCACTACGCCGGGTCGGAATTTCGCGGCATGTATCCAGAGCGCTTTATTCTGAAGGAGCCCAAGCCACGAATGCCGCTGTACCATCTCGTCTCGGCGGTGGATCCGATCGAGGATTCAGATATAGCGAAGCGCATCAACGACGGGTTGCCGGAAACTCTGCCTGAATGGATTAACCATGACGGTTTAACTCATCTCAAGATCAAATTAAATGGAAACGATCTGGCTTGGGATGTGGATCGCGTACTTAAAGTAGATCGTGTCACAACGGAGACACAAAAGAAGCGAGGGGTTACGGACTGGGTCTACTCGCTCGATTTCAATGAGAAGTGCCCGAATATCGAGTACTTCCTGGATTTTATCGAGCAGATCAAGCAGAAGGCTCCGGACAGCTTTCATCGCATCCAATATATAGAGCAGCCGTTCTCACGCGATATGGTGACGCACAGACAGAGCGTCGCGAGAGCGGCCAAGCTGGTCCCCGTAGTAATTGACGAAGCGCTAACCGGAATAGATGCACTGATGCTGGCGCGCGAACTCGGCTACACGGGAGCGGCGCTTAAGGCATGTAAGGGTCAGAGCGACATGATGATCATTGCTCCCGTGGGGGAATATCACAAGATGTTTCTCTGCGTGCAGGACCTTACCTGTCCCGGCGCTTCGTTCATCGAATCGGCAGCGCTCGCGGCGCATGTCCCCGGGGTGCAGGCGATCGAGGGAAATGCGCGGCAGTACATGCCGGAAGCCAATAAAGAATGGGCGAGCCGCTTTCCGAACTTATTTCACGTCGAGGAGGGAATGGTGGGAACGGCTGAATTGGACAAACCCGGATTGGGCGCGGTCTGACGGAGCCCGATTCATCCAGACTTTGCAGCGCGGAAACGGGCCACCCGAAGTAGCGATACTCCGCATCGAATTCGTCTTCGATTACCCAGGCCCAGCGCAAGCGCCACAAACGTTCCGGCACCCCTGCGGCTTTCAATGTATCCTTCCGCCCGGAGGTGGTCGAAGGCCGTGACGACCGTCCCTCGAGAGCATCGGTATTGCTGTGCCAGTCCACGACTGGAAGGCATGCGTGTCCCGCGTTTAAGCCGCCCCGTTAAAATCGCGGCCCGAAGCTCGTCTCGTAACCAGCGCCACAACTCCTTTGCGCCGCCAGAAGGCTTAAGAGGGAGATCCTGAAAGCCCTCCATCTTGCTCATAAGTGGACTACTCCAAATTTCAATTATGGTCCCCTCGGCCAGCCAGTTAGCGCATATTCTGAAAGCGGAGGAAAGAAAAGTCAGATGCAACCACGTTTAGAAATTCAAAAAATTTCGCCGCAGGCTTACCGCGCCATAGCGGGAATCGAGTCGTACGTCAGAAATTCGGGGCTGGAACCGGCACTGCTGGAACTGGTAAAGATGCGCGCCTCACAAATTAACGGCTGCGCCTATTGCCTAGACATGCACAGCAAGGATGCACGCGCAAACGGCGAATCGGAGCAGCGTCTGTATGCACTGACGGCCTGGCGCGAGACTCCGTTTTTCACGGATCGGGAACGCGCCGCGCTTGCCTGGACGGAAGCTGTCACGCTCATCAGCGAAAGCCATGCGCCCGACGAGGTCTACGAAGAAGCACGCCAGCGATTCACGGAGCAAGAGCTGGTGAATCTGACCATGGCGATTGTTGCCATCAACGGGTGGAACCGGCTGGCGATCGGTTTCAGGGCCGTTCCTGGAACGTACGAGGCAAAGGCGGCACATTCGTGATCGCGCAAGCGCTTAACGAGAGCCCGGGCACCCGGCGATTTGCAATGAGGTGAATCATGCCAGATACTGCAATTGACACTGATATTTTGATCGTCGGGGCCGGACCCGTTGGACTGTTCCTCGCCAACGAATGCGCTCGCCGAGGACTGCGGTGGCGTATCGTCGAGGCACACCCTTCGCAATCGGAACACTCCAAAGCGCTCGCCATATTTCCGCGGACGCTCGAAATTTTTGATATGGCGGGAGTTGTCGCTCCCTTCCTAGAAACGGCTAACCGCGTAACGTCAGTGGCGGTAACCACGCATGGACGAGCGCTTGCGCATATGCGGTTCGAGCCGGAGGAGAGCCCCTATTCCTTTGTTGCCATGGTTCCGCAGAATGTGACTGAAAAACTGCTCGCTGAGGAATTGCGGCGTAAAGGCGGAGGAGTCGAATATGGGACGACTTTTGTTTCGGCGCATCAGCAAGAGGGCGGTGTCGACGTCACCGTAGAACGGCACGGCGAACCAGCCAAGATCAGAGCTTCCTTCGTCGTTGGTTGCGATGGGGCGCACAGCACCGTCCGGCGGAGCTTGAACCTGTCGCTCGAGGGAGGAGAATACCATGCCACATTCATGCTGGCCGACATCGAGACGAATGAAATTGCCGGCGATGAGCTGCAGTTATGCCCTAGTGAATTTGGGCCGGTCGCCATTTTTCCGATGAGCGCCAGCCGCCGGCGCATTGTGGCTACAATCGAGCACCCGGAAGGAGACACCCCATCGCTCGCGCTGGTGCAGAGAGTACTCGCTCAACGCGCGCCCAGCGGGATCGAAGCGCGCGCTGTTCACTGGAGCAGCTATTTTCGCATCCATCACCGTCACGCACCGGCGCTGCGGCTTGGACGCATGTTCATCGCGGGCGACGCCGCTCACATTCATAGCCCATTTGGCGGCCAGGGAATGAATACCGGGCTGCATGACGTGTGGAACCTGGTTTGGAAGCTCGACCTTTGCCTTCATGGTCACGGCAACGAGCGGCTGCTAGACAGCTATGGCGCCGAACGTCTTCCGGTCATCAAGAATGTGATTGAGACCACCGATCTGCTGACGAAGATAATGGGAACTCCCAACAGGTTTGCACAGGCTTTGCGCGATACCGTCATACCCATGGTTTCGCATTTGGCGCCGTTCCAGCACGCGTTCGTGCAAAGGCTTTCTGAACTTGGCATCGCGTATCGGGGCAGCCCGATTATTGAGGGGCCCGGTAAGCGATACTTCGACGATTCCATGCGAGGCGGGAAGGGCATCGGCAGCCGCTTCTTACTCGTGGCGGGCGAGAATCGGGAATCTGCGATCCGAAAGGCCGCTCAGGAGCTCTGTCTATCCTTCAGCGGCATCGTGGAAATGCGACCGTCGCATCAGCCGGGTATAACGCTTGTTCGTCCGGATGGCTATATTGCATATTCCGCGCGCAACGGCAACAGCATCGCTGCGTTGGAATCCGTGCGTTCGCTCCTGGAGCGCCAAACAAGCTAGTTGTGCGTGCCGGAGGGTTCAGACATCCAGCCTTGACTAGGTACGAATAGAGTTCATACTCGAAAATATGAGAATTGGAGAGCGCGCTCATCCCTGAGCCGCCCCCACGCGCCGCCACTCTCCATAAAATTCTGCTGATTTCCGGACGTATCCACTAATGCGTCGACTTTGGCTCGGGTATATTATCTAAGTTCGTCAACGGAATCCGATAGCGGAATGGAAGACAAAGACCTTTACTCCGGACTGATCCGATTACACGTGCTTTATCACGCCTGTAAAGCAGACATTTTCGGACTGGACATGATCGAGGAGCTCGGGCGACATGGCTACAAAATGAGCCCCGGAACGATGTATCCCATCCTGCACAGCCTCGAAAAACGAGGCTATTTGAAGTCATCGGAGTTTCACTCCGGCCGCGCGAGACGGCGCATGTATCGTGCCACGCCGGCGGGGCGGAAAGCGTTGAAGGCAGCAAAACAGAAGGTGCGGGAATTATTCGGGGAGCTGATCGAAGGAGAATGACGAACTTGAACATTCGAACGTTCTCGGCGGCGCTACTCATCAATTCGATAGCCGCCGCACAACCGCCTGCTCCAAAAGCGCTGACGATCGCGCAGGCTGTGAACAAGGCCGACCAGTTTCCCGCGATCCGTGCCGCGGAAGCGAACGTTAATGCTGCTGCGGCCGGCATTCGGCTGGCTCGAACAAATTATCTCCCGAGCATCAATGCAATCGGACAGGTGAACAGGGCAACCCGCAACAATGTTTTTGGCCTGCTCCTTCCGCAATCACTGATCCCTAGCATCTCCGGCCCAGTGCTTGGAACTGACAACGGCACCAGCGTCTGGGGAAGCGCGGCGGGGGTTCTTGTTTCGTGGGAGCCGTTTGATTTCGGGCGAAGGCGGGCGCTCGTTCGATCCGCTGAGGCCACCCAACAGCGATCTCGGTTGTCCGCCGAACGTGCCCGGTTTGAGGTCCAAACCACCACGGCAGCCGCTTTCCTTACGGCGATCGCAAGCGAGCAGACGGTCCGGGCGGCACAGGCTGCTGTGGATAGGGCGCAAGTCCTCGTTAGGTCTGTAAAGGCTCTCGTCGATGCAAAGCTGCGCCCCGCGGCCGACCTTTCGCGGGCCGACACGGAACTCGATGGCGCGCAAACACAGCTATTGCAAGCAGAGCAATCCAGTGCCGCTGCCAAGGCTTCGCTGGCCGAATTTACCGGCGAGGACGCGAAAGCCATAAGCATTGCGCCCGGACGTCTGCTCGATGCTGTTCCAGAGACACCCCAAACGGCTGCCGAGTTGTCGAACAATCCGGTCGCGAAGGAACAAGCCGGAGCGATTGAGGAATCCAAGGCCAAGCTGGCAGTTGTACAGCGAACGTATCGACCGACATTCGACCTGCAGGCGGCCGCGTATGGCCGGGGCAGCGGCGCCCTAACAAACGGATCCACGTTGGACGGAGCGAACGGCCTGGCGCCAAATTACTTCAATGTCGCCATAGGATTCACCGTGAACTTTCCCCTGCTGAGCCTTCCTTCTATCCGCGCCCAGGAAGCACAACAGACCGCGCTTACCCGCTCCGCGAATGATACGTATCGGCAGATATTGGCGGACCTACAAGCACAGGCAAATACCGCACAAGTGACGCTACAGCAGGCTCGCCGAATCGCTCTTGAAATTCCGAAAGAAGTGGCTGACGCACGAATGGGGTTAGCCCAGGCAAACGCTCAATACCGCGCAGGCCTCGCCAGCATCGTGGCAGTGGCGGACGCACAGCGTCTGTTGGCCCAAGCGGAGATCGACGATTCCCTGGCGAAGCTTGCTATCTGGCGAGCCTGGTTGCAGGTGGAGATCACTACCGGAGACATCTCCTCTTTTCTCGCGGAGGCGAGCAGGTAACGCATGCGACTCGTACTGGCGGCACTCGCCCGGCCACTTACGGTCATTGCTTTCGTGATCGCTATCGCAGTGGGCGCGATCCTCGCAGTGGAACGCATGCGTATCGACATCTTCCCGACCGTCGGCGAGAAAGCGATCTATGTTGCCCAGCCATATAGCGGGATGGACCCCGCCCAGATGGAGAGCTATCTTAACTACTACTTCGAGTATCACTTCCTGTACATCAACGGGATTCAATACATCGAGAGCCGGAACATACAAGGCGCCTCGCTGATGAAACTCGTCTTCCAACCAGACACGGATATGGCCGATGCTATGGCGCAAACCGTGGGATATGTGAACCGCGCGCGGTCGTTCATGCCGCCGGGGACTGTCCCGCCATTTATCACGCGCTTCGATGCGGGGAGCGTGCCGGTCGGACAGCTTACCTTCCTAGGCCCGAACCGCACCCAGGCTGAAATTCAGAATCTCGCCCTCAACCGAGTTCGTCCCGTGTTCGCAACGTTGCCAGGCGTCTCGGCTCCGCCTCCGTTGGGTGGAAATCAACGCACGATTGTGATCACACTGGATCCTAACAAACTGCGAGAGTACAGCATATCGCCGGCTGAAGCATCGAGTGCGGTGAATAAGGCGACGCTCCTGATGCCGTCCGGCAACATTCGGATCGGAAACTTCAACCTGTTCGCTACAAGCAACGCGACGCTAGGCGAGAACCTGGACGCGCTGATGGGAACCCCTGTCCGAACCGTTGCGGGTCCAACCGTTTATCTACGGGATATCGGCACGATCGCCGATGCAACCGACATTCTCACGGCGTATGCGCACGTAAATGGCCGCCGCACGGTGTACATCCCGGTTACAAAGCGAGCTAGCGCATCGACGCTTTCCGTCATCAACGAAATCAAGCAGGCGCTTCCAGACCTGAAGAAACTGCTGCCCCCGGATATGGATGTCCGGCTTGATTTCGATCAATCTCCCTATGTAACGAATTCGCTGAAAGGCCTCCTGTTCGAGGCGGCGGTTGGCGCAGTGCTGACCGGCGTCATGGTGCTGCTCTTCCTGCGGGATTGGCGCAGCGCGATCATTGTTGTCATCAATATTCCGTTGGCGATCTTCGCATCGGTAATCTTATTGTGGGCCGCCGGACAGACGATCAACATCATGACGCTCGGAGGCCTGGCTCTCGCTGTAGGCGTTCTCGTCGATGAGTCCACAGTCGAGATTGAGAACCTACACACGCACATGGCTTCCGGCGTTTCACGTGCGCGGGCGGTAATCGAAGCGACGCGATTGACGGTGATTCCGCGCTTCCTGTCGATGGTATGTGTTTTGGCGGTCTTCCTTCCGTCCTTCTTCCTGACCGGAGTGGGTCATCAGCTATTCGTGCCTTTGTCGCTTGCCGTCGCCTTTGCGATGATCGCCTCGTTCCTGTTGTCCAGCAGCCTGGTCCCGATACTATCGGCCTGGATCATGAAGGAGAGGCAAGGGCAAGAAGAACATTCCGGCGTCTTTGGGAAACTCCACTACGCGTACACCGGATACCTGACCGCAGCGCTTCGGTTCCGGTGGCCTCTGGCCCTTGTCTATCTCATTGCATCTGTTCTGTTCGTATTTCTGTTCTTGCCACGGATGGGAACCGAGATCTTTCCGGATGTAGCAGCGCCCCTTCTACAGATTCGATTACGAGCTCCGACCGGGACTCGTATAGAGCAAACGGAACGGGTTGTGCTGAAAGCGATCGAGGTCATCAAACAAGTAATTGGCCCCGACAACGTCAGCATCACGAGCGACTATGTCGGAATGCAACCGGCCAGTTATCCCGTCGATTTGATCTATCTGTTCACGGCAGGCCCACAGGATTCCGTAGTGCGTGTCGGCCTGAAGCAGACCGTGAAGGGAGACGAAGCCCTGCGCGAACGTATTCGGTCGGCGTTGAAGCAATCTCTTCCCGAGCTGCAAATCTCATTCGAAGCTGGAGACATCATCAGCCAGGTGATGAGTTTCGGGTCATCCACGCCGCTGAGTCTTGCGGTGCAGGGACCGGCGCTCGAAGATGATTACACTTTTGCGCAGAGGATTCACACAGAGTTAGCCAAGCTGACCTTCTTGCGGGATCTGCAGTTTGCAGAGGCCATGGATTACCCCACGGCTCACGCGGAGATCGATCGCGATCGCGCGGGTCAGTTTGGATTAACGATGTCGAATATCGTTAGCTCGTATGTGGCGGCGACAGGCTCAACACGTTTTATTTCTCCGAACTACTGGCGCGATCCCGAAACAGGCAATGCATTCCAGATTCAAGTGCAATATCCGCCTCACGGCATGCAGTCGCTCGAAGAGATGGCCTCGATACCGGTTATGATGCCCGGTCACAATCAACCGTACCTGGGCGATGTCGCAACCATCACAACACCGAAAGTACCAGGTGAAATCGATCGCTACAACGGCCAGCGCGTGATTATGCTGACAGCGAATCTTCACGGGGTGCCACTAGGAAACGCGCTCCATCCGATTCAACAGGCGATTCAGCGCGCCGGGACGCCGCCTCGAGGGGTCAGCGTACACCTTCGCGGTGAGGCACCGGGGCTCGAACAGACACTTCGCGGGTTGGGGGTCGGACTGCTGTTGGCCGTAATTGTAATGTTTCTTCTGCTGACGGCCAACTTTCAATCCTTCCGGCTCGGCCTTGCCGTGATTTTGACGACGCCGGCTGTGCTTTGCGGCGTGTTGGTCACGCTCTGGATTACTGGCACAACGCTGAACGTCCAGTCATTTATTGGGGCGATCATGGCAATCGGGATTGGGATCGCTAATTCGATCCTGCTGATCTCCTTCGCCGAGCGGAGCCGGATGGAGCATCATCGTCCGGCATCAGACGCAGCACGTGACGGCGCTTCTTCAAGGTTCCGCGCCATCTTGATGACGGCTGCCGCAATGATCTGCGGTATGTTGCCGATGGCGCTCGGAATCGGCGAAGGCGGAAATCAGACCGCTCCTCTGGGCCGAGCTGTCGTCGGCGGTCTGCTATTTTCCACATTCGCGACGCTCACGGTCGTGCCCGCAATCTACTCGATCCTGCAGCAAAAAGCTTCATCGATGTCCATGTCTTTAAATCCGGACGATCCATCGAGCCGCTACTATGAACCGCAGCAGTCTTAAGTCGTTCTCGATACTGGCGGTGCTCATGGCAACACAGGCACTAATGCCGGCGCAATCCGTGAAGCTCGTCAATGTGGTTTCCAAGCGAGTCGCCCGTACAGCGGACCTTCCGGGCGAGTTGTACCCGTTTTGGAGTGTTGAAATTCATGCGAAGGTGTCGGGCTATGTGGATCGCGTTCTGGTCGATCGCGGCAGCTTTGTTAAACAAGGCGAACTGCTGGTGCAGCTGAGCGCGCCGGAGATGGCGGCCCGTATCAGTCAAGCCGAAGCACAAGTGACTTCAGCCCAGTCCGATGAAGCACAAGGGGAGGCGCAGCTGGGCGGCGCGCAAAGCAGCTATGAACGCATGCGGGAGGCAGCGAAAACGCCTGGCGCGGTTGCGGAGAACGATCTTATCCAGGCGAAGCACCAGGTGGATGCTGCCGGCGCGTTGGTTGAATCACGCCGGCGAACCGTGGAGTCGCTGAGGGCGAATCTGAAATCGCAGCGGGACCTCGCAGCCTATTTGCAAGTCAAAGCTCCATTTAATGGCGTGGTAACGACGCGGTATGTGCATCCGGGAGCATTGGTCGGCCCGGGTTCCGACGTCCCATTGCTACAACTCGATCAGAGTTCACACCTGAGACTGGCCGTGGCCGTTCCAGAGGCCGATGTGGCTGGTGTGATGAAGGGCCGTAGCGTGGACTTCAAGGTTCCGGCCTACCCAGACCGCACGTTCCGGGGAGTCATCGCGAGGCCGGCACATGCGCTTGACATCAAAACGCGGACAATGGCCGTGGAGCTCGACGTCCGCAATGCCGACGGACTTCTCGCTCCCGGCATGTACCCTTCCGTGCTTTGGCCTGTCGAACCGGCTCGAGTATCTCTGCTGGTTCCGTCGACGAGTATCGTGACAACGACACAACGGGTGTTTGTTATCCGCGATGAGAACGGGCGTGCGCAGTGGGTAGACGTTCGGAAAGGAGAGATAGTGGGCAATCTGATTGAAGTGGACGGTGACCTCAAGCCGGGTGATCGAATCGTCGAGCGTGCAACCGACGAGCTTCGCCCAGGCGCTCGTGTGAGCATCGACAACCACTAATGGAGAGAGATCGCGAAGAACTTTATGAACGATTCAAGACGCCGGTTTCTGAAAACGATAATGAGCGGTGCTGCGGGTATGGTGGCGACCAACTCCATGCGTGGGGAAATGTCACAGATGGATTCGGCGGCGCAGGAGACCGATCGAGGCTCAGCGGATTACAGCCTGCGTATCGCTGCTGCAGCTGTCGAGATCGCGCCCAAGAAGATTGTCTCGACGATTACCTATAACGGGCAGTTCCCCGGGCCGTTGCTGCGGTTCAAAGAAGGACAAGCGGTTACCGTCGATGTATTTAATGACACGGACACACCCGAACAACTGCACTGGCACGGGCAATTGGTTCCGGCCAGCGTGGATGGCGCGGCCGAGGAGGGCACACCATTCATTCCCGCCCGCGGCAGGCGGCGGCTGAAGTTCACTCCACGCCCATCCGGCTTCCGGTTCTACCACACGCATAACCATGCGAGCGCAAATCTTGCCGCGGGACAGTATAGCGGTCAGGTGGGGTCGGTCTACATCGAGCCACATCATGAGCCTGGCCGACATGATCGTGAGGTGTTTCTCGTACTGAAAGAGTTCGAACCCACATTCAGCCAGGGCGGCGACATGGCGCAAGATTTCCTCTCACCCGCAGCCACCGAACCGGAGCTGAAAGAGCGCGGCGAGAGTGCGATGAAAGCCTCCCTTGCTAAAGGCATGCCGCACGGGTACGAGGTTGGTTACGACTCCTTCACGATCAACGGGCGTATGCTGCACCATGGCGAACCAATTCGCGTGAAGCAAGGTGAGCGCGTCCTGTTCCACATCTTGAACGGGAGTGCAACGGAGATCCGCAGCCTCGCACTGCCCGGCCACGTGTTCGAAGTGGTCGCGTTGGATGGCAACGCGGTTCCTACGCCGAAACGAGTGCCCGTGTTGTGGATCGGGACGGCGGAGCGCATCTCTGCCATTGTCGAGATGAATCATCCCGGTGTCTGGATCATGGGCGATACTGCCAACGACGATCGAAATCACGGCATGGGCATTGTTGTGGAATATGCGCATCGAACTGGCAAAGCCCAATGGATTGCGCCACCTCATTCGAAATGGAATTACATATGGTTCGGTTCCACCGGGCTTGCGCAAGAGCCAGATCAAACGTTTGACATGACCTTTGCGAAGGTCAATGCAGCAGATCATGGATTCAATCGCTGGGAAATCAATGGCGCGGCTTACCCGAGTACGATGACGCCCATACCAGCTACCTTCCGCGTTCAAAAGGGAAAACGGTATCGGATTCGTATGCGGAATGCGAGTGACGACATTCACCCGATTCACTTGCACCGGCATGTGTTCGAGCTGACGAAGCTCGCTGGACAGAAGACATCCGGAATCATGAAGGATGTGGTCATGGTGGGCGGCTATCAGTCAGTGGAAGTGGATTTCGTGGCTGACAATCCCGGACTCACACTCTTCCACTGCCATCAGCAGCTTCACATGGATTTCGGATTCATGACACTGTTCGATTACGTTTGATGTAGTGGCCGGCAAAGGGCACACCGGCGCGCGTTCTGGATTCTCAACCAACCATACGCAAAAGTTATCGAACAGGTCCGCCCTATCGCGTTTTACCAAAAAGCCGATTTCTTACACTCCCGTCGATAAGCGGCAAGGATCGCCAACAGAACCGCGTCCCTTAGCAAGCGATACGATCCGGGCTCGATCCGACTCTTCAATTCTTGAAGCCGGCGGGAAGCAGCTCCGCTGTGCAGCATTCCGGGGCAGTTGATATGTGATATATTCAACGTCACTTTGATAGCCGGTCCAGCGGGTTGATGGATCTGACCGCTATGGAGAATCTCAATGCTGAGGAGACCACGACTTTCTTCGTCGAGAAGCCGTATATGTCGCCTGTTGCAATATTCCGGATGGCTTTGTCTTTTCCTGTGCTGTCTGGGCGCAAATAGTGCCTTTGCGCAGGGACTTGGGACGATTACAGGTACCGTCTCGGATCCCAGCGGAGCCGCGGTAGCCAACGCCAAGGTGACCGCCACCGAAACCGGCACAACGTTCGGGCGTTCCATCACGGCGGATGCGGCTGGGCACTACACCGTCCCTTCCTTACGCCCGACCAGCTACACCCTGGCAGTCGAGGCGCCAGGCTTCCGCAAGTTCGTTCAGGATATTCAATTGAAGGCCGACCAAACGGCCACGCTGGATGTGCAACTGCAATTAGGTTCTGCAACGGAAACGGTAACGGTTTCAGCCTCCACAAACCAGGTCGACTTGGCAACTCCTACGCTCGCCGAAGTGGTCGGCACAATTCGAATCGAGGAATTACCGCTGAACGGCCGTGCCGTCGCTCAATTGATCAACTTAGTTCCCGGCGCTATTAACGCCAGCCCTACCACTGTTACCAGCCAATCGAGCCTGCCCGGCTCCGTACAGCCGAACATTAACGGATCCCGGACGGCTCAGACCGGCTATATATTGGATGGCGCGCCTTTTCTCGATCAGTACTACAACACGAACCTTCCATTCCCTTTCCCTGACTCGCTTCAGGAATTCAGCGTGCAAACGAGTAACTACAGTGCTCGCTATGGAGGAAATGCGGGCGGTGTAGTGAACGTGATCACCAAAAGCGGAACGAACTCCTTGCACGGAGCGCTCTTCGAGTTCAACCGCAATCAGGACTACAACGCTGCCAACGCCTTTACACGTGTCGTGGACACTTTACACAGGAATGATTTTGGTGGCACAGTCGGCGGGCCCATCTACATTCCACGGCTTTACAACGGTCGTGATCACACGTTCTTTTTCTTCGGCTATCAGGGAACCCGCTACATCAAATCGGGGCTTAACAGCGCGTATGTTCCGACCGACGCTGAACGCAACGGAAATTTTTCCGCCATCGCCGGACGCATTACCGATCCAACGACAACTCCACCCACGGTCTTCGCGGGAAACCAGATCCCGGTGAGCCGCTTCGATCCTGCGTCGGTGAAGCTCGCCGATTTTCTTCCTAGGGCCACCGGCACCGGATTTGTCTATTACCCGAGCGTGCAGCAACAAAACATCGACATGATCAACGCCCGTGTCGATCACGAGATTGGGAGTAAAGATCGTATTTTTGGCAGAATTTACCGTGACCATGTGTATCTCGTCCCGGAGTTCGACCCCAAAGACATTCTTGGATACTCATTGGGCTATGACATTCCGGCCGTGAACTATCTGATCTCGGAAACCCATACTTTCCGGCCAAATCTGCTGAACCAGGCGAGTTTCAACTACAACTCGGTGCCCGTGGCCAAAATTGCCGCCTCCGATTCACCCAACATGGCGACGTTCGGGGTTCAGAACATCTGGCAGCCGGCGACCCCGTTCCTTCAGAGCATTAGCGTAAGCGGATATTTCGGCGTCTCCGGAGGCGCGGTTGGGCCATTCAACTCCAGCAGCTTTAGCTGGCAAGACGATGTGACGTGGATTCACGGTAGTCACGACCTCGCCTTCGGCGCCAGCTTGCAGAAAAGCCGTGTCGATCTCGGCGACCTGTTCCAAAGTCCGGGCGCTTTCACGTTCACGTCCGACGTGGTGGGGAATGCGCTCGCTGCCTACATGATCGGTGCGCTTCGCACTTTCAATCAAGGCGCCGGCGAGTTCAAAAACAACCGCAATCTGTTCCCGGCCTTTTATGTTACGGATACCTGGCACGCCTCGCACCGGCTCAGTTTAATTTACGGACTGCGGTTTGAACCGTACTTCCCGTGGAACGAAATCAAAGGAAGAGTTGAGCAGTTCCGTATCGGCAATTACTACGCCGGCATCAAATCGCAGGTCTATCCCAATGCGCCCGCGGGTTTACTTTTCCCGGGCGATCCCGGGATGCCGCCCAGAGGCACGACGGGTTCGTTAACAAATTTCGCTCCCCGCGTTGGATTTGCCTACGCTCTCACCAATGACGGCAAGACCAGCATTCGCGGAGGAGCCGGCAGCTTTTACGACACGCAAACACCCGGCGTCATCAACAACCGGTTCGCCGATCTGACGCCTTTCAGTCCGCAGGTCGCTGTGACTTCACCGAAAGGGCCGTTTAGTAATCCGGCATTGGGAATCCCTAACTATCCTTTCCCATTCACGTATCCTCCGGCGAAGAACAGCCTCTTCCCGGCGCCGGTACTCGCGATTACCTACGACCCGAGCACCAATTTTCAAGTTCCTGTTGCGTACGATTGGAATCTCACTCTGGAACGTCAGATCGCCAGCGATTGGTTGATTCAAGTCGCCTACGTCGGTGCACACTCCAGCCACGGCAAGGAGTCGGTGCAACTCAATCCGTCCGTTTACATTCCCGGCAGCAGCCTGGGCACGGATCAGCGGCGAATCTTCCAGGGGTTCGGCTCCATCAGCATGGACGGTCAATCGGGCAATTCCTCTTACAATTCGTTACAGGTGGCGGTCAAGAAGCGCATGTCGTATGGCGTGACTCTGAATGTCGCCTACACGTATTCGAAGAGTATCGACGATTTTCCAAATGGCGGCGGCAATGCCGATATTGGCTCAGACTCCTTCTCCGCGCTGCCTTGGTATTTCCCTAACGGCCGCTCGCTGGATAGAGGGCCTAGCGGATTCGATCACAGGCAGCGCTTCGTCTTGTCGTATGTATGGCTGCTACCCGGCTTGACTCACGCGAATCGTTTCGTGAGAGGTGCATTGGGGTCGTGGGAGATGAGCGCTATCGCTACGCTTCAGACCGGCGATCCGTTAACCGTTACCGCGGGATATGACCGCTCGCTCACAGGCTTGGGCAACGACCGTGCAGACCTTGTGCCGGGGCAGCCAGTGTACAATTCGCCGGTCTGCAACGGACAGGTGGACTGCATATCGTGGCTCAATCCGGCGGCGTTCTCGAGTCCTGCCAAAGCCGACGGAAATTTCGGGAATGTGGGTAAAGGCGCACTGAGAGGGCCCGGTTCCATCGGCTTTGATGCGGGCCTATCGAAAAACTTCTCGCTGGCTGAGCGAGTGAACCTGCAGTTTCGGGGGGAATTCTTTAACGTGATTAACCATGTCAATCCCAATAATCCAGGCACAACCTTCAATACCCCGGCATTCGGAAGAATCACGGGCGTTGGTGATCCGAGAATTGGCCAGGTAGCTCTTAAGCTAACGTTTTGAACCAATGAATTCGATAACAAGCAGGCGTAATTTTCTTTCAGCTGTCGGCGCAGCCTCAACACTCTACGCCCACGGCATTCAGCAGACGGACCAGAATGAAAAGCCAATCCGCTTGGCGATCGTGGGCACGGGGCATCGCGCTTGGTCACACATTGCAGTCATCAAGGAACTGCCGCAGTTCCAGATCGTCGCCATGGCCGACCCAACACCGGCGAACCTGGATCATGCTGCCAGCATGGTCCAGGGCGTGAAGACGTATGCCGATTACCACAAGATGTTGGAAGAAACCAAGGACCTCGACGCCGTGGTGGTCGTCACGCCCAGCTTCTTGCACGCTCAGGTGACGATTGCGGCCCTGAACCGCGGCCTCAACGTGCTATGCGAGAAACCCATCGCTACCACGATCCAGGACGCAAATCGAATGATCGAGGCTTCCAGGCAATCCGGCAAGCTTCTCTACATCGGTTTTCAGAAGCGCTTCTCTCCCGCTCATTCCAAGCTGCACGAGCTGGCCGCCGCAGGTGAGATCGGCAAAATCGAGTTCATCAGCGCGAATCTGTTTCGCGGCGATTGGAACCCGGAGAGTTGGAAATACACGGATCCGAAGACGGGTGTGTCTACGAACTGGCGCTATTTGGAATACACCGAAGGAAGCGCCCTGCTCGAGGACGGAATCCACGAAATGGACGTGCTGAACTGGATACTGAACGACCAGGTCACCCACGTCATCGCGAGCGGCGGTAACAATGTTTACAAGAACCGCGAGACGATCGATCATGCCGCCCTGATTGTGGAATATGAGGGCGGAGCAAAGCTGAGCTTCGATTTTTGCCTGTTCGCCCCGAATGCTGGGCCGCAAGCGCGGCGCATGGTGCTCATCGGCAGCGAAGGAACGATGTATCCGGAGCAGGGAAGGATTGCCATTCACAAGCCCAAAGCGGCTGTGCGTTACGTTGATCTCGTTGCTTCGGAGGCGAAGTCCAAAACGGATCCGGAAACGTATTTGGAGTACGAGGAGTTCGCGAAAAACCTCCGCAACAGCCAGCCCGCCACCGTCTCTGGCGAAGCCGGCAAACTGGCAGTGAAGATCATGCTGCTCGCAGAGCGATCGCTGCGCGAGCACCGCATTATGAGCTGGACCGATTTGCCTGCCTGATCGTCATGCCCCGAATATTTTGCGAATGTACTGGCGGTCGGGTCCGACTGCCGCCGCATCTCCGCCCGCTTGACCGCCGCCTTCTTCGTCGATCAGCCAGCCTGTCCAGGCCGTTTTCTTGATCGCTGCTGCCAGGGCCTCAAATCCGAAATCGCCCTGACCCAAAGGTACCTGCTTGGTCTTTTGGCGGAAGGTTTTGATGTGGCAACCGACAATGCGCCGGGAATCCCGGAGCATAAACGCTGCCGGATCGCCGCCGCCCTGATATCCGTGCCCCGCATCCATCAGAAAGTGCACGAGCTCCGGATCGGTGTGATCGGCCAGCGCTTCGATTTCGGCGTTCTTGTTAACAAACTCTCCCGTGTGATTGTGGTAGGCGAGTTGGATTCTGCTGTCCTGGCATGTTTTGGCAAGGGCGTTCAGTTGCGAAGCTTTGGTGCGCAGCGCGTCGGGTGAAAATTCGCCGTTGCGCGTGAGAGCCGCACCGCTCATCACGATGTATTCGGCGCCGAGCTGAGCAGCGCCGCCCGCCAATTTAGGAAATTGTTCAGGCGTCGCTAGTTGCATCGACATGTGAGCGCCGATAAATTGAACGCCGCTCGTTTCCAATTTCGTGCGCGCTTCGCTTGCATGGTCGAACTGGCTGCGGACAAAGCGGATATTGCACTCGAAACCGACGTAGCCGAGTCTTTTGATGTTTCGGATAACAGTTATGAGCTGATCGAAATTGCCTTCTTCCAGGGGCCAGGCGTTGGCCTGGCAGCCGACCTTTATACTCTCTTGTTTTGCAAATGCGATTGCAGCTCCGGATATGGAGGTCGCCAGAAAACCGCGGCGTGTAGCAGTAGGAATCATTGTGTGCTCTTTACGTAGTGAAAGGAACCTTAGAATCTAAGATATTAGAATGCCGCGTCTGAAGAAACTAGACATTCCGTTTACGCTCACCGCACGCGCCTACGACAGCATCAAGCAGTACATTTTGGATGGCCGGCTGGACGAGGATGATCGGCTCACAGAGGAGTCATTGGCTACGCAGCTCGGAATCAGCAAATCGCCGATTCGTGAAGCGCTGAATCGCCTGGAGAGCGAAGGTCTTATTCGTATTGAAGCGCGGCGCGGCGCCCATCTGCGCCGCTTTACTCCGGAAGAGATGCAAGAGCTCTACGATGTTCGTGAAGCTCTCGAGGTACACGTAGTGCGGACGGTGAGGATAACGCCGGCTCTCCTGTCTGAGCTGGATAAGAGCATTAAGCGCTCGCGATCGCTTCTCAAAATAAATGATAAAGCGCGCTACATCGAGGAGGATGTAAGGTTCCACGCGCTTCTGGCTCAAGCCACGGGAAACGGGGAGCTGTGCCGGATTCTAAGGAACGTACAGAATCAAATCTGGCTTTCCAGACGCAAGACGTACGATTTGTCCTCGAGCCTCGCGCCCGGTTTTCACCAGTCGATTGCAGACGCCTTACGGCGGAATGATCGCGAAAAAGCTCAATCGGCAATGCGCCAACACATCGCGAATGTCCGTCAGCGTCTGGTCGCCTTTCTTGCTGATCAACGTGAGGAGGAGCGCTCAGTGGCAAGCGTTTAGCCAAATCCGCAATGCGATTTAATGTGATATATAACATGTCATATTCGCAGGCATGCCCTCTCGAACAATCCAACTGCTCTGCAGCTTCGCGCTGATACCGACTTGGCTCGCAGGGCAGACGACATCGTCGCAGGAATACCACATCTACGCGGGTAATACTCATTCGCACACCGCTTATACGTGGTCGCACGGCGAGCAGTATGCCAAGAACGGCTGTGCGGGAATTCTCGTGTATGGGCCCGACCCCTCTTCCAACGTCGCCTACGTTTGGGCAGGCGGATATGTCAAAAGCCAAAGCGGGTGCGCAGGTATTTTCGTGATTAATGGCTCCCAATATCCTGGTGCACAGGTGATGTTGAAACCGGATTGGGAAAAATACCAAGGGCCGCCCTCGAAACATTTCGCGATAGCCAAGGCCTACGGCTATGACTTCTACGCCGCGACCGACCACTCGCAGGAAGCCGCTTTTCAACCGCCCAGTACCAACAATCCTCGGTGGAGGGCCATCAAGCAGCAGGCGACCGAAGCCTCCGGCAGTAACTTCGTGGCGCTGCCTGGCTTTGAGTACTCCGAGAACGATGGCCCGGGCGGAGTCGGTCACATTAATGTGATCAACAGCGAGGATATGTTGAACGCCTTAGCACCGGGAATCGACCTTCCGTTTTTCTATCGGTGGCTCGAAGCGGCCCGGCCGAACGGCGATGGCCCAGTGGTTGGGACCTTCAATCATCCCGATCCCGACCAGTACAACAACTGGGCCTACCGCGATCCGCACGTGACTGACATCCTTACCATGCTGGAGGTTATCAACTCGAACAACAAAATCCACTATGAGGGTTTTGTCAATGCTCTTGATCATGGATGGAAGGTCTCACCAGTTTGCGGTAACGATAACCACGGCCTCACAGGGATTACTCGCCATACCTCTCGCACTTTCGTTCTGGCAAAAGACAAAACAAAAGCAGCCATTCTGGATGCGATGAAAAACCGGCGAACCTATGCCTCGCTCGATAAGAACATCCAATGCCGATACACCGTCAACGGGGCGATTATGGGTTCGACACTCGACCGTCCAACAACATTTAGATTTGACATTGACGTCAGTGATCCGGACACGACGAATGCTGGCGACAAGATTACGAAGATCGACATTGTGAAGGACCACGGCGCTGTAGTGCAGGAATACACTCCTGATCCGGCTCACTCGGTTCATTGGACACCAACTATAGAGGACGCAACCAGCAAGTTTTTCTTTGTCAGGATATGGACCGCCGGAGGTGGGGATGCCCCTGGAGCTGTTCCTACTAATCCGATCGCATGGCTCGCTCCGGTGTGGACCGGCAGATAGTGGGGAAGCAATCGTAAGAAAGAGGGGGATGAAATTGATGACACGGAAGCACCAAGCCGTTCTGGCTTTCATAGTGTGCCTGACCGCACCTACGTTGGTTGGGCAAACCACGACGGGCACGGTCTCCGGCTCTGTCATCGATAGCAGCGGCGCCCAAATTCCCGGAGCCACAGTGCGCATCGCGAACGTCGCCACACATGAGACGAGCAGCACGATTACCGGACCCGCAGGAGACTATCTATTCCCTTCCGTCCCTACAGGCGAGTACGTTCTGGAAGCCGAATCGAAAGGATTCAAAACGGAGCGCCGTGCCGGCATCAAGCTCGATGTAAATCAGAATGCGCGGGTGGACTTCACACTCCAAGTCGGCCAGGCCACTCAAGTGGTTGAGGTGAGTTCCGATGCGCCTCTGGTCGACACACGTGACGTGCAGTTGGGCGGTACCGTCGATAGCAAGCGCATTCAGGACCTTCCGCTGAACGGACGGAACGTATACGACCTGACCGTCCTCATGCCGGGCGCTGTGAACGTCAACACGTCGCTAACTGGAAATAACGACGCCAACAATATGAGTGTCAACGGAAGCCGCACGCGCGATAACAATTTCTTTCTGGATGGCGCGCCGAATAACGCTCTGTTCCGAAATGGCGGCAACCAGGCTCCAAATCCGGATGCCGTGGAGGAGTTTCATCTTATTACGAGCAACTTCGACGCCGAATATGGGCGTCTGCCCGGTTCGGTCATGAACGTTGCCACGCGCTCCGGCACGGATGCGTTTCACGGAACTTTATTCGACTTCCTGCGCAACGATGTGGTAAACGCGCGTAACTTTTTCCAAGCCTCTGTGACGCCTCTCAAATGGAACCAGTTCGGCGGCACGCTGGGCGGCCCCATTCGACACGATAAAACGTTCTTCTTTGCTTCTTACCAGGGCTTTCGCGAAAGAACGAGCAATTACGTTAACAGCATAGTAGTGCCGAGCGTAGCCCAGCGCGGCGGCGACTTCTCGGCGCTCGCCAGTTCCAAATGGCCAATTGATCCCCAGACAAACAGGGCGTTCTCCAGAGGGATTATTCCCACCCAGCGCCTCGATCCTGTCGCCCAAAATTTCCTGAGCACATTCGTTCCACTACCCAACAACGCCGACGGCACTTACAGCACTTCCGCGGCGGCGCCGGTAAACGACGACCAGGGGATGCTCCGCATGGATCACCAACTGAGCGCCACGAATCGCCTCTCGGGCACGTTGTTTATCGATCGCAGCTCTGTGCTCGCGCCTTTTGGTAGCGGCTCACAAATTCCGAATTACGCTACTAGCACAACCAACTACTCCCAAAACAACGTTGTGGTGAGTGATTCCTGGTCGTTCTCTCCGAGACTTCTGAATGAACTGCGCGGCAGTTATGTTTTGAACAATTACGCGCAGAACCCGCTTATCCGCACCAGTTGGTCGGATCTCGGCAGCCAACTGGTGCTCGGCTCTCAGCCGCCGCAGCCGCCCCAGATTTTTATAACCGGGTATTTTCAATCCGGCAATTTTACACATGACACCATGCCACAGCGGACCGAGATTCTGGCCGACACGCTCAGTTGGGTCGGCGGTGCGCACAGCATCAAATTGGGCGGTCTGTATCAATGGAATCAGTTCCGCGAAACCGGCAACTGGCTCGGCGAGGGTCAAGTCCGTTTTACAGGATCATTTACTAAGGATGGAATTGCCGACTTTCTGCTTGGTGATGCCAATTCGTTCCGGCAAAATAATGGCCTGAACCGCAACTTCCGCTCCATCAATACCGGGTTGTTCGTACAGGACAATTGGAAAGTCACTCGCCGGCTTACGCTAAATCTTGGGCTTCGCTGGGAAGTCGATCCGCCCTATACGAGCGCAAATGGTGCTCTTGGAACGTTCGAGTTTGGGGTGCAATCCCAGCGCTTCCCCACGGCGCCGCACGGTCTTCTATTCCCTGGCGATCCTGGCATTCCCAGTGGTGTTGCGCCAACTCGTTGGACCGGCTTCGCGCCTAGAGTGGGCTTTGCCTATGACTTGTTCGGCAACGGCAAAACCGCCATTCGCGGCGGCTACGGCATCTACTACGCCACGGGGATGGCCAACTTGACGTCTAACTTGCAAAACCAGCCATTCATCGTCGACATCACGCTGAATGCCACCACCAGCCTCGTGAATCCCTGGGCCAGCGTGAAGGCCAGCAGTCCTTATCCGTACACTCTAAGCACCACCAATCCGGTCTTTACCTATCCGGTTACTGCTAACTATTTAGGCGAACGCTTCGGAATGCCCTATGTCGAGCAGTATAATTTCACTGTTCAGCAGCAGATTGCCCATTCGATGGATTTACAAGTAGCCTATGTGGGCAACTCTTCGCGCAAGCTTTTTCTCCAGCGCGATGCGAACACTCCTATCTACTCGGCAGGCGCAACGACTACCAACCTCAATAATCGCCGCCCTTACCTGCCTGGTATCTTCGGCGGTATCTATGAACTCGAAACCGGCGCCAATGCCGACTACAATTCCTTGCAAGTGACATTTACGCGCCGCTTCGCGCACAACTTTTCGCTGCTTGCGAATTACACGTTTTCGAAATCGATCGACCTGCTCTCAGATGATCCGACAAGCATCTCGAACGTCTCGTTCGTCAATTCTAACAATCTGGCGTTGGACCGCGCTGTTTCGGACTTCAATACCCCGCAGGTGTTCTCGTTGTCATGGGTTTGGCAAGCCCCATCTTTCAGTAATCTTGGGATCGTTGGCCGGAACTTACTCGGCGGTTGGAAACTGGACGGCCTGATGACTGCGCGCAGCGGGCAGCCGCTCAACATTCTTTCGGGCGTCGACACAAACGTGGACGGCGTATCGACGGATCGTCCCAACTTGGTCGGCAACCCGTTCCCAATGGGAGACCGCAGCCGCGGGGCTATGGTTGCGGCTTACTTCGATACCGCTGCTTTCGCGAAATTGCCGTCCGGCCAGCTCTACGGCACTTTGGGCCGCAATGCTATATATGGCCCTGGAGCGGTGAACTGGAATGTATCGGCGTTCAAAGATATTCATCTTATCGAGCGTGCCCAGTTGGAATTCCGTACAGACTTCTTCAATATCTTCAATGAAGTAAACCTCGGCAATCCCAATTTGACCGTAACAAGCGCGAATTTCGGCCGGATTACCTCTGCGGGATCGCCCCGCATTCTTCAGTTCGGCTTGAAACTCTTGTTTTGACGGGCCATCTCCTGAGCGCACTGACGGATGACGACTCCACTCGAAAATTTCCGATTGACAGTTTTTCGCGTAGTAGCCGAACGCCTCAGCTTTACTCGCGCGGCCGAAGTTTTACACGTGAGTCAACCGGCCATCACATCGCAGACCAAGGCACTCGAGGAAGAACTCGGAACACGAATTCGTGAGTTCGCCGAGACGCCACCGATGTCCTTCTGTCAGTGATCTTGTAAAGGAGCCAATACTGATACGCGAGCCCGGTTCAGGGACACGTCGCGTCGTCGAAGATGTGTTGCGCCGCGCGGGAGTCGCTCTGCGGGACTTGGCGCTGGCATCTCGCTTTGCTTGATTGTTGCGGCAACCACATTGCTCTTAATTCGTTGCGGTTGCATTAGCGTCTGAGTCATGCGGCAACTTAACAGATAAGAGAGAGCATTGTCCATTCCGGGTGAGCTATCGTGAAAGGTGATCGATGACAACCGATTGAAAGCATGAGCTCAAACAATTTGCTCGTGATTCAAGGCGGAGGGCCGACTCCTGTAGTCAACGCCACTCTTTTCGGTGTGCTCAAAGAAGCCCGCCAGCGCACAAAAAGCGTTATATTTGGCGCGCGGAATGGTCTTGAAGGATTGATTCGCGGCAATGTCATCAATCTGAATGAACTCGCAGGATCCCAGCTAGAACGGCTCAGGAAAACTCCAGGAGCGGCCCTCGGTTCATCTCGGGTGAAACCGTCGCAATCCGAGATGGAACGAATCCTGTGTTTACTTCAAAAACTGGAAATTCGTCATGTTCTATTCATCGGCGGCAATGGAACCATGCGCGCTGCTCACATGTTCAGCGACTTTTGTAACGAACGCGACTACCCTTTGAGCATCATTGGCCTTCCGAAAACAATCGACAACGACATTAACAGCACGGACCGCTGTCCAGGCTATGCGAGTGCCGCGCGCTACGTGGCGCAATCGACTCGCGACCTTGGAATGGATGTTCGCTCCCTACCTCAACCTGTCTCGATTTTTGAAACGATGGGAAGGAGCGTAGGGTGGCTTGCCGCGGCTTCGGCGACCGGAAAACGGGATGAAGCGGATGCGCCGCACCTTGTTTACTTGCCGGAGGTTCCGTTCAGGCTTGAAACATTCCTATCCGATCTTGAAAATATTTTGCGAAAACAGAGCTGGGCTATCGTAGTGGTCTCCGAAGGAATCCGTGACAGTGAGGGGCATCCTATCTATCAGACCCAAGAAGCATCGCAAGCGGACGCACTCAATCGTCCGCTTCCTGGAGGCGTCTCCCGCTTTCTGGCCGAAATCGCTACGCGGAAGCTGAATGTACGTTGCAGAGACGAGAAGCCGGGGCTCATTGGAAGGGCGTCCATGTTGCATGTATCGACGCAGGACTTGCTGGATGCTGAGTTTATCGGGAGTGCTGCTCTTCGCGCGTCATTAGACGGACACCATGAGAAAATGGCCGGACTCACCCCGCTAGAGAATGGCTGTAAACCCGGCTGTAAACTCGTTCCTCTAAGCTCCGTTACGTCCTCGGATCGAAGCATTCCAAAAGAGTGGCTTTGCGAAGGACGAATTCCGGTCAATTACAAGTTTGTCGAGTATGTTCGCCCCTTGATTGGCGACTTGCTGGAATACGATTCCGCTGTAAGTGATTTGAAACTATATGGAAGCACTTGAATTGCACACGACTTCTTCGGGCCGCACGATATCTTCCTCGCACGCGACTTCTTTGTCCGTCGGAATACTTGTTCTCGGACGCAAGCGGCCGGGTTTCGATCAGGAATGGAACCAGATCATCTGTCGCCGTAGTGTGGCCGCGATGGAGGAGATGGGGCTTAAGTGCAGTGGGCACGACAGCCCCGTAGTAGACGACCAGTCGCTCGAGTTCGCGCTACGAACGATTCGAAGTGACAATTGTGAGGCATTGGTGATGCTTCAGCCGTCCATGGGGAACGGGCAGCTTTCGCTTAGCCTGGCACAGCGGTGGCCCGGTCCGATAATCCTCTGGGCGACGCCAGAGAGGCCGGGCGACGGGAAAGTAAGCTCATGTTCTTTAGTCGGTCAGCACTTGTGGGCATCGATTTTCCGCCAAGCCGGGCATCCGTTCGAACTTGTTTATGGCGATCCGGATGATGAATCAGTACGGCGCGACCTGCTGCGGGGAATCCTCCTCTCACGTACAGCCGGGAAGGTGCGAAACGCCAAGCTTGGGATTATCGGTGGACACGCGCCGGGGTTCATCGATTTGGCAACAGATCCCTTTCTCTTACGTCGATCCCTCGGAGTGCAGTTACATGCGTTGAGTCTTCCACAGTTTATCGGCCGGGTGAATGCAATGGACAAGAGCCGCGTTGCCGAAGATGTTCGAGAAGTGAAAGGCTTGCGTCTTCCTTCACGCGACGTCGAAGAGGCGGATTTAGCCGTCAACTCCCGTTGTTATCTCGCAATGCTGGACTTGATGAATGAAGAGAGCCTCGATGCACTTTCCATACAGTGCTGGCCCGAGTTGCCCGACGTTCTCGGCCAGTGGCCCTATCTTGCGATTTCACGGCTGACGACCGAGAACCGCGCGGTTTCGATGGAGGGCGACAGCGACGGAGCGATTGCCGAGATGATTGGCATCTCGCTCGAACTGGGGCCGGGATTCTTAACTGACTGGCTGGAACATGATCGATCGACGATTTTTCTCTGGCACCCCGGCATGGCGCCTCTCAGCATGTGTCGCGCCGCAGGCGCGAGTGACGGGCCTGTACTCGCCCGCCATTTCAACATAGTGAAGCCGCTGGTGGTCGACGGTCAACTTCAGTCCGGTAAGCCCGCGACCGTTGTGCGGCTGTGGCACTGCGATGGCCAGTACCGCATGACCGCTTTGGAGGGGAAGACCATTTCTCCGCGCCGGAACCTTACCGGCAATACCATCCTCATCGAAGTTGCAGAGAGAAATATTCCGGAAGTCTTTGACAGGCTCATTCACAGTGGTATGCCTCATCACGTGTTGCTGTACTACGGCCACTGCGGCGAAACGTTTCGGCGGCTCGCCAGACTTTTGCAGATTGGCTGGGTAGTCTGAGGTCCAATCTCGATTCGTAAATGGTTCTTTGTTTATGATTGCTCCCGAGCGCCGGCAAATTGGAACAGGTCGCCGAAAGAAGGCGAGTGATCTCCTGCCCGTCGAGCCCCGAAATGCCAGGCACCATGTGCGGGAAGAAATTCAGCGGCGGATTTTGTCCGGCGAGAGAAAGCCGGGAGAGCGCCTGAGCCAGCAGAGTCTCGCCAAGGATTTGGGCGTCGCGCAGGGGACAGTGCGGGAGTCCCTGCTGGAGTTGCAGTGGCTGGGACTGGTGGAATCGGTCGACAGGTTCGGCGTCTTCGTGGAGAAGCTTGATGCTCCTCGAATCTGCGAGGCGTATTATGTGCGGGAAGCTCTCGAGGGATTAGCCGCTCGACTCGCCTGCAACCATGCGGGGCGAGCAGACATTTCCGCTCTGCGCTCGGCTGCCGATGACATCCTACGCCTTTCCAAGCTGAACAAAGAGGAAGAACAGGGAGCCTTGGATCGCGCCTTCCACCTCAAGATTACGAGTGTTTCGCGGAACAAGATTCTTGTTCGCCTGGCGGAGACCTATAGGATCTTGGGAATGGCAGTTCGAGCTTCACGCGATCCCGAGGCGGTTCACGAGGAACATCTACGCATCGTAGACGCCATCGAACATAACTTCCCGGATGAGGCCGAGAGACTGGCGCGGCAGCATGTAGCAAGAGCGCGTCGGATGCTGGAGCGGCAGGCGGAACAAGGCGAATTTATTCCCAACTGGGTATGGTGAGTCCCTAGGCGTCGTCAGACTGAAACCAGATCAAAACGATTTCGTTTCCCGAGGATAAGCAGCGCGAGCGTACCGATCAGCGGCATCACCGCAGCGAGCGCAAATACAGGCGTGTAGGAAATACGGTCCACGAGCAAACCGGTCAACAGAGGGAAGAGAAACCCGCTTAACCCTCCTGCCACGCCTGTCAAACCTGTTGCTCGCCCTACCGCCTTTTCAGCAAAAAGATCGGTGATCGCGCCATACATATTTGCAGAAAGGAAGTTGTGGCCGAAGATCGCGATGCTCATAATCGACAACGAGATTGCCGTGTTGTGATTGAACGGAACGACGAGACTGGCGAGACACATTGCGCTGCTGGCATACATCGTGATGCGCCGCGTATTGTACCGGCTAAACCGGTGCTTTAATAGCCAGCCTGCGGACCAGCCGCCCACAACGCCTCCCAAGCCGCCGAGGAAAAAAGGGACCCAGGACAAGGCACCGATCCGAATAAGGGACATGTGTTCCACACTCGCTAAATAACTGGGCAACCAATACCAGTAGAACTGAATTACGGGGCCTACGAAAAAGCGGCAAAGCATGACAGCCCAGGTTGAGGACTGCGACAGTAAGGATCGGAGAGGCTCCGCTGGAATCGCTTTGTCCGATGGCTTTGCAGACGGGTCCCTATAAATCAGCCACCAGAAACCGGCCCAGAGTCCTCCGAGAAGGGCAGGGACGAGGAAGGCAGTACGATATCCATAACGTTGGGCCAAGAAGACAATCAGCGGCGGCGCAATGACGGGTCCAACAACGCTGCCACTGTTGAACACCGCGATCGCAAGTGTCCTTTGCGTAGCGGGGAACAACTGAGAAACAGTTTTCACGCCGCCGGAATAGTTTCCACACTCGCTGGTGCCCATCCAAAAGCGAGCGAGCGCCATTTGTGTACCTGATCCGAGAAAGGCCTGAGTGCCTGTAGCGGTCGACCACAACACGACGGCGCACAATAGCCCGATCCGGCATCCCCACCGATCCATCACCCAGCCCATGGGTAGTTCGCCGCTCATCATGCCGAATTGAAAAGCGGCGACAATTCTTCCGTATGCTTCATTCGAAAGATGAAAAGCCGCGCGAATCAGCGGCGCAAGGACAGAGACCGTCTGGCGGTCAATGAAGTTGATAACCGTGATCGCGAAAAGGAGGCTAAGTATGAGCCCTCGGCGTGAAGACGTGCGGGAAGGTTCCCGAGTTGGAAACCTTTCGTCCCCAAGTTTCACGGTTTTGGCTTTCTCGTTCAGCAAGCCTTTTTGCTTTAGTGCCGGATAGCAGTGTTCAATCAATTATAATTGATTAAATTGATTGCCAATGACGCCAAGAATCGAAACGCGCCTGACACCAGGGAAACTGGCCGGATTGCAAGCGATATCGGACAACCGTGGTGTCATTGCTGCCCTCGCATTGGATCAACGAGGAATACTTGAGACCGCGATTGCCCGCGCGAAAGGCGTCGAGGCCATCGCCGGTTCTGGTTCTTTACATCCAGATTGATACTGTCAGCATGATGGACGCCGTGACCGCCTGACCCGGCAAGCTGTCAAATTACCGGATCGAGCGGTCGATCCATTTCTGTACAGCATCGCGAGAATCGACCCTGGAACTTCTCAGCCAGTTCGGCCGCCAGAAATAAATGCGCTTCTTAGAATGCGCTCTAGCTTGAAGGGCTCCGCTAACGGCAGATGTCCGGCTTTGAGATAGTCCATTTAGCGCGCTCTGAATACCTTCCAGATCGCCCCGTAGCCGTCTTTTATCATCGTTGCCAACTTGCCGCAAACACCGGTGCGCTCTGACGTAGGCCGCCTGCCCTCGTGCTCTGGCCTCATCCCCACGACTTACGTCGCCCGTGTTGTATGCCGATGCTGCAACGGCAACAAACAGATAGCCGAGACGGATCTCATTAATAATGACCAGAACTTCTAGCGAGGATGGCACGGTTTCTCTCTTTCTGTCGGAGAAAGAGAGAATCAGCCCTGGAAAGGAAAATTACTCTTAGTGCGGCTCCTTAATAATATCAGGTTTCAGAAGTAATACTAACCTAAAGCATTCCTTCTAGCCGCGCATAGCTCGCTTCCATGCCGCCCTCCATGCCGCTCGCCAGCATCTGCGCTCGCGTTTCCGCATCGGGCAGCGTCATCCTCATCGTCATCAAGGTCCCCGCCCCATCCGGATCGAACGTCGTTTCAACGTGATTGTCGGGCGTCGGATCGGGCAAATGCATCCGCTCCACATGCACGATCCTGCTGTAAGGCTGCAGCTCCAGATATTCTCCCGTCAGGTGAAATCCGCCGCCCTTGCCGTTCGTCCACTCATACCGTATTTTCCCGTTCGGCCGCGCCTCGCTGATGCAAACCGGCATGCTCCACCCTTCCGGTCCCAGCATCCACTTCTGAATCAGTTTCGGCTCGGTGTGCGCGCGGTATACCGCCTCCGGTGGCGCCGCGAACCGCCTCGTCACCACCACATATCGGTCGCCTTCCGTCACCAGCGTCAACTTGCTCATCGTTTTCTCCTTCTCTTTCGTGGTTTCATTTCTGCCAGAACTTCGTCTAGCCGGTCGTAGTTTCTTTCCAGAGCTTCCCGCAACATCGCGAGCCATTGATCGATCGCTTTGACACCGTCCTCAACCAGCCGGCAGGGGCGCTTCGTCCCATCCACCCGCCGCTGAATGAGCCCCGCGCGTTCGAGTACTTTCAGGTGCCGCGAAATGGCGGGCTGCGTCATTTCGAACGGCTCCGCCAGCTCCATTACCGTGGTTTCACCCTTAGCCAGCCGCGCCAGAATCGCCCGGCGCGTCGGATCGGCAAGGGCTGAAAAGGCTGTATCCAGGTCCGGCACTTATATATAACTATAATGTTATATAACAAACCTGTTATTGTCAAGCGCTATCGCGAAATGGCACGAAATTGTTACCATAGATCGATTTTGGGGGTGGGAAGCAACCTATGCCAAAGTTCGTGATTGAACGCGAAATCCCGGGCGCCGGCAAGATGACTGAAGCCGAATTGCACGCGGTCGCACTGCGGTCCGTAGAGGTTCTAAAAGGCTTGGGGCCGCAGATTCAATGGCTGCACACTTACGTCACCGACGACAAGGTGTACTGCGTCTATCTGGCGCCGAATGAATCGCTCATTCAGGAGCACGCCCGCAAAGCCGGGATTCCGGCGAGTCGCATCTCAGCCGTGCGCCGTCTACTGGACGCGACCGCAGCAGAGTAGAATTCGATCTTTAGTTCCCGGCGGCCACAGCGTATTCGATGGCTCTTTCTACCGGCATGGACCATCCTTCCATCCAGGCGGCAGCGGCCGCGCTCGTGGTCAGGGAACGATAAGCGGGCGCGAGGCTGCGGTCGAGATTCAGCATCGCCGAAGCAGCCAGCGGGAACCGAAACCGCTGCCGGATGCCTGCGGCCGCGCCTGCCACTCGCAACGCCCGGTCCCAATTCCCCTGGCTCGCCGCGGCGCACGCGATGGATTCAAGCACGCGGGCACTCAGCTTGGCCTCTCCCAATTCGCAGAAAAGCGTCAGCGCTTCGGCATAGAGAGGTTGTGCGGTTGTATGGCTGCCTTCCTCACAAGCAAGATTCGCCAGATCCGCGAGCGATCTTGCGAGGCCCGTGCGGTCACCGAGTTCGCGAAACATGGCGACGGCCTGCTCGTAGAGCAAGCGTGCAGCAGTCCTGTCGCCTCGTTCGCGCGCCAAATCGCCCTGATGGTTCAGCGACCAGGCCATCCCGGCACGATCGCCCAGGCGCCGGAAGATGGACAGACATTCCTCGTACAGCTTGCGCGCGGTCTCGTAATCGCCCTGCCCGCGAACCACGTCGGCCAGGTTGCTCATCGCGTAGGCCACCGAGACCGGATCTCCTGCCTGCTCCCAGAGCCGTATCGCCTCATTGAACAGAGAACGCGCGCTCGCGTAATCACTTCCATCCCGGTACGCTACTGCCAAATGCGTGGAGGCGGCCGCGGCGCCGACTTTGTCGCCGAGCTCGCAATACAAATCCAAGGCCTCGTTCAATGCAGCACGCGCATAATGAAGATCGGCCGCTTGGCCTAAAGATCCCGCCAAGAATAAAACTCTCGCCCGATTCCTGGTTCGCCCCCTCGCCCCGGGCAAATTGAGGAGCGCCCGCAAACGGTCGCAGCCTTCGGCCGGATGGGCGTGGTCTTGCCAGTAGAGATGCAGCGCATTGCCCAATCGCATTGCCCACTCAAGGCCGCCCGTCCGCGTAAGCCAATCCAGGGCAGCGCGAAAATTGTCTTGTTCGAGATCGAAGCGGTTCGTCCACACTCGGCGTTCGGCGCCGGCCAGTTGACCTCCGCCCTCCTCCGCCAGCACCAGGCAGAAGGCGGCGTGCGCGCGCCGCGTAGTCTCCTCCTCGCCGCTTTCCGCCAAACATTCGAGCGCATATTCGCGAACGGTTTCCAGCATGCCGAAACGCGCTTCGTCGTCTGGGGGTTCGCTCTGCTGCAGCAGGCTCTTATCCGCCAGTGACGCAATCAGATCGAGCGGATCTGCTTCTAAATCGTCTGACGCGTTGCATACCGCCTCGGCGGCTTCAATGGTGCAGCCGGAAGCGAATACCGATAGCCTTCGGAACAGCTTTTGCTCCGCCGCATTCAACAGTTCGTAACTCCAATCGACGGTCGCCCGAAGCGTCTGCTGGCGCTCTGGAAGGTCCCGTGCACCCCCTGTGAGCACTTGCAAGCGGCTCTGCAGGCGCGCCAGCATGGCGGCCGGAGGAAGCAGTTTGATACGCGCCGCGGCGAGTTCGATGGCCAGCGGCAGGCCGTCGACGCGCGCGCAGATCTCCGCCACGGCATGCAAGTTCTCCTGAGTCAGCCGGAAATCGGGCTTCAGTGCGGTTGCCCGCTGCAGGAATAACGCGACCGCCGGCGCCTGAGACAGCCTTTCGACATCCGGCAGAAGAGCCAGATCCGGGAGAGCCAGGGGCGGAACCGGAAACTCGTGTTCGCCATAAACGTGCAGCCGCGCCCGGGTCGTCACCAGGATCTTAATGCCGGCGGATGCTTCTAACAACTCCGCCACCATGCCTGCGGCGCTACTCACCTGCTCGAAATTGTCCAGAACCAGCAGCGTCGCCGGACTGTGCGAATAACGCATGTGCTCTTTCAAATCAACAATGAGCGGGTTGCTCGCCGTTTCTCGCACGCCCAGCGTTTGCGCGATGCTAGGCACCACGAGGCCTGGGTCCCTGATCGAGGCTAGCGGCACAAAGTACACGCCTCCCGCGAACTCTTCCAGAAGCTCTTCCGCTACTTGCAGCGCGAGGCGCGTCTTTCCAGTTCCGCCCGGACCAGTGAAGGTGACCAGGCGGACGTCGTGCCGAAGCAGGAGTTGTTTGGCCGCGGGCACCACCTTATCGCGCCCGATCAGCGACGTGCGCTGGATGGGCAGATTATGTTGCCGCTCCAGCTTGGGCATCATGGTCAGTTCTCCTGTAGTGAAGCGGGCTGCTTCTGGCCAACGCCGCCTCGGGACTGCATCGGACTGCCGGAAACTGGGAACATAGCCGCCCTTCGGCAGATCAATCACGATTGGATCGTCGCTTCCTTCCGTCGAGTAGTAGTTGTCGAGGCGCGCACGAAGCCGCACTGCTTCGGTCCGCACGGTAGAGTCCAGCTTGGGATTGTAATCCGGCCTGCGGCCAAAAACCTCCACTGCGATTACGGATTCTTTCAGCTCGTTTTGCCTTCCCTCCAGTTGTCTTTCTACAAGGAATCGAAGGAGCTTCGATACTCGTTCGCTACGCGCAAAGCAGGCGCTCGAAAGCACTCGCTCCAGCTCCTCCCGTCCGGCTTGCCCGTTCGGCTGCGCGGTTGCCATAGCCTCATCAGAATATCGCTTCTTTCAACCAAAATGCAGCAACGTTGTTACAACCTTTTGACACCCCCCGAGCCTTGCTTTCCATCCCGATTGGACCCAATCTCGAACCATGCCTATTAAAACCCCACTCAACCCTTTCCCTCACAAATCCAGCCGGCGGTTTCTTCATGTAATGCTGCTGAGCAGTATTACCGCGGCCGCGCCCCTTCTCGCGGCGGGCGGCACTGTGGCTAACGACCCTGAGCAAGCGCATGCCGCTCACACACAGGTCGTGTCGGCTAAACTCGTTCAGCTCGTTCGCGACGCCACACGGCAGTTTGTCGACGTTAACGCGGCCACAGCGGCCGGCTATGAGCCTTTTCTCGGCTGTGTCAGCGGTCCGGATCACGGCGCAATGGGTGTGCACTACGTCAACGGCGATCTGGTGGGTGACGGCGAGATCGACGTTTCAAAGCCGGAAGCGCTGATCTATGAGCCGTCGGGCGAACGCATGCGCCTGGTGGGTGTCGAGTTCGTCGTGTTCGCTGACGCATGGCTCGCCGCTCACAGCAGCGCGCCGGTGCTGGAGGGTCAGAGCTTTCAGTACGTTGCCAGCCCCAACCGGTACAACCTGCCCGCGCATTTCGAGTTGCACGTTTGGGCCTGGCGCGACAATCCCAACGGCGCCTTCGTGGACTGGAATAACCGGGTGAGCTGCGAAGGTCAATAGCTCGCTGCATGTGAGCACTCAATTTGGCTGTAACAAATTCGCGGCCAATGTTGAAACGAGTAAGGACACAAAAAAGGACACAAATATGAATAAGTTAAATCGGCAATTGATTTCGGTGACCGCCACGCTCGCTGCTTTTGCAGGCATACTGGCGGCGCAGCGCGTTGTGGTGACCGGCACAGGCGACCCGAGTGTGGACGTTGCGACGGTCCAAGCCAACCGTCGAGTTTGGAACGCAAGCGGGGCTGCCCAACGCGATCGCGACCGCCATGTTTGTTGGCGCTGATCCACATCCGCCTAACGCAAAAAACTCAGGAACCCCGGGGGACTTCTCCGGTACGCTGGCAGTCCTCAATAATGACATCGACGTAGGTGTAGGCGAGGACTTTGACCCAACCTCGCAAACGCTATCATCGTCGACAACGATATTAGGATGTCGGCGGCGGATGGCACCGTTTTCGTCGATGTTAGCGCAGGGATCGAAATAAGGGGCTTTGCTCAAGCCAGCTCCGTATTGAACAACAGAATCCGTGGACGCGCCAGAGCAGCGCTGTCCCTGATTGATCAGAACGGGAGAATGCCTGCGGATACTTCGTTAGCGTTGAACGATGTCGCTGATTTTCAGTCGTCCGCTGCGGACATTTTTGTCGACGCCGGCGTGACCAACACGTTCATTTTTGGACGCCAGGCGAGCATAACGGACAACGGCACTGGGACGGTTGTGGTTCCCAAACCATAAACATTCCGCCTAAGTCCAATTCTCGCGAGTCGCTCGAAGCGGGACCTCAGGAATCGCGGCGTATGTGCCGATACCATCGCGCCAGCCGGTTCGGCGACATGCCGCACCAGTACAGCACCTGCAAAGCGGTCCAGTGCAGCCAAACCAAAGCGAAATTACGCTGCTCAAAGCGCCGTGACGAAGTGACTATCTTGCACGGCAAATGAACGAATCGCCCCGCCCGGCGCAATCGGCGCAAAAGATCGAGATCTTCGAATAACGACAGTGCGCGAAACCCGCCGATTCGGTGATAAGTCTCGCGCCGGATGAAGATCCCGGAGTCCCCATAAGACAGGCCGAGGATTCGGAGCATCGGGTAGATAGCGGTTAATTGCCGTGCCGCTCGCGAAGTACCGTCAAAAATCAGCCCAAAGTTGCCGGCCACAACCGATGGCATTTTCAGGTGCTTCTGAATTTCCTTCAAAGCATGCGTCGGAGGGGTAGTATCGGCGTGTACAAACCATAGCACGTCGCCTGTAGCTTGCAGCGCCCCGGCATGCATTTGTACGCCGCGTCCTGGCCCCGCAGACAGAACCTGCGCTCCCTGCGCGCGCGCAAGAGACACCGTTTCATCGTGGCTTCCGCCGTCCACCACGATGATTTCCTTCTCGCCCTCGAGCTTCTGCAGACTTCGGAGTGTTTCCACGATGCACGACCCTTCGTTCAAGGCGGGAACAATAATGCTGATTCGCATTGCTAATCGAGAACGACGCGTCTCTGATTCCGGCGGCGCCAGGCTCTTGTAGCAGGCGCTAACCCCGGATGCCGCAGCAGGTGCTTCTCGAGCGTGACCAGGTCGCCGGGAGTATCCACATCGAATAGCGGATCGAGCTCCTCCATCGACAAATGGTGTTTCACGATTCTTTCCTTCAGCGCTTCGAGGGTTTGAGAACAACTCCAGGGGAGCGAGTCGAAAAGCCCGTTCGGAAGACTGCGTAAACCCAACAGGTAGAATCCGCCATCGGTCGACGGACCCACGACGGAATCCTTGGTTTGCAGCGCCTCGAGAGCCGCTTTCAGGTGCGCTTCCGTGAGCGCGGGTGAATCGGCGCCCACCGCGATGACGGCGGGCGCCCGGAGAAGTCCACGATGAAAGATGCGCTCCAACCGGTCCCCCAGAGCGCCCTTGCCCTGCAGCCATATGTCGTCCGGCGAGATGCCGATGGCGAACTCCCCGGGCAGCGTGGTTGCCAGAATCGGGCGAACCCGCGGGCAGGATTCTACTGTGCGCCAAACGTCCAGAAGCATAGCGCTCGCTAACTCGGCCGCAGCAGCAGCGCCCAAAGCGGGAATCAGCCGCGTCTTGACGTCACCCGGCACGGGAGGTTTTGCGAAGATGCAAACAGGGATACGCGTGCCGGAAAGCCATAGCTTCGCAGACGCATTGTTTGCGCATAACCTTCCGCCCTTGCGACGCGATGCCATCACCACCCTGCAGATCAATATAGGAAAGTTGTGTAATCAGGCGTGCCGGCATTGCCATGTCGAAGCCGGTCCCAAGCGAACCGAGAGCATGTCCGAAGACGTGGCGGAGCGCGTACTCGAGTTGCTTGCCGCCAGTCCTGCCATTCGCACGGTCGACATCACAGGAGGCGCGCCGGAACTGAACCCGAACTTCCGCCGGCTCGTCACACGCTCGCGTGAGCTGGGCCGCCATGTCATCGATCGCTGTAACCTTACGGTTCTGTTTGAACCGGGGCAGGAATCTCTCGCGGAGTTTCTCGCCCTGCACCGGGTGGAGATTACCGCCAGCCTGCCTTGCTATACGGCGGAGAACGTGGACGCCCAGCGCGGTCGGGGTGTATTTGACAAGAGCATTCGCGCTCTCGAAACCCTCAATCAGCTTGGATATGGTATGCCGGGCTCACCTCTGAAATTGAATCTCGTATACAATCCGCTTGGGGCCAGCCTGCCCCCGGATCAGACCCGTCTGGAGGTGGACTATAAGCGTCAACTCCGCGAGCGCTTCTCGATTGAGTTTCATTCCCTGTTCACCCTCACAAATATGCCTATCAAGCGCTTTGCCGAGTTCCTGGATCGGAGCGGAAAACGTGCAGCCTACATGAAACTATTGCTCGAGCATTTCAATCCGGCCACCGTCCCCGGCCTCATGTGCCGCTCGCTTGTGAGCGTTGGATGGGATGGCGTGCTCTACGATTGCGACTTTAACCAAATGCTGGAAATTGGTATGGGCGGGCGCCGGGTGACGGTTTGGGATCTGGAGAGCTTCCATAAATTGCCGCTGCAGCGCATCGCAACGGCGTCTCATTGCTTTGGATGCACGGCGGGGGGCGGATCAAGCTGTGGCGGTGCGTTGATGGATAAGTGAACCGGCGTGCACAGCTACTTAGTTTCGTGGCGTGGAGCGCGCACCTCGACCACGATGGAATCCGGAGCGAGACATTGGAAAGCGAGGTTCGGTCCAGCTTCCTGAAGCTCAAATTTGACCGGCACGCCAGCGTTCTTCAGACGTTCGTAAATTTCGCGCACTTTGTCCTCGTTCTCTTGAATAAATCCAATATGAAAGTCGGGTGGATAGACAGGAGGTGGCGAGTTATGCAAATTGCTGAGGCCGAACTCGAACCCGCGATCGTCGGCAAGTAAGGCAATCTTCCCTTCTCGCCGGTAGGTGCAGCGTAGTCCGAAGAACTTTTCAAAGAACTTGGTGGCGGTGTCAATGTTCGACACCTGAAGGTCGATGTGGTTAAGAGTCATGATCGCTCCTGTTCGTTGGTTTCTCTGTCGTGCGTGCCGGCTGTCTTTGGCAACATCGCTCCTACCGCGATCAACCAGAGAAAGCCGCCAAATCGCGTTAACGGCAGCGTAAACGTCATCGGATACGCAACGAGGCTGATAGACGAGAGCTCGCCCGCCAAAGCGATAAGAAGGCCGAACCAGATCACCCAGCGTGGAAGCAAACGGGCGAAGAAACCAGTCACGGATACTCCCGCCGCCAGCAATCCGAACCCGATGGCGAAACCTACGCCCCCGGCGAGAAAGTTGAGAAAGTGCATCAGCCGCAGAGTGGGAACCGAGGAATTCACTTCGGGTACCGATAGCACCCAGGAGCAGAGGGCAGACACCGCGATAGCTACCGATGCGGCGAACCCTCCGAAGAGAGCGATATATGTCCCCGCCGCTCTCACTCCCAGAAAGCGCAGCCGGGTCACGATCGTCGCGGTATAGATGCCAAGCGGCACCGCCGATCCGAGGAAAAGGAACGCCGACCAGCGCAGCGCCTCTGGATTCGCGCCAAAGAATCGTTGGGCATCCTCAATGGGACCGTACGGATTGGCATAGCTCGGACCGTGACGCAAGATAGCGCCAACGACGAGGCTTGCGGCAAATAACAGGACGTGGATCAACGCCACCGGCAGTAGTGGCGGTCCGGCAAATCGGCGAGGTCGTTGAAATGCTTTCATGACGTAATCATTTATATCATAAATGATTATAGCCTGCAATAATGGAGGGCACGATCTATGGATATTTCCCGAAAACTATCCGGACCTGCTTTCTTACTCGCCCAAGTGGGGGCTCACGCAGCGTCGAAGTTTAAGGAACGCATGGCCATCATCGGATTGACCCCGTCCGATGCCGGAATTCTCCGCCTCCTAGCGATAACTGAGGGAATGAGCCAGCAAGATCTTTCGACAAGACTCGGTATTCACCCCAGCCGTCTGGTGGCCATCCTTGATGAATTGGAGCGCCGTGAATTGCTGGAGCGCAAGCCGAATGCGGAGGACCGCCGCCAATATGCTCTTCACCTCACAAATAAAGGCAAAGACGCGTTCACAAAGGTCGGCCTGATCGCTCGCCAGCATCAGGATGCGCTCTGCGCCTCATTGACCGGAGCTGAGCGCGAGAAACTTGCCGAACTGCTACGCAAGATCGCGGACGAGCAAGGTCTCACACCAGGCGTGCATCCCGGCTATCGTGGACGAGTATAGTTTTTGCAGGAATCGTTGTCATGGTTGTTCTTGAAAGGCACGGCCTCACCTTGCGTGTTGGTCTCTTCGGTATTGGCCTCGAAACTTACTGGGACCAATTTCCGGGTCTGCGCCAGCGGCTCGAGCGCTATACAAGCGAAGTCGCCTCACGGCTGAGCCGGCGCGAAGTGGAAGTCGTCAATCTCGGCCTCATCGACAGTCCCGAAAAAGCATCGGACGCGGGCCACCGCTTCCGGCGCGAAGATGTCGACCTCCTCTTTCTCTATGTCACCACTTATGCCCTCTCGGCCACCGTCCTTCCCGTCGTGCGCCGCGCCAAAGTCCCCGTGATCGTCCTCAATCTGGTGCCCGAAGCCGCTATCGATTACACCCGCTTCCACCGCCTCGCCGATCGCACGCAGATGACCGGCGAGTGGCTCGCTTACTGCCAGCCCTGCCCGGTTCCTGAAATCGCCAATGTCTTCCATCGCGCCGGCATCCGCTTCTTCCAGGTCACGGGCGCTCTCGACGATGATCCCGCTGCCTGGAACCAAATTGATGAATGGCTCGAAGCCGCTCGCGTCGCCCACCTGATGGAACACAACCGCCTCGGCCTCATGGGGCATTATTACGGCGGCATGCTCGACATCTACTCCGATCTCACGCGGCACTGCGCTACGTTCGGCGGCCACATCGAAATGCTCGAAGTAGACGAGCTCGCGCGCCTTCGCTCGGAAGTCGCCCCTGCCGGGATCGACGCCCGCGTCCGCCATTTTCACGAGGCCTTCGATATCCAGCCCGATTGTTCTCGCGAAGAGCTTGAGCGCGCCGCCCGCACCTCCCTCGCTCTCGATCGCCTCGTGGCAAATCATTCTCTAGGCTCCCTGTGCTATTACCACGCCGGTGCCGGCAACCCGGCCAACGAAGACGCCGTCACCTCCATCATTCTCGGCACCAGCCTCCTGACCGCTCGCGGCATTCCCGTCGCCGGCGAGTACGAGGTGAAGAACGTGCAAGCCATGAAGATTCTCGATTCCCTCGGTGCGGGCGGCTCCTTCAGCGAGTATTACGCCGTCGATTTCAATGAGGATGTCATCTTGCTCGGCCACGACGGCCCGGGACACCTCGCCATCGCCCAAGGCAAAATCAAGGTTCGCCCGCTGCAGGTGTATCACGGCAAGATCGGCCGTGGTCTCTCGGTCGAAATGTCCGTCCGGCACGGCCCCGTCACTCTTCTCTCCATTGCCGAGACCGGCCGCGATTCCGCCCTCCAATTTCTCGTCGCGCAAGGCGAGTCCGTAGCCGGCCCCATCCTTGAAATTGGAAACACCAACAGCCGCTATCGCTTCCCCCTCGGCGCGCGCCGCTTTATCGAGGCCTGGAACGCCCAGGGCCCCGCGCATCACTGCGCCATCGGCATCGGCCACATAGCGGGCAAGTTGCAAAAACTCGCCGCCCTACTCGACCTGCCTTGCGTTCACGTATGTTAGCGATCTCCCATCGCGGCCACCTCCAAATAGGCCCGAACTTTTTTTGTGGGGCAGGTCCTTGACCTGCGCCGGGCGCTCCGCCCGGCTTCCGCAGAATTCTACAAGATCCGAAGAGCACCACCGGAAGCCGCGCGCAGACCAAGCGCTCGAAAAGTGACATTCCCACTCGTCGCTGCCTCGCCGGGACTTAACTCGGCGGCTCGTATAACTCGGGTAGTTCGCACTCTCCGTCGCGGGCCACCTTCAGGAACTGCGTGACATCCTCTCCCGCCCTGCGGCCAGAACCAAACCCGCAACCACAATCAACATCCACGACGCTGGCTCCGGCGTTATGTTTACTGTCGCCGGCTGCGAAATCGTTGCATCGGCTACCAACAACGACGTGTCCGGATTGAAGTTTGGATCGTTCGGATCTTGCGAAAACAAACTATACTGCACCACCAGGTTGCCCGCGATCGTCGTCCCGCTCGGAGCCGTGCTGTTGATCGAGAAACTCCCCACTCCGGTGTGCGCGCTGGCGTTGAAGTTCTGAGTTATTTCCGTGCTCTCCGGCGCCGGCCCGGCAACAATAAAGTTGAAGCTTCCCGCAAAATCCTGGTAAGTGCCGTATAAACTCACCGGGACAAACGAAGATCCGGTTATTACAAGATAATTGGATATGTTAGTCAGCGTGAATCCCCAGCCCGTGATCGCGCCCGGGTTCCCGAACACCATGCCGCCGGCTGGAATAACTTGTAACACCGGGGCGGCCTGCGCATACAAGCCGGCTATGCCGGCTAACAGTAGACTTACAAGCGCTCGTCTCATATCTTACCCTCCCTTGGACTGCTTGCTCCTACCGGAACTCGTTGCTGCGTAACATCGAGCCGGTATTTACTCCGCCGGTCGAGTTATAAGGCACACTCAGCGAAAAACGAGCCGCCGCCGGGCAGCCGCTGAAGTCGATGGTTAAGGAAGCCCTGGCCGAACCGCCCGCTGCGATATCCCCGAGCGCAATGGGAAATACGCTCGGTGCGCTGATAACCGGATTGCAAGCCGCGCCTGCTGTCTGGGTCAACGTGAACCCGGCGATCTGAGCGCTGTAGGCCGTGCCCGGGCCCGGGTTGTTAAGAGAAATCGTCCACGAGCGCGCAGCCGGCGGACCGCTCTTACTCGCGATCTCCCCGCTCAGCTGCGATCCCGGTAACTGCGACGGGTCCACAACGCCCCAATACGCAGGCTTAGCCTGTAATTGTGTGTCGAACAGCAGCGGCATATCGAGGCGCGTAATCGGGAATGTATCCAGCCACGTGTGGTCATCCGCCAGGCCCCAGAGCGTTACTGAGCTGATTTTCCCCTTCAATTGCCGGAACGCCTGGAAGTAATCACGGTATCGATATCCTTGCTCGGCCAGAATCGAATCCGGAACCGTCGTGTACTTCGATGTGTTGTCGCTGTAAACGCTGATATCCAGCTCCGTAATCTCGTTATCGAGCCCCAGTTGGGAGAACATGTTCACTGTATCGATCACCGATTGCGCCGTCGGATATTGAATGTTGTTGTGCATCTCGTGCCCCACGCCGTCGATTGGTATGCTGCGGCTGAGCAGCCCGCTCACAAGGTTATAAAGCGCCGTTCGCCGCGCCGGATTCGTCGTGTCGTAGTCGTTGATGAACAGCTTGGCATTGGGAGCCGCTTCCCGCGCCGTCTGCAGCGCGGCATCGATGTATTGAGGGCCGATGATCTGATACCACATGTTATGCCGCAGGCCGTCCGGTTGGCTCGGGTCGATCGGCTCGTTCACCACGTCCCACGCATAGATGGCGTTTCCGAAGTGGCCCGCCACTCCGCGAATGTGATTTTCCATCCGTCGCAGAAGCAGCGCTGCGTTCTCCGGCGTCGGCGTCATCGTATTCCCGTTCGCATCCAGAAACACCCAGGAAGGAATCTGCTGATACCACACGAGATTGTGTCCGCGAATCAGCATGTGGTTCGCCTTCGCGAAATTGACCTCGGCATCCGCCGCCGTGAACGTGAAATTACCCTCGCTCGGCTCCGTGGCATCCCACTTCATATCGTTTTCAGACGTTATGTCGTTAAAGTGTCTCGTCAATAGCTGCGCGTGTACGCCCGAAATCGTCGCCGTGCCGATCGCCGCTCCCAGTGGGAAATACGGCGACAGCGTCTGATACACGGATGGAATATCGGTCTGAATCTGCACGGGAGGAATGTACTTCAGCTCGAAATCGTCAATGTAAAAGCCCGGCGTACCGCTCGCCGATTCCACGTAGAGCGTCAGCGAATCGTAGGTCGTTGCCATGTTGTAGGTCGACGACAATTGCACCCAGCTCGCCGCGCTCACCATCGTATTCGGAACCGCCGTCAGGAAGGAACTCGTTCCTCCCAGCGTGTTCTGAAGGCTGACTCTCAAGTTTGTGGCCGTCTCGCCCGGCGCGAGTTTCGCCCATACGGTCACCTGGTACTGCGAGCCGTTGAACATCTTGTTCGTTGCGTCGATGCTCGGGCCCTCATAGGTGTGTTGGCGTCCCATCGTCAGCAGGCTGTAGTTGCCTGTATGCGCGTCGGCCGTCGTCACGCTGAGAATCTCGTCGCCAATGCGCGGCTTCCATCCGTCCGCCGTGCCGTCTTCGAATGTCGTCGTGATCCCCGAGTTGTCCGGCGGCCCCGTCTGGCCGTTCACAGGCTGTGCGCTGCCAAACACAAGAAGGAAAATCGCGCTCGCGAGCGCTCCGGCGGCCGCTGTGTGTGTCATTGTTCGCGTATCAAACTATATACGCGATCCGGCCCGAAGTCAAGCCGGACTTCTCAGCCTATACCTATTTCTCACTCCCCAACGTCTTGAAACTGCAGCGGCTGGCGACCCGGTAGGACCCCGGCACGATCAACTGCGGTTCCCGCAGCCACTTCAGATCCCGGCAGATCTGAATCAGTGTGTTCTGCAGCACGTCGTCTGCCGAGGTCGGGCCCACGATTCCCGAAATGTAGGCCCGCAGCGGGTTTTGCAGATCGCTCAGCAGCTTTTCCATACTGTCGCGATCCCCTGCCCGGGCCCTCAGGACTACACGTAATTCGTCGCCATCGGTCATTTAGCGTCTTCATAGTGGTCGCTGAAAAGGCCAAACTGTTCGAAAGCAGCCCCGGAAAAAATGCCTCGCCCTGAACACCTGGATTCCTCGCCAAGAGGAATATTAAACCGCTTATCCCGATTGGGGAAACACACTTCGTAGTTTCTGCTAATCAAATTAAAACGTGGATTATTTGGCTAATTCATGCCGTCCTAAGGCCCCTAGAGTAGTACTTTGCCCGTTATTTACCTCTTCTTTTGTTAAACATTGTCTGCCTATAATCACTGTCATAAATATCTTTAGGAGTTTTTATTTAATGAAAAAAATCGCAATATTTCTCGTAGCGGCAGTGCTGCTATCTCTGCCGTGCGCGTATGCAACTTCTCTTTCGCCCGGTCAGTCGATCACTGGTTCAGGCGATAACTTCCCTTTACTTCACACCAGCTACGCCGGCGCCCCCATAAGCGGCTCAGCGTCGAACGGTGGACTGAACATTAGCTCCATCGAATACGTTGACACCGATCCCGATAACGTGTTCTGCTCCGGTTGCCTGGATTTCCTGATTCGGGTCACAAACAATTCATCCGCCGGCAGCGGTGAGAATGTAGAACACGTTACCTCCGGTTCGTTCGCTGGTTTTCTGACGGATGTAGGCATATTTGTTGGAAGCCAAAAAGGTGTCGATCCGACGTCCATCGATCGTACTTCGAGTCCTGGGAGCGTCGTTTCTTTCGATTTCTCCGGGGACGGGAACATCACGCCCGGAGAAACTACCGATTACCTGGTCATAGAGACGAATGCTACCAGTTTCATTCCTGGAAGTATTTCGATCCAGGATGACGTGTCAGTCAACGTAACAGGCTTCGCTCCGGCTCCCGAGCCGATGTCCTTGAGCTTGCTCGGTGGCGGTCTCGCGCTGCTCGGGTTGGCCGGTGTCCGTCGCCGCGCGAGTTTGAAGCAGTGACGTTTACAGTAACGGCACAACTCAACTCAAAGCGTCCGGTTCTCCTGAACGTTCAGGTCCGCCGTGGTTCCTGCTTGGCTTTTCGCACTCCCATATTCACTTGACCTGCCATCACCATCGCTAAACATGCCAAAGCAGAGATCACGAGCGTCAGCATCGCCAGTCTGTTCTGCTGCCATAGCTGGCGGCTTGTAACAGCAACAAACGCGAGCAACAGCACAGGAATTGTGAGCTTGATGAGAAGAGCGACGGGATAGTGATACCAGAGGCCTTCCGGGTATACATTGCCGAAAAAATAGACGGCGCTCGCGTCGAAGCTCTTCAGTGTGGCAACTCCTGCAATGTAGGCCTCCGGCAGCAAATGATGATTCGCCAGGAACCAGCACAACTTCGGCCAGAAGGAGTTTGCCAGATCGGGAGAAGCGAAAATCTGGGTGAAATCATAGTTTGCTTTCGTCGCGTGCGGCAGCGCCGCGTATCGAAATCCGTATGCGGCCCAGATTACGGCCCATGAGATCACGCAGGCGCCGGTCCATCCTGCAAACCGGCATAGGAAGCTGCGCGAACTAAATTTTCCGGTGAACTCCGGCAACAAAACGATGATGAGAGCCAGCCACGGTACGTTCAGTGCCAGAAATTTAGAGTCCAGTGCCAGACCGATCGCGATCCCAAGCAACACAACGCGCGCAACCGTAGGCTTGATAGCGAACTCGTACATCGCCCAAATCGCGGCCAATACGCACGCAGCAGAAGCGATATCGATGGTCGCCAGCGATCCGTGATCAAAGTCGGCTCGAACACGAGCAAAATCGCGACTATTGCCGCTGCTCGCAGGCCGAAAGAGACCGCGCTGAAAAGAAAGTAAGTGCGAGCAAAGCCAGTGAGAACAAAACCATGGCTGAACGGGCCTTCCAAAGGAGCGCCGGTCCACGAGGGACATCAGCCACCCATTGCGACCTGATAATCGGGGCCGCGCGACGGCGTCACCTGCGATCCGCAAGGGCCCGCAAAACCACCGAGCTTCCAATGACGCACGGGGAAACCGCGACAAGCTTCGCCAGCGGCGGATTCTCAGGGCTCACCCCGTAATCGCCACATTGCCAATAGCGGTACCGGATTCCACGTGCACCAACTCATCGATAGTTGAGGAGTTCGACGGACATGAACCAAAAATGTAAAGCTGCGACTAGAACTGCGCATAGTCCCAGAACAGAGTAGGCCATGCTCCCTTCGGACCAAATTGATGAGCGCAGGCCACTTTCCCCGCCAACACGAGTTGCTGCCGGAATATCGAGACAGACCATCGCATTTTGGACTTACCGGGAAAAGCGCACCCCTTTCGTCCCCCCAAAAATTGCGAAACGAAGCCACCCCCACTTCGTTCCGTAAACGGCATCCCGGCGCTCTCGCCCGTCCCCGGCGCGCGCCTCGTCACAAATGGAGAAAAAAGTCTATTCCCCGCCCCTTCAGCCACTTCCATGAAAAAAATCACTCCGCGCCGCTCGCCCTGCTGCACACTCGAAGCCGAAAAGCAGCATGTCCAAAATCAAATCAAACGATCGCGCCAATTCCGGAAGACAAGCCTCCAGCCGCAACGCCACCAGCCATGGCCTCAGTTGCGAAACGTTCTTCTTGCTTCCTGACGAAAAGCAGGAAGACTTGGATGCCCTCGCTGAAAGCTTGGCCGCCGAATACCTGAATGTCGCTTCACCCGGCTTGGAACCGCTGCTCCAAACCCTGATCGAGGCTCTTTGGCTCCAAAAGCGCGCTTATAAAAAGGTTCACCAATCGGAAACGGCGCTCTTCATAGCCGAATCCAACGGTTCTCACGAAGATGCGGAAAAAATCTTTCAGCGTCTGCTCCTCATGCAGCGCTACAAGACCGCGTACGAAAATTCGTACCAGCGCGCCCTGCGCGCCATTGAAGCCTTTCGCAAAACTCGCCTCGCGTGGTACGCTACCCAGCTTCGTCTCGAACAGACATTACAATCTCTGGCCAATTCCAGGCTCAAGATCCATGATCGTCTCGTCGACGGCGGAATCACTCCCGAAAAAGCTTGGCAAAAGATCGCCGAACTCATTCCGCTCTCCCGGCTTAACGATCCGCCGCCGATTGGCTATTCCACCTCTTCCGCGCCAGACCCTGAGCCGCCTCCTGAACCGCGACAATGATATAAAGTTCGAGGGTCGTATGAAAACGAGCCTCATATGAAATTTCGCAACCGCATTCCTCTGCTCACGGTCTTTTTGCTTTCCGCCGCAGCCGCTCTGGCCCCCGCCTGGCAAGACGCTCCTAAGTACAAAGACTACACGGCATCAGCCGAGGAGCGCGCTCGCGATCTCGTCTCCCACATGAGCTTGGACGAGAAGATCTCGCAGATGCAGAACGCCGCTCCCGCGATTCCCCGCCTCGGCATTCCCGAATACGACTGGTGGAACGAAGCGCTTCATGGGGTCGCGCGCGCCGGCATCGCCACCGTTTTTCCGCAGGCCATCGGTTTGGCCGCTACCTGGGACACGGGTCTCGAACGCCGCATAGCCGATATCATCTCTACAGAGGCCCGCGCGAAGCACAACGACGCCATCGCGCACGGCAACCACGCCCGCTATTACGGCCTCACGTTTTGGTCACCCAACATCAATATCTTTCGCGATCCCCGTTGGGGTCGAGGCCAGGAAACCTACGGTGAAGATCCTTTCCTTACCGCCCAGATGGCAATTCAGTTCGTCAAGGGCATGCAGGGCGACGACCCGCATTATTTCAAAACCATCGCCACCTCCAAGCACTTCGCTGTTCACAGCGGCCCGGAGTTGTTGCGCCATAAATTCAACGTCCATGTAAGTGAGCAGGATCTGAATAACACTTATTTATATGCGTTTAGGCAAACCGTCGAGCAGGCCAAGGTCGATTCCATTATGTGTGTCTATAACGCGGTCGATGGCGTCCCTGGATGCGCCAGCGACATGCTTCTCAAGAACAACTTGCGCGATGCCTGGGGTTTCAAAGGTTATGTAGTGAGCGACTGCGATGCCATCGACGATATTTACCGCGGCCATCATTACGCGAAAACCGCCGCTGAGGCTTCCGCCGATGCGGTGAAGGCGGGTACCGATCTCGATTGCGGAAGAACCTACCGCGCGCTCTCCGACGCGGTCCGCCAGGGCCTCATCTCGGAAGACGAGATAACTCGTTCCGTAGAGCGCCTCTTCACCGCCCGCTTCCGACTCGGCATGTTTGATCCTCCGGAGCGCGTTCCATTCTCTAAAATCGGCATGGATCAGGTCGCCTCTGAGCCGCACGCGCGCGTGGCACTCGAAGCCGCCGAAAAATCGATCGTTCTTCTCAAAAACGATAATAGTTTGCTGCCGCTCGCGAGAGCGCCCCGTCACATCGCCGTGATCGGCCCGGGTGCCGACGACCCCGATGCCCTGCTCGGCAATTACAACGGCATTCCTTCTCATATCGTTACTCCGCTCGAAGGCATCGAACACGAGTTTCACGACCATTCCACCGTTGATTTCGCTTTGGGCAGCACTTACGTCTCCGGTTGGACCGCGCTCGTTCCATCCAATGCCCTGTCTCCGGAATCCAGGAGCAGCCGGCACGGTTTGCGGGCCGAATATTTCGCCGATGACAACTTCCAGGGCCAGCCCCTGCTCTCGCGCACGGAGCCTCGCGTCTACTTTAACTGGGAGATGCAGGATCCCGCCATCGTAAAGGTCGTTCCTCGCGATCATTTCTCGCTGCGCTGGTCGGGCTATCTGCGTGTGAATCAATCCGGCGAATACAAGCTCGGAGCCATTCGTGCTGAATGTCACGCCTGCGGCCGCACGGACGCCGCGCGTCTCTATGTCGACGGCAAGCTCCTCGCGTCGGACATGACCAAAGCCGGCGAGATGATGCTCGCCAAGACCGCCTCGATTCATCTCGATGCCCGACGCGCCTACGAGATCCGTGTCGATTACAACCAGACTGGTGGAGGGGGCGGGGTTCAGTTGGTCTGGACGCCGCCCGCTGACGGCGCGTTAGCAGAAGCAGTCGCCACGGTTAGGAAATCCGATCTCGCCGTTCTTGTTGTCGGATTAAATTCCCGCCTGGAAGGAGAAGAGTCGAAGCTCGTCATACCCGGTTTTGATGGAGGCGACCGCACCGACATCCGGCTCCCCGAGCCGCAGCGCAATCTCGTTCAGGCCGTTCTCGAAATCAAAAAGCCCACCGTCGTCGTACTCATCAACGGAAGCGCTCTCGCCATCGAGGCTGCGAAACAGGGCGCACAGGCCATTCTCGAATCGTGGTACGGAGGCCAGGACGCCGGCACGGCCATCGCCGCAACCTTAAGCGGCAAAAATAATCCAGCCGGCCGCCTTCCCGTTACTTTTTACAAATCTCTCGACCAGGTCCCTGATTTCAGCGATTACTCCATGCAGAACCGGACTTATCGCTACTTTAAAGGTGAGCCTCTCTATCCCTTCGGCTACGGCCTCAGTTACTCAACATTCAAATACACGAACTTAACTGTGGCTTCCCAGGTAAGTGTCGAGATAACTAACTCCGGCCCCCGCGACGGCGATGAAGTTGCTCAGCTTTACCTCACGCGCAAAGATGGAACCAATCCGGAGCTGCGCGGTTTTCAGCGAATTCACCTGAAAGCCGGAGAAACCCGAACAGTGCATTTTCAAGTCAACGCAGCCGAACTGCGAGATCGCAGCGTGAGCGTAGGAGGAGGCCAACCGCCGAAGCGGCCTTAAAAACGCAAATACCCGGCTACTAACAGGTAACGCGGGGCCGACTGCGTTGAGCTGATCACGCCGAAGCCATTAAAATTAGTTGTGCCATTCGCACCCGCAGTCCAGCAGCAGCTCCCGCCAGGATTCGAGAACACAACTGTATTCGTTAAATTGTAAGCCTCGCCCTGTAACTGAAAATTGACCTTCCCTTCTTTAAAAGGGAAGATGCGGGAGATGCTCGCATTCCACTGGAACATGCCCGGTCCAAATAGACCTCCAAGATAGTGGCCGGTCGACCCGAGCACGCCATTCGGTGGATTCGCGAACGCAGACCCATCGTAATAGGGATGCGTGCCATCGTGGCCGCCGAAGATCTGCACAGTCGAATTGATTTGATTCGCGCTGTTACTCTGGCCGCCGGCATTGATCGTGGAGTTGGTACCGACACTGAACGGTAATCCGCTTTCTCTGGAAATAGTACCAGAGAGCTGCCAGTTTCCAACGATCCAGGATGCCCACCCCTGGTTCAGCCATCTGTGGCCTTTGCCGAAAGGCAGCCCATAGACGTAATAGGCCTGAAAATTATGCGGGCGGTCGAAGCCGGCTACTTGCTTGTCTAGCGAGTAAGAGACCGGATATGCCCGCCACAGCGTGCCGTCATTGTTATCGCCGTTGATGTTATTAATGGCTTTCGAGAATGTATAACTGCCGCCGATAATGGAGGAACCCATCGTCTTTTTGAGCGTCGCCTGCAATCCGTTGTAAGTCACGTCGCCGAACGGCTCAACCATATTCAAATCGGCGGTGAGATCAGGGTAGAGCTGTCGTCCCGCGTTGCCGGTACCCGGAGCCGCGCCGTTGATATTTACATTCATGTCGATATGCACGCCGTGCGTGCCCACATATCCCAACTGCCCCACCAGAGTCGGGGAGAATTCGTGTTCAACCGTGAAGTTCCAGCTCTGATAATAGCCGCGGTTGAAATAAGCCGGGAACGTCACTGTACCCGTGCTCGGCAGATAAGTTGTGGTAGAAGCAGTAGGCGAAGGCTTGATGGTGCCGACCGTGATATTGGGGTAGGTTGGAGCGGGGAGGCCGTCAGCGAGTGAGACTCGCGTAGATCCATCTGAGTTCGGCACGCCGGCATAGTTGACAAACTGGTATGTGTTTAGCGGCGTGTAGTCCTGGTTGACAATCGCCGGGTATTGATTGCGCTGATTCCGCATGTTGTCCGGGTCAGTGCTGATGCCGTAACCGGCGCGAACGACCGTTTTTTCGGTAAGGCGGTAAGCCGCTCCAAGACGAGGGCCGAAACCCTTCTTGCTGGCCGTTGAATAAGCATCGTTCGGCACCCCGCCCTCGCCGCCTATGTAGATGAAATGCGTAACAGGATCGAAACGAACCGCGCCGTAATTGTCGTGCGAGTAAATCGGATAGTATTCCCAGCGCAAGCCGTAATCGAGGGTAAGCTTAGGCGAGACCTGCCATAAGTCACGGACATACGCGCCCCATGTGGAAAAGCGAAGCGCGATAGGATCATTGACTTGAGTGATCTTGCCTACGTGCGAAGGGAAGCCAAGAAGGAATTGGGCCCAGGAATTGCTTGGGCTGCCGCTATTGATCGCCGTGCCGCCTTTCAGCGCGGTCAATGAACCGTCAAAGCCGAACGAGCCGCGCGCCGTTCCGAACGTTCCGCCCTGCGGCTGAAAGTGATTGAGCGCACCATGATCGTATTCGAAACCGGCGCGAATGTTGTGCGCGCCTTTGATCTTAGTTACGTTGATAGTGCTTGTGTATTGGTTATCGCGGAATCGAAACGGGCTGCCCGTACCGGTGTTTCCAATATTCGCAATACCCGCGACCTGGAAGGCTGGAATGCCTGCGTAATCGGGTCCGGCGCCGTTAGTTCCCGGAATGTGAAGCACGTCGGTTCCAAAAGCGCCGTCTTCCGGATCGCCGTTCGCAGCAATGTTCTGCCTGGTATAGCCGGCATTGCCGTCAAAAACCAGAGTAGGAGAGGCGGTATAGGTGAGGCCGGCCGCGGCCACCTGGATGCGTCCGCCGGCATGGCCCAGGTTGCCCCCGTTGAATGCATCACCGACCGCCTTGCCTAAAACCGCCGGAGCCACGATGTCCATGGGCGAAATACTGTACCGGCCCCAGACCATGGCTTTGTCACTGGGATTATAGTTGACCTTCCAATCGTAACGATCGACGGTGTACGTGGTATGGCCGTAGGCATCGTAATTCTGGAAGAATGCGGCGGGTCTGGTCAGTGCCGGCAGAAGTCCCGTCAGCGTGGCGGAGGCGGCGAGCGATCCGGTTGGCGGGAATCGTATTGTTCAAGAACGGCGTCCGGCCCGTGCCATCGGCATTGCCGGTCAACGGATCATAGATCGTTGTGCCGGTCGCGCTGAAATCTCCCGAGCGCATAGCTGCCGTGGGCAGCGTCAGATTGGGAGTCGAAGCAAACTGCGCCTGTCTGGTGCTCTCGTAAGACATGAACCAGAACAGCTTGTCCTTACCGTGAACAATTTTAGGGATCCACACGGGACCGCCCAAAGTGAATCCGAACTGGTTCTGAATGTTCTTGGAGAGGCGGCCAGGATGGGAGAAAAAGTTGTTTACGGCCGAGAAATCATTATTGGTATTGCGCTCAAAAAACGAGCCGTGCAACTGATTCGTGCCGGTCTTAATAGCGACGTTGACGGCCGCCCCGCCGGCCATGCCCTGCTCGGCATCATAGGCATTGGCGCTTACGCCGACCGTCTGAATCGCTTCGAACGACGGAACGTAAGCAATATTAACCGGAAGCCACGGATAGGCATTCAGCGCGCCATCCAACCGCGTGTTGTTGGCCTGCGAAGAAACACCGTTCTGGAAGACTGTTATGGCCCGCTGCGGATTGCCGGCCGCTGAGTTTGCTTCGCCGTTCAAGCCCGTTCCCGTGCCGGCCATCGTAGCCGTACCCGGCTGCAAAAGAAGGAGCGATTGGAAGTTCTTCCCTTCCGAGCCATTGTAGGGCAACTGCTCCACTTCCGTCCGGGAAATCTCGGTATGAATGTCGGCTTTGTCCGTTTGCAGGACTACGGCATTGGACGCCACTTCCACCCTCGTACTGGTGGATGCCACTTGCAACTGCACGTCCACGCGCCGCACATCGTTTGGCCGTACCTGCACATTGGTTTCCGAGAAGGATGTGAACGCCTTGGCGCTGATCGCGATCTGGTAAGAGCCTGGCTGAACATTCGTGAAGCGGTAAACACCGCGATCATCCGTAGTCGCCTGACTTTTTACGTTTGTGTCCTGGTTAGTCGCTTCTACTTGGGCGCCAGCAACGGCCGCGCCAGTTGCATCTGTGACGTTTCCGGTCAGCGAGCCATAGAGCACCTGAGAGCTACCAATGCGGCAGCCCAGCAAGAGTGCGATCACGGCCGCGAAGTGGCGAATCGTACGGAGATTCTGCATTATCATTTACGACCCCCTAAGCTCGGCGACCGAATTCGTTCGCCGCTCAAACTATATACCCACACGTTCCCCGAAAAGTCAAGAGCGGCGGCTCTTGACACTGCTCTACCCCAATGAGATAATTCGCGGGTCAAACAAAACCGACGCCTATGCAGAAACTATTCACGCTGTGCATCCTCCTCGTGCTGGGTACGGCTTGTGCGTTTTGCCAGGGAGGCGGGAATGCGGCATTTACAGGAACGGTTGTAGATCCCAGCGGCGCCGCTATCGCCAAGGCCACTGTGACCCTGACACAAATAGGCACGGACAGCAAGCGGGCGGCCACCACGAACGATGCCGGCGAATTCACTGTACCCTCTCTTCCGCCCGCCGCTTATCGTGTTTCGGTCGAGGCTCCGGGTTTCAAAACCTACCTCCAGGACGTAACGCTTTTGGCGGACCAGCTCGGCCATCTCCAGATTCAGCTTCAGTTGGGGCAGGCTCAGGAGACCGTAACCGTGGAGGCAACCGCCACCCTGGTCAACACCGTTACGCCCGTTATAAGCCAGGTGATTGAACAATCCCGGGTAGTGGAGTTGCCCTTGAATGGCCGTAACGCCGCCGATCTTACTAAGCTCGTAGCCGGGAGCGTGGATTCCAATAACGCGGCGGGCACGACGCAAGGCGATACAAAGCAGGTTCCGGGAGCCGAGGCCATTTCGGTCAACGGCGCGCGTCCCGACCAGATCAGTTATAACCTCGACGGCGGCACAAACGAGGACCTGATGAGCAATACCAATAATCCGTTCCCGTTCCCCGATGCTCTCCAGGAATTCAGTGTCCAGACCAATAGTTTCGACACGCAGTACGGCACTAACGCCGGAGCCGTGGTAAACGTCGTCACGAAATCAGGTACCAATCAATGGCATGGCGACGCCTTCGAATTCGTGCGCAACCGCGAATTTAACGCGCGCAACTATTTCGCCGCCGCGGTCGATCCGCTGAAACGCAATCAGTACGGAGGCACAATCGGCGGACCTATCCGGAAAGACACAACATTCATCTTTTTCGGCTATCAGGGGACGCGTATCAGAACGCAGGGAAATGCCAACAACACAATCCTGCCGACAGCCGCCAACCTGACGGGCGATTTCTCGAATTACCTGACTGCGAACCCGGCGGTCAATCCCCAGGGCAAAGTAATTCAGATCAAGGATCCGACAACAGGGAATCCATTCCCCAATAACCAGATTCCGGTCAGCCCTGTTGCGGTGGCCCTCGCGAAGTATCTTCCGATCTCACAGGCGGCGGCAAACGGCCGCATCACTTACGGACTTCCCACGGTGGAGAACTTCGATGAGTACATCGCGCGATTCGACCAGGTGGTTCGAGGCCAGGACAAATTGTATGCGCGTTTTTACCTGGACCGCTATGTTCACGCGCCGGGATATGACGGCAAGAACCTGCTCACTGATGTTCCGGGCTCCACGGTTCAGACACAAAATTGGGCGACGGGTTATACGTGGATCGCCAAGCCGACTCTGGTGAATAATTTCGTGGCAGATTTCGTGCGCGCCGCTTCCGACCGCGGCCAGGGCGGCAATGTTCCGCAGTTTAACGATTTCGGGGCGACCGTGCCGCAGCTGCCAAAGTCGGAGGGCGGGATTCGCGGCTTCGGCATCACGAACTCGTATTTCGGTCTGGGCAATTTCACCGACGGAGTATTCATTCGGAACACGTACGAGGTCCGCGATCAGGCCATCTGGACGCACGGATCGCACACGGTCAGCTTCGGCGGCAATTATGAGCGCGATCAGTCCAACGTCCGGAACACGGATTTCGAAAACGGCAACTGGCAGTTCTCGGATGTTCTGACGGGCTTGGGCCTGGCAAGTTTTGTGATGGGCCACATGCATTCTTACACCCAAACGTCAGGAAATTTTTCCGACTCGCGGCAAAATGTCATCGGGCTTTTTGTCGAAGACAAATGGAAAGCGCGGCCGAACTTCACACTCACAGCAGGCCTGCGCTGGGAGCCTCAATATGTGATGAAGGAAATCTTCGGCCGTACCGAGCAGTTCCGGCCCGACATGTATTACGCGGGCGTAAGATCGAAAGTTGTCGCCACCGCCCCGGCCGGCGAAGTCTTTGTCGGGGACTCGTATAACGGCGTGACGATGCCGGCGAGCGGTCAAACGCCAGATCTCAATAATTTCGCACCTCGCCTGGGCGTCGCCTGGGATGTCGGGGGAAACGGCAAGACCGTGATTCGGTCCGGAGGGGGACTTTTCTATTCCTCGCGGCTGCCAGGACTCTTTCTGAACGACGCCTCCATCAGCCAGCCTTTCAGCCTCCGCACCGATCTGACCGAGCCGTCCATTCCGAACAACCTGATCCCGTTCAACAACCCGTTACAGAGCGTTCCTTCGTTTGCGGCGCAATTCCCACTCCGGTACACGCTCAATACGATTCCTCCTGGAGGTGTGCCTTTCAACGGGAACGTTTCGGTATACGGATTGGAGCCAGGCAAGAAGTGGGTCACGCCGACGACCTACGACTGGAACATGACCATCGAGCGACAGATACGGCACGACACGCTGGTGAACATTTCGTATGTCGGACTTCGCGCGGTCCATCTTCGTCAGGACATCTACCTGAATCCGAGAGCGGCGGGCGTTGGAACGGACGCGAGCAGACCATATCAGGGGTTCACCGATATTTTCCAGAACCACAACACCGGCATGTCGGACTACAACGCTCTTCAGGTGAATTTCCAGAAGCGCCCAGCCGGCGATCACGGCTTTTTCAGCAATGTCACGCTGCTTGCCAACTATACTTTTTCGAAAGCCATGGAAATCGCGCTTGCCAGTAACGGAGGCATCACGGACGTAGGCTCCAGCAAGGGCTCTGGAATGCCGTTCGGTAACCCGAATCAAGGCCATTTTGATACCGGCCCGTCTCCTGGCGTCGACCGCACGCATCGGATTGTGGCTTCCTTCGTTTGGGACCTGCCGAAGATGACTGGAGCGAACGCGGCAGTCCGCGCTGTGCTCGGCGGCTGGCAATGGACGGGAATTTACACGTACCTTAGCGGCGACGCCATGACCATCCTCGCCGGAACGGATCGTTCTGAGACAGCCTTGGGAGCGGATCGCGCGGATTTCATCGGGAGCCTGAGCCAGTATGGACAGACCGCACCTGCGGCTTCCCGCGCGGGCTGCGGCTCGGCTACATGCGTGCCCTGGCTCAACACTTCATTGTTCGTGCTGCCCGCCATCGGAACATTCGGAAGCGTCGGCAAAGGCGCTTTCCGCGGGCCCAGCCGTACGAATGTAGATACCGGCCTCCTGAAAAATTTCTACCCCTTCAAATCGCATGAAGACATTCGCTTTCAGCTTCGCGGCGAGTTCTTCAATATCTTCAACCATGCTGAATTCAATGATCCCGATGTCACCAGAAACGACGGGAACTTCGGCGGAATTTACGGAGCCGCCGATCCGCGTATCATTCAGTTGGCATTGAAGCTGTTTTTCTAACCGGCCAGGATCAGAACGTACAGAGCCAAGTCCGCGGCTACCAGCGGCCCATGAAAGATGGCGGAGGGCCAACGTCCCATGGGCGCACGAGACGCTCGAAACCACTGCGCTGGTAAATACGATCATCCGCGACTGGGACCATGCCAAGGCGTGGCTGTACGGCGAACTAGCGAAAGGAGGGGCCGGTGGAGGCTGAGCGCTGGCATCGGATCGAGCGATTGCTCGACAAGGCCGCAGGTCTCCTCGGCGATCAACAGGAATCCTTCCTCCAGGACTCGTGCCAGGACGATTCCGCACTACGGCGGGAGTCTGGCATTATTGCGTTCACTACAAAAGAGTGAAGACTTTCTGGAGGAGCCGGCAGTCGCCGTTGCAGCGGGACCTGCCGAAGACGACCGGAGCGAATACACGCATTGCCGGTCCTAATGAGAAACAATCTGAATTCCATTTACGGGACCGCGATACGTACCATCTGTCGACGTACCGTGAATGGCGAGAATGGTGAAGTTGTCTCCCATACAATTCGGAAAAACGACGTAATTTCCGGCGGACCCCGCGCTGGCAAATGAAAACGCGCCCGAGAAGTCCGTATTGGCTGCATCGGTTGCGCTGACAATCAAGCCATTGGAGTCCGCGCAGCCATTCCCCCATCCGGAGGCCAGAAGCCTGTAATTGGCGCTTCGTGTTGCAGATCCGTTTCCTCCGTCGAAGTACACGTAAACATCATATGTGGTGTAAGTAGCGGGAATACCTGTTACCTGAACAGATGTAAAAGATGTATTACTGTCGTCCAGATAGCCCTTCATCATTCGATTGTTGCCAGGCTGATCCATTATGTTCGTGTAATACATATTGGATGCGAACCAGCTAACATCAGCAGTTGTCATGACGCTGTGGCTGTCGAGCAGTCCAGAAAAGATTCCGGTGTTACCGTAGGCACCATTCCAGTACTGCTGCGCGACGACGCCCGCTGTTTCTGTACTGGCCATGGGAGTCACATTGTAATCGCCAAAATCAATGGCGATGCTGCCGGCAGCGGCCGGAGTGCCGTATGCGAAAGAGACAAGGCTAGCGGAACCTGTGGTGCTCGCCTGGGTTCCGCTTTGACTGGTTGCAATTGCTGTGATTTGATACGTTCCGGCGGGCACGTTCTGCCAAACAAACGTGTAAGGACTGGTATTGGTGGAACCGATGAGAGTGCCGTTCGCGTAGAAATCGACTGCGGAAACGGCTCCGCCACGCACAGACGCATCGGCGCTGAGCATCACAGCTGCGCCATTCGCTATGAGAGTTCCCGGTACGGGACTTGTCAGCAAAATCCGCGGGCTGTAACTTTCGCGTACTCCAGGGCCTTGCGTTGCATCCATAATTGTCTGTAATTGCCCCACTAGATTTGTCGTGGGCGTTGGATTCAATGCGCTGGGTAAGGCGGCCGCATTCCAATAGGGATCCAGCACACCGTAGGTCTCCTCGTAACCAAACGTCCGGCCCGTGCCTCGGGCCTCGGTACCGTTAAGCGCCCAATAACTCCAATCGAAGTCGCGCTGATCCAGATAATCTCGAAACGATTGGAACCAGAAACCACCTGTGCCAGGCGTCGAATTGGCGATGCACGTTTCTGAGTCATGACAGTTTCCCCATTCTCCAACCCAGACCGGCGCAGTATAGGTTTGGTCGGGAGTTGTCACATAACCCCAAGCTTTATCGAGCGCCTGGAATAGTGCGGTCTCGCTTTGAAGGCCGTTATGGTAGAAGGAGTAGTCATGCGCCTCATAGACCAGCCGGTTCGGGACGTTTAGCTGTACCGGAAGCTGGGCCACGCCCGTTAAATCGGCGGCATAATTGATCCCCTCGATAAAGATAAGCAGGTTGGGATTAACGCTGAGCACGGCGTTGCCCCCACGCTCAGCGGCGGCATGCCAATCGGTAGCAGCATTACCGCCCCAGGTCGCGTTGACACGCGGCTCGTTGCGGAGGTCCGCGCCAATCACCTGCGGCACCTTCTTATAGCGGCGCGCCATTCCCTTCCAATCGGCGATCCAGCTCGATTCCGGATAATCCGTGTTGTACCAGAGAGTATTGCCGTCCGTACCACTGCAACACCAATCGGCGTTGCTCATGTGATTATCCAAAATGATTAGAATCCCCTCTTGCGCAAGAGCATTCACCGTGGCATCGAAAACCTCCATCGCGTGCTTGCCCATAAACTGCGGGTTCGCTTGCACCGCGCTATTCGGAACCACCGGATTTGATTCATACATCTGGTTTGACCAGGGCAGACGGATAGAGTTAAACCCCATACTGCGAATTTGCCGCGCGATGACGTGAATATCTTGCCGCTCGAGCCCGGCCACGACATAATCCTGCTCTTCAGCGCCATACCAGGCAACACTATCCAGCTTCAATCGATTGCACTGCCGATCGACAATCCACTGGCCGCTCGTATGCAAAGGGAGCTGCGGGCTCATCTTCGCACCGTTGTTGGGGGCCGTGCTTTGCGCGAGTAACAACTGTGCGCCAAAACAGCCGGCCAGAACCACTGCTATCTTCCACGACTTCATGGTCGTCCCTCCCATGCTGAAAACGTGTGAGCTATCCGTTTCAGGTAGACTCACCCACGCTTAGAAGATTTCCACTGAGAAGAGCGACCGGAATGTCTAAGGCAGATCAAGCCTCAAGTCCGGCTTTCCCTAACAACCGGCGCAGAGCCCGCTCGCCTCCGGCGCCTCTCTGCACCCCCGCGATGTGTCCGGCCCGGTCAATTAGAACATAAAGAGGATACGCGTTGGCGTCGCAAATTGCCGCGAGTGTGGTGTCCTCGGCCAGCGCAATCTTTGCGGCGCGAGGCGCCTGCTCGAGATATTTCTTCACTCTGCGCCGGGGCTCTCCCATGTTCACGGCCAGCACGATCAATCCATCTTTTTCGAATTCGCGCAGAAGATTCTCGACTACAGGCTGGTCGCTCTTGCAGGGCGGACACCATGTTGCCCAGAACTCAATGAGCAAGACTTTGCCCGTGACGGAATCATTCGTAATGCGCTCCCCGTCCAGCGTCTTGACAACAAAGTGCGGCATCGGCTGCCCTACTTCTATGGCGAGCGCGCGAAGGGCCGCAGTAAGTGGCGCAAACAGAGCAAGAGCGCGCCGGCGAGTTACGTCGATCTGCATATAGCTATATGCTATCCGGAAAAATGCTGCTTAGGTAATTGCATATCGATCGGTTCATGCGCTTGTATCATCAACCGAAGCAGCACGCCTTAACATTTCCCTGGGCTGCTTAAATCATTCGAAGTCAGAAGCTCGAGACCTGTCTGACGGCGGAAGGCGGGGCTCCGAAGTGCTTCTGTAGAACCAGCGCCGTGGTGCCCCGTACGCGCGCGGTCGCCCCGTCTTTGGCGGCCATCAACACCGTCGGCTGCGCGGCGATGCTCTGGGCCTGCACTTCGGCCTCGATCACCGGGCGGAAGCGGTTCCAGGCTGCGGTGAATTCACCGATGAACGTAATCGCTTCTGGCGCCAGCCCCGCGACGATCATGCGCGTGCCGCGGCCAATTTGAACAGCCATTCTGCTGAGCGCCCGGTTCGCGAGAACGTCGCCCTGTTCAGCCAGAGCGAGCAGATCCTGGAACGTGAAATTAGCCCGGTCGGCCGGCGTGCTTTGGACGCGCGATTCGAAGTAATAACGAAGCGCCGCACGGTTCGAAGCCAGCACTTCCCAGCAACCGCGGTTACCGCAACTGCACAACGGCCCATCCGGTTCGAGCGGAGCATGGCCAAACTCGCCCGCCATGCCGCGCCTACCGCTAATGAGCTGCCCGTGCGCGATAATGCCTGCGCCGATGCCTTCCGAGACCGTGATCGCCACCAGATCGCGAATCTCGCCCGACCGGCCGAACCACATCTCGGATAGGGCGCACGCATTGGCGGCGTTCTCCAGCTCGACTTCGAGGCCGGTCCCCTGCTCGAGTGGACGTTTCAGATCGATAATCGGCCACTTCAGGTTAGGAGCGAAGACGAGCTGGTGCGTCGACAGATCGACGCGTCCCGGCATGGTGACACCGATGCCCTCGAACGACATTTCCGGCCGCGCTTTAATCAGCGAGCGGATTCGCTTGATTAGCTCTTTGAGGGCAACCGTCGGATCGGGCGGTGTCGGAAGGGTTCCAAGCGGGGTGAAATTGCCGTTGACATCTCCGAAACCGAGGGTGATTCCGGACGGTCGAATGTCTACACAGATCACCATGCGCTGATCGTTCAGCCGCAGAAACGTGGGTCTGCGCCCGCGCGGCAAGCGGCCGGTTGGGCCTTCGATGACCCATTTATCCGCAATGAGTTCCTCAATAATAAGCGATACGGTGCTGCGCTGAAGCCCGGAGCGACGGGCCAAGTCGGCCCGCGAGATTGGTTGCCGGTTTCGGATCAAGTTCAGTACAACACGACGGTTGATGTCGCGCGCCGTCTCGCTCGAGGCGGTCGCGAGCTGGCTCAGGTTGACCTGTCGCATTAGTGCGTGTATCGAACTATAGTCTGCCGCATTCGCTTTTGTCAACCTGCGAGCGGTCCGCGGCGGCTCGCTCTCACGCGCCAGACGATAATGAGGAGAATCGGGCCTGCAAATTAATTAATGCAAGGAAATGTGAACGGGGCTTGGCCGGAGACTCGGCAACAAACCGCCAACGCCGCTGTAGCGATCCTCGCCTCCATCAGCTTCTGCCATCTGTTGAACGACATGGTGCAGTCGCTGATCCCGGCGATCTATCCCATCCTCAAGAGTTCCTTTCACCTCGACTTCGCGCACTTGGGCCTGATCACGCTCGCCTATCAGCTCACCGCGTCGCTGCTGCAGCCGTTCATCGGGCTTTACACCGATAAACGCCCCAAACCATATTCTTTGCCCGCCGGAATGGGATCGACGCTCGTGGGCTTGCTGTTGCTGTCAATGGCGACGAACTTTGCCATGCTGCTTATTGCCGGCGCCCTTGTGGGAGTCGGGTCGTCCGTCTTCCATCCCGAGTCGTCGCGGGTCGCGCGAATGGCGTCAGGCGGGCAGCACGGCCTGGCGCAATCTGTCTTTCAGGTTGGAGGAACCGCCGGCACCGCGCTGGGCCCTTTGCTGGCCGCCTTCATCGTGCTTCCGAAAGGCCAGTACACGATTTCCTGGTTTTCGCTCGCGGCTCTCGTAGCCATCGTTCTGTTGACGAACGTCGGAGCGTGGTACAAGCGCCACCCGCTTGCGAAGCTTGGAACGCACCGGGCCGACAGCCATCCGCATCTGTCGCGCGGAGACATTATGTTCTCGATTGCCGTCCTAGCGGCGCTGGTTTTTTCCAAATACTTCTATCTGGCGAGTCTCGGAAGCTACTACACCTTTTATCTGATGCACAAATTCCACGTCGGCGTGCAAACCTCTCAGATCGATCTATTCATTTTTCTCGGGGCTGCGGCGGCGGGAACGGTGATTGGAGGGCCGGTTGGAGACCGCATCGGACGCAAACACGTCATCTGGTGGTCCATCGTCGGCTCTCTTCCCTTTACTTTGCTGCTGCCCTACGCAAATCTGTTCTGGACCATCATTCTCAGCGTCATTATCGGCTTGGTGTTGTCTTCCGCTTTCTCCGCCATCCTGGTCTATGCGCAGGACCTGGTTCCAGGACAAGTCGGAATGATTTCGGGCCTGTTCTTCGGATTTGCGTTTGGCATGGGCGGCGTGGGAGCGGCTTTACTGGGAGTGCTGGCCGACAAAACCAATATCGACTTCGTCTATCATGTATGTTCGTTTCTTCCAGTGATCGGCCTGCTTACGGGATTTCTGCCGAACCTGGAAAAAGCCGGAAAACAACATCAGATCGAGAAGTAAAGAGGAATACACATGTCAACACAGTCGACTATAAGTCCTGAACCGAATGCCGCACTCATCTTTGAAACGTTGAATGCATATCAAAAAACGGCCGCGCTGAAGACCGCCATCGAGCTAGACTTGTTCACGGCGATTGGAGAAGGAGCTGAGACATCTGAGGCCATCGCGGCGCGCTGTAAAGCGTCCGCGCGGGGTGTGCGTATCCTCTGCGATTACCTGACGGTGGGCGGCTTCTTGTTGAAAGAAGGCGGAAGCTACAAGCTTGCGCAGACTGCGGCGGCATTTCTTGACCGCCGTTCGCCAGCGAATATGTGCGCGGTGACCCGTTTTATCAACTCGCCCAAAATCATGTCGGCATACACGGACTTGACAGAAGCTGTGCGCAGCGGCACCACGCAGCAACCGGCCGGCGGCGCAACTCAGGCGGAGTTCGACGAATGGGTTGTATTCGCCGAAAGCATGAAACCGCTGATGATGCTGTCTTCGGAATTCATCGCCGAAACTGCCGTTAAGCAGGGACAAGAGCCAAGGCGCGTTCTCGACATTGCGGCCAGTCACGGCACATTCGGAATTGCGATCGCCCGGCGAGCGCCTCAGGCCGAGATCACTGCACAGGATTGGCCGAATGTTTTGAAAATTGCGGAACAGAACGCCCGGGCAGCCGGGCTTGCCGATCGCTATCATCTTTTGCCCGGCGACGCCTTTGCTGTCGATTTCGAGGACGGTTATGACACCGTTCTGCTCACAAATTTTCTCCATCATTTCGATGAGCCCACATGCGAGTCGTTGTTGCGGAAAATTCACGGGTGTCTCACGCCCGGCGGCCGCCTGTTCACGCTCGAATTCGTGCCCAACGAAGATCGGGTAAGTCCTCCAATACCCGCCACCTTCAGTCTCACGATGCTTAGCCTCACGCCAAGCGGAGATGCCTACACAATGAAGCAGTACAGCGGAATGCTCGAGCGCGCCGGTTTCACGAGAAACGAGCTTCTTCAGGTTCCGAAAGCGCCACAGCAACTGATTGTCAGCGCCAGAGCCTGAAGCTTTTCTTCGGCAAACTACGAGGCATTAGCCGCTCCACTCGAATTCACCGATCAATGGCAAGTGATCGGATGCGATGAGCGCGCGCGAATTCCGATCGAAATGCATAGCGATCAGATTCAGAGGAGGATCGTAGTAGATGTGATCCAGGTGGAGAAACGGAACCATGCCGGGATAGGTGCGGGAACGCCCCAGATGGGCCGCCAAATCCGCGCTCTGCATGTGAGCAGAAAGCATGCGTGTCACCCGGCCGCGAGTCCATTCATTGAAGTCGCCGACCAGAATACGCGGACCCTTCCATTCGGATTCCTCTAGTACTTCCTTGGACACGAGCCTGGCTGCCTGCTGACGGCGCTCGAAAAACGATGTCCCCAAGTGCGCGGCGAAGAGATGAATTGACCGGCCGGGCGCGACCTGCACATCGGCGCGCAGGCACCGGCGCGGTTCTCGTCGGCCGATACTAAGATCGTAATTGCGGCTCTGAAGAATCGGATACCGGCTGAAAATTGCGTTTCCATAGGCGTGCTTCCCCAACTGTCTTGCAGGCCCAAACACGTGCGGCATTGCAAGGCGCCCTGAAAAGTAAACCACCTGGCCGGCAAAGATCTCCTGCAGCGCAAAAATGTCCGCGTTGAACTCCTGAATGACGGCGAGGACACGCGCGGGACTGATCCGCCAGTCCATGCCGCGGCACTTGTGAACGTTGTAGGTTGCAACACGAAGCCGGATCATTCCTGTTTTTCCAGCAGCGACTCCAGTTGCTCGTAGGCGCGAAAGCGCGTTTTCCTCCGCCATTCCTGGTACGTAACGGGCACGCTTTCCTGCAAGTCTCGATGAAAGTCCTCTGCAAGATGTTTTGTAACGGCCCGGTCAAGAATGGCGAGGTTGACTTCGTCGTTCAGTTCGAACGATCGATGGTCGAAATTCGTCGAACCGACGACAGCCCAAACGCCGTCAACCATCATTGCCTTTACATGGATCATCGCCGGTTCATACTCGTATATCTCGGCGCCGTTCTTGAGTAACGGCCCGTAAAAATGGCGGCTTGAATTGCGCGTCAGGGGGTGATCGGAACGGACTCCGGGAGTAAGAATCTTAACGCGCACTCCGCGGTCCCGAACAGCCTGGACGATGGCCTTGCGCGCGCTGCGATCCGGCAGGAAATATGGAGTACTGATGTAGATCGTCTCCCTTGCGGACGCAATCAGCGTCTGGAAGAGAATGCGGGCGCGTGTCGAGCCCGCCGCCGGAGTGCTGTTAACCACAAGCGCGATGGAGCGGCCGCTGCCGCGGGAAAAGGAGAAATAGTCATCGCCTGTCAAAATCTCGCCGGCCACGCGCAGCCAGTTTTGCGCGAAGACGGACTGCAGACTGCTTACGGCTGCGCCTTCCACGCGCACCACTGTGTCTCTCCAGCGGGGATGCTTCTTGTGGCCTTTGTACCACTGATCCGAAATGCCGGCTCCGCCAATAAAACCCACGATCCCATCGACGATCAGCAACTCACGATGGGTGCGATTGTTGATTTGCGGCAACAGATCAAGGCGCAGCGAATGATACCACTCGACGCGGCCGCCATTAGCGGTCAGTTGAGTGAAATAGCTTCGAAAGGTACTGAAGCATCCGATGTAATCGAGTATTAGCTTCACCTTCACGCCTTCCCTGGCGCGCTCGGTGAGAGCATCTGCAAATCGCTCCCCGATTTCGCCGCGATGGAAAATATAGGCTTCGAGGTTGATGGTCCGCTGCGCCGATCGAATAGCTTCCAGCTCGGCTTCATAGAAACAAGGCCCGTTTGTAAGCACCTCGACATGGTTATCGCCGTGCACCTGGGCGTCGGTCAGCACGGCAATCAGGTCCAGGAAAGGCTCCGAATCTATAGCCGCTTCGGGCGTCTCTCGAATTCGATACGGCAGATCGGGGCCGAAAAATGCGAGGAGCAGAATCAAGCTCTGAATGCCTATCGCAATCAGAGCGACGACTACAAAAGCGGTGTGCATGCTGCCTTTTGCATGATGCGCGACGGAGCTCCGTCACCATACAATCGTTTGACCCGTTTCTTTTCGTGCGTTTCGCGATTGTACCCTGAAGGGATTATGCAGCCGTTGCCCGGAATTCTAAAGCCAAAACCAAGCCGCCGAAATCTCGCTCGCGATCTCGCGCAGGCCGCCGATCCGCAGCGCGCCGCAAACCTGGCATGGTTCTTCAAAACCGGCAAAGGTCAATATGGCGAGGGAGATCGCTTTCTCGGCATCCCTGTTCCCATTCAGCGTAAGATCGCGCTGCGCTATGCGAACCTGCCGCTGACGGATATCGCGCGCCTGCTCGCCTCTGCGCTTCACGAGCACCGCTTCGCGGCGCTGGAGATCTTAGTCGCACAGTACGAGCGGGCCACCGACGAGGCGCGAGATGAAATTTTCGCGTTTTACTTGCAGCAGGCGCATCGTGTAAACAATTGGGATCTCGTGGACACCTCCGCTCCGTACATCGTCGGCGAGCATCTGAAGACACGATCGCGAAGTCTTCTGGACGAACTCGCCTCCTCGGAGAATCTGTGGGAACGCCGCATCGCGATCGTATCCACGCTGGCTTTCCTCAAACACGGCGAGATCGAGGACACATTTCGCATTGCCGGGAAGCTTCTGTCCGATAAGCACGATCTCATTCACAAGGCGGTTGGCTGGGCCCTGCGGGAGACGGGCAAGGTGTCCCGCCCGGCGCTGGTCGCATTTCTCCGGAAGCACTATAGAAAAATCCCGAGAACGGCACTGCGGTACGCCATCGAGCACTTCCCGCCCGAGCGGCGCAAACTAATCCTGGCCGGAAAGTTTCCAGACGGTCGCGATCTTACGTTTCCGGCGCGCCACTCTGCTGCAGAAGTTTAGCAACCAAGCCGGTCCAGCCGGTCTGATGACTCGCGCCGAGGCCTTGGCCTGTGTCGCCGTGGAAATATTCGCTGAACAGCACGTGGGACCGGAAATAGGGATCGTCCTGAAATAATCTGCTTTCCCCATAGACCGGCCGGTGGCCGTTGTTGCCGGGCAAGAAGAGAGACGACAGCCGCCTGGAAAGCTGCTGCGCCGCTTCGCGCAAGCTTATACGCCGGCCGGAGCCGGTCGGAAATTCCACGGAGAAGGAATCGCCGTAGTAAAAGTCGAGCCGCTGCAGAGCTTCAATCAGCAGAAAGTTCATCGGGAACCACACAGGGCCTCGCCAGTTCGAATTTCCGCCGAAGGTTCCGGTTTGCGATTCCGCCGGCTCATATTCCACGCGGAAACTCATGCCATCGAGCGGAACGCTGTAGGGCTGGTCCTTGTGATAGCGGGAGAGCGATCGAATTCCGAACGGCGAAAGAAACTCGCTCTCATCGAAGGCGCGCCGCAGAATACGTTCGAGCCGAGCGCGGTTTACCACCGATAGCAAGCGGCGCTGTTCGATGCCGGATTCCGTCATGGAAGCCAGACCCGCCATCAGGTCGGGCCGGTGATCGATGAACCACTGCATGCGCTTCTTGAAACCCGGATGCCGGTCCACGAGATGCCTTCCGAGCGTATCGATTGCGAAGAGAGGAACCAAGCCGACCAACGATCGAAGACGAAGCAGGACGTGGCTGCCGTCGGCGATGCGAAGGCGATCATAATAAAACCCGTCTTCCTCATCCCACAAGCCCGAACCGTCGTGATGATTGATGGCGTCGGCTATGTAGAGGAAATGCTCGAAGAACTTACTCGCAATGTCCTCATAGGTGGGGTCGACCACCGATAACTGAAGGGCGATTTTGAGCATGTTGAGGCAGTACATCGCCATCCAACTGGAGCCGTCGGATTGTTCCAGAAGCCAGCCGCTCGGCAGCGTGGCACTGCGATCGAAAATGCCGATGTTATCGAGGCCGAGAAAACCACCTTCGAAAATGTTGGCGCCTTCGGAATCCTTGCGATTCACCCACCAGGTGAAGTTCATTAGCAGCTTGTGGAATACGCGCTCCAGGAAGGCGAAATCCGGCGCGCCTTGAAGGCGTTGATCGATCTGAAAAACTCTCCAGGAAGCCCAGGCATGCACGGGCGGATTGACGTCGCCGAAAGCCCATTCGTAAGCGGGAAGCTGTCCGTTCGGGTGCATGTACCACTCGCGCAAGAACAGAGAAAGCTGGGCCTTGGCGAAATCCGGATCGGCGGGAGCAATAGCCACGGCGTGAAACGCGAGATCCCAAGCCGCGTACCAGGGATACTCCCACTTGTCGGGCATCGAGATCACGTCTTCATTGAAGAGATGTCTCCACTTGTGATTGCGCCCGCGAAGCCGCTGCTCGGGCGGCTTTGGCATGCTGGGGTCGCCTTTCAACCAGGTATCCACGACGAAGTGATAGAACTGCTTGCCCCAGAACATGCCGGCGAAGGCCTGCCGTTGCACATCCTTCGCTTCATCGGGGAGGGCGTGAGCCAGGCCGCCGTAAAAATCGTTGGCGTCCTTAAGGCGCGTATCGAAGACCGCGTCCCATTGATCGCGCGGAAGGTCCGGCGAGCTCGCTCTATTTAAACGGAACCGAAAAACCTTCTGTTGCTGAGCGGCCACATTCACTCGATATACGGCGCACGCTTTCGTTCCTTCGAGGCGCGGGTTCACGACCTCCTTGCGGCCATGAATAAGGTACTCGTGAAAGGCGTCCTTATAGTAAGGATTGTCGCCGCGCCATTTCCAAAACCGCTCGGTGTTGGTCTCGTTTTCGGTGAACAGCAGTTCGGAGGTTTCCTCCAGCGAAAACAAAAATTCGCCGAGCGCGCCATGCGCCGCACGGATCTTGCCGGGTCCGGCGCCGCGCAATTGCGGGCGTTCGGAAGGGTCCTCGTTCGCGCCCCAGCTCCAGGTATTGCGAAACCACAGCGTTGGAAGAAAAACGAGATCACTCGCGTCCGGCCCGCGATTGGCGATTGTCACCCGAATGAGAATGTCATCCACATCCTGCTTCGCGTATTCGGCGAAGATATCGAAGTAGCGGCTGTCATCGAAGATCCTTGTGTCCTGCAGCTCGAATTCAGGATCGGAGCGCGTGCGCCGACGGTTTTCTTCGACCAGCTGCTCATACGGGAAGCGCGCCTGCGGATACTTATACAACCCTTTCAGGTAGGAATTCGTGGGAGTCGCGTCGAGGTAATAATAAAGTTCCTTGACGTCCTCGCCGTGATTTCCTTGGTTGCCGGTAAGCCCGAACAGCCGCTCTTTGAGAATCGGATCCTTGCCGTTCCAAAATGCGAGCGCGAAGCACAGGTATTGATGGTTATCGCAGATGCCGAGAATGCCATCGTCGGTCCAGCGATAAACGCGGGACCGCGCGTCATCGTGCGGAAAATACTCCCATGCTGTTCCATCAGGGCTGTAGTCCTCTCGAACGGTTCCCCAGGCGCGTTCGGCGAGATAGGGGCCCCAGCGCTTCCAGTGTTTACTGTGAGCTTCGGCTTCGGCGAGGCGCTGCTGTTCCGCTGACGGCGTGCCGCGCATGCAAGAGGATACTCAGGCGACGCTGGTTTCCGCGACTACTTCGAGCGGGTGCTTGTATTTGCACTCGGTATTCGGGCATTGCGCGACCGGGCCGGCCTTGAGATATTTCTCGATGAGATAGCTGCTGCCGCACTCCGGACACTTTTCCTGGATGGGTTTACCCCAAGCCACGAAATCGCACTCGGGATAACGATTGCATCCGTAGAACGTTTTGCCGCGCTTCGAGCGGCGCTCCACAATTTCCCCTTCCGAGCAGTTGGGACAGGGCACCCCGATAGTTTTCTGCTTGACGTACTTGCATTTCGGGTAATTGCTGCAAGCCACGAACTCACCGAAGCGGCCGTACTTCTGAACCAGGTTATTGCCGCATTGCGGGCATTTCTCTTCGAGCGGAACGTCCTTCCGCTGCTCGCCGCCGATCTGCTTCGTGGTTTTGCAGTCGGGATATCCGGAGCAGGCATAAAACTGTCCGAAGCGGCCTTTTTTCAGAACCATGGGGCGGCCGCAGTTCTCGCAGTATTCGGTCTCGTCCTGCTCGCCCAAATCGGCCTTATCAACGTCCGGGAGGTCCACCGTCAACTCGCGAGTGTTCGTACACTCCGGGTATCCGGTGCAAGCGATGAAGCTGCCGTGCTTGCCCCATTTGATGACCATCGGCTTGCCGCATTTCTCGCAGACCAGGTCGGTGGGACGCTCCATGCGCTTGATATCCGTCATGTGCCGCTCGGCGTGATGGAGATCCTTTTGGAAGCGATCGTAAAATTCCGCCATGGCGGTGCGCCATTCGAGCTTGCCCTCTTCGATCTCGTCGAGTTCTTCCTCCATGCGAGCCGTATAGCTCACCTCAAAGAGATCATTGAAGCTTTCGAGCAGAAGGTCGGTGACGACCATTCCCAGCTCTGTGGGCACAAACTTACCGCCATCTTTCTTGACATACTCGCGCTCCTGGATGGTGGAAAGAATGGATGCGTAGGTGGATGGACGGCCAACACCGTCGGCCTCCAGCTTTTTCACCAGTGTCGCCTCGTTGTAGCGGGGCGGGGGCTCCGTGAAGTGCTGCTCCGGATGAATCTCCTTGAAGCGCAAGGTTTCGCCTTCCTCCACGGCGGGCAGCTTATGCTTGAGATCCTCGTCCTCTTCGTCTTTCTGATCCTTGCCTTCTTCGTAGACCTTTAGAAAGCCATCGAACTTAAGGAGGCTGCCCGTGGCGCGGAACAGGTATGGGACCTTGCTCTTGCCGAGCGCATTAATGTCGATGGTGGTCTGGTCAAGCAGAGCAGGCATCATCTGCGAGGCGATAAATCTCATCCAGATGAGGCGGTAAAGCTTGAGCTCGTCTTCGGCCAGAAATTTTTCCAGCGAATCAGGAGTGTGAAGAACCGAAGTGGGGCGAATCGCCTCGTGCGCATCCTGCGCGTCCTTCTTGGTTTTATAAACGTTTGGAGAAGCCGGAACGTAATTCTGCCCATAGCGCTCGGCAATGAAGGCGCGGACTTCCGCGAGGGCGTCTTCGGAAACACGCGTCGAGTCGGTGCGCATATAGGTGATCAGCCCGACCGATCCCTCCTTGCCCAACTCCTTGCCTTCGTAAAGCCCTTGCGCGAGCATCATGGTGCGCTTCACGCTGAAGCGGAGCTTGCGCGACGCTTCCTGCTGCAGGGTGGAGGTAATGAACGGGGGAACGGGATTGCGGCGTTTCTCGCGCGTGCCAACGGACTTGACTATATAAGATGCGTCGCTGACATCGTCGACAATCGAGCTGGCCGCAGCCTTATTCTCGATTTTGGGGGTCTCGTCACCACGCTTGTTCAAGCGCGCTGTCAAGACGGGCGGCTTTTTGGCGTTCAGCGAGACATCGATGGTCCAGTATTCCTGCTTTTGAAAAGCGCGGATTTCCCGCTCGCGCTCGACTATCAGACGCAGGGCAACGGTTTGGACCCGGCCTGCCGATAGGCCGCGGCGGACTTTATCCCACAGCAGGGGCGAGATCTTATAGCCTACGAGGCGATCCAAAACCCGGCGAGCCTGCTGTGCCTCGACCAGATGAACGTTGACCGCCATCGGCTTATCGAACGCCTTCTTCACAGCGTTCGCGGTAATTTCATTGAACATGACCCGGAAGATAGCCGGCTTGCCCGATTTTTTCGGTTCCAGTTCTTCCTTGAGGTGCCAGCAGATGGCCTCGCCTTCGCGGTCGGGGTCGGCCGCCAGATAGACGGAATCGACTCCTTTGGCCGCTTGCTTCAGCTCGGCGATCAGCTTTTTCTTTCCTTCGATCACCTCATAGCGAGGCGTGAAATCACGCTCCACGTCGACGGCCAGGTCTTTTTTCGGCAGGTCCTTGACGTGACCGAGCGAGGCCTTCACGATGTATTGCTTGCCTAAATACTTCCCAATTGTTTTCGCCTTCGCCGGAGATTCAACGATGACGAGTGATTTTGACATACCTTTACTTCTCTAACCTATAAACTCGATTCCGGGCCAAGGCCAGGCGGTCCTTTCGGGAGAACGCTACCCTTTTACCACACCTTGACGAAGTTCTTGCCTGGGAGTTGCCGGACCAGCCCGGACATCTGAAGATCGAACAGTGCGCCGATCAACTCAGATGACGAGACGCCCTCAAAAGTTTCAAGAAGCACATCAAGTTGTTTAGGTACATCGACTTGCAAGAGGTTCAGGAGTTTACGGGCAAGGACCTTGACGGGCTCCTCCGGCACGTGCGGCAATTCCTGCGGCTGTGGTTCGATACCTTCCAGAAGGACTTTCTGCTGGGCCCTGACCACCAGGTCCTGGCGTACGGCCGCAGGTAGCTCATTGGTCACGTCGGTCCATTCCTGAACCAGTTTCGCGCCTCCGTCTTTAATGAGGAGGTTGGGCCCCCAGCTCATTTTCGAAGTAATATTGCCCGGAACGGCAAAGACGTCACGGCCTTGGTCCATCGCCAGCTTGGCGGTGATGGCCGAGCCGCTGTGCTGCGCGCCCTCGATAACCAGGACTCCGAGCGAAAGGCCGCTCACGATACGGTTGCGGATTGGGAAATTCTGCGGGTAGGCGGGAGCGCCCATAGGGAACTCCGAGATCAAGAGTCCGCGACGGCCGATCTCCTCGTAGAGCTTCCGATTATCGGCAGGGTACACAATATCGACGCCACACCCGAGTACGGCGATGGTTGCCCCATCCTCCGCCAGAGCTGCCTTGTGGGCGGCGGTGTCGATTCCGCGCGCCATGCCGCTTGCAATAGTGAGACCGGCGCGGGCAAGATCGGCACTGAGTCGTTCCGTAGCGGCAATGCCGTAAGGTGTGGGGCGTCTTGTGCCGACGAGCGCGATGGAGTGCGATGCCAGCAGCTCCGTTCGGCCGATCGCAAAGAGCAGCAGCGGCGGATCGAAGATTTCACGCAGCCGCGACGAATAGCGGCCGTCGTGAATGGTGATGAGCTGCGCGCCCGCGTTCATTGCTTTCTGCTGTTGATCGACCGCATCTTCAAACGAGTAGCCAGTAGCAATATTGCGAGCTTGGGCGGGGCTGATGCCAGCGGCTTCCAGTTCAGAGGCCGAGGCGCGGAAGATCGCTTGCGGCGACCTGAGTTTCTCCAGCAGCCGCAGGGTTCCGAGCGTCCCCAAGCCCGGTACCATGCGCAAAGCAAGCCAATGAAGGGTCTCTTCCTGAGTGAGGACAGCAGTCGCCATGTGGAATACGTGCGACTGAATTGGCTGAGTTCTCAGGAGGGCTCAGCGGGAGCCTAGCTCGCCAGCGAGATCACAGGCTCCAGAGAGGATGAGCCCCGTCCGTGGGACGGAAGCCATCTTTGAATGGTCGTCTCGAGCACGGCTCTATTGATGGGTTTGGACAGATAATCGTCCATACCGGCAGCCAGGCATTTCTCGCGCTGGCCGGCGAGGGCGTTGGCGGTTACCGCCACAATGGGAATGGCGGCGTGGGTACCCAGCTTCCGGATGGCGGCCGTTGCCTCGAAGCCATCCATCACCGGCATCTGACAATCCATGAGCACCACGTCGTAAGGATTTTTCTGCAGCAGTTCCAAGGCTTCTGCGCCGTGGGAGGCAATATCCGCGGAATATCCGAGCTTGGTCAGCAGAATTACCGCCACTCGCTGATTAACCGGATTGTCCTCCGCCACCAGAATTCTGCCGCGGCCCGGCGGAGGCGCAGCCGGGAGCGGGGTCGAGTTTGCAGCTACAGGCATGGATGAAATGGTTTTGTTACTTAAGGTTTTGTTACTTACTGAGAGGGCCGCCGTAAACCAGAAGGTGCTACCGCGCCCCGGTTCACTGTTGACGCCAATGGCTCCCCCCATGAGCTCGGCCAAGCGTTTGGAAATAGCCAAACCAAGCCCACTACCTCCATATCGTCTGGTTGTGGAACTATCTGCTTGAATAAAAGTCTGAAATAATCGCGCCTGAGCCTCAGGGGGTATACCGACGCCCGTATCGGAAACGGTGAAGCGCAGCACGGATTTGCCGGCATCGGTTCTGGCATCTTGGGCTACACGCACGGAAACGCCGCCGGTCTCCGTAAACTTCAAGGCATTCGATACTAGATTCGAAAGGATCTGCTTGAGCCGAACGGGATCGCCGATGACGGCGGCGGGCAGCCCAGGCTCGAATGTGACGTTCAATTGAAGGTTCTTGCGGCGCGCCGATCCGGAGCTGAGTGCGACGGTATCCCGCACCGTACTCTGCAAATCAAACTCGGCGGCCTCCAATTCCAGCTTTCCAGCTTCGATTTTTGAAAAGTCGAGGATATCGTCGATGATGCGCAAGAGACAATCGCCTGATTCGCGGACCGTGTTCAGATAATCGCGCTGTTCGGGCGTGAGCTGCGTATCGAGAGCCAAATTGATCATGCCAATTACGCCATTCATAGGAGTGCGGATTTCATGGCTCATGATGGCAAGAAATTCGCTCTTAGCCCGATTGGCGCGGTCGGCTTCGGCCTTTAACAACTCCTGCTCAGCGAGCCGCTGGTCGAGCTGCTCGGTGCGCTCGGCAACCAGGCGTTCGAGCGCGTGATGGCGCGAAACCAGCATCCGGATGCGCCAGCGCCAGAGCAATATCCCCAGCATCGTCAGCAGGAGGAGCATAGCGGCAATACATGTCTTTGTCGCCCACCAGCGAGGCTTTACTTCAAAAGAGAGTCTGGCGACGGGCGAAGTCTTGCCGGTAGCCCTGTCGACGGTTATGGCTTCAAAGCGGTACGTTCGAGGTCCAAGGTGCGCATATCGAATCTGCCGGTCGGCCGTTTCGATCCAATCCTGATCCAGGCCCACCAGGCGGCAACGAAGCCTCACGGCCTTTTCATCCCGAAAGCTCAAAGCCGCCATCCCTATGGTCAGCAGATCTCCACCGCGATATTTTTCTCGCGCGCCACTGAGAAGGTTGATGTCACCCGAGCGCGCCCAAAGGAACAAAGGCGCCGGGGGAGAAGCGACAGGATTCGCCGCCGGAGCCGTCAGATGGGAGAGCCCGGCGGCCGTCCCAATCCAGACACTCCCGTCATAATCGGCGAAGAACGCTTTCTCCGAGGTATCATTCCAGATCAGACCGCCACTCTGCCGGTACCGGCGCCAGGAATGCCCGTCGAACATGTCGACGCCTTGATCTCCTCCCACCCACATCCAGCCGCGCTGGTCGACGCCCAGGAAGGCGACCATGTCCGAGGAGAGCACCGGCTTGAGGAACCGATCCGCCTTGACTACTCTCGTTCCAGCGACGCGCAACCTGACCGCTCCAGGAAATCCGCCCTCGAGCCAAACGAACCCCGACTTGTCGATGGCCATCCCACCAATGTGCCCGGCGATCTTCCATTCTCCGAATTGGATCCGGTTCCAGCCTGAGTTGTCGAGAACCAGGAGAGCCGCCGCGTAGGCAACCCACAGACGGCCATCCGCTGTTTCGCTTATCTCGGCGAAACGCCCGTCCGGCACGACGGAATTGCGAACGGGCGTGAAACCCCGGCTGGATCGCGCGTTCTCGAGAAGAAAGAGGCCGTGGCGAGTCGCTGCCCAAACTCGATTGTGGGAGTCCGGGAATACGCGGTAGACCGAGCTGCCGAGCTTATATTGCGTTCCGCGCAGAGTTTCTGCGTCGATGCGGATCGCGGAGCCCACCCCGGTTCCAATCCAAACAAAGCCGTCCTTGGACTCTGTAATTGAGTAACTTTGATCCATCTCGAAACCGGCCGCATCCCAGCGTTTCAGCTCTTTGCTGCCCGGCTGCATATAGGTGATCCCGTGGTCATCGCCCACCCAAAGGCGGCCTTTGTGATCACGCATGACGGACCAGACTACGCCGTTGCGCAGTCCATCGGCGGTAGTCCAGTGCTCCCATTCGTCGTATCCGACCCACTTGCGCAGCCCGCGGCCGAGAAGCGCGAACCAGACGAGACCTTCGCGGTCCGCCAGGAGGGACGAAACGGTATCTTGCGTTAAGCCATTCTTCTCGGAGAAGAGCCGCCAATGGCCGTCTTGATAACGCGCAATCGCGCTGCCCAGATTCGCCAGCATGTCGCCGTTGCGATCTTCGGCGAGACCGATGTAGGGGGAATGACCGGGCCAAGCCGGCAGATCGCGAATTTGAAATTTTGTTTCGCCCGCGCCGAGAACGGCAACGTGCGATGGCCCGCGTACCCAGAGCTGGCCCTGGCGGTCGCGCAGTATGATCTTCCAGGTATCTTTCGGCAGACCGCTGGACGTACCCCATCTCGTCAACCGGCGACCCTGCACCTGGCACAAACCGTCGCCGCAGCCGAAGAGAACCGTACCGTCCACATTTGCGAGAACGCTGGTAGCAGAAGCAGCGGGATCTTTCTCTGCCGGTTGCGACACGAACGGCTGAACGCGCCACGAGCGGGCGCCGTTCGAATCCACCACCAGCAGACCTTCCTGGCTGGCGACGAATACTTTTCCATCGGGAAGCGAGGAGAGCGTCGATCCCAAGTTGACCTGGATGTTCTGCCCCCGATACGGAATATTGGTGAACCGGCGCCCGTCTTCGCTCAGCAGATAGAGTCCTTCACTGGTACCGGCCCAGACACGGCCAAGGCCATCCTGGTGAAGGGACTTCACAAATGTTCCCTCCAGACCCTCCGCCCTCCCGAATTCCTGGAAGCGCGCTCCATCGTAGCGGAACAAGCCGTTTTGCGTGCCCACCCACAGGAACCCGGTACGGTCCTGCAGCATGCAGAGAACGTTCAGGTTTCCCAGACCATCAACGTATTCCTTAAAGGTGTAGCGCTGCGCAAAACAAAGAAAGGGCAGGAGTCCCAGCATCATCGCTCCGGCCATCACCCAGCGCCGCCCTAAGGTCATACAGCTTGCTTATCGGCTGGAACGGAGAATGACTTTACTTCGAGCGCCGCACCGCAAACAGCATGGCGCTCCAGATATGGTTGACAGAGCAGATCTTGTAGTCGACCAAGCCCAAGTCGATTCCCCGCTCGCGCACTGAGCGCTCCGTCACGCCGCCGGTCTTCACGGAGGCTCCCTTGCGCCAGAAAATCCAAAGCTTGCTTGTTGCCGCCAGATCGCGAACGCGCGAAAGCGTGGGCGCCAGCAGGCTGGCCTCATGGATGAAACAGAAAGTTACGGCGCTCTCTCCGCCGGCCTCCTCCACGAAATCGACGCCCGGGGGAAGCTCACCGAGAAGGGTGCCTAAATCCCGAGGCGGATCGATCACCGCTACCACTGACGCTGCCTTGATTCCGAGCTTCTGCGCGGCAGAGCGGGACCCGTATCTGTCCATCATCTGCACGGGCTTCACGGGATTGGCGGGCCGCTGCGCGATGGCTTTGCGCACGGCCGGCGTGAGTCTCGGCAGGCTGCAGTAGACGGCGTCGGGCAGTTCGCGACGGATGCGCTTGACCTTTTCCTCCGCTCCGCCGCAGAACACGATGGGACACTGCCTGGTGGCCCGCGACTGGCGCAGTGCGATCGCGATCTCACGCCCATGCGACGGCAGGCGTGACAAATCGATCACAAAGGCGTCAGGCGGCGATTCGCGCCAGTTTTTCATCAGAGCACTGTGGAATTCTTCGCAGTACTCCACAAGGTGGCCTGCGGCGCGCAGCAGCTCCGTATGGGCCGCCGCTTCCGAAGCCCTCCAATGCAATAGCCGAACGCGGGGCACGCGTGTATCTTAACAAGCTTTTTTGCGGCCGGCGGACACCGAGATGCGCCTTTCGACGACAGAACCCCCGGGGGTTCGCACGTCTTTTCCTAACGCAATTTGCCGGGTTTGGGGTGCAGAACTGTATACACTGCGGGTCTGAGGTGTTCCACTGGACGATGTCGCTGTTTCCGCAACAGCTTTTCGCGCCACTGATAACAGATCAAGAGCTGTAAACGAGTTGTTACTCAAGCACACGAACAACGACCAGCGTCATATCTTGCTGCGGCGCTCCGACGGCAAACACGTCAGCAGCAGCGAAGACCGCCTGGACAACTTCGGCGGGGCAGCTGTCTGCGGACTTCGTTAGAGGCTGCATCCGACGGCATTCGCCCCATCCCTCCTCCGCGGCATTCGTCGTCTCGGTAAACCATAAAGGTCTACCATCTATAATACGGAGTGTTATACCTTTCATGAGAAGCGTGCCCGAATAAAACAACGCCCGCCCTCGCTTCGGAGCGCTACTGGAGGTTAGCTGTGATGAGAAAGCAATACCGTAGTCCATTGACAGCCTCGATACACGAAGCCGCCGAGGGCCTGCACGCGGCTAGGATCATGGACAAGCGCACGATGCGGGAGTTCGATGAGCTATGCCTCACGCCCATCCGTGCACTGAAGCCGAGCCAAATCCGTGCGCTCCGCTTGCGGGAGGGCGCCAGCCAGGCGGTTTTCGCCCGTTATCTCAACGTGACCACGGGTCTGGTGAGTCAGTGGGAACGCGGCGAAAAGCGCCCACAATCGGCTTCACTGAAACTGCTCGCGCTCGTCGCCAAGAACGGGCTCAAGGCGGTCGCGTAGTGTGAACAGTCCGCCGACATGAGAATCAGCAGCGCTGTCAGCGCGCTTCCGCCGCAGTATTATCCGCAGCAGGTGCTTGTGGATGCATTTCGCAAGCACTGGGGTAAGCGGCTGGAACGTTTCGGCATTCTGGAACGCCTGCACGCGGCTACTCAGGTGGACGGCCGCTACCTGGCGCTGCCGTTGGAAGCCTATCCGCTATCCGGATGGGGCGAAGCGAACAACCGCTGGATCGAAGCGGCGGTGAATCTCGGGCAGCAGGCGATCTGCGGGGCCATGCGCCAGGCGAACATCGGACCGCGCGAGATCGGCGCTTTCTTCTTCGTATCGATCACCGGCGTGGCGAGCCCCTCCATCGACGCCCTTCTCATCAACCGCATGCACTTGAGCACGGCCATGAAGCGCATCCCGATTTTCGGCTTGGGATGCGTGGCAGGCGCAGCCGGAATTGCGCGCGCTGCCGATTACGTCAAAGCCTTTCCCGGCGAGGCGGCTCTCCTCCTCTCGGTGGAATTGTGCTCGCTCACCGTGCAACAAGACGACCTCTCGGCGGCGAATCTCATCAGTACGGGATTGTTTGGCGATGGAGCAGCGGCTGTGATCGTGTCCGGCTCCGAATCGAGCGGCGCGCCCGGCCCGCAAATTGTGGCGACACGCTCCGTGTTCTACCCTGACACGGAATATGTGATGGGGTGGGACATCTCGGAGAAAGGTTTTCGAATCGTTCTCTCCAAGGACGTTCCCGACGTCGTACTCGCAAATCTGGGCCGGGACGTAGACGAATTCTTGGCCGAGTACACGCTGCAGCGCCACGATATCGAAAGCTGGGTGATTCATACCGGCGGGCCCAAGGTGCTGGAAGCCACGGAGGCCGCGCTCGAACTACCCGATGGTGCTCTGGATGTGTCCTGGGCATGCCTGCGGCGCACGGGAAACTTGTCCTCGGCATCGGTCCTATTTGTTTTGGAAGAAGTGATGAAATCGCGCCGGCCCGCGCCCGGTACGTGGGGTGTGCTGGCGGCCATGGGCCCGGGTTTCTGCTCCGAGCTTCTTCTATTGAAGTGGTAAGCCATGGAAACCTGCGCCCGACGGCGGCGCATCTACATGTGAAGGTAGTTTGAATGAAGAAGTCGGCAGTTCTCGTGGCGACCTCGGCGCTGGCATTTTTGTGCCTGGCCGGGGCGCAGTACCCAGGGCAGTCTCCCGGCACCTATCCGCCTGGACAGTATCCGCCAGGCCAGTATCCGCCTGGACAGTATCCACCGGGACAGTACCCCCCTGGACAGTACCCGGGCGGTCCGGCCGGCGGCAGCGGGATACCGGTGCCCTCTCGCAAGCATAAAAAGGACCAGAAATCGGACGCCAAGCAGCCCGACTTCACTGCCGACGGAAAGACCGTTTCCAATGACGGCAAGAAGCTGGTCATCGCGACCGACGATGGGCGAACGATCACGATGGCGCTGACAGCCGCCACGAAATTCACGCACGCAGGAACGGACATCGCAGCGAGTAAGATCGTCCCCCGCGCGACAGTACACGTCGAGGCTTCGGAAGACGACGAAGCGAACCTGACGGCGATGCATGTCGAACTGGTGAAGGACGCTCCGGCCGAGGCCGCCGGCCAGGCTTCCTCGAGAGCACCCTCAGGCAAGAACGATTCCGCCAAGGACAAGGACGAAGACGATAACGTTCTACCGGAAATTATGGCGACTCCCGCACCCGATGCACCTGACCGGCCGGTCCTCCGCCGTGGAAAGCCGAAGAACACGGAATCGACGGACGATGACTCAGATCGCCCCACCTTATCCTCCGGCAAACCGGCGACCAAGCCGGCCGCCTCCGTAGCGAGCCACCGCGATTCCACCGACTTCACGATTGACGGAAATGCAGATCGCGCCAGCGCCGCGGGTTCCCGGTCTCAAGAGCTGATTTCGCGCACCAAAGAATGGGCCACGACTTTCACCAACGGATTGCCGAATTATCTCTGCCAGCAGATGACCACGCGGTACATGGAGCAGTCGCGGTCCTCGGGGTGGGAACCCCTGGATGTGGTGACGGCGAAAGTGGTGTACGAGGACGGGAAGGAGAGCTATAAAGAGATCACCGTGGGCGGCAAGCGCACGAACAAGAGCATGATGGAGCTTGGCGGCTCCACCTCCACGGGCGAGTTTGCGTCCACCCTGCGCAGCCTGTTCTCGGACGCCAGCCAGGCGCAGTTCAAGTTGAATCAATCGACCACACTGCGCGGCCAGCCCGCCGCCATCTACGATTTCAAGGTGGCGCTGCCGAACTCCGACTGGTTCATCAATGTGGGCGGCCAATCGCTGCGGCCCGCTTATAGCGGAGGCGTATGGATCGACAAAGCGACTGCACAAGTACGGCGCATTGAGATGCAAGCCGACAAGATCCCGAAAGACTTTCCGCTGGACAGCGTGGAATGGGCGGTCGATTATGATGAAGTCCCGCTCGGTACCGTCAAGTTTCTGCTGCCCGTGCATGCGGAAAACCTGGCCTGCCAGCGAGGATCGACGATCTGCACCAAGAACGCCACCGATTTTCGCGACTACCACAAGTACACCGGCGAGAGCACAGTTACGTACGGCAAGTAACTCCGGAGCTGTTCAGGAAAACCGGCGAGATCTTTCCTAGTTCCAGCAAGAACTGCGCGGCGACGCGGCGCATCTCAAACTGCTCCACATCGCGCAGGCCGGATGCGGCGAGAGATTCCCGCAGCGCCGGATCAAGGTACAAGCGCTGGAGCGCGCCGGCAAAGGCTTCCGGGTTTTCGGGCTCAACCAGCACTCCATGCCGGACAACTTCGGGTACGGCGGAAGCATTCGCCGCCACAATCGGTTTCCCGGCCGCCATAGCCTCCAGAAATACGATGCCAAATCCCTCCTGCACACTCGGCAGGCAGAAAACATCCGCGCCGTTGTACTCCGAGGCGAGGGTGTCCGTCGAAACATCGCCGAGCCAGCGGACAGTTCCTTCGAGACGTAAATCGCGGCAGATTTGGCGGAGCTTCCCGTACTCCGGCCCGTTGCCGGCGATCCGAACCTCGAGCGCTGGAATGCGATCGCGCAGCAGAGCGGCGGCGCGGAGCAGCACTTCCATGCGTTTGCGTGGATAGAAGCGGCAGACCGAGAAGACGGTGAATTTTCGCGGGTCCGGGAAACGCGGGTTGTCGCCAAACAGCTTGCGCCACAAATCGAGATCGATCAGTTCGGGAACCACTGCCGCATCGCTCACGCCGTAAAGCTCCCGAAGCCGTCCGGCGCAGTAGCGGCTGATAGTGATGACCAGGTCGGCGCGCCTGGCATGTTTCTCTTCGAGCTTTGCCTGAAGCGCCATGCTGGCCCGCGTGCCGCCGTGTTCGAAGCGGACGGCATCCCCCAAGACCCCTTTAATACACGCGATATGTGGCGGCGCGTTCCGCCGGCCGGCGATGGTGTAGCCGTCCACATCGATTCCGACCGTCGCGTCGGCGTGAAACTTCCGCCAGCGCAGCGTCTCATTGAACAAGATGCGGGTGGCGGTGTAGACCGGCAGCACCATGCGCGGAGTGATCATGGCGACCTCCACTCCAAGCTGCCGCACGGCGTCCGCTAATGTCCGCGTTCCGACATAACAGCCACTGCCGCGGCGCACATTCTGAGGAATCGCGGTTATGAACTGGAGCAGGGCCACGGTCTACGTTTGAGAACATACCGGGCGGATGATTCGGCTTGCATGTGTTGGCTCCCCGGACTGTTCTTGGTGAACGATTTTACCGTTCCCGGAGCCGCCATAAGCAGGGGAGACGGCAAGAACCCTGAGACACGCCCCTTCATCCGCCCGCGCTCCGGCAATTCCCCTTCGCGTTCCTGGCGCCGTCCTCCTTTGGTCCGCGATGCAGAGGGCAAACAGCAAAAACCGCTCTTAGGCTGCCGGAAGCGGTGGTTCAAGCGTATCAGTTATTCCGCGCATTGTGGGAACGTATAATCCGGTATCATGATTGGAATTAAATATGCCTTGCTGGCGATTCTTGCCGTCCCTCTTATGGCGCAGGAATTCGATACTGCGATCTTGAACGGGCGGGTGATGGATCCGGCTACGGGGCTCGATGCGGTGCGCAGTATCGGTATCCGCAACGGCAAGATCGCCGCGGTGTCCAGCGGCCCGTTGCGCGGCAAGACCGTCATGGATGCGAAGGGCCTGGTTGTCGCGCCTGGCTTCATCGACCTCCACTCGCACGGGCAGACGCCGGAGAACTATGGCTTCAAGGCGCGCGATGGCGTCACGACCGCGCTCGAACTGGAGGTGGGCGTCTGGCCGTTGCGCCCCTGGTATGCGGCCCGTTCCGGGAAAGCGCTCATCAACTTCGGCGCGAGTAGCGGCGACATTCCCGCCGCCATTGCGGTCATGCACGATTCCGGCGGCCTTCTGCCTCGCGGGGATGCGGCCCGGCGCGCTCCCACGCCCGCCGAGCAGACGCAAATTCTGGCGCACATCAAGGAAGGTCTGAACCAGGGCGCGCTCGGTGTCGGCCTCGGCATCGCGTATATGCCGAAGAGTACGCGCGAGCAGATCCTGCAGATATTTCAGGCCGCTGCGCCGTACAAGCGCCCCGTGTTCGTTCACATCCGCAACGGCGGTCCTATCGAGCCGGGCGTCGTGGATGCGCTCCAGGAGGTACTGGCCGACGCGCTGGTCTCCGGCGCTCCCTTGCATGTTGTGCACATCACGAGCATGGGACTCGCCGAAACACCGCTCTGCCTGCAGATGATCCGCCGCGCGCGCGAGCATCATCTGGATGTCACGACCGAAGCCTACGCCTACACTGCCGGCATGACCGATATTGCCTCCGCCGTGTTCGATCCCGGCTGGCAGCAGCATCAGGGCGGCATCACGTATCACGATCTGCAGTGGGCCGCGACCGGCGAGCGGCTCACGGAAGAGAGCTTCAACCGCTATCGCAAGCAGGGCGGCATGGTGGCGATCCACAGCATTCCCGAGCAGATCGTGCGCCTCGCCATGGCGGATCCGACGATCATGATCGCAAGCGACGGCATCCTCGAGAACGGCAAGGGACATCCCCGCGCTGCCGGATGTTACGCGCGCGTACTGGGCCGCTATGTGCGCGAACAGCATGCGCTATCACTGATGGAAGCGCTTCGGAAGATGACCCTTTTGCCCGCCGAGCGGCTCGGCCTGAAGAATAAGGGCCGCATCCGGATAGGCGCCGATGCCGATCTCACGGTGTTCGATCCCGCCCGTGTCATCGATCGCGCCACGTTCGAAAACCCCGCGCAGTATTCCGAAGGGATCCCCTACGTGTTGGTCAATGGCGTCGTGGTCGTGAAGGACGGCACGCTCGAGAAAAACGTGTTTCCAGGGCGCGGCATGCTGCACGCTGAGTGAGATCGGGTTCCGATCGTATGATACGCCACTATCAAGAAGTGGAAGAATCGCCAGCGCTGCGTGGCAGTTGCGCCGTTAGGCCACCCGGCAAGCAAACTTGAATGTTGACATGGGCAGGCAAACTACTGATACTTCTAGCTGTTGGTATTTGAGCGAGGCTTAGTCAGCAGGAGCGTTGCAGATGAAAAACTTTCTATTCGTATTCGGCCTGGCATCTCTCCAGGTTTTTGCTCAATCGAGCACTTCCAGTTCCGCGGCGTCGAACGCAAATCCGCTCAGCGCCGCCGCAAAATACATGTATGGCCTAAGTAAGAGCGATGTGTTGAAATCAGCCGAAGAGATGCCGGAAGAGAACTATTCCTTCAAACCGGTATCCACCGTTCGAAGCTTTGGCCAACTGGTGGGGCATGTCGCCGATGCGCAATACGAGTTTTGCGCGGCCGTCGTCGGCGATGGCAAGCAGTCGCCCGGAATCGAGAAAAGCAAAACCAGTAAAGCCGACCTCATTCAAGCCCTGAAGGATGCCTTCGCGTATTGCGATCAGGCCTTCAACGGTATGAGCGACGCGCATGCAGCGGAAATTGTCAAGTTTTTTGGACACGATGCGCCGAAGCTCAGCATTCTCAGCATGAACACCAGTCACAACATGGAGCACTACGGGAATATGGTGACGTATCTGCGGATCAAGGGCTTGGTGCCGCCCTCCAGCCAGCAGCAGTCGATGCAGTAAGTGGCGGTGCGGCCGCTTCCAACGCATCGAGCGACTGCGGCTTCGCCAGTTTGGAGGCGCGCTCGGCCCACTGTCGAGCTTGCGCCGCCTTCTTTGCAATGTTGGCGCTGGCGCAGGCCGCCTCCAAAAACCACGCATGGCGAAATGGCTTGCCGGCACGGGCTGATCGGGCCAGCGCCCTTTCCAGATGCTCCACTGCCAAACTTTCCGCGCCCTCGTCGAGCCGCCGGTAGCATGCCACTAACTGGCAGAAGGGATACTCGGCGGCGGAGGGATCGATGGCTAACACCAGCCCCGCCAGATCGGAATTCCAGTCGCGTGGACGTACGCCGTTTACATCTTCTGTTTGAAGCGCCAGCAGAGCAGCCCAGGAGCGTGCCCGCGCCGGACTCAGCTCGCCGCCGAAAACGGACTGGCGACAGCCGGCGGTGCTGTCGAGGCCGTCTTTGAGCATCAGTGATATTCGAAGAGAAACAACGTGGGTTCCAGCTCTAAGCCGACCTTAGCGTACGTAAATTTCCGTTCCTTGAGGTGTCCCCTTCTATCGGTCCGATCCTCCTTCAAAGCGGGCACAAACGGAAACCGTTTCGGTTGAAGTGAATTCGGTGCTCCCAACTAGTGATCGCACCTTCGAAGTTGATTGGGTCGAGACAACGCGTGACCTCTACGGTAGCTTACAAAATCGCCACTCAAGAAGACGTTCCTGGATGGTGGAGCATGATTAAAGATGGTGAAACAGCTGTAAGTAAGTATTGGGATCCCCATGTAGGTAGCCGGAACTTGTTAAACCTGGCTGGACCTGTTGGCCAGTGGTATTACGAAGCCATCGCCGGAATATGTCCCGATCCCTTGGGACCCTGGATTCAAGAGAATTATTATTCAACCTGAGGTGGTCGGAGACTTGACTTGGGCTAAGGCGCGGTTCGAATCTGCTCACGGAGAGGTTCGAAGCGAATGGCGGTTGGAAAACGGACGTTTTCACTTGGACATCGCGATCCCGGCGAACACTACCGCCACCGTCATCATTCCCGCCTGTGACTCGGAAAGCACGCTGGAAAGCGGTGAAATGGCAGGGCATGCGGAGGGTGTAAAGCTGCTTCAGAGTGCGAATGGTCATATGTATTGTTCGGTTCTTTCGGGCACCTATCATTTTGTTAGCAATTCCGATAAGAAAGCGTCCGGCGATTCTTGAGATGCTGAAGCGCAGGGACTTTCTGAAGACGGCTGGCGCCGCGGCCGCTGCAACGTTCTTTACCCGGCATACACTTGTGGCGGGGAACACCGGCAATGCTGACGAGAACCTGCGCTTCTCGTCCGAGTACATAGACCTGGAGCTTTCCGCGACTGCGCCGGAGTTTGTGAACTTTAACCTCGATGGTCTGGGCAAAGGCAGGCGCGGCGCGAGCATAGTCAGCGCAAATCACACGGAGGGCGGCTACAAGGTGTCCACTTCCGCCTCTGGCGGGGTGCGGCTGGTGGAATATCGCACGATAGAGGCTGGCAAGGATTCTCCACCTTCGTGGACATTCGAATTCACCGGCAGCAGAATTGTCCTCTCGTCAGACTGGTCCGCGGATTTTGAACCCGCGCCGCTGGTTTTCCATTTCGATCTGAACAAGGTTCACACTACGGTGCTGGGCGTGTTCCGAAGGAGCAACCTGCTGGCAACACCGGCGCTCATGCATTTTCCCGGCCAGGGATCGGTGCGTATTACCACAAATGTTCCTGATGTTGGATTGACGTATGAATCGAACAGACCTCAGCAAAGCGCCAGGCTCTCGCTTCCCGGCGCAAGCTTCGAGCACAAGCGCCTGGTGTACACGTTCGACGTAACGGCAATCTATCCGCACGTTCCCGGCATCGCCGCCGACCCGCGATTTGACGCGTTTCGCCGCAACTGGCTGAATGCTTTGCAACTCAATCCGTCGCTTCAGGCGCTTGCCAACAACACGGCCAGCGATAGCTGCGCGTTCTGCTACTACGAATTCGCCGACATCGCCTCGCTGACGCCGCCATTGGTTGAAGGCCTGACCGCGCTCGACATCGTGCGGCAAACGCTGGACCGGATGCTGGCTGGCGGCTTGGCTTACGGTTTGCCAGCAATCCCGGACCGGCCGACTGCAACCTCGGACACCTATCCTTCCCTGGTGATCGCCGCGGCCAACTGTGTTCGCGCAGGCCGCAGTGATCACTGGCTCGCTGCAAACTACGACCGCATCCGCAGTTGGGCCGGATCGATGCTGGCTACCGATAACAATGGCGACGGCCTGATTAAGTACTGCGTGAGCGGCAACTCCGGATCGTGGGCAGAAGGGTTCCCCAAAATCAGACCTTCCAATTGGTGGGACACCATCGGTTTTGGGTACGAAGATGCTTACGCCAACGCGCTCGCGTATCGCGCCCTTCGTGACGTGGCCATGATGGCAAAGAAGCTCGGCAGGACTGCCGACGTGGCCCGGCATAACAATGCGGCCGACAAACTGCGCTCTATTTTTTGCGAGCGCTTTTACGATCCCAAAACCGGCGTGCTAGGCGGCTGGCGCAGCGCTTGACGGGCAGTTGCACGATTACTACTTTCTCTGGGTAAATGGCATTGCCATCCATTATGGGCTTGTGCCCAAGCCGCAGGCCAACGCTATCGTGGACAAACTGTTGGCCAAGATGAAGCAAGTTGGCTACGACAAATTCAATATAGGATTGCCGGGCAACCTGAGCACGGTTGCGCTTAAGGATTACGTCCACAGGACTGCGGACGGCCGTTATGGCGGCGGCCGTTTGCCCGACAATTCCGACGGCTTTCAGAACTACGAGAACGGCGGTGCGACGGGCAGCTTTGCTTTCTTTTTCCTGGCCGCCTTATACGATTTGGGCCGCAAGGAGGAAGCCGATCAAATTCTCTTCGCAATGCTGGACGAATACGACAAGTGCGGCTTCGAAGGGCGCGATGCGAAGGGACGGTCGTTTGATTGGCGGCGGTGGGACGGCACAGCGATGGGCTATGAGGGCCTGCTGACCGACAACTACTATACGATGCTCGCAGTTCCTTTGCGGCAATCGGAGACGACTTGGAAAGGCGGTTTCCGACCGGCGACTGCACTCACATGAGTTCTCCAAATTGGCGGCAAGAACTGAGCCTCGGAATTCCATTCGACCGGGATTGTCTCGACACCCACCTGTCGACCCATGAGACTTGCTCTTCTTGTGAGCCGTAAGCGGCATGGTTGAGAGCTACGGCTAAGCCGCTTTCCAATCGATTTACGATAAAGGGGGTTAGCTTGAAAAACGTGTTGAGAACGCCGAAAAATAAATGCCCGCACTGATGCTGACTGTACAAGCGTCTGCGATCAGAACGCGCCCATATCAACAGCGGCAGTCCCGCCACGTCACAGTTCTAATCGGTTCACTTTGTCCGTGACAGTGTGTTTCATTAGCCTTACGATTGCTCCTACAAAGGATCGCAACTACATGTCCTGTTTTAACCGCGAAAAGACCAAGCTCGTTCTTGTTTGCTCGGGGCTACTGATCGGTGCTTCTGCCCAGTTAATCAACGGACAGATCGACATGAGTGGAGTAACCGGAAAGGTAAAGGACACTACGGGAGCTTCGATCCCGGGTGCCCACCTTGCACTCACCAACGAAGCGACCAGAGTGGTACAGAAGGCGCAACCTACGTTTTCGAAGCCGTGCCTGCCGGCCCCTATTCGCTCAAGACCGAAGCGCCGGGATTCAAAGCCTACGTTGCTACGGGAATACCGGTCCACGTTCAGAGTGTCGTGACTGTCGATGTCTCGCTAGAGGTTGGAAACGTCACACAAACCATGACTGTAACAGCCGCACTTCCGCTGTTGCAGGCACAGGATGCATCCCTCGGCCAAACGGTCGATTCCCAGGCCGGCAACGGCGGGCTACCGACCTTCAACATCAATGGATTCAGCGCGTTTGGATCGCGGCGCTTTTCACCGACTATCCAAACGACTGAGGCGCAGGACTACACTGACAATCTGACGCTGATTCGTGGCACTCACCAGTTCAAGTTTGGAGTCCAAATCGATCGCATTGTGGGAGACATTCTCCAGCCGGCTTACAGCAGAGGAAATCTTACTTACAACGGGCAATATTCCGGCATCCCGAATCAGAACACGAATCTGGTTGGCATCGCGGACTTCCTGCTCGCCCCAACAGCATCAAGCATAAGCGCATCGCCAGGTGTCACTCCATATAACTACCTAAGGGGTATGAACGGCTACAATGGCCCTAACTATGCGGGGACGAATTATTCCTCGATCTATTCTGGCATTTACGCGCAAGATAGTTGGAAGATAACGCCGGCGTTAACCCTAAGCGTGGGGATCCGCTGGGATTACTTCTCGCCCTACCGGGAGGATGGCGGCAGACAAGCCAACTTTGTGCAGACGAACGGCAACGGTCCGTCCCAAGTTAACGCGACCGGGTTGGGTCTGGCTGGAAAACAATACAACTATCTCGCTCTACTTGCAAAGCATGAATCTCACCATGCAGTATCAGTTCACAACAGAAATTCGATTCAGGCCGGTTATGTCGGTACGGCGGGCCGACACCTGGACACGTTAGGCACGCACAATAGCCCTAGCATTATCCTGCCGCCTGCCGTGAGCCAAACAAACTACCTGCCATTTCCGGGCCTTTCCCAAAACGTGGAGTTTCTGAGTTCCGGGGCTGATAGCAATTATCGATCGCTGCAGGTTGTCTATGAGCACCGGTTTAGCGCAGGGCTTTCGCTCAATGCGAATTATACGTGGGGCAAATGCATGTCCGACGATATCGGCAAAACAGGCCTGGGGCCGGGGTACAGAGCTGAATGGCTGCCAGGCCAGAACCCTTATGCGGGCCCGTACAATCAAAACCAGTGGCTGAGTCCGGCCGCGTTGCGCAACCGCTGGCCGCAACGCAGATTGGACAGACGAACTATGCCGTTGTCGCGGCGCAGCCAACCAGTTGCGTGGGCCCGCCCTCGCAAATCTCGACGCATCGCTGTTCAAACGCTTCAGCTTCACGGAAAGCAAGCAATTAGAATTTCGCGCCGAAGCTTTCAATATCAGCAACTCGGTAGATTTCAGCAATCCGAGCCAGCTTAACTTCAATAATCTGTCGAACTTCAGCAAGATCACCAGCCTGAGAAATAATCAGCGGCTGGTGCAGCTAGCGCTGAAGCTGTATTTTTGAAAATTGCTAACTGTGGTCCGCCAGAGCTTCTAACAGTACTCCACGGGCTCAGTGGCCTCCTTTCGCGAGATGGAGCGTTCGGCCGCTTCGATGATTGATAAGGCATCCGCGCCATCGGCCAGCGTCGAGAGCGGCTCTTCGCCTTCCGCGATGCAATTGCTGATAAAGTGAACAATCTCGCGGACGAAGCCTTCTTCGTAAGAGGCCATGCCCCAGCCAGGCCCGCGGGAGTCCTCAAACTGCGCTTCGTTCCAAGAGTAGTTCACGCCTCCTTTAGTGCCGAGGATCTTATAAGTAACTGTCCAGGGATCGTTCGTCGTGTCGTTTGCGGCGAAGCTGGCCCATAAGTTTGCTACCGCGCCGCCGGGCATCTTGCATACGATCATGACCTGGTCTTCGCAATCGAGCTTTTGATAGTGGACGCGTGAGCGCATGGCCACGAGGGACTCGGGACGCCCGGCGAGGTAGAGAAGGGAATACGCATGATGAACGCAGATTGCGCGCAGAACTCCGCCGTAGATCGCCGCGATTTCTTCGGGATGAAAAATGTTATAGAGAATCCAAATGCTCGCGATCTCGCCGAGTCTGCCTGACTGGATTAGTTGTCTGGCGCGCTGCAGAGAGGGCACATAGATGTAGTTATGGGCCGGCATACAGACAAGGCCGGCGCTGCGAGCGGCTTCGGAGAGCGTCGCAATTTCTTCCCGGCTTGTCGCGATCGGCTTTTCGAGCAGCACGTGCTTTCCAGCCTTGAGGCTGGCCAATGCCGTTTCCACATGATAGCGAGACGGATTCAAGACGTGAACGGCTTGAACTCGAGAATCCGCGAGAACATCATCGAGACTGCGGAACACCTGGCCGCCGAATTTTGCGGCGATCGCTTGCGAGCGCGAAATATCCGGATCATAGACGCCTATCAGCCTGGCCTCGCCCGTGGCGGCTACACCGCGCCCGTGCATCTCCGCCACGGTCCCAGCACCGATAAATGCTACGCCCGCCGGCTGTCGCGTCATGCTCCGGCAACCTTCAATTTGTAGAAACGCGCGGCATTGCCGCCGAACAGCGCAGCCTCGTTTTCATTATCGAGATGCGGGCTTAGAATCTCTCGAAGGGAACCTAAGACCTGCTCGTATTCTCCGGCTAACCGGCAGACAGGCCAATCGCTGCCAAACATAACACGCTTCCAGCCGAAACAATCCACAACGTGATCAACGTACGGTCGAAGATCGTCAACCGTCCAATTTCGGTGATCCGCTTCGGTAATCATCCCGGAAAGTTTGACATAGATGTTCGGGTGTTTTGCGGCTTCCGTCATTAGCGTTTTCCAAGGCTCCAGACGGTGGGCCTTGATTTCCGGTTTTGCGACGTGGTCGATCACGGCGCGGAGGTGCGGAACCGATTCAAGCACCTGAAGAACGTGTGGAAGGTGCCGCGTATAAACGAGGAAGTCAAACGGGAAGTTCCCGTCGGCGATTAAACGAAGTGATTCGACAACCCTGGGCTGCAAAATCCAATTGTCATCGGGCAGGTCCTGTAGCATCGGCCGAAGGCCAACAAATTTCGGATTCGCGCGATATCTCTCAAATTGGCGCAGAAATACAGCGTTTTGCATGTCCAGCCAGCCAACCACGCCCGCAATGAAGTCATGATCGCGAGCAAGTTCCAGGAGGAAGTCGGTTTCCGGAGCCGTTGGAGCGGCTTGTACTAGCACTGTTTTATCGATGCCGCTTTTTGAAATGATCGGAAGAAGATGCTCCGGAAGATAGTCTCTCGACAACACCGGGTCATCGGGGCTCATCCAGTAATAATCTCCGCGACTTACTTTCCAGAAATGCTGATGGCTATCAATTTTCATTCTTGCTTGCTTGTAGCGGTGTTATTGCTCCAATAAAACGGCGGCGGATCGCGCTGGAATATGTAGCTGGCCGGTGGCTAGGCGGGCATCGGGCTCCTCCGGCGTGACGACCACAAGCTGACCTGGATTCGGCAAAGCAACGCTGATGGAAATTGCCTTTTTTTCTTCCTGGTTCACGACGACTACGGCGCGTTTACCGTCTTTTCTCAGAAAAACGGAAAACCGGTGGGCGCCATCTGCGCTCACGTCCGCGCCGATAGTATCACGAAACTCGGCGTCCCAGAGCCAGGCTTTGTACTTGCGCCGGAGCGCGTCGATTTTCTTGCCGTACTCCAGGGTTTGAGGGAAGTCGGTTAGGTGGCCCTTGAAATTAAAAGGTTCGTAGCTGATGATATAGCGATCTAACAAGATCAGATTCAGCATCTCTCTATCGTCGAATCCGGTAACGGCAACCATTAAGGGCGCCTGCGGATCGATATAACGCTCGACAGGCGTCGAATTACTATCGATGCGAAAGTAGGAAACCGGATAGTATTGCATCAGCCAGTCCTGGTGTCCCTCGCCCCCGAAAACAAAGTCTTTGCTCACTTTATCCGCGGCACTGCGTAACTGCGCCGCCATCGGCATGTCGCCACCATAAATAAATCCCGGCGCTGCATAGCCGTGACCGGAGGAAAAGTTGTATTTCACCGGGCCATGATGGCAGTTTTCATCAAAAAGCCAGCCAGAGCCCCCGAGGGCCAGTAGTTTCTGAAACTCCTTCGTCGCCACATCGCGATAAGCAGGATCAAGAAAATCCATTACGGCCCGGCGATGATTGTTAATTCCGGCGAGTTGCGTTGGCGTGTAGTAGCTGTAGCCGCCTTGCTCATAAGCGATTCCGTACGGATCGGTACATTGGTACTTGTACAGCTCGTGTTTGTACCAAGGTGTTGTTTTATCGGCCCAGTTCAATTTTCCAAACAGAATAATTTTAACGCCCATTGCCTGGATGCGTGCGATCGCGCCGTGCAATTCCTGCCAGGTCCCTAAACCAGGATCGGTGTCCTGCGATGGATCGCCGCCATCCTGACCTCCGTGATTCCACCCAACGAGTTGAATCGCGCTGACTCCGTTTCTGGCACATTCTTCGCCGTATTTCATTAAATCCTTGTAGCGCACACGGTAGTCTTGCTCCGGTGAATTGATTTGCAATTGCTGCCAGGAATTTACATCTTTGACCCATTCGGGAGCGTGTGGCGGCTTGAACCACGTCGCGCGCCACTGTTTATATAAGTCGACGCCCTTGTGCCAATCACCCTGGTACGCACGCACGACTACTGGCGCAAGTTTCACTGAGGAATGCGCTTGAGCAAAGACGAAATGGGTGGTACGAAATTCCAGGTGCGTGGGACTACCATCAATCCCGTCTTGGGGAACCGTATCGTTAATTGACTGCACCACGCCGGGATGCTGCTCGAAGGTATATTCCAGCAGGTATGGTTGGCTGGGATCTTCCATTTCCACGTACAGCCCCTGGCGTGGGGCTTGGATCAGACAAAACAGGCTGCGGTAAGAATCAAATGTTTTTGTCGGAAAGAATACGCCCCAATATCCCTTTTCATTTCGAAAGTTCGGATGGATTTCATCGGACTGAAGATTGCCATACCAGGTCGTTCGGACGCGCATCGGCGTATCTCGGTTTGGCGCATCAAAATCGCCGAAATACGGATAGTCGATTGTTTCCACCACGAGCGGAGAGTCATTGGCTAGATTCCCATTGAAGGTTAGAATGCCACCGGCGAGACCTACTGTGACCGTAAACGTCATGGGCAGCACGCCGCCGTGTTCGCTGACCAGGTCCTTCCATTTGAAAAGGACCTCATGATCCGAAATTTTTTTCACCTCGGAAAGATGCTGTTTCGGGCCCACAACGAAGTTATACCGTCGATTCGGTAAAGGCGCATGCAGGCGAAATGAGATGCCGAGTTCGGGGCGCCGCTCGATCAGCCAATGCGTAGCTTTGTCTTCTAATCGGATCAGCGCACCTGTATTGCTGTCGAAGGTCACGAGCAGCGAGTCATCTTGTAAAGTGATGTTGTCGTCCGCGAAGGAGGGCACGGACGCTAACATTCCTAGAGCGCACAGAGCGGCAACAGTGTGGGGTAGCAGGTAGTTACTTAGTTTCATCGGGAAATAGTTCACATTGCGAAGCTTCAGGAAGGAGTCAGTTCCGCGCCGGAGCGAAGTACCTGGCGCGATGGCTGGCCTGGGGCAGCCGTGGAAGCCCGGACCCGCAGTTCCGGTTTGAGCACGATGTGACGGTCAGGTATATCGTGGCCTTCGTGGAGACCGGCGATTTTGGCCAGGAGCAACTCCATCGCTTTGCGCCCCATCTCGCGAGTGGGCTGCGCAACCGTAGTTATCGCCGGTTGGAAAGTTTCATTCCAGGCGAAATCATCAAAGCCGATGATGCTGATGTCCCGCGGATAGCTTAGGTTTAGCCGTTGGAGCGCTCGCACGCAACCTCGCAGCAATTTGTTGCTCGTACAGAACATCGCGGTCGGCGGCTCGGGACTGCGCAGGAGGTCAAAAGTGAACTTATAGGCAGCATCCACATCCAAACCTTCCATCCCGCAATACTCCTCCCGAATGACTAAGTGCGATTCCTGCATCGCCTTTCTGAAGCCCTCCAGCCGGTGAGCATGTGTGGAACGGTTCAAGCTGCCAGCTATGATCGCGATCTCCGTATGACTGCAACCAATCAGGTGGCGAGTCGCCATGTATCCGCCGGCGACGTTGTCTGTCGTTACCGAAGCTCCGCGGAACAGCCCCGGCACGCGATCGAAAAAGACAATGGGGAACCTTTTCATGATGGGCCGCTCGTAAGCTACCGAGGAGTCACAACAAGCGATCAGAACGGCCTCCACTCGATGCGAGAAAAGCACGTCCAGGTGCCGCTGTTCGAGCGCCGGATCCTCGTTGGCGTTGCAGATAAATAGTGAGTAGCCGGACTTCGTTGCGATTTCCTCGGCGCCTGCCACCGCTTCGGCGAAGAACGCATGCGTCATATCGGGAATGACTACGCCAATCACACGAGTCTGGCCCGTCCGTAAACTTCGGGCATTCTGATCCGCGTGGTAGTCAAGAGCCTCAATTGCCTCCTGAACCTTCTGCATCCTTCGAGAACTAACGCGCTTGTTGCCGTTGATGACAGCCGAAACCGTTGCGGTGGAGACGCCGGCAAGGCGGGCGACGTCTTGCATTGTAATTTTGCGCGAACTAGCCATTTTCTTATCGTTTTGTTAAAACGGCATCTCTACCAGAAAATCCACTGGAGGACCCCGAAAATCACTCCGACACCCAAACCCCAAAAGATCGGACGCTTATATAAAGGTAGATCGGTCTCGTCCGGTAACTCGGTTAGACCACGCACCAAGCCCTTCAGTTCCTGTGCGGATTTCGGTTTCGTGAAAAGACTTACCAGGATCGTAACCACCACACAGATCAGCCACGCCCACAAAGCACGATACAAGTTCTCGGCCATATCTTTTGCATCCGGCGAAAGCGCTATCCATGCCAGCTTACTCGGGTCTGCCTTCACAAGCGCGTACATTCCGATCGACGACGCAGTTCCGGCTAACAAGCCCCAAAATCCTCCTTGCGGCGTGGCTCGTCTCCATAGCATTCCGATTATTACGGTCGCGAACAATGGCGCGATGAAGAAGCTGACGAGCGCCTGCATGTAATCCATGATGCTTTTGAAATGGGTTACAAAATACGCGGTTCCAATGCTCACCAGGACCCCAATGATCGTGCACCAGCGGCCCATGCTCACGTAATGAGCATCGGTTGCGTTCCTGCGAAAGTAAGGCCGGTAAATGTCGTACGTCCAAACGGTCGCGAAAGCGCTCACGTTGCCCGCCATGCCCGACATAAATCCGGCGATAAGAGCGGTAATTCCGAGTCCGAGCAGCCCTGGCCCGCAGTACCGGGCAAGCATCAATGGCAAGACTTCGTTGTAACTGTGCAGCCCCGGGGCCATCGCACTCTCGGGAACCAGCTTGAAAGGAAGAACGCCGAGGGCAAGCAATCCCGGAAGAATGACAATCAGGGGTACCGCCATTTTGAAATAAGAGGCAATGATCGGGGCTAGTTGAGCCGAGCGCAAGTCACGCGCCGCCATTGCTCGCTGCACTACCAGGAAGTCGGTGGTCCAGTACCCGCAGGCGATGACGCCTCCTAGTCCAAACACGATTCCCGTCCAGTGAACGCCCATAGGATTGCCGGCAAATGTTCCCATCGTCCGCCACAGATGGACATAGTCGCCGTGGGGGAAATTGTCATGAATCCGCTTTACCAGACCCGGCCAGCCTCCTGCCTCGAGTAAGCCTAGGATCGGTATCAACAACGCGCCGAGCCAGATCAAAAAAAATTGCAGGACCTCGTTGAAGATGGCCGAAAACAGGCCACCGAGAGCCACGTAGATCGCCACCGTAATGGACGAAGTCCAGATGCTGAAGTGAATGCTCCATCCGAGAACCACTTTCAGGACAAGGGCCATCGCATACATGTTGATGCCCGACATCAGCACGGTCATGAAAGCGAAAGAGATTCCGGTGAGCGCGCGGGTGGCTTCGCCGTAGCGCAGTTGCAGATACCCTGGCACGGAATGCGTCTTCGAGATGTAATAGAAGGGCATCATCACCAGGCCAAGCAGCACCATGGCTGGAAAAGCCGCGATCCAATAGAAGTGTGTGGCCAAAATGCCGTACTGATACGTCGAAGCTGCCCATCCCATCAGTTCCAAGGCGCCGAGATTGGCCGACAAGAAACTGAGCCCGGCCACCCACGCCGTCATCTCCCGGCCAGCCAAGAAAAAATCTTCACCGCTCCTGGCAAAGCGCTTCAAATAGATGCCGATGCCAAGGACCATCACGAAATAGATTGCGATGATCGCGATGTCCTGCGGGCCGAGGGAGATTAGCCTGCTATTCGGCTCATGCATTCGAAACGGTTCAAACCCGAGGTTATGCCATCTCGGACCGCACGGTCAAGCAAATAGTGAAGCGATTAATGAATCGAGGCCGCCTGGTTCTTGTCTGGCCAGAAACATTGGGTTCCGTGCAATAAGCCGCCCTGCGAATCGATTCACTTTCCGCTTGACGGCTCGCCCTATCCGATGTAAGGTTTTCACAGACAGTTGACCCTAACTCCGGAAAGGATTGGCACGTGACCGGGAAATCTATGCCTATAGCCTGGGCTGGTCCTCAAGTTGAGAAGCCAAAAGAACGCAGATCAACAAACAGGACCTGGTATGTCTGCCGCCTGGGTCTGTTTGCGACGGCGCTGTGTGCAAGTAATGCGTTTGCCCAGTTAGATCAGGGCACCATTACCGGCGTCGTGCAGGACAGCTCCGGTGCAACTGTTTCCGGGGCGCGTGTAACCCTCACAAACGCGGATACGGGACTGACATTGGAGACCAAAACGGACGCGAAAGGGGTCTATATTTTTTCGCCAGTCAAGATTGGCCAGTATAGGGTGAGCGCGGCCGCTCCGGGCTTCCAAACCACAGTTCAGGAAAACCTGCAATTGAATATACAGGAAAGGCTGAATGTCGGGCTTACTCTCAATCCGGGCGCGGTAACTGAGACGATCACTGTGACGGCAGCGCCTCCGCTGCTCCAATCACAATCGGGCTCCGTAAGCCAGGAGATCAGCACACAAACAATCAACAATACTCCGCTCAATCAGCGGAACTGGGTATATCTCGCTCAGCTCTCGGCCGGCGTAGTTCCTTCTTCCGGCACTCGAGGCGGCGGCACCGGCGACTTTGAATCAAACGGTCAACGTGCCGAACAGAACAATTTCATCCTGGATGGGGTGGATAACAATATCAACATTGTCGATTACGAAAACGGTTCCACCTATGCAATCGCTCCGCCACCGGATGCCTTGTCGCAATTCAAATTAGAGACGGCCGATTACACCGCTGAATATGGCCACTCTGCGGGATCGGTGCTGAATGCCAGCATCAAATCCGGCACGAACGCGATTCATGGTGATGTATGGGAATATTTCAGGAACACCAATCTCGATGCGCGGAACTGGAATGCCTTGGTGATCCCGCCGTACCATATGAACCAGTTCGGGGGCACGTTAGGATTTCCCATCGTCAAAAATAAGCTCTTCTATTTCGGCGACATTCAAGATACTCGCATCGCCTATGCCGCAACCAGCACTTTTACAACTCCTACGCCATTGATGCGCCAAGGCAATTTTTCGGAACTCCTGAACACGAGCCTTACCGGCAATTCGGCGCCTGTTAAACTATATCAACCCAATTCCGGAGGCACTCAGCCTTTGACGTGCAATGGTCAGGCGAATGTCATGTGTGCAAGCCAAATCGATCCAGTGGCGCAAAGGCTTCTTTCGCTCTACCCACAGCCGAATGCGAACGGAGGTAAAACATTCAACAATCTGATTGAAAATCTTGCTACCGACAGCGATCCTGTGCAATGGGATCAGCGTCTGGACTGGAACATTACCAGCAAAGACCAAGCCTAGGCGCGGTATAGCTATGTGCACATCATGAACCGGAACACGCCGCCCCTGGGGCAGATCTTAGACGGAACTACAAACTTCATCGGTTCACAGGACAGTTATCTCACTCAGAATTTCATGCTGAGTGAAACCCATATTTTTAATCCCAATCTGACAAACGAATTCCGATTCTCATTTAACTGGGGAATCTTCTTGAACTTACAACCAAACTATAACGTGAATGTGGCGGCAAGCCTTGGATTGGGAGGAATGCCGTTCGGCCCAGGGTTCGTCGACAATGGCGGCTTGCCGGGAATCTCTGTGGGGGGCATAACGGCCTTTGGAACGCACGGTAACGATCCATCGGTTGAGAAGCAGAACGTCTACCAGATCATCGACAACGTGACTAAGATCATCGGAAATCATTCGTTAAAAACCGGCGTAGATCTGCAGCGTATGAGAATTTTGTTCTTGCAGCCGCCTGCGCCGAGGGGCAACTACGGCTATAACGGCCTATACACCAGCATCCCAGGGCAAAGCTTCACGGGCAGCGGTATCGCCGATTTTCTTACCGATCAAATGAACTCAGCAAGCATCACCAATGAGCCTGCGCTTAATGATGAGCAGGGGTACAATTCCGCATATCTTGAGGACAACTGGAGAATAACAGGCAAGCTGACACTCGATCTTGGGCTGCGGTACGACTATTTTCAACCATACAAAGAGATGACCGGTCAACAGGCGAACTTCATTAGAATGTCGGGTGGAGTTGGTACCGGGACGGGAATATACGACATTCCAGCTTTAAGCCGGAACCTGGTGCTTCCCGCCGCATTTACGGGCGCGCTCCAACAAGACCACATCACCCTCCAATACGATTCCAATCCCAGGCTAGCGACCGAGCAGAAGACGGCCTTTGCGCCGCGAGTCGGCTTTGCCTATCAGGCCGGCTCGAAAACAGTGCTACGCGGTGGCTTCGGCATTTTCTATGGGGCGATAGAAGGGGCAGGGTCAAACGCAAATATTGGCGAAAACTTTCCGTTTGTAGTGCATGCCAACCTCGTTACACCAAGCTGCCGGGCCAATAATCCGTGTCCCTCTCTGTCGGGTCAGGGCGCAACGCTTGAGAACGGGTTATCGCAACAAATCGCGCAAGGGATACAAACCTTTGTGTCAGCGCCAGGTCTGTTTGGGGAAGATCCGTCGATTCGGACACCCTACACGGCTAATTACAACGTCACGGTTCAGCGGGCATTCTCAAATAATATGTCGGCAACTCTGGGTTATGTAGGTAATTTCTCGCGGCACCTCATAACTCTCACGGGACCCAACGGCGCCGATGCTCTTGTGAGTCCAGGAACCAATTCCAATATCGTACAGCCGTTCCCTCAGTTCAGCAGCGCGAACCTGCTCACTTACTTGGGTCGAAGCAACTACAACGCCTTGCAGGCTACGGTGCACAAGCGTTACGCAAACGGTCTCAACTTTTTGGCCACATATACTTGGGCACACGCTTTTGACGATTCGGTGGATCCGCTCGGAGGCGGCATCGGTGATCGTAATAGCAACTTAATTCCTATTATTGACGAATACACAAATTCGTCCTTCGATGTGCGTCAGCGGCTCAATTTTAACGGTTATTATGAACTGCCGTTCGGAAAAGGACGCCCCTATGTGAACGGCTCGCGTTTGGCTGATCTCGTAGTAGGCGGCTGGGCTGCCAACGTGACTTTCTCTGCACAGACAGGCTTTCCGTTTACCGTGGGTCCGAATATTACTACCGCAGGGGGCGGCAGCGCCAGGGCAATGGTTACGGGAGATCCTTTTGCTGCGGGCGGCACTCCTAATTCAACAAATCCGAATGTGACTTGCGCTCCCCGGACACGCACGACGGCCAATTGGTACAATCCCTGCGCCTTTTCAAACCCGCTGCCGGGAAACACGATCCCGTCAGGTACTTATATAACGAACTCTTCCCAGGTGCTTGCATACCTGGGCGGTCTCTCGAATCGGGTATACGGTCCCGGATTTGAGCGCGTAAACATGTCGTTGTTTAAGAATTTTACAGCTTGGCGCGAGCAGTACCTGCAGTTCCGCGTAGACATTTTCAATGTATTTAATCACCCAAGTTGGGCAAATCCATCTACGACAAACATTAACTCGAATGGAGGAACGATAACGGGGCCGGTATCTTTCCAAAGCAACACGCCCGATGCCAGATTTTTTCAATTGGCGTTGAAATACGTGTTTTGACCAGCCCAGCGATACTTTAAAGCAACGGCAGTGTGAACAGAAGAACTTTTAACAAGCTGGTGGGTTTGCTTGGCGCTTCCGCCTTGGGCGGACAGCAGCCTCCAGCAGGCAGGCCGGAGCCAGACGGCCGCAATTTGTGGAATCACTACTTCCTGGGTGCGGCGTATTATCCCGAATGGTGGACGCCCTCCGAGTGGGAGATCGATTTCCGCCAGATGCAGCAGTTGGGAATCAACACCGTTCGCATGGGGGAATTTGCATGGGCTTTTTTTGAACCCGCGCCAGGAAAGTTTGACTTCGCGTGGATGGACCGAGCGATAGACGTTGCGAATCGGCACGGTGTCGACGTCATTCTTGCCACCCCCACGGCATCGGTGCCGCCCTGGTTGTACCAGTTGCATCCGGACGTTCTGGACGCCAATGCGAAGGGTCCATATACGTATGGCGGAAGGAAGGGTTACTGCACCAACAGTCAACATTATCTGGATGCGAGCGCACGTATCACCACTGCTCTTGCCGAGCACTACGGCCGATTCCGCGAAGTCATCGGCTGGCAGCTCGATAATGAGCCCGGGTTCCCGTTTGAATGCTACGATTCGAATTGCGAGCGGGCTTTTCAGGTCTGGTTGCAAAAACACTACGGCAGTCTGGCTGCGTTGAATCGCACCTGGAACGGCGCATTCTGGAGCAATGAGTATTCCGACTGGTCGCAAATTCATTTTCCGACGAATTCCGCGGAAGGAGGCTGGCAGCCGGCGATCAGCCTCGATTACCGCCGCTTTTTTTCCGATTCCTTCCTGAATCATCTGCGCCGGCAGGCGACCATCCTGCACGAATATTGCAAGGACCAGTTCGTCTATACCAATTGGCCGACCGCCACGTGGTCCGTGGATGTCTTTACCGCGGCGGAGTTCCTGAATGCAGCGGCTTGGGATAATTACGTCAGCGCACCAGGCATATCGGACTTTCATCGCCAGTACATATCCGGATTCCAAAACGATATGTGCCGCTGTGCAGGGCCGCAGCAGCGATTCTTATCCGGGGAACAGATTGCCTATGTTCCGCCGAATGCTCTGACGGAAGGACTGCGCTTGCAGGCGTACATCAATTTAGCGCACGGAAGTCATGGACAACTTTATTTCGAATGGCGACGTCCCCTGGCGGGCAACGAGCAGTTCAGGCCCTCCCTGATCAAGCGATTCGATGGCACCATCAATCCGGCAAAGCCAGTATTCGAACAAATTTCGAAGGAATTCGCGCAACTCGGTCCGCTCCTGGCAGACGCAACTACTCACGCCGATATTGCCCTTCTGTACGATTTCACAAACGAGTGGTCACAGGGGTTCTGGTCCGTCGGAGATAGGAACGACCGCTATGATAGTGCGGCGGGGCGTTACTACAATGGCTTCAAAGTACTGCAGCGCAACCTCGATGTTATTCCGTGCTCGACTGACCTTTCAACTTACAAACTAATTATCACACCCAATCTGCGGCTGACCGACGATTTGATTGTGCAGCGGCTGAAGGTCTTCGTAACTAGGGGTGGAACGCTCGTCCTTACTAACCGCGCCGGAACACAGAACTTGGACGCCAGCATGAAGCGAGTGCTCTCGCCTGGGTCTTTCGAAGAGCTGGCAGGCGTCACGGCGGAAGCCAAGCTGGATTTAGGCGAGTACAATTCCCCTAATGGAACGCTCGACCGTACGCTGAATGCCGAGCTTGGAATAGTATTTCGAGGGGCCGAAACTGCTTTCCCTCCGCGGACGATTCTGGAATCGCTCGTTCTGCACGGTGCGGAACCGGTCGCCATCTTTCGTGGCGGCCGAATGGCTGGTAAGCCGGCTATCACTCGCAACCAGGTAGGACGAGGCTGGGTGTTCTACGTTGCTACGGATTGTGCTGAGAGTGCTTTTCACGAAGCGCTTGCCCGCGCAGTGGGAACCACTGCCAATCTTTCTCCGCTCGTTGCTGCGCCTTACGGCGTTGAAGTGACCAGCCGGGAAAGCTCTGAAGCCATTTTCTATTTTCTGCTGAATCTGACAGAAACTGCTCACAAGGACATCCTGCTTCCCGAGCCCATGCGTGACGTCATCACTGGACAAAGCGGCCTGACGAAGATATCACTCGCGCCCCTGGGAGTTGCGGTAATAGCAGCGGCTAGGCCGCGGTACTGATTTTCTAATTTAAGATTGAAGCTCTTGCGCCAAGTCATTCGCAGCTTTGGTCTCCGGGTCTATCGAGTGGCGAATCGCCTCACCGCAGCGGCGGCGGTGGCCGGGAGACCAGCTCTTTCGTGCCACGGCTGGGCCGCTTTCAGTATGTCATTAACACGTGCGATGTTCTCCACACCCGCTGTGTTGAGCCAAGTCTCGAGCGCTTTGTGGCCATGCCGGGCAAAAATCGCAACTCCGTCCTGCCAGGTGGCTCGTCCGCAGAGGACGCCGTTGAGTCTGCTGCCACTCTCGGCAGCAAATTCCAGGGTCTCTATGTCTACTGACCGGATCACGATCTGAGGCTTCCGCTTCGCGTATGCCGCCTTTCTCATTCTCGCCGTCCATCGCGTACCCGAGGATTTCGAGCACAAACGGGATATCGTTCGCCTGGCACTCGTCGGCCACGCGTTCCACCCACGTAACTGTAGCTCTTACACCGTCGACCGTCACTGTGCCTCCTGGAACTCGTATGACAATCTCATCAGAGCCAACAGGCAATAAGAGGCGATGGGCGCAACTGTGTCGGTCTGCGCCGTAACGGCCATCTCTTATTCGCACGCGGTCGCAAATTCACCATGAGGTTCTGCTCCTGAATCGAAGTGGAACGCTAGATCGTGATTTAAGCTGTACGTCAAGTTATAGGAGATGGAATAATATCTTTGTACTCATTGTCCCTTTTTATAAATCGGCCACCGCGTATTTGTCAGATCAACGACAGTGAGATCAGGCCAGCCTCGGTCAGGCGATCCTTGCGGGCTCCAGTACGCTGTCCGGAAGCTCAAGAAACAGTTGTAACGTCGTTGGGGACGAATCTTGGCTTTGGAAATACCGGACCACATTGGGCTGCAGCTCTCGAGAGTATTCTGGGTGCGCTAGTTTCTTCCTTACACCGGTTTTCTTCCATGAGACGACCGGACGATGTCAAGACCACTCTGGGTGTTTTTCACTTTTCTCTTTCGGCCAAAGCTGCTAAAGTTGTTACGCGCCTTGGGGTCGCGCCCGATGCGCACCCAGGCCCGAAAGCGACGGACTGGCTCCGAAATAATCGGCTGAATGGAACCCTCCGCTCCTAAAGTGGAGGGTTTTGTTTTGTTTCAGCCGATTATTTTGGTGAAGTTCCTGAGCGGAGGTCCTGGGTAATTAAACGCGAAGTCAGCCAGGCCAAGCCTGGCCTCCTTATTGACAATGTCCGAGATCACAACGCTACGTAACTGACATCCTTCTTCCCTTCGCATTCCACGTGAGTTCATCAAGAAGATACTCGATGCATGTTGAGGTTCGATACTTCAGTCGATGCTGCTATCTGCCCGACGATCTCAAAGGATCGGAAAACCGGCCGCAGTCATCGGCTAAGCGGTCTTTTGGTAGCGGACCCGGAACAGGTTTCGCAAAATGGAAAACTATATGCCAGTTGGCTGCTGCGGAAACGGGCGGTAGATCTGTTGTGTCACCCAGAGGCGGTGGAGGATCACACTCAGTTTTCGCGCAACCGCGACGATGGCCCGTTTCTTGGCATTCTGACTGTCGCGCCCTGCAAGTTTCAAACCCCATTGCTTAAGTGCGCTGTCCGGACCTCGGCTTAAAACGTAGTGTGCACATTGCACCAGTGTTTTGCGCAGATAGCTATTCCCGGCTTTCGTGATTCGCAACTGTGGATCTCGCTCACCGGACTGCGAACGTTTTGGCCGGAGTCCCAGATAGCTCCCGACGTCTCGGCTTTTGCTGAACCGTCGCTTGTCGCCGAGCGTCAGCACAAAGCTGAGCGCCGTAAGTGCCCCTACTCCTTTCACGCTCATTAAAGGCTTTGTCTCGGGATAGCGGATTTCGGCCAGTTTCTGAATCTCGGCATCATAGGCTTCGATCTGCTCAGTGAGTGAGGCAATCTGTTTCAAGACGGGAGTCCGCACGTTGCGAAGTTCTTCCGGAATCGCAGTAAGGCAATCTTGCGCGAAAGCAGGCGTTGCACACCGCGGCAGGCGATGGCCCATACTCTTGACGATGCCCCTTGCGGCGTTAATCAACATCGTGCGCGCTGCGACCAGCCGCTCTCGAATGCGGATAACAAGCAAGTCGAGATGGGCTTCTTTGCTTCTGTGCTGAATGGGGCTGAGAAGGGATGGCTCCACGCGAGCATAGCGGGCAAGTTTTTCGGCATCGACGCGATCATGCTTGTTATCACTTCCACTGATCGCACGAATTTCGCGTGTGTTGGCAACCAGTACTTCGTGGCCGAAGCTCTCGAGCAGATGGCTTACCCAGCTCGAGTGGGTGCCTGCCTCCAGTGCAATCCGGACACGCGACAGCTCACCGAAGCGCTTTGTAATTCCTTCGATCGTTGTTTGTATGCGCCCCTGCTCGACTATAGAACCGCTCGCGTCGAGCACGCAGTAATGACTATAACGATCTCCCAGATCAATGCCAATCGTGAGATGGCCCAATCTCGATAACGCAGAACAAGTCAGCTTTTTCATGAGTGAGTCCTTTCAGCGCTTCAGGTCGCGCATCCAGCCAGCCTATTCCCAAAGCCGGCCGGTCGTCTCATCTCATCTGCCCGATTGCTCCCCAACACCAAATGCTTGTCAAGATGGCTATCAGTCTGACGGTTTTTTTAGACTGGAGTCATGTTGCAGCGTGTTTGCGTGTTCTGCGGCTCCAGTTGGGGGACCCAGCCGGCGTACACGGAGGCGGCGGCGCAAATGGGGCGTCTCCTTGCGCATCGCGGGATCGGGCTTGTGTATGGCGGCAGCAAGCTCGGGCTGATGGGGACGCTCGCGGACGCCTGTTTGAGCCGGGGCGGACAGGTTGCCGGCGTAATGCCGAGGGCGCTAGTCGAAAAGGAGATCGCGCACTGCGGACTGACGGAACTGCACGTGGTCGAATCCATGCACCAGCGCAAGGCGTTGATGGCGGATCTGGCCGATGCGTTCATTGCATTGCCGGGGGGATATGGCACATGGGAAGAGTTTTGCGAGGTACTGACCTGGTCACAGCTTGGATTACACCGCAAAGCCTGCGCCCTGCTCAATGTGAATGACTATTACGATTGCCTGCTGGCGATGGCGAATCGTGCCGTGGAGGAGGGCTTCCTGCGCGATGCGCATCGTGCCATGCTGCTGGCCGATGCTGACGCCACCTGCCTACTGGACCAGCTGGCGAGCTATGAAGTTCCGGCGGTCGAGAAATGGATCGACCGCTCGATCCGGTAATTTGACAGCTTGCCGGTCAGGCGGTCATGGCATCCATCATGCGATGGAGCCGGTCGGCGCGATTGTTTAACTGCAGCACATCTGCTTCGAAGGCGGCTTTGGCGCTCGATCTGGCCGTGGTTTGAAGACCGGCGTACTTCTTCTGGAGAGCCTTCTCGAGTGCGATCAGGTCGCGCAATTGCTCGACGACCAGATGTTCCAATGCGTCCTGCGCCGGGTTGCCGGCTTGTTCGTTCCCAAAATTGCCGATTTGCATGCCTGTCTTAAAGCACGTGAGGTGCCAACGTGTGACGATTTTGACGATCCAAATAAATTCAGCTACTTACGTGATAAAGGGCGGCGGGGTTCGCGAGCAGCCCGTACCGGAATGGATAACAGCTACATGCCGGTTAGGGATAGCGCGCCGTTTCGGCACGAGAGCGGGAACTGGAATACCGCAGCGGCCTATCTGGCAATTTCGCGCGCGTAGATCATGTAGGAGACCAGGGGCTCGGCATCGCCCTGCTGGAAATGGCGAACGCGATCGCGGATGCTGCGGTCGCTGGCGGTGAGGCGCTCGCGGACGCGCAGGAACTCGAGCCAGGAATCGACGATGAAGGTTTCGATGAAGCGCTGGGGCTGCGCGGTGTCCTGGAAGACGCCCCAGCGGATGGCGCCGTCGCGCATGCGAATGCTTCGCAACTGGTGGATGGCGCGGGTGAAGGCATCGTAATCCTGAGGGCGGATGCGGTATTCGATGGTGACGAGGACCGGGCCGTCATCCGGGCGCGGCTCGATGACCACTTGGGGAGCGGGGCGGTTGAGCTGGTAGGGGTCGAGGTCGGGAGGGCTTCCGTGGAGGAGATGGAAACGGCGAGTCAAGGGGATGCTGATGAGCAGGCCGAGGGCAGCGATGACGAGGGAGCGCGAGGTGGAGAGGTGTTCGGCGAGCAAGCCCCACAGGGCGCTGCCTAGAGCCATGCCGCCCTGGAAGATGGTCTGGTAGATTCCGAGGGCGCGCGCCTGCACCCAAGCGGGGACGGAGAGCTGGACGGAAACGTTCATGGAAGAGGTGGTGCTGGTCCAAGCGAATCCGCCGGCGAGGAGCGCGGCGACGATCAGCGGGAGGCTGCGGGCGAAGGCGAGGACGAGCAGAGTGCCAGCAGAGACGACGGCGGCGACGGTCACGATTCCGTCGACCGGGAAGCGGCGGCGCATGTGGGGGAGAGAGGCGGCGCCCATGACGGCTCCAGCGCCGAGGCAACCATTCAAGACACCATAACCCATGGCGCCCTGATGCAGATCCTGCTGCGCAACGACGGCGAGGAGCGCCCAGACGGCGCTGACGAAGAGCGTGAAGAGAAAGGCGCGGATGAGGACAGCCTGCAGGGGCGGCGCATAGCGCAGATAACGAAAGCCGGAGCGCATGGAGCCGAGCATGCGTTCGGCGGGCAAGGCGCTTTTGAAAAGCGGCGTGCGACGCCAAGAGTAGAGGACGAGAATGACGGCGATGAAGGAGACGGCGTTAATGAAAAACACTGTGCCGGCGCCTTTGGCGGTGGAAGCGAAGACGGCGACGGTGAGGCCGCCGAGCGCGGGACCGACGGCGCGTGCGAGATTGTAGCCGGCGCTGTTGATGGCGATGGCGTCGGGAATCTCGGAGCGTGTGACGAGCTCGGGAACAATAGCCTGCCAGGCGGGATTGCTCATGGCAGCGCCGATGTTGAGCAGGAAGGTGAGGATAAGAAGTTCACCTGGGGAAACGATGCCGATAATGGTGAGAATACTGAGCACCATGACGGAGACGAGCATCCAGGCCTGCCAGAAGATGAGAAGGTGGCGGCGATCGAAGCGGTCGGCGGTGGCGCCCGCCAGGAAACCGAGCAGGAGGACAGGGAGGCTGGCGGCGGTCTGCATGAGGGCGATGAGCAGAGGAGAGGCCGTGAGGGCGGTCATGAGCCAGGTTCCGGCGGTGTCCTGCATCCAACTGCCGAGGTTGGAAATGATGGAGGCGATCCAGCGGTTACGGAAGAGAGGATGGCGAAGAGGCGCCCAGCCGGAGGTCTTCTCGATGGTGGCGGAAGGGGTCAAAGAGGGCTATGGCCCGATGATAACAATGGGGGACGCGAAGGCAGGACGCCCGGGTGGGCAGTGACGATGCGGCCTGAAAGATTTCGCGGTAGACTCATTACACACTGGAAATTCCGATTGGCGGCCCTGATGAGGACAGAGGCGCGATTTCGTTGCGTGATTTGGTAGATCACTTGCAAGGGTAAGGTGTTGGTCCGAAGCGCATGAGGTTCGCTCGCCGTAGCGGAAACTCTTTCCTATAGAGACAGTGGCGGTTTGGTTCGATGTTGTGCCCCATTTGTAAGACTCCAAATCCGGACGACGCGCCGTCTTGCGGAAGTTGCAAGACATCGTTCGGAGCAGAATCGGACGCGGGTCACAGCGCGGCGCGGGATGACCAGTTCACGGTAGCGGCGGCGCTGACGCCATCGATTGTGGCGGGATCGGGCATGGCGGCGGGCGCGGCACGAGCATTCACCAGCCTGCTCTTTCCGGGGGACATCATTTCGGAGCGTTACGAGGTGATGGAGCGCCTGGGACAAGGCGGGATGGGCACGGTCTACAAGGTGCTGGACCGGGAACTAGACCGCGTGATCGCGCTGAAGACGATTCGTCCGGATCTGGCCTCGAACGCGGGCGTGGTGCGGCGCTTCAAGCAGGAGATTTTGCTGGCGCGGCAGGTGACGCACCGGAATGTGATTCGGATATTCGATTTTGGCGTCGCGCAAGGGCTGCGTTTCATCACGATGGAGTTTTTCGAGGGCGAAAATCTGATCACGCGACTGAGGCGAACCGGCACGATGGCGGCGCACGAGGCAATGGGGGTGATCCGGCAGATCTGCGAAGGGCTGCAGGCGGCGCATTCGGAAGACGTGATTCACCGCGATCTGAAGCCGCACAATATTCTGATCAACGCGCAGAACGAGATTCGCATTATGGATTTCGGGCTGGCGCGCTCCTTTGAGGCGCCGGGGATGACGCGCACGGGTGTGCTGATCGGCACGCCGGATTACATGTCGCCGGAGCAGGCGCGGGGAGAGCAGGCCGATGTACGGTCGGATATTTTCGCGGTGGGGCTCATTTGCTATGAGGTGCTGACGGGCGACCTGCCGTTCAAAGCGGAGAGCACGGTGGCGCGCCTGATACAGCGGACGCGCGAGAGAGCGAAGCCGCCGGACACGATCGACGCGAATATACCGAAGCAGTTGAACGAGATTGTGGTGCGGTGCCTGGAGCCGGATCCAAAACAGCGCTACCAAAGCGCCGAAGAGATCATCTGGGACCTGGACAACCGGGAGCCGCGTTCGCCGGGGCGGGGAAGCCGGAGCAGCGGACCGCTGACGCCCGGTGCGAATTTCGGATCGCGGTACCGGATCGAAGCAGAGGCGGGCGAGGGCGGGATGGGCAAGGTGTACCGGGCCACGGACCTACAGCTCAACCGCACGGTGGCGCTGAAGATTGTGCGGCCGGAATTAGCGAGCGACGAGCAGAGCTTCGAGCGGTTGAAGCACGAGATTCTGCTTGCCAGCCGCATTACGCACCGACACGTGGTTCGCATTCATGATTTGGGCGAAGCCGACAATGTGCCGTTCATTTCGATGGCGTGGGTGGATGGCGAGGACCTGGAGCACTTGATCCGGCGTTCCGCGCCGCTGCCGGAAGAGCATATTTTCAAGCTGGCGAAGCAGATCTGCGAAGGGCTAGGGGCGGCGCACGCGGAAGGCATTATCCATCGCGACTTGAAGCCGCGCAACGTGCTGCTGGATTCAGCAGGCAACGCTTTCATCAGCGACTTCGGGGTGGCGCAGATGTCGCAGGCTTCGGCGCCCGGCGAGCACAGCCATTCGGGCGAAGTGACCGGAACTCCCAAGTACATGTCTCCGGAGCAGGTGGAAGGGAAGCCGGTGGATCAGCGCACCGATATCTACTCGGTGGGCCTGATGCTGTACGAGATGGTCACGGGCGACATTCCGTTCAAGCACGACTCGGGATTGAAAACGATGCTTGACCGGGTAACGGAGACGCCGCGAAGCCCAAAGGCGCTGAACTCCGGGATGTCGGACGGATTGACCGGGGTGATCTTGCGCTGCCTGGAGCGGGAACCGGCGCTGCGCCCCGGAAGCGTTGCGGAACTTCTGGAGGAGCTGCGGACGGCGGAGGCACTGCCGCGGGAAAAATCTGCGAGCGCCCCGGGACCGAGGATGGAGCTGCGGCGGGGATGGATTTATACGGCCGTGGCTCTGGCTTGCGCGGTGATCGCGGCGGGAGTTTACCTGTCGCGCCAGCGCTCTTCGGTGGTGCAAGGGCCGCCCGCGGATGCCAAGTACATCGCGGTGCTTCCGTTCCATCCGATCGGGGCCGATCCCAATCTGAAGTACGACGCGGAGGGAATCAGCGAAGCGATCTCGTCGCGGCTATTTTCGATCAACAGCATTCATCCGGTTTCACCGCTGGCGCTGGAAAAGGTGGACCTCAGCCAGCCCGTGGACGCGATCGCCAAGAAGGTAGGAGCGAACCTGGTGGTGCTCGGAACCGTGCAGGGGCAGGGCGATCACATTTCGGTTACGGCGAATGTACAAAACGTACAACTGCACAAGTGGATGTGGAGCAAATCGTTTCCTGGAGTGCAGGGCGATCTGCTGACGATTGAAGATCAAATTGGGATGGAGCTGATTCGCGCACTGGATGTGAAGGAGACGGAAGCGGAGCGCTTCCGGGCGGCAGTGAAACCGACGCAGAACGTGGATGCGTACGACCTTTATTTGAAGGGACGAGACCTTCTGAAGGGGCGGCGGGACGAGAAAAATACGGCGGCGGCGCTTCAGCTTTTCGAGCAGGCGGGAGCGAGAGACCCTTCTTTCGCGCTGGCGTGGACGGGCGTGGCGGATGCGAGCCTGAACATGTACGGGCTGAAGCATGCGAGCTTCTGGACGGATAAGGCGCTGGCCGCGGCTCGACGGGCCGATAGCGAGAATGATGCCATGCCGGAGGTCCACTTCGCGTTAGGCAGTGTTTACAAGCAGATCGGAAGGACAGCGGAAGCGGTGGGCGAGATCCAGCGCGCCCTTCAGCTTCGACCGAATTCCGACGACGGTTATGTGCGGCTTGGGCAGGTCTACCTCAACACGAAGCGCAGCGAAGATGCCGTTACGGCTCTGAAGAAGGCAGTCGAGCTGAACCCGTATTACTGGAACAATTACTACGAGCTAGGAAAAGCGTACTTTAAGCTGGGGCGCAACAAGGAAGCCCTGAAGCAGTTCGAACGAGCCAAGGAGCTGGACCCCACAAACCCGTCGCTGCGTAATTCGATCGGAATTATCTATTCGCGCCAAAGCCTTTGGAAGAAATGCATTCCCGAGTTTCAGCAGGCGATCGCGCTGCAACCGAGCCCAAAGGCTTACGCGAATCTTGGAACGGCCTATTTTTTCCTGGGCCGATACGGGGATGCAATCGCGATGGACGAAAAGGCGCTCCAGATGGATCCAAAGAACGTGGTGTTTGAGGGCGGGCTGGCGGATGCCTACCGGCAAGCCGGGCAATATGAAAAAGCGCAGGCTACCTATGATAAGGCGATCGAGCTTTCCTACGATCAGCTACAAGTCAATCCACAAGACGCAGACATTCTTGGCAATCTGGCGCTTTACTACGCGAGAAAAGGAGGGGCGCCGAAGGCACGGAAGCTGATCACTCAGGCACGCTCCATTGCCCCCGCGGATAATCAGCTGATGTATAACGAGGCCGTGGTGGAAGCGCTGGCAGGGCATAAAGAGGAAGCGCTGAGGGATTTGCAGCGAGCGCTGCGCAATGGGTACTCGGCGCAGGAAGCGAGGGACGAGCCGGATCTGAAACCCATCCGGGCGCTGCCGGGATTCAATGCATTACTGAGGGGATTGCCGCGCTAGGCTTGCTAGACAAGGCTGCTTCCGGATCGGTGGTCGAGATCTTCATCGGTGGCGAGTTCCGATAGGTGCGGCGCAGCTCGGGTTTGTCTTCCTCTTCGGAGGCAGATGGATCAGAAGCCTGTGCCGGTTCCGCGATGATGTTCTCGCGCTCGACCTGCCCCACATACTCGCGCACAGTCCGATTGACCTTAGCGATTTCAGGCATTTGTTCACGGGTGATTGTCCGGTCAGGGCTAGCATCAGCGCGGATCTGCGTGCTGTCCACTGATCGATCGGTTCCCTTCAGCAGCCCGACGTACATGCACTGCTGGACGATTCGCTCGAACAGTTCAAGAAAGACCGCTGACTCCTAAAAACGGCCGTGCCGAGTCTTCGAGAATGTCGAGTGATGCGGAACTTCTTGATTGAAGCCGAGGCCAGTGAACGAGCGATAAGCAAGATGCATCCCAACGTCCTCGACCAGACGTCGCTCACTCGTGATGCCGTACAAGTATCCGATCAAGAGAATGCGGAGCAACACTTCGGGGTCGATCGATGGCTGACCCGTGTGGCTGCAGTTTGCCTTCAGTGCTTCGCGAACAAACGCGAAGTCGATGTGGCGATCAACAAGCCGCAGCAGATGATCTTCGGGAATATGATCTTCCAAAGCGGAAGTAGAAAAAGAGCGACTCAGAACGAGTTTGTTGGCCCATCATAACGAGCAGCGCGCCTCCACCGAAATTGATCAAGATCAAGAATGACATCAAAGAGCTCGACAGACGTTCGCGAAAACGGCAGCGTCACCGAAACATTCAGGAAAAGAATTGTTCGGACTATTTTTGTACCTTTATGACTTCTCGCTGATGTGCCAACTCCGGTTTGCCGACGAGTCAGGGCGAAATCGGGCCAGCGCATGCTTGTGCGAAACACGTGCGGGTTTTTCGCCTAAAATGGAACGGGCGGTCAGTCCTCTCCGCCAGAATTCTGTAGAAGATTGAACTGAGATGCACGAAGACATTTCTCTTTTCCGGCTCTATCTGCTCCGAGCCCTCTATCTCGGCAATTTCGTAATGCTTGGACTGTCGGCTTGGCCTAGCATTCTCAGGCATAACGGCTGGGCCAATCCGCTGGAGGGCGTGGCCGTGGCGTTCTGGGGCGCCCTGTCTCTCCTCTGCATCATCGGCGTGCGTTATCCGCTGAAGATGCTGCCGCTGACCTTTCTACAGTTCGCTTACAAGTTGATCTGGGTGCTGGCCGTCGTGCTTCCTCGTTTCTCCACCGGAGCACCCACGTGGTACATGAAGCCGATGCTCATGGGAGTTCTTTTGGAGCCCATTGTGATCCCGTGGCCGTATGTCTTCGCCACTTACATGAGGAAAGCCCGTGACCGTTGGCGAAACCAGGCTTTGGCAACGGCAGACAGTATTGCCGATGACCCACAAGCTGACAAACTCGTACGTTAGTAACGCCTGCGATCGCGATCAATTTAGACTGCTTTGCACCCAAGGAGTCAAGTTCTCTGCAGCCGCTTGGCGTGCTGAAACTTACATATCGTATTTTCTCCTCCCGACGCCAATCTCTCCTCTCAAACGTTGGCCGGTTTGAAACGGCATCTCGCGGACAGGATTCGTCGATTTGGTCCCCAGGGCACGGGCAACCCGGAAATCGAAAGTTGGCCAGAGTTTTTCAACAGCATCCCTCGTTTCCGCAAGTCTTTAGTTTGAGCGTTTTTGTTCTCGCGGCCCTCGCCCGTCTTATAAATCTCGCGCTTCACCTTTTTCGACATCCTTCTCATTGCGTTTGTAGACTGGTCTATGATATAGACCAAGTATGGGACAAAATGCTCGCTGATGACCTGCAAGGTTTGATTTTCGCAACCTCGAATTTGCGCTATCTGCGCGGACTTTCAATGTTGCCGGCCGGGTTATTTATGGTTCTGTTCTCGTGTTTGTACCAGGTAAGCGGTGGAAACCCGTATGTCGCCGCTTTTGTGTTTCTGGCCGCGCTCGGAGCCGGTGCATGGGCATCGTGGCGCATTAACCGATACTATGATTGCCAATACGGAAAAGTGGAACCGGGGAACTGGAAAGGCTTCCCCTCGCTCGGTTTGGCCGTGTGGGGCGGCATATTCGGCGTTCTGATCACGATCCGACCTCCGGGCCAGCCCATCCAGGCGTTGTGGATAGCTGCTTTCTTTTGGGGGATCTATATGAGCTCGTCCGGATACCGGTGGTTCTACCTGCTACTGGCAGCGGCGTTTGCGATCCTTGCGCCATACTGGAGCGCAATCGGGGATTGGCGCACCGCCGCACTCGGAATAAGCTTTGTGGTTGCTGGCATCATGGACCATCTACTGTTGCGAAGGCTACTCCCTGGAGAGCGCAAAGAAGAGGCCGGGCTGAGTGTCGTTTAATCCGGTGGTGCAGCCGGACAAATTTGTGCACGAGCCAGCGCGCTTGGCTATCCTGACGGTGCTCTCGGCTTGCAAAAGCGCGGAGTTTTTATTCCTGCAGCGGGCGACAGAGCTGACCAAAGGAAATCTGTCGGTTCAGCTTTCGAAGTTGGAAGAGGCTGGATTGGTCGAAATCCGAAAGGCGTTTGAGGGAAAAAAGCCGGTCACGTCGGCAGTGCTAACAGCAAAGGGATCGCGCACGCTGGCTTCGTATTGGGCAGCTATGGACGAGATTCGCCGGCGCGGCAACGGAGCAGGCAAAGCAAGATGAAGTGGGCGGCGCTGGTTGCCGCGAGCGTGTTAACTGCTCTGCCCCTCACGTTCAATCGCTATGTTGAGCCCTGGTCTACAAGCATCTGACGCTTGTACAATCCGCTGATTCGACGCAAAGGTGTGTTGCGAAAAACCGTTTTCGCGCTGGTTTCCGATGTATCGATTGCCTTGCTGAAGACATACGAACAGTTTTTCCGCGAGTAGGACACTTTCGAAAGTGTCGTTGGGGCGGTATGTTCGAACGGAGCTAAGGCGCAGTTTGCCGACGCCGCCGGAATAGTCTGCTGCCCAGTAAAGCGGCAAATCCGGCAGTCAAAAGCAGCCACGAGGCCGGCTCCGGCGCATCATTGACCACGGCGGTAAAGGTGTTACCGGGTCCCCAGCCTCCAACGCCATTCGGGTCAGGGTTGAGTGCGCCGTCAACGAGATTGTTCAGGTCGACGACGAAGGACTGTCCGGGGGCAATGCCACCGGCCGACGAGGGAACATTAAAGACACCAATGTCGAAGAGGCCGTTTCCGTTCCCGACGCTCGTAAAGGTGAACTGGCAGGTGTTGAAAAACGGCTGGGGCAGGCAGGTGATGGTATCGTTCACCGACAGGGTGACGAAAAAGTCCAACCTCGTATACTCGACGCCACTGTCGTTGGTGAACGACAGCACGCCGCCCCCGCTTGGGTTGGCTGAAAAAGTAAATCCGAGGCCGACGGACGAGCCTAGTGACGGATCGTCCATGGAAAAGACCGGATCGACCGGCGTAGCGTGGGCCAAAAGTCCGGCGAGCGTCAATGCGGCGAGAATGTAGCGCGGCTTCAAATTTGTACGACCTCCTCCTAGTCGATAGGTGGGGAGTATATCACGTGGCGGGTGTTCGCCGGTAACTACCAGAACCAAGTTAGTACTAATACCGATAGTACTTACCGGACAATGTCACTAAGTCAAGCCGGGCGTTTGGGCGAGGAGTGGCTTTACGGCCAAGGCGGCGACGTCGAATTTGCCTTTTCGGAGATCGTGGCCTGCTTTCTCGACAGGGATCAGGTCGGTGGGAGCGGGAATCAGCGTCAGGGCGGCGCGAAGCTCTTCCATAGTACCGAACGGATCATTGGTTCCATGAATGAACAGAGCCGGTGTATGCAAGGTGGCGAAGTGTCCGGTGCGCGATTGAGCCGGCTTGTTGGGAGGGTGGAGCGGATAGGAGAAGAGGAGCAGGCGATCGGCGACTGCCGGGTCCTCGGCGGCGAGGATAGTGGCCTGGCGGCCGCCGTAGGAATGGCCGCCGATCCAGATCGGCAACGACATAGGCAACGATAACCGAGAGCGCAACTGGCGGGCGGCATCGCGCAAAGCGTTCCTGTCCTCGGCGGAAGTCGCGGGCGAAGGCGGTCCGAATCGCTTGCGGCGGCGAAAGGGGAGATCGAAGCGCAGCACGCAAATACCGGCTTCGGCAAAGGCATTGGCCGCGGCGAGGAGCAGAGGCGATTCACAGTTGGCACCTGCGCCGTGGGTAAGCACGAGGCCCGCGGCGGGCGGGCTGGCGGGCCGATGAAGGAAGCCCTGGACTGAACCGCTGGAAAAGGGCTCGATGAGGCCGGGCATGGATCGATTTTAACGGCAGGGCAGGCGTTGAAGAGCGGCGTGTTAGTGAAGAAAGAGGCTATGAACGAGCGTCGTAAATTTTTTCAACGCGCATTGAGCCTGGGTGCGGGCGCATTGTCGGCTTCGAGAATGGAGGCGCGGACTGGCGGGGCATCGCCGGTACGCGTTCACTCGCCCGATTTGACAGACCTGGCGTTCACGGTCGATAACGGCGTGAAAGTGTTTCACTTGACGGCGGAGCCGGTGAAGCGGCAAATCGCGCCGAACAAGACGCTCGATCTGTGGGGTTTTAATGGCAGCTCGCCGGGGCCCACCATTCAAGTGACGCAGGGGGACAGAGTCCGCATCATTGTCGACAATCACCTGCCGGAGGCGACTTCGATGCACTGGCACGGCTTCGAGATTCCCCACGAGATGGACGGCGGGCCCGGGATCAGCCAAGATGCGATCAAGCCCGGCGGCCGGTTTGTGTATGAGTTCACCCTACACCAGGCCGGGACTTTTTTTTACCACTCGCACATGGCGATGCAGGAGATGTTCGGAATGCTTGGGGCCTTCATCATGCATCCGAAGACTGCCTACACGCCCGCGGTGGACAAAGATTTTGTGCTGCTGCTGCAGGAATACGCGGCGCTGCCGAGCAATTCCATTCCAAACAGCATGAGCATGGAGTTCAACTGGCTGGTATTGAACGGCAAGGCGGCTCCGGCGACGACTCCTCTGCTCGTGCAACTGGGGGAGCGGGTGCGCATTCGCATGATCAATCTGGGGATGGATCATCACCCGATGCACTTGCACGGCCACACCTTTCACGTGACGGGCACCGAAGGGGGACGGATGGCCGAATCCGCGTGGATTCCGAGCAATACGGTTCTGGTTGGAGTAGCGCAAGCGCGCGATGTCGAGTTCGTCGCCGCCAATCCGGGAGCATGGATGCTGCACTGCCATCTTCCGCACCACATGATGAACCAGATGGTGTCGAACGTGGGGCCGATGACGCGATCGGGCGGCGGCATGGCCGGGATGCAGCACGATATGGCCGGGACGCAGCACGGCGGAATGCCAATGAGAGCGGATGTGGCCGAAGGCGCAAATAAAGTTCCTGGTTTTCCGCAGGACGCCTACATGGAGGGGCCGATGATGGCGGTGGATGACGAAGTGAAGAAGCCGGAGAACTATGGGCTGCGGCCGGGCTGGAGCGGCTTCATGCAAGGGATGATGACCTTCGTGCGTGTCTTGCCGCCGGATCAATACGACGACGTTATGCAAAGAGTTCGCGAGGGCCGGATATGAGAGCCCGGGTTATGTTGCTGGCGATAGCCTGCGCTTACGCGCGGGTGGAGGCCCAGACGCCCGTTGCGGACCTGTTCAAAGAAGCCGCGAGCCGGCCCGCGATGGCAATGCGGGAGTTCGAGGAGATGGCGCTGAGTCACAATCCGACGCTTGAGGAGGCGAATGCGATGGCACGGCGCTCGGCCGGAGAAGCGCGCCAGGCGGGGCTGCCGCCCAACCTGTCAGCCGGTTATCAAGGCGAGCAAATCCGCGGCGGATCTTTTGGGGGCGGGGAGCAGGGGGCGTTCGCACAGCAGACATTTGTTCTGGGCGGCAAGCTGGCTTTGAGGCGAAACGTGTATGAGCAGCAGCGGCGCGCGGACGAGATGGGAGCCGCCGAACAACGGCAGCGCGTGCTGAGCGATGTGGATCGAAGTTTTTACGCGGCGCTTGCCGCGCAGGAGAGCGTGCGGGTCAGGCGACAGCTTCTGGAACTTGCGACAGACGCGATGGAGACGGCGCGCCAGCTTGCGAATGTAGGCCAAGCGGATGCGCCAGACGTGCTCGAAGCCGAGGTAGAGAAGGACCAGGCGGAGGTGGATTCCGAGGCCGCCCAGCGGCGGTACATCGAAGAATTCCACAGCCTCGCGGCACTGGCGGGGCAGCCTGCGCTGCCGCTGGCTCGGGTGACAGGCGATCTGGATCACCTGCCGCCGTTCGATGAGCGAACGATCGATGTGATCGTGCGGGATAGCCCGGCCGTAAAACGCGCTCAGCAGCAAGTTGCTCGCGCGGAAGCGGAGTTGAAAAGCGCGCGCCGGGAAAGCGTTCCCGATTTGCAGATCCGCGCCGGCGTTCAGCAGAATTTCGAACGCTTGGATAGTCTTGGCTCGACGCCAGTGGGCGCGCAGGGGTTTGCGACGGCTGGTGTGACGCTGCCGATATTCAATCGGAATCAGGGCAACGTTGCGGCAGCAAACGCCGAAGTGGAACGCACGCGGGCCGAAGCGGCGCGCATACAACTTTTGCTGCGGCAAAGGGCGCAGGCTTTGCTCCAGACGTATTTCTCAGATGAAATGGAAGCCAGCCGCTACAAAACGGAGATGATTCCGCGCGCGACTCGCGCTTATCAGCTTTACCTGGATAAGTACCGGCAGATGGCAGCGGCGTACGCGCAGGTGATCATCTCACAGCGCACGCTTTTTCAATTGCAGGCGGCTTACGTCGGCACGCTGGCGCGGCTTTGGCAGAGCGCCATTGCACTTGAAAACTACACGCTGACGGATGGTTTGAGCGCTCCCATGCCTTCGGGTAGCGCGATGCAGGCGAACCTGCCGGGTTCAGGTTCGAACGGAGCGCCATAGGATCGACAGACTGGGGGCGGCCGGACTCTCAGGCACCCGATATTCGAAATGCCACGGCGTAATCGCAGGGTTTCTGCCGGGGCACTCTCACTCGAAGCCCGTCGTCACCTTGCGACCAAGACAGGTTCTCACCTGAGCCGAGCAGTTGCACGCTCTGAATCTTGCCGACGCGCAAATCGGTATTGGTGGCGAGAGGTCTAATTAAGGCCTCGTACGGAGGCCAGCCCATCACGAACGCGTACAGGGTATCGCCTTTCGTAGTGAAGCGGACGTCGGAGGCCGTCAGATCCTTGCGTTTATTCTCGTTAAACGCGGCGCCTTCGGCGGGAGTTTGTGTCCCGGGACCTTCGCCGAAGACCTTCCAAGGGCGCGTAGCGTGAATGGCTTCGCTGTTCACGGCCATCCAGCCGGTGATGGCAGCGAGCACGTTCAGCTCTTCCGGATCGAGCGCTCCGCTCGCCGGCAGAGGGAAATTCAACAGCAGGTTGCCATTCCTGCTGACGATATCCACGAGCATATCGATGACCGTCTTGGGCGATTTGTACTGGGTGCCGCGCTTATAGTGCCAATTCCCGATGCAGGTGTCGGTCTGCCATGGCTGCGGCCAGATTTTGTCGACGATGCCTCGCTCCACGTCGAGCGCGCACAGACCGCGGTCCGCATCCTGCCGCCGCTTGCTGGTGTAGACAGCCTGGGTCGTGCCGGCATTACGCTTCGCGCTGAGATTGTAATGATGGGCGACGAGACTCAGGCCATAGTCTTCAAACGGCAGCGCGCCATCGGTGTACAGGAGATCGGGTTGGTAGCGATCGACCAGATCTTTTATCCGCATGTACCAGTGGCGCTTCCAGCGTTCGGGGATCCCGCTTTCATTCCAATCGAGATCCTTTCCCCAGATGTCATCTGAATCGACGTACAGATCGAAATTGTTTTCGTTTGCCCCGTCGTAGCGTACTCCGGCCAGAGGGCCGGTTTGATCGGAGCCGTGGCTGACTGAGAACCATTTGTAAGTGATCCAGAGATGCTCTGAGACGCCGAATTTGAGGCCTTCCTCGAGGGCCGCCTCACGCCACACTCCGACGATGTCTTTTCGCGGACCCATCTTGACAGCGTTCCAGCGCTGGTGCGCTGAATTCCAGAGATCGAAGTTGTCGTGATGCACGCCCATGCTGACGAAGTAGTTCGCGCCAGCTTTCTTATAGAGGCGCATCAGGCTCACAGGATCGAACTTCTCGGCCTTCCAGGCGGGGATGGTGTCCTTGTATCCGAACTTCGAAGGATGCCCGTACGTCTCGACGTGATAGTTGTATTGCGGGCTTCCTTGCATGTACATGTTGCGGGCATACCAATCGCCATCTTCAATGGCGGACTGAGGACCCCAGTGCGCCCAGATTCCAAACTTCGCGTCATGGAACCATGCGGGGATGCGGTAGGCGCTCAAGGATTGACGCGTGCCCTGAAAGGGCCCGGTTTCGATTTCGATTCCGAGCGGTTTGTCCGACTGCGCTTCCGAGAAAGCGAGGGCCGGGATAGCGGCCGCCGTCGACCGGATTATGTTTCGTCTGCTGATCTTCATGACTGGGGTCCATTTTTTCATAACGAGCCGGGAGCTCACAGCACCAGTAGGGCCACCGCGGCGGCGGCCATGACGGCGGCGCAAACCCACCCGAGCACTCGCGCGGCAGGGGCATTGACGCGCTTTCCCATGACCTTGCTGTCGCTTGTCAGCAAGACAACGAGGGCTACCAGCGGAGGCGCGAGCACGCCGTTGAGGACGGCGGACCAGAACAGCATTTTGATGGCGTTTAATCCTGCATAATTGAGGGTGAGGCCGATGAGCACGGCTACGGCGATGACGCCGTAGAAGCGGCGCGCCAAACGAAATTTTTTGTTCAGAGAGGCCGAGCGCCATCGCGCCGCCTCGGCTATGGCATAGGCGCAAGAGCCGGCGAGGACTGGCACTCCCAGCATTCCGGTGCCAAGCAGTCCCAGGGTAAACAGCCAATAAGCACCTTTACCGGCGAGAGGCTGCAAAGCCTGGGCGGCCTCGTGCGCGGTTTCAATATGTTTCATGCCATGGGCATGGAGCGTCGCCGCGGTAGTGAGGATGATGAAGTACATGACCAGATTCGAAAAGAGCATTCCGGTGACGACGTCCTTGGTGGCTGCAACCAATTCCTGGTCCGTTGAACCTCTGCGCTGAGCGACGGTGACTTTGCCGCGCTCACGGTCCTCCTCGACTTCCTGGGCCGCCTGCCAGAAGAAGAGGTACGGCGAGATGGTGGTGCCGAGTATTCCGACCAACACGGAAAGATAAGAGCGAGTCCACTCGACATGCGGAATAAACGTGGCCCGCAGCACCTGAAACCAATCGGGCCGCGCCAGGAACGCGGTGATGACATAAGCGAAGAGAACAAGGGTCATCCACTTAAAGATTCGGGCTATGGCACGGTAGGAAGTTTTTATCAACAGCGCAATGATGAGGAAGGCGAAAAATGGAGTTCCGATATAGGCGGGGAGGCCGGTGACCATGCGCAGGGCGTCCGCCATGCCTCCGAGGTCGGCTCCAATGTTAAAGATGTTTGCAATGAGGAGCAGCGCACAAGCGAACCAGAGCACAGGCGGCGGGTAGCGCGTTCGGATGACCGAAGCGAGCCCACGGCCGGTGACCATGCCGAGGCGCGCACACATCAGTTGCACGGCGGCCATGAGCGGGAAAGAGAAGAGGGCGGTCCACAATCCGGTATAGCCGTACGCGGCGCCGGCCACCGAATAGGTGGAAATGCCGGACGGATCATCGTCCGCCGCGCCGGTAATTAAGCCGGGCCCCAGATCGCCAAAAAACCGTTGCCAAGGGCCCTGCTGCTCGGGCGTTGCGACCGGGGCTGAAGGCGTGCCGTGCATTCCAGTGCGTTCCTCCAAGACCTCGCCACACGATAACATCGAACGGTGCGAGGCGCTTCTCTATCAGGAAACCAACTCACGCGGCGCGAAGCTATTGGTGTTATTTCGGGGACGGCATTGGCGCCTCAGCTTTTCGGGGCGGAGCAGCGGAGCAGCGAGCGCGCGCCGTGGTATGCGACGATGCGGCGCTGCGGCCAGACGAATTTCAATGAACGGGATCCCATCGAGTTGAACATTGACTGGTGGATTGAGTACTGGTCGAGTCTTAAGCTGGATGCACTACTGTTAAGCGCGGGCGGGATCATGGCTTTTTATCCGACGCGAATTCCCTATCACCACCGCAGCCAATTCCTGGGCGATCGCGATCTGTTCGGGGACTTCGCGAAGGCCGCGAAGGCGGCAAACATGCGAGTTGTGGCGCGATTGGATTGCAACTATTCCTATGAAGAAGCCTATAAAGCGCATCCGGAGTGGATGGAGCGGGCGAGCGATGGGAAGCCGGTGCGGCACGCAGAATCGCCTTGGCTCTACAAGACCTGCATGTACTCTACGTATTTCACGGAGCAGATGCCGGCCATTATTCGAGAGATCAATTCGCTTTACGATGTCGATGGATTTTTTACGAACGGATGGCCGAGCACTGGAAAGCCTCCTCAATGCTATTGCGAAGCATGCCGGCAGATGGCTGACGCGGCCACGCCGGAAGGCTATCAGCAGCACCTGGCGCGCGTGCTCGAAATCTGGAGGCTGTGGGATAGCACAGCAAAACAGAAAAAGCAGGACAGCGTGTATGTAGGCAATCTGGGCGGCGGTATTCGCGCGGTTACGAATCTGGACGAGATAGCGAAGGCGGCGGGCTGGTTCAACGCCGATCATCAAGGGCGTTCCGGCGCAACGCCGATTTGGGACTGCGCGCAACAGGGGCGCGTCGCGCAAGCGGTAATGAAGGGCCGTACTATAACCAACGTCACAGGCTCTTACGCCAATACGGCTCCGCTGTGGCGTCACACGTCAAAAGCCTCCGCCGAAGCCACGTTGTGGATGGCGCAAACCACGGCCAGCGGGATGACGCCGTGGTATCACTGGCTGGGCGGCAAGCCGGAAGACCATCGATGGGAGAAGACAGGCCGCGATTTTTTCCAATGGCTCGCCGCAAACGAGCCACACTTCATCAATGAGCGTTCGATGGCGACCCTGGGGGTTGTGTTCTCGCAGCGCACGAGCGCGTTCTATCAACCGCCCGGGGGCCGCGATGCGACTGAATTCCTGCAAGGGATGTATAAGGTTCTGCTGGACGGGCGCTTTCTGTTCGACTTTGTTCACGAAGACGATTTAGGGCCCGAAACGCTCGCCAGGTATCAGGCTCTGATCTTGCCCAACACCGCCGCCTTGAGTTCCGCACAATGCACGCGGCTCCGCGATTACGCCGACAGGGGCGGGTCTCTTCTGGCAACGTTCGAGACTGGTTTTTACGACGAACGTTCGCAGAGCCGGTCCAATTGGGCGCTCGAGGACGTGTTTGGCGCGGCGCCGGCGGCGAAGCGGATTGGACCCAATGGAAACGCGGCTTATGCCCGTATTGAGCAGCAGCACCCGATTCTTCAGGGCTTCGAAGACACAACTCTGCTGCCGTTTGCGGAGTACTACGTTCCGCTGAGACAGGTTGAGGATGCGATTTTGACAGTGCTGCCGCCGTTCCCGGCTTTCCCTCCCGAGATGGTATATCCGCGCATCGAGAAAACGGATCAGCCGGCGGTTGTATTGAGGGAGCGAGGCGCCAGCCGCACGGTTTATTTTCCCGGCGACATCGATCGCGCTTATTGGAGATCGCAAAATCCCGATCTGAGCCGGCTTCTGGTTAACTCGATCCGATGGATCACGAAAGAAGATGCGCCGGTGTCGGTTTCGGGCGCCGGCATGGCGGAAGTCTTCGCGTGGAAGACGCGGCCGGGCTTTGCCATCCACGTGCTTAATTACAATAATCCGGAAATGCTGCGAGGCTGGATCAATCATGCGTATCCTTTGGGGCGTCAAGAGGTGCGGGCCAAATTGCCTTCGAGCTCCGGCATTTCACGTGTAGCACTGCTGCGCGCCGGAAAAGAAATTCCGTTTGCAAAAGATGAGCAGGGCCTGCAATTCGTCATTCCGGCGGTACCTGATTATGAGGTGGCCGTGCTTACCTGATGTAAGAGGCGGAACCGCACGTATCGCCTGTTGCCAGTTCAAACTCAAGCTATCCATGCGCATATCGCTGTTCATCACCTGCTACAACGATCTATTGTTTCCAAATACGGGGATCGCGATTGTCAAGCTGCTGGAGCGGCTGGGGCACACGGTGATTTTCCGGCCGGAGCAGACGTGCTGCGGACAGATGCACTACAACACGGGATATCAACGCGAGACGATTCCTCTGGTGAGGAAATTCGCGGCGACCTTCCGGGAGGATGAAACCATCTGCTCTCCGTCGGCATCGTGCGTGGCGATGATCCGGGACCACTACGCGAAAGCGGCGCGCATGGCAGGCGACGCGGCGCTGGAGGCCGAGGTGTCGGAAATGGCGCAGCGGGTCTTCGAACTGAGCGAGCTTCTGGTTCACCAGCTCGGGGTCGAAGACGTCGGCGCGTACTATCCGCATCGCGTGACTTACCATCCGTCGTGTCACTCGCTGCGGATGCTGCGGACGGGCGATGCGCCGGTGCGGCTTCTGCGGAACGTTCAGGGGATGGAACTGATAGAGCTGGCAAACGAGACGGAGTGCTGCGGTTTTGGCGGTACCTTCGCCGTGAAGAATGCGGAGACCTCGTCGGCCATGCTGGCGGATAAAGTACGGTGCGTGTTGAATACGGGAGCGGAGGTTTGCACGGCGGGCGACAATTCCTGCCTGATGCACATATACGGATCGCTGCACCGTCAGCGGGCAGGAGTGAGGACGGCGCATCTCGCGGAGATTCTGGCGTCCACACGCGAGGAAACTCTGTGAGCATTCACGTGGGGCCGGCCGAGAGCGCTCCGCCATTTCCGAAAGCGGCTCACGAAGCATTGGACGATTCCCAGCTTCGCCGCAACGTGCGCCATGCCACCGACATTATTCAGGCGAAGCGCAACCGGATGGCCGCCGAGATGCCCGACTGGGAGGCGCTGCGCACGGCTGGGCAGGCGATCAAGAATCACACACTGAAATATCTCGACCTTTATCTGGAAGAGTTCGAAGCCAATGTATCAAAAGCCGGGGGGAGAGTGCATTGGGCGGCAGACGCGGACGAGGCCAACGAAATTATTGGCGGGATTATCAGCGCCCGCGCGGCGAAGGAGGCGATCAAAGTCAAAACGATGACCTCAAACGAGACGCGGCTCAACGAATACCTGGAAGGCCGCGGGATTACGCCGCACGAGACGGACCTAGCGGACATGATTGTGCAGCTAGGCAACGACAGGCCATCGCACATCGTGGTTCCGGCGCTGCACATCAATCGCGTGCAGGTACGCGAGATTTTTGAGCGCAAGATGCCGCTGAAGCAGCTCGGCATGGCGGAGCTGACGGACGATCCGCAGCAACTCGCGGAGGCGGCGCGCCGTTATCTGCGGCAGAAATTTCTTTCCGTACGAGTGGGGATCAGCGGAGCCAACTTTGCGATTGCGGACGCTGGGGCACTGGTCATTGTGGAAAGCGAGGGGAATGGCCGGATGTGCGTCACCTTGCCGGACGTGTTGATTACGCTGGTGGGCATCGAGAAGGTGATTCCAACGTTCCGGGACCTGGAGGTGTTTCTGCAAACGCTGCCGCGCTCGGCGACTGGGGAGCGCATGAACCCCTATAACTCGGTGTGGAGCGGCGTGACGGCAGGAGACGGGCCGCAAGAGTTTCACGTGGTACTGCTCGACAACGGGCGCACGAGCGTGCTCGCGGACGAAGAAGGGCGAGAGGCGCTGAACTGCATCCGCTGCGGGGCATGCCTGAATACATGTCCCGTTTACCATCAGACGGGCGGGCATGCCTATGGATCCGTCTATCAGGGGCCGATAGGCGCGATCATCACCCCGCAATTACAGAGCCTGGAGCACTCGCGAAGCCTTCCATTCGCTTCATCGCTGTGCGGAGCTTGCTACGATGTGTGCCCCGTGAAAATCAACATTCCGGAGATTCTTATTCTTCTGCGCGGGAAGCTGGTGCGGGAGCAGCAAAGCACGTTTTGGGGGAGGATGGACGCGGAGAACATGGCGATGCAGGCGATGGCGCTGTTTTTTTCGAGCTCGGGCCTGCTGACGATGGGGGAAGCGGCGGCGAGGATCGCTCAACTGCCGTTTGCGCGCAACGGGGCGATAAGGCATCTGCCGGGAATGCTGAGCGGATGGACGAGCACGCGAGATGCGATGCCCATTCCGAGGCGGTCGTTCCGACAATGGTGGAAGCGGCGCGAGCGGGAGAGGCGCGGATGAGCGGAAACCCGTCGCGCGAGGCGATTCTGAGTCGCATACGAGCCGCCACAGGCGCTACAGCGGAGGCGGACCGCCGATCAGAGGCGCTACACGAATGGCACATGCTGCCGCGCGGATATCGCCGCAAGAGCACGCTCGGTGAAGAGGAGCGGGTCGCGCTTTTCGATGAGCGGCTGCGCCATTACAGCGGAACATCGTATTACTCAAACGGCAATGTGGCGCGAGAAATAGGGCAGATTTTATCAGAGCGCGGCCGGCGAGTGCTGGTTGTGCCGCCCGCGTTTCCGAGCGAGTGGCTTCCGTCGGGATTCATGTTTATTTCCGACGAGCCGCTGACGAACGAGCAACTTAATTCGAGCGATGGAGTAGTTACGAAGTGCGCGCTAGGGATAGCGATTACGGGAACGGTCGTGCTCGAGAGCTCTCCCGAACAGGGCCGGCGTGCGGCCACGCTGATTCCTGACTATCACCTGTGCGTGCTTAGAAAGCAGGACATCGTGGAGCTTGTGCCGGAGGCGATCCGCAAGCTGGAAAGTGCGAAGAGCCAGCCGCTGACTTTTTTCTCCGGGCCATCGGCGACCGTCGATATCGAGATGACCCGGGTGCAGGGCGTTCACGGTCCGCGCACGCTCGATGTGCTGATCGTCTGACAAGCGACTGCGAGTGAATCAGACGTCGATGAGCGACATTGCCGCGGAGCCAAGCCGCTGGGCTGCTTTCCGGCAGAGCATTACGCGCCTGGAAAAAAGCAAGATCACGAGTCCGTGGATTGCACTGCGCAACTCCCTGGCGGTGGCATTGCCGCTCGGGATCGGCATAGACGCGGGCAATCCTTTGGGAGCGGTCGCGATTACGACGGGCGCACTGAATGTGTCGTACTCCGACGGAGTCGATCCGTATGCGCAGAGGGCGCGGAGAATGCTCACGTGGAGCATTCTCGGAGCGATCGCGGTTTTCATTGGATCAGTGACGGGCAAGTATAACGCGGCAGCCATTTTGCTTTCGGCGGCCTGGGCATTCGCCGCGGGCATGCTGGTGTCGGTGAGCACGAAAGCAGGCGACTTGGGGCTCAATACATTGGTCGCGCTGATTGTGTTTGCGGCGCGGGGCGCTATGTCGCCCAAAGGAGCTTTCTATGGAGCGCTGCTGGTATTGGCCGGAGGACTTCTGCAAACGGGGTTTGCCTTGTTGTTTTGGCCGGTGCGACGGTATCAGCCGCAGCGGGAGGCGATCGGAAAGGTTTACCTGGATCTTTCCCGGGAGGTGGAACCGCATTCCGACGTCCTGCTGTCAGGTCCATTGAACGCGCCAAGCGCGCAAGTGCAGGACACGCTTTCGGCATTGGGGCGCGACCACACTGTGGAGGGAGAACGCTACCGGCTGCTACTCGATCAAGCCGATCGAATCCGCATGTCCGTTTTCGTGCTGGACCGGCTGCGGAGGGAGCTGCTGCACGCCCAACGGAAAGAAAACCGGGACGCAGACGATGGCGCGGCGAGCGTGGATCAACTACTGCATCTCACTTCCAAGATGCTCTCCGCCGTGGGGCAAAGCCTGTTGTCGGGCGAGCCCGTTAAAGAGCAAGCGAAGCTGCTGAGCGAGATACACAGTTTGCTCCAGGCCATGCATTCTCAGCAAGGGCAGTACGCGAACGCGACGCCTACGGAGGAAGCCGCCCCGGCGGCGGACATTCTCGCAGGACAGCTTCGCGCGGTGGCGGAACTGGCGAATCATGCGATTCCGGAAGGGCTAGAGGCATTCGCCAGACAGGAAGCGGCGCAACCATGGCGGCTTCAAATGGGCAGCTGGCTGGGGACTCTGCGGGCCAATTTAGATCTGCATTCCGCGACATGCCGCCATGCGATCCGGCTGGCGGTGTGCGTCGCGCTGGCGGACGCGATCGGGCGGGGCGTCTTCAACTGGGAGCGATCGTACTGGCTGCCCATGACCGTGGCGGTGGTATTGAAGCCGGATTTCACGACTACGTTCAGCCGCGGCGTACTGCGATTGCTGGGAACTTTTGCGGGGCTGGTCCTGGCGACGGTCCTGTATCACGTCTTGCCGCAGACGGGGCTGGTTCAATTACTGCTGGTAGGGGCTTTCACGTTTGCTATGCGCTTGATCGGTCCCGCCAATTACGGCGTGTTCAGCGTCGCGATCAGCGGGCTCATCGTATTCCTGATTGCGGCGACGGGCGTCCCACCGGGGCAAGTGGTGTGGCAGCGCGGGCTCAACACGGCTGCGGGAGGAATTTTCGCCCTGATCGCGTATGCCGTTTGGCCGACCTGGGAGCGAACGCAAGTATCGGAAGCGATGGCAGAGATGCTCGACGCTTGCCGGGCCTATTTTCACGCGGTGATTACGCGTTTCGGAAGAGACGACGTTACTCTCCAATCGGATTTAGATGAGACGCGGCGGGCCTGGAGACGGGCGCGATCGAATGCCGAGGCTTCGGTGGACCGCGTGAGCTCGGAGCCGCGGACCACGGTGGAAAACCTGAATTGCCTGACATCGATGCTGGCAAGCTCGCACGCGCTGGCGCACGCCATCATGGGGCTGGAGGCAGGGCTTATTCAAGCGCCCGTCAGGAAACCGCCGGAGGCCTTCGAAGCGTTCGCGATTGATGCGGAGTTTACGCTGTATTTTATGGCGGCAGCGCTGCGCGGTTCGGCGGCCGCGGCGGGCACGATGCCGAGGCTGCGCGAAGATCACCGGCATCTGGTGGAAGCGCGGGACGCGCTCTCACCGGTGGACGAGTTCATATTGATCGAGACGGATCGGATTACAACGGCGTTGAATACTCTGCGAGAGCAGGTGATGAGATATGTGGTTCTAAAAAACTAATTTGAAACGGGAGCGGACATTTTCGCCGAACCACTGCGGGTAATTGGTGCCCCATCCGTTATTGAAGAGGCTGAAGTGGATTCCATCTTCGAGCTTGGGTTGAGCGGTGGAAAAGAAAACGGCGGATTTCGCGCCCAGGGCGATGACGGGCGCGTCCAGAGTTTCAATGGAGATGGCACCGCGTGCATCTTTGCAGTGCATTTTGCCGGATATAGCGTGCATGTGCCGGTTTCCTCCCAGCCGCACATCGAACGGACTGACAGGTTGATCGACTTTTTCGAGCATCCAGGCACGCGCATCGCTCACGGCGGGGATGAAGCTGAGCCATAAGGCTTCGGGAAGGCGGTTGGCGGCTTTGTCGAACCAGGAAAAGTTGATCTCGATGGCGGGTTCGGCATCGGGGAAGAGAAGCTCAAGGTACATTTTGCGCGGCCAAGCGACGAGCCCGGAGTGCTCGGCTTCCGGATCGTGAATGGCGAGTTGCGCAATCACGCGGTGGGCGTTGCGTTCTCTGGCGGCCCAGGCGCTTGTGATTTTGGGAAGCCAGACGCGACTCTGCGCTCCGAAATGTTCAATGTTCGGCTTGCCGAAATCCTTCGGAGCCCAATCGGCTTTGCTGAGGATGTAGCTGGCGAGGAAGCGGTCATAATCCGCTTTCGATAGCGTTTGATAGGAGAAGAGCGCTATGGGGTGCTCACGCGACGCCCAATCCCGCTTGCCGGCCTTGGCCTGGAGTGCTCGAATAGCCCCGGTTTGCGGATCGAAGGCAAGTTGAAAGTGAGCGGTTTCGAGTGTAGCGGCAGGATCGCGCGGCTTCAGGCCGGCTAGCGAGGGCTCAACGGGGCGCAATTTGTCGAGACGCTCGGTGGCTTGGGACCGCAACGCGGGAGGAAGACTGTCGACGGCATCGTCGATGTTTTTTCGTTTCTCAGCCCAACTGAATTGCATGACTTTGTAATTTCGTTCATTGATCACTTTGGCGAGATCGCTGGGCGTGTAGTGGTCGTAATCGAGATATCTCTTGGTGTCCGTGCCCCAAGTATGCTCGGCAGCAAGAGCAAGCCGCCTGAGGAGTTGACAATCGGTTTCATCCCCGACCTGAAAATGTTTCGCGGCGATCCATTCGCGGCGGAGGCGGGCGACTTCGCGATAGCGCGCCACTTTCACGGGATCGCTGGGAAGACCGTATATCCAGGTGTCGCCGATCTCCTCGGTCACAACGGGAAGGCTGTCACCAAATTTGTCGACCGCTTCAGCAATGTCAGTGAGATTTGCCGCGGAAACCGTGGCGTTTGGAAAACGCTTCCGAAGGCCAGCGTAGATGTTTCGAATTTCGGGGAGAGTGTGGGGGCCTGCATTATCGTTGCGCATCATGACCGCGATGGCGAGGTCGGAGCCCGGCACCTGGACCACGCCGCCGTAACTGTGCAGGTGGTACAGCACGATGAGCGACGCACCCTGCGGATTTTTCCAAACAAAGAGTGGAGGAACTTCGGGAGGAGTGCTGGCGGAATTAACACCGATGTCGAGAAGCTTGATGGCGGCCTCGGAAAGCGGCGCGATGAGCCCGCGAGAGTGACCCGGCACATCGCTCATCTTCGCGCCCGCGGTGCGACGGCCGAAGCGCTTATCGAGAGATTGCGATAAACCGAGAGCGCCTGAGATCATGGAGCGATCGAGGGCTTCGGTCTGCCAACTGAATGGGAGCGCGTGCCAGGCGATATCTCCCGCGCGGATGGCCGCGTCCATGCGCTTGCGCTGCTCCGTATTCGCCTGCTCCAGGTACTCATAGGGGAGCCATGATCCGGTGGTCCAGATGTAGCGGTCCTCGCCCGAATCGCGCATAGCGCGGGCGACCTGCATCGCGAGCGGATAGTACTGATCGAAATACTTCCGCATCACGTTGGCCTGGGTATCGGTGAAACCGACGTCCAGGTGGCACTTGAACATGACCAGCACGCGCTTGACGCTTGCATCCGGCTGGTCGGGCGTACTGGTTTTGATCTGTCCGCAGCCCGGGAGGGTTGCGGCCGCGAGGCCCAGGCTTCGCACGAAGTCTCTTCGCTTCATCAGAAGCTATTTTGACAGCGCCCGATCGGAGGCGCTGACGTCAGAAGATCAACTTCATCGCGAGTTGCAACTGGCGCGATGTGCCGCCATCGCCGGCGGGGAAGCGTGTGCCGCCTGTAATCAGACCGAGCGTTGAGGAGCCGATGGTCGAAACGGGCTGTGTAAAGTTGACCTGGTTGAACACATCGAAGGCATCAGCGCGGAACTGCCACGTGAGGCGTTCGGTGATTTTCGTGTTCTTCACAAGCGCGACGTCGGTATCGAAGAAACCGGGTCCAATGATGACATTGCGGCCCAGATTGCCGAAGCCCAGAACGGTACCGGGTGTCGTGCCCTGGTTGATGAACACAGATGGGTTCTGGATATAGGTGACGGACGTGGGACTGCCGTTCGTAGCCGGAGTGAACCCCGTAACCACGGGCCCGACTACGTTCGGACGAAGCAGCGCCGACCCTGTGAAGGATGTGTTGCTGAGGTGGAAATTGATGGGATTACCACTTTGAGCCGTCTCGATGAGGCTAATTTCCCAACCTTCCTTCAGCCGGTTTCCCTTGAACGGCAAATCGTAAACGGAGTTGAGAACGACACGCTGCCGGGCATCGAAATCGGACAAACCGCGATCGCCCGCAATGTTGAAACTGTTCTGCAGTACCAGTCCTTGAATATTGCGGGAATTGTCGTCGATCGATTTGGACCAGGTGTAGGAAGCGTCGAACTGCAAGCCTTTAGAAAAGCGCTTGGTGGCAGTGACCCACAGTCCGTGATAAGAGGAATTTCCATCGCTCTCATAGACGGGGATGTTGCTTAGAGGGAGACCCGGATCGATAGGACTGCTGGCAGAGAGGGCAGGATACGGACGCGCGCCGTTAGTGATCTGATTGTAGTTTCTCTCGATATTCAGATGCGTCCCCTTGGTTCCGAAGTAGCCGACCATCAGACCCAAGTCGTGGGCTAATTGCTGCTGGATATTGAAATTCCACTCGGAGAAATAGGCATCCTGATAATTGTGTGCCGTCGATACAGGAGAAACACTACCGCCGGCGGCAGGAAAGGCGTTGGCGAAAGTCACGAACGGAACCTTTGCGGACGGTGCGAACGAGATCGGAAAGGCGTAGGGCGGATTTGTTGCCAAGCCGGTGACAAGCGCCAGCGTCGGCTGGTCGGTCATGATGGCATACGCAGTTCGAATCACGGTTTTGCCGTTTCCAAACGGATCCCAGGCAATGCCGACTCGCGGCTGGAAGTTCATGGCGCTTTGGTTGTAAGCAAGACCGGGACCGCCGCCCTGCGCGACGTGCTGCAGGGTGACCGTGGTTGGATCGAAGACGACGAACCTGTTTTCGGCCTCGGTGGGGGTGCCGTACCAGTCATAGCGCAGACCGAGCGTCAGAGTCAGAGAGGGCTTCACTCTCCATGAATCGTTGACGAATCCGCTCAAGGCGTTTCCATAGACGCGGCTGGAACGATTGGAGGTGTTCGCGGTGAAGCTAGTGGCCTGGTCCGCGAGGAACGCGGGGACACTGGGGAACGTGAACGTGCCGGGCGTATAGGAGAAGCTGTCGGAGTTCTGACGACGGAACTCGCCGCCAATCTTGACGGTGTGACTGCCGCGAACCCAACTCACGGTGTCGGAGGCGACGGCCACGTTATCACCGCGGCCCTGCGGAAATCCGCCAATCCCGCCGAATGTGAATGCGCCCGAGACCGTGATCTGCGGTAAACCAATGGCGGCCGTGACGCCGCTGTTTATGCCAAAGGCAGCAGCGCTGAGATTGTTATCGGCGAGGAACGTGATGTGAATGCGGTTGTAGCCAAGGCGGGCTTCATTGACCAAGGTGGGAGTGATGCTCCAGGAGTCGTTCAGGGTCAAAAGCTGACGCTGGCCATTGCGCTGATCGCCGCCGCCGGGGAAGCTGTTGCCATCGGTCGAGGGCGGCTCATTTCGCTCGTCGCGCTGAATGGCGTAATAGGCATTCAGCCGGTTGTTTTCCGAGAAGCTATAGCTGAAGTTGGCCGTACCTTGTTCGATGTTGACGGGAGCGACTGCAGACCCGGCAAACTGGTTCGCGCCGGAGTTGGGAAGCGGGATCATCGGCAGCAAGCTTTGGACAATGGGATCGCTCGACGATGCGGCCTGGGCGCGCTGCGCAAGCGAAAGCGTTGTGGAGGACAGTGGGACGGCCTGGCGCTGGCGAAGACCTTCATAGCTTAGAAATACAAAGGCCTTATCTTTTACGACGGCGCCGCCTCCGTCGCCTCCGAACTGGTTGCGCTTAAACGGAGACATGGGATTGGACTGACTCACACCGGCAGTTACCGTTTGTGTGGGATTCGAGAAGTTGCGAGCATCCAGATCGTTGTTGCGAAGGTACTCGTAGGCTTCGCCATGCCAGGTGTTTTGTCCGGCGCGAGTGGCGATATTGACGATGGAGCCGGAATTGCGGCCATATTCAGCGCTGAAGGTAGAGTTGTCGACCTTGAACTCGTCGACCGTGTTGATAGTGGGCTGAAACGTGATCTGGTTTTGGTTCGGATCGCTCAGGTTGATGCCGTTTACCATGAAATTCACGCTGTCTTCGCGCGCACCGGCCGAGTTGAAAGAGAACGAGCCCTGGCCACGCAGAGGCGCGGTCAGAAAGCCGTTGGCCGGAGGGGTAACGGAACCGGGAATTAGCAAAGCGAGGTCGACAAAATGACGGCCGTTCAGAGGAATCTCCTGGACAGTTTTCTGGTTAATCACAGTGCCAACGGAGACGGAGGAGCTTTCGATGACCGGTGCGCCTCCCTGGATCTCGATGGTGGTCGAGGTGGAGGCTACCTTCAACGTGAAGTTCTGGGTACTGGTGGTTCCAACCGATACAACCAGATCTTTGGCCAGCATGGTCTGCATGCCGGGGGCCTCGACTTGGATCGTATAGTTCCCGGGGGCCAGACTCGCTAAGGAGTACAGACCCGCGCTGTCGGTTTTGAGAGAGTGGGTCTCGCCGGTACCCTGGTTTTTGACACTGACGCTGGCGTTCGGGAGCACCGCGCCGGTGGCATCGGTGACAGTGCCGACAATGGAACCGGTGCTTTGCGCAAAAGCCCAGGCGGTGAGACAAAGGGCGATAGTTACCGCTTTGAGTGCGAAGGCGAGGAGTCCGCGCACACGTATCACGCATGTTGGATGCATAACAATAGACCTCCTGAATTTTCGAGACAAGACCTAACGCTTGAAGGGATTGTAACAATTTTAAGGGCGCGGCGAGGTTGCGCGTACAAAACCTCTACATAACTTTTACGCTATGCGCGAATTAGAGCCGGTTGATAAGGCTGGCGACGTAACCTGCGCCGAAGCCGTTGTCGATATTGACGACGGTCACGTTGCTGGCGCAACTGTTCAACATTCCGAGCAGGGCGGCGAGGCCGTTGAAGCTGGCTCCATAGCCGACGCTGGTGGGAACGGCGATAACGGGGCAGCCGACGAGGCCGGCGACTACGCTAGGAAGGGCGCCTTCCATTCCAGCGCACACAATCGCCACGCGCGCTTCGGTGAGCCGCTCGCGGTGATGGAGCAAGCGGTGAATGCCGGCGACGCCGACATCGCAGATGGCGTCGACGTGGTTGCCCATCACTTCGGCGGTGAGCCGGGCTTCCTCGAGGACCGGAAGATCGCTTGTTCCGGCGCAGATGACGGCGATTTTGCCCTTGCCGTAAAGGGTGCGGTCACGCCACACGCGGACTACGCCGGAGGCCGGGAAATGCTCCGTCTCGGGGGCGAGCGCAGCCACGCGGGCGGCCATCTCGGGGGTGCCGCGCGTGAGGAGGAAGTTGGGCGATTTGGCGAGCAGCGCGGCAGCGATTCCCTCCACTTGATCCGGACTTTTCCCCTGGCCGAGGATAACTTCCGGCATGCCGTGCCGAATGGCGCGATGATGATCGACCTTGGCGAAACCGAGATCTTCAAACGGCAGATGGCGCAGCGTGCGCATGGCCGCGTCGACGGTGACACGGCCGTCGCGAAGCTCTTCCAAGAGCTGCTGCAGTTGTTGAGCGTCCATGTGAAAAGGCGCAGGGGCGCGGTGGCGTCCTCTAAAATGGTAGCGTCCCGGGAAAAATGGCCGGTTTCACCACACGCTTGCGCCTAACGTTCGAAATGATTAAGTTCGAGCACTCGCTGTTCGCGCTTCCATTTGCGTTGACGGGCGCGCTGCTGGCGTGGCGCGACGCGGGCTTTGCGGTGAGCGACCCGGGATGGCGCCTGGCGTGGATCATCGTGGCGATGGTGGCAGCGCGATCGGCGGCCATGACGTTCAACCGCATACTGGACGCGCAGATCGACGCGCGGAACCGCCGCACCGCGAACCGTCATTTGCCTACCGGAGCGTTGTCGGCTCGATTCGCCTGGGGTTTCACGGCTATCTCGTCGATCGTTTTTCTGTGGGCAGCGCGTCAACTCGGCTGGTTCTGCCTGGTCCTCGCTCCCGTGGCGCTCGCGCTGGTCTTTTTTTACTCTTTCTCCAAGCGATTCACGATGTTCTCGCACTTGATTCTCGGTTTCTGCCTTGGGATCGCGCCGAGCGCAGCGTGGATGGCAGTGCGCGGCTCTCTGGACGCTCGAATCTTATGGCTGACGGCGGCGGTGATGTTCTGGACGGCTGGATTTGACGTCATTTACGCGTGCCAAGACTTTGAATTCGATTGCAGCGAAGGATTGTGCAGCATCCCGAGGCGTTTTGGAGTGCGCGGCGCGCTGCTGATTGCGCGTTTGCTGCACGTCGCGATGATCTGCTGCCTGATAGCGCTGGTGATCTCATTCCGCCTCGGCCCGCTGAGCTCTTTGGGCGTGGCGGCGGTAGTGGCGCTGCTGGTCTATGAGCACGGGCTGGTGAAGGCTCACGATCTTTCGCGCGTGAACGCGGCGTTCTTCACTGTGAACGGCTATGTGAGCGTGTTGTTTTTCGTTTTCTGGGCGGCGGACATTCTGCTGCACCGCAATTATCGATTATCATGAGCGCCCGACCTAGCATAGAAGATCTCCGGCTCAAGCCGATTCTGGAAAAAGTGAAAGCGGGAGAACGACTGACCCAGGAAGACGGCGTAACGCTGTTTTGCAGTCCGGACATTTTGTCGCTGGGCTACATGGCCAATCTGGTGCGCGAGCGTATGCACGGCGACGTGACGTACTTCAACGTGAACCGGCACATCAACCCGACGGATGTGTGCGTGGCGAGCTGCCGGCTCTGCGCGTTCGGCAAAAAAGCGAGGGACCCACACGCGTACACGATGTCGCTGGAGCAGGTTTGGGAAGTGGCCGGAAAGGGGTACGCCGAGGCGGTGACGGAGTTTCACATCGTCGGCGGACTGCATCCGGAGCTGACGCTCGAATGGTTCTGCGAAATGATCGCCGGGCTGAAAGAGCGCTATCCGGGCGTTCACCTGAAAGCTTTCACCATGGTGGAGGTGGCGTATCTGGCGAGACGCGCGAAGCTCTCTATTCGAGAGACGCTGGAGCGGTTGAGGCAGGCTGGAGTCGATTCCATGCCGGGCGGCGGAGCCGAAATTTTTTCCGAGCGGGTGCGCCGGATCATCTGCGATCACAAGATCGATGGCGAGGAGTGGTTACAGACGGCGCGTATTGCGCATCAAATCGGACTGAAGAGCAATTGCACGATGCTCTACGGGCATTTGGAAACGCCGGAAGACCGCGTCGATCATTTGGTACGGCTGCGCAGTTTACAGGACGAGACGAAGGGGTTCGTGACATTTATCCCGCTTGCATTTCATCCGGAGAATACGGCCCTGGGGCATCTTCCGAAGACGAGCGGGTTCGACGATCTAAAACAGATCGCGGTGTCGCGTCTGATGCTGGACAATATTCCACATATCAAGGCGTACTGGATCATGATGACGCCGAGTGTTGCGCAGGTCGCACAACGCTTTGGAGCAAACGATATCGACGGCACGGTAGTGGAAGAGAAGATCTATCACGATGCCGGGGCGACCACGGCGCAACATCTTCGACGACAAGATCTGCTGCGGCTGATTCGGGAAGCCGGCCGAGAGCCCGTTGAGCGAGACACTTCGTATCGACCTGTCACTCGAACTGAATCGGCGTTTACAGTGCTGGTGTAAAAGGTGGATTCCCCTCGCTCACGCTCAGGGTTCTGAAACCGCTAGTCGGCGGGAGCGATGCTCGATCCACGGAAGAGCGCGAGAAGTCTTCCGAACAGGCCGAGCTTGGCTGCGGAGTTCCGGCTATCCTTCGAGGAAAAATTCTGTCCGGCAAGGCCGTTCCGCAAATACGTATCCGGCAGATAGACGGCGCCTTCGTCGGCCATGGAGGCGAGCCATTGCTTGCCGGCATCATCGATGCTTTTGAGTCTTCGCAAATCGAGAACAAGACCCCGGTTTCCCATGGTGGTCTTCGCCGTACGCCAGCAGCCATTGAGATCCGGCACGTCGAGCTCGGTCAAGTCTCCGAGCAACTGCAAACGCAAAGCGTCTGCGCCGTCATGGATGTAGTATTTAAACACCGACGAACGGATGGCGACTTTCTGGCCCCCGGAAGGCCATCCAGACGAGATATCGCCGAATTCGTTCTTACCTTCCGGTTCAGCCATGCACCCTAGTGTTCGATTCCGACGGGCCGATTCGAGTTCCAGCTTTTTCAATTAAACGCTTCCATAACTAATAAGTTGCGAATTGCCGTAATTTTTAGCAGCCAAATTACGTCGAAAGAGAAACTGGTCCGCGCTGCAGTAATTTGCGCGAGGCTTTTGAAGCTCTCGCTATCTTCAGGATAAATCTATCGATGGCCTTTAGCCAATGGGTTCACAGATTTTGTGTATTGTTCTCGTGCTTGCTGGGAGCAGGGGCGTTGATTGACGCCCAATCGCAGCCTGGCCAGCTTCCGCCCGCGGAACAGCCCGGCGTACATGCGCCCGGAAAGACGGCGCAGGGAGAGGACAAGAGGATTTTCGGCGTGCTGCCGAACTATCGCACGGCGGAAATGAGCGCCGAGTACAGCTCTATTTCGGCCAAACGAAAACTCAAGATAGCCACGAAGGATTCCTTCGACTATCCGCTTTTCCTTCTCGCGGGAGCCTACGCCGGCCTTTATCAACTCGAAAACACTCATCCGGAATTCGGGCAAGGAGTAAAGGGCTATGCGAGCCGGCTTGGCACCAACTACAGCGATCAGGTCATAGGGAACATGATGACAGAAGGTTTTTTGCCCATACTACTGCATGAAGACCCCCGCTATTTCCGGATGGGGGAAGGTCCGAAGAAGAGGCGTGTGATGTACGCGCTGTCGCGCATCTTCGTGACGCGCACGGATGGGGGCAAGTCGTCTTTTAATTTCGCCGAGGTTTTGGGGAACGGAATCGGCGCCGGGATCGGGCTGTCGTACTACCCGGATAACCGGAACGTCGCCGGTTACATGCAGAACTGGGGAATCGCGCTGGCTACCGACGCGAGCTCGCAAGTGTTGAAAGAATTGTGGCCGGACGTCAAGAAGTGGTGGTACACACGGCATCACGCCGAATAATACTTCGCAGCGATTTGCGCCCGGCTAATCGGTCGCGGAATTAGCGGTCTGCGCGAGGAGCAGATTCTCGGGGTGGTAGCCGTTCTGCTCATGCAGCTTCGTCAAGAACGTGGTGTCGAATCTCCCGGCGATGAAATTCTCATCGGACAGAATGCGCTCGTGCAAGGAGATCGTGGTGTGGATGCCTTCGATGACGAACATGTCGAGGGCGCGCTTCATGCGCTGGATGGCTTCGTGGCGGTCCTTTCCATGAGTAATTAACTTAGCGACGAGGGAATCGTAGTAGGGCGGGATGACGCTATCCGTATAGGCGGCGGTGTCGACGCGCACACCGATGCCGCCCGGAAGATTGAGACCGGTGATCCGGCCGGGAGAGGGCGCAAAGGTTTCCGGGTGTTCGGCGTTGATGCGGCATTCCATGGCGTGGCCGGAAAAGGATACCGGACGCGAAATGATATCGCTCAGGCGCTCGCCGGCAGCGATCCGGATCTGGGCTTTCACGAGATCGATACCTGTTACCGCCTCGGTAACGGGATGCTCGACCTGAATGCGGGCATTCACCTCGATGAAGAAGAGGTTGCCGGAACCGTCCATCAGAAACTCGACTGTGCCCGCGTTGGTGTAGCCGATGGCCTTCATGGCGGCACGGAGGTTATCGGAAATTCTGGTGCGAAGCTGCGGAGAGAGGGAGGGGGAGGGGGATTCCTCGAGGAGCTTTTGATGGCGGCGCTGAATGGAGCACTCGCGCTCGCCGAGCACCTCGATGTCGCCATATTCATCACCGAGGATTTGAAATTCGATGTGACGCGGGCTCTCGACGAGCTTTTCCATGTAGACGTCGCCAGAGGAGAACGCCGCAGCGGCTTCGGATTGAGCTTGCGCCAACAATGCCGGAAGCTCCATATCGGAGCGCGCGATGCGCATGCCGCGGCCACCGCCACCGGCAGCGGCTTTTAGCATGACTGGGTAACCGACTTCGGAGGCGAGCGCGAGCGCCTCCTCGGAGGTTTTGAGAATACCGAGCGAACCGGGGAGGATGGGTACGCCGGCCTCCTCCATGATGGTTCGGGCGCGCTGCTTCAGACCCATCTGCCGGATGACCTCCGGTTTGGGCCCGATGAACTTGATGCCGGAGAGGTCACAGACCTCGGCGAAATCAGGGTTCTCGCTGAGAAAACCATAGCCCGGATGGACTGCATCGACGTTACTGATTTCGGCGGCGCTGATGACGGAGGGGATATCCAAGTAGCTTCGCGAGCTCTTCGCCGGTCCGATGCAGATGGCCTCATCGGCGAACCGCACATGAAGGCTGTGGCGGTCCGCCTCGGAATAGACGGCGACTGTTTTGATGCCGAGCTCCTTGCAAGCGCAGATGACGCGCAGTGCGATCTCGCCCCGGTTTGCGATAAGAATTTTTCGGAACATCAACGGTTCACCTTATAGAGGCAGGATGGTGAACAGTGCTTCACCATATTCGACGGGCCTGCCGTTATCCACAAACTTGGCGGTAATGGTGCCGGCGATTTCGGCTTCGATTTCATTCATGAGTTTCATGGATTCGATAATGCAGAGAACCTGCTTGGGCTCCACATGATCGCCGATTTTGACAAACGGGGACGACCCCGGGGCAGGGGCGTCATAATAAGTGCCGACAATGGGCGACGTGACGGACACTTCCTTCTCGCTCTCCACTGGGGCGGGGGTGGGGGCAGGAGGAGCAGCAGGGGCGGGCTCCGGCGCGGGCGGAGCGGCGGCCGGGGAAGTGGAGACTGGATGGGGCGTAATCGCAACAGGGAGCACGGCCGGCATTACGACTTCCTGTCCTTTAGCGGCGTCTCCGACAATGCGAACCGTGTTTTCGCCCTGACGGACTTCCAATTCGCGAATTCCGGTTTCTTGCACCACGCGGATCAGTTCTCTGATTTCGTCGATCGTCATCATTGGCGTTTGGCGCGGCGAGTAGACAACCGGACTACAAGACTACCAATTCTTTTCTCGTGGGGGTTAGGATGCGGCAACCGTTCTCCGTTACGACGACCGTATCCTCAATACGGACACCGCCGAGACCTGCTTCGTAAACTCCGGGTTCGATCGTAATCACCATTCCAGTCCGCAGTTGCGTCCTTTCCTTACGGCCCACTCTAGGGGGCTCATGAATCTCGAGACCGAGTCCGTGTCCGGTCGAATGGATGAACAGCTTATCCAGCCCAAAGCCCCGCAGAACAGCGCGCGCGGCCCGGTCGACGCCAGCGCAGGAGATTCCCGGCCTTACTGCATCGACTGCTGCAAGCTGGCTCTCAAGGACAGCACGGTACATTCGCCTTCTCTTTGCATCCAGCTTGCCTATTGCGAAGGTGCGGGTCATGTCACTGGCATAGCCAGCGACACTCGCGCCCATATCAATTAATAGTAGTTCATCTGGCCGTATGGCGCTGCTGGTGGCCCGGGCGTGAGGAAGGGCGGCGCGCGGGCCGGATGCGACGATGGTTTCGAATGCGGTGCCCGTTGCGCCGAGCCGCCGCATGCGAAATTCGATTTCGGCGGCTAAATCGACTTCCGACATGGAAGGCCTGAAATGGCGCAGGCCTTGTTCCAGAGCGGAAGAGTTCAGAAGCACGGAGTCGCGGATGGCGGCGATCTCGCCGGGAGATTTGAGCATGCGTAATTCTTCGACGGCGCCGATTATCTCTTTAAGGCGCAGGTGGGGCAGGTGCTCCTTTAACCACGCATATTCGTCGAAACCGATGCGATTGCGCTCGAAGGCCACGGATTTGAGGCGGAGGCGCTCGATCCAACTCGCCAACTCCTTCAAAAGCGATCCCTTGGCGATCTTGATTTCACAATCGGACTCTTGGGGCGCTTGGGTTTGATAGCGGGGATCAGTGAAGAGAAGCGCGCGATCAGCCGTCAGGAGGAGGGCGGCATTGCTACCCGTAAATCCGCTCAGGTAACGCACATTCGGAGGCGCGGTAACCAGAAACGCATTCGCGCGGGCTTGGCGCAACAGCGGAAGGAGGCGCTCACGCCGGGACGGGAATTCGGTCGGATCGGGCAATGTCACTTACGGCTTAAGCAGCAATTTACCACTGCTCTTGCGGCCTTCGAGATCGCGATGGGCTATAGCGGCGTCGGCCAGGCTGTACGTGCGATGGACGCGGATTTTTAGCCGGCCCGCGCCCATCCAAGCGAAAAGGTCGGAAGCTCGCCACTTCAGTTCCTCCGGGTCATTCGTGTAATGGGCCAAGCTGGGTCTTGTGAGAAAGAGGGAACCCTTCTGGCTCAGGATAAGCGGGTCGATCTGGCCAACCGGCCCGCTGGATTGACCGAAGCTGACCAGCATGCCGCGCGGGCGCAAGCAGTCGAGGCTTTTATGGAAGGTGGTGCTGCCAACGGAGTCGTAAACCACATCGAGTCCTTTTTTGGCGGTGATGCGTTTTACTTCCTCCAGAAAATCGGTTTCGGTGTAACGAACGATGTGATCCGCGCCGTGATCTTTCGCGAGCCGTGCCTTCTCTTCGGTTGAAACCGTTCCGATCACCGTAGCTCCGGTAATCTTGGCTACTTGGACGAGAAGGAGGCCAACGCCCCCGGCGGCGGCGTGCACGAGACATACTTGTCCGGCCTTCAGCGGAAACGTGGAGTGGGTGAGGTAATGGGCCGTCATCCCCTGCAGCATGACGGCCGCGGCGTCCTCGAAGGCGATATTATCGGGCAGATCGACCAGCATCGAGTGCGGCACAATCGCATAATCGGCATAGGAGCCGCGAGCCATGGCATATGCGACGCGCTGGCCGATGCGCAGATTCACGCCTTTGCCAACGGCTTCCACGGTTCCAGCGCCCTCACTGCCGAGCTTGACCGGCGATTCAGGCGCTTTATAGAGTCCTGAGCGAAAGTACACGTCGATGAAGTTGACGCCGATAGCTTCGAGCTTGACGAGCACTTCTCCTTCCGCGGGCTGGGGTTTGGGGAGATCGAGGTATTTGAGATTTTCAGGACCGCCGGTGGGATCGGCAACGACCGCCTTCATAGTGGAGATGATAGCGTGCGTTGTCGCCGGACGAGAAAACGATACAGGCTTGAGTCATTCTGGCCGGTTTTGGATGCGGGCTCAATCACCGATAGTGCCAGCTTGGCGGGCGAGATCGTAGGCCTACTGCCCAATCCACCGACGCCTCCTCGGCGGTCTCACCAACTCGTTGAGCCCGGGCAGAAGCGCCTCGCTCGCTGGCGGTTGGATGAACTGATAGCGGCTACTGCTCTGGTCGCGAGACTTGCGCTGATTCACAACAATGCCGGCGGCTTCGAGCCAGTCCGCAGCGCAATTGAGCTTTCGCCGGGACGGTTCCCGTAACTCGGCCCGCTGGAATTAAACCCGTGCCGGGCGTTAATGTAGCAATCTCATGTATCAGACAGGAAAGAGAATGAACCGCGGGTCAAGTCAGCGCGGCCAGAACGCGCGCCGGCGTTAATGGCAGCGTACGGACTCGCCGGCCGGTGGCATTGAAGATCGCGTTGCCGATGGCGCCTGGCATTACACCGAGCGCTGCCTCGCCCGCGCCCCATGCAGGCTCATTCGGCTGATCGATCAGCACGATCTCTACCGATGCAGGCACATCCGTGAAATGAAGCACTGGATAGGCGACGGGATAAGGGATGTATGGAGTGTTGGCCCACAGCACGCTCGTGACGCCGTTCGCATTGAAGGTCACCTCCTCAAACAATGTACGGCTGATTCCCTGTAGCACGTTGCCTTCGATCTGATTGCGCAGGCCGTCCGGATTGATGATCAGACCGCAGTCATGGGCGATGACGACGCGTGTGACGCTCACGCTGCCGGTGGCTGTATTCACCTGCACCTCGACGCAGCCCGCTACGTAGGTCTCGATTGTTTCATAGCGGAGGAACGAAATGCCGCGACCGTTCAGAACCCCCGGCGACGCATGAGGCAGCGGCGCAGCCGCCCAGCCTGACCTCTCTGCCATTGCCTCGAGAACCGCAGTCGCTCGCGGATCGCTGATGTAGCGAAGCCGAAAGGTTAAGGGATCTACGCCTGCCGACGCGGCGAGTTCGTCTAAAAATGATTCGTTGGCGAAGCAGTTAGAAAATCCGCCCAGGCTACGCAGTGCCGTCGAGCGGGGAAGGGTACTTGTGAGGGGCGCCAGAGCGGGCGCGCCGGAAGCATCGAGCGGACCGGTTTTGAAAATTCTGACGTGATTTGCAACGTATTGCTTGTTGGGAAAATTGTAGTTGACGGGTCCATTGCGGGTTCCTGCATTGACCGGCGCATTGGGAAGCGGTGAGGGCAGGAAGCCGAGCTGCTGGCCGGCCAGCAGGTTTCCCGCCAGACCTCCTGGTCGGCTATTGTGCGTGGGTGTATAGACGTTGTGCTCCCACGCCGTGAGATCACTTCCTTGCAGAGCGCCGTTCATGTCGTGTACCATCGCTGGACCGAGCGGCTCCCAGCCGTGCTCGTCCTCGCGCATCCACTGGACGCGGACAGGTTGACCGACGGCCCGTGAGAGCAGCAGTGCATCGGCCGCGACGTCGTCAGCGCCGTTGTGTCCATAACAGCCGGCGGCCTCGACGTAAATGACGTGGACAGCGGCAGCGGGCAGATCCACCATCTGGGCCAGGGCTGCTTGCAGAGGATAGACTCCCTGGCTGCCGCACCAGACCGTTACCTGTATACCCGAAGCATCCGGCTGCGCGGCGAAATTCGCGATTGCGCAGGAGGGTCCCATCGCACCGTGCATTTGATAGGGGGTGAAATACTGCGAGTGGAGAGTGGCCGTAACACCCGGGGCGGCGAAAGCGGCAGCAACGTTCCCGACAACGTCTTCGTTATCGGTCTGGTAGATATTTGCCGGATTCATCAGCGTTGCCGCCAAGGGTGGCGACCAGGGCCCGAAGGGGAGAAAAGCAAAGTTGGTCCAGTTGACCTTCAGCGTTTGCGCGGCGCTGATGGCCGCCCATTCATCCGTAGCAACAACGCCGACGAAATTGCCCTGCTGCACGACCTGCAGAAAACCAGGGATGCTCTGGACAGCTGCTAAGGAAGCTGGATCAAGGCTTTCAAAAGTCGTATTCCGGCTCGACGGATGAATGACCCGTCCGTGGAGCATGCCCGGTACGACCAGGTCTTGAATGTAGGTGAAACGCCCGGTGAATTTGTCCGGAATATCGACGCGCCTCAGCGGCTTCCCGACCACCGTATAGGCGCTCGGATCTTTCACGGGAGCACTCGGGTTGAGGGCAAGCTGGATCTGCTGATTTTTGATCAGTTCGTCATAAGAAACTTTTCGATCCAGCTGCGGGCCAATTCCGATGTAGCCGCCGCGTGCTTCCAACTGATCGGGCGGTACGCCGAGCCGTGCCGCAGCGAGATTGAGGAGCGCCTGAAGAGCCGAAGCCGCCGCCAAACGAAGAGACGCTCCCTCGGTTTGAATCGTCTTGCTGCCCGCCGTATAGCTCTTATCTCCGGGAGTCAGGGATGTGTCTCCCTGAATGAATGTCACTTGTTGCAGAGAAACATCCAGCTCTTCGGCGACGATCTGCATCAGCGCAGTTTGCACGCCCGTGCCCAGTTCTACCTTGCCGCTGTAGATGATGATGCGATTTCCGCCGGCGAGGGCAAGCCACGAATCGACTGCCAAAGACGATTGTTGGGCTTCGGCCGCCGCCTGAGCTGTCAGGCACTCGCGCGACGCGAAGCTGAATCCGACGACGAGGGAGCTTTTGCCGAGAGCAGCGAAAAATTGGCGGCGAGAAAGTCTGTTGGTCTGCATCACCGAACCTCCTTCGCGGCTTGCTGGATGGCACGGATGATGCGTAGATGAGTCCCACATCGGCAGAGATAGACGTACCCCGAGCTTTCGCCCACGCCGGATAGGAAATCCTGGACTTCACGGTCGCTGGGGACGCTGGTGTTGCCTGCAGCATTGCGCGTCTCTAACCAACCGGCGGCTCCCATAATCATGGCATTCGCGCAATAGCCGCACTGTGCCGCCTGGTGATCGACAAACGCCTGTTGCAAAGCCTCACCGTAAAGGGTGCGAGGCGATGGATAGTCCGCTACCAAGCCATCCAAAGTGGTCACTTCAGCGCCATCGGAAAGCATTTTCATTTGCGTGATGCAAGAGCGGGTGATGGCGCCGTTCACATGAACCGTGCAGGCGCCGCATTGTGCGACGCCGCACCCGTACTTGGGGCCGTGCAGGCCAAGCTGGTTTCGCAGGACGTAAAGTAACGGCTCGGTTCCGTCGGCCACGGTAACCGGTTGCGACTTCCCTCCGTTGATGGAGAGATTTACGGTGAAAGGCGTCGCCATTTCTGCGCCTCCTTTATGGATTGGCAGAAGGGAGCATCGTCAGGCCCGGCACCCCCGATCGAAACGGCCCCGGCGAGTTCCAAATCTGCGCGGCAAATTTCTGCCGCCCCATTCTTTAGTAACACCGGCTACATCGGAATGTCGCGCATTCCGGCAGTCTTTACGCGCAGGCCACGAGTGATTCTTAAGAGACAATGAGCGGATTTCCGTTGCAGGTGAGAGAAGTTCAACTACGCGTTGCGGACCAGGGTGTACCGCGGCCCCTCCCTCACACCGCCCAACTGTAATCGCGTGTGATGTGCTCCCCGGGCTCTTTGTCCAGGAGGCGCATCAATTCGAGGCGCAGAGCATCGACCAGGGCCCGCCAACTCGCGTCGATGACGTTGTTCGAGATGCCGACGGTGGCCCAGGTTTTGCGATGGTCAGTCCACTCCACCAGCACCCGAACCTTGGACTCGGTACCTCCTTTGCCGTCAAGAACGCGAACTTTGTAGTCGGTCAAACGGACGCTGGTGATAGCAGGATAGACCGATGCCAGGCATTGCCGCAGGCAGATGTCGAGCGCGTGCACGGGGCCTTGGCCGATGGCGGTATGAGAATGGACCGAATCGTCCACCCGCAGGGTGACGCTGGCTTCCGTAACGGTGTCCTCATTGCCGCGGAGCTTGTTGGAGGTCTCGCTTTCGAGCCTGGTTGTCACCTCGTAGCCGACCACAACAAACGGATGAAACTCAGGATGCGCCGCTTCGCGTACCAGCAGTTCAAAGGTGCCCTCGGCGGTTTCGAAATCGTAGCCCTCGTGTTCCATTACTTTGATGCGCTGCAGGAGCTCGCGACGCGCGGGATCGGCGAGGTGTTCGTCCTTGAACCCGAGCTGCTTGAGTTTGTAGGCGATGTTGCCGCGGCCGGAAAGATCGCTCAACAGGACGCGCTGACGATTGCCGACCATTTCCGGCTTGATGTGCTCGTAGGTGGCCGAATCCTTGAGCACCGCGCTCACGTGGATGCCGCCCTTGTGGGCGAAGGCGCTGCTGCCGACAAAGGGCTGCTCACGACGGACGGGCAGATTCGCCAGATCCGCCACGAAGCGCGCCACGGCGGTCAGATTTTTGAGATTCGCGGGGCCGATGGTCGTGTGCCCGAGTTTGAGCTCGAGGTTAGCGAGGATGGAGCAAAGGTTGGCGTTGCCGCAGCGCTCGCCATATCCGTTGATACATCCCTGGACGTGCGTCGCGCCGGCTTCGACGGCGAGCAGCGTGTTGGCGACCGCGAGCTCGCAATCGTTATGGCAGTGGATGCCGAGGATGCCGTCAAAACCGCTGCGAACATCCTGAATAATCTCGACCAAACGGGCGGGCAGAGTTCCCCCGTTGGTATCGCACAGGCAGAGGACGTTCGCTCCGGCCTTTTTTGCCGCTTCGAGAGTGCGCAGGGCAAAAGCGGGATTGGCGTTGTAGCCGTCGAAGAAATGTTCGGCATCGTAGACGACCTCGCGCCCGTGCGCTTTGAGGAATGAGACGGTGTCGGCGATGATTTTGAGATTTTCATCCTCACTGATGCCGAGCGCCCGCTCGACGTGAAAATCCCAGGACTTGCCGAAGATGGAGACGACCGGAGTTTCGGCGGCCAGCAAGGCGGCGACGTTGGAATCTTTCTCCACGGGATTCTTGGCGAAGCGGGTTGCGCCGAAGGCGGTCAGCTTGGCATGGCCCAGGTTCAAGCTTTTCGCGCGTTCGAAGAATTCCTGGTCCTTCGGATTGGAGCCCGGCCAGCCGCCTTCGATGTAATCGATTCCCAACTCATCGAGCTTTCCGGCGACCGCCAGTTTGTCATCAACGGAGAACCCAACGGACTCGCCCTGACTGCCGTCGCGCAGCGTGGTATCGAACGTAAAAATCTTCATAGAGCCACTTTTTCGTACCTTGTAGTATTTTTCCCTTAAAACAAAAGGCCACCGGTTGGATTTCCCCGCCGGTGGCCTCAGAATCTACCCGTGCAAGAGGTCTCAGGCGGGGCCGGTAATGGCCACGCTAATGAGAATTCCGCCCTGGAGAAGGAGGGACATAAAACCAAAAGACTAAAACAGATTATAGGACAGAATGGTTTCGGGATGCAAAAGCGGCTCTTAGACTGATCCGTTGCTGAGCATTTTCTTGAGAAAAACGAGCTGGCCCAGATGGTAGGAATTATGCGCGGCTACCAGCAGCGCTTCGCGCAGTAAAGTCTGGCCGTCGCCGTGCTCGAAGGGTTGAAACAGATCGGATTGGAGGTCCTGGACAAGCTGGTTGAAGTCGCGGGCATCTTTTTGAAAGGCCTTGACGCTCTGTTCCCAGGCCTTCAGGCCGGGCGGGGCGTCGGAGCCGGGCCAGTAACTTTCGGGCCAATCCGGCGATTTGTGTTTCGGGTTGCGCGAGAATTCGAGGATGTCGTTTTGCGCGATGCGCATGTGCTCGAGCAGCTGCCAGGCCGAATGCGGAGCGCCCGCGGGTTTTGCGCTGCGAGCTTCAACCGGAAAGTCCTTCACCGCCGAATCGAAATCGATATGCGCCTGATGTCCGCGCATGGCGTCCACAAGCTGAAGCCGAAGCGCCACCGACTGTTTGCTGTCCATACGAGACGAGTGTATCGGAGTGATCTACCGGTCACGAGCGGCAGCGCCCGGAGCTCCCGATGCCGGGGCGAGAGGCGGCGGATTAGGAGCAGCCATGGGCGGAGATGCGACGCCGGGAGCGGGACCCGGTACGGTACTCCTCGGTTGTTTGGCAGTTAATTGATGCATGTTGGGAAGTTGAGCGGCGTCCCAACCTCCGCCGAGGGCGACGATGAGCGATACGCTCGCCGTCATCTGACGAAGCTGGATCTGGAGTTCGGTTTCGCGGTTTATCAGAACGGCGTTTTGAGCGGTAATGACATTGAGATAGCTATCGACACCGCCTCGATAACGAGTCATGGACAGTTCGAGAAGGTGATTTGCTGAATTCACCGCGGTGCGCTGTTCTCCGATCTCCTGCGACAGAATGCGCAAAGCAGACACGTTGTCCTCAACCGTGTGGAAGGCTGCGAGTACGGTTTGTCTGTAATTAGCAACGGTGCTGTCGTAGGAAGCCTGGGCCTGTTCGTTCAGAGCGCGTCTGGCTCCGCCTTCATACAGCGTTTCGGCAAGCGTGGGACCTAACGACCAGAAACGGCTTGGCCAATCGAACCATTGGGTGAAATGAGCGGTTTGAAACCCACCGGCCGCACTCAAGGTCAGATTCGGATAGTAAGCGGCTCTAGCTACTCCAATCTGGGCATTGGCTGCCGCCACCTGGCGTTCCGCGGCGGCGATATCCGGCCGGCGCTCCAGTAACTCGGACGGAATTGCAAGAGGAATGGGAGGAGGGTTGTCGGTAAACGGAGCTACAGGCAGAGCGAAATTTGCGGGCGGCTTTCCGATGAGGGCTGCAATGGCATGCTCGAAGTTCGCTCGGGCGACGCCGAGGTCCGTCTCTTGCGCGATGGCCGTATCGAGTTGCGTTTGCGCCTGCGATACGTCTTCATCGGAAGCTATGCCGGCGCGGAAACGGGTCATCGTCAGCTCGAGAGTCTGACGGTAGTTAGCAACTGTATCGTGCAGGATGGCGCGCTGCGCATCAAGCGCCCGAACCTGAAAATAGTCTTGCGCGAGTTCGGACTGCGTGCTGAGCAGGGCGGTGGCCACATCGGCGGCGCTAGCCTGAGCCTGAAAGGCATTCGCGGCGATCGTATTGCGGATTCTGTGCCAAAAATCGATTGTGTAAGAGGCGTCGAGCGGAAACGAGAAGGTGTTGATTAAGGTTGTCGTGCCGGATGAAGTGGATGTGCCGCCGCCCGGCGACGACCCAACAGTGGTGGTCCGAGCCGTTTGCGACAGCCGCGAGTTCGAATACGATGGCGCAGCGCTGATGGTGGGGAACAGAGCGGCCCGGGCGGACACGACGAGCGACCGCGCCAGGTGAAAATTGGCTTCCGAGATGGCGACGGTGTAGTTCGAAATCCGGACTTGCTCTTCAAGCGCGTTCAGCGCAGGATCGTTGTACAGCTCCCACCAGTTGCCGCGAACCCGGTCATCGCCGGGCTGGGCAATTTTCCATCCGACTCCTTCCTTGTACTCGCGGGGAACAGCTTCCTTAAAGGCGCTCGGCGTCTGAGCGGGAGGCTTTGCATATTTGGGAGCGGGATTGCAGGCCACGAGCAGCAGCAGAACGATGACGGCTCCGAAAAGTTTGGGCGGCGCGCTCTCGAGTTTCATGCGAACCTCGCGGTGTTTATCTCTCGGCTTCATCGCTCACCTGCGCAATCCAACGGCGAAGATAAATGGGGCAATTAATCAGCTTTACGTTGTGAACCGCATGCTCTGAAAAAAATTCGACGACTTTTCGATCGACCAATGTGACTTCGCTGAGGTCCACATAAATGAGTTGGTGCGAATCTCGCGCGGCGGAGATAGATTGATTCAGCTCGGCGAGCGCATCCTCGCCGAATTTGCCGTCCAGAAGAAGTGTGACGGTGCGTTCGGCCGGATGCGGCTCGGTTCTGATGGTGTAGTTGGCTTCCATTTGCCGTTCCTAACTTGCCGGACCGGCCGCTTCGGCGGGAGCTTGCGGCAGACCGCCGTGACGGGACCTTCCCAGCCACAAGCTAAAGCGGTCCATGTAGAGATAAATGACCGGGGTTGTAAACAGAGTCAGCGCCTGGCTGAAAATCAATCCGCCCACAATCGTTATGCCGAGCGGGCGCCTCAGCTCGGAGCCCGTGCCGGTACCGAGGGCCAGCGGCAATCCGCCCAGGAGCGCGGCCATGGTGGTCATCATGATGGGGCGGAAGCGGAGCAGGCAGGCTTCAAAGATGGCCTCTTTCGGTGTTTTGTTGTCACGACGCTCCACCTCGAGCGCGAAATCGATCATCATGATGGCGTTTTTCTTTACGATGCCGATTAGCAGAATGATGCCGATCAGCGCGATGACGCTGAGCTCGGTATGGGTGATTAACAGAGCGAGAATTGCCCCGACCCCGGCGGACGGGAGGGTGGAAAGAATCGTGATCGGATGAATGAGGCTCTCATATAAAATGCCGAGCACGATATAGACGGTGGCGAGCGCCGCCGCAATGAGCATGGGCTCGTTTTCGAGCGAGGATTGGAAGGCCTGCGCGGTGCCGGTGAAATTTCCACTGATGGTGGTCGGCATTCCGGCGCTGGTTTCAACGGCGTTGATAGCCGAGACCGCGGTGCCCAACGCGATGTTCGGGGACAGATTAAAGGAAATAGTCACCGAGGGAAAGATGCCGGAGTGGTTTACGGCGAGCGCTGCGGTGGAGGGTTGGAAGTGCGTGAACGTGGCGAGCGGAACGGGCCTGCCATCGGAGGAATTGACATAGATTTTTTTCAAGCCCTCGGGATTTTGCCAGAAGACGGGGTCAACCTCCATGATCACGAAATACTGGTTGATCGAGGTGTAGGTCTTGGCAATTTCGCGCTCGCCGAAAGCATCGTACAAGATGTTGTCGATGGTGAGGGGAGTTATTCCAAGCCTTGACGCAGTACCCCGATCAATGACAAGGTTCGCTTCGAGGCCATTGTTCTGCTGATCACTATTTACGTCCGTCAACTCCGGCATTTTCTTCATCAGGTTGGCGAGGATGGGGGCCCAATGAGTAAGCTCAGCCAAGTTGTCGCTTTGCAGTGTGTATTGATATTCAGCAGCGCTTCGACGACCGCCGATGCGGACGTCCTGGGAGGCTTGCAGAAAGAGGGTGACGCCAGGCACGGCGGCCAGCCTGGGCCGCAAGCGATTGATGATTTCGTCGGCTGAAGCCTTCCGCTGATTGAGAGGTTTGAGGGCGAAGAAACCTCGTCCCGTGTTGGTAGTTGTGCCGCCTCCACCGCCTGTAAACGCCTGCACAGTGTCGATGGCGGGGTCTTCCTGAACAATTTTGGCCAGTTGGACAATTTTCTGTTGCATGGCCTGGAAGGACGTACTCTGATCGGCGAGGAAACTCCCGTTGAGGCGGCCCGTGTCCTGCTGAGGGAAAAAACCTTTCGGAACGACTACATATAGATACACGTTTAAAGCCAACGTCACGATGGCGATGAGGAGGGTAAGGGCGGAATTCCGCAGCACCCAGGCCAAGGTGTGTTCATAGACCTTGAGAATGAACGCAAAGAATTTCTCGCTTGCCTGATAAAGCTTGCCGTGACCTTTGTCGTCGCTCAACAGGCGGGAGCACATCATGGGGGTAGCAGTTAGAGATATGGCAAGGGAGACGAGAATCGTAACGGAGAGGGTGACGGCGAACTCGCGAAACAGCCGGCCGACGATGCCGCCCATCATCAAGATGGGAATAAACACGGCGACGAGCGAGATGCTGATGGAGAGAACCGTAGAGCCGATCTCGGAGGCGCCTTTCAGAGCCGCCTGCATGGCCCCCATGCCTTTTTCGCGGTAACGCGTAATGTTCTCCAGAACGACGATGGCATCATCGACGACAAAGCCCGTGGAGATGGTCAAGGCCATCAGCGAGAGATTGTCGATGCTGAAACCGAGCAGGTACATCACGCCGCATGTGCCAATCAGCGAGACCGGGACCGCGACACTGGGGATCAACGTGGAGCGGATATCGCGAAGAAACAGAAAGACCACCATGACGACCAGAGAAATGGAAATGAGCAGGGTTCGTTCGACATCCTTGACGGAGGCTCGAATGGTGACGGTCTGATCGAGAGTGATGGTCATGTCGATGGCGCGGTTGATGGAGGCGTGCAACTGTGGCAGAGCGGCTCGAATGCTATCGACCGTAGCGATGATGTTCGCGCCAGGCTGGCGAAAGATGATCAGCAAAGCAGAGCGTTTCCCATTAGCGAGCCCCAGAGATCGAAGGGTCTGCACCGAATCGGTCACATTGGCAATTTGGGACAGCTTTACGCCCGCGCCGCTGCGGTAGTCGATGATGATGGGCGCATAGTCCTTAGCGAGCATCAACTGGTCATTGGCGTCGATCATCCAGATCCTTCTTGCATCGGAAAAGACGCCTTTGGCGATGTTCGCGGTTTGAGCGGAGACGGCCGCGCGGATGTTATCGAGGGTCAAGCCGTAGCTGTTGATCTGAGTGGGATTGACATCGATGCGCACAGCCGGAGCGGAGCTTCCTCCGACGACCACCTGCCCCACGCCTCGAATTTGGGAAATTCTCTGCATGAGAATGGAGGAGGCCGTGTCGTAAAGAGCGCTGGTGGGCAGCTTGTCGGAGGTGAGGGCGATGATCATGATGGGCGAATCGGCGGGATTCACCTTCCGATAGGTCGGGTTGCCGGGCAGATCGGCCGGAAGATATCCGCGCGCCGCATTGATAGCGGCTTCGACGTCCCGAGCGGCGGCGTCGATGTTGCGGCCCAGATCGAATTGCAGAGTGACGCTGGTTTGCCCGATCGTGCTGGTGGAGGTCATTTCGGTCACCCCGGCGATTCGGCCGAACTGCCGTTCGAGCGGAGTAGCGACGGAAGAGGCCATGATTTCCGGACTGGCGCCTGGAAGTCCCGCCGAGACGGAGACGGTTGGAAAATCCACCTGAGGGAGCGGCGAAACAGGGAGAAGGCGAAATGCCACGGCTCCGGAGAGCGCCACAGCGGCGGTCAAGAGAGTTGTGGCGACGGGACGCTTGATGAATGGGGAAGAGAGGCTCACAAATTAATCTCCACTCGCCGGAGCGGGCTGCATGCCGGGCGCGGGGCCGGACTTTCGATTGCGAAACGCGCCGACTTTGGAGGCCAAGCGATCGAAGAACAGATAGATGACGGGCGTTGTATAGAGGGTCAGAAGCTGGCTGAAGATCAAGCCGCCAATGATGGTGATCCCAAGCGGGCGGCGGAGCTCCGATCCCACGCCGCGACCGAAGGCCAGAGGCACGGCCCCGAGCATCGCGGCCATGGTGGTCATCAGGATGGGGCGGAAGCGAAGGAGGGCCGCCTGGAAAATGGCCTCCAGCGGGGGCTTGCCTTCCTGACGCTCGGCATCGAGCGCGAAATCGATCATCATAATCGCGTTTTTTTGCACAATTCCGATGAGAAGCACGATGCCGATGATGGCGACGACGGTCAGCTCGGAGCGGCAAATCAGGAGCGCGAGGATGGCGCCCACTCCGGCGGAAGGAAGCGTGGAAAGAATCGTGATGGGATGAATGTAGCTTTCATAGAGAACGCCCAGCACAATGTAGACAGTGACGAGCGCGGCCAGAATCAGGAGCGATTCGTTCGTCAAAGAAGCGATAAAGGCCTGCGCGGTGCCTTGGAACGAGGTCTGCATGGCGGCGGGCGGCGGGAATTCCTGCTCCACTTTTCGGATGGCATTAACGGCTTCCCCGAGCGCGGCGCGCGGGGCGAGATTGAACGATATGGTGGTGGCGGGGAATTGCCCGATATGACTAATCAGAATGGGCAGGGACGAGCTCGACGTGTGCGTGAATGCGCTAAGAGGCACCGGGGAGCCCCCGGAAGACCGGATGTAGATGTCCTGTAAGTTTCTGGGATGTGTCTGGAATTGAGGTTGCACTTCCAGGATCACGTGATACTGGTTCAACTGCGTAAAGAGCGTGGATACCTGGCGCTGGCCAAAGGAATCATAGAGCGTATTGTCGATGCTTTGGGCGGTGATGCCGACGCGCATCGCCGTTTCGCGGTCCAGGGCGAGGGAGGTGGCTAGACCGTGCGTCTGCAGGTCGCTTGCGACATCGGCGAGCTGAGGAAGAGTTTTGAGCTTATCGACAAACTGCGCGGCGTACGTGGCAAGCTCGTTAGGGTCCGGGTCTTCGATGCTGTATTGGTATTCGGTCCGGCTGACGATGTCTTCGACGGTGAGATCCTGCACGGGCTGCATGTATAGGACGATGCCGTTCACCTTGGTGAGTTCGGGCTGGAGACGCCGAATTACATCCGAAGCACTGATGCGGCGTTGTTCAAGGGGCTTCAAATTGATCTGAATGCGGCCGCTGTTCAGGGTGGTGTTCGTAGCATCGACCCCGATAAAGGAGGAAAGGCTGTCCACCGCAGGATCTTTCAGAATGAGGGCGGCGAGGCGCTGCTGCAGCTTCGACATTTCAGAGAACGAGATACTTTGATCGGCTTCCGAGACACCCTGGATCTCGCCGGTATCCTGAACCGGGAAAAATCCTTTCGGGATCACGAGGTAAAGAAAAATGGTGAGGCCCAGCGTGGCGGCGGCCACGGCGAGTGTCAGGTTGCGATGCTCCAGGACCCATTCCAGCGTCGTGCCGTAAAACGCGATGATGCGCTGGAACATTCGTTCAGAGGCTTTATAGAAGCGGCCTTGCTGCGCTTCCGGCTTGTGACGCAACAGCCTGGCGCACAGCATGGGCGTGAGCGTCAGGGACACAACGGCCGAGACGATGATGGTCACGGCAAGCGTTATGGCGAACTCGCGGAACAGCCGGCCCGTGATGTCGCCCATGAAGAGCAGCGGTATGAGAACCGCGATGAGCGAGACGGTCAGCGACATGATGGTGAAGCCAATCTGCTCCGCTCCTTTCAGAGCTGCCGCAAGCGGAGCCTCGCCTTCCTCCACGTAGCGCGTGATGTTTTCAATCATCACGATGGCGTCGTCCACTACAAATCCGGTGGAGATGGTGAGGGCCATCAGCGTCAAATTATTCAGGCTGTATCCGAGCAGGTACATCACTCCGAACGTGCCCACGAGCGACAGCGGAACGGCGACGCTGGGAATGAACGTCGCGGGAATATTTCGCAAGAAGACGAAAATGACCATCACGACCAGCGCGATGCAGAGAATCAGCTCGAATTCCACATCGGAAACGGAAGAGCGGACGGTGATAGTTCTATCCGTTAGAGCGGAAACATCGATGGCGGAGGGGATGGTTGCGCGCAGCTTGGGAAGGAGCGCTTTGACACGGTCGACGACCTGGATGATGTTGGCGCCGGGCTGCCGCTGGATATTTACGATCACAGCGGGTATTTGATTCTTCCAGGCAGCCTGCCTTTCGTTTTCAATGCCGTCAACGACAGTGGCTACATCCTTGAGCATTACCGGCGCGCCGTTTCTATAAGCGACGATTACCTGGTTGTATTCGGCGGCAGTGAGGAGCTGATCGTTAGCGCCAATCTGATACGCCAATCGAGGGCCGTCGAAGCTGCCCTTCGCCTGATCGAGACTGGTGGCGGTAATGGCCGTGCGCAGATCTTCCAGGTTGAGCCCGTAAGAGGCGAGCTGAGTGGGGTTCGCCTGAATTCGAACGGCAGGCTTTTGGCCGCCGCTGATGGTAACTGCTCCGACGCCCGATAATTGCGAAATTTTCTGCGCGAGACGGGTGTCCGCGTAATCTTCGACCTGCTGTAGGGCCATAGATTTCGACGTCAAGGCGAGCGTCATGATGGGAGCGTCCGCAGGATTCGTTTTGCTGTAAATCGGGGGCAAGGGCAGGTCAGCCGGTAGGAAGGTCTGCGCGGCGTTAATGGCGGCCTGCACTTCCTGCTCAGCGACATCTATGTTCAAGCTGAGGACAAACTGCAAGGTGATGATGGAAGCGCCCTGCGAACTGGTCGACAGCATCTGATTCAGCCCGGGCACTTCGCCGAGCTGCCGTTCGAGAGGCGCAGTGACGGCTGAGGCGACCACGCTAGGACTGGCGCCGGGGTAAAACGTCACGATCTGCATGACCGGATAATCGACTTCCGGCAATGCGGAGACGGGCAGTTGGTTGTAGGCAACGATGCCGGCAAGGAGAATCGCCGCCATGAGCAGCGACGTGGCAATGGGCCGCAGAATGAAGGGCCGGGAGGGATTCATTTGGGTGCAGTCTGCTGCTGGCTGGGCGCGTTCGTGTTGGTGCGCGGAGCGCCGCTGCCCGGCTGCCCCTGCTCGCCGCCGGCTTCACTCGCACCCGGGTTTGGTTCTTCATTCACCGGCGTAGTGGGCTTTCGGACGACCACCGTCGCGCCATCCTGCAAGCGGTCGAAGCCGTCAATTACGAGAGTTTCGCCGGCCGTAACACCGGTTACGGCCGCCGTGTCGCCGTCGGTGGTGGCGATCTTGATGTTCCGCGATTGCACGGTTTTGGTGGAGGGGTTCACGACGTAGACAAAGGCGACATCGTTGTTGCGCTGGATGGCCGCCGTCGGGATCAGGTTTACGTTGCGAAGGGTTCTTACGAGCAGCCTGGCATTGACGAATTCGTTGGGGAAAAGCCGGAAATCGCGATTAGCGAAGGTGGCGCGCACCTTGACGGTGCCGGTGGTGGTATCGACCTGATTGTCGATTGTCAGCACAGTTCCCTGAGCGATCTCAGACTGATTGGCTCGGTCGAGCGCATCGACGCGTAATTTGTGACCGAGGCGCATCTCGCCGATCACTTCCGAGAGATAGTCCTCGGCCATGGCGAAGATGACCGTGATGGGCTGAATTTGGGTGATGGTCAACAGCGCAGCCGTGCCGTTGGCCTGCACAATGTTTCCGGGATCTACCTGCCGCAAGCCGATGCGGCCGTCGATGGGAGCGGTTATTCTTGTGTATTCGACGTTTACTTTCGCGGCCTCAAGGGTTCCCTGATCGACCTTCACGGTTCCCTCGTCCTGTTCGACGGTTGCCTGTTGCGTGGCGAGCTGCTGTTCCGGGATGGCGTGCTGCTGGTAAACCATCTTGTATCGATCGAGATCGATGTAGGCGTTTTTCAGCAGCGCCTGGTCACGGGCGAGCTGGCCTTGCGCCTGCGTGAGCACGGCCTGGTAGGGCCGCGGATCGATCACCGCCAGCAAATCGCCCTTGTGGACAATCTGTCCTTCCCGATAATTAACCGCAATGAGCTGGCCGACTACGCGGCTGGTGACTGTTACCGTGTAGACGGGAGTGACTGTACCGAGCCCGCTGATATAGACGCCAATATCGCCGCGCGCGACCTGCTCTACCGCGACCGGAATGGCTCCGCCGCCGGCGTTCTTGCCTTTTTTTCCTTTAGCCGAGGGCGGCGATGATCGCTGAGAAAGCAGAAATCCGGCGCCAAACAGAAGGCATAGAACGGCGCCCCAGATGGCCCAGTGCCGGCGAAAATGCGCCGCTTGCGATTTGCGCACCGGCGGATCCTGTGGCGGGCGGCCGGGTTCAGCGGCGGATGGCGAATCTGTGCTCATAATCTCTCACCGTGCAGTATCCACATCTCGACTATGAGCGCGCGCATGACCGCTTAGCGACTGCCAAAAGGTGTAGCGGCTCGGTATGCCATTCGGCATACCAAGGCTGAATGAGAGAATGGCTGAGTCAATAGAAGCTTGGAAGCTTGAAGAAGGCGGTTTAGCGCAATGAGTTCCGCTGTGCATGCTTTGCGCGTACCGGCCGTTGAGTTTCCGCTGTTCGGTTTTGCCCGTCATGCCGATAGCGGCATGACCGGGATCATGCCGCCTGCCGGATTATGCCGCGTGGAAAAACGCCAGCGGACGCGTTTTACTTGGGTACATTAGCCAAGACTTGACCCTGCAAATTCAGAATGTCAAAAGAAGTCGTGCCTATTAGATGGCGTGACAACGACGAACCTTCGAGTATCCTGACACCGAAGTCGGAATGGCCAACTTTCGGACCAATGTACGGCACGCCGATTCTCGCTCATGTGGATTGCTTCCGGCCAGCGACCATCGATCCAGAATAAGCAGGCAAGTGCGCATTTTGGGTATACTCCTCCCATTACATGTCTGTGCAAAGAAGGGGATGAATGAAACCGCTGATAATCTCTGCATCAGCAGTCCTTATGTTCGTAACATCTGTCGGTGCTCAGAGACCGTCGGCCGGCTCATCCGATACAAAGGCAAAAGACGAGATTCTGCAAATCGAACGGGAACGCAACAAGGCCATCGTCCACGGGGATGCCGCGGCGCTGGAACGCATGACGGCTGACGACTACACGTTCATTACGCTGCGCGGCGAGCTCCGCACGAAGGCAGAGATTGTCCAGGGTTTCAAATCCGGATCGTTTCACTATGATTCACGCGAAGTCTCTGAGCTGAACGTTCGCGTTTACGGAAGCACTGCCATCGTGACCGGTCGTTCAAACCAAAAGGGCCAAGAGAATGGCAAAGATTACAGTGGTGATTACCGGTTTACCCGCGTGTATTGGAAGGAAGGCGGCCGCTGGCAAACCGTGGCCCTACAGACCACCTTGATTCAGCCATAGGCTGCCGTGTTATGGGGCCGGCCGCAGTTCCGACGGTGTTACGCCCATTCGGAAGTAATCCACATTTGGCCGCGTAACGCGACGATCCCTTCTGGTGCTGGCGGCAAGTCGCCATTCCGCGAGATGCCGACTACACGTCCACGTGGATTGACCTAGAGAGCTCGGTCAGGATGCTCCATCATGGAGCTGTTCTGAAATAGCATTCTCTCAGACGGAGTTAATATGTCAAAACCGAGCGGCGATTTGAGTTGACGCGCCGCGACCCACCTGGGAGTGAGTCGGGTCGCCGTATCGCGCATCCAACAGAGGACAGGATTGTTGCACTGAGCGACGGAGCCGAGCGATCGCGAACGCAGCACGAATTCCGATGCTCGAGGAACCCGCCGTCGCTGGTATTCAACCAAGGCAGAATCGACGCGCTCACTCCTGCACAGACACGCAGCCAAAACGACTGCATCTTCGATCGCCTGGCATGCTCCTTGTCCCAGATTGGGCGTCATAGGGTGGGCAGCATCACCCAGCAGCGCTACCCGATCATGCACCCAGCGCTGCAATGGGTCCAGGTCGTAGATGTCATTACGAAGAATTGAATCTTCATTCGCAGCCTCGATCAGAGCTTCGATCGGCTCATGCCATCCTCGGAATAAATTCGACAGAATCTGCTTGGCCCCCCCTGCCGGGTCGCGCTCCCCCTCCGGCGCATTGTTGGTAGCAAACCAATAGATCCGTCCGCGGCTCATCGGGACGATCCCGAACCGACGGCCCCGTCCCCAGGTTTCTATAATATTGAGATTCCGACTGTGATCCGATTCGACCACAGTTCTCCATGCTGTGTAGCCCGCGTAGCGAGGCGGTCGCTCGCCGATCAATTGTGTGCGAACTGCACTCTTCACTCCATCAGCCCCGACGAGCAAGTGTCCTTGTGCGGTTTCGCCGTTCTCAAACCGCGCCGTCACTCCCTTGTTATCCTGCTCGAAACCAACAAATTCCCTTCCTAAATGGATCCGCCCGGGATCGACCTGTTGCGTCAGCAAGGCCAGCAGTTCCGCACGGTGCAGTACGGCAACCGCGCCCAGTTGCCGGGTGAATTCGTCCGCCGGAATCGCGAACAGAATATTGCCCTTGATGTTTCTAAGGCCCCCCTGGATTCCCTCGATGCTCTGCGAACGAACAGCGGTTCCGAGTCCAAGTCCGTCCAGTACACGCAAGGCGTTGCCGGAGAGTGCGATTCCCGCGCCCACCTCCCGCAGAACCGGTGCGCGCTCATATACCTGAGCGTCTATCCCAACTTTGCTCAACGCGATCGCGACCGTCAACCCACCGATTCCGCCACCGATAACGATGGCTTTCACCTGGGTGGCCTGGCCGCTGTGTGAGTCACGGCCGATAGATCCAGGCGCCGAGCAGGACGGCCGGAACGCTGTCCAACAAGCCGGCGAAGATCGTGGCAAATAGAAGCGCGTTTGGAAAAAGATTCATCGGCTGCAGAGCCAGCATGGGGATCACCCAGAAGACGAGCCATATGAAAAGAGCGCTACGGAGTGCGGTCTTTGGACCTGGCCCGCGGTTCGGCCGCAACCGCCAATAAATCCAGACTCCAAAGATCCCGACCAGAAAGTTGGATGGGATGTAGGTTGTCCACCCTGTAGGGGTCTTCCCGAGAGCGGCGAAAGCGGACGTCCATTGAGGATCGAGGATCACGCCATGGACGAGGTATTCAACCGCGTTTATTAACAAGCCGGCTACCAATCCTCCGAGCATCAGGCGTTTAATGTTCAGCTTTGTAGATTTCGACTCATTGTTGCTTCTCAACGGAATTTGGATCAAGTATATCTGAGTGACAGGTGAGACCGTTTCGATGAACCGCGGGTTCTCGGCGGAATCATCCTGGCGCTCGCAGCTTTCCTGCGTGTCCAGGGGGCGCAAGCTCTGGTATATCCTTCTGCTCGCTCCGATGTATTCATCGAAATAAAACTTGGCCCGCTTCAAAAGTGGCGAGGGTGGTGTTTGGTTGATTACCGCGGCGCATCCGAACCGCTTCTCACGGCGATACTCGCACTGTCCGATGGCTGGGCGCACACGTTTCCGGCAGGGGCGTCAGTCCATGTGGCTGGACCGGGGCGAGTACGTTGGAAGCTTCGACGTGGGAAGAATTGCTCAGTGGCACAGGGAGAGAGTGTCCGACGTGGAAGAAGAGTTTCTTCGCGACCCCGCGAGCAACAGCTCATACACGTTGGCTTTCCGGTTCCCACTGCTGATGTGTCGCCACATGGATGTCTAACGGCATCGCGTACATTCGGAATCGCCGAGCGCCGCAAGGTCGCGAAAAATACTGATCGTACCTCGCCGATTTTTCGAGACTTAGACCCTCGACAAGGCTCAATTTCGAGTCGACAACCCGGAATCGATCCGAGATTGCTCATCCGCCAACGATTACTGTCGGACATCCCACCACGATGCTCCCGCCATGAGCTGTGTTGTCCCCCATCCTGGCGGCTGGCCATCCTCCAATCAGGACTGTTGCTGAGCCCCTCACTATCACGTCCGGCGGTCCGACGCAGACACAATTATCGGAAACAACGGCCGCCGGCAGGTTGCTGATCAGAACAGTGGGCACGCCAGGGCCGATAATCGGGCCACCGACGTGGGGAACGGGCGGAATTCCCGGAATAGTCATCGGGCATGTGTGCATGTCGGTCACTCGAGCTGCCGGTGGCATAGGTTAGCGTTACAATGCGATCTTCCGCTTCAAACAAACCTTCCTCAATTGATCATTACCAGCGCGCCTTTCACCGTTGTTTGGCCGGCGGCCGAAAGCTCAGCCGACGCGCTGCCCTTAGCCGTAAACGCTACCTCGGCGCTATTGGTTATATTCAGTCCTGTCATTTTCACGTCGGCCTCAGCGACGACAGAGACTTCAGCACCAGCAGATAACGCAATTTTTCCTTTCGCATGGATGACAATATCGAGCGGGCTGTGTAGCAGAATGCCGTCAGGGCTCAGCTGCGCTTCGTTGCCATTCTGGTCCGTCATCGCGATCGATTTTGTATCGTCGCTGATCACAACTTTGTTGTTACCCGGTGTCACCATCGTGACAACTTTTCTTTCATCGTCGAAAATGAGCCGCAGATTGTTTCGGGTGACGATCGCTTTCGTATTGTTCTGGGCTGCAGGCGTATAGGGCGGTTGTCGCTTCCGGCTGTACAGACTTCCCAGAATTATGGGATCCGAAGGATGACTGTTGAGATCGCCAAGAACCACCTCATCACCGATCTCCGGCAGGAAAAATTCTCCAAAACCTTCCGACGCGTAGTAACAGGCGAGTCTTGACCACACACAATCCGCTTCGCCCTCTGACTGGGGAATCGACACCTGAATCCTGTTTGCGCCTTCCGGATCCCCGTCCAGTCTTTTGACAATCCCTAGGTATAGGCCCTCTATCGCGGGAATCAGCCTGGATGCCGGTAGCGTCTCCGAGTCCTGCCGTTCGGCGAAGCTCTGGCGCGAAATGCCGAATTCCACTTCTGTCGTCCATATTCCATCCGCGAGTTCGTGATTCACCGCGCTGACAAACACCTCACCGCTAAATCGTTTCCCGACACCCTCCAGTGTGATGAGCCGGCCAATCTTTGCCTTCGCACTGCCCGGAAACTTCATATGGCCACGGATCCGAGCCAAACCTCCCTTCACCTGCTGACGCGTAGCCGCCCGACTCTTCTCGGCTGTCTGTTCCGTTGGCGACGGCATTCGCAGGCGAAAGGAAATCGGACTGACAACGTCAGCTAACGTGCTCGACATCAGATCATTCTGGTCGCTTAACGTGGTCGGCTCCGCGCTCTGCTCTGTCAGAGCTTGGGTACCCCAAGCCTCCGCGGCACCCACGGTCGACATCAGCTGCATGCTGCTGTCGATTTCGGCGTCGAACGCAATCAGATCAGTGCCATAGGCAACTTTTAGTTGCGCCGGTCCGTTGGTTTGCGGTGCCTGCACCGTGATCTTGTTCTGATCCGTCAGCACCAGCAATCCGTTTGCATCAGCGCGCGACAGCACGAAATCCCAGTCAGTACAATCGTGCTGTACGAGTCGTTTGTGTCGGGTCTCAGTTGCGCTTACATCTGACGTAAGGCCGGCGTAATTTCCCAGCAGCTTCCCGATTACGTCGCTGTCTTTCATCTCAATGAAGTTGTTGCTTTTGCGACAAGTCATCATTGCTAGGGCCTTATCGCGGCATTCCACCACCAAGTGCGAGGGCCGGTCCACGGCGATTTTCAAACCGTGCCGGATGACGACGCCCTGGAAGATGGGCTCCGTATGACCGGCGTATCCTACTTCGATGGTTATCCGCGCTCCCAGCTTGAACGAATCCCCATCGCTAACTGGAAACGTCAGAGTGGACATGTCACCGTCGAGAACCACGATCCGCGCCGACGGGATCCTATTTACCGCAGAGGTGATCGTGATCGAGACGATCTGAACGGTCTCGTTGAGCGGAACGCCATCGATGGTGATCTTGAATTGGATCGGTTGGCGGGCTTCCGCAGTGCGTGATTCGGGCATAGTCTCCGTTTGAGAGCGAAAACACTCTGGTTCCCGACTGCAGCCAGCCGGAAAAGCTCAGCTTACAACCTATAATAGGTTCACCTGGTTATCCGGCCTGCCTGAAGTAAACGACTCCGTTTTAGCCAGATTACTTGCAATACGCGCTGTCCTTCCGGTATCAATTGGCTCTAAAACGCGCTACCGGTAGCTGTGGATTGGGGCGCTTCGGCTCGGGATAGATTCAGCGAAAACGCACTAAAGGCTCCGGTTAGCCGGCGGGGAAATCACCTTTGAGCAGTCGACTTGGTGAGGGTTCTCGATGTGACCGGAGCTAAGAATAGATTTACTTCTCTTTTGCCAGCCGCAACTCATCCTCAAGTTCGTAAATTCGGTCTTTTATTGGTTTGGAATCCTTACCCGAAGCCACCACCTCTTGCAGCTTTTGCTTGGCGATCGTTAATTTCTTCTCGGTTCGCGCAATCTGAGGATTCCGAACGACATTCCCCTTCGGCGGTAACTCCGTTGTTTTTTTGGCCGACGCTGTATTCTTAGTCCGCCGCGCCGCCCTTGGTTTCGAAGGGATCGTCACCTTTGTGGCGAAGTCCTCCTTCAACTCCCTTTGAATCTGCAGCAGCCCGCTGGCAAGCTCATGAAATCGGGCCAGCAACTCCTTCTTCGCTTGACTATGCAGTTTTTGATATGTTGCTTTTGCTTCCCGGTACTGGTCAATGTTGTCGGCATTCACTCGTCGGCTCGTCAAAAATTAAGGTACCGTAACTGTTAACACGGTCTCCCACTGAGTCCGCCTCTGCCAAGCGGTTCGGCATCAGCAAGCGCACTCGATTCCAAGCGATCCTCGTCAGGGTGCAATGATTGCGCCTCAGTTGCCGCTATCCTGAACCGACAGCCCAGCACGAAGAATTTTGCCCGTTTGTTTCTAGTTCCTACTGGATTGGTAGCCGGTAGATCTATCGTCCAGTGGTATTCAAGCTGCCGTATAGCGGACAACGTCTCTTGGGTTGTGCCGGTCGCGGTGGAATTTCATAGGTCAGCAACGGCGACAAATCAGACATGTGAAACCGCTCGGTCAGAGGCTGCTTTGAAGCGCGATGACGCTTCTGCACACTGCTCTGGAGTAGCGCTTTCACATCGCCGGCGCGGTCGCATTCGGAACCGTTCGGAAACAGATTGTTCCTAGTGTCTGTATGCAGTCTCATCCGCCTAAGATGGTAGACAGTGCTTGGCGAAGTCATTTCGCATTACCGCATCCTCGAGAAACTCGGCGGAGGTGGCATGGGTGTCGTCTACAAGGCGGAGGATACCCGCCTCAACCGTTTCGTAGCCCTTAAATTCCTTCCCGAGGAACTCTCCAGAGATCCGCAGGCTCTCGAGCGCTTCCGTCGAGAAGCCAAAGCTGCGTCGGCACTGAACCACCCAAACATCTGCACAATTCACGATATCGGCGAAGCGGAAGGTCAGGCTTTCATTGCAATGGAGTACCTGGAAGGCACAACCTTGAAGCAGGTTGTGAACAATCGACCGGTTGCTCTGGAGCGGCTTCTGGAAATCGCCATCGATGTTGCTGACGCCCTCGATGCAGCACACGGCGGGGGCATTGTTCACCGCGACATAAAGCCGGCCAACATTTTCGTCACAAAGCGAGGGCATGCCAAAGTGTTGGATTTTGGTCTCGCCAAAATGTTCCAACGAAGGCGGGAGCCGGTGGGTGTCGAGACGGTGGGTGGCCCGACGATATCTGAAGAACATCTGACCAGCCCCGGCAGCACGCTTGGCACGCTAGCTTATATGTCACCAGAACAGGTCCGGGGCAGAGAATTGGATGCGCGAACGGACCTGTTCTCTTTCGGCGTCGTGCTGTTCGAGATGGCGACCGGCACGTTGCCCTTCCGCGGCGACACCTCAGGCGTTATTTTTGAGGCCATCATGAACCGCGCGCCCACCGCGCCCGTTCGCCTCAATCCCGATCTTCCTCCGAAGATGGAAGAGATCATCAACAAGGCTCTTGAGAAGGATCGCGACCTCCGCTATCAGAGCGCCGCTGAGATGCGCAGTGATCTCAAACGCCTCAAGCGAGACAGCGAATCAGCGGCAATCCCCGGTGCCGCCTCAATCCTGGAACCGCCGAAGGTGAGCACACCGGGGCGGCCTTCCGGCCAACGCCGCCCGGTCCGCTGGAAGTTGCTTGTGCCGCTGGCAGGTTTTCTAATCGCTGTCGTGGCCGCCGCCCTCTTCTTCTATACACGCCACCCGACCTCGACGCTGAACGAGAAAGATACCATCGTCCTCGCCGACTTCATCAATTCCACCGGTGACCCGGTTTTTGAGGACACACTTAAGCAGGCGCTTGCGGTGCAACTGGAGCAGTCGCCCTTCCTGAACATCCTCTCCGATCGAAAAATAGCAGCGACGCTCCGCCTGATGGGCCGCGCGCCCGATCAGCCCGTTACGGGAGAGATAGCGCGCGAGGTGTGCCAGCGCGTAGGCGCCAAGGCCGTGCTGGCGGGTTCTATTGCCACGCTCGGCACTCAATATGTGATTGGATTGAATGCGATCAACTGCGACACTGGCGATGCCTTGGTGAAAGAGCAGGCAGTGGCGCAAGGCAAGGAAAATGTCCTCAAGGCGCTCGGGCAAGCATCTACAGACATACGCGCCAAGCTCGGGGAATCGCTCGGCTCCGTTCGGAAGTTCGCCACGCCAATAGAGGAGGCGACGACATCCTCGCTCGAGGCGCTGAAAGCGTATAGCTTAGCGCGAAAGACCTGGCTCCAAAAGGGCGATGCGGCCGCTCTTCCCCTCACGAAACGAGCCATTAGCCTCGATCCTAACTTCGCCCTCGCCTATGTCCGCGCGGCAGCTTCTTACTTCAACCTCGGGCAGGCGAGTCTCGCGAGCGAAAACGCGAGAAAGGCTTATGAGCTACGCGATCACGTTAGCGAACGGGAGAAGTACACCATCGATGCTCTCTACTACAGCTTAGCCACCGGCGAACTGGAGAAAGCCAACCAGGCTTACGAGCTATGGAGTCAGAGCTATCCCCGAGATTACATTCCGTACGCCAACGTGGCGAACAATGACATGTGGCTCGGTCGCTGGGACAAGGCCCTTTCGGAACTTCGGGAAGTTGTGCGCCTGGAGCCAAATAGTATAGTCGGGGCTTTCAACTGGATAGCTAGCTGTCTTGCGCTCAACCGGATGGAGGAAGCGAAGTCGACAATCGAGCAGGCGCAGGCGCGTGGAATCGACGGCTACCTTCTCCACCTGGGGACGTATTACACGGCGTTCCTACGGAATGATGAAGCGTCTATGCAGCAGCACTTGACGTGGGCCGCGGGAAGATCGGGTGAGGAAGGATGGCTGCTTTCGGCGCAAGCCAACACCGAAGCGTATTATGGGCGATTGGCGAAATCACGGGAATTCTCGCGTCGCGCTGTGGAATCAGCACTCCGCGCCGATGCCAAAGAAACCGCAGCGTTGTGGCAGGTCGAGGCCGCCCTACGGGAGGCAGAGTTCGGGAATGCGGGTCCCGCCCGCCAAAGCGCCTCGGCGGCTCTGGCGCTCATGCCTGGACGAGACGTCAAAACTTTGGCGGCGCTGACCCTGGGGCGAGCCGGAGACGCCGCGCAAGCGCAGAAGCTCGCGGAAGGCCTCAATAAAGACTTCCCTCTACACACAATCGTTCAAGGCTACTGGCTCCCGTCGATCCGGGCCGCCGTTGCACTCGAGTCGAACAATGGCGAAAAGGCTGTTGAGTTACTCCAACCGGCGGCGCCTTATGAGCTGGGGCAATCGCAACCATTCCCCGTGGGGATGATGTACCCGGTCTATCTGCGCGGACAAGCCTACCTGCTGGCGCACAAAGGCAAGGAAGCCGCTGCGGAGTTCCAGAAGATCATTGAACATCGTGGCATTGTGCTGAACTTTCCGATTGGCGCGCTCGCACATCTCGGCCTCGCCCGCGCCTATGCGCTCCAAAGCGAGACGGCTCATGCGCGTGCCGCCTACCAGGACTTCTTCAAGCTCTGGCAAGACGCCGATCCCGATATTCCCATCCTGCGCGAAGCCAAAGCCGAGTACGGGAAGTTGCAGTGAAGAGGCGTAACGAATGACAACCGCAGCAGGGCACGGAGAATTGGTGATTCAATCGCGAACACTGGGCGGCCTGGCATGGTTCGGCATCCTGCCGAACGCGACATACGAAGCAAAAACCTGGCGCTCAGATCGTGGCGGTCTGCTCGCGTTATTCAGCGATGGCGTAACTGAGGCGTGTGGCCTGAATGGGGACGAGGAGTTCGGTGAGGCGCGCCTGGCGGAGTTTGTACAGAAATAGCAAGGCCAAAGCGCTGGACAGCTGTTCGAAAGTATCAGAGACGAGGTAACATCGTTTCCAGCGGGCGCGCCGCCGGCCGATGATGTGACACTTGTTATCGCGCGGTGCGAGTAGTGTGCGTCGTTGATCGCCTGACAATCTTCGCGAACTCATTCCAGTGGCCTTACACGGGCGCTCCACCGTTCTTGAGCTTAAACTCTGCTTCATATAAATTGGAACTACAAGGCTGACCGTTTCGCGTCGTGTTCGGCCTCAAAGGACGTAACGCGCTATCGTTCGAAGTGCCATTTCGGTTCCGGTTGGATCGTCAGCCGCTCGGACGTTGGGAATGAAGAGCGCCATTTGCGGAATCAGGAGTGTGTCCGACGGTAAAGCCGCATCTGTGTTGTCCGTCTAGATCAAGTTCAAGCTATTACATATGACGAGACTCGATGCGGCATAATCCGGCAGGCGGCATACTGACGGAGCGCCTATTTGCGCGCGAATCCAAATGTAGCGAAGGCGAGAATAGACCCGGCGAAGCACTGGCTGCAATTCGGCTATCGCGAAGGCCGTCCGCTGCGGTAGCGCGGTTCCCGGCTCCGGGAGCGATTACGCCGCTGACGCGGAGTTCCCCCAAAGCTCTCGACTTTGGCGTATGATGTGCAGAATACCCTTCTATAGGCAAAAAAGCCGCCTAGCCGGTCAGGAAATCCCGGCTTGAGTGGAATTTGTCCGTGAGCTACACACTTTCTCCAGGAGGATGAGTTTGCCGTTCGAAGTCGGCCAAATCGCAAGCGATTACGAGATTCTGGGGGTGCTGGGCACGGGTGGAATGGGCCGCGTGTATCGGGTCCGCAACGTTATATCGAATCGAGTGGAGGCCATGAAGGTGCTGCTGGCCGACGTGGCAGCGGAAGCGGAGCTAGGCGAGCGGTTCGGCAGCGAGATCAAGACTCTGGCGCGCCTGGATCATCCGAACATCGCGAAATTCTACGCGGCGTTCCGGATCGACAACCAGGTGGTGATGGTGATGGAGTTTGTGGAGGGCTTCACGCTAGGCGATCGCGCCAGGCAAGGCGTTCTTCCCCTGAGCGAAATTCTCAGCTACGTGACCCAGACGCTGGCGGCGCTGAGCTATGCCCATGAAAAAGGAGTGATTCATCGGGACATCAAGCCTTCCAACATCATGGTGACGCCTCACGGAGTCGTGAAGCTAATGGATTTCGGCATCGCCAAATCGAATACGGACCCGTTGCTCACCCGACCCGGCACGACCATGGGCTCGATGCTGTACATGTCGCCGGAACAAGTCCGCGGCGCGACGGTGGACGCACGCTCGGATTTGTATTCGGTGGGCGTTTTGCTTTACGAGCTGACGGCGGGCCGCCGGCCGTTTGAGGCGGAGAACACATACGCGATTCTGGAAGCCCAGCTAAACAGCACTCCGAAGCCGCCGATAGAGCTCAACCCGGCTCTGCCGCAGCCACTGAACGACATCATTATGACAGCGCTTTCGAAAGAGCCGGGCCAGCGGTTTCAGAGTTCCGAGGCATTTCGCAAGGCGCTGGAAACCGTGCGCGCGCGCGGCCTCAAGCCCGCAATCGCAAGCGGCGACGCAGTCCGCGGGGAAGTCGCCGCCCGCGCAGCCCGCTTCGTCATCCGGGTCGCGCGGCCACCGCGGGCTTTGGATGGCTGCCGGCGCTATAGCGTGTGTTTGCGTGCTAGTGGCGGCGGCGCTATTCCTGCCGCATTTTTGGCGGAGTTCCGCGTCATCGAAAAACAGTCCGCCCGCGGATATCGCAGCCGTCGGTACGCCTGCTCCGGCTGCACCAGAGGGGAAACCGCAATCGTCTCCGGCTGCGCCCGATCCGGGGCAGAACCAATCGGATAACACGGCGGCACGAACTAATACTGCCGTACCCGTTCGCGGTTCGGCGGCGGGCCACAGACCGGTGCCGGCTATTTCGTCTGCGGCGGGCGGTTCGACGGGCGTCCCCGGGCGCAGGAAAGAACCGGCGGAAGAGAGCCCGACCCCTCCACGAGTTGCGGAGGCCCCGGCTCAACCTGCGCCACAGGCGGCCGCGCCGCAACCCGCTGCTGCTTCACAGCAGGAGTTCGAGCAGTTGAACGATGGTCTTATTAAGCTGCACTCACGGGCCGATGCCGTTCGCGAGACGGTGAACCGGCTCCGGCAGGAGCAGGCCGCCAGCGGATATGGCATGTCTCCCGAGATTTCGGGTTCGGCCAGCCGTCTGGAAAGTTACCTGCAGGCTGCCGATCGCGCGCTTCAGAACAACGATTTGCCGTCGACGCGCAAGTATACAGACAACATTGAGAAGGAACTGATCTTTCTCGAAACGAAATTTGGACGATAGGAGCTTTAGAGAACGATGAAAATGTATGTTGCCTTGCTAGGGGCGGCGCTGGCGGTTTTCCCTGTTTTGGGCCAGCAGGAAAAGCGGCGGGTGGCCGTGATGGACTTCAGTTACGCCACGGTGATGACCAGCGTACAATCGGTTTTCGGAACCAACCAGGACATTGGCAAGGGCATTTCGGACCTGCTGGTGAATCAACTGGTCAACGACGGCACTTACCGCGTGATTGAGCGCCGGGAACTCGACAAGATCCTGAAGGAACAGAATTTTTCAAATAGCGACCGGGCGGATGCGAACACGGCGGCGAAAATCGGGCGGGTTCTTGGCGTCGACACGATCATAACGGGGGACATTACCCAATTCGGCCGCGACGACCAGAACCGGAGCGCCGGCGGCGCACTGAGCCATTGGGATAAGTACGGCCTGGGCAATGTTGGAACGCACAAGGCGAAGGCAGTGGTGGAGATCACGGCCCGCATGATTGACGTCAACACAGGCGAGATTCTGAATTCCGCCACGGGTCACGGCGAATCGTCGCGGTCAGGCACGAATCTGCTCGGCGGCGGTGGCGCGTGGGGTACGGGCGGCGCTGGACACGTCGATATGTCGAGCTCGAATTTCGGGCAAACCATCATTGGTGAAGCTGTAAAAGGCGCAGTTACCACGCTGGCGACACACCTCGATGAAAATGCGGGCAAGCTGCCTCAGAATACCGTAAAGATCAACGGTTTGATTGCGGATGCCACCGGCGGCACGATCGTGATCAACGTGGGCAGCAGTTCCGGCGTGCGTGTCGGCGACAAGCTGGCGGTCTCGCGAGTGGGACGTGTGATTAAGGATCCGGCCACCGGGAAACCACTGCGTACGATCGAGGAACCGATAGGCCAACTGCAGATCACGTCGGTGGACGAGGGCTCTGCTATCGGTACATTCACGGGTTCCGGGCAGCCCAAAGTCGGCGACGTCGTCAAGAATGCGCAGTGAGCCCGCGCGGCGGGGTTATGCGGTGGTCGTTCGCGATGTGGCCGCTGTCCCGCCTATGAGGCGCTGATAGGCATCCACCGCGGCAGACGGAATCAATTTCCAGACCTTCTCGGCCGTCGTTTTCTCCTCGGCCTGTATGGACCGGGCGAGCGTAGCGGTTTGGGTGTCGCCAGCGGCCTCCGCTACGGTTGCAAGCGATTCGTACATGGCGATCTCGCTACTCTCCACCGCATAGGCCATCATCAGATTTTGAGTTGTACGCTCCTCTTTTTCATGCCCGATCTGGGCTGTCTTCGGAGTCAACCCAAAAATATGGGCGAGCAGGCTCTTGGCGCCGGACGGGCTGCCGCCGAGCGCGTCGAGGCGAGCGGTCAAGCGCTCGTACTGTTGACGGGTTTCGAGCGCATGCTGGTGGAAAGCCGCTTTGGCAGCGGGATTTTCCCCTTCGTTCGCGAATCCTTGTAATTGGGTCTCGAAGCTCTTTTCGGCTGCAATGGCATCCTGAAGGTATCGCTTGATCACATCCCTACTAGTCTCAGCCATAATTCCTCTTTCGGGCCACCTCTTCGTCAGGCTGCCCAACCGACACACATAAGACCGCGACGGTGAGAGGTAGTTTCCGAATTCAAAATGGCGTGGTGCCGCAGGCCATCGTCTCTTGTGGCCTGTGGAAGCCCAACCCTGGTAATTGCGCGCCCTAGCGACTGGCGCCGCCGGCCTTGTTCTGGGACCAGGGCTGAGCCTGATACGTCCAAGTGCGGCTCGTGTAATCGCTAGACGTGATTAGAATCATAATGCCCAGCCAAACCAGCCCAGCGACTACGAAAAGCTTGGTCAGGCTGGTGGTGTAGCGGACGCCCATGAAAATCCAGGCCACCAGAGATGCTTTCGTCACGGCGATGATCAGCGCCACAACAACATTCCATTCGCCGAGGTTAACCGTCGCAACAAGAGCCGTGACGATGGTGAAGATTACCAGGGTGAGCCAGACCTTCACCAGCGTGCCTGCCTTTGGAATGTGCGCGTGCGGAGAACCGGAGTGGTCGTGAAGAGTCGGACTCATAGATGCCAATGCCCAATCAGATAAAGAAGCGGGAACAGGAAAATCCAAACGATATCGACGAAGTGCCAATACAATCCGATCATCTCGACCGGGGCATAGTAATTGGCGTGGAAGATATTTCGCCAGCCCTGGATGAGCAGATAGGTCAGTAAGCCTACGCCGACCACCATGTGCAGAGCGTGCATACCGGTCATGGCGAAATAGAGAAAGAAGAGAATCTGCGCGTTGTGTGCGAATTCGGGATGCTCCGGGTAACCACCCCAATGCAGTCCCGGTACGTGTCCGCCCACCCATTTCTCGTGATACTCGAAGCCCTTTATCACAAGAAAGGCTGTGCCGAAAATCATGGTGAAGATCAGGTACTTGATTAGACTGGCGCGCCTGCTCAATTGCGCGGAGCGTACCGCCATAGCCATCGTCAAACTGCTGCAGATCAGAACAATTGTGTTCGTTGCGCCGATCTTCACGTTCATGTATTCGCTGGTGCTGGCGAAGGCGGCCGGATAGATTCCGCGGTAGATGGCGTAGGCTGTGAACATTCCTCCGAAGAACAAGACCTCGGTAATGAGGAACGTCCACATCCCCAGCGTGGCCGCATCCATTTGCTGCTCGGCGGTCGCAAAATGGTGACGGAGATGGGTTACTTCCGCTGTGGGTTCCTGGCCCACCGGCACGACTGTTTCAGCCAATGACTTCCTCCAGCGGACCGTAATTGTAGGCTTCCTCGGTCACAATTGGTGTCTCATCGAAGTTGAACGTGGTGGGAGGAGACTGGATCTGCCACTCGAGACCAGCGGCACCCCACGGATTCGGACCGGCCTTCGGCCCTTTCTTTAAGGACCAGATCATGTAAACCATCGGGATCAGATACCCGACGCCCAGAATCGACGCGCCCGCCGTGGATAGGACGTTTAACGTCTGGAACTCCGGCGGATACGCATGATATCGCCGCGGCATGCCAAGGTATCCCAGTATGAACTGCGGAAAGAACGTCAAATTGAAGCCGACAAAGATAATGAGCGCCGCGAACTTCGACCAGGCTTCCGGATACATGCGCCCTGTGATCTTCGGCCACCAGAAATGTAAGCCGCCCATGAAGGCCATGACCATGCCGCCGACCATCACGTAATGGAAGTGAGCAACGATGAAATACGTTCCGTGTGTCGCGACGTCCGTCGCCAGACTGGCGAGGAAAAGGCCAGTCAATCCGCCGATTGTGAAGAGTCCGATGAAGCCAAAGGCATACAGCATTGGAGTATCGAACGAAACCGAGCCTTTATACATGGTGGCTGTCCAGTTGAAGACCTTAATGGCTGACGGCACGGCGACCATGAAGCTCAGAATGGAAAACGCAACACTCGTATACATGCTTTGCCCGGTCAGGAACATATGGTGTCCCCACACCACGAAGCTGAGTACGGCGATGGCCATGCTCGAGAACGCCACGAAGTTATATCCGAACACGCGCTTTTTGGAGAAGCACGAAATGATTTCGCTGATCACGCCCATTCCCGGCAGAATCATGATGTAGACAGCGGGATGCGAGTAGAACCAGAACAGGTGTTGGAAAAGGATCGGATCTCCGCCGATATTCGGATCGAAGATTCCCACGTGCGCGATGCGCTCAAAGGCCAGGAGCAGCAGCACGATGGCCAGCACCGGGGTGCCGAGAACTTGAATAAGGCCGGTAGCGTAGTTAGACCACACGAACAGAGGCAAACGGGACCAGCTCATGCCGGGAGCTCGCATCTTGTGAACGGTCACGATGAAATTCAGGCCCGTGAGAATGGAAGAAAAACCGGCCGTGAACACGCCGAAGGCTGCAGCCAGCACATAAGAGTTCGAATACGTGCTGCTATAGGGGGCATAAAACGTCCAGCCCGTGTCGACTCCGCCACGGAATACGGCATACATGGTCAGCCCAGCGCCGATGACGTAGATGTACCAGCTCAGCAGATTGATTCTAGGGAAGGCGAGATCCTTCGCGCCCACCATGATGGGTATTAAAAAGTTGGCCAGCGTGGCCGGTATCGACGGTACTAGGAAAAAGAACACCATGATGATGCCGTGCATGGAGAAGAGGCGGTTGTAAACCTCCGGCGCAAAAATTCCCTGCGGCTCCAGCAGGTTGATCCGAAAAGCGACCGCCGCCGCGCCGCCCACGAAGAACATAAGGGTGATCGAGACGAGATAGAGGACGGCGATCCGCTTATGGTCGGTGGTGAAGAGCCAGCTTTTCCAGCCGTGCTCGACATTGAGGTAATCGACCGGCCCGGCCGCCACCTCAGGTGTTTCGTGTGCGAGTGTTGCCATCTGCTAGTTATCCTTCATTATCAATGCTGCTGCGAATTGGCCGGAGTGCCCGGTCTCGCCGTATTGGTTCGAGGAGCCGCGGCGGGCGGCTTGGCGCCTGGAACCACGGGCCTCTGCTGCGGACCGACCTGCGACGCCGGGGCGCTCGGCGAAAGCGACTTGATAAACGCAATCAATTGGATGACGTTCTCCTCCGTCACCTGGCCCTTGAAATTGGGCATGACATTCGGCTCAAACCCGGAGACGATCTTGGCGTTGGGATCGAGGATGGATTCCCGGAGATAGGCATCATCGGCGGTTACCGTACGCCCGTCGCTCAACTGCACGGGCTTATTGTAGAGGCCGCGCAGGATGGGGCAGCGACCCTGCTGATCGAGAAGGTGGCAGGTGGAGCAACCAAATTGCTGAAACAGGTTCTGGCCCTGTTCGGCAAGCGTCCCCTGGGCTCCGCCGCCGCTGGCCCAATTCGCGTACGCACGCTCGTCCATAACGTCCACCCAGCCGATCATGTTGGCATGCTGGTTGCCGCAATATTCGGTGCAAAAAAGATGATAGCGGCCGGGCTTGGTTGCCGTGAACCAGATGCTGTCGTAATGTCCCGGCACCACATCGTGGCGCACGCGAAATGCGGGAATCGAAAAACTATGAATCACGTCTTCGGACGCCATGGTCAACTTCACTGGCGTATTCACCGGTACGTGCAATTCGTCGATTTCGCGATTGCCGTCTGGATATTGGATCTTCCACATCCACTGCTTACCGGTGACGAAAACCTCCATCGCGTTCTTAGGCGGGTCCTGAGCCTTGAAGTAAAGATCGGCGCCCCACCAGAACATGACGAGCATGACAAAGAACGGAGCGATGGACCAGGTAAGCTCCAGCTTGGTGGAACCCTCTATCTGGGTGGGGTTAGGATGCCTCCGGCGGTTGTATTTCCAGGCGAACAGGATGATGCATAGGAATATCAGCACCGTCATGATGGCCGAAACGATCGTGAGAAACCAATACAGGGCGTCGATCTGCGGCGCCTGCGTCGATGCGGCTTCCGGGAAGAGCTGCAACTGGGCGAGCAAGGGCAAACTAGCCAACATGGTGGACCTCTTTCCACTCCACGCGGCTTTTTCGTTTTTTGTCGCTTCGCATTAAGAGAAAAATCAATCCCCCCAGGACAAACACGGTGATCCCGGCGGCAACTTTCAGCACGTTGAGAATGACAAGCGTGTATTTCGCCTGGTAGGGATCGTAATGGAAACAGAACAGCAAGACGTAATCGACCGGATTCCCTATCTTGTGCTGCGACGCTTCGACGAGCGCCATTCGCAGGTCCGCCGAAGCGTAATTGATGCCATAGAAATAGCGGGACATCTTGCCGTCGGGTGTCGCCACCATAATTCCACCGGCATGGACGAACTGGCGAGTGGCGGGATCCCACTTGTATCCGAATCCCACGGCAGAGGCCAGGCGCGAAACGCTATCCTGCGTGCCGGTGAGAAAGTGCCAGCCGGCATCGAATCCGGGTTTTCCGAATTGCTTGCCGTATTCGGCTTTCTTTTCCCGCGCCAGGGCGGGCGTATCGGACGGATCGAAGCTGACGACCACGACGTTGTAATCGCGTCCGGGCTGCAAAGAAATACGCTTGAGGCTCGACACGGTCTCCTGCATGCTCATGGGGCAGAGGCTCGGGCACGTGAAATAAACGAGGGAAAGCACAACCGGCTTGTCGCCGAAATAGGTCCGCAGCGGCACCGTCTTTCCCGTCTCATCGTGGAAAATCAGATCGAGCGGGACCGGAGCGCTTAATTTCTGCTCGAGCGTGATGCCCTTGGTGACGGCGGGCCGGGCATACTGCGCGCCCAAGACACAAGCGCTCACCAGCATCATCCAGGTAGCGGCGAGGAATTTACTTCTGCACATTCTTGCGAATTTCTCCCCGAATCTGCGGCCGTTGATAGGGAGCGGGCATGGCGTTCAAGCTGCCTGCGAAATCCCGCCCCTCTCCGCCCGGCGTCGTGATCCCCTGCGGCGCATCGGGCTGAACCTTCAGGCGCGCCACAACGGAATCCATGGCGCGGTTGATGGGGATGTGGACGCGGCCGTCCGGATCTTTTCCATAACTGTTCAGAATCTGATCCTCCTGCGCGCGCACGTCCGGCAGTTCTTCCCAGGGATGGACCTGCAACTGGGGCGCGGGTGCGAGCACGCGAGATGGCGCCAGCGGACTGGGAAGCTCGCCGGGCGGGTTTGAGGATACCAGAAACTTTTGCACGCCAATGGTGATCGCAAACACGATGATCAATGTGCCGCCGATGATCGCCAGAGACCAGATGACGAGTCCGGCCTTGGCATCGGTACCCTCGTAGCTCGTTCCTCCATGTCCAGAGTGCGGTTCCGTGGCTTTGGGCCCATGGAAATGGACCAACTCGTTTCCCTTCATGTCCGGGCTCTCGCGGTTCATGCCGCCGCCTCCGGCAACGGAGTCATGACGCGCGGATCCCGCAACGGCAATAGCGGGCGCCGGCGCAACTGTCCCAGGAAGACGTAAAGCCAGACGCCGCCGATTCCGAAGAAGGCCGCGAAATCGGTCCAGTAGAGCGTGAATCCGGCGCCGCTGCTCAGCGGAGAACTGGAAGTGTGATTCCGGAAGGTTGGCTCCACGATCCAGAAAAGGTCAACGATGCGGGCCAGCAGCAGCCAGACGCATACCCGCAGCAGCCGCCGCGGATTTCGCTTCCTCGCCTGCGACAGCAAGGCCAGAAAGGGAATCGCAAACATCGAGAGCGCGGTGACCGCCGCGAACCATTTCCAGAATCCATGCACTCGATCCAAATACCAGACTAATTCCTGCGGCAGGTTGCCGGGCCAGATAATGATCAGCTGCGAGGCGGTAAGGTACGTCCAGAAGATGGTGAAGGCGAACATCATGTTGCCGAGGTCGTGCAGCACAACAGCATTTACGCGGCCACCGAAGCGGTCTCCGCGCGAGGCGAAGATCATGACCAGGATGGTAAGCGCAAACGTCTGCAAAATGTCTCCGATCAGAATCATGGCGCCATACACGGTGGAGAAAAACTCCGTGTCGGTCGAAAGATTCCAATCGATGTAGGCGAAGGTGCCAGTGAAGGTAAAGACCAATACTCCGGGAGCGCTGAATGCGCGCATGCGGTCCCTCAATGTGGGATCGCCGGTTTCATCCTGCTTATCGGCCATCCGTCTAACCCGCATTCCCCAGAACCACCAGATCGCGAAGTAAACGAAGATGCGGACGATAAAGAAGGGAACATTGAGATAACCCGACTTATGCTGAAGAACCGGATCGTGCGCGACCCATTCCGGATGCGTCCAGGGATAGAGGTCCTTCAGGCCAAACAACAGAACTAAGGCCAGCAGAAAGATCAACGGGAGCGTGCGCATTTGCGCTTCGAGAAACCGCCTCGCCGTGACACCCCAGCGGCCACCCACGGTGTGATTGAGCAACAGGACACATAGTCCGCCGAGGGCGAACCCTCCCCAGTAGGTAAACGCAAAAAGGTAGGACTGGAAAAAATGCGCACGATTCGCAAAGAATCCGGCGACACACAGCAAAATGCCAAGGCCGCCGATGACGCCCGAGATGCGCTCGACGCTCGCCGCTTTGGGTCCGAGCCGGATGTCGGGAACTGCAACATTCATTTCGTGTGCGTGACCGCTCACTTCATTCCTCCCGCGGGCGCTTTCGATGTTCCGCTAACCTGCTGCGCCAGGTCAGCGGGCGCATTCTGGCTCAACTGCAGCGCTCGTATGTAGGCCGCAATCCGCCAGCGGTCGTCAACAGCGACCCGCGAGGCATAGCTGTACATGGCGCCATATCCATTGGTCATAACGTCAAAAAAGTGTCCGACTGGCGCATCCACCAGCCGGGGATCGTGATAACTCGGGGGCTGACGCAAGCCGCGCCGGACCACCATTCCTTGTCCGTTCCCTAAGCGCCCATGACAGGGCGAACAGTAGATGTTGAATCTCTCCTGGCCGCGGGCCAAGTCAGCGCGCGTGATCTTAATAGGGAAGTAATCGATGTCTTTCCCGTTTATTTTGCCGGTGTAGCGAGCCAGGTCGAGATGCAATTGACCTCGCGCCACAGTATCTTCAATAGCCGGACGCGCCGAGCGCCCATCGCCGAAAAACGTAGTGGCCGCAAAAGGCTTGTAGCGCGGCTGATTATGCATGTCCTGACGGCAGGCCGTCATCGAAATCGCTGCGCCGGTCAACGCCAGCCATATGCCAGCCCGCCTATACCGGAACAACGGACACCTCTCTCGCTCCGGTTTCCCGCAAAAACTCCAATGTGTCCTCCGTGCGAAACTTCGGATCCGACGATTCGATGCACAGGAAAAACTTATCGACGGAGGCGCGATCGAATGCCGGAACGTTGAACAGTGGATGATAGGGCTTGGGAAGCCCGTTCATGGCCAGCATCGAGATCAGCGCCGTCAAAGAGGCCAGCAGAATCATGCACTCAAACGTGATGGGGATGTATGCCGGCCAGCTATTCAAGGGCCGGCCCCCGACATTGTGCGGATAGGCGATGACGGTGATCCACTCGAGGAGTCCGAATCCGCCGACAACTCCGCAGATGCCTCCAATCAGCACACAGAAGGCAACCCTGTTTTTCTTATAGCCGATGGCCTCCGCGAGCCCGGTCACAGGCATCGGAGCGTAGGCGTCCATGCGCCGGTAGCCTTCCGCGTAGGCCCGCTCGCAAGCATCAAGCAGCTCCTCCGGCGTATCGAACTCGGCCAGGGCGCCGTGCACGGCGGGGAGTTCGTTGAGCGTGACTTCGTGGCTCATACCTTCTCCTCATAAGCGCGTTCCATATACCGGTCGTGATGCACCACCTCGCGCACCTCAAAGATCGAGATGGACGGCAGGAAGCGCACGAATAGGAATATCAGGAACATAAAGAAGCCGAGTGTGCCGGCGTAGGTCGCCCAATCCCATTTGGTGGGAATGTATATGCCCCAGGACGACGGTAAGAAGTCGCGATGGAGGCTTACCACCACGATCACAAAGCGCTCGAGCCACATGCCGATATTTACGATGATCGAAACGATCCATACGAGCGTGATGTTATGCCGCACTTTGCGCGACCAGAGCGCCTGCGGTATGGCGATGTTACAGAGAATCAGGAGCGCGTAGGTGAAGCCGTAGGGCCCCGTCATGCGGTTCCAGTACATGAAGCTCTCGTATTTGTCGGCGCTATACCAGGAGAAAAACGCCTCCTGTGAATAGCCGTAGGCCACGATAAGCCCGGTGCCGAGCATGAGTTTCGCAGCCGCGTCGATGTGGCGCAGCGTGATCAGATCGCGCATGTTGTACCAGGCACGCAGCGGGATGATCAAGGTCAGCACCATGGCGAAGCCCGAGTAGATGGCGCCGGCGACGAAGTAGGGCGGGAAAATCGTCGTGTGCCAGCCGGGAATGATGCTGATAGCAAAATCCATGCTGACGATCGAGTGAACCGAAAGCACCAGCGGCGTTGCCAGGCCGGCGAGCAACAGGTAAGCCTTCTGATAGCGATGCCAGTGAATCGCGGATCCTCGCCAGCCGAGCGACATGATGCCGTAAACGCGTTGGATCCAGCGCTTGGGAGCCGTATCGCGCATGCTTGCGAGATCGGGAATCAGCCCCACGTACCAGAAGACGAGTGAAACCGTTCCATACGTCGAGACGGCGAAGACATCCCACTCTAGCGGGCTGCGAGGCTGAGGCCAGAGCCACATGGAATTCGGGTAGGGGAACAGCCAATACGCCAGCCAGGGACGGCCCAGGTGCAGGATGGGGAACATACCCGCGCAAGCCACAGCGAACAGCGTCATGGCTTCCGAGAAGCGATTGATGGATGTGCGCCAGTCTTGCTTCAGCAGAAACAGAATGGCGGAAATGAGAGTTCCCGCGTGACCGATACCGATCCACCAGACGAAGTTGATGATGGCGAATCCCCAGCCGATGGGAATGTTGACGCCCCAAATGCCGATGCCCTTAAAAAACAGCACCAGCATGGCGAAGATCAACAGATTGACGAAGCAGAACGAAATAAATGCGCCGATCAGCCAGTTTTTAGGAGCGCGCTTCCAGGGCAGGTATACGACCCCGGCGATGCGGTCCGTCACCGTCTCGTAGGTGTGCCCGGTTCCGAGGACGCGATCGGGGCCCGGGTCGATTAGCTCTCGATTATCAAGATTCTCTGTTGTTGCCACGCTGACCTCTTAGCGCCTCATTGGTATTTCGAACGTATCCGAGATACTTCGTGCGCGGACGAGTGTTGAGCTCATCCAACAGCCCGTAATTCCGCGGCAGGGCTTGCAACCGTGAAACCTTGCTGCCTTTGTCGTTCAGATCGCCGAAGCTGATGGCTTGCGTCGGACACACCTGCTGGCAAGCGGTTTGAATTTCGCCGTCCCGAACGCGCCGCCCCTCCTTTTCGGTTTGGATCTTGGCCTCCTGAATGCGCTGGACGCAGTACGAGCACTTCTCCATGACTCCGCGGCTGCGCACCGTCACATCCGGATTTCGAACGCCGTAGAGACTCTCGGTGTCCCAGTCCGAATACAGATAGAAGTTGAAACGGCGTACCTTGTAAGGACAGTTATTCGAGCAATAGCGCGTGCCGACGCAGCGGTTGTAGACCATCTGGTTCAGCCCTTCGTTGCTGTGGACCGTCGCGGCCACCGGGCACACGACTTCACAGGGCGCGTCCTCGCATTGCATGCACGGGACGGGCTGGTTGTACATGGCCGGCATGTCCAGATTGCCGGCGTAATAGCGATCCACGCGAATCCAGTGCATGTGTCGCCCGCGCGCCACCTGGTCTTTCCCGACTACCGCGATGTTGTTCTCCGCCTGGCAGGCAATGATGCACGCGCTGCAGCCTGTGCAGATGTTCAGATCGATAGCCATGCCCCACTTGTAGCCGTTGTAGGGCCAGGGCGGATAGAGCGTTTCGGTCTGGGGAAGCGGTGGTTCTTCCGACGTCGGGAAATCCGGATGGGCCCGATATTCGGCCAAGTCCGCCGCGCGCACCGGATCGCGCCCCGCCATGGTCTGCGTCTCCTGGACATTGGCTAAACGGTAATGCTCACCCGTCTTGGCGATGGATCCAGCGGCGAACCACGGCGTGGCGGCGTTCTGGATTTTATAGGCGTCGTAGCCGATCTTATTTCCGACTCGCCCCGAGGCTTCGCGCCCATATCCGAAGTGAACGGTCACCGATTTTTCTGCATGCCCGGGGAGAATCCAGGCCGGTCCAACGGCCGTTCGACCATCCACCGTCACGCGCAGCATGTCGCCGATAGTGACGCCCATTTTTGTCGCGTCCATGGGGCTGATCAGGACCACGTTGTCCCAGGTCATCTTGCTCTGCGGCTTCGGCAATTCCTGCATCCAACCGTTGTTGGAATAGGTGCCATCCCAGATCGTGGGATCGGGGCGGAAGATCACTTCCAGGTCGGCAATCGGTTGGGCCGGAAGCGGCGGCAGCGTAACGGAACCGCTTGCATTAATTGTTGCCACCGCGGAGCCGGCAACCCATCCATCGTGAATCGAGGTTTTCCAGAAAGCGTCGAAATCAATACCTTGGGCCTGCCCCTGCCAGTACGCCTTCACGATTTCATGCGAGGACTGGTCGGGCTTGCCGAGCAGAATGGTCAGAATTTCATGCGCCGATTTTCCGCCGTAGAGCGGTTCGATGAGCGGCTGCTGAATGGTTATGGTGCCCTCGAAGGCGCGCGAATCAGACCACGTCTCGAGATAGTGCGCTTCGGGAACGTGCCAGTGGCTCCAGCGTGATGTCTCGTCGAAAAACTGGCCGAGCCGGACCACGAGCCGCGCTTTGCGCATGGCGGGTTGAAAAGCAAGCGAGGCCGGTGCTGTGTAAACCGGGTTCGGCCCCAGAATCACCAGCACCTCGACGTGGCCGTTGTTCAGATCGGTGGTGAGTTCTTCGAGCGAATGGGTATTCTCCGGCTCGACGCCTTCAAGTATTCGCACCGTCTTTCCGATATTGCCGAGAGCGGCGTTCATGGCGTAGGCCGCCAGATGTACGCTCTCCGGCTGATACTCGCCCGGAATCACAACGCAGCGTCCTTTGGAATTGTTCAGGTCTTGCGCCACGGCATTGAGCCATTCGGGAGCCGCCGTGCCCGTATCGGGAGCAGCCGCGCCACACGCCTTCGCCAATTGATATGCAATCGCTGGTATCGCGCTGCTCTTGACGGCGAGATGATGATCGGCAAGAGAACCGCTGACTGTCGGCGATGCTTCGATGGCGTACAGCCGTGACGGAGTCTGTCCGCTATCGACAGACCGCTTGGCCGCGAATTGCCGGGCATAGGCGAGCGCCGCCGGTCCGGTATTCAAGAAATCGCTTTCCAGGCTGACGATCACATCGGCTTGTGAGAGGTCATAGGCGATGAACGCGCCGCGTCCCGCAATTTTCCTGGCAGCGCTGGCAATAGCCGGATTAACGGCAGGCTCGTGAACGTACCATTTCGTTCCGGGCCACTGTGCCCGAATCGCGTTCATCTGGCTGAGCAGAGTCGGCGAGGTAGTGGCGCCAGTCAAAATCGCTAGGCCCTCGCCCTTGCGGGTGGCGAAACCCTGCGCCTCCGAACTGAACGCGCCGGTGAATGTGCTCCAGGTGCTCAGCCGCCCTTCATGTAAAACCGTTTCCGAGCGGTCCGGGTCATAGACGTTCAGCACGGATGCTTGTTCGAAAATGGTCGTCGAACCGAGGCTCGCCGGATGATCCGGATTGCCTTCCACTTTCGTGGGCCGGTTCAAATGGCTCTCCACCAGGAGCCCGCGCGCGTATCCGCCCATCGGCATGGCGGTGGCGTAGAAAAGCGGAATTCCCGGAATTATGTTTTCCGGCTGCCGTACGTAGGGAACAATGGCTTCCTTCGGCTGCTTCGTACAGGCTGCGGCGCCTGCCATAGCCAGCGATGCCGCCATGACTTTCAGAAGGCTGCGCCGGTCGACCCCTTGCGGAATCTGCCCGGAAAGGCCTGGAAATTCCTGCTCCACGTATTCACGCAGCGTGTCGCTTTCGGCAGCTTCATCCAGCGTGCGCCAAAAGGCCGGACCACGGCCCGCCGCGAGTTTTTCGCGCAGCGCCTGCAAGTCGGGAGCAGGCTTTTTCGGCGGCTCGAGCAGCGACTCTAAAGAGACGAACCCAGATTCTTTCATCGGTGGCAAGTAAAGCAATCAGTTAACGACTGAACGTGATATTCCTTCACCAGTTGCGGGCCAAGCTCAGCCTGGTTGGATGGATAAACATAGTCGATATTGAAAACCTCGGATTTAGGCCGGATAAACTTCGAAGGGTCGCGGTGACAATTGACGCACCAGTTCATATTCAACGTGTTCACCTTGTACAGAAGCGGCATTTCGTCTACCTGTCCATGACAAGTGGAGCAGCCGATACCCTTGTTGATGTGAATACTGTGGTTGAAGTAGACGAAGTCGGGCAGGTCATGCACGCGCGTCCATTCGATCGACTTGCCGCTCGCCCAACTATCCCGAATGGGCTGTGTCACGGATGCATTCGTCCAAATCTGCGAGTGACAGGTCATGCAGGTTTCCGTGGGCGGAAGCCCAGCGAAGCCGGACGTCTCCACACTTGTGTGGCAATACCGGCAATCGATGCCGTCGTCCTTCACATGATGTTTATGGCTGAAGGGGATGGGCTGTTCGGGCGCCACCTGGACCGAGGTGATCCACTGCCCGCGGTCCATAATATATCCGACTGCCAGGGTCGACCCTAATAACAGAACCACGGCGGCAATCGAGACCTTTGCAATCGTGTTCGAGCTCGGTCGAAAGAGTTGTGGCATTGGTTAGCGTTTACCTGTTGGCGAAAGACCTTTGACGCAAATCCAATCCCTGATTATAAACATGTGGTTTTGCGCTTTCGCAAGAACAATTCTTGTTCGGCAGGAATCCAGCCTGGATTTCCCGCGCACACGGTGAATTCCGCAACGTATCTATACCGGATTTATTCCGCTGTTATACACTTGCCGTTGTCCCGATGACCGGGTGCGGGCCCCATTTTCCCCCGGCTTACGAGTCATCAGCGCAGGACTGCCCGACACGAAGAAGGAGCGTTGATGTATAAAGTCTTTGGTCTTGTGCTCGGAGTTATTTGTAGCACCGCCGTACTTTCCGCTCAGACTGCCGACGAGCTCGTCGCCAAGAATCTCGAAGCCAAAGGTGGCGTCGACAAGATCAAAGCCATCAAATCCTACAAAAGGAGCGGCAAATTCCAGCAAGGCAGCCTCACTGCACGTTTCTCCGAGGAAGCAAAAGCTCCGGATGAACTTCGCGAGATGATCACCATTCAGGGAATGACGCAAACTCAGGCGTACGACGGCGTCACCGGATGGCAAATCTCGCCCTTCCAGGGACGCCGCGACCCTGAGATGCTCGGCGAAGATGACCTCCGTGACATGATCGAAGACGCCGATTTCCGGGGCCCGCTCTTCGACTACAAGGAGAAGGGCAACACCGTTGAGTATCTGGGCCAGGACACGGTAGATGGCGACGATGTGTACCGCCTGAAAGTGACCTTGAGGAACGGCGACATTGTGTACTACTACCTTGATCCCGACACCTACCTGGAGATTCGCGTCGAGAGGCAACAATTCATCCGCGGCTCCGTTCGTGAAAGCCAGACCGATTACGGCTCTTACAAGCAGGTGAACGGCGTATTTTTTCCTTTTTCCATTGCCACCGGCCCGAAAAACCGGCCGGAAGAGAAAGCCACAGTAACTATCGAGAAGATGGAAGCGAACGTAAATATTCCCGACTCGGAATTCAAAATGCCATCTGCGCCCGCCGGAAAGGATGGTTCGAAATGACCCTCTCGTTCTGTGGGGCAGGCCCTCGGCCTGCGCGGGGCTCCCAACCCCGCAATTATCTCGTTGCCGCTTTGCTTCTCATTCTTACTTCAACCGCCTCCCCGCAAGCCGTCGAGCCCAGAGCCCTCCGTTTCGATGCCGGCACAATATCCGGCCTGCCCGCCCGTAATATCGGCTCCGCTACTATGAGCGGACGCATCGCCGCGGTAACTGCTTTCAACGACAAGGGCCGCCTCACAGTGTTTGCGGGAGCCGCAAGCGGAGGCGTTTGGAAATCGGTGAATGGCGGTAGCAGTTTTCGTTCCGTCTTCGATCATCCCGACGTGCAGTCGATCGGCGCGCTCGCTGTCGATCCCTCCGACACGAAAATCGTCTGGGCCGGCACCGGCGAGAGCTGGGTCCGCAACAGCGTCTCTATCGGCGACGGCATCTACAAGTCAACCGACGGTGGTGAAAATTGGAAAAACATCGGCCTCAAAGACACCGAGCACATCGCGAAGATCATCGTCAATCCGAAAGACGGCAAGACCGTACTCGTCTGCGCCACTGGATCGGCGTTTGCCGACAATGATGCCGGCGGAGTTTACAAGACCACCGATGGCGGAAACACATGGCGCAAGGTCTTAGCCGGACCGAATCGCTCTACCGGTTGCGGCATGATGTCCTCCGCGTCACAAAATCCGGACACAATCTATGCCACAACCTGGGATTTTCGCCGCCGCCCGTGGACCTTCCGGTCCGGTGGCCCGGGTAGCGGAATATTCAAATCCACCGATAGTGGCGATCACTGGAGCGAGATCAACGAAAGCAATGCGAAAGGCCTCCCCGCAAAGCCGTACGGCCGCATCGCTATTGCTGTGGCGCCGTCGAAGCCGCAAACCGTCTACGCGATGATCGAATCGAAAGCCAGCGCGCTTTATCGCAGCGACGACGGCGGTCAAAATTGGAAGAAACTCGATGCCAGCCAGTTCATGGTGTGGCGTCCTTTCTACTTCGCCAATCTGATCGTTGACCCGAAGAACGAAAACAAGCTCTTCAAAGTCGATGCAGTCCTGCTGTTAAGCACCGATGGCGGGCAGAGTTTCAGCGCGGTTTCCAACGAAGCGCACGGCGATTTTCACGATGTCTGGATCGATCCCGGCGATCCGAACATCGTCTTCGCTACCGATGATGGCGGCCTTTGGCGCAGCTTTGATGGCGGCTCGCGTTGGGAACATCAAATGAACCTGCCGGTCTCGCAGTTCTATCACGTCAGCGTTGATGAGAACATTCCCTATCACGTCTATGGCGGTCTGCAGGACAACAGCTCCTGGGTCGGCGATTCTTCCTATCCCGGCGGTGTAACCAACTCCCGCTGGGAAAACATGTACGGCGGCGATGGTTTCTGGATGTGGGAAGATCCCTCAGACTCGAACTACATTTACGCCGAAGCGCAAGGCGGAGAAATTGGTCGCGTGAATCGATGGACCCATGAGACACGCGCCGTGAAACCCTATCCGCGCTATGGCGAGAAGAAGTTGCGCTTTAACTGGAACAGTCCTATCGAGGTCAGCCCAACAGACAAAAATACGCTCTATCTCGGTTGTCAGTTTCTCTACCGCTCGCGCGATCGTGGACAATCCTGGGAACGCATCTCGCCGGATTTGAGCACGAATGATCCTGAAAAACAAAAGCAGGAAGAATCGGGCGGGGTCACTGTCGACAATTCTTCTGCCGAGATGAACACCACTATCTACACCATCTCCGAATCGCCGAAGAACAGTCAGTTGATCTGGGTGGGCACCGACGATGGAAATATCCAGATCAGTCGCGACGGCGGCAAGAACTGGTCGAATGTCATTGGCAATGTTCCGGGAATTGAGAAGGATTCGTGGATCACCTGGGTGGAAGCCAGCCGCTTCGAGGAAGGCACTGCTTACGCGGCGATCGACCGCCACATGTACGGCGACATGACCGCGCATGTCTTCAAAACAACCGATTACGGCAAGTCGTGGACGCCTATCGTGACCGATCAGAGCAAGGTGCGCGGCTTTGCTCACGTGATCAAAGAAGACCTGGTGAATCCAAACCTGCTCTTCCTCGGAACGGAATTCGGATTGTTCGTCAGCAATGACGCCGGCGAACATTGGGCGCAATACAAAGGCAGCAATTTCCCGGCTGTCGCGGTCGACGATCTCGTGATTCAGCCCCGCACTTCGGATCTCGTACTGGCCACTCACGGTCGCGGCATCTGGATCATCGACGATATCTCGGCGCTGCGCTCGCTCACTCCCGAAATCATGCGCGAAGATGCCGGATTCTTACCCGTGCCGCCTGCGGTCCAATGGCTGGAGGCCTCTGGCGGATGGCCCGAAGGAGCCAACTCGTTCCACGGTCAGAGCCGCCCTAATGAGGCCGCCATTCCGTACTATCAGCGCACGCGTCACATCTTCGGCGATCTGAAGATCGAGATCTTCGATTCACAAGGCACGCTGGTGGACACCGTTCCGAGCAGCAAGCATCGCGGTGTCAATCGAGCCACCTGGTCCATGCATCTGAAGCCGCCCAAAGTTCCTCCGGCGGCCACTGCATCGTTCGGCGCCGCCTTTGGCCCCCGCGTCGTTCCCGGTACGTACACAATCAAGATGACCAAGGCCGATAAGACGTACACGTCGAATCTCGAAGTCGTACTGGACCCCCGTGCAAAATACACGCTCGAAGATCGCAAGGCGCAGTTCGATTTGGCTACCAAGCTCGCTGCCATCTTGAACCACATGAGCTGGACGGTGGATTCCATCATCGCCATCCGTGACACGGCGAATGCAGATGCCCGCAAACTCAAAGATGGGGATGCCTTGAAGCAGCGCCTTGTCAAACTCGCATCGGACTCAGATGCCATTCGCTCCAAGATCGTGGCGACAAAGGAAGGCGGAGCCATCACGGGTGAAGAACGCCTGCGCGAGTTCCTTGCCGGCCTTTATGGCGATGTGAACGGCTATGAAGGCAAGCCCACCGATGAGCAAGTGGCCCGGACAGACGCGCTTCGCCGCGAACTTGAAGACGTGATTAATGAATTTCAAAAGCTAGTCAGCCCACAGCTTGCGCCTCTGAACCAACAGCTTTCGGCCAAGAAGTTGCAACCGATCAGCTTGATTGCCGAAGCGGATTGGCAGAAGGCGCAAGATGCCGCCGAAACGGGCGCTCCGGCCGGGGCTCGCGGGAGAGCAGAGATCGAAAAATAGATTGATGTGAAGCAGAAGGTCTCAATGAAAACGTGTATCAATAGGCTATTGCGTCTGGTCCTCTTCGCCGGCGCTGTCCTCTCGGCCCAGGTTGTTCCAACGGCATCGCTGAGCGGAACCGTCACCGATCCATCCGGTGCGCAAGTGCCTTCCGCGTCGGTTGAACTCGTCAACACCGCCACTCGAGTCTCCAGTCATGTGAATGCGGATCAGCGCGGCCGTTTCGTATTTAATTTCCTGCCGCCTGGAACGTACGAATTGAACGTGACCTCTGCGGGATTCAGCGCTTACCATCAAACCGGAATCACGCTGGATGTGAACGCTCCCGCAACGATTGACGTTCACATGGCTCTGCAATCGACATCGCAAGAGGTCACAGTCAACGCGAACGCGCAAATGGTCGACACGGAATCGGGCACGCTGCACCAGATCGTCGGCGAGAAGTATGCCCAAAACCTGCCGCTGAACGGGCGAAACGCAGCCACACTGGTATACATGGCGCCTGGAACCGTGCCGGGGAAGGGTGAGGATACAGGCACCTACGCAACCACCAGCGATTCCATTGCGATCTCGGTCAACGGCACTTACGGAGATCAGGTCGCCTATAAGCTCGATGGCGCCACGCATGAGGATCCCATCACAAACGTGAACGCGATCTTCCCCAACCCCGATTCACTGGCGGAGTTCAGTGTGCAAACCAACAATTTCGATGCGCGATACGGCGGGGCGGGCGGTGCAATCGTGAACATCGTCACGAAGTCGGGCACAAACGAAATTCATGGTTCGCTGTTCGAATATTTGCGCAACGGCGATCTCAATGCGCGAAATTTCTTCGCGGCGCAGCAGGACGCGCTTAAACGGAATCAGTTCGGAGGAACAATCGGCGGCCCGATCCGAAAGAACAAACTGTTTTACTTCTTCAGCTATCAGGGGACAACCATCAACAACGTTACCTACGACAACACGGCCTTTGTACCCACGGCGGCGGAGCGCGCGGGCAATTTTGCCGGAATGAAGCCGATCACTGGCAAAGGCATCTCCGGCAACATAATTCCTCCTAATCTGATATCTCCGCTGAGCGCCAATATTCTTACGAAGGTTCCCACTTCCGCCGATCCGACCGGACTCCTGCTGTACTCGCAGCCGAGCGCGACCCGCAATCATCAGGGGCTGGGCAAAATCGATTACGCGTTGGGCCGGCACCAGATTTCTGCGAGCGTGTTCTTTGTGAACTACTCCGATCCCGGTTGGAACGCCAATAATTCGCTGCTCAACTATCGTCTGGGACAGCTTCAGACCACGAGTGAGGGAAAGATCAGCGATACGTTCAGCATTACGCCGCGCCTTGTGAATTCGTTTGTTGTGGATGGGCTGGTCTTAAACTCCACGCAGACCAGAACCGCGCCGTTCTCCATCTTCGATTTCGGAAATCCGAACGTCGCCGAGCCCGATCCGCAATTTCTGGAAACGGGAATCAGCGTGACTGGATTTTCGGGATGGGGCAGCGGGTCGCCTCAACCTCCGGGCAAGTGGCTGAGAGAGGATATCGAAGCTTCGGAGATGTTGAACTATGTTCGCGGCAGCCATTCTTTGTTCATCGGCGCGGAGATCGATCCATATATACGGTTCGATTCACGGACAGGCTACCAGGAAGAGCCGATCTATAGCTTCAATGGAAGCTTCACCGGCAACGGGCTTGCTGATTTCCTGCTCGGCGACGTGGCGACATTCACGCAGACGGCGGGGAAAGCAAAGTTCACTCGCGGCCAGCAGTACGCAGCTTTTATACAGGACGATTGGAAGATCACCCACAGGTTCAGCCTCAATCTCGGCGTGCGTTGGGAGCCTTTTCTTCCCTATACGGATCCTGTTGCGAACCAGGTGGGAGGTTATGTGGCGGGCGCGCACTCCACCCGTTTTCCCAATGCGCCTACGGGTTTGATATTCGCCGGCGATCCCGGTTTCCCCGCGGGCGGCATCCACAACAACCTGGGAAATTTCGCCCCGCGTATCGGATTTTCTTACGGCGCCAGAACGGGTCCGCACTCCACCGTTCTGCGCGGCGCGGTGGGCATGTTTTTCATCCAGCCGTTCATGAAGCTGTACAACAATTTCGTTCAAAATGCTCCCTTCAGCCCTTCGGTTCAGCTCTTCGGAGTTCAATTCGCAAACCCGTACGGCAGCGCAGGGGTCCAGAATCCGTTCCCGCCGTTTGCGCCTGTCTATCCGGGGCCGAACACTGGTTTCGTTCTTCCCGTAACGTTCCAATACTTCGATCAGAACTGGCGTCTGGGGCACTTGGAATCCGCCAATTTCACCATTGAGCAGCAACTTGCCACGAACCTCGTGGCGCGGATTTCCTACGTCGGTGATCGCGGCGTTCACTTGCAGTATTTTGAGGAACGCAATCCGGCTATTTACCAGCCCGGTACCGGCATAAGCAACACGAACCAGAGGCGTCCGCTATATCCCGCCTTTGCCTCGCTCATTGAAATGACGAACGGCGGGGTGTCGAACTACAACGCTGTGCAAATCAGCCTTGAGAAAAGACTCAGCGGCGGTCTTACATTCGTCGCCAACTATACTCGCTCCAAGTCACTCGACAACCAGTCGGTGGATCAGCAGTTCTCCTTATCGTCGCCCGACCCGTTTAACCGGCGCTTCAACTATGGCCCGTCGGATTTCGACACTCCCAATAATTTCTCGCTCTACGGTCTCTGGGACCTGCCGAAATTCCAATCATGGAACCCATGGTTGCGCGGGATCGCGGGAGGTTGGGCGTTGACCGGCATCATGAGCTGGAGAAGCGGCACTCCGTTCACGATCGTTTCGGGGCAGGACCGATCGTTGACCGGCGTCGGATTAGATCGCGCCGATCTCACTGGCAATCCCTATCTGCCGTCCGGCCGCTCGACGGCACAGATGATTAGCGAGTATTTCAATATCAATGCGTTTACGCTGAATGCGCTCGGAACCTTCGGTTCTGCTCCCCGCAACCTGCTTCGTGACCCCAGCTACTTCAATCTCGATATGGGACTGCAGCGCAACTTCTCCTTGGGCGAAAAGCGACTGTTCCAATTTCGCGTTGAGGCGTTCAACCTGCCGAACAATGTCCATTTCAGTCAACCCGGCGCCAACGTGGGCAGCGCGAGTACCTTCGGACGGATCACTTCGGCCGGCGAACCACGTATTCTCCAATTGGTGGGCCGGCTGCAATTCTGAGGTCACGCTCGCTTTTTCCTTGCAAATCTACCAGGATTGGAGTATTGTTGCTCGCAACGAGGAGGTAGTGTGAAACAACTACTAACAACCCTGTCGGTCATCCTTTTGGCGAGCCCAATCGCGTGTGCACAGACGGGCGGCGACTATCTTGACATATTTATTGTGAAAGTTCGTCCCGAAAAGCGGGCCGACTTTGACGCGGCCAACCGCAAAATTGCGGAGGCCAACCGTAAGGCGAAAGGCGACTCCTGGCTTGCCACGGAAGTGGAGTACGGAGAAGCAAACACGGTCCAATTCTCAAGCCCGCGCCAAAACTACGCCGCCATTGAATCGGCGCAAACCGCCTTTTTCGGGGCCATCAAAGAGGCATACGGACCGGGTGGCATTCCGAAAATGATGCAGGATTTCAACAATACGATCCTTAGTGCGCATTCCGAGATCCGTCGCCGCAGAGGGGATTTGACTGTGAACCCCCCAAAGGATGCCGATGCCTACATGAAAATTGTCGGGGAGGCGCGCTGGCTACGGACGATTCAGATCAGAGTTCGGCCCGGCCGCGAGGCGGATTTCGAAGAGCGTGCGAAAGAGGTAAAAGCGGCTCTGGAAAAGGGGAGCCCTTCCTGGGCAGTTTTTATCTCCCAGGTGATCGCGGGCGCCCCGGGCAGCGTTTACTATGTGACGACTCTCCAGCCTTCGCTCGCCGCCTTCGATTCCGCGCCAAAGCTTCCCGAGTTGATGGGCCAGGAGGCCTTTGTCAACTGGGAGAAAGCCGTTAGCGAGGATGAAATAACGAGCGAAACCACGCTGATGCGAATTGTTCCCGAGTTAAGCAATCCTCCGGAGGAAATCGTGAAAGTGGCGCCCGATTTCTGGCGGCCGAAGGTAACCACCGCGGCTCGGCCGAAGCCTAAGCCCGTGGAAACCGCCAAATCCGAACAATAGCATCGATTAGCGAAGATATTTTCGCGAACTAGCTCGGGCTACTCGCTCTGCTAAATTGAGAGAGGCTCGCCTCGCTCTGCGTCCCCATCGTCTAGCCCGGCCTAGGACACCGCCCTTTCACGGCGATAACAGGGGTTCGAATCCCCTTGGGGACGCCATATTGCGCTCTGTCTATTGTCTTCGTGTGAATTGTATGCCGTTTCTGCCAACTAGCGGGGCGAGCCCGCGGAGGAAGAGATGCTTCTCAAGCCGCTTGCCTTGGGGATGATTGCCGCGCTCAGTACACAACCGGTCGCTGCGCAGCATACGACCGGTTCTGCACTCGAAAGTCCCCGGGCGGCATCCCTCGAATGGTTGCTGCAGCTGAATGGACAGCCGGCCAACACCATGTTGACGGATTCCCGTCTCAAGAGAGATCTACAGGTGTTCTTGCCGCATACCCACCTCCCTTGGGACCGGCATCCCCTCTACGAAGTCGTCCCCGGTCTTATGCGTGTGGATCAGAGTTCGATCCGGGTGCAGGACGATCGCTTCCTTACAGTGTCAGGCAGCTCGCCGGCTCTCTGGACGAGTCGCAGCATCCTCTGGTTCGACGTCAACCGCGCGAGACCTTTGTGCATCTTCACCTATGTTCAGAACCTTCCCGCCGCCTCGAAAAGGACTGAGGGGACAGCGCAACTCGATGCCTACACGACACTGAGCGTCAACGACGCGATCCCGGGGGCATTCATCGCGGAGATCGCTCGCTACGTGCGATCTCTGGGACCGAACGTGAAGCTGCTTGCCAGCATTCATTTCTCTGACGGGACGGAGCAGCATCTCGATTTTTGATGCCTGCGCCTAATCAGACGAAAGCTGGCTCGCCTGTTCGCGCTCCGCATCGGGCCGGTTCATGACGAAAGCCGCCACGAGTTTCTTGCCTTTCCACCACCACGCACTGAAGCTGGAAGAGTTCACGTCGCCTCGATATTGCGTCCGCTCGGCGCCTTCGGGGTCGCCCCAGAATTCATAGGAGAGATCGAATACGTCCGAAAAAAAATACGGGATGTGCTGGAAAGGCTCCGATTCGCCGGAGAGCCGCCGCGCCAGATATTGCCCCTGGCTGACGGCATTGTCCCAGTGTTCCACGCGCCGGCGTTTACTGAACATCAGATCTTGATAATTCGCCACATCGCCTGCCGCGTAAACCCCGCGAGCTCCGGTTTCTAGAAACTCGTTGACGACGATTCCGTTATCCACCTTCAGGCCCGCCGCGGCGGCGAGTTCCGTCACCGGCAGGACTCCTATTCCCGCTACAATCAGATCCGCATCTTGCTTCGCGCCTGTAGAGAGAGAAACGCGGGTCTCGTCGACGGCAGTGACGCTTGCACCCGGTACGAAGCGCACGCCCCGATCGCGATAGTATTTCTCGAAAAAGCGCGACATCTCAGGCGTGAAGAAATTTTGCCAGATGCGTTCGCCGGGAAAGATCATCGTAGTATCGCGACCCTGCTGCGCACTTTGGGAGGCGACCTCCATGCCGATGAAGCCGCTACCCAGCACAACCACTTTCCTGGCGTTTTTCAACGCATCGCGAAGGCGGACGGAATCGCTCAGAGAGCGAAGGTAGAGCACATTCGCGCGATTGCCCCCGGGTACATCCAGCGTCCGCACCCGGGCGCCTGAGGTGAGGATGAGCTTCTCGAAGCGGAATTCAGGGCCGTCCTGCACTGCCAGGCGTTTGCCGGAAAGATCGATGCGTTCAATCCTGGTGTTCAGATATACGCCGATACCGTGCTCGCGATAGAAGCTCTCCGGATTGATCAGTACGCTCTCCTCGTTCTCCTTTCCCGCAAGGAAGCCCTTGGAGAGGGGAGGTCGCTCATAGGGGAGGGCTGTGTCGGCGGATACGATGCCCAGTTCTCCGGCTTTAATGCCGCGCTCCGCAAATTCTTTCGCGGCGTAGCCCGCCACCATGCCGCCGCCCAGAATGACGGTCCGATATTCATCCACGCCCATGAGCATACATCCACGGGCTTCGCTCACGGGCGCGTCAGTAGAGAATCCTGACGTTGTCCAGGTTCAGGAAGTTTGTGTTGCCCGATCCCGAGTCGTAGTAGACGGTAATGTCGTTCGTCCCTTCGTGCAGATTTGTGATCAGAGAAACATAGCTCCAATTTGTCCAAGCCCCCGTGTTGGGGAAAGCAATGTTTCTGTTGATAGGAACGCCGTTGACAAAGATCTCGCGGCTCGCATTTCCTGCGCCAGTCGCATAGTGAAAAATGAGCTGGACCGCTCCCGGATGGCTGACGCTAACGGAAAACGTGACGTACTGACCGTCGGCATTCCAGCAGCAGCGATAGCCAGTGCCGGTAAACCCCGCGTTGGTGCTCTCCGTACCCACGTTGCTCTCGGCGTCTTCAGCCTCATAGAGGGCGAATGAAGCGCCGGCGGGTGCGCTCTCAAGGCTGTAGATCTGCACGGCGTTCTTGTTTCCGTTCGCCGCGACCTTCGAAACTGTAATTTGATTGAGGCCCGCAACGAGGCCGACGTCAAGACTTGCCGTTGCGTAATTGGGGGCTGTCCCCGTACCGGAAAGATTGAAGCTGGTTGAGACGGGAACCGAATTAACCAGAATCGTACGCGTCGCAGCGCTGCCCGGGGCGGAGAAATGGAAGGTGAGCCGGTATGTCCCGGTCGTCTGCGCCACGACCCCAAACGAGGAACTCCCCGGCGCGTTTACAGGCGAGTAAGTCGTAGCGGGCAAGACAGCATTTAGTACGTCCTCCGCCGCGCTCTGCCGCGCGCCATCGGCCTTATCGAAAGGCCCTGTCCAATGCAGGCCGAACTGGTTTGACGTGTCACGGTCGTTGGCCCAGATTGAATGCGCATTCTGGCTTAGGAAAGAATGATAAGCCGTCTGCTGATCGGTGGTGAAAAGATAGTAGAGGTTCTTCGCGAATATTCCCTTGAACTGCGGTCCATCGTTTCCGCAACCGGAAGACTCGCACGGCTCCACCAGGATTCCGGTAGGGGTAACCAATGCCGGACTGGCGATGGCGGCGTTGGCGATTGCTTCCGCCTTACTCACCAGCGATGGATCGGCTGTCGCTTTGTACAAATCCGTCAATCCTCCGAGGATGACGCCCTGGTTGTACGTCCACGTGGTCTGGCCATTGTTTGTACAACTGCTCGTCAGCCCGTCGTTGATCAGGTTACCGGCATTTATCATGCCGCTCGCGTTGAACCAGTTCCATTCCCGCTGCGCCCAGTCGAGAAAGCTTCCGTTGCCGCCATCGCCCGGAGTTCGGTTGTGCAGACGGGACGCGACCAGCAGGAAGAGCTCGTTCGCAATCGCATTTTTGTAGGTTCGGGATTTAGACCACCAGATGCCGCCATTACATGTGGAATCCCACCCGCCTGTCATGTCCTGAAAAATCGTTTTGGCGGCATTGAGGTACGTGACGTCGCCGGTCAGATCGTAGGCCTTGATCCAGGTGACGGCCCACCAGCCTTCGTCGTCATAGTAGTTGTTCAAGAAATTGGCGCTGTGATTGTCATCGTAGGTATTCGGAATGTCTTGAGTGTAAAGACTGGTGTTGGTTCGGGCCGAAAAGTCAATGGTCGTCTCGAGTGCATTCGCCGATTGCCACCATTGACCAGGCGAGTTATACAGACCGGTCGATGAATTGTAGAGGTTTTGAAGCGCCGCCATGCCGGCGTCAGCGCGTTGCAGCGCATTCGCGGCTTTGGCGGGTTCCCACAGGATGAATAAAGGGAACGCGAGGTAAATCGAGCGGGAGAGCAAGGCATTTTTGCCTGAGGCGAACATCATGACATCATGCTATCGCCGTCCGGATCCACGCCTGTTGGCTGGTACTGTCTTCAGCCTTCCGCCACGATGTCCTCACCCTCCCGTGCGCTTCGGAAATCCATCTCTGCGGACTGCAGCAACTGAGTGGCTTCGTTTTCCGTTTGCGCGACAAACAACAGGATGTCGGCAATCGCGTCGGCCGCGCATGCATACGGATCGGTTCCGCTGCAGCTCCGATATTTTTTGACCGTCTCTTGGCCGCGCCGCCTGCGTTCTTCAGGTGTAGGCATTGAATGTGCTTCTCCGAACCCTCCGCCTAGCCTAGATGATAGCGTTCCGGTCTCTGCGCGCTGGCGATCGAGAAGGAAGCGCGCACGGGACCGGGGATAAGGGCGAGTGATTGCGGATAATAGTTCATCCGGCGATATGATTGGGCACCTGCGCGGCACGGTTATTGAGAAGCATCCAAATCAAGTGATCGTGGAGACGTCGGGAGTCGGATACGAGATCCAGATTCCGATCTCCACTTACACTTCGCTGCCGGAGGCCGGGTCCCCAGTGTCGCTGCGCATCTATACGCACGTTCGGGAAGATGCGCTGCTGCTGTTCGGGTTTGCGACGACCGAGGAAAAGACCGTCTTCGAGCGGTTGCTTTCGGTCAGCGGGATCGGTCCGAAACTCGCGATCACGGTTCTGTCGGGTCTTCCCACCGCGGACCTGATCGGGGCGATCCGCAACGGAGATGTGCAACAGCTTGTGAAGATCCCGGGAGTGGGGAAGAAGACAGCCGAACGGGTAGTGCTCGAGTTGAGGGATAAATTGCTCCCGGTTCAAGCGCCGGGAAAGGGTGTTGCCGCGGCGGCAACCGCTCCTTCGCTGACGGGCATAGAACGCGACGTGCTTTCGGCCCTGCAGAACCTTGGGTGCTCGCGGCCGGCGGCCGAAGAGGCGCTGCGGAAAGTGAAGGAGCGCGGCGCTCCGGAGCAGTTTGAGCCGTTCTTCCGGGCGGCCCTCGCCCTGGTGCGTTAACGTGGGAATCTGATGCGAACGGAAGGCATGGTTTCTCCATCGCCGCAGGAGGACGACCGCCAGTTCGAAACGGCGTTGCGGCCTACACGCCTGGACGATTTCGCTGGACAACCGCATGTGCGCGAGCAACTCTCTATTGCCATTCAAGCCGCGAAAAGGCGCGAGGAGGCGATGGATCACGTGCTGCTATGCGGACCTCCCGGGCTCGGAAAAACGACCCTGGCGGGCATCATTGCCCACGAGCTTTCGGTACCCATCGACCAGACCGCCGGGCCCGTGCTGCAAAAGAAACTGGACTTGACCGGTATTCTGAGCAACGTCAGGGCGCGGCAGGTATTCTTTGTCGACGAGATCCACCGGCTATTGCCGGATATCGAGGAGATCCTGTATGCCGCGCTCGAGGACTTTCGCCTGGACATCCTGATTGGAACGGGTCCTGGAGCGCGAACGCACTCTCTTCCTTTACCCCACTTCACGGCGGTGGGAGCGACAACGCGACAGGGACTTCTGAGCGCGCCTTTACGGGGGCGGTTTGGGATCGTGCTGCGGCTGGATCCTTACGATGAACCCACGCTGGCAAAGATTGTGGAACGATCCGCCGGTCTTCTGCAGATTGAGATTACAGTCGAGGCAGCGCGGGAGATTGCCAGGAGGGGGCGGGGAACGCCGCGCATCGCCAATCGCCTGCTCCGCCGAGTGCGCGATTACGCGCAGGTCCGGGCCGACGGGCATATTGATCATGACGTGGCGCAAGCCGCGCTGGATCTTCTGAAGGTGGACCGGTTCGGTTTGGACGAGGTGGATCAGAAGATCATGACGACTATCGCGGAAAAGTACGGCGGAGGGCCGGTAGGGCTGAGCACAATCGCCGCCTCGATCGACGAGCAGGCGGACACGATTGAAGAAGTATACGAGCCTTACCTAATGCAGCTCGGATTCCTAGACAGGACTCCCCGGGGACGGATCGCGACGGAGCGGGCCTTTGAATATTTTCAAATTCCGCGACGGCATCGGTTCGCCGGATCGCAGAATCCCCTGTTCTGAGGCTCCTGCGCATCTGCCGTGCCGGCCAAAAAAGTTTATCTCTCGCTTGGGTCGAATCTTGGGAATCGGGAGCAGAATCTGCGGCGCGCTCTGGAGGCACTGGAGCGGGAACAGATCCGTGTCTTGGCCCAATCGGCGGTTTACGAGACGGAGCCGCAGGACTTCGCGCAGCAGCCCTGGTTTCTAAACCTCGTCCTGGAATGCGAGACGCGGTATTTTCCCCTTCAACTGCTGGGTGTGCTGCAGCGAATAGAGCGCGAACTCGGAAGGGTGCGCGGCGATGCAGCACGCAAAGGGCCGCGAATCATTGATATAGACATCCTGCTGTTCGCCGGCATTATCATGGATACGCAGCCGCTGGTTATCCCCCATCCGCGGATGTTCGAGAGGCGATTTGTGCTGGAGCCGCTGCTGGAGATTGCGCCGAATTTGCGGCGCCCCGGCACGAAGGAGAGCCTGAAGACGCTGCTGAGCGGGGTGATGGGACAAAAGATGCGGCGCTTGGAGCGGTAAACCCTCGCCGGGTACTCGCAGCAGGTACCAGGACGGATTGGGCCTCCATTTCTCGGCCATACGAAACCATTAATTCTCTTGAATGCCTCCCGGAGCGGGCGTATACTACTCCCAAAGTGGACGTGTGCTCCGGACCGGAACGACTGGACGCGCGTTGCGCTTGGAATAAAGATAAATCGCGCGCCGATGTCACAGAGAGTACAAACTCTCACCGTGGATGTGGCTCCGGTAAGCCGAGGAGTAGTTTGGCTACCTGGAGGAACCATGAAAGTTCTTGATCGCGTTTCGATGTTGCTTCGGCAAAAGGGCAATTCCATCTTCTCGTTGCCTTCGGATGCCTCGGTCTATTCGGCCATCGAATTGATGGCGGAGAAGCGTGTTGGTGCATTGCTTGTCATCGATGATGGCCGGCTGGTCGGCATCATCTCCGAGCGGGATTACGCACGAAAAGTGATCTTACAGGGCAAATCATCGAGAGATACTTTCGTCCGGGAGATCATGACGCCTTCTCCTGTTACGATCTTCTGCGACACCACCGTTGAGGATGCGATGCGGGTCATGACCGAGAATCGCTTCCGGCATTTGCCAGTGGTTAACTCCGATTCGATTGTTGCCGGAGTCTTATCGCTGGGCGACCTCGTAAACTGGATCGTTTCGTCGCAAGACGAAACGATTGCGCATTTGGAGCACTATATCGCCGGCGATCTCTGTCACTAGGCGGACCAAGGACTGCCGGCCCGCTTCAGCGACTATCGGAAGCTGAGTACCGTTGCTGTGCCCGTTCGGGCGGCTGCGGTTATCGCGTTCCAGAGCGGTGCCGGGTAGACGCCGAGCACGAATAGGGCGGCCGTCAGAGCGAATAGCGCCAAGCCAGGCGCAATGCCCACGGATGTCCTGGCGGGTTCAACTACTCCATGTTCCGACTCCGTGAACATGGCGACGATCACGCGCAGATAGTACACCAGCCCTATGGTGCTGCTGACAATCAGCACAATGACTAACGTCCAGGTGGCTGCCGAAGCTCCGGCGGCGATAACGTAGAATTTTCCAAGAAAACCAGCCGTTAACGGGATGCCTGCCAGGGAGAGAATCATTCCCGTAAAAACCGAAGCAAGGACGGGGCGGCGCCAGAACAGACCGCGAAGGTCGTCGAAGGTTTCCGCTTCACGTGTACTGCCGCTGAGTGCGAGTAGACAGCCGAATGCTCCCAAAATGGTGACCACATAGGCAGCTAAATAGTAAGTAGCCGCTGCCGGTCCTAGGCTTGCTCCGGCTATCGCAGCCACCAGGAAATAGCCCATGTGCGCGATCGAAGAATAGGCGAGCAGCCGTTTGATGTTCGTTTGCCGCAGAGCCAGAAGATTTCCGATCAACATGGAGGCAACGGCGATAATAGCGAGCACCAACAATAGTGGGTTGGCGGCGCCTGCGCCCGCTCCCACGCGCAGCCATCGTAATAAGAACGCGAACACTCCGGCTTTCGAAACCGTCGCCACAAAGGCGGTCGCCGGCAGGGGCGCGCCCTGGTACACGTCCGGCGTCCAGAGATGGAATGGCACAACCGCCAGCTTGAACCCGATTCCAGTAAGCACGAGAATGATTCCGGCGAGGTACGTAAAGTCTCCAGATGGATTTTCGGAGAATGCCGGCATCTGATCGAACTGCATCGAGCCTCGGGCTACATAAATGAGGGCCAGACCGAACAGCAGGAAGGCGGAAGACGACGCGGCCAAAATCAAGTATTTGATTCCGGCCTCCAGTGGGAAAGCTTCTGTACGCGGATAGGCGATCAGCGCATAAAGCGAAATACTCAATAGCTCCAGGCCCAGAAATAGCGACGCCATATGGCCGGCCGAAGCCAGCACCATCGAGCCTACGGTGGCCAGCAGCAACAGCAGATAGAATTCCTCGGTGTGTTCCGAGCGTCCTTCGAGATATGGAAACGAGAGCAGGATGACGGCGGCGCTCGCCGCGAGCACCAGTCCCATGTAGACCAACGCGTAACGATCCACGATCAAAAGCGAGGTAACCTGCATGGGCGCGACGGTGGACGCCGGCCAGAGCGCAACGAACGACGCAGCGAGTCCGGCGAGCGAGATGCCCGCCGCGGCGCGCTGATTTCTCTTTATGGCGATGGCAACCATTACGATAATCGAGGTCACGGCAAGTAGCAGCAGCGGGAGAGAGGCGGTCAGGATCGGGCGAGTCATCGATTGCTCCGGGCCGGGTGAACGGACGCGATAATTTGCGCTTGGTTTTCCGAATTGGGTCGAAACAAGCGAATGAAAGACTGAGGATACAAGCCTACCCACAACAGGCCAGCCATCATGCATCCGGCGATGACCCATTCGCGAGGAACGAGATCCGGAAGGCGCCAGTTGTGGCGATTCGGTCCTTGAAATACCTGCGAAGTAATTTTCAGGCCGTAAAGCGTCGCTACGATAATCCCCAACGTGGCAACCGCAGTGATAGCGGGGTTGGCGCGATAAGCCCCGAAGAGCACCAGAAATTCGCCGACGAAGTCACCCAGGCCCGGTAGCCCTACCGATGCCATGACAAAGAACATTCCCGCGCCGCTGAACGCCGGCATCGTCTCCCAGAGACCACCCATGCGCGCAATTTCGCGCGTATGCATGCGGTGTTGCAGGGCTCCCGCCAATATGAAGAGCGCGCCTGTGCTGATGCCATGGCTGATCATCGTGATGAACGCCCCGGTCAGCGCGATTTGATTTCCAGCGAAGATGCCGATTAGAACGAATCCCATGTGGCTCACGCTTGTGTAGGCTACGAGGCGCTTCAAATCCTTTTGACCTACCGCCAGTACAGCGCCATAGAGAACGCCGACCACGCCCAAAATCATCATGGGAAGAGCTAACTCCCGCGTGGAACTGGGAAAAAGTGGAAGGACGAAGCGAATCAAGCCATAGGCTCCAGTTTTGAGCAAAAGGCCCGCCAAAATCACGCTGCCTGCGGTTGGCGCTTCACTGTGCGCGTCGGGCAGCCAGGTGTGAACAGGCACAACGGGGAGTTTTACGGCAAATGCGGCAAAAAAGCCGAGCATCAAGAGCCGGGCGGTGACGGGCGAAAGGGGCGAGGCCAGTAGGGATTGATAGTCGAAACTGTACGCGCCGGTTTGCTGCTGGTGAATGACAGCCAGGCTCACGATGGCGGCCAACATAAGCAGGCCGCTTAGCTGAGTGAACAGAAAAAATTTGACCGCGGCGTAAACTTTCCGGCCATGTCCCCAAATGCCGATCAGGAAATACATGGGGACGAGCATCAGTTCCCAGAACAAATAGAACAGGAACAGATCCACTGCCAGAAAGACGCCCGTGATGCCCGCCAAAACCCAGAGCAGATTGAAATAGAAGAAACGCGTGCGCTCCTGAATTTCATTCCAGGAGGCAAGGACAGACATGGCTCCCAAAAAAAAGGTCAGCAAAAGGAGAGCGAGGCTCAGCCCATCCATCGCCAGATGGAAGCGGATTCCGAGCTGTGGAATCCAGTCCTGGTTCCACTCGTAAAACCAGTGTGAAGGAGGGCTGGCAGCGCTGATCCAAAGCGCGATCGTGAGCAGCAGGTCAATACCCATGGCGAACAGCGCGACCCAGCGCGAGACATGAGTGTGGCGGGCCGGCAGCAGCAATAACAGGAACCCGCCGATGAGGGGAATCAGAATCAGCGAGAGAAGGATCACGCGGCTTTCTCCTTTTCAGCGAACCAACAGCGCCACCGCAAACAGCACGACGAAGCCGGCTGCGAGTCCGGTGACGTACCAGCGCACGCGACCGCTCTGTGTCTGGCGCAGGGCTCCAGCGCCGGCGTCCGCTAGTTGTGCAATCCCCGTGTAAATGTAATCGAGCAGGTCCGAGGCGGTTCCGTGCACGAGGAATTGAAATGGCACGACAAAAAGCCGGTGATACAGCCAATCGACAGCCCAGCCCGAATACCAGAGCCGCAAAAGCACGTCCTCCCTGGGCTTCACTGGCCTCACCATGCGCAGCGGGCCGTAAATGAAGTAGGCGAACCCAAGCCCGATCGCGAAGGAAGCGCTGGCGCAGATGGCGGTGCTCAACTCCGTGATGGGACCGATGTGAACTTCATTGAGCGGCGGCAGCACGCTGTTGAGGAAATTCGAAAGCGCGGGAACGCCGCCGAAGTCGGGAGGCGTATCGACATATCCTCCGAATATCGACAGCACACACAGCGCGGCCAGCGGAATGACGACGACCTTCCCCGGCTTATAAGCGACCTCCAGCTTTTCAGGGCCGTAGAAGACAAGGAAGATCATCCGGTACGTGTAGAAGGAGGTGAGCGTGGCGCCGAGTAAGCCCGCGATCCAGAACAGGCCGTTCCCATTCGGACCCGCCCAGGCTTGCCAGAGAATGAGGTCCTTGCTGAAAAAGCCCGCGGTGATCAGCGGCAGACCGGCCAGCGCGGAACCGCCGATGATGAATGACCAGAAAGCGAGCGGCAGCTCAAAACGCAATCCGCCCATGCGAAACATGTCCTGCTCGTGGTGCATTGCCTGAATCACAACGCCCGCTGCCAGGAACAGGAGGGCCTTGAAGAATGCATGCGTCATGAAGTGAAACATGGCAGCCGACCATGCGCCGAGTCCCAGTGCCAGGAACATGTAACCGATCTGGCTCATGGTGGAGTAGGCGAGAACGCGCTTGAGATCGTGCTGCGCGATCGCGCTAAACGCCGAAAGCAGCATGGTGCCTGCGCCGATGAGCGCCACGGCGAACTGCACGGGCGGAGCGAGAACGAAAAGCGCATTAGTGCGCGCGATGAGGTACACGCCGGCTGTCACCATGGTCGCCGCGTGGATGAGCGCGCTCGTCGGTGTAGGGCCCGCCATGGCGTCAGGCAGCCAGGTTTGCAAGGGCAGTTGCGCCGATTTGCCAACCGCTCCGCCCAGCAGCAGCGCAGCCGCGGCGATCGCGATACCGCTACCCACCGGCCATTGTGCCGTAGCGCGCTGCATGGCTTCCTGAATATTGAGAGTGTGCAACTGATTCGCAAGTAAGAACAGGCCAATGGCGAAAGCCGTATCGCCCACACGGGTCACCAGGAAGGCCTTATTCGCGGCGTGTACATTGACGGGATCGCGATACCAGAAACCGATTAGCAGGAAGCTGCACAGCCCGACGCCCTCCCAGCCGAGATACAGCAGCAACAGATTGTTCGCCAACACCAGCGTGAGCATCGCGGCCACAAACAAATTCATGTAGGCGAAGAATCGCGAGAAGCCTTCGTCCCCGCGCATATATTCCACCGAGTACAAGTGAATCAGAAAGCCGACAACGGTGATCACCAGCACCATCACGAGCGCTACGGGATCAAAATAAAGGGCGACCTCGGGCCGGAATTCGCCGACGCTCATCCAGGTCCAAAGCTGCTGAATCCAGGCGCCGCCGGGCGGTCGCGAACGGAAAAACTCGACAGCGGTGAGAATGGCGACAACCGCCGAAAGCCCGATGGAGCTTGTGCCCAACCAGGCAACGATGCGGCGCGGAATCCGCGAGCCGAACAGCGCGAGCACGGCCGCGCTGGCGAACGGTAGAGCCGGAATCAGCCATAAAAGCACTGGCATCTCATCCCCGCATTTCACTGGCAGCTTCCGCATCCAGCGCCGGATTGCGCCGGTGGAACTGCAGCAGCAGCGCTAGTCCAACCGATACCTCGGCGGCCGCCATAGCCAGAATAAACAGAAACATGATCTGCCCGTCGGGCTGGCCCCACTGATAACTCCCGGCTACAAATGCTAGTCCGCTCGCGTTCAGCATGACTTCGACGGAGAGCAAAGTGAAAATGAGATTACGCCGCGTGAGTAGTCCGATCAGACCCAGCGTGAACAACGCTACTGCCAGACACAACACGTGCTGCATCGGTACGGGCACTTTCTCGCTCCTCCTTTTCGGAAGCTCGCCTTCCGAGGTGATACGCGCCCACCAGCCCGGACGTTAAGAGCAGGGACGCAAGCTCGACTCCAATGGCGTAAGGCCCAAACAACGAAATGCCGATTTCCTTGGGCGTTATGACGTGCATGGGGCCGCCGGGACTGCTTGAACGAACGGCCACGTAAGTCAACTCTGCCAGCAGAACCGTGGCGAGGGCGGAAGGCCAGGCCCAGGCATGCGGCTTGAGCCATTCCGTTTCCACGTCCGTCGCATGCTCTCCGATGTTGAGCATCATGACCACGAAGAGAAACAGCACCATGATGGCGCCCGCATAGATAATCAGCTCCAAGGCGGCCAGAAATGGTGCGCCGATTACATAAAAGACAACGGCGACGGCCAGCAGGGAGACGATCAGGTAAAGCAGCGCATGAACCGCGTTATTTCGCGTGATGGCTACGATAGTCGCGAGAACCGCGATGGCGGAAGCTATATAAAAAGCAATAAGCATGATCTTTCGGTTACGGTAATAGACTGTGGAGATCCACGGGCGCGGCTTCATTTTCGGACTGACCCTTGCCCTTGCCGGCGATGGCGACTCCGGCGACCCGCCAGAAGTTGTAATCGGGATACTTGCCGGGCCCATTCAGCATCAGATCCTTCTTTTCGTACACGAGGTTTTGCCGGTTGTATTCGCCCATTTCGAAGTCGGGCGTCAGTTGAATGGCGTAGGTGGGGCACGCCTCCTCACAGAAACCGCAAAAGATGCAGCGTGAAAAATTGATGCGGAAGAATTCGGGGTAGCGCCGTCCATGTTCGTCTTCGGTGGCTTGCAGGGAGATGCAATCTACGGGGCAGGCCACCGCGCAGAGATTGCACGCGACGCAGCGCTCGCCGCCATCAGGATCACTCGTCAGGACAATCCGGCCGCGATAGCGCGGCGCCAGATACGGCTTCTCTTCCGGATACTGGACTGTTATGCGCTTATGAAAGCCATGCCGGAAGACTTCCCACAAGCTACGCAATATGCTAAACATGAGCGGGTCTCTCCATCACGGAAAAGCGAGCACGACGGCGCCTGTCACAAGCAGGTTGATCAGCGCCAGAGGAAGCATGAATTTCCAGCCCCACAGCATCAATTGATCGAAACGCGGCCTCGGAAGGGCGGCGCGCAACAGGATGAACAAGCAGATAAATGCCAGCGTCTTGATGCCGAACCAGACGCCCGGAGGCAGAATGGGGCCCAGCCATCCGCCGAAATAGAGCAGGGAAATGGCGGCTGAAATCAGCGTTACGCCGATGTATTCGCCGACAAAAAACATTCCGAACTTCATGGCCGAATATTCGGAGTGGAAGCCCGCGATGAGCTCGCTTTCGGCTTCCGCGAGATCGAACGGCAAGCGCCGCGCTTCCGCTACCCCCGCGATTAAGAAGAGCACAAACCCGGCGAATTGCGGGATCACAAACCAGATCTTGTGCTGCGCTTCGACGATATCCGTCAGGCGGAACGAGCCGGAAATAACGACCACGCCCAGCATGGAGAGGCCCATGAACACTTCGTAGCTGAGCATCTGCGCGGAGGCGCGAATACCGCCGAGCAGCGAATACTTGTTGTTCGACGACCATCCCGCGAGCACCACGCTGTACACGCCGAGCGAGGACATGGCGAGCAGGAAAAGGAGCCCGATGTTGAGATCGGCGACCACAAACCCCGGCGCCAGCGGTATGACGGCGAACGAAAGGAGAGCTGTGGCCACAATGATGGCCGGCGCGAGAATAAAGACGGGCTTATCCGCGAAAGGCGGGATCCAGTCTTCCTTCAGGAACAGTTTCACCGAATCCGCCAGCGGCTGCAGAAGCCCGAATGGCCCAACACGATTAGGCCCGTAGCGATCCTGCCAAACGGCGAGCAGCCGGCGCTCGACCCAGACCAGAGCAGCCGCCAGGTTCAGCACGATGAACAGAACAACCGCGATAATCACCAGCGGGTAAAGGCTCATTATCGACGCACTCCATTCATTGCCACGGCGGGCGTGAGTCTCCCATGAGCCGCCAGATAGAATTCCTCCACCGGCGGTATGCCGGCCGAGACCATCGCCACACCCCGTGGCACATCGGATCGAAGGGCGACCTCGAGTTCGCAGGCCGAATTACCAATACCGATCTTGAGCAGCTCGCCCGACTTGACACCGAGCAGAGCGCCATCGGTGGCGTTGATGGCGATGCACGCGCGCGGTATCAACTCGAAAATCCCGGGAGCGCGCCGGCTCAGTTCCTCAGATCCGAAGATGTGGAAGCGCGGCAGAAGAAGCCATTCATCGTTCTCGGGGCGAAAGGCGGGAGGCACTTGCGGGAAGTAGCTCCAGGTCGCGCCGCGCCGTGATTCAAACAGGCGAACACCGGGGTCGCCGCCGCGCAATGGACCTCCAATCTCATCTTGAAATTTGTTGACCGATTGGATGGAATTCCATCCGGGCGCCCAGAAAAAAGGCGTGAGGGCGGGCGGAGGAAGCTGCGGGCCCGATTCCATCGAGAAGGCCAATGCCGAATCCGGGTCGTCCGGGGGCTTCGGTTCGTGTACAGAAAGGTTGGCGAGCATCGAAGTTCGGCCGCTGTAACGGTCCGGCTCGCGCGCCACTTTCCCGAATTGTTTTCGCGAAGGCGCGGCGTCCCGAATATCGGCCAGAATTGGAAGTTCGCTCGCAATTTCAGCGACGATGTCGTCAAGTGTCTTCGCACCATGACTTAACCATTTCCAGGACGCTCTTACTTCACCAGCAGGAATAAATGCTTGGAAGAACCGTTGCGCACGCAGTTCATAGTTCACCAGGGTGCCATCCGCCTCCGCGAACGTGCCCGCCGGTAATACCAACTCGGCTTTCTCCACGCTCCGATTCTTCAAACAATCCAGCACAACGATATGCTGCGCGGCTTCGAGAAATTCCGTAACTTCTTGGCTAGGGGCCCGGCGATAGAGATCGTTTTCGAGAATGACGATGGCGCCGGGCTGTCCCTCGCGCGCGGCATGGAATGCCTCCGATAGCGGCCGCGCCCCCATGAGACCCAGCCCCGCGCCGTTGCATTCGGGAAAACAAAAGCTTAGCTTGGCCGGCTTGCCGGTATGGCAGAGAGCCCAGGCCACCTGCGCGGCCGCTTGAACGAGCGCCGTGCTGCGGCAACTCGTCCCCGACACGACCAGCGGGGACTTCGCCGAGTGCAGAGCCGCTGCAATTCTTTGCGCAAGTTCGCTTACCTCGGTTGATCCATCCTCGATACCAGCCGCGCCGCCGTCAATTTCGTGTGCAACAGCAAAGCCCAAGCGCGCCAGATCGTCGGGTGCCGCATGAAATACCTCGGTAGCGATATCGTCGAGCTTCGTCGCCATCGGAGACGCTATGAAAAATGGCCCCTTCTCCTCCTGAAGCAGTTCGCGTACCGATTGATCCAGCCAGAGAGGGATCTTGAGCTGCTTGGCTTTTTCGATGGGTTGCTGCCGTACGGATTGGCGCAAGCGCAGCGCCATCAACGGCAGCACATTGGTGACGTCTTCCCCGAGAACGAGAACAGCATCGCAATGTTCAATCTCATCGAGCGAAGGGGAAGGCGCGGGTCCGCTTTGCAAAATATGCAGCGCCGCCAGAGTAGCGGACCATTCGTCGTCGGCGACACCGGCATAAAAGCGATCCGGCCCTACAAGCTGGCGGAGGGCGAAGTTGCTCTCGAGCGATGCGCGCGGCGATCCAATGCCGATGCAGTTCCTATCCTGCAGAACGGCTGAAAAATGAGATGCAGCCGTTTTTGGCTCCACCGGCTTGCCCTTCAGCAGGCACTCGCGGATGCGCTCACCGCTGTTCACGAACTCGTAACCGAAGCGCCCGCGATCGCAAAGGAAATAGCCGTTCACCTGGTGGTTGTAGCGATTCACTATCCGGCGCAGCAAGCCGTAACGCTCGCCTACGCTGATATTGCAACCGGCGGCGCAATGCACGCAGATCGAGGGCGCCATCTGTAGATCCCATTTCCTCGTGTAGTGGCGTTTCAGCGTGGCGTCCGTGAACACTCCGGTTGGACAGATCTCCACCAGGTTTCCGCTGAACTCGTTTTCTAAGACGCCGTCCTCAAACCTTCCGAAGTAGACCGTGTCCCGCAGCCGGAATGCGTTAAGATCGTGGCCGCCTGCATAGTCGCGGTAGTACCGGACGCAGCGCTGGCACTGAATGCACCGGTTCATCTCGTGATTGATCAGCGGTCCCAGGTATTGGTTTTGAAACGTTCGCTTCTCGAAAGTGTAATGACGCGCGCAGTGCCCGGTCATCACCGTCATGTCCTGCAGATGGCATTCGCCGCCCTCGTCGCAGACCGGGCAATCATGCGGATGATTTTGCATGAGGCCCTGAATCACCGCAGCCCGAAACTCGGCTGCCTCCGGATCGTTGATGGAGAGTCGCGCGCCGTCGGAAGCCGGCGTCATGCACGCCATGATGAGCTTGCCGGCCGTATCCTGCTCGTTCCGGAATTGCTTGACGGCGCACTGGCGGCATGCCCCCACCGATCCCAGCGCCGGATGCCAGCAAAAATATGGCAGGTCGTATCCGAGAGTTAACAGCACATGCAGCAGATTTTGTCCGCCATCGGCCTGACGCGGCTGGTTGTCGATGTAGATCGTCGCCACGGTTATCTCCAGGGACAGCGCTTCTCCTCGACGTGCCGCCGGAAATCGTCGCCAAAATATTTCAGCGCGCTCTGCAGCGGCTCCACGGCCCCAGGAGCAAAAGCGCAGAACGTATTTCCGGGCGCGAGAAACTTCGTCTGAAAATGCAAGGTGTCCAGGTCTTTCGTTTCAGCCTTTCCCTGTTCGAGAGCGAGTAGAATTTTTTCGGTCCACGACAAACCGCTCCAGCATGGCGTGCACCAGCCGCACGATTCCTGCGCAAAGAAATGCTCGAGATTCCACACCATGCCGACAGGGCAGGTCTGGTCATCGAGGACCACCATGGTTCCGGTTCCCAACCGGCTACCCGCTTTTTGGACTTGCGTGTAGTCCATCGGTACGTCGAGATGTTCTTCCACCAGGAAATCCGTTGACGCTCCACCCGGCAGCAGGCCTCGAAAGTGGAGGCCGTCGCGCATTCCGCCGGCGTGTTCTTCCACAATTTCGCGCATGGTTGCGCCAAGCGGCAGCTCCCACAGTCCAGGTCTGTTAACTTTGCCGCTGACGCCGTACAGCTTCGTCCCGCCATCCTCCGTCAGGCTCAGGCCGCGAAACCACTCCACGCCTCTGTTCACGATGTGGTGCACATTGCACAGGGTCTCTACGTTTTGCACAATCGTTGGCTTGCCGAACAGTCCCGATACCTGAGGAAAGGGCGGTTTGGTGCGTGGGTGCGCGCGCTTTCCTTCCAGCGCGTTTAAGAGAGCGGTCTCCTCCCCGCAGATATACCGGCCCGCGCTGACGTGCACGTAAAGTTCAAAGTGAAAGCCAGAGCCGAGGATGTTTTCGCCGAGATATCCACCCGCTTTGGCCTCGCGGAGGGCAACGCCGAGCCGCTCCGCCGAGCAGCGGTATTCGCCGCGCAGAAAGATGTAGCCAATGTCCGCCTGAATGGCGAATGCCGCGACCGCCATGCCCTCAATGAGCTGATGAGGATCGCGCTCCATCAGGACGCGATCTTTAAACGTGCCTGGCTCCATTTCATCCGCGTTCGCCACCAGATATTTTGGCCTCGGCGCGTCCGATCCCATCGGTACGAAACTCCACTTCATGCCCGTGGGAAAGCCGGCTCCTCCACGACCTCGCAGATTCGATTGCTTCACCAGCTCCGTCACATCTCGCGGCTGCATCTGCAGCGCTTTGCGCAGACCTTCGTATCCGCCGGAGCGTTCGTATGCGGCAATATCGACGGCCTCTCCGTCCGGACGGAAGTTGCTGGTGAGAGGTTTGTCCATCGCGAGTTAGGTATACTTTTCGAGGACCTGATTGATTCGATGCTCATCCAAATCGACGTGCAAATCGCCGTCGATTAACATGGCGGGTGCGTGATCGCAGGCTCCCAGACAAACAATGGGCAGCAAAGTAAAACGCCCGTCGGCCGTGGATCCGCCGAGCGTCGTGCCCAATCTGGTGCATAACTGATCACGCACCCGTTCGCAGCCCATGATCCAGCAGCTGACGCTGTCGCAGATCAGGGCCACATGCCGTCCCACCGGCTTGCGGCGGATGAGATTATAAAACGTCGCGATTCCGTCGATATCGGCCGTGGACATACCCAGCACTTCGGCCAGATCGCGAATATTTTCATCGGACACCCATCCGCGGTGACGCTGCACGATCAGCATCGCGTCGATGCAAACGGCGTCCTTCCTCGGATAGTGCGCGAGTTCCTCGTTGATTTCCTTTAGTTCTTCGCTAGTCAGCACGAACCTCTCCCAGCTCTTGCCTCATCGATCTATATCCGCGAGCACGTAATCGAGGCTTCCCAATATCGCGAGCAGATCCGGAATCATTAGCCCGCGGCACAGCAGCGGCAACATCTGCATATGCGCAAACGATGGCGTCCGTATTCGGGTTCGATAAGAGCCATTGCCGCCATCGCTGACCAGGTAATAACCGTTCACACCCTTGGTCGCTTCAATTGCCGCGAATGCTTCTCCCGCCGGGGTCACGGGCCCCCAGCTTACGCCGAGAAAATGATTAATCAGCGTTTCAATGTCATGCATGGTCCGCGCCTTTGGCGGCGGAGTCGTCAGCGGATGCTCCGCATTGCAAGGACCGGCAGGCATGTTGTCGACACACTGCCGGATGATCCGCAAGCTTTGCCGCATCTCCTCCACGTGCACGATCGCACGATCGAAACAGTCGCCCGATTTGCCTGTCGGTATATCGAATTCGAGTTGGTCATAACAGGCGTACGGCTGTTTTTTCCGCAAATCCCATGCAAAGCCGCACGCTCGCAGATTCGGCCCCGTCATTCCCCATTCAATGGCCTCATTGACGGTGCAGCCGCCGACGCCCTTCGTGCGGGCTTGGAATAGCCGGTTATGTATGATGGTGCGGTCGTATTCATCCAGGCGGGGAGGGAAGTACGCTATAAAATCGCGAAACATTCCGTCCCATCCCGCCGGCAAATCCTGCGCCACGCCGCCGATGCGAAACCAGTTCGGATGCATGCGCGCTCCGCAGATGGCTTCCACTATGCCGAAGGCTTTTTCCCGGTCATTGAAGGTATAGAAAACCGGCGACATCTGGCCCACATCCTGCGCAAACGTGCCATACCACACCAGGTGACTGATGATCCGGAAAAGCTCGGACATCATGACCCGGATCATCTGGCCTCGCGGAGGCACCGTGATACCGGCCAATTTTTCGAAGGCAGTCAAATAGGCCAGGTTGTTCATCACGCCGCCGAGATAATCCACGCGATCGGTATAGGGAATGTAGGTGTGCCAGGTCTGACGTTCCCCCATCTTCTCCGCGCCTCGATGATGGAAGCCTATATCGGGCACGGCGTTTACAATCTCCTCGCCGTCTAACTCCAGTACGATACGAAGAACTCCATGCGTCCCCGGATGTTGAGGGCCGACGTTCAGGAAAAGAAAATCCGTATCTTCGCGGCCGCGCGACATGCCCCACTCCTCCGGCCGGAAGCGCAGCAATTCCTGTTCGGCATCCTGCTTCTCATCCGACAAACGGAACGGCCCCATTTCGGTGGCTCGTGCCGGGTGGTCTTTTCTCAGCGGATGCCCTACCCAGGATCTCGGCATGAGGATGCGGGCCAAGTGTGGATGGCCCTCGAAGGAGATACCGAACATGTCCCACGCTTCGCGCTCGTACCAATCCGCGGCCGGGCAAATATCAACGATAGAAGGCACTGTGGGCGCGTCGCCCTCGAGAGCCACCTTCAGACGAATATAAGCGTTGCGCTCGTAGGAGAACAACTGATAAACCACGGTGAAATCGCTTGCCGGCTGCCCGTCTCTGTGCCTTCGGCCGCGCTCGTCAATGGCAGTGATGTCGTATAGCATCTTGAAGGGCTGCGGAACCCCTTGCCGCAACTGATGGACGGCTTGGTGAATCTCATCGCGGTCCACCCAGAACGTTGGGACCCCGTCGCGGGTCGTCTGGGGCGTAGCTTCCATCCCCAGCTCCCGCTGGAATTCCTGGCCGGCGATCAGAGTAGCTCCCATCGAGAACCTCTAGACTTCGTTCGGCGGTCGAAGAACCGTGAGCTGCTGGCGAGCTGTGCGCTTTTCATCGCGCATGGACGGCATGTGCGGTTTCTCCACGCCTTGCGGACCGAGCACCCAGCTCAAGGGACGCTTTTCCTTGCCTACCGCGTCGCGCAACAACAAAATTCCTTCAATGAAAGCGTCGGGGCGCGGAGGACACCCGGGCACGTAGACGTCCACCGGCAGAAATTTATCCACACCCTGCACCACACTGTAGATGTCGTACATGCCTCCTGAATTCGCGCACGAACCCATTGAAATCACCCAGCGCGGCTCCATCATCTGTTCATACAATCGCCGAATTACGGGTGCCATCTTGATGAAACACGTTCCGGCGATGACCATCAGGTCGGCTTCCCGGGGCGTGCCGCGAATCACTTCCGCGCCGAAGCGCGAGATGTCGTACTTGCTCGTGATGCTCGTGGCCATCTCCACAAAACAGCAGGAGAGTCCAAAATGGAAGGGCCAGATCGAATTCTTGCGGCCCCAGGCGACCAGGTCTTCGAGTCTTGACAAAATGACGCTGCGCCGGACCGCTGTTTCTAGCGGCCCGTTGGACGTGCCATCCGCCTGCGGAGGAGTCTCTACTTTGCTTACGGACCAGCGCATAAATGCCTCTGGAATCCCTGTTTAGTTAAGCCTCTTGAACCGGCCCGATCCCCACTCGAGTGCGCCGACGCGCCACAGATACCCGAGTGCAGCGAGCAAGACCGTTATAAATATGAACACCTCGATGTAGCCGGTCCAGCCGGTCTCGCGGACCGCTACCGCCCAGGCAAAAATGAAAATCGCCTCCAGGTCGAAGATAACGAAAAACATGGCGACTAGATAGAACTTGGCCGAGAGGCGAACGCGCGCGGAACCTTCGGAAAGAATGCCGGATTCGTAAGGTGAATCCGTCGAGCGGTCGTGATGGCGCTGGCCTAATACATACGACAGCCCTAGCATGGCTGTCACAAGTATCGCGACTAGGGCGACATAAACGCCCAGTGGCCAGAGGTCCACGGCTTCCTCCGGAGCAGCTGGCGAACGCTACTCTGCCGGAAAGTATGCACCCGTTTTACTCGGATTACAAGTCAAAAATGATGTTAAATGGGGATTTCTATCTGACTTGGACGCATTAATCCTGCTGCCGGCCCTGGAAACGGGTTGAAGGAGCCCCTGGCACATCTGCCGGCAACTGATCGGCACACATCTGTAGCACTTCAATCATATTGAGAGAAGATTGCGCCACGCTGTTGGTCGACATCGTGGGCACCTCCTCAATCGGTTTTAATACGTTTGGTCTGTTTACCTGTCGCGGGGTGTACATTCCGGGCCGCAAGCCATAACCTGCGTTTGGCCCGCTAACCGCCCGCCTGGCGAAGGCCGGATTCTTCGTCTCCATATAGGCATAGGCAGCCAGCCGCCCCCCGCCCGCATATTGCCCCTCGGCTCCTTCATTGCCAGTCTGCATATCTTTTGCAACCACGTCTTTGGGCGCGCTGGTCAGCCGGCAGTATTGCAGCCAGGCTTTCTTCCAGCCTGGATGATCGATAATCTGGTTCAATTCAAGTACAACTTCCGCCCCGCCCTGAATGATCTGGAGATTATAGACACCGAACGGATCGTCTCCGAGCGGGTACATCATGCCCGTCACCGGATCGTAGCCGTACATCGCGTTTGGTCCCGTCATGAAGCCGTAGGGCATCTTCGCAATGCAGTCCATTCCGGCGATGATCTTGTCTCGATATTTCGTGTTTCCTGTGCGCTCCCACTCCGTCATCCAGTTACCTACGTAAGCCAGCCAATCCGGGCCTCCGCGGATGCGGGCGGGATACTTCTTTGGGCCTTTCAGCGGGGAGGCGAGGCGCATTGGATCGATTTCCAGCAACTTATAATCGGCATCGATGACGGAATGCATGATGTCACCGGTGCGCTCGTCGGTCGTCAGGTAATAGAAAAAGCGGCGGAATGCCGCCTGGCTGATGCGCGCCTCTTTCGCGCCGTCGCCCCAGTGCCGCACGTTGTGGCGCGACCCGAGCATGGCGAATCGCCCGGAGTGATACGTATCCACTTCGCTGGTGTGCCGCGTCATCGCTTCGGCCATTCGAAAAACATCGCTGCGGCCGGTGCGCAGAAAGCTGTACCACAGCCACATGTCAGTGCCGAGCTCCGTGTTGTCCCATGCGAAACCGCCGATGTCGTAGCGCCACATGTGCCGAGCTGCATCGTAGGAGTGCATCACATCGCCAAAATCCCAGAAACCGTACCAGTGCCGCTGCTCTACTTCCCGCAGGTACATGGCGAGGGCGGCCTCGAGATCGTCCTCCATCGCCTTCTTATAGGGAGTGGAGCGATCCGGCAAACTCCAGACCCCGAAAACAGGTCTGGAATGCAGATACTCGGGCGGGCACACCAGCAGGGGCGGCTCCTGAGCGAGTTTCGCCTGTTTCACCGCATCTTCCCTGGACGGCACGCTCGCGCTCGGGAACAACACCAGCTCGCTTGTGCGACCAATTCCATTTGGAGTGCTGAAGCCGGGCTGCACATCTTCATAGCTCGAATTCAGATCGTGCGCCTTTGTGTCGTAATGCCGTAGATCCATCGCGGACGCATCGGGCGACCATAGCCACGCGTACAACTGCGCAACCTTAGTCGTTGCGTTATGCACTTCAAGCGCCGCCGGATAGGATTGCCAAAAATTTCTAACGGAAATCCCGATTCCGCCGGACACATCACCCACAAAGGCAAGGCCCGAGGCGCGCTTTCCATCGCCGGCATGAAGCCAGCAACTCTGTGGATTTGTCCGCTTTTGAATCGTGAAGGCGTCCGCGTCAAGTTGAGTCAGCTTGTACGAATCCCAGATCGCGAGATCCGTCAGCAGCTTCTGCCCTGCTGGATCGAAGTTCTCTTTATTCAAAATGCGCTTGCCGGCAAGCTGATCGGCATAGATGGTATTTCCTCGCGGCCCCAGAAAGCGTCGTCCCACAAGCGGCTGTAGCGGCTCGGCCCACAGTCCATCCTCTTGGCCCGAAAAACGAACGTGACGATTCTGGACCTCCTCTCGCATCGGCACATCGAAGGCGACTCCTAGACTGCGAATAAAATCCTGGTGTTCGTCGCCATCGAAGATGATCGAATGAATCATGCGGATTGGCGTCTGCCCGGCGTAGAAATACAGCCTTACAGTAAAGGGCAGCCAGTTGCGCGCGCCACTTTCAGCCTTGTGACCGCCGTCGATCCGGATCACTCCCCGAACCGGACCATCCTGTTCAACCGCCACGCTCTTTAATTCACTAGCGAAATTCTCAAAACGAAGCGTACCGCTGCTCTCCCATTGCGCGCGGTCCTCGAGGCTGCAAACCAGGCGAGCGGGACCCGCGATTTCGCGGCCATCGATCGTCATCGATTCGATGAACGCCGTGCCCTCTATCGGGATCCGGCACTGTAGCGGGCCTGTGTCCACGTGAATCGATCGCCCGTCACGAGTAACTCGCAGCCTCGGTCCACCTTCGGTCATCCCCGCTCCCCGCGTCAGCGTAAAAGGACCGCTGGCGCCCGCATCGATAACCGTTGCCACGCCTGTCCATTTAACCGAGCCGTCGGGCCAGTAAGCCAGAGTCCAACTCTGCAAAGGCAGCGCTGGACCATCGGCGCTTCTGAGATGGAACGTGTCGCTCTTGTGTATCGTTCCGGGCGCCCACGGCACCCCCCAGCTCACACCACTAGCGAGCTCCGGCTTGATTCCGCCCAGCCAATTGAGGAGGACCGATTTATCCTGGACCTCAGCGGATTGCGGCAGCGCGTCGTTATTCGCGGCAACAGGAATAGCACTCGCAAGAACGCTGATTGCCTGTCGTCTCGTAACGTGCATCCTGTGCAAAACTCCTGACGTTTAGGACGTGTGCCAGTAGACAGAATACCGCCGGCCAAAAAGCGTATTGAGAGGCACCAAGGTTACATCTTGTTTCTGTCCGGCCGTCCGGATCCCGTGTCGGGCGCCACCGGCCGTCGAAAACTTCCCGGCGTCGGACGAACTGCATCCTGGGCCGCGCCTTCCTTGGCCAGAGCTGGAGTCATTGCTTCCAACCTCATAAACGCACCGAACTTGCGCCGGGTCACCCGATTGGATTTTCCTCTTTCCTTCCTGTCATCATTCACGCGCGCTCATCCGATGACGTCAAAATCTTGCAGTGCATCTTCCTTGATCGTTATTCCCAAGCCTGGACGGTTATCGCATAAATCGATGAAGCCCTGATCCGGGTGCGGCTCGCCATCAAAGATATACCAGAAAAGCTCGTTTCCAATCTCGACATCCGAGATCGGGAAGAATTCCGCCATGGGTGAATTCAAGCTCGCCATTACGACGTGAAAGTTATGCATTTGTCCCGCGTGCGGCACGACCGGCACCGAGTACGCCTCGGCCAGCGCAGCCACTTTTCGCGCTTGCGTGATCCCGCCCACCCGGTTCGTATCGAACTGAATGTAATCTAGCGCTTTCGCTTCGAGCATCTGGCGGAAACCATATATCGTGAATTCGTGCTCGCCGCCGGCAATCGGAACAACGCCGAGCGCTTTCAGCGCAGCGTATCCCGCGGTGTCATCCGGAATGACGGGTTCCTCGAGCCAGCGCAACTGAAAGGGAGCCAGCAAGGGAAGCATGCGGCGCGCGTAATCGAGCGTCCAACCCATATAGGCGTCTGACATCAAATCGATCTCATAGCCGATCACTGCTCGAATCGTGCGCACCAGCTCGATATTCCGCTGCATACCCGCTGCTCCATCCAGCGGCCCCCACCCGAAGCGCATCTTCATGGCGCGATAACCCTGCTCTTTGTATTTGGCGGCCTCCTCGGAGAGGGTTTCCAACTTCTGGCTGTATAGCTTACTGGCGTAAACGGGTATCTTGCGCTTTGTTCTGCCGCCCAGTAGCCTATAAACTGGCTGACCCGTAGCTTTGCCCATAAGATCCCAGAGGCCGATATCTACCGCGCTGATCGCCGCCATGGTGATTCCTTTGCGTCCGAATGCCATCGTTTGGCGATACATACATTGCCATAGAAACTCGTTGTCGAACGGATCGCGGCCGATTAGAAGCGGCTTGAGGTACAAATCGATCGTCTGTTTTGCGAGCCGCGGCGACAACGCGGCGTTTCCAATTCCAACGTGGCCGGAATCGGTGAAAATTTCGACCACCAACCATCCGTGAAACCGAAAGCCAGCCATGGAGTCCTGGGGCAGATCCAGCAGATCCATGGGATTTGTGCAGAAGTGCGGCTGCGGGGCGACAGTTTCCCCCTTCCATTCAACGACCCGGCTCCGGATTTCAGTAATCTTCATGCTGCTTGAACTTCCCTTTCTAGCCCGTGTAACGGTTGCACCGCTCGAACAGTAAAAATAATCAGAACAAATGCGGCAACATGTAACATACTTACAATCCCGAACACAACTCCATAACCGAAGCCGTGATCGAGTAAGTACCCGACAATCAGACCGAAAATTCCGCCTCCGATCGCGCCGCCGAATCCAACCAGTCCAGCTACCGAACCAACCGCGCTCCCGGGGAATAGGTCCACTGGAAGGACCATTACCAATGTCGACCACGATTGCTGCCCGAAGAAGGCAATGCTGAACAGTACGATCGCTAGCTCTACCGGGACATGCGTAACGAGTATGATCAAAGGCATAACCGCTGCGCTCGCCCCCAGCGCGATTTTGCGGGCAGCGTTCAAGGAATGGCCCCGGCGAATCAGCCAGCCTGAAAACCATCCTCCTGCCAGGCATCCTAGGCCCGCGGCAGCGTAAGGGATCCACGCGAAGTAACCCACTTTCTTCACATCGAAGCCGCGCGCGTCGTAAAGATACTTGGGAAGCCAGAACAGATAGAAGTACCAGGCGGAATCGCTCAGGAATTTTGCTCCTACGAGACCCCATGTCTCAGAGAATGCGAATAAGTGAAGCCACGGAACATGTGCCTTGTCCAAATCGCCTCGTCCAACAGGAGAAAATCTTGCGAGCTCGTGCCGCTCCGCGGTTGTAAGTCGGGGATGAAGCGAGGGAGTCCAATATTCTCTCCACCACCACAATGACCAGAGCAGACCCGTGGCTCCGGAGAGAAAGAATACCCATCGCCAGTTTGCAAGCGATAGAACCACCGCAATCAGTGGAGGTGCCAGCACGGCGCCCACGGCGGTTCCGGCGTTCATGATTCCCATGGCAAATGAGCGTTCGCCAACCGGGAACCATTCCGATACTGCTTTGGTAGCGGCGGGAAATCCACCTCCCTCGCCCATTCCCAAAAGAAATCGGCTCAGCATGAGCATAGCGAAACCGGTCGCCCATCCGTGGCTCGCGCAAGCTACTGACCACCAGAGCATGATCAAGAGAAATCCCAGCCGTGTGCCCAGAACATCCATCAACTTGCCGCCGAGCGCATACATGAGCGCATAAGCCACCAGAAATGCGGCTTGCAAATCGGAAAATCGTGTATTGGAAATGGGAATGTCGCGCCCGATTGCCGTTACCGCTAGCGACAGCGTCTGCCGGTCGAAGTAACTGATAATGATCGCGCAGCCGATTAAGACCGCAATGCGCCACCGGTAACTCAAGGGAGTCTCTTTACCAGCTCAACTCCACCAACGAGACTCCCTGCAAGGGCAGTGAGAACGCTACGTTTGCTGAGCCCTGCTGGGCGGTTATCCAATGCGGCGAGCCCATGAGCTGCAACTGGCCTGCGGCCTCGAGCTTTGCGTATTCCTCGGCGCTCGGATTCTGCGGCGATCCCATGTCTTTCCATCGCGTATACGCGTTGCTGTGATTTTCATCGATGCGATAGTGCCGCATCAGCACACGCTTCGACTCCTTGGGAAGACCTGCGACGATCAAATTGATCTCGGCAGCCTTTCCGGTCATGTCCTCATCCCGATAATTCCACAACATAATGGTGACTTTGTGCGCTGAACGAGCTGCCAGGACATCGATGTCCGGCCCTTCCCTCACTCCGTTCGCCAGAATGGAATCCACGCTGATGGCACCATCGCTTTGCGCCTTCACCACATCGCCTTCCATCAGGCCCGCCATTCGAAAGACATTCAGAACCGGCTTATCGATGCCGTTCGTCGCCAGCGTTCGAAATCCAGCGAAGTAGGGCTGATCTTCAAACTCGAAGGCCCAAGTCAATATCCCTTGGAGGTTCGTGTGATAACGCTCGGCCAGTTCCAGGAGCGTTTTCAGCGCCACCGCTTCGTAGGCGGGATAAAGAGTTCCATTGCGATAAGCGTTTTGTGGATAGACGCGGGCTGAACAGGCGGCACATCCCTCCGGATCGGCTTCGCTTAACACAATGGGCAACTTCTGAAACTTCGGAAACGATTGCACAATCTCGAATCCGCGCGCCGCATCCTTCATCTCTTGTGAAAGGCCCATCTGCACCTGCTCCGAGACCACGTGCGGACGCCCTTTGGCATGGAAGCTGATGAAGTCCAAAGGCGCTCCCTGTTTTCCGTTTGCGAAGTTTTTTCCGGATGCGCAATGCTCTAAAAATTGCCGCAAGAATGCCGCTGCCTTCGCGTTATCAGGTCCGGTCGAGGCGGGCCCGCCAACACGCGCGGAGGGAAGTGCGCGTTTTACCGCCGCTGCCGTATAGTCGTAAAGTTTGTCGTACTCCTCCGGCGTACCGTGCCAGTACCCGATGTTCGGCTCGTTCCAAACCTCCCAGTTCCACGTCTCCACCGCGCCGCGCCCGTACTTCTCCATGCAGTGTGTTACCCATTGATAAATCAGTTCACCCCACTTCTCGTAATTGTTGGGCGGATACGTCCAGCCAATGTTGTACTGATCGTTCTTGGCGCCTGGTATCCACGTGGGAGTGTAAGGCTCCGGGTGCGTGGAAAGCGCCTGCGGCATGAACCCGATCTCGACGAAGGGCGTCGCTCCCGCCTCCACATACGTCCCGAGAATTTTGTCAACGATCGTCCAGTCATAAACAGGCTTTCCAGAGGCGTCCTCTGTGTACGCGTTCGTCGAGCCCCATTTCAGGCCGGGAGTACCGTTGCCACTCGCGAGCATAAAATGCGTGCGGATATGCGCGGGAGCGTAACTCAGGGCTGCTAACTCGTGTATCAGCTTCTTGCCATTTTTTGCATACGTGTAATTTGGCTCGTCATATCCGAAGTAATTCCACACCGGGGCGAACGACCGTGTCTGCTCAGCCGCATTCACCTGAATTCTAACTGGCTGTTGAGCTACTGCAATCGTCGGGAGAATGAAAAGGAAGAATATTACTATGGAACGCATGGCGCTAGCCGCACTCCTCATCAAAAGTTATATTTCAAGGCAAACTGCACCTGGCGCGGATTGTTGGCCGAACTCGTCACAACGCCGCCCGAGGAAGTGTCCGTCGTCGTGCTGGGAATTCCAAACGTCGGGGTGTTGCTGACATTGAAAAATTCTGCGCGGAATTGCAAAATGCTGGATTCGGTTACCGGAAACTCCTTGAAGACTGAAACATCCAGGTTTCTGAGCCATTGGGAGCGCAGTGTGTCTGCGCCCGCGTTTCCATAAGTGAAGTTAGCCGGAAGGGCGAACGCGTTTGCTCCGCTCGGGTCGAGCGACGCGCAAGCAGGGTTGCTCGATACGTAGAACCAGCAGGTTGGCGCGCCGACAATGATCGGCTTCCCCGTGACGTTTGGGCGCTGACCTCCGACGCCAGTGTTTGCCACGTCGCGCGAGATGGTTGGCGTGAATGTTTGCCCGCTTCGGAAAATAGCGATGCCTTGTACTCGCCATCCGCCGAGCACGCCCTGCGTAAGCCAGTTCGCGTTGCTAAGAAAGCGCTTTCCCTTGCCGACGGGCAGCTCGTAACCTAAGTTGAATGCGATGTTCTGCGGAATGTCAAACGAGCACAACGCTCTTTCCCAACGAAAATCGCCGCCCGCAGCCGGCGTGTCTTGGATGCAGATGCTTTTGGAGTAAGTGTACGAGAGTAAATACCACAGTCCTGCTCCGAAGCGCTTTTCGGCCTTTACTTGAAGCGCATTATAGTCCGATGACATGTCCTGCGAGAAGTAACTAATGCCGCCGAACACCGGGTAAGGGCGCCGAGCCTGAATGGCGCCCGCCCCAGGCGATGGATCGTTAAATGGATTTGTGCTATTCAGGTGCGTGCCGTGATTGCCGACGTAATCGATTTCGAGAACCATATCCGCCCGCAGTTGCTGCTGAATACCGGCGTTCCAGTGCTGATCGCTTCCACGGCGCAGATGCGTATATGTCGGATTGAGAGTGGGATTCACTCCCGCGCTGCCCAGAGGCTGCCCCAGAAAGAAGTTTGCGAGAGTCCGGTTTGGAATCGTATTTGCCGTATTGAACACAGTCTCGCTCAGCAGGAACGGCAGGATATTTCGGTTCACGCGTCCATCCGTGTTTTCCATTTCATAAAAAATTCCATACCCGCCGCGGATGACCGTGTTGTGCCCGAACGGCCGCCACGCCAGTCCGAACCGCGGAGCCCATTGATTGTTGTCCGGATCGGTAATCGAAAGCGGCAGGCCGGCCTGATGGCTGGTTTGGATGAGATTGCCGAAGAGGCTGTATGCGGTGGGGGCGGAGAACTGCGAGCTTAGGTCGATCTGATCGTTGTTGCTCGCCACAATAATGGGCTTCGGCGAGGTGCCGTCGAACGTGCCTAACTGGTTCTTGTAACCTCGCATCCAAGGCGAATATTCGTACCGTAGGCCTAAATTGAGGGTTAGCCTGTTGTTTACTTTGAAATCGTCCTGCGCGAAGAAGTGCCAGTAAGTGGCATCGCCTCCGAACCAGTTGCCCGGATACGCCCGCGCCGACGAAATGGGATAGCCCAGCATCCAATCGGCGAACGCATCGCCGCTGCCTGCGGTCCGCGCCGGATTTTGCGTGTTCACGCCCGTGAAGCTCCATGAGCCCTGGTAGTTGGAGCTGTCTGTAAACAATGGTTGCCAGTATCTTATTTCGGTTCCGAATTTGAGTATGTGCCGCTCTTTCACCCACGTGAGATTGTCGATCCCTTGCACAACCTTGAAGTATTGAGTCTTCGGCCTCTGGTCAAATGCCGACCCTTGCATGCTCGTGTATCCGCTCCAGGCGAAATCGGGGAAAGAGCCTGCCACCCCGGGCCGCTGCAAGCCTTCGAAGCCAGTGATTCCGGCCAGTTGATTGAAGTTCGTTCCTTGGTCGAATGCTTGTAAATCGATCCACTGGGGCATGTAACTGAAGCGCGCTTCGTGAACAATGTTTGGCGTGAGAGTGCTCGTCAGTCCCGCTACTACGTTTTGCCCGCGCGTATGTAAATCGGCGTAACCCAAGCCAGGGTAGGCGTTAGGAGCGGAATCTCGATAGTCGTCCAAGCTCCAGCGAATGAAAAGGCGATGCTTGTCGGTGATGGTACGATCGCCGCGAACCGTGAATTGGTCGATATCCAGGGGCTCGCTCGGAACGAAAGCCGCCGTTCTCGTCCCCACGTTGGGGTCTGGAATGTATTTATTGAAGAAGACGGCTTGCGGCGAAAGGCGGTTCACGGGGATTAGGTTTCCTGCAAATGCTGTCCGCGCGCCGTTCGTCGTCGTCAGCGGATCATAGATCGTGTTAAGGCCAGGGGCGCTGAAATTGCCCTGTTTCATCGCCGGCGTGGGGACAATATCGTTAAACACATCTCCTTGCCGCTGGCGCATGCCTTCGTAATCCACGAAAAAGAAGGTCTTGCCTTTGCCGCCTAGAACACGCGGCAGGTTCATCGGCCCGCCGATATCGCCCCCGAATTGATTGCGCTTCAAGGCCTGACGGCCGGGAGAAAAGAAATCGCGCGCGTCTAAATCGTCGTTTCGAAGAAACTCGAACAGGCCGCCGTGAAAGCGGTCTGAGCCTGCCTTCGTACTCATATTCAGAATTCCGCCCGCCGAGCCGAACTCAGCCGAGTAGGCGTTCTGTTGCACGCTGAACTCATGCAACGCGTCGATGGAAGTTTGAATCATGGTGCCGCCCTGATGATGATCCGTCACATCGACGCCATCCAGCAGGAATGATGTTTGCACGCCTCTCACGCCGCTGATTGCGGTTCCGGAAATATAATTTGCTCGAATACGCAGCAGATTTCCGCCGCCCGGAAGCGTCGCCGCTCCGGGTGTCAGCTTGCCCAGATCGTAAAAGCTGCGCCCGTTCAGCGGCAGGTTAACTATTTCCGTGTTGGTTACCACTGTCCCCAGCGACGCTGACTCGCTGTTGAGCAGCGGTGCCGCTGCCGTAACTTCCACCGTCGTGGCAGTCGAGCCAAGTTGTAACTGCACATCCGCCCGAGCCGATTGGTTCACTTGCACTTCCACGTTCTGAACCACGGAGGTCGCAAAACCCGAAGCAGAAACCGCAACATTATATATACCGGGTTCCAGGGGCGTCACCGTGTAGCCGCCTTGCTCTCCCGTCACCGCCGTGCTCGTCTGTTTCGTCCCGGTATTGGTAACCGTCACTTTGGCCTGCGGTACGGCCGCTTGATTCGGGTCGGTGACGGTCCCCACGATCCGGCCGGATTCTACTTGCGCCAGTCCGGAAGTGAGGGATAAACTCGCAACCATCAGTGTGCGAATGTACTTCGAGTAGGCAGGAGACATTTCAAAGTCACCTCGCGGCAGAACGTCGGACAAGCAGATAGGCTTAAGTCCGTTGTTGCGAGTATATACTGCCTGTGTGATCGGGGTGAGCAGGTGTTGAAGTGCGATCCGCAGCTTTACATCGCTGCGGCTCACGCATTTATGGCCCAAACCTCGCGCTCCGACGGGGCGGAAGCAATCAAGCAAACTCCATGAGGCTCGTCCAGCTCATCCGCGCGAATGTCCGTCGTGTCGCTGTAGTAAAGGACGACCGGTTGATCCTACTCAACGAGAAGGCAGCAACAACCGTGTATACACTGGCCCTGCAATCGATCCGCGAGCAGCATGCACTCACCGCGACGATCGAGCAAGCCCTCAGCTCCGATTCGCTTGCCTACAATTCCGTCTATGGAGGTTCATCGGAATGGCGCCTTCTTCCATCTTTTGACCACCCCGATGATTTTTCGCGATGCATGGTTAGCGGCACGGGGCTCACTCACAAGGCCAGCGCGGAAAATCGCGCGGCGATGCACAAGCGTACCGCGGCGGAGCTTACCGACAGCATTCGCATGTATCAAATGGGTCTGGATGGCGGTAATCCGCCCCCCGGCCGGATCGGCGTGCAGCCGGAATGGTTTTACAAAGGAAATGGATCTATTCTCCGGGCGCATGGCGACCCGCTCGCGATTCCCGCCTATGCCTGGGATGGCGGCGAGGAGCCGGAGATCGCAGGCGCTTACGTGATCTCGCCGGAAGGTCAGCCTGTGCGCGTCGGCTTAACAGTCGCGAACGAATTTTCCGATCACCAGATGGAAAAGAAAAACTATCTGTACCTCGCGCCTTCCAAGCTGCGTAACTGTTCCATCGGCCCGGAACTGAGCATTGGCGGTGTTCCCTTCGACGATGTGCCCGGAACCGTCGCCATTATCCGAGGCGAGGCTACCGTATGGAATCGTGAAATCTGGACCGGACAGAAGAACATGTCTTACTCGGTCGCGAATCTCGAGCATCATCACTTTAAATACGAAGCACACCGCCGGCCGGGCGACGTTCACATTCACTTCTTCGGCGCGGATGCGTTCAGCTTTGGAGATGGCATCGCGCTCGCGCCTGGAGACACGATGGAAGTCTCGTTTCCCCAGTTCGGCCGCCCGCTGCGCAACCGGCTCGAGATTTGCGCTCGGCCCGAGGCGCTCGTTTCGGCCAGAACTCTCTAAGTTGCGTTCCCGCCGCCTGCGAACATCACCACTCCGCCACAATCTCGAACGTCCTTTCCGTCCCTGTCGCAATGATCACTGTGTCGTTGTGCAATCCACCCATTTGCCCCGGCCGCCCGTTCACCCTTACGGTTCGAATGGGCGTGTAAGCCCGCAGCCGGAATTTGATGTGCACTTCCTTTGGTGCGCCCGCTCGTGCCAGCTCTATATGCGCTGTTGTGGTGTTCGCGCCAATATTCGTAGCCATTCTGAAATTCACTCTTCCCCATCGCGTCGGAGCGCGTTCGATGCGAATTTCTTTACCGGAGACCACCCATTCCCGTGGCAGGCCCTTGCCGAAATACAATCGCTCTTCATCCGAATCTTCCAGAACGAGCATCCAGCGGACCAGAAGAGGAACGGTCTGCTGTGCCGGAACGCAAAAAAGTGCCGTACCTCCCGTGATGCCCGCCACTTCTCCCGCCGTCCAACTGCCGCGCGTGTGGTCGTGAAAGCGGTGCGAATAGAGGAACAGCAGATACTCTTCGATTCTGTCGAGCCGCAGCAACATCTGCGCGTATCCATAGGAGATGAAACCGAGTATGGCGCGGCCATTCGGACGTGCGCGCCCTACGTTTGCGACCACGCCGAGTGTTGTCGCCCCATAGGCCCGCATGGTATCGATCACCGTATTTGCCAGCTTCGGCGGTAACATGTCCGCTTGCAGCAGCTCGGCATACGCTCGGTGCGGCCACTGCTGCGGGCTCGGCCGCTCCTGCTCCATCGATTCGCGGAATGTTAATTTCGTACCTGGCAGCGGGCCAATGTACGGCGGCTGCATGTCGTTTCGTACATTTTTCTGAACGCTTTCGGCGACCGCCTTGCGCAAAATCTCGCCGCGCCGCCGCCATTCACGGGCTTGGCTTCCCATCTCGCCCAAAACCTTCGGCCCGGTCAGCGCGGGCCACGCTCGGCTGATGTCCAGGAAGCCGCGTGCGGCGAACGCACTATTCGCAAAATAAGGCTGCCACCACGTCATCGGCTGCGCCGCCAGACACGCGTCCGATTCGCTCCAGCCATGAATCAGCCCGTATCCCGCGTCGTCCTTCGCCCGTCGCAGGCTCTCGTCGTGCATCTTCATCAGCAGTCCGGCCGTGGCTTCAATTTTGCCGCGATGCTTCAAGAGCAGCGCGCCATCCTGCGTGTAATGAAAATAGCGCGCCAGGAGTGACAGCGTCAGTCCGAACTGCGCGGTCTCCGGACCACGCATATTGATCGCGCCTCTCGCGTCTACAAAATCAGTTAAGTAGTTATCGATCGTTTCGCGCGCCTGTTCGAATCGCCCCCATTCCAGGTTCGTGTAAACGGCGCTCGTGAATACGTCCTGAAATCCGTCGTACTCCGAGCCATAATAATCACGATCGACCGCTCCGTACTTCGGATACACCCCGCCCGGCCGCGCCATCAGCTCCTTGGCAAATGCATGTTTGGCCATGTCCAGCCAACTCTTATCGGGCAGGGAAGCGGAAGCGAAGTCATGCAGTTGCTTATCCCAGTAATTCGAGAACTCGAACAGGGCGCGGTAGAACTCCTCCGGCTCTGGATCGCTGCGCGCTGGCGGATACGCCGGATAACTGTGGCCATAGACAGTCTTCGTGATCTTGCCGTCTTCAATCTTCGCCGTGCGATGCCAGGTTTGGACAATGAAGCGATCATGAGCCGCGACATCGCCGAAGACGATCAGCTCGAAATACGAGGTCTCCGATATTGGCATCACCTTCCGGATCGCTGGCATCCAACCGCCCAGCAGGCCTTCGAAGCGCCTTTGGGACATCGCGCTCGCCAGCTCGGGAAAATACTGCACCGGGTGATACGTTCTGGTGTTGCCGCCCGGATACACCGGCATGGTGTCGAAGCATTCTTTGGTTCCGACAAACGTATTCCATGCCAGCCGCGCGCCCGGAAATCCGCCGCCGGGTGCTGCCGATCCGAGCGGCGGCGCAGCCGCTTTCACACGCTCCGGATCAGGGTCGCCGTTTTCAAGAAGCCGGTCGGCCAGCAGGTCCGGACCCGCCATTCCGATATCGCTCAACTTCAATCCAAGATACGGAGGATCGGCTTCCGCGAACGTCGCTTCGGCGCTCTTCGACAGCACGCGCCTGCTGCCCCGCAACGATACGAACGTGATCGAACCTTCACGCTTCGTCAGATCTTCGTAAACTTTCCATGTTTCCGCGCCCACGCGAAATTGAGCAATCGGAGACTGCGCGCTATCTGGCATGCCCTCCGCTTGCGCCGCCGGAAAACTGGACAGAAATTCAAGCCCGGCCGGCGTCCCCCCGGCCATTTTCAAAAATTCCCGCCGTTGCATTCGGATGCTCGCGGCTCACTTGACTTTCCACTCTTCGATTCCCGCCGACCATTGCGGCTGCATCGTCACCTCCAGCCGCAGGCAATCTGTCATTACCGGTTTGAACGCCACCTTGTTATAGGTGTCCTTCGCGGTTCCGTAGGGTTCCAGATTCTCGACCGGCTTCCATTCCTCGCCGGACTTGTAAAGTATTCGCCAGCTTGCAGGAACTCGCACTTGGCCCCGGCCCGTATCATCGAACCAGTACACTTCCGCCTGCGACACGCTCGCCGCTTTCTCGAATGCGTACTGAACCCATTCGGTCGAGCCCTTCTTCGGCCACCAATCGAAATACGAGGCCGCGTCGCTCGATGAGCTCGGCTCCTCGCCGTCGTTGATCGCCCACGGATCCTTCCTGCCCGAGGTGGTCACTTTCGCTGTTGTGGAAACCGTCGGATACGGCAGCGGCTTGGCGGCCGATTCCTTATCGGGCAGCCAGACGATCATCTGGCCGACTCCACGGTTTGCCCACGAATAATAAGGAATCGCGGTGAAGTCTTGCTCGTGCTTTTCAACTCGGCCGTCGGCATTGTAAGAAAGAGCTACCGCCTTCCCTTTCACCACCTCCACGCCGTTTAGCAGATCGGGCTTGAATTCGGCGGATAGCTTGTCGCTTGACGGCAGCATCAGGTTGCGAACCTTTCCGCCCGGGTTGTCCACCCACTCTGCCGCATAAACAATAGGGCCCCGCTGAATCGCAACACGATCGCGATCCGCCGCCACCTGCTCATTCGCCAGCACCCGGCGCACCGGCATTGGCAGATTCAATTCGATCACGTCGCCCTTCTTCCACGCCCGATCCAGGCTTGCGTATCCTTTATCGAGTTGCATCGCCACGGCTCTTCCGTTCACCCGAACGGAGGCCGCGTGGTTGGTCTCCTCCGCAAAGCGATAAAGATCGCTCGGAACAGGCTCGTTACGGGCCCATCCCGGTATGCGCATTTTGACGTCGAAGTTCGCCGGCTGATCCGGATTCACCGTGATCTTCACCGCGCCACCCCATGGATACCGCGTTTCCTGCGTCACCTGGATCGTGCGGCCGTTGTCCATCTTGATGTCAGCGCGGTTGCCGGCATAGAGATTCACATACAGCGTGTCTCCCGCCTGCGCATACACGTAGCCTGGCACCGATGCCATAAAACGCGTGATGTTCCCCGGGCAGCACGCCACCCCGAACCACGGACTGCGCCCGTAATGGCCAGCCGATTCGAGCGGGTTCGGATAAAAAAACAGCTTCCCATCGAGCGAAACACCGGAGATCAATCCGTTGTACAGCGTTCGTTCCAGAACATCGACATACTTCGCGTCGCCATGCAGAAGGAACAATCGCTCGTTCCAAAAATCGTTGCCAACCGATGCGCAGGTCTCGTTATAAGCCGTTAAATTCGGAAGCTCATAATTCTTTCCAAACGCCTCACCCGCACCCGTCGCGCCAATCCCGCCCGTCACGTACAACTTCTTGCCGACCACGTTCTCCCAGATCCGGTCAATCGCTTTGACGTACGACGCATCGCCGGTCATGGCCGCCACATCCGCCATCCCCGAATACATGTAGGTTGCGCGCACGGCGTGCCCTACCGCTTCGGTCTGATCCACCACCGGCTCCTGTGACTGGTTGTACTCGCGCCCGCCTTGCGGTCCCTGGCCGCGCACATCCAACATGAACTTCGCCAACCGGAGATATTTTTCCTGGCCAGTGACACGGTACAACTTCACAAGCCCCATCTCCGTAATCTGGTGACCCGGCCAGATGGCTTTCTTCCCCGGACCAAATGTTCGATCCAGTAAGTCGGCGCTTTTCAGAGCAATGTCGAGCAGCGATCGCTTTCCCGTCGCCTGGTAATACGCAACAGCCGCCTCATAAAGATGGCCGAGATCGTAAAGCTCGTGGCTGTTGACCTCTTCCAGTTGCCAGCGCTCTGCGCCCGACCATTTGTGCGGCGCCGTCGGATTGATCGTTCGCGCCGTGTAGATGTATCCGTCAGGCTCCTGTGCGGCCGCGATCTTTGTGATCAGTCCATCGACATACGCCTCTAGCTTCGGATCCGGATAAACGCTCAGCGTGTACGACGCGCCTTCAATCACCTTGTAAATATCGGTATCGTCGAAAGGGTAGCCGGGCAATTTGCCGTCGTTCGGCACGCCTCGCAGCGTCTCCGCCGCACGAATAAAGTTCGCCACGCGTCCCGTGGTCTCGCACTTTTCGAAGGCGAACGGAATTGTCACCTTGCGATTCGTCTCAATCTTCGGAGCCCAGAAGCTGTCGTCCATGTGCACGGCCGTGAACGGCACGGGCTTTACTGGATAATCGTGCGCCGGAGGGGCGGCTTGCCCGAAACAAACAAGGATCGCGGAGACCAGAAAGCCGGCAGTGCGTGGCATGGAAGCAGGCCTATTGTATACAATCTAGGATACTAATTTTGAGAAAAAGAAAGCGCTTGCATCCATGCTGTTGTCTTGTGGAGAAATGTACTCGTCTAAAAACGATACACGCCGCAACTCGTCCATCGGAGGCTCAGTGCAACGAATTAGTCCGGAACACTGCGGACGTATCTGGAAACTTTGGAAGTGCACCCGCGGGGGGAGCGCGGAAAGGATAAAGGAAGCTTCGGTTGGATCACGTTCGCGCTACCGGGTGGTTTCTATTCGCCGGATTCAATGGTCGATGCCCTTTGTGCTCAGATTCAGAAGAAAATTGACAAATATTCGGGCAAGCCTCCAGGTCTAGATCAATTTGATCTGTTGGTGCATTACGACAAAGCATTCGGCCACAATACCCCGGCTATTGCACCTGGCTTTGGATACGGCGATGCTGTTGCCAATGTCGCCAAGCGAGTCGGTGGGAACGTTGGCGCCTTCGATCAAATATGGGTTTACGTCAATATCGCTGAAGGGCAAGCGTTTAAGCTGTACGCCTGAGATCATCTTCGGCTGCATGGCATGCAACACGGTCAGAAAACGGTCATATTTGATACAAGCGCGATAAATCGTTTGGCGAATGACGCAGATGGTCGCATTATCGCTAAAGCGATCGGGGCCGTGCACCACTTGCGAATTACCGCGACTAGCATCGCGGAATCGGCAGCTGATCCCGGCACCGATCACCGAAGACAGCTTTTTGAGGTCTTCAAATTACTTCTGTCTAACGGTCAATGCACTATTCCTTTTCAGTGGATCATCGAGCGCCTGGCAAAAACGTATTTCAAAAGACCAGAGAACTTCGAGTGGAATTCGATTGTCATCCGCTTTCTAGATGCCGAGCGCCCGCTTCATGAGGATGTGTTCCACGATCATGCTGAGAGCGAGAGAATCAGACACGAAGATAAAGCATGGGCCGAAGAATTCGAGCAGATCTACAAAAATGAGAGACCGCCGTTCGATGATATCTTCGCTGGCAGCAACGACAAGCTGCGCCCGTCGTTTAAGGAGTTTTGTAAGGTAGCTCTCCGAAAAGACGGTCACGGATGGAGCATTATTGAAGGACTGTTCGAGAAGTCTACCGGTTCGAAGACGAATTTTGAGGCGATGGCGGACTTTGCAAATAAATGTCCGCCGGTACGGGCTGCGCTGATGTGGGCTCACTATAAAAAATGCATCGCTGGACGGCGCAGCACTTCGATCGGAAGAGCTGGCCGGCAAGATTTGATGTCGTCGGTTTATCTGCCTTACTGCAATATCTTCGTCACGAATGATTCTGGGCAGAAGAACGCTCTGCTTGAAATAAAGGATGAGGCCCGGTTAGCGCCACAGGTGATGGCATTCGAAGATTTCATAAAGCCGTACCAACCCATATTCGTCAAAAACGAGAGCTAGACGTATACGAACAGTGTTAAGTGTTCGCCGGCATCCATGGTGGCACATTCGTCGCTCAAGGTAGTCTCAAGCACATATCTTTTGCAAAGCCTCGCCCACGGGATCATTTTTTTCGGGAAACGATCGATCATTGTCCCAGCGCGGCGGAGCAGGATTCCACAAAAGAGAGTCCTGATTCGCCGGGCGCGCGAGAACAACGTTTGATCACGATCAACGGATTTCCAGCTCGGGTCCGCGTATGGCCCGTTATGGCTTTGAGTCGCGCCATCAGCGCTTCGGTCGGCGAAACGGTAGAGATACTGCAGCTGTGTGCGACTGTTGTCGTCCGAGTGCTCGCAATCAACTATATAAGTCAACCGATATTGAGGCGCTTCTCGTAGCATTAACCGATTTCTCCCGAAAAACGGCGATGCGGCTTGGCAACTCGCCGCGCTATTCACGTGCTCCACGTCGGCCTCTCGTTTTCGGCTTGTCGTTGATGCTGCGGCTCAGAACAACACGTCAGAATGGGATGTCATCCTCGCCAAGATAAGCCCTCGGATCGTCCATTGCTGTTTTTTTTCTCTTGTTCAATGCGCTCCTCCAGACTGCGGATGAAGCGTATGCAACTAGCAACATTGTTGAAGATGAGGAGTGCCTCATCATAATTGAGCATTGGATTGTCGTGCGCAAGGCTTCGGTTGTTCCGCACGTCGTTGAACGCCTCCAGGTTGGAAATGCTCGTCTTCAGGATGCGCAAGGTCATTTCGGATTCGATATGACCCAATTCCTTCAATTTTTTGGTGTATTCGCCAATAAGGCTATGTAGAGGTTTGTCACGTGGGATCGCAACCGCGCGCGATTCGCAGATCGACCTCAGGTATTTCGTGGCAAAAGTATGCAGTCGGTCGAGCCCTACTTCCGGGCGGTTCTCTTCGATGGCGTTTCGCACCGCGTTCGCGACGGCTTCAAAATCCTTGTCCTCGCGTAGAGAAGCAATAGCATGCAAGTCAGCTACGGGTTTACCCTGGTTTAGCCGTGCAACGATGGCACGGCAATTCTTGAATAGCTCGCTGTCCCTAACGTCCGGCGGATGCGTTTCCGCGACGAAATCGAGGAGGTCCCCCATTAGCTTGCCGACGATGAAGTTCTCCTCAACCTTCCACACACCACGGAGCTGATTGGCTTTCGACCCGCTGCCATAACTGTACCGGGGATCGTAAATGCTACGCCCGATGCTGTCGAGCACGAATTCATCAAAGGTACGGTTGGAAAAATCGAGCACGTAGCCGCTGCTCATTCCCAGCAGGTTTTCGAACTTCCGCTTTTCCAAATTTGTGAGGTCAGACATAGCTTTCCTCAGCGATGCTTGATGCCGCTGCCGTCAACAGTAGCGCGCCTTACCCCCACCACGCCGGGAGGCGGCTTATAACAGGTTGGATTTTTCATTATCGGCAGCTCAGGCCCGGCAAACAAATAGTAGTGTGCAGGTCACATATCTCCAAGTGCTGGCTTGAAGTGCTTTGTGACAGTACCCGCCCTAACGGAGAAGTCTTGCCTGAAAGTAAGAGTTGATTCTGCTGCCCAGCGCGCACAACCCGCTGATAAGCAGTGCGCCGGGAAGAACGGTTGCTCTTCCCATGCGAACTTTGTGGAAGGGAATTGCCCTTTGAGCTGCCGCTCGATTAAGGGACGGTCTGGTTGAGCTAGCGGTCCAGAGTTCTCGCACGAATTGGCGAGCCACTCGGCGGGGAAGTGAACCAGATAATTCCGGAGTTGAATCAGCAGCGAGACTTTACGGTACGGAGATCGATCACGCTGAAAAAGTGGCTTGTCGAGTGCCGCAAGGGCGGCTTGGTATTGCTCAAGCAATTCCGTTTTGCGCCGCAACTGCGAGAACCTATGTGTCAGCGCTAACCGTTCGCCAGTTGTGAGCCCAACGACTGATATACCAGCAGGATTATTCGCATCAGATCGCAATTCAGCAACTGCTGCCTCAAGAAACGCGACGGATGAAAAGACTGCACCCATGACGAAAGAGCGATACCGGTATAGCACGTCCGAATTAGCCATCTGTGATGCTGTGGCTTCGATCACCTCTGCATTTTGCGTAAACAAGAAGGCGGAGTAGAGATGGTAGTGAGAAAGATCGACTCGTGAGTAAATGATCTCCGGCTTACGGATCGACATGTTCATTCGGCTTCGGTTCCATGATCGTTGAACTTCCAGTTACACGGTCCGGAATATCGTAACAAGCTGTCCAGAGACTGACGTTGAAAGAGCCAGTAATCCAGCTCGGCCGTGCCTGGCCAAATAGCTGAAAATAGAGGAGCGTAGGCAATTTCACTCGATTACTAACGCTAAACGCCGATCTCGTCATTAACTCCGGCGCCGCGTGCGATCAAAGAAACTACCTTAGCAAGGCAGACACACTCCCTGCCTGACCATTCGCGCTCAACTGTTCGGATAATCCCGCTGCCGCCCCCTTTCCTCTGAATGTGGACACGCACTGAGCGTTGTCCCGAAAGGAGCCAATGTGCGGAATCCGAACAAATCGCGATACTACAATGCCGAGCCTCTCGACGAAGTTGCCGGCGAACCATTAGCGCAATCCGGTTTTGAAGGCGAAGACTCCGAACCAGATTTCGATTCAAATGAACGAGCCAGAGGACTCCAGAGAGGAGTAGTCCATGGCTGCGACCACTCCCCATCCAGTAGACCAGCAATCTGCCGACAAGCCAGCCCCACGCGATTTTCGGCAGGAGGTGACCGACAACATCATACGGATGTTGGAAGAGGACGTTGCTCCTTGGCAGAAGCCATGGGAGCCAGGCACGGCTTCGTTCACCACGCCCATGAACCGAACCAGCGGGCGAGCTTATCGCGGCGGCAATGCAATTCAACTGATTGCAACCGCCATGCGCAAGGGCTACGATGATCCGCGGTGGATGACTTACAAGCAGGCTGCCGAGGAAGGATGGCAGGTACAGCGCGGAGAAAAAGGAACCCAGATTGAATTTTGGGATATCCAGCCGGGGTCCGACTCCACTCGAACCCGCGGTATGCAGGCGGCGAAGATCAACAGCAGCCAGGCGCTGATGATGGAGCGCGCGACAAAGGGCGGCTGATTCATCGCGTCTACACCGTGTTCAACGCCAAGCAAATCGAGGGCATCCCGGCCTATGTCCCTAAGCAGCGCACTCAATTCGAAGTTGTCCAGGCAGGCGAAGAGATTGTCAGGAACTCCGGCATGCGAATCGCTCACGATCAGAATGATCGAGCCTTCTATAACTGGGTCCAGGATGATATACACCTTCCCCCAAAAGAAGCGTTCAAAGATCAAGCCGGATACTATGGGACCGGAGCGCGGCATCCCGCATAACCCGGAGCAACACGCCGCCTATGTTGGGTCCTGGATCAAAGCTCTGAAGCAGGATAAGAACGAAATTTTCCGAGCTGCCCATGATGCATCGCGCGCGGCGGATTTTCTAGTTTCGCTGGAACGGGACCGCTCAATTGCTGACGAAGCACTCGCGACTGGACCGGATCTGCCTTCCGAAACGAGCGCCGTTCCTCGCTCCTCCGTAGCGGAGCAGGACCTCGCGAATCTTCAGCGCGACTGCGAGGACTTGGAAGGAAAGCTTTTCTGATGGAGCGCAGGGATCAGGGAATCCGAAATCGGCGGAGCGGAACCAGTCGCAGCGTGACGGTGTGGCGCGCGAATCTGTCGAGACCAGCGCGCGCTATGAGCCGGGCAGTGCGACCGTGAATGTCCACACAAAAACAGATCGGCACCTTCAGATGGACGAGCCCCGGGATTTCGGCAACAGCAAGACCATCGCGGGACATCGGCTTTCGAGCGCCTTAAAGGGTGCGAACTTCGTGGTGCCACGTGACCTCGTCGATTCGCTGCAGTTCCAGACCGCGCAGACCCAAAGTGGCCGATATAGAACGTCCGCTCGTGCTTCATTGCCCAACCTGCGGGTGCGTACTTAACTTTACGCGAGATACCATATCTCGCCGCCCGAGCTTCGATTTGAGGCTGCTTGCGGCCGGCGGGGCCCCGGCCGGTTTTTTTGGCGTAACGCGCGAATCCGGCCGTGCGCCTGGCGCTCGTGCCCTCCCGCCATGTCCCTGTCGAGATGAAACTCGAGTTCCTCCTGAATCTCCTCCGCATGGCGTTCGCCGCAAAGTGTCTTTCTGATCTGGCACAAAATCTCAGGGCGTGCGAATGCGGCCCGCGAGGTCGGGAGCAAGCTCGCGAAAGTGCTTCACGTTCCAGGTGTAGATTGTTTTCGCTTCCCACTTGCGCGCGCATGCCAGCAGCAGGGCATCGTAAATTAGGCCGCCCCTTAATTTCCGCTCCGCAATCTGCCGGATGGTAGAAATGTATTCCGCTGCATCGAGGCCAACTACCGTGAAGCGCAAGGGAAGCTGCTCAATGAATAAGAACACCTGCTCGGGAGCCGGCAGCGGGCGCACAGGAAGCCTGGTCAGAGTGCGATAAGTCTCAGCCAAAGAGTGGATGCCGCAGGCGTATCTTTCGCGCTCGGCGTCTGCAAGAATGCTGGCGCTTGGGGCGTGGTGAACGTGATCGGCGTAAAAGAGCGCGACGAAGACAGAAGTATCGAAAAAAGCTTTCATTCCTCGAGCCCGAGGATCTCGCGATCGCGTTCCTCCCGACCTTGCTCAATCAGCTCGGGTATATCGAAATCCACCTTCTTGCCGGTGCTGTAGACCCAAAAACCGTGTTCCTTGTGCAGGCCAACTTGCGGCCGCACAGGCGAAAGGACCACGTGCTCGCCTTCCACTCTGACCTCGAGCGTGTCCCCCGCAACCAGATGCATCTCGTCGCGAATCGCCTTCGGCAAAACGACGCGCCCAGCCTTATCGATTGTCAGCGTGGCATTCATCTTTGGATTTTACCATATGGTAAATGGCAATTGCGGATGCCACCAAATCGCCCCCATAACCAAGAGGGAGCCGCCTGAGCCCGGTACTTTCCCGGTTAACTCTCTGAAACAGAAGAGCTTTGTTCGCCTGAAAAAGGGCAGTTCGGCGTCCTTATCTTCCATACAACCTCCAATAGGTGCTGTTCGCTTCCTTTTGCTTATCAATGGGTTACCCCCTCCTTATACTGGGGGTAGTCCGGCGACCCCCTGCCGGTCAACTTTTCGGGAGGACGTGGAAGCACCCGTAAGGGCTCATTGAGCATGCATAAACCAATCAAATATCTAGAAAAAGCAGTCGCGGTGGGCGCGGACGCTGCGTGGGCCGTTTTCGACCGCCTCAACCAGATTCACCAAAATCCTTCGTTTACGCCGAAGTGGTCCGACAAGCCGCTGCTGAAGAGCTACGAGAAATCGAAACCGCCTCTCGGCTGGCCGCGAGAAACCGACTCGCTTTGCCCCAGGTGCGTTCCCGAAATTCGCCAGAAAATCGTCGATGGCGAAATCGACTATAAGATCCTCCTGAACGAGCCTGTCGGCGAGATTAAAGCCAAAATCATCGAGCGCGACGGCAAGATCCTGATGGTCAAGGAATGCTCAAAGCATGGAGTGTTCGAAGACCTGATGTCCATTGACCCGGCATTCTCCAAGCACCTCGAGGACGTGTTTCCGGGCCGCGATATTCGCGCGCATAATGACGAGACGCTTCACAACCACGGCACCAGCACCATCAAGCACGGCCGCGGCTCCGTTCTGACGATTGACCTGACGAATCGCTGCAACATGATGTGCGACCCCTGCTTCATGGATGCCAACCAGGTCGGGTTTGTGCATGAGCTGAGCTGGGAAGACATCAAAACCCTGCTCGATAACGCGATTTCCATCAAGCCGCGGCGTCAGATGTCAGTGCAGTTTTCGGGCGGTGAGCCTACGCTTTCGCCATACTTCCTGGACGCCGTGCGGTATGCCCGTCAGGTCGGCTATAACAGCGTGCAGGCGGCCACCAACGGAATTGAATTCGCGAAACGGCCGGACTTCTGCAAGCAGGCCGCCGAGGCCGGCTTGCGCTATGCCTATCTGCAGTTCGACGGCATCGGAAACGCCGCCAACTCGCATCGCGCGGTCGGCAATCTGTTTGACGTGAAGCTGCGCGCAATCGAGAATCTCTGGACCGCCGGTGTGGACATCGTGCCGGTCATCACGATTTTGAACGGCATCAATAACGAACAAGTTGGGCACGTCGTCAAGTTTGCCCTGGACAACCCCAAGAAGATCCCGTTCCTTTCCTTCCAGCCTGTTTCTTTTACCGGGCGCGACGAAGCGATAACGGACGAGCGAAGAATAGCGCAGCGCTATACGCTCTCTCACCTCGCTCACGATGTGAAGAACCAGACTGGAATTGGTGAGCCCGTTCGCGATTGGTTCCCGATCAGCTTCATGAGCACCTTCTCCGACTTTGCGGATCTGGTCCATGGTCCGAGCTCCGATTGGGGTCAACTGAGTTGCGGCTGCCATCCGAATTGTGGCATCGGCATGGCCGTGATGTGCGACAAGGAAACGAAAGAATACGTCCCGGTCACCGCTTTTCTTCATGCGGATCAACTGGCGAAGGATATCGCCCGCATCAACGATGCCGCGCGTGGCCGCATCCTTTCCGTGGTGGGCGTGACGCTCGCCCTGCTTCGGAACTACAATCCATTCAAGGCCCCCAGGCACTTCCGGCTCAGCGATCTGATCGCCAAATTCGACAAGTGTTTCGGCATGTCGAAAAAGGCCGTCACTGGCGCTTATGGCAAGGTGACCGGAGATCGCACGCGCGCCGATATCGACAAGCGCCGCGCCGATCGCTGGAACTTCCTCTTTGTCGCCGGCATGTGGTTCCAGGATCTCTTCAATTACGATTTCCGCCGTACCGAGCAGTGCATCATCCCCTACGCCACGCAAGAAGGCGAAATTTCCTTCTGCGCCTATAACACGGGCGTAGGCTGGCGCAACATTATCGAAAAGATGCACATGACCGCCACGCTCACCAAGTGGTACGAGGAGCATGGCCGGCATGAGATCTTCGCCGGCAACAAGGCCGTCCCGCTGAACAGCAAGAATCACAGCCTCGTGCTTGTCGAAGAGCACGTCAAGGCGGATCGCCAGCATGACCTCGAAGAAAAAGGCATTGCCAGGAATGCGCGCGAAGAGAAGATGCGAGCCCGCGATGAAGCTCTCAAGAAGAAGCTCGAAAACGAGAAAATGGCCCGGCTTTATCGCGAACACATTTTGGGAGAGAAGAAAGTGGAGGGGTTCGTCCCGCTCGATGGCCTGCTTGCTGCTGCTTCAAAACCGGTCGAAGTCGAGAAGCAGGAAGAAGTCGGAGCCATGGGCGACTAGACGCTTTAGCGATCTGATTCATTCCAACCGCCGGGCAGCGATGTCCGGCGGTTTTTTTGATCCTGCGGCTTCTCTCAGCGAGTTCTGCGATTTCTGCGCCGGCGGACGAAGAACCATAGATCGGCGAAGAGAATCGCGCTGGCGAAATAGGGAAGGCGGCCCAAAGTCCAGAGCGCAGATTGGATTCGTGCGCGAAGCCGTGTCACATGGCCGTTTGCCTCGGCGGAAATGACGACCGGCCGGTGCCAATCGAGAGCGATCAGACGTGGAAGAAATCCCCGGCGCACACAGCCGGCGAGATTGTAGATGCCGACGACCGGCGCGAAATGAGCCGCGACGATCAGGTCGCGCGAAAGTTCCTGGAAGCTCAGCGGGCCAAATCTCGAACGCGACTCAGGGTCCCCGGCTGTGCTGCCGACGACGATCAGTTGAGCGGAAGGCCCATATTGCCAGATAATCGCAGAGTCGGCGACGTGATTGAAGCTTGAATAGAGCATCAACACCTCATCATCCCCGCGGACGTCAACGATACCAAACAGACGCTCCAGCACTGTGGATTTCATGACCCGCTGATCCACGATGAACGGGAACTGGTATGTCTCCACGCGATAACCGGCGGAGTGCATTTGCGAGATAAGGCTGGCGTACGCGGCCCTTGCGCGGCCCACAACTCCGGGGTCGAACAGGCGGCGGAGGATAGACGCGGCTGCATGCGGGAGGGAAGAGAACTCCTCGATGCTTGGTTCTATGTCGAGACCAATGCCGGACCAGCGCAGGTCGTGCATGGCGGTCCATTTCTGGAAATCGACGAAACGAATGGCCGCCTGCCGCGCGTTTGTGGAGTTGAGGTAATAGCCCTGCTCTTTAGGCAACGCAAGCCACGCCGTGACCGCGATACCTGCGGCATTCAAGCGCTGGATGACCTGTGCGCGGCCGGGTGATAAGTCTGTCAACGACAGGCTGATCCGGGCGTTCAGCCGGCGGAGGTCTGCGATCACATCGGAGTTCGAGAAGAGAGATTGGAGCTCGGGAGTGTCCATTTCGCATGCGAATGCTAACTGCGGAGCTGCAGGCGGAGCAGCGACCGTCACTTCTCGCGCGTCGGATGATCGGATAACTATGAATGATCGCGCCACGATCGACAATGCGAGACAGACGCTGAGCTCGAAAAGGAAAATTGCGATCCAAATCAAGCTTCGAAGTACCACGCGTCTCCATTACAAGCGAGCTCAGTGGAGATGAATCGCGACTCCAAAGTGCTGCTCTAGCCCGCGCGCTCCTGCGTGCGTAACGCGGACTACTCGACTTTCGGGGTTCCTGACGATCCACCGCAACTCCGTCAAACGCGAGAACAAAATCGCTCCCAGTGCTCCCCCGATATGGTGGCGCCGTTCCGTCCAATCTATGCACACCCGGCTTGTCATGTTTTCTTTAGCCCCGGGCGGGGGAAGATTCACTCCCAATTGCCGTAACCATTCCCGGCCGCGATCTGTCAGGCAACAGGTCGTTTCAGAATTGGCGACTAGAAATGCGCGCTCCAGCAGCGCCTGGTTCATATTCACGGCCACCACGCCGGCGAGATGCCTGTAGCAACTGCGCGCGAACCGAAGCTCCTCTATGCGTTCCGACTCCCGCCGAGTCCGCAGATGGCGGTCCTGATTACGTTTGGGCGCCAAAGCGGCAATCGATTCCAGCGCCGCGGCCACCCGCTCATTCGCCAATCGGTAGTAGCTATGCTTGCCTTGCCTTTCCACAGTGATCAAGGAAGCGTCCATGAGTTTGTGGAGGTGGAAGCTGGCTGTTTGCGGCGAGACGTTGGCGATGAACGCGAGTTCCCCCGCAGGTAGCGCCCTGCCTCCCACGAGCGTCACCAGAATCGCCGCACGCGCAGGGTCCCCCATCAGCCCTGCGATTGATGCGACATCCGGCCCGAGCTCCACGCAGTCAGCGTATCGCAACTACCAAAGAAAACACTTCCATCCTGATCGAATCGATTTCTGGCGACCTTCCGTTACAGTTGCTATCAGGAGCTCAACCGTGACAACACGAAGCATTCTGATTTCGGGACCTGCATTCCTTGTGATGATCGCTGTCAGCGGTGCACAGCAGCCTGCCGCAAAGTGGAAGGAACTTCAACGCCACGCTATTCCCGGCACGGCATTGGAGGGTGTGACTACGATCATTGAGATTCCGGTTGGCGGCGTGTCCGCAAGGCATAGCCATCCGGGCGAAGATTTCGGGTACATCATTGAGGGAACAATCGTGCTTCAGGTGGACGGAAAACCCCCGGTGACGTTAAAGGCCGGAGACGTGTTCTTGACCGAGCGAGGCCGTGTTCACAACGCCCGCAACATTGGCGCTACCACCGCAAAGGCAGTCGATACCTATGTCATCGATAAAGGGAAGCCGGGTGTAATCCCCGCTTCGTGAGAGAGTCACTTTCGAGGCGGCCGGGTCCCGAGCCTTCTCTCACGATTGCCTATTTGTTGTGCCGTGAGGATGCCGCCACCTTCTCCACCTCGCGCATCAGGCGCAGTGTGTTCCCGCCGTAAATCTTCTTAATGTCCGACGGCGAGTAGCCTTTCTCTAACAGCGCGCGAGTCAGATTTGGAAATTTCGAAACATCGTCAAGTCCCTCGGGTGTGCACGTAATCCCATCGAAATCAGTCCCAATTCCGACAGCATCGATGCCGCCTACTTGTCGCGCATGATCGATATGCGCCACCACATCGGCCAGCGTGGCTCGAACTGGCGCATCTTTCGGAGCGTCGGCCGACTTCTGCGAAACAAATCCGCAGTTGATATTAATTTGAATGACGCCGCCTTTCTTCGCCAGAGCCCTTATCATGTCGTCCGTCATATTGCGCGGAGCATTCGTGACCGCGCGGCAGGAAGAATGCGACGCAATGATCGGTGCCTCGCTCGTTTCCACCGCATCGTAAAAGGTCTTGTCGGCCACGTGCGATATGTCCACCATCATCCCCAGGCGGTTCATCTCGCGAACGATGTCTTTCCCGTGCGCCGTCAAGCCATTGTGATGCTGAATCGCCGGGTTATTGATGTCCCCCGATGAATCGGCCCACTCGTTCGTGTTCCAGTGCGTCAAGGTCATGTAACGGACGCCGAGCCGGTAATAATCCCGCAGCAAACGCGGGCTGTCTTCGATCGCGTGGCCGCCTTCCAGACCGAGCAGCGCCGCGATCTTGTGGTGGCGATGTGCATTTTCGATATCTTTCGCGGTGAGAGCAAGCGTAAATGTGCCGGGATAGCGATCGATGATGTCGTGGTAAACCGTGTCGATCATCTGCAGCGCCCGGTTTGCCGAATGATTTCCGTTCACATACGTTGCCGCGACATACACGGAAAAGAAAATCGCTCCTACGCCGCCTTGCTGTAACCGCGGAATATCCGTATGGTTTTTCGGCGAATTCCCGATATCCGCGCCATCCACCGTAAAACTTGGTATGTCGTTGTGCGTATCGATCAGAATGGCCGATTTTGTAATGGCCTTCACCTCCGACTCGATTTTTCTGGAATCGGGCGGGGAAGCCGCCGCCCCGACAATACCGCCGATAGCAAGAAAGGCCATGAATTCAAAAATCGCACGCAGGCGAGGGACACATCGCAAAGAATTTGGGTGCAATGGACATGATAACCAGCCCCGACGACCGTCCTATCACAGCGAATCGGCCGCGCTAGTACTCGCGCCTTCTCAGCGTCTGCCAATCTCTGACTACAATTAAGTTTGATGGAACAGGCATTGCTACGCGATAACGCGCGCCCGTCCGGGCTCGCCTACAGCCACACCAAACGCAATGTAGCCACCATTGCAGCCATTTTGCTGGCTTTGGTCTTCGTGGTTTCCGGCGGATGGAAAGTTTTGAGCCCCTTCCAGACCGGCGAACTGCTCGAACAGGCGCAAGTGCCGGTCGGCTTGGGATCTCTGGGCGCGGCGGCCCTTGGAACCCTGGAATTATTCGCCGCTTTCCTGCTGCTCGTTCCGCGATTCCGCCACTGGGGCGGGCTGCTCGCCTCCGCCTTGATGATCTTTTTTATTGGCTGGGTCGCGTACTATTACCACGTTCTTGTCGGCCGCGAATGCAGTTGCTTCCCTCTCATCAAGCGAACCATCGGCCCAGGGTTCTTCATCGGTGATGGCGTGATGCTCCTGATGGGATTGACCGCGTTCTTCTGGTCCCCGCGCATCAGGGCCTACCGCGGCGCCGCCGTGGCGTTCGTCTCGCTCGTCGTGTTGGCGGGCGTCAGCTTCGGAGTGAATGCCGCCGCACGCCGCAACGTGCAGGTTCCCAATCCTGTGATCGTGGATGGAAAATCCCAGAACCTGACGCAAGGGAAGGTTTTCCTGTTCTTCTATGATCCGGAATGCTCGCACTGCGATGCCGCCTCGAAGTTCATGTCGAAACTGAATTGGGGCGATACACGAATCGTGGCAATTCCCACACACGATCCGCAATTCGCTGCCGACTTCCTCCACGATACCCATCTGAAGGCATCCACCAGCCTGGAGACCGCAAAACTGCGCAAGGCATTTCCGTTCGTCGATCCGCCCTTCGGTGTCGCCTTGGTGAACGGTCAGGTCAAAGAAACCTTCGGGCAGGCGCAGTTTAATGAGCCCTTGCCCAAGCCTGATCTGGAAAAGCTGCAATTCGTTAAGTAAGCTCGGCGCGAACTGTAACCAGATCCCATCCAGCCACAAGGACGCTGTCATGGATGGGAGTCACGCGTGCTTCGCTCAGATCGCTCTGCCAAAGCCCCTTAGGTTCTCGACCCGTCCATTTCAGCTTCACGCGTCGGTCCTCGCCGGAGGCCCCGAACAGCCGCACGATGGATGCTCGTCCATCGTCGCTCGGCTTCAGTGCGATCACAAGCACGTCCTCCGGTTCCACGATGAGAAATGAGCTCGCCCGGTCAGCGGAATGTCCGGCGGCCGGCAGCAAAGGTTGGCTCATGGCGATCGCCAGCCGCGAAGCTGCTGCCGCATCGAAGCGAGTGTGAGGACGCAAGGCATACCGGAACTCCACGATGCCTTCCTGGTAGGCGCGGTAGTTCGTGCCCCAGTGATTGTTCATCACCCAGGAGTAAAACTTCTGGGTCGGAAGAATTTTCTTGCGCCACACGCTGGGATCCCGCTGTGACCCCAGCAGGTTGGCTGAGATCTCCCCGATCTCTACCAGCGGTGCATCCAGCGAAACCCAGGTGACTCCGCGATCCTGATTTGAGACGTCCAGCCACCGGCCTACCGGCAGCCAGTTCTTGCACGAGCCCGGCAGCTGATCCTTTTCCGGCTCCATGACAGCCAGCGGAACGTCCAAGCGTATCTCTCCGCCCGCCACGTGAAAAGGAAAAGCGAACTGAACACTCTCCTTGTTGCCGTGCTGCGCGAATGCTCCCCCAGGTCCGCCCTGGCCCGGATGCGGGTTCAAGGGAGCGCGCTTTTTATCCACAACGTTCACGATCTCCACATAATCCGCGCCAGCCATGAGTCTCACTTTGCGAACCAGCCGGTTGCAGCCCGGCGCGGCTGACTCGACCCGCAGGGATGCCACCAAAGGGCCGTGCTCCTCTACCGTGATCGTCGCGTCCCCGCTTCCTGCAAGATCGGCCAGGTTGTTGCCTGGCAAGAAGAGATACTTGTTCACTGCTTCGCCGTTGCTCGTATCGACCAGGTTTTCCGGCGAGCCCTGGAAATGCAGTTCCACTACATCTCCCGTCTTCGGATCGATGCGGACTCGCAGCACTCCGTTGTCCAGTACGCCCTCGTGAACCGTCGCCGGTGTCCCTGTGAAATGTGAGTTGCCTCGAGCAATCGTAAAACGCGCTGCAGCGAGAGGCGGCACCTCCTTTACCCACACGGCCAGTTCGCCGGTAGTGAGGCGCTGCGATGCGACAAGCTTGCCGCGTTCATCTTTCACTTCATCGCCGCCCGCAGACAGCTCTTTCGGAATCCTTACCAGTTCCGTGCGCCGCCATGACGTCGTGTTATAAACTTCGATATCCCGGCCGCTGGCTGTCCCGCTCTTCTCCAGCACGCGGGCTAGCAGTTCGCGAGATTCCTGATCCGCATCCACCGCAAACTCGCGCTTCACCGCCCACTGATCCGTCACAAAACGGTTCTCCGAATCGGAGACGCTGTTCCACGCGCCCCACGTGTGTTCTGAATAGAGCAGTACGTTGCGCCACGCATCCCGCACTTCCTGGCCCGGAAAACTCTCTGAGACCCCGGTCGCGAAAAGCGCTTCCGCCTGCACCAACCTGTCTGCCGCTTGCCGGTTCAGAGCGGTTTCGAGCGCCGAAGAGCCCGCCCCATCCTCCCAATACGGCGTCAGATCGCCCCGGTATTCCGGCAGCTCGCCTCCATGGTGCTTTTCGAAATCGGAGAAGGCCTTGCTGGTCGAAGCGATGTGAAACTTCGGCCACGCGTATGTTTCTCTCCACGATTTCACAAACTCCGAGATGTCGGGATCGGGCACCGCGTTATCTCCATGCCCCGACCATCGGACATAAGAGATGTCATACGAAAATCGAACGTCGTCCAGCCGCTTCTGGTAGTCACCCACCCAGTCGGGCGTGGCTTTCTTGACCACGTGTGAGAGCGCGTAACCCGTCCACGGAATCCAAACCAAGACTTTCTCCTTGCCCGATGGCGAAACCCACCAGAACGGCTTGTCCTGCCACTCCACCATGAGAGTGCCGATACGATCGAACCAGTTTGGAGCCGCGGAAAAGTAGCGAATGCCCGCCTGCGACATCGCCGTCGCCGTCCCCCACGTGAAGCCCGGAACATCGCTCAGCATGGCCGAGTCCACCTTTACTCCGCATTCTGCTCCCAACTGCGTGCCATACCGGAACAGTTGCAGCAGCTCCTCCGGCCGGCACAGCCCCGTCAGCTCGTTGGCGTACATCCCGTTCAGCGCGAGCCAGCCTTTCTTCACGGCTTCCACAAACGCAGCCCGCTTCTCCGGCGACGCGCGCTGCAGATAGAGGTCCGCTCCCCAAAGCACTTCCAGATTCCACACGAAGCGAGAGCCTTCCGGATAATCTGCCGTTTTCCGCGCCAGATCGATCCCCAGATCGATGTTCCGCATCTGTTTTTCTTCGGCGCCCGCCTGCACATCCGTATATCCGAGATCGTGGTGCGAGTGAGGCAGCACATAAACCAGAAGCTTGCGCACAGGTTTCAGCGTGATCGCGGCAGCGCTAGTCGTTCCCGCGGCTTCCACCGTGACAGTCGCCTCTCTTTCGGCGGTCACCTCCGGAATCAATATCTCGAAGCCCCGCGCTTCGGATCGAAGCGGCTGGCGCGGATGTTCCACGCCGTCGATCTTGATAACAACTGTGTCCGGCGCCCCGTTGGGGAATAAAATCTCAACAGGCTGCCAAAACTGCCCGTTCTTTTCTATTAAGCCGCGCACGGGTTTTGCGGAAAAGCTTTGCTCCGCCCCCGTGGCCCGCTCGCGCGGTCTGAGAATCATTCCCGCCCCGAGCGTTGTGATCGTCTTTATAGCCTCGCGTCGCCTCATCTCATTACGCCGTTTTCCGCAATATAATGGCGCTCAAGGAACAAACGTTTATGCGCGCTGCCCTTCCGCTCTTCCTCGGGCTTGCCCTTCGTGATCCACTCTACCGCCCGGAAGCGTGAGCGACCCCGGAATGAGGGACAATAGTTCGACGCCCCATTGCTGCTTCACCAGGAGCAATCGCCATTTCCACTCATATCGATCCCCCGGCTGAACTGGCCCGTCGACTCTCGCTGGCCGATTCGATCGCGATCGTCGTCGGTATCATGATCGGCGGCGGTATTTTCCTCGTCCCGAATCTAATCGCCCGCAGCCTGCCTTCGGCCCCCATGATCATGGGCGTTTGGGTGCTCGCGGGCACGGTCTCATTCCTGGGCGCATTGGCGTGCGCTGAACTGGGAGCGGCCTTCCCCGCGACGGGCGGCCAGTACGTGTTCCTGCGTGAGGCTTACGGACCGCTGGCGGCGTTTCTTTGCGGCTGGTCTCTATTTACCGTCGCGCGCAGTGCGCAGGTGGCTTGGTTATCTGTCGTGTTTTCCATATACGTTTCCTATCTCACCCCGTTAAGCCCGCTGAGCTCCAAACTGCTCAGCCTGGCCGTGCTGGCTGCGTTCACCGGGATCAATTACCGCGGCGTGACCCTGGGAGCGATGGTTCAGAAGACCTTTACTCTGGCGAAAGTTGCAGGCATCCTCATCATCATCGCCGCCGCCCTGCTGCTCGGTGGGCGCGCCGGGCACCACGCGATAGCGGACGTACCTGTCACTTCGCTCAGCAGTTTCGGCGTCGCGCTCATCGCCTGCCTGCTCGGTTACGACGGTTGGGTGCAGTTGAGTTTCGTCGCCGGCGAGATCCGCAATCCCCAGCGCAACGTGGTGCGGGCGCTGACGCTCGGCACTTTGGCGGTTACCGCCATTTATCTGCTCGCGAACCTTGCATACATGCGGGTGTTATCCATTCCGGAGATTGCGGCCAGTCAGCACGTAGCCGCCGATGCCACCGCCCGAGTGCTGGGCGCGGCCGGGGGCGCCGTGGTGTCTCTCATCGTTCTTCTTTCCGTTCTCGGCACGCTCAACGGTTGCTTCATGACCGTCCCCCGCGTGTATTTCGCGCAGGCTCGCGACGGACTGTTTTTTCACAGGTTCGCCGGCATTCATCCCCGATACGGCACTCCGGGCTTTGCGATTTTGGCGCAGGGGATTTGGTCGGCAGTCCTCCTGCTGACGGGTTCCTACGAATCGCTGATCGATTACGCGTTGTTCGGCATTTGGATCTTCTACGGATTGATGATTGCGGCGGTAATCGTGCTGCGGCGTTCGCGGCCTGATGTGCCGCGGCCGTACTGCATGTGGGGTTATCCGGTGACGCCGCTCCTGTTCCTGGCGATCGCAATTTGGTTCCTGGGCAACACGCTCGTCACTCGGCCCGGGCCGGCATTCGCAGGCTTGGGGCTCATACTGACCGGCCTTCCTGCATATCTTTTCTGGAAACGTGCCAAGATGCCGAATTCCTTACAGACAAAGGCTCAGCTTCCCGAATGAGTACGGACCCGCTGCTCGAGTGGCGCAAAGAATTTCCGATCCTCGAGAAAACCACCTATCTGATCAGCCATTCCCTCGGAGCCATGCCGCGCCGCACCGCTCGCGCGCTGCAGGAGTTCGCTGAAACCTGGGCCTCGCGCGGCATTCGTGCCTGGGAAGAAGGCTGGTGGGAAATGCCCGTGACCGTCGGTGATCGGATCGGCGCCATTATCGGAGCGGGTACCGGCGAAGTGGTGATGCATCAGAACGTCTCCATTTGTCAATCCGTGGTGGCCTCTTGCTTCGATTGGAATGGGCCCCGGAACAAACTCGTCACCGGCGGCTTGAATTTCCCGTCGAACGACTACGTTTACTACGGACTGGAGCGGCACGGGGCGTGCGTATGCCGGGTTGCTTCGCCCGACGGCATGACTTTGCCCCTGGAGCGGATGCTTGCTGCGATTGACGACCGGACGCAACTCGTCTCGGTTTCGCATGTCGCGTTTCGCAGCTCGTTTGTCCAAGACCTCGCTGCCATCACCCGGCGCGCGCACGAAATGGGAGCCTTGGTAATCGCCGACCTCTACCAGTCCGCGGGAACAGTGCCGGTGGACGTTCGTGCTCTCGGCGTGGATTTCGCAACCGGCGGTTCCGTCAAATGGTTGTGCGGCGGCCCCGGGGCAGCATACCTCTATGTGCGGCCGGATCTCCGGGATCACCTTCGGCCGGCGGTGACCGGATGGATGGCCCACCGTCAACCTTTCGAATTCGAGCCTGGTCCCATCGACTTCGCAGCCGGCGCGTTCCGCTTCCTGAACGGAACGCCAAACATTCCCGCCCTCTACTCCGCGCGATCCGGCTATGAGATCGTCGGCCAGATCGGGGTCGACGCCATACGCGCAAAATCCCTGCGTCAGACTCAGCGCCTCATCGAACTTGCCGGTGACGCAGGCTTCCCGGTGCGCTCCTGCCGCGATCCGCGAGCACGCGGCGGCGTTGTAGTTGTCGATGTTCCCAACGGGAAAGAAATCGCGCGCGAGCTCGCACGGCGCGAGGTGCTGGTGGATTACAGGCCGAACGCCGGAATTCGCATCGCCCCGCACTTTTACACCGCGGACGACGAGCTCGACCGCGCCATGAGCGAGATCCGGTCCATCGCGAAATTGCCCCAGCACGCATAAGCAGCGTTATCCTTTGCGAAACTGTTGCACATACGGCGGCGCTTCAATCCCGTCTCTCAATCGGGGATCGGGCGTGGGCGCCTTTGTCTCCACCGTCAACGGAAGAACGCCGGCCCACACTGGCAAGGCGTAGTCAGGCTCGTCGTCAACCGGCGGCCCGGTCCGGATCTTCGCTGAGGCTTCTTCGATTGAGAATTCAAGCACAGCCGTCGCTTTCAGTTCTTTCGCGCTCGGGCTGCGCACATCCTCCCAGCGTCCCGCGATCAGGTGGTCTGAGATTACGCGAAGCGCCCGCGTTTTCTGTGCCGGTTCCTCGATCGGAGTCGCGGTTCCAAAGGCCACTACCGACCGGTAATTCATGGAATGATGAAAGGCGGACCGCGCCAGCACAAGCCCATCCACCAGCGTGACCGTTACACACGCCGCCATGCCGGTTCGAAGCTCGTTCAACATTCGGCTGGCAGCGGAGCCGTGCAAGTACAGCTTGTCTCCTGCGCGGCCGAAGAGCGTTGGAATCACGAATGGCTGGCCGTTCATCTGGAATCCCACATGCGCCAGAAACGCCGCATCGAGGATGGCATTCACCGTCCGGGCGTCATGCGATCCACGACTTGGCAGTCGGCGGAGTTCAGTGCGCTTTGTCAGATTCATCTTTTTCCCTTATATCGCTCGCGACCCGGTTCACCGATTCGCGGTTCGGGAAAGCCCACCTCTTGTATGGCCGCCATGTTTATCCAAGCTTGACGATGACCTTGCCTTTTGCACGTCCCTTTTCGACGTAAGCCAAAGCTTCTTTGGTCGCTTCGAATGGAAAGACCCGATCTACAACTGGCCGTATGATCCCAGAGTCCATGAGCGAACTGATCTCGCGTAATTGGTCTCCGCTTGCTCTCATGAAAAGAAATGAATAGCTTACGTGATGACGGGTTGCCTTTTTCCTGATTCGATAGCTCAAAAGGCGCATTACCAGTCTCAAGATCCAAGTCGATCCAATTTCTTTCGCGAAATCGGGATCAGGCGGACCGGAGATCGAGATGAGCTTTCCGCCCGGTTTTAGCACCCGCAAAGATTTTTCGAGCACGTCCTTGCCCAGGCTATGCAAGACAAGGTCATAATCGTGCAGGACTTTCTCGAAGTCGTCCTGCTTGTAATCGATGACGACATCTGCACCAAGATTCTTCACTAGATCGATATTCGCGGCGCTCGTTGTCGTCGCCACAATCGCACCAACATGCTTTGCCAGCTGAATTGCAAATGTTCCGACACCACCGGAGCCAGCGTGAATGAGAACTCTTTGCCCTTTCTTCAGGCTCGCTCTTTCAATCAGAGCTTGCCATGCGGTCAAGCCGACCAGAGGGATGGAAGCCGCCTCTTCCATGGTGAGTGTTTTTGGCTTAATCGCCACGTCATTTTCATTCATCGAGATGAATTCCGCGAAGGTGCCGATCCGGTCCTGATGAGGCCGCGCATAGACCTCGTCGCCGGCTTTGAATCGCCGCACTCGAGATCCGACTCGGACCACGACCCCAGCTACATCATTGCCCAAAATGACCGGTAAGCGATAACGCAAAATGAATTTGAACTCTCCGTCTCTGATTTTGGAATCCAGAAGGTTTACACCGGCAGCGTGGATCTGGACCAATACGTCATCGTCCCGCAGCTCCGGGTCTGGCATCTCGCCAAACCGTATGCCACCCTTGCTTCCATAACGATCGACGATAAATGCCTTCATGATGTTCGCCCGGCGACTTGTGCGCTTGTTGCCATCTTTATCCCGCCGCAACCGGTACCAGCTTCTTAGAAGCCTTCCAGAGTTGCCCGTTGATGAAATCGGGGGCGAGCCGGCGCATGAATGCGAGCTGTTTGGCTTGCCCCGGCCGGACCTCGAGCCCACCCGCCTTGAAGGACGCAAAGGATTGCTTCACCAACTCGTCCGTCGTCATCAGAGTGACGCCGTTGCCCTCCGGAAGATCTCCCGTCAGGTCGGTCTTCACCGCCGGCGGCATGAGCTCGATGACTTCTACTCCGGTTTCCTCCAATTGGAACCGCAGTGACTGGGTGTAGGAGTGAATCGCAGCCTTGGTGGCGCTGTAGATTGGCGCGGACGGCAGAGGCACGAAGGCGAGGGCGGAGGAAACGTTGATCAGGGTGCCCTTATTGGCCGTGAGGATGTCGATGAATGCGGAGGTCATGCCAATTACACCACCGACGTTGATGTTCATTTCCGTCATCAACTCAGCGACATCGGCCGACGGCGTCTTGAGGTTCCTGTGGATCATAATGCCCGCGTTATTCATCAGCACGTCCAGCTTCGGAAAATCCGCCTTTATGCGCACCGCGAGGGCGGCGATTTGCGCGCGGTTCGCGACGTCGCTCTGGATGGTATGGAGTTTCGGGTACTTCGCCTTCACCTCGTCGAGCACCGCCTGGCGCCGACCGGTCACGATGACCTCATTTCCGAGTTCGACGAACTTGAGCGCGAAAGCAAGGCCGATGCCGGCGGAGCCTCCGGTGATGAGAATGGTGCGACCCGTGAGATTCATAAGATTCCTTTCATTTCCACTGTCCGTGGAAACGCGTTTTATTTCTGGCGGGACGGATTTTTGTTTCAGCCCCTCACGAGTCTCTTTGGGATCTCGTATGCTGTATAGGATTATGTACGTAATCCACAAGTCGCAAAAACTTCTCAAAAGCTGCGCAAAAGAAAATCCCGGGTACTCGCCAGCACTCTCTGCCTCTCGGTCGTCTCGGTAAAAAGACGGGCAATGGACACGGCGCCTGCCATCGCACCAAAAATGACGAAGAAGTTTCGCTCTCGCTCTGCTGCGGTCGATCCCGGCATGAACGCCACCCACCGCTTCGTAAGATCTTTCATCAGGCCGGCAATTCGTTTTCTAACTGGCAACTTGGAGCGAGCAATCTCAGCCGCCAAGGTCACAATCGGGCAGCCGGTTTCGGGACGGTTACAGTGCTCGGTGGAAAGGTACCACTGAATGACTCGCTTCCACCTATCCTCACGCGGCACGTCTTGCAGGGAGGCATAGACCTTGTCGCTAAATTCTGAAAATCCCTCCGCGATGGCGGCTGCAAGAAGTTCGTCCTTGTTCCGAAAGTGCTTGTAAAAGCCGCCTACGGTGAGGCCGGATGCCTTCATTACGCTGGCTACGCCAGGACCACTCAGTCCTTCAGCGCGGAGCTTGCGAGCGGCGTTCCGCACGATTCGGTCGCGGGTCCGTGTCTTGTGTTCCGGTTCGTAACGCATATCAATTTGTCTATTGGATTACACACGTAATCTCCGAGATTCACGATTCTCCCAGCGACAGCTGGCGAGGCAGTATCTTCTTTCAGAGTTCAATGCAGCCGTTCATGCCTCCCGTTCTGCGTGGGTTTTCCAGACTCTATCCTCTCGTGAACGATGCCGAGTCGCACCCACTTCACGGAAAGCCTCCTTCACGCTCTCGTCCGGAGATGTATACTCGTTTCGAAGCGTTCGCCGGAGTCGGTGCAATGTGACAGGGCCCAGTATGAGTATCGAGATCAAACGCTGCTTTTTTTGAAGTGATATCAAAGCCGAGGCCGTGAGCCTCAAGAACGATATCGAACGTGAATTCGGTGTGCCAGTTCGGTTGCGTGCCGGCGCGCCTGGTGCGCTAGACGTTTTCCTCAATCGCGAACAGATCTACTCAAAGAAAAAGACCGGACGTCTCCCGACAGCGGATGAGGTTATCAACTTAATCCGCTCTAGACTTGCCTGACGAGAATGTTCTCAGCGACCTCGGGCACGGTCTATTTCAGCCATGCCGCGCTTGCCAGTGCCGCTACGAAGACAACTTGCAGAGCCGTTCGTAGGGGCAAACCGGGTACTCGTTGGCCCGCTATCGTCAAACGCTGGCGCGCCGCATGTACATTCGCCGGGAACATGGCTATGAGAAGCAGCGCCAGGCATATTGCAGCCGCTCGAGCCGTAATTGGCACAATCAGTCCGATCGCCCCCAAAATCTCCAGCGTGCCCGTGATCGTCACAAGCAAATCGGGCCGCGGAAAGGCCGGTGGCACCATCCGGATCAGGTCCGGCCGCCTTTTGCCCCAGTGAGCTGATGCGGTCAGCAGAAACATGAGCGCCAGTGCGGCCCGAAGAACGAAACCGGTGTCCTGAAAGATCTCCACGCCCGCGCGGCCCATGGACCAGAAAACAAGCGCAGCAACTACCAACACGATAAACGGTGCCATATAGGTCCACATTCCATCTTCGGATACGACAAACAATACAAAGGGGGCGATCGCCGGGAACCGCACCAGCACCCCTGAGCAACTTGGTCGATCACAAAAACCCAAAAAAAAGTTTTTTCAAGCCCTTCACCAACTTAGATGTTGTTTGGCCGGCTCGCGCGAAGGGCCTCGTGACGATACTCGGGCGTGAGAGTTTCCATGAACAAGATGCGCGGGCGACTGGACAAGTGCACGGGCGTGGGGGTGGAGAACGCGGTGCGCCGGACGTTGGAGAAGGTGAACGCCGGAGTACCGGAGAAAGCGGCCCGGAAAGGCGCTCCCGAACAGGCGAAAACGCGCGGCCAGGCGCTGTTTTCCGGCGAAAACAATCCCAAGAAGATGCGGAAGATTGTGACGCTGGAGCAGTGGGTGGAAGTAGAGGTGGAGAACGGGAAAACCGTCACCAGGCTGTTTCCTTCCAACGAGGAATTGATCGAGGAAGGCAAGGGCATGTATCCGCCGCCCGATCTGGTGTACCGGCGGTTCAACTTCCCGAATGGCGTGCCGCAGGAGTATCACTGGGCGCAGAGAGATCCCGAGAAGCAGAAGTACGGCGGGGCCGGGATTCAGCGCATGACGGTGGACACCTGGCTGGACATGGTGGACCTGGAAAAAGAACGCGCGGACGGGCACGTGGGGCCGACTCCGGCGGGCAATCTGCCGAGACCGAAAGAGCGCGGCGGATGCGAGTGCCCGGTCTGCAGCGGCAATCAAGAGATTTTAGACCGAAGGACAGCCGGGAGGGCGAAATGAGAGAGCTGATGATTCGCGAGCGCAAGAGCGGCGCCAAGAGCACGCGCAGATGGAAATATCCCGTCGTGGGGCAAGTGCGGGATGTGGATGGCATCCTGTGGGATGTGCGCGACGTACGCACCACCAAGCACGGCTTCGATCTGCTGTTCGGGTCGCCGGCAGAGCATCACGGAACCGGTTTTGGTCTTCCGCGCCTGATTGCGACTCAACCTTTGTACGACTACTGGGACGCGAACCGCACCAACCATCGCGGCGTGATTTTAGACCTGCCCGCCGGGCGAACGACAATGAAGCGGGTGCGCCGCCGCCTGGGGTTCAACTATTTCGACGATTTGTCGGACTTTTGGAGGGAGCGCATCGAAGACCTGCAACAGCTGAGCCCGCGTGAGTTCGCCGCGCGCCACAATGTCAATGTCGATGTCGTGGTGGAGACGCGGATGAAACTGCTCGGACGGCGCGCCCGGCTGTTGGGATGGTGGCGCAAGCCGGAGATCGTCCAGATTCTCCAATCGAACATTTCGCTGAAGGAAGTGAGCAAGAAGCTGGATATTTCGACCAGCCAGGCGCATCGGTTGCGGCGGCAGGCGCGCCAGGAATATTCGGGCGGCATGGAAGCCGCGATACCGGACCTGCTGGCGGCGTAGCCGGTCGCGCCGAAAGCGGCGGCTTCCGCCTCAAAGAGTGAAAACGAGGCCCCATCTCCCGGCTATTGTATCCAGACTTGTATACAATAAACACGATCCATTCTATGCACACTTGGCGCCCCCTGCCAGGCAGTCGCACCACCGTCCTCGCTGTCTCTCTCCTGCTTGCGCTGCCGCCCGTCTGGTTCAAACTTGCCCAGCCTTCGGCTCCCATGCGGACGGATTCAGTGATTGTCCACGCTGCCGCGAACTTCGATACATCGCGCCCGCTCCGTTCGCTCCACGGAACAGAAGCCGTTCCGCTGCCCAATGACTGTGGCCCCACCGGCTGCGGCACATCGCCGCCGGACTCCGACGTGCCATCCGGCGACCCCGACGATTTAGCGCCTCCGAAGAACGTCCCGGGCGCCGCCATCGAGCAAAGGTCCCAAGGGACCAAGCCGCCTCTGCCGGTACTCGCGAGCTTTGACGGGCTGGGAATCGGTTTCAACGGCCCGCAGGGCCAAGCGGCTGGACGGAACCCGTCGGACAATAGCATTGCCGTCGGACCCAATCATATTGTTCAGACCGTAAACTCCCGCCTCGCGGTCTTTTCAAAAAAGGGAACTCTGTTTCAAAGCACAGGTCGTGTGCTGTATGGCGCGGTGCCGACCAACACAATCTTCAAAGGATTTGGCGGCCCTTGCGAAGCTCGGAACAACGGCGATGCCGTCGTTCGCTACGACCAACTGGCCCAGCGCTGGCTGTTAGTGATGCCGCTCTTCCGGCGCATTCCCGATCGGCCCGACGAACCTTACTCGGTCTGCTACGCCGTCAGTCAGGGAGCCGACCCGCTCGGCCCCTATCATCGCTATGAGTTCAGGCGCAAGCTGTTTCCGGATTATCCGCGTCCGGCCATCTGGCGCGATGGCTACTATGTCCCCACGAGCACCGGCGACAACGTCATCCAGAAGCACACCTGCATCGTGGACCGTAATCGAATGCTCAAGGGCAAGGACGCCACCGAGCAGTGCATCGTCATCGATGGAGTGAACTTCTTAAACAACGCCGATATCGAAGGCCGTCGATTACCGCCCAAAGGCGCGCCCAACATTATGATGGCAGGCGGCGGCATGCAGCTCAAAAATATTCTCGAAGACGACGGCATCTACGCGTGGAACGTACATGTGGACTGGAAAAATCCCGCCAAGACGAAAGCGCAAGGACCCGTGAAGATTGCGGTCGCGCCATATCACTACCTCTGTGGTGGCCAACTCACCAATTGCGTGGCGCAGCCCGATACCACGCGCCGGCTCGATGCGCAGGGCGACAAAATCATGCAGCGGCTCGTGTACCGGAATTTCGGCGATCACGAAAGTGTCGTGGCGCTGCATTCGGTCGATACGCAGTCTGGCGGTGGCGGCTTGCGCTGGTACGAGTTTCGCCTCGACCGCCAGCGCCGCCTGCATCTCTACCAGCAAGGCACGTTCGCACCGGACGCTTTCTATCGCTGGATGGGCAGCATCGGTATCGACAAGCAGGGCGACATCGGCATCGGCTACTCGTTTGGCGGAAGCCCTCATTATCCAGGCCAGCGCTTCGTTGCGCGCTCAGCCGGTGACCCGCTCGGCCTGCTGACGTTTCGCGAAACCGCGCTCGTGGAAGGCGAAGCGTCACAAACAACAGGAAACCGCTGGGAGGACTATTCGACAACTGCCATGGATCCGAGCGATGACTGCACGTTCTGGTATGTCGGCGATTACTTGAAAAAGGGCGCGGCGAGCTATTCAACACGCATTGGATCGTTCCGCGTGCCGGCCTGCACGCCATAGAGCCAAGAAGGACCCTATGAAGACAAGCAGAGGACTTTTTTGGAAATCAGCCTTTTTGATCGCTTGCGCATTTCTTCAGCCGTACCAGCCGGCCCATGCGCAACGGCGGCGAGAGCCCGGAAAAGTGATCGGAAAGATCTCAACTACCGGCCGCCTGATCGTAATGACGCTGGATGAAGATGCGCTCGGAAAAGCGAACCTGTTCGATCTCGTGGGGCGCACCGTGCGCTTCACACCCGAAGCGAGCGGGTATCGCGCCGAGAATCTGCCGCTCGAGTGGGACCCGGTATTCGGCGATGAACTCAAGGCAGATGAGCTGAGCCTGCACAATTTTTCATTTCCGTTTTCCGGCAAGACCTGGGATTCATTTTCAGTGGGAATCACCGGATCCATCCGCTTTGGGCCTCCACAAGCCAGCGGAAGAGGAATCGGGAACGGGCCAGGCAGCCGCGGTGGCGGGATTTCTATTGCCCGCTTCGATCAGTTGCAGGAAGCCGCGCCTCGACTCATTAACGCTGTTCCGGCAATCTGTGTCTTCTTCAAACCGCGCATGTCGGGCAAGCGCTACGCGAAGGAGCTGGCCGATCGCGTCGTAATTAGCTGGGATCTCACGGAGCCCGCGGGCGGCATTCAGGACTTCACCTGGGTGCCGACCGTCAATCGCTTCCAGGCGGTGCTCCGAAAAGATGGCTCGATCGACATGTCGTACCGACAGGTTGCCGCCAAGGACGGCATCGTCGGCATTTATCCAATGATCGGCAGCATTCGAAATCCGCAGGTCGATCTGTCCTCTGTAAAGCGGCGGGATGGCCCTTATCCGGTCATCTATGAAGTGTTCCACTATCTCGCGTTGCCCAATCCCAGAGATCTCGCCTGCACGGTAATTAAGAGCCTCGGCGATAAGTTCGACTTTCTGGCGTATTACTCGGATTTTCGCGTCGATAACCAGGAGGCGGGTACGCCCAGCGATGGCCCGATGGGAGGCAACGTCGCCGGGATTGGCCAAACGCAAAGAGGGCTGGAAAGCTACTGTAGCGCGGGACGCTTTCAGTGGGGATTCATACAGCCTGTTTATGTAGGCGCCAACCAGATGCAGGAGCAGCCCCCAGTGGGTTTGACCGACGGGAATCGCCGTAACATCGCTAGTTATGAGCGGCAGCTCGGGGAACGGTCGCCGGATGGCAGGATGCTCCCCTATAACTATGCGATGTCGCAGATCGGGCACGAAATGGGTCATCGATGGGCTGCATTTGTGTCCGCAAAAGTGAATGGTGAATTGATTCAGCTTGGTCCTACGCACTGGGCGAGAGGCCTCCAGGCCCCAGTGGCGTTTCCGTATCAGCGGCCTACAGAGGCCTCCGCGATGGGAGGCGGAGTCTGGCAGGATAACTTCAATGGCACTTACACCCAGTTAGACGACGATTACTATGTTCCGGCGACGGGCCGGTCCTATCTCGACCTCTATCTCATGGGACTAATCAGCCCGGCCGAGGTGCCGGACTTTTTCATTTTGCGAAATCTCGTGCCGGCCGGCAACGATGCCAGCGGCCATCCCATCTTCAAGGCCGACCGCACGAAGGTAACAATCGACGACGTGATCGCGGCGGAAGGACCGCGCACGCCCGACGTGAACCACTCACAGCGGAACTTTAACACCGGAATGGTTGTGATCGTGGAGCACGGAGCAAAGCCGAGCAGGGCGCTGCTCGAGCGGACCAACGGAATTGGCGAGACATGGATCCATTATTGGGCCATAACTACCGGCGGCCGCGCCTCAATGACGGTAAATCCACGGTGAACTACCACTCCAGATAGGCGCGTAACTGAAGCTGGCGCGCGCCGACAAGAACTGAGTTGGTCTGGCCGAACGTTGTGGATGTGATGTTAACCGTAGTCGCGGTCGTTGCACTACTAGACGACACATCGCTAAACACCGGGTGATTCAAGATATTCAGCGCTTCTACTTGAAACCCGAAGTGCAGGCGTTCCTTAATGGGAATTTCTTTGAGTAGAGCCATGTCATTGCTGAACGTGCTCGGGCCGTAAAGGTAAACGAAGGCGCCGAAAGCGCCGGGCGTCGTATTGGGAGCGACGACTTGTGGATTCGCGCGCCCGTCCGTTCCGATCAGGCTCGGATTGACAAAGTTGAGCACTCCGCGCGTCGAGCTGTTCGTGAAAGTGTTGAACATGCCCTGAAGCTGCTGCGCGGTCAGCCCGTTCAGTACGGTGCCTGCATCGCCCAGATTATTGAAGCTCTGGTATCCGGTTGTGAGCTGGAAGACGTGACCCGATGTAATGCGGTGAATACCGGAAAGTGTCCAACCGCCCAGAACCGCATTCGCCACGCCATTGGACAAATCTAGCGCGCGGCCCCGCCCGATAGGCAGTGAGTAAGTCCAATAAGCCTGGAACACATGCCGCAGATCGAACGGCGTCGGGCCGTAGTCCAGAGCCCCGTTTCGCAAGGTGCGCGTTTGCGAAGTTGCCGTCTGGTCGTTGTAGTTGAAAATATTCCCGAGTGTGTGGCTGTAAGTGTAATTCGCCCCCAGCGAGAGGCCGTAACTCAGCGATTTACGTACTTCAATCTGTAGTCCGTTGTAATTGCTGTTGCCGTTGTAGTCCTGGTAATTCAACGAACGGGCAAACGGGTTCGACTGAAAGAAATTGATCGGATATGGGCCAGGTGCGTTATAGCCGTTGTTTGCACACGGTCCGAAAGTGTTGCCGGCAAGCCGGCAATAGTAATTCACCGTGGTCGCCAGGCTTTGCGCGAGTGCGCCGGCTTGCCCCTGCTGCAGATCCGTGATGAATGTCCCGCTCGTGAAGTTAGACGGCAGGGCGGGTTGTGTGCCGCGCGCGCCGAAGGCCGTTTCCAGAATAGGCAGCGCAGCTTGTCCCGGAAGTCCGCGATTCGCGAAGCTGTTTACCCCTGCCGCTTGATTGATCGCCAGATTCTTCTGCGCATTCTGGAATTCGCGCAGAAAACCATTTTCGAAGATGTTCGTCTCCTGCGCATTGTAATAGCGCCACATGTGTGTGCTCTTGTTTCCCACGTAGCGGACTTCCAGAACCGTATCCTTCGCGAGCTCGCGCTGAATGCCAAAAGTCCAGTTCTGCACGTACGGCGAGCGGAGATTGGGATTGGTTGTGTAAAGGCTCCTCGCGAATGTGAAATACGATTCCGGAAGAGTCGTAGTGAACGAGGTCGGAAGGCCCACAAGCGCCGGCAATGGAGAATTGACGGTCAGACCGCCCGGCGGAAATCCCGTTTGCCCGGAGCTCAAGCTCAGCGACTGAACGCTGCCTTGGTTGCCTGACATCACGTTCGAAATCGCATTCATTCCCTCTTCATAGAAGTTAATGGCGTAGCTCGCTCGAATAACAGTCCCATGGCCCAGCACAGCGCCCGCCCAACCGTGGTCGTATCCCGGGTTCCAGGCAAAGCCGAAATTCGGCGCTGGTTGTTTGTAGTCCGCGCTGTATGTTGCCGCTCGTTGTGTAATTACCGGGTTTTGCGGTCCGGTTAGCACGCCTGGCGCGAACGGCCCGGGTGAAGGTCCGAAGAAGTTCGCAAGGTCAGGCGCGAAATCGATGCCGTTTGTGTTGCGGACCGGCGTCGTGAATTGCCAGCGCAGACCGTAATTCAGTGTGAGGTGAGGACTGACGTGGAAAGAATCCTGAGCGAAAAGCCCGCTGGTGCTGTACGCAAAGCGCTGCGTGATGGGCGCGAACGGCGTGTATTGATGGCTCTGTTCGTTGACATTCAGACCGCCGGAAATGGGCGCGCTCCCGCTGGGACTGCCCAGTCGGCCCGTTAAGGTCGCGTATAACTGGGCTGCCGTTCCCAGATCCGTGCTGCGGATGCCGGGGAAATTGGACGCCGTAAAAATCGAATTGATCGGGTCGCTGGCATCCACGCCTAGCGTCAGAGTCGTTACTCCGCCGCCGCCCGGCGCATTCCAACTGGTCTCGTAAAAGCTGCTGTGAAGCCAGCTTATTCCAAAGGTGATCGAGTGCTTCCCTTTCAGCCAGCTCAGGTTGTCTCGAAACTGATAGACCGGGTTATTGCGGATGAACGGCGTTTCGCTCGGTATCAGCGGCGTGAGCTGCGTACCAACACCGCTTCCCGGCCAGAGCTGAATATAGCGGTTGCCCCAGGGAGCCCACTGCGTAACATCCGTTCCCTGATAAAAATATTCGCCATTGCTCTGCACTCCGAATGTTGCCGAGTTCAGGATGGAAGGCGCTATCGTCCAGTCCACCGTGTTGGAAGCGACATAGGTCGTAATTTTGTATGCGCCGCCCAAGGGAGTGAGACCCGGGTACTGGGGCACCCCGGCGATTGTGTTATGGCGCAGGTTCCAGGCGCCGTGCCAGGCCACTTTCGGCGCGATCTGATAATCGACGCGAGCGGTCGGGTAATACGTCGTGTTGTTGGTCGACTGGTTCCATTGCAGGCTCTCGCGAATCAGATCCGTGCCGTTCGGTGTGACGACGCCTCGCGACGTTGTGCCGTTCATCGTGTTCAAAATTCCGGCCACGGTCGGATCCACGCTCCCCGCATAGCCGCGAGCGGCGGCTAACTGCAGCACATTCACCGTGTGCAGCTGGTTATCGCTGCCGAAATAGGAGAAATTTCCCGACTGCGCCTGCGGCGTGAGCAACGTGGCCGAAGAGATCTGGCTCGACGGAATGGGCGTTGCTTCAAAATTCACAAAGAAGAACAGCCGGTGCCTGAAATAAGATACAAACGGAACCGGCAGCGGGCCGCCCAGATTGCCGCCAAAATCGTTCTGCCGCAGCTTGGTTCGATGCAGCCCGAGCGCGTTGTTGAAAAACGAATTGGCGTTCAGATCGTCGTTGCGGAACTGCTCGAAAAGCTTGAAATGGTAATGGTCAGTCCCGCGCTTCGTCACGAGTTGGATCTGCATCGCTCCGTCGCCCGAGGCGTCCGCGCCGGAACCGGTCGTAGTAACAGTGATCTCCTGGATCGCATCGAGGCGAGCGGGAGCGAACTCGAAAAAGCTCGTGCCGCCGCTCCGAAAACGCTGCGAGTTGTTATTCATGCCGTCGAGAGAGATGTTCATGGAGGCATTGGGAAGGCCATTGTAAGTGCCTGTTCGCCCTGTCGAATCGTTAATCCCCACATTCTGATTGCCCGCCATGAGCGTCGCGAACGGAAGCGTGTCTCGGTTAGCGAGCGGAAGATCCTGCACATCTTTGTTTTCGATCGTTGTCGAAATCTGGCTCGACGAGGTCTCTAAAACAGGTGCAACGCCGCTCACCTCAATAGTGTTCGAAACCGAGCCGACAGTGAGCTGAACCGGTTGGTCTGTGATCCGCGAAGCATCGACGACGATGCCCGTATAGACGCCCTTCTGAAAACCCGCCACGGTGACGGTGAGATCGTACGTGCCGGGTTGCAGTTGGAGAAATGTGTAGTTGCCGTCTCTAGCGGATGTGATGGACGTTTCGAGTCCGGTCGCCGTATCCTTAGCGACCAGCTTCGCGCCGGGAACCACACTCCCGGTCGAGTCCGTGACCGTGCCGTGGATCTGTCCCGTAGAGCTGGTGCTTACCTGAGCCGGCGTTACCGGTGTCAGTAAAACGAAAAGCATCGGCGCCCACTGCCGGCGAACGCGAACCGAATTTCTCGACGACATATTTCAAGACCCCCAGATTGTATACAACATCGTATACTATTGCGACCCCTCGAAATAGATCTCTCTGCAGCCGAACCACTCCTATTAGCGTCCTTACGTTCAGGAGTCATCCTTATGCCAGCAAACAATCGAACGATCGTCGTCACCGGTGCCACGGGCCATCAGGGCGGGGCGGCATTCCGTCATCTACGACAGCGTGGCTTCGCGCTTCGCCTGCTCGTGCGCAACCCCGAACGGCCCGAAGTACGTGAATTAGAAGGCAGTCGCGTAGAAGTCCTGCGCGGTGATTTCGATGATCCGGAATCCATGAAGCGTGCACTGGACGGAGCCGACGGCGCTTACTCCGTACAAGCCTGGCAAGGGGGCCCGGAAACGGAGGTCCGCCAGGGAATTGCGTTCGCCGAAGCAGCGAACCGCCAGGAGGTCGGACATTTTGTTTACAGTTCGGTGGGTGCCGCGGATCAGAATACAGGCATTCCGCATTTTGAAAGCAAGCACAAGATCGAAGAGCGTATCCGGCAGCTCGGCATGTCCTATACGATTTTCAGGCCCGTGTTCTTCATGGATAACTGGCTGGCGATGCGCGAGGGAATTGATAACGGCGCAATCATGCTCCCTCTGAGTCCGCAAACCCGGCTGCAGATGATCGCGGTGGATGATATCGGTGCCTTCGTGTCACTCGCATTCGAACACTCCGGACAATGGCATAATCGCGCCTTCGAGCTGGCCGGCGACAATTTGTCAATGGCTGAGTTGGCGGAAGCTTTCAGCCGCGTCTCCGGGCGCGAAGTGCAGTATCGGCAGGTGCCCTGGGATCAATTCGAACAGCGTGTGGGACACGATCTCACCGCAATGTATCGATGGTTTGACGAAAAGGGTTACAACGTCGACATAGCGGAAGTGCGCCGGCATTACCCGGAGCTGACCAGCTTCAACCGTTGGCTCGAACAGAAATGGAGGCGTCCCGCGGCCCAACGTGCGTCGCAATCGTAGTGCGGGGCAGGCTTTTTTGGCCCAATGTCATCTGGTTTTTCCAGATGTGACGATTTCTTGTGGGGCAGGTCCCTGACCTGCACCGGGCGCCCCGCCCGGCTTCCGCTTTTTTGGCCCAATGTCATCCGGTTTTTCCAGATGTGACGATTTCTTGTGGGGCAGGTCCCTGACCTGCACCGGGCGCCCCGCCCGGCTTCCGCGGAATTCAAGAAGATCCGAAGGTGCGACCGGAGGCCCGCGCGCAGATGAAGCGTCCGCCGCCCAAATTAAAACCGCTACCGCTTCATAGTAACTGTCGTGCCGAACCGCGCGTGGTGAGTTGCTCCCGGCATCGGCAGATGCAATCCGGACGTGTTTCTAAGTGGGCATCTGAGGCATTATATGTCCATGTCCTACCGTCTTTCCGTAAGCGTCTCGACACTGATTCTTTTCTCTTCTTTCCATCCGGCCTGCTCAGAAAGTCTGCACAGTCAGGACCTCTACAAGTTCCGCGTCGTAGGAGAAGTGGAGTTTTCTCCTGACGGCAAGTACCTTGCATACGTCGTGAACAGCTATACCGGGCAGCGATCGCCGTCCCCACAGATCTGGATCATGGACATGGCCACCCGCAAGGCCACCCCTCTGGGACACAGCAATGAAGGCGCCTCGCATCCGCGTTGGTCCCCCGATAGCAAATGGATTGCTTACGCGGGAGGCGCGGAGGACAAACGCGGTCTCACGATTGCTCACCCGGATGGTTCGTCCGCCACGTTCCTGACAAAGACGATGGGAACCAATTCGCCGCTTCCCGGACAGGGCGAGAACATTGCGTGGTCGCCGGATAGCAAAAGCATCGCATTTGTCTCCGCTACGCCCGGTCCGGAGACGCAAGAGGCCGGCGGCGATCCCATGGTCATCAGGCGCTACCTATATAAGCCAACTGCCTCGGAGGGCATGAGCCACTTCAACGACAACCGGCGTCTCCACCTGTTCCAGGTGAATGTAGAGTCCAAGCAGGTTCGTCAATTGACCAACGGTAATTTCGACGAACACTCGATCGATTGGTCGCCCGACGGCCGCGAGTTACTCTTTGAATCCAACCGCGAGCCGAACTCAGACGAATTTTTCAACTACGACGTCTTTGCGTTGAACGTGGCTGACGGCACGACTCGCCGGATTACCGCCACCGAGAGCTGCGAGTATGCCGCCAAGTGGTCGCCTGACGGGAAGACGATCGCATTTTTGGGAACAAGGCGCGGCCTCACGGATCGGGAGACGACCATGGAAGACACGCATGCCTGGATTATGGATGCGGACGGAACGCATCGCCGTGAAATCGGTTCGGTCATTGACCAGCGCCAGCACGAACTGGTTTGGTCGCCGGGCAGCGATGCACTTTACCTGACATACAGCGAGCGAGGCAGTTCGCGCCTCGCGCGCCTTCCCCTTTCAACAGGGCAGCCCCAGGTCTTGGTCAGCGACTTGGGCACCGTCGGGAGCTTTTCAGTCAGCAGAAACGGCGATATCGCGTATGCATTTGCCGGGACGAAGGACATGCCCGAGCTGTACCTGAAGACGGCCGGTAGTGCAGCAGAAGCAGTCACGGCATTGAATTCCGGAGTGCTTTCAGGAAAACAACTCGCTGAAGTAGAGCCCTTCACGTTCGTCAGCAATGACAACAAGTTCGAAGTAGAGGCCTTCCTGGTAAAGCCGGTTGGAATGACCCAATCCGGCAAGTACCCTCTGATTGTGGAACTGCACGGCGGTCCGCACGGGCAGAACGGTCCGGCGTTCTCATTTAAAGACCAGGTCTACGCCGCGCATGGCTTTGCCGTGCTGCATGTGAACTATCGCGGCTCTGTCGGCTATGGACAGAAGTTTGCGGACGCTGTTTTTGGCGACCAGGACGGCAATGAAGGGCAGGACGTTTTATACGGAGTCAGCGCCGCCGTGCGCAGGTATCTCTGGATCGACCGCGAGCGCATGGGAATCGAGGGCGTAAGTTATGGTGGCCAGCTAAGTGACTGGCTGATCACTCAAACCAACGAATTCAAAGCCGCCATTCCGATCGCCGGTATCGCCAACCTGATCAGCTATAACTACATGACGTATTACAACCAGTACGAGGAGATGGAGTTCGGCCAGTTCCTCACGCAGGGCCGCTTGATGGACGAAGCGTGGGAGCGGTCTGCACTAAAGCACGTCGCGAACGTCCATACGCCCACCATGCTGGTTCACGGCGAAAACGACCCCGATGTACCGATCGCCGAGGCTGAGCAATACTATGTGGCGCTCAAGGATGTGGGCGTGGACACCATCATGGTCCGGTATCCCAGGGAAGGACACGGGGTCCGTGAGATCAAGCACCAGATCGATTTAATGGACCGCAGCATCCGCTGGTACGAATCGCACTTCCCGAGTTCGCCAACCGAACACGTGACCAACGTGCAGCCGTGATGTGCCGCAGTGCCATCACTTCGCGGAAGCGCTTGGCGTCTGTTCCTTCATCGTCACGATGAATTGCGTTATTTCCTTGCGCTCATTTTCGGATTCCGCCTGATCGTGCTTCCGCAGCCCTTCAAAAGTCCGTAGTTCGCCTTCGGCAAGCGCTTTGTCGCCCGTGCGGCGATAGCATTGCGCCAAATGATAGTGCGCCGTGGTCAAATCCGGCCGCAACTGAATGGTGCGTTGAAATTCCCGGATCGCTTCCGCGTACTTCGTCTGATCGGCGAAAAGAATCCCAAGCTGAAGATGGGCCTCCGCGTACTTCGGATCGAGATCGACGGCCCGCCTCAGCAGCGATTCGAGCTTCGGGAAATCAGGCTGCGCATTCTCATCCCGCTCCCACAGACTCATCGCATAGAAATAGAGCGCCTGCGGATTCTTCGGCTGCAGCTCGGCAAAACGGCTCAAGCGCTTTCGCGCCTCATCGGCTGAAGCTGTGGATATGTGATACATCTTGCCGAGAAATACATACGGCCACGAAGCCGATGGTTGTAAATCCGTAGCCAAACACAAAGCTTTCACCGATTCGTCGTAATTGCCTCGCATATAAAGCGCTATTCCCAATCCGACCCGCAGCTTTGCCGAGCGCGGAAAAAGCTCCGTACCGCGCTCGAAAACATCGTTGGCCGCCTCCGCCGCGCGGTGGGTCAACAACTCGCTGCCCCAATCGAAGATGTGCTCTTCGGTCGGCTCCAGCCGTGCCGCGCGCTGGTATTCACCGGCAGCGGCGACATAGTTTCCCGCGCCTTCCTCCACATCGGCCAGCAAACTGTGCAGCTCGGCGGCATCCTTCTGCCGCAGCATCCCTTGAATCTGACCGCGAGCCTTCGCATACGCCTTAATATCGAAATACGCCAACGCCAAATCGTAGCCGCTGATGTAATTGGTTGGGTTCAGACTCTGCGCCTTCTCCATGTAAGGAATTCCATTGGCGATGCGGCCCGAGTGCAGATAGAACTCGCCGAGGTTGTAATTCGCGTCGAAACTATCCGGATGTAAGCGGACTATTCCCTTGAGCGTAGACTCGATGTTACTCTGCCCGGCCACCTGGAGCAGCAGGGCTAACAGGAATAAACTCACCAATACAACTTTAATGCCAGTTGCGTCTGCCGGGCGATGGCGTTCTGCACCGTGCCGGTAATCTGAGAGAAATTAGCGTTAGTGAAGTTCAAAGTGGCAAAACTATTGGTGCCAAAATTCGGATGGTTCAGGAGATTGAAGAACTCGCCGCGAAACTCGAGGTACGTCCTTTCGTTCACATGAAACTGCTTGAAAATCGAGAAGTCAAGCTGGTTGAATGCCGGACCATGGAACTGAGAGGCTCTGCCTCCTAAAGGTCTGTAGTCGGTCTGCCCGATCGTGGTGGCAACGGGAGGCTGCGCGAAGGCGGCGGGATTCAAAAATTCGCTCGTCCCATGAGGGCCGGAATTCATATAAATCGATTGACCGGGAACCAGGAAAGCGACGCATCCGAAGCCGGCAGTAGTGGAGGCGGGGCAACCTACGTTCCCCGGAAAACCGCTCTGCGTCGTCTCCACCCAGTTGGTCGACCATCCGCCCAGAATGGCATCCACAAGCCCGTTCACGTGAGCGCCGAATTGCCGGCCCCTCCCGTAGGGCACTGCCCAGGTGCCGCTGAAGTGCAGCACCTCCGGCGTATCGTCCGCGCAAACCGTATAGTCTCCTTTAACGCCGAATCCGGGCAAATAGGGAGCGCGTTGATTGGCGTTTGGCGTGTCATCGTTAAGTACGTTGCGAAAATCGGTCATGCATCGCGAATGCGTGAAGTTCGCCAGTATACCCACTCCGTGAGCGAAGCGCCTCTGATAAGTTACTTGGAAGCCGTAATAGTAAGCATCGCCATTGGGAGCAATGTAGTCGTTGCCTTGACCAAAATCCGGATAGGGCACATAGTTCTGCGTAGTCGTTCCGGTTGGAAGAATCTCGCCGATGTTATTCACGCGCCATCCGTTGAGCTGGTGCAGGCTGTGATTACCGATATAGCCAACCTGAATGCTGTCGTTGTGCGTTAAAGCGTACTGCAGCGCGAAACTCCATTCGTGCGTGACGCCCGTTTTCCAAGGCACTGCAAACGATTCGAAGCTCATGCCCTTGGGATTGAAGGCCGGGCTGGTGGGACTGGGAGTCACAAATGTCAAGGCGTTTTCGAGCGTTGGAATCTGTCCGTTGAAGACGGTCGGAAACTGAGCGCCCAGAGTTTGAATACCGCTGCTCGAGTCACTGACGGTCGGTTGAACCCCGAACGGATAGTTGGTGCCCGGATCTGGAGAACCGCCCAGGTTCTCAAATCCCGCATAGAAGATACCATACGAGGCGCGCATTACTAAGTTGTGAGTTAGTTGGTAAGCCAAACCCACGCGCGGCGCAAAATCGTTTTTCGGCGTATTGATCAGCCCGGGCACGCTGCTGTATTGGAGCGCGATGCCATCCTGGGCGAGCTGGTTCAGAAACGCAGCCGAGAGCGGAAGATTCTTGTTCTCGGAAGTAATCACCCACGCCGCACCGGGTTGCCCCCACGGCGCGGGCTGGAAATTCGCTTCATCGTTATAGCGGTTCCTCAGATTCCCGAAGAATTCCCAGCGCACCCCGAGATTCAGCGTCAGCTTTGGAGTGACTTTCCAGTCATCCTGAAAATAGAGTCCGTAGTAGTGCCGGATATCGTCCGGCGCATTGAGGCTATTGGCCCAAAACGAATTCGGTCCGCCTAAGTTACTAACTCCATTCGGAACCGTGGCCGAAACAGGCACAAGAAGAAAATCCGCCATGCCGGCTCCCAGATTGCCGGTGCCAGGTATACCGGTGTAGTTTGACCCAAAGTCCATACGGCCTCGCGGATCGCGCGGATCATTAAACCCGAAGCGCAGAAACTGGGCCTCAAAGCCCCCTTTGAACGTATGGCCGCTCTTGATCTTGGTCAAATTTTCCGTAATCTGCCGCGTGTCGCTGACGCGAGTATTCGGACTCGCGAATTCAGCGGGGCCAATAGCTGTAAGCCCGCTGATATTCAAGAAAGGCAAGCCCCCCAGACCGGGCGCTTGCGGAACACCTTGAATACCGAATTGCTGCGGAATGCCGGTGACACCGGCAATTGGCGGTTCAGCGAAATCCGTCAAACGGCTATAGCCAATGCGGACCTCGTTAATCCAGGTCGGTGAAAAAAGATGCGTCTCGCTCAAAGCCGCATTGACGCTGTGATCGATGAAGTTCCCCGAGCCGAATCCAGAGTTGTCGATCGCTCCCGTAAAATCACCTGGCACAAAGCGCGTTCGGCCCGCATAGCCGGCGCGGGCGAACATCTGATCTTTTTCATTGAAATTGTGATCAACACGCACATCGAATTGATTCGTTCCATCAGGCGAGGGAAGCAGCTCGGCGAAATTGCCGCTGCGGCCTCCATTCGACCCGGCTGTATTCGGAACCGGGTAGGCATTCAGCAGCTTGAGCGCATTCGGACCCAGGCGATTGGCCGGCAGAATATTCATCTGCGTCTCAGCAGCGGCTGTCGCGAAATTACTTATGCCGTTCACGCTCTGTCCGGAAAAGAATGGGTCGCGAACATAGCCTGTTTTGGTTGCCGCGATGCCGGTTACAGGGTCCACCTGCCCGGCTGTCACCGGACGGGTTGTCGCCGGATCCAATATTGCCCCTTGCGGAAGGGTCCGCCCTAAGTTGTCGCTGAACGTACCCTTTTGCGTGAAGATCAGATCCTGAAAATTGGTGAAGCCGCTGTTGCGCTCGGCCGCGGTGGGTACCGTCGGATTGTGCAATGACGTCTGGGCAAGTCGCGTCCCTTGATAATCGGCAAAAAAGAAGGTCTTGTTGTGCCCGTCGTACACCTTCGGAATGTCAACCGGGCCGCCCCATGTGAAGCCAAACTGGTTGAAGCGCCGCTCGCCTTTCCCCGTGCCCGCACGATCGGCATTCCAGCTATTTGCGTTCAGAAGATCGTTTTGGAAATATTCCCACAGATCTCCGTGATACTGGTTCGTGCCTGACTTGGTGGTGGCATTCATCACAGCCGATCCCGCTCTTCCGTATTCCGCCGTGAAGTTGCTCGTCTGCACGTTCACCTCCTGGATCGCATCGGGAGGCGTGACGATCACGTAGGCGGCGCCATTCAGGAAATCCACCGTGTCGTTGTTGTTGTCGATGCCATCCAGGATGTAGCTGTTATGAGACCAGGCCAGCCCGTTCGCCGTGAATCCGCCGCCGCCGCCGCCGATGCCGGTACTGGAAAGCCGTCCGCTTTGCATCCTTGTCACGCCGGCCGCCGTCTGCGATAGCGCAGTGTAGTTGCGGCCGTTCAAAGGCAGGTCGTTCACCTGCTGTGCGGTTACGTCCTGGCCGACTGTCGACGATTGCGTTTGAAGCACCGGCAGCGCAGAGGTCACCTCCACTGTCTGTGTCACTTGTCCGGGCGACAGCGTCAAATCGGCTTTCACCTGCTCGTTCGCGTGTACTGAAATATGCGCCTGCGATACCGTTTGGAAGCCCGGCTTGGACACGGCAACGGTGTAGTCGCCGATTTTGATGGGGCTGAAGGTATAGGACCCATCGTTGCCGGTGGTCGTCTCGAGCGCGAGTCCCGTGCCTTCGTTCGTCAGGGTGACTTTGGCGCCCGGAACAACGCCCCCGCTGGGGTCCTGTACAGTGCCGCGGATGGCGCCCTGATCGATTTGCGCCCAAGTCGGGCTCTCTGAAATGCAAACGGCAATGGCGAGAAAGAGGAACTGCCCAAGAAATCGGGTGCGGCCATTCGCTGACACAGCTAACCTCCCCTGGAAGACCCGTGAACGTACACGTTCGCCTTCTTATGTGACACAATTCACCCCTGTCTGTCAATGAAAATCTCGCTACCGAAGTTCGTTCCGTAATAGCCTCGTGGGCAGCCTTCTGCCGTGGGGCAGGCTTTAGCCGTGGGGCAGGCTTCAGCCTGCGCGGGACTTCAGTCCCGCCGTCAAACCCGATCCTTCGAAAACAGTCCGGCTAACCGGTTGTGCCGATTGGGGGAGTATGAGCGGAGTGGAAATTCGAGCGATTGCGTACGTGGATGCAATGAGGGATTCTCCAGGCGTGGCATTGCTTGCAGATGTGCGGCGACACGGGAGCGGGCTTGCGCGGCTTGGTCGGTTCAGGTCGCGGCGCGACGGGTTGGGGCGGCGCAATAAGTGTGACTTTATAGCCGATGGCCTCCAAACGCCGCGAGAGCTTGCGGGCGGTGCGTTCCGGATTGCGTCGATCGAAGGAATCACCGCCACGCTCGCGATACTCGACGCCTTGCTCGGCGAGAATGTGCCAAGCGACAATGGCGATGCGATGGGCGACAGCTACAGCGGCCTTTTTTAATCCGCGCCGCTGGGCGGTGCGGAAGAACAGAGCGGCCAGGAAACAGTCGTTGGCGCGGGCGGCAGCCCAGGCACTTTGCACCAGAATGCGCCGTACGTAGCGATCACCTTTGCGCGTACGTCCGGAGAAGCGCTTGCCGGCACTTTCGGCATTGCCCGGACAAAGTCCGGCCCAACTCGCCAAATGTCGCGGTGTAGGGAACTGCACCATGTCCGTGCCGAACTCGGCTATCAATACGAGTGCCGTAGTGCGATCCACGCCCGGAATCGTGCTCAGCCGCCGCAGCAGGTCTGCCTGCGGAAGGGCCAAGCCGTCGATGCGCGCATCCACACACGCACGCTCCTCATCCAGCCGATCCAATTTCGACAGCAATTGCTCTAGCATCCAGCGAAAATGCTCGTCGGGCCGACCGTCCAGCGCCAGCAGCAGAGCTGGTATCTTGACGCGCATATGGCCACGCGCGCACTCGGCCAGACGCTCGGGATCACATACTCCACTGGCCAGCAGCCGCAACATCGCCATGCCGCTCATTCCGATAATGTTGCTGGCGACGGACGCCAGTTTGAGGTTCACGGTCTCGAGTAATCGCGTGATGCGATTGATCACCCGATTGCGGTCTTGCTGAATGTGTACGCGCAGGCGCGTCAGCTCACGTAATTCGCGTATCGGCTTCGGTGGAATGAAGCTGCCGCGCAACAAGCCGTATTGCAGATACTCGGCGATGCGCCGCGCATCGATGCGATCGGTCTTTTGGCCCCGCAATGCGCGCACGTTCGCTGGATTCACCAGCGTCAATGTGAATCCTCCCTCCAGCACATTCCAGACGGGAATCCGCCGGGTCGGAGGTGGCGCATCAAGTTGTCTCGATGCTGACCACCGTCCGCCGCTCAAACGTGGTGTGCGGTTTTCCCGCGCCACGCTTTCACGAAAGCTCTCTTTTCTGCGATGCAATCGAAGGAATTAGTTTCACCAGTTGCACCAGCCCATATTCGCCATACAGCTTGCGTTTCGGAAGCTGTTTCCAGCCACAGTTGCGCCAGCATTTGTACCGATGCGACCAAATGCGCCGCTCGATCCAGTTGTCGAGTTTGTTGAAGAGCGTTCGGACGTGGGCACGTTTGTAATAGTGACCCCATCCCCGCAAAACAGGATTGAGTTGCTCAATCAGATCCTTGGTTTTCAGAGGTACGCATCGCCTGGTAAGCTGGCGCACCCGATCCTTAAAGCGTTGAACCGATTTCTCTCGGGGATAGGCATACAAGCCGCCCGACTTGGCTCCCGTGACGATCTTGCTCGTCGGCAGTTGTAGCTGCCGTCCGCGCCTGACCAGGTAGCCCAGAAACTCGAATCCATGCCGAACGTGAACCACCCGCGTTTTCTGCGGATGAAGTTGCACGCTCAGTTCGCTCAGAATCCGGAGGGCTGCATCGATTGCCGCTCGCGCCTCCGTCGCAGACTGACAGGTAACCACCCAATCATCTGCAAACCTCGTGAGCTGATATCCTTTGCGTCGCATCTCCCGATCAAACGGCGTCAGAAGAACATTGCTTAGCAAAGGTGAAACCACTGAACCCTGCGGGGTCCCGCGCTCGCTCGGAAAGAGCCGCCCCTTACCATAGCTCCCTGCCTTGAGCATCGCCCGAATCAGGCGCAGCACTCGGCCATCGGCTACTTGCTGGGCTATCAACGTTAGAAGTTTCTCGTGATCGACAGATCCGAAAAAGTCTCTTAAATCTGCGTCCACAATCCACTCGTGTCCGTTTTGAATCTCCTTCCACACTTTGCGCATGGCATCCTTCGTCGATCGCCCTCGCCGATAGCCGAAATTGGCTTCATCGAATACCGGTTCGAAGATCGGTTCTAAACGGTTGAGCAACGCCTGCTGGCAGACCCGATCATAGATAGTCGGAACTCCTAACATTCGAAACTCGCCCGGCTTCCCCGCCTTCGGGATCTGTACCTGCCATACCGGTTGAGGCTGATAGGTTTCCTCTTTCAGCTCGCTCTGCAGTCGATCCAACTGCTGATCTAATTGCGCGGCGAATGCTTCCAGACTCTGCCCATCCACACCCCCACTGCCCCGGTTAGCTTTTACTTTCTCCCAGGCTATCTCCAGGTTCTTCCGCTGATACACCTTGTCCACCAATGAGTGGACCTTCCTTGCACCGGTTGGATTGATCCAGTCCGCCAGTCTCCTCGGACGAAGATGTACGGGTATTTCACTCATGGAACTGATCCACCTCCCCGCCCTTGCTCATCTGGTTTCCTTTCTCTTTCCAACTGCCTTCGTCTGCCCCCTTCTCCGACCCACTTCGGTCGCCGACTTCTCGGTCATCCAGCTTTTGACTGGGCTTCAGATACTGTGAGGCAGTCCGACTACTGGCAGAGCGTTGCTCGCCGTTTCGCTCGCGCTTATAGGTCCGCTTACTCGGGTGCCGCCCGAGACTCCGCCAGTCCTCCTGAGGTCACGCATTGTTCTTCCGTACCGTGCCGTCCGCAAGCACCTTGGTGCGGTGGGTGAATGAGTAGCGCCTTCGCCTCTATACTGCAGGCTCGACCAAGTCCCACCTTCGGCCGACCAGTTCATCTGCGGGGTAGCCCCCTCGATTACGGCCCGGTTCTTCTCCTCATGCCCTTCGGATTCCACCTCACGGTGGACACCCTGCCCTCCGGAGAATTGCGAAGCGTGGCTTCAGGTTCACCTTGGCTGTATCCGACTTTCGTCTTTGTGCCCGTTTAGGCTTCTCCATACCTTCCGCTTTCTCCGGCCAGCGACGTATTATCGCCGCTTTTGGATACAGCGCTCCTCATCTGAGCGCCGGAGGGACTTCAACCCTCCCGATCAATGCGCTGCTCAGCGCAAAATATACGCCGGTGGACTCCATCGCCACCTGCCGCACCTTGTGCTGCTTCAGCCACCTCCGCAAGCGTTCCAGATCTTGTGTGAAGGTGCCGAATACTTGCTCCTCCACGCTCGCTTCCGCTTGTCCGCGGACGCGCTTTCTAACACACGCGCTCACTGTGTCGCGGTGAATATCCAGTCCGGCACAGCAGCGGTACAGTAACTTCATATCGCCTCCTCATGCCGCGAGTAAGGGACGCCTGGAAACCATCGACTTTCCTTCACGTGCTCTCCGCCTCGCGGCGGAGGCGACAATCTGTTGTGCCGTGCACAAACTGCGGGCGCCCGGGCCACGTTCACAAGCGGGCTTCTAGCTCCAGATTGGAATCGGCCTCTCGTCCACTCCCGGCACTCCGCAGCCTATCTCAACCCTGACGCTGTTTTCATCCCCCGTTGTGGCGACCCCCGCCGTGCTGCGTTCACAAAATCCTCAAAAAAATCATTTCTCTCCCTCTCAAACACTTCCGGACAAAAAATTCCTGTTCTCGCCTCGCCGCGCCTCACACTCGAACGCGAGAAGCAAAATGTCCGACATCAATCAAAACAATCGCCCGGGCCATTCTACCGGTCCGCGCAGCAGCAGCGGTCGGGAAACCTCCAGCCGCAACGCTGCCTCGCACGGCCTCAGTTGCGAAAAATTCTTTCTTCTCCCCGATGAAAAACAGGAAGACTTCGATGCGCTCGCCGAAACCCTGGCCGAAGAATATAAGGATGTTGCTTCGCCCGGTTTGGCGCCCCTGTTGAAGAATCTGGTCGAAGCCCTGTGGCTTCAGAACCGCGCTTATCGAAAAATCTGCCAAACCGAAAGCGCGATTTTCTTCTTAGAACAGAATCGCGAGTTCGAAGAGCTCGATAAAACCTTCAAGCGTCTTTTACTCATGCAGCGCTATAAAACCAGCTACGAGAACTCCTATCAGCGCGCCTTCCGCGCCATCGAGTCCTTTCGCAAGAGCCGCATTGCGGAATTCGTCGCCCGCGTTCGCATCGAGAAAACGATCCACTCCGTCGCCGCTGAGAGAGTCAGATCCATGCTGCCTTTGACCCAATCGGGCGGCTATAGCAAGGAAGAACTCCAAAAAGACGTGGCAACGCTGTACGGCTCATTCTTTCCCGACGTTCCTTACTGGTCCCCACGAAAACCGGAACTCTCGATTCCGTGATAGAACAGAACGGGGATGTTGTTACCCAGCCAACTCAGGCCTGAGCAATTCAGCAGTTATCCTCCGGAGGCGCGGCAAATTGTCACGAGCCGGATCGCTCTGCTGCGGCAGTTGCCGGTCGCGTTTGTGGCGCTTCAACTGCGCGAGCTGATCGTTTACGACTGGAAGTTTCCGGCCGAGCGAAGGGAATTGGACCGCCAGCTCGCCTACATGGGAGCGCTCTCGGAAGAGCAAATCCGGCAACTGACGGCGCCGTTTGCCCAACTGCGTCTTTCGCGCCAGCTCGAAGGCATGGACTGGGTGAACGAGCCGCGACGGTTCTCGGAGGAGTTGACCGCGCATCTCTGGGCCACTCATCAGATTGATACTTTCCGGCAGGCCGCCATCGAGTGGGGAAAGAAGGTAGATGCAGCTACGACGCCGGAGCCGGCGGGCGCGCCCCGGCTGGGATTGGCGGTGATCGGGAAGGGAGTGGCGGAGAACCGATTTCCGCTATTTCGAAAGCTCCGGCCGTGGGGCGTTTACTTCAAGCAGATCAAGAGCAGCAACGGATACCGAATCCTTTTAGAGACGGTGGCGGCACGCGCCAAAGCGCACCCGGATCCATTCGCGCACTGGTATATCGATGGGGGACCGAGCGAGCCAATTTCAGAGCCGGGCGTGACGTGCGTCTCTTACGATTCGCTGGACCGGGTGCGGACCGCGATTGTGACTCGGATGCGCAGGGCCATGGAGTCCGGCACGGGGCCGGAAGCACTTCGCACGCTGCTCGCCCAAATGCGTCCCGAGGACCTGGGACTGAATGGCGCAGGTGCGGCCGCGGTATTGAACCGGTTTCAGATCAGCGTACTCACGGAAGGATCGGGAACGCAGTTGTTCAGCACAACCTTTGTGCAGTGGTCGGCGCGCGAGGCGCTGCGACGTGCGCAGCCGCTGACTTTGCTGGCGCGTTTTCAGCCCCGGCAGCGCGAGCGGTCGATGCGGGAATTGCTGGCGGGAGCGCAGACCGCGCCGGAGCTGGATCCGCAAGGTTCGCTGATCGACGGCGATATGGGCGCTTACTATACATGGATCAATCAGCAGCGCCTGGCGGGCGCGGAGCGCTCTTTGTTTCTGGTGTGGTTTGAAGATCACAACGAGGCGCTGGCGGTGGCTCCTACGCTGCCGCGCGGAACCGAGAGCAGCAGTGCGATCGATCTGGGAGAGTTGCTGCGGCAAATGCTGTAGGAGATCGGGATTCGAAGCCGGACGAGCAGCCCAATCGGGAATGCTGCGTCTGCGAACCAGCCTGTTCAGAAGCGAAGGGCGCGATAGGATGGCCGCATGGCCATCCAGACCGATCGCACAACCGTCGATTTATCGAGCTACCCCGATCTGGTAGTCGTCTATCTCGGGATGCGGGTCCGCTCCCTCCGCGGATTGCGCACGCTCGCATGGTTTGGGCCGCGGATCTCCGCTTCCGTCGCAGAGCATCCTGACGGACTGCTGTTGCACGAGCGGATCATTTATTCGCTGTTCCCTCCCCATGTCGGAATGCGCCAGTATTGGCGCGATCTCCCGTCGCTGGAGCGCTGGACCCGAGCTCTGCCGCACAAAGACTGGTGGCTCAAATTCCTCCATGATTCCGGCGGCACCGGCTTCTGGCACGAGGCATATTTTCATCGCGGCGGCATGGAGGCCATCTATCTCGATATGCCCTCCCCGATCGGATTCGCCGCTTTCGCGGGCACTTCGCCGGCTCGGGGCGCGATGTTTTCCTCCCGGCGCAGGGCAGGGCAGCAGGGCGCATCGCCGCAGGCTCCCGTTACCGAAGAAGAATTTTACGGTCCGTGAGATTGCTCGGTAGCGAACCCAGGAAAAAAAGCTGCTGTTGTTGAAACCTGCCGTGAGGCGTGATCGTCTCTTCTGTCACTCGTTTGCTAGGGGAGGTCGTAGTGTATTCAGGTCCCGGCAGACGGTCCTTTCTCGGCAGATTGACAATCCTGGTGCTTGGCGCCGCCGCATATGTGCGTGCCGGCGACCCTCCGGCGAAAGACAGCGGAAAGGAAGAAATCTACGAACCCGGCGGAGACGTGAAGCCGCCGAAGCTCGTGCACTACGTCGAGCCCGCCTTTTCTCCAAAGTCCAAAGAGGCTTTCGTCGAGGGCACAGTGAGGATTTCGACCGTCGTGACCACCGAAGGCATTGCCACAGATCCTCGGGTCGTGAGCGGCCTGAATACGGAAGAAGATCGCACAGCGGTCGAGGCTCTGAAGCAGTGGAAGTTCCAGCCGGGAACGAAGGCAGGCAAGGCCGTGAAAGTGCGCGTGACCGTGGAAGTGGAGTTTCACCTGCTCTAGCGCGTGGTCGAACGCGATATCCTGCCGTCTTGTTTGCCAGTCCACCTTCCTATCGGTTCGTGCGGACGTTTCTCGCCCCGAACAATGCGCTCGGCTTCGGGCTGAGTGATTTTGTCGAGTTGGCCCTCGCGGCTCTGCTCTTCACACTCTTCCTCGGGCGCACGGCGGTGCAGAAATGCGGGCTCAATCTTGCTCACCGCCCCGCGTGGTGCATGGCGGTTCTGGCGCTTCTTCCGGTCGGCCTTCGATTGGCGCTGCTCGCTCATCACCCGGTTCCCGTTCCAAGCGGCTCGGACGATTTCGGTTACTTGCTTCTCGCCGACACGCTGCGGCATTTCCGTTTCGCGAACCCGCCGCACGCGCTGCCCGAGTTTTTTGAACAGATCCTCGTGCTGCAGCGCCCCACGCACAGTTCCATTTACCCGCTGGGACAAGGCCTGGCGCTGGCATTCGGTTGGATACTTTTTGCTTCGCCCTGGGCAGGCGTTCTGCTCGCCGAAGCCGCTCTGTGCGCGCTCTGCTACTGGATGCTCCGCGGTTGGACTACGCCCGGATGGGCTCTCGTTGGCGGACTGCTGGCCGTAATCGAACTCGGCCCGCTTAGCTATTGGATGAATTGCTATTGGGGCGGCGCCGTCTCTGCATCCGCCGGTTGCCTCGTCTTTGGAGCGCTTCCGCGCCTGCGCCACGCCTATCGATTGCGCGATGCCGTTCTGCTTGGCCTCGGCCTCAGCGTTCAACTGCTCACTCGTCCCTACGAATTCGTTCTTTTGCTCATCGCGGTCCTGGTCTTCCTCGCTTTGTCGCTGCGGGATCGCGAGGAATGGCGCAATCTGGCGAGGACCCTCGCTTGCGCCGGGCTCATGTTGCTCTGCGGCGGAGCCTTGATACTGATGCAGAACAAAGCGGTGACGGGCAGTTGGACCACGCTTCCCTATGCGCTTTACCGCTATCAATACGGCGTGCCCGCCACCTTCACGTTTCAGCAGAACCCCGTTCCGCATCGGTCCTTGAATGCCGAACAGGAGCTCGATTACCGGGCGGAAACCGTCATTCATGGCGAAGGCACCGACACACCCGGAGCGTATTGGCAGCGGTTACTCTTCCGCGCGCGCTTCTACCGCTTCTTTCTCCTGGCTCCGCTCTACCTCGCGTTTTTCGCATTCCTCGCCGGCATTCGGGAGCTTCGGTTTCTATGGGTCGTGCTTGTTCTTCTTATCTTCTGCCTTGGCAGCAATTTCTTCCCTTACTTCTACCCGCATTACATCGCGGCCGTTACCTGCCTCTTTGTGCTGGCGAGCGTCGTCGGACTGGACCGGCTGAATCGCTGGACGCTTTCGCGGGCGTGTACTTCTTCCCGAGTTCGGTACACTTCTCGCGCTGATCTGCGCGGCGCATTTTCTCTTCTGGTATCTCGTCCACGCCAGCGGAAATCAGAACCTCCAATCCGCTGTCGTGCCATATGAATCCTGGGACTTCCTCAACGGCTCCGATCCGCAAGGCCGCGCCTCCGTCGAAACACAGCTTTCCCGCGCCTCAGGCCGGCAATTGGTCTTCGTGCACTACAGTCCCGGGCACATGTTTCAGGAATGGATTCACAACGCAGCCGATATCGATTCCGCCCGCGTAGTCTGGGCTCACGATCTCGGCGCTGAAAAGAACAAGCAGCTTCTCGATTACTATCCGCACCGAACGGCCTGGCTGCTCCAGCCGGACTTCACACCCCCGCGCTTGACACCGTACCGTATCGAGACCTCCCCATTTCAAAACGTGCAGTAAATACCTGAGGGGTTGTTCGGTTTATTGAGCACGAACATCGCCCTCGAATCTCCAGTGCGTCTTGTAATCGCGCGTAAGCGGCTGATCGGTGAGATCGGCGCGGATCATCTCGACCGGAATCCAGTTCTCTTTGAGAATCGCGTCGTGGAATTGGCGGTTCGTCATTTTGCCCGAATCCACCAGTTCCTTATGTAGCGCATAAAATTGCATTCCCCCCAGCAGATAGGCGGCTTGATAGAGCGGGGCGTAACCCCCGGCGAACGATCTCCGCACTTCGCCGATCGCATTCTCACGCTCAAAGCCCACGCGATCCACCAGGAATTTGACACACTCGTCCGGCGTCATTTTGCCCAGATGAAAGCTCAGGGAGAAAATGATGCGCGCGCAGCGGTGCATGCGCCAGAACAACGCGCCGACACGCTCTTCGGGCGTGTTCTGAAATTTCATGTCCCAAAGCAGCATCTCCCAGTACAAAGACCAGCCCTCCGTCACAAACGGCGTGTGACCCAAGGCCGCGCCCCTGTACGAGCGGAACCGCGCGCCCATGTAGCCCTGCAGCTCATGCCCTGGAATCAACTCGTGAAACACGGTAGCCTTGGCGAACGGCCTGTTGTTGCCGCGCATGCTCATCATCTTTTCTTCGTAGGACATTGTGTCGGTCGGGTAGGAGACCCGGATCACTTCGCCCCCTGTGAAGAACGGATTCAGCAGTTGCTGCTGGGGAGTCATCATCTGCATGCGCCATGTCTCGCGCGCCACCGGCGGGATCGTCACCAAATCGTGATCGTCCATGAACTTGATGGCCTCGATCGCCAGGTCGCGGATCATCTGCGGCTGTTTGCCCGGTTCTACGTAGAGGTTCTTCACTTTTTCCAGCGCTTTTTTCCAATCGTCGCCATCGCCCATCTCGCGGGACGCGCGCTTCATTTCGTTCTCGCACCAGGCGAATTCTTTATTGGCGATCGCGATCAGCTCTTCCGGCGTGTAAGGAATCATTTCGTGCGCCAATTCGCTCATCAGCGCTTGGCGCCCTGCGGGATGTCCGATAATGTCGTTCGTTTCGCCCGGTTGAGCGGCGGCGCCGGAGATGCCGGAGCCTCTGCCGGGCCCGTCTCCCGGTCCCTCCCCGAAACTCGCGCCTGCATTCCCGGCGTTAGCGGATCGCCCTTCCTGGGTTCCCGATCCCGCCGCTCCACTGGCTCCGCTTCGTCCCGCGGCCGCCTGTGCGGCATTCACCTGCGCGGGTTTGAGTCCGAGCACGTGCTCACCCAAAAACGCGTTGTACGCTTGCAGCGCGGCATCGGCCTTCCGGTAATCGGCCGCGGCCCACCACGTGAAAGTAGGATCGTACCCATCGTAAAACGTGAACCACGCGCGGAGCGTGTTGCGCAGCGAACCGGCAAGAGCCAGCGCGTGAGCGGCCTTGATTTTCCTTTGCCGCGCCGCCTCCTCGCTCGATTTCGACTTGAGCTCCGCCTCCACTGACTTGCGAGTGGCTTCGATATCCCGCGTCAGTCTGGAAAGCTTCTCCGCCGCGTCCTTGGGATTCAGCGGCTCCATCTGCTGGCGGCACGCCTCGAGGTCCAGAATCGTCGACGCAAATGGGACGTATGGTTTGGCCTCCGCATCGTCCTTGGCCTCGAGATCGAGCATTCGAATGTCGTGTTCCAAGCCATTGCGGAATGAGATGTAATCGATTTTTCCGTCCTGGCTCAGCTTGTCGAAATTCAATTCCGATAAGTGCGCCAGCCATCGGCGATAGAACCTCTGCAGCCGTTCGCGGCGCTGCGGCCATTCCTCCAGGTTGTAAAAGCGCTGCAGATTGCCGCGGTCGGCCGTGAAGCGTTCCATTGCCGGCCGCAGTTCGCTCGCAGACAGGTCGAGCTCAGCCGGGCCGCCCGCGTCCGCCTGACTAGCCGTCTGCTTGGCCGGGGAGGAAGACTGAACGGCGGATGTCCCGCGTACTGCCGGCAGTAAAGCAATCGCCGCTGCAATCCGAAGCCACAAATTTGCTGTCAAGGTAGGCGCTCCTTGGTTCCCTAGAATATCCTGGTTGCCATTCGGCTCACCCGGCCGGTTCGAGAGGCGATATCGTTGTAAGATCCGGCGATCTTCGAAGAAAGGGGGTCCCATGGCGATCACATTCGAAGTGAACGGGCAGAAGAAGTCCGTCGACGTGGATCCGCAGACTCCATTGTTATGGGTATTGAGGGACACACTGAATCTTACGGGCACGAAGTATGGCTGCGGTATCGCCGCCTGCGGAGCGTGCACTGTACACATCAATGGCGAAGTGGCGCGATCCTGCGTATTTCCGGTCGCGTCTGTGGCGGGCAAAAAGATCACTACCATCGAAGGGATTTCCAGCGATCGCAGCCATCCCGTGCAGCAGGCCTGGATTGAGGAGCAAGCTCCGCAGTGCGGTTACTGCCAGTCGGGCCAGATCATGACCGCCGTGGCCTTTCTCGAGAAGAATCCCAAACCCACCTCGGCGGATGTGGATGAAGCCATGTCCAACAATATCTGCCGCTGCGGGACCGCGATGCGGATTCGCAGAGCCGTTCTGAAGGCTGCGGAGAGGATGCGCAACGGCAAGTCTGCCGCGAAAGCAGCGGGAGGTGAATTATGAGCGCGGAAGCAATCCCTTTGACCCGGCGAGCGCTTCTGAAGACGAGCGCCGCAGCCGGTGCGACGCTCATCATCGGCTTCGATGCCGCATCGATCGCGAGGGGCCAGCCGGAGAAGCCGGTCGTGAATCCCCTGAAGGCCTGGCTGAAGATCGACCAGGCCGGGTCTGTCACGCTACTTTATTCGAAATCCGAAATGGGGCAGGGAGTCACCACTTCGTTGCCGGCGATTTTGGCGGATGAATTGTGTGTCGATTGGAAAGACGTAAGAGTGGAGCATGCCAGCGTCGATCCTGTGTACGGAAACCAGGGGACGGGCGGCAGCGGCAGCGTGGCCGGTATGTGGATGCCGCTTCGAAAGGCGGGAGCGGCCGGCCGGCAGATGCTGATTGCCGCGGCGGCGCAGCGCTGGAATGTGCCCCCGGAAAGCTGCACAGCCAAGAATGGCGCCGTGTGGCACGGAAATGAAAAGCTGATGTACGGCGAACTGGTGGAGGCTGCATCGCAACTGCCTGTTCCCGATCTCGACCGCGTTGCGTTGAAGAAGCCGGAAGAGTTCGAGCTCATCGGAAAATCGTTGCCGCGGATGGATATTCCAGCCAAGGTAGATGGCAGCGCGAAATTTGGCTTGGACGTGCGCGTTCCCGGCATGGTTTATGCTGTCGTGGCTCGCTGTCCCGTTTTCGGCGGCAAGGTGAAGAGCTTCGATGCTTCTAAGGCCAAGGTCATGAAGGGCGTCTACGACGTCTTCACCATCGATCCCGTTCCGGAAGGAGTGCATGCGGCGGGCGGCGTGGCCGTGGTTGCGGAAACCACTTACATCGCGATGCAGGCCCGCAAGCAGTTGCAGATCGAGTGGGATTTCGGCCCGCATGCGAGTGAGAGCAGCGAAAGTCTGCGCCGGCAATTCCGCAAGCTGGTGGATTCGCAGATGAAAGTCGTGCTGAACGAGGGCGACGCAGACTCCGCACTTTCGAGCGCACCGGCGGAAAAGAGAATCGAATGCGATTACGAGCTGCCGTTCCAGGCGCACGCCACGATGGAGCCGATGAATTGCACCGTGCACATTCGCAGCGATAGTGCCGAGGCCTGGGCCCCCACGCAGGCCCCCGAATGGACAGCGCAGATGATCGCACAGGTGAGCGGCCTGCCGCCTCAGAAGATTCAGGTTCACACCATGTTTATGGGAGGCGCGTTCGGGCGTCGCTACCAGGCCGATTTCGCGATGGAAGCGGCACAGGTGGCGAAACGCGTCGGGAAACCGGTGCAGCTTGTGTGGTCCCGCGAAGACGACATGACGCACGACTTCTACCGGCCCGCTTCGTATCACCGCATTACGGGCGCCGTGGATTCGAGCGGCAACATCACCGCCTGGCGTCATAAGAGTACATCTACTTCGATCGCCGAATTTTGGGGACGCAAAGCGCCGCCGGAATCTTCGGAGCTGGGAATGGCGACCCAGATGCCATATCTCGCCAGGAATTACAAGCTGGAATATCTCCCCGCGCAATCCGGCGTGCCGCGAGCATGGTGGCGCTCCGTCGAAGCCTCCGTCATGGGATTCGTCATGGAGAGTTTCGTCGACGAGCTGGCGCATGCCGCCGGCGCCGATCCTTACGAATTTCGTATTCAGAAATTGGGCGAGACACGCCTGGTGAAGGACGCGCTCGACGCGAAAGACCGGCCTCTCGATACGGGGCGTTTCAAGGCTGTTCTGCAGCTCGCCGCCGAGAAGAGCGGTTGGGGTAAGCCGCTTCCGCCAGGTCACGGCCGCGGGATTGCGTGCCACTACTCCTTTCACAGCTATGTCGCGAACGTGGTGGAAGTCGCCGTCAACAACGGAACTGTGCGCGTGAATCGGGTCGTTTCGGCGGTGGATGTAGGAACGCCGGTCAATCCCGACGGCATTCGCGCACAAGTCGAAGGCGCGATCGTTTACGGCCTCACAGCCGCGCTGAAAAGCCAGATCACCATTCAAGACGGGCGCGCGGTCGAAAACAACTTCAACCGCTTTACGACGCTGGCGATGAAGGAAACGCCGGTAATCGAGGTGCACATCGTCCCGAGCACAATTGCTCCGACGGGAATCGGCGAACCCGGCTTGCCGCCCACGGCTCCGGCGCTGATGAACGCGATTTTCGCGGCGACGGGGAAGCGCGTGCGCAGATTGCCGCTACAGACGGGCGACCTGGTCTAACGGCTGGGTTGCTCCGGGGAGTTGAGCGCTAAATTTATCCCCGTACCGCCAAAGTCGGCCCAGCCGCTCCACCACGCACCGGATTGCAATTGCCAGTCAGACCAAACGTCGTGGTTGCGGCCGACACCGAAGAGTTGAATGCGGCCATCCAGGGTATTGCTCACCGCCAATTGATCGATTCCGAAGCCGCCCAGGTTTGTCCAATCGCCTCGAAAATCGCCGCCCGCGGTCTCCTGCGAGATACTCCAAACATTTTGTGTTATCGCACTCCATTCGCGATGGGCTCGAATGCTTACTCCGAACAGCACAAGCCGTCCGTCATTGCTCTGGCCGACCACAAAGCCCGGTTGCAGCCGTTTTCCGGGTATCTTAGACCAGCCATTCCAAGCACCGCCGGGCGTCATTTGCGGGTTGTGCCATACGGCACCCTTATCGTCGACGCCAAACACTTCCAGACGCCCGTCCAGATTTCCGGCCACCGTCAGCCGCGGGTTCAGCTCCTTTCCGGCGAGATCAGCGCTGCTCCAACCGCTCCAACCGCCGAGGCTCGTTTGCGAGTCGTGCCAGACCGCGCCGCTGCCATCAACGCCAAATATTTCGAGCAACCCGCTAAGATCCCGACCAATCACAAAGCCGGGTTCGATGTTTACACCATTCAAATCAGACCAGCCACTCCAGGCGACACCAGGGGCGTTTTCGCTGTTGTTCCAGATGTCTCCGTTAGCGCCAATTCCGAAAACATTGAGGCTTCCATCCGCGTTTACAGCGGTGACAAGGTTCCTGATTCCATTGCCGCCGAGGTCAGACCAGCCGCTCCACGCGCCGCCGGGCGTCCGTTGGGCGTTGTGATAGACGTCGCCGGACACGGTTGAGATAAACACTTCCAGAGTGTTGTCGAGGTTCTTCGCGACGGCAACGCCACCGGCGGAAGGAACAGATCCTGACAACCCGGTCCAACCACTCCAGTTCCTCAAGCTGCTGTTGGGAACGCTGGCGCTCTTTTGCGAATCGGACCATATATCGCCATTCGCGCCGACGCCGAATATTGCTAACGCGCCGTCCTGATTGATTTGAATGGGTCCCACGTAGGCGCCGGCAGCGCGAAGCTTCACGAGTGCGGCCGTGGCGGCTTGCACCGCCAGCGTGCACTGCCCCTTCCTATTTGGTTCAAGCGGACTCCATTGCCCAAGCCACCGCGAGTTGTTGTTAATGGATGCGCCGCCGAGCGATGCCGTCATCAGGCCTGCATTTCCGGGTTGGCCGTCGCCGAGCAGCATTGACGCGCAGCTCGCCGCCCGAAAGCCCTTTGGCGTGATAGTCACATTCGCATCGGTCCCGCCGGCTGCCTGCGTCTTATTGATAATCGTGACGTAGAGATCCCGCGCGTTCCCAACAGCGTAGGCGGTCACATTCACGCCACTCGGATTCTCCATTGTGACTGGTTCCACATAGCCATGACCACCCAGATCAAAAGCTTTAAGACCGTATCCTTTCGGAGCGGTCTGATAGTTTCCGCACACCGGGGAGCAAGGGTTTGGATCAGGAACAATCGTGTCCGTGTAGATCCATTGCTTGTTGTGAAAGTTGACGCCCGCCGCATTATGTTCCGCCCACCAGTGCATATAATCGAGCGCCCAGAGCGCCGAAGCAAAGGCATTGCTCGCTCCGGGAACGCCAGTAACATAGTCGTTGGATTCAGTAAGCCGGTAGGGCAGGCCGTACGAAAGCACCGGAGCCAAGTTATTGGTGTAAAGCCAGGGATAAGGCGTGAAGGTCGTTGTGCCGCTCGTTCCCGCGGGTTGGGTACCTATGGTCGTGTCGTCGACCCAATCGGCAGAAAGCATGTTATCGATCGCTTGCTGGGCGGTTGTACTGCCGGGGGATCCCCCGACGTAATAGTGCTGCGTGGCATCCACAACCAGCGGCGAGTTATTTTGATTTTGTACGCTCTTCTCGTCATGGACGAATTGCTGGGTCCAGGAAACACCAGTTGAAGCGTCCGGCGTGTAAGTGAGAGTGCTGTAGGCGCCGGTGTCCGGCCCGCTAAATATTGCGCCCGGCACGGAAGCGAGAACCGTGTTAGCGAAATCCTGCCAATCCGCGAGATAAGAAGGATACGCCGATCCGGGCACCCCGGGTATCGTTTCATGAATCAATGGATCGGACGTATGGTAGGAATGAAAATCAGGCTCGTTTCCGATAGAGAAATTTTCAAGGTTACTTTGATAACTGCTCCAAATATGCTGGGCAAGGGCGGCATTGTCGGCTTTGAGATTTGGGATAGGCTGGGCGGAGGGATTCAGCAAACGCAGCGAGTAAATGACCTTCACGCCGGCGGCCTGCGCGAATTGGAAGAGATTGTCTACGCCTGCGTAGCCATCTGAACCCGTACCGACGGGTATTTCGTCATCGACAGAACCGCCTCCCACGCGGAGATTCCTGATGCCCAGGTTCTGAAACAAGGTGACGAGTTGCGTGTTGGACGGGCTGAAGAGATAGCCCGGGACGCCAGCGTTGCCGGAGTTCTCGGTTCCCCTTTCGAAGCTCAAGCCGCTGAAATCATCCGGAATCGCATGACCGCGAGAGGTAGTGTCGATAGTCAGGCTTACCGGCGCTTGCGCCGGCGCGGTAGCGGCCCACAACCAATTGACCGCCGCGACATACAAAATTCGTCGAGTCAGCATCATAAACTAAGTCCACTTCAGCTAAAAGTTGAATTTCAATGCCAGTTGGGCTTTGTCGTATGAAAGAATTATGCTCCGGGCCGGTTTGACGTGTCAAGCGCAATTTGATTGATTGGCGAGATATCGCGCAATTAGGCCAAGCGCGCCGGCGGCAAACGCGATAATAAATGAGTGTTTTTGATTGCTTTCTTCAAATGGGTATCTTACGATACCTGAAGTGAGCTCCAAAACCGCTTTGCGCACCGATCGCGTGCTGCGTGAGCTTCGGAAGGCTGGATCGATCTCGGTGGAGCAGCTCTGCCTTCTGCTTGGCGTGTCTGTCGCTACCGTGCGGCGGGACCTTCAGGATTTGGAAGGCAAAGGCCTGCTGCGACGCACACACGGCGGCGCTGTCTCCATCGAGCCGTTGTTTTACGAGCCATTCCGGCACGACTCGTCATTCCAGGAACAAATCGAGCGGCACGGAGAAGAGAAGCGCCGCATTGCACTCGCCGCCGCCGAGATGGTGAAGGACGGAGAGACGATCGCGCTGACGGCGGGGACTACGACCACGGAAGTGGTGCGGAACATTCGGAACCGCTCGGGCGTGACGGTGGTTACGAGCACGGTCAACGTGGCGATGGAGCTAAGCAAGCGGAAAGATCTGGAAGTGTTCGTGACGGGCGGGTTTCTGCGCGGCGACTGGTTTTCGCTGGTAGGACCGGCCGCCAGCCATGCGATGAGCCAAATCAATCTGGATAGAGCGTTCCTTGGCGCAAACGGCGTCGACGCAGAGAAAGGCCTGAGCAGCGCAAACAGCGGCGAGGCGGCCATCAATCGCGTGATCGTGAATCAGGCCAAACAGCGCATCGCGGTGGCCGATCACAGCAAACTGGGCGCGATTGCGACGTACCGGTTCTGCGGCGCCCACGAGGTACACGTCCTGATCACAGATGCCGGGGCAAGCGACGGAGCGATTGCGCCCTTCGAGCGTTTGGGAATCGACGTAAAGCGTGTCTGAACGACCGCAAGTGCGGGTTAAATGAAGGCCATTGCGATCGACATTGGAGGCAGTCACGCGGTGTGCGCGGTGGTGGATGACAACAGAATTCTTGCGAAGGAAAGCGTTTCTGTTGCCGGCGCCCGCCGCCTGGAGCGGCTGTTGCCAGAGCTGGCTGCGGCCGGGGAACGGCTGTTACGGTGCTGCGGGCTTGAGGCTTGCGATTGCGCCGGCGTCGCGGTGAGCTTCCCCGGTATTGTGGAGCCGCTCTCAGGGCGCATTTTTTCCACGCCAAAAGGCAAGTATGACGATGCGAGCAGTGTGGATCTGCGCGGCTGGAGCGAACAGCGCTTCGGAATGCCGCTCCGTATCGAGAACGATGCGCGAATGGCACTGTTGGGCGAGCATTACTGCGGAGCGGCCCGGGCTTACGACGATGCCGTGCTGATCACGCTCGGCACGGGTGTGGGCGGGGCAGTGTTGTCGGCGGGCCGGCTGTTGCGCGGCAAGCACCTGCAAGCCGGCCTCGGAGGACACATACCGGTGAGGTTCGATGGGCGAGCATGTATGTGCGGCAGCCGCGGGTGCATGGAGGCCGAAGCGTCCACATGGGCGCTGCCCGAGATCTGCCGTTCCTGGCCGGGCTTTACGGAGAGCGCTCTGAGCCGGGAACCGGTGCTCGATTTCGAGACTCTGTTCCGTTGGAGCCGGGCCGGCGATCCGGTCGCGCTCGCCATCCGCGATCGCTGTCTGGCCGTGTGGGCGGCCGGCGCCGTGGGATTGATACATGCGTTCGATCCGGAAGTAATGGTGTTTGGAGGAGCTGTGATGAAGAGCGCGGATCAGATTCTTCCGTTTCTGAAGGACTACGTTCATGCCCATGCATGGACACCATGGGGGAAAGTGCAGCTATATAAAACCGAATTGGGCGCGGATGCCGGGCTGCTGGGCGCGGTACCGCTGCTTAGCGACAAATGATTACACACGCGACATACGACAAGACTCCGTGCGTGCCAGTGAGCGCGGACGGGAGCGAGTGCTCCACCGGCTGGGGCCGAATTTTATCCAGGGTTCGCGCTGCGCTGCGGCCCGGTCATTTCGTCGTTTGCATCGAGTGTTACCCGGGAGCCCTCGTGCAGGAAATTGCTGCCGCTTTCGAAGAAGGACTGCATCCCGGAATGACGGTGCCGGCTGAGGATCTCTTCCGCCCACCCGAAGTTGTGGAGACGATGCTCGCGGCTCAACTGACCGATGACCCTGTCTTCGGCCACATGGGCAGCGTTGAAATAGAGAACTTCCTGGACCCGCAGCGAGTGGAGCAGTGCCGTTGCGCGGTGAAAAGGACGCCCGGTCTGGTGCTAATCGTGGGGACCGGAGCATCCATAATCGCTGGCGAATACGACCTGTTGATTTACGGCAACATGGCGCGGTGGGAAATTCAACAGCGCCAGCGGCGCGGCGAAGCCGGCAACCTGGGCCTCGACAATTGGAGCGAGCCGGCGCAAACAAAATACAAGCGCGGTTTTTTCGTCGATTGGCGCGCGGCCGACCGGCTGAAGCGCAGGCTTTACGACCGAATCGATTTTCTACTCGATACTAACGACAGCCGCGTACCCAAAATGATTTCCGGCGACGCATTTCGATCCGCATTGGAACAAACCGTCCGCGGTCCTTTTCGCGTGGCGCCGTTCTTCGATCCGGGGCCGTGGGGCGGCGAGTGGATGCGCCGCATGTTCGATCTTTCCCCGGAGCCGCCGAACTTTGCCTGGTGCTTCGATTGCGTGCCGGAGGAGAACAGCCTGTTACTGGGCTTCGGCAGCGAGAAGGTGGAGATACCCGCGATCGATTTAGTTTTTCGCCACCCCGAAGAGCTGCTCGGCAAGAAGGTCTATGCGTGTTTTGGCGCCGAGTTCCCGATCCGTTTCGATCTGCTGGATACGGTGGAAGGCGGGAACCTGTCGCTGCAGGTACATCCACTGGCGGAGTATATCCGCGACTCTTTCGGCATGCCTTATACGCAGGATGAGAGCTACTACATACTGGATGCCGAGCCGGATGCGGTGGTTTGTCTCGGGCTCCAGGGGGGAGTTGATCGCCAGGCGATGATTCGGGACCTCAAGCGTGCGCAATCGCAGGGTTGTTCGTTTCCCGCCGAACGCTATGTGAATGCGTGGCCGGCACGAAAGCACGATCACTTTTTGATTCCGGCCGGGACAGTTCATTGCTCGGGCCGGAACACGATGGTGCTCGAGATTAGCGCCACGCCTTATATTTTCACTTTCAAGTTATGGGACTGGGGACGAGTAGGCCTGAATGGAGAGCCGCGGCCCATCCACCTGGAACACGGGATTCGTAATGTGCAGTGGAACCGCACAACCGATTGGGTATGGCGCGAACTCATCAATCGCCTGGAGCCGGTGGGGTCGGGCGCGGGCTGGATCGAGGAACGCACCGGCCTGCACGCTCTGGAGTTTATTGAAACGCGGCGGCACTGGTTTACGGAACGCGTGGAACACGATACTCGCGGAACAGTGAATGTGCTGAACCTGGTAGAGGGCGCCGAAGCGATTGTGGAAAGCCCAACAGGAGCGTTCAAACCATTTCCGGTGCATTATGCGGAGACATTTATTGTTCCGGCCAGCGTTGGGCGCTACACAATACGGCCGGCGCGGGATGCGAGCCGCCGCCTGGCGACAATCAAGGCTTTCGTGAAGGATTCCGCACAAGCGCGGAACGCCTGAAAGAAGATCGTGATGAAGACTGGCCTGAAGATTCCGGTTCTGGCGTGCCTGGGCTGCTGCGTTTTGGCTGCCGACTTTTGCTCAACAGATTAGAACCGAGCTTGGGGCTGGTAGTTCGCTGCAGCTCCGTGACCAAGCCCGCCCGAACTCAGTTGACAGGTACAGGGTCCCGGCTCTGTCAACCACTGCAATCGTTGAGCCGTTTGAGGCGATGCAACCTGTGTCGGCTTTACCGTTCGTCCACGTCGGCAGGCCATCTTCGACGGCCGCTATGTTGCCATCCGGTCTGATCGGCCGACGATAAATGCTTCCCTGGGCCGCAAAGGGATCCGTCGATGCGGAGACAAGGATATCGTCGCCCGAGAACGCTACGGCAGAGCAGTGCGATGCGTGGAGGCCCTCCTTTTCTATGGTCCACGTCGCTCCTGCGTCGCGGCTAATGCAAAGCCCGATGGCGGACGCTGCGGCAACGATGTCCGGATCTGCTGGGTGCGCACAGACCTCATGAACGTCGCTGTTGATGTCTATGGTGGGCTGCCAGGTTCTTCCGCCATCCATGGAACGCGGAATGCTCCACATGAACGTTGGCGTACAGTACGCTCCCGTCCGAGTTAGCTGCAACCGAGCGAATACCTAGCGGCGGTCCAAGGCGCTGCCCATTCACGATTGCCGAACCAGCAAACCAAGCATCCCGCCCAGCGACGTTATCGAACCCATCGAGAGGATCGAGCACACCGCCATCAGGGCTCAGGCACAGCATGCGTGCATCGTCCGTTCCCACGTAGATCGTGTCTCGAACAGCCATACAGCACGAAAGCTCGAACTCGCTCGTAGCGACGGTTGCCCATCCGCCGCTCGGTGCACGCCTGCACAGCAAATGCCGGTCAACAATGGCGAGCGCACCGCCGCGTCCATCCGATGCCAGACCTCGGACGGGCTGGTTTGCAATCTCTTGTGTGCTCCCATCGCCGGTGACGGCGAATAGACCATCGCCCCACGTTGCCACAAGGATCGTCGGTTTCATCACGGATGGCCTTTCTCTCTCAGCATTATCACCCGGCAACGTGTATGTCCGATTGATGATTGTCCTGGGAAGTCGCGCACGCCTATCGCGATGCGGCCTATCGTGAACGCGCGGTTAGCAAACCGCATCTGGCCGAATAGCGAAGTCGAGCGGGCCGTTAATAGCTCGTGGTAGGTCTTCCGGAAGCGGACTCACGGTTGAGGTCCACTGGGCGCTTGTCGCCGCTGTTTAAGATGTCGCGAAAGCTGTCCGCTGCGGCCTTCTTGAAGGTCCTGATGTAGGCATCGGCCTCCGGCGTCGGCACCGATATGCCGCTCCCATTCTTTTTATAGATCCGGGCTTGCTTCTGAAACAAGTCGCGCATGGCGCGGATCTTGCCGGGCGGAGCATCGCCCAGCTCCGGGCCGACCTTCTCGGCGATTTCCGATATCAGGGCAAGACCAGAGTCGATAGCTTGCTGGTCGAGGACGGTACCATCCGGGAATAGGCCGTCCTCGGCGACCTTCGACCAGATCGTGTCGAAGACCGGCTTCAGCTTGAAGCGGGATTTGGTATCGAGAAACGCTACACGCCGGTTTATCAGCTTGCCGAGCCGCTGCATTTTCGCGAGCGCCTCCTGCTTGGCCTTCTCGGTCGAGACGACGACCATCCCTCGGCCTACGGCGTCTCTGCTGCCGCCCGGCAGCACGACGTCCATCGCCTTCTGCTTCTCGCGCGCGCCAAGGGGTCGCAGGTACCTAGCGTATTGACCGCGCGCCGACTTACGCAGAATCGACCTTGCTATTGAGGTGGTCGATTTTGGCGTCGATGTAATACTTCAACAGGCCGCTAATGTTATCACCAGCCCGGCCAGCCCGAAGAATAGTTGATTGTTCGTCATCCCTTCGGTGTAGAGTCTACACCGCCGTTCTTGAGCTTGCCCTGTGTGCCGTGCCGGGCATAGAACTCCGCGTCGAGCTTAGCGACAAAGTCCTGTAGCTCTTGTATCTGCTCGGGTGTCTTCATCGAAGGCTCTGGTGCTGGGTTGGCTTTCCACTCCTCCAGCTTAGCCAAAGCCTGCTCGTGCGTCAGACCCTGACTCTCGGTCAGGAAGGATAGGGCAAACGCTTCCTCTTCGTCGTCCCAGTATTCATCATCAGCCATGCTTCTATGATACTATTTTTACGGTAAGTATAGTGTTGCCTTTGATTACGTGCTTGTTAAGCACCTTGAACTTGAGATCACGCGGCAGCAGTAACTCCTTCTCCGCGTCGTGGAAGCCGAACGGTATTAAGTTCTGGCCCGCGTCGGCATTCGATACGTAGAACAGTTTGACCGAAGCTGCTCATTCACGTTGAAGGAAGAGGCGGCAGAGTTATAACCCTTACTGACAATGATGTCGCCGATCTGCTTTTGCGCGACTTCCTCAGCGAAGTTGTACTTTAGCCGCCTGAATAAGACATAAGGTTCGTCCGTCTTGTGCTTGGCGAGGTACGAGTCTAGATTCATGATTCTCTTTTTGTCTATTTCATCGAGCGGCAGCACTCCAGGGTTTGCCTTTCGCCCACATCTTCTTATTCAGTATCTCACCGGGGCCTTTATACCAGTGCATCGCTTCGGCCTCGGCGTCCGTAACCTGACCTAGCTTACTGATTTTAAACCCGGAGGACGGGCCGGTGTAAGTTCCGGCCTTAATAGCTTCTATGTCGGCCTTCTCCTGCGCCGCCTAACATACGCCTTTCGTTGCCTTCGCGTAGGTCTTACTCGCCTGTCTTCTTAAACTCTAGCGTACCGGCCTTGGGCGCGCCGGGCTGCTCTAACGCCGTACGTCACCTGGCCCTTCACGAACGCACTCGTCGCGCTTGATCGTAAACCCGGTCCCGGCTGCTGGCGGCGCGGGCGTAGTAACTCCTGCTCCTCCCGAGAGCTGCATCCCCGGCACGTCGCCAGTATGCTCGCGCTGCCATTTGCCGGCACCCGGGTACGATCAACTCGCCGAATGGCGCTTTGAGTTCATCCCCCTATGGGGGTTTCTAGTCTTCCTTCTGTACACCATGCGGCGAGTAAGCTGTCACCGCTGTGGCGTTGTGGCTGTCGAAGAAGTTCCCTGTCGCGACCGCTTCCATATCGTCGCGAAAATGAACAAGACCCTCGACGAAGTCCGCGCCGGAGAATCTCGCCGCATGGCGACCGAAGGCCGGACACCCCTACACTGAAGAAGTCAAGATGGCTCCTGCTCAAGCGCGAAGAGAATCTGAAGGAGGAGCAGCGCTTCCGCCTGCGCGACCTGCTCCGGTATAACCTGAAGACCGTCGGGCGACCACAGCCGTAATAGTAAGGATCGAGCCGGCGGCGGCACGAACGACTGGTTCTGGTCGCGCGTGAACTGCTATATTGGCGGTGGCGCGTTAGGGCGCAACCAGTCCGCGGAAAGGACAGAAGTCCACCTAAACGTCAATAAGTTTCTCACGAACTAACTTTCTGCCTGTGAATGCGGAGTCGGGCGTAAATAGAAAGGAAGTTCATGCCGGTCAAACACCTTCCCCGCCATCCCAGTCTCGGGCATCTGAGACATCAAGCCAAGGACTTGCTGCGGATGCATGCTGGACGAGATTTGCAATCGGCTCAACGAGTCAGAGAGTTCCATCCACGGTTTCATGGAGCCCCGGATGAGGAAATTTTCAATGCACCGCTAAGACTCAGCGACGCCCAACTATCACTCGCACGCGAGTACGGTTTTGAGAACTGGGCAAAGCTGAAAGAGCACGTAGAGACGCCAGCACTCACGGAGCGGCTGGGTGCGCCGTATCGCGTGCGTATTGCCGACGACACCTTCCGGCAAGCGGTGGACTTGCTCGACAAGGGCGACGCGGAAGGGTTGCGCGCTCATCTGGCCGAGCATACCGGACTGATTCATCAGCGCGTAGAGTTCCCCGGCGGTAATTACTTCCGGAATCCGACGCTGTTGGAGTTCGTGGCTGAGAATCCGGTTCGCCGCGGCACTCTACCGGCCAACATCATCGAGCTAACCAGGGTCATTCTCGATGCCGGTGCTAAGCGGCACGCTGAGGCGTTAACTCAAACGCTGGCGCTTGTTTCGTCCGGTCGAGTGGCAAGAGAATGCGGAGCGCAGGTTCCGCTGATCAATTTGCTTTGCGAATACGGTGCGAGTGCAGATGGTGCTATGAGGGCCGGGCTCGCTCACGGCGAGATGGAGGTTGTAAGGGTCTTAATCGCGAGGGGCGCTGAAGTTGATCTGCCGGCAGCCGCCGCGATGGGGCTGACGGAAGCAGCGTGCCGGTTGATTTCCTCAGCCGATCGTGACAGCCGTCATCGCGCGCTCGCACTCGCATCGCAGTTCGGGCATATCGAGATCGTTCGCTTGCTGCTCGATATAGGGGAAGATCCGAACAGGTATAACCCAATCGGCTTTCATTGGCATTCAACTCCGTTGCACCAAGCTGCCTGGGCGGGTCACGAACAGATTGTCGAGTTACTGCTGGAACGTGGAGGACGGACAGATTTGAGGGATACGCTTTGGCAAGGCACGCCGGCAGACTGGGCAAGCCACGCCGGCCAGAAACAGATTGAGAGCTACCTTCGCGCACAGAAAGGAAACAGCGAGGGCTAATCAGCGAAGGGCACCGACCGCAAGAATCTGAAGAGTGCGTTCCGTTCAACGGAAGTAACCGGCAATGTCGAGCAGCAGGTCGGTGTTATTCGAGGCGAAAGCATCGAGGAAGCCGTTAGTGCCCGCTGGAACGATGGCCATGTTTGAGGTGACTGCGCCATCGAGGGCGTTCAGGATGGAGGCCAGTGGCATGGGGACGCCGTCACGCCAGAGCGTCAGGTAATCGAGGCCGCCCACCGGAATGACGGTCGAATTCAGGACGTATGCCGCGGCCGTCGCCGGAATGCCGGCGTTCGCGCCCAGGACGTCAACCTGAATGGTTCCGCTAAAGACGCCGCCGGCGGCGCGAGTATCGAGGATTCGGGCGGGAGTAACCGGAAAGAAAAAGAGGCCGCCGGAAACACCGGCGTTGGGTGGCGAGAAATACCCGTTTACGTCGATCACCAGATCGGTGTTATCGCTAACTAAAGCGGAAATGGCGCCGCCGAGTCCTCCCGGCACGATGGCCGTGTTGGCGGTGGCGACCCCGGTAGGAGCAATGAGCGTGGATACAAGCGGAATACTGCTTCCAGCCGGCCACATGGTTAGATATCCGAGCTGGGCAGTACGCGGAATGGCAGTTATATTCAACGAATAAGCTGCCGGAGTATCTACTGAACCGTAAGCCGGGACCCCGCAGTATCCGGCGACGGTGAAGGAGCGGGTAATATTTGCGATGAGCGGGCCATCGTCGGGCTGCCTGGTATCGACAATCCGGCATGGCTGCAAGGGATGAAACAGCAGCCCCGTATCAGAGACGAAGTAGCCATTGATATCGAGGATCAGGTTGGTCGCGTCCGTCGCGTAAACACTGATGGATCCGCTTCCATCGGCGGCGGATGGAATAATAGCGGCGGAAGCCTTGATGCGGCCGTCGAGCGAATTCAGGATGGAGGCGCTGGGCAGCGGCTTGTCGGACGGCCAAAGTGTCACGTAATCAAGCGCGCCATTCGGAACCACGGTGGCATTGAGCGAATACGCGTAGGCCGAAGCCGGTATATCGCAACGTCCGCGCGATAGGGGAAACGAACGGATCTCGCCAGGCGAAAGCGCGGGGCCGCCGAAGGTTTCCGTTGAGTTTCTGGTGTCCAGTACGCGGCATGACGGTATCGGAACGAATAAGAGAGGCGACTGCGCTCCCAAGATACTCGGATACTCGATCTGCACCGGGGTAACACCATCCGCGCCATAAAAGGAAACAGACAGAGAGCCGCCGGCTTGCGCGCTGCCGCCTCCATAGGCAGCCGTGTTCCCGACCAAGGTGGAAGCCGAATAACTGAAAGTCAGGAGCGTGCCAAGTTGTATGGGAATGGGCTTACTGGTACTCGAACAGGATTCGTTGTATGTACTTATTACACTTACTCCACCAACCCTTAATGTGCAAGATAAGTCAGAGCCGCCCTCCTCGGAGGTATCGGAAGCGTCTAAGTAATCATTGACGTTTATAACTGCAAAACCGGGGCCGCTTCCATCGACGAGTAAGGTGGCTCCCGCTTTGATCGAAGCTGACACATTCGAGCCTCTAGCGCCCTGCGGAATGGTTTCATAATCCGATGAAAGAACGGCCGTTGTAAAAGAAAAGGTGTTTCCAGCGATAGACATTTGGCCCGTTGCGGACGCCTTTGCTCCGTAAGGCCCCGAAGGTCCCCAAGTGCAATACACAGGGGCATCTTTGGCGGAAGCGCTCGAAGGCGTATAGGCGCTATCGGGAGACGGGTTGCACGCGGCGGTGTTGTTGACTCCCGGAACACTCTGGGCAAGCGTAAGCGGGATCGAGAGAAATCCGGCTGTAAGAAAAGCTCTAAGCTGAGAGAACATTTCTTATCCTCCGCAGAGATGGATGCTGCGGAATCCGGTGTTGTGTCCTCAGATGATGCAAAGGGCAGAGTAGGAAAAATCCTATGCCGTAATGCGTGGCGCGGGAGCCTGGCGAATGGCAACGCCCGCGGCTGAAGAATGCTCAGGCAACTCCGGCGGGGGCGGTCCACCTTTCGAGCATGGCGCAGACAGCATGGACGAATTGTTTCAGGTCGGCGGGCTTGGCGACGCAATCGTCAGCTCCGAGCTCGCGTGCCTGGATGGCGTCCGGCGCGCTGCAGTGCGAACTGAAGATGATCACGGGAGCGGTTTTCGGTTTGTATCTCTCCAAGACTTCCAGGCCGTTGAGGCGGGGCAAATGTAAGTCAAGGATGATGAGATCGGGCTTAAACGCCGCCCGTTGCAGTAACTGCAAGGCCTCTTCGCCGTCGGTTGTGGTGTTGAGCTGAACCTTCGTCGTGCACTCTTCGAGCGCCTCCTGCACCAGGAGAATATCGCCGGGATTATCGTCGACGAGGAGCACGATCACATCGGGTGAGGTTACTGCAGACATCTTGAATTCTGCCATGTTACCACTCTTCAGGAGACGCGAATCAGCGGTGGCCGGCAGCTAACGATAGCCTTGCACTTTTAGCCAATCGGCGAGCCTGTCGGGCCAGGTGCTCAGGACCGGATCGTCTTTGGCAAGCCCGACGCCGTGACGGCCCTTGAGATAGATGTGCATTTCGGCGGGAACGCCCGCTCTGCGCAGCGCGAGGTAAAATTCAATGCTGTTTTCGACCGGCACGGTCTGATCTTCGGTGGTGTGGAACAAGAAGGTTGGAGGAGTCTTAGTGGTCACTTGCGTTTCGTTCGATAGTGAGCGCACCAGGGACGGATCGGGTTTTTCACCAAGCAGGTTAAAGCGTGAGCCGGCGTGGGCGTACGGATCCTCGAACGTGATGACCGGATAGGCGAGGATCATGAAATCGGGCCTGGAGCTTTGGCGGTCGATGGGATCGGCGGAAGCGGCGTTACCTGCGTCGAAGTGTGTTCCCGCGGTGGATGCGAGATGGCCGCCGGCTGAGAAGCCCCAAACGCCAATCCGATCGGGTTGAATGCCGAATTCGGCGGCATGCGCGCGGACATAGCGGATGGCGCGCTGCACATCCCAAAGCTCAACCGGGTAGTGATACTTGGGTCCGAGCCGGTACTTCAACACGAATGCCGAAATGCCGAGGCGGTTCAGCCACTCGGCGATCTGGACGCCCTCGTGATCCATGGCGAGATGGGTGTAACCGCCGCCGGGGCAGACGACAACGCCGGTAGGAACCTTGTTTGGAGCAGCGATGGGGTAAAGGGTCAAGGAAGGCTTGTCGACATCGGCATCGCCTTGCGCGCCGGGAGCGCCGCCGGACCAAAGCAGAATTGTGCGCGGGCTGGAGGGCTGGGCCGCGAGGTCTCCGTTTTGGGAAAAAACTGCCAGAAGGGTCACGATAGACGCCATCGCGCCCGCACGCTTCAGCGGTTTCAGCAAGTCGGGTTTTGAGAACATTCCTTCACCAGAAAAGAAAAAGCGATCAGAGATATTTGCGTTTGATCTTCAGGATATCGATGAAGGCTGCGAAGAAATCGCGGGGACGAACCTTCGAGCCTGCGACGTCGATCCAGGTCTCGAGCGGATACTCGTAGATGACCTGTTCCAGTTGCTTCGTATCGAGCTGGTAGAACCGTAAGTAGCGAGCCAGGATTTCGACGTCGAAGACCCACTTCGAGAGGAATGGCTCGGTATAAATCTCCCTGGTACGGCTGGTGACGCGAAAAATTTTGGCGCCGCATTGGGTGTCATAGATCGGTAAGCGGAGCATGGTGGAAACAACAGTGGCGAAGATGCGGCCGAGGTAGTGGCGCGCTTGCCGGCGCTCGATATAACGCCCCAAGAGCTTTACTCGCGATCCAAAAACCATCTGGATGCCGGGCTGGCTGTCCATGACATTCAGGAATCGAAAAACTGTATCGAGCGGTGTCGCGAGATCGGCATCCCAGTACCCGATTACCTCCTGGCGACAGCGATCGAGCGCATGCAGGATGCCGAGGCGAACCGCTTCCGCCTTTCCTTTGTTGCGCGGGTTCTTCAGAATGGCGGCTCGATCTCCATAGCCATGGCAGATCGTCTCCAGAACCTGCGCCGTGGAATCGCGGCTGCCGTCGTCCACAAAGAGGATGCGAACATCGGCGGCGGTTGCCAGGAAATCGCGGAAGCGATGAACGTCCAATCGGAGCGCTTCGTTATAGCAGGGGACGATCAGACTGACGCGGAAAGGACGATTGCTCACTGGGGCAAAGGCAATGTGACCGTTTTGCCCGATCGGGCGGATTGCCGCGCGGCATCCAGGATTTCGCTCACCACGAGGTTCGTCTCCAAAGAAGACAAGCTGCCATTTTCCTTTACGGTTCCGGCGATGACAGCCGCAAAGTAATGCAGAGAATCATCGTCAGGAGGGTCCAGCGGCTTGGCGGTGACGCGGCGATCTTCTTTTTCGCCTTCGCGCCGGACGTCGATCCGATCGCGGAGAACTGTCTTCACATAGCCGGTGCGGCCATATACTTCCATATCTTTCCGGCTGAAAGGCCAATTCCAGGAAGCCTGCAGGATGGCGATGGCGCGAGGATAAGTGAGGATCACATCGGCCTCATCATCTACGTTCGGGTAGATGTCCGGCTTGATCTGCTGCGTCACCGCCGTCACCGCGCGAGGCGCTTCGCCCTTCATCAACCAGGTCATCAGGTCCGCTCCATAGCAGCCGAAATCGTAGAGCGCGCCGGCGCCGTTCAGTTTCGGGTTGCTCAACCAGGCGAAGAATTCCGGCTGGACGTGTATTTCCTTTGGACCCTCGTGCCCATCGTGAACGACCACTTTGCGGGGGTCGCCGAGCGCGCCCTGCTGGAGCAGATCGTAGGCCGCCTTGTTGCTCGCGTACCATGTCGTTTCATAATTCACCAGGACGTGGATATGGCCGGCTTGCGCGGCATGAGCCATCGCCAGCGCGTCCGAGTAACTGACGGCGAGCGGTTTCTCCATCATCACGTGGACACCATGCCGGGCGCAGTCTTCGACGACTCTGCGATGGTCGAAGGTATTGGTGTAGACGACGACGGCAGGCGGATGGGCGCGGGCGATCATGTCATCGATGGAAGAGAAGTAGAGATCGGGACTCAAGCGATAGCGTGCGGCATAGCGGTCGAACAGTTGGCGGTCGGGTTCCGCGATGCCGGCGATCTGCACGTCAGCGCGCTTAAGAACTCCGTTGAAAAAACCGGACGCATGCCCGTGCGCCAAGCCAACGACGCCGATGCGAAATGGGAGCGACGATGGTGTCTGGGCGCTTGCAGCCGCGCAAAAGAGGATCAGAACGGAGACCGGGAGTGGAGCGAATCGCATGCTTTCCTATTATCCGGTGAGGAGCCGGATGGATTGGCTGCCAGAGACAGCTTACTAGACTGTAAGTGCGTGATCTTATCTCTGTTGGCTTTCATCGTGCTGGCGGGGCCGCCAGACGCGGCGCGGACTTTGCTCGACGAAGGCTATCGAGACATGTACAACCTGGCATTCGACGCCGCTCACCGTTCTTTCCGCGAATGGGAGCGCCTTCATCCCGCGGATCCGATCGGGCCAGTCTCCGATGCAGCGGCGTACCTGTTTTTCGAATTCGATCGCATGAAGATTCTGCGGTCGGAGTTTTTCACCGACGACAAAACCTTTCTTCGTGGCAAGGCGCCGAGGCCCGATCCGCAAGTCAAACACGATTTCGACGCCGATCTGGAGCGCGGCAGGAAGCTTGCCGCATCCATATTAGAGCGTTCTCCGCAAGACAGCAATGCTCTATTCGCGACGGTTCTCCAGACCGGGCTGCGCGCCGATTACCTGGCGTTAATTGAACGGCAATATTGGAAATCACTGAATGAGATCAAGAAAGGTCGAAATGAGGCAGACTCGCTGCTGGCGAAATATCCGGATTGCTACGATGCCGACCTGGCGATTGGCATCGAGAACTATCTGCTGAGCTTGAAACCGGCGCCCGTTCGCTTGTTTCTGCGGCTGAACGGCGCGCAAACGAATCGCGAGGCGGGCATTGCGCGACTGCGCCTGGTAGCTGAAAAAGGACATTACCTGAAGTCCTATGCAACGGTGCTGCTGGCCCTTGCAGCGCTCCGAAGCGGCAATAAGGTAGAAGCCAAACGGCTGCTGGCAGACCTGACCCAACGATTTCCGGGAAACGATTTATTTCGCGATGAACTGAAGAAGTTGATGTGACCTCGTGACTCGCTCTGGACAACCGGATGTATGTGTCGTTGGCGGCGGACCGGCCGGCTTGAGCTCGGCGATTGCACTAAGGCTGGCTGGATTCAGCGTGAAACTGTTCGAGCGTGCCATTCCCCCGATCGATAAAGCATGCGGAGAAGGGCTGCTGCCGGACGGCGTCGCCGCTCTCGAAAAACTCGGCGTAACGATACCGGCCGATTCGTGTTACGCGCTGCAGGGCGTGCGATTTACGGATGGGCATTCCTCCGTCACCGCGGAGTTTCGGGAAGGCCGCGCTCTGGGAGTGCGCCGGACGGTACTGCATAAGTGCCTCGAGGCTCGCGCCAGCGAACTCGGGGTGAGCCTTCACTGGGGCGTGAACCGTATACATTTCAGCCGTGCTGAGGTCAGGCTGGGCGGCGACCTTCTTCAAACGAAACTGATGGTAGGCGCGGACGGACAGAATTCCGATGTGCGGCGCGCCGGCGGTCTGGATAAACCGGTCTACGACAGACAGCGCTACGGCTTCCGGCGGCATTTCGCCATTCGGCCGTGGTCGCGCTATGTGGAGCTGCACTGGGGAAAAAAGAGCCAGCTCTATATCACGCCCATATCAGAGCGCGAGATCGGCGTAGCACTGCTGTGCGGCGATCCGAGACTCCGCCTGGACCGGGCGCTCGCCGAGTTTCCGGAGATTCGCGACCGCTTGTCCTCGGCTCCGCAGTCGTCGAGAGAAATGGGTTCGATTACCACGTCGCGCAGGATTCGCCGTGTCTCCGCGGCTGGTTTGGCTTTGGTCGGCGATGCATCGGGCTCGGTGGATGCCATCACCGGGGAAGGCATGTGCCTTGCGTTCCGTGAAGCGCTGGCGCTGGCGGCGGCCTTCCGGGCGGGAGATCTCAGCAAATACGAACGCGCACACCGCGCACTGCTGCGCCGGCCTTCTTTCATGGCGCGATCTTTGGTGGCGCTGGGCGAACATGGGGAACTGCAAAGGCGCGCCTTGTCGACTTTGTCGGGGCATCCGACGCTCTTCCGACGTTTGCTGGCTTTTCACATCGCGCAATGATGGTTTGAGGACCGCTCCCTCAGGGCCGCGGCTCTGCTAACGCCGTCACTGAAACGGGGGCTGGCTGTCCGAAGCTCCGAAATACCAGCGCGTAGAGCTTCGCCAAGCGGGTGCGCTCCACAAGAAAACTGAGCAGCGAAGTAAACACGATGCTCATAAACACGACGCAATAAGTGACGCCCTGCAGCATATCGCCATTCGGTAAATGCTGCTCGAGCGGAATGGAGGCGAGGACGACGGCCGCGAGTCCTTTGGGGCTCATGATGGCGACCAGAGAGGCGTCATAAACGGGAGTGGTGCGATCGAGGCCGATCCAGGCCGCTGGAATGCGAGCGAGGAAAATAGTCGCGGTCAGCGCCAGGGCGACGTAAACGAGGCGCAGATCCGTGAACTTGATGGAAACACCGACGTAAACAAAGAAGAAGGTCTTGAGAAGGAAAACCGTTTCGCCGAGAAAGACGCGCTCGGTCTCATTCAGCGTGATTGCTTCGCTGGGAAGATAGCGCCGCATCCAGGCCATCTTGTGGAAAGCTTCCATGTTGCCGAGCACGGCTCCGAATACCGCGGCGGCGACATATCCGCTGAAGCCGAGCAGCTCGACGATACCGAACAGGACGAAGACAAAGGCGGGAGTGGTAAAGATGGAATTCTCCAGACCGCGAATTCGCGTCAGCAGCGCCGACCAGGCAAAGGCGCCGACGGCTCCAGCAATACCCGCCAGCAGGAGAGTAGCGACAATCTGGCCGAGCATCTGGCCCACGCGGGGCTGGCCCAGCCGGTAACTTTCAATAAAGCCGATGGCAACGACGATGCTCAATACGTCGCTGACGGCGGATTCCAGAAACAGGATGGTCTTGGTGGATTCGTTCAGATGCAATTTCTTGGTGAGGGGGACGATCACGGCGGGTGAAGTGGAAGCGATGATGGCTCCCAGCATCAAGGTGAGTTGAGGACTGAGCCGCAGCAGAAGAAAAGCGACCGATGCGACGGTGCCCATCGTGAGCAGGAAGTTTGTCAAGGTCAGCGCCAGGGTGGGCTTGACGGCGCCCCGCAGAATATCAAGATCGAGGCTGAGCCCGGCTTCAAAAAGAATAATAATCAAGGTGACGGTGGCAAACACCGGACCAACGGCGCCGAAGTTGTCCGGGCTCACAAGATGAAGGACAGGTCCGAAGAGTATGCCGATGATGGTGAGGAGCAGAACATCGGGCACGCGCGCGCGGCTGAAAAGACCTGTAAAGGCGTGCGCCAGGAAAACCAGGAGTCCGACAACGAGAATGTTCGTAGCGACGTGCATCGCAATGGTACGCTTCGCCTGGTGCGGGTCTCCTTCTTTTGAAGGTAGACCGGCTCGCTTCAGGGATGTTTCTAGATACTGCGCACCGGCATGGAAACGAGATCATCCACGCGCAGCGCTTCCTTGACGACGAACGGCTCGCCATATTTCGTCCCGATGAGGTTGCCGTAGAAGCGGGCAATGGCGGCCAGGCGCTCTTTCACTTCCGCATGAGGCGGGAATAGATTCGAAGCCGCCTCGGTATCGCCGTACTGCGATTCGTAACTCAGCAAAGCAGCCATGCGCGCATCGAACTGGCGCGAAATATCGACGACAAAGGATGGCGCGACATTCGCGTAGAGAGAGGAATACAGAATTTTGAACGGGCGATGCGGAGGGACTTCCTCTTCAAGGCGCTGCAAGCCAGCCAGAAAGCAGGCCTCATAGCCAATGCTGGAAGCGCGGTAATGATCGGGGTGACGGCCCTCCCAATAAGGCAAGATCACAACACGGGGGCGAATACGGCGGATCACGCCGGCGAGCGTCATGCGCGCCGAAATCGTATTTTCCAGACGCGCGTCCGGCCAGCGCAAGTTCTGCCTCCAGGCGAGCAGCAGATGCCGCGCCGCGAGTTGCGATTCCTGAATGCGCGTTTCCGGCGTGCCGCGGCTGCCCATATCGCCGGCGGTGAGATCGAGCACTCCGGTTCGATAGCCCAACTCGGCGGAGTGGATGAGGGCGCCGCCGCAGGTCTGCTCCACATCATCGGGGTGCGCGGCGATGGCGAGAATATCGAGAGGCCGGAGATTCTCGAACGGCTCGTTGGGATCGTGCATCAGGCAGCTTAGTGGATGAGCGTTCGTCAGTACGACAGACGCCGGCGATTTGCGGCGAAAGCGCGCACGAGCAAAATACCCGCCAGAAAGCCTCCCACATGGGCGAACCAGGCCACGCCGCCCTGGTCGGTAAAGCTGCTGAAAGAGCTAAGACCGCTGATGAGCTGAATGGCAAACCAGTAAATCAGCATGAAGGCAGCGGGCAAATCGACGGTGGTCACGAAAACGATAATGAAGATTAGCGTAACCACGCGAACGCGGGGATAAAGGATCAGAAAAGCTCCCATCACGCCGGCGATGGCCCCGCTTGCTCCGAGCGTGGGGATGGGGCTTCCGAGATTGGTCACCAGCTGCACCAGGGCCGAGGCGACGCCGGAAATCATATACAGGATGAAGAAGCGCCCTGGCCCGACTGCGTCCTCGATATGGGAGCCGAATACCCACAGAAACCACATGTTCCCGATGAGGTGCAGCCATCCACCATGGAGAAACATGGAGGTGACGAGCGAGGTGGCGGTGAGATGATCGGGCACCAGCGCATAGGTGGCGATGAAATGGCTTTGCATATATCTGGGCTGCGCCAGCTCAAACAAGAAACAAAGCACATTAGCGGCTATGATGAGCAGCGTGACGATAGGCGTGGATCGCCGGAAAAGAAGGGCGCGGAGCGGAATCATCGAAAGGAGAGCGAAGCTGGCGACGCTTTGGCGCGACAGCGTTCGGCTATTTCAGGAGCATCGCGGCGGACCACGGAGCCGGCTGCCGCGGCAGCCATGAGCGAATCTACCTCGGAGCGCGAGGGAATGTGCCCGCGAGCGCCAATGGCCGTGCAGTTGAGAGCCGCCGCCGCATTCGAAAATTCCAGCGCGGCGTCCATCGGCATACCTTCGAGCATGGCGTAGCAGAATGCGCCGTGAAACACGTCGCCCGCCCCGGTCGTATCGGTGCAAGTGACCTCGAAGGCCGCCGAATATGACCAGCAGCCGTTCTGCAGGGCCAGAGCGCCTCGATCCCCCAATGTCATGGCCGCGACCTGGAGGTTGTATTCGCGCTGCAGGCGCCTCAGTGCGGAAAAAGGATCGGGATCGCCGGTCCACTTTCCGGGCCATCCGGAGCCTGCGACCAGATAATCGACGTGTTGCATCACGGAATCAAAACCAGCATAGACGGTATCCACATCGAGCGACACCGGAACGCCATGGCGCTGAGCGCGCGCCGCCGCATAAGCCGCCGCTTCGATGTCATACCCATCGATATGAAGCAGTCTTGCCGCTGCGATATCCTCATTGCGAACCTCCGCCGGAGCGAGCCGCAGACAATCCGAGCGCTGCCATAAGACCGTTCGCTCACCGGTGCGCTCATCAATAATGATGTAGGCGGTCTGATTGGGGCAGCCTTGGCGCACGATCAAGCCGCTCGTATCGACGCCCGTACCTTCCAGGCTTTCTCTCTGTATCTGGCCGCGGAGATCGTCGCCGATGGTGCCGATGTACTTGGCGCGCAGACCCAGCCGCGAGCATGACACAACAGCCGTCGCCACCTGCCCGCCGGGGCTCAACAACTCGCGCTGAAAGGCAACTTTGCCGGCGTAAGGGGGGAATTCTTTTACGAGCAAAAGGGTATCGGTCGCATTCAGGCCGATGCCCAACACATCAAAGGCAAGACTCAACGAAGCCTACTTTTTGAGAGAATCGGGGACTTCGTACAAGTAGATCATGTGGGTGGCGCCGTGGTGGCCTTCGCTCGATGCTGTATCGATCGGCTTCCAGCCAGGTATCGGGTAATCGTAAGATACCACGCGCGTGTTTGGCTTCAGATAACGTTCCAGATTGGGGCGCAGAGTGTCGTTGGCGATGGGAGCCAGATAGAGCGTCACCACGTTCGCCGCGCTCAGATTGGTGCGCATGAAATCGCCGTGGATCACTTGCACGCGATCCTGAAGGCCGGCTTTTTTCACGCGCTCCGCGGCTGTTCTCGCCAGACGCTCCGAGATCTCGATGCCGACGGCCTTGATCTTATATTTCTCGGCGGCCGTAATCAGGATGGTGCCGTCGCCGCAACCCAGATCGTAAAGCGTGTCGCCCGCTTTGAGATTGGCCATATCCAGCATCTTGTCCAAAGCGTGTTCGGGCGTGACGACATAGGGGGCCAGATTATTTCTGTAATCGGACACGCCGGCGTGCTGCGCATTACCCAAAACAGCCAGGCCAACCAGCAGCGCGGAGATCGAAATCCCGCGGCGAAGCACGCGGAGTGTCATGCTTGTCTCTCCCCTGATCCCTCTAGCTTACCTCGAAAACGACTTTGCGGTACTAACGGGTTTCGGTCGCAGCCATGGTGGCCGAGACGGCCCTTTCCTTTTTGGATCGCACGATGCGATTCACCATTTCGCGGGTGGAGAACCACAGATCGCGAGGCCGCGAAATCGTGTACTCGGTGCCCTTGAAGGCCTTGATGGCATGACTGATAGAGTCTTTCCATGGAACAGCCTGCGGATTCAAGTTGTAGTTCATGTAGAACACCGGACACTCAATATCTCCGATGCGGCGCAGGTCGTCCGCGGGTACATCGGCGTCCAGCATGGCTTTCGGACCGGCGAAGATGACGGCATCGGGATGGGCGGCGGCGCCTACCTCTTTAGAGATCAGATTCTGCAGAAAGTCGGTTTCGCTGTGCTTCTGCCCCAGTTGCAGGACATTGACGGTCCCCAGTTTCATGGTGTCCAATGCCTTGCCCAGGGCGGGGAAGTCAATGCTCTCCGATGCTTCCTGCCGGTACACGACCCGGCCTTGCTCGACATTGAAAGCGACCAGCGACATCCGGCCGACGTGCGGATCGCGCTGAATGGCTTTGAGAATGCTCACGAGGGCCTCCGTATCGCTTCTCTCAAGGGCTGCCGATTGAGCATTTTGCGGGGCGAAATTGACAAGTAACTTCACATTTAGAGCAGAGACCGTTTCGGGATGCGGTCCAGCCGCCGGATCGTTTACAAACGGCTCAGGCAGGGACTCCGCAATCTCTTCCGGCTTGATGAATAGCGGCATGGGCTTATCTTTGGGCGCCAGCGCGGCTTCGAGATCCCAGTTGGAGGAGCAGAGCCGTTCGGCGCGGTCGCGCATGAGCCAGTCGACGTGGTACTTGCCCTCGCCCAGATCAATGCCGCCCTGCAGCGTGGCATCTCCTTTTGCGTCATCATCGATGTGGGGAACGCGAAAGTGCTGCACGAAGTATGCGGCGCGCGATTTGTCTTCCTCCGGATAAACCCGGAAGACCACGGTGAGCACCTCCCCCGAGCCGGCGAGTTCGCGCAAGGGAAGATTGGCATCGTAGCCGCTGTGGAAGCGCAGATCGAAACCCAGTTCCGGTTTGCGCTGAACGACAGTGCATGGAAGATCCTTCCGCATGTCAGCGGATTCCAGGATGGCGAGATCGGAGGGCATGAGCGTGACATGCTCGGTCGGCTGTTGCGGCTTCAGCAGAAATTGGGCCCCGGCCGGAAGGACGCCGGCTGAAGTCAAGAACATATAGAGGAAGGTAGAGCGGGAGACAAGAAGCAAACGCGTGCGCTGATGCGCGCTGATTCGCGGCGAACACGATTCTGGAAATCGCGATGCCATATTCCCCCAAGTGCCGGCTGTTCGGGATTGTACACCCAGCGGCTCGAGCCCGCTGGTTTTCATATTATGCCCTAAACTCAGCCGGATGCGATATGGATTTTTTTGCCGGTGCGTCCCGACCGGAAGTACCGTCCGTTTGATCAGATGCTTTGTTGCGCCACTCTCGAACGTAAAAATGTGAGCGGCCCGTAAAGAAACGGGCCATGTGGTACAGTGCGAGTGATTATGGCTTCCCGCAGCGTAAATAAAGTCATTTTGGTTGGACATTTGGGCCGCGATGCGGAGACGAAATTCACGCCGTCGGGCGCGGCGGTGACGAAGTTTGCCGTGGCGACGAGCCGCAGCTGGAAAGATCAGCAGACCAACGAATGGAAAGAGGAGACCAACTGGACGAACGTGGTGGTCTGGCGGCAGGAGAACCTCGCTAACTATCTCGTCAAAGGTAAGCAAGTCTACGTTGAGGGTAGGCTGCAAACCCGGAGCTACGACGACAAGGACGGCAAGAAGGTATACGCGACGGAAGTCGTTGCTGACGATGTGATTTTGCTGGGCGGGCGCGGCGAAAGCGCGGGAGGATTCGAAGGCGGCGCTCAAGCCGCATCGCGACCGACCGGGGCGGCAGCTTCGAGCCGCGGGCGCGGGGCCGCCGGATCAGCGGGGCCGGGGCACGATGAAGAGTTCGGCGAAATGGGCGTCACCGACGACGATGTGCCGTTTTGAGCGCAAGCATCCCGTTCGTGGGCGGGATTGTTCCGCGGCCGATTAATCAACCGTAAGAGGCGGATCGAGCAAGTGCTCCATACCGGGCCGGCATGCGGGTCCAAGTTCTTCCAGAGCGTCCCATCACCATAAAGTGCTCGCACCGGTTGAGCCAATCGCGGAGCGGGTGGCGCCCGCGCGATCGTCTTCCTTGCCGATCAGCCGTCCTGCCGCCGGCGGCCCGCCGATAGCGCTGAAGTAATTCCGGGAAACGTACTCGCCTCTGCCAAAAAAGGCCTGCTTTCCGGATACCAGGTTGAGGCGGTTTGCATTCGCAAATCCGAATATCACGGACAACTCGTCGTGCAGCAACAACAGCTTCGAATTCGGTCAGGCCCGTTTTCTTCAGCTCTTTGGCGAGTTGCTGTATGTGAAGGTCGATCTCGCGCTGTAGATCCGCCTCCGCACGCGATCGCTGGAATAATGACTGGAACCGGTGCACTAAGATCCGGGCGAGTCGAGCGGCAATATGGAGAGTGCGAAAAATGCCGCCTCTAAGCTACAGTTGCAGAGTGCGCGGCCGGCGCCAGATTTTCATTGAGCGCCATCCTGTCCTTGGCTATTTTGTGCTGGCGTTCGCGATCTCTTGGGCGTGTGCGCTTTGCGTGGCGGCGCCCCACCTTATGCGCCACGCGCCTCTTCCGAAAATGGCCGGCATTCTAATGTTTCCGGCAATGCTTCTCGGCCCGAGTTTTACCGGTATCCTTCTAACAAGTATCGTAGATAAAACGAGCGGGTTACGGGACCTCTTCTGCCGAATATGCCGGTGGCGTGTTCGGGCGCGGTGGTACGCAGCGCTTGTGATTCCCCCGACTCTGGTGCCGGCTCTTCTCTTTTGTTTGGAAATATTCGTGTCGCCGGTTTACGCCCCTAACCGCTTTCTGATGGGTATCTTCTTTGCAGTTCCCGCCGGGTTGTTAGAGGAAATCGGCTGGACAGGCTATGTCTTCCCCAGAATGCGTTCACAGAACAATGCGTTGGCTCCGAGTATCTTCCTGGGGCTGCTGTGGGGAACCTGGCATTTGCCGGTCGTTAATTACCTGGGCGCTGCCACGCCGCACGGTTCTTATTGGATCCCTTTTTTCCTCGTCTTCACGGTGGCTATGACGGCCATGCGAGTGCTCATCTGCTGGATCTACACCAACACGAAAAGCGTGTTCATGGCCCAGCTCATGCATATAAGCTCCACAGGCTCTCTGGTGATTTTCAGCGCCCCGCGTGTGACCGCTGCGCAAGAAGTGATATGGTACGCGCTGTATGGAGCGTCGTTATGGCTCGTCGTCGCCATTGTCGTGAAGCTTTACGGCAGGCGTTTAACGCGCAACGACAAAGGTTCATAGATAACTGAGCCAAGGCTCGCGACGGCGCTGCTTTATAATCGCGAACCAGCGGCAAAGGGGATACAACGCCATGGCGATGCACACCCAAACCAGGTAAACAAATGGCAGCGAGAATCCCCATCCGGGCGGAGAAGTGAAAGGAAACTGTGCCATGGTGGGGGATTCGAACATCCAGTGGACGTGCCCATAGCGCGCGTAACACGTGATGACAGCGACCCAATGTATGAGTGGGAGGTGCAGCAGGAAAAAGAACAACGGCACTCTGCCGAAAGTCAGCGCCGGACGAAGCAAGCGCGGGGTGCGTCCATCGACGGCCCACAGAAAAACCAGAGCGGGGCCCAGCGTCATCAACAGAAACAAGAGAGACGGCGGATATTTATTTGTATTCAGGAACGACAGCGCAGTGAAGCCTGCGGATTGCTGTTTGCTCCACCTAACCGGATCGCCGTAAACGTTGATGTTGCGCAGAATCAGGAACAAAGCAGTCGCCGTGAGCCCGGCACTCAGCAGGAATCCTCTACGGTGCTGCCGCTTCCACGCATATACTTGCCCCAGACTGTATCCGATGGCCGTAACTCCGATCCATGGAACCAGCGGATATGCCACGAACACGGAGTATTGGTGAAAGTTCACGATGAAATTGCAACGATGCAGAATCGACCAGATCGGATTCGACAATTGAACCGGATCAAGCAAATTGTGCCCGGCAATCATTACGAGGCCAAGTACAGTGGTTAGCGATACTGGCGCATAGACTAGCGCCGAAAGGACGATCATTGCCCAGCCCAGTGCCCAAAGCACACTGAGCAACGTCATATGATAGTCGAAATTGAATTGGAATCCTAAGCAGCGAAACAGCGTCAGCTCCAGGAAGATGAGCCATAAGCCGCGGGTGAATAGGAAACGCGACAACTGACGCTTGGACTTTCTGCCTAACGACAGATACGCGCCGGTGCCAGTCAGCAGAAAGAAAACGGGTGCGCAGAAGTGCGTGATCCAGCGCGTGAAAAACAGTGGGACGGTGGTTTGAGCCGGATCTGTAGGATTGATGCCGGGAACACCGAAAAAATCGCGAGTGTGGTCCAGCGCCATTAGAATCATGACGACCCCTCGCAAAAGATCGATCGATTCAAGGCGGAAACCCCTCAACGGGACCGCTGAAGGTTCCGCGGCTAGGCAATCGTTTTTGGTTGTTGCCGGTGCCTGCATTGCGCTAAGTGTGGCTCCCAATCAGGCCCATCGCCGGTTCGTGCCCGTGGTCTGCCCGCCGGCTCGCGATTGATTCGGCGAATATCCAGACGGCCGCGGCCGCGGCCAAATTATACGCATTACCGCCCCAGGCCGCATGGTTCTTCGGATCGGCAAAGATGAAAGGCGGCAATGCCACTGCATTAAAAACCAAAAACATGAGCGCAAGTAGCCGCGCTGCGAGAACGTCCAGAATTCCGGAGAGTATGGCAAGGCCTGCCAGGACGAAGCAAATTCCAGTTACGATCGTCCAGAACTCTCCGCCCAGAGGCATCCACTTGGGGACATAAATAGCGTCGGCTTTCACGGCAGTCAAATGTCCCAAGCCGAAGTCGATTGAGCAGAGACCAAATACCCATCGAGCGGCAAGAATCGTTTGCGGCCATGATGAACTGCGCGTTGCCGCGGGCGCGTAGACGAGTGCTCCTGCGGCGAACGCGATGAGTTGTGTGCCCGCTCCCCCCAACACGCCGATATAGACCGGAATTCGAAAACCAAGCACGTGCGGCGCTGTGTAGAATCGGGGCAGCCAGAACACGGCGAACACGAAATAGATGATCGCCAGCATTGCCCCGCCCGCCCGAGCGCTGCGGCGCCGCAGGACCGCCGCGCCGCCTACGATCATCCAGACGGCGGTGATATACGCCAGGATCTCACGGCCAGGAATGTGGTCCCCGAAGGCCTGAATCGGTTGATGGGAGGCGTCAAAGTTACCCCAAACCAGGTCCATTATCCCGGCAGCGGCTGACGCCAGCCCGTACGTGCATATTCCGAGTCTCATTGAGTTCGCCGCTGCCATGAATGATGGATGCTTCTGCATCTGCAACTGCCAGGCATCGGATACTATATTAGTCGCGTGTTGGTCCAATTGGTAGAGCCATTTTCCGGTAATTCCTTTGGACCAAATAGGGTCGCCTGTGCCTAAGACCTTCGGCACTCTTGAACTCACACTCAATCACCGTCGGCATCAACAAACACTAACGAATTGGCTATACGGAGAACTGCGGCTCGCTATTCTTGAAGGCCGGCTTCGGCCTGGAAGCAGACTGCCCGCATCGAGAGATTTCGCCAGGCAGTATGGGTTTTCGCGCGGCACGGTTGTGACCGTGTTCGAACGATTGCAGGCCGAGGGTTATATATCCTGCCGCGTTGGATCGGGCACGTGGGTGAATCAGGTGCAGGCGATTAGTCCTATTCGAACAGCGAATTGCCGGCCGCCCCGCTACATTCGTCGAGTGATTTCAGGGTATGCCCGTCCCAAGGCCTTCGTGGACATGATGGCGACAGATGGGACACGCCCTTTTAACATGCAAGGCCCGGCGCTTGCCGAGTTCCCGGCCAAACTCTGGGGAAGTATCGCGGCTCGGCGCGCGCGAACCTTCCCATCGTGGCTGCAGACAGAAGACGACGGACGCGGGTATCGCCCATTGCGCAAGGCCATTGCAGATTACCTCGGCTCGTCACGCGGCGTGCGATGCTGCTCCGATCAGGTGGTTGTGGTTTCCGGAGTGCAACAGGCGCTCGATATACTGGCGCGCCTTCTCCTTAAGCAAGATGACCCTGTTTGGGTGGAAGATCCTGGTTATTTCGGGGCGACGATCGCTTTCGGCAACGTCGGCGCCAAAATCATCCCCGTGCCCGTGGATGAACAAGGACTCTCGGTCTCCACTGGCCTGCGAATATGTCCCCATGCCAAGGGAGCGTATGTAACGCCAGGCCACCAGTTCCCGCTAGGGATGACCATGTCGCTAAAGCGGCGCATGAGTGTTCTTAAATGGGCCTCTCGCGCCGGCGCGTTTGTCATCGAAGACGATTACGACAGCGAATACCGGTTCGAAGGACTTCCGGTGCCCGCTCTGCAAAGCCTTGACCGGAATTCGAACGTGATCTTCATTGGATCCTTCAGCAAGGTATTGTTTCCATCGCTGCGCATTGGATACGTGGTTTTGCCTCCATCGTTAGTGGATTATTTTTTGGCGTTTCGCTGTCGCACTGACTTCCGCAATCTCAACTTTGACCAGGCGGTGCTCTGCGACTTCATCGCCGGCGGGCATCTCGGGCGGCATCTAAGGCGCATGCGCGATCTTTACACCAGCCGTCTGGCGGCGCTGATCGATGGAGCGAACCAATATCTAAACGGTTTGCTCGAGATTTCCAAAGTTAGGGCCGGCCTGTATACAGCGGGGTTCCTGAAGAATGAGATGACTTCGAGAGAAGCGGAAAAGGCCGCAGCCACGCTGGGCGTTGAGGCTCCGGCGCTGGACCGGTTTACTTTGAGGCGCCCCGACCCGAAGGGACTGCTGCTAGGCTTTGCCGCGTTTGATGAAGGCGCGATTCGCGCGGGATTAGTAAAGTTGGCCGCCGCCTTGGACCTGCCAAGGCGCGGCTCCGTTCCCACATCCCCCCATTTTGTTCCGTAAAAAACGATGTGAAGCAGCCTCTCCGCACCGCCCGCTATCGTCGGGCGCGACCTGGACTAGGCTCGCCACCGCTCTTCGCCAGGTCAACGGCAATCTGTGCGAACTGGTCGAGCGCGGCTTGCAAGTCTTCGACGATTTCGGCCGCCAGCAGGGCCGGGTCGGGCAGATTGCCGGTGTCCTCCAGGCTTTCATCGCGGAGCCAGGTAATGTCGAGGCTCAATTTGTCGCGCTTTTGCAGTTCGTCGTAGCTAAAAGTGCGGAAGCGCTCGGATGGGTTGCGCTCAAAGCGATTTTCCGGGTCGTAACAGGCGACGAAATCATCGAGATCGCTGCGCTTTAACGAGTTTGTCTTGAGCGTGAAGTGCTTATTGGTGCGGAGATCGTAAATCCAGAGCGATTTCGTCCAAGGCGTTTCGCTGGCCGGCTTGCGATCGAAGAAGAGGACGTTTGCCTTTACGCCTTGCGCATAGAAAACTCCGGTTGGCAGGCGCAAAAGCGTATGAACGTCGCAGCTATGCAGCAGCTTGCGGCGGATGGTCTCGCCGGCGCCGCCTTCGAACAGAACGTTATCAGGAACGACGACCGCAGCGCGGCCGTTCATCTTGAGTAGACTGACCACGTGTTGCACGAAATTAAGCTGCTTGTTACTGGTGGTGGCCCAGAAATCGTCGCGGTAGACGGTTAAAGCCTCGCGGCTCTCCTCGCCTTCTTCGTTGATGATGGTGATACTCGACTTCTTGCCGAAGGGCGGATTGGTGAGCACCAGGTCATAGTTGCTTGAATCCTTGGCAGCGAGACTGTCGATCACGCGGATGGGACTTTCTTCGCCGCCGATTCCGTGTAGGAAGAGATTCATGGCGCAAAGGCGGGCGGGCGGCATCGACGATTTCGACGCCTCGGAGCGCTTCGAGCTTGAGGAAGCGTTTTTCCTCGGCGTCCATCTCGCGCGCGTAGTGATGGCTGATGTATTCGTGCGCGGCGAGGAGGAAACCGCCTGTGCCCGCGGCCGGGTCCATGATGGTCATGCCCGGTTTCGGCTGCATCACGTCCACAATGGCGCGGATGAGAGGGCGCGGCGTGAAGTATTGTCCCGCGCCGGATTTCACGTCCTCCGCGTTCTTCTGCAGCAGGCCTTCATAGATATCGCCTTTGACGTCCGCGTCGAGAGTGGACCAGGATTCCTTGTCGATCAGATCGGCGATGAGGCGCTTGAGTTTGGCCGGGTCCTGGATTTTGTTTTGCGCCTTGCGAAAAATGGTCCGGAGCATGCCGGGTTCCTTGCCCAGAGTCTCAAGCGTGCGTCGGTAGTGGTGCTCGAGCGGGATGCCATCGAGTTCGATCAGACTGGGCCAGTCGTATTCGTGCGGAATGATGGAGGGCTGATTGTAGGGCGGCAGCGTGCGCTCGTGCGCCATTTTGAGGAAGAGCAGAAAGGTGAGCTGCTCGACGTAATCGCCGTAGGAGAGACCGTCATCGCGGAGGATGTTGCAGTAGTTCCAGAGTTTGTTGACTAGAGCGGATGAAGGGGTGGACATTGATTGATGGCGAAGTCAGGATGTTTGCGAGATATTCGTGTCGAAGAGCAGCTTCACTGAGTGACTTTGTCTTTGAGCTGATAGGCGAACTGCAGAGCAGCTTTGATGTCATCAGAAGTGAGCTCGGGGTAGTCGCTGAGGATATCGGATTCGGACATACCGCCCGCGAGCCATCCGAGGATGTCCCAGACGGTGATGCGTGTGTCGCGTATGATCGGCTGGCCCGAGCGAACCGCGGGATTCACGGTTACTCGCGTGGGGACGAGATCAGGCAGCATCATTCAAATTCTAGAGCACCTGCCATAGTTTCTGGAGGAGTCCGGCGTAAATTGCGTCGGGATTTCGGTGCCACTCCGCGCTCGGCGCGAATGCGTTCGAGGAGCACGCTGGCGGGTTCGTCGTTTGGGTCTTGCGGCACGAGTTGGCCGGAGAAGGCTTCCGCTAGGATGGCCTGGCGGAGACGAGCGGCGTGCGCTCGCGCTTGATTCAACGCCCTTCGGCTCGCCTCGACGTCGGAAGTAAGAGCGGCAACTTTGTCCGCAATCTCCTTCTGAATCTCAAGTGGCGGTATGGGAATTGGAATAGCGCGACAAGTCTCCAGGGTCAGATTCACCTGTCCCACTGTCGCCTTTGTCATTGCCAACAACCATCGAAGTGTAAATGCCGAGCGGAGAGCGATCGTCAGGAATTCCGAGAGTAAATCGGATTTCGGTCGGAATCGGGCGATTGCCTGATTTATATTCCAGCGCGGATGTGTCGAAGGCACTCTCGAGACTTTTCCGAGCGGCGGGCCGACTATGTTCATGAGCACGTCGCCGGGGATTACCTCCGATCGCGCCAGTTCGTTTTCATGTATCTCGATTGGCACGAATGTCGAATTTGCCTCAAAGTTCAGTTCGCCCGTAAAAGTCAGATTATTGACCTTTATGAAGGGCACCTCGCCATGCCTTTGGAGGTGATGCCTGGCGGGAGTTGTCCCTTTGGTAATGAACTCACACACACTCTCCGCCCGTTTCCATTGCCATCCATCCGGAATGGACGGCAGTGGCAGCGAAGTTGCCGCACTCCTGCAGGGTTCTGCTAATTCCCGAAGCAGAATACAGGTTTTCTGCTCCGCTCTGCTAAGGATCAATTGCGCGGCTTCCAGGCGCGTGAACTGCTTTTCGATTTCGGCGACGATGCGATGCTGCTCCGGGAGGGGCGGAAGACCGATCGGAATCTTCTCATAGTCGGTGAGAGTCAATCCTGGCACTGCGGTTGAGCGGTCCAGTCGTGCTAGATCGAGATGCTCTAGCAGATATCGGAAAAACTTGAGATCCGTCGTAGACTGTTCTTCGGCGTAATAGACTGTGTCGATGGGCCAGCAGGGCTCAAGAGAAAGATGCACAGCGCCGACGGAGCCTTTCCGGCCGATAACGAGCGTGGCTCGATCCGTCAATGCACCGTCGTGGCGCCCGACAATACCGCTGGATCCATAGACAGGGACATTTCCGTGTGACCTTTGTGATTTCGTCAGCCCCTTGCCATATTTCAGCGGAAGAACGTAACCGAGCGTGGTCCATGCCCACCCGGCGGGCAATTC